>CAWHQS010000001.1:0-647886 GCA_963831565.1 Terriglobia bacterium
CCATCGCCTGGTCATCGGCCAGCAGCACACGGATGCTCACAGCGCACCATCCGAGGTGGGCAGCTTGACGCGCACGGCGAACCCGCCACCGGATGCCGGCCCCGCCGTCAGTTGGCCGCCGTGCAGGGCGGCACGCTCGCGCATGCCGATCAACCCCAGGCCGCCCGGGCTCGTCCCTGATAGCGCCGTCGCGCCGCGGCCGTCGTCGATGATCTCGACCTCGAGCTCGTCGGGCCAGTAGCGCACCCGCACGTCGGCGCGCGACGCCGCCGCGTGCTTGAGGGTGTTAGTCAGCGCTTCCTGCACGATCCGGTACGCCGACACGCCGATCATCGACGGCAACGAGCGTTCCTCCCCTTCGATGCTGACCGCGACAGCGAGCTCGGACTCACTCATGCTCGCCGCGAGCCGCGGAAGCTGGCTCAGGCCAGGGCGCGGAGCCAGATCGTCCTGGTCGCCGGCCTGCCGCAGGAATCCGAGCAGGCGGTGCAGCTCCCCCACCGCCTGTCGGCTCGAGACCTCGATCGCGGTCAACGACTCCTTCGCCTTGATGCGGTCACTGTCGATCACGACCCGGGCAGCGCCGGCCTGGACGCCCATCATGCTCACGTGGTGGGCGACGACGTCATGCAGCTCCCGCGCGATCCGCACGCGCTCCTCGAACACGGCGTGCTCGGCCTGTGTCGCACGTGACTCCGCCACCTCGGCCTGCTCGGCCCGCGCGCGGACGGCAAAGCCTGCAACCCAGGCGACGGCGAAGTCGACGGGAATGAAGACGAGCTCGTTGACCGAGTGCCCGGGGATCTTGTAGACGATGGTCGCCGCAGCGCCGACCACGATCGCCAGTCCGAGGCCAGCCCGCCGGATGTCCCGAAGGTTCCCGAGCAGGAATGCGACCGCCAGCTGCATCGGGAAGAGGGACTCGGGGTACGGGATCAGCAGCGGGTCGACGAACGAGATTCCCGCGGCCAAAAGGAAGTACGCCGCCGGTCCGGCAAACGGAAACCATCGCCGCGCGAACACGGGTAGCGCCAGGATCGCGAGCGCGGGAAGGCAGAACCACAGCGTCGTTGTCGGAGCTCCGGACGAGCCGCGTCCGAGCACCACGTTAAGCATCGCCACGATCGTCAGCAGCGCGATCAGCAGGTCGAACCAGCGGACTGCGTGGCCTGCAATGGACCAACGTCGACTTCGAGGGCGGCGTGATTCGCGTCGAGCGCTCGTGGGATCCGGTCAAGGGGCCGGTCGACGTCAAGACCGGTGCTGGCCGCCGCGCGGTGCCGATGGCGTTCGTCGTACGGCGCGAGCTGATGGCGCACAAGGCGCGAACAGGACGTGATGGCCCGGACCTCGTGTTCGGCCGGACCGCGACCGAGGTCTTCTACGCGTCGACGATCCGGGCCCGAGCGAACAAGGCGTGGAAGGCGGCAGGCCTCGAGCCGATCACCCCACACGAAGCACGGCACTGCGCGATCTCCTACTTCATCGCCGCCGGCGTCGATTGGAAGCAGATCTCGACCTGGGCGGGTCACGGCGATGTCCGCCAGACCCGGAACCGCTACGGCCACCTCGTCCCCGGCGGCGAGGACACGGCAAGAGAGTGTCTCGATGCGTTCCTCACGCCGACACAACCGACCCCGACTGTGGCGCACGACCCCAAGAACGACGAAACCCCCGAAAACACGGGGGCTCTGAAGTACCGCTACCGCGATTCGAACCGGACCGGCGAGAGTCGTCAGACCCACACTTTCCCTGCAAATAGCGCTATTCGCTTTTTGCGCGAACCGCCCTCGCGGGGGCCGTAACCGCCCGAAGCTAAGAGTTGACTGTGGCGCAACTGTGGCGCACCGAGCCGGCTCGTCTGCCTGCGCTTCGACCGCGCTCGTCAATTGCCGGTTCTGCTTCATGCTGATACATCCGACATCGCTGCAGATAGGCCTCTCAGCCCAAACAGGGGGCCGAAGGTCCGCCCCTTCGCATCGTCCGATACGGGTGAACAAGCGGGGTCTCGTCCCTGCGAAGATTCGCGATGATCCGCATGGCCGACAACCACCCACGGAACTCCCGATCGCGGCCCTTTAAGCCGCTCACGGACATCGGTGGTCGCGCCGCCGCCGCCACGCTGAGGCCGCTCACCGGTTTCGTGGGCGCCGCTGCCGAGGCGGGGATCAGCCTGGAGCAGCGCGCGGTGGACCGCCTGCTCGAGAGCGGCGAGCTCGAACGGTTCCTCGACAGCGTCCGCTTGCAAGCGATCGTCGCGCAAGTGGTCAGGAGCGAGGGCGCGACGGAATTGATCGACACGTTCTTCGACAGCCGCCTGTTCGACCGGTTCGTCGATCGCTTGTTGGCCAGCGACGGGTTGTGGCGGCTCGTTGACCAGATCGCGGCGAGCCCCACGGTTAGGGCGGCGCTCTCGCAGCAGGGGCTCGGGTTCGCCGACCAGGTCGGCGACGCTGTGAGGGCGCGCTCACGCAAGGGTGACCGCCGGCTCGAACGTGCCGCTGATCGCCTGATCCGTCGCCACCCCCCGGAGTCGCTGCAGACCCCGACGCAAGGCCACGGAGATGGGCAGCCCACCCAAGTCTCCTAACGGCAACACGCCGCTCCGGGACACGCGCGTGAAGCACGCGGGTCATGCCGGTCTCATGACCCGCGTGGCCTGATGGATCGTGAATGTGGCGGCCCTCGATGACCAGCACAGCCGAGTCGCCCGAGAGCGCTACAGCGGCCCACACCACCCTCGAGGAGAACGTGCCTTACGTCGGGCTAATGACACGCCTGATCTCCTGGGCGGTGGATTTCCTGCTCATCAACCTGGCGGCGATCATCACGGGGCTTGGCGTCGCGCTAATCGTTGCCATCGTTCCGATCACGAAGCATCTGCAGCCGGTCTTCGCGGCGATCGCCGGCGGCGCCTACGTTGTCTGGACGGCCGCCTACTTCGTCGCGTTCTGGTCGGTAACGGGCCAGACGCCAGGTTCTCGTCTGATGCAGGTTCGGTTGGTGACCCCGAGCGGGGCGAAGGTCAAACCAGTCCGCGCGTTGGTCCGCTGGATCGGGATGAACGTCGCCATGGTGCCGTTGCCGTGGGGTTACCTGCCGATCCCGTTCAAGCGCCTGGGATTCCCGGACTGGCTTGCCCACACGCGTGTGGTCGAGGTCCGGCAGCTGTCGATCGCCGCTGCTCGAGAGGAACGGTCGCGGGACGCACGCGACGGGTCCCGACAAACACCTCCACCGATCTCGCCGTAGAGCCCGATTCGAGTCTCATCCGGTTCGGAGATGACCCGCGACGCCACGAGTCGCTGAAAGAGAGATAACCAATGACCAGTGAACCCGACCTGCCGCCTGCCCTCGCGACTCGTGCCGACGAGCTGCTTCGGAGCGGTAGCCCAATGCGGACCTGCTTGTAGGAGCGGGCCTAAAAGGCATACGCCCACTCGTAATACAGGCGATCCGTGGGACGACGCCTTAAGCGCTTGACAGTTAATGCCACAGCTGCGATCGACCGCGCACGCCCGCCAGCGGACTGCGTTTTCCTGCAAATCATCATCGGCGTCGTGGTCTCATCCTTTTTGGCCGATGCGCTGGCTCGTGCTGCGAGGATAGCCTGATGCCATGGAACTCAGCAACAGAGTGGACATATCAAGGCGTCCCGTGGGCCGCGGCGCGATGCGTACCGCGGTGGCTACGGTGGCTGTCGGCACGCTGATCGCGCTCGCCGGTTGTGGCAGCAGCAGCAAGCCGGCGTACTGCACTGATCGCACCAATCTTGAGAACTCGATCAAGAATCTGCCAAGCGTCACCTCCAGCGGCGGCGTCAGCGGCCTGAAGTCACAGCTCACGACGATCGCGAGCGACGCTACCTCGGTTGTCAACTCGGCCAAGAGCGACTTCCCGAGTCAGACCACAGCCGTCAAGACGTCGGTCGACGCGCTCCAGAGCGCCGTCAAGGCACTCCCGTCGAGCCCTTCAGCCGGCCAGATCGCCGCCATCGGACTCAGCACCAAGAACGTGGTGAGCTCGGTCAAGAGCTTCTCGGACGCCAGCAAGTCGAAGTGCAACTGACACGTCAGTCCGCCATCTCGCGCGCAGCGAGAAGCTGGTCAAGAGGCCGATGGTGATGCCGGGCATTTTGGGCCGCGCCTGTTCAGTCCGCTTTCCGGGTCGAGGGGTGTGACGTGGCGGGAATGAAACGGCCGAGGACGATCGAGCGCCGTATGAACCGGTTCTTACGCGAGCCGATTTCGGTACGCAACGCCGCGAGCGTGATCGTGACGGGCACGTTCATCGTCGTGGTCGCGGGCGGGATCGCGATCAGGGCGATCGACCATCGCGAGTACTCGAGCATCTGGGAGGGCATGTGGTGGTCCCTGCAGACGGTCACGACAGTGGGGTATGGAGACGTGACGCCCAAGGACACGGCCGGCAAGATCGTCGGCGCGGTCGTGATGCTCGAGGGGATCGCGTTCCTCGCGATCGTCACGGCGGCGATCACCTCGACGTTCGTGACACGCGCGCAGCGCGAGCAGAAATCCCGAGAGCCGACCGAGGAGACCGTCGCGGACGCAGCAGACGACGCCCAGCTCGAACAGATGGCCGCTCGGCTTGAGCGAGTCGAGTCACTGCTCCTGGAGCTCACGAGACGGTGAGTCGCATGGCTGGCAGGCTCACATCACATGAGCGCTGATCCCGGCGATCCAAGCTTGCCGCCGTCAGCGGGTGCCAGCGACCCCGCGAAGGATGCAATGCCGCCGGCGGTTGACACCTCGCCGGAGAGCGCCTCGGCGGGCTCGAGAAGGCGGATCGGGCGTACGCTCTCAGCCGGGTGGCATCTTGCGGTGATTGCCTATCGCGACCCTGAGCATGTCGCCGAGCGGATCGCGCTTTTCAGTACGCGGAGCCTCGGCGAACCATCGCTGGAGTGGGCACAGCGCGTCCGCAGCGAGCGTGAGGGTGTTCCGCGCGCGGTCATCGCCGAGCAACTGCGCACCGATAGCGCCAAGGTCGCCGCGATCGACGGAGCGATCGCCGGCACGCCCTTCCTGATCGCGCTGGTCCCCGGCTACCTGCTGTATCTCAGGCAGGAGGCGCGGATGCTGCTGCGCACCGCGGCGCTGTATGACCGCGACCCACGGGACCTCGAGACCGCCGCGGAGATGCTGGCGCTCCGCGGCGTGCACCCGACCGTCGACGCGGCCCGCTCGGCCCTGCTCCCCGTGCAAGACACACCGTTGCCCGAGAAGCCCGCCGCTCGCCGGCCGTGGCGCACATGGGTCCGCAGCGTCTACGTGCTGCTGATCTATGGCGGGTTCCTCTCCGCCCCTTCCGACAAGAGCAAAGAGGGGGCCCACCCGTGGGTGAAGACCGCGCTCGGGGCGCTGGTCGGAGCGACGGTGTGGGTGATCACGTGGGTGTTCCCGCTCAGCTTCATGATCGCGATGGCCTGGGGCTGCGACAGCAGCGCGCGAGCCCTCGGGCGGCGAGCGCTGATCTTCTACGACGGCGAGCCCGACAGCGCGCAAGCGGCGATCGCCGCCGCCAAACAGCAACGGGACGCCGGGCACAACAAGCGCCAGATCCTGCGCACCACACTGCTCATTCTCTCCTTTGCGATCCCGATCGCGTTCATCGCGTTCGTCGACCACGAGCGCCAGCGCACCGGCATCACCCCACTCACCGGCATCGGCGGCCTCGTCGCGCTCTCACTCGTGATCGCCACCGCCGTCATCGCCACCCGCCGCTAAGCCCCGCCGTCGAAATGACGCTCCTCAAGGCTCGGGCCAGCTGACGATGAACGACCCTGACGCCACCGAGATCAGGACGGAGACCCTCGGGCAGCCCGGCGGCTGGCAGCCGGCAGCTGCGTTGGCGGTGTTCGGATGACCGCCGATCTACCCGTGGGCAGGAGCGCGAGGAACTTCTCGTCTGCGCGGGGGGGTACGTACGTTCCGCGTCCGGCCCGCACGAGTTCGGCTGCGGGAGAGGTTGTGTCAGAGGCCCGTTTTGGCGGTGATCCTGCCGGATTTGACCGCCGCGGCGAGATTCTGATAGTCGCTGTCGTTTTGTTCGGCGTACGCTTTGGAGAACTCGACGATGGCGCGGTCGAAGCTGTCGCCGTTGCCGAGGTAGGCGGCGATCGCGATCCGGTCGCCGCTGCGCGCGTGCGCACGGGCCAGCGTCCAGCCGCACAGCTTCCCGTATGTGGCCATGGCCGCAGGGACCATCTGCTCGATCTCCGCCGATCCCTTCCAGTCCTTGAGCTGACGGCCGTAGAAGTCACGAGGCTTGCCGTCGAGCCCTGAGTCGATGTGCAGCCAGCCGAGGAAGATGTCGCTGGTGGCCTGCATCAGCCGCTGGCCGACGACCACCCGCTCGCCGTGGTTTGAGAACTCGCTCGGGGCGAGGAACTCCTCCAGCACTGACGCCTCGGCCTCCTTCATCTGCAAGAACAACGGGTCCTGGCCGTCACGGCCGATCAGCAAGGCGATATACGCGCGGGTGCCGACGCTCCCGACCCCGACCACCTTGCGCGCGAAGTCGGCCAGCTCGAACTCCTCCAGCAGCACCCGCCGGTCGAACTCGAGCGTCTCGCGGTAGCCGCGCAACAACTGGCGAAGCGCTTCGAACATCTCGTCGCGCTCTCTGCCCTGGGCGAGCTGCTCGATCGGCACGATCAGCGGCGACTGATCGGTGATCTGTGCCTTCCCGTCAACGACCTCGGTCAGCTTCGAGAACGCCGTCATGCTGTCCTTCGTCCGCGCCTTCGCGACGTTCTTCTCGGTTCGCTTGACCATCTTCGGCTTGAACTGCGAGCCGTACTCCTGGATCGCGCTCTCGATGTCGAGGTGCGAGTACCACACTTCGAGATTCTTCATCCCGGCGAAAGCGGCCATCGCGGTGCGGTAGGAGCCGACCGTGTCAAGCACGATCCGTTCCTGCTCCTTGGTGCGAAAACCGTTGTCGCGCGCCGCGACCAGCATGCTCGCCGCCAGCCGTTTGACATCCCACTCCCACGGACCGGGGAGCGTCTCATCAAAATCGTTGACATCGAACATCAACCGCCGCTCCGGCGAGGCGAACATCCCGAAATTCGACAGGTGCGCATCGCCGCAGCACTGCACGTTCAGTCCCGACCGTGGCGTCGACGCGAGGTCGTTGGCCATGAGCAGCGCCGCCCCGCGATAGAACGTAAACGGTGAGACCAGCATCCGTCCGTAGCGGATCGGCACGAGCTCCGGTACCCGCGTCTTCGCCTGACCCTCCAACAACGCGACCGGATCAGCCCGACCCGGCGGCGGCTCGAACTTCGCATGATCCGCGCGCGGAACCTCGGTCCGCGCCGCCTTGCCACGCGCAACCCGCTCAGCCACCGACAAATGACCAACGGCCGAGAGCTCCGACTTAGCCCCCGACGCGGCCGTCCCGTGGCTCGCAGCGGTCGTCCGTTTACTTGGAGTTGTGGTCGCCATCGCCGTTCGTTCCTTCCCTCAAACCGGGTATCGCACCAGCACGTTTCATAGCCACCGACAGTTCACAATTGGTGTCGCATCAGGCTATGCCGCAGAGCGAGGCAGCGCATCAGCCACAAAGGTTGAGATCACATTGAGCGGCGGTCGTGCGCGTAGATCGCGGCTCACGCACGACGAACGGGTCGCCGTACACGCCGATGAAGCAGTTACCTGCGACGCACGCCCAGCCCGCTGGTGCTCACCGCGCGGGCCTCCTCGCCGGCGTCAGGCGGTGCTGGCCTGGGGGGCTTGTGGGGTTGTTGGCGCGGCTTTGGCGGCGTGCTTTTTCAGCCGGTCTGCCAGGAACATGACGATGACGGCGATCCCGACGCCGGCGAGCGTGAACAGGACCCGGCGTCCCTCGCTCGCGAAGTTCGTCGGGTGGGGCACGTCCATCGCGATCAGGAGCCCTCCGGCCAGCGCTGCCGTGTACCAAGCGAAGTTGACAAAGCGGATCGCCGCCGCCAATCCGAACAGCAGCACGACAATCACTTCGAGCGCGGTCTTGTTGTGGACGGTCAGCAGGACGAGCGCAGCCACGCCGGCGCCCAGCGCCGTGCCGGCAACGCGCTGTACGGCAGCGAACGTGGATTGCTGAAGATCGGGCTTCATCGCGATAATGACGGCGATCGGCATCCAGTAGGCGTTGGGCAGCTTCAGCCCGAACGCGATCGCGACGGCGATCGACACCGCGACGGCCCGGATCACCGCGAACAGGATCATTGGCCGGGTCAGCGGCCTCGGCGAGATATCCCCCGGGATCTCGGCGGCGGGCTGGGGCGCCGAGACCCGTCCGCTCGCCAACCACATGACGAACGTGTACACGACCCACAGCGCCGCTCCGGTCAGCCACGCCAGCGCCTGCTTCCACGGCTCGGTATGGATCAAGCCGGAATGGAACGCACGAGGAGCGCCGAAGGAGAGAAGCGTCGGCAGACCGAGGACGATGATGAACCAGATGTTGAGAAGATAGGCCGCGACGAATCGGTGCAAGCCGTATGTCACCGCGAGACCGGCCAGCGACGTGGCCACGAACGCCGCCAGCACCACGAACCCCCACGGACCGCCGCCGATGCCGAACCCCAGCGCCGTCAGCAGCGCACCGGCTCCGGCCATCGCGGCCATCGCGAGCACCCGTGGGCCGTATTTCCCGCCGGGATCGCTCAGCGCCACCAGCAGCGCCCCGAAGATCGCGCTGAGGAAATACCTCCGGTCGTGCGGGAGCACGCCCACGATGATCAGCAGCCCCAGCACGACCGCAAAGACCGCACCTCTGCGCAGGTTCAATCCCTGCCACTTAACTTCGAACACTTTCTCTAGCTGAGTCATGCTGTTCCTCCATCCGATGCCGTGGGCCCGCTCAGACCGCTGAGCCAAGGTCGGTGCGAGAGCGGGCCGGCCGGAACGAGGCGCTGCTAGGCGGGCAGCGCGTTGAGTTCCTTGGCGAGCTCCTTGCCGTCGGCGTCGATCTCCTTCTCCTGGGTCTTCTGCGCATGCGTGAGCGCCTTGTCAAGCTGCTCCTGAAGGCGCGACTCGCCGATCACCACCAGCGCAGCCTGGCCCGCATCGAGGTAGTCGCCGAGCTCCTTGGCATCGCTGCGCGACATGCCACCCATGACATGCCCGATCCCCCCACCCGCCGCCGCGCCGACCAGCGCCGAACCGAGGATCGCCGGCGGGAAGACGATCCCCACCAGCGCGCCGACCGCGGCGCCCGTCCACGCGCCGTGCTGGGTGGGCTTCTCGTGCTTGGTCACATGCACCTTGCCCTCGTCGTCCTTGTACACCAGCGCGACGTCATAGGTGCCCACCAGATCGGCGGAATGCAGGTCAAGCAGCGTGTCGTAATCAGCGTCCGCATCATCACGATCCGCGTACACCGCCCCATACACAAACACCGGGCTGTCCTTACTCATCGTCCTGCTCCTTTCCCGTTCACTCGATCCAGACGGCGGCGACAGGCATCACAGCAGGAGACGAACCACCCAGTCCCGGGCCTTCCCCGACGATGCCGCAATAGCCGCCAGAACCAACACGCTACGGCCGCCAACCCCCACCCCGCATCGGCCAAAAAGGCTGAACCGCGCGTGAGCGCTTGCGCTCAGGTGGGCGATCGCGTCTCGGTCGAGATCTGGACTGGGATCGTGACCTTGGCTGCTGTTGATTCGAGGCCGGCGTGCTCGATGATCTCGACGGCGTCGGATCGGCTTGTGACGCCGAGCTTGGCGTAGATCGACGCGACGTGTGTCTTGACTGTGGGGCGTGAGAGGTGAAGACGGTCGGCGATGTCCTGGAGCGAGAGATGTGTCCGTAGGAAAGCGATGAGCCGGAGCTCGGCGGGTGTGAGTCCGTAGTCCTGTCCGTGCTTGATCCGCGCTTCGAGACGTTGTAAGCGGGCCGGGAGCGTTCCGCCATCGGGATATCCCTGTAATGCGTCGCCCGCGACCTGCGCGTGTTCGAGGGCGCCGGCCACGTCGCCGAGGTCGAGGTGTATGTCGGCGCAGCGCAGGGCGAGATCGGCGTTGAGCCATGGGCCCACGCGGAGCAGTGGGCGGAGCCGCCGGACGTTCTCGAGCTGGCGTGCGGCCTCCGTCTGGTCACCGCGTTGGTTGTGCGCGACCGCTCCTGCTGTGGAGGCGACGGCGCCGTAGATCGTGTCGTGGAGGTGTTGCTGGGCGGCCAGCCAGCCCGCTTCGACCGCCCATCGTTGCGCGTCTCGCCACTCGCCCAGCTCGGCGGCCGCGAAGACCAGATAGCCGAGCGTGAAGACCCGGGTGTGGCTGAGCTCGGGTCGGTCTCTGGACAGCGCGAGTGACTCCCGCAGCGCGGCGATTGCCTCCTGCGGCCGGCCCAGGAGAAGGTACGCCGCACCCATGGCGCGACGCGCGCTGAGAAGCCACGGGGTGCCCATCTTCTTCTCAGATGCGTAGCCAAGCTCAGCATCGCGCAGCATCTGGGTGATGCCGTCCGGAGCCATCGAGCTGCGGAGGTGCGCGAGTGCGGAGCGAAGCGAACCTGCCTCGTCGTCGGATGTCAAGTCGACCGGAGCCCGCTCGGCGGCGGCTAAGAACCGTCTCGCCCGGGCCGGCTCGCCGAGATACCCGAACACCCACGCGGCCGCGATGGACAGCTGGGCGTCTGACTCGATGTCAGCATTGGTGCAGTGGTCGAGCCACAGCCGCAGGCTTTCGGTCTGCCCGCGGCTGGCAAACTCGTCCCGATACGCGAGCGCGATGCGGCCGGCGTGCGCGAGATCGCCGGCCTGATGCGAGTAGGCGAACGCCTCGCCCGGCGATCCGTGCTCCTCGCACCAATCTGCTGCTCGTCGGAGGTACACGGGGAGCAGCTCCGGGTGGCGCCGCTTGAGCTCCGCCCGGAGCAGATCGCTGAACAGATGGTGGTAGCGATACCACTCGCGGTGATCGTCGAGCGAGACGACGAAGGCATTCGAACGCGCGAGGTCCTCAAGCGAACCAGCCGCGTCGCTTGTGCCGAGCACCGCGTCGCACAAGGGCGCCGTCAGGTGATCGAGGATCGAGGTCCCGAGGAGAAAGCGCTTGAGATGGTCCGGCTGCCGTTCCAGCACCTCTTCCAGGAGGTAGTCGGCGATCTGCTGCTGATCGCCCGACAGACCGGCAGCCCTCACGGCGCCGTCGGCACGGCCGCGCAGCGCCAGCGTGGCCAGCGCAACCGCAGCGGCCCAGCCCTCCGTCCGCTCGCACAGGGCCCCGGCCGACGCCTGCGACAACTCCAGTCCCCTGCTCGCGGCAACCTCACGGGTCTCCGTCGGGTCCAGGGCGAGCAGCGCGGTCCCGATCTCGACGACATCACCACTCGCGCGTAGCCGGCCGAGCGGCACCCGCGGATCGCCACGCGTGACCAACACCAACTGAGATCCGGATCGAACCTGGTCGACGAGGCACTCGAGAATCGCGCGGCTCTTCTCAGCCGTGATGACATGGACATCATCCAGCACCAGAACGAACGGGTCGCGTTCGCCGAGGTCGGCCGCGAAGAGAGAAATCGCGACCCCATCGATCCTGGGCGTCGGTCCTGACAACTCCTCGAGCAGCTCGTCGCACACCGGGCCCGTGCGCTCGAGGGCCGCCACGAGGTGGGCGAGCAGCGCGACGGGGTCGTTGTCGCCGGGGCCGAGCTGCACCCACCCGCTGGCCCTTGGATCAAGGTCACTCCACTGCGCGACAAGAGTCGACTTCCCGTAACCCGCCGGCGCCGAAACCAACACCACCCGGCTGCGCTCGGCGGCCTTTTGTACTGCAGAGAGGCGCGGGCGCGACACGACCCAAGGCGGGACAGTCGGAACTCGAAGCGTCGAGCCGCGCGACAGCGGCCTGGTCCCGGACGGGGCCACGCTACTCATCCGCTCGGCCCTCCACGCCCCACCGTTTCCTGCGCCAGCCCGACTCGAGGCAGACCTCCGACTCGCCAATCCTGGACACCGAGATGAAGACGAGGTGGAGTTGCAAACGCGGCCCGCACGCCTCTTGGTGCTCCGCTGTCTTGACCGCGCACGCGCGTGGGGCCATCGCGCCACTCAGCGTCGGGCGGCGACCGCACCAATATCTCGGACAAATCGGTGATGGCCCCATCTCGCGAAACAGATCCGGGTATCTAACGCTCAGCAGTATCGCGGGCCACATCAGGAGATGCCACTGCTCGCGGCCCAAAACATGAACGGCCTCGACGGTACCTGGGCCTGACGGCCGTGGGATCCGTACAAATCCGCACGGACACCGTCGGAAAGCTGCGATGTCGGCGCCAACCGCCCGGTCGTACCTCACGAACACCGCACGGGCGGTGTTGCAGGTCACTGGTTCGACTCCAGCGAGCGGACTTTGCCCGGCGATATCAGCCAGATTGGCCGATGACGAAACGACCGCCCGCGACGTAGCGTGACAGCACCATCACCAGCCAGCCGCCGCCGAGCCAGGACACGTCCCGCACGACCGTCTCCTTGACGCCTGCCGAGACACGCGTCCTGACGCTGCTCACCACGTATCAAACGCTCGCCGGCATCGGCAGCCAGCTCGGCATCACCCGTCCCACCGTGAAGACGCACGTCCAAAACATCTACAAGAAACTCGGCGCCACCAAACGAGCCGAAGCAGTGAAGCTAGCTGAAAGCGCCGGCCTCCTACCGGATGGCGGCGTGCTGATCCGCCGCAAGGATCTCGATGGCGGCATTGACTGAGCCCTCGGCGCTGGTCGATTCGCGACAGCGCGGCGAGCAGGTCGAAATCCAGCGGGAGACGGGCGAGTTCGAACCATCATCGGTTGAGATGGGTCGCGTACGGAGATGAGTTCCCACGCGCATGTTCAACCGTCCGTGGGGGCAGGGGCCGCGGCGAAGAGCGCCGGCGCTGCGAAGATCGCCCTGATCACGCTGGCGGCCGGGCAGTTCGTCATGGCGCTCGACACCACGGTCATGAACACGGCGATCGCGACGGTCGCGAAGGATGAGGGAACCACGATGACCGGGATCCAGACGGCGATCACGCTCTACACCCTGGTGATGGCGTCGCTGATGATCACCGGCGGGAAGATCGGTCAGATGATCGGGCGCAAGCCCGCGTTCGCGATCGGATGCATCATCTACGCCTGCGGCTCGTTGACCACCGCGCTGTCTCACAGTCTGGCGGTCATGATGTTCGGCTGGTCGTTCCTTGAGGGGTTGGGGGCGGTCCTGATCATGCCGGCGATCGTGGCGCTCGTGGCGTCGAACTTCGCCAAGCCCGAGCGTCCCCGCGCCTACGGGCTGGTCGCCGCTGCCGCCGCGATCGCCGCGGCACTCGGGCCGCTGATCGGCGGCATCTTCACCACCTACGCCTCGTGGCGATGGGTGTTCGTCGGGGAGGTGCTCGTCGTGCTCGGGATCCTCGCCCTGGCTCGCCGGATGAACGACACGCCCGCGGAGGAAGGCGCCCGGCTTGACCTGGTCGGCACGGCTCTGTCCGCGCTCGGACTCGGCGCGATCGTGTTTGGGATCCTGAAGTCGGGGACCTGGGGCTTCGTCAGACCGAAGCCTGACGCCCCGGAGTGGCTCGGGCTCTCGGTGTAGGCCAGGCGTCGCCCGAGGAACTGCGCAACGAACTCCACGCGCGTCCCGACCGCGAGCGGGCGTGGCGACTGCCACACGACGGACTTGCTGTTCTCGTACCACTGCGTGGCGTTGTCCGGATCGCACGTGTAGGCCGCGACCGCGTCGCGCGGACGCGCGATCTCGACATCAGTGACGACGTCGACCGCCACCGCTTCAGCCCTTCGGCGGCAGGCTGCCTGCGAAACGCACGCCGCGCCCGACCCACCCGGCAAGCTGGCGCTTGGTCTTGACGCCCTCGGGCGCGATGAGGATCCAGCCGGTCATCGGCCGGCCGGACATGTCGAACAGCCGCGTGTGCGGACGGCTCAGCGCCTCGTCGGTCGCCTCCGGGCCAACCCGCACCATCAGCTCGCCCGTGTTGGCGATCCCGACCGCCATGTTGCCGCGCAGCAGGAACGCCAGCCCGCCGAACATCGCCTTCTCCCCCACGCCGTCCTCGTCGGCGATCTGCTCACGCCCACCCTCACCCCGATCCCCCGCCAGCCGGGACACGACAGCTCTCAGATCGTGAGAGTTGGACACCTGCTGCTGGTCGAGCCGGTGGCGCTCGGGATTGGTGACGCGCTGCGAGCTCCGCTGACCGCGCGTGCGACGAGTTGCATCAGCTCGGCGTCGAGCCGATCGACGAGGGGGGCGTCCCGAGCAACTCGCCGGAGCATCTCGAGGCTGGCGCGGTAATGCGCGAGCTTGGCGCGATTCTTAGGTTCGTTCAGCCGCCACGCCGGCAGCAGCGTAAGCTCGCGGACTTTGGCGATCTTGTCCGCCGTGAAGACCGCGCGCGTGCCGGGGTCTGCGTGCGCGACGCGGTCGCGCAGCTCGCGTTTGCGGGGCTTGTAATCGCCGATCGACGGATCGTCTGAGACCGATTCGACGACCCGTGCGATGTGGGCTCCGAACCGGCGGTCAAGCTCGGCGCTGGTGGTCGCGGTTTTTTCGAGCGCGTCGTGGAGCAGCCCGGCCGCGATGATTTCATCCGGCTGGCCGACGCCGTACAGCAGCGACGCGACCTCGATCGGGTGGTCGATGAACGGCGCGTGGTCGATCTCCCGGCGCTGACCGGCGTGGCGAGCTCTTGCGAACCTGAACGCGGCCTGTGCCATCGGCAGCCCAGCGAACCGGCCCGCGGCGCGCTGGGGCCGGGCGGTGGCACTGCCGGGGGTCTCGTCGTTGTCGATGCCGTTGGTCACGTCTGCGGTCACGCCCGGAAATCGCCGCGTCTCAGGGTTCGGAGTCGTTGTCTGGGCTGGTTGGGTTGAGTCCGGGTGGGGTTACCTTGCCCGCGTCGATGTCCCGGGCGAGCTTGGCCTTGTGCGCTGCTCGTCCCGGTGTGAGCACGCCGGCTCCGGCCGCGTGGGAGATCGGGTCGCCGCCGCGGCCGCGGAGGATCATCGCGCAACCGACGGCGATCGCGGCGCCGACCAGTGGGCCGACGACGTACACCCAGTAGGCGGTCCAGTCGCCGCTGACCAGCGCCGGGCCGAACGAGCGCGCCGGGTTCATCGAGGTACCGCTGCGGGCGCTGACCACAGTCCGGCGAGCGCGATGGCGGTCGCCGAACTCGAGCATCAGCAGATGGCTCGCCCGCTGCGGGTCGTGCACGACGAGGTTTGAGTCTTCTTGAATGGGCATCAGGTTGTATGTAGAGAACGGAAGGTGATGGGCGACCGCGCCCTATAGCCCTTCCTGTGCTTTGATGCGGCCGGTCTTGACGGCGGCGGTCATCGCGGCGTAGTCGAGCTCGTTCTGGTCGGCGTAGAGCTCGGCGAAGTCGGCCAGCGCCTTGTCGAGAGCGTCGCCTGATCCGAGGTAGGCGCCGATCGTGACCGCGTCGCCGGAGCGGGCGTGCGCGCGGGCCAGCGTTCGGCCGCAGATCTCGGCGTAGGCGCGCGAGCTCTCGGGGTTTCATGCCCTCGATGATCACCGAGCCCTTGTTGTCCCAGAGCTGGCGCATGTAGAAGTCGAGCTTGACGCCGTCGGGGCCGGTGATGCGGTCCCAGCCGAGCATGATGTCGCTGGCGGCCTGCATCAGCCGCTGGCCCTCGACCACCCGCTGCCCGTGATTGGCGTACTGGCTCTTGACCCAGAAACGGCTCGAGCACCGACGCCTCGGCCTGCTTGAGCTGCAGAAACAGCGGATCCTCGTTGTCGCGGCCGAGCATCAGGATGATCCAGGCGCGGGTGCCGACGCTGCCGACACCGACGACCTTGCGCGCCGCGTGCACGTAGCGAAAGCGCTCGAGCAGATGTTTGCGATCGCCCTGCAGCGTGCGCCGGTAGCCACGGATCACGCCTCGCGCGAACGCTTCGATATCTCGGCCGTCGGCGAGGTCCTCGATCGGCACGATCAGCGGCGGGTCGCTGATGATCCGCGGCTCACCGTCGACGATCGTCGTGAGCTTTGCTGAACGCCCGCAGGCTGTCCTTCGCGCGCGTCTTGGCGAGGTTCTTCTCCATCAGCTTGCGGCGCTTCGCGCTCGCCGCTGCTCTGAAACTGGGCGACCAGCGCCTCGGCATCGACCCGCGAGTACCACAGATCGAGCGTCTTCATCGACGCCAGCGCCGCGGATCGCCTCGCGATACGCGCGCGTCACCGTCAGGTTCACCGCGCGGCGCTGATCGGCGTGGAAGCCCGAGGTCGCGGCCGGCGACCGCGAAGCTCGCGACCAGCCGCTTGAGATCCCACTCAAACGGCCCCGGCAGCGTCTCGTCGAAGTCGTTGACGTCGAACACGATCCGCCGATCGGGCGCGGCGAACGCACCGAAGTTCGACAGGTGCGCATCACCGCACAGCTGCACGCTCAGACCCGTTCTCGGCGAGCGCTCGAGATCGGCCGCCATCAGATACGCCGCGCCGCGATAGAACGTAAACGGCGAGACCAGCATCCGCCCGTAGCGGATCGGCACCAGCTCCGGCACCCGCGACGCGGCCTGCTCCTCCAGCAGCTCAACCGGATCACGACGACCCGACGGCGCCAACCACTCGCCATGCACGCCCGCGGCACCTCCGCGCGCGCGGCTTTCCCCTGCGCCGCACGCTCCGCGACCGACAGATGCGCAACCTTGCCGTTCCCGCCGGACCCATGCGCCGTTGGGCGTGTTGCGACGTCCCGGTCGGTGGCACTCGTCGATTTGCGCACTCGTGGTACTCATGTCTGCGGCTCCTTTTGACGACGTGTGCTGGTCGCGATCATTGGCGACCGATGCCGCGAGTGCGGCCGAAGGATGCGCATCGCTTGACGGCGAACCGGTGACAGCTTGTGGCATCCGGTTAGGCGTTGCCGGCTGCCATCTTCTGCTGTGCGTCGGCGATCGCGCCTTTCAGCGCCTGGACGTGGTCTGCCTTCGGCCTCGCCGATCGCCTTCTTGACGGCGCGCGTGACGGCGGGTTCGACCTTCTCGGCCTCGGAGTGTGAGTAGGCGACGATCAGGCCGGCGCCGCCGAGCGGGATCGTCGCTCCGGCCTGCTCGCCGAGCTTGTCGCTGACCTCGTGGTGCAGCAACTCGCCGGCGCCGGCGCCGATCACGGCGCCGACCGCGGTGGCGGCCAGCAGCGGCGGCGCGAACAGCCCGACGGCGAACCCGACCGCGCCGAGGCCCTCGGCCCCCTCGCGAACCATGTGGTCGGTCTGCTCGACCGACAGGTTGCCCTCGAGGTCCTTGCTGACGATCACGGCGCCCTGCAGGTGCCCGCCGCATTCGAGGACCGCGTTGTAGTCCTCCTCGGCGGCGTCCTTGGACAGGTAGCCGCCGATCAGGACGTCGATCGTGTCATGGAGCTTCATCGCGAACCTCCTCCGTAGCCGGCATCTGCCTCACGCCGAGAGCGCGTGGGCCGCGTGCCCGTGGTGGACGGCCTTCTGCGAGTTCGTGGCTTCTCATCCGCCGACGGGTGCGGGTTGACGTCGAAGGTGACCTTCTTGATCGTGCCGGTGAACGCGAACGGCTTGCGGTTCGCGTAGCCGAGGTCGACCACGCCGCCGTTGTCGCGGCCGATGTCCATCCCCGCGTAGCCGGAGAAGCGGATCGGGACGGTGTGATCCATCCGCCCCTTGCCGACCGGCCGGTCATCGATGAACAGCGTGACCTCGCCGCCGGTGGCCGGCTTCGGCGCGTCGGCGGCGAACTGCATGCGGACCGTCACCTCGCCCTCGGGCAGCGGCTCCTCGGCCTGCTGGCGAAACACGAACACGCCCATCATCGAGTAGGTGTGCGTCAGCTTGCCGCCGTCGACGAACAGCGAGAACCCGCCCAGGTGGTCGGCCTCGGCGACGATCACCCCTTCGGCGCCGCCCGGCGGGATCACGAGCTCGGCGGTGATCGTGTAGGAGTGGTTGTAGATCCGCGGGATCATCCCCGACAGAACGTTCTGAACATCGCCGCGGAACTCGTACTTGGCGGTCTCCGGCAGCGGCGGCAGCATCCCGAAGAACCCCGCCAGCGGGGCCATCAGCGGCAGCACGTTGTACTTCTCGGCCTCCTGCCAGAACAGCTCCCTGAGCTCCTTGACCTTCTCGGGATGCTCGGCGGCGAGATCGCTGCGCCTGGGAGAAGTCATCCGGCAGGTAGTACAGCTCGGTCGGATCTTGATCGGGGTCCCACACGCCCGGCGCGTAGGGCTTGATCGCGTCGGGCGTGAGGACCCACGGGATCCGCGCGGTCTTCATCGACAGCCACCAGCCGTCCTTGTACATCGCGCGGTTGCCGATCGTCTCGAAGTACTGCTGGGTGTGGCGCTCGGGAGCGTTCGCGTCGGTCAGCGAATCGGCGAACGTCACGCCGTGCATCGGCTGCTGCTCGATCCCGTCGATGTGCGTCGGCATCGGGATCCCGGCGATGTCGAGGATCGTCGGACCGATGTCGATCGCGTGCGTGAAGTGCGACCTCAGCGCACCGGCGTCGGTGATCCGCTCGGGCCAGTGCACGACGAGCGGGTTGCGGGTGCCGCCGAGATGCGAGCCGACCTGCTTGCCCCACTGAAACGGCGTGTTGCCCGCCCACGCCCACGCCGCGGAGTAGTGAGGATCCATCATCGGGCCGCCCCACGCGTCGATGCCTCCGTAGCGCTCGGAGAGCTGCAGCTGCATCTCGTCGCTCAGCGGGATCCCGTTCTGCATCGTCAGCTCGTTGAACGAGCCGGTGATCGTGCCCTCCATGCTGGCGCCGTTATCCCCCCAGATCCACAGCACCAGCGTGTTCTCCAGCTCGCCGAGCTCATCGATCGCGTCGATCACCCGGCCGACGTTGTGATCGGCGTTCTCGGAGAAACCCGCGTACACCTCCATCTGCCGGGCGTAAAACGGCTTCAGCTTGTCCGGGACATCGTCCCAGGCCGGGAACGCCTCATCGCGCGGCGTCAGCTCCGCATCGGCCGGGATCACCCCGAGCGCCTTCTGCCGGGCGAACGTCTCCTCACGCAGCTTGTCCCAACCCTGGTCGAACTTGCCCTTGTACTTCGCCGCCCACTCCTCGGACACGTGATGCGGAGCGTGGCTGCAGCCCGTGGCGAAGTACGCGAAGAACGGCTTCTTCGCGTCCTGCGCCGCGGATCGCGTGCAACCACTCGATCGTCTTATCCGCCATCGCATCGGGCAGGTAGTACGGGTTCTCCTCGTCGTAGAACTCCGCGGGAGTGCCGATGATCTTCTGGTTCTCGGCCAGGCACGGATCCCACTGCGACGCCCCGCCGCCGAGGAACCCGTAGAAGTACTCAAACCCCCAGCCGACCGGCCAGCGATCAAACGGCCCCGACGGGCCCTGCTGACCGTCCGGCGTCAGATGCCACTTACCGAACGCCGCGGTGCTGTACCCGTTGTCCCGCAAAATCCTCGGGAACGGAACGCAATCGTCCGGAACGAACGCCGTGTAACCGGCGAACCCGGTCGAGAACTCGCCGACCGAACCAAAGCCAACCGCGTGACTGTTGCGACCCGTCAGCAGCGCCGCCCGCGTCGGCGAGCACAACGCCGCGACGTGAAACCGGTTGTACCGCACACCCTCCTGCGCGATCCGCGAGTAATTCGGGGTGTCGATCGGCCCGCCGAACGTCCCGGCATTCCCGAACCCCGCATCATCGATCAGCACCAGCAGCACGTTCGGCGCGCCGTCGGGAGCCTCGACGTGGCCGATCGCCTCCCAGTCCGGCTGCGAGCCCCCGAGCGTACGGTTCGCCGTCCCCCCGAACCGATGCTGACGGATCGGCAGCTTGCTTCGATCAGGCTGGCTCATCAACTGGCCTCCAGGCAGGTTGGGATCAATCGTCTTCTGTTCAAGAACTCGCGCCGAAGCTTCACGCGATCTGCAACCCGGTGGACAAACCCCGCTGTCCTCGATGTCTGCGGCGCGGGCCGTCGCATTCTGGATGTCGTCGTTGTCATGAGGCCTCCAAGGTTTCGAGTGTCGCCGTGCGGAGCGCCGCCTACGCCCTGGCGGCGGCGGCCGGCGTGGGGGCGATCAGGGCGCCGATGATCCACAGGAACGGGAGGAAGAACCCGATCCAGAACAGCCAGTAGTGCCCTTTGCGGAACGTCGCCAGGCCGAAGTAGATCCAGCACGCGATGTACACGATGCCCAGCAGAATCCAGAGAAAGGTCATGTCTTCACGGTCCCTTCGAATGTAGCGCCGGGGTCGTGGTCGTCGACCCCGGCTGGTTGTGTGTGCGGCTGCGCGTCAGCCTCGGCGTTCTCGGTTTCGAGTGGGGTGAGGCTGTGCAGCGTGAGTCCGAGGCTGGCGATCCGTTCGAGCAGCCCGTGGAGATGCGATTGGTCGATGATCGGCCCGGTGATGTCCGTCTCGCCGTCATGGGCGCGGAGCGTCATCCCGTCGAACGCGGAGGCGTAGCGTGGTCCCAGTTCTCCTTCGACGACGAGGCGGTAGCGAGGCGGTGACATGCGAGCCTCAGCATGCCTGACGGTGGCCGCAGTTTGGGCCGTGTGGGCGGAGGATCACCCGGGTGATTCGGTGAGATCGAGCAGGCCGAGCGCTTCCGCGCGCGCGACCGCGTCCGCTCGCGACGTTGCGTCCAGCTTGCGGTACAGCTCGCGGGTGTGGGTCTTGACGGTGTTCAGCGAGATGTAGAGCTGCGCGCCGATCTCGCGTCGGGAGAGACCGGTCGCGAGGCACCGCAGCACGGCGAGCTCGGCCGCGCTGGGCTCCTCGACGACGTCGACGGTCTCCGGCGTTCGCTCGGGCGGTCGGTGAGGTCCTGCTCGACGGTGGCTGCGATCGCGGGTAGCCGCCCCGGATCGGGAAACTCCGCGATCGCTCTCTGCGCGCGCTCGAGGTCGCTGGCGGCGCGCTCCAGCCGCGATCGCGCGACGCGGACCTGCGCGAGCACGAGCAGGGCGTGAGCGTGACCGACGGTGGGCTGTGGCGAGCGTCGCAGACGCTCGCCGCGCAGCGCCTCGCGCTCGGCCTCGTCGAGGCGCCCCGTCGCGGCGCACGCCAGCGCAAGCCCAAGGTGGGCCAGTGACGCAACCCAGGAATCGGCTTGGAATCGCTGGCGCGCGAAGCTGATCGCCTGACGAGCCCACGCCTCCGCGCTCTCGGTTCGTCCTTGCTCGGCGTCGACCAGGGCGAGCAGCCCGAGGCTGCCGACGTAGCCGTCGGGGACGTCCGGCGCGTCGGGCCGCTCGACGGCCTGCAGCGCGATCCGCCGCGCCTCGTCGAGATCGCCGGCGAAGAACAGGGCCTGCGACAGGCTCGCGAGGACGCCGACGCTCAGGACGTCCGCGCCCGCGCGAGCGGCCGCGACCGCGCGACGAGCGTGCTCGACCGCCGCGCCCACGTCACCGCGCTCGATCTTCATCGCGCGCGTGACCTCCACGACCGCCTCGACGTACGGCGACCACAGCTGCGGCCGCTCCCGGCGAGCCTGCTCCGCCACCGCAAGCAGCCGCCGAATCTCGACGCTCCGGGCGCGCGAGCAACGCCGCGCTCGTGGCCCCGAGCTGCCGGCAGCAAAGGGTGCTCGAGCAGCAGCTCGGAGGGAAGCCAGCGCACCCAGCCGAGAAACTGTTCGAGCCGCCCGCCCCAGACGAACTCGAGGTGGTGCTCGACGAGCAGCTCGGCCACCGTCTCGGCGTCCCCGGCGGCGGCGGCGTACTCGATCGCGTCCTCGACGAGCCCGTGCGCACGGCACCAAGCCGCCGCGCGGCGGCGCAGCGCCGGCGCGGCCTCGCGCCCGAGCTCCAGTCGCAGAAGCTCGCCGAACAGATGGTGATAGCGATACCACTCCCCGCGCGCGTCCAGCGCGACCAGGAACATGTTCGAGCGCGCGAGCTCCGCGAGCACCGCGGCCGAGTCCTCGCGGCCGAGGACCGCGTCGCACAGCTCGGGCGTGAACCGTCCCAGCACCGAGGTGCGCAGCAGAAAGTCCCGGGTCGTCGGGCGCGAGCGCGCGTCAGAACCTCATCGGTCAGGTAGTCCGCGACGTGCCGAGCGCTGCCGACGAACGCCCGCACTCCCTCATCGGGGTCCTCGAGGTCACGAAGCCACAGCGCCGCCAGGTACAGCCCCGCGGGCCACCCCTCCGTCCGCTCGACGAGCAACTCGACGCTCTCGCCGGACAGCTCGATCCCCTCACGCACGATCAGCTCATGCGCCTCGTCGACCGTGAACGCCAGCTCGCGCGCGCGGATCTCCGTCAGCGCCCCTCGCGCCCGCAGCCGCGCGACGCTGATCGCCGGGTCCGAGCGCGTCGACGCGAGCAGGCGCGCGTTGGCAGGCAGCCGCTCGATCGCGTGCGCGATCGAGCGCAAGCGAACGCTCGCTCCCGACCGCGTGGAGGTCATCGAGCACGATCGCTACCGGACGACCGTACGCGACCAGGCCGTTCATCAGCTCATCGACGGCCGTCTCGACCGGCGCGCCCCGAACGCCGAGACACATCAGCGCCGGACCTCCGAGGCCCTCACCGAGCCGCTCGACGGCCGTCGCCAGGTGCGTCCACAACCGCACCGGGTCGTCGTCGGCCGCGTCGAGCGTCATCCAGACGACGGCCTCCGGGCGCTCGATACACCACGACCGCAGAAGCGTCGTCTTGCCGTAGCCGACCGGCGCGTTGACCACCGTGAGCGCGACCCCACCGTCGCCGTCGAGCATCTCAAGCAGGCGTGACCTGCGCAGCATCCCCGGCTGAACCCGGGGCAGCATCAGCTTCGGCTCGATCACCCCGAGAGCCAGGCCCGCTGTCTGCGCTGTCTGCGAACTCACCCGCGTCAACCCCGATCCCGTAAGCCCGGGTGATTACCAATCACCCGGGTGAACACTACTCCGGATCGACCACCGGTCGGCAATTCGCGGCGATCATGTCGCGGACAACGGATCCGCGCATCGGGGGGAGATCCGCGCATTGGTGACCTGGAGAGGGAGAGATGGCTCACGCGAGATCGGACGGACGATTCGACAGACAGCTGGGCGCTAGCCACGGCTGCACAGACCGTCCAGGGTGGCCGAGGGGCGGAGCGCGATCCACTGCTGACCGACTCACCGCTCTCACACGCTCGGACAGAGCGGGAGCGCTCCCCGCATACGCGACTTCGCTCCCGGCCTCCACGCAGCCCACGCTGCCGGGCCTCCCACCGATTCGCTGCGCGCCTCAACCCGCTCCGTGACCACCGACGCCAGTGGGTCAGGTAATCCTCCTATCGCATGCTGGAGGTGCGCGACGACCGTGATGCTGCTGCTCCCGAGCCCGGCTGATGCTCGGCTATCTGTTCGGCGCGTACCTGACGAGCATCACTCTCGGCCGGTGAACACCGTCAGCCCAGCGGTCGATATCGCGTTGGGGGTAATCGCGCTGGTCGCCGCGTGGGTTGTCCAGAGCGGGCGTCAGGAACCGCTCAGAGAGCGCCGGCGAGCGCGCGAAGCGGCAAAGCCAGACAAGGGCCCACCGCGGTGGCAGCGGGAGCTGAGCAAGGGGTCTGCGCGAACCACATTCCTGATCGGGATGTTGCTCACGCTCCCTGGCGCCTCCTACCTTGCCGGCCTCGACCAGATCGACAAGCTGCAGTATTCGACCACAGTGACAGTGTTGCTGGTGATCGGCTTTAACCTGGTCATGCTCTGGCTGCTCGAGGTTCCACTCATCAGCTTCGCGATCGCTCCGCAATGGACGCCTCGGGCAATCAGGCGAGCCAAGACGTGGGTCAGCCGACGCGCACACGTCTTCGAGGTGCGAGGACTCACCGCGCTCGGCGTGCTGCTCACCATCAAAGGCATCATCGGGCTGGTCGGCTGACGGGGTGTTCAGCGCGGATGTTTCTCTCTCGTCCGCAACATCGGTCGGACATGCCGCTCAATCCCTTCTGGCGCGGCCGTCACCGGCGGTTTCCCGCAGGGCGTGCGGCACTCCCTTGAGCAGCCTGCGCCAGCCCGTGAGCAGCGCGTGCACGCCGGCTGGACCGACGATCGGCTCATCGGGAACGGCAACTCGACCGGGTAGAGGATGAAAGGCCTGGTTTGCGGGCCCCCGAGCCCGCCGTGGAACGAGATCAGCTCCTCGAATGCGCATCCCTGTTCGAGCAACGCACGAGCAGCGACCCAGGCGCGCGGTTCGTGCCGGCTTGTACGGCCTGGGTGCGTAGCGCGCCGTATGCTCGATCCGTCCGAACTGCTTGTCGAGCTTGCGTAGCGCTTCGAGCGTGTCGGCCCGCTCGAGCCCCGAGTGGTGGGCGACCTCGTCATAGCTGGAGAAGGTCGCGTACACGGCGGGACGGGCGCGCATCATGTCGGTCACGACGCCGAACGAGATCAGGTCGCGGACCACGACGCACAGCGCAGCCCGCAGCAACGGGTAACGACCGCCGCGGTGCCCGCGCGGGATCACATCGCGCCGGCGCTGCCGGGCCGCGGCTGACCATTCGAGCCCGACCTCCCAACAGAACAGCACCAGCTCGCGGGTGATGTTGAACCCGTTGGCCAGGAACGCCCGGTAGCCGGGGTTCGCCTGCTTGTCGGCCTCCATCCGGCTGACCGTCAGGATCACCTCCTCGGCCTCCCCGGACAGCAGGTTCCCACGGCTCGCGCCACCGTCGATCAGCAGGCCCGCGCCGCTCGCGTGACGACGCTCGATCTCGGCACAGTCATCCGGCGCCGAGCACGTCATCAACCGGCCCGTTTTCTTCTCGACCCAGCGGAACGCCGGGATGTCCTGGTTTGAGCCGAGCAGGATGCCGGCCTGGCTGGCTCCGGTCTGCGATGAGAGGTCGGGCTCCCACTCGATCAGGTCGTGGCTGCCGTCGGCGAGCCAGCGAGCCATCACGGGCGTGTTGCCGTCGCGCATCGCGCGGCGCAGTACCGGGCCCGCGAGCCCGTCGATCTCCAGGAAGATGATCCCCGGCGCGTCGGTGCGGGCCGCTGCCCCCTGCCGCTTGGCGATTCGCTCGATCACCCGCAGCGAGTAGATGTCATCGTCATCGACGCCCAGGAACACCTGCAGCACCATGCTCGCGGCCGCCATCACCAAGGCCGCCAGCAACGCCCACCCGAACGAATCCACCTTGAAGTCATTCGGCGCGACGTGCGAGACGAGCAGCAGGATCAGCGCATCGACGATCAGCACCGCCAAGAACCCGATGATCAACATGAACGGCAGGCGCAATGCCGCCACCAGCGGCGGCAACACCGCATTCAGCACCCCGATCAGCACGGCCGCCTCAAGCGCACCGAGGAACGTCTTGACCTCGACCCCCGAGAGGATCAGCCCCGAGAACACCACCGCGACGGCGCCGACGAACAGCGCCAGCACGAGACGGAGCGGACGGAAGCGCGGCCGAACCGCCTTCCATTCCACCGGCTCAGCATAAGGAGCTGGGGAATCCGGGAAGCTCGGTTGTGAGAAGTGACTATTCATGACTAGAGCGCCGCCCGCTTGTCCCGGGCCCCCCGATCGTCAGTACGTCGCGTCCGACGCCGCCCGGCGTCAGCCGGCTGCGAGCCTGTGAACCTAGTCGCGTCACCCCAGGCAAACAACCCGAGTCGGCCGCAATCACCCGGGTGAACAGCATCCGGATCGACCACAGACGGGCGATCCACGGCGATCATGTCGCAGACAACAAATCCGCGCATCCGTGACCTGAGGGGGGGGGGGAAAAAAATGGGCAACGCGAGATCGGCAGACAATCTGACAGACAGCCGGGCCCGAGCCGCGGATGCGCAGGCCGCGATGATCGCTGAGGGTGTCGAGCGTGACCCGGCGGGTCGGATGTCGCGACCCGAGCGGACCCCAGCGACGGTCTCGTTGACGCGCTGGCGATGTTGAGCGGTCGTTGCCTCGCGCTCAAGGCCCGCAACCGCGTCGCCCGCGAGGTCAAACAGCTTCGCGCGGAGCGCGCCCGGCTGCGGTCGCGGATGGCTGGCGTGGGCATCTCACAGCCAACGCAGAAGACGCTCCTCGCACAGGCGCGTGCCGCGGTCGCTCGCGAGGACGAGCGCCGGCGCCTGACGCGTGACTTGCACGACGGCGTCCAGAACGAACTGGTGGCGCTGATCTTCAGGCTCAGCCTCGCCGAGCAGGAGCCCGATACCTCTCCCTGCCTCGCCGTCATTCTCGCCGAGCTCCGGGCTCGCGCCGAGGCGACACTCGACTCAGTGGGCCAAATTGCCCGCGGGATCCAGCCTCGGCTGCTCGCGGACTTTGGCGTCGCCGAAGCGTTGCGCACAGACGGTGCGGCTATCGATGCCTGTGAGCCTCGAAGGGGCGGCGCCTCGCAGCAGCGACGAGGCCGAGGCGGCCGTGTACTTCTGCTGCCTCGAGGCGATCCAGAACGTCGCAAAACACGCCGGCCGCCACGCACGGGTGATACTCCGCCTGCGCCACGACCACGGAGCGCTCGCCGTTGGCATCGAGGACGACGGCCGCGGCTTTGACCCCGCGCACCGCCCCGAAGGCGCAGCCCTGAGAAACATCCATGATCGCATCGGCACGCTCGGCGGCACCGTGACGACCACCTCCAGCCCCGGGCACGGCACGGTCTTGACGATCGCGCTGCCGTGGCCACCACGACGGCCCGTCGAAGACCCACACCCGGAAGCGGCAGCATGCGCTGATCGGAACCCGGCACCAGGCTCAGGGCGCGCCTGTCGGCCGCGGCAGCAACTGGTTCGCCCGCTGCGGGTCGTGAAGCTGAGAGTCGGTGCTTCGTTGTTAGCCTGGATTATCGGCGGGGGGCTTGTTCACTAATTCGGCTACGGGCTTGGTCGCCCGTAGCGGTGACGATGGGTCTCGCCGGGGATCGTCCCGGGGCGCTATGAGAGAGCGGCTTAGCCGGATTGGTGGACGGCACCTGCCGTACTGCTTGGTGTAGTCCCACGGTCGAGCTGGCCCGCAGGCGCGAGGTTATCGGTGTTTGCCTTGTCCGGGCGTGGTGTGCTCCACGTTTCCGTCTGAAGCCTCTGCGACCATACCGGTGGTTTCGTTCACCAATCTCACTGAGCGATGGCCCGGACGGGACACGAGCGCTTCACCGAGCCGACGGTCGCCGCGCACCGTCGGTATGAGGCGCTGCGCGCCTACTTCGTGGAGGAGCTGCTCGGCGGCGGAGATCGCCGCAGCGGTTCGGGTACACGAAGGCGAGCGTGCAGACGCTGATCTCGCAGTACCGCCAGGCGGATGTGGGAGAGCTGTTCGCGCAGGCCTCGCGGCCGGGGCCCAAGCGTCAGCCCAAGAAGGACGCCGCCCGCGAGCGGGCGATCGAGCTGCGCCGCTCCCGGCACGGGATCGAGGAGATCGTCTCCGAGCTTGCAGCGGGCGGGGACGCCGCTGTCGCGCACGGCGGTGTGGGAGATCCTGCGCGAG
This sequence comes from Terriglobia bacterium, assembly GCA_963831565.1. Taxonomy (GTDB): domain Bacteria; phylum Acidobacteriota; class Terriglobia; order Terriglobales; family Acidobacteriaceae; genus JAIQFF01. The sequence goes on from CAWHQS010000001.1 coordinate 27,429, forward strand.
GAAGGGCTCTCGCGGATGCCCAAGCTGCCGCCACGCACAAGCCCGAGCCGGCGCCGGAGCGGCTCGCGGCGGAGAAGGTGCGCGTGCTCGCAGAGGAGGACTGGCCGACCGAGGGCCAGTCCAGACTCAGCACGCCGGCCTGTTCCTGCTGGTCCCGGAGCTGGTCGCGCTCGATCTGCCCGGACTGATCGAGGCGGCCGGCTGGCCGTCCACCAGCCAGCTTCCGGCGATCCGCTCGGTGCTCTCGCTGCTGGCGCTCAAGCTCTCCGGCCGCCGGCGACGAAGCCACGTGCGCTCAGTCGTGCACGACCCCGCGCTCGGCGTCTTCGCCGGTCTGAACGTGCTGCCCAAGACCTGGCATCTGACGACCTACAGCTACCGCACCAGCCGCTCCCAGCAGGTCGCGTTCTTCGAGGCGCTGCAGCCCCGGCTCCGGGAGGCGGGGCTGATCGGCGAGCAGGGACTGAACCTCGACTTTCACGCGATCATGAGCTACGGCGAGCAGGACACGGTGCTCGAGAAGCACTACGTTCCCCGCCGCTCGCAGCGGACCCGCTCGGTGCTGACGTTCATCGCCCAGGACGGGCGAGCAGCACACGATCATCTACGCCAACGCCGAGCTCACCGCCGCCAGCAGTCAGGCGAGGTGATCGACTTCTGCCGCTTCTACGAGAAGCACCCACGGCGAGCTGCCCAAGCTGCTGGTGTTCGACGGCAAGCTCACCACCCACGAGCACCTCGCCGAGCTCGACCAGATGGGCGTCGGCTTCATCACCCTGCGCCAGCGCTACCCGAAGCTGATCGCAGTCGCTCGAGCAGCTGCCCGGCCAGCGCCTGGACCAAGACCCGCCTTGACCGCTCCGGCAAGCACAAGACCGCCACCTACCACGAAGACCCCGTCACGATCAAAGGCAGACGTCTTCCGCCAGCTCGCCGTGCAACGGCTCGGCCGCGATCAGCCGACGCTGATCCTCACCAACCAGCAGCAGCTCACCCCCAAGCAGCTGATCGAACGCTACGGACAACGCTGGGGCATCGAGAACCAACTCGCCGAGCAGATCCGCGCCTTCCACCTCGACTCGCTCTGCTCCCAAGTCCCGCTCGCCGTCGACTTCGACGTCGCGCTCACCGTCCTCGCCGACATCATCTACCGCCGCTTCGCCCGCGGCCTGCACACCGCCTACCGCAACCAAACCCCCGACACGATCCGCGACTACCTGATCGACGGCATCGGCGAACTGCGCTTCACCCCCGGCCACATCGAGGTCGCCTACGCCGCCGCACCCACACCCCCGCACTACTCGACGCCGGCTACCAGACCGCCGAAGACCGAGGTTCCCTGGTGGGGCGGCCGCACCCTCAGCTACACCTTCCCCGCCCGCTAACCCAACCCAAAAACCTCAGCCGAATTAACGCACCGATAATCCAGGTTAGCGGAGTCTTACGGGGCACGTCCGTGGCTGCACGTTTCGTTTTTCGTAATGAGAAGCGTTTAGCTTCAGTGGGTGAGCTCCGTCGCGTTGCTCGTGATCGCCAAGGAACCGCTGCCTGGCCATGCGAAGACGCGGCTGACTCCGCCGTGCAGCGCGGACGAGGCAGCCGCGTTGGCGCACGCCTCCCTGCTTGACACGATCGACGTGGTCGCTCGCACGCCGGCGGCCCGCAGGGTGCTCGTGTTCGACGGCGACCCTCGGCACTGGCGACGTCGGGGCTTCGAGCTGATTCCGCAGCGCGGAGCCGGACTTGGTGAGCGCTTGGCCGCCGCATTCGACGACGTTGCGTCGCCGGCGCTGCTCGTCGGCATGGATACGCCCCAGCTGACCCCGCCGCTGTTGCTCGAGGGGATGCGCGCGCTGGCCACCCCCGAGGTCGACGCGGTGCTCGGCCCGACCCTCGACGGCGGCTACTGGAGCGTGGGCTTCAGCACCGCGTCTCGGGCGCGTTCACGGGCGTACCGATGAGCTGTGAGTCGACCTGGATCCGGCAGCGCGCGCGGCTGGGTCAGCTCGGGCTGCGCGTCCACGAGCAGCCACAGCTGCGCGATGTCGACACGATCGAGGACGCGCGCGCGGTCGCGTCCGTGGCTCCGCACACGCGATTCGCACGCGCCCTGTCGGCGATGCGGTGATCAGCGCACTGCGCATGTATGGCGACGGACTGCGCGGGGGCCCTCGCTCCGGCATCCGGCCACACGCGCGATTGATCGACGGCACGGCCGTGCCGCTCGCGCTGGAGCGTTATCTGGGGCCGGCCGACGCGACCGACGAGCAACTGCTCGACGGGCTGCGCGGTCCGGTGCTCGATGTCGGCTGCGGACCGGGTCGCCACCTGGCCGCGCTCGCCGCCCGTGGGGTGTTCGCGCTCGGGGTCGACCTCTCGCCGGTCGCGGTCGAGCTCGCGGTGGGAGGCGGCGGTCGGGCGATCGTCGGCGACATCTTCGACGAGTTACCGGCGGGCGGAAGGTGGCGTAGCGCCCTGCTCCTGGACGGCAACATCGGCATCGGGGGCTCGCCGGTGCGGCTGCTCGCGCGCGTCGGAGCGTTGCTGGAGGACGCCGGCGAGCTGCTGGTGGAGCTCGAGCCCCCGTGCACATGGACGGGCACGACGCAGGCTCGGCTCGAGAGCAACGGCGTGGCCAGCGCCTGGTTCCCGTGGGCGCGCGTAGCGGCATCGGCGATCGCGCCGATCGCCCGGGCAGGCGGCTTCCGGGCCACCGAGACCTGGCCCCTGTCCGGCCGGTGGTTCGCGCGCCTGCGCCGCGAAGATCCTCGCCCTGGTATGGGTCGACGCCAGAGGAAGTTACAGCACACGAGTTCCGATCTGAAAGCTCTTCTCTCTGGCACTGCCCACGCTGCGGCGCATCGATGATGGTGATTCAGAGATTTACTGCTGCGGAACTATCAGCATGCATGTACTTCGATTCTTCCTGAATGCCTTCATCACCGACGACCCGAGGATGTGCTCCGGCACGCCGATACATCCGTGTGCTCACCCGAACTCCACGACATCTCTCACCACCTCCACCAACCCTCCGGCAGCTTTCTGCACCACCGCACACGGTCTCGATCGGCTTTTCCGGTGCCTACCCATCGACCTGTTGCGCCCCAAACCGCCGTTCAAATCCCATAGGTGCACCGCGTCCGCCGCAAACGCCAGCGGCTCCCTCCTAGTCTCCTTATCGAAAACGCCTCGGAACGACTTCCTCTTCCAACCCGAAGTGTCATGCCGAGGCGTTTCCGATCAAGGCTAGCGACAACTCGCCCGGAACTGTGAGAATGCTTTTTCCCGGCCGAGAGTTAACCGTAGGTGAGGGTAGTGCTCTGTCCGACCTCGATAATGTAACCGTCAGGATCGCGGATGTAGCAGCGAATCTCGCCGTACTTGGGGATCGGTTCAGTGATGAACTCGGCTCCTCGACTTTTCCATAGCTTGTAGCACGCTTGAATATCCGCAACGCGGAAATTCATAAAACTGTTGATGTGATTCGGGTCGGGGACGCTGAGCGTTACCGTCGGCTTATCCGGGGTCGGCCCGCCCCCGACGTTCAGAATCATCCAGATATTCGCCAGCTGAAGGTACGGAGGCGCGTTGCCGTCCCCCATGGTCAGAATGCGAGCGCCGAAAACCTTTTCGTAGTAGCGAGCCGATCGCTCGACGTCGGCAACCGTGAGAAAATGTGCGACGCTGATCCCCTCTTTCGGGGGCATCTCATAGCTCTTTTGCTCGATTTGTACGGCGTTCATTGACGACTCCTTTCGATACGGTGCTCATTACAAATACGGTGTCCCGCCCCGCTCCCAGTCATAAAAAATCGATCGACGCCCGCTAGTTTAGGAGTGATTCCCAGTTGGCTGGCACCCTTCCTGCGGGTCCAGGTGCGGGCTGATTTTGTGGATGCGAATGCGGCGGGAGCAACTCCGCACCGTTGATCATCCCCTGCTTCTCGTAATCCTTCTTTTCGTAGTTGAAGAACCAATCCTCACCGGGCTCGAAGCTGGCAATGATCGGATGCCCAGTCGCTGCCGCATGCTTGGATGCATGCTGGCTCGGAGAACTGTCACAGCAACCGATGTGCCCACACTCCGCACACCGGCGGAGATGAAGCCACCAACCTTTCGGGGACGCCAGACATTCCACACACCCATCGCCACTCGGTTTCGAAGCTGGGTTAACTCCGCGCAGACCTTTTTTCATTTCCGATTGTCCTTTCGCAAAATAATATCAAGCCACCAGCAAGATCTTCCCGATACCACCCTTTTCTGCCGCTGCTTGAGCCTCGGCCGCTTCACGGAGTGGCAGTTTCTGGCTAATCGGGATTACGAGCTTGCCGTCTCGCACCGCTTCGGCCATGAACTCGAGCGTTTTCCTGTCGAATTTCGAGAATACGTGTACCACCTTGACAGATGGGTACTGGGCCGCGTTCTGCGGCGCGTCGACAACCGATGCATACACTCCTCCCGGCTTGACCCTGGAGATCAACTTCCCGGCGGTTCTTCCGCCCACCGTATCCGCCACCGCATCAAGCGGCGGAAGATTCGCAATCGCGGTATCGTCGTCGGTTGCGCCGACCTGATCCGCACCGATAGTCTTCGCCTCATCCATCTGCCTCTTCAAGACCCCCGCAATCACAGTCGCCCCGCGTTCTTTCGCAGTGAATACCGCCGAACGCCCAACATTTCCAGCAGCACCTACGACGAGAACCGTCTGGCCCGCTTTGATTCCGGTCGCTGAAAGCAGCTGGTTGCCGGTCGTCGTCACCAGCGGCAGCGCCGCCGCCCGGATCAAATTGAGCCCCCGGGGAACTTTCGCCAGAACCACGGCTTTCACGACACAAAGTTCGGCGTAAGTATTGTCCGCCATGGCGAACACCTGGTCGCCGACGGAAAAGCCTTCCACTCCCGGCCCAATCTTCACCGCGGTCCCTGCAATGTCGACTCCTATCAATCCCGGAAAGGTCATGGGATAGAAGTCTTTCGTCAACCCGGCACGCCGTTTGTAGTCGATCGGATTCACGCTCGCGGCCGCGACCCGCACCAGTACTTCACCCGGACCCGCCACCGGATCAGGGTATTCCTCGAATTTGAGTACTTCAGGACCGCCATATTGACGGACAACAATTGCTTTCATATTCATCTCCTTGACCGTGCGCAAACAGTCACTTAGAGAACTTAGATGAGCGAAAGCTGGAATTGGTCACCGACGCCGTTGAAATCTGGGTGAAAACTGGGGACAGACGGGACGTTCCCCCAATTATCCAATGACGAGACAACGTTTTGACCAAAGAACAGGTGTACGTCCCTCTGTCCCCACTTCTGGGTGCTAAACTCTCGCGATATGCAACCGATGACCCACCGTCTGACGATTGAGCTGCGTCGAAAGCAGCGGGATTGTCATGATCTGTGCTGTTCCTGTGCGCAGTTCTTTAAAGTCGGCGAAACTGCGCATTCCGGTTACGCGGAGGACGGCACGCCACTCTACGTTGGTGACTGTTGCTCCAGCAAATTGGCCGAGAAGGCGGTCAGGACGTACTGGCAGAGGCGAGCTTATGAGATTCCGGATGAGGATGCGTCGCTTTGGCGATACATGGATCTTTCGAAGTTTCTCCTTCTAATCAAGGAAAAAGCTATCTATTTCGCCAGAGCAGATCACGTGGGAGACAAGTTCGAAGGGGCCAAGGGTGCAAGCACGAACAGAACTGTTTGGGACGATTATTATCTGAGATTCTTTCGAGAGAGCATTCTTAATCCTCCGGATGGCAAGCGCCCAAACATTTCCCCCGAGAAGTTACAGAGCGAGGCCGAGAGGCTGCTGAAAGAGATGGAAGCGTCGGGTATGCGCCAGCTAAAGACAACCTATCTCAGTTGTTGGCATGAGAGCGAAACGGAGTCGGAAGCTCTCTGGCGCCTTTACTGCCCTCCCCCGTCGGTGGGGCTGGCCGTCCACGCGAGCTACGGCTCTCTTAACGAGAGCCTGGGGGACAATCCGGACATAGCAATAGGGAGAGTTCGCTATATAGACTTTAGCAGAGAATTTGCCGGTCCGAGTGACGCGATATTTCGTAAACGGTACTCACTGAGTCATGAACGCGAGGTCCGCGCGGTAATCAGCCATCCGGACGGCAACGACAGCGTAGGGATTCATCGATCAGTAGATTTGAACCTATTGATTCATCAGGTCGTGATCTCTCCATTCGCGAGCAACTGGTTTGAGGCATTGCTGAGGGAGATATTGGCGAAATTCGAAGTGGACATCGATATGATTGTGTCAGAGCTTACGCTAGAGCCGTTTTACTGAGCCCCCAACATGAATAAATCAGGAATTTCACGCGTGCGCGAAATCCTTGGCACAGTGAAGCCGCTGGCGGCGGAATACTACCGGCTTACGGGCAAGCCATTGGGAGTGACCGGCGAAGTGGCAGAGTATGTGGCCGCCGAGATCCTTGGCCTGCAACTCGTACCGGCGCGGACAGTAGGCTATGACGCTCTCAGGGGCGAAGAGAGAATCCAGATAAAAGGCCGTGCCTACGGAGAGAAGGGCAGCAAAGGCCAGCGTATTTCGAGGATCAAACTGGGCGCGCCATGTGATGCCGTGTTGCTCGTTCTCCTGGATAACGCAACGCTGGAGGCACGCGAGATGTTGGAGGCGCCTTACGCTGCCGTTTGCGAGTGCCTGGCGAAGCCTGGATCGAAAGCCAGAGAACGTGGTGCATTGGGAGTTCCAGCCTTCCGAAAGATCGCGAAATGCATCTGGAAGTGTCCGCCATGAACCTGGACACGAAACAGGTCATCGGTTGCCTTGATGAAATCCAGAGCGGACTTTTCAAAGCCGCAGATAACGAAGAATGCCAGCGTTTCCATAAGGACACGCAACTTACAGCTACGCTCCTGCTATTAGCGCGCATGGTCTCCCTCATTCGCCCATTACTTCTGTTGCAGGAGTCAGGAGACTACGACGCATTCGACGGCGTACTCAGAGCCTTCGAGGAGACGTGGTATCTGGGACATGAATTCCGGTTAGTTGCACGCAAGGACAGGGCAATTGCATGGTTGGCCGGCCAGGATAATACGTGGAAGGCCAAAATCGGCGTGCTGATTGAATTTGCGAAAGGCCGCGGACATAATGCTCCGACCATGGGAGCTGATTACAATCTATTGAGCGAACTGGCCCACCCGACCCGTACCGCAGCAGAAAACTCACTTGCGATATGCATGGTGAGGCATGGTATTGATCGAGCAGAAGAACAGCTTGCGGAGCAGCCGAAAATGAAGGGAGAGCGCATCACATATGCCCTTTACCGCCTCATATGGCTGATGACTGACGAAGATGACAAGTTCATCAAGATTCCGGCGGACATCAAGGAAATGCCGTGCTGCGAAGACTTCATCGCGGCGTACGATCAGGTTGATCCGGCGACGTAATTGGGGCGCGCCTCTAGTAATTCGGAGAAACTCGGGGACAGACGGGACGTTCACTAATTTCCATTGTCGAAAAAATGGAAAACGCCCCGTCTGTCCCCCGGTTTCCTTCCGATTCTTATGCCGCTGAAGCCGACTCCTTCCTCCGATTGAGTGCCGGTAGAAGAAGTTTCAGAAGCGCTTCATCAGAGAACGGGTTCTGACCTGAGATCAGCTCGCGATCCTGAAGGACATAGCTCGCCCATGGAGCGAGCACACTTACGTCACCGCCCGCAGTACTCAAGGCGAAGTCCGGGTAGAAGAGAACCTTACCGCCAATCTCAAGCGGTTCCCGCTGCTGCTCTTCCGCTGTCGAAAAGATAGTCATCTTATATCCAGAATAGATCCAACCCTGCGCCTTTGCGTGCGCTCCAGCGGCATCGCCCGCACTCAGCGCGGCGACCACCTCCCTCGAATTCGGAAGAGCCGAGAGAAGTGAAATCGGGCCATGGCAGAGCACTGCCGTAGGCTTGGAGGTTTTATGAAAGTGTCTCATTACGGTGCCAGCGTCGGGATCATCGAGAAGATCCATGATCGGGCCATGGCCGCCGGGGACGAAAACAGCGTCATATTGATCCAGGCCTGATGCGATGACATCCGAGATACGAGTTGGATTTTTGAGCCCAGTCAGGGTGTCGCGGAATTTTAGATAGTCCTGAAGCTTAGCCTCGTCTCCACCGAAGAAGTCGGCTACAGCTGAATGGACATCCATTTGCGGCGTATTGCCTTTGGGGTTGGCGAAAGTGATTTCGTAGCCCTCGTTCATCAGGGCGCGAACCGGTACCGTCAGTTCGTTGAGGTAGTACCCTGCGCCTTTATAAACCTTGCCATCTTTCAGGGGCAAGCCGTGACCGCTCGAGACTAGTACCAAGATTTTTCCTGCTGTTGTCATTTTGTTCTCCTCCTTGAAATCAAGTCTGTTTTCGCATCCGCGGTGAATACAGGTTATGACTGCGGGAATCCGAACATCAACCACTAAGCTCGCGGTTTTTAGGGTCGCGCTTTGTGTGAATGCCGCTTTTATGTCGCTTAAGGCAGAAACGGCATATTTCCCACAGACGTATTTTCGGATCAGGAATTTGATGACCAGTATAGAACTTGGTAATGCGTTTGCGGTAGCGGTCGATGCAAACGCTATGACTCCACTTCCCCGCGCTCATGCTAAACGGCTTGGGCCGTTAGTTGAGGATTCGTGACCTCGGCATTTGGATCCTCCAACAAGCGGCCGAGCAGGTCGCAGGCGCGTGCCGTTCTGTCTTCATTGCGAACCTGGGCGGCAATCGCAGCAGCGCGTTCGGCGTAGGTACGGTCTTTAAGCAGGTTCTGGATCTCCCGTACAGCGATACTGGCGTTGTAGCGTTCGCGCGGAATGAGAGAGCTAAGCACCAAAGGTTCGAGATCGTCTTGCGAACGGCTTGTTTCGACAACGTGCTCCGTGCCATTCCCATGCGAACGAGGCGCGCAGCGATGTTTCGCTCGGCAGGTTGCGAGCGCCGGATCCGCGATGCGCGTCTGGGCCGAATCCATCCCGCGAATTACTTCCTGACGCATGAGGTGGTGGCGAAAACCGCGCTGGGCATCAGTCTGGATGAGCAACCGCGCTGGGGCTGATGGATTTGTTCAGCCACATTGCTTTCGCTGGAGCCTGACGCTTCAAACCACTTCGGTGACCCGCATCCCGTAGTTGCCATCCACGATTACCACTTCTCCCCGGGCCACGACTCGGTCGCCGAGCAGCAGTTCGGCGGGGTCTTGGAGAGATTTGTCTAACTCGATTACCGATCCGGACCTTAACTCGCCAATCTCGCGCAACGGCAGGCGACGTTCGCCGAAGCGGAGAGTGACGTCAATCTCCACATTCTCGAGTAGGCCGACGTTGGCTCCGTTTTCCGCGGCTGAGGGCCTGGCGTCGCTATTTGTCGCGTGTGATGCCCAGTCCGCCGCGAAAAGCAGTTGAAATTGGACTTTTCGAGAGCCTCCATCCGTTCCCGTAAGCGAAAATTGTTTTACTGGGGTCCAGGGCAGGGCCTTGGCGAGTTGCAGCTTGAGCTGGGTCCCTTTCAGGGCCTGGGATGCTTTCTCGCAGGCCTCCGCCAGGAGTGCGCGTACTGCCTGCGCGTGTTCGGGCTGGAACTGCGCGGCTGGCGTCGGCGTCCCACTCAGCGCGGCGGCCAGAGAGAGAGTACTTTCCAGGCTGATCTGGATCGCCGCCTCCGTTTTCGAAGGCTCTGCCACCAGCAGCATCGTGAGCAACTGCGAGCCGGCGGGAAATGGCTTCGGCTTTTCATCCAGGGCCACGCTCCAGGCCGCGGAGGTCTTTGCGGAAAAGGCCTCGGCAGCGGCGGTGGGCAGTGCTTCCATGAACAGGTCGATGGGATTGCGACTCATATGGTGTTCCCCTTTTCTGGCTGACTTTGTGGCAGGCGATCGAGCACTTGCACTCCGCGATGACGTCCGCTGCGAACCGGAATGCCTTCAAACGAATCGTGACCTTCGATTTTGAGCACGGCCGGAGTGCGCGCTGAAACTCCCAGGGAAAGTATTTTTCCGACGCGAAGGTTCAACAGGTCGTTCGCCGGTACCTTGCCTCCCAACAACGCGAGCTCAAGCCCGAAGGTTGCGCCGAGTAACTGTTCGGCGAGCTTGGGATTCATCGTGCCCTTTCGAGAGGAGTCGGGTGCGGAGGTAGCGGTTACCCCCAGGAACGCACCCAGCGCGGGAACCGGCAGCATCACCTGGAAATCGCCTCCGGACGACTCCAGATTTGTGGCAAAGCTGAACACCAGGGCATTGTCGTTGGCGGAGAATAATCTCTGCAGTTGGGCCGGCGACTGCCGCGTTCCCATCGAAACCGGGACATTGAAAAACCGCCACGCCGCCTGCAATTCCCGACAAATTAACTGTACGAATTCCTTGGCGATCTGATCCTCGATTTCGGTGACCTCGCGCGATAGCTCACTGGGGCCGCCATTGCCTCCGAGCAGGCGATCCACAATGGGGAATAGCAGCATGGAATCAATTTGCAGCAAAGCAATATCGGCTTGCGGGCTGAGCAGCAGCGACATCACATACGAGCTGGCGGATTTCTCCACAAAGGTTCGACAAGGGATTTGCTCCGAAGATCGAAGCGTGGTCTCGCAAGGCAGTCCCAGCCGGCTGTTCAGGGCCTGGGCGAACAGGGGCGCAAATGTTTCACTAGCCGCGACCAGGGGCGTGAGACGCGCTTTGTCGATTCCGCCGACTACACGGAAATCACAGGGCTGGACCCTGTCCGGCGCCATGCCGTCGTTCACGACGACCCCGCCTTCCGCCCTCGTTGATGGTGATTGAGCCAGAGTTTCCATAAGGATTACCTGAACGTGTCCTCTTCGAGCTGCATGGCCTGAATGGCGGCGCGCAGTTTGGTGATGGCCACCGAATGAATCTGTGACACCCGCGACTCTGCCAGGTCCATGACTTCCGCGACCTCCCGCATAGTCAGTTCTTCGCGGTAATAGAGCGAGATCACCATCTTCTCTTTCTCTGAAAGGGTGTCGATGGCCTGAGTCAGGTAGTCGCTTCTTTCAGAGCGCAGGCAGACCTCGAAGGGGTTTTGACTTTCATTGGCGGGAGCGTTTTCGATGAGGTCCTGGGCTTCGGAATCATCGAAACGCGATCCCGCCATCTGTCCTACGATGTGCAAGCCATCCAGGCGCCGAAGCAGGGTGTGCAGCTCGGAAACCTCCAGGTCAAGGTCGGCAGCAATTTCATCTTCCGTGGGCTGGCGCCCCAGCTTGTTGGCCAGCTTGGTGATGCTCTCCGCTACATTCCGGCCTTTTTTCCGTAGTGGACGAGACCCCCAATCGAGGGCGCGCAAGCTGTCGAGAATCGCGCCGCGAATCCGAAATGACGCAAACGACTTCAAAGATGCATTCTTGTTCGGGTTGTATTTGCGCACCGCTTCGATCAGCCCGAGCACTCCCGCGTGCACCAGGTCCTCCAGGGGAACGTGCTGCGGCAGGCGTTCGTGGATCCGCCGCGCCAGGTAGTACACCTGCGAGAGCTCGGACAAAATGAGCTGGTTGCGTGGTTCGTTCTCCGATAAGAGGTCGGTATAACCGGCTTGGGGCAATGTCATTTCGTCCTCACTTCAAGTCGTCACCGCAGCGAACCCACTGACTGCACGGGCACCAGCGGCGGGATTTCAGTCGGCGCCAGTACCACAATCTTGGGCAAAAACGGTTCCAGCAACCGGCGCAGGTAAAAGCGCCCCGGGGATGAACACAGCAACACGGGAGGAGCGCTGAGCGCCTGTTCTCCAAACAAGGTGCGCAGACCCTCCAGGACCCGGCGGGCTGTCGACGGTTGCAGGGCCATACTGGCCGTGTTGACGGACTGTGCCGTGGCTGCGCGGCCGCACTCTTCTTCGATGGTGCGATCGAGCGTGACCACCTTGAGCTCTCCGCGTTCGTCCAGCAGCGGCCGGACCAGCGCCCGCCCCAGCGCGTGGCGGACAGCTTCGTTCAGCAGCACGGGGTTCTTGCTGACGCCCGCGGTTTCGATCAGAGTTTCGAGGATCGTCCCCAGGTCGCGGATTGACACTTGCTCGCGCAGCAGTTGCTGCAGAACTCTTTGGACCTCGCCCAGGGTCATGAGTTTGGGTACGAGTTCTTCCACCAGCTTGGGATGCGACTCGCTCAGCCGGTCAATCAGGCGCTTGGTTTCATGGCGACTGAGTAATTCGTGCGCATTCTGGCGGATGATTTCTCCCAGATGAGTGGCCAGTGCGGCGGTCTGGTCCACGACCGCGTAACCTGCCGCCAGAGCCTGGGCCTGCTGTTCTTTGCCAATCCACTTAGCGGGCGCGCCAAAGGCAGGGTCGCGTGTGTCCACACCTGCCAGGGCGGGCGGATTGGGTTGTGAACTGATGGCCAGCAGGCAATCACGCCGCATTTCCCAGCGCGTGATTTCCACCCCGCGCAGGTAGATCACATACTCCAGGTCCTTGATGGTCAGATTGTCAGTGATGTGTATGGACGGAACCAGGAAGCCGAGTTGTGTCGCCAGGTGCTTGCGCAGGGCCCGGACCTTGGCGAGCAACTGGCCGCCCTTGTTGGCGTCCACCAGCGGCACCAGACCGACGCCGACCTCCAGCATGAGATCGTCCAGCTTCAAGGCCGCGTCCATCGTGTCAAGAGTCGGTGAGGGAGCACTCTCGGACTTGCCCGCCGTGGTCGTGGAAAGTGGTTTACCCTCGATCGCTTCCGGCTTGGCGCGGCGCGCCAGCACGGCCATGATGACGGCCATGAGAATGAAAGAGAGCTTCGGCAGTCCCGGAATCAGAGCGAGGCCGGTCATCACGGCGGCGGCAATCCACAGCGGACGGCTGTTGCCGAACAACTGCTTACCTAAATCGGTGGAGAGTGTGCTGTCCGAGGAAGCTCGCGTGACCACCATGCCACCGGCCACCGAGACCAGCAGCGAGGGAATCATGGTGACCAGGCCATCGCCGACGGTCAGCACGGTGTAGGTCTTGAGCGCCTCCATGAAGGGAACGCCCTGCTGGATGACGCCGATGAGAAAGCCGGCAATGATGTTGATGGCGGTGATCAGAATCGTGGCCAGCGCATCGCGCTGATTGAAACGGGCCGCGCCGTCCATGGCGCCGTAGAATTCCGCCTCATGTGCGATCTGCTCACGGCGGGCGCGGGCCTGCACTTCATCGATCAGACCGGCATTGAGGTCGGCGTCGATTGCCATCTGCTTGCCGGGCATGGCATCGAGAGTGAAGCGTGCCGTGACTTCCGCGGTCCGCACCGCGCCGTGACTGACCACGATGTACTGAATGGCAATCAAGGCGAGAAACAAGACGAAGCCGACAACATAGTTTCCGCCCACCACGAACTGTCCGAAGGCCTCAATGACGCGCCCCGCGGCGGAAGGCCCTTCCGCCCCGTGCAGCAGAATTCGGCGGCTGCTGGCGAGGTTGAGAGACAGGCGGAACAGGGTCATCAGCAGAAGCAGGCTGGGAAAAACAGAGAATTGGGCGGGACGCAGAATCTGCACCGCAGTGAGCAGCACCAGCACCGAGGCCGTCATGCTGAAGGCCAGCATGATGTCGAGGAGAAAGCTCGGCATCGGCACCAGCATGACGAACACCATGCTGACGGCAGCGGCAGGCACGATCCAGTCAACCGCGGACCGTGACGCCAGTTTCGGTTTGGTGATGGTGGCCATTAGCGTGTTTCAGTCGCTCCCTGTCGCTTCATTTGCTGCTGTGTGCGGTACACGAATGCCAGCACTTCCGCGACCGCCGTGTAGAGCTTGGCTGGAATGCTTTGGCCGACGTCCACCGTTTTATAAAGCGCCTGCGCCAATGGGGGATTTTCCAGCACCGGAATTTCTTTCCAGCGCGCGATCTGCTTCATTTTTTGTGCCAACAGGTTCCGGCCCTTTGCGACCACGACAGGCGCGCCCATGTCCATGTGATAGAGAATTGCCACCGCAAAGTGGGTTGGGTTGGTGACTACAACCGTGGCTTTTTCGGTTTCACGCAGCATCAACTGCCGTCGCATTTGTCTCTGCAAGCGCCGGATGCGCATCTTGATCTGCGGGTTTCCGTCGGAGTCCTTGGTTTCCTGCCGCATTTCCTCGCGCGACATGCGCAAGTCACTCTCTGACTTTCGCCAGGTGAGGAAGTAATCCACCAGCGACCATGCCAGCAGTACAAGCGCGGATTTCCATGCCACTTCGAAGACGATGGTGAGCAGAAAGCGAGTGAACGTCCAAAGGCTGGTGTTGGAAGCGAGCACCATCGAGATCCAGTGGTTCCGCAGCGCTGCGAATCCCACGTAGGCAATGGCCGCGAATGGAAGCAGTGACTTCAACAAGCCGCTCAAGCCGGTAAGAGAAAAGATCTGTCCCAGTTTCTGGGCCGGGCTGAGTCTCTCTACCTTGGGGACCAGGGCTTCGGGCGCGAACACGATTCCACCCTGCGCCAGGCCGCCGACCAGCGAAAATGTCCAGGCCGTCGCCATCACTGGCACCACACACAGGGCGAGTGTCCATCCTGTCCATATAAATAAGGAGGCGTGGGGCGTCAGCGCGTCTCCGCTGGCATACTCAAAGGTGTGGCGCAGAAGGTTCCGCCAGGCTTCGATTCCGGCATAGCCCTGCCATGCGACCAGTCCGAATGCTCCGGACACCGCCAGAATGCTGGACAAATCGCGCGAGCGCGCGACCTGACCCTGCTCTCGCGCCTTTTGCCTGCGCCGCGGTGTGGGTTTTTCTGTCTTGTTGTCGCTCATGACCGCGCCGCCAGATGCAGAATGCGTTCCGTGAATGCCACAGATTCGGTGAAGTAGCGCGCAAACAGGGCCGGCCAGTACCGGATCACCATGATCAGAAGTCCCACGCCCAACATGCTCTTGAAGGCGGGACCCAGCAGCATCAGCGGCATTTGTGGAGAGGCCTTGCCCAGGAATCCCAGAATCACATCCGCCACCAGGGTGACCGCCAGTACCGGTGCCGCGATTTGCAATCCCGTGCCCAGCACGCCCGCAATTCCGTGCAGCAACTCGGTCGTCAAGCCGCGATTCAGATGGACCGCGCCGGGCGCGAGATAGTCAAAACTGTGGGCAATGCCGCGCAGGATCCAGTGATGTACGTCCAGTTGCAGAAACAGGAGGAAGGCGACAGTCTGGTGAAACATGGCGACCACCGTGGTGTCCACCTGGGTCTGGGGATCGAGAATGTTGACCAGCGAATATCCCATCTGCACACCCAACACGGCTCCGGCCAACTGCGCTGCTTCAAACACAAAATTGGTGACCAGCCCGATGGCGGCTCCCAGCACAAATTCCCGCGCCACCACTCCCGGCCACTGGGTCAGCGTGACCATGCCGACTTGCGCGGAATACACGGGATACAAAACCGCGGTGATGAGCAGGACCAGCATCGCCTTGATGCGGGGCGGGATCGCGCCATTGCCGAAGAATGGGGCAAACAACATCAAACCCGAAATTCGGATCCCGATCACCAGCGGTCCGCTCAACAGTTCGGTCAGGGAAAGATCCATATGTCGGCCTATCTCACGTACGGATGAAAGTCCGAGAACAATTTCACGGTGTATTGCCCCATCTGCCGCCACATCCACGGCATCATGAAGAATGCGGCTGCCGCTACGGCCAACAGCCGCGGCACGGCCGAAAGCGTGGCCTCCTGCAGCGAAGTCAGCACCTGAACCACGTTCACCAGCAGACTTACCGCGACTGCGATCGCCAGAATCGGCGCTCCCAGCAACAGAACTTCGAGCAGGGTGTGACGGCAAATCTCAATCACTTGGGCATCGGGCATCAGCTAAAACTCCTCATCAACGAACCGATTAACAATCCCCACCCATCCACCATCACAAACAGCAGCAGCTTGAGCGGGGTTGAGATCACCACCGGCGGCAGCTGCAACATGCCCACCGAGGTGGTGATCGAAGCCACCACCATGTCAATCACCATGAAGGGAAGAAAGAGAATGGCGCCGATCTGGAATCCGGCCTTGAGTTCCGAGAGAATGTAGGCAGGAACCAGTATCCGCATTGAAAGATCATTGGGATCGTGTGGGCGCTGCTGTTTGGCCAGGTCCACAAAAAGCGCCACATCTTTTTCCCGTACGTAGTGCTCCATGAACTCATGGATAGGGACGGTGCCGCGCTGCACGGCGTCCATCGCATTGATTTGTCCTGCCTGCAGCGGCTCCAGCGCCTGGGTGTAGATTGAAGCGCCCACCGGCTGCATGAGGAAGAAAGTCAGCACCATGGCCAGGCCGATCAGGGTCTGATTGCTGGGCGTGCTCTGCAGTCCGAGTGCCTGGCGCAGAAAATGAAAGACAATCAGCAGGCGCGCGAATGGCGTCATGCACATCAGCAGGGACGGAATCAGCGTCAGAAAAGTCAGCAGGGCTACGATGGTCCACGAGGAGGAACTGGAACCCGCAGTGCCCGGCATGGTGATGCGAATCTCGTTGGACGCCGGAGTCGGCGCGACTGCCGGCGTTGCCTTGGACGAAGCCGACGCGGACACGGCGCCCAATATGACGGCAACCAGAAATACTCGGATGGACCGGGAGCAGGCGATCATGAGATCTTCGCCGCCTCCTGGTCAAGGGCCGCGGCAAACGTTTTGGTTTCCTGCAGGCGGGTCAGCAGAGACACTGCGCTCGAAGATCCGCCGATCAGAAATCGTTCCTCATCAACTTGAACCACTGCGACGAATCGTTTCTCACCGAGCGAGACGGTTTCGCAAACCCGCAAATTCTTGCGCGCCTGCTGCGCCTTGGCGCGCTGCAAAATCCACTTGAGGGCGTTCCAGGTCTTCACCCTCCAGGTTCGGCCCAGCAGAGTTTGATTCCAATTTCCAACCCTCAAAGGAGAACGCGACGTTTCCTGGGTCGCCTGCAAGGGTTCGACCTGAGAGAGAGTATTCATGCCAATTCCGTGATTCGTATTGCCAGCCGGTCATTCACCGCTTCGAATCGTCCCCAGCCCAGGAGGATTTTGTTGACCCGCACCGGGACGTCGTTGGCAACCGGCGTCGCCGTCCGCACTACAGATCCTTGACGTAGGTTGAGCAGGTCGCCCACCGTGAACTTGGGCACCGCAATTTCTGCGGCGGTCTTGCAGCGAAGCCAGTGGTAAGCCTCGATGGGGTCGTTCGCGGGCTCGTTCACTTGCGGAGCTTCCGTACGCACTGGCGCAACTTGGGCTGTAGCCATTCTGTTTTTCTCGTGCTTGCTGATTGGAGCAACGCGAAGTCGGAACTCCGCGAAGCAATAGAGGTGCAATCACTCTGCCAGTGGTTGCCGGACGGGGTAGGGTGAACGAATGCTTGTGCTGTCGCCTGAAACCGACAGAAACAGCGCAACTTACCGCATGGCCGCTGCCCTAGCGTAGGGGCAGAAAGGGGGCCGTTTTCAATTAGAGCGAGAGTAGAAGGCGCGACTTTCCAGCGCGGCGGGGAACCGCGCCGGAATCGCTCTAATCCGCAACTAACCTTCAGCTGTCAGCTTTCCAGTTCTACAACTGCTTCATGTTGATGGTGTCCTGCGTGAGCTGGTCGAATGTCGTTACGACTCGCGCATTCGCCTGGTAGCCACGCTGGGTCACGATCATGTTGGAAAACTCGGTCGCGATGTCCACGTTCGACTGTTCCAAAGAACCGCCCGTGAGAGTGCCGCGGCCGCCGCTTCCAGCCACTCCGATCGCCGGCGCGCCGGAAGACAAGGTGGTCTGGAAGCTGTTTTGTCCGACCCGCAACAGGCCCTGGGGATTGGCAAAATTCGCCAGCACGATCTGACCCAGCGCCAGCGTCTGGTTGTTGGTAAAAGTTCCCTCGATGGTTCCGTCAGACGTGATGCTGAAATCGGAGAGCGTTCCGCTGCCATAGCCGTTCTGGAAAGTGTTGGCAGTGGCGCTGGGAGCCGACGATTGGGTGAGCAGGGAATTTCCGGCTGCATCCTGCAGGTTCCAGGTCATGGTGATGTCCGATGCGCCATCCGCCAATCCGGCGATCGTGATGCCAGTGACGGGCGCGGCGGGAGTGGCCAGGGTGCCGTCTGGATTGAAGGTGACGTTACCCGTGGAAATTACCGTGGGCGCGCCAACCCCACCGGTGTCGGCGGCGGGCAAAGTGAGCTGGTAACTCCAGGCGTTGGACGCGGTCTTGGTGAACTGATAAGTCACCACGTGAGAGGTTCCCAGGGAATCGAAGACGGTGACGGGCGTTGAAAAACTATCGCCCACCGCCGCGCTCGCATCCAGATTGGTCTGGGTCTGGATCGCGGTCGTCGCGGCTCCGGGAATGAGTTGTCCCTGGCTGATCAGGAGCGGCGCCAGGGTTTGGGACGGGCTGATAATGCCATTCACGGCGGGATACCCCATCACCAGCTGGCCCTGCTGCGTGGTCAACTGGCCCATGGCATCGACCGTGAAGTTGCCCGCCCGGGTGTACTGCTCCACGCCATTTTTCTGGGTCACAAAAAGGCCGTTCCCGGTGATGGCCACATCCGTGGGCACGCCGGTGCCTTCGAGATTGCCGCCGGTGAATGTAGGCGTGACCGATCCCAGTGCGACACCTTCACCCACCTGGATCGGATCATTGGCTCCGTTGGTCCCAAAGGCCTGATAGAAGAGATCGGTAAATGACGCCCGGCTCTCCTTGAATCCTACGGTGTTGAGGTTGGCCAGATTGTTGGAAATGACCGCCAGCGCTTGCGACGCGGCCGTCAATCCGGAAAGTGGAATTGAAAAATTGGGCATGGTCTTAGGCTCCTGTTTGTGGCGTTGTGGGTTGCGACGGCGTGGTTGGCGTGGTGGTGCCCTGCATCAACTGGCGAATTTGAATCAGCTCGTTCAGTTGGTTCATGGACAACATCTGTCCAACCATCTGTGTCGGGTCCATGGGCGAAGTCGGGTCCTGGGTCTTGAGTTGTGCCACCAGGAGCTGCAGAAACAGATCGCTCGAGCTGTTGGCCAGCGTGTCTGAAGTTGAATTGGTTGAATTCGTGGAACTGCTGGAGCTGCTGCCTTGCGTCGCCTGCTGGGCGGCCATGGCCGATGCTGCGATGGGATTGATCATCATAATTGTTTCTCCTTCCGCTTTCTTATTTCGATTTATTCCTGCTAAATGCGAATGTCTAACCTGCCCCCCGAATCGAGCGTTTCCAGCAACATTGGAAGCGCTGTTTCCGCCTCTGATTTCGTGACGTTGTAGCTCTGTGGCCGCCACGTCTGCGGCTGCTGCGAGTCCTGGGCCAGGCCGGAGGAGGTAGCGAAACTCTGCCCTTGAATCACGATGCTCGCCACCGGAACCTGCTGGTCAGCGAGCTTGTGATACAGAGCCGGCAGATCGGCCGTCATGGATTTGGCGACGTCGCTATGCTCCACCGAAATCTGCGCGCTGAACATGTGTCGCGCCACCGAGGTTCGAATGTCTATGTTGCCGAACTCTTCGCTCTGCATGCCCACGCGAAATTCGGACTGGCTCATGTCATGGACCAATTTCGCGGTGGTGACGGGCGAGGGCGTGGAGGTTGGAAGGGCTTCGTCCGGCCCGTCCGTCTCTGCCACGGCAGCCTGAGAAGACGGGGTGGCAACCGCTTGCTTCAGAGGTGTGGCCTTGGCGTGAGAATCAGAATGAGCTCCCAAGTCCACGCCGGCGACGTCCTTGCCGTTTGCGGCCACAGATTTTGTCAGCCCGTCGGCGAAATTGCCGGCCTCGGTGGGCGACATCTTTCCCTGCTGGGCCGAAGCGGATTTTGTGTCCTTGATACCGCGGTCTTTCATCTCGCGGTCTTTGCTTTTTGGCGACGCTGCCGGCGTAGGCCGCAGAGATCCATCACTCAATCCTGTGGGCAAATTGGAGTCGACGGGGGCGGAGGGGTGCGCGGGCCCTGTGCGTCATCGACTTGTCGAGTATTTTGCTTGCGGATGCAGCTGAGGTTGCTTCGAGCAGCGCAGCGGAAGAGAGTGAAGCGGCCGCAGGAGGCATGGCCGAGGTGGGATTCACGGCGACCGGCGCATGCGTGGGCGGACCTGGCTGGGTGGGGCCGGTTGCCTGGGTCGAAACCTGCTTCGCCAGCTCGCTGCTCTGCGGTTGATCGGATCCATCGGCGGTGGTTTTCTTTGCCGCCATGCTGGCTTCGGGAGATGCAAACAGTCGCGCCCCGAAATCCTTAGCTCGCGCGACGCCATCGCTGGTCGCCATACGCTCGACTAAGGCAAGGTCGCCGCCACGAGCGGGCGGCAATTCCGTCTGAACATCGCCCTCGACAACGGTGAGCTCCTGTTTGTCCTGCTCATTGAGCGCGACCGGCGGCGTGATCGTCTCCGGCTTTTCCGCCGGGGTTGAGGCCTGGCCGGAAGTTGCATCCGCCCGCCTTTCCTCATGATCGACCACCACTCTACCGGCGAACATCGCAGCATCCTTCAAAACGGCCTTGATGTCCGGCAGGCTGGATGGGCCGGTCGCCAGCACTGGCGTGGCCGCGATATTGAGCAACGGTGTGGGAATGACGGGCAGCGGGATGGTCAGTTCAGGATGGGCCGCTGCGGAACTTGGATCCTCGGGTTCTTTGCTCTTGTGAGTTTCACCTTCTTCTTGCGGGCTGGCGGCGGATTTTTTCCCTGGAGCCGGTTTTTGTGCCGCCGCCTGGGCCGGGCTGGCGGTTGTACTTTCCAACCCAAACAACGCCGCCGCGATCTGCCGGAAGTCCTGACCGAAGTTTGTGGACGTTCCGGCCAACAGAAAATCCGCCAGCGAAGAATTGGCCGTCGGCAGAGACGAAGGGCCGTGCGGGCTTGCGGCTCCGGAATTTGGTGGCGTCACATTCACAAGACAGTCTCAGTCACAACACAAATAAGCACGCGGGAGGCCAAAGGCGTCCGGTATTGGGAAGCGGACCACAGCGGGAAAGTGTGTTGCGGGCTAAAGACTTGGGAAGGAAGTGCCGATAAGGCCTACGAAGAAGATGTCGCGGAAGTGTGTACTGGGCAAGCTTTGCCTATCGTGGCTAGGCAAAGTGTGCCTACTCGCGCCCTCGGGTGCGCACCAGAAACATGTCATCCAGCGTCTTTTGGTCCTGCCGTTTCTGCTCCAATTGATAGGCGTGGCGCTGCCGCTCCCGAAGTTCGCTGAGGACCTGACGGTCCCGGCGCGCGGCCTGATAGACGGCTAGCTGGGTCAGGCGTTGCGCTTCAAGTTGTCGGAGGCGCACGCGCAGCCCATCAGCCGTCCCCTTGAGTTCCAACTCCCGTTGAGCAATGTCGATGAGATGAGCGGCGGGTAGCGTGCACGTCGAGATCTTTTTCGAGCTGTCCCCGGATGCGCGCTTGCTCTGCTTCAACCTGCTGCAGTTCCTGTTCAGCCTCAACCATTTGCCGCACAATCAGAAGCAAGGCGGTCTCTTCGGAATGCTCCAGGCTTTCGCGAAAGCGCAACACCGCGTCGAGACTGAAGCGAAATGCCATATCTAGGCGGGCAGGGTGAGCAGCCGTTTCGCAGTTTCCGCGGGTGTCGGAATCTCGGTTGGGTTTTGTTGCAGGAATGCGTTGATCGCCGGCAAGGCGGCGATGGCTTTGTCGAGCAGCGCATCCGTGCCGGGTTTGTAGGCGCCAATGCGGATCAGGTCTTCGGCCCGAGCGTATGCAGCCAGCAGCATGCGCACATTACCCGCCTTTTCCAACTGCTGCGGACCGCAAATCGCCGGCATCAGGCGGCTCAGGCTGTCGAGCACGGAAATTGCCGGATAGTGATTGCGCACCGCCAGGTCGCGGTCCAGCACCACATGTCCATCGAGCAGGGATCGCGCTGTATCCACTAACGGATCCTGCTGGTCGTCGCCCTCCATCAGAACCGTATAAAAGCCGGTGATGCTTCCGGTGGAAAAGCGCCCGGCGCGTTCGATGAGCTTGGCCATCATGGCCAGGACCGAAGGCGTGTAGCCTTTTGCCGTGGGTGGCTCGCCTGCTGCCAGGCCGATTTCGCGCTGTGCCATGGCAAAGCGAGTAAGGGAATCGAGCACCAGCAGAACGTGTTTGCCGCGGGCCGAGAAATATTCCGCGACGGCAGTTGCGGCCAGGGCCGCGCGTATGCGCAGCAGAGGCGACTGGTCCGAGGTTGAAGCCACCACCACCGACCGGCGGCGACCTTCGTCGCCCAGCGCCTTCAGGAAATCTCCCACTTCGCGCCCTCGTTCTCCGACCAGAGCGAGTACGGTCAGATCAGCCGCGGTCGCGCGGGTCATCATGCCGACCAGGGTCGTTTTGCCGACGCCGCTGCCGCCAAATATCCCGACCCGCTGGCCCCGTCCGCAGGTCACAAATCCGTCGATGGCGCGAATGCCGCAGGTCAGCGGTTCGCTGATCGGAATGCGGCTCAAAGGATGGGGCACCGTGCCATCGATAGCCACGGTTCGTGTGGCCCGATAGTCGCCCAAAGAGTCCAGGGGATTGCCGCGCGCGTCGATGACCCGCCCTAACAACTCCGGCCCCACGCGCAGCGAAGGCCGCGCCCCCCAGGTCACGATGTGATCGCCGAAGCGGATGCCCTGGGGCTTGTCCAGTGGCATGGAGAGAACGGTCGAGCCGCGAAAACCGACGACCTCGCCCGGAAACAGATTTCCGTTGGAGTCTTCCATCTCGCAGGATTCGCCGACGGAACAGAACGGGCCCACCGACTCCACCAGATTGCCCACAACGTGAGTGACCCGTCCCTTCCAGCGCAGAGTGGAAGAGTGATGCAGCCACTGGGTGTAGGCGTCGAGAATCGCTTCGCTCATTTCTGGTCAGGCCTCTGGGCCAGCAAATCAAAAAATCCCTGCTCGATTTCCTTCAGTTGCGCATCCAGACCAAGCTCTGTGCTTCCCAGTTCTGTTTCCAGAATGCAGTTGTGTGCCTCGACCGATGGATCTGCCTTGACCTCGAGCCGAATCTCCTGGCTGGCATCACCTTCAAAGTAGCGGTTCCACTCGCCAACTTCTTCGGGCCGGACTCGGACTGTTGCCGTGGTTCCATGTTGAAGCTTTTCCATGGCGACCTTCACCAGAGCCGCCACCAGCATGGGATCTACCTGGGCCTCGCGGTGCAGGATCTTGGCCGCAATAGCCAGAGCCAGATGAACCAGCTCAATCTCGGCCCGGGAATAATATTCGTTGGTCTTTTGGGCAAAGGCGCGAAGAGCTTCAGCGACTCTTGCGCGCTCTTCCGTCACCTGCTTTTCTACGGATTCCTGGGCTTGCTGCAGTCCTTCACGAATCCCTTCGGCGCGGGCTGTGGCCAGTTTCACCTCCAGTTGTTCCAGTGTCTCTCGCCCTGCGGACCCGTTCTGAGGATTGGCCCGGCTTTCGACCGCGAGTGTCGCTGCGGTCCCACTTCCTCCCGGTTCCCGGTATTCAAAGGCTTCAACCGCTACCGGCTCAGGCAACGAACTCATCATCCGCCTCCGCTCTCAACGTGATCTTGCCTTCCGCTTCGAGTTGACGGGCGGCGGCGATGACCTCCTGCTGGGCCTTGGCGACGTCCTTCCCGCGCACCCGGCCGAGCACATCCATGTCTTCCTTCAGCATTTCGACGGCGCGCGATGACATGGCCTTGAAAATATGTTCCTTCACCGGATCGCTCGCTCCTTTGAGCGCCAGCGCCAGGGTCTTTTTGTCCACCGCTCCCAGCAGGTCCCGCAGAGCCGTTTCCGGGACGCCAATCAGGTCCTCGAAGGTGAACATGAGATTTCGAATGCTGCCGGCCAGTTCGGCGTTATCTTTCTCGATCGCCTCCAGAATCGCCCGCGACGTAGCCGGCTCCAGCTGGTTCATCAGGCCGGGCACGGTGTCTGGTCGCGCCGGGCCCGCCTTCTTCTCAGAACCGCCCTGCTTGAGCTTCTGATTGAGAACGTTGCTGATTGTTTCTGCCGCGTCGGGAGAAAAGTTCTGCAATTGAGCGATGCGTTTCACCACGTCGATCTGTAACTCGCCCGGCAGTTTGGAAAGAATTGGGGATGCGTGTTGCGGCTCCAGATGCGCCAGCACCAGCGCAATCGTCTGCGCCTGTTCTTTCTCCAGCACGGCTGCCAGCTGTTTGGGATCGGTGTTTCGCAACCAGTCAAGCGTTCCGGCGCCGCTGCGATGCGCCTGTGTAACTTTCAGGGCAAGCTCTTTTCCGTTCTCCTCGCCGAATGCCTTTTTCAGCAGTCGCGTGGCGTAGTCGCTTCCCCCCTGGATGACAAACCGGTGAGCGGCGGCCTGTTGCTGATATTCCTCGAGAACCTGCTGAGCCAGTTCGGGTGGGATCGCATCGAGAGAGGCTACCTCGGCGGCAATCTGCTGAACATCGGATGACGAAAGCTGGCGGCAGATGACGGCGGCTGCTTCTTCTCCCAGAACGGTGAGCAGAATCGCCGCTTTGCGCGCGCCGCTCAGAGCGGATTTGGCGCGTGCAGCACTCACGGCGTTCCCTCACGCAGCCAGGCCTGGACCAGGCGCCCAGTCACAGCGGGTTCGCTTTTTGCCTTCTCGGTGAGCTGCTTCTGAAGGCCCAGCGATTGTCGTTCTGCATCGGACAATGTCATCACTTCCGAGGAACCGGGAACGCTGGCGGCCATTTCCGCCTTCAACTGCGCCGCCGACTTGTCTGGCAGCTGGCTGAAGGCAGAGATTGCCTGCTTCTTGATGGGGCGCAGCAGAAGAACGTAGGTCAGCAGGAACAGGATAAAGATGACGGCGTATCGGATGAGCGATGACCAGTCATTCACCACAACCCGAATGCGATCCACTTTGCTTGGTGGAGCAGGGGTTTGCTGGAGCGATTGCTGGAAGGAGAGGTTCTGAACCGCCAGCGTGTCGCCGCGTTTCTCATCGAGACCGATCGCCGCCGCGGCCAGAACTTCAATTTGCTTTAGTTCTTCCGGAGTGCGCTTTCGCCGGACCTCTGAGGTCTTGCCGTTGGCCTGTTGGATATCGACCGCATCGTCAATCAGGAGCGCGGCCGAGATCCGGCGGATTCTTCCCACCGGCTGCAGAATGTGCCGCACCACCTTGTCCACCGCGTAGGTTGCGTTCTGGGTCTTCGAAGACTGGACGGTGTCGTCAGTCTCATCGTCTTCTGTCTTTGCCGGGGCGGTCGCGTTGGGAACGTTGCTCGCGGTTCCCGGAACTCCGCCGGTCGTGTCTCCGCCCGATGTTTTTTCTTCCGAGGTCTGCATGGTGACCGCAACCGCGCTCTTGGGATCGTAGGTTTCCTGGTTTTCCTCGCTGCTGCTGGTGTCGTAATCCACATTTACGCTGGCGCGTATGCGCTGTGCGCCTACCACCGGCTCGAGCGTGCTGACCAGCCGGCGGGAGAGCTGGTCCTCCAGTTCGGCGTCGCCGTGCGGCCCCGACCGGCGAGGGCTGAAGGGCTGATTCGTGTCCGCATCGGTAATCACCACGTTTTGGGGACTCAATTTGTCCACCGCGCCCGAAACCAGGCTGGCGATTGAGCGCTCTATGTCAGGTGAAAGCTGTCCCGAATGCAGCCGCAGAATCACTGACGCCTTGGCTTCCCGCTCACGATCAAGGAAGACCGAATCGGTCGGCATCACCAGGTGGACGCGCACACTCTCGACATCGCGAAGGGTTTGGATGGTGCGCTCGAGCTCGCCTTCCAACGCTCGCTGATAGTTGACCTTCTCATCAAATTCGGTCTGGCCCCAATTCAGCTTGTCGAACAATTCAAAGCCGAGGCGACCGCTGTGCGGCATGCCTTCACTGGCAACTTCCAGGCGGCTGGAGTCCAGTTTGTCGCCCGGGACACTGACCGTCTTTCCATCAGGGCTGATTTCGTACGCGATGCTCTTGGCCGCCAAACGGCTTGCCAGCGCCTGCGCGTCGGCGGGTTCCATCCCGGTCATCAGCGGCTTGTAATCGGGGGTGACGATGAGATGTCCGAAGAAAAAAATCACTCCGACGACAACCGCAGCTCCACCTATCAGCAGGATGAGCTGTTTGGTGTCGAAGGCCGCGATGGCGTTCTTTCCCTGGTTCGCGATCTGACTGAACGATGCCATGGCTTATGGTTCGGAGTGTTAGAACTGCATGCGCGAGACTTCCTGATACGCGCTGACAATCTTGTTACGGACCTGCAACATCAATTGAAAGGCGATGTCTGCTTTTTCGACGGCAATCATGACGTTATGCACATCGCTGCGATCGCCTTTCAGCAAGTCCGTGACCTGCTGTGCCGCGCTGCCGTGGAGTTCTTCCACCTGGTTGATGGCGGTCTTCAGGAGCGCCCCGAAGTTGCCTTCGCCTTCGTTCGCACCCGAAGCAGGCGCGGACCCCATCTGGTCGAGGTTGGGAAATGCGGGAAGATTTGAGATCAGGTTATTCATGGTGTTTCCTATTTAAGGATGTCCATCGCTCCCTGGATCATCTGCTTGGTGGCGCTGACCGCAGCGGCGTTGAGTTGATAGGCCCGCGCCGCGCCCATAAGATCGACCATCTCCTCGATCGGATTGATGGCGGGATACGCGACGTAACCGGCCTTGTCGGCGTCGGGATGGCCCGGTTCGTAACGCATGACCGGAGGCGAAGGATCGTTTACCACCTTAGAAATATGCACGCCGGACCTTCCAGTCAGACGCCGGAACCCCGCCAGCAAAAGTTGAAACGGTGAATTGCTGGCGCCGGAAAAAACCACTTCCTTGCGGCGATAAGGCCCGCCCGAAGGTGTGCGGGTGGTTTCCGCGTTTGCCATGTTGGCGGCCACGACTTCGGCTCGCTGGCGCTCCGCGCCCATTGCCGAGCCACTGATTTCAAGTGCTGAAAACATGCTCATGCGTCTTTCCCCTCGTTAATAGCTTGCACGATACGGTGAAACTCGCTGCGAATAAATTGAATGCCAATGCGGAATTGCAACTGGGTTTCGGCCAGCAGCAACCCTTCGCGGTCCATGCTCACATCGTTGCCATCCGGGCGCTGCAGCAGTCCCGCTACTTTGTGGGCGACGGGCCCCAGGCTGGCCTGCTCCGGAGTTCCCACCGCGCGGTCGAGTTCGGCACGGAAATTGACATCTCGCGTCCGGTATCCTGGCGTGTCAAGGTTCGCCATGTTATTGACCACCAGCGACTGGCGGTCTGACGTGATATTCAGGAAGCGCTCCAGAAACTGAATCAACGGCATCGAACTCATCAGGCATACCTCCGCGGCGGAAGTCCAAATTCCCGGATCTTGTTGCGGATCGTCCGCAGACTGATTCCCAGCATCTCTGCCGCATGGGTACGGTTTCCGCCCGTGAGTTGCAGGGTCGTCTCCAGAAGCTGACGCTCGAGTTCGCGGATGGGGGTTCCCGGTTGCAGCAGGCTCTGATCGGGGAATGGCTTCAGCACGGGCGGCTTTGAAAGCTCCGATGCCAGGTGCTCCGGCCCGATGTTGCAATCGCTGTTCATGGTCACAGCGCGCCGCATGAAATTCGATAGTTCGCGCGCGTTGCCGGGCCAGGTGTGCTGCTTCAGTCCAGCCAGCAAATCAGAGTGCAGTTTGGGCGCAGGGCGGCCGGCCTGTTGTGCAAACTTTGCCGCGAAGTACTCGCCCAGCACGGGGATATCCTCGATACGTTCACGCAGCGGCGGAAGCGTAAGCGGAATCACGTTAAGCCGGTAGTAAAGATCGGCGCGGAAGCGGCCGCGCTCCACCATTTCCTGGAGAGATACGTTTGTAGTTGCGATGATCCTGATGTTCACCGGGATAGTCCGCGTGTCGCCGACGCGTTCTACTTCGCGCTCCTGCAAAACTCGCAGAAGCTTGGGCTGCAACTCCAGGGGCATTTCACCGATTTCGTCCAGCAACAATGTTCCGCCATTTGCCAGTTCGAATTTTCCGGACTTGGCCACGGTAGCTCCGGTGAAGGCTCCGCGCACATGGCCAAACAACTCGCTCTCCAGGAGCTGTTCGGGAACGGCGGCGCAGTTGATCGCAATAAAAGGCTTTTCCCGGCGACGGCTTGCCTCGTGGATGAAACGGGCCAGCAATTCCTTGCCCGTGCCGCTCTCAGCTTCTACCAGGATGTCGGCATCAGTCTGTGCCGCGAGCCGGGCGCGATCGAGGGCGCGCATCAGGGCCGGCGACCGGCCTATGATTTCTGTACGGATCGGTCTGGGAGCCGGGCTGCCAGCCGAGTTTCGCATCACCCGTTCCACGGTGGACTGCAGCTGCTCAAAAGAGAAGGGCTTCGTCAGGTAATCGCAAGCGCCGTTTTGCATTGCCTGGACGGCTTGTGCCACGGTGCCGAAAGCGGTCAGCACAATTACGGCCGTGGAAGCATCAGCGCTTCGCACCTTGCGCATCAGTTCCAGACCGTCGCCGTCGGGCATGCAAACGTCGGTGACCATCAGAGGGAAGGAAGTCTGTCCGCACTTGCGCTCCGCTTCCACCGCTCCCGCCGCAGTCTCCACCAGCCAGCCATCGCGCTCGAATGTGGCCTTCAACGCCAGGCGCATGCCGGGTTCGTCATCGACCACCAGTACCGACTTTGACTGCGGATTCATAGAACAGGAAACTCCAGCGAAAATCTGGTGCCGTTGCAGGCGCGGCTCTGTACCCGGATGGTGCTGCGGTGCTGCTCCATGATCCTTTTACAAATGGTGAGTCCGAGACCCGGCCTCTGTTGGCTTCCACTGAAACCGGGATTGAATACCTTCGCGAGGTCCTGCTCTGGAATGCCTTCTCCCGTGTCGGCGAAATCGACAATCGCAAGCTCGCCGTGCTGCCGGCCGGAGATAGTCAGGGAACCACCCGCCGGCGTATGGCGAAACGCGTTGATGGCAAGATTCAGGATGACTTGCTGCAGGCCGTTGGGATCGCCGTCGACTACGACGTTGTCGATCTCCATGTTGACCTCAAGCTTGACTCCGGCTTGCTCGGCCAGCGGCCGGATGAACGCAATCCCGTTCTGCAATACGCTTCTCAGCTGCAGGCGGACGTGATTGGCTGACCCGTGGCCGTGGAACTGCAAAACATTGTTGACTGTCGCCGAGAGCGAACGGATGCCGGCCTTAAGATGCTCCACACAATATTTTTCTTCCTCGCCGATTGCGGCCTTCCGCTCCAGCACGCTTGTCCACAGTTCCATGCTGCCCAGAGGATTGCGGATTTCGTGGGCCAGCACGGCGGCCATCTCTCCCAGGGCCAGCATGTTGCGGGACGTTTCGCGCTGTTGTTCGGCTTCCTTACGCGCGGTTATATCACGCAGGATGAGGATGAATTGATCTGGCCCGAGGCCGCCGTCTGAAGACGGCGCGATGTGCAATGCCGTCCTGCGGATGGAAAGCCAGCGCGCACTCTTTTCGGAATCAAGCGTGACTTCATGCTCGTCGTCGCGTGCAATCGCCGTCCTGAGCAGAGCCTGGATGTGAGCCGGGAACTGTTGCAACAGTGAAGCGGCATCGGCAGGCGCGCCCAGCAGACGGCCGGCTTCGGGGTTTACCAGAACAATGCCATCGTTGGCGTCAAGGACAATCACGCCGCACGGCAGGGCGTCCAGGATGCGCTTGAGCGCGGTCCGAATATTCTTGTTCTCGGCCAGGCTCTGGGTAAGGGCGGCGTTCCGCTCTTCGAGT
Organism: Terriglobia bacterium; assembly: GCA_963831565.1. Taxonomy (GTDB): domain Bacteria; phylum Acidobacteriota; class Terriglobia; order Terriglobales; family Acidobacteriaceae; genus JAIQFF01. The sequence continues at coordinate 56,998 of CAWHQS010000001.1, forward strand.
TCGCGCCGCAGCCGCGCGACTTCGCTTTGCAGCTGACCGTAGGAGGCCTCCATCCGGTCAGCCGTGGCCATGAATGCCTTGAAGGCCTCCGCCAGCGGGCCCTTGACGGCTCCGGGCGGCAGATTCATTGGAGCGTGATGAGAAGTAGGCAACATCTGCCTACTGGCAATGCAACGTGGATGCCAAAAGGTTCTAATGTGGACGGTGCAGTGACGAGGGTAACTAGAGGAACCATTGGTTCGGACGAGGATTCAAAAAGAGGGCACTACAAACGCCAATTCGCATCGCTTTGGGAAGGGCACGACTTTAGTCGTGCCACAAAGTCAGGGGAGCAGGCCGGCTTTAGCCGCTGCGGTTGGCTGTCCTTGCGTGCAGGCTTTTTCTGAACGGCAGGCTTCATAGGACATTGTCGACGGAAGCGCCGCGAGCTTCGGGCGCACAACCTAGCTCCACTCCCACCCTTGCAAAAAACGCAAGGATGGGGCAGCCTCAGATCGAGGATCGCCCGATAAAGGATGGGTCAGCCCGCCTCTTGTCGCATTAATCTTCCCCGACTTCTATCCGAAGAATGTGGTCATCAACGTATGAGACTCTCACTGGAAGCCCGGGCCTGATCGGTCCTCCATGAGACGCCGCATTGTTAAATCCCGCTGTCGGCTCAAAATCGGAATAGCAAAAGGTCGCGTGTTGGACCGAAAAGCACTCCCTTTGGTGGCCGTCATAGGGCATGGGGCGAAAGTTCTTCACTTGACCCTCAACGACCGAATAGTCTCGGCTTCTGTACGCCTCGTGCAGTGCAAGGTACTCGCGCAGCTTCGTGCTGAATACAGTTAGGGTCCACAGGGAAGCAAGCCCCACGAAGATATATCCAGTCCGACGAAATCTCGTCCACAACTTCCGTTTACCTGTCCAGATAAGAATCAGGCCGACGATGAGGAATGGCACTCCCGCCGCTGGGAACCACCAATCAAAGCCTTTCTGACTTATGTCAAAGACAGTCTTATAGTGAATAACCATCACCCACCCACGAAAAGAATGCGCGCATGGTTGCCGGAATGAGCAGACGGCGAACCGCGCCCCCCATTATCGCTGCCCAACCCGGTTATTAAGCATTGCCGCCGGAGGCACGCGACGACTCTTTGTTGATCGATCGTTGAGGCCATGACTCGGCCGGCGTTCGCTGTCCAGAACGCTACCTAGATACGGCAGAATGTCTTGAGGCCCGATGGCGTGTTCTTTTCCATCTTTCGAGCTTCTCAAGCTCAAGCAGACCAGATGTCGCAATAGCGCCGCCTAGACCACGATATGCTTCGCCAATACCTGGCGCTCGTCTTGGGCCAGGATGGTGGCGCGCTCGATTACGTTCCGCAATTCGCGTACATTGCCCGGCCAACTGTGTTGCAACAGCTGAAATGTGGCGTCGGAACTCAACCCCAGTCGGCGCGAACTGAATCGGTCGAGAAAGCTCATAGCCAGGGTCGGCAGGTCTTCCATGCGATCTTTGAGCAGGGGCAATTCAATCGGAAAAATTGCCAGCCGGTAGTAAAGGTCCTCGCGGAATTGCTTTTCCTGCACTAGTTTGCGCAGGTTTCCGTTGGTTGCCGCCACCACTCGCACATCGACCTTGAAACTGTCCGTGCTGCCCAGTCTCTGCACTTCGCCCTGTTCCAGAAACCTCAGCAGCTTGGACTGCAGGCCCAGGGGTAGATCTCCGATTTCATCGAGGAAAAGAGTTCCTCCCTGTGCGGCGTGAATTCGTCCAATGCGAGATTGCACCGCACCGGTAAATGCTCCCTTGGTGTAGCCGAACAGTTCGGCCTCAAGCAGAGCTTCGGGAATGGCGGCGCAGTTGATGACCACAAAAGGGTTCGACCTGCGGGGACTCAGATTGTGAATGGCCTGGGCCACCAGATCTTTTCCGGTTCCGCTTTGTCCCAGGACAAGCACGGTGGTGTCGCGGCGCGCGACCAGTTGCGTCATATGGTAAACGCGCTGCATGGCCAGCGAAGTGCCGATCATCCCAGGCAGCGGGCTGACGGCCTTGTTCAGCTGTTCATGGCCAAGGATCTCCACTGTGCCGGTGACCACGACATTGTTTCCCAATAGTCCGGCAAGTTCATCGCCCAGAGGGGCGCGAGATGAGGACGGCAGTGGCAATCCGGTTTGTCGATCCAGCGCCAGGATCTGCAAGTGGGGAAATTGTGTGCGCACCAGTTTCTGGAATTCGTTCACGTTCAGGTCCGGCAGAGAAGGGTCGAGCAACAGCAGTTGAAAATCTTCAGCCTCGAGTTGGCCGAGCGCATGCGCTCCGCTGACTGCCTCCGTGAGGTGCCAGCGCTCCGATTTTATCCGCGACATCAGCTCTCGCCGCAACTCGCCATTGGGGCTGACAATCAGTACACCGGAAACTGCGTCACACACAGGCATGGGTACGATGCTCATAGGCTTCTGGAAACCATCCTCCGCTCAGCAGGGCGACGGGCGCTGTTGCCGCCCCTCAAGACGTCTTGAAAAAGCGATTCGAACCGGCTGACGATTGCGAACTGGGAAAATCGGCCACCTTGCTTTGGTCGATTGCCACGTCTTCGTTCTTGAGCTTCACCGGGAAATCGGCAACGATCAGCAACGGACTGGTGCCGACCTTGAACTCACCCCCGCCACCGGTCACAATGGCGTCCGCCAGGGCGAGAGCTCTGTCCACCACATCATCCGAGGATGGCCGGGTGGGAGAGTTCGCGTGGCTGCGCGCAGGAGAGTGCTTGATCCGCAATACCAGATGGTCCGCCGGTCCCTGGATCTCGATTTTTGCCAGGTCTCCGGGCCGGGAGTAACCCTGCACCGCTTGTAGCACATAGAAAAGCATCTGTCTCAGGCGAGCGGGGGAAACATGGATCAAGGGTTCGTGTTCCGGACGGAAAAACAAGAGCAGGAGCTGTGCGCTGTCAAGTGTATGTTGCAGGCCGGCAATGACCTCTTCCAGAACCACGCTGAGCAGTACGTCGCGCACATCCGCTGCGGGCTGCTGAAACCTGGCCAGGCGAGCGGCGAACTGCATACTCTCCACCGCGCTGCGCAGCTGCCCCAGAATATTTTCTGCGATCTCTTTGTATTCCGTCTCCGTAGTGGGGCTCAGCAGGGCCATCTCCAGCGAAGCCTGGATGGTCGACATGGGCTGCGCCATCTGGTGCATGCTGGCCGAGAGCATGCGAAGAAATTTCTCTTGAGCCGCAGAACTGTGGGGATGCGTGTGCATTGGTTTCCTCGGTATGCTTTCTTCAATTGTCCGAAATCACGTATCCCACGCCTCTTACGGTTCGGATCATTGGCGCGGAAAACTCGGAGTTGTCCACCTTGTCGCGTACATACTTCACGTACACGTCAACCAGGTTGGTGGAGTTATCGAATGGCATGTTCCAAACGTGTTCCATGATCATTGCCCGGGTGACAGTCTGGCGGGCATTTCGCATCAGGTATTCGAGCAGTGCGAATTCCTTGCCTGACAGGTTGATTCGCTTGCCCGCGCGCTCAACCCGATATTCCCGGCTGTCGAGAATCAGCTCCCCAACCTGCAGAGGAGTCCCCGGCAGGTAGGGATTGCGCCGCAAGAGCGCCCGCACTCTCGCCGTGAGCTCGGAAAACGAGAACGGCTTGAGCATGCAGTCGTCGGCGCCACTGTCCAGCGAGAGAACCCGGTCCTCCACCTGGGTCCGGGCGGTCAAGACCAGAATCGGAAGTTGCGGTTGTTTGGGGCGGACGTAGTTCAACACCGCCAGCCCGTCCATCTTCGGCATATTCAAATCCAGAATGAGGAGGTGGTACTTGTCCTGTGTCACGGCTTCGGTCGCCAACTCGCCATCCGCCACGAGTTTCACGCCGTAGGCTTCCGACTCCAGATGGCGCCGCAGAAAATTTCCCAGTGGTACATCGTCTTCCGCCACCAGCACTTGAGGGATTGAGTTGTTCTGACGCGGTAATTCGGTGTTCACAGGGCCCTTTCCTGACCGTAAGCCTAGTTCCTGGCGGCGCGCGCTGAAGAAGCAGGCCAAAGTCGGCAGCCAGACGGCTGAAGAAAACCAACTGATGTACCGATAAAATTCCCGAAAGACTACGGCATTGTGAGAACCCATGAGTTCACAGTGCCGCCCCAAGCAAATGCTCCCTGGAAGAGGAGCAATCCCGGTTAATGCAATTGTCATGCCAACACCTTGATGCTTAATTTTGTGCTAATTCGGGAGTGGAAGCGTTTCCGGGGTGTAAGCTTTCCAGACAGGGTGTCTGATTCAAATACAAGCTGTGCACGGAAGATAAGGCACAACGAGGGGAGTTCTAATTTGTTTCGATGAAAAGCGATGAAAACTTCGTTTCTGTTCGGCCCTTCGGCTTTCGCGCTCCCCGCGTCTCTGCGAATTTCAGCTTCTCTCTGGAAGTGATGGCCACCGGAGAACGCTACGAAGCGGTGTGCACGGACATCAGCGAAGACGGGCTTGCCGCAGAGCTGCTCCAGCCTTTGGACCCCAAGACCCAGGTCGCGATAAGGATGCTGCTCCCGGGCGGCACCGCGCCGCTGCACATCCCGGGCAGCGTTGAATATTGTCAGGACGGCCGCTGCGGCGTGAACTTCCTCTACTCTTCTTCAGAAGAGCGAACACAGGTCCAACGCTTCATCCAATCCATCTCGTAGCTCGCGAGATGGGGCGATGCGGCGTCCCTTTCGCCCGCAATCGTCTTCATTCTAGTGTTGACTGTCCTGATTCTCTTGCGCCTTCGCGCCCGGTTCGGCATCCGAAGTGTGTACCGGCTCTTCATCTTCATCCTTGACGATGTATTGCACGATCAGGGAAATACGGCGGTTCGAAGGCTCCAGGGGGTTGCCCGGAACGCGCAGCCTCTGGTCGGCGTAGCCTCTCACTTGCGAAACCTGGTCGGCGCGCAGCCCGGAAGCCTGCATGAGCCTCCGTGCGGCATTCGCGCGGTCGGAGGAGAGTTCCCAGTTGCTGTAGTCCCGGGTCGAAGTGTACGGTTTCGCGTCGGTGTGGCCTTCGATCGAGATGTGGTTGGGAAGCTTACCCAGTTGTCCCGCCAGGGCCACCAGTAACTCGCGCCCATCGTCATTCAACCCCGGCTTGCCGCTCTCAAAAAAAGTGCCCGAGGACGACTCCAGCAGTTCAATGCGCAGTCCTTCCGAAGTGATCGTCATCTCGATCTGGTTCTTAAGCTTGTCGAAATTGGTGACCTGCCGGACCGCTTTCTGAAGCTCCTCTTTCAGCTTCGGCATGTTGTCTTTGGTCAGGGTGAAGTTTTCACCCGAGCCGATCTGGTTGCTGCCCACTTTCTTGGAAGTCCCGGTCGGATCTTTGAAGTAGCCGCCCACTGCCACCTGTATCTGTTTGCTGCTGTTCATCAGCCAAAGCACGATGAACAGCGCCATCATGGCGGTCACGAAGTCGGCGTAGGCAACCTTCCAGGCTCCGCCGTGATGGCCGCCGTGGCCGCCTTTTTTCTTGATGACAATGATGGGGCGCTTAGCTTCGTCGAGGCCCGGCATACGCTATGCTCCCGCCTTGGCCGCTGCTGCCGCCGCTGACGAGTCGCTGGTGCGGCACTTCTTTTCCACTTCTTTGAAGCTTGGCCGCACGTGGCCGGGGACCGCGCGGCGCGCAACCTCCACCGCCATGATGGGAGGAGCTCCCTTCATGAAAGAAGACATCAGAACCCGAAGCACGTGATAGTAAGCGTGCTCATCTTCGGCCAGCTTCGCCATATTGGCAGCAACCGGTCCGACCAATCCATAACAAAGAAGGATTCCCAGAAATGTGCCGACCAGCGCGGCCGCGACTTTGTGTCCAATCTCTTCCGGAGGTCCTCCGAGTGCGCCCATCGTGATCACCACGCCCAGCACGGCCGCGACGATCCCCAGTCCTGGAAGGGAGTCGGCCATGGTACTCAGCGCCTGCACCGGCTGGGTGGAGTCGTGATGGTGAACATCCATGTCCAGCTCCATCATCTGGTCGAGATCGAAAGGTTCGACGCCGCCGCTCACTGCCATGCGCATGGTGTCGCAGACGAAATCACGAATGTGATGATCTTTAATGAAGGCGGAATATTTCGACAGGATTGGACTCTTGGCCGGGTCCTCGATGTCGGCCTCAAGCGCTACCAGACCATCCTTGCGCGCCTTGTTCAACAGGTCGTACATCATCTTCAGGGTTTCCAGATATCTCTGCTGGTTGAACTTGCTACCGCCAAAGACCGCTCCGAATCCGGCGGCAATCTTCTTCAAAATATGCAGGGGATTAGCCACCAGGACGGTCCCGATGGCCGCCCCGCCAATGATGACGAGTTCGGCCGGCTGCATGAGCACTTTGAGGTTGCCATGCTCCATCAGGTATCCGGCGGCGACGGCGCCGAATACCACGAGAATTCCGATGATCGCAAACATGATTTTCTCTTCTTACTCCCAGTCCATGAGAATTTCGCAGGTGTGAGTTTCGCTTTCGTCAGGCACCAGCTCACGTTTCAGATAACAGAACTCGCCGCGGTACGCGAAGGCCACATTTCCCCTCCACAAGACGTGTGTTCCGGCCAGTATTTCGTCGATCATGCGGCGGTCACGTTCGCTGTGATATTCCACGTACAACACCTTCACCTCAGGCAGGTATCGATGCAGCGATTGGAGGATGGGGACCTCGCAGCCTTCGGTGTCAATTTTCAATACATCGATCCGGTTGACGCCGCGCTCGGCGAAAAAGTCAGATGCGCATACCAGGCGGATCTCCTCGCTCTCGCTGTCGGTGCGGGCGGTGGAACACAGGGACGATTCCACGCTGTCGTTCTTGCCTTGGAACAAGGACACTTTCTGTTCGCGGGAGTGGAGGCCAAAAGGGAAGACGGTCACATTGCGCAATGGCTCCACGTTCTGCTGCAAGAGGGCACAGGGAGCACTTCCGGGTTCAAAGGCATACACCTTCGCGTTCGGATAAGCGATCGCGAAGTAAACGGAAGCGGCGCCGACATTGGCTCCTATGTCAACCACGGTCATGACGTCTGACACAAACGAAATCGTGGGATAGGTGACTCCAGCAAAAATGCTGTTCGCCACCTGGAAAGACACGTCGGTCTTGAACAGGTTGAACGGAAGCGGTCCCCTGGGCCCCTGCAGCGTGGCCTGGGCAATCTCGCGCTGATGCAGCGTTTGCTGGCTCATGTCTTCCTCAACTTCCTGCGTTCTGTGCCGCGTGCCGGGCCGAATGCTTGAAAGCGATATGGCCCAAGCCCAGCTCTCGAATCATGGTGTGGAGCATGCTCTCAAACAGGTAAAACCAGTGGATTGCCGGCACAGCCTGTTGCAAGAGGCGGAGCACCAGGGAAGCGGTCTCCGGCTGGTCGGTCAGGAGTGGCTCAAAATCAACCGAATCCCAGCGCTCCACCGCCTCGACGGCCTCCTCAACTGCGTGGCGGTGTTCCTCCACATAAGCGAGGATGCGAATCGCATTTTCCTCGTCCATCGCCGTCAACTTCACCGGCATGGCCCATTCCTTCATCACTCGCGGGTGTTTGCCAAACATGTAGAAATAGTCCTCGCCATATACCCGCGCGCGCCGGATCAGGTTGTGCGCCGGATATGGAAGATGGTCATGAAAGGCATGGGCGTCGGGATGGTAGAGCACGCGGTATCCCTGTTCGAAGAGCCGGATGCCGAGCTCGGTGTCTTCGCTGAGCTTGTAGATTGAATCGAAGGACCCGGCTTCCGCCACTGCGTCTCTACAGATGCTCAAATTGCAAGTGATGAAATGGGAATAGCCATAAGGGCACCCTTCCTCCATGCTCACCTGCGGGAACATGAAGGGCTCGACGCAGAAATACCGGGTGAGGGCCCGGTGCCGCGCGGCTGCGGGATATTCAAAGTTGCCCAGTACCGCCCATCGCTCCGGGGCATATTTCCGCTGGACCTGCAGGTGCTGCTTCAGCAGGTCGCGATCGCAGATGGTGTCATCATTCATCAGCAGCAGGTACTCGCCGCTGGCGTGCGCCACGCCGTTGCGTCTGGCGGCGCCAGTGCCTGAATTTTTCTGGCGCAAATAGTGGAAGAGGAAGGGAGGACGGTATTGGGTCAGCAGTTCCTGGGTCGCATCGAAGGACCCATCATCAATGACGATAACTTCGAAATGGGCGGAAGGAAGAGTCTGGGCCTCCAGCGCGGCCAGACACCTTCTGAGAATGGGCAAGCGGTTGTAAGTGGGAACGATGACGGAGAACAGCGGTCCACCCGATTGTCGGCGTTGACTCGCAACCCGAGCCGGACCTGCCGTAACTACGCGACGCCGGGCTTCGGCGCCGCATTGATCCGCCGTCTCCCCGTCACCCAGATGCCGGTAACAACGCTTGAGCACGATAAAGACCTGCGAAGAAAAGTATCCGGCCTGCATCGATTTGGGTGACCGCCCAAAGATATGCCGCAGTTGTTCAAGGGCCTTTTCCGGTTTGTCCTCGCCCAGCAATTGTTCGGCGAGACGCACATAACACTCGAGCTGTCCCAGAAGCCGGTCTTCACCGGATCTTGCGACCAACCGCTCCCGAAACAGCGTCTCTATCTGCATCACCGAACAGCTCTCGCCCGTCCTGGTCTTGGTCTTGGGGGAGACAGAGATGGCCTGCTGCCGCATGTACGCCGGTCCTGAGGCCGTGAGACAGCGGGTTGCAACTTCAACCCGCAGATCCCGCGCGCTCTCGCGCAGTGTGGCCACGTCCTCTTCCGAGAAGAGGAGCACCAGGTCGGCCTGCTCAAGCACCTCCGCTTGCCGTCCTGCCAAGTCCATAGCTCTTTCGAAATCGGTGAGCGATGTTTCATTTCTGCTGCGCGGTGCCCGGTGCAGTTGTTCGACCAAGATCACAACCTTGGTTGCGGCCGAATGCAATCGCAGATCATCAAGGTATTGCTCGGGCACCGATATGCCGCCCCCGAAGCTCTGCGTCAGAATGGCGACGTCGAATCGCTCTTGTTCCAGCAATTCGCGGAAGGACCAGGAGGGGCCGTTGTCATCGGTTTCCCGTCCCAGGCAGGGCAGGCGTTCGCGATCGTTTCCATAAGTGAGAATGCCGGCCCGGTCGAGCAAAGCTTTGCAGGGCGCGCGGTTCTCCGCCTCGCGCGCGATATAACTTACTTGGTGGCCTTGCTCGCGCCACGCCCCGAGAATATCCAGCAATGGCAGATCACGACCGCCGCTGGTCGGATCGGCGAAAGTGTCACTGATCACCAGAACGCGAAAAGTTTGTCCGACGGAGGTCGCACCACCATGAGTAGAGGATTCGTCTGACTGCGCCGCCAGCAAGTCGCGAACAAGCTTCTGGTGCTGGGGCGGCAATCCGGGCAGTGCTTGTGTCAGCAATGGAATCGCGCTTGCCGGGTTGCCTCGACCGAGCAGCAGCAATCCCAGGTTGGCTGCGGCATCAATGTTCTCCGAATCCAGTTCCAGGGCCCGGGTAAATCCGTGTTCCGCCAGAGCGATATTCCCAGAGCCCAGTTGCACCGCCGCCCAGTCATTCCAAATGCCACAAGGTTCCTTCACCGCTAGCAGTTCTTCCAGCAGGCGCAAGGCCTCCGCGGAGCGGCCTTCCTGGAAAGCAGCGATGGCATCGTCGTGCTGGCTCATTGGGTCCCAGAAGACTCTGCAATTTCCCTGCCTCATTCGCTTTTAATCAGCACGACCGTTCTCCCGTTGGTAACTCGCACCGGCAATCTTGCAGCAAACAGTTCTTTGACGCGGATTCACTGCTTGCAAGCGATTTTCAGTTGTCCCATCCTCGTGCGATTCTCTTGGCGAAGAACTTGCTACTCACGTTCACAGAATGAGTCCGTGGATTAGTGCTTGATGAGGAAGGTATGCCCAACGTCGGTCTCTCGATGATCGTGAAGAACGAGGCGCAGAGCCTTGGCCTTTGCCTCCGGAGTGTGTCCGGAATTGTCAGTCAGATCGTGATAGGCGACACCGGCTCGACCGACAACACCGCAGACATGGCCCGCCAATTCGGCGCCACGGTGGTTTCTGTCCCCTGGCAAAATCACTTCGCCAACGCCCGCAACGCCGTGCTCGCCCTCATGCAAACGGACTGGGTACTGGTGCTGGATGCCGATGAGGAGCTGGATGAAGAGGCGCGGAATCAGATTCCGAACCTGCTGGCATCCAACGCGGGCGGCTACCTGGTCCCCATTCGTAACTACATCCCGACCAGCACCGGTCGGGGCTGGGACCGGGTCGCCATGCCGAATAAGGACCCGCACTCCCGTGCCCAGCATGCTCCCGCATATTTCGTTCACGAGAACTGCCGGCTGTTTCGCCGCGATCCCGAAGTCTATTTCGTTGGACGGGTGCATGAACTGGTCGAAGCCCGAATCCACGCGCTGGGGCGTCGATTGTCCATGGCGAAGTTTTGCATCCATCACTTTGGCCAACTGGTCGAGGAAGAAGCGAGAACGAGGAAGGCGGCAGCCTATCGAGAACTGTTACGGGTAAAAGTTCACGAACTGCCTGACGACCCGATGGCCTGGACCCAGCTTGGCCTTCAGGAATATGAGTGCTCCCGGGAGCCATCGGAGGCGCTACGCTGCTTCGAGCGTGCCTTGGCTCTGGAGCCCAGAGCGACCTCCGCGGCTCTGTTCAAAGGAATGATTTATCTTGAGCTTGGCGAGTGCCAAGAGGCCCTGGCCGCCTTGGAGGCGGCGCATCCCGACCAGCACAGCCGGGCGCTCCGCGAACACCTTCGCGGCGACGCACTCCACAATCTCGGCCGGCTGCAGGAGGCGTGTACAGCCTACCGCGACGCACTCAGATTTACCGGATACGATTGCGTGCTAAGCAGCAAATTGGGCTACACCGAAGTTGGACTCGGACGGCGTGAGCAGGGAATCGCCCGGCTCAGGGAGGCCGCGCAGAAAGCCCCGGAGAATGTCGAAATCCGCCAGCGGCTCATGAAGGTTCTGGTGAGCCTCAATCATCTCTCGGACGCGGCCGGGGAGGCGGAGCAATTAGCCAGTCTTGAAGGTACGGCCAAGGCTTATCTTCGCGCCGCCAGCATTCGGGTGCATGCCAGGCAACTGCAGCGGGCCAGAGAAGTACTCCATCGAGGAATTGCGGTTTTTCCCGATTCTCATGACCTATGCCGGGCACTGGCCGAACTTGGCGAAGAGAGAGAATTTGGTCAGTGATTCTTTCCTATAGCCGTTGAGCCCAGCGGCGGCAGCTCCAATTCAGGGGCTGGTCAAAGGATTGACCGGATGCTGCCACCATCAATTAGGCGCCACTTCCGGGCCTGGTCTGTTCGAGCAGATGGTAGATGGTGGCCCGGGACACGCCCAGGATCTCGGCCGCTTGAGATTTGTTACCGCCCACCTTTTCCAACACGCGTTTGGCATGCCGCTTCTGCAACTCTTCCAGGGAGATCAGGCTCTCGTCTTGTCCCACGGCAGATCCAGACTGACCTCGTACCTCTTCCGGCAAGTCGCTGACGTCAATGACGGGTCCGTCCACCATCATGCAGGCATTGCCGATTACGTTCTCCAGTTCCCGGATGTTGCCGGGCCACGAGTAATTCGCCAGCCGAGTTTGGGCACGGCGTGTCATACCGCTCAGAGGTTTCCGGTATTCCGCCGCAAATTTTTCCAGAAAGTACCTTTCCAACAGGGGCAAGTCCTCTCGCCTCTCCGCCAACCCTGGTAACTTGACCTCGATCATGGCCAATCGATAATACAAGTCCTTACGAAAAGTGCCTTCGTTCACCATGGATCGCAGCTCCCGATTGGTAGCAGCAATGACCCGCACGTCAACGATTCTGGCGGCCGGGGAGCCGACTCGCTGGATCTCATGATTTTGCAGTACCCGCAGGAGTTTGCTCTGCGCCGTCAGCGGCAGTTCGCCGATTTCGTCCAGAAACACAGTCCCATGATTCGCGTACTCAAACACCCCCAGCTTGTCTTGTGTAGCGCCGGTAAAAGCGCCCTTCACGTGCCCGAAGAGTTCACTCTCCAGCAGCGATTCGACAATCGCCGAACAGTTGCAGACCACAAAGGGGCTCGCAGAGGCAGGGCTGAGGCGGTGCAGGGCGCGCGCCACCAGTTCTTTTCCAGTGCCTGTCGCGCCGGTGACCAGAACCGTCCCGAAGTGTGGGGCCACCCTTCGAATCTTGGCGAACACGTCCAACATGATCGGACTGCGCGCGACAATTCCTTCAAACTGACAGGCGTGGACCAGTTCCTGATCAAGAAGGTAGGTCCTGCGCCTTTCCTCGGCCTCCCACAAAAGCTGAGAAATCCGGCGGCGGAGCTGGTCGGCATTAATCGGCTTGCTGAAGTAATCGCAGGCTCCCTTCTGAATCGCCTCGATAGCGGATTCAGCGGAGTAGTCGGTGGTCATCAATATCACTTCTATGCCGGGATCAATGCCGAGAATGGACTCGAGAATTTCCAATCCTCGGACGCCGGGCATTCTCAGACCGATAAGAACGATGCGGGGCCGGGTTGCCTTTAATATTTCCAGGCCTTCGGCAACCGCGCTGGCCGTGAGAATTTCCAGTCCGCTATCGAAAAGAGCTTCCCTGATGAGATCAAGGCTCTTGGGTTCGTCGTCAATCGCCAGAAGCTTTGGAATTCCGTAGTGGTCTGCCATCAACGAGTGCGCGCAAAGTTACTATCTGAAGCCTAACAAATCTGGCTCTTGGAAAAATAGATACCGTAAAAACGTCGGAATTCCGACACGCCTGAAATTCGTAGGCCAACTGGAGTAGTAGTGCAGACGTACTAGTCCCGCTGGAAACGCGATCCGTGGTCTGGGATCCCCCAAGGCGAGAGGCAAGCTACTCAGTTATGGCCCGGAGCGCCGGGGCGAGCAGTCGCGACAACATCTCGCACAACTGGTTCGGGTCAACCGGTTTTTGCAGAAAATCGCATGCCCCCAGTTGCTTTACCGTGTCCTCGATATTCGGCTCCGAGCTTCCGCTCACTACGACGACAGGGATGTGCTGGGTCTTGGCTGACATCCGCAATCGCTTCAGCACTTCAATCCCTGTGCCGCCGGGCATGTTGATGTCCAGAACAATGGCTTCGGGCTTTTCTCGCAAGGCTTTCATCCAGGTCTGCAAAGCGTCTCCGGCAGAGACCACTGTAAAACCTTTGGGTTCCAGATAAGTTGATAGCAGCTTCACCTGGAACCGCGAATCATCGGCGATGAGGATTCTTGCCATGAGTAACCCGTTCCCGTATGTCCTTGCTGCCCGATTCCTTATCGGCGGTATGCGCCAGAAGCATCAGTCTCCTGATATTGCTCGCCCGCCGGCGGCTCCCATCTGTCGAGTTTTCCGCTCTGCTGCGCCAGCGGTAACAAGCGCAGACGCGAATCCAACAGTCGCTGTCCTACTGGATCCGCCCTCAAGGTCGCAGCAAAACATTAAAGAATCCCAATCAATGTACCGATAAAGCCCCCGCGAAGTTCGAGCCGCTGGGCACTTGAAGTTCGTCGGAGGCTGTAACCATGCGCACTAAATCGATCCTGCTAATTGTGGTGCTGAGCTTCGTAGGAACACAGGTATCGGCGCAGAACGCGGTGTTGGCCCCGACAACTAGCGATTCCAATTCTTCACTCCCCAAAATTGTGTGGCCCCGCCCGTTCATTTACGGTGGCCTGGGCCTCAACGGCGGAGGCTATGCCCCGCTGTCGGGCAAAGTCGGCGCGGGGCTGAGGATTGACCAAGATCATCTGATCTGGTCGGCCAGCGCGGCTTATGACAATTCTCATAAGTCGAACGACAACACGACGAATAACACCAACGGCCACGAAAGAGCTCTTGACTCCTCGATTTACTACCGCTTTACCAATGGCTGGTTTGCCGGCGGCGGAGCCAGTTGGAGCGAGCTATCGACGACTAACTACACCAAGCAGGGCTTTCACCCGTCCGTCGGCGGCGGCAAGGACTATTTTCACAAGGAATGTGCGGCCGAGGACTGTCTCACGCGCTGGTCAATGCGCCTGCAAGTCGATTACAAGCTGAAGGGCGCCGAACACGTTGATGCCAGGGGTTGCAGTGTGCCCAACGGACAATGTACCAACGATCTTCAGGGACCGATGGTCAGCTTCTTCCTGCCCTCTCCCGCCCTGGCTGGACATTTGTATTGGCGAGAAACGGTGGGCGTGTACACCTTCCACGAGACTGTAACCTCCACCGATCCGGCGCTCACCGCCCTGCAAAAGAGCCACAGGTCAATCACTTCATTCCTGGAATTTACGATGATGTACCGCTTCTAGGCGAACGCGGACCGAACAGTGTGCCGATGATGACGAACCGAATCGAGACTTCGTTTGGGGATGAACGTCCCCGGCTGACGACCAACCAGAAGGCCCTCAAAACCAACCTTGATCCGTTGCGTTACGGCACCTTCGCCGAGATTGGCGCGGGCCAGGAGGTAGCTCGCTGGTTTTTCAAGGTTGGCGCCGCCGCCGGCACTATCTCCAAGTCCATCTCGGCATACGACATGGCCGTCAGCGATGCCATTTACGGCATGTGCAAGCGCTACGTGTCGCGGGAGCGGCTGCAGAGCATGCTCGACTATGAACACCGCTTGAATATGGAGCGCTTGCGCTCTTCGCGCGGGAACAGCACCGCCTTCTTCGCCTTCGCCGACACGGTCGCAGCCCGCAACTTTCAGGGCAATAATGAGTGCCATGGATGGATGGGGGTCAAGTTCCAGACTCATCCCCGCGATGAGGACAGCCAGATCATCATCCACGTTCGCATGCTGGATCATGAGAACAGTTTGCAGCAGGAGGCCCTGGGGATTGTCGGGGTCAACCTGCTTTACGCCGCTTTCTTTCTGCATCACAAGCCGGACCTGATGCTGGAATCGTTGTTGGACAACCTTACAACCGAGCGTCTTGAGATCGACATGGTGGAGTTTTCCGGCATTGAATTCCGTCATGTTGACAATCGCGTGATGAGTCTCAAGCTGGTGCAACTCGGCCTGAGCGGTGCCGCCATCTTCGGGCCCAGCGGTGAAGTGCTGCAGCCGTCGGAGGTGCTGCGTAAGAGTGCCATTCTGGTGGAGCGGGGCAGCTTTCGTCCCGTGACCAAGGTCAACATGGACATGGTCCGTTGCGCACAGGACCGTTTTTCCAGTGAGCCCGAGGTCAAAGAAAAGCGAGTGGTTCAGCTCATGGAAATCACCATGCGCAACCTGCTCGAAGCCGGTCAAATCGATCTCAGTGATTTTCTCGCGCGGGCCGACGCCTTGGGGGCGGTGGGTAAGACCGTGCTGATCTCGGACTACTTCGAGTACTACCGCCTGGCAGCGTATTTGACGAGATACACCACCGGCCCGATCGCGGTGGCCATGGGAGTGGCAAACCTCCAGGACCTTTTTAATGAAAAGTACTACACCGAACTTGAAGGAGGGATCCTGGAAGCCTTTGGAAGGCTTTTCACCAAGGACTTGCGCCTGTACGTGTATCCCCTGCGGGACCACGCCACCGGTCAGCTCAAGACGGTCGAAAACACGGAAATTCCCGGCACCCAGCACAATCTTTTCCGGCACCTGGTGGAGCAGAGCAGAATCAAGCAGCTCGACAACTTCGATGAAAGCGTGCTGCATATCTTCTCTCGCGATGTGCTGATGCGAATCAGGCAGAAGGACACGGCGTGGGAGGGCATGGTGCCTCCGGAGGTTGCGGAGATGGTCAAGAAACGCCAGTTGTTTGGCTACCGCAATCCGGGCACGTCCGACGAGGCTGCATTCGTCGCCGCGAACCGGGGGTGAGGCAGCCCATTCCGGCAGTAAAGATCCTTCCACGGTCAATCGCTGCGATTGGTCAGGTCGCGAAACTATTCGCACACACTTTTGCCAGCTTTGAAAACAGGATGCGAGCACAGGAGACTCGAAAGTGATTTCCCTGAAGAAGTATCTGGACATGGAAACCGACCCCAGCGACCTGGCCAATGCCCTCCTGGAGTCGTATCGCTCCGCCCTGTTGGCCATGGGAAAGAGCGGGGCCCGGGCCTGTCCGGCGGTCGGTGCAGACTTGCAACGCGGCCTTGATGGCCTTGAGAGACGCCTCGCTGCAGAGATCACGATCGCCCAGGTGAAGGGCACGGAGAAGCATGTCGCGGAGCATTTGCATCAATGGGGAGACCGCACTGCGGAATATTTCAAGACCAAGGCCAACGAAATCAAAGAGCTTCTCCTGGTGCTGGCCAGCACGGCGGAAAGCATGGGCGAACGCGACCAACGCTACGCCAAACACTTCAGTGAGTTCACCACGCAGTTGCACAGCATTGCCGGCCTGGAAGACCTGGCGCAGGTGCGCTCCTCGCTGGTGCAGAGAGCAACTGAGCTGAGGGGTTACGTGGACCAGATGGCTCACGACAGCAAGAAGTCCGTAGCTCAACTGCGGGCCGAAGTCTCGAATTACGAGATCAGGCTGAAGACAGCGGAAGACCTCGCGTTGCGGGATGCGCTCACCGGCCTTCCCAATCGTCGCGCCGTCGAGGAGCGAATGGAGTGGCGCATGCAGCACCGGCAAATGTTTTCCGTAGTGTTCCTTGACCTGAACCAGTTCAAGCAAGTCAATGACAAACACGGTCACCCGTCCGGGGACAACCTCTTGAAGCAGTTCTCGGAGGAATTGCGCTCCAATGCCCGGCCCAGCGATGTCGTTGGCCGCTGGGGCGGAGATGAGTTCATCATGGTTTTGGACTGCGATCTCGCGGGCGCGAAAGCCCAGATCGAACGCATGCGGAAATGGGTGTTCGGCGAATACACGGTTCAGGCCAGTGGTGGGAAAACAACGGTCCAGATGGACGCGTCGGTTGGCGTGGCGCAATGGCAGTCGGGAGAAACAGCTCAGCAGGTCATTGAACGCGCCGACGCCTGCATGTACAAAGACAAGGAATTGTCGCGCAAGAAGGCCTTCTAAACCCGTCAACCTGTTTTCCTTGCCACTACACGGAAAGACTCTCGGGCAGGCTATCTCACTCCTGACCGGCCGTAGGTGCTTCGGTCCCGGCCAGCTTGTCTTTCGCCTGCACGTGCCCGACCACCACCAGATCGACTCTGCGGTTGGCTGCCCGGCCCCCTGCCGTTTTATTGCTCTCGACGGGGCGATATTCAGAATAGCCCGCGGCCGAAACCAGCAACGGGTCGAATCCGTGCTGCTCGATTAACAGGGACACAACCGTAGTCGCGCGCGCGGTTGATAGCTCCCAGTTCGACTTGAAGCGGGAGTTGTGAACGGGCACATCGTCGGTGTGACCCTCAACCCTGATCTCGAAGCCACGGCCTCCAAGAATGGTCGCGATTCGGGTCAACGTCTTATGCCCATTCTCCAGCAAATCCGCCCGGCCGCTGTTGAAGAATCCGACCTCGCGCAAGCTGACTACCAGGCCCTCGGGCGTGACTCGCATCTGGATTTCGTGCTGGCGGATCTCATCGCCGAGCGCGGTCTCGAGTTGATGCCGCAATTCATCGACGTCGATCCCGAAGCCGGTCCCGCCGGGGCTCTTCTCAGAATTGCCGGCCACCTTCACCACTTTGAGAGGCGCGTCGGTGAGTTCCGGGTTCAGGATGCCGGGACTTCCGGGTACGCCGACCCCTTCGACCGCGGAGCCGGTGA
Organism: Terriglobia bacterium; assembly: GCA_963831565.1. GTDB lineage: Bacteria > Acidobacteriota > Terriglobia > Terriglobales > Acidobacteriaceae > JAIQFF01. The sequence goes on from CAWHQS010000001.1 coordinate 74,646, forward strand.
ATACCCCCAATTGTTGAAACGCGCCCTTGATGGACGCCGCCACCACCGCGGCTTTCTTCTTGTCAGCCTGCGAGGAGGCGTAGAGGACTACGAAGAACGCAAACAGCAGAGTGATGAAGTCAGCGTAGGAAACGAGCCAACGCTCATGGTTTGCGTGCGCCTTGTGCTTTCGTTTTCGACTCACGCGCTGGCCCCAACCGCTTTCTCTTTCTCCGCCGGCGCCTGCTGCTTGTGCTCCGGCAAGTAGCCCATCAATTTGGTCTCCAGCATGCGAGGATTCATGCCTTCAAGAATTGAGACCACGCCCTCCAGCTTCATCTCGCGCAACACCTGCTCTTCACGAAACTTGATCTTCAGCTTGCCCGCCCAGGGAAGAAACAGGATATTGGCCATGCCGACTCCGTAAATCGTGGCCACAAAGGCAACGGCAATTCCTTTGCCCACCTCGGCGATGTCCTCCAGATGCTGCATCACCTGGATAAGCCCCAGCACCGCGCCAATGATGCCGACGGTCGGAGCGTAACCCCCGGCAGCCTCGAACACTTGCGAGAGTCTCTCGCCATGCTCTTCCTGGTTATCGAGCTCCAGTTCCATCATTTTGCGTAGTTCCTCGGGTTCGGCGCCGTCGATTGCCAGCATCAAAGCCTTCTTGAGAAAAGGGTCCTTGATGGTGGCCAGTTGCGCATCGAGAGAAACAATGCCGTCTTTACGCGCGCGATTGGCATAGCCGACCAGTTCTTTGATCAGGGCGCCGGGCTGCTGCCCGCGATCGAGAAAGACGTTGACCAATCCTTTGGCTGCGAGCAGCACAACCGAGAGCGGGAACTGGATCATCACCGCCCCGATGGTCCCGCCCAGCACGATCATCGCGGCCGTGGGCTGGAGCACCTGGGATATCTTTCCGCCCTCGATGATCAGGCCGGCGAGAATCCCGGCCAGAGCCAGAATGATTCCACCAATCGTGCTCTTATCCACGGCGGAAGGCCTCCGGCGAGCGGGCGGGATGGGTCCCCTGGGGATTTAGCGACGTCGAGTTAAGGTCCGAACCGCTCCACGACGGTAGTCCGGCCAACACAGCTCGCCGGAACTCTACAATTCGGTGGATCACCTCAGCGGAAGTCTCGCGGACGATGACCTTTTCCCCATTGATAAGGGTGATTACGGTGTCCGGCGCGTTCTCGACGAACTTGATCAGGTCCGAGTTCAGCGCAATGGGGTTGCTGTTCAGTCGGGTCAGTTGGATCACAACAGTGCCTTTCCGGCTCAGGGCGTTCCGGGCGCCACCTTTATCGGCACTCCGGGGGTAGACCATTAAGGGGATGTCCCAACGCGGACCGGTTACTAGTACCAACGTCACCGGATTCGGATGATGGAGCAGAGGAGGGGTGCCGATATACAGGCCCGCAGCAAACAGCACCACCTGATCGACCGAAGCGGTGATATGGGCAGTGGGTAAGGCCGCAGGGTTCGGTAACAGGCGAAAACTCAGCAAAGGAGCTTTGAAATGTCACTTAGTATTCTGAACAACGTTTCGTCCCTTGCGGCGCAGAACCAATTGTCCATGACCCAAGCGTCGCTGCAGAAAACCCTCTTACAGCTGTCGTCTGGTTCCCGTCTGAACACGGGTGCGGACGATGCCGCCGGTCTGGCTATCGCCGACGGATTGCATGCCAACATTACGGCCCTCACTCAGTCAGCCCGCAACGCCAGCGATGGCGTGGGTTCGCTGCAGGTGGCGGACGGCGCGTTGGCCCAGGTCACCGCTCTTCTGAACCGCGCTGTGACACTGGCTACTGAAGCTGCTACGGGCACGGTGAGCGATCCTCAGCGCACCACGATCAACGCCGAGTTCACTGCGATCAAGGCTGAAATCGACCGCATCGGCAGCAGCACCAACTACAACGGTGGACAGGTCTTCACCGCCACTGCCACCGCCATCTACCTCAGCGACGGCACGGGCGGAGGTTCCAGCTCGATCACCGTCACGACCGGAGCACTTTCCAGCGCAGCTATCGGCTTCAGCGGCACGCCGGTGGACATCAGCGGGAACGATCTGACGACTGCAGCCAATGCTCAGACCGCGCTGGGTAACCTCACCACCGCCATCGCCAATGTTGCCGGCGATCGTGGCGCACTGGGAGCGGAAACCAACCGCTTGCAGAGCGCTTCCAGCGTTATCACCAACCAGGTGCAGAACCTGACCAACGCGGAAGATGGTATTCGGGCGGCTGACATTCCGTCAGCGGTCGCGAATATGTCGCGCTTGACCATTCTGCAGCAGACTGGTATGGCCGCACTGCAGCAATCCAACCAGATGCAGCAGTCGGTACTGAAGCTGTTGCAATAATCCTCGCGCTACCCACCGGCGGGGCGCAAAAAGCCCCGCCGGAGCGAGGTAACGGTGTTCCCCCATGCGAATTGACGGTCCCAGTCCGGTTCCTCCCGAGGGCCCCCGGTTCGAGGTACCGGAGGTCAAGCAGCCTCGCGTTCCTGCACCAGCAGCAGTCAAAGATCGCGTGGAGACGCACCAAAAGCCTGAAGTCAGCCCGACCAATGTGCTGGTCGAGATGCAGCCGGGAAATATCGTGATCTACAAGTTCATTGACGAAGCCAGCGGGCAGCTGATCCAGCAGATACCCTCAGAACAGATGCTCAACCTCTCCCGGGTTGCTGAAGCCAGGGTCACCGAAGCAAAGACGGGCGAAGCAACGAAAGAGTAGAAAGAGAAACCTTAGACATGGCGACCTCCGACATTCTGAATGCGCTGAGCTCCTCCGGTTTGGGCACAGGGCAGGGAATCGACGTAACCTCGACCGTCAACCAGCTCATCGCCAACCTGCGCGGACCAGAGCAGGTCTGGCAGACCCAGCAGCAGATCCTGCAGGGCCAGAGTTCCGCGCTTACGCAGCTGAATACCGAAGTAACAGCCCTCTCCAATGCCGTAGATACCCTCAACGATCCCGCAGGCGCATTGAGCGCGCGCGCCGTCAGCTCATCGCAGCCGGCAATCGCAACCGCCACGGCGTCGAACTCGACGCCTGTGGGCAGCCACACCATCGTGGTGAACAACCTGGCCAGCAGCTCTTCGTACTACTCTTCGGCGGTAGCGAGCAGCACCACGGTTCTGGCGGCGGGTGCATTCACCATCCAGGTGGGCAGCCAGCCGGCCACCACCATCACGATTGACGACACCAACAACACGCTTGACGGATTGGCCGCGGCCATCACCAATGCCAACCTGGGCGTGACCGCAAGCGTGGTGAACGACTCCACCGGCGCCCGCCTGGCCATCGTGAGCAACGCTTCCGGTGCGGCCAGCGATTTGACCGTCAACAACGCGGGCAGCAGCCTGAGCTTCACCAAGGGTGCCACGGGCACGGATGCGTCGTTGACCATTGACGGCGTCCCCATCAGCAGCGCCGAGCAACACAATCGCGAACAGTGTGGCTGGGCTGACTCTTGAACCTGGTTGGCGCGGCTCCGGGCACGCAGGTCCAGATCGCGGTCAGTCCCGACACCACGAAAGTTACCCAGGCGGTCACCGACTTTGTCACGGCGTATAACACCATCATCCAGGACCTGACCAGCCAGTTCACGTACAACGCTTCCACCGGCAGCGCGGGGGCGTTGGCCAGCGACGCCGGGGCCCGCATGGTGCAGACCGAGTTGCTTTCGGCCGTCACCTATGCCGGCACCGGGAACTCGTTTAACACCCTGGCCCAGCTCGGCGTTTCCATGAACAACGACGGCACGCTCACGGTTGACGATGCCAAGCTGAGTTCGGCGGTGAACTCGGACTTTGCCGGGGTGCAGAACTTCTTTCATCCCGCTACCGGGACCGGTTTCGCTGCGGCCCTGAAGGCTCAACTCGACCCGCTCACCGATCCCACGCAGGGCGCGTTCTCCATCGAGCTCAAGGGCATGAGCGATGGGCAGAAAAGCTTTCAGGACCAGATCGACAATTACGAGACTTACATCGCCACCGAAAAGATTCTCTTGACCCAGCAATACACTCAGGTTGACCTGGCCTTGCGCCAGTTACCTCTGCTGCAGCAGCAGATCAACTCTGAACTAAGCGTTACCAACTCCAACTCGAACTCGAACTCGAACTCGAACTCAAACAAATGAAACCTCACCGGACCGAACTCGCATATCAAGAGGCAGCGGTGCGTAACGCCAGCCCCATCGAACTGGTCATTGTCCTTTACGACGTTCTGGCGCACGATCTTCACGATGCCATCGAGGCGATGGAACGCGGCCACATCGAAGGGCGGAGCGCGAAGCTCAAGCACGGCTTCCTGGCGTTACAACAGCTCGAGGGATCGCTCAACATGGACGAGGGTGGGGAGCTGGCGACGAACATGTCCCGCTTCTACTCCATGCTGCGCGGCCAGATGATGAAGGCGCAGATCGATCAGGACGGGGGGATTCTGCGGGAGCTTGTTCAGTTGCTGTTCAGCGTGCGCGAAGCCTGGGCAGAGCTGAACAGCCGCCTGGCGGCATCTCCGGCAGCACAGACCGCCTCAAGTGCAAACTGGAAGGCGTAGTCAGCCATGCCGGAGTGGGTCGGACACGCCCTTCTAGTGCGCCCGCGTAGGGGCGGACATCTCGTCCGCCCAGCGGAGCGAAGCTCCGCGACGATCGCGGAACGCAAAAACCAGTCGAGCCGTGCTCGACCGGGCGGACGAGGGCGTCCGCCCCTACACGGGTCGCAGTCGAACAACCCCGTCCCACACTGATAAATCCTACTTCAGGTAATCCAGCAGGCTCGTAGGCAGAATCTTGGCCGCGGCTGCCAATGCAGCATCGTGCGCCGTGGTCGCCCGAGTCAAGTCCGTCGCAGCTTTGGTCAAGTCTGCACCCACCAGATTGTTGGCCTGCGATTTCAGGGTCACCTGCTCCTGCTGCAGGAAGGTCTGGGTAGAGGTCAGCTGGTTGACCGCGTTCCCGTAGAAGATCCGTTGACCGGTCAGCGAATCGAAAGCGGTGCGAAGCTGGTTGGTCGCGGTACCGGCTGCGGCAGGAGTTCCGCTTTGCAGGGCCGTGATCAATTGTTGTAGCGATCCGAAAACGTCTCCCGCGGAATTCTGGAACAACTGGTTGCCCGGCATGTTGGTTTGCAGGTTCAGGCCGTCTGCGACCTGGACGGTATTTGTGCCGCTGTTGCCGTTGTAAGTCACGCCGGACGGACTGGTTGAGTCCAGCGTGTATGGCGGAGCCGTGCTGGCCGTGCCTGCGAACAGGTAGCTGCCGCCCACCGAGGTGTTAGCCAGCTGCACCAGCTGACTCTGGATGCCCAGCAGATTCTGCACGATCTGTTGACGGTTCGCGTCCGACAGGGTCCCGGTGGATCCCTGCACACCCAGGGTGATGGCTTGAGTGATCGCCGCAACCGCTGAGCCTATGGCTGTGTCCGCAGTCTGCAACTGGCTGGTGAGGGTGTCGATGTTCTGAAGATATTGGTCGGCGCGGTTCGATTGGTCCTGATTGCCCACCATTTGCGCGGCGGCGAGAGGATCATCGGAAGGCACATTGACGCGCTTGCCGCTGGACATCTGCTGCAGGGCAGTGTTTTCCTGGTTCTGGGTCTGCCAGATGGCAGCCAGAATATCGCCGGACATGTCGGGGTTTACGCGCATCAGTTCGTCACTCCCATACTCATCAGTGTCTGAAGCATCGAGTCCACAGTGGTCACCACGCGCGCTCCGGCCTCGTACGCTCGTTGGTACTTGATCATGTTGGTAGTTTCTTCATCGAGCGATACGCCGGAGACGGCCGAGCGCTGGTCGGTGAGCTGTTGCAGGCCCAGGTTGCTGGCCGTGACTGCGGCTTTCGCATTGGCCCCCAGGTTGCCGACTTGCAGCACCAGGTTGGAATACAGGTCCATCGGGTTGGCGCCGGCAGGAAGCTGCTGATTCCGCAGCGCGACGAGTTGCTCGAGATTGCCATTGCTACCGGCGGATCCGTCCGAGCTGGCCGCGATCAAACTGGGGTCGGTGATGGCCACCGCAAAGCCAGCAGCTGCGTCGGTTGCCGTAGGCAGCGGGTTGAAGAAGTTCTGGCCGGCATTTCCTGCGGCGTCGAATCCCGCCGCGTGCTGCGTGTTGAAGCTGGTGGCGAACTGGCTGGCCAGGTTGTTCAGTTGCGAAAATACCTGCGGCAGGACCTGATCTCGGACCTGCAGGGTGCCGCCGAGTTGCCCGCCCTGGATCTGGCTGGTAATGTCCGCGCCCTGGGCGCTGTACACGTGCTCCAGCACGCTGTTGTTGGCGTTTGCTTGCAGTGCGTAACTCTGATTGGCCACCACCAGCGGAACGCCATTCGCCGTGGTCAAGGTCAGCCCGTGTTCAGTCTGGGTAACGGAAATGTTGACCATGCCCGAAAGCTGCCGGATCAATTCATCGCGCTGGTCTTGAACGGTGCCCGGATCTTTTCCCAGCCCTTGAATCTGCGCAACCTGCGCATTGAGCGTGGCAATCTGGCTGGTCAGCCGGTTAATCTGATCCACCGTCTGCGGCACCGACTGATCCAGTCCTGTTCCGATTGCGTTGAGGGCTGACACTGCCTGATGAAACGAATTGGCAAGATTGTTGGCAGAGGTCAGCACCGCCTGCCGGGCGTTGGCGTCGGTTGGGTTGGTGGAGAGCTGGCTCAGACTGTTGAAGAAGGCGGACAGCGCTCCGCCCACGCCCTGCGTAGGATCAGAAAAAATGCTCTGGATCTGGCTCAGAGAATTGAATTGGGTCTCGGAGTTACCCTGCTGCTGGGTTTCCTCATAGATTCTCAGTTGCAGCAGCTGATCGCGAACGCTCTGAAATTGTTCCAGCGTTACTCCGCCGCCGAAGGTGATGTTGTTCTCCTGGAAGGTAGGAGCTTCATTCAGTATGGCAACCTGGCGGCTGTATCCCGGAGTGTTTACGTTGGCGATGTTGTTGGTGGTGACGTTCAATGCTCCCTGGTTCGCCTCCAGGGCCTGGACTGCGATGGAGAGTGATGTGTTCAGTCCGGGCATGGGATCAGACCTCGCACGACCAGCCGCTGGCGGAAGCCGGTTCCGACTCCGAGGGAAAATGTTGCCGGTAGGTCTGGCAGAGCGCGGCGCGCAGTCGAGTGGTTCGCAGGGCTTTTTGCAGCAACGAGGAATACACCCGGGTCAGATTAACCAGTTCTCTGAAATCTGAAGGAGAGACTCTTACAGAAAGCTCGTGGCCGGAGGGTTTCCCGCGAAACCAGCTTTGCAGTTTTTCGGCCAAGCCTTCCTGGGCTGTGGTGGAAGTCTCAAGAGCGGCTACGTCGTTCGACGCCAGAGCCGCAATCGCGCACTGGAATTGAATACACAATTGCCGTATATCGGCCACACCGGCAGATGGATCGTCCTGCTCGTGCTCGTCGATGCTGTCGATGGCCAAGAAAACTCACCTTATGTGGTCGCGAAGCCTCTAGCGCTGGTTCTGCTCCAGAATCGCATGTGCAATCTTGTCCGCTTCAACTCGGTAGTCGCCATTCTGGATGGACTGCCGCAGAGCTTCAACTTTGTCCTGCCGGATGGGTGGCGCGTTCAGGGCCTGGGCTGCGAGCGCGGAGACGCTCAGCGCGTCCGTGGACAGGCTGGCCTTGTCCTCGACATTGGGTGTGCTCGCGGCCTTGCTGCTGGCCTTCTTCGCTTTGTCGTCGCGTTCCAGTCCTTGAAACCGGACGTTAGTAAGGTCAATCCTCATCTGTGGTCTCCTGCGATACCGCGCAACATCTTTATCGGCAGTTCCAGAAAAAACTTTAGTCCAATGATCACTTTGTCACCTTTGGGGTAACCAATGGCTTTATTGAAATGGGAACCGATTGTAAGTCCTTTGTTTCCACCGCATTGACGCGCTGCCTTGTGAGCTGCCTGAGCCTCCAGGTGCTTGGCCACCATGGCTGCAATGCCCAGACCGCCATGGCCTCCGGTAAGGGCACTGCCCACGGCTTGCATCGCAATGGCGTGAAACTGGTCGCGTCCGGGATCGGCATCGGGGTCTTCATCTGATCCGGGAACCGAGGCGAAAGATTGTTCGGCCTGCTCCAGCCAGTGTGAAAGCAGTACCGCCTCAAATTCGCGGGCCGACTTCTGAATCTTGGCCGAGTTGCCGGAGTCCGTATTCTTCAAACTTTCCAGTTTTTCTGCCGCCTGTGTGCCGCGAAGATCCGAGAGGCTGACGGTGGGCGTGATCAGGCTGATTGAACTCACAAGACCTCCAGTTCGGCCTGCAGTCCACCCGCCGCTTTGATGGCCTGGAGAATGCCTACGATGTCGCGTGCAGTTGCGCCCATGGTCTGCAGTCCGTTAATAAGGTCTTCGACGCTGGCGCCTTCCTCGAGCCGGATGGTCTTCGCCGTGGTCTCTTTCGCTTGCACATCCTGATCGGGCACGATCACGGTTTGGCCGCCTTTCGAAAGCGGTTCGGGCTGCGACACTGAAAATTTGGTGGACACTTCCACGCTCAGGCCACCGTGCAGGACCGACACTGCGGAGAGCTTCACGTCCCCACCCATCACGATCGTGCCGGTGCGTTCGTTGACCACAACTTTCGCCGGGGGATGGACGCTGATGGAAAGATTCTGAATTTGCGAGATCAAATCCGGAACCGACGAGATTCCCGAGCTGCTGATGTTCACGTTGATCTGCCGGCTGTCTACCGCGGTTGAAATCGGCTTGTTGAACTGGTGATTGATGACGCTCGCGATCTCACGCGCCGAGGTGAAATCGGCATCCCTGAGGACGAACGAAACCGTGCTGAGACGATTCAGATCAACCGCTGTGTCCCGCTCCACTGTGCCACCGTTCGGGATGCGTCCCACGGTCGGATGGTTCAGTTGCTTGCTATTGCTCGATCCCCCCGCCGAATATCCTCCCAGCGTGAGTGGCCCCTGCGCCTCGGCATAAACCTGGCCATCCGGCCCGCGCAATGGCGCCAGGAGCAGCACTCCACCTTCGAGGCTTTTGGCATCGCCGATGGAGGAGACCGTGACGTCGAGCGCCATGCCCGGCCGGGCAAATGGAGGAAGGGAAGCGGTCACGAACACAGCCGCAACATTTTTGACGATGACCGCGCTGGCCGGAATCTGCACGCCCATGCGCTGCATGACATTAGCCAGCGTCTGCGTGGTGAACAGGGTTTGTTGCCGGTCTCCCGTGCCGTTCAGTCCGACGACCAGGCTGTAGCCCACCAGCGGGTTGTCACGCACGCCGGCGACCGTAGTGATATCGCGCACCAGCACAGTCTGCGCCCCGGTTACGGCACCTGAAAGCTGCGCTGCGATCAGCACGCAAACCAGCCCCGCGAATTTTAGAAACTCGGATTTTAGAAACCAATGACCCATAAGAGTGCTCGAACCAGAGGATTAGGTGGCCGCGTTGCGTCCGACACCACTCCTTTGCCCTTCAGTTCCACTTCGAGATTTGAAAGTACAGTCGAAAAAGCGCTGTTATCGGGACGTATATCTCCCGGCCGCAACACGCCGCGCACCAGCATGGTTTCCTTCTGATTGTTGATGGTCACCAGGCGCTCGGCCTCGACCACCAGGTTGCCGTTAGGCAGGACCGCAATCACCTGTCCCGCGAGATTGGTATTCATGGTGGTGCTCGCGTCGGTCGAACCCGCGCCCTTCAACTTGGTGGATGATTGCGCGGTGAGCAGGTTGGACAATGCACTGGTTGGCTTGATGTAACCCGCTAATCCCGAAATTCCTGATGTCGTATTGAAATCGCGCTGCGTGCCCACATTTCCCGTGGCCTGCGCGGTGGTGCGCTGCACCACGACGATCGTCACCACATCGTTCAGCCGGCTGGCCTTGTAGTCCGCCTGCAAATTGGTCAGTGAGCCGTTCGAGGTCCAAAGGCTGCCCAGTGTGACATCGGCGGGTGCTGACGTAGTTTGTTGCTGCATGCGGGCCACGTAGTCCGCGCGAGTCTTCTGCGGATCGTGGGTGATCTTGACCTTGGAGAACACGCTGCCTGTGACGAAACTCGACAAGGCCAGGATCGCGCAAGCCAGTCGTGTTGCTCTATTTGTGAGGCTCGTTCGCATAAGATTCCCTTACTCCGAGAGCACCGACCTCACCACTCCGGGTCCGGTCACGCGCGCCACGTATCTCTTCTTTGTATCTTTGCTGATCACTCTTACCTGTTGTCCACGCCCGCCGTTCTGCAGGCACAACACTGGCAGGGTCATGTGAATGTACTCGCCCTCCAGCATCAGGACCACGGTCCTCCCGCTGCGGACCAACAGGTTTCCCGCCCGCTGTTCGGGCTGTGCGGGCTTTCTGTCTGTTTGACCTGGCCGCGACGTCGATCCGTCCTCGAGTTGCCCCCAATGCACCAGCACGTAGAAGGGAAGACAGGTATTTGGATGTTCACAGCGCAGCAAGACTTTGTCGGATTCCGCGTCCAGCATGTCGATGCTGAGCACCTTCAGCGGCGGATTGGGTTCGGCGGCGGTCATGCCCGACAGTTCTTCCATCTGCTCTGGCAGGATCGAGACCCCGGAAGAATGAAGAGCGCGCAGGATGCATTCGCGGCTGATCGGTGTTCGTGCAGCGTCCTCGGCGCGGACGGATACTCCCGCCCCTACCAGCAGTAGCACGGTGACCATCGCGAAAGCTCTAGCCGCTCTTGAAGTCATTTCTTCTTTCGTTACCGCGTAAGGCTGTTCAGGTCCTGGAACATTTCGTCCGCGGCTTTTACCACCCGCGAATTGGATTCGTAGGAGCGCTGCGACAGAATCATTTCGACGAATTCCTGCACCACGTCCACATTCGACTGTTCCAGAAACCCCTGCTGTAAGGAGCCAAGCCCCTCGGTGCCCCCGGGAGTGCCGACAATGGGATCTCCGGAAGCAGTCGTCGCCAGCATCAGGTTGTTGCCTACGCTGTTCAACCCACCGGGGTTGGGAAACAATGCCAGCTGAATACTGCCCACCTGGGTGGCCTGCGTTTGGCCGGGCTGCGTGACCGAAACCGTGCCGTCTGCTCCGATGGTGACGGAGAGAGCATCGGGCGGCAGCGTGATCGCCGGTTCAAGCGGATTTCCGTCCGCCGTCACGATATTTCCCTGCTGGTCGAGATGGAACGTCCCGGAGCGCGTGTAGGCAATCTCGCCGTCCGGCATGCGCACCTGAAAAAATCCCTGGCCTTGTATTGCGAGATCGAGGGGATTACCGGTCTGATTGAAGTCTCCCTGAAGCTGCAGGACTTCCGAAGCGCCCGGCTTGGTGCCCAGGCCGACCTGCAATCCCGCGGCGTTGGTGGTCTGCTGCGTGGAGGCGGAGCCTGGCATCACCATGTTCTGATAGAGCAGGTCGGTGAATTGCACGCGCCGGCGGCGGAATCCGGCCGTGCTGGTGTTGGCCAGATTGTTGGCGACGTTATCGAGATTCAACTGCTGCGCGTTCATGCCGCTGGCGGCGGTGTACAGTGCGCGGAACATAGAGCTCCTTTACGGGTTGACCCGCGGTAAATCTTCAGTTGCGATGCGATTGAATTCCGAATGAAACATTCCGAGCGCCCGTTGCATCATTTCCGCATAGCGCTGCACGGCCACCAGTTCGACCGCGCCTGCCACGGGGTTTACGTTTGAACTTTCCAGCGAACCTTGTGCGACGGTGGACTGTTTTGCCGGCGCTTCGCTTTTCGCGGGGGCGCTGTAGTAAGTCTTGCCGATGCTTTCGAGAGCCGTGCCCGGAGGAAATTCCACCAGCTTGATTTTTCCCGCGACCGCGCCGCTCACCGAAATCGTGCCATCCGCACTCACGGTGACCGGACCGCCCACGATGCGGATTGGACCCTGTTCACCCATGACCGGGTCCCCTTGTGCGGTGGTCAACTGTCCCTTGGCCGAGACCTGAAAATTTCCGTTGCGGGTGAAAGCCAGGCCAGTGGCGGTCTTTACCTCAAAAAATCCGGGTCCCTGGACGGCAAAATCCAGATCGTTACCGGTGTGCTCCAGATTGCCCTGAGTCAGGTCCATCTGGCTGCCGCCCGAGATTCCAAAATCGTTGACCGCCCGGTTCAGGCTCGAACCCGGATGCCCGGATGCCGCCGCCAGAAATGACCGAAAGATGTTCTGCTGCGCCCTATATCCCGGGGTGCTGGTGTTCGCGAGGTTGTTGGCCACCAGGTCAAGCGCCTGACTGCGCGCCATCAACGCCGCACATGCCGCATAGAATCCGCTGTCCATAGGAGGTCTCGCTAACAGGAAAGCACGGCAATGTCCATTGATTGCCGGCCGCGCTGGCTGGTAACTCGTTGAAAATTGGTGGAATGCTCAGGGCTGGATGAGAGTTGGATGAGTGTCTGAGAGTCGAACTCGAAGACCGGGACCTGGCGGGCGGATGCTTTCTAACCGGCCACTATTCTTCGCGCTCAGTTGGTCTTCAGCCAGAACCTGCTCTGCCTGAGTGACTCACGGAGCCGCTCGATTCCGATCTCCACGATGCACTGGTCGAGACTCAGCTCGTCCGCATCCGGGGTGTCGGTATCGTGCGCCAACTGGAGAACATGGACCTTCAAGCCACTGTTCTGGCTGACAATGTCCGCGACCGCGCTGAGAGTCACTACGCGCTCGCCCAGCAACAGTTCCAGGCGGAGCAGGTCTTCCGCGCTGACGGTCGCAGGTCCGGGGATTTGTCTAGGGATCATGCCTTGGCCCAATCCATACATCGGCCAAAGCGGGCTTGAACTTTACGTCCGGACGCAGAAGTATGCTGAAAAAGGTTAGCCAGGCCGCAAAAGTCGGGTGAGGGCCGCCTGGGCGCGACACGGCGGAGGGTGCCCCGTCCTCGTCGTTCCGTTTTTTGGAACGACAGGGCGGGGGCCTTCACTCGCTAAGTTGCTTCAAAAGACGGAGAAAGGAGACCACCGGTTTACCGGCGGACCTTCTTCGCGACCATCCGTTCATAATCAGCCAGGACCTTCTTGTGCAGTCTGGCTGCTTTCTTGCGGTCGATGCCTTCCTTGGGAGATCGTCGGCACTGCTCGACCGTTCTCTTGAGGCTCACGAGCAAGGCCTGGCAGGGCTGGCAGCTCTTCAAGTGCCGCTCCAGTTTTTCACGAAGCAAATCATCCAGCTTGTCGTCAAGGTAATCTGAGAGTTCGGCGAACTTGGCCTTGCATCGGGCGGGGCTCGGCTGTCCGGTGCTGGGTTGGACGGGAACGTTCCCCCGTGGAATGGCTGACGCCTTTCCGCGGCGTGGCTTCATACCCTTCATTAATTCTTTTCGGACAATCAACCTGGCGCGGTGGAGACGAACCCGCACGGTCCCGAAACGCAGCCCGGTGATCGCGGCGACCTCTTCGTCGCTCAGACCTTCCATGTCGCGCAGCACCAGGACGATGCGGTATTGTGGCGGTACTCTCTGAATTACCTTGCGCAATCGTCCCGCTTCGTCGCTCTGTGTCGCGAGCGCTTCTGCGCCGGCGCCGCTATGGGTTCCCAGGTGCTGCAGCTTCTTCCGATCGGGCATGCCTTCCTCCGGAGAAGGGTCTGGTTCGCGAGCGAACCTGCTCCAGCGCCGGCTCATCAGGCAGCATCATTAGCCTGCCGCAAGAGCTGCACTGCCTATTAAAATGTCAGGACGTATAGCGCTAAATGTAACATGGCAAGGCTTCCAGTGGTGCCGCTCCTCAAGGTCGAGGCGGGAGTTGGGCCCGTTTTGACTATGGCTCGCGGCTGCTATTCCGAAGACGCACCTCATTCCCGATAAGATATGGACATGGTCGCAATCACCCTTCATCCCATCGGCCGCGTCCATTCGCCACGAATCGAAGCGGAAGACGATTTCTGGGGAAACGTAATATCCTTCATCGAACTGGATAGCACGCGCTTTACTCCAGAATCCCTCCTCGGTTTGTCCGACTTCTCCCACCTTCTCGTGATTTTTCATCTTGACCGTGTTCCAGACAGCAGCGTGGTCAGCGCCGCCGGCCATCCCCGCGGCAACCCGGCCTGGCCTCGGGTTGGAATCTTTGCGCAACGGAAGAAACAGCGGCCCAACAAGCTAGGCGTTTCCGTCTGCGAGCTGCTCCAGGTGGATGGCCTGAAGTTGAAAGTCAAGGCCCTGGATGCGATCGAGGGCACGCCGGTGCTGGACATCAAACCTTACGTGCGCGATTTCGAGCCCGATCCGGCACGAGTCCGGCAGCCGCAATGGATGACTGAGTTGATGCGCGAGTACTTTTCCTGACTGCAAGCGCCTCATCCGATTCGAGAAGCTTTGGTCCTGCCGGCCGTCTCCCGGACTCTCCCAATGTCGATGAACTGGACTTTCTGCAAGCCATGCAGCGCAGCCTCATGGCGGTTACGAGATCGCCGGATGCGAGATACGGCGCGATCGATCACCCCAGCAAGTTCGATCCCAAAGTCAGGCGCGCGGTCCTCCTGCAAACGCCGCTTCGCTTTCTCGGCAGAAAACCAGCTGGGACTTCGATCCGGCTCTTGCGGCGGCACCAGCCGCAAGACCTCACAAAGATGAACGTTGACAGGAGTCTCTTTCCGATCAGATTTCGCCCCGGAATTCCGCGCCTCGCCGGGCTTGCGGCGAACGTAACGGGTGAATGACGCCTCCTCCATCCGGCCGTGTACCCCGGCTTCTTCGAAGGCTTCAAGAGCAGCTGCCTGAGCGTGGGTAAGCCCCGGCTCCACACTGCCTTTGGGAAAAATCCATCGTCCCTTGCGGGTCTGGACCAGCAGGAATTCAATGACTCCGCTGCGCACCCGATAACAGACCGCAGCCACCTGCTCGCATTGCTTCAGTTTGCGCAGTTCCGCCAGCCTGAAAAATTTGGCCGATACCTGGTAGGTTTGCACCTGCGACCAGCCCACGGTCAACCGCTGCTCCCCGTTGTTCCTGCTGCCCATTCCCATAGCAGCAGAGTGCACGACCTGATCCGCTTCTGGCTAGAGCACACCTTGGTTCGGGCACCGCAACGCGCGCCACTGGACAGTCGGCCTATCCTCTGCCATCCTCAGATTGGCTTATGACTTATCACGTGGTGGCGCTCACCATGGCGCAGGTGCGACAGGGTGCCCTCGCCTTCCAGCGGCATCTGACGGCCGCTTTGGGTCAATCGAAGGACTTGAAGGTGTACTCGGTAAGCCCGTTTGCTCTCGAGGAGCGCCGCCGCTTCAAAGACCGCTTCGGAGGCGATGTAGTTTATTTCTTCAACGACGCCGCCCGCGACCTCGCGCTGAGGCACGGTTCCGATCTTCAATTTGTCGCGGAAATCGCCGACAGCGAATTGCCACAGCGACGCACCCTGGTTGTAGGCATCCCCGAGTAGTATGGGTACCCGATTTGTCGCGATTTTTGCGACAAGCGGGGGGGCTGTCAATGACAGCGCTGCCTCCCGCGCATGAGGAATCTCTCTACCTACTTGCGCCCACCTTGCCCACGAGACAGTATTTCCTTTTGACCGGCAGGAAGGACCCTTTTGGAAAACTTGTTTTGCCTGCGCTGTAATCGCGAGATCGAAGTCGGACACAAATCCGTCGCGGTATATATGTTCGCGCAAACGGTCGGCATCAGACCGCGGCAAAAGTCAGCGGCGCAGCGCATCTGCTTCTGCCCGCAGTGCTCCGTCTCCCTGGCCATGGGACCGCCACCTGAGGGTGCCCTGAACCTGGCGGCATGGAACATGATCCGCGACCTGGTCGGCGCCGACCCAGCTTTGAACCAGGCCGCCTGGGAAAACCTGCGAGGAGTGGTGGGCTTGCTGCCCTCCGGCGAACCCGAGGCCATCCCACGCCGCGCCGCCGCCGGGGGCTACTTCGAGTTCTGAGCAGCGCCTGGTCAACGCCCGACGCTGCTCGTCAATTGCATCTGCCTCAATCTCCAGCACGACATCTAGGCGCCGGGCATGGGAAGCGTCGAGCTCGAACTGAGAGGCGAAGCCAGCACGTCCTGCTTGGCGTCACGCCCCAGACTCTCTTCCGATTTCTGTGAGTACAGAAATTCCTGGCCGGTCAAGCGGCCGGGATAATACCACTTCAAGAGAGCCTCTGGCTTCTGGTGGGGACGTTCTGCGAACTTCAATTCCACCCCATTGGTCGCCTGCAGTCGCTCCGTCGGTATGGTCTCTTCCGTGGTGTAAAGTTTCGTCCGGTCAGCATTGAAGATCTGAACGATCTGCTGGCTGCCTTGAGTGTCTGCCAGGACAAACCAATAAGTCCCCGCTGGCAAAGCCATGCCAGGAATTTCTACCGGTTCGCTGAACGTCATTTCGGTCGCCTGGTTCCATTCATCTGCCGCAGCGGCCGGTAGAAAGACCATGCCGGCCAGAATGATCGAGCAGACTACAACCAACAATTTCCGTGGATTCATACGTCGTACTCCTATCTTGCTTCAATACAAAATAGGAATGTCGCAGAACGGAGATTAGTTGTCCCCAGGGCAGGATCGTAAATACCTTAACTGTTTTGGATTATACGCCCCGAATGCGCCATTGAGCGGAGGGTGCGCCATCCATTTCGCGCCTTCGCGAAATGGTCGGGTAACGGAACCATGGCGTCCGAGGTGGAAAGGTGACGCGACGCATTGGATACCGAGGCAGAAAGAACATTGAATCTGCCCTGGATGAACGGCTCTCCAGTGTCACCAGACCGGCGCTCCCTTGGCGTCGCGCAGCGCGAAGGTATTGTTTCCTTTTACCACTTCCCGCGCCAGAAAGAGGTCAGCGTCGCCCTGCTTGATCTTCGAGCCGGTGAGCGAGATCTCGTCTCCCTTGCTGAAGTCCATTCCCATGTCGTCCATGAAAGTCTTGGGGCATAGATAGACATCCACTGAGTCCGCCCCATTTTTCACCAGCAGATGGGCGATTTCTTTCTCGCTGCCTTTGGGTGGCAGCTTCACTTCCTCGATCGTTGCCTTAATCTTTATCTCCGTCTGAAGATCATACTTGGGAGGGGCAGGCTTGGCGGCCTTCTGCGCGCCGGCCGATCCAACCATGAGGGCACTGATAGAGAGAAAGAGAAATATCCCGCGCGACCGATTCGCGCAGCTGAACTGAGTTCGACAAACCATGGCTCCGCCTCCCAGGAGTGCCGGAGTCTGCCGATCTGGATTAGTGGAAAAACAACTGACTCGCGGCCCTCATTATCGTCTGCTTAGGATGAAGCCAGCTTTCCCGTCCGCCATGGTACTCCAACTTCAAATGCAGGGAGGGCGTGGTTCGCGTAGAGGTGGGTAGCTCCTGAGGTTCCTCTTGCAGGTGGAGCAGCGAGGGCGCTCCATCCATTTCGCACTTTTTGCGGGGGGCGGGGGATCTTCGCCAACTCACAGGGGTGTCAGTATCTCTTTCAATGCCCCATCATCTGCAGCCGCTCCCGGAAGTACTCTTTCCAACTTTCCGGGAAGGCAGCCACCTGCAGGGCGCGCTGCACCCAGGTTGCGTCATCATCGCCATACCTCTTCGCGATGTACAGCCGGGTAATCTGCGAAACTGGCACGGTATTCGGGTCCCGAGCAATCAGCTTGAGCTCATCACCGGCGCCGACTTCGCCCTCGCGGGCGACGGCGAAGTAGAATCCTGTCCGTCCGCTCGCCAGGAACCGCCTTACCATATCGTCCGCCTGAAACCTCACGCCCAGTTTGTAGCACGGCAGCCGGGGCTGGCTCACGATCACCTCCGCGGAGCCGACGGAGAACTGGTCGCCCAAATGCACCGAGTCTTCCAGCATGCCCTGGCTCGCCGAGGCATCGACGGTAAAGTTCTCTCCAAACATGGCGATCGGCACCTGCCGTCCCACCAACTCTCTCCGCCAGTAGTCGTAGTGCGCGAGCGGGTAGCAGTAAACCGCCTTGTGCGTTCCTCCGTGGACGGTAAGATCCGCCTGGCGGTCGCCGTCCAGATTGAGCTTGCGCAAAGCGACGCGCCCCTGCACCGGTTCCTTGAAGATGCCGGTCGTCACGCTGATCCCGTGCCACATCACCTCGCGCGGAAGCCCCACGTTGACCGAGACCAGCTTCATCTCTGCCATGTCCTTTTCCATCCGAATCCTCTCCAGGCAGCCGTCGGTCCTTGGTCCTTGGTCTTTGGTCGTTGGCCAGGGCCAGTGGGCTCGCATCGTTGGCGTCAACGGCCGGCGGCCGACGATTGAAGTTCCCGTGATGGACCCCGTGCGCGGTTCTTCCTAGCGCGCGTCAGTGGCTGGTTCAATCAACTGCATCGCCCCCTCGAATACGACATGTGCAGGGACGGGAACGTTACAGTGATTATCGCTAAGATCAAGCATGATTTTATTGCCGTCCAGGAAAAACTTCCACGTGCAGGCAGGATCTGTAGCGGGCCCCAGCTGAAAGGACGGCCCGAGTTGGATCGGCGCCCTGGCTTGCGGGAGTGACGTAAGGATCACGGACTTGTTGATTTCGGTATCGCCCAGAGTCTCAAAGTACAGCCACGCGAAACTGATACGCGAGTCTGCGATCCAGATTGGCATTTGGCCGACATGCACATTTTGCAGGTGCATGTCGATGGTGTGAGAGGCGAAATAGGGACGCTTCTGAAGTTCTGCGGCCAGCGCCTCCTGTTGTTTCAGGCGGCGCTCCTGTTCGGTAACCTGATTTCGCAGTTCGCGAGTGATAAACCACGTAGCCGCCACAATGATGGCGGTAACCAGCAAAAGCGCAGCGGCCGTTTTCATCGGTCCTCCGTCGGGGGTACGGTGGCGCGCAAAAAATAGCCGAAACCCATCAGATAGCGAAAGATGGAAGGAGGTTGCCCGTGGCCACTCCTCGACACGCCTTGATGCAGGCCAGGGTGCCCCACCCTCTTTCCCGCACTTCGCGAAAAGGGGTGGGTGACGGAATCATAGGGACAAGGATGGGCCACCCCGCCACGGAACCACAATCCACATTGCGGATATCAATCTCGTGAAGTACGATCAAATCCTTCTCCGAATTCATTTCGCGCGTGTTGCGAAATGGGTGGGGGAAGGGAATGACTGGTCTACGGGCTTGAACTACCTCCCAATCCGCGCCAACGCCCACGCCGTCCCTTCACCTCGCAGCAAATCCCACGCCTCGCGATACCGTTCCCACCGCGCCGCCTTGCACTCAATGTCCGGATAGAACCGCAGGCACTTCGATCCCACAAAATCCTCCACCGGAAGCACGTACCACGCATCGCAAGGCGGAATGTGCACCACCAGCGCGTCAATCTCCCGCGCGCTGTACGCCCTCTTGCCCTTGCCATAGACACTGTGAATGGGCTGAATCTCGTACGCCCGTGAATGGATCACCAGCGTGCACTTCAGCTGCACCCGCCACAGACGCTTCCCCCACCCCAATATGAAGTCGTAGAGTTCGCTGTCTCCCCAGGGCTTGGCCACCATAAAGCCCATCGTCCTCGCTTTCAACGCCAGCGCCACCTCCGAGACTTCTCCAATGCGTTTCGAAGTCATGCGCCGCGTAGAACGATCGCCATCGTCAGCCAGCCCGGTCAGCGCGCCCGACACCCCGGCCTTCGCGGAAATTGAATTCTTCATAGTTGAATCAGACCATTCTGGGCACAAAAAAAGGACGCAGCCAGGGCCGCGCCACACTTCATCTCTATCTATAGGATACCGAACCGGACACCCCAAATGGGACACGCCTCCCGACTTTCTTTTTCCCCTCGAATCCTATGTTTGCAGCAAATCACCCACCCCAGCGCCCTTGACAGGCAATTGTGGATGGAGGACGGGCGTCCTCGCCCGTCAGAGCCGGAATGTGGGCCAGCTGGCCCACCTTACCAACCGAAGCCTCTAAACAGGGGGCTTCCCCACCCTTGCGCTTTTGCAAGGGTGGGGAAGCCCACCAGGTAGAACCTAGCGACTTTCAAACGGCGAGGCTGCGAGGTTGCCCCATCCTTTTCGCGCACTTTGCGAAAAGGGTGGGTGACGGAAATCATAGAGACAAGGGTCGGCCAGCCAGCCTACCTGAAGGGTTCTTATTCTTGAGAGCTATTGTCTTCGAGCTCTTCGGGCATCAATATTTCGCTTTCCCTGAACGGGTTGGCAGCCGCACCGAAGAGGAATTCGCCAACCGCTTCTCCAACTTGGCGGTTCTTGAGGGACGCCGAACCATCCGAGCCCGCGCCGTGAACCACGCGAATCAACCCCGCATCCCGCAGCACTTCAACAGTCTCAGCGTCTTCAGCCCAGAGCTTATTTGGAGCCATGGGGTTTATAACTGCGAAACCTAACCATTGTCTTGTCCACTCGGTCAATTTGCGGAGACTGTCTTGCGTCTTTTGGGGCAGTGAATTTATCAGTCCAACTAAATCATCTTTTTGTTTTCTGCGCTCCGCAACCCTTCGACTGAGATCCACCGCGAAGGTTCTTCTCAAGTATTCAACAATCACGAGATGCACAACGCGCTCGAACCAAAACAGAGGCGGTACATACCCTGGTTGGTCAGGCAGGCTCTGCAACACGCCGAGGCCGCCTGGGTATGTCTCTCGGACACCGAACTCGACGTACTGCGGGAACGGCACTCCCGCCATGTACATATCGTGACCGGGCTCCGTATAGGGCACCTAGTCGTCTTGGGAGGTCGGGTTCTAGAACTTTCGGGAACATCTTCCCGTAGTCTGCGTACAGATCGTCATTAACCTCCCAAAAGATTTTCGGTAAGTGATCAGTCACGAATTTCTTGAACTTCTGAGTCGAGAGATGCTCGTTTTCGGTCAGTAGTTTTTTCAGGGGTTCGGCCATGTGCGACGCGGCGCTGATGGCCGAGAGCTCATTGAGAAAGGGACCGAAATGATCGGAGACCTTCTGAACTTCCTCGAAGGTCGGCTTCCAATCGCGATAGTGCCTTCCGGCCAGGGTCTCTATGGCCGAGACCAAGGATACATATGCAGTCGACCGATCGAAATCCATCAGTGACAAACCCTGCGTGGTAAAACCTAGCGGCGGCAAGGGCAGTGTCGACTTCCTGATCTGGCGAGGCCGCCATACCTTCGAGAATTATTCCCAACTCGTGAGAATCTATCCCAACCGGACGGGCTTTCTCCGCTCTCCCGCCCTTGACGGGGTACCTATACAAGGGAGAAATGAGTATGGGAGTGTCGTCCATCCTTCGTACTCCGACTGGGACAAGTGGTTCACGGGCAAATACTGAGAGCAGGGATAGGTATTCCGAAGCAACAGTTTCGGAATCCCAAAAGCACCGAAAACGCAGGCTCAGGGCTTGAGGCAGTGCGAATACGGGTCGGGAGATAACCCGCACAGAATAAAAATCGCCCTCACCACGTACCGCCCATTCCCCAGCACTCGAGTGATGGCGATCAACCGCAATGATCGTCTTGTCGTAGAGTTCTTCGGCCGCTCAGGAAGTGGTACTCAATCAACACTGGGGAATATGAGGGTTGTGAAATTCCCAGAACTCTCCATCTCCGGGCGATCTGTTGACCCTCCCTTCAGCAGCCTTCGGGTATTCTTGGCAAGACTCACAACAAGAATATTCTGTACGGTGGCAGGCTGGCCTACCACGTCTTTCTTCCGAGATACTGAGGCTGGCCCGCCCAATAACGGAATCTAAACTCAAGGATGCCCCACCCTTCGTGCTTTTCGAAGGGTGGGAGTACCGACGACTCCGGGCCAACGGCCACCGACCGCCCTACGGCTTCACACCCAACTGCCGGGTGCCCCATTCTTTTCGCGCACTTTGCGAAAAGAATGGGTGACGGGAAACTTTCAGGAACTGAAACTGTCCTCCTACTCCCTTTGTCACTTGAGTCTGAGGAGGCGCGTTTTATACTCAGCGTGTAGCTGGACAGGTTACACCACGGTTCGGAAGCCCTGAGCACCGCTCGGGGCTTTTGCCTGATGGTTGTCCCAGCCAACGACCAACGACCAACGACCAACGTCCAACGACCGCCCTAAGGCCGCATCCCCAGCTGCCAAAACAGAAACGAATAAACATCCGTCCCATCTTCAATCTGCTTGGTGATCGGCTTGCCCTGGCCGTGTCCGGCCTTGCTGTCGATGCGCAGCAGAATGGGACGCTCTTTACTCTTCCCGTTGGCGGCGTCGGCCTGCATCAGCGCGGCCATTTTTTTCGCGTGCATGGGATCGACGCGGCTGTCGCTGTCCGCGGTCATGAACATGATGGCCGGATATTCCGTGCCTGGCTTTACGTGCTGGTAGGGCGAGTAGGCGTAGAGCCAGTCGAACTGTTTGGGGTCGTCGGCGGAGCCGTACTCCGGGACCCAGAATTTCGCGATCAGGAAATTCTGGTAGCGCAGCATGTCGAGCAGCGGGACCTGGCAGACCACCACGCGAAACAGGTCAGGACGCTGCGTGATCATCGCGCCCATCAGCAGGCCGCCATTCGATCCGCCCTGGATGGCGAGGTGCTCTTTGTCGGTGATCTTGTCCGAAATCAGAAATTCGGCGGCGGCGATGAAGTCGTCGAAAACATTTTGTTTCTTGTCCAGCATGCCGGCGCGATGCCAGTCTTCGCCAAATTCCGATCCGCCGCGCAGGTTGGCCACCGCATACACGCCGCCATGCTCCAGCCACAAATAACGCGCGCCGGAAAAGCTCGGCGTCAGGCTTACGTTGAAGCCGCCGTATCCGGTGAGCAGCGTCGGGTTCTTGCCGTCGAGTTTTATTCCCTTTTTGTGGAAGACGAACATCGGCACCCGGGTGCCGTCTTTCGAGTGGAACCAGAGCTGCTTCACTTCATACCCGGAGGGATCGATGCCGGGCGTGGCTACCTTGTCCCACAGCGAAGTTTTGCGCGAAGCCAGCTCCACCTGGTACACCGACGGCGGCACGGTGAACGACTGGAATCCGAAGAAGACTTCCTTGCGGTCCCACTTGCCGCCCAGCCCTTCGATCGAGCCGATGCCAGGTAGCTCGATGTCGCCCAGCGCCTTGCCCTCGAGATCGAAAAGCTTGAGCTCGGAGCTGGCGTTTTTCTCGTACTGCGCGATGATCTTTCCGTCCACGATCCCGGCGCCCTTCAGAATGCCGTCCGACGCAGGAATGATTTCCTTCCAGTTGGCGCGGGCGGGATTGGCCGCGTCCACCATGAACAGGCGGAAGTGGGGCGCGTCCTCATTGGTGGTGATGTAAAGCTTGCCCCGGAAAATCTCGGCGCTGTACTGGAAGTCCTTGCCGCTGGTGAGTTCGACCGGAGGCGTGCCGGCTTTCAGGTCCTGGAGAAAAAGCTGGTTCTTGCCGGCGGAGCCTTTGTAAGAAGTCAGCAGCAGCCAGCGATCATCGTCGTCGGGAAGCTGCGAGACCAGGATCTCTTCCTTCTTGCGCCCTTCGCCCCAGATCGAGCGGATCTTTGGCAGGATCGCTGCCGAGCTGGTGATAAAAGATGTGCAGATAGTAAACTTCGTCACCCTCGGGCACGTCACCCTTCTTGGGATTGCGTCCGTAGTAGAAACCGGAGTTGTCTTTCTTCCAGGCGACCTGGGCAATGCGGGCCTGGGGAATGGTGTCGGGCAGCAGCTTGCCGGTCGCCGTCTCAATCAGGTACAGCGTGCTGTTTTCCGAGCCGCTGGCCGAGGTGCCATAGGCGACGTACTTGCCGTCGTCAGAAGGGAACCACCAGTCGAGAGCGACGGTGCCATCGGCGGACATTTTATTGGCGTCCACCAGCGCCCGGTCTTTTCCACTTAGACCTTCCCGCACCAGCAGGACAGGCTGGTTCTGCGTCCCCTCGCGCCGGGTATAAAAGAAGTAGGGCCCGCCAATCTGCGGCGTTCCGATCGTGCCGATGGAAAGAAGCTGCGTCAGCCGCTCATGAATGCGATCCCGGCCGGTCAGCGGATCAAGCAGGCTGCGCGTGTATGCCATCTCCTCCCGCACATACTCCTGCGAGTCCGGACTGTTGGCGTCCTCCAGCCAGCGGTAAGGATCGGCGATCTTGTGCCCATGGATGGTGTCCACGACCGTATCCACCTTGGCGTTGGGCGGCCCCGCAGGCGGAGTCGTACTGGGAGCGGAGCTGTCCCCCGCCCACGCCACCCCAGCCATCACTGACAAACCAGCAGCAATCCAGAGCAAACGAAACCCTCCTGGCATAGATCACCTCGCAATGGGTGCAGGGAAAGCAGGCCTTCCAACTAGGGTATCAAAAACCGCACCGATCAGTTTTGAGCCAGCCGGACTGGATGTTAATATGAATGACGACAGCTCAGGCGACGCGTCTCCTAGCCGCGTCCCGCAACACTCCTCAGTAGCTCAATGGCAGAGCACCCGGCTGTTAACCGGGGGGTTGTAGGTTCGAGTCCTACCTGAGGAGCCATTCTTTCTTTTCATCCTCTGTTCCGGAAGTCCCCAAAAAATCTGCTTCAGGCACGCTGACTGGTTATATGGCTAAGCTCTGGCGGGAGAGCCAAATCGCACTGGCTCGGGCCGGACTATTGCTGCCCTCTGCGGGGCCGATTCATCGGATTTTAACGTTGTTGTAACTATCCCGTAACACTGTAGCAGTAGAAGAGACGTTACTTAAGAATTACGGGATTTTGACAGGCGAAAGCCTTCGCGTCCAATCTTGGTGCGTTTGTTTACAGCACAAAACGAGTGTCGCCGAAGACGCCGGTAGGGCTGCGGTACAAACTCATTCTGTGGGACCTCTGCCCGGGCAAGAGGTAAAAGGAGAAATGAATGAAGTCCGTTCTCATGTGGTGCGCGATTCCGCTGTTGGCTGGAACCCTGTTGGCGCAAACCGCCACTAAACTGAAAACGCGGAAAGCCAAGCCGGCTGAACCGGCGGTGACGGCTCAGGATGTGCAGTCGCTCCGCGATGCCATCGCAGCGCAACAGCAGCAGATTGAGCAGTTACGGCGAGAAGTTCAACAAAAAGATCAAGCCTGGCAGCAGGCGCAGCAGCAGCTGCAACAGACCCAGTCTGCCGCCACTGACGCCCAACAAAAGGCAGCTGCCGCCGAGAGCGCCAGCAGCGAACAGAAGGCGGCTGTCACCAAGCTTTCGTCGGACATGACCGATGTCCAAACGACATTGACGAATACCGCCGTGAACACTATCGATGAGCA
The DNA here is from genome assembly GCA_963831565.1 of Terriglobia bacterium. GTDB lineage: Bacteria > Acidobacteriota > Terriglobia > Terriglobales > Acidobacteriaceae > JAIQFF01. The sequence continues at coordinate 99,672 of CAWHQS010000001.1, forward strand.
AAAGAAGTTCGCAGCTCTCGAGGGTGCGATGAGCCATATCAAGTTCAGCGGCGATCTACGGCTGCGCTTTGAGCCTTTCTTTGGCGGCGGAGCGGCCAATGCGACGACGCCCGAGGCCCGATTCCGGGAGCGCTACCGTTTGCGTTTCAATGTAGCCAGCAAGATCACCAATGACTTTGCTGTCGGCTTCTCGATCGCCTCAGGCGATCTCGGCGATCCCATTTCCACGAACTCCACTGAGACCGGCTTTTTCACCCGCAAGCCCCTGGCCATCGACAAGGCGTTCGGAGTTTACAATCCTCACTACTTCAAGCCCTTCACGCTGACGGTCGGAAAGTTTGGATACACCTGGCAACGCACCGAATTAACCTGGGACAATGACCTGAACCCGGAAGGCGGGAGCGCGGCAGTGGCCTGGGACTGGAAGAGCGGATTTGTTAACCACTTTGCGGTGATCGCCATCGGGTCTCCCATGTTTGAAGTCGGAGGCGGCCCCGATACTTACATGGAAGGCGGTCAGGTCCAAGCTGGCTTTACCCTCCTTCCCAGAGTGAAATTGGGGGCCAACGTTGCGTACTATGATTTTCATAACGCCGATACCATCGCGCAGAACCAGTTTGGTGGTAACGGATTTGCGACCAACGGCATAGCGACGGCGGGCGGCGGCACTTTTAGCTTCGGCGGTTCCACCGACACGAACAATTTCGGAGTCATCGCCGGCAAGCGCGTTTTCGCCTCGCAATACGGCATCGTGGACGCTCTGGCGCGGGTGGACTTCGACACCGGCATCAAACGGTGGCCCGTTTACGCCCTGTTTGACTATGTACAGAACACCAAGGCCTGCGGCAATCTCTCAGTTTTCGCCGCCGCGGCCGTGGCACTTCCCACCTGCGATTCACGCCAACGCCATGGCTACTGGGGAGAGTTCAAGGTCGGCCAGACTAAGAACAAGGGTGACCTTATGCTGGGCTACACTTTCGCTCGCATCGAGCGGGATGCGGTCCTCTCTGCGTTCAACTTCAGCGACTTGAGGCAGCCGACCAACGTGATCGAGCACCGCGTGGAAGGCCTCTATCAGGCCTATCCCCACGTGCAACTCGGAGTCACTGGCCTGATTGGGCGCCAGATCGTGACCGCCCAGAGTCCGACGGAGGAGCGCTGGCTCAAACGCTGGCAGTTCGACACCATCTTCAGCTTTTAGCATGCAAGAGCTGTAGGTTGGTTTGGGCCGGAGCAACTATTGCTCCGGCTTTTTTTTAATGAAGCTGGGCGAGAACTCACCGAGAACTCACGAAGGTGACCTCCACCGCCCGAGCTGCAATTGCAAAATTTCGGGATCCCCGCCAACCTCGAGGATTCTTTCCCGGGAAAGTTTAAATTCACTTCGAGTCCAGCCTCAGGTCCGACCACGCCAACCTGCCAGCGTGCTATTATTTCGCCCCAGTGTGCCGCTGGGGATATTCCATTTCTGTCCGTAAAGATCGCCTCCGAGCCGCTTTGTGAGCCAGGTTGGGAGACGGGCATGGCATCGAATGAACAACATAGATCTCACCAATCGCCATGCGATCGTTACTGGGGGAGCGCAGGGCATAGGCCTCGCGGTGGCACGGCGTTTTCTGTCCTCGGGCGCCTCGGTCACGCTCTGGGACCGCGACGGAGAACTGCTCGCGTCCGCGGTGACAGAACTTGGTCGCCTGGGCACGGTCGACGCCGTGACTGCAGACGTAACCGAAGCTGAGAGTGTGGCCGCCGCCGCTGCTTCGACTGCGGAAAAGTTTGGCAGGATCGATATTCTGGTGGCCAACGCGGGGATTTCCGGCCCCAACCTGAAGTGCTGGGAATATCCGGTGGAGGTCTGGAAGCAGATTGTTGATGTGGATCTGACCGGCGTATTTCTATGCTGTCGCGCGATCGTGCCTTTCATGCTGCGGCGGAAATACGGGCGGATCGTGAATGTGGCGTCCATTGCGGGCAAGGAAGGAAATCCCAACGCCTCCGCCTACAGTGCCGCCAAGGCCGGTGTGATCGCCCTGACCAAGTCATTAGGCAAGGAATTGGCCGAGCAGAACATTGCCGTCAACTGCATTACGCCGGCGGCGGCCCGCACCCGAATTTTCGAACAGATATCGCAGCAGCATATCGACTACATGCTGTCTAAGATTCCGCGGGGACGCTTTCTTAAGGTCGATGAGATCGCGGCCATGGTGGCCTGGCTGGTATCGGAAGAGAACTCTTTTACCACCGGGGCGGTATTTGATCTGAGCGGCGGCCGCGCGACTTACTAGCGACTCCCAGAGGGAAGCGGGATGACAAGAGACCGGCAAGTGGAATACGCCTCCTACCCCAGCCTGCGCGGACGAGTGGTGGTGGTGACCGGCGGCGCCAGTGGTATTGGCGAAAAGATCGTAGGGCACTTTGCCCGCCAGGGCGCGAGAGTGACGTTTCTGGACATCCAGAAGAATGCCGGAATGCAACTGGCAAAAAAGATTCGCACGGGTGGCGATCCGGAGCCCTGTTTTTTGCGGTGCGATCTCACCGACACCGACGCCCTGCGGAAATGCATAGACAAGACCATCGCGAAATTCAAAACAGTGGACGTGCTGGTCAACAATGCGGCCAACGACGCCCGCCATGCCGTGCAGGCCGTAACCCCGGAGTATTGGGACCAGATCGATCTCTGTCAATCTCAAGCACCAGTTCTTCGCCAGCCAGGCGGTGATTCCGGTGATGAAGAAAGCGGGTCGAGGGTCCATCATCAACATGAGCTCTATCAGCTGGATGATCCCATCCGTGGGCCTGCCGGTATATATCACGGCGAAGGCTGCGATTGTTGGACTCACGCGCACCCTGGCCCATGAACTCGGGGCGGACAACATTCGCGTAAACTGCGTTCTCCCCGGCGCAATTTTTACCGAGCGCCAGAAGCAGTTGTGGTTTACCGAAGCCTACAAAGCCGAGATTTTGAGCCGCCAGGCGCTCAAGCGGATGATCTCGCCGGAAGAGGTTGCCCGGCTGGTGTTGTTTCTGGCGTCCGATGACAGCGGCGCGATTACGAATCAAAGTTATGTGATCGACGGCGGGTGGGTGTAAGGTTCTTTCGTCCAACTCAGGCGGCCGTTCAACTGCCCTGGGAGGACGTATGCAATTTGGCTGACCAATCCTCAGGGTCGGAGGGCGGATATGAAAGAGAAAGAAGGAGAAGGGACGGTTGCCGGATCGACATCGAGACCGATAAGCCGGCGCAGCCTGTTGCGGGGCGCTTCTGCAGCCACGGTCGTGGGAATGATCGGAAGCAACGCCCTCGCCCAGGGAGGTCAGAGCGAAAAATCCGCGTTAGCGGCTTCCGGCCCGACTGAGAGAGGCCAGGCCTTTCCCGAAAAGTTTCTGTGGGGCTGCGCGACCGCGGGACATCAGGTGGAGGGCAACAACACCAGCAGCGACCTGTGGCTGATCGAGCACCTGCCGGGAAGCATTTTTAAAGAACCTTCGGGCGACGCTTGCGACCACTACCACCTCTATCCTCAGGACATAAGCATGTTGGCCGATCTTGGGTTTAACACCTATCGCTTTTCCCTGGAATGGGCGCGCATTGAACCCGAGGAAGGATTCTTTTCCAACGCCGAGTTGGAACACTACCGGCGCATGCTGGCCACCTGCCAGGAGCATCATCTGACCACGCTGTTGACTTATTCTCACTTCAGCATGCCGCGCTGGTTCGCCTACAAGGGAGGATGGCAGAATCCCGCTGCCCCGGACCTTTATGCCCGCTTTTGCGAGAAAGCCACCAGGCACCTGGGCGATCTGGTGGGATATGCATCGACCTTCAATGAACCCGATGTTCCCCAACTGCTGAACTGGATCAGTCTGGCGGGAATGTCGAACCTGGTAGAAGGGCTCAAAGCGAGTCTGACTACAGGTAAGGCAGCAACTGAATGCCCCGGAATTCGCGAGCTTCTTTAGCGGGGACCAAAAGAGGATTCGGGATGGGGTGATGGCGTCGCATCACAAAGGCAAGACGGCGATGAAATCGGTGAGGAGCGAGATGCCGGTCGGCTTCAACCTGGCGATGTCGGCCGACCAGCCGGCGCCCGAGGACAGTCATCTTGCCGAGAAGCGCGCCGACGTTTATGGCCCCTGGCTGGAGGCAGCCAAAGAGTGCGATTACCTGGGAGTGCAGACTTATTCGCGGTCGATAGTTGGGAAAAAAGACTTGCCTCCTCCTAGAGGCGCTGAGGTTACGCAGGTGGGCTGGGAGTTCTATCCGGAATGTGTTGAGGAAGTGGTTCGCTATGCGGGTAAGGAGGCCGGCGTGCCGCTCATGGTGACGGAAAACGGCATTGCCACCACCGACGACCGCCGCCGCGTGGAATATGTTCAGCGCGCTCTGGCGGGCCTGAAGCGCGCTATTGACGATGGCGTGGATGTGCGCGGCTATGTGGCCTGGTCGCTGCTCGATAACTTCGAGTGGATGTCCGGGTTCGAGCCCAAGTTCGGGATTGTGGCGGTGGATCGCTCCACGCAACGGAGAACGATCAAGCCCAGTGCGGCCGTGCTGGGCAACATCGCGCGACGAAATTCGCTGTAAGTGGATTTTGCGCAGTCGAGTTGCGTAACGCCAATATTGAACCCAGACGGCTCGGCCACGGCGGGTCAAGGGACCCGCACCTGCGTGGTTTTGCGGTCTCGGCGAAAACCGTGGTTCCGGGCAGAGGTTTCCCGCATCTAAAAACCGTTCAGGTCTTAAGAAGTCTGGAATTACCTCCATCATTAAAGCTGGGATTGAATCATGGCGAAGCCAATTCTCTTGAGTGTGGATGATGACTCCGACGTCTTGCGTTCGATCGAGCGGGATTTGCGTTCGAAATATGGCGCGGAATACCGGGTGATTGGAAGCGATTCTCCGGAGGGCGCACTGGACTTGCTGAAACAGCTGAAAGTGCGCAATGACAGCGTGGCCCTGCTGCTGGCCGATCAGCGCATGCCGCGCATGGATGGCGTGGAATTTCTGCAGCAGGGGATGCGGATCTTTCCCAAGGCGAAACGGGCATTGCTGACCGCTTATGCCGACATGAACGCTGCCATCAGCGCCATCAACCAGGCCAATATCAATTATTTTTTTCTGAAACCCTGGGACCCTCCGACGGAGCACTTGTATCCGCAGCTCGACGACATGCTGGATGACTGGCAGGCTTCCTATCGTCCTACTTACGAAGGGATTCGGGTGCTGGGCACGCGCTGGTCGCCCCGGTCGTATGACTTGCGCGACTTCCTGGCCCGGAACCACGTTCCCTACCAGTGGATCGACGTAGAGATTTCCGCCAACGATCCGGAGACCAAACGACTGCTGGAGGCGCTCGGGCCGGAGGCGGCTGAGCTCCCGGTTGTGCTCTTTCCGGACGGAACGAAACTTCTGGAGAGCCTTCCCGCCGATGTTGCCAAGAAGGTGGGATTGCGGACCCGGGCGCAGACAAATTTTTATGATCTGGCGATTGTGGGAGGAGGACCGGCGGGCCTGGCGGCCGCAGTTTATGGCGCGTCCGAGGGTCTGCACACCGTGATGATCGAGCGGGAAGCGCCCGGCGGCCAGGCGGGGATGAGTTCACGCATCGAGAACTACCTGGGATTTCCAGCGGGGCTGAGCGGGAATGATCTGGCGCGCCGCGCAGTGGTGCAGGCGCAGCGTTTTGGAGTGGAAATCCTGTCGCCGCTCGAAGCCGTCAATGCTCGCACGGAAGGGTCTTACCGGATCATCAAGCTGGCGGACGGGAACGAAATTTCGTGTCACGCTCTGATGATTTCGACCGGAGTGCAGTGGCGCAAGCTTGAGGCGGAGGGCATCGCCCGTCCTGCAGGGTGCGGGAATTTATTATGGCGGCGGCGCCACCGAAGCTTTGTCCTGCGAGGGGGAGATTGTTTACGTGGTGGGCGGCGCGAATTCGGCGGGCCAGGCGGCCATGAACTTCGCCAAGTACGCGGAGCGCGTGGTCATTCTGGTGCGCGGGGATTCGCTGGCCAGCACCATGTCGCAGTATCTCATCGACCAGATCAAGGAGACTCCCAACATACAGCTGTGGGCGCACGCCAGCGTGGTGGAGGCGCACGGAGCAACCCATCTGGAAGAGATTTCGGTGCTGTGTTCGGACACTAACAAGATCGAGCGCGTTCCCGCGAGTTCGATGTTCATCTTTATTGGGGCGCTGCCGCGGACCGACTGGCTGGCGGGCCTGATCGAACGCGACGAACGCGGTTTTATCCTGACCGGCCCGGACCTTATACGCGACGGGCAACGCCCCAAGGGCTGGGGACTGGAGCGGGATCCTTTTCTGCTGGAGACCAATGTGCCCGGAATTTTTGCCGTGGGTGATGTGCGCCACGGTTCGGTCAAGCGGGTGGCCTCCGGAGTGGGCGAAGGATCGGTGGCGGTGCAGTTCATTCATCAGTACTTGAGCAAGGTGTAGGAGCGCATGGTCGAAAAATCAGAACTGCTGCGCATCCCGGCGTTCGAGGGTTTGCCTGACGATCAACTGGATTGGTTCATCAGCCAGACTCAGGAGATAAAGCTGAAGCCAGGAGATGTGTATTTGCAACTGGGAGATCCCGCCGACTCAATGGTGGTGGTCCTTGAAGGGCAAGTGCAGGCGCGCGGCGACATCAACGGCGAGACCTTCGTAATTCCGTTTGCGGCCGGCGCCATCACCGGAGTGCTGCCGTTCTCCAGAATGAAGAAATCGGTAGTAACCGGGCGGGCGCTCACGGATTCCCGTATCCTGAAGTTTCCCTCGGCACGTTTTCCGGAACTGATACAGAAAATGCCGGTCCTCACCCAGCGGCTGGTGGGCGTCATGGCCGACCGGATCCGCGAGGTTACCCGGGTAGAGCAACAGCGCGACCGGTTGGCTGGCTTAGGCAAGCTATCCGCAGGCCTGGCTCATGAACTCAACAATCCCGCCTCGGCCGCCAAACGCGCGACCAGCCTGCTACGCGAAGCGCTGCAGCGGATCAAAAGCGCAGTCCAGGAACTGGGAAAGCATGAGCTTACGGCTGCCCAGAAATCAGAAATCGAAAAGCTGGAAGCTTCATTCCTGCAGCCGAACGAAAACCCGCTCGACACGCTGGCCACCAGCGACCTGGAGGATCAAATCGACTCCTTGTTACGCAGTCATGGGCAAAGCGACCTTTGGCAACTGGCGTCCGATCTGGCGCACCGGGGTGTCAAGCCGGAGGTGCTGGAGTCGTTGTTCGCGACCCTGGACGCGGGCGTTGCCCGCGCCGCTCTGGTCCGGATCGCGGCCTCGGTCGAGATTGCAAATCTGCTGAACGAAATCGAGAGCAGCACGGCGCGTATCTCCGACCTGGTGCGGGCGGTCAAGGAATACACGTACATGGACCAGACGCCGGCGCAAAATGTGGATATCGTCAAAGGCCTGGAGAATACGCTTACTATTCTGCATCACAAGCTCAAGCGCGGGGTGTCGGTGCGGCGCGAGTATAACAAGGTTCCACTGCTGGTGAACTCATTCGGCAGCGAGCTCAATCAGATCTGGACCAACCTCATCGACAACGCGATCGATGCCATGGGCGGAAAAGGTGAGCTGACGGTTCGCACCTACCGTGATGACACCTGCGTGGTAGTCGAGATAGGCGACAATGGCCCGGGGATTTCGCCTGAAGTAAGAGAACACATTTTCGAACCCTTTTTTACCACCAAGGCAGTTGGAGAGGGAACCGGCCTGGGTCTCGACACGGTATTGCGAATCGTAAAGAAGCATCGAGGCACGATCCAGGTCACTTCAAAGCCTGGAGACACACGCTTTCAGGTATTTCTCCCGCTGGTCGAAGCTCCAGTTTAAGATCCACCCCTCAGACTTGCCCTGGACCGGCCTCGCGCAGGTCAAGCTCATGCTCCAGTTGGCGCAGAGTCTCGTCGTTAATGCGGCCTTCGTTGCGCAAACGGACCGCGGTTTGACGTTCCAGCCGAAGCAGATCGTGGGAAATACGCGTCAAACGTTCGTGGTGTTCTGGGGTGACGCTGTTCGTGGTATCTTCTCTTCCCATGACGTCGGAAAGACGGTGGCGATAGTGGCCGGTAAGGTCCTCGTAGATGGCGTCGAATTCCCGCGCATCTTTCTGGCGCGATTCATCCAGGTAAGCGAGCGCGGCCTCGAGTATTTCCCGGCGTGCGTTTTCCTCCTCCCGGTTGGAGCCTGGGGCATCGGCGATACCCAGAATGCGGACCAGCCAGGGCAGGGTCAATCCCTCCAGCACCAGGGTCACCAGAATCACAGAGAAAGCCAGAAAGACGATCAGGTTGCGCTGCGGAAACGGGCTGCCATCCGCCAGGGTTTGAGGCAGTGCAATGGCGGCCGCGAGCGCAATCACACCGCGCATGCCGGTCCAACCCAGGACCAGAATTCCCCGCACAGTCGGGCAAGTCAGCTTCTGGTGAAGCAGGCGGGTTCGAGTCCAGTAGGCGACATACGCCGCAGGAAAGACCCACACTACTCGCAAGGCGATGACCAAGGCGCTGAACAGGGCGCCGTAGAGGAAGAGTGTGCCGCGGCTGTAGTCGTGAATTCCGGCCAAGACGTAAGGCAGTTGCAGTCCGATCAGCACAAAGACCAGACCATTGAGAATGAAATCGAGGGCTTCCCAGACCGCCCAGGCCTGGAGCCGTACCTGGGGTGAGAAGAACCCGGAGCTCCTGCGACTGAGATAAAGTCCGCAGACCACTACCGCCAGCACGCCGGAGGCGCGGAGTCGGTCCGCCGTCAGGTAGGCGGCGTAGGGAACTAAAATACTGATGGCGATCTCGATCGGGCCATCATCAATACGGCGTTCGATCCAGTTCACGATCCAACCCGTCGCCAGGCCAACCGCGATGCCGGTCAGGATCAGGTAAACCAGCCGCGTGATGGCGCCGGCGGGTGTTGGAGTTTCGTTCCGCAGCACGATGGCGATGCCGAATTCCAGGGCCAACAGACCAGACGCGTCGTTCACCAGGCTCTCGCCTTCGATGAGGTCCGTGACTCTCCTGGGGATGCCAACGCGTTCCGCTATCGAGGTGGCTGCGATTGCATCCGTGGGTGCGATGACGGCGCCCAGCACCAGTCCGAGTTTCCAGTCGAACCCGGAGAAAAGCCAGTGCGCGCTCTCCGCGACCCCGATCACAGTGAAAATCACCAGGCCAAAGGCCAACAGCAGGATGCTGACCAGGTTGTAGGAGAACTCGCGCCAGGAAGTAACCCAGGCCGCGGAATAAAGCAGCGGCGGAAGAATCACGAAGAAGATGAGGTCAGGGTTGAGCGCGATTCTCGGAATTCCGGGAACGAAGCCGAGCAGCCCTCCCGCGATTACGAGCACGATGGGGTAGGGGACCTGAAGCTTTCGCGCCAGCGCTCCGAACGCTACCACGAAAAGCAGCAACAACAGGAAGACCAGCTCCACTGCCTGGACGTTGCCAGTCACCATCGTCCGGGAATCTCCGTAGCGGGCCGGTTGCCCCAGGTGTTGGGGCAAGTATAAGTCAAAGGGTACATGTGGCGCGGGCGCCCTCGCCCGCGGCCTTTGACCTTGGATGTAAAGGAAGGGATCTCATCCCCCAAATCCGTGGACGCGCTGGACCACCTGTTGCTGGTCGCTTGCCAGGGTTTCCCGTTACTGGGCTGATCGCAGAGCTTCTGGTCACAAGCAAGTCGGATAAAGCCCGTTCTTAGTTTCCAGTTCCCGGTTCCCACTGTTGGCGGGCGGACTGGCCTCGGTGGTCAGACTCTGCTAGCCTGAATTTCATCCTCAGTGATGCTGCCATGAAGCGACCACGCAAGGAGAAGTCCGAGGCGAGCCGGCAGGCGATCGACACTGCTCTGCGCGCCTGCCTGATCGCCAAGGACGCCGCCTTCAATGCCCGGGATTACATCGTGAGCGGCTCGCGTATCGCCTTTCTGGCGGTGCGACAGTGCGAGAAAGAACTGGACCAGATCGAGCGACAGGTCGATGATGCCACGCCCGCCGCGGTCACCCAGGTGCCCGAAGAGGAGGCCCGCGAACTTCTCGCCTGCCTGAAATTTACCATCGATCTCGAGCGCATTGGCGACTTGATCTGGTCGGTGGTGCAGCGGATTCACGGCTTGCCGGCGCCGCTCAACTCGAAAGAATCCGCATTTCTGATTGAGATGGCGCAGGTTTTGCAGGAAATGCTGGTCCGGGTTCACCAGGGATTCGTGAGCCGCGATCTGGGACTGGCTGAATCGGTCATCAAGATGGACTACGACATGGACCAAGTCTGTCATTCTGTCTTCCGGCAGTACCTGGAAAAGGGAGCCGGCCGCAGAAGCTACGAGGTGACCAACCTGCTCTTCATGGCGCAGGCATTTGAGCGCGCCGGCGATCACACCAAGAATCTGGCGGAAGAACTCTTCCATCTGGTCCAGGGTCATAGTGTGCGCCACATCAAGAAGTCCCGCTAGCACGGCTGCCGGGGCCGCCCCGAGGGCGATTGTGTACGCTCACTCCCACCGGGCGCAGTGTTTTGTTAAGATCACTTCCCGAGGGGGGATTCATGGCAAAACTGAAGGGACTGGTGTCGGTAGTCTCGCAACTTAGAGTGGAACGATCGAGTCTGGTCAACCAGCTAAGACATGTTGACGCAGCTCTTTCGGTTCTAGGCAAGCTGGACAACGGACGTTCCTACACCCAACCGCGGCGCAGAACGCTTTCCGTCGCGGCGCGCAGGAAGATCGCTGCAGCCCAAAGAGCACGTTGGGCCAAGGTGAGGCAAATGAAGAAGGCAGCATCTTAGAAACAAATTCGCAATCTAAATCGACCCGCCGGCAAAACTCTGGCGGGTCTTATTCATGGATTCATGGACTCCTCATCGCCTCCAGGAGTTCCAGAGCTGTGGTAAGGTTCCTACCGCAACCAGCAGGAGGAACCATCATGATCCGGTCGCTTATAGTTTTTGTGTGCCTCTCGGCCTTTGTGGCCGGGCAACAGAACAGCCCTCTCGATGGGCTGGCCAACTTCAGTGATGCGGTCTCCCGGCGGGTCTCGAGCGCCGACCGTTCCGGTGGCAACGCCGACTGGATAGAAGTGAAGGCCAAGTCCACGGTCACGCTGGCGGACATCGCGGGCGCGGGCTCCATCCGGCATATCTGGTTCACCATCAACTCGCCTAGCCCCTTTCATTTGCGTGAATTGGTGATCCGTATGTACTGGGACGGCGAAAGCGAACCGAGTGTGGAGGTCCCGATAGGCGACTTTTTCGGAACTGGATTCGAGTACGAAGATCGCGGCCAGAAATATCAATCGTGGTGGTCTCTACCCATCACCGTGCAGGATCGCGCCATGAACTGCTACTTCGAGATGCCGTTCGCGAAGGGGGCACGATTGACGCTGAGCAACGACGGAACCCAGGACGTGCCCAACCTTTACTTCCACATCGATTACCAGGAGTACGCCGATGCGCGGACGGTGGCCGACAAAGGGCGTTTTCATGCGCAGTGGCGGCATGAACTCACCCGAGCCGTTCCTGAGTCCGAATCAGGCGGCAAAAATATAGATGGAAAGAATAACTATGTTTTCATGGAGGCGAAGGGCAAGGGCCAATACGTGGGGACAATCCTGAACGTTTTCGGGCATTCGACGGGGTGGTGGGGCGAAGGCGACGATATGTTCTTCATTGACGGAGAAACCGCGCGCGCGACCATTAACGGGACAGGAATGGAAGATTACTTCAACAACGCATGGGGGTTTCAGAAGGAGTTTAACTATCCGTACATCGGCTATTCACAGCAGGGGAACCGGGACTGGACCGGCAGCCATACCATGTACCGGTTCCATATCCAGGACCCCATTTATTTTCAGAAGTCTCTACGTGCCACGATCGAGCACGGACATGCGAACGCCCGGGAGGACGATTACACCAGCGTTGCTTTCTGGTACCAGACCGAGCCCCACCAGAGGCTGTTTCCTCTGCCGCCAGTGCACGAGCGGCTGCCCAACGCCTTCTGGAAGATCCAGACGCTCGATCGCAATCTGCCAAACTGATGGGTATGACGCGTGGCCTGATGATCTTAATGCACAGCCAGCCTGCGCCATCCTAAACCAGAGTTTTCCCGCAAGGTCTGGGTCGTGCCTCCCAGAGTGCGCCACGCGAATTTCCCGCCTTAGTGCGTGGGCAGGGCTGAAGCCGCCGTGCCTGGCCACACCGGATTGAGGGTGGTGCGAATCACGTCCATCAATTCGTTGTTGTCGGCGGGCTTTTGCAGAAAAGCGCAAGCCCCGGCCTTCAGGGTGCGTTCCCGGTTGTACTGCGGATCGCGCGCGGTCAGTACGATGACTGGGATGGTGGAGAGCTGGGCGCTCTGCTGCAAGCGATCCAGCACCACAAAGCCGTCTCCCGCGGGCAGTCCGATGTCGAGAATGATGAGGTCCGGCCGCTCTTTCTGGGCCATGGCAATCGCCGAGAAGCCATCGGTGGCATAGGCAGTTTCGAAGTGGCTGGCGCGCAGGCGCAGGTTTAGACCTCGTCTCAGGTCGGGATCATCGTCAACGATCAGGATCTTCGGTTTTTCCATTGTGCTTCTCCTTTGGTAATTCTTAGATTCAATTTCCGATCTTCGAAAAAGGTGCTGGTTGCTCCCCTCAGTGCATGTGACCTTTGGTGCGCCGCAAGGCTTCCATGGTCATCGCTGTAATACCATCGGCAACTTCCTGAACCAGCTTACCGACAGGCTCCAGGCGATCTGCCGCAGGCAGCTTAAGGCCGACCGAGGAAAGTTTGAAGGTGCAAGTGGCGCGCAAACGCTCGGAGCGCTCCAGTTGTTCACGGATGCGCTTCTCCACCACGGTGGCGCCGTGTTCGTCAGTGGAGACCACGACCATCAACGTCTCACCCGGTCCGGCGTCGCCCAAAGCGGGCAGAACGGCGTCCTTGTCGCCCAGGATGCAAGGCTCCAGCAATTGCAGACAATGCTGGCGGGCCTCCTCCCGGGTGCCGGTAAAGGAGAGCAAGGGGGTCAGCTCCAGGGTGATCAAAGAGAGGTGCTCTCGCAACCGGCCCAGGTGCGTAATGATGGGGGCGAGAAATTTCGCCAGCGAAAACAAGGGCAGAGTAAAAATAAAAGTACTGCCGTGCGACAACTGACTCTCCACCCAGATCTGTCCGCCGTGCAGCCGGACCAGTTCTTTGGCGATGTAGAGTCCCAGCCCCAGCCCTTTACGGCTATCGTCAATCGAATTGGGGTCCTGATAGAGACGCTCAAAGATCAGGGCTTTCGCTTCCGGGCTAATGCCGCGGCCGGTATCGGCGACGGATACCTGGACGAAGTTTGGATCATCTTCCGTCAGGTACGCCTTTACCATGACCGAACCATCGGCGGGGGTAAACTTGATGGCATTTTCAATGAGATTGGCCAGCACCTGGAGAACACGGTTGGCGTCGGCGTAGATGAATGGAATCCTGATGTCGATGCCCGCTTCGAGGCCAATTCCCTTGGCTTGGGCGGTGCTCTGCAGCATCGCTGTCGCCTGCCGAATCAGGTCACCGATCAGCAGGCAGTGGGGCTCGATGGAGATCTTTCCGGACTCGGCCCGAGTGGCTTCCAGCAGGTCTGTGATCATGGACCGAAGCTGGTTCACGCTGCGGAAAACGGTTTCCAGGTGTTCGCGTTGCTCGGGCACGACCTTGCCCGCAAGGCCATCGAGGATAAGCGAGACAAATTGATGAATGCAGGTCAGAGGTGTGCGTAATTCGTGTGAAACATGGGAAAGGAATTCGTTCTTGAACTGGATTTGCTGGCGCCGGCTGATGTCGAGAGAGGTCAGCAGGCCCTGGCGCTCAATCGCGTAACGCATGGCGCGTGCCAGCTGCTTGCTGTCGAAACTGCCCTTGACCAGATAATCCTGAACTCCCTGGTGAACCGCACTGACAGCCATGTCTTCGTCGTCCAGTCCGGACAACACGACGACGGGAACGCCGGGCGCGGCGTCGAGTACCTTGCGGTAAGTCTCCGCGCCATGACTGTCGGGAAGATTCAGGTCGAGCAGGACCATGGCGGGTTTTTCCACCTCCATCGCGGCCAGTCCGGCGGATAGGCGCGTGGCGCAGGAGACGGCGATATCCGAGTGTGCTTCTACCAGACGCAAACGCACCAGGTCGGCGTCTCCGGGGTTGTCCTCGATCAGTAATACATGGGTATGTCGATTGTTCATGGTTCCACCTCGCGTGGCAGACAAGCGCATCCGATCCAGAATTCGTTCAGGAGCTTTACGGCCGAAACCCACTCGCCCAGGGTCGGCGGTTTGGTGACGTAGCTGTTGGCTCCCAGTTCATAGCTGCACTCGATGTCCTTTGCGGCTTGTGACGTGCTGAAAATCACGACTGGTATCCGGTGCAGAGCCGGCCTCGATTTCATATCGGCCAGGACCGAGCGTCCGTCCTTGCGGGGCAGATTCAGGTCCAGTAGAACCAGGTGAGGACGGCTGGCCTCGGCGTATTTTCCCTCGCGGCAAAGATAGGCCATGGCCTCGGCCCCATCGGAAACCGTACTGACATGGGTCTGCCACGGGCTTTGCGCCAGGGCGTCGATGGTCAAGTCCAGATCGGCGGGATTGTCGTCCACCAACAGAATTTCTGCCGTCGTTGTCATCATGCCGGGTCCCGACCTTTTGCGGGTTCTCCCGCCGGCAAGGTGAATTTGAAAAGGGTGCCGCCCCCATCCCGATGCAAGGCCTGGATCTTGCCGCCGTGCCGTTCAACGATCTTCTTGCAGATGGACAGACCAATGCCGTTGCCTGGGTATTCAGTTCGAGTGTGCAAGCGGTTGAAAATGACGAAGACGCTCTCGGCGTGCTCCCCGGAGATGCCGATACCGTTATCGGCCACGGTGAAGATCCATTCGGTCCCTTCTTTCTTCGCTGAAATCTGAATGAGGGGCGCCTGTGAGCCCTTGAATTTCAGGGCATTTCCGATGAGGTTCTGAAATACCTGTTGCAGTTGGGAACCGTTGGCCATCACCAACGGCAAAGGCCCATGGCTGACCACTGCGCTGCTCTCCAGGATTGCGGCCCGCAGGTTGTCCACGGCCCGATCCACAATCTGATTGCAGTCTGCACTCTTGACCGCTGTCTCCTGCCGCCCTACCCGGGAAAACGCCAGCAGGTCCTGGATGAGACTCTGCATGCGCGCCGCACCGTCTACGGCGTAATGGATATATTTGTCCGCTTGATCGTCAAGCTTGCCTCGATAACGCTCGGCCAGGAGCTGGGTATAGGCGGAGACCATACGCAAGGGTTCTTGCAGGTCATGCGAAGCCACGTAGGCAAACTGTTCCAGGTCGGCGTTGGATCGAGCCAGTTCCTCAACCTTTTGGGCCAGGAATTGCTGCGCCCGGGTGCGTTCTTCACGCAAATTCTTGTCCTTCAGGGCGCCGCGCAATGCCACGGACAAGCGGGCCAGGGAATCTTTCAGTACATAATCGGTGACGCCTTGCTTGATGCACTCCACTGCGGTGACATCTCCCAAAGCGCCCGACACCAGGATCAAAGGGATGTCCAGGCCCTCTTCACGCAAGATTTCGAGCACTTCCGTGCCGCGCCACTGGCCCAGGTTGTAGTCGGCCAACACCACATCCGGACAGTTCGTTCTTACCTTTTGCCGGCACTCATCGGCCGTTCCAGCTACGTCACTGATGATCTCGAACTCGCCCTTTCCCAATTCGCGCAAAATCAGGTCGCGATCGGCCGGGTCGTCTTCCACCAACAGGACGCGGACTCGAGGCTTGAGAGCGCTCGAACTCTCCGGTTCGCGGGCGGTATGGACGGCAGTTGTGTTCACTTTGATCCCCGGGCGGCGGATTTTCTGGCGTCATGCACGGCCGGACGCTGGTTGATGATCATCCAGTACAGACCCGCCGTTTTTACGGTCTCCCGAAACTTTTCGAAGTCCACGGGCTTCTGGATGTAGCTGTTCGCCCCCAGATCGTAGCTGCGCACCAGATCTTGTTCCTCCTTGGAAGAGGTTAGAACTATGGCGGGGATAGCCCTGGTTCGCGGGTCTTGCTTAATCTGTCTGAGAACCTCGATGCCGTCCACCTTGGGCAGTTTCAAATCGAGCAGAACCAGCTTGGGAGGGCGCTCAAAAGAACGCGCCGCAAATGGGCCGCGACAGAAGAGGAAGTCCAAAGCTTCCTCTCCATCTCTGGCAATGAAGATGTTGTTGGCCAGGTGTTCGCGGCGCAGGGCATGGATAGCCAGTTCGGCGTCGGCCGAGCTGTCTTCCACCAGAAGAATGTCGGTCTCATCGGAACTCAAGATCGGGCTCCCAGTGCCGTGGCTTTTTTCGCTTCAGGTTGCATGCCCAGGGTGAAGTAGAAGGTTGCGCCCTTGTCCAGTTCGGCCTCGGCCCACACTCTGCCCTGGTGTTTCTTGATGATTCGCTGCACGGTGGCCAGCCCCACTCCGGTGCCTTCGAAGTCCTCGGGGCGGTGCAGGCGCTGGAAGACGCCAAACAGCTTGTCGGCATGCTTCATGCTGAAGCCCACGCCGTTGTCGCGGACGAAAACGGCAGACGCTCCCTCGACCTCGGTTTGCCCAATCTCGATCACTGCGGGGGAGCGGGGCCGCGAGTATTTAAGGGCATTGGAAATCAGGTTCTGGAACACCTGCTTCAGCAGCGTGGGGTCGCACTCCAGGAAAGGCAGGTGGGAGATATTCCACTCCACCTGGCGGCCCTCCATCTCGGGCTGCAGGATGGCAATGACTTCCTTGACCATGGAGTTGAGACCAGCCACCTGCAGACTCAGGGCCTGACGGCCGACCCGAGCCAGGGTCAATAATCCATCGACAAGTTGGCCCATCTTCCGGGTTCCTTCCTGGATCCGGTACAGGTAACGCTGGGCCTCGGCATTAAGGACAGTGCCGCACTCTTCCATCAGAATGCCGGAGAAACCCGCGATGTGCCGCAGGGGAGCCCGCAAGTCGTGGGCCACGCTATAGGTGAAAGACTCCAGTTCCAGGTTGGCCTCTTTCAGCTGGGCAGTACGCTCGGCGACCCGGGACTCGAGTTCTGAATTCAGGGTTTGGATTTCGTGCTCGGCATTTCGTTTTTGGGTGATATCGCGGAACGCCACAACGCCGCCGCGCACTGCTCCATGCTTGTCTTTCAAGGGGCCGCCGTTGGCCTCGATCCATTTGCCCTCGTCGAGTTCTGGATTGCGCACAAACATCTCGGCACAGCTGGTTTCCCCGCGAATGGCGCGAGCCAGGGGGTTCTGGTCGGAAGGAAATGGAGTCACCATGTCGTCTCGGAAGAGTCCGTAGTGCTCTGACCAATGCTGGCTGTCCAGGTTGGCCGCGCCCAGGCCAACAATCTTCTGCGCAGCCGGGTTCCAGATGATGAATTTTCCCTGCTCGTCGGCGGCGACCAGTCCCTCGGCCATGCTGTCGAGCACGGACCGCAACATGCGGGTCTGCTCCTCAAGCGCCTGTTGCGAACCCATCAGTTCTGCGGATTTTTGCGCCAGGTCCTGAGCTTGTGCCTCCAGCTTTTCTTCCGCCTGCTTGCGCTGGCTGATGTTGTGCAAGACTTTGGAAAAGCCCCGCAGCTTGCCGCTTTGGCCATAGATGGGAAGAATGACCACGTGGGCCCAGAAGGCGGAGCCGTCTTTGCGAATCCGTTGTCCCTGACCCTCGAAGCGGCCTTTGCCAAGAGCCTCCTGCAGCGTCCCGGCGGGGGCGCCGCTGGCGCGTTGGTCGGGTGGATAGAAAACGGAAATGGGCTTGCCCAGAATCTCGTCCCGGCTGTAGCCCTCGATGCGGGCCGCTCCGGCATTCCAGCTGGCAACCTTACCCTCGGGATCAACCATGTAAACCGCGTAGTCCGTAACGCCATCCAGCAGCAGGCGCTGCATCTCTTCATTGGCCGCCAGCACCGCTTGGGTTTCCAGGCGCTCGGTTATGTCTCTCAGGATGACGGTAAACAGTTTCTTCCCTGCAGTCTCGATGTGCGAGAGGGAGGCCTCGATCTGAAATTCTTTGCCGCTCGCCCGCACCGCCCACAGTGGACCCGTCGCGCCCATGGCCCGGTTGGTGATCCCGCTTTCGCCGAAGTTGCGGATGTGTCTGCCAGGGGCAGCCTGGAAATGCGGCGGGATGAAGCGCGCAATAGGTTGCCCGAGTGCTTCGGCGACAGGGCAGCCGAACATTTGCTCGGCAGCGGAGTTGAACAGAAGGATGCGCTGCTCACCGTCGATTGTGATAATCGCGTCCATGGCCGAGCCCAGGATTCCGGACAGACGGTCCTGGCTCTCCTGCAAGGCCGCGGTGCGCTGCTCTACGCGCTGTTCCAGTTCGGCATTCAGAACGTTGAGTTGTGCCCTCACTCCCGCCTTGGCATCCATCTCGAGCCGAATGGCAAAGCCGGACAAGGCCAGGAAGACCACACCCACCAGCGTGCCCGAGACGGTGATGAGGCCAGTCAGACGCCGCACTGTGGCCGTCTTCCGCGTACGTTGCTGCAGTAAAGCAGCCTCCTCGATTCGGATGGTCTGGGCAGTGCGTTGCACCGCATTCAAAAGCGTTTCCGACTCCACAATGGCGCTGTCTTCAACCGCGGCCTGGGTTTGCAGACGACGATTCACCGTTCTGTCCGCGAAGGCGATGGCAGCGTTAATCTGCGGCTCGAGTAAATCGACTCGCCCTTCCTGGTTGGAATTGTCTGCCGTCAGTTGATGAAGGGCCTCAATGCCTTGTGTCGCCGCCTGCTGCGAACTCCGATAGTGGGCCAATAAGACGGGATTCCCGGAGAGGGCAAAACCCCGGCTGCTGTTTTCCGTCTCAGTAACATCTTCGAGGGTGGATTGAAGTGCCTGCGTCACGGCATTGGTGTGGGTCACGAGGTCGCTTTCGGCCACCGCCGCCCGTCCGCCCCACCAGGAAAGAAAACCCAGGAAACCGACGGAGAACACAGCCAGAGCAGTACCCGCCTTCATCCGGCGCCGAAATGGGGCATCGAGTTGCGCATCCTCGAGACGCTTGCGCGCAGCGATCTGCTCCTCCAGGCTGCGATTCTGCCTCTGTAAAGCAATCAGACTCGGAATCGCGATCGCCCTCGGCAGAAGCGGAACGAGCAGGACCAGGGTAGCGAGAGAAATGACTGCGGTAATCGCCTTAACAATTCCCGCGAGCGCGTACGCGGCGTGCCAGACGTTCCAGACTTCCATCAGGTGCGTGGTGCCGCAGGCCAGGATGAAAACGCCAAACATCCAGAAAATCCAGTTGAAGGGCAGGTCGCGACGTTTATAAATGAAGTAGACGAGAACAATGGGAATGCAGTAGTAAGCGAGCGTGATCAGCCCATCCGACGCGACGTTCAGCCAGACGATCCAGGGATCCCACAGGTAGCAGTAGCCGTGGGGCATGAAGTAAGCAAGGGCCAGATGATTAAGAACTTCCAAGAATTCCATCTCCTGCCTATATGCCAAGCAAACCAGGACCCAAATGCGGACTTCTGGCTTGCCCCCAGATACGGATGCTGAACCGGCCGACGGTTGCGACGGTACCAATGGCCAAATGCGAGCTGGGTCGCTTCCTCACGCGGCGTAATGCTTTGGCTGCCAGGGGGTAAGGCGAACCTCGAACCATGAAGACACGATGGCGCGCCATGCTCATCTGTTGGATTCATCGACGGATCAGGGACGGGCTTTATGCCGGGAAGCTGTGGGAATCCAGCCGAACGGCCAATAGCCTTCCGATGGAGATGGGCTGCGCTCCACCCTTTTTGGGCATGTCCTTTGGGGAGTTGCTGTGTCCAGGAAACGGTCGCAGCTGGCCGTCGCCCGTGCAGTGGTAAAGAAAGCCTGTTCCCCGCCGAAGATACGGACAGGGGTATTTGCGACGGGCAGAATCGATGCCTTATGAAACCAATGTCAGTCAATGAGAGTGCGCAGGAAAAGACACAGACTGTCGTCCCACTGCGGCCACCCACTCCGCCTGGAAATGCTTCGGACAAAGCATTGTGGGGCAGGGACGAGGCTGTCGAACGATTGGGGGGAGATGAAGAGCTTTTTGGGGAACTGTGCGAGATCTTTCTGCAGGAATCTCCGAAGCTCCTGCAAAAACTGGGACAAGCCATCGCTGAGTCCGATCCGGTTGCGGTGATGCGCGCGGCCCACAGCCTCAAAGGGGAACTCGGTTACCTAGGAGCAGTGATGGCTTCGCAGGCTTCGCGGGCGCTGGAGGACATGGGGCACGAGAAGAACCTGTCTGGGGCCGCGGAAGTGTTCGCATCGCTGGAGCGGCATATGGCTGCGCTTCATCTTGCGATGAAGGCGTCAGTGGGAACAGCGTCGTGAGTATTTTGCATCCGGACCTGGGTGTGAAGCTGATTTCCACACCGGAGTCGCCGCGGCAAAATGACGTGCTGATCGCGGAAGATGATCCCATGTCCCGCCGGGTCCTCGAGCGCTGGCTGCAGAGGTGGGAGTATCGTGTTATCGCTTTAAAGAATGGGGTGGAGGCCTGGACCGTCCTGCAGCAGAAGGATGCCCCGCAGATGGTAATTCTGGATTGGATGATGCCAGGGCTGGAAGGCATCGAGTTATGCCGCAGAATCCGCAGTGAGCAGGCCGGTCGCTATAAGTATGTACTGCTGCTCACCGCCAAAGGGAGCAAGGCAGACATAGTGGCCGGCCTGGAAGCCGGGGCTGACGACTACCTGACCAAACCATTCGATTGTAAACGAGCTGCACGCCCGGGTGCGCGCGGGCCAGCGAATCCTGACACTGCAGGACGCGTTGCTCAGGGTTCAGACCGAACTGCAGTTCCAGTCCGCCCATGACCACCTGACCGGCCTCTGGAATCGCGGCGCCATTACTGGTCTGCTGCAGCGTGAGACGCAACGCGGCGCGCGCCTGGGACGTCCCATCGGAGTCATGATGGCAGATATTGACCACTTCAAACGAATCAACGACACCTACGGACATCAGACGGGAGACGCGGTGTTGCGTGAGACGGCCGCTCGTATGCTTGCCTCGGTGAGAAATCATGATTACGTGGGGCGTTATGGCGGAGAAGAGTTTCTGATCGTGCTGGCCGACTGCGCACCTTCGATGTGTGCCGCCACCGCGGAACGGATGCGGGCGTGCGTATCGGAAAAGCCGGTTGAAACCGATGCTGGTTCCATCCCGGTGACGGCCAGCATCGGATTGGTGGCCGGACAAGCGGCCGCACCGTCCTTCCCGGACGGAGATGACCTTCTGCGCGCCGCCGACACCGCCCTCTATCGCGCGAAAGCGAAGGGCAGAAACCGGGTGGAGCTTGCCCCCGAGACCCAAAGGGCGAGCCATGCGCACGCAGTCGCGCCGTAGCAACAGCGCAGAGTACGCGAAATGTGGGGCACCGGACGACGCAGATGATTGTGGTATCCCCCGTTAGTGGAGTGATTCCGGCACGCACGTGCTATTTCCGGAAATCGCTCTGAGTTTTAGTCTTATCAGCGAGCAGTTCTGGGGGAGGGCTGCCCGGGCGTCAGGCGACTCGCGAGAGTCGGGACGCCCGTTATTTTTTGGCTTGCAACTTGCAGTTTTTGCCAAAAGCGGCTGGAACTCAACGCTGGTATTTTCCCATCCACTCTGCCTGACCCAACATCAGAGCGGGCAGCGCCTGTTCCACTTCCTGGCGGCTCGCGCCCGGTTTGAGATCGAGCTTTCCCTTGAGGGCATAGATCTTGAAGAAATAACGATGGGGTTTGCCCGGCGGCGGACAGGGGCCGTTGTAACCGATCTTGCGGAAGTCGTTGCGGCCTTGGCGCTCACCAGCGGGAAGTTCGTCAATCTTGTTCACTCCCTCGGCCAGGCTGGTGACGGTGGCTGGCAGGTCATACAGCACCCAGTGGGTCCATGTGCCGCCGGGTGCGTCGGGGTCATCGGCGATGAGCGTGAAGCTCTGAGTGCCGGCCGGAGGTTCGGTCCACAAAAGTTCGGGGGAGACATCGGCGCCGTCGCAGGTGAATTTCCTGGGAATGTCGCCGCCCAGGGGAAACGCCGTACTGGAGATCGCAAAAGCCATCAGCTCTGCTCCCAGGTTGAGCTGCAACACGAGCCACCGACTCTACGAATTTACACGGATCAAATTCTTTTTTCCAATTTCTGGTCGGCGTGAATCCCGTGCCCATCGTGGTTGCTGCACTACTGGGTGGAGATGGTGAAGTTTACCGTGATGCGGGCCTCGGTTTCGACCGCCTGGCCGGATTGCAGGTAGGGCCTGAACCGCCATTGCTTCACCGCCTCCCGGGCCGCAGTCGAAAGAATCGTGGGTCCGCTGAGTACATGGAGGTCTTGAATGTTCCCGTCGCGTCCGATGAGAGCTTCCAGCACGACCGCGCCCTGGACCTTCATCTGTTTGGCCAGCAGGGGATAGTTCGGTTCAACCGGACGGGAAAGAATCTGGGCGGCGCCGGGAGAAAGATGAACTCGTCCGGTGGCGTCGGCCACGCCGGCGGAATCCGCGGTACTGGGAGAAGAGGTTGAGGAGGAAGCAGCCGCAGGAGTGGAGGAGAAAGGAGCTCTGGGCTGCAGGTCCACTCGAACTGAACCGCTGCTTGCCGGGATGGTGCGGTGCTCGTCCCCGGCCACCACTTCGACTTCGAGCGGAGGAAGCACGGCGCGGCTCATCACCACCGGCGCCAAAGCGGGCGCGGGACCGGGATCAACCACGGCGGGCTGCGGGGTGCGCGGCTTCGACTTGTGCGCGGGGGCGGTTGTCGTTGCCGTTGTGGTTGCCGTTTCGGATGGCGTCTTCACGTCGGGCGCAGGCTCTTCAACCGGCTCCGCTTCCGATTGCACATGCGCCACGGGCGCGGGCGGAAACCAGAAATCGCGGTCCTTGATCAGCACCAGGATCAATGCGGCCAGCAGCAGGGCCAACGCGACCAGCATCTGGCGGCGCTGTTTTTGTTCGGAATCATCCCCGATGGCAGGCGTGACATCAGTGACTTGCTTCTCCTCCAACAACGGCATGGCGCGGAGCCCTCCCGCCCGCGGGGGAGACGGGCCCACTTAGTATGCCTCGAAATTTGGCTCTAATCCAGCGAAACTAGTGGCGTGGCTCGCAGTTGGTTCAGGTTGGGAAGGGGGCTTCTCATCCGCGTGAGATGCTTTAGGAAATAAGAGACTTAGCGTCCGGGGCAAGGGCTCTGACGCCCAACCCGACCGGGGAGGTACGACCAAAAGGCAAAGACGCCCGGCTCGCAATTGAGCGGGCCGGGCGTCTGGTTATATGCCTTACGCCGACTTTTTCAGGTCAGTGGGAAATGCTAGAATCTTTCCCCGCTGTTGCGGGGGCACCCACTTCACCTTAGGTTTAAAGCGCGCTGGAATGTAGAACTCAATCACCTGCGCCATAGTCACCCTCCGATCCACTGCAGTCCACCCATCTTGCTCGGCATCACCATGCCGGGTGTTCTGCATCAGTTATTCCTTTAGATGCTGACGGCCGCAGGAAGAGTCAGGCCGTGGGGTGAAGATAGCGGGCAACTTTTGCCGGGCGACGGGGTTTACCGTCTGGCGCGATGACGAACGTCAACGCAAATCGCGTAGGGGCAGATGTCCTCTTCTGCCCAGGCGAGCGCAGCTCGACCCTTCCTGCTGAGAGCGAAAACAATAGCGGAGCTTTGCTCCGCTGGGCAGATGAGGACATCTGCCCTACGCGATTTTTGGTGGAGGTCAGCAGACGAGTTGATCGCGCTTCAGCTTTAACCCGTTAAGATTGCCGAGCACGGTTACGGCGATTGATTCCGTCTGAAAGAATTCGTTGGCCAACTCGGTTAACTGCTCGACTGTGACATTCTCGATGCGCTCGATCAGTTCGTCGAGGCTGTAGAAGTGGTCGAAGTACATTTCCTGGCGGGCCAGGTTGGACATGCGCGCGCTCGAGGACTCCAGCGACAGCATCAGGCTGCCTTTCAGCTGATCTTTGGAGCGGCGCAATTCATCTGCGGGAACTGCTTCCAACTTGAGTTTGCGGAACTCGGAGACCACCGATTGCACAACTTTCCCGGCGGATTCGCGCGAGGTTCCGGCATAGACCGAGAGACATCCGGTATCGCGATAGGGCGATAAATCGCTGTAAATGGCGTAGGCCAGGCCCTGGCGTTCGCGAATATTCTGGAACAGCCGCGAACTCATGCCGCCCCCGAGCAGCGTATTCAATATGTAGGAAGCGTGCCGGTCTTCGTGGGCGAGGGGATGAGAAGGCACACCCACGCAAATCTGTACCTGTTCCAGCGACTTCTTGTTGCGCATGATGATGCGAGGCGCAATCGTGGGCGGAGAACCGTGGAAGCCATTGTTCACCGGTTTCATGTGCTCAAAATGTTTGGCCACCAGTTCCACGAATTGCTTGTGCTTCAGATGACCGGCGGCGGAAATGATCATGTTGCCGGGCGCGAAGCGCTGTTGGTAAAAATCCAGCACCGGGTCGCGCTCGAATCTCTTGACCGTATCTTTGGTCCCCAGGATCGGTTTGCCCAGGGGATGATCTTTCCAGAAATTCTGGGTAAAGATTTCGTGGACCAGGTAATCCGGATTGTCCTCGTCCATCTTTATTTCTTCGAGGATCACGCCGCGCTCGCGGCCGATGTCGTTAGTGTCGAACACCGGGTTGAGCACCAGGTCGCTCAGGATATCCATGGCGACGGGCAGATGCTCATCCAGTACCTTGACGTTGAAGCCGATACACTCCTTGGCGGTGAAGGCGTCCATGTTGCCGCCGATGGAGTCCACCTGGCGGGCAATTTCCTCGGCGCTGCGGTTCCGGGTACCTTTGAATACCATGTGTTCAATGAAGTGCGAGATGCCGTTCCACTGCAGGTCTTCGTCGCGGGAACCGGTCTTGATCCAGATCCCGATCGAGGCGGAGCGAATGTGCTCCATCTCCTCGGTGATAAGGGTCAGCCCGTTGGGTAAAACCTCACGGCGTATGTTGCGGACTTCCTGCACCATGTAGGTATTGTTGCATACCCTGGCGGACTCCGGCTAATGCTTGATTATCATTGTAGAATCAACAGGTTAACATGGTTTCCTTGATCTTTATACGCAAGCCACCTGGCTGGGCCCAGGGGCGCCGCATCATCTACAATTGGGTGCGAAGGGCAGGTGGGATGGCCCGCGGGCCACGGCTGGCGTGTTTTGCGGCGAAGCCCTCACCGCAAAGCTCGCAAAGAAGAAGGTTAAGACGTTCTGAAAATCTTAGTCATGGATCAGGTCACCCATACTTCGCTGTTGGGACTCCAGCTTCCGGAGCTGGCGGCGCTGGTGGAGGAGTTCGGACAACCTCCGTACCGTGCCCGCCAGCTGTTTGAAGGTCTTTATCGTCAGAGAGCTGAAGCCGTCGAGCAGATTTCGACCCTGCCCCAGGATTTTAGACGGAGCCTGTTGGAGAAGGAAATTTCCGTCGGCCTTCCCGGCGTGGGGAAGAAATTCGTTTCCGCTGACGGAACCGTCCGCTATCTGGTGGGTTGTGGGGACGGACAGAGCGTGGAAACGGTCTGGATGCCGGAAGGCGACGGAGGAGAGGCAGGCGACGGCAGCGAGGCGGGCAACCAAACGGCAACGGCGGGCCGCGCCTGGGAACGTGCCACCATTTGCGTGTCGAGCCAGGTGGGCTGCGCCGTGGATTGCCACTTCTGCCTCACTGCGTTACTGGGAATAAAACGGAACCTCAGCGCGGGAGAGATCGTGGGACAGGTGTGCGCCGTGCTGAACGATCAAGGCGTTTCGCTGCCTCTGCACCGCATCAACCTGGTCTTCATGGGCATGGGCGAGCCCTTCCTGAACTACGGAAATTTCATGAAGGCGGTCCATCTTCTGGTGGAGGGAGTGGGCATTACTGAATCGCGCATGACGGTATCGACGGCAGGGATTGTGCCTGCCATCTACGACTTTGGATTGGAGCCGGTGCGCCCGAAAATCGCGATCTCGCTCAATGCCCCGAATGACGAATTACGCACCCGCCTCATGCCGATCAATCGCAAGTGGAATCTGGAAAAGCTGATGGCTGCGGCCCGCCAATTCCCTCTACGCAACCGGGAAAAGCTGACATTCGAATATGTGCTGCTGGAGGGAGTCAACGACTCGGCCGAGAATGCGCGCGAGGTGGTGGAGTTGGTTCGCGGCCTGCGGGCGAAACTGAACCTGATCGCGCTGAATCCCGGACGCGGAATTGATTACCGGACCCCGTCCCAGGAGCGGGTGCTGCAGTTTCAGAATATTTTGCGGGCCGCCGGTGTGCCTGCATTCGTGCGCCGTCCCCGGGGGCGAGATATCTACGCGGCCTGCGGACAGCTGAAGCGGACGGTTGAGCTGGCCTCATAGTTCGTAATAACGCCGGCGTCTCGCCGGCTGTCCGGCGGGCGTCCCGCCCGCCGCGTGGAAGCATTCACCAAATATCGCCCTAGATGAGGCGGCGAGACGCCGCCTCGACAGCCGGCGAGCCGGCGCTACGAAAGAGCCGGCGCATCAAGGGCTAGGCGTGGGCTTGCGCGGCTACGGGCAGAAGGCGTTGGATGGCGGCGAATAGATCATCAGGGACGATCGGCTTTGAAACGTAGTCATCCATACCGGCGGCGAGACAGCGCTCACGGTCACCGACCATGGCATGAGCGGTCAGGGCAATGATGGGAATGTGCTCGCTGGTGGACTCTTCGTGTTCGCGAATTCTTGCAGTGGCTTCGAACCCATCCATTTCGGGCATCTGAACATCCATCAGAATGATGTCGAATGTCTGTTTCCCCCAGGCATCGAGGGCCTTTTTCCCGGACTCGGCCACCACCACGGTATGACCTTTCTTTTGCAGGAACCGGACTGCGACCCTCTGGTTTACCGGATTGTCCTCGGCGAGAAGAATCTTGAAGCGTCGCTGGTCCGGGGTGGGAGCGTGTGCCGGGCCGGGACGGTCGGCGGGCGGCAGCGCGCTGGCGGGAAATTTTTGCAGTCCAAAGCGCAGCTTGAAATGAAAAGTGCTGCCCTCGCCCGGCTGGCTTTCCACCCAGATGTTGCCTCCCATCAGGGCAACCAGGCGCGAGGAAATGGACAGGCCGATTCCGGTGCCGCCGTATTCTCGCGTGGTCGAGCTGTCCGATTGGGTGAACGCTTCGAAGATCAGTTTCTGCTTTTCCTGGGGAATTCCAATCCCGGTGTCAGTCACGCTGAAGTGAAAGACGGCCTGATCAGCGGTTTCGGTCTCCATCGCAACCTGGACTGTGACTTCGCCCTTGGCGGTGAACTTCAGGGCGTTGCCCATCAAACATGTTCACAACAATTTCCACAGCCCAGTGCCGCCCGCGTCTTTTCATCGACCTGTTCAGGCACGCGAAGCACGTGAAGCAGTAGTGGTTTAACTGCCGCGCCTTTCGTGACTTGGCCCACAGGTCACGGAAGGCGCACATGGCAGTGGTGGAAGAACGCGAAGGCTGGCTGGCCGGGCGTGCCAAGGGCATCGGCGGCACCGACATCGGTTCCATTCTTGGGCTTTCCCCCTGGACAACCCCGCTCGATGTCTTCCTGGGCAAGACCGGGCAGGCCGCAGGCGCGCGGCCAGTCACGCAGGCGATGAAGTGGGGCAACCGGCTGGAAGGGCTGATCTTCAACGCCTTCAAGGAAGACACCCAGGCCGACCATCTGGTGCGCGGCACCGCCATCGCTGATGCCTTCCCTGGGCGTGCCACGACCTGGGGTGAAGAAGAAGACGCCCAGGACAACCCGCAGCACACCCTGATTCGCCACCGCACCCTACCGTACCTGCTGGGAACCCCTGACGGGTACGACCCGGCCCGGCAGCGCGGCCTGGAAATTAAAAACAGCGGTTACAAGAATCCCGAATGGGGCGACCAGAACACCGACCAAGTGCCCCAGCACTATCTGGCGCAGTGTGCGTGGTACATGGCCGTGACCGACACGCCGGTGTGGGATGTGGCTGTGCTGTTCAGTGGCACCCGCCTGGAAACCTTCAAGGTCGTGCGCGAACTGGCGCTCGAAAAAATCTTCATCGATGCGGGCATGCAGTTCTGGGATGACCACGTGCTGCGCGGGGTTCCGCCCAAGATCGACGCTACCGAAAGCTGGACGCGCTATCTGGGCCGCCGCTTCGCGGTGGAAGTGAACCCACCTGTGAAGGCCACGCCGGAAATGTGCGACTGGGCGGCGCTGCTGCACAGTGCGGGCATCGCCTTCGACAAGGCCGAAGAATCGGAACGCATGGCGAAGAACCACCTGATGGAACTGATCGGCGATGCGAAGGGTGCCTGGGGCAACTTCGGGAAGCTGACCTGGGTGCGCCCACGTGCGCAGAAGGTCATCGACTACGAAGCAGCCTTCAATTCGCTGTGGGCATTCGCCAGCGACCATGCGCTGTTCAAGCCGGAAGATGACAGCCCGCAGGAATTTCTGACGCAGTACACCAGCGAACGTGCGAAGTCGCCGTATCTGCTGGCCACTTTCAAAAGGGGGGCATTCGAATGAAAGACGACGAACTGACACTGGACAACCTGTGCGGCGACGGTGCGCTGTGGCAGGTGCTGGGGCGCGAACTGAAGGCCGCATTCAAAAACGTGAAGGACGTGAGCACGCCCGCCGACGCGAAGCGGCAAATCACGCTGACCATCGACATCGCACCCTTCCCTGATCGGCGCGGGGCCACGATCAGTTTCAGCTGCAAGTCAAAGCTGTCGGGTGTGAACACGGTGCAGGGAACCGTGTTTCTGAAAGAAAACGCGGACGGCAACGTGGACGCCTTCGTCCATGACCCGATGCAGGAAAAGCTGTTCGCTGCGGAACCGCCCGCGTCGGACAGCAAGCAGTGAAGAAGCCAGCACTGCCGGTGCGGCCGGCGTTGCCAGGGGCACCACGACGACGCCGGTCCGACCGCGAAGTGCCGGAACCGAAACCGAAGAAGGTGGCTGCATGACTGAAGACGACAAAAAGAAACTGCAAGACGATGACCGCGCGGCGACGCTGGCGATGCTGCGTTATTCGGTCGAACTGAACCAAGCCCGTGACAAGGTGCGGGACTTGGAATGGAGCATGCGTGATGCTGAACGACGGTGGGCCAAGGTGCGCATCGCATTCCTAGAAAGTGAAACCGCATGACTGAAGCCGATGACCAGCAGCAGGCTGAACGCGAACGCAGGCGTGAAAGCGCGCCACTGGAAAAACTGCAACTGAGTCAGCGCACGTTCGCCGCGCTGTACGCGATGAACGTGGCAACCGTGCGACAGGCCCGGCGCGTGGGTGCGCTGGGCAAGGGCGGCGTGGCGGAATTGCAGAAGGCGTTGCGCCGATACGACGAAGAACAGCGGGCGGGGAAGTGATCGACCGCGCCACGAATGGCAACGGCAACGGGAAGCGGCCATCGGGCAGGCCACGCGCCGATGGCAAGCCGCCGCAGGAGTCATGGAAAAGTGACAAGGAACTGGCGCGTGATCGGCGTTACCGCAGATTCCTTGACATCGTCAAGGCGCGCGTGGGCTGTGAGGACTGCGGCATGCGAGATCCGCGCGTGCTCGACTTCGACCACCGTGACCCTGAAAGCAAGCGGGTGAACATCAGCAACCTGCGGTCGATAGAAGACGCCATCGACGAAATGAAGCTGTGCGTGGTGCGGTGTTCAAACCACCACCGCATTCGCACCGACGAAACCCGCAAGCGCAGCCGGAAGGTGCTGCTGCAGCGCGACATGTTCGTTGAAGACTACATGCGCGATGACTGGGGAACGGCGGTCGAACGGGGCGTGCGGGCACTGGGCGGGAAGGTACGCAGCACTGATGCGCTGCCCAATGTGGTGACCGTATGACGCCGTACCGCTACCGCGCACCACGCCCGCGTCTGACGCGGCTGCAGTGCCTGCTAATCGTCGCCGTCTGCGGCGCGATTGCTGCGGGCCTGCTGGTGTGGTGGCTGAACAGTTTGTGAAGAAGGGAGCAACACCCATGCTGAAAGAAGTTTTCGAATACGTGGTCGGGCTGCGCAAGCCGACCGCCATGAAGTACGACGATCGCGACTACACCGACAAGCAACTGCTGCCGGTGCAGGTCAATCTTCCCGACACGGTCGAAGTGGGCACACTGACCGGCTTTATTGACGCGGTGGGCCTGTGCCTTGCCAGGCCAAGCTGCTGAATCTGCAGGGGCTGCAAATTATGGTGAACATACTCGATGGGGTTCCCGACCAGATTGATCACGATCTGCCTGAGCCGGGAAGGGTCTCCGATCAGGGCATCCGGCAGCCCGAGTGGAATGCGGGATGCGAACTTCAGGCCTTTCTGCTGCGCCCGGACACGTAAACTACTGGTCACCTCTCCCAGAGTATTGCGCAGGCTGAAATCAACGCTTTCGATATCCAACTTTCCCGCCTCAATTTTGGAAAAGTCCAGGATGTCGTTGATCACCGACAGGAGAGAGTCGGCGGAGCTCTTCACCATGTCGAGGTACTCGCGGTGCTCTGGGGTGGTTTTAGTACCGAGGGCGAGTTCGGTCATTCCGATGATGCCATTCATGGGAGTGCGTATCTCATGGCTCATGTTGGCCAGGAACTCACTTTTTGTGCGGTTGGCGGTTTCGGCGGCCTCCTTGGCGATGGACAATTCCGTCACCATGCGGCGCAACGACTGTGCGTATTCACGCTGGGACTCCGAGGCCTTGATATGCTCGGTAATGTCGGTATAAATCCCGAGGGCCCCGCGCTGCACTCCGTTTACCATCAGGGGAACCGCCTGCAGATCGAGGTCGAGGATTTTGCCGTCTCTGCGTTGGCGCTGCACCGTCCCGCGGAATGGTCGTCCGGCGAGGACCTGTGCGGATGCGGCAGTGGCCTCCCCACCCTCGGTAAAGGCGGAATCGATGTGGCCGCCCGAGGGGTCATAGAGAAACAGCTTCTGGAAGGCTCTATTAGTCAATTCCACATTGCCCCGCTGATCAAGAACGATGATTCCAATCGGGCTGTTGGCGATCAGGGAATTCAAATAACTGGTCCGTGCCTGAAGCTGATGGCCCATGCGCAGGCGTTCGGTCACCACGGCCCCGAGAATCAGGCCGATGGTGGAAACCACCAGCATGACGAATGTGATTCGGGTAATCAGCGCCGGCGCCGGAGGGAACAGATTCATCGCGACTACCATTCCGAAAGTCAGGGCGAGCAATCCGGACACAACTCGCTTGATGCCCTGGCGCACGGCAATCCAGATAATCGGAATCAAGCTCAGATAGTCGAGCTGAAGCGGCGCCCATTTTGGCGCGAATATGAGGAAGGGCACGAGCAATGTCGCGCAGGCCTGGCCCGCTCCTTCCAACCAGTCCTCGACTCCCAACGGCTTCGCCGGTAGCTGCTCTTGCTCCCGGGTCTGACCCTCGTACTTCCGGCCAAACAATCCCCGGCGAACCCAGGGGAAGACGTAAATAAGGAGAAAGGGCGCAATACCAATGCACCCGATCCCGTCGCCTGAAAACCACCTAAGTGCCGAAATCCAGTAATTGGTCCAGGGAATCGAGTTATCCAGGGCCAGGCCGGCAGTACCCAGAGATGTGGCCCCTAATCCCGCCCCCGCGGTGACAAACAGGTAGCGGAGCACGTCACGCTGCCGCCGCAGGCCCAGATCAATACGCAGCGGCCCACGCAGCAAATATGCCGATGCCGCATAGCAGCCAGAAGTGGCAACGGTGCCGAGCAACTCGCTGAAGGACTTGAGATGCTGGTGATAGAACAGGGCGCCGCCGAGGGTGTCGGAAAAACAGGCCAGGAAGACATACCAGGGGCTGACGGCGAGCATCAACGCCAGCGACAAGGCCGTGCCTGGATACCAGACAACGGATCCTGGCCGGGCCATAAGAATGACATCTGGCTGGCTCAGAAACAGGCTGATCGGTACGAAGCAAATGCACAGCAACATGTGCCGGTAGATAGGGTGTTTCGGCGGGGCAAATGAGGTCACGCTCGAGCGGCCTGATTTCACTTTCTTCCCCTGGGAAAGCAGGCAGGGTTGGGCGACGTCGGGGTTTCTGACAGAGCGCAGCTGTTCAGGTGTGCAGATTCGGGTCCCCCGCCGGAGGTCGGCTGGGGCCGGTCCGGGCAGGGCGGGAGGCTTGGCATGCCTGAACCATCGGCAAGAACCGGGAATTAGTTAGGGTTTTTTTCGCAGCTGTAAGACCCAAAACCCCGGCCGTGGAAGCAGATGTGACTGTCAGAGCTTGACTCCGCCTCCGCCCCGAGCCGAGGGCGAGACGCCCTCGGGACCGGCGCTACTTTCCGCTCTCCAATTCTTGTGCGGCCGAATCGATGAGAGTGGCTTCGTCCTGCAGCGCACTGGCGGCGCGTGCGATCTGCTCGTCCGCCTCTTTCCATTTCTTTTGCTCGATGGCTTCACGGACGCCAGGAATGGTCTTGACGCCGTATCCGGTGTAGGCGCCGGGAGCGTAAATCAGGTGCTCGAACCAGGGCCGGCGCGGCAAGCCTTCCGGAGACGTGAGCCTGCGCTCGCTCTGCATGAGCTTCTGGTTGAGAGCCTGCAGTACAGTCGGGCTCACTGTCAGTTCGCCGTTGCTGCTGACCTTCTCCAGCGCTTTCTGGTAACGCTCCGCGCTGTGAGTCAATGCATCCGACGCGTTCTGCAGAGGCGCGAAGTTCAGATGCGGTGGCACCTCCTCGGCCGGAGGCGGGACCGAGGTTTTCTTGGGATCGGCGATGGCGGTGAAAACTCCTTCTTCGAGTTCTTTATTGCGCTCGACAGCGTCGTCCTGTTTGGTGTGCAGAAGCTTTTGCAGTTCGTCGAGGTAAGTATGGATGGTGTCGGCCAGGCCGGTGAAATCATAGGGCAGCAAGTCCGCGTCGGCGAGTCGCATGACCGCGGTTCCCGCGGTCTGCGAGAGCGCACGTCCATAACTGAAATCGGTGTCGGAGAAATGGGTGTACCAGTAGAAGTCGTCGTAGATGGAGTGGTAGATTCCGCCGCCATCTTCGTCGCCATAGGCCAGGTCCAG
Source organism: Terriglobia bacterium (assembly GCA_963831565.1). Lineage (GTDB taxonomy): Bacteria > Acidobacteriota > Terriglobia > Terriglobales > Acidobacteriaceae > JAIQFF01. The sequence continues at coordinate 132,691 of CAWHQS010000001.1, forward strand.
GGATGCCATGCCGAGATGGTCGAGAAAGACGGTCCAGTCCGATCCCGAGCCCAGGGCATTGATGCGCAAGTCGGCCCGGTCGCGGACTTCCTTGCGCTCCTCGGGAGTTTTGGCATCGGCGATGGCCTTGAGCTGGTCGCGCTTCCAGACCGGAATCTTCTTCTCGGGATCCTGAATGTCGCGGGCCACGCCGTTGATAAATTTTTCCAGCGAATGCGAACCGCCCATGGAAAGATAACCGCGGCCGTTGCCATCGCTGTTGATGTAAGCCACGGCATGCCGGCGAAGTTCATCGGCATGAGCTTCGCCCCACTCGGTCGAACCGAGGAGGGCAGGCTCCTCGCCATCCCACACGCAATAAATGATGGTGCGCCTGGGTTTCCAGCCCTGCTTGAGCAGAGTTGCGAGGCCGCGAGCTTCCTCCATGAGAGCGACTGTGCCCGAGATGGGGTCTTCGGCGCCGTTGACCCAGGCGTCATGATGATTTCCGCGCACGATCCACTCGTCGGGGTTGGTGGACCCGGGGATTTTTACGATGACGTCGTAGAGCGGCTTGATGTCCCAGTTGGATTGCACTTTGAGGTGGACCTTGGCCGGTCCGGGGCCCACATGGTAGGTCTGGGGCAGGGAACCACGCCAGGCCTCGGGGACGACTTCTCCCTTGAGCGCCGCCAGCAGCGGTTGCGCATCCGCGTAGGAAATGGGTAAGACGGGAATTTTGGTGATGGTCTTGGCATCTTTCAGATCGACCCGCTTCGCGTCTTTCGTGGCGCCGACGCCGGGGGTAAGGGGATCGCCAGGGTAAAGCGGCATATCCATCACGCTGCCGCGTTGCACGCCGTCGCGCGGCCGCCAGGCACCGTTGGGGAAAACGTCGCCTTGCGCGTAGCCATCATCCGCGGGATCGGAATAGATGAGGCACCCGACCGCGCCATGCTCGGCCGCAACCTTGGGCTTGATGCCGCGCCAGGAATTTCCATAGCGCGCGATGGCAATGGCTCCCTTGACCGAGACCCCCATGCGTGCCAGTTCTTCGTAGTCGTCCGGAGTGCCGTAGTTGACATAAACCAGCGGCGCGGTGACGTCGCCGTCGGCCGAGTAAGCGTTGTAGGTGGGAAGCTGTTCCGCCTGCTGGTTGGACGTAGGATCGACGGCCAGCGCCGGCTCCTGCAGTTTGGCGGTGAACTTCGTGGGCTCGAGCAGTTCGACGACGCGCACTTTCGGCGTGGGAAACAGCACGTCGAAAGTTTCAATGCTGGCGTCGAGTCCCCACTCCTTGAATTTGGCCAGCATCCATTCCGCGTTGTCCTTGTCATAGGGCGAACCCACATGGTGGGGGCGGGCGGAGAGGCGCTGCATGTAGTCGCGCTGGTTCTGGGGCTCGGGGATGGCTCGGAACTTCGCTTCCCAATCGCGCTGGACCCCGGAGGTAGCCGCGGAATAGCCGCGCAGAGGTTGTTCGGTGTCGGACGATGCGGCGAGAAGCAGGCAACAACCAAGAGCTAGCAGGCAGAGCCAGGTGCCAGAGCGCATTCATTTCCTCCGTGAGAGTCGATAGTTGGAATCATGATTTCAGTGAACTTGGCATTATAGATTCTGCGGAGCGTTTCGTGTGATGGAACCCGAATGGCGTAGACGTTCGAGACGCGAAAAGGTCGCGCAACGGGTTGAGAATTTGTTGCCGCCTCCGCACGAGCGAAGACGCTCGCACCCACATTCGGCTTGGCAGATGACAAATCAACGGAGTAGGCTTTCTGTCCTATGCCAATTTTTCGTGCTCGGATTTCCTTGCGAAGTGGACTCATCGCCTGTTTCCTGCTGACCTGCTTTTTCCCGGCGGATTTCGTGGCCGCGGCGAACTTTACTCTGGAACAGGTGATGAGTTCGCCGTTTCCGACCAACCTGGTGGCCGCTGCGCACAGCTCCCGCGTGGCCTGGGTCTTCAATGCGAAAGGTGTGCGCAACCTCTGGGTGGCGGACGCGCCCGATTTCGCGGCACGGCAAATCACGCACTACGACAGCGATGACGGCGTGCCGATCGCGAGCCTGCGCATTACCCCGGATGGCCGCACCCTGGTGTACGTGCGGAGCAGCGAGAGCAACGAGAACGGGCGTGTGGCCGATCCCACCAACGGTGTCTGGTCCCGCAAGCAGCAGGTGTGGGCCATCGATCTAGATGGCGGCGCACCCCGCTCGCTGGGCGAGATGGGCTGCGGGGAAGAGGATTGCGAAGACCTCCAGCTTTCACCTGACGGACAATTTGCGGTGTGGGCGGCGCGCAAGCAATTGTGGATTGCGCCGGTTTCCGGAGCGACGGCCGCGCATCAGCTCACCGACCTTCGCGGCGACAATTCGAATCCGAAATGGTCTCCTGATGGCCGCCAGATTGCGCTGGTCAGCGCGCGTGGCGATCACAGCTTCATCGCAATTTACGATTTCGGACGCGAACAGGTCCGCTATCTTTCTCCCAGCGCGGACCGCGATAGCATGCCGCGCTGGTCGCCCGATGGACGACACATTGCTTTCAACCGCCGGCCCGGCATTCAAGAGAAGATTCCGCTGATTCCAATCCATCCGGAACCCTGGGCGATCTGGGTAGCGGACGCCACCACCACCGAAGCCAAAGAAATCTGGCACAGCGGAAAAGATGACAACGATTCTTTCCCGGCAGAAACGGCGGACAAATCATTCTATTTCGTCGATAAGGACAAACTGCTTTTCGCCTCCGAACAGGATGGCTGGAATCATTTGTATTCGATCGCGGCATCGGGTGGTCCGGCGGTGCTGCTTACGCCGGGTTCGTTCGAGGTGGAAGATGTCACTCTGGCCAACGATCGGCGTTCGGTTATTTTCTCATCCAACGAGGATGACGTTGACCGGCGTCATCTCTGGCGGGTTGATCTGCAGGGAGGAAAGCCACAACCCCTGACCCGGGGTGAAACCATGGAGTGGAGCCCGCTTGAAGCTGGGATGGGCGGCCAAGTGGTGTGCCTGGGTTCGAGCGCCACGGTCCCTGCCATGCCATTTCATCTGGAGGCGAAAGGCAGGGAAATGATGGCGCGGCAGGCGCTGCCGGCGGACTTTCCGTCCAGCCAGTTGATCACGCCTAAGCAGGTGATCTTCAAAAGCGAAGACGGCCTGGAGATTCACGGACAGTTGTTTGTTCCCGCGGGACGGAGCCAGCGGGGACCTGCGTTGATCTTCACGCACGGCGGCCCGGTCCGACAGATGATGCTCGGCTTCCACTACATGTACTACTACCACAATGCCTACGCCATGAATCAGTATCTGGCGAGCCAGGGTTACGTCGTGCTTTCCGTGAACTACAGGCTGGGCATTATGTATGGCCGGGCTTTTCGGGAGGCGCCCAACAGCAGCTGGCGGGGAGCGGCGGAATATAAAGATGTCGTGGCCGGCGCCAAGTATCTGCAAGGCCTGCCTACGGTAGATCCCAAAAAGATCGGGCTCTGGGGCGGCTCGTATGGGGGATTTCTTACCGCGATGGGGCTGGCCCGCAATTCAGATCTGTTTGCGGCTGGGGTGGATATGCACGGAGTGCACGATTGGTCGGTGTTCCTGCCTCATTGGGAAAACCATCCCGGGGCTCCGGATGCGAAAGAAGCCGCGAAGCTGGCCTTTGATTCTTCGCCTGATGCTGCCGTGTCCACCTGGAAATCCCCGGTGCTATTGATTCATGGGGATGACGACCGCAATGTGCCGTTTGGTCAGACGGTGGACCTGGCGCAACGGCTGCGGGCCCAGCATGTCCGCTTCGAGGAGCTGATTTTCCCCGACGAAATACACGACTTCCTGATGTGGAAAAATTGGTTCAGGGCGTACGGAGCGGCGGCGGATTTTTTTGATCGGACCTTGAAAGCGACCGGTGGGTGGCAGTGATTTTTCGTCCTGCTTCAGTCTGGGCGCTGGTGGCGGCCCGACCTTATTGTAAGGAGCTTTAGACCGTGTGCCTCGGACACTCTTGTCTGACGCTTTTGAGGTTGGCTGTCTGAACTAGACGAGATCAAAATCAAATTCAAAGGCGTCGGACAAGAGTATCCGACCCACACTTGTCGTCGCTGCCTTCGCAAGTATTGCTTGCTCTTCTTCGCTTCCAGCCAATAATATCGTGGGCATCGACCAAGTGAGTCGTCCTCGATTGCCATTCCAAGCGCTGCGACATCGGTTTCTGTGGCGGCAAAGAGCGCCCATCGACCGCGGCGAAATACGCCGCATCGAACGATGGCTGGCTACCGCCCGCGTTTTCCTGGCTATTTCCGCGCTGGTCGCCATACGGATGGATCCGGAGGAAATCCGCTACTCCTTCTGGGCTTACGGATTGTTGGCGTTTTACATCGCCCAGGGGGTAGTCGTCATATTGTTGCTGCGCCGGCGCGAGGAATCGACCTTCTCATTCCGGCGGTTGGTGCACGCGGCGGACATTGTCTGGCCGGCATTGATGTCCATTTTCGCCACCGGCGTGGCCAATCCATTTTTCCTGTTCTTTGTTTTCGTGCTAGCGGCGGCGGCTTATCGCTGGGGGGTGTGGGAGACGGTGGCCACAGCAGCGTCGGCCGTGTCGCTTTTGTGGCTGGAGAGTCTGGCGTACCAGTTGGGTTTCTTTGGCTGGGTGGACCGGCTGCTGGTACGGTCGCGCTTGCCGGCGTTGGGAGTGCAGGCAGCGGACTTCGAGCCGAAGCGCCTTTTCATGCTCTCCATTTACCTGCTGGTGATGGGTCTGCTTCTGGGATACCTGGCCGAGCAGCAAAAGCGCTTGCGCTCGGAAAAGGCGGTGATCGCGCGCATCCTGGGCAAGGTGAGGGTCGAGGCTGGCCTGAGCGGCACGCTGCAGGAGATCGTGGGCGAGTTGCTGGTCATGTACGGCGCGGAGCGGGCCCTGATTGCGTCGCAGGAAGCCACTGGCCATCGCGTCTATGTGGGTGAAATGTTGCTCCGAAACGGCGAGGCCTCTTTTTTTCGCTGGCTCGATCCGCTGCCCTCGGACCGGGAGACCTACCTGTTCGACTATTCGGCAGAAACCTCCTACGCCTGGCGCAACAGCCGCAGCGAAAATGAAAGCTTCACCCTGCTTGGCCTCGACCATGCGGGGCAGAAGCTTCCCGGTTCGTCGCCGGTGTTTCTCGACCGGATCGCGGGCCAGCGGCGCTTCAACCAGCTCATGATGGTTTCCTTTGTCTTCGGAAAGGAGTGGTGGGGCCGGATTTTTTTTCTGGAGCCCCGGATGATGGGAGAGGTTACAGAAGAATTGCGCTTCCTGCAGGAGTTGGTGCGCCAGATTGGACCGGCGGTTTACAACGTCTACCTGCTGCGGCGTTTGCGCCTGCGGGCCGGGGCCCTGGAACGGGCCCGCTTTGCCCGCGAGCTTCACGACGGCGCGGTGCAGTCGCTGATCGCGGTGGAGATGCAAGTGGACGTGCTGCGGCGTCAGTCGGCGACCCGCTCGGAGATGGTGCCGGAGGAGCTGGGCCGGATTCAGGGGCTTCTGCGCGAAGAAGTACTGAAGCTCAGGGAACTGATGCAGCAGATGAAATCGCTGGATGTGGATTCCAGAAAGCTGATCGGGTTTCTAGGCGATACGGTGGAAAGATTTCAGCGCGAAACCGGCATCACGGCGCGCTTCTCGTCTGATCTGGAAGAGCCGGAGATGTCCCAGCCGGTGTGCCGCGAGTTGAGCCGCATCGTGCAGGAAGGACTGGTCAACGTTCGCAAGCACAGCCACGCCCGTACCGCGCTGGTCCGGCTGAGCGCCAGAAATGGGAACTGGACGCTGGTGATTGAAGACGACGGCCAGGGGTTTCCCTTCGAAGGGCGGCTTACGCAGACGGAATTGGATGCGCTGGGCAAAGGACCGCTGGTCATCAAGGAACGGGTGCGTGTCATTGCAGGCGAACTCGCGATAGAATCAACCCCGGGACAGGGATCGCGTCTCGAAATCACTGTCCCGCAAAAACCGGAAGCGGCGTATGGACAATAATCGAAGACCGCAGCCAGTACGTATCGTGATTGCCGACGACCATCCCATCTTCCGTGACGGTCTGCGGCGCCTTCTGGAGGCAGAATCCGATCTCAAAGTCATCGGAGAAGCCTGCGACGGGACCGAAGCGGTCAAGATGGCCCGCCAGCTGAAACCCGACATCATGCTTCTGGACCTGGCCATGCCGCGGATGCCGGGGCTGGAAGCGTTGCGCGAAATGAGCACGGGGCCAACCCACTCAGTGCGTGTCATTCTTCTGACTGCTGCCGCCGAGAAGAAGCAGATCGTGGAGGCCCTGCAACTGGGGGCCCGGGGGGTGGTGCTAAAGGATTCCGCCACCCAACTGCTGCTGAAAAGTATCCATACTGTTATGTCGGGAGAGTATTGGGTGGGACGGGAGAGCGTCTCCAACCTGGTGCAATACCTGCGGAGCCTGGTGCAGTCCTCGGGAGAAGAGGCGAAGCAGAAGAAATTCGGCCTTACGCCTCGAGAACTGGAAATTGTCTCGGCCGTTGTGGCCGGCTATTCCAACAAGGAAATCGCGGAATACTTCAAGATCAGCGAAGATACGGTGAAACATCATCTCAGCAACATCTTCGACAAACTGGGCGTTTCGACCCGCCTGGAACTGGCCCTTTTCGCGGTAAACCAGGACCTGCCGCTAAAGACTATCGCCTAACGACATAGCACTTTGGTGCCATACCTTTCCACATTTGGGCTATTGGCAGTTGGGCCTGGCCACAGTTACCCTAATAGCAGACTTGAACTCTGAGTTTGGCGCCTACTGGTCTTTAGGCTGGACGTGTAGTCAGATAACGAGAAATCAGTAGGCCGACAGGTGGTCCAAGGAGGGCGCCCATGGCAAAGTGGCTGCAAAATATCTGGAACGACGATCAGGGACAGGATGTCGCCGAATACGCGGTGATGCTGGCTGTGATTCTGGTGATCGTGGTAGGTACGATCCGGTTGATCGGTTCCAACGCCAATAACGTGTTTTCTTCGGTCGGAAGCGCGATTCAGTAGGCTCGAAACCCGGTTTTGCCCCCAGCCTTCAACCGGGTTCAGGTTTCAGGGTCCCCCCCTTACTCCTCTCGCTGACTCCTATCGTCCAAGCAGGTTTCCCCGCCGAGCTCTTACGCCGTGCCCTGGCGACAGGTGCGCTCGCGCAAGACTTGCTGTGCAAAAAGTGCGGCCCAGGTTTGTGGTCGCTCCCTTATTAATTAAGGGTAGCCGACACTGCCCGCAAGAATCGCGAACGCTACTATCAGCCCCACGGTTCTGAGCCAATGGTAGAGATCCCAGCGCTGTTCTTGAGCCCTCCAATCGTCCGGAAGTGATGCGGGCGTCCATTTGATAATCCGGTTGTTGATCGGGACTGGGCCCATGAGCGAAAACAGAACCGCAAGCGCCTGGATGGCAAAGGCGATTTCAGCGAGGTGCCACGCCGGTCTGCTCAGATGCTCGAACGGCAACAGCAGGAGAAGATTCAGCAGAGCGGAACCCGCCATCCAAAACGGCATCACCCGACCAAGCAGTGCCGCGAGCGATGCCCGCAGGGATATGTGTGTCCCCTGGGGTTGTCGGTTAAGCGTGGGGTGGGTAAACGCCGCAACATTTAACTCGCTTCCGCACATGAGGCCGAGGACAAGCACGGCAAGAATCTGGAGTGCCATCGAGATAAGACCTCCTGGCTATTTCCATCGTTAGATGACAGTTGCGGTCCACGCATCTTCAGAATTCCGCCCGACTACAGGGTTTGCGGTAGGTTCTCTGTATATCGAGGGAGTGTGGGGCGGCGCCCGAAGTTGATTTTGATGTATGGGATTTAGTGCGGGTACACGGTCAAAAGACAGAGAGATCCAAGACAGAAAGTCAGTCAAAACCGTGGGGTCATAGTCAAAAACAAAGAGTCAAAGTCACGGCAGAAAGTCAAAGGCGTGGGACAGGTGTGTCCGAGCCACACATTCAATTCCCACACATTCATACTTCTCAGGCTAGCTGAAACACAATATGTACCAGGGCGGTGTAGTCGGATGGTTGACCATCCCGTTGGGCGGGCTTGAAGCGAATCTGTTCGGCGGCATGGGACGCTGCCTCATCCAGGCCGTGGCCCAATCCCCGCACAACCCGCACAATGCGGAGCTTACCTGAGGCCTCGAAAACGACCTCGAGCACAACCTCTCCCTCGATACGCAGGCTTCTGGCTTCCGGGGTGTAGGTCGGAGTGGGCTTGAAAATGACTTCGGCGGGGACCATCTTGCCGGCGGTATCGTCCGCTGGCTTGGGACGAAGTTGAGCCACGGAGACGGCCTGGGTATCGCCGAAGCCGCTCTTCTGCACTCCGTTGCCTCGGGAAGAGTTTACTTTTCCGCTGCCATCACCGGTGGCGATGCCATTGCCGAATCCCGTGCTGGCCACGACGCCGCGGACACCCCGGGCCCCTCCAGCACCGTTGCCTTGGCCAGACCCGATGGGCAGATCAAAGGAACCCGCCGGAGCAATGTTCACCGGTTTAGCGTTACTCTCACGCGTGGGAACGCCATTCGGATCGCCAAAGCCGCCGGTCTGGACGTTCTTCGGAGCCGCTGCGATGGTCGGCAGGGCGGAACTGCCGGTCGAGAAGACGTGGGTCTTTACCAATTGCCGTGGAATGACCGGCGTGGCTGGAGGAAGGGACACCGGCTTGCTGGCCTCGATCTCCACTTTCGGTGCAACCGGCACTTCCTCCGGCGATATCTTGGGACGTACTTCCGGCGCGGGTACCCGCAACACCTCAGCTGGCGGAGTCTCCAGACGTGCAACCCGCGGGGGCGGAATTTCTCGCATCGGCGCCGGTTCATGGTTTACCACCGGCGGGGTCTCCACCAGGCGAATGAAATGATAGTCGTGGACCGGGGCATCGAGCACCGCCAGGTTTAACACTGCGGCCCAAGCCAACAGAAAAAGGCCAAGCCCCTGAAAGCCCATGGTAAGGACGAACTCCCTCCAGGGCGGCCGCCGCTCGGGAAGCAAAGAAAACGGAGTGTGTTGGTACATCTCTGACATGATCCTGGTCCGGTGGGGGATTCGATTATTAATGATGCTGATGTTCGGTACGTCCTGAAAGGCTGCCTGGTTTCTGCCTAAACTATTTAACCTACCCGGAAAACCGCATTGAGGTTCGTCCGGGGTGCATTCGCGCCATTGTTCAGTGCACGAATATCGCCAATCCCAACCGGGGAAAAAGAACCAAGCGCTTGTTTAACAGCCGGTTGGGTTGACGAAAGAACAGGGTATCAAAGGCGCCATGGGGAGACCGCAAAAGTTTTCCACAGTAGTGCTGGAGAGGTGTCGTTACGGGAAAAGACAATGAAGGCCAGTCGTCGGTCGTTTGTTATCAGTCGCGGGGGCTGAACGCGCGGCCATTTCTGCCGGCTTCCGCGCCCTTGCTACAGGACCCCAGCGGACCCCAGAAGTTTCGACCCATGAGGATTGACCCAGGAGTAGGGGCCTGCCAGTGTTGGCCTAGCAGCGTACGATTTTTGGGCTGTCAATTCCCTTGGTGGCGTTGCGGGTGTCAACCACCAGCTGGGATTCGCGCACAATGCGTTTGTAATCGTAGTCGGAATGATCGGTGACGATGAGCGCGCAGTCGTATTGGCCAAGGTTCTCCAGCGGTGCACAGGTCATTCCCAGGTCGTATTTGCGGCCCTTTCCAACCGTGGGGAAGAATGGATCGTTGTAGCTGACCGAGGCTCCCTGTGCTTGCAGAAGTTCGATGATGGTCAGGGCCGGCGATTCACGCAAATCGTCAATGTCCTTTTTGTAAGCCACTCCCAGGACCAGCACCTTCGAACCGTTGAGTGCCTTTTTATGCTGATTAAGCGCCTTGGCCACGGAGTCGATCACGTGATAAGGCATGCCGATGTTGATCTCGCCCGCCAGTTCGATGAAGCGGGTGCGGAAATCCCACTCCTTGGCTTTCCATGAAAGGTAGAACGGGTCGATGGGGATGCAGTGCCCGCCCAGTCCGGGGCCGGGGTAGAAGGGTTGAAACCCAAAGGGTTTGGTGGCAGCCGCCTCAATGACTTCCCAGATATCCAGGCCCATGCGCAGGGAAAGCATCTTCAACTCGTTGACCAGGGCGATGTTCACGCAGCGGTAAATGTTCTCCAACAGCTTGGTCATTTCGGCGGCTGCAGGCGTGGACACACGCACCACGCGGTTAAAAATTGTGCCGTAGAGGGCGGCCGCCATCTCGGCGGCTTGCGGGTCAAGCCCCCCTACCACTTTCGGAATGTCCCGCCGCGCCACCGAAGTGTTGCCCGGATCTTCGCGCTCGGGCGAAAACGTCACATAGAATTCCTGAGGGTTCGAGGAACCGCGCCGGGCGGCTTTCAGGCCGTGCTTGTTTCCTTGTTCCAGGATCGGAAGCATTACTTCTTCCGTGGTGCCCGGGTAGGTGGTGCTCTCCAGGATCACTAGCTGACCCGCGCGCAGGTGTGGCGCAATGGCCTTGGCCGTGTCCGTAATGTAGCTGAGGTCGGGCTCGTGATACTCATTGAGCGGTGTGGGGACGCAGATGATCACGGCGTCCATCTCTTCCAGGCGGGCATAGTCCGAAGTGGCTTCGAAGCCCTGGGAGCGGGCGTGCTGAATTTCGCTGCCCAGGATGCGGACAATGTAGGTGCCGCCCTGAGTCAGAGTCGTAATCTTGCGTTGATCAATATCGAAGCCCGTCACGCGCAACTTTTGCTCGGTAAACAGGAGGGCGAGGGGCAGACCGACGTAGCCCAGACCGATAATGGCTACTCGTGCCTGACGCCGTTCGATCTTGGCTTTCAGTTCAGAAACAGCGGTGGTGGTGGCTACTGGAGAAGTTGTCATTGGGGACATGGGTTTCGCTTCAGGATTTTAACACGCTGGTGACGCCGTCCCCGGTTGAGGACACCATAGGTTTTCAGATTTGCGGCGGTACGTTGAGAAATTTCAGCGGATTTCGGTTACGGGGTAACTGGTAAGAGTCTGGGTTCAGAAGGAAGTGGGGAGGAGGGCAAAGAGGCAGGAACTCATTTCGGGAAGAACCGTTTTTGGAAACCCTGATGGCGGAAACGGCGATATGTCAATTGACGGCCTATGAGGCAGGCGCTACGATGAAGCAAGAATCGTACCTGATCGGAGTTGAGCATGAGTGTCTCCAGCCTCCGCAACCTTGCCTGCTGGGCCATGGTTGTGGTCGTACCCGCGTCGCTATGGGCAGCGGATTCCAGCCCGGCCATGCTTTATGCCAAGGGAACGGCATGGATCAATGGCAGTACCGTGCCCCGCACTTCCGCAGTCTTTCCCGGTGACCTGGTACAGACCAGGTCCGATTCCATGGCGAGCATCAATACTTCCGGTTCGAGCGTGGTAGTTTTGGCGGATTCGCTGGTTACGTTCGAGGGTCCGATGGTTGGGCTCGAACATGGCGGTTTGACTGTGGCCACGTCCAAAGCACTGGGCACGCACGCCGGCGACGTCGAAGTCGTTCCGGTTTCGAATGGGTGGACGCAATTTGAGGTGAAGCGGGTTTCGGATGACACCGTCGAGGTCGTGGCGCAAAAGGGCGATGTGAAGGTGAACGATGGGTCAACCACCTCCACTCTTGCCCAAGGACAACGGATGACGGTGGACAACGCGGTCGAAAAGAAAAAGAAGAGGCGCAGAAAAGGCGGCGGCGCTATCCCGGCCAGCAGCAGCGGTGTCCTCGGTTCTCCTTTCTTAACTTACGGAGGAGCAGCGGCCGCGGGTGGATTGTTGACCTGGGTGATCATGCAGGGCGACACTCCGGTCAGTTCGGTTGCCCCCTAACTCCCGGTTCCAAGGCTGACTCTCAAATGGACTCTTGTGGTCCTTCTCCTATCTCGGGTCTGTCATAGTCAGGGCCCGGAATTTCCTCTACCCGTCGGACCCGGCGTACCGACTTTCGTCGCGTCTTGCCGAATCTCGATTCCATAGCGGCCACCACACAGAGCACATAAAACAAGCTGGCATTGGCGGGAACTTGCAGGTTGAAGTCCGCCAAACTGTGGACCAGTATTCCGGTGACTCCTAGCAGTGCGGCCAATCCCACCGCCCCGTTGGTGTCATCCGACCAGTGTGGCAGCTTGCGCCAGACATTGCGAAACATTGCCCCTAGAAACCACAGCATGATCGCAAAACCCAGTCCCCCCATCTCGACCAGAAGTTGCAGGTAGTCATTGTGGGCTTCATTGATGAAAAAATTGGTGTGAAAACTGCGGAATTGAGGATAGACATCGGGGAACACACCCAATCCCCAGCCCGCGATGGGCTTGCGGGCAAACATCCGGAGCGCGTCCCGATCAATGTCGAGGCGGGTGCCGCCGGATATCTCGGTCCGGGTTTCGGCGTGCAGGGTAGACAACCGTTGCGCGAGTTCGCTTCCACCCAGCCAAAGCACGAGTCCAACCCCGATCGCCAGGAAGGGCAGCAGGGCCCAATTCAGCGAACGACTCTTCTGGCGCCAGAGCACAACCGCCGCCAGCACGCCGGTCTGCACCAGGAAGGCGATCATGCCGCCGCGCGATCCGGAGAGAAAAATTGTGCTGGCCATCACCGCGGCTGCGGTCCCGGCCAGGATTTTTCGGGTACCCCGGGCGTCGCGGGTGAGAGAAAAAACCAGTGGGATGGGTACCAGCATTTCCATCAGGCCGGCATAGTGATTGTGGTTTACATAAGGGCCGTAGATCCAGCCGCCGGTACGAGGGGTCCGCAGCCAGTAGAGTTTAGTGGTTGAGGAAAGACCCTGCACCAAGGCAAAGGAAGCCAGCAGAAAGCCGTACACGGAGAAAGCTACCGCGAGCGCCTGGACCTGCGCGGTCCGGCGCAAGGCCTGGACCACGAGGAAGCAGAAAATGCCGTAGGCACAGTACAGCAGAGCCGCGGAAAACGTCTGGTAGCGGTATGCGGTTCGACCGGTCGCAAGCTGGAGGCCGATGCAGAGGGCAAAGACCAGCATGGGCGCAAACAGCGGGTTCCAGGATACGGAAAGCTCGCCGGATGCAGCTTGCCGGACGCTCCACAACACCAGCAACAGGGCGGCTCCTGCCTCCAGCACGAAAATTGACCAAGGCTCAACTGCCCCGAAGGCCAAAGGGCCAAAGAGCAACAAGCCAAACACCCCATAAAGGACCACAGGGTAAGGGGCCGAGGCGCGGGCCGGCTGAAGCGCTGCGTCGGTGACGGGCGCAGTCAGCACCGGGACAGCTCGAAGCCGCGAAGTGTCATTGCACCTGCTCCCGTTCTTGTCCTGCCAGGCGGACAGAGTCGATCCACAGCTTGCCCCGAATCGGCATCCCCGGAGGTTCGCGTTGAACGCGGAGCAACAAAAGCCTGGTATCGGGCCCGGTGGTAAAGCTGCCGCTTACTTCTTTCCAGAAATCTGCGTCTTTCAATTCGTCGCTGGAGAAGTAAGTGGCTGCGGTGTAAAGATCCTGAATGGTAAAGCGGGGCCCGCCGGCACCCTGTATATCGTTGGCTTTGAAGTAGGCCGAGAAGTCATAATCGGTGGAGGGCTGAACCGGCACCAGTTGCCCAATGCCCGCGTCGTCGATCTTCTGAGCGTCGAAAGTGATGAGCAGGGAGCGATGCCCGCCGTGCGCCTGAGTGGGGTCAAGGGCGAGTGAAACTTCCTTGGACTGATGATATTGCCAATCGAAGCCCCCGTTCAATACGGTCAGACTGAAGTCGCCGTTGACGATGAGATTTTCGGGCGAAGGCTGGTAGGCCGACAGTCCACACAGAGCGCCGGCCTGCTGCCATACCAGGCGTGCCTGATCGACCTCATGCTGCCCCACCAGATAGCGGATATAGGTGAACGCCAGGGCAGGCGGGAGGGGCTGGCGCAGTTGGGCCAGTTGGGTCCAGACCCTGGCCGCCGCCGCTGTCTCTTTTTGGGAGACGAGGAAGTCCAAAAACACCGAGTAAAGCGCCGCCGTCGGCGGCACCACGTCGCGCAGCAGAGCCTCCACGTCGGGCTTTACCCGCCAGCACAACTTCAATACTGCTGGAGACAAAGAGGGATCACTTTCCATGACCACGCGAAATTCTCTTAACGCCTTGTCGGTTTCGCCCTGCACCAGATAGAAGTTACCCGCCTCCCAGGCCAGATCGGGCGTAGTGGGGTCGGCGACCAGGCCGCGCTCCAGGGCTGCTTTTTGCTCCTCCGTGTTGCCCAGTAACTGATAGGCTCCCGCCAGATCGAACCAGTACCGTGCCTGATGCGGATCGAGGGCGACCGCTTCGCGATAGGTCTCGACCGCAGCCTCTGGAGAGCGCTGGATCATGAACAGATAGCGGCCCAGGCGATGGCGAAACTCCGCGTTGCCCGGTTGCCAGCGCACCGCCCTTTGCAAATCGGCAAGATCGGGTCGGGTGGAAAAGTAAGTGCCCCCCAAGGCGCGGCCTGTAAACCACAAATATCCCGCCAGAAACAACAGGGAGGCCAGCACCAGGGAAATTTTCCTGGCAGCGCGGTTAAGCGGAATTCGCATGTTGGCGTTTCCAGGATCCGTGATTACCGGAAATGCGCAGACGTACGATGAATGGCTACGTTATGCGCTGCTTGAAGTGGCCCTTGAAACCGAGTCCTCGTCTTCCACAGGTTCGTCTTCCTGGTAGTAACGGTGGCCGTATTTTCCCTGGTATTCGTAATAGTAGTAGTAGTCGGGGGAAGTGAGATCAACCGCGTTGAGCAGCACACCTGCGACCCGCGCGTTGACCTGCATGAGCAGGTCGCGGGCGCGTCGCAGCGCCTGCTTGGTAGTTTGTCCGGAGCGAATCACCAGCACTACGGCATCGGCGCGGGTGGACATGACGACGGCGTCCGTCACCGAGAGAGTGGGAGGCGTATCCACGATGATGTGGTCGTATTGTTCCCGCAGTTCGGCCAGGATATCTTTCATATTGGAGGAGGCCAAAAGTTCGGCGGGATTGGGTGGCGGCGTGCCGGCCGTGAGTACGAAGAGCGTGGGCAGAATGCCGGAGCGAGCCACCGCCTGTTGCAGCGTGGCGTTACCGGTCAACACATTGCTGAGACCGGTCTTGGGGCCCATGCCCAGGGCCTTGTGGATACTGGGACGGCGCAGGTCGGCATCGATCAGCAGTACGCGCGTGCCTTTCTGGGCCAGAACGATGGCGGTGTTGATGCTGGTAGTGGTCTTCCCTTCCTGCGGAAGAGCGCTGGTGATCAGGATGACTTTGGGCGGCCCTCCCAGCGAGGTCAACAAAAGGGAGGTACGCAGGGCGCGGTAAGATTCCGCCATCTGAGACTGCGGCCGCGACTGGGTCACCAATTCCACGGCTTCGCGGGAAGAGGCTACGGTGAGACGTTCGGCGGCGGCCTCGAGGCCACTCTTGGAGCCCAGCGGAATCATCCCCAGCGACGGCAAAGCGGAAATGGCCTGGGCCTGCTCCGGAGTGCGCACCGTGTTGTCGATGCCTTCCAGCAAAAATGCCAGCCCGATTCCGGTCGAAAGGCCGAGGGCCAGCGCGAAAACAAGATTGCGCGGGACGTTGGGCTCGGAGGGATAGGTGGGGACCCGCGCCTTATCCACACTGCGGATATTGTTGGACCTGAGCCCCGCGGTGACCCCCGCTTCCTTCAGTTTTTCCATCAGGCCTTCGTAGAGGGTGCGATAGCTCTCCACGTCGCGCTTCAGCAGACTGTACTCGATGGCGCTCTCATTCAACTTGTTGGCTTCCTGCTTCTGGTTGTCGAGGGCCTGGCGCAGCATACTTTCGTGCTGCAGCGCCGCCAGGTAGCCGCTGCGCACCCGTGACACCACCTTGGTCATCTCGGTCTGGAGCTGGGCGTCCACTTCTTTCAACTGAGTATTCAGCTGCACCACTTTGGGATAGGCATTGCCGAACTGGGTGCTGAGCTGGGCCACCTGGATCTTGAGGTCAGCCTGCTGCTCGCGCATCTTCTCCATCAAGCCGGAAGAACCAGCGCCGCCGTTGCCGCCCGCGGTGCTCACTGCCGCCGCCGCGGCCGTGTCGGGATCGCTCGACTGCACCAGGCGATAGACTGATTCCTTTTGCATCCGGTCCGATTCCGCCGCGGTCAGTTCCTTGTTGAGCTCATCCAGCTTGGAGGTGGTGATGTTCTGTTTTTCGTCAATCCCGAGAATCTCGTGTTGCTTCTGGTATTGAACCAGCTTTTCCTGAGAAGTCTGGACCTTCATCTCCAGGTCCACCAGTTGTTTGGATAACCAGTCGGAAGCCTGCATGGTGGATTCAAAGCGGGTCTTGAAGTTCTGCTCGATATAGGTGGTGATCAGAGTGTTCACCACGCTGGCCGCCAGAGTCTTGTCCGGGCTGCGATAGTGGATCTCGATAATCCGGGTGTTGGGGATGAGGGAGACGCGAAGACCTCCCTTGAAGGCGGCGAGCAGGGCGGTGGTCTTTTCCGAGTCCGGCTGCAGCGCGTCGGTGGTGAGGCCCAGGGAGTTCGACGGGGACTCTTCCGTGCCGCCGAATTCCGGCTGTTTGTCGAGGTTCAATTGCTTGATGACCTGCAAAGCCAGCAAGTCGCTCTTAAGAATTCTTACTTCCGTGTCCAGATCGGTGGGATCGTAGTATTCCGAGCCGCCGCCGTTAGCCGAGTCCTTCAGGTTGAGGATCGCGGGATCGGTCTTGTTAATGGCGATGCTGCCGTAGGCATCGTAGATGCGAGTGGTGCGCATGGTGGCCAGCGCCACCACCCCGAAGATAATCGCCAGACAGCTGAATACCAGCCACTTTCGCTTGATCAGGACGCGAAGGTATTCGCGCAGGGCGGAATCCTGCCCGGGTAACGTGAGGTAAGAAGAGGGTCCCAACTGGCGATTGAACTCGATGGGATGATCGACCTGAACTTCACGCAGAACCTGGCCGTTGACGGGAATCAAGGGACCCGAAGCCATCTACTCTCCCAGGAAAATTTTGCCTGCAAGTTAGGCACATTCTAGCATCGGCGGAGATAGCGCATCGGTTGCGGCTCCGCACTTTTGGCCCTGCCTAATGTCTCTCGTGGTTCATGCGTTCCGTGGTTCGTAACGGGAGAATTGCCCAACACGAAACTCCAGAGCAATCGCAGTGTGCTTCTCATCTCCGCTATAATCCGAACACAATCAATAAAGAGGCGGTGAGGATGAACTGGCAGGAACAGGTGGTCCTGGTCACGGGTGGGACAGGTTCGTTCGGAAAGAAGTTCGCCGAGGTGATGTTGCGTGATTACCATCCGCAAAAGCTCATCATCTTCAGCCGCGACGAACTCAAGCAGCATGACATGCGGGCGGCGGGCTTCGATCATCCCAGCTTGCGCTACTTCATCGGGGACGTGCGCGACCCGCAACGCTTACAGCGCGCCCTGTCAGGAGTAAGCGTCGTGGTCCATGCGGCGGCGCTCAAACAGGTGCCGGCGTGCGAATACAATCCGTTTGAAGCGGTTCAGACCAACATCATGGGCGGCCGCAACGTGATCGACGCCGCCATCGACCAGGGCGTGCATCGCATCCTGGCCTTAAGCACGGACAAGGCGGTAAA
Source organism: Terriglobia bacterium (assembly GCA_963831565.1). Classification (GTDB taxonomy): domain Bacteria; phylum Acidobacteriota; class Terriglobia; order Terriglobales; family Acidobacteriaceae; genus JAIQFF01. Next base: position 150,248 of record CAWHQS010000001.1, read on the forward strand.
TCCCATCAACCTTTACGGCGCCACCAAACTGTGCGCGGAAAAGATGTTTGTCCAGGCCAACGCCTACGCCGGGGCCCAGGACACGCGCTTCAGTTGCGCCCGTTACGGCAACGTGGTGGGCAGCCGGGGCAGCGTGATTCCCGTCTTCCTGGAACAACGCAAGCGCGGCAAGATCACGCTTACCGATTCCCGCATGACCCGTTTCTGGCTCACGCTGGAGCATGGCGTGCGCTTTGTGGTGAGCGCGATTGAACAGATGCACGGCGGGGAGATCTTCGTGCCCAAAATACCCAGCATGCGGCTGACCGACATGGCCGAAACCATCGCCCCCGGATGCCAGGTGGAATGCATTGGCATTCGTCCGGGGGAAAAGCTGCACGAGGTGTTGGTCTCCGAGGACGAAGCCCGGAACACGGTCGAACTGGATGACATGTATGTCATCCAACCCGCACACCCGTGGTGGAGCACGCAGAACTGGAAGGACGCCCGGCCGTTACCGGATGGATTTCGCTACGGCAGCGATTCTAACCCTCACTGGCTTAGCGCAGAACAGTTGCGCGAATTGATCGAGACCGAAACTCCGGCCGGAGAGAAACTGCGGATGATGCCGGCGAAGCGGGCGCGAGCCTGAAAAGCCGTGGTCGCGATGCGGTTGCAGGCATGCAAAGGCGATGAAGACAGCTCAGTTGGAACAGTGGCGAGGCGAGTTCGGGCGGGCGTACACCGACCGCAATTCTCTGACCCCGGCGGTGCTCGATGCTCTCTATTGCAAGAACTTCGGGGTGGCCAGAAGCGAGCTCAACCAGCGTTTTCTGGCAGACGTCCCACGAGATGCCCGCATCCTGGAGGTAGGCTGCAACGAGGGAAACCAGTTGTGTGCACTCCGAGAAATGGGATTCCGACGCCTGTACGGAGTGGAAATTCAGGAATACGCTTTGCGCCGGGCACAACAGCGACTGGGGAGCGCCCAGTTCGCGCTGGCGACCGCGTTTGAGATCCCTTATCCCGATGGATTTTTCGATCTCGTCTTTACCTCCGGCGTGCTGATTCATATCTCGCCGCCTGACCTGCCTCGGGCGTTGCGCGAAATTCATCGCTGCGCCGGTGGATTCATCTGGGGACACGAGTACTATTCGCCGCAGCCCATGGAAGTCACTTATCGGGGTCATCAGTCGCTGCTGTGGAAAGCGGATTATGCCAGGCTCTACCTCGACCTCTGCGGTGACCTCGATCTCGTGCGGGCGGAGCAGATACCTTATCTTGAGGATGCAAACGTTGACTGCATGTTTCTCCTGTCCCGCCGGAGAGCGGCGTCCGCGGCTTCGGGACGGGATGTCCAGGAGGCGTGAACCGCTCTGGCTTTTTCGCCGATTCGGGTACGACAACGATGAGAATTGTGGTCATAATTCAGGCCCGGATGGGAAGTACGCGACTGCCGGGCAAGGTGATGAAAGATCTCAGGGGTCAGACGGTCCTGGCCCGGGTGGTGGCGCGGGTGAGGCGCGCCCGCGAGGTCGGGGAGGTGGTCATTGCCACCACGCATCGGCCCGAGGATGACGTAATTGTGGAGGAGTGCCGCCGTTTGGCGGTGCGGGTTTTTCGCGGCGAGGTGAACGACGTCCTCGACCGCTACTACCAGGCCGCAAAACAAGAGGGAGCGGAAGCGATTGTGCGAATCACCTCCGACTGTCCCCTGATCGAGCCGGTAGTAACGGACGCGACCATCAGAGCCTTTCTCGAGCGCCGACCGGACTATGCCAGCAACGTGCTTCGACGCACCTACCCTCGCGGTCTCGACACGGAAATCATGACCTGGGAGGCGCTGGCCCGCTCCTGGCGGCAGGCTAAAGAGCCCTATCAGCGCGAGCACGTGACGCCATACATCTACGAAAATCCTGATCAGTTTACCCTGCACTCCGTCCAAGGGGAGACTGACTACAGCGGTCATCGCTGGACGGTTGACGAGCCCGAGGATCTGGCTTTCCTGCGCGCCGTGTACGAGGGTCTGGAGGATGACGACTGCTTCTCCTGGGAGGACGTCCTGGCGTTATTGGAGCGAGAACCGGGATTGATGGAGTTGAACCGTCACGTTTCCCAGAAAGCGCTGCGCCATGGCTGATGGTAAGGCTATTGCCACGCGGGTTGCAGGGTACGCGTTCACGGGTGCACCATGATTGTGGTCACGGGTGCCAGCGGCTTGCTCGGCGCCAGCGTTATATTGCAGGTTCGTCGTCTGGGTCTGGCGGTGGCTGGCCTCTATCATTGCCATCCTCTCCAGATTCCGGGCGCCGCCATGCGTCCGGCGGATTTGATCGATTTTGCCGCGACTCGAGAACTGATGCAGAGCTTGAAACCCGAAATTATTATTCATTGCGCCGCGGCGACCAATATCGATTGGTGCGAGTCCCATCCCGAAGAAACCGAAAAAATCAACGTCCGCGCGTCAGCGTTGCTGGCGGAGGTCGCGTTCGCTTTGCAAGCCCACCTGATCTACATTTCCACCGATGCCGTTTTTGACGGGCGGCAGGGTAATTATTCAGAAACCGATCAGCCCGCTCCGCTCAACGTATACGGGCGGTCCAAACTCGCGGGCGAGCGTGCGGTAGGGGAGCGTCTCCCCTCGGCCCTGATCGTTCGGGTCAACATCTATGGGTGGAATGCGCAGGAAAAGCTCAGCCTGGGAGAGTGGTTCTGGCGGCATCTCCGGGAAGACGAACGAGTGCCAGGGTTTACCGACATTACGTTTTGTCCCATGTTGGTAAACGATCTAGCGGACGTGCTGTTGCAGATGATGGACCGTCGCCTGAGCGGGCTGTATCACGTGACCGGATCGGAGAAAATCAGCAAGTACGAGTTCGGAAGACGGGTAGCCACGACCTTCGGACTCGACCCCGGGAAAGTAGTGCCTACACGGGTGAGCGAAGCCAGTCTCAAGGCTCGCCGTGCCCGCGACGTCTCCCTCAATACCAACAAAGTTTGCCAGGCGGTGGGATTTGAAATGCCCGATGTCGACGCCGGCCTGCGCAGATTTCGCGAGCTTTACGGGGCGGGCTATCCGCAGCAACTCAAGAGCTATGTGACCGGTGCGGCGGCATGACCACCCTGAAACTGGGAAAGAAAACGGTTGGCCTGGAGCACTCCACCTACTTTATCGCCGATATTTCCGCCAATCACGATGGGGACCTGGAACGAGCCAAGGCGCTGATCCGCTTGTGCAGCGAGGCGGGAGCCGACGCCGCCAAATTCCAGAATTTTCGGGCCGCCAGGATCGTCAGCGAGCGAGGCTTTCAACGTCTGACCCAGCAGTTGTCGCATCAGTCGCAGTGGAAGAAAAGCGTATTCCAAGTTTATCAGGAAGCCAGTCTTCCCTGGGAGTGGACGCCGGCGCTCAAGCAGGAGTGTGAAGCCTGCGGGATCGAATATTTTTCGGCGCCCTACGATCTGGAAGCGGTGGACATGCTGGATCCCTATGTCGCGCTTTTCAAGGTCGGATCGGGCGACATCACCTGGCCGGAAATGCTGCGCAAAGTGGCGGAAAAACAAAAACCGGTGCTGCTGGCCACGGGAGCTTCCGACATCGAAGAGGTACGCCGGGCGGTGGAGGAGGTCTGCCGGATCAATTCCCAACTGGTGCTCATGCAGTGCAATACCAACTACACCGCCAGCCTGGAGAACTTTCGCTACATCAATCTCAATGTACTGACTACCTACCGGGCCATGTTTCCGTCCGCGATTCTTGGACTTTCCGACCACACCCCGGGCCACGCCACCGTGCTGGGCGCGGTCGCGATGGGCGCCAGGGTAATCGAGAAACATTTTACCGACGATACCCGCAGGGATGGGCCCGATCATTCCTTTTCCATGACGCCCCAGAGCTGGCGCGAGATGGTGGACCGAACTCGTGAATTGGAATTTGCGCTTGGTTCTCCTCTCAAGCACGTGGCAGAAAATGAGCAGGAGACGGTCGTGGTCCAACGGCGATGCTTGCGGGCGGCGCACGATTTGCGGGCGGGAACGGTTCTGGCGCCGGAAATGCTGGAAGCGCTGCGCCCGGCTCCTCGCGAGGCAGTGACGCCGTATGAGTTGACTCGAGTGATTGGCAAGAAGTTGACGCGCGACCTGCAATCGGGTGAGCACCTGACCTGGACTGTGTTGACGGAAGCGGGAGCCCATTAGTGCGGATCTTGTATTTTTCCGACAATAGCTCGGACCACAACCGCAGATTTCTGGAAAAACTGTCTTTCTACGGGCATGAAGTCTGGTTTCTGGATACAGCAGATGACGAAGCGGCCCCTGACAGGGTTTCCCAAGCTTGGCTGCCGGCGGGTGTCCGCCGCGTGTCTCATGAGCGAGTTGTCCGCCGGGGTGCAGATCCGAGCGTTTACGAAGAGTTCCTTCCTGAGTTTCGGTCTTTGCTGGCCGAGTTGCGGCCTGATCTGGTGCAGGCCGGGCCGGTTCCGGGATGCGGTTATGTGGCTGCCCGGTCAGGGTTCCATCCGCTGCTGGTAATGTCCTGGGGCTCGGACCTGCTTCAGGAAGCAGGTCGAAACCCAGAATGGACGCAAGCCACCGCTACCGCCCTGAGTGGCGCCGACGGATTGCTGTGCGACTGCGACGCGGTGCGGACAGCTGCCCGGAGTTTCGCTCCTATTCCAGATGCTCGTATTGCCCAGTTTCCCTGGGGAGTCAAGAGCGGAGCGTTTTCTGCGGTGGGGCCCGTGCCCGCCGGGGTGAGTTGGCCGGCGGAGCCAAAAGCGTTTCGTTTTATCTCTACACGCTCCTGGGACACCCTCTATGGCATCGATGTGCTGCTGGAAGCGTTCCGGCGGGCGCACGAAGAGAATAAGATGCTGCGCCTGATGTTGCCGGGCGATGGCCCGCTGGCCGGAATGGTGCATGAGTTTGTCGCGCGCCACGGGCTGCACCAGGTGGTGCATACTCCGGGACGACTTTCCGCGGCGGAACTGCCGGGCTGGTTTCGGGCGGCGCATGCATTTGTAAGTTGTGCCGGTTCAGACGGAACGTCCATTTCACTGCTGGAGGCCATGGCGACGGGCCTGCCAGTCCTGGTCACGGACATTCCCTCCAATCGTGAATGGGTCAGGGCGGGAGAAAACGGTTGGCTCGCGGCGGCCGGTTCCGTCGAGGATTTTGCCGGCAAGTTGCTCTGCATCGCCGCTCTGAAACCGTCGGAGCGGGAGGCGATCGGAAAACGGAGCCAGAAGATTGTGGCCGAGCGCGCAGATTGGGACCGGAATTTCCTGCTGCTCCTGGATTTGTACGAGCGCCTGATGAAAGTAGGGGCGCCAGCGTGAGAGTAGTCAGCCCGCTTCTGAAGCACGCGGTGTTTCCTGGCCTGGCGAAGCTGGGTTATCTTCGCCGCCGCAACGGAGCAGGGCCGGCAATCGTGACCTATCACGGAATTTTTCCCAGGGGATACAGGATGATCGATGCCGATCTCGACGGCAGCCTGGTGAGCGCCGATTCATTTCGCCGGCAACTTCGGCTTCTGAAAAGTCATTACAACGTGATTTCTCCCCAGCAGTTTCATGACTGGTGTGAAGCGAAACAGGATTTGCCTTCCCGCTCCGTGCTGTTGACCTGCGATGATGACTTACGAAACACGCTGACCGAAATGGTGCCGATTCTTCAGGAGCACGCTCTCTCGTGTCTGTTTTTTGTCACCGGCGCTTCGCTTGGGGCCTTGCCGGCCATGCTGTGGTACGAGCAGCTCTATCTGATGTTGCTCACCGCCAGGGAGGAGACAGCCCTGGATCTTGGCGACGGCTTTCAGGCGCGATCGAGGAGCCTGCCGGAGAAACGACGAGTGTGGTGGAGCCTGGTCAGGCATCTGTCGCGTTTCGACGCGGTGGAGCGGCAGACGCTGCTGGACCAAGTGCAGGCCCAGCTTCAACTGGGTGACGATTGGAGCAGTGAAATCCTCACCGGCCCTTTGCGCGGCCGGTTCCTGATGCTGAATGCCGCGGAAGTGCGGTCGCTGGTGGCGGCGGGAATGGGAGTGGGTGCGCATACCTTGACCCATCCGCTGCTGTCGCAACTACATCCCGAGGCGGCGTGGGCTGAGATTGCCGGGAGCCGCGCCCGCCTGGAACAGGTGATTGGCAGGCCTGTATGGGCGTTGGCCTATCCCTTCGGGGACGAGGCTTCGGCCACCGAACGGGAGCGGGAAATGGCAGAGCGGGCCGGCTTCAGCTGCGCCTTCCTCAATGTGGGGGGTGGCTTCGGCGCTTCCATGCCGCGGTTTGCGCTGCCCCGGGTGCACGTCACCGGCGAAATGAACCTGGGCGAATTCGAAGCTCACGTTTCCGGTTTTTACCGGTCATTGCGGCAGCGTCTTCTGGTCTCCGCCTGAGCAGCAGGAGCATCATGCCATTGCCAGCCCAATCCGCGCGGGGGGAGACGAGAGCGGCCAACCTCCAGGCCTACCGCGACCCGCAGGTGGTTTCGCACTATGCGGAACTGGAGTATCTGACGGCGTGCGAGCGTCTTCTCTTTGATACCTACTTGAAGGCGGGTATGGCCATTCTCGACCTCGGGGTCGGCGGCGGGCGGACCACTCCTTATCTCTCCCGGAAAGCGTCCCGCTATGTTGGAGTGGATTATTCGGAAGAGATGGTCCAATCCTGCCGGCGCAAGTTCCCCGAGTTGGAGTTCCTGGTGTCCGATGCGTCGGACCTGTCCGCATTTTCCGATGCCTCCTTCGATGCCATCGTCATCGCCTTCAACGGGCTGGACTGCGTTTCCCCCGAGGATCGGCGCTGGCAATGCCTGCAGGAATGCGGACGCGTGCTGCGGGCCGGCGGAGTGCTGGTATTTTCGTCGCACAATCCGCGGTCGATTCTGGTCCGGCCGGCATGGGACCGGGAGCGGCTGCGCGCTTTCGCCGGGAAACTGGTTTCGGAGCGGAGTGTCTTCTTTCCAGCAATGCTGTGGTCATTGAAGGTGGCAAAATCCCTGCATTCATTCTTGCGCGCCGCCGTCGAGTCTGGCGGGCGGGTGCTGCGGCGGGTCCCCAAGCCAGCCTTCTGGCGGGGCGAAGGCTACCTCTTCGATCCTGCCCACGGGGGTTGGATGACGCACTGCTGGACGCCGGCCAGAGTGCAGGAGGAATTGGCCCGTTTTGATTTTCGGCAGGTGACTGTTCTCGGGGATGACTATCCCAGGCGCAGCCGCGAGTTGGTTACCGACTGGTACTACTACGTCTTCTCCAAGGAAAGCGCGACGGGTGAACTTTGCGCCTGAGCATCCTCCACGAGATTCCGCAAGACCAGCGGCTGCGCGATCAGTGGAATGGCCTGGTGCGCCGGATGGAGCGTCCGGAAGTTTTCTACACCTGGGAGTGGGCGATGGCCGTGGTCGCTCCTACCATTCGTCGCTGAAGCCTCTGCTTCTGTTGGCCTACGAGGGTGACGCGCTGGCAGGAGTGGTGGCCCTGGCCACCGATGAAGCTGGAAAGCAAATTTCCTTTCTGGCCGGAAGCACCGCCGATTATTGCGATTTCATTTGCCAGCCCCGGCATCGGGCGGAATTTGTGGAAGGCGTGTTCGCAGAGCTGGGCAGGCTCCATCTGCCGATTTTGCGGCTGGCAAATCTGCCGGCCGACTCGGCGACATCGCGGACTCTGCAGAGTGCGGCGGAAGGGCGCGGATACCTGGTATTTTCCCGGCCGGCTTACCGCTGCGCCCAGATCGCGCTCGGTTCCGCGGCGGAGCGGCAAAAGTTGAAAGAGTCGGTGGTCAAACGCAAGGCCTTGCGCTCCTACCTCAAGGGGCTGGAGAAAACAGGCCCAGTTACGGTCGATCATCTCACCGAGTGGCATAGTATCGGGGCAGCGCTGCCACGCTTTGTGGAGACTCATGTGGCCCGCTTTCGTGCTGGTGGCCGGGCGAGCAATCTGGCCAGTGCGGAGCGGCAGAAATTTCTCTGCGGGCTGGCCGAGCTGCTTTCCGCAGCCGGCTGGCTGGTCTTGACCCGCCTTCTGGCCGGCGACGAGCCCGTGGCCTGGAACTACGGATTCCAGTTTGCGGGCAGCTGGTTCTATTACCAGCCGACGTTTGATGCCAGGTGGCGGCAGTTTTCTCCCGGGTTCTGCCTGCTCAGCAAGATGGTGGAGCAGGCTTGCGATGATCCTGGAATACATCTTCTGGATCTGGGACTGGGCGAGGAAGGTTACAAGGAACGCTTTGCCAGCGCGTATCGCCAGACCCTGCACGCTACAGTTACGGATTCACGGGCGGTGCGATTGCGGGAAACGATGCGCTATCACGCGGCGGCGGCGGTCAAGTCTTCGCCGCGGCTCGAACATTGGGTGCGACGGCTGGTCGGTCGCGCTTCTGCGGAAAATGTAAGACCATGAAAGTGCTCCTGCTCCATCCCGACGACCCGATTCCGGCGCTGGACAAGGGATGGGACCTGGTCGTAGATCTCGGCCGCGCGCCGGCCGCGACCTACGCCAATTGGAGCCAGCAGGCCCGCGCCCGGGTCGTCAGCCTGTACGACTTTGCCAGAGAGCGGGAGGACTTGCAACGGGTCCGGGAGTTGCTTCAACTGGGGATGGGCCGGTGGGTGGATGCATCGGGAATCGACTGGTGGGATGTGCTGTCGCTGCTGATCGAGCCTGATCTTCGCCAGCTGATTCTGATCGGCCGCCTGGCGCGGGAACTGAAAGGCGGGTGCGAGCTCTATGCCAGCCGCTCCGGCGCCGCAGCCACGGCGCTGCAGGCCTTGACCGGAGCGCAGTCCGTCAGGATCGAGGCTGGATTCCATCCCGTCAGACGATGGGCGCAACATTATCGCAGCGTCTTTGCTCAGCTGGACCGAGCGCAGATCAGCCAGGTGGTTCAGGACAAATTCGACCGTGAACACGGGTTGCGGCGGCGGCTCGCTCGCCGGCGTCGAGCTCCCGGGAATCCGGTCGTGCTGCTGCCCTCCGCCTACGTCAACGTTTCGCGCACCGCGGTTTCTTACGCAGCGCTGCTCCCGCGTGAAAACTTTCTTCTTGTGTATGCCAGGAACAGCGCCCGATTGAAAGCCGTGCCCTCGAATGTTTCCACCACATCCCTGGACCCATACTTCGCAGCTCCCGATTCCAGTACAGCTCTGGCTAAGGCATGGCAGTTGCTGAAGGACCGTCTCATGGCCGGCGCGGACGAATATGCGGCCGCGAATGCGACTGGAGTTCTGGATCGGATTCCGGGCTTGATGCGGTGGGGAATTGCTGTGCGCGATGCGTGGCTCCAGGTATTTGAATCGGAAGCCATCGCCGGATGTCTGTGCTGCGACGACAGCAATCCCTACACTCGACTTCCGCTGATTCTGGCCAGGAACCGTGGCATCCCAACTGTGGCTTGCCACCACGGGGCCATGGATTCGAAGATGGCGGTGAAGGTGCCGCACGCGGACATCTATCTGGCCAAGGGAGAAATCGAGCGCGACTACCTGCTGCGGTCGTGTGGCGTGCCTGCGGAAAAAGTCGTGCTGGGCGGACAGGGGCTGCCATCCCGCCCCGACGCGGCGAAACCGGCGGCCCCGCAGAGCGAACCCTGGCTGGTGTTTTTTACCGAACCCTATCGGGCGATGGGATGGCGCCTTGAAGAGGTGTACGGTGATCTTTTGCCGAAATTATGGTCACTGTCCCAGGCCTGTAAGCTCAAACTCGTCTTCAAGATTCATCCCTTTGAAAGCGTTAGAGGACACCGGCGAGTCCTGAGAAAATATCTGCCTGAGCACGAAGCGCGGATCGGAGTGATCGCGGGAGCGCCCTCGCCTCAACTATGGAGAAATATCCGCTTTGCCCTGACCGTGCAATCCACGGTGGCGCTGCAGTGCTCCGCCGAGGGGATCCCGGTGTTCCTGTGTTCCTGGCTGCGGGACACAACTTCGGGATACCTCGAGCAGTTCGCGAGATTTGGTATCGGACAGGTTTTAGAATCGGCTGCCGAGTTGAGCGAAATTCCTCGCCTGCTGGAGATGAAAGGCAAGGCGGTTGAGTTGCGGGCCAGCCTGTGGCCGACCATGGACCCCGCCCAGTTGCGGGATTTGCTCTTGCGTACTACTTCGTTTTCGGAGCCAATAAAAGCCCGGGCGTAACCGCATCTATGTCATTGCCAGCTCAAACACCGTCCGCCGATGCCGTCCTGCAGCTTGAACCCAGGCTGGCCGATGCCCCGAGCTTTCGCCGGCAGATGGGGCACATCTCGCGCCATTCGGCGGTGTTCTTTGCGGGCACGATTTTTACCGCGGCCGCGGGATATCTATTCAAGATCTATCTTGCCCGGGTGTTAGGGGCGGAGGCCCTCGGTGTCTATGCCCTGGGCATGACGATCGTGGGTCTGCTGGGAATTTTCAACGCTCTCGGGCTGCCTTATTCTGCGGTGCGCTTTGTGGCGAGCTATAGCGCCGGCGGCAAGTTCGACTTGCTGCGCGGATTTCTGGTGCGGAGCCTTGCCCTCCTGTTGTTTTTCAATCTTCTGCTGGGCGGAGCGATGCTGCTGGTTGGACCCTGGGTGGCGGTCCATATCTACCACACTCCCGCGTTGCACCGATACCTGGGTTTATTCGCGCTGATTATGATCTTCGGCGCTTTGACTGGATTCCTGGGCCAGGTGCTGACGGGATACAGGGACGTTGCCCGCCGCACTGTCATCACCAGCTTTATCGGCAATCCGTTGACCATGGTCTTCACTCTGGGTCTGGTCGCGGCGGGCCTTGGTCTATGGGGATACATCTTTGCCCAGGCGGCAAGCGCGTTGGTGGTGATAGTCCTGCTGGGGTTCGCGGTCTGGAAGCTGACGCCCAGGGCGGCGCGGGCATTCTCCGGTGGCCTGGCGTCGATCGAGAAGGATGTGATTTCGTTCTCGGCGGTGGTATTCGCCATGGACTCTCTGGGCTTCGTCATGTCCCAGGCCGACAAAATCCTGATCGGCTTCTATCTGAACGCGCGGGAACTGGGAATCTATGCCATGGCGGCGGCGCTGGTGGCGTTTGTGCCGACCGTCCTCCAGTCGGTGAACCAGATATTCTCGCCCACCATCGCAGACCTTCATGCCCGTGACCAGCGCGAGTTGCTGGGCCGCCTGTTCCAGACCCTTACCAAGTGGATTCTTGGGCTCACGCTGCCTCTGGGATGTGTCATCATCGTGTTCGCGCGCGAACTGATGCGGATTTTTGGTCCCGAGTTTGAAGCGGGCTGGCCCATCCTGATCATCGGCACCCTGGGACAGCTGATCAACTGTGGCGTGGGCTCGGTCGGATACCTGCTGCTCATGTCCGGGCAGCAGCACCGTCTGATACGAATCCAGGCCGTCATGGCAGGGGTGATGGTGGGCCTGAGTCTGCTGCTGATTCCGAGGTTGGGCCTGACCGGCGCTGCACTCGCCGCCGCGGTTACCAACGCAGTCAGCAATGTATGGTATCTCCGTGAGGTGCGGAGCAAACTCGGATTGTTTCCCTACAACCGCAGCTATTTTCGCCTGCTGCCGCCCTTGGCCGGCAATTTGTGCGCGCTGCTGCTCCTGAGGTTCGCGCTCTCCGGAATTCTGCCGCCCTGGATGACGCTGGCGATCGTTCTGGTGTCGGCGTACATAGTTTTTGTTGTGATCGCACTGGCGGTTGGTTTGGATGAGGATGACCGCCTGATTGCCCGGGCGCTTTGGTCGCGGGTGCGCGGCATGGTGGGCGCCGGAGTAAACGCCTGATGCCGAATAGTCTGCGTGACGTACATTTGCCCGCCGACCTCTGCGAGGAGGCGGAGCGGCGTTTCGGGGCACGGCACGGCAACCTCGAGCAGTTCCTTACATTTCTCTTACGCGAATTATTGCGCGACGACGCCGCAAAAATGGATGAAGCCGAGCAGCGGGTGATTGAAGAGAGACTTCGCGACCTGGGCTATCTCTGAGGGCGCACACAGGGTTCAAAGGCATTCCATGGGGGGATGGTGGGAAAGGACTACTCGCTGGAGGAATTGCAAAAGCTGGCGCAGGATCGACTTCGTCCTTCGATCACCAATCCCAATTATCTGGTGCTGCGCCGGCGGGCGCAGTTGATTTCAAACTGGATGAGCCAAATCCCCGGGAAGGAGTTGCGGGTGCTGGATATCGGAGGACGGTATCAGCCGTATCGCCCGCTGCTGCAGGAAAGAGTCAGGCAATACATCGCGACCGATGTGGTCGCGACTCTGCTCGTGAACGTGGTCGGGAAGGGAGAGTCATTGCCTTTCCGCGCCAATACTTTTGACCTGGTCATTGCTACGGGTGTGTTTGAATACTTTCCCAGACCTCATCTCGCCGCCGAGCAGGTGCACGACGTTCTGAAGCCGGGAGGCGTATTGCTGATGAGCGTTGGGGCGGTCAGCCCTCGTTTTGTGGAAGATGAACATTGGCGGTACATGCGATCCGGGTTGCGCTCGATCCTGGCGCCCTTCTCCCAGGTGGAGATTGTTCCGGAAGTATTCAGTCTGGGCGGATTTTGCCGGCTGATCAACTCTGGTCTCAATATTTTCGCCAGGTATGAAATTGTGCGACGATTGTTGCAGCTGACGGCTTTTCCGGTAGTAAATATCGCGGGGTTGGGCCTGGAGAAGTTGTCCTTGAGCACGAATGACCAGATGGCGGGGAATTATTGTGCCTGGGCCCGAAAATAGAGTCAGCCCTGCACCATACTCCTGGGCCAGATGAATCGGTAAGTGACGGAAGGCGCAGGCGGATTGGTTTCCACCGCGATGCTCAAATTCATTGACACGTTGAGAGCATGGGGCACGAAGCCCGAAGTGCGTGACCTCCGCTTCAGTCGTCCCCTGGTTCTGCTGCAGAGCGATGACTGGGGGCGCGTGGGGGTGCGCGACCGTGAGGGATACGAGCAGCTGCGCGCCAGCGGAATTCAGCTGGGTGAGAATCCCTACGATTATTACTCCCTCGAAACCGCCGACGATGTGATGGCGTTGCGGGACATGCTGAAGCGGCATCGCGATGCTACCGGGCGTCCGGCCTGCATGGTGATGAATTTTCTTTTGGCCAACCTGGACTTCCAGAAGATCGCGGAGAAGGGATTTCAAGATATTCAACTGTTACCGTTGAGCCAGGGTCTGCCCGGCGACTGGAAACGGCCGGGACTGTTTGAAGCTTACCGGCAGGGCATTTCGGATGACGTGTTCTATCCCGCGCTCCACGGTTTGACCCATTTCTGCCGCCCGGCCGTCGAGCGTGCGTTGACCGTGCACGGAGACCGCAACAACCTGCTGCACACTTTGTGGAAGGCGGAGACGCCTTACATTTACTGGCGCATGCCCTGGATCGGCTACGAGTATTGCAATCCTGAAAAACCGCAGGCCGGATTTCTGGAGACCGATATCCAGGGAAATCTGATTGCCGAAGCGGCGCGGGAATTCCAACACTTCTTCGGTACGGCTCCGTTGTCGGCGTGCGCTCCCGGGTATCGCGCCAACGACGACACGCGCCGGGCATGGTCGCAGTGCGGCCTCCGGGTGGCGCAGAATGGCAGCGGCGGCGCCTTGCCTCCCCACATGGACGAGTGTGGGATGCTGAACCTGCACCGCACCATCGACGTTGAGCCCTTCGAGCGTGGCCTCTCGCTGGAAAAATATATGCAACTGGCGGAACGCTGCTTCGAACGCGGCATCCCGGCAATTATTTCCATCCACTCCATCAATTTCCATTCTTCGTTGAAAGATTTTCGCGGCCCTGCCTTGCGCGTGCTGGACGAATTTCTGGGCGCTCTGGAAGCGAAACATCCCAACCTGCTTTACCTGCACGACCTGGACGTGTACGAACTGGTGAGCCGGGGGAAGTTCAAAGGTCCGCGCGGGCCGGTATCGGTCGAGGTCAAGCAAGGCAAGGGCAAGTGGAAATGCGCTACGCCGGGAGCAAGCTAGCATGAAGTCTCCGCGGTCGCTGGTGCTGATCACAGTGGATTGCTTCCGGGCCGACCATGCCGGCTTTCTCGGCTATCCGCTCCCGACCACGCCTTTCCTCGACTCGCTCGCGACCGAGAGCCTGACATTTTCCAACGCGATCGTGGCCGGCGCCCCTACCTATTTCTCGTTTCCTGCTGTCATGGCTTCGCGCCATCCCCTCGGCCTGGGACGGGACGTGGTTGGCCTGGCCCCCGGGGAACCAACGATCGCTTCTGCCTTGAACGAAGCCGGCCACGCGACGGCGGCATTTCTTGCGGCCAACCCCTATCTATCCCCGCGCTTTGGGTACGAGGCCGGGTTCAGCGTGTTCCAGGATTTTCTGGACTCCGCCGCAGCGCACGTGCCGGGAGTGTCTGACAGCGCGAAGAACACAAGAACGCTGAACCGATGGAACCAGCGTCTGGCCAAAGCTTCTCACGCCCTTGGTCCGGTGGGCTCAATCTACGACGAACTGTACTTCCGGTACTGTCAACGAGTGGCATCCGTCCCGGCGCTGTCGCTCGACCAGTTGCGGCGGTTTCCAGCAGCCGATGTAATTGTTGACCGGGCGCGCGACTGGCTGACCGGCATCAAGGGACAGCCCTTCTTTCTCTGGTTGCATTTCATGGACCCGCATTCGCCGTACTATCCGCGACGCGAGGCGCTGGAATTGATGGGGCAGCATTCGCTGGATGCCTCGCGAGCACGCTACCTGAATTCGTACTGGAACCGCGGCGACCTGGGCGCCTCGCGGTTGCGGCGGCACCGTAAAGACATCGTCGCTCTCTACGACGCCGGCATTCGCTGGGTCGATGCGCAGGTAGCGCGCCTGGTGGACACGCTGCGAGGCCTGGGCGTGTGGGAGAACTGCGTCATGGCGCTCACCGCCGATCATGGCGAGGAATTTCTCGATCATGGCGGCCGCTACCATCCGCCTTCGAGTGTGTCTGAAGAGCTGGTGCGGGTTCCTCTGCTGCTGCGCGTGCCGGAGTCACGCCGGGGCGGCATCGTAGCCACTCCTTTCAGCCTGTTGCATCTGGCGCCCACGTTGCTGGACCTGGTTGAGGTTTCCATCCCGGGCAGCTTCCGGGGACACAGTCACGCCGCACTGCTCGATGGGGGGAAGAGCGGAGAAATCGATGCTGTGATCGAGTGCATTTCCGGATGCAAGAACCCGTTTGTGGTGGAAGATCGGCTGCAGGCGCGCCTGTTGGCGGTGCGCGAGGCGCGTTACAAGGTGGTGCTCGACTTCCATTCGGCGACGGAGCAGGTGTATGACCTGGATGAAGATCCCGCTGAACGGCGGCCGCTGCCGCCGGGAGCGGAGAAAGCAGTGCGACGGCGACTGCTCGATCGGGCCCGGGAGCATATTTCGGATGCGGTGCAATCGCGGGATGCAGAGTACCGCATGGCCGCGCGCTTGCGCGATTTTCGCCTCGCCACTTCGGCTAGAATGGACCAGCCCCACCGTCCGGACTTGCGTTTAGCATGACCGCCTTGCGCTGGGTGAGCCGCGGTCGCTGGTCAGGTCGCCTATGACCCCTGTGCGAATCCTCGTGGACAGCCTGGCGGACCAGGGTCTTACCAATGCCCAGATGAGCAATGCCCGCGAGATCATCCGGCGGCTGGATCCGGACCGCTTTCATGTGAGCGTCTTCTGCCAGGGCCGGCCCGATCGCGCCGTCGCGCAGCGCCCCAACACGAGGCTGGTGCGCCTGCCGCAGCGGCGGCGTACGCTCAGGATCTTCCGCGAGTTCGTTCTGGGGCGCCATGAAATCCTCTTCTACTTGAAGTCATCTCCAGCCAGCAGGCTCTACATGGGATTGCGAAAGCGCTGGCAGGACAGCCGCATCACCATCGGGGCCATCGAGTCGCAGTCGGACCTGCGCAATGAGCCCACCATCGCGCCGGAGGCGGTCGATCTCTGGGAGCGCACTGTGCTGCGCTGCGACTATCTGTTCAGCAACACCGGGTCGGTGAAACGAAGCTTGCAGCGGGAATACGGCCTGCCCAGCGAGGTCGTACCTACGGGTGTAGACACCAATTTTTTCACCCCGGCAGGGGACCGCCCACCCAACCTGCGCCCTGTAGTTTTGTTTGTGGGATCCCTGCGGCCCTTCAAGCAGCCGCAATTGCTGCTCGAAGCAGCGGCGCGCTTTTCCGGTGCAGATTTTGTCCTGGTGGGTGAAGGCTTCATGGCGGACGAATTGAAAAAGCGGATCGAGCGCGAGCAGCTCGGAAACGTCAGGCTCGCCGGTTTGCTAGGGGCGGAAGAATTGAGGCAGCAATATCGGCACTCTGATATTTTTCTCTTTCCTTCGACCTGGGAAGGGTCTCCGAAGGTCTTGCTGGAGGCCGCAGCGTGCGGTCTGCCGGTGATCGCGCGAAATGACTATCAGCCAGAAACAGCAGTGCACGGGGAGAGCGGCTACATGGTTGGTTCCAACGGTGAGCTTTTTAGCCGGCTGGGAGAGCTGCTGGGGTCGGGGGAGCAGCGGCGGAAATTTGGAGAAGCAGGGCGCCGGCACAGCCAGAAGTTCGACTGGGCCCCCATCGCTCGCCGCTGGGAAGAGGTGTTTCTGGATCTGCTGTCGCGGAAGACGGCGAACCGTGCCGCATGACTGCCGCCGGTTCCACCATCCCGGAATCGGTCATGCCAAAGCAACCGCTTCATGTCCTGACCGTCACCCCCTTCTTCCCGATATTGGGAGATGATGCCCAGGGCTGCTTTGTGGCGGAACCGCTGGTGGAGCTGGCGCGTTTGGGAGTGGAAAACACAGTCCGGGCGGTGCAGCCATTTTATCGAGGCGGAACACCCGTCAGCGACTTCGCGGTTCCGGCGCGATGGGTACATTTTTTTTCCCTCCCTGGTGGCTGGGGTCTGTCAACGGCGGGAGCATTTCTTTTCGCAAGATTGCTGCCTGAAGTCCGGCGCCTGCAGGGTTCGCATCCCGTGCAGGTGATCCATGCCCATTCCGCTCTGCCCTGTGGCCACGCCGCGTTGCTGCTTAGCCGGGAGCTAAAAATACCCTTTGTGGTGACAGTGCATGGCCTCGATGCCCTTTCCAGCAGACAGGTTGAAGGGCGGGCCGGGGAGTGGTGTGCCCGCGTATCGCGATCGGTATATCGCTCGGCATGCTCGGTGATTTGCATCAGTGAAAAGGTTCGCGATCAGGTGATCGAGGGTGCTGGCCCGCGGGTGAACACCACGGTCATCTATAACGGGGTTGACCCGCAGATGTTTTCTCTGTCGGATCGTGAGCCGGATGCGCCACAGATTCTCAGCGTGGGGAATCTTATTCCGATCAAGGGGCACGAGCTGCTGCTACGAGCGTTTGCCGCCATCCAAAATCAATTTTCAGGACTTTCGCTGGAGATCATCGGCGAAGGGCCCGAACGGCCTCGTCTGCAGAAACTGGCTGACGGATTAGGCTTGGCCGGTAAGGTTAACTTTCGGGGACGACAGGGCCGCCGCCAGGTCGCCGACGCCATGCGGCGCGCTACAGTCTTTGCCTTGCCTAGCGGTTACGAGGGACTGGGATGCGTGTATCTGGAAACAATGTCGACAGGGAAGCCCGTCATCGCATGCCGCGGCCAGGGAATCGAAGAAGTCATTGAGCCGGGAGTCAACGGATGTTTGATCGCGGCCGGCGACCTGCAGCAATTGACCGATACTCTCGTCAGGCTGTTGCAGCAGCCTGATCTTCGGCGAAGCATGGGTCAGGCGGCGCGTCGGACCGTCCTGCAGGGATACAGCCTGGGTCACCAGGCGGCACGCTTGTTCCGGCTCTACCGGGAGTGCCAGGCATGAAGCGGCGGCTGGTCATCCTGACTGAGATCATCGCGCCCTACCGTATCCCAGTGTTCAACACCCTGGCCCAGGGTTCGGAGATAGACTTGCATGTGATCTTTCTCGCGGAGAGCGATCCCAAATTGCGTGACTGGCTGGTCTATAAGGATGAGATTCGCTTTTCGTACCAGGTACTGCCGTCCTGGCGGCGGGAATTTGCCGGGCACAACCTGCTGCTGAACCGCGGCTTGAAGAAGGGACTGCAAAGGGCGGCCCCCGACGCCATCCTGTGCGGTGGCTACAATTATCTGGCCTCATGGCAGGGGTTGCGTTGGGCGCGCCAGCGCCGGGTCCCGTTCATTTTGTGGGCAGAGAGCACGGAGCGGGACATTCGCAGCCGCAACCGGGTGATCAAATTCCTGAAAAGGATATTCATAAAGCACTGCAGCGCATTTGTTGTACCCGGGAAGTCTTCGATGCAGTACGTTGTGAACTATGGGGTGCTGGAGAAGGACATTTTTACCGCGCCCAATGCGGTCGATACCGAACTCTTTGCCCAGCGGGCTGAAGCGGTTCGCCAGGAAGCAGCAAGCCACCGCCAGGCACTGGGATTGCCGCCGCGATTTTTCCTGTTCGTGGGCAGACTGGTACGGGAAAAAGGAGTGTTTGATCTGCTTGAGGCCTACGGCAAACTGACTTCTGAACTGCGCACGCTTGTCAGTCTGGTCTTGGTGGGAGAGGGGACCGCTCGCGAGGAACTGGTTGGTCGCGCGGTGCAGATTGCGCCGGGGCAGGTCCGATGCGCTGGCTTCGTCCACCGCGATCAGCTCGCCAGCTACTATGCGTTGGCTGAAAGCTTTGTGTTTCCGTCGCATTCGGACACCTGGGGGCTGGTCGTGAATGAAGCCATGGCTTGCGGTTTGCCGATAATCTCGAGCGCTGCCGCGGGCTGCGCTGCGGACCTGGTCCAGGATCACTGGAATGGCTGGGTGGTGGATCGAGGTGACGTGATCCAGTTGGCGTCGGCCATGGAAAGATTGGGGCGGGATTCGGCGCTGCGTACGCAGATGGGAAATCATAGCAGGGAGCGTATCGAGAAGTATTCGCCCGCAGTTTGTGCCGCCGGCATCGCCCAGGCGGCAATGGCGGTCGGAGTGCGAAGCCATGAATAGGCGCTTTTCAAAATTGATTGTCATCGGCGTGATTCTGGCGATCAGCCTCATGGCGGCGGGTGCGGCGCTGTACCGCCCGGCCTACCTGGGCAACGCCTACTATCTGGGAGGACTGCTCTTCCTGCAGGGCCTTCTGGCGGCGATCTGGAAGTACGAGCAAAGATTCTTCCCCGTTCTGGTAGTGGCTTTTCTCTGGGCAGGCATGTCGGTTCCCTTTAGCACGGTATGGACGGCCGGGCGTTGGGCGGTGCTGGCCCTGGGCGCAATTGTGGGCTTCGCGCTCTACATCCGAAGCGAGCATCCTCGCTTTTCCACCTTCCATCTGGTGGCTGCGTTCACCGTCCTGGCTGCGTTGGTTTCTGCGGCCGTGTCTTCGTTTCCCATGGTGTCGTTCATGAAGGCACTGAGTTTGCTATTGCTTTTTCTCTATGCCTCCACCGGGGCCCGCCTGGCGCTGGGTGGACGCGAAGAGAAATTCTTTCCCCGATTACTTTTAGTCGTGGAGATGATGGTGTACGCCTCGGCTGTTTTTTATCTGATTTTGCGCAAGCCCATCTATGGCAACCCCAATTCTCTAGGCGCTATCATGGGCGTGGTGGCTGTGCCTGCGCTTTTTTGGGGTGTGCTGACGGTCGAGGGGAAGACTCGGCAACGGCGCGCGATTTTCGTCCTTATGTTGAGCGTCGGCCTTCTTTTCTATAGCCAGGCGCGAGCGGGAATATTAGCAGCCTTGATCTCCTGTTGCCTGACTTGCGTGGCTTTGCGGCGTTACCGGTTGCTGATTCAAGGCACGGTGGCGTTTACCTGTATGGCGGCGCTCTCGGTTGCATTGACCCCCTCCCAGTCGATCGAGGACATGCCCGTCCAACGTCAAGACACTTCTTTAGCGATGACGTTTCTTTATAAGGGACATGAGGAGGGCGGACTGCTGGAATCGCGCCTGACGCCCTGGGATGAAACAGTCGCTGTCATCCGGCAGCATCCCTGGTTCGGGAGCGGCTTCGGCACCGGGCTGAATAGCTCTGGCGAGGACGTCGCGGTGGGTGAGTACTCGACCGTCTCTGCCGCCACCCGAGAACATGGGAACAGTTACCTGGCGATCCTGGAGGGAGTCGGCTTGCTGGGCGTCCTTCCCTTTGTGACCCTCGTCGTGGTGCTTGCTTTGAAGATGGGTGGTGTCTTTGTCTGGTTACGCCGCACCGCAAACGTTCGTCACTACGTTATCCCGGTCGCCATGGTCCTGATCGCGGGGCTGATCCATGCCAGTTTTGAAGACTGGCTGTTCGCAGTGGGATACTATCTCACTGTCTTTTTCTGGGTGCTGGCATTTTCCTTTCTGGATATCCTGCCCTCGGCGGCGCCCGTGGCCGTTTATCGTCCTATTACTGACTTCGGTTTCGCGACTCTGGGGCGAAACGCAAACATCGCCACCGAGCGATGATGCATCTGTTCCTCAACGGTTTGGCGGCCAGCGCCGGCGGCGGACTTACCTATCTGCGCAATGTCCTTCCGCATCTTTCCTCCCACGAGGGAGTGCAGGTGACCGCCGCCGTAAGCCCGCAGCTGAGACGTGAGCTCGGAGTCTTGCCCCGGGTTTCACTTCCCGAGATCAATCTTCCCGCGGGGGCGCTGAAGCGTTTCTGGCAGGAGCAGACCACGCTATCGGCAGCGATCCGGCAGAGTGGAGCCGACCTGCTGTTTTCCATCGGCAACTTTGCGCTGCGTAACTCCCCGGTGCCGCAGGTCCTGCTTTCACGAAATTCGCTCTACACCTCCACCGATTTTCTGCGGGATGTCCGCCGGCGCGGCGAGTATGGCTTGTGGATTGATACCCGGATCAAAGGCAGCCTGGCGCGCCGTTCCATAGAGTGGGCCGACGCGACGGTCGCTCCCAGCGAAGCTTTCGCCCAGGAGCTGCGTCAATGGTCCGGCCATGAGGTAGTGGCCATCCATCATGGCTTCGATGGCGAAGCTTTTTTCCGCGACCAGACTCCCCTGGCCGCGAGCATCCGGCAAATACTTGATCGGGATAAAGATGCGCTGCGCCTGCTCTACGTGAGCCACTACAACTACTACCGGAACTTTGAGACCCTGCTGCGCGCGCTCCCCCGGTTGCGGGAGCGCCTGAGCGGCCGAAAGCTCAAACTTTTTCTCACCTGCCGGCTACGTTCGGAAGACAACCCTGGACGTTACAGCGCCCAGGGAGCTTCGGACCTGGTCGCACAACTCGGCATCGGGGACGTCGTGGCAGAGCTGGGCGCGGTCCCTTACGCGCTGCTGCACCAGGTATATCGCGAGTGCAACCTGTACGTTGCGCCGGCCTATGCGGAGTCGTTTGCGCATCCCTTGGTGGAAGCCATGGCCAGCGGGTTGCCGATTGTGGCCGCTGACTCGGCGGTGCATCGCGAAATCTGCCAGGACGCCGCGCTTTACTTCCCGCGTTTTTCTCCGGAAGAACTGGCCGACCAGGTCTGCGGCATCGCGGCTTCTGCCGGGGTGGCGAAGACGCTTGCGGACCGTGGACAGGAGCGGTCGCGCGCCTTCTCCTGGAACAAGCACGTCGAGGAGCTGTTGGATTTAGCGGCGAATCTTCTTGCTACAATTGAGCCGGTTCGCAGAAGAAGTGGCCGGGCATCGTGATTTTCTGAGCTGAGGTTGAGCGTGCTCCATCAACGCTACAAGGATATTTATTTCCTGCTGATTGCCAAGGCAACGTGGCCGAATTACTGGATGGAAAAGCTGCGTCATGCGGGGCGGTCGGGGAACGGGCGCCGCCTCGATCTGCACCTGGGATGCGGTCCCAAATATCTCCCCGGCTTCGTCAACATCGACGCCAACCCGCTGCAGAAAACCGATGTCTGGCTCGATGTTCGCTGCGGTCTGCCCTTCGCCAGCAATTCGGTTGATTCCATTTACTCCACGCACATGATCGAACATCTCTATCCTGACGAACTGGAGAAGCTGTTGCGCGAATGCGCGCGCGTGCTCAAGGCCGAAGGCGGGATGAGAATCATCGTGCCCAGCCTGTCGAATGCCATCCTCGCCTTCCAGCAAAATCGCCACGACTGGTTCTACGACAATTTTCCGCGGCATTTCGATTCGCTGGGCGGGCGCTTTTCGAATTTTGTTTTCTGCGATGGACAGCACCGCACCGCCTTTGACTTCAGCTATCTCGATGAAGTCCTGCGCCAGGCGGGTTTTGGCGAAGTGGTGGAATCGGCGGAAGGGCAGAGCCGGCTTTACGGCGAGACCGTCCCGTCCTTCGAACCCGGCGATGCCGCGGGCCTGCCGCACTCGGTGTATGTGGAGGCGTTCAAGTAGAGAAATCGCTGCACCCTCCTGGCGACGAAAATCTGCCTCATGCAGCTCTGCTGGTTGAAAATGAGGGCGTCATGGCTCTGGTCGTTTTTTTGCGGGGAGTCAATGTCGGGGGCCACAGGACCTTTCGGCCGAGCCTTCTCGCGAATGCGTTGAGCGACTTCGGTCTCGTGAATGTTGGCGCCGCCGGAACTTTCGTGGTGCGGAACCGGATCAGTCAGTCCAGACTGCGTGCAGAGTTGGCAAAGCGATTGCCGTTTGAGACGGAGGTGGTGATTTGCAAGGGGGACGACGTCCTCGAACTGATATCCGCCAACCCGTTTGCAGGTCAGGCCGCGGGACCGAAGATCGTTTGGTTTGTGAGCATATTGGCAAAACGCGGGCGGCCTTTGCCTTCCATTCCGTTCAGTCTCCCTTCGGGGGACGAATGGTTTTTGAAAATCCTCGCCACAAAAAATCGGTTCGTTCTCGGTCTATACCGGCGCGAAATGAAAGCGATTCGCTACCTAGGCCAGCTGGACAAACTTTTCGGCGTCCTGGCAACAACACGTAACTGGAATACGATAACCGCAATTGCCAGAATCCTGCATAAAGCAGAGCCGTGATTCAGCCGCGCCATTTATTTCGCCTCGTCTCGTTGCTTCCGCGCGGAAATTGTTGCGACAAAAACAACAAACGGCCAATACATTAGCTACAGTCAAGCCTAGCCCACGAGGGTCAATGAGTGAGATCGCGATTTAGCAACAGTTACGTCACATTTTGGTCAAGCCTGGAACCGCGCAAGTGATCGACCCAGTACGCCCACGCTATTGTCACGAACATGAACACGGAGGCTCGAAACCCCTGCCTGGACGATGGTTCCTGGAGGAGGCAGTCCTCTGAGGCTGACAAGCCAAATCCATGTCAGCAAGGCCGCACCGATCCAGAACACGTATGTGCCCAGTCGTCTCTTTGAGCGTGTTGCGCGCAGGTAGATCACGATTCCGCCGAGCCAAATCAATCCTTCGACGCCGATCATCCCAATGCGAGAATTGTAGAGGCCCAAGCCGTAGTACGTATGAATGCCTGGTGCCGACGGCAGGTCAGCGCGATGAGCGACGAAATCGAGAAACCAATGGCTCAAAGCAGCCGCGAAGATCAGCAAGCTGCCACGTCAGTACTTGCGGACCAGGTAGTAGCCTGCTGCCAACAGAGCACCCCAGACTGCATCTGTAGCCAAGCTGTGGCTGATTGGGTAATCGTAGAGATCGAGCGGATTTGTGACGGTGATGCCAGGTTTGATAGCAAAATGTTCAATGCCTGTAACTACGAGCGCCCAACCCAAGAGATCGGCGAAGAGGGCCGCAACGACCAGTGTACCCACTGATGTTTGCGGGGCGAATCGTTTGGCAGCAAGACCGACCCCGTAATGCCCGACCAACATGGCCTGCTCCGATTAGAGCTGTTGTTGAAACTGCGATGAAACTAGGTGCCGTTGTTGGAAGGATACACCCGTTCAGGAGGTTCGGTAGTCGCCTAGACGACCTTAGCACCGAACAACCCGACGTTAACAGGCGGCACACAACAACCAGGACCCGGAGGGCCGCCACCCAGGGGAACTTCCCGCTGGGTTGTGAGGTACTGGCGATTTATCGCCAATTGGTTGGTCGGCACTTCCCCAACGCGTCCGCTCTCATTGACTTGCCACGGCTCTGGAGCTAAGATTTCGCCCCAAAACGGCCCAACAATAGCGCACTGCGTTGTCTCTCGGGCCGCACGGCATCCAAAGTCACCTTTCAGTTCAAGAGGAGATCCTCATGAGCACGTACAGCACAGCCTCATCCTCCACCAGCGTGTACACCACCCCTGCGTTCTGGGAACGCTTGTGGCGCACGGGCGGCATCCAGTTCCATTTTCTGCTTCATCATTGCGTACCTCGTCTACGGCCATCAGCCGCAGATTGGCGCGTCGCCCGACGCACTCGTCGTATTCTACGACGGGGAGCGCGTGCGGATCCTGATTGCCGCGGTGTTCTCTGGGCTGGCGATCCTCAACCTGATGTGGTTCGCGGCGGCGCTCCGGACCACCTTGGCGGATGCCGGACAAGACGGCTGGGGCGCGGCGGCAACCGCTTCCAGCGCAGCGGTGGGAGCGCTTTTCCTCCTGCTCATCACGGTGGTCGCAGCCCTCGCTTACTCGATCGCCGGCTCCCGAAATCAGACGTTCACATCGGGACTGAACGACTTAGCCTGGGCCGGCGTCGTCTTGACTTCGTTCCCGCGGGCGATGCTGATCATGTCCGGAGCTTTCGGGCTCTGGCGGGCCCGGCTGATCTCGAATGCGCTCTTCGCGGCCGGGGTCGCAGCCGTCGTACTCGTCTTGCTGGGCGGCACCACGTGGCTGAGGGATGGATTCTGGTCACCGTGCGGCGCTTATTCGCGGTTCGTCTCGCCCGTCATCGGCGTCGTGTGGGTGGTGGTCGTGAGCCGGGTCCTCCTAACCCGAAGTCCTGCTACACGTGCTGGATGGTGATGCCGATGCTGGCCCGCGTCAGTTGTTGAAAGCAGCGTTAGCACAAGCTTGCGCCGTTTGTTCGCCGCCTCCCCCAGTCAATGAGTTCTATAAAAAGGGATGTCAAGAAAAAAGTTCTGCCTCGACCGGAGGCGAGATTTGTTTCTCGAGATCCAGCCCACTGAAGTTGCGCTTCTCTGGAGAAGCTTGGCCGATTGCCCATGCTCATAAGTTTCCTGCGCGGATGGTGGCGATGCCATCGAGTTCGAAAGAGCGGCAAGCCAAACTGGTGCTCAAGGTCAACCATGGTTCTATCCGAGGCTCGTGGCCTATGGCTATTTCTGGTTATCCGAGGGGGCATAGCGTGTAATGTGTGACTCGGTGCCCAAGCACACGGGGCCGATCTCATTGACTGATACTCTCCTCGAACCGAGCATCTCCAGAACCCGACCGACCATCATCCGAGTGAACTCCCGAGATGGAAAGGCCTGTTCACCAGAGACGCTCAAGCTGCTTGCCGATGCAATTGTTGGGGGTCGAACCTCACTCCTTTCTTCCAGATAGTTAAAGTGATGGTGGCAATCTTTCGTGCCAGGGTAAGACGGGCCATCGTCGGCCGCATCCCTTTGGCAATCCGAGCCGCATAGAAATCGTGCAAGGGGCCAGGACGCGTGCTGGCAGAGATGGCAGCACTTTTGAAGAGACTCTTCAGATCTTTATTGTGATTGTCATTCAGACCGCGCACTGTGATGCGCTCGCGGTTGCGCTGCAGTTTGCCCCGCACACAGCGGTACTCGCCACTGTCGTGAGTCTCGACCGCGAAACCGCTGTAGGCCCACAGCTGTCGCTTGGTACGGAAGCGGTGGGGTGTCTGCAGCAAGGCCACCAGCAGGGCGGCGCGAATCGGACCGATCGAAGGAATCTGACGCAGTAACTTCACGGCAGGATGCTTGTGGCTTTCGAGTAGGAGTTCGCGCCGCGCTTGCCGACGCACCGGTTGCAGACTATCGAGTTGCTGATACAAACGCTCGGCTCGAACCCGAACTCCTGGTTCCACGATCTTGGCCAGCCACTCGGCGTGATGCCGTGGAGCGTACACCGTCGTACCGCTACAGGGAATGCCCCAGCTGCGGTACAGGGCTTTGATCCGATTCATCACCCGCGTGACATCTTGCGTGAGGGTCAGATAGCTGCGCCCCAGCTCTTTTAAGGTGCGCACTCCATGCTCTCCGTGGTAGACCGGCTTCAGTTGGTTGGTGCGTAACAGCTCCGCCAGCTTGCGCGCGTCGATCCGGTCACTCTTGTTGCCATCTTTCAACAGGGCAGCCTTTCGCGGATCACAGACCACCAATCGGCTGACGTGGGGTTTCAGAAGGTCGTGTAACCAGGCAGCGGACGTTCCTTCCTCGAAGGTCAGCGACAGAGTCCCCTGCAGTCCCTGGATGAACTCAACGATCGTGCCTGCTTTCGTCTCCAGCAGGCATTCCATGATCAGCTTGCCTTGAGCATCCATCACGGCAACCGAAATGGTGGCCTGATGAACGTCCATCCCGATATACTTTTCCTGACTCATAAAGGCGCTCCTTTTCGCTAGCTTGGTGGTGCGGACAATCACAACCTATCGCAAAAGTGGGCGCCTTTTTATATTGCGTGAAATCGCGATGCTGCGCCAACTGCCCCAAGCTCCGGCTTAATGGAAGAGCAATTTATCGGATATAGATCGGAGCAGGGCCTGCAGGCGGTCAGATGCGGGAACCTCATCTTTGATACCTACCGTAAACCAGTCGAGGTAAATCGCACCTGAAGCTGTCACGACTTGCGGTTCAACTATGACCACGCCCGGGCTGCGATCGCCTGCACGTGAATTTGTGTGGTATCGAGAAAAGGAATGCCACGGTCTGTGACGTCGCCCAGAATCAGTGGCAACTCGGTGCCTCCCAGAATCACCCCGTCGATGCTCTGCTGCTCCTTCAGGCGATCGACAATCGCCAGCAGCCCCTGGCGCGTCTCCGGCAGAATGATGCCTTTTACCAATTCGCCCATGTATTTGTCGTGAATGTAGGTCTGCTCGTCACGATCGGGCACAACCAGCGCGATTTCCGCTTTGGAAAACACCTTCGGGTAGAACTCACCTTGCATGGTGAAGCGGGTGCCCAATAGGGCGAGCCTTTTTAATCCCAAGGCTCGTGCGGTTGCGCAGGTTGCTTCCACGATGCTGACCAGCGGAACAGGCGACCGGCGATGGATTTCTTCAAACACGATATGCGGTGTATTGGCCGCCAGCAGGCCAAACTCCGCCCCGGCTACGGCTAACTTCTGAATTTCAGCCACGAAAAGATCGGCCACCCTGAGCAGATCATTGGCTTCCAACAGATCAACCACCGCTTTCAGGTTGATGCTGTTGATGATGATGGGCGGATAACTGCCATCGGGCTCTTGGGCGCGGTAGGCTGCGATCAGCTGGCGGTAATATTCGATGGTGGACTCCGGCCCGATGCCTCCGATCACTCCCACCGTCTTCATGCTGCGCTCCCCTGGAGTTTTTGCCGTCTCCATTCTAGGATACCCGGGCACGTTTGCCGCCAGCGCGGGTAGGAAAACAGGCCGCGCCGGTGGTTTGGTAAATTGAGCGTTGGTTGAATCCTTTGTCGGGGAGGCCAATCCAAACCCACATGAAAGCCATTCAGGTAAAGAAGCTGGGCGGGCCAGAAGCGCTCGAACTCGTGGAGATTCCGGTTCCGCAACCCAAGCCCAACAAGGCGGTGGTGAAGGTGGCCGCGGCGGGCGTGAATTTTATTGACACTTACCATCGCGAGGGCAGGTATCCGGTCGCGCTGCCGTTCGTGATTGGGCAGGAGGGCGCGGGTGTGGTCTCGGCCGTGGGCGCGGAGGTCAAGTCGGTGAAGGCAGGAGAGCGGGTCGCATGGACGGGAATCATGGGCTCGTACGCGGAGTACGTTGCTGTCCCGGCCGACCGTCTGGTCAAGATTCCGCAGGGCGTGAGCGAGCGCGAAGCCGCCGCGGTAATGCTGCAAGGCATGACCGCGCACTATCTGGCATTCACCACCTTCCCGCTGAAGCGTGGGGATACGGCGTTAGTGCACGCTGCGGCAGGTGGAGTAGGGCTGCTGCTGGTGCAACTGGCGCACCATATCGGTGCTCGTGTGATCGGCACGGTTTCTACCGAGGAGAAGGCTAGGCTGGCCCGGGAGGCGGGGGCGGACGAGATCATTTTTTATACCCAATCCGATTTTGAAAGTGAGACCAAGCGCCTGACTGGCGGCAAAGGCGTGGATGTGGTCTATGACTCGGTGGGCAAGACCACGTTTGAAAAGGGCCTGAACATCCTGCGGCCGCGCGGAATGATGGTCCTGTTTGGGGGCTCGAGCGGGGCCGCGCCGTCTTTGGATCCGATCATGCTTACCCAAAAGGGATCGTTGTTCCTTACCCGTCCCTCGCTGAGCAACTACATCTCTACTCGCGACGAACTCGAGATGCGGGCGAGCGCACTGTTTGACATGATCGCGGCCAAGAAACTCAAGTTGCGCATCGAACATGTTTATCCTTTGCAGGATGCGCAGCGGGCTCACCGCGATCTGGAAGGACGCAAGACCACGGGGAAGCTGCTGCTGATTCCGTAAGAGCTTGTGGATTGCGGCTCTCAACGTACCTCACGGGCTGAAGCCCGCCATCATTCTGGAAACTTTATTGCAGGGCGAGGGCCCTGCTCCACCCAAAAACCTCTCGCGGCAACCTGCCGCGAGCGGTCCACCTCTAAGAGGCAGGAGGATTCTCATGGCAGGCAGGAAGAGTTCACGCACGAAGTCCACCAGGAAATATGGCAAGGCCGCCGGCAAAAGCGTGGAGAGGGCCATGCGCCGGGAAAAGCGCGGTACGCTACGTTCCGGCAAGGGAGGCAAAGGCGGCAAGGTCACGAGCCGCAAGCAGGCCATCGCCATCGGTCTTTCGGAAGCGCGCAAGAAGGGCGCCAAGGTCCCGATGAAAAAGGCCAGCTAGAGAGCCTAATTACGCTGCCGGCGGCCGAACTTCGCGCAGGCGCCGCTGCAGAAACCGGCGCTCGCTGTCGTTGGTGACCAGTTCCAGGGCCCGGGTGTAGCTCCTGGCAGCTTCATCCAGAGAGCCCATGCGGCGCAGCAGATCGGCGCGAGCAGCATGCAGCAGGTGATAATTTTCAAGATCGTTGGAGGTGGCCAGGGCCTCCACCAGTTCGAGTGCCGGCGCGGGCCCATCGGCCATGGCCACCGCCACGGCGCGATTCAGCGATACCACCGGCGATGGTTGTACGCTCTCGAGAAGATCGTAGAGTTGAACGATCTGCTTCCAGTCGGTATCTTCGGGGCGAGCCGCCTCACAGTGCACAGCCGCGATCGCTGCCTGCAGCGCAAATGGTCCAACGTCGCCTCGAAAAGCCTCGCGGACCAGCGGCAGGGCCTCGGCGATCTGCCCGTGGTTCCAGCGAGTTCGATCCTGCTCTTCGAGAATAACCAGATCGCCGGCCTCATCGAGCCGGGCCTCGCGTCGTGCGTCCTGTAACAACATCAGGGCGAGGAGCGCGGTTACATCCGCCGGAGGTTGTGTCCCCAGTAATGTTCTTACCAGTCGTCCCAGGCGGATGGCCTCGGCACAAAGATCGGTCCTCACCAGCGGCCCGCCGCGAGTGGCGGAATAGCCCTCGTTGAAGACCAGGTAGATCACGGTCAGGACGGCGTCGAGCCGCGCCGCCATGTCACCGGTGTCGGGCACGACGTAAGGAATGCCGGCGTCGCGAATCTTGCGCTTGGCGCGGACCAGTCGCTGCGCCATGGTCGTTTCGGGTACGAGGAAGGCGCGCGCTATTTCGTCGGTCTCCAGGCCGCACAAGGTGCGCAGGGTAAGCGCCACTTGCGCGTCCGCTGCCAGCGCGGGATGGCAGCAAGTGAAGATCAGGCGAAGCCGATCGTCGGGAATCTGAGTAGAATCGTAGTCCGGCTCGGTAAAGGACGGACCCAATTCGTCGGCCGCGTAGGATTCGAGTTTTTTCTCGAAGGTCTTCTGGCGCCGGATGCGGTCAATGGCTTTGTGCCGGGCGGTCTGGACGATCCAGGCCCGGGGAAACTCGGGCACGCCGGACTCTTCCCACTGGCGCACGGCCGTGGCAAAGGCTTCCTGGGCACACTCCTCGGCCAGGTCGAAGTCGCCGACCAGGCTGATAAGGGTGGCTACGATTCGTCCCCAGTCGGAGCGGTAAACTGCTTCGACGGCCGCAGCGGTGTCAGAGGGCATATCCGATTGTAGAGTTTTTATGGTTGGGGTGTCGATCTGGAGATTCGCCATTCGATTCATCCGTGAGGGAGAAACACATGAAATATATGTTATTGATTTATATGGACGAACAGGGCCTGAGCCAGAGCGAGCGCGATAGCTGTTACCTGGAATCGGCGCAGTATGCGCAGGAGCTGAACGAGAAGGGGCAATATCTGGGCGCCGGGCCCCTGCACCCGACCTCAACTGCGACCAGCGTCCGCACCCGCGACGGCAAACGGCTCGTGACCGACGGCCCATTCGCGGAGACCCGCGAACAGCTCGGGGGCTACTTCCTGATCGACGCCAGGAACCTTGATGAGGCCATCGATATTGCCGGGGAGATTCCAGCCGGGCGTTTCGGCACAGTCGAAATCCGGCCTGTGGTGGAAGTTCCCAGCCTGCCCGCAATTTAATAGTGTTCAGGTTGTCGTTTTGCCCGCCACCTATTCGACTTACTGTCAGAGGGCAGGCTGGGTGGGAGTGACCGTCCGGAAATTCTGCCGTCAAACCAAAGAATGGAGAAATCACTGTGCAAATGAATTCCTATCTTCTTTTCAACGGTCAATGCGAGAACGCCTTCAAGTTTTACGCCAAGGGTCTGGGCGGAAAGATTGAAGCTATGATTCCGCACGAAGGCACACCTGCTGCCGACGGAGTGCCGGCGGAGTGGCGCGGCAAGATCCTGCATGCCCGACTGACCATTGGCGATCAGGTGCTCATGGGTTCTGACGCGCCGCCCGACCGCTTTCAGAAGCCGCAAGGCTTCTCGGTAAATATCCAGGTGAAGGAACCGGCCGAAGCGGAACGCATCTTCAAAGCGCTGGGAGAAAACGCCCAGGCTACCGTCATGCCCATTCAGGAAACCTTCTGGGCGTCGCGTTTCGGTATGTTGGTCGATCAGTTCGGAACCCCGTGGATGGTGAACTGTGAGAAAGCAGCTTAACTATCCGCCCCCTGGTCTCATAGCAGGGATACCTAAAGGACACATTTATGCCGTCAGGCGTTCAAGCTGCACCGGTCTCGAAGGCAATAACCTGATGCCCGAAAGGCCGCAGTGAAACGAGCCGCAAACACAACCTGTCGAAGCATTCCTGCGCGAGGACGCAAAGCCGTGTTGTCATGAGGCCCCGAAGTAGAGACGCGCTTGGCAAACTACCGCATCGATGAAGATGGACAAGAGCGAACACAACTCGGATGCCCATCCGAAGAACGGGATCTTCAAGCAATACTTTAAAGATGGTTCGCTCTCGTGTATCGGCAAATATCACAACGGGGAGAAGGCTGGCGAATGGAAGTACTACCTGCGGAACGGATTGCTGAAGGCGGTAGGCGAATTCTCCCAAGGCAAGATGATCGGGGAGTGGACCTGGTTTCGCGAAAATGGCGAGGTGATGCAGATCGGCGCCTTCGATGACGAGAAGAAGTCCGGCACCTGGCGGAGGTACCATCCCAATGGCGCGCTTTATGATGAAGGCAAGTACATCGCCGACAAAAGAGTTGGAGAATGGCGTACTTACGATACTGAGGGCAAGTTAGTGAAGACCACTTGCCACAAGCCGCAATAGATCCCGGGTAAAATTCATCAGGAGGAAGGAATGAGCAAAGTACGAGTACTGGTGGGCACTCGCAAAGGCGCGTTCATACTGACGTCGGACGGCAAGCGCGACAAATGGGAGGTCAGCGGCCCGCATTTTGCGGGCTGGGAGCTATACCACCTTAAGGGATCGCCCGTCGATCCGAATCGAATTTATGCCTCGCAGACCAGCGGATGGTTCGGCCAGATCATCCAGCGCTCCGACGACGGCGGCAAGACCTGGCTCCAGCCGGGAACGCCTAAAGGTGAGCCAGTCGCCCCTGGTCCTCCGAAAGGCGAGAGCAACAAGTTCGCCTACGATGCCGCGGCCGCGCCGCTGACCACGCATCAGTGGTACGACGGCACCCAGCATCCCTGGGAGTTCAAGCGAGTTTGGCACCTGGAGCCATCGCTCACCGATCCGGATACGGTTTACGCCGGCGTGGAAGACGCCGCCATCTTCCGCTCGACCGACGGCGGCCAGAACTGGAAGGAACTCCCCGGCCTGCGCGGACACGGCACTGGCCCCAAGTGGCAGCCGGGCGCGGGCGGCATGTGCCTGCACACGCTCATTCTTGATCCCAGCAATCCGAAGAGGATATACATCGCAATTTCGGCGGCGGGCGCCTTCCGCAGCGACGACGGCGGCGCCAGCTGGAAGCCGATCAACCGTGGACTGCGGTCGCAGTACATCCCCGACCAGGACGCTGAAGTCGGCCACTGCGTGCACCACATCGCCATGAATCCGAAGCGCCCGGACGTGCTCTTCATGCAGAAGCACTGGGACGTGATGCGCTCCGACGACGCCGGCGACAACTGGAAAGAAGTCAGCGGCAACCTGCCCACCGACTTCGGCTTTGTCATCGACATCCACGCGCACGAGCCGGAGACGATTTACGTAGTCCCCATCACCAGCGACTCGCTGCACTATCCGCCGGACGGCAAGCTGCGCGTCTTTCGCAGCCGCAGCGGCGGCAATGAGTGGGAGCCGCTGACGAAGGGTCTTCCACAAAAAGACTGCTACGTAAACGTCCTGCGCGATGCCATGGCCGTAGACTCGCTGGATAGATGCGGAATTTATTTCGGCACCACTGGCGGCCAGGTTTACGCCTCGGCCGATGCGGGCGACAGCTGGAACCCGATTGTGCACGATTTGCCGGCGGTGCTGAGTGTGGAGGTGCAGACGCTGGGGTAAGGAATTCTCGGGTTGAGCTATGGCCCCGCTTGACAAAAGATATACAATAGATATGTATATCATTGAGTGAATGGGGCTTATGCAAGTTTCAAAATGGGGAAACAGTCTCGCCGTCCGGCTGCCGGCCGAGGTGGTGGAAGCTCTCGACCTAAAAGAAGGCGACCAAATCGAAATCAGGATTGCCGGCACTCGGGAATTTGGAGTGCGCCGCGATCCCGCCCGGCAGCGGGCGCTTGAGCGTTTACGGCGTCTGCGTCGACCTTTACCGGCTGGATTTGTATTCGACCGGGAAGAAGCCCATGCCCGCTAAGGACTTCTTCGATACCAACGTGTTGATTTACGCGGTGGGGAAAGACGATCCCCGCGCGTCCAAGGCTGAGGCACTGCTCGCGGGCGGCGGTATGGTCAGTATCCAATCCCTGAACGAGTTTGTCGCGGTCGCGCGACGCAAGCTGGGGATGTCCTGGAAAGAAGTCAAGGAGATGCTGGATATTGTTTGCGTTCTGTGCCCCGACCCGGTTCCGATCTCGCTCGATATACACCGTGGAGCTGTGGCCATTGCAGAAATGTACGGATACAGCATTTACGATTCGCTGATAGCCTCAGCCGCTCTGGAGGCTGGCTGTAAAACGCTTTACTCCGAAGATTTGCAGGACGGGCAGATAATCAACCGGCAACTAACCATACGGAATCCATTTTGATGATGATCCGCATAATTCTCCCCTACCATCTCCGGAATCTGGCGCACGTCGGCAGCGAGGTGACGCTCGAAGTCGAAGCCCCCATCACGCAGCGCTCGGTGCTGGACGCGCTCGAGACCAACTATCCCATGCTGCGCGGCGCCATCCGCGACCACGGCACGCAACAGCGCCGCCCCTTCCTGCGCTTCTTTGCCTGCGAAGAAGACCTCTCCCACGAGTCGCCCGACGCCCCGCTTCCCGACGCCGTCACGTCCGGCAAGGAGCCGTTTATTGTGATTGGGGCCATTGCGGGAGGGTAGCTGCGAGGCTTTCATTTTGCTATTATCGTGCCCTCCTTTCCCAGTTGGAGAAGTAGGCCCCGACCGAAAAGTGTCCGTGAGAGAGGTGCTCCTTGGTTGACACTTCAGCCGTGGAAAAATTCAAGACCGCGATGCGTGGACCGGTGCTTTGTCCGGGCGACACCGGATATGACAGTGTCCGTATTATTCCCAACGCAATGATTGACCGGCGTCCCGCCGTCATCGCACGCTGCGTGGGTGCTGCAGATGTCGTCGCGTCCGTGAGGTTCGCGCGCGAAAACGACATGGTTGTCGCAGTGCGCGGGGGAGGTCACAGCGTCGCAGGAAAGTCGGTGTGCGATGGCGGCCTGATGATTGACCTCTCACTCATGAAGGGAATCCGCATTGACCCAACCAGGCGAATCGCCCGTGCCGAGACAGGAATGACCTTGGGCGATTTTGATCATGAGACACAGGCGTTCGGCCTGGCGACGACGTTGGGGGTGGTTTCCAGGACAGGCATCGCCGGCCTGACGCTTGGCGGCGGATGGGGTCACATGCATGCCAAATACGGCTTGGCGCTCGACAATGTCGTGAGCGCCGACGTGGTAACCGCGGATGGGCGACTGCTTACTGCCAGCGCGAACGAAAACCCAGATCTTTTCTGGGGCGTGCGCGGAGGCGGTGGCAACTTTGGGATCGTTACTTCGCTGCAATGCCGATTGTATGATCGCGGGCCGGTGCTCGGCGGCGGTATTTTCTTCCCCGTCTCCAGTGCGCTGGATGTCCTGCTTTTCTTCCGTGAATTTTCGCAGACGATTCCCGACGAACTTGTGATTCAGTGCGGATCATTTAGTTTGCCGGATGGCACCCAGGTATTTGCGGTGGCGGCCTGCTACTGCGGAGATCCTGCGCAGGGGGAGAAGGTTTTACTGCCCCTGAGGAAATTCGGCAAACCACTTGCGGACGTATTAGGCGTCATCAGCTATGTACAACTGCAAAGCATGTTCGATCCATTTTTTCCGCCCGGGCGACAGACCTATGTGAAGTCAAACTTTGTGCGCGAATTGAGCGATGAAGCCGCACGGGTG
This sequence comes from Terriglobia bacterium, assembly GCA_963831565.1. Lineage (GTDB taxonomy): Bacteria > Acidobacteriota > Terriglobia > Terriglobales > Acidobacteriaceae > JAIQFF01. The sequence continues at coordinate 185,090 of CAWHQS010000001.1, forward strand.
ATCGCGGGATTCGCAGGGAAAAGTCCTTCCCCCTACAGCTTCGCGCCGTTTCTTGAGCACTGGCATGGTGCTGCGACCCGTGTTCCGGTCACGGAAACGGCGTTTCCACACCGCCAGTATTCCTACAACCTGATGTTCTGGTCGAATTGGGAGAGCCCATCCGATACAGACAAAAATGTCCGATGGACCCGCGAATGCTGGAACGCCCTCCAGCCGTTTCTGATTGAAGGTGCCTACAGCAATTACATCTCAGACGAAGGAGATAAGTTCGCACGTGCATCCTATGGCGCCAATTACGATCGCTTGGTTGCCTTGAAAAATAAATACGATCCGACAAACTTCTTCCATATGAACCACAACATCAAGCCCACAATTTAAGGCCATAAATGCCGGCCAGGGTGCTCTGTATGATCCGCGTCATCCTCCCCTTCCACCTCCGAAACCTGGAGCACGTCGGCAGCGAGGTGACGATCCAAGTCGAGGGCCCGGTCACGCAGCGCTCGTTGCTGGACGCGCTCGAGGCCCGCTATCCCAACGGGCCGCGCGGAGCTTCTTAGGACAGCGACCACGACACGCGGCGCGCCGCCCCTTCCTCCGATTCTTCGCCTGCGAAGGGGATCTCTCCCACTAGTCGCGCGACGCCCCGCTCCCCGACGCAGTTGCGTCTGGCAAGGAGCCGTTCATTGTAATTAGGGCGATCGCGGGCGGTTAGCCGCATGCTACTCGTGAGCATTTGTTCACCGCCGCAAAGAGGGGATCCCCCATCGTCTGATGATTTCGGCCTCCCGCTCTGCTGAAAGCGGATCAGACCAGTGCCCAACCGGGCCGTTAGCCGCTGGAACTTTGGCATCTCGCTCCCGATACCATTCCAGTACATCCAGCGCTGTCTCCTGAAACGGCCTGCACTTCCAGCCCGTTTGCAGGGCCTTATCGCTGCTGATCTGGAAGAAACCCTGCGGAGAAGTGCGCGACGACCAAAGGGGAAAAAATCGCTGAAAATCGGGGTCTTGTTTTTGCAAGAACTCTTCCGGGATCCAAACGAACTCGGAATCGGAATGGGTAGCGATTTTGCACCCTTCCAGAAACGATTGAAATGAGATGGATTCTCCGGCCAAATTGAAGACTCCAAAAATGGACCGCTGAATGCACAACATGAGAAAGCGGCCAATATCCTTCGGATCCATTATTTGAATACGCTCGTTACCCGTCCCTGGACCGATATGCTGGCCTCCCGCCTGCACGCGGGTTAGCCAGGTCTGCAAGTTAAATCCGTCATTGCGATACCCATCAATCGAACAAGGGCGGACGATCGTGAGCCTTTGCCCAAATATCTGAGTCAACCGGCGCTCACTCTCCGCTTTGCCGTCGCTATAGTTGGGGATCCCGCCGTGGAACTCCCGCACCGGGGCGTCTTCGGTCATGCCGGGCTTTTGAAAACTCTTATACACGGCGGCGGACGAAATATATAAGTAGTGTCCGACCTGGTGTCTTAGAAACTCCGCCAGAGACCCAACCATGGTCGGGTCCGATGGCCACACATCGATGGCTGCGTCCCACGTCCTGCCGGACAGAGCTGAGAAGCCTTGATCCTTCTCGTCAATACTGCGGAAGCCGTGGAGGTGCTCCAGGTGCGGGAACAATTCCGGATTGGATACACCCCGATTAAAAAGCGTAACGTGATGGCCGGCAATCATACCGGCCTCAACTACGGCGGGTCCCACGAAATCAGTTCCGCCAATAACCAGAAGCCTCCTGCCAGTGGGCGCAGCCCAGAGGCCCCCTTCACCCAAGAGGCAGGCTGCTGCCGCCGCGCCGGCTAATGTACAACCCTTCACCAGGAATTCTCGTCGTCGTATCGTCATAGTCGTGTTCTACCTCGCAAGTAACCTTGGATGGACCATCCGCTCCGGGGAGTGCCATAAATCCTACTGATTGTTTGTGTGCAAAGTCGAGAGCAGGTGAGCTGACGATTTGGAGGTTTCTTGTCGTTCGCCGGTAGAAAAGAATAGCGCGGCGTCCCTCTGGAAAATCACAAGAAGAAATCGATCCTGACACTTCACTCTTCAAGAGCCGAAGCGTGGGGCGGCCTGCTGTCATAATACGGAGATGTTCAGGAGCACGGTATGAAGATAATGGTGGTTGGAGCCGGCGCAACTGGCGGCTATTTTGGCGGCCGACTGCTCGAGGCAGGCCGTGACGTCAGCTTCCTCGTCCGCCCCAAGCGGGCCGCCGGGTTGGCCGCACGTGGTCTGATAATTCGCAGCCGCTTCGGCGATGTGACGCTGGCCAACCCTGCCACTATCCTGGCCGAGGATATCCGTGACAGCTTCGATCTCGTGCTGCTCAGTTGCAAGGCATATGATCTTGAAGGCGCGATTACTTCATTCGCGCCGGCAGTCGGGCCAGACACCGTCATTCTGCCGCTGCTCAACGGCATTCGCCACCTGGAAATTCTGAATGAGCGATTCACTCGCGAGCGTGTGCTGGGAGGCCAGTGCTTGATTGCGGCCGCGCTCACCGATGGCGAGATCGTTCATCTCAATGACACCCACGAGTTGTCTTTCGGCGAACAGAATGGCTCCTTGTCAGAGCGGGTAAGGGCGATTGCGGCACTGATGGAAGGGGCACGATTCAAGGCGCATGCCAGCACGGAAATCCTGCAGGAGATGTGGGAGAAGTGGGTCTTCCTGGCTTCTCTGGCCGGCAGCACCTGCCTGATGCGCGCCGCCATCGGAGACATCTGCGCGTCTCCCGGCGGTACCGACCTCATCGTTGGACTCTTGGAAGAGTGCCGCTCGATTGCCGCCGCCGCCGGCTACCCGATGCGGGAAGCGCGAATGGAACGTGCGCGTCAGATGCTGACCGCGAAGGGCTCAACCCTTACGGCCTCGATGCTGCGCGACGTTGAACCCAATGCTCCGATCGAGGCTGATCACATAATCGGAGATCTGCTCCGGCGTGAAAAGCAGGGGGCAAAAAGCAAAGTTTCGCTTCTCAGTGTCGCCTACACCCACTTGAAAGCCTACGAAGCCCGCCGGGAACGCACACTCCCGACCTGAACTCTCGAGGGTGCCCCGTCCAAGCTCCCCTTGCCGGGGCACCCTCGAGCGCACCTATGCCATCAGGGGATTTTTGGAGAGCGGCAATTCGCGAATGCGTTTTCCGGTGGCGGCGAAGATTGCGTTGCAGACCGCCGGTGCGAACGGCGGCACCCCGGGTTCGCCGACCCCTGCGGGCGGCGCGTCGCTATCCACGATGTGGACGGTGGTTCTGTACGGAGCTTCATTCATGCGGGCCACGGGATAGTCATTGAAGTTGGACTGTTCAATCACGCCATTCTTGGCCGTAATCGCCCCGCTCCGCACTATGCTGGTGCCGAATACCGCTGCGCCTTCGAACTGGGCACGGGTAGCCTCGGGATTCACCACAACGCCGGCGTCCACGGCGGTGTGTACGGACGGAATCCTCACTTCACCTTTATCGTCCACCTCCACTTCGACGACCGTAGCCACGTAGGTCAGGAAGCTGCGGTGCACGGCAATGCCCATTCCGGAGCCCTTGCCCAGCTTACGTTTGCCCCATCCGGCCTTTTCCGCGGCCAGTTGAACCACCCGCCGCATGCGGGCCGTATCCAGGGGATATTCGGTGGGCGATCCGCCATAGTTGTCATAGTCGGGTGCAGTGGCCTTGACGTCCACAATCCGCGGGGGGCCGATCAGCTCGAGCAGGTATTCGACCGAGTCCCGTCCTGAAGCATGCGCCAGCTCATTGGCGAAGGACTGCGCGGCAAATCCGTGATAAATATTCGCCACCGAGCGGAACCATCCGATGCGGACATGGTTTTCCGCAGGGCCGTTCTCGGCGCGATGATTGGGAAGGTTGAAGGGCAAGTCTGTCCAGCCCTGTCCCAAATCACCGCCGTCTCCGTATGTGGTATTCAGAGCGAACGTGGAACCAATTGGAGGAAAGACCGAGCGCTGCAGCCAGGCGGTGGGCATTCCTTTTTCGTCCAGCGCGGCCTTGATGTACATGGCAGCGACGGCATGATAGTAGCCGAACCTGATGTCGTCCTCACGGCTCCATACCACCTTGACTGGCTTGCCCACGGCTTTCGACAGGATGGCAGCCTCTGCCGCGTAGTCCGGCTTCGACTTGCGGCCGAAGCCGCCGCCCAGCAAGGACACATGGCAAATCACGTTTTCCTTGGGGATGCCGAGTTCTCCGGCGACGGTCTCCTGCACCGCTTGCGGACTCTGCGTCGGCGCCCAGATCGTGACTTTGCCATCGCGGAAATCGGCGAGGGCCACTGGCGGCTCCATCGAGGCGTGCGCCAGGTGCGGCACGTAGTACTCCGCTTCGATAAGCTTCCCGCCCTTGGCAAACACCGCATCCACATCGCCGATATTGCGCGCCACTTTTCCCGGTTTGCGGGCCGTCTCCTGCAACTCCTTCTTATATTGATCTGAGTCGTAGCCCGCATTCGCTCCGTTGTCCCAGGACACGTTGAGTTTCTTGCGACCCTGAAATGCGGACCAGGTGTTGTCGGCAATCACCGCGACGCCGCCCAGCGGCTGAAACGTATGCGGCGGCGTGAAGGGCTTGATCGGAATGGTCTGCTTTACTCCCTTCACCTGCAGCGGGGCCTTCTCGTCATAAGACTTGACCTTGCCGCCCAGCACCGGAGGGTGTTCAACCGATGCATAGACCATACCCTCGAGATGCGCGTCCATGCCAAACCCTGCCTTGCCGGTGCAAATGTCGGCGAGGTCGTAGCTGGTAGCTCCTTTGCCGATGTAGCGCCACGCGCTCTTGGGCTTGAATTGCAGTTCTTCTTTCTTGGGTAGCGGCAGTTTGGCGGCGGCCGAGGACAGTTCTCCATAACCCGCCTTGCGCTTGCTGGCACGGTGCACGATCACATGTAGATCGGATTCACACTCCGAAGCCGGCACTCCCCATTTCTGGGCTGCGGCCCGAGTCAGCATCAGGCGCGCCGTCGCTCCGGCCTCGCGCATGGGCTCGTAGAAACTGCGTACTGAATGGGATCCGTCAGTGTCCTGGTCGCCATATCGTGGGTCACCGATCGCCTGTTCGATTTTCACCCGCTTCCAGTCCGCGTCCAGTTCGTCCGCCAGAATGAGGGGGACGGAAGTGCGGCTGGTGGTGCCCATTTCCGAGCGGGCTGCCACCAGATGGACGGTACCGTCGGTGTCGATTCCGACGAACAGGCTGGGGTGGAATGTGGCGCGGTCGGCGTAGGTGCCTCCGGATGTCTCGGCAGCCCACAGGAACTCCGGAACCATGCGCACGCTTAAAATCAGGGCTCCGGCGGAAACTATGCCTTGCAGAAAACCGCGCCGGCTCACGTTCAGGATGTTGTCGCTCATGCGTTTTCTCCTGCAGCCGCCTTGATGGCCGCCCGAATTCGCTGGTAAGTGCCGCAGCGGCAGATGTTTCCCGCCATGCCAGCTTCAATGTCCTCATCGCTGGGCTTGGGTTTCTCCTTCAGCAGTGAGATGGCTCGCATGATCTGACCGGGCTGGCAGTAGCCGCATTGCGGCACGTTGAACTCGATCCATTTCTGCTGTACTGGATGCAATCCATTTTTGGAAATGGCTTCAATTGTGGTGATCTCTTTCCCGGATGCCTCACTGACATCGGTCACGCACGACAGGATCGCCTTGCCGTCCAGGTGCACGGTGCAGGATCCGCACAACGCCATGCCGCAGCCATACTTGGTTCCGGTCAAGCCCAAGACATCGCGCAGATACCACAGGAGCGGCAGCTTGGGATCGCCGTCGTAGGAGCGTTCCACACCATTGACATTGATCTGCATCGATTTGGCCTCCACCTCGATTGTCCGCCACATTCTTGCAGAAGAGGTGGGAGAAGTCTAATTTTCGGCGGCTGGGAGAATCCGCCAAATTCCGCTGGGCCCGTAGATCAACTATGATACCGCTGCGGTTGGAGGTGATTGTAGCGCCGGCGTCTCGCCGGCTGTCCCAAGGGCGTCCCGCCCTCGGATGTGCGGGCGGGACGCCCCCACGACAGCCGCCGGGACGGCGGCGCTACGGGCGAGGCCGCCGGTCATGAGTCCGCGGAGCGGACATCGCGATGCCTGGAGCATGCAATGAAGTTGTACCCTGGTAGCTGCTGCCCATACTCCAAATACTTTGTCCTCTTCCTGCCGTCGTTCGTTTTGTGGCTGCTGCTCTCACCCTACGCGTGGCCGCAGCAAGTCCCGAACAAAGTTGATATCCGGGTTCAAGCCGATCAATCCCAGGGCCCACTCTCTCCCCCGTGGAACTACTTCGGTTATGACGAGCCCAACTACACCTATGCCCCCAATGGCAGGAAGTTGCTCGGCGAGCTGGCGGCGCTCGCTCCCCAGCCGGCTTATGTTCGCGTCCACAACCTGTTGACCACGGGCGACGGCGCTGCGTCTTTGAAGTGGGGATCGACCAATGTTTACACGGAGGACCCGGCGGGCAAGCCGGTCTATAGCTGGACTATTCTGGACAGGATTTTCGACGCCTTTCACGCAGCGGGCATAAAGCCACTGGTGGAACTCGGATTCATGCCGCAGGCCTTGTCAACTCATCCTGAGCCTTATCGTCATAATTTTCCCCAAGGCTCGATCTATACCGGATGGGCCTATCCACCGAAGGACTATCAAAAGTGGTCGGAAGTCGTCTTTCAGTTTGTGCATCATCTGCGCGAGCGCTATGGCGACTCCGAAGTGAAGACCTGGCTGTGGGAAGTGTGGAATGAGCCTGACATCGATTACTGGCAGGGAACACCGCAGGAATATTTCAAGCTGTACGATTTCAGCGTGGATGCAGTCCTGCGGGCCCTGCCGGATGCCCGCGTCGGCGGTCCGGACAGCACCGGGCCGGCCAACCCGAAGGCGGCGGAATTTCTGCGGTCATTCCTCGACCACTGCGCCCACCAGCCAAACTACGTGACGGGAAAGATCGGGTCGCGGCTGGACTTTATCAGCTTCCATCCCAAAGGGTCCCCGAAGTGGCAGGGCGATCATGTACAGATGGGCATCGCGCGCCAGCTGGCCGCCATCGAGAAGGGCTTTCAGATCGTGGCGTCGTTTCCGGAATGGCGTAGCACTCCAATCATTCTGGGAGAGTCGGACCCGGAAGGATGCGCCGCCTGTTCGGCGCGAACCAATCCCCAGAATACCTATCGCAACGGACCCTTGTACGCCGTCTACACGGCAGAGACGCTTAACAACATCTTGTTTCTGGCCAGCCGGGAGCACATCAATTTCCTGGGTGCGGTAACCTGGGCGTTTGAATTCGAGAACCAGCCGTACTTTGAGGGCTTCCGTACGCTGGCCACCAACGGCGTGGACAAGCCGGTGCTGAATGCGTTCCGGATGTTTGGCCTGATGGGGAACGAGCGCATCACAGCCACCAGTTCCGGCGCCTCGCCTTCCGAGGACGTCATCCGCGACGGCGTGCGCGGTCAGCCGGACATCAATGTGATTGCCGCCCGAAAGGACCACGAAGTCGAGGTTCTGATCTGGAATTACCACGACGATGATCTTGCCGCTGCGGCAACTCCGATTGACCTATTTATCAGCGGACTGCCTGGAAAGAGCAGCCGCGGCTTGCTCGAACACTTCCGCGTCGATGCCAGTCACAGCAATGCATTCGCAGTGTGGAAGGAAATGGGGTCGCCGCAGTCCCCGACCGCGGCGCAATACGAGCAATTGCAACGAGCCGGCCAGTTGCAGTCGCTCACTTCGCCGGCATGGGTACCGATCGCGCAAGGCGCTGCGCATGTGCAATTTGAGTTGCCCAGGCAGGGGATCTCGCTCGTCCGTATCGCCTGGGAGTAATGCGCCTTGGTATGGAGGACGGGCGTCCCGCCCGTCTTTTTCAGGTGCGCCGCGGGACGGGCGAGGACGCCCGTCCTCCATGGTTCGACAGATCTACTGCGAGCTTTGCTGCTGCGACTTGATCACCGCCGAAAAATCCTGGTCTCCGTAGCCTTTGGCGATGGCGTCTTTGAATATGGCGAGGGCCGAGGCGGCGGTTTGCAGACTGCGTCCGAGGAGGGAGGCTTCCCCGATCGCGTACCCAAGGTCCTTGGCCATCAGGTGCAGCGGAAAGTTCGGAGTAAAGTCGTTGGCAAAGGCGCGAGCGGCGGCCCTCTGCACCAGGCCACTGCCCGGAGCTCCGTGGGTAAGGATCGCGAGCGCCTTCTCCAGGTTGAGGCCGCCGGCTCCGATCATGTATTCCGCTTCGGCGAGCGAAGCGGCTTGCACGCCGCACATGAAGTTGTTGATGAGCTTCATCAGGGCACCACTTCCGGTCGGGCCCAGGTGAATGAATTCGCGTCCCAATACCGAGAGAACAGGCTGGGCCTTGGCAGGCGCCGCCTCCGAGCCACCAATCAGGAAGGACAAGTCTCCGGACGCGGCGTGGGGCTTGGTGCCGGTGACGGGTGCGTCCAGCAACTCGCATCCGCACTGTGCGGCCGCCGCTGCAAGCTCCTTGATCCAGCCCACGGTGAGAGTGCTGCATTCAATGAGCACGGCGCCGCGTGACGCCCCCGCCAGCGCCCCGTTTTCACCCAGCCACACGCCACGCGAGGCAACATCGTCCGCAACCATGCTGATGATGATATCGGCGTTGACCGCGGCCTCACGTGGCGACCCAGCGACGTTCGCGCCCGTGCCGGCGAAGGGCGCAGACTTTTCCCGATTTCTGTTGTAAACGCTGAGAGGGAAATTTGCGGAGAGCAGGCGTCGTGCCATCCCGCTTCCCATAATTCCCAGCCCGATCATTGCTACACGCTGTTTTGCCATAACTCACCCCAGAGCTTTCACGCTGATTAGTTCCGCCTTGGTTCCTGCCACCCGCAATGGATTGCGCAAGGGCCGGCCAAAGCCTTCGATCGAGACCTGCATCACATCCCCATCCTGCATGTTGATCCCATCGCTGAAGCTGAGGCAGTCGGTCCCGAAGAAATGAATGTGAATGTCTCCCGGTCGGCGATGGGCCTCGTATTTGAAGTGATGATGTTCAATGTTCGCCAGGCTGTGACACATCTCATTCTCTCCGGTGCGGAATGTTTTCGACCAGAGCAGGTTGCCGGCTCGCTCGATCTTTACCTCCACCGGCACAGAGTCGAAGTCCGGGTCCACGACGAGTTCAGGTCCAAGCGCGCAGCTGCGCAGCTTGGATGCTGCCAGGTTGAGATAGTTGGTCTTCTCGAATACGTGGTCGGAAAATTCGTTTCCCGCGGCCATTCCTACGCGGCGGGGCTGGCCGTCAGCAGCAATCAAGTAGACGCCGGCAGCCTCCGCCTCCTCGCCGCCGTCGCCGGCGTAAGCCGGAACGTCGAGCGCTTCGCCGTGGCCGCGCAGCGATGTACCCGTGCCCTTATAGAACCATTCCGGAGCAGTCCCAATGGATCCTGGCGCTGGACGCCCACCTTCGATGCCCCAGCGAAACATCTTCATGCTGTCGGTGAGGTCCGCCTCGGTCGAGGCATGCATACTCTGACGATTGCGAGCGCTGCCCAGATGCGTGAGCCCCGTACCTGAAATTGTGCACCGCGCCGGTTCGTCCGGATGGTCAATCGCAGGCAGAATGCGCCAATCAGACTGTCCGCGGTAGATAGGGTCATAATCGAGCTGATCACTTGTAGCCCTCTGCCGCGCCAGGTCGCTGAGTTTCATGCCGGTGCTGATGGCGGAGTTGGCCAATTCGTAGATCGAACTGCAACCGTCGAGCAGACGCAGGTGCGGTTCTTCGACGAGCGCTACCCGCCTTGCCTCGCTGTGCTTCAGTTGAACCAGTCGTGTCATGGAGGTCACTCGCTGATTTCAAATTGCTTCAGCGCTGCTTCGTTGACAGTCAGCCCCAGCCCGGGAATATTTTCATCCAGATCGATGAAGCCGTCTTTGGCTTTGGGCTCGCCGTTGAAGATGTACCAGAACAGCTCATTGCCAACTTCCACATCGACGACGGGGAAGTACTCTGCCATAGGCGAATTCAGGCTGGCCATTACGACGTGATAGTTGTGCATCTGGCCGGCGTGAGGAATGACGGGGACGGAATATGCCTCAGCGAGCGCCGCAATCTTGCGGGCCTGAGTGAGGCCGCCGACGCGGTTGGTGTCGAACTGGATGTAGTCCAGCGCGCGCGCCTGCAGCAGATCACGAAAGCCATAGGACGTGAATTCGTGCTCGCCGCCTGCAATCGGAATCCGTCCGTATGACTTCAGTTCAGCGTAGCCGTGCACCTCATCGGGGATGACCGGCTCTTCCAGCCATCGCAGGCTAAAGGGTTCGAGCAGCGGCAGCATGCGTTTGGCGTAGTCGAGCGTCCAGCCCATGTAGGCGTCGGCCATCACGTCGATGCCATCTCCGACCGTCTCGCGCACGGTGCGGACCAGATTGAGATTGCGTTGCATCCCGGCGGCGCCGTCCGTCGGTCCCCAGCCAAAGCGCAGTTTCATGGCCTTGTAGCCCTCGGCCTTGTAACGCTTCGCTTCGTCGGCTACATCGTTCAAGTCGACGCTGTAGAGCCGGCTGGCATAGACCGGAATGCGCGGCTTGGTCCTGCCCCCGAGCAGCCGATAGACAGGCTGTTTGGCCGATTTTCCCATAAGGTCCCACAACGCAATATCCACAGCACTGATTGCAACCATGCCGATGCCTCGGCGGCCGAACGCCATGGTCTTGCGATACATGTGCTGCCACAGAAACTCAACATCCCACGGATCCTTCCCGATCAACAACGGCTTGAGATAAAGGTCGATCACCTGTTTTGTGACCTGGGGCGCGAGCGCGGCATTCCCGATTCCCACCAGCCCGTCGTCAGTGAAGATTTCAACCACCAGCCAACCATGGAAGGTGAACGTCTGCATCGAGGCTTCCGGCAGGTTCAGCACGTCCATGGGATTGGTGCAGAAATGAGGCGGCAAGGGCACCGTCTTTCCGCGCCAGCGCATTACGCGTGTACGAATCTCTTTAATCAGCATCAAGCTCCCGCGGAACTCAGTTTGCGTTCCAGGTCCAGGGACTGGACCACCGGAACGGTAGCCAGAATGATAACGAAAGCGGCGACATGAAACGTGCCCGCCAATGAGAATACGACACCATAGCCGAAGCCGTGGTCCAGCAGATATCCCACGAGTTCACCGAACGCGATTCCGCCCATGGCGCCTCCGAAGCCAACCAGACCCGCAACCGAGCCGACAACTTTAGCAGGGAAGAGGTCAGTGGGAAGCACCATGACCAGGGTGGACCACGATTGCTGCCCGAAATATGCCAGGCTGAATATTGCCAACGCCCAGGCCACCGGAAGCCGCGGCACCAGCAGGATGGATGGCATCACAGCCGCGCTCAGCCCCAGCGCCAGCTTTCGGGCCATGCCCAGCGAGAATTGACGCCGCACCAGGTAACTCGAAAACCATCCGCCGAGAAGACAACCGACCCCGGCTGCCGCATACGGGATCCAGGCGAAAGTGCCCACTGCCTTCACATCGAATCCGCGGGCATCGTAAAGATATTTCGGAAGCCAGAAGAGATAAAAGTACCAGGCTGCATCGCTGAGAAATTTGGCGCTGACCAGTCCCCAGGACTCGCGAATTCGCAGCAGATCAATCCATCGCAGGTTGACCGCAGGGCCGGCGGAAGCAATTCGCTCGCGCACAGGCTCGGGGGGATTCTCGGGCGGAAAATAAGATGAAATCCACCACCACGTCCACAACAATCCAAGAGCACCGGTGACAACGAAAATCCAGCGCCACCCCGCATAACTAAGGATCACGGCGATCAGGGGAGGCGCGCTCACCGCCCCCACTGACGTGCCCGCATTGATGATGCCCATCGCGGTCGCGCGGTCTTTCACCGCGAACCATTCGGCCACGGCGCGGGTGGCTGCAGGAAAGCCGCCGCCTTCTCCCAGGCCCAACAGAAATCGGCTGGCCATCAGCATGCCAAAACTTGTGGCCAGAGCATGGCTGGCGTTGGCAAGAGACCAGAACGCCATGATGACGGCGAATCCAATGCGGGTGCCCAACGCATCCACCAGCTTTCCTCCGCCCACGTACATCAACGCGTAGGAAAGCAGAAACGCCGACTGCAGCGCGGAAAACCTCTGGTTGGTCAGGGGAATATCTCGAGCGATCGCGGTGACAGCCACGGGCAGAGTCTGGCGGTCCAGATAACTGATCGCGATAGCAACGCTAACCAGGATGGCAATTCGCCAGCGCAGCAATGCCGTGGTCCTCGATTCTGCCTGATTTGGAATACTGTGGCGCCTACAGATGATCGGCCGCGCCGCTTTGTCGCGCCGGATAGAGCTTGCTTTTCTGCGTCCGGGAATTGAAGACTTCAAAGCTTCCATCCGGATGGGCCGTTAGCTCGAGATCATGGGCTGCATCTGGGCCGTCGGGATTAGCAATGAACTCCGCGGCTACGTTGTGCGCTGCTCCGCCTTCTTCGGAAAAATGCAGCTGCCACAGATCTTCCAGGCCGGGTGATTTCTCAATGGTGTCCCATACCGATGGACTCCGGCCCTTCCTGGCTCCGTTGTCCATAATCGCTACGCGGGGAGCGATGCCGTAAACCAGCGCCGGGCTGCCGCTTTGCGCCCAGCCATGATGTGAGACGACATAGATATCAACCTTGCCGATCTTGTTGACGGGGCACATCAGCGGCATTTCCTTGTCATGGGTAAGATCGCCCAGGTCCAGGATTTTCAGTTTTCCAAACTGTATAAACGTGCCCAGGGAGCGCAGGTTCTCCGTCGTGTCCGCCGGATATTGTTCAGCCCCTTTGCAGGCTGGATTTGCCTCTCCTGCACCGGCCAGCGGTTTCTCGATCAGCGCTCCGTCCGAGCTGACAATCGTCGCCCGCATACCCTTGATGGGCAGCACATCTCCGGGCTTGGCGGTGATGTGTTTGTACCTTCCCGTCGCCAGCACCGCATGGTAGGCCTTAAAATCTTTTACCGTTGCAGCGTTGCCGGTCTCGCGATTTTCACCGTGGTCGATGAATGTTCCAATCGGAATGCGCTCGGCCAATTGTGAAACCCCTCCGACGTGGTCCTGGTGAAAGTGAGTAATCAGAACGTAGTCGATTTTGCTGATGCCCGCCTTCCGGGCCGCGGCGACGATGCGTTTCGCATCGCGGCCTTCATTACCCGGCCAGCCCGTGTCGATCAGGAGGGACTGCCCCGCCGGCGTGACGAACAGTGTGGCCTGTCCCCCTTCGACATCCAAGAAGTAGATGCGGAGGTCTTTGACTTTTTGTGGGGAGGGCGCAGCCCAGGACGCGACTCCAAGGCCAAGGCACAGAAAGCCAAGGCACGCAGCCCGCAGCAGGGAAGGCCTCCGTTTGATTCGCCAGCAGGCAACGGAGTGAGTGCAAGGCATTTTCAGCTCCAGGGATAGTTTCGATCGACGACAAAGGACAGAAGATCATCAACCCGCTCCTTCTTCACCGTCAAGAGCGAGTTCGCCCTAGGCTCGCCCTACAACGCCCGCCCCGCGCTGGCGCCCGATGCCCACGCCCATTGAAAATTGAAGCCGCCCAGCTGTCCGGTCACGTCCACGACTTCCCCGATGAAGAACAGGCCGGGAACTTTTCTGCTCTCCATGGTTTTCGGAGACAATTCGTCAGTGTCCACGCCTCCCGCTGTCACCTCGGCCTTTCCGTAGCCCTCGGTCCCGGATGGGAGCACGGTCCAACTGTGTATCCTGTGCTCCAGTTCCTGAAGCGAGGAGTTCGTCCAGTTTTTGGGGGCATGGATCTCCAGCCACCGGTCGGCAAAACGGTTGGGGAGAAATCGGCGCAACGCCACTCGCAGCGACGCAACGTTTCGCGGAGCGGCAGACTCGAGAAGCTCCGCGGTCACTGCCTGTTCCGGAGCCAGGTCGATCGCGATGGATTCCGGCTTCCTCCAATATGACGAAATCTGAAGGATGGCGGGTCCGCTGAGTCCGCGATGCGTAATCAGCATTTTCTCCCGGAAGCGCTGGCCGCTACACGCAGCCATGACTTCCGCGGACACGCCCGCCAGATCGGTGTAGTGGCGGCCGTCCTCGGCGCCGAACAGAAGTGGCACCAAGCCAGGCCGGGTTTCTCGGACCTTCAAGCCGAACTGCCGAGCCAAGTCGTAGCCCAAGGAGGTCGCCCCCATCTTTGGAATGGACAGGCCACCCGTGGCCACGACCAGCGCGGGAGCCCGAAATTCTGCTTCCCCGGCCTTGGCTACGAATTCAGGGGTGCGTGTCACTTCCTGCACCACAGTTTTGGTGAACAGCTGAACTCGGCACTCGCGACACTCCTTTTCCAGCATGTCCAGAACGTCCTGAGCCGAGCGATCACAGAAAAGCTGGCCCAGAGTCTTTTCGTGATAAGGGATGTGATGCTTCTCGACCAGGGCAATGAAGTCTTCAGGTGCATAACGCGCCAACGCCGACTTGGCGAAGTGCGGATTAGCCGAGATAAAGTTTTCCGCCGAGCAGTGGAGGTTGGTGAAGTTGCAGCGCCCGCCGCCAGAGATAAGAATCTTTTTCCCCAGCCGCTCGGCACGCTCAAGGACGGCCACGCGCCGTCCCCGCTTGCCCGCCTCGATGGCGCACATCAAGCCGGCCGCTCCCCCGCCGAGAATCAAAGCGTCAAATTTATGGATCAAATGGGTCAAATGGTTAGCGGATCTGCTGGCACTAGATGTAGTCGAACAGAGCCATGAAGCCAAAATCCATGTGCAGCTGTTGATGGCAATGAAATAGTGTAAGCCCGGGGTTGTCCGCCGTGAAATCAACCTCAACGGTCTGATATCCGCCGACCATCACGACGTCCTTCATCACCCCGGAAGTCTTTTGGCCGGCAACCTGAGTCAGCTCAAAACTGTGACGATGAAGATGGATGGGGTGGATATCATCGCTGGCGTTGTGCATTCGCAACCGGTAGCGCTTGCCTTTTTCCAGGCGGAGCATGGTTTGCATGCGCTCTTCCGAGAAGGCCACATCATTTATGGTCCACAGGTTGAAGCCATCCTGCGCGGCATTCTGCTTGGCAAAAGTCATGTCGAAGGTATGGTCAGGTTCAGGGGCCGCGGCGGCGACGCCGAAGTGGGCATAGTTCCAGCGGAACGGTTTCGGAGTGACCCATTGCGGCTTGCCCTTTTCTCCCGCGTATTCGACCACAATACCCATGCCGTGTTGGCGGTCGTCGTTTGACAAATCCCCCATGATCCAAATCCCGGGATGGTTCATCTCGACGATGGCCGAGACTCGTTCCGCCGTCCCCAGCCAGAGCCCGGGGACACGCGTTGGCTTGGGCAGTACGTTTCCGTCCAGGGCAACGACGGTGAAGCTGTGTCCGGGCAGGGCCAGGCTGCGGATTTCCGTCGCACTTCCGTTCAGCACGTGGAATAGCACGCGCTCACCTCGCTTCACCCGTACGGGCTCGCCATGACCCAGCATCCGCCCGTTGATGGTGAAGGCGCCGTACCCGACCTCGAGGCCGTGCGGGTCACCCTTCGCAAGAGAGGCTTTCATCGCGCGCTCGCCGGTATCCCTGAGGGAAGTGTCTACCGTTGCCGGGGACAGAAAATCCATCGCCATATCGCCGCCGCGGCTGTATGTGGGCTCGAATTCCTTCAAGGTCAGAAAGACTTCGCGATCGTAATCTCCCGGATGGTTTTTCGGTTCGATGTGCACCGGTCCCACCAGGCCGCTGTATTGCCCTGCGCTCAGGTCCGCCCTGGCGTGGACGTGGGTGTGATAGAAGCGAAATCCCGACGGCCTCGGAACAAACGAGATGCGGCGGCTGCCATGGGGAGCGATAAAGGGCGTGCCCTCTTCCGCGGCTCCGTCCGCATCGGTGGAAAGGAATTGGCCGTGCCAGTGCAACTGTTCAGGACGGTCGGTTTGATTGTGAATGTCGATGGTCACTTGCTGGCCCTCGCTCAGGCGCAGCAGCGGGCCAGGAAACTGGCCGTTGTAGGTGGTCGTAGAGATGATGCGATTGGGAGCCAGTTCGATGGGCTTGACTGCGATGGTCAGGGTGTAGTCCGGAGGGTCGCCTGTCCGCGAGTCCGGTTCCTGAAAATGCGCCACGGCCGATTGGCCAAACAGGGCAACAGGAGGAAGCAGAGAAGTGCCCGCGATCGATCCCGCAGCTTGCAGGAATTGTCGACGCGAAAAGGACGGGCCTGGCATGATGTTTTTCGATCAGCACGATAACGAATGCCCTCTCGTGAGAACATCCGTTCTCATGCGTGCAGCCTACTTTCCTGTATAGCTGATCCTCCAGATGCAATCGCCGCCGTCATCGGTGACCAGCAGCGATCCGTCGGGCGCGACAGTGACCGAAACCGGCCGTCCCCACACATGTTCGTTGTCAACGACGAATCCCGTCATGAAGTCCTGATATTCGCCGCTGGCGTGTCCGGTCTGGTGCAGGGGCACGCGGATTAACTCATAGCCCACGCGGACAGCCCGGTTCCACGAGCCATGTTCGGCGCCGAAAAGGTCTCCCTGGTATTCCGCCGGAAATTGCTTGCCATCGTAGAACGTAATTCCAAGCGATGCATTGTGCGGGTTCAGCAATACGTCCGGGACAATAGCTTTGTCCTTGAGTTCGGGATGCTTACCTGCATGCCGGGGGTCCTGGTGGCTGCCCATATACCACCACGGCCAGCCGTAGAAGCCGCCCTCCTGCACATGGGTGATGTAGTCGGGAACCAGATTGTCGCCCAACCCGTCGCGTTCGTTGACCGAGCACCACAACTCGCCGGTTTTCGGATTCGTCGCCAGCCCCACGCAGTTACGAATTCCGTAGGCAAAAACCTTCATGCCCGAGCCGTCGGGGTTGAACTCCAGAACATCGGCGCGGTTCTTTTCCGCCGGCGTGACATCCGGGTCGTCAACGTTGGAGGCGGAGCCCACGGAGACCAACATTTTCTTGCTATCGGGAGAAAATTGAATATCCCGTGTGGAGTGCCCTCCGCCTGCCGGCAAGTCTGCAATGTGCTGCGCCGGACCGCGCGCCTGTACATCGCCATTCTGATAGGGAAAGCGCACCACCGAGTCCGTGTTGCCGATATAGACCCACTCCGGATTCGGGCCCGGCGGATAGAAATTGATGCCGAAGGGCTCGTTGAGGCCGCTGGCGAACATCGAAACCTGTTCGGGTTTGCCCTTGCTGGTAATCCCACGGAACACCCTGACATCTCCGGCCTTCGTCTCGGCCACGAAAATGTCGCCATTCGGCGCCGTGCGGATGATCCGTGGATTATCGAGGCCGCTGGCGTATTGTTCCACCTTGAAGCCTGCCGGGACCTGGGGCCATGCGCCTTCCGGACGCGCCACAACCTTTGGGCTATTGCCGGCTGACGCGGTCGCGAATGGAGCAGGCAAGTCCTGGACTGTGATCTTGCGAATGTCTCCCGGCTTCTCATAGCGGAAGTCGGTGAAGGGCGGCTTGGGAGGCGGCGCATTCAATTTCACCGCGGCCATCGCCGCTGCCGGAGCGCTGCTGGCCTGCGCGCTTTGTGGTTGACCCAGCGCCTGCACGTAGCTCACGATCTGCCAGCGTTGGGCACTGGGCAATGTCGCCCAGGAGGGCATGCCATTGTTCACGTCACCCTTGGTGATAAACCAGAAAATTTCGCCGGGCGTCACTTCCTTGATCTTTTCCGCCTTCAGGGGAGGAATATTGCCCGAGCCTTCGCCATTCTCACCATGGCAGCGCGCGCAACGCAGATGGAACAACGCTTTGGCGCGCGGCGTCGGCTGACCCTCGTATGGGTTCTTCAGCGCCTTGGCCGATGCCGGCGCATTGTGGAAATTCGAGTTCTGGGCCGGGGCCCGGGAAACCAGAAAAACGCCAACCATGACGAACAGGGCAAGCGAAGCTTGCAGGATGCGGACGATGGCTTTCAAAAGTGTTCCTCCCTGAGCGCGACTCCAGTTATAGAAGATGTCATAGCGGCCGGAAGACTTCAATATCCGGAGATTTTCGATTCCGGGATCGGGCCCGCCAAATCTCCGGGTCACAACTCCACGCTTTAGATTTGCGAATATAACCCTGCCAGCATTCAAACGATAGGCAGGGGGCGCCGGAGCTGTCAAATTGGAAAAGCTAAAAGGACGTTGCAGGAACTCTAAAATACCCTGCACCCCTTATAATTCATTTTTCCAGGACCGGCATGTACAAGGAGTGATTGATGGGTCATCCGCTTCTCGATCTGACGAACAAGACCGCGGTTGTCATCGGCGGCACCAGCGGCATCGGACTGGCTCTCACCCGGGCGCTGGCCCAAGCCGGCGCTGATGTGATTCCCACGGGCCGCCGCGCCGAACAGGTGAACGCCGCCGCGTCTGAAGTCAAAGCGGTCGGCCGGCGATCGCTTGCCCAAACTTGCGACGTCACCGACACTGCCAGCCTCGACCAACTTCTGCAGGCGGTGACGGCTGAATTCGGCGACGTGCAAATTCTGGTCAACTGCGCCGGCCGCACCAAGCGAACGCCGACACTCGAGGTGCCGGATTCCGAATGGAATGGCATCCTCGAAACCAA
Source organism: Terriglobia bacterium (assembly GCA_963831565.1). Taxonomy (GTDB): domain Bacteria; phylum Acidobacteriota; class Terriglobia; order Terriglobales; family Acidobacteriaceae; genus JAIQFF01. Next base: position 203,655 of record CAWHQS010000001.1, read on the forward strand.
CCTGAACGGAACTCTGCGCGCCTGTCGCGTGTTTGGCCGGCACATGATCGAGCGTGGCTATGGCCGCATCATTAATATTGCCTCGCTGTCCTCGTTTGTAGCGCTCTATGAGGTTGCGGCCTACAGCGCCAGTAAGGCAGCAGTGGCCTCCCTGACCAAGTCTCTCGCTATCGAGTGGGCCAAGTCCGGCGTTTGCGTGAATGCCATTGCTCCCGGCGTCTTCCGTACCGACCTGAATTCCGCGCTGCTCGACGGCACCGACCGCGGCCGTGAATTCCTGCTGCGCACGCCGATGAAAAGATTTGGGAAGCTGGATGAGCTGGGTGGTGCTGCCGTGTTCCTGGCATCGGAAGCCGCCAGCTTTGTCACCGGTCACGTGCTAGCGGTGGACGGAGGCTTCCTGGCCAGCGGCGTGAATCAATAGCAAATCACGTGGGGACCACCCGCCCTCAGCTATGCCTTTTGAGGCGCATTCATTGGCGAGTGCCTCGGTGAGCTGTGTCACTCAGAATCATGCGTGCTCTCTCAGCCGAGATTGGCGGCTTCCAGCCTGGGCACCAGCAATTGAATAGCGCCCAGCGCCAGCAGGTAAGCGCAGCCCGCCATCAGGAACGGGATCATGTAACTGCCCGTCCATTGCAAGGCGTGGCCTACAATGGCTGCGATCAACATTCCTCCAATCGAGCCTGCCATTCCACCCATGCCAACTACCGAGCCCACGGCCTGGGCCGGAAAAGTATCAGAGGTCAGGGTAAACAGATTGGCGGAGAAGCCCTGGTGGGCCGCGGCCGCAAGGCCGATCAGCAGGACAGCCCCCCATAGACTGTGCATGTTGTAAGCGAACACGATAGGGACGACGCATACCGCGCATATCAGCAACGTGGTCTTGCGCGCGAAGTTGACACTCCGGCCGCGATGGATCAGCCACGATGACAGCCAGCCCCCGGCGACGCTGCCCACGTCGGCGATCACATAGATGACCACGATGGGCAGACCGATCTTCATCAGCGACAAACCGTGTTTGCGTTCCAGAAAATCCGGTATCCAGAATAGATAGAACCACCAGATGGGATCGGTCAGGAACTTGCCCACCACGAACGCCCAGGTTTGACGATGAGGTATGAGGCGGGCCCACTTGATTTTCGCCATCGGTACCTGGGGGTCGCTGCGAATGTAGGCCAGCTCCGCTTTGGATACATGCGGATGTTCATCCGGCTTGCGATAGAGCAGCAGCCAGAAGATAAGCCAGACAAACCCCAAGGCGCCGGTGATGATGAAGGCCCAGCGCCAGCCCCATTGAATCGTGACCCATGGCACTACCAGAGGCGTGATGATGGCGCCGATATTTGTGCCGGCGTTGAAAATTCCCGTTGCCAGTGCCCGCTCCTTCCGGGGAAACCATTCGGCTACGGTCTTGATGCTGGCGGGAAAAACTCCCGATTCCCCGAAACCCAGCGCCGACCTGGCAACAACAAAGCTGGTGAAGGAACTGCCGAAGGCGTGCGCCATCGAAGCCAGGCTCCAGAACACCATGGCCAGGGCGTATCCCAGCCGGGTTCCCAGCCGGTCCACCAGCCGGCCCACCACCACCATGCCCACGGCGTAAGCCGCCTGAAAGGCAAAGACCAGATTGCCGTAGTCGATTTCGTTCCATCCCAGGTCGTGTTGCAGGGTGGTCTTGAGAATTCCCAGGACCTGGCGGTCCATGTAGTTCTTGGTGACTCCGAAAAGCAGGAGGGCACAGATGACCCAGCGGAAATAGCCAATCCCTGAAGAAGCTCCCGGTGTCGCCGCTTCGGATTCCGCTGGAGAAACCCGGTTCGCGGAGTTGGCGGCACGGTCCATATCGGGGGTTGCTACTTTTTACGGCCTGCTTCCAGTCCGGAGGGTCCCTGGTCGAATCCGCGTTGCACGTTGACCACGCCAAACTGCCGGTCTTCGCCCTCGCGGTGCGCCGCCATCGCCCAGAGAAAACAGATGCGATGACCAGGCACCGAAACATTCGGATGGTATCCGCTGGGCATCAACACCGCATCGCCATCGCGCACCACCGTGACCACTTCCGGATAGTCAGTACGGTTATACACAAGTTGAATGCCAAATGCCGGATCGGGCATGTCGAAGTACACGTACATCTCCTCCAGCATCTTAGCGTGCTCGTGCGGAGGCCAGCTGGTCCAGTTGCCCGGCTCCGAAATAGTAAAGCCGGCGACCAGCCGTCCCGCTTCCACGTTCTTGGCCAATAGCATGTGCAGCTTGCGCGACGATCCTGATCCGCCGGTGGTGAATTTCAGCCCGGGATCGTTCTCGACCTGGGAGAAGCGCACAACTTGAAATGGGTAGTGCCGCGAAACCTCAGCGGAGAATTCGGCGATGTCCACGCTTGAAGTGGTCGTGATCTTCACCGAAGAATCGCGTGGAATATAGATTGCATCGTACTGGCCCAGCGATACTTCCTTGGCCTCGGTGGTCACGATGGCATTCCCGGCGAGCACGATCAGTCCGGTTTCGCGGTCTCCGGTGGAAAAGGACTCAGTCGGCTTTGCCGTATTCAGGATGATGCGTCCGTAGGCTAGGTGCTTCATGGAACTGTTGCCGGGCGTGATCGAGATTCGCCGCCCGGTGTGTTTGTCAGTCCCGCGAAAAATCAGCTGATCGATTCCGCCTTCCGCTTTCGTGCTCATCAGAAACTCCCTTGCAACAATACCCGAGTGGAACGAGTCCATTCTCGCAACGGCATACTTGTAAGATTGCGGTCCGAAGTAGCTTCAGTGGTTGCACCGGCAGAACGCTCCGATTGCGAATCGAGCAGCTGGAATCATCGTTCTGACTCATTCATATAAAAATCATTCCAAGTATAGAAAACGCGTCTTACCTGTCAAACCATAAAAATTGAAGTTTGACTTCAGCCAGACTCAACGGAAGCCGGGCGCCGAGCTCAGAGTGAATCCAATTGCTGCCAGATGGAGGGCTCCACCGGGATGCCGCTGGCCATATTCTCGTTGCGCGTGGCCAAAACCCGATAGCCGGGATAGCGCAGGCGTTCGCCAGAGGAATTTGGGGGCAGCTGGAAATACTCGATGACCTGGTCTGCAATTCGAGATGCAGCATGGTTCGGGTTGAGAGAGGAAACGTCGAAGGCGACAAACACCTGTGAGAGGCCGTTCTCGCGCTCTGGTTCGGTCGAAATCTGGTGCGTGGCCTTTCCTCCCGACAACAGAGCGGCCAGCAGGTCCAGCATCAATGCCAGTCCCGAACCCTTCCAAAAGCCGATGGGTAACGGACGATTGGACGCCTCGATATCCCCAGGAACCCGCGTGAGCCGGCCGCTTGCATCGAAGCCCCCATCCATGGGCAGCAGTTCACCACGGGTTCGATATGATGCCAGAGTTCCGTAAGAAAATTGCGACATCGCCATGTCGAGGACAACGTGTCCGTCCGCACGAGGCACCGCGATCACCAGCGGATTATTTCCTACACGCGGGTCGGCTGCACCCCAGGGCGGGAGATTGGGCAAGGTATTGGTCCAGCACATTCCGATCAAGCCCGCGTCAGCGGCTTGCCAGCCATAACTTCCGCCTCGCATCCAATGGTTCGTATTGGCCAGCGCCACGCATCCCATTCCATGTTCGCGGGCCAGCGCGACAGTCCTGTCCATGCAGTGGTGGGCGTTCAGGTTGCCGGGCCCGATTTTTCCGTCCCAGCGCTCCAGCGGCCCGGAGGCCGTCACCAACTCTGGCTTCGCGTGGATATCAATCGATCCATTGCGAATCATGGTGACGAATCGCGGAAAACGATTCAGTCCGTGCGAGTACACGCCGTCGCGAGTGGTGTCGGCAAAAAGCTGAGCGCAGAGACGGGCGCGCTCAGGCGCAAATCCCAGCTTCAACAATACGCGCAATAGAGCGTCGAACAGTTCTTGATATGAGACTCGAAGCATCGATTCCGTCTCCGATTGACCTCGCCGCCAGCATAGCAGGGAAGGTCTGTCCTGAACCCGTGAGTTGTTTAGTTCAGCTTAATAGTGAATTCAGTTTTTACGGGTTGACCGTTGACCTGAGGCTTCTGTACTCTGCGACGCTGGCTTGACATAGCATTCACCGCGTCAGAACGTAAGAAAACAGCACACTGGGCCTTTACCGGCAAACACAAGGGGACAAGGGACTCATGATGAATCGATACCGCAAGATGTTGGGACAGCTGGCGGCGGGGATGATCGTGCTGACCCTGCCGCTGCAGGCGCAGAAACAACCGAAGGAATTCAAGAAGTGGCCGGCGGGCAGTTCGCCGCAGGAAATTGGCAAACGGGTTTCCGAACGGCTGCTCGCGATTCCGCACTCCAACTTTGGCCGGCCGGGTCCTCCTCCCTTCATCACCTATCCTGAAGTGGCCACCTGGTATGGCGCCCTGACCTTCGCCCAGCTGAGCGGCGACAGGGAACTCGACGCTCGCCTGATCAAGCGCTTCGATCCACTTTTCGGCAGCGAATCGAATCTGATTCCGGTACCGGACCATGTGGACCGGAGCGTGTTCGGCACCGTGCCACTGGAAATCTATATCCAGACTAAAGAGAAGAAATATCTTGATCTGGGACTCAACTCGGCCGACAAGCAATGGGAAGATCCCACACCGGACGGACTGAGCTCGCAAACCCGCTACTGGATCGATGACATGTACATGCTCATCATCCTGCAGCTGCAGGCCTATCGGGCGACGGGAGATGCCAAGTATCTGGATCGCGCTGCGCTCGAGATGACCACGTATCTGGACAAGCTGCAGCAGCCGAGCGGACTCTTCTACCATGCGCCCGACGTCCCGTTCTACTGGGGCCGCGGTGATGGCTGGGTGGCGGCGGGCATGGCGGAAATGTTGCGGTCGCTGCCGGAGAACCATCCGCGGCGGGCGCGCATCATGGAGTCCTATCGCAACATGATGAAAGCCCTGCTGCAGTATCAGGGCAAGGACGGCGTGTGGCGCCAGTTGATCGATCACCCGGAATCCTGGCCAGAAACTTCTTCAACCGGGATGTTCACCTTTGCCATGATTACCGGGGTCAAGAACGGCTGGCTGGACGAAAAGACATACGGCAAAGCGGCGCGCAAGGGGTGGCTGGGGATGATCAGTTATCTCGAGCCCAACGGCGATCTGCGCAACGTGTGCCAGGGCACCGGCAAGAAGAACGACTTGCAGTACTATCTCGACCGCGAAAAACTCACGGGTGATCTTCACGGGCAGGCGCCGATTTTGTGGTGCGCTTCGGCGTTCTTGCGGTAAGCCGCGATTGCTCAAATCGGCGGGTTCAGGCGGGCGTCGTCCAATGATGCCGACTGGTTCCGCCTGTCGCGCATCCACAACTGTCAGGTATAGAGATGAGACCAGAAGAATTCCGCAGCAAACTTCGCGGCGTGATCGCCTTTCCCGTCACTCCTTTCAAATCCGACTTCTCGCTTGACCTTGAAGGGTTGCGGAAAAACATTCAGGAATTACTTCACCATCGCATCGCCGCGATCGTGGCTGTTGGCGGTACGGGCGAGATGTATTCGCTGACGCCCGCCGAACTCCTGAAAGTGGTAAGAACCATCGTGGAAGAAGCGCGCGGGCAGGTCCCGGTCATCAGCGGCACCGGCTTCAACCGTCAGATGGCGATTGAGCTGGCGCAGCAGTCAGCGCAGGCGGGCGTAGATGGAATTCTGGCTCTGCCGCCGTATTATCCAAACGCCGACGATGAAGGACTGGCTGACTACTATGCGGCGATCGGAGCCGCCACGCCCCTGGGCCTGTTCGTTTACAGTCGCGACTGGGTGAAGCCGTCGCCCGAATGGGTCGAGCAATTGGCGGCAAGAACTCCCACGCTGATCGCCTGGAAAGATGGACAGGGCGATACGACGCGCTACAAGCAGATCATGGATCGTGTGGGCGACCGCTTGTACTGGATCGGCGGTGCCGGTGATGCGTCCGTTCCGGCCTATTACAGGATCGGCATCCGCACTTACACTTCGAGTATTGCCACCGTCGCGCCCAAGCTCTCGTTGCGCCTGGATGAACTCGCTTCCGCCGGGGATTCCCCCGCGCTGGCCGAGCTGATGAGCGAATATGTGAATCCGCTGTACGCCATTCGCACACGCCGCAAGGGATACGAAGTCTCGGTCATGAAAGAAATGATGAACCTGATCGGCCTGGCAGCCGGTCCGGTCCGTCCCCCTCTCCCCAACGTGCGATCAGACGAAATTGCCGAGATCAAGGCAGTGCTCGAAAAATGGAAGCCTTTCCTGTCGTGAAGCGACGAACGAAAGTGGAGGCAAGACCGAATGGAAGACAGAAGCCGGCTTTTCCAAAGTCTCTAATAGCCTTTCACCTTGATCACAAAGTAGGTGAATTCCGGCGAGCCATCGAGCAAGAGCTGATGCGGTACCTTGGGAGGAATGCGAACGATGTCGCCCGCGGAAAGCTTCTGCCTGACGCCACCCTGAATGGTCCCGTTACGCTTCTCATGCGGCTCAGTGGATTCCGCGCCCACCAGGGTGCCGCCCACAACGAGCGTGGCCGAACCGGATTGCACGAAGAAAACATCCGCCTGATTCTCATGCCATTCAGGCATGCCGTCGATCTGGCGGCGTGAAAGCATGAACTTGTCCAGAGGAAAATCTCCCAGGGCGCGCACCGACATGTGATGAGGACTGGCATCGGCCTCTGATTTCAGCGTTTGCTCCAGTTCTTTCAGCGATGCGCCCGTCCAATGTTGAAATCCTTCCGGCACTTTTTCCTCCGCGCTGACCATGACCAGAGTGATCGCAAGCAAACCCAGCAGCCAAATACTTTCATCGGATCCTCACCTCAAAATTGCGCGCCCGATGTAGCGCCGGCGCTGGCCGAGGGCTCCGCTCGGAGCCTGGACGTCTATACGGCCCCGCAACTATAAGAACCCGATTTCGACCCTGTCAATTCGTAAAAACTAACTGTAACCTTCAGCCGAACTAAACAGAGTGTATTCCCCTCTCAGCCTATACTCTGCCCGTCGAAGCACAACGAAATGAAAGCATCAGGCGTCCGCTCCAGGCCCAATCGCGACTACGAAGTAGCTGGCTGGAGTCGAACCGGCATTCCTGATTCCATGCTCGTCATTCGAATGAACGAAGCCCACCGAGCCCGGGCCCAGGCGGTAGCTGGCGCCGTTGACCGTAAGCTCGACCATGCCTTTCCGAATGAGCCACATTTCGGAGTGCACGTGATGGTGCGGCGCGTGCGGCGCTCCCCCTGGCGGCAGCGTGGTTTCGTGCACCTCCAGGGCTTCTCCGGTGGCAAGCTTGCCCTTCAGGACCCGGCGCATTTCAGCATGGTCGAGAGTGTGTACAGGCAGTTTGTCATAGGGATAATTTGCCGAGGGCAGGGAAGTGTCGGCTTCGGCGAAAGAATCGAGCGCGGCCGCAGCCGGCAGAAGCCCAGGAAGCAGGATGCACATTTCACGTCGCGTGATGGTCATGAGCGCCTCTGGCAGATGATATGGTGAAATCCGCCCGGCATCATACCAGAGGTTTTCGGAGGGAGCTGAGCTAAACGTAGGCGCGAGCGTCCCGCTCGCGCAAAGCCGGCAGTGCCGAAGAGGAGCAAGGTGAGAGAATCGAAGCCATTGTTGGAAACTGCACAACAGAATCCTCGAGGGGCCGCGGCCACCGGCGATCCAGAGCGGGCCATAGATTCCGGAGCGCTGCAAGTGGCGATCACGGCCTTCGTCGTCCTGTTCTGCATCGTAGGCCTCGCGCTTTGGGGACTGCCGTTTTACTACGACTTCATGGTGCAGCAGTTCGGATGGACACGCGCACAGGTGACCTCCGGAAACGCACTGAGCAAACTGGTTGTCGGACCTATCTTCGGATTCATCGCCGGATGGATCATCGACCGTTTCGGCCCGCGTCGCGTCATGATGGCCGGCATTCTGATGGCTGGCGGAGCGCTGGTGGGACTGGGCTGGGTCTCTACTCTCGGTATGTTTTATCTGTTCTATTTCTTCAATGCCTTGGGCTATGTGTGTGGAGGTCCGTTGCCCAACCAGGTGTTGTTATCGCGCTGGTTCGACAAGTCGCGCGGCAAGGCCATGGGCTTCGCGTACCTGGGAATCGGAATCGGCGGCGCCACCGTGCCCTGGATCTCGCACGCGCTGATAGAGCACTTCGGCTGGCAGGCGGCATTGCGATGGCTGGGCTTTCTGATCATTGTGGTCTCGCTTCCGCTGGCCTTTTTCGTGAAGGAGGCGCCGTCGCGATCGACAGCAGATCGCAAAGTGTCCGGGACCGCCGACGTAATGCGTGCCTTCAAAACGCTTCCATTCTTCCTGCTCACATTCGGCAGCATGTGCTCGATCGCGGCGGTCAGCGGCACTCAGCAAAATCTCAAACTCTTCCTGAGCCTCGACCGGCATTTCACCCAAGGCGAAGCGGCTCGAGTTCTGTCGCTGGTGCTGTCGTTTAGTATCGTAGGGCGCCTGCTCATGGGCTGGCTGGCGGATCGCTTTTCCAAGAAGTATGTGATGTTGCTGACTTATTTGCTGGTCGCGGCCGGCATTCCGCTTCTGTTCCTAGGGCGCACCAGGCTCGCGATGTATGTGTCTGCGGCGGTATTTGGAGTCGGACTGGGCGGCGACTACATGATCATTCCGTTGATGACCGCGGAAATCTTCGGTATGCAGATTTTGGGCAGGCTGTTGGGCGTCATTCTGACCGCGGGTGGCATTGCTGAAGCGATATCACCCTGGATCACCGGACGGTTGCGCGACGCTACTGGCAACTATTCCGAAAGCTGCTTCGTGCTGGTTGCGATCGCGCTCGTCGGCGCTGCCGCTGTATTGGGATTACCCAAACAGAGAAAGACAATCGCGTGAGCGCCCGCCCCATTCTGCGCCTGGGCACGGTGAAAAACGTTTCCGGATTTCAGCAGCACCTGCAATCGCTCGGTGTGACCATCCCGTGCGATCACGAACTTCTGTCAGGAACGGAATCGCCACTGCGCCAGCCATTGGTCCGTGGCGACATCAAAGATCGGCAACCGGATCGTAGTGCATCCCATGGAGGGCTGGGACGGTTCGCTCGACGGCAACCCTTCCGAGAACACGCTCCGGCGCTGGCAGCGCTTCGGCCGCAGCGGAGCGAAATTGATTTGGGGCGGAGAAGCGGTCGCCGTCTCCCACGAAGCGCGTGCCAATCCCAATCAACTGGTGGCCGCCGCACACACCCATGAAGGCTTGTCCCGCCTGCGTGACACGTTGATCAGAGAGCATCGCCTGACTACTGGCTCCGACGAAGGCCCGCTGATCGGTTTGCAGCTTACGGATTCCGGCCGCTACAGCCGTCCCAACGCGCACGGCCGCCCTGAGCCGCGCATTCTCTACCACCATCCTTTCCTCGATCGGCGGCTGGGATTGCCCGCAGACTTTCCTGTGCTGACCGACGCGGAGATTGAAGCCAGCATTGGAAACTTTCACAAGGCCGCGCTCCTGGCCTGGAAGCTTGGTTTCGACTTCGTCGATATAAAACATTGCCACGGCTACCTGGGCCATGAATTTCTCAGCGCTCACACCCGCCCCGGGCGCTACGGCGGAACTTTCGAGAATCGCACCCGCTTCCTGCGTGAGGTTGTCGAGGGTCTTCGTTCCCTCGCTCCGGGACTCAAGATCGCGGTCCGCCTTTCCGCGATTGACAGCGTGCCCTTTCATCCCGACCCTGCAAAGTCGGCGAATGGCAAGCTGGGTCCTGGAATTCCTGAAGTGTACAAAAACGACATTCCTTACCGTTGGGGCTTCGGCGTAAACCCGCTGGACCCAACCGAGTCGGACCTGGACGAGCCGGTTCGTTTTCTGTCCTTGCTGGAGCAGCTTGGGATTCGGCTGGTGAATATCACGGCGGGAAGTCCCTACTACAACCCGCACCTGCAACGGCCCGCGCTTTATCCGCCCTCGGATGGATATTTGCCGCCGGAGGACCCGCTCTTCAGCGTGGCGCGCCAGATGGAAGCGACGCGGCAACTGAAACAACAATTTCCCAACCTGATCCTGGTCGGCACCGGCTACAGCTATTTGCAGGATTTCCTGCCGCATGTGGCCCAGGCTGCTCTGCGGGAAGGCTGGGTGGACATGGTCGGGCTGGGACGAATGGTGTTGACTTATCCCGAACTGCTCTGGGACGCGTCGGAAGGGCGCAGCATCGAACGCAAGCGAATCTGCAGGACCTTCAGCGATTGCACCACCGCGCCACGCAAGGGCTTGCCTTCTGGATGCTACCCGCTGGATAGTTTCTACAAAGATTCCGAACTGATGACCCAACTGACCATCGCCAAAAAGCACTGACACGGCCATGATTCTCGAGATCCAGATCCGGAGAAAGCGGGCATGAACATTGCATCCCTGATCGAACGACGGCAGCTGGGCCGGAAAGTCCAGGGAATTGCCGCGGCCTTGCTGCCGTATGAGGCGGACGGGAAGGTAGCAGTCGAATCGTTCAAACAACACTTGATCGCAACCCACCAGGCTGGACTGATGAACGCCGTCAACATGGACACCGGCTACGTCAACTACCTGAGTGAACCGGAAAAACGCGATGTGCTGCGCTGGACTGCCGAGGCGCTGGGCAAAAACGGTGCATTCATTGCCGGAGCCTATATTGAGAATCAAACCGGCGACATCGTCACACTCTACCGGCAGCAGATGGATGCCATCGTGCAGGCCGGCGGCACTCCGATCCTGTTTCAGAGTGCACGGCTGCACGGTCTGGGGTCCATGGAAAAAGCCGCGATTTACAAAGCCGCGTGTACCGGGTATCCCCACGTGCTGGCTTTTGAATTGGGCACCATGTTCGCACCCAATGGCGAAATCTTCGACGAAGAGACTGTCCGTCGTCTGATGGATATTCCCGAAATCAAGGGCATGAAGCATTCATCGCTCGATCGGCTGGTCGAGCTGCAGCGCCTCGCCCTGCGCGACGCGCACCGTCCGGACTTCCGCATCTACACCGGAAACGATCTGGGAATCAGCATGATCGAGTACGGCTCGGACTACCTGCTGGGCCTGGCCAGCCTCGCCCCGGAGAAATTCGCCGAGCGCGACCGTCTCTGGGAAACCGGAGATCCCGCGTACTACTCCCTTTCAGATGATCTGCAGTATCTGGGCAACGTGGCCTTTCGCCCACCGGTTCCGGCCTACAAGCACTCTGCGGCAGTGTTTCTTCATTTGACCGGACGAATTCCCAGCGATCGGGTTCATCCCGAAAATCCACGACGTCCCTCATGGGAATCGGAAATACTGCGCGACTGCGCCCGCCGGTTGGGTTGCGGGTAACCTCAGGGTTTCTCCAGGGCTACAGCCATCCCGTTACGCGCCGCCCGATAGATTGCCTCCACCAGGGCGATACTTCGTCGTCCCTCGTGCCCGTCGCAGATTGGAATTGTGTCGCGCTCAATCGCCTGAAGGAAATCCTCAAACAATGCCTGATGTCCGCGAACGTCGCTGACCACTGCCGATGAAGCGCTCTGGTCTTCGTCCGGAGCAATCCCGCCGATGGTGCCGGGTGGCGGAGTACGAAAGTTCGCAGCGACGACACGATCGTGTTCAAGGATCACCGTGCCCTCGGTTCCGGTAATCTCCACGCGCCGCGGATATCCGGGATAAGCCGCAGTCGTGGCCTGCAGAGTCCCCAAGGCGCCGCCGGCAAATTCGAGAATGGCAAGCGCAGTGTCTTCCGCCTCGATCGCGTGAAGTAGTGTTGCCGTGCGCGCCCGCACCCGGACCACATCCCCCAGCAGCCACAACAAAAGATCGACGGTATGCACAGCTTGATTGATGAGCGCGCCCCCGCCGTCCAGCGCCTGCGTGCCACGCCAGCGCGACCCGCTGTAGTATTCGGGAGGCCGGTACCATTTGACCCGAGCATCAACCAGGAGAGGTTTGCCTAGGGCACTGGTGCGGATCCATTCGCGGAGTTCTCGAATTCCGGGCTTCACCCGGTCCTGAAACATGACACCAAGTTTCACGCCGGAGTGCGTTGCTGCTTCGATCAACGCGTCCGCTCGCTCCGTGCTGATGTCGATCGGCTTCTCGGTCAGCACATGAAGACCGCGCTGCGCCGCGGCAATGCCCTGAGCTGCGTGCAGCCCGGATGGGCTGCCGATCGCGACCAGGTCCATCGGACGATGCTCCAGAAACGCGTCGAAGTCGTGATACGACTTGGCGCCGTGTTCCTGGCAGAGGGCCGCGACTTTATTGGCATTCGTTCCGTAGATTGCAGCGATCTCGAACTCCGGGAATCGCCCGAGCTGCCCGTGCGTGCGTCGCGCTGATGTTGCCTCCGCCGATCAGGCCGATGTGGATGGTCATGATGGATTCGTCGTCACGAGTGTCGAGCACGGGCCGACGGTGTGGGACCGGTCGAGCCGTCCCTCTCCTGTAACGAACGGTCGGCATCATAGCAGAGCATCTTGACGCTCTTACAAGGGTGAAATTGTGAACCATGGCTTTACGAAATCTAAATGGAGGGAAGCTAGCCAGTGTACGCGGGGTTGGTGTAGGCTTTTGTCCGATTCCCCGCTGGAGCGGAACATTGAAAATGTTGTTGCGCGAACGATCCTCTTTCCTTTGCAGGACGGGCCTGATCACGATCGCGCTCCTCGGGTTCTTCTCTGCCCAGGATGCGCGAGCGCAGTCGACGGACTTGACTGGCATTGCTCATGTAGCTCTGCGAGTGAGCGACCTGCAGAAATCGCAGGCGTTCTACAAAATGCTCGGATTTGAAGAAGCTTTCAATTTCACGGACGGCGGCATAGTCTCGGTCTCATACGTTAAAGTCAATGATCGTCAATTTATTGAGTTGATTCCGCGCAGCACCGATTCCCAGCCAGGCGGCATCCTGCACACTTGCTTCGAAGTGGCCGACATTGAGGCGCTGCACAAAGCCTACGTTGAACGGGGCCTGCAACCCACCGAGGCCAAGAAAGCTCGCGCCGGCAATCTGCTGTTCGTCATGCGCGGCCCGGACAACCAGCTGCTGGAGTACACGCAGTACATGCCGGATTCATTGCATTCCCGGAGCCGGGGCCAGCATCTGTTGCCGAGCCGCATTTCGACTCATATGATCGAGGCAACAACCCCGGTCCGGGACCTGGCGGTGGAGCGCTCGTACTACACCGGCAAACTGGCATTTAAAAGTGCCGGCCCCGATGGAAACGAAATGTACGCAGCCGGTAATTCGGGCGACAAAGTGGAACTCCAGCTCGACACCCCAACTGCGAAGCCTCGTGTAGTGTTTGTAGTGACGAACGTTGGGCAGGCGGCGCATGAGTTACGCAGCCGTGGACTCAAGGTGCAAGAGAGCCGGCATGCCGTCTCCGTTACCGATCCCGACGGTGCTGTCATAGTATTTGCCGCTGGTCACGGCGCTTAGACTGAAAGGGCCGTGACATTCGGAGACCCATGAGACAGTGTGCTCTGCTTTTATTCCTCGCCCTGGGCGGTACGTTGCTCGCGCAACCGGCGCGCGTGCCTGAAATCCCATATCGTTCCGTTCCCGGGTTTCTCAAACTGCCTCCGGACATGTATCTGGGCGAAGTGGCTGGGGTTGCGGTCAACTCCAAGGGACACATTTTCGTCTTCTCGCGTGGCGGCACAACCGGCCCCGCCTATGGCGCCGGCGCCGCACAACTTCTGGAATTCAACAGCAGTGGTTACTTTCAGCGCGAGATCGGCCACAACCTCTACGCCTGGTCTTTCGCGCACTCGGTAAAGATCGACCGGGATGACAACATCTGGGTCGCCGATAAGGGCTCCGATATGGTCATCAAGTTCGACCCGCAAGGCCGCGTGGCCATGGTCTTCGGGCGCAAGCAGGAAGCCTCTGACGAAGGCACGGCGCCGTTGAAGCATCCCCGGCCCCCCTTGCCGCCGGTGGACGGCATGTTTCGCCAGGTCACGGACATGGCCTGGGACGCAGCCGGCAACACCTACATCAGTGACGGCTATATCAATTCACGTGTTGCCAAGATTGACAAGAGCGGCAACTGGCTCAAGTCCTGGGGCGAACCCGGCGACCAGCCCGGACAGTTCAGCACTCCGCACAGCATCGCGGTCGACGCCGAGGGAAATGTTTACGTCGCCGACCGCGGCAACCGCCGCATTCAGGTTTTTGACGGCGATGGAAAATTCCTGCGGCAGATCGTCATCGACGTGCCGTTCGATCCCAGCGCGCGACCCGCCATCGGCAACAAGCCGCAGCTGCCCGCCATCGGCAACCAGACCATGGCGCCGGGCGCACCCTGGGCCATATGCATCACACCTCCGCCTAACCAGGTGTTGTACAGCTCGGACGGCTATCCCGGCCGCATTTACAAGCTGACTCTGGACGGAAAGATCCTCGGTGTGCTGGGTGAATCCGGCAAGCAGCTAAAACAGTTTGGCTGGATTCACGAAATCGCGTGTCCATCGGAAAACGAACTCTTCGTCGCCGAGCTGCTGAACTGGCGAGTACAGAAGTTGATTCTCGAACCGGTTCACTGACACGCAGTCCAACGCTGCTTGGAGCGAAGCTGTTGACCGTTTGCGAGGTGTTGTGCTGAACTCGCGAAGCATCTGACGTGGAGCAAATCAGCGGCTGTCCCTCAAGTGCGTTTTGCGCGCCATATCCTTCTGGACTGAAGCCCCTTCAGGATGACTTCGGGTTTGCGGAGTCTTGTTCAATCCAATCCAGCCCGCCACCCAATGCAGTCTCAAATGCCAGCCGTCCGGCGGTGTATAGTACGTCAGAACGCACTTCCGCTGGAGGTTCGTCATGCTCAAGACAGTTGTGCCGTTGTTTATCTGCCTCATCTGGGCAAGCGGCAGCCTTGCATCGGGCCAGACCATACACCTCCCACCCTCCGTCCGGCAGGGCCCGACCACGGGGAACATACCGGTACGTACCGAGGAAGATATAGACAGGGAGCGGGCCCAAAAGGCCAACGCGATGCTGCAAGAGGAAATCAAGCGCGACACCGAAAAACTGTTTCAGCTATCTACCGATCTGAAAGAATATGTGGACAAGAATCAGGGCGTCCTGTCTCTGGACGCCGTCAAGAAGGCTGAGCAGATTGAAAAACTGGCCCACGGCTTGAAATCGAAAATCAAGCAATCATACTGACGATCCGTGAAGCCGCCGCCGGCCTGGGAGTCGCCGCAACCAATGCGATCAGATGTTTCACGACGGGAGTTTATTGCCGGCCTGGGAATACTGGCTGCCGCCAACAGCAACCTCTCCGCCGCTCCCTTTCAATCGTCCTCGATCTCCAAGGTCCCTCGCCTTGGCAAGTCGCCGTTCAAGATAGCCGTAATCAACGACGAGATCTCGCAGGACTTCGGTCACGCCTGCGAGATCGCTTCCCAGCAATTCGGGATGGAGTGGATGGAACTTCGCAGCATGTGGAACAAGAATGTGGCCGCTCTCGACGCCAACGAGATAGCGGAGGCGCAACGCATCCTTAAAAAGAACAAGCTGCGCGTCACCGATATCGCCAGCCCGCTTTTCAAAGTGGATTTCGCCGGCGCGCCCAAATCAAAGTTCAGCCCGGAACACGATCAATTCAATGCGAACTTTACCTACGACCAGCAGGGTGAAGTTCTTGATCGCGCCATTGAACTGGCCAAAAAGTTTTCCACCGATCGCATCCGCTGCTTCGATTTCTGGCGCCTGGAGGACCAGGCCCCTTACCGCAAGGCCATGAATGATCAGTTGCAGCAGGCTGCCGAAAAGCTGCGCAAGATTGGCCTTATTCTCATTTTGGAAAATGAATTCGCCTGCAACACCGCAACTGGAGCCGAATCCGCCAAGGTGCTCGACGGCGTGCCGTCGCCGGCTTTCATGCTCAACTGGGACCCCGGCAACGCCGCCATGTTTGGCGAGACGCCCTATCCGGACGGCTACAATCTTCTGCCTAAAAACCGCATCGGTCACTGTCACTGCAAAGACGCGACCAAGACGGCCAAGGGAGTCGAATGGGCCGCCATGGGCAAAGGCATGATCGACTGGGTAGGCCAATACAAAGCACTCAAGCGCGACGGCTATCACCATGTCGTGAGCCTGGAAACTCACTGGCGCGGCGCCGGCACGCCCGAGGCCTCCACCATTGAAAGCTGGGCAGGAATGAAGGCCGCGCTGGAAAAGGCAGGAGCGCTGTGATGGGCGGGGCCCGAATTACAGGTATCGCCGAGTTGCCAACGGGAAGGGCACGAATTTGCTCGCACTGCTGGATTGCGAGGACGCGCCCGCGCTTCAGCGCCTGAGGTTTGGCCGTTCGAGCCTGATCGGCTTATTGTTCAGTCGCAAATAATGGGATAATTCATTGGGCGGCAGCACGCAGGAAAAAGAATCTAAGCCGCGAAACCGTGACCATCAACAAAAGCCCAGTCCTATCTCCTGATGATGCCCGCCAGATCGTTGCCCAGGCCGCTGCCGGCCTCAACCTCACCGGCAAGCGTGTGCTCACCATCATTCCCGACGGCACTCGCACCATGCCGATGCCGCTGATGTTCCAGCTTCTGCAGGCAGAAATCGGCGCGCGGGCTGCCGCTTGCGACTACCTTGTCGCCCTCGGTACGCATCCCCAGATGAGCGAGGCCCAGCTTACCCGGCTCATGGGACAGCCTGTCGTCAACGGAATGTGCGGCAAGGCTCGGGTCACCAATCACCGATGGGACCTCAACAATACGTTTGTGGATTTGGGCACGATCCCCGCGAATGCAGTCTCAGACGCCTCGGGCGGCCTTTTGTCGGAAGCGATCCTGGTCAAGATCAATCGCCTGCTCTTCGACTACGACCAGGTGCTGATTTGCGGTCCCGTCTTCCCGCACGAGGTGGTTGGCTTTTCAGGAGGAAATAAGTATCTGTTTCCCGGCGTCAGCACCGGAGAAATGATTAATCAAACCCACTGGCTGGGCGCTCTGCTGGGGAGTTACAACCTGATCGGCACCGCCTGCACTCCGGTGCGCGCGCTTATCGATCGCGCCGCCGAAAAGGTGACGGTGCCCGTCGCCTGCTTTGCGCTGGTGCTGAGACAGCAGGAGATTGCCGGCATGTTTTTCGGATCCGCAGTCGATGCCTGGAAGGCGGCAGCCGCGCAGTCAGCGCAAGAACATATTCAGTGGGTGGATCGTCCGTTTCGCCGTGTCCTCTCGGTGTTGCCCCGGATGTATGACGACATCTGGACCGGCGCCAAGGGTATGTACAAACTCGAGCCTGCCATGGCGGACGGTGGCGAGGTCGTGATCTACGCCCCGCACATTACAGAATTCAGCTACACCCACGGAGCTTTCCTCGACCGGATCGGCTATCACTGCCGCGACTACTTTCTCAAACAATGGGAGCGCTTCGCGAGGGTGCCTCGTGGTGTGATTGCTCACTCCACGCATTTGATCGGGCAGGGCAGTTACGACCCCGCGACCGGGAGTGAGGACCTGCGGATCAAAGTCACGCTCGCCACCGGCATTCCAGAAGAACGCTGCCGGCGGTTAAACCTCAACTACCTCGATCCCCGAAGCATCAAGCTGGAAGAGTGGCAGGGACGCGAAGCCGAGGGCATCAAGCTGATTCCCCACGCCGGCGAAATCCTTTACCGGCTGGCGAATCAGCCTGTTTGAACCAGTGAGTTGAGCGACTATTGAACTGAGCTGGCGACGTTGGAGAAGACGTTGTTGGCGTTCGTGCCGACCAGGCGTATCGTTCCGACGACCAGAACCAGAATCACTGCCAGCATGACCGCGTACTCCGCGATGTCCTGCCCCTGGTCTTCGAACCAAATCCTCTGAATGAACTCGCTCATGACCGACCTCCAAGGCTCCCAAATATTCTCGTTTAGGAACCCATGATGAACGCATAGTTGCGGATTGTCAATTGGTCATCTGTGAATTAAGCGCACTTTTTTGCATATGGCAAAACGCCCGCTGGGCTTTGGTTTTGGAGGATTTGGCGATTCGCCGCTGCTGGGTCTGCGGTAACAATCGTAACCCGTTACCGTACACACGCTAGACCCGAAGACTTAACGTAGAAGCTCCGCCGCGGAGCGCGAGGCGTATTCAAGAATTCGCCCAGGCAACAGGCCCAGATAGAGCGTGGCAGCCACACTGATGGCCAGGCCAACGCCGAGAGCGGGCGAAACCGGGATCGCCGCCGGGACTTCCTCCCGTGCTTCACGCATATACATCATCACGATGATCCGCAGGTAGTAGTACGCGCCCACGGCGCTGTTGAGTACGCCGATAATCGTGAGTCCAACCAGGTTGGCTTGCAGCGCAGCGCTGAAGACGTAAAACTTGGCGAAGAAACCGCCCGTCATCGGAATTCCGATCAAGGACAGCAAAAATATGGTTAGCGTAGCGGCCAGCAGCGGCGAGCGGCGGCCCAGCCCCGCGTAGTCGTCGAGGGTTACAAAGCGTTCTCCAGCGCCCGCGATGTGGCTGACCACGGCAAAAGCCCCGACATTCATGGCTGCATATGAGGCCGTGTAAAACATTACCGCGGGAATGCCATTGCTGGGCAGCGCCGCAAAGGCCACAAGCACATATCCGGCATGCGCGATGGAAGAGTAGGCCAGCAGCCGCTTAACATTCTGCTGCACCAGCGCGCCCACGTTCCCCAGAGTCATGGAGAGCGCCGCCGTCACCCAAATCAGGCCCAAGCGTCCGGGAGCGTTGGCTTCAAACATCAGACGCAACAGAACAGCAAACGCCGCCGCCTTAGGCGCGGTGGACATGAATCCGACCACGGGTGCCGGAGCGCCTTCGTACACGTCTGGCGTCCAGATATGAAACGGAGCAGCGGCCACTTTGAAGCCCAGTCCCACGAACATGAACGCTACGCCGGCATAGGCCAGCAGCGGAATCTGGTTCGATCGCAGGGCCTCGCCAATCACCGCAATGCTGGTGGACCCGGTAGCGCCAAACATCAACGCCACTCCATAAAGAAAGAAGGCCGTGGCAAACGAACCCAGCAGGAAATATTTCAGCGAGGCCTCACTGCTGATGGCCGCCCGCCTCCTGAATCCGGCCAGAACATAAGTGGAAATCGAAGAAATTTCCAGGGCGATGAAGATCAGCACCAACTCAACTGCCGACGACATCAGGCACATGCCGACGGTCCCGAAGAGAATCAGGGCATAATACTCACCCGCCCGGATCCGCTGCACTTCCATGTACTCGTAAGAACTGAGGATGACCACTGCAGCGATCGCCGTGACCAGGACATGGAAGAAGGTGCTGAAGGCATCCACCTTGACCATGCCCCAGAATCCCAGGCCGGGATATTGCGACTGGTACAGCGCGGCCGCAATCGCGGCTACCGAACCGATCAAGGCGATGAGGCCAAGTAGTTTCTGGCTGACGCGCTCGTCCACCAGCGGGTCGAGCACCATGATGACCATGCCGAACAGTGAGAGGACGATTTCCGGCAGGATGCGAACGTATTCCACACCCTGGGGAAGTGTCTGGCCGATTCCAGCGGGGTTCACTGGCCGACCACCTTGCTGGCCAATTCCGCAAACGGCGCCAATGCAGTTTGGACGGCCGGATCAATGGCGTTCAGCCATAGCAGAGGCGCTACGCCCATCACGAGCGCCGCCGCGGCAGCGGGCAGGAGGGCAATCCGCTCGCGGGTGTCCAGATCAGGAAGTGCCTGGTTCACGGTGTGCGTGATCTTCCCGAAGAAAACTCGCTGATACATCCAGAGCAGGTAACCGGCACTCCAGATCACCCCGGTAGCACCCAGAATTCCGTAAACGGCGCGGTCCTGAAATGCTCCACTGAGCACCAGAAATTCGCCGATAAATCCGTTCAGCAATGGCAGCCCCACCGATGCCAGCACGATAAAGAGAAAGAAACTGGCGTACACCGGCATTGAGGTTGCTAGCCCGCCGAATTCCGAAATCTCATAAGTGTGACGGCGCTCGTACAACGCGCCGGCCAGCATGAAGAGCGCGCCGGTGGAGACCCCGTGGGCCAGCATCACGAAGGTTGCTCCATCCAGCCCCGCCTGGGTAAAGCTGAAGATTCCCAACACCACAAAACCTAAGTGGCTGATCGAAGAATAGGCAATCAGCTTCTTCATGTTGGGCTGGACCAGCGCCACCAGCGCGCCATAGATAATGCCGATCAGCGCCAGAATCATCACCCACCAGGCGTTGGCGCGGGCCTGGTCGGGAAATAATCCCAGGTTGAAGCGCAGCATGCCGTAGGTCCCCATCTTCAGCAGCACGCCGGCCAGCAGAACCGAACCTGCGGTGGGCGCCTCCACGTGGGCGTCCGGCAGCCAGGTATGAAAAGGAAAGAGCGGAACTTTGACCGCGAACGCAATGAAGAAACCCAGGAAAAGCCACTGCGCCGCGCTGGCGAAACCGGCAACCTGCCCGCTGCGGATTGCGTTCTGGATAGTCACAAAATCGAAGGTCCCGACCTTGGCGTAGAGCCAAAGGATCGCTGCCAGCATGAACACCGAGGCAATCATGGTGTACAAAAAGAATTTCACCGCGGCGTAAACCTTGCGCCCGTGCCCGTACATTCCGATCAGCAAAGCCATCGGAATCAGGGTTGCCTCCCAGAAGAAGTAAAACAGAAACAGGTCCAGAGAAACGAACACGCCGATCAGTGCTGTTTCGAGGACCAGCAGGATGATGAAGAACTCCTTCACCCGCTCGTTAATCGATTTCCATGAGATCAGCACGCACAACGGAGTCAGAAAGGTGGTCAGCACCACCAGCCACATGGAGATTCCGTCCACTCCCATGTGGTAGTGAATGTTGGGTGTGGGAATCCAGGCATGGTCGAGTTCATACTGGAATCCGCTCTGGGCGCGGTGAAAGTGTACCGGCAGATGCAAGGACAGGACAAAGGTCAGCAGCGTTACCACCAGGGAAAACACGCGGATATCACGATGGCGCCGCGGCAACAAAAGGAGCAGGAGCGCACCCGCCAGCGGGATGAACGTCACCAGCGTCAGAATGATCGGACTCCACTTGTCCATCTCGATCGCGTGAAGGTTCATCGTGTTCCCATCCAGATCATGTACGCGATCACCGCGGCGGCGCCGGCCGCCACCCACCCGGCGTAAGAACGCAAGTTGCCGGACTGCATGTGCCGAACCGAATCCGAAACCTCGCGTGCTCCATGCGCGCTGTTGTCGAGCGTTGCATCAATCACGTCCCGGTCAATTCCGTGCCAAAGAATCAGAGCCGAGCCGGCAATGAGCGGCTTCACGAACAGAGCTGCATACAGTTCGTCGATGTAATACTTGTGGACGACCGCCTGGTAAAGCCCTCCGAGCCCAGTCGCGATCTGCAGCGGCAACTGCGGGTTGCGATAGTAGAGCAGCCAGGCCAGGAGAAATCCAAGCAGTCCAGCGAAGACTGAAATCCCGGTAAAGATCAACTCAGTTGCACGACCAGCCTGCGCTTCGGGCCCTTCCGATTGGTCTGGAGTCGTTGCTCCGTGTCCCTCAGCTCCGAGGGAGGTAGCATGGAAAACCGGCCCGAGAAATTTATCAAAACGATTACTTCCGCCGAGCGATGCCGGAACCCCAATCCAACCGCCGGTGAAAGACAGCAGTGCCAGCACCACCAGCGGCACCACCATGAGCCGTGGACTCTCGTGGATCCCGCCATGCCCATGCCCATGTGGCGCGGGCGCCCCCGCCCGCGTGTCGGCAGGGGCTATATCGTGGGCCGGTTCGTGATGCGAATTCTCCGCCACTCCTCGATACTCCCCAAAGAAAGTCATGAACCAAAGCCGGAACATATAGAACGATGTGAGAAACGCCGTGAACAGCCCAATGAACCAGTAAACCCAACTGGTCTGATAAGCCCGCCACAAAATTTCATCCTTACTGAAGAATCCGGCAAACGGTGGAATTCCGGCGATGGCGAAGGTCGCAATGGTCATGGTCCAGAATGTCCAGGGAATTTTCGTCCGCAACCCACCCATCTGCCGCATGTCCTGCTCGCCGCTTACGGCGTGAATCACCGACCCCGCGGCCAGAAACAGAAGACCCTTGAAGAATGCGTGCGTCATCAAATGAAAAATCGCGGCGGAGAAGGCGCCCACTCCGCAGGCGATGAACATGTATCCCAGTTGCGAGACAGTGGAATACGCCAGTACTTTCTTGATATCGGTCTGCGTGATACCGATGGTGGCAGCAAACAGGGCCGTTAACGTCCCAATGATAGCGACCACGGTCATGGCCATCGGGGCCCGCTCGAAGATCACATGCGAGCGCGAAACCATGTACACGCCCGCGGTCACCATGGTCGCAGCGTGAATCAGCGCGGAAACCGGCGTAGGGCCTTCCATCGCATCCGGCAACCAGACGTAGAGAGGAATCTGCGCCGACTTGCCCGCGGCCCCAACCATCAGCAGCAGTCCGACCGCGGTCAGCAGTCCCGCCCCGCCTGTCTCGGCACCCATGGGAACGACGCCCTGGAAAACCTGGTCAAAGTTGAGCGTGCCGAAGTGCTTGATGAGAAGAAACAGTGCGATCAGAAATCCGAAGTCGCCGATGCGGTTGACGATGAATGCCTTCTTGCCCGCCGCCGCTGCTGAATCCTTAGTGAACCAGAACCCGATCAGAAGATACGAAGCCAGGCCCACGCCTTCCCAGCCGATAAACATCAGCAGGTAATTGCTGGCCAGGACCAGGGTCAGCATGAAAAACATGAACAGGTTGAGATAGGAAAAAAAGCGGTAGAACCCGCCTTCCTCCCACATGTATCCGACAGAGTAGATATGAATAAGGAAGCCGACGCCGGTGACCACCAGCAGCATCACCAGCGAAAGCTGGTCGAGGTAGAACGAGAAGTCCACCTGAAACTTTCCTGCCCGGATCCAGGTAGCCAGATACTCGACATGCGGCGTGGGCAATGAAGAAAACCGCGAAGCGACCAGCAGAACCATGGCAAACGCCGCCCCGCTGAACAGGAGCGCCACCGCCGCCACCGTCTGCCGGGAAAACTTCTTGCCCAGCAGACCATTGACGGCGGCGCCCAGCAGCGGCAACACCGGAATCAGCCACAGATGCAGGTCGGGCGTCATAGTTTGAGCAGGTCCACCTGGTCGATGTTGAGAGTCTCCCGCGTGCGGTACACCGCGATGATGATGGCCAGTCCGACTGCGGCTTCGGCCGCCGCCACTACCATTACGAAAAACACGAATATCTGACCGCTGAGAGCGTGCCATTGCGCGGCAAAGGCGACGAATGACAGGTTCACGCCATTCAACATCAACTCAATCGACATGAAGATGCTGATGATATTGCGTTTGATCAGAAATCCGGTTACGCCGCAGGCAAATAAAATCCCGCTCAGCACCAGGTAGTACGAAATCGGCACCATCAGCCCTCCTTCTTTCCCTGATCAGAGTCCGGATGGCTGGCCAGGACTACGGCGCCCATGATGGCGATCAGTATCAGAATTGACGTTACTTCAAACGGCAACAGAAAGTTGTGAAACAGCAGCCAGCCAATCGTGCGGGGAGCCCCCGGCAGCGCCCCGGCCGATACCGTCTGGCTGCCGGTCCGCTCGATCAACAACCATCCCACGAGCACGCTCCCCACGAGCATGCCGGGAATCCCGAAAAGCATCGCCACGCGGCTCCCCTTGGTCCGCTCTTCTTCTCCTGCGTTCAACAGCATGATGACGAAGACAAACAACACCATAATGGCGCCGGCATACACGATGACCTGCACCGCCGCCACAAACTCCGCCCCCAGAAGCAGATATTCCACCGCCAGCGATCCCATCACCACCACCAGCGAAAGCGCGCTGTTGATGGGATGCCGCTGCACCAGCAGGTTCACCGCTCCCGCCACGCACAGCGCCCCGAAGGCCAGAAATATGATCAGATGAGTCATTAAAACTGGAAACCAGAAACGGGAAACCAAGAATCAGGCCCGCAACGCCACCACCAAAGCCGTGATCACCAGGTTCGCAATCGCCAGCGGCAACAGGAATTTCCATCCAAATGCCATGAGCTGGTCATAACGAAACCGGGGCAGCGTGCCCCGCACCCATATATACACAAAGAGAAAGCCAAATATCCGAAGCACAAACCAAAACACCGGGAGAAGCGCCCGCATCAGTGGCGGCCCGAAGACCGGCCCATGCCATCCCCCCAGGAACAGGAGCGAGGCCACCGCTGCCACCGTAATCATGTTGGCGTATTCGGCCATGAAAAACATGGCGAACTTCATGGCGCTGTACTCGGTGTGATAACCAGCCACCAGTTCGGTCTCCGCTTCTGGCAGATCGAACGGGATGCGATTGGTTTCAGCATAAGCCGACATCAGATAAATAAAGAAAGCGACGAACTGCCCGCCGTAAAAAATGTTCCAGCGTGGAATAAATCCCCAGAAGACCCCGCTCTGCGCGTTCACGATGTCGCGCAGGCTGAAGCTGCCGGTGAGCATCAACACGCCCACCAGAGAGAGGCCCAATGAAATTTCGTAGCTGATCATCTGCGCGCTGGCCCGCAGTCCGCCCAGAAGTGAATACTTACTGTTCGACGACCAGCCGGCCAGCGCGACGCCATACACGCCCAGCGAAGTGACTCCCAGAATGATCAGCAGGCCGATGTTGACGTCGGTGATCTGCAGGGGAATGACCAGGCTCCCGATTGTGATCGAATTCCCGACCGGGATCACCGCTATCGATGTCAGGGCAAATATCACCGCAATCATCGGGGCCGCGATGTACAAGGGCCTGTAAACATGGGGGGGCGTCAGATCTTCCTTGAACAGAAATTTCACGCCGTCCGCCAGCGGCTGCAGCAGGCCAAACGGACCGACCCGGGTGGGTCCCCACCGGTTCTGCATGTGGCCCACGACCTTGCGCTCCAGCCAGACGGTATACGCCACGGCCGTGAGCAGCACAAAAAGTGCCAGCACGGTCTTGATGACAGAAACGATGATGAAGGTAGTAATGCTCAACCAGTTATTCCCAAGTACGCCGGCGTTCCTTCGACTTCGCTCAGGACAGGACCGCCGGCTGTCGTGAGGGCGTCTTGCCCTCACCCCTGTAAATGTGAAGAAAGAGTCTTTCAGTCCGCCGCAACTTCAGAGTCAGCAGGCTGCTGGGTGTGGCTCTCCATCACCGAGTTCAGCGTCCGGGAATAGCGTCCCAATGTTCCCGAAGTGAAAAGATTGTCGTTCGCGGGATAAATCAGCTTCGACTCCTGTGCGGCCCCGGTGGCAGCCCCGATCAGGGTCGTGTGCTGATCGTTGCCCGCCAGCAGATTCATCCGCGAAACTTCATACCCCGGCACCAGCCGCTGAATTTCATCCAGGATCGCAGTCGGATCAAAGGGGCTCATCTTTGGTTCCAGACCGTGCGCTTCCAGCCAGACCGCATGGCGGTCGGCTTCTCCTGATTGTGCCCCGCGCGATTGTCCCATGTCCGCGGCTGCGCCCCGCCCGAAGGGCACCAGCTTGTGAACATCCGCGCCCATGGCATCAGCGATGCGCACAATCATTTCAAAGTCAGATTTGCTGCCGCTGACTTCTCCCGCCTTCTTCACCAGTTGCAGATCGCCGCAGGTGTTGGTAAAGGTCCCGGATTTTTCGTAGGCGTTGGCCGCAGGCAAGACCACGTCGGCCATAGCTGCGGTTTCGGTCAGGAACATGTCCTGCACCACCACGAAACTCTGCGAGAAAACAAAGGGATCGATGCCAAACCGTCCCACTGGATTCGCACCCACGACATACAGGGCTTTCAATTTTCCAGCGCGAGCATGGTCAACCATCCCCGGTAGCGACAATCCAGGTGCTTGAGGAACTTCGCCCCACTCCTCATGGAATTTGCCGGACTCAGTGATGGGATGGTAGCCGGGAAACAAATCAGGATACAGACCCATGTCGGCCGCGCCCCGCGAGTTGGCATAGTCGGCCAGACAAAGAAACTTCGCGCCGGCGATGCCTGAGCCGAACGTCACCAGGGATGAAATATCTCTGCCGCGAACCTCGGCTCCGAAAATAATGACCAGGTTCTGCTCGCCCCGCAACTGATCTCGGAAACCTGTCAGCGTGGTCGCGGGCGACCCGCCCGCGAGGTTCGCCACCGGCCCCAGCCCTTCAGCCGCACCATCATCGCCGCCCAAAAACGCGGCGACTTGACCCTCAGTTCCCACAGGAATCTGCAAGAATGCCGCTGCCTGCCGCCTGAGCTTTATGTCCGCCGAATTCACCACGTACAACTTCGCGCGATGCAGACGAACGTTGTTCCGAAGCTGCCAGGCCAGGAGTGGATGCTGTTCCGTCGGATCGTTGCCGATCAGCAGAATTGCCGGCGCGTGGAAAACGTCGCGCATACTGGCCGTGGCTCCCGGCTTGTCCTTGAGCGCCGCGGCCAGGGCAGGGAAGTCGGCGGTGCGGTGATGGTCGATATTGTTGGTCTGCAGCACCACCCGCGCGAACTTCTGCAACAGATAGTTCTCTTCGTTGGTGGTGCGGTTCGAGCCCACGACTCCGATCGCCTGTCCTCCCTGCTGATCGCGGGCTTCCTTGAAGCGCTTTCCGATCAGCTCAAACGCCTCTTCCCAGGTGGACGGCGTCAGTTGCCCATCCTTGCGAATCAGCGGCCGGTTCAGGCGGTCTTCACGGTGGGCGAAATCGAAGGCGTAGCGGCCCTTGATGCAAAGAAAATCACCGTTGATGCCGCTCTTGTCGCGATTGTCTCCGCGTACGATCTCCATGCCGGTTTCGGAGCGGCGTACCCCGAGCGTGGTCTTGCATCCATCCGCACAATGGGTGCAAGTCGTTCCGATGTGATTCATCTCCCAGGGACGCGTCTTATAACGATAGGCTCCCGAAGTGAGCGCGCCCACCGGGCAAATATCGATGCACATTCCGCATTCTTCGCACTCCAGATGGTCCTCTTTATTGGGCGCGATGATCGAGCCTACGCCGCGGTTCTGCACCCCCAGGGCCCAGACGTCCATGCCCTCGCCACACACCCGTACGCAGCGATAGCAGAGAATGCATCGCGGCCGGTCGAAGTACACCACGGGAGACCACTGCTGCTCCTCCTTGTGGTTCTTGGGTTCCATGTACTTCGATTCCGCCGCCCCGTAGGAAAATGTCATGTCCTGCAGTTCGCATTCGCCCCCGGCATCGCACACCGGACAATCCAGCGGATGATTGCCCAGCAGCAACTCCACCATGCCCTTGCGCGCCTGATGCACTTCGTCGCTGTCGGTGGTGACGATCATGCCCTCGCCGATCACCGTGGTGCACGCCGTCTGCAGCTTGGGCATCTTCTCGACTTTCACCAGGCACATGCGGCATGCGCCCTGCAGGAAAGATTCGGGTAGTAGCAGAACGAGGGTACTTCGATGCCCACACTCTTGCAGGCTTCGATCAGCAAAGTCCCAGCCGGGGCCGTGACTTTCTTGCCGTCGACAGTGATGTTCACGTCAGCCATAAGATTCGTGTAGCGCCGGCGTCCCGCCGGCTGTCCGGAGGGCGTCCCGCCCTCCGCTTGTGCTCACTCTCGTACCGCGAAACCCAGGCGGGCTCTGCCCGCCCATCGGGCCGGCAGGATGCCGGCGCTACGCCAGCACCGGTTCCGCCGCCTTCTCAAACGGACACGGCTTGCCGTCCAAATGGTCCTCAAACTCCTGCCGGAACTTCTTGATGAAAGCCATGGTCGGCATGGCTGCGGCATCGCCCAGCGGGCAGAATGTCCGGCCCAGCATGTTCTCGGACAGGTAGTACATGTTGTCGATGTCTTTTTTCACGCCCCCGCCCGAGTGGAAGCGAATCAGCGTTTTCTTCAGCCAATCCGTGCCTTCGCGGCACGGAATGCACCAGCCGCAACTTTCGTGCTGGTAAAACTTCATGGTGCGCAACGCAAACTTGACCATGCAGGTGGTTTCATCGAGCACCACCACGCCACCCGATCCCAGCATGGAGCCCGCCTTGGCTACGCTGTCGAAATCCATTCCAATATCGATCTCGTCGGATTTCAACACCGGCGTGCTCGATCCCCCAGGTACGACGGCCTTGAGGGCGCGCCCGTTGAGGATCCCGCCGGCCACTTCGAAAATCATCTTTCGAAGGTTGTAGCCCATGGGCAGTTCGTAGACTCCCGGCCGCTTGACATGCCCGCTGAGGCAGAACAGCCGGGTGCCGCCATTCTTCGGCGGCCCCAGACCGGCATACCATTCCGCCCCGCCCAGAATAATGTGGGGCACGCTGGCCAGGGTTTCAGCATTGTTAATTACCGTCGGCCCGCCCCACAACCCGACCACGGCAGGAAACGGAGGCCGGATGCGCGGAATGCCGCGCTTTCCTTCGAGCGATTCCATCAGCGCCGACTCTTCACCCACTTCGTAGGCGCCGGCGCCGCCGTGCCAGTAAACGTCAAAATCGTAGCCGCTGCCAAAGATGTTTTTCCCCAGAAAGCCGCGAGCGTAAGCGTCGGCAATCGCCTTCTGCATGATTTCGAGAAGGTAGCGGTACTCGCCGCGAACGTAGATGTAGCCGGTATGCGAGCCCACGGCCAGCCCGGCAATGATCACACCTTCAATCACGGCGTGGGGATCGTGCTCGAAAATCAGCCGGTCCTTGCAGGTGCCAGGTTCGCTCTCGTCGCCGTTACACAAAACATATTTCGGCTTGGGGGCCTGCTTGGGCACGAACGACCACTTGAGTCCGGTGCTGAAACCGGCTCCTCCGCGTCCGCGCAACCCCGAATTCTTGACTTCGTTCACGATGCCATCCGGCTGCATGCCCAGTGCCTTCTGCACCGCCTTGTAGCCGTCCAGTTCGAGATAGCGATCGAGATTGGTCGCACCCAGGCCGAAGCGCCGGGAGACGACCTTTACTTCGTCGGGATGGGAGACCAGATCAGCCATGGATCATTTTGTAATTGAGCAATTTAGTAATTGAGTAATTTGAAAATCATATCCTCAATTACCTAATTACCAAATTTCCCAATTACTCAATCGCTATTATCTCTTCCTCTGATATTCGTCCAGCACCTTGTCCATCTTCTCCGCCGTCAGGTTCTCATGAAAATCGTAGTTTACCTGCACGGCCGGGGCCCAGCTGCAGCCGCCAATGCACTCCACTTCTTCCAGCGAGAACAAGCCATCGGAGGTGGTTCCCTTGTGCCCGATGCCAAGCTTTTTCTCGCAGTGCTCCAGCAGTTCCTCGCCACCGCGCAGCATGCAGGCAATATTGGTGCAGACCTGCACGTTGTACTTGCCTCGGGGCCTGGTGGTCAGCATGGAGTAGTAGCTGATCACGTTGCGGACGTCGAGTGCCGTCAACTCCAGCCGCTGGGCGAGTTCCTCGATCACTTCATCCGACAGGTAACCTGTTTCATCTTGGGCATAAAGGAGAGTCGGCACCAGTACGGACCGCTTGGTCGGATAGTGCGTCAGCATCTCCGCGAAGCGTGCTTCGAATTGGTCAGAAAATCTCATCTGAGAATTGAGTAATTGAGCAATCGGGTAATTGTGCAATTTTAAGTCTATGCGGCGCTTCGTGCCGTGAGTTGCGACGCTGTGAATATCGCCGTCAACTCCCGCGCCTCCGCCAGCAATTCCTGTGTCTTCTCGTGGGCAACGATGCCCGATTCGGTCAACAGTTCCAGCCACAAGACAGCTTCGTCCGCTTCTTCAACCACAATTCCCATCCTGGCTAAGAATTCTGCCTTCGATCGCGCACGACAAACCGCTCGATAGTTCGCAGCCACCGACGTCCCGCAACGCAATAGTTGCTTCCCCAAAACCTGTGCGTCAGGCTTGTAAGGAAGCGACCGAAAAAGTCGAATGATGCGCAATGCAAACGATTTTGTCCGGTCTCTGAGTTGCTCCGGCTGCGTTTTCATCGCGATCACCAAGGGTGTTCAATTGCCCAATTGCTAAATTTCTCAATTACTCAATCTCTACCGGTCAATCTCGCCGAGCACGATGTCAATGCTACCAATCGCCGCTACCACATCCGCCAGCAGTCGCCCCTCGCACATGGTGGGCAGCGTCTGCAAATTGGCCAGACACGCCGACCGCATGTGCACCCGATAGGGCTTCGCGGTTCCGTCGCTGACCACGTAATAGCCCATTTCACCGCGCGGCGACTCCACTGCCTGATAGACCTCGCCTGCGGGCACAGCAAACCCTTCCGTAATAATCTTGAAGTGATAGATGAGCGCTTCCATCTGCGTCTTCATCATCTCCCGGTCGGGCAAAATCACTTTCGGGGCCACCGCTTTTATTGGACCTTCCGGCATCCCGTCGAGTGCCTGCTGTACCATCGAGATCGACTCCCGCATCTCCGCCACCCGGCACATATAACGGGCAAATACGTCGCCGTCCTGCGATACCGGCACCTTGAATTTGAAGTTCTCGTAACCGGAATATGGCATGTCGCGCCGCAAATCAAAATCGACGCCGCTGCCGCGCATCGTCGGCCCGCTGGCTCCCAGAGCGATCGCATCTTCCGCGGTGATCCGCGCCACGCCTTTGGTGCGCATCCCCCAGATGGGATTTCCGGTCAGCAGATTCTCGTATTCATCCACCTTGGCAGGGAAGCGCGTGGCAAAATCCTGCGCGCGTTCAAAAAATCCCAACGGAGGTTCGAGCGCGAGCCCGCCAATGCGGAAATACGAAGTCATCATGCGCTGTCCGCTGACCATCTCGAACAGCCGCAGAATGTCTTCGCGCTCGCGGAAGCAATAAAGAAAGACGGTCATCGCACCGATATCGAGCGCGTGCGTCCCCAGCCAGACCAGGTGCGAGTTGATGCGGGTCAGCTCATTCAACATTACCCGCATCCATTGCGCTTTGGGTGGAATCTCGAGGCCCAGCAGCTTTTCCACCGCCAGCACGTAACAGAGATTGTTGGTCAGGGGGCAAAGATAATCGATGCGGTCGGTCAGGGGCACCACTTGCTGGTAAAACTTGGCCTCGCAGGTCTTTTCGATCCCGGTGTGCAGATACCCGATGTCGGGCATGATGCGCACAATATTTTCGCCATCGATTTCGAGCAGCAGCCGCAACACGCCGTGCGTGGACGGGTGATGCGGGCCCATGTTCAGGATCATGGTGCGGTCCTGACCGGGTTCGAGCGCGGGCGCTGGGGAGAGATGAGCCATGGCGAGTTCTAGCGGTAGCCCTCCACCGGATAGTCCTTGCGCAGCGGATATCCTTCCCAGTCCTCCGGCATCAGCAACCGCCGGAGGTAGGGATGGCCGGCGAAGCGCACTCCGAACAGGTCGAAGACCTCGCGCTCGAAATAGTTAGCGGCAGGCCAGACCGCAGTGACGGAATCCAGTGCCGGGCTACTGCCATCCAGCCGCACCTTCAAACGCACCCGCTCCTTCTTTGAAATCGAGAGCAGATGATAGATGACTTCGAAGCGCGGCTCCGAAGGAAACCAATCCACACAGGTGACGTCGGCGAGGTAATTGAAGGGACAATCCTTGTCCTGGCGCAGCAGGTCACAAGCCTCACGGATTAACGATCGCTCCACATAAATGCTTATCTCGTCGCGATCGAACTTGGCGCCTTCAACCGCCCGCGGATTCCACGCCGTCAACTTGGCGATGGCGGGGTGGTTCTTGAGTTGCTCCAGATCGGTGATGGCGGGCGGCAGCGGCATCAGACTTCGCCTCGCCGGGCTGACGGCTTGCCCCAGTCCAGCGCGCCCTTTTTCCACACATAGAAGAAGCCCACCAGCATGATACCGATATAAACCAGCATCTCCCAGAAACCAAACATCTTAAGATCGCGCAAAATCACGGCCCAGGGATAAAGAAATATGGCCTCGATGTCAAATAGAATGAAGAGCATCCCCACCAGGTAGAATTTGACCGAGAAGCGCTCTCTGGCATCCCCGATCGGGGTCATGCCACACTCGTAGGGCGACATTTTGGCCCGGGTAGGACGCCGGTACCCGATCAGCCAGGAAAGCAACACGATGGCGCCCGCGAGGGCTCCCGCGACCAGGAAGTGAATCAGTAATGGCAGGTAGCGGGCGAAGTAATTGTCGGGCATGGGAGAGCTATATATAATTCGCGCCAAGCATTAACTAAACATTCTAGATTAGATTTCGTTATTGGTGGTGTCAAGCGACCGGCCGCTTTTGTTACGGCCTGGTTAAAACCTTTTTATCGATAGCCTCGATCTCTTTCGCGACGGTGTACAAAAGAACATGATCTTTGGCTTTAACACGGACATCAAGCAAGGCGACACCGTGTACCACGTGCAGAGCGAGGCCCGTGAAAGCGAGCTTCTGCTGCAAACCCAGGTATTCGTGCGTGGCCGCTGCATCGGCAAGCGCGCGACTCCGTACGGAGATAAGCTGGCGGGCGGCTTTACCGACCAGCAAAAAGAGCACGGCCTGCGCGACCAGCATCGCCTCGTGCTCGATGCTATCCGTGATGGCCGCCTCGACGAGATTCTGGACAAGCGGGAGACTCCAGAGACACTGGCCGCCGTCAAGGAGCTTGACGTGCAGTGGCTGAACGCCAATTCCGTTCACGCCGACCGCAATCTGACCATGCGGCTGCGGGTGACCGAGAGCGGCTCCGGCGTCCCCGGTGCGCGCCTGACGGTCCGCTTTGCCCGCCCTGACGCTGCGCCCTTCTATGCCCAGATGGTCACCGATCCCGCCGGCGACACCGAGATGAAGATCGAAGTCGATGAATCCTCCCTGCCGGATTCATCCGTCCTGGTGCAGGCCAGCTACTCCGGCCGCACCGCCACCCGCAAGTTCCAGCTGAGAAAAGTAGAGGCGTAGCCGCCCCCGTAGGGGCGGGTGCCTCACCCGCCCGGCGGAGCGAAGCTCCGCTATTTTTTGCTTCCAGTAAGACACCGTCGATCTGCGCGCGACCGGACAGCCGAGGGCGGCTGTCCCCGCGCCGTTCGCGCTTGCTCTTGCATTCGTAAATTGCGAAAATCGTTCTGATGAAGATCACCATCAACGGCCAAGAGCAAAGCTCCCCCCCGATCACGCTGGCCCTGCTGGTCGAACAGCTCGGCATGCAGCAGGACCGGGTAGCGGTAGAGCTGAACCGTAACATCGTTCCCCGGGCAGAATGGACCGCAACTAACCTGGCGGAGGGCGACCACCTCGAAATCGTCCACTTCGTAGGCGGCGGACTTTTGTAGCGCCGGCGTCCCGCCGGCTGTCCTGAGGGCGTCCCGCCCTCAGAGTGGGCGAGCGGGGAACTCGTCTAGTACACCTCCGGGGCAAATCTTCCGTTGACAGCCGCCAGTTCACGCCTAAAATGTGTCAAACATTTTATATCTTGAATGTTTGAAACAATTTCTGCGTCCATCGTGCAGACTCGATTCACATCTCGCGAAGTGATGTCCCTGACCGGCATCACTCTCCGGCAACTGCAATGGTGGGACGAACGCCGCATTGTCGTCCCTGCCCGCGAAGGGCATCGCCGCTTGTATTCGACCGAAGACCTGGCCGAAGTGGCGGTCATCTGCGAGCTGCGCCGCCGCGGTTTTTCGCTGCAGCGGGTACGTAAAGTGATGCGCTTTCTGCAGCGTGAGTTCAGCAAGCGTCTGGCGGAAACCGTCACTGGCTCATCTGACTACCATCTCCTCACCGACGGTCGCACCCTCTATCTGGAGACGTCAGCCCGGCAGATTGTGGACATCCTGAAGAATTCCCGCCAGCCCATGCTGGCGATTTGTCTCAGCGATACGGTGCGCCAGGTGCGCGCCGACATCCGCCACGCGGAAAAAAAAGCTAATGCCAGCGCATTGCGGCCGGCACGCAGAAAAGCCTCATAAGCAGGGAAGTTTGGCTCCAAAAAGTTTGGCTCCGGGGGAGGAGAGATGGTTGGAGAACTGAACGTCCTGAACGAGTGGATTCCCGAGCAGATGCACCCCGGCACGATCTTCGTGCTGGAGAATGCCGGCCACGTGGGCGAGAAGGAAGATCCCTACTGGGCCGTGCTCGCCTGTCCCGACTGCGGCACCCTGGGCCTCATCACGCGCAAACAACTGGCCGGCCTGCTGCCCGTCATCTGCGGCTCCGACCAGTGCTCGGTGCAGTTCTTTATCAACGACAGCGACATCGTCATCCGCAAGCCCTGCTAACCGTGGACCTTCATCCTACGGGAGGGCACGAATTCAGTCGCGCCGTAGTCTGCTGATAAACCAATCTGGTGTTGCCTACGATCTACCCCTAAAGAGGATCAACAAGCCTAGCGTTTGCTCTTTCAGAGGCCCGAGGGCTATTGTTTTGCCCAGCCAGAGCACCCTTGGAAGGAGGTCAAGATGGTCACGAAACTGTTCGCTCTGTTGTGCGCGCCTGTGATTGTGTTTTCCCTGACGACGGTGGCTCCTGCCCAGGACAAGATTCACAAGAACGCGAACGAGGGCCGCTGGGAGGGAAACGTTGTTCGCAGCAACCCGGAGAAGTCCACCCTGACAGTTCGGAAACTGGATTCAAATGTCGAGAAGACCATTCACTATGACAGCGGGACTCGGTGGGTCAGCCAGGAGCATGGCAGCACGAAGGTCAACAACATTGACCCCACCCAGGTCAAGGACAACGATCGAGTGATCGCCAGAGGAATTTGGGACCGAGGTGTGCTTTACGCCACTCTGATATCCAAACGACTCTCGCACTCCGACTGAGTTCGAAGGGACGGAATTCGCAGGGCTGACGGTGGGCGGCTTTTGTGGCTCTGGAGTTTATTGTGCATACCGGGTATTACCGGAAGCTAACTCTGCGCCATCTCCCAAAGCTTGTTGACCGTTCTCCAGTTTCGGGTGGTTGCGCCCACCTTGAGCATCTTCTCCAGGACGTTGTTGCCTAACTTTGTCGCGTGGTATCCATTCGGGCAGCACAGGTAAATGGCTGCGCCCACACAGCGAACCCGGTCGGGCGCTATGGACACCGCATCCAGTATTTCCAGGACGCTCCTGTCGGGGGCACACGACAAGAATGTCACGTGCAAATGAGCAACGTCGATGCCTTTTTCCTTGAGAAGCGGGTTCTTCTTTATGATCTCGCTGATCTCACCCGCGGTCTTGACCAAGACGCTCACCGCAAACCCGAACTGACGCAGTATCTTTTCCTCGAGCTGCTTCGCCAGCTTTTCCGTGGGTTGTGCCGGCCCCTTGAAAACCACATTGCCACTTTGGATGTAGGTCTTCACATCTGTAAATCCCATCACTTCGAACATCTTTCGCAGCTGCTCCATCTTGAGGATCTTGTGCCCGCCCAGATTGATGCCGCGGAGCAGGGCCACGTAGGTGGATGCCTTTCGAGGCACGGTCTTCATGGCAGAAAATCCTCTACTGAAATCAGCGGCGAGATATTCCTTGGTGCTTCGTGTCCCTGGTGGTTGATGCTCTTTAAGTGTCGATCACCCAAACTACTTGCTTCGCACCCGCTCCAGCGGGACCGGAATCTGCTCCACGATCTCGATGCCGAATCCTTCCAGGCCAGCAACTTTGCGGGGATGGTTGGTGAGCAGCCGTATGCGCCGCAGGTTCAGGTCCGATAAGATTTGCGCCCCGATGCCCACTTCACGCTGCGTCTTACGTTCACTTTCGGGCAACGATGGCAGCCGCTTGTCGCGATGAAAGGTCAGCGCCGTCCGCTCCGCCAGCTTCTCCACCGAAAAGCCTTTGGAAGTCTGATGCAGGTAGATCAACGCGCCCCGGCCTTCGCGGGCAATTCTCTGCATCGAGCCCTCGATGGTGGCATGGCAGTCGCAGCCGGTGGACCCGAAAACGTCGCCCATCAGGCAGTGGGAGTGCATGCGGACCAGCACCGGTTCGTCGCCGCTCTCAATGTCGCCGCGTACCAGGGCCATGTGAGACTCGCCGCCGTCCACTTCGCTTTCGTAGGCGATCAGGCGGAATTCTCCGTGATTGGTGTCGATCAAGGCCTCGCCCACGCGCTGCACGTGGCGCTCGTGCTGCATGCGGTAGCGGATCAATTCCGCCACGGTCAGCATCTTCAAGCCGTGGGTCTCGCAGAACTCAATCAGATCAGGCACCCGCGCCATGGTGCCATCGTCGCGCATGATTTCGCAGATGATGCCGGCCGGCACCATCCCCGCCATCCGTGCCAGGTCCACCGCAGCTTCTGTCTGTCCGGCGCGGAGCAGCACTCCGCCTTTGCGCGCGCGCAGGGGAAACACATGGCCGGGCCGGGCCAGGTCGGCGGGCCGGGTGGCAGGATCGATCGCCACTTTGATGGTCCGGGCGCGGTCGTAGGCCGAGATTCCAGTGGTTACGCCCTCGCGGGCATCAATAGCCTCGCAGAAGGCCGTACCGTAATTCGAAGTGTTCTCCACGGTCATTGGACCGATCCGCAAGTGGTCCAGGCGCTCTTCGGTCATGGCGAGGCAAACCAGCCCCCGGCCATATTTAGCCATGAAATTAATGGCTTCCGGCGTAACTTTCTCGGCGGCCAGAGTCAGGTCGCCTTCGTTTTCACGGTCCTCGTCATCCACCACCACAACCATCCGCCCAGCGCGGATTTCCTCGATCGCGGCAGGAACGTCAGTAAACGCCGAATGCGCCATCATAGTGGTCCAATTCTAGCAAATGTCGGCATAGGGGCAGATGTCCTCATCTGCCCGGTCGAGCGCAGCTCGGCAGCTTTTTGCGCGGAGCCAACGAGCGGAGCTGTGCTCCGCCGGACAGATGAGGGCATCTGTCCCTGCGTGATTCGTGGTGCTCTTACGTCTCCACAGAAAGGAATCCGTTCAGCGCACTAGCACGTCTTCCGCCCCCCGGAAAAGCGCCCGCAAGGCACGCCACACCCAACGCGCCAGAATGACGATAATCACCAGCAGGAAACCCACAATCCCGGCCGCCCAGTAGGGGTGCCGGGTGGCAAACCAGGTCAGAAAGATGGCCAGACCGTCCTCGCCCAGGCTCAACGCTGCATTGGAGAACGGTTCAGGGGAGGCGGTCACGGCTGCCCGGGCTGCGGTCTTCCCACCATGAGCTGCGAACGCGATCAGACCGCCCGCCGCGGTCGCTGCCATCTGCTCCCAGGGTGACAACGCCGAGGTTGCGCGATAGGCCAGCAAGGCAGCGACCGGGATCCGAATGAAGGTGTGCAGGGTGTTCCAGACCAGGTCGAAGGCGGGAATCTTGTCGGCGAAGAACTCGATGGCGAACAGCGCAGCACTGACTCCTATGACCCACCAACTCGCCAGAATCCCCAGGGCTGGAGGCAGGGCCAGCACTCCCGCACGGGCCAGCAGCCCCAACGTGGCCACGGTAGCGTACACGTTGAGGCCAGCGGCAAAGCTGGTCGCCACCACGGCGGCCACGATCTGCTCTCCGGAAAACCTGATCACGCAGTCAGGATAATCCGCCGCATGGCCATTTATTCCACAAATAAAAAAGCCGCCTGTCAGGCGGCCTCGGCGTGGAACCGACGGGAATTGGCTACAGGGTGGATTCGATTTCGAATCCCCATGCCTCCAAAAGCGGCTCCGGGATGTATTTGGAGTTCTTGTTACGCCGCGCCCATTCCCGCAGCCGGGTGGAACGCAAATATTGGTCTGGCGAGAGCTTGTACTCGCGCACGACCTGCTCGAATTCGGTGATGGTCGGGGTAATGGGCCCGATCGGCTCAGGCTTGCCCCAGTTGGGATTTCCGCGTCGCTTGGCCATGAAGACTATGCCTCGTGCCTGAAATATGAAAACTGATAGGCTACGTAACTGTTAGATTCACGCCGTGGCGTCTGAGATTCACGCCAATTTGCACAGCCTACGTTACTAAGC
Organism: Terriglobia bacterium; assembly: GCA_963831565.1. Lineage (GTDB taxonomy): Bacteria > Acidobacteriota > Terriglobia > Terriglobales > Acidobacteriaceae > JAIQFF01. The sequence continues at coordinate 241,414 of CAWHQS010000001.1, forward strand.
TGACTAACTACTAGAACCATAGCTATGACTGGAAGCCATAGATTCTAGGACATTTGACTCTACAAGTCAATAAAAATATCATCCTTTTGCCGGCTAGATTCAAGCTATCTTATAGAAAATTAATGATTTGATGCGATCTTGAGCGTCCTCTTCCGGGATTTCCCAAAATCCTCTGCCTGCCTTCGGTCTGACTGGTTCGCTAGCGAGCGCATGCTAACTGGTGCGAATAAAGCTTGTTAGCCAATTCGGCCAGTGCCGCAATACTGCCATGCCCACAGGCTGCATTACCGGGGTAATGAAAAGGCGATGACCGGTCATTGACGGTTGCCACGGACAAACCTAGAGTGCGATAAGGAGGCCAAAACTGTGAGGGATATCTACGAGGTGCTGCGTAAGAAACAGGCGGAGCAGGCCCAGTTGGGCAAGCAGATTGAAGCGCTGCAGACGGCTGCAGAACAGCTCCGCGGTGTGGCTCATCTGCTGGACGACGAGCGCGAGGAAGCGGAAGGGGCCGCCGCCCGGGGCTAAGGCGAACCACGAGCCTGGCCTGATCTAAATGGCGTCTTATGAGTTTACAAGCGCTGGTTTTTTGTGCTGACGAGAAAGTCGTACGGGTGCTGCGGAGGGTCCTGAGTGAATTGGAAATCGGCCTGGAGCTTTGCGCCGACGCCGAATCCGCCATTCACAAGCTGACCCGCCGGCGGTTTGAGGCAGTCATTGTGGACTGCGCAGATTCGCGCACCGCCTCGCGCGTGCTGCGCAGCGCCCGCTCGGCCCCGTGCAACAAGCGGGCCGTGGCCGTTGCCATTGTCGGCACCCAGACCGATCTGGGGAGCGAGCGCGACCTGGGGGCGCATTTCGTCCTCCATCAGCCGCTTTCCCCGGAACGTGCCAAAACCAGTTTTCGTGCAGTACGGGCCTTGATGAAGCGCGAACGTCGCCGCAATGCCCGCATCGTGGTCGAAACTCCGGTCACCATCCAGGTCAACGATGGCGCCGGTCAGCTGCGCGCCGTCAGCAGCGACATCGGCGAAGGCGGCATTGCGGTCCAACTGGCCCACCGCCCCAAAAATCTCGGGCCCGTGATGCTGCAGTTTTCTCTGCCCGGGACCCCGGACAAAATTGAGTGTACCGGTGAAGTGGCCTGGGAAAACCCCGGCCGTCAGGTTGGACTTCGTTTCCTGGACCTGCCTGCCGCCATGCGCGATCAGCTGAACGCGTGGCTGGAAAGCCGCGCTCCGGAATTCGAGCAGGATGATCCGCCTGCCCCCTGCAAGCTTACCGACCTCAGCCTCGGCGGCTGCTATCTGGACACGGCCTCGCCTTTTCCTCTGGGCACTCGCATCATTCTCTCCATGAAGGTCGCCGGGGTTGGCTTCCGGGCCGACGGCGTGGTGCTCGTGATGCACTCCGAGCTGGGGATGGGGATTGAATTCTCCCAAACTACCGACTCGCAGCGCAACGACCTGGAGAAATTCATCCATGCCCTGACCAACAGCAATGGCGTTCTCCCGGAACTTCTGGTGGAACCCGAGGGATTGGATATCGGCGCACCGGTCAGCACTCCCAAATCCACAACCGGCGTTGAAGACCCCTTGCTTGATCTCTTCCGAAAAAGAGCCGACCTTGCGCCTACAGCCTTCCAGGCCGAACTGCGCAAGCAACGCGGCCCTAAATCCGTCGCCCACAAGGCGTCCGTCTAGCCGCGATATTCATTCCTGGCTTCACTCATCCTGTGCCATGCCGCCGCTGGAAAACAGGGGACATGCTTTGCGGCCGTGAGGGTCAGCGGTAAAATCACCCTCTGCCTGCATTCTCATGAACTTCAAGGCTCTGTTTCGCGAAGCGTTCGTAACCCTTACCCGCAACTGGCTTCGCAGTGCCCTTACCATTCTCGGAATTTCGGTCGGCGTGGGCGCGTTTATCTGTGTCGTGGCTATCGGGAATGCGGGTTCCAGCCGGATCGAGGACCAACTGCAAAGCCTGGGGAATAACTTTGTCTGGATCGAAGCGGGCAGCCGGGCCCGAAACGGCATGCGGGCGGGGGCGCGCGGCATCCGGTCTCTGGTGCTCAGCGACGCCCAGGCCATCAGCGAGCAAGTGCCCTTGATCAATCGCATGTCGCCCAATGTGGATGGCCGCGTTCAGGTCGTTTACAGAGGTGAGAACTGGGCCACCCGATACCGGGGGGTAGGGCCGGAGTTCGTTCAGATTCGAAGGTGGCGGATGCACCACGGCACTTTCTTTACCACGGCTGACGTCGACGCCGCTGCCCCGGTCTGCGTGCTGGGTCAAACTGTGGTTGACAACCTGTTCGGAAGCGACGATCCCATCGGAGCCACAATTCGAGTTCAGAGTCTGCCGTGCAGGGTAATAGGCGTCCTGCGGGCAAAAGGATTCTCGGCCATGGGTCAGGACCAGGACGACTTCGTGCTCATGCCCTTCACCACAGTTCAGAAAAGAATCACTGGCACCTTCTGGCTTGACGACATCTTTTGCTCCGCGGTCTCTCGCGACGCCATGCCCGAAGCGACACGTCAGATCACCGGCCTGCTTCGCGAGCGCCACCATATGAATCCGGGTGAGGATAACGATTTCAACGTCCGCCGGCCCGAAGACCTGATCCAGGCGCAACTCGCCTCCAGTCGAATCATGACGCTTCTGATGGGCAGCATCGCCTCCCTCTCCTTGCTGGTCGGCGGTATCGGAATCATGAATATCATGCTGGTATCGGTCACCCAGCGGACGCGCGAGATTGGAGTCCGCCTGGCCGTGGGAGCAACCGAATGGGACGTCCAGTTACAATTTCTTAGCGAAGCGGTTGCCCTCAGCCTGCTGGGAGGTGTGCTGGGCCTGTTGGCAGGCCTGCTTTCTACCGCTATTGTCGAACAGCTCTTCGAATTTCCCACCAAATTGACGCCAGAGGTCTTTGCCATCGCCGGCCTGTTTGCCGTCAGCGTCGGAGTTCTCTTCGGATACTATCCTGCCCGAAAGGCTTCCCAACTGGACCCCATTCAGGGGCTTCGCTACGAATGACCTTGCTCCCGCGCATGCCGCGCTGTCTCCACATCGTGAAGACGCCGCTCATTGTAAAATAGCTGATTGCCCTCAGTTCGACTTCTTTAATCTATGCCGCAGGAAGAAAAGACCGCCGACACCCGCGAAGGCTCAAACGAGGCCCGTTACGATGCCCAGCGCATCGAAGCGAAGTGGTTCGAGCGCTGGCAGCAGGACTCGTCTCTCTATGCCGCCGAACCCCACTCTACCCGGCAGAAGTATTACGTGCTCGAAATGCTGCCCTATCCCTCCGGCGCATTGCATATGGGACACGTGCGCAACTACGCCATTGGCGACGCTCTCGCCCGCTACATGTGGATGAACGGTTACAACGTGCTTCATCCCATGGGCTGGGATTCTTTCGGTCTTCCCGCCGAGAACGCCGCCATCCAGAACAACACCCCGCCCCGCGAGTGGACATTGCGCAACATCGCAGCCATGAAGGCGCAGATGAAGCGCCTGGGCTTCGCTTACGACTGGTCGCGTGAAGTCACAACCTGCCTGCCCGACTATTACAGATGGAACCAGTGGTTCTTCATCAAGCTCTTCGAGAAGGGATTGGCCTATCGCAAGAAGAGCAGGGTCAACTGGTGTCCGAAGTGCGCCACCGTGCTGGCCAATGAGCAGGTGGTGAACGGATGTTGCTGGCGCCACGAAGACACGCTGGTCGACCAGCGCGAACTGGAACAGTGGTTCCTGCGCATCACCAATTACTCCGAGGAGTTGCTCCGCGATCTCGACCGGCTGCCGGGTTGGCCGGAAAAAGTGCGCACTATGCAGCGCAACTGGATCGGCCGGAGTGAAGGCACGCTGGTCGATTTCAAGCTTGACGGTGCCACCGATCCGGCCCATTCGACGATCACTGTCTTCACCACCCGCGTGGATACAATTTTCGGCGCCACCTCGGTGCAGCTTGCGCCCCAGCATCCCCTGGTCGCGCGCTTGACCAAGAACAACGACCTGCTGCGGGGGGAAGTGGAGCAGCTCATCGCGGAGCAGCGCAAGGCCCGGGAAACAGGCGATATCGGCGAGATCGAAAAGCACGGCGTCAACACCGGCCGCTATGCCATCAATCCTTACAATGGCGAAAAGGTGCCGATCTGGGTGGCCAACTACATCCTGATGGATTACGGCACCGGCGCCATCATGAGCGTGCCCGCTCACGACGAACGGGATTACGAATTCGCCAAGAAATACAAACTTGAGATTCGCCTGGTGATCCTGCCGGCGGGGGACCCCGAGGAAACCGCGGTTGAACCCAAGCTTCCCTTCACCACCATGCAAGGCATGCTGGTAAATTCCGGTCGCTTTAACGGCATGGACTGCGAAACCGCCATCCGAGCCATGTCCGAGCACGCCGAGAAAAATGGTTTCGGCAAAGCTACGGTCACTTATCGCCTCAAGGACTGGGGCATTTCCCGGCAGCGCTACTGGGGCACTCCCATTCCCATGCTTTACTGCGAAAAGGATGGCATCGTAGCTGTGCCCGAGAAAGACCTGCCTGTCATCCTGCCGGAAAATGTGGACATAACCCTGACCGGCGGCTCGCCTCTCAGCCGGGTGCCGGAGTTCGTCAATGCCACCTGTCCAAAATGTGGCGGCCCGGCCCGCCGCGAAACCGACACCATGGACACATTCGTCGATTCATCCTGGTATTTCTACCGCTACACCGATGCGCGCAACGATCAGGCGCCATTCGATGGGGAGAAAGCCGGATACTGGTTCGGCAATTGCGGCATCGACCAATACATTGGCGGGGTCGAGCATGCCATCCTGCACTTGATCTACTCGCGCTTCTGGACCAAGTTCATGCGCGACATCGGATTGATCAAGAACGACGAACCCGTCGAGCGTCTCTTCAGCCAGGGCATGATCATCAAGGGCGGAGCTAAAATGTCCAAGAGCCTGGGCAACGTGGTTTCTCCCGATGAGATGGTCGAACGCTACGGCGCCGACAGCGCCCGTATGTACACGCTGTTTGCCACCTCTCCCGATCGGGAACTCGACTGGCTGGATGAGGGTGTTGAGGGCATCCGGCGCTTCCTGGCCCGTGTGTACACATTTCTCGCCCAGGGACCCATTGTTGCTGGCTCTTACCTGCCGGACTATTCCGCCACTGACCTCACCCCACAAACCCGACGAGTGGCGCGCAAACTGCACCAGACGATTCGGAGGGTCACAGAGGACTTCGGAGGGCGCTGGCACTTTAATACCTCCATTGCGGCGCTGATGGAGTTGCTCAACGAGTGCCACGCAGCGCAAGAAATATTTGCGTCTCACGGGGATGCTCCAGCCCCGCGAGCATTTCGCGCAGAGGTGCAGAGGACGTTTGCTCTGCTGCTGGCGCCCTTTGCCCCCTACGTCGCGCACGAACTGTGGGAAATGTTGGGAGAGAAAGGCAGCCTGCTGCGAGCTCCCTGGCCGAAGTACGATCCCGCCCTGGCTAAAGAAGAGGAAATCGAACTCCCGGTCCAGGTCAACGGCAAGCTGCGCAGCCGCATTGTGGTTTCGGCGGATGCTTCTGACGAGATAGCCCGCGAGCGCGCTTTCGCCGATGAAAAAATCGTCGCCATGATCGCCGGCAAGCAAATTGTGAAAGTGATTGTTGTGCCCGGCAAACTGGTGAATATCGTGGTGGCTGACATCGGTTGAGCGCAATAAAAAGGCGGGCTCCTGCCCGCCTGCATTCGCTACGCCGCGTATTCGTCTAGCTCGCCGGTTTGAACTGCAAGCCTGTCTTTCTGCTTGCCGAAATCAACTTCCTCGAGGACGTTGGCCTGAGTTTTGCTGGTAGCAGGTTCGGTCACGACCGCATCGTACCCAGAGGTGTAGCCGATCAGCTTGGCCGAAGTGGTTGCCACCGTCTTTTTATCCCGCAGAATGTCTACGTTGACCGTGGGCCCAGTGCCATTCCACTCCACTTTGTAATCACCCGGCTGCAGTTGAGTCGATCCGACTCGCACCGGATCGAAAAGCTTGAGGTTGCCTTCGTTCTTGTCCCGGGCAAATGCGCTGGCAGGTAACAGCAGCAGCCCGACCAGCGCCGCTCCGCCCAGATACTCCATGTATTTCATGATCTTTCTCCTAAATTGTGTGGCCAACTTTAATAAGGGTAAGGGGATGCCCGCATGAAGACGGGCAGCGTCCTCGCCATGGATAAAAATTGAAACTACTGAGAATGATGCGCTGGCCCCGCCGCAGGGTTGCTGTAAAGATCTGTGATGTCAGGGGAACGCGGGTCCTGCTATTGCGGGGCTTGAGTTATCCTGAACTGGATGAAACGGCGCTCACCTACGCTGGAAGGCTTTCGAATCATGTTTGGCCAGCCCTTACTCGGGCTGGCGGAGATTGCCTGGCGATGGACTTTCGGCTTGGCGGCGGCGGCAGTGCTTTTGTTTTCCCTGCGTGAATATCTGGCCACGCTACCGGTTACGGCGGGAGAAATGTTGCTCCTGCGGACGCGGCAGCCCGTCCTGGTTCTGCAGGCCCTTGCCGGCATCTTCCAGGGCAGCGCTGCACGTGCTGTGGCTGCTTTCACGGTGCTGGTGCTGGCACTGGGTCTGGCATGGATCGTAATTGCCTCCCTCGGTCGTGCGGCCACCCTCGAGACCCTGATTGAATACTGCCGCGGTTCTTGTGGTCGCGTGCGCCTGACCTCGCTTCTGGCCCTGAACTCGCTGCGCGCGGCCACGTTCCTGGCCGCGACGGTTGGGGTTGTGGGGGCCCTTTTGGTAGCGCGATCCGCCTTCTCGCCGGACGATCCGTCCCCGGGAAGCGTGCTGCTGATTTTCTGGACGTTAGCCATGCTGGTCGGACTGGCATGGTCGCTGTTGAATTGGTATCTCTCCCTGGCCGCGATTTTCGTGGTCAAGGATGGAGCGTCGACATTCGCCGCCCTGGCTGCGGCCACGGATCTCTGCCGCTCTCGGCCCGGTTCCGTAGCCGCCGCTGCCACCTGGTTCGGTGTGGCCCACACGGTGATGTTTGTCGTTGCCACTTCTGCGGCCGCGTTTCCCCTGGGGTTTGCGGACGTGCTTCCGGGCGGCATGGTGCTCGGCGGCTTGCTCCTGGTCACCCTGCTCTATTTTGCGGTGGTGGATTTTCTCTATGTCGGCCGTCTGGCGGCATATGTGTTCATGATCGAACCACCAGCGGTTACGCCTCAACCTCAATCGGAAGACGATATTCTCAGCGACATCCCCGGCCTCCAGACCCTGACAACCGAGAACTAGAAACTGTCAACTGATGGCAACGTCAGGTAGTGGCTCGCAGCTGGGGGCCAATCGCGTGTGGGCTCCACGCCAGATGTCTTCGCAAGCTCACCATGGCGTCTTGGATTGAGAGCCAGACGTCCGGCGAGACACAACTCAACCCGTTTGCCTCTTTACACGCCCTCTGCAATCTGAGAAACTCGTCCGTGGAAACCCAATCCATCGTAGTCCTCGATTTCGGGGCGCAGTATTCGCAACTCATCGCGCGCCGCATCCGTGAACAAAATGTCTTCTCGGTGGTGCTTCCCTGTACGGCCACCCTGGAAGAAATTCGCAGCTACGCCCCGGCCGGGATTATTCTTTCCGGCGGCCCGTCATCGGTGTACGACGCCGATGCCCCTCCCGCCGACCCGCGCGTGCTCCAACTGGGCTTGCCCGTGCTGGGGATCTGCTACGGGCTCCAGTTCATGGTGCACACCCTGGGCGGCAAAGTGCGGGCCGCCGACAAGCGCGAGTACGGTCACGCCGATGTCCAGATCCAGAGCGGTTCACGACTTTTCGAAGGCCTTCCCGCAAGACTTTCCGTCTGGATGTCGCACGGCGACGAGGCGGTGGAGCTGCCCGCTGGTTTTCATCTGGTGGCCAGCTCCCCTAGCGCCGTGGCCGCCATCGAGGCTCCCGAGAGAAAGATGTGGGCGGTGCAGTTCCATCCCGAAGTTCGCCATACCCAGTCAGGCACAGACATTTTGCGCAACTTTGCGCTTGGAATTTGCGGTGCCCAACCCACCTGGACAGCGCAGCACTTCATCGATGCCACCATTGCCAGCGTGCGCCAGACGGTGGGAGAGGGACGCGCTATCTGCGCGCTCTCGGGCGGCGTCGATTCCGCCGTGGCCGCGACTCTGGTGGACCGGGCCATGCGCGACGGCACAGGTCCTTCGCGCCTCACTTGTGTGTTCGTCAACAATGGCGTGCTGCGCAAGAACGAGTTCGAAAAAGTGCAGCAGGGACTGCGCGACAAGCTGGGCCTGCACCTGGTCGCAGTCGACGCCACCGATCGTTTCCTGGACAAGCTCGCCGGTGTCACTGATCCGGAGACCAAGCGCAAGATCATCGGCAACGAATTCATTGCGGTCTTCGACGCCGAGGCCCATCGCATCGAGCAGGCCGAAGGCAAGGTGGAGTGGCTGGTGCAGGGCACCCTCTATCCCGATGTGATCGAGTCGCGCTCGGTACGCGGCCCGTCGCAGACCATCAAGACCCATCACAACGTGGGCGGCTTGCCCGACAAGATGAAGCTCAAGCTGATTGAGCCGCTGAAAGATTTATTTAAAGATGAAGTCCGCAAGATTGGCCGCGATCTGGGTATGCCGGAAGATGTACTCCAGCGCCAGCCTTTCCCGGGACCTGGCCTCGCGGTCCGAATTCTCGGCGAAGTCACGCCGGAGCGCCTGAAGATCCTGCGCGAGTGCGATGACATCGTCGTCACCGAAATCAAGAAGGCTGGTCTCTACACCAAAATCTGGCAGAGTTTTGCCGTGCTGCTTCCCGTGATGTCGGTCGGAGTGATGGGCGACCAGCGCACCTACGCCTACACCTGCGCCGTGCGCGCGGTTCATTCTGAAGATGGCATGACCGCCGACTGGGTACCCCTGCCCCACGAGGTGCTGAAAACGATTTCCAGCCGGATCGTCAATGAGGTGAAGGGTGTGAACCGCGTGGTGTATGACGTCACATCGAAGCCACCGGGCACAATCGAGTGGGAATAAATAAGAGGCGTTTCGGGTTGCGGTGAGTTACTGGAGTGGCAGTTCAGCGGTTTCGGAGGCTTCCGGGATCGGCTGCTCGCCGGCCAGCATCATGGACTCGCGCCAGTCGGTATAGCGGCCGGAGACCATGACGTGGAACACCCACTGATGGCGTTCTTCTTCCGGTTCGATCAGGCCTTGCTCCTTCAGGGGCCGCATGTAGTCCTGGACCCACTTGATCTGTTCGCGACTCAGTCCCCGCCGTTGAATGTCCACCGTGATGCCCGCAAGATGTGAAGAAGCGATCTCGCCTTCGGCGGGCGCGGCATTGCGATTGTGGCGGCGAAGTTTCTTCTGCACTTTCACGGTTCGGACCGCCGAGTTTACCTGAATCGAGGTTTGAAAGCGCTTGTAGTAGGCCGAGCTCAGATCATCGAGAAATTCACGCGTCCAGGGTCGGCAATAGCGCCGGTCGGGATCGAGGCGCGGATCGAAGCGGAGCGTGGGGCCGGCAATGATTGGGACCAGATCCTCGCTGGCCTTCAGTTGCTCGAGCTCGGCATCGTCCTGAATGCGGGGCAAATCCATCCGGTCGATCTCCTGATTCTGCAGCAGCAGAGATTCGCGAGAAGGACGAAACACGGGATTCCAGCGGAGGCGGCGAAAGTGAGCGCGACGAACCCGGTGAGCGCGACGCGGCGCAACGTAACTGTGCAGAGCAAAAGCAGGCGCACAGAGTGTGGCCAGCAAAAATAGAAGTGTCGCGCTTTGAATCCTGTGTTTCACGAAGTGGCCTTTAACTTTTCTGCCAGATCTCAAGGCGCTTGAGACAGGCGCGTATTCTAAACCCGAGCTGCACAAAAACAAGTGCTTTTTTTTTAAGCCCGGGCGGCTCTGGAAGAGCCCCCGGGCGTTACCCTTGGTTACTTAACTCGCGCTAACGGCGCGCCCGTGGCAACCGTTCTATATAGGAGCAACCGGCATGCCAATCAAGGGGTAAGTAAGTTAGAAGAAGTTACGGGTCGAAAAGCCCTACCCACGCGGCTTTTGGCGTTTCTGATTGACACTCTGCGTCGGGGGATGACATTTCCCGACACCCCACTTTAGTGGGGTTACTGTGGAGTGTTCATTTTCTAAACAAATCACCAATCGCCTGTTTCATGACCTCGCCGCCAACCTCCGCAATGGAGCGGGTGAGGGGAATGTCCTTGGGGCAGACTTCGACGCAGTTCTGGGCATAGCCGCACTCCTGAATGCCGCCGTCTCCCATCAATGCGGCAAGGCGTTCACGCTTGAGAGCTGCGCCCGTGGGATGCGTATTGAAGAGGCGAACCTGGGAAATCGTCGCCGCCCCGACGAAACCGGTATCCTCATTGAACTGGGGGCAGGCTTCCATGCAACAGCAGCAGGAGATGCAACGGGAGAGCGGGTACGCTGCTTCCTGTTCCTCCATGGTCATGCGAGGGCCGGAGCCGAGGTCGTAGCTGCCGTCAATGGGCACCCAGGCCTTTACCGCCTTGAGATTTTCAAACAGCACGCTGCGGTCCACGGCCAGATCGCGCACTACGGGAAATTTCGAAAAGGGCTCGAGCCGGATGGGCTGTTCGAGCTTGTCCACCAGGGCGGAGCAGGCCATGCGGGCGCGTCCGTTGATCAGCATGGCGCAGGAGCCGCAGACTTCCTCGAGACAGTTGGAGTCGTAAGTGATGGGCGTGGTAGCTTTGCCCTCGCGCGTGACCGGATTGGCGGCGATCTCCATGAGCGACGAGATCACGTTCATGCCCGGGTGCCAGGGAAGTTCGAATTCCTCCCAGTAGGGCCGGACGTTGGGGTTCGGCTGGCGCTTGATCTTCAGAAGTACGGTCTTGGAATTAGCCATGTGCTTTTAGCTCAAACCACGTAGGCCCGGACGCCCTCGTCCGGGCGGGCGAGCAAAGCTCGCCAAGGTGCCGCCTCGCTACCGTCATACCTCAAAACCAAGCTGCCGAGCTCTGCTCGGGCGGGCGAGGGCGCCCGCCCCTACGCGGGCGTTGCTTACTTGACTGCGTCGTATCTCCTCGGCCTTGGCGGGATCAACGAAATGTCCACCGGCTCGAATTCGAATTTTGGCTCGTCGGCATCCGGCGCGAAAGTTGCCTTCGTCGTCTTCAGCCAGTTCTTGTCGTCGCGCTCGGGAAAATCCGGTTTGTAGTGCGCGCCGCGCGACTCGTCGCGCAGGCCGGCGCCCTGGGCGATCACCCGGCCCAGTTGCAGCATGTTGTAGAGCTGCCGCGCAAAGACGATCGAGGTATTGGCCCACTGGGTGCGGTCGCTCAGGTTGATGTGGCGGAAGCGCTCCAGCAGCCGGCACAGTTCAGCGTCGGTTTCCTGCAGGTTCTTGTTGTAGCGGATGACGGTGCAGTTTTTCGTCATCAGCTCGCCCAACTCGCGCCAGAGTTTGAACGGGTTCTCGGTGCCATCCGATTTCATCATGATGGCGTTGTTTTCTTCCTGACGCTTGCGCTCGGTATCGAAAAAACCGTTGCTGGGCGCGGCCTTAAGGTTGCGCGCATAGTTCACCGCGCTGGGACCGGCGACGAATCCGCCGAAGATGCAGGAGACCAGGGAATTGGCTCCCAGGCGGTTGGCGCCGTGGTACTGATATTCGCATTCGCCCGCGGCGAAAATACCGGGGATGTTCGTGGCCTGCGTGAAGTCCACCCAGAGGCCGCCCATGGTGTAGTGCATGCCGGGGAAAATCTTCATGGGCGTGTCGCGGGGGTCGTCGCCCACGAACTTCTCGTAGATTTCCAAAATGCCTTCCAGCTTGCGATCGAGAATCTTGCGGTCGATGTGAGTGAGATCCAGATACACCATCGGCTTGCCGTCGATGCCGAGGTTGTGTTCGTACACCACTTTGTGGATGGCGCGGGTGGCGATGTCGCGGGGCACCAGGTTGCCGTACTTCGGATACCACTCTTCGAGGAAGTACCAGCGTTCTTTTTCCGGGATCGCCTTTGGCTCTCTTTTGTCGCCGGGAGTTCTCGGGACCCAGACGCGGCCCCCTTCGCCGCGGGCCGACTCCGACATCAGGCGCAATTTGTCCTCGCCCGGAATGCAGGTGGGATGGACCTGAATAAACTCGCCGTTGGCGTAATAGCATCCCTGCTGATAGAGGGCCGACTGTGCCGAACCGGTGCACACCACCGAATTGGTGGATTTGCCGAAGATGGCGCCATTGCCGCCGGTGGCCATGATGATGGCATCGGCAGGGAAGGTGCGGACCTCCATGGAGCGCAGGTCCATGGCGCAAATCCCGCGACAGATGCGGTTGGAGTCGAGCACGGCGGATAGAAATTCCCAGTGCTCGAATTTGCGGACCTTGCCTTCAGATTCGTAACGCCGCACCTGCTCGTCGAGGGCGTAGAGCAGTTGCTGACCGGTGGTCGCGCCGGCGAAGGCGGTGCGATTGAAAAGCGTGCCTCCGAAGCGGCGGAAGTCGAGCAGTCCCTCGGGTGTGCGGTTGAAAGGCACGCCCATGCGGTCGAGCAGATCGATGATGCCGGGGGCGGCGTCGCACATGGCCTTGACCGGAGGCTGGTTGGCCAGGAAGTCGCCGCCGTAAACCGTGTCGTCAAAATGTTGCCAGGTGGAGTCGCCTTCGCCTTTCAGATTCTTGGCGGCATTAATCCCTCCCTGGGCGCAGACCGAGTGCGAGCGCTTTACCGGCACGATGGAGAACAGATCGACCTGCCCGCCGCTCTCGGCAATTTTGATGACCGCTGCCAGTCCAGCCAGGCCGCCGCCGATCACTATGATTTTCGGATTTGAGGCCATCTAGTTTGGATTTCCTATGGGACGCAATCTGTTTCCGGGCGCCACTGCGCCGGCAAAGGAATCGTGCGTGCCGCTTCCCGGACCAACCGGCTGCTGCGGCGTATTCAAAAACGAGCGCATGGTAAGCGCTCCCACCGTGATAAACAGCAAGCCGATAAAGAAACAGACGTAGCCGAAGCGGCGCCGGGCCGCGTCCCCGGTGGTGATGCCCCACTTGGCGGCGAACAGCCACAGGCCGTAAGCGAAGTGCCAGGAGGCACAGAAAATTCCCAGCGCGTAAAACGCGATGGCCCAGGTGTGCTGAAATTCCAGTTGCACTTTGCCGAAAGCCGCGTCGGGATGGGTCAGGATGTGCACCCCGCTGAAGCGCAGATGCCAGGTGTGCCACACGATGTAGCAGAAGGCGATGGCGCCGGTCCAGCGCTGCAGGGTGAACATCCAGTTGCCGGCCCAGGGATAGTCGGTGACGTTGCTCTCGCCGCGGAACCAGATATAGAAGCCATACAGCGCGTGGTACAGAATGGGCAGCCAGATCCCGAAGAGCTCGAGGTAGAAAACAAAAGGAAAGCTGGACAGCAATTCGACTTGCTTGGTGTAAGCGCCCGGGCCGCGGGTGGCGAAGGCGTTGGAGACGAAGTGCTCGACCAGAAAGGCGCCTACGGGAATGATGCCGCTCAGAGAGTGAAGCCTGCGCAGCAGGAACGAATGTCCCTGACCGGCGCGCAGCGGAGGAACGCCTTCGTGGGTGCTGACCGGAGCTGTTGGACTGGCGGTTGTCGCCACTGGACCCCTTGTGCTGTTAGAGATGACTGGAGAACCTTTTATTATCTCGGTGCGAGTGAAGAGAGTCAAGAACACCAGCTCTTCTTTAGTGTCTCAGTTTGAATCTAGCGGTTGATCTTGTGGTGCATGTCCCAGGCGATGAAAAGCGCAGCGGAAAGAGTAATTAGTGCAAGGAGAAAGCGCCCCCTGGATGTCCTCACCGGAAAACGCTCAAGTCTGAACGTACCCTTAGGAGTGTTCCAGAGAGTGCCTGTCATGGCGCCAAAGAGTGCCCAAACGCCAATCCAAGCGGCCAAGAAGTCGTTCCAACCAAAGTTTCTCATCGGATGCTTTTGTCAGTTTGCCAGAAGAACGATTTCCTGCCGCTATTTTAAGACCGAGACACTACCAAGTTCTCCGGTGCCGGATTTCAGTTCTTCTTACTCATTTACCAATGATGAGTACCAACTGAGGAACAGGCGGAATGCGGCGCCACGGTGGCTGTACTGGGCTTTCTCCTCAGGCGTCAGTTCGGCAAAGGTTTTTTGAATGGAAGGAAAGTAGAACAGCGGGTCATACCCGAATCCACCCGAGCCGCGGGGAGAGTCGAGGAGCAGGCCCTCGGCCTGGCCGCGAAATACATTGAGGATTTTCCCGTCGCGGGCGGCTGCGATCACGCACACGAACCTGGCGCTGCGCTTTTCTGGCGGAATTTTTCTAAGTTCCCGAATCAGGCGGGCATTGTTGGCCTGGTCGTCGGTATTGTTCCCCACCAGATGAGGTTGGTCAGCGGCGTAGCGTGCGGAGTGAACTCCGGGAGCGCCCCCGAGCGCGTCCACCTCGAGCCCGGAATCGTCTGCCAGAATGATCTCTCCCGGGGCGTGCTGGCTATAGTACTCGGCCTTCTTGCGAGCGTTGGCTTCGAAGGTGAGGCCATCCTCGACCACGCTGGGGATGGACACAAAATTCGGCAGAGGCTCGATGGCGATGCCCATGCGGCTTGCGGCTCCGGCAAAGTCGCGAAGTTTGCCTGGGTTGGAGGTAGCGATGAGGACAGCAGTCATAGCGCAAGTCTTCGGCGGTCGTAAAGCAAAGCTGCCAACATCAGCATAACCGTGCTGAGCGAAATTATTCCGCCAATTTGCCGGTCGCGAGTCTGAGCGAAAGTAATCTGGACCTGATTCTCTCCCGCGTCTGCGGGAATCACCATCTGCCCGGTGATTTCGCGTGTCCCAGTTGTAACCGGACGATGGTTCACCACGACCTTCCAGGCCGGGTAGTTGAACAGCTTCAGCACCAGCTTGCCGGGCTGGCTCAGGTTCGCGCTGAACGCCTTTGACTCAGGTCCCCATTGGGTGATGCGGATGCGTGCGCTGCCTTCGCCCTCGAAGGTCACCCGCCGCGCGTCGTGCTTGATCTCATACACGTCGGCGGGTTTGGGGACGTACTCGTCGATCCCCTCATAGCCGGTGCCGTTCTGCTGATTGTCCAGCATCTCTGCGACGTCGCCGGCGTCGTCCCACCAGGGAGGCTGGACGCGATGCCAGACGAACCCGAGGACCGCCAGCATGATCAGACAGGCCAGAGGACGAACCAGCCAGCGCGGAGTCGCGATCGTGACCAGCAACGCGAAACCGACATTCAGGCATAGCAGCCAGCGCAGCGGTAGTTGGACATAACGCATCTCGGGGAGAAAGCGATAGAGCAAAAAACTCAGGGAAGAGAGGAGAAGGGCGCAGGCGGCGGACCAGGCCGAAAGCATCCACCACAACTTCGGGGCGCGAGTGCGCCAGGAGCGCGACAGAAAGCACAAGATGCCCAGAAGGATGATCTCGGCGGTGGAAAGCAGGGAGATCAACAGATTGAAGCGATCATGATCGGGGTTGTTGAGATAGGTAAACAGGAAATTGTCCTGTGGCCGGACCCCGGGCGACAAGACTTGCGCGATCTCCACCCACTTCTGCTCATACAAGACTGGCGCCACATAAAATCCGGCCAGCGCCAGACCGAGCAAAAGAGCCACCGCGCCGATCACCAAGGGCCGTAAGGAGCGGCGCATGACGGCGGCGATGGTCAGCAACAACGCCAGCGAGTACGTCAACATCACGGCAGACGGGATGTTGGTCAGCCAGGCCGCGGCCACGATCAGCGCCAAAGAAAGAGTAGCCTTTCTTTCGAATTTTTCTGAGCGCAGCACAGCCAGCAGCAGCAGAGGCAGAAGCGCCCCGGCAAGTAACTCAGCACAGGCGCTGCGCCAGTACACGATGACAATGTGGTACGGGTTGGCGGCGTACAAGGCGGCGGCAAAGATGGCGTCACCGCGCGGCAGATAGCGGCGCGCCAGCAGGAACATCGAGCATCCGGAGAGCGTAAGCGCGATCCATTCGTAAACGCCGGGCACGATCTTCCAGGGCAGAAACGATCCCAGCGCCGCTCCCAGCATCCACGATGCCGGAGGATAGAAAATGAAGCGGGCCTCGCCGTATCCAAAGTGCGCCAGCGCCGCCCATCGTGGATAGAGAATGCCAAGTTTCCACTGGCTTAGCACTTCCATCCAGGAGTTAACGTGAAATTCGAAGTCGTGGCCGGATGGAATTCCGAGAAAGAAGGTGGGCAGTAGAACGACAAATGCCGCCAGCATGATGATCAGGACGGGAGCGCCGGAAAGAGAGCCGCCTGGTGCGCGTTCCGGTGACGCTGCCGCGGAGACAGGTTCGAGCGGTTCCCTTGTTGGCACGGAACAGATTGTTGCCTAAATAGACGGGAATGGGCAAATTCGTTTGGCGACGCAATCAGGATCCACGGATGGATGGGAAGATGTCTCGGGATTTTGACAAGTAATTAACCGGGCTGAAATATTTTTTCTGCATTCTCACGGTAAGTTTGAAGGCACAGGGTGGAGCAAGCCCGAGAGGGCACCGGGGTCTGGATGCCAGCCGCATTTCAGGCCCCTTTTGATTGCCGCTACTACGAGGAGGCCACTTCTTCGGAGCTACGCTGCTGGCGGAGCTCCTGGAGAAAGTCTTCCTGGCTGAGAGCATCGGCGCGGTTCAACAGGCCAAGCAGCAGATCCTCAGGTTCGTCGGAGTCCTTGCTGCGACGGTAGTCCTGTTCATTGACGGCGGCCAGGGCACGGGGCGTGATGAGCAACTGCGGAAGCGTACCCGGGCGGCTGGTGAGGAAGTTGATGAATGAACCCACGTGTTCGCGCTGTTCCGCGGTGCCCGACGCAAACTGGATACCCATGCCGAATTCCGGATGCATGACCCGAACCATGCCCTCGGCCTGGACCTCCATGTCCGCGGCCTTCAGGCAGAGGACGATGCCGGAACGTTCCGGAAAGGGCGACGCGGTTTCGACGTAGCAACCGCCCAGGCTGAGATCGGTGAGCTTGCACTCGGAAACGGGCTCGGGATCTTCGGGAAGAAATTCCGCGGCGCTGGTGACTACCCAGGCTTTGAGAGTCTGCCGCAGGTTGTCGGGGAGATCGATGTAGCGAACCCCCGATTCTCCGTTGGGATTGGCCCATGCGACTTCACCCCGAATATCCATCTCGGCGCCCTGGTCCAGGCAGCGCGAAATGAGCGCTGATGATGGCCGAAGGGCACAGTGGCTGCGCTGCTAGAACGTCCAGACCGTCTTCACTCAGATCGAGCAGGATGCCTTCCATCTCCGCGCCGTTTTCCACCCTTAGTCTCACGGGAAGCTGTACCGGAACCCGGAAAGAGCGCCGGCGTTCGCGCTTCATCAAGGCCATGGCGGCGCGCAGGCTGGCTTCAGCCTGCGCTTGTGAAATGGGCTTATAGAGAACGAAATTTGCGCCTGCCCCGAAAACGTGGCGTACCTTGGTCCGGTCGGCGAGCAGGGCCACGGTGACGGTCTTGTGCGGCGCCGACGACTGGTAGGCATTTTGCAGCACCAGGGCGGCGCTGTGCGGATCATCGTAATCGACCAGCACGGCGTCGAATTTCTGCTCGCTCAGGCGGCAGAGAGCGTCAGGATAGCCGCAACACTGCACGCCCATGCCGAACCCGGCCAGGACAGGCGTGAGCACAGCCGTCGTCTGCTCGTCTTTGCAAACCAGAAGAGACTGAAATGTCATATGCGGGCCTTGTGCCCCAACTCAACTCTTGCCGGATTAAGGCCAGCGCGGAGCCCGTGGCGCCGGCTTGGGAGCGGAGGCTGCACCGCCCGCAGGCGATGACCCGGCTCGGGCTGCCATGCTGCTACCCTGCTCCTCCACCTCGGCCAAAACTGTGCTTTCCTCTTCGTCACTCTCGGCCAGCAGAGGGGCGACTTCGCGCAGTTTTTCGGCCGCCTGCTGCAACGCCTCGATCTGCTTGGTGAGCTGGGCGTACTTGGCCTGCTTACGGCGTAAAACCTCGTGAATATCCTTCATTACGACCCCCTGTGGCGAATGTAAGTACTGCGGCTGCCACGGTCAACGCCAATCCCCCTGCCGAAGATTACGGGAGTAACCCGGGCAAGGCTTACCTGGACCGCTTCTGGCCGCTAGCTTCCAGCTCCCGGCTACTCCTTTGCGCTCTGATACCTACCGGGGCGCGGCACTTCCAGGGCATCGACGGAGCTCAACCTGAAAGCCAAGGGACAGACACCGGGGGCCAGAAGCTGGAGTCCAGAAGCCGTTCTCCCGCATATAGCCTGTTCGTGCCAGAAGATTGGCACGAAGGTGGGATTTACACTTTTACCCGAGAGACGTACCTTTTTACGTGAGCAGACCTGGGGGAGGGCTGTTCGGGCGTCCCATAACTCGCGAGAGTTTGGGGCGCTTCTTATTTGCGGCTTCTTTTCCGTAGTGTCCCAATCATTCATCCGTTTTTGACCCAGGCGTTCCGCCCTTGAGCGGCGTTCTTCGGTGCACATAAACGCCGGTGTGCAAACCCTGCTACTTGACCGATGCGAGATGGTTTATTTCAGATGGCAAGATAACGGGTGCCCAGTCGTCCGCGGACATCGCCTTGGCGAAAATTGGGGGACATATGGCGAACAAAGGCTTCATATTCCTGTTTCTACTGTTGAGCGGTTTGCTGATGGCGCGGGACCCTGCGAACGACGTCACAGCCGATGCCAGCAAGCTCATTGCGCTGGAGAATGCCTGGAACCAGGCGCAGCTTCACCATGACGCCAAGGCTGTAAGCAACCTGGTCTCCGACGGCTTCGTTTACACCGACTACGACGGCACAGTCATGAACAAAGCGAAGTTTCTGGCCGATCTGAAGGACCCGGACTATCGCGCCAGCCTGATTGCCAATGACGAAGCCCGGGTGATTTCCTACACCAACGCGGCCATTGTGGTCGGTACCTATCACTCCAGGGGAACTTACAAACGCCAGCCCTTCGATCACTACGGGCGCTTTACCGATACCTGGCTTTACCAGAATAATAAGTGGCAGTGTGTGGCCAGCCATACCAATCTGATCAAGAAATGAGCTGGTTCAGGAAAGGGGTTGGGCCGGGCCTGGACTGCGTAAGGCGCGGATTTTTTCCATAAGTCCCGTTGCCGCCTGGCCGGCTTCCAGGGTGGAGAATTCCTCTCCCAGCTCCAGCAGGGGTGACGCGGCGCTGGCGCTACGGAAGGCCTCCTCCGTTGCGGGCGATGCTTTCAGGTTCGGGCCCAGGATGGTCAGGCCGGGCCGGGTCGCTCGCAGCAGGATCAACGCGTCACGGAGATTGCTATTCGTAAGCACGTTGTAGCCGGCGCGGACCAGCAATTCGCGCAAGTAGGCCAGCACATCGGCGGATTGGTCCACGCACAACACCGTGAGGCCTGATTGCGCAGTCCGCGCCGGTGCTGCCTGTCGCCGGTAAAAGGCAAGTATGGCATCTTCCTCGGACTCAAAAGTGTCAAACAGGGTGATCAGGCTGGTCATCTTCAGGACTTTATGAACGATCTCCGGGAGCTGGCACAACTTCAAATCGCCACCGGCGCGGCGCGTGCTGGTCAGCAGCCGCACCAGCATTCCCAGTCCGCTGCTGTCGATGAAACCAACTTCGCCCAGATGCAGCGCGATGTCGCTACGATCACGCAGGAGCTCGTTGATATGCAAGTGCAGCACTTCGGTTTCACCGGAGGCGATGCGCCCGCAACACTGGACGATGGTGACCTTCCCGACTTCGCGTGTGTTCAGTGAGAGCGGAATAGCGTCCCCTCGCAGGACCTGAGAGGCAGGTTCACGAATCGCGCTATTATACCGAACTGCGCCCTGCCGACTCTGGCCCCAAAGCCCGCGGTCGCGGTAAGAGCAGGCCTTCGGTGTCCGGCTTTCGTCACCACCGGCTATGACTCAAGACCACGCACTACGAACCATCGTCGGTGCTTTGCAAAACCCGACGGTGGTTGACTTCGTGAAGACTTCGGTGAAGACCGGCTACCTCGAATTCTTCGGCGCCTACAGCGGCGAAGTTTGCGGGATGGTGGACCATGCTTTCGCAGAACTCTCCCGCAGCCAGGGCGACGGAGTTGATCCGGACCGGCTGGTCAAAGTGACGACAGCGCTCCTGCATGACACCTTTAGAAAATCCGAACCTTTGTTCTGGTTCAACCGGATTTACCACCAGTACAAAACGCAAGCCAAGCCCGAGGCTGATTTTCAGCGGCTGCAAAGGCTATTGCCGGGGAAGAGAGTATTGGACTACGGCTGCGGCAGCGGCTACCTCGCCGCCCGGATGGCCCGGGGAGGGTACGAAGTCTTCACCACTGACGTTCTCGATTACCGCTACGAAGAGGCCCGGCATCTGCCATTCGTCCGGATGGCGTCGCCGACGGACATTGCGTACCCGGACGATAGTGTGGACGTGGCGCTGGTTCTGGCCGTTCTCCATCACATCAATCCGGATGACTTGCCTGGTGTGATCCAGCGGTTGAGGAAGATCGCCCGGTACGCTCTGATCAAAGAGGATACGTACGACTTGCCGGGCCACGGTGAAGGTTTGGCGGAGAGTCTAGGGACGCAGCCATTGCTTAGAAAGTTTGCCGCGATGACGTTCCCTACACAGCGCCAGGTGCTGGTGCTGATTGATTTTTTCGCCAACGCGATTGCCCAGGGAATTCCGGAAATGAATATGCCCTTCGAGTTCAAGACGGTGACGGAGTGGGAACAGGTCCTGCTGCAAAACGGATTCAAGGTAAAAGAAAACCTGGTCGCGGGCTTCGAGCCCGGACTCATGCACAAAAGCTGTCATGTGTGGCTGGTTTGTGAACGGATAGTGTAGGCGGGAAACGAAGACCGCTATTGGGAAACCGACCCGGAGTTAGGGAAGCTGACGGCCACCACTTGGTCTGAGATGAAAGAGACGGTAATGTCGGTTTCGCGCTCCAGTCCCTGGACAGCGCCGGAAAAAGGTTCGTAGCGCCATTGCCGCACCGCTGCAATCGCAGCTGCGGCCAGCACGCGGTCTCCGGTCAGGACCTCGACCCGGTTCACCGTCCCGTCGTCGCCCACCACTGCCTGAAGAGACACCTTGCCGCGGGCAACGGTCTGAGGACAGACCGGGTACACAAGTTTCCGGGGACGACCCGAAATGCGCAGCCGGGGCTGATCGGCTGCGGCCTGGTACACACTGGGTGGAGCCGCTATCGGCTGGTCAACGCTGGCCACCACTCTGGTCGCTTCGCTTTTGCCGGGGACGCCGGAGGCTTTGACTGATAGTTGTGCAGTTGTTGGCGATGTCGCAGTCGCGCCGGCAGGCGGATCCGTGATCAGACTCGTGCCGGCGATTGGAACCGGGGAGGGCAGTGCGGCAACAGGGTCTGAAGGTGGTTCGCTGGGGACAGGACCCAAATCTCTTGTCATCGCGCTGGGGTCGTTGCTCGTGGCGGCAGCTACCGCTGCTCTCGAATCCAAATCAGAGATCGGTTCAGCTCCCAACTCGCGCCAGGCCAGTACAGCCATGATGGCCACCAGCGCTGCCGCCCCCAATCTCAGAGTCATCCGATTCAGGGCAATTCGCGTATAGAACCCTTGCCCCTGGTCGACGGCGGAGACCTCCGCAGGTCCGCCAGGATCCAACTCTCGCGCTTTAGTAGAAGTGGGGAGGGCTGAAAGCCTCGATGGGTTGAAGTCCTCTACCGTGCCGATGACATCCGCGTCGTACAGTTCGTGCGCGGAATGTTCCGCGGCCTCGCGATACAAAGATCCGATCAGATGCTGCTGTCGCGGGTTCAGAACGTTTTGGGGAAGGCTGTGAAAGTTCCGGAACGTCCACATCAGATAAACGCGGTTCCAACCCGAGGCCGGCGCGTAGATTACGCCGTGACCTGTGTCGAGTGCGACGAGAACCTGCTGCGAGAGCATGGAATCTCCGGATGAGATTTTTACGCCGACTATTCCATTGGCAGTTTGATTGCCAGATGCCCACGAGGTAACTGGTTACCATGAAAGATGTTGTGGTGGATGGGGTTAGTCGATACGGGCCAAGTGTGCAAAAGTTTTCATCCTTCGGGGACATCACCGGGTCGCGATTCCAGAGCCCACATTGGCTATAGTTTCCCCCATCCTTTCCCAAAATGACACCCGAGCTCCGACTTCCGACCCCTGACGTAGAATAGTGCGGCATGCCCGACCCACCGGCCCTTCAGATCGATCCCGACATCTCCCGAGCCTGGTCAATTCCGGCGCGCCTCTACACCCATCCCGAGGTGCACTCTCAGGAAAGGGAACGCATCTTCGCGCGCACCTGGCAAGTAGTTGGGCGTCGCGAGCAATTGCTGAAGCCGGGTGATTTCTTCACGGCTGAACTCCACGGCGAGCCTCTGCTGCTGGTGCGTGGTGCCCAGGGCGAGCTGCGCGGCTTTTATAACGTCTGCCGCCATCGCGCCGGGCCTCCCGCCGAAGCATGCGGATCGCGCAAGCTGTTTCGCTGCGGCTATCACGGCTGGACCTATGGGCTTGATGGAGCGCTCATCAGCGCCCCGGAGTTCGAAGGACAGCCGGGCTTCGATCCCAGGGAATTCACCCTGGCTCCGGTGCGGGCCGAGGCATGGTCGAATCTGATCTTCATCAACCTTGATCCTGACGCTGAACCCCTGCTGGAAGCTCTGGGCCAGCTTCCGCAGCAAGCCGAACGCTTTGGCTTTACCGCCATGAAGCTGTATCAACGACGGACCTACGACATGGCGTGCAACTGGAAAACCTACGTGGACAACTATCTCGAAGGCTACCACCTGCCCAGCGTCCATCCCGGACTGAATCGGGAGCTGGATTACAGCGCCTACACGGTCGAGCCTTATGCTCGACATGTACGCCAGTTCAGCCCCATTCGCGGGGCCCAGCCGGGAGATGCCACGCCACGCCGTTACCAGGAAGCTGCCGAGGACCTGACCACGGACTACTTCTGGATTTTCCCCAATTGGATGCTCAACTGCTATCCCGATAATGTTTCACTGAACATCGTGCTGCCGGTCTCCGCCGACCGGTCGCTGGCGATTTTCGAATGGTATCTGCCGGAAAAAGATCTGGACAGCGCCGCGGCCCAGGCGTCAGTGGAGTTCAGCCATCAGATCCAGATTGAAGATGTGGGCATCTGCGAAACCGTGCAGAAAAATCTGCACTCACGAAGCTACCAGCGGGGGCGTTATAGCATCAAGCAGGAAACGGGAGTGCACGCCTTCCATCGCATGTATGCTGAAGCGATGAATCTGTAGCGCCGGCATCTTGCCGGCTGTCGCGAGGGCGTCTCGCCCTCGCAGCGGAGGGCAGGATCCCCTCCGGACAGCCGGCGGGATGCCGGCCCTACTCTAAATGAGGAGTTCTTTATGAGCAGCTTGACATTGTTGCAATCATTGCACGAGAGCTTTTCCACCCGCGCCCAGGTCACAAGCGTGTTCGGAGAACCGATCATCGCGGGCGACAAAACCATTATTCCAGTGGCCAAGATCGCCTATGGCTTTGGCGGCGGCACGGGCAGCGGTGGACTGGAAATCAAGACCGCCCGCGGCGAAGGCGGCGGCGGAGGCGGCGGAGTCGGAGCTCTTCCCGTGGGCGTCTTTGAAGTTGGCCCGCAGGGAACTCACTTCATCGCGGTGGGAGACAAGAAGAAACTGCTGGGTACATTGTTGTTGGGCGCGGGGCTGGGTTTACTCTTCGCGCGTCGCAAAAGAAGGTAGGGTAAGCTGGTCGCTTATGGAGGACGGGCGTCTCCGCCCGTCCCGTAGCAAACACGGGCGGAGACGCCCGTGCTCCATAAGCACATCGTTGCGCATAGCGACAATTTACGAAGCTCTAGCCCACCTTCACCAGCAGGCAGGTGATGTCATCGTGTTGCGGGGTGGACCCCACGAACCCATCCACGTCGCTCATCATGCGACGCAGCATCTCGGCGGGAGTAATGGCAGCGCCGGCATGCAGCACTTGTAGCAGACGCGGTTCGCCATATTCATCTTCGCGCTGATTCAGGGCTTCCACCAGGCCGTCGGTGAAGATCACCAGCCAGTCACCCTCCTGCAAAACCAGGCTGGCGCTCTCATAGACACCTTCTGCCCGGATTCCGAGCGGCAGTCCACCTACCGTCAAGCGTTCCACCGCGCCTGTGCCGCGTCGAAGAATGGGCGTGTTGTGTCCGGCATTAATGTAGGTGAGCCTCCGGCTGACCGGATCAAACTCCGCCAGAAATGCTGTGGTGAAGCGCAACCCGCCCTGGCTATTGGTGCAGGCATAGCGGTTCATCCCCGTCACCAGTTCGGTCAGGGAGCAGGGAATGGCGGAGAGGGTCTTGAGACTGGCCTGGAACGTAGCCATCAATAGCGCTGCGGGAATGCTCTTTCCGGCCACATCGGCCACCGCCAGAAGGAAACGGGTTTCGCCGGAAGCCGTCGCCGGACGGGCGAAGACGTCGTAGTAGTCTCCGGCTACGGTGTTGGCCGGCCGGGTGGCAAAGGCGATCGCCAGCCCAGGCACCTGGGGCGGAGTTGAAGGCAGGAGCCAGCTCTGAATATCGCGCGCGATCTCCAGGTCGCGCTTCATGACCACCCGGTCCGAGACTTCGAGCATCAGCAGGACGAACAGCACAATCCCGCCGTAGAAATGAAAGTTGAATTCGACCACTTCTACTTCGCCTGATTTTCCGGTGTGGCTGAACCCCCCACTGGGAAGAATTAGAAAGATAATTCCCAACAGCAGGAGGACACGCCGCGCCGGACTCAGTTTTTCCAGAATCGCCCAGAGAAATTCCAGGACCGTGTGGAAAACGCTGTGCGGTTCTGTATCTTGTCGCCGCCGAGCTCCATAGTCGCGCTGGTAAAGCCGGAAACTGGCGCGCGCGTCGGTGTGGAACTGGGTCCAGAGCTGGTCGAGTTCAAGTCCGTCGGTCACCCGCCGCCAGAACTGTTTGAGCTGGGCTTTGACGCCTGCGGGGGCGGGCTCCACGGGTCTGGCGGCGGTCGGTGGCATGATCGAGCACGAATTATAGTCGAGCCGGGAGCGTGTGGTCGCGGGCGACCTCGCCCGCGAGGGTCGAAGTGGGCGAGCGGAAGGCGCCTTTGGTGCCGCGGCTTCGCCGATTAATCCAGTCCTATGTAGCGCCGGCATCCTGCCGGCTGGCTCGGGGGCATCTTGCCCCCGGAGGCGGGCAGGATGCCGGCCCGACAGCCGGCGAGACGCCGGCGCTACGAAGGTCAGGGTTCGGAGGCTTTTCCAATGTCACAAACGTCTGTGGCGCTGCAGACCACAGCAGGTCCCTCGACTCCGCCCAAACGATTCGCAAGCGAATCGTTAGAGACAGGATGACAGGTTTGGGCGAGGGGTGGCGCGGACTCCGTCAGAAAAGATTGAGCTGCGGTTCGCTCGCCGCGGGAGCGGGCTGACCTCTCTCGCGGTCGCGACGCTGGATCCCATACTTCTGCCGCAGATTCTTCATCAATTGCGAAATCCGCTTGCCGTAGGTTTTGGGCAGGAAGGCGCGGTCTTTGTAGCGCTGCTGGTAGCCGGTTGCTAGCTGGGGAAACTCTTTTTCTAGAAAGGGCATGAAGACCGCCGCAGAACAGGGTTTCAGAAACAAGGGATTGGCAAAGATATGTTTTCCTCCCGCTTCCGCGGTGGCGCGAACCAACGCCTCCAGGTTGCGGAGCGAGTCCGTGATGCCGGGAATCACCGGCGCACAACTTACACCCGCTTCAATCCCCGCCTGGTTCAGCTGGCGGACAGTCTCCATTCGCAGATCGGGCCGGGGCGCGCGGGGCTCGAGGATGCGGGCGAGTTTTATATTCAAAGTCGTAATCGTGACGCTCACCGTGAGCCGGTTGCTTCGTGCAATCTGATTCAGCACGTCCAGGTCACGCAGGATCAGGTTGCCCTTGGTGACGATGCCCAGATCCAGTCCCTGGTGTCGGGCGAATTCTTCCAGAATGGTGCGCGTTACTTCGAAACGGCGTTCCGCCGGCTGGTATGGATCGGTAGCTGTGCCGAGAGCAATCTGCTCGCCCGGTTTTACCCGGCGCAGCTCCTGGCGCAGCAGATCGGCGGCATGCTGTTTGACGAAGATCTTCTGCTCGAAATCCACTCCGTCACGCATCTCCATGAATTCGTGGGTGTAGCGGGCATAGCAGTACTTGCAGGCAAACTCGCAGCCGCGGTAGGGATTGATCGTCCAGGTAAACGGCATGCGCACGCCGGTGCAGCGATTGAGCAGGGAACGCACCGGCAGGGTGAAGTATTCAATTTCATGCCCCTGGCGCAGGGATTCGCTCTCGGCGGCCAGGCGGGCAATGCCGACCAGCTTGGGTCCGGTCGCGGGCAAAAGGGGAAGGGTGGCCATGACATATTCGCTTTTTGTTCGCCATCAGACTAGCCGCCCGAGGACTTGCTGTCAAGAAGTTTCACCGCGAGGAAGATGAAGCACGGGGGTCCCCGCCCGTACTGATCACGGAAGCAGGTGATTAGTTGCCAAGAAGGCGGCTGACCAGCAGCCAAAGCCCAGCCAGGGCAAGAACCGGACCGCCCCAGATGTAGAGAACCGACCGCACCGCCAACTCTTCAACGACAACGCGCTGGCTGCGCCAGGAAATGAAAAACGGCTCACCCGACGTGCCTTTCATCAGCACGACCGGAGGATTCAGATCGAAGGCTTCGGTTTGGATCGGAGGAGCTTTGGGTATGGGCGGGACTGCGCTACCGGGAGGCAACATGGATTCGATCGCCGCCCGCCGCTGCAGATCGGCTGCGGCGGCGCTTAGAAATCCTTGCTGTCCCTGGGCAGCGTCACCGGCCAAACCGTCAGCGGCGCTTTCGACTCCCGGATTTTCCCGGAGACTGGCGAGGACGAACAAATGGTCGCCGGGGCGGATGCAGTACTCCTGGAGTTTCGCCGGTACAGCGTTGGAAAGCCCACGGCGGAGCAGAAAATGCCGCGTAAAGGCATCGCCCGTCGAAGGCGAATATTCCTCGTCTACGGACGGCCGAAGCTCCATCTCGGCGCCTCGCGGATCTACCAGCAAGCGTCCGGTGCCGTCGTCGAGGAAGAAGGGAGCATACAGGATTTCCTCTGCCACTTTTTTCTCTTCTTCTCCCGTGCTCCGTGCCACGGCATGGTAGTAAAAGCAGTCGGATTCGGAAAGGGGTGAGATGAGTGTGTACGGCCCGACCACTGTGCCGCTTACTTCTACCGCCCCCAGCGCTGCGCCACGGATGGTGGATGTGGGCGTGTTCTGAATCAGACCTTTGCGCTTGAGAAAAGGAAAGCCCCGGAAAAAGAGAAACACGCCAAAGGCGACGCCGGCGATCCCCCAGAGTATCGGCGAGCGCAGCACGAACAGCGGATCGGACGACGATGTGGACCTGACAAAGTAGATCGCGGCGGCGACTTGGCCGATGTTCTCCATCTGGCCGGCGGCCTCGCTCGGACTACTGGGCCGGCTTGGCTGGCGGTTCCGGCGGTCCGCCCGGAGGTGGAGGAATCGTGATGTCGATGTTGGTCACCGCGCCCAGCGAGGACAGCGGCTTGTCAAACTCCGCCGGGTTGCCCACCACCAGTATGGCCAATTGTTCTTTGTGCAAGTATTTCGAGGCTGCGCGCGCTACGTCCGCTTCCGTCACCTTCTCCACGCCTTCCCGGAACTTTTCCAGGTAGTCCTGCGGGTAGCCATAGAATTCGTAGGCCATGCGTTCGCGCAGAATCTTGTCGGGAGAATCGAGGTTGAAGATAAACCCGTTCAGGATGGCATCCTTGGCCAGCTTGATTTCGGCGGCGGAAATGGGATGCTTGGCCACATCTTCAATCTGTTCGTCGAGGGCCTTGATGGACTCGAGCGTGGTAGCGCTCTTCGTTCCCATGGCCAGGCGAACCATGCCAGGATGATCGAAGGCAGTTCCAATGCCGCCGCCCACGGAGTAGGCCAGCCCCATCTGGGTGCGAATGGTGCGGAACAGGCGTGATGAGAAACCGCCGCCGAAGGCCTCATTAAAGACCCGAACAGCATAGTAGTCGGGATTGTCGCGCCGGATGCCAACGCCCACCATGTCGATCGAACTCTGGTTGACGTCGTCTTTCTGGACCAGGTAGTAGCCCGGTTTCGCCGGGGTGAATTCGATCTTTTCTTCTTTCAGCGCCGGCCCCTTGGGCCAGGCGCCGTAGGTCTGGCGCAGCTTGGCCTCCAGCGCGGCCGCGTCGAAATCACCCACAATCCCCAGAATGATGTTGTTGGGATTGACGTGAGCGCGGTGCCAGTCGATGAAGTCCTGGCGCGTGACGGCTGCGACGGTCTTGTACTCGGCGACTCGCGCGTACGGATTCTGGGCGCCGTAAGCCAGCTTCGCGGTCTCGCGGCCCACGATGCCATCGACGTCATCGTTGCGGCGGGAGATGGCGTCGAAATACTCCTTCTGTGCCAGGTCAAGCTTGTCGGCGCGGAACTCGGGCCCGCGCAGCAGAGTCGTCGAACACTTTGAATACGTCGTCAAAATCGGCCTTCAGGCAGGAGAAGGAGATGGTGGTCGAATCGGCATTGCTATTGGTTTCGACTTTGGCGGCGCGGATTTCGAGATAGTCGTCCAGTTGATCGCCGGTTTGCGCCTTGGTGCCGCCGGTGCGCCAGACTTCCCCGTACATGTCAAGCATGCCGGTCTTGTCGGCAGGCTCGGAACGGGAGCCGCCGTGAATCCGGGCGACGCCGTCGATGAGAGGCAGTTCGTGATCCTCTTGCAGGAAGATGATCATCCCGTTGGGCAGCACAATGCGCCTGGGCTCCTGGGGATGAAAGGCGGGCAGCGGCGGAATATTGATCTTTTGCCAGTCGGTAGCCTGGGCGGCCGCCGGAGCGGCCTGAACGAGCAACCCGGTCACGAAGGCGAAGGTGAGAAGAGCAAGAAAAATTCTTTTCATTGCCCACCTCCATTTTGCGCGGCCGCTGGTGGCGGCGCGATGGTCTCGATAATTCCCACGGTGCGGTTGGTGGGGACAAAAGTCTGATTGGCGACGCGCCGGATATCGGCCTTGCTTACCTTGTCGAGGTTCTCCACCTGGTGGAAGAGTTCGCGCCAGTCGCCATAGAGCGCCTGATACAAAGCGAGCGAGGAGGCCAGGCCTTCGTTGTCATCCAGTCCGCGCAGCAGGTTGGCTTTGGCCCGCGTCCGGATCATCTTCAGTTCCTCGTCGCTGATGTCCTCTTTCTTCAGGCGATCGATTTCAGCGTGAATCGCTTCCGCCACTTCTTCGTTCTTGTGGCCGGGCAGCGGAAAGGCATAAAAAGCGAACAGGTGGGGATACTTGTTGCCGGGCAAACCGGTGAAGCCCGCCGAGTAGGCGGCGATCTTCTTATCGCGCACCAGGGCACGGTACAAGCGGGAGGTGCGCCCGTTCGACATCAGGTCGGCGATGGCGTCATAGACGGCATCATCGGGACTGCGGTAGTCGGGACGGTGGTAGCCCTCGAGGTAAAGCGGCTGCGAGCGGTCATACAGCACGACCCGGCGCTCGGAGTTTTGCGGAGGCTCGGTAGTGGTGCGCTCGTCGGGCCGCTCGCGGGCGGGGATGCGGCCAAAATACTTTTCGATGATCGGCAGCGTCTCTGAAGCCTTGACGTCTCCCACCACGGCCACCACCATGTTCGACGGAATGTAGTATTCATCGAAAAAGTGCTGCGCGTCGGTGGCGGAGAATGAATTCAGGTCGGATATCCAGCCAATGCCCGGCCGGTGATAAGGATGCGCCTGGAAGGCGGCGGTGGTGAACTGTTCCAGCAGGCGCCCGATGGGATTGCTGTCAACGCGCATGCGGCGTTCCTCGATCACCACGTTGCGCTCCTTGTAAAACTCGCGCATCACCGGATGCATGAAGCGTTCCGACTCGAGGTAGGCCCAGAGCTCCAGCCGATTTTCCGGGAAAGAATAGTGATATTCGGTCTGGTCCTCGGCGGTGGAGGCATTCAGACCTTCGGCGCCATTGCTTTCGAGGATTTGCGGAAACTCGTTGGGCTTGACGTACTTTTGCGCGTCGGCGATATCGTCCTGCCAGGCCTTTTGCAGATCTTTCAGCTTCTGCTCATCTCGGCCCACTCGTTTATCGCGCTCCTCGATATAGGCGGCGTAGGCTTTCTCCACTTTGGCCAGGGCGACCTTTTCATCTGGATAATCGGTGGTGCCGATCTTGTCCGTACCTTTGAAGGCCATGTGTTCGAACATGTGGGCCAGGCCAGTCTGTCCCATCGGGTCCTGCGCCGAGCCTGCGTTCACGTGGGTGTTGAACGAAAAGACCGGGGCCTCCGGACGCTCGCAGATGACGACGGTCAGGCCATTGTCCAGCTTCTTGACCGTGATGCGCTTTTCGAAGGCAGCCAGATCTTGTGCGACAGCCATCGCGGAGAGCACTAGAAGCACAGCTACAGACTTGAGTGCGCGGTATTTCATCGGACCTCCACTGCGGTTGGACAGAACATTACAGGAAGAACTTGAAGTTACGTGGCGGGAAGGGAAGTTGTCAAACTTGACAGTTGTTGACTGTGTAGCGCGGACCTGTCCTGAGCGAAGTCGAAGGAGCCCTCGCCCGCGAAAGTCCAAGGTCAAAGTCTAAGGTCAAAAGCCGCGGGCGCGGGCGCCCGCGCCACACTATACTGAACCCGAGCGAGGCCTCGTGAGCACTGCACCGATGGTTGAAATTCAGGGCCGGCAACTGAAGCTGTCCAATCTGGACAAGGTCCTGTATCCCGCAACCGGCTTCACCAAGGGACAGGTCATCGACTACTACGCTCGCATCGGTCCAGTCCTGGTTCCCCATTTGGCGGGACGGCCGCTGACCCTGAAGCGCTATCCCAACGGGGTGGACAGCCAATATTTTTTTGAGAAGAACGCAACCGCGCATCGGCCCGACTGGGTCAAGACCGCGCCCATCTGGAGCGAGGGCAACCGGCGCAACGTCAACTACATTCTGGCGGACGATCTAAGCACGGTGGTCTGGATGGCGAACCTGGCCGCCATCGAACTGCATCCCTCGCTTTCTCTGGCGAAAGACATTGACTGTCCCACCATGATGGTGTTCGATCTCGATCCCGGACCACCCGCCAACATCGTGCAGTGCGCCCAGGTCGGCATGTGGCTGCGGGAAATCTTTGAGCACTTCGGGCTGCAGAGTTTTCCCAAGACCTCCGGCTCGAAGGGGCTGCAGATTTACGTTCCGCTCAACACTCCCACCAGCTACGAGGCGACAAAGCCCTTTGCCCACGCGCTGGCCCGCTTGCTGGAAGACCAGCATCGCGAGCTGGTGGTTTCAGACATGAAAAAGGAGCTGCGGAAAAGCAAGGTGCTGGTGGACTGGAGCCAGAACGACGAGCACAAAACGACGATTGCTGTGTACTCGTTGCGGGCAAGAGAGCATCCCACGGTTTCGACGCCCGTGAAGTGGGAAGAAGTCGAGCACATGCTGAAGAAGAAAGACCCAGGCCTGCTGGTGTTCGAAGCCGATCAGGTGCTCAAGCGCGTGGAAAAAATGGGAGACCTGTTCGAACCCGTTCTCAGACTCAAGCAAACGCTGCCGAAGTTGACGGCAAGTGTGGACGCGGGCGCCCCCGCCCGCGAGGCGAGCGCAGCTCGCGGAACGTCGTCTGTCAAGACGGGCTTGAAAATCGCAGCCCAGGCCGGACGCCAGAAGAAGACCGTCAAACCTGGGAGCAAGAAGGCAGCAGGCAAAAAATCGAGGAAGATATAATCCGGGATCATGGCGCAACTCTACGTCGGAACTTCGGGATGGGCGTATCCTAGCTGGAAGCCGGATTTCTATCCCGCCAAGCTTCCGCAGAAAAATTTCCTGCAGCACTATGCCACCCGGCTCAACACCGTCGAAGTCAACTTCACCTTCCGGCAACTGATCAAGGAGACGACTGCGCAGAAGTGGATCGCGGAAACGCCCCCTGGTTTTCGCTTTGGAGTGAAGGCGCACCAGGTCATCACCCACATCAAGCGGCTGAAAGGGACAGCCGACTTTGTGCCCCGCTTTCTCAGCACGATTGAGCCTCTGGCCCAGGCCGGAAAACTGGGCCCGGTGTTGTTTCAGTTGCCGCCAAATTTGAGAGTCGATGTGAAATTGCTGGAGGAATTTCTTCCCGCCGTGCCCAGGGCGGTCCAGGCGGCGTTTGAATTCCGCCATCCCTCCTGGTTTACCGACGAAATCTTCAACCTGTTGAGAAGTGGCAATCGTGCCCTCTGCATCGCCGAGACCGAAGAACGGACCACACCTGACGTAGTGACCGCTGACTTCTGCTACTACCGCTACCGCAAACCTTCCTACACCGCCGACGAGCGCCGTGCCATGGTGGAGCGAATGCGCCAACATCTTGGCCAGGAACGCAACGTGTTTGCATACTTCAAACATGAGGAAACCCCCGAAGGCGTGCTGTATGCAGAGGAAATTCTGAAAGAGATTCATTAACCACCAAGGACACAGAGGACACTTACGAAGTTCGAAACACTCCGTGTCCTCTGTGTCCTCCGTGGTTCACCTTTCTGGTACTTTTCACGATGTCCGATAACGAGCATACTCGAAATGTGCCTTCTGCAAGCAACGCTCGCGTACTTTCAGGATTCCTCGATTACCTGAAGATCGAAAAGGGACTGGCGCCGCTTACGGTCGCGGCCTACACCACCGACATCGGGCAATTCGCCGGCTTTCTGGAAAAGCGCAGGCGCACGCTGCTCAATGCCCAGCGCAACCATGTACGCGAGTTTATCCAGCAGTTGTTCGGCAATTCGGTTGACGGGCGCTCGGTAGGGCGCAAACTTTCCGCTCTGCGCCATTTGTATCGCTATCTGCTGCTCGACAAGATGGTCGACCATGACCCCACCCTGAACATCGACTCGCCCAAACAATGGAAGGTGTTGCCCAAAGCGCTGGCCCGCGACGAAATTGAATTCATGTTGCGCGGTCCAACCTCCGTTTCGAAGGGGAAGGACGCGGAAGCGCTGGCGATACGAGATCGCGCCATGCTGGAAGTCTTTTATGCCGCGGCTTTACGCGTGTCCGAAATCACTGGCGTCAAACTGGAAGATCTGAAACTCGATCTGGGTTACCTGCTGGTTCGTGGCAAAGGTGATAAAGAACGGATTGTGCCTCTGGGTAAGGGCGCGCAGGAGGCGCTGAGTCACTATATGAAAGCGGCGCGCGCGGTTCTGGCGAAAGGAAAGGGCTCGCCCCTGCTATTTCTGGGACGCGGAGGCAGAAAGTTGACCCGGCAACGGGTGTGGCAGATGGTTCGCGCGGCCTCGGAGGGTGCCGGACGCAAGGCCAGCCCGCACATGCTGCGGCATAGTTGTGCGACGCACATGGTCGAGAACGGCGCCGATCTTCGGACCTTGCAGATCATCCTGGGCCACGCCGATATTTCCACTACCCAGGTGTACACACATCTGGCGCTGGATCGACTGAAGAGTGTGTACCAGAAGCATCATCCCCGAGCGAAGACGAGGACGAATTTGTAGCGCCGGCATCTTGCCGGCTGTCGCGAGGGCGTCTCGCCCTCGCCGCGGAGGCCAGGATGGCCTCCGGACAGCCAGCGGGACGCCGGCGCTAGACAGTGAGAGTTCCGATGAAATCCAGCGTTGTCGACAAAGCCGTGAGCACATTTCTGCAGTCGCTGCGCCAGCGCAATGCCTCGGTCCACACCATCAAGGCCTACCGGGGCGATCTGGAGGAATTCGCCGCTTACGCCGGCTCGCGGGGCTGGAGGCAAATCGATCACGTCACTGTTCGCGGATTTTTGTCTCATCTCTACGAAAAAGGTTTGGGCAAGACGTCAGTAGCCAGGGCGTTGGCCGCGGTACGATCGTTGTATCGCTGGCTGGCTCAGGAGGGAGTGGTTGTACAAAATCCGGCAGCCCTGGTGTCGACCCCGAAACTTCCAAAAACACTTCCGCGAGTCCCGACCATTGAGGAAATGAATGGTGTGCTCGACGGAAACATGCCTGAGGTCGCCGCCTTTCCCGAGCGCGACCGGATGATGTTCGAGTTACTCTACGGCTGCGGCATCCGGAACTCCGAACTGGTCGGGATCAACCTCGAGGACATCCGTTTGAGTAATGAGGCGATCCTCATCCGGGGCAAAGGGAAGAAAGAACGATACGTACCGTTTGGTGACAATGTAAGGGTAGCACTCGCGGCTTACCTGCCTGCCCGACAGCGCGTCTTGGACGAACAGAAGAAACATTCGTCGGCATTGCTGATCAATTGGCGGGGCGGCCGTCTCACCACCCGCAGCGTGGGACGGATCATCAAGAAAATTGCGGTGGCCAAGGGCCTGTCTCCCGACGTCCATCCCCACACCCTGCGGCACGCGTTTGGCACCCACCTGCTGGAGGAAGGCGCCGACCTGCGCGCGATTCAAGAGATGCTGGGCCATGAGCGCCTGGCTACCACCCAGCGCTACACCCAACTCTCCATTAAGCATGTGCTTCAGGTTTACGACCAGACCCACCCCCGGGCCAAATAGTGTCCTGTTGTAGAAGCGTTACGGATGCGGTGCTTCAGTCGATCCTGCCGCCGCCCCACGCAAACCTTCCCACATGCCCACAACCCGCGCCTTCAATTCGGCCGTGAGTTCCGCGTAGGCCGATTCCGATGCCTCGGCGTCGGGCGGAGGATAGATGGGGTCCCCGATCTGGATCTTCAGCGGCGCGAACTTTTGAAAGCGCTGGCCTCGCGGCCAGGCATCGTGAAAGCCTTCAATCGCCACCGGCACAATCGGCACCTGCAGATGAATGGAAAGAATCGCGGCACCTTTCTTGAAAGTCCGGGGCATGCCATTGATACTGCGCTCGCCTTCAGGATAGAGAATCAGAATGCGGCCGTGGCGCAGTCCGAAGGCGCCGGCGCGCATGGCGGAAACCAGGTTGGCATCAGGGTCGACGACAATCACTCGCAACCAGCGTGCCAGACGGCGCATGAAGCCGGAACCGAAAATTTCGCTGGTGCCCACGGCAAACAGGTTGCGGAATACCCGCCACGGCAAAATCGACCCGAGCACAACCGGATCCAGGTAACTCTGATGATTGGAAGAAATGATGTAAGGGCCCTGCGTGGGAAGCTTTTCCAGGCCGCTTACTCGCAGATGAAAGCGGTCGTAAGCAAAAATCTGGATCGGTTGGAATGCGGCGTACAGGAAGTGTTCCGCGACTCCCCCGGACCTGGCCAGGGCGAGGACTTCAGGATCGGTCGGGTCCTCTTCGAGGACCGATTTCCAGCCCGCCGGTTGCTGGCTCGATGTGGCACGCGTTTTTCCTCCGGCCGCACTCTCGCGGATCGCGTCCACCAGTTGGCGCACGCTATAAATCTCCGCCATGGCCGACTCTTCTACGTCCCCACCAAGTTCTTTTTCGACTGCGACCAGCAATTCAATCCGTTGCATCGAGTCGAGGCCCAGGTCAAGCTCCAGATTGTCACTGGGACGGATCACTTCGGGCGCGCCCTTGCTCGATTCGCGAATGATCTTCAATGCCTGCTGCACCTCAGGCTGTTCCAGCCATTGAGCATCCTCGGCGCTTAGCGACGGTGCCGAGCGGGCCTCGAAATCGGGCTGTCCCTTCTTCTGGTTGGCCCGCACCCGTTTTTCCATTTCGAAGCGTTTGAGCTTGCGGGTCGTGGTGCGCGGCAGAGGGTCCTGCCAGATTTCGTAACTGCCCAGGCGCTTGGTGGATGGAATCTTGGCCGAAATGCCTTCAATGTCGAAGCGGATGACTTCCTTCGCATTCACGACCTTGCGCTCTTTCAGCACGTCGAAATCCGGCACGACCACCGCGTAAAGACGATCGGAAGCGGGATTGCCGGGGTCGCTCTCCAGCGCCATCACTCCGATTTCCTTGATGTAGGGAGATTTCAGATAGTACGCCTCTATCTCCTCGGGATAGACATTCTTGCCATTGCTGAGCACAATCACGTCTTTCTCGCGGCCGGTGATAAACAGGTTGCCGCCCGAGTCGAA
This sequence comes from Terriglobia bacterium, assembly GCA_963831565.1. GTDB lineage: Bacteria > Acidobacteriota > Terriglobia > Terriglobales > Acidobacteriaceae > JAIQFF01. Next base: position 277,419 of record CAWHQS010000001.1, read on the forward strand.
GTAGCCGAGATCGCCGGTGTGCAGCCAACCGTCTTTCAGGACGGCGGCCGTCGCATCCGGCCGGTTCCAGTAGCCCTTCATCACGATGGCGCCCTTGATGGCAATCTCTCCGACAGCGGGTCCGCCGTCCTCGCCGGGTTGGGGATCGACAATCTTTCCTTCTACTCCGGGCAGCGGCGGCCCGACGGAACCGATTACGTTGTGATGAGGTAGAGCTGCGAAAGCCGCGCCGGTAGTTTCGGTCAGACCGTAGGCCTGGAGGACGTCGATGCCGAGGGCGTGGAAGTCGTATCCGATCTGGGGATCGAAGCGCGAGCCGCCGGTGATCAGGTATCGCATGCGGTCGCCAAATGTGCTGTGCAGCTTGCCGAAAAAAATGCGGCCGGCGTTGAGGCCCACGTTGCGCAGGCCGCGGTTGACCGCCATCAAGGCCTTCAGCGCCCAGCCCGCCACCTTGCCGCGCTTGGCAACTTCCTTGAAGATGCGCTCATGGATCAGGTAAAAAAATTGTGGCACCACAGCAAAAATCGTGATCTGCCGCTCGTTGAGCGCTCGCAGCAGTTCCGTCGTGTTCAGCGTTTCCAGGTAGACCACTCGGGCGCCCTTCACCAGGGGCAGCAAAAGATTTGCCATCTGCGAGAGCACGTGGAAAAGCGGCAGCACCCCGAGCACGGCATCCGCCGGAGTGACGTGCGCCCACCTGAATACCGATTCCACTTCCCCCAGCAGGTTGGCATGAGTAAGCATCACGCCCTTGGGGTCAGAAGTAGTGCCGGAAGTGTAGAGCAGGGAAGCGACGACATCCGCTTCGACCGCGGCTGGCGCGAAGCCGCCCGGACCTGACGCAAAGATACTTTCAAGATCGGCCACCGGCGCAAGCGTGGACGGAGCGGAATGGGTTTGAGCATTTGCAGACTTATGCTCGACAGGATCGATAAGCGCAATCTTGATGGGAAGCTCCCCAATCGCCTCCTGTGCCGTCACGAGATGTTTGAAATCGCAAAACAGCAGGGAACTGCCGCTGTCCTTTAATAGGGTCGTGATCTGGTCGGCGTGCAGGGCCGTGTCCAGTGGGACGGCGGTGCACCCGGAGGCGACCACGCCCAGAAATACGGCCACCCAGCGGGGATGATTGTCGGCCAGTATGACGACCCGCACGCCCGATTGGAATCCGTTGCCGCCCAGCCAGGACCCGACCGACTCCGCCATGTGCCGCAACTCGGCGTAGGTGCAGCTCTCAACCCGCTCCCGGCGCTGGATTTCCAGGGCAATGTTCTGGGGCCAGTGCTCGACGCACTCCACAAAACGATCGTAGAAAGTGGGCATGGGTTCGCGGAAATATTACATGAAACCGGCTATCGCGGACTAAAGTCGGTCGCCTTCTCTAAAATGTGAGGGCGCGACGCCCTCACGACAGCCGGCGCTACCTGGCGTCTTTCATCCAAGGTTCCTCCCCGCGACTTACACGCTGTCGCCGCATCTAATATGCTAGGCTTCTAATAGGGGCGGGTCTGCCTTCACAGGTGCATTGATTTGATTAACACGGTATTAGGCAAGGTCTTCGGGACCAAGAACGAGCGCGAACTGAAGCGCCTGAGGCCTCGGGTTGAGGCCATTAGCGCGCTTGAGCCGCAGATGCAACAGCTCTCGGACGACCAGTTGCGCGCCAAGACGGACGAATTCCGCAAACGGGTCCAGGATCGCCTGGCCAGTCTCCCCGACGAGCCCGAAGCCGATCACGACCGCCTCAAGCAACTCGAGGACGAGCGCACCAAAGCCATTAACGAAGTGCTGGACGAGCTTCTGGTGGAAGCCTTTGCCGTGGTCCGCGAGGCCGGACGCCGGGTGCTCCAGATGCGCCACTTCGACGTGCAGTTGATCGGTGGCATGGTGTTGCATCAAGGCAAGATTGCCGAGATGAAGACCGGCGAAGGAAAAACGCTGGTCGCGACCCTGCCGGTGTATTTAAACGCCCTGAGCGGCCGCGGAGTGCACGTGGTCACGGTCAACGATTACCTGGCTAAACGCGATTCCGAATGGATGGGCAAGCTTTACCGCTTTCTGGGTTTGACCGTGGGCGTCATCGTGCACGATCTGGACGATGAAGAGCGCCGCGAAGCCTACGCCTCGGACGTCACCTACGGCACCAACAACGAGTTCGGCTTCGACTACCTGCGCGACAACATGAAGTTTGACGTTCATGATTGCGTGCAGCGCAAGCACAACTACGCCATCGTCGATGAAGTCGATTCCATCCTGATCGACGAAGCCCGCACTCCGCTGATTATTTCCGGCGCCAGCGAAGAGTCCACCGACAAATACGCCCGGGTCAATCGCATCATCCCCAAGCTGGAAAAAGGCGAAGAGATCGACACCGCGCCGGGCGAGCCCAAAGAACTCACCGGCGATTATGTGGTGGACGAGAAACACAAGAGCATCACCGTGACCGACATCGGCTGGGAGAAAGTCGAGCAGCTTCTGGGCATCGGAAACATTGCCGATCCCGAGAACTGGGACCTCAAGCACCACGTTGATACCGCGGTCAAAGCCCATGCCCTGTACAGGCGTGACGTCGAATATGTGGTGAAGGACGGCGAAGTCATTATCGTGGACGAGTTCACCGGCCGCCTGATGCCAGGCCGGCGCTGGTCGGATGGCCTGCACCAGGCGGTTGAAGCCAAGGAAAACGTAAAAATCGAGCGTGAGAACCAGACCCTCGCCACCATCACCTTCCAGAACTATTTCCGCATGTACAAGAAGCTGGCCGGCATGACCGGAACGGCGGAAACCGAAGCCTCCGAATTTGAGAGCATCTACCGCCTGGAAGTCATGGTGATTCCGACCAACAAAGTGATGCTGCGGTTGGAGAATCCGGACGTAGTCTATCGCACGGAGAAAGAAAAGTACTTCGCTGCCTCCGACGAAATTCTGAAGCTGTATGCCACGGGCCGCCCGGTGCTGGTGGGCACCACCTCGATCGAAAAATCGGAACGGCTTTCCGAACTGCTCAAGAAGAAAAACATCAAGCACGTCGTGCTCAATGCCAAGTATCACGAGCGCGAAGCCGAGATCGTGGCCCAGGCCGGACGCAAGGGCATGGTCACGATTGCCACCAACATGGCAGGCCGCGGCACCGACATCCTGCTCGGCGGCAATCCGGAATTCATGGCCAAGCAGGAATGCGTGAAGAAGGGAATCGCGCAACCATTGCGCGCCGCCCAGGGCAAGATTCAAATCGATGTCGACGAAACCAAGAGTACAGTCTGGTATTACGCTGGCAATGAATACGTCGTTCCCACCGACCAGTGGACCGAAATCTTTAATCGCTACAAGGTCCAGACCGACAAAGAGCACGATGAAGTCACCGCGGTCGGTGGCCTGCACATCTTTGGCACCGAGCGCCACGAAGCGCGCCGGATTGACAACCAGCTTCGCGGCCGCGCCGGCCGCCAGGGAGATCCCGGTTCCTCCCGCTTTTATCTCTCGCTCGAAGATGACCTGATGCGCATCTTCGCCAAAGAGTGGGTTTCCAAGCTGCTACAGCGCCTTGGTATGGAAGAGGGCATTCCCATCGAATCGCGGCTGATCACACGCCGCATTGCTACCGCACAGGAAGCCGTCGAGGCTCAGAACTTTGAGGCCCGCAAACATCTTCTCGAATACGACGACGTCATGAACAAGCAGCGTGAGGCGGTGTACGGCCTGCGCCGCCAGTTGCTCGAGGGCGTGGAGCAGAAGGAACTCATCCTCGAAGACTACGTCTCCGGCATCCTCAGCGACGTGATGGACCAGTTTTGCGGAGCCAAAGTTCATCCCGACAATTGGGATATTAAGGGTCTGAAAGACGCGATTTTCACGCGCTTCGGCGTGGACATTCTGGCGGAGGGAATCAAGCCGGAGTCGCTGAGCCGGCAGGAACTCGGCGACGCCATCTTCGCCAAGCTGAAAGAACGTTACGATGCCAAAGAAAAACTGATCGGCCCTGACGCCATGCGCTACCACGAGCGCATGATCATGCTCAGCGTCCTCGATTCGCAGTGGAAAGACCACTTGCGGGACATGGACCACCTGAAGGAGGGCATCGGCCTGCGCGGCTACGGACAGCACGATCCGCTGGTCGAGTACAAGCGCGAATCCTTCGACATGTTCGAGGCCATGATGACGCGCTTCCAGGAGGAGACCGCGCGGTACCTGTACCTGATGCAAATCCTGGAACGCCCGGCTGCAGAGTCCGAAGCTCAGCCGCACGGAGCAGGGTCGGATGGCAATGGCAGCCGCCCCCGGCGAAACGTCTCTACCTCGGTGGATGAACTCGAAGAGTCTTTCCAGCGCAAGAAGCGCCGCGAGCTGGAGCAGGCTCGCATGGCCGGGTCCGGCGACGCCCAAACCGTACAGCAGGTCGTACGCGGTACCGCCAAAATTGGCCGCAACGACCCCTGCCCTTGCGGCTCCGGAAAGAAATACAAGAAGTGCTGCGGCGCCCAAGGCTAAATCCCCTGTCATACTGAGCGGAGTGGCTACTTTGCGAAGCGAAGTAGCTGCGTAGTCGAAGGACCCCTACCGGCTTGTCGAGAAACTATCCCGCTAAATGGAACTTGTAGTGCCGTCGTCTCGCCGGCTGTCCCGAGGGCATCTTGCCCTCGGCGGTGGGGGCGGGACGCCCCCACGACAGCCGCCGGGACGGCGGCGCTACGGTAAACCCGATCTATGGTAAAGCGGCTAGAGGCCCCTCCGACTCCGCTCAGGACGACACGACAGGACAAGAGGTCAAATCCGTGAGAATCCGCGTAAATCCGTGGCCGCTTTTGAAGTTACTGGGCCGGCCGCGCCAGCACGAAGGACTTCACCACAATGTTATTAGGCTGTACGCCCACCGGGATCATGGTCAGCAGGGAATACTCGCTGGGCTCGAGCTTGGTGGGGCTACGTTTTTGGATGACCGTTACGTCGCCCGATTGCGAATCCAGCACCAGCAAATAATTTTCGCTGCGGGAGAGCGCCAGCCCGTCGGGATGACTGCCCACCGCTATAGTGGCAATGAGCTTGCCGATGTCAATGTCATAGACTGCGATGGTGTTGGAGCCGAAGTTGCTGACATACAATCGCGAACTGTCTCCAGTCACCAAGCCTCGCGAAGGGTGGGTGCCGATCAGGTAGCTGCCGCCGACTTCGTTGGTCGAAGTCTCGATGATCGAAATATTGTCGGAGTCAAAATTGGCGACCACCAGCTCGCCGCCATCGGGCTTCAGTTCGAGATCTACGGGCGTCTTGCCCACATCCAGCAGGGCCAGCAGCTTGTCCGTCTTCAGGTCGATGGATGCCACCTGCCCGGAGCCGGCGCAGGCCACGAAGGCCTTGCTGCTATCGGGAAGGATGGCGATGTCCTCCGGCTCCTGGCAGATGGGGATGGTGCTCCGCACCGTGAGTTGCTTCGTATCGATCAGTGAAACCGTGTGATCACCCCGGTTGCTGACCACGACGGTTGCGCCATCGGGCGAAACCCGCGCCAGCCCCGGCGAAGCGCCCACCCGGATATTGCCCAACACCAGGCGCCTGTCCAGATCAAGCACGGAGACATTGGCCGACTTGGAATTCGCGACATAGGCACGCTTGCCGTCCGCCGACACATCGATGAAGTACGGAGCGGCGTGCACGCCGATGGTCGCGACTACTTCATTGCGTTCGGCATCAATCACGCTGACGCTGTTCGACTCCGTATTCACCACGTAGATTTCATTTTTCTTGCTGTTGGCGGCAATGCCGGTGGGATCGTTCGCCCACCCTGATCGTGGCCGCAGGCTGAAAGGTGCGCAGGTCAATCACCGAAACCGTGTTGCTTTTGCCGTTGGTAACGTAGGCGTACTCGCGGTAGGCGGGGCCGTAGCTGGGCAGCTGGCGTTCCTGGAAATACCACCATCCCAGGCCGCCAGCGATGGCAAAGTGACCGCAAGAAAAAGAAATTTTCTCAAGCTGTTGGGCTGATGGCCGTGCGGACGCCCGCTGACTGTGCGCGCAAGCTTTCGGAGGTCCGGGTATGAGTCCGATGGCCGGGACCATTCGTCCCACCACGGGCGCAATCTGCCGCACCTGCTTCATCAGTTCGTCGAACTGCTCGGGATAGAGTGACTGGATGCCATCGGACATGGCGCGGTCGGGCTCGTGGTGCACTTCGACAATCAGACCATCCGCACCCACAGCGATGGCAGCGCGCGACAAGGGCGTGACCTTGTTACGCTTTCCCGTGCCGTGGCTGGGATCGACCACGATGGGCAGGTGGCTGAGCCGTTGCACCGCGGGCACGATGCTCAGGTCGAGGGTATTGCGGGTGTGATCGGCGAACGTCCGCACCCCGCGCTCACAGAGGATTACCCTGTAATTGCCCTCGCTCATGACGTACTCGGCCGCCATGAGGAATTCTTCCAGCGTGGCCGACATGCCGCGCTTGAGCAGCACGGGCTTACGGGCCCGGCCTGCGCGCTTGAGCAACGAGAAGTTCTGCATGTTGCGGGCGCCGATCTGGATCACGTCGGCGTACTTCTCTACCAGTTCCAGCGACTCGTTGTCGATGGCTTCGGTGACGATCTTCATCCCGAACCTGTCGCGAATTTCGGCCATGATCTGCAGGCCCGCCTCGCCCAGGCCCTGAAAGGAATAGGGCGAGGTGCGCGGTTTGTAAGCGCCCCCGCGGAAGAATTGCGCCCCGGCGCGGCATACCTTCTCGGCCACCGCCATGGCTTGCTCACGATTTTCAATGGCGCAAGGTCCGGCGATGATGGCCAAGCCGGGACCGCCAAATGTGGCATCGGTGCCGGCAAAAGTGATGACGGTGTTGTCCTGTTTAACATCGCGGCTTACCAGTTTGTAAGGCTTGCTGACGCGGATCAGTTCCTGCACCCCCGGCATTTCGTCCAGCGTGCCGGGTTCCACTTCGCCACGATTCCCGGTGATGCCGATGGCGGTGCGCTGCGCGCCCGGCATGGCATGGGCCCGGTAGCCCAGTTCCTCAATCTTCTGGCAAACCGCGCCGATCTGCTCTTCCGTGGCCTGCGCCTTCATCACAACTAACATGGATTCCCCTCGCGCCTTGAGTTTATCGTTGTTTCCCGTGGCATCGCAAATGGAGGTGCCCTGGTAGAGGATGTGCAGGTCAGAGGTCCTGCCACACCAAACCGTAACTGGAAACTGGCAACCAGAAACTGGAAACTGGCAGGCATAAAGTGGCAAACTGATGCAGTGCCCCGCTCCCTCGCCCGCGAACAGGACATCCTCAAACGGTCTTCATCCAAACGTCCCCCCAGGCTGACATCGCGCCGCGTCGGGATACACACCTCGAGTGCAGGCGGTGTGCAGAATGCGGCGGAGCGCGCCTATCGCCTGGGCTGCAATACATTTCAGATCTTTTCTTCCAGCCCGCGGCAATGGGCCGCGCATGAACTGAGCCGCCCTGACTGCGATGCCATGAAGCGCCTGCGCGACCAGTATGACTTGTGGCCTCTCGTGATTCACACCAATTACCTGGTGAACCTGGCGGGAGCCAATGAGGTGTTCCTGAAGAAATCGGTAGAAGCATTCCGCGGCGAAATCGAGCGGGCGTTGGCTCTGTGCGCAGAGTACCTGGTGCTGCATCCCGGTTCGTTTCGCGGATCGGATCGGGAGCAAGGCCTGATGCGAACAGCGGCTGCTATTGCCGCGGCCGCGCAGGGATTGGACCTGGCCAAACGCGGCCTCACCATCCTGATCGAAAACACCGCCGGAGCTGAATATTCACTCGGAAGCAGCTTCGAACAGGTCGCCGAGGTTCTGGACTACCTGCGAAACCTGGTGCCAGTCGGCGCCTGCATCGATACCTGCCACACTCATGTCGCGGGCTACGACATCGTGAGCCCGCAGGGATTGCGCGATACACTGAAGCGCCTGGACGAGACCGTAGGTCTGAAGCATGTTCGCGTGTGGCACTGCAACGACGCCAAGGCCGCCCGGGGATCGAAGCTTGATCGTCATCAGCAGATCGGCAAGGGCAGCATCGGAGTGGAGCCGTTCCGCCGCCTGTTAAATGACCACCGGCTGGCGCATGCCGCCTTCATCGCCGAGACCCCGATTTACGAACCGGGAGACGATCTCAGGAATGTGGCGACATTAAGAAAGCTGGTCAAAGAATAAGAGGATCGAGTGGTCAGAGTGGAATTCCCCTCCCTGTGGCGTCATCCTGAACGGCCTTCAGGCCGTGAAGGATCTGGCGTGGGCGACGGTGCAGGTTGGGGATCAGCAGGCTTCATCCAGGAGGTCTCGTAATGAGTTGGGCTAACAAGCTTTCCAAACCCTACCGGGTCGAGCACGGCAAGAAATTCCGCCTCAAGGACCACGACCCCACCGACACGGCCAAGCTTCACTCCCAGGAGCATGCCGAAGAGCTCCTGGCTAAGGGCGTAGCCCGCATGGCTGAACTGCAGGACAAGCTCTATGCCGACAACCGCTGGGGCCTGCTCTTGATCTTTCAAGCCATGGATGCAGCCGGAAAAGACGGCGCCATCAAGCACGTAATGTCCGGGGTCAATCCCCAGGGGTGCCAGGTCTATTCCTTCAAGACTCCCTCCTCGGAGGAACTGGACCACGATTTTCTATGGCGGAACATGAAATGCCTGCCCGAACGGGGTCGCATCGGAATCTTCAACCGGTCTTACTATGAAGAAGTGCTGGTAGTCCGGGTTCACCCTGAAATTCTGGCCAACGAGAAGATACCCGAAGCGCTGGTCACAAAGAAGATCTGGGAGGAGCGCTTTGAAGATATTTGCGGCGTCGAACGGTATCTTGCCCGCAACGGTTATGTGATCCGCAAGTTTTTCCTCAATGTGTCGAAGAAGGAGCAGAAAAAAAGGTTCCTCGACCGGCTGCAGCAACCGGAGAAGAACTGGAAGTTTTCTTCCGCTGACCTGCACGAGCGCGAACGCTGGGACGACTACATGGATGCCTACGAAGACATGATCGCCAACACTTCAACGGTGCATGCGCCCTGGTTTGTCATTCCCGCGGACAACAAATGGTTTACGCGCCTGGCGGTGGCGGCGGCCGTCGTCGATGCGCTCGATGACCTCGACCTCTCCTATCCCAAGGTGGATGCGCAGAAACAGAAAGAACTGGAAGCCGCGCGCAAGCTGCTGTTGAAAGACAAGCACAGTTGATGGAGGACGGGCGTCCCGCCCGTCCAGCCGGGTGGGGACGCCCGGCCTCCGGCCCCCCTCACTGCGCCGCCATCATGGGAGCGGCCAGCATTCCTTTGGCAGTGTATTCGACCGGAACTACGCGATAGCGGTACACCATGCCATGCTCCCCCACGGCATATCCGCGGTCCGGCCGGGGCAGCGAGGAGGCCATCACGGACGCTGGAAAACCGATGTCCCGCGAGATCCAGCTCTTGCCTCCGTTTACCGTGTACGTCATGGTGCGGTAACGAACCATCCAGCCCACTTGCTGGTTGGCGAATTCGAAATCGGGTTTGCCTTCCGCCTGGCCGCTGACGCCGGTCCAGGTCTTGCCCCCGTCGCTGGTGCGAAACAATTTGCCGTTGATGGTGCGAAGCACGCCGGTGTCCGCATCGAAGAAATGCAGCGCGCCCTCCTTGCCGTCTTCGCCTGGCAACACGGTCCAGGTATGCCAGGTATCGCCGCCGTCTTCGGTTTTGGCGACAACGAAGCCGGCTCCGCGGTCGAGCGCCTGACTCACGGCGAATCCGACGTTGGGACTGACGAAGTCCAACTTCTGGAATTGGCAGGCGAAATCCCGGGTCAATCCTCCCACTTCGGCCTTAACCGAGCACTGATATACGGGCTTCCACTGCTGTCCTCCATCCTGCGTGCGCAGAATCTCCTGGTGCCCGCTGCAAAACCCGACGCTCTCCGAGGGGAATTGGTAGTCGGTGCGGTGTTGTGCCACGGTTCCGGCGACCGTCCAGTTCTGCCCGTCCGCGGTATGCAGCAATTTGTGGTCGCCGCCCGATGTGCTTTCCGCCGCCCATCCCAGCTTTGGCCCGTCGAAACGCAGGTCGGTGTAAGCCCGGTCGCTCGATTGCGGATCTCCCAGCTGCACTTCCCATTTCTCCCCGCCGTCCGAGGTGTGGAGAATGACGCCACCGTGCAACTCGTCTTTGCCGCCGGCCACCCAACCCTCGTCAGGACTGACAAAGTAAACCGAAAAAAGCTTCAGATCTTCCTTGACGTTGACCGGCTCCCAGATGGCTTTGTACTTCGGTTGGGCGGCACTCGTGGTCTTGGTGAGCGTAGATTTTTTGGCTGGTGGCTGCGCCGCCAATGCTCCCGCCAGCGCCAGCAATAAAAGGAATGCCTTGACTCCCCTTTCCATGGGATCCTCCTAATCTGATTTCAGGATGATGATGAGGGGCCGAACGGCGTTCAAGGACCCGAATTTCGATCCTTCGTTATCGGGTCGGCGGGATTCTACCACCAATGCGGGCTGCACCCCTACCCTCAATTCAGGGCGGTCGAATGCTTTGATAGCGGCCACCGGCCCTTCCCGATGCTAGAATCAAGCAGATTGGCCGACCTGGAACCACTGAGTGGCGGCCTGGCCGCATCCAAGTGGAAAGTGGCATTGAGAACATTGAGTTTCCATAGCCGACACCGACCGACGAAGTGGTTCACCTGCCTTGCGGTCTTATGTCTTACTGGCGTTCTGCTGTCCACTACTGTCCAGGCTACTCATTTCTGCGGTCTGCGCGGGCTTGAGACGCAAACCGCGGTCGAGCTGGATCGGACCGCTTCGGCCAGTCCTGTCTGCCTCACTTGCCTTATGGCTCCCTCCCTGACCGCAGTGATTCTGCTGGTTGCATTCTTTGCCATGGCCAGCAGCATGCTGTCTGTCGGTGCCCTGCAGATGCGCCCGAAACCCGTCCTGAGTTCCTTCCAACTGTATATTCGCCCTCCTCCGCAAGCCCTGGCCTAGGGCGGTTTCCGACTTGCAATTTTCCATTTTTCCTGGTGGGTCCTAATTTCTTGCATTCAAGGAGCATGATACGAACGCCGGAGCTTTTGGGTGCTCGCGAATCTCGCGTATCAGCGCGCCACGGTCAGCGCATCTTGATGCGATCGGCGTGCGTTCTCTAAGCTGGCGAAGGCTCGCCTGGCTCGGGATTCTACTGCTGCTGATCTCGGGAGTGGGCCTTGGGCAAAACACCACCCTGATCGGTCTGGACCAGGCCATTGATCTCGCGCTGGCGCACAACCATGCACTCAAAGCCACGCGAACTCTCATTCTTCAGAACCAGGCCCAGGAGATTACCGCCAACCTTCGTCCCAATCCCACCTTCGGGGCTGATTCCCAGTTCATCCCTATTTTTGCTCCGCAGGATTTTTCAGTCGATGAGCTGAACCTGACCCAGCAGTTCGACCTCGGAATCTCGTATCTGTTTGAGCGCGGCCACAAGCGGCAGCGACGTCTGCAAGCCGCCCGCGACCAGACCGCGGTCACCCGCGCCCAGGTGGCCGACGCGGAGCGCAGTCTGGCCTTCGACGTGGGACAGCAATTCGTCAGCGTTCTGCTGGCGGAGTCAACCCTGCAGTTCGCCCAGGACGATTTAAAGGACTTTCAGGGGACGGTTGACATTGCGCAGGCCCAGTTCAACGCCGGCGCCATCAGCGAAGCCGACTTTCTGAAGATCAAGCTGCAGCTGCTGCAGTTTCAAACCGACGTCTCCTCGGCCCGTCTGGCCAAAGTCCAGGCTCTGGTCAGCCTCAGACAGTTGCTGGGTTACGATGCCGTGCCCGCCAATTACGACGTCGTAGGGGACCTGGCGTACCAGCCCCTCAAAGGGAACGTGGAAGATATGCAGGCCCGGGCGATCCGCGAGCGCCCCGACTTCCAGGCCGCCCGGCTGGGCGTGACCGCCGCCCAGAGCCAGGTCCTGCTGGCCCAGGCCAACGCCAAGGTGGACGTAAGCGGCACCTACGACTTCACTCACACCGCGGGGCAGAATTCGGCCTCGATCTTTGCCAGCTTCGATTTGCCCATTTTCAACCGCAATCAGGGCGAGATCGCGCGCACCCGCTACGCCCTGACCCAGGCCGAGGAAACCCAGCAATCCGCCAGCGATACGGTGATGTCCGATGTGGCCGGCGCCTACGAGGCGGTGCGCAGCAATGACGAAATTGTCCAGCTTTACACCTCTGAATATCTCAAGCAGGCGCAGGATTCGCGCGACATCAGCGAGTATGCCTACAAGCGGGGCGCGGCCAGCCTGCTGGATTTCCTGGACGCCGAGCGCAGCTACCGGGCGGCCCAACTGGCCTATCGCCAGGCCTTGGCTTCTTATATGACGGCGCTCGAACAACTGAAACAGGCGGTAGGAACGAGGAACCTGCCATGAAAATGGGGAATGATATAGCCCGCAGCCGCAAAGTGTTCTCTCGATTCTTCACCGTGGGGCTGGGGCTCTCGGTGATCACGCTCTCATTCGCCGCTTGCGGGCGGCCGGCGACCGACACCACAACCAACCATGCCGGCGTCCAGGACCCTAATCATCCCGAACTGTTCACCATCCGGCCAGAGCAGATGTCGCACGTGCAGGTGGTGACGGTTGCGCCCACAACTCTGGCCCGCACGCTTCGCCTGACCGGCGCGGTGGCCTACAACAATTTTCGGACGACCCCGGTGATCACTCAGGTGAGCGGCCCGGTAAGCCGCGTGGTGGTCGTTCCCGGCGAGAAGGTGCGCCAGGGCCAGCCCATGTTGTTTGTGGCCAGTCCTGACTACTCTCAACTGCGCACCAACTATCTGAAGGCCAAGGATGCTTATTCCCTGGCGCAAAAGAATTACGTCCGGTCGCAGGATTTGTACCAGCATCATGCCATCGCGGTAAAGGACCTGGAGCAGGCGGAGTCCGCTGAAGTGCAGGCTGGAGGCGACCTGGCTTCCGCCGAGGCCGCGCTTAAGGTGATGGGAGTTACCGACCCGGATGCGATGGAGAAGGGACCTTCGTCCTACGAGGTGCCGGTGCGCGCGCCCATCGGCGGAGAAGTGGTGGAACAACTGGTCTCCGCGGGACAACTGCTCCAGCCCGGCAATACCCAGTGCTTCACGATTTCCGACACGGGCACGATGTGGGTGCTGGTGAATGTTTATCAGAAAGATTTGCCCTATGTGCGGGCTGGAGATCAGGTCACGATTCAAACCGATGCTTATCCGGAGAGCTTCCGCGGGCGCATCTCCTATGTCGCGGCTGCGCTCGATCCCACTACGCGCACCCTGACGGCCCGCATCGAGACTCAGAACCCGGGCGGCAAGCTGAAAAAAGACATGTACGTGACCGCGGCCGTGCAGGCGGGGAAAATTCAGAACGCCATCGCCGTGCCCGATTCCGCGGTCTTGCGGGACAGCGAAAATCAACCTTTTGTATATGCCGAGGTTTCTCCCAATCAGTTTGGGCAACGCTCCGTTACAGTTGGGGAAAGCCAGCAGGGGAAGACTGAGATTACGGCCGGGTTGCACTCCGGCGATCGCGTGATCGGCGACGGCAGCTTGTTCCTGCAGTTCGCCAACTCTTTACAGCGTTAGCCATGATTGAGGAGCGCCAAAGTGGCCACCACATGTAGGGTCCCGTCCCCGAAATTCGTTGAATTAGTACTGTCATCCCGACCGGAGCCGAGCGAAGCGAGCGCAGTGGAGGGACCTGTTTCAGCCAACTCGACCTGCGCTGCTTCCATTTCGATATTCCAGGTATTTCTGGGACAGCACACTAGATGATCCATCGAATCGTCCAAGCCGCCCTGCGCCAGCGCTTCCTGGTTCTCATGCTGACTGGTTTCATCACGGTCGGCGGCATCCTGTCGTTCCAGCGCATGCCCGTGGACGCCTATCCCGACTTGGCCTCGCCGCAGGTTGAACTGATTACCCAATGGCCCGGCCACGCTGCCGAGGAAGTGGAGCGCCTGGTCACGCTGCCGCTCGAACTCGAGATGAATGGCGTACCGCATATGGTCACCATGCGGTCCATTTCACTCTATGGTCTCTCCGATCTTCGTTTGACCTTCGAAGACAACACCGACGACTATCTCGCCCGGCAAATCGTTTTTGAGCGGCTGGCCGACGCCGAGCTCCCGACCGGAGTCACTGCCTCCATGGCGCCGTTGTTCAGTCCCAGCGGGCTGGTGTACCGCTACGTGCTGGAGAGTCCCGATCGCAGTCCGCAGGATTTGAAGACGATTGAGGACTGGGTGGTCGAACGCGCGTACCGCTCTGTCCCCGGCGTGGCCGATGATTCCGGGTTGGGCGGGGAAGTCATGCAATACCAGGTCGTGCTCGATCCCGCCCGCTTGTACGGATATCACCTGACGATTGCGCAGATCAGCACCGCCCTCGCGGCCAATAATGCCAACGCCGGAGGCGGCTTCTACTCCCAGGGAGGACAGTTCTATTACGTCCGCGGAATCGGCCTGGTCCGAAACACCGACGACATCGAAAACATCGTAGTCGGCAGCAACAAAGGCGTGCCCATCCGGGTGCGCGACGTGGGCGACGTGATCATCGGCCACGCCCCGCGCCTCGGTCAATTCGGCTTTCAGAAAAATAACGATGCGGTCGAGGGCGTGATCCTGATGCGCCGCGGCGAGCAGACCCAGACCGTCCTGAAAGCTGTCCAGGCCAAGACCGACGAGCTCAACCGGTCAGTGCTTCCTCCTGACGTCAAGGTTCATCCCTTTTACGATCGCAGCGATTTGGTGAAGCTCACGACCGATACCGTGGAAGCGAACCTGCTCCGCGGGATGGTGCTGGTGCTGATCGTCCTGATCTTCTTTCTGGTCAGCTTCCGCGCTGCCGTCATTGTTGCGCTCACGATTCCGCTGTCGCTGTTGTTTGCCTTCATCGTGCTGCACGCCCATGACGTGGCGGCCAACCTGCTCTCGATCGGCGCCATCGATTTCGGCATCGTGATCGACGGCACCGTGGTCATGATCGAGAACATCTACCGCGAGCTGGCTCTGCGGGAAGGGCAAACCTACAACCTGAACGAGGTAATTCTGGCCGCAGCCAGGGATGTGGACCGCCCTATCTTCTACTCCGTGGCCGTCATCCTCGCAGGTTATCTGCCCATATACGCGCTGAGCGGGCCGTCGGGAAAGCTCTTTCACCCCATGGCCGAGACCATGTCCTTCGCGCTGGTGGGCGCGCTGATCCTGACTCTCACGCTGATTCCGGTGCTGGCGTCGTATTGGTTCAAGGGCGGCGTCCGGGAAAAGCCCAACCGGGCCTTTGAATGGATGAAGCGCAAGTACGCCAGCCAACTGGATTGGGCCCTGGACCGTCCCAAAACCACGATGGCGATCGCCACCCTGATTTTCGGCGCCTCGCTGCTGCTGGTTCCTTTCATCGGCGGCGAATTCATGCCCCATCTGGATGAAGGCGCGCTCTGGGTGCGGGCGACCATGCCCTACACCATCTCCTTCGAAGAGGCCAGCCAGATCGCGCCGCAAATCCGCGCCATCCTCTTGTCTTATCCCCAGGTCACAGTTGTGGGTTCGGAGCTGGGACGTCCCGACGATGGCACTGACCCCACGGGATTTTTCAATTGCGAGTTTTACGTCGGCCTCAAGCCATACAAGGATTCGGCCTGGAGCGGCGAGGTCGGCAACAAGGAAGAACTGATCGCATCCCTGAACCAGAAGTTCAGCGCCTTTCCCGGCATCATTTTTAACTTCACGCAGCCCGCGGAAGACGCAGTGGACGAAGCGCTCACCGGGCTTAAAAGCTCCCTGGCGGTCAAAATTTATGGGCCCGACCTGAACGTGCTGCAGGACAAAGCCGTGCAGATGAAGAATGTGCTGGCCAAAATTCCGGGCTTCACTGAATTGACCGTGGTGCGGGAGCTGGGCCAGCCCAGCCTCCTGGTCGACGTGGACCGCGACAAGATTGCGCGCTACGGGATCAACGTCGCGGACGCGGAGGCCGTGATCTCGGCCGCCGTGGGGGGCGCGGCGGTCACCCAGGTCATCCAGGGGGAAAAACTTTTCGATCTGGTGGTGCGCATGCAGCCGCAGTTCCGCAGCAGCGCCCACGACATCGGAAATTTGCTGGTGGGCACGCCCGACGGGCAGCAGATTCCCTTGAGCCAGTTAGCAACGATCAGCCAGGGAAACGGCGCGTCATTTATCTATCGCGAAGACAACTCCCGCTACATCGGAGTGCAATACAGCATCGTAGGCCGCGATTTGGAGCGGGCGGTGCGCGACGGCCAGGCGGCAGTGCAGCGGGTGGTGACTCTGCCGCAGGGTTACCGCATGACGTGGGGCGGCGAATACAGCCAGTTTCTCGAAGCCAGGGAGCAGCTGAACTTTATTGGTCCGCTGGCGGTAGGGCTGATTTTCATGATTCTGTTTGCCCTCTACGGAAATTTCAAGTTTCCCATCACGATTGCTCTCGGTGTAATCATGACGGAGCCGGTGGGTGCGCTGGTGGCGCTGAAGCTCACGCACACTCCGTTCAGCGTTTCTTCCGTCCTGGGTCTGCTGGCGTTGCTGGGCGTCTCGGTCGAGACCGCCGTCATTCTGGTTTCATATATCAACAAGCTGAGGCAGGAGGGACTGGACATACGCACGGCTACCCGGGAAGCGTCGCTGCTGCGGCTGCGTCCCATCATGATGACCGCCCTGGTCGCCTGCCTGGGATTACTGCCCGCCGCCCTTTCCACCGGCATTGGCTCGGACACACAGAAACCCTTCGCCATCGTGATCGTGGCCGGGCTGATCTCCCGCCTCTTCCTCGGCTTCTTTGTGAATCCCGTGCTCTACGAGTTCGTTGCCCGGGAAGGCGACGTCCTGCAGGTCTAAAGGCTAAGGAGTGTCCGACCCACACTCCGTTTTGGCTGGTTACCCCCTGTTACTTTTGTGCCATATGAATAGCACCAGTGGTTCATTGACCTACTGGTGCCTGCTTGTTAATTTTTGCATGTACGGTGCGGTTTATTGCACTCCCCCATAGGCGAAAGAACATCTAACAATTTGGGGTGAGCCATGAAGCTAGTCTATGTTTGCTATGCGGCCCTGGGCTATGCGGTGGCCCGCTGGATCTTTCAGCGGCAGTCGGTTCCGGTTCCGGTGATGGACCCGGTTACCCGCTTTCGTTCTTCTGGGCTGCTTTAGGCCGACGCTAAAAGCGGGCGTGCGGTGCTGGTTGAGTAGCTGTTCGTCCCACAAAGTGTTTGCCTACGTCCCGTAGTTTCTCGGGTCGTTGTTCCGAGGTTCTACGACTAACGTTTGTGCCTGCCCGGTCCTTCCCGCCTGCACTCCTGAGTACAATTTCCTGAGGACAACTTTCCGCTAGTTATCAATCGAATGCTGGCCGCAGCGAGGACCGGCGCTAATGCGCTGCCTGCGGCACAATGTAAGGGAAGTGTCCGAGATGCTCACATGACCCGCAAATTGTTGCCGCTCGCCGTCGTGCTGCTGGGAGTATTCCTTCCGGTATGCGGATCGGCACAGTCCGATAGCGGGGAACCGTCCCTGGGCGACCTGGCACGCCTGTTCCGGAAGGGAAAGGCGGCGCCGGAGCACACCGTAATCGACAACGATAATCTGCATCAGATCATGGACGAAGTGCAGAACCGGAAGCTCAATGGCAGCCTGTTGTTCAGCATCGACGGCATTACAAAAAAGTTCCAGGTCTCGTCACCCGATGTGACCTGCGACCTCTCTTTCAGCGCCGCAGCCACATCTTTGCTGTCCGACGCATACGCCCCGCAGGACCTGCCGGCGGGTGAGTTGGCCAAGCTGGACGGCCCGGCTACGATCACAGGAGACACCCTGCAAGTCGCAGTGCACAACGGCACCAGCTGGAACATAAAGGAAATCACCGTTGGACTGACCATTCTGCGCGGTCCGGAGACAAGCTCGGCGCGGAGTGGTGCAGCGCGCCTGGTGCCGGCCGCCCAAACCAGTACGCTACTTTCGGAAAAACATCCTGACTCAACCGTTCTCTACCACCTCAAAGGCTCGGCGCCGCCGTCCAGCACGACGGTCTTCCACGAGAATCTAGGGGTTGCGCCGGGCCAGGACCAGGAGTGGCATTGGGCGATCGTGCAGGCCAAGGGCGTTCCTTCGGCCAAGCCGGAGACGCAGGCTGCCGCGCCGGCGCCATAAGCGGGCTGCATAAGGCGCCAAGGTCGAGCCCTCACCTTACCTGGGCCACGTCTTCCGTTTTGCCACTCTTCATGCTCCGGTAAGCGGCATCCAGAATTTCCTGGTTTTGCCACCCCTCTTTGCCCGGCACCGGAAAGCTGGCTTTGCCTTCGACTGCAGCCGCGAAGGCGTCTACCTGCTGGGCATAAGCCAGGCGGTTCGAAACCTGGTCGGTCTCAACCACGGAACCGGCGCGACGCAACTCGAGCGTGATGGGCCGTTCCACGTTCAGCGCATCATCCGCGCGGAGGACGCCGTTCTCCCCAACCAATTCCAGTGGCGTGCGGTATTCGGCGCGGAAGGAAACCGCTACCGTGGCCAGAGTGCCTCGGGCAAATTCCAGCGTGAGCACCGCGGCCGACTCCACGGCACCCGGCCCGAGGTCGTGCTGTCCCCGCGCGCTCACACGCACGACTTCATCTTGCAGGATGTAACGCAAGGAATCCACACAGTGGACGCCGACGTCGGCAACAGGTCCACCACCGGCCAAGGCCGGATCGTGGATCCAGGCCCGCGGATGTCCCGCGCTTCCGGGAAAAGAAAATTCCGAACGGGCAAAGATCACTTTGCCGATCTGTCTCGCAGCCAGGCGGTCGCGCAAACGCGCGGTGCTCTCCTCGAAGCGGAAGACCTGGGCCACGCCCAGCAACACTTTCGCGCTGCGGGCGGCTTCTACCATCGCGCGGCATTCGCCGGCGTGCACGCCCATGGGTTTTTCGCATAACACCGGCTTGCCGCAACGGAGCGCGAGCAGCACATCAGCCAGGTGGCAGGCATTTGGAGTGGTGATAAAAACCGCATCCACTTCGGGTGACCGGCACAGCTCCTCGGCCGAATCAAATGCCAGCGGGATATGGTGCTGCCGGGCGGACTCGCGCGCTTTGTCCAGGGTGCGTCGAGACAGCCCGGTCACGCGGCAGTTGTTTGCCAGCGCGAACCCCGGCATCAGGCGCTTGACCGCGTGCAGTCCAAACCCGAGAATGCCAAAGCGAACCATAGAATCGAGAGTGTGGCGCGGGCGCCCCCGCCCGCGGCTTTTGAATTTGCTTCTGGGTTGCGTCTATCGAAGCCAGGCCATGGTTTCAACCGCCCGCAAAAATGTTCGTGACCCAGGCAGGAACCAACTTCCCGGCGCGGGCGAGGGCGCCCGCGCCACACATGCCGCAGTTACTTCGCAAAGGCTATGTTTGCCGGCGCCACGTTGATGGTCGCGGCGACCACACTGCTGGGAAGTCCGCCGCCATCAGGATTGATCTGAAATTTGGTGATGTTCTTCGACGTCTGATTACAGACATAGAGAAACGTCCCGGCGGGATCTATGGTCGCGGACACCGGTCCAGTCCCGGCGCCGAAAGGGGATTTGTCCAGCTGGGTGGTCGCGCCGGTGGTGGAATCGATCGAATAGGCAGAGACGTTGTTGGAGCCCAGGTTGGTCACGTACAAAGCTTTCGCGGAAGCTGTGACCGAAATCGGCCCCGTGCCCGCGGTGAATGGCGAATCCAGTGCGGCGGCCAGGGCGCCGCTGCTGGAGTCGATCGTCAGACCCGAGACAGTGTTATCACTGAAGTTGGTTACGTAGAGGAAATGCTCCGAGGGTTCCACTACCAGCGAACTCGGCCCATTGCCGACCGAAAAGGGCGAATTCGGAACCGCCACCAGGCTGCCCGTGCCCGCCGCCACGGAATAGCCGAACACCACCGGCAGGTTTCCGCTGGCGACGTACAGGAATTTACCCGAAGGAGACAGGGCCAGCGCCACCGGCCGGGCCCCCGCTGGGAAGGGCGATCCTGCGACCTCAGTAAGAGTGCCGGCGCTCGAACTGACGGAATAAACGGAGATCGTATTCGAGGTCTTGTTGGCCACAAAGAGCAAATCGCCGCCGGAGTCCATGACTAACGACGACGGATTCAGACCAGCCGGAGTGCGGGGCATGACCTCGTTAAGCTCTCCCGTATCGCTGTTGATGGTAAACAGGGAAACATCATTTCCGCCCTGGTTCACTGCATAGACAAACTTTCCCGAAGGATGGACCGCAATCGCCGCCGGAGAAGTCCCACCGCTGAAAGGAGAGCCCAGAACGCGGGTAAGATTGCCGGAGTTGCTGTTTACCCGGAATGCGGCGACGGCGTTGCCCTGGGGGACTGCAACGTAGGCATTGCGTCCGGAGGACGATCCGCCACCTCCATTGCCGCCGCACCCCGCTAGCCAAGCCAGCGCAAGGGTCGCGCCTAGCAAGCCCGCCCGTCGGATCAGTATCATCACGTCCCTTCCAAAAAGTTTTCCTGCCATGCCGCCGCCGGTTACGGAGCCAATGGAGGGGCCCGGTGCCCCTTCTTGATCGCGCCCCAACGATAGACCAGGCCAGTTGAGAATCGCAGGTTGTTCTGTGTCTGCGAAAACAAACTGGTATGCAGGTAATCCACCTGAAATACGCGCACGGCGAAGCGGGATGTAATGCCAAAATCCATGCCTCCCCCCAGAGCCACGGCTCGGGCCGTGTCTTCTTCACCGTTCCCTACGTGTACCAGCGAGCGGGCACTGCCGATGAGAGCATGCCCGAAGAACAGCACGTTGCCTTTGGGGTAGAGGAACTGCGGTCCCACCGCGATATCGCGCAGGTCGAGATTCGAACCGTATTGCCCGCCCACCTCCGCTGCCACACCGAAGCCGCGGATCAAGTTGAACGCGGGTGAAAAATTGTACCCATTCAGGCCCGATGGATTGGAGAAACCGAATGAGGGGCTGTCGAACCGGGTGTAGGAGTAACCGCCGAAAACCTGCACCCTGGGCACGTCCTGCGCCGCCGCCGGCCAGGCGGTACAAAGGGTCAGCAGCAAAAGAAGAATCGCCGCCATCCCTGGAATTCCTGCCAGTTGGACATCAGGCTTCAGGTGAACCAGAGGTTTGGCCACAGGTTGGTGGACTGTCATGGAATATTTCTGGAGTCTTCTATCAAAACCCTACTTAACGCGAAAGTTACGCGCCAGCTCCCCAGTGGATTGGATGCGCGCACCTCGCCAAAACCACTCGCGGGAGCGCGTTATTTCGCCACCATGGCTCCGACCATGGATTCGAAGATCTTGAAGCCCTCCGTGCCTCCCAGTTCGGGTTCACTGGAGCGCTCGGGATGGGGCATCATTCCCAGCACGTTCCGGCCCGAACTGCAGATTCCGGCAATGTTTTCCAGCGATCCGTTGGGGTTAGCCTCGGAGGTAATCTCGCCCGCGGGCGAGCAAT
This sequence comes from Terriglobia bacterium, assembly GCA_963831565.1. Taxonomy (GTDB): domain Bacteria; phylum Acidobacteriota; class Terriglobia; order Terriglobales; family Acidobacteriaceae; genus JAIQFF01. The sequence goes on from CAWHQS010000001.1 coordinate 298,835, forward strand.
ACCGAAACACAATCTGTTGGTTGCGCTTCAACTCGGCCAGAGTTGCTTGGTCGCAGAAATAGTTGCCTTCCATGTGGCCGATGGGAATGGTCAGCACTTCGCCCTTGCGGCAAGTGCTGGTGAAGGGAGTGTCCGCATTCTCCACCCGCACCTGCACCGGTTTGCAGACGTACTTCAGGCCCACGTTCCGCATCAAGGCGCCCGGCAGGAGGCCGGACTCGCACAGAATCTGGAAGCCATTGCAAATTCCGAGCACCAGCCCGCCCGAGGCGGCGAAATTTCGCACCGCCTCCATCACCGGAGAGAATTTCGCGATCGCTCCGGTGCGCAGATAGTCGCCATAGGAAAACCCGCCGGGCACGATGACCGCATCACAGTTCTCGAGATCATGGGATTCGTGCCACAGGAACGTGACCGGCTGGCGGGCCACCTGCTGGATCGTCCAATACGCATCATGGTCGCAGTTGGATCCTGGGAAAATGATGACGCCAAATTTCATCTGGTTTCCTCGGAGATCAGGCTCTTCTGAAAGTCTAACACGAGGAAAACGCCGCCCGTATTGCCGAAAAGCATTACACGGGCGGCCGCGGAAAAGCGCGGGCTTTCAGTACATGTCTTCCGGAAGGGGAGGAGGGGGAGGCGCCGGCAATTCGCCGGGCGGCTGAGTCATCAGCACAGGCCCTCCGCCGGGCGGCAGCACTTTGCGGAAGAATATTCTGTCGCCGCCGCCAAACGCCCCGCCCTGGCCACGGATCGACTTCAATTGCCGCCATTGGTCGAGTGAGAGCACTTTGCGCAGGTCGAGATTCATCATGGTGAACTCGCGTTCCAGCTTGCCGCGAGCGGCCAGGACCTGGTCCACCTGGGCTTCGACCTGGCCCTCGTTGGGGACGTCGGCATCAAGCAATGACTGCAGTTTCAGGTCCTGCTTTTCCATCTCCGCGCCGTAGTCGATCAGCTTCAGCTTGTGGTCGTAAAACGTCTGATCGAGCTGCGCAATCTGACCGTCGCCCAGTTGTAGTTTTTTCGCGATCTCTGAGTTCTGCCACCATTTTCCCAGCTCGCTGTGGTACACGAAGGTGGCTCTGGTTCCAGGGGTCGCGACTGTGGTGGACGGCGAGGCGGTCCGGGTCTGCGCCAGAACCGGCAGCGGGAACAGAAGCAATGCGAATATGCATGAATATCTAATTTTCATGAGTTGGCTCCTTCTTGCGAATCGGGGAATGTGCAGCCGGCAGGTCCTGAACCATTTCCTCGGCCAGCAGTGCCGCGGGATCGAGCGCTGCCGGTCCGTCATTGTGTACTGCGCGCTCCACCGCCATTAGCAGTTCGTGGTCAGGATCAACCTGCGCCCTGGGCGGCGCAGGAAGAGAAGCGCGATCCAGCATCAATCCTGCCAGCAGAACCATCGCCGCCACCACCGAGCATGCCAGCACCAGCGGGCGGCGAACCATCCGGCCCTGTGGCTGGCGGTCGAGAGAAGAGATCCGTGCCCAGATAACGTCGCGTTGCCTCTGCCAGAATTCCTCAGGTCGTTCGCTCGAAGTGCGGGCCCACTCGGGCAGGGCTTCGAGCGTCGGCCGCAGCGCTTGCTGATCGCTCTGAATCACCAGGTCGATTAGCTCCTCACTGCTCAGATGTCGAATTATCTCCATTGTCTCTCCTTCATCTCCCGCAACTTACCGGTCGCGCGTGACAGTTGGGTTTTAACCGTGCCGATCTTGACTTCCAGCAGGTCCGCGATCTGGGCCAGCGGCATTTCCTCCTCGTAGCGCAGGAAGAAAATAGTGCGCTGCTGCGACGATAGCGAATCCAGCGCCTTCCACACGGCTTCCAACTCCTCGCGCGCCAGCAAGCTGCGCTCCGCCGAGGGCTCCCGTCGCGGGAAACTGCCGGGGCTCGGTGTCGGCGGCTGCGCCATCATCCAGGCCCACCAGCCTTTTCCAGAAAGAAGCCCGGCGGCTCTTGCCATGGTCCCGCACCAGGTTGACTGCGATGCGCAGAATCCAGGTTTCAATCCGGCATTCGCCCCGGAAGCTGGCGCGCTTCTGGTAGGCCCGCAGAAAGCATTCCTGGGTGAGAGTGTCGGCCGTGTCGGCATCCCGCACCAGCAGGTAGATCACCCGGTACACACGCCGCTGGTGCTGGCGCATGATGTCGTCGAAGCGCTCCGCCGAGATCTCTTCGGCGGATTCAGTCGCGGGCGAAGTCAAGGCTGTCGTCAGGACCGTGTCCACAGGCCTTCTCTCTGGATACGCCGTGCTATGGGTATGGACGAATACCGTGACATAAGGTTGACGTCCGGACAAACTTCGCTTCGGGCCCGGGTGCCGGGACTATCATCGTTACCGGCGGGAGCATCTTACACAGGTGGATTTCGGGGAACACTTTCGAGTCACCGGCGGCGCGCTGAGAAACTGGCTGGTGGCGCAGTCCGAGGATGCTCTGGCCGTCGGCCTCCTGTGGCTGGTCGGGCTGCTCATCATCGGCGTGCCCTGGGCGCCCTTGTGGGCGTTGCTGGGCGCCGCGTTTCAGTTCGTGCCTCAGATCGGCGCCGTGCTGGGCGTGATCGGTCCGGCCCTGACCGCCATGTTCAAGTGGGGAGATTGGGAACATCCCCTCTATGTTCTGATGCTGTACGCGGTCATTGCCGTGGTGGATGGTTTTCTGCTCCAGCCTTACCTGATGAAGCGCACCGCCAAGGTGCCGCTGTGGGCTTCCATCCTGGCGCCAATTGTGCTGGGGATGATCATTCCGTTCTGGGGCGTGCTGCTGGCGCCGCCTTTACTGGCCGTACTCTACGCCTATAAAGCCCGGCAAGCCGCCCGCGCCCAGGGTCCCATGCTATAATTTTTTGTTCGGCGGCATTCATTTGAGGCAATCCGTTGATCTCCTCGACGGGCCAGTTCCGCGCCATAAAAGACTATTAGATACGAGGTATTTCCATGTCCGGCCATTCAAAATGGGCCACAATCAAGCATAAAAAGGGCGCCCTGGATGCCAAGCGGGGCAAGATTTTCACCCGCCTGATCAAGGAAATTTCCATTGCCGCCAAAAATGGCGGAGATCCTGATACTAACCCGCGTCTGCGCGGCGCCATCTTGGCGGCCAAGGCTGAGAACATGCCGGCCGACAACATCAAGCGGGCCATCCTGCGCGGCACAGGAGAGCTTCCCGGGGCCACTTACGAGGAATTCTCCCTCGAGGGCTACGGCCCGGGCGGCGTGGCCGTCCTGCTCGACATCAATACCGACAATCGCAACCGCACGGTCAGCGAAATCCGTCACGCCTTCGGCAAAAACGGCGGCAACATGGCCGAGGCCGGAGCCGTCTCCTGGATGTTTCACAAGAAGGGCGACATCGTCATTCCGAAAACAGCGGCCAAGGAAGACGACTTGATGGGTATTGTTCTCGACGCCGGAGCCGAAGATTTGCGCGACGATGGCGACAACTGGGAAGTGCTTTCCGAACCCTCCGTCTATGAAGCCGTTCTCGAAGCGGTGAAGAAAGCCGGCATTGAGCCCGTGTCGTCCAGCGTGTCGATGATTCCGCAAAACTACATCAAGCTGGAGGGGCCCGCGGCCAGCCAGATGATCCGGCTCATGGAAGCGCTCGAGGAGCACGACGACGTGCAAAACGTGCACTCCAATTTCGACATCGACCAGAAACTTCTGGAAGAAGTAGCCGGGTAGGAGCTCAGACCTCGGACTTCGGCCAACCGTTCCGCGGCGACTCAGCCCGCTTCATCCTCCCGTCCCTTGCCCTACCGGCCGGGCCGCTGTACTTTTCAACATCGCTGTGGAAAATTCTGTGGGAAACCAGGAAAGTACACTGTTAAGTTGTTTGTTGCGAAGACCTTCTGCACCTTGCACCTTCGCGGGTGCGCAAACCCGTCCGACGGGTTGAGTCCGGAGTCCTGGGTTGAAAATACGTCTCGACAAATTGCTCTTCGAACGTGGCGTGGCATCCTCGCGGGAGCGCGCCCAGGCTTTGATCCTCGCGGGCAAAGTGCTGGTCAACGGGCAAAAAATCGAAAAAGCGGGAGCTGGCGTGGAGACCTCGGCGGACATTCGCCTGCTGGGAGAGGATCTCAGATACGTCAGCCGCGGCGGACTCAAACTTGAGGAAGCGCTCAGGCACTGGCAGATCGATGTCGCGGGCAGGACCTGTCTCGACGTGGGCGCCTCAACCGGAGGCTTTACCGATTGCCTCTTGCAGCGCGGAGCGAAGCGGGTCATTGCCGTCGATACCGGACACGGCCAAATCGATTTCCGTCTCCGACAGGACCCTCGCGTGCGGCTGCTGGAAAAGACCAACGCCCGCTATCTCGCGCCAGAGCAGGTCGGCGAGCCGGTGGACCTGGTGGTGATGGATGTCTCGTTCATCTCGGCGACACTGGTTCTCCCCGCAGTGATCGAAGCCGCCTTTCCCGAGTCAACTGAGCGTCGCGGCCGGCGGATCGTCGTTCTGGTCAAGCCGCAGTTCGAAGCCGGCCGCAAGCAGGTAGGGAAGGGGGGTATCGTAAAGGACCCGGTCGTGCAAAAGGCCGCGGTCGAAAAAGTTCGCCACGCCTTGCTGGCATTGGGATGCACTCAGAGCGACGTGATCGAATCCCCCATATTGGGAGGGGAAGGAAATCGCGAATTTCTCTTGTACGCGCAATTCTAAGGTTTTACTCCGTGCTCTCCGTGCCCTCTGTGGTTGAAGCTTTTGCTCGGAATTTCTGTACAATTCGACTTTCATCATGGTTACCTCAAGTGCTGTCTCAACCACGAAGTCCACCGGCATTATCTCCAAGCCGGGCAAAGCGGAACTTGCAGATATCGTCCCACCCCTCCTGGCCTGGTTTCGAGAGCATCAATACCAGGTGGTGGTCGATCCCGAGACCGCGCCCTTTGCCCGCGGCGTGGAAGTCCTCGCCCGCGAGCAGATGGCTTCCCGTCCGCTGAACTTCGTGGTGGTGCTGGGGGGAGACGGCACGCTGCTCTCCGCAGCCCGGGCCGTATCCAAGGCTGGAATTCCTGTACTCGGCATCAACCTGGGCTCGCTCGGATTCCTCACCGAAGTGCCGCTGGAAAATCTGTACTCCACTCTGCAGGACATCGAGCACAGTTGCTGCAACCTCGACAGGCGCTCCATGGTGCACTGTGATGTGCTCCGCAAAGACGCTTCCGTGGGCAGTTACGAAGCGCTCAACGATGTAGTGGTGGGCAAAGGCACTATCGCTCGGCTGAATCATTGCGACGTCTATATTGACCGGGTGTTTGTTTCGAGCTACCAGGCCGACAGTCTGATCGTGTCCACCGCCACCGGTTCGACGGCGTACTCGCTGGCGGCCGGCGGCCCCATCCTGATGCCTTCCGTCGATGCCTTTGTGGTTACACCGGTCTCAGCCCACTCGCTCACTCATCGTCCGCTGGTAGTTCGCGATACTTCAGAAATTGAGATTGTGGTCAAGACCGGAGAGGATGAAGCCTATCTCAGCATCGACGGACAGATCGGCATGCCCATGGTGGATGGTGACCGCGTGCTTTGCCGCAAATCTCAGCACCAGGTCACGCTGCTGCATACCCAAGGCACATTCTTCGACGTCCTTCGCACCAAGCTGAAATGGGGCCAGCGCTAGAGCTCCAAATGTAGGCGAGCGTCCCGCTCGTGCGTCTTGGATATCGTGGAAGTCTGCACGAAACCAGCTGAGAGCTGACAGGCTGATGGTGTGTAGGTCGGACACTCTTGTCCGACGCCTTTGGCCTTGGGTTCGGTTGGTGGCCCACCTGCTCGCAAGCCGATACGGAAATCTAAAGGTTCCCCAACCCGAAATCGACTTCAACGGCGTCGGACAGGAGTGTCCGACCCACACATGTGGTTTGTGGGGCGTGCTGCGCGAGCGGGAGGCTCGCGCCTGCACTGACACTCGGCTAGACCGCCTCGGCGAAACCGAGTTCTGAACGCGGGGTTTTGCGCTGGCGCGCGCGGGAGGCATTCTCCTGGGTAGTTGCCTCCTGGGCATCGACCATGATTTCGCTCTTGCCAGGCTCCTCCAGGAATTCACGAATGCGAAGCTTTGCCTTGTGCAGTTGCGACTTGGAATTTCCCACCGAGCAATCCAATATCTTTGCGATCTCCTGATGCTCGTACCCTTCCACTTCGTGCAGCAGGAAGATGGTCCGGTATCCCGCGGGAAGATCTTTGATGGCGCGGGTCAGGGTGATGCGGTCAACCGATCCGGACAGGCGGCCATCGCGGCTGCCGTATTCGCGACGCACCATCTTGGCATCATGGCTGGAGGGTTCGTCCAGCGAGATTTGCTTCAGGGCCTTCTTTCGGAAATGCATCAACACGGTGTTGACCGCGATGCGATAGAGCCAGGTGGACAGCGCCGAGTTTCCCTTGAAGGTGGACAGCTTCCGGAAGACCTGCAGAAATGCATCCTGGGTGAGGTCTTCAGCCTGCGCCGCATTGTTGGTCATGCGCAGGCAAATGGAATACACCCTCGCTTTGTGCGCGTGGAACAGCGCGGCAAAGGCTTCAGAGTCGCCGTGCTGGGCGCGCTTGACCAACTCAAGGTCCGTGCTGGACCGGACGCTGCTGTTCGGGTCAGGGCTCATTGCCGTATGAATTTTCTGGTTCATCACGCGTCTGCCTCCCGGGTCTGAGATTGACCCTCGCAAATCGGTTTTCATAACGACGATAAGACTAGGTGCAGAAGCGATCAGGGTCTATCCGGTGCTCCCTGTAGTGGATTCGATAACTTGCTGTACAGGCATGAACCCAGAACCGATTCTAAAGTTGCGAGCGCCCGCGCTCTGGGCCGCGCCCAGAGGTGAAGCGCGAATACGATTCCAGCTGCTATGGCGAAACCGTCCGCCGTGCGCCCGCCGTGCCCCGGAGAACCTACTCAATCGTAGGTTGGACCACGTGAACGATATTATTTCGGACCGCGTACAGCACCAGGTCGCTCACCGAGTGCAGTTGCAGTTTGCGCATGATATTCGAGCGGTGAGTTTCCGCCGTTTTCACACTCAGGCCCAGTGCTACCGCGACTTCCTTCGTGCTCTTGCCCTCGGCCAGCAGCTGCACAACTTCGCGCTCGCGCGGAGTAAGCCGGTCGCGGCCCAGAGAAATGGCGGCCGCCTGAGTTCCGCCTTTCAGATATCCATCCAGCACCATGGCTGCGACCTTGGACGTAAAGTAGGTTTTGTCGCGCTTAATGGCCTCGACCGCAACCACCAGGTCGCGGGCAGCATCGGACTTGAGCAAAAATCCACGGGCTCCGGCATTCAAAACGTCGCGCACCACCTGGTCGGAGTCATGGAAGGTCAAAATAAGTACCCTGGCGCGGGGATCGTCTTTCATGATCTGCCGGGTCGCTTCCAGGCCATTCAGGCCGGGCATGCCAATGTCGAGGATAATGGCGTCCGGCTTCAATTCACGGACCTTCTCCACGGCTGCGCGCCCGTCCGCCGCCTCGCCGCAGATTTCCCAGCCCGGCTCGGCCTGTAGCAGGGCACACAGGCCCTTGCGCACCACTTCGTGATCGTCCGCAATGAAAATCCGGAATGCACCCATAACCTGAACCTCCCCAGAATTACCTGGTTCGACGGACAAAACTTCCCCGGATGCCCTGTATATGCATCACAGTTGCCAAACAGGAATTCTTCGCCCTTCCAACGCGTTAGCCGCCTGTGGAAAACTTTTGCAGTGTAAATCTTGCTGATCTGGCGCCTTATCGAGCGCAAAGTCAGGAGCGACCAAAGTCAAGAAACGAACAAAGTAGCGCTGGCGGCGAAAAGCCTTGCTGGGAGCCACTTTCAGACACTACTCACGATAGTCTCGCAGTCTATACCGAAGCCCACCGTGAACCAATACAGTTTGTCCTGTATTTTCGGATTGCCCCTATCGATGATTTGAATCAGCTGTGGAAAATCGACTCATTCCGCCGCCTCGTTGCGTAAAGACCGGAGATCGACCCCCAATTGCTCCGCTTTTTTGTAGAAATGGCTGCGTTCCAGGCCCAGGGCCTTGGCTGCGTTGGTGATGTGAAAATGACAGCGTTTCAGCTCGGTCAGGATGACCTCCCGCTCAAAGGCCTGGGCCCGCTCCGCCAGGGTGCCCGAGCCGGCGGCCAGGGAGGTTGAAGTTGTATAGCCTGCGGGGTAACGCCATCTCCACGGTGTCCCCGGTTACTTCACCTTCCGTCGCCATTAGGATCAGCCGCTCCACCGCGTTGCGCAGTTCCCGCACGTTACCCGGCCAGGCGTACGCCTGGAGTTCCTGGATCGCCTCCGGACTGAAGGGCATCGGCTTCCAGTTATTTTGAGCGCAGACTTGTTCCGCGAAGTGCCGCACCAGCATCGGGATGTCCTCTTTCCGCTCCCGCAACGGCGGCAGCAGTAGGGGAAAGACGTAAATCCGGTGAAACAGGTCCTGGCGGAACTTACCGTCGTGCACCAGGCTCTCCAGATTGCGATGCGTCGCCACGACCACTCGCACATCCACCCGGGTGGGCTTGTCGGAGCCGATGCGCTCGACTTCGCCCTCCTCCAGCACGCGCAGCAGTTTGGCCTGCATGGGCAGGGGCATATCGCCGATTTCGTCGAGGAAAATCGTGCCTCGTTCCGCCTGTTCGAACTTCCCGATGTGCCGGCCGGCGGCGCCGGTAAAAGAACCCTTCTCGTGGCCGAAGAGTTCAGATTCAATCAGCTCCGCCGGCACCGCTGCACAGTTCAGCGTGATGAAGGGACCGGAAGCGCGCGGGCTCCGCTCGTGCAGCGTGCGCGCGACTAATTCTTTGCCGGTCCCTGTTTCTCCCAGAATGCAGACCCGGGTTTCGCTCGCGGCCACGCGTTCGATCTGGCTCATCAGCTTCTTCATGGTCTCGCCGGTCCACACGATTTCATGTTTCCCCAGGCGTTGCCGGAGCTGCCGGTTCTCCGACTCCAGCCGCTGCAGCTTGAGCGCGTTCTCCACCGTGAGCAACAGCTTCTCCGTGGAGACAGGTTTTTCCAGGAAGTCGAGGGCACCCAGGCGGGTGGCCCGCACCGCCATATCGATGTGGGCCTGACCCGACATCATGACCACCGGCGTCGTGACTCCTTGCGACTTCAAGTCCTCCAGCAGCGAGAGTCCATCTTTACCCGGCATGACTACATCCGAGATGATCAAGTCGAAAGTCTGCGCGCGAGCCAGTTCCAGGGCCTTGGCGGCGTTGTCGCACACGGTAGCCTCGTGGCCGGCGAGACGAAATGCGCGCGCCAGCGAGGCCAGGGTGTTGGCTTCGTCGTCCACGATCAGCAGGTGCGCTTTCTGAGGCACGGATAGCTCCTTAGCCCGCCGCAGCCAGCTTGTCCAAGTTGGACGGCAGCTCGATCATAAACGCTGCTTCCTCGTCCCGGCTCGCTGTGCACGCCGATCCTGCCGCCATGGTCGCTGACGATGGATTGCACGATGGCCAGTCCCAGCCCGGTGCCATGCGCCTTGCTGGTGAAGTAAGGCGTAAACAGGCGGTCGCACTCTTCCGCGCGTCAGGCCGGTGCCGGTGTCGGAGATTTCCACCACGATGCGGTCGCCGCTCTGCCGAGTGCGCAAGCTGAGCGTCCCGCCCTGGGGCATGGCATCCATCGCGTTCAACGCGAGATTGGAGAAAGCCCGGTGCAGCAGTTCCGGGTCCGCCGCCATGGGTGCAAGGTCCTCCGCCAGTTCAAGCCGGCACTCCACGGCGGGATGCTCCGGTGATTGCAGTTGCGCCTGCAGCAGGCGCGCCACATTCTGTACGATCTCGTTCACCTGCACCCGCTGCCATTGGGGCTGTGGCATGCGGGAAAATTCGCTGAAACGCGAAATGATGGTTTTCAGATTCGCGATCTCCGCCAGGAGCGTAGCGGAGCTCTCGGGAAAAATTTCCTCGAACTGTTCCGGGCTCTGCTGCCGTGCCCGCACCAGGTTCTCCACCGTCAATTGCAGAGGGAACAATGGATTCTTGAGTTCGTGCGCCAGGCGCCGCGCCAGCTCGCGCCAGGCAGCGACACGCTCGGCCTGCACTAACCGCTCCTGCTGCTCGAGAAGCTCTCCCGTCATGCGGTTGAAGGCTTCAGCCAGGGCTCCCAGTTCGTCCGCCGAATTCACGGCAACGCGCGTGTTCCAGTTTCCCGCCGCCACGTCTCGCGCCGCCTCCGCCAGTTGCTCCACCGGCCGCGTGACCCGGGAGGACGCCCATCCGCTGAACAGGATGGCGAGCACAATGCCGACGCTCGCCGCCAGCAGGGCGGCGGAGCGGATGCGATTGCGCAATTCGACGTAGGGCCGCCGCGCGTTGCCCACCAGCAGAATGCCCAGTAACTGGTTATCCTGGCCGTTCAGGGGGATGGCGTGGACGCTCTCATCGTCCGCCGCATCGCCTGACCAATGAAGTAGAGCCGTGGCTTCCTGCTGATGTTGCTGGACTTGCTCAATCAGGGGCGCCAGCAGGGCCACTTGCTGGGCGTTACCCGGTGGTCCGACCAGAAGAGGCGCAGAAAAACCCTTGGCCAGATTGCGATAGAGCATGGCCCGCATTCCGGCCGGGAGTTCGAGGCTGGCCATGAAGTCCTGGTCGAGGCGGCGGCCGCCCATCACGTAGATGGGTTTGTCGCCGACCTCCACCTGCCGGAGGGCAGACAGGCTCAGGGCCGCGCCCTCGGGAAGGTCCTCCCGCCGCAGAAAAGCACCTTGGGGCGGCGCTCCCGCGGGCCGTGAGTTCTCCTTATAGCCGAATTTTGCGGGCCACTGCGCCGACGAGAGAATGGTGCCGTTGCTGTCCACGAACTCCAGAAAGTCCAGTTGCTGGTTGTCAGCGAGCGCCTTGGCCTCATTCACGTAAGCGCTGTAGTCGGTGGAACCACGACTCACCGCCAGCGCCATGCGGGTCGCGGTATCGCTGCGCGCGATGGTTTCCACGCGGTGTGCCACCTCTTCACCCCGCCGGCTGAACTCGCGGCGAAATTGGGCGATCAGCGCCGTGGTCTGATCTTCGTTCGCTCGCTCGAAGGCGCGCCGGGTCACATTCGACACGATCCCGGTGACCGCGCCCACGGAGAGACAGACCGTCAGCGCGAACACCAGCAAAAGTTTGCGGCGAAAGCTCAAGGTTTCCCCGTTTCCAGCCAGACGCTCTGCCCAGGCCAACTGCCGTCCGGGTCTTCCTGCCAACCCATGACGTTGGCCCCGAGTGCAACCGAAGTTCGCACATGCAGGAGGGGAATCACACGCTGTGATTGCAGCAGTGCGCTCTCTGCCGCATACAAGCTGCTGGCCGGATCACCGTCGAATTTAGGCTGGGGCAGGCCCACCGCGCCGGCCAGTTCGCTGAGCGCTACCTGCGGATCGAGCGAGGGCAAACGCATGCGGACCAGTCGGATGTCGGCGGCCGCGGCAGCCGTGGTCTGAATTATGAGTCCGGCGTCGCTCGCATTCAGTGCGATTCGCTCCGCGATGACTCGCGCCAGCGGATCGGATGCGTCGTAGCCCAGCGTCCACACCGGTGCCTGGCGAACTGCGTCCCGCGCCTGGCGCGCACGCTGCAGATCGATGGCCGTGGGAAAGAGGAAGGCGTAGCCGGTCATCCAGTTGGGAAGGAAGCTGCCCGCGGCTTCGCTTCCTCCCTGCAGCAGAACGTTGTTCATCGCATCGCGATCGATACTGAAGGCCAACGCCTCGCGCAGTTTCCGCCTCCTCCGCGGAGCGGACATCGTGGCTGAAGACCAGCGCCATCCATTCCTCGGGAGCCGAGCTCTCCACGCGTCGGCCTTCTACTCCGGCGTGGCGCGCCTGGTCGGGCGCTACTTCCACCATGTCAGCTTTGCCCAGATCGAGCGCGATCATCTGTTCGCGGAAGCTCTTACCCAGCTCGATTTCGATCGCATCCAGAAACGCGCGGCCGCCCCAGTAGTCGTCACGCGCGGTCAATACCAGTTTTTTACCCGGGTCCCAGCGGTTGATGGCGAAGGGCCCGCTGCCAACAACTTTCCCGCCCGCACGTTTGGCGATGCCATATCGCGACAGCGCCAGGACCGCGGGCAGATTCGGCGTTGGAGCATCGCACTCGACGATGATCGCATCGCCAGTCGCAAACACCTTCCATTTGGGATTCACGGCTCGCAGAGATGCCGCCACCGCATCCGAACTCACCGCGGTTCCGTCATGAAATGCAACTCCGCGCCGGATGTTGAACTGCCAGCGCTGATTGCCGGGATTGACTTCCCATGCAGGTGAAAGCGCAGGCTGGACCTGGCCGCGCTCGTCCGTAATGACCAAAGTGTCGAAGATCAGCCGTGACAGGCTGGGCATCAGCCCGTCGCCCAACTGGCTGATTTCAGCGGGATCAAGCGACGCAGGGACCTCCCGTGTGGACAGATGAAGCGGTTCCGCCGTAGTGCGGGCGGGTGCGGGCCGGCGCCGCGACCGCCAGAGCCAGACTAGCGGCCGCAAGTAAGAGTAAGCCGGAAGGCCTCATATCTCCCCGTTTCCGAATTGTGCACCACCGCCACCGCGCCGGTTCCCCCGGATTCTGACCACAGAGCCGTGACCGCGCCGTTTACCTCGAGGGGCGCGCTTGCGGCGACAGGCTGCCCCTTCCAGGCTCCGCCTGGGCGGGGACTTTCGAAAGCCTGCACCGTATCGCTTCGCCCCGCGCCTGCCCCAGTCGCCAGGACTTGCCAGCCCGACCCGCAGCCGCTGTGCAGACTGGCGATGTCGCTGCCCCAGTTCAGAGCTTGCACCACCTGATCGGTGGTGCCGTCGAGCAGATGGACCTTCCCGTCCACTGCAGCCAGCAGCCACCACGTGGACTGTTCGCCGGGAATGGCCGCCCCGGAATAAAATGCGGGCGCCGTCGTTTGGCTCCCCACGCCGGGAGAGAGCGCGCCGCTAAAATAATTGCGCCCGGAAGTAAAAGACGCACTCTGGCTGAACAGGTCTGTCCCGATCGGCCAGGGATCGTTACTCTCGAAGCACGTCATCGCCAGTGAGGCGCCACCGGAACTTCGACAATAGACTCCTGGCAGGTAGGCATCGAAAACATGGTCCTTGTCCCTGCGCAATACCAGCCTTCCTCGCGGATCGCGCGGCCACGGCCGCGAATGGCTTATGGGAAGTGATTGCTCGACCAGCCAGTGACTCTCCTGCATCCGGTAAGAGGTCACTCCATTTGCGTCCAGCACCAGCATGCGCCCGGGACTACCCTCGATACCCGCGACATCCAAAATGGGCTCGGGCTGCGACCACAGAGAAAACCCGCGGAGGACCATCGCCGCCGCGGCGGGTTCGACAGCGAGGACAGCAGAGCGCGGCAAGGAAACCATCGCTACCGAAGGCGCATTACCACCCTGGCGAACTTCCGCCACCCACACATAGCTTTGCAGGTCCTCGGAAAGCGTGACCCGCACGCTCACCGCAGCCTGTTCGGCGGCGGCGAAACGCACTCCCGTGACGGCAAGCTGGGTGAGGAGATTGCGCCGGATGTCGTCGGCCACCGCGGCACTGAGCGATGAGCGGTTCAACACTTCCAGGGCCATCGTCTTCGGGCCTGCGGCGGACGCGATTTTTCCTGCCAGTTGCTCTTCCGCGCCCGCCCAGTTCTGCGCGTTTCCGGCCACGGCGAATAACAACGCCAGAGCAAACAGAAGGGATCTGACGAACCGCGAAGGAAGTGGCGTGAGCATGCCTGGGATGCCCAAATTGATGCCCAAACTGATGCCCGAATTGATGCGCAAATTGACGCTTGGATTGATTGGCGGATTATAAACTGCAAGGCTCATGACTCTGGACCTGGCGATTGGTACTCTCTGGGTTCGTCGGCTTAACATGCCTCCCCGGGGTACTCGCTCTTAAAGCGAAGCGGCCCTGTGAACATTGACCTGTGCCCACCCGCAAAGGTTCCAGGGTTTGGCACATCACGGTCCTAGCGCTCAACGGCTGTTTTGGGTTGCGGCGCACGAGGAGCAAAAAACACGCAGAGCACCTTGCCGAAGATCAGTTCTTCCACCAGGATTGCGACAGCGAGCGAGAAGGTCATGCCCCCGACGACTGCGACGGTCGTGAATACGAGTTCCATACTTCCCTCCATTCGGACAGACCGTAAGTAAGCGGGCGAATGGCCATTTGTATATAGCTGATTATTAGTTACTTAATAGACTTCAAAGTGTGGGAAACGCGGCTCTTCGACGACATCGTGTCACGGCTGACACAGCCGGGACCGTGTGGGCCGGACACTGCTGTCCGGCGCCTTTGACTTGGATTTTCTAATATTTCTGGTAAGTCGAACTTTCGTACAGACAACCAGGGGCTCTAACAGGAAGGACGACCCAAAACGAAGACCAACCCAGCAAAGAACAACCCCAATGGCGGCGGACAAGGGTGTCCGTCCCACATAGACAAATCAGCCTGTTCGCCTAATATTCCGGTTCACCGGAAACCGTGCACAACTCTTCTTCCCGTTCCGATTCCCGCCGCAGTACCGGCTCCTCCTCGATCGTGGTCTCCCGGCGCAGAGCGTCGAGCAGCGCATCAAGTACAACCTTCAGGGACTGCGGGTGCTCGGCCAGCACCCGTTCTATACTTTCGCGATGGACCGCCAGTTCACCGATGGGCCGCGCGCCGCTGAGATCGGCCCGTCCGCTCGGCATGATAGATCGCCGCCAGCCCGTCCCTCCCAATGCGATTCGCGCGAAGGGATAGTCGAGACTCCCTGTCGTCATCCAGTGGATTACCAGTTCCTCGACATGGTCGATGCCGCAGGCCACCTGAATGCCCGCACGCGAGGCCATCTGCTCATTCCATCGCAGTATCGTCAGTTTGTCCTCCCAGGTGTTCTCGGCTACCAGAAAGCGGGGCTGGTTCGCGGATCGCTCTTCTCCGCAGATGGCACATAGATGAGTTCTAGAGTGATTCATAGGGCACCTTTTAACTCACTGGGATACGCTCTCATCGCCCGTTGCATTTCCGTCAGATGCAGCGAAGGCACAAGGGGGTTCCGGGCAGGAAGCGGAACCGTAATCATTCCTCGTCCTCGTTCAAATGCCAGGGTGAATACGGAGGAACAGACATCGCATAGCCAGTAGCGCTCAATGCGGCGAAGCGAACGCTCCCGGCGGCTCCGGGGTGCGATCATGGACGTCAACGCCTCACCATGCTCCCTCTGCAGAAGAAAGAGCTTGCCGAGGTTGAGGCTGCGGAAGAGGCTAGGGCAGGCGGGATTAGC
Source organism: Terriglobia bacterium (assembly GCA_963831565.1). GTDB lineage: Bacteria > Acidobacteriota > Terriglobia > Terriglobales > Acidobacteriaceae > JAIQFF01. Next base: position 314,070 of record CAWHQS010000001.1, read on the forward strand.
GCATTTATGCAGCATCGAGGGTCTCCTGGGAGCGTGAGCCCATAACCGGGGGAGCGGCTGAATGGCTCAAGTCATGCACGCCAGGGGCCGCATGTGAAAGATGAGGAAAGTTACGTAACTGACTGATGTTTGAAGATCTCACCTGTCGATCCAGCCGCCGCATGCCGAACTGAGGTCACTTCTGCCGACCCCGCGTCATTGACCCTCGTGGACCCAGCCCCGCGTCGGCTCCGGAATCCCCCGCCAAACCCAGGGATGATTGCCCGCTCTCGGGCCCAGGAGTAAGATTGCCCCACGGCGGCCCAGCAGAACTGTCCCAAAAGCCTCGGGACGCTGTTCTCCAATTCTGAATCATGTAGGCCGCTATGGCGGAATTTGAGCCCACGCTCGCGAGTTCGACGCAGCCCCAGGATTCCCTGTGCGGCACGGTGGTGGGACGCTTCCGCATTGGCGAACGGCTCGGCAAGGGGGGAATGGGCGAGGTTTACAGCGCCGAAGACACCAAGCTTAAGCGTACCGTTGCCCTCAAGCGCCTCGCGCCTTCCTTACGCGCCGACGCCCTTTACCGCCACCGCTTCCTGGAGGAAGCGGAACGGGCCTCCCGCTTCGGCGATGCTCACGTCGCGGCTGTCTATGATGTTCTGGAAGAGCACGGCGAGATATTCCTGATTCTGGAGTTTGTGGAAGGCCAGAACCTGCGCCAGAGGCTGCGGCAGCCGCTGTCGCTGGACGAATTCTTCACCATTGCATTTCAATGCGCCGAAGCCCTGGTGTCAGCCCACAAGCATGGCATTGTTCACTGTGACATCAAGCCGGAAAACATCATGCTTTCCAGCGCCGGCCGGGTCAAGATACTGGACTTCGGCGTGGCCAAGCACCTGCCGCGTTCCGACCAGAGCTCAACCGTGGACCGCTCCGGCACCTTTGCCGGCACTCCCGCCTACATGTCTCCGGAAGTTCTCCTGGAGCAGGCCCCCGACGGCCGGGCCGATATTTTTTCTCTGGGAGTGGTTTTCTACGAAGTCCTGACCGGACAGCATCCCTTTATGGCCGGCAGTTTCGTTGCCACCACCGACCGCATCCGGGGCGAGACTCCGGCTTCCATCCGAATCTTCAATCGCTCCGTCTCCCGCGACCTGGAGGCCGTGGTCAATAAAGCGATGGCCAAAGATGCAGGGCAGCGCTACTCCAGCGCGGAAGAGTTGTTGGCGGCGCTGCGCGAGGTGCACGGGGGATTGACCTCCAGTGGACTAGCGCGGCCGGTGCCGCTGCCGCAACCGCATCCGCGGCGCTGGAAATGGCTCTGGGCCGCAGGCCTCGCGGCCGCTTTGCTTTTCTCGGTTCCCGTGTACCTGCATTACAGGGCGGTCCGTCCAGGGGTAATCCTGTCCAAGTCTTCTGTCCCGGTGCAGTTGGCGGTGCTGCCTTTTGCGCCCACTACCAATGACCCCAGCAGCAAGGCCTTCGGTGACGGCCTGACCGAAACCCTGACTGCCAAGCTGGCCCAGCTCAGTGGCAACTATCCGCTGCAGGTGGTGGCAACCAGCGAGATACGCGCCGAAAGCGTCACCAGCGTCGAACAGGCGCGCAAGAATTTCGGCGTTGGATTGGTCCTGGAGGGAAATCTTCACAGCTCGGGTAACCAGGTGCGCGTGAACTACTCACTGGTTGACGCCCAGACCAACCGGCAGTTAAGCGCCGATACCGTTGACGCCGATGTCAGCGATGCCTTCGCGGTTGAAGACCAGGTGGTTGACGGCGTCCTTCACATGCTGGGCTTGTCCATCAAAGGCAACGAGCGCGTGGTGCTGGCCGCGCACGGAACCGGCGATCCCACCGCCTATGACCAGTTCCTGCGCGGCCGCGGATATCTGCTCGATTATCACAAGCACGAAAACATCGAGAATGCCATTTCCGCCTTCAACCGCGCTCTTACCCTCGATCCCAAATACGCCCAGGCCTACGCCGGCCTCGGCAAGGCTTATTGGCTGGGGTACGGGGAGGGCTTGGGCGGCGGCGAGTGGATGGAGAAGGCCCGAGCGGCCTGCGATCTGGCGGTGACCGATGACCCCAATCTGGCGGACGGATACGCCTGCCTGGGCAGCGTTTACCGTGACCGCGGCGAGTACGAGAAGGCCATCGCACAGTTCGAGAGGGCCACAGCGCTTGATCCCCAGAACGATGACACCTTCCGTGGGCTGGCGGAGGTCTATCGCAAGCTTAATCGCCCGGCCGAGGCCGAAGCTACCTATCGGAAAGCCATCGCGTTGAGGCCGCAATATTGGGCGGGCTACAGCTGGCTAGGAGTCTTCTACCGGGAGGAAGGCCGATATGAAGATGCCGCCAGAATGTTCCAGGAAGTCGTCACTCTGGCCCCGGACAACTTCCGCGGTTATTCCAACCTGGGAGCAATGTACGTGGTGCAGGGAAAGTATCCGCAGGCCATCGCCTTGCTGGAGAAGTCGATCGCCATTCGTCCTACCGTGGAGGTTTATGACAACCTCGGCACCGCCTACTTTTACATGCGGAAGTTCGATCAGGCCGCGGCCAACTACGACCAAGGCCTGAAGTTCGACAAATCCAGCTGGCTCAGTTGGGGCAATCTGGGCGATGCCTACTATCAGGTCCCGGGAAAACGAGAGAAGGCGGTCGAGGCTTATCGGGAAGGCATTCGGCTGGCCGATGAGGAGCTTCGCGTCAACCCCCGCGACGGGCGCATCTGGTCCTTCAAGGCTGATTATCTGGCAATGACCGAGAATAAGCCGGAGGCCCTGGCGGCGTTGCAAAAAGCCGCGGCCTTCGCTCCCGATAATGCGGGTGTGTTGTTTCGGGGCGCCCTGGTGCACAACCACTTCGGAGAGACAACCCCCACCATCAAGTGGCTTCAACGGGCTCTGGCTGCAGGCCTGCCCGTCAACGTCATAAATAGTACGCCCGACCTTGATCACCTGCACTCCAACCCGGCTTTTCAGGCTATACTACGCGGCACTAAGGTGTGAGAGGGGCCCTTAGATAACTCAACGAATTGAAGGAGGAGCTATGAAAAGGGATCCAGCCACAGTTAAAGTGCACATCTACGAGGATTGCGATGTGGACTGCGAGGCGGTCAATGTAAGTAAAGAATCCGGAGACGAGATCGAATGGCGTTCGACCGGTGAAGCGTTCACCGTCAGATTCGAAAGCTCACCTTTCGAGCATGACGAGTTCCAGGTGCCGGCCGGCGGCTGTACGTCTTCCGGGCCGGTCAGGGATGATGCCTTGTTCGTCACCTATCACTACGAGATTCAAAGAGTAGGTAGCCAACAGGCGGCTGCCGACCCTGACGTCAACGTGAAGCACTAGAAATCTCGTTCGATCAAAGGTGATTTCTTTTTGGGTGCGATAGTCATTCCTCCGGCCTCGCACCCTTAATCTAAATTTGCTTCTCGTTTTCGTTCCGTTGCCCAGCCAATCTCCGTTCCGCATCTTACTCACCCCAGTGGCCTTGTCGGGTCCGATCAGGCATTGAACTCAGCCTTTCAGAGACGACCGCGTCGCCCTTCCTCTTCCATGCTTCCACGGTATTACGGAAGTCCATTGCCCGTTCCTTCGGTCACTTGCCCGGCTTTCGCCGGCAGTTTTCAATGGTCCCCGCACGCCAGATATTCACTGCATGAAGGAGTTCAATCGATGCGAAAAATCTTAGTATTGACGGTCCTCGCTTTGCTGGTCTCATTGTCGGCGGTGGCCCAGGATTTTCCCAAAGCAGAGATCTTTGGAGGGTACCAGCTCACCCGGCTGGACGGCACAACCTTGAACGGCTGGAACGCTGCCCTTACTGGCAACCTTAATCACTGGTTCGGCGTCACAGCGGACTTCAGCGGCGCCTACACTTCGCAGGGTGGAGTGGCCTTCCGCAATTACACTTACACCTTCGGTCCGACGGTCGCAGCCCGGGGCAATGAAACCTTCACCCCGTTCGCACATGCTTTGTTCGGCGGCTCCCACGCCTCCGCTGGTTTCAGTGGATTCTCAGCAAGCGACAACGCTTTCACCATGATTTTCGGCGGCGGTGTGGATGCCAAGTTCTCGCCCCATCTCGCCTTTCGCGTGGCGCAGTTTGACTGGATGTCATTCCGCGCCAACGGAGGTTCGTCTAACAACAATTTCCGTTACTCCGCGGGAATCGTGATTCGTCCATAGCCGTCGGCGATTGAATGCAGGACAGGAATAAAGAGGGCGGCCCTGCTCCGCCCTCAATTTTTGCCCGCGATTTGTCGCCGCAAAAAACCCTCGATCTCTACTCGCCCATCACCTTCACGATTACTCTTTTGTCGCGTTGGCCGTCGAATTCAGCGTAGAAGATTCGCTGCCAGGTTCCCAGATCAAGTTTGCCCGCGGTGACGGGAACAATCACCTCGTGGTGAATGAGCAAGGCTTTCAGGTGCGAGTCGCCGTTGTCTTCGCCGGTGTCGTGATGTTTGTACTCTTTGCGGAAGGGCGCCAACTTTTCCAGCCACTGATCGATGTCTTCGATCAATCCGCTCTCGTTGTCGTTCACATAGACTCCCGCCGTAATGTGCATGGCGGATACCAGCACCATGCCTTCCTGGACGCCACTTCTGCCAAGGATCTGCTCCACCTGGGGCGTGATGTGCACATAGGCGCGGTGGGAGCGGGTATGGAACTTCAGATATTCGGTAAGACACTTCATGGTTCGTCCCCTTAATAATTCGTGATGGCGACACCAGTTTCGCAGATAATGCTACGGCATTCAGTTTCCCGGAGGTGGGGTGAATACTTCTGGCGACGACCTGCAGGAACTGCGGCGGCTGGTAGGCGAACTCACCGCCCGGGTGTTTCGCATTGAGCGCGCATTGAACCTGCCCTCGGGAGTCGCGGAAGTGCCGCGGACCCAGGCTCCCTCGCCGCCCTCATCCGCGGCCGGACCAAAGCCGGCCCCTCCGGCGATGCCGAGTATTCCGCCTAGGCTGGCATCGGTCGCATCCGGAAAGCAAAGCCGCGCGGACCTCGAATCCCGCATCGGTTCGCACTGGTTGAACCGGATCGGTATCGCCGCGGTGTTAATTGGCGTTTCCTATTTTCTCAAATTTGCCTTCGACAACAACTGGATCGGTCCCGCCGGACGTGTCGCCATCGGACTGCTGGCTGGCGTCGCCATCGTGGTCTGGAGCGAAAAGTTTCGCCACCGCGAATACGTCATCTTTTCCTACTCGTTGAAGGCCGTCGGCATCGGCGTGCTTTATCTCTCGCTGTACGCGGCCTTCCAGGTGTACAGCCTGATACCCGGCAGCGTGGCTTTCACCATGATGTTCGCGGTGACCGCGGCGACAGCCCTGATGGCTTGGACCCAGGACGCCGAAATCCTGGCGGCCTTCGCCCTCGTCGGCGGATTTACCACGCCTCTGCTGCTCTCCACCGGCCAGAACCGCGAAGTTGCGCTGTTCACCTACGTTGTCCTCCTCGACGCCGGCGCGCTCGCGCTGGTCATCCTGAAACCGTGGCGGCGCCTCTTGCTTTTGAGTTACACCGGCACGCTACTCCTTTATGTCGGCTGGTACTCCAGCTTCTACGACGTCACGCAGGTGCGGATGACGGTGGGCTTCGCCACGCTGTTCTTCGCCATCTTCGCGGTGGCGCCATTATTGGCGCGCCCGGCACAGAAGGGATGGCTCTCCGACTCTGTTCCGCCCCTGGTCGCGGTGGTGAACGCCGCTGGATATTTTCTCGAGATCTACGTCATCTTCGAAGAGATCGGAACTAAGGACACGGCGTGGTTTGCCTTGGCCCTCGCGGCCCTGTACATCTTCCTCAGTCGCCAGACCCGGGCACGGGCGGGCAGTCCCGAAGCGGCGCGAATCGTCGATCTGCTTCACCTTGCGCTGGCCATCGGATTTATCACGGTCGCGATCCCCATCCGCCTGGACGCCCACTGGATCACCATGGGATGGTTTGTGGAAGTGGCGGTGCTGCTATGGGTCGCCGACCGCATTCACTCCGATCTGCTCAACGTCTTTGCCATCGGCGCTCTGGTACTGGGCGTGGGCCGGCTTCTGCTGATTGATAACTTTTATGTCACGCGTCCCATCTTCAATACGCGAATGGCAACCTACTCGGTGGCCATTGCGGTGCTGGGCGCCGTGGCCTGGTACGGCAGCCGCCGGAAAGACGAAGCGGCGCGCACCGTGGCCGCGCTTTGCGTGGTTGCTCTGAACCTGCTTGCGTTGAGAGGGTTGAGCCTGGAAGTGTCCAGTTACTACGCGCAAGAGATGACGAGAGTTCGGCCCAGGGCCATTCAGTGGAATCGGGATGACTTGATCGACGTGTCAAACTGGCATCACGCAAAAATCGCCCGGGACTTTACCTACTCCGCTCTGTGGATGGCTTACGGCGCCATGTTGATGGTGGTGGGCTTCTGGCGGCGCTCGGCATTTGTGCGCTGGCAGGCGCTGGTCCTGATCGCGTTCACCATTGGCAAAGTGTTCCTGTACGATGTGTCGGAGCTGGACCGCGGCTACCGCATCCTAAGTTTCATCGTGCTGGGCGTGTTGTTGCTGGCGATTTCATTTATGTACCAACGCGATTGGCTCAAGTTGTCGAGCCGCAATGAGTCCAAAGAAAGCCCTGCCGGCACATGAAGCCCGCTTCCCACCTGCTCGTATTGATCGGTGTTCTCGGCGCAGCTTTGGCCGCCGGACCATCGATCGCCTATTTCACCAACGTCCGCGATGTCCACATCTCTCAATCTGAGCAACAGAATTACTTTGTGGTGGACGAAGAAATATGGGCCCGGGCGCGCCCCGATTTGGCCGACCTGCGCATCTATGACGGCGAAACGCAGGTGCAATACGCGCTCAGCGAGCAGCGCGGAGGGACGTCCAGTCATGAGGAGCCGGCCAAGATACTCAACCTGGGTCGCGTGGGCGGGCGCACCGAGTTCGATCTCGACATGGCCGAGATCGGCGAGTACGACCGCATCCGGCTGCAACTGGACGCCAAAGATTTCGTGGTAACAGCATCGCTTGCGGGCAACAACCAGTTGGGCGCGAAAGACACGACTCAGCTGCCGCCAGCGACGCTCTATGACTTCACACGCGAAGAGCTAGGTTCGAATCCGGTGCTGAGAGTGCCGACTTCGAGCTTTCGCTACCTGCACGTAAGGCTTTCCCCCGGGATTTCGCCCGCGCAGGTCAGGGGTGCGTCAGTTTACAACCTGCAGGAGACCAAAGCTGTCTGGACCGACGTGGGATCATGCGGCGTGCCGTCGCAGCTTGGGCGGACAACCGTGATCATTTGCAATCCGCCCATACGGGTTCCGGTGGACCGGGTCCGCTTTCGGGTAGATCCCAGACAGGTAAATTTCAGGCGGGCGGTGCTCCTTTCGGATGCAAGCGACCGCCACTACGGAACTGGCGGCGAGATCACGCGCGTAAGAATGAATCGTGGCGGAAACACGGTGGTCTCGGAAGAAATGGATGTGCCGATCGGGGGACAAAGTTCGGGCCAGTTGAAGGTCACCGTGGACAATGGAGACAACCCGTCGTTGTCGATCTCCGCGGTCGAGCTCCTGTCGGTTGAACGCCGAGTGTACTTTGATCCGCAGGGCAGATCGCTGCTCAGGCTTTATTACGGCGACGACAAGCTCGGCGCTCCCGTCTATGATTACGCCCGCTTCTTCAAGGCTGACCCGTCTGCAGCCAAAGCGGAGCTTGGGCCCGGCACACACAACGAGGCCTATCGCGGGCGCCCGGATGATCGGCCCTGGTCGGAGCGTCACAAAGCAGTGCTGTGGCTGGCTATGCTGCTGGCAGTGATAGTGCTGGCAGCGCTGGCAATTCGGGGATTAAAAACTGTGTCATCCTGAGCGGAGTGGCTGCTTCGCTTCGCGAAGCAGCTACGCAGTCGAAGGACCCCTATAAACACGATTCGTGCCCGGAGTAGGGGTCCTTCGACTCCGCCAGATTTCGCTTCGCGAGACTCTGGCTTCGCTCAGGATGACATTAGAATTTCGGCTCGGGATCACACGGGAATCTCACCGCATCGATTCTTCGACTTCGGAAAGCCAGTTGGGTCGCTTCAGGACTTCTCGCGGTTTGGGGCCATCGGCGGCACCGACGATGCCGTCGCGCTCCATCAGATCGATCAAATGGGCGGCGCGGCCGTAGCCGATGCGCAGGCGGCGTTGCAGCAGGGAAGTTGAAGCCTTGCCAAACTCCACCACCAGGCGCACGGCGTCGTTGTAGAGGGGATCGTTTTCTTCGTCTCCGTCTTCGCCCGCTTCTCCGACTTCGCCGGGTGCGCGTTCCTCTTTGGGAGCCTGCAGGAATTTCTCTTCGTACTCGGCCACGCCTTGCGATTTCCAGAACTCGACCACTGCGGCGATTTCTTTCTCGGTGACAAAGGGCGCGTGCAGCCGATGCACCCGGGCTGATCCGGAGGGCAGGTACAACATGTCGCCTTTGCCCAGCAGCGCCTCGGCGCCGTTGGCGTCGAGAATGGTGCGCGAGTCAACCTTGGTGGCGACGCGGAACGAAATCCGGGCAGGGAAGTTGGCCTTGATGAGGCCGGTGATTACATCGACGGACGGCCGCTGCGTTGCCAGCACCAGATGAATGCCCACGGCCCGCGCCATCTGGGCCAGGCGAGTGACCGACTCTTCCACGTTGCCCGAGTCCAGCATCATGAGGTCGGCCAACTCGTCGATGATGATCACGATGTAAGGCAGCGGACGGTCCTCGGAATCCTCGCCAAACAGGCTGCGCGTGCCTTCGTCATCGAACAGTTTGTTGTACTGCTCCATGTTGCGCACGCCTTTTTCGGCCAGCAGTTTGAGGCGGCGCTCCATCTCGCGCACAGCGTTACGCAGCGCGTTGGCGGCGAGCTTGGGCTCGGTAATGATCGGGGTGAAGAGATGCGGCACACCCTCGTAGTTGCCCAACTCCAGCCGCTTGGGATCCACCAGGATCAGCCGTACCTGGTCAGGCGTCGCCTTGTACAGGATAGACATGATCATGGCATTGATAGCCACGCTCTTGCCTGCGCCGGTTGAGCCCGCGATCAGCAGGTGAGGCATGCCGGCGAGATCCGCGGTGACGATGCGTCCGTTTATGTCTTTCCCTAGCGCCAGTGTGAGTTTCGACTTGGTGCCGATGAACTCGGAGGATTCGATGTTCTCCCGCAGCCAGATAATCTCGCGCTCGCGGTTGGGAACCTGAATCCCCACCGTGGATTTGCCTGCCATGCGCTCGATCAGAATGCTCTCGGCTTTGAGTGCCAGGCACAGGTCATCCGTGAGATTGGTGATGCGGCTGTACTTGATGCCAGCTTCGGGCTTGTATTCGAAGGTCGTAACCACCGGCCCGGGATTGATCTGCGTCACTTGTCCGTGGACGTCGAACTCGGAATATTTTTCCGTGAGCACCTGGGCCAGCAGCTTCAATTCGTCGGCATCGATTGCCTGTTGTCCATCGGGACGGTGCAGCAGGCTGCTGGGCGGCAACTTGAAACCGCCGGCTGCGATGCGCGGCATGGTCGTCTTCGGCTTGGCCCCACTGTCGGCGCGATCGGTGACTTCAACATCCGGAATAATGGCCTCCGGAGCGGTTCGCGTGGGAGCCGTTTCGAGATCGTGTTCCTCGGTACGGATGGCCGCGGCCATGCGGTCAATGCCGGTTGTCCGGACGGGTTCGGGAGAGCGCAGCGAGGCTTGAGGTGGAGCAGAACGCGCCGGAACCAGCTGAGCACTAATCGTCGGGCGGGCAGCACGCCGCTTCTCCAGTTCCTTCTGCATCTTCCTTTTCGCGCGCTCTTCCTGCCAGTCTTTGTAGCGGTTCCAGAGTGCGACCACAAAGGCGAACCGGGTCGGCGCCCAGACTCGCAGGGAAGCGAAAGAGAAGGCGGTGGTGAGATACAGCGCTACCGCCAAAATCGTAGCGCAAACAATATATGCGCCTGCCAGGTTCAGGTAATGGATGAGGACATCGCCGACGATGCGTCCGGCCAGGCCTTCCATGGGAATCACGCCCATCCAGCGCATGTGTCCGGGCATGAGGCCCAGCAATGCAGGGACAAATATCAGGAGCCACACTGCGCCCAGGGATTTCGCCACCGGCGACGTGATTTTGCGCGAGCGGAACCAGCGCGAGCCCAGGGCCCCCAGGAACACGGGTACCAGAAAGGCCCCGATTCCAAATCCCTGCAGCATCAAGTCAGAAACAATGGCCCCCACCAGTCCGACCCAGTTGCGCGCGGATCGCGAACCGGTCAGCACGGAGGCGCTGTTGAACGAAGGGTCAAGCGGAGAATAAGAGGCCAGCGCCAGGAACAGGAGCAGTCCCGAGACACAAAGCACGAACCCGATCAGCTCGTTAAGGCGCCGGTTGTTCGTGGGGGCGAATATCTGTGAGAACTTCATTGGCCGTTTCGGTGGTCGGGCGAGAAGCGAGACTGACTCCTGCGTGCCAGACCATCCAGAGCCCAACGATTATGACAAGAAGCGTGGCGCCCGACAATGAAGGAATTCGGCAAGAGTATCGAGATAGTAGCGCCGGCGTCCCGCCGGCCCGATGGGCGGGCAGAATGCCCGCCAGACGGATAGACGCCGCTGTTGACGAAAGCTTGACGAGGACAACCCACATTGCTCCGCAGTTCTGCCGGCTGAAAGGGAACATCCGGGACGGTGCTGGCCGCCGAGCTTGACTCGGCCAAACAGCGGAGGGCAGCTGTTCCCCCGTGGGCTCGAATCGTCTGACCTGCAAAGAACAACTCCGGCTGCTCTGTGTTCGATGGCGGCATCGGCTGTCTGGCGGGCATTCTGCCCGCCTCTCGAGCCGGTGAGGACGCCGGCGCTACCCCGCCAGCCGGGCCGCAAATACCAGCACCAGAGTTCCTACCACGATCCGGTACACCGCGAAGGGCACGAATCCATGTTTCCGCACCCAGGCAATGAACCACGCCACCGCGGCATAAGCCACCAGGAATGACACCACGAAGCCAATCGCGAGAACCACCCATCCATGAGGATCGATCTGCGAGACGCCAATGGGATTCGCTCCCTTGCCGCGAAGCGACTTCAGCAGGTCATAGAGCGTAGCGGCTGCCATGGTAGGGATGGAAAGAAAAAACGAAAACTCAAGCGCCGAAGCCCGCGACATGCCGGCCACCTGCCCAGCCGCAATGGTTGCCATGGATCGGGACGTGCCCGGGAAAACTGCCGACAGAATCTGGCAGGCGCCAATCCAGACCGCTTGTCCCACGCTCATGGCTTCCATCTTCCAGGTGTGGATGCGGCTTCCAGGCACTGGCCCGGCGGCTTCCGCGGGGGCATTGATGGCATCGACAATCCACATCACTACGCCACCGATCAGCAAAGAACTGCCGATGATGTGCAGGCTCTCCAGATGTTTGCCGATGATCTTGGTCAGGAGGAAAGCCGGAATCGCGGTGACGACAAACGCTATGGCCGTCAGTCCCAGGGGATGGGTCAGTGCATTGCGGTCGCCACTCTCACCCTGCGGAAACGTCGAGAGAAACTTGGCGATGCGGCTGCGAAAGTACACCGGCAGGCAAAGTATGGCGCCGAGTTGAATGACAATGGTGTACATCTTCCAGTAGCCGTCGGACAGGCTGATATGAAAGAGTGCCTCAGAAATTCGCAAGTGCGCAGTGGAGCTGACCGGAAGAAATTCCGTGAGCCCTTCGATGACTCCCAGGACTACGGACAGCAGGTAGTCGTTCAAGCTTCCTCCCAAAAAGGGTGAAGCAAAGTATTACAGAAAAGTCAGATCGGTGAATTGAATCTTCGCGAAGGTACTTACTGGGTTACGTTCCCGTAGGTCGGGATGCGTTGCTCCATCAGGTAGAGCAGGCGCTGGGCGCGGGCGCCCCAATCCAGGGATGTAGTTTGCGATGCTGCCTTCTGGGCCAGGGCGACTGCCCGGGTTCGCGCCTCCTCCGATTTCTTCGGCTCTTCTTCCGTCTTGTAAATTTCGATCAATGCGGACCAACGCCAGGCGGCGTCGTATAACGCTTCGGCTACCGCCGGGGATTGGGGATGCTCGGTGGCATATTTCTCGTAAATCTCCGATTCCTTCACCGGACATTTCGAGCTGCCCTGCCAATCGCCGCAGAGCTTGTTGTCGATCAAGTGGAAGGCCGCCAGGTCCGCCCACTTGGTCCCGGGAAATTTCTTGATGACCTCTTTCATGTATTTTTCTTCCATGCCTTCGCGCAGGAATGACTCCCGCTCGCGCGACGATGGACGCGACGACACGTCCGCTTTCTCCAGTTGCCAGCGGATATCGGCGGAGCGGTACATGGCCTCGCCCGCCAGCGGCGACGAAGGGAAATAATCGGCGACGCAGTAGTAGAGCCGCATCGCATCCTGGGCGGCGCCGTTGCGTCCGTGCCGGCGGCTGGCCTGGTCTTCGGAGTCAACGGCTTCACCAAACAATATCTTGTCGCCATTCGGGGTGGAGGCCCGGACCACGCCTTTGTCCAGTACCCAACCTGTGACGGTTCGCTCTTCGGTGAGATTGGCCTCGACGTGCACCCATTCGCGGCTGGTTTCGAGAACAATGATTTCGCGCCCGCGATCCATCTCCGCAAGTTTCGCGGAACTGGTGTCGGGCGAGAGGTAAATTTGGGCGACGCGCACCACGGCGCCGCGCTCGTAGGTGGCCGCGGCCGCCAGGGTGGTGAGGGCGAGCAAGCTGCCGGTCATTAGCAATGCTCCAAACAAAGTAGCGCCGGCGCTCGACACGAATGCGGCTCATGCTTTCCCGCTCCTCAGCTCCGCCAGCATTTCTGCTTCAACATTTCCGCCGCTGATTACCGCCACGTTCATCGTGGTCTTGGGTAGCTGGTCGCGGTGGAACAGGAATGCCGCCACGGCCACTGCCCCGCTCGGTTCCGCTACAGTCCTGGGATCACCGGCCAGACGCTGCATCGCCTTTCGGATTTCGTCCTCGCTCACGGTCACGATGTCATCCACGTAGCGCCGGATGTGTTCAAAGTTGAGCGGGCCGATGCTCTGCGTGCGCAGTCCGTCGGCCAGCGTCCGCGTGACCTGCTCGGCCGAGGACTCTACAATCTTGCCGGAGCGCAAGCTGGCCTGTGCGTCGGCTGCGAGTTCCGGTTCAACGCCGATCACCTTCACCGCGGGCTTGCTCAGCTTCACCGCGGTGGCGATTCCGCTGAGCATGCCTCCGCCACCGACCGGCGCAATCACGGTTTCCACTTCAGGTAAGTCTTCCAGAATCTCCAGCCCCATGGTGCCCTGACCCGCGATGATCATTTCGTCGTTGTAAGGTGGCACGATGGCGTATCCGTGCAGTGCCGCCAGTTCTTCCGCCTTGGCCTGGCGCTCGGAACTCGCCGGGCCCACCAGTATGATCTCCGCGCCCAGGGCCAGGGTTGCCTCGCGCTTGACCGCCGGCGCATTTCCCGGCATCACGATGACCGCTTTCACCCCCAGGGCGCGCGCGGCATAGGCCACCCCCTGGGCGTGATTGCCGCTGGAATAGGTGATCACGCCGCATTTGAGCTCGTCCTTGGCCAGTGATGCGATCTTGTTGTAGGCGCCGCGCAACTTGAACGACCCGATCGGCTGCAGGTTTTCCGGTTTGAGAAAAAGCTGGCGGCTGTCTTTGAGCTTGTCCGACTCGTGGATATGAGAAGGGATCAGCTTGGTACGCACCGCCACGCCGCGCAGGCGAGATTGGGCTTCGCGAATGTCGTTGAGAGTGACGATGAGAGTATCTCCACTGTCATCATGAGTGGAGGGCAAATTTTCGCTCCGCGAAGTTTGCCTGGAGTCGAAGGATCCCTACCGTCAGGTGCTCTGCCGGGAGTAGGGGTCCTTCGACTCCGTGACTGCTTCGCGAAGCGAAGCCGTCACTCCGCTCAGGATGACAACTCCTAAATTTCCAGTATCACCGGCATGATCAGCGGACGCTTCTGCGTCTGCTTGGAAACGTAGCGCTTCAGATCAGCGCGAATTTTTTCCTTGATCACGCCATAGTCGGCTTTTTCCTCGGCGCTGGAAGCATCCAGGGTCTGCATCACGATTTGCCGGGCCCCGTCGTCAAAGCCGTCTTCTCCCGGAGAGAATCCCCGGGTCACGATTTCCGGAGAAGTTTCCACCTTGCCGGTGAGCTTGTTGATGGCGATGATGGGCAGCACGATGCCATCTTCACTCAAATGCCGCCGGTCTTTGACAATCAGGTCTTCGACCACGTCGGTCCGCGATCCTGAGTCAATGCAGACCCTGCCTACATTGACGCGGCCCGCTTTGCGCGCTCCCAGTTCGTCGAACTCGAGGACGTCGCCGCTCTCGATCAGAATCACGTTCCCGACCGACCCTTTCATTGCCGCCGCCATCTCGGCATGCAGCTTCAGTTGCCGATACTCGCCGTGGATAGGGATGAAATACTTCGGCTTCACCAGGTTGATGATCAGCTTCAATTCTTCCTGGCTGGCGTGGCCGCTGACGTGCACCGGCGGCGACGAACCGTCGTCGTAGATGACGTGGGCTTCGCGCCGGAACAGGTGATCGATCATGCGATAGATGGCTTTCTCGTTGCCCGGAATGATCCGGGACGAGAGCATCACGGTGTCGCCCTTCTCGATCTTGGCGTGCTTGTGGTTGTCCACGGCCGCGCGGGAGAGCGCCGACATGGGCTCTCCCTGCGTCCCGCTGATCAGCACGCAGACTTTTTCCGGCGGAAAATTTTTCATCTCGCCGGGATGGATCAGCAGGCCCTCGGGAATCTCGATGTAGCCGAGGTCCTCGGCGATTTCCGCGGAATTGTTCATCGAGCGCCCGGCGAACGCCACCTTCCGCCCGTGCTGCCACGCCATCTCCACCACCAGCTTGATGCGGTGAATCGAAGATGAAAAGCACGAGATGAAGAGCCGCCGCTTGGTGTGCGCGAAGACTTCGTCAAATTTGCGTCGCACCGCGCGCTCACTGGGCGTGTAGCCCTTGCGCTCCACGTTGGTCGAGTCCTGGAACAGCGCCAGCACTCCAGTCTTGCCATACTCGGCGAAAGCGTGCAGGTCGAACAGGCGGTTGTCGGTGGGCGTGGGATCGACCTTGAAATCGCCGGTATGAATGATCACGCCCAGCGGAGTGTGGACGGCCAGCGCCACGCAATCCACCAGGCTATGGGTGACCTGGATGGGGTGAATGGTAAAGGGCCCAATCTTGAAACCCTCGCCGGGGCGGATCTCGCGCAGATCAGCATCGTCGAGCAAGCCGTGCTCCTCGAGCTTGTCCTCCACGTAGGCCAGGGTGAACTCCGTGCCCCAGACCGGCACATTCAACTCGCTGAGAATCCAGGGCAGCGCGCCGATGTGGTCTTCGTGGCCGTGGGTGAGAATGATGCCCTTCACCCGCTGGCGGTTTTCGGTCAGGTAGGAAATATCAGGGACAACAATATCGACGCCTAGCAGTTCGGCTTCAGGAAACATCAGGCCGCCGTCGATGACGATGATGTCGTCACCCCAGCGTACGGCCATGCAGTTCATCCCAAACTCGCCCAGACCGCCGAGGGGTACGATGTGCAATTTTCCAGTTGGCATGCGGTAATTGATCGTAGCACAGGATGTAGCGCGAGCGTCCCGCTCGGTGCAGTTGTGTGGGGCGGGCGCCCTCGCCCGCCTGAGCGTCGGCAGAGTTATAGTCGGCAGAAGATCAAGGAGCACATTCCTCACTGGGTGGAGAAGCGTAAATTGAACGTCGAATGATCGACAGCTTCGCGGGCGAGGGCGCCCGCGCCACACACATCAAACGTAATCTTCCCCCCAGCCACCATCTACGATATGGTTGAAGCACATGGCCGAGCAGGAGCGAAAAACATGGTTGCGACGGCGGGTGGAGGACGGCTTACGTCGCGGCTTCCAGCGCGCCTACGAAACCGTTAAGGTGGATCCGTCGAAGTTTCTGTTGCAGGTGCGGGCCGCCTATGGCCTTCCGATCAGTAACTTCCAGGGTGTCTATTCCGTAGAAGTCGCCCAGCTCGACGACCTGGCGCACCGGGTCATCCGCAGCGGGATGAAGGTCGCGGCCGCTGAAGGCGCCGGATTTGGCCTGGGCGGCCTCATCACCATCGTTCCCGATCTGGGAATCCTGTCGGGCGTGACCTTGCGCACCATTCAGAAACTCAGCCTGCTCTACGGCTTCGAATTCAACACCGAAGAAGAGACCGCGGAACTATGGATTGCGGCCGCCAGCGCCGCCGGGGTAGACATCAGCCGCGAGCTGGTGGAGAAAGAAGTGATCGCCAAATTCGTGCCTCGTGTCATCCAGCGCATCGCCGCGCAGGCCAGCAGGGAAGTGGTGGAGAAGTGGTCGGGACGGCTCATTCCCCTGGCCAGTTCGGTGATCGGCGCAGGCTTGAATTACTATTTCGTGCGCGCCTGGGGCGAGCGTGCCCGTTCGCACTTCCGCAAGCGCCACATGGAAATCAGGGAGCAGTTGGCCACGGGGAAGCTGATCGTCGTGTCCGAGGCGCCAAAAGTATTGCCGTCCTGAGCTAGCAATGGAAGTTTTCCTTTGCGTCTTTGCGTCCTTTGCGGTTAAAGGGTTCATTGGCGAAGAGCTTCACCGCAAAGGACGCAAAGGACGCAAAGTTCGCAAAGAACCCCATGAAAACATTCAGCTGCGCCGCCATTCTCTTCGATCTCGATGGAGTTCTGGTGGACTCGACCGGCTCAGTCACGCGCCAGTGGCGGCGCTGGGCGGAAGAACAGAACCTCGATCCCGATAAAGTAGTAGAGATCGCGCACGGTGTTCGCACCATTGAAATCGTACGCCGGCTGGCGCCCCATCTCGACGCCCGAGCGGAAACGCTGAGGCTGGAGAAGCGAGAGGCGGAAGACCACGAAGGCGTCTCCGTCATGTCCGGTGCCGCGGAATTGCTGAAGGCAATTCCCAGCGAGCGCTGGTGCGTGGTCACTTCCGGCACCCGATATCTGGCTACCTCTCGCTTGAAACTCGGGAACCTGCCTGTTCCGAGAGTGCTGGTTTCGGCGGACGACGTCTCGAAGGGAAAGCCCGATCCCGAACCGTATCTCATGGGAGCAAAACTGCTGGGCATAAATCCTGCCGAATGCCTGGTTGTCGAAGACGCCCCAGCTGGGATCCGCGCCGCCCACGCCGGAGAAATGAAGGCGATTGGAATTACCAGTACGTACCCGGCGTCGGAGTTGCAGAGCGCCGATGCGGTGGTCCGAAAGCTGGCGCAGATCAAAGTCAGTGTGGACGGCGGGAGCAGGCTGACCATCCGCGTCGAATAGCCCGCGCTGGTCTCATCTCAGCCACTCTTCCAATTCAATCCTCTGGTCGGTCTTCTCGTCGCGATACTTCACGATCACCGGAGTGTAGAGCGAAAGATTCCATTCCGCGGCTTGTCCCTTTTTCACGGCACGGGATCCAGGCACCACCACGGCGTTTTCCGGAACTTCCAGCGGCTTCTCCTCGGATGCCTTGTAAACCTGGCCACGCACGATGTCGTAGAGCGGCGTGGACCGGGTCAAAATTGTTCCTGCTCCCAGCACCGCCCGCGCCCGCACCAGAGTGCCTTCATAGACGCCGCAATTGCCGCCTACCAGCACGTCGTCTTCGATGATGACCGGGGCGGCATTGATCGGCTCGAGCACCCCGCCGATCTGGGCCGCCGCGCTCAGATGCACCCGCTTGCCCACCTGCGCACAGGAGCCGACCAGCGCGTGTGAATCCACCATGCTGCCTTCGTCCACATACGCGCCGACATTGATGAACATGGGCGGCATGCAAATCACCGAGGGCGCGACGTAGGCGCCCTCGCGCACTGACGATCCCCCCGGGACCACGCGCACCTTGTCGCCGACGGCGAATTGGCGGGCAGGGAAGGTGTCTTTATCCACGAAGGAAAGAGTCGCGTCCCCCATTTTAGTGAGTTCGCCCAGGCGGAAGCCCAGCAGGATACCCTGCTTTACCCAGGCATTCACCTTCCATTCACCGGCTATTTTTTCGGCGGCGCGAATCCTGCCTTGCGTAAGCTGCTCGCGGAATTCGAGAAAAGTTTTGCGCGCGTCGGGATTGTGTTCTACCTCGCCCAGCGTGGCCAGGCGCTCGATCGCAGATTGCAGGGAGGGCATGAGAAGGGAAGTATAGAAGAAAGAATTTCAGATTGCAGATTTTAGATTGCAGATTGAAAAGCAAACGCGCCGCGCCCAGCATCGGAGAGGTTTTCAATCTGCAATCTAAAATCTGCAATCTGAATATCAAATGCACTTGCATTCGCTTCGAATCAGCACGCCCGCCATGTGCTGCGAGGCCTCGCGGGCCTCGGAGAGCGAGGCGTACGGACCATGCCAGCGGGCATGGTTGGCGTCATGCCCTGCGGGGCGACCTTTGCCGTGATTACATTGGCCGCAACTGGAGCGGTGCAGCACAATCTTGTGCGGCCCCGCCAGCCAGTTTTCATAGACGTAAAAATCAGCGGCTTCGGCCGCTGCCGTGGCCGGTTTGCTGATCAATCCCGCTTCGGCGGCGATCTTTTGCAGCTTGGACCGGGTATCGCGCCGCATGGGCACCATGGGCAGCCGGTACACCTCTTCGATCTTCCCCATCATGGCCAGCACCGCTTTCACGGGCATGGGATTGGATTCGACAAAGTTCGCCAGCATCAGCGGCAGATATTTTCGGTGAATGCGGCGGGCCGTCTCCCAGTCGTTGGCGAGCGCGGCGCGGGTCATCTCCGACATCTCGCGTGGAATCTCGTTGGAGGCGACGGAAATAATTCCCACGCCGCCGAGCGCGATCAGGGGAAGGGTGACGGCGTCATCGCCCGACAAGACCGCAAAGTGCTCGGGAACCGCATTGCAGACTTCAGCCATCTGGCTGATGTTGCCGCTGGCTTCCTTGACTCCCGCGATGTTGGGGACCTCGGCCAGTCGCGCCAGCGTGCCCGGCTCAATGTTCGCGCCGGTGCGTCCGGGCACGTTGTAGAGGATGAGCGGCTTGTCCACGGCTTCCGCGATCGCGCGGAAGTGGCGATACTGTCCCTCCTGCGTCGGCTTGTTGTAGTAGGGCGACGCGGTGAGTATGCCGTTGACGCCGGGCCGGGCCGCCAACTCCTTCGCCTTAGTGACTGCATCCTGGGTCGAATTCGAGGTGGCGCCGGCCACAATCGGCACCCGCCCCGCCGCTACTTCGACGGTGATATCGACGACCTGCAACCATTCATCGTGGGAGAGAGTGGGCGTCTCGCCGGTGGTGCCGCAGGGAACCAGAAAATCGATGCCTGACTCCACCTGCCACGCGACCAGGTTGCGCAGGGCGGTCTCGTCGATCGAGCCGTCCTGGTCGAAAGGGAGTGACTAAAGCCGTACCGCAGCCACGGAATTGCATGAGATAAAGATAACGCTAATCAGGGCGTCTGCAAAACAGCGATTCAAGCAAGGACCACGTAGGGGCGGGCGCCCTCGCCCGCCCGGCCGAGCAAAGCTCGGCTCGGTTACGTTTCTCGCCAGATGTCCTTAAAATCAAAGAATCCCTTTTTTCCAGCCAGCCATTCCGTGGCCCGCACTGCGCCCTCGGCAAATCCCCGGCGCGATTTGGAGTCGTGGCACAGATAAATGGTGTCGTTGGGTGAGTCCAGCACGATCTCGTGCATGCCCACCACATCGCCCTCGCGGAACGAAGTGATTTCCAGCTCCTTGCCCGAGGCATCGCGGATGATCTTCTGAAGAGTGACCGCCGTCCCCGAAGGCGCGTCCTTCTTCTGCGCGTGATGACGCTCGAAGATTTGTCCGGAATATTGATGCTGCAAGATTCCTGCCGCAGTGCGTGCAGCCTCGAAAAGCAGGTTGATGCCGATGGAAAAGTTCGCGCCATACAGAAAGCCGGTGCCGCTTCTTTCGACTAACTGGCGGACTTTGTCCAGATCGCCATACCAGCCGGTTGTCCCGACCACCATGTTCTTCCCGGCGCTGACGCAGGCCTCGATATTTCCCAGGACAGCCTGCGGGATTGTGAAATCGATCACGGCATCTATAGCGCGCAGTTTTTCGGCGGTGAGCGCGGTCGCTCCGGGATTATCCGCGGCGCACAGTAACGTGATGTCGTGGCCGCGCTCCCGCGCTACCTCCGCGACCAGAGAGCCGGTTTTACCGCGTCCTAAGATGAGCAGCTTCAAAGCGAATTCCTCTAGATTGTGCGGATTAGCACCAAATTACGATCTATCGCGTTAAATCCGGGTCTTCAGCAAGCGTCGCAATTCCTCAATCTGTTCGGATGACATGGCTCGTTTTGGGATCGACGTGCTTCGATACTTTGAGAAGAACAACAGAAACATGGTCCCAGTTTCCTTGTACTTGGTATAGGCTCCCCAATCCAAACGTGATTCGCCCGTGGAGAAGATTGCGACTGAGCCTTTCTCATCGAAAACATAGACAATCTCCCCCTGCGCTGACGGGTTGCTCCTGAGACTTCGCCTGACCTGAATTCGAGGGACTTCGTAAACGGCAATTCCCATCGCCGCCGATAAGGCCAAGCCAGAGCCATCCAGCTATGGAAAGGTCATGGTCAATCAAAAATATGCCTACAAGGAACATCAGAGCAAGCAACAAGACAAATAAGAACACGCCCCATCTCGGCATCGATGAAGCCCGCATCGCATTCAAGCCGTCTTCTTCTGTGAATCTGAATCGAATTTCCATTGTCCAGAATCGTAGCAATCGGGTGAGCGAGGGCCTCCTACGCGAAAACTTCCGGATCCAGATCGGAGAAGAATGTCTTGTGCAGCCGCTGCACGACGTCGGAGACCACGTCCTCTTCTACCACAAACGTCAGATTGATCTCGGAAGCTCCCTGCGAAATCATGCGGATCTTTACGTCGGCCAACTCGCCGAATACGCGCGCCGCAATGCCGGGAGTGTCACGCAAATTCTCGCCTACCAGGCAGACGATGGCCTTGCGTCCTTCATATTTTACGTCCGCCAGTTTGGCCAGGTCCGCGGCCAGCGGGGGAATCGATTCATTCGAGTCCACGGTGAGCGAGACGCTTACTTCGGAAGTGGAGACTACGTCGACGGCCACGCGATGCCGGTCAAAGGCGGAAAAAATTGAACTCAGAAAGCCATGAGCCAGTTGCATGCGGGGAGCGGCCACGTCCACAATGGTGATGCGCTTTTTTACCGCGATGGCTTTGAAAGAGTTGCGGCACTGGGGCGCGCGGGCCGTAATGCGGGTGCCTTCGCAGGTGGGATTGCCGGAGTTCAGGATATAGACGGGAATATTTTTCTGCACTGCGGGCAAGACCGTGGCCGGGTGCAGGACCTTCGCTCCGAAGTAGGCGAGTTCGGCGGCTTCATCGAAGCTGATGACCTTGATGCGGCGGGCGTCCGCGCTGAGCCGCGGGTCGGTGGTCATCATGCCGTCCACGTCGGTCCATATCTCGATGCGCTCGGCGCCCAGGCCGGCCCCCGCGATGGCGGCGGAATAGTCTGACCCGCCGCGGCCGATGGTGGTGGTGATCCCGGCTTTCGATGAGCCGATGAAACCTCCCATCACCGGGACTTTGCCGGCCGCCACCAGCGGCGCCACTCGCGATTGCAAACGCTGGTTGGTCTCTTCAAACAGGGGCGCGGCGCGCATATGGGCGCTGTCGGTCACCAGCCACTCTCGTGAATCCACCAGCGCAGACGGCATGCCCAGCGCGGAGAAGGCCGCGGCCACAATCTTGCTGGACAGTATTTCCCCGAAGGCCGAGACATAGTCGGTGGTGCGCGGGAGTCAGTTCGCCTACGGCCGCGATACCGCGCAGCAATTCTTCCAGCGTTTCAAAATCGGCGCCCAGGTCGGAATGAAACTGGGTGAAGAGCGCCGTGCCCAACAGTTCTCCGGCAGTGTTGTAGTGGCGCTCCTGCAGGGCCCGGCAGAGTTTGAGCGCGGTCTTGCGGTCGCCGGCCCCGGCGGCTCGGGCCATGGCCAGCAGTTGGTCGGTCACCTTGGCCATGGCGCTGACCACCACCACCGGCTTTTGTTCCAGACGGCCTTTGACGATCGCGCCTGCCCGCTCGATCGCCTTGGCGTCCTGCACCGAGGTGCCGCCGAACTTCATCACGATCATCGAGGTAGAGTCCTCAGGCGAAGAGGAACGGGGACGAGCGCCGGACTTGTGTGCAAGAGAGTCATCACTAAAGCCGAACCAGGAACCAGGGTGGAGCAGCGCTTTAGCGCTGCATTGAAGCTCAGTTGAGGGACTTGAGCTCTAGCCCTGGATGTTTTAAGGAATCCCCCAGCGGCTAAAGCCGCTATCGGGTAAGCCCCCAAATGCAGGGCTGAAGCCCTGCTCCACCCTCAGCCTAAAGCCCGCTCCTCGGACTGCAACCCTGCTTCTCGGACTAACGCCCTGCACCTTTAATCCGCGGTGTTCAGCCGAGATAGCCCTGCACCTTCAGCAACTCCGCGTTCAGCAACGCCGCTCCCGCCGCTCCCCGAATCGTGTTGTGTGAGAGCACTGTGAACTTCCAGTCCAGCACTCCGCAAGGACGCAGACGGCCCACCGTCGTCGTCATTCCCTTTCCAGCTTCAACATCGAAGCGCGGCTGGGGACGATCGCTGGGCGTGACATAGTGCACCGGTTGCTCGGGCGCGCTGGGCAGCTTCATCTCCTGCGGCAGGCTGCGAAAATCATTCCAGACTGCGATGATCTCCTCCGGCTTGGCTTTCTTTGTGAGCTTCACCGAGACTGACTCCGTATGTCCGTCTTCCACTGCCACGCGGTTGCATTGGGCGCTCATGCCGAAGGAGCCCATCACGATGCCCGCGCCATTCAGCTTGCCCAGCAGCTTGCGGGTTTCTTCCTCCATCTTTTCTTCTTCTTTGGAGATGTAGGGAATCACATTGCCCAGAATGTCGAGCGAAGCCACGCCGGGATATCCCGCGCCGCTCACCGCCTGCATGGTGACCGCCATCACCGTATCCAAGCCAAACGCCTGCTGCAGCGGGGCCAGGGCGATGACCAGGCCAATCGCCGAACAATTTGGATTCGTGACCACAAACCCGCCCGACTTCTTGCGCCACGCCTGGCATTCGAGCAGTTTGACGTGATCATGATTCACCTCCGGAATCACCAGGGGCACATCCTTTTGCATGCGTAGCGCGCTGGAGTTAGTGATGACGGCGCAACCGGCATCGGCGAAGCGAGGTTCCATCTCGGCCGCAATGGAGGCATCGAGCGCGGCAAAAATGACTCTTGGGCGCGCCCTCCGGGGTGGCGGGTGCAACTCGCATTCCCGCGACCCGCGCGGGGATTGCTGTCTTCAACTTCCAGCGCGCAGCCTCCGCGTAGGGACGGCCTTCGGAGCGGTCCGAGGCCGCCAGCCACGCTACCTCGAACCAGGGATGATGCTCCAGCATCTGTACGAAGCGCTGACCCACAATACCGGTAGCGCCCAGGATTCCGACAGGGATTTTCTCAGTCATAAGGGTTTCTTGGGATTTTACAACACGGGCGGTTGTGCCTAGGTTCTGGGAGTGATCTCGGAGCCAAAGGAATACTCATTCAGCGGTCCGAAGCGCTTTTTCTCGGCATAGAGGCGCCAGCGCCGCCACACGATGCGCAGGCTGGCCATGATGGGGATGGAAAGGTAAATGCCGAGCACGCCCGCGATCTCGCCTCCGGCCAGCACCCCAAAGATGGCCGCCAGGGGATGCAGTTCCATGCTTTGTCCCATGATGCGGGGTGAGATCACGTAGTCCTGCACCAGGCGCCAGGCGGCGAGAAAAATCAGCAGGATGAGCCAGTGGGGGTAGCTCATCAGCAATGCAACACCGAAGATGACGGCGGCGGCCACCAGAGGTCCGACCACCGGGATGAATTCGAGGAGTCCGCCGGCAGTGCCGAGCACCAGGGCGTAGGGAACGCGCGCCAGTTCCAGGAACGCAATATAGGCGACGAATGAGAATGCCGCCAGGGTCAACTGGGCGCGGATGAACTGGGCCAGCATCTGGTTCAAATCACCCAGCACACCCTCCAGGAATTCGCGCTGGGGGCGGGAGTGCACGAAGGAGAGCAGCACTTCGCCGAATGAGCGCCCGTCCTTGAGGAAGAAAGCCGCCAGAATCGGAACTACGATCAGCAACCAGGCTTGCTGGGCGACGTCGGCCACGCGCAAGCCAATGCGCTGGGCCAGGCCCAGCAGCTCGTTGCGGTGGTTGGCCAGAAGGGTGGACAGTTGCATCCGGGTGTGCACGCTCCACCCCTGCTCCTTGCCGATCTGTTCGGCAATCTGGCCGGAACTGACGGTTTCCAGAAGCTTGGGCAGAGACTCGCTCAAACGCTGCCCCTGGCGCGCAATTTTCGGTCCGACGAAAAAGAAGAACGTGATCAGCAGGATCACCAGCAGGAGATAAATCAGCCCAATCGCCCGTCCCCGCCCGCGCACCCATTTTTCGACGCGGGAGACCGCCGGGTCGACCAGGTAGGCAAAGAAAACCGCAAACAGGAATGCAATCAGGGTGCGGCGGGCAATGTACAGAAAGCCGAGCCCCAGTGCGAACAGCAGCACCGTGAACAGGACCCGAGACGTACGTGCGTCGATCAGGGACATGGAAAGCGTTGCTATCTAGTCGCGCACTACTTCCGTGTTGTCGCCGGGCACCAGAATGCGCACCAGCTTGAACTGATCGTCGAGCCACAGCGACCAGTCCCCGGCATCACTCTTCAGCAGAAAGTGATTGAGATCCCTCTCCACGCCATGCACCGGGGTCTTCTCTTTCCCGGTGAAGGCCATACTCACCAGCAGCGAAGAACGCTGGTGGGGATTGATGGCGCCGAACTTTACCTGCTGGTTCTGCGGACAAGCCACCTGGCCTTTGTCCTGGTGGCAGCCGGTGGCCAGATATTTCCAGACCAGAATTTCCCGGTGGATAAAGAAGTAGTCGTCCAGAACACTGGTTGAAAGCGGAAGCAGGAAAGGATGTTCCTCCTCCTTGTCCTGGGGATTGTTGGTCGAGCGTTCGATCAACAGATTGTCGTTAGGCGTGATCACGGCTCGCGCTTTTCCCGGGCTGACTTCCTTCCACTCGTACTTGCGCAAGTCGCCGTTCGCGGCCAGCTGCAATTCTGAGGACTGCACGGCGGGGTCCGTGGCCACGTCGGTCTTGAATTCGGAAGTGGCCACGCTCCCGGAGGCGTTCTGCTGAATGGAAAACTTTTCGGTAGCGACTCTCCGTCCGTTCATGAAGACGCCGAATGAGCCCGCGTCCACACTCTGATATGCAGGTTCCTTGTCCTTGCGCGGCGCCGCCACGGCCACCGAGGCCAGCACCAGCCACCCGATCCCCACCATCCGAGCCGTTCTCACCTTCACGTGCGCACTCCTTCGAAAATGCGGGTTAAGAAATCAGACCGCCCAACTGTCGAAGCCCCAGGCTGTCGATCACTTCCGCCGCGACCCGGTCCACGTCTTTGCCCGCAGTGTCGATGCGCAACCCGGCCTTCAGATAGCAGGGCCGGCGGCTCTCATACAAGCGGCGGAACTCATTCAGGTCTCCGCGCAACGGACGATCGACCTGCTGCTGGCGACAGCGGCGGAACAATTCTTCCACGGAAGCGTCCAGAAAAATGCTTAGAAGGCCAGCCCCTTCAAGCAAGCTGGCATTGTTCGCCTGCGCGAAAGCACCGCCCCCCACCGCCACCACCCTTGGGGAAGCGCCCAGTTCCGCCACCAGCGAACCCAGGGCCGCATGCTCCAACTGGCGGAAGGCGGCTTCGCCGGACTGCCGAAAAATTTCTTCGATGGAGCGCTGTTCCCGGGCCTGGATGCGCTCGTCCAGATCTTCAAAAGGCCAGCCTAACCTGCCGGCTGAGAGCGGCCCCGACACTGCTCTTACCCGCGCCCATGAAACCCACCAAAACCACCGCCCGCACTCCGGAAACAGACGCAGACTTCGTGGTCTCGGGCGGCCCACCGGGTCGAGTGCTCATGTAGGGCAAATCGCGGGGCCCATGCAACCGCTCCGCCAGCCTCTCACTGTCGCTTGGTTTTTTAGCGCTTCTTGAGGTGAATTTTACCACTGAAGGAAAACAACCGGACCGAAGATGCGGCCTTGTTCATCGTACCTGCGAAGGCACTCCCTGCCTTGACCACGAAGGGAGTGTGTTTGGGCACCAGAAGAAAGTCGTTCTCCACCTTGCCCCGCACCGAGCGTGCGGTCACGTCAAAGGAGGCATCGGTCGGAGCGCTGGCTTCGATATCTCCGCTGTGACTGGTCAGCATGTACTCGCCCCCGCTGCCGAAATCGCCCTCATAGTGAATCCGTCCGCTGGTCGAGTTTACCTGCACCAGCGGCCCGTTCACCGCATTCAGCGTCACGTCACCGCCCACGGATGTGACTTCCACATGCCCGTTGTGGATATTGTTCAGCGCCACCGAACCATTCAGAGTGCGGACGTGCACATGGGCATTGCTGATGTCACGCACTTCCACATTGGCCTCGCTGCCTTCCAGAGTCACGTCGCCGTGCAGGCCCTCGGCATGCAGCAGGCCGGTGGAGGAGCGCAGGGTAACACTGGCATCCGCCGGAACCGATACCTCGTAGTCCACCCGGCCGGCCTCGGCATTGCTCGGAGAAAGAAGGTGGGTCAGGATGTCCACGCGACTCCCACTCTGGCTCTGGTCTACCTCTACCTGGTCAGAATGAAGGACGGCGGTCACGATAACCTGATTGCCCACGCCGGGCTTCACCGAAATGGGTCCGTATTGGTTGGTCACCGAGATCACCGACCTGGGGCCGACGGTAAAGCGGAACTCCTTGCGGAGCTCGGCGGAAGCGCAAATTGCCGTCGCCAGAATCACGACCGAAACCAGTTGTGTGCGTCGTGTTCTCGCCATAGTTTTCTCTCTCACAGGTGTGTGGTCAGGTTCCCCTGCAACCATGAGCTCATCAGGTACTGCCGGTCACATCCTGCCTTGGTTCGGCCCACGGCTAGGGCAGGGAGCGATCCAAAGCCATTTCGTAAACCGCCGCGCGCTGTTCGTACGCGTCCATCACGATCTGCTGTGCTTCCTCGTCGTTGGGATCGGCCTGGGCGGATTCCTCGGCATCGCGAATGTAGGCATTCACATTCTGCAGATTGGAAGCATACTGTGCCCGCATGGCCGGGGAGCGCGAAGCCACGGCAGCCAGCAATTGTTGGTCGTCAGCATTTACAACCGGCGGGTTCTTATCGGCCTGCAGGCTGGAAACCGAGGCAGGAGCTGTGGCGATCAACTGCGGCGCTGATTGGGTTCCGCTCGACCCACGCTGATAGACGCCGATCCCAAACGCGACCAGGGCAAGCGCCGCCACCGGCGCCAGCCATACTCCCAGGTTCCAGCGCCGCGCAACGGGTGGCACCAACGATGGTCCCCGCCGGGGCTCGTGGATGACGCCTTCGCGCCGTAACTCGATCTCGATCGAATCCCACACTCGCGGACTGGGCTCGGCCAACTCCCGCAGCTGCCGCGCCTCGCGAGCAACCAGGTCGAGGTCCGCCAGCAGACCCGAGCACATGGGGCAAGACTTCAAATGCGCTTCCTGCTCCGCCGTCCTGCCGCCCCCGAATACCTCCGGCAAAATCTCCTGAAATTCTGTGCAGTTCATACTTCATCTCCCCAATTACCACTCGCTACTGCTTTGTCATCGCTCACCACGGCTTAGTGGCCTTTTCGGCTCTGCTCGTCTTGAGCGATTCGCGCAATTTCATGCGCGCCTTATGCAGCTGAGATTTGCTGTTCCCGATGGAGCATCCCACCATCGCGGCAATCTCGTTGTGTTCGTACCCTTCTACGTCATGCAATACAAAAATCCTTCGATATCCCGGTGGCAATGCGTCCACTGCCCGTTGCAAGCGCAGCCGGTCAATCGAACCCGACAAGACCGGATCTTGCGCGCCTAGTTCCTTCTTCGGTGCCTCTTCCTCGCTCTCCAGCGTTTCGTCCAGCGGGACCACGGGGAGGCTCTTCTTACGCAACTGCATCAGGACAACGTTTACCGCCATCCGGTGCAGCCACGTCGAAAAGGCTGATTCGCCTCGAAAGGTGGCAATCTTGCGAAACAACTGCAGAAAAGCTTCCTGGGTCAGGTCCTCAGCTTCCGCCGTGTTCGCGGTCATGCGGAGGCATAGCGAGTAAACGCGCCGCTTATGCAGGTTGTACAGAAGCTGGAAAGCTTCCGCATCTCCCTGTTTGGCACGCTCGATCGCATCTGCTTCGGAAAGCTTGTCGCCCTGTAGTTTTTTCGCGTCCGTCAAGTCGCCTTTTCCGGCCGCACTAATTCAGATGCGGCGTAACTGTCTTTTCGTTGTACTGCTTGCAGGGTTGAGGATGGCCTAAGCTTCGGTTCGAACCAGGGTCTCGTGTCCTGCTTTTCAGGCCCCCGCTCAGGATGACCTTTGTAACCAACTAGCAGCCTATCGGGGACAGGCAAACCCCGTCAACTATGGTTCTTTGTACCTATGATTCTTGGTAGCCCTTTGGTTTCAATCAGAGTTGGGTCAGGACGGCCCTGATTACGTCAGCCCTCGCTCTTGCGTGATATGGCAGGCCCAAAGGCACTACGTCAGAATCATTATCGGCGCCTGGCCTGGAAGGAAGGCGAACGAGGAAAGTGAATGAAGATCAAAATTCTCATGACGGCAGTCCTGTTGGTGCCTCTGGCCCAGGCTAAGCAACCAAGAGAGCATCAGACGGGTACTCTACTCCAAATGGATTCAGTAGAGTGCGGCGTCGATGAAAACAGTGGTAAGAGCTTTGTCGGGGAAATGGTGGGAACCGATTCCGCCCACAAGAAAACTCACGCGTTACTCTGCCAGGAATACCTGTTACAGAGTGACACGGTGATATATCGAATCCGTCCTCGGGACGAGAAACATCCCGCCCTGCTGCCCGTGGGGCAAGACGCGCAGTTTCGCATCCACAAAGACAAAATGCTGCTGCAAGTGGAAGATCTTGATGACAAGGAAAGAGAATACACCGTGGTTTCGATGACGCCGCGACAAGAGCGGAAATCCGCCGAAAATCGCACCTCTCCGAAATAGGCGGCATATCTATCGATCTTTCGACCTTGTTCTGGCGCGGGTCCATCAGGATCCGCGCCATGTTTTTTCGGATTTGGGGAGCCTCGTAATGGACGGTATACAGGGAATTCCCTAGATCAGATCTTCAGATCAGATCTTCATGCCCAACCCAAGCGCGTCCTGCCGGCATCTTATGCCTTGCTTACCCGCCTGCACCGCTCCTGCAGCAGTTCTTTTCCCGTGGCGAATGCTCCGAGGAAAGAGTGTGTGAGCAAGAGAAGACCGAACCAGGAGGAAATATAACTGATGAAGCGCTTTATTTTTCTGCTCGTGATAAGTTGCGGTTTGGCCTTGCCGTCGGCGGTCATGGCGCAAGACTCTGACCATGTGGAAGTCGGAGCCTTCGCGGACTATTTGAACCTTAGTACAACCACTCCTCACATCAACTTCGTGGGCGTCGGGGGGCGTGCCGCTTTCAATGTACGTCCCAACGTGCAGCTGGAAGCCGAGATGTCCTATGACTTCAAGCGCAACTTCACCAGCGTGTTTTCCGACGGGGTCACTACCCAGTTTGTGACTACGCGCCTGCGCCCGCTCACCGCCTTGTTTGGGCCTAAGTTCCAGACCAGCTCAGGACCCTTCCGGGCCTATGTGACCGGTAAACTTGGCTTGATCAACTTCACCGTTACCGATCAGAACGCCTCCTCAGGTTTTGTAGGGGCCCTGGGCGCGGTTCAGACCGGTGATACCCGGTTCGCCATGTATCCCGGCGGCGGGGTTGAGGGCTTCTGGGGACCGATCGGATTGCGTCTGGAGGCAGGCGACGAGATCTATTTTGATAACGGGACTCATAATAACCTGAAAGTAACCTTTGGTCCGGCTTTCCGCTTCTAGGAATAAGCCGGATCGGTGCCAACGGCAGCCTTCCCAGGCTGCCGTTTTATTCTCCCCAAAACTCTCAGAAAGAATAGATACCAAACCGCATACGTGGTAGAGTGTTGCCCTTTGCTGCCCCCAGAGGGGCCGCCCCGTCTGATTCCGGGAGGAGTCGTCCATGTCGTCGATCTATGATCTCGTAAAAGACCGCCGGGTCTATTCGATCGAAGCCGACCGCAGCGTTCTGGAGGGTGCGCGCTTCATGATGGAGCATCGCATCGGGGCTCTGCCCGTCCTGCGCAACGGCGAACTGGTGGGCATCTTTTCCGAGCGCGACATTATGAACCGCGTCGTGGCCGCCGGACGCCTGCCCGGAAGCACCAGAATCTCCGAGGTCATGACGGCCAATCCCAAGGCGGTCAGTGTCGAAGAAACCATAGAAAATTGCCTGTACCTTATGAGGGAATTCGGCTTTCGCCATTTACCCATCGTGGATGGCAAGGAACTGAAAGGCCTGGTCTCTTCCCGCGACATACTGTTGCGCTACATCGCCCAGAAAGAAGCCGAGCAGGGCCGCATGGCAGTATGACGCAGATTAGGTGTGGGTCGGAGACTCCTGTCCCGACGATTTTGACCTTGACTTTACTAACCATTGCCAAACAACGACTGCCAAACAGCGACCAGAACCAACTTCAAGAGCGTCGGACGGGAGTGTCCGAACCACACATGTTCAGGTTAAGCCAACGAACTGACTTGCAGACCTCATGACTTACTCAACCGCAGCCTTGAATATCAAGCGATTCACTCGTGCTCTTGTCGTTGCTCTGATCGCCCTGGGGTTGGGCACGGCGAGTGTCAGGACTTACGCCGCCGAACCCAGCAAACCGGCGCCAGAGGCCGGTCTCGCCCCGATCCTCACTTACATCTCCTCGGGCTGGGACACCCTGACCCGCTCCATGACGGACTGCCAGACCGTGGTCGATCCCAAGCTGACCGAGGCTTCGGTGCTGTATCTGCCGGCTGACCTCCCCGCCTCCCCCGCGCTGCAGGACCTGCAGAAGCGCTGCAAGGTGCAAGTGCGGCCTCTGCCTGCCGTCATCACCGCCCCTGGACAGATGGATCCCAGCAAACTGCCTCCCGGCCTGTTGTACCTCGAGAACAAGTACGTCGTTCCCGGGGGCCGCTTCAACGAGATGTACGGATGGGACAGCTACTTCATCATCCTTGGACTGGTGCGCGCCGGGCGGCTTGATCTGGCCCGGGGCATGGTCGACAACTTCTTTTTCGAGATTGAGCACTACGGCACCATCCTGAATGCGAATCGCGCCTACTACCTCACCCGCTCGCAGCCACCATTCCTTACCTCAATGATCATGGCGGTGTACGAAGCCGACAAAGCGGCCGGTCACGAAAACCGCGCCTGGCTGGAAAAGGCGTACGCCTACGCCAGCAAAGACTATGAAACCTGGAACCGGGATCCGCACCTCGCCGGATCCACCGGCCTTTCGCGCTACTACGACTTCGGGAACGGCCCGGCCCCCGAGAGCTTGAAAGACGAGGCGGGAAGCTATCGCAAAGTTGCGGGTTACTTCCTGCTGCACCCGCAGGTTGGGCGCAACTATCTGGCCGAAAATACCGGCGACGCTGACGCGGCGGTCGGCTTTCGCTTCTCGGTGCAGGTTTGTGATGCCGCCACCACCATGGCAAAGCCGGAGTGCGAACCCGCGCGCCGGATTTCACTTACCCCGGACTATTACAAGGGCGACCGCTCGATGCGGGAATCGGGCTTCGACATTTCTTTTCGCTTTGGCCCCTATGGCGCCGCCACACATCACTACGCTCCCATCTGCCTGAACAGCCTGCTCTATAAAACTGAAAAAGACCTGCAGGCCATGGCAGAGATTCTCGGGCGCAAGGACGACTCCCAGAAATGGCTGCAGCGAGCGGAGATGAGAAAGGAAAGGATCCAGAAATATCTGTGGGATCCCGGTCGCCGCTTGTTCTTCGATTACGACTTCGAGACCGGAGTGCGCTCCTCCTACGAATACATAACTACTTTCTATCCCTTGTGGGCCGGACTGGCCACCCCGGAACAGGCCCAGGAACTGGTCCGCAATCTGGGCATTTTCGAGCAGCCCGGCGGACTGGCCATGAGCAGCAACTTTGCCGACGTGCAGTGGGATTATCCCTACGGTTGGGCGCCCACCCAGATTATTGCCATCGAAGGCTTGCGTCGTTATGGCTTCAACGACGATGCCAATCGGATTTCCTACAATTTCCTGGCTACCATCGCGGAGAACTTTCGCCGCGACGGGACCATCCGAGAAAAGTACAACGTGGTCACCCGTTCTTCGGAGTCAGGCGTGCACGCGGGATATCAGCAGAACGTGATCGGCTTCGGCTGGACCAACGCCGCCTTCCTGGTGTTCCTGCACGAATTGCCGAAAGACATGACCGAGCGCCTGGCCAAAGAGCAGCGATGAAAGTGTGGGTCGGACACTCTTGTCCCGACGCTTTTGATTTTGGTTTTGGTTTTGTTCGGTAAGTTGTTATCAAGTCAGAGTCAGAATCAACATCAAAGGCGTCGGACAGGAGTGTCCGAGCCACACCTGCCTACGGCTTGTCGCTCCCGCTCTCCTGCAACTGCTCGGCGATTTTGAACTCCCGCTCCGCGTCTTCGTTCCGGCCCATATCGCGATAAGCCTGCCCCAGCAGGTGGTGAGCGACGGAATTGCTCGGGTCCATGCCCAGTGCGTGTTGCAGCGCCCTCACCGAGAGTTCGCTCTCCCCTTTTTTCTGCAGCACCTTGCCCATGAGAATGTAAGGTCCGGTTGAGGTCGCATCCAGCCAGATGGAGCGCTGCAGCAACCGCTCCGCATCGTCAAACTTCTGGATGCGGGAGTAGGCGTCGGCCAGCTTGTAGTAGGTAGGCGCGTGGCCGGGATTGAGGGCGAGTTCCTGCTGGAAATCGCTGATCGCCTCCGGAATCCGCGACTTGTACAGGTGAAGCTCTCCCAGGAAAAAGTGGGCCAGCGGCAGCCGGGGATCGAGAGCGATAGCTTTCTCGGCGTACTCCTCGGCGATCGGATCGAATTCCTGGCGCAGCAGCATGCGCGCCGTGAACAGGTAACTGGCGGCAGAGTCCGGCGGGACCGCGAACATTCTGGCAAAGGCCGTTCGCGCCTGCGGGTACTCCTTCGCCTGGATGTAGCACAATCCCAAAATATAGGTGGCATCCACATTGGCCCGCGGATACCAGGCCTGGACCCTTTCCAGCAGCGGGATGGCTTCGCTGGGCCGTCCCGAAAGGTAGTAGGAGAGCCCCAGCAACTGGATCGCTTCCTTGTCCTGCGGATCTTCGGCCAGGGCCTGCTTGAACGATTCAATTGCCTTGATGTAATCGCCCTTCTTGTAATAAGCG
Source organism: Terriglobia bacterium (assembly GCA_963831565.1). Lineage (GTDB taxonomy): Bacteria > Acidobacteriota > Terriglobia > Terriglobales > Acidobacteriaceae > JAIQFF01. The sequence goes on from CAWHQS010000001.1 coordinate 347,421, forward strand.
GTGCCCAGTTCGTGGGACAAACCTTTTAGCCCAGGATTCTTCGCCGCTAAATCCGAGAGTTGCGCCACCGCTTCCTCGTACTTGCCCTGCTGCAGCAGCGTCCGCGCCGCGGCAAAGTCTGGATCTGCGGTCTCGGGCGAAGCGGATTGTGCCGGTTCAGCCGTGGGATGGGGCGAGGAAGCGGCGGGGTCTGTGGCCAGGCCGCGACGCGGCAGGCCAGCAGGAACACGATCACACAGGTTGACCATCTCGTCGAAATCTTTGCGGTGAGAACAATTCATGCGCAAATTGACAGGCACTTGAGATTTGGAACTCTTGGAATTAGAACACAAGCAGCGCGCGCAGAAATCAGTTGATGATCGAGAACCGACTCAGGGTATGCGGATAGATGTAGTCCCGCAAGAATCGGCCACTACGAACTAAAAAAAGGAGGGAGTCGATGACTCCCTCCTCTAAAGCAAGCCTCGCTTCTATCTAGAAGTCGAAGCGGATGGCGAACTGCAGTTGCCGCATCGTCGTGCCACTCTCCAGGCGCGTGATCTTGCCGTTGTTGCCGCCCTGGCAATCGATACAGCCGTTAGCCCCGTTGTTCTGGCTGAAAGCATAAACGGGATGATTGAAGACGTTGAAGGCATCCATGCGGAACTGCGCGCTGAGCCTCTCCGTAGACCTGGAACTTCTTCACCACCGACATATCGGAGTAGAAACCCGACGGGCCATGGATAAGTATTGCGGCCCGAGGTTGCCCAGGTTGGTCCGACGAACCCGGATCGGTCGAAAGACTCCGGGGTTGGTGGCGATGTCATGGAACCGGGGTGAAGTAGGTGATGGTGTGAGCGATCTTGTCCAGCGAACCGGCTCCGATGTGGAGGGAGCCAGACCCTTGTCGGGACGGCAGATGCCTACGTCTTGTTCGGTACCGCATTCGCGCGAAGCTGGGCGTCCAGGGCAAACCGCTGCTCCAGTTGGTGGTGTTGCTCAGTTGCCATCCACCCACCACGTAGTCCATGCGCCCGGCTTGCGCCGCCCATGTACTTCTTGCCTTTTCCGAACGGCAGTTCGTACACCGTGTTGAACACGAACACGTGGTTGCGATTGAAATCAACCGGCCCGTACGCAATGGGATGGCTGATCGCATAGTAGTTGCTGTCATAGCCGTTGGCGTGCGAGAAGGTGTAGTGAGAAATGAACTGCAGGCCGCTGGCGAAGCGCTTTTCCATCTTGGCTTCGAAGGCGTTGTACTGAACTCGACGCATCGTTTCCGTAGAAGTTACCCAGGTCGAATGGGATCTGGGGGAAAGTGCCGACGCTGATTTGCGGAACAGAGGCCGCCGCGAATTCTGCGTATTAGTTGCGTCCTGGATTGCGGGATCGACACCCCCAGGTCGGTTCATGGAAACGGGGTTCACGTCGTAGTTCGGGTCCGTCGCCGGCGAAGCCGTGCGTCCCCTTGCTGCCGACGTAGGCGACTTCCACGCTAATGGTGTTGGTGAGTTGATGCTGCACCGTGGCATTCCACGAATCCACCAGCGGCAGGACTTGCCTGGTGGGACGGATGTGAATGCCTGAAACCTGACCGCCAAGAGCGCTGAACGGAATGATGCCGTCGGAAGGCACGGCAGGGAAGGTGGCCGCGATCGGTCCGTCATCCAGCAGGAAGACGGGGACCTTGCTGCCCGAAGCCGCGGGATTGAATGCGGTCGCATCCACGTTTTGCTTCAACAGTACGGGCAGGTTCTGGGTCACGGTGTGTCCGAAGTTCGAGCCGAACACGCCGATGTCGTAGCTCCGTCCGTAGCCCATCCGCACCACGGTCTTCGGCGTCAGCTGGTACGCGATACCGAGGCGCGGAGCAAACGCGTTGTAAGTGTTATCAACGTTGCCGTTCAAACCGATCTTGCCGAAGCCAGCGACGCGGATGGCGCCCGTTCCGTCGACGTCAATGATGTTGGCGAATCCGCCGTTGCCTTTGGCATTGACCGTCTCAGGGAAGTAGATTTCCCAGCGCAGTCCATAGTTGAGAGTCAGCTTGGGAGTTACGCGCCAGGTGTCCTGACCGTAAAAGAACCAGCGCTTCTGGCGTTCGGCTGCGTTGTTCGCGCGAAGCGATGTCGGGATTGTTGACGTAGCGCGCGAAGGAGGTGACCTGGCCCAGGAGGAACGAAGCCAGGTCCAGACCGCCCGTCCCGCCGTTCGAGGTTGCTTGGGGACTGAAGTTATATTCTCCGGTGCGGTTGTTGTCGCTGGGGATGCGCAAGTTCATGGCGTAGCGGATGTCGCCGCCGAACTTGATCTGGTGGTTGCCCCGCATCTTGGTCCAGTTGTTGACGAACTGGAATTGCTGTTCGCTTTCGGTGAGCGGGCAATTGCAGCGGGCCACGCCCAGACCGTCTCCGAAACTCGAAATGACGCAGCCCTGGCCACCGTTGTTGGTAGTGCAGCCTTGACCACTGATCGGATCCGAGCCGAGCAGGAACGCCCCCAGACCTGCCGTCTTGGGGTCGCTGGTGTTGGCGTTCGGAATTCCGAAGTCGCTCATCGGAGTGCCACCATCCGGCTTCTGGGTCTGTGGATTGTATTTGAAGTAGCCAAAGCGGAAGTCGGTCAGCAACGAACTGCTGAGCGTCTTGGTAAAGCCGCTGGCCAGGCTGTAGTTGTGGGTGATCGAACTGCCTGCCAGACCGAGCAAGACCGTTGCCCGGACCTCCGACCGCGCCCAGCAAGCCCTTGCCCGACAAGCTGAAGTAGTCGAGACTGAACCGGCCGAACACATTCAAGGTTGAACTCGCGGCGTAGTCAATCCGCGTGTCGAAGCTGTTCTGGGTGAACGGGCCGGAACCCGAGCCGATGAAGTTGTTCAGAACGGTGCTGGTCTGGGGAGCAGGGAAGGCTGCCAGAATGTTTCCTCGCTGCCGGCGAGATTCTGCTCGATCGGAATCAGGTTTCCGGCAAATGGAGTACGGCCGGCTCCGGTATTGGGATCACCCGGTAGTGGGATCGAAAACCTGGCCCCCGCCGGTAATGCCTGCCGGTCAGATATTGGCTCAGATCGCAGAATCCGGGGTCGCGCTGGTAGCATTGGTGCTGGTTGCAACTTGAGCTGACCGTGTTGGTCGGAACGTGAACGTTCCGCTCACGCCGTTGGTCTGACGTGTGCCCTGGTAGTCGCCGAAGAAGAAGAACTTGTCCTTGATGATGGCGCCACCAATGGTGCCGCCGAACTGCGCCCAGCGAGAGGGCGGAATGAATCGGTCGGTGATGGGATCGGCCTTGGGCGGATTGGGTGAACGGATCGCGCGCCTGCTGCGCATCGCGAGCGGCGGAACAGGAAACCGCTGCCATGAGGCTGAGTTGGAGCCCGACTTGGTTTGCGCCGTCACCACACTGGCGACTGCCTTGCCGAATTCGGCGTCATAATTCTGCAACGACACCTTGGCCTCGGTTACCGGCGTCGAGGTTGGGATTCACGACGATAATTCCAAGGATCGGATCCTGATTGTCGGTTCCGTCCAGTTCGAAGGCGGTGCCGCTAAAGTGCTGGCCCTGGGTGAAGATCTGCAGGCTGCCCTGCGGATTCTCGCGTGGCAGCGTGGCTCCAGCCCACCATCTTTTGTGAACCCGGCGCCATCAGATTGCAGGTTGGTGAAGTTGCGGTTCAGAATGGGAACGATCCTGAACGTACTTGTCGTTAAAGGTGGTCGCCACGTCGGCGCGGTCGGTCTTCAGTTGGGGAGCCTCTGCGGTGACTTCGACGGTTTCGGTCGATCCGCCGACCTGGAATTGGCCGTCCACGCGCGCGCCGGCGTCGGCGGAGACAACTGATGTTCTTGGCCTCGAATGCCTTGAAGCCGGCGCCTTCTGCCCGGACGTTGTAGACGTCGGGGATAAGGTGGGTGACGCTGTAGTTGCCGTCGGTGTTGGTCGTGGTTTCGAACGTCGTGCCTTTGGTTGCCGACGTGACAGTGACCTTCGCGCCCGGAACCGCAGCGCCCGAAGGATCGGTGACGGTGCCGAAAATACTGCCGTAGACTGCCTGCGCGGCCGCTTGCGGCGTGAACAATGTGCAGCCGAACGCCAACAACGCCAAAGCGCAAAGAACCATCGAGAACTTCTTCATTGCTGCCTCCCCACACTCATTACTTTGTTTGGCCAACGGTGTTGCCACAACGAAACGAACTCGCGCACTAGAAAATCGCGGAGACGACGGAACGTGTTTTGAAGATCTGATTTGCAGATTGTGCCCCTAATGAGCTCTACGTCGCCCGGTTAGTACAAAAGCATTAGTTGCAGTCGGTGCCAGCAGTTCGTCTTCCCAACGATCACTGGCTGTAGATCGTTGATAGTGCTGAGAAATGCAACTCTGGTTCGCGAATCGGGTATGACATTTGGAAGTTCACGCCTCGCTTGATATGAAAAAAAATAATTCTCCGGATTCGTTTTTGGCCGCTAGAAATCTGATAAATCTATGTAAGCTATTGATTCTATTAACACAAAAGCATTGTTCATCGCTGTGGAAGAGTGGCGGAGAACCCATCTCCCACCGGCACGGGCGGCTCACAAGCCGGACAAAATCTGGGCTCAATCCTCTGTTCTTTTAAGTTTCATGAGGTTTGATACAGTGACCGAAAGGCTAAGTCTTCCGCTTGCCGCCTGATACGGCGGCTTGTTACCCTACGTTAAATGTCTGTTACGCGCGCGCAGAGTTTCGAAAGAGAGCGGTGCCTGGGGCAAATTGACAAACTGGTCAACAGCCAGGTGCTTCACGGGTCGGAATCCCTCTGCAAACTGCTCCGATATTTGGCCGAGCACGCCCTCGATCATCCTGGATCGTCGTTGAAGGAGTACCAGATCGCCACCGAGGTCTTCGGCCGTCCGCACGACTTCGATCCCCAGCATGACTCAACCATCCGGGTTCAGGCCGGACGCCTTCGCCTGAAATTGGCGGAGTACTACAGCACCGAGGGCGCGGAAGACAACCTGGTGGTCGAAGTACCGAAGGGCACGTACGTGGTCTCATTCCACCAGCGGGCCGCCGGGCCAGTGAAGGTGCGCTCCTCGAGCGTCCGTGACCTCGAGACCGAGGTAAGCGAAAAAAAGGGGCCGCGCCAGTGGCCCATGGTGCCGGTGATTTTGTCCGTGCTGCTGGCGGTGGCGATAGCCACTCTTGTGCTGCTTCTGGTAAGTGGGAACGCCGCCAGACGACAGCCGGTGAAGGGAACCGAGCCAGCCCCGGCGGCGTTTTCAGCGTTCTGGAGGGCATTTGTTGTCGGACCGGAAGAGCCCTGGGTGATTTTCAGCAACGGCGCTTTCGTGGGGCGGCCGGAAACCGGCATGCGCTACTTCGATTCTACCCGCGATTCCCGCGAAGCCATCCTGGACCACTACACCGGGGTGGGAGAGGTGCTGGGCGTGCATGCTCTCGACCGCACGTTTGGTTTACTGCACCGGCAAATTCGGGTCAAGCGCGGCAGTTTGCTTTCACTCGACGATGTGAAGAACAACGACATGATCTTCGTCGGTTCGCCGGCGGAGAACCTGACCCTGCGCGAGATTCCCAGCACGCAGGATTTTGTGTTTCGCCGCCTCGACTCCGGCCCGCGCAAGGGCGATCTGTCGATTAGGAACGTCCATCCCCAGGCGGGAGAGGCGGAGTACTGGGTGGGCAGCCCTTCCAACGCCGTCTTGAGCGAAGATTATTCCGTCATTGCGCTGGTGCGGGGATTGAATCCTGCGAAGTCGGTCCTGATTCTTGCCGGCACCACCACCATCGGCACGCAAGCGGCCGTCGAATATGTGTGTCAGCAGAATTCGCTCGAGGAATTATTGCGACGCCTCCCGGTTGAGGACACGGGAGAATTGAAGCCGTTTGAAGCGGTGCTGCGAGTCAAGGTGACGCGCGGCGTTCCGGTGGAGTCGGAGATCGTGGCATTGCGCAGCGGAAAGCCCTAGCCCTTCCCAGGCCCGCGCAGAGGCCGAGGTTTTCCCGCAAGTTCGAATCCCTTATCGGCAGTCAGGGAAGTTGCGGCTTCAATTGCGGATCAAGTTCGGCCGCGCGCTGGAATTCCTCCCGCGCCTCCTGGGTTTGACCCTTCCTCTGCAACGCCTCCGCTAGATGAAAGTGGGCGAGGGCGTAGGTCGGGACCAGGCCGATGGCGGCCCGAAACTGGGAGATGGCGCCCTCCAGATCTCCCAGGCCGAGCAGCCTTTTTCCGGAGTTGGTATCGAAAGTCGCGGCCTGCAGATTGGTTTTGTCCTTGCTGATCTGCGCCCCCAGCAGGCGTTCTCTGGCGGCTCCCTCCTCGTCACCCAACTCGCGCAGAATGGTGGAGAGAGTGGTATGCGCCCCGGCAAAATCAGGCTGCAGGCGGATGGCTTCGCGTAAGGATGCAGCCGCTTCCGTCAATTTGCCTTGCTGCTTCAGCACCGTGCCGAGCGTATAGTGCGCCTCAGCGTAGTCAGGTTTCGACTGGATGGCGGCGCGCAGCTCGTTGGCGGCCTGATCGAACTGGCCCTGTTGCCAGAAAGTTACGCCCAGAGTGTAGTGAACGTCAGGTTGAGTGGGATCAAGCTCGGCGGCCTTCTTTAGTTCGACGATCGCCTCCGCCAGCTGATCTTTCAATTTCAGGGCCAGGCCAAGATCGTAGTGCAGCGTCGCATCCTGCGGCGTGGCTTTCAAAGCGCTTTGAAATTGTGCGATGGCGGCGTCGAAATCGGTCTTTTGCAGGTACGCCGTGCCCAGGTTGGTGCGGTAGCCCGTGTCCGTGGGGCGAAGGCGAAGCGCCGCCTCGAATTCGGGAATGGAACTGGTTGCGTCGCCGCTCTGGATCAGCGCCAGGCCCAGATTGTTGTGCGCGTCGGGATCATCCGGGCGCAGCTGCACAACTTGCCGAAACGCCGCGACCGCACCTTCTGCATTTCCCGACCTCTGCAGCATCTTTCCGAGTTGAGTCTGGGCCTCGATGAATCCCGGCTCTAGCTTGACCGCGGCCTCCAGTTCCTCAACGGCCTTGGCCGGCTGCCCCGTGTCTTCCAGCACGCGTCCCAGATAGAAATGGGCCTGCGCGTTTTGCGGGGAGCTTTGAACCGCGCGCTGCAGCAGACTGAGAGCTTCGTCCATCTGCTTCTGCTGCCAGCGCACCACCCCGAGATGCAGGGCGGCCATGGCGAACTCCGGCTGCAGGCGCAGAGCCTCGGAAAACTGTTTAGCCGCGTCGTCCGGCTGTGAACTCTGGGCCAGCACAGAACCCAGTTCGTCACGCAGGTCCGCCCGTTGTGGTTGCAGCTCCACGGCCTTTTTCAATTCAGTGGCGGCCGTCGCCGGGTCGGAGCCAAAGCTGGCGATGCGTCCCAGGGTCCGGTGCGCCTCCGCGTCGTTAGGAGCCAGACGCAGCGCGCTTCGGGCTTCGGACTCGGCCTGCGCCAGTGATCCGCTTTTCACCAGCGCATTGGCGAGGTTGATATGCGCCGCTGCCAAATCGGGATTCAGGCGCAGTGCAGTCCGGAACTGGGAAATGGATTCCGCGTTCTGCCCCTGGGCAAAGAGTGCCCAGCCCAACAGGTTGTGCGCCTCGGCGCTGCTGGGTTGCAGTTTGACCACCTCTTCGAAGGCAGCGCGGGCCTTGACCAGGTCACCGGCCTGCACCGCCGCCACTCCCTGGCGGTAAAGCGAATCCGCCTGCCGTGAAGCGGGTTGCTTCTGGGCGAGAACGGGAAGTGCGAAGCTGACCAGACATGCCGCCAGCGCCATCAACCATCGCAGGTTTGAAGCCATCAGCGTGCGTCCGTGGTTCCGGATTGCTGAATGAAATGATTCGAGGCCCACTAAGAAATACTACTATGCCCCGGCGGGCAGGCCGGATGCGGCGCTCGAATGGGCATTGTTCCATCGGTTCCCGCACGCGAGGTGTTATTAGGGTATTCTAGTCAGTATGTACACCGCCGATGTGCTGAGAAACGTTGTAGCCCTGCGAAGTGAAATCGCGAACATCCGTGACATGAACGACCGCTATGCCGCACAGGAAACTCCGGCTCCGATGGCCTCCCGTGCCAATAAGGAGCGCCGCTCGCGGCTTCAGGAAATAGTCCGGGAGTTGGCCGTCATGGCCAAGGAACAACACCCCTGAAGGGGAGTGTTTCGCGAGTCAAGTTCTCTTTAAAGACTCGCAGTCATCCTGCCGTACTTTAGTCCCAAAGGATCTGGCGCGGAGCCATCCCGTCGTTCGCCTGCCGTAGATGCCCTACACGGCAGCTGCTTAGAAAGTCAGCATGAAGCCTCCATAGGTTGGCCTGGCTTGACCCTCCCATTCCCGCGCCCTAGTATTCAACCTGGGCCATGACCTCAGTTATCTCTCCGCAGCCTCGTACGCTCCCCGCCGCCGCAAGACTGGCGTTCCTCCTCGTCTTTGTCGCCGCGTCGGTCGCCGAAACCGGAAAAGCCCCGCCCCTCGCCAACTTCGTGGACACCGCAGAAAAAGCCGGCTTGACCATGACCCAGGTTTTCGGCGGGAAAGATACGAAAAAATACATCATCGAAACCACCGGAACCGGCGTGGCCATTTTCGACTACGACAACGACGGCTGGCCGGACATTTTTCTGGTGAACGGCACCACCCTCGAAGGATTTCCGGCCGGAACGGCGCCGACCAATCACCTGTATCGCAACCAGCACGATGGAACCTTCACCGACGTGACCGCCAAAGCCGGGCTGACCGCCAACGGCTGGGGTCAGGGCGTCTGCGTGGGCGACTACGACAACGACGGATGGGAAGACCTCTACGTAACCTACTACGGAAAGAACCGTCTCTATCACAATCAGAGTGGAGTGTTCGCGGAAGTAGCGGAGCAGGCCGGCGTTGCCGGAAGCGGAAAAGCCTGGGGGACGGGATGCGCTTTCGTTGATTACGATCGCGATGGTCGGCTCGACCTGATGGTCGCGAACTACGTGGACTTCGATCTGTCCACGGCCCCCGCGCCGGGCGAGAGAGCGTCGTGCGTGTGGAAAGGTGTTCCGGTAATGTGCGGGCCGCGCGGCTTGCCCGGCGCGAAAAATATTCTTTACCACAATGAGGGCAACGGCAAGTTTGAAGATGCAACTGCGAAAGCGAAAATCGATCAGACCAGCGGCCACTATGCTTTCAGCGTCTCCACTTTCGACTTCGACGATGATGGCTGGCCCGACATCTACGTCGCCTGCGACAGCACGCCCAGCATTCTTTACCACAACAATCGCGATGGAACTTTCAGCGATGTCGCGGTGGTGGCCGGCGCCGCCTACAACGAGGACGGCCGCGAACAGGCGGGCATGGGATCGACCATTGCCGATTACGATGGCGACGGCCGGCTGGATATTTTCAAAACCAATTTTTCCGACGACACCTCGACCCTCTATCGCAACAACGGCAACGGCACCTTCGATGATGTGACCTTCGCCGCCGGCCTCGGTCTCTACACCCGCTATCTGGGCTGGGGAACCATGTTTCTGGATTTCGACAACGATGGCTGGCCCGACCTTTTGCTGGTGAACGGACACGTCTATCCCGAAGTCGATAAACAGAACCTGGGCAGCAGTTACGAGGAACCGCGCATCCTGTATCACAACAACGGCAACAAGACGTTCACCGATATTTCGGCTGACGCCGGAGCGGGCATCACCTCGGTCCACGCCGGGCGCGGGTTGGCCGTTGGCGATCTGTGGAACGACGGCCGCATTTCAGCTGTGATCAGCAACATGAACGCAACTCCAAGCCTTCTGGTGAACCAGGTGCGCTCGCCCAATCACTGGATCGGAATCAGGACCGTGGGCACGAAATCCAACCGGGACGGAATTGGCGCCCGAGTTACGGTGAAAGTGGGAGCACGAATGCTGGTTGATGAAGTCCGCAGCGGTTCGAGTTACGACTCGAACAACGACATGCGCATCCACTTCGGGCTGGGAGCAGCTACCAAAGTCGATTGGATCCAGATTCGCTGGCCGAGCGGGCTTACCGAGCGCTTCGAGAACAACATCTCGGTGGACGCGATTCATGCTCTGAAAGAAGGGTCAGGTGTCGATGTGAAATCGGCAGCGAAGGGAAGCTAAAATCGCATCCGCCAGCCACCCCTTTGCGTCCTTTGCGTTAACTTTGCGTCCTTTGCGGTCAAAAGCTTTTCACCGCCAAGCTCGCAAAACCCGCAAAGGACGCAGAGAACTGCGCCTCCCGAAGTCAGAAACGTGAGCGCGCGGTGAGAGCCACAGCCGGACGGACTCGGTTCAGTTTCCCGCGCATCTGTTCGCCCTGCTCACGGGTGAACCACAGATTGCCCCGCGACAGAAGGTTGAGCTCTTCGCCTTGCCAATGCGCCCGCATGATTCCCGCGCGGGAGTGCGAGTTTGAACCCAGCAGGAGATGTCCCAGTTCGTGCGCCATCACATTTCCCAGAAGATCCGAAAGGCCGACGTTCCAATCGGCGTGCAATTTCGTCGCCCGGTCATAGAAAATGTCGCTGTAACAGCCGGTGCCCTCGGCGGACAAGAAGGCGACCCCGAACACTTCGCTGGTCGCGTGCGCGGACCGCGGCACGATCCGCACCGCAAGGCGGGTTGGCCACTCGAAGCTGGCACAGTCCAACTCGGACCACGTAGGGGCGGATGCCCCCACCCGCCCGGCCGGGCGAAGCCCGGCAAGGTTGGGCTGGTCCACCGCTCCAAAGCCCTCTGCTCTGTGCCTCCCCAAACCCCTGGCGAGCTTTGCTCGCCCGCCCGGACGAGGGCGTCCGGGTCTACGTGGGTTCGTGAGCTGGAACAGTTTTTCCAGACGACATCGACTCCGGCTTCGCCGAAAATCTTGGCTGCTCTCTGTTCGGCCTGGATCAATACATTGGCTGAGACTCCGGCGTCGTCATAGACAGAGACAACCACTTGTGGTCGTTCGTCTGTATAGCCTTCCGCCCACGCGGGGAACGTAAACCCCAGCAGCAACGTAACTAACGGCAGGTGCGCTTTCGAAAATTGAAGCACCGGGAGCAACCTCCACGGCGCCGATCTTCGAGGCCTGCGCAGGGTGCCTCAAGGCTTTGCCGGTCACCTGCAACCTATTTGTGGGTAACCTGTTAAGCGCTTGCGCGTCAAATGCTTAGGAGCGTGGGTGACGCGAATAGAAGTGGACGCTGCGACTAAAACTTCGTAGGCTCGGAGAGGGCAAGTGACCGTAATGAGCAGCAATGGGACGCGGATGATCCAGTTCGGGGTCTTCGAAGTCGATTTGCGGGCCGGAGAACTGCGGCGCAACGGATCGAGAGTAAAACTGCAGGAACAGCCGTTACAGATTCTCACCCTGTTGCTGGAACGGCCCGGCGAGGTGGTCTCGCGGGACGAACTGCGGACCCGCTTGTGGCCCGCGGATACCTTTGTGGACTTCGATCACAGTCTCAACGCCGCTGTCCGCCGGCTGCGCGACGCGCTGGGAGACAGCGCCGAGAACCCTCGTTTTGTTGAGACTGTCGCCCGCCGGGGTTACCGCTTTCTGGTGCCGGTCAACGGAACGCCGCCCGCGGTCGAGGATGAGGTGCCGCTTCATCCGCCCCGGCCCACTCGTATCTGGTGGATCGCGTCGGCGGCGGTTGTCCTTGTTCTGGCAGGACTGGGTGCGGGATTGTTTCTGGGCCGGCGCGGATCGCGGCCTGCGCCCGCCTCCCCTCCCATCGTGGAGCGCCGCCTGACCGCCAATCCCAGCGAATATCCCATCAGCAGCGCAGCCCTTTCATACGACGGCAAATACCTGGCATTTTCCGACGACACCGGATCTTACCTGCGCCAGGTCGATACCGGTGAAACTCATCCCCTGGCTTTGCCCGAAGGATTCAAGGCGAGGCCGGTCAGCTGGTTTCCCGATGGATCGCATATCCTGGCCACCTCCCTTGCGGGATCGTCACAGGAGCCGGGTTTGTGGCAGATTTCCGCCTTGGGCGGAAGCCCGCGCAAACTGGCCGACCAGGGCCGGGAAGCGGCGGTCTCGCCAGATGGTTCGCAGATCGCGTTTCTGAAAGGAACCTCAGAGAGCCAGGAACTGTGGGTGATGGGAGCGGACGGAGAGCAGCCCCGAAAACTCGCCGGCCAGACCGGCGATCTCTTCCGTTCCCCGGCTTGGTCCCAGGATGGCAAGCGGATCGCATTTCTGCGGGGCGTGTATCGGGCAGGGACCTACGGCATACAGCCTCAGATTGAAATTCTCGATTTGGCCACCAACCAGCGAGTGGTGGTCTCGTCGGAGGCGAGGCTGGGGCCGGCGTTGGCCTGGGTGGGAGATCGCGTAGTCTATGTGCTGAACGAAGCTTCCCCCAGCCAGAACGACTCCAATCTGTGGTCGCAGCAAATCGATTCCCGCTCCGGAAAGCCCCTGGGCACTGCGGCGCGGATTACTTCCAGTGCCGGCGCCATTCGATACCTCAGCGGCTCCGCCAATGGGAAGCGCCTGGCCTACCTGAAAGAGGGCTGGCAGCCGGATGTTTACGTCGCCCGGCTGGAAGGCAATGGAACCAGGCTGAGCACGCCGCGGCGCCTCACTCTGGACGAGAGGCAGGATTTGCCCTGGTCCTGGACGCCCGACAGCAAGCAGGTGCTCTTCGGTTCCGACCGTGATGGATCGTTCCACATTTTCCGGCAAGCGCCAGACCAGACCACTCCTGAGTTGCTGGTGGGCGGCAACGAGCAATCGATGCTGCCGCGCCTCACGCCGGACGGAAAGAACCTTGTATATCTGCAATACCGTCAGGCCTTCGATTCGTCGAACGGCGTTCGCATGATGCGGATTCCGGTCGCCGGCGGCCCGCCCCGGCTGCTGATGGAAGTGCATGGTCTGACCAACGAACAATGCGCTCGCCAGCCCGCTAGTCTCTGCCTTTATAGCGTTGCCGGCGACAAGCGCCTGACCTTTATGAGCTTCGATCCCATGCAAGGTACGGGACAGGAGGTGACACACATTGATGACGACCTGCCCTACGCCTATAACTGGAGCCTTTCGCCGGATGGCTCGACCCTGGCCGTTGCCAAATCAAACAAGCTCGACATCATAGTGCAGCCGGTAATTCGTCTCTTGAACTTGAAGGACGGCAGGGAGCGACGGATTGCCTTGAACGACTGGTCTTCGGTTAACGCAATCGACTGGGCGGCAGACGGAAAAGGTTTGTGGGTCAGCGCCTCCACAACTACCGGCACCAATGCGCTTTTGAATGTGGACCTGCAAGGCCGGGCGCGGCCAGTGTGGGAGCAGACCAAGATGGCCGTCGGTTGGGCGATTCCTTCGCCGGATGGACGCTACCTGGCGATGTGGCAAGCCAGTGGCAACGCCAATGTCTGGATGGTAGAGAACTTCTAACCACAAACGAGCCGTGTCACCCTGAGCGAGTTGGGATCGTCCGCTGGCGGACGATCCCGAGGAGTCGAAGCGCCTCTATCGGATGAGGGCACGCGTGCCCCGCGTCCTTTTCTCATGCCGCGGAAGAATCCGCTCACACCCAGGCGCCGAACTTTCTACAGGGGCCCAGCCCGCGCGCACGCGCAAGATCAATCACAGTGTGCATCCGGTGCGGCGTCATCCTGAGGGACTTCAGTCCCGAAGGATCTGGCGTGACGACGATACTGCCGGGAAAACGCGTGTCGTTGCACGCGGGATCCTTCGCTGCGCTCAATGACGCCCCTACTTTGATTTGGCAGGCGCCCCGGCAGGGAACTGCATGGTGCGCACAATCCCTTCGCCTTCCTTCACAAAAACGACTTGATTGACTTTGACGTCTTTCAAAGTATCTACCTGCCCGCTGGGCCAGTGAATTTCGAGCAACTGGACTCTGTCCGCCTTGCCCAGACCAAAGTGTACCCGCAGATCGTTCTGCGAGAAGTAGCCGCCGCCGCTGCGGACTTCATCGATTTGAGAATGCGGCTTGCTTTCGCCCGCCGCCTGAGTCACGCAGCGCAAGCGCGCGCCAATCCCGGTGCGGTTTGATTTGGTGCCAATGGTTCGCACCTTGATCCAGTTGTTGCCTGGGGCCAAATCGCAGCGTAGGAGCTGCGGATAATCATTTACCGGATTCACTACAAGATCGAGGTCGCCGTCGTTGTCGAAATCTCCGAAGGCGCACCCCCGCGACGCCACTGGCACTGAGATTCCCGGGCCTGCCTCCATCGATACATCTTCGAAGCGGCCGTTCCGCAGGTTGCGATAGAGCAGTTTGCGTTGCGGATAGCCGGCCTCGGTCTTAAGTTGCTCGACTTCGGGATAAACGTGGCCATTACAGATCAGGATGTCGGGCCAGCCGTCGTTGTCCATGTCGAAAAATCCGCAACCCCATCCCAGATACTGGGTATGCGCGCCCAGACCAGCAGCAAAAGTGGCGTCCTCGAAATTGCCGTCACCCAGATTGTGGTAAAGCGAAGGCGTGTCGCCCGCGAAGTTGGTTTTTACAATGTCCAGATTGCCGTCCATGTCGTAATCGGCCGCCGAGACTCCCATGCCGGCCTGCGGTTTGCCGTCCGGACTCAGCGCGCAGCCGGCTTCCATGGCGATGTCCACAAATTTCCCATTCTTTTTGTTCTGGTAGAGAGCGCTGGCGGTGGAATCGTTGGCCACGTAGATATCGGGCCAGCCGTCGTTATCGAAATCGGCGGTCAATACTCCCAGGCCGAAGGTCCCGTTGGCCTGCAGAATTCCGGAGGCTTCGGACACATCCGTGAACGTTCCGTTTCCATTGTTGTGGTAAAGAATGTTTTTCCCGCCCTTGAGGCCGGGCGGTCCACACGCCACCATCACGCTCTTGTAGAGACAGGGCCCAGACTCCGGGACGGGCGCCGTCGCCAGATCGAGGTCGATGTAGTTGGCGACGAACAGATCGAGTTTGCCGTCGCGGTCGTAGTCCACAAAAGCGCAGCCCGTATTCCAGCGCTTGCCGGTCCCCGCGACTCCCGCCTTTTCGCTCACATCGGAAAACGTGCCATCGCCGTTGTTGTGATAAAGGACGTTCTTGCCGAAGTAAGTGACAAAGAGGTCCTCGAAGCCGTCGTTGTCATAATCACCGATGCAGACGCCCTGTCCCCAGCCGGAGTGCGCCACGCCGGCTTTGGCGGTGACGTCGGTAAAAGTGCCGTCGCGATTGTTCTTGAACAGATGGGAAGTAGGTTCCTGTCCGGCAGGGAAGCCCTCCAGGCGCCAGCCGTTGACCAGAAAAATATCCAGCCAGCCGTCGTTGTCGTAATCGTAAAAGGCGACGCCGCAGCCCGTGGTCTCCAGGAGATATTTGTTCTTGTGCTCGCCGCCGTAGATGGTTTTCGCGTTGAGTCCGGACTCGCGGGCCACGTCGATAAAGCTCAATCCCAGGCCAGTGGCGGGTTTTACCGGCTCTTCCGTAGCGGAGAAGGAGGCGCTGGGCCGCAGCGGACGCGCCAGCGCCAAAACACTGTCGAGGGACAACACGAGCGCCGACTTGCTCAGGGACTGGAGAAACGTACGGCGCGAAGAAGACAAAAGGGCGGTACCTTCCCGGAGTTGGCTCGTGCTAGAATTCGCCCCTACTCTATTCAGTGCATCGCTACTTTGCAAGTTCAGGCATGGACGCAAATTCTACGCATCGAGCTTCGTGCGAGTGTGCTCGTTCGTTTTTATATATGATGCGCGCAACCCTCTACCGGCCCCGCGAAATGTCCTCGCGGTTGATCGTGGCTGCCGTCTTGTTGATGGGTTTGGCGTTTCCAGCCAACGCGCTTGAGCCCTTGCCTTCCCTGGAACTCTCGCGCCCGGTTCGTCCCTGGGAGTTTCTTTCGTCGGTAGGCGAGCGCGCCGGACTTCTTGGCAACGAGGCGGGTAACTTTGAAGCCTGGGTTTATCCCCTGAAAATCCTGCGCGACTTCCACCTGCGGTTTCTGGTGGATGGCCACGTGGTTCCCGCAGAGGCACTGGCGCGCACTCTCACGGTGCGGCCGGAGTCCTGCACGATTCTTTACGCCGGAGATACCTTCTCGGTGCGGGAGACCTTTTTCGTTCCGGTGCATGAGTCCGGAGCGGTGATCATCGTCGAGGTCGAGACTGCCGATCCGCTGGACGTGCAGGTTGAGTTCGAGCGGGATTTCCAGCTGGAATGGCCGGCTGCGCTGGGCGGGACCTACTCTTATTGGGACGCGAAGCTGAACGCCTTTTACTTCGGCGAGGAGCAGAAGAAATTCTCCGCTTTCGTGGGCTCCCCGACCGCCCGCGAAATTCACGAAGAATATGACACCAACTATTCCAGCGCGCAGGAAAACTCCTTTCACCTCGGCGCCGTCAGCAAAGGGAAAGAAACCAGGGTGGTCGTAATTGCGGGCTCAGTCCAGGGGCAAGCCCAAGCGGAGGCCGCCTACCATCACCTCGAAAGCAACTATGCAGCGCTGCTGAAAGAGTCCGCCGACTACTACCGCGCCTACCTGGATAAGACGGTGAGCGTCGATCTGCCCGATCATCAGTTGCAGCAGTCCTACGACTGGGCCCGGGTCAGTGTGCTGCAGGGGTTGGTAACCAATCCCTACCTGGGCACCGGATTGATCGCAGGCTACCGCACCTCAGGCGGCAGCCAGCGCCCGGGCTTCGCCTGGTTTTTCGGCCGCGATGCGCTGTGGACTTCGTTGGCGCTCGACGCAGAAGGCGATTTTGGCACGACACGCACGGCGCTGGATTTCCTGAGTAAGTATCAGCGCGCCGATGGCAAAGTTCCCCACGAGATTTCCCAGGGCGCGAACTTCGTTCCCTGGTTCACCGACTATCCATATCCTTACGCTTCCGCCGATGCGACGCCCCTGTACATCGTCACCATGAACGACTATGTGGTGGCGAGCGGCGACGCGGCGTTTGCCCAGCAGAAGTGGGACAGCCTGTGGAAGGCGTATCAATTCCTGCTTTCCACTTACGATGCGCAAGGGCTGCCGCGCAATTTTGGCATCGGCCACGGCTGGGTGGAAGGCGGTCCCCTGCTGCCGGTCCATACCGAGCTTTACCAGAGCGCGCTGGGGGCGGAGGCTTTGCGGGCGCTCTCCAGCCTGGCGCATCTTACCGGGAAGGAAGAGGTCAGCCGGAAGCTGAGCGAAGATTTCTCGCGCCAGCAAGCGCTGCTGAACACGGCCTTCTGGTCGGCCGAGACAAATCGGTTTGCCTTTGCTCTCGATCAAAAGAACCAGCAGGTGGACGAACCCAGCGTCCTGGCCACGGTCCCGATGTGGTTCGGTTTGTTGGACGAAAACAAAGCCGATGCCATGATTGCGCAACTCGCAGCGCCCGAGCATCAAGCCGATTGGGGAATGCGGATCATTTCTTCCCGCGCCGCAAAATACAGCGCCGGCGGCTACCACTTCGGCTCGGTCTGGCCGCTGTTTACGGGATGGGCATCGGTCGGCGAATACCGCTACCACCGCTCCTTGCCGGGCTTTTCCAATCTCATGGCTAATGCCCAACTGGCGCTCGACGGATCGCTGGGCCACGTCACCGAGGTGCTGTCGGGCGACTACTATCAGCCGCTGTCCACCAGTTCTCCGCACCAGATCTGGTCCGCGGCCATGGTCATCAGTCCGCTGCTGCGCGGACTCTTTGGTTTGCAGATCGATGCCGGCGCGCGCCGGGTGACGCTGGCACCGCATGTCCCGGCAGATTGGGAAAAGTTCACGCTGGAGAATGTGCGCGTGGGCCAGTGTGCTGTGCGGCTGGCTTATCGCAAGAGCGCCAGCGAAATTACGCTGGTTGTGACCCGGAACGGCAGCGGCGATTGTAGTTTGGAATTTTCTCCCGCGCTAAGCCCGCGGGCGCAAATTCTCGGCGCGGAGGTAAACGGCAAAAAGGTTCCATTCCAGGTGACCAAGAGTGACGTGGACCAGCACGTCACCGTGCAATTTCCCCTGGTCAACGGAGACACCACATTACGCCTTCGCATCCGGGACGATTTCGGCCTGAGCATCTCACCGGGATTGCCCTCTCTGGGAAGCGCCAGCCAGGGCTTGCGCGTGCTGTCGGAGTCGTGGGCCCCGGCGCGAGACAGCCTCATCCTGGAGGTTGCCGGCGCGCAAGGCAGGCAGTATGAAATCGGAATGTGGAATGCGGCGCAGGTGGCAACCGTGGAGGGCGCCGAACCGGTAAAGATTGATGCGGACACTGCCAAAATCAAGTTCACCATTCCGGCAAGCACATCCGAACCGAATCCTCATGAGAAGATTGTCATTCATTTCGCAGGCAAGACGCACTAAAGTCGGGTCGCCAACACTAGTCCATGCGGAGAAGCCATGATGCACTCATCTTGCAAATTTCTTGTCTTCATTTTCGGGGCAATCATTTCGCTAAATCTTGCGCGGGCAGAGACCCGCGTAGCATCGCAGCCGGGCACCATGCTCGAGGCTGTCACCAGTTCCCAGCCGCGACGCGACGGCATTGACATCAAGGCGGGCCCGGCGAGCTTGCGCATTACCGCGCTGCGAGACGACATCCTGCGAGTACGCGTGACGCTGGGGAGCACCTTTCCTGAGGACGCGTCATGGGCAGTCCTTCCCGGGCCGCGCGGCAAGTCGGTCGAGGTGCAGGCGACGCAGGATGCCGCGTCCGTAGGTTTCCGCACCGCCGCGCTCGAGGTCCGGGTTGAGCGCACGCCACTTCGACTGGTGGTCCGCGATCTCTCCGGCAAAATCATCTCCGCCGACGCGCTTGGCCGTCCCACCACATTCCGGATGGGGGGCTTCTCCGTTTACAAGACCATGCCGGGCAACGAGCACTATTTTGGCCTCGGCGACAAGGCGGGCACTTTCGACCGCAAAAATCAGGCTTATACGTTGTGGAATACCGACATCGGCCCCCAGGAAGCGATCGATCCTATTTATAAGAGCATCCCGTTTTTTCTGGGAATCGGCGGCGGCCGCAGTTATGGATTGTTTCTCGACAACACCTGGCGCACCTGGTTCGATTTCGGCAAGCAGGCGCGTGACGCCTACTCCTTCGGCGCCGAAGGCGGCCCGCTCGACTACTACCTGATTTATGGCCCCACCCCGAAGCAGGTGGTCGAGGGCTATGCGTATCTCACCGGGACCCATCCGCTCCCCCCGCTCTGGTCCCTGGGCTTTCAGCAGTCGCGCTACAGCTATACGCCGGAGTCCCAGATCAGGGAAATTGCCGACCGCATGCGCGCCGACAAAATTCCATCCGACGTGCTCTACCTTGATATCGACTACCAGGACAGGAACCGGCCCTTCACCGTCAATGAGAAAACCTTCCCCAATTTCCCCGGGCTGGTCTCGGATCTGCGCAAACAAAACTTTCATCTCGTCCTGATTACCGATCTGCACATCGCTCACATCGCTAACCAGGGCTACGCGCCTTACGATTCCGGAGAGGCGGGCAACAACTTTGTGAAGAAAGCCGACGGCAGCGAGTACGTCGGCGTCGTCTGGCCGGGCCCGGCCGTCTTTCCTGACTTCACCCGCGCCCAGACGCGCGCCTGGTGGGGCGGCTTGTATAAGGACTTCGTTAAAGATGGCGTGGCCGGATTCTGGAATGACATGAACGAGCCCGCGGTCTTCGATGGACCGGGCAAGACCATGCCTCTCGATAATATCCATCGCATCGAGGAGCCGGGCTTCGCCACCCGCAACGCGACTCATGCTGAGATCCACAACATCGTCGGACTGGAAAATGCCCGCGCCACCTACGACGGCCTGCTCAAGCTGCGCCCGGACGAACGTCCCTTTGTCCTTACCCGTGCGACTTTCGCGGGCGGACAGCGCTACGGCTTCACCTGGACCGGCGACAATCCCGCCACCTGGAATGGTCTTCGCATGGGCACCCAGCAGCTGCTCAATCTTGGCCTGAGCGGAATTTCTTTTGTGGGTAACGACATTGGCGGCTTCAACGGCTCGCCGGAGCCCGACCTGCTCACGCGCTGGATTGAGATTGGAGCGTTCAATCCTCTCTTCCGCGACCACACCACCAAGGGATCGCTGATGCAGGAAGTCTGGGTTCACGGCCCCGAGCATGAGGCGATTCGCCGGCGCTACATTGAAACCCGCTACCGCCTGCTGCCCTACATCTACAGCCTCGCCGAGGAGTCCTCGCGCACCGGGCTTCCCATGGTGCGCCCCATCTTTCTCGAGTTCCCGGAAGTCTTCACGCCACCATCAGACGGGTTCGGCAATCTCGACACGGAGTTCCTGTTGGGTCCGAGCTTGCTGGTCGCGCCCCAGTCTTTCGGGGAAACTCTCGACAACTACGTGGTCTCGTTTCCCAACGGCAAGTGGTATGACTTCTGGACTGGTCTCAAGGCGCCGATCCCTCCGCCAGAACCATCGATTGTGCAGATTTCCAACGACATCGCCAAAAACGGGCCCGGAACGCCATACCCCTTCCGGCCCTTTATTCATCCCACGCTTGACACTCTGCCGGTGTACGTTCGGGGCGGAAGCATTCTGCCGTTACAGCCGCCTGTCCAGAGCACTGATGAAACTCCCAATGGACCGCTGGAGCTGCGGGTCTATCCCGGCCAGCCGTGCAGCGGTTCGCTGTATCTCGATGACGGCCACACTCTCCGCTACCAGCACGGCGAGTTTCTCCGCCAGGCATTCACCTGCCACTCCGACGGGAATTCGGTGGCCGTCAAATTCGGCGCGCGCCAGGGGACTTATGCGCCCTGGTGGAAGACTGTGGAGGTTGTGATATACGACTGGCCTTCGGCGCAGGCCAATGCAAAACTGTCTGACAACGCGGCTCCGCTCCAAACTTCGTATGACGCAACCCAGCACGCGCTTCACATCGTGATTCCGGACGTTGCCGGCGAGGCCGAACTTCGCGTGCGAAACTAGCTGACGTGAAATGAAACTTCGATGTGGCAAAAAAAAAGCATCGGGTGTTGCCACCCGATGCTCCAGCTTCGTACCCTCCCCCGGGTACTTGGCCAACTCTTACTGCAGAACGAGGTAGGTCGGCGCAGTGCAGACCGTCGCGCCAGCCGTATCCGGGGTCGTCGAGGCTCCGGTGTTCTGATCGGCGCGAAGCACACCATCTTCAGCCGAGCAGAAGCGACGTACGCCGGTCTGGTTGAAGGCCGCTGGGGCCGCACCCACACCGTAGGTGATCAGCAGTGCACCAGCGCCACCCGCAGCGCCCACCGCATTTACCTTGTAGCCGCTTTTGTTACCGCTGGCGCTGGCCAGGTTGTTGGCCAGTGCGCCGTCCACCAGGCAAGCCGCAGCCTGGGTAGGACCGCCCGCCGGGCAAGCCTGCAATCCGGCGCCCGGTCCCAGGGCAACCAGGGTTGCCGAGTAACCTACGGTCGGATACGCCGACTGATAAGTCACCTCGGCCGTGTTAATGGTACGGACCGAGCTGACCGCAGATGATTCGTTGGCTGCGATACGTGCACGCAGCAAGTTAGGAATGGCGATCGCAGCGATGATCAGAATGATCGCAACCACGATCAGCAACTCAATCAGTGAAAAACCCTTCTGTTTCCGCATCTCGTTAGTCCCTCTCTCCGATTCGAAACCTTGGTCTTCAGCAGACCCAATTCGGGAATCTGTTCGCATTCGGACAGCCATCGCCCAAATCCTGTCTTTTCAAAGGCTTTCTGGCAGGTATGTCGTTTGTCCTCAGTCTCCGGGCAATCTTTGGTCATGCCCGCGACGCTATCGGCAGGAGGGAGCGCGGTTCAATTTGTGCCAGATTCTAGTAGACCAGTGACAATCTGTGTCATTTTGGGACTCAGCTTCGAGCGGGTCTCTCACCGCCGAAACCGTCATATTTCGGGGGCCTGGGCGGCCGGGACAAGATAGGTCAGGCAATCTTGCGGCATCAAAGCAGGGGTAACGCAGCGCGGCCAAATCCAAACTTCGAGAGCCGATTCCGCCGCTGCCCGGTGTACCTCGTGTGCACCGAGACCGATACCGACTCACCGTAGAGACTCAACCAAATCCCACCCCGTTTTTCTCATCAAGCTCGATTCTTCCATTCAGCTTGTTTGTGCGGCGTGCGGGCAGCGAGGGGGCTGGTTTCGCAGAATTCGATTCTTTCGCATATATTAGTACTTAAGGCAGTGGGCGCGTAGCTCAGTTGGCAGAGCAATGCCCTTTTAAGGCATGGGTCGATGGTTCGAGTCCATCCGCGCTCACCACACTTTTACCCGCTTAAACAGGGCCTCCGAGAGGGGGCCTTAAATTTTTGTACACAAAACGTACACAACGCCGCTACGACCGGCGCAAGAGTGGGATAGGAGTCGAGCAGTTTCTGCAGCCTTATGCAGGGCGATACCCTCACCGATTCCACCTCTGTTGCAGTGAAAGGCCGCGGAGACACGTTTCAGCCCGCCGGGCGCGTCGTCATTTTCAGAAGCGGTTTGGAGTAAAGTTTGGTGCGCCGCCAATTACGCGTCGCGGTGCACCGTCTCCATCGCGAAAGCGGGCAGGCAGACGGCAATGTATTCGGCTCCGCCTGCGGCAGGAGTGGAATACTGGATCCACTCGCCGCTGTGGGCGATCACCGCCTGGCCGGCCACCACGTCCAGTTCGCCGTTTTTGTGCTTTACCCGAAGCGTGCCCTTGAGAATGATGGTGAATTCGTCGAACTCCGGAGTCTGTCCAGGCTCTTCCCATCCCTGCGGACTCCGCATGTGGGCCACACTTACTCCCGAAGTTTTGGTGTTGACCCGGCCGATGAATTCGTCGATCAGTTTGGGTTTGGTGCCGGCGGCGCGAATGCGCGTGGGCTGCGCGACCAGAGTGGGCATGGTTTCTCCTCGGAAAAAGCCACACTCAATTTATCAAGAGAAGCGCAGAGGAGCAGCGAGAAATCGCGACCGTCGTGGGGGCCGCCTCCAACCGTCGAGGGCAGGATGCCCTTGAGACAGCCGGCGAGACGCCGCGCTATCCCGGGCTACGCGATGCCGGAAACTAGAAACTGGAAACTTTGAAACTGGAAACGAACATTACCTAAACCGACAGCAGACGCGCCTTCTCCGCCTGCGATGTCGCCAGGGCATCGAGAGTTGGGATGGAGAGCGGTGTGGTCAACGTGTTCTCCGGCGGCATGGTACCGGTCTGCAGGGCTTTGACCAGCATCTCCAGCGCCTGCCCGGTGTTGGGTCCGGCAAAGATGGTCGCGGTCAGCAGTCCGCGCTTCACCCAGGCCTGTCCGGTTTTAGGCAGACCGTCGCAGCCGATGAACGGCAAGCTGAGCCAGCGTTGCCGGGCCGCGTTGTCGGGCAGCTCCTGGAAGGCTTTTCGTGCCCCCAGAGCCATGCCGTCATCCTGGCCGGCGATCAGGTCGATGCGGTTCTGGTGCGAGGTGGACAGGCGCAACCACGAACTGACTGCCCGATAGGAACTGGCCTCGGTCCACTGCGCCCGCATCACCTTCACCTGGACATCGGCGGGCTTGGTCTCATACATGCCGGTGGTGCGCTGTTTGGCGGCCAGGCTCTCGGAGGGGCCTTGAATGTGCAGCACCGTCCCGCCCTTGGGCAGCAGGGCAGCGAACTGCTGCCCCTGGATGCGGCCGATTTCTTCGTGGTCCGAACTGACTCCAAAAATCGGTACCCGATGGGTCTTGCGGATCTCCGCAATGTAATCGACGTTTCGATTCAACACTACCCAGCTGATGCCGGCAGTGATCGAAGCCCGAGCCACCTGGGGTAGAGCCGTCCCGCCCACCGGTTCAAAGATAATTCCGTCAGGGTGAGAGTCGGAGCGGGACTGAATCACGTTCAAAATCTGCTGGCTCTGCGTGATGGAATCGTTTTCCGCGTAGATGATCTGAATCTCCACGCCCAGGCGCCGCGCCGCCTCTTCTGCGGACGCCGCCTGTTCGATCTGATAATCGTTGTCGTTGGTGGTCAGCGAAACCAGGAATTTTAGTTTCTTCATGGAGATCACGGTTCCAGAAATCATACCGTGCGCGCGGTGGCAGCGCACGGTGACGGAAGTAACTGTGACTACGTCCAAATGCTAAAATGCGCAACCTCGGGAGAACCATCATGCGCAACGCTTTACTTCGCCAGATCATGATTCGCAGAATCGTAACCGTGATTGGATTGCTGGCCTTCTGCACCCCTCTGGGCTGGTCGCAGGCCAAGTTGTCGGTCCATTGGGAAGAACTCACCGCCGCCGATTTCCGCTCGGCCATTCAGCAGGCGCAGGGCACCTGCCTGTTGCCCTTCGGCATTCTGGAAAAGCATGGTCCGCACCTGCCCCTGGGAACCGATCTGCTCGATGTGCGCTACGCCGCCCTGCACGCCGCCGCGCAGGAATACGCCGTGGTTTTTCCGGAGTATTACTTTGGCCAGATCTTTGAAGCCCGGCACGAGCCCGGCACCGTGGCTTACAGCCGGGAGCTGCAGTTGCAGTTGCTGCAGGAAACCACCGACGAGATGGCGCGCAACGGGTGCAAGAAAATTATCATCGTGAATGGTCACGGCGGCAACGAGCACTTGCTTCCTTTCTTTGCCCAGAGCCAGCTGGAAAAGCCTCATGACTACGTGGTTTACGTGCTGGTGCGAGTGGAGACCCCGCCCGGCGGTCCGGCGGCGAAGAGCACTGGCCCGGATTGGCATGCGGGCGAGGCGGAGACCTCCACCATGCTGATCGCGCACCCCGAACTGGTGCATCAGGACCGGGCCAAAAGTGAGTCTGGCGCCGACCTCGGCCGCCAGAAACTGCCCGACGACCTTTACACCGGAATCTGGTGGTATGCCCGCTTCCCCAATCACTATTCCGGAGACGGTTCGCTGGCTACCACCGAACTGGGCCAGTACAAGATGAAGTCATGGATTGACGGAATCGTGAGAGCCACACGCGCCGTCAAAGCCGATCAGGAAAGCCTGAAGCTGCAGAACGAGTTCTTCGAAAAGGCGGCCCATCCCATGGACACCCGCCCACAGTAAACAAACGCCTAACCAGGCTCTTGAATGACGTAACTTGGGTAACGTTGGCCCGCCTGCGCACGCATGCTACGCTCCCGCATAGGTAGGAAAATCAGCAATTTGCGAGGAATGAAAGTTAAATGCAGGTGCCCGCGCCCGCGCGCTCTCAACCCAGCAGCGAGGAGGCTGGAATCGGCCGCCGCGACTATGCGCTGGTTTGATCGCTCCAGCGCGACCGCCCTGGCCAACAAAGATCACTAACCATGCCACGCATTCCTATCTTCAGACTGGGACGCTCCGCCGAAGAGCCGCTGCCTCCGCAGCTCGGCAGCTACACGCCGAAGCTTGCCCTGAACGATTTGCAGCTGGGAGTGGACAACCTCCGGCATGACGTGCATCTCAGCCCCCGGTTTGTGGAACAGGCCCGGCTCCAGATCGCGCGCCTCATCGTCCGCCACGGGGACATGGAAGGACTGCTGGCTGCCGAGAAAACCGAGCGGAGCGGCGGCAACCACTTCATAGGATCGAATGTCACGGCCAAGGCGCCCGCTAAGACGATGGGGTCCGAACTCAAACCCCTGCTGGCCGACCTGCATGTGTCGGCGCTGAATCGCGCCAAAGCGGCGGAAAATCTTTCCATCGATGTGCTGGCGCGGGCGGCGATCGTCAAATTCCTGCGGGTCGAGTTGAACTCGCAATTCGCGCAAATGCTGGAACGCGGCCGCATGATGCTCAAGAGTTACGAAGGCGTGCGCCAGCAGAAGGCGCTGGAGTATCGCGAGCGCGTCGCCGGTTTTCAGGTGGCCAAGAAGATCATCCTGCGCAAGACGGGACAAGAGCTGTTCCGCATCCTGCGCGAGATTGAGAAGGAAACCCTGGCCCGCATGCGCCGCTCGCTGTTCGGGAATCGCAACGAGGCGGAATACAAGCTCTTCCTCAACCCGCTGATCTTTACCGAGGACGGCTGTGACACTTACCTGAACGCTGAGCATTATGTGATGCTGGGGAACTTTGACCGCGACCCTGACCGTTTTTCCAACGTGCGGCGGATCGCCCGCGATTTCCTGCTTTCACTGCACCTCGGGGCGAAAGCCGAGGACGATGCCGTAGTCGATGGCTGGCTGAATGTCCCGGAAAACGCCCAGGCCCTCGTAGGTTCGGGCCAGCCCGACGAGGCCACTCACGAGGGACGCAGCCAGAAGGCGCGACTGGAAACCTGGGTCGAATTGCTGGAACGCGAGAAGCTCATGGACTACGTGATCGCGTCCTACGAGACGGTGCCTCTTCTCGCCGAGTACTCGCCGCGCATCAACGCGCAACAGTTAAAGAATGCCCTGATCTCACGCGAGGAGCGCGACCGGGTGGAAAAGCTGATTGAAGAACACGGCAAGCTCTCGCTCCAGGGCCTGAACTCCGCCGCGGCCCGCGTGGCCGGGTGCCGGGGAGCGGAACGGGCCAAAATGGCGACGCGCTTCTTGCGCGACTTTCTGCGTTACCACCGCGACTTACGGCGTCTGGAAGCGTTGAATTCCGCCCTCGACAGCGGCAATCTGATCGGCAACTGGAAGCTGCGGGAACTCTCGGCCATGAACGGCACGCTCTACGAGTTCCTGCTTCCGGAAGAGCAGAAGCCAACCGAAGACAAAGTACTGCGCCACGTGATTCTGAAGGCCGACATCCGGGACTCCTCTCGGCTGACCCGCTCGCTGCTGGAACAGGGCATGAACCCGGCTTCCTACTTCAGCCTGAATTTTTACGATCCGGTCAATAAGTTGCTGGCCAAGTATGGCGCCCGCAAGGTGTTTGTCGAAGGCGATGCCATCATCGTTGCGCTGCTGGAGCATGAGGGCGAGGCTCCCCTCGCGGTCAGCCGGGCTTGCGTGCTGGCGCGCGAGATCATCGACATCGTGCGCGGTTACAACCATCTTCTGGAGCGCGCCGGACTGCCTGCCCTGGAGCTCGGCACCGGCATCTCGTTTCAGGACTCGGCCCCCATGTATCTGCTGGACGGCGAAAAGCAGATCATGATTTCAGATGCACTGAACGAGAGCGACCGCCTTTCCTCCTGCAGCAAACGTGTGCGCAAGGCCATCGCCGGCGTGGAGGGTCCGTTCAACGTCTATGCCTTTCAGACCGTCAAGGATGCCGGCGCCGGAGAGAGTCCGGAAGACTTCATCCTGAAATACAACCTGAATGGGATTCGCCTGAGCGAAGCCGCTTTCCAACGGCTGCAGCAGGAAATTTCTCTCGAGCCCTGCCCATTGGATCTGCCCAAATTGTGGGGCAGCGAAGCCTTCCGGTTGCAGCGCGGACTGGTGCCCGTAGGCAATGAAATTTTCAAACAGATACTGGTACGCACCAGCTGCATCGCGCAAATCGATCCGCAGAAATTTTCACTGCAGCACTGGACCGAGCGTCCCTACTACGAAGTCTGCACTAACCCCGCCATCTACGCCATGCTGGAAGGGAAGACGGCGAAGGGCAGTTTCTAGTTTCTGGTTTCCAACCCTGATGCCTGTGAGCTCCCTGACAAACTGGAAATCACCTCCTGGCCCGATGACTTCCGAGTGAAGGCTATTCGCTCTGAATGTTCACGCCGCACATCAGAGGCCTGGCGCCATCGGGCCATGGTAGGATGCAGCCATTCTCGAAGCCGAAGCCATGAGCTCCGCACACAGGCGCCAAATCGAGGAACTGTATCGGGCGGCGCGCGATCCGGCCCGGAGGGCGGAAGTGCTGGCTGCAGCCGACCCGGAGCTGCGCCGCGAAGTCGAGTCCCTGTTGGCTCATGATTCCCCACGCCCGCTGCCGCTGGACCAGGCCACACAAGGTCGTGCAGCCTCGGATTCTGCCGCAACTGTGATCACCCCGGGAACCCAAATAGGACCTTACAAAGTTGAAGGACGGTTGGGCGCTGGAGGCATGGGCGAAGTGTTTCGTGCCGCCGATACCAAGCTTAACCGGCCGGTGGCGATCAAGTTTCTGTCCGCCGACCTGGCTGACACCGCGGCGCGCCGCCGCTTCCAGCGGGAGGCGCAAATGGCCTCGTCGCTCAACCACCCCCACATCCTGACTGTCCACGACGCCGGCGACTTCGAGGGCCGGCAATACCTGGTGACCGAGTTCGTGGACGGCGGCACCCTGGAGACCTGGGCCAGACAGGAGAAGCGCACCTGGCGCCAGAGTCGCGGAGCTGCTGACCGGTGTGGCCGACGGACTCGCCAGCGCGCACGCCGCGGGAATCCTGCACCGCGATATCAAGCCCGCCAACATTCTGGTTGCGAACAACGGTTACGCGAAACTGGCGGACTTTGGTCTGGCGAAGCTGGAAGAGCCAGCCGACCCGCACGCAGCCCACACGATCACCGAGGGACGAACCCGCCCAGGTCTGCTCATGGGAACCATCCCTTACATGTCCCCGGAGCAGGCTTCAGGCGGAACCGTCGATGCGCGAAGCGATATCTTCTCCTTCGGAATCGTGTTGTATGAAACCCTGCGGGGGGAGCGCCCCTTCACTGGCGCCACGGATCTCGAAGTGCTGCAAAAGGTTATCCATGCGACACCCCCACCCTTGCCGGAGACCGTTCCTGCCGGGATGCGAAGCATCGTGGAGAAGGCGCTCGAAAGCGACCCGGCGGACCGCTACCAGTCAATGCGGGAACTGGCCGTGGATCTCCGCAGGACGGTGCGGCAGAAAGCATCGGACCCCGGCCCTGCCGCGATAGTCGCGCCCAAGCCTCACGCCTGGCTGCCCTGGGTGCTGATCGCGACGGCGATTCTGGCCACGGGTCTGGGAGCCTGGATACTGACCCACCGGCGCCCGGCTGTGGTCCAGAACCCGCTTGCTAATGCGCAGTTTGCGCGGCTCACCGACTTCGAAGGAGTCGAAACCAATCCTGCCATCTCACCAGACGGGAAATTCGTAGCCTTCATCTCCGACCACCGCGGCGCTTTCGACATCTGGCTGATTCAGGCCAACGGTGGCAGCCTCGCCAACCTTACTCAGGGTCGGATCGGAGATGTGCGTGGGCCTCTGCGTGCCGTCGGATTCTCAGGTGATGGATCAGAAGTGTGGAGCTCCGGAACCGAGGCCAGAAGGCTCAGGCTTTTGCCGCTGGTGGGGGGAGCCCCGCATAATTTTTTGGGTGAACACACAGCCGAGGTTGCCTGGTCGCCCGATGGCACTCGCCTGGTGTATCACACGTGGGACCCGGGCGACCCCACCTTCGTGGCAGATCACAACGGCGCCAATGAACGTCAGATCCTGAAAAGCCAGCCCGGAATGCACAATCACTTTCAGGTCTGGTCACGAGATGGTCGCTGGATCTACTTTGCGCGCGGCCGGCCAGCCACGCGCGAGATGGATCTGTGGCGAATTTCGCCCGACGGTGGAGAACCGCAACAACTCACTCATCTCAATACCGATGTTGCCTACCCGGCTCCGATCGACGAGCGTACGGTCCTATTCGTCGCGCACGATGAAAATGGGGCCGGCCCGTGGCTGTGGGCCTTCGATACGAAGACCCAAACCGTACAGCGTGTGAGTCAGGGTCTGGAACAATACACCGCTCTGGCAACCACGGCGGATGGCCGGCGTCTGGCTGCGAGCGTGGTCAGCGCTCAGGTCAACTTGTGGAGCGTTCCGATTACCAGTCGCGTGGTCGAAGAAAAGGACGTCGCAGCCTTCCCCTTGCCTACAGTGCGCGCCTGGACGCCGCGCTTCGGCGGCGGGTCGCTGTTCTACTTGTCCTCGCGGGACGGGGCGGACGGACTGTGGAGCTATCGCGACGGGCAAGCGCTGGAAATCTGGAAAGGTTCGGAGGGCGCGCTGCAGTCGCCTCCGGCCGTCTCAGCCGACGGGAGTAGCGTTGCCTTTGCCCTGCGGCGGGAGGGGAAGCGGCAGATGCACGTAATCGCCGCCGACGGAACACAGCTCCGCCCCCTTTCGAGCTATGTGGATGTTCGAGGCACGGCTTCCTGGTCCCCCGACGGCAACTGGATCGTCGCAGCCGGCAGCGACCGCGATGGACCGGGCCTGTTCAAACTGCCCGCGGACGGCGGCACGCCAGTCAGGATCGCAACCGGGCCGTTCCTGGATCCGGTGTGGTCGCCGCGCGGGGACCTGATCGTGTACTCCGGCACCCAGGTATTCACGCAGATGCCGCTGCTGGCAGTGCATCCGGATGGTACGCCCGCGAAGCTGCCCGCAATCAACGTGCAACGCGATGGTGAACGTGCGCGCTTTCTGCCTGATGGCACGGGTCTGGTTTACATGCTTGGAAGTACCACTGAAGGACAGGATTTCTGGCTGCTCGACCTTGGCACCATGCGCTCACGCCGCTTGACCCGGCTGAGCAATCCCGCCGCCATGCGGACCTTTGACATCACTCCCGACGGCCACCGGATTGTGTTCGACCGGCTGCGTGAAAATTCGGACATCCTGCTCATCGATCTGGCCACCAGGTAGGCGGGGCTGACGCACGCTCAATCAAACTAACTGAGGCTGCCCCACCCTTTGCGGTTTTCAAAGGGTGGGCGATGTCCGGAAGCAGATTGCTCAAAATCTCAGGAGGTAAAGTGTTGAGTAACGCGGTGGGGCAGCCGTCATCGTGGTGACGAAAGAAAAGTAAGCGTCGGCCCCTTACATGAGCAGTGTGATAAGGCCAGTAACCACCAGTGCACTGGCCCAGAGCAAGTCGAAGTTGAACCACGTCCTCCGCAGAAGCGCCAGGCCGAGCTTACGATAAACCACCCAGGCGATCAGTCCGGTGACTGCCAGATAGGCCATCGTATGGACACCGGTGGCGAGCACTCCCGGCCAATGGGCTGGCGGATGAAGACATGTGATTGTGGCCAGCCATTCCGCCTTGCGCTTCGACCGTGCTGCTGCCTAGCAGCACCGGCACCACCATCAGGCCGGCGCCGTGCGCCGAGGCCATCAGAAACGACCAGACAGTCAAGTCGCGGAAGCCTACCTGCATACGGACCCAGCGCGGGTGCCAATGCCGCACCAGGCAAAAGATTCCCAGGCCGGCCAGAATCGCGGCAACGGAGTAGCGCATCGCTGCCAGCGGCAGCGTCATGCCGAGAAAGGCCGCAGCCAGCACTACGCTGCCGATGGCCAGCGCGTGGCCGAGCGCAATGGGGACGAGCGCCTTGGCGACCGCGCTCCCCTTTTGCTCCTGCATCCCCAGCGCCACCGCGAAGAGCCAACCCATTCCGGGGTTGAGCCCGTGGTAAGCGCCGAGGAGCAGCATCAGCCACAACGCCGTCGAACTCAGCCCTACATGCGTCATTTCGTGTCCGAGTAGCAATAGGAATCCGACGAGGCGTCGCCTCCTTCCAGCCGAAGCTGGTGGGCGCGCAACCCGTCGAACTCGACAAGGAATCTTTCGTCGAGCTTCATTCCTCCTTTTGGATTGGCATCGATTTTCACCATCCAACTCTTCACCCCGTCGGGATAAAACTGTTCGTCCCAGGGTGAGTAAAGCGAGTTGGTGAAGTAAACGCGCTTGCCGTCGCGGCTGATCTCAACCATCTGTGGGCCGCCGTTCAGCGCCTGCGCCGGCTTTTTCGGGTGAGCTGCCCGGCGCACTATGCCGCCGAGGTGGATCGAACCAGTCTTCTTCGGGTTCGCTGGATCGGAGACGTCATACTGAATGAACTCACCCGTACCCCAGCATGAAACATAGAGGAAGCGGTCATCGAGTGAGAGATTGATGTCGGTGACCAAAGGCGGCACCGCCTTGAAGCCCTTGAGCAGTGGCGGCAACTTCTCTGGATCGGCGGGCTCGGCGGGGATTTCGATAACCTTGCGGACCGCCCATTTACTGTTCTTGCTGCCGTCCTCGCGATACCACATCCAGATGGAGGCCGAAAGATCTTTGAGGGAGACGACCACACCGACGAATCCGAAAGTCTTCTTGGGATCGTGCGAGGGTCGAAGTTCGAGCACCATCTGCTGCTCCGCACCCAGGTCAATTTCCTGCAGGTGGCGGCGCTTGTCCAGGTCCCAGATATGCAACTTGTGGCCGTACTTTCCGGCCAGCAGCAACTCCGGGTTGATGCCGTCCTTCACCATGTTCGGCGTGCCCCATTCGGAGGTGATCATGGTGTCGTGTCCGAGATGCCACCAGAAATCGTAGGCCAGGCTCTGCGGGCCATGGTCCTTTTCCCAGGGTCCCTTCAGCTCGAAGGTGTTGGCATCCATCAGGAAGATGCCGCCGGGGCCGTCGCCGCTGGCCGAACCGAGCGCGCTGCCGTAAATGCCGTCGGGCCCGCAATGAATGGTGTGGGGCGAGGTGTAGCCCGTCTTCCTGATAAATTCTTCGGGCTCGATGATCTTCACGATCTTGGGTTGATTGGGGTCGGCTTTCGTATCCAGGATGTGAATCCGGGAGGACGCGATGCCCGGCACAACCAGGTATCGACGCTCCATGTGCGGGTGCGGGGCCTGCGGGCAAAGGCACGCGCTGCAAGCGTTCCATCCGAAGTGGTGCAACTCGTTATCGTCGTTGGGGAAATCCACCTGGCCAACGAACTGGCCATAGGCTGAGGATCGCGGGTCAACGTTAATCACGCCCATGGCGTCCCGCTTCCCGCTCTTGCCCACGTTGAGCATAGTGACATAAGCAATGCGTTCCGGCGCGGCTTGCATGGCCAGAGCTGGCGAGGGGTAGAAGGTTGGATCCGGCATCAGGGATGTATTCATAAGTCTCCTTTAGCAAAGAGTTTCGGGAAGGACTGCCCCGGGAAACGTCTCACACTGTGTGATTCAGCCACGAAGGCGAGCCCAAAAAAGCCGCCACGGAATGCGTCTGCGGAGCTCTGGGAAACGCCGGGACAACAGGGGCCCATATCCGCAGTCCAGCCACCGAGCCAGGCGGCCTGCGGCACTCTTCAATGAGAGTAAGGATAACTCGTCAGACTGTCCCCGGGCTAGCGGCGACGGAGCTTAACCCAACCCGGCGTGAATGCCGAGACCTTCGGCGGCCTTGCGGAGTCGCTGATCTCTGGTCCACAGAAGCGTGGGGGGACTGATCAAGACGGAAGCGATCAGGTGTGCGTCAATCAGGCCAATGCCCAGGCCATACAAACGACGAGCCTCGATGGTCAGGCGCACTTCGCTCAGTTGCGCCATTCGCACCTGCGGCAAAAGGTCCAGCAGAGCGAGCGTCGTGGTTCGGTTTTGCAGAGATCCAAGTGCAAGTTCCGCAATGACGAAAGGATGGATCACAACTTGCCCCTGGTTAAGCTGCTTGCGCAGCATTTTGTTTCCGGAGCGGAAGTGGTCGATCCATATTGAGGTATCCGCGAGAATCAACTCGTCCGCCCCCTGCGGCGTGGAATAGCTTTCAACCCCGGCATTGTGCTTCCGAGGGACGCCAATCTGCGAGCGCTTTCCCGTTCGATGAGGGCTTTGAGAGCTTCACGAATCAGCGCCGTTTTCTCCGCCACCCCGGTGAACTCCTGGGCGATGCGTACCAAATCGTCATCCAGCGCAACCGTTGTTCGCATATAGACTCCAGGCACTCATTATAGCATCAAGTGATGCCATTATCTGTGCCTTCCAGAGTAGGCGGCCGTCGGGCCCCGGTGCCACTCCGGACTGAAGTCGTGGCAATCGAATATCTGGCTGAATCTGAATAGCTTAAAGCGCCTTCAGAGAAAGCCCTCCCACCCTGCATCTTTCTGCGCGCCTCGCCCGTATATCCCGGTAGCATGAACGCCTTAGCTTATTGCTCCGTGAATACGATGGAATCCGAGACCAGCGCAATTGCTCGCGGCCTACGCCGGCGAGATCCCGACTTGCTGGACCACCTGATCGAGCAATATCAGCACCGCCTTCTGCGTTATTTGATCTACCTCTCGGGAAATCGTGAACTGGCCGAGGACCTCTTCCAGGAAACCTGGATTCGGGTGCTGGAACGCGGCCACCAGTACGACGGCCGGCACGAATTCAGCACCTGGCTCTACACCGTAGCAAGAAATCTGACCATCGATTATTTGCGGAAGAAAAGCCCGGTCAGCCTGGATGGCCTGATGGAAAACGAAGAGCACGCACCCTTCGAACCGGCCGACACCCGGCCCATGGCGTGGGAAGTGGTGCAGCAGCACGAGCAAGCCGAGCGCGTCAGCGCGGCGCTGGTCGGCATTCCGGCAGAATATCGCGAGGCGGTGGTATTGCGTTTTCAGGAAGGGCTGGCTTTGGACGAGATCGCCATGGTGACCGGGGCGCCCCTGGGCACGGTGAAGTCGCGGCTGTATCGCGGATTGAACATGCTGATGTCGCGGCTGAAGGGAGCACAGGCATGACGCGGAATGAACATGACCAGGCACGTGAACTGATAACTCTGGGCGAAGCTCTGCCGGCAGCGCAGCAGGCCTGGCTCCGGGCCCATATCGATGAATGTGAAGCATGCCGTCAATATGCGGAAGCAACCAACGGCGTGGTTCGTACTTTGCGCTCGCTGCCCGTCGCCGCTGATGCCCGCCTGGTGCGAGCCACGCAGATGCGGGTGCGCTTCCATGCCAGCAGGCTTCGGGAGACGCGGGAGCGCATGTGGTTGGTAGGGATGGCTTGCCTGGGCGTGGGCCTGACGGCGACGCTGACCGTTCCCTTTCTCTGGCGGCTCTTTGCCTGGATGGGTGCAAGGGCGGGAGTCTCCACCGTGGTTTGGCAGACCAGCTTCATGGTTTTCTTCATCGCGCCCGCGCTGGTGGTAAGTGTGCTGTTGTTGGCTCGCGGCACGCACCTCGCCAACAACGGCGAGCAGTCGCGGTAATGAAAGAGACAAGGCGGACAACTTTATGCAGCTAAAAAACGAAAGTAAAACTGGATTGACGGCGGAGATCAGGATTGTTCCGCTGTGGGCGTGGGCGCTCGCCGGGATCGCATTTATCGCCGCCCAGGTCTTCTTCAATGTTCTGGTGGCACGACACTCGGGCGCGCCGCCGGCGTGGGGACGAGCCCTGATGGGTCTCGGGGCCGGTCTTGCCGGCGCCGGCTACCTGCTGCTCATCGGCTACATAAACCGCGACGCCAAACGCCGAGGCATGAGCCCGACGCTCTGGACGATTATGGCCGTTATTATTCCCAACGCGCTGGGCATCATTCTTTACTTCTTGCTGCGGCAATCGCTGCGGGGCGCCTGTCCACAATGCGGCTTCGCCGTGCAGACAGGATTCAACTTCTGCCCTCGCTGCAGCTACAAACTGAGCCCGAGCTGTCCCCAGTGCCAGCGCGTGGTTGGCGTCCACGATGTCTATTGTCCATACTGCGGAACTTCGCTGCCGCATCAGGCGGCCCCAGGTTCTGGACTCGCAACGAAGCTTCCCGGTTAACGACCCAAAATGAGAGCTGCCGTCTATAGCCGATACGGCCCCCCGGACGTTCTCCGGATCGAGGAGATCGAAAAGCCCGTTCCCAAAGACGAAGAGGTCCTGATAAAAGTCCGCGCCGCTTCCGTCAATCCGCTTGACGAAGGTTTATTGAAGGGCGCTGGTCGCCTGGTGACCGGATTGCGCCACCCAAAGGACGCACGACTGGGCGTTGATGTAGCCGGCCAGATTGAAGCGGTCGGCAGGAACGTAGCCCACTTCAAAGCAGGAGACGAGGTGTTCGGCGTGTGCATCGCGGACCCACAAGCCTCCGCTCTCAGAGTCTGGACCCCGGAGGGGGCCTTCGCCGAGTACGCGTGTGCTCACCACTCCGCATTGGTCATGAAGCCGGAGAACGTGTCGTTTGAGCAAGCCGCTTCTGCACCGGTGGCGGCGTTCACCGCATTGCAGGGTCTTCGCGACAAGGGAAAAATTCAGGCCGGTCAAAAGGTCTTGATTAACGGTGCGTCGGGAGGTGTGGGAACGTTCGCGGTCCAGATCGCCAAATCGTTCGGCGCAGAAGTCACCGGCGTATGCAGTACCAGGAATGTAAAAATGGTCCGCTCCATCGGCGCACATCACGTCATGGATTACACCCGGGATGATTTCACGAAAGGCGGGAAACGCTACGACCTGATTTTCGACTGCATTGGAAACCATTCCTCGTCAGCCTGCAGGCGCGTCTTGAATCCCAGGGGAACATGCGTCATGGTCGGAGAGCGGAGCGGCAGAAAGATGATTGGTATCATGGCCCGTGTGATCGCAGCCCTTGTCTCGTCGCGGTTTATGAGCCAGAAGATGGTCACGTTTCTGGCGAGACCGATCAAAGAGGACCTGGGCATCATGCGCGAGCTCATGGCGACCGGAAAGGTGATCCCGGTCATCGACAGGTGTTACAGCCTGATGGAACTCCCTGCCGCCATCCGATATCTGGGAGAAGGACACGCCCGCGGAAAAGTAGTGATAGTTTTGGAAATTAACGCCTGACATGGGCATGCTGAAAACGCGAGCCGCCGCAAATGTATCCAGCGCTACTCGCAGCGTAGGGCCTCGACCGGTTCCATGCGCGCGGCCTTCAACGCCGGCCACAGGCCGGCGGTCACGCCCACAAGAGTGAGAATCACAAAGGCCATCAGCATCACGCCGCTGGAAGTCTTCAGCACGATGTCGCCTTCGTGATTGGCCGTCTTGTACATCTCGGAGTAGAGCGGCATAGGCGGAATGGCGTGGGCCAGCATCACCGACACCAGCATGCCGACGGCGCCGGCGGCGAAGGTGAGCACCAGGGCCTCCACCAGGAATTGCAGCGCGATGTCGCGGTTCCGCGCGCCCAGTGCCTTGCGCAGTCCCACTTCCTTGGTGCGCTCGGTGACACTGACCAGCATGATGTTCATCACCCCGACCCCGCCGACTCCCAGGGTCAGCACACCGATGAATCCGAGAATCAGGCGCAGCGCGATTCCGAACTGTTCGATATCCTTCGCATCCTCCACCGTGTCCCAGTCGGGCGTGGATTTGTCGTCCTTGGGATCGAAGTTGTGGCGGCGGGCGAGCACTTCTCTCACCTGCCCCAGGGCCGCCGTGTGCAGCAGTCCGGTGACCGGCTGGAACACGATCATCTCGGGATCGCGCAGGTCATTGATATCGCTCAGGCTTTCGAAAGGCAGGAACACATTTTCGTTGTCGGGGCCGTTGTTCGATGAGTCCTGAATCTTCAGTTGCAGCAGGCCGATCACATCCCAGCTTTGGCCGTTGATGGTCACATGCTCACCCACCGGGTCGCGATTGCCAAACACCTTCTTCGCCGCGTTGGGACCAAAGATGAGCACGTGGCGGTGTTCCGCAAAATCGCTCTCCTCGAAGTAGCGGCCGCGTGCCAGGTTCAGCTTGCGCATTTCGCGGTAAGGATACTGCACTGCTTTGGATGAAACCGAGATCACCTTGTCGCCATACTTGTAGGCAATGGGATCGTCCCACTCGGCGCTGACCAGGCGCACCAGGGGGGCTTCGTCGCGGATGGCCTGCAGGTCCTCGTACTTGAAGTGAATGCGTTTGCCGGCGCGTTGCCCGCCGGCCTGCAGGCTGGTCTGGCCCTGCCAGATCATGATGACGTTGTTGCCGATTCCCAGAAACGCCGCCAGTACACCCTGGCTCACGCTCTCGCCATAGCCCAGCAGGAGCACGACGGTGGCGAGTCCCCATACGATCCCCATCATGGTCAGGATGGAACGCAGGCGGTTGCGGGCCAGCGCCTCCCAGCTTTGCGCGATGAGTTCCTTCAGGCGCATCTTCCTACTCCTGACGCAGGCACTCGATGGGACTGAGCGCGGCGGCCCGTTGTGCCGGATACATTCCCGCGCCCACTGTGATCAGCCCAAGGGTCAGCAACGACTCAAAGATCGCCAGCGGCGAGATCACGGGATGGGGCACGATGTCCGGCAACTGCAGATTACTCACCAGCAGGCAAATCCCCACGCCGATGGCCAGCCCGAACGCTCCGCTGATGATCATGAGCGCGGCAGACTCGGCAAAAAACTGGTTGCGGATATCGCGCGCGGTCGCCCCCAGCGACTTGCGCACCCCAATCTCGCGGGTGCGTTCGGTCACGGCGACCAGCATGATGTTCATCACCCCGATGCCGCCAAGCGACAACGTCATCAACGCCACCGCGCCGAAGAAGATGGTCATGACATCGAAAATGCGCTCCACCAGCTTGGAGCCGTCGAGCGTGTCCCAGATAAAGAGCGCGTCTTTGTCAGTGGCATCGAAGTGGTGCTCGCGTCCCAGAATCTGGTAGATCTGATGCATTGCCTTCTCGTGCTGTTCGGGGTCAGCGACTTCGACTACGAGGTTGTTAATCCATCCCTTGAAGATGCCCGGCCCTTCGAGTGGCGGGAAATCGCGGGCCATGGCCGCGTACGGGACGAAGAGCTGGGTATTGTCCGGGCCGCTCCCGTAGCTGCCGTTCTGTTTTTTCTTCTCCAGTACGCCGATGACGGTGTAGGGCGAGCCATTCATGGTGAGGGTCTCGCCGATGGCGGGCTTGCCGGGAAACAACTGGTCGCGCGATTCCACGCCGAGCACAACCACGCGCCGGCCTTCCTTTTCGTCGTCATCGGTCATCAGGCGGCCTTCCTGCACCTTGAGCGAGCGGAAGCGCTGGTAGTCCGGCCACACCCCGCGCACCGGACGAGAAGCCGCGTTGTAGCGGCTGACTTCGGCTA
Source organism: Terriglobia bacterium (assembly GCA_963831565.1). Lineage (GTDB taxonomy): Bacteria > Acidobacteriota > Terriglobia > Terriglobales > Acidobacteriaceae > JAIQFF01. The sequence continues at coordinate 385,895 of CAWHQS010000001.1, forward strand.
CGCTGCGCCGCAGTTCAGGACTCACCGTCTTGATCAGGTAAGCTTCGTTCTTGATGATGTAAGCATCCCGGATCGACAGCTGCACCGGACGTCCCGCCGCGTAACCGCCCGCCTGTTCACTGGTACGTCCGCCCCAGATGATGGCCAGATCGACGCCGATGGTTTTGAGCCGCTCTTTCTGGTCGCGGCTGAATCCCTTGCCCAGGCCCACCAGCAAAATGACGGAAGTGATGCCCCAGACAATTCCGAACATGGTCAGGAAGCTGCGCAATTTGTGCGCGGCAATGGAAGCGACCGTCTGCCGCAGGACTTCCCGGATGTTCAAGGGCCGGACTCCTTCGTAGCTTGGACGTCTCGGAGTCTCATACGTGAGCCGGGGCTTCCCGGTTCACAAATAAAATTGCGGCACATTTTACTACGAAGATTTTCGTTGACACTACGAATATCTTCGTAGTATCGTCTCTCGCCATGAAGCAGACGCCACAGAAACCGACTGCAGCGGAACTGGAAATCCTGCGCGTCTTATGGTCCCGCGGCCCCTCCACGGTGCGCGAAGTGTACGAAGCGCTCAGCGAAAAGAAGACCCTGGGTTACACCAGCGTCCTGAAATTCCTGCAGATCATGACCACAAAAGGCACAGTTCGCCGTAACGAAACCCAGCGCGCGCACGTCTATCAGGCATGCCTGCCGGCGGAACAGACCAAGCGCCAGTTGGCGGGAGACATGCTGCAAAGAGTTTTCGAGGGTTCGGCCAGCCAGCTCATGATGCACGCCCTGGCCGGCCGCCGTGCTTCTCGCGACGAAATAGAAGAGATGCGCCGCTTGCTGGACGAATATGAAAGGAACCGGCGATGACCAATCTGACCACCTGGCTTTCACCGACCTCCATGCACACGCTGGGATGGGCGCTCGTACATTTCCTGTGGCAGGGAACAGCTCTCGCCGCGGTGGCCGCGGTCACCATGCATCTGTGTCGCCGCGCTTCCGTCCGTTACGTCGTTGGCGTGGGCACGCTCGGCCTGATGCTTGCCGCTCCTGTAGCCACTTTCGTTTTCCTTGGGCGGCCTGCACCGGCACAGATCGCAACATCTTCGGCATCCGGGACCCAGGTCGGGTTAGCAGCAGAGACCCCTGCCGCGCTGTCCCCATTGACCCAGAGCTCAAGCGCGCCATCGCCTGATAAGTTTCTCTGGCTGGTTGAGGCCTGGCTGTGCGGTGTCGCCTTCTTCAGTCTGCGCACCGCCGGCGCATTCCTTCTGCTCGAGCGGCAGCAGCGACGACGGTCGGTTCCCATCAGCGGCAGACTTCTCGAGGTTTGTTTCGCCCTGCAGCGGCGCCTCGGCCTGTCGCGGGTCGTTCGCTTCTGTGACTGCAAGTGGCTGCAGGCGCCCGCGGTGATTGGCTGGTTCCGCCCGGTTGTTCTTTTGCCCCTTACCGCTCTCACCGGTCTCTCGCAGGACCAGCTGGAATCCGTCATCGCCCACGAACTGGCTCACATCAAGCGGCTTGACGCATTCGTCAATATTTTCCAGATCTGCGTGGAAACTCTGCTCTTCTATCACCCCGCCGTCTGGTGGCTCAACCGGCGCATTCGGACCGAGCGGGAACACTGCTGCGACGATATGGCCATCGCCCTATGCGGCAACGCCGTCGAGTACGCCCGCGCCCTCACTCTGATGGAAGAGTGGCGCAGCGCTCCGGTCCTGGCCATGGCCGCGAACCGGGGCCCGCTTTCGGAGCGAATTATCCGTTTGCTTGGATTGAAGCAGGGTCGCGAGGGCCCGCGCCGGGTTGGGCTGACCGGCGGCATCCTCTGCCTGGGAGCGGCCCTCCTCGCGGGCCACGCGCTGCTTCGGATTACTTACCCACATCCCACCGCTTATGCAAGCGACATGGCGCAAGCCCGGCCCGCGGCCCAGGCCCAACCGGCTCCCGTTGCCAAACCTTCGCCCGGTGAAACTTCCCGGCGTGCCGAGCCACCGGCAAACTCGTCGTCGTACATCGAAGGCTTGCAGTCGGCCGGCCTCAAGGACCTATCTGCCGACATGCTCATTGCCTTCAAGGTTCAGGGCATCACGCCGGAGTACGTCCGTCAGATGCACGCACTCGGAATCCATCCCGGAGCTGATCGCCTCATCGCCATGAAGGTGCAAGGAGTCACTCCCGAATACATCAGCGAACTTCGCGCCCTCGGCTTCAATCCCGACGAGGACCAGATCATTGCGCTCAAAGTGCAAGGCGTCAATGCCGACTATGTTGGTGGTCTGAGGGAAGCCGGGATTCAGGGCGACGCCGATCACGTCATAGCTCTTAAAGTCCAGGGCGTTACTCCCGGCTACGTCCGCGATCTACGCGCCGCCGGTCTGACGATTGACTCGAGCGACGTGATTGCGCTGAAAGTACAAGGCGTCACAGCCGACTATGTGCAGGACCTGCATCAGCAGGGCGTGCAGCCCAACGCTGAGACGATCGTGGCCATGCGCGTCCAGGGCGTGACTCCGGAATATGTTCGCGATATTCGCGCCCTTGGACTGAAGCCTTCGGAGGGTCAGATCATCGCCCTCAAAGTTCAGGGTGTGACTCCGGAATATGTGAAAGCCCTGCACAGCTCCGGGTTGCGCGATTTCCAGGGCGATCCCGATGACTACATCGCGGCCAAGGTCCAGGGCATTACCCCGGAATTTATTGCGGCCGCTCAGAAACATGGATTCAAAGACCTCGACCTGCACAAGCTGATCCAGCTCAAAAACCTGGGCGTGCTTGAAGACAAGGGTGACATTTAGGAGCAAAAGCTCGCCCCAGAGAGCGAGGCGCTAAGGCTAGAACGATCCTGATGCCTGGGGGCACGACCACGTCGTGCCCCTGCCAGAACCGCACGGAAGGGAATCTTTATGAGATTTCGTCAAACCACGGCTTTTCTGATTTTTGCTTCCTGCATCCTCTTTGGCGTGCTCAGGAATTATGCCGCCGAAGTTCATAGCGGCAGCTGGACGTTCAGCAAAGCGAGCGAACCCGGCAAAATTGAGTTCACCATCATCGAGCGCCACCACGGCCGCGATTCTACTCACGGCTCCGACTGGCCCGTCGGCCTGTTCATTGGCGTTGATTTTTCCAAGCCTGGACGACAGGACGTTCACTTCACCATCTCGCGCGACGCCGGCAAAATCGAATGCGAGGGCTTTCTCGACGACGGGGAGGGTGCCGGCACCTTTCACTTTCAGCCTGATCCGAACTACCTCCACGAAATGGACTCGCTTGGTTTCAAGGCGGATGAGGACAAGCAATTAAGTATGGCGATACAGGATGTCACTCTGGAGTTCGCGCGGCAGATGAAGAACGAGCATCTCGACGATCTCGACGCCGATAAGCTTATCGCGTTCCGCATCTTCAACGTGAATGCCGCGTTCATCGAAGATTTACGAGCGAGCGGTTTGAAGATCTCCGATAGCGACAAGCTGGTGGCCTTCCGCATTCACGGCGTGACGCCGGAGATGGTTCGCAACCTGCATCAGGCGGGATATTCACCGGACGAAGACACCCTGATCGCGATGCGCATTCATGGCGCCACTCCGGAGTGGGTGGCCGAACTGAAAAAACGTGGCTACGATCACGTCGATCTTGAGCAACTGATCGCCTTCCGCATCCACGGCGTGAGCCCTGAATTCATCGACAAGCTGCAGAGCCTGGGCTATCGCCATCCCGACCCCGACCAGCTTGTCGCCATGCGCATCCACGACGTCACTCCCGAATACATCAGCAACCTGCGCACCCGCGGCATGCAAGACCTGACTATCGATCAACTGGTCAGCATGCGTATCCACGGGATTGACTAGAAGAACCAGCCAGGAAAGCCTCACACCAGGGCCACTGGGAAGCAAGCCGCCGCCTAGCTTCTAGAAGCCAGTCTTGAACCGCACCGGCTTGAAGGGAATCATCACCACCGCTTCGAGATCAATCGCCGCGCCATTCTTGGTGGCGGGACGAAAGTGCCAGTGGGCAAGGGCAGTGCGGGCGTACTGGTCGAGCTGGTCGTCCACGCCGCGCAACACCCGCACATCGCTCACCGAGCCATCGTTGCGGATGACGGCGTAAAGCGTGACCGTGCCCTGCACGTTGCGCCGCATCAACTCCAGGGGATAGGCCGGGTCCACTTTCCGGGTCGCTTCCGGAGCCGTCAGGTCGCCCTTGGCCTCATTGGGGTTGAGCTCGGCGAAGCGAATGACCCAGCTTCCCCCCGCGGAATTCAGGTTCGGCATGTTCAGGGTCATGGCGTAAAACTTCTTGTCGCCAAAAATCCAGCGATCCACATCGGTCGCCTTGTCTCTCGACACTTCCGAAAGCGAATGCGGCGGCGTGGACGAGACCCGCGGCGGCGTGGCATCGGCCATCAGGCGGGAGTTGTCGGAACTGTGCGCGTCTGCAGTGCCGCCCGTTCCATTTCCCTGTCCCTGACCCGCCACCGCCGACCGATTCTGGTTGTCGGGTCCTGCGCCCACGATCAAGCCGGAAGGAATGCCGTCACGGTTTTTACCCGAACCGCTCCCGGTGCCGGGGTTCGTGCTGGCGGAAATATCAGGAGTGCCGGGCGCGCCGGGCCTGCCTGCGGGAGTCGCGGCAAATGTCCCGCGACGATTCCCGGCCGGCATTGCCATCCCGGGGCTCATCGCGGCGGGATGAATTCCGAGCGCGATGATCCGCCCATTGGGAGTCGATCCCGCATTGCCTGCGATCGAGGGCGGCGGCGGCACAACCGCGGCGCCTGCGCTGCCCCCGCCTAACGCCGCTTGCGTCCTGCCGGCCACCGAGTATCGTTCGGCCATCGGCAATTCCGGCGCGGGCGCGACCACGGGCGCTTGCCCGATGCTGATGTCTCCCACTCGTCGAGCCGTCGCGGCGTCCACCATGGGCGGAGGCTCGACCACTGCCGCCTGCGGGGCCCGCAGCGTGCGTGAAGATTCCGCGTCCACTTCCGCAGCGGGTGCTACTACGGTTTGCGCGAGCACCGGGGCTCGCTGCCGGTTGGCCGGCATGGTATCAGGAGCCGGCGCGACCGCGGTGATTGGCAGCTCCGGCACTCTCAGATTCGCGGCCGCCGTTGTCGATGCCAGAGGTACGGCGGGCTGGGCCGGGGTCTGCGACCAGGCCACGATATTGGGCAGCGGCACATCATGATTCAGCTTGATATCGGAAGGAGTGACGATCGTCTGCGTGCGATTGTCGGCCTCGGCCGGCACTGAAATGATGGGTTGCGGCGCCTGCTCGGGTTCACCCTTTTGCGGAAGCGGTCTGCGCGCATCGCCGGTGTCGAGGGGTGGAAGATATTCGGAAGGAGCGTAGTAAATCACGTCAGCGCGAGTGAAAACCGGACGATCCAGCACCTGCGGCCTCTGCGGCCAAAGCTGCACCCATCCCCAGAGCGCCACAATGACTGCGCCATGACCAATGAGCGATTGCGCAAACCTGCCCCAGGGAAGCCGAGAGTTGACGAAAACATCCGGCCAGAATGAGCCCGGCCGGGAATAGAGATGTAGCGACGAATCTTTATGGCGGCGAAGCAGGTCTGCCAGGTTGTGCAGGAAGACCGTATGCCAGGGCGGCAGATTGACCAGAAAGACCGGTGCGGCCGTGGTTTCTGCTGTTGCTTCCGACAAGGGTTCCAGGAGCACCGAGGCTGGCTTCATCGAGTGGACCGCAGCACGCAAAGGGTTAATTATAGCGTGCGTTTTGGGCTGTAGATACTGATCAGTTCATGTATGGAGGACGGGTGTCCCACCCCGGAAAACGCCGGCCAGGACGCCCGCGCCACACTGAGCACGGGTTACCTCCACTACTCTTTTGCTTTCCATGCTTTAATACGCACATGGTCAGATTGTTCCGCATACTTCCCGCCATGTTGCTGCTGGCTTGTCTGCTCTCGCGGGCTCAGAGTGCCGCGCCCAATCCGCCTGCCCCGAAAGCCGCTGACGACTATTCCGGCATGTATTCCTTCCTGCAGGACGGAGAGTTTGTGCAGCTCACAGTTGAAGACAAGGGTCGCGTGACCGGCTTCATTTCGTGCTACGGCGACCTGGAGAGCGATCGGGGAGAGTTCCTCGATCTGTTCTTCAAGGAGGGCAAACTCGAGGGCAAAAACCTGGCCTTCACCACCCAGACGGTGCACGGCGGCTGGTACGAGTTCAAGGGCACGGTCGAGCGCGGAGCGGGCAAAAACCCCGGGGACGAGGCCTATTACGTTCTCAAAGGCACGTTGCTCCAGAACTCGACTGATGCCAACAAGAAAACCTCGGCCAAGTCTCGCGATGTCGCTTTCAAATCATTCCCGCAGGATCTGGATACGCCCGTTCAAAAGTAGCTGGATATCAGCAATTAGCATTTGGCAACCGCAGTTGAGGTCCGCGGATAGCTCTCGTTTTCCCAGAGTCACAAAGACCAATCGCCAACTGCGAACTGCGAACTGCCAACTGCCAAACGTCAAACGCCAAACGCCAGGTGCTCCCCGCAGTGGCACTCCAAGCCAGCGCGTTGTATCCTCGGTTCGTGCCGCGCCCACATGCGCCTCATCGGTCTCCCACTCCGGGACTCGTCTTGGGGCTGATCATTACCTTGGCTGCCGTGGTGGCCTATTCGGGATACATCACCCGGCAAATCTCCGGCCTGCGGGAATTGCAGAACAACCTGGTGGACCGCAACCGCAAAGACTCCCTGCAACTGCTGCGCATTCAAAATGATCTCAACACTCTGGCCCTGGCCATGCGCGACATGCTGGACAACAACGAGCCCTATCCCCTGACCGCGTGGACGGCGCAATTTCAGCGGGTCCGCTCCGACCTGAACGACGCTTTAGCGAAAGAGGAACAGGTTGCGGTTGCCGACCGTACTCCCGAGCAGCGCCAGTATCTCAAGAATTCCATGGACCAGTTCTGGGATGCCGTCGACCGCACCTTTGCCCTGGCAGCCAGCGGCAAGCCCGGCGAGGCCCGGGCCCAGATCCAGCTTTCTCTGCAAGCCCGCCAGGCGGCGCTCAGCACGGCGGTGGCCCGCCTGCTGGTGCAAAATAACGAAAGCGAGGAGCAGGCCGCCGTACGCATCGCCGAGATTTACGACCGGGTGCAGCGCCAGGTCTATCTGTTTCTCACCCTCACCCTGGTGGCCGTCCTGCTGACCGGACTTGTATTCGATCCGTTCCAACCGGCAGTTGTTTGCGCAACTGGCCGCGCTCTCCGCGCAGCGCAGCGAGCTGGCGCAGAAACTGATTTCGACCCAGGAGTCCACCCTGCGCCACATCTCCCGCGAGTTGCACGACGAGTTTGGGCAGATTCTGACCGCGGTGGGCGCCATGCTGTCGCGCGCCGGAAACCAGGTGCCCGAGAGTTCGCCCTTGCGCGCCGAGCTGCGCGAGGTGGCCGAAATCGCGCAAAGCACCCTGGACAAGGTCCGTAGTCTCTCGCAGGCCCTGCACCCCGTCATGTTGGACGAGACCGGACTGGAAAGTACGCTCGACTGGTATTTGCCGGTGGTGGAACGCCAGGCCGGCATTCACATATCCTATGAGAAATCAGGTAAAGCCTACCCCGTGGATGGAAATGCTGCTATTCATGTCTATCGCGTGGTGCAGGAAGCGCTGAACAATGTGACCCGGCATTCCGGGGCCCGGGAAGCCTGGGTGCGTTTGCGATATCTGCCCAGGACCCTGGAACTGGAAGTGGAGGACCACGGCAGCGGATTCGTGGCGCAGTCCGTGAAGCAGGGAATCGGGCTGGTGGCGATGCGGGAGCGCGCGGAATTGTTGGGCGGCGCCATCGAGTTTGCGCGGCCTGCGCCCGGCGGCACGCTGGTCCGACTGATCGTTCCGCGAGAGAAAATGGGAGAAAAAGTGGGAGAGAAAATGGAGTCGCATGCCGGATAAAATTTCTGTCTTGCTGGTGGATGACCACAGCCTGGTGCGGCGCGGTTTTCGGCGCATTCTTGAAGATGAACCCGACATCGAGGTGACAGGTGAGGCCGCCGACGGCGCCGAAGCCGTTCGCCTGGCGCTCGAGCTCAAGCCCCGCGTAGTGGTGATGGATTGCGCCATGCCCAACATGAACGGTCTGCTGGCCACCCGGAAGATTCTCGAACGGCAGCCGCAAACCCTGGTACTCATGCTCAGCATGCATCCCGAGGAAACCCTGGTACGCCAGGCCCTGGATGCGGGCGCGCGGGGATACGTCCTGAAAAATGCCGTGGACCTGGAACTGGGAGCGGCGATCCGCCGGGTGGTGGCGGGAGAAACCGTTCTGGACTCCCAGCTCGGTCGTCCCGAAACCCTCAAAGGTGATCGCGGCGAGCATCTCACTCCGCGCGAACTCGAAATCCTGCAAATGATCGTCGAAGGGAAATCCAACAAGGAGATTGCCACGGTGCTCGATCTCAGCGCCAACACCGTGGCGGTGCATCGCGCCAACATCATGGACGCGCTGGGCATCCACAAGACCGCGGAACTGGTGGTTTACGCGATCCGCAACGGCCTGGTAAATCTTCCGTGAACCGGCGCCACTTTCTGTGTGGTATGGCGGGCCTGGCTTCCACTTCAGGCCTGCTGCTGGACGCGTTCGCGGCGCCGCCGGCCGCTCCCGGCTTTCGCCTGGTCGATGCCACTGCAGGTGCCGGCATACAATTCCGCCACAACAGCGGCGCCTACGGCGGCAAGCTGCTTCCGGAAACCTTGGGCTCCGGCTGCGCTTTTCTGGATTACGACGGCGACGGCTGGCAGGACATTCTGCTGATCAACGGCATGGACTGGCCCGGCCACAAGCGCCAGCGCAGCACGCTGAAGCTCTATCGCAACAACCGTGACGGCACCTTCTCCGATGTTACCCACAGAGCTGGCCTGGACATAGAGATGTACGGTATGGGCGTGGCGGTCGGAGACTATGACAACGACGGCTATCCCGACATCCTGGTTACCTGCGTCGGCCAGAATGTGCTGTTCAAGAACACCGGCAAGGGCACCTTCCGTGACGTAACCAAAGCCAGCGGACTCGGCGGCCGGCATGCCTTCAGCACCTCCGCGCTCTGGTTCGATTTCGATCGCGACGGCTTGCTGGATTTGTTTGTCTGCAATTACGTGAAGTGGTCTCCCGAGCACGACGTCTTCTGCAGCCTCGACGGAAAAAATAAATCCTATTGCACTCCCGAAGCTTACCGCGGAGAAACCTGCTGGCTGTTCCACAATCTGGGAAACGGGAAATTTGAAGACGTCACCCCCACCAGCGGTGTTTTCGACAGCAGTTCGAAATCACTGGGCGTCGCCCTGCTCGACTACGACGAAGATGGCTGGCCCGACCTGCTGGTGGCCAATGACACGCAGCCTAACAAGCTCTACCGCAACCAGCGCAACGGCACTTTCAAGGATGTTGCGGTCGAGGCCGGAATCGCCTTCAGCGCCGAGGGCAAGGCCCGCGCCGGCATGGGCGTGGATGTGGCCGATTTCAATAACTCGGGCTCCCCCGGCGTGGCCATCACCAACTTCGACAACGAGATGATCGGCCTCTACCGGGTTTCCGGCGACGGAAGCTACGTGGATGTGGCCACCCAGGGCGGAGTAGGACTCGCCTCAAAGGACAGGTTGGGATTCGGCTGCGTATTTCTGGATGCCGATCTCGATGGCTGGCTCGACCTGGCGGTGGTGAACGGACACATCGATGATACCGTGCGCAATGTGCGCGGCGTCGGCTACGCCCAGGCGCCGCAGTTGTTTCTCAACGATGAGCAGGGAAGATTCCGCGACGTGGCCGGCGAAATCGGCGGCGGTTTCACTCAACCTAAAGTCGGACGCGGCCTGGCTTACGGCGACTTCGATCGCGATGGCGATCTCGATCTGCTGATGACCACCAACAACGGCCCCGCCTATCTCTTTCGCAATGACCAACTCGCCGGCAACAAGAGCATTCGTATTCGGCTGGTCGGCACCAAATCGAACCGCGACGCCATCGGAGCGCGCGTGCGTATTTTTCACGGTGAGAGCAGTCAGTCGCGATTAGTCAAGGGAGGATCAAGTTACCTGTCGCAGTCCGAACTCGCTCTCACTTTTGGTGTGGGCAAGCGCGACCGGATTGATCGCCTGGTAATCGATTGGCCCAACGGCGGGACAGAGGAGCACAAGAACCTGGCGGCAGGCCGCGCCTATGAGTGCGTGGAATCCAAGGGGATTAAGTCCTTGGGAAGCTTTTGAATTTGTTGTTGCGTTACGGCAAAAGAGTCAGCCACGCTTGCGCGTACGCCGGCTGACGAACATGCCACCCAGGCTGAAGCCGAGTATCGCGCCGAGCGCAGCCGCGGAAAGCATGATGCCGGGCGAGGCGCCGCTGGTACCGCGGGAGAACAGGGCGGAGGTGTAGGCAATGGACAAGGTCCAAAAGGCCAGGCGCAGGTACATTGGGGGAGCCTCCGGGTGAAATTGTCTCACGAACTGTCCTGGCATATTACAGGAAATTTGGGCCATTGAACGCTAGCGTACGAAGAAGATATATACATCAGCCAACTATGGAAGAGCAGTTCTTTACCAGAATTGTTGCCTGTGCAGCTCTAAGATGAACCCTGCGTCAAGAGTGTGAAAGCGGTCTTCCATTTGTGGTGTGTATTCAGCTGATGCGCCGACCAAACTATAAGGAGGATCCATGGATGCGCTGGCACAGGATCTCCGCTTCGCATTTCGCCAATTGCGAAAGGCACCCGGCTTCAGCCTGACCGTAATGCTCACGCTGGCCCTGGGCATCGGCGCCACCACCGCTATTTTCTCGCTGGTTGAAGGGATCCTGTTGCGGCCGCTCCCATTCAGCGACCCTGACCGCCTGGTTCTTTTGGGAGATCATCTGGGGGACAACCCGAGCATCCCCGTCACTGCCCGCGAGATCGGCACCTACTCGAATGCCACCAGCGCCTTCTCATCTCTCGGCGGCTACACCAGTGCCCGCTATGAGCTCTCCGGTGGCGGAACTCCGGAAGAAATCAACGGTGCCCGCTTCACGGCAGGCGTCTTCCCAACCCTCGGCGTACATCCGATTCTTGGCCGCATCTTTTCGCCGGAGGAAGAGAACGCCCATCAGCCCCTCGCCGTTATCAGTTATGCCCTGTGGCTGACCCGTTACAACCGCGATCCCCACGTGCTCGAGCGCTCCATCGTTCTCGACCGCAGGCCCTACTCGATTATCGGCGTCATGCCCCGCAGTTTTGAATTTCCGATCGAAGACGGAACTCTCGACCAGGCGCAGCTTTGGGTGCCGATGAGCCTTACCCCGGAGGAACTCTCCGAGCAGCACGCCGGCTTTTGGGGATACCAGATGGTTGCCCGCCTCAAGCAGGGCATCACCGTGTCGCAGGCCGCGCAGGACGCCGACCGTGTCGCCAGACAGATCATGAGCAAGATCCCGGCCGGCATGTCCGCAATCCACATCCGCGGTGACGTCACGCCGCTGACTGAATACGCGGTCGCCGAGGTCCGGTCGCTGCTCCGCACCCTGTTCTTGACTGTCTCTATCGTCCTGCTGATTGCCTGCGCCAATGTCGCCGGCCTGCTTCTGGTCCGGGCCATTCGTCGTCGCCGCGAATACGCGCTCCGCCTTGCTCTCGGCGCTCGTTCTGCGGTCATTATTCGTGAATCGATTTTTGAAGGTCTGCTGCTCAGCATTCCCGGAGGCCTGCTCGGGCTCGCATTCGCCGCGACTCTCATTCGTACCGCTTTGCATCTTTTGCCGGACTCCATGCCACGCGTCAACTCCATTGCCATGGACGGAATGGTGGTCGCCTTTGCTCTCCTGCTCGCCCTGGCAACCGGCATTCTATGCAGCCTTGCGCCCGCCTTCGCGGCCTTGCGGGCCAACCTCATCGAGGGCTTGAAAGAGGGCGCCGCAACCGGCACCGGAGCTTCGAGTCACACCTGGCTGCGCTCCACGCTGGTGGTCTCGGAGATCGCCATCGCCCTCGTGCTGCTAACTATCTCGGGCGCATTCCTGCGCAGCTTCCAGAAAATGCGCGCCGTCGATCCCGGTTTCCACCCCGACCACGTCCTCATCGCCGAATATCGCTTGCCCCTAGACCAATACAGTACTGACGCTTCCGTCGATCTCTTCAACCATGCCGTTATCGACCGGCTGGCCAGCAAGCCCGGAATGGTCGCGGTTGGTATGACCGACCAGCTGCCTGCATCCGGTGCGGTGCGCGAGAGCACCTACACCGTCGAAGGTATGCCCGCCGATAGCTGGAAGCTGCAATTCTCCATGCTCTCCACCACCTATGGAGACTACTTCCAGGCCATGGGTATTCCGCTGCTCGAGGGCCGGTACTTCACCATGGAAGATCGCTCCAACGCTCCGCTGGTTGCGATCGTGAGCCAGTCCATGGCCAGACAGTCGTGGCCGGGTCAGCAGGCCATCGGGAGGCGCATACATGTCGGCAACCCCAAGAAGGGACTGCCGTGGGCGACGGTAGTCGGCGTCGTTGCCGATGCCAGATTCGGTTCTCGCGATGAGCCTGGCATGGCTCAGTGGTATATCCCGGCGCAGCAGCCTGCAATTCTTTTTGGTCCTCGGACCTCAGGCACAATCATCGATGCCGCGGGTGGATGCATTACCCTGCGCTCGGCCCTTCCACCCGAGCAGATGATCCGAACCTTGCGCTCGGCCATCGCCGAGATTGATCCGCTGCTCGCCCTGCAACAGGTTCAGCCGATGAATGACGTACTCTCCAGCGCGGAAGCGCCGCGCCGTTTCAACACCGACCTTATTACCGCCTTTGCTTTGGGCGCTCTCCTGCTCGCGGTCACGGGGATCTATGCCGTTGTGGCGTTCTCCGTTTCGCTGCGCAGCCAGGAAATTGCCATCCGCATGGCCCTGGGCGCGCAGCGCGCCGGCATCGCGCGACTCATTCTTATTTCCGGTGCGAAAATGGCCCTGCTCGGATGCGTCCTCGGCGTCCTGGGTTCGCTGGCCGCGTCACGCCTGGTCACCTCGTTCCTCTTCGAGGTCAGCGCAACCGACCCACTCGTTTACTTGGCGGGTGTCCTGATCATGATGCTGATGGCGCTTCTGGCCTCGGCCCTTCCCGCAACCCGTGCCGCTTCCGCCGACCCCATCGCCGCTCTGCGCTCGATTTAGGGGGGAATCGTGGGGCGCAATCGGTCTGCCACTTATAGGACTGGCAGTAGTATTTTCTCAGTATTGCGCTCAGTCACCGCCGGGGTTACCGTGAAACCAACTCCTGTGACCTCATAAGCGACCTACCCCGGTCGCAGTTTTGAGGAGTTTCACCCCCACGAGAGAGGTAGGTACGGCTACCTACCTCTCATTCAATTTCAGAATTTCCAACTCGTTAAAGAGCCCGGCGACAAGTCTATTTCACTGGTCGCATCACATTTTCCAGGCGCGACTTCAAGAGGATCGCCGCCGTCTGCCCCTCCGGCGAGTGAATGAGATTGTTGGACTCTGCGGGATCGAGCGCCCAATCGTAAAGCTGATCGCCCATACTTTCGTGGGTGATGAATTGCCACTGCGCCGTCACCAGGGACTTCATGGATCCGGTCGTCGCAGTGGGCACGATCTTTGCCGCAGCCCTGTCCTCTTTGTCCGCAATGTCGTTGCGCGCCAGTTCGGACACAGGATCGGGCCAATCACTCCCGCCGCCGGTTTGCCACAGCGCGCTGAGTGAGGAACAGGGAAAAGCGTCCTGCTGCGCGCGGACGCCAAGGATATCCAGAATGGTCGCGGGAATCGCCGCATTGGTCACCGGTGCTTGCACCTTCACGCCCACAGGCACATGGCCAGGATAAAAAATCACCAGCGGCACATGGATCAACTCGCGATAGAGCGCCTGGCCGTGATAGGTCAGCCCATGCTGTCCCAGAGACTCGCCGTGATCTGAGGTTACGATGACCAGAGTATGGTCAGAGAGCCCGCGCTGGCCGAGCGCCTGCATCAGTCGCCCCAGCGCATCGTCGGCATATTTCACGCTGGCATCGTATTCGTCTATCCGGCCGCCACGGTCCCACTCCGGCTTGAGATAGGTGGGCGGGCCGCCGTAGGGATAGTGCACATCGAAATAGTTGAGGAAGGCAAAAAATGGATGCGTTTCACCGCGATCGTTTTCTCCGCGGTCAATCCAATGTAGGAGTTCCCGGTCCACCACGTCGGCCCGCTTTCGTACTCCCTGCGCGCCGCCATAATTCCCCGACCCTTCCGAATCCTTGTCCAGCATCGAGTTCATTCCGAAGTAACGCAACGCGCGCTTGACCTTGCTCTTGTCGGTCCGGTTGAGATAAATGCGTGCGAACTCCCGGCCGTAGAGAGTGCGAATGAACATGTCGGCCGGCGAATGGAAATAATCTTCGAAATGCTGGAAACCCCGTCCAAAGCCGAGACTTGTAGTGAAGTAAGTCCGATTGGCGGAAAATGCCCCTGTTCGATAACCCTGTTGCTGCAGGACTTCTCCGAGCGTTGGAAATCCGCCCAAGCCTTTGCGGTCCCATCCCAGCCACGGCGCCGGCTGCACGTTTCCAATCCCGTGCTCAAACTGGTAACGCCCGGTCAAGAGCGAAACGTGTGAGGGCAGGCTCCACGAAGTAGTGGAAACCGCATTCTCAAACATGACTCCCTGCTGCGCCAGGTGGTCAAAATTCGGGCTGGTCAGCCGAGCATAGCCGTAGGCGGAAACATGATCAGCCCGCAGCGTGTCCTCGACAATCACCAGCACGTTCGGTGCACCCGGCGCGGCAGACGGAAGATGCGCCACCGCACTTCGCTCTTCCAGCCACCTGCCACCTTGCATTCCGGCAAAAACGAATATCCACAGCGCGAGTATCCAAGGTGCGGTTCTCTTCCAGAATTGCAGGAACGCATTTTCCCGCTTGCCACACCAACGGGCGAAGGCCACGGCGACACCCAAAGCCAGCAGCAAGCAGGCGCGGTGGTAGAGCCGGCCGGTCAAGGTAAGCCAGTCATAGACGCTGAAGAAGGCCAGCAGAAAGACCAGCACTCGACCTGCGGGAAAACGAGAGGAGAAACGAGCCACGGCGCAGCAGATCAGCGCCAGAGACAGGAAAAGAATGACATCCACGATCGGAGAAATCCAGAGAATCTCCCCGGACACGTGGATCATCGGGCCCCAGCGCGCCCAATTGACCCGCTGGAAGAACAGCAGTCCCGCTCCTTCCACCAAGCCCGCAAATATTCCCGAACCCAGACCCAGGATCAGCAGCGAGCCGGCATTGCACGGCCGAGTGACGGACGATTTGTCCATACGAGTTTCCCAGTCTAGCAGCCGGAGTCAGTGTGAAGTATCCCGCCTGGGTAATGACTCAGTTTGAAGAATTCCCCCTGCACCCCGAGGTCATCCTGAGGAACTTCACTCCCGCAGGATCTGATGTGCACAGCGCCCGCGCTTGCCCGAGCCTGCACGCTGAAGTAAAGTGAACTCCCGCGACCGCGGCGGGCCCAGAATGACTCGTCCGCAAATGTCTCAACCCATACTCCCTGCACCCGCGCCGAAAGCTCTTCCGGCAGCGAGGCTGCGGTGGCTCCTTCCAGCCGTGCTGGCATTCCTCTATGTGGCGCAATGCGCCTGGTTCATCCGCACTCAATCGCTGACCTACGATGAGCCTGTACACATCGCGGAAGGACTGAACGCCTGGCGTTACGGACGCTTCGAACAGTACAACGATCACCCTCCGCTGGCCCGCCTGTGGTGCGCGCTGCCGCTCATCGCTCCAAAGTGGCAAGTGGAAATACAGCAGTTGCCGGATTCATTTCGCGTCAATCGCATTGCTCCCGATCCAATCTCTCTGGCCTGGCGGGCCCGTGCCATGAATTTCCTGCTGGGACTGGCCTTGGCCTGGCTGGTATGGCGGGCCGCAGATCGGTTATTTTCTCGGACAGCGGCGAATTTCGCGCTCGCCCTGTTCGCGTTTTCGCCTTCGCTGATTGCTCATTTTTCGATTGCGACCACCGATGGCGCTGCCACTCTGTTCATTTTCGCCGCCGCTTGGAACCTGGTGCGCTGGCGAAGAGAGCCGACCTGGCAAAAGACTTTCGTCCTCGGACTCCTACTGGGCCTGATGCTCCTGGCAAAGTTTTCTACGGCGCCCATGTTCGTGCTGGCTCTGGCATGGATGCTTCTTCTGGGCGCGGACAAAATGATCCAGCCGCCCAACAGGTGGAACTGGGGCAAGAACCGCGGCGGCGCTGCTGCTCGCATTCGTGGTGGTCTGGGCAGGATACTTTTTTCACGTGGCCCATCTGACCGTCCGCGATGGCACCTTGACCGCCACCTTCCCCAACTGGAACCAGCCGATCGTCAAGCCGGCGCGCGGCAGCAACTACAGCGTCCTGATTCCGGCTGGAGAGTACGTTGAAGGTTTCCGTGAACTGGTGCGGCACAACCGCCAGGGCCAGCCAGCATTCTTTTTGGGAGAAGTTTCAACTCACGGCGGATGGAAGCTGTACTACCCGGTCGTGATCCTGCTGAAGTGGCCGACGATTCGTTCTGGCCTGTCCCTGACCGGCCTGGCGATCCTGGCAGTCAGAAGAAAACTGCAGCGTCCCGCCGGATCTCTGGATCATGGCGTCATTCCCTGCGCTCTACCTGGCGATGGCGATTTTCGCCCGCTTCAACCTGGGAGAGCGGCACGTCTTGCCCCTGTATCCCTTTGCGATTTTATTTGCGGCAGCGGTATGGGTATGGGGGCGGCAGAGACCCGCGGCGGTCGCGCTCCTGATCCTGCTGGCGACGCTCAATGCGGCTGACGCGCTACGCTTCGCTCCGGGCTACCTCTCGTACTTCACGCCCTTTGTCCGCTCCTCGGAAAGCTATCGCCTGCTGACCGACAGCAACCTCGATTGGGGGCAGGGACTGCTGGCTCTCAGAGATTATCAACGCAATCATCCCGGCGAGCGCATCTCGCTGTCTTATTTTGGCAGCGTCGATCCCCAAGCCTACGGAATCCACTCTGATCTCTTCGGCGGAGACAAAGATGTTTCGGGTACGGTCGTGGTGAGCGCAACCAATCTTTCGGGACAGTACCTGGCCGAGCCGGAGAGCTACCGCTGGCTGCTGCAACAGAAGCCGGTCAGAATACTCGACCACTCGCTGTATGTGTTTCAGGTGCGAGACTCAGGCTCGCGACCATGAAGAGTAACGAATTGCACTCCGGCGCGGCGGACATAATCAGGAACCGGGCGCGAGGAGAGTATCGACGGCGGCCTCAACCTTTGCGAAAGGTTGGTCCGGGCCGGGCGCAGGCTGCAGCCGTCCCTGCCGGTCGATCAGGAAAATCGCCGGGTAACGCGCAATGTCGCGATACAGGTTCGGGATTGTTCCGCTGACGGTCAGAAGCGGGTAAGTCACAGGGACCTGTTCCACGAACTTTCTTTGTTGATCGATGCTCTCGTCTGAAAGCCCGAACACGATGAACCCTTGACCCTGATGCTCCCGGTATAAGTGGTCGAGCTTCGGCATCTCCTGCCGGCAGGGTCCGCACCAGGTCGCCCAGATATTGACCAACACGACTTTACCTTTCTGATCGGCCAGGCGCTGAATGTTCCCCTGAATATCAGGAGTGTCGAAGGTCGGTGCCGCCACGTCCCGCAGGGCGAGGTTTCTGGATTGCCTGGAGCGGAGGATGCCGTCGCTCACTGGCTTCCAGGCAAGTCCCAGCGAGAGAAAAGCGATGACCAGACCTACCTTTCCAGCCAGCGAAAGCGCGTGCCGGCCGCGGTCCTTTATCGCCAGAGCCAGGGTCACAAAAAACGGCACCGTCATCGCGAGCGTTGAGACGGAGAGTCGAAAGAGCCAGTCCTTTTCGAGGTCGGCACTGTAACGGGTCAGGGTCCCATAGACCAGCACATACAGGAAGAGGGCCGCCAGCGGCGAAAGGATTCCGCAGATGAGCACACGGTACTTGGACAATCGGGTCACCGGGAAAACCTACTGGCCCGCGCGCAAGGGCGAGATCAAAAGCCGGCCGGCTGGCTTCTTGGAAGGATCAGCCTTCTCGTCGTGATACGACAAATCCAGTGAGCCCTCGGAAGTTGGGGATGCCTGGGCCAGAGCTGTTGCCAGCGACCGGAAGGAGCGGCCAATGTCAGTGTTCTCATGCATGGCCACCGGAACTCCCTTGTCGATGGCGGGCGCAATCGACTGGTAGTTGTTGGGAATTTTCCAGAGCAGTTTGCAACTGGTGGCCTTTTCCACGTCCTCGTCGGTGAAACCGGGAATCTTCTTGTACCGATTGAGAACGACCCGGACCCGGTCGCGGGTGCCGCCCTCTTCCAGAAACGCTCGTATGCGGCTGGCGCTCCACAGCGAAACCACGTCCGCCTGGGCCACCAGCAGGACCGCATTGGAGTTATCACAGAGCGACCGCGCCGTCTGGTCCACCCGCCCCGAGCAATCCACTACGACATATCGGAAGTGGGACACCAGCAAATCGAAGAGCCGCGCCAGTTCCGCCGCCGTCGGCGCCAGTCCCTGCGGCTGTTGCGGACCGGCCAGCAATTGCAGTCCGCCCTTGCACTGGGTCATCAAACCTTCGAGCAGCGAGGCATCGAGGCGGTGCAGATTCTGCAACGCGTCCACCACTCCGAACGTGGGCCGTACATTGAGATGAAGAGCGCAATGTCCCAGCGGCGCAAAATCCACCAGCAAAACTCCGCCCACGGTTTCCTGCAGGGCGATGGCGGTGTTGACGGCAACCGTAGTGCCGCCCGCGCCTCCCTTGGAATTCATCACGGTGAAGATACGTGCCCGACCCGAAGAAGTGCGGCCCTTGCCGCGGGAGGCAGCAAAGCGCGTGAAGGCCTCGATCAGGGCCTCGGAGGTCGCTTCGCGTTCCAGGAACTCGCCCGCCCCGGCGCGCATCGCGGCCACGATGGTGGGCGGATGGCTCAGTTCACCGACCGCAAAAATTGCGATTTCGCTGGTGTTGGCCTGAATCAGTTCGATTGCGCTGATGGCTCGCGCAGGATTGTGCGCGTCAATATCCACTATAACGACTTCTGCCCGCACGTCCTGGATCTGGCGCAGCACCGGGTCCGTGGGGCTGGTCGGAAAGCCCACGTGGCTGAAGACGTTGCGCCCCATCCCGGTCCCGTCCAGACGATGCTGGAGCACTGACAGCCGTTCTCGGTCTTCGGTCAGAAGAGTTACCGCAACACCCTGCATTGGCATCACTCTGTTTCTTGTTTCAGTATGTTATTGAGATAAAAGGGCTACGCCAAGTGACTTCCGTAACTCACCAAATCTCCCCGGAGAAATTCGAATCTACCAGGCGAAAAGCACACCGCTGCCGAATCGTCAAGCGTTGCTGGGGGACACAATATCAGGAGGAATCGGAAGCCGCTCTTCCATCTGTAGCTGACATTCTATGCAAAAAGGGTGGGATTGGGAAGGAGTAAAACCGTGGAAAAACCGCACCCCGCAGCCCTTGCCACGGCTTGTGCCCCGGACCTGGGGGAAAGCCGCACCCCCGCTCCTCAGCCTTCCACTGCCAACGCGGGCGAACCTGGAACGGGACGATCCTTCCGGGTCTGGTTGGCGTTGTGTCCGCCGGAAACTCGCGGGAAGCTGGCCGCTGCTTGAGCCGCGCTCTCGCTCGCGGTGAGATACTCGTATCCCTCCAGATGCACCGCCACTCCGAACTTGCTTTCTACCGCCAGAACACGAGTCACGCGTCCACGGCAGCGGACTCGCATATTTTCCGTCAGCGTGATTTCAGCAGGCATCACGAACGTGAGTTCAACCGCGTCCCCTTCCGCAACTTGAAAATCGGTGTAGAAGAATGCTCCGCGCCCGCTCAAGTCCTGGGTAAAACCGCAGCCCTCGCGCTCGCTACCGCACAAGCGCACTGCAATCGGAAGCTGAAAGTCAAAGCGCTGAGAGGCGCGGCGCTCAAGGTGAACCTGGACCGTGCTCATGGTTTCTCCGATCGTCCGCATTCCAACATCTGAATGGCTTTTGCCGAAGGCGACATCGAGTGGAATTCTCTCCGCGGGCGGAAAATTCCCTGTCAACGAGTGCCCAGCCTCTATACTAGCCAATCATGTCGGAAACTCCCGGACAACCCGACGTCGAACATCGAATACTCTACTCTACGCCGGGGCCGGGCGGAAGCCAGAAGTTGCCCTCAGCCCCTCAAAATCCGGAGATTGCCGGCAGCATCCAGGACAGCGGACTGAAAATAATCGATGCGGGCACTTCCAACCCGTCGAACGGGTAATTGTCGGTGAACTCCGGACACACAGAGCAGAAGACCGATGGGCTGCCGGCCACCCTGCGTGCCTTGCGCCACCGTAACTTCCAGCTTTTCTTCAGCGGGCAGCTCATCTCTCTGATCGGTACCTGGATGCAAAGTATTGCAGAGTCATGGCTGGTCTATCGCCTGACCGGCTCTGCGCTCTTGCTGGGGGCGGCAGGATTCGCCAGCCAGATTCCCGTATTCCTGGTGGCCCCGGTGGGTGGCATCGTGGCCGACCGCTTCAATCGCCAGCGGGTCGTAATCGGAACCCAGATTTCGGCCATGATTCTGGCCCTGGTCTTTGCCACTCTTACTCTTACTCATCTCATCCGGGTGTGGCACATCTTCGTGCTGGCGGCGCTTCTGGGCGTGGTCAACGCCTTCGATATTCCCGCGCGGCAATCGTTCCTGGTGGACATGGTGGGCAAGGAAGACCTGATGAATGCCATTGCGCTGAACTCTTCCATGTTCAACGGAGCGCGCATCATCGGGCCTGCCATCGCCGGGATCCTCGTAGCCAGGATCGGCGAAGGCTGGTGCTTTCTGGCGAATTCTTTAAGCTACACTGCGGTGATCACAGGCCTGCTGCTGATGCGGGTCGCCCGCCCGGCCAGCCTGGCAGCGCACGGTCCGGCCTTGGCCCACCTGATCGAAGGCTATCGCTTCGCCCGTCACACCGCGCCCATTCGCGCCCTGCTGCTTCTGCTCGGACTGGTCAGCCTGGTGGCCATGCCCTACACCGTGCTCATGCCCGTCTTTGCCGACCAGATTCTGCACGGCGGGGCCCGCGGCCTGGGAATCCTGATGGGAGCAACCGGCGTCGGCGCGATGTTGGGCGCACTTACGCTGGCCACGCGCTCCGGAGTCTTGGGACTGGGCCGCTGGGTCGCATTCTCCTGTGGCGGCTTCGGCCTCTGCCTGGTGCTGTTTTCCCTCTCGCGCTACTTCTGGCTGTCCGCCGCTCTGCTGCTGCCCGTGGGATTCTGCATGATGCTGGGAATGTCGTCCTCGAACACGCTGATCCAGGCCATGGTGCCTGACCATCTGCGGGGCCGCGTCATGGCCATGTACACCATGATGTTCATGGGGATGGCGCCTTTTGGGTCGCTGTTTGCCGGCGCCCTGGCCGAACATCTGGGAGCCTCGTTTACCGTTTCTGTCGGCGCCGTGGCCTGTATTGGTGCCGCCTTTCTCTTCTATTTTCACCTGCCTAAAATACGCGTCGAAGCCCGACAGCTGATCGTGGCCCAGGAAGTCGCGGGCGGTGAGCCCTCGGTTGAGATGACGGCCAGAGTGGTGGAGGACTAGCCCTTGGTAGCGCCGGCATCCCGCCGGCTGTCGTGCGGGCGTCTCGCCCGCACTAAGGCTAAATGCGGGCGAGATGCCGGTGCTACGAAATCTATTGCCCGCGTAGCGCGCGCACCACTTGTAATAGGGAGCTATGCGCGAACGGTGCCGGCGTTAGCGTAACCACCATCATCAGCAAGGCGAACCCCGCCAGCCAGCGCCGCCCCGGAGTCACCCCCGGCCATTCTTCCACCATGGGATGTCGCATGCCGCTGATCCGCAACAGAATGGCCCACAACAGCCAGCCCGCCCAGAAATAAAATGCCATCGGAATCAGCGCCAGAATGGTCAGCCTGGACACGATGCGATGCGCCCGCGGATTCAGCGCAAAAACAATGTGCCCGCCATCCAGCTGCCCGCCGGGAAGAAGATTCAGCGCCGTGGCAAACATCCCAACCCAGGCAGCGACGGCCGTGGGATGAAAATAAATATCCTGCAGCGCCGAAGAGCCGCCGTGCACGTCGGCCAGCGGAAGCACCGTCCATAGCAGGTGGAAGATCAGCGGATATCCCATCTCAATATCGGAATTCGCCATCACTCCCGGCATGACGCGGGAATGGTTCATGGCGATGACCAGCACGATCAGCGCGACTACGAATCCGGCGATCGGACCCGCAATCCCGATATCGAACAACGCACAGCGCGAACGGATGGGCGAGCGTATCCGAATCACTGCGCCCAGCGTGCCGATCAGGGTAGGCGCGGGGATAAAGAAGGGAAGGGTTGCATAAACGCCGTAGTAGCGGCAGTACAGGTAGTGTCCCATCTCATGTGCCAGAAGAATCAGCAGCAGGGTGGCGGAGAAGGGAATCCCCAGCAGCAGGCGGGAGGGCTCCTGCAGCGCCCAGCCCACCGGAAACAGCGGCAGAGTTTCCTCGCCATGAACAAACGGTGGCGCGTTATGCAGGAAATCAAATTCCATCTTGGCCCCCACCACCAGTGTGGTGAAGATGGTCGCGACAAACAACAGGATGTGCAGCCAGTACCTGGGATTCGGTGGCCGCACCACATACACTTCTGCCGGCAGATACGCGGTCTGTGGAGCGGGAAGTGGGGAATTGAGGTCGGACATGAAAGCTTTAGTCTGCCCAGCTGAGTGGGGAGTTGCCGTGCGGGTCACACCGGCGGCCTGGGAACCAGGGCTGGGCGCGGGCCGCCACCCAGGCTCAGTCGATTGACTGCAACTCCTTGCCGGGTTTGAAGCGGACCGCCTTGCCGGGAGGAATTGAGACCTCGGCGCCGGTGCGCGGGTTGCGCCCGATTCCGGTCTTGCGCGGCCGCACGTTAAACACGCCAAAGCCCCGCAATTCAATACGTTCGCCCTTGGTGAGCGAGCGCCGCATGCTTTCGAAAACGGTTTCGACGGCCAACTCGGCCTTGGTCTTGGTAATGCCAGTCTTGTTCACTACTTCATTGATAATGTCCAGCTTGATCATTGGAGGCTCCCGCCGTCGAACTGAGAATAACCTACCAAGTGACTGATGCTAAGGGACATAAGAGAGATTGTCAACGGCAGCTGTTGTCCCGTAAGATGACGGCATCCAGCCGGACAAGATTGAGTAATTGGGAAATCGGGCAATTTGGTAATTTAAAACCAAGACCCGAGGGGATGACTTTCCAATTACCCAATTACAAAATTCCCCAATTCCCCAATCAGTTAAGGAGCTGCATGCTTAAGAGCGACCGCTGGATCCGCAAGATGGCCATCGAGAAAGACATGATTAACCCCTTTTCCGAGAAGCAGGTGCGGGAGGGAGTGATCTCTTACGGTCTGTCTTCTTATGGCTACGACTTGCGCGTAGCCGACGAGTTCAAGATTTTCACCAACGTCAACTGCACCGTGGTGGATCCCAAGAATTTCGATGAACGATCGTTTGTAACCGTCAGTTCGGAGTGCGCCATCGTTCCACCCAACTCCTTCGCCCTGGCCCGCTCGGTCGAATATTTTAAGATTCCCCGCGACACCCTGACTATCTGCGTCGGCAAGTCCACCTATGCCCGTTGCGGCATCATCGTGAACGTCACGCCGTTTGAGCCGGAGTGGGAAGGCTTCGTCACCCTCGAGATTTCAAACACCACCCCCCTGCCCGCGAAGATCTACGCCAACGAGGGTCTGTGCCAGATCCTTTTCTTCACTGGCGATGAAGTCTGCGAAGTCAGCTACGCCGACCGCAAAGGCAAGTACCAGGCGCAGAAGGGAATCGTACTGCCGAAACTCTGACCTCGGGCGTCGGGCTGGGCCCACGGAACGGACTCGCTCGATGCGGTGTCATTACCGGTGTGAATATCGCGCCCACCCCTGAAAGAAAACTTCACTGGATCTTTCTCCTGCCGGCGATCGCGCTTGTGGTGGCTGGTACCCTATTTCATTTGGACCGGTCTTGGTTAAAAGGGGCCGGCGTATGGGACGACTTGCCGGTTACAACAGCTCAGGGTTTGGCCGCACTCCTAATTGGACCTTCACCGCTGGTAGCAGCGAAGTTGCCGCTTCAGCTTCCGGGCGTGGCCGTTTTCTGGGCTTGGTTGGGATTCTTGTTGGATCGGAGCCTTTCGGGAATTCGGCAGCCGATCATACGAAACAAGTGGCTGCGTCTCGCACTCTATTCTCTTGGCCTGATTCTGGCGCTCTCAGTTGCCTGGGAAGGGTCGGGGTTGCTGCATACGTCTCACGCTGAGTTCGACTTCTTATGGCGCGCTCTTACCAGTTCATCCCCACGCCGGACCTTGCTCGGGCGACAATTGACGACCGCCGCGCAGTTCTTTTGGGGTATCGGTTTTACTCGCTATTTTCCCTCAAGTTATGGCGGGGCGCGTCCGAAAGAACCAGCTGTCGCTAAGAGCTGATGGCTGAAAGCCAAGAGCTGAAAGCTGAAAACTACGTTTTGCTGTTCTCCCCCTCTTTAAACATGTACTTGATCGCCGGCTTGTATATCAGCAGGTTGGACTGGCCGTTGCGGGCTACCTTCAGACAACTCTTGTCGTACCACTCGATCATGCCGTGAATTTCCTCGTTATCACGCAGCACGATCACCATCGGGGTTTTCGACTGCATCTGCTTCTGGTAGTAAAAGTTCTCGGCATTGGTCTGTTCTGGGGGCGCAGACTTCCGGCCGCCACCGCCTGGCCGGTCGTGTCGATCACCGCGTTCAGGCCGCTCTCGGTGGTCGCTCATCGGTGCCTGCACATGATTCGCATGATTGTGGTCGGCTCGGTTCAGGGAAGGGCGAATGAGTTTGCGATTGGCAAAAGCCTCCGCGTCCACAGACCGATCGGCTGGAAGTGAATCGACTGCATCTTTCATGGCGCCACCCGTTAGACACGCTTTTTGCGGGCCACAACCGCGCTGCTCTGATTGTGGGATGAAGGCGTGAGTTGTTGATAACCTAGCACAGCAACTGCGGCTATGACAATGCCCAACTAGTGGGGGAGAAAGCACTTAGCAATTGGCGCATGTAGGGCGGGCGCCCTCGCCCGCCGCTTTTGACCTGGACCTTCGGCAGCAACCCAAATTCACCTTCGATATACCGGCAAAAAGGTGCAGGTAGGGGAATCAAAATCGCCGTGTGAAAGGCGAATATCAGGGTCAACAGCAAGGCGGCGGGGCTAGGGCGCCCGCCCTACACGCGTTCCAGCGCGGTCGCAAACGCATCCAGGGACAGTGAGCGCAACAGGTTACGCCGCATCCCCCGCTCGACGTCGTTCAGGCGGTCGGCGGCGAAGGCGATCCAGCCGAAATCCGCAACCTCCGATAACTTCTTCAGTTCCAGCTCGATGTCGGTATTGCGGACCAGTTCCGGCGTGCTCGAATTCAGGAAGGTCAGGTCTTGCAGCAGGCTGTACAGCGTGCGTAGCAATTTCTCCAACTTGACGCGCCCGTCGGCGCCGGCGCGATAGCTCTCAGTCATCTTGAATAGCTCACTATGATCCGCGCCGCGCAGGGCCGTGTTGAAAATGGTCAGGGCCTGGGCGCGAGCGGCGGTGTAGCCCGCCAGGTCAAAGCCTCGAGCCGCCCCAATGGCGCCGTTGGCCAGACGGGCGGCCAGCGCACGCTGCTTGGGCGTCCACTCCGGACGATGTTTAGCCAGGTCTCGCTCGATTTCCTCCGCCGGCAGCGCCGCCAGCGTGATGACCATGGACCGCGAGCGGATGGTTGGCAACAGCTCGCCCGGGTTTTCGGTCAGCAAAAAGATGGTCGCAAATTGGGGCGGCTCTTCCAGCACCTTCAGCAGCGAGTTGGCAGCCTCCTTCATGAAGGATGACTCGGTGAAGATGTAAACCCGCTCCCGGGCTTCGCCTGGCCGGTAATAAATGGTCTCGATCACGCGCCGCACCTGATCGACCTTGATCATCATCTGCGGCGGGTCGGGCGGGATCACCAGCACATCAGGGTGGGTCTGAACAAACAGGCGTGTTTCTCTTTTATCTGTCTCGCGCAAATTCTCCCGCGCCTCGACTGCCTCCTCGAAGCGGGCATCCAGGTCCTCTGATTGCGCAATACGCAAACAGTTGGAACATTTGCCGCAGAAATCGGGCAGGCCATCCGTCACGATTGGCGCAAGGCAATTGATCGCCTTGGCCAGCATGAGCGCCAGGGTGTATTTTCCCGAACCTGCAGGACCAGACAGAACTACCGCTTGAGGAAAGCGGTCGCGCGCCAGCATCTCGCGCAGGCGATGAACGACGTCGGAATTACCCTGGAAGTCGGTGAACACTGATCTCAGCTTTCAGCCAAGGCGCTTGGCAATTAGCATCTAGCCTGGGCCGGATTTGTTGAGTCTAGCAGAATCGCCTGGCCCAATTGTTTTCACTGAGAACTGAAAACTGAGGACTGAGAACTGAAAACGGAGGACTGAGAACTGAGGACTGAAAACTGAAAGTGAGCACCGAGCACTGAAAGCTGCCCTACGCCGTCCTCGCTGTCAACTTCATCTTTTTCCGCACAATCTCTACAATCCGCGCGTGGGTTTCTGTCGCCGCTCCCCTCGCATCCACCAGGGCCACTCTGTGCGGCTCGCGAGCCGCAATCGCCAGGTAGGCGTGGTGCACTCTGCCAAAGAACGCCCGACTCTCCTGTTCAAAGCGGTTCTCGTCGTGTTTGGCGCGGCCATTCTTCGCGCTATCCGCTTTGTTGCGGCGGCGGGCTCGTTCAACACTAGCGGCCACATCGGAATCCATCAGGATGGTCAGGTCCGGCTGCAAGCCGTGGCACAGGATGCGATGCAGGACGAGCACCGGTTCGCTGCCCAGCTTGCGGCCGCCGCCCTGATACGCTTCGGTGGAATCGGTGAAGCGGTCACAGAGCACCATGCGCCCTTCCGCTAGCGCAGGCTCGATCACCTCCGTGATGTGCTGGGCACGCGAGGCGAACATCAACGCCAGCTCCGCCATCGGGGAGAGGCCTGCGGTCGCGGTATCGAGCAGGAGGCGGCGGATTTTCTCTCCGGTCGTAGTCCCCCCCGGCTCACGCGTCACCACAACAGACAGCCCTTGGGCGCGCAATGTTCCGGCCAGCTTTTCCAGCTGCGTGCTCTTGCCGCAGCCGTCAAGTCCTTCAAAGGTGATGAAGCGGCCGCGATGAGAGTGCGAAGACACAGCGGAAATCATAAATCAGCGATTGGCGTTTGGCACTTGGCATTTGGATCCGCGATCAGTCTCGGTGTGGGGCGGGCGCCCTCGCCCGCTGCTCTTGACTTTGACCCTGTGTATAGCCGGGACGATCCGACCTCTTAATTGGCAGTCTTAATCCGAACTCCTGGAAGTCGCGATGTCCAACCAAAAAATTCCAGGACAAAGATCAACCGCAAAAGCGGCGGGCGAGGGCGCCCGCCCCACACCCGGCGGCGTGACCGGAATGCCGGCGGCTGGTATATTCATCTGTCCTAAATCGATTCCGTAAGCGCCCATGGAGCGTGTTCATGTCCAACTTCCCCGGAAGAATTTTCCGCCATGTCTTGCTGCTGGTCGCCCTGCTTTCACCGGTCTTTGGCGCGGGCATGCCTGCTCCGCAAGTCAGCCTGTTTGTGGACGCCACCGAGGCGCCCCGAAAAATCTTTCATGCCCGCATGACTATTCCCGCCAAGCCGGGTAGCCTCACTCTTTATTATCCCAAGTGGATTCCCGGCGAGCATGGTCCCACCGGCCCGATTCAGGATCTTGCCGGACTGAAGTTCACCGCCAACGGAAAAAGTTTGTCCTGGCGTCGCGACCTGCTGGATGGCTGGACGTTTCACGTTGAAGTGCCCGCCGGCGTTTCGAGCGTCGAGGCCGCGCTGGATTTCATCTCGCCCGCAGGCTCAGAAGGTATCTACACCGGTGGCGCCACGGCCACCGACAGGTTGGCAGTCATCAACTGGAACGATGTGCTCCTGTATCCCGCGGGATGGGCGTCGGATGACCTGACTTACACCGCCAGCCTGCGCCTGCCCTCCGAGTGGAAATTCGGGACCTCGCTGGTGGTAACCTCGCAGGCGGGAGGAGAGATCAAGTTCGCCCCGGTTTCGCTCACCATGCTGGTCGACGGCCCGGTGATCACGGGAGAATATCTGAAAGTCGTTCCGCTCAATCCGGGGCAGACGCCTCCGGTGGAGATGGATGTCGCTGCTGACAGCGCGGCCGCGCTCGATGCTCCCCCCGACCTTTGGGAACACTACAAGAATCTGGTCAAGCAAACCGATGCCCTGTTTGGAGCGCAGCACTATCGCGATTACCATTTTCTCTTCAGCCTCAGCGACCACGTAGCCCACTTTGGCCTGGAGCATCACGAATCCAATGACAGCCGCCTGGGCGAGCGGGCCCTGGTCGATCCCAACAAGCGCCTCCTGGGTTCAGGATTGCTGTCTCACGAATTCGTGCACTCCTGGAATGGAAAATACCGCCGTCCCGCGGACCTCGCGACTTCTGACTATGAAAAGCCCATGCAGACCGATTTGCTGTGGGTGTACGAGGGCCTCACGGAATATCTGGGAGAGATTCTTACCGGTCGCATGGGAGAGCGAACGCCGGAAGAATTCCGTGATTCGCTCGCCTACACCGCCGCCGAGCTCGACCACACTCCTGGCCGCGCCTGGCGCAACCTCCAGGACACCGCCGATGGCGTGCCCGCGATGCAGGACGCGCCCCATCAGTGGAAGTCATGGCGGCGTGCGCTCGACTACTATGAAGAAGATGAGCTGACCTGGTTGTGGGCTGACATCATCATTCGTCAGCAGACTCATGGCCAGAAATCCCTCGATGACTTTTGCCGGATCTTCCACGGAGCGCCAGGCGGGCCTCCACAGGTGAAAACCTACACCTTCGAAGATATCGTCAGCACCCTCAACCAGGTGGCGCCGTACGACTGGCGCGGATTCTGGACCGAGCGCCTCACCAATCACGGCCCCGGCGCTCCCTTGGGTGGCATCGAGGGCAGCGGCTGGAAACTGGTCTATGACAGCACCCGTTCACCCAGGGTGCAGGCCGAGGAGGGCGACAGAGGCAGCGTCAACGCCGCATACTCGATCGGCCTGTGGCTGAAAAGTGACGGAACAGTCACCGATACAGTGGAGGGTATGCCAGCAGCGCAAGCTGGCATCGGGCCGGGCATGAAACTGATTGCCGTGAATGGCAGAAAATTCTCGAAAGACGTTCTGGGGGACGCGTTGCAGGAAGGGAAGAACAGCCACGCCGCGCTGGAGCTCCTGGTCGAGAACACGGAGTACTACAAAACTTACAAGCTCGACTATCACGGTGGAGAGAAATTCCCCCATCTGGTGCGGGATGAAACCGAGCCCGACGTGCTGACCGAAATCATCAAACCCAGGTAAAAAAAAGAAAGAAAATAACAAATGTGGGGCGGGCGCCCTCGCCCGCCGCTTTTGATCTTGACTCTGATTTTGATTTTTGCGGTGATTCTAATTCCGACCCCTGACCTCGGTGCATGGCAGGAGCAATTTCAGCTAGGTGGCAAACCGGAAACCATTCCAGGGACAAAATCAAAGTCAAAAGCCGACGGGCGCCGCCCCCACACTTAAGCCACATCTTCGTTGACGTCCGCGAACAAATCGCTCTCCTGCCTCAGCGGCTCGGCTTTTATCGCCGCCGCCAGATGGAACAGCTCCCGCTTTCCGCGCTGGCGTGCATACTCCTCGAACAGCGGCCACAGCGGCTGCTGGCTGACATGCGCGCGGAACGCTTCAATTTTTGTTTCCAAATAGTTGCCAATCTCAATCACAGCCGTGGGCGGGGCCAGTGTAACCGGTTGACGTCCTGGGAGGGTGAAGTCGGCGGTGGCGTGGTAGAGCTTCTGAATTCTGTGAGGTGTTACCGCGCCGCTCAGTTGGTCAGGAAAGCGATTGCTCCGTCCCGCCCAGTGAAAGGCGAGCGTGGCGAAGACGGATGCCATGCTGTGATCGGTGTGCCCGGTCACCCCACCCGCCGGATCAAACGTGAGCAGCACCTGCGGACGAAACTCCCGAATGCGAAGCGTGATATCGGAAAGCACCCGCTGCAACTCCACCCGGTGCAGTTGTCCGTCGGGGTAGTCGAGCACGGTCCCGCGCGAGACTTTCAGGACGCTGCAGGCGGCGGCAAATTCCTCGCGTCGCAGGGCGCCCAGTTCCAGATCGTTGTGCGCGCCGCCACGATGCGTGGCCGCTTGCCCCGGCGTCAGGCAGATGACGCAGGTTTCCACTCCCCGCTCATGATACAGACGCAACGACCCACCAAAACTGCTGGCTTCATCATCCGGATGAGCGGTTACCACCATCATTCGCCGCATGCACGGAATTGTAACGTAGCGCCGGCGTCCCGCCGGCTGTCGGGTAGGCGTCCCGCCCGCCCCTTAGGCTTGCCGAAGATCGGCGCTCTCGAGTTCCTCGTCGTCCTCCAGCATGAAGGCCAGCACATCCTGCGGCACCGGCGCATTCCAAACCGGCGCAAACGACTGGCGATGAAGCGGAGAAGGTCCGTGCTCGCGCAAAGCCGCCAGATGCCGAGGCGTGCTGTAGCCCTTGTTCGAAGCCAGTCCGTAAACCGGAAAGACCGGGTCCCATTCAACAATCATGCGGTCGCGCTCTACCTTGGCCAGGATCGACGCCGCCGCGATCGAAGCCGAAAGGGCATCGCCATGAATAATGGGTTGTTGTGGCAGTTCGCACTCCAGGCGCAACGCGTCCACCAGCAAATGGTCGGCCACCGGATCGAGACCGAAGACGGCCTCAAGCATGGCCAGACGCGAGGCCTGGTAAATGTTGATCTGATCGATGCGCGCGGCATCGACGGCCGCTATCGCCCAGGCCACGGCGTGCTCGCGGATTCGTTCCGCCAGCACAGCCCGCCGTTCCGCCGGCAACAGCTTGGAGTCGCGCAGGCCTCGCACGCGATATTCGGGATCGAGGATGACGGCAGCAGCCACCACCGGCCCGAACAGCGAGCCCCGCCCGACTTCATCCACGCCCGCAATAAAGCGCGCGCCCAGTTGCGCTGCCTTCTTCTCAAACCTCAGCGTGCAATGCAGCTTCTTCAGCAGACGCAGCTTGGCGGCGGATGCAGAGAGCGCTTTCCCGGACGCGGACGTGAGTTTTTGCGGCACGGAGTAACGACAAAGCCATCTTCGCCCACTCGGACCTTGTGCTGCAATGTGGAAAAATCCTGGTGTGGTGTGTGGGGCGGGCGCCCTCGCCCGCCGCTTTTGATCCTGACCTTTGGACGGGTGGCCGGGTGCCCACACGTCGCTCACCTTGCCATGTGTGGCAGCCCCACCCTAACGCCCGAAAAACCGCGGCTTCCAGACCAGAGCCAGCCGGGTAAAACACAGTGGAATCGACTCATCCTCAACACTCGCACCGGATTCACTCTCCCCCGCCGCCATCTGCTCGTCGCCTCCCCGGCCTTCACCGCCACGAAAAAAATCCCAGCCTTCGCGATACTTCTCAAACCGCGCCGTCTTGCACCCATCATCCGGATAAAGCCGCAGACTCTTCCCCTGCGCCAGCGCCGCCACCGGCACCACATACCACACATCCAGAGGAACAATGTGCGCCGCCAGCACGTCAATGTCTTCCGCGGTATAAACCACTTTGTTCTTCCCATAAACAAAATGGATCGGCTGAATATGGTATCCCCCCGCCCGCTCCACCGCCGTGCACTTGATCTGCACCCGCCACAACCGCCTCCCCGAATCCAGCACAAAGTCATAGCGCTCGCTGTCGCCCCAGGGCTTGGTCACCCTGAACCCGAGCCCCACCGCCTTATGCAGAAACGCCGCCTCCGAAAGCTCCCCGGTGCGCTTGCTGTTGCGCTGCACCCCGTCGTTCAAGGACGTATTCGAATCATCCAACTGTTGTGTCATATGGCTAAACCGTGAATTAAGAAGATTCGTATGACTAGTGTCCTGTCCCGCAAATTCGTTGAATTAATATTGTCATCCCGACCGGAGCGGAGCGAAGCGAGCGCAGTGGAGGGACCTGCTGTTTCATCCAAGTCGACCCACGCCGCTTACATTTCGATATCCCATGTTTTTCTGGGACAGCACACGAGCTGAAACTAAAACGCATAGTCAGTAGCGAAATCATCGCAAACACTCCATATTCCGTTATCCCGCAATCCAAAAATGAGGTCAAGAAAATAGGCCCCGCCCGTAAATAGGAAGGACATCCAGGCCCACGTGGCAGGGCGACTCGCCCGCGCAAACGCCTCCCCCGCCACAACCCACGTAGGGGCGGACGTCCTCGTCCGCCCAGCCGAGCAAAGCTCGGCAAGCCCGGAATCGCTCAATGTCGCCGACGGGCGACCCACTCGAACCCGGTTTTGGCTTGAGTGGGGCACTCCTACTCGATATCACCTCATACAAGGGCAGTGGTATTGTTTGCACAGGGCAGCGGGCGGGTGGCCCCGGCTTTTGAGGCAGCGCTAACACAAATGGGTGCCCCATCCTTCGCGCACTTTGCGAAGGGTGGGAGTCCGAAATGCTGACATAAAGTCTTCACAGAATCCTACGCTGGAGCAACGTCACCCGCCCTTGCAAAAAACGCAAGGACGGGGCACCCTCTCGATCTTGTGCCTACCGGCAGACTCTTTCAAAAGGGTGGGCCACCCGCCAATAAGGAACGGACGGTTGCCTCAGTTTGAATCTCAGAGAGTCATTCGGAATCGCATTGAGCGGTATGGCGGTTGAACCAAAGGTAAGCCCCCCGTCCAAATGGACTGTGGCTGGCGAAATCTGGAAGGGGCGGCAAATAACTGCCTTGAACGCCAGAAGACTCTTGCATCCAAGCCGGGTTGTATTGAACGTGCTGACCAACCCCAGACCAGCGGCATTCGAGATGCCCTGCCTCAATTTGCCATGATGATCTCATTGCAGCTAACCTCCTTCTCAGCTCACTATAAATACGACCCGCCCACCTCGGCCAGCCTTCCGCTGGCTTCTTGTTGGATAGGGACTTCTTTACGAGGTCTTTCCAGTTGCCCCTCAGCTTCAGGCGGGTGGCCCCGGCTTTTGATCTCGTTGGCAGCGCTGACACAAATGGGTGCCCCATCCTTCGCGCACTTTGCGAAGGGTGGCAGTCCGAAATGCTGACATAAAGACTTCACAGAATCTTACGCTGGAGCAGTGTCACCCGCCCTTGCAAAAAACGCAAGCACGGGGCACCCTCTCTATATTGTGCCTACCGGCAGTCTCTTTCAAAAGGGTGGGCCACCCGCCACGTATGAAGGGAAATGTGGCGCAAGGCTGTCACCCGTGACGGAACTACTTCCGCTTTCGCAAGGTGGTCAATCGCCATTCGACACCAGGTTCGGGCAGGAGCGACTCAATGTTCTTCGAGTCGCTTGCACGTCGATAAAGAGCCAACCACTTCTTCGGTGTAATTATCCTCAAACGGGAATCACTCGCATCCTCAACCCAGTGAAGTATCTGTCCATCCCAACAGGGATCACCTATGATTTCCCGAAACATCCCCCAGATTTCCTCCATGAAATGCGGGTCACGGTCAACAGTGCCCTCCCAGATTTTGGACTGCGATCTTACCAAGCACCAAAAGACCCATCCTGCCGCGAGCCCGGCGTCTCTTAGTAGCTCCCGCCGAAACAGCAGCGGATCGTAAGTCTTCTCAAAGCGTTCCGAACACCACTGCCGGTGCGTCGGGCCAACAAGTTTGACGAGTGGATTGTCTGCGTTCCAGATATCCGCACCGTCGTCCGAAGTGTAATGAGAAAAAAGTACCCCGCACAGGAATCTCCATTCATGAGCAAATTGCGATGTAAGGATTGGGTTTTCAGTTGTCTTTACGACCAGTCGGTTCGACCACAATGGCGCGATTGCGAACCCCCAACCACGATCTAGTACATCGTACAAATAGTTTTTTATATTATCGGCCACCTCAATTATAGTGAGGCATGCCGAGAGTCGCACCCGCCATCGAACTCAATCCCGTGATGAAGACCAGGTTGGACCACTTGGCGCGGTCGGCGTCTACTTCGCAAGCCGTGGCCTTGCGCAGTCGCATAGTCTTGGCGGCGGCTGCGGGACAGGCCAATCAGCAGATCGCCACCGCCCTTCAGGTTCCCGAAGTCACGGTCGGCAAGTGGCGCCGCAGTTTTGCGAGCAAGGGCCTGGAGGGCTTGCAGGATGCGGCTCGTTCCGGAAGGCCACCGAAACATGGTCAGGAAATCCTGCAGAAAGTGCAGAGCCGGGTGTGCCAGCAGCCGGAACATTACAGCCGCTGGAGCGTGCGCACGCTGGCCACGGACCTGGGGTTGCCTGCCAGCACCGTGCATCAGATGTTGGTGGCGTCGGGTCTGCAGCCCCATCGGATTCGCAGCTTCACGTTCAGTCCCGATCCCGATTTCGAGGCCAAACTGCTGGACATCGTCGGCCTGTACTTGAACCCGCCCGACCACGCGCTGGTGCTCTGCGTCGATGAAAAGACCGGCATCCAGGCACTGGACCGGACCCAGCCTCTGTTGCCATTGAGTGCGAAGAAGCCTCGGAGTTGGACCAACGAGTACATCCGCCACGGCACCCAGACCCTGCTGGCGGCTCTGGAAATCGCTAGCGGAGAAGTCGTGGCCCACGTCAAACAACGCCGCACCTCGGGGAACTTTCTGCGATTCATGAATAACGTGATCGACGCCTTTCCAAAACGGGAGTTGCACGTCGTCCTCGACAACCTCAACATTCACAAAAACGAAGCAGCCAAGCGCTGGCTGAGACGACATCCTCGGGTGCACTTCCACTACACACCCACACACGCCTCCTGGGTTAACCTGGTCGAATGCTTCTTCAGCATCCTTGGCAGACGAGGTTTGTCGCAAAGCGTGCACACGTCGAAACGCCAACTCAAGGAGTTCCTGCTGAATTACATCGCCCAGAACAACAAGAACCCCAAGCCGTTCGCGTGGACCAAGGGACCGGAGAAGCTCCAGCGCATCATCGAGGCGACCAAGGAATATCAGGCGGCTCACCCGCGCAAACTCAGGAAGCGGCGCCGCAAGGCGTATAGTATAAAGAATTAAATGGACGATGTACTAGCTTGCACACCCGATCGGGTGGTGTGATGCCCGAGATGAACGTAGCACCCTTATAGTGCTCAGCTTCGTCG
Organism: Terriglobia bacterium; assembly: GCA_963831565.1. GTDB lineage: Bacteria > Acidobacteriota > Terriglobia > Terriglobales > Acidobacteriaceae > JAIQFF01. Next base: position 421,079 of record CAWHQS010000001.1, read on the forward strand.
TATTCTGGGATGCAACGGAGAACGGATACTTCTCGGTCGTTCCAGTATAGAAACTCTGGAGCACTGTAGATGAATGGCAGACTGGTCGTGGCAGGGAAGTGTATAGCCTTCCACTCAGGCCTCTTATCGTCCTCGTTGACCTGAAGCCATTCGTTCTCAGCGCCGCTGGGAAGTGCAGTGTTGAATAGGCTGGCGTTCAACAGTGCAAAAGGTGAAGAGGCGTGTTGTTGGACAAATTGATTGCACAGTTCCGCTGCCCGGCGCCGCGACCAGGAGAGCGTTTCCTCGACCTTCTTGCCTGGCTCAATCTCATTCCTGTTGATTGCTAGCTTCCCTGCGTCCGAAGACGTCCAATCTATTCCTACAATTCCGCGTTGTACATACGCCGTACCTCTGAAAATCTCCAATCATAGCTATGACTGTGCGAGATTTGCCCGAGCCCCATCCCCTTCCACGAATAACGGTTCATACTCGATGGGACGAAACCAAAACCCTTTCCTACTTTCTCAATCACATTGCGGCAGCCAACGAAGTGTAGAAACTCACCGCAGGCACCCCTCGGGAGGTCGAAGTAGGGAATCCGAATGCGATACTGGCCCATCCCTCCAGGCAGGTCGCCCGATTCTTCGGTAAACCTCATCGATTCACAGATCACTTGCCGTAATTCTTCAAAATGAGTCTCTTCCGCATGCATCTTTTCCCGGTCCCGCGCTGGAAGCAACTCCAAAGGTATCCGTTCGTCGATTGTGTGTCTCAGTTGTTCTCCGATCACGACACGAAGAAGTTCGTCCGACGTCGTCCAGCCCGGCCCCACTTTCCACGCAACGGCATCCTGCACGGTTGCTTGGAGTACGAATCTGCAGGGAACCCTGCGCAGAGTTTCCTGCAAGTATCTTCGGAGACGACTCCAAAAGTCCCCGGGATCTGGGCCCAATATGTTCGGTCTTAGGTGCAGTCTCACTTCGGTGCCTTTTGCGAGACCAGCATCTCGACGGAGTTCCCCAAAGGAGCCTACGCCCTCTGTTTCGAAACGCCAGCCGGTGGGCTCGGGTGCGCCGATCGATGCTTCGCGGCTTCGCACTGTGCGCATTACGAAGCGATCGGCAAGCATGAAGTAACTCAGAACTCCTATGCCAAATTCCGCTGTAGTTTCAAGCGAAAACCCCGCTCGATCGCATCGCCGAGTTAGCTCTATGGTTTCAGGTGGCCTGCGTGAGCCGCTCACAAGAAGATAACCCTCTATAATCTTCTTGCTCATGCCCGCTCCGGTGTCTGTGCATGTCAACCATGTTTCCCCGTCGAGTACATCTAGGGACAAAACAACCTCATGGATCTCTCTGAGATGAGCTAGGTAAGCTGGATCTAAGGGATTTGAGTGGCCCAACCGTTCGAGCCCCATTTGTATCTGGACAGCGTCAAACGCGTTCTGCAGAAGTTCGCGTGACGCCACCAATTCTGAGCCATAGAGTTCGACCCCTGAGAGCAACTGCAGGAGTTTGTTCGTGTCCGGTCGGAAGGCTCCGTTCACATACTCGTAGGCACCGTCTCTGGGTGCAACATTCCGCATACACGCGCGTGGCAAGGTCCACGAGTGTGGCAGTTTCCGGTAAGCCGAGGACGGAAAATTCGCGAAGTTCTTCTCGACGCTTACTAGGAAACAGGTCTCAAGTTCTCCGTCAATGGCGTCGATCGCTTCCTCAATAGCCTTGTGCAGCTTCGCATCAACCGGTCTTGCGTAAGCTCCGATTTCAATGTTACTGATGTCGAGCCGCAGATGTTGATCTTTGTACCAGTAGATCACGCTCTTGTCCGCAATGCTTCTATGCCTCAATATGATCCCGGGTGTGCGTTCGGGATCTACATCCAAAATGTCCGCGACTCTCAAAACTGCAGCGAGATAACGTAGGTTAACGACATCCGAGCCTGCCACACGTGGGTCGAATTTGTCCCCGAGCAAGTCTTTGTATCCTTCGTGGTGACTTCTGCAAAGAATCACAAGGTCATCAACCCAATTCACGTACCGAGCCAGAGGGTATGGTGCTAGGTTGTCTTTTATCCAGCTTGCACTCCAATCGTTATGCCGTGCTCGACAATAATAAGTAACCAACTCCCGCGCCTTCCTCAGCTGATCGACGGTAGGATTCGATTGGCTCAATGGCAGTGAAACCACTTCCACCTGTCTGTCCAACCACTCTTGGAACTCAAGCACTTCTCGTTCGGTTAGCAACCCCTCTGCTGCTGTCAGTAGGAACTCGTAGTGCGCCGTGATGCGCGATCTCTCCGGGTGCATTCCGATGTCATGCAGGTAGGCAGACAGGAGTAAGAAAGCTAACTCATAAACCGAAAGATCGTCTAACATCCCTTGGGGGACGATCTTCGACATGTTTTCCGCAACTCTGAGCGAGTGGTCGGCGTCATGGAGCGTGAAATCCTTAGCTGCAGTTTCTGATTTGTCTAGAATCTCGGTTGCGGACTTTAGGCATAGCCTTATGGTGGCTTTCACTTCGTCGGCGTCCGCACCTTTCCTGGATGACAGCGTCTGCCAAAGGGTACTTCTCTCCCATGGTCTTGCGATAATGGGGCTTTGAGTCACGTTGCTCCTTCAGAATGTTAATGCTGGGTGCCCCACTCATTCGCGTTTCTTGCGAATGAGTGGGTGCCCTCACGATCGGAGCGTATAAGGGTCACGGTCACTTCTCGGTGCTCCGGACTCGCGGTTTTCGAAACGCGAGATTGGTGCGAACCGGGATTAGGCGTTTGCAGATCCCCTACTCAGCCGTTGCCACCGGTCCCGCCCCTTCCGCCTGCTCATACATCTCTTCAATTTGCTGCCGGTAGCGCTCCTCTACCTTATGCCGTCGTAGCTTCAGGCTCGCCGTCAGCGTTCCATCCTCGGTGGAAAATTCATCCGCTACCAGCAGAACCTTCTTCAGCTTTTCGAACCGGGCCAAATTTACGTTCAGGTCTTCCACAATCCCCTCGTACAGAACACGGACCTCGGGCGATGCCACCAGTTCCTCACGCGAGCCGAAAGTTACCTCATTACCGCGGGCCCACTCTTCCAGCAACGGAAAATTCGGCGCAATCAGTACCGCCGGGAACTTGCGCTTCTCCCCCAGCACCACGGCTTCCGCGATCAGCGCATTGTGTTTGAGCGAATTCTCAAGCGGCTGCGGCGCAATGAACTTTCCTCCCGACGTTTTGATCAAATCTTTCTTACGATCGGTGATAGAGAGAAATCCATCCCCATCCAGGTTGCCGATGTCCCCGGTCTTGAACCAGCCATCCACAAAAGCTTCCTGGGTTTCTTTTGGTTTGTTCCAGTATTGCTTGAAGACAGAAGGGCCGCGTACCAGGACCTCGCCATCTTCCGCGATACGCACCTCCACGTTCGGGAGCGGCTTTCCCACCGTGCCCATCTTGTGCGCCCGCGGCGTATTGACGGCGATCACGGGAGAAGTTTCCGTCAGCCCATAACCCTCATGAATGCGGATCCCGATGGCGGCATACCACTCTGCCAGTTCACGCCCCAGGGGTGCCCCGCCCGCAATGAAAACCTCAATGCGCCCGCCCATCGCCGCCCGCACTTTCGAATACACCAGCCGGTTTGCCACCTTCCACGCCCGCGAGGTCGGTGTCCGGCCCGCCAGCACTTCTGCCCGATTTTCTTTCCCTACCGACATCGCCCAGTTATAAAAGGTGGAGTTCGGGAACCCCTGCGCTCTCTGCTCTGTTTGAAAGTGTATTTTTTCGTACACGCGCGGCACCGCCACAAAAAATGTGGGCTTCACTTCCAGCAGCGCCTGCGGCAACTGGTTCACATAGGCCAGATGCGCCAGGGTGACTCCGCGATACAGCAACGCGAAATCCACATGGCGGGCGGTGACATGGGAGAGGGGAAGAAACGAAATGCTTACATCGCCCAATCGCACCGGGAATTCCGCCAGCGAACAATTAAGATTCGACGCCATGTTGCCATGCGTGAGCATCACTCCTTTGGGCGTGCCCGTCGTTCCCGAGGTATAGATAATGGTGGCGAGATCGTCGGGTGAAACCGCCCGCGCCGTCGCTTCGAGCGCCGCATCGTGGCTGGCTGGCCCCTCCGACGCCATCTCCGACATGCGCACCGCGCCTTCGGCAGCGTCCATCACGATAAGCTTCTCCAGCGCGGTCTGTTCCCGAATGGAGAGAACTTTCTGCAGCTGCATTTCGCTGGAGACAAAAATAACGCGCGCCCCCGAATCCCGCAGGATGTAGGCCGTCTGGTCGGCCGTGAGCGTGGCATAGATCGGGACCGTGACCGCGCCCAGCAGCAGGGAAGCGAAGTCTGCCATCGTCCACTCCGGCCGGTTTTCGCTCAGAATGGCAACCCGGTCGCCGCGCCCGATGCCCCATCTCTGCAACCCGCCCGCCACGGCCGCGATCCGCCTGCGAAGCCTGTCCGAAGAGATCGGAACCCACTCCTCCCCCACCCGCTGCAGCATCGCGCTGGAATGCTGACGCTCCACCACGGCAAAAAACACATCGTTAAGTGTGCGCAGGCTCATTCGCGAAAAGAAAGCGGATCAGATCTCTCAAAAGAATGTACTTGTTTGCCAACTCCGAGGCAAACCTCCCCCAAAGTTTGACCGCTCCACAACGACATTGCTATGATGATCCCGCGGGGTGGAGCAGTCTGGTAGCTCGTTGGGCTCATAACCCAAAGGTCGGTGGTTCAAATCCACCCCCCGCAACCACTTACAAGTTTCGCCAACCCAAGAAAACCCAAAATAACAGCGGCGTTCCAAAAGTCAGCTGAAACCAGGCCGTGGCTGCGAGCCTTTCGGTTCATGCCATTCCCAATGCCATTCGTGCTACCCGGCTGTTGGCTTCGCGCTTAGAGTCCATCAGCGCGTTGCCGTAGACGTTCATGGTGGTCGAGATTTGGGCGTGCCGCATCAGCTTCTGCTGCACGCCTAGCGGAGCCCCGGTCGCGTCGAGCCACGACCGGTACATGTGGCGGAATGTATGCCACCCGACTCGCCCCAGGACACCAGCAGCGTCCCAGCGCTCGTCATGCAGCCCCCGCCTTTTTCCGTTTTGGTCGATGCACCAGATCCCGGAGCCAGCCGAACACGTCGGGCAAGGTGCCAGGCAGCACCCTGCGGGACGGATGTAGTCCTGCTGGATCGGACTCGCGTGGAAATTTCGCCCCGTCACGTGGCTGGGAAAGACCAGCTCGGATTTCGGGGCTCGTGACTTCCAGGCGAGAAGAACCGTGGCGAAATCCGGATCAAGCGGCAATTCGTCCTCCGAATACTCCGTTTTTACCGTTTTGACCCGGCCGTGTACTACGGCCCTCGACACGTGAATCACAAGGTGGTCGAAATCAATGTCTGACCAATGCAGCGCCAGAACTTCCTCCGCCCGCAGCCCGAGGCATTGCGCCACAACGACCATCGTGCGATAGGGTTCAGGCAGAAGATCAAGCAGTCTGAAATACTGCTCGACCGTCAAAATCAGCGGCTTCCTCAGGCGTTTGCTGATGCCTTTGATTTCGACCAGCTGCATCGGGTTTCGGTTGAGCTCGACCATCTCCCACAACATCGCCTTTTCATACAGACGGTGCATGAGAGCCTTCATGTGACCCTTGGTCTTCGGTGCGGCATCGAGAGTCTTGAGCCACTCCTGTACCGCCACCGCCTTCACTCGATTAAGGCGTGTCGCGCCCCATTTCGCACGAATGTGCTTGAGCACGCTGAGGTAAGAGCTCACGGTTCCGTAGCTGAGCCCGTGATCGCAATGCTCCCCAGGCCGCTGCTTCTTAATTTCTAGAAGCCGCTCCTCCTCAATGAAGCGATCGATCACCGCTCCAAACGTCGGCTCGTGAACCGCCAAAATCGGATTCTCACAGTTAAGTTTGAGCACGAATGCCTCCAAGTGCCGCTCGACCACGGCTTGGCTTGGAAACTGTTCGCAGCTCAAATACATGGATTTTTGTTGTTGGGTAGTGGGGTCCTTGTACCGGTATTCCCACGCCCACTGGTTTTGTGACCGCCTGACTCGTCGCAGACTGCCACGCTGAAAGCGTTGCCGCGTAAACTTCAAGGAATGCTCCTTCTAGCTAGCGCGGCGTGGTTGTGCTGCGAGTTTAGCATCAAATGTCTCCAGGTTCGGAGCTCGTGTTGGACCAAAGCGCGAGGCGAGCCACTGGTCGAGCACACTGGTTCGAAACCGCCATCTGTTACCGATTTTGGTTGCGGGTATCTCTCCACGGCGTGCCTGAATTTCCAGTGTTTTCCAGTGAATCCCGAGCAGATTCGCCGCTTCTTTCAATGTTAGAAGTTGCTCGAACCCAACTGCAGCTGTTCTGGGCGCTCTGTCGTCGGCAGCCAAGAGTCACCTCTTCTCGCCCATGCATCATTGCAAGGCTTCCAGATTATCCAGCTGGTATGGTTCGAGAATCTTCCGGAGTGATAAAGGGACTGTCGAGTTCAATCGGAAAACAAAACTCTCCAAGAGAATCTGGAGGTCGTGTCTTCGAAGTCATCACCGAATCGCCCACTCTCTCTGCCGCTTGAGACACGGGTCTCAAGGCTTCTCCCGGACGCTCGGCTCACCGATGCGGGCCGACTGACGGCCGATCAGTCGTCCGCTCTCTCGTTCGCACGTGAAATCTGATCATTGGAGTTGGCTGTGCGCTAGTTGTGTGCCGGATTGCAGGACCTACTCGGCGCGCAGAGTGCGGGCGTTGTGAATCGATTGAATGCGAACATTGTCCCAGAGCACGACACGATTTCCAACGTGAGTAATCGCGCGAACGTCACCATCCTGAGAAACGACAAAACCGAGGCTGCTGGAATGCGCAGCGCAATACCGAAGCATAGATCGGTGCCTTGTGCCGTAGTCATTAAGGTTTAGCGTCTTAGTCTTCGTGCCTTGTGAATTCTGCGCTATGACTGCTTTGCTGGGTTCCTGCCGGACCGTAATTTCTACCCCGAACGCTTTCAGTCGCAACTGTGAATCAAGCCAAATCAAGCCATCGACACGAGAGAGTGACGCCAGGAACCGCACGCATCCTGTCAGTTCGTCATTTGTATCGTTCAGCGTAGTACCGTCAACTGATTCACTAAGATAAAGGTTTGTCGGGATGTCGTCGGCATCCTGGTCCAAATATTTCTCGTGAATCATATCCGCGTAGGAGGTGTGTTTGATCGAAAGTACGCTCAGCCTGAAGAGAGCATCTGCGAGGCGCTGATACTTGAGTGAGTATTTAGGGTTAAGTCCCGCACTCTCGTCGGAAATAAGCACGGCCCCGCCATGTTGGTATTTGTGAATGCCAATGAGAATGCGGCATAGTGCGGATGTCTTGGCTCAGCGTGAAATGGAGAAGCGGCGTTCTCCGTTAGTGTAGATTCCGCCCCTTCGGGGCGGGGATTTTCAAGGCATGGGGGTCTATCGTCCGATGACTTTTTCGGTTCAGTGCACAGCGCGAGAGGATAAGCTCCCGCGCTGCTGAGCATCGGCTCGATGAGCCCCACCAGGTTATCCCTCAGCATGGTTGCGTCCCTGCAGAGCCCGCTTCCGTTTCACCTGGCGAAGTCATTGTAGCTGCGACTGCAGAACGCGCAAACCTCGAAGACATCGTCTGCTGCCGGCGAAGTTGCCGCTGCCTACGAGCTTCTTCTAACTTGCGATCGCGAGCCGCGTGGATCTCGGCCTGACGTCCGGCGAGCCTGTCCTGCGGCGTCACATAGCCGATCGCGCTGTGCAGTCGCACCGTGTTGTAGTGATCCACGTAGATTTGAATCAAGCGGCGCGCATCGTCCAGCGTCAGCGGGGTCAGGGGCCGGATGCACTCCCGTTTGAGCGACTTGTGCCAGCGTTCGATCTTTCCGTTCGACTGCGGGTAAAACGGCGAGGTGCGCACGTGCGTCATCCCCGAGATCCGAATGAACTCCTTGAAGTCGCGCGCGATGAACTGCGGTCCGTTGTCGGAGATGATCCGCGGCTTCGCTTCCGGGTACTTCTCCTTGGCTCGTTCCAGAATCATCTCGATGTCCGCTTCCTTCATCGACTCCCGCAGATCCCAATGCACCAGAAAACGACTGCATCCATCCAGCACGCTGCACAAGTAATAGAACGTGCCCGACAGGTTGATGTAGGAAACATCGACATGCCAGTGCTGGTGCGGCTGCAGCGGCTGTTCGAAGCCGGTCCCCTTGCGCGACGACTTACCTTTCCAGCGCGACAGCAGTCCCGCTTGTTTCAGCACTCGCCATACGCTCGCCGGACTGACCGCTACCACATCTGCATCCAGCATCATGAACGTCAGCCGCCGATAGCCTTCCAACGGATTCTTCAGGTGGAAGTCGATGATGGCTTCCTTTTCCCACGGCTCCAGCCAGAAATCTCGGGGTACCCAACCGTTGTGCTCATTCACTCGCCCATAGCGCTGCCGCCAGTCGTAGAACTTGCTGACGGTGACCCCCAGCCAATGAATGAATCGTCCGACGCTGATCTCGGTCTTCTCCGACCAGCGCCGGACGAAATCCACCACCTGATCCCGCACATCGTGCGGCACCCAGGTCTCGGTCAGAGTTCCCCAAGGCTTTTTTTTAGCGCGATGTGCTCCGCCATCAGCTCGGCCAGGACCTCGTCCTTGGTCTGCACCTTCTTCTCCAAGAACTCAATCCGTTTCTGTTTCTCCTCCGCCTGGCGGCGAGGACGTTCCGTCGTTTGGAAGGCGGCCGCTCCGTTCTCGAAGAACTCTTTTTGCCAGCGGTAGAACACCGTCGGCTGCAGGCCCAGTTCTTCACACAGATCGGAAACCGGGACCTTGTCTAAAAGATGGCGCCGCAGAATGGCCACCTTCTCCTCAGCAGTGTAGTGCTTGCGCTCTTTTCTCATACGTTCGCTCCGCTATCTTAACGGACGAACGCTTTCTCCATTTCCAACTGAGGCGGGACAGAAACCGCCCACGTAATAAACATCAATGACGTCCATGCGGTAGAACGAAAAGTCTTCAAAATCTACCCAATACTTGCTGTTGCCATGGCGCTCCAAGTAGAGCTTACGAGCCTCGGCCAACTCGGTGTTAGGCAGCCGTAGAACATTTCCTACCAGCGTGACTCGTGACGCGCCGAGCGGTTCGCCGTCGGTATCCTGCTGGGTAACCAGCAAACTGGCGCGAGGGTCGGCCTGCAAGTTTTGCGTGTGCATGGCCATTGTGCTGATCAGAAAGATGGGACGGCCGTGATCGTCCAACCCGTAAGGCATAACCGACCCGAAAGGGAACCCTGCCTGTTTTCGCGACAGGGTTGAGAGGCTACCCATGCGGCTCGCATACATCACTGTGCGCGCGCGCTCGGCGAATGTAGGCTCGGGGACCGGAGGCTGGTCGCTCGCTGGCGCAGGTCCGGCATGTTTTCTGGCGGATGAGGTCGTCATTCGTGGTTTTCTCTCCTAGGTTTCCTCGTCGGGCGGACCGGCGGCACCGGCAAGATCCTGAGCCTTAATCTTCTCGACATTGAACTTTGCTACGCGCTCGCGCATTGTCTTCAGAACATCTTCGAGGGGTGGAGGTTCGCCCTTGATCCATCGCAGCGGGTTGATGCGTGCCACGACAAACGATCGCAAGTACGGGCAGCTGCGCGGTTTGCCATCTTAGAGACTCTACCTTATTCTGCATGGGGCTACCGAGGGTTAAAGCCTGCTTCTGATAACGCTGGGCATTGTCCTTGGCGAACTAGGCTGTCCTTGCTCCGCCCAGGCAAAAGATCGGACTTTCATCTGGTCAGGGCGGGCTCTCGCTATTGCCGTGTACTGTGGACGAAGCTGTGGAGAAGTAGGGACAATCTATCCGTCTATTCACTAAGCCTCACCAATTCAATGGATTACCTCCTCGGCAGGGGCGCTCACGAATCTTAGATTGTGCACTGGAAAGGGGCGGGGCAACCCGAACAGCAGCCAGACCTGAAAAAACCGACGGCTCTGCGAGGGGTAGTTGGGTTTGGGATCGCGAAAGCGGTGATCGCATCAAGGGCTGTGACGGTGCAGGCGTCCACGCCGAAGGCTCCCTCGCAGGAGCTGGCGGCTAGAGCCTAACCTATGTCACGGCCTTTGATTTTTTCCCAACGTTCTCATCTTGCCGCATCTTTGCCGATCTTCACTTGGCCGTTCACGCTGGGCTGTTGCGTGCGGCTGTCCAGCCTTGATTTTTGTTTCTCTCTGTTTTTGGATTTCTTGCCCATAGTTGTTTTCTGGCTCCCGGGATCGGCCCGTCTCTTTAGAGGCCGGCCTGTATTCGTGCGGGTCGATTGCGACCGTTTTATTGGCGCTTGCAGGGGCCGCAAACAGGTTCCGTCATAGACTCTCGTCCCGGGCCTGACCCAGAGCAGCGCCCTTCTGGCTAGTCCGTCAAGCTTGAATCCTGTCTTGATTTACCTCTAGCACACGCGATTGCTATACCACTTCGAAGGTATGCAATGGGCTGGAAGACGATGCCTGTTACGTGTAGTTAGTCAAGGTTGAGCTTGGCCAAGTTGCATGGCCTTCTGTCTTTCGGCTTCGGCCTCTGCTGTGCGACCTGCTCTTGCTAGTGCGTTAGCAAGTCCCTGGTGTGCTTCGATGTATGTCGGGTCGCTCGAAACCGCTTCCTGGTAACGCTCAATGGCGTCTGTGATCTGATTTTTTGAAAGCAGCATGCTGCCAGTGTTGGTTGCAAAAGTGGCACGTTGCCGGTTGACTGCCATGCGAGTGAGTTCCGCTGCCTTCTTGCGCTCCTTCGCCGCTTCTGTACTTTGGCCTTGTTGGGCTAGAACGCCGGCCAGGGTGACGTGAGGTCCGGGCTGGTCCGGCATCACCTCGATGGCTTTGTGGAGCGCATCGGATGCTTCCTCAAGTTTATTCTGCTGTTTGTAGACGCTTCCCAGGATGGCCCAGCCGTCACCGTTTTTTGGTCGTAACGTCAGAGCGGTTTTGAGATGTGTCTCGGCGTCGTCGAAACGGCCCCTCTGCATTTCCAGGACGCCGAGGGTAAACGGCGGGTCCGGGGAATTCGGATTGAAGCGCGCAGCCAATTCCAGTTCTTCGGTCGCTGCGGCAAGATCGTCTTTCAGTTTAAGAGCGAGACCGAGATCATAGTGCAACTCATAGGCCTGGGGAGCAAGGCGCAAACCTTCGCGGAACTCGTAGATCGCGTCATCAAGGTCGCTGACCTGGAGATAGGCGACTCCCAGACCCTGATGCACCAAAGGATCGGCGGGAGTCTCTTTAACGGCTCGTTCATAGAGCGGGATCGCATCCTTCGATTTTCCTGTCTGGACGAGCGCGAGGCCAAGATTGGTCATTGCCGGCACACTATGCGGATCTGCAGAGACGACCTCCTGAAGTAACGGTATAGCTTGCTGCGCCTGACCGCTGGCCTGAAGGGCGAGAGCAAGCTGGTACCTGGCATCGAGATCGGTGGGAGCGAGATCGAGAGCGTGCCGCAGAACCGGGACGGCTTTCTCATTCTCATCGTTAGCAATCAGGGCCTTGGCGAACTCAATCTGGGCGAGAGGGTTTTGTGGCGCAAGTGCGGCGGCTGTTGTGAGCTCCGGCAAAGCCTCTGTGGCCTGGTGTTGCATCATGAGCGTGAGGCCCAGATGCAAGTGGGCTTCGGCGAAGTTTGAATCGATGCGAATCGCTTTCTTGAACTGTTCTACTGCGCCATTCCAGTCTTGTCGCTGGGCCTGAAGCGAACCAAGTGTATCGTGCAAGGCAGAATTGTCGGGAGCGGCTACGACTGCAGCCTGTGCCTTCTTTAGCGCAAGTTCGGTTTGCTGCTTAGCGGCAAGCGCCTGTATATAGAAGATCACCACGCTCGCAGGCAGCGGATTCGCAGCATTCCGGTCGAGAGATCGAAACAGAGCTAACGACTTTTCGTGAGCGCCCGATTGTTCATACGCGACCGCGAGGTTGATCTCAGCGCTGCGATCGTCGGCCTTGAGCGCGAGGGCACGTGTGAGTTCGGGAATTGCCAGCGCATATTGCCCGAGTTGCACCAGCACCGAGCCCAGAGCACTATGCCCCTCTGCTATATCAGGCGCGAGCTGGACGACTCTCTCGAACTGTTGTCGGGCCGTCGGGAGATCGCCTCTCTTCCCCGCGGCGTAGCCCGCATGGAAAGCAGCGTCGGCGGCTTTAAGCCGCTCTTGCCGGGTGTCAGCGGCCACCAAACCAGCGACCAGAATACTGAAGACAAGAACAACCCTGGCGAACCGGCGCAGCCGAGATGGATACAGAAATCGCATCATCGCAGACTATTGAGTTGCTTCGAAGTGCGGCGCGCTGTCCGCCTGGATCCGCTCGGCGGCGTGATATTCACGGGCGGCATCGTCGCTTCGTCCAAGGGCACGATAGGCCTGGCCTAACAGGTAATGCGCCATATAGTTTTTCGGATCCATTTCCAATGCATGTTCAAGATACATCTTGGCCATCGACGGGTTCTGCTGCTTCAGTAGAACCTTGCCCAGCAGAATAAAAGGGATGTTCACGTTCGGTTCAAGGAGGACAGCCCGATTGAGGGCCTGCTGTGCCCGGTCAAAGTCGCCCTCCCGAATGTAAGTGTCTCCCAGCCGTTCGTAAACGGCGCCATTTAGCGGATCGAGATCGCCTTCCTTTTGAAAGTCAGCGATGGCATCGGCCAATTGCCCATGGGCGAGGGCAATCTCGCCGAGAAGGAAGTGGGCGCGCGGAAGACTGGGATTGAGCGCCAGCGCCTTCCGCGCTGACGTCTCTGCAATGGGAACATATTCGCGGCGCAAGAGCATACGGGCCGCGAGGAGATAAGCCTGCGGAGAGTCGGGAGCGAAACCATATTGGCTGGCGAACGCGGTACGAGCATCGTCATACCGGCCAGTATCCATATAGCACAGGCCTAGTACATAGTTGGGCTCGACGTTGGCATTGGGAATGGAACGATGTGCGTGTTCGAGTAGCGGAATCGCCTGGGCTGGTTTCCCCAGGCGGAACAAACTCACGCCCTGCATCTGAATTGCTTCGAGGTTCTGTGGGTCTTGAGTAACAGCTTTTGAGAAGGCAGCCTGCGCTTCGGCCATCTTGCTCTGTTGATAGAACACCATCCCTCGGAGATATTCGACACCCGGTGGTTCCGGTTGTTCCGCAGCCAGGGTATTCAGCTTCTGCAGCGCCTGATCTAGGTGGCCGCCATTCACTAAGTCTTCTGCCTGGTGCAAAGGTGCCGCAGCGTCTTGCAACTGACCGCAGGCTGGCAGGGTCAGGGCTCCTAGCAGGCAAAAGAGGCAGAACGAGCGCATAGGATTCAGATCGGGACAGCTCCCTGTGGCGCGATCCCGCCAGTGTTATTAGGTTTAATGATAAATGCCGATGCACAAACGGTGCCTATGGCACACGTGGACTATTGCCCCCTCTCGGTTCCCTGATCTAGGGTTCAGTTGTTTCGGCAGATAGTAGATTTCGATTAGAAGGTAAACGTTTGCTCAGTGCACGAGCCTAGACTTGCTCGCGCTGCGTCTGTGGCGCCAGGACTTGCGCCGCATGAATCCGGAGGAGAGATGACGTACTCAGCAATCAGGACGCGATACCTCGTGGTTTTGATGGCTCTTTTCGTGGGCGGCTTGTCAGTCGCAAATCTTTGGGGACAGGCCATTTATGGGTCGATCTACGGGCAGGTCACAGACAGCTCGGGGGCCGCGATTGCAAACGCGACAGTCACCGTGAAAGACGTCGCAAAGGGCACATCTGTCCAGACCACGACCAACTCGATTGGTGAGTACTCGGTCGAACACCTGATCCCGGACGTCTATGACGTGGCGGTGGCGGCCACGGGCTTTCGTGGGGCCGAGAGCAAGGGTATTCGAGTCTCCGCCGACACGTCGCCCAAGGTTGATTTGAAGCTGGATGTGGGTTCGGCCACAGAGACTGTGACGGTTACCGATGAGGTCCCCCAACTTAAAACCGACCGTGCGGACGTCGCCCTGGTACTGAACGAAAAAACGGTTTCCGACCTGCCAAATTCTGGCCGCAACTTCGCCAGCCTCGAATTGTTGATCCCTGGAACGCAGGTCATGGGTTGGTCCCAAAACACCGCGGAAAACCCGCAAGGCAGCCCCACCGTTCAGATTAACGGGCAACATTTTTCGGGAGTTGCATACGAGCTTGATGGAGCTGCCAATCAGGATCCCATCCTGGGCCAGATTGTTATTAACCCGCCGCTCGATGCCGTCACGGAAGCGAAGATCACAACGCAAAACTACGACGCTCAGTTCGGTCAAGCAGTAGCGGCCGTAGTCACAGCGCAGACGAAGTCCGGAACAAACAGTTTCCACGGTGATCTCTTCGACTACCGCCGTACAGATGCCACCCAGGCACGGAACCCGTACAATCAATTTGCTCCTGACCCGGTAACCGGCCGCCTTCTTCCTCCTGCGAAGTACAACCAGTTCGGCGCTTCCCTTGGCGGTCCGATCATCAAGAACAAGGCGTTCTTCTTCGCGGACTATCAAGGAACCCGGCAGATTCTGGGTTCTTCCGCCATCGTGACGGTGCCGACCGCGTTGGCGCGCAGCTCCTGTCTTTCCGGCAACGGGTGCGACCTCAGCGACTATCTGACAGCGAACGGACCCGCAAGGGGCCAGATCTACAACCCGCGCGTCATTACCGGAACGGGCCCCGCGCCCTTTGTGAACGACTTCATTCCCACGCAATACCTTTCCCCGCAGGCCTTAGCACTTCTGGCCTTGATACCGGCGCCGAATGCACCGGGAACGACCAATAACTACTCAGGCAGCGGTAGTGGCAGCCTGCACAACGATTCCGTCGACGTCAAAATCGACGACCAGCTGAGCGAGCGTACCCATGCCTTCGGCCGCTACAGCTATTTTGGCAATGGAACATCCTCTTCCACCATTTTTGGTAAAGGCGGAGGTCAAGGGTTCTCCTCCCCTACGAATAGTTTCGGTGGTACCGCCTCCGGCCGAAGCCAGAGTGCTGTTTTCGGCATGGACATTGCGCTGAGTCCAAAACTGCTCACTGACTTCCGGCTGGGCTATCTCCGGTATCACGTCAAAACGCAGAAGTATGACGGCGAGGAAAATCTGGCCTCGAGTGTGGGAATTCCTGGACTCAATCTGGGCGATTCCTTTACGGCTGGCGCTCCAGCATTCTTCGTTGAAAACTCAAGTGGCGGCGGTGGCGATGGTTTGTCAAACTTCGGCTCTGCCCTGGGCGTGAATGCATGCAACTGCCCTCTGCTCGAAACCGAAGATCAGTATCAGATCGTAAACAACTGGACCAAGATCATGGGAACGCATAGTTTGAAGTTTGGCGTGGATGTACGCTACGCCAGGAACTTGCGAGTGCCCAGCGACAGCAACCGCGCAGGCGAGCTGCACTTCAGTGCTACCGACACCGAAAATACTACAGACCCGACACTGGCCGCGCCTGGCGGTATGGGACTCGCGACCTTCCTGCTCGGGGATGTCACCAACATGTCGCGGTATGTGTCGGTTTCCACCAATGCCAAAGAAAGTCAGAAGCGGCTTTTTACCTACGTGCAGGATAGCTGGCGCGTCACTCCCAAGCTGACCGTGAACTACGGTGTGCGCTGGGAGCTTTATTTCCCCGAAACTGTCAATGGCAAGGGACAGGGCGGCTTCCCCGATTTGAACACAGGAGAAATACGGGTTGCCGGTTATGGGCCCTTTAACACCGCGATGAACGTCTCCAAGACCTGGAAGACGTTGGCACCCCGGTTGGGGATTGCCTATCAGTTGAATGACAAGACCGTCATTCGGACGGGCTATGGCCGGAGCTTCGATATCGGAGTTTTCGGGTCGATTTTCGGGCATATGTTGACCCAGAATCTTCCCGTCCTGGTCAATCAAAACCTGACGAATAGCGGTGCCAACACAGCGGCGTTCAATCTCGCCGTCGGCCCAACCGCGTTCGTCTTTCCTACCGTTCCGTCGAGCGGCGTGATTCCCATTGGCGTGGGCAACAATGCGAAGATTCGGAGCGATCCAAACGTCTTTCCTACGATCGACGCCTGGAACTTTGCGGTTCAGCGGCAGCTTAACAACACATCATCCGTAACGGTTGCGTACGTAGGAAACAAAGGCACGCACACTTTCATGGGCGACGACAAGTCGACCAACCCGAATGAGGCGGCGCCGTGCCTGCCTGCATCGCAAAGCGTCACCGGCCAGGCTCTTTGCTATAACCCGGCAGCCCCTGGCGGAAGCCTGACGGAAACCAGCGACACCAGCCAGCTGCGTCCGTATTTCTCGAGATTCGGATTCACCCAGGACCTCACCTTCTACCACAATGGCTTTGACACGAATTACAACGCCCTTCAGGTTAGCTACGAAAAGCGCTTCTCTCAAGGTTTGCAGCTGAACGCAAACTTTGCCTTTCAGCGCGGCTATAACTATGGCAACGATGAAGAGGTTTACAAGAAGTTTCTCTGGGGACGGCTTGACGATCTACGCGAGAAACAGCTCACCGTGTTCGGTAACTACGAGTTACCTTTCGGCAAGGGCAAGCGCTTCGGCGGCGACGTGCCTACGTGGATGAACTATGTGATCGGAGGATACGAACTGAGCACGTCCATCAATTGGGCGAGTGGGTTGCCGTTCTCGGCCTCGTTGAGCAATTGCAGCGCCTTCACTCCCGCCGGCCCCTGCCGGCCCAACAAAGGAAGCGGGAGCTTTCCTTTGAAGCTCACCGATTTCGACCCAAGCACTCATTCCCGGACCTACTTCGTTCCGCCCGGGCTGGGAGGTGTCTTTACCAGCCCAACTCTCGACCAGGTGGGTACGTCTCCGAGAAACGCCTTTACCGGTCCCGGCCTTTTCAATGCTGACCTCTCATTGATGAAGAATTTTCCGATCCGCGAAAGCGTTTCGGTTGAATTCCGCATGGATGCGTTCAACGTGTTCAACATCATCAATCCTGGAAATCCGGGCAACACCTGTATTGACTGCACGGCCGCCAGTGGTGCTGGTACTATCCATGGCATGGCTCTGGGCACGGCACCGAGGCAGCTGGATTTCGCGCTTACCCTCAAATTTTAGACTGCTGTGGGCTGGATGGCGCCCTCGCGCTATCCAGCCTGCTTCCTTCTTCATCCCGATAATTCAGAAATACGGATTCACGGGTTAAAGCGGATTTCAATGATTACGCGTATCAGGCCGTGCTGTGTCTCTCAGAAACCGGCAAAGGAACTCAACAGGTGAAAGCAAGCATATTGACTCCCATTTGTCCTCTGCGAGCGACCCGGTTTGGGTTCGCTGGGAGCCTGGCGCTCTCCTTACTTATTAGTTCGAGGCCTTTGACCGCTCAACTTCTCGGGGCCATACCGCCTTTGCCCCCCGTGGTCGTCACTCGGACCAGCGATGGACTGACGGCGAAAATCGGCGATGAAACTCTTCAGGTTTCAGTTTGTAGCGCCTCCGTAATTCATGTCGTGGCCACGCCAAAGCCGCCGGAATCGATTCACCATGACCAGACGTGGATACTCGATCCAAAACAATCCTGCCCGGGCGCTCAATTCCAATTTTCGCAGAACGAAGACACGGCAGTCCTGACGACCGCGAGCCTGAAAGTGGAGCTTTCGCTAAAGCGTGGAAACCTGAAATACAGCAGCATCGGGGGACAGGACCTGCTGCGCGAAGGCGATGCTATACCTCGAACCTATCAGCCCGTTCAGTTGAATGGGGAAAGTACATTCCACGTGGCAGACCGCTTTCGGCCGGATGCCACGGAAGGGTTTTATGGCCTGGGCCAGCACCAGAGCGGAATGTTCAATTACCGCGGCAGCACGGTAGAACTCGGGCAAAACAACACCGATGTCGCCATTCCACTTCTGGTTTCGAGCAAGGGTTATGCCGTTTTGTGGAACACCGCGTCTTTTACCTACGTGGACAACCGGTTTCCGCTGGAATCCACGTTTAGTTCGCTGGCGGGGGACGCGGTGGATTACTACATGATCTACGGCCCTGAGATGGACCAGATCATCCACGAATATCGCGTCCTGTCCGGTCATGCCCCAATGCTTCCAAAATGGGCCTACGGTTTTTTCCAATCGAAAGACCGTTATGTTTCTCAGGAGGAGATTCTCGGTATTGCGCGTCGCTATCGCCAGGAGCACATTCCGCTGGATGCCATCGTGCAGGATTGGTTCTGGTGGAAGACGGAAGGCGACCCTATCTTCAATTCCAATTTCACCGACATTCCCGGCGAACTCAAAACGCTGCATGATGAGCATGTTCACGCCATGCTCTCAGTATGGGGTCTGTTCAATTCAGAGTCAGAAAATTTCAAGAAGCTCGATGCCCAGAACCTGCTGGTGCCGAATGCCCATGTCTACGACGCCACGAGTGCTAAGGCGCGCGACTTTTATTGGGACAATCTGGTGGGCAAGCTCTTTTCCCAAGGGTGGGACGCCTTCTGGCTGGACAGCGCGGAGCCCGAAGAATACTGGCCGCACATGGGAGATGCGATCCTCCGCGACAAGCAACTCGCCATCGGCAGTGGTGCGCGTTACACGAACATTTTTCCTTTCATGCACACGAATGGAATCCAGGAGCACTGGAAAGCGACGACCGATCAGAAACGTGTGTTTCTGCTGACGCGGTCGGCTTTCGCCGGCCAGCAGCGCGTAGGGGCCACGGTGTGGTCTGGCGATGTCTACAGCACATATTGGGGGCTAAGCCATCAGGTGGCCGGAGGCCTGAACTTCGCGCTCTCGGGTCACCCTTACTGGACGACGGATATTGGCGGCTACTGGCAGCCCTATGATCGGCCGCCGAATGATCCGGTTTATCAGGAACTCTACACGCGCTGGTTTGAGTTCGGCGTTTTCTGTCCAATCTTCCGCACGCATGGCCACCGCGCCCACAACGAGATGTGGACTTACGACAAAGTTGAGCCAATCCTTCTTAACTACGACAAGCTGCGTTATCGCTTGATGCCCTACATATATTCCCTTGCCTGGAAGGTGACAGACGAGGACTACACTATACAGAGGCCGCTGGTCATGGACTGGCGGTCGGACCCGAGGACCTGGAACATTGGAGACCAATTCATGTTCGGGCCTGCCATCCTGGTGAATCCAGTGATGAAGCAGGACGCGACCCATCGCACCGTGTATTTGCCGGAGTCCCCGCTGTGGTATGACTTTTGGTCCGGAGCATCCTTGAAAGGTGGGCAGGAAGTTGAAGCAAAGGCGCCCCTGGAGCGCATTCCTCTATACGTCCGTGCAGGTTCGATCATTCCATTCGGGCCGGAGATTGAGTATGCAAACCAGGCGCCTGCTGGCCCCATTGAGCTGCGCATTTTTCGCGGCGCGGATGGCAGGTTCACCTTATACGAGGATGAGGGAGACAGCTACAACTACAAAAAGGGAGCACGGGCGCTGATCCCGTTGCGCTGGTCCGAGGCAGAGAAAACTTTGGCGATAGGACAGCGCGAGGGCGAGTACTCAGGAATGCCCAGGGAACTCACATTTAATATTGTTTGGGTATCCCCGAATCATGGTGTCGGAGAAACGGTCGAGGCCAAACCTGACAGAGTGATGCACTACCAGGGCAAAGCGATTTCAGTGCAAGCACCTTGATCTTATAGGGCGATCCATTAAACCAATTCGATTTCGAGTGCAGAGACCGAAGCGGGCGGAAACTCACGGACCAGGGTCGGGCCTTTCACGTCAATGCTGTCTTTCTTCGGAACCAGAGTATCGGGTTGGTCGAAGGTGTTGTGCGCATGAATATCTGAACTGGTCAGGATGCTGATTGTTCCCGCTTTCGCGGCCGCGCCGCGGATCGCTATTTCGGTGAGGCGGGCTTCACTGACATGCGGGTTCACCACCGTGAGTATCAGCTTCTTGTTCGCCAGCGATGCCGAACCCTGCAGCCCCCAGAAGCTTGCAGGTTTGCCATCACGATCGTAGTGCACTCGCGGGGCCGCGAAGTTCGTCCTGACGGCCCGATTGCCCATGTGGGCGACATACATTTCAAACACGCGCCCTACCGGCGTGACCAGAAAACGATCTTCATGGGCGAGGTACAGACTATTGAGGCAGTTGATGAGCTGGGCAGAATTCGCCATGGCGACCTTTTCAGGATGCCGGTTGAACGTGTCGAGAGTCATGCCCGCGAAGACGGCGTCGCGCAGCGTGGGAGTCTGTTCCAGAAGGTCACCCGGCGTAGCTTCGCTGCCCGCCTTGTACGAGGGACCCCATTCATCCACGATCAACCTGATATCGTGATGCTTGTCGAACTCTCCCATGACCAGCCAATGGCCTTCGATGAGGCCTTCCATGAGGTCGCCCTGATGCAGCAGTTCATACCAGTCCACGGGGTCGAACTTGATGGCATCTCCATTTCCAGTGGTTCCAATCTGGGGAATGCCGCGGCTAAGATCCCACGCATAGTGATGCAGAGCGAGACCATAAATGCCGGAACGATCCGCAGTGCGCTTTCGAGTGATTTCTTCGAGAAAGGCACGGGTCCAATTCCAGTCGTTGTCGTTTGGCCCGGAAGGGATCAGCTGCAACTGCAGCCCATAGCGGGGCAGCCACGCAGTGTATCGGCGAAACTCCACCGCGTATTCCTGGGCGGTGAACTCGCCCCCGCACCCCCATGACTCGTTGCCGACTCCCCAGTAACGCACGTTAAAAGGCTGGGGTGAGCCGCCGGTCTTGCGCAGGTCGGCCAGCGTAGTGCTTCCTTCGGGGGAATTACAGTACTCAATCCAACGATCGAACTCTCCAGCGGGAAGGCTGCGTAGATTCGCCGCCAGGTAGGGTTCCGCACCGGTCAGGCGACAAAAGCGAACAAAATCGTCGGTACCGAATTGATTGGGGTCATATTGGTGGATCTCCGGCGATTGTGGAGACCCGTTCCAGAAGTTCGTCCGCCGGGGACGCTTCTCGCGCGGCCCAACGCCATCACGCCAGTCATAGCTGTCAGCGAAGCAGCCCCCTGGCCAGCGAATGACCGACGCTTTGATTCTTCGGAGGTGCTCAATCAGGGCGCTCCGAATGCCATACTGATTGGGGACTTTGGAGTTTTCGCCGACCCACACTCCGTCGTAGATGACGCCGCCAAGATTTTCAGTGAAGTGTCCGTAGATGTTGGGCGAGATCGTGCCCAGCGGTTCTGAGAGTAGAACATCGATGCGGGAGTCGGCTATGCGCGACGACGCCAGTTGGGCGGACGACGATGGCCATCTGAAAAGCAGGGCTGCCAGTGCGGCACTCCCCCCCAGCAGAATTTCTCGTCTCTCTGGCATATGTTCCTTTAGTAATCGGGCTTAGGTTTCCACCAAGACTGGGCCGCTCAAGGGACAAGAAGGGAACGAGACCGCAACTGGGCATGGGAGGCGGATGGAACGCCGAGGCTGGCCGTCATCCTTCGTCCACCTTCTTTGCACGACGTTTAAGGTACGACGTTCGACGTTGAGCGCCTATGGGTCATCTGGACTATCGCGCCTCATCACCTGCATCAGTGTTTTTGGTCCAATCGGCCCTTTTTCACGCTGCAGTTAGAATCTTGTCGAAACGTATTCGTGCGAGGAGGTGCCAGTATCAGTCCGATTTGCGGTTCTTAGATGATTGATATTGAATGCCTTACGCGCGGTTTGGAAGTTGCTTGACAACCATTTTCGGTTAGCGGTAACGTTTGCTCCGGAAACACTCTCGAAGGTTGCTGATTTCTGAAGTTCTATTCTCGCAGTAGAGCCCAATGATCAAACGGCCGAGAAGCCGAGGGAAGAAGTGCCATGGGAACGACCGCTGAACCGATTGTCACTGGGCATCAGACAGATATCAGCCTCACCGACGCTCAAAAAGCGATGATCCTTCGCGAACTGAGCAATATCCTCGACAGCCGGCCTTTTCGGAATAGTGCGCGCAGCAAGCAATTCCTCTCCTATGTCGTTGAACACAAACTGGAAGGACGCGACGAGTTCCTTAAGGAGCGAACCATCGGAACCGAGATCTTCCAGCGCAAAGCGGGCTATGCCACTGGAGATGATCCCGTAGTCCGAGTCCAAGCCGGCGAGGTTCGCCGAAGGCTGGAACAGTACCACCATACCCGGCCAAGCGCCTCGCCGGTTCGCATCGAGCTTCCGCTCGGTTCATATTCTCCTGAATTTCATTGGGAGGTGGTTGCCACCCCGGTGGAAGAGAAATCGGCAACCGACCCCAGAAAGAGTTGGCTGGCCTGGACCGCGGGCGCCATTTGCCTTACGTTGGCGCTGGCTGCGGCCCTTGCCCTCCGCCTCCCAAGCAGCCACCGACCGGTTGAGTCGGCCCTTGATCAATTCTGGTCTCCGATTTTTACAACTTCCCAGCCGGTTCTCATCTGCCTTGCCAAGCCAGTGTTCTACCGTCCATCGCTGGAGCTTTACCACAGATATTCAAAGACTCATCCGGGTACGTTCCAATCTGAAGTCGAGAGATTTGACCGGCCACTTCCTCTGGATCCGAAAGAGAAGATCACGTGGGGAGACATGCAGCTTTTCTCCGACTATGGCGTGGCCATGGGCGACGTATACGTGGCGGCCCGGCTTTCGGCACTGTTCGACCACATCAACAAGCCCAGCCAGGTGCGGATCGGTACCAACTATTCGTTTGAGGATCTTCGCAACTCTCCAGCCGTGGTGGTGGGAGCTTTCAATAACCGGTGGACTCTGCAAATGACGTCCAATCTCCGTTTCGCCTTTGTGGAGCAGGATGGACACTTCGAAATTCTGGAGCGAAGCCCTTCCGGAGGTGCCAGGTCCTGGGTGCTCGGGCCTGAGGGACAGATCGTGGAGGACTTTGCCGTGGTCACGCGGCTACTCGACTCCAAGACCGGACAGGTGGTAATCGCCGCCGCGGGCTTGGGAGCGAATGGGACACAAGCGGCCGGCGAGTTCATTTCGAGACCAGACTATCTGGAAGAAGCCTTCCGGACAGCACCATCGGACTGGCCAAACAAAAATGTGCAAGTAGTGGTGCAGACCACGGTGACGGATTCAGTGGCCGGCCCCCCTCGCGTCATTGCCACCTACTTCTGGTAATTTCTGCCCTTTCAGCGGACATGTCGGCACTTTTATTTTGCCTGCGCGTCGATTGTCGGACAACCAGACAGGGCGCAAGAAGTATGGCTCTCGGTCGGATCCTGACGTCCTCATGAACCAGGCGCACAGCAAGCTGGGCCGCACGCTGCCCTATTGCACGGCTGCGTTGGTCGACACTGCTCAATGAGACCCACAGCGAGCTGTCGAACGGCAGATTGCCACAGCCGATGACGGCGATGTCTTCCGGGATCCTAATTCCCGCATCCAGGATGGCAGTCATGGCCCCGATCGCAATCGGGTCATTGCAACAGAAGATTCCGGTCGGGCGCGGGCGAAGGTTGATCAGTGTGATGGCTGCCCTATATCCACCTTCGTAGGGATATCTACCGGATCCAGTAGCGCCCTGGATGTATTCGGGATTTATTGCAATGCCATGGCGGCTGAGCGCCTGCTTGTACCCCTTAAGCCGCCCCAACTCGCTGCCCGTATGAATTCCACGGATATGTGCAATGTGCCGACAGCCAATTCCGATCAGGTGCTCAGTAGCCATCACTCCCACCGCTTCGTCATTCACGCCCACGAAGTTTGTCGCCAGGTCCGGAAACCAACGGTCCAGCAAGACGTAAGGGACCCTTCTTTCCTCGAGCCGGCGGAATGTTTCCGGGCTGGGCTGGGTTGATGCGATCAGCAGGGCATCGACGCTCCTGGCCAGCAGGTCATCGATCTCTCGTTGCTCCAGTTCCGGATCTTCTTCCGATGAAGAAATGAACAGGGTGAAGCCATTCATGCGAAGGGCGGCAGACAGTTCCACCGCGAGTTGCGCAAAGAACGAATGCGCCAGGTTCGGAATCACCAGTCCCATCAGGCCGGTGCGGCCTGTCACCAGAGCGCGGGCAGCAAGATTCGGGAGGTAGTTCAACTCCATGGCTCGCTGGAGGACCCTGGCCCTGGTCCCAGGGTTAATGTCCGGATCGTTCCGCAGCGCCCGAGACACGGTCATTACGGAGATGCCGAGATCCCCTGCAATATCCTTCATTCGAACCATTTGCGTCCAAAGTGACTGTCTTGAGGAGACGACATGCGAGCCTCTTGCGGAAATCTGATAGACGCCAGCCCGTTAGCGAGCGGGGACATCGGGCCTAGGCCATCAAAATACCTTGCTGGATCGCAACCGTGGTCGCCTCCGTCCGGTCACCCACCTCCAGCTTTGCGATAATGTGCCTCACGTGGTTTCGCACAGTGAAATGGCTGACTTGGATTGCCCTGCCGATCTCCTTATTAGTCAATCCCTTCGCGACCATTTCCAGTATTTCAAGTTCGCGTCGGCTGAGACTCGGCTGGAATTTACGCTCGGAGACCCGGTCCCTGATCCATTGCGGGAAGTGGGTCTTGCCCGCATGCACCGTATGCACCGCCTCGAAGATCTCAATGCAGGAGATGTCTTTACGGAGATAACCCATGGCTCCCGTCTCAACTGCCCTGCAGATTTCTTCATCGGGCTCACAGCTGGAAAGAACGATCACCTGGGGAGGACAAGGGAGTTCGCGTGATGCCATCAAGGTTTTGATGCCGCTCATTCCCGGCATGTGAAGATCGAGCAACAATACGTCGACGGGGCAACGTTCAAGAAACGTCAATGCGTCCTCGCCGCTTTGTACCGAGCCTACGACCTCCAGACCCTCCTGATGGCGAAGAACGCTGCTGAATCCTGCACGTACCACAGCGTGGTCATCCACCACGAGAAGCCTGATCGGCGCGCTTAGAGTCGAGTCTGCCATCAAAATGCTTCCACAAGTTTAGCCAGCGCTGTTGGCCATCTTTCGTCGCCAATCCTGATCCCGAAGCGAGGGGCAAATCGTTAAGTTGGCAGGGCACCTGGCATCAAGAGATGTCGTCGGTTCTTGTCCAACATTCTTAAGCAAGAGCGGCTCAACACGATTCCAGCTCTTCCAAAAGCCTTACATCCACCCTCTTTCGTTTCAAGTAGTTCACGGTGTCATACAGGTAGGTAACAGGGTGAGCATCACCTCCGGCGAGGAGTCTTAATGGTAGAACTGGCTACCAGAGTGAGAGCCCGGCACAGACATTTGACGACTTCAAATGCTCCCTTTGACGGCAGTCCTATGCCGTGATAAGGCACGCCATCTTGGGGCGCGGGAACTCAACGCTCAAACTGCCGTCGGCAACTGCAACTTTGATGCCAAGGTCTGCCGGATAAAGAAGCTTGGCCTCAGGTACTGCCCACGGAACCTTTGTGACCGCCGGACCGTCAATTCTCCAGACTCCGAGCACAGTCTGTTGCGGAGCTCGCATTCCCAATGCAATCGGAGCGGTACGATTGGTGACGTCCGATGTGCCGAGAGGATAGAACGGCACTGACGAGGGAATGTGCTTGCGGAGAACTTCTTTGTAAACCCGGATCCCTTCCGCAACCTGCGCCAAAACCTGGGGAGCGATGGAGTCGAGGCGCCCGCTCTGATGAATGCGGCAAAGCATCGCCGTCACCATGTTGAAGCTGGCCTGATCGGCATCCGCGTTGGCCAGCGGGTAAGTCCAGATTCCGAGCTGCTCGGGCAATGCGGCCGCGGAAGCGCCCACCAGGATCGCAGGCACTTTCAAATAGTCTTCCTGGTCGGTCATCGACTGCATCTGGAGACGGCTCAGCATGGCGTAATCCATGCGTCCGCCTCCGCTGCCACAGTTTTCAATAATCAGGTCCGGGTACTGATTGACGATGCTTTCTAACCACGCCAGGAGTGCGCGGTTATGTTCGAGGAGACCCTGCCCAAAGCTCTCGGCATTGATCTCAGTGCCCTGGAGCGAATCAACGTTGTAGTCCATCTTGATGTAGCCAACACCGTAGTCGTGTACCAGCCTCGCTATCACCTGGTCGAGATAGGCGCGCACGTCCGGGTTGCGGAAATCCAGCATAAGCCGCGAATTTTTAAATACGCGCCTGCCGTGCCGCATCAGGAACCAGTTGTCCGGCTTTTGTGCCAGCACCGACTTTGCTCCGGCCACTTCCGGTTCGAGCCACAGCCCGGGGACCATGCCCGCCTGCCGTATCTGGTCGAGCACGAACTTAAGACCATGCGGCCAGCGCGTTTTTGAAGGTTCCCACGCGCCGATGGTCTGACTCCAATCCTCATTGACCTCCGCATACCAACCCGCGTCAATGACAAAATATTCGCAACCCGCCTTGGCCGCGGCGGCGATGAGCGGCAATTCCTTCGCTTCCGTTGGATCGCCCCATAGACAATTCATGTAGTCGTTGAAAATCACCGGGCAGCGAGCGTTGGTCTTACTCGGCTTCACGCAGGCAACGCGGCGGTAACCGGTCAAGGCTGCGACCGCCTCGCCAAACCCGCCGCGCACACACCCGATTGCAACCGGAACCGTCTCGTAGGTTTCCCCGGGTTTCAGATTCTTCCAGGCCGCCGAGTGCAAGTCATCGGGACCACCGAGGTAGGCATAGACATCGTCGGCGTAGTTATCGCGGGCCGATACGTTGGAGATTTCCCAATACCAGGAGCCATTGTGCTCAATCTGCCAAAACCAGGTCAGGCCCAGCCTCGTGTTTTCAGCCATCGCCATCGGCAGGTAGCGTTCGCTGGACCAGCTGCCAATGCTTCCGGCCTGCGCTTCCGACCAACTGGTGCGCTCATTTTCGACCAATCCCATCTCGGATGGGCGAAGCGTGTGCCACTGGCCCTCCGCCATCCAGCTATTCACGGCCAGGTGGATGCGCAGCTCGCGCTCATAATCCTGTGGCGCAGCCAATCCATGAAGCATGGCCGAACTCAGGAATTCGATACCCGCCGGCGCCGTTCCAGTATTCCTCACCCTCGTGTGTCGCCGGACTACAGGAACTCCAGCAAAGGATTCGTAGAACGATTCCACATCCAGCCGGAGGACTGGGTCGGTATGAGTGCAGACCAGGCGCTTACCAAAGGGAGTGGATTCCTCGCGTGTGCCGACAAAGATGAGCCGGGCTCCGGGTTGACCCATGCCGGATTTCATGCCCTGATCGGGAGAATTCTCTCCGCTACACTGAAAGGCGACCTCGACGCCAGAGGAATCCCCGGCGCCAAGCGGCGCGCCAATCGGAACCACGCGCTTTTGCCGCAACTTTCCTGCCGTCACATCAAATGTGAAAGTCAGTTCGTTGGTTTTCCATTCAAATGTTTTGTTTGGAACGTCCGCTAAGGCAAAGCGAGAAACTGAAGGGACAAAAGCGGCGAAGGCAGCGACGCCGCTGGATGCCAGAAATCTTCTGCGGTTCATAGGAGACCTGTAAGACAGCAGTGGGGTAGCGGTAACTGTATCGCAAATTCCAGGAATTGTATTCTTCTGAGAGAGGAATTTGTCGATGTCAATTGTGGTGAAGGCGATCGGGTGTTTTATTTCTTTGTTCGTGGCCGCGGTCGCGCATTCGCCGGACGCCGCTGGCTGGATTCGCGAACGATCAGTTCCGGCTGCAGCACGACAGTTTCAGGAGCGGGGGGTAGCTTGGAATTGAGAATCGTCAGCGTGATACGAGCGGCTTCTTCCCCGATCTGCCGGCTGTGCTGGTCAATGCTCGAGAGCCCAACCCGAAGCGAATCGTCGTAATGAAGGTTTCCGCAGCCCACTACGGCGATGTCATCGGGTATGCGCAGTCCTTCCTTCGTAGCGTAGTTGATCGCTGCCATGGCCAGCGGATCATTGAAACAGAAAACACCATCGGGTCGCGCCTTCAGGGCCAACAGCCGGCTCATTGCTTCTGCGCCCCTCTGTCTACTTTCGACATCGCCCTTGGGTTCAGTGATGATGTAATCATCGACGATCTTCATCCCGCTTTCCAGCAGCGCCCGCTTATACCCTTGCAGACGGCGGATTCCCGGGCTGGTTTCCGGTCCGCGGATGTGAGCGATCCTCTTGCAGCCAATGTCAATCAGATGCCGCGTGGCCAGCACGCCAACGGCCTCATCATCTACACCGACGAAGTTGCTGGAGAGACCGGGCAGCCAGCGATCGATCAGCACATACGGTACTTTTTGGTTCTGAATTCGAAAGAACAAATCGACCGTAGTACGGCAAGAGGCGATGATCAAAGTGTCGAGTCGGCGTGCCAGCAACTGATTGATTTCCTGCTCCTCAAGCTCGGGATCTTCATCGGACGAAGTCACAATCAGGTAATAGCCACTCTTCCTCAGGACCTCGGAGAGAGCCTTGGCAATTTCAGCGAAGAACGGGTGGAGGAGATCCGGAACCACCAACCCAACCAAATATGTGCGTCCGGTGACCAGGCTCCGTGCCGCCAGGTTCAGCTGGTAATTAAGCTCTTTCACGCGGGCCAAGACCCGCTTTCGGGTCTCGTCCCCTACGTCAGGATGATTACGCAGAACCTTGGAAACGGTGATAACGGATACGCCAAGGTCCTTGGCGATGTCCTTCATTCGCACGCTCATAATTGCCCATCAGTATATAGGAGACGCAAAGGACTACTCCGGCTTACCGATAACGTTATCGACATTTAGAATTTGACTCTGATGGCGCAATTACTGGAAACTCACCCGGGGTAATTCATGGTCTTGTCTCGTCGGGCTTTTCTCGCGCTTTCCGTGGCTGCTTCAGCGGGACGATTGCTGGCCCAAGGGGTGGCCTCCCGCGGCATCAAGCCAGATGCCAAACCGGCCTCGTCGGGACGCCCATTTGACGCGCATTTCGTCGATGTGGCACGGGAAGCCGGCCTGGTGCAGCCGGTAATCTACGGGAATCCGGACCATAGCGAGTACATTCTCGAAGCCATCGGCTGCGGTTGCGCCTTTATCGACTATGACAACGACGGCTGGATGGATATTTTCCTGCTCACCGGCACCCGGCTGACGGGCGCGCCGCCCGGGACTACGAACCGCCTTTACAAGAACAATCGTGACGGAACCTTTGCGGATGTGACCGAAAAGGCGGGACTGCGGGAGTCAGGCTGGGCATCGGCGGTTTGCGTTGGCGACTATAACAACGATGGGTTTGAAGACCTGTTTTGCACTTACTACGGGCAGAACAAGCTTTTCCGCAACAACGGGGATGGCACGTTCACCGATGTTACCAAGCCTGCCGGACTGGTAAGCGAGAAGCCACGTTGGGGGGCGGGATGTACTTTCGTTGATTATAACCGTGACGGGCATCTCGACCTTTTCGTCTCGAATTATCTTGAATTCGATCTCAAGCGCGTTCCCAGACCCGGAGAGAACCGATACTGCACATGGAAAGGAATTCCGGTGGAGTGCGGCCCTCGCGGACTACCTCTCGGTTACCACTCTTTGTATCGCAACAACGGCGATGGGACATTTACCGACATCAGCGGGCCGAGTGGAATTTCGAAGATGCAAGGCAGTTATGGAATGACCGCGGTTTCCGCGGACTTCAACGAAGACGGCTGGGCAGATATCTATGTGGCATGTGATTCGACTCCGAGTCTGTTGCTGATGAACAGCGGGAAGGGGACATTCAGCGAAGAAGGCGTCCTGCGCGGCGTCGCTCTCAGTGAGGATGGCATGGAGCAGGCGGGCATGGGGGTAGGCGTGGGCGACTACGACCTGGATGGGCATCTGGACATTTTCAAAACCCATTTTGCAGACGACACCAATGGCCTCTATCACAACAACGGCGCCGGGGAATTTGAAGATGTGACCAGAGCGGCCAAAATCGGGGTGGAAACCAGCTACATCTGCTGGGGCGCAGGCATAGTGGACCTCGACAACGACGGCTGGCCCGATCTGTTTATGACCACGGGCAGCGTTTATCCGCAAATCGAGAAGAAGCTACCGCAGTTTCGCAGCAAGGGCCCGAGGGTCGTGTTCCGCAATCTGGGCAACGGCAAGTTCGAGGAATTGATAGAAGAAGCTGGGCCGGGCATTGCGGAGCCCCATTGCAGTCGCGGGTGCGCGTTTGGGGATTTTGACAACGACGGCGACATTGACATCCTGATCGTCAACCTCAACGAACCACCTTCTCTGCTGCGTAACGATGTGCGCGGGGACAATCATTGGCTGAAGGTCAAATTGATCGGGACCCAATCCAACCGCAGCGCTATTGGAGCGCGGGTAGTGGCCCATTATGGCGGGAAGAAACAGGCGCAGCAGGTGCTGAGCCAGAGCAGCTTCTACTCGGCGAGTGACCCCCGCCTGCACTTTGGACTAGGCCCGGCGAAGTTCGCCGACCTTGAAGTTTACTGGCCCAACGGGTTGATAGAAAAGTTCCCGAACGTTAGCGCAAACCAGTTGGTCGTAGCTAAAGAAGCCTCAGGGCTGATTCCCAGCCCCAGCTGGATGAAGGCCAGATAGTCCGCCCAGAGCCGCGTTGGCCCAAACCCGCCGGTTTTGACCCATTGACATCGATAACTGTACCGATTATCGTTCCCTTGCCATTTGCACCCCACCTCCGGCCAAGGAGCGACGGTGCGGACGGAAGTTCCTGCAGCGGAATGAGGTCTGCGGCATGAAGGTTCGTAACGGGTCAGTCGTGAATGGGGTGGTGGTTGATCCTGCGCTGGTGCCCCAAAGAACTCTATACACCGGTGCCAGGGTGCCCGCCATCGGCCTGGGAACGTTTGGCTCTGACCATGTCTCGGCAAGCGAGGTGGCGGCTGCTGTGGAAGGCGCCGCCGCGGTTGGATACCGTCATTTTGATTGCGCTTCCGTGTATGGCAATGAACCGCAGATTGGATATGCGCTTCAGCAGGTCTGGCGCAGCTCGATTCGGCGCGAACAGGTTTGGATTACCTCCAAGCTGTGGAACGATAAGCACGGAGAAAATGACGTAATTCCTTCCTGCAAGCAGTCATTGGCGGATTTGAGATTGGGCTACCTCGACCTCTACCTGGTGCACTGGCCCTTTCCCAACTTCCATCCGCCCGGTTGTGATGTGACTTCCCGCAGCAACGACGCGAAGCCGTACCTGCACACCAACTTCATGAAGACCTGGCGCAAGATGGAAGAACTGGTTGACTTGGGGTTGGTGCGGCATATTGGGACTTCGAATATGACGGTCCCCAAGCTCAAGCTGGTTCTGCAGGACGCACGCATCAAGCCCGCAGTGAACGAGATGGAACT
Source organism: Terriglobia bacterium (assembly GCA_963831565.1). Lineage (GTDB taxonomy): Bacteria > Acidobacteriota > Terriglobia > Terriglobales > Acidobacteriaceae > JAIQFF01. The sequence goes on from CAWHQS010000001.1 coordinate 452,242, forward strand.
GCATCCCCACTTTCAGCAACCCGAGTTGTTCGAGTTCGTCCGCTCACACGGCATGGTTCCTGTAGGTTATTGCCCAATCGGTTCGCCCGGGCGGCCGGAGCGGGACCGTACTGCCGAAGACACGGCGCCCACTCAGGATCCGGTGATTGTCAAGATCGCAAATCGCCTGGGCGTGCATCCGGCAGTGGTCTGCATCAAGTGGGCCATCCAGCGCGGCCAGGTGCCGATTCCGTTTTCCGCCAATCGCAACCACTACCTCAGCAATCTGGAAGCTGCGGTCAGCGGTTTCATTAACGCCGGATGACATGCGTGAAATCAGCACCATTGATCGCAATTGCCGGCTGATCAAAGGCCAGGTCTTTCTCTGGAAAGAGGGGCAGTCCTGGGAAGACCTCTGGGACGTCAAAGGAGAGATTACTCCCCCGTGACGCCTCCGACCGGCCAATCGGCGTGAGCCATTCATATGCCAACTAGCCAGGAGAGTATGCGGGCCGCATATCTGCCCGGCAACGACAAAGTTGAGTTGCGGACACTGCCGGTTCCGCGTCCCGCGCATGGCGAAGTGCTCCTCCGCGTGAAGGCGTCGACCATCTGCGGTTCGGATATCCGCTGCATCTATCACGAGCACCTGGGTAAAGGCCCGGAGGGATATCAAGGCGTAATCGCGGGGCATGAGCCATGTGGCCGGATCGTGGAGGTCGGCCCGGGCTGCCGCCGGTTTGCCTCCGGTGACCGCGTCATCGTGTATCACATTTCCGGCTGCGGGGTGTGCAACGATTGCCGCCGCGGCTACATGATTTCCTGCACCAGCGAGAAGTACCGGCGCGCCTACGGCTGGCAGCGCGACGGCGGCATGGCCGATTTCATGATCGCGGAGGAGAAAGATCTTATCGCTCTTCCCGACGAGCTTTCCTATGCCGACGGCGCTCAGGTCGCCTGTGGCTTCGGGACGGTTTACGAAGCCATCGAGAAAGTCGGGATCAGCGGCAATCACGCTGTGCTCATCACCGGGCTCGGACCCGTGGGACTGGCTGCGGCGGCATTGTGCCGTAAGCTTGGCGCCCAGCAGATTATCGGTATCGATGTCGTCCCCGAGCGGCTGGAACTGGCGCAATCCCTCGGGCTGTGTGATTCAGTCCTTCCATCCGGTCCCGACAACGTCGCTGCGGTACGAGACTTGACGCACAACTACGGAGTCGAGCGCGCGTTCGACTGCTCGGCAAATGCCGCCGCCCGAGCGACCGCCATTCGGGCCACACGCAAGTGGGGAAGAGTTGCCTTTGTCGGCGAAGGCGGCACAGTCGAGTTCAATCCCTCTCCGGACATCATTCACGATCAAAAGACCATTTATGGTTCGTGGGTGACCTCGACCTGGCTCATGGAAGAACTGGTCGAGCGTCTGGTGCGGTGGAATCTTCATCCCGCCGACATCATTACGCACCGCTTCGGCCTGGAGAAAGCTGCCGACGCCTATGCCCTGATGGCTTCGGGGAAGTGCGGTAAAGTGGCGGTCTGTGCCGACGAGGAGCTGATCTCGAAATGAGCGCAAAATGGGAAGACGTCCTTAAAGACCGGCTGCCTCTCTACGGTCATCGCAATTGGATCGTCATCGCCGATTCGGCGTACCCAGCCCAGTCGAGCAAGGGCGTGGAAACCATCGTCTCCGATGGAGAACAGACGGCTGTGCTCGCCAGGACGTTCGCGCTTCTGGGCGAATCCCGGCACATCAAGCCAACCATATACACCGACCAGGAATTGAACTTCGTTTCAGAGGCCGACGCCCGCGGGGTTACTGCTTACCGGAGTCAACTCGAACAGCTTTTGCAAGGACAGAACGTGCGCGTCCTGCGGCACGAGGAGATTATTTCCAGGCTGGACCGCGTCGGCCAGATGTTCCGTGTGCTGCTGATCAAGACCAGCATGTGCATTCCATATACTTCGGTATTTTTTGAACTGGAATGTGGCTACTGGAATGCTGAGGCAGAGAAGCGCCTGCGGGCCTCAATGAAGACCAGTGAGGGAAAACGGAAGACTGCAAAACCCAAGAAGCGGCCTTAATTGCCTATTCCCGAAAGTCGTGTTCAACCATGAAAGCACTCTTGCTGCAGAAGCCTGGCCAGGCATTGATCGAGGCTATTCCGCAGCCGGTGGCTGGACCCGGAGAACTGTTGTTGAAGGTGCGAATGGTGGGATTCTGCGGAAGCGATTTGAATTCCTTTCGCGGGTTAAATCCGCTGGTGTCCTTTCCGCGAATTCCGGGCCACGAAGTATCCGCCACAATCATGGAGGGGGACAGCGATCTTCCCTCCGGGACCGATGTGGCTCTCTCCCCCTATACCAGCTGCGGTAAGTGTGCTTCATGCCGGAGGGGGCGTCCGAATGCCTGCCAGTTCAACCAGACTCTCGGCGTGCAGCGGGACGGTGCGCTCACCGAATTCATCGCAATGCCCCGCGAAAAACTGTTTCCGGCCAGGCTTTCGCGGAAGGAATTGTGCCTGGTCGAGCCGCTCACGGTGGGCTTTCACGCGGTGGCGCGCGGACGGATCGCCGCATCCGATACGGTGGCGATTTTTGGCTGCGGCGGAGTAGGGCTCGGCGCCGTGGCCGGTTCGAGCGCTAGTGGAGCTCGTACCATCTGCGTTGATGTGGAGGATGACAAACTCCGGTTGGCGCTGGCGGCCGGCGGTACCCATGCGATCAACAGCGCCAAGGAACCGTTGCATGACCGCCTGCTTGAGCTGACAGAAGGACGCGGCCCGGATGTCGTGATCGAAGCCATCGGATCACCAGCGACATTCCGCGCGGCAGTCGAAGAGGTCGCATTCACGGGCCGAGTTGTCTATATCGGATATGCCAAAGAGCCAGTCAGCTACGAGACCAGGCTATTTGTGCAAAAAGAATTGGACATTCTGGGATCGCGCAACGCCCTGCCGGAGGATTTCCATGCGGTGATCAAGCTGCTGGAGGCGCGGAAATTTCCTGTGGACCAGGCCGTAAGCGTGATCGTTCCTCTCGAAGAAGCCGGGAACGCGTTGCGCTCCTGGAGCGAAAATCCGTCAAGCTTCAAGAAGATTCTGGTGTCCCTGGATCAAGGTCAACTATGAGCACATACACAAGCGAATCGACCGACCCGGTCCGTTCCAATGCGCGCGGCGGCGGCTTGTTTCGCTCTACCGATGGCCGGGACCTGCTGACTCCCTTTGTACTGATCACCGCATTGTTCCTTCTGTGGGGCTTCTGCAACGGGATGATTGACATCCTCAACAAGCACTTTCAGGACACGCTGCGGATAAATAAGGAGCAATCCGGCCTGGTGCAGGCAGCCAACTATCTCGCCTATTTCCTGATGGCCATTCCTGCCGGATTACTCGCCAAAAGATTCGGCTACAAAGGCGGGATCCTTGTAGGGCTGTCGTTGATCGGCGCAGGCGCCTTCTGGTTTATTCCTGCCGTCAAGATCGGCGCGTACTGGGCATTCCTGCTGGGCCTGTTCGTGATTGCTGCGGGCATGACTTGCCTGGAAACGATCGCCAATCCTTACGCCACGGTTCTGGGGCCACCGGAAAGCGGGCCTACGCGCATCAACATCGCCCAAACCACCAACGGCCTGGGTTGGATTCTTGGGCCGATCGTAGGCGGGTATTTTGTTTTTTCTGGCGCCGACGGGGCCGATGCCAATGCCGGTCTTACCACGCCTTACATCGGGATCGGGATATTTGTAGCGTTACTGCTTGTCATTTTTGCTGTCTCGAACATCCCAGACCTACACGCCGAAGATGAAAGTCGTGCAGCGGCCGCTGGAAAAAGACGCATCCAGCCCACGGGTGGGCAACAGGCTGGGACCGCCATCGTTTTGGCGGCGGTCTGCGGGCTGCTGTATTTCTTTATTGCCCCAATTCTCGGACTGGTGTGGACCCTGCTGCACATGAACGAGGCATGGTTGCAGCCGGTGAAATATGGATTGCTGATCGTCGCCTATGGAGCTGCTTTCATCACGGTCTCCAGGAATTGGGACCTGTTCCGGCGCAAGCACTTCACCCTGGGGGTGGCCACGCAGTTTCTGTATGTGGCGGCGCAAACCGGTATCTTCAGCTTCTTTGTGAACTATGTTCTGGAGAATGATCCGGGGGTGACCCGCTTGCAGGCCTCGCGGTGGTTGGGCGCCATCGGGTTCGTTTTGTTCATGGTCGGGCGCGTGTGCGGCAGCGCGGTCATCAGCCAGTTCAAGCCGGAGCGCGTGCTTGCGGCCTATTCGGTCATGAATGTGGTGCTGGTTGCGATCGCGATCGGCGGTGGCAAGACTGGAATGTATGCGATGTTCGCTTCGTTCTTCTTTATGTCCATAGGGTTCCCGACCATCTTTGCCCTCGGCATCAGCGGGCTGGGCGAACACACCAAGTTCGGCTCATCGCTGATTGTGATGTCCATCGTCGGCGGCGCGATTAGCCCGCCCTTCATGGGCCGCATCGCGGATCAGCATTCCATGCGCATTGGTTTCGTAGTGCCGTTGATATGTTTTGTGTTTGTAGGCCTCTACGGACTGGTCTGGGCCAGACTCAGCCGGCAAGATACCGTACCTGTGGTTGGGGGTTAACGCGTTTCGACCCGTCACGCAGGATGGTGACGGTAATTTCTGGATTAAAGGAAAGAACGCCATGTCACGCCATCTTTCATTGCTGACACACTCCATTCTCAGATTCTCCATTGCTGTGACCGTGTTGTTTGCACTTTCCAGCCTGTACGCTCAGAACGCCACCGCCCCGACCGCATCGCAGGATCCGGCGGTCATCGATCAGATATGGCAGAAGGCGAGCAGCAAATATGATTCCCAGCGCGCCACTCTGCTGAAAGAGGTGGACAGCGTCAATGCCCAGGGACCCTTCCGGGCGGACTGGGAGTCGCTTGAAAAGTATGAGACACCGGAATGGTACAAGGATGCGAAGTTCGGGATTTTCATTCACTGGGGACTCTATTCAGTTCCCGCTTTCGGCAACGAATGGTATCCACGAAACATGTACACGGAGGGGACTCGAGAATACAAGCACCACCTTGCGACCTACGGCCCCCAGGACAAGTTTGGCTATAAAGACTTCATTCCCATGTTCAAGGCCGAGCACTTCGATCCGGTCGCATGGGCGGAGCTATTCAAGAAGTCGGGCGCTAAGTACGTGGTACCGGTGGCCGAGCACCACGATGGCTTTGCCATGTATGACAGCGGTCTAAGCGACTGGACGGTAGCCAAAATGGGCCCGCGCCGCGATACCACCGGTGAACTGGCAAAAGCGGTTCGGGCGGCAGGTCTGCATTTCGGTTTGTCCTCGCATCGCGTAGAACACAATTTCTTCCTCGGCGTGGGCCGCGCCATCAATTCCGATGTGAATGATCCGCAATACGCCGCATTCTATGGCCCGGCCCATAACTGGCTGGTGCCCTGGCTCGATCCCATCGCTAACGATTTCACCTATGTTTCCTCCGCCTGGCCTGACGACTGGCTGGCCCGCGGCGCGGAACTGGTGGAAAAATATCATCCGGATGTGGTGTTCTTTGACTGGTGGATCGGGCAAGCTTCGATCCGCCCCAACCTCACCCGCTTTGCCGCGTACTACTACAACCGTTCCCTGCAATACGGGGACCATGTCGGCGTGATCACCTACAAGGACTACGCCATGCAGGCGCACTCCGCCGTGCTCGACGTGGAGCGCGGGCAACTGGGCGACATTCGCCCTCTTTACTGGCAGACCGATACTTCCGTGAGCAACAAGTCCTGGGGATACATTAAGGATGACACCTTCAAGTCACCGGAATTTATCGTCCATCAACTCGTCGATATCGTCAGCAAGAACGGCAACCTGCTTATGAACATCGGTCCGCGCTCGGACGGAACCATACCGGACGAGGTGCAGCAGGTGCTCCTTGAAGTCGGTGGCTGGCTGAATGTCAACGGAGAGGCCATCTATGGTACTCGCCCTTGGCGGACCTATGGCGAAGGTCCAACGAAAGTGTCGACTGGGTCGTTTCACGACGCCGACACGCGGCCCTTTACCGCTCAGGACTTCCGCTTCACGACAAAAGGCCACGTGCTTTATGTGATCGGACTTGGCTGGCCTGGGAATGGAGAAGCGGTGATTCACTCGCTCGCGCAGAGCGTTGGAGGCGAATCGGTCCAAAGTGTTGCCTTGGTGGGCAGCGCGGCAAGAATACAGTTCGAGCAGCGTACCGACGGATTGCATGTGCAGCTTCCAGCGCAAGCCCCGGGCAAATACGCGTACGTGCTGCGCGTGAGCTTCAACCAGTCATCGGGATAGCACAACGCGACGGAGTTCCCGTCTACCGGTAAAGGGCCTGGCCAGTCGCTGCCGTGAGAATCGATTACTGTAACGAACTCTAAAGCAGGCTTTTATTAGATGACCGTTTGGGAAATTGCCAAGCGCGCCAACGTCTCCATCGCGACCGTTTCGCGCGTCATCAATGGCGTTGGGAACGTGGACCCGTCACTCGCAAGGCGGGTACGGCGAGTTGTTGCTGAGGTGGGATATTACCCGAATACTCATGCACGAGCACTGGTTTCTGGACGTAGTCGCACATTGGGACTAGTGCTCGATATCATCAATCCTTTTTTTTCTGAGATCTTGCAGACATTTACTGAATTAGGTTTCGATCACGACTACCGAATTCTTTTAAGCCCCTTGACCCGTGATTCGCGCTCCTTGATGGCGGCCGTGCGGCAATTGAGTGAGCGTCGTGTCGATGGCCTCGCTGTCATGAGTTCTGCCAACGAAGACGTCTTCATCGAGGCCTTCACGGGCCGAAACATTCCCTGCGTCGCCGTGGATATCGATCATTCGGGAGGGCTGCTCAAGACCATCCGGATTGACTACGAACACGGCATCCGGCAGGCTGTGCAGCATCTGGCGGCGTTGGGGCATGCCCGGATAGCTTTCATCGGTGGATCGGCGAACTTGAAGGGCGCTGCCTCACAGAAGATTGCTTTTCAAAAATGCATGATGGAGATTGGTTTGGGTATATCTCCGCAACTGCTTATGGCGGGAGATCATTCGATAAAGTCCGGTAGAGCAGGGATGACCGCCATGGCTGCTCTACCGGAAAGGCCTAGCGCGGTGGTCTGTTCTCATGATGAAACCGCAATTGGCGTAATCCGCCGGGGTTCTGAGCTGGGAATCCAGATTCCCGGAAAGCTATCGGTGGTGGGATTCCACGATATCCGTATGGGGCAGTATCTAGTGCCACCTTTAACCACCGTGCAGATACCACAGATAGAAATCGCCAAAGCCGCATTTGGCGCTTTGCTCGATTTCGTAAGTGCTCAACGACGCGAATCGTCAAGCAGCTCGTCTACCATTAAGACCAACCTTGTTCTCCGCTGCTCTACGGCTTTAGGGCCCGATCGGACAACAAACAATCCTTGATGGGCGCGAGAAATCTACAGCAATCGAAATGCAGGTGGGATTTACGTAAGGAAGTTAGGGAAGGTTTTCACGGGATGTGGTCCACGTGCCCAGCCTAGGCAGGGCGTTACCTACTTCTTGATCCAGGAGATTCAATGACGAAGAACCTGCTCGCAGTTGTTCACACGGCTATTGTCAGTGTCGCTCTCTCCTCCGCGCAAACGTCGGCAGCCGATCAGACTGAACTTTCATTTCCGGGAAATTCCTCGACTGTGCTCGCGAATGCACCTTTTCGCGACCCCTCGTTACCGATTGGACAAAGGTCGACGACCTCGTTTCGCGTATGACGTTGGAAGAAAAAGTCCAGCAGATGATGCATGCAGCGCCAGCGATTCCGCAGCTCGGTATTCCTGCTTACAACTGGCGGAGCGAAGGACTACATGGAGTGGCCAACACCGGATAGGCAACGGTTTTCCGCGGCGATCGGGATGGCCGCCAGCTTCGATCCTGCATTGCTGCACCGGGAGGCTGGAATCATGGCCACGGAGTTCGGGCGAAGTTCAATGAGGAACTACGCACGAGAGGCTACAGGAGCTGGTTCCACGGCCTCACCTTCTGGTCTCCTAACATCAACTACCAGAAATGCACCGCAACCACCTTCGGTAGACTCGGAATGCCATTTACGACGTCGGTGTGGAGGACTACCTGCAGATTTTTCTTGTTCCAGTCTGTGGGTGAATTTTTTGCAAAGTCCGCGATCAGTTGCGGATTGGTGGCGAATTCGCCGGCTGCCCGGGTACCCTCATGATTGAGCCCCGCAATGATCACCAGAATACCTCCCGTTTTAGACTCCAGAATGCGGGAAACAATCGCGTAGTCTCCCGCGACCTTCCCCTGAGAGCCTTTGGGCCACCAGGAACGTGAGCGGTCAACCCGGTCCTGAATGTGCATTTGAGGACTGTCGCCAGACTCGAAAACGAAGCGCAAATTGTCCGTCATGTTAAGCGTCCAACTGTTGTTAAAGGCTCCGATCAGGATGGCGGAGCCCTGCCGCAAATCGCCGAACGAGAGATCATTGCCAAAGCGAAGGTCAAATGTGTGCTGGTGCGAGGTGAGCAGGGATGAAATCTGGGCCGTTGCCCAGGCGTCGCCCAGGGTCAAATAGGTGTCTTTCAAGGGGAAGAAGTCTGCGCCAGTAAAGTTTTTCAAATCTTCGAGTGGAACTAGCCTCTCGAGGTTTGCGCTCGCATCCTGCGGTGAAGAGTGAGTCTTCTTATATTTGTCCAAAGCCTGTCGGGACAGCAGGTACACGGAATTGCTGCCGGTGCAAACCAGTACCGGCCTTGGGTTTTCCAGAACCGGTCCCCAAAAAAGATCTAACGAATTCGTGTGGCGGGGTTTGGTCTGAACCAGAGTGTATTTTGCCCGAACCACGGTATAGACGAGCCCGACCGCCAAACAGGCAGCGAGAGCCGCTAACAGCCACAATCGCTTCCTAGCAATGCGGCGGTCGCTCGAGGCCGACGGGTCGATCGCGCTGAGCCCAGCGGCTTGTGCCGGGGAAGGCATCAGGCTTCCGGGAGCTGGAACTTGAGCTGTAGCAGACCCTGAGCGATGGAACTGGGCCTTGTAGGATCCAGTCGGAATGTCGATCGTCCAATCACCGGGCTCGCTTTTTCGAGACTGATAGTACTGAGCCAGGCGTTTTCTGACATCGGCAGCCCGAAGGCGCACCACCGGGTCCGCAGCCGTATCGTAGTCCGCCGCCCGTCCGAATACTTCCATCCCGATGATGCGTTCGCGAAGCGATTCTTCCGATCCGGCAAGGCTATGCTCAACCACGAAGCGAAACATGTCCTGGCATTGCCGGCTGGTTCGAAACGGGGCGCTCCGAAGGATGTCGTCTACCAGCTCTTGGATTTGAGCGCGAGCCTCTGCCGGCTCTGAATCAAGAAGCGAGTTTTGGTGTGTAGCCATGAGCAACGAGTGGAAGATATTTGGCTTCAGGCGGGAAAACCAACGGTATTCTACCGCCAAAACCTGCCTCAGCTCGGCTTTTTATTCCTGTTTGTAATCCATTGTCAACCGAAGAGTTAAACGAAGCGAGAGCCGGTAAGCTACGGTAGTGAGCCTAGACACATCAGGCGATAAAGCATATCCGTTCGTGCCTGCCCTCAGCGTTGGGGGGCGAAAATGCTATGTCGCAAGCTTAGAGTGCCGCACGCGGCGCTTGCCGAGGCGGGCGCGTCTGCCACGGAAACCTCGGTGTAGTCATCGATAGTTGCTCGCGAAGAAGCATTCCAAAGGAAATGGCTTGACAACGCCTAGTAGGTGGTACTAAATTTCGCAGAATTCGGTACAGTTAGCGATACCGTAATCTAAAAGGGATGGGGGTCCCTGTCGATGCCCAAGCTTCGGAGAGTTTCTCTTCTGTTGTTTTTGGCGATTGTCTTCATTTTCGCCGGCATAACCGTTCCCGTCGCGCACGGCCAGACGCTTGCTTCCACGGCTTCATTTTCAGGTTCGGTCTCGGACTCCACCGGAGCACGTGTACCCAATGCCAAAGTCACGTTGAACAACCCAGAGAAGGGAATCACGCGGGCATTTACGACCGATCCCGAGGGCAATTTCTCCTTCGCGCTGTTGCCGGCTGGAAGCTACACGCTGATGGTGGAGGCCGCAGGTTTCAAGACCTCCAAGCAAACCGGAATCACGCTGGAAGTTGGCCAGTCAGCTAACCAGAGCATCATGCTGACGATAGGATCGGTCGAGCAAATCGAGGTAGTGTCGACGGCCCCTCTTCTGCAAGTGGATAACGCCAACATCGGCGCCGAAATTTCTCAAAAACAGGTTACGGAGTTGCCGCTCAATCTGCGGAACGTTTTCAACTTTGTGGAGTTGAACTCATCGGTCAACAATTTGTCGCAGCGGCAAACCATTTCCTCGGGCGGACAGCAAGGCTCCGCCGACCAGGACGTCTCGTTCTTTAATTTTGGCGGCGGGTACTTTGGAACGACGGCATTTCTCCTGGACGGCGCTTGGGACGCGAGTGAAGGCTGGGGCGGAGTTATCTACGTTCCCTCTCCTGACAACGTGCAGGAGTTCAAGGTTCAGCAGAACACGTTCTCGGCGCAATATGGCTGGAGCACGGGAAACGTGATCAACGTTGTGACCAAGTCCGGAGGCAGCCGGTTGCACGGGGACGCGTACGACTACTTGCGCAATGCGGCCCTCGACGCGAACAATTATTTCAATAACCTGAACGGGCTCTCGAAGCCGGTCTCGCATCGCAATCAGTTTGGCGTTGCCTTGGGAGGCCCTGTGTACATCCCGGGAATCTACAAGCAGCGAGACAAGACATTCTTCTTCTTCAATTACGAGGGTCATAGAGACCATAACGCCGGAAACTACGCGGGTACCGTGCCAACTCCGGCTTTTCGCACGGGAGATTTCTCGGCGCTATTGGGGCCGCAAGTTGGGACCGATGCTCTAGGCAGGCCGATTCTGAGCGGCCAGATTTATGACCCGTTCAGCACTCACGCCGTTGGCGGTGGCTTTATTCGCGACCCTGTCCCGGGGAACAATCTGTCGACATACATCTCCCCCTTTACGGGTGCGTCGCTCATCAATCCTATTGGACAAACGCTGATTAACTTTTACCCTACGCCGATTCACGGTGGGTTGACGAACAACTGGAGTGCCATTGGCCTTCTGGCGGACTATTCGGACGAGTACAGCGGTCGCGTTGACCATAACTTCAGCGACAAGACCCGGCTTTACGGGAGGTTTTCCTACAAAAAGGAATTCAAGGACGAAGAGGCTGCCTTTTTCGGCGCCGACAATCCGGCGGGTCCGGGACAGAGAAACCCGAATAATCGCTGGAATATCGGGGTCGGCTTGAGCCAGGTTTTCACTCCCACTTTCACCATGAGCGTAAATCTCGGTGGGATGAAATGGGTTGAAGGCAACGATGTTCAAAGCAAAGGCTTCAAGGCCTCGTCCCTTGGATTGCCGGGTTTCATAGACACATACTCACCGCAATTCCCGATTATCACCGTGTCCAACTATTTGCCACAAGGGCCCGTTGCAGGAGCGGGGCAGGGGGCATTTCCGCGATCCGCTGCCAGTGGATCAATCGACTTCGTGAAGGTGCGGGGGGCACACCAACTCTCCTTTGGATATATGGCGGTGGCAACGGACGAAAACGGCGGACGCTTCCACTTTACGACGTTTAATTTCAACAATCTGTTCAGCGCTGGGCCCGATCCTAAAACTCCTACCACTGGAACCGGCGACCCAATCGCGTCAATGATAATGGGCCTTTCTACAAGTGCTGGTTGCCAGGGCGGTCTTTGCAGCACCGGTATCGCCATTTCGAACGTAAGCCGCACCTGGTTCCACGGGGTGTATCTGCAAGACGACTGGAAAGCCACGCGAAAGCTCACTCTGAATCTCGGCCTCCGCTGGGAAGTGCAGCGCCCGGTAACCGACCGCTACAACCGGCAGGCGTCCTTTAACTACAACGCAGTCAATCCCATCAGCGCTGTGGTCGGCCAAAACTATCTCGGGGAACTGGAATTCGCTACGTCAGACAGGCGTGGGCTCACCAATACCAATTACAAGAACTTCGCCCCTCGCATCGGATTCGCATACCAGATAATGCCAAAGCTGGTGATGCGTGGCGGCTACGGCATCTTCTATCCACCCACCTATCGCGGGACCGGTCCGGCGCCCGGGTTTAGCTCCGACACTCCTTATATTTCTTCGAACGATGGCGGTTTGACACCGGCAGGAACCTTGAGCACGGCATTTTCGGGTGGGCTGGTGCCCGTCAGTGGAAGTTCATTGGGCGGTTTAACCAATGTGGGTCAGTCCGTAACCGCTGTCTCGCGCACCCGCAACACCTATTATCACCAACAATGGACGTACGGAATCCAGTTTGCGCCGACTTCCAACGACGTAATCGACCTCACCTATGTGGGCAATCACGGGGTGCACGTGAATGCGAGCGGTCTCAACCTGAACCAGCTGGATCCCAAGTTTTTCTCGTTGGGAAACACCTTGCTGGATCAGGTTCCCAACCCATTTTTCGGCCACATCACTGCCAGCGGTTGCAGCCTTGACCAGGCGACGGTTGCTCGAGGACAGCTGCTTCGACCGCATCCGGAATTCTGCGACATCAACGAAAACCAGGCTCCGTTCGGCGATTCTGGTTACAACGCCCTGGACGTAAACTACACCCACCGAGTGTCGCAGGGTCTCACGCTCCTGGCCTCCTACACATTCTCGAAATTCATCGACAACGTGGGGGGACCCGAAAACTGGGCGTCCGCGTCCGCCAATTTCTCGGAGAATATTCGCAACGTCTACAACCTTGCCGCGGAGAAATCGGTCGATGCGACGGACACTCCTCACAGCTTCGTCCTCAGCTATGTGTACGAGCTTCCGGTCGGCAAGGGCAGGAAGTTCGCTTCTGGGGTGAATGGTGTTATGAATCAGGTCATCGGCGGCTGGCAGACATCCGGGACCATTACCTTGAAAGAGGGCTTTCCACTCACGATTGTCGGAAGTAACAACAACAACTTCGGCGTGGGCCAGCATGTGAATGTCGTTGGTGACTACCACCTGGCACATCAAAGCCGCACAGAATGGTTCAATACTGCGGCTTTCGTGAACGCGCCGGCCTGGACTCTGGGGAATGCTCCGCGCTACTTCTCCGATCTCCGCGCACCCGGCTACAGAAACTTTGATTTGAGTATTCAGAAATATTTCCCCATCAAAGAGAGCGTACGACTCCAGTTTCGCCTGGATATGTTTAACGCTTTCAATCACACCAACTTCTACAGCCCGAATGAGTCCCTTGGACCGGGATTTGGGACAATCAATCAAGCCTGGACACCAAGGCTGATGCAGGCAGCTCTGAAGCTTTACTGGTGATACGTGGGCCGAACAATCAGGGTTGTTATTGTCTGCTGCTGGATGACGTTTGCGTTAGCGGCGGCGTCACCGCAACAATCTGATCACTTTGAGTCACTCCTGGCCTCGGCACAAGATGCCCAGGCCAGGAGCGACTTTCAGGCCGCTGCTGACTTCTACCGGCAAGCGGTCACTCTTCATCCTGAAATTGCGGAACTGCAAGCCAACCTCGGCTTGATGTATTACCAGACAGGCAAAGATGAAGAGGCAATCGAGGCGTTTCACCGTGCCGCCCGCCTGAAGCCGGGTATGTTGGTCCCTCATTTATTTCTTGGACTCGAATACGTAAAGCTGAAGCGGTTCAGCGAGGCGATTCCGCATTTCAAGCAGGCCGCGCTGGTGAAACCCGGCGACGTGAAAGTTCAGTTCGGCCTGGGACAAGCTTATACCGGAATTGGAAAGACCCGCCTGGCCAGCGCCGCATACGCCCGAGCCGCTGCGCTGGAGCCAGGAAACGCCGACGCGTGGTACCACCTGGGCGTGAGCTACCTGGAGCAGGTCGAAGCGGATGCCCGGGTCCTTCTGAGCCGGCACAGGGACTCGGCCTATGTGGAGATGCTGACCGCGGAAACATTCGCGGAGCAGCGGGCTTTCATTCAAGCCGAAGAAGCCTATAAAAAGGTGCTGGCCTTTCCCCAGATTCCTGCCGGCGCACATGCCGGTTACGGTTTTGTCCTGCTCTACCGCCATAGCCTGGAGGGAGCGGAGCGGGAACTGAATGCGGAGTTGGCGGCGCCCCCCGGCTCTCTGATAGCGAAGTTGGGCGTGGCGCGGCTGCATCTGGAACAGGGTGCAGGCCAGAAGGCAGCCAGGGAAATCGGAGAAATATGGAAAACCGACCCCGGTTTTGCGCGGAGCAATGCCTGGCGGTTCAGCGCGGGCCTGGCAGGTCCCCAGCGTGACGAACTACTGAGCGCCTTGCACGCCGCGCAGGCATCGGGCGATATTCCGGCTGAGACTGAAGCTCTGTTCGTTGATTCATCCCGGGAAAATCTGTTGACCGACGAGGCGAGCGCGGAGACTGGACGCCCGGCCCGAAGCGGCAAAAGGCCTGCCGGCGATGCGGCAAAACTTTACGCGAGAGGCAGGTACGGACAATGCCGGGACGAGCTAGCCTCTCGTCCGCAGCCACTCGCGGTCAGGGACCTACGATTGCTGGCTTCGTGTGCTTATCTCAGTGGCGATTATTCGAGTGTGCTAAAGGCGTCGGAAAGGCTGGCGCAGAGTCCCTCGACAGAGGCTGAGGGACTTTATTGGGAAACCAAGTCAGCCGAGAATCTGGCCACCCAATCTCTTGCGCGCGCGAGCACGGCTGACCCCAACTCGCCTAAATTGCATGTGCTACTGGGGGACATCTATCGTCAGCAGAAGAATGTTCCGGAGGCAGAAAAGGAATATCGCCAGGCTTTGGCGCTGCGCCCGGAGGACACGGGCGCGCTATTCGGCCTGGCCTTGGCTTTGCTGGGAAACAGGCAGACGGATGAGGCTCTGAGCCTGGCGCAGGCGGCGCTGAACAAGCACCCGGACGACCCGGAACTGAATGCTGTGATGGGCGAAATCCTGTGTGCTCGCAATGAGTATGCCGATGCCGAGCCGTTCCTGAAAAAAAGCCTCCATACCAAGCCCGAGTTCGTGTCCCGGGTTCACGCCTTGCTCGGCAATGTATACGCCAAGACCAATCGGACGCAGGAGGCGATTGCAGAGTTGAAGCTGGCGCTGGACAACGATAAGGACGGCAGCCTGCACTATCAGATTGCGCGTCTCTATATGAAGGTGGGAGACCGAGCGTCGGCCAATCAGGCTTTTGAAGTGTCCCAGCGAATTCAGCGAGAAGGTTTGATCCGTGCAACTGTCGCCATGGAACAAGGCGCGAACGATGCCGAGTCCCAATGAAAGCCTGCGAGAGTATCGCTCTCGCGCATTTTGACCGTGGTTTTCAATACTTTCCCAAAGGCGCGAAAGGAAATCCTAAGACCCCATGAACAAAGCGTACAGGATTATTCTGTTCTCGAATATTTTGTTGTTCTCGGCTGCTGCATGGGCCAGTGAACCGCAATTCGCCATCAAGGAATCTCACAAGGATTCGAACGGCGTCACCTTGAAGACCGCAGCCGGAACCATGCGCATCGAAGCCTGTGGCGACAGGATTATCCACGTGGTGGCCAGCCCGACAGAGGAAATTCCCGCTCCCAAGGTGCCGGTGGTTCCGCAACCGTGCCGGGCCGACAACGTGGTGGTCAAGATTGGAAAGAAGGATGTCACGCTCTCGACTGCGGGGATAACGGTGTCTGTGAGTGCGACAACGGGCGCCATCGTTTTTCTTACCAAGGACGGAAAGGCCGTGCTGTCTGAACCGAAGGGCGGCGGCAAGTCCTTCAACGTCCCATCGCTTGCCGAGATGAAGACCTGGCAGATCCAGCAGACTTTTCTGTCGCCTGCCGATGAGTCCCAGTACGGCTTGGGCCAGCATCAGGAGGGAATCTTCAATGTTCGCGGAGTCCCCATCCGTCTGCACCAGGCTAATACCAACATTTCGGTACCAGTCCTGCTATCCAGCAAAGGCTACGGCCTGCTCTGGAACAACCCCTCCCTGACCGACTTTAATCCCGCAGATCAGGAGATTGCGATCGATCCGGCAACCGGCAAGGGAAAGTTCAGTACGGGAGCGAAGGGGAGCTACGGCTTCCTGCTGGCCAGCGACAACAAGGATCAACTGGTAGTCGATGTGGCCGGGAAGCACGTGATTGATTTGGTGAACATGTGGACCCCGAGTTCGGCATCGGGTGTGGTGAATCTTGAGGCGAACAAGGAGTATGAAGTGTCCGCCAAGGGAGGCCCCGGAGGCCTTCAATTGTCCGCGCGTCCGCCGGAAGACACGACCACTTTCCGCTCCGAGGTGGGGCAGGCCATTGATTACTACTTCTTCTATGGTCCGGCATTGAATCAGGTCATCGCTGACTACCGCCAGCTCACCGGCGAAGCGCCGATGTTCCCCAAGTGGGTGTATGGATACTGGCAGTGCCGGGAACGCTATCACACCCAGAAAGAGATCCTGGACGTTGGAACTGAATTCCGCACGCGCAAGCTTCCCGTGGACGCCTTGGTCCAGGACTGGCAATACTGGGGAAAGTATGGCTGGAACGCCATGAAGTTTGACGAGACCAACTATCCTGATCCCAAGGCGATGATGGACCAATTCCATGCCATGGACGAGCATGTGCCGATTTCGGTGTGGTCGAGGTTCGGAGAGGACTCGGACATCTACAAGCGGATGAGCGCGAAATCCTTACTGATTCCGGGAACACCCTGGATGGACTTCTTCAATCCCGAGGGACAACAAACGTTCTGGGCGGAGCTCAAGACAGGTCTCTTCGACTACGGTCTGGACGGCTGGTGGATGGACGCGTCGGAACCGGAGTTTGACATCCTCAAGGGCCACCAGACGTTTCTGGGCAGCGGGGAGTCGGTACGCAACGCCTATCCTTTATATGTCACGAAAGCGATCTACGAAGGGCAGCGTTCCACCACAGACCGCAAACGCGTGGTGATCTTTACCCGCTCCGCCTACACCGGGCAACAGAGGAACGCGGCTATCTCATGGTCCGGCGACATCTCCGCGGACTGGATTACATTCCAACGCCAGATACCGGCAGGCCTGAACTTCAGCATGGCCGGTCTGCCCTATTGGACGACCGACGGCGGCGGGTTCTTCCGGCCTAAAGACCAGTATACGAATGAGGCTTACCACGAATTGCTGACTCGCTGGTTCGAGTACGCGGCATTCTGCCCCATCTTCCGCGTACACGGATGGATTTCGAATGCCGAGATCTGGAACTACGGTCCGAAGTTCCTGGACACGGCCACGCAGTACGATGAGTTGCGCTATCATCTGCTGCCTTACATTTATTCCGCCGCCTGGGGCGTCACCAGCAGAGGTGAAACCCTGATGCGGGCCCTGCCGCTGGAGTTTTCATCGGATCCAGGATCGCGCGCAGTTTCCGACCAGTTCATGTTCGGTTCGGCTTTGCTGATCAATCCTGTAACCACAGAGGGAGCGAAGCAGCGGAGGGTTTATCTCCCCGCCGGCAATCACTGGATTGACTTCTGGACCGGCAAGCAGGTGAACGGAGGGCAGAGTATCATCGCAGAAGCTCCGCTGGAGAGAATCCCGATCTATGCCCGGAGCGGATCGATTGTTCCCTACGGCCCGGTCGTGCAATCAGCTGCCGGCAAGGAGGACCCGATTGACCTGCGGGTCTATGCCGGAGCCAACGGCGACTTCACTCTGTACGAAGATGAAGGCGACAACTACGATTATGAGCACGGGTCCCGGTCGGTCATTCCCATCCATTGGGACGACAAGTCTTCGACCCTGACCATTGCGGCCCGCGAAGGGAACTTTCCGGGAATGCTCGAACACAGAACTTTTCGTATTGTGATGGTTCGCGAAGGGCATGGAACGGGAATCGCGTCGACTCCCGAGCCCGACGCTACCGTGGAGTATGACGGTAAAGCGGCCTCGGTACGGGTTCAACCGAAGATGTGAGTGCCCATTTGCACCAGGATCATTAGCACCAGGATCATTAAAGGAGCTGTTCGTGAAAGCAATCAGTCGCCGTAAGTTCGTTGCCGCCGCCGCAGTCGTGGGAGCAGGTACAGTCCTGCGCACGCCGGCGTTCGCGTTTGAGAATCAGAATGCAGGAGCCATCTCTACGGGCGCGGCCAAGCCGATGGGCCACGAGGTGGTTGCTCCGCAAGTAAGCCCTTTTCCGATGAAAAGTGTGAGACTGGGGCCCGGAGTATTCACCCAGGCGGCGGAAGCCAACCGGAAATACTTGAAGACGGTCGCGACCGACCGGTTGCTGCATACCTTCCGCTTGAATGCCGGCCTGCCCTCTTCGGCCGAACCGCTGGGAGAGTGGGAGAAGCCTGACTGCGAACTGCGCGGCCACTTTGCCGGCGGGCACTATCTTTCGGCGTGCGCGCTGGCGTTCGCCAGTTCCGGGGACGAAGAACTCAAGCGCAACGGCGACTTGATGGTGACTGAGTTGAGCAAGTGTCAGGCGCAACTTAAGAATGGTTATCTCAGCGCGTTTCCTGTCACGTGGTTCGATCGCCTGCGCGATGGAATGAGGGTTTGGGCTCCGTTCTATACGTATCACAAGATCATGGCCGGGCATCTCGACATGTACACATTGGCCGGCAATCAACAGGCCCTTGATACGGTCGAGAAGATGGCGGGATGGGCACAGAGCTGGGTTGGTCCTTTAAGCGATCAGCAAATGCAACGAGTGCTGCAGGAAGAATTCGGCGGCATGGGCGAGGTACTCGCCAACCTGTACGGGGTGACGGGAAAGGAGAGGTATCTCAATCTCGCGCAACGCTTCGACAAGAAGCTATTCACCGATCCGCTGGCTGCGCACCGCGATGAACTCAAGGGACTGCACGCGAACACGCATATCCCGCAGGTCATCGCCGCGGCCCGTCTGTACGAAGTCACCGGCGACAGACGCTATTGGAACATCGCCGACTACTTCTGGAATGAGGTGACCAGCGAGCGCGCCTATTGCACGGGCGGCGTCAGCAACTTCGAGTTCTGGAAGACAGATCCGGGTGTGCTCTCCACGCAGCTCAGTGGAGATACCTCCGAAGATTGCTGTGAGTACAACATGATGAAGCTGACGCGGCATGTGTTCTCCTGGTCGCCGCGGGCAGAGCACATGGATTACTACGAACGGCTTATGTTCAATCACCGCCTGGGGACCATCGACCCGGAAACAGGAACCACGGTTTATTTCGTTCCAGTCGGAGGTGGCTACTCCAAAATCTTCGCCAAGCCTTTCGATTCCTTCTGGTGCTGTAGCGGTTCGGGCGCGGAAGAGTTTGCCAAGCTAACGGACACCATTTACTTCCACGATGACAACTCCATTTTGGTGAACCTCTATATCGCTTCGAGCGTGGACTGGCCGGAGAAGGGAATACGGCTGACCCAGCAGACCACGTTTCCGGAAGAACAGGGAACGACCCTGGTTGTCTCGGCAGCGAAACCGGCGGACGTGGATTTGAAATTGCGCATTCCGTACTGGGTAAAAAATGGCAGTGTGAAAGTGAATGGACGTCCGCTGCCGGCTTTCGCTGACCCCGGCAGCTATCTTGTTCTACGTGGACCGTGGAAGAACGGGGACCGTATTGAACTCAGCCTGCCCATGCAGCTGCACGCCGCGCCCATGCCCGATCGGGAAAATCTCCAGGCCGCGATGTACGGGCCGTTAGTCCTGGCCGCGCGCTTCGAAGATGAGCCCAAAGAAAAGTGGTATCGCCACTACCAGGCACAAACCAAGCAGGAACCTGCGCCCCCGTTGCAGTTCAAAGGGAAACTTGACGATCCGGGGAGCTGGCTCCGGCCGGGCGAAGGTAAGCTTACGTTTCAGGGAAGTTTGCAGGGTCAGGCGGTTGCGTTTGTTCCCCTCTCGAGCATCCTGCATGAGCGATATTTTGTTTACCACGAGATCCAGGCTTGATGGATCCGGGAAAGCAGCAATGAGAACTCAGACCGGGCCTCTGATACTGCGTACGTTCGGCATGGCGACCCTTGGACTCATGCTGAACCTGGCAGCATCGGGACAGGCAAAGCCTTCCATACCTCCACACGGAAAACTGGCGCCGCTTTTTAACGGAAAAGATTTGGCCGGTTTCGACACTCTGCTCGAGAAACAAGGAATCAACAGCGATCCCAACAAAGTCTTTCAGGTTGAAAAAGGCGTGCTCCACATCTCGGGGCAGGAATTCGGCGGGCTTGTGACCCAGAAGGAATATGAAAATTACTACCTGCGCGCCGAATTCAAATGGGGCGAAAAGACGTATCCGCCGCGCGACGGGAAAGCCAGAGACAGCGGCATTCAGTACAACATCACGGGACCGCTCAAAGTCTGGCCACGGATGATGGAGTTCCAGATCAACGAGGGCGGCACCGGCGATATGTGGGTGGTCGGGGGCACCGGCGCGACGGTGGACGGCAAGGTCTATGAAAGCGTCTCATCCGGCCCGGGCGCATATATTCGCATCCCGCATATTGGCAGGGGGCCCCTGGTCAATGTCACCGGGCACCGCGATCCGGTAAACGATCTGGAGCGGCCGCACGGAAAATGGAATGTTCTGGAACTGGTCGTGGATCACGATCGCATTTTGTATTTCGTAAACGGAAAACTTGCCATCCTGGCAACGAATGCGAACACAACAAAAGGCAAAATCCTCTTTCAGTGCGAAGGTTCGGAGGTATATTTCCGCAAAATGAAGATCGCGAGGCTGAAATAGTCAAAGAGGCGTCGATTGAATTGTCGACAGTTTCCAGGCACTAAAGCGGCAGCGCTTGCATCCGGGCTACTCGCTCCAGTGGTTGTCCACCGCCGTGCAGTTTTCGTGCCCCGGGCTTGGGTATGGCGCCAGCTTGGGGGAAGGAAGATGGATTGCTGCGCACGCGATTTAAGTCCACATCATCTGCCCAAGCGAAGCGGCAGGGATCTCAACTTCCAAAGTGGTTGCATGATCAAGTAAACGATTGCACTTAAAGTCGTTTCGAACCCGGAGATTCTATGCGTGCCCTTAACTTTCGTCTACTCGTCCTCCTTCTTGTGCCTGTGTTTGCCCTCAATGGGCTCAACGCGCAGAATTCCGAAAAGCCTGGCTATTTGAATACTTCATTACCGGCCGAGCAGCGCGCCGCTGATCTGGTACACCGCATGACAGTGGAAGAAAAGGTCTCGCAGCTGGTAAACCAATCGCGCGCGGTTCCGCGGCTGAATGTGCCGGACTATGACTGGTGGAGCGAGGCGCTGCATGGCGTAGCGAACAACGGCGGAATCACCACATTCCCTGAGCCGGTCGGGTTGGCCGCGACGTTCGATCCGGATGCCATTCACCGGATGGCGATTGCGACCAGCGTTGAGGGGCGAATCAAGTACGTGGAGGGAATGAAGGACGGCCACAGCGACATCTTTGAGGGTCTCGACTTCTGGGCGCCGAACATCAACATCTTTCGCGATCCGCGCTGGGGACGCGGACAGGAAACCTACGGGGAAGACCCGTTCCTGACGGCCCGAATGGGAGTGGCGTTCGTTACGGGCATGCAGGGCGATGACCGGAAATACTATCGCGTCATTTCGACGCCGAAACATTACGCGGTCCACAGCGGGCCAGAAAGCACGCGCCACCACGCGGACGTGATGGTCAGCAAACATGACCAACTGGACACATATCTGCCGGCATTTCGCGCCACCGTGACCGAGGCCAAGGCCGCTTCGGTGATGTGCGCTTATAACAGCATCAACGGACAGCCGGCCTGCGTAAATGAGTTCCTGCTTCAGGACGAGCTCAGGAACAAATGGAAGTTCCAGGGCTACGTCGTGTCTGACTGCGACGCGGTCGTCAACATCTTCCGCGACCATCATTTCACCAAGACCCAGCCGGAGGCCTCCGCGCTCGCGATTCAGCGGGGCATGGACAACGAGTGCATCGACTTCGCCAAAGTCAAGGACGATCACGACTACCGCCCTTACTATGACGCTTACAAGCAAGGTTTCTTAAAGGAAAGCGAGATCGATACCGCGCTCATACGTCTGTTTACGGCGCGCATGAAGCTGGGCATGTTCGATCCGCCGGAGATGGTGCCATATACGAAGATTGACGAAAAGGAACTGGACAGCGCAGAGCACCGAGCGCTGGCTCGCAGCATCGCCAACGAGTCGATGGTGTTGCTCAAAAACGACGGCACCCTGCCGCTCAAGCAGGGCAAACTCAAGATCGCGTTGGTGGGTCCGTTGGCAGACCAAACAAAATATCTGCTTGGCAATTACAGCGGTAGTCCAACGCATATCGTTTCCGTTCTCGACGGCATGAAAGCGGAGTTCCCGGAAGCACAAATCAACTTTGTTGCCGGGACGCAATTTCTGCGAACCGATGGGGAACTGGTCCCGGAGTCAGCGTTGACCAACGCGGAGGGCCAGCCAGGGCTCACAGCGAAGTTCTCTTCCGGGGTGGATCCAGGCCAGGGCCCCGTATTGGCTACGCGCACTGTGAGCACGGTTGACCTGAATTCAGAGAATGTCCCTCAAGAAGCTGTCGGCACCTATCCTCTATCGGTGGACTGGGCAGGCATTCTCACGGTTGACGAAGCCGGCGATTACAGCATCGGCGTGCGCGCCAGCGGCAACTTCGCGATGGTCCTGGTTGATGGCAAACCATTGGTGATGCAGTACCTGGACAGCGAGCGGCCGCAAAGCAAGGTTGGACACATTCATCTTGAGCGGGGCAAGACTGCGCTCGAAGTCAGGTACCGGCAGACGAAACCCGGGCCCACACAGGCGCAGTTGATTTGGGCGAAGTATGATCCGAGACCGGACCCCGCCGCAATTGAAGCAGCGAAGAACGCGGATGTGGTGGTTGCGGTGATGGGCATTACCAGCCAGCTCGAAGGCGAAGAGATGGCGGTGAGCGAGGAAGGATTCAAAGGCGGCGACCGCACCAGCATCGATCTACCCAAGCCGGAACAGGAGTTGCTCGAAGCGATGACGGCCACGGGGAAGCCCGTCGTACTCGTGCTCGCCAACGGAAGCGCCCTCGCCGTGAACTGGGCACAAAAACACGTGAATGCGATTCTGGAATCCTGGTATGCGGGCGAGGAAGGTGGCGCGGCGGTGGCGGAAACGCTCTCGGGGAAGAACAATCCCGCCGGCCGGCTGCCGGTCACTTTCTATACCGGCATCGATCAACTCCCGCCGTTTGAAGACTACGCAATGAAAGGGCGGACCTACCGCTATTTCGAAGGGAAGCCGTTGTATCCCTTCGGGCATGGCTTGAGCTACACGACATTTTCTTACAGCGGCCTGACGCTTCCGCAGAAGGCACTCAAAGCCGGCGATCCACTGGCCGCGGAGGTGACCGTCACCAATACCGGAGAGCGCGAGGGAGACGAGGTCGCCCAGCTCTATCTAAGTTTTCCGAACGTGGCGGGAGCGCCCCTGCGTGCCTTGCGCGGGTTCAAGCGAGTTCACTTGAAACCAGGCGAATCGCGGAAGGTCGGCTTCGAGTTGAAGGAACGCGACCTGAGCGTAGTGACCGCAGACGGGAAGCCGATCATCGCGAAGGGGACGTATTCGGTTTCAATCGGGGGAGGTCAGCCGAACACTGGCGCACCGACAGTGGCCGGCGCATTTCAAGTGAAAGGCACCCGGACGCTCCCGGAATAGCCTGACCGCGGAAACCATCAGGCGAAGCAATTACTGGCGCAAGCGCTGGCTATCGAATCTGCGATAATCGGCGCCCATGCGGGAAAGTGAGGACAACATTGCAACCCAGATTGTGGCAAACCGTGGCGTGGACTGTAGTCCTGCTGAGTACTGGTGTTTGGGCGCAGCCGACCAGTTCATGCGCCGCGCTGAAGGACTTTAAAGCTCCGAAGGTTGAAATCACGAAAGCCGAACAGATTGCTTATGGAACCACCGTGCCCAATCTCTACGGGCCGGGCCACAGTGATCCTATCCCTGCATATTGCCGGGTCGAGGGCGTCATCAATCGCCGCGCCGGAGTTGGGGGCGAAGTGTTTGGCATCAACTTTGCGCTCGCTATGCCCAATCAATGGAATGGCGATTTCCTGATGCAGGGTGGAGGCGGCAGCAACGGCATAGTGTTTCCTCCGCTCGGTCTCAACGCTGCCGGAGATACGCCCGGCCTTATGCGCGGGTTCGCCGTCGTCAGCACCGATACTGGCCATAAGAGTGAACGCGGATTTGATTTCGGTTTCATGAAAGACCAGCAAGCATATCTGGATTTCGCCTATCTCGCGAACGCCGAGGTCGCCACGCTGGCCAAACAACTCGTCGCGCAATACTACGGGAAGCCGGCAGCCTTTTCGTATTTCTCCGGATGTTCCACCGGCGGCCGCGAGGGCATGATTCTTTCGCAACGCTACCCTGTAGTCTTTGACGGAATTATTTCGGGTGATCCCGCCATGCGCACCGGACTTTCCAACCTCGCGATCGGCAAGTGGATCCCGGTCGCGTTCAACCAGGTTGCGCCCAAAGACGCGAATGGCAAGCCCATCATCGCGCAGGCCATCAGCGATGGCGATCGCAAGATCATCAGTAGCGCGCTCCTGCAGGAGTGCGATGCAAAGGACGGAGTGGCGGACGGCATCATCTCGGACCCTTTGGGTTGCGATTTTGATCCGGCGGTGTTGACGTGCAAGGAAGGGAAGAGCGAGTCGTGCCTGAGTGCGGAAAAAGTCGCGGCAATCAAGAAGGCTGTGGGCGGGCCAAAGACGCAGGATGGCGTCCAGGTTTATCCCGGCTTCCTGTACGACACGGGCATCACTGCCAGTGGTCCCATCCGTGGCATTCTGTCGCCGGGGCCCGGCATTTTCGGGCCGGCAACCACTGCCATGGAAGTGGACGTCGAGAAGGAATCGCTCGCGGATGCTCAGCCGCTGGTGGACTCGATGTCCACGAACCTGACTACGTTTTCCCGGCATGGCGGCAAGCTGATCTTTTACCACGGCGATAGCGATCCCTGGTTCTCGCCCCTCGACACATTCGAGTACTACAAAGATATGGCGGCTGCGAATGGGGGCCTGGAAGCTGTTTCCGAATGGAGCCAGTTTTATTTCGTTCCCGGAATGGGGCACTGCGGCGGAGGCCCGGGTCTTGATCATTTCGATCTCCTGGGCGCGATGGTCAACTGGGTGGAGAAGGGGAAGGCTCCCACGGCAGTAGTGACGACCGGCAAAGCATTCCCTGGTCGCAGCCGTCCTCTGTGTCCTTATCCCAAACACGCGCAATACGAAGGACAAGGCAATACGGAGGACGGGAACAATTTCGAATGCCGTTGAGCCGCTTGCCGAAGGTTTAGCCCTACTGTTCCACCGAAAGAACGGTGACCGATTTCGGTTCAAGCTTCAGATTGAGTTTGCCGTCGACGACCTTCGCGAAGACCGGCTTCGGCACTACGGTGTTGGGAGTCTCGAAGGTGTTGACGCTGTCAACCTTCGGGGCCGTCAGGGTCTCGCCTTTTGCCGATTTCGGCGTGATGCCGGTCAGGCTGGTTTCAATATCCACCGGCTGATCGGGGTCAAGGTTGGTGATCTCCAGCCATAGTTTGCCGTTTGTGTCCCGGGCGGCAATGGCGTCCACCCGAGGCAGCGTGATGGCGCCTTGCTTGTAGGTCCCAGCGTCGAAAGTCATGGGCACAAACGTAGCGTCCTGGAACGGCACATACATTTTGAAGACGTAGTAGGTGGGGGTCAGGACCATTTTTTCCTTGTCGGTCATGATCATGGCCTGAAGCACATTAATCATCTGCGCGATGTTGGCCATGCGCACCCGGTCGGCATGACGTGCAAAAATGTTCAGATTAAGCGCCGCCAGGATAGCGTCGCGCAAGCTGTTCTGCTGGACCAGGAAGCCGGGGTTGCTGCCGGGCAGCGGCGCGTACCATCCTCCCCATTCGTCCACCACCAGGGCCACTTTCTTCTCCGGATCATACTTATCCATGATGGCCGAGTGTTTGTTGATCAGACTGTCCATGTCCAGCGTGGAGTGAAGGACCTGCGCGTACTCGGGGTTTCCGAATCCGACGGAGGCCAATTTGTTCTCCCAATTCACTACCGTGTAGTTATGCAGGGAAAGGCCGTCGATGTCCCAGCTCCAGGAGTGATGCTGATAGGCTTTCATGACGGCCTCGGTCCAGTCGGTCCAACGTGGCCCATCGCCCCCGGGGCCCACCGCGATTTTCAGCATCTGCCGCGCTTTGCTCTGCTGCTCGGGATTAAAGTTCCTGACGAAGCGGCTGTAATCCTTGAGCTGATCCAGGTAGTAGTCGGGAGTCATGTTGCCGCCACAGTCCCAGCTTTCATTGCCGATGCCGAGAAAGCTCACCCTGTAGGGAGCAGGATGGCCGTTGGCGCCGCGCTCCTTCGCCAGCGTGGTCGGCTGCGCGGCAGTCAGGTATTCCAGCCATTCCGACGCCTCCTGAGGAGTGCCGGAGCCGACGTTGACCGACAGGTACGCGTCGGCGCCGATCTGCTCGAGAAAGTCCATGAATTCGTGGGTGCCGAAGGTGTTGGGTTCGATTACCCCGCCCCAGTTGGGATTAAGGGTCACGGCTCGTGGCGTGCCGATGCCTTTACGCCAGTGATACTCATCCGCGAAACAGCCGCCGGGCCAGCGAACGTTCGGCACTTTTAGAGCTTTCAAAGCGGTGACGACGTCGTTGCGAATGCCGCGGGTATTGGGAATCGCGGAATCGGGCCCCACCCAGATACCTTCATAGACTCCATGACCAAGATGTTCGGCGAACTGGCCGAAGAGGTTGCGATCGATCTTCGCGCCGGTTTTGGTAGTGTCCACCGACAAAGCAAACTTGTCGGCGGCTATGAGAGGAGCGGTAAGAATCGCGGTCACAAGAAAAAGACGAAGCAGGAAAGTGCGCATGGGAGAGACGTGTCCTTTGTTTGAAGTTGGGGTCAATCATTCATCGACAAAATAGAAATCAAATGCCGCGAAGGATAGCTTTTCCTTTGCCAATCGGAGAGTGTAGTATTCGTTTGCTCAATCGATTTCGAGATGTGAATTGCCGTTGGGCCAATGACGGAGCTCACGTCAAGCAAACGATTGCTGAAACTTGCAAAATTGCTGCCAGCGCCAAACCGGAACACCAGGACAAGACAATATATGAAAACTGCCGGAATGATGATGCTTATCTTTGCGACGCTATGCTGGGCACAGGATAACAGCACTTTCCAACCTGCCACGACGAACGTCTGGGGAGCCGAATATCCGCGGGTTGACAGCGCGGGCAGAGTGCAGCTCCGGGTTAAAGCTCCAGAGGCCACCAAGGTCCGGGTGAATTTTTGGAGCGGCCCCAAGGCGGACATGGAGAAGCGGCCCGACGGATTCTGGACCATCACCACGCCGCCGCTGGTTCCCGGCCTGCATTACTACACGTTGGTCATCGATGGCGCGGAAGTCAGTGACACTAACAGCCAGGGGTTTTTCGGCGGAGGCAAATATGCGAGCGCAGTGGAAGTTCCTGAGCCGGGCTCGACTTACTATTCGATCCAGGACGTGGCCCACGGCGAAGTGCGCGAGGTCTGGTACAACTCGAAGGTGACCGGTTTCTGGCGGCACGCGCTGGTCTATGTGCCGCCGAAGTACGGTACGCAAACGAAGGCGCACTATCCGGTGCTCTATCTACAGCACGGCGCCGGCGAAGATGAGACGGGGTGGATCAGGCAGGGGCATGCGAACTTCATCCTCGACAATCTCATTGCAGCGAAAGGCTGCAAGCCCATGATCGTCGTGATGGCGTATGGCTACGCCCGGCGTGCCGGCGAGCCGCCTGATTTTACTGCGAAAGCTTTTGGTTCTCCCGAAATGATGAAAGCAATGCAGGATATGTCCGCGGTGTTTGAAGACGACGTGACTCAGGCGTTGATTCCTTACATCGATTCAACTTTTCGAACGATCCCGGACCGCGACCACCGCGCCATGGCTGGACTTTCCATGGGCGGCATGCAGACCTTTCAGGTGACGCTCGATCACCTCGATCTCTTTTCCTATATCGGAGGGTTCAGCGGGGCTGGCGGTATGCTGGTGCTGGGAAACCGGAAACTGGATCCCAAGACCGATTACAACGGGGTGTTTGCCGATGCGGCCGCATTCGGCAAGAAAGTGCACTTGCTGTGGATCGGCGTCGGAACCAATGAACCGGAACGAATGCGGGCGGGACTGCTGCGACTGCATACTTCGCTCCAGGAGGCGGGCATCCAGCATGTGTTCTACGAATCCCCCGGCACGGACCACGAGTGGCAGACCTGGCGGCGGGACCTCAAGGATTTTGCGCCGAGGTTGTTCTAAGGGAATGGCCGCATTGTCTGTCGCGCTTCTTGGGAAATTGCTGCGGTCCTCTCGAGATTGTTCATGGAATGTGATTAAGAAATTCCCCTCATGAGAAAGTTCGTGCTAGACATTTCCGAGTTCGTGATAGCGTTGTGTTCGTCTGGACGTAAGAACTGGCAGAATGGCAGCACGTGTCAGAAATGGCAAGGGTAAGAAAAATGTATGGAAACTATTGCATTTTGTGCCGATGATGCCGTTTTTGGATATTGCCGAATCAACAACTTATCTGGAATGAATGCGGGACAGAAGTTCAAATCGACCCCAGCGGAAAAATCTCAGAATTTCGGCCATGTAACGTTCATGTAACGATAAGCAGTTTCTGCGAAATGTTAGAGGTCTAACAGCACCACTTGCGCCCTCTAAGTTGTTGTAAAGCCGTGCAGGGCGAAGCTTCACGGCGGTAACACGGGTTCAAATCCCGTCTGGAGGCCGTCCCGGAACTCGATATTCGATTCCCCGATTTCAACCCAAGACCAACCCAAAATAAGAACTCTTCAACGCTCTTCCTTGCTATTTTCCACTCTTTGAACTTGGCAACCACGCCCGCTAACTCGTTGAAATTCTGTTTCTCCTAGAGCTCATAACCCAAAGGTCGGTGGTTCAAATCCACCCCCCGCAACCAAACTATCTTTTCCCTTCAGCAACTTCCACAAACCCTGCAACCATCCGAATTGACAATTCTCGGGTCTAGCATTGGAGATTCCCGATGATCGATGTTTTTTACATCCCCGGATACTTCCCCAGGAAAATTAGCAGAAAGTCGATTGTGTCGCCCAATCCGTGCGCGATGATCGGCACCGCAAGATTTCGGTCGTTACGCAGGTAAACGATCCCGAACAAGAATCCGGCGAGCCCCTCGTCGATGACCCCGGTGATTCCCTGATACGCGTGGGCCAAGCCAAATCCTATGTGAACTGCAATTAGACTGACGACCCACGCCCATCGAGTACGATTCATGAGATCAGCCAACCGGTTCATCAAATATCCGCGGTAGACCATCTCCTCGCCGAAGGCCGCGAGTGTCCATGCCCCTGCGATGGCGAGCAGAGTCCACTTTACATCTCCCGTCAGCGCACGAAATAGTTCAAGGTCGGGTTGCTTCTTCAAAACGCGCACCAGCAGCGGCTGACTGATGAACAGTTGAAAAGCCTCCAACGCAAGTCCAGTGCCGATGCCGTACAAGATCGTTGTTCTCCGATTCTTGTACCAGCTCAACCCGACATCACGCCATCGCAGCTTGCGCACTCGCAACGATATCCAGCCAAAGGCCAACAGGAATGGCGTTTTGCTCAACGGAATGTAGTGCTTCTGATCGGCAACAAAAATGAGAGCCACCACGAGCAGCTCGATCAAAATCAGCCACTTGCTTTGACGCCAGTCGCTCGTCGTGCTCGCCGGGTCTCGAGAAGTCGCCCCCATCGCTGCGCCTCCGGGAGAGCTATCGCTATTTGCGAATTTAGTTCTAAGAAAGTTCAACACGTTCTCCCATCGTTTCTCCGGATTATTGTCAGTCCAACCTGTTCGATCTCCGGAGTTTTTTCGCACACCAGAGCGCCAGACGGGAGGTCGAGACTACCAGTCCAAAGGCCACTAGCAATCCAATCGGGACTATCCACCAACCGAGCAATTCTCTCGCGCCCGCTGGTGCACTGCTTGATCCGAGCCGGAAAGAAAGCACTAGATCGCCAGTCGCATCGTGTAAGGCCCACAAGCCCGCCGTCTGCGGGTGAAAGGGTTTCAGGCCTGCGCAGAGTAAGAGCACGCAGCTTAAAAAATATCCAGAAATCGCTCCCAAGAGCACGAACAGACCGGCCACGCTGAAACTGGCCCAGCGAAACAGAGCCTCAAGAACCCGCAAGGGCGATCCGCTGGCCTCCGCTTTTGTTAGCAGCGCACTTGCCTTGTATTCGCAGGCCAGCTCCTCTGGGTTGCCCAGCGCCGTGAGTACCTTCTCCAATCCACTGGCTGTGCCCTCCCCTGCTCTGGCAGTCTTCTCATGAACGTGGCTGCGAAGCTCCTCCACGAACTCTTGGACATCCGCCTCCTTCACCCCGCGCAGATGTGCCCGCACCTTGTTCAAGTACTCTTCGATCCGCTCCTGCGCAGTGTTTTCCATAGTTATTTCTTTCCGTCGGTCACCGGGCCGAGCAACTTGCGCATACTCGCCGAAAAGCGTCCCCAGATGCTCGCCATCTCCAACACTCGCTGTCTACCGGACTCTGTCAAAGCGTAGTACTTCCTTGGATGTCCTTTTTCTGATTCCACCCAGTCGCTGCTCACGAGGCCAAGCGCTTTTAATCGACTCAATAGCGGATATACGGTACCCTCCGAGACGATCAACTTGGAGTCGTCCGCCAGTCGTCGCAGAATCTCTAACCCGTAAAGTCGCTCACCCCATAGGACCGCCAAGATAGCCAACTCCAGACATCCCTTGCGAAGCTGGACCTCCCACTTGTCCCCGGTCAGCTCCTCGTGATCACCAAGTGCCATTGGTAGAATAGTGTAATACAAGGTATCATGCTGTCAACTACAAATTGAGAGTATTGTGTGCCAGCTTAGGTACTTTCGCTTGTTAAAAACGCGGGACTTAGCCCGTTTTCGTTGTGAGGCTTACACGTCAGAATGGACGAGTTCGGTACGAAATTGTATCGAGAGTAATTGTAAATTCGGTACTTCCACCCCCCGCAACCAACCTTGAGCTCCATATACTCAGTAAGTCCACAGGTTTTCTCCTCAAACTGAATGAAAACTGAGTGAACCCATCTGCTAGACTCTCCAAAACAGAGAGTTCGGCTGAACGTATGGCCGTTTGCCAGTTTCGGCTCTTTGCGTTACAAAAAACTGCTCTCCAAACTCAGTCTATGGAGTTGAGTCGAGGGGGCCTATCGGATCGGTTTAGAAGCATCGGCCAATAGCAATCCGCATAGTTGGACTCCTCCCGTTTCTCTCAAACATCCTCTCTTAAAGATCCAGAGTGACACCGGCGTTTGGCTGGGAACAGCATACGAGCAGGTTCCCAGGAGCGGGCCTCTCCAGGGGCTCAGGGTTATAAGTAATCGATCCATCAATCAGACCAGTCATGCAGGTATGACAGACTCCAATCCGGCACGACCATCTGACCGGAACGTCGCAGGCTTCCGCCAGTTCAAGCAAACTCGAGAATTTCGGATCCCACGCGACGCTAATCCCGCTACGCGCGAATGAGACTGGGGGGCCGGATCCGGGTGGCCCTTGGGGCAGGTGAGGAGTGTGATCAACCTGCGCCATACCAGGTGTAATACTTTCGAGGGAACCGAATATCTCTGTGTGCACATTCCCGGCGAGCACACCCCAGTTTCGCAATCCATCGCTCATGTTCTGCAAAAATGAAGGCGGGCCACACAGATAGAAGTCACTATTCCGCGACACTCCGATTTTCTCGAGCAAAGCTGTGTCAATGTGCCCGGGAGCATCGAAGTCTGCCCCGATTTTGTCGATTGCAGAAGGCTTGCTGTACACGATATATCCGCGTCCGCGAGAGAGTTGCTTCAATAATGAACGCGATTCTTCCGCAAATGGATGGTCAACGCGATTGCGCGCTCCATAGATCCACCAGATCTCCCGTTCCGATTTTTCGGCAGCCAGTGCGTGCAGCATCGAAATCACGGGCGTTGCGCCTACTCCAGCGCTCAGCAGAACGACAGGATTCTGGCTGGGACGCAGAGTAAAGCTTCCGCGCGGTGCACTAACATTCAATATGTCGCCTTCTCGCGTACGGTTGCACAGAAATGAACTTCCAATCCCGTTCAACTCGCTCTTGACGCTGATGCGGAAATGATCGGCTACCGGCAGATCAGACAACGAGTAGCTGCGAAGAACCGGCGGTTTGCCGGGATCGACGAGCAACCGCAAGACGACAAATTGACCTGCCTGGCAGACAGGAAGATGCTGCCCACCGATCGGCGTCAGAATGAGGGAAGTTACGCTATCGCTTTCCTTATGAATATTCACGACTCGCATCTGTCGAAATCCCGGCCATGCGGGTGCTTGTTCCTCATAGGCGAGTCCCGGATTCCCCGCCGCGGTTTTGGAGCTCAAGTCCTGTTGGAGCATTGCCCGGAACGAACTCTGCCAACCCTTGCTCAGTGCAGGAACCCGCAGCGCGCGTTGCAGTTGCTCGCTGGAGTGCCCTGGCAAATACAGGAGGGCGTCAACGTCGGCCACGCTGATCCGCTCCGGACCGTCAGTCATTTTTACAATGTCATCGCCTGCACCAACTTCTCCCTCCTGCAACACGCGAAAGTAGAATCCTGGTCTGTGATGTTGTACGAGCAGGGCTGGCATGCGGGGTTCATTCATGCGAATGCCGACGCGGTAGCACGTTACGCGGGGCTGTGTCACCTCAAATATCGCGTCACCAATGCGGTATCGATCGCCAATGCACACCTCGTTATCAGGAAGTCCCTCGACGGTGAAGTTTTCTCCGAACTGGCCGAAAGTAAAATCGTTGCGGCCCAACAAGTTCTCCCAGTAATGGTAAGAATCCATCTGGTAGACGAATACGGCGCGGTGCTCCCCTCCATGACCTTCCAGATCGGCTTGCGCATCACCATCGATATCGAGCTTGCGCGCCATTCGCCGTCCATCCACTGGAGATTTCCAGACTGACGTTCGGACCGTTTTGCCGTTCCACGTCACGTCGCGCGGAAGGCCGACATTTACTGAAAGCAATCGGGGCATACGTACCTCATCACCGAAGTTGTTGATTGCTGCTTCGAAGTTCAAACGCGCTTATGGATCCGTCATAGCCTTTGAGCCGGCGATGGCCCCCTGGCTTCCCTTGCAGAACGTCTGGTTAAAGAAGTGTGGCAACTAAACCAACGGGATTGCTGACCAAAAACGGTCGGTAATCCCTTCGGTTTTTGTACAGATGGACAGCAGCAACAGCCGCGGAAAGCTGATCTGGATTCTCGCCTCCCGCCGGCCCGACCGCGAAACCGGAACTTAGAGCCAGTGAGGCGCAGTTGGCCGGCGATAAATTCCATTCATAAAGGTACGACTCAGCTGGCGTTCCGAATCGCGATCAGCCCGCGAACAAACTTCAGGTTCCGGCGCATGTCGGCGTCGACCGAGATCGGGCAGTCAGTCTCGAGTTGGGCCCATCCGTCGAAACCGATATCGGCCAAAGCGTCGATCACCGATTTGAAGTCGATCGTCCCTTCACCGAGGTAGTGAGGATTGTCCTTCAGATGGACCTCGCAAATGCGTGCCGCGCCCAGCCAGCGGATTTCCTCCACGACCTTAAAGCCATTTTTAGTGGAGTTGCCCACGTCGTAATAGGTGAGAACAGCGGGAGATTGCGCACGCTCCATGATCCTTACGTTGTCGCGGGCGGAATTTGTGTCTTCCAGGCCAAGAATGACGCCGGATTGTTCAGCCGCGGGTGCAATCTCCTTGAGAATGTCGCCAACCTTGTCCATCTCCGCCGTGGTCTCGAGAGCGCCCTTGCCGAAGAAGGGAAGCAGCACCACGCGTACTCCCATCGCCTTGGCGATGGGAATGGAGTCAGCCACCCAGCGCTGCCCGAGAGGGTCCGACTTCAGGTAGTTCCGATGCAGCATCTCGAGACAG
Source organism: Terriglobia bacterium (assembly GCA_963831565.1). Taxonomy (GTDB): domain Bacteria; phylum Acidobacteriota; class Terriglobia; order Terriglobales; family Acidobacteriaceae; genus JAIQFF01. The sequence continues at coordinate 486,182 of CAWHQS010000001.1, forward strand.
AGCGATTCAATGGGCAGGTCCACCCGCCTGGACTCATCAAGAAAAACCTTCTGCAAGGCGGGATCGGAGAGGGGCAACTTATCCGCAGTGACCTTGCCAATGCTGACCTGAACTCCGTCAAAGCCCAAAGATTTGGCCAGAGCGATGGACTCAACTCTGGCCTCTTCTTTCAGGTTCCAGTCCGTGACGCCAATCTTGAAGTTGACCTTGGGCCCCTCTGCATGCGCTGGCAAGACTGAGGCCGCGAGTGCAGCCGAGACACCGAAAGCGATAAACTCGCGTCGATTTAGCTTCTGCATATTGTTCACTATCCTACCAGCCGGATGGATCAATCGTCTTTTCGCTCGCGCCCCGCGCGGCCCGGTGGCAAACCGCGACAGAGTTCATTGTCGAAACCTCGTTCTCCAGCACGTCTCGCGTCTCTACCGGGCCATGACACTCGGCACAATGCAGCAAGTTATGCATCTCGACTTTCACACGTCCATTCATTGAAGGCTCCCAGGGCTTAGGCTATACTCCGCCCGACGAGCGACTGAGTTGCGCCGTTGGTGTCCGACCAGCAGACGCAAATCTCCCGCCTCGCGCCAGGAACCGTGTTGGGGCGGTGCTGCAGCAGAGCATTCGCAATCCTCATTGTTTTCGATATGTGTGCAGTGTTTGGCGATCAGCGTTACTTGCCGGGCTTGCTTTGTCGGCGGTAAACCCATCATCGTGGGCGCACCAGCCAGTGAAAGCAAAAGCTGCATCGCGGTTTTTCCTGCTCCGGTGGGCGCGGCCCGTTAGTTCCCAGGAAGGCCTATGTCATCTTCAGATAAATCAACTCGCAGAGAGTTTCTGGTTACTACCTCATCGGCCGCGTTGGGAGCGGCAGTTCCTTTAGCTAGCGGCCAGCGGACCTCACCCGTTTCGAAAACGCCTCCTGCTTCGTCCTCTGGAGAGAGCCCTTACTCATCGGAAGAACTCTTCCAGAGTGGGCCCCAGCGCACTTTCACCGGCGACAGAGCCACGCAAATCGCGATGCCGCTGGGAGGAATCGGGGCCGGCTGCATTTGTCTTAATGGCTACGGCGGGATGCAAGATTTTTCCGTCTGGAATCATCCCGCAACAACCGCGTTGCCCGAGGGCTATGCTTCCTCCCAGGCTGGCTTTGCCATTCTGCATGTTAAGGGCGCCTCTCCCGTTACTAAACTTGTAGAGGGACCGTTCCCGATTCTGAAGATCTACGACCAGGGACTGCAGGGACAGGGATACCGCCGCGGAGGATTCGAAGGGTTGCCGCGTTTTGAGAAATGCGTATTCCAAGGGGAATATCCGTTCGGAGAAGCCCAGATCAGCGACTCCTCCATTCCGTTGCAGGTGAGCCTGAGTGCCTGGAATCCTTTTATTCCCCTGGATGACAAGAACTCGGGATTACCCTGTGCCATCCTGGAATACACCCTTCGAAACGCTTCACCGCGGAATGTTGAATATGAGTTCTCCTATCATCTTTCTCACCTGGCACCCGGATGCGGCGGGGAGGAATCGAAGAGCCGCAACACCGTAATCGCTGGCCGGGGTGTGTTTCTGCACAATGTGGAAGAGCCAACAGCCGAAGGCTACGGCAGCGCTTGCCTGATTGCCATAGGCAGTCAGCCCCGTATTAAAGGTATGTGGCTGCGCAGCCCGGGGTGGGAATTCGACTCGCTGTCGGCGCTCTGGCGCGAAGTCTCGACCGGGGCATTCACGGCCAATGAAGGGTCCAACGAGATCGACACCGGTGGGCGGAATGGCGGATCCATTCTTTTCGAGGGAATACTGGCGCCAGGTGCATCCCAAACCCATGTTGTCCTGATCACATGGCACTTTCCCAATTGCTACCTGCAGGTTGGTGGGGCTGTTCCCGACGGCGTCCCCGAAGCTCAAGGCACGGTTGGCTGCCGTTCTGGTGCGGGGGCGGCGCCTCCGCCCTGGCGTCCTTATTATGCCTCCATATGGAATGATGCCCGCGAAGTGGCTGTTTACGTCGAAGAAAACTACTCCTCTTTGAGAGCGCGCACGGTGGCTTTTCAGGAAGCATTGTTTTCCTCTACCTTGCCGCCCTATGTGCTGGACGCGGTCTCATCAAATTTGGCCATTCTGAAGTCTCCGACTGTGTTGCGTCTGGAGAATGGCGACCTGTGGGGCTGGGAGGGCTGTTTTCCCGATGCCGGATGTTGCCATGGTTCCTGCACGCATGTCTGGAATTATGCGCAGGCTTTTCCTCATCTCTATCCGAAGGCGGAGCGGACGTTGCGCGAACTTGAATTGGTGCGCTCCATGGACGAAAACGGTCACGTCACGTTTCGCTCGGCCCTTCCTAAAGGCCCGGTCAAGCACGATTTTCACGCTGCTTCTGACGGGCAACTGGGTGGAATCATGAAAGTGTTTCGCGACTGGCAGATTTCCGGAGACATGGATTGGCTGAAGAAAATGTATCCCCTGGCTAAGCGCAGCCTGGATTACTGCATTCGCACCTGGGATCCGGATCACCGCGGAGGGCTGTTTGAGCCGCATCACAATACTTACGACATCGAATTCTGGGGGCCGGACGGCATGTGCACCAGCATCTACCTGGGTGCGCTCTCAGCCTTCGGTGAAATGGCGCGGGCGGTCGGCCAACCGGAGGATGCCAAGTTTTACGAGGATCTGGTCCAACGCTGTGCGCGCTTCATGGATGAACAGCTCTTCAATGGCGAGTACTACCAGCAGAAGGTGCAATACCAGGGCCTGCGAAATACTTCATTCTCTGCCCTGGTGGCGCGGGTCGATGATCACAGCAGCGAAATGCAAAAGCTGCTGAAGCGGGAGGGCCCGAAATATCAATACGGAGAGGGATGCATCTCTGACGGAGTGATTGGAGACTGGATGGCCCGCTTCTACGGAATCGATACCCCGCTTGCCCGTGAACATGTCCGGAGCAATCTGCGGGCGATCTTCCAGCACAATTTCAAAACCGACCTCAGCCAGCATGCCAATGCGCAACGCCCCGGCTATGCTATGGGACATGAACCGGGCCTGCTGCTGTGCAGTTGGCCGCGGGGCGGAAAACCCACGTTGCCTTTTGTTTATTCCGATGAAGTGTGGACGGGAATTGAATACCAGGTGGCCTCGCATCTTATCGCAGAAGGATTCACCAAAGAGGGATTGACCATCGTGAAGGCCCTGCGCAGCCGCTATGACGGCAGGGTTCGCAATCCGTGGAATGAATATGAATGCGGCAATTACTATGCTAGGGCGATGGCCAGCTACGCATTGCTTGGCGCCCTGTCCGGTTTTCGTTACTCCGCGGTGCAGAAGACGCTCTGGTTCGGCCCGCAGTTAAACCTTCTGCCGTTTAAGACTTTCTTCTCAACGGCCTCCGGCTTTGGCACGATTACGCTCGATAGCCGATCTCTCCGCATTCAAATAATTGAAGGCGAACTGCGGCTGGAAAAGATGGTGTTGACCGATCGCACGCAAACCAAGACCCTGAATTGGGAAACCACGGTTCGGCCGGGCGCTCCCGCGATCCAGAACATCTGAATCGGATCAGGCAACTACTACGATGACGGTGTGACATGCCCGGGAACGCGAAGTTCATCCGGGGGCTGATGGCGGCTGGAAGCGCTGCCCGAAACTGGTCCGTAAACGATGGCCCGCACGATCTGTATCTTCTTGCCGGTTGATCTGGCATCGGCGTCAGAGCGGACCACGATCCGGACGGAATGCTTACCCGCAGGCAGACCGCTGATATGCCAATAGTCGTCATCGGTCGTGTTCTTGGGGATCCAGGCATCGACTTCACCGACCTTCTGGCCATCGAGAAATACATCAGCCCGGCCGCCTTCCTGGGTGCATCGGCCCACGATGGCAACACCAGTGCCCTCAAATGTGAGCGTCGCCTCTGCACCGGACGTCTGCGCTTCCTTGAATTTGAGTTGTTCTCCCCAGGGGAGCTTGAGCTTTCCATTATCGAACTTGCCTTTGAACACCCAGGCTGCCTCGCTGAGCTCCACCTTGATTCGCGGCGGATCGATGTCCCACTGCTCGAGCGGAGGCGCTTGCGGTTCCTGCAGCGGAATCTCGATTTCCGTGGGAGTGACCTTGCCCCCGGCTCCTTCAACCACTTTCAGGGCTCGAGCCTCGGTGCTGGCCACAATCTGATTAAAAGAGTACTGGGTGAACGAAAAGCGGGTATCGGCGATCGCCGGAATGCCGGCTTTCCAAACGTCGGGAATGCGGTTGTAGCCCAGCATTACGCCCAGGATACCGGCGGCGCTTGAGGGGTTGCAGTCCGAATCCTGGCCGGAGCGCGTCGCTACCTCAAGCGTCTTGGCAAAGTCTCCCTTGCCGTAAATCAAACCCAGAGCGACGTATCCGCCGTTCAGCTTGGCGTCGATGTTGAAGGGGTCCAGAGCGCCATCGACGCAGGCGTCGGCCTTGTCCCACTTGTCTTCGATGAGATGCCAGGTCTTCATCCAGTCGTCGGGGTTCTCAGCCGACCAACGGAGGACGTCGCTGATAACTTTTGCGTAAGCGCTTTCGGCAGGGATGGACAGAAGGCCCCGCTCGACGACCTTGCGCGGGTCATTTTCGAAAAACGCGGCGGCGTACATGCCGGAGAAGAACATGCCGCCGTACAGCCCGTCGCCCCAATTCATGACCCGCCCCACCCGGTCGGCGTATTTGTTGGCCTCGCGGGGGAGGCCGGGGGTCATCATGCCGATGAAGTCCGACTCGATCTGGAAATCGATGTCGTTGGCGTGAACGTTGTATTTCGGATTGCCCGACATGGGTGCCTTGATGCCACGGTTGAGATTGCGTCGGGCCCCGGCGTTGGCATGCCAGAGTTCGTACTGGGAGTTCTTGAACATCTCGCCGTACTGCTCGGTGGTCGCGTCAAGGCCCACCTTGTCCATGACCTCGGCGAACGTCATCTCTACGTAGAGGTCATCCTGGTCGATCGCATTCTTGAGCCTCGCCGGAGACCAGTCGAGATACTTGTTCAGGTTGCCCTCGATGATCTTGCCGTTCGAACGAAACTCGGTGGGAGCGCCGTAGGAAACGCCGATCATCTGCCCGGCCCACCCACCGCGGATCTTGTCCTCAAGCGTGGCGCGCGAGAGGCGGCGCGAGGTTGCGTCTTGCGCGTTCACGGACGTGGATACGAGTGCGATACACAGGGTCAAGGCGGTCAGGGCGATACGCATGGTTGGATTCCTCCGGTCAACGTTTCGGAACCATACCATTTCCACGCCAGTTTTGTGAATGCTTGCCTGAAGCCACAGGACAGCGACACCGATACTTACAGAGCCGATCGATCTGTTTTCGCGCTACTATTTCGCCCAGCCTTTGGAAGGCACGATCCCTGACCCTTCACGCAAGGTCAGCAACTGATTGGCCTGAACCTCCTTGAACTTCTCATGCAGACCGTTTGGCCAAAAGACTTCAATATCGGCCACATTGGAAGTGCCGAGACCGAAGTGCAACCGCGGATCATTGCAGGAATAAAAACTCGCCTGGCTAAGCACGGCCTGGGCCTGAACCTTGCCGCCATAGCGGACCAGAACGCGAGCGCCGATGGCGCTGCGGTTCGACTTGACTCCCTCGCACTTGATTTTGATCCAGTTTTGCCTGCCCTTTAGATCGTTTCGCAAAAGGGAAGGTGGTTCGTTCAGATTCACAATCAAAATATCCAGGTCGCCATCGTTGTCGAAATCTCCAAACGCACATCCACGACTACAGTGGGCGGAGGTCACTCCCGGGCCCGCTTCCTGTCCCAACTCCTCGAAGGTGCGATTGCCCAGGTTGCGAAACACGACGCGTGGAGTCTTGTTCGCATATTGCGGCAACTTGCGCTCGATTTCGGGATACACGTTGCCGGTCACCAGGAAAATATCAGGATAGCCATCGTTGTCGAGATCCACTATACCGGCACCCCAACAGACGTAGCGAGTCTCGACCGCGAGCAGCGAGGAACGAGTGAGTTCGTCGAAATTTCCCTTGCCATCGTTGTGATAAAGGCCGTTGGCATCGTCGGCGAAGTGGGTCTTGAAGAGATCCAGATGGCCGTCGAGATCGTAATCTCCCACCCCGACGCCCATTCCGGCTTGCTCCATGCCGTCGTCGCTGAGTGCCACTCCGCGGAGCACGCCTTCTTCCCGGAAAGTTCCGTCATGATTGTTCATGAACAACAGGCTGGGGGTGGAATCGCAGGCGACGAAAATGTCCGTCCAGCCGTCCTCGTCGAGATCCGCGGCGACCACCGTCATCCCGTAGGTTTGGGTCGCCTTCGCGATCCCGGCCTGCTGACTGACATCGGTAAACGTACCGTCTCCGTTGTTACGGTACAACGAATGTCTTCCCGTGGGCATTCCGACGGGCCCGCATTCAACGGGGATACCCCTCCAGTTGCAATTCGGGTTCTCTCCTGGAATCGGTGCGTGCTCGAAAGAGAAGCGTACGTAATTGGAAACGAACAAATCGAGGTTCCCATCCCGGTTGTAGTCAAGGAAGCTGCATCCCGCTCCCCAGCGTGGCGCATCGTTCCACAGGCCGGCACTTTTGGTCACGTCGGTAAACGTTCCGTCCCCGTTGTTGCGGTAGAGACGGTTTTGCCCGAAGTACGTACAAAAAATATCCTCGAATCCGTCGTTGTTGTAGTCGCCGATGCAAACGGCGGAGGCCCAGCCCGTTGCCTTCAGACCGGCTTTTTCCGTGACGTCGGTGAAGGTGCCGTCACGGTTGTTCTGGTAAAGGCGATTGGTGGCGTCCGGCGGATCTTCCGTGAGGCGGGTGCCCGAAAGCAAAAAAATGTCAATCCAGCCGTCGTTGTCGTAATCGATGAAGGCACAACCACAACCAGTGGATTCCAGAATGTATTTCTTGCTGTCCACTCCGCCGTAGATGGTGGACGCTTGGAGCCCCGCCGAGGATGCCACATCCACGAAATGGGCATCGAAGGGGCGACCCGAAGGGGCTGGCCGCGCCTCGGGTTTGGCCGTGTGTACGGCAACCCCTTGCGCCAGCAGCCGCGGAGCTGCGGTGAAGGCCGCCGATGCAAGAGAAATTCGCGCAAAAGTGCGGCGGGTAAAGATCAACGCGATTGTTTCTCCATCGTCGGAATTTCTTTTCTGTCAGCTTGTAAGGTTGGGAGCTTCGTAGAGGCTCTCGCCGCATTATAGATCGCTTTCGGTTCACCTCTTATTCGCATGCGATGTGTCTCTGTCCATCCCGGACTGGCAGAACCATGGGGTTCGGAGTCTCGAACACGGATTGGCACAATCCTGGACGCCGGGTTTTTAAACGTGCATACAGGCACATGTGGACATAACCGTTGAAACGTTTTATATTGCCATGCCGTAAACCGCTTGTCCTACAGGAGCGCACTCATGAGATTCAAGATCACGCCTTTCGTCGCCGCCATGCTGCTGGCGGCAGCTACGGTCGCCGCAGCCCAGGACTCCCATTTTCGTCCCGAGCAGCAGCAAATCCCGACGCCCGGCTGCCTCATCATGAAAGGAGCATGGGAGGGCGGATCAACGGCTTGCGGCCCGGATGAACACGCTAAATGGTTGGCGGACATTCGACACTGGCGCGATGAACGTCGCATTCGAATTGGGTATGACGGCTCGCGCTATGACCTGCCGGCGCTGAAGTGGACGCAGTCAAGCTTTTTCCAGCCGCAGATGATGGTGGAAGACCGCTATTTCTACGACCCCGTGGCCCATCACTACACCGTGGATCGCTACCTCGATGATCTGGAGAAGAGATACGGCGGGATTGATGCCGTGCTCATCTGGCCGACGTATCCGAATATGGGTATCGATAACCGGAACCAGCACGACTTGATCCGCAGCATGCCGGGAGGGATACCCGGAGTACGCCAGATGATCAGCGACTTCCACCGTCGCGGTGTGCGCGTTCTGTTCCCCATGATGATGTGGGACCAGGGCACCCGGGATCCTGGGATGCCGTGGCCCCAGGCCATCGCCGAACTGATGGCCGAAGTGGGCGCCGATGGCATCAACGGGGATACGCAAGACGGAGTGCCGTTGGCGTTTTCTCTGGCCGCGGACAAGGTTGGTCACCCGCTGGCCTTCGAACCGGAAGGGGGACCGTCGGACGAGGCGCTGGCGTGGAACGTCATGACTTGGGGACAGTACAAATTTCCCTTTGTGCCCATGGTGGACAAGTACAAGTGGCTCGAACCCCGTCACATGGTCAACATTTCGGACCGCTGGAACCGCGACAAGACGGATGACCTGCAGTTCGCATTCTTCAACGGCGTGGGCTGGGAATCCTGGGAAAATATCTGGGGCATCTGGAACGGGATCACGCCCCGCGATGCAGAAGCCACGCGGCGCGTGGCTACGATGGAGCGCGCATTGGCTCCATTCCTCATCAGCAGCGGCTGGGAGCCGCTGACGCCGATGTTGCGATATGGCATATTTGCCAGCCGCTGGCCGTCCGGTGCACAGACCGTATGGACTATTGTGAACCGCAACGAATACAACGTGGATGGTCCACAGGTTGAACTGGCACCGGAAGACGGCATGCGTTATTTCGATCTCTATCACGGGGCTGAGCTCATACCCGCGAAAAACCAGTCGGGCAAGGTGGTGCTGAGCTTCAACATCGAGGCTCACGGCTACGGGGCGGTGCTGGCCTCACCCACTGCTCCCGACGCCGGCATGCAGAAGTTAATGTCGAAGATGAAGGAATTAAGTGCGAAAGCGCTGGCCACCTACTCCCATGAGTGGACGGTGTTGCCGCAGCACATCGTGCCGATGGCTGCAACCCGGCCGCCCTCGGGGTCACCTCCTGACATGGTCAAAATTCCAGAGGGAGATTTTCAATTCCGCATTGAAGGGATTGAGATTGAAGGCTTCAATGATGTCGGGGTTGATGTGCAATATCCGTGGGAGGATTCCGCGCGGCGTTTCCACGACCATCCCATGCACATCAAATCTTTCTGGATCGATAAGTACCCGGTAACCAACGCGCAGTTCAAAAAGTTTCTCGATGCGGCCCACTACCATCCGCAGGACGATCTGAATTTCCTCCGCGACTGGCAGAACGGGAAATATCCCGAAGGATGGGACAACAAGCCGGTAACCTGGGTGTCGCTGGAGGATGCGCGGGCCTATGCGGCCTGGGCGGGCAAGCGTCTGCCACACGAATGGGAGTGGCAATACGCGGCCCAAGGTACGGATGGCCGTCTCTATCCCTGGGGTGACACCTGGAGAGCGGACGCGGTTCCGGTGCCTGACAAGGGCCGCACTATGCGCGGACCCGATGCGGTCGATGCGCATCCCCAGGGCGCAAGCCCATTCGGGGTAATGGACTTAGTAGGAAATGTCTGGCAGTGGAGCGAAGAATTCCAGGATGAACACACCAGTGGAGGCATTCTTCGGGGAGGCAGTTACTATCAACCGCAAGGGTCTATCTGGTACTTCCCCCAGGCCTACAAACTCAACCAGCACGGCAAACTTCTGATGACGGCGCCGAGCATGGATCGATCGGGAGGACTGGGTTTTCGTTGCGCACAAGATGCGGAATAGCTGGAAGCACGAGTCTTGAGACGGCCTTATTCCGGCATAAGACTGACGCCATGCCAGAGCGTATTGGTCTGCCCCGGCGATGTTCTACCTGCGGAAGGTAACACGCGAGGCATGGACAAAGCTGGGTGGAGTCAATGTTTCCCGTTCATAATCCCTGTGCGCTTCGATCCAAGACAGCTTTTTGTGGTTTTCAGTTGTCGCGGACGCTCCCAGTTCAGATAAACCTGCACCCTGTTATAGTTATAAGCTTTAGCGTGAGCGTCCCCACCACAATGCGACAAATCGCCGAACGGGCCGATGTTTCGATCGGCACCGTGTCGCACGTCATAAACGGGACGGCGAAAGTGCGGGACAAACTGCGGCTGCGGGTTCTCGAAGCCATTCGCAGCCTGGGATACCACCCGAGCCAGCTAGGTCGTGGCCTCCGGCGTAATCAAACCAGCATGCTGGGGATGATTATTCCCGATGTAACAAACCCCTTTTTCCCGGCGGTGGTGCGAGGCGTGGAAGATGTCGCGTACAAGCGTTCCTACCGGGTCGTGCTCTGCAACACCGATAACGATCCCAAGAAAGAGATTTCTTATCTCAACGACTTGCGGGCTTATCGTCCCGCCGGGCTACTGGTGATTCCAGCGGCGGAAAGTCACATTACAACGCTGCTCCGGTCGGTGGCCAGCTCAGGCCCCCCGGTGGTCTGCATTGATCGCCGTCCTACGGGCTGGAACGGAGATGTTGTGGTGGTGGCCAATGAAGAGGGGTCGTATGCGGCGACCCAGCACCTATTGCGTATGGGCCACCGACATCTTGGGGTGATTACCGGGCCTTTCCACCTGACCAACGCGGTTGAGCGGCTAAAAGGGTTTCGACGCGCGCTCGCCGAAGAACGCGTGCCCATTGAGCCAGAATACATTCAGGAGGCGCGTTTCGACCGTCCCAGCGGACATCAGGCCGCGCTGCGGTTGCTCCGGATGGTGCCCCGACCTACGGCCATTTTTGCCTGCAACGATCTGATGGCGCTGGGAGTAATGCTCGCGGCCCGCGAGTTGAACTTACGCTGTCCCGATGACGTGTCGATCGTGGGCTTTGACAATCTGGATTTCGCCGAGTTCACGGATCCGGCACTGACCACGGTGCACCAGCCCGGTTATCAACTTGGGGCAACCGCCGCGCGTCTCTTGCTGGAGCGAATTGATGGCTCGAAACAGCGCATGAAGAAGGTGGTATTGTCCACAGAGTTAAAAGTTCGGCACTCGGCAGCACCTCCCCGGGAGACCGCCGCCCCGGCAGCGCGACGGAAACAGTCGTACGATCAGAAGGTTGGCGTGAGCTGACCTCTTTAGAGTTCCTGGTGTTTTTTCCTTCCTGAAACCTCTGCTCAACAAACTTTGAGGCCATCGCAAGCGGATGCACTTTGGCAAGGTGGGGAGGGATTCCTAGTCAGAGGCTCTGACGAAAACTCGCCAAGGCCATCCAAAAAGTTCTTGACAAAGTATTTTGAAACGATTTAAGTTGCGACTCTGTTTTGGCTCGGATGGTCCGAGGAGTGCAGTTATTGCATGGCGCGTTCCAGTTCCATGGGGTTGGGAGCCCTGTAGCCTCTCGAATCACATGACCAGAAGCTCCATCTATCTTGCGCAGCGGCTCTTCACTCAATTGCGCTGCGCGCGTCCGGTATGGATTGGAGTGTGTCTGGCTCTCCTGTCTTTGCCCGTGGTCTGGGCGCAGTCTGCTCCGGTGCCCTTGGCATCGAGTGAGCCCGAGGTTGCCAAGGCGTTGCAGTTGGGTATTGATCTGGTTAAAGCCGGACGCCTCGATGAGGCGATACCAGCTTTTAAAGACGGCCTCAGAACTGATCCCCAAAGTACCGTCCTGCTAAACGTGATCGGGGCCACCTACAGCCTGAAAGGTGATTCCGAGCAAGCCGAAAATTATTTGCTCAAGTGCCTGCAAACCGACCCGGGGTTTGTGCCGGCCAGAAAAAACCTGGCGATAAGCTATTTCGATTCTGGTAAGTACAATCTAGCCGTCCCCGAATTTGAAAAACTCATCAATGCAACAGGCGAATCACGCTCGGTGGCTTTTCTTTTTCTGGGAATCATTGCCGAAAAGCAGGGGAACTTCAGCAAATCCGCTTCGCTGCTGGGAGAGTCTGGGGAGGTCGCCTACCAGTATCCGCTGGCGCTGCTATCGCTGGCGCATTCCTTTTTGGAATTGGGACAGGCGCAGAAGGCCAATGGCGTCCTGAAGAGCCTGGACGCGATGTCCGGCGTCACGGCCTCTGAGCACTTCAAAGCCGGTCTCCTCTACTCGAAAGAAGGCCAATACCAACAAGCTCTGACCGAGTTGGAGAGGGCAGAGAAGATGGATTCCCGGCTGCCGGGGCTCGCATACCAGCGGGCGGTTGTTCTAGACCAGTTGGGCCGCTCCGGGGAAGCGCTGCAAGTACTCAAAGATTTCACCCGCACCAAGCCGGATGCCGACTCTTTGAATTTTCTGGCCGCCCTGGCAAGGAAAAATGACGATCTCAATCTGGCTCTGCAATCACTGCGTCAGGCCGCATTGCTGGCCCCGGAGAGGGAAGTAAATTATCTGGATTTCAGCACCATCTGCATGGACTACGAAAATTATCCCCTGGCCCTGCAAGCTGCTGATGTCGGACTGGCGCACCTCCCGGGTTCTTATCGCTTGCAAGTTCAGAAGGGCGCCATCCTCGAGAAGCTCGGCCGCTTCAGCGAAGCCGAAGAGATCGTGCAGAGAGCCAGCAAACTCCAGGATGACAACAGTGTCGCCCTGCTCAGTCTTGCCATCATCCAGACTCACGCCGGCGAAGTGGAAGCCGCGATCAGCACACTTTCTTCTGCCATCAAGAAATTCCCGTCCAACTCCCAGATGCACTACTACCTTGGCATCGCGCTCGAACAGACCCTGGAGCACGATGCGAGGGCGGCGGAAGCCTTCAGGGAATCCATTCGATTGAACCCTTCTTTTGCGGACTCTTACTACCACTTAGCAAAACTGGATTTGAAAACGGACCCGAAACTCGCTGAGGAAAACTTTCGTGCCTGCCTGCGGCTGGATCCGAACCATCTATCGGCGGAGTACAGCCTGGGTCGCCTGTACGTCAAGAGCGGAAGGCAAGCCGAAGGACGAGCTTTGATTGAGGCGTTCGAGCGCCAGCAGCAAACCGAGAAGCTTAAAGTGCAGCAAAAGCCCAGTCTCGAATTAGCGAAGAAATGAGTAGGACCTCAAAAGAGAAGGGATGGACACCATGAAGGCATCGCGTCTCGCAGGGACGACAATCACGCTTGTTTTCTTGCTCCTGGTTGTCAGCGCGCCTGTCCACGCTCAGTTCACCAGCGGATTCACCGGTACGGTGACGGACCAGACTGGGGCGGCGGTCTCGGGGGCCAAGATCGTGGTCACCGATCAATCGACCCACGTCAGTCGATATACGACTACGTCAGATAACGGCGACTTCCGGATCACGTCGCTGCCGGGAGCGATTTATACAGTTGAGATTCAGCAGTCGGGATTCAAGACATGGGTGCAGAGCGACTTGCAGTTGGAATCCAACCAGGTGAGGAGTCTGCACCCGACCCTTGCCTTGCCCAGCGAAACAGTCAACGTAGACGTGACCTCAGAGCTGGCGGCAGTTGAAACGGACAAGAGCAATACGTCCCGGGAAATTTCCGAGGCCACGGTCCGCGATGCGCCGCTGCTGGGGAGGAATGTCTACACCAGCATGATCGAATTGGCGCCAGGGGTTACAGGTTCGGGGCTGCCGGCTGGCGGGGCGCTGGGTTCCGGTTCCGCGAATAACGACAGTTTTGAGCAGGAAGCAGGGTACCAGCTCAATGCAGCCGGGCAGCGGCAGGAGAACAACCAGTACGATGTCGACGGAAGCATTGCGGTGAGCGCCTCGCGTGACGGAGTGGTGAACCTTTCCCCCGAGCCAGACTTTATTCAGGCCGTGCGTATTTCGGGAGCGACGATTGACGCCGCCAAGGGGCGCTATAGCGGCGCCTACGTGCAGGTCTTCACCAAGCCAGGAACCAACGAATGGCATGGGTCGCTGTCGGAGTACCACACCAACAATGCGTTGACTGCCCGAACCGAGTTTCAGTACTGTGCCCCCGGAACTTCTGCAAGCGGGTGCCGAGCCATACCGGCCTTTCGCAGAAACGAATTTGGCGGGACCTTCGGCGGCCCGATTATCAAAAACAAATTGTTCGGGTTCGGTGGCCTCTTTGTGTTGAGGTCCTCCAACGCAACTACTCTGGTCGACACCGTCGAGACGCCCCAGTTCGCCCAATTTGTCCAGCAGAATTTCCCGAACAATCTCTCGTCTACATTCTTCCAGCAGGCCCCCCCGGGGTCCGCGCCTACCACGGGTATCGTCACCGTGGGCCAGCTTCAGGCAAGCCAGCCCGGTTCCTTTCCTGAGGATCCAGCGTTTCAAAACAATCCCAACCTGCCTGCGTTTGGGACGGCGACGTTCCCATTGAGTCTGACCCACAACGCATATCAGTGGCATGTCCGGCTCGACTACAACGTCAACGAGTCGAAAGATCGCTTCTTCTTCGACTGGTTCCGCACTTACTCCGACCAGTTACAAGCGGACCCGCGCCCGATCTATCGGGTGAAGATTCCTAACAACGGGTTTTTCGCCAAACTGGACTGGACGCATGCGTTCTCCCCAAAACTTCTGAACGATGCCGGTTTCACCTGGATCGATGCTGACGGATTCAATCCCAGCGCGGTGGGCAATCAGAGTCTTCCCAACGTCAATATCACGGGTGTGGCTGGATATAACCAATGGGGACCCGCTGGCTGGGTGCATCAGAACTACAGCTGGCATGACGTGCTGACCTGGACGCACGGCAGTCACACCATCAGCACGGGAATTGACATTGACCGGCATCACGATGACGATCAATTTACCAGCCCGCAACTCCGGCCGACTTTCGGATTCACCAATCTTCTTGATTTCGCCCAGGACCAACCCTTTTCGCAGTTTGGTCCCGCGCTCGAAGTGGCCAACTCTGCCCTGGCCACCAACTTATATGAGATCCTGCGCTGGCTTTACGCCGGGGCTTTCGTTCAGGACGACTGGAAGGTGACGCACCGGTTTACGCTCAATCTGGGTCTTCGGTACGACTACTTCGGTCATTGGGGAACCTACTACAATTCACACACTCCGTTCCCCTTCTTCTCGCTGGGATCGGGCAGCGATTTTGCTTCTCAAGTAACCAGCGGCGTAATGTCCGTACGAGGCGGGAAGAATGCATATGTGACGAATAATCGACCCCAGGGATGGGGCCCGCGCATAGGATTTGCCTGGGACATCTTCGGCAACGGGAAAACCTCGTTGCGAGGCGGGTACGGCCTGTTCTTTAACAATGTGGCGGACGGATCGTGGTCATTCCCGGCGCGCGCCAATCCGCCGGTCTGGGCGGTCCCCGATTTCTCGATCGACAGTCCGACACATCCCTTCAGCTATGCGTTGGGGGACTCGACGGGTACCATCTGGCCGGTGCCGCCCGGAATCACCTTTCAAACCAATGCGGCGGGCGGAATCGTAGGCTTACCGGTCCAAACTTCGGGTCTGGTTTCCAACCTGGATCAGCCTCGCACGCATGTCTTCATGGCGTCCCTGCAGCGCGATCTGGGGCACGGTCTGGTGGCCGAGGCGGACTACAACGGTTCGCACAGTACGAATCTGTACGTGCAGACCGACGTGAACCGTTTTCCGGGAGACCTGATCGCTAACCAGGGAACGCAGACGCGGCTGAATCCCAACTTCGGCAGTATTATCTTCGGACGAACTATCGGAATAGCGGATGGCCATTACGGCTCCCTGATGTTAAGCAAGCGGTTCACTCATTCCTGGCAACTGAGGGGTATCTACACCTTCGGTAAAGCCACGGACGACACCAGCAGCAACGACAATGGGACGGCCAACGGCGAGGCCATCTTCAACCCTCTGGACATTCCGTTCCAGCACGGCAGGGCGGACTACAGCGTGGCCAAGCGCCTGACCATCGATAGCGTGGTGGAGGTGCCTCCCGGGTTCTTCAAGAATGGCTTGGCGAAGAAGGTCTTCGGCGGCTGGCGCATGTCCAACATCGTAGTGCTGCAGAGCGGCTTGCCCTTCTCCGTATTTACCTCGGCATCGTTCAATCCGATCCTGGATGCGGGCGGGAACGTGATCGGTCTGCAGCCGGGAAGTGGCGACTTCAACGCCGACGGCTACGGTTACGACCTGCCGAACGCTGCGCCCGCTGGCGCCGTACACACCGGCAACCGGAGCAATTTTCTTACCGGTTTTGCCTCGGCGTCCGCTTTCCCCACCCCCGCACTCGGACAACAGGGCAACGCGGGCCGGAACTCTTTCACGGGGCCAGGTTTGGCTAACGTCAACACCGAATTCGCGAAGGAGGTGAAATGGGAGCGCTTCTCGGTCGAGTTCAGAGCAGATGTGTTCAACCTGTTCAACCGCGTGAACCTGACTCAACCGCAAAGCGATTTGTCCAGCAGCCAATTCGGTCAATCAACCAGCCAGAACGTGCCTCGTTCCGTGCAGTTTGGGCTTCGCCTGGATTTCTAAGGTTGAGGGGGTAAGGGCCGCCGCGCAAGGCGTAACACAAAGCGCGGCGGCCGAGGCCGGGCGGAACGCACAGCCGTGAACCCGCTGAAAAAGCGCGAAGACTGTGCGCGCGCCGGCACTTGATTCGAACCGGGAGGGCCATGTATCAACCCGAAGCCTACGGCATCGCGTTGTTGTTCATGATTGGAAGCATGCTGTGCTGGGGGTCCTGGGCCAACACCATGAAACTCACTCCGGGTTGGCCCTTTCAGCTCTTCTATTGGGACTACGTAGTCGGCATTGTCGCGGCCAGCCTTTTATGGGGACTCACGCTCGGTAGCGCCGGTGGAGGAGAACTCTCTTTCTTCAGGAACATCGGCAACGCGGATGCAACTCATATCGTGTTTGCCCTGCTCGGCGGAGCTGTCTTCAACGTAGCCAACCTCTTGCTGGTGGCCGCCATTGACATTGCAGGGTTGGCGGTCGCGTTTCCAATCGGAATTGGATTGGCCCTGGTCGTGGGCGTCCTGCTGAACTACCTCATTTCTCCGCAAGGAAGTCCCCTGTTGCTGTTTGGTGGCGTGTTGCTGGTCGTCCTCGCCATTGTCGTGGACGCACTGGCCTACCGCAGACGCGAGACCACACGAAAGACTCCGAGCACCCGCGGCATTCAGATCAGCCTCGCCTGTGGCGTCCTGATGGGCGTCTTCTATCCGCTGGTCGCCAAGGCGATCACGGGCGAGCACGCGCTCGGTCCGTATACGGTGGCGTTCTTCTTTGCTCTGGGCACTGCTTTGTGTGCTGTGCCGGTGAATTATTTTCTGATGCGGAGGCCTTTGGCGGGGGGCGAGCCGGTGAGCATGGCCGACTACGGGAAGGGACGAGGCAGCTGGCATTGGTGGGGAATTCTGGGGGGAATGATCTGGTGTACGGGCGCAGTCTTTAATTTCGCTGCTTCACATGCCCACATCATCGGTCCAGCGGTCTCCTACGCGATCGGGCAAGGTGCGACGATGGTGTCAGCCGTCTGGGGCGTTTTTATCTGGAAAGAATTTGCCAGCGCTCCGCCGGCCTCTCGCAAGCTCATTCCAGCCATGTTCATATTCTTCCTGTTAGGGCTGGGATCGATTGCGATCGCGCCCATGGTGAAGTAGTCGAAATCGAATCTTCATGCAGAAGCCAATTGTCGTCGTCGGCAGCATCAATCTTGACTTGGTCGTGGGGGCTGATCGGATTCCGCAAGCTGGGGAGACGATCATGGGCCATAGCTTTAACACTTTTTACGGCGGGAAAGGTGCCAATCAGGCAGTCGCGGTGGCGAAACTCGGGTACCCGGTTGCGATGGTCGGAAATGTCGGGAACGACGCCTTTGGATCGCAGTTGCGCAATGGACTGCAAGAGGCCGGCGTGGACACTACATGTGTGAATACGGTCGAAGGGGCGTCTGGCGTCGCTTTGATCACGACCGGACTCGGCGGCGAGAATAATATCGTGGTCGTGCCAGGCGCGAACGCCCAGCTTACGCCAGAGTTTCTCGCAAGAGCGGAAACCACTTTGGAGCGGGCCGGATTCCTTCTGGCACAGCTTGAGATTCCGTTAGAGACCATTGAGTACCTGGCCCAGTTCGCCGAGCGCCATAAGATCCCGCTCATGCTCGACCCGGCTCCAGCCCGCGAGCTTTCGGGAAAGCTGCTGCGAAGGGTGTCCTGGATTACGCCAAACGAAACTGAAACTCACGAACTGCTCAAGAGCGACATTGGGGATGGCGACCGGGGCCACTATGTGGCTGCGGATCGCCTTCTGGCTTGCGGCGTCAAGAATGTACTCCTGAAACTAGGATCACGGGGTTGCGTGATTGCTCAGGGCAATCTTGCGCAGGAGCGGGTTCCCGCGTTTTCCGTGAAAGCCGTGGACACGACCGCTGCCGGGGATGCGTTCAATGCAGGATTTGCGGTGGGATTGATGCGGGGCCTTACGGTTGCACGCAGTGCTGTTTTTGCCAGTGCAGTCGCGGCGATTTCGGTCACGCGGCCCGGTGCTCAGCCGTCGATGCCTTCGGCAGACGAAGTAGAGTGTTTTCTGGAGCAGCACTCAACTACGACTGCACATGAGCCGTCCTATAACAAGCAGGTCCAGTGACGCCCACGGCCCAGCTTACGTTCAAATCTGCGGGGTTCTTATGCACACACTGAAGGGAAAATCGCGCACCATCGTTTGGGTTCTTGCGTTGCTCGTCAGTTCATCGTTCTCACCAGGGCAAACCAGTGGCTCCTCCCCGGACTGGAAAGGCATTGTCCAGAATCGGCTTCCGCTTTACGGTCATCGGAACTGGATCGTGGTCACAGACTCAGCCTTTCCGGTCTATGCCGCACCCGGCATCGAAACGATCGTGGTCAACGAAGATCTGCCATCCGTGGCGAAATATGTGGCCAAAGCGATTTCTTCGACACGCCATGTGCGCGCCACCGTCTTTCTGGACCAGGAAGTTCAGTTCATTGATGAGAGCGACTACCCGGGAGTATCGGAGTTGAGAAGGCAAATCGCTGCACTTTTTCCAAAGGACCAGGTTTCCAGTATTCCACACGCTGAAGCGATGAACAGAATTGAGGAAGCCGGGAAAACATTCCGAATCCTGTTCATCAAGAGCTCAGCCACGATCCCCTACACTTCAGTCTTTATGCGCCTGGATTGTGGCTATCTGAGCGACGAAGTAGAGCGAAAGATCAGGGCTGCCATGGCGGCCACCGGCAACCGGCAGCCGAAGTAGTGCCGCCTCCGATAAGCTGTCAAGAAGTTAGAGCGGGGAAGTTCAATGGGGCTGTCCGAATCCTGGAAATGGTACTTGCGCTACATCTTACTTTATAGATTTGCCTTACGAGTTGCCTTGAACGTGGCGTGAAGTGGTGAACCGGAAGAGGCATCGAGGGTTCGATTCGCGCCGCCGCGCTAGTGTGCCGTACGCTTGATTGCATCCGCGTCATTGGCCTGTCTCGATGACGCCTCCATGGCCGCTCTTTTCAATTCTTCAAAAGTGCGCATTTCCTGCTGCGCCTCCGGGGCCTTGCCCTGCGCCTTGTAAACGGAGGCAAGGAGAAAATGAACGGTTGGCTCGGACGGGCTATCCTTCTCCGCCATGAGCAGATCGGGCAAGGCATCGCTGGGCTTGGCCAAGCGTATGAGTGCGCGGGCGCGATCCACGCGCGCCTGCATCAGTCGGGGGCAGTGGTCGACGGACTGATTCAGTTCAGAAAGTGCATCCTCGCTAGAGCCGTTCGCCTCCAGCATCGCGTCCGCCAGCTTCCAATGTGCTACGCAATTGTTCGCGTCGTTCGCCAATTCGGACCTGAACTCCGCCTGCGCGGACTCCCATTTGCCGAGATGCCAGTATGCATCCCCCAGATGCATATGCGTTCCCGGTTGGTGCGGAGCCATATCGACAGCCTTCTTGTATTCAACCAGGGCGTCGACGTAGTTGTACATATTCGCATCGATTTCGCCGGCGACCTCATGCGCAATCACTGAATCAGGGTCAATTGCATTGATTCTCGCCAGCGCCTCTTCCGACATCTGCAGGTAGGTCTTGCGCAGCACATACCATGCTTGCTGGTCTCTTGGATTCCGTTCCAGGAAGGTATTGAGGTGCGATGCCGCCTCGCCATACTTTTTGAGATCGATAAGGGTAAGCGCCAGCGTCATCTCCACATTGTCATCAGTTGGGTTGACGCTGAGGGCGGTCTGGAGAAGAGGCTCAGCTTCCTCATTCATCCCTAATTCGAAATAAGCCATGCCCAGCAGAGCCGACGCGCTCTGCATATTGGGATTGAGCGCCACGGCGTGCTTGAGCATCTCAGCCGCATGGTTATAGTCATGCTCCTTGAAGTAGAGCATGCCCAGATTGTTGTAGGCCGCCGCCAGATGGGGAGCGAGGGTGATGATGGCCCGATACTTTTCGATGGCGGTTGCCCTGTCGCCCTGCTGCTGGGCCTGTTTGGCCTGCTCATACAATTGCTGCAGCTCAGGCGAGAGTTCGTCATTCGGCGGCCGGGTTTGAGCCGCACTCACGGCAAGAAGGAGCAAGCACAGCACCAGCGATTGTCGCCCGCACAGAAGCCACGCGGTGGAGCGGTCCATGCTCATGACAGGCCATTCTAAATCGAAGCGTAGCCAGGACGAAGACCGCGCCCCTTAATCTATTTTCTCCGCAGCTAGAGAATGGCACTGGAAAAGTGCTGACGACGATTGCAGCTTCCTATCGTCAGATTGAGTTCAATGCGAGCCGGTTTTCGAGACGGGCGTGGCGGGGACCCGAGGCTGGAATGAGATTCGGCTTGACAACGGTTATCGGAGTGAATTAGTTTTTCTGCCGTCGCCAGTATGAAACGTTTCAAACGCGGGTTGGGCCCGTGTTCGGGAGGCCTCGCAATGAATCGCCGAATTCTTCTGCCATGGTTTTGTCTTCTTCTTCTTTTTCTTCTGCTCGCGTCGAACCACTCCTGGGCGCAGTTTGCGCAACGCGGCGCCCTATCGGGGAGCGTTTTCGATGCGTCTGGCGCTCTGGTGCCGGACGCCCAAATTACATTGCTCGACATGGCGCAGAATCGAAGCCGTCAGATCAAGACTGATTCCACAGGGCACTTCGAGTTCGACAACCTGGCGGCGGGTCAGTACCAGTTGACCGCTGCCTGGCCGGGATTTCAGACGGCGAAATCGGAAGCGATCACGGTCAACATTGGTGCGGTGGCTCACTACGACTTTAGATTGCACCCGGGCTCGGAGCAGCAGACGGTCACAGTGACGGCTGAGGCGGCCGGTATCGAAACTGACCAGCTGAACGTGGATACCAACATCACGGCCAGGCAGTTTGAGGAACTGCCCCTGAACGGCCGCAATTTTACGGCGGTCGCGGCCCTGGCGCCCGGAGTGGCCACGCTTCCGCAGCCAAATGTCAACCCCGGCGGCACTTACGCCGTGGGAGCGATGTTTGCCTTCGGGGGAACGCAATTTCAGACCGGGGGCTCGTTTCAGGGTTCACGGGACAACGGCTACTACGTTAACGGCGTCAACGTCAACGACAACTACATGAGCAGCCTCAGTTTTGCGCCATCTACAGAGGCGTTGTCCACGGGAACGGTAAACGTCGCAGAATTCTCGGCTGCCTCCGGTCGCGACCTCTCCTCCTTGACGATTCAGACCAAGGGTGGCACGGGCACGTTACATGGCACAGCCTTTGAGTACCTGGAGAACGATGCCCTGAACGCCTTCAACCCGTACGATCACGCTTCGGAGCTGATTACCGGCCAATCGGTTCAGAAGCCGAGTATAAAGCGCAGCCAGTTTGGCGGTAACTTGGGTGGTCCAATATTCATTCCCAGGCTGATTCCCGGCTCCTGGAAAAGCAGGCTCTTCTTTTTCGTAAATTATGAAGACCTTATTGAGCACGACGGCGGCCAACCCGTCCAAACTTCCGTGCCTTCGGCCGCAGAGCGGACAGGGGATTTCAGCGAGCTGCTATGCACCAATCCGAACTTCAACAACAGCCAATGCGCCCCAGTCCAACTCTATAACCCTTTTTTCACCACCTACGACGCGAGCGGAAACAGTTCGCGGCCGCCGATTGCGGGCAATCGTCTCGATCTGGCGACCAGGCCGGGTGGAGCACCAGTGATCGATCCCGCATCCGCGGCTTACCTGTCTGCCGGAGTCTTATGGCCCCTGCCGAACCTTCCGAGCATTCCAAGCAGCGAAGTGAACTATGTTGCCTTTCAGGCGCCCAGTATTTCCAACTACCATATCGATACACGGTTCGACGCGACCCTTACCGCCAAGGACTCTATCTTCGTAACCTGGTCGCGATCGATCGGGTCGTCAAAAATTGGGGGCGGCATTCTTCCCCTGGAACTTCATAACTTCCCGAACAAAGATCAGGGCTATCTGGTGACGGCGAACCACGTTCATATCTTCACTCCGCACCTGACTAATGAGTTCATCTTTGGGTTCGGCGACAGCTTTCTTCTGGCAGCGGGTAATTTGAGCTACTTCAACAGTGACAGCAATCCCCTGAATCAGCTCTTTAAAAATACCGGAACGGGGATTTCGAAAGGCTCGTTCGCTGTGTTTGTGGGCAACTATGCCCCCGTGGGCGCCAACGAATCATTTCGCGCCGAGAACCAATCGTTACAGTTCTCCGACAATCTTAACTGGGTGGTTGGGCGCCACACGCTGGCGTTCGGTTTTAACTATTTCAAGAAAACCGAACAGGACTGGGATTTCGCGCGAAATGTTAATTTTGGCGCGACCGGGGGGAACTATCCGTTCTATCCCATTGACGTCAGCACCAATGCCTTCAGCGCGGGCGGATTTAACCAAGGTTATATCGGAGGCGACAACATCGCCGACCTCGAGATGGGGATCCCTTCGGACATCCAACCGCGCTTTACCATCACGGGTGGGGACGCCACTGCGCCGGACCCGCCCAGGATCGTTCCATATTGGGGTTTCTATGTGAACGACAAGTTCCGCCTGAGCCCAAAACTGACAGTGTCAGCGGGCTTGCGCTACGACTTGAGCCTCCCGCTTTATACGCCGAACCCTCACATCGGTCCTTGCTGTGAGATCTACACGCCGACCGCCGACGGCGGCATTCTGCAAATCCCGGGTTTGGCCCAGGGATTGCCGCACCGTTTTCTGAAGGCGCACAAGCTGGACTTCGCTCCGCGCCTCAGCATCGCCTATAGTCCCAACGCTAAAACTGTAATCCGCGCAGGGTATGGCATTTTCTATAACGCGGGATCCACCCAGATATCACATCAACAGGGTCAGGGCGTCGGGGGAGCGGTCAATTACGACGTGAGCAACGTGGCCCTTGGCCAACCGGTAGATACACCTTTCCTGACTCTTGGAGACGTCTTTCCGACTCCGCAGAGTACGGCCCTGGGAGTTTACCCAGTCAGCACCGGTCCAGGCCAGGGATACTTTGGAGATCTTTCTACAGGCAACGCATGGAGTTCAGTCAGCTACTTCGACCAGAAATCGTTTGCTCTCCCCTACTATCAGCGCATGCTCCTCGACGTTCAGCGGCAAGTGGGAACCCGTGATGTCATTACCCTGTCTTACGCGGGAGCGCAGGGCAGGAAAGGACAGGACGTAGTAAACCTCAACCTGCCTCCATATCAAACGGGGTGGGTAAACGGCGCCGGCGCCGATGCTTATAATGCGGCCCGGCCTAATAATAGTTCGCGGTTTGGCGACATTCAGGTCTGGAGGGGAAAAGACAACTCTTTCTACAACGCGCTGATCGTTCAGTACCGGCATGATTTCACCAAAGGGTTGCAATTTCTGAGCAACTACACCTGGGGCAAGACGGTGTCGGACTATCCCTTTGGCAACATTCTGAACCAAAATACTAACGGCGGAACGAACGGGTTCCAATATGCGAATATTCCCAGCCGGGGAGAGGCTACGTTTTCACATCGTCATCGTTTTGTTTTCAGTGGAATATGGAGCCCGCAGTATGGTACGACCTGGCCTGCGTGGGCGAAGGTTGCGGCCGCCGGCTGGAGGTTATCAGGAATATTGACTCTGGAGTCCGGCGATGCCTTAACCGTATTGAATGGCGGCCCCGGCAATTGTCTTCCCGACGGAGTTACCTGTGGCACGAGCGCGAACGACGGTGCCGGCTTTGACGAACTGCTGGTTTCAGGCAATCCGAACCTGAGTCATGGGGACAAGAGCTTCTTTCGCCAATTCGATACGTCGAAGTTCAGCATCCCTGCGACAAATGTTCGCGGAAACTCGGGTCTTGGGACGGTAAGAGGCCCAGGACAAAATAATCTGGACTTATCGCTCGCCAAGACGTTCGCGCTGTATGAAAGGCTCCACCTGGAGTTCCGGGCGGATGCGTTCAACGCCCTGAACCGCGCCCAGTGGAATAGCCTGAACACTACCTTCCCCAGCGGAAATCCGCAGTTTCCTTTTGGGTCGGTGGCAGGGGCACGAGAGGCGCGTATCGTTCAGTTAGCGGGGAAGTTGGTCTTCTAACACGCTTGCGCG
This sequence comes from Terriglobia bacterium, assembly GCA_963831565.1. Taxonomy (GTDB): domain Bacteria; phylum Acidobacteriota; class Terriglobia; order Terriglobales; family Acidobacteriaceae; genus JAIQFF01. The sequence goes on from CAWHQS010000001.1 coordinate 510,377, forward strand.
AGCATGCCCATACGGGGTTGCGTAAGTTCTATTTCGACTCCCGGCGAAGAGCGGTCCCTCGCCCGGGGCTGGGAGCGAGTCTCCTTCGATGGTTGCCTCTGAAATGCTAAATCTGCATAGGTGTGCTCAAGCGTACTCATTTTTGGCACGGTTGCTTGTGGTGATGCTGCTGGCTCTGGCCGGAGTGGGAAGTGCCCAGGTTGGCGGCAATGATCCGCAGGGCAGGCACATGGTGCCGGCGAAGTGGTGGGAATCGGCGGCGGCGATCGTTCGCGTCTCGCTCAACCCGGAGGCAGAAGGCAGACAGGGGAAGCGCCCGCAGTTCCCGATCGATCCCGTGAAGGCGTCGCCTATTCTGGACGACCTCAAGGCGCGAGGAATTTCCGCTATCGAGATTTTTGCTCCTTATCATGGCGGGAAAAGCTACGGCGGTCTGGACGCGATCGACCGGTTCAACCTCAATCCGGAAGTCGGCACGATGGAGGACTTCCGGGCCTTGGTACGACTGATTCACAGCAAGGGCATGGCGGTGATCAGCTTTGACAACCTTGGCTACTGCAGCTCGGAGGCGCCGGAATTCCTCAAGGCCGCCGATGACGTGCGCGCCGGAAGAGACACTCCGGAAGCTCGGCGATTTCTGTGGGCGGATCGGGCCGACGCGCCCCCGCCTGAACCGGATAACGACAAGTTTTTCATGGTCCGGCCACGCCATCTTCCCGGCAACTACGACCCCGTCAAGGCAGAATTCTGGGAGTACAGCGAGCGTGCCGGAAAGTACTTCTGGACGAAGTGGCTGGGCCCGAATCTCTCGGGCAAAGTAGTACGGCTGCCGCAATACAACTGGCGCAGTCCTGAGTTCCAGGAATATGCGGAACGGGTGGTTCGCTTCTGGATGGACACGGGCCTCGACGGCATGATCATCGACGCGGTCAACTGGTATGTCGGCCACACCTGGGAGCAGGATCGCCAGCGTATAACGGACGTCATCCGAAGCTACGGAAACGCTTATATCCAACCGGAAGGCGGTGGGGCATTCTACGAGGATCCGCTGGGCTGGATTGAGGACGGCGGCTGGAATTCAGTGCAGGAGTATGACCTTTACATCTGGTGGGAGAAGAGGGAGGTGATTGGAACCGCCCTCAAAAGCGGGGATCCAAGACCCATTGAGCAGGCATTGCGTGAGTATCACGATCGAGTGGTTTGTGCGGGAGGTGTACTCTACTTCTCTTTCCCCCAGCCACCGGAAGCTCCGAAGGGAAAGCTGGCCCAAGCCATGTTCGCATCCGTGGGTGCCATCCTGGCATCGAGTCCACCGACTGGCCCGCGGGACGAAGACTGGACTCGGCTCCTCGAGATGAAGGCGGCACATCCGGCCTTTTACAACAACAGCGGACGACGAAATATTCCAACCAACGCCGAGGACAAGTACTACGCTTTCCTGCGTACCGCGAAGGACGGCTCCGAGCGTGTTTTGGCGGTGATGAACTTTCAGTCAACTCCACAGACTGTCGAAGTCGATTTGAGCGGCGTGGCTGGCGAAGGGCTGGTGGAATTGACGACCGGCGAGAACACACCTAGAAGAAACCCGTTTCCGGTGGAATTGCCGGCCTACGGCTACCGCTTTTATCGCGTGAAATGACCCCGAGTCTTATGGGAGTGGATCGAAGGTGCAATTGAAATCGGGGTTTGGTCTTATTGGTGACAACTACTCCACCGCATTGCCGGGGTACACACGTATGAATTCAGCATGGGGATTGGTTTCCTGGATTGTTCAACTGGCAGAGCGCCATATTTCCACGGGGGCGAAGCTAGAAAGGGCCAATCTGTGGGAAAAGCGGACAAGCATCAACCGCGGGATTTCGAGCAGCATCGTCGTGCTGTTATTGCTCTACGCTGGTAAAAGTGTTGCGGCGGCCGACTGGCCGACTTTCGGGGGTGATCCGCAGCGTTCGGGCTCGGTTGAGGATAGTTTTCTCTCTCCTGCAAAGGCGGCTGATCTAGAGCTCAAGTGGTCAGTACAGGTGGACAATGTCCCGCTGGCATTGAACTCGTTGATGGCGCCAGTTGTAGCGAATAACATCCCTACGTCCCAAGGCAGCAAGACGGTGGTATATATCGCTGGGTCTTCGGACACTTTTTTTGCGCTTGATTCTCAGGACGGCAAAATTTTATGGACCCGCACTTTCGACTCATCCGTCGTGCCCGACGACGACAGCTTCTATCTTTGCCCAAATTCCGTAAACGCCACACCTACGATCGATAAAGTTGGGAACCTCATCTACACGATTGCCCGGGACGGCAAGTTGTATGGTCTTGACCTGGCATCGGGAGCTCCGAAATTCGGACCTTTCCAGTTCATTCCCGCCTTCGCTAAAGCCTGGAGTCTCAACTTCTACGAAGGAGTGGTCTACACATCCACGTCTCAAGGCTGCGGAGGCGATCGCTCAGGCATCTATGCGATGGATGTGAGAGATGCAATGCACCCGGTCGTTCACGAACTGTTAGTTCGGAGAGGCGGCGGCGCAGGTATGTGGACACGGGGCGGGGTGGTGATTGACAGGAACCAGCGATTGCACACTTCCACAGGCGATGGAAACTTCGACCCGACTACAGGGGACTATGGCAGCAGCTTCCTGACGACTACGCTGGGAGATTTGCAGTTGCTCGACCACTACACGCCCTCGAACTGGAAGGAAATCAACAAGCTCGACCTCGACATGCCATCGGGAGGCATTGTCACTTTCCCTTACGGGCAATACGATCTGGTTGCGGGAGGCGGTAAAGAATCCGTCATATATTTGTTGAATGCAAGTTCTCTGGGAGGCACGGACCATCACACGCCTCTTTATCTCACCCCAGCGCTGGCGAATGACGACAAAGCACTCGAACAGAAAGGTATGTGGGGCGCGCCAGCAGTGTGGACAGACAAACAGACGAAAGAGACATGGCTCTACGTTACCGTCTGGGGCCCGGTCTCGAAAAACGCTCCCCGTTTTGCCATCACGAATGGTGAGGTTCCTCACGGCTGCATTATGGCCTTCAAGGTAGTTCTTGACAGCAAGACTCGGCAGCCAACTCTTGAACCTGCCTGGATTTCTCCTGATTTCAATTTGCCTGATCCACCGGTCGTGGCCAACGGCGTGCTTTTCGCTCTTTCGACGGGTGAGAACCCTCAGCAGCAGCATATGCAGGGACTTCTGCATTACAAGAGCAAGGAGGAATGGAAAAAGAACCTTTTGACCACAGAAGAAAGAGGGATGGGAACGCATCCGGCCGAACTATTCGCTCTGGATGCGAAGACCGGAAAGCTTCTCTACAAAAGCGGCAACTCCATGAGAGATTGGGTCCACTTCAGTGGACTGGCCGTGGCCGATGGCCGGATCTATGCAGTCGACCATAGTTCTCGTGTTTATTGCTTCGGTCTCAAGGACGAACAGAAATGAGTGCGCCAATATTGCGCGAAGATGTTTTCTTTAAGGACGCGTCACGATGAGTATGAGAGTCGCTCGCCTCCTCGGACGAAGAGCGGTGTGGCCTGGTTTGCTTCTAACCGCTCTAACGTTCGGGTTGTTTGGTCCCGCCGTCGCCAAGTCGAAGCCCTCGGGTGATGTGCATGTTCTCATCGTCACCGGAGGGCATGATTTTGACGAAGCGGGCTTTTTTGAAATGTTCCGGCAGATGAAGGGCATATCCTTTACTCATGTGGCCTATGGTCAGGGAGCCGAGGAGAAACTGAGCCGCGATGGGACCAAAGAATTTGACGCAATCGTTTTCTACGACATGCACCAGGACAAGGAGCCGCAGTGGAAGGGGATGGAACAGCTGCTCACCCAGGGAAAGGGCATGTTGTTCCTTCACCACTCGCTATGGTCGTATGACGGGACCTGGCCGGAGTACCGGTGGATTCTAGGAGGCAGGGCATCGTCAAAAGAGCAAGTCGTGCCTGGATCCAGCCCGACTTCAACCTACAAACATGATCAGCAAGTCCATGTGCGCATCGCCGATGGTTCCAGTGCAGTCACGAAAGGCCTGCACGACTTCGATATTGTCGACGAGACCTATAACCACTATTGGGTTGATCCCAAGGCGCACGCGCTACTGACAACCGACAACGATACGAGTGAACATGTGATCGGGTGGAGCCACAAGTACAAGAAGTCCCGCATTGTTTATATCGAACTGGGTCACGGTCCATCGGCCTATCAGACTTCGGAGTACCGGACCCTGGTTCAACAAGCGATCTCCTGGGTTAGCAGAAGATGATTGTGCATCGGCCAGGCGGTGCCTTTGAAAGGGCTTCGGAGCAGTTCTAATGGAATCTAGAATATTGTGCATCGCCGCGGTTGCATTTGCCGCCCTGGTCTGCGGGGCCACGGCGCCGCCTGCGAATCCTGCTTCAGAGAAGTGGCAAGCGCCCCCCGACGCCGCCGCCAAAGCCAATCCGGAAAGCCAGAACCGGGCCGCCATCGTGCATGGCCGCAAGCTGTTCATTCATACCTGCGCCAAATGTCACGAGGAAGATGGCAGCGGGCAGAACGGTGGAGCGGCCAACCTCCGTTGCCCCCAGGTGCAGAGCCAAAGCGATGGTGCTCTGTTCTGGAAAGTTAGCGCCGGCAATACCACCAATGGCATGCCGTCTTTCACGGCCCTGCCGGAAAACGACCGCTGGGATATCATTACGTTTCTTAGGACCTTGAGACAGCCCGACTGCGATAACCCGGGTTCCAAGGGAGAAAAAAAGGATACGCCACCTAACTAGGATGAGCACAAGGCCCAATAGGAACCTATCAGCAGGGCGAGCAGCTAGTTGATAGTCAAATGCCGCCAATAGGCGTTTCCAGCTTCATGATGGGGAATCAACACTCGCTGGTAGAGTCGCACGACCACTTCCTGAGTCCGGTACCTGGAAAGATCAAGGTCGATGTCCTGCCAATTTCGTCCTTCGGACAAGCCTTCGATAAGCTTATCCAGAACGCGGTCGTCATTGACGTAGACCTGCAGCTGCCAGGCTCGGCCTGAATCGGCGGCAACCTGAAACTTCAGGAAGGGCTCAGTTCCCAGACGCAAAGTACGCCTCAAAACGGTTCCGCGGACTTCGTCTCTGGGGTAGGTGGCAAGTACCTCTCCGTCCAAATAGGTGATGCCCCGGATTCCGGGCATACCACCGCCTGCGCCCCCGAAGCCGGCGCGCTGCAGCGTCCATTCCGGGTTCCAATACTGCATCAGGTCGGCCAGAGCAAAGAGTTCGGCGGGCTGGGTAATAGGAGTCTCGACCGGGATGCGAATCGCGTCTTGATCATTTCTGGCGCCGTGCGCGACGAGAATCGATTCTCCGATGCGGACGGTTCTGCGGGCCAACTCCAGAATGCTCTCACCCACCGGAGGGGTGAGTTGCAGATCACCCATTTTGCTGCCAACGATGCGATCACGAAGTTCCGAGACCGCCTCGGCGGGAAGGGCCTTGGTTCCGTGCATGGCAGCAACTACCGATTCCGAATTTGCAGCGTTACAGTCGGTATCGGCAAAATCAGCAGCGTGAACGGATAGCTGCAAGGTCTGGTTGAAATCGCCCTGGCCGAACCAGACGCTGGCGGCCACGATGCCCCCATTGACCACTGCGTTGTTCGTTGCCGGATATTCAATTCCCCAGCGCCGGTCGACGGCCTGGAAAATCTGTTGCGGCGTGCTGCCCGAGTCGGCCATGGCAATTACCATGTCCAGGCACTCTCGATAGGGTGAGTCGGGATGAATCAAGCTCGCCGCTTTCCGGACGATCGCATGCGAATCTTTCTCGGTGAATGCCAGGCTGACCATGCCGGCCACGAAAACAGCTCCATCCGTACCTTCCGCGTAACCGTTAATGTGGCCGAGCCGTCGAGCCATTTCGCCGGCGACATTCGGCATGCCCGGTGCGAGTACTCCATAGACATCGCTGCTGAACTGCGGCCCGATTGTCCACCAAAGCTTGTTGTACCTGGGATGCCCAGTGTCGGGCGGTTTGACTCCTCGCTTCAATAGCAGCAGGGCCTGTTCACTGGAGCCCCACGAACCCGCGTTGTTCTCCAGCCACTGCTGCCCGAGCTGTTGCACAGTAAGAGAGGTGCCATATTTTTCGAACGCTCGAACCGCGACCATTTCGTAGTAGTAATCGTCATCGACGGGAGCGTATCCCGGAAGCTGTGTCAATGGAGTTACGGGCAGGGTTGAAGCGGTTCGATGTTCGAAACGAACTCCGGTCATCTGGCCAATCATCTGGGCCAGCCAAACGGCATGGACGCGGTCAAGATAGGCTGCGTGCGATATAACCAGAGACGTATGAGCGGCGGCTGCCTCTCGCGGCAAAGGCTGGGAGTGCGCAATTGAAGCCACGAAGAGAATAGTCAGTAACGAACTCAGCCACAGGCCATGATGACGGGTCATACTCTCCTCTCTGGAATCCAGTCCACTTTCAGTTGCGCCGGATCAGTCCTCGTGGCAGCGGGCTGCCGGAGCCGGCTATGGCATGGCCCTGGCATGAGCGTCGCTCCTGCGTTGAATGACCCGCAAACCGTCCAACAATCCCAAGAATTGAAAGCTTTCAAATAATGATACAATCACCCCCGAGCAAAGCGAATTTAATCGGTGACTTCTCGAGCATCAGGAGACGCCGTGACGCTTAAGTTTCCCGTGAGCTACGTCCCTCTCTCCTCAATACAGACACTCATCCCAACCAGCACCCTCAGCAAGCGGCAAATAGAACCATGAATAAGCGCGAATTTTTAAGGGCGGCGGCAGCGATGGTGGCCTCAACAGTGGCTGCGCGATTCTCCTCCGGTGAATCGCAAACTGTGCCCAAGACTTACGTCTACAAGACGGCTGGTGGATGTGAGCTGAGAGCTGATGTTTACGGTTCAGAGGTGACACGCCGAAAGCCGCTTATCCTCTGGATTCACGGAGGAGCTCTGATTGCCGGGTCGAGGGCAACTCCTCCGGCGTGGTTGGATCCGGACGGACGCTACGTCATCGCCTCGATCGATTACCGCCTGGCGCCTGAAACCAAGCTGCCCGCTATTGTCGAGGATATCCAAGATGCTTACCGATGGGTGCACGAGCAAGGCCCGGGGCTTTTTCACATCGATTCGGAGAGGGTGGCTGTGGCCGGCCTGTCCGCGGGCGGCTATTTGACCTTGATGACGGGGTTCTCGGTGAGTCCCCGCCCGAGGGTGCTCCTTTCGCTCTCGGGATATGGAAACATCACCTCGTCCTGGTATAGCCGGCCCAGTCCGTACTACCTGCGGCAACCGGCGATATCTAAAGAACAGGCTTATCGATCCGTCGGAACGCGTTGCCTGACTGCGTCCAGAGAAGGGGATGAGCGATGGACCTTCTACTTATATTGTCGTCAACAAGGGATCTGGCCAAAGGAGGTGGCGGGCCATGACCCCGATGCTGAATTCAAATGGTTCGATGCCTATTGCCCGGTACGCAATGTATCGGCGACATTCCCGCCCACGCTATTGATTCATGGAACCGCGGACACAGATGTGCCCTACGAGGAATCCGTAAAGATGAACGAGAAACTGTCTCAGTTCAGAGTAGAGCACGAATTTCTGCGCGTCCCCGGCGGTAGCCACTGCCTGGAAGATGACCCTCCGTCCGTAAGCACTCCGGTTTTTCGCCAGGCGATGGAATTTGTGAGAGCGCAGATGATGAGTTGAGTGGTCCTGTTGGCTCTATGTCGGCCCAAAATGGGGGTCGCTATTTCGGTTATCCAGGCACGTCTACGATCACGCGTTCTGTGCCAAGCTGCGTCTTGCGCCGGGAGTTTCCATCGTCAAATGAGAGGTGGACGTTAGCCGGCGCACTGACTCCGGTCACCTCGCGCGAACGCTCAGACGAGAAGGGCGTGTGCCGGATCCCGCAGGGGAGATTCGAGGAGTATGATTCGTCGAAGATGAGCAATTTTCGTGCTGCTGAATCCGTGAAGACGCTGAACGAAGTATTTTCCTCACTGTCGACTCGCCGCCGCTATGAAGTTTGGTTCCTTCGCCTGGGCCTGGCCGACGGTGAGGGGGCGTGGTGGTTCCGATATCTGCTGATGAATCCGGGGCGAGGGGGTTGTCCTGGAAACCCAGCGGGAATGCCGGTCCAACTGTGGGCCACGTGGTTTCCAAAAGATGGAAAACCGCAAAGCTTTATTCAGGGATTCCCCCTGGCGAATCTGGACCTGAGCGCCAGGGGGCGAGATCCGGTCCATTTCCGAATCGGTAACAATGAGTTGCAGGAGAACTCCTGCCGGGGAGCGTTGGAAATGCAGGGACACTCGATTTCCTGGGACCTGCGATTTCATTCCACATTTCGGGTCACGCTGAGCAGCAAGGGCTGGATTGGTTTTTCACGAACGCCGCATTCGGACGCACTCTTTTCCGGGCAGATCATGCTGGATGGCCGCCGCTTTCAGGGCGATCCTTTAGGGTTTGGAGTGCAAGGGCATAACTGTGGCTACCGGCATCGAAGCTTCTGGCGTTGGGCCCACGCGTATTTTCTTCGGCCTGAGGGAGCGCCAAGCACGTTCGAAGTCCTGGTGTACGAAATGCCGTTCGGGCTGGTCTTTCGCAAAGTGGTGCTATGGCATAAGGCCGAACAGCGCGTCTTTCGCAATTTGAAGGAGATCAGAAGTGACCGGGAGAATTTGCGGTGGGAATTCCGTTGTGTGACGCGCGATGGATTCGAACTGGAAGTTGCGCTCGACGGTCGCGGCGCCAGCCTGCATCGCCTGCCTTACTTAACGACGGACTGCAGGGGCAGCGTACAAGTGATGAACAACAGCCTGGCGAGAGCGACCCTCTGCCTGAAGCCACGCGGCGGATTGGTGGAGAAATTAGAGACGACGACAGGGGCGGTATTGGAGATGGGCAGTGCGGGGAATCACGGGGAGGCTTGAGCCTGGGCGAGGCGTCGGGCGATGATGCCGTAGGCTGACGGGTTAAATGCCATCCCGATGTGCGTGCCTGGGACTTCAAAATCGGCCTCAGGATCCCTGGTCATGCAATATCGCCAATTCACGATGCCGTCATCGCGGGTGTAGATCGCCGTCTGCAGCATGGAGTCCGGAATATCGCGCTTCAATGAATCGACAAAATTGCAGGTACAACGTCCGGTGTAACAGTGGGGCAGTACTCCCCGGCCATGCTCTTGCAGGATCCGCAGGCGGACGGCTTCCGCGGCGTGGAGAACAGTTCGGCTGGTCACGGTGCCTCGAATGGGAGAGGCCAGGGTAATTACCGAGGCAACATCGCGGGACCTCTGGCGTGCCACCGCGCGCGCGATCACTCCTCCCAGGCTGTGACCGATCAGGTGAATTTTGCGTCCCGTCTCCGCCCGGGCTCTTTCTATGGTCTCGTTCAGATGACGCTGGATGAGAAGATTCGGGCAATCAGCGTTGATCCCAATGCCGGAAAAATACGGCCGGTAACCGATGCGCGCCAGCCAACCATGGAGTTCCATCAAATAAAGGTCGGTGCCGAGAAAACCGGGGATGATGACGACTCCGGATTCATCCCCCTGGGGTACGCCGAAGCCGTAGTAAATGGGAGTTGCGTGCAGCAGTAGAATCTCGGCGGCGAAGAGCGCTTCCGTCCAAGGTGAGAAATCAATGCTGGAATGGGCCTGCGGGGTATGTTGACGGGTCTGAGCCCGCGATCGACCTGTTGCCCTTTTCTGTTTGCGCAATTTCGTCCCGGCTCGGCCCGGCCTCCGAGCATATGTGCTAGCACGCGGCTGCAACAGGCCGACGCTTGACCACCGAAAGTATAACTCGATCTCTCTCCCGCCTCCATAGCACATTCGAGCTATGGTGCCTTTAGCGTTTCCTCGGCTTGGATCGTTTTCGTCGTGCAGGTTTTTCGAGGCGTGCCTCCAGTTCTGCCAGTCGCTGGCGCAACCGATCAAGTTCCGGCACGGTCTGGGCCTGCGGCTGGACGGATGGCGAGTCGCCCAGAAGCTTCTTCATCATGTCCATGGGAGACAGAATAGCGGACTGGACCTCGCCCAAACGGCTGTGCACCGCGTCCTGTACCTTCTGGTAGGTGTCAAAGGCGGATTTCAAGTACCACATGATGAACTCCTGCCGAACCTCATCGGAGGCAATGACGAGCTGGCGCAGCAGTTCGAGGGGCAGCCCGGTGGGCTTGTCCCTGGCATCTTCCATGATGACCTGGGTCAGAGTGACGCGGGTAAGGTCCTGCCCGGTTTTTGCGTCCACCACCTGGACCGGCTTGCCTTCACGAACGAAGGCGGCGATATCGTCGAGATTCACGTAGCGGCTGGCGGCGGTATCGTACAGCCTGCGGTTGCCATATTTCTTGATGACGATGGTGCCTGGTTTCATCCCGCCTCCTATGTTGCAGTGCACACAGAGAAAATACATATTGACACAGATTCCCAAGGTTCGTATAGTTAATTTGATGCTGCAATGCAGCATAAATATTAACAATGCAAGTGGAGGTGTCAAAATGCCGGCAACGGTAAAATCAGAGTCCTCCCGAACTCATCCTCGGGAACCGTCCTTTGTTACTCTTCTTTCCAGCTGGGCCCAACAGGGCGTACAGAGTTTCTTTGCTACGCAACGGATCCTGCTGGATCTGGCCATGCGACAGAATGCAAGCGTCATGCACTCTGTGCGGCAACAATTGACCGATCCCCAGCACTCACCGGCGGCCATTCTTGGCGAAGTAGCCGGGGAGGGCGTAACCAATTTCATTGAGGGGCAGAAAGTACTGCTTGAACTGGGACTAAGACAACATGAGCTCCTGATGTCCGGCGTGAAGGAACGGATCGAGGATCCGCGCGCAAACCATGCGGTTGATCTGCTGCGGCGTAGCGTGGAGACATTTATCCACATGCAGCAGGAATTCCTGAAGATCGCCGGAAAACAGACTCATGCCTGGGTGGCAGCAGCCAAGGAGGGGAAGCCGTATCAGACCGAGCTTCTGGCGGAACTGGCCCGTGAAGGTATGGAGAACTTTGTCAAGGCCCAGAAACAATTCATGGATGTTATTGCCGAGGAGACGTCCAAAGTCATCGGCAGCAAGCACGGCAACGGCTTCAAGAAGATCAAGAAGACCGAGTTGGCTGCACTGGCGCGACAGGCAACCGAATCGTTCATCGATGCCCAAAGGAAGCTGGTTGATCTGGCCGGCAAGCAGATGAACGCCAACGTGAAAACGGCAGGCAAGGTTCCGGAACTGCTGAAGCCATTTCCCTTCGTGCCCTTCACTGAGCTGACGCGGGAAGGAGTGAAAAGCTACGTCGATGCCCAGAAGGCGCTGATGGATGTAATGGTAAAGCCGGGCGGTGAGCACAAATCCCGCGGCAAGACCAAGCACCATGGGAAGGCCAAGACGCGCGCCGCCGCCGCGTGATTGAGAAGCGGAGCGAACCCCAGGACTATGAGTGGATTTACGGCTTGAGCCCAGCGCGGGCCAGCCGAAGGATCCTGCAGGGCCGAGTTGCACAGGCCCTGCAGGAGGTTTTCGATTGAACCCGCTGCAGAGGAACGCGAACTAACTTTCCTCGCGATGCAGTGCTCGGCGCGTAGCCTCAAGAGTGTTAATCAGAGACTCCTTGGGGAGCTTTTGAATGATTGGTTCGATAATCCATCCCAGCCCCAAAGGTACGTCTCGCGTCAGCGAAATGGCTCGACACTCAACGTATACTCCACCCTTTTGTTCCTGGAATCTCCAGTAGGAATACAGGCGCCACAGGAATCCGTTTCCGGTATCGGGTGGCAGCACGTTTTCCCTGGGGGTTCCGGCATACTCCACTTCCGCAATCCGCGTGGTATACGAGCGACAAACCCAGCGAGTTGGATGCAGAGGACGATAGTGCACCTCATGATCCGTATCGAGGACCACGGTCAGGATCTTCTTCTTGAGAAGTCGTAAGAAGACTCGAAAGTCATTGCCCTGGTGGCTGATTAGCCTGGAAGCGATTACGTCGGGCTTGTAGATATTCTTATGATTGTTGTAGTCCTGAATCAGGGCCAAGGTCCTTTTTAGGTTTGTAGAAGGAATGAATACGGCGCCGATCCAGTCATGGATCAAACCATGGGGCACTTTGACCGGTCCTTGCCCCTCCCAGAATTGCGCCACAACTTGTCCTCCGCGGACGAGTTGGGCCCTCTTGGAATTGACTTGAGACCACAGGAATGGGCCGCTTCCCTGGAGCGCCTGCTCCATTCCGGTTTCCGCTGCACGATAATATTCATCAAAAGCCTCGATGGTCTGAGGCTTCAACTGCACTGGCCTTGCAGTTTGTGCCATGGGCACTCCGTGTGTTGCGAATCGTGGCACCTGAAATGAAGCCCTGGAGAGGCGCTCGCTTACCCCGGCGCCGCCGGGTTCATGGCCTGTGCTCCCCCTGTGCGCAGCGGGATGTTTGTGAAACTTTATTCGCTGGTTTCCGCAGGCGCGGCAACGCCGGAACGACGACCCCACCTTCAGGAGAGCAACAGTTTCTCCAAGGCAGGTTTGTTGCGGATGATCAGGGTAGCACCCTTCAATTGCAGCAGTTGCTTCTTCTTGAACTCGGAAAACAGGCGGCTGACCGTTTCGCGCGTGGTGCCGATCATCTCTGCGATTTCTTCGTGGGTGAGAGTCAGTTTGATATGCGAAGGATCAGCCGACTTGGCCGCGTCCGCCGACCACGAGAGCAGGAGCTTGGCCAGTTTCTCCGCGGGTGAAGTTGCCAGTCCCAACATGCGGACTTCCTCGAAGGCCGAGTAGTAATTACGGCTGAGCTGTTCCGCCACACGCAGCGCAATTTCTCCATTTTCGCGCAGGAATTGCAACAGCGCATCGCGGGTAATGAAGTTTGCCTGGCCCGGTTCCATCATCTCGGCAGTAAGCTCATAGGGCCGATTTGAAATCGTAGCATTGAGTCCGAGAACATCGCCGGCTTCGGCCAGGTTGAGGATGACGGTTTTGCCTTCCCGGGAAGTGGTGTAAAGCTTCACTTTCCCCGTACACAGCACAAACACTCCCCGCGGCTGCTGGCCCTCGATGAACAACATTGCCGACTTGGGATAAACCGCCGTGGACTTGATTTCGTTGAGCTTTTGCAGAGCTGGCAAAGACAAATTGCAGAAAACATGCTCTTCGCGCGCCGGACAGGTAGCGCAGTTGTCAATAATATTCAGGCCGTAGGGCGCACGCATTGGGACCCCGCTACTGCAGGGATTGTAACACCCTGTGATTACCGTCACCAACCGCCGTGACCTGACCCACGGTTTTCATAAGAGGGGTTGGAGACAATTCAAAAAGACGAAATCGGGAGGGTCAGAAACCGCGCTCTAATTTCCGCTGATGGGGATCAGCCGGCGGTGGCCGATAACCACGAGTTTCAAGTCTCAGAGTGCAGCACTTTTTTTAATCTGTAGCAAGATGGAGGACGAAATGGACACGACACATAGATATCGAGCGCTGGCCTGGTGGAGTTCCGGACAAACCGGTCTGGCTAAGTCCGATTCGGCGCCCAACGCGATCCATTTCAGCGCGCCGCTGCAATTCGGCGGGCTGGAAGGCCGCTGGACGCCCGAGGACCTATTGCTGGCTGCGCTGGCAAGTTGCTTTACGACTACCTTCCGGGCATTAGCGGGATACTCAAAATTCGAGTACACCGACTTGCAGGTGGAAGTTGAAGGCACGGTCAGCAAGGCTGAATCGGGATACAGCTTCAGGGAGATCATCCTCCGTCCAACCGTAACCATTCAGGCGGAAGAAAATCGCGATCGGGCGCTGCATCTGTTGCAGAAAACCAAGACAGCGTGCCTGGTTTCGAAGGCCCTGGCGACCGCCCCGGTCCTGGAGTCCCATGTGGAGATTGGTAGTGCTTTGCCGGTCGGCTGATCGGATTGTGAAGGGCTATGAAAAGCGCATCCATCTCGAGAGCCCTGCTTGAATGGCTTCGCCTGCAGTTCCTGTATTTGGCAATCGCGGCTGGAGTCTATGCCATCTTCTGGGCTGCAACGGGACAGGTGCCATCGCTCTCCGTCACCTTGATCTACTCTTTCTTCCTGGGAAATTTCACCATGCTGACAATGGAGAACATCTCGATTCCCCGGTCAGCGCGCGAGTCTTCCTGGTACTGGCCCCTCAATCTGATTCTCCTGCTGGCGGTCACTTCCGTTGCCGTAACGCTTTCGACGCTCGTGGTTTTTCTGGTTTCTGCGGACGCGCAGGGAGATTTCAAGCACTATCTTTCCAGTGGCTGGAAGTTCCCAGCGGTAGCCAACATGATCTTGGGGATGGCATTTTTCATCCACCGGGAGACCAAGTGCCATCTGGAAGAGCGCAATCGCCAATTGGAACGGACGGTTGAGCTGGGGGCCGCGGAACGAGCACTGGATGCTGCGGAACTCAAGCAGGCACGTGAAATTCAAGAGGGACTCTTGCCCAAGGAGCTTCCGCAACTGACCGAGTTCGAGATTGCTGGAGCCTGGGAACCGGCGTGCCTGGTAGGCGGCGACTACTACGACGTGATCCGGCTGGGCAAAGATAAGGTGGCGATCTGCATTGCTGACGTGGTGGGAAAAGGGATCTCCGCGGCGCTGTTGATGGCCAATGTGCAGGCATCGGTTCGAGCCTTTGCCACTGAAACAGCTTGCCCGTCGTACGTCTGCAGCCAGATCAATTCGGTGCTGTGCGCGAACATAGCATGTGGAAAGTTTGTGACCCTCTTCTACGGCGTCCTAGATGCCAGCAGCCGAATTCTGCAATACACCAATGCGGGGCACCTGCGGCCGATCCTGATCGGCAGCGACGGAAAACCGAAACACCTGGAAAACGGCGGTGCGCTGTTGGGTGTCTTCCCTGACTGGAAGTACGAGAACTCAACGGTCGAGCTGGAGCCTGGTGACCTTTTGATGGCCTTCACGGATGGGATCACGGAAGCCATGGACCGGGACGGCGAAGAGTATGGGGAAGAGCGACTGATTCAGGTCGCGCGAAACACAAGTGAGCAATCCGTAGAAGACCTGAAAGCGCAATTGCTCGGAAGCGTGCAGAAATTCTGCAATTTTCGGATGCGGGATGACGCCACTTTGATCCTCATAGCCGCTTCTCGCGTCGGCGCGGAGCAAAGGAAGCCAGTACTGTGCATGGCCAACGCGGGAGCAGTTGGCGGTTCGTGATTGCGGTCACATCGGGTTGTGCTTCGGGTCATGGCCATCCCTAAAGTTCGCGGCGAGACTACGAGCAGTTCGGCAGGGTAGTTAGGAACAGGAGGAAGCCCCATGATGATGCTATACCGGCTTGTCCGTCTGATCGAAACCCATTCGCAGGCTCTGGCCGCTTGCCTTCTCGATCGAGTGCAGAACTCCCCGGCGACTCCGGATTACCGGAATGTACCCGGGGAAGAGTTGAAAGAGCGCGTCTACGAGATCTATCGCCATCTGGGCGATTGGCTGATAAACCGAGATGAGTTCGATCTGGAGCAGCGATATTTGAAAATCGGTGCGCGCCGCGCCCAGCAGAACGTACCGCTGAGCCAGGTGGCGTGGGCAATTATCCTGACCAAAGATAATCTATGGGAATTCCTAAAGCAGGAGTCGGTACTGGAACGCCCCGTCGAAGCATTGGGTGAACTGGAGATGCTGCAGATGCTGAATCACTTCTTCGATCGGGCGATCTATTATGCGGCCGTCGGCTACGAGCGGGCAGTCACCGAAATCGCTGCCGCCGACACTTGCGCGATGGCCGGCACCTAATCAGGAAATGACAAGACATGCCGCTGTTCAGGCGTGCACCCGAATCGAGTATCACGCGGCAAAAAAGTAGGTCTGCCTTTTTATAGAGGCCTGGCCCACGGGATCAGGCCTCTCATTTCGGAGTTTTGTCCTCGGGCGAGGAGTTGGTCCTGGCCAGGGAACGCACGTAATTCACCAGGTCCCAGAGCCCGTCTGCCTTCATACGCTTGCCTTCCGGAGGCATATCGCCTTTGCCATTCTTGATTATGTAGAAGAGCTCTCCGTCGGTCCTATCTTTCAGGGTCGCTGGATTAGTGAAGTCGGTGACCTTCAGCTTCATGTCCTCCGCGATATCGCCCTTGCCATCGCCGTCCTTGCCATGGCACATCGCGCAGTCGTAGCCCCACCATTTCTTGCCTCCGGCGATGGACTCTGGAGTCGGCTTGACCGGGTTGGCCTGTTTCACCGCATCGGCAGGAATGGTATAAGGCGCAACCGGCGCAGCCTTGGGGGGTGTTTGGGCCTGCTGGGCTGACGCAGCGAACTCAAAGATAAGGAACAAAGCAACAGTCAAAAAGGTCTTCAACACGGCATCCCTCCGGCCATTCAAGTTTGTCAACAGCCCGGTTCTGAAGAACTGCGACCAGGCCTTCGAGAAAAATGCTGCTGCTCAGCTTTGCGAACTCGCAGTTACCGGTCCGCTTAGCGATAGGGATTATACGCCTCGGCGTCGCGCACTGGTCGGGAATCAGATATCGGCTGTGAGTGGGGAAGGGGTGATTCATTCCCCTGTACGAACGTTGGCTGCTGAAGCTTGCCTACGGTAAGCACCCGACTGGTTCTGTCAAAGCGAGAGTCTGCTTCCAGGGAGCCTGAGAACGGCTGTCCCTGCTGTTCCGAGCCCTGGACACCGGCAAGTGTTTTCGATTGTGATTACGCTCACACTTAGTCGTGATGTGTGCCACGGAATCAACTTACCTCCGATGGTCTACTTGAACACGTTACTACTGATCAATGGACGAGAGTGAGGCGACTGCAATGGAACTGCGTAACTGGTCGAAGTCCGAGTTCGAATACGGCCGCAGAGTTCTGAGTTCCGCGCTGGAAGGAGCGCGATGCGGCGGCGGAGCGTTTCTCCAGGGAAGACCCCTTACACCATTTCTTAGCGAAGGAATTCGAGATGCCCTGAAGCCTGCCGCGGTTGGAGCGTGCATCGGCGTGTTGGGGAGTTGCCCAGGGGACCGTCATAACTCTATCGCCAGAACGTTGGCATTCGGGCTGGCGGGATGGGCTATCGGATTTGGTGCAGGTGTTGCCTGGAAGACGCGCGGTTTGACTGAGTGCGCCGCCAGCAATGCTTTCCGAAACATCAACAAACGGCGCGATGAGCACTGGCTGGAGAGGCATCCCATCGACTACGCGTAGAAACCGACGACAGGTTATAGCGAACACGTGGCGATTCCAGCAGGGGCTGACAACAGGGAACAAGGGAACAGAGGAGGCACAATGGATGCGACTGAAGCGGTGCGAGAGCGAGTTCAGATCCCGATTGTCGCAGATGGCCTCAGCGAAGAACGGATCGCCTACCTGGAAAAACTGGTCAGTCAAGCCAGAACCGCAGCCGCCGTCTTTACCCAATTCACCCAGGAAGACGTCGATGGCATCGTGAAGCCGATGGTCCTGGCCGGGCTGGAACAAGCTCATCATCTCGCCTGCATGGCGGTTGAGGAAACCAAGCTCGGAGTCATGGAAGACAAAGTCCTTAAGAACATGGTGGCGACCGAGTTTGCCTACGACTACATCAAGGACAAGCGCACCGTCGGCATCATTCGCGAGATTCCAGAACGCAATCTGGTGGAGATGGCGGAACCGATCGGAGTCATCTTCTCGCTCACGCCGATTACCAATCCCACTTCCACGGTGCTCTTCAAATGCATCATGGCCATCAAGACGCGGAACGCGGTCATTTTCAGTCCTCACCCCAGCGCCTGGCGCTGCTGCTCGGAAGCCGTACGAATCATGTACGAGGCTGCAATCAAGCACGGCGCGCCGGAAGGAGTTTTTAGCTGCCTGGAATCGCACACGCTGCAGGACAACGCCTACTTGATGCGGCACAAAGACGTGGGCCTGATTGATGCTACCGGCGGGCCGGGCGCGGTCAAAGCTGCTTACAGCTCAGGCAAACCAGCGCTCGGCGTGGGAGCAGGAAACACGCCGGTTTACCTGGAGAAAACGGCGGACCTCAGTACGGCCGTGGTGGACATCATCGTGTCCAAGACCTTTGACAACGGAACCATTTGTGCCTCCGAGCAAACCGTGGTGATTGACGATGAGATTTATGACCCGGTGTTGAAGAAATTTGCCGACCTGGGCACACACATTTGCAACGAGAAGGAGACGGAACAGCTGGGACGGACAGTCATCGATCCCAAGACCGGGTTCATGCAAGGCATGGCGGTCGGGCAGAAGGCCACCGACATCGCCCGTTTTGCGGGCATTTCGGTAAAGCCGAACACCAAGCTGCTGATTGCGCCCATTCAAGGCGTAGGCCGCGAATATCCCCTGTCAGCCGAGACGCTGTTCCCGGTGCTCGCCGTCTATCGAGCGAAATCCGTCGATGAGGCGCTGAAGGTGTGCGTGGACGTGAATCATTCCGGCGGGCTGGGACATACGGCGGTGATTTTCTCGCGCAACGATGAGGTCATCCGCAAGTTCGGTGAGGTGATGAACGCGGGCCGGATCATTGTGAATTCGCCGGGTTCGGTGGGAGCGTTGGGTGGAGTTTACAACGACCTGGTGCCCACCTTCAGTTTCGGATGCGGGACCGGCGGCGGCAACAGCACCACCGATAACACAAATATCTATCACTACCTCAACATCAAGCGCGTGGCGCGGAGGACACAGGCCCATATGTGGTTCCGAGTCCCCAACCAGATTTACTTCAACATGAACGCAGTGGAGAACGTGAAGGATTTCCGGTCGCGCTGCACCATCATTATTACTAACCCGGCGTTGGAGAAGTTCGGCCACGTGGATATCGTCCGGCGCTATCTCTCACCGCAAACCCACGTCCATGTCTCGGTCATTCCGGATGCCGAGCCCGAAGTCAAGGTGGTGATGCAGGGAGTGGAGGCGCTCAACTTCTACAAGGCGGATCAGATCATCGCGCTGGGCGGCGGGTCGGTGATTGATGCGGCCAAGATCATGAAGCTCAAGTACGAGTCTCCGGAGGCCGACCTGGAAGAACTGGCTGCACCTTTTCTGGATCTGCGCAAGCGCGTGGTCGAGTATCCCACCGAGAAAATCAATCGGGTGCGGCTGGTTGCCATCCCCACTACCAGCGGAACCGGGAGCGAGGTCACTCCGTTTGCCGTCCTGACCGACAAGGAGCGCAGGCGCAAAGTGACCCTGGCCGACTACTCGCTGACTCCGGATGTAGCCATCGTTGATCCGCAGTTTGTTCTGTCGATGCCGAAGGGCCTGACCGCGGATACCGGCATCGACTGCCTGACCCACGCGCTGGAGGCCGCAGTTTCCAGCTACGCTTCGGCCTATACCGACTGCAACGCCATGCAGGCAATTCGGATGGTGTTCAAGTACCTGCCCATCGCGTACCAGCATCCCCGCGACGAAGAGGCGCGCAGCATGATGCACAACGCGGCCTGCATTGCAGCGATGGCGTTTTCCAACGCCTCGGTGGGTGTGAATCACGCCTTGGCGCACGCCTTCGGGGCGCGCTTCGGAGTGGCGCACGGCCGCGCCAACGCGCTCATGCTGCCGCACGTCATTGCCTATAACGCGGCTGTACCCACCAAGTTTGTGCCGTCGCCCTACCAGAAGGGCCATGTCGCACACAACAAATACGCGACCATCGCCGACTTGCTGGCTCTGGGCGGTCACACGGTTGAGGAAAAGGTGAAGAACCTGATCACGGCCGTAGAACAGTTACTCGATCAATTGGAATTTCCCCGGTCGATCGCCGACCTGGGGATTTCGAAGGAAGAATTTGAGCGGGCGATGCCTGAACTGACCAAGCTTGCCTTTGATGATCCATCCGGGCGGTCAAACCCGCGTATGCCTCTGATGAGCGAATTGGCCGATCTGTTTTGGAGCGCCTATCACGGCCGAGGCCTGGCCGAGGGGGCCAAGAGGTCTCAGCGACGAAGCGCGTAGCGGACAGGAGTGGTTATGGCAATGATCGCCGTGTGGCTGAAAATTGACGAAGAACGGGTTGTCCAGGCCTTGCAGGAGGCCGGTGAGACGCTGGACAGCGCCGGTGGCGAAGTGCTTTTGGATTTCTCATCTGTGCGCAAGATCGTACCGCATGGGCTCAGAGTCATGGAAGAGTTCGCGGGTATCGCCGACAACAAAGGGGTCAAGGTGGTATTGCGTGGCGTCAACGTCGATGTCTACAGAGTATTCAAACTGGTGAAGCTGGCGTCGCGATTCTCTTTCGTGAATTGAGATGCGCGATGATTCGGCAACCGAACAGGAGAGCTGACATGGAGAATCATCAGAACGGCGAACGCCTTTCCTGGGGTGACAGCGTCTTCCTGAATCTCGAACGCGAGGGTATGCCCCTCAATGTGGGCAGTGTCAGCCTGCTGGAGGGCAAGATCCCGTTCCAGGCCTATCTCCGGTTCGTCGAGTCAAAGTTGCCGCGGATTCCTCGCTACCTCAAGCGTGTAGTGAGCGCGCCTTTGAATATAGGGCTTCCCCTCTGGGACTACGATCCTGAGTTCGACCTGCGCAACCACGTACGCGAGGTGACGCTCAAGAACGGTAGCGACAGGGAACTGAAGGCGCTCGCGGGAAAACTTTTCAGCAAGGTGATGGACCGGCGACATCCCCTGTGGGACCTGACCCTGGTGCAAGGGCTGAAAGGCGATCGCACCGGTCTTATTTTCCGCATGCACCACTGCCTGGCCGATGGCATTGCTGGAGTGGGGCTCATGAGCGTGCTGATGGATGCCAGTCCGGTTACGCCGCCCCCGCCGAGGAGAAAGCTGCGGGTCCCGCCGCCGCGTGACGCCGCCACGGCGCTGGTGGAAGGGTTGGCAGGGTCCTACTCCGATTTCGTCAATCGAATTCTCTCGGCATGGTCAGGAGCGTTGAACATGGCGGAAGGGACCATGGCGGCCGGCGGAAACCTGGCCGCGGAGGAACTCTCCCGGCTGCTGCCAGAACTCACAACGACCACCGAGCGCTTGCGGTTTAACGTAATCTACCGCGGGCCACAGAAATTCGCCTGGGCGGAAATTCCGCTGGCGGACGTGAAGGCCATACGGCACGCCTCCGGAACCAGCGTCAATGATGTCCTGCTGGCTCTGGTGACGGCGACCATTCGACGCTACTCGGAACACCACGGCGATCGGGTTAAGGGGCGCCTGATTCGCATCATGGTTCCGGTGAATCTGCGCGGCAGCGATAATTCCGAGAATTCAGGGAACCACATTTCGCTGGTTCCGGTGACTCTCCCGCTGGATATTCGCTCTCCGAAAAAGCTGCTGGCAGCGGTCCATAGGAAAACGGAGTTTCTCAAGCGCGCCCGTGCCGCCGAGTTGGTCAGTCTGGTCGGCGGGTTGATCGGCGTCTTCCCAGGCCCGATGCAGGCGCTGGCCGGGCCGATGATTAGCCAGGTGCCGTTTACACCCTTCAACATGGTGTGTACGAGTGTGCCCGGGCCGCAATTCCCTCTCTATCTGTTGGGCCACAAGATGCTGCAGTGGTATCCCTATGTCCCGATCGGAGGCGAGATGGCAGTCAACTGCGCCATCCTGAGCTACGACGGGATGGTTTATTTCGGCTTCAGCGGAGATGTGCATGCAGCGCCGGATCTGTGGCGTTTGGAGAAATTCGTGAAACAGAGTTTCGTTGAGCTGCGCGACGCTACCAGACCCCCAGCGCCACGAAAGAAAGCGAAGGGGAAGAAACCGGCACGGACGAAGAAGCCGCTGTCGAAACCGGCAGAGCCTGTGGCCACCACGGTTCGTGCACCGATTCCACTTACGGCGGTTCGCTCTTCATTCGAATCAACAGCAGCACCGGAAGCAACGGATGCAAAGGAGAAATTTCGGCCCCAACTAATCGCTTAGAGATTTGCTCAGGAGTGTAGGTCATGGAAGGAATTCAGCTGGCGGCGCAAGTAACCCCCTGGTTGGCGTCGGGGCGGACCTTGTTCCTGATCATTCATCTACTGGGCATCACGAGTTTTGCCTATATCGTGGCCAGGCGCCTGGTACCACTTCTGCGGGCCGAGCGCGATTTTCGCTTTGACCAGCCCCTGGTCCGGTTGGGCAAGGTGCTGAAATTCGGTCTGGCACAATGGAAGCATCCCCGTTACCGTACCGCCGGCATCATTCATATTTTCATTTTTGCGGGATTTATTTGTCTGGTGCTGCGCGCTTTTTATGTGCTGATTGTCGGCGTCTCCGAGAATTTTGTGATGCCGGGCCTGGCGGGAGAAGCCGGGCATATCTACAACATCATCACCGACTACGCTGCGACCGTCGTGTTCCTGTGCATGGTGATTGCAATCGCGCGCCGGCTGGTTTTCAAACCAGCGCGCTATGCGGTGCCGGAAAAATTCGGCAAGGCCCACACCGCCGACGCCATCTTCCTGCTGGTGCTGATTGCAATCCTGATGGTGGCGGACAGCCTGTTCGCCGCCGCGAGAGCAGCCGGACAGGTACAGCAAGGCCAAAACGTTGAACTGCTGGCCGCCTGGTCGCTGCCCTGGATGCTGCAGAGCCTTCTCGGTTCAAGTTCCTTGTCCGCACTCAAGGAGTTCTACTTCGGCGCCTATCTTCTCCATGAGGTGACCTTCTATTTCCTGCTGTGCTATCGCCCATTTGGAATTCAGTTTCACGTGGAAACCTCCCTGTTCAATCTCTACTTCGCGAAATTGGGCCGGGGCACGCTGAAGCCGGTGAAATACGGGGTCAGCGACGAACATCTCGACCAGGTGAAGTCGTTCGGAGTGAAAACGTTCGAAGACTTCACCTGGAAGCACATGCTGGACTTCTATTCCTGCGCGGACTGCGGCCGCTGCTCGGATAACTGCCCGGCCAATGCCGTGGGCAGGCCGTTGTCGCCAAGGTTTATCACCATCAAGGCGAGAGATTACGCTTTCCAGCATTACCCGATGTTCGGCAAACCGGACAATCACAAAGCGCTGGTTGGCGGCATTTATTCAGAAGACGAAATCTGGTCCTGCACCACCTGCGGCGCTTGCGAAGAAGAGTGCCCGCTGCTGGTGGAGTACATCGACAAGATTGTCGATCTGCGGCGGGGCATGATCGATGACGGAAACGTGCCGCAGTCCCTGCAGAAGCCTTTGAAAGCGCTGGAGAGTCGCGGCAACCCGTACGGCAAGATGGAAAAGAAGAGAGCCGAGTGGGCAAACGTCAAAGACTTCCGGCAGGCCTGCCCGGTGAAGACCCTGGATGGGAAGACGACAGGCGACACGCTGTATTTCGTTGACAGCATAACTTCCTACGATGACCGGATCCAGTCCATCGGGCGCGCTACCGCAAAGATCCTCGACCATGTGGGTGAGGATTTCGGAATTTTGGGGGCTGCAGAAAAGGATAGCGGACATGAAGTCCGCCGCTTCGGGGAAGAGACGCTGTTCATGGCTCTGCGCGACCACAACGCGGAGGCCATCAAAGCCGCCGGAGTAAAGCGAATCGTCACCGCTGACCCGCACACTTACAACGCTTTGAAGCATGACTACAAGGACATGCCGCCGGTTGAGCACATCAGTCAGGTGATCGCCAGCGAGGTGAAGTCGGGCAAGATCAAGTTTAATGCCGTGGAAAACGTCAACCACGTTTACACCTACCACGATCCCTGCTACCTGGGGCGGCACAACCAGGTTTACGACGACCCGCGCGATGTGCTGGATGCCATTCCAGGTCTCAAGCGGGTCGAGATGAGCCGTTCGCGGGACCGTTCCTTCTGCTGTGGCGGGGGCGGACTGATGTTGTTCTACGAGCCCAAAGAAGAACAGCGAATGGGTGTGAAGCGAGTCCAGATGGCTGCCGAAGCCGGGGCGAATGTGATCGTGACAGCATGTCCTTTTTGCATGGTGAATATAGAAGATGCGATCAAGGTTGCAGGCATGGAAGGCAAGATGACCGCCATTGACCTGGCGGAACTGGCGGAGAAACAAATAGCGCGGCAGGAACCGGTTGCGAAAGCCGAGCAAACTGCCGAAAGCGTTGCGGGGAGGTAAATGTGGAAATTCTAGTTTGCGCAAGAAGAGTGCCTGACACTTCGGAAAACGAGATCACGCTCAACCGCGCGGGAAACGATATCGAGCGCGATGAGTTGGTCTATTCCGTGAACGAACCGGACAACTATGCGGTGGAAGAAGCCCTGCAGATCGTGGCTCGAGTGGGTGGAAAGGTCACGGTGGTCACGGTTGGCGGCGAAGACGACGAAGAAATCCTTCGCCGGGAGATGGCCATGGGGGCGCACCATGGCGTGCTGATTACCGACGAGGCCTTCAGCGGATCGGATGGCCGGGGCATCGCCACCATCCTCAAAGCCTTTGTCCAGAAAGGCAACTACGACCTGATCTTGACTGGAGTGCAGGCCGAGGATGGGGGCGCGCAGGTCGGCGGGATGCTGGCGGCGATGCTCGACTATCCGTTCGCTTCGCTGGTGAATTCGATCGAAGTTTTGGAAGGCCGGAAGCTCAAGATCAGCCGGGAAATCGCAGGTGGCGACAAGGAGATGAACGAAATTGACCTCCCCTGCGTCCTCTCCATCCAGACCGGCATCAATGAGCCGCGTTATGTCGGCATGCGAGGCATCCGGGCGGTCGCCTCTGTGCCCATCCCAACTTACGGCGCGCCTGATCTGGCGATTGACCCGAGCGCGGTGGGGGAAGCAGCGGCGAAAGTGAAGCGGGTGGACTACTTCCTGCCCCCGCTGGGCAAGGGTGCCGAGATGCTTGAAGGCAGCCGGGAAGAAATCATCGACCGGTTGGTTGACCTGGTTGCAGCCAAAGGAGGGTTGAAGTAATGGCTCGAATATTTGCTTACATCGCACACAAAGGTGGCGTAGCCGATGATTCGGCAGCCGAGTTGGCGGCTGCGGCGAAGAAGATCGATGTTAACGCGACGCCCACCGCCGTGGTTACGGGTTGGGGCGCGGAACTCGAGTCCGTTTGCAACGCGCTCCGCGGCGCCTACGTTGAGGTTTGGAAAATTGCCAATGAGTCGCTGGCATATCCGAATGCGGAACTGGTACGGAAAGCGCTGGTCAAGGTCCTGCCGGCAGACAGCGTGGTGCTGATTGCCCACGAGCATTTCGGAATCGATCTGGCACCCGGCCTCTCCATCAAGCTGAAGGCAGCTTTTGTGTCGGATGTGCTGGAGATCGAAGGGGAGAAAGACGCCCAGCTCAAAGTCGTCCGCCAGGAGTTTGGCGGGCAGGTGAGCGCTCATGTCCGGTGTGATATTTCATCGGGCGCAGTGGTCACGATACGTCCAGGTGCATTCAAGCCGCTGGATGGTCCTCCGGCTGCCGGAACGGTGATCGACAAATCGGCCGATGCCGGCGTGCTGACAGCGTCGCGGCGCTATCTGCAGACGGTAGTTGCCGAGTCCGGTGATGTCGATATCACCAAGCACAATGTTCTGGTTTCCATCGGCCGCGGAATCCAGGAAAAAGACAACATCGCGATGGCGCAGGAACTCGCCGACGCCATGGGCGGAGCGTTGAGCTGCTCGCGACCTGTGGTTGACGCCAAGTGGCTGGATAAATCCCGCCAGGTCGGCTCTTCGGGAAAGACGGTCAAGCCTAAGGTCTACCTGGCGTGCGGCATCAGCGGCGCTTTTCAGCATTTGGTCGGCATTAAGGGCAATCCATTTATCGTCGCGATTAACAAGAACCCGAAAGCCCCGATCTTTCAAGTGGCGGATGTCGGGATTGTTGACGACCTGCTGGAGTTCTTGCCCGAGTTGACGAATAAAATCCGTGAAATTCATAACGTTTCGGCAAAGAGGACGGCATGATTACCAACAAGACACTAAAACTGAGTTTGAAGTCGCTCCGCGAGTTCGCCAAAAAACGTCTGCCCGACGAAACTCTGATCGAGCTGGATGCGCGTGACGAATGTCCGCTGGAGATTGTTCACCACATGTGCAGCCCGGACAAGCTGGGCATTCAACTCCTGTTTGTTCCGGAAGAATTCGGCGGCATGGGCGGCGGCGCGTTTGACGTCTACTGCGTCTGTGAAGAAATGGCACGCATCGATCTGGGCGTCGCGACCGCGGTGCTGGCCACCTTCCTGGGCAGCGATCCCATCACGGTGGGAGCCACTCCGGAGCAAAAGAAGCTCTGGCTGGGGCGCATCGCGGAAGAAGGTCTACTGTTTGCCTACGGCGCTACCGAGCCCGAAGCAGGCAGCGATCTGGGTGCTCTTCGCACCACTGCGGATCGCGTCAGCGAAAACGGCCGTGTCGTCGGCTACAAGATCACCGGCAACAAACAATGGATCAGCAATGGTGGAATCGCCGATGCATGCACGATTCTGGCTAATACGCCCGCAGGTCCGAGCTGGTTCATCGTGGAAAAAGGGGCAAAGGGCTTCAGCCACGACAAGCCGGAGGACAAGCACGGCATCCGGCTCAGCAACACCGCGGCTCTCGCGCTCGACAACGTCTATGTTGATGCCGACCGCCTGGTCGGGGGCGTGGAAGGTCAGGGACTGAACCAGGCACAGGCTGTGTTCGGTTACACCCGCCTGATGGTTGCGGCATTTGGCCTGGGCGCGGGATGGGCCGCGCTCGACCGGGCGATTCCTTATTCCACCAAGCGCATTCAGGCCGGCGCGCCTCTATCGGAAAAGCAGGGATACACCCACAAACTCATCGTGCCGCACGTGGCCCGGCTGGAAGCGGCTCGCTCCTACATCGAAGAGACCGCGGAGCGCATCGACGGAGGGGCAGAAGGAAGTCTGAACACCGAAGGCGCCATCGCCAAATACATGGCAACCGAGGCGGGGAATGCAGCCGCCGAGGCCAGCATCCAGGCGCTGGGCGGATACGGCTACACCCACGAATATATGGTGGAGAAGATCAAGCGCGACGTTCGCATTACCACCATTTACGAAGGCACCTCGGAGATCATGGAGATGACCATCAGCCGCGACCGCTGGCAGCTCCACCTGAAGACGCGCGGCCAGCATTATCACGAACAGGCGAAGAAGTTCGAAGCACTGCACGCCAGCCATCCGGACGTGGGCGCTGACAGTGCGGCCCTGGCTTTCCACGCTCTGGCCGAAGTGATGGAGCGATCTCGGGTGGCGCGTCTGACTCGCTACCAGCACATTCTCCTCCGCCTGGGCGAGTTGATCGCGTATGCGGAGAGCGCCGGCAGCCTGGCTCGCCGCGCTTCCTTGCTGGCGGAAAACAAGCTGAACGAAAAAGCCAGCCGGCGGTTCGACGCGACGGGGCTGGCGGCGGTGAGCCGAATCTTCGCACGCGAAGCCGCGCTCAAGGTGGCTGAGGATGGTTTGCGCTGGGTCGTCGGAGCCGGTGGTGTAAGTGATACCGACCTGGCCACTTTTGAAACAGCTTTGGGAATGCCCGCCATTCATCGCGCCCAGGCGGGAGTGATTTCGGACATGGATTACGTAGCAGACGTGCTGTACAGCCGCGCAGCGAGGCGCAAGGAGTTGGCTGCGTAGCATCGCAAGAAGGATGGACCGCAGACGGACTGAGCTTTCGCAGTCCACCGTTCTCTCCTTATTAAGGGAGCGCAGTCATGGAAAACACTTCATACCGAGCCATAGCAATCGTAGGGGCGGGAGCCATTCTGCCCGATGCGCCAAACGTCCCGGCTTTCTGGGAAAACGTGAAGAACGGCCGTTACAGCATCACGGAAGTTACGCCCGACCGTTGGGATCCGGCGCTGTATTTCGATGCCGACCACGGTGCGCCCGACAAAACTTATTCCAAGATCGGCGGCTGGGTGCGCGACTATCCCTGGGACCCCATGAAGTGGCACCTGCCCATCCCGCCGCGGGTCGCCGATGCCATGGATGGGTCGCAAAAATGGGCAATCGCCTGTACCCGCGAAGCCCTGGAAGACTACGGTTACCCCAAGCGTCCGCTGGACCTGGATCGTACCGCCGTGATCCTGGGCAACGCCCTGGGCGGGGAAAAGCACTATCTCACTGCGTTGCGCGTGTTTTTTCCCGAATACGCGCATGAGTTGGCCGAGAGTGTCAGTTTCGCGGCCCTGCCGGAAGGCTTGCGCCGCGACATCACCCGCGAATTGCGCGAGGGGATCGGCAAACATCTGCCCCCGATTACCGAAGACAGCATGCCGGGCGAATTAGCCAATTGCATTGCCGGCCGGGTTGCGAATATCTACAACTTTCACGGCCCCAACTATGTTTGCGATGCCGCGTGCGCCTCGGCGATGGCGGCGATTAGCGCCGCAGCCGAGGGATTGATCCACAACGACTATGACCTGGCGGTCAGCGGCGGTATCGATCGCAACATGGGCGCCTCAAGTTTTGTGAAGTTCTGCAAGATCGGAGCCTTATCCGCGACCGGAACTCGTCCCTATGCCGAGGGAGCAGATGGTTTCGTGATGGGCGAAGGCGCAGCCATCTTCTTGCTGAAACGCCTGGCGGATGCCGAACGCGACGGGGACAAAATCTATGCCGTGCTGCGTGGCATGGGCGGATCCAGCGATGGAAGAGGAAAGGGCATCACCGCGCCCAACCCGATTGGTCAGAAATTCGCCATCGAGCGCGCCTGGCAGAATGCTGGATTGCCACTCGCCACGGCCACTTATATTGAAGGTCACGGTACTTCCACGCGAGTCGGTGACGTGGTGGAGGTCCAGAGTATGGCTGAGGCGCTCAGCGGTTTTAACCTGCCCTCGCACTCGGTGGCCCTGGGCTCCGTCAAGTCGAACTTCGGCCATCTCAAAGGAGCGGCTGGAGCCGCCGGGTTATTGAAAGCCGCCCTGGCGCTTCGGGACAAGGTGCTGCCGCCCAGCCTGCATTGCGGACATCCCAGCCCGGACATCGATTTCGCCCACTCTCCCCTCTACGTCAATACCGAATTGAAGCCGTGGACGCTTCCGCCGGATGGCGTGCGGCGCGCCGGGTTAAGCGCCTTTGGTTTTGGCGGCACTAATTTCCACGCCGTCCTCGAAGAATACATTCCCCACCGGTTAAACGGAAACGGCAAGCGCTCGGTGGCCGTAAACGAGATACCGCCGGCTGCGAAAGAGCCAACTATGAACGTACATGAAGTTGCCAGCAATTCTACTTCTTATAAAGCTCCATTGCGCGGCGCGCTGGTGATCGGCGCCGCAACCGAGGCCGCGCTGGTTGAGCGTCTGCGCGCGGTCGAGAAAGACGCCAGGGCGGGCCGCGCCCCTGCGCCCGCTGCTCCGGCGGAATCAGACCTGCGCGCGCCGGAACGGCTGGCCATCGACTATGGCAACGCCACCGAACTGGCGGAGAAAGCCGGCAACGCGCTGAAGGCGCTAAAAGCCAATCTGCCGGCAATGTGGAAGGCCTTGCGCGCGCAAGGCATTTTCCGCGGTCACGGTCCGGCGCCCAAGGTTGCGTTCCTTTACCCGGGCCAAGGTTCCCAGTATGTGAACATGCTCAAGCCATTGCGTGCCGCCGAGCCTATTGTGGCGGAAACCTTTGCCGAGGCGGATCGCGTAATGACGCCTCTCCTGGGCAAGCCACTTTCCGAGTACATCTTCGTGGATAAGACTGACGCGGAGGCGGTCGCCCGGGCGGAAGACGATCTACGTCAGACTGCGATCACGCAGCCTGCAGTGCTGGCCACCGATCTCGCCCTGACCCGGCTGCTCTCCGCTTATGGCATCACGCCCGACTTCACCATGGGGCATAGCCTGGGCGAATACGGAGCCCTCCTGGCCGCCGACGCGCTGCCCTTTGCGGACGCGCTCGAAGCAGTCAGCGCCCGCGGCCGCGAGATGACCCGCTTTGCGCCGGAAGACAAGGGCCGCATGGCGGCTGTGTTCGCTCCGCTGGAGGAAATGGAGCGAATTTTGAAGACCGTGAGCGGGAATGTAGTCATCGCCAATGTCAACAGCAATCATCAGGCGGTCATCGGCGGCGCCAGCAAACCCGTCGAGCAGGCCATGGAAGCGTTTCAGAAAGCTGGCTACGACGTAACTCCGTTATCGGTCAGCCACGCCTTCCACACCTCGATTGTGGCCTCGGCCAGCGAGCCGCTGCGGCGGGTGTTGGCGCGGCTGCATCTGGCATCGCCACGCCTGCCCATTGTCGCCAACACCAGCGGCGAGTTCTATCCCATGGGGCCGGACGTTGTGCCGCAGATGCTGGACATTCTGGCGCTGCAGGTTGCGGCTCCGGTGCAGTTCGTAAAGGGGCTGCGCACGCTCTACCAGGCGGGGGCGCGGGTCTTTGTTGAAGTTGGACCGAAGAAGGCGCTGCAAGGGTTTGCCGAAGATGTGCTGGGCGAGCGCGGCGACGTGGTTGCGCTCTTCAGCAATCATCCGAAAATTGGCGATGTCCCAGCCTTCAACCAGGCGCTGTGCGGTCTCTATGCGGCGGGACTGGGCCGCGGGACGGCAGACGCAGCGCGTGAGACCGCGACCTTGCCCGCGGTTTCTGCACCTCCGGAAACCGCTAAACCAATCGCAGAAATGGTACCGGCAGCAGGCGCAACATCGCCAGCGGCTGTGGCTAACGGCGATCATTACGTCGAACTCGGCCACTTGTTTGCGGAGGTTCTCGAACAGGGCTGGCAGATTACTCACGGCGGAAAACCTGCTCCTACCACACTCCCAGTGACGATTACTGGCGCGGCGTTGGGCTTGCCCGGGACCGATCACGTCTTCGATGACGGCAACATTGGCCGCATGCTGGGTGGAGATCAGTTCATCGATTCCATTCCCGCGCGCTTGCGCCGCGACATGCTGGACAAACACATCACACGGCTGGTGAAAAGCGAGAACGGCGGCAGGTTTGAAACCATCATCGACGTGGCGGATGTTATCAAGCTGGCGGGCCGCGGTGGCGCATTCGATCTGGAAAACGAATTCGGTGTTTCCGCTGACCGCAAGGCCGCCCTCGACCGGGTCACCCAGCTGGCCATCGCCGTGGGGCTCGACGCATTGCGCGATGCCGGCATTCCGCTGGTTCTGCGCTATAAGACGACCACAAAAAATACTCAACTGCCGGACCGCTGGGCCCTGCCGGACACGCTGCGTGACGATACGGGTGTGATTTTTGCCTCGGCCTTCCCCGGCCTGGATTCCTTCGCCGACGAGATGTCGCGCTATCACGCGGACCATTCCCGCCGCGAACAACTGGCCACGCTGGAGGGCCTGCAAGCTCGGGCGGCAGAAACGAATGGGCATTCCACCCTGGGCCAGGAGATTGACCAGCAGGCGGCACTGCTGCGCGCCGCCATCGAGAAAGAGCCCTATGTATTCGACCGGCGTTACCTGTTCAGGGTGTTGCCGATGGGGCACTCCCAATTTGCTGAATTCATCGGCGCGCGTGGACCTAACACGGCGGTGAACGCCGCTTGCGCCAGTACCACCCAGGCGGTCGCCCTGGCTGAGGACTGGATCCGCGCCGGACGGTGCCGCCGAGTGATCGTGGTGTCGGCCGACGACATTACCACGGACAATCTGATTGGCTGGATGGGTGCCGGTTTTCTGGCCACCGGAGCTGCGGCCACGGACGAAGTGGTCGCAGAGGCCGCTACTCCCTTTGACCGCCGCCGGCACGGCATGATCATCGGCATGGGCGCCGCCGGACTTGTGGTGGAGAGCGCGGAGGCTGCCCGCGAGCGGGGAATCCAGCCGATCTGCGAAGTATTGAGCACGGTAACGGCCAACAGCGCTTTTCACGGCACTCGCCTTGACGTGCAGCACATCAGCCAGATGATGGAAGACCTGGTGGCCAAGGCGGAAGCGCGCAGCGGCATTCAACGTCATCAGATCGCGCCGCGGACAGTCTTTGTCTCCCACGAAACCTACACTCCCGCACGCGGGGGCAGCGCGGCGGCGGAGATCCACGCACTACGTCACGTCTTCGGAGACAGCGCGGATCAAATTGTGATCGCCAACACGAAAGGCTTCACCGGTCATGCCATGGGCGCGGGTGTCGAAGATGTCGTGGCAGTGAAGACACTGGAAACGGGAGTGGTACCGCCTGTGGCCAATTTCAAGGAAGTTGACCCCGACCTGGGGGCATTGAACTTGTCGAAAGGCGGGTCCTATCCCGTCGAGTACGCACTGCGCCTGGGAGCCGGGTTCGGCTCGCAGATCGCCATGACACTGCTGCACTGGGTGACGACAAAAGACGGGGTTCATCAAAGCCCTGATGCTCTGGGTTATACCTACCGGATTGCGGACACGTCCGCGTGGAATGCATGGATCAGCCGGATCGCGGGCCATTCGTCCGGAGATTTGGAAGTGGTTCGCCGCACCCTGCGCGTACGCGATCAGGCGTCAGCCGCGCGAGTTGCGGCGCAGGAACCTCGGACCGTGCCCGCACCGGCGCCGAAAACGATGTCAGCGCCCCCACGTCAGCCATCGCCGCCTGCAGTCATGAAAAAAGCACCGGCGGCGGTCACCGCTGTTCCCGAGCCGAGCGTGAAACCAAAAGTCGCCGCGCCTGCGCCTGCAGCAGTGCCCGCGCCTACCGTCCCGTTCGCATCGCGGGTCGAAGGCGATCCTGTGAAAGAGCGCATTCTGACTCTGGCGGTGGAAAAGACTGGCTATCCGCGAGACATGCTGGACCTGGATCTCGACCTCGAAGCGGACCTCGGGGTGGACACGGTGAAACAGGCGGAGATGTTTGCGGCCATTCGCGAGATCTACAGCATTCCACGCGACGAGAACCGTAAGCTGCGTGACTACCCAACCCTGGCGCATGTCATCCGCTTCGTGTATGAGAAGCGTCCGGACTTGGCCAGCACAGCCGCGCCCGTAGCGGCACCCAAGGCCAAGGAGGAAATCATAGTTGCGACACCAGCAGCAGCTGCAGTTCCTGCCATTGGCACCGACGGCGATGTGAAAGAGCGCATTCTGACTCTGGCGGTGGAAAAGACTGGCTATCCGCGAGACATGCTGGACCTGGATCTCGATCTCGAAGCAGATCTCGGGGTGGATACGGTGAAACAGGCGGAGATGTTTGCGGCCATTCGCGAGATCTACAGCATTCCACGCGACGAGAATCGCAAGCTGCGTGACTACCCAACCCTGGCGCATGTCATCCGCTTCGTGTATGAGAAGCGTCCGGATTTGGCCAGCGCGACCGCGCCCGTCGCGACACCCAAGGCCAAGGAAGAAATCAGCGTTGCGACACCAGCAGCAGCTGCAGTTCCTGCCCTGGCACCGACGGCGACGTGAAAGAGCGCATTCTGACTCTGGCGGTGGAAAAGACTGGCTATCCGCGAGACATGCTGGATCTGGATCTCGACCTCGAGGCAGATCTCGGGGTGGATACAGTTAAACAAGCTGAGATGTTCGCGGCTATTCGCGAGATCTACAGCATTCCACGCGACGAGAACCGCAAGCTGCGGGACTACCCGACCTTGGCGCATGTCATCCGCTTCGTGTATGAGAAGCGTCCGGATTTGGCCAGCGCGGCCGCGCCCGTAGCGGCACCCAAGGCCAAGGAAGAAGTCAAAGTTGCTGCATCAGCTCCTGCTGCGAGTCCTGCTGGCGGCACCGACGGTGACGTGAAAGAGCGCATTCTGACTCTGGCGGTGGAGAAGACCGGCTATCCGCGAGACATGCTGGACCTGGATCTCGACCTCGAAGCGGACCTCGGGGTGGACACGGTGAAACAGGCGGAGATGTTTGCGGCCATTCGCGAGATCTACAGCATTCCACGCGACGAGAATCGCAAGTTGCGTGACTACCCGACCTTGGCGCATGTCATCCGCTTCGTGTATGAGAAGCGTCCGGATTTGGCCGCACCTGCCCAACCCCTGGCGACGAACGGCGAGCCATCTGTCGCCCGCTGCAGTTCCCGTTGCAGCTCAGGCGATCACGGACGACGCTATTAGAAACAAAGTTCTGGAGATTGTGGCCGAGAAAACCGGTTACCCGACCGACATGCTGGACCTGGATCTCGATCTCGAGGCCGACCTCGGCGTCGATACGGTCAAGCAGGCGGAAATGTTCGCTGCCATTCGAGCGGCATATAACATAGAGCGCGATCCGAATCTCAAGCTGCGCGATTTCCCAACTCTGACTCACGTGATCAAGTTCGCGCGCGACCGGGCGGGTTCAGCAGCAACCAGCGCGGAGGCGAAACCGGAACCGACGAACCAGGCAGCGAAGCCCTCAGCCTCGCCTGCCGCCGCTACGATGCCTGAAGTTCCTCGCCCCGTGCTCGCGAGTCTGGACGCTGCGAATCGCATTCCGCGCCGGGTTCCACTGCCGGTCCTGCGCCCGCCCCTTCCCCTCTGCAAAACCACGGGTGTCACACTCGGCCGCGGCGGGCGTGTGATCATCATGCCCGACAAGGGCGGGGTGGCAGACGCGCTGGCGCAAGAGCTGCAAGCGCAGGGCGTCGAAGTCCTGCGCTTAGAAGGAGGAGCGTTAGATGCCGAGGCGCTTGCCAGCCACCTCAAGAATTGGATGACTACTGGTCCGGTGCAGGGGATTTACTGGCTGCCGGCGTTAGACAACGAAGGACAGCTTAGCAAGATGGATCTCGCCACCTGGCACGAGGCCATACACGTGCGAGTGAAATCGCTTTACACAACCATGCGCACCCTATTCGAACAGATCGCGAAACCGGGTACGTTCCTGGTTTCGGGGACGCGGCTGGGTGGACAGCACGGCTACGACGAGGGCGGAGCGGTCGCTCCGCTGGGCGGCGCAGTGACGGGCTTTACCAAGACCTACAAGCGGGAACGCGTGGATGCCCACGTCAAAGTGGTCGATTTCGAACTCGAACGCAAGCCGGCGGAAGTTGCCGCACTGCTGATCGAGGAAACCCTGCGCGATCCTGGCGCGATCGAGATTGGCTACAAAGGAGGGTTGCGCTGGACGGTAGGGCTGCAAGAACAGCCCGCATCCGACGGCCAACCCGGTCTCACGCTGGACCAGAACACTACTTTCCTGATCACCGGAGCTGCCGGAAGCATCGTCTCGGCCATTACCGCGGACCTGGCGGCCGCATCAGGCGGCACTTTCTATCTGCTCGATCTGGTGCCGGAGCCTGACCCCGAGAATCCCGATCTCAAGCGCTTCGTGAGCGACAAAGAGGGCCTGAAGCGCGACCTGTTCGCGCGCATTCAGGCGCGCGGCGAGCGCGCTACGCCGGCCCTGGTGGAAAAAGAGCTGGCAGCGCTCGAGCGCGCACAAGCTGCGCGCGCTGCGATCGACGCGGTGAGGGCGGCGGGTGGCACGCCGCATTATTTCAGCGTAAATCTCACGGATGCGGAGGCTGTGGCTCAAGTGATTCGCCAGGTGCGCGAACGTAGCGGACGTATTGACGTGCTCCTGCACGCCGCTGGCATCGAGCGCAGCCATTCTTTGGCGGACAAAGACGCGCGTGAGTTTGACCTGGTCTTTGACGTCAAGAGTGACGGCTTCTTCAATTTATTGCGTGCGATCGGCGACATGCCCCTGGGAGCGACAGTGGCGTTCAGCTCGATTGCGGGCCGCTTCGGTAATCCCGGTCAGACGGATTACGCTTCCGCCAACGATCTGCTGTGCAAGATCACATCCAGCTTCCGTACAACTCGTCCGGCTACGCGTGGGATCGCAATCGATTGGACGGCGTGGGGCGGCATCGGTATGGCCACGCGCGGGTCCATTCCCAAGGTGATGGAAATGGCCGGCATCGACATGCTGCCGCCGGAAGCGGGAGTTCCGTTGATTCGGCGCGAGCTGACGGCGGGCGGAACGCGGGGCGAGATCGTTATCGGCCAGCGTCTGGGAGCGCTGCTCAAGGAATGGGATGCCAGTGGCGGACTCGATACCAGGGCTCCAGAAGCGTCTGGAGAAAAGAGACAGCTTTCAGCAGGGCCCATGATCGGCAAAGTCGCCCGCGCGGGGC
This sequence comes from Terriglobia bacterium, assembly GCA_963831565.1. GTDB lineage: Bacteria > Acidobacteriota > Terriglobia > Terriglobales > Acidobacteriaceae > JAIQFF01. Next base: position 546,172 of record CAWHQS010000001.1, read on the forward strand.
TTTACAGCCCCATCACGCTGGAGACTGCGCTGGATCCGAAGGTCCAACCGTTTCTGCACGACCACCAGATTGACGGTACTCCGGTGCTGCCGGGCGTCATGGGCATCGAAGCGTTTGCGGAAGCTGCTGCGCGCATGCTTCCGGGTTGGCGCGTGGAAGAGATGGAAAACGTCAATTTTCTCGCGCCGTTCAAGTTTTACCGAAGTGAGCCTCGCACGGTGACGGTCGAAGCGCTAATTCATCCGGATAAGGACGGTATTGTGGCGGATTGTGGACTGGTTGGTTTCCGGCCACTCCCGAATCAGACGGAGCCGCAACGCACCACCCACTTCAACGGCCGTGTCCGGCTGACGAAGCGGACCCCCGAGGTCGTGACCACGGCACCATATTCACCGGCGGGCCACATCATCGAAGCTGCCGATATTTATCGCCTCTACTTCCATGGACCCGCGTACCAGGTTCTGGAGCGGGCGTGGTGGGATGGGAACCGGATCGTCGGGTTGATGGCGAGAGACCTTCCGAACAATCACCATCCGGCTGAACTTCCGACGCTGATGGCGCCGCGGCTGATCGAGCTTTGTTTCCAGACCGCCGGTATCTGGGAGATGGGTGCGCAGAGCCGCATGGGCCTGCCTCAACACATTGATCGAGTGTCCTTATTACGGTCTCCCGATCTGGCAGAGGGGCGTCTGTACGCTGTGGTCACTCTCAATCAAGCTCAAGGAAGTTTTGATGCCGAGGTCGCGGATGGGGCGGGGAACCATTACCTGCAACTCAGGGGATACCGCACGGTGGCGGTCCCGAACAGTATCGACGCCGAGCGCTTGAAACCACTCCAGCTGGCCATGTCACTGGAACCGGTCGCGGCATAATCGGCGGTGAGGAGCTGGAGCTGTCGAGCCAGGAGCCTATGAACCACGAATTCCAACGCGTAGCGATCGTGAACCGGGGTGAGGCGGCCATGCGTTTCATCCATGCCGTTCGCGAGTTCAATCAGGAGCACGGCACAGCATTGCGCACCATCGCGCTGTTTACCGAGCCTGACCGTCATGCCATGTTCGTGCGCGAGGCGGACGAGGCAGTGTGTCTGGGTGCCGCACAGGTCCTTGATCCAAATACTCTGCAGCCCAAGAGCAGCTACGTCGACTATGGGCGGCTCGAACGGGCCTTGGCCGCCGCGCGTGCGGAGGCGGTCTGGGTAGGGTGGGGATTCGTAGCTGAGCACGCCGCATTCGCCGATCTTTGCCGTGAAATGGGTATCGTTTTCATCGGTCCCGATGGCGATGTGATGCGGCGGTTCGGCGACAAGATTTCCTCCAAGTTCTTAGCTGAAAAGGCGCAGATCGAGGTGGCACCCTGGAGCGGCGGACCGGTCGAGACGCTCAATGACGCATCTCGTCATGCCGAGCGCATGGGCTACCCCCTCCTTATTAAGGCGACGGCAGGAGGAGGCGGTCACGGGATTCGCAAGGTGCGCTCGGCCGACGAACTTCCGCAAGCCTTCGAGAGCGCTCGGGCTGATTCCTTCAAGGCCTTCGGCGATCCCACTGTTTTCATGGAACGCCTGGTCGAGGGAGCACGTCACATCGAAGTGCAAGTCATTGCCGACCAGTATGGAACCACATGGGCGGTTGGCGTGCGCGACTGCACGATTCAGCGCCGCCACCAGAAAATTCTTGAAGAAGCGCCGTCGCCGGCCCTCACACCTGAGCAGGATGCAGCTTTGCGCCAGGCGGCAGTGCGCGTGAGCCAGGCGGCGGAATATCACAACGCCGGCACGGTGGAATTCCTGTACGAACCAGAGGCCCGGCGCTTTCTGTTCATGGAAATGAACACCCGCTTGCAGGTCGAACATCCGGTGACGGAATGCACGACCGGAATTGATCTGGTCAAGCTTCAGATTCATGTCGCGCGCGGCGGCCGACTGGAAGGAGAACCCCCGCGCACCACCGGTCACGCCATCGAAGTGCGGCTGAACGCGGAAGATCCGGATAACGGTTTTGCTCCAGCCCCTGGCGCCATTCAGCGCTTCCGGTTTCTGACCGGGCCAGGAGTCCGGATTGACACCGGAGTGGCGGAAGGCGATGTCGTGCCTTCGGAGTTCGATTCCATGATCGCCAAGATCATCGCCTACGGCCAAAACCGCCAAGAGGCGCTTTCCCGCCTGCAACGGGCCTTGCGGGAGAGCGTGGTCGTCATCAAAGGCGGTGCGAGTAACAAGACATTTCTTCTCGAACTGCTGAGCCGCCCAGAAGTGCAGCGGGGAGATGTACACACCGGCTGGCTGGACTGCCTGGCCGCCACCGGTGAACATCTTTCTCGCCGTTACGCCGACGTGGCCCTGGTGCAGGCTGCGATCGAAGCCTACGACGCGCAATTGGTGGTGGAGCAGACGCAGTTCTACGCGTCGGCGGTGCGGGGACGGCCACAGGTCCGGACTGAGGTAGGCCAGGCTGCCGAACTACGCTACCGCGGGCATTCTTACTCGCCCAAGACTTACCGCCTCGGTCCTCAGCAGTACCGTGTTGAAGTGAATGGAGCGCGCATCGATGCCCAAATCGAACGCCTGGATCAGTTCGAGTATTGGCTTACTGTTTTTGGGCGGCGCTTTCATGTCATCTCCGTGCTGCAGGGGGTGAGTTACAGGATCGAGGTAGACGGTGTCTCGCACCAGATTGATCGTGATGATGGCGGTATTGTGCACGCGTCGGCCCCGGCTGTGGTGGTCTCCATTGCGGTGAAGGCGGGCGACACGGTTGCGGTGGGCGATCGCTTGCTTGTGCTGGAAGCCATGAAAATGGAAATGCAGGTCGTGGCTCCATTTTCCGGGAAAATCCGGCAAGTGATGACCATACCCAACGTACAGGTGGACACGGGCGCACCGCTGCTGCAGATTGACCCCGACGCCAGCGGCGATACGGCGGGCGTCGCCGAGCGGGTGATTTTCGGCGCTTCGCTCGTCCCCGGCGGAAATTCGGAAGCGGTTGATTCCAGCGGCCTCCAGAGCCTGGAAGAACTTCGCCGGCTTATGCTCGGGTTCGATGTGGACCCGGCGCAGAGTGCGCGGCTGCTCTCCGAATCGAGCAAGAGTGCCCCGGTGGAGAGCGACAAAATAAGAGAAGGCGAAGATGCCATCCTCAATATCTTTGTCGACATCTGCTCTCTGTTCCAGCGCGAGCCCAAGGTAGATCATCAGGCCAGCGGGGAAGAGCCCAGCGCCGAGGCTTACCTGTTTTCCTATTTGCGCATGCTGGATACGCGAGGTGAAGGACTTCCGACGGCCTTTGTCAGCGGGTTGCAGCGCGCCCTGGCCTATTACGGAGTGCGCAGTCTGGATCGCTCGCCTGAACTGGAAGAGAGTCTGCTCTGGATCTACAAATCGCACCAACGGGTGGAGCAGCAAATTACGCTTGTCCGGAGCGTGTTGGAACGGCGCCTGCCGCGCGCCGGGGCGCCGGTTCCCGCGGCTGAGGAATCGTTCCGCATACTTCTCGATCGCATGATTGCCATGACCAACGGATTCTTCCCTAACTTGAGTGATCTGGCGCGGGAGGTGCGCTATCGCTACTTCGATCAGCCGCTATTTGAGCGGGCGCGGACTCAAGTCTACGACCAGGTGGAAGATCATCTCGCCTACATGGCCGCCAATCCCAATGCCGAGGACCGTCACGAGCGCTTGCGGGCGCTGGTGGAATGTCCACAGCCGCTTATTGGGCTGCTGTCCGGCCGGTTCGCCACCGCCGATCCTGCGCTGCGCAAATTGATGCTGGAGGCGATCACCTGGCGCTATTACCGGATCCGGACGCTCATCGACCTGCGCTCGCTGGAGCAAAACGGACAGTGCTATGCATTAACGGAATACGATCACGAAGGAAAGCGTATCCACGCCTTTACCACGCATGCTCAGTATGCCCAGCTGTCCGAGGCGGTACGCGCAATGCTTCCGTTGGTCGCGGAAGTCCCGGCAGATCGTGACATCGTAGTTGATTTTTACGTTTGGCATTCGGGCTCGCTGGGGGATGCGGAAGCCACGCAGCAGGAAGTCCGCACAATGCTCAACCAGGCCGGATTTTCTCGTCCCATCCGGCGCATTGTGGTGGCTGTAGCCGGCCCCGGCCGTGGCGAAGGCATGAGCAGCATGTTGCATTTCACCTATCGCTGCTGCGGAAACACGTATGAAGAGGAGAAACTCTATCGTGGGCTCCATCCCATGATGGGTAAGCGCCTTCATCTGTGGCGCCTCAGCAATTTCAATATTGAACGGCTGCCGTCAGTGGAAGATGTTTATCTGCTGCACGCCGTAGCTCGCGATAATCCCAAGGATGAGCGGCTGATTGCCTGTGCGGAAGTGCGCGACGTAACCCCGGTGCGGGATGAGGCAGGCCGCGTCGTGCAACTGCCGCACCTGGAGCGCATGTTGACGGAAGCTCTCGCGGGTATCCGGCTATTTCAATCGCGGCGGCGTCCCCAGGATCGTCTCTATTGGAACCGGATATTCCTGTACGTGTGGCCGCCACTTACTCTGGAGCGGGATGAGTTGCGCGATATCGTACGCAAGCTCTCGCCTGCGACCGAAGGACTGGGACTGGAACAGGTGGTGGTACGTGCCCGGATTCCTAATCCTGCCACCGGCGAACTGCGCGATATGGTGGTGCGCATTTCGAGCCCGGGCGGCACCGACTCGCTCATAACCTTCCGGCCCGCGGACAAACTGCAAGTGATCAAACCGCTGACCGAGTATGACCGGAAAGTGGTCCGCATGCGTCAGCGCGGACTCATGTACCCGTACGAGATCATCAGGATGCTCACGCCCGCTCCGGAAGACACGCGGGCGGAATTCCCCGCTGGTGATTTTGTCGAATACGATCTTGATGCCGCAGGCGAACTGGGTCCGGTGGACCGGCCCTATGGCCAGAACAAGTCCAACATCATTGTGGGCATGATCCGAAATTTCACCAGCAAGCATCCCGAGGGCATGGCCAGGGTCGTGTTACTAGGAGATCCGAGCAAGGACCTGGGAGCCATCGCTGAGCCAGAATGCCGGCGCATCCTGGCCGCTCTTGATTTGGCCAAGAGAAAAAACGTTCCTTTGGAGTGGTTCACCCTTTCGGCTGGAGCCAAGATCTCGATGGAGTGTGGGGTCGAGGGCATGGATTGGATTGCCCGTGTCCTCCGCCGCTTGATTGAGTTCACGCAAGCAGGCGGCGAGGTCAATCTGGTGGTCAATGGAATCAACGTCGGCGCACAGCCCTACTGGAACGCCGAGGCCACCATGCTCATGCACACCCGCGGCATTCTGGTGATGACGCCGAAGGCAGCCATGGTGCTCACGGGCAAGCGCGCGCTTGATTATTCCGGCAGCGTCTCCGCCGAGGACAATCAGGGCATCGGCGGCTACGATCGCATCATGGGACCGAATGGGCAGGCCCAGTACTGGGCGCGAGATATTGATGAGGCCTGCCACATCCTGTTCCGTCACTATGACCACACCTACATCGCTCCCGGCGAGCGCTTCCCCCGACGCGCCGTGACCCATGATCCTATCGATCGGGATGTGCGAGTCCATGTTCACAGTCAAAATGGCGAGGAGGGTTTCGCGCTGGTCGGCGAGATTCTGTCCGACGAAACCAACCCGGGTCGGAAGAAATCCTTCGACATCCGGAAGGTGATGAGGGCGGTCGCCGACCAGGATCACGCGCCGCTCGAGCGCTGGGCGGGCATGCGCGCAGCCGAGACGGCCGTGGTCTGGGACGCTCATCTGGGTGGCTATCCCGTTTGCCTGATTGGCATTGAGTCGCAGCCGGTGCAGCGGTTGGGATTTGTCCCCGCGGACGGACCAGACCAGTGGAGTGCCGGGACCCTGTTTCCCCAATCCTCGAAGAAGGTGGCACGGGCCATCAATGCAGCCAGCAGTAACCGGCCGTTAGTCCTGTTGGCCAATCTGTCAGGGTTCGATGGTTCGCCGGAATCCATGCGCAGGTTGCAGCTTGAATATGGCGCTGAAATTGGCAGGGCCGTGGTGAATTTCAAAGGCCCGATTGTGTTTTGCGTGATCTCGCGCTATCACGGTGGTGCGTATGTGGTCTTCTCGCGAGCCCTGAACGAACAACTTGAAGTCGCGGCCCTGGAGGGGACGTATGCCTCGGTGATTGGCGGCGCGCCCGCTGCGGCGGTGGTTTTCGCGGGTGAAGTTGATGCCAGGGCGCGTAAAGATCCGCGGCTGCAAGCGCTGAACCAGGCGATGGCGCAGGCCGACGGTGCGGAGAAGGGACGCTTGCGTACCCAGTGGGAAGAACTGTTCAAGATTGTGCACTCGGAGAAGTTGGGTGAGATGGCCGCGGAGTTTGACCGCGTGCACAGCGTACAACGGGCACTCGAAGTGGGCGCGCTGAATCACATTCTTCCCCCCGGGGACTTGCGTCCCTATCTCATCCATGCGGTGGAACGAGGGATTGAAAAAGAGGAGCATCCCGGAAAGTCGGAGGCCATCCTGAGTGATGCGGCAGCTTAGAGTTGATCTCTGAATCGCGGTGAGGTGTGAATGTGGAGCACATTTACTGGCTGGAGCAGACCCAAAGTGACGTTCCGGCGGAAAACGACTGGCTGAGCGTCAGCGAATGCGTCTGCCTGGAAGGCATGCGATTTGCCAAACGGCGTGCCGACTGGCGGCTGGGACGCTGGACGGCAAAATGCGCCGTGGCTTCTCTACTGAGAATGCCAGCTGATCCCCAGACTCTTGCCCAGGTCGAGATACGCCCGGCATTGTCCGGCGCACCGGAAGTTTTCATTGCCAATGAGGCGGCTACAGTTACGATTTCAATCAGCCACAGGTCAGGTGCCGCCATCTGTGCGGTTGCACGGTCGAGTGTGGATTTGGGTTGTGATCAGGAACTAATCGAAGTGCGAAGCGAGGCGTTTGTCGCCGACTATTTCACCGAAGACGAGCGAGCGCTGGTGGCTCAGATCAGCGAGGCCGAACGTTCCCGGCTGGTGACTTTGCTTTGGAGCGCGAAAGAGAGTGCGCTGAAGGCTCTGCGTGAAGGGTTGCGGCTTGACACTCGAACTGTTGCTGTAAGCCCGCTTGACCAGGCGGCCGACCCCAAGGGCTGGCGCCCGCTGCGGGTTTGCGCTGATGGTCGAAGCTTTCAGGGCTGGTGGCAACAGGCGCATGGCATGGTCCGGACATTTGTGGCCGACCCTCCGCCGGACCCGCCGATTCTTCTCTCGGTGCCCACTCGCCTTCCTGACTGCGCTTCCGTGAGCAGATAGAGAACCAGGTGATTGTATGGTTGCCCGGATACATTTCGCTGGCCCGACCAGATACCAGTTGTGCAGCGCAGCAAAGATCGGCCAGGCAATCCTGGCGGTATCTGCCCGCCGGATGCTCAAAGGCCCACGGCAGCCTGGCTGGAACTGGCTGGTGGAACTGAGCACGGAGATATTGAAGAGGCAAGTGACCACCGCTCTCAGGATGCGGGATGTGAAGGAAGCGCGTCGCTATCTGGATTCTGTCGTGATCACTTCGCCGGCTCTTTCAGAGGTGGATATCACGCCAGTTGTGTGCGAGAAATTCCGAGGGAGTTGGTTCGCACTAAAGAACGCCGAAACTGACCTGACGGTCCTGTATTTTCATGGCGGCGGGTATTCTTTTTATCCTCGGGCGTACGCCAACTTCATTGCGCTGATTACGCTGGCTGCGAAGTCCAGAACCTTCGCCCTCGACTACCGGCTCTCGCCGGAACATCGCTTCCCGGCGCAGCTTGAGGACGCGCTCAACGCCTACCGCTGGTTGCTGGAAAGTGGCGTGGATCCAGAGAACCTGATACTTGCCGGCGACTCGGCAGGCGGCAACCTGGCATTGGCTTTGCTGTTAACAGTACGGGATCGCAAGCTACCGCTGCCAGCACTGGTTGTTGCCCTCTCTCCAGCAACGGACCTCGAAAGCAAACGCGCCAGCCTCATCGGGAATGAAGCCTCCGACTGGATTGAGAAACGGATGCTGGAGAAGTGGGCAGGCTGGTTCTGCGAACCCGCCCAGCGCCGTGATCCGCTGGTGACGCCGCTATTGGCCGACTTGCGCGGTCTTCCTGATATCTACATTCAGGCTGGGGACTCCGAGATTCTGTACGACAGCATACAGGCCTTCGCCGACCACGGCCGCAGCCAGGGCGCCGAGGTCGTTCTGGAAACCTGGAAGAACATGAATCATGTCTTTCAGATGTTCGGGCCCGATGTACCGCAGAGCGCCGAAGCACTGGAGAGAATCGGCGAAGTGATTGACTTCCGAGTCCGGAGGGGAAAGAAAGCGCAGCCGCTTTCGACAGTTGACCGATAAGGAGCCTATGCCGCCCGGCAACGACCAATTCGATTTTGACTTTATCGTCATCGGCTCGGGCTTTGGCGGCAGTGTTGCGGCCCATCGATTGTCGGAGAAGGGCTACCGGGTCGCCGTAATGGAAATGGGGCGGCGCTGGACGCCTGGCAACCTGCCGCACAGTAGCTGGTCCATCCATCGCTGGTTCTGGCGGCCCAAACTCGGCCTGCGCGGTTTTTTCAACATGCGGTTCTTCAAGCATGTGACGATTCTCCACGGTTGCGCCGTGGGCGGCGGCTCTATTACGTACGCCTGCACTCTGCTGGCTTCTCCCGAGAAGGTATGGGAAACGGGCTCGTGGACGGGATTGGCCAACTGGAAGGCTGAGATGCCCTGGCACTATGAAACTGCCGCCCGGATGCTGGGAGCCACGGAAAACACGATCCTCGGACCTGCTGACCATCTCCTGAAAAGCGCAGCCGAGGCTGAGGGATGCGGGCATACTTTCTATCGTACGAAAGTGGGCATCTTTCAGCCCAAGCAGGGGGAACCCGGCAACCAGACCTTCCCTGACCCATTCTTCGGGGGAGAAGGTCCCGAGCGAACTACCTGCATCGCCTGCGGTGGTTGCATGATGGGCTGCCGCTATGGCGCCAAGAACACCCTGGATCTCAGCTACCTTTATCTGGCGGAAAAGCACGGCGCGCGGGTCTTTCCTGAAACCCAGGTGGTGAACGTCCAACCCTTGGATGGCCAGAGTGATGGCGGCGCCGGATACGAAGTGCGCACCGTGAATTCCACGGCGTGGTTTCGCCGGCAGCCCCGGCGCTTCACCTGCCGTGGCGTGGTGTTCTCCGCATCTTCGCTGGGTACAATGCAACTGCTTTTTCAGTTTAAGGAGAATGGCTCATTGCCCGGCATCAGTGCGGAGCTGGGCAAACACGTGCGTACCAATTCCGAATCGCTGATCGGGGTGCGCATGCCGGGTTACGGCGAAGATTTGTCCCTGGGAATAGCCATCGGTTCTGGCATCTATATCGATCAGGACACGCACATTGAAGCCGTCCGCTATCCCCGTGGCTCCGACGCCATGGGCCTCCTGACCACGATCCTGACCAATGGCCGCCCTGGGCCGCGGCGGATTACGCTGTGGCTGATGAATCTCATCCGCTCTCTGCTGCGCCATCCGATCAGGACTGTGCGGGTGCTGCAACCGTTAGGCTGGGCGAAGGAATTTCTGATTCTGCTCTGCATGCAGGCGCTCGATGGTGAGATCGAGATGCGCTGGGAACGCCCCTGGTTCTGGCCGTTCAGGAAATTTCTTCTGAGCCGGGGAGAAAAAGTGCCGACCTACATTCCGAGGGCAAACGAATTTGCCCAGAAGCTGGCGCAGTTGACGGGAGGAGTTCCGATGAGCATGGTTCCGGAGATCCTCTTTAATGTTCCGAGCACGGCCCACTGCATTGGAGGTTGCGTCATCGCCGATTCAAGCACCCGCGGCGTGGTGGATTCCCGCCATCGCGTCTTCAGCTACAAGAACATGTACATCTGCGACGGCTCGGTGGTGGCGAGCAATCTTGGGGTCAATCCCAGCCTGACCATTACCGCACTGGCCGAACGAGCTATGAGCTTTATTCCACCAGCGGCGGAGACGGCCTGGAACGACATCAGCCCGGATTCCTGATCAGGCTGGTGCCGGTGATGCGGCCGTACCGGCAGACAGCAGGCGATTCAGCAATCTCTCTTCCCACTTAAACCATAAGCGGGTGTGTAAAGCAACGCACTACACGGGAGCGCGATCCAACTTCTTGACCTCAAAGGCGCGGCCCCAGGGTTAAGAACTCAGATCCTCGCGCGCTTCCTGCGTCAACCTCTCAACGTGGTCTCGTATGGCAGGTAGGTTGCATCTCCCGATAGGTGTTCGCGCAAGCGTAACCTGCCTCGACGCGTGAGTGGGATTACGACCCGGTGTGATGCCGGTCACGGCAATTCCATTCACCTGTGGCCTCTAATGAACTGTTGTTAAGGCTTTGGAAATTCTGAGGCGGGGAGGGCAGTATGAGCGATGCACCAAGAATCGACCACCTGTTGGGTACCGGACGCGAAACGTTTTACACGTCGGAGCTTCGAATGCTGTCCGGTGATCCGGCGATCAGCAAGAATCCCGACCCGAATTTCCACATCAGGTTCATCGATCCCGACGAACTGGGTGACGAGGAACCTATCCAGTTCGTGGTCACAACCCCGCCCCGCAGGGCCTATCCGAAATATTCCGATATGCAACTGCGCAGGAGCCCAAAGGAATAGAACTGACGAGCGGGTCAGTTTTTGAAGCCACTGCAATGATCTGCTGGCACAGATTCGAATCGGCCGGCAAGACAAAAGGAGATGATATGAGCACAGATACTCTTATAAGGCCCGAGATTAAAACTCCGGGCGGCTATATCGAAGACATAATGGCCATCGTAAAGTCGAAAAACCCCGCCGAGCCTGAGTTCCATCAGGCGGTTCAGGAAGTGCTTGAGTCCCTGCGCGTTGTTCTGCAACGGCATCCCGAATACCGCGAAAGCCGGATTCTGGAACGCCTGATCGAGCCCGAACGCGTAATCATGTTTCGCGTTCCCTGGTTCGACGATGCAGGAAACATTCAGGTCAATCGTGGTTTCCGTATTGAGATGAACAGCGCGATCGGGCCGTACAAGGGCGGGTTGCGTTTCCATGCTTCGGTCAATCTGGGAATCCTGAAGTTCCTGGCTTTCGAGCAGGTCCTCAAGAACTCCCTGACCACACTGCCCATGGGCGGAGGCAAGGGCGGTTCGGATTTCGATCCCAAGGGGAAGAGCAACAATGAGGTCATGAGGTTCTGCCAAAGCTTTATGACGGAACTCTCGCGGCACATCGGGCCGGACACGGATGTTCCGGCCGGCGACATTGGAGTAGGCGGACGCGAGATCGGCTTCCTCTTTGGTGAATATAAGCGTCTGCGCAATGAGTTCACTGGTGTGCTGACGGGCAAGGGCCTGAATTGGGGTGGTTCGCTCATTCGTCCGGAAGCCACCGGATACGGCTGCGTGTACTTTGCCGCCGAGATGCTGAAGACCCGCAACGACTCCCTGGAAGGCAAGCTGTGTCTGGTCTCGGGCAGCGGAAACGTCGCTCAGTATACGGTTGAAAAGCTGCTCGATTTCGGAGCCATACCGCTTACCATGTCTGACTCCAACGGCGTCATCTTCGACCCGGATGGTTTCGATCGCGAAAAGCTGGCCTGGATCATGGAGCTCAAGAACATCCGCCGTGGCCGCATCCGTGAGTACGCGGACCAATTCAAAAAGGCAGTCTTCATTCCTTCCGATGTCAAACTGGGCTATAACCCACTTTGGAATATCAACGCTCACTGCGCCTTCCCGAGCGCCACACAGAACGAAATCAGCGCTCGAGACGCAGCAAACCTGATCAAGAATGGGGTCACACTGGTGGCCGAAGGAGCGAATATGCCGAGCACGCTTGACGCTACCAGGGCCTTCCTTGATGCCGGCATTCTTTACGGACCGGCCAAAGCTGCCAACGCCGGCGGAGTGGCTACCTCCGGACTGGAAATGGCGCAGAACAGCGCGCGCTTGAACTGGACGCGGGAAGAAGTGGATGACCGGTTGCACAAAATCATGATCGCAATCCACCGTAACAGTTATGAAACCGCGGAGATATATGGGACTCCGGGCAATCTCGTAAACGGGGCCAATATTGCAGGCTTCCTCAAGGTAGCCAATGCCATGTTGGACCAGGGCGTCGTCTGAGTTATGTCTTGCCGGAAGGCGCACTATGAGGCGGGGTGGATCAGTTCCACCCCGCATTTTTTTGTGCAGCAGGACTGGGGCCCACCGCCAGGGATTGGGAACACGCTTGGTTGTGACCCAAATCACAGCACCGCTTCCAACCCGCTGAAACAATAGAGCTGTGGCTGGGAGTCTGGAGCAACATGTTCAAGATTGTGCATGCTGAGTTCATCGCACCTGGCATCAAGCGGTTTGAAGTTGAAGCGCCTCGCATTGCGCGGAAACATAAGGCGGGACAGTTCGTAATCCTCCGACTCCATGATCACGGTGAGCGAATTCCCATAACCATCGAGAACTCCCATCCCGAGCGCGGCACCATCAACATCGTGGTGCAGTCCGTGGGCAAGACCACGCACCTGCTCAACGCGCTGAATGCCGGTGATGACATTCTCGACGTGGTCGGGCCACTGGGAAAGCCCTCGGAAATCGCAGTATTTGGCAACGTGGTGGTGATTGGCGGCGGCGTTGGGGTGGCGATGGCCTATCCGACGGCTGCGGCGTTGAAGCGCGCCGGCAACCATGTGGTCGCAATCATCGGCGCACGTAACAAAGAACTGGTGATCCTGGAAAACGAGATGCGCCAGGTAAGTGATGAGCTGACCATCACTACCGATGACGGCAGCTACGCGGAGAAGGGCCTGGTTACCGACCAGCTGCGCCGGCTGATCGACGACGGCACCCACATTGACCTGGTACTGGCGGTTGGTCCAATTCCCATGATGCGTGCCGTCGCAGAATTAACTCGAAAAAATCATATCCGCACTATTGTGAGCCTGAATCCAATCATGATCGACGGCACCGGCATGTGTGGAGGCTGCCGCGTTCTGGTCAACGGCAAGAGCCAGTTCGCGTGTGTCGATGGGCCCGAGTTCGACGGACACCTGGTGGATTTCGCCGTACTGACACAGCGCAACTCGACCTATCGCGAGGAGGAAACCAGATCGATGGAGGAATTCCGCCAGCACCTTGAGCCGAGGGGTGCCGATGTCGGATGTGGACACGGAGGCAGACAATGACCACAGCCGTGAACCCCTCGCTGAATCCACTCAAGCTAAGAGAGCGGATCAAGTTGCCGCGGCAGCACATGCCCGAACAGCCTGCGGATAAGCGCGCCCGGAATTTTACAGAGGTAAATCTGGGCTACTCCGCCGAACTCGCACGCCAGGAGGCACTGCGCTGCCTGGAGTGTGAGAAGCCCACCTGCATGGACAAGTGCCCGGTCGGGGTGAAAGTCCGCGAATTCGTACGCTTGATTGTGGCTGGCGATTTCCTGGGTGCGGCGGCGAAGATCCGCGAAGATAACGTGCTGCCCGCGATTACCGGGCGTGTCTGTCCGCAGGAAGATCATTGCGAGGGCGCTTGCAAACTGTGCAAGAGAGGGGAGTCACTGGGCATCGGTTATCTTGAGCGCTTCGTCGCCGATTACGAACAGCGCATGGGAATTTCTAGCCTGCCGACCGCGCCGCCTACCGGGAAACGAATAGCGGTCGTGGGCAGTGGTCCGTCTGGTCTGACCGTAGCTGGGGATCTCATACAGAAAGGTCACAAAGTGCGGGTATTCGAGGCGCTGCATGAACTGGGCGGCGTTCTGGTTTACGGCATCCCCGAGTTTCGCCTTCCCAAGGAAATCGTGCGCCAGCAGATCGATCAGCTGCGCGCGATGGGGGTGGAGTTCGAAACTGATGTGGTGGTGGGCAAAACGGTCACGATCGACGAACTGATGGAAGAAGAACATTACGACGCTGTTTTCATTGGGACCGGCGCCGGGCTGCCGCTTTTCATGAATATTCCCGGTGAGCATCTGAATGGCGTCTATTCGGCCAACGAATTCCTGACCCGCATCAACCTGATGAAAGCGTACCAGTTCCCGGAATACGACCAGCCCATGGTCGAACTGCGCGGAAAGGATGTCGCGGTAATCGGCGGCGGCAATACAGCACTGGATGCCATTCGCTCAGCCCTGCGCCTGGGAGCGCGAAAAGCATACGTGATCTATCGTCGCAGCGAAGCGGAAATGCCGGCGCGGGCGGAAGAAGTCAGGCACGCCCGGCAGGAAGGGATTGAGTTCCGGATGCTCACCAGTCCGATTGAATTCCTGCCCGATGGCAAGGGCTGGCTTGGCGGCCTCCGCTGCCTGAGCATGCAACTGGGCGAACCCGATGCATCGGGACGCAGACGCCCTGTCCCAATTCCGGGCTCAGAGTCCGATTTGCCGCTGTCGGTTGCAGTCATCGCGATCGGGACCAGCGCCAATCCTGTGATCCAGAGCACTACCACCGGCCTGGCTACGGATACCCGGGGTTATATCCGGGCCGACACGTTCACTCAGCGCACTTCCCGCAAAGGCGTCTTCGCGGGCGGAGATATCGTCACCGGGACGGCCACTGTAATTCTGGCCATGGCCGCGGGACGGCGCTCGGCCAAGTCCATTCACGAGTACCTGACCACCGATCAGTGGTAATAAGAAGACCCTCCTGGCTTCTCACCCGGGTGTGATTGCGATCACAAGCCGCAGAGAGCCTCATCACGGCCCGCCCATGCGGCAAAGAGTGTAATCAAACCAGGTTGCGCGGCCGGCCGAAAAAGGATCATATCCGCGCACCAGGCGGCGACCAATGGAAAACGACGAATTCGTCAAGTGTCCTCTCTGCGACGGGCATGCCAGGGTGAGGCGGTCTGAGCTGCCCGCCTTGCTGGCCGGGAATATCCTGCGTGAAAAGCGGGAAGAAAGCATGGCGGAATTCACGCTGCCCGCTAAAGGAAATCAGGCAACGCGCAGAATGCAGCCCGGTGAGTTCGAAAAAGAAGTTCACAACTGGAATCCAACCCTCCCCCTGTGGCGCAGGAGTTTAAAGGAGTAACCCGTGCCGGGAATTGCGTTGAAGGTTTGAGCTCGGAGGGGATGCAAGATCGGGCCTGAATTCTTACGAGGTGCGTCATGAGACCAAATTTATTTTTCTCTGCTTTTGAGCCTCTGCATGAAGTACCGCAGATATGCGAGATCTGCCAATTGGATCCTCCAGTGCTTAATTTTGAATTCGCGACCACCGGAGAATCCGGAGAACCAGAGGAGCAAAAGGGATTTTGCTGCCATTGGTGCGCTGCAGAACTCCTGCATCGGCTTGAGCGGGCCGAGGCCCAGAGGCGGGCTGAAGAAGAGGCCGCGCTGAAAGTGGATGAATTTGACATCGTCGATTTCGAGGAGCCCGAGCTCGCCGGTTACTACCATGGATAGCAGGCCACGCCGCCTGCAGAGAGCGGCGCACCGGAGCCGACATTAGCCCAGCCGCTGTCTTACGGAGAGGAGAGTCATGTCCACTCTATGGGAATCTCGCTATTCGCTCCGTGCCCGGGAAAGCAAGAGTTCCGCGATTCGGGAGCTACTGAAAATCAGTGAACAGCCGGGACTGATTTCTTTCGCTGGCGGCCTGCCCGCGGCCGAGGTTTTTCCCGTTCAACGCTTCCAGGAAGCTTGCCAGAAGGTGCTAGCCACAAATGCCGCATCTGCCTTGCAGTATGGTGCGACTGAGGGCTACGAACCGCTGCGCGAGATGATTGCCCGCCACATGGCGCGTTACGCCATCCTGGCTACGGTCGAGAATGTTCTTATCACCTCGGGCTCGCAGCAGGCACTCGACCTAATTGGGAAATTGCTGATCAACTCCGGCGACCGGGTGCTGGTCGAGGCGCCCACCTACCTTGGAGCCCTGCAAGCGTTCAACGGCTATGGCGCGCAATATCTCTCGGTTCCGATCGACGACGACGGACTACGCACCGAGCTGCTGGAGGCATCACTCCGCCTCGGCCCCAAATTCATGTATATCCTGCCCAATTTTCAGAACCCGGCAGGCGTCACCTTGTCGCAGGAGCGCCGCCATCAATTGATCAGGCTGGCCGACAAGTATGGAATCCCTATCGTCGAAGATGATCCCTATGGCCAATTGCGTTATGAAGGCGAGCACCTCGCGCCCCTGGTGGTGTTGGACCGTGAGAACCTGCGCCGCGACAATGGGTTTTCCCTCGGCAACGTCATTTATTTAAGCACCTTCTCCAAGACTCTGGCTCCCGGCCTTCGTCTGGGCTGGATCGTGGCCCCACCCAAGATCATCAGCAAACTTGTGCAATTGAAGCAGGCCGCCGACCTGCATACTTCGACCTTCGCCCAGTGCGTCGCATTCGAGGTCGCGCGCGGGGGATTTCTTGATCAGCATGTGAAGCTGATTCGTGGAGTCTATCGCGAGCGGCGCGATGTCATGCTGCAGGCGTTGGAAGAATTCTTCCCGCCAGAGGTTACCTGGACTCACCCCCAAGGCGGCCTCTTTCTCTGGGTAACTTTGCCGGAAGGGATGGATTCGCAATCGCTTTTCCAATCCGCGCTGGCCGAGAAGGTTGCCTTTGTGCCGGGGGACTCATTTTACGCCGGCAATGGTCCGGAGAGCTGCCGACACTTGCGGCTGAACTTTTCGCATCCCAATCCGGAACGGATACGCGAGGGTATACGCCGCCTGGCAGTGGCCGTGAAAAGGCAGCTTTCAACGTCACCCTGCGAGTTGGCCTGGAAATAGGCCCGGGCGAAATCACCTAGGTCGATGTGTTTCCGAGTGATTCCGGCTACGGTCGTATGTGATATGGCACACCGCAAGATAGTCGCTTCCAAGTCAAACTGTGGGTAACCGAGCCCTGAAGGATTCAAGGGTTCTGGGGGGTGATTTATGACGACGATGGTTCTGGTTGGCATTGCTTTAGTAGCTGTGCTGGTTGGAGTTGTTCTTTTTCGCATGGTTCCAGTGGCACGCACTTACTTCCTGTATCGCGGCAAACGAATCGTAACCTGTCCGGAGACGTTCAGGCCCGCAGCGGTGGATGTGGCGGCGGGAAGTGCTGCCATCTCGGCGCTCAGCGGGGAGCCTGACCTTCGTCTGGATCAGTGCTCGCGCTGGCCGGAGCGCCGCGACTGCGGTCAGGAGTGCCTGAAACAGATCGAGACTAACCCGGACAATTGTCTCGTTTGGAACATGGCCTCCAATTGGTTTGAAGAACAAAGTTGTGCTTGTTGCCACAAGCGGATCGGACGCCTCCGTCGTTTGGCTCCACCCGCCCTGATGGGACCTGATCACAGGACAATCGGGTGGGATGAAGTTCCGCCCCAGCAACTTCCGAGGATGTTTTCCAGCCACAAGGCCGTCTGCTGGGACTGCCACGTCACCGAGGCGTTTCGGCAGTTGGCCGTCGAGCGGGAAAGAATGACCAGGTAGCGGCATTGTTCTATGACGGAGCGCGTTGCCGGAATCTACGCGAGGAGCGATCCAGACAGGCCGGAAGGAGGACGAAGGTCATGAAATCCTTCGAGTTATTCTGCCGCGACGCCAATTGCGTGATCCAAGTCACACTCAATTGTGCTTCGGATCATGGCCGGAAATCCTTGCCGGATCCATAGTGTTCTGTGAGCGAGAAACAGGGGAGGCTGCCATGATGCTCTCTAACCGACTTGTTCGCCTGATCGAGACCCATGCTAATGCACTGGCCTTGAGTCTTGCCGAAAAAGTCCAGGCCTCTGAGGAACTCAAAGACTACCGCAAGGTTCTAACCTACGAACTCAACGCCCGGGTGTACGAAATCTACCACCAGTTGGGCGATTGGCTGCTGGAACGAAGAGAGGAAGACATCGAACATCGCTATAGGGCGATCGGGAGCCGTCGCGCGGCTCAGGGAGTGCCTCTCAGCCAGTTGATCCGGGCCATCGTTCTCACCAAGCAGAACCTTTGGGAGTTCCTGAAACGCGAGGCTATAGTCGATAGCCCCATCGAACTGCTTGGGGAACAGGAACTGCTGGAGCAGTTGGACCAGTTTTTTGATTCTGCGATTTACTATGCCGCGCAGGGTTATGAGGAGTTGCCGAAGGGCCACGCCCAGCATGAGGTTGCGGCGGCGGGGACGATGCGCTGAGGAGAGGGGACATGTCCTGGGAAGACGAATACAAGAAGAAAATTCAGAGCGCGGATGAGGCGTTGGGGTGTGTTCGATCCGGCACGCGAGTTTATATTCAGCCCGGCTGTGCGGAACCGGAGGCCCTGGTAGAAGCTCTCATGCGGCGCGCGCCCGAGCTGCACCAGGTGGAAATCGTGCACATGATGACCATGGGGTGTGCGCCTTATGTGGCCCCGGAGATGGCGGGACATTTCCGGCACAACGCGATGTTTATCGGAGGCAACGTACGGGCGGCCATCAACGAGGGCCGGGCCGACTACACTCCGATTTATCTGAGTGAAATCGAAGCCCTGTTTGAAAGTGGCGCGATGCCGATTGATGTGGCGCTGATCGAGGTCTCGCCTCCTGATTCGCATGGTTTTTGCAGTTTTGGGGTTGGCGTGGATACCACGCTGACCGCCGCCAAGTGTGCCCGCTACGTTGTCGCCCAGGTCAACGACTATATGCCGCGAACCTATGGTGACAGCTTCATTCATGTCAGTGACATAGATGCGGTGGTGGAATCGTCACGGCCGCTATGCGAACTAAAGAAGCCAGAAGTCACCGACATGCACGTTGCCATTGCGCGCAACGTAGCGGGCCTGATTGAGGATGGGGCAGTTCTGCAAACCGGTGTTGGAGGCATTCCGGACGCGGTTCTGCCCTTTCTCAGCGATCGCAAGGACCTGGGCATACATAGCGAATTAGTTTCCGAGGGTGTGATTCCCCTGATCGAGAACGGCGTGATCACCGGAGCGCGCAAGAATTTCAAGCCGCGCAAGATTATCGTTGGGTTCGCTCTGGGCACGAGGCGTTTTTTCGAGTTCGTGGACAACAACCCGATCTTCGAATTTCACCCCACCGCCTACACCAACGATCCGGGGCTGATTGCCCGTAATGACAAAATGGTGGCGATCAATTCGGCACTGCAGGTTGACCTTACCGGCCAGGTCTGTTCGGATTCGATAGGCAACCAGTTTTACAGCGGCATTGGCGGGCAGGTGGACTTCCTTCGCGGAGCCTCCCGCTCCAAGGGCGGCAAGCCCATCATCGCGATCTCCTCGACGGCAAAGAGTGGAACGATCTCGCGCATTGTACCCATGCTCAGCCCCGGGGCCGGCGTGGTTACATCGCGCGGACTGGTTCGCTATGTCGTGACCGAGCATGGAGTCGCATATCTGCACGGAAAGTCCATCCGGGAGCGGGCCCGGGCACTGATCGAAATTGCGGAGCCAAGGTTTCGCGCTGAATTGTACGAGTATTGCGAGAGAACCAGATGGTTGCAACATCCTGAAGTGACGCAAGCGGTCTCGAGGTGACCCCATGCCGGGTCTCGCGCGTGGCAACATCGAAATCAACATTGAGGAGTGCAAAGGATGCGGACTCTGTGTCGAGTCGTGTCCACCGAAGTGTCTGGCACTGGCCGATGAGTTGAGCGCCTATGGCGTACATCCGGCGGTGTATGCGGGCGACGGCTGCACCGGTTGCGGCATTTGCTTCTACTGCTGCCCGGAGCCGGGAGCGATCGCCGTCTTGCGCATGGTAGCCCCGCCGAAGCCAGCCGCGGAATCGCGAGGAGGGCAACATGCGCCGGCTCACTAAGGGCAATGTGGCCGTGATTAAAGGCGCCATCCTCGCCGGTTGCCGCGCCTTCTATGGTTATCCTATTACTCCCGCCAGCGAGATCACCGAAGCGGCAGCCTTATATCTGCCGCAGGTTGGAGGAACCTTCCTCCAGGCGGAGAGTGAAGTCGCCGCGATCAATATGGTCTACGGCGCCGCTGCGGCCGGGGTCCGTGTCATGAGCGCCTCCTCAGGCCCCGGCCTCAGCCTGATGCAGGAAGGCATCTCCTATCTGGCCGGGGCTGAACTTCCCTGCGTGATCGTGGACGTGATGCGCGGCGGTCCTGGCCTGGGAAATATCGCCCCCGAGCAAAGCGACTATTTCGCGACCGTGAAAGGAGGAGGGCACGGCAACTATCGCAACTTCGTTCTGGCGCCTGCTTCGGTGCAGGAAATGGCTGAGCTCACCATGCTGGCCTTCGAGCTGGCGGACAAGTATCGCAATCCTGCCATCGTGCTGGCCGATGGCTTCGTCGGGCAAATGATGGAATCGCTGGACCTTGAGTTTCGTGAGGCGGTGGTTCCGGAGAAGCCCTGGGCGGTGAAGGGGACTCCAGAAACGCGTCACAACCTGGTTTCCTCGATTTATCTGGAACCTGACGACCTGGAAGAGCACCAGCGCCGCATGGAGGCAAAATATATCCGGGCGCAGCAATCCGAGACCCGCTTTGAACAGTATGAGACCGACGACGCAGAACTACTGCTGGTCGGGTATGGCATCGTGTCGCGCGTTTTGCGCTCCGCTGTGGAGCAGGCACGCAAGCAAGGCTGGAAGGTGGGGCTCTTCCGTCCCATTACGCTGTGGCCGTATCCCTCGAAGGACCTGGCGCGGATAGCCTCCGGGGTGGAGAACGTTCTGGTAGTCGAATTGAGCAACGGCCAGATGCTCGAGGACGTACAACTGGCGGTAGGAAGTAGTAAGCCGGTGGCATTTTATGGCCGGGTCGGCGGCAACGTGCCATCGGTCGAAGAGATTCTCGAACAAGTTGAAAC
Organism: Terriglobia bacterium; assembly: GCA_963831565.1. Lineage (GTDB taxonomy): Bacteria > Acidobacteriota > Terriglobia > Terriglobales > Acidobacteriaceae > JAIQFF01. The sequence goes on from CAWHQS010000001.1 coordinate 566,902, forward strand.
ACAGATCTCCGTACGCGTGTGACGGGCAGGCACCTTATGGCTACGGTCATGGAAGGCGAAGGGCTAAAAATCACGGACGAAAGCACCAGCAGTCCGTCGGAACAATATGCCGGTAGCAACGTCTACGAAGTCGTCCACTCCAAATCGCCGGTGTTCTATGACCTCTACGAGCGCAAGTCGGAATTAAAACACCAGACACACTACTGTCCGGGTTGCGGCCATGGCGTCGCGCATAAGCTGATTGCCGAGGCCATCGAAGAGCTGGGCCTGCAGGACAAGACCATCTTCGTCAGCCCGGTGGGTTGTTCGGTGTTTGCCTACTATTATTTTGATGTCGGAAATGTGCAGGTGGCCCACGGACGCGCTCCCGCTGCGGCCACGGCATTGAAACGAGCTTGCCCGGAAAAACTGGTTCTCGCATACCAGGGGGACGGTGACCTGGCCGCCATCGGGACCGCCGAGATCATCCATGCCGCGAACCGGGGAGAGAAGATCACGGTCTTCTTTGTGAACAATGCTATTTACGGCATGACCGGCGGCCAGATGGCTCCCACCACGCTGGTGGGACAGAAAAGCACAACTTCGCCCTGGGGACGCCGACCCGCCAACGAGGGCTTCCCCTTGCATATGTCGGAACTGCTTTCCACGCTCGAAGCACCCGTTTATATCGAGCGCGTGGCGCTTTCAGACAACAAAAACATCATGAGAGCGCGGCGGGCGATTCGCAAAGCCATCGAAAACCAGCGCGATAACCTGGGCTTTTCGTTTGTCGAGATTCTTTCGCCTTGCCCGACCATCTGGGGAAAGGATCCCGTGGATGCGCGCCGTTGGGTGGCGGAGAAAATGATTCCCTCATTTCCGCTGAACGTTTTTCGGGAGCGGAAGCCCGAGATACCTGCTGACTCGGCTCCGCCGCAGCGCCCGGTCGCAGAGGTGCTCGATATCCGCAAGGAAAAGGAAGAGGTACCTGTCCTGTCGGCGCTACCCCCACGTGGATTCGAGCCCCTGGCTATCAAACTGGCCGGGTTTGGCGGACAAGGCGTGCTCTTGCTCGGACAGTTACTGGCCGAGATGGGCATGCGCGAAGGACTGGAAGTGAGCTGGCTGCCTTCCTATGGGCCGGAGATGCGCTCCGGCAGCGCCCATTGTCATGTATGCCTTTCGACCCAACGTATTGGCTCGCCTCTGGTTTCGCGACCCCAGGTGCTGGTGGCGATGAGTGAGATTGCCCTGCGAAAGTTCGCGCCACAGGTGGCTCCGGAAGGACTCATTCTTTACTCCGGCGACAAACTGCCGGAGGACCTTGCCGTTCCCATCGCGAATGTGATCTGCGTTCCCGCCTCGCGGATCGCGGACAAGCTGGGCTCCGCCAAGGCCACAAACATTGTGATGCTGGGAGCGTTGTTGGCTGAGAACAACTGCCTGACTCGTGAATCAGCTCTGAAAGTTCTCGAAGTCAAGGTAAAGGACTGTGCCCTGCTTGAAATCGACCGCCAGGCCCTCGCCGCCGGCTGGGAGTTCGCCAACCATCAAGCCTATACCGGCGCAGTCGCTCAGGCGGACGGCTTCGCCGACTGAGGCTGTGGCCGCCTTCCACGACACCTCACCGCCATCGATCGGTTGTGACCCGCGTCACCAGAGGTCGTGATAACGCACACTGCCGTCCTGGCTAGAAACTCTTAATCTTGTCAGTGCAGGTCAGCCAGTACGATCTGGAAAAACTCCGGTTTCAACCTGCGGCGTGTCGTCAGGGGGATTTCAGATGGCTCAAGACAGCATCACCATCACCGACAATCGTACACAGAAAAACTATACGCTGCCCGTCGAAGACGGCACGATCCGGGCCATGGACCTGCGGCAGATCAAGACCAGTCCTGAAGACTTCGGAATCATGAGCTATGATCCGGCCTTCATGAATACGGCTTCATGCCGCAGCACGATCACGTTCATCGATGGTGACCGCGGCATCCTGCGTTATAGGGGCTATCCCATCGAGGTATTGGCTGAGCGTTGCAGCTTCCTTGAGGTTGCCTACCTGTTGCTGTTTGGCGAACTGCCCGCTGCCGCAGAGCTGAAGCAGTGGGTGACTGACATCACCTATCACACCATGCTGCACGAGACTACCAAAAACTTCATGGAGGGCTTTCGCTACAACGCCCATCCCATGGCCATGTTGGTGAGCACGGTGGCCGCCCTGGCGACGGTTTACCCGGAGGCGAGGGACATCCACGATCCAGCTAACCGCCTGCTGCAAGTGAAGCGGCTCGTCGCCAAGCTGCCCACCATGGCTGCCATGGCTTACCGGCACAGTCTGGGCTTTCCCTATGTGTACCCGGACAACGATCTGGGCTATGCCGAGAACTTCCTGAACATGCTGTGGAAGATGGTGGAACCAAAGTACGTGGCAAATCCCATACTGGCACGGGCCCTGGATATTCTGTTCATCCTGCATGCCGATCACGAGCAGAACTGCAGCGCCAATGCGATGCGTTGCGTGGGCAGTTCTCACGCCGATCCCTATCTCTCCACCGCGGCGGCCGCCGCCGCCCTGGCAGGACCACTGCACGGAGGCGCCAACGAAGAAGTGCTGAAAATGCTGGATGAGATCGGTTCCAAGAACAACGTGCCGGCTTACATCAAGCAGATCAAGGAAGGACACGGGAAGTTGATGGGATTCGGGCACCGGATCTACAAGAACTACGATCCTCGGGCCAAGGTCATCAAATGGACCGCCGAGCAGGTGTTCGGGGTCACCGGCCGCAATCCCAAGTTGGAGATTGCGCTTGAGCTGGAGCGCATTGCGCTGGAGGACGATTACTTCGTCAAGCGCAAGTTGTATCCCAACGTGGATTTTTATTCCGGCATCATCTATCAGGCCATGGGGTTCAAGCCGGAAATGTTTACTGTGCTGTTTGCCATTCCGCGGACGGTGGGGTGGCTGGCGCAGTGGCAGGAGATGCTGAACGACCCGGAACAGAAGATTGCGCGTCCGCGGCAGATCTGGAACGGGCACGAGGCGCGTGAATTCGTTCCGCTGGCCAAACGGAATGCCCTGGCTGTGCCTGGCTAGAGTCATTTATTCCAGCCATCTTTGCAGCAGGATCTGAAAACGAAGCGGAAGGCTGAAGAGAACCACGGCCAAGGAGAACTTTATGTCGATCACCAGGGAGCAAGCACTCGACTATCATTTTGGCGCGCGTCCGGGAAAGATCGAAGTTACGCCGACCAAGCCATGTCGTACCCAACGCGATCTCAGCCTGGCCTACACTCCTGGGGTTGCTGTGCCCTGCCTGGAGATCCGGCAGAACCCGCACGACGCCTTCAAGTACACCGCCCGGGGTAATCTCGTGGCCGTCGTCACCAACGGCACCGCGGTGCTCGGCTTGGGGGACATCGGACCTCTGGCCGGCAAACCGGTGATGGAAGGTAAGGCCGTTCTCTTCAAGCGATTTGCTGACGTGGACGTCTTCGACATTGAACTGGACACCCGCGATCCCGACGAAATCATCAAGGTCTGCCAGCTCCTGGAGCCCACCTTCGGTGGCATCAACCTGGAGGACATTAAGGCGCCGGAGTGCTTCTACATCGAAGAAATGCTGCGCCAGACCATGAAGATCCCGGTTTTCCACGATGATCAGCACGGCACAGCCATCATCTCGGGAGCGGCGCTGCTGAACGCTCTTGAAATTGTGGGCAAAGATATCGCGCAAGTGCGGGTGGTGTTCAACGGCGCGGGAGCGGCGGGCATCGCCTGTGCCGAGCACTACGTTCGCCTGGGGGTGAAGCGGGAGAATATCATCCTGTGCGACACGAAGGGAGTCATTTACAAAGGACGCGAAGAGGGCATGAATCGCCACAAGGACCGTTTCGCGCCTGAGACCAGCCTACGCACCTTGTCCGAGGCGATGCGGGGGGCGGACGTGTTCGTAGGCTGCTCCGTGAAAGGCGCAGTCACGCCGGACATGGTGCAATCCATGGCAGCGCGGCCCATCGTTTTCGCCATGGCGAACCCAGACCCGGAGATATCCTACGAAGAAGTAAAGGCCAGCCGGAACGATGTCATCGTCGCCACGGGACGTTCCGACTATCCCAACCAGGTAAACAACGTGCTCGGCTTCCCGTCCATTTTTCGTGGCGCGTTAGACGTGCGGGCCACCGCCATCAACGAAGAGATGAAGCTTGCCGCCACGCGAGCCCTGGCTGCGCTTGCGAAGGAGGATGTACCCGACTCCGTCTGCCGTGCTTACGGCGTGGAGCGCTTGAAGTTTGGTCCTGACTACCTGATTCCCAAGCCCTTCGATCCGAGGGTGCTGGTGTGGGAGGCCTCCGCGGTTGCCGAAGCTGCCATGCGCAGTGGAGTGGCACAGGAGCCGGTGGACCTCGAGGCTTATCGCGAACAGCTGGAGAGCCGGCTGGGAAGAGCCCATGAAGTGGCACGCATGATGATCCACAAGGCTCAGGCGAAACCCAAGCAAGTGGTGTTTCCCGAGGGCGACAACGACCGGATCCTGCGCGCCGCGCACTGCCTGTTGGATGAAGGAATCGCAATTCCGGTGCTGCTGGGAGACCCGGTAGTTATCCACGCTCGCGCGGCGGGGTTGGGACTGACCCTGGGAGACGTGAGGATCATAGATCCCGCAGGGTCGTCAGTGCACGAAGAATATGTCCAGGAACTCTACCGTTTGCGCCAACGCCGAGGTGTCACTCTGGCCGAAGCTCCCACCCTGCTCAGGGACCGCAACGTTTTCGCCTCCATGATGGTGCACATGGGAGACGTCGATGCCCTGGTGGCGGGAGTTACCCAGCACTTCTCCAACACCATCCGTCCTGCCCTGCAAATTGTGCGGGTGCGCGAGGGGCTCCACCGGATCTCAGGCTGCTACCCCATTGTGACCCGTACCGGCAACCTGTACTTCCTGGCCGATACCAGCGTGAACATCGAGCCGACTGCCGAGGACCTGGTGGAAATCGCCTTGTGCACGGCGGAAACCGCGCGCCGCTTTGACGTGGTGCCACGGGTGGCCATGCTTTCGTTTTCCAGTTTTGGCAGCACCAAGCATCCACTGTGTGAAAAGGTTCGCAAGGCGGTGGAGTTATTGCACATCGCCGATCCCACGCTGGTGGTGGACGGCGAAATCATGGCAGACGCCGCTGTGTCCCCCGCCATGCTGGAGGAGATGTATCCCTTCAGCTCACTAAAGGGTGGGGCCAACGTGCTGATTTTTCCCGATCTCAACTCGGCCAACGTTGCCTACAAGCTGTTGTCGAAGATCGGCGGCGCCGAAACCCTGGGCCCCGTCCTCATGGGTATGAGCAAGCCCGTCCACGTAGTGGCGTTCGGTGCCGAGGTGGAGGAGATCGTAAGCGCTGCCGCGATTGCAGTCGTGGACGCACAGGAAATGGAAGTATCAGGCTCAAGATTGGGCGTGGCGCTCACGGCGAGCAAATGAAGTAAGTGGCGGCGGGCCCCCTCATCACCCGCCTGCGTCCGGTCAATCGATGTACCGGAGAAAGTCCGCCGCGCGACCTGCACGAATCCACTGGCGAGCTTTGTTCGCCTGCCCGGACGATGGCGTCCGGGCCAACTGCGCATGGATTAGCCCGACTCACTGGTCATGATGAAGAGCGGTTTCATCTCGAAACTCTTGTAGTGCGGGCGTAATCGTTCGATGTTGTAGTGCTCTTTTATATTCACCACTTTTTTCGAAGCGATCACGGCGTCGATGGGCATGTTGTCGTAGCGGCCATTCTTGAGGACTACAAGCCGTCCGTGGATCTTACCGAGGAGCAGGTCGAGGGCAAGATTTCCATAAGCCATGGGCACAATCGAGTCAATGGCATCGGGATCGCCGCAACGCACCAGATAACCCAGTTTTTGATTCACTATGTCAATGGCCTTGCCCCCGTTGTACTTGGGAGACAGCTCTTTCAGTTTCTCGGAGACCAGGTCGCCAATACCGCCCAGCTTCTTGTGACCGAAAGCATCGGTGGTTTCACGCTCGAATACCATCTCCCCGCCTTGAAACATCGCCCCCTCGGAGACGAGTACAACCGAATAGCGGCTGGGATTCTTGTGGCGGTCGGAAGCCAGTAACTCGGCCAGGCGTTCAATGTCGAACTTGTGTTCCGGAATCACACAGCGATTCGCCGCGCCCGCCATGGTAGGCAGCATGGCGGTAAAACCGGCATACCTGCCAAAAACTTCGAGCACCAGAAAGCGCTCATGCGAGCCGGCGGAGGTGCGCAAGCTATTGGCCATGGCAATGGTGCGGGTCACGCACGTGCTGAAGCCGATGCAATAGTCCGTTCCCGGTACGTCGTTGTCCATGGTTTTGGGAATCGCGACCACCTTCACCCCTTCCTGGTAGAGGCGTACGGCATAGCTCAGGGTGTCATCCCCGCCAATCGGGATCAGGTAATCAATGCCAAGCCAGGCTAGATTCTTCAGAACTTCGGGGGTCAGGTCGTTCTGCTCGGCTTTGTAGGTGTCCTGCAAGTGCGGTGGAACACTGGATTTTTTCACTTTGCTCGGATTGGTGCGTGCAGTATGCAGGAACGTCCCGCCGGTGCGTCCTGCTCGATTAACCAGCTCCTCGGAGAGGGGTTGAAAGTTGTCACTGTTGTCATAGTCCTTCTCGCGCACGATTTCGACCAGGCCAGCCCACCCCCGGCGCAAGCCCACGACTTCATAACCTTCCCGAATTGCTCGAATGGTTAGGGCCCGGATAGCGGGGTTCAGGCCGGGCACATCGCCGCCGCCGGTCAGGATTCCGATCACTCCTCTTCGTACATTCACGTTCGCCACGTTCCACCTGCCTCGTTAGGTAACATTCACCCTACTACTAAACCAGGCATCGCAGTCCTGCAAGTGCGCTGGATCACACCACGTTGTGATCGCTCCGGGCCGGGGCTGTGTACTTAGGTCTGATGGGGTAGGAATTTTTCCGGATGGTAAAGCTGTGTTTCCAAAAGAAAATCCCCGCCCAAGCAGAGCTTGGACGGGGCACCCGCGGAGGATCGGGCCTAGTCCCCCGAGGGCAGGAGCGACTCCTCGTGGGTCGGCATGATCTCATGCACGAAGCTCGGGGAGGGGCACTGGCCCAGAATCGGCTGACAAGCCGCATCCGGACCATGTTTCGGGTGCACCAGGGGTTTCATCTCCGCAAACTGTTCCTGCTCGGTGGAGCCCTTCAGTGCGGTGGTTGAGGACAGGCCACCGGCGATCACCTGCGTAAGCGCGTCGAAGTATCCCGTGCCCACGAAGCGCTGGTGTTTCACGGCCTGGTATCCGTACTCCGTTTCCCGGCTGAATTCTTTTTCCTGCAGGCGGGAATACGCGGTCATACCGCTATCTTTGTAGCCGCGCGCCAGTTCGAACATGCTCAGGTTCAGGGCATGGAATCCGGCCAGGGTGACAAACTGGAACTTGTATCCCATCTTGGCCAACTCCGGCTGGAAACTGGCGATGGTTGCATCGTCGAGCTTCTTCTTCCAGTTGAACGAGGGCGAACAGTTGTAAGCGAGCAGTTTGCCGGGATACCTGGCATGGATCGCTTCCGCGAACCGGCGCGCTTCTTCCACGTTCGGTTCCGAAGTTTCACACCAGATCAAGTCCGCATAGGGAGCGTAGGCGAGGCCGCGTGCGATGGCAGAATCCAAGCCCCCGCGGATATGGAAGAAGCCTTCCGATGTTCTCTCTCCGGTCACGAATTCGCGGTCGCGCGGGTCGATATCGCTGGTGAGCAGGTAGGCGCTGTTGGCGTCGGTACGGGCCATGATGAGAGTCGGCACGCCCAGCACGTCGGCGGCCAGGCGAGCCGCGACCAGCTTTTGAATGGCTTCCGAGGTCGGCACCAGGACCTTCCCGCCCAGGTGTCCGCACTTCTTGGCGGAAGAAAGCTGATCTTCAAAATGGACACAGGCAGCGCCAGCCTCGATCATCGCCTTCATCAATTCGAAGGCATTCAGGCTGCCGCCGAATCCGGCTTCGGCATCGGCGACGATGGGAGCCATCCAGTGGATGCCGTTCGTGCCGTCCATGTGGTGGATCTGGTCGGCCCGCAGCAACGCGTTGTTGATCCGCCGGATCACAGTGGGTACGCTGTCGGCCGGATACAAACTCTGGTCGGGATACATATGGCCTGAGTTATTCGCATCCGCTGCCACTTGCCAGCCGCTGAGGTAGATCGCCTTCAGCCCGGCCTGCACCTGCTGTACCGCCTGGTTGCCGGTGAGGGCGCCGAGGGCAGGCACATACTCTTCGTGGTGCAACAGCCACCACAGCCGCTCCGCGCCCAGGCGCGCCAGCGTGTGCTCGACCTGGAAGGAGCCCCTTAACTTCTCCACCTGTTGGCTGGAGTAGGGACGCTTGGTGCCCCTCCAGCGGTTGTCGCTGTGCCAGTATTTGGTCATTTCTGCGGGCTTCAGAGTGTGCATGGTTGCGCTGTCCTGTCCGGCGTGCCGGCTCAAGGAGAAGTAAACCGCAATCGCGCTCGGGCCACAAACCGTGTAGTCCGCATTGACCAGGTCGTCCGATTCGGACTAGTCGGCCGCACACGCGCGGCGCGACCATTAAGATGTAGGATATGACAACCACCACAGCCCTCCGCAGTGACGTTGAAATGCAGATTCTTACTCCGGAAGCGAGCGCTTTCCTGACCAGGCTGGCGCGTGAGTTTGAAGCCCGCCGCCAGCAGCTTCTGGCCTGCCGCCGCGCCCGCCAGCAGCAGATCGACGCCGGCCAGTTGCCCGATTTCCTTCCCGAAACCGCCCACATCCGCCAGGCCGAATGGACGGTCGCGCCTATCCCGCACGATCTGCTCGACCGCCGCGTGGAGATTACCGGCCCGGTGGACCGCAAGATGATCATCAATGCGCTGAACTCCGGCGCCAACGTCTTCATGGCTGATTTTGAAGATTCCAATTCGCCCACCTGGCAGAACAATCTCGAAGGCCAGTTCAATCTGCGCGACGCGGTGGAGGGAACCATCAGCTACGTCAGCCCGGAAGGGAAGAGCTACAAGCTCAATCCCAAGGTGGCAACGCTGCTGGTGCGGCCACGCGGGTTGGCATCTGGTGGAAAGGCATTTCGTGGTGGACGGCAAGCCCATCTCCGCTTCTCTGTTCGATTTCGGTCTTTACTTCTTTCACAACGCACAGGGTCTGATCCGCAAGGGAACCGGCCCCTATTTCTATCTGCCGAAGCTGGAGAGCCATCTCGAAGCCCGCCTGTGGAACGACGTCTTCTGCTTCGCGCAGGATGAACTCGGCATTCCCCGCGGCACCATCCGCGCCACCGTCCTGATCGAGACGATTCTGGCCGCCTTCGAGATGGACGAAATCCTCTATGAGCTGCGGCGAACACTCTTCCGGCCTGAACTGCGGCCGTTGGGACTACATTTTCAGCTTCATCAAGAAGTTCCGGAACCGCCCGGACTTCGTGCTGCCGGATCGCTCGATGGTCACGATGGAAAAGCATTTCCTGAAGTCTTATGTGGATCTGCTGATCCAGACCTGCCACCGCCGCGGCATTCACGCCATGGGCGGAATGGCGGCGCAGATTCCCATCAAGAATGATCCCGGCGGCCAACGAGAAGGCGCTCGACAAGGTGCGCCAGGACAAACTGCGCGAAGTGCGGGCCGGACACGACGGCACCTGGGTGGCCCATCCCGGCCTGGTGCCGGTCGCCAAGGAAATCTTTGACGCACACATGAAGGAAGCGAACCAGATCGGTTGCCGCCGCGAGGATGTGCGCGTCACGGCCAAGGATCTGCTCACCGTGCCCGAAGGCAAGATCACCGAGGAAGGTCTGCGCTGGAACATCGACGTGGGCCTGCAGTATCTGGAGTCGTGGCTGCGCGGGTCGGGCTGCGTTCCCATCTACAACCTGATGGAAGATGCCGCCACCGCCGAAATCTGCCGCGCCCAGGTGTGGCAATGGGTGCGCCACCGAGCCACGCTCAGCGATGGCCGTCCAGTGACCCAAGAGATGGTCCGCCAGGTGATCGTGGAGCAGAAAAACAAGCTGAAAGGCAGCCGCATGGCCGAAGCGGCAGAGATCTACCAGCACATGATGACCAGCCCGGATTTCGCGGACTTCCTGACTTTGGTGGCTTATGATTACATCGACTAGGAACACGCAGGACGCCGGCGCGCAAGATGAGCCCCAACTCCACCGAGATCTCGGATGAATTTCTAGCGCAGCTCAAGGAGGACTTGGTGTGCCGCCGCGTGGGACGCGGCTTGGCGCGCCTGGAAGAGCGCCGTGATTTGCTGACCTCGTTCGATCCGGGGCAAAGGAACGCCGCGACCTTCGCCGGCTATCTGGCGCAGTGGGTGGACGTCGGCTACCAGCGTCCCGGACTGGTCAAGGAGATTGTCGCCCGTTTTTCCAAAGCTGTGCGCGCCCGCTTGCCTCTGCATGACTACCTGTATTTGCGTATGGCGGAGGGCATGGTGGCGATGGCCGAAGAGTCGAAGGATGAGGCCCTGCGGCACTCTGATTTTGTCCTGAGTCTGGCGGCCGAGACCGACGACGCCGAACTCCTGGCCATCGCCAATTTCTGGAAGGGCCGCTGCCTGCGCATGAAGGGAGAGTACGACCAGGCACTCGCGTTTGCGGTGAAGGGCAGGGAACTTGCCTCCGATCTCGGCCATCAGCCGATGGCCGCCGTCATGCGCGTGCTGGAGAGCTGGCTCTTCTTTCAAAAAGGAGATGCCGACCAGGCCACCGAGATTCTGGAAGAGGCCGAAGCCATCCTCAGCCAGACCGATGATTTCCTTACCCTGGGCAACATTCATTCCTCGTATGGCCGGATTGCGCGCCGCCAGGGCCGCTACCAGCATGCCATTGACAGTTTTACCAAGGCCATCGCGCAGTACAAGAAACGAGATCCGCTGCATCGCAACGTGGCGCGCTCACTGAACAACATGGCGTATGTGAAGCGGCTCATCGCCCTGCAGTTGCGACGTAAGATTGATGCCGAGGCGGCTCGCCGCCGCAAGGCCGCCACCCGCGGGCGTGCCGGCAACGGCCAGAGCAAGCCGCAGTATCGCGGCCGCTTTGAACAACTCCGCCAGGAGGCTCTGGCCGAACTCGCCGAAGCCGCCGCCATCTACGAGCAGTATGAAAACCACCACGGCCTGGGCAGCGTGCACCTGAACTACGCCTATCTGCATTTGGACAACGGCGATCTCGAACATGCCGAGTCGGCGGCGAAGACCGCCTTTCGCCTGGGCGAAGAAAAGCGTGACCACATCCTGATGGCGCGGGCGCGCCTGCTGCTCTGCATGATCGAAAACGCCCTGGTGGAGGAAGGGATCGGCGAAAGCACCGAACCCGGCAACCACGCCCGCCTGGCCCAGGATTTCGCTCACGAAGCCATCGAACTGGCCAGACACACCCAGAACCGGCGGCTACTGGCCCATACCCACGTTTGGCAGGGCCTGACCTACTGCAATCGCTTCTTTGACGATCCGGATGCGGCACGGCGATGCTACGACCAAGCCGTTACTCTCACCAAGGGCGACCACACCGACAGTGCCTGGGAAGACCTGCAGACGCTGAAGGCCAAAGTCTTGCGGGGCGGCAGCGTGAATCCAACTTTGCGCGCCTGGTCGCAGGGCTCGGTTGGGGACAAGACTTTCCAGCAGATTAGTGAAGAGTTCGCCGAACTGATCATCCCGAAAGTCTGGGAACGGGAAGGACGCAAGGTTTCCCGTGTGGCGGCGCGCCTTTCCGTGTCCCCGAAAAAAGTCCGGCGTATCCTGAGCCGTGTGGGGCGGCGAAAACCGCGGGGAGAGTAGGCGTCCTGCGCCGGACTGGCGCGGAGCCAGCAGAGAAGACACTAAGGGCATGAATACCGGCCCACCCTACCTCGACGGCAAAATGAGGCCGGCATTCGCGCCTGCGGCTATTTGGACTGTAGAGTCTTGATATAGCTGACCAGGTTCGCAACCCGCTGGTCTACTTCGCCTTGATGGCCCCCACTGATTGTCCCAAATAATTTCCCCCAGATCGGCATCTCCTTGCTGCCGTGCGCCGCCACCTGGGCGTCGCCGCGAATGGCAGAGCCGACCTTGAGTGCGGGATACGTTCCGCCGTTGTTCTTGCTCAATGCGGTGAGGTCGGCGGGTGGAGTCTTCAGAGCGTCGGCCGCGGGACCGTTGCCTTTACCCTCCGCGCCATGACACACGGCGCAATAGTTGACGTACATCTCTTTGCCCGAAGCGGGTGACGTCTTCCGAATGGGCACGTGCTGGATGGTTTTCGTGGGCTGTTCCTGCGCTCCGGATGTGAGCGCTAACGCAGCCACAACCATCAGCATCTTGATGACTCTGGGCACGAGCATTTGTTTCTCCTTACCGGAAATGACCTGGAGTGAATCGCAATTTCCCTTGACTTCGAAAGCGGCAACGATTGTATACCCACCTGGCAAGTTCGCGACATTGATGGTTTCTGTTCGCTTCCCGCCCATCTTGCCTGCTCTCTGGCGAGCAGAAATCGACGGCCCCGCTGTCCCCTGCGATCAGTAATATATACTGCGTCACCGCCGGGAACCTGCCTTTGACCATGACCTCGCGGGGGAGTAAGGTTGTACGCCAAAGCTATGGCTGGATAACCATGAGAATGGAATCCCGCTCCCGAACTTTTTGCCGCGGGATGCGCACCGGTGCAAGTGGGTCAAATCCCTGTTGTCCCGCATAGACGTTTTTTGGGGAAATGGGCGGCGGTCAAAACCCAGTGATCATGGGCGCTCCACGATTCCCCTCCTCATAGGAAGAGTCCGTTTATGTCCCAAATGCGGAGAGACATTTTCACCGACCGCTGGGTCATCGTGGGGCAGAATGACGGCGTGCAGGCCGGAGACTTTCATTTTGAGAAATTCACGAGCGGCCCGGGTCCCTGCCCATTCTGTGAGGGCAACGAGGCCGCGACTCCACCCGAAGTCTTTGCCATCCGAAATCGAGGATCTTCTCCTAACGGGCCGGGATGGTCGGTTCGGGTGGTGCCCAATTCCCAACCCCGGCTGAAGATAGAAGGTGAACTGGGACGGCGTGCCGAAGCGTTACATGACCTGATGAACGGGGTGGGTGCGCACGAGATCATTGCGGAGACTGCGCGGCATGACCGAAGCCTGCACGAGCTGGAAATCAAGGAAATTTCTGACGTCATCAGAGCTTATATCGCTCGCATCGTCGATCTTGAAGGGGACACACGAGTGCGCTATGTGTTGATCTTCAAGAATTATGGTGTAGGAGCGGGCGCGCAGACCATTAGTCATGCCATCTCGCAGCTCATGGCCCTCCCGGTAACGCCACGCGCAGTCAAGACGAAACTCATGATCGCTCGTGATTACTTCGCCCATAAGGAACGCTGCATCTATTGCGACGTGCTCCAGCAGGAGTTGAAGACGCGGAAGCGACTGATTGCCGAAAATGACGACTTCGTCGCATTTGCTCCCTTCGCATCGCGGTTTGCTTTCGAGATGTGCGTGCTCCCAAAGAATCACAGCAGTACGTTCAGCCGGATCGGGGGAGCTCAAATTGAAAATCTGGCCCAGATCCTGCGCAATGTGCTGCAGAAATTGGAGCATCGCTTGGACGGGCCCCCCTACAACCTATCCCTTCACGACCGCCCCTTCCCCCGTCCAAGAGAGGGCTATTGGAAGACCATCGAGGATGACTTCCATTGGCATATCGAAATCCTGCCCCAGGTTTTTCATATCACTGGCTTCGAGTGGGCTTCCGGATTTTTCTACAATCCGGTCCCGCCGGAAGAGGCTGCCCATTATCTTTCGCTGGGCCATCCTCCCGACCTCAAATAGCGGCAAGACATTGACCCAATTGGTGTTTCCGGCCCGGCTTGACCGGGGGGGAGTGAGTCCAATCACATCTCTAGGTGACGAAGAGCACCGCAGTGACTTGAGCAGAACGGTGACAATACGGTAGCAGAGAAGCCCGGGGTCTTCTGAGTCTGCCCGAAGTTGAGCCCCGGGGAGGAGGTATTTATGACAATACTAACTCTTCTTGCTATCTCGGTATTAGCTGTAGTGGTCGGCCTGTTTCTTACCCGCGTCATCCCCGCATTGCAGACCTATTTCATGTACCGCGGCAAGCGTCTCATCACCTGCCCGGAGACGCTCACCAAAGAAGCGGTGGACGTGGCGGCAGGCAGAGCCGCAGCATCGATGTTTGTCGGAGACTCCACTCTTCGCCTGGATCGATGCTCGCGCTGGCCGGAGCGTCAGGACTGTGGTCAGGAATGCCTCAGCCAGATTGAGGCCGATCCGGAGAACTGCCTGGTCTGGAACATTGTGTCCAATTGGTACGAGGGAAAACCGTGTGTCTATTGCCACAAGCGCTTTGGACGGCTCCACCATCTCGATCACACCCCGGCCCTCATGGGACCTGATCACAGGACGATTGAGTGGGACCATGTCCGGCTGAATCAGCTGCAGGATTTGCTTTCGACCTGCAAGCCGGTCTGCTGGAGTTGCCATGTTACGGAGACATTCCGGCATGAACACCCGGAACTGGTCGTGGAGCGTAAACGGTGATCCTGTGGGAGTGAAAATTCAGAAAGAGGAGGTGGCCTCAAAATGTTCGAACAAGAGCTGGAGATGGAGGAACGGGAAGCTTCTGCTGTCCCATTGCTGCTGATCGTGGCCCTTATCCTGGTGATCGTCGGCGTATCCGGATACTACCTTTGGCAATACCGGCAAGTACTCACACCACAAGAGGCTGCTTCGGTGATCGACGCGGTAGAAGCACAGATGCCGGCCACGATTAATGTTCACGTTGGCAAAGTGACCGCGAGTGTGAATGTGAAGCCGCACGATCCAAATTACCGCCTGCTGGAGAAAGCCGGCTTCCTGAAATTGGGAAAGGACCAGGGCCCGGTTACTCTGGTGACGCTGACCTCAGAGGGTGAAGCGCAATTGCAGAAGATCGCTGGAGTGACGAAGACGAAAGAAGAGGACGGTACGGAAATCTACGCGGTGCCGATCGCCGACCGCAGGCTGGTGGAGATCTCCAAGGTCACCATGACCAATCCGAGCCATGCGATCGTCGACTTCATCTGGAAATGGGAGCCGAATCAGTTAGGCGAGGCCTTTGATGCATCCGGCCCGCTGGTCAAGAGCTTCAATACCTGGGAGCGCGGGGCCTTGATCGATAAGTACGGCGCAAATTTTTATCACGCCGATCCGGTCAAGACTACCTTGACTTTGGCGAAGGTTGGGAAGCGCTGGGAGATTGCAGCAGCAGAGTGATATGTGTGCTCGTGGGGGCAGTTCGGCGACGGCGCACTGGTCGGCGAACTGCCACGTTTCCACGACGGGCCTTTCATCCCACCGCTTCGGCTGCTGACTTCCTTCGGGCTGCGTTCTCGATATTTGATCTAAGCGACAGCGGGGCAACTCCCACAAGGGCGTAGAGAAGAGTAAAAGAGTCACCCGCCCACCTTGCCGTTGCATCCAAACGGTCCCTCCCTGTAGCAGCAGAAAACAAGTCTCGCTTCCAGTGAAGAGCAACAGTTACTGGCGACAGGATTGTGATTGCCATCACGAAAATAGGTGACCTTACGCACCGCGCGAAGGGAGCACAGGATCGAAAATCGGGGTGAGGTAAGGTGTCCATCTGGAGGCCATCATGCCAACTGCAACTGAGATCCGAGAGCCCCAAATTGAAAATCGGGTGGAGTTTCGGGAAGAGGTCCGGGTCCCACAGAAACCGGGGTTAGGGAAAATTTCTGGCCCACCGTACCAGCGGCCGCTATTTGCGGATAGCCTTTTGGACGCAGGCGACCAGGAGCGTAAGCGACGCAAATTCGCAGCGGTAATCTCATTCACCGTGCAGTGCATGGTGATCGGCGTCCTGATTATCGTGCCTCTGATGTTCACTGACGTGCTCCCGAAACAGCAGTTGCTAACCTACCTGTTGGCGCCGCCACCGCCTCCGCCACCCCCGCCCGCGGCGCAGGCGGTGGCCAAGGTCGTCAAGCAGGTTGAGAGCGAGCTGTTGAACGGCCAGCTGCGTACGCCCAGCCGGATACCCGAGAAGGTGCAGATGATCCGTGAGGAGGCAGCCCCTCCGCCCGTGCTCACCGGCGGTGTGGTGGGAGGAGTGGCGGGAGGTATCCCCGGTGGACAACTCGGTGGAATTATCGGCGGTATAGTGAGCCAAACTTCGAGCCTGGCCTCCGTTCCAAAGCTGGCCGTAGTCCAGCCCAAACGGGTTCGCATTTCGCAGGGAGTGATTCGAGGATTGCTGCTACACAAAATCGAACCTACCTATCCGCTTCTGGCGCGGCAAGCCCGGGTACAAGGCGAGGTCATACTGAAAGCCATTATTACCAGGGAGGGTGACATCAAGGAGCTTGAGCTTGTCAGCGGGCACCCCATGTTGGCGCCAGCTGCCATTGCCGCAGTCAGAGAATGGCACTACCGGCCGTTCTTGTTGAATGGAGAACCCATTGAAGTAGAAACGACAGTCACCGTTACATTCACTCTGTTCTAGTGCCGCCGCTTACCGGCGATGTGGTCGGGCGTAGGGAAAGGAAGCTTGATCATGGGAGATGCCCAAAAATATCGCGTCGTGGCTTGGCTGGGTTCCGAACAAACCGGGCTTACAATATCGAGCTCTGCTCCCAATGCGATCCACTTTACCGCGCCTCCCGAACTTGACGGCCTCGAAGGCAAGTGGACCCCGGAAGATTTGCTCCTCAGCGCGGTCGCGAGTTGTTACACGACTACCTTTCACACCGTCGCCGAGCACTCAGGACTTGAATATACCGATCTGGAAGTAGATGTCGAGGGATCGGTACACAAGACCGATTCTGGCTATTCCTTCAACGAAATCGTGATTCGTCCGAACCTGACTATTTCCAGCGACGAGGACCGGACGCGTGCGCTCCGCTTACTGCAGAAAGCCAAGACCGTGTGCCTGGTAGCGCGCGCCCTTGCCGTTGAACAGAACTTTCAACCTCGTGTGCATGTGGGCGAATGGCGAGTGGAGTATCGCCAGGATCAGAAGCTCACCTCGCACCAAGGTTATGGTTTGGAAACCTAGCTTCTGACGACCAAGCATAGCGAGGTTATGTCATGATCAGGCAACATGATAAACAACTGTTCATTTGTCACAAACTCAAGGAGCTCGGGTATGCCAAGGCACGGCACATCAGGCTGTATGGCGAGGACTTCGATCTGCTCTCGGATCCTATTCCCGACGGCGACGGGTTTGCGGTTGAAGGCATCGCTCGGCGGTCCGGGAAATCGAGAGTCCTCCGCATTCCATTGTCGATAGTGCACACACTGAGGCAGGAACTTGAACTCGAAGCTGAGATGGACCTTGTGGCTTGATCGGGGTTCGTACGCCACCGGAAAGGAGCGGGTATGGGGATTCGCTGAAGTGCGGTCCATCCATGTGAGCCTCCCGGCGGTGACGGTGGAGCGCGCTGAAGAAATCGAGGACTCAGCAATCTGGCCCCGCCATCATTTGTCGCGTCAGGGTTTCTACCAGGGCAGTCAGCTTCGGAAGACCAGCTTCCACCGTCGCGGAAAGAGTGGAACCATGATCGAAGCATTCGCCACACAAGGAAATGGCAAAAGCCCGCGGAGCAGCACCGTAGAGTTGCTGAGCCAGGGCAAGAACACGAGCAGGCGAAAGCTGGTGGGAGGCGCTGATTCCTGGTTGTAAGGTCAGAGGCTCACAAGTCAGCTCTCCGGGTTTACCAGCGTGAGCAGCATCAATGAAGAAGACCAGATCGGCATATCTCAGATTGTCAGCCAGTTCCGGAGCGAGTTGATGGCAGATGACAATTTCAGTTTCTGGGAAGGGCAGACTTCGCGACAACGCTTCCGCCGCGCACCAACCCAGGCCGTCGTCGCAGCGCAACGGGTTACCGTAGCCGACAATGAGGACTTGTGTCATGGCGGATGATCGATTTTGGCGCGCTCCTTCTCAGGAGCGAACGACTTCATCCAGCACTTCCCCGCTGGGGCTTAACAGCTGGATGCGCAACGCCATTTGCCCCAACGCATGCGTCGAGCAGCTCAGGCAGGGATCGTACGCCCGGATGACTGCTTCAACGCGATTCAGGGCACCCGGTGTCAGGCGGTCGCCACGCACGAAGTGCTTGGCAACCTGCAGGACGCTGCGGTTCATGGCCAGGTTGTTTTGACCCGTCGCGATAATAAGATTAGCCCAGCGGATCAAGCCCTGTTCGTCGATCTTGTAGTGATGAAGCAGCGTACCTCGCGGCGCCTCAGCCACACCTACACCTTCCAAGGCATTGGGACGCGCGATGGCTCGCACGTGCTTATCGAGGATCTCGGCGTGGGTGAGCAGTTGCTCCAGGCGCTCGATGCAGTAGAGAATTTCGATCAGCCGCGCGTGGTGATAGTGGAATGAACTCAGCACCGCAGTGCGTTGCAGTTCGTGGAATTCGGCCAACTCCTGGTCGGCACGCAGCGTGCCACAACGGTCCGCCACGTTCATGCGGGCCAGCGGCCCCACCCGATATATGCCATCGGGGAATCCCGCGGGCTTGTAGTAGGCTGATTTCAGGTAGCTCCAGGATTCAACCTTTTCGCCGATGTAGTCGAAATAGCGAGTGGGATCAAGGCCGTCGGCAACGATTTTGCCGGAGGCATCCGTAATTCGGAGGGCGCCGTCGTAGAAGGTCAGGCCACCGTCCTTCTTCACGATGCCCATGAAAAGCGTTGGGAAATTGCCGAAGGTCGCGATCTCCTCACGAAAACGCTCCATGGTCCCCTTGAACCACTCAATGGTGCGAAGAGCAATGGCGAGCGCCTCGGGGACCGATCGCAGGATCTCATCGCGGTTTCCAGCGCTCAGCGGTTCGCTTACCCCGCCCGGCACAACCCACGCCGGGTGAATGCGCTTGCCTCCCAGGCGCTCAATGATCTGCTGGCCAAACTTACGCAGCCCAATTCCGTCGCGCGCCAGGGCTGGATTCTTTTCCAGCACGCCCACCAGATTGCTCTGAGCCGGATCGGCGTCCATTCCCAGCAGCAGGTCGGGCGACGACAGATGAAAAAGGCTCAAGGCATGCGATTGCACCACCTGGGCGAGGTTGAAAATGCGGCGCAATTTGTCGGCGGTGGGCGGAATCCTCACCGCCAGAAGTGCGTCGCAAGCCTTCGCCGACGCGATCAGGTGGCTCACCGGACAAATGCCGCAGATGCGCGCCATCAGAGACGGCATCTCGGAAAAGGGACGGCCTTCACAAAATTTCTCAAAGCCGCGAAACTGGGTAACGTGAAAACGGGCGTCTTCCACGCGACCCTGATCGTCGAGATGCAACGTAATCTTGGAGTGCCCCTCGATTCGGGTTACCGGGTCAATGACGATGGTTCTGGGTTGTTCCAATTCGGCTCCTACGCTCCAAATCGCGTCTTCGAACTCAGATCCGGCTTGCGACCTTCCAGCAATTCGCTCAGGGCGTAAAAAATCACGTCGGCAGAGGGCGGACAGCCCGGAACGTACACATCCACGGCTACCACCTCGTGTACCGGACGGGCGCAGGGCAAGAGGCGGGGCACCACCTGATCGGGAATCCCCGGGTCCAGAGTCACATTTTCACAGTAGGCCCGCTCGTAAACCGATTTGGTCGTGAAAGGATTACGCATGCCGGGAACATTTGCCGTCACCGCACAGTCACCCAGCGAAACCAGGATCTTCGTGCGCGCTCGCACCGTCTGAATCTTGTGCAAGTCTTCCTCACTGCTGACCGCGCCCTCAACCAGGGTGATGTCCACGCTCTCGGGAAAGATTTTTGCGTCCACCAGGGGGCTGTACACGAGATCCGCGATCTGGAAGATCGCGATCAACCGCTCGTCCATGTCGAGAAACGACATATGACAACCGGAACAGCCATCGAGCCAGACGGTGGCGAGACGTTTCTTGCTCACTCGTGTTCCTTGCGCATCAGGGTCAGGTAGGGCAGGAAGTTCCGGCGTTTTTCCATTTCGGCAACGGAACGGCCCTGCTCAAACAACGCTCCGGTGGGACAAACCTGGACGCACTTGCCGCAACCGGTACAGGTTTCCGACGATCCCCAGGGTTGGTTGAGATCCGTGATCACCCGCGACTCGATCCCGCGGCCCATGATGTCCAGGGTATGCGCGCCCTCAATTTCATCGCACGCCCGAACGCATCGCGTACACAGGATGCAACGGTTATGGTCGATCACGAAACGGTCATGCGAGGCGTCCACTTCCGCCTGCGGGTAGCGATAGGGAAAGCGAACGTGCGTGATATCGAGGTTCTGGGCCATGGTCTGAAGTTCGCAATGGCCGTTGGAAACACAGACCGAGCAGATGTGGTTACGTTCGGTGAACATGAGCTCGACGATCATCTTGCGATAGTGATCGAGCCGTTCTGAGGTGGTCGTAACCTCCATGCCCTCTTCGACGTGGGTCACACAGGCCGGCAGCAGGCGGTTCGATCCCTTCACTTCCACCAGGCACAGCCGGCATGCGCCCACCGTGGAAAGGCCTTCCAGTTCACACATCTGGGGAATGTGAATCTTATTCTCGCGGGCAACGTACAAAATGGTCTCTTCTGGACGGGCGCTGCAATCGCGGCCATCTATCTTCAGCGTCTTTACCCCCGGAGCCAGGGTCATACACTGGCTCCAACGGGTTGCTTGCCGCAGACTCCGGCAGGACACTTGTGATCTTCAATATGAGCTTTGTATTCCGCTGCGAAAGATTTCAGTGTGCTCACTACCGGGTTGGGCGCGGACTGTCCCAGCCCGCACAGGCTGGTGTGCTTCAGCAGATCGCACAACTGTTCAAGCATGGCAAGGTCCTGGGGCGTGGCAGTCATATCTGTAATGGCGCTGAGAATGCGGTGCATCTGGTAGGTGCCCACGCGACAGGGGACGCACTTGCCGCAGGATTCGGTCATGCAGAAATCCATGAAGTAGCGGGCTACATCGACCATGCAGGAACTTTCGTCCATCACGATCATTCCGCCCGATCCCATGATCGATCCCAGGCGGGCCAAGCGACTCGTAGTCCACGGGTATATCCAGAGTGTCAGGGGGCAGGCAACCGCCGGAGGGCCCGCCGGTCTGCACCGCTTTGAATTTCCGGCCTTCAGGAATTCCGCCGCCGATCTCAAAAACCATCTCCCGCAAGGTGATCCCCATGGGCACTTCGACGAGTCCGGTATTTTGCACGCGGCCAGCCAGCGCGAATACTTTTGTGCCTTTGCTGGTCTCCGTGCCGATCTGGGCATACCAATCGCCGCCGTTGCGGATGATGGGGGGAATGTTGGCGAAGGTCTCGACGTTGTTGATCAGGGTGGGCTCTCCCAGAAGTCCTTCCATGGCGGGATAAGGGGGCCGCGGACGCGGCGTGCCACGTTTTCCTTCTACCGATGCGATCAGCGCTGTCTCCTCGCCGCAGACGAACGCCCCAGCCCCAAGCCTCAAGTCGACCTTGAAATTGAAACGCGTCCCACAGATATTGGCTCCCAGCAGTCCGGCTCGCTCCGCTTGACGAATCGCGTTGCGCAAGCGCTTGATGGCAAGCGGATACTCGGCCCGGATGTAGATATAGCCCTCGGCGGAACCCACGGCGTATGCGGCAATCAACATACCTTCCAGCACGCGATGGGGATCGCTCTCCAGCACGCTGCGATCCATAAACGCGCCAGGATCGCCTTCGTCGGCGTTGCAAATTACAAACTTCTGCGTACCTACCGACTTGGCAACGGTGCTCCATTTCAAACCGGTGGGATATCCGGCGCCGCCACGCCCGCGCAGGCCGCTCTTCATCACTTGTTCGATGACGTCCCGCGGCGTCATCTCGGTCAAGGCCCGGATGAGGGCCTGGTAACCCTCCGCCGCAATGTACTCCTCGATGCGCTCGGGGTCGATCACACCAGAATTTTCCAGCACGATTTTTTGCTGCCGCTGGAAGAATGGAACGTCCGTCGGACAACGCAAACGGGAGACAGCCGGGCCCTCCAGGCTATCCAGGATTTCAGCAGCATCTGCGGCGGCGACGCCTTTGTACAACCGCTCACTCCCGGCTGAAACCAGTGGCCCGTCGGCACATAGTCCCATGCAACCGGTGCCCTTCACCTGGCAGCGCTCTCCCCACCCGCGCCGTGAGACGTCCTGCTGGAGGGCTTCCTTGACGGCGTCACTTTGGCAAGAAAGGCATCCCGCCGCAACGCAGACGTTCACGCGATGGCGGAAACAGCCCAGTGACTCGCGTTCAGTATCCGCGATTTGCTTCAGTTCGTCAGGCGTCATGGCGAGTCCATTGCGACAGGTGTTGGCGTAGCGCTTGAGGAGTTCACTTTGCCGGCGACCTCCTGGTCGTACACCACGGCGGGAGCGAGTCCACAGGAACCCAGACAGCGCGCGGTCAGCAACGAGACTTTTCCATCGCTGGTCGTTTCGCCTGCAGACACGCCCAAGTCCTCGGTGTACCGCCTCGAGCAGTTGAGCAGCACCCTTGATGTAGCAGGCCGTTCCCATGCATATCACACAGGTGTGCTCCCCTGCGGGCTTGAGGGTAAAGAAATGATAAAAGGTGGCGACGCCGTATGCTCGGCTGAGGGGGACTCGCAGCGACGTCGCGACGTATCGCAGCGCCTGCTCGTCAAGGTAGCCAAACGCTTCCTGTACCGTGTGCAGAACCTCAATCAAGCCTCGGGACTGCTGGCCCTGGCGGCGCATAGTGGCATCCACCAAACGCCAGCGTTTGTCCGTGTTAGGAGGGGCGGATTTGGCAAAAGTCACCACGTTTCTTCCTCTCGGGTTCGTCCGCAGGATCTGTGTCCCGCACCGCCAGCAAAAGAGAACGCTGATAACATAACAGGTCATCGACCTGGCTATGAAGACTGCGGAGCGCGGAGTTGTGGAAAATCGTTCCGGATCTGTGCAGGAATGGGCCAGGTTGCGGACAACCAGTCGGACTGTCCCTCCGCCCAAAAGTCACCCACCTCTGCATCCTCATCCTCTTGACTAGCGATTTGCTTTCCTGCCGCTGGTCTTTTGCAACTCGCCTTGGTGGCACCCTGATAAATCCGAAAAGGACCGATGCGTGGCGTGGTCTGGCCTGCGCCGGGCCTTTGGTGTTATGAGGCCATCGACAGTCTTTGTCGGCTAATGCCTGGCGGGTCATGCAGCATCAACGCAATATTCGGCGGACGGGACTGCAAGAGCAGTGACTGAAGGCATCCCTGGCAGTGATTGTAGTCACGGAAATCACCGGCGGAATCCTTTAGATTCAATCCGTTCGATTGCCGTAGCGATCGCGCCTGGAGGGTGACGAACGTCGAATCGGGTCGACTCATGTCTTTCCCTTGCTCGTACCATTCGGGCCCTGTGAGATTGCCCTTCAGCTCTTAGAGGGGGGAGGCTTCGATGATATGTCGCAAGCTCATTACACGCAGCCTGGGTGTCCTTGAGTTGCTGGTCGGCATCGGCGCAGTTATTGGCGGCGGGGCCCTGGCGGCAACTCCAAGTGGGGCGTTATTGGGAATGCCCCTCAATTTACTCGCTGGCACCCCTTTTCACACCTATTTGATTCCAGGCCTGGTGCTGTGCCTGGTCGTGGGTGGCAGCAACATCGTCGGGGGCTGGTTAGCCCTGCACGAGAGCTGGTCGGCGGCTATTTCCGCGGTTGTTGGCGGATTGATTCTTATCGGTTGGATCACAAGCCAGATTGTGCTGATCGGCTACCGCCATCCTATCCAATTGGTCTATTTGCTCTGCGGTGCTCTGATTCTTCTGGTAGGAGCGGCCCTGCCTGGCTTCGAGCGGGCCGCCTGAGCCCATGCCCGGATTTGGAGAGCGGAAGCGGACCGGAAACTCGGTCGATCGCGTTCAAGACACGGTGCGGAGGATCACTGAAACCTGGAAATGAACAGGAAACCTCGGCTCATGGCGAGCCTCCCATCTCCGGCTTGAGCGATTTGTGTAGGGTCGGCGGAATCGCCGCGCTGATTCTGATCGATTACACGCTCGCGACGATAGCACTCGTCGTAGGGGACGGCACTCTTGTGGGAGGAATAAGTGTCGCAATCAGACCTAAAGCAGGTTATTAATGCCGACGCGGCCGAGTCCAGCTGGAAAGGTCTCTATAAACTCGCCGGAGTCACTGCCCTGATCGCGGTATTGGCTCCTGTGGCCGAAGTCGCCATTGGTTTCCTGCCCGGAATGGCACGTGCGTCGCAGCGGACGGTGACCGTAATCGACTGGTTCAGCCTGCTTCAGAACAATTGGTTTCTTGGGCTACGAAACCTCGGTCTCATGAATATCGCTGGCGCAGCTTTATTAGCTCCGATGATTTTCGCCAGCTACGCTGCCGTCAAACGCGACCACGAAGCATACGGGGCATTCGGCGCCATCCTTTTCTTCGTGGGGCTTGCAGTCTATCTCGCAAGCAGTAGGGCCTTCCCAATGCTCTCCCTTAGCGGTCAATACGCGGGTGCGACCACAGATGCGCAGAGATCCTTATTAATCGCGGCAGGGCAGGCCATGCTTGCTGAGGGACAAAACCGCGCGGGTCTTCTCCTCATCGAATTCTCAGGCTTGGTAATCTCCGCGGTCATGCTGAGAGGAAATGTCTTCAGCAAAGGCACCGCTTACGCAGGAATTCTGGGAAATGCGCTGCTAATGGCCGTGGAAATCATCTTAACTTTCGCGCAGAGGTTGACTGACGCGGGGATGGTAATTGCCGGTGCTGGCGGGCTCTCGATCATGATCTGGTATCTGCTGGTTGGCCGAAAACTGCTCCAGCTAGGGTATGGCAAACCCGATGGTGCCAGTAAGTGATTGGCAACATCGGCGAAGGAATAGCGCGGGAATCTGATTCGATCACAATCAGAAACGCGGAGCAAGGAGGAACATTGAAGCCGTCAAAAGAGGAGGACAGATCTTCTTGGGTCGAGTCCACTGCCTCCGACTGGAGCGGATTGTGTAGGGTCGGCGGAATCGCAGCGTTGATTCTTATCGTTTACTCGCTCGCGACTATCGTTCAGCTCGTGCTCCTCGGCGGACAGCCCGCGACAGCCGCCGAGGCGTTCACGCTGCTCCAGAACGACAGGATGGTCGGACTGTTGCGTCTCGATCTGCCTACGGTGGTCGTGATGCCCTTGTACTACCTTCTGTTCCTCGGCCTGTTTGCCGCCCTGAGGCGCACCGATCGCGCGAATGTGATTCTCTCCACCGTTCTTGCCATGCTGGGGACCACACTCCTGCTGGCGACGCCCACAGCCCTATCGATGGTCTCGCTCAGTCAAAAGCATGCGGCCGCGACGACAGAGGCCGCCAGGGCTCAACTCCTGGCCGCCGGAGAGGCGCTTTTGGCCACGGACATCTGGCACGGCACGGGCGCCATCATGGGTGGAGTTCTGGTGCAGTGTGGAGCTGTGATGATATCGGTGGTGATGCTTCACAGCAGCGTCTTCGGCAGGACAACTGCCTACCTCGGTATCGTTATGCATGGGCTCGATCTGTCCCACATTGTGTCCGGACTTTTCCTCCCGCGTTCTGGGGTTGTCCTCATGGCAATCGCGGGCCCTATGTACCCGATATGGTTCTTCCTGGTCGGCCGAAGGCTGCTTCAACTGGCTGCGGCAGGTTCAACGCCCCGACGTGGCTCCGTGCCGATCGAGAACATTGCCGGGGTGAGGCAGGAATGAAATCGAAATGTTGACAGCGATCAAGGTGGCGCACACGCTGATTTGGGCCTTTCTGGCAACCAGCATTGTGGCATTGCCCGTTGCAGGCGTGTTGCGTCGATTTCGCTGGGCTGCGCTCTTGAGCGGACTGGTTCTGCTGGAGTGTGGCGTGCTGGCCGTGAATGGTGGCAGATGCCCCTTGTCCGATTTGGCTGCCAGGTACACCTCCAACCGCGCCCACAACTTCGATATCTACTTGCCGAGTTGGTTGGCCGAGCACAATAAAGTGGTTTTTGGCGTGATCTTTGTTGCTGGTGAGTGCATTGTGCTCGGAATCTGGCTCAGGGAGAAGTATGCCTTGGCATCTCGACAGGCGAAACCGGACACATCATAAAGGATGCGGTGGTCTGCTCTTTGTGTTTTGGGTGCTAAAGATCAAGCTCCGCAGACAAGCAGGAGATGATTTCGCGTCCATAGGGCCCGGTACCCCGATCGGCTGGAGCAAATGACTGGTCGCTGAGCCGTAAGCTCTTGTAGAATTTGTCGCGATCAGGGATAAGGAGTGGCACATGCCAGCGCCGAAGGATGCTCTCAGAGATCGCCTCTCCCGATCTCGTGAAATTAACATCACGGTGATCGGCAGAAAATCAGGTCGCAGCATCTCCAACCCAATATGGTTCGTATTGGACGAAGATAAGCTTTATCTCCTGCCAGTGCAGGGGTCGGATACGCAGTGGTACAAGAACGTGCTGAAGAACTCGTCGATTGGGATCGATGCGCACGGCGCACAAGGTGAGTTTCAGGCGGTTCCCCTCACTGATGCCGGACGAGTCTCGTCTATCGTCGAGAAATTCCGTAAAAAATACGGGGCAAGCGATGTGAAGAAGTACTATTCAAAGTTGGACGTTGCCGTTCTCGCTCAGGTGAAATCAGCACCAAAATAATTTGCAAAAGGGAGATTCTCGAAGGCGTGAAGACCAGCGGCAAAGTGATTGCCCGGCGGGCAGCAGGCTTCAGTACAGCACTTCTTTTTCGCCCTTTTCGGAAATCATGTTCTGGAACTGGGTCACGATCTTGTCCCGTCGCGCCATCACCGCCTTCACTTCATCTTTGGAGAGATAACCCTTGGTCTTTGCCGCCACTTCGTTGGCGTCCAGTGCCTTCAGCTTCTCGAACAACTGCCGGTCGCAGCGCACCAGGTCTTTGCTGTTTCTCAACTCCTTGTATGGGCGAAAGGCACGGCTGAAATCAACCCTCCAAATCTTGAAGTTCTCGCCGATCAGCACATTCGTAAGATTTGGGTCGTCATCGTAAACCAGTTGGTCGAAGACCCGTACCTTGTACATCTGATTATTCCAGGCATCCGGATCGGGAGCCGGTATGTTTTGTTTGAGGCGATCTGCTTCATCCATCTTTACCGGCAACCACCAGCTCAGCGAGCCGGCATTGCCGTGCCATGATCGCTCCACATAAACCGGAAGCATGTCATCCAGACCAACCAGTTCGGCCAGCGCATAGGCGGCGATGTTGTACTTGTAGGAATCCACGAAGTTCATTTCCACCCGGCCGCTCGCCATCGTCATGTTGGTCTTGTGTTCGTCGATAGCCTGGAAGGAAGCGTCATGGGTCAACGTGCCATCGCTCAGCGTAAGCCGCCAGGGTTGAGTAATGCCTTTGGTGGATTGCTTGCCGCTGACGATCTTCGCGGTAAGGAGGAAATGCCTGATCTGCTCCTTGGTCAGAGCAGTCTCATCGGCTGCGCTGACGAGGTATGGGGAGATCAAGAATGCCGCTGCCAGGATGATCTTCGACCACGGTCGATGAAATCTATGCATTGGAGTACTCCCCTCGACTGAATGACCTTCTTGCTGTTGCTTGAAAGTTCAATCCTTCGTGACTAACGCCTCGAGGCGCAGCTTGGCTGCTCTAGCGGTTTCCCGCAGCAGTGGGTCCGAATCGTTCAGGCAGCGATTCAATTGATCTTCCAAAGATCGCAGACCAAATGCACCCACGGCATACGCGCCGCAGGACCTCAACCAGGGGTCGTCGCTGGCCACAAGGGCCGCGACCGCCTGTTCCTGGTTTTCGATTTTGGTGTGGACCAACCGTTGTGCGAAGTGAGCCCGCTCGTGCACCGTGACCTTGCTGTCCAGCAGCGGCACCAGTATTTCACGCAACTGAGGCTTCAGGACGTTATCCAGGAATTCCAGCGCATTATCGTGAACGGCTACGCTCTTGGATTGCAGACCCAGATGAGCGCTATGCACATCAAGATGGGGATACAGCAGGCCCAGCACGCGGAAGACCCGCTCCAATTCCTGTTTCATAGACTCGGTCAATGCGCGGGCCACGGGATCTTCGTCTTCGACTGTCCCCAGTTTGTCGAGAATCTGATAGGAGCGGTAGTGTCCCAGGATTTCGGCCGCCAACACCGTTTCCAGCATCTGGGTGTCAGTTTCGATCTCAGGGTGGATGCGTTGCAGCTTGTTCAGGGAGCTGATAATGCGGAAGCGCAAGGTGGTGTCGCTTTCCAGAAGGTTTTCCATGAGCACCTGTGCCGCCGCCGGCGTGCCAATCCTCACCATGATGCCCGGGATTTCCCGCCGCACTTCGATTGCCACCGAGGTGTCGGCAAGATGGTCGCGCAACGCCCCGACGATCGAGTCCCCGAACTCGCCCAGCGCCTTGGCGGCTTCGGCGCGCAGCTCGTGATGGGACAGCCGGTCGAGAAGGTTTGGCACCAGCCGGCGCTTGCGCAATTGTCCGGCGGAGTGGATGGCCTCGCGGGCGACCACGGGGTCGGGGTCGGCCAACAGGTTCGAGAGCAACGGATCAAAGCAGTCCGGGAGCTTGCCCAGCAAGCGGGCCGCCTCCGCCCGGTGACGCTGCCGCTCCGGCGCGGCTTCGCCGACCATGTTGGCCAGAATCTGCTGCGCAGCCTCCAGGATCTGCGTCTCGCCCGGCCGCGCCAGAAATGCCACCACCGCCGAACTCACCGAAAAGTCGGCGAAGTCGCCCTCGTCCCGCATCAACTCCAGTGGATCAACGTGCGCATGGTGCGTAAGGTAAAGCAGAGCCTCAGTGCGCACGTTGAGGTCCGGATCCCGCAGCAAAGCTTCAATCTCCGGCCGCACCGTCTTGTCCCCCGTTTCGGAGAGGATGGTGATTGCCTTCTGCCTGACTTCCGGCGAGGAATGGTACAGCAAGCTCCGGATTACCGGGTGTGCGGCCCTTTGCCGCTCCACTTCAAACAGGCTGAGGGCATAAAGGATCTCCTTGGGATCGGAGGCGGAGAGATTCGTCGCCAGCAACTCCGCGGTCGAACGGTCCAATACGGAGTGGGAGGCATGCTCGACGTCCACTCGATGTTGGGAAATACTCTCCTTCAGGGTAGCGACATACTGTCGGCGAGCAACCGCAACCGCCACCAGCCAGCCGCTCACAAACAGCAGCGCAATCCAGCTGATCTGGCGTGCCGGCCAATGCAGAGTGGTGGCGAAAATCAGAACCACCAATCCCGACAATCCGTCACCCAGCCGCCAGATTACGGTATCGATAAACCACTTAACCTGTAACTTGATCCGGCTAGGGAGCGGAAGATAGAGCAATTCGGTGGTGGATTTGTCCAGGGAATAGCGCTGCACCTGGTCGCCCGCTTTCAGCGCCACCACCGCGCTCAGCGTACCAAAAACCAGGAGGCCGGCTGAACCCAGCCATACCGTGACGGGAAGCATGAACAGCGCTGTACCAATGCCAAATCTGCGCAGAAATCTACTGGTGAACAGCAACTGGAACATCAACGATAGTATGCCGGCGTAGAAGTTGAAGTCGCCGTAGAAAGCGGCTATTACATCCTTCTTTACCAGGAACTGCTGCATCAGGGCGAGGAACTGCCAACCTGTCAGTGTGGTCACCAGGGACGAAATGCAGATGACGGCGGCGATGGCCCTCAAGTAGGACGAAGAGAACACCACGCGCATGCTGGAAAAAATGTTCCGTGGGCCGGATTCGGCGGATCCCTCTGTCATGCCATGCGCCCCGCCGACGGCGACTTGCCCGCTGCGCCAGATGAAGACGATCAGCCCGGTACAAATCAACAGGAACAGGGCCATGCCCAGCAGAAGGCTTTCTGTGCCGAAGGTCTTGGCGATCGCTTTGGAGAAATAGCCGGCAAAGATCCAGCCCGCAATGGCGCCACCGCCCACCATTCCGAAAACTCGCTTGGCCTCGCGAGTGGTAAGAACATAGTTGGCCAGAGTCCAGATCTGGGTCGGGGCCAGCACGCCAAAGACTTTTACCCAGATGTAGAAGACCGGAAACAGCCAGGCCAGGTGGGGGCGATAGTGGGCCAGGGCCCAGAATATCGTGCAATTGCTGGCGAAAAATATCGTGCTGCCGATCAGCAGGCCCTGCAATGCGACTCGCCGCGCCACGAGCACGTACCCCGCCACCACCAGGGCCACGATTACAGAACTGGAAATATCGGCGTAGGCCAGCTGCTTGGCCTGGAAGCGCGATAGGAAGAGTGCGGCACCCGCCACTTTGCCGATTACGTAGCTGCTGATCACCAGGAACAGGCAGGCGCATAGCAGGGTGCCACGCCCCAAATCGCCGGAGTGGATGTTCAGCGCGCGTTCGATCCACTTCTTCATTGGTGGAAGACTCTCCCTGGTCACCGCGCCTATTGTGGCGGGGGCGCCATCGCCTGACAGATGCCACCAACCGCCGGTAAGACGTCAGGCTTTTCCGAAGTCCCGGCCGCACCTTCAACCCCGGCAGCAGTCACGGAAGCTGCCTTTCCAGGCGAAGCGGCGGGGTCGATCAGTACGAGCTGCTGGTCCATATACTTGGCGGTAAATCTGGTGTCGCTGCAGACTTCCAGGGCTGACGCCCTGCCGCCCGGGTAGTAGCTGCTGAGCATCCCGGTGTCGATCAGGAACACTTTGTCGCCAAAACGGGGTCGGATACGCCCACTCCTCTGGACTGTATGTCCTACGACAATGTGCGCCACTTTGTAGGCGTCCAGGATCTTGTCGATCTGCGCCGTGCCTTCAGCGTCGCTCCACTGATCGTAGCCGCGAAACCACAAGGGTCCATCAGGCTTCACGCTCAGCCACTCCCCGTACTTCAGGAGCTCCAGGATTTTGGCCTGGCGTTCCGGGCTCGCGGGAACACGCGACTTGCGCTCGGCGATGACTTGCGCCTGGGCCGCAAAAGTGATCTCCTGCATATTAAAGAAGGGCAGGATCACTCCTTCATCCTGCAAATACTGCTTGGTCGCATCGAACTGCTTGATTTCGTCGCGAATCCGGCTGTTCAGTGCATCAACTTTCATCTTGGCCAAGTCAGGATGAATGCCCCCGTGCAAGAAGATCTCTCCTCCAATTTCGGCCAGGGCGTTATGGCCGCGCAGCCACTTGCCGTATTCTCCCTTGGGGCTGAAGGCCTCGCGTTGCTCAACGTAACCCAGCGGATGCCTCGCCATCCACTCCGCTTCAGTTAATTCCATAGGTTGAGAAAGCTCGGCGATCAACTCGGGGTGCTTGTTGCGCCATTTCGCGTATTCTTCATAGGCAGACTTTTGCCGTTTCTCGGAATTGCTGTCGGAAAAACTGGCATAGTTCACGGGTGTGACATAGCGCAAGTCGCCCATGATATTCATCATCTCGTGATTGCCGAGCAGGCTCACCACCCGGCCGCCAGCCTGGTCCGCTTCTTTCTCCAGTGCCATCAATAGGTCCATAACCTCGCGCGGCTTGGGGCCGCGATCCAGGGTGTCCCCCAGCTGGACCAGCGTGGTCTTACCGCCGATCCAGTGGTTTTGCTTGTCTATGAGACCGATGTGTTGAAGAAGGGAGACGAAGTCGTCAAAATCGCCATGAACATCTCCGATGGCGACCAGGGATTCGGAAGGCTCGGCGGACGTTTTCTTGGGCCTCGCCCAAGCCAGCCCAACCGACAGAAGCAGTGCCAGGAGGGAAATGCAAACGCGGCGCGGATGAATCCAGACTGGAGGGCTGACCATTTTCCTGCCTCCTACGGCCGAGCCCTGCCGGATTTGAACGATACCATTAAGTTCCGCAGGACATCCTCTAGTGCGGTGCATCTTAGGCTGACAAAGCTAAATAAGTCAACAAGTTGAAAAAATCGTCTAGTCTCGCAGTCCAGAACCCGAAAACGCCGAGCAAAAGGCCTGGATAGTAGAGGTCGTGGAGGAAAGCCGGAACGAGCGGCGCACTTGCACACCACGTCGTCCACCGTTCCGGTTCCAATGGTACGGTCCACTATCAACCAGCCACACGATACTTACTACATCCCCGTGAGCCGTTTGGAGATCAGGTTGGCGTGGAGCACGCCTTCTTTATCCCAGGTTCCGGTACAGATCACCCGGTCACCATCCTTCACATCGCCGGAAGTAATGTCGTTAACCTTTTTGCTACCGTGCTCTTGACTGACCCAGCGCGTCGAGTCGTCGTACTTGATGGTGCGTTCGTCCGACGAACCCGTCTTGCGCACGGTCAGGGTGGATTTGTCCTTACTGCTCCGCACGACGTGGCCTTCCCAACGCGCCTCCTTGGCCATCTTTCCTTTGGCTGGAGCGTCCTGCGCGAACACCGCCGTTGCCAGTGGCAAGGCAAGAACCGAGGCGAGCAACAGAATCAGCAACTTCTTCAACATATCGTTCTCCTTATTCCCCGGATGACCGGGACGATTTAGTAATGACCGTAGAACCATGGCCCTGAGCCCAAGAAACAAGCGGCGCCCAACTTTACACGAACCCCGCGATCCTCAATGCATGAATGACTGAGTGACCCCGTGCCCGATCTCCAGAAACGCATTGCGGTAAGGCGTGCGCGAAACCCAAAAGATGTGTGATTCAGTACAGCACTTCGCTCTCGCCTTTTTCCGCGATCAGCTTCTGGAACCGCTCCACAATCAGGTCCCGTCGTTGCATCACCGCTTTCACTTCCATCTTGTTGAGATAGTGCTTGGTCTTTTCCTGCAGTTCGTTGCCGTCCAACGTTTTCAGTTTCTCAAACAAGTGCCGGTCGCAGCGGACCAGGTCGTCGGGGCTTTTTAGCTTACCTTGAAGGCGAAAGGATCGGGAAAAATCAACCCTCCAGATCTTCCAATCCTCACCGATCAGAACGTTGGTCAGGTTGGGATCGGTATCTAAGACGAGTTGATCGAAGACCCGAATCTTGTACATCTGATTGTTCCACGCGTCCGGATCCGGGGGGGTCAAATTCTGCCTGTGGCGCTCCACCTCATCCATCTTGACCGGCAACCACCAACTGAGCGAGCCTTCCTCGCCTTTCCATTTGCGATCGACATACACCGGCAGCATGTCGTCTATGCCAAGCATCTCCGCCAGTGTATAGGCAGCGATGTTGTACTTGTAGGAATCGACGAAATTCAGTTCGGTGCCGGACCCAAACTCCACGCTTTGCTTGTGTTCATCAACCGACTGGAAGGAACCGTCGTGGGTCACGGTGCCGTCGGTGAGTGTGAGCCGCCACGGGTTGGTGATGCCCTTTTTGGACTGGACACTTTTAATCACCTTGGCGGTGAGAAGGAACTGCTTGATCTGGTCCTTAGTGAGAGTGGGTTGATCTGAGGCAACCGCGAAGAGCGGGCAGGCCAGACACGCCACCACGGCCAGAATGAGGCTGCGGCACGGAAGGCGAAGTGCGTTCATCGAAAACCTCCCCCGGCTAACCCGGCGAAGTCTACTCCATTTGCGCCCAGCTGGACAAACTAAAAGAAACGGGCTGCCGCGCCGATCCATAGAGGGACCGCTTCATTGCGTGTCCTCCGGATACAAGCCCCCTTCCTTCCGCCGGTTCTATGCCGTTTGCCAAGGGTATTGTTCTTTTCCCTCGGGGGGGCTATTGTTCTTGCCGCAACACCCTGACCTTTCCGATGAAAAAGGAGGAAGTCTCATGGGGAAGAAGCTACTGGTTGTACTGTTCGCATCTGTACTTGCCCTTCCGCTGTCAACGGCAGTGTTCGGGCAAGAGGCTCCGGCTAAAGAGAAGATGGCAAAAGAGGCCCGCTGGGAGGGCACCGTCGTGAGAAGCGATCCGGACAAATCCAGCCTGACTGTACGTAAGACGGGATCGTCAACCGCCGAGATAACCGTGAAGTACGACAGCTCGACGAAATGGGTCAGTCAGTATCACGGTGACAAAAAGGTCAACGACATTGAGTCCAGCGAAGTCAAGGATGGGGACCGGGTGATCTGCAAGGGTACTTGGGAAAAGGCTGGCGTATTGAATGCCACCCTAATCTCTAAACGGCTCTCCCACTAGACGAGTTTTCTAGATGAGAACGGCAAAGCGGGCGGCCTGGCCGCCCGCTTTTTTGCGTTGATTGATCGTGACAGTGAACGACCTGCCATTCTTTGCTCCGAATCCGAACCCGCAAAAATTCGAATCTTGTTCTGATCACAGGTTATCCTGTCAGGCGGGCGACCGGGCAGCGACGGCCGCCCGCCAAGAGGAAGCGAACATGGTTAGACGACGTGAGTTTCTCAATGCGTTGGCGGTTGGGGCGGCGGGCCTGGCCGTGCGGGGCACGGCAAAAAGCTATGGCCAGATTCTCGGTTCCAACGATCGCCTGAACTTTGCTGTGATCGGTCTTAATGGGCGGGCCTACGCTCATCTGTCGGCGCTCAAGGCGAACCGGAGCGCTGCCCGCATCTCGCATGTCTGCGATGTGGACGGCAACATACTCAAGAAGTTCGCTGATAGCGTGCAGCAGGAGATGGGCGAGGCTCCTGTGTCGGACAAGGACTTCCGCTCGATTCTCCAGCAGAAGGATGTGGACGCCATCACCATCGCCACTCCTGACCACTGGCATACGCCCATGGCCGTGGCCGGGTTGCAGGCCGGAAAGCACGTCTTTGTGGAGAAGCCATGCAGCCACAATCCCGCCGAGGGGGAGATGCTGGTACAGGCGCAGCAGAAATATCGGAAGCTGGTGCAGATGGGCACCCAGCAACGCTCTTCACCGCACACCATCGAGATTATTGAAAAGATCAATCATGGCATCATCGGCCGGCCCTATTTTGCCAAGGCCTGGTACAGCAACGTGCGTAAGTCGATCGGCACAGGTAAGGAAGCGCCAGTCCCACCCCAGCTTGACTGGGACCTCTGGCAAGGTCCGGCGCCGAGGCGCCCCTACACCGACAATGTGCAGCCCTATAACTGGCACTGGTTCCGAATCTATGGCACCGGCGAAGCGCTCAACAATGGTACTCACGAGGTAGATGTCTGCCGCTGGGCGATTGGCGTCGATTATCCGAAGCGGGTCACTTCGTCAGGCGGCAGGTACCATTTCAAGGACGACTGGCAGTTCTACGACACGCTGGTGACCAGCTTTGAGTATGAAGACAAGATGATTAGCTGGGAAGGGAAGAGCTGCCAGGGAATGAAATATTACGGTCGCGATCGTGGTTCGACCATCATGGGCACTACCGGCACCGTGCTGGTCGATCGCGATGGCTACGAGATATACGATCTGAAAGGGAAGAAGACGAGCGAATTCAAGGCTGGCAGCACCACCTCGTCCACCGACCTGCTCGGCCGCGATTCCATGACCGACGCTCACTTCACGAACTTCATTGCGGGAATCCGCAAGGGCGACAAACTCAACGCCCCTATTTCTGTCGGTAATGTTGCGGTTACGATGCTGCAGCTTTCCAACATCGCATGGGAAGTCGGCCGCGAGCTGCATCTCGACACCAAAGACGGGCGGATCCAAGGCGATCCGGAAGCGATG
The DNA here is from genome assembly GCA_963831565.1 of Terriglobia bacterium. GTDB lineage: Bacteria > Acidobacteriota > Terriglobia > Terriglobales > Acidobacteriaceae > JAIQFF01. The sequence goes on from CAWHQS010000001.1 coordinate 602,357, forward strand.
AAGTCGTGGGGGCGCGAGTACGAGAAGGGCTGGGCTCCACATTTATAAGGTTGCACCCGCCCTGAGTGTTTATCGTGGCCAGGGGCTGGCCGCTTATGAAAAAGGCGTTTTCCCGTCGCACCTTCGTTCGCAGCAGCGTGGCCGGTGCCGCAGCGTTTGCTGCTTTCAGCAGCGTTTTTGTGCCTGCTGAGGAACGGCCACCCGCCGACCATACGTCGCCGATTCGTCTGGGCCTGGCCAGTTACACCTTCCGCAACTTCACCCGCACGCAGATGATCGGCTTCATGAAGCAGCTGAATGTGCGCGACCTGAACGCCAAGGACGTCAAAGATCATCTTCCGACAAATCCCCAGGAGGAAGCGGCTGCGCTGGCCGATTACTCCTCGGCTGGCGTCAGGCTGCATGCAGCCGGCACTATCTATTTCCCGAAGGATGAAGATGCGGACATCCGGGCCAAGTTCGAATACTGCAAGCGAACGGGTATCGGCGTCATCGTCGCCGGCGATCCGGCGCCGGAGACGCTGCCGCGAATCGAAAAGTTCGTCAGGGAGTACGACATCCGCATCGCAATCCACAATCATGGCCCCGAGGACAAGTTGTGGCATTCGCCCCTGGATGTACTGAATGCGGTAAAGGATATGGATCCGCGCCTGGGGTGCTGCATCGATATCGGACACACCGCCCGTGCCGGCACAGATGTAGTCCAGGCGATCCAAAGAGTTGGCGCACGATTGTTCAATGTGCACATGAAGGACCTGGCGAATTTTCAGGACAAGGAAAGCCAGGTCGCGGTGGGAGAGGGCATTATGCCGGTACGGAGGATCTTTGAAGCGCTTGTGGCGACAAAATACAAGGGCTTCGTAGACCTCGAGTATGAAATCCATCCCGACGACCCGATGCCGGGCGTGATCAGCAGCTTTGCCTATATGCGAGGCGTCCTGGCGGGGCTGGGTTACGCCAGCTGATCCCCCAATATCTGGTAACCAAAGCGAGTTCTAACTTTCCTCCGACTGACTAATCTGGATCTAGCCGTTCGCTCAAGGCAGTTCCACGCATGGACTCCCCATAAACGAAGTAGACCTCTTACTCCCAACGCCACCACTGCAGCCAGGAAAATCGCTTGACATCTGTCCTAGTGTTATAGTTAACTATAACACTGTTGATGGGCAGAGTTCAGGTGATCGACGCCAGCCAATGACTCTGGCCCGAGAGCAAAAAGAAGATGAACTTCGTAAGGAGAATGAGACATGAAATCCCATCGTTTTGTGCTGTCCGCAGTTCTGTTGTTCCTCTCCAGCCTGGCTTTCGCGCAATCTGACGCGCAAAAGTCCTTCGACCAACTGAAAACTCTGGCGGGTTCGTGGGAAGGCCATGTGACCACCATCCCGCAGAAAGCCGACATTGAAGGCAAGCTGATGCACACCTCGCTGCGCGTGACGTCCATGGGGAACGCGATCATGCACGAGATGACGGGAGCGGGAAGACCCGACGATCCGATCACCATGCTTTATCTGGACCAAAACCGCTTGCTGCTCACGCACTATTGTGACGCAGGAAACCGGCCTCGCATGACCGGGAAGATGTCGCCGGACGGAAAGACGGTGGAATTCGACTTTCTCGATGTCGCCGGCAGCACGCAGTACGGGCACATGGACCACGCGAAGTTCACCTTCGTCGATGGCAACCATCACATTGAGGACTGGACTTACATCGAGCCCGGCGATAAGCCCGTCCATGCCCACTTCGACCTGCAGCGGACGCAGTGACAGGAGCATACTCTGGTAAGGTTGCTGTCTGGAAAACAGGATGGACCGTGAGTGGAACGACAATCAGCCGATTTACCGCCAGCTGCGCGACCGTGTGGTCGCGATGATTCTCGACGGCGTGCTCAAGGAAGGCGATCCGCTGCCATCCGTGCGCAATGTCGCCGCTGAATACCGGGTCAATCCGCTCACGGTGCTGAAAGGTTATCAACAGCTGGTAGACGAGGAACTGGTGGAGAAGCGGCGTGGCCTTGGCATGTTTGTCAACGCCGGGGCGCGCAGTCTGCTGCTGAAAGGCGAACGCCAGAAGTTTCTTGCCGAAGATTGGCCCCGGATTTACGAAACCATCCAACGGCTCGGGCTGACGCCAGAAGAATTGCTGGAGGATGGCGCGGCCCGTCGGTCGAGAGCGAAAGCAAAGAAGGAGGAGCGCTGAATCCATGGCATGCATAGAAGCCCGCGGCCTGCACAAGACCTTCGGCACAACGGTCGCACTCGACCGCGTCGATTTGCGCGTGGAAGAGGGGCGCATCCTGGGAATCATTGGTCCCAACGGCGCGGGCAAGACCACCGCGCTCAATGCGATTCTGGGCCTTACTCCATATCAAGGCCAGCTGAAGGTTCTCGGACGCGATCCCTGGACCGAGCGCGACCAGCTCATGCGCGACGTTTGCTTCATCGCCGATGTCGCCGTGCTGCCGCGGTGGATACGAGTTTCGCAGGCGCTCGATTACGTCAGCGGCGTCCATCCGCGATTCGATCGTGCCAAGGCCGAAGGTTTTCTGGCGAAGACTACCATCCGCCACTCCAGCAAAGTCCGGGAACTGTCGAAGGGGATGGTGGCCCAGCTGCACCTGGCCCTGGTCATGGCGATTGACGCGAGATTGCTGGTGCTGGACGAGCCGACCCTTGGCCTTGACATCCTGTACCGCAAGCAGTTCTACGATACTTTGCTGAACGACTACTTCGATCGCAGCCGCACCATCGTGGTGACCACGCACCAGGTGGAAGAGGTCGAGCACGTCCTCACCGATCTCATGTTCATCGACCGCGGCCGTATCGTGTTCGATTGCAGCATGGAGGAGTTCGAATCGCGCTATGTGGAAGTGACAGTGAATCCCGAGAAGATCATGGCAGCACGGGCGCTCAGGCCGATCCACGAACGCCCGGTGCTCGGCCGCAGTATCCTGCTGTTCGATGGTGCAGACCGCGAGCAGCTTGCCGCGCTGGGGGACGGGCGCACGCCCAGCATCTCGGACCTGTTCGTTGCCGTGATGCGCAATCAGGCCGGCCAGACGCAAGGAGGGGTGCGATGAATACTCGGTCGAACGCCGTGTCCGCGTCGGCTCGAGACTCGCAGATGAATGGCTCGCGCGTAATTACGCCCGCGGCCATCTCGGCGAGCCAACGCCTGTACTGGTCGGTGCGGCGCGAGCTGTGGGAGTACCGCGCCATTTATATCGCGCCCCTGGCTGCCGCCGCTCTATTTCTGTGCGGCTTCCTGGTCGGTACGATTCGTCTGCCCGGCAAAATGCGCGCAGCGATGGCGCTTGATCCGATGCAGCAGCACAAATTGATTGAAGAGCCGTATAGCTTCGCCGCGGGCCTGATCATGGCGATTGGTTTCGTGGTGGCGGTGTTCTACAGTCTCGACGCGCTCCACGGCGAGCGTCGCGATCGCAGCATCCTGTTCTGGAAGTCGCTCCCGGTTTCCGATTTCACGACTGTGCTTTCGAAGGCCAGCATACCGATCGTGGTGATCCCGTTGCTTACCTTTGCCATCACCCTTGCCCTGCAGTGGATCATGCTGGTGCTCAGCACCGCGGTACTGTTGGGCAACCGTGCAAGTATGGCAACCCTTTGGACACAATTGTCGTGGTTCCAGATGTCGATGGCGCTGCTATACCATCTCGTGGCCATTCACGCGCTCTGGTATGCGCCCATCTGGTGCTGGCTGCTCCTGGTCTCAGGCTGGGCGCGGCGGGCGGCATTCCTCTGGGCCTTTTTGCCGATACTCGCGGTCGGCGTGGTGGAGAAGATGGCGTTCAATACTTCGCACTTCGCTGCCCTGCTGCAGTACCGCATGGGTGACAGCGTGGCAGGACTCGCTTACACAGCGGGTATCGTTTCAATGGATCCGCTTATGCACCTCACTCCGGGGAAATACCTGCTCACTCCAGGCTTGTGGATCGGCCTGGCCGTCGCTGCGTCATTCCTGTTCGCAGCGGCCCGCCTGCGCCGTTACCGAGGACCGATCTGATTTTTAAGCCGCATTAATTACTAAATTCGATTTCCGCAACCCCTCCCCATTGCGGCGCGTCTAACTTATGTAGAACGTCTTTACCCAGGCGGTTCGCGCCCTGGCGGCAAACCCAGTGCCTCGACGGGCGTTGCGTGCCGATTCTGCGGGTGGCGGAACGGGTGGCCGCATTTCTAAGTGGAGGGAAGATCATGCCTAATCCCCTGACCGATACAGATGTCCTGATTGTGGGCGCCGGACCCGTCGGGCTGTTTCTGGCGAATGAGTGCGCTCGCCGCGGCCTGAGATGGCGGCTGGTCGAGACCCGCTCCGGGCAGTCAAAGCATTCCAAAGCGCTCGCAATTTTTCCCCGGACGCTTGAGATATTCGACATGGCCGGGCTTGTCGGCCCGTTCCTCGAAAAGGCCAACCGTGTGACATCGGTTGCCGTAGTCGCACATGGCCGCAATCTGGCCCACATGCGCTTCACCCCCGAAGAGAGCCCCTATCCATTTGTCGCGATGGTTCCCCAGGACGTGACGGAGAGGCTTCTGGTGGAGCAGTTGCGGCGGAAAGGAGGCGCGGTCGAGTACGAAGCAACATTTGTTTCGGCGTCAGAGCAGGGCGAGCGTGTGAGTGTAACGCTCGACCGGAAGGGTGAGGCCATCCATCTCACAGCTTCATTCGTTGTCGGCTGCGATGGCGCACACAGCGTTGTTCGGCATCTGCTGAATCTGCCGTTTGAGGGAGCGGAATACGAGGATTCATTTATGTTAGCGGACGTCGAGACCAACCAGGCCCTTCCCGCCGACCAACTGCAGCTGTGTCCCAGCGAATCAGGACCAGTAGCGATCTTCCCCATGAGCGCCACTCGCCGCCGGATTGTAGCGACCATCGAGAAGACAGAAGAAGAGGCCCCGTCGCTTGAACTGGTGCGGAGTATCCTGGCGCAACGCGCGCCCAGTGGATTGGAGGCGCGCGCTTTGCATTGGAGCAGCTACTTTCGCATTCATCACCGCCAGGCGGCACAGCTGCGGGTGGGACGTATGTTCATTGCCGGCGATGCGGCTCATATTCACAGTCCATTTGGTGGGCAGGGGATGAACACCGGACTGCATGACGTTTGGAACCTGGTCTGGAAGCTCGACCTGGTTCTGCGCGGTCATGGGAACGAAGAATTGCTGAGGAGCTATAGCGCCGAACGCCGTCCGGTGATCAAGAATGTCATTGAGACTACGGATTTCCTGACCAAGGCGATGGGAACTCCGAGCAGGCTGGCGCAGGTTCTCCGCGATGCGGTCATACCCATGGTGTCGCGCCTGGCCCCTTTTCAGCACGCTTTTGTGCAGAGACTCTCCGAACTAGGAATTGCCTATCGAGGCAGCGCGATTGTTGAAGGGACTGGAGAGCGCTTCTTCGATGATTCGCTGCGGGGCGGCGATGGCATTCGCGGCCGTTTCCTGCTTCTGCTGGGTAATGACGCGGACTCCTCCACCAAACAGGCCGCGAAGGAGCTCGCTGGATCGTTCATTGATATCGTGGAGCTGCGCTTCCGGCCTGGTCACGACTTGACCCTGGTGCGGCCGGATGGCTATGTCGCCTACTCCGCTCACAAACGTGACGGAATCGCAGCATTGACACCCGTGCGTTCGCTTCTGGAGCGTCAGACCAGGTCGCACGAAAGCACTGCCGCCTAAGTGCCGCCGCGAACCTGTATCTCACGAGAACATGCCCCTGCACCCCGCCCGGCAAATGGCTATCCCTAGTAGGGAGACCTCTCGTAGGTTGACCTCACGCTCTCAATCTTCAGTCGCTTCGTCGTTTCCTGGGGATTGAAGCCTCGTTTCTTGAATTCGATGGTCACCGCGCTCTTTGCTTTTTCCAAGGCTTCTTCACTTTCCCAGACGGCGGTTGTCAAGAAATTGTGGCGGCTCTCACCGTCCGTCTTCTCATAGAGAAATCCCTCGACGAAGCCTGGCAAGGTTCTGATGAAACTTTGTGCTTGGCGGGCTCCCTCCAGAAATGCTGCCTTGGACTGCTCGGGAACAATAAAAATGTCGATCAACACTTTTCGCATAGACTTATGTACCTTTCTTAATAAAACTCCATTGCTTCAGATTTTGATGGCATGCTCAGTGACTATTCGGCGTCCAGAGTGTGGGCGCGTCCGCCAATGGTGCACTCGGGTAAACAGGACCCTAGAATCCAAGGATCACAGAGGCTCCCAAAAAGGACGACTCTTTTCCGAGCGTCAGTTGGACACGCCTACAACCTTGCGGATCGAGGAGCGCCTCTCGACCAGTTTGATCATGAGATCGGCCACGTCGGCACGTGAGATCTTGAAACCGAAATTAGGCAGGTGACCCTCTCGTACGCGGTACCTTCCTGTGTAAGGCCTGTCGGTCAGTTCCGGCGGGCGCACCATGGTCCAGTCGAGTGCGCTCTCTCCAAATACCCGCTCCATCGCAGATGCATCGGCCACCGTACGGGAGAAAAACAGGCGGCCCAGGAGATAGGCGGGCGGCAAGAAGGCATTCTTGAACAGAAATGCGACCGACGCGACGACCGCCCGTTTGACCCCCGCCTGAGCCATGGCGCCAGTGAGCGTGACCGCGAATTGCTGGAGCAGGTGCGCGTCGGTTTTCGATACGGGTACCCGGGGGCCAAATCCCGACAAAACGGCGTCGTGATCTTTAACGACCTGTTCGAGATCAACACCATTCAACAGGTCGCCTTGTTTAACGGTGATGCGATCGCGAAATGACTTCAGCCGAACTGGCGAGCGAACAAAGGCGGTCACGGAATGGCCGCGTTCAATTGCCTGCCGAACAATTTCCAGACCGATCCCCCCGGTGGCACCCACCACCAGCAGCTTCATATTGCCTCTTTCCTGGAACGTCCATCGCTTCGGGACGGTTCCGCGTAGATCTATATTCGCTATAGATGACTATACTTATTAATGGATGCTATAATTTCTGCAATGGCCACAACCAAAAAGCGTGTCTATCAATCCATGGTCCGCCAGCGCCAGGCAGGCGACACGCGCCGCCGCATCGTCAACGCCACCCGGCAGCTTCTGGAGAGGGAAGGCTATGCCGGAATGACTATCGAAGCGATCGCGCACAAGGCGGAGGTGTCGGCCCAAACTGTGTATGCCATCTTCAAGTCGAAGACGGGAATTCTCACCGAGCTCCTGGACCAGTCCACCTTTGGAGCCGACTACGAGGAGGCGGTGCGAAGGGCGCTGAGTGCCGGCGACCCCGAAACTCGTTTGCGGCTTGCGGCCCCCATCGCCCGACAGATCCACGACGCCCAAAGCGCGACCCTGGATCTGTTGCGGGGAGCGGGCGTGGTTGCTCCCCAACTGGCAAAACTGGAACACCAGCGAGAGAACCTGCGTTATGAGAGACAGGAAAGAATGATCATTTCGCTGCACGGCGCCAGGCGGCTTCGGCCCGGGCTTGACTACGCGGGCGCCCGCGATGTCTTCTGGATGCTTACGGGCAGGGATGTGTACCGGATGCTGGTGCGCGAGCGTGGTTGGTCTTCGCAGGAATACCAGGATTGGCTGGCTGATACCCTGGTGCGCTCCCTGCTGTCCCCGGCACGATCGGTTCGGGCTCGAAGCAGGGCTGGGAAGCATCATTCATAGCGTCTGACAATGGGTCGGGCGTTTTCCAGTAGCGAACCTTTCCTGGGCCGCTATCACATACCGCAGGTATCGGTATCCTTCGGTGCCCAGCCCTCAAGACTAACGCCGGGTGCAAAGAAAGGTTTTTGTCAGAGCGTCCCTCAATCGTCGATAATCTGTTCTGACGCGACCATCGACTGAGAGGCTGCTTCTCATGTGCCTTTGAATGACGGTTGGCCGGGAGCCGGGGGTTGCGCCGTGAACCAAGTTTCTCCTATGGAAACGCCACCGATTGACCAGACGATTGACGAGTACCTGCGCAAGCGACTTATGCCCGTGGAGGGCGCGATTCCCCACCTGGCCGGAATCGAGATGTACGGCAATTCAATTCCCGCGGGAACTGTAGGCGGAGATCTCTTCGAGTACATCAATTTTCAGCAACGCTACAACATCGACGCGCGCATTGCGCGTGCTCTCAAGTTGTCCCGACAATATCTCGAGTCTCTGCCTCCAGGCCAGACTCTGCGAAATATGGTGGATGATCAGGTGCAGTGGCTGGAATCGAAACCCGGCCACGACCCCGCCGCAGCGGTGGAATACAGAAAGGCCAAGAGCTGGGAGCAATTGAGAATTGCGGAAGATCTGCAGGAGCTTCGTGCCACCGCCGGAGTGCTACTGGTGGATGCGCAGGGGCATGGAATCATCTCGGCGAAGATTGCTTCGACCGTGCATGATACCTTTCATGCGTTGATGCTGGCTGAACTTGATCGCTACGGAAAAACAACCCCAGGGTTCTTCGAGAAAATTAATCTCAGACTGGCGCAGTCCATCACCGCCCGCAATGCTCTGGGAAGAAATCCGGACGACAATTCGCGCGAGATCGCGACCATGCTGTACGGCGAGACGCGCCCCGAGGGCCACTTCCGCTTTGTGAATTTCGGACACCCGCCGCCCCTGGTCTTCTCCGCGGAATACGGCAGGTTCATGGAGATCGATGAGGGCCGCATGGTGCAGTTCCTTGCCCTGGGCCTGGAGATTCCCGAAGATCATCCCGACCGCAACAAGTATTTTTCCATGAGCCTCCGGAAACGACAGTTGAGTTCCTCGGATGTGGCGGAAATCACGCTGATGAGTCCGGGAGACATTCTATTTCTCTATACCGACGGGGTTTATGACGGCAGTGATGAAGAGGGCCGGGCGCAAATCGAGCGCGTGATCCGTGACCACAAAGACGAACCGGCCAGAGCGATCTGCAATGCGATTCTGGAGTACGCGGTGAAACAGGACCAGTACCTGCAGCAAATCGACGAAGGGGACCGAATTGACGACAAGACAGTATTCATCATCAAGCGCAATTAGTCCCCACCCAGAGTTGTGATCTGCCCGAGCCGCTGGGCTTATTGGCTATTGCCCGGTTGCTCGGCCGCGACCGCCGTCAGGGTGCCAAACAAGCCATCGTTTTCGTCATTGGGACCGGCGCTGAAGTAGAGGCTGGTGGCCGGTCCATTGTTGGTCGCATCTCCGCCAAAGCTGATGGCCCATAAACCATCGATAGAGACCGCTTTCCCGGTGGTGTCGTCGAGCATGCGACCTTCGTGCTCTCCGGTCATCAGGTTGAAGGCATTGATGTTGCCGTTACCGAAATTGCCGATCAAAAGGCGATGGGAGAACTGGCCAAAGTCTCCCGGAGCGAGCGCGACACCCCAGGGTGCGTTGAACCAGGGGCCATGCTCCAGGCGCAACAAGAGTTGCCCTCGGGGATCGAAAACGCCGGCGAAACCCAGGCCCGGAGCGTGGTCTTCATCTTTGCTGCCCTCCTGGCGATGGGCGAACGTCACTACCAGATTTCCTCCGACATTCTGGATGTTGAAGGGCGCGTAATCATCGGAGAGGCCGCGCAGGCGAAAGGCGTGGTCGTCCAGGCTGAGCTTGTTGAAATTGGCGTCGAAAACCTCAACCCGACCTGACTGGAAGTTGGTGGCATAGAACTGCGGTCCGTTCTTCCCTTGAGCGATCGTGCAACCCTTATAGATTGCCTTGCCCTTACGATTCTTTAACACGATGGCATTCGGATTTACCCCGGGATTCCAGCCCGAGATGGTTCCCTCCTCGGTTACAAACAGAAAAATCGCCTTCACCATCGGCGCCACGGGAAATGCGGGCGTGGGATTGAAAACCGCTCCGGTCGGAGCCGAAGTGCCTTTGCCGTTAGGGGTAAGAACCTTCACCACCAGAGATTGCGGCACGCCGGTGGCGTTATAGAGGGTGGACAGACCGGTTCCGTTGTCGGAAACCCACCAGGGACTGGTACTGGCGCGGGCGAGGCCCCAGGCGTTGACCAGGTTGGGGTCGATATTAATTGTGGACGTGGACGGAGAGACGGAAGACGCGTTGGCGGTTAGGTCAGTGCGATGATACTGCTGGGCAACCGCCGAGCCGGACAACAGCAGCGCGAAAGTCACAACTGAGAGAGCCATTTTACGAACTACGGCGACGGACATACTTTCACCTCAAATGTCTGAATTGATTGGCCGTACATGAATGCCTGATCCTGACGACGGTAATCCTGGGTAGCTTTCGAAAAACAATACGGCGATATGGTCAGCCATTTGTCACGGGATTATCGCTTCTTTGTAAATTCTTAAGAAGGTGAAGAGGGGCTGACCATTGAAGGGCGTATCGGCATGCGCAAGGGAAGCGCGGCAGCGATCAGCGTGGCTATCCTTGTGCGATCGCGCTCCTTAGGGTCTCTTCCCTGGTCGCGAACGAAGGTGAGAAGAAACCGTGATGGGGGCTGCTGTATGAAACCAGAATGAAAGGGAAGCTGACGCGTTAACTCACAGTACGGTTTTAGCGCGCGCTGCCGATAGATCAGATGTGACCACTCCGGCACGCGCCCCCGATCCTAAGGTCGGCAAGACCGCTCCCAGGGGCACTTTTGTGGCCCGCCAGCCGATCCTCACCAAAGATGAGAAGGTCTTCGGCTATGAGCTGCTGTTTCGGGATGGAGTCGAGAACTACTTCACTGCCAAGGATCCAGAGGCGGCCTCGCGCAGCACGCTTGACAGTTCGATGCTCATGGGACTTGATGTTCTCTGCAACGGCGGCCGCGCATTTATCAACTGCACGCGAGACATGCTTCTGAAGGACTACACTGTTTTGAGCGACTCCAGATAAACCTGCTTGCTGTATTTCGATCCGCTGAACACGCCTAACACGCCCGAGGCCATGGTTTTGAGGATGTGCAGGGGATTGCCAATCAGGGCGGTTCCGATGGCGGCCCCTCCGATAATGATCAGCTCGGCGGGTTGCATGAGGACTCTAAGGTTCCCGTGCTCCATCAGGTATCCGGCAACGATGGCGCCGAAAACCACGACAATTCCGATGATGGCAAACATAGTGGCTCAACGCTCTGAATTCGCGGTGGCGGCGCGTGCTGCGGGCAGGGGAGACGCTCCCGGCAAATGTTGGGCCCGCTCCAGAAGGAACTCCTGCGTGTCTCCGGCCTGAACCGTGCTCCGGCCCCACGCGATGTTTACCGACACCAGGTCTCCCCAGAATTTGATTTCCGATGAATTTACGCTGTGCTCGAGGTTGTCTCCGGTCTGGTTCAATTCGACGTCGCTGCAATTCGGCACGATCACCAGAAATTGATCTTCTGTCCAACGGCCCAGGAAGCCGGTCGTGCCCAGCGCGTGTTTCAGGGTTGAGGCGACCACATGAAGAATGTCATCGGCGGCCTCGCGTCCGTGGGAGGCGCGCAGCTGCTGCAAGTCCTTAATCCGAATGGACAATATCCCGAAGGGCAGGTCATATTCGGTAAAGAAAGCCAGATGCTCTCGCAGGTACGATCGAATCAAGGCCTGATTCATGACCCCGGTAATGACATCGAGGCAGCCGTGCGCCTCCAGATTGTGCTCCCGGGTTTTCCCTTCCGTCAGCGAACTCTGTTCATCGAAGCTCTCCGCGATGGCAACCACGGTGCCCTTCTGTCCTCGGATGGGCACAGACCGAACCTGCACCGGAACCCGATGCCCCTGCTTGTGGCAGAAGAACATCAGGGCGCAGCCGGACCTGGCTTCGTGCAGGGCCCCGGTAAGGGGACAGGCGGCGAGGCAAAGAACGCAGTGCTGCTGGTTGCAGTGCGCCAGGATATTTTCCCGACAGGAACGGCCGATGACATCATGACGCCGGTAGCCGGTGATTTTCTCCGCGCCATCGTTCCAGAGCAGAATTTTCCCGTCGCACCCGACTAGGTACACCCCGGTTTGCAAGCTGTCTAGAACGGTGCGGAAGATAGACGGGTCCTGAAGTTCCGTCATGCCGGGAATGGTGCTTTCCTCACCAATCTTCCATCGGCAGGGGGTGGAAAAGCTTCAGGGGGGAGCCACTCCCGACCCTGGGTGGAGGACTATGCCAAAATCTGCGCTTTGGCATCTGGCGCCCCGCAGCCCGAATGACAAGGTTAGACTGTCCGGTTATTTCGCAGATTCTGAAGCAGGCTGGTACCAGAAGACTGCGCCCTTAGAAACCGGCGGCAGCGTATAGGAAACGACTCCGCCGTGACGCACTCCCGCCACTTCTCGTACTTCGCCCATGAAAGGCAGGAAAAAGGCCGGGCCGTCATTCTCAGACGACACTGTAATTCGGATTCCGGTCTGCACGGTCTGCACCGGATTCACGCCACCCCGCAATCCCGCGAAGTTCGCCAGGAAGACGTGGGGTTTCCCCTCCACCAGGGCGATGGAAGTGGCCACCTGAGGAGAAGCTTCAATTCGAATGCCCGATCCAGGCTGCAGGTCTTTCAGAAAGGCCGCTTGCGAATCAGGCGTGGTGTGCTCGAAATCGGCTTCTAACGCAGCCATGTAGGCTTTTCCTGGGCAAGGTTCAATGCGGACGACGTTGGACGCCGGGGAAAGTTGGGTCGCATCCGCACCGGTAACGATCAGTTTCTTGCCTGCTCCAACATAGAGCTGCAGCCAGCTTCTCTCGGAGTGACTCAACATACGCACATCCGGCAGAATCAGGGTGTCGCCCTTGAATTCGGCCAACGTGCGCGGGATCACCACTTGAAACTCCAGGTGCTGCTGCATCAGTAAGATCAGGATGCCGCGATAAGAGCGAATGAACTCGTCTGCGTAGTAGTTGCGGGTCGAAGGAGAGAAATAGACTCCAACTGGATGAATGGGGTCGCGGGGCAGGTAGAAAGTCTTCTGCTGCGCCTTAATCCAGGAGAAGATCTCTTTCCGGGTGGCGAGATCGTTTGAGCCGGCCATGGAGTGGCCGGGAGCGTCCCAGAAATTTGCGCCGGCCATGATCTCCGACATTGCCAGGTTCATCATGGACTCGCGCTTGTCCACTTTTTTGTCGCCGTCCCACGAGTAATTCAGGATCCAGGTAGGCTTGCCTTGGGCAAAAGCGCGGAAGGAATGCATTCCCACCTGGTAGGCAAACCAATCCAGCGGGTTCCGGGAAGACGCCATGTGATTGCCGTTGCCGAATTCGTACTCGTGCGCAATCACGTCCACTACGGAGTAAAGGCTGTACACATCCGCGCCGACCCGCACTGCCTCCTGCTCAATGCCGGGATAGATTTCAGGTATGGTCTTGATCTGGGGATTCACCGATTTCGCATTGACGTCGATCTCATGCATGAAGTCGGTAAAAGTCTGGATGCGAAAATCCACCCACGTTCGGAAGTTGGCGTCGTTGAAGTCGCCCAGCTTCAGGTCTTTTCGTGCGTCCAGTCCGGTCTGCTTCTTGAACTCGGCTACGGTGTAGTCGTCAAAACTTGCCCAGGTGTCTTCCCAGCCTTCGAAGTGGGTCATCCAGTAAGGGATGTCAACGTAGATGCCGTCAATGCCGGTGGCTGCAATTTGCCGCACTCGCTGCATGTAGATCTTGCGCCACTCCGGCGCGTAAGGGCTCACCCAAACATCTTCGTCACCCTTTCTGATCCAGAAGGCCGTGCCGCCGCCAAAAATGGCCGGCTCGCCGGTGAGTTTCCGCTGCAGCCAGTCGGGATGTTCCTTGGCCATGGTGTGCGGAGTCTGGTCTGCATTGGCCGTGATGCATTCCGTGCCTGCAATGTACACGAAGGCGTGATTGCCCGCCTGGTGCGCCTTCTCCGCCACCGCCCGGATGGCGCGCAGTTTCTCCTCCGGATTGACGAAGCTTTCGTAGCGCCCGGGAATATCGTTGTCCACTTCAATGCCAAAGACGTCGCTTTCCTGGGCGTTGCGGACGATCTGCTCCGCATTGTCGGTCTTCAGGCCGTATGCCCCGATGCGAACGTAGTGGGTCCAATCCTGGCCGGCAGGGAATTGCTGGGAAAGACTGAACACGGCAAGCAGCAGGAGAAGCGCGAAAGTGAGGACAACGCCAATGCTGGCAGCGACACGCGACGGGACAGGCACGGGATGATGTCTCCTTGGCAAGTTCGAAACCCTAGGCCTCTTCGCGTCCTTTGCGGCATTTCTTTGCGAACTTTGCGGTTCAAGATCTTGATTCAGCGTGCGGCGAGATCAGACACATTAACCGTAAAGGGCGCAAAGGAATGTCGCGAAGGACGCAAAGAAACTCATAAGTCAACCCGGCACTCGACAGAGTTGGTCGTCCACCAAACCGTCGCAGGCTGGTAGCTGTCCGCACTAGAACTGAAAGCGCGCTCCGAATTGCATCCTGCGGTAGTTGTTGGTGGTAGAAGTCACAGTCCCGAAACTGCCGTCTCCCGATCCCACATCCGGAAACGCAAAGCGCTGGTGATTGGCCACGTTGAACATCTCGGCGCGAATCTGCAACTGTGTCCGCTCGTGAATCTGGAATTCTTTCTCGAGTGACATGTCTACGTTGCGAACCCCATCCCCGCGCAAATTCGAAAAATGCCGTGGCGCATCGCCTGGAATGTTGTCCCCTGGGTCGGCGAAGCAGCCCTGGTTCAGGTATGGGTCTCCTGTCTTGGCCGCCTCGTGATAGCTGATTCCGGTCGTCAGCTGCGAGCACACCACGTTCGGTCGTTGGTTTCCGTCCGTCAGCCGGGAGTTGCTGTCAATGATCGCAATCGGCTGCCCGGTCTGTAACGTCAGGAAAGTATTCAACGACCAGCCGCCCACGATCGCATCCGCCAGGTTGTTCATGCCGCGCCCAATCCAGCGCCCGCGCCCCACCGGCAGGTCAATAATGAAGGCCGTTGTCAGCCGGTGCGTGGCGTCGTTCGCACTGATCCCATGCTCGGCCTTCAGATTGTCCAGCAGTTGGGGATTGTCGAACTCCAGATTCGTCAGCCACGCATTTCGTCCCGCAGCAGAATCGTCGGTCGACTTCGAGAAGGTGTAGTTCCCCTCGAAGCTGATGTAGTGGCTGGCTCGCTTCTGGAATCGAACCTGGAGCGAGTGATACCACGAGGTTGCAATCAGGCGCGGCAGACCGGAAAAGCCTCCCGCGAACTGCGGATACGGCTCCAACAGGAGTCCCTGCGGGATCTGATCCTGCACGTACAGCGAATCGGCCACATCGGCGGGGTTGAAGATCGGCGTCGCTGGACAGTACGATGCCGGCGATGCCACGGTTACAAAGAAGCACTGAAAAGGATTCGGAACTGGGGTGGCGAGGAAGTCGCTCACCGCCGTATTGTCCGGATCGTGCGTGGGATTCAGTTGCGCCACCAGCTTCTCGCGAATGCTCGAGGGCAGGAAGTTACGCTCACGAGTGGAAACCGATGCGCCTGCCCAGGGAAGGTGCGTGGCGCGGTTCGCGGCATAGTCCGCCGCGATCACGATTTGTCCCGGCAACAGGTGCTGCACTCCGAGGTTCCACTGGTAGATTTCGGCATTGCGCGCGATGCCCGTGTCCAGGTCGCTGTCGTTGCCGAATCCCCAGTTCGCCAGCTTCCCATAGGTTCTGCCTTGCGGCGGCGCCAGCCCGGCCGGGAAGGGATTTTCCAGCGTCGCATATTGCGTCACATAGTTGTCGGTCGTGAAATACAGCGGCGCGGTCTTCGAGAACGAAGGCCCGGCGTACTGGAAATTGGTGGCCACGTTCATCCCATAGAAAACGCCCGCCCCGCCCCGCAACACGGTGTTGCTCGCCAGCTGGTAGGCGAATCCAAAGCGCGGAGCAAAGTTGTTCCGATCCACCCGGGCGTTGCGATGGCCAGAGTCCGCGAACACCGTCGTTCCCTTTAGTTCCCCGATTTGCCCGAAGTCGAAGGTTGGATCCGCGCTGCGAGCCACTGGGATGGAAATCCCCGTGTCCCCGGTAAAATTGCTGTACTGCAGCTGGTTGTTTCGCTCCGAATAAGGTGTGCTCCACTCGTAGCGCAGGCCAAGATTCAGGGTGAGTTTGGGAGTGACCTTCCAGTCATCCTGCACGTAAAAGGCGGTCTCGACCGATTTATCCGCTACCGACGGAATGATGTGCAGTTGGGAATTCTCCGGCGAGGGATAACCAACCAGCATGGTCGCAAATGGATTGCCCTGATTGTTGTCTCCCAGGCCGCCATTGGGATCCTGGGTGGTCACGTCCCGCGTGAAGTTGAAAATTCCCGTGGGATTGTCCGGCTGAAAGAAGTTGTTAAAGAATTGTCGCTGCTCGCCGCCGAAGGTGATCGAATGCCGCCCTTTCACCCACTGCAACGACGACGAGTAGCTGTAGAGAGAGTGCGCAAAAGCGGTGTCCACGCAGCACTGGGTAAAGATGGAGAGGAAAGGGTCTCCCACGTTGATGGCGGGGATCCGGTCCAGTCCGTTCTGGTCCAAAATGGCCGGCAATCCCACATCACTCAATGTCGGATAGTGATTGCTTATGACCGGGCTGCGTGTACCCGATCGACGCTAAAGCGGTTCGTCCAGAGTAACGTTGGTTTGATCGCCCAGTTATATTCAAGGTTGCCGTTCTGTACCGTCGTCAGGTAGATCACTCCATCGCCCTGGTCCCCATTGCCGACGATGGTCGGAACGGTGTTCTCATGGTGTCCTCGGCTGTAACGGCCACCGATCTTGTGTTTGTCGGTGATCTGGTGATCGATCTTCACATCGAACTGCCAGGCTGGGGTGGTCGACAATGTCACCTTGCGGAAGTTTGGGTCCGGATAGACCGCGTCCGGCACATTGGCATGCGGGTACAAATTCAAGATCGCCTGCCCGATGGGGTCGATTTTGGCCGCGGGAATCTTGTTCAGAATTCCTCCGTCCGAAAATTGGTCGCGCGGACACACGAAGTTCGGATCCGTGTTCTTTGCACAGGGATCGTAAATCCCCGCGCTGGCCGTGTCGGGATTGCTCGGGTCCGGCAGGTTCGCCAGGCTCTGCGAGAAGTCTCCGGTGCGCTCCAGGTCCGTGGGCACAATCCCTTCAATGTTGACTGGGTCCTGTTGCCGGGTTTTTTCGAAATCCACGAAGAAGAACGTACGGTTCTTGATGATGGGCCCGCCCAGCGCGAAGCCGTATTGGTCGCGGAGGTGATCGGGCTTTTCGCCAGTGTTGAAAAAATCGCGTGCGTCAAATGCCGACCGCTGCCCGTACCACCATCCGCTGCCGTGAAACTTGTTGGTACCCTGCTTCAACACGATGTTGACGACGGTTCCTCCGTTGTTGCCGAACTCTGCCGAGAAGCTGTTGTTCTGGAGCTTGAACTCCTGCACGATCTCCACCGAAGGCTGGTAATACACATTGGAGTTACCGCCTTCACCTTGCTCCGGCGCGCTGAGGGGGCTGCCGTCGATGCTGACCTGCGCGGTCGCGTTGCGCTGGCCATTGGACACGAAGTTGGTGCCTGAGGGATAGTTGTCGTTGATGCCCGAGCCTGTGGTCTCGGTCACTCCGCCAGCCAGAAACACCAGACCGAAAAGACTCCGGTTGTACAGCGGAATGTCGCGCACATATTGATTGCTGACGTCCGTTCCAAGAGTGGCGCTGTCGGTATCGAGCAGGGGAGGCGCTTCCGTCACGTCCACCGTGATGTTGAAGCTGACGGGCTTCAAGCTGAAGTTCAAGCTCGACTGTTGGTCAACCGCCAACACCACGTTCTTGCTCTCCGCCGACCGGAAGCCCTCTGACTCCACCTTGATGGTGTAGGTACTGGGACGCAGGCCGGTCAGAAGATAGAGCCCGTGCTCGTCGGTGTGCACGCTGGTGGACACATTGGTGCCATCGTTGGTGATGGTCACCAGGGCATTTACTACCACGGCACCGGTCTGGTCGGTCACGGTGCCGCGCACCTGGGCCGTGTAACTCGCCTGGCCCATAGCGTTCTGTGCCAGTAACAAGGAAATGGTTAGGGTGATGCCGAAGAGGAACTGAAGGCGGCGGAACTCAACGCGTAAGCCTGGCATGTCGATCCCCTGTTCGAACTGGATAGAATAAAGAGAGCGATGCAATGTTTCAAATCATTGCGATAGTTATCTTTTACTTTCGATCATCCCCAAGAGTCAAGCGAAAAACGTTGGAAAACAAGTGATCGACGCACCACGGAGAGTGGGCCGCAGGCTTTCCTGGGACTTACGTTTGCTTGCGTTCTGTTGGAGTTTTGTGCGATGGAAGAGAGGGAAGAGGCAAGTCTCGGGACGTTCTGGCTAGCTTTCGCTGGAACGCGTACTGCTCAAGCGCGCCGCCCGGAGCGCATTTTCGCCTTCCGCCTGTGTTTTCATCAGTCGGAGCGACAGCCAGCGAATCAAAACGACACCGGGGGAAACCAAAGACCAGTAACCCCGGAACGCCCTCCGGGCAGCCGGGTCGGTGGTCGCAACCCGGGTCTCGGTGCGTGCCATCGAGGCGGCAAGATCGATGGGATCGGCACGCAAGGTCCATGCGATCTTGGCGTAACCGGGTTCGTGAAAAGCAGCGAACTCTCCGGGCGGCAGAGGGCGAAAAACAGGATTGGCGAGCCACGGTTGTGTCACCGCGCCGAAGACAATCTCACGATCAGGTACCTCCCCCAGCACACCCCAGCCCAACTCCTTAACCTGCTCCAACAGCGTCCGCGGACGGTGCGCATCCCCGGCTACGCCCCCCATTACCATCTCCCGAGCTTTCATGAGACCACGGATGATGGCCGATCCCAGGAGATTCATTTCACACGCAGCCAGCAGTGTAGTCTCGGCCGGTGCGGCGACGCGCACCGAGTGACGCTCCACAACTTCGTACACGGGAACAAACTGATCGAGCAATTGGTCAGCCTCGTCGCTGGCCGGGCCGGGTGGATTCCCGTACCGCAGCCAGGTGAGTCCGACATGCGTGGCGTAGAGGCCGGCGGCAAGCCCAGCGCCGGCCGCCACCCACCGGGAGGCTGAGGCGCGGTGCCGTGTGGGTGACTTCATGACCGCCTCTTCTTTCGATGAAGAATAATCCCACGGTGCACAGTGAGAAAGGTGATCTGCGATATTGACATTGCAGTGCCGGTCACTGCGCCGACCAGTATTGGTTGAAGCCGGCATAGTCGGAGGGTAAATTGGCAAGGATGGTGCGTCTCAGTTCCAGCATGTCAACCGAACCCTGCTTTTGATAGAGAACCTTGCCCCCGGGAGCAAGCAGCACGGTATAGGGCACGGCTGACTCCCACTTAGGATCAAACGCAGCCTGGAGCGCGGCAGTATCGTCCGACGCAAATAGAAGGTTACGGCTGGTGGCGTGCATCTTCTCGAGAAATTTCATGACCCCATTTTTCTCGTCCGGCATGTTGGCCGATACTGTGACCAATTCCAAATCGCGGACGTTGTACATGCGATAGGTTTCCTCGAAGTCAGGAAACTCGTGTACACAGGAACCGCACCAGGTGGCCCAGAAGCTGACCAGCAATGTCTTGCCCGTGGGATTTGTCCTCAGAGCCTTGAGGTCTGCAGCCGAAGCCAGTTCGAGTTTTACCGGTTGCGCTTCAATCTTGGCCAAAGCATTCAGGCGGGAGGCCTGTTTCTCCTGCCATTTGGTAGAGCAGCCGAAAACTCCTGTGTGTTTCACAGCCACTTCCTGATGCGCCAGGAGCGCCTCGATCGCGTTGCGCGCATCCTGTGTTTTTACCAACTCGATACGATAGCTGTTGTCGACGCGTCCTTCGTAGCGCAGCCGCCGTTCCTGGTCGAAGATGAATACATGCGGCGTGGCCTGCGGACCGTAGGCGCGGGTGACGGCCTGAGTTTCTCCGTCATAGAGATAGGGATATTGCAGATGCTTGTACTCTGCCCGGATTTTCATTTCGTCCAGGCTGTCGCTGATGTCGGAGGAGTCCAGTTCGTCAATCCGGATGGCTTTGGGATCGTTAGGCTGGATCGCAACCACCGCAACTCCGCGGTCTTTGTAGTCGGCGGCGAGTTGTCCGATGCGGCGCTCGTACATCTGCGCAATGGGGCAATGATTGCAGGTAAACACCACCACCAGGATTGGGCTTGCCGAATATTCGCCGAGAGTATGGATCTTCCCATCGACACCTGGGAGTTCAAAGTTGGGCGCGGTCGAGCCCAGGGCGAGGACGGGATGCGCATCATCGGCCCACAGGCACGATGTAATCACCAGAAATACGAGGACTCTCCACATTTATCTCTGTCCTTCTGCCGCGCCTAGCAAGGGTGCTTACTTACTAATCCGCTAGGCGAGCCTTCTGGCAAATTCCACGTTCTCCTTCATATCGCCGTCAACATTGCCTTCTTTTTCATATTCGACAGCCACCAGGCCGGCGAAATTCTGGCGATGCAATTCTCTCATTACCTGCGGAATGTGGGAGATGCCTCGGCCCAGCAACACATTCACTTCGCCCCCCGAAGCCTCTACGTCCTTGAGATGCACCAATTTCAAGCGGGTGCCCAGTTTTCGGACGGCGTCCACCGTGTCGTGACCGCAAGATGCAAAATGCCCTACATCTGCCGTGGCCCCGACTGTGGTCGAAAGTCCCGCCAGGGCGTGCAAGACATCCTCCGCACTCTCATATGCGAATTTTTCACCTTTGAAGTAGTGATTGTGGATCCCGAAAGTCATGCCGGCCTGAGAAAAGCGCTGATCGATGTGCTTGAGAATGCCACCGGTGGCGTCGCCGGTGACGTTGCGGGCACCCAGGATCTTCGCAAAGCGCAACGAGTTCTCGAGGTCTCGGTCATCCTTGATGGTCGCGCTGTAGTAGGACCGACAGCGAATGCCGGCTGCATCAAGCTTGTTCCGGGCCGAACGGAAGAGATCATCGCCGGGATGGTTCATCAGCATGAACTCGCCCCGGGACATTTCGATGTCAGAAACCTGCAGGGCGTTGAGCTGGATGATCATGTCGTCCATTGACAGGTTATGGTAGCTGTAGGTACCGACGCCCACTTCGAGCTTGCTGGAAGCGTGCATCGGCAAAGCCGCCGCAAGCAGTCCAGCCCCTGCAATCCTGGCGAAGCTTCTGCGCGTGATCACGTCCGCCGCGCTGTTGTCCTGACTGGTCATGTTTTCTAAATTGACTCTGGCTGATCTCGCTAACGGGCAGGCAGTGGTCGCGGAGTCACGTCTGCGTCACTCATCCCGGTCGCCCATTTGACAGCTTCAATAATCATCTTCTGGAACTCTGGCTTGTCCCAATTCTCCTCCACGTGTCCCAGGGTGGTATAGAAGACACGCCCCTTGCCATACATTTTTGCCCAGGTCACGGCAAAATCGCGGTCGGTGCGATGAACATTCTTGTTTGCCAGGTCGAGTTTGCCGGCATCCAGGCGCATCAGCACACGCAATTTATCGCGCGAATAATTTCTCATTTGATAGATTTCGTCGCGAAGCACGAAAGATTTTGGCCACTGCTGCATTCCCGGGAAGGCCGGGTCTTCCACAATAATGGGGGCGTCGAAGGTCCCCCACGGGTGCTCATCGTAATAGGCTCCCAGCATCTCGCCGTATTCCGGCCAGTTGACGAAGGTGATGGCGGCGCTGTGGATACCGATGAAACCCTTGCCATCGTCATGAACGAAAGACAGGAAGTCGGCTTTTTGCTGAGCGTCCATTTCAAGGTCGCCGCCGGTGAAGAAAAGCACGGCATCGAAGTTATCAAGATTTTTGGCGTTGTACTCCAGCTTCTTTTTGGTCAAGGCCTCGGTGTCGGTACGGAGAGTGGTGTCCCACAAGCCGCTCTCTCGTCCCATGCGTTCGATCGTGGACATGGCATGGGACACCGATTCGTGCCGGTAGCCCTTTTCCTCTCCGATGACAAGCAGGTGCTTCTTTTGCGGGCTGGCTGATTGGGCCAGGCAAAGGGTGCTCAGTATGGCGGAGATAACAATCGTACGAGGAATAATCTTCATTTTATCCTGTGGTTGCGAGCGCTGGTTGCGAACCTCATCTGCTCGCGACTGGAGTCTTATCGTTGGCTGGTTTCTCTTCCGGTTGCAAATCTTTGGGCGACATGTCGGCGTCATAGACCAGGTTGAAAAAGCCGACCATCATCTCGTCCCAGCTTTGCTGGCCCCAGATCACTGTCTTCGTAGGGTCCGGGTTCTCCGGATTGTGTGCTGAATTGTCGAAATGCGCGGTGCATTCGATGCGCGTGCCCTTGGGCAGAACGATCGGTTCTTCGAGGTTGTACCAAAGCTGCCAGTGCCAGTTGTACTCGGGCACGCGCAGCAGGGTCCGGGTCTCGCCGTCGGGAAATACCAGGCGATATTCAAAATCCTTGCCGCGAGTGTGCATGTGGGGGTGCAGCGAGGCCAGCGTCACTTCCTTGCGTACTTCAAAAGAGGCATCTACTCGAAAATCAGGGTCCCGGGGAGGAATTTTGAAGGTGCCGTTGCTCGCCGACAAAGTCTGCACGCGCTTGGCAGGCTTTCCCTTGGCAAAAACCAGGCCAAGTTTGGTTCGGTCCATCACCGCTTTTCCATTCGGAGTGTAGTGGACTTCGAAGACGATATCGGAACCTGCCTTGATCAATTTGGCTTCGCCCGGAGGCAGAATTTCCGCCGGCTGACCGGGGGCATAGCCGACCAGGAAATCGCTGGGCAGAGCGCTGGTGTCAACTCTTTCGTCCGTCTTTGAGGGC
Organism: Terriglobia bacterium; assembly: GCA_963831565.1. Lineage (GTDB taxonomy): Bacteria > Acidobacteriota > Terriglobia > Terriglobales > Acidobacteriaceae > JAIQFF01. Next base: position 624,972 of record CAWHQS010000001.1, read on the forward strand.
ACGGCCTCAAAAAAGACTCCGGGTTTCTGGTCCTTGAAGTAGTTGGATCCCGGCTCACGCACATAAGCAATGATGTGGTGGACAACAGAACGCTCAGTGGGCCGCACCTCTGCCGCCTGAACCCACTTATCTTCGGTGAATCCGGTGGGAACGATCACGTACTGATACTCCACCATGCCGGATTCAGGCACGGCGAACTCCCGGGGCAACTGCAAGACGGCGTCCGGTTTCGGAATGCCCCAGCCTTCGACAAAGTTCACCGGCGCAGGCATGTCTTTGGGATCGCCCTTCGGGGTCCCGGCCGTTACCCAGGCCACAATCGTATTGATGTCTTTCTGGGACAATGATCGATCATTGGCAAAATGTCCATATTGTGGGTCCGCAAACCAGGGAGGCATTATTTTCTGCTGTACCGCCAGCTTGATGGCTCCCGCCCAGAGTCGTGTGTCTTCATAAGTCAGCATCGAAAAAGGGCCGGCCTCACCCGGACGATGGCAATTCTGGCAGTTCTTCTGGAGAATGGGCGCCACATCTTTAGTAAAAGTCGGGGCCGTCATATTGCCCATCTGTGCCAACAGACACGCGGCGGAACAGAACTCAAATAACAAAAGTGTGAGCGCGCGATTCATAGATCGTTCCCTGGGTTCGAAGTCTGGTTTCAGACGTCATGAAGACAGCCAGTGATCCTATCAATTTGTCAGTCCGAAGTGGAAGTTCCCTTTATAGCGGCGTCCATCCTGAGGGACTTAGGTCCTGAAGCATCTGGCGGGCACCGGCCGCAACGCAGGGGCAAAGGGGATATCTGCTTCACGCCAGATCCTTCACGGCCTGAACGCTGTTCAGGATGACGCCTCTGGGTAAGGAGAAAAGTTCAAACTGAGCCACTACGGGATTTCGTGCAGGGCCGGCGTACCGCCCACCTGGAAGGTCAGGAGCACAGCTTGTATAGGGCCGGTCAGACGGGTATACTGACCCCGTTTCCCAAGCCTACCGGGGGTATTTTATGGACTCGACCAGCCCATCTACCAAGTGGACGCCTTACGAGGTGAAAGCGGCGTCGATTCACTACGAACGCCGAACCGAAGACCTGCAGTTGGAACAACTTTGGATCCGACTCAAGAAAAAGATGCGCGAGGCGGAAAGCCGCGCCTCGGAGCCAACCGCCGCGTAGTTTCTTCCTGGCAACTCAGCAAAAAAGGCCTAACCGCGCACACACAAACGCCCAGTTTCAGCTAGGTCATACGCTATTGTGACTCCAATCCAAACTGGGAACGACCGGCCTAAGAACAGTGTCACGACTGCCTGACTCGTCGATACCGACGTTTAGGAAGCTGTACAATAATTCCTGCTTCGCCCAAACAAACCTGTCGCTCCCTCTGGTGGCGGCTTGACCAGACTCTCACATTAATTTTGAGGAAGATGTCATTGTGATTGTTGGCGTTCCGAGAGAAAGCTACCCCGGTGAACGGCGTGTGGGGCTGGTCCCCATGGTCGTGCCGACCCTGGCCAAAGCGGGCTTTGAAGTTGTTATCGAGACTGGCGCTGGGGTGGAAGCCGGTTACCGGGACGGGCAATATCTTGAAAAGGGCGGAAAGATTCTCCCTGATCGGGCCGCCGTTTTTGGCGCGGCCGATATCATTGTGCAGGTTCTTTGTTACGGCTCTAACGACGCCACCGGCGCGGCCGACCTTCCGCTCTTGCGTCGGGACCAGGTTCTGGTTGGATTTCTGCGTCCGCTGGGATCACTGGAAGTAATTCAGCAGATCGCCGGCACCGGCGTTACCTCTTTTGCTATCGAACTGATACCGCGCACGACGCGCGCCCAGAGCATGGACGCGCTGTCCTCGATGGGAACAGTCTGCGGCTACAAAGCCGTGCTGATTGCGGCTGAAACCCTGCCTCGATTTTTCCCCATGCTGACGACTGCGGCCGGAACCATCACGCCGGCGCGCGTGTTCGTGATTGGCGCCGGTGTTGCCGGACTGCAAGCCATCTCCACCGCGCGCAGGCTGGGTGCGGTTGCTATGGCCTATGATCTGCGTCCTGCGGCCAAGGAGCAGGTGCAGAGTCTGGGAGGTCGATTCGTTGAGCTTCCCATCGAGGCCAAGGACGCACAGGATGCGCGCGGCTATGGCACGCAGCAGGACGAGTCTTTCTATCGCCGGCAGCGTGAGCTTCTGGGGCGGGTGGTAGCAGAGAGTGATGTGGTGATTGCCGCGGCCGTGATTCCGGGCAAGAAGCCGCCTGTGCTGGTGACGGAAGAAATGGTAAAGGGGATGGCGCCCGGTTCGGTGATTGTCGATCTGGCGGCGGAGCGCGGAGGAAATTGCGAACTGACCCGCCCCGGCGAAACCGTGGTTGCCCACGACGTCACTATCATCGGACGCATCAACGTCTCCACTGGTGTGCCTTACCATGCCAGCCAGATGTACGCGCGAAATATCACAGCATTTCTGCTGCACCTGGTGAAGGATGGCAAGGTGCGGCTTGATCTGCAGGACGAAATCATTCGTGAAACCTTGCTCACCCGGGGCGGGGAAGTGGTCAACCAACGGGTGCGGGAGTTCTTCTCTCAACCCGCGCTGGTGTCCGCGGGTGGGAGCTAGATTTTGCGGTATTTCCGTCAGGAAATCTCTTTCGCGGTGGAGGAACAATGAGTTCCACGCTAATCAATGGCCTCTTCGTTTTCATGTTGGCGGCCTTCATCGGGTTTGAAGTAATCCGCCGGGTTTCACCTTTGCTCCATACCCCACTGATGTCGTTGACCAATGCGCTTGACGCCATCGCCGTGGTGGGCGCCATCGTGCTCGTCGGCCGGCACGAGAGCAGGCTTTCTTATGTACTCGGCATGCTGGCGATCGTGGCCGCGACCAGCAATATTGTCGGCGGCTTCCTGATTACCGATCGCATGCTCAAGATGTTTCACAGCAGCCGGCCCACCAAGCCATGAACACTCTGCCCGTCACCCAGCCGGTCATCGAAATCACGTATCTGGTAGCCAGCATTCTTTTCATATTCTCGCTGAAATGGATGAGTTCGCCGAGTACGGCCCGGCGCGGTATCTGGGCGGGCGAAATCGGAATGCTGCTGGCCATCGGCGGGACTCTGTTGCAGCACGGCATCGTTGATTACCGGGGGATTGTGATCGCGCTGGTGCTGGGGACCTGTATCGGAATTCCTCTCGGCCTGGTGCAGATGACCGCCGTCCCTCAGCGGACCGCGCTCAGCCACGCTTTCGGCGCGCTCTGCGTCGGCCTGGTGGGCACCGCCGAATTCTATCTGCGGAGTCCAGACATTCCCCGCTTTACCATGGCCGTGCTCTCCGCCGAGGTCATCCTGGGTTCGCTGACCTTCACCGGCAGCCTGATGGCGGCGGGAAAACTGCAGGAAATCCTGCCGCAGCGCCCACTCACCTATAAGGGCCAGAACCTGGTCAACCTGTTATTTCTGGCGGTTGCGGTAGCGGCAGCCGGGTACCTGGTGCTGCATCCCGGAGCGCGGCAACTGTTTCCGCTGATGGTGGGGATTTCGCTTCTGTTCGGAGTGCTCATGATCGTTCCGATCGGCGGGGCGGACATGCCAACCGTCATCTCCCTGCTCAATTCTTATGCCGGATTGTCGGCGGCGGCCATGGGATTCGTTCTCGACAGCAAGCTTCTGATTATTGCAGGCGCGCTTGACGGCTCTTCGGGTCTCATCCTGTCGGTCATCATGTCGAAGGCGATGAATCGCTCCTTCGGCAACGTCCTGTTTGGGGCTTTCGGCCAGGTCCAGCCTGCGGCTGTGGCCGGGCAGGAAGCCAAGACGGTGCGCAGCGCGACTGCGGAAGAAGCAGCCGCGATCCTGGCAGCGGCTAACAAAGTCGTCATCATTCCGGGGTACGGAATGGCGGTGGCCCAGGCGCAGCACAAGGTCCGGGAGCTCTACGACGCTCTCAGCAAGCGCGGTGTAGACGTGCGCTTTGCCATCCATCCCGTCGCCGGCCGCATGCCCGGCCACATGAACGTGCTGCTGGCCGAAGCCGACATTCCCTATGACCGGTTGGTGGAGATGGACGACATCAACGGTGAGTTTCCGCAGACCGACGTTGCCCTGGTGATTGGCGCCAACGATGTCACCAACCCCGCGGCCCGTACCGACGCCTCCAGCCCGATCTTCGGCATGCCCATTCTCGACGTGGACAAGGCCCGCACCGTGATGGTCATTAAACGCAGCATGAGCCCGGGCTTCGCCGGTATCGACAACCCCCTCTACTATCTGGGCAAGACCCTGATGTTGTTTGGAGATGCCAAGTCGTTCGTCAATGACATCGTTCATGAACTCGCCGGCGGCGGGCATTGAAGGTTGAGGAACGTTTAGTCCCCGCCCGGGAGGGGGCGAAATTGACCACCCCATCGGTCGCTTCCTCGTGATCAGGCAGCAATCCGGCTCAAGCATCCCACCGCCGAGTCACGGTTCGGCCTCAGAGGAAAAGGGATTCCACGCCCCCTAAAAATCGTGTGACGGGAATCACACACCAGGGCAAGCCTGATCACGTCATTTAGCCTGCCACTGGTACTAGATTTTAAGCAGGAAGCCAGGAGGGATTTATGTCAGCCCTTGCCCAGTTACCACAGCAGAAGGAGAGTGTAGGTTTCAAGCGTGTTCTTATTGCCACGGACTTTTCAGCCGTTTCGGAGCGTGCCCTGGCTTATGCCCTTCCGATCGTCCAGCGATTCGGTTCCGAGATGTCGATTGTGAATGTGATCCCCCCGGAAACGCGGGACATGATCATCTGGGGCCCGCTGCCGCGAGAACTCGACCGCCAACGCCTTGAGGCAGAGCAGGAGATGGCGCGCCTCGCCGCAGAAGCACGTATTGAGGACGTCAATCCTCATATGTTGCTCGCGCAAGGCCGGGTATGGGAGGTGCTCTCCTCGATCATTCAGCGTGAGAATGCTGATTTGCTGGTTTTGGGCACGCGCGGGCGCGGAGGCCTGAAGAAATTAGTACTCGGATCGGTAGCGGAGGAAGCACTGCGTCGGGCTACCTGTCCGGTGCTCACCATCGGCCCCAGTGTTCCTTTGCCCGATCCTGGAAAAAAAGGATTCAAGACGATCCTGTTTGCCACCGATTTTGGTCCTGCCTCGACCAAGGCTTTTCCCTATGCCCTGTCGCTGGCGGAGGAGTGTCACGCGAAGCTGGTTCTTCTGCACATGTTGCCACCGATGCCAATCGCTGTTATTGGTCCGGGCGCATATTGCCCTGGAGTTTTCGTGGCCGATGACCTGGGGGACTGGCAGTCCGCAACGAATCAGGAGAGCGCCCGGAGGTTAAGGGAACTGGTTCCCACAGGCGCCAGGCTGTTGAGCCAGCCCGAAATCGTGGTCGGAAAGGATTTCCTGCCTGAAGGCATCCTGGGTACCGCAGCGATACACAATGCCGACCTGATCGTCATGGGAGCGAACCGTGTGGCCTCTGCGCGGCTGACTGCGCATGTCCCTTGGGCTCTCACCCACGATGTGATCTGTGAAGCCAGGTGCCCGGTTCTGACGGTCGCGGGCTGAGCGCGAGTGAACGGAGCAGGCTTATTATTTGCGCTCAGGTTTGCGCTACATCAGCCTCGGATGGTCAGGACTGGACAGGTGGCCTGAGCGATCACCCGATGAGCGAGCGCCCATGGAATGTGCGTGGCTGCCCGGTCCCACTCACCACCACCGCGAATACCCATCACGATGGCGTCGGCCTTGGTGCGATCGGCAAACCCTATAATGATCGTTCACCGGATGCCCGAATTCGACGTGAATTGTTTCTATCCTCTTCAGCAGGGCAGGGTCGGCCGCACTTTCAATCATCATTCTGGTCTCAGTTGTGATTCGGTTTCGCTCCGTGCGCGACCTGATACCGGGGCGAGCCGCCCGGACCACTGATATTTTCGCGTCAAACATCTCTGCCAGTTGTGAAAGTCGGGACAGAGCGGCCATGGAATGGGGCTCAAGGGCAGTGGCAAACGCCAATTGTTTCAATTGTTTTCGACGGGGGGCCCTCGTCCTGGGTCCAAGTACCAGGACAAGTCGATGGGCCTTGCGAAAGATTTCTTCGGCAACCGACCCTAGCAACAGTCGGGCAGCATGGCTGCGGGCTGAAGTACCCAGCACCGTCAGATCGATACCCTGCTGATCGAGGAATCGCGCCACAGCCGGCCCGGCTTCGCCTTCAATCACGCGGCTTGCGCAGCCTGAGAATTTGTTCTTTCGCAGCCACTCCGACATGGTTTGCCGTGCCCGCGTCCACACTTCTTTCTTCTTCAAGGACCGCAAATCCCGGGGCCCGAAGCTGTACTCGAAGGGGTCGACCGCATAAACGGCGGTGACCTTCTTTTTTTCCCTCCCGGCCAGGGCATCGGCAAAGGCCATGGCAGATATCGAGCCCGGAGAGAAATCTGTAGGCACCGCGATCTTGCCTAGCGAACCCTGACGTGCCCTTCCCGAAGCTTTCATAAGAGCCTCCTGTCCTGACACACGTTTGAGCGACGATTACAATGGTGGCGCCTGACCTGGCCGCCGCAGGCGACGCTGATCACGGGGCCAGGTGAAGTCTCTCACAACATGGTCCCCAATTTTTGGGAGTGGAATGAACGGAAGAGACTCTCTCGCCTGGATGTGTCGGAAACCAGTTCCCAGGCGGCGAGTGACGCCGGGCGCGCTCTGCAGCCCAGACCCCAGATGATTTGCCTCGAAGAAGGCTGGAGGTTTTTTGTGCACAGAAAGCAGATCGCATCGTTGGTTGTGACTGTCCTGACCGCCGTCGTCTTTGTGTTTACCGGCGCCGCGTTAAACCACTTGTGGGCCACGCCAGCCGCGCCGCTTGGAGTATTCGAGGAGCATGGCGATGTAGGCACGGTTTTGCATCCCGGCTCCGTTGAATATGACGCTGCCAAGGGAACCTACACCCTCACCGGCAGTGGAGAGAACATGTGGTTTGCCGCCGATGCCTTTCACTTTGTCTGGAAGAAGATTTCGGGTGATGTCACCTTGACTGCTGACATTTCGTTTCCCACGACGACCGGAAATCCACACAAGAAGGCCGTGGTGATGCTGCGGCAGAGCCTCGACGCGGATTCCGTGTACGCCGACGTAGCGCTGCACGGGGTAGGGATGACCGCGCTGCAATATCGCGACGAAAAGGGAGCGCTCACGCGAGAGATTCAATCGAATCTGTCCGGCCCCAAACGGTTGCGCATCGCAAAGCGGGGCGATTACGTCTATATGGCGCTGTCCGCCGCGGAGGGCGAACCTGAGGTGGCTGGCGGTTGGCTGCGTGTGCCCTTGCACGGAGATTTTTACGTCGGGATCGGTGTCTGCTCGCACGATAAGGAGGTCATCGAGAAGGCCGTATTTTCGAAAGTAGAGTTAGCCACCCCGGCAAGCACCACGACCAAGTCCACGCTGTACAGCACGCTGGAGACCGTGGCCGTGGATTCTGGCGACCGGCGAGTGGCGTACATCGCGCCTGAACACTTCGAAGCGCCCAACTGGGGCCGCGACGGTTCGTTTTTCATATTCAACAGCAATGGCCATATCCTGCGGCTGCCAGTGGGCGGGAGCAAACCGGAAGTCATCGATACCGGCTTCGCCACGCGCTGCAACAACGATCACGGCATTTCCCCGGACGCCACTCAGCTTGCCATCAGCGATCAGTCGCAGGGGGAGCACGACTCCCTGGTCTATATCGTGCCCATTGGCGGCGGCACTCCCCGGCGCGTCACAAAAAATTCGCCCTCTTACTGGCACGGCTGGTCGCCGGATGGAAAGACACTGGCTTTTGTGGGCCAGCGCAACGATGAATTCGATATCTACACCATCTCTGCCACCGGGGGCGAAGAAACGCGTCTCACCACGGCCAAAGGCCTGGACGACGGTCCGGAATATTCTCCCGATGGAAATTTCATTTACTTCAACTCCGAGCGTACCGGCAGCATGCAGATATGGCGCATGCGCAGCGATGGTACCCAGCAGGAGCAAGTCACGTCGGACGAATTTAACAACTGGTTTCCGCACATCTCGCCTGACGGCAAGTGGATGGTCTTTCTCTCCTACGACCGCAGCGTGACCGGGCATCCCGAGAACAAGGATGTGACCCTTCGCCTGATGTCGCTGAGCGACAAGAAAATCAAGCTGTTGGCTAAACTCTTCGGCGGGCAGGGAACGATCAATGTTCCTTCCTGGTCGCCGGATAGCAAACAATTGGCCTTCGTGAGTTATCAGCTGATTCCAGATGAGGCTAAATAGGCTTCCGGGTCGCGTCCGTTTGTCATTTCCACTGAATGACACCGGCCTCCCGACAAGCGTCGAGATAATCGCTCACCAGTTGCACAGGTAGAGGACCGTACTCGGCCGATACCGCATCCCGAATCTCGCCCACATTTCGTTTGCCATCGACAAAGTTTACGATCTCGTAGGCGTAGAGCTCCGAAAGGTCCTGCTCGTGAAGTAGTGGGGTTGCCTCGCTGTTGAGCAGCCTGACTTTCGCCAAACGCTCGGGTCCAAGGCGTGCCTTAAGGACATCGTCGTTCTGATAGGTAAGCGGCCCGAACTCGCCGGTGCGGAGCGGAATCTTCTGCGCTGCTGCGTCACTCGCCCAGGGAGCTTTCGGTTCCGCGCCCCGCGCTCCTCGCGCCTGAGCCCAGCTGTCGATCCAGGAATTGAAAGTGGATACCTGATCGGCGACGGCCTTCTCCTGGGCTGAATGATCCGTGTCGGAACCGGCAAACTTCAGCAGTGACGATAGCGTCGCAAGTTCGCGGCGCAGGCCCTGGCGCAGCAGGTTGCGCGCCTCGTACCACGCCGCGCCGGGATCCAGTTTCGGGTTCACCACTACTTGCTGTGCTTGTTGGAACAGTTGTGCCAGACGTATTTCAGACTGCGATGCATAGAAGGGAAGCAGGTCGCGCGACCGTTCCGCATCCAGAGTGGCATACACATATCCGGCGGCGGCGCCCAGCAGCGCCACCCGGCGCAGCTTGGTGGGATCGATCTGCTGCAGGGTGTCATGGTCGGTGTGAATGTAAATATCGGGCCAATCGCGCAGGTAAAGTGAGGGGACGGCGACGGTGGACGAGTCATAGTCGTCGTGGTCGCTACCCGCGGCATAGGGCGTTACGTCCGCGAGGAACTGGTTGCGGGTGCCCGACTCTCCGGCGCGAGTCTCGATGACCGCGGCCTCCGGCGAATCGCCGCTACCCGCATAGTTGGCCGCTCCGCTGCGGATAACATCGGCCAGGGCTGCGCCCACGTCGGTCACAAAACTGGGCAGCGACCACGGAGTCTCGGTCACATGCAGGATGGATTTGTTCTTGAAGGGATCGCCGCCGACCATATCCATGTGAATGTCGGCGCGCAGCCGGGCCCGGATCTCGGGATGACGGCTGAGATAGGCCATGGTGCCTTCAACCTCCGGTCCCCAGACGAAGCGCAGGGTGCGTGTGGGGCGCGGCAAGGCGCCGCTGCCAATCAGTCGCGCCAGCACGCGGGCCGATTCCAGGATGGTCACGCATCCGCTTCCGTTGTCGTTGGCTCCCGGCCGCTCATGATCCAGATGGCAGCTGTAAACAACTTCGCCCGCAGCGGAGTCGGTCCCGGGAATCACTCCGCTGACCACCGTCCAGTGTCCAGGTCCGACTTCAGCTTTCACTCTGGCATGCAGGACAAGCGGCTCTCCCGTGTGCAGTTGGGCGCGCAGCGATTCAGCTGTGTCCCGCGAAATCATAAAAGCGAAGCCCGAAGGCTGGCGCGCGTCCAGATGCCCCCAGCGCACCAGCGTGCGATCCATGCCGGACCAAGCCGTGCTCTGGTTGGGCATGTCGCTCACAATGCCGGCGGCGCCATATTTGGCCACAGCCAGGGCTTGCACTCGGGCGAGGACGCCATCGGCCAGAACAATCTTTCCGCGCACTTCCTTGCCTGCGTAATCAGATTCATGCGAGCCGTCGCCGACATCCACCAGCGCGGCTTCCACATCGGCGCTGTGACTGTAGTCGGCCAGCCGGATCGGGTCCGTCGCCCAGTCTCCCAAAAGCAGATGCTGCGGGCGCACCTCCCAAAGTTGTCCGGCTTCGACTGTCCAACCCAGATAAGAACGCATCAGGCCGTATGAAGTTTTCCCGTCGATAGGAAACTGCTCACTCTGGGTTTCTGCCAGTCCGTACTCGCGGGCCCGCTGCTGAACAAACTGGGCGGCCTGATCAAATTCGGCGGTGGCGGGCACGCGATGCAAGCGCGTCAGGTAGCGCAGATTTTCGTAGGGGGCGGCGCCACTGGCCTCATCGCGCAGCTTGATCCATTGCTCTGAGGACAGGAACGGCTGTTGCGCGAAAGCAAAGGTTGCGGCGGAGAAAAGTAGAACAGCAGCGAGAATTGTGCGGACCATGGAGGGAGAGCATACATTTTGCTCGTCCATCGACGCAACGGTCGCCGTTCGTAGCGCCAGCGTCCCGCCGGCTGTCGCGAGAGCATCTTGCCCTCCCATTCTCCAGCGCAGTTCTGAAGGTTCTCGACGCGCACAACTACGCGCTGAGGGCAGTGATCCTCGAACCATCAAACCTGACGCGATCCGACCGTCTTGCCTGGGGCGAGCAATGGCGGTCGTACACCCGGTTCGCCAGGCTCAGGACACTTTCAAAGGCGCGATTGTCGGGCAGAATCGCAATCGCGAGTTCGCGAATGAATTGGTTGCGACGGTTGAGACCGTCGATCTGCGTTACGACCCTGGGATCCTCAATATTACGGATCAGAGGCATGGCGCATACCTCCTTTAAATTTTCAGCTACACAAATAGATGATCAGTCCGATGCAGGAGAGGCGCAATCCGGTAAATTGGGGATTACTTTAGTACTAGACGGGAACAGGCAACTGGACGACCTCCGCTACTGCCCGGTAGCGGTCTGCGATTGCGAGTCAAGCCTCACTGACGGCAGGCTGGCAGAACTCCATCCGCCGCCCAGGGCCTTGATCAGGGAGACGCTGGCGGTCATGCGGCGGCGCAGAATATCGACTGCGGCGCGCTGGTCGGCCAGCGCGGTGCTTTGCGCCGTGGTAACTTCCAGATAGCTGACCACGCCCCCCTTGTAGCGATTGGTGGAAAGTTCGAGCGAGTGCTCGGCAGCTGTTACGGCAGCCTGTTGGGCCTGGGCCTCGTCGTTGAGAATGCGCAAGACCGCCAGATTGTCTTCCACTTCCTGAAAGGCGATGAGCACCGTCTGGCGATAATTTGCCACGGACTCGTCATAGGCGGCCCGGGCTTGTTCGGAGAGGGCACGGCGGCGTCCCCCGTCGAAGGCAGTCACAGCCGCGGACGCGCCTGCGGTCAGGAAGCCGCTCGGCCCCTGAATCAAGGTGGTGATTGCGGTGCTTTCAAAGCCGCCGGAACCAGTCAGAGTAAAGATCGGGAAGTAAGCCGCCCGGGCCACGCCCACCTGGGCATTGGCGGCGGCCACGCGGCGTTCCGCGGCCGCGATGTCCGGTCGGCGTTCCAGCAGGTCGGAGGGAAGTCCCGGCGGGATATCAGGCGGCGGAGAATTCCAGGCTGCCGCGCTCACGGTGAAAGTGGAAGCGGGTTGTCCGATCAGGGTCGCGATCGCATGTTCGTTCTGCGCGCGCTGAATCAAAACATCGATCGCCTGGGTACGAGTATTTTCCAGCTGAGTCTGAGCCTGGGCCACATCGACTGCTGAGGCCACTCCACCCTTATACCGGTTTTGCGTAAGTTCGAGCGCCCGTTCAAAAGAAGTTACGTTCGACCTCAGCAGCTGCTCCTCCGCATCCAAGGTACGCATCTGGAAGTAGTCGAAGGCGAGCTCGGCATGCAGGCTGAGCCGCACCGATTCCAGATCGGCCGCGCTGGCCTGTGCGTTCGAACGCGCTGCTTCCACTGTGTGCCGTACCCGTCCAAACACGTCTGCTTCGTAAGACACGTCCACCGGAATTACCAGGTCAGTGGCATTGGTTCGCGTGGATGCGGAAACCAGCGGGCGGTGTTCGGAAAGATGTTCGCGCGCAGCCGACGCGCCCGCGGTCACCGTGGGATAGTAAGCCGCCCGGTTGAAGCGCACCAGCGCCCGCGCCTGCCGGAACTGCGCCTCCGCTGCTTTGAGATTCTGATTGGAGACATTGACTTGTTCTTCCAGCGCGTTCAGCTGCGGGTCCTGGAAAATCTCCCACCACTTGCCGCGCGCAACCTGGTCACTGGGTTGAGCGCTCCTCCACGGTGGAGGCACTTCCTTGTAGGTCGGAGGCGCCGGCGTCGCGGGTTTGGTATAGCGCGGTCCCACCGCGCAACCGCTGAGCAGAAGCGTCAGAACCAGACCTCCGGCCGCGGACCTCGGACCTCGGCTGAATCGTCCGAGGCCCGGCGTCTGAGGTCTGACGTCCGAAGTCCGACGCCCGACGCCCGCATTCCTCACTGTGCCCCCTGCGCGATCCGTACCGTTTCACCTTCGACAACCGAGTCCGGAGGATTGACGATTATGCTTTCATCCCCACTCAGGCCCGCAACCACTTCGACCTCGTTGCCGAAATCATGGCCCAGGGTGATCGGCTTCAGGTCCACCTTCTGGCCTGGGCCCACGGTGGCTACGCGCAGACCCTCGGAGCGGAAGAGCAGCGCGTTGACCGGCAGAATTAATGAAGAGGTCGGGGTGGGCAGCTTGAGATGTACTTCGGCATAAGAACCGGTGAAGAGTTGTCCGGTCGGGTTGTTCACGGCGATCTCGACCAGGAGTGTGCGCGATGCCGGATCGATGGCATTGGCGGTGCGTACCAACTCGCCGGCGAAGCGGCGTCCGGGGAACTCCGCCAGGGTCAGGTCGGCAATTAGCCCCGGTTTCGCGGCTTGCGAATAGGCCTGGGGTACGCTCACGTAAACCCGTAGCTTGTCGGGTTGCGCGATGTGGAACAGTTCGTTTCCATTGCCTCCGCTGCTTCCCGAGTTGATCAGAGCGCCGATGTCAGTGTTGCGCGCCGTAATTACACCGGAGAAGGGAGCGTAGATCTTCTGAAACGATTGCAGCTCTTCCAGGCGCTTCACATTGGCTTGCGAAGACTGCAGCGCGGCCTGCTTGGCCGCATAATCTCCGGCGGCGTTGTCGGATTCCTGTTTGGAAACCGAATCCGTCTTTAACAGGCCCTCGTATCGGTCGGCTGTGATTTTTGAGAGGTTGAGATTGGCCTGGGCCGTGGCCAGATCAGCGCGGGCTTGCCGCAGCTGCTGGTTCACTTCCGGGGTGTCAATTTCTGCCAGCAGTTGGCCCTGTTTGACGCGACTCCCAATGTCTACATACCAGCGCTTCAGGTACCCGTTGGTGCGGGCATAAATGGGAGCATCGGCAAAGGCCTGCACGCTGGCGGGCAGAATAATTTCCTGTGCGGGAGCGGAGCGCTTGGCGCGGACCACGGCCACGGTGGGCACAGCCATCTCCGCGGTCTCCAGGCGTAAGGCCGTGCGTGCCTGGATCCGGGGGAGAATGCCGGCAATCACCAGCACCACCGCCGTGAGCACCGCGAGCACAAGGATCCACCACTGCGACCGCCGGCTCTTATCCGGACCTCCGGACCGGCCCCCCATACCTGCACCGGACCCGCTATAAATGCCGCTCTCGTTTTCGACCCTCATTCGCTCTCCCAAAGATATGCAAATACTATGATCTCAATCAAACCCCGGGTTGAACTCTTGATTGGCTCCGCCGTCCATGCAGCAGGCTGAAGAACACGGGAACAAAAAACAGAGTTGCCGCGGTAGCAAAAATCAAGCCACCAATCACCGCCCGGCCCAGGGGCGCATTTTGCTCTCCGCCTTCTCCCAAACCGACCGCCATTGGCATCATGCCGATGATCATGGCCAGGGCCGTCATCAGGACCGGGCGGAAGCGGGTGAATCCCGCTGCCAGCGCGGCGGTCACCGCGTCCTTGCCCTCTTCCATCTGTTCCTTGGCAAAACTGACTACCAGAATGCTGTTGGCCGTGGCCACCCCCATACACATGATAGATCCGGTCAGGGCGGGCACGCTGATGGTAGTCCCGGTGATGAACAGGAACCAGACGATGCCCGCCAGCGCCGCAGGCAGCGCCGAGATAATGATGAACGGGTCCAGCCAGGATTGAAAATTCACCACGATCAGCAGGTATACCAGCAGGATGGCAAATGCCAGACCAGAAAACAACCCGGTGTAGGAGGTGTGCATGGTCTGGACCTGGCCGCGCACCACCAGCTCAGAACCGCGGGGCAGCTCCTTGCGGCTGTCATCAATGATTTTCTTGATATCGTCGGCCACTCCGCCCAGGTCGCGCCGTTGCACTGACCCGTAAATATCGATCACCGGTTGTATGTCGTAATGCGAGACCAGGGCCATCCCCGTATCGCGCTGGATGGACGCCAGCGAGCCCAGAATCGCCGGACTCGCCCCGCTGGATCCCGTAATCGGGATGTTTTCCAGCCCCTGCAGCGAATCCAGCCGGTATTGCGGGGTCTGGGTGGCGATGGAGTAGCTCACTCCATTCTTGGGGTTGAGCCAGTAAGTCGGCGAAGTCTGGAAACTGCCGCTGAGCGAAATCAGCAGGTTGGTGGCAATATCGCGCTGCGTGAACCCGGCCAGTTCAGCCTTGGTCCGATCCACATTGATGCGCAGATGCGGTTCATCGAAGGGCTGCTGGATGCGCAGGTCGGCCGTGCCTGGGACGCTCTGGATTCGCCGCAGCAGGCGGTTGGCAAAGCGGCGATTGTCCTCGAGGTCGTACCCGGTCAGCTGGATGTCAATGGGCGAAGGCAGGCCAAAATTAAGAATCTGGCTCACGATATCCGCTGGAAGAAAGGAAAAATCCACCCCGGCAAATTGTTGCGCCAGCTTCAGCCGCAGATCGTGAACATACGCTTCGGTCGGGCGATGGCCCGGAGTCAGCGTGACCAGAATGTCGGCATCCGACGGCCCGGTTGGGGCGGAATTGCTGTAGGAGAGGTTGATGCTGCTGTAAGGCAGGCCGATGTTGTCGATGATGCTGGAGATTTCGCTGGGCGGAATCTGTTGGCGTATGAAAGCTTCTATCCGGTCGCAGAGACCGGCGGTCTCCTCGATGCGCGTGCCGGCCCGCGCCCGCAGGTGCAGTTTGAATTGTCCGGCGTCCACTCTGGGAAAGAAATCCCGCCCCAGCCACGGAACCAGGAGCACGAACGAACCCACGCAGACCACGGCAAAACCCCACAAGAACGAGCCGCGGTGATGCAGGCTACGCTCGAGCATCTCGTGGTAACGGTCCCGGAATCTTTCAAACGCCAGCTCAAACGCCACTTGCAGCCGTATCAGAGGATTGCGGCTGGAAGTGTTCAGGTGCCCAGCCTCCTGTTCATGGCCGCGAAGCAGATATTTGGCCATGGTCGGGACCAGCGTCCGCGACAGCAAGTAAGAGGCGAGCATGGCGAACACCACCGCTTCTGCCAGAGGAACAAAGAGGTAGCGGGCCACGCCGGTGAGAAAGAACATGGGCACAAACACGATGCATATGGCCAGCGTGGAAACAAAGGCCGGGACCGCGATCTGCTGCGCACCATCCAGAATCGCCTTCTGAATCTCTTTGCCCTGGGCAACGTTCCGGTTGATGTTCTCAATTTCCACGGTGGCGTCGTCCACCAGAATTCCCACCGCGAGCGCCAGTCCGCCCAGGGTCATGATGTTGATGGTCTCGCCCAGCGCGCTCATGACGATGATGGAAGTAAGAATCGACAGCGGGATGGAAACCGCGATGATCACCGTGCTGCGCCAGCTGCCCAGGAAAATCAGAATCATCAGGCCGGTAAGGCAGGCCGCAATCAGGCCTTCCCGCAGCACTCCATTGATCGAGGCGCGTACGAATATGGACTGGTCCGCCAGAGGCCTGATCTCCAGTTCCGGAGGAAGCTGGGCCTGGATTCGCGGCAGCAGGCGCTTGATTCCGGAAATGATGTCAAGGGTCGAAGCGTTGCCGGTTTTCTGGATGGTAAGGAGCGATGCTCTCTTGCCATCCACCCGCACAATGTTGGTTTGCGGCGGAAAGCCATCACGCACGTAGGCCACGTCGCGGATGTAGATCGTGGTGTTGCCCACCCGCTTGATGGGAAGGTCATTCAGCTCGGCCACCGTCTGCGGGCTGCCGTTCAGGTCAACGTCATACTCGAACTGTCCGATCTTGGAGGTTCCGGAAGGCAGAATCAGGTTCTGGGCGCTGATGGCGTTGACCACGTCACTGGGCGAGAGGCCCTGGGCCTGCAATGCGTTGGTGTCAAGATCCACCTGAATCTGCCGCAACTTGCCGCCGTAGGGGTAAGGAATGGCTGCGCCCGGAATCGTGACCAGCCGGGTGCGGATAAAATTCACGCCATAGTCGAAGAGTTGCTGCTCGGAAAGCTTTTGTCCCGACAAGGCCAACTGCAGAATCGGTACGGTGGAAGCGTTGTAGGTGATGATCAGCGGTGGCGTCGTGCCCGGCGGCAGCTGCCGCAACTGGGTTTGACAAATAGCCGTGATCTGCGCGATCGCTTTTTCGATATTGGCGTGAGGCTGGAAGAATACCTTCACCACCGCAATCCCGTTCAACGATTGCGATTCGCTGTGCTCGACGTCGTCCACCGTAGTGGTCAGCACGCGCTCGTTCAGGGTCACGATCCGGCTGGAGAGGTCCTGCGCGTTCAGGCCGGCGTAGTTCCACAGAATGCTTACGACTGGGATATCAATGTTCGGAAAAATGTCGGTGGGCGTGCGGAAGATAACGATCGGGCCAAGGATCAGCAGAAGCAGAGCTACAACCACGAAGGTGTAAGGCCGGCGCAGTGCCAGCGCGACAATCCACATGAAGGCCTCTTGAAGTTACTCTTGCCGCAACTGTATATGGATGTGGGAAACCGCGGTTCGGTCGGTAAATTTCGTACTAATCTGGAAATGAAAAGGGCCGGCTAAAGGCCGGCCCGGAAAGGATTTACAAAACTTTACTGATTAGGGTCCGGCTGGCTCGAATCGGATGTGTCATCGGGCCGATTCAGATGAGGCCGATTCGGGTCCGACTGGTTCGGGTCGGAGCGATTCGGATCAAGCCGGTGGCGTCCTTCATTCGGGCCACGGTTGCTGGCTATGACAGTCAAAGGGGCCTGCAGAGTGAAGTTGAGCACGGTCTCGGAGGGCAGCTTGATTTGCTGGCCCTTGGTAGCTGCCTGCACGCCGCCACCCAGTCCGCCGCCTGCGGCCGCGCCTATCGCGGCTCCTTTGCCTCCGCCTGCGATGGCTCCAATGATCGCTCCGATGCCGGCACCAGCGCCGACTTTCTCAGCCGTGTTCTTGCCCCGCGATGAACCTTGCCGCCGGTATTGATCAGTCTGCAGACTGTAGTACTTTCCTCCCGACGAGATACGGTCCAGTTGCAAGGCTACCACCGACTGGCCGGCAAATTTGCCCGCGCTTCTTACTTCCACCAGATGACCTTCAACGTCATAGCCGGAGGGAATGACCACGTCGCCATCCACTGCCAGCGGAGAATCCAGCGTGGCATGGAAGGTCTGGCCCTGCTGGCTGGTTTCGGAGTCGATGGTATCGACCAGCCGCACCGCCAGCGTGGTGCCTGAAGGGATCGTAACTCTCTTCGGCGGAGGCGGTGGCGGCGGAGTGGAGGGCACCGCAGCCACTGGTGCCGGAGGAGGCGCCATTGCAGCCACGGGAGCGGCCGAACTTGCGTCGCTGGATGAAGAGGGCATGCTGCGCATGCGCGGCTCGTGCCTTCGAGGCTTGGGCGCTGGGGCCGGAGAAGGCTTTGTCTCCTCTACCGGTGGAGGCGTAGCTTCGGCCGTTTCCGCTGCGGGTGGAGCGGCCACCTGCAGGTTGTTGATGATCTGTTTGACCCCGGGCTCAGAGGAGGCGTAGCGGGCGGCAGCGTCGCGTTGCGCGTCATTGTCCACCGTGCCGGTCAGGGTCACGGTCCCGCCTTCTGCTTTCACGCCTAGTTGCTTGCCCTGCAAACCGGAGTCTGAGGACAATTTGGTCTGGATGTCGCTGGTAAGTTGGGCGTCATTCGGGGCCTTGGTGCAGCCCACGCCAACCGTCAGAATCGCGACCAGCATGATCGCGGTGACGTAAAGGGAAAGTTTCGCCTTCATAAGAAATGCTCCTGATTAGGCTAACCGAGTATAGCTAGTTTAGATGCAGAAAAGCCGCCGGTCTCAGGCAAAATTGTGTGGGAGGAGCCAGCCGACACCAAAGCGTAACAGGGTGGCGGAGAGCGGTTTAAGCCCTGATTCAGGGCCTGGGCTGAGAGCAGGTTGCCGCGGTTGCGTCAGGCCGGGTCAGTGTTGGCGCAGGAACTTGTAGTCGAGAATGGATGCGGCCAGGCCGACCGACTGGGCATCGCGGACGTCCTTGCGCCGGATGATCCGGCCCTGGCACAGAACGGTGCTGTTCTTCTGGCCGGAAATCTCCTCCGGCATCTCGAACACCATTTCCACCAGCGTGTTGTCCGGCAACTGCTGGGGGCCGAGCAGGAGTACGCCCGACTGGCTGAGGTTTTCAACCGTGCCCTCGTGCCATGTCCCCAGGCCCTTGGGGCGATAGCGTACCGGGGCCTGCAGCGCCAGGCGCCGGGCGCGCGGAACCCAGGTTGGCTTCTTGTGGTTCTTGCCGCGCTGCGTCTCGCTGGCTGCTTCAGGCGCATTCGCCACGCGCTTGATGCGCTTCATGGTCTTCCAGTCGTACTTGTACTCTGCGGCGCAAAGCAGGCACACCTGGTAGTACTGACCGTCGGCAGCCCGCCGAGGCCAGGAAAATTCATGGGAGCAGCGGCCAAGCATGAGGACATCCATTAACTTCTGTGGCATGGTCGTTTCTTCCGGAGAGGTTCGCCGGGACGACCTATCATCCAACAGGCCTTGCCACTTGGGCTAGGTTACTTTCGTCTTACCGAAACCGGGTCCCGCAACTGGCTGGAAATATTGGCAGTTCTGTGATTTGAGAGCTAGTGGGCCGAGCCGGTAACAGTGCTGTGCGCCCCGCCGCCTCCGGAATTATTAATGATTGGCATTTGGAGAAGTACGCTCATGGCCGCGAAGACGAGGGTGTGGGCGTGTATCATCGCGACGTGGATTCTGTCTCTGGATTTGTCCTGGCCGGCGGCCAGAGCTCTCGCATGGGCCAGGACAAGGCGTTCATGCACTTCGGAGGGCGTACTCTGCTGACGCATGCGTTGCAGTTGGTAACGTCTGCCGCCGGAAGCGCACGGATTGTCGGCAGCGCCGCAAAATTCGCCGCCTTCGGTCCGGTCATCGAAGACATTTATCCGGGACAGGGACCCCTGGCCGGAATTCATGCGGCGCTGGCCGGCACAAGCGCTGAGCTGAATCTGATCGTCGCAGTCGATATGCCATTTCTGGAACCGGAGTTGTTAAGCTATCTGGTCGCTCAGGCGCGCCGCACGCCCGCGCTGGTAGTGGTGCCGGCGGCCGGCGGGGGCCTGCAGCCACTCTGTGCGGTTTACCGCCAGGCCTTTGCGGAAGTTGCGGAACGTTCGCTGCGCGCCGCAGAAAACAAGATCGACAGGTTGTTCTCTCAAGTCGAGACCCGGGTGATTGAGCAGGAAGACCTGGAACGAAATGGCTTCACGGAAGAAATGTTTCGCAATCTGAACACTGAACAAGACTGGCAGGAGGCGAAGCTGAAATTATCGACCCGGTGATTCAGAAGCATTTACTATTGAGCCATCGGTCAGCCGCCGACGGGCCAGAACAACTGTGCACTTCAGGGTCAAAAGCGTTTAACCGCAAAGGTCGCAAAGGACGCAAAGAAGGGCCAACGACCAACGGCTGAAGACTGACGACTGATTCATGGCCACCAACGGTAAATCGGGACCCTATATCGAGTTCAAGGATGTCTCCAAGGCGTTTGGCGACAATCACGTGCTGGTTCACGTCAGCTTCACGGTGATGGATGGAGAGACGGTCTGTATTCTGGGCCGCAGCGGTGTGGGCAAATCGGTTTCGTTGATGAACATCATGGGTTTTCTCAAGCCGGACTCGGGCCGGGTGATCGTGGCCCATGAGGACATCACCGACTATGGACCGGAAGACCTGGAACGAATCCGCAAGAAGGTCACCATCGTCTTCCAGAATGGGGCCCTGTTCGATTCGCTCACTGTGGGCGAGAACGTGGCTTTTCCCCTGCGCGAACGGCGCCAGCTTTCAGAAGAACAGATTTACCAGATCGTCGATGGCCTGCTGGACATGGTCGGAGTGAAAGAGATGCGCGACCAGTTGCCTTCCGATTTGTCCACCGGGATGAAGCGTTCGGTGGCCATCGCCCGCGCCCTGGCGGCCCAGCCCGAATGCGTTCTCTATGACGAGCCCACCACCATGGTCGATCCGCTGATGGCGCAACTACTGGGCGATCTGATCAAGCGGCTGAAAATCCAGTTGCACCTGACCAGCGTGGTCGTGACTCACGATATGCGCCTGGCCAAGAAGCTGGCCGACCGGGTGATGTTTCTCCACGAAGGCAGAGCTATTTTCTTCGGGACCTACGGCGAGATGGAGAAATGCGAAGAGCCAATCGTGCAGGAGTTTCTGAAGCTGGATGAGCCGGGCATAGAGGCGTCGATTGAGGTGAACACTTCGCCCGATAACAAGCCTGCGGATGAAGATTGCCCCATGTCGTAAGCTGTTATGATGATTCGGGCAGGAATGTGACGATGCGACCTTCCAAGAGTAACCGGATCGAGCGATGGCTTGATCGGATCAAGCGCTTTTTCAAGCCTAAGCCCGATACCCCCGAAGATCCCTATGCCTACGTGACAGCACCAAAGAAACCCAGGCCGCCCTACCGGAGCGCCGCCGCCGTGGCGGATCGGTCTGAAGACTAGCTTCACACGCCGGTGGAAAAACGCACTTCAAAACCCTTCGCGCATCAACCTCTCCATGGTAAGCGATGAGTTCGCAGATTCTCCCTTCATCATCTTTTCCACGTACTTTGCCACCATATCCACTTCGAGGTTCACCGGATCGCCGGGTTTAAGCGATTTCAGGTTCGTCATCTTCACGGTATGCGGAATAATCGCGACCGTCACCTTCGTCCCTTCGATTTGAGCCACGGTCAGGCTGATGCCTTCGATGCAAAGCGATCCCTTGAAGATCACATAGCGCGCCAGGTCCGGCGGAATTTCAATCCGCAGCCAGTAGTCGTCGGCTCCCTGGATTCGATCCAGCGCAAGAAACTTGCCGGTACCGTCCACATGGCCCTGAACGATGTGGCCGCCGAAACGCCCATCGGCACGCATGGGCAGTTCCAGATTTACCAGCGCATCTTTCTTGATACGCGAAAAAGATGTGCGCTTCCAGGTTTCAGACGCCAGGTCCGCGGCGAAAGTCTGGGGCGTGATTTCGACCGCAGTGAGGCAAACGCCGCTGACGGCGATGCTGTCGCCAGTCTTGAGTTCCTGGTTCAGCCGGGAGGCTGCAACTGTAAGGCGGCGGTTGCCATTCTCCTGGGCGATGCCCGTGACGCGCCCGACCTCTTCGATGATGCCGGTAAACATACGCTGCTATTGTAGCCCGGCGTCCCACGCCTGGCCCGGGGGGCGCCCCCCCACAAAGCGCTAAGTGAAGGAGCTGTGATTGTTGAGTAGCCCGTCACGCGACCAGAATCCAACTGTGGTCAGCGCCTTCATCATCAATTGCGGCGGTCTTCCCCGAATGTGACGACGCTATGATCCAGTGGTAACTCGTGAATGTGGAGTTTCGCGGGCCCGTCACACGTGCTGTTGCAACCGTACTCCTCGATGAGATAGGGCACGCCTTCACCAGCCAGCAGCTTCGACGAAGTGGTGACTTCGAAATGCAGGTGCGGCTCGCGAGCGTCTCCGGAATCACCAACCCGCGCCAGCACCTTTCCGCGCCGCACGCGATCCCCTGCCTTCACCCGCAAACTTCCCGGTTGCAGATGCATGTAATATGCGAACTGGCCACCACCCAGGTCGAGCGTGATTGTATTTCCCGCAACTGTTTCCAACGTAATTGGCACTGCCGGGTGGAACGCGTCGCCGTGTCCGGGGACGTTATCGGGAAGGCCATCTCTGGCGGTGACAACGCGGCCGTCAGCAACCGCCAACACTGCTTTCCCGTAGGAGTAATAGGAGCGGACGTCGCGCGCATCGCCAGAAAATGACGCTCCGTCCCTGGTCTGCATCCAGTCGATCGCGTACCGGCGCGAGTCCACCGGCTGCCCATCAAGGATGACAACCCCGCGCCGATGATGATTATCCTGATCGTTGCTGGGCCCATCGTCTGCAAGCCAGTCTGCCCCTTCTAGCGGCGGCCCGAGCACATGCAACTCAGTGTGATGTGTGGAAATGACCGCGCCTTCTTCTGGAGCGTAAGCCGTGGTCACGCGATGGAGCAGTCTGTTCGGGATAGGCGAGCCCCGGTCAAGCGCTATTGACATAAAGGCGATGGCGCTCTGGCCATCGGCGATAACCAGCCTGTCTTTGGGGTCAGAAAGTGCCTTGCCACCCAAGGGCTGCAACATGGTTTCCAGTTGCGCCGTCTCAAAGGTCGCAATCGGTTTGGACGTTTCCGCATCGGCGTCGAGCACCTCAATGCGACTCAGCGAGATGGGCATTGGCATGAAGTTCGTCAAATGCAACTCGTACATCAGATAGACGTGCGGCCCGCTCGGGAATGCCGTAGGGTCGAACGGCACGTGCATTTCGAGCTGTAGTGGCCACGGAGGCCGATTGGCCGCCGTTTTGGTGTCGGACGGCTGATTTTGGGTTTGAGCGACAGCAGGATATGAGAAAAGGCACGCAGCTGCGAGGAGGATGAACGGGCGCATGCTCGTGGTACGCATTTGGCGACCACAAGGTTCCTTATTCTGGTTGAATCGTCCTCA
>CAWHQS010000002.1:0-603454 GCA_963831565.1 Terriglobia bacterium
TCGCCGGATGCGCCTACAGCGACAACGGCCACGAGCAGGCCGGCATGGGCGTGGCGGTTGGCGATTATGACTGCGACGGCTGGTTCGACATCTTCAAAACCAACTTCGCCGACGACACTTGCAACCTCTATCACAACAACGGAGACGGAACATTTACCGACGTCACCTTTTCATCCGGCATCGGCATCAACAACCGCTACGTCGCCTGGGGCTGCGGCTTCCTCGACTATGACAACGATGGCTGGCCAGACCTGATGCAGATCAACGGACACGTCTATCCCGAGATTGAAGGCCACGATATCGGACAGACTTCAAGCCCGCGCCTGCTCTATAGGAACCTGGGCAACGGCCGCTTCAAAGACGTTTCCTCTGAATCCGGGCCCGGGATCAACGAGCTGTTTTTCCAGCCGCGGCGCTGCCTTCGGTGACTACGACAACGACGGCGACATCGACGCAGTCATCCTGAACATGAACGACTTGCCTTCGCTGCTGCGCAACGACGGCGGCAACCTGCAGAACTGGATCAAGATCAAACTGATTGGCACCAAATGTAATCGCACCGCCATTGGCGCCCGGGTGCGCGTGGTGACCGGCAACCACGCCCAGATGGATGAAGTCCACAGCGGTTCGAGCGTAATGTCGCAATGCGACCTGCGCCTGCACTTCGGTCTGGGCAAGTCGCAGACCGTCGATGTCATCGAGGTGAAGTGGCCGACCACGCAAGGACCGAACGCTTCACCCAGGTCAAGGCCAACCAGATACCTCACGATTCGTGAAGGCAGTGGGGTCGTCGGAGGGGTCAAGCCCAAAGGTAAATAGGGGTTCAACAAGGCATTGACCACCAAGGACACGAAGGATCACGAAGGAAGTCCTTTGTGAACCTTCGTGTCCTTTGTGGTTTCAAGCTTTTTGGACTGCTCCCAGCAAAAGAGAGCCGACCCAAACCGGGTGTACAATTCCGACCGCGGATTGCCCGCGACCATCTGCGCGACATCACTTCCAATGAGGCCGTCATGAAATCCCTGACCAGCACTTGTATTCTTTTTTGCCTGCGCTCTCGCAGCTGCCCAGTCTTCGGGCCCGGACACGCGCCAGATCACCGACGCCAAAACGATCGTTTCTGCTTCCGATCCGAACGCCCGACCCATCCCGATTGACGATCTATATTTCACGCGCTCTGTGTCCAGCGCTTCCTGGTCTCCCGACGGCAACGAGATTGTCCCCCCACCGACATCTCCGGCCGATCGAATTTGTGGAAGGTGAACGCGAACGGCGGGTGGCCGATTCAACTGGCGCAATCGATAGATCACAGGCAATACGGCGAAACCTGGTCTCCCGACGGCAAGTGGATCCTGTTCAGCAGGATTTCGGGCGGCAACGAACTCTGGGACATCTTCGCCATCCCGAGCCAGGGCGGGGACACGATCAACCTGACTAATACTCCCGAGATTCGCGAAGAGAACCCGCGCTGGTCGCCCGACGGCAAGACCATCGCCTTGAACCACAAGCCCAAGGAAGCCACGGTTTACAACATTGCGCTGATGGATTGGGCCACGCGCAAGGTGACGCTGCTCACTCACGAAAGCACGCCGGACCACCTGTGGCAATCGGTGGCCTGGAGTCCTGATGGAAAGACACTCTACGCTAACCGTCTGGAAGTGAGCTTTACCGACGCCGACATCTACGCGATTGATGTCTCGAGTGGAAGCGCCACGAACCTGACGCCGCACCAGGGAAAATCTCTCAACACCGCAGCTTCCCTGTCCGGGGACCGGCGGACGCTGCTGGTCGTCCAACGCCAGGAGCGGCTACCAGAACGTGGCACTCCTGGACATCGCCGACAAACTCACCTGGGTCACCGACACCAAGTGGGAGGCCAGCGCGGGTGACTTCTCGCCCGACGGCAAACACTTCACCTACGCGGTCAATGCCGACGGTCGCTCGGACGTCTTCTTCGGAGATACAGCCACGACCAGGTCCGGGCGAATCAATATCGCCGGCGGCCTGAACGGCTTCGCCGCCTACCCAACCTCGTTTTCGTCTTCCGGCGACCGCCTGCTCTTGTCGCACGAAAGTTCGGATCGAGCCTGGGGATTTCTGGGTTTATGACCTGGCCTCGCGAAAGCCGCGGCAGCTTACCTATTCCGCGATTGCCAGCCTCAACTCCGCCCCGCGGCCGCCTTCGCAGATCGTAAGCTACAAATCTTTCGACGGAAAAACCGTCAGCGCCTTGCTGTGGGTGCCGTTTAATCTCAAACGCGACCAATCCCGCGCTAGTCCTGCCCCACGGCGGGCCCACCGGGCGATCCCAGGATTACTGGAGCCCGCGCATCGCCGCCTTCGTCTCCCGGGGATACGTCTGCATCGCTCCCAACGTGCGCGGCTCAACCGGCTACGGCATCGACTTTCAAAAAGCCAACTACAAGGACCTGGGCGGAGGAGATCTGCAGGATGAGGTTTATGCGGCAAAATTTCTGGAAGCCACCGGTTACGTCAGTCCGAAAAAGATCGGAATCACCGGCGGGTCCTACGGCGGATTCATGACTCTGATGGCCATCGGCCGCTCTCCGGAAGTGTGGGCGGCGGGCGTGGAACTCTACGGGATCATTAACTGGATGACCATGCTGCAACATGAGGACGCGATGCTGCAGGAGTATGAGAAGAGCCTGCTGGGAGATCCCGTGAAAGATCGCGCCATCTACGACGCGGCTTCCCCCATCACTTACATCCATAATGTGAAGGCGCCATTGTTGGTCCTGCAAGGTGGGAACGATCCCCGCGTTCCCAAGGAGGAGGCGGAACAGGTTGTCGAACTGCTGAAGAAAGACGGGAAAACCGTGGACGCGCACTACTATCCCAACGAAGGCCACGGCTTCGAAAAA
Source organism: Terriglobia bacterium (assembly GCA_963831565.1). Taxonomy (GTDB): domain Bacteria; phylum Acidobacteriota; class Terriglobia; order Terriglobales; family Acidobacteriaceae; genus JAIQFF01. Next base: position 2,883 of record CAWHQS010000002.1, read on the forward strand.
CGCGAGAACCAGATTGATTCGATCCGGCGGTCGATTGCGTGGTTCGATAAATATCTGAAAGGCAACAATTGATCGGCGGTAACCGCGTAGGGGCGGGTGCCCCCACCCGCCCGGCCGGGCAAAGCCCGGCTGGTTCTTTGCTCAGGCGAGCACAAACCTCGGCGAGCTTTCGCTCGCCCGCCCGGGTCCTGAGCGAAGTCGAAGGAGGGGCGTCCGGGCCTACGTGGTGCCAGTGGTTAAAGCGGAATGTAGTTCTTGAGCAGCGGAGTGACCAGTCCGGCAAAGGAAAGCAGGCGCCGCTCCGCATCCGCCGGCTTTTCTCCGGGCTGCAACTCGGTGTTCATTCGAATGAGCGCGTTGTCGGTGCGGTTCCAGCGAAGCGAATCAAAAGCCAGGTAAACATTCATCCAGTCTTCGCTGGCTACGCTGTGGCCGCGGGCCGAATACCAGAACAGGACGAGCTGGCGATCGTCTCCTTTGGCAATCAGGTAGCGATTGGCCGGGAAAGGGGCCTCGCCGGGAAACGCAAGCGTGGTTGTTCCTGACTCCACCGGCGACCACCCTGAGCCTTCCAGACAATCCTGCGGCAGGTGGTGAAACAGCGCATGCTTGCTCTGGAGATAGGCCACATATAGATCGACGTAGGCTGTGCCGCCGTTCTCGTTTCTGTACGTTCGCTGCAGAAAATCTCCCGGGCGAAGGGCCTTCAGACTCTCGTCGTCAAGGAAAACGTCAGTCCCCACCCAGTTCTGCAATTCCATCGGAAACGTGGCCAGGGCGGTTTGCGGCAAAACAAATTCGCTGCGGGACCGGGCCTGCAGGAACAGCCCCGTCCCGGCCAACAGCAGAGCTACAATCGCGACTCGAGCGTTCCAGGAGTTCATGCGTATTCCTCCCGCACTCCGGCCTTATCCCGGCTAAAGAACAGCGCATGGGAGAAGCGATGGATAAGGAAAACAAGCGCCAGGGAGCCGGCAAAGATAAGCCATCCCGAAAGCAGGTGAATCGTCCCCTGCGCGCCCTCGATGCCCCAATTTTCCACTACCACCCCGGTCACCGCGATGCGCAGGGCATTGGCCAGGATCGAAATCGGTACCGCCAGCAAAACCAGCAGCACCCGCAGAGTGATTTTCGTCTCCGCCAGGTACCCGTAAATAACGGTAAGCGTAATCAGCGAGAACAGCGACCGGATCCCGCTGCACGCCTCCGCCACGTCCAGCCGCGCCGTGGGCAGAAGAATAATGTTGCCTTCCCGCACCGCCGGGACACCGACCAGCATCAGCAGGAAACTGGCGGTCTTGGAGGCAATAATCTGAAGCGGAAGAGTGATCTGACTCTGCAATGTGGCGGAAGGGATCATCAGGACGAGAAACGCCAGCGGAAACGAGACTGCCGCCAGGTGCTTCCATCCGGCCAGAAAAACGACCGTGCCCACGATAAAGAGCAGGAATGAGATGCGGTACAGGAACAACCCTGGGGTAATCGTGCTTAACACGAGCGCCAGCAGGGCAAACAAGAGAATCAGCAGGCCGGACCACGCGGGCTGGCTCGGCAGCGCCGCCAGTTTGGCCCGCCTCTCCCAAAGCAAGAACAGGGAAAACACCGGAACAAAGAAACCATGAGTGTAATTCGGGTCGTGCCACCACTGACTGGCCAGGCCAATGGCGAGTGGGCCATACAGCCACGCGGCCAGTAGAAAAAGGACCGCGGCCTGGCTGTAAACCAGAAACCTCGGTTTCAGGAAACCGATCTTCAGAAAACCCGTTTCCCCACGACTGGGCTTGGAAAAATCAAGCATGGCCGACCCGAGAGTTTTCATTTATGGCTTGCGCCTCGATTTGCGGGCCTTCCAGTACACTCCTACCAGCCCGGAGGACAGCAGGAGCATGGTGCCGGGCTCAGGAGTAACCGCCAATGGAGTGTGGGACGAAGCCGCGCCGCCGGGCAAGCCGAAGAAGGGCAGCAGGAAAAATGGAAGCTTGCGCCGGTGCCCGACCGCCTGCAGTGCATTAGCCTGGTCCGGCAAGGCCGCCGCGTAGGTGTCGAGCTGCGGCTCGGCCTCGTGGGTCACCATGTCATTGGAAAAAAGCGGCTCATTGAAGTCCACTTCTACTGGCTCCACCATCGCGGGTGGTCCGAGCGCGGCCATCGCGATGCGATTTCCGCAGCGCGTGCGCGCCACAATTTTCCCGTCGCTGATCAGGGTTTCGCCCGGATGCAGCATTACCTTTTTCCTTGTCCAGTACACCTTGTCGCCCATGCGGTAGGCGACATGCATGGCCTGCTTCTCGGAAACCTGCACCAGGTGGGCCCGCTGAAAATCAAATCCCTGGAATTCCCGCGCCACGACTGGATCCTGCTCCATGGCCCGCCGCAGTTCTTCGACGCTCGCTACTCCTCCGGGAATCACCGAATACAGGTATGCCGGACGCCCCGGACGGCCCGCCATGAAGGCATCCTGTTCCTGGCCCGCCAAACCCGAGGGGACCGCCTGGTTCAGGCCAATCGGAGTGGGCTTCAAAGATGGGTACGAGGAACTGGAAATCGGTTGCCGGGCAAACTGCCAGGTTATCGCTGCCGTTGCCGTAAATAGGAGCGCCACCAGGAACTTGGTCCTGGCGTGCCTCCGCCTGCGACGGGGATGACGATGGCGAACCACGCTGACGCTGGTGTTTTTCAAATGCTCCTCAATGGAATCTGTGATTTCAAGCTCTCGGGGAGGGAAACAGCATTGGCGAGTCTCTAAGAAGCACGCCGGCTTCCAAACCAGTAACGTTATGGAATCATGGTACCGGACCGTCCTGAGGGGTCGGATGTGAAGAGATTTGCACAAAAAGGGACTTGTCATTGCACCGTCCCCCGTCCCAGGAGACCGAAAAGGCCCCCTCCGGAGCAGCCGGAACCGCCTAATTGTCATAAACATGCAACTTGGAAGGAATTAGTGCCCAAAGGGCAGAGCTTGCCGCGACCACCTGCCGCGTCCTGGAACCTGATGCATCACTATCAACCTCCATACCGCGAAGACCGGGTAGCTGACCTTCGACGTATGATCGACCGAAGCATACCCGTCGCGGCACCTTCCCGGGACCGCCGCTGACGATGGAGGGATGGTTCGAGTGCAACGGCGTGATTTCTTCAGAGGGGCTGTCGCCGCAGGTCTGTTGGGCGCGCCGCAATTGCCGGCCCAGGCTGCGCCCGCCGCGGATATGGTGATCGAGCGTGCCGTCTCCGGAAGGCCACACCAGGGCAAGGTGCTGGCCCTGATCACGCCTCACCTGGATGACGGGCCTTTTTTTGCCTGCGGCACCGTGGCCAAACTGTTACGCGAGGGCTACACCGGATACTTCATCCGCACCAGCAACGACGAGAAGGACTCCTACGACCTCACTTTGGGAGAAACCGTGCTCGGCAACGAGCGCGATGCCAAGGCGTTCCTGCAGGCCTCCGGCCTGAAGCAGGTGTTCGACCTCAGCTATCGCAACCACCGCATGGACGACGTGGCGCGCACCGAACTTCGCGCTCGCCTCATCTTCCTGTTTCGCCTGCTCAAGGTTGACACCATTTTCAGCTACGATCCCTGGGGACATTACGAAGAAAATCCCGACCACTACGTGACCGCCCAGGCGGTAGAAGCGGCCTGCTGGATGTCCGGCGGACACCTGGACATGCCGGAACACTTCGCCGCCGGGTTGAAGCCGCACAGCGTATCCGAAAAATACTACTTCGCCAGAGGCCCCCAGCTGGTAAATCGGGTGGTGGACATCGGCCCGACTTTCGCCACCAAACTTGCCTGCCTGAGATCATGCCGGACCATGATCACTCACATGATCAAGGACGTGAATGCTGCCATGGTCGAACGAAAACTTCGCGTGCCGGCCTTGTCCGGCGCCGGCAACGCCGCCATCGATGAGTTCACAAAAGTGGCGCTCGAGACCCGCGACCGCGCTGCCGGCCAGAAATATGGCCTCGACTATGCTGAAGCCTTCCATTACATCGGACCTGACCGCTCCCTGGACGATTACCTCGCCCGCAGCGCCGTGCCTCTGTAGGCGGCGGAACGTGCGATCAGAATCCGTGGCGGTCGCGTTTGCTTGTCGGTCTTATGGGTGCACAATGAACACCTTGTTGCTGGTCAGCGTGCCATTCGTTGTGCTGACCGTGATCGGCCCGGTGGTGGCCCCATCCGGGATAGTGGCCTGGATAAACGTGGGATAGACGAGTTTGAAGCTTGCAGGTGTTCCGTTGAAGAGAACCTGGCTTGTGTCGGTGAAGCCCTGTCCAAGAATCTGCACCACGCCGCCGGCGCGGCCGTAAGTGGGCAGGTAAGTGACGAACGGCGGCAATCCGGCCTCAAGACTGAAAAACACGCCGAGGTTCGCCGACCCGCCGCTGGACGTCATCCCGTACAGGCGTCCGTTAGTGTGCTGCATCAGAGAACTTCTTGGAGCGCTGCCCGTGGCCCCGGCGAAATCATGCAGCACTGTGTAGGTCCCGCTCGGAGTCAGGCGAAAGAGTACACCCGCCCCATTCGCTCCACCGCTGGACGTCGTCCCATACAGGTTTCCATCACTGGCCTCAACCATGCCTCCTACAGGTCCGCCCCCATCCGCTCCACCGCTGAAGCTGTAGAGGAGGTTGACGGTGTGATCCGGAGTCATCTGAAAGACCGTACCTGCTCCGTCAGAGCCGCCTTCCGACGCCACTCCGTAAAAGTTTCCGTCGGTAGCCTGAATCAAGCCGCCGGCTGGATGATTGCCGTAGGTGCCGTCAAAGGTGTAAAGCACTTCGAAGGCACCGGTCGAAGTGATTCGATACAAGTCCCCCGGACTCGCCGTGCCACTGGAGTCAATGGCGGCCCCGTAAAATGCGAAATCCGTTCCCTGCACGAGCGGGGCTACTTGATAGACCCCCTCGAACAGGGTCATCGAATGGAGCATCGTATATTGACCTGACTGGAAGATTTTGACAATTTGTCCGTAGTTGAAACTTCCGTGGGTTACGCTGTAAAAATCGCCAGCCACGCTCTGGATAGGCGCCGCCCACGGGTTTCCCCCATCCCCGCCCGAATAGTAATGCAGCGTCTTCACTTGCCCGTTGGAGCGCATCTTGTATAGCGTTCCCCAAGTCCCCGGTCCGCCGGAAACGGTGCTTCCGTAAAACCATCCGTCCCGTCCGAGCGTCAGCCCTCCGGTTGGCATCTGGCCGTCGCTCCCGGTGAACGCATGCATCACCGTGTAGTGTCCATCGGTGGTGAGCCGGAAAGCTGCGCCCGGGTTCCCCTGGGTTCCCCCTGCACTGAACAGGTAGCCGCCGCGGCTCTGGCAAATAACGCCCGGTTCACCTGGCGCTTGGGGATCCGTCGAAGTGGTCCCGAAATTGTGCATCACCACATAGGTCTGTGCGGAAGCCATGGTCGCAACGGCGACCAGGAGCGCAGCGGTCGCGAACGCATTTCTTTTCATGGAAATTCTCCAGCGGCGCGCCGGGCAGAATAAGGCGCGCCCGAGCGTTATTGACACCCGCGTGCAAGTGGGATGGCGCAGAGTTTAGGGAGTATCCAGCGACGAGCCCGGGCGAACTTGCATCGCCGCGATCCAAATGGCCCGCTGCCACACGAACAGCGGCATCAAGTCTGCGCTCCTGTAACCGGCATGTCAATTGATCAGAAGACTGGGTAGGGAGTCATTGCGTTGAACGATCCCCCCTCGATACTTCCGCTGACGGGCTATTCGGAAGTCAATTGCGGAAAACAGGCGTTAGCACAAGCCTGCGTCGTTTGTTCGACAAACTTCGGGTCAATGAGTGTAATGATTAGGCGTTTCGGGTGCTGCCATCAGCACCCAGTCTCCGGGTCAATCCTATGCCCCCTCGGATAACCCAAAAAAGCCATAGGCCTCGAGCCTCACATAGGATGATGGTTGGCACTTAAGCCAACGGTTGGCTTGCGCAGCTTCGCAACGAATGGTGTCGGGACCGCTGCATGAAACCACTCAAGGGAGACCAGCAACTGCGATCCGTATCCCTGTCGTACTCTGTGGCGCTCCAGGCGTTAAAACCAAAATCCTCTCCACGAAAGAACAAGGGTCCTGGATGCAAGCACCGATCGAGGTCTCACGGAGAGGAGTGGAGAAGTGTTTTTTCTTGACATCCTCTCTCATAGGATGAGTGCAATCGCGATTTCTCGGCAAATCCCGCGACTTGAACAGCTCGCCACCAAGCGTGTACTTTTAGGTACCAACCTAGGACATTCGGCTTTGATCCACACCCCACCTTCCCGCTCTTCGAACGTCATTCTTTGGAGACGGTCTGCGCGTGGCGCGTGCCTTTTCCTGCTTGCCGTTCTGGGGTGCCTGCAAGCCAGCGCGCAACGGAAGCCCGCGTCACCACTCGACGAGTTTGAGCGGCGATTTGCCGCGGCGAACTCTGCGAAGGAGGCGGGTGACTTGCCCGCTGCCGTTGCCGCCAGCGAGAAGATAATCGCCCTCGGACTCCGCGAAATGGGAAAGCTGCGCCTCTTTGAAGCCGCATATCCCGAGGCCGCCAAGTTCTCCCGCAGGTCCCTCGAGTTCGAGGATGTTGCAGATGCGCACGTCGATCTCGCTGCTGCCAACTTGTTTACCAGCCGGTGGGACGACGCCCTCAAAGAGATCAGCCAGGCTCTTGCCGCCGATCCGCGCAACGCCACGGCCTGGACCATTCAGGGCCAGGCGCAGAGCAAGAGAAAGGACTACCGCGCCGCGGCGGAGTCTTTCCAGAAGTCCCTCCAGATTCATCCCAACCCCGAAACCAGCTACCGTCTCGCCAGTTGTTTGCTCCGATTGAAAGAGAAGGAAAAGGCCGCGGCCATTTTCCAGCAGATGACGGTGGAGTCCGGTGATCGCAGCGGCCTCCATCTCTTGTTCGGCGACGCTTATCGAAATGCCACCCTGTACGGCGACGCTATTCGGGAGTTTCAGCGTGCGCTCTCACTCGATCCTAAAGTTCCAAACGGCCACTACTTTCTCGGCCTGACCTACTTGATGCGGAACGAATGGGTGCTCACGCCGGAGGCCCGCCGGCAATTTCTCGAGCAGCTGCGAATCGACCCTAAAAATGTTTTTGCGAACTATCTCCTGGGCTATATGGCGTTCAGTTCGAACCAGCCGCAGGAGGCGGATCACTTTCTGGGGGAGGCGGCGAGATTGAATCCGTCTTCATCGCAAGCCTGGCTGTACTTGGGGCTGAATGCCTACCGCCGCAAGGAAAATCAGCGCGCGGAGCGGCTCTTCCGGAAGGCAATTGCACTCGCCGAACGTAGCGGCGCAGACACTCACAACGATATCCGGAAGGCCTACACGAGTCTTGGCCGGATCCTCATTGCTTCCGGAAGAGCAGCGGAAGGGGAGCGATACTTCGAAAAGGCGCGCGCAATTCAGCAAAACATCATCGCCGACAACCAGGAAGGGAATGGTATGGGTGATGCGGGTGGATCCGGAGTTTCTTCAGCCGATGTCCCCAGCCTTCCGCAAAACGAGCCGCCGGTTCCTCTGGGGGGGGCGGGCAAGGATGCGGCCACGCCCTTAGGCAGCAACGTGCTGTCGCACGCCAAGCTGACGCAGGGCCAGGAGAGACAGGCAGCGGCCCAGGAAGAATTCTTGCGTTCTGTTCTGGGCGGCGCCTTCAATGATCTGGCCACGGTCGAAGCAATGCAGGGGCAGTACGCAGTGGCTCTCGGACACTACCGGGAAGCAGAGGGATGGGATCCCAAAGTACCCAACCTGATGCGCAATCTCGGGTTCACGGCTTATCGCGCCGGGAACCAGCCGGAAGCCATCCGGGCATTGCGAAAGGCGCTGGCATTTGCCCCGGGTGATGATGCGGTTCGCGCGGCTCTGCGAGAATTGGGGACTACTGTCCCCGGGCAGGTTCCGCAAAAGAAGGAAGACAAGAAGCCATGAACTTGAGCGCGACGGACGGCAATTGAATCCGCAACCATTACTTTGCATTCGTCTCCTGCTCGTCGGCGCAGCGATGCTGCTGGCACCGATGGCTTTGAGTCAGGAGCAGCATCCGGCCGCGCCTCCTCCTCCCCCGAACGCCAGGAAGGTTCAGTGCAAAGGACGTCCGGTACCGCAGCTGGAGGACGTCACGGAGAAGGCAGGTATCCGTTTCCGCCATATCGCCAATCCGCTGAGCACATACATTGTCGAGTCGATGAGCGGCGGAGTCATTCTGTGGGATTACGATCGCGACGGCTGGCTGGACATCTATTTCACGAACGCGCCTACCATCGCGATGGCCCTGCGCAAGGAATCGGCTCGCGGAGCGCTTTACCATAACAACCACAACGGCACATTTAGCGATGCCACGGACAAGTCAGGCCTGGCGGCGCCCTGCTTCGCCATGGGCGGCGCAGTGGCCGACTACAACAACGACGGCTGGCCAGATCTGTACCTCACTTGTCTCGGCGGAAATGTTCTGTTTCGCAACAATGGGGACGGCACGTTCACCGACGTCACCGCGAAAGCCGGCGTTGCGGACGGTCGCATGTCGGTTGGTGCGGCTTTTGGGGATTACGACCGCGACGGATTCGTTGACCTGATGGTGGCCAACTATGTCGACTTCCAACTCGACCATCTGCCCCCGTTTGGCGGCAAGTCACTCTGCAAATATCGCGGTATCGATGTCTATTGCGGGCCGCGTGGATTGAAGGGCGCAGGCGATTCGCTGTTCCACAACAACGGCGATGGCACGTTTACCGACGTTTCCAAGGCCGCCGGCGTGGATGACCCGCACGGTTACTACGGTCTCGGTGTCGTTTGGGCCGACTTCAACAACACCGGCTGGCCTGACATCTTCGTGGCCAACGACACGCTGCCTAACTTTCTTTACCGCAACGACGGCAAAGGCAAGTTCACCGAGATTGGCCTCGAATCCGGCACCGCGTTGAGCGAGACGGGCTCTGAGCAAGCCTCCATGGGAGTTGCCCTCGGCGACTACCTGCACAATGCACGTCCTTCCATCTACGTGACAAATTTCGGCGACGACTATAGCGACCTGTATCGCAACGACGGGAACTGGACGTTTACGGATGTCTCTTATGCGTCAGGGGTAGCCTTGCCCTCCTTTCCTCTTGTGAAGTGGGGCGATGCATTCTTGGATCTCGACAACGATGGCTGGCTGGATCTGGTGGCGGTGAGCGGTCATGTCTATCCGCAAATGGAAAAGGTTCCTGCCAGCGGTGGTTACGCGCAGACCAAGCTGCTCCACATGAACCAGAGAGATGGCACCTTCTGTGATGCCGGCAATCTGGCCGGACCGGCTCTGGAAGAAAGACGCGTGTCACGGGGCCTGGCGGTCGGGGATCTGTTCAACGACGGCAATGTGGACGTCGTGGTCGAGGATCTCGATAGCGCGCCGATGATCCTACAGAACCACGGTGTTTCCGGCCGCCACTGGGTGAGTCTGGAATTGGCGGGTACCAGGAGCAATCGCATGGCAATCGGGGCGCGCGTTAAGATCGTGGCCGGCGGGATGACGCAGACCGACGAGGTTCGCAGTGGCGGGAGTTACGTCTCCCAGAGCGATTTCCGTTTGCACTTTGGGCTAGGGTCGGCAGAGAAGATTGAGTTGCTGGAGGTCCGTTGGCCTTCCGGGAAGGTTGAGACGTTCAAGAACCTCGCAGCCGATCGCTTCTATTCCCTGCTGGAAGGGGAAGGGGTCGTTCCAGCAGAGCGGATTCGGCCGGTTTCCCACGTACCGCACTGAAATGTGTCCACGGTTCAGGAACTGCATCGGAAGTCACTTCTATTAAACTGTCAATCCCGAAACCCACCAGTGAGATGCTACCCGCGATCTCCTGCTGCGCCATACTGCGAGCCAGCGCCGCGCCGCCGAGTCCTCTTCCGACGATGACGAGATCGTACTGATCAGGCATGATCTTTCTCCTGGCGCCCGCGCCAAACCACAGCAAATCAATCATCTGCTTTCTGCATGGCGAGAACTTTCTTGCCGACATTGTAGCCTTCCAGTCGCAGCGCAGGGTACCAGTTTGCCTGGGCCGGCAAATGAAAGTGGCCGTCAATAGTCCGGGTCTCGTGGGGGAAGACAGTAATGTAGTTATCGTCGTAGGTGATCGGCAAAATCTCCTCACCATCAATTCCCTTGGTGATCTCGGCCCGTAAAAAGAATGCGATGTGACTGGAATCGTTAGTGAGCGTAATCTTTGCCGCCCCATCGCCGTTGGTGACTGTGAAGTTGCTGCTGGCCTTGAGTTCGGCTGCGGGCATGACATTCAGCGCCGACATCCCCGCCCATTTGGCAAGGTTTGTCTTGAACTGTTCATCGTTCTTGGGATCGCCCAGGTCGTCGTCGTCCGCGGATTGCCAGTAGACATTTTCGGCGAGCAGAGCGTCCATCGCGTCCCGCAGTTGGCAACGGACCAGATAGACAGGGCCCAGGCCCGCGAGCCGCTTTATTGTCATCGCTGCGGCGGAAGTATTGGCTGGGATGCTCAAGTCTTTCATCTGCTGGTAGAACTTTCGAGAGCCATCCAGATTGTAGAAAGCAACTGAAACCGTCAGATGCCTTCGCGCTTCCGAGGTGTGATTCGTCACATAGATCTTGGCGCTGCTACGATCGCCGGTCCCGTAGTAGTCCCACACCACACTGATCGGGCGCAAGGCTTTCTTGGCTCCGAAATACCCGCCGCCCGGCTTGAAATACGCGTCGAACAGGTGTCCAAAGAATGATGGCCACGGGTTATTCATCATCCAGTGCACCACCATCTTGCGATTGTCCCAGTGGGTGGCGTAACTCTCGTACTGGGCCCTGAGATCCTCGTAGTGTGCCAATTGCGCTTTCTTTGAAAACTCCTCTACGTTGTGCGACGGCCCGTACCGTTTCTCCAGCACACGAGTGATGTTTTGCAAGGTGTTGTTGCCATCGTTCGCGCCCGAGTGGAAATACCAAGTCTCGTTGATCGGCCAGAGCTTATCCGAAGGAATGAACTTTTTTAAACTCTCGAGCGGAGGGATGGTCTCGTTGTCGCCCTCTTCGGCCGATGAACCCCGCGCCGGACCATACTTGTCGCTGAACCAATAATACGGAGGCCTCCACACGTAAGGGCCGACCATGTGAATGCCGCTCCATGAACGATTCACATTGGAGACAGTATCGACTGCCGCATTTTGCCAATGGAGTTCGCCAAGAATCTCGTGGTAGTCGTTTAACACGGGATCAGGCGGCAGACCGTCACTGCCATTGGCCCAGATGGCGGCGGCGGGATGAGAGCGTAGTCCCCGAATTCTGGCTCGCAGACTCGCCCGCGCCACCCACTGGTCTTCCGCCGTCCACAGGCCCCAGTGTTCCCATTGGGCGCAGCACATCCAGCCCAACATGATGGGTACGCCTGCGCGATCGGCACGCTCAATCATGCTGTCGTCGGCAATTTTCGACTCCCACCGAATCAGGTTCAGGCCTAGATCTTTGACGTACTGCATGATCGCGGCATCGCGCTCGGGGTCATTTCGAAACAGGAGATCGGGGCTGTAGACGCCACCGTGAATTGGGTAATCTCTGCCGTTTATCTGGAGATAGAAGTTGCCGCCCGTTCCAATCCCGGGAAAGCTGTTATCGGAATCGCGTTTCTGCGTAATCGTTCGAATGCCGAAGTCGGTTGCCTGAGCATCGGAGAGCTCTCTATCAATGATGAAATCGAGTTGCAGACGATAGAGGTTAGGCTGGCCCCACTCGAAGGGCCACCACAGGTCTGGATCGGCAACGGAAAGTTGGGGTATCTCAGCCGGGGTGAGGGCGATTTCTTTCGTCTGATTGCGCAGCAGCGAAACCCCGCTCTGAAATTGGATTGCCGGCTTACCGGGACGCAAGATTTGGCCGCGTAATGTTCCAGATACAGGTTTATTTGTGTGATTGCTCACATCACAGTAGACCGTCAATGCAGCCGGACTAAGCGCGGGCAGCGGGAGATCAGTTGCGACGTAAGGGTGGCGAATGGTGACCGCGCCGGTACTGCTCAGAAAAACCCTCTTCCACACTCCGGCATTGCGGTCCGGAACAAAGGGAATCTCGATGTGCTTCTCCGCATCTTGATACCCGAGATATTTCCAGTTAATCCAGTCCAGCCAGCTGTCGGCTAACTCGACGTCTTCCGTCAGCGCGCGTTCCGGCGTGACTTTGACCGCGAGCACATTGGAGCCCCCGGAAACTATGAATTCAGTCACATTGAATTCGAATTCGTTGTACATCCCAACCGCCTGCGCGCGAGTCGCAATCTTGTGTCCGTTGAGCCAGATGTCGGCCCGGTAGTTGATTCCCTTGAAGATAAGCGAGTAGACGTCGTGTCCGGAGGGGGCACTAAATGTGGTGCGGTACCACCAGTCCTGTTTCCAGAGATCTTTTGGAGTGGCCAGATTGGTGCCGTAATAAAGGTCCTTGTAGACACCGTTGTCCTCCAGGATTTGCAGCACGGTGGCGGGCATGCGCTGCACGACGTGCCACTTCGAGACCTCCAGAGCAGGAAGGGAGACCTGTGCGTCATCCACAGAAACATTCTCAGCGGAACTCATGCGCCAGCCACTCTGCAATTCCGTGAGGTTGGGAGAATCCGTGGATCCGAAGCCCCGGGTAGCAACGAAGGAAACTATGCACAGCAAGACGGCCAGTGGTCGCGTCATGGAAAAATCATCCTCCACGGGAAATCTAAAAGCTTCTTACTGCAAATTGGAACGGGCGCGAATCGCGGGCGGGCGGCTGTCGGGCGTGCGTTTTCCGCGCCCTCCCGTGGCGCCTGGCCCGGAACGCCAAGGCTACTACCAGGAGAGCTTTTCAGGTAAGAATTCGGCGAACAGATCGTCGTAGTAGGGCTTCAATTGCTTCAAATCCGGTTTGGAGTGCCCTTTGGAATACAGGTCGTATGGATTGAACTTCTTCACCCATTCCAGCATGGATTTGTCTTTCTCATTTTCCAGATGTTGATAAGCCCCCTGCCGATGCCAGGCGTAAAAGGAGTGGAAGCGCAGCATGTACAGCGCCTCATCCGGCAGATAAGGCCTCATTACTTCTGCGATGTAGCCGTCATGACCGAATGACATGTGCACGTTTTCCAGGCCACAATTCGGCTCGTAGATCCCATACTTCGTCTGGAATTCGGAAACGTTCGTATCTGGATTTCTACTGAAGTATTCGGGAAAGACGACCCGATCGGACCAGGCGCACCCCACTGGGAATGTATCGCCCACCACGCTCCACTGTGGTTCGCCGTACAAGCAAAGGCACTTACCAAGGTCGTGGATAAAGCCGACCAGTACCATCCAGCGCGGATAACCGTCCCTGCGGATGGCCTCAGAGGTCTGCAAGAGATGCTCGAGCTGGGTGAGGTCCGTGTCGGGATCACTATCATCGACCAGAGTGTTCAGGTATTCTGCCGCCTCCCAGACGCTCTTCTTGCTGCGCGTGAGTCCGAAATACTGCTTCTCTTTGCCTAGCACATAGTTGAGGGTTTGCTTTTCGTGATTTGAACGGTAGAAGTCTGCAACCCCTGGCTTTGCCTTGGCGTCGTATTGGCGAAATTCGGACTCCGATTTCCCCTCTCTGTACCTGCCTCCTACAAAGTCTTCCCACTGATCCAAACTGGAGAAAGGATGTGAGGAATCTGGAAATCCTGTGCTCATTTGGTGCCCTCCGCCCCGGCCTTTTCATAGTCTAAGGCCCCAAAGGCCCGCCTACCAAGGGCTTTTCCAGGCCTGGGAGCACGGGGAGGGCAGCTTCTTCACTGGATTTTCAAGGGACGACATCGCACGTCTATGTCCGGTCCCGCACGGAATGTTAAGGATCAGGAACGGATGAACCTCCGTGAAGGAAGCAGCTCCAGGCTGCATCTGGTAGGACTCGTCGACCAATGGGGGCCGGGCTCTCCGGCAAAATAGCCTGTGCTCTTGCGCTCGGGACGGATTAGTGGGACACTTCCCGGATTCAGCCCACCAGATTGGGGACCAAATAATTAGGGAGGAGAGCAAGCCTATGCCGCGTTGGTTTCGAATCGTTTCCATTTGCTTGTTTTCGTTACTGCTGACCCAAAGCGTCTGGAGCCAGAAGGACGCGGGAAGCATTGCCGGTACGATCAGAGATACTTCCGGAGCCGTGGTTCCGCAAGCGAAGATCACCGTGACCGACGTAGACAAGGGAACCTCGCTGATCACTTCCACCGGCAATTCGGGCGACTATGTGGCATCCCCACTTCCCATCGGGCATTATTCCCTCAAGGTAGAAAAGGTTGGGTTCAAAACGGCGGTGACCGAGGCCATCGAACTGCAGGTACAGCAGCGGGCTGTCGTCGACATTGCCCTCCAGGTGGGGGCAATTGCGGAACTTGTTACGGTCACCAATGTTGTCCCTCTCCTTGAGACAGAGACCTCTGAGCTGGGTCAGATTGTCGACAACCGCCGGATGGTAAATCTGCCGCTCAATGGGCGGAATTTTGCTCAGCTGGCGCAGCTAAGTGCCGGCGTGGCCCCCAGCGAGCCGGGAGCACGCAACTCCGGAAGCTACGGATTCAGTTCGAACGGGGGCCGTTCTTATCAGAACAATATTCTCCTGGACGGCATCGACAACAATTCCAATCTCACTGATCTGCTCAACAACACGAGTTACGTTATTCAACCTTCGGTGGACGCGCTACAGGAATTCAAGGTGCAGACCAACGCCTATAGTGCGGAGTTCGGCCGCGGAAATGGGGCGATCCTCAACGCCAGCATCAAGTCCGGGACCAACCAGCTTCACGGAGACGTGTACGAGTTCTTGCGCAACGACAGGCTGGATGGACGAAACTACTTTGACAGCGTCCGGCCCGCTTATCAGCAGAACCAGTTCGGCGCCACCTTGGGCGGCCCGGTCTTCATTCCGCATCTCTACGACGGCCGCAACCGCACGTTCTTTTTCGTCGACTATGAAGGCCTGCGAGTCCGGCAGGGCGAGACCCTGACCGCCACCGTGCCCTCGGTGGCGGAACGCGGCGGGGACTTCTCCGAGCTGCTCGACCTTTCGCAACCGACCGGCGCGCTTGACTGCAACGGTGCACCCACCTACGCCGGTGAAATCTTTAATAGTCGACTGGCCCAGACTTCCGGTTCGAACATCTGCGGGGTCCCGTTTGGCTATGACGGTAGCGGAAACCCCTCCAACGTGATGCCGGCCTCGGTCATCGACCCGCTGGCCGCGCGCCTGACCCAGCTTTTTCCTATACCCAATACGGATGGCTCTCAGGGCTTCAATTTTGTCTCGAATCCCAAGCTGAGGCAGAACCGCAACAACTTTGACGTGCGGGTGGACGAAAATTTTTCAGCGAAGGATACAGCATTCTTCCGCTTCAGCTATGAACACCAGCCCAGCATCATTCCAGCTGTCTTCCAGGCCACGGGCGGCAACGGCGCTGACTTTTCCACCGGCGACGAAGACCAGGCCTATCGCAGCGTCGCCCTCAGCGAAACCCATCTCTTTACTTCCAAGCTGGTGAACGAATTCCGTTTCGGCTACAACCGCATTCACTCGCGCCGTTTTCAGTTCAATTTCAACACCGACGTTTCGGCGCAACTCGGTATTCCGGGCGTTCCCTTTACACCCATCAACGGCGGCATGCCGGAATTTGATTTTGGAGACGTGGACTCGATCGGCGATCCCACCTATCTGCCTTCGCTGGAAATTCAGAACACCTACAGCTATTCAGACAATGTGACGTGGATCCATGACAAGCACACTGTCAAATTCGGTGGTGAAATCCGCAGTGAAGAATTCACCATCTTCCAGCCGGCGTCGCCTCGCGGCAATCTGGTTTTTAACGGCCCGCTGACGGACAATCCGGCAGCGACGGGCACTGGGGGTTCGGGTTTCGCGCAATTCCTGCTTGGCCTGACCGACGGCGGAAATATCACCAACCTGCACAACGTCGACTACGGCCGTCCGGTTTATGCCTTTTACGTCCAGGATGATTACAAAGTGACTCCCAAACTGACCCTGAATCTGGGGCTTCGCTACGAGCTCTTCTTTCCCGTCCGAGAGCGTTTCGACGAGCAGGGAACTTTTGACCTTGCCACCAAGACCATGCTGGTCCCCAAGGGGCAAGCGGCCCAATTCACGCCCTTGATCGCCGACAGCATCCCTATCAGCGATACCGCGCCGCGCGGGCTGGTGCCGACTGACAAGAACAATTTCGCCCCGCGCATCGGGTTCGCCTACAAAGTCACTAACCGCTTCGTATTGCGCGGGGGATATGGGATTTTTTACGGGGGCTATGAAACTGGGCCCTGGTCCAATCCCAGCCCGGGGTTCAATCCTCCATTTTTCGTCACCGAAAGCTACAACCAACCCTGTGGCGCGTCGTCCGCGAATCCTGGTGCCGGTCAGACGGACTGCTCTATTCCGGGACTGGCACACCTTTCCGACGGCTTCCCGGCAAGTTCCTTGACCGATCCCAACACACCGCAACTGCTTCAACTTGATCCCAAGATCGCAAGCCCGTACATGCAGCAGTGGAATGTGTCGACCCAGTACCAGTTGCCGGGAGAATCGGTCTTGCAGGTCACCTATGCCGGCTCAAAAGGCACTAGGTTGTACACTTTCTACGACGCCAATCAGACTGGCCCATCAAGCGATCCCACGGCCTCGTTTGGCGCCCGGCGCCCGGTGCAGGAATGTGACAGTTTGGGAAACTGCAATCCGGTGTTCGACACCAGCATCTCCAACTTTGCCTCGAGTGGTTCTTCCATTTATCACTCGTTGCAGACCCGCTTCGAGAAACGTTTCTCGGGAGGGCTGTCCCTCCTGGCCTCGTATACCTGGAGCCACTCCATCGACAATGCGTCGTCGGCCAACCTGGGATCGTCCAACAATAGCGGGCCTCGCTTTTTCCGGGCTTTTCCGGAGTGGGAGCGCGGAAACTCCGATTTCGACGTCCGCCACCGTTTCGTGTTCAGCTACATTTATGACTTGCCAGTGGGACACGGCAAGCGTTTCGGCGGCGGCCTCACGGGCGCGGCTGACAAAATTCTCGGTGGCTGGCAGATCGCTGGTATCACCACCCTGTCCACCGGGAACTGGTACACCATCACGGATGGCAACGGCAACTTCGCCAATTCTGATGGTGGTCAACGGCCCGATCTGGTCACAGGCCAAGATCCGAATGGCCATCCCTGCCTTCCCGGGACGTTTTTCAATACCTGCGCCTTCCAGGACCCGCCCACCAATGCTCCGGCATCAGACTTTTTCGGTTTTGGAAATGCCGGACGCAATATCGTCAGCGGCCCTGGCGTTCAGCAGTGGGACTTCTCCATATTCAAGATCATTCAAACCAGCGAGAACACGCATTTCGAATTCCGGACGGAAATCTTTAACCTTCCAAACCATGCAAACTTCCTCGTACCCTCTGGCAGTTCGAAGCGACTGGGAGGTGGCAGCTACGGCTTTGCTACGGCCGCGGCGGCGCCCCGACAGATTCAGTTTGGGTTGAAGTTTTATTTCTGAATTTCAGCTGACTTTTGGCCCGGATTCGTAGTCCGGGCCTCTGAACGAACCGAATCCTCCGGAGACGTGGATGAACAAGTTCAGGCGCGCGTTGAATCGCGTTATCACAAGGCACGGCCTCAAGTGCTTCGCTTTTCGTTTTGGATATTCGCTTCTGGTATGCCTGCTGGCCGGCGCTGCTCTGGCGTACCCCGACGACGACCACTCTGCTCTGGCTCCTCTTGCAAAGGGAGAAATTCTGACCGCGGTCGAGATATTGAAACAGGCCGGAAAGGTCAGCAATAGCAGCCGTTTTTCTCTGATTACCTTACACGAGCCCTCGAAGCACGAAGTGCAAGACCCACGGCCTGGAAGGGAACCAGACCGTGAAGCTTTTGTGGTGGTCTACGAACGGCACAGCAACAAGACATTTGAGGCAATCGTTGATCTCAGTGCCAGGAAGGTCACTTCCTGGAAAGAGATCCGTGGCGTTCAGCCCAGCTACCTTACCGAAGATACGAAAATCCTCGAGGATGCAGTCCGTGCTGACCCTCGCTGGCAGGAGGCCATGCGCAAGCGGGGAATCAACGATCTGAGCAAAGTCAGAATCGACGACTGGGCAGGGGGCTATTTCGGCGACCCGAAAGAATCCGGATTCCGTTTCCGCCGTGCCATCTCCTATTACGCCGGCGATCCTTCCGCCAACATCTTCGCCGCCGGTCCTATCGAGGGCGTGGTGGTCTACGTAAACCTGAACACAGGAAAGGTATTCAAGTTCATTGATGCTGGAGTGACGCCACGTCCTAGAAGTGCCGCGGCACCCAGTTCGCAGGCAAGCGATCATCCCCGGGACACTTTAAAGCCGCTCGAGGTCGTCCAACCCGAAGGAGCGAACTTCACGCTGCAAGGCAATGAAGTGAGCTGGCAGAATTGGCGGTTTCGATACGCGGTGAACGGCCGCGAAGGTCTGGTGCTATACACGGTGAGCTACGAGGACCACGGAAAGTTGCGTTCCATCCTGTATCGCGGCTCGCTTTCCGAAATGGTGGTTCCTTACGGCGATCCCTCAGATGCCTGGTATTTCCGCAACGCCTTTGATGAAGGCGAAGACAGTATGGGCCGTTATGCCAACTCCCTCGAGCCCGGGACAGACGCTCCCTCGAATGCGACGTTCTTCGACGCTACCCTGGCGGACGAGGCCGGCGTTCCCTTTATGGTTCCTCGAGCGGTGGCGCTCTACGAAAGAGACGGTGGTCTCTTGTGGAAGCATTTTGATCGCGATAACAACCACAACGAATCCCGGCGTTCCCGCGAATTGGTGCTTTCCTGGATCGCAACCGTGGGCAACTACGATTATGGATTCAACTGGATTTTCCATCAGGACGGAACCCTGGAGATGCAAGTACTGCTCACCGGGATTATGGAAACCAAGGGTGTCGACCTAGCCGCCTCGCATCACCGTGCGAGGGAGGCTGCATACGGCCACCTGGTGGAGCGGAATTTGCTGGCGGTGCATCATCAGCATTTTTTCAACTTTCGCCTGGACATGGATGTGGACGGGACCAGAAACAGTGTCGTGGAGATGAACGCCCAGGCGGAGGCGCCAAGTCCCGCCAATCGATATAAGAACGCGTTTGTGATGAAAGAAACCGCCCTCTCCTCGGAATTGAGGGCCCACAGGAACGTCAACCTGCCGAGCAGTCGCAAGTGGGAGGTGCTGAATCCATCAGTGAAGAACAGTTTGGGCGCGAGCACCGGCTATATTCTGGTCCCTGAGGACAACTCTGTGCCTTATGCCGCGCCCGATTCCTGGCTGCGGCGGCGCGCTGGTTTTATCAATTCCCACTTCTGGGCCACGGCCTACGATCCCGTTCAACTGTATGCGGCTGGCTTCTACGCCAACCAAAGCCACGGAGATGATGGCCTGCCTGTCTGGATACGCGCGAACCGGTCACTTCAAGATAGCGACGTGGTGATCTGGTACACCCTGGGTGTGACCCATATCCCGCGCCCGGAAGAGTGGCCGATCATGACGGTTCACCGGGCCGGCTTCAAGCTGGTGCCGGATGGATTCTTTGATCAGAATCCCTCTGCTGACGTCCCCAAATGACGATCACAAATCCGAGAGCCGCAGCTATAAACCCAGAATTGAGAAAGGTTCGGGTTCGCTGGCTGAGGCGTGTCATCACAGCCATTATTGCTCTGGTTGCCTGCGGCGGTGGAGGCATCGGCGCTTCGGCCCAAGACACAATCCGTCCTGTCATCGGTACGCCCAACAATCAGTTTCGCATCGTCAATACTTATCCCGAGTATTGGGTGGATGACAAACCATTCATCATGCATGGCGCCGCGTTTTTTTACCACCGCATCCCGCGCGACCGATGGGCGGAAGTGTTGCTGCACTTGAAATCGCTGGGCATCAACACCATTGACCTTTATCCCCTGTGGAATTGGCAGCAGCCTGAAGAAGACGTACTCGACTTCGACGGCCATACCAATCCCCGGCGCGATCTCAAGTACCTGCTGCGCCTGATTGATCTGATGGACTTCAAGCTTACGTTCCGGCCCGGACCGTATTTCACGGATGAGTGGCGGAACGGAGGCTATCCGGATTGGCTGCTTCGCCGCCCGGAGTATGGCATGTCGGAACAGAGCATTCTCGAAGGGCGCTATCCTCTTTGGAGCCAGTTGCAGTATGACAAGTCGGAAGAGGCGGCAATTAAGTGGTTGCAAAACCAGACTCACCTAGACCATACCCGGCAGTGGTTTCACGACGTGTTTGCCCTGGCCAATCCGCTGCTTGCGGAAAACGGCGGACCGCTGATCAATATTCAAATCGATGATGACCAGGCGCTCGGCCGCGAAAACTACAACGGCCCGAATTTCTGGAAATATATGGACCTGCTGCGCACCTACGCCAAGGAGGCCACACACAACAGCGCGATTCCCTATTACATCAATGGCGCGGACATGCGCCTGAACGCGGAATCCAACGATGTCACAGCCGAGCCGTTCTGGAACACCGGACAGGACTATCAGTCGTTCGGCCCGGGGGGCTACTCGGATTTAAATGAGGCGGCCAAGAACAAATTTCTGACGGAGGTCCTAAAAACAGAACCGCTCTTTCCGCCGACTCATATTGAGTTTCTCGCAGGCTGGGACCTGGATGACAAGGACACGTATGCTCGCCTGACCCACCCCTCCAACACGCTTATGGCCATGCGCGTGATGCTCCAAAACGGGTTAAAGGGGCTGAGCCATCATCCCGCAAATGACACGCTTTATCCAGCGGGTTACGAGTGCCCGTGGGCAAACTACTTTTACACCCAGGAGAATGCCATCACTTTTGCCGGAGGAGAAAACGGGCGCGCCCCTTACATTCGGCGTACCGGGCGGCTGATCGAGGGCATGGGCCCGGTGCTCGCCGCTACTCATCTTGCAACTGACGCAGGGATTGTTTATCCCATGGCGACTTATCCGCAGACAGACCTGACCCCCGCTGAGATTCAGCAGGTTGCGGATGTTGCCGGACGCCTTTTATGGTCAGGGGTATTTGATCATTACAATTTCGAACTCATCGACTCTGATCACACGCCGCTGAAGAATTTCGAACGTTATCGCGTTCTGCTTTTGCCGAATCCGCAAGCAGGGGAAGATACGGCCAAGTACCCGCATCTGGGGGAGTACTCCGAAAAGGCCCAACGAATGATGTTGGAGTACGTGACTGATGGCGGCACCCTTATCGTTTTGCCGTCCATTCCGGGAGGCGCAATCCTGCGCGAGCTTCTCAGCCCGCTTGGATCGCAGCAATTCATTCCGGGAGCCAGCACGTTGCACTTTGTGGACGGCTCGGATGCAACCATAGTCGACGGAGTGTATGCCGTGACTCCTCCCGAGAAGCCTGGAGTCACGGTTTTTGCTCGGGATACCGGCGGGCGCATTATCGGCGCGCGGTTTCAGCACGGCAAAGGGCAAGTGGTGTTCTTTGGCGGAGATTTTTCGCGCTGGGTTTTTCCTCCCGGTACTCATCTAATGGAGGGTGGGGTTGTTTCGGGAAAGACGCCAGATTTTGCAGAAAAGCTTCAACGAAGCTCTCGCATGGCGCTTCCAGCGCTCATGAAGGCAGCCGCCATCGACAAGAAAGTGTCGGTCCTCTCGCCGAGGCTTCCCGCACATGCGCGCGAAGCAGGGTTGTATGTCACGGAACTAGTCGCGGACCCTGACAGCCACAGCTTCGAAACCCGAACGGATACGTCTGGGGCATACGGTTTTGTCGGTCTCACAAATTTCAGTATTCACTTGCCGCACCGTGGCGAAGTCACCGCGCGAGATCCGCGATCTGGAGATGTAGCGCAAGCAGCGAAGATACAATTGCCAGAAATCACTCTCGGCCCACGGGAATCGCTGCTGCTGCCTTTGAGAGTTCCGCTCACCGCTCTGATTGGCTCGGCACCTCCAGGACTCGACCCAGCGGACGAGGTGTTTTACTCCACCGCCGAGTTGACACATGCCACTTACGACAGCAGCAGCCTAAGATTCGACTTCAACACGCCCAGCGATGGCGAGATCGCATTGCGACTGGCACACAGGCCGCAGACGGCTCACCTCGATGGCAGGTTGGTCAGGGTCACAGAGGCGGCGCAGCATCTGCTCATTGTAAAGATTCCAAAGGGCGTCAGTCCGGAGTTCAGGCGCACCCTCGTGCTTGAATACCGGTCGGCCCAACCTCGGCTTGTCTTTCATACGAAAAATGACTGGATCGCCGGGGAAACAAACACGATTCAGATGACGATCCAAAATCCACGAAAAAGCCCGCTCAGCGGAGATCTTGCTCTTCGAGCTGGCCGCCTTACTAGCTCCGTCCCGCTGAAGGTAGAGATTCCCCCGCAATCCAGCCGCGTGGTCGAAGTGCCGCTTGACTTGCCGCTGGATGCTCCGGCCGGTCTTCCCGTCAACCTGGCTGCCACCCTACGCGAGAATGGGTCACAGTCGAATTGGACTTGGCACTCTGAACTGACAGTCCATCAACCCTTTACGTATAGCCTTAGTCCGCTGGTGAACTTTCCTCTGCGGGAAGACCAGGTTTTCCCGCTGGTTCACCCGGTTCTTGCCAGCATAAACCTGCCTGGCGAAGCTGTTTTTCATCTAACGCTGAGGAGCTGGCGCAGTCGTCCTCAAGTCATAAAGATCGAGATTTCCGGGGCTGACCTGAAATTTCGCACCGCTCCGACGGAGGTAAATATTGCCGCTAATGCCTATCAGCAAATCGAACTTCAGGCTGTGCCGACGAAGGGTTCCGGTCTATATCAGTTTTCCTTTCATCTTTCCTCTGGATCTTTCGAACTGAAGGAGACAGTTGTGCTGGCGGCGATTGAACCCGGCAAGGCGCTGGCCTATGCCTTCGACTACGATCGCGATGGCTTCGCGGACGTTATTCTGGAAAATCAGAACATTCGCTGTTTCGTGAGTCCGAACGCAGGCGGAAGGTCCTTTGCACTGGTCCTCAAGCATTCGAATCACAACGCCTTCAATTCCGTCGGCGGCATGCGGGACACGTTCTCCAAGAGAGTCGAGCCTAAGGAGTTGGCGGGTCTCAACCAGTACACCCGGATGAACTGGATGGGCCTCACCAACCGGCCATACAGCTTCCAGATCATCGCCAACGCGGGTAGCCAGGCAAGGGTAAAGCTGGATTACGAAGCACCCGACATCTTCCCCGCGGGTGTGAAGCTGGGACGGGTCCTCAGCTTGCTCGGTGACCAAAATATTGTGATCCAGGACTCCACTGTCACGCCAAAAGACGTACACCCGGGACAGGCGTATGTCCTCGAGAACTCGGTGTCATTCCAGCAGGCTGATCAGCCCCAGTACCGGCGCTGGTTTGTGAGCGCCGAGGCCCCAACTGAATTCACGCCGGAAAAGGAGCTGTCGCTTGGTGAAAACCCAAAAGTTGTCGGAACTATAGATCAACGCAGCGGTGAATTATTTGCGATCATGCTTCTCACACCCCCGCTGAAGACCCAACTCAAGACGGAGCATCATTCCGGATTTTTTAGAATCAGATATCCTGATTTCACAATTGCGGGCCACGCAGTTCACTACAGAACGGCCTATTATTTCGGAAAGGCAAGCCCGGCGCGTCTGGGAGCGCTATCGAAAATCGCTAACAAACGCGTGGAGGAACCCAAGTAGACCGACTCAAATCCGCAAGAAGACTTTTACGCCGATATCCAGCATAAAATTACGTAATACGTCAGCAATGGGGTTCAGCCCGGGAAGCGAACAACTATGAATTCGTCGACTTGCCGAGCTTTGCGTTGGAGCCAATTACGCCGCATCTAATTGTCGAAACCTGGGCTCGCTTGCGTTCGATTTGGCCGAAATTTGGGCGGTACTTATCGCAATCCAGTTGGCCTGCCGTGCGCTCCTCCCGTTTGCGGAACCATCGATTGCTTGGTTCAGCACAAAGCGAAGAGCGAAAGCAGCAGGAGGCACTCCAACCGATACTCAAGCTGGTGAGAACGCGGTTCAAAGCCTTCCTCGGCCGCGTGAATTTGCCGGAATGACGGCTTGCCGTTCGGAATCTGATCCCAGGTGAGGCGCTCATTGAAACAGCCGAAAGTGGGCTGAACCGGTGGCTTCACGGTGCAAGGGGGTTCATCCCGCAGTTTTGTTGTGGGCGGCTCGGTTTTCGCAGTTTACGGAGTCTGGGTCGCGAGAAAGTGAGATGGAGCGGCACCGCAGCCCACAAACGAAAAGACCCCAGACTCGGTTAAGTCATGGGACGATCGTCGAACAGCCCTCCCCCGAAGTCTGCTCACCACCAGCCTACCTGACTATCGACATGACGCTGCTGGAGGTTATCCGCGCCAGCTTCAGTACAACGAGTGGACAACTTCGCGCTGACCGGTAATGTCTCTCGTGCTCTCGGATTCCGGCCCCCTGGCGATCCCCTTCTCCGATTGCCCTCCGACTGCATGGTTGTATTCTTCCGAGTACAGAGGTTGGGAGAACGCCGGGTTCGACCGTTTTGCCATCCTTCGCCAGCAGGGCTGGCAGAAATCATCAACTCCCTAGTAGCCGCTGGGCTGTGGATGTGGGAATCGTGAATGCGATCTCCAAGACTGGGCTCCGCCAGGCGTCGTAGTAGCAATATCCCTAAGATGGTTAGCGGAAATGGACGATCCCAAACTTACAGAACGTCGCAGACTGGTCGGCCAGCATGAAAAGATCGCAATTGCTAGTGGAAGCCCGGCCCAAGCGATGACAACTGTGGAAGCAAAGCACGACCCCGCCAGCCTCCGGCTGCAGAATGTGATTCGACGCAACCGCCGGGCCGAGAGGCTTGGTGTATATTCCATTTGCTCTGCCCATCCGCGTGTGATTGATGCGGGCTTGCGGCAAGCCCTCGCTGATGGCTCGTTCCTCCTGATCGAGTCCACCTCGAGCCAGGTCAACCAGTTCGGCGGTTACACCGGCCAGACTCCCGATCAGTTTGCCGCTGTGGTTCGCTCGGCTGCCCAGCGCCACGGGCTGCGCAAGGGAATGCTCATGTTGGGCGGCGACCATCTGGGACCCTATCCCTGGCGAGACCGGCCATCTGAGGTGGCTCTCATGAATGCGCGCGATCTGGTTCGCGCTTGCGTCCTCGCGGGATACGGAAAAATCCACCTCGACGCCAGCATGGCGTGCGCCGACGATAGCGGTAGCGGCCTCAGCGATCACGTGATCGCCCAGCGAGCCGCAGTACTGTGCCGCGCTGCTGAGAGCGCCTACGAGGAGCTGCCGCCAGGATCACCCTCGCTGCTCTATGTCATCGGTACCGAAGTTCCGACGCCCGGTGGGGAGACGCACGCGGGAGAGGCTCCTGAGGTAACCACGGTGGAGCAACTCCATCGCACGCTGGAAGTCTTCCGCACTGCTTTCGAACGGAACGGAGTCAAGCAGGCATGGGAGCGGGTGATCGGTATCGTTGTGCAGCCGGGCGTGGAGTTTGGCGAAAACGTTATTTTTGATTATGACCGCAGCAAGGTGCAGGCCCTCTCCGCTGCGCTTCCCGAGCGTCCTTGCCTGGTATACGAGGCTCACTCGACGGACTACCAGTCGCCAACCGCTCTGGGGCGCATGGTGGAGGACCATTTCGGAATCCTGAAAGTTGGTCCAGCACTGACCTTTGGTTTCCGGGAGGCGATTTTCGCTTTGAGCGCGATCGAGCGTGAGTGGTTCGCCGGCAAGCGGGGATTTCGGCTCTCTCGGGTATGGGAGGCGTTGGAGGCAGCCATGCTGCGCAACCCATCTTTCTGGGGCTCGTATTATCACGGAAGTGAGGAGGAACAACAGGTTGCGCGCGCCTTCAGCTACAGCGACCGCTGCCGCTATTACTGGACTGATCCTGTGGTTCAGGAAGAGCTTGGCCGGCTGTACGGGAACCTTTCTGGCTTCCCTCTGCCTCCAACTGTGGTCAGCCAATACCTGCCGTCGGAGTATGAGGCGATCCGGGCGGGCAAGTTGTCAGCAGATCCGAAAGCCATGATCGAACATCACGTTCGCGCCGTGTTGCGCGGCTATGCCGCGGCGTGTGGGACGCTTTCGGTTTAGCCACCAGCCTTACGCCCTCGGAATACGGTGCCGGGCGTCTTCACGAAAGATCTTGCGCTGAACCGCGTCTGGCAGTCTGACGCCTTGCATTTTCCTGCCCTCGGAAACAAAAACATCGTCGGTCGCAAGGAGTCTCCAATTGCGCGCTTAGGTAGATTCCCAATCTTGGACCGATTCCGCCATATCCGCGGTCGCGAGCAGATCGAGATCCGCGCCGTAACGAACGCCGGATCAATTCAGAGCTAAAAAAACAGCTCGAACAAATTGCGAAACGAGAGGAACGGAGCATCTCGCAGGTTTGCGAAGTACTACTAAGAGGTGGGGTATCGGCGTACCAAAAGGAAGGCGTCAAGTACTTTCAGCGCCTTCTTTCTGGACGCAAAAGCGAAATGGAGCAGTAGCGAGACCTCGTTGCTCAGCTAAAGGATATTGCGAGGAGAGAAGAACTAGTCAGACCCAGCGTCCGGTCAGCCCGCAACGAACCGGCTATGCGGACGGTCGCCGCATTCGGGAGATGCGCGGCTTTCATATGACGCAGGAGGAGTTCGCCGAATGCATTGGCATCAGCCAGAACTATCTCTCTACGATGGAACGCGGCAAGATGGAGATTGGAGCGGAGAGCCCGATGCGTTATTGGAACTGATTTCACATCAATTCGTGCGCAATTGGGCGTCATTTCCCGGCTTTTCGTAGGGCAATATAGCCATAAGCACACGTGTAAGCACGCCCGACACAGGTCGGGCGTTTCGCATTTCAGCCGCATTTAGGAGGGGGACTCGGCGAATCGCCGGTCCCCCTTTTCGTGCTTTGGCCCAAAACACCCAACCAACCATAGAGAATTTAGGAAAAAAACATGACTTCCAAAAAGAAATTTGCCGCAAACCAAAACAATGCCAAGGGATCCTCCGGTCCGACGACTGAGCAGGGCAAGCGACGCTCGAAGCGTAACGCTACCAAGCATGGGGTTCTTGCCCGCGAACTGGTAGTGAATGAAAGTGATAAACCGGAATTCGAGGCCTCGCGTAACGCGCTCCATGAGCAGCTCTCTCCAGCGACGCCCTTGCAGAATGTTGGGTTCGAAAGAATCTTGAGTAGCGTCTGGAGGAGCAAACTCGCGCTACGACTCGAAGGGAAACGACTAGAAGCAGTCTTTTACCATTTTGACCAAAGCGAGAATCGAGTCAAGGAAGATGCATCCGCAGAAAGCTTCTTACCGACCAGATGGCATGGCGCGAGCGGTACGGACCTGCGCGCCGCAATTCGCTTCCTCTCAAACTTGAGCAAAGGAGTCGAGGAGAACGGGTGTCGTCATGCAGAAGAGAGGAAGCCTGAGATAATCCGTTTATTTGGCGAGGAATTCTTTGCGCTTGTGACTCATTGGGCCCCGATGAATATCAGCGCGGTACGGTTTGCGGATATGGTTACCAACCACGCCGAAAGGTTCAATTTGCCTCTGCCTGACGCAGACTTATTAAGAGACCGAGGACTCGTCGATCCCTCGCTGAGCTTGCAAATGGCTGTCAAACTCATCGACCTGAAACAGCATGACCTGGAAAGCCTGGCACGCATCAGTAGTCTGGTTGCTGACGGCACCGGCCAAGAGCACCAGGCAACTGTCTTGGATATCGCGACGCGCTACTATACAACTGCAACGCGCGATTTGGAACGCGTAGTCAACTGGTACCAGTATCTGAAGGAGCAGCATCTGTAAGTCTTAGCTGACTTTGCCAGGCGGTTCGGCAAATTTTCGAAGGGACCACCTGTGGGGTTCTAGCGACAGTCTTCGAACAGAATTACGAAACGAAGCCAACAAGTACTCATGTTTTGAAACAGATGATACGCGCCCGGGTGACCAGGACGAGGGGCTCGACACACCGTCGTAGCGTGGTCACTGGAAAAACGGGGGGCGAGTACCGGACCGCGCACGGCCGAAGGGCTGGCGAGGTCGCGGCGGGGGCGTTGGAAACATGGGGCTTTATTCTGCCGCGGCCCTAGCCGAGCACAAGCGGGCGCGCCAGCTGCTGACCCAGAGTCGAGAGCTACTGAAACAGATGCGAGGTGACTGAGCGGACAGTGCACGGGGCGGCTAGAGCCGACCCATCAATTTCCTTCCTGCAATGTCAGGGGGGTGGTCTTCGAGGTAGCCTCGAAGAAAAGCTGACCAAGATTTATCAGTCTTCTTCGCTCTCAGGTGGCCCCAACTGTGCCTTCCCCGAATTGGATCTGGCTGCGTTGTTGGTCGTTCTTTGGTGTTGAGCGTACACTGCCTGAAAAAACGGCTCTTAGCAAACGGCTTGTGGTAAATGTAATGGTGGCGGAAACGCCGTTGTGAACCCACGTTACTCTGAAGCCAGAACGATTTACCCGGAGGAAAGGATGCTACCCGCGCTCCGTAGGTTCTTCAGGCTCTTCCGTCCCGCCGTTTCTTTCGTTTTCGTAGTTTTCTTCCTATCCTGCTCTCTTCCCTTACCAGCTCAGCAACCGAACTCGGTCCCTGAAGAGCTGGTCACCAATCGGGCGAACGATTTGCTGAAGCAGATGACGCTAGACGAGAAGATCGCCCAGTTGTCGCAGCTTCCGGGAGCTCACGTCCCCGGCTACAGCAGCGATGAGAAGCCAGAAGAAACCATTAAGAAACTGGGGGCGGGTTCGGTTTTATGGGTGTCCGATCCTAAAGACATCGATCGCCTGCAGCACTTGGCCGTGGAGCAGTCGCGGCTGCACATCCCCATCCTGTTTGGCCTCGATGTGATTCATGGCTACCGGACCACCTTCCCGGCACCACTCGGGATGGCGTCGTCGTGGGATCCACAGTTGCTGGAGCAGGTGGAGTCGGTTGCGGCGCAGGAAGCGCGCTCGGTGGGGATCCAGTGGACATTTGCACCAATGTTGGACATCGCGCGCGACGCCCGCTGGGGACGCATGATCGAGGGCGCGGGCGAGGATCCGTACCTGGGAGCGGCTATGGCGCGGGCCCAGGTACTGGGCTTCCAGGGAGGTGCGCAGGTGGCTCCCGATCACGTGCTGGCGTGCATGAAGCACTTTGCCGGTTACGGCGCAGCGGACGGCGGACGCGATTACGATGCCTCGTATGTCCCCGAAGATCTGATGTGGAACGTCTATCTGCCTCCGTTCAAGGCGGCGGTCGATGCGGGTGTCGGCAGTGTGATGAGCGCCTACATGGATTTGAACGATGTTCCCGCGAGCGGCAACCGATGGCTGCTCACCGATGTGCTGCGCAAGACCTGGAAGTACAAAGGGTTCGTGGTCAGTGATGCATTCGCAGTGCATAGCCTGATCACCCACGGCTTCGCGCGCGATGCTCGCGACGCGGCCTACAAGGCGTTCACGGCCGGGCTGAACATGGATATGGCCAGTGGGACGTATATGAAGTATCTGGGACCCTTGGTGCAGGAGGGTCGCATTTCGCAGCAGCAGATCGACGACATGGTGCGGCCAATCTTGGAAACTAAGATACGGATGGGACTGTTCGAGCATCCGTATGCTGATCTGGTGCGAAGCGAGCAAATACTGAACGATCCGCAGCACTTGCAGCTGGCGCGCAAGGCGGCGCAGCAATCGATGGTCCTGTTGCGCAATGAAAATGGCTTACTGCCGCTGAACAAGAACAAGATCAAGTCGATCGCCGTGATTGGCCCCCTCGGCGATGCGACGATCGACCTGCTCAGCATGTGGGGATCGGGTACGGCTCCGGGGCCTGTAGTAACCGTGGCGGAGGGCATTCGTAACAAGGTCGACCCAAGGGTCAGCGTGGAGTCCGCGCACGGACCCAATATCAGCCGCCCCATCCCATCGCCATTCGAGAAAGTAGAGTTTCTTAAGATGAAGGAGCAGCCGAAGCAAAGTCCTGAAGAAGCCCGGAAGGCTTTTGCGGAGGCCGTCGCCCGGGCGAAGCGAAGCGACCTCGTGGTGGTGGTGCTCGGCGAGATTGATATGATGAGCGCGGAGTCGGCATCGCGCTCGTCGTTGGGGCTGTCAAATGGGCAAGAAGAATTATTGGAAGCAGTGGTCGCAATTGGAAAGCCGGTGGTGCTGGTGCTGGTGAACGGGCGGCCGCTGGAAATCAACTGGGCGTCGGAGCACGTGCCGGCGATCTTGGAGGCGTGGTATCCAGGCGGACAGGGCGGCAATGCGGTGGCCGATGTGCTGTTCGGGGACGCGAATCCGGCGGGGCATTTGCCGGTGAGCTGGCCGCGCAGCGCCGGACAGCAACCACTCTACTACAACCACAACCTCACGCAATTGCCGGAAACGGATCCGGAATTCAAATCGCGCTATTGGGATCTGTTGAGCACGCCACTGTATGCGTTTGGATATGGGCTGAGCTATACGACTTTTGCTTTCGATAATCTCAAACTCAGCCCGACCAGCACGGCAGTAGGGGGAATAATCGACGTCACCGCCGACGTAACGAATACGGGCCAACGCGAAGGAACCGCTGTGGCTCAGGTGTACATTCACCAGCGCTCCGGGAGTGCGTCGCGTCCGGTGCGTCAATTAAAAGGGTTCGAGCGAGTGACACTTGCGCCCGGAGCGAAGCAAACGGTTCACTTCAAGCTCGGCTGCGATGAACTGCAGTTCTACAGCCCGATGCTGAAGCAATGGGTGGTAGAACCGGAGCAGTTCGACGTTTGGGTAGGAGGAGACTCGACCGCCAAGCTGCACGGGGAATTTGAGTTGACGAAGTAGCTTGAAGATTAATGCAGCAAAAGCGGGTGCGCGAGCTCCTGATCCAGAGTCGAGAGCTATTGAAACAGATGCAAGTGGGCTGAACAGCCTTGCGCTTTACGCCGAGCGCCTCGTCCCGGACGTCCGTCGGGGCAGACGGCCTGCAGTAATCTGCACGCAAATGGCAGGATCTTGCACGATTATTTGGCGGACGCTCTGCGATTCTCAATATCACCGTGTGTTTCAGCGATCCCAGTTGGTATCAAAATTGCTGTAGGACTACCGGCTACGAAAGCGCGGTGACTCGTGCCTACCTCCCCCGCCAAACCGATTCCGCCTTCGAATTTGAAGAAACCACATCTTCCTCGTGCTCAGCGCCTGAGTCTGGAGACTCCGGTTCGCTATCGCCCAAAGGGCCTGGGAATCTGGCATAAGGGCGTCGTCGAAAACCTCAGCCAGTCCGGCGTTTTTTTCCATGGGTCGATGCACTTGCCGGAGTACGCGCTGGCTGAGATGGTCTTTGAGATGCCAGAGGAGGTTTCCGGCCAGAAGCACCGCACGGTTCTCTGCCACGGTCGGGTTCTTCGTCGCGACGAAGGACGCGACTGCGGAGCCGTCGGCTTGGCTGCGTCTATCCTCGATTACACATTTCTCCCTCGACACTAACCGAGGGTTGATACCGGGCAGCAGTTCCCTCCCCTTTCGAATAACGGGAATGCATCGTCGTTTCGCGACGAAGGGAATCTTGCCTGCGAAATGTATTGCCCGTGATTCAGACCGACTGCCCAGGAGTTTCGGCGACACCGGTCTTTCCCGGGAAGCTGAGGCGGAATTGCGCCAGAACCTGCCCTCGCGCAATGCGTCAGCCACGCGTAAGAATTCGCGCCGCTGTACAATTCGGTGGTCATCGTAAATTCGCTGTTAGCCATGCGGGAAAAGCAGAATGTCGAAATGGGCTTGCTGTGCAGGTTTATTGTGTAGCCTTTGGCTTGTGACGCGGGCCGGGGCGTCGGATGAAGTGCAGTTCCGTGTTGGAGCTGCTGCGATCGCGATCACACCATTTGGTCAGAATGCAGATTGGGATGGAGGCATTTCCAATTCTGGCGTATGGGGCGAGAAATTTACGGACAAGAACGGCAACGGTCGATGGGACTTGGGTGAGCCCTTCGAAGACGATCCGGTGAACACCTCTCTGGATCGGAGCGCTGACCAGAAGTATGACGGCATCTATCTTGCAGGTTTCGGAAGCGGCCGATTGGCGACCGGAAAGCATGATGACTTGTGGGCCCGGGCGCTGGTCCTGGAATATGGCGGCACTCGCATCGCGATTGTCTCCGTGGATCTTCTCGGGTACTACTCTGACGCGAAATATTACGGCACCACGGAGGTCCGCAAACTGCTGGACCCCAAGCTCGGTATTCAGGAGGTGCTGATCGCCAGCACGCACAACCACGAGGGTCCGGATACGGTTGGGGTGTGGGGCGTGGATCCATTGCACGATGGAAAATATCCACGGTACCTGAGATTTGTGGATCGCGAGATCGCCAAGGCCATCACCCAGGCGGCACAATCCGCGCAGCCGGCACGCATGCGATTGGGGCGAACTGATCCCAAACTGTCTCCTTCGCTGGCAGGTCTCCAAACCCGAACCGAGGGGCGCCCTCCGCAGTTCTTCGATGAAGAGATGCGAGTGATGCAGTTCGTCGAAACCGCTGATGAGCGGAAGGATAAAACCATCGCCACTATCGTGAACTGGAACACGCATCCAGAATCGATGGAAGATGAGAACACCATCCTGACTTCGGATTTTCCGCACACGGTGCGGGAGAGCCTGGAAAAGAAATACGGTGGCACCGCAATTTATTTTTCTGGAGATCTGGGCGCGGTAGAGATCGTGGGAGACGGTGGTCAAGGAACCCGAACCCGCTTCGACGGACAGGATTTTCCCGCCGTGAAGGGCGAGAACGGTAAAAGCGTCTCTTTTGCCAGGACTGAGGCGATCGGAAGGGACGTTGCCAAGGCGGCGGTTCAGGCTCTTGCGGAGGCGCAGTGGAGTCCCGTGTCCGGCATCGAAGTGAAAAGGGCTCCGCTTGACGTGCCGATGGACAACGAAGGCTACGCGATGTTGATGCAGAAGGGCGTGTTGAATGCGCTTCCGATGCCGAAGGCAGGCGAACAGCCAAAGGTCAGCACCTGGGTTTATGCGATCACGTTCGGCGATGCTGAGCTACTCACGGTGCCGGGAGAGCTGTTTCCTGAAGTTCTGTACGGAGTCGCGAGACATCGCCGCTCGGACTGTCCTGCAGCAGACACGCGAAGGCCGGCTGAACCTCCGGTCTGGGTGCGCATGAGAGGGAAGTACAGGTTCATTCTGGGGCTGACTCCTGACGAAATGGGCTACATCGTTCCGGGATATGATTTTCTGCCTCCTACCATCGATGCTGAACATGGCGGTCTGAAAGAAGCGGCGGATCCGTGCAAGGCGAAGGGTGTGCCAGACCACTATCACGAAACCAATTCGGCCAGTTCGCAAATGGCGCGGGCATGGGCTTGCATAGCAAGCGGTTTGCTCGACGGCAAGATGCCGAGTTCTCCCGCTTGCAGAGGAATAAGGTTCGAGCCAGTCAGGACCAGCAAGCCCTAGCGCTCGGCGTTCACAACCTGCGATGCGAGTTCTCTAGAACGTATACTTCAGCGCGAACTCGATCTGACGATTGT
The DNA here is from genome assembly GCA_963831565.1 of Terriglobia bacterium. Taxonomy (GTDB): domain Bacteria; phylum Acidobacteriota; class Terriglobia; order Terriglobales; family Acidobacteriaceae; genus JAIQFF01. Next base: position 36,381 of record CAWHQS010000002.1, read on the forward strand.
CCGTAGCGGTGTTGGTAATGCTTGCGCCGCCCGGCACGTCTACGGGGACGGCGGAGCCGCCGCCCGGCAGTCCGAAGTTGGGATGATTGAAGATGTTGAAGAATTCTGCGCGGAATTCCACCTGCTGCGACTCCCGAATCTTGAAGTTCTTTTGCAGGACAAGATCGAAATCTACCAGATCGGGCCCGCGAAGATTTCCAATCCGGGAGTTGCCAAAGCTGTGGGCCGATTGCTGTCCGGGCGCGAGCGCAGGCACTGCGAATGCCGCCTGGTTATACCAACAGTCCAGCGTCTGGTGTCCGGGGTTGGTGCAGCCGAAGTCTGTGGCTTGCGATGCGGTATTGACGGAGAAGTCATTGGGATTCGCGATTTGGTCGGGGCGGTAGCTGAAACTTCCGGTGTTGCTGAGATCGGAAGACAAAACTCCGGTAACGGCTTCGCCACTCTGTAGCGAAGTGATGCCAGCTACTTGCCATCCTCCGAAAACGGCGTCGGAAATGCCACCCATGCCCGCGAGGAACGGGCGTCCCTGGCCGAACGGGAGTTCATAGAGATAACTGATGGTGAAGCGGTGGCGTAGATCGGGCACGACCGGGCCGTGTTCAAGATCAGCTCGGTAGGAGTCCTGGATAAAACCACCAGTGTTGCCGTCCGCATTTCCCAGATTCTTGGCGAAGGTGTAAGCCGCCAGGAAATTGAAACCGTTGGCGAAGCGTTTGTTCAGCGAGGCCTGGAATGCGTTGTAAAACATCTGCAGCTGCGGATAATCGAGAGGCAGAACGGCGGACATATTCGGCTGCTGGTTGAAGTATCTTCGGCCGAAGTTCGAAATGCAGTTACTCGGGTCGGGGCCGCAGAAATTAGTATCGAGAATCTGCAGCGGCTGGTTCAAATCACTGGCTTCGTGGTTCCACAAGTGATAAGCGCGGGTCCCCACGTATGCGATCTGGGCCACATAGTTGTCCTTGAACTGATGCTGGGCACTCAGGTTCCATTCCATGATGCGAGGGATAATGCGCTTCGGTCCAGTGGTTTTTACCGGTCCGCTGACGTTAAGGGCGTCTCCTACCGGCAAGGTGCTTGGAAAGCCGGTCGAAATAAGCTGGCCGTTTGAAGGCAAGACGCCGGAGTTGTAATTGTTGGCGAGGAAGGTCAGTTGTGGGGGGTTCAGTCCCAGGTCATCGAAGATATTGGCCTCGGACGAATAGAACATCCCAAAACCGCTTCGCACCACGGTGTTCCGCTGCACTGACCAGGCCAGGCCGATGCGCGGTGCCCAATCATTCTTATCGAACTGAACGCCGGCGTGCGACACCGCATTTTGGCCATAGGACGTGACCACAACGGCGCGATTCAGATCGAAGTTGCCGACGCGTCCGTTGGCGGGCGATGTGATGTTATAGCGAACTCCGAGATTGATGGTCAGATTGGGGCGAATCCGGAAATCATCTTGCACAAAGGCACCCAAATCCCAATAACGCGTGGGATAGAGGCCCTGAAGGAAGTCCTGTTCGTTGGCATCAGGGATGCCGAGCAAGAGGTCCGCCAATCCGTTGCCGCCGTTCGCCGTACTGAGGTCGTTTGTGTAAACTCCGCCAAAGTCGAAAAATCCGCGCGGCGCTGTGACTTGATAGAAATTGCGCTGTTGCCGGCGGAAGTCGATACCGAATTTCAAAGAGTGCCGTCCCCGGATCCAGGTGAGAGTATCAGCAATTTGATAGATGTTTTCAAAAGCGTGTTCGGGGAGGTACAACGAATCGCCCAGCGGAGTGAATCCGGCGATATCAATGTTGGTCAGACCGGTCGAATTGGGATCCGTCGTACGATTCGCGTTGGGAATTCCTAGTTGGTCCGTGCCTATGGAATTGCCGAAGTTGAAGGGCAGCGCGTTGATGGCGTAACGGAAATATCCGCCATGAAGATCGTTCAACAATTGCGGCGAGAAGGTGTGGGTGAAGCCCAGGCCGAAATGCTGGGCGCGAGAGTTGCTGGCACTGGGGCAACAATCAGAACCGCCCCACAGTGGCCCCAGCGGACCGGGCCGTTGGCTGCGCACATCGCCAAAGCTGTAGGACGCGAACATTTGATCTTGTTCGCGGAAGCGGTGATCGAACCTGATGTCGAAAGAATCCTGGCTATTGGCGTGGTTCTGGTTGGCAAGATAGTTATTGGTTAATCCGGGCAGATTTGCCTGTGGATAAAAATTGGCAACATTCTGGCCGACAGCATTGATGGAACCTGCTGGAATTATGTTTGTGCCGCTAATGGGATGGCGGAGGGATACAACGCCTCCGTCGGCGCAGGTGTAGTCGTGGGTGCTGTAGGGATCGAAAATCGTTCCGGTGTCGAAGGTGTCGGCGGGGCGAGGGGTTGTGCAGGGCGAGAAGGTGTCTCCGGTTAATCGGTCGCTGAAATCTCCAGCCCGTTCAGCGTCGGTGGGAACGGTGGAGATGAACGGATTGCTCTCGCGCAGGCGCGATCCTTCATAGTCTCCGAAGATGAAGGTGCGGTTTTTCTTGATCGGGCCGCCCAGGAACGCTCCGAACTGGTTGCGTTTGAAGGGCTGCTGGCCCTGGTTGAAATAGTTGACCGCGTCGAGCTTATCGTTGCGAATGAACTCATACGCTCCACCATGAATCTGGTTGGTTCCGGATTTCAGCACGACGTTGACGGCGGCGCCGCCGCGGCCGAATTCGGCGCTCATGGAATTTTCCTCAGTGCGAAACTCCTGGATGGCGTCAGGCGGCGGCAGGACGATGACTCCACCCAATCCGAATTCGTTGTTATCCACACCGTTCAGCAGGAAATTGTTATTGGATACGCGCAGGCCGTTTACCGAGACGGCTTCGTTCGCGCGCTCGTTTTCAAACACTCCGCCGCTGACGTTCGTCCCCGTCTGGCCGCCATTGGCTCCCGGACCGAGGTATGCGAGTTGGATAAAGTTTCGTCCATTCAGAGGAAGCTCGGAAATGCGCCGCTCGGTTTCGATCGTGCCAAGCGATGATGCTTCGGTTTGCAGAAGTGGAGGCGCGGCGGTTACTTGCACAGATTCCGTCGCGGAACCGACGCTCAAAGCGATATCAACTCGAGCTGTCTGGTTCACTCCAACCTCCACACTGGATTGCACGGCTCTCTGGAAGCCAGGTTTCTCCACGGTTACGGAATATGTTCCGATGCGCAAGAGATCTGCGGCGTAGTGACCTTGTTCGTCGCTGGTTACGACGACGGACTGGTTGGTAGCAAGGTTGGAGACCGTGACCTGGGCGCCGGCGACACGCGCGCCAGCTGGATCGGTCACCAATCCGACGATACTGCCGCGATCCACCTGGGCAAACAATCGGCTAGGGTTGAACAGGAATAGACAGGAAAGAAAAAGGACTATCAGGGACAACCACCAGCTGGCGCGCATAGGGCCTCCCGGAGATACGGTACGCAGACTGAGGATTACAATGGCACGGAGGGAACTGTGACATCACTGATCCAGCCTGTCAAGGATGCCGGCGAGTGTGACTCAGGGATATATTCTTCGAATTGTCAAATTCCGTTTGACGGCTGGGAGCGCGTTCGGACTTGCGGGCCGCTAAGTTTCCTGCCGCATTCATGTCAGCCTTCCCGCCGTAAAGATCGGTTCGACGAATCGTGATCTTTGCGCTATCGTAATGCCGCTGGGTTGGAGTGATTCCGGGGGAACTTCCAGTATGCGGAACTGGCTCATACTTTTCTGTTTCCTGTGGCTCGCACTTGCATCAGGACAGGCGCAGGAAACGCGTCTCGAAGAACTGCACAACAAGACCATTCTGGTGTTCACGCCCCATCCGGATGATGACGTATTCGGAGCGGGGGGCACGATCGCACTCCTGAATCGTAATCACAATAAGGTCCTGATCGTTGTTTATACCAACGACGACAAGGGCTCATACGATCCTGACATGACCTCCCAACGCCTGGCGGGTATACGACGGGCAGAGCAGGAAGTATCCGAGGGACTCCTGGGCACTCCCAAGGAAAACATCATGTGGATGGGGTACGACGACGGCATGCTGGAGTATGCCGCGCAACCCAAGCTCACAGAGGAGGCGACTGCCATCATTCGCAGAGTACGTCCCGACGTCCTGCTCAGCGTCGACCCCGGCGAATGGTACGAGCGCTGGCACAAAACCGATCATCGGATGGCCGCCTTTAACACCATTGACGCTGTTCGCGCGGCAGAATTCTGGCTGTACTTTCCCAATCAGCGATTGCAACAAGGACTGCAGCCGTACAAAGTTCCGGAAATGTACTTCTTCTACCCCTCGCCGCAAGAAGCAAACTATTTCGTCAACATTGAAGGCGTTGCTGAGCTCAAGTTCGAGTCCGCGACCAAGCAGGTAAGCCAGTTCGAACCTGCGGTGAACAAGTACCGCCCGGACTGGACCGCGGAAGATTTGAAAAAAGCAAAAGACGAAATGCGCAAGGAGCAACCCAAGAAAGATGGGCATTACGTCGAAGCTTTTCGCCATGCCACTGAATTTAACCAGTACTGAACCTGAATCAGTATGATCACGCGCTCTTGAGGAGATGCAACATGTCGCAACTGGCGCTGCTCGGCGGTAAGAAATCCAAAAGCAAACCTTTTCCTCTGTGGCCACAATTCGACGACACTGAGCGCAAGGGATTGAACGACGTACTGGAAAGCCGGGTCTGGTGGCGTACGCCCGGAACCCAGACCCTGGAATTCGAGGAAGCCTTCGCGCGCTTTCATGGTGCCCGTCACGGACTCGCGGTCACGAACGGAACGGCTGCGCTCGAAGTTGCGATGGCAGCAATCGGGCTCCAGTCCGGGGATGAGGTTATCGTTCCCAACTTCACCTTCGTCGCTACCGCGAGCGCTGTTCTGTTCGCGAATGCGCTTCCAGTGCTGGTTGATGTTCGCCCTGACACCTATTGCCTCGATCCCCAACTCGCCGAAGCTGCCGTCACGCCGCACACCAAGGCAATTATTGCGGTCCATATGGGGGGACATCCCGCCGATCTGGACGCTTTAAAGGACCTTGCTGCCCGCAAGGGAATTCTCCTGATCGAGGACTGCGCCCACGCTCACGCCAGCGAGTGGCGCGGCACAGCGTGTCGGGACCTTCGGCATCGGGGGAACGTTCAGTTTTCAATCGAGCAAGCTGATGACCGCGGGTGAAGGCGGCATGGTCATCTCCAACGATGATGGCTTCGAGCGGCAGGCACGCTCAGTGCACGATTGCGGCCGACTACCGGGAGAATGGTTCTACAGCCATTTCAGCTACGGATCGAATTATCGGCTCAGCGAATGGCAGGGCGTGATTCTGATGGCGCAGCTTGGACGACTGGATCAGCAGACCCAGCGGCGTCACACAAATGCCCGCTTGCTGGATCGCGAACTCAGCCAGATCCCCGGCATCACTCCGCAAAAGCTCGACGAACGCTGCACTCGCAATGGTCAATACGCATATATCTTTCACGTCGACAGCAAACAGTTTGCCGGCATTTCTACTGAAAGTTTTATTGCAGCCATGAATGCAGAAGGTATTCCAAATCAGGCCAGCTATCCTCCATTGCACGATTTGGACATGTTCCGTAACGGAGAATACCGTAAGCGGCTAAGCGGGGCGCAGTCGACCGCCGAGCATGCGTTCTTGCGCCAATCGTTTCCGCATACCCATCGTGCGGCCTGGGAGACGGTTTGGATTCCACAGCCAGCACTGTTGGGAGACGAAACCGACATGCACGAGATCGTCGCCAGCATCCGGAAAATTCAGGTAAATGCGAAGGAACTTGCCGTCCACGATGCGCATGCGACGCCGGTGCCAGCCCGCGCCTGAACGCAGGCGAGTCGTCAATGCTGGAACGGATCAGTTATCGAGGATGGGAAAATGCCTATCGGATCTCAAACGCCACGGTCGAACTCGTGGTTTTGGCTGACGTCGGTCCGCGGGTCGTGTCCTATCGGTTTGCCGGCGGTGGCGAAAATATCTTTCACGAGGTTCCTGAACAAGCTGGGCTGACCGGGGGCAATGATTTTCGGCTGTACGGTGGCCACCGTCTTTGGATATGGCCGGAGGTCGAGCGCACTTATTTTCCGGACAATTCTCCGGTGACTGTTTCCCAGAGCCACAAACAGGTGAGTTTCACGGCGCCGGCGGAAAGTGTGGCGCCGGGAAGCAATTTGCAGAAGGAACTGGAGATCAGGTTGGATGAGGGCTCACGCGTCACGGTTACGCATCGCGTCACTAATCGGGACAGTCGCTCGACCGAGCTGGCACTCTGGGCGCCCACCATGATGAGGGCGGGCGGCCGGGCGATTTTGCCTTTGCCTCCGCGGGCGGCGATGGACAAAGACCACTTTCAGTCTGTGGGATCCTTGACCCTGTGGTCATTCACGGATTTTGCGGATTCGCGATGGGTTCTGGGGACGGAATATGTTCAGTTGCAGCAGCAAACCAATCCCACGGGTCGCTTTCTGGAACAGATGACTGGCGTCTACAACCCGGAAGGCTGGAGCGCATATTTTCTGAACGGAACCGTATTTCTTAAGACCGCTCCCCCGACACCCGGGGCACTGTATCCGGATTTCGGATGCAATTTTGAGGTATTTACAAATCCCGACTTTCTGGAACTTGAGAGCCTTGGTCCAATGGTTCAGTTGGGTCCGGGAGAAAGCGCCAGCCACACGGAAAGCTGGGCGCTGTTTAAAGACGTCCCTGGAGGGAATGACGATGCCTGGATTCGCAACGCAATATTACCGCTTGCTTCTAACTTCTGAAATTGAGCGATGATCGCCGGCGATCGCGGCGAAATGACGTATGGTACGCGTACATTAATAAATCTCTTGCTGTCTGGATGGAGGCAGAAAATGCAGTGCCGCGGCATGGCGCAATCCTCGCAGGCAGTCTCTCCTCGTTACTGTGGTTTCACTGATCCTGCTCTCGTGCGGATTCACTGCGCTCAGTTTCAGTCAGGAACGTAGGCACGTTCCCGACCACGTGCCGCCCAAGCGATCATCACAGATTCAGGACGGTTTCGGCATCAATTCCGATATGCCGCGGGATCCATATCTGCCCTGGAACCGCTGGTGGTGGACGCGCATGTTTGATGCGGGCTTCAAGTGGATACGCATCGGCCAGTACGAGAACAGTTCGGACTACACCAGCTGGGATTGGATTGAGCAAAAGCGCGGGGTGATGGCAGCGGTGCCCGAATTGGACGACTACGTGGATTCGTTAGTGGACAACGGAATGAATATCCAGGTCCAGTTGATGTACGGCAACGTGATGTACACCTCGCCATCCGGAAAGTTGCCGGACGTGGGGACACCGGAGCCGGGATCGTTCCACAATGATGATCGGAGCCTGTACTCGGTGTTTTGGGCGCCCACAACTCCGGATCAAATCGCGGCCTTCAATCGCTACGTGGCGTGGACAGTCAATCGCTTTCATGACCGCATTCATTACTGGGCCTTATGGAATGAACAAGACATTGGATATTGGAACCCCTGGGGCAATCCTGAACAATATGGGAATCTGCTGGCGTCATTTATCCCGGCTGTGCGCGGGGCAGATCCCAGCGCGAAGGTAATTTACGGAGGCCAGGCAGATCCATCGCGTGAATTTACACAGAAGGCGCTGGATACCTGCAAGTGCGCGTCGGGAATCGACGTTTACGCGTATCACACTTATCCTGGCTACGGGCAGAATTTGAATCCGGAATCGATGGACTACGGAGCCTATCTGAACGAATCACCGCGCGCATTGCGTGACCTGGTTACGCACTATCCCGGGATCAAACCTGATATCCCATTCTTTGATGACGAATTTAATTCCATTCCTTCATGGATCGGCTCGGATGAATCGGTGCAGGCGAAATATGTGCCGAGAGGTTTGATCTACAACCATGCTGCGGGAGTGAAAACATTCGTCTGGCTCCTGGCGGCTGGTGCGGACGGCAATGAGTACGACGATTTCGGCATCATTCACGGGATCACGAATCATGATACCGATTTCACGCCGCGTCCTGTTTTTCTGGCGCTGCAAAATACAAACGCTCTTTTTGCCGACACCAAGTTCGATGCCTCCATTGAAATTTCCGGTGTTGATCTTCCGGCACTCCGCCGCCAGACCGGCTTTCCTTTTATGTCCTATGGATTTCGTTCAACCAAGGGTAAAGCCGTCGTAGCCTACTGGCTGGCGGCGCACAGTCTCCCGGGCAATGCCTTTCCGCCGCTGTATACCACTTTGTCTTTGAAGAACACGGGCATCACTCACCCGGTGGTGATCGACGTAGTGAGCGGAGAAATCAGGCCCGTTACCTGGAAGCAGGGGACGACTGACACGCTGGAGTTGCTGCCTCTCAAGGACAGCATCATGGCAGTCACCGACGAAAGTTATTTCGACTGGCCTGTGCTTCCCGAAGCTCCCAGTTCGCTCAACGCCAGCGTTGCCCGCGGCGCCGTGAAACTGACCTGGCAGGTTCACGGAGGCGATCCGACTGGCTCAGTAGTAGAGCGGCGAGTCGACGATGCCACCGGCGGGCGAGCGACATGGAAGAAGATTGCTAACCTCGCAGCCGGCACAGTCGAGTACAGCGATGCAACTGCCAAAAGTGGCCAACGCATTTCCTACCGGGTCCGTGCGGTTAATGCCGAGGGAGAGTCTGCGTATTCCAACATCGTAAGAATGACATTTTCAGCTAAATGAAGACGGAACCACTTTTTGAGAGCTGTCGGAAGCTGCTAGGTTCCAGAGCCGGCAGATAAGTGGTGACCCGGCAAATGTCGAATTATTATCACCAAACTGGTTGCCTGCATTTCTGAGTCCTTGGGCGCAAGTCCATCCTGTCGAACGAGTGTTCCACTGTTAAACTGCGCACGATGCATCGGGTCCGGGCCGTCTTGCGAATCGACATTCTAGATCACGGCTGTAGGGGCGACGCCGGTGGCAGTAAAGACGTCTGCAACTTCCTGTCCGGCAATTTCTACAAAAGTTCGAATCACAACGGGATCGAACTGTGTTCCGCTTCCGTCCACCAGCCGCCGCACTGCTTCTTCATGCGCGAATCCACGGCGATAGCAGCGATTGGAAATCATGGCGTCGTAGGCGTCGATCACTGACACGATCCGCGATCCGATCGGAATATCCTCGCCTCTAAGCCCAGCCGGGTAGCCCGCTCCGTTGAAACTCTCATGATGGTGGAGAGCATACAGGCTGGCCTTCTCCAGACCTGGAAGCAGGCGCAGGATTGACCAGCTATATTCCGGATGTTTGTTCATCAGCTCGCGCTCGGAGTCGGTGAGCTTGCCCTCTTTTTTCAGGATTGCGTCGGGAATGCCAATTTTCCCTATGTCATGGAGCAGGGCCGCAACTTCAATCTGATACAGGCCGGACTCGGGAAGTCCCAGCTTGCGCGCGACCCGCACCGCCCATTCTGCAAGGCGGGTGCTGTGGACCCCGGTGCCCAGGTCGCGCAGATCGAGCAACTGGTTGAAGCCGCAGATCACTGACTTCAGCAGCGCGTGCTGCTGCTGCTCCAGTTCTTTGATCCGCAGCCAGTCTGAGCTGCGCGCCATGTCGGCCGACATTTTGTTCAGCGATAGCATTGAGTCGCCTTGCGCCACGCTATTTCAGCCCCATCGCTTTGCGCCAGGCCTGCATCGCCTGATAGGTGTCCAGCCGCCCGTATCCCATCTGCACGTCTGAAATCGGCTGGGCGTGGGACAAAGCGGCTCCCGCCTGGGTCTTGGCTCCGCCACCCTGCAACAGCGACTTTACGGTCGCCTTGGTGGGGGTGGTGGAAACCATCAAGGCTGCGGTGCCGGAGACCAGCGGCGCGCTGAATGACGTTCCCCATCCCGCAGCCCAGGTGCTGTAGGGATAGGTGGTCATGATGCCTTCCCCCGGCGCGGCCAGCCATACCGGAGGCGCTCCATAGTTCGAGAACGTGGAGCGGATGTCGTTGTCGCCCGTCGCCGCCACGTCGATCACACTCTTCAGCGCGGCGGGATAAACCGTCGCTTGCTGACCGTCATTGCCGGCCGCCGCCACGCAAATCACGCCCATTGAATTGGCGTAGTTCACGGCGTTGGCCAGTTCCGGCGAAGAACTGGAATAGTTGAAACTCATGTTGATCACTTTTGCGCCATGGTTGACGGCATAGTAGATCGCACTCAGGATGTCGGAGTTATAGCCGGTGCCATCGGCATGAAACGACTTCAGGGGCATGATCTTGGCTTGCGGAGCCACCAGATGCACGATGCCGGAGACCATGGTTCCGTGGCCGAAAGCGGCGTAGTCCGAATTATCCAGCACCGCCACCGACGACTGGTCGAGGACCGCCACGGTCGATTGGCTGACTTTCGCCGGCTTGCGATGGTCGAGGACGGCGACCGTGGATTGGTTCACGTCGGCGGTTTCGGAGCCGCCGCTCTTGCCGCGGGTGAAGTCGTATCCCATCACCAGTGAATTCTTGAGCACGGGATGAGTGGGATCGACGCCGGTGTCGATCACAGCCACTACGACGTTCGCTCCTGCGGTATTGAACCCGGCGTGGGTCTGATCGGTCAGGATGAACTGATTTCCCGGCTGGGTCAGATATCCCCGCCACACCGTGCTGCCGTAGTAGTTGACGGGAGTCGTGTCCGACAGATAATCGGGAGCAGGCCCGGCGTCCGCGCCTTGGGTCTGCACTATCTGGTCCGTCTCGATCGAGATGATGCCCAGGTTGATGTTCAGAAGCGCCGTAATCGCATTGAGCGCCCGCGGAGTCTTGATCAGGAACAGTTGGCCGGAAGGATCTCCCAGTCCATGGTCAACGCTGCAGCCCACCAGCTTGCACAGGTTGAGCAGGTTGGACAGACCAAGCCTGTCGCGGACCACCAGGCGTGTCTCGGGCGCGGCTTGCGCCGACAGGCTCTGCACCCCGACACACAGGAGCAACAAGAGCGCCAGAACGGCCTGCCTGGCCCTCGGCCTTTGCAGCACGGTGACACTGGTCTTCGACTGATAGGACTTTCCCACTGGTTCCCCCTCTGACTCAATCCGCCCAGCTTTTGCTGGAACCCCGAGTCTAGGACAAAGTTAGAATTCGCTAAACTTACAGCCGTAATCAGAACAGCGTTACTAACAGGCCATGCAGCCCAGGCTAAGTCGTTCTGATTATTTAGCTTATGCTGAACTCCATACAGGGGGAGGACGATCTCCTCTTCCTCTTGACCGATGGGCAGGCAAAGGTTCTGGCCAGCGCCCAATCTTCCTCAGTAAAATGCTTCACCACCACCTCCGCCGGGGAGCGGACCTAAGCCTGCTGTGGTCACTTCGGCTTATTTTTGGACTCTGTGGAATAAGGGTGCTTACTACTGGAAAAAATATAGGCGGCAAAGAAAATATTTTAGGGGTCAGGCCTTGCCCACCAGGATGAACGGAGCCCATTGATAAGGATGGGGATAGCTCGATCGTAGATCCAGCATGGCTCCACGCAGGGCAGCCGCCCGGGTTTCCCCCCGGCCCAGAAGGCGGTAGAAAGCGGTCATGTATTCCGCAGTGCTCTTGTCGTGCACGTCCCACAGGCTGAGCACCAGGGATTGAGCTCCAGCGTGCAGCAGACCTCGCGCCAGACCGATGAGTTCATCTCCTGCACTGACCACATTGAGTCCGGTCGAGCATCCGCTTAGCGTGATCAGTTCAACCGGAAGGCTCAGTTGGTGAAGGTCAAACAAACTCAGGAACGAATCCCCCAGGCGGATGGCGGAAAACATCGGGTTGTCCTGGCGGAAATGGCCGTGGGTAGCGATGTGAATCAAGCGACTTCGGGGCCCGCGGTCGCGCAGGACATGTGCGCTTGCCTCTTCTCCCATAAAGACTTCGGCCTGGTTAAGCACGCCGGCCAGCGCCTGGATCTCATTCAGGATGGCAGGCGCTTGCGGGTCGGGGATCCCCAGCAGCAGAGCCGGTCCTGAGGTATTGGCGGTCCGCTCCTGGCCCAGGGCAAAAATACTGGCGCTCGGGGAATACGACACCGTGTGGCGGTCGATCAGGTGCTGCGTGCCATCGAAGAGAGCGTGGAAGGGAACATAGTGCAACAGCCCGTGCGGCACGAGAACCAGATGACTGGCTTCGAGTCGAGATGCGACCGGAGCGATGAGTTCCCGATAAAGCTCGGTCAAGTGGGCCTGGGTCGATTGCACCAGCGGATCCTTGAAGGTCTCGAGATATTGCGGATTGAGGCGGAACTTGGAAAGCTGAAATTGCAGCAGGCGCAAAATCTCCGCCACCCTGGCCACCAGGGTGACCGGAAGAATCTCAAGAGTGTTGGGTCCTAATACACAAACCAGGATGTGGTCTTGGACCTGAAAATATTCGACCAGCAAAGTATCTGCAGGAATGGCGGCGCGGATCGCGGCCAGTGACAGGTTGGTAGGAGTCTGCAAGCCGGCCTGCTCGGCGTCGGCCTGAGTCGCCTGCTGCAACATGTGCAGCAGTTCCTTCTCGCGAGTTCCAGCGTGCTGTTGCAGGGTGGCAATTCGTTCCGCGGAGGGTTGTTCGGGCTGGAGCTGCTCCCGTTCGATGAGGTTGTAATACCAGTTAAGCTCCTCGCGCAGGTCCCGCATGGAGCGCACCAGTTCGCTCTGTGCGGGTTGGTCCTCCACGCTGGTGGGGGCCGGCCGGAGGAACAGGTCCATCAGGCTGCGCGACTTGGCCTGCTCGATGTAGGTGAAGGCCTCTTCCCTGGCGCCCGGGTCGTCATTGCGATTGATACAAAGCTCGACCAGCCGTTCATACACTTCCAGACGATTCTTGATAAAGGCGATTTTCAGTTCCTCGCCGCGCAAACTGCTCCGCAACGTCTCCAGGGCTTGGCGGGCCAACTGGTTGGAGGAGTATGCCTGGTCGGGATTCCCGGCGGCGGAATGGAGGCTCCCCATCAACAGATGCGCCTGATAAGTGAGCACGGGCGCTTCCAGCTTCGCCAGACGGGCGATGGCTTCGTTGCCGTGGCGGAAGGCCTGCTCCAGTTCTTCGGTTTGTAAAGCGATCCTTGCCAGCAACAGTTGGGAGAGTAGGGCCTTGCTCTGGAGATTGAGGGAATCGAAAGAAGCCAGCGCTTCGGCGGCGAGCCGCCGGGCTTCAAAGAAGCGTCCTTCGTTATAGAAGACGAGAGCGCGATACAAATCGATCAGCGAAGGCCACGCGCGGTTCTTTTCCCGGACGAAAATCTCCCGGGCCTCGGAAAATAGCTTCAGGCCCTCGAAGGCATGTCCCTGCTGGCTGGCTGCGATGGCTGAGAAAGCCAGGCATTTGGCGCTTTCATAGCCCATTTCCAGTTTCTGAGAGCCTTCATAGCCCTGCTGTGCCAGCTCGGCTGCGTCCGCGCTGAGGTTGAGCTCAAGATAGAGTTCTGCCAGATCAAGGTTGCACAACGCCAGGTGATACGCATCGTCTATCTTTTTGGCCGCCAGGCGCGCCGCGCGCAGCATCTCGATGGCCTTGCTGTACTCGCCGCGCTGGAAGTGAAGGTAGGCAATGTTGTAGTCAGCCTGAGAAACCAGCAGCGGCATCCCGTGCTCTTCACAGAACTGGCGGGCCTGACGATAGACTTCTACCGCCCTGGAAAAGGCGTGCAGGCTGATGTAGCAGGTTGCCATATTGCTGAGAACGGCGGCGATCCCTTCGGCATCCTCTTGATCTAACAAGCCGCGGTAGGCGCGTTCATAGCAGGCCTGGGCATCGCGGAAGCGGTCCTGTCGGTAGTAGATGTTGCCGATATTGATGTCCAGCCGGGCGAGCCGCCAGGTATTGCCTTCGGCGGCGAAGATCTGCCGCGCCCGCTCCGCGGAAGCGGTGGCGCGGTTGTATTCCCCCAGCAAGAGCATGGGCTGGATCGATCCGCTGAGGGTGCGGGCCACTTCGTGACTCTGCCCCACTGCTTCGAACCACCCGACAGCCTGTTCGTGAAGGTCAACGGCCGCGGCATGTTCGCCCCGGGCATACAAAACATTTGCCTTCGCCCGCAGAGCGCGTGCCAGCGACTCCTTATCGTCCAACTCGCCGGCAATGGCCAGAGCAGATTCAGCCAGGTCCAGGGCGCGTTGAACGTCTACGCGGATTTGCTCGCGGACGTGGTCAGTCAGTCGAGTGACGATTCCCGGATCAAGCAGGGACGGGTGTCGCGAGATGAACTCGTGCCTGCCGTCCTTATCGGGAAGGCCGGCAAGCTGCTCGAACAGCTTTTCATGGTTGGCGGGGGTGGACGCCGTCACCTGAAGCCTTCTTTCTCCAGACGCTTCCGCAGCAGCTTCAGGCAGCGCCCTCGAATAAATCCCATCGATCCGGTCGCGAGTTTCAGTTGTTTGGCGACTTCCCCGTAGGGGCGGGGCGGTTCGTCAAAGAGGAGCAGCCCGATCACTCGATTGCATCGGGGAGGAAGGGCGGCGATGGCCTCCCGCAGCATTTGCTCAGTCTCCTGACAGGCTTGAAGTCAAAGTTTGACCGATAAAGGTCCCTATGGCTAAGTAACTGAAGTAACCCAGGTGTTGGTGAAATCAGCATTTCGATACGGGCTGCTGGAGCCTTCTGCAAGGGTAGAAACCGCATCTTAAAATTGTAATTTCCAGTTCGTCGGCAGGCACGACTGGCGCTTTACGCCTACATTACGAAACCCGCTGGAGTGGACTGAGAATGGCAACGATTGTTTGGCTGGTGCTGGTCGTTCTACTGATGGTTGTTATCGTACACGCGGGGACGTGGTGGTGGCGTCGCGATCGCCGCGGGGCGAGAGGTCCGATGCGTGAGAATCGTCGGAGAGGATCGCGATAAACCCACTTGCCGGCTGGTGTTGCTCGAGCCACCATGCGATAACTTCCTGATCGTCGGCAACCGGAAGTTCCGCTCACTACAGCTCCGAATACTCCGCCCTGGTTTCTTTCAGAATGCGGACGCCAGGGGCACTGTCGTCGCGCATGCTGACGAAATCGGGACTGCGAGTTCAAAAGTCTATGCGAGTGGGTCTGGGAGACTGGAGTGCGGCTCGACACCCGCAAATTCTTCCGTCCTTTTAAAGTATTTGCTCAATCGTTCGCGAAGCTGAAGCCGAGCTCGAAAAGACCTCGCCTTAACTGCAGTCAGACTCAAGCCCAGCGCTTCTGCCGTTTGCTCCAACGAGAGCCCTTCCATGTCGCGCAAAACGAATACCACCCTTAGGCCATGACTCAGTTCTTCCAAAGTTTTGCGCAGAATCTGCCTTAACTCAGTTGCCCTGTAGAGTTCCTCGGGATTGGGGGCCCAGTCCTCTAAATCGATGGGGAAACTGTCTTCTTCAGAATGAAAGTTTTTATCGAGAGACACTTCCCTGATCGGTCTCTGTTTGCGCAGCTTCATCAGGGACTGGTTCAAAGTGATGCGGATTAGCCAGGTCGAGAATTTGGAGTCTTCCCGGAACTGGTCCAAATGTAGAAATGCTTTCAGGAAGGCCTCCTGTACTACGTCTTCGGCGTCCTCCCGGTTATGCAGGAGGTGTTGCGCGATTCGAAGAAGCTTGCGGTCGTATCGCTTTACAAGTTCTTCGAAGGCGCCGACGTCCCCCCGCTTGCTGGCATGGACCAAGGCTAAGTCGTCGCTTGGCGTTTCGGTCGTCGCGAGTTCTGCTGAATCTAGGTTCACATGTTTTCTCATTTCTGCCAGTAGCATTGGGATCGTTGCCGATAGAACTGGCGCTGAGTGTTTCTATTCCCACAGAATGACCGGTCCGGGTGCCAAACCCCCGCTAAGGTACGAACTTGTAACCGACCCTATGAACGGTTAGAAAGTGAACCGGCCGGGCCGGATCGCTTTCAAGTTTCTGGCGCAGTCTCAAGACGTAGTTGTCGACGGTACGGGTCGAAGGATAGTTGTTGTATCCCCACGCCTCATACAGCAATTCGCCACGGGAAAATATTCGGCCTGGATTTAGCAGGAAACATTTGAGCGTTTTGAGCTCCTGGATAGTCAGTGTGATTGGTTCGCCTGACGACCGACTCGCCTCCATCCGGGAAAAATCAACGCAGACATCCTGGAACCGGGCAATCCGGCAGCCGGGCAAAATGTTAGATTCCCGGAGGAATTCATGAACCTGGGCGACCAGTTCCGTCCACCTGAATGGTATGAGTACTGCTGATGCCCCGGTGGAAAATTGCTGCGCCTGTGATTCTGGGACGAGGCCCCACCTCCCCCGGGGGACAAGGGCCAAGTGGTAGTCATCTGACTCCAGCATTTCGCGGAGAGCCTGAAAGTACAGGCGGGGGCCACCCAATAGGGAAGAGTTTCCAACCTCGCTCGTGGTTCTTGGGAATGGTCCCGTTTCAAGGTTCTGATTGCGCTCGATGAGCGGCCTTTGGCTTTGCTGTGGCAGTTCCAGATTGAGGGGATCCTTATAAGCCACGGGTCACTGTTCCTCGCTATCCTTGACAATTTCAATGCCTGGAGCCCTTAGAAGGCAGCTCTCGAAGGACCTGCAACCCGTTTTGACGGTCGCAGGAATACTCTCTGGCATGGCAATCTGTCACCCGGCGGTTTGCAGGTCAATTCACCCCAGCTGTTCTCGATATAGACAATACATTTCCAGCTAAGCTACTGATTCTTTAATATTTACCCCCAAACATTTCCCAGAGACTTGGGCCAGCGTGCTAGACTTCGTTTCGAGTTGGGTGCCGTATGGAGCCATTGCGGCATACTTCCGTCGTGCGATTCGGGACCTACGAAATTTCTCTCCACTCGGGAGAACTTCGCAAGGCGGGTGTACGGATCAGGGTGCAGCAGCAACCGCTGAGGCTGCTGGAAATATTGTTGGAACGCCCCGGCGAAGTGGTTACGAGGGAAGAACTCCGTAGCCGAATATGGCCGAATGAAAGTTTTGGCGATTTCGATCAGGCGGTAAACGTCGCTATCGCCAAGCTTCGGGCTGCGTTAGGAGACTCGGCCGACAACCCGCGCTACATTGAGACGCTTCCCCGGCGCGGCTACCGTTTCATTGCCGGCGTGGCCGTCTTCAACCGGCCAGCCAGCAAACTGGAGTTCCTGCCCGAAGTTGGTTCTTCCCAGGCAGAAGAGCGTGCCCAGATCGAGGTCACGGCGAAGGCAGGGCCGAAACAGCTGCCTTGGAAGTACGGCTGGAAGACGTTAGGCGCGGCAACAGCTCTGGTGTTGTTAGTTTTGATGGCCTGGATATTTTTCTGGAGAAGCCCCCAGCCAGCCAGTCCTTTGTCTTCCAGCCCCATTCGTTCTTTAGCAGTGCTTCCGCTTGAAAATCTCTCCAGTGATTCCCAGGACTACTTTGCTGACGGCATGACCGACGAGCTGATTACGGATTTGGCGCAAATCAGTGCATTACGCGTGATCTCCCGCACCTCGGTCATGCCGTACAAGGGCGTGCGCAAGCCCTTGCCGCAGATCGCGCGTGAATTGAATGTCGATGCCGTGGTGGAAGGCACAGTGCTGCGCTCCGACAAAAAGGTTCGAATCACGGCACAGTTGATCCGCGCTCCCGCCGACAAGCACTTATGGGCCGAGAGCTATGAGGGCGATCTGCGAGATACCCTGGCGCTGCAGAAGAAGGTGGCACGTTCTATCGCCGAGGAGATCCGCATCAAGGTGACTCCGCAGGAAGAGGAGGTTCTGCAGAACGTGAGGGTCGTGACTCCCGAGGCCTACGAGAACTACCTCAAGGGACGGTATTTTTGGAATAAGCGGACCGCCGATGGTCTGACCAAGGCCACCTACTATTTCAACCAGGCAATTGAAAGCGACCCAACTTATTCTTTGCCGCATACAGGCCTGGCGGACATTTACCAGGTGTCTGACCGCCCGCAGCTTGCTCGGGAAGAAGTCGAAAGAGCGCTCGACCTGGATGATCAGTTGGCCGAGGCACACAACTCGTTAGCCAGGATCCTTTATCTGTTTGATCGGGATTGGGAAGGAGCGGACAGGGAGTTCGAGCGCGCCGTTGAGCTCAATCACAACTATGCCCCTGCCCATCACTGGTATTCCATGTACCTTGCGTTGAAGGGCCGTAACGAACAGGCGCTGGTCGAGGCTGAGAAGGCATACGAACTGGATCCACTCTCTGCCGTTACGGGTGCCAACCTCGCCAAGATCCTCGAGGAGGCAGGTCAAGATGACAAAGCAATTGCGCAGGCTAAGAAGACACTGGATCTGGAGCCCGATTCGGCGGTGACGCACGCCGTACTGGGCCTTGGATACCAGAACAAACGGATGTATGCGGAGGCGATTGCTGAATACAAAAGGGCACTCCAGTTCGGAGGTTCGCCCGCGGAAATGCGCGGACTTCTCGGAAATGCATATGCAGTTTCGGGAAACCGCGCCGATGCACAAAAGATAACTGCCGAACTCAAGTCACTCTGGCCAGAGCATGCTCGTGCCGCCCTGGACCTGGCAGTGGTGTTTTCCGGCCTGGGGGATAAAGAGAATGCACTGTACTGGCTGGCAAGGGCCCAGGAGGCTCACGTAAGCGACCTGATCGGAATCGGGAAGGACCCACATTTTGTTGAATTGCGTGGTGATCGCCGCTTTCAAGCCCTGGTGCAGAGGGTGGGCGTACCCCAATGACACGCTGTCAGCCCTCACTCCTGAGTCACCGGCTACCTTGTATCTGGGCGTTTAGCGTGTGGTTGCCCTTCACGCCGAGATCGCCTTCGAACAGTCAGGACAAATCTTGTGTGTGACCTTCGCCTCCGAGTGCGATCTGACGTAGTACTCGAAGGGCTGCCAAATACCTCTTTGGTCCTGGATTTTTTTGCAGGACAGGCAGATGGGCAGGAGTCCCTCCAGGGTGCGAATGTTTACCAAGGCTGCCTTGAGTTCCTGAAAAGTGCGCTCTTTCTTCTCCTCGGCACGATCCCGTGCCGCCAGCGATTCTCCCAACCTCTTCAGGTTACGCCGAAGCTGGAATTGAGCTTGCGCCTGGCGACTCAGGGCTCGGAGTCCTTCCAGCTGGTCCGGGCTCAGCGTCCGCGGCACCCGGTCGATCACGCAGAGGGTTCCAAGGGCGTGGTCGTCACTCATTAAAGCTGCGCCCGCATAGAAGCGGATCCTGGGTTCGGAAACAACCAGAGGATTGTTCGCGAATCTCGCATCTTCACTGGCATCCGGCACGATGAACACATCGGACTGCAAGATCGCTGAGGCGCAAAAAGCAATGTCGCGCGAAGTCTCGGTAAGGGACAGGCCGACCTTGGATTTGAACCACTGACGGTCAGCATCCACGAGGGCGATCAACGCGATGGGAGTCTGGCAGATCTGGGAAGCCAGGAATGTGAGATCGTCGAAAGCCGCTTCGGGCTCGGTATCGAGAATCTCATAGCCACGTAGTGCCGCGAGTCTTTGGGGCTCATTTACTGGTTTGGGGGGCGTCATCGCCGGCCTCCAGAGTGGATCAGGACCAGGTCAACGGTGACCCGGTGCAACCATGTCCCGAATTTTGCTTCACTACGAAAGGAACCGATCCTGCGGAAGACATGCAAAAATGCCTCCCGCGTCAACTCTTCCGCGTCCGAACGGCGCTTGAGCATGCCCAAACATAAGCCATACACCTGCTTGCAATGTGCCTGGTAAAGAAACTCGAAGGCCGCAGCGTCGCCCTTCTTGGCGGCCTCGATGGCCTCCGCTTCGCTCCAGCCGCGTTCCACTGGTGCGCACGATACTTGTACCATAGTTTCCATCTTTATCGGCCCGTCTGCCCGTCTGAACCGCTGCAAAAGGTAGTCGCGATCGCCCGGATGGCTCCGGCTGCCGGAAATGGCGAACCAGCAATCTTGGTCGGAGCGGTGAGGCCGCGCGATTTCCATGCTCTTGTTTATTCTTTGCCTTATTCCTTGCTATGCGAGTTGCGTGGCTCGCGCCCGGTCGTTGGTGAAACCCGATCGCCGCAACGGCAGACCGGGCAGACAGAGACTTGTGCTTCGAAGTAGCACCCACAATTGGCGCAGGGAAGACCGTAGCGGGTCGGGACTGGCCCTGGGTGTCGGCGTGGGTGGCTGCTCTGTGATGCTGTGCTCATTTGAACCCTCACTTCACCAATTCCTGGATGCGCCAAAACAACCTCGCTGATTCGAGCTGTCGGGCGGGCTGGCCCGCCCGATTTGCTCGTTTAGTTAGTAATGGTTGGATACTGGTCTGAGGTCCTGGATACCGGCGGCAAACCAAACCCCGCCTCCATTCCGGATAAGCAGGACTGGAGTGTCGCAGGGGCTGGGAGGAGCCGGCGTCAGGAAATCGTTGATTCGGAAATCCCCATCGGGTGCAAGGGCCACGCCGGTGAGAGTTGTGTCGTGTTCGGTGGCGGCAGTGGCAGCCCCACAAAAGAGGCTGGCATGGACGCTCTGTCCGCCATTGGTTCCGATGCCATTGCCAGCGGCCAGAAGCAGTCCACGTCCCACAACCGTGATATGCCCATCGCTTCTCACCGTGGCGTCGAGGTCAGCGATCCTCCACGGCCCGGCCGGAGAAACACCCCGTACGATGTTGAGATTGACTGCCCCAGTGGCTGCGACGCCGGTAACCGGAATGACCCCGATGCCGCTTTTGAATTTCAGGCTTGATGCAGAGTCGAAGTTGTTGTCGAAGCTGTTTTGAGCGGAGGCGATGCCAGTGGCGGCCAAAGCAATCAGGGCTACCAGCAATCCCCGGATCACGTTGCCAATCACCGTGCTGCGCCGAAAGTTTCCTCTGCGATTGTTGTTCACATCATTCTCCTGATTTTCCTTCATATCTCTCCTTGTGTGTTCGTTCTTTGCTGTTTGCTTTAGTCCTTGAGCGTTTTTGCCTGGAAGATCCAACGACCAGGCAGAAATCAGCCATCAGGTCCGCTCCCGGCGTACCGGGTGAGCCCGAATTCGTTAACTTTTAGGCCGTGATCGACTCGTGAAGACTGTCTTCAGCGTGCTTTGAGGATTGGATTCCGCGCCGGTGGGATGGATGCGCGTGCGATGTCAAGCGTTTGTCAAAAGATGCCGCGGTTTGCGGACCGGGAGAACGGGCTTAGACCTCTGGATTCATCTCGTGGATCGCCATTGAAGTACGGGACAGATGGCGGCGAACGACGCATTCGTTGTACGTGCCGGAAGCCGAAGCATTTGCAATGTACGGGTTTTAACATGCCAGTTGTTTTTGCTGAAAGGGCCAATGTCCCCGATAACTTGGTAAGCAGGTCCTGATTGCTGAGAGTTACGTTACCATTGCTCTAGCCGAGCGGGTGGCATGGCCTTCGGTCAATATCAACTGGCCGTGCATCTCATTCGGAAAGGATGTCACCCCAAAGCAGATGTGCCTGTCGGCACCGAACTGGACCGTGGGGCTGAGAGAGTGGCAACCGGCATTCTTTGTCAATTTTCTTAGCGGCAGTAATGCGTTGAAGATCGTTGAAAGGTTTATGAACGCGAGACTCCCCTAGGAGAGGGGCAGCGTTTTTGAAAGTCAAAAACGGGATTCTGGTTGAAAACTTGCCGGAGAGACTCGGAGCCAATTGTGAAAATCGCCAATGACGTAACCGAATTGATCGGAAACACACCACTGGTTTATTTGAACAAAGTTACGGAGGGCTGCGCCGCCACCGTAGCGGCGAAACTCGAGGGCTTTAACCCCTGCGCCAGCGTCAAAGACCGCATCGGGGTAAGCATGATCGTAGAGGCCGAGCGCACTGGCAAGATTCAGCCCGGGCGCACTGTCCTGATCGAACCTACCAGCGGCAACACCGGCATTGGACTGGCTTTCGTGGCGGCGGTGAAAGGATACAAGCTCCTGCTCACCATGCCCGACACCATGAGCCTTGAGCGCCGCGTCCTGCTCCGTGCCTTCGGTGCGGACATTGTGCTCACCCCCGGCCCAAAAGGAATGAAGGGCGCTATCGTCAAAGCTGAGGAAATCCTGGCCAGGACTCCGGACGGCTTCATGCTGCAGCAATTCGACAACCCGGCCAATCCTAAGATTCACGTGGAAACCACCGGCCCTGAAATCTGGAACGATACTGACGGCGCCGCCGATATCCTGGTCTGCGGGGTCGGCACCGGCGGTACCATCACCGGCGTCTGCCAGTACATCAAACCCAAGAAGCCGTCATTTAAAGCAGTTGCTGTCGAGCCCGCCGATAGTCCGGTTCTCTCCGGCGGGGTGCCTTCTCCCCACAAGATACAGGGCATCGGGGCGGGCTTTGTACCTGGCATCCTGCGCACCGATTACATCGACGAGATCGTCACTGTCACAAATGATGATGCCATCGTGATGGCCCGACGCCTTGCCAAAGAAGAAGGTCTGCTCGTCGGCATCTCTTCGGGAGCGGCAGTGGCCGCAGCGCTGAAAGTTGCCCACCGTCCGGAAAATACGGGTAAGCTGATCATCGTTATTCTGCCGGACTTCGGCGAGCGCTACCTGACCAGCGTATTGTTCGACGCGCTTCGCAACGAGTCGTTACAGATGCCGACCGCCGCAGTGTGATATGGCAAAGCTCCTTTCCTGGATTCGCGAAGACGTCGCCACCGTCCTCGAGCGTGATCCCGCGGCAAAGTCGCGCCTCGAAGTGTTCCTGTGTTATTCCGGCCTGCATGCGCTTTGGTTCTATCGAATCAATCACTGGCTGTGGAACCGCGGTTTTTTCCTGCTCGGCCGCTGGCTTTCGCAGTGCGCGCGTTTCTTCACGGGAATCGAAGTTCATCCGGGAGCCTGCATCGGCCGGCGCTTGTTCATTGACCACGGAATGGGAGTGGTAATTGGCGAGACCACCATCATCGGAGACGATGTCACGATGTATCAGGGAGTCACACTCGGAGGCACCGGAAAAGAACACGGCAAACGCCATCCCACTATCGGCGACAACGTTGTTATCGGCGGCGGGGCCAAGATTCTCGGCAATATCACAGTCGGCAAGAACTGCCGCATCGGGGCAGGCTCGGTGGTCTTGAGAAATGTCCCGGACGACTCCACCGTCGTGGGCGTTCCCGGCCACATTGTCTTCCGCAAGGGCAAGCGCGTCGTGATCACCGATCCTAAGCAGATCAACGATCCACTCTCCGAGGCCCTCGCTGCCGTCGCGACGGAGGTCAACAAACTGCGCGAACGAGTTCACAAGCTCGAAGGCGAAACCGGCACCAACGAAGACTCCGGTGCCTCGCTGGAGCAAATCATCCACGAAATCGATTACCAGATTTAGCAGGGGCCGCAAAGGCTGAGTCCGGGCTGGCTACTGTTGGGAGACGCAGTAAGAGCAACGAATAGGGCTCAGGTGCGCAAGGCGGGGATGGAGGCGCGTGGCGAAGACCCCGAACAACGCAGCCGCGCTCTCAATTGTGACCAGAAGGTCTTTGTGCAGCCTCTTTGCCGTCCGCATCGCACGGATTTGCTTTTCATCTTGACACTTCTAATTTACCGGCAGAATAATCATTGCGCCCAGTTGTCGCGCCCATAGTATCGAAGGGACTGCCGAGCGGTCGGGCTCCCTTCTCCCGCAACTGCTAACTGTTGATAGCCTGCCCCTCAACGTATCTGGCACGCCAAGGAGAATTCCCATGATGCGGCTTCGCCTTCCAAAGGTCACGCTGGTACTGGCTGCCTTCGTCGGAATTGGGTCAGCTCAGACGTTCACACCTTGTCCCTCGGTGACAGCTCAGAGGTACAAAGTGCTGCACAACTTCGGCACAGACGGAAGTGGGCCGAATGATCCGCGTTTTTCCGGCATCATTGCCCAGAGTCGTGCCGGAAATCTATTCAGTACCGCTCCCGACACTTGGACTGGCGGCCAAGGCACCGCATTCAGAATTAGCAGGGGTGGTGCCGTAACCGTTCTGCATAGTTTCAATGGCGCTGACGGGAACGAGTCCATCGGCGGATTGACTCTGGGAACCGGTGGACATTATTGGGGAACGACCGCGGGAGGTGGGCTTTATGGTCACGGGACTATTTTCAAGATGACGGCTGCGGGCGACGTGACTACCCTTCACGACTTTACCGGCGGAACCGACGGCGGCGAGCCTGGAGCACCGCCGATTGAGGGCATCGATGGGAATTTCTATGGAACGACCGGCATCGGAGGGAAGATCGGGAACAATGGTACGGTGTACAGGATCACTCCCTCCGGAACCTTTCTTACACTTCACTCCTTCGGCGCGGCCAGTCTAGGTTACCCGAATGGCGCCTTGGTTCAAGGGAAAGACGGCTTTCTCTATGGAACAACGTTCTACGGTGGTAAAAACGGTGCAGGCACTATTTTCAGGATCAGTGTAACCGGAGCGTTCAAAACCATCTTTCATTTTGGCGGTGTCTTCGGCGCGAATCCTTTCGGGCCGCTGATCGAGGGCAGGGACGGTAACTTCTACGGCGCGGCAAGTGGTGGAGGACCTACGGGCGGAGGAGTGCTGTTCAGGGTCTCACCGTCCGGCGACCTGTCCATACTGTGGGACTTCACGGGCGGAAGCGATGGAAGCAACCCGGTCGGGGGATTGCTGCAGGGAGCAGACGGAAACTTCTATGGAACGAATGATGTCGGCGGAGCGTTCGGGTGGGGTGTTCTATTCTGCTACATTCCCGGCGGCATACCCATTTTTCAAACGAGATTCAACGTACTTCATGATTTTGACTCGCTGACTGGGGCCAGCCCGCAGGTGACGCTTCTGCAGCACACCAATGGCAAGCTGTACGGTGACACAGCGGTTGGGGGAAGCGAAAACCGAGGGGCGTTCTTTAGCTTCGATGCAGGGTTAGGTCCGTTCGTGAGCTTGTTGCCGCGAGCTCGCAGGGTCGGACGCAGTGTCCAGATTCTCGGCCAGGGCTTCACGGGAGCCACGGCAGTCTACTTCAATGGGACTCCCGCCACGTTCACGGTCGTCTCAGATGGGTACCTCACAACTACCGTTCCCGAAGGAGCGACCAGTGGCCTTGTGACCGTGACCACGCCTACCGGCACGGTTACCAGCAACCGGGAATTTCTGGTGAAGCCTCAAGTTGTTGGCTTCAGTCCGGCCGGTGCCTCCCCAGGTACAGAGGTGGTTGTTACGGGCGTGAGCCTCACCGAAACCACAAGGGTTACCTTCAAGAATGTTGTGGCCACAAAGTTCTCAGTGGACTCCGACTCGCAGCTGACAGTAACCGTACCCGCCGGTGCGACCAGTGGGCGAATTGGTGTCACAACCACCGGAGCGCCGGTCTATAGCGCTGCGATTTTCACGGTGAATCCGTGACGACTTGAAAACGTGTAGACAACCGGGGCCGATCTGGCCATTAAGAGGCGCTTGGCATGCACGCCACGTTTCCAGAACACCTAAGTAACATTGACCCTGTCACGTTCCCTTGTAATGCTGTCTGCCTATGCCCCGGAACCTTGGAACACGAGGTAAGCGTAACCGACCGCCGCGTATTCGGGTCCCAAACCGCGAGCGAGTAATATTCATCGTTGACACCCAAAAGTTCATGGGAGTCATCCAGTGTCTTTCCCTTACCGGAGGCTCTGTCGTCCTCCCCAAAGGCCCTATTCCTCAGGGAACGGTGGCGGAGATGGCTCTGAAGACCGTGTTTGGCAAAGTGAGTGCGCAGATCGAATTCCTGCATACCGGGGCTGATGGGATACCGCTTGCCCAAGCATTCCGCTTCCTGGCTATGGACGATGTCAGTTCGGAGCGATTCAGCGCTGCTGCCAGGCAAATGGAGATTGAGGGCTTCAGCGATGCCGACGCAGAGGTCAACCCTCTGTCCAGCCAGGTATCCCAAACCCTCGGCAAACTCAACAACAGCATCCGCCGCCTGGCGGGGATGATCGGGTCTGGCAGACAGACCGACACCAAGGGTTAAACAGTCAAACTTCAATCGCCGATCGTCAAAAGGGCACCCACGGCGCCCGAACAGGGCAGGGCGGGCCCTTGCCAACGGCTTGTCAGATGCGCGATATACTGTCCTGCCCACTGTCCGGGAGGCCGCAGGCAACATGAAGAATGCCAGAAGAGTCTGGGTTGCGGCCACCCTGGACACCAAGAGCGAAGAAGCCATCTACGTCTGTACCCTGCTCGAAGCCGCCGGAGTTCCCGTAACCCTGGCAGACCTCTCCACCTCGGGCAACCTGGTCTCCACGCCCAAACCCAACCATTTTGTTTCTCCTGAAGACGTCGCGGCGTACCACCCGCACGGACGAAGCGCCGTATTCACTGGCGACCGCGGCACTGCAATCGGCGCGATGAGTGATGCTTTTGAAAGCTTAGTGAAGAGTCGCGACGATATAGGCGGCATGCTCGGCATGGGCGGCTCCGGTGGGACGGCCCTGATCACGCGCGCCATGCGTGCACTGCCCATTGGTGTGCCAAAAGTCATGGTTTCCACGATGGCTTCCGGCAACGTCGCTTCCTATGTCGGTGCCTCTGACATCACGATGGTTTATTCCATCACCGACATGGCGGGCTTGAACCGGATTTCCTGCCGTGTGTTGGGCAACGCGGCGCACGCAATTGCGGGCATGGTCCTGTACCCTGTGCCGCCGGTAACTCAGGAACGCCTGGCGCTCGGGCTCACCATGTTCGGTGTGACCACGGCCTGTGTCCAGCAGATATCCCGTCTGCTTGATCCCCGCTTCGACTGCGTCGTGTTTCATGCCACAGGCACCGGCGGCCGGTCGATGGAAAAACTGCTGGAAGACCGCTACCTTGGCGGGGTGCTCGACATCACCACAACCGAGGTCTGCGATCATTTGTTCGGGGGTGTGCTGGCCTGCACCGACGACCGTTTCGGCGCGGTGGCGCGTACCCGGGCACCCTATATCGGTTCCTGCGGGGCGCTCGACATGGTGAACTTTGGCACGCCCGAGACCGTACCCGAACGTTATCGCGGCCGAAAGTTTTACCAGCACAATCCGCAGATCACGCTGATGCGGACTACGGTCGAGGAAAATGTCCGCCAGGCCCGCTGGATCGCTGGGCGGCTTAATCAGTGTCAAGGCGAGGTTCGGTTTTTGCTGCCCCTGGGAGGAGTGTCGGCCTTGG
Source organism: Terriglobia bacterium (assembly GCA_963831565.1). Classification (GTDB taxonomy): domain Bacteria; phylum Acidobacteriota; class Terriglobia; order Terriglobales; family Acidobacteriaceae; genus JAIQFF01. The sequence continues at coordinate 63,379 of CAWHQS010000002.1, forward strand.
ATGCGCCGGGACAGCCTTTCTGGGATCCGGCAGCAGATGCCGCCCTGTTCGAGACCCTGGCCGCCGAACTGGCGCAGACTGACCGGCGCAAGCTGCTTGAGATTCCGTTTCACATTAACCATCCTCAGTTCGCACAGGCAGCGGCCGAGGAATTCCTGACCATGGTTCAGCCAATACTGTCTTAAGGGAATAGTTCATGCCACATTTTGCGCGCGGAGAATTGTTGGCGAAATACCGGGAAATGGTTCGCTGTCGTCAGCCGATTATCGGCGGTGGCGCCGGTACCGGACTATCGGCCAAGTGCGAAGAAGCTGGGGGCATCGACCTGATTGTGATCTACAACTCTGGCCGCTACCGCATGGCAGGCCGGGGATCGCTGTCGGGAGTGCTGGCTTACGGCAACGCCAACGACATCGTGATGGAAATGGCCAGGGAAGTCCTGCCGGTAGTCAAAAGGACTCCGGTACTCGCAGGAGTAAATGGCACTGATCCTTTTTGCCAGTTCCACACCTTCCTCGACAACGTGGCAGCAATCGGCTTTTCCGGAGTACAGAACTTTCCCACCGTCGGGTTGATCGACGGGGTCTTCCGTCAGAATCTGGAGGAGACAGGAATGAGCTACGCACTAGAGGTTGACATGATCCGGCTAGCCCACGAGAAGGACCTCCTGACGACCCCTTATGTTTTCGACCCGCCACAAGCAATCGCGATGGCGCAGGCGGGAGCGGACATCCTCGTCGCCCACATGGGTCTGACCACCGGCGGCACGATCGGTGCGGAAACCGCCCTGAGTCTTGAAGCGTGTCGCGGTCGAATCGAGGCCATCGCCGAAGCGGCGCTTGAGGTACGTTCCGACATCATTGTGCTTTGCCACGGCGGCCCCATCGCCGAACCCGCCGACGCCACATTCGTGCTCAGCAAAACTCGCCATTGTCATGGGTTCTACGGTGCCAGTTCCCTCGAACGCCTGCCTGCGGAGAAGGCGATCGTGAAACAGACCCAGGATTTCAAACGGATCAGCTTCTAGCGCTGGAGGAACGATGCCAAACACGGTTTACATAAGCGCGGTGATCGATGCGCCTGTCGAAAGAGTCTGGGCGGTCATGCGTGACTACAACGGCATGCCGTCGTATCATCCCGGAATCAAGCACAGCCTGATTGAGGATGGACGTCCCAGTGATCAGGTCGGTTGCGTGCGTCGTCTCACACTGGCGGAAGGATTCGTCCGCGAAGTCCTGCTCTGCATGGATGACCGGAATTACGCCTTCACCTACGAAATTATCGAGGGCACTCTGCCGGTTCGCGACTATGTGGCTGGCGTCAGGCTACATCGCGTTACTCAGGGTAACCGCACATTCGCGGAGTGGTGGGCTGACTTCGAGGTGGTAGGGGCCGAGCGCGGTGCTATTGTCGAGCAGATCGGAAACAACGTCTTCGCCGCCGGCTTTACCGCGGTCGCCGCAAAGCTGGCCGGGCCGCAGTAGTCGTTTGTTGCTGGTGCACGGAGTGCTTCTGGCAGGCACTGAAGTTCGGTTGCATAGATGTTCCCCACCGCGCAGCTTTTGAGTTTCCGTTTGTCGTGACGTGGTGTCCGACTTTTCTCTAAAGCCCGGTCGTGGTGAGTCGATGCAGTCGAGATAGGACTGCGATCCATGAGAACGGATGCGGAAAGAAGAGCCAGAATTGCGGCTCTGCACTCGGAAATGGATGCCATCCAATCTGCCAGTAACCTCTATTAGAGACATAAAACCGGGCACACTCGCGCCGCCAGCAGCATCTCGCAGCTTAGACAAAAGCAGCTAAAAAAAGGTTAGGTGCGAAGCCGCCTGCCTGGTAGGCCAAGTTCCGTAATTGGGCTCCCTTTTGCAATATTGCGCAAGGGTTTGCACGAAGGCATGTCCTCGGATCGTAGGAGTATCCATAAGTGATTGTGCAGTAATGACGTGGGCGTCCCTCCTTTTGGTGCGAAACCTGCAGCCTGACACTAGCGGTGCCCTAGGCTCCCCCCTCGGTTCACGGGCAACGGGGTACGAAAAGGACCATAGTGGAGGAGCCGAATTTGTCCAGGGACCGGGGATTTCTCAACGACCTCAAGTTTGTCAACGACCAACGAACCACAGGCGATGCTGGCCGGCGCGAGAGCGAACTCCAGGCGGGTTCTGATGCCACCGAATTGGCAGATTTGTTCGCCCCTCTTCCTCCCGGAGGAGAGTCCCGCCTCAATGAGGAATTAGAACAAGCCTGCATCGCCACCGGCGCCAGCGGCGCAGCAATCGCTCTGGTCCGGGAAGAAAAGATTGTCTGTCTCGCCAGCACCGGTCCTTCCGCCCCTGACATCGGGGCATGTCTTGATCCTCGCAATGGGCTCTCGGGTTCTTGTATCCAGACCCGCCAAGCCCAGCGATGCAGTGACGCGCAAACCGACCCGCGAGTTGATCCTCAAGCCTGCCAGCGACTGGGAGTCAGGTCGATAATCGTTCTCCCTCTGATGGAAGACAACGAATTGTTTGGGATTCTCGAGATCCTTTCTTCGCGACCGAATGCCTTTGAACAGCGTGATCTAGACATCCTAAAGGCTCTGACTGATCGAATTGTCGAAAGTAGAAGAAGGAATTGGGTGACCGCCGCCGCCGTGCCAGGCAGCGAGCCTCTGCCTCGCATGCACGAGAGCGGAGAGCACCTTCCTCCGAACCAGTCCCTTTCCGCGGAATCGGATTCTACGTTGCCACAGAGGCAAGGCACGGTCAGGAGATACGACATTTGGACCCCGATCCTGGGCACACTCGTGATTGGTGTGGCTATATTGCTCGGCACGTTTATAGGTTGGCGATTTGGTTGGAAATCGGGAACCAAGTTCCCCAGCACTTCGGCGTCCTATCAAGTGAAGGCCCCGTCTGCGCGTGAAGAGCTGCAGCCAAGTTCCGCGTCGACGGAAGAGTGCGGACAGTCTGCCCCAGGCGGTCCTACAACTGAGGTTCCGATTGGTGGATTGACCGTCTGTCAGGAGGGCCGGGTCATCTTTCGCTTGCCGCCTCCAGCGCCTTCACCGTCTCGGAAGTCCCACCCCCCACAACGTTCGCTGGGTATGGAAGGAGCGCCCGCGCCGCGCTGAGCTACAAGTCTCGGCGGCTGCAGGAGGACACAAAATATGCCATTGCCCCATGAGAAGCAGGTACCGGAGATCAAAGATTCGTTCAAGGTTGATGCCGTGCACAAGCAGCGCCGGCAGATGCTGGCCGCACTGGCTCTGCTGCTCGTCGCATTGATTCTGGTCCTGAGAAAGGACCGCAACTTCTGGTTCCCGCCCGCACCAGCATCGCGATCCGGACCAGAGCCATTAGAGGAGGCCCAGTCCGAAGAAGCAACCACCATGCACCCAGCGGTTCCCGCACAGCTGAAATCGAAACTACCCACGTCGAAGAAGACAGTGGCCAGGGAGCCAAACCCTGCCTCCGCATCGGCGCCCGTGGTGACGAGCCGAACCGTGCTCCCTCCGCTGGGAGTCGAGGTCGTGACTGGGAACGAGCACAGTAACGTCCAGGCAGGCAGCAATTCAGTTGAGGTCGACCTGGGTTCCAAAGCGCCATCCTCCACTCAGGCATCTTCCGTCCAACCGATGTCGAATCCGACAGGTGTGACCAGCGCCGCCGAGCGAGTCCATCTTTCCCCGGGTACCGCGCAGGTCCTTTCCCACCGTGTGGAACCCAAATACCCCCTTCTGGCCAAGGAGATGAACATTCAAGGCTCGGTCGTGCTGGAAGCATTGATCGGGCGGGATGGGATCATTCAGCAACTCCGCCTTCTCAGCGGCCCCGCGATTCTTTCCAGGGCAGCACGGGAAGCGGTGAAACAATGGCGATTCAAGCCCTACCTGGAATCCGGTCAAGCCGTGGAAACTCAGGCTCGAATTGTCGTAAATTTCAGCATCTGGACTCAGGATATCAACGCTTCAGCGAACTCAATGGGCGCGCCCTAGCCCAGCCTGCTGGGCGGTGGCTCTTGATGAAGAGAGACTGCCTGCGAGGACAGCGTAATGCCTGGGACCGCATTTTCTTCCCCCCAGACAGCCGATCTATATAGTGCATGCGCACCACGAATTCGATCGTGGCAGTGCAGGCGAAATATGTGCCGAGAGGGCTGATTTACAACCACGCTGCGGGAGTGAAAACATTCGTTTGGCTCCTGGCCGCTGGCGCGGACGGCAATTCAATGACTACGACGATTTCGGCATCATTCACAGGATCACGAATCATGCCCGATTTCACGCCGCGTCCCGCTTTCCGGCGTTGCAAAATACAAACGCTCCTTTTGCCGACACCAATGCGTATTCCAACCTCGTAAGAATGACATTTTTCAACTAGATGAAGACGGAACACTTTTTGAGAGCTGTCGAAGGCCGCGAAGTTTCGTAGCCGACAGCTTCGGAAGAGCCGATCCTGCCCAGATTTCCTTGCACCTTACGCTCGGGGCCAAAAGTTCTTCTGGTCGTACGATAGCCGTTACCTGCTCAAGGGCGTCAACCCCTCGGCGTTGTAAAGCAGCAGTCTGCTGTTTGCACTCCTTGTCTAGCCCCCGTTGTGCAATCGATCGAAAGGAAGCCAGGCATTGATCACCCGGCCAATCACGGAAGCTTCTCGCGGCACCTTGAAACGTCTGACGGATTGTCGGGAGAGGGGGTAGGGCAGCAGTGTGAGTTCCTTGCTTTGCAAATCACACCAGCAGCAACTATGTCCCTCGGTATGCCAAACCAGGTAGACCGGACGTTCCCGCATACTCTTCCAGTCAGATATCTGGACCGTATTCTGTTTGACGTCGACCTCCACCAGAGAGCCGGGAGGGATCAAATCTCCCATCGCGTCATCTTTCAGGCCAATGGCAGCATATCGGTAACGTTTTGGATCGAGGCGCTTGAATTGCGCCGGTGGTAAACCCGCCAGTTCTTGCGGATTCAGTGTGAGCAGACGAGTCTCGTGGCTGTTAAAACCAGCATCAAAGCTGAGTTGAAAGCGGAAACCAGGTTGCTGGTCCTGGAGGGCCCAAGGCTTTCGCACACCGGGCTCACCTTGACCGATGCATTGCCTTACTTCCTCGCCGTCAATGCCAAACACCAGCAACAGCTCTTCCAAGGGGACTTTGAGACAGACCGCCAGGCTAACCAGCTTGTGAATGCTGGGAACAGCGCCGGTTTCGACATCAGCCAGCGTTGAGTGCGAAACGTAAAAATCTGCGTCGCCTTTGACCTCGGCAATCGACCGGCTGACCCGTTCGATATCACTCGATCTAACGAAGCGCTCTTCCCGCAACTCTCGAATCCATTTGCCTGAGTTAATGCGCGAGGTTCGCGCCATTTCACGTCTCAACTATCGACTCCTCGATTCGGGAAAGCACGCCGCTGCCCGCAGAGATATATAAACAAGGTGGAAGCAGATTCTCTGACCACCCAAGGGCCGTCGTTCATTGAACGGAGAGTCAAAGCCGACGGGAATGACCGCAGGTGCTGAGGCCGCGTTCCTGTCGCTTCCGTGGCGTGACTTTGCTTCTCTCTCATGTCGTGATCCTCTTTTCCCGGTCGATGCGAAGCAAGATGGCTTTTCCGTGAATCAGTTGGGCCATCAGGCCGAACGCTCGGTCAAGGACTTAGTTGTAGATACCGATGACATTTCTTGACACAGACGTTGGTTCAAGTACGGAGGAAGAACGGATGCGCGCTGATATATACCGCAGATCGCGCTAGTTCGAACCGAACTTCGTCGGTGCATTCCTGACACCGGGGAAAAGTGTCGCCGTAAAGTGCGATCACATGGTGTGACGAAGCGTGCTGGACTGAATGGACGACCCGGTAAATGCCGGAGCAGGGAGTCCTGTCACCCGGCTGAAACATATCCGCCATTCTTCTGAGTTTCCTTTACTAATAGGGACTGAACGTGGTCTTTTTTATTATGTATACACCGTAATGTTAACACTGTCAACGTAATTATTCAGACAGCCCATCGCCGGCAAAAAACAGGAACCAGACCCTGGGAGCGCGCGGCCTGCGGCCTAAAGTTTGCGGTTGGGCCATGCGCTGGACGCTGGCGGTACCGTTGTGAACAGGCAGCGTGGCATTCGCGGAACGACCTCCGCTCTTACTTGCGGGACGCCTCGCGCAGCAGCGTTGCCACGGAGGCGCGGCAAATTGAACGCATGTCCGCCTCATGCTGCGGACGGATCGATCTCATGATCAGCAGCATTACAGCTCCGTGGAGCAGAGCCCAGAGCGCGATTTCCAGACGCGTGTAATCATCCGGACTTCCGCCTAGCTGTGCGGCCAGCTTGCCTTTCATAAGTTGCACCACGGGTCTTTCCTGCTTAACTGTCTGGTTCAGAGTGGCCCGGCGGGCCATCTTGGGCGAAGAACGTAGTAGTTCATATTCGTGAAGATAATAGAGTTCGTATTCGTGGGGATGGCTCAAGCCGTAGTCGAGGTAGCGTTCGCAGGCCTCTTCGACCGACGAGGAGGTCTCTACCAGTCGAAGCCAATCTTGCCTCGTTTCCTGCACCAGGGCCCGCAAGATATCATCCCGGTGGGGGAAACGGCGGTAGACGGCTGGGGTGTTCGTACGCGCAACCCGGGCCACGGCCCGCATGGTGAGGGCCTTAGCGGACCCTTTTTTCCAGAGCTGACGAGCTGCATTCAGAATGCGTTCCTCGAGGCCAGGATCGGGTTGCCGGGGCATATGCTTCCTCTTCGGCTGGATGGGGTCGTGCCGATTATGTTGACAATGTACACGTAATAACTTATCAAGACAACCGTCGACCTTCTCTGGGTTTGCGAGGCAGGGCGCGGAGAGATCGGTAATGCTGCAACCGCAGCGGGCTGGTTCGTCCTTAAAAAGAACTTGGGAAATATGTATCCCGTTCTCACTCAGCTGGATTTCTCTCGCCGGGGCAGCTTCGCCTGAGCGGATCTCGATTGACCGCGGAAACGCGCGGGAGGAACGGTGAACTCGCGTTTGAACGCGCGGTTAAAAGCGGCTTCGGACTCATAGCCCACTTCGGATGCGATCTGTGCCACCGAATAACTGGTCGAGGCAAGCATCTGCGCTCCCAACTGAAGCCGCCAGCGCGTGAGGTACGCCATGGGAGGTTCGTTGAGGTAATGACGGAAGCGCTCCGCCAGCACCGAGCGTGACAGCCCTGCTTCTTTCGCCAGGGAAGCAATGGTCCACGGCCGCGCAGGATTTCGGTGCATTAGCGCCAGTGTCTTTCCGACCTCCGAATCGCGCGCGCCGGCCAGCCAACCGGTTTGCTCCGCTGGAAGGTGCGCAATGTAGGCGCGCAGTGTTTCCACAAATAAGACCTCCGACAGCTTGGCCAGGACTGCTTCTCCGCCGGCGCGGGAAGCATCAGCCTCGTTCACCGAAAAGCGGATCGAGTTCTCCAGCCATCTGCCAGATGCATCATTGCGAATACTCACTTTGAACAGCGGCGGCAGGCCGCTAAGAAAAACCTGGCTCAAGCGTGGCTCACACGCCATGTAGCCACAAATGAATCTCGTGACTTCCCCTCCGCCACCCAGGCGGGCCAGCTTCAACCCCTGGGAAACAATTCGAGCCAATTCTTTCGCTATGTCCACACTCCTGGTCGGCGGTCCGTTTTCGATGATGTGAGCATCGCCGTGGGGAAAGATCACGATGTCGCCGGCGTCGAGAGTGACGCGCTCGCCGTCCAGCAGCCGTGCAGAGGCTCTCCCTTCCGTGAGCAAGTGATAAATGATCACGTGCCCGGCGCCCGGCGCCAGGCAGGATGCAACGGCGTGAGAGGGGGGCGAGCAAACACTCCACGGCGAGGAAAATTCTCCGTTGTAATACATGGCCCCCTGGAGCTTCACCACCTTCAGCACCTCGGAGAGCACATCCATAGATCCTCCGGGACTCCCGGCAAACCGCTCCGGACTCCTGAGCAAATCATCATACGGCAACTCTGCCCTGAGCAAGAAAGCCGGACGCGCGGGTAAGTACGAAACACGATAACGGCGCATAGTAAGCCTCGTCGAAGCGTTCACAAATGCGAAAGGTGGTTCAGGCCAATTCAAACGCAGAAGGAGATGACGAATGTCGACGACAAGCGATGTTCTCGATCAACATCTGAAGTGTTTTGGCGAGAACGACCTTGATGGAGTTCTCGCTGACTACTCATCCGATGCCGTGTTGTTCGTACCTGGAAAACCGCTAAAGGGCCCCCACGCAATCAAGCCGTTCTTCCAGGCTTTATTGTCGGAGTTTGCCAAGCCCGGCGCGTCGTTTTCGATGCGGCAGCAATACGTCGAGGGTGATTACGCTTACATCTTGTGGAGTGCAGAAACGGCAGACAATTCGTACGAAGCCGCTACCGACACCTTCGTAGTGCGGAACGGAAAGATCGTGGCGCAGTCCTTTGCTGCCAAGATCACCCCGAAGCGCTGAACCGCCAGTCGAAGGTGCTGGCCGCCAAAGTAATGGGCGTTGTTGCGGGCGAAAGCAAGGCGTGTGGACAAGACTGCAAGATCTCGCTCGACGGTTGGGAAAAGTCGACGGCGACGGAAACACCAAAACGGTCTCTTAACAAATGGAGGAACCAAACATGCCTTTGAATCAAGTGAAATTGATCGAGGAAACCTTCACGCCGACCCCCAGGAAGAAGATCGACACCAGACTCACCGATCCCCTGTTGTCAATCGAAGAGGGAGGCGTCCCAACTGGGACCCGGATAGATGTCGAGGAGGTTCTTGCCGATGAATGGGACTTTGGCGTGTCGGCGATGACGACCGACGCGATTCGTATCCTTATTGCAGGTGAATAAAAAAACTGGAGGAAGCATGAGCACCACTACAATCGCACCGGAAATCGGCAGTTTGAAGACCCGGCTGAAAGAAACGTGGATGGCCGGAGACTACGACCGATTCTCGCGCTATATGGAGCAGGGCGCGCGCATTTTCTACGAACAACTCGATGTTCCTGCCGGATGTCAGCTGCTCGATGTGGCCTGCGGCTCGGGCCAGGTCGCGCTCTGGGCGGCGCGGGATGGAGTGAACGTCACTGGCGTGGACATCGCGCCGAACCTGGTGCAGCGTGCGCAGGCACGTGCCGACGCGGAAGGTCTCAAGGCTCGTTTCATTGAAGGTGACGCCGAGTCTCTTCCGTTCGAAGATGCCAGTTTCGACGTCGTAACCACTCTGGTCGGAGCGATGTTTGCCCCGCGGCCGGAACTCGTAGCCCGCGAGCTGCTGCGAGTGTGCGCTCCTGGAGGTACGATCGCGATGGGAAACTGGACGCCCGAGGGGTTCATCGGACAAGTGTTCAAAACCTTCGCCAGGTTCATCGCTCCCTCTGGCATGCCGGCACCGGTGTTGTGGGGAGATGAGACTGTGGTGCGCAAGAGGCTGGGCCACGGAGTTTCGGACCTTAAGATGACCCGGCGCCACTACACCTTCACCTACCCCTTCCCACCGGCTGAAGTGGTGGAGTTCTTTCGGCAGTACTATGGGCCCACCAATCGGGCGTTCGCATCGTTGGATGAAACTGCCGCGCGAACGCTCCGCAGAGAACTCGAAGAGTTGTGGTCCGAGCACAATCGCGGAGGGGATGAACTCACCGTTGTTTCATCGGAGTATCTGGAAGTGATCGCGGTGAAAGCCTGAGGTTCTGGGCTGGGGCTGGATAGTGGGAGTACAAATCCAAAGAGAATGGATGACGGAGGACCAAATGAATACGATTGCAAAAGAGATGCGGACAAGCAAAGATCTGGAGCAGCTCGAGCCTCAACGGAAGACGGCTCGGATAAGCGGTCGTGCCGAATCATTGGCTGATCGCATCGAGGAAGGCGCTGCCGGCCTGGCCGTCTTTGCGGAAGGACTCTCGGAAGAGGAGTGGCGCACACCGGTGTCGGAAAGTGGGAGGGCGGGCCGTTCGGTCGGCGTGATCGTGCACCATGTAGCCAGCGTCTACCCGATCGAGATTGATTTGGCGCTAGCAATCGCCAGCGGGAAGGCAGTCACAGACGTCACATGGAAAGTTGTCGCCGAGTTGAATGCCAAGCATGCCCAGGACCAGGCCGGGGTGACGAAGGCGGCCGCGCTCGAACTCTTACGCCGGAACAGTCGTGAGGCGGCAGCCGCGGTACGCGCGTTCACCGACGAGGAGCTGGACCGTGCGGCACCCTTTTCGCTGAGTTTCGGCGCGCCTGTGACCGCGCAATTTGTCATTGAGGACCACGCACTACGGCACAGCTGGCACCACCTGGCGCGCATCCGCGCTGCGCTGGGCCGATGACTGGCGGTGCCTAGCCGCTGATGTTACAAGGCTGGGAAGGGCTGCTCCTTTTTGGACCCGCGGGCGGCCCGACGATAGGTGAGCGGGTTCTCAGGAGGTCTTATGGATCGCTATCTCATCGAAACGCCACACACGGAACAGAATTGCAGAGACTTGGTCGACCTGATCAATGCAGCCGGGTATCTCCATCATTTCGACTGGGGCTGCATGAGCGGTGTGCACTGTGGCTGGGCCACCATCGAGGCCGAGAACGAAGCCCAGGCGCGGCTCGCTGTCCCGCCTCTGGTTCGTGGCCAGGCATTCGTGGTCAAGATCGTCAAATTTACTCCGTCGATGCTGAATTCGTGCCATCAACCATGACACCGGCGCAGACAGCTTCTCAGCCACTGAAATTGATGGCTGTCCTGGCCCATCCGGATGATGAATCTCTCGGCATCGGAGGAACGCTGGCAAAGTACGCCGGCGAGGGGGTCGAGACCTATCTGGTGACAGCCACGCGCGGCGAGCGGGGACGCTTTGGCGAAAGCGGGAAAAAGCCGACGCCTGACGTTGTCGGTCGGGTGCGCGAGGCCGAGTTGCGCGAAGCAGCCGCGGTCTTGGGCGTACGCGAGGTCAATTTCCTCGACTACTACGACGGCGACCTGGATCAAGTGAACGTTACTGAGGCGGTGGCAAGAATTGCGGGCCACCTCTGTCGGGTCAGGCCACACGTGGTCATTACGTTTGGTCCTGAAGGAGCCTATGGCCATCCCGACCACATCGCCATCTCGCAGCTCGCGACCGCCGCGGTTGTCGCCGCCGCCGGGGAAAATGGGTCGGGCCCACCCCATCGCGTCTCGAAGCTGTATTACATAGAGTGGAGCCGGCAGAAATGGGAGGCTTATCAGACGGCGCTGCGCGGGTTGACTTCCAAAGTGGATGGTATCGAGCGCAAGTCGTCACCCTGGCCAGACTGGGCCCTCACCACAGTCTTGGACACGAGCCACTTCAGCGCGACCGTCTGGAAAGCCGTGTCGTGTCACAAGACACAGATGAGCATATACAAAAACCTCGAACATCTATCCGACGAGAACCACAAGGCGATCTGGGGAACGCAGGAGTTCTATCGCGCGTTCAGCCTCGTGAATGGCGGTCGTGCGCGCGAATCCGATCTATTCGAAGGACTGCGCGGATAGGATTTGTTTGCAGCATCCGTCTTGAAGCGGATCTTTGGGGGTATTCATCGCGATGAGCACCAAGCTCGATACATTGAAAAACCGGACGGCGCCGATCGAGATGGCTCCGGAGGACTTTCGTGCGCTCGGCCATCAACTCGTCGATTCGCTGGCCGACTGGCTGGCGGCGATGCCGCACGGACTGGTGACTCGAGGCGAGTCGGTTGCAGAAGTCAGGCGTGCGCTCAAGAGCGAGCGCGGGCTGCCCGAAGCCGGCGAGGGAACGGCCCAAGTGCTCCGAGAAGCGTCTAAGCTGCTGTTCGAACATTCGCTGTTCAATGGTCATCCCCGGTTTTTTGGCTACATCACGTCGAGTCCGGCTCCCCTCGGAGCGCTGGGCGATCTTTTAGCGTCGATGATCAACCAGAATGTGGGTGCGTTCCGGCTCTCTCCGCTCGCCACCGAAATAGAAGCGCAGACCGTTCGGTGGATTGCTGAGCTCATCGGATATCCCGCCGGCAGCGGCGGCCTTCTGGTCAGCGGCGGCAACATGGCAAACTTTGTGTGCTTCCTCGCGGCCCGTGCTGCGAAGGCCACGTGGGACGTGCGAACGAAAGGTCTCGCGGGCCAACCGCGGCTGCTGGCGTACGCCTCGACCGAGACTCACACCTGGCTTCAGAAAGCGGCCGACCTGTTTGGATTTGGCTCCGATGCCATTCGCTGGATTCCGGTCGATCCCGGGCAGCGGATGAAGCCAGATGCTCTTGAGGCGCAGATCGATCGGGATCTCGCCCAGGGCGATCTTCCTTTTCTCGTTGTCGGCACCGCCGGCTCAGTGAGCACCGGCGCGGTGGATCCGCTGCCGGAAATCGCGGCGGTTTGCCGGGCGCGCAAGCTCTGGTTTCATGTAGACGGAGCATACGGGGCGTTAGCGGCCCAGGTGCCTGGCGCGCCGGAGAGTCTGCGAGCGCTGAATGTAGCCGATTCGGTGGCGGTCGATCCCCACAAATGGCTTTACGCACCGCTTGAAGCTGGGTGCGTGCTGGTGCGGCAACCCGATGATCTGCTGCGAGCGTTTTCTTATCATCCTGCCTACTATCATTTCGATGAAACCGCCATTAATTACTTCGATCAGGGCCCGCAGAATTCGCGGGGTTTCCGCGCGCTCAAGGTGTGGCTGGCGCTTCGGCAGGTCGGCCGCAGCGGTGCGATCGGCATGATCGCCGACGACATGCGGCTGTCGCAGCATCTCGACGCACTCCTCCGCCGGCACCCTGAGTTCGAGGCCTTCACGCAGCAGTTGAGCATCACGACGTTTCGATATGTGCCGCCGGAACTGAAGCCGCAGATTGGTTCGCCCGCCGTCGAGAAGCGTATTGATGAAATCAATCAGGCGTTGCTGACGCGCGTTGAGAAGAGTGGCGAAGCATTCCTGTCCAATGCCGTGGTCAATGGAAAATTTGCGCTGCGAGCCTGCATCGTGAACTTCCGCACCTCGCTTGTCGACATCGAAGCACTCCCTCCGTTGCTTTCTCGCCTCGGCCAGGATGTTTGTCGTGAGTCCCTCGTGGGGCCCGGCCTCAGCCCGGCTGACCGTACGTAGGGCCAGACTTGCTTGTCGTAGTGGTGGAGAAATGAATTCTGTTGTACTTGGTTTTACAAGTGCTGGTTGTCGCGAGGGAAATCGAAATGAGAGTGTGATCTCGCAGTTTTTCGTCACTAATGTGCAAGGAGTTTCAACTGCTCAAAAAGCTCCCTTTTTACTCTCACGCTCGACATAGAAGCACCTATAATCCAGGTTGAACCTGCTCTCTACCTCCCTCGCGATTGTGAAGATAACTCACTCCCGACCCAATGCCAGACCCCAACCATAACCCGCGAACAGTAATTCTGGGCGGCGGTCCGGCCGGTTTGAGCGCGGCATTCGAGCTTACGCGCCAAGGCTGCACACCTCTCGTCCTCGAGACCGACGAAGTCGTTGGCGGCCTGGCCCGGACGGTGTCCTACAAAGGGTTCCTCTTCGACATAGGCGGACATCGTTTCTTCACTAAATCGACAGAAGTACAACAACTCTGGCAAGAGATACTGGGATCCAGCCTGCTAAAGCGCTCCCGGCTTTCCCGCATTTACTACCGGAACCGTTTTTTTCTCTATCCCATCAAGGCAATGGACGCGCTTTTGGGCGTCGGGCCCTGGGAAGCAGTGCGCATTGTTGCCAGTTACTTGCGATGGCACTTCTTTCCTTACCCCGAAGTCAAGAACTTCGAGCAATACGTCACGAACCATTTCGGCAAGCGTTTGTTCGAAATGTTCTTTCGGACCTACACGGAGAAAGTGTGGGGAATTCCATGCACGGAAATCCGCGCCGACTGGGCCGCCCAGCGTATCCGTAATCTTTCTCTTATGCGTCTTGTCCGCGCCGCGCTTCGAGGGTCGCATGGTGACCCCATTCGTAGTCTGGTGGAGCAGTTTTCTTATCCCGAGCGTGGCCCCGGCCAGATGTGGGAGACCCTGGCCGGTCGTCTGGAGGCCATGGGACATTCGGTGCTGAAGGGGCGCCGAGTCGCGCAAGTCTGTCACGATAGGCGCACCGTTACGTCGGTCGTCACCGAAGGGAAGAACGGGACCGAACGGTTTGAGGGCACGCACTTCATCAGTTCGATTCCAATGCGTGACCTGGTGCGGGCCTTGAGTCCCGCCCCTCCGGAGGAAGTGCTGAAGGCAGCCGAAAGCCTCCGCTATCGCGATTTCCTCCTGGTTGGCCTGCTCGTCAATCGCGAAGACATCTGTCCGGACAACTGGATCTATGTTCACGATCCGGCGGTGCGGGTGGGCCGGGTCCAGAATTTCAAGAACTGGTCCCCAGCCATGGTGCCCAACTCCCAACAAACCAGTTTGGGGATGGAATACTTTGTGTTTGAAAACGATGATTTGTGGTCATCATCGGATAGCCAACTCATCGATCTGGCTCGGCGCGAGGTTGAACACTTGCGCCTCGCGCGCGCAGACGAAATCTCGGATGGCGTCGTGATCAGAATGCCCAAGGCATATCCCATCTATGACCGTGATTGGGAGCAGCATGTAGCCACCATACGGGGCTATGTGGAAGCCCATCTTTCCAATCTGCAGCTGGTTGGGCGCAACGGGATGCATCGCTACAACAATCAGGACCACTCCATGATGACGGCCATGTACGCGGCACGAAACGTAATGGGCGCGGGATACGATTTGTGGAAGGTGAACAGCGAGGCCGAATATCAAGAGGAGGAGACCGAGTCCCGGCGCGCCCCATATCGGCCCGCCTATGCCGAGCCGCCGAAGGTGACTCCCCTGCCCGATGAGGGCAATTGAGATGGCTTACAGCATGGTTTCAAGTGCAGGCGTGCAGCCATCTCAGTCTGGGGTGAATTCTGGCCGGCGAGCCTGGATCCTGGCGGCGATTCTTGCGCTCGGAGCCTTAGGGGTCCGGCTCTGGTGTTTTACGGGCCTCATCGCCTCCGATGACGTGATCTACGCGCACTATGCGCGTGCGCTTGCCGCCGGACGATATTCCCTTGAAGCCAATCATTTGGCACTTCGTTTTGGTTTGCTGCTCCCGGTGGCCGCTTCCTACGCTACGCTCGGAATTTCAGAAGCAACCACCGTCCCTGGTTCCGCTTCTGGCCTCGGTAGCTTCTGTGGTTCTGGTCTTCTTTATTGCACGTCGCCAATTCGGCCTCCAGGCCGGAGTGATCGCAGCTGTGCTCCTGGCGAGCTTTCCGTTGTCCATTCGCTACGGCAGCATTCTCGTCCCGGAAACGGTTGCGGAACTTTACATCCTCGCTGCCGTCTGCCTGTACCTGAGAGCCTGCGAAAGCGGACGGCTCACGACCGCAACCGCGGCGGGAATAATGCTTGGCGTGGCCTACCTTACGCGGGAGCTCGCTTTCTTCGTTGCGCTGGCCGTACTTATGGAGGCAGCCTGGCAGCGACGCTGGCGTCTGCTTTTCGCGGTTGCGTTCGGTAGTTTTGCAGTAGTGCTGGGCGAACACCTGTATTACTGGTTCGCGGCCGGAGATCCCCTTTTCCGGCTGCACGCCATGGCCGCCCATAACCAGCGTCCGACCGCAATGGCCTTTCGTGAGCACCCCGTGTGGCGCTTCTTTCGGGCGCTTCCCAGCTTGATGTTGATACCCAGCCTGGGCTTCGGACTACACTCGCTGGCGGCGCTGGCTCTAGCCGCCCTCGCCACCTTCATGCTGAACATTCGTCGAACCGCCCTGTTCCTGCTCTGGATTGTCCTGCCTTTGTTCTACCTGAATTTCGGCACCACAAGTTTGAAGACCTACGTGGCCATGCCCGTTGGGGATCGCTACCTGGAACTGATTTACCCGCCGCTTTTCGTTCTTTCCGGCGCGCTGCTCGCCCTAGTGCTGCAAAAGAAGCGCGGCCGGCTCCTGACGGCTGCAGGGGTTGGGCTTCTCGCGGCGTCGGGCATTATTTGCGCACACGCGACCCGGGGCAGCGGTTGGCGCACCGCCGACGTTGTACGCCTGCGTGAGATGGCAAGAACGATGAAGAGCGAATCGGGCACAATTTTGGGATTCGAGGGACCGAGCGCCTGGGCCTGGAAGGGTGCAATCGAAGTGCTCGACCCCGCGCTATTGGGTTCGACGTCGTTGCGCAGTTGTGTGGTTCGGCCTGACAGCGAGGGCTTGCCCGTGTGCGTTGCGCAACCATGAAAGAGAAACCGCCAAGCCCGGCCACCCGTCAAATGCTGAACTTCGGCATCATGGGATACGGCCGCCTGGCCCGTGAATACTATGCGCCGGCACTGGCGTGTATGAACGATGTGAACGTCGCGGCCGTGGCCGATCCCCTGGAACAATCTCGCCTTGCGGCATCCAGGTGGAAGCCGCTGGCGCGCGTCTACCCGAATCATCTGCAAATGCTGCAACAGGAGAAACTGGATGCGGTGCTGATCGCGTCACCGCCCTCGTTCCACTTGGGCGCGTGGCTGGAAGCTCGTAAATACGGCCTGCCCGCGTTTGTGGAAAAGCCATTCGCGCTAATTTCTCAGGTGGAAGAACTGCCCCATTTGAGCGATGCTGAGGCTGCGCTGATGGTCAATTTCAATCGCCGTTTCTGGCCCCCTTACCGGCGGGTGATCGAAGCGGCCAAAAACGGCGCCATCGGCAGCTTGCGCGCTATCCAATTTACCTTTCAAACCGATGTACAGCGTTGGTCGACAGTGACAGACCATCGCTTGTCCCTGGCGGAAGGTGGTGTCTTGCACGACCTGGGCAGTCAGGCTGTCGACTTGGTCTGCCAGATTGCCAATTGCGATCCGTCGGGGATTTCCGCCGGCTTTACCAGCCGGCGCTGGGAAGCTGACTGCGTGCGGCTGGAAGTGGATTTCCCGGGGGGATTTCGGCGCGTTGCGATCTGTCCTATGGCGCGCCCAACCGTGAATGCCTTACGGTGAACGGCAGCACAGCCTCCATTCTGCTGCACGAGCCAAACATGACGCCTCATACAACAAAACGAAACCGGTTGTCGCCGGCAATGCGCATTGAGGACTATGCCTGGCTGGGCTACCGCGCCCTGTTTCCCAGGCACCGAATGTTGCGTAGCACGATTGCGGAAGCGCTACGCGTATTCGCGGAGACGATCCGGACGGGCCATCCGTTTCGTCCGGGCTACTCGGATGCCTGCGCGAATCTCCGGCTGCTGGCGCTGGCATCCGGAGTGTCAGGCGCCACCGTGGCCTCTGGAGGAGCAAATGGGTAAGGCCCGGGAACCAGGATCCCTGCCGGTGGCAATGATTGGCGTGGATGCCGCCGATCTTGACTTCATCCGCGCCAATATCTCATCTCTGCCCAATCTCAGGCATGCGCTCGAAACCGGCATCACCCGTCCACTGCGTTCCACCGCCGGAGCGCTGACCGGATCGGTGTGGCCAACGTTCTACACTGCGAAACCGCCGGGCGACCATGGGATTTATCACCACTTGCAATGGGACAGCTCGCAGATGCAGCTCCGGCGTGTAACCGAGGAATGGTTGTACTGTGAGCCCTTCTGGTACGAACTCGAACGCCGGGGATCGCGAGTGATCGCAATCGACGTCCCCATGACTTTCGGGCCGCGCTTGACCAACGGGATTGAAGTGATCACCTGGGGCTCTCACGACGAGCTCACTCCCTTCGCCACTCATCCTGAGGAACTTGGCCACAAAATCCTGGGACGGTTTGGCAGCCATCCCATGGGACATGAAATTCCGGTTCGGCATTCGGGCCATGAGTTGGAAAAGATCCGGCGTAATCTGGTCAAAGGCGCGAAACTCAAAGCGGACCTGGGCGAGTGGCTCTCGGCCCAACCCTGGGATTTCTTCCTGATCGTTTTCGGTGAGTGCCACCGCGGAGGTCACATCTTGTGGCCCGGAAACCCCGAGGTTCCGCCGGCTGCATTGCTTGAGGTTTACCGCGCGGTCGACGAAGGCGTCGGACGACTGTTGAAGAACTTTGCGGAGCGGGCCGCAGTCTACCTGTTCGCACTGCACGGAATGGGATCCAATACCTCGCAGGAGCATTTTGCCCCGCGAATTGTGGACGTCGTCAATCGGCGCTTTACCGGCCAGAACGGCAAAAACGCGACCTCGCGCCGGAACAGCCTGGTGCCTTGGTTGCGCGAACATGTTCCCGCCGGAGTGCAAAATGCCATTGCGCGGTCAGTGCCAGTGGGAGTGCGCGATGCCGTGGTCAATCGCTCCATCGTCGATGGACTCGACTGGGGCCGGACTCCGGGATTTGCCGTGCTCGCCGATGCCAATGCCTACCTGCGCTTCAATCTGCAAGGAAGAGAGCAGGCCGGATTGCTCAGGCCAGGGAGCGAGGAGCAGAGCTGTTACCGGGATCTCCTGGTCCGTTGCCTTCGCAGCTTCCGTCTGGATTCCGGCCAACCTCTGGTCCAGGAACTTTTGTTCGCCGATAGCCATTTTCCGGGTGCTCGCTCACAACACCTGCCCGATATTATCGCGACCTGGACAGAAGCCCCTCCGGCCAGCACCATTCAGTCCGAGGAGTTCGGAACCCTCCATGCCGAGCTGACCACCGGACGTGGTGGGAATCATCGTCCAAACGGCTTCTGCATCGAGCTTCACCCCGGGCGACAGCAGCGCGGAACCGCGGATGCAATCCCCATCTGGGAGCTGGGTGGACTCGTTAAGCGGGAACTGGCCGCATGAACACTTCTGGTTAGTGTTTTCCCAGGAGTCGTGACGTGTGGAACGCAATCCACATGATCAGGAACGTAACGCCACTATAGAGATAGAAAAACCAGTGTGCCACCACTGCCGCGCAGGCAAACGCCAGACCTCGTTTGCGCAGCAGGAAAGCATAAAACTGCCGGTTAAGCGCGAGCAAAGACAGGCCGAGAAAGGCCGCCGTCCACAGCAGCAGGCCCGCGCGCCAACCTCGGAAATGGATGGCGGCAAGGGCAAGCAGACCCATGGTCATGGTTAACGCTGCAACCAGCACCGCGCTTAATCGTGAAGCATAAGTCAGGTTGAGATCGGGCGGAATATTCTTCGCTGCCAGCAGCAGTCTGGTCCAGGGCACAGCACGCATGAAGACGTCCGTTCTCACTGTGCTAGCCAGGGTCCACTTCTTCAGGTGTTTGACCTGCAGCGACCGATCGAGACAAAGCTTCGCTCCTCCGCTGGCGAGCCGCATTCCCAACTCAACATCCTCCATGCCTTCAATTTGTTCGTCGAAACCGCCCGAGTTCTCCAGTGCGCTTCTGCGTATTGCACCAAAGCCGGCCCAAAATGTCCGAGCGTCTTGACTGGAGGTCTGGTGAACATAGTGATGAAGCAGGTTTCGGAATTGCGAATAGAACGACCGGACGGCGGGTGAATCGTCGTAGGAACCAAAGACGCCCGACAGGTCGGGTCTCTGCCCGAAGCGACCGAGGAGCCGGCGCGGGGCATCCGGAGGTACGACTACATCGGAGTCAATAAACAAGACGATGTCGCCTTCGGCGATCCGCCAGCCGGCATTGCGCGCGGCTCCCGGCCCTCCTCGCGCGGGTAGTCGCAGGTAGCTCGCTCCTGCCTGATTCGCGATCGAGAAAATGTCCTCCTCGGAAGCGTCATCGACCACTATGATCTCCAATGGCTGGAGATCGGTTCCGCGCAGCGCGGCCAGACAGATGGCAAGATTGCGAGCGTCGTTGTGTACGGGAACAACGATGCTCAAGGCCAAATCCGCCATCGGGGCATTCTCGCAGCTTTTCCCGAAAAACTCACTGCGTCGAATGTGTGCCTCGAAATCCATACGAAGTGGGAGGCAGATGGCGACGATGAATGATCCTTACGATCTGCGGCGCTTTGAGAGCGCTCAGAACCCGGTCTTCGAGCAGGTGTGCACAGAATTGCGAGAAGGCGAGAAACGAAGTCACTGGATGTGGTTCATTTTTCCTCAGCTTCGAGGGTTAGGCCACAGTCAGATGGCCGTCAGGTTCGCTATCTCTTCCAGGGAGGAAGCCGAGGCCTACCTGAAGCACCCTGTTCTCGGCCCGCGACTCCGGGAGTGCACGCGGCTCGTAATGCTTGTGGAGGGGCGTTCGATCAACCAGATTTTCGGATACCCGGATGATCTGAAGTTCCGATCTTCGATGACTCTGTTTGCCAGCGTCGCGTCCGAAAATCAGATCTTCAAGGATGCCTTACAAAAGTACTTTGCCGGCGAGTTTGATCAAATAACGGTTGAGCGACTCTGACCTGGCTCGCAAGGTACACCGGCCAGCCCTTTTGATTCGATGGCTGGCCCTTCATTTCGCCGGCGCAACTTCCACTCGCCGGTTGAGCGCCCGGCCGTTCGCGGTCGCGTTATCTGCCACCGGGCGACTGGCGCCGAAGCCCTGGGGCACCAGTCGGGCTGAGTCAATACCGTGACTCTTTAACCATGCGATTACAGATCCCGCGCGATTTTCGGAAAGCATCTGATTGTGCGTGGCATTCCCCTGGTTGTCGGTGTGTCCGGCAATTAGCCAGCGCGAGCCGGGATGATTATTGATCAGCCCCAGCACTGCGTTGAGTGCCGGCGCGCTGTCGGGCCGGAGCTTCGATGAATCGGTGTCGAAATGAATCCCGTAAACGGTAGCTGTTCCCGTCTGCGCAATGGCTCGTTCCAGCGCGGCGGTACCTTCTTCGTGACGATGCAGTTGAATTTCAGCATTTCCGGTCTGTCCCGCGACCAGATCAACGGGCACGGAGTTTTCGTCGTATCCGGGGGCCGCAGCCGTCGCGATCGCCAGGCCAGCGGGCAGTCCGCTCAATTGACATTTCCCGCTGTCGTCGGTCGAGGCTGATTCCAGCGCCGCAGTCACAGTCGCGCCTGCGATGGGGGTGTGCTTGTCCGCGTCGGTGACGGATGCGGTCAGCGAAACCTGGTACTTGAAGTCGTGTGGATTAACCAGTATGCGGACAAAGTCAATGGCATATCCGTCGGGCGCATGTGTCGTGGGGTCATCAATCAGCAACTTCACCGTCCCGGATTTCAGCAGGGGCCAGTACTCCGGCAGTAGTTTCAGACTCAGCAGTTTGCCAATGGGCCCGCTCTGGTCGAGTGCGTTGATCGCGTACTCGAAGCTTGGAATCCGCGTACCGTTCAAGCTCACCTGGAAATGCGAGTGTATGGGCACGGGCTGAAAGTCATCGGCAAACAGTTGGACCAGGACGGCATCAATTTTGGCAGGCAGCGCCCCTACGCTGAGGACAATCGGTGCCGGCATCGTCAGCTGGCGGGCGCGTTTACAGCTAGCCTCAAGCGTCGCTGCAGTCGACGGCGCCAGGGGGCCATTTGACAAAAGCTGCTTCTCGATAACGCAGTCTCCAAGCGCGCCGCTATATCCATCACCCGAACCCGGAATCACGGCGGAGCCGATCATGATGCGGTCGGTGCCGTCCGGTGCTCCCGGAGGTATCTTGTTTATATCGGGCCACTGGTGAGGCGGGGTTGACTGGCCCGAGAACGGATCGAATCCTTGCGGCCAACCGAAGCCAAGGTTGTTGATGTCTCCAGTGCGAACCACCAGGTCCGCCTCCCGCCCACCTTCCGTGCGTTCATATTTCAGACCCCAATCGCGCGCCTGGTCTCCGTTGGCTGCAACCGGAACGACTGGAGCAGCCACGGGAAGTTCCGCAGAGGCGGGAAGCGCAGAAGCAGAAGAGGAGTTCGTCGAGTTCGAGTTTGACCGGGTGCGGCTATTTCCGGCGGAGGGGCTAGCTCCCAATTGGCCGGCCAGCTTTTTGACGTCGTTGTTCTTGTAGGCCTGTTCGACCTCATTAATTTTCTGCTTTGCCCGGTACGCGATGTAGGCGCAACTACCCATCACGAGTATCAAAAGCAGCATAACGAGCGCTACTGCGATCATAAAGAACTTCAGGAACGTGCTGCCGGGCTGCTGTGGCGCGGGGGTGGCGGCGGCTGAATTCGGACCGTGCGCGACCTGCATCGCCGAGCCGCGCTCGTTCGAAACGGTCGAAGCAGCAGGACCAGGCACGGCCGGCTGCCGCGCTCCGCACTTGTCGCAGAAATTTGCGCCGGACAACAAAGGAGAGCCACAACCGGTGCAGAAAGTCTTCGCGAGCTCGGCAGTTACAACTACAGCTCTCTGCTTTCCGCATACCGTGCAAAAAGACTGCCCCGGACTGAGTGATGCGCCGCAACCTGCACAAGCCGTGCTCATATTGCTCCTCTGGCGAAACTCAGTTTGATACCGCACGTCACTTCTTTCCCGCCGCTACCTTCGTAGGCCAGGATGTGACTTCATAAACTGAGGTGCCCTCGGAACCGTCGAAATCCTGTCACCGGGTTTGGCGGGAGGGACCGACGAATATAAGACTGTAAACCGCAAACGCACGTCGATGGCCCCGGGGAGCTTGATGGGTCCGGTCAGCTTGCCGGCCGCAATTCGGTGGGCCAGATAACACTGGCGGACTTGCGATATTGGACCAGGAGATCCTCAGCATCTGCCAGAGTCATGAAGCTGTCCCACTTGAGAGGGTCGGCAGTGGAGGATCTGCGTTGCCACCAACTCTCAAGAAAGTGCATTTCCTTCACGTTCATCCCCCATTTCGCGTCTGAGGCTTTGCGAAAATGGATGAGCAGGTCCAGCGCGTCGGTGAAAGTAATTGGGCTGGCATCGGTAGGAGGGTTGGCGCTGGGGAATCTTCCATCCCACCATCTCTTGGTAAACTCTTGCTCAGTCATGTCCTTCTTCTCCTCCCCAAACCGCACAATTGAGGATTACCTGCGGTTCTTATCTGGAACGCGTAATTCAGGTAGGCGAAGGTGACGCAGCCTTTCCCGCTGCGGAGAGGCTTACGAGGACGTTGTAAGCCGCGCCGTCAAGTGTGAACAGGGTGTCCTTTGGCAGCGATTTGGCCGCCCGCATTCTCGGTGATTCGCGGCCCCGGATCTGCGTCTACCTGGAACTCGATTCCGTACAGATACAGAGCGCGGTAGCGGACCGTTCCACTCATGCGGACCCGCTCCTTGCATCCGGGCGGAACAAATTCGAGCTGAATTTGAGATCCCAGGGGCAGATTCGCGAGGGTGAACAGGCCCATCCCGACATCGCTCAGGTTGATGCCGAGAGCATCGATGCGGCCAGATCCGGTGTATACCTGCACTGAGGTGTTCAGCAACTGGCGTTGCCGGCGCCGCCTGTCTGGTTTGGGGCTACGTTTAAGAATCATCCGCTACACCCGACAGGACAAGGTAGCGCAGCGCTTTTCGCGGGCGAAGGTTACGGAGGTTCAGCGGCGGCTAGCGGGGCTGGGGTAACGGGCGCGGGCCATGCCGTCAGCCCGCGAAAAACGCCCATTCACCTCCTATTTGAGACGGCGATCTTTTCGTGGTTAAATACGCGCCATCTTCGCTTTGGGAGGTGTGTCATGAAGATTGGTTTCTCCCTGCCTAACATCGGGCCTATCGGAACCGCGGAAGCGATCACGAAAGTTGCGCAACGCGCCGAGGCTCTCGGATACAGCAGTCTGTGGACCATCGAACGCCTGCTGTACCCGCTGAAGCTCCAGGTGCCTTATCCCGGCACGCCGGACGGACATTTGCCTGAAATCTACAAGCAGGTGCTTGATCCGCTCGACGCGCTCACCTACGTTGCCGCTCAGACTAAAAAGATCAGGCTCGGCACCAGCGTGCTCGATATGCCCTACCACAATCCGCTCGTACTGGCTCGCCGGCTGACCACCCTCGACGTCCTTTCGAATGGCCGCCTATGCGTTGGCTTGGGTCTCGGTTGGAACAAAGACGAAATGGACGCCACCGGCGCCGACATGAAAAAGCGGGGCGCTCTTGCGGATGAATTTCTGCCCTTGCTAAAAGCCATTTGGACCGAGAATCCTGTCGAATTTCACGGAAAGTTTTTCAACGTGCCCAAGTCTTATATCAATCTCAAGCCCGTGCAGAAACCGCATCCCCCGATTATCCTGGGAGCATTCGTCCCCGCGGCGCTCAAACGCCTGGCCAACCTGGCCAACGGATGGAACCCAGTCTTCCTTCCCTTGCCCGTTATGGCGGAGATGTTTGGCAGCATAAGACAGATGGCAAAGGAAGCCGGCCGTGACCCCTCCGCCATGCTCATGGTGGTTCATGCCGTCCTGGAGATCACCGAAAAGCCGTTGGACAAGGACAGGGCGATATTTTCTGGCTCGCTCGAACAGATCAGCGAAGACGTCAGGGGATGCGCCAAAATCGGAGCCGACGAAGTCTTCTTTGATCCCGCGTTTGCTCCCGGAGGGCAGTCGCTCGATCGCTGGTTGTCTCTGCTGGAACAGCTGCAGGGAATGATGTCTGTAAGCTAGTCGCGGCTAGGTCGCTGCGCCTCTAGATCTTGCCCCATGCGGTGATGCGCACCGGAGTAATGCGCAGGACCGGAGCATCTTCGGCGAGCATACCGCCGTCATATTGTGGGTACTTTGCTCTCAAGCGCCGAATAGCGCGCTGGCGTTCTGCCGCGGTTGAGACCAGCTTTGCTTCTCCGCGCACCAGCACGTACCAAAGACGGGTCCAGTCTTCGTCATATTGATCCACCAGCAATGCCACCTGGGGTGTTTCTTTAATATTCTTCAGTCGGGCCAGTCGGCCCGGAGGCACCCGCTTCGGCTTGCGATCAATTGCGGAATAGAAAACCGACCCGTCACAAACAAAGCAGACAGGAACTGCGTGTGGCCTTCGCTCAGAGTCCAGCGTGGCCAGCCGTGCAACCCGCGCAGTTTCCAGTTTTGCGCGAATTCCGGGCGAGATCAGCGCAGCTTTCTTGGCCATGGCGCGAGGCAAATGTCCAATCCATTCTAGTCCCCCGGGGTTATCTCCAATCACGCCCTTAACCATTCCCGGCTGAAGCTTACGCCAAGATTCTCATGCCGCAACTGGTCTCGCTTTCACCGGCGATTCTCCTGCTAATCGCAACCGGCTTCCTTAACCATCGTGCTCACCCAGACCACCGGGTCCGATGCAGCGTAAAACGACAGCCAGTAGGGACGAGTCACAACCACCACAACTTGATCCTTGCCGTTCTTCCACCGAAATGCTTGCCGTGCGGAAGTCTTCTTCACTCGCCGCAAGACCGGAACTTGCCCGGGGTAAAGAGGCTTCAGCGACTCCAGTGCCACTCGTTGGGGGTCGCTGAACATCCACTTTGTTTCCCCGCTGTCCGCTTTTCTTTGGTCCGCGACAGCCTGTTCGGTTGTGCTGTCTGCAGCAGCGAGCGAAACGTGCCTTTGATCGCGGAGGCTGCGAAATTTGCAGCCTTCCTTCTCGTACCAGCTGCCTCAGCGGTGTAATCCAAGTCAGGTCTGGTGTGTGCCTCAAAAGATTCGACGCGTTGAATCACGAAGAGGCTGCAGCATCCCAGGTGTCCGGCTCCTCCCACGATGTGACCCCGTCCATAGTCCGCTTCTCTCCAGCGAAGAATCTCCCCTCTGCGGTCACGCGCACCGTTGTGTCCGGCTCTTTCTTCAAGAGTTCCGTGAATTGCTGAAACTTCAGATCATTGACCAGAGGGACCTGTACGCCTTCCACCGTCAGGGACTCAGGCCGGGCTTTCCCGCCGCCTTCTCCGGGGCAGCAATACACCGTATCCGACTCGGCTTTGCCGCCATACATGATCCATACGGAGAAACCTTGCGTAGCGCAGGTCGGGTCGGCCAGGTGGAAGTCCTCGAACCCGTGGATTATGAAGGCGGTGATTCGCACCAGTTCGTGGTTGTAAGCAGCCGGGTCTTTCGATACTTCGCAATAGGTGGCTGGGCGCGGCTGTTGAGCTGAATCAGAGCCAGCGTTTTCCGCCTGGGCAAGCAAAGGACAGGCTCCAAGCAACAGAGTGAACACGACTGTCAACTGGAGATTCATTCAGCCCATGGTAGGGCACGTAAGAGCGCAAATCCAAATGAATACTGTTTGGGTATGGAGGTAAACCGCCGCGTACACCGTTGCAGCGGGATGCCGCAGCACTCCAGATATTGTCGGCCCCTGCCACATCCCTTCATGCGTTCTACTGCTGCTGGTCGGGCGCTGCCGCACTCTCCTGTTCAACCTGGTTCTCGACCTGGTCGGCGGCTTTTTCCTGATCGGTCAGGTCCTTGGCTGCGTCCGTATCCGGCGGCGGAGGTGGCACATCGGAAGCTGTCGTGCCCGTGTCCGGAGCCTTGGGCAAGCCGCCCTTGCCCTGTTTTTCCGCCAGGTCCTTCATGCCGCTGTCCAGCTGTTCCTGGAAGTGGTTGCGCATGTCCTGCAAGTCTTCCACGGAAACAGCCACAGCCTGGCCCGCAGCGCAGTCGCCCTTCTTGCTGGCCTGGACGCTGGCGGTGACTTTCTGCCCGGCATCGGGAGTGTCGGTGAGCCGGGTGATGACGTCGCCCGCAGTGAGATCACATTCCTGGCCCTTGGAGACGACAGTAATATCGCTGGCCACGACAAAGGTGCGTCGCGCCGGATCGAGGGCCGGCGGCGCTTCATCGTTCGTGGGTTGCGCAGCCTGCGCCTGTCCATCGGGGGAGCCGCCCTGCGCCTGTTGTTGCTGGGCCTCCAGCTGCGCCTTCACCTCTTCTGCGATCGCCTGCTTCACTTCCGGCGTCAGCGTTACCGGGCCGTTGTTGGCGGCCTGGCCACCGCTGTTGTCGTAGTTGGTCTGTCCCTGATCGTATGCCGCCGCGTCAGCATTGGCCTCAGCCCGGGCCGCATAGGCGGCTTGCAGGTTGGCGGCAATCACGTAATCCGTAAGCCAGAACGCGGCCGACGGATACACGGAATAAGGCGCGAAATATCCGCCGTAGTAGCCGTACCAGGGCCCCCAGCCCCAGCCGCCGATCCCCACTCCCCAGTACACTGGCGGGCCCCATGGACGATAAGCCCAGCCATAAAAGACCGGGTGATACCAGTATGCTGGATAGTATCCATAGTAGTGATGGCTGCGGTAGTAGTACCCGCGATAGACCCCAACCCGGTAGACTCCGTGGACATAGTAAGTACGCGAATAAAACGCACGCCCGCCACGGGTGACGTAGGCCCTCTGCACGTAGCCGCTGCCTCCGCCCCGAGTCACGATGCGCACCCCGCGACGTTCGGTCACGATGGTGCGGCCGCCGCGTAGATTGTGTTGAATCCGCATTCCGTCCCGATGGATGACGCGGACCTGCCCGTTCGGTCGAAAACTTGCCGACCCACCGCCCCTTAGAGTTACCGTGCGTCCGGGAGCTCGGCGGTTGTTCATGCCTGCACGATTGCCTGCGTTATATCCGCCCCGGTTGCCGGAGGGATTTCTATCGCGATTGCCGGCGGCGTTTCCACTTCGATTGGCGGGCGTGCTACCGCTGCGTTCGTTGGACATGTTGCCGCCCCGGTTGCCGCGCGTGTTGCCGCCACGGTTCTCAGACGCATTGCCGCCCCGACTGCCGGCGTTCCCGGAGCGATCCTGCGGAGCACTTGCGGTCCGTCCCGGCTGAGTGCCCCTTTGGCTGCGAGTGTTTTCGTGACTTTGGCCCGATGCACGACTGGGAGCGCTCCCGCGCTCCTGGCCACCCGGGCGGCCTGAATTACCCGCATGCTCACCCTGGCCGGTTGATTCCGTCCTGTGCTGTCCCCAGGCCAGCCCCGAGATCGTCAGGGATGCAAAAATCAAAAATGCAAAAACTAAGGTGGACGTCGATGCAACGACGCGGCTACGGGTAGGTAGATCCATCACGGCCTCCAGATTCCAACTTACGAAAGCAGCCTTGCAAGGGCTCGGTTGCGCCTGCGGCTGCTGAGCCGCTTCCTGGTCAGGGCCCATGCCCATCTTGCCATGCTATCTTCCGCCAGAACAGTGTCAAAGTTACGTCAGTTCTGGGTAATGGCTCAGTTCGAAACAATCCCTTTACAGCGACGTCATCCTGAGGGACTTCAGTCCTGAAGGATCTGGCGCGCGCCGGCAGCAACGCAGGGGCAAAGGGGGTATCTGCTTCACGGCCAGATCCTTCACGACCTGAAGGCTGTTCAGGATGACGCCTGTGGATAACGAGAAAGTTCAAACCACCCAGTCGTGTGCCGCAGCGGATGGCCATGCCCAGAACGAACCCACGATAGCCCGGCAGCTTTTGAGTCCACCCGGCGGGATGACGCGTTCTCAGTAATTGGGGAGAGCGATGTGGTCGGCGAAATCGCGGCCGACGGCCATATCCGCAATCCAGGGAATGGCCATCAGCTTGAAGATCTGATTGCGCACGAACATCGAGAACTTCGATTTCGGTGCGAACGCACCGGCGAAACGCAATGCCGCCTTCTGCTTCCTCAAAGCGAAGGGGGCGAACAGCTCCTGATACCGTCGAAAGGCTTCGGCGTAGTCACCGCTGGCACGATGCAGTTCGCCGGCAAGAATATAGGCCGCCACCATGGCCAGGGCCGTGCCCTGTCCCGCCAGCAGTGAGACGCAGGAGGCCGCATCGCCGGCCAGCGTCACCCGTCCCCGCGTCCACAGTCCCTGCTGCGGATCCATTCTTATTTGGCTCACCCGGTCGAAATAGAAATCGTCGGTGGTATCGAGCGCCTCCAGAATCTGTGGACATTCCCACCCGCTGCTTCCGAAGCGTTTTCGCAAGAGGGCCTTTTGGACTGGAACGTTATCGCTCCCTCCCGGATCGTCATCCTTGAAAATGAACACGAACATGGTGCGGTCGCCGTACATGGCGAAGCGCGCCACCTGCTGCTTCACCTCGGTGTACATCACATTGACCAGTTCGTCTCTTGGCCTGTACCCCTTCGCTTCGAAGACTGCGACCTTGTAACCCAGATATTTCTCGAATCGATTTTCTTCGCCAAAAACTAGCTCGCGTACCCGGGAATGTAGTCCGTCGGTTCCCACGACGAGATCGAACTCCCGAGCGCCTCCGTTTTCGAAGCTGACCTGAACGCCACTTTCTGTCTGCTCAATGCGTTTCACGGTGTCGCCAAATATGGTTTCGACCCGGCCTTCAATCCTGCCGAAGATCGCGGAAGCCAGGTCGGTTCGCGGCAAAGTGACAAACCGGCCCTGCGTCACCCGCGAAAATGCGTCCACTGAAAATCCGGCGATCCGTTTCCCGCTCTGATTCACAACTCTTACTTCCCTGACCTTGTATCCTTTGCTGCTGATCTCCGGCAACAGGCCCATCCGGTCTGCGATGTCGAAGCCTGCACCCCAGAAGTCGATGAGATAACCGCCCGTGCGCAAACGCGGCGCCGCTTCGATGAGGGTGACTTTGAATCCGTAATGGTCGAGCCAGTAGGCGAGGGTGGGTCCCGCGATTCCTGCGCCCGATATCAAAACTTTCATGACAGAAATAGAGTTTAGCTGATTCGGAGATCTGAAAATGCCCTTTCAGCGTACATGGGGTTCGTTCCTGATTTCGATTGGCGTGCCCCGTTCTGGGCACGTAACGAAGCTGCCAACGTGCTTCTTTTGCTTCCGAGCTCACGGAGTGCTCCCGGCGGGTCTGTGGAGTTCTTGCTCGACTGATGGCGGCAGACTTTCAAGGTGACTGAGAAAAGTGACGACTTGCCAGATCTCGCTATCGGCCATGATATTTCCCCACGCCGGCATGGCTGACCAACGCACGCCATACTTGATGACGTAGAAGTTCTGGCTTTCTGGCAGGCGAGGAGGTGCCTTCATGAACTGGGGTGCCCGCGGATCGAAGGAGCCACCGTAATCGCTCACAGGATTATCTGGCCTGCCGTGACAGTCCGCACACTTGTCCCGATACAGACGCGCGCCATCTAGCAGGGGTGCTTCGGTTGGTGGGATCGGGTTCTGCTGGCGGAGTGCGTGCCGTGCCGCGGAAGCATCGACTGCAGTGGCAGCAAGTTCCGATTCGAGCCCTGAGGGCTTTGCCTGGGCGCGCAAGTCAGGGTAGCCAAGCTTCAGATACAGCCAGCCGCCGAGAGCAAATACGATCAGCGTCGCCAGAATTCCGCCGAGGAAATTTCTCATTTCGACCTCCTTGCGGTATAGGCATTATGCGCCTTTCGCCCCTGCTCTTCCGTGGTGCGAGCCTTCAGATGTTCCGCCTGTCGTCTCTGGTCGGTGGCGGCCATTACCAACCAGCCGGCACCCAATTGGGAGCTGGAGGATGGCGAGATCTGCCTGTGACGCCGAAAAGTGGTTGTAGTTCTGCAAGCGGAATTCACGTTGTCACGGTCCGTTCTCCTCGCGCGACCGGGCCAATGTTGCGCCGCACCCCTCCCTTCCGTGACCTTACCCGCAGATGGTGCCCGCGATATCCTCGGCCCTATGGTGGACGAAAGCACTCCCCCCTCTCGTAAACCCATCACCGCCCAGAATATGGACGAGGCGAAAGCGGCGGCCTACGCAAACGATCCTCAAACGGAATTACTGATTCTGGGGCTGAGTGAGAATGTCGCCGTGACAACCTGCGGATGGGCGCGTCGTTTCTTCGATAGCGGCGGTTTGAACGGGTTCTGAAGAGGACTCCTACATGTAGGCGCGAGCGTCCACGCTCGTGCTGCGCGTCAAACCTCAGGATCGCGGCGCCAGCCACCAGCGTTGCAGTGCCACCACCGACCAGATACCCTCTATGATCCCGAACGGCCAAGCGCCTTGCAGGAAGCCGTAAATCGATCCCAGCAGGCAAGCCCCGCTGAACCCCAGAATGAACCAGCGGCTACGCTTCTCGAAGGCGTAACACACCAGCATCGCGGTGACGGCAAAGAGTCCGAAGAGCGTGAGGCGGTTCATGACGCTGCTCTTCGTTCAGATAGCAGCTCTTTTCCTGAGATAGAGGATTCCTCTATCTCACCACTACCTGGAAACAGAATCAAGACTCAAGTTCAGTTCCAGCACATTGACGCGAGGTTCTCCGAAGAAGCCCCATTGCCGTCCCTGGGTGTGCCGTGCGACGAGTGTCTGCACTGCTTCTTCGCTCATCCCCCGCGCCTTGGCAATACGCGGGACCTGGAACTCGGCCGAGGCAGGTGTGATCTCGGGATCGAAGCCGGAAGCGGAGGTCGTGACCATATCCACGGGCACCGGCTTACCGGGATTCTCGGCCTGCGCGCTGGCCACGTCGGCGTTCACCCGATCAATGAGCTTCTGATTGGTGGGTCCCAGGTTGGATCCGCCAGAAGCAGTGGCATCGTAACCATTCGCCCCGGCCGCCGACGGACGCGGGTGAAAATATCCTGCGCCCACAAAGGGTTGCGCGATGATTCGCGAGGCCACTACCGTGCCGTTGCGCTGGACCAGTTGTCCGTTGGCCTTGTCGCGAAAGAAAAGCTGTGCCAGCGCGGTAACCACCAGGGGATAGACCAGACCCAACAGCACGGTGGTGACGATGGTCATGAGTACGGAAATCAAGAGATTTTTTTTCATGGCGGTTCTCTTCAATTCTTACTTCTT
Source organism: Terriglobia bacterium (assembly GCA_963831565.1). GTDB lineage: Bacteria > Acidobacteriota > Terriglobia > Terriglobales > Acidobacteriaceae > JAIQFF01. The sequence goes on from CAWHQS010000002.1 coordinate 94,754, forward strand.
AGTTCTTCTCTTCAAATCTGAATTCTTAAATCTAAGATCTAAAATTCCTAAGCCATCCCGATTCGGGTGATGACCATATCAATCAGCTTGATTCCAATGAACGGGATGATGATCCCACCCACGCCATAGATCAGAAGGTTATTGCGCAAGAGCGCGGCTGCGCCCATGGCGCGATACTTCACCCCCCGCAACGCCAGCGGAATCAAGGCGACGATGATCAGTGCGTTGAAAATGACAGCCGACAATATCGCCGAGCCCGGCGTCTTGAGATGCATGACGTTGAGCGCGTTGAGCACCGGGAACGTGCCTGCAAACATCGCCGGAATGATGGCGAAATACTTGGCCACGTCGTTGGCGATGGAGAACGTAGTCAGCGCCCCGCGAGTCATCAGCAACTGTTTGCCGATTTCGACGATCTCAATCAGCTTGGTGGGATTCGAATCCAGGTCTACCATGTTCCCCGCTTCTTTTGCGGCCTGCGTGCCCGTGTTCATGGCGACGCCGACGTCGGCCTGGGCCAGCGCGGGCGCGTCATTGGTGCCGTCTCCGGTCATGGCCACGAGTTTCCCGTCGGCCTGTTCGCGGCGGATCAGGTCCATCTTTTCCTTGGGTGTGGCCTGGGCGAGAAAATCGTCGACTCCGGCTTCGCGGGCGATGGCGGCGGCAGTGAGAGGGTTATCGCCCGTAATCATGACCGTGCGAATGCCCATGGCGCGAAGCTGGCTGAAACGTTCGCTGATTCCGCCTTTCACGATGTCCTTGAGATGGATCACGCCCAGCGCACGCTTGTTCTCGGAAACCACCAGCGGCGTGCCGCCGGAACGGGCAATCTGCGCCACCGTTGCTTGTAGTTCTTTCGACAGACCGGTGCCGTTTACCGCGGAGATGTATTTTGAAATCGCGTCCGACGCTCCCTTGCGGATTTCGCGGCCATCCAGGTTGACGCCCGACATGCGGGTCTGCGCCGTGAAGGGCACAAAATGAGCTTCGTGCGCCGCCAAGTCGCGTCCCCGCAGGCCATATCGTTCCTTGGCCAGCACCACAATCGAACGGCCTTCCGGAGTTTCATCGGGAAGGGATGACAGCTGGGCGGCGTCCGCGAGTTGCTTCTCGGTCACACCCGGTGCGCACACAAACTCCGCCGCCTGCCGATTTCCCAGGGTGATGGTGCCCGTCTTGTCCAGAAGCAGAGTGTTGACGTCGCCCGCGGCCTCGACCGCGCGCCCTGACATGGCCAGCACATTGTGCTGCACCAGGCGGTCCATGCCCGCGATGCCAATGGCCGAAAGCAATCCCCCGATGGTGGTCGGAATCAGGCAGACCAGCAGCGACACCAGAACAAAAACCGTCTGCGGCGATCCCGAATAAATCGCGAACGGCTGCAGGGTGACTACAGCCAGGAGAAAGATAATCGTCAAGCCCGCCAGGAGGATGTTGAGCGCAATTTCATTGGGCGTCTTCTGCCGCTCCGCGCCCTCGACCAGCGCGATCATACGATCGAGAAAAGTTTCCCCGGGATTGGAAGTGATCTTGATTTTGATGTAGTCGGAGAGTACGCGCGTGCCACCGGTGACCGCCGAGCGGTCGCCTCCAGCCTCGCGAATCACGGGCGCGGACTCGCCCGTGATCGCGGACTCGTCCACTGAGGCCACGCCTTCCATGATTTCGCCGTCACCCGGGATAAATTCGCCTGCGGATACCGACACCATGTCGCCCGAACGCAGCTTGGAACTGGCGATCTTTTCCATCTGGCCATCGGGCAGGACTCGATTCGCGACCGTCTCTGATCGGGCCTTGCGCAGAGCGTCTGCCTGCGCTTTGCCGCGCCCCTCCGCCATGGCTTCCGCGAAATTGGCGAACAGCACCGTGAACCACAGCCAGAGCGTGATCTGAAGGTTGAAGCCGAACTGGCCCTGGTTCCTGATTACATCGCGCACCAGCAGGACGCTGGTCAGCACGCTGCCCACTTCCACCACAAACATGACGGGGTTGCCCATCATTTTGCGGGGAGACAGCTTCAGTATCGAATCCCAGATCGCACGTTGCACGATCTTTAAGTCCCAAATCGCTCTACCTTTTTTCTCTGCCATATTTCCTCAGAAGGTTTTTCCGGCCTGCATCAACAGGTGCTCAAGGACAGGTCCCAGACTCAACGCGGGGAAGAACGTCAACGCACCCACAATCACGATTACCCCCACCAGCAGGAGGCTGAACAGCGGGGTCGTGACCGGGAACGTGCCCAGCGACGGCGGTACATATTTCTTCTTGGCCAGGTTCCCCGCGATAGCCAGCATGGGAAGAATCATGAAAAAGCGCCCCACCAGCATCGTCATCCCACCGGCGATGTTGTACCAGGGCGTGTTCCCGTTCAGTCCGCCGAAAGCGGAGCCGTTGTTACCGGCCTGCGATGTGAAGGAATAGAGAATCTGAGTCAGGCCGTGCGGTCCCGGATTGCTGATGCTCGATGTCCCGAATCCCTCGACCGACGAGATACCCGCAAACATCAGGATGATGAGCGGAAACACCAGCGTAACCAGCATGGCCATCTTCACGTCATAAGCTTCGATTTTCTTGCCCAGATACTCCGGCGTGCGGCCGACCATAAGCCCGGCGATAAAGACCGCCAGCACCACATAGATCAGAATGCCGTACATGCCCGCGCCCACGCCGCCAAATACGGTTTCGCTGAGCATGATGTTGGCCAGCGGCACCATCCCGCCCAGGGGCGTGTAGGAATCGTGCCAGCCATTGATGGCGCCGCAACTCGCGTCCGTGGTGATGGTGGCGAACAGCGTGGAGTCGGCAATGCCGAAGCGGACCTCCTTGCCTTCCATGTTGCCGCCGGACTGCATCAGGCTGGCGTGCTGGTCCACTCCCTTGAGCAGAGGATTGCCCTTGGCCTCCGCCCAGTACGCTGTGGTCACGCCGCACACAAACAGAATCGCCATGGCCGCCCAGACCGCCCAGCCGTGACGCGGCGATCCCGTCATCCGTCCCAGCGTGTACGTCAAGCCGGCCGGGATCACAAAAATGGAAATCATCTCCAGATAATTGCTCAACGGTGTGGGATTTTCGAAAGGATGGGCGCTGTTGGCGTTAAAGAAGCCGCCGCCGTTAGTGCCCAGCATCTTGATCGCTTCCTGCGAAGCGACTGGTCCCTGCGCGATTACCTGGTCGGTGACCTTGTCCATCACCGGCTTACCATCCGGACCAACCACCGGTTTGCCGTCGGTCACCCTCTGCACTTGCTGCGGTTCGACCAGTTTCACCGTGTCATATGGCCTGAAGTTCTGCACCACACCTTGCGAGACCAGGATCAGCGCGTAAACGATGCACGTCGGCAGCAGTACCCAAAGTGTGGTCCGGGTGAGATCAACCCAGAAGTTACCGATGGTCTCCTTCTCGTGCCGCGAGATGCCGCGAATGAAGGCAATCGCAAGCAGAATTCCGACCGCCGCCGAGGCGAAGTTGTGGTAGGCCAGCCCAGCCATCTGGGTGAGATAGCTCATGGTGGATTCGCCGCTGTAGTTCTGCCAGTTGGTGTTGGTGGTGAACGAGGCCGCGGTATTGAAGGCAAGATCGGACCCTACCGCCGCAAACTTCTGGGGGTTCAAAGGCAGGATCTGTTGCGTGCGTTCGATCAGATACAGCACCAGCATGGAGACGCAACTGAACAGCAGCATGGCGAACGCGTACTCCGTCCAGCGCATCTCGTGTTCTTCGTCCACCATCGTCAGGCGGTACAACAGGCGCTCCACCGGACGCAACACCGGGTCGAGGAAGGTGCGCTCGCGGTTGAACACGTGCGCCATGAACACGCCCATGGGCTTGGTTACCGCCAGTATCACGACGAGGTACACGATGATTTGCAGCCAGCCATTTACGGTCATTGGAATTAAAACCTCTCCGGTCTCAGCAGGGCGTACAGCAGATAGACCATCAGCCCTGCACTCACAATCAGCATGATGATTGATTCAGCATCCATGACATTTCACCTCAGCGAATCCGATCGCAGAACTTCACATAGGCGATGGAAATCAGAAAGAACGCAATCGTGATCGCAACGAAAATGATGTCTCGCATGTCTTGGGTCCTCCGATTCATTAACGTAGCCTCAGCCCGAGCGATACCGGCGCTGGGCTGTGGCATCGATTTCTCGATGGATCTTGCCGAGGGTCACCAGATGAAGCCGGTCAACTGAAGGGCGCCTGTTCCCTCGGGTCCTGTTAGCAGCAAGCGCGCGGGTGATTCGCACCACCCCAATGGCAAGATGAGACGCGGAGTTCGCGACTGCCGCGTGGTACGCTGCCTGGGATCGCGATCGATCCGTGGCGTAGCGTAGTCCTCCGGAGCGAACCGGCTGCACGGAAAGCGCCTCTTTCCCATCGACGGTCAAGGCGATGAGAAAACGCACCATGAATCCCAGGCCCAAAGCGCAGCCCAGCAGCATGGTGACCATTGCTGGACTCGCGGCTGTTTGCAGGTGAAGCATTGTCATCTCTCAATAGCATTGGATAATTTTGACCGTAAAGTTTGTATAAGAAGTGCATAAAAGAATCGTAAAGAGGCAACAGTTTCGTCGGGAAGGAGTTAGCCAGGATAAAGGCGGTGCCCAATCAATGTAGGCGCGAGCCCTCGCTCTGCAGCGGCGAGTTCGTAGAGGAAATAGAGTCAATCGCTCCCGGCAGGCTCGAAACGATAGCCTACCCAAGGCTCGGTGATGATGTAGCGCGGCGTGTCCGTGGAGTCGATCTTTTTTCGCAGTTGCCCCACCAGCACGCGCAGATGTTCCGGTTGCTCCACGCTGTTCGGTCCCCAGATGGCAAGAAGCAGCGTGCGATGCGTAACCACCCGGCCGGGGTGTCTCGCCAGATAGAGTAGAAGCTCGAACTCCTTGGGCGTAAGCCGCACATCGCTGTTCTTCACCGAGACCCGGAACGCATCCGCATCGATCTTGAAGTCGCCAATGACAATGGTCCGCTTGGCGACGTCCTCGGTCGGCTGGGTGCGCGCCAGGTTCCTGCGCACCCGCGCCAGCAGTTCGTCCATGCCGATCGGCTTGGTCACATAGTCGTCAGCCCCGGCGTCGAGCGCCTCGACCTTGGTTTGCTCCTCGCCCTTCACCGACAGCACAATAATAGGTAACGCAGACTCGGACCGGAGCTGGCGGCAAAACTCAATCCCCGTCATGTTCGGCATGGACACGTCCGTGATCACCAGGTCCGGTTGCCACTCTCGCGCCGATCTCAGGCCGGCTTGACCGTCATTCGCGGTGCGAACTTCGTAGCCGCTGCCGGCAAGAGCAGTGCGCAGCACCCGCGTGATCTGCGGCTCATCATCCACCACCAGAATGCGCTTCTTGTCAGCCATGTGGGTTTAAGAGGATTGCTGGGTGACAATGTGGACATCCACCGGCGGTGCGTCCCGGAGAAACTTGTGGATGGCATTGAGATACAGGTAACGTTTCCAGCCTTTGACCGAAGAATGGCCGAAGACCACCTGGGTAATGTGCTTCTCCCGGACAAACTGGGCCACGGCTTTGGCCACTGTCGGCGACTTTAACTTGACTACCTGGGCCCCCACGGCTTCAGCAAAACGCACGTTCGACGCCAGAGATCGCTGGTTGGCCTCGTTGTCGTCGACTCCAATGTCCACGTATACCACGTACAACTCCCCGTCCAGCCGCTTGGCCATGCGGGCCGCGCGGGCAATCAGGTGCTGCGCCGCGGGATTGGAACTGATCGCCACCGCGAATCGTTCCCGGATCCCAAGATTACGATCTCCACCCTCCTGCTCGAGATAATTTTCCAGGCTGCGGTCAACTTCCTGCGCCACTTCCTGCAGGGCCAGCTCGCGGAGGGCAATCAGGTTTCCCGGACGAAAAAAATTCGAGAGCGCCTTCTCCACCCGGTCCAGGGGATAAATATCGCCGCGCCGCATGCGGGTCTGCAGGGCTTCCGGAGTGAGGTCGGCCATGACCACTTCCCGCACCCGCTTCATCACCCAGTCCGGCACGGTTTCACGCACCGTGATGCCGCTGATGCGTTGCACGCTGGGCGCCACGCTTTCCAGGTGTTGCACATTCATGGTCGTCAATACATCGATGTCGGCATCCAGCAGCTGCAGGACATCCTCGTAGCGCTTGTGGTTTTTGCTGCCTTCGATGTTGGTGTGCGCCAGTTCGTCAACCACGACCACTGCTGGTTTGCGGGCCAGGATTCCATCCAGGTCCATTTCCTCGAAAACCGTGCCTTTGTATTCCACGTTCTTCCGGGGAACGGTTTCGAGTTTTTCCGTCAGCTCAACCACCCCTTTGCGCCCGTGGGTCTCGACCATACCGATGACCACATCTTCGCCCCGGCTCTTCCTCCGGATGGCCTCACTTAGCATGTTGTAGGTTTTCCCCACGCCCGGGGCGTATCCGAGGAACAGCTTGAGCGTGCCCCCCTTCTTTTCAGGCGCGGCGTGTTCCAGCCATTGTTCCGGAGTCTTGGCCATCGCCGCCTATTGTCGTGGACGCCAGTCGATTTGTCGATATTCGGCTACAATCCTTGGTCGTGAACCAGTCGGTGATCAGGGCGGCGCTCCGTTTTGCGGCTTGTGCCGCGGTTCTCCTTCTTGTGGCCTACATCTATACCGCCGCCCTCCGCGTCAATCCCACCACCGTGGCCCTCACCCTGCTGATCTGGGTCTTGATCGTCTCCGCCCTGTGGGGTTTGCGCTACGCGCTCTTCACCGCATTCTTCGCCACCACGGTTTTCAACTTCTATTTTCTTCCGCCGGTTCGCACCTTCACCATCGCGGGCACGCAGAACTGGATCGCCCTTTTTGCCTTTCTCATCACCGCTGTGATCGCCAGCCAGTTGTCCGATCGGGCCCGCAAGCAGACGGACGAGGCCGTGGGACGGCGTCGCGAACTCGAGCGCCTGTACAGCTTCAGCCAGCAGTTGCTGATCGCGGACAACGTGTTGCAACTGCTGAACGCGGTACCCGGACATGTGGTCGAAACCTTCGGCGTCTCCGCCGCGGTAGTTTATGTCCCCGACAAGGGCAACATCTATCGTTCGGGAATCGACACCCCCGGTCTGGATGCCGAGCAACTTAAATCCATCATCGCCCGCGGCGAAGCGGTGGTGGACAGCGCCCGCAACCTGAGTTTCACTCCGCTCAAGATGGGAGTGCGCACCGTCGGCGCGATGGGCGTTGCCGGCAACCTTTCCCGGCAAACCCTGGCGGCCATGGGAAGCCTGATTGCCATCGCGGTGGAGCGCGCCCATGCGGTGGAGATCATGGCCCGCTCTGAAGCGGCCCGCGAGGGCGAACGTTTGCGCTCCGCCATTCTTGACTCCGTGACCCACGAGTTCCGCACTCCGCTGACCGCGATCAAGGCTTCGATTACCAGCCTGCTCTCGCCCACCGGCCTGGGCCCCGACGATCGCCAGGAATTGATGACGGTCATCAACGAAGAGACCGATCGCTTGAACCGCTTGGTCGGCGAGGCTGCGGAAGTGGCGCAACTTGAATCCCACGAATTTCAACTCGACCTCAGGGATTGCGTCGTGTTTGAGCTCGTACAGGCCGCAGTGGAAGAGGTCAAGCAGATGCTGGGCAAGCACCCCGTCGAAATCAGAGTGCCGGGATCGATTTCCGTCCGCCTGGATCCTGACCGCATCAAGGAAGTTCTCGTCCAGTTGCTGGAGAATGCCGCCAAGTATTCAGCCCCGGAATCCCCCATTCGCATCACCGCCGAGTTGAAGGGCGCCAATGTCGAAGTGAGTGTCGCCGACCAGGGGGCTGGCATTGACGACATGGAACAAGGACTGATCTTCGACAAGTTCTATCGCGGCAAGAACCAGCGCTACCGGGTGCAGGGCACAGGGATGGGCTTGTCAATCGCGCGGGCCATCGTCGAAGCGCACGGCGGAAAAATCGGCGTCACCAGCCAGCTTGAATGCGGCTCCGTGTTTTGTTTTCTTTTGCCGGTGCGACACTAGGACGCCGCTTGCGCTCCGGTGAATGCGATCCCAGCGAATCGGGACGGTAGCGCAGCAGCGCCAGCGCAGTGACATCGTTGTGGGCCGGCGCAGTGTCCATGAAATTCTGCGCCGCCTGCAGAATGGCCAGGCACAAGTCCTGCGCCGTGAGCGCGGACGCTCGCTGCAGACTGTCCTTGGCGCCTTCCAGTCCGAATTCTTCGTTGTTGTACTCCGCTTCCACAATTCCGCGCGAAACCACCAGAAGCACTGCTCCGGGCCCGAGGGCGCAGGTGGAGGCGCTGTGCGTCGCATGCGAGAAAATGCCCAGCGGCAGCCCACTCGCCTCCAACTGGGTTACGCCGGAAGCGTCGCGCAGCAATCCCGGAGTGTGACCGGCGTTGGCGTAGCACACCGTCCCCAGGTCCTCGTTGTAGCAGCCGATGAATGCGGGACAGCTGCGAATCCCGCCCGCAACCTGCAGGATGGTGCCGTTGATCGCATGGCAAAGCCCAACCATGGCTTCCGCCTCGTTGAAGTCCTTACCTGCGAAAAGAGTGGGCGCAAGGCTCCGAAAAGTATTCTGGGCCGCGATCAGGATGGAGCGCGTGTCCTCCCTGCGGCCGGCCAGGTCGAACAGCCCAAACAGCACGCGCGACGGGCCCACCCGGAGGAATTCGTAGAAGTCGCCGGCCACGCGCTGGCTGTGGTACACGGCGGCGATCTCTGCCCGGCGCAGCACCGGCACGTCGGAATGCCGCGGATCGCTATGGCGCAGCAGGCTTTCCCGGCTCTTGAACAGGGAGCGTACGAAATCCACCGGAGGCAGGGTCAGGGCGCGAATGATTTCTCCGGTTCGTGTCATAGCTCGTTCTTGGTTGCCTTTGTCCAGGGTTCGAACCGGTGCCAAATCGGCGCTTCAGCCTGCCTCGAGAGCTTAATCGGCATTTCTTTCCAGGATCGTTAGATCCCGCTCCACGGCACGGCTGGGTCGCCGCAATATCTGGTCAATATAGCGATGCCCCTGGCCGGGGGCGCATTTCGTTGTCCGCGTCGGTAAACCGACTCTTGGATTTCTTTTCAGCCGCCACACTTTTTCTGATGACACAATACCTCAGTGGTCCTGGCCTGAGGCTCCACATGCAAGATGCTGGGAGATGTGGAGCCTCGTGCCTCTGGGAAATTTATCCCTGCCCGCAGCTTGCCATTTCCCCCAGACGGGGCCGTTCCCCGGCCCTAGCCCGATCGTGCCGTCACTCTGGCACCACGGGGCCATTTGCCCGAATCGGGAGGAGATTTATCTTGCTTTTGAGCAGTTCTGGGGGAGGGCTGTTCGACGGGCGTCCCAAGACTCAAACCTGGGTCTGGGGCGCTTTCGTTCTTTCGTCCACTCTCGGATCTGACAGCGATGGACAGTTACGGATGCGCCCCGTTTCCTTGCCCAACCCAGGGCCCATTTCCGGTCCAGATTACCCGCTCGACATTAGGGCAATGTCCCTTTGAATGTGCAAATCCCAAAGTGTGTACAACTTCGGCGGAAGCGGCTAAGTTCTGGAAGTCCGTGCCGGGCCTGGGACTAAGTGCCTCCGTCCACGCGGGTTACGAGGATTTTAGCGGCGGGCAAGAAGTCTGCGAAATGTCACCCGGCTTTTCCCAAAACGGAACAGACCCTCGCTTCCACAACCTTTCCACAGGGTCTGGAAGTGCAGTTGTAGTGCGGTCGAGCCTGGAAACCCCTATTCCGGCGACCCCATGCCGTCCTGGGCCATGGACTCAAAGCGGGTGGACCGCTTGACGAAAGCCAGCTTGATCCGGCCGGTCGGGCCATTGCGCTGCTTGGCGATAATGATCTCGGCGACGCCGTCCAGTTCGGGCTCGTCGGGTTTGTAAACCTCTTCCCGGAAGATGAAGGCCACCACGTCCGCATCCTGCTCGATCGACCCCGATTCCCGCAGGTCGGCGAGTTGCGGACGGTGGTCGCCGCCCCGGCTTTCCGGTGCCCGGCTCAACTGCGAAAGCGCCACCACCGGCACCTTCAGTTCCTTGGCCAGCCCCTTCAGCCCGCGCGAGATAGCGGACACTTCCTGGGTGCGGTTTTCGTACCGTCTTCCCCCGCCTGACATGAGCTGCAGGTAGTCCACGATGATCAGATCGAGCCTGCCCTGGGATTGCTGCAGGCGTCGCGCCTTGGCCCGCATCTCGCTGAGGCTGATGCCGGGTGTGTCATCAATGAAAATTGGAGCGTGCGCCAGCTGGTCCATGGCGTGGACCACTTTGTCCATATCGTCCCGCCACAGCGAACCGGTGCGCATCTTGTGCGAGTCCACCCGCGCCTTCGAACACAGCAGCCGCAGGAGCAGCGCCTCCCGCGACATTTCGAGAGAAAACATGCCGACCACCTTCTGGTCTTCGATCGATGCATTCTCGGCGATGTTCATGGCGAAGGCGGTCTTCCCCATGGAAGGCCGGGCGGCGATGATGATCAGGTCCGAGCGCTGCAGTCCACTGGTCATCTCGTCCAGATCGGTGTAGTGCGTGGCCAGCCCGGTAATGCGCTGGCCTCGCTGCAGCAGGGCATCGACGGATCCGAAAGATTCCTTGACGATCTCCTGCACTCCCATGAAGCCGCGGCCGATGCGCTTCTCGGAGAGCTGCATGATGGCGGCTTCGGCATCGTTGAGAACTTCTTCAGCGGGATCACTCTGGTCGGCGGCGCGGGCGATGGCGGAGTTGGAGACGTGGATTAGTCCACGCATCAGCGCCTTGTCGCGCACAATCCTGATGTAGTGCTCGATGCTGGGCCGGTCGGGTACGCCATCCACCAGGCCGGAGATGTAGCCTACATCCCCGATGGCCTCCAGTTCCTTGTGGCGGCCGAACTCCTCGACCAGTGTGATCATGTCGATTGGCCGGGAGGACTCGGCCAGGTCCATCATGCGGGTGTAAATACGGCGATGGGAGTCGAGAGAAAAGTCTTCCGGCTTGAGATGCTCCGCCGCCTGGTTGTAAGCAAAGTTGTCCAGCAGGATGGCGCCGAGAATGGACCGCTCGGCTTCGACGTTGGCCGGCAGGCTGTGCGCGAGACTGTAGTCAGTAGTTGCCAAGGGAACCGACAATATTATAGTGAATAAAAAGCGAAACTCAAGAGAGACGCGTCCCCGTAGCGCCGGCGTCCCGCCGGCTGTCGAAGTGGGCGTCCCGCCCACTCAAGCTGGAACAGGCAGAAAGCGCACCCCTCAAATAAAATGCGGCCCAGGCCAGCCACCTGGGCCGCATCGCTCGTGAGTGCCACGTCTGCAGGTTTCACCGCGTTTAGCGGCGAAGCGTGAATCCAGGAAACCGCACTCCCGAAGGAGCGTCCGTTCGCCGGTCCACCCTGCAGCCGATCATCCGCAAATACTAGACTCGCGGATATTGTCCTGCGGCGACTGCGAGAGCTGCGGCGCCAGTCCAGCTTTTTAGGGAAGGACTCTCTGAGGAGGCCGCAACGCCCGAGTTTTCCTGAAACACGCCGAAGCGCATTCCTAAAAACCCTCCCGGTGGTTCACCCTCGAGAACCGCCGGTCACCGCCAGCTCTGTTACCGTCGCGAGCAGGCTCAATGCATCTCACGTTTGCACTGTAAGCACTGTGCGCGAATATCGAATCACGCGCAACCGGAAATTGGTCTTGCGTTGTGCGAAAACTGTGGAGGATGAGACTTCCTTGTGGAAAGGGAAGGAAAAGGCGGAGAAAATTCCGCGCCACGGATGACACGGTTCATACCAACCGAAAAGCCGGTTCGCCACCCACGAATGACCGAGTGATTGCTAAGGTGCGTTCAGGCCGATGTGCAAAATTAGCAAGCCCGCAATAGATACCATCCCCCAGAAGTGACATCGTTTGACCAACTGTCTGCTCCTTCCGACGGCAGTCTGCAAGTAGAGCCCCAGCCAAAACTGAAGCAACAACAGAGCCAGTGCGCCCGTGGCGGCCCAGATGCCTTTCGCGTTGGCTCGGCCCAACGGCGTCCGCATCACTGCGGAGGCGTGCGCCAGGGAGAGGGCTATGAGCAGGTACCCCAGCCAGTAGTGCGGCCGCATTCTTCCAAGGTAAGTGGAAGGATGGCTTCCTGGAGTGGCTCGATCCTGGATCGGCGAAACTCGCCGCAGCCAGTAGGGAAGCACAATTTCGAAAGCCGCCAGGATCACCGCGATCCATCCCGTGACACTGCTGACAAGATACGCAATCATGCGCGCCGCCTATCGGGCTTGGACATATCCCGTCAGCACGACAATCTGTCGCGCATGGACCGTGTGACGGGAGGTGGCGGTTCCGGTAATGTGCAGGACCGCCCCCGGATGAATGTCTGCGGCCCTCCCCATGACGAAAGAAGTGTTGTTATCGAAATCCGCCTCGGCCAGTGTGCTGGTGCGGTTGTAAACTGTTTCGGTCTGTTTTTCGAGGAGTCTCCCTTTAATGGTTTCGCCGGGCGATGAGTCCGTAACTTCCAATACGATTTTTACCAGGTCTCCGGGCTTGAGCAACTCGAAAGCAGCCGCCCCGCTGGCGGCCGATTCCATCTCCATGGCTTTCTCCGCACTGCGCCATACGGCAAAGGCAACCAGCAAGGCGAGTGCAATACAGGCAAAGATCCAGGTCCGAGTGCTCTTCGAAAAGAAAGCAGAGTCAGGCACGACGAGTCTCTCCCTGCTCCAATGTGCAGGCCGTACCTTGGTATAGGGTCAAGAAATAATTGAGAGACAGCAGGAATAGGAGTCGTTGTTACTCCTAGGCCCGGGGCTTTCTGGCGGGTTCGGGAGAAGCCGGGCAGCCTCCCGAATTCGCTGCCTCCAGACGATGAAGCATGGAAAGCAGTTGCGTCCTCATGGCCTTCAGCAAACTCAACCTCTGTTCGATGTGTTCCAGCCGCGCCCGGGTGATCCCTGCGATATCCTGCCGCTCGCGCGATCTCCTGGCGGCGCTGGACGATGCTGCGGTGGCAGCGGGGTGGAGTCTCATCAGTTGCTGGATCTCTTTGAGAGTGAAACCCAGTTCCTGACTCTGCCTGATAAAGCGAATGCTTTCCAGGTCGCCGTTGCCGTAAGAGCGGTAACCGGAAGAGTTTCTGGGCGGTTCCCGCAAGATTCGTCGCCGCTCATAAAAGCGGATGGTCTGAACATTGACCCCAGCTCTGCCCGCCAGTTCGCCGATCCTCATACCCTCATAGTGAACCTTATACCCGGGCATAGGGTCAACCTGCTCAACTCATGGCCAAAGAAAAAAGGCACGACCGAAGTCGTGCCTTCATTCGTTTGGATTTCCTCCGTGCCTCGGTGTCTCCGTGGTGAAGGCCTAGTCGCGCACCCCATCCAGAAACGCCCGCAACTTCCGCGAGCGCGAGGGATGCCGCAGCTTGCGCAATGCCTTCGCCTCGATCTGGCGAATGCGCTCGCGGGTCACGGCAAACGACTGGCCGACTTCTTCCAGCGTGTGCTCCGAACCATCTTCCAGCCCAAAACGCATCTTGATAACCTTTTCTTCGCGCGGTGTAAGCGTACGCAACACCTGCGAAGTCTGGTCTTTCAGGTTGACGTTGATCACGGCCTCAGCCGGCGAGACCACGGCGCGGTCTTCGATGAAGTCGCCCAGATGTGAATCTTCCTCTTCGCCGATCGGCGTTTCCAGAGAGATCGGTTCCTGCGCGATCTTCAGCACCTTGCGCACTTTCGCGACTGGAATGTCCATGCGCTTGGCGATTTCTTCCGACGTCGGTTCGCGTCCCAGTTCCTGCACCAGCTGCCGCGAAGTGCGGATCAGCTTGTTGATCGTTTCGATCATGTGCACGGGGATGCGAATCGTACGCGCCTGATCAGCAATGGCACGAGTAATCGCCTGGCGAATCCACCACGTGGCATAAGTCGAGAACTTGTATCCGCGGCGGTATTCGAACTTGTCCACGGCCTTCATCAAGCCGATGTTGCCTTCCTGGATCAGGTCCAGGAACTGCAAACCGCGGTTGGTGTACTTCTTGGCAATGGAAACCACCAGGCGGAGGTTGGCCTCGATCAGCTCCCGCTTGGCCTGCTCCGCATCCATGTCCCCCTGGATGATTTCCCGTTGGGTTCGCTTGAGCTCCTGAAAGGAAACCCCGGCTTCGCCCTCCAGTTTTTCCAGCTCGGAACGGACGGAACGCGATTGGCGGCGGTAGTCCTTCTTCTGCTCTTCGCTGCGGGTGGCTTCCGCCTTGCGTTCCAGGTTCTGCGATTGCCGGTCGAGCGACCGCATGGTATCGACCGTCTTGTTCACCCGGTCGATCAAACGCTTGCGCTCGGCGTTGGTAAATCCCAGCTTGCGGACGCACAGGGAAACGGCCACCACCGCCCGCGCCAGGTTCAAGCGAGCGCGGCGATAGTCCTTGGGGCGCTTCTTCTGGGAGACAGCGGCGAACTTCTCGATCAACTGGCCGGCCTTCTTGTAAGCCTTGGCCAGATCGTCGATCTTCCCGGTGAACTCCTTCAGCCGGTTCTGCAGGATCTCGTCGGTGATCTCCTCCTCGTCGAAGGTGACCACTTCCTTGATGGAGCGGACGCCCTTCTTCAGGTCCTCTCCCATCGCCAGCAATTCGTTAATGACAATCGGGGACCGCGAGAGCGCTTTCAGCACCCGCAGTTGCCCGCGCTCAATGCGCTTGGCGATCTCTACTTCGCCTTCGCGAGTGAGCAGCGGCACCGTTCCCATCTCGCGGAGATACATGCGGACGGGGTCGTTGGTTTTTTCCAGAGCGCCGGGCGTGAGGTCGAGTTCGACGTCCTCGCCGACTTCTCCTTCTTCTTCGAACTTTTTGTCGAGCGCGGAGGAGGGAAGCTTTGGTCCCTCCAGCACATCGATACCCTGCGTACCTATGGTGGTCAGCAGATCGTCCAGGTCCTCGGGAGAATGCACGTCGTGCGGGATAAGGTCGTTGACCTGGTCATAGGTCAGATATCCCTTCTCTTTACCTGTGTCGATCAGCTTTTTGATATCGTCGTACTTGTCGTCAAGAGCCAAGACGGATTACCTTCTTTTCGTCCTACGGAAAGGACAGAGAGCGTTTTTTAGCGGTGGGAACGTGAAGCGGCGAGCTGCGCGCCGGGCACAAACCTTCGAATTATAGCATCGGAGGGGTTTAGCGAACATCAGCGTTATGCTGATTTTTGACACACCCCGTCCATGTTCCCGTCAACTGCTGAATTAGATGTTATCCAACTCCATTTAGTTTCATAGTGTTTTCGCCCTATGCCGGCCGGGCTGTGGGGCTGTCCTCAGCCAGGCTGGGATCCATCAAGGCGCGCTTCAGACGCATCTTCTCCTCCAGAAGGGCCTGTATTTGACCGGCCTCCCGCCCGCGCGTGACCTGCAATTCCCTCTGTACGTCCTCCAGCTTCCTTCTGAGTTGGATGCGGCGCAAGGCCCGTACCGCGCCCTCCAGCCGCTCGGCGGAGAGCTCCTCGTCATCCTTCATGAGGATGGAAGCCAGCAGGTTGCGGTCACTCTCGGGTAAGGGCAGGTCGGTGACGTGGACTGCCTCCGATCGAAGCAGCACTTCGATCAGCGACTCGGTGGCCACGCCCTGGTGCAGAAGTTCGCTCTTGAGGACGAACTGGGCCTGGCGGCAGGGATCGAACTCCTCTTCCACGCCGTCACGAGCCGAAAAATGTTCGTCCGAAGTCTGGATGTCGGTGGCCGAGACCAGCGCCCGGATCAGTATTCTCTCCGCGTCCGTGATCTGGACCTCCGCCCTGGCCTTAAGGGTCGCCGTGGAGCGGTTGGCAGCGGCGTGCTTCAACTCCTGGCGCAGCACAGCCGAGTCGATGCCCAGCTTCTGCGCCATCTCCCGCGCCAGCTCGTCGCGAACAATGCGGCTGGGCACGCGCTGGATGTGGGGCAGCAGATAATTCACCGCCTTCACCTTGCCTTCTGCGCTCGCGGACCGGAAACTGCGCCCGTGCCCGTTCGATGAGATAGTCGAAATACTTCTGCGAGTTTTTCAGCGCACCAGCGTATGCCTCTTTCCCTTTGCGCCGGATGAACAGATCGGGATCGAAGCCTGATTCCAGGGTAAGCACTTTTACCTGAAACTCTTCTTCCACCAGCAAACCCAGGGTGCGTTCCGTGGCCTTGGCCCCCGCCGTGTCCGGATCGAAATTGACCACAACATTCTTTGTGAAACGCCCCAAAAGCCGGGCCTGCAGTTCGGTAAATGCCGTCCCCGAGCTGGCGATCACGTTGTGAAAGCCCGCGGCACAGACCGAGATGCAGTCCATCTGTCCTTCCACCAGGATGGCGTAATCCAGTTTGCGAATCGCCTCTTTCGCGCGGTCGAGATTGAACAGCACCCGCGACTTGGAGTAAATCGCGGTCTCCGGCGAATTCAGATATTTGGGCCCAGCCTTCTCATCGGCAGAGAGCGTCCGCCCCGTAAATGCAATCACGCGGCCGGCTTCATTCGTGATGGGGAACATGACCCGGTTGCGAAACTTTGCGTAGATCGAAGGGGTCGTTGGCCGTTGGTCATTGGTCGTTGGCCGAACCTCTTTGGACCCGAGACCCTTGGCCGTGAGATCACTTTGCGTGCTCGCCACCTCAGCCCTGTCATCCCGAGCGGAGTCGAGGGACCTGTTGTTTTGTTGACGACCGACGACCGACGACTGACGACTGCTCTCCGCCTTCCAGGAGAACACCCCGCTTTCCCGAAGCACATCTTCTTCGAACTCGCCCTTCAAGCGGTCGCGCAAAAGAAACCCGGAATCCGGCGCAAACCCTATCCTGAATGCCTTGATGACTTCCTCGTTCAGGCCGCGTCCCGCCATGTACTCGCGGGCATGTGCTCCCTCCGGCCGCCTTAGATATTCCTGAAAGAAAGCGCAGGCCCGCTCATGGACGTCCAGCAGCACGGTTCGCAATCCGGCTTCCCTGGCCTCCGCCGGACTCGAGAACGTGATCTTGGGCAAAGCAATGCCCAACTTCTGGGCCACCGCCCGCACCGCCTCGGGGAAGGTAATGTTTTCGACTTTCTGGACAAAACTGAAAACATCGCCGGAAACACCGCAGCCAAAGCAGTGATAAAACTGCCGCGCGGCATGGACGGAAAAAGACGGTGTCTTCTCGTTATGAAAGGGACAAAGCCCGGAATAATTCTGCGCCCCCGCCTTCTTCAGCTTGACGTAATCCCCGACAATGCGAACGATGTCCGCCTGCTGCTTGACGCTTTCCTTGAAGTCGCTGGATTCGGTCATGGTCGAAGGCACAACTGTCCGCAGGAATTGTGAGGCTGAAAGCCGCTGTTTTGAATATACCGGATGGAGATTGCTGTGGAGAAGCTGTGGAAGGAACCGCTATTCGGTTGATCCAGGAGGAAAACCCGTGCCCTGACAAGCAAGTGTTCGCGCTTACTTACCCTTTGTCATGCTGAGCGGAGGAAGAGCGGTCGCTTTGCGACCGCTCTTCTGCAGTCGACGCACCCCTACCCTGCCTGGCACCCATCCATCCACGGGTACCACCCTTTGCTCAAATCCACCCACTGCGGATTCATGGATTCGATCAGCACAATTTTCTTCGCCCGGCGCCAACCTTTGAGCTGTTTCTCGCGCCCAATCGCTTTGTGAACGTCATCGTAAGATTCCCGATAAAGAAGGCGGTCAACATCGTAATCGTCCGTGAAACCTTCAATGCGGTGGAACCTTGCTCGAAGGCCCGCTTGTGCAAGTTACCCGTTATTCCGATGTAGAGCGTGCCAGAGATGCTGCCCATGATGTACACGTAATAGGTTCGTCGAGCGCGCATGTGATGTAGGGGTCCTCGACTCTCCGCTTCTTCGCCAGCGAAGAAGCGGCTTCGCTCAGGATGACAGAGTAGAGAGTTTTGAGACGGTTGGTTGTGACGGTCGTCACAAACTTTTCAATCTGTCCCAATCTGGAATGTCATGCTGAGCGGAGGAAGAGCGGTCGCTGGCGACCGCTCTTCCGCAGTCGAAGCACCCCTATATCATCGAAAACCTACACGCGCAGGTCCACCACCGTTGCCCCGCCGCCACCTTCATTCTGCGGAGGCTCCGTCACCGATTCTACGTGCGGGTGCTTCTGCAAATACTGTCGCAACGCTTTGCGCAAAATGCCCATGCCGCTGCCGTGCACGACGCGCACTCGCGGCAATCCGGCCAGGAACGCGCGGTCTACGAATTTCTCCACTTCGCGGGTGGCATCATCCACGGTGCGGCCGATCACATTGATCTCTGACGGCACGCTGGCACCTTCCTGCTCCAAAGACACCGAGATTCCGCGTGCCCGGGCGGCTTTGACTGGCGAATCCGTCGCCCGCGACAGTACTTCCGCAATGTCGTCGCGGGCAATCTTCATCTTCATGGCGCCGACTTCGACTTCAAAATGATTCTCGTCGATGCGCCGGCTCACCACGGCAGGCCGGCCTACCGACTTGAGTTTGACCGTATCGCCCTGGGAAACATGCTTCACCAGTTGCGGTTGCGCATTGGGATCGCCCCGGTCGGCCCCGGTGCTGTGCGCCACCACCGTGGAATCGAACTGTTCACCGAATTCCCGCCGAAGTTTCGCAATCCGCCGCTCGGCGTCTTTCGACAGCTTTTGCGATGCAGCCCGGTCCTGGACGGCGTTAACCATCTCTCGTGCCTGATACTCGAAATCCCGCAACAGGGTCTCAAGTTTCTTCTCCATGTCTTTGATTTTCGCCTGCTGCTCTTTCCGCCCCTCGGCGGCAAGGCTTGCCTTTTCGCGCTCCAGTTCCTGCTCGCGGGCCTTCAGGCGAAGGCGTTCCCCTTCGGCCTCGCGCAGGTTGGCATGCAGGCTGTCGAGAAACTGGCCGACATCGCGCGCCTGCGTCCCCAGCTTCGAGCGCGCCGCCTCGATGATGGACGGATTCAGCCCCAGCCGCTGCGCGATGTTGATGCCCGCCGAGGCTCCCGGCACGCCGATCTTCAATTCGTAAGTAGGCTGCAGTGTGGCTTCGTCGAATCCGACTGAAGAATTCACCACGCCCGGGGTATTCGCGCCGAAGACCTTCAGCGAGGTGTGATGGGTGGAGATCACCGTGATACATCCGATCTGACGGAAGTACTCGGCGATCGCCACCGCCAGCGCCGCGCCTTCTTCTGGATCAGTAGCTGAGCCCAGTTCGTCCAGCAGTACCAGCGAGTTGGCTGTCGCAGTGCGCGAGATGAATTCAATGTTGGTGACGTGGGCGGAGAATGTCGAAAGGTTCTGTTCGATGGACTGGTAGTCGCCGATGTCGGCCAGCACGGCATCGAACACCGGCAACTCGGCGCGATCGGCGGGGACGGGAATGCCGGCCTGCGCCATCAGGGCCAGCAGGCCAACCGTCTTCAAGGCCACGGTTTTTCCGCCGGTGTTGGGACCGGTGATGACCAACTCCAGCTCGCTCACCTTCGAGCTCGATGCTCATGGGAACGACGTGCCCGCCCTTTGGCCTTCAGGTTGCGCTCCAGCAGTGGGTGGCGGGCGTCGCGCAGGACCAGTCCTCGTGCAGGTCCCTCAGGGGCTGAAGCTCCGGAAGTCGTGCCATCCGGATTTGCAGGGCTGAAGCCCTGCTCCACTCTGCCGCGCTCCACCCGGTCCTGCTCCACCGTGCCGTGCTCTTGGTAGATTCTCGCCGGCACGCAGCTGTAGTCTTCGGCGAAACGGGCCTTGGCGAATTGCAACTCCAGTTCGCCCAGCACGTCCACAGCCTTAAGGATCGGCTCGGAGGTTTCACCGATGCGGCGCGTCATCTCCAGCAGGATGCGGTGAATCTCCGCCATTTCTTCATCGAGCAGTCGCACCAGTTCGTTGTTCTGGTCAATGGTTTCCAGAGGCTCGACGAAGACGGTCTGCCCGCTGGAACTGGCTCCGTGAATCACACCCTGTACGCGGCGCTTCTGCTCGATCTTGATCGGGATCACGAAGCGCTCGCCGCGGATCGTGATCAGTTCGTCCTGCACCGCGCCGCCCTCGGCCAGTCGGCGAAGATAGCCGCGCAGCGACTCCTGGATCGTCCTCTTTTGCCGTTCGATCTCGCGCCGGATTCGCGCCAGTTCGGGCGAGGCCCGGTCTTCGAGCGTGCCGTCGGGCTGGATCTTATTGCGAAAGCCGCGCAGGAATTCGGTGAAGTCGATAATGCCGGATGAAAGCTCCGCCACCGCGGTCCACGCCACTTTCATTGCCGCCGGCGGACTCAGAGCGATCTCCCGCCACTCGGCCGCGCGGTCTATCACCAGCACCACATCGCGAATCTCAGTGGTTTCGAGGACCGCGCCGTCAATGCGCGCCTTCTCGACCTGATTTGAGATATTCAGCAGGCCTGAGAAATCGAAGCGTCCTCCCACGCGCCGGAATTCCCGAATCTCGCTGGTGAGCTGGTGCTGATTTTCAATCCACCGGCGATCGACGGAGGGAGCCAGCGCAGCCGCCCGCTCCCGCCCCAGCGGCGAGGATCCGTATCCACGGATCAAATCGAGCAGAGACTCGAACTCCAATACCTGGGCGCTGCTGTGGATGAGAACAGAGTGCATCGGGTTTCATGTTACAAGAATGCCGTCCGCCCCGCCGTGGAAGAGTTGCAAGGATCTGGCGAGGCTGGCGTAAAGCGTAAACGCACTTTGGCCCGGCGAGAATCGGGCGTGAGCGGGAGCTCCTGGTGCAGGCCTGAAGTCCGGGATTTGAGCTAACAACTGACAACCGACAAGTGAAATCTGAAATCAGAAACCGGAAACCGGAAACCGGC
This sequence comes from Terriglobia bacterium, assembly GCA_963831565.1. Classification (GTDB taxonomy): domain Bacteria; phylum Acidobacteriota; class Terriglobia; order Terriglobales; family Acidobacteriaceae; genus JAIQFF01. The sequence continues at coordinate 115,497 of CAWHQS010000002.1, forward strand.
AACCGGCATGCAGCATCCAGGCCTAGGCCTGAGCGGCTACGGCCATCTTCGGTGCCGCCTGCTTCGCCGCGGGAAAACGAAGTTCGAAAACCGCTCCCCCTTCAGGCCGGTTCTCACAGCTGATTTGTCCCTGATGGTCTTGGACGACACCATAAGTGACGCTCAGCCCCAGTCCCATGCCTTTCCCGACAGCTTTGGTGGTATAGAAGGGATCGAAGATACGCTGTGGGTCCCGGATGCCGGGGCCGGAATCGGAAAACTCCATCACCAGTTCGTCACCTTCCTCGATCACGCTGACAGAAAGAGTCCCACCGCCCACCTCTTCCAGAGCGTCGGTCGCGTTCCCGATGATCTCCACGCAGCACTGGAAGAGTTGATTGACGTTGCCCCAGATTTGCGGAAGCCCGGGCGCAATCCGGCTCTCCACATGAATGTTCTTGTTTTCCGTGCGCAGCATTCTCATTTGCAGAGCCCGCTGTACCACCGAGCCCATATCCAGCAGCGCCTTTTCTCCGGGTGACTGCTGGGCAAAGCTGAGCAGGCTGGACACGAGCTCCCGGGTTCGCCTGGCCTGCTGGCCGATCTTGCGCGCCATGTTGGCCTGGTCCGATTCCACATCTGCCTCGGCCGCCAGCAACTCGGAGTATCCCAGGATTGCAGCCAGGGGGTTGTTGATCTCGTGTGCTGCTCCCGACACCAGTTGAGCCAGCGACGCCAGTTTCTCCCGCTGCACCAGTTCGCTCTGCAGGCGTTTCATATTTTCCAGGCTGGAGCGCGACTCTTCCAACAGCCGTACCAGTTCCCGGTCCATCAGGAATTGGCGAAGAAATACGAAAAGCCCCAGGACCATCATGGCTGCCAGCGTGGCCAGCAGGCGGAACTGTCGCAAGTTGGGCGCCGCCGTGTCGCGAAACCATGCCCAGTAACCCATCACGGGAAGGGAAAGCATCGCCAGCATTGCCAGCCGGGGAGCGAGCATTTGCCAGCGCGAGCGTTCTGCCGGCGCAGGTTGCAAAGGCGGCTTGGTTTCCCGCGCCAGCCACGTGGCCCAGATCATCCAGCATACCGAGGCGATGAACGGGATGTCATAAATGCTGCCCGTGTGATATTGACCGCGGGCAATGGCGGCATTCAGCGCCAGCGAACTCACTGCGTAGAGTCCTGAAGCCACAAATAGGTTCCAGTAGATCTCCCTCCATGCGCCCCGTGCGTTCCACGCCAGCATGCCGAGCACGACCAGGAATGCCAGGTTTTCCACCAGATAAAGCAGATCGTAATGCGGACTGTAAACGGAAACGTTGAGCACCACGTACTCGTCCGGGAACACGATGTAGGCATAGAGAAAGACCCACCAAGCCAGCAGCGTCAGGAAGTTCAAAGTGCTGAAGTAAAGCTTCTTTTCCTCTGACAGGTGAGGACGCAGCGCCACCGCCGCCATGAACGGCACGACGTGAACAAAGAGGATTGCGTCTCCGATGAACGGATCAGGAATGGGGCGCCGCAAAATTACTTCGTACAGCGTCCACAAGGCCAGATTTGTCGACCACAACAGGCAGCCCAGCGCCATCAGGCCCCAAAACAGACGGACTTGGCCGCGGTTCGAAACCGCGTTCGCTACCATGAGCAGGAAGGCTACAAACAGCAATGAAAACTGGGCAATATCACCGAAGGCGAGCAGCCCGAACCCAGCCGACATGCTCAGCGATACGCTGGCATAGATCAGGGTTATGCCGACGATATAGGCGATCCGCCATTGACGCCTTGAGATCATTGATATTCCGCATTTTAGTGGTTGAGCTTGCTGCGGATCAGTTCCCAGGGAGACAAAGAGTTACTTTAGTACCACCAAGTGCCGTCGTCAGTCGTCAGCTTTCCACCCTCGGTGTTGCCCTTCTTGGCTGAAGGCCGATGACTGTACCCCTCTGCTAGAATCTCCCCATGACCTTTCCGGTCACCCGCCTCCGCCGCCTGCGCCAGAATGAGCATCTGCGCACGCTCGTGCGCGAAACCCGCCTTACGCCTGAAGGCTTGGTTTACCCCCTGTTCGTGTGTCCGGGCGAGGGTGTACGCAAGGAAGTCCGGTCCATGCCGGGCGTGTTCAATCTTTCCGTGGATGAAGCAGTGAAAGAGGCCCGAGCGACTCTTTCGCTGGGCGTCCCCGCAGTCATACTCTTTGGCCTGCCTGAAACCAAAGACGAGGTCGCCACCGGCGCCTGGGCGGAAAACGGAATCGTTCAACAAGCCGCCCGCGCCATCAAACGGGAAGTTCCGAGCCTCATCGTCATGGGCGATGTTTGCCTGTGCGAATACATGTCTCACGGACACTGCGGCATCGTGCGCACGCCGCAAACGCCGCAATCGCTCGGGGCAGCAGCCATGAATTCGATGGCCGCGATGGCTGTCAAACCCCAGGACAAGATGACGGCGATCGACGCGCTAGCCGCGGCCCGCACTGCCGGAAAGGAATTCGAGATCCTGAACGACGCCACCCTCGAACTGCTGGCCCGGACCTCGGTTTCACAGGTTCGTGCCGGGGTTGACATCGTCGCCCCCTCTGACATGATGGATGGCCGCGTAGCCGCCATTCGCAAGGCACTCGATGAGGCTGGCTTTCCCAATGCACCCGTTCTTTCCTATGCCGCCAAGTTCGCCTCCGGCTTCTATGGCCCCTTCCGCGAAGCTGCTGACTCGGCGCCGCAGTTCGGTGATCGCCTCTCCTACCAGATGGATGGTGCCAACCTGCGTGAAGCCATGCGCGAGATCGAGGCCGATATCGAAGAGGGAGCCGACATGATCATGGTGAAGCCCGCCCTGCCTTATCTGGACGTGATTGCCGCGGCCCGCGAGCGCTTCGACCTGCCTTTGGCGGCCTACCAGGTTTCCGGCGAGTACGCCATGATCGAAGCTGCCGCCCGCAATAACTGGATCGACCGCGACCGCGTCATGATGGAATCGTTGACCTCGATTCGCCGGGCGGGAGCGAGCATCATCGTCACCTACTACGCTCGGGAAGCGGCCCGCCTGCTGGCCTAGCTTATACTCTGTCATCCTGAGCGAGCCGCTCCTTCGCTGGCGAAGAAGCGGAGAGTCGAAGGACCCCTATACCCTCATGCGCGCTTCACGAGCGTAACCCGCAAGGATTGTCTTGAGCAGGGGGTCGTACCGGTGGATGAGAGTGTGGAGAAGGTAGGGGTGGTTCGACTTCGGTAGAGCGGTCGCGAGCGACCGCTCTACCTCCGCTCAGCATGACAGAGCCTGCCCGGAGCGAAGGCGAAGGAACCCGTTCGGGCCGAGCGAAGCTGGCATGTCCTGCGCTCGTTCGGGGCTAGTAACGTTGCGGACTCTGCACGTAAACCACCCGGTCATTCTTGCATGCCCAAACCAGGGCGACGATCCATCCAATTACGCTCCATCCTAAAAAGAAATTGAGCAGAAAGATGGAAAGCCTGTCGTGTTTCTCGCGCAGCAGGGCCACAATCGTAGGCAGAAAATAGAGGAGAAATCCGGATCCAAAGATCGGGAATAGGAAGAACCCAAAGACGTGCATAGAGGCCTCCTTACACACAATTTTACGCCCACCATAAGCTGGAAGTTCCCTTAATTCGCTCCCTGAAGCCAATGTGATCGCTCGAGGGTGCCCCGTCCAAGCTCAGCTTGTTGCGGGTCGTCGGGCCTACAGCTATGTTGCTACCCTGGCTTGCCGAGCGCCTTGCTATCGCAACTTTGGCTCTTTCTGTTCTAGAATCAAACGTTTGCCATCAAGCATCTCTTCATAGTGAGGAACGCTCCTTGCCCGAAACCATTTACGACGTCGCCATCATCGGCAGCGGTCCGGCCGGCTACACTGCCGCCATCCGCGCTGGCCAGTACGGACTGAAAACCGCTCTCATCGAAAAAGACAACGTGCTGGGCGGCACCTGTCTCCATGTAGGCTGCATCCCGACCAAGGCCCTCCTGTTCAACGCCGAACTTTGGGACCACCTCAAAGGAGCAAAAGAATTCGGCATCGAAGGCGTCGATTCCCCAAAGCTGAATTGGGCGGCCATCCAGGAGCGCAAGTCGAAGATCGTGGCCAAGCATACCAAGGGTCTCGATTTCCTGATGAAGAAGAACAAGGTAGAAACGATCCGAGGCTATGGCAAGCTGACCGGTCCGGCACAAAACGGTGTGCTGACAATCGAAGTCTCCGCTGACAGCAAGGCCAGCCAGGTCAAGGCGAAGAATGTAATCCTCTGTTCCGGATCGGAAGCCCGTATGCTGCCCGGTCTCGAACCCGGCGACCGCATCCTCAGCAACATTGAGATCCTCGCCCTCAAGGAAATTCCCAAATCCCTGGTGATCGTTGGCGCGGGAGCGGTGGGCGTCGAATTCGCATCCATATTTCGTTCCTTCGGCACGGAAGTTACCCTCATCGAAATGCTGCCCCGCCTCGTTCCGATAGAAGACGAAGAAATTTCCAAAGAGCTGGCGCGGGTCTATCGCAAGCGCGGCATCAATTTCCACACTCACGCCAAGGTGGACAAGATCGAGAAAAGCAAATCAGGAATCACTGTAAACTTCAGCGTGGATGGCAAACCGCAGAAGATCGAAACTGAGAGGATCCTGATCGCCGTGGGCCGCAAGCCGCGAACTGAAAACCTCGGCCTGGAAAGAACGAAAATCAAGCCCGACCGCGGCTTCATCAAGACCGACAGCTGGATGCAAACCGCTGAGCCCGGGGTTTACGCCATCGGCGACATCGTGCTGGGGACGCCGCAACTGGCCCACGTCGGCGCCATGGAAGGCATCGTTGCTGTCACCAGAATTGCCGGCAAGAAGGGCAAGCCCATCAATCCTGAGCACATCCCCAACGCGACTTACTGCCATCCCGAAATCGGCAGCGTGGGCTTGACCGAGGCCAGGGCCGAAGAGGCGGGCTACAACGTCAAGGTCGGAAAGTTCCCCTTCACCGCAAACTCGCGCGCATCGATCGTGGGCCAGCATGAAGGTTTCATCAAGATCGTCTCCGATGCCGACTACGGCGAGATTCTGGGAGTGCACATCATCGGCCCGCAGGCCACTGAACTGATCGCCGAAGCGGTCGTGGCCATCGAACTCGAAGCCACAGTCGAAGATTTGATGTGGACGATTCACGCCCACCCCACGCTGGCCGAGGCCATGCTCGACGCCTCCAATAGTGTGTATGGGATGGCAATTAACGCCTGAGGAATTTAGCCATTGAGCAATTTAGTAATTGGGTAATTTGAAAATGCGCGTAGTCTTGAAATTGCCCAATTACCAAATTACCCAGTTACCCAATTGCCCAATCCCCCTTGATCTCCGTCCTCCAACTCGGCACCATCGACTATCCGACAGGCGTGCGCCTGCAACAGCGCCTGGTCGAACTGCGCAAAGAAGGGCGCATCGGCGACGTCCTCCTCCTGCTCGAGCATTCGCCGGTCATTACTCTCGGCCGCAATGCCAGCCGGAAAAACATCGTTGCGTCACTCGAACTGCTGACCCAGCGTGGCGTTGAGGTATTCGAATGCGACCGCGGCGGGGACGTCACCTTCCATGGTCCCGGCCAGTTGGTCGGCTATCCCATTTTCGATTTACGTGCTATCGCCACGTCCGACGGCAAGCGTAGAACCCTGGGCGCGATCGAGTACGTGCGCCGCCTGGAAGAAGTCCTTATCCGCAGTTGCGCTGATTTCGGCATTCCCGCCGCCCGCATCTGCGGCCTCACTGGCGTCTGGACTACCGCAGAGCATGTGGGCCCGGGTCTTCGACCCGGGCAGGGCGGGTCGGAGACCTGCCACCCGGTCAAGGAACAAGCCAAAATCGCCGCCATTGGCGTCCACATCTCCCGCGCCGTGACTTCCCACGGCTTCGCCTTCAACGTCAACACCGATCTCGACTATTTCAACCTGATCGTTCCTTGCGGCATCACTACCAGACCCGTGACCTCCATGACGAAAGAATTAGGCCATGAACTGTCGCTGCAGGAAGTGGCACATTCCGTCTCGCGTAACTTCGGCGTGGTCTTCGAGAGCCAGATGCTCTGGCCAGAGAATCTGGATGCCTTGTTAGGGCAATCATTGGGTGTGCCCGTAAAACCGCCAGAGCAACTGCGCCAGTTGCACAAGGAAGAAGATACCTTCTGGGCCTAGCGGCGCGAACTTCCGGGAGGCGACAGAACCGAACCCTCCGCGTTAGCATGGATGACGCCGCCGATGGCTAAAAAGCAAAAAGCAAGACGTGCTGCCAGGTCCGCACCCGCCCCGACCGCGAACCAGCGCACTTACACCATCCCCGATCATCGTCTGGAAAAGCCCAGCATCACGATTCGCCAGGTCCGCAAAGGCGGCAAAGTGAGCTACGAAGTCACCGGCGACCTCAGCGCGCCCGTGCCGCCCATCGGCGATTCCAGATATCTGAGCCAGAAGCAATGCATCGAAATCTATCGCTGGATGTTGCTCAACCGGAAGATGGAGACCGCGCTGGAGAATCTCTACAAGCAGGGAAAGGTGGTCGGCGGCGTTTACTTCGGCCTGGGTCAGGAAGCCTGCTCCTGCGCTTCCGCTTACGCGTTGCACAAGGACGACTGGCTTGGGCCCTTGATCCGCAATCAGGGTTCGACGCTGGTCCGCGGTTTTTCCCCGCGCGACGTCATGATGCAGTACATGGCCAGGGCTGGTTCGCCGACCCGGGGCCGCGACGCATCATCGCACTTCGGGGACATCAAAGACCGCAATGTGGTTGCTCCCATCTCAACTCTCGGCGACTTGCTTCCCGTTCTCGCCGGCGTGGCTCTAGGCGCGCGCTTGCAGGGACGCAACATCGCCGTCATGACCTACATCGGCGACGGTGGCCAGTCCACCGGAGTCACCTACGAAGGCTTGAACTTTGCCGCCGTGCAGAATCTCGGGCTCGTCCTGTTCGTCGAAAACAATCTCTGGGCCTACTCCACGCCCGCCGACATGCAATTCCGCGTGAAAGACCTCGCCGAACGTGCCATCGCCTACGGCATTCCGGGCGTCATCGTTGACGGCACCGACGCCTGCCAGGTTTACGACGCTGCCCATGAAGCCTGCGAACGTGCCCGCCGCGGCGAAGGCCCAACGCTCATCGAAGCCAAGATGATGCGCATGAAAGGGCACGCCATCCACGACGCAGCCGACTACGTCCCCAAACCCCTGTTCGAGTATTGGCGCAAACGCGACCCCATCGCCCGCTTCGAGAATTTCCTGTTGAACACAAAAAAGTGGCTGACTCCAACTGAGAACCGAGAACTGATCACTGGGGTCGATCAACAACTGGAAGCCGACCGTGATTTCGCAGTCGCCAGCCCAATGCCCAAACCGGAATCCGCCGCCGGCGGCGTGTATTGCGAGAATGGATGCCACGACATCAAACCGAAGTATCGAACTCCGAAAGTTACAAAGGGAACTGCGGCGGGTCGTGCGGGCGTTGAGGCCGCGATCCATTTGAAATGACGCACGATCGGAAAGAGGGAGTTGTTAGAAGGCGAAATTAAGAAGCGCAATGCCAGAACTCACCTATCTCGAAGCCATCCGCCAGGGCATCTGGGAGGAAATGGAGCGCGATCCCACCGTCTTCTGCCTGGGCGAGGACATCGGCATCTACGGTGGTGCCTTCAAAGTCACCGATGGCTTCATTGACCGCTTCGGACCCGAGCGCGTCATCGATACTCCCATCGCGGAATCCGCCATCGTCGGCGCCGCCTTCGGCGCTTCGCTCACCGGCATGCGTCCGGTGGCCGAGTTCCAGTTCATGGATTTCATCGGTTGCGCTTTCAATCAGATCGTCAACATGGTTGCCAAAGCTCACTACCGCTGGGGTGCGCCCGCGCCGCTGGTTATCCGCGGGCCCAGTGGGGGCAACGTTCACGGCGGCCCATTCCACTCGCAGAATCCGGAAATGTGGTTTGTGCACGCGCCCGGCCTGAAGGTGGTTTGTCCGGCCAGCGCCTACGACGCCAAAGGCCTGATTAAAGCGTCTATCCGCGACAATAATCCGGTCCTCTTCTTTGAGCACAAGTATCTCTATCGCCGCATCAAGGAAGAAGTGCCTGCGGACGATTACATTGTTCCCCTGGGCAAGGCCCGCATCGCCCGTGACGGCCGCGACCTGAGTATCATTACTTATGCCGCCATGGTGCACACCGCACTGGAAGCTGCTGAGACGTTAAGCGGGGAAGGGATCGACGTCGAAATCGTGGACTTGCGAACTATCTCGCCCCTCGATCGCGAAGCGATTGCTGAAACCGTGCGCAAGACCAGCAAGGTCATCATTTTGCACGAACACTCCCGCACCGGAGGCTTGGCCGGCGAAATTGCGTCCATTATCAATGAAGACGTTTTCGACCACCTCGACGGCCCCATCGTGCGCATCGCCGCCCAGGATTCTCCCGTGCCGTTTTCGCCGCCGCAGGAGGAGTACTTCCTGCCCCAGGTGAGCGATGTGTTGCGGGAAGCTCGGCGCCTGAAAACATATTGAAGTACAACACGTGGGGGTAGCCGTCCCCGGCTGACCGAAACTCAGCAAGGCAGCAATGTGAATGCAGGAAAATCTGGTTACCATCGCCGTCTTCCATAGCCAACCGGAGTTCCTGCTGGCCCGCACCCGCCTGGAATCAGCCGATATCGAATGCTTCGCGTATGATGAAAACATGCTCCGCATCGGCGGCTGGCATTCCCATATTCTCGGCGGAATCAAGCTGCAGGTGAGAGAATCGGAAGCGCAGGACGCCCGGGCCATCCTTTGTCAAACGGCATCAATGGACAATCCGTAGCGGCGTCCTCTTAAAGCGTCAGCGAACAGGAGGCAAGCATGCGCAATTTCATCCTCGGCGTTGTCATCACCCTGCTCTTGCTCCTTGTGGTAGGGCTGGCCATCTCCATGCTCGGCTTCTTACCCACGAATGCAGACTCCAATCCGCCGAAAATGGAGCGCCGCATCGCTATGTCCGCCATGGATGCCTCCATGGAGCGCCATGCTCCCCGCCTGACCAACCCTCTGCCTCCGACTGACGAGAATCTGATCGACGGAATGAAAATCTACACCATGAACTGCGCTCCTTGTCACGGCGGACTCGACAACAAACCCAGCCCTCTCGATCACTCCTTCTATCCGCCGCCTCCGCAGTTGATCCTCCATCCCCTTGACGATCCCGAGTGGCATATCTACTACGCCGTTCGCACCGGCATCCGCTACACCGGCATGCCCGCATGGAACAAGGCTTTGAGCGAGTCGGACATGTGGAAAGTCACGGCCTTCCTGTCGCGCATCGAAAAATTGCCTCCTCCGGTGCAGGACTACTGGAAGAAATCCACCGGGGTCGCGCCCCTTCCCGTTGACCCCAAAGGGGAAGAGAACGGGCATCACGACTAGAGACGGGGCAGCAGCCGGAATGGCCTGGCCAAATATATATAATAAAGGTTTGCGCGCGCCCGAACGGAGCCGCGTGGAAGGGAATTATGCCGACTGATATCGTCATGCCCCAAATGGGCGAATCGATCTTTGAAGGGACCATCACCAAATGGCTGAAGAAGCCGGGTGACAAGGTGCAGCGCGACGAACCCCTGTTTGAGATTTCAACCGACAAGGTGGACGCCGAAATTCCTGCACCGGCTTCTGGGGTCCTGCAGGACATCAAGGTCGCCGAAGGCGCCACCGTTCAGGTAAATACCGTGGTCGGCACAATATCGGGAGACGGCGATAGCGCCTCTGTCAAACCAGCGGCTGCGGCACCACCCGCTCCTGCGAAGAAGGAAGTGCCAGTAACGTCGTCTACCCCAGTAGCTGAGCCCAAGGTGGTCGCACCGGTTTCACAACCTCAGGCCTCCGATGACGAAGACGAGCATGCTCGTTCCTCGCCCCTGGTCCGCAAAATCGCGCGCGAGCACAACATCAATCTGGCGCAGGTGCCCGGCACCGGACTGGGCGGGCGCATCACCAAGCAGGACATCACCGCATTTCTGGAGGGTGCGTCTGCTCCAGCCACTCCCGCCGCGCCGGTTGCTTCCGCCAAGGCCAACGCCGGTTCTCCGGCCCCGCCTGCAATTCCCGGCGACCTGGTTCCCATGTCCCAGATGCGCAAGATCATTGCTCACCGCATGATCGAGTCGCGCCGCACCAGCGCCCACGTGCACTGTATGTTCGAGGTGGATCTGACGCGCATCGTTCAGCTGCGCAACAAAAACAAGGCCGCCTTTGAAAAACGCAATGGCGCCCGCCTTACCTTCATGCCGTTTTTTACCCGTTCCGCCATCATTTCGCTGCAGCAGTTCCCCATCGTGAATGCGTCGATTGAAGGCGAAAGCCTCCGCTACCATCGTCACGTCAATGTCGGAATCGCCGTCGCTCTCGACTGGGGGCTCATCGTTCCAGTGCTGAAAAATGCCGACGAACTCAACTTCCTCGGCCTGCAACGCGGCATCAGCGATTTGGGAGAACGTGCCCGCAACAAGAAACTCAAGCCGGAAGAAGTTGAAGGCTCGACCTTCACCATCACCAATCCCGGCCAGTTTGGCGCCGTCTTTGGATTGCCCATCATCAACCAGCCCAACTCGGCGATCATGGGTGTAGGCGGGATTACCAAGGCGCCTGTTGTGGTTACCGATGACAACGGCAACGATTCCATCGCCATCCGCTCCCTCGTCCATCTGACTCTTGGCTACGACCACAGAATCATCGACGGCGCCGTCGCCGACCAGTTCATGGCCGAGGTCAAGAAAACGCTCGAGAACTGGAGCGAAGAAATCGGTTGACTTATGGCTGAGTCGGCTTCGCCCAGGTGGAAGCATTCAAACACAAAACCGTTCCATCGATCACCGCGCTCAGCCCCTGCTTGAATTTTTCCGGATCCACAATGTGCCGGGAAGTCACCGCATCGGTCAGTTGCAGAGCGGCTGACACAAACGACATCGCCGCATTCTTCTTTTCGACTCCGGAACGGCTGGCAAAAAGCCCTTCTATTCCGGTCACAATTGAAGGCACAAACGCTATTCCCTGCAGCAGCTTGGACAGAAAGTCCATCGAATTTCCCCTCATATGAATGTGATGTTTTGACCACCGAACTGGAAACCTAAACCGGGAACTGAGAACTGAAATTGAATTTCGGAGTGCACTGCTTGAGCATTCGTCACTTGAACCACCAGTGGTCATGCAGGGCAATGGCCGCGCTGATGGCTGTCGTGATGGCCGCGTTCACGATCCGGTCGTAAACCCCACAGCGAATTTCACTTTTTTCGCCGGCAGTTGCAAGGGGCCTGACATCGAGTCCCCGGCTTTGCTCACGAACGAGCCCACGCCCGATGTCGTGACTGCCGAATTTCCCGACCCCAGCACCGTCCGCACCGCCGCGATCGTGGTGGGTGAATTTGCAGTTACAATCCAGTATTCGGTCTTCACCGTTCCATCATCAAGCTGGTACACAACTGTGTAGAAGGTCCCCGGAGGTGTCGCGCCTGTGTTCGGAACCAGGTCCACTGACAACACACCCCCTTCAGCCAGCGTCACGCTCTTCCTGCCCGCCGCTACTGCCTGTCCCGCCGCCGTACTGAAGGTCGGCCATGAGATCGGGAGTGTCCCGCCCGCGAGAGTTCCGTCCGCGCGATACACGATATCGCTGATCGTCGTGGTGGACGGCGTTTGTGCCCACGACGCGGTGAGCCACACCATCACAAACGCCAGCAAGTAGAAAAGCCGCCCCCAGGGGCGGCGGTGCTCGTCGAACATGTTTCCTCCCTTGCCGAGTTTCACCGCAAGGCAAACTCTTCCCTCGATCCCGGAGGGAAATAAGCCTCGCTAAAATGTTTGGATTTATTAAGAGAGTTAACTGACCACTGGGAACCAGCAACTGAAAACTGGTTTCTTACTTTTCCGCTCTCACCTGCCGGTCGAGGAACCTCTCGACGCTGCGCAAATACACATCCGCAAAGTCCACCACCGGGCGTTCCTTTTCGATCAGGTCCTGGGCCGCCTCTGGCGTCCAACCCATCGAGCACAACACCGCCAGAGTCATCATCGGCGCCCGGTGTACCCCGGCGGCGCAATGAATGAACACTTTGGTCCCTTCCCGGCTGAGTGCTTCGGTCGCGAATTCCACTCCGCGCTCGAATATCTCCGGCGGTTTAGGCTGAAAATCATCGTCAATCGGGTTCCACAGCACTGCGATAGCATGCGGCGCCGCCAGCTTGCTATCGTCAAATTCGATCTGCATGTCGATGATGTGCGTAACCCCCGCCCGCGACACCGCCGCCATATTGTCTTCCGTCCAGATTCCACCGCCGACCGCAATCCGGCCGGTCACCCAGCTCATGTCCATCCTCGAAGCCCCGTGCAGTAAAGGCTGATTCGCCACTGACAAGCCTGAGTGCATCGCCGTATGGCGGTGGAAGGTCGCCGATAAACGGTCCGCGGCCCGCACCCAACGGCTGGTCGCCGTCGCCCAACTGTCGGCTTTCATTCTAAGCTATCCTCGACGGCCGCAGCGGAGTCGCCTGAATCTTTGGTAACTCTTGCTTCCGGCATCGGTTTGTCGGGAAGGCCCAGCCTTCGCAAAAGGATTGCGGCCAGCGAATCCTCCCTCGGTACGTCATCCGTCGATGTTGCAGGATAAAGCCCAATTATCTCGAAAAGGTACTTCATTCCCAGATAATGGCCCTTGCCCACCTGGTCGATCGTGGTCTCGACCATGCCTACCGCGCCGTTCCCGACAAGGTCGGCAATGTGGCGGCGGATCTCCGCCAGGTCCGGAGCTCCTCGTCCGGCCCAATTTGCCGGCGAAGCCACTCTCGTCCTGTTTGCTACCGTCCGCACTTTTGCTTTCTTCATGCTGCGTATTGATCCCAGATAGTTTGTCGCCAAAGCAAAGGGCGCGCCCTGGAGCGCGCCCGCTGACTCTCTTTTTCTCAATCTCTAAAACTAGAATAACAAATCAATCAGGGAGAATGGGACATGCTCTGCCTAAATTTATTCCCTCTGTGCTGAAGCACTTGCAGGAATTTCTCTGCCGCTCCCCTCTTGACAGTTTTGGGCCCAGGCAACATCGCTGGCGGGCAGTCGAATCAATAGACCGGAATCGAGAAAAATCTCTGTCATCCGGTCGAGCGCTTCCGGAAACCGCCGTCCCACAGTTGCGCCGCCAGCAGCCCAGAACGCGCGCGGTTTCGTTTTGGGTGTGGTCCTGGAGCGCGATCTTCGCGATCAACTTATGCTCGAACTCGCCCAGTTGCTCCAATCCACGGGCCACATCATGTACAAAGATCACCGCATCTTCAAATGTCCCGACATGATAAGACGTCACCCGGGTCCGGAAAAACTCCCGGCCCAACAACGATGGCAGTCGTCCCACCTCCACCGAAAGCCGTTGATATCGCCTGAGGATGCCGAGCGTACGCTCGCGATAGAGCCATAGATCGGGATCGTGCCCGTTTATCTGATCAGCCTCGATCCGCGAACGCCCTCTGGGTCCGAGGCCCACCCGGGGTATACGTGGTGATTCTGCAACTTCATCCAATTCTCTTCGGGCTGGTGGCCTTGAGGGAAAGCAGGCAGGGACTGTCATGCCGTTCCTCCCTTGCCGCAATAGACCGCCAGTTCGACCGCCTGTGCCTTGATCTCGGTCTTGTGGTTATACAGTGGCTGGTTAGACCTTCACCAGGGCAGGCACAAGCTGCCTCGAAGACTGAGAACCCCCCTCTTCCGTCAGGAGTGGGCGCTGTGTCGGCTGGTTTTGATGAGTTCCTAAAAACAACATCCCGAAATCGCCTGCTTGTTCTGTCGAATTGCCGGAGATCGAGGATGCGTATAACTTCCATATATGATCTTGGAATATTTCCTTCTGGATGTTCTAACGATTTAATGAATAGCCATACGCTATAGCTGCAATGCTATACTTTGGCCATGAAGTTCCGCGCGCTGCAGGAAAATCTGCGCAAAGCTCTCTGGGATCGCATCGAAGATGGCGAGCTGACCGGCCTGCGCCTGGCCCGGGAGACCGGCTTCAAGCAGGCTCACATTTCCAACTTCCTCAACCGCAAACGCGGCCTCAGCGTGGAGGGTATGGACAAGGTATTGAACGTGCAGCGCCTGTCGATTCTGGATCTGCTCGATCCCGGCGAGATCAACAAGCGCGCCAGCATCACCCCTCCCAGCGACGACCAGTTCGAAAACGTCCTGCTGGTCGAGGGCGCGGTCGCGGCCCGCCAGCCCCTCATCATGAGCATGAAGGTAAAGGACATTCTGAAACTCAAGAAGAGTTTTCTGCGCCGCTTGCGCCCCGAAATGGAAGGCGACCGCGAAGGCTGGGAGCGCTTCGTGATCATCCGCGCCGACGGCCGCCAAGGCATGAGCATGTATCCCCGCCTGCTGCCCGGCGCTACCGTCCTCATTGACCGCCACTACAATTCGCTCAAGCCCTACCGCAAAGGCGAATCGAACATGTACGCCGTGGCGCGCGACGGAGGTTGCACCGTGAAATATGTCGAGGTTGCCGGCAATCACCTGGTCCTGCGTCCTCATAATCAGGCCTATCCCGTCGAGGTGATGGCCATGGAGCCGGGCAAGAAGGTTCATGACTACCTGATCGGGCGCATCTGCTACGTGGGCATCGAGACCTAGTCCGAATCATCTGACCGAGATCGCCAGGTTATTTCTCCAGCGGCCAGTCCCGCAGAACGCCTTCCAGCAATTTGACCGCTTCATCCAGCGTTGCCAACTCTTGCCGGGTAAGCCGGTCGAGATGGCGGGCCAGATATTTAATCCGGCGCCGCCGGCCCTCATGCAGCAGGCGCTCGCCGCCGGGAGTGGCGCGGATCCTGACCCGGCGCGCGTCTTTGGAATCGGTCAAACGCTGCGCCAGGCGGCTGTCCACCAGCCCGGTGACAATGCGGCTCATGGTCGGAGGCTTCACCTGCTCGGCCGCCGCCAGCTGGCCCAACGTCATCGGCCCGCCAAAAACCAGCACGGACAAGGCCGAGAGTCGGGCCGGACCTTCGCCCGCGGCGGCATCCTGCTTCCGCACCCGGCGCAATACGTGGATGGCCGCGGAATGCAACCGGTCAGCGATGGCCGCTACATCCTGGAGAGAGGACGGATTTTTTTGCTTGCGTCCGGCCATGAAATATAGTTAGCTATACTAACAATTATGCTTGGCGGCTGACTGCCATGACTTCTGCAACCTTGCCCATCGGAATCTCGCGACTCGGCCAGATCGCGATCAACGTACACGACCTCGACCGTGCCACTGCATTTTATCGGGACATACTCGCCCTGCCGCTGTTGTTCACCGCCGGCGGCCTGGCCTTCTTCGATTGCGGCGGCGTACGCCTGATGCTCAGCCGGGCGGAGAAGCCCGAGTTCAACCACCCCAGTTCCGTTCTGTACTTTACTGTACCTGACATCGCCGGAGCGCACCGGCAGATGCTAATCCAGGGAGTGCACTTCGAGGACGCGCCGCACCTGATCGCAAGAATGCCCACCCACGATCTGTGGATGACATTTTTCCGCGACTCCGAACAAAACCTGCTGGCCCTCATGTGCGAGATGCCCCAGGCGGGTTAAGCCAACCGGTCATTCTCAAATGTGCGGGTGCGAATCGTCTCGCTCGTGTCTCTGGGGAAAAAAGGGAGCCCCTGAACCAGGCAACTCTTGCGGGCGACGCAAAAGAATTACCCAGTGCAGAGGCTTTGGGGAAAAATTCGGCCTTCAGATTTCGGACTTCGAACCGCCTCGATTGGCCGAGGTCCGTCCGAGGTCCGACGCCTGTTACTGCTGACTGTCCGGAGTTGCCCCGGCGGGAGGAGCGTTGTCGCCCCCCCTGTGCCATCGCTTCATCCGGTTGGCTTGCTCTTCGCGCATCTTGTCGAAATTCTTCTGCTGGTCGTCGTTCAGCACGCTCTTGATCTGAGTGTCGGAGCCTTGCCGGACTTCCTGCATCTTGCTGAACCGGTCCTCGCGGGACAGCGACGAATCATTGCGAATCGCGTCCATCTGCTTGCGCTGATCTTCCAGGATGGGTTTCAGCTTCGCCTGCTGGTCATCGCTCAGGTTCAGCTTCTTGGTCAAATGTTTGAGTTGATCGTCCACCGTCGGCCTGTGACGGCGGCCCATATGTCCTCCCATGCCCGGACCGGATTGCTGGTCGGGCTGCTGACCCGCTTGCGGTGGCGGCGCCTGCTCGTCCTGACCAAAGGCAGTGCCGGTAGCGAGGCCGAGACCGAGGCCGAGACTAAGTAACGCCCCGAGCACAGCCGTAGCAACCAAAGACCTGCCCTCGCTTCGTCCGAACTTGGATCCCTTGGGGATTGTTAATTTCCACATGTTGTTACTCTCCAATTCTGATTCCTGTGACGGTCGGGAGCTTTCTGCTCCCGGAGAAAAATCTCTCTGTAGTTAGAACACCTCGTAATCCGGAGCGAGGTAAAGACTTGGTAAAGTCACGTAAATGTTCGTAAAGAGTCTTCAGTCGTCAGTCTTCAGGTTATCGGCCGGACCGCTGCCCACACTGACTAACTGACGACTGAAAACTGAGGACCGACAACTGTTTTACAAGTCTTTACTCCTCTTGACGCACTCTTTACGCAGGCGCAGCA
This sequence comes from Terriglobia bacterium, assembly GCA_963831565.1. GTDB lineage: Bacteria > Acidobacteriota > Terriglobia > Terriglobales > Acidobacteriaceae > JAIQFF01. The sequence continues at coordinate 132,098 of CAWHQS010000002.1, forward strand.
ACTCCGCATCGAAGGCCGCGCATCAGTCGATTTTTACCGTTGTGTCTCCAAACTTTCGCAGCCAAAAGGGGTGAATTGTGGGCCGAATCTTGCGCTTGACGTCGTGGTGTGCCGGTATGCTGTGTTGCGGAGTGTTCCTGCTTCTTGCGGGATGCGGCGGCGGGGGAGGAAGCACACGCTCCCGCTTTATGAATGCGGTTCCGGACGAATCCAATCTGGAGGTGCTGGTGGATAGCACTTCGGTGTCGAGCAACCTCGGCTACGGCACCAGCACGGGATATCAGTCTGTGAAACCCGGCTCTCATCAGGTCACGATCGAGCCCTCGGGATCGAGCACGACCCTATTGCAACAGTCCATCACCTTTGCCTCCAGTTCGGACACCACCGTCATTTCCTACAACTTTTCTCAAAGCGTAGCCAACATGGTGTTGGCCGACGATAACTCCGCGCCGGCCTCGGGTAATTTCAAGCTTCGCATCATCAATGCGTCGCCGAACCTCGGGCCCGCCGATGTCTATATTGTTACTCCATCCACTGACCTGAACACTGTCAGTCCCACGTTGAGCAATTTGGCCTTTGGCTCGATCGCCCCTTACCAGTCTGTAGCCGCTGGGAGCTACGAGATCGTGCTGACCTCGGTGGGCCAGAAACAAAAAGCCATCGACACCGGTTCGCTCTCTCTCAGTGCGGGCCAGGTCAGGACACTGGTGGGCATCAACAGCCAGTCGGGTGGATTTTCCTACACCCTGCTGCATGATGTGAACTGACTCGCACGCGTGGAACACTCCTGTGCGACTTGTAAAACAGTCGTCGGTCGTCACTCTTCAGTCGTCAGAAAGGCTTGTGAACGGAGGGCTTTGCTGAAGACGACGACCGACGACTGTTTTACCCCACATAATCATCTGTTACCATCGTTTTGAGGGAGGCACTCATGGAGGAAGTACCGGGTGCAGCATCAGGATCGCGCCGCAATGAAGACATTGCACTGGATCTCATGAAATTTGTCGCGATGACCACCGGTTACGGCCGGACGAGTTCACCAGGAGTCGGGTTCCAGGGCACCGGTGCGGCGTCCAAGCCGGAAGAGTATGCCGGGCATCTATTGGAACTCTACAGTAAGTGCCTGCAAGCGGTTGCCGGCAAGAAGTAACCCAGGTTGTGCGTTGGACACTCCCTTCGAGTTCACTCTGGGCAGTCTCTGTCCGATACCTTTGATTTTGCTCTTGATTTGCTCTGATGTTGATCTTCACTTTGAATCTCGCCTGACTGCAAACTAAAAAACCAGGTCAAAGATGCCAAACAACTTTTGAACTGCCCCGCGGCGGGTGTCGCAATGCCGCCCCCTCCTCTCCTCTCTTCCGCCTTGCGAAAACCCTCCCTTAGGAGCAAAATGGCCCCCTGAAATTCGACCGAGGAGGCACACATGGTTGCGCAACCGACCTCGTTATTACGACAGGCTTCCGGTTGGTCCATCGTCTGGGGAGTCCTGCTGATCGCATTTGGAATCGTGGCTATCGGCACGCCGCTTCTGGCGGCGGTGGCAGTCAATGCGCTGATTGCCTGGCTCATCATTTTCGCCGGCGCTGTCCACGTGGTCGTGGCTTTTCATGCTCACGGCGCGGGAAGCCTGATCTGGAAGCTGCTGGTGGGGCTGGCTTACGTCTTCATCGGCGGTTATCTGCTCTGGCATCCCCTGTTGGGAGTGGCGTCGTTGACGCTCCTGCTGGCCTCGCTCTTTTTCATCGAAGGCGTGCTGGATGTGGTGCTCTACTTTAACCTGCGTCCCGGGCGGGGCGCCGGCTGGGTCCTGTTCGACGGTCTGGTGACCCTGCTCCTGGCGCTGTTCATCGGCTTCCACTGGCCATCCAGTTCGGCCTGGGCGATTGGCACGCTGGTGGGCGTGAGCATGATCATGAGCGGAGTCACGCGCGTGATGATGTCTCTGGCGGTGCGCCGGCTGACCGATACCACCACGCTGCCCAAGGCCGCGTAAAAGTCGGGGTTCCGGCCGGAGCGCTCCTGGCCGACGAAAAGTGTGGGTCGGACACTCCTGTCCGACGCCTTTGAATCTGAAAGCTGACGGTCCTCGCCTGTCCGGATCTTCCGATCAGGGCAAGGACCGAGCCTGGCTTTTACCGGCGACCGCGTTTGCCTTTGCCACGGGCCGGCTTCTTGGCCGCCTTGCGTGCCGGACGCCTCTTCGCAGCCTTCTTTTTAGCGGGCTTGCGCGCAGCCTTCTTCTTTTTCGCTGGCTTCTTCCGAGCCACTTTCTTGGCCGGCTTTTTCTTGGCTGCTTTTTTGGCCGCCGGTTTACGCGGCGGCGTGGGCGGCCCTCCTCCGCCCGACGGGCGGGGTGCGGCTGGAGCTGGCATGGCGGGCTCGGGTTGCGGTTCGATCATGCCCGGCACTTCGGCTTCTTCTTCTTCCTCTTCTTCCTCGTAATCTTCTTCTAGCGAATCGCCGTAGGCGCCGCTGTTGCCAAATTCATCCATCTCGTCATCTCGTGCGTAGAGGGTCTCGTCAAAGCTCATTTTTCCTCCTGGTTTTTGGAGCTCCGAGCGCGGCCGCTGCGCCTGCGCTGCGGGTACTGGGGAATTAAAAAGACAACTGAAAGACTAACGTCTTGGCTGAATGGGGCGCGATTATAGCACAGCGTTTTTGCGCGACCGCAATCAAGAACCGGTTTGCAAGTCGTCCTGCACGTTGCATATTACACCGAGAGGGCAAAGTCGAGTAGAAGGTGCAGAGTATTTTGCGCGGGTAGGATGACCACCGCACAATTCTGGCAAAGAGCTACGGGAGAGGAATGAAAACTACGGGAAGGACACGGCTTCATCCATGCCGCCAGTCTTTGCGAGCGGGCCCGGCTTTAGCCGCCGTGGCCCAAAGGTGGAGAGTGAAAGCAGCGAAAGCTAAGAGCGAAGGGCTGGAAGCACAAGCCAGAAGCTAGCAGCCCGGGTTATTGCACGCTTCTGATCAAGATAACCATTCCCGGCCGCAGCATCGGCAGGTTGCCATTGTCCCGCTTCAAGGCCTCGACCGTAGTGTGGTGAGTTGTGGCAATCGAGATCAGGGTCTCTCCGGGCTGCACTTTATGACGCTGCACGATCCTGGGAGGGGCGGGATGTAAGTCCCTACTGGTCTTTGATTTGGAAGTTGCCGGTTGTTCTTTGGGCAGGGTGGTGGGGGTCACCGGGAGGTGCACGTAAACGATGCGGCGTCCGCGCAGGCTGTCGCCCCGCAGATGATTCCAGCGCCGAATCATGGTGGGCGGAAGGCTGAAATTGTCGGCTACAGTCTGTACCGTGTCTCCCCGGCGCACCCGGTAGCGGGTGGTGTGGCGAGCATAGCTGGCGCCGTCTTCGGTGGCGGCATGTTTGCCCGGCGGGATCGGAATGATCAGTTTGCTCTCCACCTTCGGCTCATCGCCAGCCTGGAGATGGTTTTCCTTTTCGATAGACTTCACAGTAGTGCGATAGGTCCGGGCAAGCGAGACCAGCGAGTCACCTTCCGCCACTTCGTGGTAGCGCCACCACACCCGCATCTGGGTTGGGATAGGTTCAATCGCCGCCAGGTAGCGATCTCTGGTTCCGGCCGGCAGGCGCAGCTCAAAGGCCTGGCCCTTGGGAGTGGTCAGGCGCAGCAGGCTGGGATTTAAGTCCTGGAGGGTGGAGGGCGGAACATCAATGCACTGCGCCACCAGACGAAGGTCAACCGAATAGTCAATCCTGACCGCGTCGTAAGGTACCGGTTGCTCGGGAACAACATCCAGCCCGTACTGGCTCGGGTTCTTGGCCATGATGGTCACGGCCAGGATGATGGGGACGTAGTTGCGCGTTTCCTTGGGCAGAACGTTGCGCCGGTAAAGCTCCCAGAAATCGGCATAGCCGGTACGCTTGACCGCGCTCTGCACCGTGCCTGGCCCGGAGTTGTAAGCGGCCATGGCCAGATACCAGTCACCAAACTGGTTGTAGAGATCTTTGAGATGGTGGGCTGCGGCCCGAGTGGACTTCTCCGGGTCCTGCCGCTCGTCCACCCACAGGTTGTGCTGCAAGCCATAGCCCCGGGCGCGGCTGGCCATGAACTGCCACATGCCGCGCGCCCCCACCCGCGATAACGCCAGGGGATGGAAACCCGACTCCGCCTGGGCCAGGTAGATCAGCTCCTGGGGAACGCCCTGTTCTCTCAGCGTGCTCTCGATCATTTCCCGATAACGCCCGCCCCGTTCCAGCGCATGCTGCAGGGTTTCGTGTCCGCGAGTCGTGGAAAAATAGTTAATGAAAGCCGCCACCTGATCGGTAAGCATAAGCGGCAGTTCGGAATGCGTGGCTTGCACCTCAGCCTCGGCTCGCGCTTTGACGTTGGGGTCAACCGGCGGCGTCTCATCGTTAACTTCATCGATGGGCGCCGGCTCGGCTTTCTGTTTCGCTTCCGCGCTGTCCGACTGCAGGGCGGCCAGTTCCGGACGGTTCACGCTTTCCAGCACCCGATCCAGCTCATGCTCGATCCGTTCGTCCGATCGGATCTCGGCCGGGCTTTGCGACAACATATCGACGGCGCGGTCGAAGTTGCGCTTGGCCGCTTCCAGGTCCCCGGCCTTAAACTGGTCCTCTCCCGCCTGGTACGCCTTCTCTGCGTTCACGATCAACGCTGCGACCGGATCTGGATTGGGTCGAGGTTCAATCCGGGCTTGCTCGGAGGGGATCGGCGCTGGGTCCGTTTGGGGAACAGTCCCACGAAACGCGGTCAGAGCTGGCGCATTAGCCTGTGCAGCCGGTAGCTTGCCCTGGCGCTGATCAGTGTGGCAGGCGGTGCCCGCCAGAATCAGGGCCAGCAACGGCGCAGTCGACAGTTTGAGATTCATCATTCCCATGCCTATCTGTAACTAATGGTACGACTTGCGCTGCCACACCGCTGCCGCTTCCGAACGGGCGGACGGCTCAGAGTAGAATCGTACTCTCCCTCAATTTGCAGGGTCAATCCGTAATGGGGTGCCCCCCGTTACTTTGGGGGCATGCCAGGCACGATTCTCGCCCTCCCATCCAGGGATTTGTGACTTCAGGGAATGGGCCACTGGTACCAATGAGGGTTTCCATCTTGCGCCGCAGGTTTATACTCGTGCCAGGTTATAGGGAGCCTTGGTGGATACCTGCCCCCAATTCTTTCGGTGTCATCCCAATCTCGACGATGGCGTGAACCGCAACATCGTGGAGTCGGAGATTGAAGGCGGCGCATTTCTCGAGGACCTGCCTGCCCGGACGATGCTGCAGATCCAGACCCAGCATCGCTGGTACACCGTGGTGCATCGCGGGCGGGGCGAGGCCTGGATCTGGGGTCATCCCGCGTTTTGTCCCGAGCCCGTGCTGGTGAGGATTGAGGGCTCGTCCTGGGGCGGCTCCATGCTGAAGATCGGATTTGTCGGCCGCGGCATGCACCTGGAATTCCGTCATCCCTCCTATCGCACCCCGATCGTGACCTCGCGCATTCTGGAAATCCGCCAGTGCGAGCAAGATGCACCCGAATTGCTGACCGCCGCATACGAAACCCGTCCCACAAACTAGCCACTGTGTGGAGCTCCCCTGAGCGAAGTCGAAGGGAGTGTCCGACCCACACCAAATGCCCCCGCCATCCTTCCTTGACGAAGTTTATGCCCGCTCTATAACCTGAGCGGTCTTCGCACGTCTAATCCGTGGGCCGCTTGGATGTTCCAGGGTCTTCAGAATCTGACAGGAGAATCATGAGCCGTAAATTTGTCGGGCTGTTATTCGCTTTTGTCCTGGTGGTTGCAAGTCTCTCTGCCGTCGCCCAGGAGCCGATGCCGGCGCCGGGCGCTTCCAGTTACCTGGCCGGGACTGCCGAATCCTTCCTGGCTTCTTGCCGCAGCGATGTGGATGACGGCAAGAAGCGAATCGCCGCCATCAAGGCCAGCCAGCCGCCACGGGAGGCCATGAGCACGCTGCAGGCATTCGACACCGCCCTGGTCGTCATCATTGACGCCGAAAACCGCGCCGGCCTGGCCGAGCAGGTCCATCCTTCCAAGCCCTTCCGTGATGCCGCCCAGACCTGTGAACAGGAAGTCAGCCGCGTGCTCACCGACATCTCGCTCGATAAAGATATGTACCAGGTGCTGGCCTCGCTCGATGGCTCCCGGCTCGATTCCGCCGGGAGCTATTACCTCCGGACCACATTGCGCGACTACCATCGCGCCGGCGTTGACCGCGACGATCCCACCCGGGAGAAAATACGGGCGCTGCAGGACGAACTGGTAAAAATCGGCCAGCAGTTTGATCAGAATATTGCCGCCGATGTCCGTAAGCTCCAGCTCAACGTCTCCGATCTGGACGGACTTCCCGAAGACTTTAAGCGTTCCCACCCTGCCGACGCCTCCGGCAAGGTCACGCTGACCACCGACAACACGGACTATTTTCCGTTCATGGACTACGCCAAGAGCGAGGCGGCGCGGAAAGAGTTCTTTGTGCTCTATCGGCAGCGCGCCTATCCCAAGAACATAGACGTGCTGGGCCAGCTTTTGCAGAAGCGCCACGAACTCGCCAATGTTTTGGGATATCCCGACTGGGCGGCTTACATCACGGAAGACAAAATGGTCGGCACGGAACAGAATGCCGCCGACTTTATCGAAAAAATCACCACCGCGGCGCAAGCCGGCTCCAAGCGCGATTACGACGAATTGCTGGCCTACAAGAAACACGAAGATCCGAAAGCGGAAAGCGTCAACGCGTGGGATGTGGCTCACCTGGTTCGCGGAGCGAAGATCGCGAAGTTCGGATACGACTCCCAGGTCATACGTCCGTATTTCGAGTATTCGCGGGTCCTGCAGGGGATCCTCGACATCAGCAGCCGTATGTACGGGATCACCTACAAACCGGTGACCTCAGCGCAAGTATGGCATCCCGAAGTCACCGTCTATGACGTTTACGACAAGAGCGAGCGCATCGGCCGGATTTACTTCGACATGTTCCCCCGGGCAGACAAGTACAAACACTACGCCACCTTCACGCTGGCCACCGGGAAGAAAGGCTTTCGGCTGCCGGAGTATGTTCTGGTCTGCAACTTCCCCAAAGCCACCAACGAACCCGGGCTCATGGAGCGTGACGATGTCATCACTTTCTTCCACGAGTTCGGACATCTCATTCACGGCATCATGAAGGGGAACACCGACTGGGCCGAGGGCGACTTGGAAAATGATTTCATTGAGGCCCCTTCCCAGATGTTCGAGGAATGGCCGAAAGACCCCTCCATTCTGAAGCTGTTCGCGCGCCACTACAAGACCAACGAACCGATTCCCGCGGAGCTTGCGGCAAAGGCCCGGGCCGCCGACGACTTCGGCCGCGCCCTCAACGTGCGTACCCAGATGTTCTATGCCGCCATCAGCCTCGACTTCTATAACCGCGACCCGCAAGGACTCGACACCGACAAATTGGTGGCCCAGCTACAGGAGCGCTACACGCCCTTCAAGTATGTGGAAGGCACGCACATGCATACCGCGTTTGGCCATCTCAACAACTACTCCGCGGTTTACTACACCTACATGTGGTCGCTGGTTATCGCCAAAGACATGTTCACCGAGTTCAGAAAAGATGGACTGCTCAACCCCGCAGTCGCGGCCAAATACCGCAACTCGGTTCTGGCGGCCAGCGGCACCAAACCGGCAGCAGATCTGGTGCGTGACTTTCTGGGACGTCCGTATTCCTTTCAGGCGTACGCCGATTGGTTGAACGGAAAATAAAAGGCGTCGTTGGTCGTTGACCGCCGGCCAGGTCAACTGCGGCCACGGATTTCACGGATTGTCACGGATCAAGATCTTTATTCCTTGTTGACTTATTCGTGCAACTCCGTGAAATCCGTGGCTTCAGTTGTTTGCCAAGGGCCCAATGACCAACGACCCTATCTTTTCCGCGAATATTGCCGCGCATACGCCGGCACCGGCGTCTTCGGGTCCAGTCTGGGATCATTGATCGGCGCGCCCGGCGCCATAGCCAACGGAATCACTCCGGCCCAGGTCGGAAACGAGTAATCCTCCTCGTCATCAATCGGTGGACCTAGCCGCACCTTCGCCGAGAATTCTTCGATCGGCAGCCGCATCACCAGCGTCTGCTTGAGTTCTCTCTCGTTGGGCTGGCGTGATTCCGACCAGCGGCCCGGCAGAATATGCTCCGACAGCAGGCGCAACGCCTCCAGCTTTTCTTTTGCATCAAGCACTGCCACCGCCGTACCCAGAACCACCACCGAACGATAATTCATCGAGTGATTGAAGATCGACCGGGCCAACACCAGCCCTTCGAGCAGAGTGACGGTGAGACACATCGCCACGCCCTTGTCGAGATTGCGCAGCATGCGGCTGGCCGCCGAGCCGTGGATGTAGAGGTTGTCGCCCGATCGCCCGTATGCGGTCGGGATTACGAACGGCTGCCCGTCCACCACAAACCCGACGTGGCAGATAAAGCCTTCGTCGAGAATTTCGTAAGCCACCGCACGCTCGTAAACCCCACGCTGGGCCTCGCGGACCACACGAGTCCGGGCAGTGGGTGCATGAGTTTCAGACATGTAAAGGAGTCTCCGGCAAGCGCCAAGAATAGGCAGTCAGTTTAGCAGAGAGAGTAAAGGCCGTCGGTCGTTGGCCGTGGGTCTTCGGCCAAGACCAACCCCGGCCGCGGATTTCACGGATTCACGCGGATAATGCAACACATGAAGGGATTGATCCGGGCAAATCGCGAAATCCGTGGCTGATTTTGTTTGGCCAACGACCAAGGGCCGAAGGCCAACGACCAACGACCAACGACCAACGACCAACGACCACCCTCCTACCAGTTCACCTTCAACGCGAACTGAAACTGGCGGGGATCGGAAGCCGCAGTGGGCTGGCCTGCGCTGGTGAACAACGGGTTCACGTCGGCGACGTTGTATCGGTTGGCGACGTTGAAGATGTCAACGATCGCATCCAGGCTCATGCGTTCGCCGAAGTTGATCCGCCGCGAAACCCTCAGATCGTTGAATACGGTCCACGGTCTCAGGCCGCCATTGCGGGGGAAGTTGCCGTCCAATGCTGCCAGGGTTGGCGTTGCTCCCGCGGCAAACTGTACATAGCAGGGCTCCTGAAAAAAACCCGTGGGCGAAAACTTCGAGGCGACGGTCGGACCGCACGGGGTGGCCGGCGTCCCCGAGGCGACCACATTGGGACGGCTGGTGCTGGGTGAAAATTGAAAGTTGTCGGGGTTACCGGTAAGGATATTGAACGGTCTGCCGGAAGCGAATTCGAGCACCGGCGCCAGGGTCCAGTCGCTGAAGAGCCGGCTGGCAAAGCCCGAGCCTGACAGCTTGCCGCTTTGGTACACGCCGCTCACGACCATGCGATGGCGCTGGTCAAACAATGACGTGGAACGCTCGGCGCTAGGAAAATAACTGTCTTGCGGCGCCAGCGGTGACTGCAAGTCAGTAGAGTCGTCAATGGCATGCGACCAGGTGTAGGACGCCAGGAATTCGTAGTGATTGCCAAAACGCTTTTTCAGATTAGCGGTAAGCCCGTGATAGACCGAGCTGCCGTTCGAGTAATTGGCATCCATGTCGCTGAAAGGAACGCAGCCGGTCAGGGTGGTGGGATCGCAGGCCGTGCTCAGCCCCGGGGACTGCGCAAACACCAGCGGCGCCACTCCCTGCACGCAACCGGCAGTGGTGGGATCCGAAAGCAAAGCGATCGCAATCGCCGGGTTCAGGCCCGAAGGACGGAAGAAATTCATAAGCGCGGTCGGCACATACGGCCCTCCGGGCCCTACACCACAGCTGTTTACGAACAGTGGATTGTCGGTGGGCTGTGCGGCCCCGGCGGCGAGTGCCGCCTGCCAGTTCTTCACCAACAGGTCGCCGCGCGTGGTGTTGGCATTGATGGGACGGTTCAGGTGGCGTCCGCCGTTAAAGTTGTAACCCAGGCTGAATGACAGGCCATGTCCCAGGTCCTGCTCGAAGGTCAGGTTGGCCTGCTGCGCATAGGCATACACAAAGCCCTTGCCCTGGGGATAACCGAAGGGCTGAAAGGCCACCGGGAAGAATGTTGCCGGGTTCAGATAGTTCTGATTGATGAACAGGTCGGCATTCGAGGGATCGAAGCGTTGCTGGTTAGGCTGGTATCCAGGGATGGTGGGCAGACAGGTGTTGGTGTTGAGAATGCCCTGGAAGATATTGGTCGCATTCAGGGCCGCCGCCGCGGCTGTGCCTGTAGGTGCGTTCTGGCTGCAGGGCGCGCCGCCCGCAAACAGCAGTTGTCCGCTCTTCGAACCATCCGAGGCATCGCCCAGAAAGTACAAACCCAGGAGCGGATGATCGTAGAAGATGCCGTAGGAGGCACGAACTACACTTTTGCCGTCGCCGTGGGGGTCCCACGCCACGCCGATGCGGGGCTGAAAGTTGTTTTTGTCGGTGTCGATGCCCTTTTGCAGGCCCAGTTGGTTGTAGGCTGCAAGCGGCAGCCCGCTCAGCTTGGCCAGTTGGGGCGGGAACTCGATGTCATAGCGCACCCCCAGATTAAGCGTGAGATTTGATCTCAGGCGGAAAGAGTCCTGCCAGAACAAGCCCAGGGGTTTGTTGGTAAAACTGTCTTTAGGATTGCCGATGCCCTGCACCAGCGTGCTGGGAATGCCCAGGCCGAAAGCCTGCAGGCCGGTGAATCCGGGAAAGTCAGGGCACAGGGCCGCCGGCAATGCATTGGCCACGCAGGCGTTGGAAAAGCCCAGGCTGGCGGCATCGAGCGAACTGAAGTTGTAAACTCCGCCGTAGTTCACAGTGAAGGTTGCGGTGAGTGGCAAATAGTTAAAGTCCACTCCGAATTTGGTATCGTGGCGTCCAATGGTCCAGGAAAAATTGTCGGTGATCTGGTAGCGCTGCTCTACCCGTTGAATGTACGAATAAGGCTCGCGGCCGACAAAACCAAAGCCCGCAATGTTGGAAGCCACGTTCGATCCGCCCGGCGCGTCGGAATAAAAATACTGCAGTCCTCGGCGTCCATATTGAAAGCGCAGTTCGTTGACCTTGTTGGTGCCGATCGTCATGGTGTCCTGCGCCACGCCGGTCACGTCGCGATAGGTCTGGGACGAGGTCCGCGAAAATGCGTTCTGCCCGTAAGTCTGGTTCTCACCGTTCACCTGAATGCCGGTCACGGTGCTCGGACTGACATTGGCGCGAAACATCAGGCGGTTGTTGTTAGTGAGATTGTGGTCCAGCCGCAGCGAGTAGAGGCTGGTGCCCTCGAAGACGGGATAGTTTCCACCCTGCGGCGCCAGGCCGAGAAACCGGTTAGGCAATCCGTTGCACAAGAAATTCGGCGCGCCTACGTTGCAGGAAGTCGGAAACTGGGTCAGCGCATTGCTGCCATTTCCAGGAATAGGAATGAGCGTGCCTTCGAGTGCCTGGAATGAAGCCGGGTAAGTCCCGTTGAGCGCGATTCCCGACGATCCCCCGACAAACGCCGCGTACAGCGCCGCTTCCTGACCATAGCCGGCGGCTAGCGCCGGGCTGATGGCTCCCAGTTGCGCCAGCGCGGCCGGCAAAGTCTGCTGGAAATAGGCCGCCTGCTGTGGCGTGGCCTGAATGTTGAAGCCTGATCCCGGCGGCGCGCCGAACACCGGCGAAGCGTCGAAGTTCACCATGCCGAAGGTCCCATTGGGAGCGCCCACGCTGGAGAAACCGGTTTCGTGCCGGCGCGTGACTTCGTAGGAAAAGTAATAAAAAGTTTTGTCCTTCTTGATCGGCCCCCCGAACGCGGTTCCCGCCTGCACCCGTGTGTAGGCCGGATCGGGGACCGTGCTGAACGGATTCACTGCCTGAAAATTACGGTTGCGTAAATAACCGTAGACATCGCCGTGAAACTGATTCGATCCGGAGCGGGTAATGATGTTAACCACGCCGCCGGAAGCCCGGCCGTATTCAGGTGCGTAGCCATTGGTGATGATCTGAAATTCCTGCACCGCCTCCTGCGAAACCGTGGATCGAACCCCGTTGGTCGAATTGTCAGTCGCATCGGCGCCGTCCACGTTCACCAGGTTGGCCCGGGCGCGCTGTCCGCTCATGTTCAGGCCGGAGGTCGGGGCCGCGCCAATACTCGGCGCGTTGTCCCGCAACACCTGCGAATCGGTGAGGGCGAAGTTGATGTAGTTGCGTCCGTTGATGGGCAGGTTGTCGATGCGCCGCTGGTCGATGGTGTCGGTGGAGGAGGTGCGTTGCGTTTCCACCACCTCCGCATCCGAACTCACATTGATCACTTCCTGGGTTCCGGCCACCGACAAGACGACCGGAAGTTCCGCCATTTGTCCTACGGTGATCACCACGTTCGGAATCGTGGCCCGGGAAAAGCCCGGCGCCTCTACCGTGACCGTGTACTGCGCCGGAGGCAGCAACAGGATGTGATATTGGCCGTCGGTGTTCTCGCTGGTGGCGCGCTCCAGTCCCTTGGCCTCATCCCGCGCCGTGACCGTGGCATTGGTCACCACGCCGCCCTTTGGGTCTCGAACCGTGATGTGCAGATCGCCGGTTGAGGCTCCCTGAGCAAGGCTCATAGCTGCCAGCACGATCACCGCACACGCTACTGCGACCAGCTTTCGTAGCACCATAAAAGTTATCTCCGTGGAGGGAAGGACCCTGGGTTTTCGCCGGCAGCGGTCACCCTTCGTAGGCAGGAATTGAAGCAGCACGTTTTCAGATACGCAAACGCACGGTTTTTACATCAGGTGGGACAGTGAAATCAAGCTAAATCACTGACGGGAACAGGCTTAGTTAGCCTGGCGGCAACTGGCAACGGGCAACTTATAACCGGGAACCGACGTTAGTTCTTGCGCACGATGCCGTAACTCTCATGCTTTGATGTCTTAAGCGCCCAAGCCATGCGTGGCGTGTTGTGGGCGATGCCGAAACGCCCGTGCGCATCGAGCAGAATCATGCCGCCGTGTCCGTCCACCCGCTCCTTGAGATAGTTGATGGCTTCGGCGGCCACCCACTCCGGCAGACTACCGGTGGCCACCCGATCCGCCGCCCACTTGGCCAGCACCAGCTTCATGATCGGCTCCCCCCATCCGGTAGTGGACGCGGCCGCAGTCTGATTGTCGGCGTAGCACCCGCACCCAATGAGTGAGGAATCGCCCAGGCGCCCGGGAGCTTTATTGAGCGTGCCGCCGGTCGAAGTGGCTGCGGCAATGTTGCCGCTGCCATCGAGCGCCACCGCGCCCACCGTGTCGTGGGAAATCGTGGGCGCAAACAAGTCAACCTTGTCGTCTGCAGCCCGCGCCTGAAATGCCCGCAGACGCTCGACCTCGCGGGGAATGATCAGGTCTTCGTTGCGACAAAGGGGAATGCCGTGCTCGGCCGCGAAGCGCTCCGCCCCTTCGGCGACAAAGTACACATGCGGGCTGTCGCTCAAAATCTTGCGCGCGGCGCGGATGGGATTGGCGATGCGCTCCACGCAGCCCACCCCTCCACCGCGCAGGGTGTTACCGTCCATGATGAAGGCATCGAGCTGTACTCTGCCATCACGGTTGAGAAAGCTGCCGCGGCCGGCATCGAAAGTCTCGTCGTCTTCCATGATGACGACAGCTTCCTCCACGGCATCGAGCGCCGGTCCGCCGCGTTCCAGCACCCGCCAGCCCGCAGCCATGGCGTTGCGCACACCATTGAGATGGGCCTCCACCATGTCATCAGGAATGGCCCAGGCACCGCCATGAATAACCAGAACAGGATCGTGCAAGAAGAGTTGTCCTCAGGTAATGAGGATAGCAGGATAGAGAATGTGTGGGTCGGACACTCCTGTCCGACGCCTTTGAATTTGAGTTTGAATTTGATCTTGATCTTGATCTGGTTTGTGATGTGGTCTTGGATCTGGGGCCAAATCGCTTTTGCTGCAAGCCCGTGTAGCGCCGCCGTCCCGGCGGCTGTCCGGCGGGCGTCCCGCCCGCCGCGCCGAGGGCGAACCGCCCTCGGAACAGCCGGCAACATGCCGGCGCTACATCCAAGTCAAAGGCGTCGGACAGGAGTGTCCGACCCACACGAAACTTACGCTGCCTGCCCGGCCTTGTGTGGCAACGCGTCCGCGCCTTCCGTACGGGTGTAGGTGTACCGGATGCGATGGATCACCGTGATTGTGGACAAGACCGCGATCAACCACAGCACCGGCGCCATGCGGTTGAACAGGGCACCGATGATCACCAGCACCAGCCGTTCAGGGCGTTCCATGAAGCCCACGCGGCAGGAACCGATCAGCGATTCGGCGCGGGCGCGCGTGTAGCTGACCATGATGGCGCTGACCATTACGAAGGCGGTCAGCACAACGTAGAAAAAGCGATCGCCGCGGGCGAAGAACACCAGCAATCCAAAAAACTGGGATGCATCGCTGTAGCGGTCAATGACGGAGTCGAAGAAGCCGCCGAAGCGGGTGACCTGGCCGCTGGCACGGGCCACGCGTCCATCCACCAGATCAAAAAAACCGGAGCCGATGATGACCAGCCCGGCGTAGCGGAACATGCGCGCCTGGTTGTCGCTGTTGGCGTAGCCGAACAGGAAGGCTGCGATGGTGTTCACGACCAGGCCGAGGAAGGTGAGCACGTTGGGGTTGATCCGCGCCAGAGCGAGCCAGCGCACGATCGCGTCCAGAAGCACGCCGCAGCCGCGTCCGAAGGCGCTAGTCCAAGTCATGAAACCCCGTCGTGTCGTTGGTCATCTGGCTTCGGTCTGCTCGTGGATGGTGCTCAGACTCAGAATCTCCATTTCGCGGTTGCCATTGGGCGTGACCACGACCGCGCTATCTCCCACCTTCTTGTTCAGCAGGGCGCGGCCAATGGGAGAACTGGTGGAGATCTTGCCCGCGGTCACATCCGACTCTTCGCTGGTCACCAGCTTGTACTCCACCTCGGAGTTCTTGGAGGAGTCGTAAACCCGGACGGTGGAACCCAGCCCGACCTTATCTTTCGGGATATTATCCATGTTGATAAGGGCAAGCTCGGCCATGCGTGCGCCCAGTTGTCGCAGCCGCGCCTTGACGAACTCCTGCCGCTGTTTCGCCATGTGATATTCAGCGTTCTCACTGAGATCTCCCAGGGCGGCTGCCTTCTTGATTTCCTTGGGAAGCTCATGAACCAGCTCGTGTTCGAGCACGTTCATCTCTTCCTGCAACTTCCTCTTGATCTGTTCAGTCATGCGCTTGAAGATTATAAACCCGGGCGTCGGACTTCGGACTTTGGACCCCGGACGTGAAACCTCAGGCCACGCCAGAGGTCCGAAGTCCGAGGCCCCGAGGCCAGAGGTCCGGCCTCCGCTTCTGGATTGCCTTTCGGGACCCGGTAAGATAGACTGAAGGGGTGCAGTCCTTCAGCTGGCCTGTCCTCGTGGGTGTTCCCTCATGATCAGTGCCGATGGTAATTTCCACATAGGCGATAAGGTCGTCTATCCCAATCATGGCGTTGGAGTTATCGAACAAATCAGCAGCCGGACTATCGGCGAGACTGTGGAAAAGTTCTACCTCCTCAAGATCAAAGCCAGCAGCCTGAAGGTGATGGTACCGTTTCATAACGTAAACACCGTCGGTTTGCGGCGGGTGGTCAAGAACGGCGAAATCCAGAAAATCGTTGATTTTCTTACGGATGGCGAGTGTGACAATAACGCCGACTGGAAATACCGCTTCAAGGAAAACTCCGAGCGGATGCGTACTGGTTCGCTGCTGGAGGTGTCAGCGGTCCTGAAGGGCCTGCTCCTGTTGAACCAGTCCAAGCCTCTGTCCTTCCGCGAAAAGAAGATGCTGGAACGCGCTCGCTACCTCCTGGTCAGCGAGCTGGCCATGGCCAAAAACTGCGAAGAAATCCTGATCGAAGAAATGCTCTCCAAAGCCCTCGCCAAAAGCAAGCTGCGCTTCCCGGAAGCCTCGGATTTTGTGGCTTAGGGGCAGTCATCGGTCGTCAGTCTTCAGAAGCCCAAATCCACCCTATGCAGCTTGTCCACCTGCGATAGAGCTTATCGCCTTGATCAAACCGTTAAGCATCCGCGCGATTTCACCTGCGGAATTCCCCAGTCGGAGCACTTCAGCCTCTGGTATGTAACCAAGCCGGCTGGCGATGGTCAGCTGAGTCTCAACTTCGAAGACCGATCCGCGGGCGTGATGAAGAAATTGCAGAAACTCCCTATCGGTACGACGGCCCTTGCCTTCGGCGATATTGCTCGCAATTGACACCGCTGCGCGCCTCAGCTGACTTGCCAGTCCGAACATTTCCTCCTTCGGAAAACTACGAGTGCAGGAATAAATGTCCACCACCATCTCGATGGCTTTTTGCCAGACCTTGATCTCCTAAGAACCGCCCATCACCAACCTCCTGTCGGTCTTACGCTTCTAGCAGGCCTGGCATGGCGGCGTCTGTGACCGATGAACAACCAGAATGGTTGAAGGAGATGACGACTGAAGACTGACGACTGGCGAAGACTGACGACCGATGACTGACGACTGATTCACTCCCCCATCCACGCCCCATACGGCTTCAGCGATTCGATGTGGTCAAAAACGATCTTCATGGCGGCGGTGATGGGGACGGCCAGGACCAGGCCCATCGCGCCCCACAGCCATCCCCAGACCAGCAGCGCCATGGTCACCGCCAGCGGATTCAACTGCAGGCGGTTGCCCAGGAACTTGGGGTAGAGGACGTTGAGCGCGACCAGGTGCAGGCCCAGCACAGTCATGACGATCACGACTGCGTCCCCGGAATTGATGTGTCCCAGGCTGACAAAGATCGGCGGAGCCATGGCCAGCACGACTCCGAGGTAAGGAACCAGGCTTAGGAATCCGCTGATGAAGCCAACGAAATAAAAAAACGGCAAGTGCAGAATCGCGAACGCGATGGTGCTGGCCGTCCCCAGAAAGAGGCCAATCAGAAGATTCCCCACCATGAAGCTGCGAATCATCGCGGAAATCAGTCCCAGCGTGATGTATGCCGTATTCCGGTTTTCGAGCGAGAAGAGCATTACGGTGGCGGAGCGCACGTGATGCTGCCAGCTCAGCATGAAATACACTAGAAAAGGTACGAAGGATGCGGCCAGCACGGCCTGCGAGACTGAGCCGAAGCCGCGGGTCAGGATTTCTTCCCAGTTGGTGCTGGAGCGGGGCTCTGGCTTGATCTGCCCCTCTGGTTCCGTGGATCCCAGCGATTCCGCCCGCTGCCGGACCTGCGAAATTTCCTGACGAATTTTTTGCGTGTATTTGGACAGATCCTGCACAAAAATGATGGCCTGGTTCGACGAGTAGTACACAAGTCCGAAGATCACCGCGAAGAGCAGGACCACGGCCACCGCGGCGGCTAAACCGCGAGGCAGGTGAAGGAGAATGAAAAACTCCATGACCGGGGCCAGAATGAAGGCCAGCAGGACCGATACCAGCATCACCGCCAACACCAACTCTCCCCAGTAGCAGAGGCCCAGGATCGTCGCGATGCCGATGGCCTGAAAGGCCCAGTGCGGCTTCTGCGGCTTGGGCGGAGGCGCGGGCGTAGAAACGACGGGCGCGGAAACGATGGGCGCCGCCGGCCTGTCGATCTCGGCCTCGTCAATGGCCATACGGGTATCGTAGCCTAACAGGAAAAAAGTGTATGCGACATATAATCCCCAGGTGCCTTCCCACCAAACTGACGCCCCCGGAGCGGGGCGTCCGCCGCGAGTCCTGGGCCTGGATGTAGGCTCGAGAAGGATTGGGCTCGCCGTCTCCGACCCTCTGGGCATCACAGCGCAGGGCCTGAACACACTGCAACGGCAAAACAAGCGATCTGATTTCGCCCGGCTGGAGCAGGTCATTCGCGATTACCAGGTGGCTGAGATCGTGATCGGTTTGCCGCTGCGCATGACCGGCGCCGAAGGCACGCAGGCCGAGAAGATGCAAAGCTTCGCCGAAGAAATCCGCCGCCGCTTTCGCCTGCCCGTCCATCTATGGGACGAACGCCTCACCTCGGTCCAAGCCAACCGCCTGCTGCGGGAAACGGAGATGTCGATCAAACGCCGCGGCCAGGTGGTGGACCAGATGGCGGCAGTCCTGATATTGCAAAGCTGGATGGACGCGAGGGCCGTCGGGTAGTCGTTGGTCATTAAGTCGTTGGATTGTTGTCGTTGGCCCTTGGTCGTTGGTCGTTGGCAAAATCCGGCCACGGATCTACACAGATTTTCACCGATCCAAACTAAATCCGTTTCTGTTTATCCCTTTTTGCCTAATCCGTGTAAATCTCTGCAAATCCGTGGCTGTAGTTTCGACCAACGACCAAAGGCCAACGACCAAAGGCCAACGACCAAAGGCCAACGACCAACGACCAAAGGCCAACGACCCAGGACCAGTCTTCATCTAAACTATTTCTAACTTGCGCAAGTTTCTGACACTTCTGCTGCTTGCCGTCTTAGGAGTTGGCGGCTGGCTGGCGTGGGCGCTGTGGCTGCCCGTTACGCCGGCAGGGCAGAAATTCGTAATGTTGCGGCCGGGCTATTCCACCCGCAGGATCGCGGCCGAACTCCAGGCTGCAGGAGTGATCAAGAGCCGCTTTGCTTTCGTCCTCTGGCATCGCTTCCACCCCCGGCAGTCGCTGAAAGCCGGCGAATACCTGTTCGACCAGACTGCAAGAATGTTGCAGGTCAACGACCGCCTGGTCCGGGGCGACATCTATGTGCACACGGTCGTGATCCCCGAAGGTTTCACTATGTTCGACATCGCGCAGGCCATTCAGGACGCCGGCCTGGGATCAAGCCAGGATTTTCTTGCCGTGGCCCAATCCGACCGCGAACTGATTTCAGACCTGGCCCCGGAGGCCAAGAGCCTCGAAGGCTACCTCTTCCCCAATACCTATGAGTTCACCCGCACCCAGAGCATGAAAGACATCGCGGCCGTGATGGTCAGACAGTTCCGTCAGGTGGCCGCCCAGATTGGACTGACCGCGAACAGCCCGACCCCGAGCAGTCTGACCACGATCGGCGTGATCCCCAACAGTCCCACTCCGAGCGGGCAGGGAATGGATGTGCAGAAGACGGTGACCATGGCGTCCATTATCGAAAAGGAGACCGCCGTCCCCGAGGAGCGCGCGGTCGTGGCCAGCGTTTACTACAACCGCCTGGCACACAAAATTGCGCTGCAGGCCGATCCCAGCGTGATCTACGCCGAAATGCTTAACGGAAATTACACCGGGGCGTTGCATCATAACGATATGGGATTTCAGTCCGCTTACAACACCTACGCGCATCCCGGGCTCCCGCCTGGGCCCATCGGGAATCCCGGCCGCACCGCTCTCGAAGCCGCGCTGCACCCGGCGCAGACCGACTATTACTACTTTGTGAGCGACGGCAACGGCCACCATCGTTTCTCTCGTAGCCTCGAGGAGCATAATCAGAATGTAGCCAAGCTGCGGCAGGCGATGCAGCGAAAGTAGCGACTTCTAATCCGCAGGGCGCGTGGCAGGTGCTAATCTGACAACCCCCTGGGCCTCAGGTCCGTGGTTTAATCGCATATACTTAACTCATTGGTGAACCCAACTGCCTGCTAAGGAATCCAATCTACTTTAAATGCATATTCTTTCTCGTTACCGGGTCCTGGGCTTCCTGTTGCTTGTCGTGCCGTTGACCGGTTGTCTGTTTCGCTCGCGCCGGGTGGAGAGGCAGATCAGCACCGCCCCCCTGAAGTCCGCCACCCAGGCGGAACTGATCGATTACATCAATTCTCAGGCAGCCAAGATCAAAAGTTTGCAGGCGACCGTCGATATCGACACCTCCGTGGGCGGGGTCAAGAAGGGCAAGGTCATCGACTACCAGCAGATCCGCGGCTACATACTGGCGCGCAAACCGTCCATGTTGCGGATGATTGGCCTGCTGCCGATTGTGCGCAACAAGGCCTTTGATATGGTGAGCGACGGCCGCGACTTCAAGCTGTGGATCCCGCCCAAGAACCGCTTCGTGATCGGACGCAATGACATCGAGTCCCATAACCCGGAACAGCCCATGGAAAACCTGCGGCCGCAGCAGATTTACGACTCGCTCATATTGCGTGAGATCGATCCTGCGAACGAGATCGCGGTCATGCAGAACAGCTTTGAAATCGTGACCGACGCCAAGCATCACCAGGTACAGCAGGCAGACTACGAAATCGAAGTCATCCGAAAAGAAGAACGGGGCTGGTTTCTCTCGCGCAAGATCATCTTCAGCCGGACCGACCTGCTGCCGCATCGCCAACTGATTTACGATCAGGATGGAAACCTGGCCACCGACTCGCACTACGAAGGCTACAAGGACTACGATGGGCTGAATTTTCCCGCGCAGATTGAAATCTGGAGGCCACAGGAAGAGTACGACATTACTCTGACCATCGTGAAGCTGCAACTGAATGAACCGCTTCCCGACGACAAGTTTGCACTGGAGCAACCAGCCGGGGCCCAGGTGGTGCATCTGGACCAGCCGCAGTCGAGCTTGGTCAACGCCGCCGACCCGAAGTGATGAGTTCAGAATGTTTGGGTCGGGGCTCCTGTCCGACGCTTTTGAAGTTGAGGTTGTTGTTGCATCTGTGCGCTGTATTTGATTCTGGTGGCATGGGCAGGGCCGCGGCCGAGCACGAATCTGGGTTTACACCTGAAAGTCAAAGGCGTCGGACAGAAGTGTCCGACCCACACGGGCTTCCCCAATGAACAAGATGATTGTCGCCAATCTGGTGCACCGGCCCATCCGGTCACTGATCAGCATAGTGGCGATTGCTCTCGAGGTGACGCTGATCCTGCTGATCGTGGGACTCTCCGTCGGCATGCTGAATGACGCCCGGCAGCGGCAGGCCGGAATCGGCGCGGACGTCATCGTGCAACCGCCCAACACCTCGTTCATGGCCGGCGTCAGCAATGCTCCGATGTCGATCAAGATTGGCGGGGTGCTGGCGCAATTGCCGCATGTCAAGGTCGTCTCGCCGGTGATCTGGCAGCTCACCACCACCAAGAACCTGGAAGTCATCTACGGCATCGATCTCAAGACTTTCGAGGCGCTGGTCCCATTTCACTTCCTTCACGGCGGCCCGTTCCAGGGACCAAACGATTGCCTGGTGGATGATTATTTTGCCCAGTCACAGCATGTGAGAGTGGGCAGCACTCTCGAGATTCTCAACCATTCTTTCCGGGTGGCAGGCATCGTGGAACACGGCCGCGGCGCGCGCAAGTTTCTGCCCATGAGCACGCTGCAGGAGTTGATCGGCAGCGAAGGCAAGGCCTCGGTGTTCTACGTGAAGCTGGACGATCCCGCGAACGCGGATGCGGTGGTGCAGGAAGTGAAGAGCGTTTCGGGACTGCAGGACTATTCTGTGCGCTCCATGCGGGAATATCTTTCCATGATGACCACCAGCAGCTATCCCGGGCTGTCCACGTTCATCAATGTGGTGATTGGGATTTCCGTTGTGATCGGATTCATTGTCATCTTCCAGGCCATGTACACCGCGGTCATGGAGCGCACCCGCGAAATCGGGATCCTAAAATCAATTGGGGCGTCGAAGCTGTACATCGTGAACGTGATCCTGCGGGAGACGGTGCTGCTGGCGATCGGCGGCATCGTGGTAGGCGTCCTGTTCAGCCTGGCCGCGCGCGCCGGCATCCGGTATCGTTTACCGACTTTGCCGGTGGTCGTAACCGGCAAATGGATCTTGATCTCCACCGTGGTCGCCGTCATCGGGGCCATTCTGGGGGCTCTGTATCCCGCCTACAAAGCGGCGCAGAAGGACCCCATCGAGGCGCTGGCCTACGAGTAGGACCTCGGCAATTAGCACTTAGCGATTGGCCTGTCCACACCGAGACTTCAGTCTAAGAGCGTGGCAAAGGCTGGAATGGGCCAAGTGCCACCTGCTCATTGCTAATCGCCGCACCCTGCGTTGACAATATCCGCTACCGTACGTTATCTTTAAGTCTTTAGCAGTCCTGCGGTTGCCCGCCTGGTACCCTGCGCCTTCGGCGTTGAAGTGGATACTCAGCGGTCTTCTTTAGCTTTTTTAATTTCTGGGAGACTCGTAATGTCAACCTATTTCCCCAAAGCGGGGGAAATTGTGCGCAAGTGGTACGTCGTGGATGCCTCGGGGCAGACGCTCGGCCGGCTGGCTTCACAAGTCGCCCGCATCCTCATGGGTAAGGAAAATCCGCGCTACACCCCGTTTATCGACACCGGAGATCACGTCATCGTGATTAACGCCGGGAAGGTGAAGACCACCGGAATGAAGTCCGAGCAGAAGGTGTATCAGCATTACACCGGATATCCGGGCGGGTTGCGCACCGAAGAATTTCGCAAGCGTTTTGACCGCAAGCCCGAATTGATCGTCGAAGAGGCGATCAAGCGCATGCTGCCCAAGACCAAGATGGGCGGGCACATGATTTCCAAGCTGCAGGTCTATCGCGGCGACAAGCATCCGCACGAGGCCCAGAAGCCGGAAGCGCGGACGCTGGAGACGACGAGGGCATAGGTCAGTTTCGGGTTTCCGGTTTCAAGTTTCAAAAGTGAGCACGGCAAGATCTGGAATTCTTTGAAAGGTAGCCGGTTTCGCTCCCAAGCCTGATTGGCGAGGAGCCAGAAGCCAGGAGCTAGAAGCTAAAACATGGCAGAGTTAGTGCAGTATTACGGTACAGGACGCCGCAAGTCGGCGATCGCGCGCGTTTATCTGCGTCCGGGCAGTGGCGATTTCAAGGTCAACGGACGTCCTTTTGAACAGTATTTTGTGACTGAATCGCAGCGCTCGAGCGCGAAGCAACCATTGCTTTCGACCGAGACCGCGGCGACGTTCAATGTTCTCGCCCGAGTCAGCGGCGGCGGAGTCAACGGCCAGGCTGACGCGGTGAAGCTGGGTATCGCCCGCGCCCTGATGCTGTTTAACCTCGAGCTGCGCAAAAAGCTGAAGGCCGAAGGCCTGGTCAGCCGTGATTCGCGCTCCAAGGAACGCAAGAAGTACGGTCAGAAGGGTGCGAGGAAACGGTTCCAGTACTCGAAGAGATAGTTTCGGGAGGCAGTTTTGAGTTTCTGGTTTCTTGTTTCAAAGGCAAGAAGCCGGCGGTTTCGAAACCTGAAACTGGAAACTGGTTTTAAGGTGTTCAATTCTTCCTGTGCCTCGCGGCGCGGGGCGGGAATGGCAATCCGGAAGAGCAGTTTCAAGTTTCCGGTGTTCAGTTTCGGGTTTCGAAACCAGAAACTTGAAACGGGGAACTGACTCAGCTGGATGCAGACCAAATGAGGAGGTTGATTGGCTAACATTACCATGAAGGAGTTGCTCGAAGCAGGAGTTCACTTCGGGCATCAAACCAAGCGCTGGAATCCCAAGATGAAGGAATACATCTTCGGCGAGCGCAACGGGATTTACATCATCGACCTGCAGAAGACGCTGAAGATGTTTAAGGAGGCGTCGAAATTCGTGGCCGACCTGGCCGCGGCAGGCAAAATTGTGCTTTTTGTGGGCACCAAGCGCCAGGCGCAGGACGCCATTGCCGAGGAAGCCACCAAGTGTGGCGGCTTCTACGTGAACCAGCGCTGGCTGGGCGGGCTGCTCACCAACTGGGTCACGGTCCAGAAGTCGGTCAAGCGGCTGAAGGAACTCGACGAGATGGCCACGGATGGCCGCTACGAGTTGCTGCCCAAGAAAGAAGTGATCAAGCTGGAACGCGAGCGCAAGCATTTGCAAGCCAACCTGGCCGGCATCAAGAACATGAACCGGCTGCCGGACGCGATCTTCGTCATCGATTCCAACAAGGAACAAATCGCGGTGCGTGAAGCCCGCAAGTTGGGAATTCCGGTAGTGGCGGTCGTGGATACGAACTGCGACCCTAGCGAAGTGGATTACGTGATTCCGGGCAATGACGATGCGTTACGCGCCATCCGCCTGTTTGCCTCGAAGATTTCCGATTCCGTGGCTGAGGGCGCGCAGCTGATGACGGACAAGCAGGCGGCTGATCTGGCCGCCGCCGTCTATACTGAACCCGAGGCCGTTCCGGCGGCAGAGGCTGTCGGTGAGCTTGAGGCCGCTGGCGAATCCGGGTCCGAGGACATCAGCATGGAAGACGTTCTGGGTAAGGGAGTGCGCAAGCAACCCGCCCCCGCCGGCGAAACCGCGGACGAAGACGTTCCCCAGGTTGAGACCCAGACGTACTGAAAACCGTCGTTGGCCGTTGGTCTTTGGTCGTTGGCCAGGACCTTAAGCCCTGAGGGAAATCAGACCCGCGCGGGTCGTCCGGCGCGGGTCAAAGTTTGTAAGGACCGTTTCAGTTTCTGGTTTCCAGTTTCTAGAAACCAGAAACTCGAAACTGGAAACTTTATTTATGAGCACAACTACCGTGAATATTTCCGCTACCCAAGTGAAAGAGCTCCGGGAAAAGACCGGAGCGCCGATGATGGATTGCAAACAGGCCCTCACTGAAGCCAAAGGCGATCAGGAGCAGGCGGTTGTATTGCTGCGAAAGAAGGGTATTTCCGTGGCCGGGAAGAAAGCCAGCCGCGTTACCAAGGAAGGCGCCGTAGCCAGCTACATTCACGCCGGAGGCAAGATCGGCGTGCTGGTGGAAGTGAATTGCGAGAGTGACTTCGTGGCCCGCACCGACGACTTCAAGGAACTGGTGCATGACATCGCCATGCACATCGCGGCCAGCGACCCGAAATTCGTCCGCAAGGAAGATGTGACGCCGGAGGCCTACGAGCGCGAGAAGGACATCTACCGCGCCCAGGCTGCTGCCACCGGCAAGCCGCCCCAGGTGGTGGAAAAGATCGTGGAAGGCAAGATGAGCAAGTTCTACGAAGAAGTCTGCCTGCTGGAGCAGCCTTTTATCCGCGACCAGACAGTCAGCATCGGCCAGCTGGTCGCCACCAAAGTTGGCAAGCTGGGCGAGAACATCGCGGTGCGCCGCTTCGCCCGCTTCAAGGTGGGAGAAGTGGGGGCCACGGTCGCGTTTACGACCTCCAATCCGGAGGATGGCGGCGAGGCCTCCGCCCAAGTAGCAAAGTAAGGCCTTGAGTGGTTGTTGGGCTTGCAGCATGCACAGGCCGAGGGCGGGACGCCCTCGGGACAGCCGGCGGGACGCCGGCGCTACAAACCACCATGCCGACTCCGGTATTCAAGCGCATTCTGCTCAAACTCTCCGGCGAGGCCCTGGCTGCGAACCAGGGCTTCGGCGTGGATCCCTTACGCATCCACGAAATCGCCGCTGAACTGGCCGACGTCCAGTCCTTGGGCGTCCACATCGCCATCGTCGTCGGCGGCGGAAATTTCTTTCGCGGTGTAGCCCAGCAGGCGCGCGAGATGGACCGCGTCTCGGCCGACCATATGGGCATGCTGGCCACCGTGATCAACGCGCTGGCGCTTCAGGACGCGTTGGAAAAGCAGGGCGTTCACACCCGGGTGCAGTCGGCCATTGAGATGAATCAGGTGGCGGAGCCTTTTATCCGCCGCCGCGCCATCCGTCATATGGAAAAAGGGCGCATTGTTATTTTTGCCGGCGGCACCGGCAACCCTTACTTCTCCACCGACACCGCCGCCTCCTTGCGCGCCATGGAAATCAAGGCGGACGTTATTCTCAAAGCCACAAAGGTGGACGGCATTTACGATGCCGACCCCATGCTGGTGAAAGACGCCAAGAAATTTACCGAAATCAGTTACATGGACGTGCTGCAACAGGGACTCAAAGTGATGGACTCCACCGCCATTTCGCTGTGCAAGGACAACAATCTTCCCATCATCATTTTCAATCTCAACCAGCGCGGGAACATCCGGAAAGTGGTCGTGGGCGAGAAGATCGGATCGCTGGTAAGCGGGTAGAACTGGGCCACGGATTCTCGCGGATTTACACGGATAAAAGCGTCAGGCGCGTCACTCTTCAGGCACCACAAGCCGCCTTCCCACCTTTAGTTTTTCCAGGGTCGATCCGTCCTAATCCGTGAGATCCGCGGCCTGTTTTTGTCGTGGGAAGGTTTATAATTCCACGTTTTGACTTTGAAAAAATACGGAGTTGATCATGGCTGATGCCGGTCCGCTTAGAGATATCCGCATTCAACTCAAGACGCGGATGGACAAAGCAGTGGAGGATTTTCGCAAAGCGATGGCTGCCACCCGCACCGGGCGGGCCTCGGTGCACATGCTGGATGCGGTCAGCGTGGACTACTACGGTTCGCAGATGCCACTCAACCAGATTGCCCAGGTGCACGCCCCTGAGCCTCAACTCATCACTGTGCAGCCTTTCGATCCAAGCTCGCTGGCGACAATAGAAAAGGCTATCCGTACCGCCGACCTCGGCTTGAATCCCATGAATGACGGCAAGATCATCCGCGTGCCGGTGCCGCCGCTCACCGAGGAGCGCCGCAAGGACATGGTGAAACATCTGCACAAGATGCTGGAGGAGCATCGCACCGCAGTTCGCAACATCCGCCGCGACGGCAACGATGCCATCAAGAAGGCCACGAAAGACAAGAAAATTGCGGAAGACGACGAGAAGCGCGCCATGGACGAAATCCAGAAGCTGACCGACGACGAAATCAAGAAGATGGAAGAAATGAGCAAGGGAAAAGAAAAGGAAGTGATGGAGATTTAGAGCGGGCGTCAGACCTCAGGCGGGTGCCCCGTCCAAAGCTTCGCTTGGGCGGGGATTTTTCTGTGTGGCGTCACGATTACTACAGGAGAGATTTCAGATTTTCATTGCCAGTCACTGCCTCTCGATACTCTTGTGCTTCGTAAAACGGATTGTGACGAAAATCCCCGCCCAAGCGGAGCTTGGACGGGGCACCTTCCCGGACCTGGAGCCCTCCAAAAGCCGCGCCCAGAGCGGGAATTACCTTGGTACTCTGTCCGAAAGTAACGCAACTTCTCTAATCTGGGAGGGTTTGAATCCCCGTACCACGAGTTCCCCGATTCTCAGAATTCAGGAGTTTTCATGAAACGCTTCTTGGTGCTATCGGCGCTTCTTGCCTGGTGCGGCCTGATCCTGGCTGGTTGTGGGGGTGGAGGCACGTCTCTCTCCACCGGTCCCCAGGCGGGGGCGGTCTTCGTCACCGGTGAAGACGCTCCACTGCCGTCGGTGGTGAGCCTCAATCTTACGATCAATTCGATTACGCTCACCGGGGCCAGCAATTCTCCGCAACTGGTGTCGTCCCCCTTCACGGTTGATTTCGCCCGCCTGGTGGGGTTGCGCACTCCGCTGGCGTTCAATGCAGTCCCAGCCGACACCTACAGCAAGGCGACTTTTGTGCTGTCGAGTCCGGTCATCAATTACATCTCACCCGGCACTCCTCCGCAGGTGAGCACGTTGAACGGCACGTTCGCCAGTCCCACCAGCACCAATCCGCAGACCACGTCGGTGACGGTGACGTTTCCCACGCCGATGTTGGTGACGGCTAACGGTCTGGCCGGAATGCACACGGAATTCGATATTCGCCAGTCTCTGGAGGTCGATAACACCGGTCAGATCACCGGCGTGATCAATCCGGTCATGTTTATCCAGGCGGTAAAAGCGATCAATCCTGAAGGGCAGGTCACCGACCTGACGGGCACAGTCGTTTCTGTGAATGTTGCCGGCAGTTCGTTCGTTATGCAGGGGCCATTTGGCCACCAGTTCACGGTCAATGTGAATGGCAGCACCAACTACAACGCCGGCTACACTCTGGCTACTCTGCCTACCTCGGGCGGTTTTGTTTCGGTGCAGGGCACGGTGCAGCTGGATGGCAGCCTCCTGGCCAGTGACGTGGAGTTCATCACCACCGACCTGGCGTTTATCTCCGGCCGTATTCTAGCCATCAACCCGACGTCAGGACCGGTGCAGACCGTCACCTTGTGGGTGGGCGAGACCGGGGGCGGGGCTTCGAGCCTGGTGGACACGGTACAGACGGTAGATGTCAGCGCCGTATCCAACTATGCCATCTGCTTCTTCAACAACAGCTGGTTCAGTCCCAACAACCTGTTTGGCAATTCTTCCATGGTGGTGGGGCAGCGCATCTTCATCGGCGGCAGCTTCAGCAGCACGTTTACGCCGGACTTCATTTCGCTGCGGCGCCAGGGAGTGTATGGGATGGTGGTGCCGGACAGCGTCACGGTCACCAGCGGCAATGCCGGCAACTTCCAACTGCTTAACACCGGACTGCTGGGACTTTCGGTGGGCGGGCCTCTGACAGTGAATACAGGCGCTGGAACCTTGTTTTTCCAGGGCAACAGCAACACCCTGACCCTCACCGATCTGCAGACCGCAACCGCGACCACTTCGGTTCCGGTGGTGGCGCGCGGGTTGGTGCTCAAGGATTCAGTCAGCGGTGATCCGGTGCTATGGTCCCATCGCGTGCGCGAAGCGCAGGTCGTACAGTAGCTGCGAATCTACACTCGTTTCCACGGGCGGCTTCCAGCCGCCCGTTTCTTTTTCAGGCTTTATAATCGACTCACCATGAAGAAGGTTGTCCACGCCGCTTGTCCGCACGATTGTCCTGATGCCTGCGGCGTCCTGATTACCGTGGAGAATGATCGTGCCACCCGGATTCAGGGCGATCTTGCGCATCCCGTGACGCGCGGCTTCCTGTGCGCCAAGGTGGCCAAGTATCTGGACCGGGTGTACTCGCCGGATCGTGTGCTCTATCCCATGCGGCGAGTGACGCCGAAGGGTTCGGGTACCAAAAGCGAGACGGATCTGCGATCCGTCCGGACGGGTCAAAGACCCGTCCCCACACAGGATTTCGAGCGCATTTCCTGGGATGAGGCGCTCGACGAAATTGCTTCTCGGTTCCGCCAGATCGTTTCCGATTTTGGCAGTGAGGCGATTCTGCCTTACTCCTACGGCGGCACGCTGGGCGCGCTCAATGGCGCATCCATGGACCGGAGGTTCTTTCATCGTCTGGGGGCCTCGCAACTGGCCCGCAATATCTGCTCCGCGGCGGGCGAGGCGGGACTGAAATCCGTGACCGGCGTCAAACTGGGCACTGACCCGGAGCAGTTCACGCATTCGCGCTACATCATCGCGTGGGGCGCGAACATCCACGGCAATAACGTCCACCTGTGGCCGTTTATCGCGGAAGCACGGCGCAAGGGCGCCAAGCTGGTGGTGATTGATCCTTACCGCACCCGCACCGCGGCCTGCGCGGACTGGTACCTCCCCATCAATCCCGGCACTGACGCGGCCCTCGCGTTGGGCATGATGCACGTCATCATCAACGACGGGCTGCATGACGCTGATTATCTCTCCCGCTACACCGTGGGCTTCGATCAGCTGCGTGAGAAGGTGCAGGAATACCCGCCCGAGCGGGTGGCAAATTGGACGGGCATTGCGGCAGCGGACATTGTCAGGCTGGCCCGCGAGTACGCGACTATCCATCCAGCAGTCATCCGGGTGAACTATGGCGTGCAGCGTTCCGAGGGTGGCGGCATGGCCACGCGCGTCATCACCATGCTGCCTTGCGTTACCGGTTCGTGGAAGGAAGTCGGCGGCGGGCTTCAGCTTTCGACCAGCGGCGCGTTTGGACTGAACCGCGACGCGCTGGAGCGCACCGATCTGATGGAGAAAGCTCTGGGAAGGCCGGCGCGGACCGTCAACATGGTGGAACTGGGCACGGTGCTCAACACCCTGGACAGTCCGCCCATTAAGGCACTCTTCGTTTACAACTCAAATCCGGCGGCGGTCTGTCCCAACCACAACCAGGTCATTCGGGGATTACAGCGTCCGGATTTATTCACCGTGGTGCACGAGCAGTTCTTCACCGATACCGTCGACTATGCCGACATCGTTCTTCCGGCGACCACGTTTTTTGAGCACAAAGACCTGCAGGGAGCCTACGGTCACTACTATCTGCAGGTGTCGGACGCTGCCATCGCGCCGCTCGGCGAATGCCGCTCCAACGTGGAAGTGTTTCGCGCCCTGGCTGGGCGCATGGCATTTGAGGAGGACTGCTTTCAGGAATCCGTCGACCAGATGATCGATACTGCTCTGCATTCCGACAACCCACGGCTTCGCGGAATTGGCCGGAAGAGGCTGGAGCGCGAAGGGCATGTCAGGCTTAATTTTGAAAGTCAGCCGTCAGTATCCGGTTCGCAGTTCTCAGATTTCCTGCCTTTCGCGAAAGGTGATTTCTGGACCAGGAGTGGCAAGGCTGAGCTTTACAGCGAGGACCTCAAGGCGCAAGGGCTTGATCCGGTGGCCGCGTTTACCCCACCGGATGAATCGCGGCACAGTTGGCAGGCCCGGCGGTTTCCCCTGGAACTTCTGGCCCGCAAGGCGGACAACTTCCTGAATTCCACTTTTTGCAATCTGCCGGTCACTCAGGAGATGGAAGAGGTAGGTTTGCTGGAGATGAGTGGGGCCGATGCCCGGACTCGTGGAATCATCGATGGCGACGTGGTGCGCGTCTTCAATCGCCGCGGAGACATCCTGCTGCGGGCGCGGGTGGACGGCGCGGTGCAAGCGGGCGTCGTTTCTGCTAAGCTCCATTGGGCCAAGTTGAGCTCGGGAAGCCGCAACATAAATGTGCTTACTTCGGAAAAACTTACGGACCTAGGCAACTCCGCCACGTTTTATTCCGTCTTGGTTGAAGTAGAGCTCGTTAAACCGTCTCCCTGAGCCAGGGAGCGGTTTGGACGGTCTCGACGGCTCTACCGTATAATTGCCACTTTCCTACTCCCAGGATCCGAGGTCGTAACGATTCTTCGTTTTCATCAGGATAGCCCTGTAGTGACGAGGAGTTGGTCGGGCCGTCTGCGGCCTGCTCCGGCTGGGCCATCGCCTTCATCTCATTCAATCATAAAGATTTGTAAAGCACGATGGCTTGCGGTCTGTCTCCTCCTTGTGGGGCTGTCCGTGGCCGGTTGGGGGCAGCAGGAGTTGGTTGTGGATGTTCAGATCCATGGCCAACGACGTATTCCAGCCGAAACCATTAAGTCCCGCATCTTTACTCACCCCGGCGATGTCTATGACCCGGCCGCACTGGAACGCGACTTTAATTCTTTATGGAATACCGGATATTTTGAGGACATCCGCTTCGAACGCGAGCAAACTCCCAAGGGTTGGCGTATCCATGTTTATGTCAAGGAACGCCCTACCATCAGCGAGATCGATTATCTGGGTCTGAGCTCCGTTTCGAAGAGCGATGTGCTGGACCGTTTCAAGGAGCGCAAGGTAGGACTCTCGCCCGAAAGCCAATACGATCCGACCAAGGTGAAGAAAGCAGAGGTCACGATCCGAGAATTGCTCTCCGAGCACGGGCGGCAGTTTGCCACCGTCCGCACCGAGGTCCAGCCCATCCCGCCTGCCAAAGTGAGCGTCACCTTTGTGGTGAAGGAAGGCCCCAAGGTCAGCGTGGGCAAGATTACCTTTATCGGCAACCACCATGTCAGCTCGCGCGTCCTGCGCGGGGCCATGAAGAACCTGAAGCCCATCGGGATCCCGCACTCCATCTTCCTGGAAAACCTCTTTGCCAAAACCTACGACGCCACGAAACTCGATGAAGATACGGAGCGGGTGCGGGCGGAATTCCAGAACCGGGGCTACTTCAAAGTTGTGGTGCAGGATGCCAAGACGGAAATTCACGACACCGGCCATCCGGGCTTTCACGTCCCCCTGCTGATGAAAGGAGCGGGCAAGGCGGTTGACATTACGATTCCGATCGATGAGGGCGAGCAGTATCGCCTGGGCGAAATCACCTTCAAGGGCAACGAGGAGGTCAAGAACGTCAAGGCCCTGCGCTCGCTCTTCCCCATGAAAGACGGCGATATTTTCTCGCGCGAAAAGGTGGCCAAGGGGCTGGACAATTTGCGCAATGCCTATCGCGAGTTGGGCCACATCAACTTTACTTCGATTCCCAACACCACCTTCGATGAAGATAAGAAACTGGTCAATCTCTCGATCGATATCGATGAGGGCAAGAAATTTTACGTCCGCAGAATCGAATTTGCCGGCAACACCACCACCCGCGACAAGGTCATCCGCCGCGAGGTGGCGCTCGAGGAAGGGCAGGTTTACGACGAGCGCCTGTGGAAGCTGAGCCTGCTGCGGCTCAACCAGTTGGGATATTTCGACCAGTTAAAGCCCGACGACCCCAACGTCACGGAAACCCACCTGGACGAAAAGAGTGGCACGGTTGACCTCACGCTCAAGGTCCATGAGAAAGGCAAGAACGCCATCGGCTTGAACGGCGGGGTGAGCGGACTGGCGGGGGCCTTCATCGGCATCAACTACAGCACCAACAACTTCCTCGGCCTGGGTGAAACCCTGGCGGTCCAGACCAGCATCGGCAATGCGCAACGCATTCTTTCGTTCAGTTTTACCGAGCCCTACCTTTTTGATCGCCCCATCCAGGCTGGCTTTTCGGTTTTCACCCAGAAATTCAACTATAACGAGGCCCGGCAGCAGGCAATCTTTACCGGCCAGCAGGTGAATCTGCCGTCCGCTTTTCTGAACAACCTGCAGAATTACACTCAGTCCAGTACGGGCTTCACCGGATCGCTGAGCTACCAGTTGCACCATTCGTTCAAGCGCGTGGGTATTACCTATTCCTTCGACCGGTCCTCCATCGTCGCGTTGAGCAATGCCTCCAAGATATTGTTCACCGACCTGGCCTTTCGCGGGATCAGCGGCCCCAATTCCCTGGAAGGCATCATCACCAGCAAAGTCCTCCCCAACTTTTCGTTCAGCACTATCGACAGCCCGATCTCACCCCACCGTGGGACCAGCGTATTTCTGGGCGGGGAAATTGCCGGACTGGGAGGAACGGTGCGGTCGGTGCGCCCTATCGTTCAGTACAAACACTTCAAGCCCATGCAGAAGGGGCGCAATACGATTGGATTTAACTTTCAGGGATCTTTCCTCAGCGGGTATGGCGGAGTGGTGGCGCCGCCCTTTCAGCGCTTCTACCTGGGCGGCGAAAACGACATACGCGGTTTTGACATCCTGACAGTCTCTCCGGTCGCTTTTCTTCCCAGCCAGAGCAGCATTGCGCTGCGAAACCCCGACGGCAGCGTGGTCCCCAAGGACCCAACCAACCCGCTGCGCGGCAGCTACACCATTCCGGTCCCTTCGGAGCGGATTGTGTTTCCTGGTGGAGACGCCAGCCTGGTCACGAACCTGGAATACCGGATAACCATTGCGGGGCCAGTGGCGTTGGCGCCGTTCGTGGACCTGGGGATGAATCCCATCATCCGGGGCTCGCAGTTGCGCATCAATCCCGGGCAACTGGCCGACATCAACAGCACCCTGTTCGGCTGTCCCGCGCTCGACATTGCCCTGAATTGCACCGGCGGACATCTGCAGACTCCTCCGTTTTCCCAGGATCTGCAGGTGGTGAGCTCGACCAACTGGAAGCCCAGGATGTCCACAGGGTTAGAACTGCAGGTGTTTCTGCCCATCGTCAACGCCCCCTTCCGGGTCTATTGGGCGTACAACCCGCTGCGTCTGGACAGTATCACTCGCGGCCCGGTCCCCATCACGCGTGATATGTTCCCGCCAGGAGCGGCAGGAGACTTTACGTTCCAGCAGGCTTCGCGGAGTCTGGCGCCCGAGTTTCAATTGCGCGAGCCGCGCAAGACATTTCGCTTCAGCGTGGCCACGACATTTTGAGGAACGGACGTCAGACCCCGGACGTCAGACCTCAGACGTTGGACGTCGGACCTCAGATACCGACCTCAGACTTTTCGAACTTCGGAAGGTACTCGTAGTTGTTTTTGTGGCCGATGTCCGAGGTCTGACGCCCGAGGTCCGGGTCCGACGACTGCTGTCAGGTTGACCTTAAGCGAAGCCTGTACCTATAATGACGCTATCCACGCCCTGAACGAGGCAGCCATCGGGGTGGTCACCACGCCGCTTCAGGTTCGGCGTGCGACGCTGGGAACTCAGGCCCAGCCTCTTCCGTCGAAAGAACGGTCGGGTTAGTGCTGAGGTGCCGCCGGCATTGGCTTGTATGAAAAATCTAACCGATTTCCCGGGATGAATTTCCAAGGAGTTCGATATCAACCACATGACAAGCAAGTTTGCGCGATTTCTTATGTCCACCGTGTTCGCCGTGTCGGTCTCGGCCCTGGCTCAGACCGCCGCGTTGCCCGCGGCCCCGAGCGCCGCAGCCAGCAATGCCGCTGCCCCCGCTGTCACCAACGCTACCGGAACCCGCATGGGGACAGTCAATGTCGAGCAGGCCATCTTCGCCACCAACGAAGGCCAGCGTGACTTTGAGGCTTTGACCAAGAAGCTCGAGCCCAAACAAACCGAACTCAAGAACCAGAACGATGAAGTGGAGAGTCTGAAGAAGCAGCTGAATTCCCAGAGCACGACCCTGAACGATGAAAGCCGGGGCATGCTGGTAAAGCAGATCGAGCAGAAGCAGAAGTCCCTGGAGCGGTCGGTGCAGGACGCGCGCGAAGATGCCCAGAACCAGCAGAACGAAATCGCGCAACGCATTCTGCAGAAAATGGGGCCGATGCTGGTGAAATATGCGGCGGACAATGGTTTCGGGGTGATCATCGATACTTCGAATCCCTGGCCCAACGGTCCCGTGCTTTGGGCCGGGCCGGCGGTGGACATCACCCGCCCTGTGGTTGAGCTTTACAACGCGCAGTCGGGTGTGCCGGCGCCAACTCCCAAGCCCGCCGCAACCAGACCTGCCGCGCCAACCGCAAGGCCGGCGACTACGACGCCGGCAGCGCCCAAGCCACAAGGCACTCAGCCTAAGAAGTAGCCTTGCAACCGTAGTTTTTGGAGAGTCCTTTTCCCGACACCCAGTGTCGCGAAAAAGTTCCCGCAGGCCGCGTGCAGACGCGGCCTTTTTTCTTTGCCGCATTGCGCTCCGAATGTGTCTGAAAACTGAGTCGCCGGTGTCCTTACTCATAGTCACTTCCACATTGAGGAGGACACCATGTTTGCCGATTTCTTGCCCGGTTCCGAGTGGTCCGGACATTCGCGCCGGGGATGGACGACCCTGATCTCGTTTGCCCTGCAGGCACTTGCCGTCGGTTGCCTGCTTCTGTTGCCATTGCTCTACACCGAAGGACTCCCGAAACTGGCACTGCTCGCGCCGCTGCTTACGCCAGCGCCACCGCCCTCGGCCCCGCCGGAGCAGCCGCGTCACAACCAGTCCTCGGCTGCCCAGAGCAACCTCATGGGAAGCAGGCTGGTGGCTCCTCCCGAGATTCCGCAGGACGTGAGCATGCTCACAGAAACGGTTGCGCCACCTCCCATGATTGATCCCGGCGCTGTCGGCGTGCGCCACGGATTCGGCGATGCTCAGGGTCGCGGAAGCGTTTTCGATTCAGCGCCTGGCTCTGGTCAGGTGCTGCCTCCGCCGCCGCCGGTCCGCCAACTTCGAGTCTCGCACATCATGGAAGGGAACCTCGTCTATCGTGTCCGGCCGAATTATCCTGCGCTAGCCAGGCAGGCACGGATTCAGGGCCAGGTCGTGCTGCGTGCCATCATCAGCCGCGAAGGCGCGATTGAAAACCTGCAGGTATTGAGCGGCCATCCCATGCTGGCGCCGGCTGCTGTTGATGCAGTGCGGCAATGGCGATACCGTCCCTATGTACTCAACGGTGAACCCGTGGAAGTGGAGACCCAGGTGACAGTGAATTTCGTCCTGGGAGGCGGATAGTGGATGGCCACCGCAGGCCCGGGAGTAGCACAGGCGTAACCTCGTGAGCCGTATGATGACCGCTATAATCGCCTTACGTGGCTACTGCGGAAATCTTGAAGCGCATGGCGACCCGACCCACCTGGGCCCAGGTGTCGCTTGAGAACCTGCGTTACAACTTCGGGGTGGTACAGCAGCATATTGGAGCAGCCGTAACCGTCTGTGCAGTAGTGAAAGCCGACGCGTATGGCCACGGCGCGACGGAGTGCGCGCGAGCTCTCGAGGAGGAAGGAGCGCGCTGGCTGGGCGTGACCTCGCTCGATGAAGCGATCCCGCTGCGCGATGCCGGCATTCGCACTCGCATCCTCTTGATGACGGGGTTCTGGCGGGGCGAAGAAGAAGAGATCGTTCGCCTGCAACTGACGCCCACGATCTGGGAACCCGGCCAGGTCGAGCTGCTGGAAAAGGCGGCCGCCGGCCTCGGTTTGCCTAGAGTTGCCGTGCACCTGAAAGTGGACACCGGCATGGGCCGGCTGGGCGTCGATCCCGAAGACCTGTACCCGGTCTGTTCCGCGTTGAAGTCGTCACCTCACCTGTTGCTCGAGGGTCTCTCTACTCACCTGGCTTCTTCCGAAGTCCTGGATGCGCCTTCGGTCAACGACCAGTTGCAGAAGTTTGAGCAGGTGCGGAGCCTGGTTCGCAACGAGGGATTTGATCCTCCCTTGATTCACGTGGCCAACACCGGTGCGGTGATTTCACGGCGAGAGTCATGGAACACCATGGTGCGTCCGGGAATCGCACTGTATGGCTACTACCTGCCTTTTGAGCGGGCGGCAAGAGAAGTCAGCGGCGCCAAGCTGCGGCTGGGGGTAAAGCCGGTGCTCACCTGGAAGACCCGCATTCTCTCGCTGCGCGACGTGCGTGCTAACCAGGCCTTGGGTTATGGCGGCACTTACGTGACCAAAGCTCCGGCGCGAATTGCGGTGCTCCCGGTCGGCTATGCCGATGGATTGAATCGCGCTCTTTCATCCCGGGGACGAGTGATCGTGCGCGAGCACTACGCTCCCATCGTCGGCCGCATTTCGATGGATTTGACCCTGGCCGATGTAACCGGCTTGCCCGGAGTTTCCGTTGGCGATGAAGTGGTCCTGCTCGGCGCTCTGGATGGTTTGAGTGTGGATGCACGCGAGCACGCGGAATTGGCCAACACCAACGTGTACGAAATTCTTTGCGCGATCTCGAAGCGCGTGCCGCGGCGGTATAGCTAGGCTGGTCGTTGGTCATTAGTCATTGGTCCTTGGCCATTGGTCGTTGGCCAATCTGAAATACAATTTCCTATCCACTCCGCTTTTTAGGCACAGGCATGTTTCCGGGCACGGCACGCATCCCGATTAACGCTCTCCGCGTCGGGGCCAATGCCGATTGTTGCTCTTCGCTGCCCCTGCGCTGACCTTTGATGGCTGCTTTGCTATCCTGATAGCAATGCTTTCCCGCTACGAACAGTGGATGTATGACTGGGAGACCCGCCTCACGTCGGTGGACAACAACCGCGTGGTGCGCCCGCTGGAATGGGGGGTCGAGTGGGCGCGGGATTGGCCGTGCCGTAACGGCTTCGCTCCCGGACATGTCCCCGATGGCTCCGATTCCGAAAAGTTCTTGCGCGAGTACAACCGGCGCATCGTGGCCTCGAGCGACGACTTTTATTCCTATACTTCTCCTTCGGATTTTCGGCTGGAACGCCGCGAAGTCCAGGTCTTCAGCACGCGGGAAGTGCCAGACCCGAAGCTGGAAGAAAAGGTGCGCGGTACACACGCGAATTTCCTGCGCTTTACTTCGCCGGTCCGCACGCCCTATCCGGAAAACAATCTGGTAAACGCCCGCTGGTTTCCGGCGCGCGGGCGGCGCGCCGTGGTCGTGCTGCCACATTGGAATTCCGATGCCCTGGCCTACACCGGACTCTGCCGGGTAATGAACCTGATGGGCATCGCGGTGTTGCGGCTGAGCATGCCGTATCACGACATTCGCATGCCCGCGGACACGCACCGCGCCGACTACGCCGTCTCCGCCAACATCGGGCGCACGCTCGACGCCTGCCGCCAGGCGGTGGTGGATGTGCGCTGCTGTCTGGACTGGCTGGAGCAGAAGGGATATAGCCGGCTGGGCATCCTGGGCACCAGCCTGGGGTCCTGTTATTCATTTCTCGCCGCGGCGCATGACCCCAGAATTCGCGTGGCTGCCTTCAATCACGCTTCCACCAATGTCGCAGACGTGGTCTGGCACGGGCAATCCACGCGCCACATCCGTCAGGGTCTCGAAGCGCAAATCGATCTCGAGCGGCTGCGCGCTTTGTGGAGCGGCATCAGCCCGATTTCATACTTCGAACAGTTCGCCCGCTGGCCCAAGAAGTCGCTCATCATTTATGCGAAGTACGACATGACTTTCTTGCCGGGGCTCTCCCGCGATGCGGTAGCGGAGTTTGACCGCTACCGCCTGGACCACAAAGTCGTGGTGCTGCCCTGCGGCCACTACACCACCGGCGAAACACCGTACAAATACATGGATGGCTGGCAGTTGGTGTCGTTCCTGCGGACGGCGTTTGAGAGTGTGTGAAAGAGCCATTAGCTCTTGGCCTTTAGCTATTAGCTGGATCCTGTCTCTGTACGGCTGAGCTCGAATCTCGACGTTTTTCTTTTCGCTAAGACCTAAGAGCTAAGAGCTAAAGGCCAAGAGCTAAGTTAGAATGACTCTGGGGACCACCAAAGAGAATTCCATCATGAAAACTGACCGCATGTCACTCCCGCTCAACGAAGCCGATCCTCAGATCGCCGCGGCCATCGATAACGAAGTTCGCCGCCAGCACGAGGGTCTGGAACTGATTGCCTCCGAGAACTTTGTCAGCGAGGCCGTGCTCGAGGCCATGGGCTCGGTGTTCACCAATAAATACGCCGAAGGCTATCCCGGCAAGCGCTACTACGGCGGCTGCGAGTTTGCCGACGTGGTGGAAGAGTTGGCGCGGGAGCGGGCTAAAAAACTCTTTGGAGCGGAACACGCCAACGTTCAACCCCATGCCGGGTCGCAGGCCAACATGGAAGCTTACGCGGCGGTGTTGCAGCCCGGTGATACCATCCTCGGACTCAACCTGGCCCACGGCGGACATCTTACGCACGGCCATCATCTGAATTTTTCCGGCAAGACTTATCGCATCGTGCCGTACGGAGTCACCAGGGAAAGCGAAACCATTGATTACGACGACCTTGAAAAGCTGGCGGAAAAAGAGCGGCCGAAGCTGATTATCGGCGGGGGCAGCGCGTATCCCCGAATCATCGATTTTGCCCGCATGCGGCAGATCGCCGACAAAGTGGGCGCGCTTTATCTGGTGGACATGGCGCATTTTGCCGGACTGGTTGCAGGTGGCGTGCACCCCTCGCCGGTGCCGCATGCGCATATCGTCACCACCACCACCCACAAGACTCTGCGCGGACCTCGCGCCGGCATGATCCTGAGCAAGCAGGAATTCGCCGCCGCCATCGATAAAGTCGTCTTTCCTGGAATGCAGGGTGGCCCCTTGGTCCACATCATTGCGGCCAAGGCGGTCAGTTTCCTCGAAGCGATGCAGCCTGAATTTCGGGAATACGCACGGCAGATCGTAGCTAACGCGAAAGTGCTGGCCGCAACCCTGGCCGCAGAAGGCTTCCGCATTATTTCCGGCGGCACCGACACTCATCTCATGCTGGTGGATGTGTTCTCTAAGGGAATACTAGGCAGCGAGGCGGAGAAAGCTCTGGGCGAAGCCGCCATCACGGTCAACAAGAACGCCATCCCGTTCGACGCCAATCCGCCCATGAAGCCGAGCGGTATTCGCATCGGCACGCCGGCGCTGACTACCCGCGGCATGAAGGAAGAAGAGATGAAGCAGGTGGGGCGCTGGATTTCGGAGGCCCTGCATCACCGGACGGAAGCGCCGGTGCTGAGCAAGATCCGCAACCAGGTCTTGAGTCTGGCCGAGGCCTTCCCGCTGTATCCCGAGCGGCGCGCGCGAGCCCAGGTGGAAGTGCGCGCCTAAGTAATGGTGATGGAGGACGGGCGTCCCGCCCGTCCCAGATCAATCTTCTCGAGGACGAGGGCTTCAATCCTAACGGGCGGGGACGCCCGTCCTCCATTCGCTGGCCGAACTCTGTCCTCTGTGGTTAAATCTCCCCGTGAGAGTCGCCATCGACATCCGGCGCATGACTGAATTCGGCGTGGGCACTTACACGCGCAATATTGTGCGGGCGTTGGGGCGACTGGACCGCGAGAGCAAATATTTCCTGATCGGCCCACCGGAGAAAGTGGCAGAGATCGGTCCGCTGCCACCTAATTTTCACACCGTACCCCTGCTCGGCAATGACGCCACCATCAAGAACTATTTTGATTATCGCGCCATCCTCAAGCGCCTGCATTGCGACCTGGTGCATATTCCGCACCTGTTCTGGCTGCCACGAAACCTGCCCTGTCCTTACGTGATGACCGTACACGATGTGCTTGATCACATGTACCGCGCCCGCGATCAATCCGGGCTAAAGCGCTCGCTGCATTTCTACCTGACCCATCGGGCGCTGAAGGGGGCGGCACGAATTTTTGCCGTCTCCAATTTCACCAAGAGCGAAGTGGAGAAGCTGTTCGCTATTCCGCCCGACCGCACCGAAGTGGTCTATAACGCGATTGACGAGCGCTTTTTGCGCGGCCATGCCAGCGATGCCGACCGGCTCCTGCTGGCGGAACGCTATCTGGTCAACCATCCGTTCCTGCTTTACACCGGCAGGATCAGCCCGCACAAGAACGTGGTGCGGATCATCGAGGCCTTCTCCGCGCTGAAGGCGGAACTGGAGAAGGAAGCGCTGTTTCCCGGATTGAAGTTGATCATCATCGGGGACGAACTGTCCAAGCACCCCGACCTGCGCCGCACCGTGGTTCGCAGCCGGATGCAGAACGACGTGCGCTTCATGGGATTTGTGCCCATCGAGGTGCTGCGCATTTTTTACGACGCGGCAAAAATCTTCGTCTTCCCGTCGCTCTACGAGGGATTTGGATTGCCGCCGCTGGAGGCCATGGCGCACGGTACGCCGGTGGTGACTTCGAACACGTCGTCGCTACCCGAGGTGGTGGGCAACGCTGCCGTTC
Source organism: Terriglobia bacterium (assembly GCA_963831565.1). Classification (GTDB taxonomy): domain Bacteria; phylum Acidobacteriota; class Terriglobia; order Terriglobales; family Acidobacteriaceae; genus JAIQFF01. The sequence continues at coordinate 172,814 of CAWHQS010000002.1, forward strand.
TGGTGAATCCGGAAAATGTGTTTGAGATCAGACGGGCGTTGCATCGTGTGCTGGTGGACCAGGCGCTGCGCGACAAACTCAAGGCGAGGGGCTACGAGCAGGCTAAGCGGTTTTCCTGGGACGCAGCCGCCCGCCAGATTCTCCGCGTGTACCACGAGGTGTCGGAAAAAAGACCAGCGCCGCCTCCACTCGTGAACCAACGGGAGGCCATCTCCCGCGCGGCCAACTCCTAGCCGGACTCAGGCATTCTTGAGCAAGGGCTGTCCCGGAGAGTTAAATTCCAGGCGATGCAGTTTGGCGGCGATGCGGGTGCGATCGGCTTCGGTCGAAGCGGCAGCGTGCCGTTTTCTCAGTTTGGCAACCTTTTCATTGCGGGTGCGCCTGCGGCGAATCTCGGGCCGGCGGCTGGGGGCTGACATGTGGGCTCCTGGTGTTGAATTGACAACCAGTCTATATCATTTAGCGTTCCTACGACTCACTAACCGGCAAACGGTTCAGTTCTCCGAAAGGGTTAACCAAGGGCATGAACCACGCGGCGCACGAAGGATTTTGTTTTGGGGCTTCCCATCGTAAACCTTCGTGTCCTTGGTGGTTTATGCCTTTGGACTTCGCGAACAATAGCTGTGCCGAAGCGATCTCAGCACAGTTGAGGCTATCCGGAAGAACGGAACCGGCGGATGAGCAAGGTGTGTCGATCCGAGCGGTAGAAGCCGAGTACATAAATGGTGGCTTTTCCCTTGGTCGAATAGATGACCTGACGAATGCGCAGCAAGGGAGCGCCGCGCGGGACGGCGCAAAGCTCCGCCGTCCTGGCGTCGGCGGCGGTGGCATCGACCTCTTCGTCCGCGTGTGCAAGCTCGATGTCGTAGTCGTGCTCCAGCGTGGCAAACAGGGAATTTCGTCCCAGGCCGGCGGAGACCAGGCCGCCGAAATCTTCGGCGGACAAGTAACAGGCTTCCAGGGCGAAGGGTTCGTCGGCCGCCTGCCGCAGGCGCTCGACTTTGACCAGTTGGCTGTTAGGGGGGAGGGAAAGGCGCGCCGCAATCTCCGGCTCACGATCGATCAACTTGATGCACAGAAGCCGGGAGCAAGCCACCAGCCCGCGACTGGCCATTTGTTCGGTGTAGCTCATGAGCTTGTTGAAATGGATTTTGGGAGGCGCCACAAAGGTTCCGGCGCCGCGCCGCCTTTCCACCAGGCCTTCGCGCTCCAACGAGGTCAGGGCGTGACGAGCGGTCATCAGGCTTACCTGATGGATCCTGGCCAGCTCCCTTTCGGAATCCACCACATCGCCGGGTTTCAACTGTCCCGTCTCGATGCGTTTCCAGATCACACCGCGGATTCTTTTATAAGCCGGGGTTCCGTTTCGGCCGTTCTGTGCCATGAATCACTCTGACCTCGCGAAGCAAGTTTAGACCACACAAGAGTTGTCAAGATCCATACCGCGGCAGGCGATGAACTCATCTGTACATCGGTATGTGCACGAAAGCAACCTGCAAATCCTTCGGTTCATTGGTTGCGCACCTTACCCAGCTCTCCTTTGCGACTGCGGCACCGGGCCGGGAAGGGCCGCGGTCCGAGCCTGATAAGCAGCGCCCCAGATTGGGGCATCCTCATTCAGAACCACGTAGATGGGAATGCGCGCCAACACCGGTGAGAGCAAAGTCTTGTCGCAGAAGGCGCGGAAGAATGTGCCATCCTTCAGTTTGGGCAAAATCTTGGGAGCGATGCCGCCCGCCACATAAACCCCACCGAACGCCAGGGCGCGCACGGCCAGGTTTCCCGCTTCGGCGCCGTACGCATCGGTCCAGAGATCCAGAGTGGCGACACAAACCTTGCAACTACCCGCCACCGCCTGCTCGCTGATCTCCCGCGCGGGGTCGGCGCCGGGCGCGTCAAACGAGGGATGACGAACGGCGGGATCGAGAAATTCGTGGATGGCACGGATACCTCGTCCCGAGATCACGTCTTCGCAACAGACATGCGGCAGACGTTGCTTGAGGTGGACCAGCAACTGGATCTCGCGCTCGGTGTGGGGCGCGAAACTGGCCAGACCTCCCTCGGAGGGAAACATGCGGTACTGCCGGCCGTCCCAGAAAAGAAAAGTCTCACCCAGTCCGGTTCCCACGGCCATCACGGCCCGTGTTCCATTTGGGTGCGCCACTCCCTGGTTGAGTACGGCCAGGTCTTGGGCGGGTAATTTGTCCAGGCTCCAGGCAGTGGCTACCACGTCATTCAGCAGGACGATGTGCTTCAGGTTCACGTCCAACTGGCGCGCGAGCCCCCCGGCGTCCAGGTCCCAGGGCAGATTGTTGGCGTGGAGGCGGCCGTCAACCACGGCGCCGGCGACTCCAAAGCCTACGGCGGTTATCGGCTCAGCGACAATGTCACCAGCGCGTTCTGCCGCCTGAAGGCGGAATTGTTCGAGAAGATCTTCGAAGCGGGAGAAGTCGTGGGTGGCGTAGCGGCACTGGAAAACTGGCTCCAGGGCACCGGTTTCCGTCTCCCGGAACAGGGCCAGGTTGCATTTGGTACCGCCAATGTCGCCCGCCAGAATCATGTTCGCAACCCAATCCAGGAAACTACTGGCCTGTAAACCACCCCGCGCGGGGGCATTATAGCTCGAATTGCTATAGAGCTGAACTTATTGTAATTCGGCAAGTCGCTGCCTGGGTGGGAGCGATTGCAGGGCGGGACAATGTCAGCCCGAGGAGGGCCCGCGCCAATATCAATGCGGCCAAGGATGACCGGCGGGTGGTTGATCGCCGTGCGAGTCCGCGGAAACTGTGATTCCGTGCATCAATTCGTTCGATTATCGGCCTAATGCCAACTAATCCGGCCAGGGTCGCTCCCGACCTCAAGCAGCGGCCTGCTGAAGGCAGGCCCGGGCTGCTGCCCGGGTGGGGTTCCTGCCGTTTTCCAGATGAGGGTCAGCAAAAATAAAAGTTCCGGGCGGGCCACTTTTTTCTTGACGGTCATCATCGCTCTGCTATATAGCATGTGCTCAATATGGATTGCCAGATACGTCAGCATTCCAACGAAGTGTCTTCCAGGAGGTTTGTGATGCGACAATCGATGAAGGTGGGGTTTGTCGTTCTACTGCTGATTGGGGTCCTCGGCGTCCTGCAGCCCGCATGGAGCCAGGAAGTCACCGCAGCCATCGTGGGAACGGTTACGGACCCGAGCGGAGCACCGATCATTGGTGCGGACGTCACGGTGACTGATACGGAACGGGGTGTTGTCCGTCCGGCAAAGACTAATGAGGCCGGGGCTTACAACGTCACCCGCCTGCCTCCCGGCACTTACGAATTGAAGGTCTCGAACCCGGGTTTCCAGACCAGCGTTCACGAGGCTTTCACGCTGGTACTCAACCAGACGGCACGCGTCGATGTGCAAATGAAAGTGGGTCAGGTCAGCGAGACCGTGGAGGTCAGCGGCGAGGCCCCAGTGCTGCAGACCGAGCGAACGGAAGTCAGCACCATTATCGACTCCCAAACCAACGACCGCCTGCCATTGGCCACCCGCAACTATGTCCAATTGACGCTGCTGGCGCCGGGGTCGATTTCGCCCAATCCCAACGGCTTCAACAACGGCGACAACACGGCCAGCGGAGCCAGGCCATACATCAACGGCAACCGCGAACAGGCCAACAACTTCATCCTGGACGGAATGAACAACAACCAGGTTTCGGATAACCTGCTCGGATTTACTCCCACACCAGACGCGATTCAGGAATTCAATCTGATCACGCAGAACGCTTCCGCCGAGTTCGGGAACTTCCAGGGCGGAATCGTCAGCACTACTATCAAGTCAGGCACGAACAGCTTCCACGGCGACATCTGGGAATATTTCCGCAATGACAAGTTGAATTCGAACTCCTGGGAAAACCGGTTCAATGGATCGGAGAGAAACAAACTGCGCTGGAACATGTTCGGTGGCACGGTTGGCGGTCCCATCGTCAAGAACAAGCTGTTCTTCTTCTTTGACTACCAGGGACAGCGCTTCGACCATCCGTCGAGCACCAAGGAACTGAATATTTTCACGGCCCAGGAACGCCAGGGCAACTTCGGAGACATTTGTAACACCGGGTTCACTGGGGGACTTTGCAATGACACCGTGGCCAATCCCGTCTCCGGTGGTGCTCCCCTTCGCACGCATCAGCTTTACGACCCGAACAATGGCAACGCGCCCTTTGCCAACAACGTCATCACCACCCCGATTGATCCGGTGGCGGCGGCGTTGTTTGCTTCTTCGCTGTATCCGTCGCCGACCGGACCAGGCCTGCAGAACAACTTTTCTTACACGCAGGCGCAGGCTTTCAACACCAACCAGTACGACATTAAGATCGATTTCAATGCGACGAATAGCGACCATATTTTCGGCCGTTATTCGCACGCTAAACAGCACAACCCAACCACCAATTCGTTTGCCCTCTTAGGCACAGGCTTCTCCGACGCACCCATTGACAACGAAGTCATCGACTGGGCGCACACTTTCAGTCCCAGCCTGCTAAACGACGCGCGCTTCGGTATTAACTACGTCAAACTCGATAACGGCACCGATTTTGGCAGCGATGTAGGGAACCTGGCTCAGCAACTTGGAATTGCCAACGGAAACCAGGGGGGGCCGGGCTTGCTGTTCCTCGGATTCAACGGCGGCACTCCGAGCAGTCCGGGCAATGGCACCCTTAGTGGCCTCGGAAGCAGCGGGGTGACGCAGCGCTTCCATGATGCGGTCATCCAGTTCTCTGATTCTCTGGTGTGGACACGCAGCCGCCATGTGATACACCTCGGTTTTGAGTACTGGAGGTATCGCGTCAACTCCTTCTATAGCGGCAACAGCGGTTCGCTGGGCGGTATTCTGTTCAGCGGAGCATTTACGTCGGAGAACCCGATCAGTCCGGGGGCAGGCAACAACGGCTACGGCGGCGCGGATTTCTACCTTGGACTGCCCAACGCCTACGGCGCAGGTCTCACCTGCTGCGTTTGGGGACACCGCTCCAGCACCATTGCTGGCTATGTTCAGGACGACTGGCGAATCACGAATAACCTCACCCTAAATCTGGGCGTGCGTTACGAAACCTTCACTCCTTGGGTCGAAAAGAACGATCAGCAGGTCAACTTCGATCTGACGACCGGAGAAGTGCTGGCGCCCAATTGTGCAACCGTCGACCTGGGAACGGCCCCGACCACATGTAAGGACAGCAGTCGCGGCCTCTACAATGGCACCTACGGTCCCAAGGCCCTACAGCCTCGGATAGGTTTCGCCTGGACGCCGGAAATGCTGGGCGGCAAGACCGTAGTACGCGGCGCTTTCACCATCTCATCTTATCTGGAAGGTACTGGCACCAACCTACGCTTGCCGGTCAATCCGCCATTCCAGAAGGCTGAGACCCTGGTGCAATACAAAGGCGTGGCGCTTCCGGCCACGACCACTAGTGACGGCTTAGCGCCCACGGGTTCGGCGAGCGATCCATTTGCGAATGCCCTGATCCGGGTGTGGGACCCGAATGTGCAGCCTGCGCTTACCGACCAGTGGAACCTGACCATCCAGCACCAGCTTGCCAACACGGCCACCATCCAGGTCGGCTACGTAGGCCAGCACGGGACGCACCTGATGGTTCCCATGCCCTATCTGCAACGCCAGTTACTGCCTGGTATATGCGGGACTGCTCCCGATCTCCATGCCTGTACGGCACCGAGCATCTTCCTGTCAGGCAATCCTGCCTTTCAGTCCGACATCTCGCAGATATCGGGAACGGCTTCGGTGGGCAGCATGAAATACAACGCCCTCCAGGCTGTCTTCCAGAAGCGCTATTCGCATGGCTTGGAATATCAGGTGGCGTACACCTTCTCCAAGTGCATGACCGATAACAGCGGGTACTACGGGACTTGGGGCTCCACTCAGGGAGGCCCCGCCAGTCCGTATTACCAGAACCTCTATAACCCACATGGCGACTACGCGACCTGCTACTTCGATGCGAAACACAATCTCAGTTCTTACGCGGTTTACGAACTGCCCTTTGGCCGCGGCAAGAAGTGGGGTGGGAACGCGAGCGGGGTAGTGAACCAGGTTGCCGGGGGATGGTCGGTCAACCCAATCATCTCTATACACTCTGGATTCCCGATCGCTCTGTATGATTCGGGCAGCGCACCCAACGATGTGAATTCCCGCGGCCAACGTCCGAATTGCGGCGCAGGCGCCGGAAGGGTATTCGGCCGGCAGGCGGCGTTTGATCCGGTCAGCGGAAAATACATCGGATACCAGTGGTTTGACAGCAGCCCCTATACGGCTACCGGCACCGAGCAGTTCGGAAACTGTCCTGCCCAGGGACCGGTGCGCGGTCCAGGTTTTGGCGGCGTTGATCTGAGCATTCAGAAAAACTTCCCTGTGACCGAACGAGTGCGGCTGCAGTTCCGAGCTGACTTCCTCAACGCCTTCAATCGAGTGAATCTCAACACACCCAATGGAGGATGTTGCGGAGGAACGATGGGCCAGATCAGCAGTTCACAAGACCCGCGCAATATACAGTTCGCTCTCAAGCTGTATTATTGACGAGGTATGATGGGAGGGCAGGCGTCCACGACGCCTGCCCTATTTTTTTATGCCTCGACCTCTTTCCAGAGTTCTGATTGGATTGTCGTTCATAGTCACGGTGTGCCCCTGGACCGCCGCTCAGGGCGGCTTAAAACCGGCTGCAAGCGCCCCGTTGCCCACCGCTCAGCAGGGGTTGAAGCTGGCTAATGATGGCCATTGCGAGAAGGCCATCCCTATCTTGAGGAAGGCCCTAACCCAGCCCGGAGACAAAGACCTTAAGCGGCAGGTCGGTTTCACTGGCCTGCGCTGTGCCATGTCGGATAACCAGCCGGATGCGGCGGTGGATTTTCTGCGCTTCCTGAACCGCGAGTTCCCGCACGATCCCGACGTGCTCTACGTGTCGGTGCACACTTATTCCGATCTTTCCACCTGGGCGGCGCAGGAGCTGGCGGCGACTGCGCCTAACTCCTACCAGGCCCACAAATTGAACGCCGAGGCGCTCGAACTGCAGGGCAAGTGGGATGAGGCGGCCAATGAATACAAACGCATCCTGCAACAGGACCCGCGCATGCCTGGGATCCATTTCCTGCTGGCGCGCCTGCTGCTTTCGAAACCTGATCCCAATCCTACGGTGGCCGAGGAGGCGAAAAAAGAGCTGCAGCAGGAAATCGAGATTGATCCTTCGAATGCGGGGGCTGAGTACGTGTTGGGCGAACTGGCGCGGCAGGACAGCCAATGGCCCGAGGCCATCGCGCACTTTACCCGTGCCACCAAGCTGGACGCGGCCTTCGGCGATGCTTACCTGGGGCTCGGCGTGTCCCTGATTTCCACCAAACAGTTTTCGGAGGCGGTCCCGCCGCTCGAGACTGCGGTAAAGCTGGAGCCAAGAAATCCGGCGGCGCACTACAACCTGGCCATGGCTTACAATCGCGCGGGACGCAAGCAGGATGCGGACAGGGAATTTGCCATCCATCGCCAGATGACGGAGAAGAGTGGCGCTCAGCCCGGTTCGCCGCCCGGCGCTCAGCCTGAAAATTCCAACTAGCACGCGGGCCATTTGCTGTTTCCGCACCAGTGTCATCCCGAGCGCGGCTCGAGTCGCGCAGCAGTGAGAGCAGGTCGAGGGACCCCTACCCTGACCGCAGACTCATCTGCTCAATAGGGGTCCTTCGACTCCGCGACTGCTTCGCGACGCAAAGCAGTCACTCCGCTCAGGATGACAGGGGGGAAGTTTCTCTGGCGATACAATGGTTGTCGAGAAACAATCGCTGAATTGAACACTCCGATCTCACGGCAAAATAAGGGGTCGCGGCTACTCTCCCGGCGGGAACTGCTTCGGGGACTGGCGGGCGGCATCGCGTTCAGCGGATTGGCGCGGCTGACGGGCGCTCTGCCCGGCCCGGTTTATCCCTTTGAGATGGTCCCCGCGTCCGTCAGCGGCATCACCTGGACGCATGTGAACGGCAAGTCTGCCGAACGATATCTGCCCGAAACCACCGGCGCGGGATGCGCCTTTCTCGACTACGACAACGATGGGTGGATGGACATCTACCTGGTCAACAGCGGCAAGTGCGACTTCTTCAATCCCGAACCTCCATTGCGCAATGCGCTCTATCGCAACAATCGTGATGGCACCTTCACCGACGTGACCGCAAAAGCCGGAGTGGCCGGCGGCGGATACGGTCAGGGCGTGGCGGTTGGCGACTACGATGGCGATGGCTTTCCTGATCTGTACGTTACCCAGTATGGCCGCAGCATCCTCTATCACAACAACGGCGATGGTACGTTCACCGATGTGACCGAGAAGGCCGGCGTGGCCGCGCCGGGATGGGCTTCCAGCGCGGTCTGGTTCGATTACGACAATGATGGGCGCCTTGACCTGTTCGTTTGCCAGTTTGTGGAGTTCTCCAAGTCTCTGAACAAGACCTGCGGACCGGGCGAGGAAGGCAAGCACGGATATTGCATTCCCCGTCTCTATAACCCAATGCCGAGCTGGCTGTTCCATAACAACGGCGACGGCACATTTACGGACGTCAGCCAGGCCTCGGGCATCGGAAAGCACACGGGAAAGGCCTGGGGAGTGGTGGCCACCGATCTTAATAACGACGGCCGCATGGATCTGTTCGTGGCCAATGACACCGTGGCCAATTTCCTGTTCATGAACCGCGGGGGAGGTAAGTTTGAAGAGATCGGCACTCCGGCCGGCGTGGCCTTCAGCGCCGACGGCCGGGCCCGTTCCGGCATGGGCGTTGACTCCGCCGACTTCGATCAGGATGGCTGGATGGACCTGTTCGTGGCCAATATCGACCGCGAAATTTACTCCATCTATCAGAACAATCACGACGAAACTTTTGACGACAAGGCTCGGGAAACCGGGGTAGGCATGGCCACCCGGCTGATGAGCGGCTGGGGACTGAAATTCTTCGACTACGACAATGACGGCAACCTCGATCTGTTTCTGGCCAACGGCAATCCCGATGATCTGATCGAGGGCCTGCATCCCGGGGTCACATATAAAGAGCCGCCCATTCTCATGCACAACACCGGACGGGGATTCGAGAACGTCAGCCCGCAGAGCGGTCCGATATTCTCCACCCAGATTTCGGCGCGCGGCATGGCTATCGGAGACTTCGACAACGATGGCGCGGTGGACGTTCTGATTGCGGTGAATGGCGGACCACCGATTCTGTTGCGCAACCAGGCCGCGAAACAGAGCCACTGGCTGGGCGTTCGACTGATCGGGAAAAAGTCGAACCCGGACGCGATTGGAGCGCGAATCTCTTACCAGGCGGGCGATCTCAAACGCAGTCATATGAAGGTGGGCGGGGGCAGCTACCTGTCGTCGCAAGATCCCCGCATGGTGCTGGGGCTTGGGGCGCGCAAGAAGATTGACTGGCTCGAAGTGAAATGGCCGTTGCCGAGCGGGGCGGTAGAGCGATTCACCGACCTTCCCATTGATCGCTACATCACCATTGTGGAGGGGCTGGGGAAATGGAAGTGAGCCACCGCGGTCTATTTCGCCTCGGCGTCATCCTGAGGGACTTCAGTCCCGAAGGATCCGGCGTGGAAGGACGCGATCGCTTGCCGGCCGCATGTGTACTGCACGCCAGATGCTTCGCAAGCTCAGCATGACCCTGGGAAAGGAGAGAAGCACTCTCATATCAGGGCGTCGCCTCGGGTTGAGAGCCGGACCTCAAATCGAGATACCAGCGTCCCTACAGTTACTTGATCTTCACAAATTTAATGCAGACTGGCGACGTCACCGGCAAAACCTCGCCCGTGGGTGTCAAGTGGCCGGTTTGCTGATCGACCTTGAAGACGACGATGTTGTTGCTGGCCTGGTTGGCCGCCAGCAGGTAACCGCCCCCGGGTGCGATTTCAAAGTTGCGAGGCGTCTTGCCACCGGTGGGGACGTTTTCCAGCAATTTGGGGGCGCCGGTTGCGGGATCGAGGGCGAAGATGGCAATGCTGTCGTGCCCCCGGTTCGAGCCATAGAGAAATTTTCCGGCGGCGTCCACTTTGATTTCCGCGGTATCGTTTTGTCCTTTGAATCCCTCCGGCAAGGTTGAGACTGCGGTCAGGCGCTTCAGGTTACCGTTGGCGGCATCGTAGGAAAATTCAGTCACCGTGGAACCCAGTTCGGCGATCACATACACGAACTTGTTGCTGGGATGGAAAACGAAGTGCCTCGGCCCTGCGCCCGGCGCAACTTCCGCGAAGGGCGGGTCGTTTGGAGTCAGCGTGCCTTTGGCCGCGTCGAAGCGGTACACCAGAACCTGGTCGAGTCCCAGATCGGTGTTTAACGCAAAGCGGTTGTCGCGGGAGAGATCGATCTGGTGCGCGTGCGGCCCTTCCTGATGTTCAGGGTTAGGACCGTGGCCGGTGTGCTGGTCCACCGACGAGGCTTCGCCCAGCCTGCCGTCCTTGAGTACCGGGAAAACAGCTACGCTACCGCTATCGTAATTGGCCACCAGGACGTATTTCCCGGTCTGGTCGAGCGAGACATGGCAAGGCCCGGCGCCGTGCGACGGGACCTGGTTCAGGAAGGTGAGCTTGCCTGACTTTCGGTCGATGGCAAAGGCGCTGACCGCACCCGTCTTCTTCCCCTGATAGTCCGAGACCTCGTTGACCGCATAGAGAAATCGCCGGGTCGGATCGATCGCCAGGAATGACGGGTTGACGGTCTCCGCCACCAGCCCGATCGGCGTTGCCTGACCGGTCGCGGCATCAAAGCGGTACGCATAGATTCCCTTGCTCTCGGGGCCGGTATAAGTGCCGACGTACATGAAGTAGCTCTGGGAGGCGTTCTTCCGGGCCTGGCTGGTGGAAGGCAGGAGCAGCAGCACGAAGAGCAGAACAATGGAGAACGCAAAACTACGGCGCGTGATTTTCATTTCACCTCGGTTTTATGGTCAGTGGGTTTTCGGCCTGCCAGATGCACCCGGCCTGCGATCCGCAGCGAAGGGACCACAAACTCAGTGAATGCCCCACGCTGCGTTGGCGTAAGAGACTCACAGCAAGCCCGCTCGGGAGTCTCATACAGAATAGAAGAGAACTTTCCCTGGATTCGTACCTGAACTGAAATCGGTTCCTCAGCGTAGTTGACCAACTCCACTACCTTCTCGCCGCCGGGCGACTGGTACGAAACTGCAACCACGGTCAGGGCATTCCAGAGGCTGAGAGCCAGCTTGCCTTTGTCCTGATCTTTATCCAGCAGGCGGCGTATGTCCTGGGCAAAGGTTTCGGGGTCGATCACCTGTCCCTGGAGTTCGATGATCCGGCCTTTGCCGGTGGCATAGGCAACGGAATACTCACCAGCGGGAAGACGCTGGCCGGACTGCCAGGGGTAAGGGCCGTGTGCGTCCACCACTACGACTATGCCGCCCTTGGAAGCGAAATCCGCCAACATCCTGATGGTGTCGTCGTCCGGGGTGGCGAAAACCACCAGCAGGTCGAAGCGCTCGAGGCCTTGCCGCTTCAGCTCTGAAGCTTTCAGGACCGCGAACGGAATGTTGTGGCGCGCGAAAAGGTTAGTCGGTTCATAGGATTTCTGGTAGGAGTCAGTGATCACGCCAACGTTGGCTTCCGGTTCGGCGGCATTCTTTTCTCCTGCCGAAAAAAACGTCAAAGAGCGTTTGATCTGGTTGACGACGGCCTGGGCTGCGGGATTGTTCTGGGCAAGGTCGGTCTGCAGCGTGGGAGGGGGATCCAGCACGAGATCGGCATGGAACGCCCCAGCCTCGGCCACGGCAAGCTCATAGTCCGCAGGGGCTGGGTCACTTTCCGGTTGCTGGGAGTCGGACACATCCCAGTGGAACTCATAAAGAGGGGCCTGCGCCGGGCGGAACGCTTGATCGAACCTAATGAGGGCGAGATTGGAATCGATCCAGGGTTGGGCGGTCGGGCTGGTCACCTGAAGAATGCCGTCTTTCTTGATGACCAGCTGTCCCTTCATCTGCGGCTGGCTCGCCTTGGGGTTGAGCAGAAGAACAGGAAGGTGGGGATAGGACGAATGCAGTTGACCAAGCTCCTGGTCAATTTGGCCCGGCTGCGCATCACCGGGATTGAGGATGATCCCCGCCAGACTCTTCTTTGCCGTGGTGCGGGCCATATCCGCGGTCTTGCCCGCTGGGACCTCGGCATAGACGCGATAGCCCTGCCTGCGGGCTTTCCGGATGAGCGCGGCATCGTCCCAGGCGACCACCAGGTCCTTGAGGCCCACAGTTGCCGGAGCAGGAATCGCAGGCTGGCTCCAGCGCAAAAACACCCGGCACCAGCCGGGCGTCGCCGCCAGCAGGCAAATCAACGTCAGAACTCGGGCTCGCGTCGACATGTGCTTCACGTTTGCCATCATTGCAAGGCGCCGGTGCCGGTCTGGCCTATGCTGGCCGGGCGCTGTACGCCACCACTGACCTGAATCTGGGGGCCGTTGGACGCCAACTCCGACTTCCCGTCCGAAGTGACCCAGATGGCGGCCACGCCTGCCAGATTCGTGACCAGTTGCTTACCTTTTTCGGGGCCTATCAGCAACATCGTCGTCGAAAGCGCGTCGGAAGCCGTACCGGTCGCTGCGACCACGCTGACCGCGAAACTGCTTCTTACCGGCGCTCCGTTATCCGGATCGATTATGTGTCCTGCTGCCTCCGGCGAGAGGAGGCTGGGCGGGGTTTGCTCCGAGGTGGACACGCTGCTGTCGGACAGCCTGACCACCGGGTCTACCTGGTTCGATGGGTCTCTCAGGTGCACCAGCCAGCCGGCCTGTCCGGGGGGAGCGCCCATTGCGACCAGCGTGCTCCCTCCAGCGTCCAGCAGGGCGCGGGAGATACCGTGCGCGCGCAAGACGGCAGCTGCCCGGTCCAGGGCGTAGCCTTTGCCGATGGCGCCCAAATCAATCTGGGTACAGGGCGAGTGGAACTGAACCCGGTCCGGGGGAAGCAGTTCGACTTTCTGATAGCCCACGCAAGCCCGAACCTTCTCTTCTTCCGCGGGAGAAGGGGGGTGCCCGCCACGGATGGCGGCTTTCCACAGGTTGACTAGCGGGCCAACCGTCACATCAAACTTCCCCCGGGAGAGGCGGGAATACTGCAGCGCCTCGCCGATCACGCGATACAAGTCGGGCGGGACGGATTCGGGGCGGGAATGCGAGCATTGATTCAAGCGGCTCAAGGCACTGTCCGGCTTGTAATCACTCATCACATCATCGAGCCGGACGACTTCCTTTAGCGCCTGATCGACAGCGGCAGACGCCTGTGCTACCGATTCGCCATAAGCCATAATCTCGAAGACCGTGCCCATGACGTACTTCTTCTGGTGAACGAAGGGAGCCTGCGGCTGGGCCTCCGGTGTTGCCTGGGCCGAAGCCAGGACCGCAAACGCGCAGAGCAGGACGGTGGCAAGTGGCTTATTCCAACGCATAAACCTCACCGTCGTTGGTGGCCACGTAGATAGCGTCGCCGGTCAGCACCGGAGCTGACTGGACCGACCCGCCCAGCCCGGCTCTCCAGGCCACGCGGCCGGTCGCGATGTCGAACGCGTGGGTCCCTCCCGCCTGAATGCAAACCAGGCCGCGGGCGATGACTGGAGGCGCGGTGACGACATCGCTGGCCTGGGCCTTCCAGCGTAGCTGGCCGGTTGGAATCTCGAAGGCGTAGAGGAACCCGTCCTTGCTGCCGACGACTGCCAGATCTTCGAGGACCGCTGGGGAGGACGAGATTCCAAGTCCAGTCTCGTATTTCCAGCGCACCGCGCCGGTTGCGGCATCAAGCGCATAGAAGAAGAAGTCCTCCGAGCCGATCAGCACTGTGTCTCCTGCCACTGCAGGCGAGGAGTCAATTCCGTTTCCGGTGGGAGCGCTCCACACCGTCTTGCCGGATGAAGCCTCGAGGCAGTAGACCTTGCCGTCTCCGCAGCCGAGGTAAAGATGTTTCGCCGCGGCATAGGCGGTGGAGTAAATTCTGCCGCCCAGTTCCTGTATCCAGCGCTTGCGGCCAGTATCGATCTCCACTGCGTACACGCGGGCATCGGCGCTACCAAAGAACGCCACCCCATCGCTTACGACCGGCGAGGTCCAGACTTCCGCGGTGGCGGCTGCCTCCCAAGCAGGCTTTCCCGAATCACAGTCCACCGCATAGACCTTGCCCGAGTCGCAGCCAAAGAGCACCTTGCTTCCGGACAAAGACGGAGTGGAATGGATGTTGTCGGCGGCCTGAAATTGCCACTTCTGGCGGCCTTTTTCAATATCGATGGCGTGCAGGTCTCCCGCCATCGAGGTCACGTACAGAACTCCGGAGCGCAGCACCGGGGCGGAGCGGACGGAGCCTCCCATGCGAACGTGCCAGCGCACATGGTCGGGCGCCTTGGCGGCCCGAATCCCCAGACCTCCGGTGCGCGCATTGTCGTGGAGCAGCGCGGGCCAGTCAGTTTCAGATATCGAAGGAACGGTGGTCTTAGGCGGTCCTGGCATGTGGTCGGTTAGCCGAGGCGGATTTGTCCATGGTCGATGCGCTTGAGGTCAGCCACGCCCAACCCCAGCTTTCCCGCCGATGCAATGTGGCCCGGCCGGCGATAGAACAGGTTCTTTTGCGGATTGTGATAGAACTCCATGCCGTTGCTGGTAATGCTCTCCGCCTTGTGCTCCCAGAGCGAAGGGACGCCTTCCTCGCGGCGCTTCTTTTCGATGGCCTCCAGTTCCACGGTGTCCATGGCTACCGGGTCAGTACCAAAGAAGAGAATTCCCGCCTGATAGATAAAATCCTGTACCTGGGTCAGTGGTCCACCGTGCCAGACCTGGCGCATGCCGTCCATAATGTGCAGCACTGCCTTGGAACGTAGCGGTTCAACCGAGCACATAACGCCGATGAGCGGGTCGGTGAACGAAAAAGGAGAGCGATGCGAGCGGGCCACATTATTAAAGGTGCCATAGCCCAGGTTCTTCAGGCAGCCCGTGACGCCCGAGGCGGAGTGGTCCTTCATGGTCGGGACGTTGATAATTTTTGTGACGCCGTGGGACACGATCCTTGCCATATACGAGCGGTTCTCCCACTCGCCGAAGAAAGTTGCCTGGCAATAAACCTCGGGATCGTAGCCGGAATCGACTAAACCGTCCTGGATCCCCACCACGCGGACACCTGGCGGGAGCAGAGCCTGGTAGCTGCCGATATCAATTTCGTATTCGTAGCGGTCGTACACCACGATGTTGGTCGTCGGCACACCTGCCGACTGGACGCCGTTAATGATCTCCCGCACGATTTCGGGGGATGAACAGCAGGCCGGCGCCCCGGAGGGATTAATCTTGATGCCTACGATGTCGGAGGGCTCGACAAACTTGGCCCAGGCCGCAGAGACCGACTGCTCGCCGGTCAATTCCTTCATCCCGCGCTCGATCATGTCGCGGACCACCGGTTGCGAAACCCGGTTGCGCAGGATGGACTTCGAATCGCTAACTTCCACGACCCGTCCGGGAAATAATCCGGGCATACCCAACGGGGACTTGGCCGGCATCGGTCCATGGACGACTTCGATCGAGGGCGGTTCGGGCAGGGTCACGTCGCCGAAGGCTCGGGGATCGATGCCATCGAGGAAGAGGCTCGCGCTTCCCACACAACTGGCCTTGACGAACGTCCGCCGATCCATAAGGTTGGTCCCGAGCGCGTGAAAGGTAACGCTCAGGCTACGCCATGCTTCGGGCCATTTCAAGCGGGGCTTGGAGACTTTACTTTTCTCGTCAACCCCTGATGACAACGCTGCTTTGACCCGATAAACTTGCTCGTTTGGCTAAAGGCTTGTGAGCAAGATTCTTATCTCTGTGTCCTCCGTAGTTCATTAGTGGGTTGACCACGGAGGACAGGGAGGACGCTGACGATAGTCGAGAAAGGCCCCACATGCCGGAATGGACGAAGAATCTCGGAATCGTAGTATCGCTGGTTACAATTCTCGGTATGCCTGCCAACACTCTGGCCCAGTCGCCCCGTTACGACCTGCTGCTGAAGGGCGGCCACGTAATTGATCCCGCAAACAACGTGGACGCAGTCATGGACGTGGCGGTGGTGAAGGACAAGATCGCCGCCGTCGAAAAGGACATTCCCGCCAGCCAGGCGGGAAAGGTGGTGGACGCCACCGGGCTCTACGTTACCCCGGGGCTGGTTGATATTCACGTCCACATCGGCCACGGCGGTGCGCCGCTCGACTGGTTTACCCCCGAGGGCCGTTCCCATCTGCCCCCGTACGGGATCCCGGCGGACATTGCGCTGCAGTCGGGCGTGACCACCATGGTGGACGCGGGGAGTTCGGGAGCGGACACGTTTCTTCTCGAAAAAGAAGAAGTCATCGATCGCGCCAAGGTGCGCGTGCTGGCCTTTCTGAACATCGTGGCCAACGGGATGCAGGGCGACCTGGAACAGTCCGTGGATCAGATGGATGTGAAGCGCTGCGCCGAGACCATCAAGAAGTATCCCGACATCATCGTCGGCGTGAAGACGGCGCACTACTGGACCGAGGAGCCGTGGGACGGCGAACACACGCCCTGGGCCGCCGTGGACAGGGCCGAAGAATGCGGCCGCGCGGTCAACCTGCCGGTGATGTTTGATTTCTGGCCGCGTCCGGACCGCAGCTATGCCGATCTCATTCTGAAGAAGATGCGGCCCGGCGACATTCACACTCACGTCTTCGCCCAGCAATTTCCCATCCTGCTGGCGGACGGCAAGCTCAATCCGATCCTGGCCGAGGCCCGCGCCAGGGGAGTGATCTTTGACGTCGGCCATGGGGCCGGAAGTTTCTGGTTTCGCAATGCGGTGCCGGCCGTCAAGCAGGGCTTTATCCCGGATTCCATTTCGACAGATCTGCACACGGGAAACTTTACCGTGCTCAGCATGACCCAGGTGATGTCCAAGTTCCTGGCCATGGGTGTGCCGCTGCAGGACCTCATCCGGCGCTCGACGGTCAATCCGGCGCACGAGATCCATCGCCCTGAGTTGGGAACGCTGTCGGTCGGAAAGGAAGCCGACATCGCCGTGCTGCAGCAGCTGGACGGGCCTTTCAGCTACATTGATTGCGGCTTCGCCCGGATGGATGGCAAAGGCAAGCTGATAGCACGCATGACGGTGCGGGCGGGGCGGATTGTTTATGATCCTTCCGGGCTGAGCATGGTCGAGTGGGAAAAAGCGCGTCCCCAATATTTCAATATGCCCGGGCCGGGGCATTCTCAGCCGGCACAGGCCGACGATTTCCCCAGATAACAACTAACTTAAGGAGAAGCAGATGCCAGGAACCATCAGCCGTCGCAAGCTGTTGCGGACGGGAGGTCAGGCGATTCTCGCAAGCGGAGCCGCAGTCTGTGCCGGATCAGCGCTGCCGGCGGTTGCGTCATCGCGCCCCAAGGTGAAGGGCGTGGACTATTACCAGAAGCTGGGGGTTAAGACCTTCATCAACGCGGCCGGGACCTACACCACGCTTACTGCATCCACGATGCCGGATGAAGTGCAGGCGGCGGTGGCGCTGGCGGCCCTGCATCCCGTCCACTTGATTGAGTTGCACGAGGCCGCGGGGCAATATCTGGCGAAGCGACTGCGCTGCGAAGGCGCTCTGATCACGGCCGGGGCTGCGTCGGCGCTTACATTGGGGACCGCCGCTTGCGTTACCGCCGGCAACGATGCGGACATTCTCAGCATTCCGACTGACATGAACAGTCTGAAAAATGAAGTCATTGTGCAAAAGTCGCATCGCTATGACTATGACCACGCCGTCCGCAATTGTGGTGTGCGCTTTGTGGAAGTGGAAACGCTCGAGCAGTACGAGCAGGCCTTCAATGAGCGGACGGTGATGACCCACTTCTTCAACGCCGGAGAGGAGCATATCAGCCGGGAAGACTGGGTGCGGGTGGCGCACAAGCACGGCGTTCCCTGTTTCAACGACGCGGCCGCCGACGTTCCTCCGATTTCGAACCTGTGGAACTACACCCAGATGGGATTTGACCTCGTGACATTTTCCGGCGGCAAGGGCCTGCGCGGTCCGCAGTGTACCGGCCTGCTGCTGGGAAGAAAGGACCTGATCGAGGCCGCGCGAAAAAACAATTCGCCGAATTCAAATACGGTTGGCCGCGGGATGAAAGTTGCCAAAGAAGAAATTGTCGGCCTGGTGGCGGCCGTGGACTGGTTCCTTGCCCAGGACGACGCCGCCATGGAAGCCGATTACCGCCAGCGGGCGGAGCGGATTGCGGGCGCCCTCAAGAGCATTCCCACCGTGCAAACTCAGGTCTTCATTCCTCCCGTGGCAAATCATGTTCCGCATCTGGTGATTACCTATGACCAGAGCCGGGTCAAGATCGCAGCTAAAGAAGTGATGGAAGAGATGCGCGAGGGCACACCGCGAATCGAGCTGAATCCGGGGACTGGCGGCCCTCCCGCGAGCGCGGGCCTGCCTGGGGGAAGTAATACCATCGTGGTCGGAGTGTGGATGCTGCAACCGGGGGAAGACCTGATCGTGGCGAAGCGGCTGCGCGAGGTCTTGCAAGGCGCGGTTGGCGCTTAATGAGCTGTCGCCGGGCGAGTGAACTGCTGAAGGTTAAGGCGGTCGCTGCCTTCCTCAATGAGGTAGAACTTGTCGGCATCTACGTTGCGGAACGTTTGCTGCAGCCCGCTCGGCCACTTGATCTCGACCTTTTCAGCGCGAGCGGTTTTGCCCAGGCCGAAATTGGCGCGCAGGTCGCTCTGCGAAAGATAGCTGCCCCCGCCTTCGATCTCGCGAATTTGTGAAACACCGCCGGCCATGACCCGGATTCGCGCGCCCATTGCGTCGCGATTGCTTCTGGTTCCCACCAGCCTGAAATTCAGGAAGTGATTACCGTTGCCACCACTGTTGTGCAGCAGCAGGGGCACGTCTCCATTGTTCGCGACCACGAGATCGACGAAGCCGTCATTATCGAAGTCGGCAAACGCGACCCCGCGGCCGACGTAGGGAGTCTGAAATCCGTCGCCCGAGGACTTGCTCACGTCCACGAACTTGCCATTGTGCTCGTTGTGAAACAGGGAATTGAGTTGCTTGTAGTGAATGCCGGGCGTCGCCTGCTCCACTTCGGGATAGACGTGGCCATTGGCGATGAAGATATCCAGCCAGCCGTCGTTGTCGTAATCAAAGAAGCCTCCGCCGAAACTCAAAACGTCATGGGTGGCGCGGGTAAGGCCGGCCTGCTCGCTGACTTCGTCGAAGAAGCCCTTGCCATCATTCTGCCAAATGTGGTCGGAGGAACGCTGAAAGTCGGAGATGTACAGATCGAACCAGCCGTCGTTATTGAAATCTCCCAGCGAGATGCACATGGCCGCCATGGTGACGCCCTGTCCGGTAAAAGCCATGCCGCTCTCCAGTCCGATTTCCTTGAAAGAGCCATCGTGCTGGTTGTGGTAGAGGTAAGCGCTGAGCCCGTCGTTGGCAACGAACAGGTCGGGCCAGCCATCGTTGTCGTAATCGCTGGCGCCTACGGAAAGATTCTTGCCTTCTGGCTGGTAGATTTTGGCTTTGACCGTGACGTTAGTGAAGGTCCCGTCACCATTATTGTGATAGAGCGCATCCGGGCTGCCGTGGTAAACGCTGGGAGGGCAACTGCTCTGTACTCCGCCCAAATCACAATAACGCCGGTCGCCCATGTTCACGTAACTGCCGACGTACAGATCGAGGCGCCCGTCACGGTCATAATCAAAGAAGGTTGCGCCGGAATGAAACGTTCCTGACTCCATGCCGGCTACACCGGCTTTGTCGGTCACATCGGTGAAGCTCCCATTGCCATTATTGTGATAGAGAACGTTGCGGCCGTATTGGGTCACGAACAGGTCGGGAAATCCGTCGTTGTCGTAGTCGCCCCAGACGCAGCCCAGGCCGTAACCCGTGCCAGGAACGCCGGCCTTTTCAGTGACGTCGGTGAATGTACCATCCCCGTTGTTGCGATAGAGCGCATTGCGGACGGCGATGCCTCGATCATACAGATCGCGGCCATTCACAAAGTAAATATCCTGCCAGCCGTCGCCGTCAAAATCGCCCACGCAGATACCGGGACCAAATTCTTCGCGGTTGATGGAGATGCCCTTATTACCCTTGAAGTGGACAAATTTGATGCCCGCCGCCGTGGTGGCGTTCGTGAACTGGATGGAAGCCTGGGGCGCGGCCTGCGCATGGCCCGAAGTGCGGAGGGCAGCAAGCACCCCCAGGAGGACGGCCCCTGCAAACAGCGCCTGGGCGCGGAGCCTGCGGCAGGGCGGGCGAAACATCCTTGTTACCTGGAGACCTTGCACATGATTCAACTAAGAGTACAACGCGATTCCCATGGAGTACCATACTGATTGCATGCGCGTTCGCCCCCACTGTGTGACGGCCCTGGCCGGGCGGATTCTTGTCTTTCTGCTTGTTGCGGGCTTATCGGCTGCCAATGCGGAGGTACGTGTCTGGCAGGCGACACTGCCGCTGCCCACCTACGAGGAAGGTCCGCCGGATCCGAACCCGCCATTTGATCAGTTCGCCACCGACCGCTTCAACTATCCCTACACGTTGCGCAATAATCTCACGGGCCGCCGCGCCGAACATCAGTGGCGCGCCATCTACCTGGAAAATGAGTACCTGAGATGCTCGGTGTTGCCGGACATTGGCGGGCATCTTTATACCTGCGTGGACAAGATCGACGGCCAGCCCATTTTCTACGCCAATCCTTCCATCAAGAAAGCCGAAATCGGATATCGCGGGGCGTGGGCGGCGTTCGGAGTGGAGTTCAATTTTCCGGTTTCGCACAACTGGGTCTCGATGTCGCCGGTGGATTTTGCCTTCGCCAGGCACGACGACGGCAGCGCCTCAGTGACGGTGGGAAATATTGATCGCGTGTACGGCATGCAGTGGACGGTAGAACTGGTGTTGCGGCCGCAGTCCACCGTGCTCGAGCAGCACGTGACCCTGTACAACCGCAGCGACGTGAGGCATCGCTTCTACTGGTGGAGCAATGCCGGGGTGGAAGTCTGGGACGATTCGCGGATCCAGTATCCCATGCGCTTTGCCGCCAGCCACGGCTTTACCGAGGTGCAACCCTGGCCGGTGGAAGCGGACGGCACGGACCTGAGCCTGATCAGCAACCAGACCAAGGGTCCGGTGTCGCTGTTTGTGCACGGCAGCCGCGAGCCTTTCATGGGAATCTGGAATCCGCACACCAACTCGGGCACCGCGCACTTTGCCAACTACGACGAGCTTCCCGCCAAGAAAATATGGTCATGGGGCGTGGACGCTGACGGCCTCGATTGGAGAATGACCCTTTCCGATAACAACAGCGCGTATGCGGAGGTGCAGGCGGGACTTTTCCGCAACCAGGAAACATACGCGTTTCTGCAACCGCGGCAGAGCATTAGGTTTACCGAATACTGGATGCCGGTGCGCGAAATCGGCGGAATTTCACGGGCGAATCTCAACGGCGCCGTTCATCTCAGCCGTAAGGACAATGCGCTGTTCGTCGGACTGAACGTCAATCATGCGGTGAAGCATGCGGCACTACGCGTTCTGGACGGGAAGCAACAGGTCTTTCAGGAGAATGCCGATCTCTTCCCCGAACGGGTTTGGTCGCACCAGCTTCTTCTGGCGAATCCACAGGACAAGTACACCTTCGAACTTCGGGATGATCAGGGTGGAGTGCTGCTGCGACAGATGGAAGGCGAATACGATTGGACGCCGTCGGCTGAGATTCATGTAGGGGCGCAGACTGGGTACGTCATACCCCCGGCGGAGAAACGAAGCGAAGACGATTGGATCCAACTCGGCAACCAGCAGGAACTTGACGGAGAACTTCTGCCGGCGCTTGCGACTTACCAGCAGGCACTGGCGAAATATCCTGCCAGTTTCGCGGCCCAGAAGGCGACCGGTCGCCTCTGCGCCGGCCTGCTGCGATTTGCCGAGGCAAAGAAATATCTTGAGGCAGTCCATGCCCGCGACACCAGCGATGCGGAAGTCTCTTATTACCTGGGCATCGCCTACGACGCTTTGGGAGACACTCGAGCGGCGCGAGGGGCCTTCGAGGCGGCCCACCTCATGCCTGAGTTCAAGGCTGCGGGAGCCCTCCGGCTGGCCGAGCTCTCGGCCCGCGCGGGTGATTTGAATCAGGCAGAATCTTACCTGCAGGAGGCCCTGAAGGCCGCGCCCAACGACCTTCGAACCGCCGAAGAACTGGCAGCCGTGCGCCGGGTGCTGGCGAAACCCACGGCGCGGGATTTCGCTCAGGAATGGCTGGCGCGTTTTCCTCAAAGCTATTTTCTACGGGAGCAGTTGTCGTCTCCGGACCTGAATCACCTTTCGGACGACGCCGACCGGGTGTTGAATGTGGCCGCCCTGTACATGCGCCTCGGCATGTACGAGGCAGGGCTCGAAGTGCTCTCGCGAATCTATCCTGCCGCCGTGCCCGATGAGAGTGAACCGGGAGCGTTGCCGCCCCAGCTTCATCCCCTGGTCGCATACTTCCGGGCCTATTGCATGGAGAAACTCGGCCAGCCTGCGGCCGCCGCCTATCGGGCCGCTGGCAAGCTTTCGACTGCGTACGTTTTTCCCAGCAGCGCACAGGAACTTGATGTCCTGCAAGCTGCTCTTCGAGAAAATCCCGAGGACGGCACGGCTCACTATCTCCTGGGCACGCTTTACTTTTCCCGCGGCCTGACAGAAGAGGCACTAGCGGAGTGGAACGCGGCGCGCAAGTTCGCTCCCAGCCTGCCGGTACTGTACGCCAGCCTGGGGCGGGTCCTGTTGCAGGTGAAGAACGATCCAGAACAGGCGCTCGCGGCATTTCGCGAGGGGCTGCGCAACGATCCCAACAATGTTGCACTCTATGTTGGCATCGACCAGACTCTTAGCTTGCTCAAGAGACCCGCGCGCGAGCGGGTCGACGCCCTGCAGCTTTATCCCGACCGCGAGAAAATGCCGACTCGGTTGATTTACGAGCTGATTTTGAACCTGTCGGAAGCGGGAGATTACGATGCCGCGACCGCGCTGTTCCACAACCGGTTTTTTGCCCGGGAAGAGGGCGGGACCAACGTTCGCCAGGTTTGGATCGAAGTTCAGTTGCAGCGCGCCCTGGCGCTGGCTCACGGCGATCGGTGCGGCGAAGCATTATCGGCCGTGGAACATCTGCCGTCACAGGCGCCTGACCTGGCTTTTACCCGAGATGGCCTCGACCCAATCGTGCGGTTGGCTCGAACAAATTATCTGGCGGGTGAAGTCTATGACAGTTGTGGAGAAGCGGGTAAAGCGAAATCCAGATATGAGATGGCCGCGGCGCAAGCTAGTCCGGATCAGATTGTCTGGGCCTACCGGTCAGCGCGAAAGCTTCCCGGATTTGATCAGGGGCAGTGGCAGCGGCGACTTGAATCAGCCCTAAGCAGGAACTTCAGCCAGACCAGTTGGGGATATTACAGCCGCGGTTTGATCAACCAGTCGCTCAGTCATGCTGCCGATGCCCAGGCTGATCTTCGCCAGGCTCTTCTGCTGCCCGATAGTCTGCTGGCCTATCACCTCACCCGGCTGGCTCTGGCCCCGTCCTCGCCGTAATCTCCATTGTCCTGTTTTCGGCCACAGACAACCTTCGCTGCCCGGGAGGTCAATGTCCTGCCGCTTTTCTTCTTGACCTCCGCTGGAAAAGGAGCAAGTATGCTTCCGTCTTTTCAAATCCCAATTCTGCCCAAGTGGTGACAGGAGCTCTACACACGTCCCCACGTAGCCAATTCTCGATTCTGAATCGCAGAGCAACAGGAGGGATGGTCATGAATATAAGGCTCACACTACTAACCATCGTGCTTGCAGTCGCCGCGATTTCTGTCTCCGCCAACTCGGCCATGGCCAAGGAAGTCAGCATTAAGAACCACAGCAAGAGCCAGGTTCAAGGCGATTGTGGGGGCGAGGGCGACGTATATTGGATTCCCGGCAAGTCCGGCCACACTTACGGCTGCATGCATGGGGATGGCAGCGGCATCGTTTGCAGTGGCGTCACGCCTAAACAAAAGCAGACCTGCAGTACCTTCCGGACCGGATCGTTCCCCTCCCCAAATTTGCCGACAAGGGACGAGGTTATGAAGGCAGAGGTGACCGACAAAAAGTAATCGTCGCTTAGCGCCTGCGATCTGGAAAACATTGGCAACAAATTCGAACGGTGTGTTACTGCCCCTAGTCCTGTCAGATCCCGGCGTACCAGGCATAGCCTGCTTCGGGAGCGGCGGAGCCCAGACCTTTGCCGAACCCTTTCAGACTGTCGGTGACTGTCAGGTGGGTAACGAATTTCACGCTCTTATAGCCGACCTGGCGGGGGAGCCTTAGGCGAAGCGGCCCGCCGTTGCCCACGGGGAGTTCACCGCCATTCATCCCATAGGCGAGAAAGGTCTGCGGATGCAATGCATCGGCCATGTCGATGCTTTCCCACCAGTCGGGATCGATCGAAAAGTAGACAACGTATCTGGCCTGCGGGAGGATTTCTACGGCTTGCAGGATTTGGGAAAGAGGGACGCCGATCCACTCGGCTATGTACGACCAACCCTCCTCACACTGCAGCATAGTGATCTGGCTCTGAGACGGATAGCTCTTAAGCTGGGCCAGCGAAAACGAGGCAGGCCGGGCGACCATGCCGTTCACGGAGAGCCGCCAGTCAGCGAATCCTCCGGCCTGAAGGCGCTTGAAGGCTTCATTCAGGGGCGCGATTTCGTTCACGAATGGAGGCTTCGAGATCTGGCTGCGAGGGAACTCACGTGCTAATGAGTGCTTCGTGAGCAGCCGCTGGGACGCGTAGGTCAGGGTTTCGCCGAGGCCGTAGAGTCCACCGTTGTCGGGTGGGACCAGTCCATACTTGCGGGCAAGGCGGGCGGCCACGCCCAGGCCGGTTACGCCCACCGCGGCCGCGAGTCCGGTTGTGATCAGCTTGCGGCGTGACAGATCACGGGGTGACAGTTCGGTCATATGCGCTCCATGGGGGTAGCGGCGCGGCCAGTGATCATCGCCCGCACGCGGCTCCAGAATCCGGCAAGAAAAATCATAACGACGTGCACCAGCACGAAGACCACGAGAGCCAAGGAGACAAAGAAGTGAAGCGTGCGCGCCGATTGCTGGCCGCCGAGCACATTGACGGCTGCCGGAAACGCGGACACAAACGCCGGAGACATCGCCAGGCCGGTCCAGATTACGAGAGGGAAAAGAACGAAAATCACAAACAGGTAGCTGAGGCGCTGGAGCGGGTTATATGACCACGCTTCCGCCTCCCTCGGCCGCCTGAACCGCAAACGGCTGGAGATCGACGTCGAGAACGCCCGCCAAGACAAATCGGGCCCACCCGGGAGCAAGTTTCTCCGCAAATGCCCGGTAAACAGGGCGAAGATTACATACAGCAATCCGGTGAATACCACCACCCAGGCAGATTGAAAGTGGAGATACCGGCTCCAGCCGTTCTGGTCCGGCAGCACGTACCCGTAACCCGTCGGCACCAAATTCCTCGAGGCCGGGATTGGCAGCTTGAACAATGGCGTGGTCAAATCGTTGCCGGTTTCGCCCCAATAGAAGCGGGGGTGAGAGATCAAAATTTCAACTCCGCTCACGAGCAGAGCAAGAAAGCACAGGGTTGCAATCCAATGAGTGACGCGGACGAAGGCGGAGTGGCGCAAGGTAACCGTCGCGGTCGGGACGGCCGAGGCAGCACTTGGGATGCAAGCGGAGTCGCTCACGCGGGAATGGTACCATGTGCCGCACACATCCGACATCCACGAATCTGCCGTGTTGCACTAGCGAAAGAGGAATGTCGTTGCCGATGCCCAACTGCGTCACATCGCGTCACAAACGGGCTTTAGTTGGCGTTGGCAGGGATTGGAAGTAAAAGATTTGTGGCAGCCGGACCTGTAAGCCGAATTCGCCGGACTGCATTGCAAACAGACAACTTATTTGAAATCAGTCGCCGTGAAGTGTCAATCATGTCAACTTTGGCAGTGTTGGCAGGTTTTGCGTCACACCGGCGTCACAATGGGCGGTCCGAGACGATTGTTTGAGGGTAGTCGCGATCAGCCGACCTACAAGTTTGCCTTGGCAAGTCGACGCAAGAAGCTCTCCTTGGCGGCGTGTGTCTGCCGGATCTTCTCAAGTTCCATCTGAAATTTGGCCCTCTTGCCCCGGCGGACTGCGAGATCATGCAAGTCGGTCAGCAAGCCAACCGCCCTGGCATAGTCGTTGGGCTGCCGCTTCAGGATATGTACGGCGACCTGCTCCCAGATTTCCGGTTCGCGTCGCCCTAGTTGATCGAGATAGCGAGCTCGGTTTGCCTCGTCCTCGGCCTTTCGTCTTGCCTCTTCTACCGCGCGCCGTTCGTTCATCTGCTGGATTCTTTCCTTCGCTCGCGCGTGGGCCACGGCCAGGATATCGCCTGCACTGCGCCGGACCGTTGCAACCGTCTGCGAAGAGTGTTGAGAGTTTTGACGCTGAAAACGCCGCATGAGATTGCTTCGCCAGAGTTCACTCGACTCCACTCCCGCAGCAATGAGTAACTCGTTCTTGTCCTTTTCAGGCAGGCCTCGAATCCATGCGGACACCTCTTTGCGCCTCGGTCCAGCAGCGAGTGGTTTTGAAGCCTGTGCTGCAACCTCGACGAGATCCTCATCGATTTCGAGGAATTCGATCAGAGCATTGAGGGAACCGGACAATTCTTGCAAGCCTGCAGGCACGGGCGGCTCCATTTCATCTTCATCAAGTCCTCCATCCTGCGCCCTGCGAAGCCAGCTGAGATACAGGCATCGGAGGTCGCCGCGAAGCAGGTCTGAGCGCAGAGGCATGAGGGAGGCCATCCATCCGGTCCCGTCGTCCTCGCCATCCCACTCCGACTCACATCCAAATTCAACGATCACGAATCTCGTGGTTCTTCGCACAAGCACGGTCTGGCCTGGGATCATGGCCTTGAGCAACTTGTAGTCAACCGATTCCTGTGGGAGGCGAATATAGAACTCATGCGTCCCCCAGTTCGCGAAGTAGACAAAAGCGTCAAAATATTTCTCCACTAGCTTGCTCGGATTGGCTTTCAGGTCTCCCCATTCGTAGTGGTTCGTGAAGCTCGTTGTGGTGATTGCGGCCCGCGTCGAGATGGAACGTAGCGCGGCCATCTCTCTTTTGGTCAGCGGACGGTCGATTGCGCGGAAATCGTAATACTGGTATTCGCTCACCAGGACCCTCGGCGCCAGTGACGATAAGCGACAATCCATTCCACGCCCGCCGGTGCCGGCGTTGGCAAAGGCAGGTCCAGGATTGGGATCTTCTGGCGCGTTTTGCCTCGACGGCAAGTGGCAACAATTTGGCCATCTAGCGTCATGTCGACCTTCTCCACGTCCGCATCGACGCCGAGGACCTTCACAGAGAACGGCAACGCTAGGTGTTCCTCAATCATGGTGAAAAAACCGCCTGCTTGTTCTTCTTCGCCGTAAGCATCCACGATCGCTTGTTCGATCAGTTCCTTCAGCCTCGCCTTGCTGAGCGAAGGGAGATTTGTCCCAGACTCGCCTTTCAGCTTCCGCAGATGCAGAACCGCCGGGCGACTGTTCCGTTTCGTCATGTTTCTCCGTTGATCAAAGGCTCTTTGGAAGATCGATTTTCAACCTGCTGAGAGAACGATCTTTCGTTGCTGGCGTCCCGGATCGTGTAGCCGATCAGGTTGTACCCTTTCAGGCGACGCGCGTACATTCGCGCCAGCATAAGGACGTTGGAGTCCACGTAATCGTAGACTCGCACAACACGCTTGGCATCATGAAGTCGGTGGAGACGCCCTACGTATTGCTGTAGCGTTCCCTTCCAGGAAATGGGCATCGCCAGAAAGAGTGTATCCAAGCGAGCGTCGTCGAATCCTTCGCCTATATAGCTGCCGGTCGCCAGAATGACTCTCGGTTCGCACTCGGGCACAGCCGCAATTGCCTCTGCTGTCGATCGTCGTTGTTTCTTGCCCATGCCACCCTTCAGCGTAAACACGTTGTTCACCTTGCCAGCAAGCTCTCTTTCGAAGTATTTCAAGTGATCAGTTCTGCCGGTAAGAAGCAACGGTGAACGCCGGTCTACGGCTGCCTGGACGAGATCTGTAAGGATCAATTCATTGCGGACGAGGTCATCGACGAGTGCGGCGTACACTTCCTGAATCGTCATATCGGTTTGCTCAGGCGGCAAGCAAAAGTCTGTCAACCGAGGAACTACCTCGTGCTCGAAAGGGGTAGCTGCCGTCATCGAGCGGGCGCTGAGCTTGAATCGAATCGGACCGCACTGCATATAGATGATGGGATGGTGTCCATCTTTTCGCTCGGGAGTTGCTGTCAGTCCGACGATGTACTTCGCTTTCACCTGCTTCATCACCTGCTCAAAGGTAAACGCCGATAGATGGTGGCACTCGTCAACAATCACTTGACCATACTCTGCCACGAAGTCTTTCACCCCTTCCTTGTCGAGGCTACTTTGAAGAATGGCAATATCCACACAGCCACTGCGTTTTGTCGTCCCTCCTCCGATTTGTCCGACTGACTTGGCGGGAAGGTTGAGAAACATTGCCAACCTCGCATGCCACTGGTCTAACAATTGTTGACGATGTACCAACACCAAAGTGTTCACCTTTCTTGCCGAGATCAGCCATGCTGCCACAGCCGTCTTGCCAAAAGCCGTGGGAGCACAGAGAATTCCTTCATCGTGCTGCACGAATGCATCAACGGCATCCTGCTGTAACGGGCGCAGTCGGCCGGAAAACTCCACCTCGATCGGACGACCAACAAACCGTTCGTCACTGACTTCTGGCTTGATGCGGTGCGATTTCAACAGCTCGATGACCTCCACCAGACAACCGCGTGGCAGGGCAATGTGGTTAGCCAGGTCCTCGCCACAGGCAATGACTCGTGGCTTGTTGAAAGTGGGAAGCCTCATTGCCTGCGCCTTGTAAAATTCGGGGTTCTGGAATGCTCCAACGCGAAGCAACCGGTTGAGCATCGCGGAAGGAAGATCCTTCTTTTCGATATACAAAAGGTTGGCGCGAACAATTCGGACCTGCACCGGAAGGGGGCCTGGTATTAGACGCTCTGCTCGCTTTCGGGATGGCGGCAATGTCCAAGGGTCTTGTCCGTCATCTTCCGCAGAGCTGATTCTCACTCCGATAAGGTCCCCACTTCGTTGAGCTTCCAGCACGACGGCCTCAGCAGCAGAAACGGGCATCCGTTTCACGCCCGCCAGAAAGGCCCATTGATCATCATATGGACGAAACTCCGCATCTATGAAGACGCTGTTTCCATCTGCGCGCGGAAGCTTCTGCAGTGGCAGCGCGATCAGGTTGCCAAGTCCGCCCTTTGGCATGGTGTCTTGGTTGGGAAAGAAGCGGTCGTATGAATCCAATCCAAGTTGGTGACGGGACTCCATGGCCCGAGTCAGGATTGCACAGCCCAGTTTTCGCGCGGTGCTTGCGGGAACTGGATGGTCGAAGAAGATCCACACATGGCCACCGTTGCCTGAGCGCGAACGCTCCAGTGCCGCTGGCACGTTCAGTTCGCCGCATACGGCCAGAAACGCAGTAGCATCCTTTTGCCATGTTTTCTTATCGAAATCGACCGCGAGGAACCAGCAGGTCTCATCCTGCAGCAGCGGATAAATGCCGACGGTGTTATCTCCGACGAGGTGCCCACGGACTACCTCGTCAGTCAGCGGTCTGAACTTCCGAGTCTGGCGGTCAACCTTCTTGCGATCCTCGTCTTTGGCGCGAAGATAGGCCTTCCAGTCACGATCTGCCTTGGGCATGTACCCAGATCGCCCGTCGGCGTTCTCCCAGCGAACTGCATAAACGTCGTCGCGTCCGTGGAAGAGACTCCGGAACAAAGCAATGCGTTGTTCAGCTTTCAAGACAGGGGTATGCGCGATTGATTGGGTGCTCGTTCTGACGGGAATGCCGTTCGGGGGCTGCACCAACGGAAGCCGTATGCCGTGCTCTTGCAAAAGACCCCGCAGACGAACATTTTCTTCCCGTAGGCCCTGCACCTCAGCAAGAGCAGATTGCAGGTCCAAAAGTTTGGGATCAGATTCGTTCACGTAAAGCCATCATCACCTTGTACTGCCAGAACTCGATCAAAGAATAATCTCACACCTTGCGGACGTCCCTGTGTGTCCGTGGACGAAGCGAGAAAGCAGTCTACACACCACGCCTTTTCTGAGGATTGTCAGTTCTTTTTCGCAGTGGGTGGCGGGTTTCCCGCAAGGGTTAGGCTACGCGAAGGTGGCATCGTTCATCGTTCTTTCCGCTGAGACTGGGATCGAGTGTTTCGGTGCAGCGTTCTGGAAGTTTCGCCTGTAGAAGAGTTTGGTTGGCCTTTCTTCGGGCTCATGCGCAAGGCGATTCTCAAGCAAACGAAGACCGAGCCTACGTCTGAAACCGTTCAACTGCGTCACACCGGCGTCACAACGGGATTCGGTGTTCTGTAAGTGATTGAAAATAAGAACTTGTGGCAGCCGGACCTGTAAGCCGAATTCTGTCCGCCGGATTGCTCCGGCAGGACGGTCATTCCTCTGGGCCGAACATTACTGTCCGGCTCAAGCGACCTACCCGGAGGTTGTAGCGAGCCGAGCCGGCACGCGCCTCGGGCGAACCCGAGACTCCCTCCCTATTTGGTCTTGCTCCGTGTGGGGTTTGCCCTGCCCGCCGCATTACTGCGCCGGCGGTGCGCTCTTACCGCACCTTTTCACCCTTACCTCGGCGTTGCCGCCAGGCGGTATGTTTTCTGTGGCACTTTCCGTAAACCGGGTTTGAACCCGGACTCCCGGACGTTATCCGGCACACTGCTCTGTGGAGTTCGGACTTTCCTCCCCCGCCACTTGACGCAGCGAGAGCGACCGTCCGGTCCAGCTGCCAACAAGGTTCATTATAGCGGACGGCGGGGTGTCAGACGTCAGACTTCGGACGTCGGACCTCGGACCTCGCCTCGGTTCGGAGAGCCGGATTTTGCTCTGTTAGACTTACATGCAGCTTTCGTATCGGTGTTTGGCCGACGCCCGAGGTCTGACGTCCAAGGTCTGACGCCCCTTCATGACTACCCTGGAAGCCATCCGCATTGCGCTCTTGTCGCTGTGGGCGAACAAGCTTCGCTCGGCGCTGACCCTGCTCGGGGTGGTGATCGGCGTGGCCGCCGTAATTGCCGTGGTCACCTTCGTCAACGGCATCAACGGTTACGTCGCGGAGAAGATTTTCAATCTGGGCGCCGACGTTTTCATCATCAGCAAAGTCACTCCCGTAATCACCAACGTAGACCAATTGCTGGAAGGTCAAAAGCGCAAAGACCTGACCATGGAGGACTACCAGGCGGTGTTCGAGTCCTGCAAGCACTGCGCCATGATCGGAGCTTCCACCATTAACCCCTCCGGCCATGTGAGATACCAGGAACAATCCCTTACCGACACCTGGATCCGCGGGCTGACACCGTCGATGGCCCCGATTCTGGATCTCGATCTCACCTCCGGCCGCATGGTCAACGAAAGCGATGAGGAGAACCGTTCCCAGGTGGGCGTAATCGGGACTGACGTCGTGGACAGCTTTTTCCCCACCGTCGATCCCTTGGGCAAAGAGATTCGCGTCGAAGGCGAAGTGTACCGCATCATCGGCGTGGGCAAGAAGCAGGGGACCACGCTGGGCCAGAGCCGGGACAATTACGTGGCCATCCCGATCACTACGTATTTGAAACAGTTCGGATCGCACACCAGCATTCGTATTTCGGGCAAGGCAGCCGGTGTGGGCACGGAGCTGGACGCCGCCATCGACGAAGCCCGCGCCGTTCTGCGGGCGCGGCGCCATGATTTGCCCGGGCGTCCGGACAGCTTTGCGGCCGAAACCAATGCCAGCTTTCTGAGCATCTGGTCGAACCTGAGTGGAACGTTCTTTATTGCCATGATCGCCATTGCCGCAATTTCACTGGTGGTAGGCGGCATCGTGATCATGAACATCATGCTGGTGTCGGTGACCGAGCGAACCCGCGAGATCGGCATACGCAAGGCCATGGGAGCGCGCCGCCAGGACGTGCTGGCGCAGTTCCTGATCGAGTCCGGAACCATGGCGGTGGTGGGCGGTCTGTTAGGAGTGCTGTTTGGAATTGCTTTTGCCAAAGGCATCACGGCGATTATCGGCATGCCGTCTGAAATCAAGCTGTGGGCGGTGGCCGCCGGCCTGCTGGTTTCGGCCAGCGTGGGCGTGTTCTTCGGCGTGTACCCGGCCCGGCGGGCGGCCAAGCTGGATCCGATCACGGCCTTGAGATTTGAGCTGTAGAAGGAATTGAGCAATTGAGAAATTGGGTAATTGAGCAATTTGAAGGCGCGGTCGGTCCTGCCAATTGCTCAATTACAAAATTACTCGATTACTAAATTTCCATGCCTCATAGAAGCCATTACGGCGAGGTGGTCCAGATGGCGTTGGACACCATCCGTACCAACAAGATGCGGTCGGCGCTGACGGTGCTCGGCATCGTCATTGGAGTGGCCGTTGTCATCGGCATTTCTTCGGTCGTCCGCGGTCTCAATGACAACGTCAGCCAGGTCATCAGCAGTTTGGGTTCTAACATCGTCTTTGCCTACCACCAGCCTCTGACCTTCGGCCGGCCCACGGAGGAAATACGGACGCGCAAAGAACTCACACTCGACGATTTTCAAGCGGTGCAGCAATTGCCTCACGTAAAGATCGCCACCGTCGGCCTGCGTTACTTTCGCCAGGAATTCGGCACCGGCACTTACGAGGTCAAGTACAACGGCCGTAAAGTCAAGAACACGATACTGGAGGGAGACACCGGTACCTGGAAAGATGTGTTCGATCTCGACATCGCGGCCGGGCGCTGGATGAATGAGATTGATGAAGCACATCATTCCCCGGTCATCGTTCTCGGTTCGGACACTGCGGAGGAGTTATTTCCCAACGAAGGAGCCCTGGGCAAGGAAATTAATATTGATGGCCAACTATTCACGGTGATTGGGGTGGCGGCGAAACGCAAGAGCGTATTTGCCGGTGGCAAAAATCCGGATGACAACATCGTTTATTTTCCGCTGGCCACGTTCCGCAAACTGCATCCCGAGCTGAAGCAATTCTGGATCAGCGTTAAGGCCACTTCGCACGACGATATGCCCAAGACCATCGACGAGATCCGGGAGTTGCTGCGCCGCCGCCGCAAAGTCTCGGCGGACAAGCCTGACAACTTCGCCGTGTTCACACAGGACTCGCTTTCTGAAGTGTGGAACCAGGTCACGGGCGCGGTGTTCATCTTCATGTTCGCGGTTTCCAGCGTGGGGCTGATCGTGGGCGGCGTCGGCGTGATGAACATCATGCTGGTTTCGGTGACCGAGCGGACCAGGGAGATCGGAGTGCGCAAGGCCATCGGGGCGCGCAAACGCGACATCCTGCTGCAATTCACGCTGGAGGCCATCACCCTCACTGCGATGGGCGGGGTGCTGGGCGTGCTGCTGGGGGCGATCATTACCTGGACGATCCCGGCCATCTGGAGTTCGCTGCCGGCACGGATGTCGTTCTTCTGGGCGGCATTCGGATTAGGCTCAGCGGCTGCTGAAGGTCTGGTATTCGGGATTTATCCTGCCTGGAAGGCGGCGAACCTGGATCCGATCGAGTCGCTGCGCTATGAGTAGCTGCCTTCGTGTACCTTAGTGTGCGATTTCAGATTGCAGATTCACAACCTATACCTGAGCCGACCTGAGAACTGAGATCTAAAATCTGAGATCTGAAATCTTGAATCGACCCGCAAGGACGCTCAGGTACGCAAAGGAAATCCAAGGGTGATGCAGCGCATGGTTGAGGTCGCTTCGACTGCTGCTGCGGCGCTGGCCGCCTGCAGCATGACTTACTATCTCATCTGCCTGTACAGCGCGGCTCGATTTCTCGGTGAGCGAAAGGCGGCGGGCGAGGGCGCCCGCCCCACACTACCCAAACCGCCAGTTTCCATCCTGAAGCCGCTTAAAGGCACCGATCCCGAGATGTATGAAAGCTTTCGCAGTCACTGTCTGCAGGACTATCCGGAATACGAAATCATTTTCGGGGTCAGCGATCCTGCCGACGCGGCTCTGCAGTTGGTCGAAAGATTGAAGCTGGAGTTTCCGCGCTGCGCGATCCGCGCGATGGTCTGTTCGGAGAGCCTTGGGTCGAACACCAAGGTGAGCAATCTGGCGCATATGCTCGGTCAGGCAAAATACGAGACTATTCTGGTCAACGACAGCGACATTCGGGTTGAGTCCGATTACTTGCGGAGGGTGCTAGCGCCGCTGGAAGACAATCAAACCGGGCTGGTGACCTGTCTTTATCGCGGCACTGCGAGTCCGACTCTGGGTTCGCGGCTGGAAGCGCTCGGCATCAACACTGATTTTGCCGCGGGTGTGCTGGCGGCGCGGCAACTCGAAGGTGGAATTCGTTTCGGACTAGGCTCCACGCTGGCTTTCCGGCGCCGCGACCTTGAGGCCATCGGTGGTTTCGAGGCGTTTGTCGACTACCTGGGAGACGATTACGAAATCGGCAGGCGCATCGCGGGGCGCGGACTGACTGTAACGCTTTCCGATGTCGTGGTGGAAACGTTTCTTCCAGCGTACACACTGCGCGAGTTTTTTGATCATCAACTTCGCTGGGGACGCACTGTGCGTGATTCACGGCGCTGGGGATATTTCGGGCTGGTGCTGACTTTTGGATTCCCCTGGGGAGTGCTGGCGCTGGCGCTCAGTCGCGGTGCCCTCTGGGGATGGGCCTTGCTGGCGGCGGTTGCCAGCCTGCGAGTCGCGGTGGCCGTGCTTGTGGGATGCTCAGTCTTGAGCGATCGCCAGGTGCTGAGGTTCTTGGCCTTGTTGCCGCTCCGAGACTTCGTTGCGTTGCTCGTCTGGTTCGCCAGCCTCGTCGGGCGCAAGGTGGTCTGGCGAGGGAATTCCTTTACGTTGAAGGATGGGAAGCTTGCGCGTGTCGGATAGAGGCTCGTTCGTGCAGCGGGCACACATGTTGTCAGCCGACAAGTCATGAATCCTTCGGACGAAATCGCGGGAATCAATGAGCCTAAAAGCGGAACCTGGATCGTCGCCCGTAAGACACGTTGGCTGGCTGTCGTGACCGGATGTTTCACGGCGGTCGCTGCCTCCGTGGGTATTACTTTATTCCTAGCGATCGTACCGATCCTCTTGATTTTGGGTGCAATCGCGCAACCGCGCTTTCCGCGAGCCGGTTTCGCGCTGATGTTGCTAAGTGCCTTGTCCCTGAGTTCGTGGGTGATTCCAATGGGTGTGCTTTTCCTCTCGCAAGGATTTCGGACTCTGCGGGTTTACCACGACTTGAATGTAGTAGCGATAACCTCCCTGTTCGTGGTGTCGTTCTTCCTTGTGGTTTATTGCGACGCAGCGCTCATAATCGACTTCTTCAAATCGACGCGCTTCCATGGGGGTAGGTCATAGCTTCGCTCCCACCGCACTCTCCGCCGGGCGGTTTTGCGGAATGATTCGGCCGCCTTTACTGAAGCGGTAAATTTCTCCGCGCCAGAAGAAAGTGCGGCTGCCGAAGCTGGCCAGCCAGGTAAAGAAGCCCAAAAAATCACGAATGGGATAGAGCCACGACAGGTACAGTGCGCGCCGATCGCCGATGGTTCCCCATCCTACGGCAATCGATTGGACGACCCGGTTTAAGAAGGCCGCCGCCAATAGAGCGACGCCCAGCCCTGCGTGACCGATGGCTGTCGCGGTAATCAGACCCAGGACCCCAAAGGGCATGGCATAGGTTAGACCCGTCCCGACGTGGCCTAGCGGACGGGAGAAGCGGGTACTCTTCATCCAGCGCAACTGGTCGCCCAGAGTGCGCTTCAGAGATCGTGGCGTGAGCACATGCTGGATGATGTGATGGGAAAAAATGACTTTGTAACCAGCCGCCCAGACCAGGTTGCCCAGGACGAAATCGTCCGAATAGTAGTCTGCCGTGGCCGCGATGCCGCCGATCTTGTCCAGCACGTCGCGCCGCAGGGCGACCGCCGGACCGAGAGCGAAGCGGATGCCCTCCAGCATATCTGCGACCATGACCCCGGAGGGCATTTCGACTGACATTCCCAACGCCTCCAGGGTCGACCAGAAATCGCCTGCGGTCACGCCCCGGTAGGGGCAGGTCACGAGGCCAATTTTCGGATTGAGCAGCGCTGGAATCACATTGCGCAGAAAGTCAGGCGACACCCGCACATCGCTGTCGCTGATGACGAAATAATCGTTGACCGAGCCCGGAATCATCTTGCTCAGGGAGAAGACCTTGGCGTTGGGCCAGGTGGGCGGGCCTGACACCACGATCCGGCTCTTCACTTGCGGATTGCGCCGGCGAATTTTCTCGGCGAGTTGGAGCCCTGCGTCAGCGGCATCCCGGGCTCCTAACACCACCTCGAACGCGGGATAGTCCTGCTGGAAAAAGCTTTCCAGGTTTTCTTCCAGTTGAGCTTCCATGCCATGTACTGGCTTGAAAATGGTCACGGGGGGTAGGGAAGACTGGGGGATTGCAGCGGCTTCCTGCCGGGCGGTGCGGGCGCCACGCTGCCATCGGATCGCCGCGACCAGGACCATGAACAGAAAAACTGCAGAACTGAAGATGCCGAGGAGTGCAATCCCCAAGAGCACTTGCCACACCAGGGCGGCAGCGGTCACGGCCTGGACTCCCTGAAGGCGGGGATGAGCGCGGCGGGCAGGTTCATTCGGGATTCCGGGAGGCAATTATACGGGGGATGGAGCGGGGGAAACAGTTCCCGGACTGCACGGGCAAACATCTTCAGCCGCAAAGGCGCCAGAGCTTCCGCAATGGTCGCAAAGGCTAGACACTGGCGGCTGCGGCGCGGGCGGGTTGGGCTTCGTCGAGGACTTCTCGGATCTTGCGGGCCAGGGTCTTCAGGGAGAAGGGTTTTTGCAGGAAGCGTGTGGTTACGTCAATCGCACCGTGGTGCTGGAAGGTGGTTTCGGCATAGCCGGAGACGAAAAGGACTTTCATGTCCGGCCGGTCTGACGCCAGCTCTCCCGCCAGCCGCGCTCCGCCCATCTGGGGCATGACTACGTCAGTGACCATCAAATCGATGACGCCGTTGTACGCCCTGGCCAGGGCCAGCGCTTCGATGCCATTCTTTGCCTCCAGGACGATATAGCCGCTCAGGCTGAGAAATTCGTGCGTGGACTGCCGGACGGCGGCTTCATCCTCCGCCAGCAGCAGTGTTTCGCAGCCACGGGGGGAGCCCTCTGTCGCTACCGGAGGCTGTAACGCAAGCTTTGCCTGCCGGGTCTGGGGTAAATAAATTTTGAAGGTGGTTCCCATGCCGGGCTCGCTGTATACCCAGATGAATCCGCTGTTCTGTTTCACGATGCCGTAAACCGTGGCCAGGCCGAGCCCGGTGCCTTTGCCTTCTTCCTTGGTGGTGTAGAAGGGCTCGAAAATATGCGACAGATGTTCGGGTGCGATGCCCGATCCTGAATCCGTGACCGTCAGCAGAACATAGGGGCCCGGGGGAACGATGGAGTGTTCCTGGATGTAGGCGTCGTCCAGTCGCAGGCTGGCGGTTTCGATGACCAGCCGCCCGCCCTTGGGCATGGCATCGCGTGCATTGGCGGCAAGGTTCATGAGAATCTGCTCGATCTGCACCGGATCGGCCTTTACCCTGCCTAGTTTTTCCCCGGGAACGAATACCAGTTCGATGTCTTCTCCGATCAGGCGAGGCAGCATCTTGTTGATGTCCCCTATGATCCGGTTCAGATCGAGCAGTTGGAGGCTTTGCATCTGCTTGCGTCCGAAGGCCAGCAACTGCCGGGTCAGGTCGGCGGCGCTGCGGGAAGCTTTCTGGATCTCATCCACATTACGGCGCAGGGGATGCTGCGGCGCCAGCGAATCCAGCATCAGCTCGGCGTAGGAGCTGATGACCATCAGCAGGTTGTTGAAGTCATGCGCCACGCCTCCGGCCAGTCTCCCGATTGCGTCCATCTTGTGGGCCTGCTGCAGCTGATTTTCCAGCCGCCGCCGGTCGGTGATGTCGCGATCGTTGGAGATAAAATGCGTGATCCTGCCTTCACCGTCGCGCAGGGGAGTTACGGTCTTCTCGGCGACGAAGACGTCCCCGTTTTTCTTGCGGTTGACCATGGTGCAGCGAAACACATTGCCCGCGAGAATGGTTTGCCACATCTCCTTGTAGAGTTCAGAATTCTGCTGGCCGGATTTCAGGACCCGTGGGGTCTGGCCCATCAATTCCCCGGGAGTGTAGCCGGAGACCGCCTCGAAGGCTGGATTCACGTACTCAATCACACCCTCACGATCGGTAATCATGACCAGGTCGGCCGATTGCTCAACCGCGCGCCATAGTTTGCGCAGAGTGTCCTCTGTCTTTTCGCGTTGCCGTTCCTTGCGATAGAGGTCGATGGCATGGCGGAGGTTGCTGGGAATCACAGGCTGATCGACGGTGGGTTGCCGGGCAATATCTCCGGCGCCCTCATGCAGGAGTGTTCCCCCGGCGGTTTCATCCATGTGATCGCTGAGAAAGATCACGGGTGCCCCCGGATGATTGCGGCGCAACTCGTGCAACAGGCGCGATGCCGCGCCCTCTTCCGGTTTGTCTTCGCATAACAACAGATCGTAAGTGGAGTGGCCCAGGCGTACCAGCGCCTCTCCGGTTGAGCGGGCGTGGTCCAGGCCCAGGTGTCCGTCTCCAGTCTGCCGCAGGAGTTCGCGCAGATAGCTGAAGTCATCCTTGTCGCTCACCAGCAATAAGTGCATCGGCGTACTGTTGCCGGCGGGCTCTGGTGTACTTTCCATTGTGGAACAGGTGACGCCTTCTATTTGCTACATCGGAGGGGGGAGCTTCCGACATGTGCGGACGAGGGCCGGCGAACGAAGGAAGGCCATGCGATCAAGCCAAATCGGGAGGAGTGCAACTCTGGGAACAGGCGCGGAGCGCGGAACCAGGATCTGCGCAAATCTCCGGCTGAATTGCGGGATAGATGAGACCTTCCGAATGATCACGGGAGTTGATAACCGAAGTCGCTCCTCCTGCCACGCTAAATCCTGTCAGTTAAACTAGTGGTTCCTGATCGGGTTCGGGGATGGCTATCGAAACCACATTCTTTCGGGATCTCGCCTATGTCTTCGGCGCCGCGGTTGTGGGCGGCAGCGTGGCCAGACTACTGCGGCAGCCGTTGATCCTGGGATACGTTCTCGGCGGATTCCTGATCGGACCCTTTACTCCCGGCCCGACCCTTTCAGAAGTCCACCAGTTCGAAGTGCTGGCTGAGATAGGCGTCATCCTGCTGATGTACTCGATTGGCCTGGAGTTTTCCTTCAGCGAGCTTCTGCAGGTGAGGTGGGTGGCAATTTTTGGCGCCCCGCTGGGCATATTGCTCTCGATCGGTCTGGGCGTTGGCGTGGGACAGTTAATGGGCTGGAGCGTTACCCAGGGCATTGCGGTGGGCGCTATCGTTTCTGTGGCCAGCACCATGGTGCTCTCCCGGCTGCTGGCTGACCGGGGCGAACTGCGCTCGACCCACGGACATGTAATGATCGGCATCACGCTGGTAGAAGACCTGGCCGTCGTGGTCCTGACCGTCCTGCTGCCGTCCCTTAGCCATCTTACGGGAAGTCATTTTCTTTCCCTTGGGATCGCGGTGGGCAAGGCCCTGCTGATCCTTACACCAGTCATGTTCGTGGCAGCGAAGCTGGTGCCGCCGTTGATGAAGCGGGTGGATCGGACCGGCAACGAAGAGCTCTACGTTCTGGTGGTGCTAGCGGTGGGCTTTGCCACCGCCGCGATGACCCAGGCGGTGGGACTGTCTCTGGCGCTGGGCGCATTTCTGGCTGGTCTGATCGTCAGCGAGTCGGGCACAACCCACAAGATGCTGGACAAGCTATCGCCCTTACGCGACGCGTTTGTGGCGTTGTTCTTCGTCACCATCGGAGCGCTGGTGGATCCGCGCATTCTGATCTCCAAGCCTGCGCTCTGGGGAGCCATTGTGACTATGATCATGGTGGGGAAATTTGCCATCTGGGCCCTCATCGTCTGGTTGTTTCGCTATCCCCCGCGCACCGCGGTTCTGGTCGGACTGGGACTGACTCAGATCGGCGAATTTTCCTACGTTCTGGTACGGGTGGCCCGCGATGCCCAGTTGGTCACCGACGACATCTACCATGCCACCCTGGCGGCCTCGGTCATCACAATCCTGTTGAATGGCCTCCTCATGAGGGCGCTGCCGCGGACACCTGGGGCAGCGAAGTGGCCACCCGCGGTTGCACCCGCTGGGGCGAATCCCGCACGCATCCCGTCGCATCCGTTATCCTAGTAGCAGACCTATGGCAACCCGATCCAAACCTGTCAGTCAATCTGCCGCAACCGCGGTGCTGGAAGCTCCGAATGGCGAACGGGAGCGTGTGTTCGAGCCTTTCCGTCACTATGGGTACCTGGAAGCCGATCTCGATCCCCTGGGATTTTTGCCGCCCGTTTCACATCCCAGTCTGCGCATCGCAGGCGAACTCGCGGATGAAGCGCGGCGCGTGTACTGCGGCACTGTGGGCGCGGAGTTCATGCACATTACTGATCCTGAGCGGCGGCGCTGGATTCAGGAGCGCATGGAAGGGCCCCAGTCCGCAGTGGACCAGGAGCGCGTGCTCGACCTGCTCATCCGGGCCGACCTGTTCGAGCAGGTGCTGCAGCAGCGCTATCTCGGCACCAAGCGTTTTTCTCTCGAAGGTGTGACCGCTTTGCTTCCCCTGGTGGATGAAATCCTGGACGCGGCCGGCCAGCGTGGCGCGGTGAATCTGGTGATGGGCATGAGCCACCGCGGCCGCCTCAACGTAATTGTGCAAGTGGCCAAGCGACCGGCGGAAGAGGTGTTTGCCGGGTTTGAGGATGTAGATCCGCGCAGCGTGCTGGGTAGCGGCGACGTGAAATACCACATGGGCGCGACCGGCGAATATGTGACCCGCTCGGGAACGAAAATCAATATTCACCTGGTTTCGAATCCCAGCCACCTGGAGGCGGTGGATCCGGTGACGGTGGGCCGGACCCGCGCCAAGCAGGACCGAGCGGGAGAGGATGGAGTGCAGAAATTTCTGCCTCTACTGGTTCACGGCGACGCGGCCTTTGCGGGTCAGGGCATCGTGGCTGAGACTTTGAATTTGTCCGATCTCAAGGGTTACACCGTGGGCGGCACGGTGCACATTATCGCCAATAACCTGCTCGGCTTTACCACGCTGTACAGCGAGGAGCACTCCTCGCGCTTTTCCGCCCAGTTGGCCCGCCGCCAGTCGATTCCCATTTTTCACGTGAATGCGGAAGACGTGGACGCGGTGGTACGTGTGGGCCGCCTGGCGCTGGAATATCGCTACACCTGGAAGGGCGACGTGGTGGTCGACCTGATCGGCTACCGCCGCCACGGTCACAGCGAGGTCGATGACCCCACCGTGACCCAGCCGCTGCTCTATAAGGCGATCAAGGACCATCCTCCGCTGTGGGAGATTTACGCCGAAGATATCGGCGTGGAGAATGTCCAGGAGCGGATGACGAAGATTCGGGAAGAACTGGAAGCAGCGCAAAAGAAGGCCAAGAGCATTCGCAAGAAGCCGTTGCTGCGCGAATTACCCAGCTACTGGAATGAATACAAGGGAGGCCGCTACAAGCCGGAGTATGAAGTGGACACCGGCCTCCCGGCGGAAGAACTGAAAGAAATCACCGCCCGGCTCACGACTTATCCCGCGGACTTTCATATTCACCCCAAGGTCAAGAAGCTGCTGGAACAACGGGCGGAAATGGGAGCAGGCAAGCGCCTGGTGGACTACGGCATGGCTGAAGCGCTGGCGCTGGGCGGTCTGGTGAAAG
Source organism: Terriglobia bacterium (assembly GCA_963831565.1). Classification (GTDB taxonomy): domain Bacteria; phylum Acidobacteriota; class Terriglobia; order Terriglobales; family Acidobacteriaceae; genus JAIQFF01. The sequence continues at coordinate 214,702 of CAWHQS010000002.1, forward strand.
CGGGGGTTCCGGTGCGGCTGACCGGGCAGGACACGCGCCGCGGAACTTTTAACCAGCGTCACTCGGTGCTGCTTGATATCGAAAATGAGCAGGAGTACGTTCCGCTGGAACATATTTCCGAAAGTCAGGCGCGCTGCCAGATTTACAACTCGTCGCTATCCGAGGCGGGCGTATTGGGATTCGAATATGGCTACAGCCGCGACTATCCTGAGACGCTGGTGATGTGGGAGGCGCAGTTTGGCGATTTTGCCAACGTCGCGCAGGCGGTGATCGATCAGTTTGTCAGCGCCGGGGAAGATAAGTGGGGATTGCTCTCAGGTGTGGTGCTGCTTCTGCCCCATGGCCACGAAGGCCAGGGGCCGGAACATTCGAGCGCCCGGCCGGAGCGCTTTCTGCAACTCGCGGCCCGCGACAATTTCCAGATCTGCCAGCCCTCGAACGCAGCGCAGTATTTTCACTTGCTCCGCCGACAGGCCCTGCGACACTGGCGCAAGCCGCTGGTCGTATTCACTCCGAAGAGCATGCTGCGGCATCCCGATGCGTCTAATCCGATTGCAGACTTCACCCACCAGCGCTTTCTGACCGTCTTGCCGGACACGCAAGTCGGCGACGCCACCCGCATCCTGATCTGTACCGGAAAGATCGGTCACGAGTTGCGCGCCGAACGCAAGAAGCGGAACGACCAGGCGACCGCGATTGTGTCGGTCGAACAGCTGTATCCTTTCCCGGAGAAAGAACTGGAGGCGGCGATTACACAATTTGCTTCGGCGCGAGAGCTGGTCTGGGTGCAGGAAGAGCCGGCCAACATGGGCGCGCTGTTCTACGTGCTGCCGCGCCTGCGCCGCATTGCGGGAGAACGAGCCGTGCTGTCGGTCAAGCGATCCGCCAGCGCCAGCCCGGCTACGGGATCAGCGAAGGCGCATGAAGTGGAGCAGAAGACCTTGCTGACGCTGGCCTTTCCCAATAAGACCTAGAAAGCTTTAGTGAGACACGACCTGTGTGGCGAGGGCGCCCCCGCCCGCGGTTTTCAGGTCGAGCTCAAACATCGTTGCACTCCGAAATGTTACCCTTCCGCTTTGACTTCCATGTCACGGCCTGCCCGAACTCAATCCCTCCACATCGCCATCGACACCGGCGGCACCTTCACCGACTGCGTCTGGGTGGAGCGCGGGCAGGTGCGCATGCTCAAAGTCTTCTCCACACCGGCCGACCCGTCGCAGGCCATTGTCGAAGCGCTGGAGAAGATCGGTCCGCACGACTCGGCGGTCCTTCTGCATGGCACCACTGTGGGCACGAACACGTTGCTGCAGCGCAAAGGCGCGCGTGTGGCCCTGGTTACGACCGCCGGTTTTGAAGACGCCATTGAGATCGGCCGGCAGGCCCGTCCCAAGCTCTACGATTTTTTCTTCGATCGCGTGGAGCCGCTTGTGCCTGCGAACTCGCGCTTTGGCGTGGAAGAGCGCACTGCGAGCGACGGCAAGATCCTGCAGGCGCCGTCAGTACAGGACTTGCAATCTCTCTCCAGGAAAATTCAGCGGGAAAGTCCCGAGGCAATCGCCATCTCGCTGCTGTTTTCGTTCGCCAACCCAAAGACGGAGAACGCCGTCGCCCACGCCCTGAAAAAGCTAGACGTACCTTTGTCTATCTCGCACCAGATTCTTCCCGAGTTTCGCGAATATGAGCGCACCAGCACCGTGGTGGTGAACGCGTATTTGCAGCCCGTCATGCAGCGTTATCTCGAGAACCTCAATCGCCGGACGCCGTCGCGCATCTTTGTGATGCAATCCAGTGGTGGCATCACGGCCCTCGCTTCCGCGGCGCGCGAACCGGTGCGCACCGTGCTCTCCGGGCCAGCGGGAGGAGTGGTGGGCGCCGCGGCCCAGGCGCGCCGCAGCGGATACGACCGAATCATTTCCTTTGACATGGGCGGCACTTCCACCGACGTTGCGTTGGTTGACCACGAAGCCCGCGCCAGCAGCCAGGCCGAGATTGCCGGCTTCCCCATCGGCGTGCCTATGCTCGACATACATACGGTAGGCGCCGGCGGCGGCTCCATCGCCCGCTTCGATGCCGGCGGAGCGCTGCGGGTCGGTCCCGAATCTGCCGGAGCCGACCCTGGACCTATCTGCTATGGTCGCGGTACCCAGCCGACAGTGACCGACGCCAATCTGCTTCTTGGCCGGCTGCAGCCGCATCGCTTTCTGGGCGGAGATTTCACTCTCGATTTCGAGCGCACGCACCGCCTGGTGGCGGAATGGCTCAAGCGGAATGGGCCTAAATTTACTCCTGAACAGTTTGCCGCCGGAATCATCCGCGTGGTCAACGCCACCATGGAGAAAGCGATACGCGTAGTCTCCATCGAGCGCGGTTACGATCCGCGCGAGTTCGCGCTGGTTGCATTTGGGGGCGCGGGCGGGCTTCACGCCTGCGAACTGGCGGAAGCGCTCAGCATCCCGCGAGTGATTGTGCCGGCGCTGCCCGGGGCCCTCTCAGCCTTCGGCATCCTGGTCAGCGACGTGGTCAAGGATTATTCGCGCACCGTCCTCTGGCGAGTGGCCGACAAGCTTCCGGTCGAGAGACTGGAACGCGAGTTCGCTGCTCTGCGCCACCGTGCCGAACAAGGTTTTCGAGAGGAAGGATGGAAGGGCACGATCAAGCACCAGCGCAGCGTGGACATACGCTACCAGGGCCAGGGATACGAATTGAATGTCCCGTTCACGGGTCACCTGATCCGGGATTTTCGCAGCGAGCACCAGCGCCGCTACGGCTACAACTATCCCACGCGCGACCTGGAACTGGTGACACTGCGCTTGCGGGCAACAATCAAGTCCCAGCAGACCCGAGGCCACGTGGGGACGGGCGCCCCCGCCCGTCCTGGCTCGGCGAAGTCCGGCAACGCGCTAAGAGAGTCCGCCCCGGTATTCTTCGCGGGGAAAAAGTTCGCGGCCGCAATCCATTCCCGCGACATGCTGCCGGCTGGCAGGAAATATTCCGGCCCTGCCGTCATCACGGAGTACAGCGCCACCACCGGGGTCCCTCCGGGCGTCACCTTCCGAAGGGAGCGCTCCGGAAATCTGATTATGGAAACCGGGGCGTGCTCAAAATCTCAAGGCCGATAGTGCTGAACGCCCGATCCTTCGGGACTGAAGTCTCACAGGATGACGCCCGTGTAGCGGAAAGGGGGCGGAACCCCTGGTAGTTTCAGCCGCTGATGTACCTCAGGAGCTGAAGCCCGCTGCAAGATACGGTCGCGATATGCAGGCCTGAAGGCCTGCTCCACCCCGTCGCATGCTCTGCGCCGTCCTGATGGCAGCACTAAAGCGCTGCTCCAGCGAGAATCGCCCTGGCAGAAACCAGAATTTTCAAATTGCGCCACTACCGGACCTCGCCAGACTAGTTCCCCACAGGCCCGCCCGCTACAATACCTCTCATGAAACCCAGCATCTTTGTGGTCGAGGACGATCCCGATATTTCACGGCTGGTACGGCATCACCTGGAGGCGGATGGCTTCGCGGTGAAAGTGTTCTCCACCGGAAACACGGTGATTGGCGAGTCGGAACGGCAGCGCCCGGCCCTATTCATTCTGGACATCATGGTCCCAGGCAAGGACGGTCTCGAACTGTGCCGCCAGATCCGTCAACTTCCCGCCCTGGCGGCAACCCCGGTGATTTTTCTGACTGCGAAGAGCGGGGAAGCAGACCGCATACTCGGTCTGGAGTTGGGCGCCGATGACTACATCCCAAAGCCCTTCAGTCCGCGCGAACTGGTGGCGCGGGTCAAGGCGGTACTGCGTCGCTTCGAGCGGCCCTTGTCCCAGGCGCCGGTCAAAATTGGTGAGATCGAAATCGACCCAGGAGCGATGACCCTTATCGTGCGCGGCAACCTGGTGACCACTACGGCCACCGAGTTCCGGTTGCTCGATTATTTCGCCCGTCACATCGGCCGCGTGTTTACCCGCGATCAGTTGCTCGATTCGGTGTGGCGCGACACCGCCTATGTCACTCCGCGTTCGGTGGATGTTTATGTGCGCCGCATTCGCGAAAAAATCGAGCCTGACCCCGAAAATCCCCGCTACCTGAAGACGGTGAGGGGGGCCGGCTATCGCTTCGAGGCCCCGAAGTGAGGGAACGGATATTTTTCAAGCTGGGGGGCGTCTTCGCCCTGGTGCTCGGGGTCGCGGCGATCTTCAATTTCTTTTTTCTTCATACCTGGAAGGGCACGCTGCTGGCGCTGCTGGTGGCGCTTATTATTTCAGCCATTGCAGCACAAGCCACGGCCCGCCGCCTGGAGCGCATCCTGCAGTTTGCCGACAGAGTCGCTGCCGGAGACCTGGCGGCGCGCATCGAGGAAACTTCCGGCGACGAAATCGGACGGGTGGCCACCTCTCTGGACAAGACCGCCAGCCACCTGGAAGAAAGCTTTGCGGCATTGCAGCAAAGCCAGCGCCAACTCGAAACTCTGCTCAACAGCATGCAGGACGCCGTCATCGCCGTCAGCGCCGATGATCGCGTGCAATGGGCCAACCAGACGATGGACAGACTGGTTCCGCAACGAGCCCGCAAGCATGCGCCCCTGGTGGAGACGGTTCGCGATCCCGACTTCCTGGCTGCGGTGCGGGGGGCGAGTGAAGCGCGAAAGGTATTTACGGCCCGGGCCGCTTCCATTGTCCCGGGACGGACCTTCGACGTGACGGCTGCGCCCATGCCCGGCGGCGGTGCGGTGGCGGTGTTGCGTGACCTTACTGAAACCGAACGGGTGGAGAAGACTCGTCGTGATTTTATCGCTAATGTCTCGCACGAACTGCGCACGCCGCTCACTTCCATTCAGGGCTATACCGAAACCTTGCTCGACAGCGCTCCGGGCAACGGCCATACCCGTGAGTTTCTCGAGATCATCCGCAAGAGCGCCGTGCGCATGTCGCGCCTGACCGAAGACCTGCTTACCCTGGCGCGGGTGGAATCCGGCGAGCAACGCTTCGATATTCAGCCCAGTGCGCCGGCGGACCTGCTCCAAGAGGCGGTACAGAGCTTTCGCGAAATTGCGCGGACGCAAAACGTCGAATTAGTTGTCGAGGACCATGCCGTCGCCCGTGTGGGCGCGGATGCCGAGGCGATTCATCAGGTCTTCTCCAATCTTGTGGACAATGCTATGAAATATGCCCAGTCGGGCGGACGGATTGTTTTGGGAGCGCGGTCGGTGGCGGTCGGAGTCGAATTCTACGTGAAGGATTTCGGCCCCGGCATTGCCTCCGAGCACCTGCCGCGCCTGTTCGAACGCTTCTACCGGGTGGACAAGGCGCGCTCGCGCGAATCTGGCGGGACCGGGCTGGGGCTGGCGATCGCCAAACATATCGTGCTGGCCCACGGCGGCTCCATCCGCGCCCAGAGCGAACTCAACCACGGTTCCACCTTCCTGTTTACCCTGCCGCTGGCCTAGAGATAGAGATTAGGACCTCCTGCACGAGCGGGACGCTCGCGCCTACATCGATATTCCCGGGAGGAATCAAGATAGTTACAGTGCATCGGGAAAATTCACAGACATTCTGCGCCGCGTCTCCGTGCCTCCGTGGTGAAATGAATTCCCCATGGCCAAGCGTGTCAGCGTCGATAGCTGGCTGTTTACCGTCACCCTGATCCTGGTATTTATCGGATTGGTGATGGTATTCAGTGCGTCCGCAGTCATGGCCAAGGAGCGTTATGGCTCGGGCTATTACTTCCTGTTGCGACAGGTAGGATGGGCCGCCGCCGGCCTCGCCGCCATGGTGGCAGCGATGAAGGTGGACTACCGGCGCTACAAGCATCCCGGGGTTGTATTTTCGGTGTTGGGCCTCACTACGCTGATGCTGATCTCGGTTTTTTTCCTGGACCGCGCCCACAACACCCACCGCTGGATTCACTTCAGCGGCTTCTCTTTCCAGCCGTCGGAAGTGGCCAAGGTCGCGGTCATTCTCTTTTTGGCTTTCTTCCTGGAGAGCCGCATCAATGCCATGAATGACTGGCGCAACACGCTGCTGCCCGCGGTGCTGCCCACCCTGATGTTTCTGGGCCTGATCGTGTTTCAGCCCGACCTGGGCACGGCCATCGCCTGTGCCGCGATTACCGCGTGCATCCTGTTCGTGGCCGGCCTCGACCTGCGCTGGTTGGGATATGCCGCGGTGGCCTCGTTGCTTCCCCTCTATTTCCTGATCTTCCACGTTGCCTATCGCCGCGACCGCATTCTCGCGTTTCTCAACCCCTACTCGGACCCGCAGGGCAAGGGCTTTCACATTATTCAGTCACTGATCGCAGTGAGCACCGGAGGCATCACCGGGCTGGGGTTCATGGAGGGGAAACAGAAACTGTTTTACCTTCCCGAACCGCACACCGATTTTATCTTTGCCGTCACTGCCGAAGAGTTGGGTTTGCTGGGATCGCTGGTGGTCCTGCTCCTTTTTGGAATTTTCCTGTGGCGTGGAGTCCGCACCGCGCTCCGCACGCAGGACATGTTCGGCCGCCTGCTGGCGGTTGGCATCACCAGCATGGTGGTGGTGCAGGCTTTCATCAATATGAGCGTGGTGCTGGGCCTGATGCCGACCAAGGGAATCCCGCTGCCCTTCGTGTCTTACGGAGGATCGTCATTGTTCGTGACCCTGGCCTGCGTGGGAGTTCTGCTCAACATCACCAAGCAAACTGACTGAAGTGTCATCCTGAGTGTAGTAGCTGCTTCGCTTCGCGAAGCAGCCACGGAGTCGAAGGACCCCTATGCTCACCGGGGTGTCGGCGACTTCATGTTCTGTCTGTTCGCACTTCAAGAAAGAACGCGGGACTCCTTTTTCGTGAGGTAGGGGTCCTTCGACTTCGTCAGCCCATTCGCAAGCGAATGGACTGACTCGCTCAGGATGACAGGTCAAGGATGTTGGCAATTTTATGAGCCTTTCAGCTGCTCCTGGACTGCGCGATAGGCCTGGTCGATGGCGGCGTTGGTGTACGCGCTGGCGCCGGCGTCGGAATTGGCGATGGAGATGCGTCCAAACTGCTTGCGGCCGATCACACACGGACGCTCCTCTGGGGCCCACTGCGGGTCGGAAAACGAATCGTATTCGTAGGCATACCCGTGCCCCCACCGGTTTACTGTAATAGCGGCAATGTCGCGGGAAGCATCGAACCCGCCCGGAGCGAGCATGCGCTGCAACTGATCCCGGATATTCCGTTCAAACGTAGAAAAAGGTGTGTTGATCAACTCGAATCTTCCCATGCGGTACTGGTCGCGCCGCGGCAGGCCGGGCTTGCAGGGCGTGCGCAGCATGAACAGCACCATGGGGTCCCGCGGATTGGCGGTAAATTTGTACGCGCCCAGGCTGACGGGAAAGTCCAGCATGGTGAAGCAGTGATAGCCGCCGGGCGAAATAATCTGCCGGATCCCCAACTGGTGAAACGCAATCCAGTTGCGAATCGCAACGTGGGTGTAGATGAAGGGCTCCTTCACGCCGTAGTGCAACGCCTCTTTCTGAGCCTCGGGCAGTTCGGTGCAGAGATAGGGAACCATGCCGTTGTAGCAGGCAAGCACGCAGGCCTTGCCCTTCGCGCTCTGTAACTTTCCCTCGCGTACGTAGGCGACTTCAACCTCTTTCGCCGACTCCAACGGACCAACATGACGCACCCGCGCCGCCGTGGCGTTCAGACGAATACGAATAGAAGACGAGGGCTGATCCAGCTTGCCGTAATCGGCGCGGGCCGTGACAATGTCCTCCATTGTGTGTCCCGGGATGCATTCGGGAAGTAGTGACCGCACCAGCAGGCGCGCTATCGACGCGTTGCCATCGGGAAAGTGAAAAATGTAAGGCTCGCCTTCGTCTTCCGCATTCTCTCCGAGGTCCATGCCATCGAAGCCGGCGTAGTGGTATGCCCCATAGTCGTCGGGGTTTCGATAGCAGGCCAGCGCTGAGATGGACTCGATTCCCACCGCGAACAAATCGTAGGTGTAGGTATGAAAGAACGGAAGCACGGCAGGATCAGCCTGGCAAATGTCGGTCAGAAAGCCGGCGTAGCTGATCTTGGCCAGGCGAGCTCGCTTCTCCTGGCGCGAGAGGCCTGGCAGGTAGTCTTTCTTGTCCGTATAGAGCCGCGCAATCTCGCGACGCACTTTATCTGGAAGTGGAGTCTTGTCCAGAAACTCGGGCCAGGGAAGCGAGCCCATACCCGGCACCAGGCGGTCTTCGTGGAAATTTTCCTTGTCGAAGAAGCAAGCCGTTCCCAGATGCGAGTAGAGCTTCTGGTCGTAGGCTTTGTAAAACTTCTTCGTCTCAATCCCGAGATCCTTCAAGAACGGCCTTGGCGACCTCGCTGTACTCGGACGGACTTTCAATCGACTGGGTCCCGCCGTTGCTCAGAAGCAGGCGCTTGCCTACGCGGAACTCGTTGCGCCGGGCGTGCCCGCCGAAGTCATCGTGATTGTCGAGAATGAGAATGCGGGAATTCGGGCCGGCCTGTTTGCGGTAGAAGTAAGCGGCTGCCAGGCCGCTGATGCCGCCGCCCACGACAATCAGGTCATAAGTCTCACCTGTGTCTGCTGGATTTCCGGCGGTTTCCCAAAAAGTCCCATCGCGCAGGGCGTGGGCTACGTCAAAGGCGCCCGGCTGACTGCCTCTCATGCCGGTCAGCGCCGGCGGGTAGAAACCCGCCGGAGGATGCCCCGGCTCCTCACCTGACGCAGTGCCTGAAGCCAACCCGGTCAGCCCAGCGCTGCCCAACACGCCGATCCCTACGGCGACGCCGTTCAGAAAATCGCGGCGGGTAATGCGGCGGCCCATGCCGAGCTCGCGGTCGCGTTTCTCCTGAGCCATGGATTGAGTATATCGAGGCCACCACGAACCACGTAGGGGCGGGTGCCCTCACCCGCCCAGCCGGGCAAAGCCCGGCCATCTTCTGGTTTTCTCCAAACTGCAAAACCCAGGCGAGCTTCGCTCGCCCGCCCGGGTCCCTGAGCGAAAGTCGAAGGAGGGCGTCCGGGCCTACGTGGGTCCGGTGACACGCTCCTTAACTGTCAACTCGCGGTGATCTGCGTCCCGCAGCTTCCGGTTTATAGTCAGATCATGCGGGCAATTCTGGCAGGGGGCGGCACCGGCGGACACGTGATTCCCGCCCTGGCCATTGCCCACGAACTGCAGAAGCAGTACGGCGCTGAAGTATTGTTTGTCGGCACCGCCCGCGGCATCGAGAACCGGCTGGTGCCGGCGGCGGGATTTCCGTTGCGGCTGGTCCAGGTTGGCGCGCTCAACAAAGTCAGTCTTAAGACGCGGCTGAAGACTTTGTTCGACCTTCCCCGCGCGGTCTGGCAGGCTCGCGGCATTCTGGCCGAGTTCCAACCCGATATTGTGATCGGAGTGGGCGGATACGCCTCCGGCCCGGCCATGCTGGCGGCCATTCTGAAGGGAACTCCAACTCTGGCCTTCGAACCCAACGTAGTGCCCGGCTTTGCCAATCGCATGGTGGCGAGATGGGTTTCAGGCGCGGCGGTTCATTTTGAAGACACAGCAGAATATTTCCGCAACGCCGAAGTCACCGGGGTGCCGGTGCGCGAAGCGTTTTTTCAGATCGCGGGGCGCGCCACCGGAAACGCCAATCCTACGCTGCTGGTTTTCGGCGGAAGCCAGGGAGCCAATGCCATCAACCAGGCCATGATTCAGTGTTTGCCGGAGCTGGTGCGACAGATACCGAATATCCACATCATCCATCAGACGGGAGAGCGGGGTTTCGGTGACGCGCAGGCAGCGTACCGGCAGGCAGGGTTGTCGGCTGAAGTCTCTCCTTTCATCACAGACATGCCCGCGGTCTTTGCCCGCGCCGATTTGCTGCTGTGCCGCTCGGGCGCGAGCACGGTGGCGGAGATCACGGCGGCAGGCAAGCCGGCCGTTTTTGTGCCTTTCCCGCTCGCGGCAGACGATCATCAGCGAGTCAATGCCCAGGCGCTGGAGCGCGCCGGCGCGGCGGTGGTAGTGGAAGAAACGAAGCTGGAGCGAGTGTGGCTGGCCGATACCATCGCGGCGCTGCTGGGCGATCCCGGCCGGCTGCAGCGCATGAGCGCAGCGGCGCGCAAACTGGCCCACCCCGACGCAGCACGCGACATAACGGCCATGGCGGCGCGGCTGGCAGGGATAGAAACGGACGACTCGCCGCAACCCACGTAGGCCCGGACGCCCTCCTTCGACTTCGCTCAGGACCCGGGTGGGCGAAGCTCGCCTTCGCATTTCGAGTCGGTGGAAGAAAAAAGTCTTGCCGGGCTTTGCCCGGCCGGGCAGGTGAGACACCTGCCCCTACGTGGTTCGTTGATACGCACGCCTTAGGCGGGAATATGCAGCCGCCACGCGGTATAGCTGGCGGCTTCGCGCAATACCGCCAGGGCCCGCTGCCAGGCCGACCGCGGACGGGAATCCGGGCGCGGCGCCACGTAAACCTGCACGCCTTCATGCTCCAGCAATTTGCGGATGCGGAACACGTGGTAGGCGTCGCTGACTGCCACACAGCTGCGCATCCGGTTGGCGCGCATGATCACGGCCACCCGTTCGGCGGAGGAAGCGGTATCGGAGCCCTGAGTCTCGGCGATCAGCCTGGGTTCAGGAATGCCGCGATGCATCAGGTAGTCATGCCCCACTCCGCCTTCGCTGAAAGTGGGATCATCCCCTGAACCTCCGGTGGTGATGACTACCGGTGCTGCGCCGCGCTGGAACAGGTCGTAGGCGTGATCCAGCCGGGCACGAAAAACGGGCGACGGGTGTCCTGCATATTGAGCTGCTCCGAAAACCACGATCGCGTCGGCGGGATGAACTTCCTGCAGGCCGGCCTCGTGCACGATCTGGACGCTGCTGATTCCAAGGAAAAGCGCGACTGCCGCAACAGCCAGCGCCACCGCCCACAAAGACCAAAGGCTTCGCCGACGCTGCTTCGCTGCCACGTTCATCCTTGCGCGAAAAACTCGGAGATCTCCTGGGCCGGAATGGCGCCTTCCCGCATGATGCGCCAGCGGGCTTCTTCGTCGGTGAGGTCGATGATGGTCGAAGCCACTTCACGCGGGGAAGCGCCGCCATCGACAATGATTGCGATGCGGTCCTGGAGCTGATCGCGGACCGCCAGCGCGGTGGTGCACTCGGATTCGCCGCTCAGGTTGGCGGAGGTGGCGGTAATCGGAATCTGCGCCGCCTGCACCACGGCCAGCGGAATCGGAGCCTTGGGCACGCGCAGCGCGACGTTGCCGGTGTTGGCCGTCACTTTCAGGGGAAGCCGCGAAGAGGCCTTCACGATGATGGTGAGCGGTCCCGGCCAGAAACGCCGCGCCAGAGCGTAAAACTCTTCCGGCAGATCCTGCGCCAGCTGTTCGGCCTGGTCCACGTCGGCGATCAGCAGCGACAGCGGCTTGTGACGCGAGCGCGACTTGATGTCGTACACCCGGTCGACGGCGCGCAGGTTAAACGGATCGGCCGCCAGCCCGTAAAAAGTATCGGTCGGCATGCCCAGTACTTCGCCGGCGCGAATCTGGTCCGCCGCGTAGCGGATCAGTGATGCTTCGGGGTTATCGCAGTTGATCTTGACAATTTCTACACGCACTGCAGGTCCCTTCCCGCCCCAGGTGTTGAAATCGCGAAGGTTAAACATAACATGGGGAAGCGCAGAAAGCCGAGAGGAACAGGTATGATTCTGAGCGAACGGGCGAACATGAAGAAAGCCACAGCCACCGGCGGCCAGGTCCCGAATGCGCGACTGCGCCGCATCGAGGGACGCCACAACCCGCTGGTGAAAGAGCTGCGCGCAGCCTTTTCCCGCGGAGAGCTCACCGCTGACGGCTATTGCGCCATCGAAGGCTTCCGCATCCTGGAAGAAGCCATTCGCAGCGGTCTACGGTTTCGCGCCGTCTTCTTCAGCGAATCGGCAACACCCAGGGCTGATCGGCTCCTGTCCCAGCTCGGCGCCCAGGTAGAGACCCTGTTGCTGCCCGACAAGCTGTTTTCGAGCGCCGTCCCCAGCGACGCCCCTCAGGGCGTGGCCGCGCTGGCACGCTGGAAGGAATTCGCGCTGGAAGACGTGCTGGCCAAGTCACCGGCGGGGCCAATTCTGGTCATCGCCGGAGTGCAGGACCCGGGAAACCTGGGGACAATCCTGCGTTCCGCCGAGGCCTTCGGCGCCGGCGGCATTCTGCTGGGCCAGGGTACGGTCAGCCCGTACAATCCCAAAGTTGTGCGCGCCTCGGCGGGTTCGCTCTTCCGGCTGCCGGTGGCCCGGGCGAAACTGTCCGAGTCGCTGGGCGAGATGAAAGACCACGGCCTTCGCCTGGTAGGCACGGCGTCGCACCAGGGTACGTCGCTCGATCAGGCCAAACTCTCCGGGCCGATGGCTATTTTTATCGGCAGCGAAGGCGCAGGATTGTCCCGCGATCTCATCAAAGAGATGGATGAAGTTGTGGCCATCCCGCAGGCCCCGCAGGTGGAGTCGCTGAACGTGGGGGTAGCGACGAGTATCGTGTTGTATGAAATCGCGAGGCAACGACGATGAGGCTCGTCACCACAGAGGCACAGAGACACAGAGAAATCAAAGGTCTGTCACGAATTCCGTAGTTTTTCTCGGTGCCTCCGTGGCTCCGTGGTGAAGATGATCTTCCATGAGTCTGTTCCCAACCATTCCGCAGGCGGGTGATAATCCCGGCGACCGCACCCGCCCTCTGGCCGACCGCATGCGACCGCGGACACTCGATGAATTCGTCGGCCAGGAGCACCTGGTCGGGCCGGGCAAGCCGTTGCGCACGCAGATTGAGCGCGACGACATTGGCTCGCTCATCTTCTGGGGGCCGCCCGGGACCGGCAAGACCACGCTGGCGCAAATCATCGCCCGCCTGACCAAGGCTGAGTTTGTCGAATTCTCCGCCGTGCTTACCGGCATCAAGGAAATCAAGCAGGTCATGGCCGACGCCGAGCACGCCAGGCAGTACGGCACGCGCACGATTGTTTTCATCGACGAGATCCATCGCTTCAACAAGGCCCAGCAGGATGCCTTCCTCCCCCACGTGGAGAAGGGGAACATCCGCCTGATCGGCGCCACCACGGAGAATCCCTCCTTCGAAATCATCTCCGCGTTGCTTTCCCGCAGCCGCGTGTATGTGCTCAAGCCGCTGACGGAAGAACAGATTGTCGAGCTTCTTAAGCGTGCCCTGAGCGACCAGGAACGCGGTCTGGGCGCGATGAAGTTGTTGGCGTCCGATGATGTCCTGAAAAAGATTGCGGCATATTCCAGCGGTGACGCGCGCAGTGCCTACAACGTGCTGGAAGTGGCCGCCTCGCTGGCCGTTGGCCGCGACCACAAAGAGACGGGCGCGGAAATTTCCGACGACCTGGTGCAGGACGCCCTGCAGAAGCGGGTCTTGCGCTATGACAAAGCCGGCGAGGAGCACTACAACCTGATCTCCGCGCTGCACAAATCGGTGCGCAACAGCGATCCCGACGCCGCGCTGTACTGGCTGGGGCGGATGCTCGAAGCCGGAGAGGATCCGTTGTACATCGCCCGCCGGGTGGTGCGAATGGCGGTTGAGGACATCGGCCTGGCCGATCCCAATGCGCTTTCGCAATGTATGGCGGCCCGCGACGCCGTGGATTTTCTCGGGATGCCGGAAGGGAACCTGGCGCTGGCGCAAGCCGTGGTGTATTTGTCGGTGGCGCCCAAGTCCAATGCGCTGTACACCGCCTATGGCGCCATTCTGGGCGATGTGGAACGCACCGCCGCCGAACCGGTCCCGCTCCACCTGCGCAACGCGCCCACGGGATTGATGAAGGGGCTCGGCTACGGCCAGGGCTACCAGTACGCGCATGATCTCGAAGACAAAGTGGCTGACATGCAGTGTCTTCCTGACAACCTGGCCGGACGTGTTTACTACCAGCCCACCAGCGAAGGGTTGGAAAAACGCATTGGGGAGCGGTTGGAAGAGATCAAACGGCGGCGCTCGCAGAAGGGCAGCTCGCGGGCTCCTTCCAGCCCCCGGAAAACAGAATCCGGCACCTAGACCGGCGCATCTCATGCTGTGTAGGCTCTTTCCTTTTCTGTACTTCTTCCAAGGAGGCTGGATCCCATGGCTACAAGCCCAAGAACCATTGTTCCGGACCCGGTCGCCGTCCGACCCGTACAACTCGACCAGGTTGAGCATCTGCTCAAGTTGCAGAAATGGGCGCAGAAGATTACATCCATCCTCGATCTGGATGAGCTGATCAGCAAGATTGTGGACGATGTGGCCGCGGCCTTCTGCTGCGTCGAAACCAACATCTACTTGCACGACCAGGAGCGCGGTGAGCTGGAGATGGCCGGCGTCCACGGCTGCACCGTTCATGGCAAGGGCTCAAGGCTGAAGGTGGGCACGGAAGGCATGGTGGGCTACGTTGCCGCCACCGGACAGATGCGTTACGCGCCTGATGTGCTGCAGGACCCGTACTACATCGGGTGCGAGGAATCCACGCGCTCCGAAGTCGCGATTCCCCTGCTGGTGGATGGTCAACTGGTGGGAGTGTTTACGGCTTCGCATCACGACCTGGACGCTTTCAGCCGCGAGCACCTGCGCTGGTTGCAGAGTTTGTGCGATCACGTGGCCGTCGCGGTGCACAATGCGCGGCGCTTCCAGCACGAACGTCACGAGCGCGAGCGCATGAGCCAGGAGGCGCACGAGGCGCGGGCCATTCAGCAGGCGCTGCTGCCCAAGAGTTCACCCTTCATTCCGGGGTTCGCGATTTCCGGGCTGTCGATCCCCGCGGGCGCGGTGGGCGGCGACTGGTACGATTTCATTTCCTTCGACGATGGTTGCTGGGGCCTGGTGCTGGCCGACGTTTCAGGAAAGGGAACAGCGGCCGCCCTGCTGATGTCCGCCACCCGCGGCATGCTGCGCTCGCTGGCGCAGACTTGCAGCGGACCGGGCGAAGTCCTTACCCGCCTGAATCGACTGCTGGTGGAGGATTTTCCCTCCGGCAAGTTTGTGACCATGCTGTTGGCCGTGCTGAATCCGACGACGCGGGAGCTGACCTTTTCCAGCGCCGGACACCTGCGGCCCCTGCTGGTCGATGAACAAGGCGCGCGTTTTCTGGACAGCGAACGCGGCATGCCGCTGGGGCTGGGGACTGGCGAATTCTCCGAAAGCCGGGTGCAGCTCTCGAAAGGTTCACGACTGGTTTTCTATAGCGACGGAATTACGGAAGCCACCGGCCTGTCCGACGAGGAGTACGGCGCGGAGCGCATGCGCGACCACGTGCTGCAGCCGGAGGCGTCGGCGGAGAGCATCCTGGCCGACGTGCGAGTCTTCGCCAACGGGCAAGGCTTGCATGACGACGCCACGGTAATTTTCGTCCGGGCGTAAAAAGAAGTTCCACCACAAAACACGTAGGGGCGGGTACCCACACCCGCCCGGCGGAGCGCAGCTCCGCGACCCAGGCGCGAGTTTATTCCAGGAATCCCAGGCGCGGGGGGCGCGGTTTGCGATCGCGTTCCTTTCCGTACTCAAACGACCGGCGAGCTGCGCTCGCCCGCCCGGACGAGGCGTCCGGGCCTACGTGGTTCGCGGTTGCCGCGTCTACCCGAGCCGCGCCTTGTGCTCCTTCAGAATGCAGCGGTCCATGATCACGAAGATGCCCGCCCCTCGAGCTTTCTGCGCCGCTTTCTCGTGGACGACGCCCTCCTGCATCCAGATCACCGGGACCTTCAGTTGGATCGCCTGATCGACCGCCTCTTCTACAAACTCAGGCCGGCGGAAGATGTTGACGATGTCAATTTTTTCCGGGACATCGAGCAACGACGGGTAAGCCTTCTCTCCCAGTGAGCCGTGGATGTTCGGATTGACTGGAATGATGCGATAGCCGTGCGTCTGCATGTATGCAGATACGCCGTGGCTGGGGCGCAGTGGGCTATTGGAGAGACCCACGACCGCTATGGTGCGGGAGCGCTTGAGCAAGTCAGCGATGGGATCCGAATCGGGCAGGGAAGCCATGCCGCGATTGTAGTGCGCCAGCCGTAGCAGTCAAGGACCAGCTAACCCCGGGTGCCCCGGGTGGGGCAGCCACGGTGAACTTTGCTAGCGCTTGCTGTTGCTGTCCATTTTTTGCTTGAACATCTTGGTGGCCAGCTTGCGGACGGTATCCGAAATCTCTTTATTGTTGGAGAGGTTACGAAGGTCGCCTACCAGCATGTTTTTCATGAGCCCGAGCGAAAGGTCCAGGGGGGTGCGCGGGTTGAACACCAGATTGCGGATGATGGCGTAATTCTTGGCGAATCGCCGCTTCATGGGGATGCCGCGAAGCACCGCCTCCAGCACATTCTTCTGGGTGGCGAATCTTTCCACCTCGCCGTCGCTGATCTTGGGCGATTCCAGCACCGCCAGGGCGACGATCTTGGTGCCATCGCGAATGAGCAGCGAGCGTTCTTCCTTGGTGCCTTTCATGGCCAGTTGAATCCGCCCCTTGATGTCCAGCTTGGCAATCTTCTGCAGAGCGCTGCCCCGTTCCTCTGCCGGCTTCACGGTTTTCTTCTTGATCGGCGCCTTCTTGGCCGCGGCTCCGGCGGCATTTCCGGCTGATGCGGTGACGGTGGCTGCCTCGGCCGCCGCTGGTTCATCGCTCGGGATTTCTTCGTGGATCCCCCCGATTGGCTGATAAGCGTGATCGGCCTGGGCCGCGATCTCGCTCTCGTGCTCCGCCAGGTAGGCCAAAACACCTTCGTCGAGCGGATCTTCTGCTTCCGGGGACGCGCCGGTGGATGCTGCCTGGAAGACTTCCTCAGGTCCAGCCTCTGCTTCTTCCGGAGCGGAAGGCACTTCAGGGGCTTTCACCTCAGGTTCGCTCGGGGCGGGCGTCGCCTGCTCAATTCTACTTCTGATGTTTTCCGACTGAATTCCGCTCACGTTGGGATTGGACAGGAGCGCATTCAGAATCGCTGGAGACTGAGTGATCCGTTCGCTCTTCAGCATGACCTCGACCGCTTCGCGGCCGGCACTCGGTGCCAGTTCGAGCCATGACGGCTCCGACACTGACGGGTTGTTGAGCAGAGCTGGAAGCAACACCGGCCGCAGATTTTTCGGCGAAATCAGATAGTCGAGAACTTCTTTAGTCGTGGTGGCATCGCCGGCCGCGGCCCGCGATGCCGCCTCGTCCCAGCCCGCGAGCGTCAGTTGCGCCTGCTCGCCGAAGATCTTGTTATGAACCGCCAGGTACACCAGAATTTCGATCATCTCCCGGGGAGGCACGGAAAGCGCTCCCTTGGACGCCGACTGCATAAGGTTCGCCGGCACCGCCGAGGCGCGGATGAGATCGATCATGCGGGCCATAGAGCCGAACTCCTCCTGGTTTCACCTACTCTAGTTGTTGCCGTTCTGCTTGTTGCCATCCTGTTTTTCCCCGCGCCGCATGCGCAAGTAGGCGCGGATAAAGGGATCGATGTCGCCATCGAGCACCCGGTCCACGTCGCCCACCTCCATTTTCGTGCGGTGGTCCTTGATCATGCGGTAAGGCTGCAGGACGTAGGAACGGATCTGTGAGCCAAAGTCGATATCAAGCTTAGAGTCTTCAATCTTGCGGGTGACTTCACGCTGCTTCTCCAGCTCAAATTCATACAGCTTGGACTTCAGCATGCTCATGGCCCGTTCCCGGTTTTTGTGCTGCGAGCGTTCGTTCTGGCAGCTGGCCACCAGGCCAGTGGGAATATGCGTAATGCGCACGGCGGAGTCGGTGGTGTTCACGTGCTGGCCGCCCTTGCCGCTGGAACGGTAGGTATCCACCCGCAACTCTTCCGGCTTGATCACGATTTCGATACTGTCGTCGATTTCGGGCGAAACGTACACGCTGGCAAACGAGGTGTGGCGGCGCTTGGCCTGGTCGAAGGGCGAAATGCGCACCAGGCGGTGGACGCCGATTTCGCTGGTCAGCAGCCCGAAGGCGTACTCGCCATTCACCGCAAAAGTCGCCGACTTGAGCCCCGCTTCTTCACCGGGCTGGTAGTCGTAGAGAACGGTCTGAAAGCCGCGCCGCTCCCCCCAACGGAGATACATACGCAGCAGCATGTCGGCCCAGTCCTGCGATTCGGTTCCGCCGGCCCCGGGGTGGATGGTCACGATGGCGTTGCGGCCGTCATTTTCGCCGGACAGCAGGCTCTCGGTTTCCAGGCGATCGACCAGATTGCGCAGCCCGTCAATTTCGCGGCGCAGGTCGGCCTCAACGTTTTCCCCTTCGCGGCCCAAGTCGAAATAAGCGGTGATGTCATCGCCCCGCCGCACCAGGTCGGTTTCAGTCGCCAGCACATTTTCCAGGCGCTTCTTCTGACGCATGACCTGCTGAGACTTTTGCGGATTCGACCAGAGACCTGGGTCAGCAGCCTGCTTGTCGATTTCAGCTAGCTGCTCACGGAGTTTGCCCGCGTCAAAGGTACTCCCGGAGATCACGGACTTTGTCCTTCAGGCCGGTGTATTCCTGCTCAAGCTCTTCATTCATGATTAGGTTTCTGTCCTGGTGCGGAAGCGGAAACTCAACAGCACTCCCGCTACAGAAATTATCGCACACAGGTAAGCGAACCAGTCGCCGTGACGGGTGTAGAACGTGGTTACGTTGGTGAGGGCGTAAGGAGCATCGAGGGCGGCGCGGACCTTGCGGGGAAGGCTGGACACAACTCTGCCGTAGGGATCGATCGACGCAGTCACTCCGGTGTTGGTGTCGCGCAGCAGCCAGCGGTCATTTTCGACAGCACGCATGCGGGCCTGCTTCAGGTGCTGGGCGTAGGCTCCGCTGTCGCCGTACCAGCCATCGTTGGAGACATTCACAAACACCTGCGCTCCGTTGGCGGCCAGTTGACGGATCTCATCGGGGAAGATGGATTCATAGCAGATGAAGACGCCCAGCTTGCCGCCCGCCTGCAGGGGCGCGCGCGAAGTGCCCGGCGAGAAATCACCAACTTCCTGGGTCAGGCCGCCGGCAAAGCCAAACACACGCTTGAAGGGCACATACTCGCCGAAGGGAACCAGGTGCATCTTGTCGTAGCGTCCCAGCCACTCCCCGCCGGGGCTTACCAGGCTGGCGGAGTTGTAGAGCCGGGTGGCGTGTTCGGGTGTTTCGCCCGCATTACGCATGCCCAGGTTCCCCACCAGCATCCAGCTTTGGGATGCACGCGCGATGTTGCTGACCGTCTCCCGGAACGTAGGATCGTTGCCATAGAAGGGCGCCGGCGACTCCGGCCAGACAATCAGATCAGGACGCGCAGAGGACGCCGAGGATTGGTTGGGGCTGGGAGCGCTCAGACTTATGGCAGTCAGATCGTGTAGCGTTCCCTCAAAATATTCTTTGGTCCATTCGCTTCCCTGCAGCACCGGAATGTTCTGCTGCACCAGGCGGGCGGCGTGGTCGGTGGGCAGGACTGGCGGGGTGATCAGTCTACCGGCTTGCAGCACAATGATGGCGGCGGCGGTCGCCAGCAGCAGGGGCGTGCGTTTGCTGCGCTGGCCCCTTTCGCTCCGAATTACGAAAGCGGCGGCCAGGGCGGTATTGACCACCATGATCTCGAACGACAATCCGTACACCCCGGTGAGGGTCGCTATGTGGGCGAGCGGAATGTTGTCCACCTGGGTGATGCCCAGCAGGTCCCAGGGAAATCCGGTGATGCGGGTGCGGGCCAGTTCCACCGCCACCCAGGCGGGCGCAGCCAGAAGAAGGGCGCGGCGGCTGAACCGGTTTGTTCCCTTACCACCGCTCGCCAGCAGGCTGATCAGCAGTCCGAAGATGCCGTGATAGATGGCCAAGTAGAGGCAGAAGAGAAACAACAGCCCCAAGGCGGCCAGCGTACCCACGCCGCCGTACTGGCGCATGGTGTTGTAGATCCAGTAGCAGGTTCCTGCGTACCAGAGAATGCCGCACACGTAGGCCAGAAGGAAAGCCTGGGCTGGCTTGGCCGGCAGCAGCTTGATTCCAGCCTGCAGCTGCAGAGTGTCTGGCTCCCGGGCCCGCAGGAGCGCGATCAACAGGGGTGCGACCGCAGCCCAGCCCAGAAAGTAAAGATTGGGCAGGGGGAAGATTGCAATCTGCAAAGCGGCCGACAGAAGGACCAGTAGCCACGCGCTCTTACGCATCCGCCACACGTTGCAAGCATAGCAAACGTTTCGGATGTCGGACCTCAGACCTTGGGCCCTGACGTCCGAGGTCCGGTTCTACACCGATTGGGCACATTCGCTTTTTCCATCTATGCCGTGATGTCCTGATGGGCTAACATGTGGACGCGTATGGGGCCTCTCCTCAGGGATAGAATTCTTCTGCTACAGTTCTTATGCGCCACGGGAGTTCCGGCCTCCAAGACCGTACTGGTCCGGGGGGTGGGATCTATCGGGGCGCTGCTGTTCTGTAACGATTCGGACATCAGCTAGCCCGCCTCGCAATGGCATCTCCTTTACAACCCGGAGGCTCAACCACTGATCGCGTTCGCATTGTAGTCGCGACCTCGGTGATGCTGACGTTTATCTCCTACTGGCGTGCGGCTGCCATTGTGCTGAACGACCTGGGATCGTCGGCGTTCTACGCCGCCGGCATCGCGGAGCAGGCCATCGGGAAATCCGCTCCCTGGTTCATCGTGGCGGTGATGCTGTTCTCCTTCGCCGTGCGGGCGGTTTACGTGGAGAGTTGCTCCATGTTCGTCCGCGGCGGGGTTTACCGCGTGGTCAAGGAAGCGCTGGGCGGGACCCTGGCCAAGGTCAGCGTTTCCGCCCTGATGTTCGACTACATCCTGACCGGCCCGATTTCGGGGGTTTCGGCGGGGCAGTACATCGCCGGACTGATCAACGATACCTTCGCCGACAGCCGACGCCCACGGCTGGATTCCGCGGGCCATGCACAACATGTTTCACGGGACGCCGCACCTGGACGTCAACTGGACTTCGGTCGTGTTCGCCCTGGCCGTGACCACATACTTCTGGTGGCAGAACACCAAGGGGATTCAGGAATCCAGCGAGAAGGCACTGCGGGTCATGCAGATCACCACGGTGATGGTGGTCATCCTGCTGGGCTGGTCTGCCCTGACCCTGATGAAGCAGGGATACCAGACGGTGCCGCTGCCCACCGCCGATAGCCTGAAGTTCAGCGAAGAGGCCCTCGGCTTCTTGAAACACACTGACCTGGCCCACGGGCTGGCCTCGAAGTTCGCCATTCTCGGCATCCTGATCGCATTTGGCCATTCCGTGCTGGCCATGAGCGGAGAGGAATCGCTGGCCCAGGTCAACCGCGAGCTGGCCCATCCCAAGCTGAAGAACCTGAAGCGGGCCGCCATCATTATCGCGGTTTACAGCTTCGTCTTTACCGGGCTCACGGCGCTGCTGTTCGTGATGATTATTCCGGACGCGGTGCGGGTCCCGGTTTACAAAGACAATCTTATTGCCGGCCTGGCCATGTATGAGTACGGACCGCTGCTGTTGCGGCTGGCTTTCCGGGCCTTCGTGGTGGTGGTCGGCTTCCTCATCCTGTCGGGTGCGGTCAATACCGCCATCATCGGTTCGAACGGCGTTCTCAACCGCATTTCGGAAGACGGCGTTCTTACCGACTGGTTCCGGCAGCCGCATCCGCGCTTTGGTACCACGTACCGGATTGTCAACCTGGTTGTGATTCTGCAGATCTTTACCATTCTGGTCAGCCGCGGCAACGTGTATCTGCTGGGCGAGGCCTATGCCTTTGGTGTGATCTGGAGTTTCACCTTTAACAGCCTGGCCATGCTGGTGCTGCGCATCAAGTACAAAGGCGAGCGCGGTTGGAAAGTTCCGCCCAACCTGAATATCGCCGGCCATGAAATACCGGTTGGACTGTTTTCGGTCTTTCTGGTGTTGCTTTGCACAGCCATCCTGAACCTGTTCACCAAGTCGATCGCCACGGTTGCCGGTCTCGGTTTCGCGGGCGCGTTCTTCCTGATCTTCACGGTTTCCGAGCGCCTCAACCGGAGCAAGCATGCCCTGGCCGAGCAGCACATGAAGGAACACTTCCAGCTGCTGCAAAGCGACACGGTGGAGCGCTCCGGGCTGGGCATCCGCGCCGGGAACGTGATGGTGACGGTCCGCGACTACAACACGCTGAACCACCTCAAGTGGGTGCTGGAGCGGATCGACACCAAGGAACAGGACATCGTGGTGATGTCAGCCCGGGTGAGCCAGTTCGGTACCGCCGCCTATGACCTTTCCACGGAGCAGATCTTCAGCGACTACGAGCAGCAGCTGTTTACCCGGGCGGTGTCGGTAGCGGAAAACTTCGGCAAGCACGTTTCGCTGCTGGTGGTGCCCGCGCGCGATCCCTGGTCGGCGATTGTGCAGACCGCCAACAATCTGGAAAGTTCCGCCGTGGTCTCAGGCCTCTCCAGCAAGATGAGCGCCCAGGAACAGGCCTTCTATCTGGGCCATGCCTGGGAGGCGATGCCCGAGCCCAAGCGGCAATTCATTTTCCAGGTTGTTTACCCCGATCTGAAGGTGGACACCTTCCACATTGGTCCGCACACGCCGTCGCTGAAGACCGAAGACGTCCACCTGGTGCACCGCTTGTGGCTGAACATCACGCGCGAGCCGGGCCTGGAGGCGCTGCATCACCACGATATTCTGACCGAGGCGCTGACCCGTTTTGCCCGCGAATACGCCGGCCATGACCGCCAGGACATTCTGAAGGATTTGCGCAAAGCGTCGGGAATGACGGTGCAGGCTCGATCTCTGGGGGACGACGGTAGCGGGCTTACCAAGGCGAACATCGTACCTCCAGGCGTGCCCAAGCCCGATCCCGAAAGCAGCGACGATGGTCCGCCCACGCCTCCCGTGGTAGGACCCTAGTCGATCGACACTGTGTGGGTCGGACCCTCTTGCTTGGCGCTTTTGAATTGGATTTTGAGCTGAATTGTCCCGTTAAGCCCCGGCAACGGATCCCAAAACTAAAGTCAAAGGCGTCGGACAAGAGTGTCCGACCCACACGTGATTCCGCTTGCACGTTGGTGCCTTGCCCCCCGTACTGGCCTCTTCTATGATCGGAGATAGGCGGAGTGCCCATGCCCGATAAGAAGCCTTCCAAGCCGCCAGGTCGCGGAAAGCCCGATTGCTGATGTGTTTGATGGCCGCCATCCCTCGCCGGGCGAAAAGGAATGGGCGGAAAAGACCCTCCTGCCGACTCTGGAGAAATCACCCGAGAAATCGATTGGCGCGCCCACCGGCATAAATCGCGACGAGCACGGCCACGCACGCTTCACGACCATTTCCGGCGCACCGGTTCGCCGCCTCTATACCGCGGCTGATTTGCCCGAGGACTGGAGTGCGGAGAAGTATCTGGGCCATCCCGGGCAGCCGCCGTTTACCCGCGGCATTCATGGCAGCGGATACCGCGGCAAACTTTTTACCATGCGGCAATTCTCCGGCTTTGCCTCGCCGGAGGAAACCAATCAGCGTTACAAGTATTTGCTGGAGAGCGGCGGCGGGGGATTGTCGGTGGCCTTCGATCTGCCAACGCTGATGGGATATGACTCCGACCATCCCGCGAGCGAAGGCGAAGTCGGCAAGTGCGGCGTCGCCATCGATTCGCTCGAGGACATGGAGATTCTGTTCGGCGGCATCCCCTTGGAAAAAACCACCGTTTCGATGACCATCAACTCGCCGGCTTCGGTCCTGTGGGCGATGTACCTGGTGGTCGCAGAAAAGCAGGGCGCGGACTGGAAGAAGATTTCCGGAACGCTGCAGAACGACATCCTCAAGGAGTACATCGCCCAGAAGGAATACATCTATCCTCCCGCGCCTTCGATGCGTCTGGTGGTGGACACCTTCGAGTTTGGTTCCAGGTTCACCCCAAAATTCAATACGATTTCAATCAGCGG
This sequence comes from Terriglobia bacterium, assembly GCA_963831565.1. Classification (GTDB taxonomy): domain Bacteria; phylum Acidobacteriota; class Terriglobia; order Terriglobales; family Acidobacteriaceae; genus JAIQFF01. Next base: position 238,545 of record CAWHQS010000002.1, read on the forward strand.
ATACCACATTCGCGAGGCGGGCTCGACTGCACTGCAAGAGTTGGCTTTCACGTTGTACGATGGCATCGAGTACGTGGAGTGGGCCCGGCGGCGAGGCCTCGACGTGGACGATTTCGGGCCGCGGCTCAGTTTTTTCTTCAATGCCCACAGTGATTTCTTCGAAGAGATCGCCAAGTACCGGGCCGCGCGCAAGATCTGGTATCAGGTGATGAAAGACCGGTTCCGGGCCAAGAACGAGCGCAGCCGCCTGCTTCGCTTCCACACCCAGACGGCGGGGGTCTCTCTTACTGCGCAGCAGCCCATGAACAACATCGCGCGGGTGGCCTTGCAGGCCATGGCGGCAGTGCTGGGCGGCACCCAGTCGCTGCACACGGATTCTTACGACGAGGCCTTCGCGTTGCCTACCGAGGAAGCGGCGCGCATCGCACTGCGCACCCAGCAGATCATCGCTTACGAATCGGGAGTGACGCAGACGGTTGATCCCCTGGGTGGGTCATATTTCCTCGAAACTCTAACGCTGCAAATGGAAAAAGGCGCCTTCGACTACTTCGGCAAACTGGACGCCATGGGTGGCATGGTGAAGGCCATTGAGCGCGGCTATCCGCAGAAAGAAGTGGCTGAAGCTTCGTACCAATACCAGCGCGCGGCCGAAGCCAAAGAAAAAATCATTGTGGGAGCGAACGAGTTCGTCATCGAGGAAGAGCCGCCGCACACCCTGTACATCGACGAAGGCGTTGCCCGGCATCAATCGGACAAGCTCAAAGCCCTGCGCGCGGGCCGTTCCAACGAAGAAGTCCAGCGGCGCCTGGACACCCTGAAAAAAGCCGCGTCCCAGGAGCCGCGAATGTCGGCAAACGGAGACATCTCGTCGGCCAATACCATGCCCTACATCGTGGACGCGGTGCGGGCCTATGCCACCGTAGGCGAAATCTGCGAAGCCCTGCGCCAAGTGTTCGGAACCTACACCGAAGTGAGCGTCACATAGTCTTTGCTTGTGGGATTTGTGTGGGGCGGGCGCCCTCGCCCGCCTGCTGTACCCGTCTGAACCGTGCAGTTTTGAGATCACAAATTGTGACCTCAAACTGACACCCCGCGAATCTTGAGGTCGCAAATTGCGACCTCAAACCATCCGCTATACTTGCTCGTAGTCCCATGCCAAAACGCCCGGCACAGCTCGCCATACCGGTGGAATCGCGAATCCTGATTCTGCGCCACCAGAGGGTCATTCTTGATAGGGACCTCGCCGAGCTTTACGGCGTCCCGTCAAGCAGTTGAACCAGCAGGTCAAGCGCAACCGGGAGCGGTTTCCAGTGGATTTCATGTTCCAGCTCTGCGCCAAAGAGGATCAAATCTTGAGGTCACAAATTGTGACCTCAAGTAAGCGTCACGGCGGACGCCGTTATCCGCCCTATGCCTTCACCGAGCACGGCGCGATCATGGCCGCAACCGTGCTGAATTCCGAGCGGGCCATCGAGATGAGCGTTTTCGTTGTCCGCGCTTTCGTTCGTATGCGGGAGATGCTGGCCAAAAACCGCCAGCTCGCCGCCAAAATCAACGAGTTGGACCGCCGCCTGGAGACCCATGACGCCTCAATTCAGGACATCATTGAAGCCATCAAGGAGCTTATGGTTCCGGAGGGGCCATCGAAGCGCAAGATCGGTTTTCAGCTTCCGCCTGGCAAGGGCTGACCGCAACAGCTTTCGCGGGCGAGTCGCCCGCGGCCACACATGCATAGGCCACATCGGCACGAACAGCTATTTGCTACGCTGTCGGTAGAGGGTTCCGTCCACCTGTTTCGCCATGGCTTCGATGTCCAGGGGGACTTCCAAAAACTTAGCCACGATCTCCGCCGTCTGCCTGGGCTCGCGCAAGACAGCGTGATATTGCACCCGGCTCACCTTTACGTGGGGTTTGCCATTGAGCCAGCCGTAAACATCGGACAGGTGGTCCTGGAAAGCGCGCGTCACCACGGAATTGTCTTCCCCGGGATTGAAATTCCCTCGCCGCCGCAGCATCTCGTCCTGTGACGCCATCACTTCGGGCAAGGGCCGTTGCATAAAGATGACGCGATATTCATGCCGCGCAGGAAGGGAAAGCAGAAGTTGAGAGATCACTTTTACCGCCTTGCCTTCCGCTTCGGCGATGCAGGCAGGATCCTTGGGCAATTGCTTGATGCGTTCCCACTCCAGGTAGCCTCGCGGGTTGTCAACATCAGCCCGGCGTTCTCCATCGGAGAGGATGGGCATGCCGCCCGCGGCCAGCATCTGCATCATGAGGGAAGTGCCGGAACGGGGCAAGCCGGAAACGATGGTGATCATGAGCGCCTTTGGAATTGGGTGAAGCCTATCGAGTTAAACACAAACTTCCCGCTGGAATCCAGGGCCCACGGTCTCTGTTAAACTGTTTCGCTTGACGACCACTCGAAGACGATTTTTGCAACAATGCGCGGCCACCGCGGCCGGGGTGTCGCTGGGACCCGTCTTGGCCCGCGCCGGCTCCGCTCCCAGCCTGCAATTTCCTTCGCAGCCCCGGGAACGCATCGCCATCGCATCCTATCCTTTCCGCGAGTTCATCGCGGGAGAGGAGAGCAAAGCCGCGAAGCCTATGGACCTGAAAGACTTCGCCGCCCACGTGATCGATAAATTCCAGATCAACAAGATCGAGCCCTGGACCGGACATTTTCCCTCTACGGATCCGAAGTATCTGGCGCAATTTCGCGCGGCTGTCGAGAAAGCCGGAGCGGCGGTGGTGAACATTGCGGTGGACGGCGAGCATAGCCCTTACGCGACCGACCGGTCCGAGCGCGAGCAGGCCATTGCTTTCAGTAAGCGGTGGGTGGATAACGCCGCCGACATCGGCTCGCCCAGCATTCGTACCAATCTTCCCCGCGCGAAGGACTCGCAGCCGGACCTGGGTCGCACCGCGGAGAGCCTGGCGCGAGTAGCGGAGTATGCCTCGACGAAGAACATCGTGGTCACTCTCGAGAATGACAACCCAGTCAGCGAAGACCCGTTTTTCCTGGTGGCGCTGGTCGAAAAGGTGAACAGTCCCTGGCTGCACACCCTGCCGGACTTTGGCAACACGCTTGCCGCCCGGGACCCCGACTACGCATATCGCGGAATCGACGCCATGTTCGGAAAGGCTTACTGCATTTCACACGTGAAGTCCTCCGAGACCAACAGCAAGGGCATCACCGTGCACGTGGATATGGCGAAGACATTCGGTGTTATGAAGCAGCACGGCTACAAAGGCTATTGTTCCATGGAGTGGGACGATGCCGGCGATCCCTACCAGGGCACGGCGGAGTTGATCAGGCAAACTGTGCAGTATCTTTCCTGAGATTTCACCAGCTGGCTCTGCTATCTTCCGGGAACCGGTTCGCGTCCAAGAACATTGCATGCGCAAAGCTATCAATCATCTGAAAAAATCCGACCCGATACTTGCCGCCATCATCGATCAGGTCGGGCCGTTTCGCATGGAGTTTGGCCCGCCGGAATTTCACAGCCTGGCAGAAGCCATCGTCTATCAGCAGCTGAATGGCAAGGCGGCGGTAACCATTTTCAAGCGCTTCGCCGCCCTGGCAGGTGAACCGCTCATGCCAGAAGGTATCCTGAAACTGACGGACGCGCAGCTGCGCTCGGTGGGACTCTCCAAGCAGAAGTCGTCCTACCTGAAGGACATGGCGGGACGCTCCGCCCGCGGCGAACTCGATTTCTCGCGTCTGCCCGAAATGAGCGATGACGACGTCATCAAGCACCTCACCCAGGTCAAAGGCGTGGGGGTGTGGACCGCACAGATGTTTCTGATGTTCACCCTGCGGCGTCCCAATGTCCTGCCCACCGGAGATTACGGCATCCAGATGGCGATCAGGAAGTATTACAAAAAGCGCAAGATGCCCAAGCCTGAAGTGATGACGAAAATTGCGAAACCGTGGGAACCGTACCGCTCGGCGGCCTGCTGGTATTTGTGGAGAAGCCTGGACATAAAGACCATGTAGGGATTGCGGATTGCAGTTTTTAAATTGCAGTTTTTCATGCCCGGCGGCAAATCTGAGAACTGACATCTGAGAATCTGACATCTGAAATCTGACATCTAGAACCTAAAATCTTAGGTTCTGACACTGCAGTCAAGCCGCAATCCCCGCAATAGTGCGCCTCCTCGGCCGCTGTGGTTAAATGGTGGGCGTGGCAGAAATGAAGATCCGCGTGCTGGTGGCCAAACCGGGCCTTGACGGGCACGATCGCGGAGCCAAAGTGATCGCCCGTGCGTTGCGCGATGCCGGTATGGAGGTCATTTATACCGGCCTGCGCCAAACGCCGGAGATGATTGTGAACGCCGCGCTGCAGGAAGACGTTCATGTCATCGGTTTGTCGATTCTTTCCGGTGCGCACAATGCCATCGTTCCCCGGGTAATGGACCTGCTCAAGCAGAACAAGATGGACGATGTGCTGGTGGTGGTCGGCGGCATCATTCCCAACCAGGACATGGAAAATCTCAAAAAGGCCGGCGTGGCCGCCATTTTCCAGCCGGGCACGGCCATGGACGATATCGTCCAGTTCATTCGCGCCAACGTCAAGCCGCGCGGCGTTCCCACGGCCGGTTGATATTGATGGCCGAGATCAGCACCTCCCGCCTGAAAGATATTCTCCAGCGCACGGTCGGGCCCACACCCTGGTACTGGAAGACCTTTTCCCGCTCTCAATTCTCAATCCGGCCAGCGCTCCGTCTGGACCCATCATGGCAGCGAAGGGCCGCTGGGCTATCTGGTCACTCTGGGACTGGAGCAGGAAGCAGACAAACCGCGGCTCGCACTGAATACATATTGCCGTCCGTTCTTCGTGCCGCCCTCGAACCTGGGCGTGTGGTGTCCCGAAGGCCGCAGTATTCGCGTTACCTGTTTCGACCCCGATCAACTCAAAGCGTTTGACCTGGCCGAGATTGCGGGCTGGTTCAAGGCGTCCAGTGAGCGTATCTATTCGGCGGCGGCGCCACTGGCGGAGTTTGAAGTCTCGCTCGGCCTGGCCGCAGGCGTGCACAAGCTTGAAGTGCCAACTGAACTGCAAACGGTGGAGGAACTGATTGTCCCCACCAGTTATCCGGCTAAAAGCCCAGACGGCCCAGCTTTCGCCCTCTACGTCATCTATCCAAGCGCGGGACTGGTCGAAGTCCTGCCGCAAAAATGGTTCACCGCCAGCCAATATCAGGTGGGAAAGCAATGGATCACGCGGGCGGCGCGCGATTCGGAGTCGCATCGCATTTTTGGCGAATGCTTTGGGAGGGGAAGCTTCCTGCTGGAGGAAGATGGATGCCGCCTGGAACGATGGCTGGAAAAGACAGGTTGAGATGCCTTGCGGCAACACAGCGTTCTGGTACTTAAATCTAAAATGGAGAATCTTCAATGCGGAATGGCCCGGCCCTACATCTCCGCGCCTAAAACGCTCGTTTGCGCCGTCCTGCTCCGCTGTTATACCGTAACTTCTTTCAGAAACCACTCATGACCGAACGCGTTGATCCCGGAACGCCCTCGAGTTCCACCGTGCTCGAGTCGCATATCGATCCCACCTCAGCCCGCTTTGAAGCCAATATGCGCTTTCTGGCTGACCTGGTTTCGCAAGTGCGCAACGAGGAGGAGAGAATTCGCGAGGGCGGCGGGCCGAAAGCGATCGAGAGCCAGCACGGCAAGGGACGCCTCACGGCGCGCGAGCGCATCAATCTGCTGGTTGATCCCGGAACATTCTTCGAACTTGGCGCCTACGCCGCCCACGGCATGTACGAAGAGTGGGGAGGCGCTGCCGCAGCCGGCGTCATCACGGGGCTGGCGCGGATCCAGACCCGGCTGGTGATGATCATCGCCAACGATGCCACCGTGAAGGCGGGCGCGTTCTTTCCCATGACTGCGAAGAAGGTGATTCGGGCGCAGAACATCTCGATCGAAAACCGGGTGCCGACGGTCTACCTGGTGGATTCCGCGGGGGTTTTCCTGCCGCTGCAGGAAGATGTCTTTCCTGACACCGACGACTTCGGACGCGTCTTCCGCAACAACGCGGTGATGTCGGCCATGGGGATTTCGCAGATCGCCGCTATCATGGGCATGTGTGTCGCCGGCGGCGGCTACCTGCCGGTGATGTGCGATCACGTTCTCATGACTGACGGCAGCGGACTTTTCCTGGCCGGGCCGGCACTGGTGCAGGCCGCCATCGGCCAGAAGATTTCCGCCGACGAACTGGGGGGCGCCGCCATGCACTCGGCGGTCAGCGGCACCGTCGATTTTCGCGAGCCCAACGACGAAGCTTGCCTGGCGCGCATTCGCGCCATCATCGAAAAGTGGGGATATCGCCGGCAATCGCCCTGGGACCGGAGAAAGCCGCAGCCGCCGGCGCTGGCGGCCGAGGAAATTTACGGCATCTATGATTCGTCGCCGGCGCGGCCCTACGACACCAAGGAAATCCTGGCGCGCATAGTCGATGGCAGCCGTTTCGACGAATACAAAGCTGAATACGGCAAGACCATAATTTGCGGCTACGCGCGTATTGGCGGATTCGCGGTTGGGATCGTGGCCAACCAGAAGCTGCACGCCCAGCAGACCGACCACGAAGGCCACAAGCGAATGGAATTCGGCGGCGTGATCTATACGGAGTCGGCGGAAAAAGCCGCCCGCTTCATCATGGACTGCAATCAGAACCTGGTGCCGCTGGTCTTTTTCCACGATGTCAATGGATTCATGGTGGGGCGCGACGCGGAGTGGAGCGGCATCATCAAGGCAGGAGCCAAGCTGGTGAATGCGGTGTCAAACTCGGTCGTTCCCAAGATCACCGTGATCGTTGGCGGCTCGTTCGGCGCCGGACACTACGCCATGTGCGGCAAGGCCTATGATCCGCGTTTTGTGTTCGCCTGGCCGACCGCCCGCTATGCGGTGATGAGCGGAGATTCTGCGGCGGGCACCCTGGTCGAAATCAAGATCAAGCAACTCGAACGCAGCGGGAAGAAGCTGAGCGACGAAGAGCGCAAGGAGCTGTTCGAGTCGGTGAAGAAAACCTACGACGAACAGACCGACCCGCGTTACGGAGCGGCCCGGTTGTGGATCGACAAAATTATCGACCCGGTGGAAACGCGCGACGCAATTACGCAGGCGCTCGAAGCTGCCGCGCTGAACCCGGATGTGGCCGAGTTCAAAGTCGGAGTGCTGCAAACATGATTCATGTGGGAGAGAATCGTGCTTAACCACGGAGACACAGAGCCACGGAGTAAGCTGCTTCACGAAAATCTGACAGAACAGGTGATTGGTGCTGCCATCGAGGTGCATCGGGCACTAGGCCCAGGCCTTCTCGAGTCGGCGTACGAGGAGTGCCTCTGTCACGAGTTACGACTCCGTGGACTGACGTTTCGGCGACAGGTGCCCTTGCCAGTTGAGTTCAAAGGTATTCACCTGGACTGCGGCTACCGAATGGACATTCTGGTTGAAGATTCGGTGATTCTTGAACTCAAGTGCGTCGAGCATGTTTTGCCGGTTCACGAGGCACAACTCCTCACCTATCTCAAAATGACGGGAAAGAGAGTGGGGCTGATTCTTAACTTTCACGTGTCTGCGTTGGTTCGTGGCGGGATCATAAGAAAAATAGTGTGACTGTCTCCGTGCCTCTGTGTCTCCGTGGTTAAAAGAATGTCGAATTCCGTAAAACTCGTTGAGTGTCCGCGCGATGCCTGGCAGGGGCTGAAAGGGCAGATTCCCGCATACATCAAGACCGACTACTTGAAAGCGCTGATCAGCGCTGGATTCAAGCACATTGACGGGGTTTCGTTTGTCTCGCCGAAGGCTGTTCCGCAGATGGCCGATTCGGAGGAAGTGCTGAAGGAGCTTGATCCGCCCGATGACGTTGAAATCATCGGCATCGTGGTAAACGAGAAAGGCGCACAGCGGGCGATCGCTACCCAGGCGGTGCGGACCCTGGGCTTTCCTTATTCCGTCTCGCCGACTTTTTTGCAGAACAACCAGCATCAGAGCCTGGAAGATGCCATCGACGAACTGGAGAAGATCAAGAACAAGGCGGAAGCGGCCGACCTCGACACGGTGGTTTATATTTCCATGGCGTTTGGCAATCCCTACGGCGATCCCTGGAACATCGGTGAAGTGGTCGACGCCGTTGATCTGCTCGAATCTATGGGTGTCCGAACAATTTCCCTGGCGGATACGGTGGGAGTGGCCGGGCCGGCGCAGATTCGTGAACTGGTATCAGCGGTGAATTCAAAGTTCGACTATCTGGAGATCGGCGTGCATCTGCATAGCCGTCCCGAGCAGACGGCGGAGAAGATTCTGGCGGCGTACGATGCGGGTTGCCGCCGCTTCGATTCGGTATTGGGCGGACTGGGCGGATGCCCCTTTGCGCAGGACGCCCTGGTGGGAAATATTGCGACCGAAAAAGTGGTCGAAGCGCTGCAACAAAGGGGAGCAGAATTGCCGGCGCTGAAGCCGCTGGATGTGTTGCTGAGAATCACGGCGGAGCTGGGAGCCCGCTACACCGAGTCCGCAGCCGCCGATTGAATTGCCGCAACTGTTTTACGACAACATGGAATTCAAGACCATTCAACTCGAGTTCGATTCCGGCGTCGCCACCATTACGCTCAACCGGCCGGAGAAGCGCAATGCCATCAGTCACGTGCTGGTGGACGAACTGCTGGCTGCTCTTGACGAAGTCGAGCACTCGCCGGCCCAGGTCGTCATCCTCACCGGCGCGGGCAAGGCCTTTTGCGCGGGCATGGACCTCGATGAGTTGAAGGCCCTGCTGGGAAGGACCCACGATGAGAACGTGCAAGACTCCTCCCGCATGGCTCGTATTTTTCGTCGCATCTACGACTTTCCCCTGCCTACCATCGCTGCGGTGAACGGCGCGGCCATCGCGGGCGGCACCGGATTTGCCACCATGTGCGACTTCACTCTGGCCGTGCCTGAGGCCAAGTTTGGCTACACCGAAGTCCGCATCGGATTTGTGCCCGCCATCGTTTCTTCTATCCTGGTCTGGCAGGTGGGACATAAAGTTGCCCGTGACTTGCTGCTGACCGGACGGTTATTTGACGCCGGGGAGGCCCATGCTATTGGCCTGGTCAACGAGGTGGTCGAAGCGTCGCGTCTGATGGTTCGGGCGCGTGAACTGGCGTCGCAGCTCATGGAGAACAGCCCGTCGTCGGTGCGGGCCACCAAGCGCCTGATCAACGGATTCATCTCCGGACAGCTCGATCAGCAGATCGCGGAGGCGGTTGAGGACAACGCGCGCATTCGCACCACCGCCGATTTCCGGGAAGGCATCACGTCGTTCCTGGAGAAGCGCAAACCGCGCTGGAGCACGAAGTGAACCCGCCGCAAGTGAGCGCGCACGGCAGCAGCGTAGTCTCGGAGAGTCGAGTGCGGGTGCGCTACGCGGAGACCGATCAGATGGGCGTGGTCTATCACGCCAATCACTTCATCTGGTTCGAGATCGGGCGCGTCGAGCTGATGCGGCAGCTGGGCTTCACTTATCGCGACATGGAGCGCGACCACGGATGCTTTATTCCGGTCGTGGATGCTCGCTGTCGCTACAAGGCGCCGGCGCGCTATGACGACGAGATCATCGTCCGTACCCATCTGCAGGAACGTTCGTGAGTCTCTTATACATTTTGGTTACGAACTGGTGCGTGCCAACGACGGCGAAGTGCTGGCGGAAGGCGAGACCACACACATGATTCTTGACGCGAAGATGAAGCCGGCGCAACTGCCGTCGAACATCCTGAAGGTATTTCGCGAAGCCGCGGGAAAATAAGGTCGCCTTTGAAACCCGAAGCTGGAATCCGGAAACTCTCTTGAAAGCCTTGCACATCAACGGAAGAGATCTGACTCTCGAAGCGGTCCGGGAAGTCGCGGTCGAGGGCCGTCCTGTTCTGCTCGATCCCGACGCCCGCGAGGCTGTCGACCGCGCCCGCGCGGTGGTGGATGCGCTGGTCGCGGAAAACCGCGTCTCTTACGCGATCACCACGGGCGTGGGCAAACTGGCCGATGTCCGCATTGCGGGTGACCAGATTCGCGAGCTGCAAGTCAACCTGGTGCGCTCCCATGCTGTCGGTATCGGCGAGCCGCTTTCCGTGGCCGAGACCCGGGCCATGATGCTGTTGCGGGCGAATTCACTCTCCAAGGGGCACTCCGGAGTGCGGGGGGCGGTCATCGACACGATCTGCGAGATGTTGAATCGCGGTGTGACTCCGATGGTGCCGTCGCAAGGCAGCGTGGGGGCCAGCGGCGATCTGGCTCCGCTGGCACACCTGGCCCTGGCATTGATCGGCGAAGGCGAATGTTTTACCGAGAAGGGGATGCGCCTTCCCGCCAGCGAAACGATGCGCGGCGCCCAAATCCAGCCTCTGGTGCTTGAAGCCAAGGAAGCCGTTTCCCTCATAAACGGAACGCAGGCGATGCTCGCGGTGGGAATCCTGGCACTGCTGGCGGCCGAAATCCTGGCCGACACTGCGGATGTGATCGGGGCGCTCTCGCTGGACGCGCTGCGGGGTACTGACGTGGCGTTTGACGAACGCATCCATCAGGCCCGTCCGCATCCGGGTCAACTCAGGACGTCCGCCAATCTACGCAAGATGCTCGAAGGCAGCCCCCTGCGCGATTCGCACCGCGACTGTGACCGCGTGCAGGATGCCTACTCTCTGCGCTGCATGCCGCAAGTGCACGGCGCGGTGCGCGACACCCTCGCCCACTGTCGCGAGGTGATGGAGATCGAAGTCAACTCCGCGGTGGACAACCCTTTAGTCTTTTTCAAGAACTCAAGAGATGGCGACGCCGACGTTATCTCCGGCGGCAATTTCCACGGCCAGCCGCTGGCTTTCGTTCTGGATTTCCTGGGCATCGCGCTCAGCGCGCTCGCGGGCATCTCGGAGCGCAGGCTGGAGCGCCTGGTGAATCCTGCTCTCAATGAAGGGCTGCCGCCATTTCTGGCTCCTGGCGCGGGCTTGAATTCCGGATTCATGATGGCCCAGGTCGCTGCCGCCTCGCTGGTCAGCGAAAACAAAGTGCTGGCTCATCCTGCCTCGGTGGATTCGATTACCACTTCCGGCAACAAGGAAGACTACGTCTCCATGGGAATGACGGCAGCCCTGAAGTTGAAGCGCATAGTAGAGAATTCCCGCAATGCGATGGCGATTGAAGCCATGGCCGCGGCCCAGGCCCTGGATTTTCTCGCTCCGCTGAAGACTTCGAAGCGTGGACAGGTCGCGCACGCCGCAATTCGCTCAGTATGCGCGACCATGGACAAAGACCGGGTGATGTACCAGGATTTCGCCCGGATCGCGGACCTCATCGCCAGCGGGAAAGTGGCGGAGGCGCTGCGCTAGGAAAGGGAAATACCCTTGTGGGTCCGGGTCTTCGACCCGGACGGGCCGAGCGCAACCTCGGCGAAGTTTTGTTCTTGCCTCTTCCACGAAAATCTAGCCGAGCCTTGCTCGGCATGGACGGGTCAGAGACCCGTCCCCACAGGGCCAGTGGTTAGGCTGACTTTGCGGCGCTGCCGTCCAGCCCTAGCTGGCCTGCGATCCCCTTCATCGCTTCGATGCAAAACGCGATGTGCTCTTCCAGGTCCACCCCTAAGTCTGCCGCGCCGTTTACGATGTCTTCACGTTTCACACTGCGGGCGAAGGCCTTATCTTTCATCTTTTTCCGGACGGACTTGGCTTCGACTTCGGCCAGAGACTTTCCCGGCTTCACCAGGGCGCACGCGGTTATGAAACCCGCCAGTTCGTCGCAGGCGAAAAGGGCTTTTTCCATTGGGGAGTCCCGGGTCACACCGGAATATTCGGCGTGCGACATGATGGCGCGGCGGATTTCGTCTGAATAGCCTCGCTCTTTCAATATTTCGTTGCCCTTGTAGGGATGATCGTCGAGGCTGGGATATTTTTCGTAATCGAAATCGTGCAGGAGGCCGACCACGCCCCACAAATCTTCTTTTTCCGGAGAATCCGAAGCCAATTTTCGCGCATAAGCGCGCATGCAGGCCTCGACCGCGAGCCCATGCTTGCGTAAACTTTCCGATTGGGTGAACTCAGTTAGTAAACACCATGCCCGCTCTCGATCATTCATGGTTTCTTACCTGTTTTCTCCGGCTTTTCTCCAGCTATCTTTGCTTTTCCCACGACCTGTTCGGGGTTTGACCCCGAAATGTTCTTGACATCCACAGGTGTTGTACCTCAGATTACGCTGCAGGTTGGAACGAAGTTTTTTTGGCGTTTTGTTTTTCGTTCCTGGAGAGTGCCCCCGCTCTGGCAACTCCCACACCTAGATGGCCACTACCCTTGCACCAGTAGATTCAAGGGAAGTAGTTCGTTGCGATCACTGCCTGCTGGTTCAATTCCGTACCACCAACGATCTTTGCCGCCGCTGCCATGCCTCGTTAGATGAGGAAGAGCCGGAAGTGGTGGTGGCACCGCCGCCGCCGCAGATGATGCCGGCGAATGGCAATGGCCGCGGACACCTGAACCTGGCGACATCGATCCGTTCACTCCGTTTGCGCAGCGGACTCAGCCAGCGCCAACTGGCGGCGCGCATGTCAGTCCCCCGGACCTACGTGTCGAAGATCGAGAACGAAAAGGCGACCCCGACCCTTTCCTCACTGGAACGGCTGGCACGCGCCCTGGAAGTCACCGTACCCGATCTGCTTTCGGGCGGAGAACGCAACCGCCAGGAAGAAATCGGTGAACTGATGAAAGATCAGTTTATCGCGGACCTGATGCCGTTCGTGTCGCAGCTGAACGGGATGCAGTTATCGAGTGTACTGGCCCAGGTCCGCGACCTGACCATGCGTCCGCGCCGCAGCGCCTAACCAGATTCGATGTGGGCGAGCGTCCCGCTCGTGCCACGGCCTGCACGAGCGAGGACGCTCGCGCCCACATTGAGAACGATTTTTATCCGGGCAACCACCAACTGAAACCGGGGCCGCAAGGCCCCGGTGATTTCTTGAACCGCTACCTCTCCCGTAGATACGATTCCTTATACTCCAGGTAATTCCGCGCGTAGCGCATGATCGTCTCCTGATCGTTCTCCTCCAGTTTGCGGCGGAACTTTCCCGGAGAACCCATCCACAGCGATCCCGGCTCGACTACTGTTTTCTCCGGGATCAGCGTTCCCGCCGCGATGATCGATCCTGCGCCAATGCGCGCCCCATTCAGAATGATCGAGCCCATGCCGATCAGGCAGCGGTCTTCAATGGTGCAGCCATGCAGGATCACCGAGTGGCCGACGGTCACATATTCGCCCAGGAAAACTCCATATTGTTCCTTCATGCCGTGCAGAACGCTGCCATCCTGCACATTCGAATACGCGCCCACGCGAATGGAGTGGACGTCGCCGCGCAACACGGCATTCATCCAGATACTGGCGTGCTCGCCGAGGACCACATCGCCGACGAGCTGCGCCGAATCGTCCACGTAGCAGGACCCAGGGACCGTGGGTGTTTTGCCTTTGTAAGAACGAATCATGTCCGTCTGAAGGAATTTGAAGATAACACGGGCGCGGCCTCACGCGTAAGAGTCCTGCCCGCGCGGACAATACGTGGAGTACACACTACGTGCCGGCGATGAGACTGCGGCGTTCCAGGAGCACCACATCCCGCCATAGTCCATTCATGCATCCGAGTCGCAAGCGGGTGCCGACGATCCGGAATCCTGCGTTGGTGTGTAGTCTGATGCTGGCAGTGTTTTCGGGGAAGATGCCAGCCTGCAGTGTCCAAATGCCCTCGGCTTCCGACTGGGCAATCAGTCGCGCCATCAGCTTTGTTCCGACGCCGCAACCTCGCCCTGCCTCCGCCACATAGATACTGACTTCCGCCACCCCGCGATACACCGGCCGGCTGGATACGGTGCTGAGTGCGGCCCATCCGACGACTGCGTCTCCCGCCAGCGCGACCATCCGGCAAACTGGCAGGTGGCCGGCTTCCCATTCCTTCCATTCGGGTGCGGTGTGCTGGAAGGTGGCATTTCCGGTTGCGATCCCCTGCAGGTAGATGGACCGCACTGCATCCCAGTGATAGACAACTAGAGGTTCGATGGTGATGGGGTGATCGACTGCCGGGCGATCCATGTGCCCGATTGTAGAAAAGTTTTACGGCTGAATCGAGGACGATTCGGTGATGAAAGGACGGCTGAACGCTTCTGTCATGAGGGTTCTGGTTGGCTCAGATATCCTGACTCAGAACAGAGAACTAGAAACTCGAGACTGATTTGTGACAAGGCGTGAGGTCGAAGGTTCTGAGTTGATTGGCGGGGAATCAGGCTTTGGCTAACGTCCAGGTCAAAGGCGGCGGGCGAGGGCGCCCGCCCCACACCCGTCTGGCTTCCTCTAGTTTTCTGTAGGCACCGGTACCTTGGGCGCTGCCGGGATGCGCGGCGGCTTGGGCGGCATGGGAGCCTCGGCCAGCGTCGATCCCTTGCGCAGTTCGATGCCGCCGTGCTCGTTGTTGATCACCAGATGTGGGCCGCCACTTCCCACGGTGCCACTGGCGGTCGCCTGGTCCTCGCCGTTGTCGATTTTCAGGGCCGCAAAGTCGGATTCGATCTCTCCGCCGCGAGAGCGGGCGTCCACCTGGAAGCTTGCCTTGTCGGGAAGGTAAAGCTGGACGTCACTGTTGCGGTTGCTCAGTTGCATGTCGCCCAGCTTGCTCATGTGGATTTCTACTGCGCCGTTTTCGTTCTCCAGGCGCACATCGCCATTGACTCCGGTGAGCCGGATGTCTTTCGAGCGAGTCAGCAGGCGGAATGGACCCGTCAGGTCGCTGGCCCGCATATCGCCGGAATCCATGTCGAGATCGCCGTTGAGCTTGGAAAATTCCATGTCGGTGCGGGCGGATTTGAAGCCGACCAGGCCGGCGATCTTTGCCAGCTTGATGGTGTCAAACTCTCCGTTAATGCGCGCCGCGCCCTTCACGTCAGCCAGGGAAATATCGTCGGCCCGACCCTGGATGGACGCATCACCTGAAATATTCGAAATCCGCGCCGAGCCGCCGGACAGGTTGAGACTCAGCTTGCCCTTGATATCGGAAGCAGCGACATCGCCACGCTGGCTGGAGATTTCAACGTCCCCCTCGCGGCCCAGTACGCTCACATCGCCACGCCGGGAGGTAATCACGACCGACGCCTTGCGCGGCACACTGACATCCAGGTCGGTCGTGACCGAGTGTTCGCCGGCGCCCTGGGTATTGGCGTTCAAGGT
The DNA here is from genome assembly GCA_963831565.1 of Terriglobia bacterium. Lineage (GTDB taxonomy): Bacteria > Acidobacteriota > Terriglobia > Terriglobales > Acidobacteriaceae > JAIQFF01. The sequence goes on from CAWHQS010000002.1 coordinate 253,771, forward strand.
GATGACATTGCCGCTGGTGCTTAGCTGCGGTTTGGTAGCGGGATTGAACTTGTCGGCTTCTTCCTGGCTGTCCGCGTTGATCCGCTTGTGCGCGGCCACGTGAATCTGGTTGTCCTCCGACACCGTCAGGTTCACCACGCCCCTCTCGTTCACGATGCGCAGGCTGCTGCCCGCGGGAAAGTCCTGCTGCAGTTGGTCATCGTAACTGTAGTTGTGCCCGAACAGAGCGAAGTCTTCGTCGCCCATCTGGATGTGGTTGCGAATTTCATCCCAGTTAAAGCGCGAGGCCTGGGTTGCCGACAACCCGAAAATTATCAGGAAGAACAAAAGCAGGACACCACCGGCGCCGATTCCCGCGGGGCGCGTGCCTTCTCTTTTCGCCTGCTCGTACTCGACCAGCTTGATCACTCCCCAGAGAATGATCAGGGCGGGCCAGTAGGTGCCGAACCAGTGGAGAAGGGGCTGCGGATGCAGAACTCGCATGGTGGTCAGCAGCAGCACGACTCCCAGCATGATCATGACTACCGGACCGGCCACGGAACGTCGCTGTCTCGGCCGATACTCAATTGGGGGCGGGGCCTGAACCGGGCTAGCCATTTTTCACCTCCGGTTTCACATCCGGGTATGACGGGGGCGGCACCTCGCCGGATGCAAATCCGGGTGGCGGGGTTCCACTTGATGGCGGCGGCCCCGAGAGCGGGTCCGGGCCAGCCGTACTCTGGAAAATCTTTACCAATCCGATCACCACCAGCAGCAGCGGCAGGGTGCGGCCGAAGCGGATTACACCCATGCTGTCGAGCAGGAACTGAAATCCCAGGGTCAACAGGATGGCCGGCCCCATCAATCCGCGCTTGCAACTGCGGACACGATCAAATCCGGGCGGAACTTCGCCTACCAGGCCCAGGCGGCGCACCAGCAACCATCCGCCGATGGCAATAAGCACAAGGGGCCAGATGCGGTGCGCGCTGAAATCCCAGATGTCGAGGGTGTGCAGCAGGAAGATCACACCCAGGCCGATGAGGACCAGGGCTCCCACCGGCACTTTGCTCACGTCCACCCGTTCGCCGGCACTAAAGGTTGTTCCTAGCCCAAATGGGTCGGGAGGAGGCGCTCCCATTTGTATGGCTCGCGCAGTCCGCACGGAATCGATAATCTGATAGAAGTAAAAGCCCGCGATGGCCAGCCCGAAGACCGTGCCCATGGCTTCGGTTCCGCTGCTCGCGCCCAGAACCAGCAAGGTGAAGATCACCAGATGCGCCAGGCCCTTGGCATATTGGCCGGTGTAAACGGCGCCCACGCCGAAGGGAAAGAAGCCGGCCAGAACACCGGCAAGAGCGGGATTCGGACCCGCCCCCGGCGGGGCCACTGGGCTTGCCGGAATGAAGCCGGCGACCGGTTGCACCACGTTTGGCTGCACGCCTTCGAGGCGCGCGGCCAGGCAAGTCTCGCAATAGATCACTCCGTGCACCGAACGGGTGCAGGAGGCACACAGCGGTTTTCCGCAGGTGCGGCAAAATGCCACTTTCTCAATATCGGGATGGTTAGCGCAGTTCATACAAGCCTCCTGTAAGTGGTCATCCTCACTACAGGCGGATCATTCGGGAGGGAGGCCAGCACGGGCTGGTTCTCTCCCTGGCTGTAGTTGCGTTCCTGTCTTGGTTCGGGTTGTCCACTGGTATTGTTGTCTTTCTTTTCTTTATTTTGCTCCTGTGGCGGCGGTGCAGGAGGAGCGGTCACTCGTTTGAATTCCCGCACCCGCGATTCGATTTCATATACGAAGCGAATATTTTCGTAGTACTTGACCACGCGTCCGGTGGTCTCGTAGTAGGTGCGCTTGATGGCACTGGGGCGCAGGTCCACATGGCGCACATCGCTCACCTTTACTCCCGCCAGGCTCAGTGAGATTGAGAGTGAGAAGAAGGCCATGCCGAAGGACATGGCGAAGCGGGGCTGACGGCTGATGGAAAGGACGGGAGCGAACACCGGGCGCAGCCACGCCCTGACCGCATCCAGCCACGAAGTCTTCGCCCCGGGCCGGACGGCGACGCGCCGGCTCTCGTATCCGGTGGTGGCCAGCAGAATGTTGTGCACCAGGTGAGATGGGGCGGCAACTTCAGGCAGCGACTTCAGCCAGCGCCGCCCCGCATCGGCCTCCGCGAACAGCGGCCCACAGACCGCACATACCCGAGCGTGGGCCTGAAAGCTTTCCAGCTTGGGCCCGGTCAGGGTGGCGTCGAGAGCTTCGTTCAGCAGCGCATCGAATTCCGCGCATTGCATGCCGTTTTTGGTTTCGCCTGCCATCACATCACCTGCCTATATGTACGTTGTAGCAGCCGCGCAAGTTCCGCTCGACCGCGATTTATCCTTGACTTCACTGTGCCCTCCGGAACCTTTAGTACCGTGGCAATGTCTTTGTAATCCATGTCCTGCAGGTCGCGCAGGATGACCGCCTCGCGCAGTTCGGGCGAAAGTTTCTGCAAGGCGCTGTGTATCAGCTCCCGAGTCTCACGGCTCTGCACGCTGGCATCGGCCGCCGGGGCCTTGTCTTCGATCTTCTCGCTCAGCGGCATGGCGTCTTCATGCTCCGACGGCGTCGTGTCCAGCGACTCGGTCATCCGGTCCTGCTTGCCTTTGCGGAAGTGGTCCACCAGCAGGTTGCGCGTGATGGTCGTGACCCAGGTCATGAACGCTCCCCGCTCGACATCGTACGAGCTCAGGGTGCGGAACATCTTGATGAAGACCTCCTGGGTGAGGTCCTGGGCATCATCGCCCGAGCCGGCGAAGCGATAGCAGATGTTGTAGATTCGCCGGTTATAGCGCTGCACGATCTCCTCCCAGGCCACCACGTCGCCGGCGATGCAGCGACGGACCAGCATGGCAACGACCTGGGCGTCTTCCAACCCACACTCCCTGGAACTCCTGGTCTGTCGCCCGGCACACCCCGGGCTTCAACACCACAATACAGATACGTTTTTGTGGCCCCAAAAGTTCTTGCGATCTGTAAGGCAAGGCATTGTAGCAGGGGGTTCAAGCATGAGGCGAACAAAAGGCGAATATAACTGAGAGCCGGAAACTCAAGACTGAAGACTGGTTCGCTAAAAAAATAGGCCAGAGCAAAAGCTAAGGGCTCCGACACTCCAGGCAAGGAACCGCCGCAGCCGCAGCGAGAGCCCAGCAAAAACCGGCAAAGAGGCGCCCATCGAAGTGATGGCGGCCAAGCTCAGTCCCAGCAGCCCTCAGGCCTCGCAGGCCTGCGAGAAACGGGTCATGGACAAGATTCCTGATTCAAACTTCCGCCCAGCGCCGCAGCAAACTCTGAAATCAAGAATCACAAATCTGAAATCGGAATTCCAGCCCCTGACGAGCTGCGCTCCTCCGCCCGGACGAGGGCGTCCGGCCCACGTGATTATTCGCTGGTGAAGTAATCGACCGTGACTGGATTTTCGAACAGGGAATAGTCGCGAGTCACGACCGTGATTCCGCTCTCGGTGACGAAGTAGCGTTGCCGGTCGGCCTCGGTGTCGTATCCGATCGTGGTGCCTTCCGGGATGTGCACGTCGCGATCGATGATGGCCTTCCGGATGCGGCAATGCCGGCCCACATTCACGTGGGAGAAAAGAATGCTGCTTTCAACTTCGCTATAGGAATTCACGCGCACGTCGGGCGAGACCACGCTGCCCTTTACGATGCTGCCGGAAACGATGCAGCCGGCGGAAACAATGGAATCGACCGCGGTGCCGGTGCGTCCGGCTTCCGCGAATACGAACTTTGCCGGCGGATACTGGCGCTGATGGGTGCGGATCGGCCAGTCCGAATCGTAGAGGTTGAACACCGGCGACACGGCCACGATGTCCATGTTGGCTTCGTAGTAGGCCTCGAGCGTCCCCACATCGCGCCAGTAGAGGGCTTCTTTTTTGTTCTCGTCAACGAAGTCGTAGGTGTAAACCCGGTAGTCGTCGGCCATTTTCGGCAGGATGTCCTTGCCGAAATCATGGCTGGACGCCGGGTCTTCCGCATCTTTCAAAAGCACCGGGATGAGCACATCGGTGTTGAACAGATAGATGCCCATCGAAGCGCAAACTTTTTCAGGATTCGACGGCGAGCGCAGCTTGGTGGCTTTCGGCTTTTCCTCGAAGCCCAGCACCCGGTGGTCGCGGTCCACTTCCACGACTCCGAAGCGGGCCACCTCGCCGGGGTCGATCTGGATGGTGGCCAGGGTCACGTCGGCGCCTGACTCGTTGTGCCGCTCCAGCATCAGGCCGTAATTCATCTTGTAAATGTGGTCGCCGGAAAGAATCAGCACGTGCTTGGGCTGCTCCGAGCCGATCGAATAAATGTTCTGATACACCGCGTCGGCGGTGCCCTGGTACCACTGATCGCTCACCCGCTTCATGGGGGGCAGCACCTCGATGAACTCTCCCATTTCGCTGCCCATGATGTTCCAGCCTTCGCGGACGTGCCGGTTCAACGACAGCGCCTTGTATTGGGTGAGGATATAAACCCGGCGCAGGTCGGAGTTGACGCAGTTGGAAAGGGTGACGTCGATGATGCGGTAGATTCCGCCGAAGGTGACGGCAGGCTTGGCGCGGTCGCGAGTGAGGGGATAGAGCCGCTCGCCCGCCCCTCCAGCCAACAAGACTCCCAGTGTATCTTTCATAGGGCTTTTCGCTTCGATGCAGCTTAAGGGCCCAAAGAAGCTCCGCCGTCCTGAATTTTGGAGGCTGCGGAACGCGACAGTGTACCAGATACGGTCGCGTACTTGCCCCGGTATGTGGGTTCAGGGACAATCCACCGGTCGGCTGTCTGCGTACTATTTCAGGGTGCAGGAGTGCTATGAATGCGCAATCCCATCGCGTCTTTGTTACCGGCGGCACCGGATATGTCGGCCGTCCGCTGATCGCTCGCCTGCTGCAGCGTGGCCAAGAGGTCCGGGCGCTGGTTCGTCCGGGCTCGGAGCAGAAACTTCCGGCCGGTTGCCATGCAATTCTCGGAGACGCGCTGGACGGCAAATCCTATGCCTCAAAGATTGCGCCCGCCGACACCTTTGTGCAACTGGTTGGCGTCCCGCATCCGAGCCCGTCGAAAGCCGCGGAGTTTCGCCGGGTTGACCTGGCCTCCGGCGGGAGCGCGGTCGATGCAGCCCGGGATGCCGGCGTGCAGCACTTCATTTACATCAGCGTGGCCCACCCCGCTCCGGTGATGAAGGCCTACATCGAAGTCCGGTCGCAGGTGGAGGACTTGATCGGCAAAAGCGGAATGAACGCCACGATCGTACGTCCCTGGTATGTCCTTGGTCCGGGACACCGATGGCCGTACCTGCTCCTGCCCGTGTACAAGCTGATGGAGATCTTACCGTCCACTCGCGAGGGCGCCATGCGCCTCGGACTGGTGACTCGAGAGCAGATGCTTCGAGCCTTGGTGCACGCAGTCGAAGCGCCAGCTTGCGGAGTTCGTCTTGTCGAGGTCCCGGAAATCCGAGGTACGGCCAAAAATGCTCCGTCAGGATAACATTGCTCGGTAGCGCCGTCCTCCGGCCAGCTGATGGGCGGGCGGGACGCCCGCCAGACAGCCGACGAGACGCCGGCGCTACTCCTTCCTTCCTTCCTTCCTTCCTTCCTTCCTTCCTTCCTTCCTTCTGAGTTCCCCGACTTGCTCTTGCCGCGCCTGGCGCGGTTTGAGGCGGCGCTCGGGATGACAGAATTTGTCGTTAGAGAATTACCCGAGACCAAAGTAACGGCTGGAATTACGAAAGCGCATGCACATGGGACATCTGGTCGCTATCGGTTGCGAGTGAGATGGTGTCTTGACGTCGAAAGAAGCCGGAGCCCATGGGAAGAGAAGATTACCTCGAAGAAATCCACATCCGGATCCTGCGCGTGACCGAAGATCTGCGCGCCATTCAACGCCAACTCAACTGTGCCGCCATGGAAGCGCCCAGCGATCCCGAACTCATGGAAGCCCTCAGCCAGCTGCCCGAGATGGACGCGCTCCAGATGCTGAAATCGTCCCTCGACCAGATGCGCCACTTCCTCTGGTTCTACATGCAGGTGATGACCAACGAATCCGAGACCGGCGAAAGACTGCGGCAGAGCATACGGCAGAAAGTTTCCGCCGATGCGATGTTAAGCCCGGAAGCGTCATTCCTGGAAAAATTCAAGGACGCGTCAGACACCGCGCTGCTGCGCTATCTTTCCGACGGCAAACACCGGAAGCCGAACTAGGTAGTCGTCAGTCCTCAGTCGTCTGCCGTCACGCCAACTCAAAATCGAAACACAATCCCTGATGAGTAGCGGAAGCTATTCTGCCGGTTACCCAGGCTGCTGGAGAGTCCGGTCAATAGAGCGTCAGTCGCGCTGAACTGCGTGCGGATGTAATCCACCTGCACGGCGCGGATGGCGAAATGTCGCGTCATACCGATATCAATACCGCCGCCAAAGGCCATGGCAAAGGCATTGGCGCTGGTAAGGCCGGTGGAGATCCCGCCTATGATTGGAACGTTTACACCCGCGCCCAGGCTGGAATGTGCTGCGCCGAACAAGGCGTGGGCGAAGACGGCGCTTCTGCCAAATCCGGCCGTGACCGTTGGGCCGAATAAATAATTGGTAACGTGCTGGTAGGTGGACGCCGAAAAACCCGATGTCGAAAAGGACAACGGGCTAAGAATGGAGCCGCTCACATCGGCGGTTACGCCCAGGTAGCGGTTGAAATTGAAGGTGCCCTGTCCTTCCCACCCGTTAAAACCATTGCTGCCGTTGCGCAGATAGGAATATCCGCCAAATACCGTCGCCCGCGTCCCATACTCGCCGCCGGCGGGCATCGCGCCGCCGTTTTGGGCGGCAAGCGCTAAGGGCAAACACAAAACGATGGACAACAGGATTCCGCATTTCCGCATTTTATTTTCTCTCCTCGGCGAAGGGCATCGCAGGCAGTGTGATGCGTAGAGGAAGAGAAAAAGAAATCGGTTGCGAAGATTTATTGTTGAGAGAGGTCCGCAAGCTTAAGCGAAGCTTAAAGAGGAGGCCTTGAGCCTTGCGAATTCAGGTGGCGTTCAGCTTCTTGCCACATGCGCCCGCTACTCCAGCGTCACCGACTTCACCAGATTGCGCGGTCGGTCCACATCTAAACCTTTTTTGACCGTCATGTAGTAAGCGAACAACTGCAGCGGCACTATCTCCAGAAGGGGCAGCAATAGTTCGGGTGCCTGGGGAACGAAAATAGTGTGGTCGGCCAGATGGAGAAGCTCTTCATCGCCTTCGGAAGCGATCGCAATCACCCGCGCCGACTGCTGTTTGAAGCCCCGGATGTTGGCGATGTTCTTCTCGTAACGCAGCACGGATCCCGAATCCTCCTTGTCGCAGGTCGCGATGATGACCACCGGCAGGTTCTCGTCAATCATCGCGTTCGGGCCGTGTTTGGTTTCTCCCGTGGGATAGCCTTCGGCGTGGATGTAGGAAACTTCCTTGAGTTTGAGCGCGCCATCCATGGCCACGGGATAGTGAATGGCGCGGCCCATGAACAGAAAGTCCTGCACCTTGTAATACTTTTCCGCCAGTTGTTCGCAGGCGGCGGGAGCAATGTTCAGCAGAGCTTCCATCTTGCCCGGCAAATCGAGCAGTTCGCGGATGTACTGCCGCCGCTGTTCCTTGGCAAACTTGCCGCGCACCTGTCCCAGGTAAAGCGCAAATAAATAGAGCACCGCCATCTGGGCGGTGAAGGCTTTGGTCGAAGCAATGCTGATCTCCGGCCCGGCGTGGGTATAAAGCACGCCGTCGGCTTCGCGCGCGATGGTGGAATCAATGACGTTCGAGATGGCAATGGTGCGCGAGCCCTTGGCCTTGGCTTCGCGCTGTGCCGCCGTGGTATCGGCGGTCTCGCCGGACTGCGTGATGACGATAGTGAGCTCGCCCGGCCCGATCAGAGGATTGCGATACTCGAATTCGCTGGCGTAGTCCACATCCACCGGGATGTTGACCAGGTCCTGAATCATGTACTGCCCGGCCATGCCGGCGTGCCGGCTGGTGCCCGAAGCCACGATGTTGATCCGGCGCAGGGCGCGAAGTTCGTCCGTGCTGATGCGGACATCGTCGAGCCGTACCACTGCCTCCTCAAGCGATACCCGGGGCACGACGGTGTCCCGCAGACTCTGGGGCTGCTCGAAGATTTCCTTGAGCATGTAATGGGGGAATCCCCCTTTGTCAGCCATTCCGTTCTCCTGAGAGCTTCGAAAGTAGCGCCGCCGCCGCGGCGGCTGTCTTCGCGGGCGTCCTCGCCCGCCGCGCAGAGGGCAAGACGCCCTCAGGACAGCCGGCAAGATGCCGGCGCTACTTTCAATCAATGCCCTCGCAACTAAATCCCTGCTCCGCGAATAATTATCTTTCTTACTTCGCCGCTCGGGCTCAGCACCACCAGGTCGGCGGGCGCGCCGGTCTGGATCGCGCCTGCGCTTTTCATTCCCGCCACCCGCGCCGGATTCAGCGTGGCCAGGCGCACCGCCTGTTGCAACTCCCATTGCGCGAACTGCATGACGTTGCGCACCGCCCGGTCCATGGTCAAAACACTGCCCGCCAGCGATTCTCCAACCATGCACTTGCCGTCCTTCACTTCGACTTCGAGCGACCCCAGGTGATAGCGGCCGTCGGGCATGCCGGTGGCAGCAGTGGCGTCAGTGATCAGAACTGCGGTTTCCGGCCCTTTGGCTTTCAGAAAAAGCTGTACGATCACGGGATCGACGTGAATTCCGTCCGCGATGATTTCGGCGGAGAGCCTGGAATCAGTGAGCACCTCGCCCAGAATTCCGGGATCACGATGGTCCAGCGGCCGCATCGCATTAAACGTATGAGTAGCGTGGCGGGCGCCTGCGGCGAAACCGGCACGGGCCTCATCGAGATCAGCATTGGAGTGTCCCAGACTCACGCAAACTCCCCGTGACGCGGCCAGCGTGATGACTTCGAGGGCGCCGGGCAACTCAGGCGCGATGGTGAGCACGCGAATGTGTCCCCGCGCCGCCTGCCAGAAACCATCAAACGCCTCCGGAGACGGAGCCAGCAAATTCTCCGGCGGATGCACTCCGCGCCGCTTATGGCTGATAAACGGACCTTCGAGATGAATTCCACGTGGTCGCGCCCGTACCCCGTTGCTTTGCGGATTGGAGGTTGGCGAATTTCGCTCCGCGGCCTCGATTGCGTCGGCCAGCCGCGCTAGAGCGGTCAGGGTCGCATCGAGTGGCGCCGTGACCGTGGTCGGGAAATAACTGCTGACGCCGTGGGCCGCCAGCAGCCGCTCCACCGGCGGCAACGCACGGTCGCCAGCTTCCATCACGTCATGTCCGGCACCGCCGTGAATGTGGATATCAATAAAGCCGGGCGCCAGTATGCCGCCGGCAAAATCCACCAGGCGGGCATTTTTTGGAACCTCCCGGCGCGCCCGCGAGGTCAGGTCAACGATGGCCCCCTCTTCCACCAGGAGCAGCGGTTGCTCGATGCGCTCCAGAGGGGTGAACAGCGTGCTGGCAGTGATCGCGATCATGGCGTGGCAATGCTATATAGCAAAGCGACATTCTATAGGAAATCCATGCGTGGCCTGGTGCGAGGTTGGTCCCGAATGGCGCGGGACACCGAACACGCGAGGCTGAGACGTCAGGCGGTTCAAGCGAACGTAAAGCAATCCACTGCAAATGCTATACTTTCTAACGGAATCGAACGCTTGGGTGCACAGGCATGGCCCGCGTGGTTCCGAGTATCTCCTCATTTCCGCCTTGTCGGGGCGTGGCTCAGCCTGGTAGAGCACCTGGTTCGGGACCAGGGGGTCGGAGGTTCAAATCCTCTCGCCCCGACCAATTATTTTCGACCTTCCGTATCCGGTACTTGCGAGTATACCCATTCGTCACTTTTGAACCCGGGGTTCGGGTCAATGAGTACTAACGCCTGTGGGTGTTGAAAAAGTCACATCGATTAGCAGGATGAGATTCAGCAGAAGCATGCTAGAAAAAAGCATCCGCCCATGCTCTGTTTGATTTTGATCGTCGGAGGCCTGCTGATCATGATGGGACAACACGACCGCTCCGAAGCTTTGTTCTACTACTTCCGCCTGGAAGATCAGCTAAACTGTTCGCGTCCGATTGAATGCCACCCGCGCTTGGGCGAGGCTTACATTGACCTCTGCGGCGACTCCCGCGACAGGAGATCTCAAGGCGCCAGCCCCTAGGCGCGCGTGGACCCTTGAGCATAGTTTTTATTTCAGCTTCGCCACGTTCATCGCCGCTGCGGTTTTCGTCGGCTTCGCTCGCACCTTCTTCCTCCGCCGCTGGTTCCCAAGCTGGGCAGCTTTGCACGCGGCACCCGAGTTCTTTTTCGTCATCCACGGCCTCGTCAACGCTGCCTGGTTCGCACTCTTCATCGCCCAAGTCGCCCTCGTTGGATCCCGGCGAGTACGCCTGCACCGGCAGATGGGTTTGTTCGGGACTGGCGTGGCTATCTCTGTAGTCGTCCTGGGTATCTGGGTATCTGGGGATCTCTTATTGCCGCCCGGCGACCAACAGGGTTCATCGATGTCCCGGTTTCCCCTCTTCAGTTCCTTGTCATTCCACTGTCGCTACTCTTGCTCTTCAGCATCTTTGTCATCTTGGCGATCCTGAGGCGGCGGGACGCCCAGATGCATAAACGGTGTATGGTGCTCGCCTCGCTGAGTTTGGTCGAAGCTGCGGTCGGGCGCTGGCCGTTGACATTTCTGCGGAGTGCCACGTTGCTCCCATTCCTCAGTCCACTTGACCTGACGGTCGACCTTTTCCTCCTCCCGCTGGTTTGGTGGGACCTTCACTCCCGACGAAGGCTTGACCCGGTGACGCTTTGGGGAGGACTAGCCCTGATCCTCATCCATCCCCTCCGCCTGTTGCTCGCCGGAACGACTACTTGGCAGCGATTCGCGGCCTGGTGTGTCCACCTCGTAGGGCCATAGTTCCGGTCTACGAGATTGGCGGAAGAGACTGTCGCTCTCTACGATTGTTTTGGCGAACAGACGGCGCAAAGCTTGTGCTAACGCTGTTGTCGACAGTTATCGGGCCGACATGAGGATGCTATTTCCCAACCGAGCATCTCGCCATCAGACCGTTCATTTCGTCACGGTCACCGTGATTCGGTTTGATCTCACAAAGCCGTCCTTGGGATCATCGCGAATGGCTCGGAAGAGCTGAATTGTGTATTTGTCCGGTCGGCTCAGATCAAACAAACCGCTGATGTGGTCGCCGCTAATCTCCATGCTCTCACCTGGCTTTAGGACCTGGTCCGGCCAACCGTGCCCCGTTGAGCCAATCTCAGGATGGCTGGTTGTCCGCTTCTGGGCGGAGTTTCCTTGACTCGTGCGGACTTCATATCGGTGTGAAAAGCTCACTCCGGTTCTAGAGTCTTTGTCGTAGTCGAAGGCGATGTTGTGCTTGGAGACGTTTGTTAAATGCACGGTGATGAACAGTTCGCAACCCACCTTAAGCGTGTAACTCGCTTCGCCGTTTCTTGTGGCGGGAGTCTCCGCCTGGATAGTAGCAAGTAATGGTTGCTCGGCGGCCCGAGCCGAGGAATCTTGTGCAATAGCAGAGGCTGAAACGGCCAAGAACGCCGCAAGCAAGCAGAATAGAGTGGTACGAGTCACATCATCTCCACGCTACGGCGACGACGATAATACCACCGACAGTTGGCGAAAAATCGCGGTTACGCTCACTGACCCTCGACCGGGGGTTTTGAGCGAGATCGCCTGTTAGCGTCAGGAATCGACGCCTGGCTCGATTGACTGGCGGCGAAAGCCTTTCCAAATGCCGGAAACAATGAGGAGAATACAGCCGACACACAGAGCAATAGTAGTGACGTTCCCGGCTGCAGCTTGCGTCGGGTTCTCATATTCCAGTTGCTTCACAAAGTGTCTCGTGGGAAAGAGGTGGAACTGAGTATTTGCCGCTCCGAATATCAGCACCGCCCCCACCAGTATTCTCCCCCATCCGAACCGCCGCAGGCTGCGTCGGTGGCTCTGCGACAAACACGAGGAAGCGCGGCCGGGCTATAAACGCTTTCCGGAAGCGTCTCTTCATTCTGTGTATGGTCTGGTGCAGTTACCACATCGTACTGCGAGCCTTCCGTGGGCGAAAGCGTGAGTCTTTTCCGAGAGCCGGATGCGGGAAATCTGCCAGTCCGGTTCGATGAGCGGGAACAGGAAACAGGACCAGGTCAAACCGGACTGAGGGGATGAGGCGAAAGCCAAGTCATACGCCCACCGGGAGACTACAGTCACTGCGCCTGTTCTCGACTCTACTCGCGATTACACGCAATATAAAAAGGCGCCCACTTTTGCGATAGGTTGTGATTGTCCGCACCACCAACCTAGCGAAAAGGAGCGCCTTTATGAGTCAAGAGAAGTATATCGGCCTGGACGTTCATCAGGCCACCATTTCGGTTGCCGTGATGGATGCTCAAGGCAAGCTGATCATGGAATGCCTGCTGGAGACGAAAGCAGGCACGATCGTTGAGTTCATCCAGGGACTGCAGGGAACTCTGTCGCTGACCTTCGAGGAAGGAACGTCCGCTGCCTGGTTACACGACCTTCTGAAACCCCACGTCAGCCGATTGGTGGTCTGTGATCCGCGAAAGGCTGCCCTGTTGAAAGATGGCAACAAGAGTGACCGGATCGACGCGCGCAAGCTGGCGGAGCTGTTACGCACCAACCAACTGAAGCCGGTCTACCACGGAGAGCATGGAGTGCGCACCTTAAAAGAGCTGGGGCGCAGCTATCTGACCCTCACGCAAGATGTCACGCGGGTGATGAATCGGATCAAAGCCCTGTACCGCAGCTGGGGCATTCCCTGTAGCGGTACGACGGTGTACGCTCCACGGCATCACGCCGAGTGGCTGGCCAAGATCGTGGAACCAGGAGTTCGGGTTCGAGCCGAGCGTTTGTATCAGCAACTCGATAGTCTGCAACCGGTGCGTCGGCAAGCGCGGCGCGAACTCCTACTCGAAAGCCACAAGCATCCTGCCGTGAAGTTACTGCGTCAGATTCCTTCGATCGGTCCGATTCGCGCCGCCCTGCTGGTGGCCTTGCTGCAGACACCCCACCGCTTCCGTACCAAGCGACAGCTGTGGGCCTACAGCGGTTTCGCGGTCGAGACTCACGACAGTGGCGAGTACCGCTGTGTGCGGGGCAAACTGCAGCGCAACCGCGAGCGCATCACAGTGCGCGGTCTGAATGACAATCACAATAAAGATCTGAAGAGTCTCTTCAAAAGTGCTGCCATCTCTGCCAGCACGCATCCTGGCCCCTTGCACGATTTCTATGCGGCTCGGATTGCCAAAGGGATGCGGCCGACGATGGCCCGTCTTACCCTGGCACGAAAGATTGCCACCATCACTTTAACTATCTGGAAGAAAGGAGTGAGGTTCGACCCCCAACAATTGCATCGGCAAGCAGCTTGAGCGTCTCTGGTGAACAGGCCTTTCCATCTCGGGAGTTCACTCGGATGATGGTCGGTCGGGTTCTGGAGATGCTCGGTTCGAGGAGAGTATCAGTCAATGAGATCGGCCCCGTGTGCTTGGGCACCGAGTCACACATTACACGCTATGCCCCCTCGGATAACCAGAAATAGCCATAGGCCACGAGCCTCGGATAGAACCATGGTTGACCTTGAGCACCAGTTTGGCTTGCCGCTCTTTCGAACTCGATGGCATCGCCACCATCCGCGCAGGAAACTTATGAGCATGGGCAATCGGCCAAGCTTCTCCAGAGAAGCGCAACTTCAGTGGGCTGGATCTCGAGAAACAAATCTCGCCTCCGGTCGAGGCAGAACTTTTTTCTTGACATCCCTTTTTATAGAACTCATTGACCGGAACCCGACCCCGCCCGATGTGCAGCCCCCATCCTCAGGGCTGCCGTTGTCTCTGGCTCATTGTCCCTTGCTTTCGCTGGCGGGCGGACCAAAGCCGCAGCGTCCGCGCATGCCTTGCCGGAATTTTTCCCGCTCCTCCGGGGTCATGCGCTCCCAGCGCTCGGCCCAGCGGCGGCGGAAGTTGGAGCGCTGGAAACCGTGGCGTCCAAATCCCCCGAACAGGATGCGGCACAGCGCCAGAATTGCAAGCGCTTGCCAGAAGGTAATCTGGCGCCAGCCGAAGAGGGTCGGCAGCAGCCAGTTCCACAGCTGCAGTACTATCTCGCCACCGATGGCGATGAACAGCAGGATCCCCAGAATGGCCAGCGGAGCGATTAAAATTATTCTCTTCCATCTCTTACTCATGTTCAGTCCCTCATGCTTTCGTAAGTTGGTCGTAAAGGCTCTGCAATCGCTCGCGCAAATGCAGCACCGCATAGCGTTTGCGCGAGAGCAGCGTGTTCACGCTTACCCCGGTCTCGGCCGCCATCTGTTTGAAGCTGCGTCCTTCCAGTTCGTGCGCAATGAACACCTCGCGCTGCTCCTGCGGCAGCTCGTCGATGGCCAACTCGAGTTCCTCGAGAAGCACATTGCGGGCGTACAGCGCATCCGGCCCGGCATCGGGCGAAGGCAGCAGGTCTTCCCACTGCAATAGTTCGCCGTCATCATCGCCCGCGACGGAGGTTTCAGTGAAGCCCTCCGGCTTCTTTTTGCGAAAGAGATCAGTGATGCGGTTGCGTGCCACGCGAAACAGCCAGCCAGTAACGTGTTCGATCGGCATCAGCAGACGATTCGCTTCCACCAGTTCGCAGAAGACGTCCTGCAGAATGTCCTCGGCGTCGCGTGGATCGGGCACACGGCGGCGAATGAAGTTGCGCAGGCGGGACTGCTCCCGCTTCACCACTTCGGTGATTCGCTGGTCCTGTTCGAGTGCCATCTGCACCGGCTGGCCGCATCCTTCCTCTACCGTTGTAGACGAATGATGGGGTGCGGATATTGTAGGAGGGCGGGTGTCCCCAGGCATTTTTTGGTAAGCTCTGTTCGCGCTGCAGCTTAAGTCGATCTGTCGACACGAAAGCGGACTGGAGAACTATGCTCAATCGCCGCAGCTTCATCATCGCAAGTGGGCTTACTGCGCTGGCCTCAACCCGAGTGCTGGGTGCAAACGACACCGTGCGCATCGGAGTGATCGGGGCGGGCGGCCGCATGCGGAACCTGCTGGACGCCGCTGACAAGCTCGGCCCTTACCAGATCGTGGCCGTGAGTGATGTCTATGGGCCGCACCGCGATGCCGTCAGGGAACGGTCCAACGGGGTCGCGACGACTCATCTGGATTATCGTGAAGTGCTGGCGCAGGAGATCGATGCGGTGTTTATCGCGTCGCCCGACCACTGGCACGTTCACATGGCGGTCGATGCCCTGGCCGCCGGCAAAGACGTCTATCTGGAAAAGCCCGTCACCCACACCATTGAGGAAGGCGCCACGCTCACGCGTGCGGTGCGTTCCAGCAAGCAGATTCTGCAGTGCGGCATGCAGCAGCGCAGTTGGACCCACTTTCGCGACGCCGTCGATCTGATTCAGGCAGGCAGCCTGGGGCGCGTCCCGCAGGTGCGAACCTATTGGTGGCAGAACTATCACCGGGACTGGGCGCCCAAGCCCATCGATACCCAGGCGCTCGATTGGAAGCTTTGGCTCGGGTCCGCTCCCGATCAGCCCTTCAGCGAGGAAAAATACAATCACTGGCGCTGGTTCTGGAATTTCGGCGGCGGCGCCATGACCGATTTGTTCAGCCACTGGATCGACGTGGTGCATTGGGCCATGAAATCGGACCAGCCGCGCGAGGCCCACATGCTGGCCGACAAGTATGTTTTCGAGCAGTGGGAGTGTCCCGATACCATCCAGGCCGCTTTCCGCTATCCCGGATTCGACGTGGGCTACGACGGCATGATGAATTCTTCCATCGATGATGGCGGCCTTGAGTTCCGCGGGACAGAAGCGACCCTGAAGATCAATCGCAGCGGATTCACGGTTTATCGCGAAGGGGTGCAGGACGGGCAAAATCCGGTTCTAACAGAACGCAGTTTCCGCGATGGCACCATCTCACACGTGGAGAATTTCCTGGCTTGCGTCAAAAGCCGCAAAGAGCCCAATGCGCCGGTGGAAACCGGGGTCGCCGCCGCCCGCGCCGGACACATCGGCAACCTGGCCTACCACCGCGGCGGCCAGATGAGTTGGCCGCCGAAGACCAAGGAATGAGCGCCGCTGTTGTGTCTGCACCCTCCGGAGTAATTTCGCTTGATTGGGTGCCTGCCTATTCGAAAAACGGTCGAGAAGAACGTCCTAATGGCCTTCATCCAGCGCGCGAATCCAGATATTCTGGAAGCGCACGGGATTGCCGTGGTCCTGCAGGGCCAAGGGGAGTTTCTCCGGAGTCGCCTTGTAAGGAGGCCGCACGTGGTGGCCGGTGGGTCCCGACAGCTCCACATTGTCCTGCACCAGAACTCCGTTGTGCAGCACCGTCACCCGCGCCGGGCGCAGCAGTTTGCCATCTTTGTCAAAACGTGGAGCGTGAAAAATAATGTCATAGGTCTGCCACTGTCCCGGCGGCCTGGAGGCATTTACCTGCGGAGGGAATTGCGCGTACACCGCCGAGGCCTGGCCGTCGGCGTAGGTTTTGCTCTGGTACGAATCCAGCACCTGGATTTCGTAAAGTCCCATCAGGAACACGCCGCTGTTGCCGCGCTCCTGGCCCTCGCCCACCGCAGGCGTGGGCTCGGCGAACTCGACGTGCAACTGGCAATCGCCGAACGCCTGACGCGTTTGAATGATCCCGGTGTGCGGCACCACTTCCATGTAGCCATCCGCTACTTTCCACTTTGCCGGCTGGCCATCCGCGCTCGTCCACTGGGAAAGATCCTTGCCGTTGAAAAGCACGACGGCGTCCGATGGCGGATGCCCCGGCGCATCCTGCGTGCTCGCCGTTCCCGGCTCGATCACCGGGGGCACGGGACGATCCGGGTCATTTGGCTTCCAGCGCTGGTCCACCTGCGCCATGGAAAGACTGGCCATGCAAAGGGCCAGCGCCAGCACGGAGAAAAGTGATCTCATCAGCAGAACCTCGTTGCTCAGGATTTTCACCGGAAAGGTTCGCAACTAAAGATACACGAGATGGCAAGAACGCAACCCGTCCTCCTGCAACCCTCACTGATTCATGATGAATTGTCGAGCTCTCGGGCGGCCAGGAAGAATCCGACAAAATCGTATGGAGCACGCCACCAATGCCTAGGCCCACTCGGTCTGCATCTCTGGCGGTCGCAGCAGAGTCTGCATCACCACACAATATTGCTCGGTCTTGGCTCGCAGCCGGCTCAATTGCTCAGCGGTTGCTTCGGGGGCACGAATATCAAAGCGGACGCGGATGTGTTCAAAGCCGACCATCGCCTCTTTGGACACGCCCAGGGTTCCGGAGAGATCCAGATCCCCTTCTACCGCGACCTCGATGTGCTCCGTGGGAATCCCCATGGCCGCCGCGACCATCTGGCAGGTGATCTGGGCGCAGGCTGCCAGAGCGCCAAGCAGAAGGTCGCCGGAGCAGGCGGCTGTGCCGGTGCCTCCGACTCCGGCGTGGGCTTCGGCCTGATAGAGAGCGCGTCCCAGGTCCACCGAGCATGCCATCGGGGTGGCGGTTTCGCTGCTTTTCGCCTTGAGGGTTATGCGGGAACTGCCGGGCTCGCGGCGGTATTGCTCCTTCAGCGGTTGTTGAAGCGACTTAAGATCCATTGGGTTCTCTCGATTTTGTTATTCTCTTGTAACAGACGCCGCTGCCGGGAGCGGCTTATCGGCTGCCCTGCAAACCTCTTATATAGTAAGGCACCGAAGGGGACGTATGTTCAGGGGTGAAATCACAAAGACAAATGAAGGCCAGGGTGCGCCAGCGCGCGGGGAGCCGGCGACGCTTGCCCCGGGCTCGCGCTTTGGCGCCTACGAGATTCTATCCCCGCTCGGAGCCGGGGGCATGGGAGAAGTCTATCGCGCACGCGATACCCGCCTGGGCCGTGAGGTCGCGATCAAGATCTTGCCGGGCCACCTGTGTCCCGACCGGCGACGCATCGAGCGCTTCGAGCAGGAAGCGCGGTCGGCATCGGCCCTCAACCATCCCAATATCGTGACCATTTACGAGCTCGGTCAGGTGGATGGAATCTGCTACATCGCCATGGAACTGGTGGAGGGAGAAGCGGTACGCGACCTGCTGGCTTCCGGCTCCATTCCGTTACCCCAGGTGATTCATATCGCCGCCCAGATTGCGGATGGATTGGCGAAGGCGCATTCAGCCGGCATTGTGCACCGTGACCTGAAACCGGAAAACGTGATGGTTTCCCGCGACGGGTTGGTCAAGATTCTCGACTTCGGCGTGGCCAAGCTGGCTCCAGGGCCGGGTGCGGAGACAATCGATACCCGCCCCCTGCAAACTCTGCCGGGCACGGTCATGGGCACCCTGGAATACATGTCTCCGGAACAGGCGAGCGGACTGGAAGTGGACTTTCGCTCAGACCAGTTTTCCTTCGGATCCGTTCTCTACGAGATGCTGACGGGTAAACCCGCCTTTCAACGGGACAGCATGGCTGAGACCATGGCCGCCATCCTGCGGGACCGGCTGGAACCGATCAGCTCGTTGAATCCGGAAACACCCGCTCCGCTGGTGTGGGTGGTCGAGCGCTGTCTCGACAAGAAACCCGAACAGCGGTACTCGTCGACCCGGGACCTGGTGCGGGACCTCGTCGCCACTCGGGACCGGCTGTCGGATGTTCAAATGGAAGGTCCGGAGAGTCGTCCGAGCAATCTTCCCACATCGCGTACAGCGTTTATCGGACGCGATCGCGAAGTAGAAGCGGTAAAGGAACTGCTGCTTCGACCCGAAGTCCACCTGGTCACCCTCACCGGCCCCGGAGGCATTGGAAAAACGCGGCTGGGCCTGCAGGTAGCAGAAGCGCTTGCGGACCATTTCGCCGGCGGCGCATATTACGTCCCCCTGGCGCCGGTGAGCGATCCCAAGTTGATTGCGCCGGCGATCGCGCAGACTCTGGGCCTGCGCGAAACCGGGGGCCAATCGCCGCTTGAAGCCTTGAAAGCCCATCTGCAACATTCGTTGCGCCTGCCGACAATTCTGTTGCTCGACAACTTCGAGCACCTGGTGGCCGAGGCCCCGTTGGTAGCGGAGTTACTTGCAAGCAGCGCGCAGCTCCGGCTGCTCGTCACCAGTCGCGCTCCGCTCCATGTCTATGGCGAACATGAATATCCCGTGCCGCCTCTCGAATTACCCGATCCGAAATCCGTGCCGGCGGTCGAAGAACTGACGCGGTATCCAGCCGTGGCTTTGTTCATCCAGCGCGCCCGGGCGGTCAAGCCTGATTTTGAGGTGAACCAGGAAAATGCGGCGGCGGTGGTGACCATTTGCGCCCGGCTGGACGGCCTGCCTCTCGCCATCGAACTGGCCGCGGCCCGCATCAAGCTGCTCTCACCCTCTGCCATGCAGGCGCGCCTCGAAAGCCGCCTGCAGTTGTTGACCGGCGGGGCGCGGGACCTGCCCACGCGCCAGCAGACTCTGCGCGGAGCGATTGACTGGAGCTATGGTCTTCTCAGTGCCGGCGAACAGATGCTGTTCCGCAGGCTTTCGGTTTTCGTGAGCGGTTGCACTCTGGAGGCGGTGGAAGCCGTGTGCAATACCAAGAGCGACATGGATTTGGATGGACTTGACGGCATGGCGTCGCTGGTGGACAAGAGCCTGTTGCAGCGGGTCGAACGCGGAGAAGGGGAATCGCGATTCGTGATGCTGGACACGATCCGCGAATACGGACTGGAACATCTCGCGGCCAGTGGGGAGGAGGCGGCGACCAGGCGTGCCCACGCGGCTTACTGTCTGGTACTGGCGGAAGAAGGCGCCGCGTCCGGCGCCTCAGCGATACAGGCGGAATGGCTCGATCTGTTCGAGATGGAGCACGACAATCTGGCTGCGGCCCTGGATTGGCTGATCCAGACTGGCAATGCCGAGTGGGGCTTGCGCCTGGGCGCCGCGCTCTTTCGCTTTTGGGAGAGCCGCGAGCACTTCGCCGAAGGGCGGGACCGCCTGGTCAAATTGCTCAAGCTCGAAGCCGCCACCGCCCCGACTCTCCCTCGGGCCAGGGCGCTGTTCGCTGCTGGTGCCCTGGCCGGCGCGCAGGGCGACTACGCAGCTTCCAGTTCACTGTTCCGCGAAAACCTGCAAATCGCGCGGGACTTAAAAGATGACTGGGGTATCGCCGTCTCTCTCAATGCGCTGGCTGTCACCACCCGCGACCGGGGAGGCATCGCGGAGTCCCGCTCCCTCTTCGAGGAGAGCCTGGCGATGTGGAGAGAACTGGGTGATCGCACAGCCGTGGCCCGTGCTCTCAGTAACCTGGCGAACGTGGTCAACTTGCAAGGTGATCATGCTCAGGCCCGCTCCCTCTATGAGGAGTGCCTCTCGATCTTCAAGGAACTGGGGGACGCTACGGGAATGGCATGGTCGCTCGATCATCAAGGCGATGCGGCGCGCAGCCATGGTGACTCGGCAGGCGCCCGGTCCTTATATGAAAGAAGTCTGGCGATATTCCGGGAACTCGGCGATCGCTGGGGAATTGCCGGCTCCCTCGCGGACTTGGGAAATCTGACTCGCGACCAGGGTGACTATGCCGCATCGCAGGCACTTTACCGCGAGAGCATCCAGATCTTCCAGGAGTTGGGACACAAGCGGGGAATCGCTCGCCTGCTGGAGTGCTTTGCGTGCTCGGCGGCCGCCCAGTTGCAGCCGGAGCGTTCGCTGCGGCTGGCGGGAGCCGCGGCCGCCTTGCGCCAGGTGCTGGGCGCAGCGCTTCCTCGGGTGGAACAGGCCCAGGTCGAAAAGAGTCTGGAGCCGGCCCGGAAGGCGCTATCCAATGCGGCCGCCTCGGCGGCCTGGCTGGAAGGATGGGGAATGCCAGTCGACAAGGCTGTCGAGGAAGCGCTCACCCCCGTCTCCGAGTAACGGTTATCGGGAATTATTCCGCGGTGGTTGGATCAATGAGACGGCGCACGGCGGAGATGCGATGCGCCGGAAATCCGCCTCGTTTCGCGTGCTCTTGGATAGCCTTTTCGTCGGGGGCAATGTACACACAATAAAGCTTATCCCCGGTGACATAGCTGTGCAGCCACTGAATCTCCGGACCCATGCCCCTGAGAACCTCCACCGATTTTTGCGAGAGGGCCCGGAATTCGCTGTCGGACAGCTTTGACAATCCAGGTATTTCGCGCTCGATCACGAACTGGGGCATCGAGAGAATCTCCAAGACGGAAGGTTTGCCCAGACTCTACTCCCGGGCCCGAGGAGCAGTCAAACGACCTGAAGGCCTGCTCTACCGGTTGCAGATGACTGCTCAGAATATCACTGGTACTTGGGATCGAAGAGGGCGGGAGCATCGCCCCGTTTGCCGGTTACTACCAGCTCCGAATCGAACTGTCCGCCGGTGTTAACTCCGAACAGCCTGTGCTTGAGCTCATTTTCCTTGAGGAAGGGCCAGCGTAGGGTTCTGCCCAGCCGTTGCCTGAACGTCGAGTGATAAATCTCGGGCGAGTGAATGCGAATGTCATCGAAACCGCAGAGTTCAAGCAGGGACTTAAGATTGGAACCGGAAAACCCATATTCATGGGCCAGGGTCACGTACAAGCTTGAGGCGGCGCATGGGCCCTCCATATTTGGGGTCCGCAGCAGCAGCACGCCGCCGCGTCTAAGGGCCCGGTAGAGGGCGTCCACTACCCATAGCAGGGAGTATTTCGGTACGTGCTCGATCACATGCGACATGAAAATGAAGTCATACCGCTCCGGCCGGTCGACCAGAAAGTTTCCGATGTTATCTTCAATCTCGTTCAGGACGATGTGGTCCGGCGCCCACTCCCGAACGAAAGCCTTGTTTTCGATACCGAAGTCAGCGCCGGACAGGTTTGTGTAGCCGAGTCTGATGCAGGCCGCTAGAAACCATCCCCGGCCGAACCCAATGTCAAGAATGGCAGCGTTCTTGTCCGCGGGTAGCAGATGCCGAACCTCGTCGGCTGCCTGGAGTACACGAGGCTGGTCCTTAACTTCCTGCCAGGTGGGCTGATGCTGCTCGGAACGATGCCGCAAGCTCATTCGGCGATAAACTTCGGCAACAAATGCGTGGGGCTCCATAATCGGCGACGAAATATCGTACTACTTCGCGCCAGCTGGATGCAGGCAGCGCGCTAACCGATCGCACCATGTTTGATCCCGCCGTGCAACGGCGTGCCCCATCCTCTTTTCGCGTAGTTCGCGAAAAACGGTGGGGCACCCGGGTGCTGTCATTTGCCGGGAAAGTCGCCTGGCTCGAACATCTGGCGAATTTCGGTCTCGCCCTCCCATCCCGGCCAGTGCTTCTTGTGCAGCTCCATGAAGCGAACCGCGCCCTCGATCGCCTCCTGCTTCGATTTCAGCTCAAACTGGGCGTAGCCACCGACCACTTCCTTGGCCTCGGTGAAAGGTCCGTCGGTCACGGTCACCTGTCCTCCGGAAAGGCGGACGCGAGCGCCCGTCGCCGTGGGCCCGAGACCTCCGGTACCGAGCATCTTGCCACTCTTGGTCTCCTCTTCGGCCAGCTTCGCAATTGCATCCATCAGCGATTTGGGCGGAGGGCCCTGGTTCTCGGCGTGCTTGACGATCATCATAAAGCGCATGGTTAGATCTCCTTATTAGTTGTGATTACTCTTAAGTCGGAAGCCGAGTTTACCGGACGGTCTCGAACTTGCTCATCTCCGGATGGTCCTGGGCTCTGTCTACAAGTCGAACGAAGGGCAGCCAAATCGACATCCCGCATCTTTATTTTGGAAGTATTTTTCCGGCGCCGTCAAAGTGTCAACTTCGTCCGTGAAAACATCCCGCAAGAATCCCGCTCCCACGATGACGAGAAGCAGAGGCCAGAATGATACCAACACCCGAACCACATCCAGGAAGAACTCCTGGTGATCAGAGGCATAAACCCGGCCAGCCTGCGCGGCCGTCAGGATGACCGAGGGCACCAACCCCAATGTGTCCCCAGCGGAAGTGCCCACGAGGCGCGTCAACTGGCTCGCGACTCCATGCACGTTGCCAAACCAGATATGAAGTCCGAGCCCGACCAGCGCCCCGCCCGCAATTGATTTCAAGCTCTCCGATGTTCTGTGCTGTCTTGCCATGACCGTCTCCTGAGTTCCACTTCCTTGCTTTCACTGGTATGTCGAACGAGAGGCGTCGAGATCGACAGGGCGTTCTGTTTTTTCTTGAACTTGATTGAGATGCGGGCAGACGGAGCTCAAACGGTGGGTGACGGCGAGCATACGTGCCCCGGGGACCGAGCCGTGCTTGCCGAAGCAGCATGAATTCCGGTGGCAGGAGGCAGGCATAACGCTCAGCAGATTTCGTGCATCCCAATTATATGTATATACATCTATGGCGCTATGAAGGAATCGCCGACACCAAGGCTCCCCTGCATGTGCGCCAGTTTCCGCCGGACGTCGCGGGCCTTGACTCAACTCTATGAGAACGCGCTGCGCCCGCTGGGCCTGCGGGCCACACAGTTCACCATTCTGCAGGCGCTCTCGCTGGCTGGAGAGGTCACTCAGAGTCAACTGGGCGAGATACTCGCGATCGACAGCACGACGCTCACCCGAACTCTCCAAATCATGGTCAGGCAAGGCTGGATCGCAGAACGTCGCGGCGAAGACCGCCGGGAACGGCGGCTACGACTGGCCAAAGCCGGCCAGACTCAGTTTCAACGTGCCTTGCCGGCCTGGGAGAAAGTTCAATCGCGCTTGCGCCGTCGGCTGGGGGAGCAGGCCTGGAAAAACCTACTGGACATAACTCATCAAGTCACTGATCTGGTGACGAAACAAGGAGACTCGTTATGAAAAACGCTGATATGACAAGTTACGGAAAACTCACCGCCGGCCTCATCGCCGCCTGGTTTCTCTTTGCCTTATCCGCCTCGGCCCTGTACTGGTTCAGGAATAACGCCAATCGCTTCGGCCTCGCGGTTGCAGCCGCTGCCCTGGCTCCAATCGTCGTGTTTGCGGTCTGGTTTGCCGCCTCGGAAAAGTTTCGCCAGTTTACCTTGTCGCTCAACCCGCAAATATTGACCTTGGCGCAGTCCTGGAGAATCTTGGGATTCACTTTCGTCCTGCTGGAGGCGCGCGGAGTCCTCCCCGCCATATTTGCTCTGCCCGCGGGATATGGCGACATGGCCATCGGGATGACGGCGACGCTAGCGGCCTGGATGCTGGCCAACCCCGCGCGTCGCAATGGATTTATCGTTTGGCAATTGCTCGGGATCGCAGACCTGATTACGGCAGTAAGCCTGGGTACCACCGCCCGATTGCTCATCCCCGACGGCGTTTCAATGGCCGCCATGACAGTGCTGCCGCTAAGCCTGGTTCCGACGTTTCTGGTGCCGCTCTTTTTCATCTTTCATGTGATCTGCATCGCCCAGGCCAGGGGGTGGAAGGGAGCTCCGCACCACACTGGCTCAAACATCACAGCCGTACAGTCTGCTGCGATCTAATGCGGCCGGAGCACCATTCTTTGTGGATCAAAAACCCCGCTCTGTCGTTCCGAAGAACGGAACGACGAGGGTGGGGCACCCCCCTATGTGAGCCCAGGCCACTTCTTAACGCACCTGATGCGATCGAATTTGCATCCAAAACCCTGCGGCACAACCTTCACGAGGTGAAGCATGAGAGTCGGAGTGATCGGGCTGGGGAATATGGGATCGGGCATGGCGGCGAGCCTGCTCCGAGGCGGTCATGAGGTGACGGTCCACAACCGCACGGCCAGCAAGGCGCAGGCGCTGGTGGCGCAAGGCGCACGCTACGCCCCCCAGGTGGCGGATGCCTGCAGCGGCGACGCGGCGATTACCATGCTGGCCGATGACATCGCGGTGGAAAGTGTCGTGTTCGGCGATTCCGGTGTGATCAAGAACCTGGCCAAGGGCGCGATCCACATCTCTGCCAGCACCATCAGCGTCGCGCTCTCGGAAAAAATGGCTGCGGCGCACGCGGCCAGCG
Source organism: Terriglobia bacterium (assembly GCA_963831565.1). Taxonomy (GTDB): domain Bacteria; phylum Acidobacteriota; class Terriglobia; order Terriglobales; family Acidobacteriaceae; genus JAIQFF01. The sequence continues at coordinate 278,771 of CAWHQS010000002.1, forward strand.
GGCAGCGGTTTGTCTCGGCTCCAGTGTTCGGACGTCCTGAGGCGGCGGCTGCGGCCAAACTTTTTGTCACCGTGGCCGGCGCGCCGGATGCAGTGGACGCCTGCATGCCCTTATTCGAATCCATCGGACAGAGGACTTTTCGCTTCGGCGAAAATGCTGCCGATGCAAATCTGATCAAGCTCAGCGGCAATTTTCTGATTTCATCTGTGATCGAGGCCCTGGGCGAGGCCATGGCGCTGGTGGGCAAGGCCGGTTTGGATCAGCACCAGTACGTCGACTTCCTGACATCCACGCTTTTCAACGCCCCGGTTTACAAGACTTACGGCGGCCTGATCGCCGACAAGAAGTTCGTTCCTGCCGGCTTTGCGGCTCCGCTGGGATTCAAGGACAATCGGTTGGTGCTGGCCGCCGCCGAGAAGTTGCGCGTACCCCTGCCGCTGGCCAGCCTGATCTACAACCGCTTCCTGACATTGCTGGCGCGCGGCGGCGAAGCGCTGGACTGGTCAGCCTTCTCGCAACTGGCGGCGGAGGATTCCGGGCAGACCGCTCTGCCGCCGCGCGGGTAGAAATTCCCGGGTGCCCCGTCCTCGTCTCTCCGTTTTTTGGAGAAACAGGGCGGGGGGCTAGAACGGTATTTTTTGGCGAAGCAAAATCTGGTGAGAATCTAAATCCCCACCCTGTCATTCCAAAAGGCGGAACGATGAGGGGTGGGGCACCCTTATTTTTTCCCGGCGACCTGTTTGCGCAGGCGATTCTCCTGCTCTCTGAGTTCCGGAGTTAGTTCAGCGCCGAAATCTTCCGCCTCGAACACCTGGCGAATTTCGAGCTCAGCTCCGCCGTCGAAGGGACTGCGCTCGAGCCACTCCACCGCCTCGTTCATCGACCTGACCTGCCACAGCCAGAAGCCGGCGATCAGCTCCTTGCTTTCGGTGAACGGGCCGTCGGTGATGATGTGCTTCCCGCCTGAAAACTTGACGCGCTTGCCCTTCGAGGTAGGGTGAAGTCCCTCGCCGGCAAGCATTATGCCGGCTTTCACCAGTTCTTCGTTGAACTTCCCCATGGCAGTGAGGATTTCCTTGCTGGGCATGACGCCCGCTTCGCTGTTCTTGTCGGCCTTGACTATCACCATGACTCGCATTGCGATTCTCCTTTTATGAACTGAGACTTGGAAGCTTTCTTTTGTTTATTTCCTGCTCTATTAGAAGTCGAATGACAGCGCGCGGGATCGACAGAAAGGACAGATCGTTGAAGATATTTTTAAACGCCGGCGGGGAATTGTCCCCTGTGCCGGAAGCTACGCTAAGGAATGGTTGCCGAAACCTGGTTCGAAGGCGGGCTTTCGTGGCCGCCTGCGTCCACGGCCTTTACATAGTAGTAGTAGATTCTCCCGCTACTCACCTGGGTATCGACGTAAGTCGGAGCCACCACGGAGGCCAGTGGCCCAAAACTGCCGTCGGGCCGGCTGCGATAAACGTTGTAGCCGGCCACGGTCACCCCGGGTTTGGCGACGGGCGGGTTCCACTTCAGGAGAACGCTGTGCGGTTTCTCGTCGGCCACTAGCCGGAACAGCGCGACGCCGGCGATCCCGATGAATAGGATCGCCAGAATCACCCGCGGCAAGCGTTGGCCTGGTCTCAATCTAGTTATCTACTGCTGGTTCACCAGCGAACCGGCCTCGGTAATACTCCCCTTTACGAGTTCGGTCTGGATCTTGAGCTTCTGGTGAGGCCGCAAATCGACCACGGTCTCAAACGGCAAATAGCCGGGTAGGGCAACGCGGACACTGTGGCGTCCAGGGGTGAGCAACATGGCCTTCCCCACTCCATCGAACTCGTCCACGTGCCCGGCGAACTGGTTGTCCACGAAGACCGCCGCCCGGGTGGGGGTGGCCGAGATTTTCAATTCCCCGGTCGCCTCGCGGGTCGCCGGGTGCGCATCTCTTACCAGCGAGACATTGATCACGCTGGCTTGCCCGGGCTCAAGTATGACCTGCTGAACGTAGTCTTTGTACCAGGCTTGGCGCACCAGGATTTCGTGCTTGCCCGGCAGCAGCGTGATCTTCTTGTCGCCGGTCAGTTCTTTAACAAAACCCACATACTGTCCATCCACCCAAACTCCGGCAGTCTTCTCCGCCTTGGTGTGGGCCACGAACTTCAATTCAGATTGAACTCGATCCTCGGCATGAACCAGACTAAGCAGGGCCATGATTGCCAAAATCGCAGGCACACTTTTACGGAAAAACATTTCTACCTCCAACGCAGAGACTATGAACCAACTTACAGTCTGATTCTATTCGCCGATGAGGGCTAGTAGCCAGAAGGATTCCCGGGCGCGGCCATAAATGAGCCTGGCGCCGGGGTCGCGAAAATCGCCAGGGGGACAGGGCGAAGGATCATTTTCCCCGCTCCTGCCCAACATGACCCCGCAACCCGCTGCCTAAATGAATCTGCCGCATCTGTAACTTCTCAACTTCCCGCACATCCTTGTCTTCACGCCGGGTTACGCCCGGCGCAAAATCTCTGGAGGATTTCATGAAACGATTGATTGGTAAGTTGATGGTGACGTGTCTCCTGGCTGTGTCGCTTCACGCTTTTGCGCAGTCCACACCCGACTCGAACCAGGATGCCATGAAGCATGACGACATGAAGCAGGACACCATGAAGCACGACGACATGGCCAAAGATGACGCGGCCAAGGGCAAGAAAGCCAAAAAGCTGAAGAAGAACAAGATGAAGAAAGACGAAATGAAACACGACGACATGAAGAAGGATGATATGAAGAAAGACGACATGAACAAGGACGAGATGAAGAAGAACTAGTCGCCCGAAGCCAGCCCGGGTGGCGTATCCTCGCCGCCCGGTGCGGCTGCGACGGAGTGATTCCGGGAAACCTCCTGAGATTTCCGCGGAGCGCCCAGGCCCGCGGTTTGGCTCCTTAAATATCGCCGCAAGCACCGAACACAGGGAACATATCCTTCACGAATGGCTTCGGCCGCAGTCACCATGCGCACCCTGCCCCCACCCTCGTGTTCATGTATAAACCTGCAGCCCGGGGCATGAAAGGTCTTGCCGTCGCTCGCAATCTCCACCATCATTTCGGGCGGAACGCCGACCCCTGGTTCAGCATGGTAAGAACGCAGGGCCGTGGGTGCGGGCGAGTTGAACCTGGCCAGGGCGAAGCTGCCGGAAACCAGGGCCAGCGCGGCTACGGCGATGAGCCACCCGAAAGCTGTTCCCCGCGGACCGGGCATGGATTCGGCCAGCTTTCTCTGCCAGCGGGCGCTAAAACCTGGAGGCAATTCAAGCAAGCGATCGTCGGCGTACAAGTGAACCACGTTTCTGGTGCCATCGAGCACTGCGGTGCAATGCCGGCATTGGCGAATATGCGCCTCCATCGCGGCCCGCAGTTCCGGGCTGACCTCGTCCTCCAGGTAATTTGAGATTTCCTGCCATACCTGCTCGCAATTGACTACCATGGCTTGTTTCCTTTCCCGAACGGCGCGCGGCTGAACCAGCCATCCGCCAGCGCAGGTGCCAGAAGGTCCCGCAGCATCAGCCTGGCCCGCAACAAACGGGTCTTGACGCTGGCTATCGAGATATTCAGGACTTCGGCAGCTTCTTCGATGCTCATTTGCTCCACGTCCCGCAGAAGAAACACTTCGCGATATTTTTGACCCAGGCTGGCCAGGGCCTTTACCAGCAAGGTGCGGACTTCGTTTCTTTCCAGCGCTTCCGAAGGGATTTCGCGCCAGTCAGCGAAATCTCGCGGAGTGTAGGCGCCCTCCTCATCCTGGTCCTGCGATTCATCAATGGGTTCGAAAAGGTTAGCGTGCTGTTTGCGCTGCCGCATGCGCGCTTCGTTCACCGTAATCTGGATCAGCCAGGTGCTGAAGCGCGACTCGCCGCGAAATTGCCGCAAATTGGCGAAGGCCTTCAGGATGGCCTCCTGGGCCACATCCTGCGCATCGGCCTCATTTCGCAACAGGGCCAGGGCGGTCACGTAAACCCGGCGTTCATAAGGCTTCACCAGTTCCGCGAAGAGGGACGATTCCCCGTTACAGATGCGCCTGATGAGAGACTGTTCGCTGTCATCGGCTGGCTTCTCGACCATCGTCATTCGTCGCAGCATCTGGTTTCAACGGGTGCGGCCAGAAACGGACTAGTGTTTAAGATAATCAGGGTTCTTCTTCCATCCCGTGAGCATGGAGGTGAAGTTATTCCAGCCGTGCAAAGCCACCATGATCAGGTGTCCTAAAAGAAAGAACAGAATTGCCCACATCACCGCAAAGTGCCAGATCCGGGCCCAATGAAAACCGCCCATTATCCAGGCCAGCCAGGAAAACTGTACCGGCTTCCATACTGCGAGTCCGGTCAACACCGACAAGACACCCAAGCCGACTACTGAGGTGTACGCCAGTTTTTGCAGCGGGTTATAAACCTCGCGCACCACCGGTTTAGGGCCAAAGAAAAAGTAATAGTGCAGCATGGGCCACACTCCGCGAATATCGCGTGGAGTAAACAGCACCTGGCGATAGTTCCGGCTGAACATCTGGTAACCAAGGTAGAAGAGGCCGGTGGCGATATAGATCCACATGAAGGTGAGGTGCCACTGCAGGCCGCCGCCCAGCCATCCTCCCAGGGCGAAGGCCTTGGGCCAGTGCAACAGGTCCTTCTGCGGAATCTTCGCGCCGAAACTGGGGAAGGCACGAAAGATCTGAAAACCGCTGGCCACCATGACCAGGAGCGAAACCGCATTCAGCCAGTGCGCGAAGCGCACCGCCCAGGGATGCTCATAGACGGCCGCTTCAACTTCTCCGTTCTTCGGTGACTCGATCTCGATTACCGCTTCGCTCATCGCATTTACTCAAACCCCGCCGCGGGGCCACTTACAGACTGTAATAAGACGAATAGCCCTGGTCTTCCCAGTAGCCCACCTTTTCCAAAACATCGGTGACTTTCAGGTCAGTCAAGTATTTGGCCTGCTTGTAGCCAATCTTTGTCGGAATCTGCAGGCGCAGGGGCGCGCCATGCTCGCGGGTCAGAGGCTGGTCATACATCTCGTAGCACAGGAGGGTTTGCGGGTGCAGAGCGGTCGCCATATCCAGCGATTCGTAGTAGTCGTCCGCGCACTCCACGTACACGAAGCGCGCGGAGGTGTCAGCCCCGATCATTTGCAGGAAGTCCGAAAGCCGGGCGCCCCCGAAACGGCCGATGACGTCCCAGCCCTCCACGCATACGTGGCGCGTGTTTTGCCGCACCCGGGGCAGGGACTGCACCTGCGCTAGTTTGTACTCCCCGGGTTTCTGGACTGCGCCGCTCACGGTAAGGGTCCAGGTCTCGAAATCGACTCCGGGATCCTCCACGTCATAGCCGTTGATGGGAAATTTTTCAAAGGGAGTAAGCTCGGACTTGTCAAAGGTCGTCGCCAGATGCCGGGAGCGAAACAGCCGAGCGGATGCCCAATCACTGAATCCCAGGCCGGCCTTGAGCAGCGGCTCCTGAAGCCTGGGGATGGCGAAAGCCCCCACCGCCAATACCGGCGCCAGTTTCAGCAGTTCGCGGCGGGAAACCTTCTTGAACTTGCGGGAAGTGATTCGAGCTTCCATGATTCAGCTAGCGATGATTGAGGTAGCGCCGGCGTCCCGCCGGCTGTCCGGAGGGCGTTCCGCCCTCCGCTCAACAGGCGAGACCGACAGTGTAACCCGCTGATGGGATTCCCGGCGCGGGGAAAAGTTACATCTGGAGTGGGAAGAGATCAGGGATGCGGGGTTGGGCCGTCTTCAGGCTTCTACGCCCACGGGCGACTTGACCTGGCGCTTCGCCGTAGCGATCTTCGACGCAATGACCGCAACCCGTTCGTAGGACTGCAATCGGTCGGCGTGCTCATAGGTGTCAGACACAACGATGACCTCGTCCGCCCCGGTTTCAGCCACAAGCTTCTCCAGCCCCGCCTTAACGGTAATGTCTGATCCCACGATCGCCGCGCCCAGTTTGCTTTCCACGGCGGCTCGCTCGGAGTCACGCCACTGCAGCTCCATGGAACCCACCGGGGGCAACAACTCGACCGGCTGGTTTCGGATCAGTCGCAGAAAGCGCTGTTGCGCAGTCGTGAACAGCCGTCGCGCTGCAGCGTCTGTCTCCGCCGCAATGATCGGCACGGCTACCATCAGATAGGGCCGGCGCAACACTTCGCTGGGCTGGAAGCGATCGCGGTACAGTTGCACGGCCGCGCGCAGATATTCAGGAGAAAAGTGTGCCGCGAAGGCAAACGGCAGCCCCAGCATCCCGGCCAGTTGTGCGCTGAAGCCGCTCGACCCTAGTAACGTGATCGGCACACTGCTCCCTTGTCCGGGAATGGCGCGCACTAGTTGTCCCGGTCTCTCCGGCCCCAGGTAGGTCCACAGCTCGTCCAGCAGCGCGGGAAAATCGTCTCCGCTCTGCTGCAAATCCCGTCGCAGCGCGCGCATCATGTAGGCGTCGCCGCCAGGAGCGCGTCCCAGGCCCAGATCGATGCGCCCCGGATACAAGGCTTCCAGCGTCCCAAACTGTTCCGCCACGACCAGCGGCGCGTGGTTGGGCAGCATCACTCCTCCGCTGCCCACGCGAATCGTCTTCGTCGCGCCCGCCACGTGCCCAATCAGTACGGCGGTGGCCGAGCAAGCCAACCCATGAATACCGTGATGCTCCGCCAGCCAATAGCGCTTGTATCCCCAGTTCTCGACGTACCGCGCCAGGTCCACCGACCGGGTAATGGCACTGCCCGCGGGCTCTCCTGCTCGCATGCCTACAAGATCGAGCACGGAAACTGCCAACTCGTTACCCATGACAGGTTAGATGAAACAGGCGGGAAAGCGATGCGAAGCTTGAGGAGAGGATGCGGATTGGCGGTCAGACAGACCGTTGTTACCCTTTTACCGTCTCCACCACGAACCGGGCAAACTGTTTAACATCCTGCTCGGTGGTATCGAAGGAGCACATCCAGCGCACCACGGATTGCTGCTCATTCCACACATAGAAGAAATATCGCTTCTGCAGCCGGGCGATTGCAGAGCGGGGAATCTTGGCGAACACTCCGTTGGCTTCCACTTTGTAAACAATCTTCACTTGCGGAATCTTGCGGAGCTGGGTCTGCAACAGGCGCGCCATGCGGTTGGCATGTTGCGCGTTCCTGTGCCATAGATCGCCGGTAAACAGTGCATCAAACTGGGCCGAGATGAAACGCATTTTGGAGGCCAACTGCATGCCCTGCTTGCGCAAATACAGGAAGTCATGGCCCAGCTTCCGGTCGAAGAAAACCACGGCTTCAGCTCCTATGGCGCCGTTCTTGGTTCCCCCGAAGGAAAGTACGTCCACTCCCAGGTCGCGCGTGGCTTCCCGCAAGGTTTGTCCCAGACTGGCGGCGGCATTGGCGATGCGGGCGCCGTCCATGTGCAGAAACATGCCACGCTGGTGCGCAAAGCGAGCCAGTGCCTTGATTTCGCCGGGCTGATAGACAGTGCCCACTTCAGTGGCTTGCGTAATGGAGATGACTCGCGGCTGCACATGATGCGGGTCATCGATGCCGTGATAAGCCTGACTAACGGATTCGATCGTCAGTTTGCCGTTGGTCGCCGGGACGGGAAGAAGCTTGCAGCCGGTGAAGTTCTCGGGAGCGCCGCATTCGTCGGTGTAGATGTGCGCGGCTTCGCCGCAGATGACCGCGTGATAAGTACTGGTCAGGGCTTTCAGGCCCAGGCAATTGGCTGCCGTGCCATTGAAAACAAGGAAAACAGCAATATCCGAGCCGAAGTGGCGTTTGAATTTCTGCACCACCGCAGCGGTATAAGGATCGTCACCGTAACCGACTGCGTGGCCGTGATTGGCCTCTGCTATGGCCTGCAAGACTTTTGGATGAACTCCAGCATTGTTGTCGCTGGCAAAACTGCGGGCAGGTTTCATCTTCCGAAATAATGTAGCAGAAGAGTGTGGGTCGGACACTCCCTTCGACTTCGCTCAGGGCAGGCTTTGTCCGACGCCTTTGAATTTGATTCCGGCAGGCAGCAGGGAAGTCCCTGTGTTTCAATTGCTGAACGTCAATGGCGGAAGGTCAAAATCAACGTCAAAGGCGTCGGACAGGAGTGTCCGATCCACACCCCCACCTTGGTGGTATTACTTCGCGGGTACCGCCGTGACCTTGGCGAGCCGAAACTATGCGATTACATTCAGCCCATGACACTCGTACTCATGATGGTGGGTCTGGCGTTCGGCCTGCTGTACGTGGCGGTTGTGGCCGAAGAGCGGCAGATGCAGGAAGCCACCAAACCCCGCAAGCGCTAGACGGTCCACGGACGCTTAGGAGTGGGGTCCTTATCTGGGCCTGTTCCTGAAAGCTTTCCCAACACATTGCCATTGGGCTATCTTCCCGACTATCTTCGAGTCCAAACTCCTGAGCTGCATCTGCTAATCTAAGTTGTGTGGGCCGCGGCGTCGCTGTTTCTCCAGGAGCATTTCAACGATGGATGTGCTGACCAGCAGGGGACGTTGGCAATCGGCTCGGCCAGGGGCATCTTTAGGGGCCATCTTGGCGCTGGCGGCCCTGGGTGTGGCCTGCAGCGGAGGTTCGGTCAAGGGGGCGCAGCCCCAGGGCCCTGTCGGCATACCGGTTAAGGTGGAGACCGCTCAGCTGGTTCCGGTGAAAGACACGACGGAATACGTCGCCACCCTGAAGTCCCGTGATACCGCCGTCATCATGCCCCAGGTGGAAGGTCAGATCACGGCTATTTTGGTTCACTCCGGGAGCCATGTCTCGGCCGGGACCCCGCTGATGCAAATTGACCCAGCCAAACAACAGGCCACCCTGAAAACCCAGGAAGACACCGTGGCGGCCAAGCAGGCCGAGGTCCGGTGGGACGAGCAGGAGTTCGAGCGCAATAGCGGTCTATACGACGCAAGAGTCATCAGCAAACAGGCGCTCGACCAGTCCAGAACGGCGCTGGACCAGGCTCGCGCCCAGTTGCAGGCGCTGCAAGCGCAGGTGCGCCAGGAGAGTGTGCAACTGCATTACTACCGCGTGACCGCGCCCAGCGCCGGGATTATCGGAGATATTCCGGTGCGGGTCGGGGACCGTGTGACCACCACCACGCCCCTAACCACCGTGGACAGGCCCGGAAGTCTGGAAGTCTACGTCTACGTGCCTATCGAGCGCTCCGCCCAACTCAAGCCTAATCTGCCGGTGCAGATTGTCGATCAGTCGGGCAATGTGGTGGCCGAGAGCCGCATCAACTTTATCTCGCCGCAAGTGGATTCGACCACCCAGACCGTGCTGGCCAAGGCCCCGATTGCGAACAGTAACGACAAGTTGCGCAATGCACAATTCATCCACGCCCGCATCGTGTGGGGCACGCAACAGCGTACCGTGGTGCCCGTGCTCGCGGTTTCGCGCCTCGGAGGCCAATACTTCGCCTTCGTCGCCGAGCAGCAGGGCGGCAAGACCGTCGCTCATCAGAAGCCATTACAGGTCGGAGACATGACCGGCAACAACTATGTGGTGCTGGAAGGGATCAAGCCCGGGGACAAGATCATCGTTTCGGGCACTCAATTCCTGGTCGATGGCGCTCCCGTGATAGTGCCGCAGGGTTAAAGGCGGGCGTCGGGCGTCAGACCTCAGCTCTCGGACTTCGGACTTCAGACCTCGGGCCTCAGACTTTTAGCGTCTAGACCTTGAATTGAGTTGCTGGTGCGATTGCTTCTCACAGCAGAGATGATTCGAGTTGAGGTCCGACACCCGGGGTCCGCTCCTGAATGTTCGTTGATTTCTTTATAAAACGGCCAGTCTTCGCCACCGTCTGTGCGCTCCTCATCATTCTGGCGGGCGCAGCCGTAATTCCCAGTTTGCCGATTGCGCAGTTTCCCACACTCGCGCCGCCGCAAGTCTCTGTGGACAGCTTTTATGTCGGCGCCAGCGCCCAGACCGTCGAAACCGCCGTGACCGTGCCTATCGAGCAGCAGATCAACGGCGCGGAGGGCATGAAGTACGTTACTTCGAGCAGCAGCAGCAACGGGGTAAGTTCGATCACGGCAACGTTTGACCTGAACCGCGATCCCGATCTGGCGGCCGTCGACATCCAGAATCGCGTGAACACGGCCCAGGGACGTCTGCCCAGCGCAGTCAAGGCCACGGGCATCACTGTCACCAAGGCCTCGAACAATTTCGTGTTAGGCGCAGCTGTGTTCTCCCCTGAGGGACGCTACACTCCGCTCTTCATCAGCAATTACCTGGATGTTTACGTCAAAGACTCGCTGAAGCGCGTGCCGGGAGTGGCGGACGTCATCATCTTCGGCGAACGCAAGTATTCCATGCGACTCTGGCTGGATCCGGTGCGCATGGCCAGCCGCGGGCTGACCGCGTCGGATGCGGTGAGCGCCTTGCAGGAACAGAACGTCGATGTCGCCGCGGGGCAGGTGGGACAGCCGCCGATCAAGGCGGGGCAGGAATTTCAGATCAGCGTGCGCGCCATCGGCCGGCTCAGCGAGGCCTCACAATTTGAAAACATCATTCTAAAGACGAATGCCGACGGCACCCTGGTCCGGCTGAAGGATGTGGGCCGGGCCGAACTCGGCGCCGAGGATTACAGCTCGGACCTGATGTACAACGGTTACGACGCGGTAGGTCTTGGCGTTACCCAACTCTCCACCGCGAACGCTCTCGAAGTTGATCGCCTGGTTCTGGCCGAACTGGACCGGCTGTCGCAGCATTTCCCGCCCGGCATGAAGTATGAGAATGCGTTCGATACTACCGAGGCGGTCGGCGAATCGATCCGGGACGTGCTCACCACTCTGCTTGAGGCCATTGTTCTGGTCATCCTCGTCATCTTTATCTTTCTCGAAGACTGGCGCAGCACCATCATTCCCGCGGTGACCATTCCGGTATCGCTGATTGGAACTTTTGCTTTCGTCAAGCTGCTGGGATTCTCCGTCAACACGCTCACTCTGTTTGGCATTACCTTGGCCACCGGATTGGTGGTGGACGACGCCATCGTGGTGATCGAAAACATTGAACGCCACATCCAGGAAGGCGAGAGGGATTCCCACAAGGCGGCATCGATCGCCATGGGAGAAGTGGCGGGAGCGGTCATCGCCACCTCGCTGGTACTGGTAGCGGTGTTTGTGCCGGTGGCTTTTTTCCCCGGCACCACCGGCATTCTTTTTCGCCAGTTCGCGCTGACCATCGCATTCTCAATTTCGATTTCCGCTTTCAACGCGCTGACCCTCACGCCCGCGCTCTCGGCCATCCTGCTGGGCCGCGAGCATGGCGAAAAGAACTGGCTCTTCCGGCAGGTGGATAAAGTCATCAATGGCATAACCGAAGGATACCGGCGGGCTTTGCGTTTCTTCCTGCGTTTCCGGCTGATTGCGGCAGTGCTGTTCTTCGCGGGACTGGGCCTTACCTACCTGGTTTTCCAGCGCGTGCCCAAAGGCTTCGTGCCCAACGAAGACCAGGGATATTTCATCATCGCAGTGCAGGCGCCCTCGGGCGCTTCGCTCGAATATACGAAGGGAATTGGACAGCAGATTCAGCACATTCTTCAGGACATTCCGGAAGTGCGAGGCATTTTCGCGGTTTCGGGTTTCAGCTTCAGCGGCAGCGCCTCCAACCAGGCGTTGATCTTCGTCCCACTGAAACCGTATTCCCAGCGCAAGGGAGACGCGCACGCCGCCGAAGCCATCGTGAACCGCATCCGCGGCCGCCTGTTCGGCATCTCGGGCGCCATCGTGCTTCCGTTCCTGCCGCCCGCCGTGCAGGGTCTGGGTCAGTTCGGCGGCTTTGCCTATGAATTGCAGGACCAGGGCAGCCACACTCTGGAAGAACTGGCCAATGTGACCCATGATCTGATCCGTCAGGGCAGCGCTCGCAAAGACCTGACCGGCCTCTACAGCACTTACACCGCCAACGACCCCCAGTTCGTGGTGACCATCGATCGCGAAAAGGCGAAGAGCCTGCACGTGCCCCTGCAGCAGATTACCGATACTTTGGGCATCTACATGGGTTCCGCGTACGTCAACGACTTCGATTTCAACAACCGCTCCTACCGGGTTTACGTGCAGGCGGACCAGCAGTTCCGTACCCAGGCGAAGGACATCAAGCAGTTTTACGTGCGCGCCGACAGCGGCTCCATGATCCCGCTGGAGAACCTGGTGTCGATCAAGCAGACCACCGCGCCGCAGGTGATCAGTCACTACAACCTGTTCCGCTCGGCGGAGATTGACGGTTCCGCCGCCCCCGGTTTCAGTTCGGGTGAAGCACTCGACGCCATGGCAGAGTTAAGCCAGAAGGTTCTGCCGCAGGGATTCACCTTCCAGTGGACCGGTTTGTCACTCGAAGAACTGAGTTCGGGAAGCACCACGCTGATTCTGTTCGGGCTGGGCACGCTGGTGGTGTATCTGACCCTCTCGGCGCAGTATGAAAGTTTTGTTCTGCCCTTCATCGTGATGCTGGCGGTTCCCATGGCGCTTCTGGGAGCGCTGACGGCGCAGTCGCTGCGCGGCCTGGAGAACGATGTCTATTGCCAGATCGGGCTGGTGATGCTGGTCGGACTGTCGAGCAAAAACGCCATCCTGATCGTGGAATTTGCCGAACAGCTGCGGCACCGTGGCATGCCATTGCTTGAAGCCGCCGTCGAAGCGGCCAGGATCCGTCTGCGTCCCATTCTGATGACCTCGCTGGCCTTCATCCTGGGCGTGGTGCCCCTGGTGGTGGCCTCGGGCGCGGGCGAACACGGCCGGCATTCCGTGGGCACCACGGTGTTTGGGGGAATGATTGTTTCTACCTTCCTGAACCTGTTTTTCATCCCGGTGCTGTACCTGATCATCGAAGGCTGGCGCGAACGGGGCAAGTCGCCCGAACCTGCGCCCGCGGCGCAGTGATTCCGAGTTTCTTAAGATGTTAGGCTTTGCGGATGCCTCGTGAAGTCCTGATTCTGCGCGAGCCTGAAATTCGCGCCCTGCTTGACCCCCGCTCCTGTATCTCGGCCATGGAACAGGCTTTCGCCGCCTATTCCACCGGCCGGGCGCAACTGCCCGGGGTCATCCATCTCGACGTACCCGAAAACGCAGTGACGGGAAAAGCAGCCCCGCAAAATCGGGGCGAGATTCACATCAAGGCCGGATACCTGAACGGTGGGCCTTACTACGCGGTGAAAATAGTCTCAGGATTTCCCCACAATCCCCAACTGGGTCTGCCCGCGAACGACGGCATGATTGTCGTGTTCGACGCCAGGACCGGCGGCCCGGCCGCATTTCTGCTCGACAACGGATTTATTACCGACTTCCGCACTGGAGCTGCGGGCGCGGTTGCCGCCAAGTATCTTGCGCGCGCCAGCATTTCCACGGTTGCGGTCATCGGTAGCGGCGCGCAGGCGCGATATCAGGTTGAAATGCTGGCCCTCGAAAGAAGCTTCACCGAAGTGCGCGTATGGGGACGCGATTCCTATAAGACGCGAGCCTGCGCCGACGATCTGGCAAAACGCCGCGACATTCCCGCGTGTAATTTCGCGGTGACTGAATCAGTGAGGCAGGCGGTGGACGGAGCTGACGTGGTCATCACCGTCACCGCCAGCTGCGAGCCGCTGGTGCGGGCCGCCTGGTTGAAGCCCGGAGTGACAGTAATCGCGGTCGGCTCCGACGGACCCGACAAGCAGGAACTCGATGTCGACGTGCTGGCGCGCGCCGACAAGATTGTGGCCGACAGCATTCCACAATGCTTGCGCCTGGGCGAAATCCATCACGCGGTCGAACACGGAGCGATCGCGAAAGAAAAGATTTACGCAGAGCTGGGCGAGATCACAGCCGGCCTCAAGCCTGGCCGGGTATCAGAATCCGAGATCATCGTCTGCGATCTGACCGGAGTCGGTGTGCAGGATGTGGCGGCAGCATCGCTGGTAATGGAACGCGCAAAGGCTGAAAGGGGTTCGTAGCGCCGGCCCTTCGACTGCGCTCAGGGCAAGCTCAGCCGGCTGTCCTGAGGGCGTCCCGCCCTTCAGTTCGTTGGAGGCCGGCAAAAAACTAGGCAGCGCCGCGGCGAGCAGTCTCGTGGCGCACCGGCTTCCGCTTCTTCTTCAATTCCTCCAACGTAAGATCAACCCGGGCCAGCCCGCGCAGCGTGTAGTCCACATCGTATCCATAGCCCACGCGAATGTAGCGTCCCAGGCCGAAATGGTCTCCTGGAGTAATCAGTACCGAGCGTTCCTTGCGCAGCCGGTCAAAGAGCGCGCTGGAAGAAATCGGCAGCTTGTAGCGAAAGAACGTGATCGCGCCGGCCACCGGCGGGATGTACGCGAAGATGTCATCGTGGGAGTGGATCCAGGATTCCAGCCGCGGCAGGTTGCGGCGGACAATCGCGCGTGTGCGTTCGAGGACCTGGTCGCGCCGCACTGGTTCCATCACAATCCGCGCCAGGCGGTCCGACAGGATAGTCGGAGTCAGCGTGGTGTAGTCGTGGTAGGAGCAAAGCCTGGCAATGGTCTTCGGTGGCGCGACGATCCATCCCAGGCGCAGACCGGGCAATCCGAAAGCCTTGGAGAGGCCGGAAGTGATCAGCAACCTGTCATAGCGTCCCCAGAATGTCGGAGTGAGCGGCCCGTTCACCTCGGCGCCGCGATAGATTTCATCCACCAGCAACCAGGCCCGGGCCTGGCGCGCCACCCGCACCACTTCGTCCATCTCCTCCTGATTCAGGACTGCGCCCGTGGGATTGTTGGGATTCGTAACCACGATCAAGCGTGTCTTCTTGCTCACCGCACGATGAAGACTGTCGATGTCCAGGGCCCAACGCGCCTTCCCGTTCTCAGTACCTTCCACCAGATAAAAGGCATTGGTCCTGCCCGCGTAAGCCCGGGAAAGACCCCAGGTCTGAAGATAGTTGGGCAGCATGACAGCCGCGTGATCGCCCTTTTCCAGCAGGCCCCAGAGCGCAGTGAAGTTGGCCTCGGAGCCGCCGTTGGTAACCAGCACATGGTCGGGAGTGGTGCCGTACCACAAGGCGATGCACTCGCGCAGCTGCTCGGAGCCGTCTGATTCCGGATACTTCAAACCAATAACAAGAAAGTCAGCCGACTCTTTCGAACTCTGCAAAACTTCCTCGACCCGCAGCGGAAGCACGCCACTCTCTGACAAATTGAATTCGACTTCGTTTTCATACAGGCACTGGGTTCGCTCCATCCGAAACAAGTCGATGCGCACGGTCCCTCCGTTCAGCAAATCGAGGAGCCAAATTTAGCAGAGAGAGCCGGAGAGAAGGAAGTGGGATGGCTTTGCGTTCTTTGCGGCCCCTTTGCGTCCCGTGCGGTTCAAGTTCTTTGCCCGACTGCAGAACCGCCAACCCCTTACCGCAAAGGACGCCAAGACACCGCAAAGTTTGCAAAAAGAGCCGAATTTACTTCTGGGGCTGCTGCTGCGCCACCCCCAGGACCTGCTTCTGCCCGGGCTGCTGGATGAAGGCAATCACGCGCAGATTGGCGGGATCGGTCCTCGAATCGAGCTTGAGGTGAACGTCCTGCGAGAAAGTCCTTCCACTCTCAAGGCTGCCGATCTTTGTAAGACTCTGCACCACGCCCACGTGAGTCAGGCGCCGGCCGCTGTTTTCGCCGCGCAACACCTGTGATTCAGCATGGTTCAGGGCCACGACGAGATAAACGTCAGCCTTGCGGACTTGCAAGGTCTCTGGCAACGCGTCGGTGTCAACGTGGGCCCGCAGGTTTTCTGCAGCGTCCAGCGAGATATCCGAAATCCGGACTGCCACCTTCGGCAGAGCCAGCGCTTTTTCCACGGCCCGGCTGGCCAGCCGCGAATCGTTGCCCACGAACTCGGTCTCGCCATCGACCACCATCTGCGGCGTATAAACGGTGCTCAAGCCGAAACGGTTGCCGTAAGCGCTCTGGCGGTCGCTGAAGAAGCGCGAGGAGTAGGGATCGGTCCAGCCAATGTGGTTCCAGTAATCGACGTGCTCGCTGAGCACGATCAGCTGCGCGCCCTTGACTGGCTGGGCACGGTCCAGTTGCTGGAGCAGTGCGTCGGCCGGAGGACAACTGGAGCAACCTTCGGAAGTAAAGAGCTCAACCAGGACCGGCGAAGCTGCCTCGCGGCTGGGCGGAGCGGAGGCCGCCACGAACAACCAGGTGCCCACGACAACAGTCAGTAACAAAGCCAAAAACTTGATCATTTCCCACCAATCCTTGGCTGCGAGAAGGGGCTGCGAGAAGTATCGCACGCCGTCGGATGGGATGTGTGAGCGGCGCCAAAAGTTACAGACTCACACCTATGGATAACCGAGGGCGGCTGTCCCCACGCGGTCGGTGGGCTATAATCACAACTCTCCTTGTCATGCGTGCCATCCTCTCTCTGGGCCTGTTGCTTTCGCTGTGCGCATCCGCCCAGACGGCCTCCCCGAAGTTCCCGCCACCGCACGCCCAGGCATCGCAACCCCCGGTACCCGGCTTCAAAGATGTGGCCAGAGAGGCCGGTCTGACCGTCTCCCACATTTCCACTCCTGAAAAGAAATACATTGTCGAATCCATGAGCGGCGGCGCGGGGCTGATCGACTGCGACAACGACGGCAAGCTCGATATCATCACAGTGAACGGCTCCACCATTGACCGCTATCGCCAGGGCGGCGACCCCATGATTACGCTCTACCATCAGGGTGCAAATTTCAAATTCACCAACATCACCAGCAGCGCGGGTCTGACGCGCAAGGGCTGGGGAATGGGCGTGGCCGTCGCCGATTACGACAACGATGGCCTGCCCGATATTTACGTCACGGGCTTCGGCGGAAATGCGCTCTATCGCAACCTGGGCAACTGCAAATTTGAAGACGTCACCGAGAAGGCCGGCGTGGCTGCCGGCGGATTCAGCACGGGAGCGGCCTGGGCGGATTACGATCGCGACGGCTTCGTGGACCTTTACGTTTCGCGCTATGTGCACTTCGACATGGACCATCTGCCGACCTTCGGCAGCGACGAGAAGAATTGCCGTTTCAAGGGAATCCTGGTCCAGTGCGGCCCCTGGGGCATGATCGGAGAGTCCGACCTCCTCTTCCACAATCGTGGCGACGGCACCTTCGAGGAAGTATCGAAGAAGGCCGGCATGGAAGACGTAAACCGCTATTACGGACTGGGTGTGATCTGGGGTGACTACGACAACGACGGCTGGCCCGACCTCTACGTGGCCAACGACGCCGGCCCGAATTACCTCTACCACAACAAACATAATGGAACCTTTGAGGAAGTCGGCATGCTCTCTGGCATCGCTCTCGGCGGCGACGGTCAGGGCCAGGGCTCCATGGGCGTGGACTGGGGCGACTATCTGCACCAGGGCCGGCTTTCCATGTTTGTAACTAACTTCCACGAGCAGCCGGACACTCTGTACCTCAACCAGGGCAAAGACGGTTTTTCTGACGTCAGCTGGCCCGCCAAGCTGGCCCAACCGACTTTCCTCAAGGTGGGCTGGGGCACCGCCTTTTTCGATATGGACAACGACGGCTGGCTGGATATTTTCGTAGCCAACGGCCATGTATATCCGCAGGTGGATTCGATCCCGGGCGGACTGACATATCGCGAGCCCATTCAGCTCTTCCGCAACCATCGCGACGGCACTTTTCAGGATGTCTCCAGCGCCCTGGCCGGAATTCCGCCGGAAAGCAGGCGTGGAGCGGCGTTTGGCGACATCAACAATGACGGCAATATCGACGTCGTGCTGGTGAACGTAGGAACGCTCCCCACGCTGTTGCTGAACCAGGGTGGAGACCATAATCATCGGGCATTGTTCAAGCTGGCAGGCACCAGGAGTAACCGCTCGGCGATCGGAGCGCGGGTGACGGTGAAGGCAGGGAAGCTGGTGCAGTTCAGCGAAGTCCGCGCCGGCGGCAGCTACATTTCACAGAACGATCCGCGCTTGCATTTTGGCCTGGGAGCGGAAGACAAAATGGACGAGGTGGAAATCAGGTGGCCCAGCGGCAAGGTGGAAGTGCTGCGCGATATCTCCGCAGACTTCATCTATACGATTGTCGAAGGTCAGGGGATCGAGAGCAAGATGGCATTGCCGCCGCCGTAGGTTTCATTCCGGCTCCAACATTTTCGCCAGCGTCGGCTTGTGCTTGTCAGCCTTCTTTTCCCTGCGGTCGGGAACCACCCTTCCAGCGGGAGGCGCGCCGATCTGTGCCCGCGCCATGGCTTTTACCTGATCGACCGCGCTGAACTTCTTCGGCTTGCGCTTCTTCTTCGCCATCCCACCCATCTTGCCATAGCTTGTATGCGGCAAAGCTGCAATAATCAGCAAAGAGAGAATGAACTGACCATGGAAGAACGCGAATTTTTTGATGAACGGCCGGAAAAGAAGATGGCCACGCTGAATTGTCCGCACTGCCATCAGCCCGCCGAGTACGAAGTTACCTGGATTGTGCGCACCAAGAAGAGACAATTGTCTGGACGCGCCGACGAGCGCGATCGCGCCCGCTTTGCCAAAGCCCGCTCTTACATGCTGCGCAAAGACGATCTGATGGCCTGCAAGAATGTGCGCTGCCGCAAGCGCTTTGAGATTTCCGGCGTGCAATCCGTGGTCTTCACCGAATGACCTGGCTATTTCAGGGAATCACTAATTCCAGCGCTACTTGCGCTCCCAGGGGACGGAAGGCACCGTCGGCCAGCGACACTTCGATGGTGTGCTTTCCCGGAGTCAGCCCTTCAAAAACCAATTGATTGGCCATGGGCAGGATGTACGGACCGCTATCCACCCGGTACTGCAGATGCCCCATTCCGGAGCCACTGTCACGATAGGCGATAGGATCTGTCAGGGTAACGTTCCGCACGTCAACCTCCACGACAGCGATTCTGCGGGCGGCATTCTTCTCCTTGTCAACCAGGTGCGCCTTAAGCTGAGGGCCCTTCTCCGGTCCCTGCCACGAATTCTCCTGAGCAGCTGCCGGCAGGGCGAACAGGCAAAAGAAGAACAACGTGAAAGCCAGTCTATGCCAACCAAGTGCGCGCATTTGTGTTCCTCCTGCAAGAGATTATACTTCGCCACGCAGCGGTGCTGGCTTGGCCTCACCGCGAAACTGAGCCGCCGCTGCGATTCTCTCATTTATACTTAACCGTTTCGTTTGCCGTGAAGGCGGGGAAGGAGTCTGTCTTTGAAGATACTGGTCTGCATGAAGCAGGTGCCGCAGAAAGATGCGCCGCTCAAACTGAACGAGTCCGGCACCTGGATCCGCGAAGATGTGTCCTACGAGGTCAATGAACCGGACGCCTTCGCCCTGGAAGAAGCCCTGCGGCAGAAAGAGAAGCACGGCGGAGAGGTGGTTGTAGTCACGGCCGGGCCGGCGCGCGCCCAGCAGGTATTGCGCGAGGCCTTGGCCAAGGGCGCGGACCGCGCCATCCACCTTGAAGACAGCGCCTTTGTCGGCCTGGACGCTGCTAACACTGCCCGCGCCCTCGCGGCGGCCATCAAAGATGAGAAATTCGACCTCATCTTCACCGGCCTCCAGTCCGACGATTACGGCTTCGCGCAAACCGGCGTGGTGTTGGGCGAGCTGCTGGGCTGGCCGCACGCCACCATCATCATGCAGATCGAGAAGACCGATGGCGGCATCCGGGTCAAGCGCGAGCTCGAAGCCGGCTACTTCCAGTTTGTGGACATGCCCCTGCCGGCCGTGCTCACCATTCAGTCCGGTATCAACAAACTGCGCTACGCCACGCTGATCGGCATCAAACAGGCGAAAAATAAACCGCTGCGCAAGGTGGCCCTTGCCGAAGTACAATCCGCCATCGGGCCCAACCTGCAAAAAATCGAACGCCTTTACATTCCGCAGAAAACGAAAAACACCGAATTCCTTGAAGGCTCACCCGCCGAGGTGGCGAAGAAGCTGGTAGAGAAATTACGAAATGAAGTACACGTCCTGTAAAAACTGGGAACCGAGAACTCAAGTCTGGAAACTGATTTTCTAAACCACCCGGACCTGAACCCGAGACAAAAATATGTCTGACTCCATCCTCGTAGTCGTCGAACAACGTGAAGCAAAACTGAATCGCGTTTCGTGGGAGACCCTCACTGCCGGGCAGGCCCTGGCCGCCGAAACCGGCTGGACTCTCGAAGCCGCCGTAGCCGGCAGCGGAGTCACAAGCCTGGCCAATGAAATCGCGGGCAAGAAGGTAGCGAAGGTTTATGCGGTGGACTCCCCGAAACTCGAACCTTACACGCCGGACGCCTTCGCGGTTGCACTTAAGCAATTGATTGCGTCAAAACAACCCAAACTGGTGCTGATGCCGCACACCTATCAGGTACGCGATTTCGTACCCAAGCTGGCCACCATGATGGAGCGCACCGCGATCAGTGACTGCATCGGATACAAGAAAGACGGCGACAAACTGCTATTCACTCGCCAGATGTTTCAGGGCAAGCTGGCCGCTGACGTGAGCTTCGCGTGCGATGCGCCCTGGTTCGTCACCTTCCAGAATGGCGCCTTTCGCGGGGACAAGGTCGAAGCCGGCGCTTCCGCCGCGCCCGTCGAAACCGTCAATGTTGAGATCGCGGACGGCGCCATCCGCAACCAGCCGCAGGAAGTCTTCAAGGAGGCCAAACAGGCGGTGGACCTGACCCAGGCCGAAATCATCGTGTCAGTCGGTCGCGGCATTAAAGAGCAGAAGAATATCGAACTGGCCAAACAGCTGGCCGAGGCCCTCGGTGGCGAGCTGGCGGCTTCGCGTCCAATCTGCGACTCGGGATGGTTGCCCATGGACCGCCAGATCGGGTCCTCCGGACAAACGGTTGCGCCCAAGCTCTATCTCGCGTTGGGCATCAGCGGCGCCATTCAACACATCGTAGGCATGAAGGGCTCGCACACCATCATCGCCATCAACAAAGACTCCGAAGCCCCGATTTTTGAGATTGCAGATTTTGCTGTGGTTGGCAATCTCTTCGACATTGTGCCGCCGTTGATTGAGGAAGTGAAAAAAGCCAAGGCAGGAGCATAAAATCAGCCACGGATTAACACCGATTGCACGGATTCGAATCCGAATTGCCTTATTCGTGAAAATCCGTGTGAATCTTTGGCCCAGTTTTATATATGTTAGTTTTCCGTAAGCCGCTCCCGAACATCGAACGCCCGCAGATGCCGGCCGACGTGGTCATCGTCGGTGGCGGGCCGGCCGGCATGGCCTGCGCCCTGCGGCTATCGCAGCTCATCGATCAGCACAATGCGAGCCATCCTGATTCTCAGCTCAGCAAGGAAAATATTTACGTGCTCGAAAAGGCGCGCGAGATCGGACAACATTGCCTTTCCGGCGCGCTGCTTGATCCCCGCTCCATGCGCGAACTTCTCCCGGGATTCGAGAAGGAAGCGCCGCTCGAAGCTGCGGTCACAAAGGAGGCGGTTTACTTCTTCACCCAGTCAGGCAAATTCAAGTTTCCTATCACGCCGCCTCCGCTGCGCGATCACGGCAACTACGTCATTTCGCTCAACCGGTTTGTGAAATGGCTGGGGAGCAAAGTAGAGGAAACGGGGATTACGGTTTTCACCGGGTTCGCGGGCTCGGAACTACTTCTAGACGGCGATCGCGTTACCGGCGTCCGCACCGACGACAAGGGTGTGGACAAGCAGAACCAGCCGAAATCAAATTTTGAACCGGGCTATGATCTGCAAGCCAAGGTCGTGATTCTTGCCGAGGGCACCCGCGGATCGCTGACTAAGCAGCTCATCGCGCGCTTCGCCCTCAGTCGCGACCGCAACCCGCAAACCTACGGACAGGGCATCAAGGAACTATGGGAAGTCCCTGCCGGCCGCATGGCGCCCGGCGAGGTGATCTACACCATGGGCTGGCCGCTGACCACGAAGGAATACGGCGGCGCCTGGATCTACGGCGGAAAAGACAACGTGATCTCGCTCGGCTTTGTCGTCGGGCTCGACTATCCCGATCCGCGTCTCGATCCCCAGCGCGTCTTGCAGGAATTCAAGAAACACCCGTTCGTGGCCAAGCTTCTCGAAGGCGGCAAGATGATCCGCTACGGCGCCAAATCCCTGCCTTACGGCGGCTGGTGGTCGGTTCCGCCGCTGGCCGGCAACGGCTGGATGATCCTTGGCGACTCCGCTGGCTTGCTGAATTCGCAGCGCCTGAAGGGAATTCATCTCGCCATCAAGAGCGGCATGCTGGCTGCCGAAACTGCGTTTGAGGCCCTGAAGAAAGACGATTTCTCCGCGGCCAGTTTAGGCGATTTTCAGCGGCGGGTGGAATCGAGCTGGATCAAAGATGAGCTCTGGAGGGTCCGCAACTTTCACCAGGGCTTCGAACATGGTTTCTGGCGGGGCATGATCAACGCCGGACTGCAGCAGTTCACCGGCGGCCGCGGCTTGCGGGCCCGCTATCCCTCCACTGCGGGATATCAGCACCTGAAGAAACTCGCCGAGCTGCCTGCGGACGGCGGCGACGAAGCCCACCTGCTCGGTCCGGCCAAAGGCGATGGCAAGCTGACTTTCGACAAGCTTACCGACCTTTACCACTCCGGCACGAAACACGAAGAGGACCAGCCGGCCCATCTTGTCATTCACGACACCGATGTTTGCAACACGCGCTGCATAAAAGAATTTGGCAGCCCGTGCCAGAATTTCTGTCCAGCCAATGTGTACGAGATGGTAGACGATGCGGCCGAGCCCAACGGCAAGCGCATCAGCCTGAACCCGTCGAACTGCGTGCACTGTAAAACCTGCGACATCGCCGACCCGTACCAGATCATTACGTGGGTCCCGCCCGAAGGCGGCGGTGGGCCGAATTACGATGGCATGTAGTGCCGTAGTCCGTGTGGGGACGGGTCAGAGCCTGCTCTGAGCGAGACTTCTTTGCCACGGATTGGCACGGATGACTTGCGCTATCCTGTTTCCTCGAGGAGACCATGCATCTGAGATCGCGTCACCTTCTTTCCTACTGTGCGGTCATAGTGCTGCTTGTTGCGCTTGGCGCCTCGGCCCAACAGCAGCCCGCCATTCCCTCCACCGGATTCGCCGGCCTCGACCAGTACCGGGCCTCTCGTATTGCCGTCTTCACCGACGATTACGGCCAGCTCGCCCGCTACCGCGACGCTAATGCTGCCCTCAAACCGCCCGCGCCCGGCGAGAACCGTGTCGTCTTTTTCGGCGATTCCATTACTGACATCTGGAAGCTCGAGGATTCTTTCCCCGGCAAGCCTTACCTCAACCGCGGCATCGGCGGACAGACCACGCCGCAGATGCTGGTGCGCTTCCGCCAGGATGTAATCGATCTGCATCCCAAGGTGGTGGTCATTCTGGCCGGCACCAACGACATTGCGGGAAACACCGGCCCCATGCGCCTGGAAGACATCGAGGCCGACTACTCCTCCATGGCGGAACTGGCGCGAGCGAATCACGTTGCGGTGGTGTTTTCCTCGGTGCTGCCGGTGCACAACTACACGCCAAAGTCGCAGGACTTTTTCGCGCAACGCTCTCCCGAGAAGATCCTGGCTCTTAATCGCTGGCTGAAAGATTATTGCGCCGCCCACGGGCTCGTGTATTTGGACTACTTCGCTGCCATGGTTGACGACAAGGGTCTGCTCAAACGAGACCTCGCCGAAGACGGACTGCATCCCAACGCCGCCGGGTTCAAGATCATGGCCCCTCTGGCGGAAGGGGCCATCGGCAAGGCCCTGGCGAAGAAGCCTTAATTTGCCTCTTCGGTTCGCCGCGAGCATCTATAATGGAAATCGAGTTTCCGACCGTCCAGCCTTCGGGCATACCCTGGCTGCGGCGGCGAGGGATGGTTTTCTTTGCGTCCTTTGCGTTGTCTTCGCGCACTTTGCGGTTAAAGGCTTTTGACCGCAAAGACCGCCAAGGATTTCGCAAAGCTCGCAAAGAGAAGCCAACCCGAGGGTGCAGGTGGAAACACCGGCGCCTCCCCGGCTTCGCGAGAAGCCATTGGAAAGGAAACAGCCGCCGGGATGTTCCCGCCTGTCTGTGCCCTTTCCCTGATCGTTGGCCAATGGCCGTAAGTGACTAGTCAAGATTGGTACGATCACGCGGCCCACGACCAACGACGAACGACCAAAGACCAACGACGAACGACCAAAGCCGTGCTTCTTACCGACAAATTCGGCCGCCCCATCACCGATCTGCGGATCTCGGTCACCGACCGCTGCAACTACAAGTGTGTTTACTGCCGCACCGGGAACGAGGGCGCGCTCTACGGCGACCTGCCCTTTGCCGACTATCTGCGCATGGCGCGGGTGCTGGTCGAACTTGGAATTCAGAAGGTCCGCATCACTGGGGGAGAGCCGCTGCTGCGCAGGGGAGTGGTGGACTTCGTCCGCCAACTGGCCAAGCTGCGAACCAGCGATGGAGAAGATCTCGACATCGCGCTGACCACCAACGGCCACCTTCTGTCTGGCACGGCGCAAGCTCTGAAGGACGCCGGCATGCGCCGCGTCACCGTCAGCATGGACGCGGTCGATCCCGATCGCTTTGCCCGCATCACGCGCGTGCCCGACGGCTACGACAATGTGCTGGCCGGCATCCGGGCATCGCGCCGCGCGGGTCTGTGGCCGGTGAAAGTCAACTGCGTGCTGATGCGCGGCTTCAATGAAGACCAGATCATTCCCTTTGGCATGTTTGCTCGCGAAGAGGGCGTGGTAGTGCGCTTCATCGAGTTCATGCCGCTGGAGGAAGGCCGCGTCTGGTCGCCGAATACCGTAGTCCCGCTCGATGAGATTCTGCAGCGCATGGGCGAATACCGGGCCCTGGTGGAGATTCCGCACGGCCGCAGCGAAACCGCGCGCCGCTACCGCTTCGACGACGGCATCGGAGAAATCGGCATCATTGCGCCCGTATCGCATCCCTTCTGCGGCCACTGCAGCCGTATTCGCATCACCTCCGACGGCAAGATTCGTACTTGCCTGTTCTCGGTTTGGGACCACGACCTGCATGGTCAGATGCGCCGTGGCGCGTCCGATGAAGAATTGGCGGAATTCGTTCGCGGCGTGATCCAGAAGAAAGAAGCGCGTCACCATATCGGCGAGGCGGATTTCGTGCCTGCATCGCGGACCATGGTGCACATCGGCGGTTAAGGTTTTGTGGAGGACGGGCATCCTCGCTCGTCTCTATAGCTGGTTCCTGACGGGCGATGACGCCCGTCCTCCATTATCGCGCTCAAGTTTTCTCCTCAGTTCATAAGGTGTGGACCCCCGCCAGGAACCGCTGCGAATTCCGTTCTCTGAATTCTCGGATTTTGATTCTGACCAGAAGATATGCTTCGTTCTCGACCCGCCCGCCCTGTCTCTCCGAAAAACGGAGAGACGAGGACGGGGCACCCTCAATTTTCTACTGCCGTCCGCGGGAGGGATTTCCCCGGAGGCTGTTTAACCCGGTAACATCTCAGCATGACGCGCCTTCCCTGGATCGGGACCACACTCTTATTAATCTTTTGCAGCCTGAACCTGGTGCCGCAATCCGGACCGTCCGCCTCCGCTCCCGCCTACCTGGGATTCGACCGCAACGACTATCCGGGAGACGAAAACCTGAAGTTGCTGCGGCAGACATTCTCTTACGCGGGTTTCTGGCTTAACCGTCCTCCTGGCGAAAAGGCCAACACCTGGACCGGCAAGCGGCAGACAGTACAAGCGGCGGGCTTCGGATTTTTGGTGCTTTTCAACGGAAGGCGCTTCGCCCAGTTGAAAACGGTTTCCAATGCTGACAGGCTGGGCCAATCTGATGGCCAGATTGCCGTTGCCTCGGCGCGGCGTGAAGGCTTTCCGGAGGGAGCAGTGATCTTCCTCGATCAGGAAGAAGGTGGCCGCATGCTGCCCGCACAGAAAGCTTACATCTACGCCTGGGTGGACACTGTGGCTGCGGCCGGATTCCGCGCCGGGATTTACTGCTCCGGCATCGCGGCGGAAGAAGATGGCGGCGTGTCTGTTATCACCGCTCAAGATGTGCGTCAAAGCTCAGGGGGAAGGAAGATTGTGTACTGGGTCGCGAACGATGCCTGCCCGCCTTCTCCGGGATGCACGCTGCCCAAGCCTCCGCCCAGCCCGGTCGGGAGTGGCATCGACTTCGCGGAAGTGTGGCAATTTGCACAATCTCCCAGGAGGCAAGACGTTGCCGCCGGGTGTCCGGCCAACTACAACCGTGATGGAAGTTGCTACCCGCCGGGAGTCGATCTCGACCAGCACTTGTATTTGGATCTGAATACCTCGGCTAGCGCCGATCCTTCGCACGGAAGAACCCGCTGATGCACTAGAATAGAAGTGAACCCCTATGGCCGACCGTAGTTTCACCCTTGATGAAGCTCAAAGCCTGCTGCCCGTTCTGGAATCCCTTCTGCGCACCGCGATTGATGGCAAGAAGCTGATCGAAACCGTCGATGCCGAACTCCAGGAACTCGCCCACCGGGTTTTCCTCAGTGGTGGGTTGCTGGTGAACATTATTCAAGTGGCGCGGCGCAAAGCCGAGCGCGAGAAGACCATCCAGCTCGTGAAAGACACGCTCGCCGAAATCGACGCCACCGGAGTGCAGGTCAAAGACCTTGATATCGGATTGCTGGACTTCCCCTGCCAGGTGGAAGGTCACACCGTTTTGTTGTGCTGGAAGCTGGGGGAGAAGGGAATCACCCACTGGCACGACACCAGCGAAGGCTTTGCCGGCCGCAAGCCCATTAACGAGAAAATTGCGAAGGCGAAAAGGGCGAATTAGTCATTGGTCATTGGTCATTGGCCGTTGGCCAAACCTGGAGTGCTCCTTGCATCGCCTTTGGGCTATTGACTAACGACTAATGACCAACGACTGCTCTACGGCTTTCCCCCCTCGTTCCACCGCGGCGTAAAGGATGAATTCACCAGCCAACGGACCGGCCCCAACAGCGAGCCGATGGCAGCGTCCATGTGCCTGAAGTCGATGTGGGCCACATCGTCGCTGGGCTGGTGGTAGTCGCTGTGCAGTCCGTAGCTCGAAACGGTCTGGGCCACCACCCCCTTTTTCGCCAGGACGTAATTGTCGGAGCGCGCGAAAAAATTTTGCTCAGGATGAGGGTCGCCGACCAGTTTGGCGCCACGCGCCGCCAGCGTAGGCCCGAGGTTTGAGCGCTCCCACCCTGTGAGCCACACCGTGTCCGATTTCACTGCTGGATCGGCGCGTCCCAACATTTCGAATTCGAGGTTGGCGGCTATTTGCTTCAGGGGCACCGGGGGATGCTGCAGGAAGAATGTTGACCCTTGCCCGCCAGTTTCCTCGCTGCCGAACAGGGCGAAAATCACGCTGCGCCCGGGTTTCCGCCCGCTTCCGAGCACGCGTGCAAGTTCGAGCACGGTCGTCGTGCCCGATGCATCGTCATCAGCGCCGTTATAAATATCATCCCCATTCACTGCTGGACCGATCCCCAGATGGTCGAGATGCGCCGAGAGCAATACCGCCGTGGATTGTAATTTGGGATCCCGGCCCCGCAGAATGCCGATCGCATTCCAGGTGTATTTCTTCTCCGCGGTTGAGGGGCCATCGAAGGTCAGCCCCGTGTTCTCCGGGAGTGCCTCGAGCGCGGCAGTCGCTTCGGGGCTTGCTTCCAGCAGGTTGAACTCATTTTCCAGACCGGAGGCCTCTGGCCCTTCCAGTTTCACCCGTAGCGTGGGCAGCTGTGGCCCCCGCTGGAACTGGGCGGCGTCTTCCCCGGTGTCAGCGATGATTGCCGCGACTGCTCCTTTTGCGGCCAGCGCGGAAGCCTTCCTCCGCTGCTGGCGCCGGTCTTTTCCCAGGATGAGGACCACCGCGCCTGAGGTCTGCGGATCGTCTTCGTCAACGTTGATCACGCGCAATGGACCCGAGAAGTGGGCTTGCGCCAGATAGAGCGCCGCAAACTCCCTCCCGCAGGTCCAGGTAACTCTTTCTCCGCCGGCGCCGGGTTTCGCAAAGGTGAGTTGCGGGGGTCCGGTAAATTTTTCTTGCACCAGTGCCGCCCGTTGCAGATAACCACCGTTGTCCCCGGCAGGAGCAATGCCGTACGCGCGTAGTTGCGAGGCCACATAGGTCGCTGCCACCAGTTCGTCCGTCGTGGCGCTGCCTCGTCCGCGTAGCGCGTCAGAGGCTAGAAATTCCATGTTCGCACGAACGCAGGCTGCGCACAGTCGAGAAGGGAGCAGGGAAACGTGTGCCCGTGCCCGCTGCAATTTGTTCGCGGGCGGCGGGGCAAGGCCGGCCTGGCCGACAGATCCCGCAGAAAGATAGATCGAGAAAGAGGCAAGGCAAAGAAAAACAGGGAGAGCGAGTCTTTTCATTCCGTAGATTCAGCCTCGGGCCTGGCGTACCGAAAAAAGCTGAGAGCAGATTAGCAGGCCTCGGCGCTGAGTGGTTGAGAGAATGGCCTTGCACCGGTTGCCTGGCCGTAAGGGGCTCCGGTAACTGAGTTCCGCCACAGACCTTAGTGCACTCGGAAGTACACCCGCTCATTCTCGCAAAAACCTGGTCTGCTACAATTCTTTTCAGCCACTCGGAGCGGACAGTGCGGGAAAAGTACGTCTGCCGGGAACCTTTTCAACATGCCTTCTTTCGAACGGAAACTCCGCCTTCTGGCTATTCTTGTTGCGCTGTTCCTGCTGGCCCTGGCGGCTGGTTGTCGCGGCTTCTTTGTTAACCCCACCCTGACCTCGATCGCCGTGACGCCCTCGTCGGTGTCGCTCATTCAAGGGCAAACCCGGCAGTTGTCGGCGACCGGCACTTACGCCGCAGACAACAGCACCAAGGATCTGACTGGAAGCGTTGACTGGACCACCTCCGATTCGACGGTAGCGACAGTGAGCCAGGGTGGTTTGGTGACTGCAGCCGCGGCCATCACCAACCCTCCCGGCACTGCCACCATTACAGCCACTTCCGGAGCGATCACCGGCACGTCCACCATCACGGTAAATACAGGCCCGTTACTGTCTATTGCCCTGACCACTTCCACCCTAAACCCAACGGCCGGCTCCACCTTCACCTTGACCGCGCAAGGAACATTTTCCGGAAGCAGCCAGGTCCAGGACGTCACCCCTCAGGTTACGTGGAACAATGACAACACCACCGCCGTGAGTTTGAGCCAGGGGAGCGGAAGCGCGACGGCGAATACCGGCACCACAGGCCAGATCGCCCACATTTTTGCCACGCTGAATGGCATCAACAGCAATACCCTGACGATCACCGTGCAATGACCGCCATCCGATGTATCGGAATCTGCACCGGGGGCGGCGACGCACCCGGCCTCAACGCCGTCATTCGTGCGGTGGTGAAGTGTGCCTTCCTGAAGTATAAGTGGAAGGTCATCGGCATCCCGGATGGTTTTGATGGATTGATCTGGCCGGAGAAATCCTACGAGCTCAAGCTCAAGGACGTAGCCGGCATTCTGCCTCGCGGCGGCACCATCCTGGGCACCACCAATCGCGGCAACCCCTTCCGATATTGCACGGTTGAGAACGGCCAGGAGGTCATCCGCGATATTTCCGATACCGTGATCGGCAACGCCCGAAAGCTGGGCATCGACGCCGTGGTGAGCATCGGTGGCGACGGCTCCCAGACCATCGCTCTGGAACTTTTCCGCAAGGGTATGCAGATCGTGGGCGTTCCTAAGACGATCGACAACGATCTTTCAGCCACGGAAGTCACCTTCGGTTTCGACACCGCTGTTACTACCGCCACTGATGCGGTGGACAAGATCCATACCACAGCCGAATCGCATCACCGGATCATGGTGGTGGAAGTCATGGGACGAGACGCCGGCTGGATCGCCATCCAGGCCGGCATTGCCGGCGGAGCCCACGTCATTCTCATTCCCGAAATTCCATTCACCGTCGAAAACGTCTGCCGGTATGTCCGGGCGCGCGAGGGCTATGGCAAGCGCTTCACTATCGTGGTGGTCGCAGAAGGTGTCAAGCTTCCTCCGGAGTTGAAGAACAACCGGCGAGTCGGCTCGGTGGGCAACCTGATCGGCAGTGCGATTGCCGCCTGCGCCGACAAGGAAGTGCGCGTCAGTGTGCTGGGTCACATTCAACGCGGCGGCACGCCCACCCCTTTCGATCGCATCCTGGCCACTCGCTTTGGCGTCTCCGCGGTCGATCTGATTGCCCAGGGCGGGTTTGGCAAGATGGTGTGTTTGCGCTGCGCGCGCATTGAAGCAGTAGATATTGCCGAGGCCATTGGTCATCTGAAGACGGTCGACCCCAACGGTCAATTCGTGCAGACCGCCAAGGCCATCGGTATTTCCTTCGGGGACTCCAGTCCTCAGGCGTAGTCTGGGAAAGAAAGTCGTGGCTCGAGCCTCGTGGAAATTTTGACGCCGTGACATTCCGCCGCCCATTTTTCGTATGCTGCTGGCTTCTCTTTCTGCTGGCGGGTGTAGCCCTGCTCGACAGCTGCAGCCGTGGCAAGAGCGGCAGCAAAGAGATGGCCTACGTGTCCGCCCCGCAAGCCTTTCTGCGTGACCAGGTGGCTGCGGTTTACAACAAGGCCGGAACCGTAAAGAACGGCGAGGCGGTGCAGATTCTCGGGCGAGACCGCCGTTTTGCCCGGGTCCGCACCTCCAGCGGCGCCGAGGGATGGCTGGAGCAGCGTTACCTGGTAAGTCAGGAAACTTTTGACGCTCTCCAGAAACTGGCGGAGCAGACGCGCAATGATCCCGTCCAGGCAACCGCCATCGCCCACAACCCGAGCAACATCCATCTGGAGCCGCAGCGTGATGCTGAACATCTTTACCAGATGGACCAGGGGGCCAAGGTGTCGCTGCTGAAGCGCGCCAGCAGCGAGAGAATCCTGCCCGGCGTGCAGGCCCAGCCGAGCGGCGCCGGGAAAGAAGGAACGGCCCCGCCCGCCTCGCCGCCCATGGAAGACTGGTGGCTGGTCCGCGATCAATTTGGACATGTCGGTTGGGTGCTGGGGCGCATGCTGGATGTGGACGTGCCGCTCGAGATCGCCCAGTATTCCGAGGGCCAGCGCCTGGTGGCTTCGTTCGTGCTCGACCATGTCCGCGACGGCGAGAAGCAAGTCCCGCAATACCTCGTGCTCTTCACCGAAAACAAAGATGGCATGCCCTTCGACTACAACCAGATCCGGGTTTTTACCTGGAACGTCAGGAAGCATCGGTACGAAACTGCCTATCGCGAGCGCAATCTCAACGGCGTGCTGCCGGTGACCGTCTCGCATGAGAGTTTCGATAAGGAAGGCGATTTGCCTGTCTTCGTGGTTCCTGTCAAAGATGATGCCGGAAACCTGATCGAACGCAAATACAAGCTGAACACACCCCTCGTGCGGCGCGTTCTGGCGCCGGGAGAGCAGAAAAAAGACGTTGCCGGTCGTCAGTCACCAGTCGTCAAGAAGAAAGTGAAGAAGAAAGCAAAGCGCTGAAGTCATAACCGGGAACGTTGACTGACAACGGACAACCGGGATCTGACAACTATTCCACCCGCACGATCGTGGGCAGTGGGGGCACCGGCGTGCCTTCGTCCAGGGCACGCTGCCAGGCCGAAATCGAGCTCAGCAAGAGCGCTGAATTGATGCCGCCGAAGTTTTCCGGATAGCGCGAGAGATTTCGAGACGCCCGCCTCAGTACGGAGCGCGCTCCCACGGAATTCCCATTTCCATGGTGGTAGAGCGCAACCGCGACCTGAATCAATCCCTGCAGAAATTTCTTCTCGGCTGCGGGGGCGGCTCGCCAGACGTCCTCCAAAACCTCATGAGCGTCGAAGAAGGCGGCATGGTTGAAGCGCTCAATTCCCTCCCGATATTGTGCGGAATCCACGGTGCATTGTGGCACAGGAAATCGGCTGCCGCGCCGTTTCAAGATATAAGAATTCATAGTCGGAATCCGGACGGACATACATTTTCTAGTATCAAACAACAGTTCTGTATCACAAGTCGTAGAAACATCGTGTGTTATAGGCACACTGTTTTGGAAACATGCGTGCTCAAATTGTTAAGACACAGTGCATGTCTTCTTGTAACTATGTCATCCCAGACCTCGCTCTAAAGCACCGAACCATGCGGACTTTACCAAGGGCCGAACCCAGTGTGGGAGCGTGCGTTCTTAAGCAGAGGAGAGTAGCGAAATGCGAAAAGTATTGTTCGCAACACTTTTGACCATGCTTGGAGTCATGCTGGTGCTTGCGCCTGCCTCCGGCTATGCGCAACGTCTGACCGGCTCGGCGGTGGTGACGATTCTGGATCCCTCCGGCGCGGCAGTGCCTGATGCCCGAGCCACTATAACGAGCAAAGACAAAGGCGTCTCTCAGGAGTTGCAATCTGGTCCAGATGGCACCTTGGTAGTGCCGGACATGGCACCGGGTGACTACACCATTAGTGTTAAGCATGAGGGGTTCAAGACCGCCTCGACCGTGCTTACCATCCGTGTCGGCGTGACCTCGTCGCTGGTGTTGAGATTGGAACTGGGTGCGATCACGACTGAAGTCATGGTGCAAGCCGAAGCGGTGACTGTGGATACGACGAAGTCCACGGTGCAGGGCGTAGTTACCGCCAATATGATTGATGCTCTCCCCCTGAACGGACGCAACTTCCTCGATCTGGCGCAGCTCGCGCCCGGCGTGCAGGTGGTTGACGGCGGACTGTTCGACCCCACCAAGAACCAGATGACCGGAGTTTCGGTAGGTGGCCGTTCCGGCCGTTCCACCCGTATTCAAGTGGATGGAGTAGACATCACCGATGAGACCGTCGGCACTACCGTGATGAACCTCACTAACGAGTCGGTGCAGGAATTCGGTATTCAGCAGTCGTCGCTGGACGTCAGCACCGACCTGACCTCTTCGGGTGCGGTCAACATTCTTACCCGTAGCGGAACCAACAGCCTGCACGGTTCGGGCTTCGGATTTTTCCGGCGTTCTGAATTTGCCGCCAACAACGCCCCAATTATCTGTAATGCCGCGTCGCTAGCGGCCGGTCTCTGCGATTCTCTCAACACGCCTAAACCGCCCTTCAGCCGTGACAACTACGGCGGCCGGCTGGGTGGCCCCATAATCAAGAACAAGTGGTTCTGGGAACTGGAGTACGAAAAGCTACAGCAGGTAGGGGCCAACACCACCAACGTGGGACCCTTTCCGCAATTCACCGGTTCCTTTGCCGTTCCTGTAAATGAGCACATGGGAGGCGCAAGAACTGACTTCAACCTCAACAACAAAAATAAGCTGTTTTACCGATATAACCACGACGATAACATCGGCGTCACTGGATTCGGCGGCGTCGGGTTGGCTGCGTTTGCCAACTCCAACAGTGCCAATTCCCACGCGGTGGGCTGGGATTACACCTCCGGGAACTGGGTTCATAGTGTTCGCTTCAGCTTTCTGAAGTTCATCAACGGTATTGTTGACGGCAATGCGCTGGCGGGAACCCCGGTTCAGGGCGCCGCCGTCAACGTGACCGGTTTGGGTGGTTTCATCTTCGGACCGAGTCCCGATGCCCCGCAGAATACTTACCAGCAAAATCGCCAGACCAAATATGACGCCAGCTTTGTGAAAGGACACCACACTCTTCAGTTCGGCGTTGAATATAACCGTATCGATGAGGCGGGCTTTGCGTCATTTTATGGATTGGGGCCGGATATCCAGGGCCGCTACAGCAAGGGAGTTGCTACGGACCCATTCAGCGCCGACGGCGCTGCGGATCCTCTGAACTACTCCGTGGCTGACGTGATCGTGGGCAATGGTTTGGGTTACGGCAGCGAAAAACCGGTGCTGGGTTTGCCGTTCGGCGGGTTCACCAACAACCGGATCGGAGTCTATGTGCACGATACCTGGAAGGTGAGCCGGAACTTCACCCTGAACGGAGGTCTGCGTTATGACCGCGACGATGGTTTGTCCAATGCGGACTTGCCGCGGGCGCCGCTCATCAGCACCTTCGACGCAGAGTTGGGCCAGACGCCGCGAAATGACAACCGGCGCTTCGCGCCCCAGTTGGGATTTGCCTGGGATGTAAGCGGGAATGGCAAAACCGTGGTTCGTGGTGGCGGCGGACTTTACTACGAAACCAACATCTTCAATAATTTGTTGTTCGATCGCGCTGAACAGCTTCCTGCGGGCTTGGGCAACGACACCCCGGTGGCAACACCGTCGCTGCCTTTTATCATTGATCCGAGAGGAGTGGGATTGCCCAACCTCTTCGATTTCTCGACCGATTGCACCGGCGTTCAGCCCACTACGGCAACCCCGAACAGTTGCTTCGGCGCCGCCATTGGCAATGTCATTCCGTTCGCCTTGCATGCGGAGAGTCTGTTGCAATCTGCCAGCGCTGAACTGGCCTCGAAGTGGCCTCCTCCGGGCGCCCTGCCGAAGTTCAATACCGACCTGGGGGTTTTTGGTGGGGGCAGTATTCTGGATCCTCACTACATTTCTCCCTATGGCCTTCAGATGAACATCGGCGTCCAGCGCGAGATCAGGCCGGGCCTGGTCTTGAACGTGGATTACGTGATGAACCGCGGCGTGCACTTTCCCATGCTGGTCGACCGCAATCGCGTGGGCGCGGCTAACACCCTTAATGTCCCAGCCGCTCAAGCTGGGATGGACACAGTCTTCGGCAACCACGGATGCGCTCTCGGCTCCAACGCCGCCAATGTGGACTGCGTCATCGCAGATGGCGGAGACATCTTCGAATTTGCCGATAACGGCGTCGGCGCCGGCTCGGGGCTGGATGGCTTCGCCTTCGGCGGCAACAATCGAAACTTCCGCCAGATGAGCGTGATCGAGCCGGTTGGACTTTCACGCTACCAGGGTCTTCAGATGCAGCTCACCGGCAAGCTCGGCGACTGGGGTCCGTTCAAGAACGCGACCACCAACGTTACGTATGCCTTGTCCAGTTTCAAGACTACGTCCCTTGACCAGGATTTTCTTGACGCTGCCGTCACCAACGACAACCCGACTGCGTTTTACGGTCCGTCGAACCTGGACCGCAGGCACCAGCTCGGAGTTTCTTTGCTGACCGAACTGCCGTTCGGTTTCCGCTTCTCCACCACCACGCAGTACAAGAGTAATGAGCCGTCCAGTATGTTCCTTGATTTCAGTGGAGATAGTTCGGCCGATATTTTCCTCAACGATCTGAACGGAGACGGCAGCGTGCTCAATACCGCTCTGGGCGCAGATCCCATACCGGGCACGCAGAGAGGCGCTTACGGCCGAAGTGTGCATGCTGGCGATCTCAACAAAGTGTTGTCGAATTTCAACACCAATGTCGCCGGCACCCTGACTCCGGCGGGCAAGGCGCTGGTGAGCGCGGGCTTGTTCACCCAGGACCAGCTTACGGCCCTGGGCGGAGTTATCGAGTCGGTGCCACTGGCTTCTGCTCCCATCAACAACCCCAACTTTTTGAGCACCGATATCCGCCTTTCCTGGCGGCTGCGCATCAAGGACCGGCTCTCGATTGAACCCATGGCTGATGCCTTCAACATCTTCAATCGCGATAACCGGATTGGCCAGTCCAGTATTGGTCGTGGAGGAAACACGGGATTTGATCCGGCGTTGTCAGGCGGACCGGGCAGCATCAACGGTACGGTGGGTCCTCTGGCGCCGCTGCGTATAGGATCGGGCTCCGGTTCGTTCTCCAGCGGTACGCCGCGTGCCTTCCAGTTCGGCATCCGCGTGAGTTTTTAAAGACAGCGACACTTGCAAAGGGTGAGGCTTTCGTCGGCCTCACCCTCTTTTTTTTGCCCGGCAATTTCATTCCAGGACCCCCGCACAGCATCCAGAGCCAAACCGTTTCCTATTTCGCTGCCCCACGAAATAACACACAACATCATGATGTCTAGCTCGCCGCTATGAAATTTCGTAGCTCAATTCTCTACAGCTCCGTAGGTGTGACTAAAGTACCGCTGTCTTTGTTGATTCAGCTGGAACGTAAGTCCCGCCGAATTACATACTTCACATAGACATCTTTACTGGCCAGTCAATTGCCATCACGACCATGCAGCGGCCTGTCGTAAATTGGCAATCGGGGCGTGTGTTCCCGGGAAGCAATAATTTTCTGGCATTCATGGTCCGCCCCGCGGACAAGTTGGCGAGAGCTGATCGCAGCGCTAAGCCAGACGACTCGCAGACGAATTGATAAACCGAGGAGAGAAACAAATGCAGAGCCTAAGACTTTTTTGGGGAAGCATCCTGACGACGCTGCTGTGCGCCACGCTGGCGCTGGCCCAGACCGGTTCGATTCAAGGCACGATCACCGACTCTGCGGGCGCAGTCGTTTCGGGCGCGGAAATCACCGTCCGGAACCTGGGATCGAACGCTGTGCGCACTGCGACTAGCAGTGGCACGGGAGCTTACAGTGTCCCGAATCTCGCTGTGGGGCGTATGACGTCACGGTAAGGATGGCAAGCTTCAAGACCTTCCATGCCTCCGATGTGCACGTTGACAGTCGCCGAGACGCTTTCTGTGAATGTGCAGTTGGAGCCGGGTGCGGTCAGCGAGGAAGTCCAGGTGCGGGCTGATCAGATTCCGGACATCGATCTCGAGACCTCGCAGGTCAGCAATCTGGTGGATCAGGCGAGGATGCAAGGACCTGCCTTTGGTTACCCGGGATCCCTATGAGCTTGTATTGCTCTCTCCCGGTACGGTTCGCAGACCAACAGCCGGCTGGGCGGCGTTTCAGTGAATGGTTCGCGCGAACGCAACAATGATTTCCTGTCTGGATGGGGTGGACAACAACGACACATCGGTCCCCGGAATGGGCGGGTGGGATCGCGTCAATTGAATCCTGGAATGCGACCGAGGAGTTCCGGGTCATTACCAACAATTTCATGCCGGAATACGGGCGCAACAATGGCGCGATTATGGACGTTGTCACCAAGAGCGGTACCAACGAACTTCATGGCAGCGCCTACTGGTTTGGACGTTACAACGCTCTGGAGGAGCGCGTGACTAGTTCAATCCGGCGACTGGCCCAACGCTGGTCCGCAGAATCCCTACGTACGCAACCAGTTTGGCTATTCCGTGGGTGGCCCAATCCGCAAGGACAAGACTTTTTTCTTCTTCAATCAGGAGTTCCAACGTTTCCCGACTGCACAGACCCAGTCCGCAGTGGTTCCCACTCCGGAGTTCTTGACCGGGAAGTTTACCTGGCATGGAATTGGCCATCCCAGTCCGAGCGATCCCACTAATGTTCCGGTCAGCGTGGCAGTGGATTTGACGCCCGGCTCGCAACAAAATCAGTACTTTGCCGGATCGGTCTTTGGCTCTTCCGCCGCACCTGGGCTGGATCCGACCATGCAGAAGGTGTTTTCCGTCTATCCTGCGGCTACCGCGCTGAATCCGGATGGAATGAGCGGATTGGTGCTATTCCCTGATTCATCCAATACCAGGGGCTACCAGGCTACGGCGAGGATTGACCACCATTTCACCGACCGCGAGACTTTGAGTTTGCGCTATGGATACGATCCCCAAAGAGATCCAAGCCCGTTCTTTGACGCGACCCTGCCCAACAATGTTGGGTCAACCGCGATAAGTGCTATCGGACAAGGGCTCTCCGCCAACCTTACGTCTTCTCTGCGGTCCACCATGGTCAACACTTTCACCTTCGGCTGGAACCACATCATTGCAGACTTTTCCTGCCTGGGACTGAATACGCTGAATAGTCCCTACCCTTTGGATCAGTTCGGACATGGAACTGAATTTGTCATGGGGCCGTTCAACAGCCTGGCTTGTGGCCGGGGTACCTTGCTGTCAGACGGACAGGGCCGCTCTACGGGCACGACAAGCTACGCGGATACCTTTAGCTGGGTTAAAGGTGCCCACACCTTGAAATTCGGCGGCGAATTCCGCGACGTGCACGAGACCGGCGACAGCAATTTTTTTCAACGGCGGCAGGTCTCTACAAATGTGGGCACCGCCTTTGGTGGTTTTGACTTAATCAACGCCCTCGCGACCGTCACACCTGACAATCCAGGCGCGACACTCGATCCGAGCACGGTCGACGTGACCAGCCTGAGCGATGCCGCCGGAGCCTGGTTTGGCATCGCTATTGGAGACAGTCAGGCGCAGTTTTTCAATAAGGACGGCAGCCGCCGGCCAGACGATAGCAAGACTTACATCCAGCACGAGTATGCGTTTTACGCCCAGGACAGCTGGAAGCTGCGTCCCAACTTCACCCTCAATCTGGGTATACGCTATCAATTCAATGGCGTGCCTTACGAGAAGAATGGCAATCTTTCGAATTTGTTTACCGACCCCACGTCGTTTCCGGTGGTTTTCCAATTCGCCGGTCCCGGAAGCGGGCGGCTGCTTTATGACAACGATCCCACCAACATCGAGCCCCGGGTAGGTTTCTCGTGGGATCCGTGGAATAACGGGAAGACGTCGGTGCGCGCCTCTTTCGGCATTTTCCACGATCGCGTCTTTGGCAATCTCTTTGGCAACAGCCGGGGCAATCCCCCGTTGCAGGCGACTTATTCCACCCAACCGTTCGAAACAATAAACAATGCGCTGTTTGACAGCGGATTCTTTCCCTTGCAACCGCCGAATCAAGCATTCGAACCCAGCATTCCAGATGGTGCTTTGCAGGCTCCCGAAATCATCCCACACAACTTCCGCAACTCGGTGCTTAACAGCTGGTTCGTCGGCATCCAGCGCGAGCTGCCGTTACAGATGACGCTGGATATGGCATATGTCGGCAACCAGGGCCACCATATTTTCCGCGACATCGATGCCAATCCGCCGCAGCCGGCGCTGGTAGCGGCATTGCTGGCGGCTTGCGACGGCGTGACGCCGTTCACCAATATCAACGGAGATTCCACGACCTGTGTCTCGAGTGACGTCTCCGGCGCAGGAAATCTGTACTCTGGGTTCGAGTTCGGGTCGCTGCCGTTCGACGCGGTAGCGCACAACGCGATTGGCCGCGGCGGGGCAGGCTCGGCCGTGCTGATCGATTCCGGCGGCAACGCAGAATACGATTCGCTGCAGGTTAAAGTCACCAAGCGGCTGCAGTACGGGCTGCAACTGCAGGGCGCCTACACCTGGTCACACTCGATTGATGATGCCAACGATCCCATCGTAGCCGCCGGCGCCGGGGTGAACTTTGTTCGCAATCCGCTCAATCCTGCGCAGGATCGCGGTAACTCGGACCATGACATCCGGCACATCGGAGTCATCAATTACATCTGGGAGATGCCCTTTGGCCGCGGCAAGGCTTACGCCAATCACGGCGTTGTCGGTCGCATCCTGGAGGGCTTCCAATTGTCGGGTGTTACCAGCCTGCAGTCGGGTCGCGCCTTCGACGTGATTGGGACCCGGGACAGCCAGCGCGTCGGCCGGGTTGGTCGCGCCAGCGTGAATGGAGACCCATTCGCGTCCAGCAGCGCGACTTTTGTGCCGGGGACAAAGGTCTTCTTTACGAACCCGGCTGCATTTTCGAACCCTCCCTTTGATCAAGCACCAAATCTTGGACGTAATTTCTTCCACGGCCCCAGCTTCGTTAACTCTGATCTGTCTCTTTCGAAAACCACGAAGTTGACCGAGCGGCTGGGTCTGGAAATGCGGTTGGAAGTCTACAACATGTTTAATCACCCGAACTTTGCCACGCCGGGCGAAGGAAATGCCGGGCAAGGCAACGGGCTGTTTACACCTCTGTTCGGCGTCATTACCGAGCAGATTGGGCGCCCCGACGGTACCACCGGAGCGCGCC
This sequence comes from Terriglobia bacterium, assembly GCA_963831565.1. GTDB lineage: Bacteria > Acidobacteriota > Terriglobia > Terriglobales > Acidobacteriaceae > JAIQFF01. The sequence continues at coordinate 318,416 of CAWHQS010000002.1, forward strand.
AGCTTCAGATGGCTGCGAAGTTGATATTCTGAACCGTTACAACCAGAGGACCGGAGATGGCCGTCCGCGCCTGAAACCGCGGACGGCTTTTTTCTGGCGGCATGGCATGGTGAAGTGCCCTGCAGTGGCCCTTCGCGCTTCCACCGGCATCGGAGAGGTGCAGAGATGAAACTGGGTCGGCAAATGTCCGGGAGTGTGAAGTGTATCGTCGGCATCATGGCGGTAGTGGCACTGCGGGTGGCTATCGTTCCGGTCCTGCATGCAGCAGAGATGAGGCCCGAAGAGATCGTGGCCCGGCATTTGGATTCCATCGGCACGGCGGAAGTCCGGGCCGGAGCCAAGTCGCGCATCGTACAGGGAACATCGCACTTCAAAATTCGGGTCGGAGGCGGCGGGGAGCTCCAGGGCACCAGTGCTCTGGTCTCGGAGGGACGCAAATCGGTCCTGATGATCAAGTTGGCCAACAACGACTACCGTGGCGAGCAGTTCGTCACCGATGGCGAGAAAGTTTCCGTGGCCGCGACGACGTCCAGCCACAAATGGTCGGATTTAGGTGAGTTCGTGCGTGCCCAGGATCAAGTCGTTCGCGAGGGATTGTTGGGCGGAGAGTTGACCACCGCCTGGGCACTGCTCAATTTGAGCGAGAATAAGGCCAAGCTCAACTTCGATGGACAAAGGAAAGTGGATGGCCGCAGCGCCTATCAGCTTACTTATCATTCGAGGAAGAGAGACGATCTCACCATTCACCTTTATTTCGACGCTCAGACTTTTCAGCACATCATGACAACGTATGCGATTACCTTGGCTTCAGGTCTGGGCGGTTTTTCGCCTTCCACTTCAGACCAGGCGGGGCTGACCACCGCACCATCTAGCACAGCGGGCGCAGACATCACTCAGAGCTCCAGACAGAAGGAAACGCGTTATACCATCGAAGAACGTTTCAGCGATTTCAAGACGGCCGAAGGCATCACCCTGCCTACGAAGTATGTAATTCATTTCACCGAGGAACTTCAGAACGGCACCACTCTGGTATATGAATGGGACCTCGCCGCTGATGAGATTTCGAATAACAAGCCGCTCGATCCGAGGAATTTCCAGGTCAAGTAACCGGATGGGGTCGCGACTCACCTGCGCACTGCTCGAGGGGCCCTGCTACTTTCCCAGAATCGTGTAGTGCGAGCTGGCGGCCATGAAAAATATCATGGGCACCGACAGGAAGAAATTCATGCGCGAGGCCAGAAACGCCTGCCGCGCCATGACCGCCGCATTGGCTGGAGGCGTGCCCGCCAGGGTCCCGCGGATGATCATCTTGTTGTTGCGCCAGATGATTCCCCAGACGTTAAACAGCATGATGAATCCCAGTCCGCCGCCGATGCCGATCGAGAGCACATGGTTATCGTCCTGGCCCACCGGCGTGTAGGTCACGAACAGCCAACCGGCAACGCACACCAGCACCGCCGTGATCACCCCCAATACATATCCGCTGGGCGTTTTTGAAATCACGAAATAGAGGATCATGGAGGCCGCGACCCAGATCAGCAGAAAGAGCCCGATGGTGCTGCCAGCGCCGACTCCCATGCGATGCGCGTCAGCGGCGACATAAATTTGCGACCAGTACCAGAAGCCCATGAACACGGTCAGCATGGCGCTCCAGCGGAAGAGTTGCAGCGCGGGCATGGTCATGTATTGCAGGACCTTGGGTTTGCTGGCCGCGTCCAGTTGCTTCATGAAGGGCACGTTCACGAGGTTGAAGAAGTAGAGCAGCCCCACCCATGTGATGCCCGCCAGCAGGTGGACCCAGCGCAGCATGAAGGCGAGCGCCTCGGTGCCGGTGTGAGTGGGCATGACAAACAGAGCGATCGTATGATCCATACATGACTCCCGAAGCTCGGAATGAGCACGGCAGCTCTTTTCGACTGCGGCTGCTCTTTGAAGGCGAGAATGGTTGCACTTTGTGCTGGCGATGTCAATCGGGGGGATGCCTTACTCTGAGGACTTTGCGTGTTCTTCGCGGCAGAGAGTTTGACCTCGCCGGAAGGGTTCAAAAATCCTAAATCCTGAACCGCAAAGTTCGCAAAGAAATGCCCCAAAGTTCCCAAAGACGGTTGTGGCCGGAAACCATCCAGAACCCGGCAACTTGAAATGCGGACAGCAACGCCGTATCGTACAAATACTCGCCAGTCGGCGTTGCGTTCCAGCGCACCGAGTTTTGCGCCATGAACGCACTGCCTGTTTATCCCTATTCTTGCGGTGGTGCCCAGCCGCCGCCAGGAGCAGTGCAGTGCAGACCTGACCGTTCAGGACGTTGCCGTCAGGACTAAGGAGATCGGTGATGGAAAATAAGCCGCCGCAAAACATCCAGGACACCTTCCTCAATACCGCACGCAAGGAGCGAACCAGTATCACCATCTACCTGCTGAGCGGAGTCAAACTCACGGGCCGCATCCGCTCCTTCGACAAGTATTCCGTCGTGCTCGAAACTAACAATCAGGAACAACTGATCTTTAAACATGCCATCTCCACCATCGCCATGGGAAAGACCTTGCACAGCCATGGGGAGAGGCCGACGGTCCTGGCGGCATCGGCGGGGGCCCCGACAACGAGCGCGGAAGCGGCGGCGATGCCGCGTCCCTCCGGGACAGAGGGCTGACGGGCCGTCGCTGATCGCCCAAGCGCCGAGTCAGACAAATTGAGCAGTCCAAAATCCAGATCCTTCCGTAAGACCAGCGGTGGTAAAACCCACGACGCAGGGCGTGTGCCCGGCGGCGAACGGAAGCCGTGTGCCCCGGGAGCGTGCGTTTCTCATCGGCCTTGACGCGCGCACCCGCTCCCGCGGGCCGGCATCCCCGCGGGCCGGGAGCGGTCCCCTGACCGCGGCCGCCCAGGCGGCTCGCGACAGTTCCACCGCAAAGCTGGCGACCAAGGCCCCGGACATCCCCGAGTTCAGCGCCGAAGAGTCGCTGGACGAGCTGCGCTCTCTGGCGGTGAGTGCAGGCGCGGAAATTGTCGGAGAGTTTCTGCAGCATCGCGACCGTCCCGACCCGGCGACCCTGATCGGAAGCGGCAAGCTGGAGGAGATCGCGGGCGCCACCGCTTCGGTCTCTGCCGATCTGCTGCTCTTCGACCACGACCTCACCGCTTCGCAGCAGCGCAACATCGAAAAGCTGGTCAACACCCGGGTGATCGACCGCACCCAGCTGATCCTCGACATTTTCGCCAAACATGCGCGGACGCGGGAAGGCCAGCTGCAGGTCGAACTGGCGCAACTGGAGTACATGCTGCCCCGCCTGGGCGGACGCGGAATAGAAATGTCGCAACTGGGCGGCGGCATCGGCACCCGCGGTCCTGGGGAAACTCAACTCGAAACCGATCGCAGGAAAATTCACCGGCGCATCCGGCATGTGAAAGAGCAGATCGAAAACGTGCGCCGGGTGCGGGCGCAACAAAGGGCGCGGCGGGAGGCGGTGCCGGTGGCGACGGTCGCGCTGGTCGGTTACACCAATGCGGGGAAGTCGACGCTCTTCAATGCACTGACCCATGCAGCCGTGCTGCAATCCCCGCGAATGTTTGCCACGCTCGATCCCACGATCCGTTCGGTGGCGCTGCCCTCGCGAAGAAAAGTGCTGCTCTCCGACACGGTCGGATTCATCCGCAACCTGCCGCACACGCTGGTCTCCGCCTTTCGCGCCACGCTCGAGGAAGTGCAGCGCGCCTCACTGGTCCTGCAGGTTTCAGACGCCAGCAGCCCCTTGTCGGAGGAACAGGACGCGCAGGTGGACAAAGTCCTCAGAGAGCTCGAAGCGGATAGCAAGCCGCGTCTGCGGGTGATGAACAAGATTGACCTGCTGCCGCCCAAGCAACGCGAGTCGTTGCTCGACGACGCCAGCAGAGTGCATGTCTCGGCTGCCAAGGGCACGGGCATGACGACGCTGCTGGACCGGATTGACGAAATGCTGTCTGAGGATCCATTGAGCCGCGTGCATCTGCGCGTACCTCAGAAAGAGGGGAAGCTGCTGGCGCTGCTCGAAGCACGCTCGCGAATTTATTCCCGCGCCTACAATGATGGATTGGTGGAGATGGAAGTGGAAGCGCCGGAGTCGGTGGTGAGGAAGGTCAGGGCTTTTGTCGTGCATTAGTCGTACTCGGGACCGCCTTTCCGGCTCAACCGAAGCGCCCATTGCACAGCCACAACGGCGAACATCAAAAGCAGCGCTACCCAGGCAAGAAACGCTAGTAAGCCGCAGAGAATGGCAATCTCTTCCCACTTACCTGAACTTCGAGACAGAGCTGCCATCACGATTCCGCCCACCGTTATCACTGCGACCGGAAGAGTCCAGGCACCCATCTCCTTACCTTGTCGCCGTAGTTGATCTAGACGGCGACCTACAAGCCACCATTGTGCCCAAATCGCGAACAAGAGTACGCAATCCAACAGCACAATCCGCGCCCCTCCGGCTACTCGTTTCACGAGGCGGGGAAGGATGTACTGCAACACTCCGCTAAAGTACAAGCTGGAAGGATGCATATACCATCCCACCACTAGGCCCGCTGGCCACTCCACGGTGTAGATGGCTTTAACCGATGTGGTTGTCCAGTAATCGACAGAAATCGGATCCCATCCGATGCTTAAGGAGGCGGACCCCTGAGATGGGGCCGAAGCAGATCTGGCAGCCTCCTCGGCTGTTTCAATAGCATCGAACTTCTGGAACAAGCTTATCTGCGCTGCCCAATCCCCCGATTCCTGGCGATACATCAAGGGGGCTGTAATCGCGAGGTGAATAAGCGGCAGGAGGAGACTGTAGCGGAGCGCCTTCACATTGAATTAGACACCGGTTGACTCGAAATGAGGTGAGAGCTGAGAGCTGATGCCTGAAAGCTTAAATGGGCCGGCAACCAAGAAGCGGTGACATTCCTTGGCTATCGGCCCATTCGATCCGGATTGGATCGGAGGTGATAACTCCATGCTAGACCCGTTATGCCGGATGTCAAGCAACTTTCCGCGATCTGGCGAAATAGTTCCAAGACCTCGGTTTCAATCCGGAAACGGCCTTTGGCCGCGTTGACACTCGATTCGTAACATGTTACTTTCAATGGTCTTAAGCCTCCTTACGCTCTAGACCTGATCAGCACACAATGGACGAGATACTAGGACAACTAGGCGGATTACTGCTCGGGTCCGTGCCGACCATTATCTTCATCGTCTTGCTGTTCGGCATTTACACCACGGTGGTGCACAAACCTCTGGTTAAAGTGCTGGCCGAACGGCGTAGCCGGACCGAGGGTGCGATCGAGAAGGCGCGCGCTGACATCGCCCAGGCTGAAGCCCGAACCGCGGAATATGAGCAGCGGCTGCGGGAGGCGCGTATGACAGTGTTCAAGAGCCAGGAAGCACGGCGGCAGTTGGCGTTGCAGGCGCGGGCTGCGGCAGTGGCCGAAGCGCGGGCCAGGGCGCAGGGACAGGTGGAAAAAGCGCGAGCAGCCATTGAGCAGGACAAGGTAGCTGCACAAACCGGCCTGCGGGCCGAGAGTGGAAAACTGGCTGCTGCCATCATTCGCACCGTTCTGCAACCGGCGAGCCAGAGTCCGGCGGGAGGCGACTGATGTTCTCCCCACGCCGCATCCGCACCGCTCATCCGATTGTCGCTTCTCTGTTTTTGGCGGGCATACTGCTCTGCGCGGGCGCACAGGCCCAGGCGGCTGCGCCTGAAGAACCGGCCACCATGAACGCCGAGCTGGCCAAGGAATCGCGTGAAGCCGCGGGCGAGGAGCAGGACCAGTTCAAGCACTCGCCGTCGGTGCAGTTGGTGGCGAAGCTGACCGGGCTGAGCCTGCAGCATGCGTACTGGCTGTGCGTGCTGTTCAATTTTGCCGTGGTCGCGGGCACGGTTGTTTATTTCTCGAAGAAGCACCTGCCCAACGTGTTCCGCAATCGCACGGCCTCGATCCAGAAGGCGATGGAGGAGGCGCGACAGGCGAGCCAGGAAGCCAACCGCCGCCTGGATGAAATCGAGAGCCGGCTCTCCCGCTTAGGCACGGAGATCGCCGGGATGGGCGTGGCCGCGGAAAAAGAAGCAATCGCAGAAGAAACGCGAATCAAGGCAGCGGCGGAAGAAGATGCGCGCAAGATTGTTGAATCCGCCGAACAGGAAATTACGGCGGCAGCCAAACTGGCGCGCCGCGAACTGACCGCCTATGCGGCCAATCTGGCGGTGTCTCTTGCTGCCAGGCAGATGAAAGTGGACACGGCCACCGACCAGGCGTTGGTGCGGGAGTTTGCGAAAGAGCTGTCGCCGAACAATCCCAACGGTGGCGGATCGAAAACCGGACAGGACGGCCACTAGAGCATGGCTTCCGTGACCAGCACTTACGCCCGCGCCTTCGCCGACGTGGTCTTTGACCAGCGCCTGGATCCGGCGAAGACGCTGCAGGAGGCGCAGTCTCTGGCTCAGCTCGCCGCCGGCAGCCGGGAATTACGGGAAGTGTGGGAAGCTCCGTCCATTCCGGCGGAACAGAAGCGCGCATTGCTGGACGCGATCGTGGCGCGCGCCGGACTCTCCAGGCCGGTGAGAAACTTTGTCGCAGTGCTGATCGATCACCGGCGCATTCAGTTTCTGGATCCGATCGTGAAAGAATTTGAGCACGAACTCAACCGCAGGATGGGGTTCGTCGAGGCCCAGATCATCAGCGCGCGCGAGTTGGGCCCGCCGGAACGAAGTGGGCTCGAGGCCCAGGTCGCGAAGCTGACCGGCCACAAGGTCCGCGCCCGCTACGCCCAGGATAGTTCAATTCTCGGCGGTGCCATTGTGAAGGTCGGCAGCATGATCTACGACGGTTCGGTGAAGGGCCAGCTGGAGCGGATCAGAGAAGCGATCAGCTCTTAGCCTCGAACTCTTAGCTTGAACTAAAGCTAGGTTGATGGGGAGTGAAAGTTTCGAAGAACTTGACCGCAAAGAGCGCAACGAAAATCCGCAGAGGACGCGAAGAAAAGCTAGGAGCTAAAAGCTAACGGTTAAGAGCTGACCTTATGGCACAAATCAAAGCAGACGAGATCACGCAGCTGATCCGGCAGCAGATCGAGAACTACGAGTCCAAGATCGCCGTGGATGAAGTGGGGACGGTACTCACTCTGGGCGACGGCATTGCCCGGGTGCATGGGCTTGACAAGGTCATGGCCGGAGAACTGCTCGAGTTCCCGCACGATGTGGCCGGCATTGCCATGAACCTGGAAGAGGACCAGGTGGGCGTGGTTTTGCTGGGCGAGTACACGGAAATCAGCGAAGGCGACGAGGTCAAGCGTACCGGCCGCATCATGAGTGTGCCGGTGGGCGAGGCTCTGGTGGGTCGAGTGGTGAACTCGCTGGGACAGCCCATCGACGACAAGGGTCCCATCGCCACCGACCAGTTCATCGCGCTGGAGCGTCTGGCTCCGGGTGTGATCGACCGGCAGCCGGTGCGCGAGCCCATGGCAACCGGGCTGAAGGCCATCGACAGCATGATTCCGATTGGCCGCGGACAGCGCGAACTTATCATCGGTGATCGCCAGACGGGCAAGACCGCGGTGGCGCTCGACACCATCATCAACAGCAAGGGCAATGATCTGATTTGTATTTATAACGCGATCGGACAGAAGCGCTCTTCGATTGCCCAGGTGGTCAAGATTCTCAGCGACGCCGGCGCCATGGAGTACACCATCGTGGTGGCCGCGTCGGCTTCGGAACCGGCTCCCATGCAGTACATCTCGCCTTATGCGGCCTGCGCCATGGGCGAGTACTTCCGAGATTCCAAGCGGCATGCGCTGGTGATTTATGACGATCTTTCGAAACACGCGGCGTCGTATCGCGAGATTTCACTGCTGCTGCGGCGTCCTCCCGGCCGCGAAGCCTATCCCGGAGACGTTTTCTATCTCCACTCCCGGCTGCTGGAGCGCGCCTCCAAATTGAGCGACAAAATGGGCGGCGGTTCGCTGACCGCCCTGCCTATCATCGAAACCCAGGCGGGCGACGTTTCGGCGTACATCCCGACCAACGTGATTTCGATCACCGACGGGCAAATCTTTCTCGAAACCGATTTGTTCAACAGCGGCGTACGCCCGGCTGTAAACGTGGGAATTTCCGTGAGCCGCGTCGGCGGCAGTGCGCAGATCAAAGCCATGCGGCAGGTGGCCGGCAGCATGAAGCTGGAACTGGCGCAGTACCGCGAACTGGCAGCATTCGCGCAGTTCGGCAGTGACCTCGACAAGGCCACGCAGGCGCAGCTCAATCGCGGCCAGCGTTTGGTCGAAGTGCTCAAGCAGAAACAGTTTTCGCCCCTGCCATTCTCCAAACAGATCCTGATTATTTTTGCCGGCACCAACGGGTTCTTTGACGACCTCCCGGTGGAGCAGGTGCGCGAGTTCGAAGCCGAACTCTACAAATATGTAGACGCTACCAACCCCGGCCTGCTGCGCACCATCATGGAAAAGAAAGTTCTGGACGACGCGCTCAAAGCCGAGATGAGCAAAGTGATTAAGCAGAGTAAAGAAACATTCGTAGCAGACCGGCAGGCAGCGGCGAAATAGCTTTTAGCTCTTAGCTTTTAGCTTGAGGCCAACGACCAACGACCAATAACGGACGACTGAAGACCGACGACTGACGACTGATTCATGCCCAACATTCTCGACATCCGGCGGCGCATACGCAGCGTAACCAACACGCGGCAAATCACCAAGGCCATGAAAATGGTCTCGGCGGCGAAATTGCGGCGGGCGCAGGAGCGTGCTTTGGCGGCGCGCCCTTACGCGCAGATGCTGACCAACGTGCTGAAATCGCTGGTGTCGCGGGCGGAGATCTACGATCCGGAAACCGGTGAGGCTCGGCACCCTCTGCTGGCGCGGCGCCCGGAAAGGAACGTTCTGCTGATCGTGGTCACCGGCGACAAAGGGCTGGCGGGAGCTTTCAACACGAATCTCCTGAAAGCGGCGACACGTTTTATCGAGACCAAGGCGGACAAGAACCTCGAGATTGAGACCATCGGCCGCAAAGGGCGCGATTTTCTGCGGCGCCGGTACCCCGCAGCGGAGCCGAGAGCAGCCGATTCGCAAGCCCCCCCGCAAACTACCATCGTGGGCGAGCAGATCGGAGTTTTGAACAAAATCGAGTACTCCCTGGCGTCGAATCTGGCTGAACGCGTCATCGAACGCTATAGCCGGGAAGAAATTGATGCCGTGTATCAGGTGTTCAACGAGTTCAAGTCAGTAATCGCGCAGCGCTTGATTGTGGAACAGATCCTGCCCATCGAACAGATTGGTGCGCCCGAAGTAAAGATGGCGGAAGCCATGAGTGAAGAGGAAAGGGATCGCGTCCTCGAAGCTGTAAAAGGCGCGGGCGTCGGCGTGCGTCCGGTTGACACGCGCGACATTGATGCCGCCGCCGCCAGGTTTGCAGCCGCTCCAGTTGACTATATTTACGAGCAGTCTCCGGAAGAACTGTTTCAAACGCTTCTGCCCAAATACGTCGCCATACAGGTCTTTCGCGGCCTGCAGGAATCGGTGGCGGCAGAGCACGCGGCGCGCATGACCGCCATGGACGCCGCGACCAACAACGCTACCGACATGATCGATTCCCTGACCCTGGCCATGAACCGGGCCCGGCAGGCCAAGATCACGAAAGAGATTATTGAAATTGTAAGTGGAGCAGCAGCGCAGTAAAAACCGCTCCTAGCTACTAGCTCCTGGCCAGTCGTCAACGGCACGGTCGCGAGCTTTGGATCAAGCTAGAAGCCAGAAGCCGAAAGCCAGAAGCCGAAAGCCAGAAGCCGAGGTCCCATGCCAGAGAGAATTGGACGCGTCATCCAGATTTCCGGCCCCGCCGTTGACGTGCAGTTTGTCGAGGGCGCCATGCCGCCGATTTATGAGGCGCTCAAAGTCGTGAGCGACGGATTCACTGTGCCCAATCCGGTCAACGTGATTATGGAAGTGCAGCAGCATCTGGGCGAAGGTCGAGTGCGCTGCGTCGCCATGGAAGCCACCGAAGGCATGGTGCGCGGCATGAAAGCCATCGACCAGGGCGGACCGATCTCGGTGCCCGTGGGCCGCGGCACGCTCGGTCGGGTCATGAACGTGATCGGTCAACCGGTGGACCAGTTGGGGCCGATCGAGCACACCAAGACCATGCCTATCCATCGCCCGGCGCCTCTGTTCGAGGATCAGGCCACTACTGCCGAAATGTTCGAAACCGGGGTCAAGGTCGTCGATCTCATTCAGCCCTTCCTGAAGGGCGGAAAGATTGGGCTGTTCGGCGGCGCCGGCGTGGGCAAGACCGTCTTCATCCAGGAACTGATCAATAACGTTGCCAAGCAGCACGGCGGATATTCCGTGTTTGCCGGCGTGGGTGAACGGACGCGTGAAGGCAACGATCTTTGGCTGGAAATGACCGAGTCTGGCGTGATCAAACCGGGCGATCCATCGAAGTCCAAGGCAGCCCTGATTTACGGGCAGATGACGGAGCCCCCCGGCGCGCGTCTGCGGGTAGCGCTGACCGGACTGACCGTGGCTGAATATTTCCGCGACGAAGAAGGCGCGGACACGCTGCTCTTCATCGACAACATTTTCCGTTTCACCCAGGCCGGATCGGAAGTCTCCGCGCTGCTCGGCCGCATGCCCAGTGCCGTGGGCTACCAGCCGAACCTGGCCACGGAAATGGGCGAGTTGCAGGAACGGATTACTTCGACCAAAAAAGGTTCCGTGACATCGGTGCAGGCCATCTATGTTCCCGCCGACGATCTCACCGATCCCGCTCCCGCCACGACGTTTGCTCACCTCGATGCCACCACGGTGCTCTCGCGCGCTCTGACCGAAATCGGAATCTATCCCGCGGTGGATCCTCTGGCTTCGACTTCGCGCATTCTCGATCCGCGCATCGTGGGTCAGGAGCACTACGACGTGGCGCAGGGCGTGAAGAAGACCCTGCAGACCTACAAAGACCTGCAGGACATTATCGCCATTCTCGGTATTGACGAACTGAGCGAGGACCAGAAGATCAGCGTGGCGCGCGCCCGAAAAATTCAGCGCTTCCTCTCCCAGCCGTTCCACGTGGCCGAACAGTTCACGGGCTCGCCGGGCCGCTATGTGAAGGTTGCCGACACAGTGAAGGGATTCAAGGAAATCAACGAGGGCAAGTACGACGACATCCCCGAACAGGCCTTTTACATGAAGGGCACAATTGATGAAGTGCTGGAGGCGGCGGAGAAGTTGAAAGCAGCGTAAGAACCGTCGGTGGTCGTTGGTCCTTGGTCTTTGGCCAACGACCAACGACCAACGACCAACGACTGATGACTGATTCATTCCAACTCGAGATCGTCACCCCGGAAAAAATGGTGGTGAAGGATGTGGCAGAGGAAATCCAGATTCCTGGCAAGGACGGATACCTCGGCATCCTGCCCGGCCACGCGCCGCTGATTACCGAGTTGGCGGTGGGCGAAATCAGTTACCGCAAGGGCGGCCAGACCTCCTATCTTTCGGTGGCCTGGGGCTTCGCCGAGGTCCTTCCGGACAAGGTGACCATCCTCGCTGAAACTGCCGAGCGCCCAGAAGAAATCGACGTGAGGCGCGCCCAGGAATCGAAGCAACGCGCCGAGGAAGCCCTGAAGACCGGCAAGACCGAAGCCGACTTCACCCACGCCGAAGACGCCCTTAAACGGGCGGAAACCCGGTTGGAAGTGGCCGGAAAATCGAAGACTTGATCCAGACACTATAATTTTGCGCCACCCATCGGGATGCCGCGGTCCGTGCTTCTCGATGGCGCACTTTCTCAACCATTGCCGCCCGGGTTGCTGGCCGTATTGGAAGGCTTCTCTTCCTCCCGCAGATTCATTGCTGCCTTGAAGCCGCGAATGCCTTCGCCGACTCCTTTGCCCAACTCCGGCAGCTTTTTCGGCCCAAACACCAGCAGCGCAATCCCAAAGATGACCAGCAGATGCATCGGTTGAAAAAGTCCTTCAAACATGAATGCTCCTTGATTCAGCGGAGTACTACTTCAAACTGTTGTTGCCCGACAACAATGCAGGCGCTCGAACCCGAGCTTCAGGCGGTGCGCCTGCCGAATTAACCGGGAGAAACTTCCTACACCACGCCCCACGGCTTAGAACTCGCGCTTCGCGTCATCGGCCTCCTCGGCCAGATCGCGCAGTGCTTCGAAGAACTCGTGCGATTGGCCGATGAATAGCCCATCTGCAGTGAGGGCCTTGACCGCTCCCATGGCAGCACCCTTGGTCGCGGTTGGACGAATGATCGAACACTTCGGGAACTTGCGGCTCAGGAACGGGCACGGTTCCGGCATGATCAAATTGGACTGCAGCGACTCAGGCTGGCCAGTGGTGAGGTCGTTGAATGTGACCGTTGACCCGGTGACTGGATCTACGTCGGTCAGGGCCAACGCATTGCCTGCCTTATCCTGCCAAGTCTGAAAATGGGCCGTCTCGGTGGGGCCGATGCTAAGCAGGATTCGCAGAACCTCCGGATTGCTTACCCGCTGCGCCAGTGAAGGATAGAGGCTGGTCCCACCTGCCTCAATGAAAGCGAAGTGAAACCCCGCGGTGAAGGCGATCGCCTTCAAGTGGTCGGGAACGTCAAAGGGAGCGATCAGGGCCGGGCCGACGAGGTCGTCATCGTTCCTGGGAATGGCTGTCCGGTTCTTGATCACAACCGCTTGAGGAAACTTGAAGCTAGGATCGAGATCGGGGTTTTCATTGTCAATGCGGTATCGGCTCCAGAAACTGGTGTCCACATTGAGGTTCATCAGGTTAGTGAGGCGCTTCTTCGACTTGTTGGCACCAGTCGCCTGGCTGCCTGGCAAGGTGCGGAACTTGTCGAGATTGACCGGGCTGGCGCCTTTGGAAGCCAGATACGCGTTGATGAAACGAAAGTGGCTGATCTCGTCATCCGTGTTGTCGTGGATATATTGGTCCATGTCCCCATCCAGAATCGAGAGGGCCTGGGTGTAGAGCGGGTTTCCGCCTATGAAACTTGAGAACTCCGTGTCCTGGGTCCCTCCGAGTTCCTGGTATTGCAGCCATAGATCGGTCTCAATGATTTCGGCGGCAGCCAGGAAACGCAGAATGGCGGCATCTCCTCGGCTGAGGGTGCCACTCCGATCATCAGCGCTTGCTTGAGTTGCTAAGAGCGTGCCCGCGCCCAGCGCAGCACCGGCGATCCCGAGGCTCTTGAGAAATGAGCGCCTGGGGCCAACGCTCCGCCGTGGAGAGTCGAGCTCTGATTCAGTTGAGGAAGAGGTAGTTTGCGCTGGCACAGTAGAAGGGAGATCGTCTTTCTTCATAAACTCTGCACTCCATATCTTTTGCGGATTGATGTGGTTTGTGATGCAGCGGATGACTGCGACTCACGATGCGAGCTTAGGTTGGGACCCGTCCACACGTGTCACCAGTTCGTCCGGAAATTGCAAAAGGTTTGTCCCGTTCTGATGAATAATCGATGAACAAATCGCGGGAGAAAGATCAGGGATGAGGCGAGAACTGACTCGGCGAGTTGGGGATCTCCGCTGCGGGCACAATCCTGGTGTCGGTGCGAAACTTTTTGTAGTCGCGGTAGGTTACATCCGCTTCCAAGTTGAAATTTTTCAGCAGGGCGACGCGCACATCCACCTTGATCGCGACATGCCGGGGCAGCCAGACTTCGTCGTTGACTCGGGTCTGGTCGATCAGCAGGCGCGATCCTTTGTGAATTCGTGCCAGGAACCAGCCCACGGAAACGGTATCAATGCATTCCGCGTCCAGCTTGACCCATTGTGATTCAGCCTGGTCGACCCAGGCGCGAAAACGGAACTTGGGCAGGATCTTCGCCTGCTTCAGGTGGGGCTGGAAATCGGGCCGGGGCTGGGCGTCGATCACGTAGGTCTCGCGCCCGTCGAGATTCTCCGTGCCAACCAGACGGAAGTTGTACGCGTCGGCAACTTCACCCACAAACTTGCGTGCGTCTTCGCGGTCCTTCTCTTCCTCTTCGGTCCGCTTCCTGCGCTGGTCTTCAGTTTCGTTCTTGCGCTTATCGGTCAGTTTCCTGATTCTCTCCTCTTCCTTGGCCGCGTCTTTTTCTGAGAGCGGCTTGTCGTCTTTAGCGATCAGGCGTTGTATTTGTTCTCCATACAACACCATGATCTCCTGCGTCCTGGATTCGCTGGACTTCACCTCGCCTTTACCGTCAAGCTTGTGCTCTTCCTCACGCTGAATGTAGGTGTAGTCGTTCTGCTTCTTGTCATTCTCGATGTCTTTGTCCGCCACCTGGCGAATGAGGGCGCGAATCTGGTCCTGGGAAAGCTCCGGCGTCACGGCCGGGCTCACGGACGGGGCTTTCGTGAGCCTGTCCTGCGCGAGCGCGGGCCATGACATGAACGCCAGAAGAAGGAGCGTGGCGGCACGCTGAGTCATAAGGTCGGTTGGTTGAAGCGCCCTGTGCTACGGTCAGTCCTTGGCCTGGGTCTTGAATAAAATATCGATAAATCTCTCTGGATCCGTCGTCGCATTAAGAAATGTGGACTTCCTTCCCGCCGCGATCCACGCTACGTCGCCCGACGATTTGCGAATTCTCTCGTACTCACCGGCTTTCAGGTCGATGTCGGTGACTGGAAGCAACAGTTCCGCGGCCGGTTTCTCCGGCGGAGGAAGGGGATCGCGAGAAAGTAGTTGGACGTCGCTGACCGTGACCGTCCCCAGCGAAATCGCGTTCATGAACCGGGCGTGGGGATCGACCGGCGGGCTTATGGCGGCGGGCCCATGGTCCCACTTTCCGGAATAGGCCTGGTAGTCGTAGTTCGTCACTTTAGGGTCGAGAAATTCGACGGTGACACTACGATATTCCGTAGTGCGGTCATTGCGAATGCCCAGGGCGCGTCCACTGGAGTAGAAGCGCACATCACCCTGGTTGAAGTGAAAATCGACAATGTCCGACTCTCCCTCCGGCCAGATCACGACATCGGAATCGAGCAGCGCAACCACCAGGAAGTTGCGATCGTGCCGCGCCATGGTGCGCTCCAGCGGCTTGAGCGTGAGCGCAAACACGCGCACCTGATCGTTCGCCAGCAGCTGCCGGTAGTGCGGCGCGGAGGCCATGTCCGGCGCGCCTTGCGCCCAGGTCATGGGCGCCAGAAGGAACAGCATCAGGAAGCGGGACGGCATGAAGGAATTGTATTCCGGAAAGCAGAGCCGGCAAATGTCTGGACCTTTGCGAGGCGGGCAATTGCACACGCCTACTGCCCCGAGCGCCTGTCATCAATCAGGCAAGCTCGTCCAGTTGATGAGAGTCGTCATCCTTCTCGGTCGAGGCGTCGGGTGTCGCGGGAACTGGCGTCTTCGCCTTTTTCCTGCGACTCTGACGCTTCTCCACCAGGCGATCCGGCTCAGTATCGCCAATGCGACTACTCGGATCCAGACGTTCAGGAATGTGTATGCGATCCATAACCAGGCCCACCGGAATGATCGGCCACTTGCGGCCAGAAACTTCAATGATTCTTGAGGAGCTCGTGACCAGAGTGTCAATTTGCGGGTCGGCCGGGTGCAGGGCGTGCGCTACCCCGCTGCTCAGAAGTCATCTGGAGCCGGTTGCTGCGAGATAACAGTTTCGCTCGTTGATGTGGATCGTGTGCGCAATCTCCTGATCGCAACAGGACAGGTGGCGCACTCAATCCCGATTCGGCTTGAGTGGGGCACTTCGACCGCGGGACAAAGTTTCCCCACCGTTCGTTCGCGCTTTCGTGTCGTCTATCCCGACTCGCTTACGCCTGTGGCTTAGTCGGCCAACCTCCAATACCCCACTCTAAATTTCGCAAAGAACGCGAAATTTAGAATGGGCCACCCGCACTTGCCATCGCGGGGCTCACTGGCGCCGCGTTATCGTCTCCTTCCGAAAAGATCAGACATGACATCGACGTGCTGGTCGCAGGCATGGTTCAGGCAGCCAAGCCCGAAGCCTGCTTCCAGGGTTTTGGTCAGCGAGAAGTGGGTGTAAAAGTGTCCGCTTTGCACGCCGCGGTGACCGTAGTTGGTATCCACGATCACCAGCACCTTGTTCAGGTTGGGGACGAAGCTGTAATCGTTTTCGTCCCACACCACCACAATCGCGTTGCGGCCATGTTCCCACGCAGGTGAGCTGTGGATCGCTCCCACGATCGTTCTTAAGGTAAGGTCGCCGACATAAATCAGCGCCGGGTTCAGGCCGGCTTGCGAGCCATCGGTAACCGGATCAAAGGCGCACTGCGCGCCGCCGTTGCCGCGTCCGTGCTGATCGTTGCACTGGTTGGGCGCAATCAGCGACAGCGCGGGGAGGCGGCCGGAATTCAGGTCGTCGTAGAGACCACCCTTGCCCTCGAAGCCCACAACGTTGGCCAGGCTGTTGTTGGGGTCGTGGCCATCCTGCACACTCTTGAAATAGACAAAGGGGTTGTGCTTCGCGGCATACAATTTGACAAAAGCGTCGGAACCGCCCAGGGAAGCGGGGACGGGCGTGAGGTCGGTGAAGAAACCGTCACTATAGGCAATGCCGTCAGCTCCGGTTATCGGCAAGCTCTCCTGATAGCTCTTCCAACGGCGACCATGCTCCGCCAACTGATCACCAATGCTCTTGCCAACGGTGTTCGATGCGGCCGGAATCGATCGCCCATCAATGCTGATCAAGCCCGGGGCACAGGGGTCGGTCACCGTCGGATCCGGACACTCGTTGGTGAAGTCAATAGCCGGCGTGGCCGCGTCCGTGCCCGTGCCCGCGATCGGACAAACGTTGGCGCTTGCGGGAAAGTCGGTGGTGGTATAGGGATTGGGCCCCAGATTCGGACTGCAGTTCTGGTTGTGCCAGTCGGGAGCGTTATCGCTGCGCACCCCGAAATTCGATCCTCCCACGATTTCCAAATAATTGGTGAAACTAGGATGGCCTACCGCGAAGTAGTTGGTCGCGGAATTGGCGGATTTTGCATATTGGTTGGCGAACGGCGCGTCGGGGTTGCCAATGATTTGGCTGAAACCGTGGTTCTCCATAATGATGAGGAAGACATGGTCGAGATTGGGAATGCCTTCAGGCACCGGGCCTTCAGCGGCGAACATATTGCATGCCAACAGGGTGGCCAACAGACCCAGAACGGCAGCCTTTTTCTTCATGTGTAGTCACCTTTTGAGGAGAGTAGTCGGGCTCTGTTGTGGTCGCTCGACGCCCAGGCTCGACATTCCGTACGGTAGGGTGGCCTTGTTACGGTCCGGTAACAGTTAGGTTAAGATTCGGTGAATAACGCTGCCTCGCCGGCTTCATAGCATTGGGCCCGGTATCTCCCGCCCTTAGCAAACATGGGACGTCAGGGCTTGTACCACCGGTGCTGCCTCAGGAACGGGCCTATCGAGGGGGCATGCGTTTGAAACTTGTTCTCATACCGCGTCAGCGGAGTTTCCGCGCCTTCCCCAGCACCTCGCCTCGAAACAGTCGATCGTCTACGCGATGCAAATGCCTGGCCATGCCGGGCCTCAGCAGTTTGTAGTGGTGGACCTCGAACAGGTAATCCACGACGAACCAGATGGGTTTCTCCGTAGTCATCCAGTGCAGATGATCGAAGCGGGCAAGGTGCACGGGGCGGGAGAAGGTACGCAGGGTCCGCTCCCGCCGCATATTGAAATAGAGATTGAAAAAGCTCATGGCCAGTTCGCGCAGCGAGCGATAGACCGGTTCGCGATAACGGCAGCCGGTGTAGTTGGATTTCGCCACCACGCCCCAGTGGCCTTTAATCCGGTAAAGGGCAAGAACGTGATCGGTGTCGTGTTCGGCTTCAAGGTCCAGGAGAAGGGGAGGGAAGCCGTTGGCACGCAGGGCGGCCGCCGCAAAGATCGCTCCCTCCAGGCAGTGCGCGGTATTTTCGCGCAGCACGCGGCGCGGCGACCATGCCGTGTCAGCCAGGTGGTATGGCATCTCGTCGAGATAACGCTGGATTCCGTATGGATCTTTAAGGCTGCGCAGTTTGCGCAGTTCGGCGGGGGTGAAGCTGGCTGGATCTGGCGGCTTGTGCATCCTCGATGGAGTTTAGCTGATGAAGGCCGGAACAGCGTTAACCACGGAGGAGCGGACACGGAGTCAGAAATCAGGCAAACAATTCCGCCAACTCTCGCGGTTGGTCCACCACCACGTCCGGCGCAGCGTCACGCAGGGTATGTGGGGCGAAGCCGTAGCTTACGCCGCAGGTCCAGGTCCCGGCATTGCGGCCGGTGAGGACGTCCACCCCGGAATCACCCACGACCAAGGTTTCGTGGGGCTCCGACCCCGTTTCCCGCAGGATGGTTTGCGCGCCCTCGGGATCGGGCTTCTTGGTGGCAAAGCTGTTGCCGCCATAAACCAGGGGAAAGAACTTACCCAGCCCCAGCGCCTCGACAATGGCGCGCGAGGGGTTCACTGGCTTGTTCGAAAGCACGGCCATCTTGCGGGGCCGCCCATTCCGTGAATTCTGCACAGTCGCCAGGGTTTCGTTGATGCCTTCATACACCGTGGTGTGGTCCAGCTTATGTTCGCGGTAGTAGGCCAGGAAGTACTCCAGGCCGGAGCGCACCAGTTTCTCGTCAGCGGCCTCCTGGCCGAGGGCCCGTCCAATCAACGCCGGTGCTCCATCCCCTACATAGCTGGCAATCACGTCGTCCGGCAGCTCTGCACGCTTCATGTGCCGCAGCGTGGCATTGACCGAATGCACCAGGTCAAGGCGGGAGTCGATCAAGGTGCCGTCAAGGTCGAAAATCAGCAGCCGAATTTTATGAGGATCGAAGGGGCGATGGAATTTGATCATGCAAAAGTAGTCTTACCGCGAAGCACGCCGAAATCGCCCAGGAAACCAGGAGAAGGTTTTCTCGGCGCCCTCCGCGTACTTCGGCGGTCAATCTTTTTGAACTATTCAGTATATTCGGAGTTCGGGCGCAGGATTTACAATGCAAAGGCGGCTTGTACTCTTGCGTCGAAGGGAGCCGGATGGCCACCACCAAGACTGACCCTAAAGCGGCCGCAGTATCCGAACGCGATGGCAAGAAAACCGGGAAGAGCTATGAAGGTCTCTCCCGCGAACAGCTGATCGAAGCCTACCGGCACATGTATACCTCTCGCCGGGTGGACGACCGGGAGATCCTGCTCAAGCGCCAGCAGAAAATCTTCTTCCAGATCTCCGGCGCCGGGCATGAAGCCGTGGGCGTGGCGGCGGCCTGCGCTCTCAAGGCTGGGTACGACTGGTTTTATCCCTATTACCGCGACCGTGCGCTCTGCCTCGCCCTGGGCGCGACTGCCTATGACATGCTGTTGCAGGCTGTGGGCTCGGGCGACGATCCCAGTTCCGGCGGGCGACAGATGCCGTCCCACTGGAGCCTTCCCGACCTCAACATTGTCACCGGCTCCTCACCCACCGGAACCCAGATTCTGCAGGCCGTAGGCTGCGCCGAGGTCGGGCGTTACTATGCCGCTCATCCTGACGCCGCCCGCAAGGCTACCGGCGATTACCGGCAGTTCAAAGAGGTCAAATTCCACGGCGACGAAATTACCTACGTTTCGCTGGGCGATGGCACCAGCAGTGAAGGGGAGTTTTGGGAGGCGCTGAACACCGCTGCCAATTCCCGGCTGCCCATGATTTTCGTTGTTGAAGACAACGGCTATGCCATTTCAGTGCCGGTGGAAGTGCAGACTGCCGGCGGCAATATCTCCCGCCTGGTCAGCGGTTTTCCCAACTTCCACTTTGAAGAGGTGGACGGAACTGACCCGGTCGCGAGCTATGCCGCTTTTGTCCGCGCCGTGGCCCACAGCCGCGCCGGGCATGGTCCTGCCTTCGTCCACGCCCACGTGATCCGGCCTTACTCCCATTCCCTTTCCGACGACGAACGCCTCTACCGGCCCGATGCCGAGCGCCAGCGTGATGCCCAGCGCGATCCCATCACCCGCATGCAGATGTTCCTGATTCGCGAAGGCATTCTCGACGAAAAGGGCATCAACCGGCTGGAAAAGCAGGTCGATGACGATCTGCAGGTCGACGTCGATCGGGCCCTGCAGGCGCCGGCCCCCACTCCCGACAAGGTCCTGCAGTATGTGTATTCGCCGAACCTTGATCCCACCTCGTCCGTCTTCGAGACCCAGCCGGCGCCCGCGAAGCCCGAAACGGCGGCTACGGATGGCAAGAAGTCCGTCCCTAAGACCATGGCCGATCTGATCAACTCTACCCTGCGCGACGAGATGCGCCGCGACGAGCGCATCGTGATCTTCGGAGAAGATGTCGCCGACTGCAGTCGCGAAGAGTATCTCAAGCAGAAACTGGTGAAGGGTAAGGGCGGCGTCTTCAAGCTCACCGCCGGGTTGCAGATAGAGTTCGGCTCGGATCGGGTCTTCAACTCTCCTATCGCGGAGGCCAACATCGTCGGCCGCGCCACGGGCATGGCCCAGCGCGGTCTGAAGCCGGTGGTCGAAATCCAGTTTTTTGACTACATCTGGCCCGCCATGATGCAACTGCGCAGCGAACTGCCGCTTATCCGCTGGCGCTCCTACAACACGTTCTCGGCGCCTTGCGTCATTCGTGTGGCCATTGGCGGCTACCTTACCGGGGGAGCCATCTATCATTCCCAGTGCGGCGAGAGCGTCTTCACCCACATTCCCGGGCTGCGGGTGGTGTTTCCGTCGAACGCGCTGGACGCTGCGGGCCTGTTGCGCACCGCCATCCGCTGCGACGATCCCGTACTTTTCCTCGAGCACAAGCGGCTCTATCGGGAAACCTATGGCCGCGCACCCTACCCGGGTCCGGACTACATGGTGCCGTTTGGCAAAGCCAAAGTGGTGCAGGCCGGAACCGACCTTACTGTGATTACCTACGGTGCGGTCGTGCCCCGTGCATTGCAGGCGGTACAGAAACTGGAGCGCGAGCACGGGGTCAAAGCGGAGCTGATCGACCTGCGCACCCTGAATCCCTTCGACTGGGAGACCATCGCAGCCTCGGTGCAAAAGACCAACCGGGCCCTGGTGGCCTACGAAGACACCTTGAGCTGGGGCTACGGTGCCGAGATCGCGGCCCGCATCGCCGACCAGATGTTCGAGCACCTGGATGCGCCCGTCCGCCGGGTGGCCGCCATGGACGTCTTTGTCGCCTACCACCCCGACCTCGAGAACGCCATCCTGCCCCAGACCGCGGACCTGTTCCAGGCCATGAAAGAGCTGTCGGAGTACTAGGTTTTGGTAGCGCCGCCGTCCCGGCGGCTGTCGCGAGGGCATCTTGCCCTCGCCTCCGGTACCTCGATCGCCCACTGTCTGCCCTCGCGGGCGGGACGCCGGCGCTACAGAGGACAAATGCCAATGGTGTATTGCTAAATGAGGTTTTCCGCCCCTTTCCGTCCGTTCAGACACCTGAGTAACGTCTGTAGTACTTTGGTTACGCGATGGGGGTACCGCTCGAACCGACTGTATAAACACTGCTATTAGTGGTACCATCGTTACAACAAACCACTATCCATAGTATCAGTAGGTAACTCCTGTCTCGCCCGTTTCCAGAAAACAGGCATAAAACCCGGTAAAACCCGAAGATACGCCTTGACCTTGGCACTTTCCCGGTTGATATATGCTCAGCACACCTAAATTCACTCGAACGCAGTTTTGTGCGAGGAATTTTCTCCCAACGTTTGCCCGATACCGGGCCTGAATCTGTGGAAAGGGTTTGGAACTATGGCCGACTCGCGTGAAGTTATGAACATTCGCCAGGCGTCGCAGTACCTGGGAGTGAGTCCGGACACGCTTTACAAGTATGTAGGCGAACAGAAGATTCCGGCTTTCAAGCTGGGCAACCGCTGGCGCTTCAAGAAGTCGAGGCTGGACCAGTGGATGGAAGAGAAGTCAACCCAGATGGAAGTCAAGAGCAAGAGGAAACCGAAGGCGGCTGGTAAGGCTGCCGGGCAACCGTAAAAGGCGGGCACATGTTTGGATTCGGATCGAAAACGATTGTTGGTCTGGATGTGGGCTCTTCCAGCATCAAGGCTGTGGAGCTGAGGAAGGGACGCAACGGCATCGAAGTGGCGCACTTGGGCCTGGAACCGCTGGCGCCGGATATCGTCGTGGACTCCATGATCGTGGATTCCGGGACGGTGTCGAGTGCGATCTCCAAGCTGTTTCTGGACAACGCGATCAAGGCGCGGGCCGTGGCCACGGCGGTAAGCGGGCACTCGGTGATCGTGAAGAAAATCTCGCTGCCCTCGATGAGCGACCAGGAACTGGCCGAAACCATCGAGAAGGAAGCGGCGCAGCATATTCCCTTCGACCTGGCCGACGTAAACCTCGACTACCAGATCCTTTCTGAAGACGCCGGCAACCCGCAGATGGACGTTCTGCTGGTGGCTGTCAAGAAAGACAAGATTCTCAACTACACCAACGTACTCTCGATGGCGGGCAAGACTCCGGCTATTGTGGATATCGATGCCCTGGCCTTGCAGAACTGCTACGAGTACAACTACGAACCCGCGCCCGGACAAGTGGTGGCTCTGTTGAACCTGGGTGCGAGCGTGATGAACATCAACATCGTGAAGGGCACGACACCTCTATTCCCACGTGACGTCAGCGTGGGCGGGCACCAGTACACCGATTCTTTGCAGAAGGAACTGGACCTGAGCTTCGACGATGCCGAGTCGCTGAAGCTGGGCCACAAGGTGGGCACGGTAAGCGAAGACGCTAAGACGCCCATCCTGCAGCAGGTGACCGAAATTATCGTGCTCGAAATTCAGAAGACGTTCGACTTTTTCCGTGCCAGTTCGGCGGGCGAGCACATCGAGAAGATTTATCTGGCGGGCGGCTCTTCCAAGGTCCCCGGGTTAGTCGAGGCCTTGCGCCAGGAGTTTTCGTTGCCGGTGGAGATCTTCAATCCGTTCCAGAAAATCGGCATGCCGACGGAAGGGCCGGGAGTGCAGTTGATTGAGCAGAACGCGGGCCAGCTGGCAGTTGCGGTGGGTTTGGCCTTAAGGAGTTTTGAAGACTTATGATCCGAATCAACCTGCTGGGTGCACAAAGTAAGGGAAAGAACAAGCGATCCGCAGCTTCAGCGGCCGCCGTCATGGAAGTGGGTGACGTAGGCTCGCCGAAGATGAAGGTCCTGGTGGTGCTGATCCTGGCTGCCCTGGTCAACGTGGGCTACTGGTACCAGCTCGACAAAGAGCACCGGGACATCGCCGCCAAGATGGAAGTGGCGATGCGGAAGAACGCCGAATTGGCCGACGTCAAGGCCCGCTACATGGAGCGCCAGCGGGAAGCCGAAAACTACAAGCGCCGGGTGGACGTGATCGACCAGCTGCGCGCGGCCCAGGGCGGCCCGGTCAACCTGCTGAACACCATTGGACAAACCGTGAACAGCACCGAAGCGGTCTGGCTGAACAGCATGAAAGATTCGGGGACCAGCGTCGATATAGACGGCATGGCCCTGAGCACGGACGCGGTAGCCAGTCTGATCTCCAATCTGCAGAAGACTGGATACTTCTCCAATATCGAAATCAAAGAGACCTACCAGGACGACACTTTTAAAGAAATGCAGGCCTTCAATTTTACGTTGACCTGCGAGAAGGCGAAGTCCTAGGGAGGCGGGAAAATATGGCCAACTTTAGCGAAATGTCGGGCATTAAACAGTGGGGAGCCATGCTGGGCGTGGGGCTGGTGCTTTCCGCCGCCCTGTACTTCACCGTGTTCAAGAGCCAGCGCGAAGCCAATGCGGCGGCGCAAGCTGCGCTCGAGACCAAGCTCCGTGAAAACGCGGAACTGGAATCCTACCGGCCCAAGCTGGTGGACATCGAACGCCAGCTGGCCAGCCTCAAGCAGCAGTTGGAGATCGAGCGCAAGATCGTGCCCGACGAGAAAGAAGTGCCTGGCTTCATGAAGATGATGAACGCCGAGGCCATGAAGGCCGGGATCGAACTGCGCCGCTATACCGCCAAGCCAACCGCGTCCAAGGACTTCTATACCGAAGTGCCTTTCGAGATGGAACTGGACGGCCCTTATTACTCGATGCTGAATTTCTTCGACAAGGTGGGCAAGCTGGAACGCATCGTCAATGTCTCGGGTCTGATGGTGGCAACCACCAAAAAGCCCTCAGACGCCAAGGCCAAACATACCTATCAGTACGCGCCGAACGAGAGTGTTGTGGCCACCTGCACGGCCACCACATTCTTCAGTCACGACATGGCACCAGCAGCGGGCGCGCCTGGAAAACCAGGTCAGCCCGCGGCGGCGAAAAAGCAGGGGACCATATGAAGCTGACGACTGGAATTGTTTTCCTGGGGATGGTGGCGGCGACTGCCTGGGGGCAGAACCCGAACGTCATCCACAACACGCAGAGCACGCTCAAGGGTGCTCAGCACAAACCGGCGGTCAACTCGAATGCGGCCTTGGCGTCCTCCCATGGAGGCGCAGCCAATCCAGCCCTGCCTGCCAGCGGCCCGGCCAAGACCTCGGCCAGGAAGACGAGCAGCATCCCGGCCAAAGTGAAGCCCGTTGCCGGACACAAGAAATCGCAGCCCAAACAGCAGATCGCGGTGGAGAACCAGAAGCAACCCGCGAAGGCGAAATCGGATGAGCCCAAGCAGATCAACCTGTCCAGCCGGCGGGACCCCTTCGTCAGCCCGGTGGTGAATCGCAGCATGATGGGTTCGGGCTGCAGCGTCGGAAAACGCTGCCTGGCCATCGACCAGATCAATCTCAAGGGCGTGGTGAAGGCTGACTCAGGAATGATCGCCGTCGTGGTCAACAGCTTGAACAAGGCGTATTTCCTGCGGGAGAACGATCCGGTGTTCAACGGCTACGTGGTCAAGATCACCGGCGATTCGATCATTTTCAAGGAAACCATTCAGGACCGCCTGGGCAAGGCCATGACCCGGGAAGTGACCAAGAAGATTACGACGTCTGCAGTCTAGGGCGGCGAGGGTGTTTAGCCGGGAACCCGGCAGAAACGAATCTTGCGAGAAAGATACGGGGCGAGCCAAGCGCGAAGCCCGTGGGGAGAGCGAAATGCGAAAGCAATTTCTGACAGTCTTACTGCCGATGCTGGTCATGGTGCTCATGACCGCCTCGGCCCAGACGCAGGGCGCGGGCACGGATGCTCCGCAGCACGCCGCACTGCAGAAGGTCAACGTCGTGCCCACCGCCGACGGCGTCAGCGTGGAGATCAGGGCCCACGGCACTGTGAAACCGCGGCTGAGCACGCTGGACCATCCGGCCCGCATCGTGGTCGATCTGCCCAACACGGTAGTCGCCACCTCGCATGGTCTGATCAGCGTCAACGGCGACGGCGTGAAGGACGTACGCCTCGGCATGGACGGCCGGACCACTCCCACCTCTCGCATCGTGGTCGATCTGACCCAGGCGTGCCGTCACGAGCTGGTTTCGGGCAGCGATAACGCGCTGGTCCTGAAGCTGTACACCAGGGCAGCAGTGGCCAAAGTGGCGCCGCTCGTAGTAAAGGCCCCGGCCACGCAGCCCACCGTGGCCAAGACTGAAGTTGCGGTCGCGCCCCCGATGGCGGACATTGTTGCGCCCGCGAAGGACGCCAAGCTGATGCTGGCCTCGTTGAACCAGTCTTCGTCAAGCCAGACCTCGGCCCGCGCCACCGATTTCGCCTTCGTTGAACCTTCTTATCGACCCAAGGATTCAGCCTCCGCCGATGACACCAAGCCGGCGGCGATCGATCCTTCCGCGCGGGCTACAGCGGCCGCCGGAAAGTTTGCCGCTCGTCCCGAGGGCAACCTGTTGCCCCCAGCCAGCGCCGCCATGCAGTCCAGCGGTCTGCAACCGGCTGTGAACATGGCCGCCGAGCAGAAGGTGCAGGCCTCGCAGGCGCCCGCGGTTACCGGCCCGAAGTACACCGGTGAACCCATCTCGGTGAACCTGAAGGATGTGGACCTGAAAGATTTCTTCCGCCTGATCCACGAGATCAGCGGACTGAACGTTGTTCTTGACCCCAACGTCAAGGGCACTTTGACCATCGTGCTCGATGACGTGCCGTGGGACCAGGCGCTGGACATCGTTCTGAAGAACAACGATCTGTCGCGGCAGCTGGAAGGCAACGTACTGCGCATCGCCACTGTCGATACCATGCGCAAGGAAGCCGAGTCTCGGCGCGCCCAGATCGAGGCCGAGGCCCTGGCAGTGGACAAGGTCACGGTCACCCGTTTCCTGAGCTATGCCCACTCCAAGGATGTCGTCCCCACGGTGAAGAACTTCCTCACCCAGCGCGGCGACGTGATCTCCGACGACCGGACCAATGCTCTGATCATCCAGGACATTCCTTCGGTGATGCCGGCCATCGACCGCCTCCTGACCCAGCTCGACCGCAAGACCCAGGAAGTGGAGATTGAAGCCCGCGTCGTGGCCGCAACCCGCAGCTTCGCCCGCGATATCGGTACCCAGCTTGGATTCGGCTGGGGCGATGGCAAAACCGCGATCGGTGGCGCCTCTTCAGTCGGAACTTCGCCGACCACGGTGGGCGGTCTCACGCCTGGCTATATCACAGCCGGCAGCTCCACCGGGGGCAGCCAGATTCCATTGTTCTCGAACCTGCCGGTCACCAGTCCGACCAGCGGTCTTACCTTCGTCAATGCCAGCAACAATGTGCGCATTGATGCCATCCTAAGCATGGCGGAGTCGCGCGGACTGCTGAAGATCCTTTCCCGTCCGCGAGTGGTCACCCAGAACAACATTCAGGCTCTGGTTCGCCAGGGTGTACGGGTACCCATCGTGACCCAGGCACAGTTAGGCGGACCGCCCACCGTAACTTACGTGGACGCGTTCCTGCGCTTGACCGTGGTTCCCCAGATCACGTCGGAAGGCACCATCTTCCTGAACGTGGATGTGGAAAACACCACGCCTGACTTCGGCCGCACGGTCCAGGGCAACCCGACGTTGATCACCCAGCAGGCCACCACCCAGGTCCTTGTGACCGACGGTGGCACGGTGGTCATCGGTGGCGTAATCCAGACCCAGAACTCGGTCAACGTTTCGCAGGTGCCGCTGTTGGGCAGCATCCCGTACCTGGGCAACCTGTTCAAACGGCAGAGCGTCAGCACCTCCAACCAGGAGCTGATCTTCTTCATCACGCCGCGCATCATTCAGACCTAGTCCCGGAAGAAATAGCACGAGGTAGAAGTAAAGACAGCCGCCGGCATCCTGAATACTCAGGGCTGGCGGTTTTGTTTTGCGCGCTCTGCGCGGGTGGCCCACCCGACCTCACGCCAGGTGCGGATCATGTCCCGTCAATGCAGAGTGCACAAGCCAGGAGGCAGCAGTTTTTTTGGCGGCAGCGTTATTATTTAGGCTGTGCGCTCCAGTTCAGAACGACTGAAAGCGGCGTCGTGGCTGTCTTCAGGTGCGTGTTGATGAGGAATTTTTGCCCGTCCTGGCTGACCTCGTACGAGAACTGCTCGGACGTCGCGAGCATTTCACGAGGATTGGCCTGGAAAAGCACGACTGGCGTTCCAGGGTCGAAATCAGGACCAGTTTTTACCGGAACCGCCATCATTTTGCTCTCGGGGGAAAGGTAAAAAAGTTCCTTACCGTCGCCTCGCCATTTAGGCTCCACGCCGCCCGCGTTCGATACCTGCCATTTTCCATGGGCCCCGGGAAAAGAGGTTACGTAGACCTCCCATCGTCCACTCTCGTTGGAGGAGTATGCGACCCACTTGCCATCGGGCGAGAACCGGCCGCCCTTCAGAGTGGAACTGGCCTTGAGAAACTGGGTGGGATGGAGTTCCGGAATGGTGACGAACCACAAGTCGGCCCCACGCTCGTAGAGAATATATTTTCCGTCGCGCGACCAGTCGGTGGGAAATCTGTCAACGCTGTCCTGCGGAATCGGCTTCTCCTCTTGCGCGCCATTGGTGTCTTTTAAATACAAATCGAAGTTGACTCCGCGATTGGAGCCGAAAACCATTCGGCTTCCGTCGGGACTCCAAACCGGCGTTGAGTCAATCGCGGGATCGAAGGTCAGGCGCTTCGCGCTTTGGTTTTCAAGGTCGTAAGTCCAGACATCCGTGTTCTGGCTGGCGGGATCGGTGGTGTCCGAGGCGACGACCTTGCCATTGGGAGACAGACTTATATTCCCGTAAATGCCGGGCTTCAAGCCCATTCCAATTTGCTGGCCTTTGCGGTCGAACCACAGCAACTGGGAGGCGCCGGAGTCCCCGGCTTTTTGCGCGACCAGTAAGCCGGTATTCGTAGCGGCAAATACGGCTTCAGAGATGCGCGGCCAGTATTGAATGTCCGTCAGAATGGGAAAGGGTTCCCCGGCGGGCTCAAATTTCTTGCGGTCGAAGGGCTGACCGAAAAGGGTCTGCTCCCGGTAGAAAAGCAGATACGGTGCGACGTAGGACGCGTTCGCGCCGGCTTTGGTCACCAACCGTTTCTCATTCGATCCCAGTGAACCCATGTAGACCGAACTGAGCTCTCTGCGGCCGGAAAGATGGATCGCAGAATATAAATAGTGGGTTCCATCGGGCAGGAAGAATGGCCAGCGATGGCTGTCTTCGAGGAGACTCTTGTCCGGAACTGTGATCTGGGCCGGCGTTCCACCGGAAGCAGAAATTCGGTAGAGGCCGACTCCCAGATACCCGCTGGGAGTAAAGAGGATAACGCCGTCCTTGCTCCAGGTGCCGCCGCGACCGGTGGGTGCGTCGCAGAGGGTTTGCGCCGGACCTCCCGCCAGACTCAGCTTTTTCAGTTTTCCATCGGCAAAGAAGCCGAGCCATTGCCCGTCTGCGGACCAGAAGGGAAAGCTGGCGGCTTCAGTGTTGGGCAGGCTGGTTGCATCCTGAGTTCCCGGTTCATAAATCCAGATGACGCTATTTCGGTCGGAGTCCCGATGCCCCACAATGGCTACGGTATGGCCGTTGGGAGACACCGCTACATCCCGCGCGGCGAAGGGGAGTGGAGCGGAGAAAAACGAAGTCTCCTGGGGGACTCTCGACGCGCGCCACCAGAGAACGAAGGCGATCAGCAGCAGCGCGAGTCCACCTGCGATCAGCCAGGCCCGCAGTTCGCGTCGGTTATCCTCTTTTTCCGTGGACTGGGGGAGCGGAACACCACTCTGCCCGATCCACTTCAACTGCAACCCAATGTCATGCGCAGTCTGGTAGCGGTCGTCAGGATTCTTGGCCAGGCAGTCGGTGATCAGATGTTCAAGAGCCGGCGGGGTGAGCGGCTGAGTCCTTGAAATTGAAGCCGGCTCTTTTTCCAGAATCGCACTGGCCACGCTGATCTGGCTTTTGCCTTCGAATGGCCGGGCCCCGGTCAGCATCTCGTAAAAAACGGCTCCCAGGGCGAACAGGTCTGATCTGGCGTCGGCTTCTTTGCCCTCGATCTGTTCCGGCGACATGTACTGGATAGTTCCAATGACCGAACCTGCGGTGGTTAGCGGGGAGATGGGACTCGCTTCGGTCATGGTCCGGGCCGCCGACAGAAGAGGCGCGCTTGAGACTCCAGTAGCGCCAGCAGCCGCGGACTTCGCCAGGCCAAAGTCCATCAGCTTGGCGCCGGCTTTAGTCAACATGATGTTCGCCGGCTTCAGATCGCGGTGCACAATCCCCTGGCGGTGCGCCACCGCCAGCGCCTCGGCGACCGCAATCCCGATCTTCAGCATTTCGTTCAGTGGCAAACGCTGTGCGAATCGAGATTTTCAGCTTGGATGAGGCAAGCCCGGGCCCGGGCCTCTGGGTCATGTCACAGCGTCTTACGGTAATGCACACAGCGGTCCACCACTTCGTACCCCAGCGCCTCATGCACGCGCTGGGACACTTCATTGTCAACCCAGGCATCTGACGCCATCTCAACGCACCCCTGGCCGCGTGCCCAGTCTTCGGCCACGGCCAGGAGTTTCCTGCCTATGCCGGTGTGTCGATGGTTCTCAGCAACGTACCAACCCTCGACATAGCCCACCGGGCGCGATGGGTTACAGCCGTCCGCGTGTGAACGCAAGTCGACTTCCAGGAAGCCGGCTAATGCTCCATCACTCGCCTCGGCGACCAAAATGATGAGCGGCATCGTTACAGGGGGCCTGCCTCCGAGAATGAGTGTAAGTTCGCGGGCATGTTCCTCGGCAGGAGACTCGGGCCACAGGGCCTCACGAAAGCGCAGCAGTTGGTCGTGATCCGACAACTGAGCCAGTCTGATGCAAATATCCGACACGGAGCCCTATCGTACCCGAATTCGAATCGCGCACACCATGTGGTTTACCATCGCCCAGGTCGCCCAGTCTCCAACTTCTGTGCACGATTGCCGGAGAGTGGAAACCGATTGTCGGCTTAAGGGAGACGTTCTCACCAACTATCGGCCGACAGCACGCTTTCAGGGGAATCGCTCCTCAATCCGTCGCCATGACCTCCAGGCCACGCAATTGCTAAACTTCTGGGATGGATCATCGAGGCCGCCAACAGCGTCTGCAAAATTCCCTTTCCACTCATCGCCTGGATGTGCTGCTGGTTACCCATTCTCCCAACGTTCGCTATCTCTGCGGGTTCACGGGCAGCGCCGGCGTTCTCCTTCTGACCGGAAAGAGGCAGGTGTTCATTACCGACGGACGCTATACCGAGCAGGCACGGGCCGAGGTGCAAGGGGCGAAGATCGTGATTGCCCACAAAGGGCCGCTCGCAACAGCGGCCGCGTGGATGTCCGCGAACCTCAAGAATGGCCGGCGGACTTCGCTGATTCCGATTGGCGTTGAGAGCGAGCACATGACGGTGGCGGCCCGGTCGCGCCTCGCAGGGAACCTGCCCGCGGGTCTGCGCCTGCGCGAAGCCCCAGCCCTGATTGAGCAGGCCCGCATGGTGAAGGATGTGGAAGAGATCGCCTGCCTTCGATCTGCCGTCAAGTTAGGTTCGAGCTTGTTCGTTCGAGCGCTGGAAGCCATCCGTCCCGGGGCCCGCGAAACCGAGGTGGCCGCTGAGATGGAATACGCCGCGCGCAAGGCCGGGGCCGAGGCTATGTCCTTTGACACCATTATTGCTTCGGGAGCCCGCTCGGCGTTGCCCCATGGCCGGGCTTCGCAGGCCGCCATCCCCGCTGAGGGATTCGTGGTCTGCGACTTCGGTGTTATACTCGCGGGTTATTGTTCCGACATGACCCGCACTGTGTATGTGGGTCGCCCCTCTGCGGAGGCTCGCGGAGTTTACCAGGCAGTGCAGCAGGCACAGCAGGCTGCGGTGGACGCCGTGAGGCCGGGTATCAAGGTGAGCGAAGTTGATCGGATCGCCCGTAAGTCATTGAACAATAGTGGTTTAGCAAAATATTTCACGCATTCGACAGGTCACGGCGTAGGTTTGGAAATCCACGAGGCGCCGCGCTTGGCGGCGGGACAATCTGAGGTCCTGAGACCGGGGATGGTGATCACGATTGAGCCTGGCGTTTACGTCCCCGGCAAGTGGGGCGTGCGCATTGAAGATATGGTTGTGGTCACGGAACGAGGGTGCGAGGTTTTGACACCCACCAGCAAGGAACTTGTGGCGATTTGAAATGCTGTCATCCCGGGCGCCGGGAGGTGCCTGGGGCAGAAGTTGATCGTGCCCTTCCGGCGGATGCCCAAGAAGGCAGAAGTCGGTCCCACCGTACGATGAATCAGCGCATACGATGAATCAGAAAGAGCTGAAAGAACTCATCGAGTTCTTAATTGAGAAGGACATCGCCGAGTTTGAACTGGAGCGCGGCGACGTCAAAGTGCGGATCAAGCGCGGCAGCGAGACCGTGGCCTCGGCGTCCGCCCCGGACGCGCGCTTCTATACCGTGCACGCCGCGCCGCCTCCGGCTCCCGAGCTCGGCGCCGTGCCGTCTGCCGCCAGCTCGCCGGCGGCCCCTTCCGTGCCCGTGGTTCCAACTCCCGCTCCCGAAGAAGGGCTGCACATCGTGCGTTCCCCCATCGTGGGTACGTTCTACGAGTCGCCTTCGCCAGGGTCTCCACCTTTCGTAAAGCCCGGGGACATGGTCGAAGCCGGCCAGATTCTGTGCATCGTGGAAGCCATGAAGCTGATGAATGAAATCGAGTCCGACGTAGCGGGAGAAATCGTGAAGAAGCTGGTCGCGAACAATGCGCCCATTGAGTACGGGCAGGAACTGTTCGCCATCAGGCCGCAAAAATAGTCCGGGCAGGCCGGCAAACCCTTTCACCACGGAGACACAGAGACACAGAGAAATCCAACGGATTAGAAGAAGCCTGATGCTGACAGTTCAGCGGTGAATGCATCGTAATCCCGAAGAATATTTTGCTTTGCCTTTCTCTGTGTCTCTGTGCCTCCGTGGTAGAAGTTTTTTCCCCGCACTAAACTAGCGCATGTTCAGGAAAATCCTCATAGCAAATCGCGGAGAAATTGCCCTGCGGGTGATCTGCGCCTGCAAGGAGCTGGGCATCCGCACCGTCGCCATTTACAGCGAGGCGGACCGCAATTCGCTGCATGTGCGTTTTGCCGACGAGGCCATTTGCATCGGCCCGCCGCAGCTGGCGCAGAGTTATCTCAATATTCCATCCGTGATCAGCGCCGCGGAGATCGCCAACGTAGATGCCATCCATCCCGGCTACGGCCTGCTGGCGGAAAACGCGAACTTCGCGGAAGTCGCGGAAACCTGCAACATCAAGTTCATCGGCCCTCCCCCCGAAATTACCCGGCTGATGGGCGAAAAAGAAAAAGCCCGCGCCGCCATGAAGCGCGCCGGAGTTCCTATTCTGCCCGGCTCGGAAGGCATTCTTGCCGGCGACGGCGAGGCCATGGAGTGGGCCCGCCAGGTCGGATTTCCCGTGATCATCAAGGCATCGGCTGGTGGCGGTGGGCGCGGCATGCGCATCGTGCGCGCCGAGGAAGAACTGCCCGCCCTGTTCAAGGCGGCGTCATCGGAAGCGGCGGCGTCGTTCGGCAATGGCGACCTCTACATGGAAAAATTTGTGGAGCGGCCGCGCCACATTGAGTTCCAGGTGCTGGCCGACCAGTATGGCAACGTGGCCAGCCTGGGCGAGCGCGAGTGCTCCATCCAGCGCCGTCACCAGAAGTTGCTGGAGGAATCGCCCTCCACCCAAGTCACACCGGAGCTGCGCGACCAGATCGGACAGGTTCTGTGCAAGACACTTTCCGACGTCGGTTATGTCAATGCCGGCACCATCGAGTTCCTGATGGACGAAGACCGCAGGCTCTACTTCATCGAGATGAACACCCGCATCCAGGTGGAGCATCCGGTCACGGAAATGGTGACCGACGTGGACCTGGTGAAAAGCCAGATCCTGCTGGCCGCGGGCGAGCGCCTGGAGAACGTGCTGCATGGCCCCATCCTGCATCGCGGCCACGCCATCGAATGCCGCATCAATGCGGAGCATCCGGAGAAGTTCACGCCGTCGGCGGGCAGGATTACGACGTTCAATCCGCCGGGCGGCACCGGAGTCCGGATCGACACT
Organism: Terriglobia bacterium; assembly: GCA_963831565.1. Classification (GTDB taxonomy): domain Bacteria; phylum Acidobacteriota; class Terriglobia; order Terriglobales; family Acidobacteriaceae; genus JAIQFF01. The sequence goes on from CAWHQS010000002.1 coordinate 351,826, forward strand.
GCAGCTTACGCGGAAGGCGTGATCCCGCCTTACTACGATTCGCTGATCGCCAAGCTGATCGTGCGCGGCAAAGACCGCGACGAAGCGGTCTCCCGCATGGCGCGGGCCCTGGAGATGTTCATCATCGAGGGCATCTTCACCACGATCCCGCTGCACCGCCGAATCCTGGCCGACCCGGATTTCCGCGCGGGCAACGTCGATACCACGTTCATTGAGAGATTTCTGGCCCAGGGTAAGGCGGCGAAACCCTGAGCAAGAGTGTGGGGCGGGCGCCCTTCGCCCGCCGCCTTTGAACTTGGTTTTGTTTTGGATTTTGATTGGTTGTTGTAGAGGACATAAAGTCCAAGTCAAAGGCGTCGGACAAGAGTGTCCGATCCACACACAACCACACCCCTGCGATGATTTTGTTAGCCCGGCTCTATGCCATTCTCGACTGCGCCCACTTCCCGGACACTGAGGCCCTTTGCCGGTCCGCCCGCGAACTGGTCGCCGGCGGTGTCACACTCCTGCAGTACCGGAACAAAACGGAAAATGCCCGCCAGATGCTGGAACAGGCCCGGGAGTTAAAGCGTCGCCTCCCCTCTTCCGTCAAACTGATCATGAACGACCGGGCTGACCTGTGTGTGGCGGCCGGCTTTGACGGAGTCCATGTGGGACAGGACGACCTGTCTCCCGAGGGCGCTAGAAAAGTAATCGGCGGTACCCTCTGGTTGGGAGTTTCCACCCACACTCCTGAACAGCTTGCCGCAGCCGACAAGACCACCGCAAACTATCTCGCGATCGGGCCCGTTTTTCGAACCAGCAGTAAGGCCAATCCAGACCCTGTGGTTGGCCTCGACGGCGTGCGCCAGGCGAGGGGGTTAACTCGCAAACCAATAGTGGCAATCGGCGGGATAACCCGCGACAATTGCCGGTCGGTCATCGAAGCTGGGGCGGATGCGGTTGCGGTGATATCTGACTTGATACGGGAGCCCCGCAAATCAGCAGAGGAATTTTTCCGTATCTTAGGATAAAGTCCCATTGAGTTTGGCGGGCGAGGGCGAGACGCCCTCGGACAGCCGGCGGGACGCCGGCGCTACGGTAAACCGTGCCCCCGGGAGGGTTGTGAGTATCGAAACCACGCCACCTAAGCCTGCAGCAGCCACCGACTGGGATGTCCATAGCCATCAAGATAAGGAACTGGTAAAGGGCCTGGGGCTGACCAGCGCCACTATGTTGGTCATGGGCTCGATGATCGGCTCCGGCATCTTTATTGTTTCCGCGGAAATATCCCGCGAGGTCGATTCACCCGCGCTGCTGATCGGGGCCTGGCTGGTGACCGGCTTCCTGACCATCGTCGGAGCCCTCAGTTACGGCGAACTGGCAGCCATGATGCCGCGGGCCGGCGGCCAGTATGTTTACCTCAGAGAAGCGTTGGGGCCGCTCTGGGGATTTCTCTACGGCTGGACGCTTTTTCTGGTGATCCAGACTGGAACCATCGCCGCCGTTGGCGTGGCCTTCGGCAAGTTCCTCGGCATATTCTTTCCCTCGATCACGTCGTCCAACTGGATTGTGCACTTCTGGAAAGTGCCGCCCATTCACATCGGCCCTATGGTCCTGGGAAACATGGAGACTGGGCTCAGCACACAGAATCTGGTTGCGATTCTGGTGGTGGTGCTGCTGTCCGTGATCAACGTAACCGGCCTGAAAACCGGGGCGATGATTCAAAACGTTTTTACCTTCGCCAAAGTTTCCGCGCTGCTGGGGTTGGTTTTCCTGGGACTGTTCGTGGGACGCAATGCGCACGCCCTGGCGGCAAATTTTCAGGGAAACTTCTGGCATAACGCCTCCCTCGGGCGCGCAACACGCGGTCCAGGTGGGCGTGGGCGGGCCGACGGTGCTGGTAGGTACGCTGACCATCCTGGCGGTCGCCCAGGTGGGATCGCTGTTCTCGGCTGACGCGTGGAACAACGTGACCTTTACCGCCGGCGAAGTGAAGAATCCCAGCCGCAATCTGCCGCTGTCGCTGGCCATCGGGACGGGTGCGGTGATTGCGCTGTACGTCGCCTGCAATTTTATCTATCTGACCGTTCTGCCCCTGGACGGCAGCGCTGCGGCAGCGAGTATTCTGGAGCGCGGCATCAAGTACGCCACCGAAGACCGCGTGGGCACCGCCGTGATGTCCCAGATGCTGGGCGCCACCGGCGGGACGCTGATGGCCATTGCCATCATGCTTTCTACTTTTGGTTGCTGCAACGGTCTGATTCTGGCGGGCTCGCGGGTTTATTACGCCATGGCCAAGGATGGATTGTTTTTCAAGAGCGTGGCCAAACTGCATCCCACGTACAAGACCCCGGCGGTTTCGCTCATGGTGCAGATGGTCTGGACCTGCATCCTGTGCGTCTCCGGCAGTTACGGACAACTGCTCGACTACATTATCTTCGCCGTGCTGGTTTTTTATGTCCTCACCATCTTTGGACTATTCGTGTTGCGGCGTACCCACCCCAACGCGGACCGGCCCTACCGGGCGATTGGTTACCCTGTACTTCCGGCGATTTATATTGTCATGGCTTTATTTATCGATGTCGTACTATTACGCTACAAACCGCAGTTTACCTGGCCGGGATTGATCATCGTATTGCTGGGGATTCCGGTGTATTTCTTGTGGTCACGGCGACTGGAGACAGGCGCTTCAGCCTAACTGCCTAGGAGAATCGAATCGCATGGCAAATCTGCTGGTCACCAAGCCTCTGGACATGATTCTGACCGAGTCTAAGGAGGAGGGCGAACATTCTCTTAAACGCGCTCTCGGCGCCACCAATCTGATTACTCTGGGAATAGGGGCAATTATTGGGGCAGGAATCTTCGTTCTGACGGGCGCTGCGGCGGCGCAATATGCCGGTCCCGCAATCGTGCTTTCCTTTATTCTCGCCGGAATCGCCTGCGCGTTTGCCGGCCTATGTTATTCAGAATTTGCTTCGCTGATTCCGATCGCCGGTTCCGCCTACACCTACGGTTACGCCACGCTGGGCGAAATTTTTGCCTGGATTATCGGATGGGACCTGATCCTTGAATATGCCTTCGGGGCGGCAACCGTAGCCTCCGGCTGGAGCGGATACGTCAACAGCTTTCTGCAGGACTTTGGCATTCATCTTCCACCCTCCCTCACCGCCACTCCCGGCACCGAACTCGTGAGCTACGCCGGGCGCTGGGAGCGGTTGGCCACCATCCTGCCCACGCTGAAGGCGCACGGTGTAGATCCAGCCACGCTTCCCCACGTACAAGGTACGTTTAACCTGGTGGCGTTTTTCGCGATCGCTGCCGTGACCGTGATTCTGATCATAGGGATCAAGGAGTCGGCGAACCTCAACTCAGGGATCGTTATCGTGAAGGTTGCGATTGTACTGACGTTCATCGGTATCGCCGGTGTTTTTGTCTTCGCTCATCCCGAGATCGCGAAAGCCAACTGGCATCCCTTCGTTCCTCCCAATACCGGAGAATTTGGACACTATGGCTGGTCGGGAGTGGCCCGCGGCGCCGCCGTGATTTTCTTTGCCTACATCGGGTTCGACGCGGTTTCCACGGCGGCCCAGGAAGCCAAGAATCCTCAGCGCGATATGCCCATCGGCATACTGGGCTCGCTGGTAATCTGTACCATCCTGTACATCCTGGTGTCGGGATTGCTGACTGGGGTTGTTTCTTATACTGCCTTGAATGTCCCCGATCCGGTGGCGGTCGGAATCGACAGCACCGGTGTACGCTGGGGCAGTATCCTAGTAAAATTGGGAGCCATCGCTGGACTGGGCAGCGTGATGCTGGTGATGCTGCTGGGCCAGTCGCGCGTGTTCTTCTCCATGTCGCGAGACGGCTTGTTGCCCGAGTGGGCCGGAGCGGTTCATCCCCGCTTCCGCACGCCCTGGATCTCCAGCATCATCGTAGGCATTTTCGTGGCGATTTTCGCTTCGGTGATCCCGATCGGGATTCTGGGCGAACTGGTAAGCATCGGCACGCTGCTGGCATTCGTGATTGTTTGTGCCGGCGTCTGGATCCTGCGCGTCCGGCGTCCGGATCTGGCTCGTCCTTTCAAAACACCCTGGGTCCCGTTCGTGCCCCTCATGGGAATCCTGATTTCAGGCCTGATGATGGCCAGCTTGCCGGGCGATACCTGGCTGCGGTTAATTATCTGGCTCATCATCGGCATGGGCGTGTACTTTGGCTACGGGCGCCATCATAGTCGGGTGCAATTGGCGGCTGCCGCTTCCCAAAGGCCTAAGCCAACTCCGTCCGTGACTGGCTGAAGTTCTGACCATAACGCGTTTCCACGGCCCGCCGCGCAGCGCGGAGGGCCTTTTTGTTTTATAGTCTCTTTCGTCGTTGGTCCTCGGTTGTTGGCGATACGACAACCGCCCAAGGGGAAGTTGCCAACGACCAACGACGGACGACCAACGATCATCTGCCCCCATGAAATCTCTCCGCAACCTGCGGCTCATCGGCGTGGCTTTGCTCGGGCTCACGCTGGCCGGCACTGCCGGCTTTCACTTCATCGAAGGCTGGTCGTGGTTCGACGGCTTCTACATGGTGATCACGACCTTCACCACCATCGGGTACCAGGAGACTCATCCGCTCTCGCATGCCGGACGCGTGTTTAACGTCGGCCTGATCATCGTGGGTGTTTCGCTGGTCTTTCTCGGCATCGGGTCATTGACCCAGGCTTTGCTAGAATTCGAACTGGGCAGCTTTTTCGGAAGGCGGAAAATGGAGCGCGAGATCAGCCGGCTCTCCAATCACTACATCATTTGCGGCGCCGGCCGGGTGGGCCGCAGCGCGGCGCGGGAACTGGCGAGCAAGCAGGTCCCGTTCATCATCGTCGATCAGAGCACGGACCGGGCGGCTCACGCGGGCGGAGATTGGCTCACCGTAGTGGGCGATGCTACCCAGGGCCAGACCTTGCGCGAGGCCCACATCGAAAGAGCGCGGGGGCTGGTGGCTGCCACCACAACCGACGCGACCAACCTCTATATCGTTCTCACCGCGCGGGAATTAAATCCCCAGCTGCAGATCATTGCCCGCGCCAGCGAAGAAGACGCGGAAAAACGTCTGCTCAAGGCCGGGGCAGATTCCGTGGTTTTGCCCTACCTGTTCGCTGGACAGCGCATTGCACGATCGTTTCTGCAACCGCACGTGGTCAGCTTTTTCGACTCCGCCACGGCTCACCTGAACATGGACCTGGAGATTGGCGAGATCTGCGTCGCCGGCGCCTCCACGGTCGCAGGCAAAACCATTGAAACCTCCCGTATCCGGCAGGACTGCGGCGCCGTCATTCTCGCCATCAAACGGGAGAAGAAAATGGACTTCAATCCCTCGCCGGAGGACCGCATTGAGGCTGGCGACTACCTGATCGCCATGGGCGAATCCGCGCAATTGCGCCAGCTGGAACGAATGGCTGCGGCCCGGCCATGAAGATCGTCACAGCAGCGGAGATGCGTGAGATCGACCGGGTCACCAACGAGCGCTTTGGCATTCCCTCGCTGACCCTGATGGAGAACGCGGGCTCGGCCGTCGCGGCGTTCGTCTTGTCGCAGTATTCCTCGGCGGAATCTGTCGGCGTAATTTGCGGGAAGGGAAACAACGGCGGCGACGGATTTGTCGCGGCCCGCAAGCTGCACGAAGCGGGCTGCGACGTGCGTGTGCTGTTGCTGGCGGAGCGCTCCGAGTTGCGAGGCGATGCGGCGGAGATGTTTACCAGGCTCCCCATGCCGGCGGTCGGCGTGTCGAAAAATGAGCAGCTGAGCACTGAAGCGGCCCGATCCGTTTTCAATGCGGATGTTTTGGTGGATGCCATCCTTGGTACCGGCTTTCGTCCACCCGTGAGCGGGCTATACGCCGAGGCGATTGCCAGCCTCAACGCGAGTACGTCCCCCAGTATCGCGGTGGACATCCCCTCTGGCGCCGACGCGGACGTGCTGGGCGAGCAGGTGGGCGCCGTGGCCAGGGCCGATGCGGTCGTAACGTTTACCGCTCCTCGCCCCGCCCACGTTTTCGGAATGTTGACCACGGGGCCGACGGTGGTCGCCCCCATCGGCTCGCCGGACGACGCCGTCGTTTCTTCTCTGCAGCTCAACCTGATTACTGCGCGGGATGTCGCGCCATGGATCGGTCCCCGCCCGGCAGCGTCCAACAAAGGAAACTTTGGCCATGTTCTGGTGCTGGGTGGATCCACGGGCAAAGCGGGAGCAGCGGCCATGGCCGGCATGGCCGTGCTGCGCGCCGGCGCCGGTTTGTCCACGGTGGCCACCGCGAAGTCGGCGCTGGCGACCGTCGCCGGTTTTCATCCCGAACTCATGACCGAGCCGCTCCCGGAAACGGAAGCCGGCAGCATTGCCATGGCTGCCCTGCAACAGGGCCGCCTGGACGGGCTGGTAAAAGCCATGACCGTGCTGGCGATCGGACCCGGTATTTCGCGACATCCTGAAACCTCCGAGTTGGTGCGGGCTGTAGTCAAAAAATACAAGCTTCCTATTGTTCTGGACGCGGACGGCCTCAATGCCTTCGAAGGCCGGGCCAGCGAGTTGAAGAGCAGTCCGGGCCATCTGGTCATCACGCCGCATCCCGGCGAGATGGCGCGGCTTGCTGCTTCCACGATTCCCGCCGTGCAGCACGACCGGCTGAACATGGCCCGCACATTTGCCCGGGAGCACAGATTGATTGTCGTGCTCAAGGGGCATCGCACCCTGATTGCGCAGCCCGATGGCACGGTCTGGGTAAATACCACCGGCAACCCCGGGATGGCGACGGGAGGCACGGGAGACATATTGACCGGTATGGTCGCGGGCCTCATGGCGCAGCATCCGGATCGCATGGCGGAGGCGGTTGTGGCCGCGGTCCATCTGCACGGTCTGGCGGGTGACGTCGCACGCGAAAGCATGGGTGAGCACTCGCTGGTCGCGACCGATCTGCTGAAAGCATTGCCCGAGGCCTTTCGCCGGACTCAGGACCTGGCCCCGGAGCCGCTGGTCACGATCCGCGGCTAGAACGGTTCGGACAGATTGCCGGGCCATGGGCCGGGAGTGATGCCCAATCCAGTTTGCGACGAAAGTGGAAGGGCACGACTTCAGTCGCGACGACAAGCCTCCGAAGCTCGCTTGCGCCTTAGCGCCAGAGGCTGGCTGCTGCGCCTGGTTGGGCTCAAGAGCAACCGCTTAGATCAATGTCCATTCGGCCCGTGTCCAGCTTAGCAACAGGCGCGCATCTTCATGATGGCATGGGGCGTTAGCGGCCGTTCGGAAAAGACCTCAAGTGGAATCCGGACATGTGCCTTCTGTAACCTGTCCCTGCTGGCAGCGAGGTGAAATAGTCCGTGCTATGACTCACTTTCCCCAAGTGCATCCTCAGCGCCGCTCTCCACGTATCCAACTTGGTGGTTCCATTCTGGCCTTAGTCCTGTTGGAAGACGGTAAGCGCGCCAAAGCTAAACTCCAGACTATCTCCGTCACCGGAGGCCTGTTGCGGCTGGCAAAATCTCTCAGCCAGGGAGACTTCGTCGAAGTCGCTTTTCAGACGCAATCTGGTCCGGTACGAGGCATGGCGGAAATGCTCACGCCGGTGCGGGCGGCCACCGACGGCGCCCTGCAGCCCTTCCGCTTCGTCGCGCTCGGCGACGACGACCATCGCGCCTTACGGATGGTGGTGGATTCGGCCGCGGACCGAAGCTTTCAGGGAATCAGGTCCAGCCAGTGGACCGCGCCGAAATCGGTTTGAGTGGCCCTGTGGCGCAAACGCTAACCTCAGCGGCTGAAGCCGGAGTGACATTCAGCGGCCTGCGGCGCGACTGAAGTCGCACCCTTCCCAGTCGTGCTCTTCCCATTCTCCGGTTTGCGGCTGATTTCGTGGCGGTCCGTTCCAGAAAAGGGAATCGCTATACTGGTCATCTCGATTTTGACCCGCATGGCCACACAGGAATTCGTCACCCATTCCGCCGAGGAGACCATCGCGCTGGGCCGTACTCTGGCCGGAATGCTGGCTCCGCCCAAGCTGGTGTTGCTGCGCGGCGATCTGGGTGCGGGCAAGACCACACTGGTCAAAGGCATTGCCGAGGCTTTCCAGGCCGCCTCGGGGGAAGACGTTACCAGCCCAACCTTCACCTTGATCCACGAATATCGCGGTCCCCAAGCCAACCTCTATCACATCGACTTGTATCGTATTGATACGCCGCGCCAACTGGAAACGCTGGGACTCGACGACCTCATCGCTGACAACAGCGTTCTCCTGATAGAGTGGGGAGAGAAGTTCCCACGATTTGTGCGCGAGCGCGATGTGGAAATTGCGCTGGAGAGAGTGAATGACAAACTCGGTGAAGCAGGGCGAAGTGCAGAGAACGCCCGCCTGGTTCGGATCACCACGAAGGTCAAAGGCCCCGCTCCTCATGATTGATGGTTCGCTGCCTGACACGGCCATGGAACTTCCGGACAACCGGTTGGCGCGCGCGATTCTGACCACTTTGATCTTCGTGATGATGGTGACGAGCGCTCAAGTCTGTCGCTCGCAGGACGTGCCCTCGGCCACGGACAAAGATGGCGCGGGTCGGAATCAGGCTCACAAGCGGGCCGACTCTTCCACCCAGCCCTCAGGCCAGGAGCGAATGTTCGGCATCGTGCCGGCTTACGGACTGGTGGAAGTCGGAATGCAGCCGCCCCCGCTGAGCTCTGGTCAGAAGTTCAAACTCGCGGTGCAGTATCTCAATCCTTACACTTTTGCATTTGTGGCGGCGGAAGCTGGCGTGAACCAGGCGCGCAACAGCCCCAGCGAATATGGACAGGGCGCGGAGGGTTATGGCAAACGATACGGCGCCGGCCTTGCGGACGGCCTGACCGCCGGCATCTTCATCACCGGCCTGTATCCCTCTCTTTTGCGCCAGGACCCGCGGTACTACCGCCTCGGCGGTGGAGGTTTTTCTCACCGTACGGGATATGCGGTGAGCCGTATTCTGGTGACGCGGCAGGATTCCGGACGAAAGGCGTTCAATGTCTCGGAAGTATTGGGGAGTTTTTCTTCATCCGCCCTGGCAGTGACTTACTATCCCAGAAGCGAAAGGGATTTTTCCGACGTGGCCGAGCGCGCCGGTATTCAGTTTGCCTTCGATGCCGGCTTCAACGTGCTGAAAGAATTTTATCCTGAGATCGAGCGCAAATTTTTCGGCCGGAAACGCCGGCCGTAGCGCCGGAGTAGTGTCATCCTGAGCGGAATCATCCCATTCGTTTGCGAATGGAATGGTGGAGTCGAAGGACCCCTCTTAGCGTCGATGCGATTGCGTGCGCGACAGGCATGCCAGATATGTTCCCGGCGCTGCAAACGCAGAAGTGAATATAGGGACCTTCGACTCCGGTCCGGCTTCGCTGAGCCAAGCCGTCCCTCCGCTCAGGATGAGAACTCAAAAGCCCATAATGTTGTAGCCGCAGTCCACGTAAATGACTTCGCCCGTGATGCCGGAACTGGCATCCGAGGCCAGAAACACACCGGTCGCGCCCACTTCGTTCACATCCACATTACGCTGCAACGGCGCGCGCTCGGCGTGGGCTTTCAGCATATCGCTGAGACCAGAGATACCCCGTGCCGCGAGAGTCTTGATCGGGCCGGCGGAAATGGCGTTGACCCGGATCTTCTTCTTGCCCAGATCATAAGCCAGATAGCGAACGCTGCACTCCAGTGCCGCCTTGGCCACGCCCATTACGTTGTAGCGAGGCACAACCCGCTCCGCCCCGTAGTACGTCATGGTGATGATGCTCCCGCCGTCTTCCATGAGCGGGGAAGCGGCCCGGGCCAGTGCAACCAGAGAATACACGCTGACGTCATGGGCGATGCGAAACCCTTCGCGCGTAGTGGCGACGAATTCGCCTTTCAGTTCCTCGGCGGGAGCATAGGCCACGCTGTGCACCAGCACATGCAACTTGCCGTAGCGCTCCTGGAGTCGGACAAACAGGCGGTCGATGGCGGCATCGTCCGACACATCGCACATGAAGCCTTCCGCACCGGGCAGGGAGGCGATCAGTTCCCTGGCCTCCAGTTCCAGACGTTCATTCTGGTAGGTGATGGCCACTTTGGCGCCCGCATTATGCAGCCCTTGCGCGATCGACCACGCGATCGAACGTTTGTTGGCGACTCCGAAGACAACCGCAACTCGACCATCAAGGCTGGATGACATGCCGGTCTCCTGGCTAACTTGGAACGGGAAAGGATAACAGCTTGAGGCAGGAGGAAAGAAGTCCGAAGTGCGCTTTCAGATGGTAGATACCGGAGTTCAGATTGTGCATTTCAGGGTTCAGATTATTGATTTCAGATTCAGATTTCAGTTCTCAGTCCCCGGTTGCCGTGAGTGGTTAAATCTGCAATCTACTCTCCTTCCACAGGTCCAGCGGCGAGCGCGGGAGTTGCCGCCACGGGCCACACCGCTGTGATGAAGGCCACCGCATAGACCATGCCGATGATGGAGAAGCCCGCCACCAGGTTCAATTGGGCCACCGCGCCGACCAGGAATCCCAGGACAATCTGGAGAAGGGTCCCGGCGAAGTAGAACGTGTTCTGTACCCGCCCCATAAAGTGCTGGGGCACCTGTTCCATGATGCTGGTGTTCATGGCAACGCCACTCACGCCGCGGCCCGAGCCCATGATGGCATAAATCGCGACTGCGACTGCCAGCCACGGCGAAAGTGGCGCCACTGCCATGGCGATCGCCAGAAGGCCCATGGAAATCGCAATCGAACGCCGTGTGCCGACCCAGGCGATGAGCGCGGGCGCGTAGAGTACGCTCAGAAACGCGCCGGTGCCCCAGCCCGCGTTGAGCCAGCCATAGCCGACGGCGCCGGCGTGGAATACATTGTCGCTGAGGGGTGCAGTCACCACCACTCCGGTCATCATCGCGCCCAGGAAAAGCGCCCAACTGACTCCCAGCGTGACCACGGAGCGGTGGCCGCGTAGGAAATCGATACCCTCGCGCATCTCGCGCACGAAGCGCCCCACGGTGGTTTCGGCGGCGATGATGTCCGCCCGCAATTCCGCCGGCCGCGGCACCACGTGGCGACCCTTGCGCACTCCCAGATAAAGCAGGAACGACGCCAGATAAGTGGAGAAGTCAATCAGCAACACTCCGCCCAGGCCGATGTGGTTGTAAACGAATCCGACGATCGATCCGGCAATCAGCCAGCCGCCCTGAATGCCCGCCAGCAGGAACGTATTGGCGTGGACGAACTCTTCTCCGGGAGTCAATTCCTGGATCAGAGCAGTGATGGTCGGCCAGAACATCCAGAAGCCCGCCGCCACCAGCGTGTTCATGAGATAGAGTTGCCAGACTTTTACTTTGCCGGCGAAGGCCAGGATGGCCACCGCGAGAATGATCAGGGCACGGATCGCGTCCAGCATCATCACCAGCCGGCGCCGGTCTTCGCGGTCGATCAGGACTCCGGTAAAGGGCAGCATCAGCATGGCAGGAAGGGTCTGCAGCACGGCAAATGTTCCCAGGGCGACTTCGGAGTGCGTGGCCTGCAGGATGTACCAGGCCACGGCGGCGGAATTCATCCCACTGCCCAGCATGGAGATCATGTTGGCGCCGAAAACTAGCCGCAGCGCCCGCTTCTGCAGGATGGCACGCATGCTTCAAATGTAAATGATGAAGAAGGACTCTCCAACCGGATGAGTTGGCGATGCGAGTTCAGGGGTTTCTTGGCGTCCTCTGCGAACTTTCCGGTCAAGAGCTCTTAACCGCAAAGGACGCGAAGAATTCCGCAAAGGACGCAAAGAAACTCATTCACGAAGCTTTGGTGCGAGGCGGCCAATGGATTTGCACTCGCCTGGCTGACCAGAACAAATACACAGCCAGCAGGATCATCTCCGGCTCGATGGCATGTTTGTAACGCGGGAACGGGTTCACCAGGTAGTACGGCAGAGGGTAAATCAGCAGGAAGCAGGCCAGCAGAAATCCTCCCCGTCTTCGGTTGCGCAGCGTCAACCACAATCCTGCGAAGGCGAAGGCAGCAGGAAGAATGAACATGAGATGGCGGGCGATCATGAGGTCATAACCGGCGACAATGTCGGCCTGTGGGGGCCCGATCCAGAAGTAAAGAACGCGCTGCAGCGTAAAGCGAAGAAACTCTCCTGGATGTTCCCGGATGAATTCTCGGACCTGCTCCTGTTTCTCCTGCATGAAGGGAATTTCTCCCAGCTGCTGAAATCGGCGCATGGCTTCGGGATCGTTGCCGGGGTGCTCGCCCCTGGTCCACAGGCCGTCGGAGTGGTCGTTGTTGGCCATGTGTATTTCGAGTGCGAGATTGTCGCGAACAAAAACGAATTTGCCGAAGACGTCATAATTGCGGACCAGCCAGGGGCTGACCACCAGCCCCGCCGCCAGAATGCACACTACAAGTCCCAGGGACTGCCGGGAGCGCAGGGGCAAACGCCATACCAGATACAGCAGACAAAACCCCAGCATGGAAAGCACTGCGGTATTGGTAAGGGCCAGCACGCCCCATAGCAGCCCGAATCCAATCCAGGTTCGCAACCGCGGCGGCCTATCCGCCATGCGCAGGGTAAGCAGCAAGGCCAGGCTCAACAGGTACGCGCTGAGACTCATCTCCCAGACCACCCGTACCGGCCAATAGATGGCGTAAGGGAACAGCGCCCAGGTCCATGCCGTGGCCCGGGCCACTGCAACTCCGTAGATCCTTTCTCCAATCCGATACAGCGTGAGGCAGGTCAGCGCGGAAAAAATACTGTTGAACGCCAGGATGACCCAGCCGGAAAGATTGCTGTAGACCCCGAACAGCTTGAACACTCCGGCCAGAATGTAGGGATAAACCGGCGGGGCCCAGGCGCTGGGCCCAGTGGACAAATCGGTAGGAGAGCTGAAGCCTTTCCCGGTCGCGATGGAACGCGCGATGCGTCCCATTTCCCAGCCAAACTGGAAGTGGTCGCGGCGGGGCGTGATGCGGTAGGTGTGGCCGATGGTGATGACAGCGATGCGAAGGAGGAAGGCGATCAGAACGATAAAGAATATGGAGTGCCTCCAGGATCGCCCCGTGCCTTCAGCTGAGTTCTCCGCGATTGCCGGCGAGTCCGTCCGCTCGCGATCCCGCATGAGCGAAAGACTAGCACAGGGGTTGCATAGCGGCGTGTGTCCTCACCCGCCTGGTCGAGCGCAGCTCCACAGATGCTTACATGGTCACCGGTATAGCCGAGCTGCGCTCGGCCTGGCCGGGCCGAAGACCCCGCCCCACACGAGCGGCTTCAACGCTTGCATAATCGTACCCTTCGGCGCTACGATGCCGACGCCATCCCGGAGGTGACGTATGAAGCACGGCCGCTGGTCCGTCCTGCTAGTTACCTTTCTCTTCGTGGTCGTTCTATTTTCCCTGGCCCAGATCGAACCCATCGTGATTCCGGCGGGCACCCCCGAGGACTTGGCATTGCAAGCCATCACCAAGGAGCCGGATGATCAAAAAAAGCTGGCCATGTACGAGGATTTCCTGAAGCAGTTCGCGTCTAATCCGGCAGCCGTGGCCTACGGCAACTGGCAGTTGGCGCAGGCCTACCAGGGTACCGGCGACTTGCAGAAGGCGCTCGAGTACGGAGACAAGGCGCTGGCCAGCGCGCCCCGCAGCCTCGATATTCTCGTCTCCCAGGCCAGCATCGCTCAGCAGATGAAGAACAACCCCAAGCTATTGGATTACTCGGTGCGCGGCGGCGAAGTTTATAACTCCGTCGGCAAGACCAAACCGGAGGGCATGAGCGACCAGGATTTCGCCACCCGGACAGATGAGCAGAAGACTGCGGCCAAGAATTCATACGAATTCCTCGAGGCCGCTGCCTTTAATGTGATCGTCGATCAAACCGACGCCAAAACGCGGATGAACGACATTGATCGTTTCACCGCTGCTTTCCCCAAGTCGCGCTTTGACGAATCGGTTGCCTCCTACGCCATGATGTCGCTTTCCGAGCTTAAAGATACGACGCGGGTGGTGGCCTTCGGCGAAAAGGCATTGGCCGCAAATCCTAACAACCTGGCTGCGTTATTGCTTCTGGCTGGAACTTACGTCGAAGATCCCAAGCCGGGGAGCGTGGCCAAGGGCGCTGCCTATGCGCAGAGGGCGGTGGTGGCGGCCAAGGCAGACGCACCGGACGCGGACCGCACGCGCAAGCTCTCGGCCGGAGTTGCCCATTCCACCCTGGGCTATGCTGACATGAAGCAGGACAAAACCGCGGCTGCGATTGCGGAGTTGAAGTCCGCCACCGCCCTGCTCAAAGGTCTGGATGACCAGCAGTACGCGGTTGCGCTTTATCGTCTGGGCTTCGCCTACGCCAAGATCAGCCGGGTCACCGAAGCCCGTGAGGTATTGATGGAGGCGGTAAAAATTCCCGGCCCGATTCAGCCACTCTCCCAGGACTTGTTGTCTAAAGTGAATGCGGCCCGCGCCAAGGGAAGATAAGCCTCTGTCATCCTGAGTGAGCGGATGACCGTCCGCAAGCGGACGGTCATGCTCGCTCAGGATGACAATCGTGGAGTTGCGGACGTACTTCGGCGAAGCCAGACCTCTCCCTCAATGTTTCACCAAATCGTCCGACAGCAGTAGGGCCTTGGATGCGAGATTGTGGGCACGCTCCACGTCTCCTGCGGCTTCGGCGGTTTTGGCCTGCTCCATGTACTTGCGAATCTGGCTGACGCTATCCTCCTGGGTTGGGTTCAGTTGGCGGGATGCGATCTGTTTCAGGTTGTCGTCTGTCGCCGCCAGCAACTGGGTTGTGCTCTGGCGTTGGCTGGAGGCTTGCTCTGCGCTGATGGTGGGGGCCAGTTGGACCACGGGATCGACCGTGCCGCCATTGCGCACAACTTTCTTCTCCGCAGTGTCTCTGGAAGCTCTGGGAGCCTTCTTTCGGTGGTGGTGCTTCTTCTTGCTGATCGTCTTCTTGGTTGCGGGCGCTTTGGATTCCGGCTTCTGCCCAGTAGCCTCCGGCTGCGGCTGAGATTCCGGGCTGGATTGCGCCGGCCCGGTGGCTGGAGTCGTCGGTGGCGATTCCTGGGGCGAGCCCGATGCCGCTGCTTCCGGGGTCGGCCGAGTCTCCTGATTGAGTTCCGGAAGTTGTGCCCGCACCACCGCCTCCGCGGCGGAAGGCGTGGTCAGAGCACACAATCCGAGAATGACGGCCAGATACATACCCACCTGAAATTGGATGCTACCAACTAGCGGCCGGGCTTATCCGGAATTCTAATCTCCGGGTGGAACGCTGATTGTTTTATGTCCAGAAATTCACGCGACATTCACAATCTGTCACCCTCAGCTCCGAGTTGCGGCTTCCTGCAGGGCCTTCGCGCGGGACTGGACGAGCGGCAGGCGCAGGCGAAAGGTCGTGCCCTCGCCCTCCACCGACTCAAAGTCAACCGATCCATAGTGCCATTGCAGAATCTGATAAGTCTGCGCCAGACCGATTCCGGTCCCTTCCTTCTTGGTGGTGAAGTACAGCTCAAAAATTTTGTCCTGGGCATCGGCTGGAATGCCGTTGCCCTGGTCGCGAATTTCAGTGACCACCATGTCATCCTCGCGGCGGGCCGAAACCGTCAGCTTGCCTCCTTCGGGCATGGCCTGGACCCCGTTGAGCACAACGTTGAGGATGGCCTGCTTGATGAAATCGGTGTCTACCTTCACCGTCAACGGCTGGGCCGGAAGCTCACAGGTGATCGTCACTCCATGCCGGCTGGCATCGGGCCCGGCTAGCTGGACTCCATCTTCCAGCAGGCGGCGCAGATCAGTTTCCTCGAGGTGGAGATCGCGGGGACGAGTGAAATCCACCAGGATCTGCACCACCCGGTCCAGGCGGTGTATTTCGCTGCCGATTATGTCCATGTGCCGGCGCGTGTCCGGATCGACCTGCCGTAGCTTGCCCTGCAGCAACTGCAAGTGCAGGACGATGGCGTTGATCGGGTTTTTGACTTCGTGGGCCACACCCTTTGTGATCCTGCCGGTAGCGGAAAGCCGGCGCGACATTTCGATTTCGTCTTCGATGCGGCGGACCGACTCCGCATCGCGCATGGTGAGCAGCGCGCCGATCGGAGTTTCTTTCTCCCGGATGAAGTCGAGAGAAATCTGCACCCGCTTGCCGCTGGGGAATTCGATCTCCCGCGGAGCAATTGGGCTGCGCTGTGCAAAGGACTGCAACAGGAGGGCACCGAACTCCGACTCGGGAGAAAAAATCTCCCGGGCAGCATGGCCCAGCAGTTCACGCCGCGGCCGTCCCATGAAGCGTTCCACCGAGGCGCTCACCAGAACGACCCGCAAGTCGCGAGTGAACAGCATCAGACCGTCCTGCAGATTGCCCATGATCTGGTCAACATTGTCCTTCAGGGCGGAAAAAATTTCCTTGGCGTCGCGCATCTGGCGTCCCAGGTGCGCGATCTTGAGGCTTACCATCCCGTACTCGTCGTGGCCGCCATCGGCTTCGTCGACGGTCTCCGCATTGCCGGCTGTAACGCTGTCCAGGCTGCGGTTGATCTGCTCCAGCGGGCCCAGAGCAATATGCGAGAGCCCGGCCGCCAGCAACAGAGAGAGAAAAATTGCGATGCTGGAGAAAACCATGGCCTGCTGCAAGCGCGGCGTGAGTTCGTTCTTCAGGAAGACCGTTGATACGCCCACCCGGATGCTGCCGAAGCGGGCCCCGTCCAGTTGCAGCGGGATGCGCACGTCGTACACGGTGGGAGGGTTGTACACCATGCGAAACTGCCGGCGAAAGTTCGCGTTCTCCACCAGGTGGAAGTCGGGCCGGTCGGGGACTTCCTTGCCCACCAGGTCGGGATTGGTGTGCAGGATGGCCTTGCCATCGCTATTGACGATGGCCGCATCGTAAATGATGGGCCAGGTCCCCACCACCGATTCCAGAAAATTATTCAGATCGCGATCGGTTCCCAGGTAATACGCTACTGCCCGCCGCATGGCCTGGGGATTGGTAGTGTCCACCTTAGTGCTGCTCAAATCGGGGGTGGCGTTTGCAGCCAGATAGGCCAGGTTGGAAGTTAACTGGGAGGCGGACTCTCGCGCCGTGGTCACACGCTGGCGCAGCAATTCCGAAATGTAGATATAGGAAAACGCCGTCGCCAGCACTGCCACCATGAAGGTGATGGCCAACACGATTTTGGTCTTTCGCCGCATGGACTGCCGAAATCAGCTTTTAGCCCTTGGCTCTTAGCCTTTAGCTACACCTCAGGGGATTGCCCACGTGCCAATTGCTAAGCTGCATTTGCACTGCTCTAAATCCTCTTGCCTTTAGGAACTCTGTTGCCATCCCCGGCACGTGACGGGTCACCATGGCTTCTAGCTAACAGCTAGAAGCGAGATCTGAAATCTAAAAGCTAGAAAGCTGAAAGCTGCCTTATTCCTCCCTCGCCAAAGCCGCGTCGGCTGTGGCGTTGCCGTACTCCTTGAGCTTATTGTGCAAAGTCTTCAGGCTGATGGCCAGAATTTCCGCGGCCCGCGTCTTGTTGTTGTTCGTGGCCTCCAGCGTTTTCAGGATCAGCAGCTTTTCGGCCTCTTCGACCGTAGTTCCCACGCCCAGGTGCACGGTGTCGGAATCCTCGGCTGAACTGCGCAGACTGGATTGTCCGAACCCCGGGGGCAGATGCTTGGTTTCCACCACCGCTCCGTCGCACACGATAATTGCGCGCTCCAGGGTGTTGCGCATTTCGCGCACATTGCCCGGCCAGGAGTAATTCTGAAACGCGTTGAGGACGGCCTCGCTCACCCCTGCCACCTTGCGCCCATGTTTTTCGTTCATGTCGGCCAGCAGGGCCGTGACCAGTTCCGGGACGTCTTCCTTGTGCTCACGCAGCGGCGGCATGTGAATGTTAAAAACGTTGAGGCGATAATAGAGATCGTTGCGCAGTTCGCCGCGGGCGACCGCTTCTTCGGGAACCTTGTTGGTGGCGGCGAGAACGCGAACGTCCACCGTGGTCTCCACCTTGCTGCCCAGGCGGCGCAATTTGCGGTCTTCGAGCACGCGCAGAAGCTTGGCTTGCGTGGCCACAGGCATCTCGCCGATTTCATCCAGCAGCAGGGTCCCGCCCTCGGCCAGTTCAAAGCATCCGGTGCGCCGCTCCAGGGCCCCGGTGAAGGCGCCTTTTTCGTGGCCGAATATTTCGCTTTCGATCAGGGTTTCGGGAATGGCCGCACAATTAATGGGGACGAATGGTTTATTGCGCCGCGGGCTGAGTTCGTGAACCGTGCGGGCCACCAGTTCCTTTCCGGTGCCGCTGGCCCCGGTGATCAGCACCGAGGCGGTGCTGGGTGAGACCATTTCAATGAGATGAAATATTTCCTGCATTTTCTTTGACGATCCGATCAGGCTCCCCAGAGAACCGGCGTCGCGCAGCTTGCGCCGCGTGACTTCGAGTTCGGCGCGGGTCCCCAACAGGGCGGCCGCATTTTGCAGGATGGTGCGTAGCCGGTTGGTGTCGATGGGTTTGGTGATGTAGTCATAGGCGCCCATGCGCATGGCCTGCACCGCACTATCGATCGTGCCCTGTGCGGTTACCACGACGACCGCCATGGTTTGCGCGTCGGTGGCCAGCTTTTCCAGAAGCTCCAGGCCCCCCATGCGCGGCATCTTCATGTCCGTGACCACGATAGAAGGCGCCCAGGATGTAACTTTTTCCAGCCCCTCCGCACCATCCCTCGCGGTTTCGGCGCGGTACCCCCAGCCCGTGACCAGTTCGGCCAGGCCGGTTCGTTCGTTTTCCTCATCCTCGACAATTAGTACTTTTTCATGGTTCATAGGGGCTGCTCGCCATTATTTAGGCTTTCCGGCCCGGCTGCAAGCCGGGGCTGAGGCCGGCCAAAATGCCGTCCGACCGCGGAAGCCATTTTCGTCATCTCAGATGCCTGCGCCGGGCCAACCGAGTAGCAGGCTGGGGAAGTTGGGAGTATATCAATCTGAGACACTTAGCCGCACCCAGGTAGTTGATTAAAAGGTTCGCGACCAGCTTGATTTGACTCTGGTCTGGGGTAGAATTGCTTCCCATACCTGATTTCGGTATTTGCTTCCCACGCAGACTCCCGGTCGCAACCTAATGCACTAAGCGTGGACGCGAGTTTTTTATTCAAAGATTTTCGGAGGATGGCATGTCACTTCGTCGGTCGATGCGTGGCATTTTTCTAAGCTTGTTGGCTGTGGTGGCGGTGTCAGTTGCGCTGGTGGCACAAGAACAAGAGACCCCGAAAGCTGAATTTTTTGCGGGATATCAATGGCTACACCCAGGCGCAACGGTGCCCTCGCCGTTCCAACCGCCGAATGCTCCGGTGGCCCAAAAGATGGGAGATATTCCTCAAGGAGCGGGCGCCAGCTTCACCTACAACTTTACTCCCCACTGGGGACTGGAAGCCGACTACGGCGGTAACAAGAACAAGAACGGAACCGAAAATACCGTGTCGATCGGACCTCGCTTCGCGTGGCGGAATGAAGGAGTAACTTTCTTCGCCCACACCCTGCTCGGATACAACCGGTTGACGGTGCCGCTGGTGGACTCCAGCAATGGCATTGGCGCCATTCTGGGTGGCGGAATGGATCTCAATCTTTGGCGCCGGCTGTCACTGCGACTTTTCGAGGCCGACTATGTGTGGGCGCACCACAATTTTTCCAATGAGGCAGGTCCTGCCTTTCCGGAGTTGCGGCGTCCCACTCTGGAGGGTGTCCGACTACGCAC
Organism: Terriglobia bacterium; assembly: GCA_963831565.1. Lineage (GTDB taxonomy): Bacteria > Acidobacteriota > Terriglobia > Terriglobales > Acidobacteriaceae > JAIQFF01. Next base: position 371,534 of record CAWHQS010000002.1, read on the forward strand.
CGGATTGGTTTTCAACTTCGGCTTTGAAACGCCGATGGTACCGGCCGCGAGCTGCTCCATCCAGCCCAATGAAGTAATGGTGGGCGAGCCCGTCACGGCCACCGCCAGCGCCAGTAGTTTCAATCCCAAGCACACCCTGAGTTACAGCTGGGCCAGCACCGGCGGAAAGGTGACGAGCAAGGACAACACCGCAACCGTCGACACTAACGGAGTTGCTGGCGGCAGCTATACGGTGACGGCCCGCGTCACCGATCCCAAGATGAAGAAGGGCGGCGAGGCAAGTTGCACAGCCACCTTCACGGTGAAGGAACCGCCGAAGAATCCGCCCACCATGTCCTGCTCGGCCAATCCCACATCCGTGCAAGCGGGCACGCCGGCGACGGTGAGCTGCACCTGCACCAGCCCGGACAACGTACCGGTCACGATCAGTGGTTGGACGGCCAGCGGTGGCAGCGTCTCCGGTGAGGGCGGCACCGCCACTCTCAACACCACAGGAGCAGCGGCTGGCCCCATTACGGTGAGCGCTACGTGCAGTGATTCTCGTGGTCTCACCGCCTCGGCTTCGAGCCAGGTGACGGTAGAGGTTCCGCCTCCGCCGCCGCCCGAGGCAAGCAAGCTGAGCGAGTGCGAGTTCCCCAACCCGGTGAAGCCGTGGCGGGTGGATAACACTTGCAAGGCTGTTCTGGACGACGTGGCCCAGCGGCTGCAGCACGATCCCGATGCCAAGCTGGTAGTCGTGGGCAACGCCGAGCCCGGCGAGAAACGAAAGAACCTGGCCGGGGAACGCGCCGTCAATTCCAAGGCATATCTGTCGGGTGGCGAAGCCAAGCAAGCCATCGATGCCAGCCGGATTGAAGTGCGGACCGGCAGCGCCGGCACCAAGACTGCCGAATACTGGGTAGTCCCGGCGGGTGCGACCTTCTCGGCTCCTGGCACCGAAGTAGTAGATGAGTCGATGGTGAAGGCCGTGCCAGATCACCCCGCGCCAGCTAAGAAAAAGGCTGCTAAACCTAAGGCCCAGTGATGTTTAGCTGATTAAGGCCGGCCGAGTTTTATACTCGACCGGCCCTTTTTTGTCTGTCCTTCGGTAACTTGAAAAGAGCGTGTTACGCTGTCAATCTCAGCCGCGAGCGCATAATTTTTCGCCAGGGGCACATTCACCTATGAATTCGCGTAAGATTCGGCTGACTTCCTGTAAGTGTTTGATTGCATTGGCAATTGTAATGCTCTCCACCTCTGCTCTGTGGGCCGGTCAATGGACCGCCCTGGGCCCGGATGGAGGGGACGTGCGGAGCCTGAGTTACGACCCGCAAAATCCCGACCGCATTTATCTCGGGACCAGCACCGGAACGCTTTTCCTGTCCGCGGACGGGGGCCACAACTGGTCGCGCCTGGCGCACCTCGGCGGCGACGACAATGTTCTCGATCACATCGTCATTGACCCGCAGAATCCCAAACACATTTACGTTTCGGCGTGGAGCGTGGTTAACCAGCAGGCCGGTGACGTCTTTCGTTCGCGCGATGGCGGCAATAACTGGGAAGCGCTTCCGGGCGTGCACGGCAAATCGGTGCGGGCCATGGCCATCGCTCCCTACGATTCCAAGGTCCTGGTGATCGGCGCCCTGGACGGCGTATTCCGCAGCAAGAACGGCGGCAACAGCTGGGAGCAGATTTCTCCCGCCAGCCAGGCCGAACTGAAAAACGTGGAGTCGATTGCGGTTGATCCCAAGAATCCCGACGTCGTGTATGCCGGTACCTGGCACCTGGCGTGGAAGACCGACGATAGCGGCGCCAACTGGCATCGCATCAACAAGGGCATGATCGACGACTCGGATGTGTTCTCGGTCATCGTGGACTCAACCAACCCCGCGGTGGTTTATGCCAGCGCCTGCTCTGGAATTTACAAGAGCGAAAGCGCCGGCGACCTTTTCCGCAAAATGCAGGGCATTCCGTTTTCCGCGCGCCGCACCCGCGTTCTGAGGCAGGACCCCAACAATCCGGGAACGGTTTATGCCGGGACCACCGAGGGTCTGTGGAAGACCGCCGACGCAGGCAAGACCTGGAAGCGGGTCAGCAATCCTGAAATCGTAGTGAACGATGTGCTGGTGGATCCGCGCAACTCGAACCGGGTCCTGCTGGCCACCGACCGCAGCGGCATCCTGGCCAGTGACAATGGGGCGCAGACCTTTGCGGCATCCAATCACGGCTACACACATCGCTACGTAAGTTCGATTCTGGCCGACAAGAATGACGCTAACAGCATGCAGGTGGGCGTGGTCAATGATCGCGAGTTCGGTGGAGTTTTCTCCACCCGCGATGGCGGACAGAGCTGGCAGCAGAAGAGCGCCGGCCTGGGCGGACGCGATGTGTTCGCCTTGCAGCAGACTTCCACCGGCAGCTTGATTGCCGGCACCAACAAGGGCATCTTCCTGCTTGATCGCAATGCCAGCCAGTGGCGTCCGATCAACACCATCGTCACCGAGAAATCGGCGGCGCGAGTGGTGAAGGCCAGGAAGGGGAAGAAGGCGGCAAGAGTGCCTGCAGTCGTGGTTCGCTCAGTTCTGGACGCGCGCGTGAGCGATATTGAAGTCACCTCCAAACGCTGGCTCGCAGCCACTTCTTCTGGACTGTTTATCAGCTCCGACCAGGGTAAAACCTGGACCGGCGGACCGGTGATGGGCAAGAGTGATTTTGTAGCGGTAGAGTCGAACGGCGAACTGGTGGTTGCCGCCACTCGCACCAACGTCCTCTGCTCTTCAAACAACGGCGCGACCTGGCAGCAGGCGCCCCTGTCTTCCTACATCACCAGCATTCACGGCGTGACGCTTACGCCGGAGGGCGAAATCCTGGTGGCTTCCCGCGAAGGCGCTTTCCGGAGTTCCGACTCCGGTGCGACCTGGGAGCATATCGTGAACGGCCTTCCCGACAAGAACATCAGCTCCATCGCGTATGACCAGAGCAAGAAGCGTCTGCTGGCCACCAGCAACGCGACCGGTGTGATCTTCGAGAGCCGGGACAGCGGCCGCAGCTGGCATCGCGGTCCTGATTCGGGATACCCGCTGCGTCGCATCAGTGTAGTTCGCGGACGTTTTGTGGGAGCGACCCCATTTGACGGCCTGATCGTCCAGCCCGAAAATGAAGCGGCCAGCGCTTCCGCCGGCCTGGGCGGATCGTCCAACTAACCGATCGGCAAAAAAAAGTGTTATTTAATCCACGGAGGAGCGGCCAACCCGCTCCTCCATTTTTCTTTACCACGCAGAGCAGAACCAGCCACCCATCCACACTGATCTCCACAGATCGGAACAAGAGGAGCAGATCCGTGGGAATCCGGGTGATCCGCTCGCACTGACGCGATAATACCGGTAATTACTACACCTCGATCTCCCGCCCCTCCCTTAACTCGCTGATAAATCGGTCTCGCACGATGGCATCCAGCTTGCGACTTGTCGGGTAGTGGTCGGGCGCGGCAGGATTGTTTTATGAAGGTGTCGAGTGGGACTTGGGGGAACGCCCTCCTGGTCTCCGTGTTCTTAATGGGAGTGATTCTCTCCGGGTGTTCACGACGCGAGACCCTGCCGGGGATCGAAGAGAACGCGGCCGGGGACCAGCATTTACCTTTTGAGGCCGCGTCTGATAAGGGCGGAATTTTCCCCACCGGTTCTCTGGAACCCACCACCGTCCCAGCCGGGACGCCGGTAACGATTCACGTGCGATTGTCTCTCTCCAGCGCCAGCTCCCGCGCCGGTGATCCCTTCGAAGCAGTACTCGATGAGCCCATTGTTGTCCGGGGGCGTACCCTGGCGCCGCAGGGCACCACGCTGACGGGAAGAGTGTTGGACGCCAGGGCTTCAGACCAGTTCCAGGAAGCGGGCTACTTGCGTCTGGCCCTCACCGCGATTTCCCTGAACGGCAAGGTTGTCCCCATACAGACCTCCAGCATCTTCATGAAGCGGGGCTCGCACGAGCAGCGCAACGTGACCATCCTGCGCGACGGCGCCGGAAAAAAGGGCGCTCTCATCGGGACTTCAGTTGACGCTCCCGGCACGACCTATGCCACGGGCAGCATGGATGTGGGCGTCGCTCCCGAGCGGAGCCTGACTTTCAGGCTGGCGCAGCCCCTACCCCTCTAGCCGTGAAAGTGTGTGGGTCGGATATTCCCTTCGACTTACTAGAGCGGGCCGTTTGTCCGCCCCCAGGGGTCTGACGAGGGATCGCGCTGCATGGAGCGAAGGCCCATTTCCGTGCTGTGGTAGCTCCAATCAAAGTGCCAGCGGTAAACAACCGATTAAAGCAGGCGGAGTGCAGTGCTCTTCCTTAGGGACGGGTAACACGAATTTGCCTCGGCCGGACTCGATCAAAGTAGTACCAAACAAACGCATAGGGGAGGAACAGCGCCGTCAGGTAGTACAGAACCGGTGGCTTTTCACGCACGGCACAGTCGTACAACATCCAGAGTGAGCCGATCGGCGCGAAAATGAAGAATGCAATCAGACAACTCAGCCCGAACGTGGTTTTAGGCACCCAGGATCCCAGCACTACCCACCCTGCGAACACGAGGAGCGCTCCGGAGACAAGGAGTGCGAGAATCAGGAGGGCCGGACGCAAAGCGCTATTCTCTGACATTAGCAATAGAACCCGCCCATGAAGAAGACGCAAGAGCGGGCACTGGCAGTGTTCGTGATACCACGAAATCAAAGCCTGGGCCGCCCGCCAAACGCAAACTACAAAAACAAACTACAAAAACAAAAGCGAAAGCGTCGGACAGGAGTGTCCGACCCACACAACACCACCCACGCACTGCTTATAGGGCGTTCATAAATGCCACCAGGTCGGCTTTTTGGTCGTCAGTGAGCAGCATGCCGAAACGCTGGTCGTAGAAGATGACCACGTCCAGCAAGGTATTTGCGCTGCCGTTGTGGAAATAGGGTGAGCGCGCGGCCAGGCCGCGCATGCTCGGGACTTTGACCTTGCTGAGATCGGCACACTTGCCGGTGACCATCGCCCGCCCCGGATCGGTAGTCACCACTTGCGTGCTGTCGTTGCACAGGATCAGGTACGCGGGAAGGTTGGCCTTGGGCGAAGCGGTTCCGATGTCCATCATCTCGAAGGTCGAGCTGCTGCCTGCGTTCGGAGTGTTGTGGCACGTTGTGCACGTGCCTATGACCTGCGTCTGGCCCAGAACGTCATTGAATCCCGGCACGCCGGTGATCCTCATCGGGAAATTATTAAACAACATCTCTCCCCGCGCGATGGACTGCTGCGCGGCGGCATTGCTGCCGCTCGCATTGGTCCAGTTGGGGTACAGGGTAAACGCATTGGGGTCAAACCCGGTTCCGGAGTTCATTCCTATGGAGAAGGGCTGGGTGGAGAGGAACACCGGGCCTCCATTCGCGCCTTGTGCAGTGAGGTCGCCGGCCAGGCTGTCTGCCGACTGGGCAGTGAACAGCGTGGATTCGAGATTCACAATCTGTTGTAACTGGGCATCCGTCGGCTGACCGTTGGGTTGGGCATGCACCAGGGTTGCGTGCAGGGCCTGGGTTTGCAAATCGGGCTCCCGCCCGTCCCACATGATTCCATTGAGGAACTTCAGGTTCGTGGCAGGAAGCGGGCGCCGATAGAGCGCGGGCATGGTGGCCGTGGTTTCCGGGCATTGATAGGGGTCGGTGATGGCGATGATGCTGAACTCGGCGTTGACCGGCACCGGCAGCGCCATGCGAATCAATCCATGATTCAGCAACTGGCTGTAGGCCAATGTGGCGGCTCCGAGATTGGAGACGTCGTCGCTGGGGCAGTTAGCGCCGTCAATCGTACGGAAGATCGGGTCCGCGCCCTGGGTGTCGTTGAAGCGCTGCTGCAGGTGTGCTGGAGTAACACTCCATCCATCAGCGGCATCATGACAACTGGCACAACTCCGGTCGTTGGTCCCCAATTTGGCAAAAAAAGGGGCCGTCTCATTAACTTGCTGTGGGCTGAAAGTCTCGACCGTGCCGCTGGCATTGGGGAAGGATTCCTGGAATGAGCTTGGGGGCGTAATCACGGTTCCAGTTGTTGGCCCAGCCCCGCCGCATGCGGTGAAACCTGAAATCACCACTCCGGCAATAGCTAACAAAACTTGCTTTCGATTCATTGCGTACATGGCCCTTTAGTTCTGGTTCCCACGCTGGTCCCACGGCACACCAGGCCGCTTGACCGCTAAGCGTGAGTTATGGGGGAAGAATTCACAGGGGAGAGGGAACTTAAAAGTACCACATGCGGCTTGAAAATCAAGCCGATAAATGCTGCCAATCCGCGCCCGGTCTGGAGATTGCAAACAGTTGCACTTCACGCGCAAGGGAGCGTCTGAGCCAAACCGAAATACGTCATGGATTTAGCCGCGAGCCGCCGGATCTGGCAGAGCGAGGTCTGGAAATTTTTCTGCGCACTTTGCGCCCGATGGCGTCGGGAAACGATCGACAGCCAGAATTTCAGGCATGTTCTTCTGTCACATTACGGTGTGACCGCTGCCCTTAGCAGATTAGCTCCGCCCGCATAGACTTCCCGAAATGGAGAAGGTGCCACAGGGAGACTTGTCGCAGCAAATTTCCCGATTCGGGAGGGAGTGAGCCTTTCGACAGGGTTGCCGCACCCATTTGGTGCTTTCCCGAAACGTGCAGCAGGCCCAATGCTTTCGATTGACGGACCATTCGCGGAAACTGGTCCGAAGGGCCTTGCTCAGGACGGGGGATTGGAAGCAGGGCTGAGAGTGAGGTCTTGAAACGATGAGTGCTATCGCGCAGCTACGGCCGAATATTCCCGGATCTCCCGATCCCGCCACCCTGCTGGCCGCGGTCCAGGCTTTTCCCGGGAGTCTGGCGATTCTTGCTTCCGGGCGGTTGGTGTATGCGAATCCGGCATGGTGCGAAATGTTTGAATGCCTGGATCACTCACATCTCGAGGGCAGAGAAATGGAGGTTTTGTTCCCGGCGTCATTGCTCTCGGTCGAGACTGGGGCTGGCGAGCAAGGCGATATCACTCCAGAGGCCCGCTTTACTCACAGCCGCAGCGACGGTACCCATCGGTATCTTGAGGTGGCCCGGGCATATTTTCAGCTACGGGGCTGCGAGTTTCAGGTGATGCACACGCGTGACGTCAGCCGCGAAACGCAGGCCGAGAGACGGTTACGTGAAGCGCAAGGGATGGAGGTGGTTGGCCGCCTGCTGGGAGGGGTCGCTCATGACTTCAACAATCTGGTTACTGGGATCATGCTCTACTGCGACCTCTTGCTGGGAGAGTTAGAAGAAGGCAGCCGGTCCCGCCGTCACGTGCAGGAGATGCGCGTGGCAAGCGAACATGGGGCCGCCCTGGTGCAACAACTGCTGGCGGTGGCGCGGCCGCCCGACGAAGAATTTCGGGCGTTTGTGCTGAACGATGTGATCAGCGGAATCGAAGACCTGCTGGTCCGCCTGATCGGTGAAAATATCGTTCTCAGCCTCGCGCTGGCCGCCGACCTGGGCCAGGTGAAGATGGATCCGGCGCAAGTCCAGCAAATCCTGCTCAACCTGGTGCTGAATGCCCGTGACGCCATGCCCAACGGCGGCCGGATTACACTCAGCACGCGCAACGCCTCCGACTCGCTTTGCCACAGCGGCGAGTCAAAATCGCAAGTCGGGCAATGGGTTGAGCTCACCGTGGCCGACAGCGGTGACGGCATGGATGCCGAGACCCTGGACCGGGCCTTTGAACCTTTCTTCACCACCAAAAATCCCGGACGCGGCAACGGCCTGGGTCTGGCCACCGCCCGCCGGCTCGTGCGGCAACAGGGCGGGACCATCATGGCGGAAAGCGAGCCGGGAAAGGGCACACGAGTTTTCCTGCGTCTGCCGCGAGTTCAACCCAATCAAAATTCGAAAGCTAAAGAGGTGATTTCATGACCACAGCCGCACTCAGCGCTCCCAATCCGGTCCAGATGGAAGGAGCTAATTTCCTGAACCTCCTGATCGTGGACGACGAACGCGCGATCCGGGAAGTTTGTCGCGAAGTCGCGCAATCGCTCGGCTTCAATACCGCCGTGGCCGATTCCGCCGAGCATGCCTATCGTCTGCTGGACACGCAGAACATCGACGTGGTGTTGCTCGACCTGAAACTACCGGGCGCCAGCGGCCTGGAGGCATTGCATCAGATCAGCGAACGCAGGCCTGATGCGGTCATCGTCGTCGTGACCGGATACGGCACCGTCCAATCCGCGGTCCAGGCCATGAAGAACGGCGCCTATGACTACGTGACCAAACCCTTCAGCATGGAAGAATTGAAGTTATTGCTGGAGCGGGTGTCCGGCCACCTGCGATTGAAGACCGAAAACCGCACCCTGCGCGAGAAGATCAAGTCCAAGCTCGGATTCGGCAGCATCGTGGGCCGGGCGCCGGAGATGGAAAGGCTTTATCGCATCATCGGCAAAGCCGCCCACAGCAGCCATCCCGTGCTCATCCTGGGCGAGAGCGGAACGGGAAAGGAAATGGTGGCGCGCTCCATCCATTTCTCCGGGCCCTTTCGCGACAAGCCTTTTATCCCGGTGGACTGCGGCTCGCTGGTCCCGACTCTGATCGAAAGCGAACTGTTCGGTTACGTCAAAGGAGCCTTTACCGGGGCGGTGCAATCACGCGACGGCTTGCTCGCGATCGCCGAAGGCGGCACGGTCTTCCTCGATGAGGTGGGAGAACTTCCGGTCGATCTTCAGGCCAAGTTGTTGCGCGCCATCCAGGAGCGGGAAATTCGGCCGGTGGGAAGCACCAAGCGTATCGCGATCAACGTAAGAATTCTGGCCGCCACCAATCGCGACCTGGAGCAGGCCGTGGCCCAGGGCACCTTCCGCCGGGACCTCTACTTCCGACTCAATGTCCTGAGTCTGAAAATTCCTCCGCTGCGCGACCGGCGCCAGGACATTCCGCTGCTGACGGGATACTTCCTGGAGCGGCTGTCACGAGGCTCGGGCCACGAGCGGACCTTAAGTGACGACGCGATGAAGGCCCTGCTCGCCTATGACTGGCCGGGGAATGTGCGAGAACTCGAGAATTGCCTGGAGCGGGCCTGCGCTTTCACCTCGGGGCCAGTAATCCACGTGGCGGACTTGCCCAGCGCCATCCATGGAGCCCCCACCCATCCCTCGAATGGAGACAACGGCAAGACTCAAATAGTGCCCATGGCGGAACTGGAGAAACATACTATCCTGAGCACGATTGCTCAGCTGAATGGCGACAAACTTCTGGCGGCGCGAATGTTGGGTATCGGCAAGACCACGCTCTACCGCAAGCTGAAGGAGTATGTGGCGCAGGATTAGACGTCCCTAGCCCGATGGATCGGCAGTATCTCCAACTTAGCTCGGCCTTAGGCCCAGGTGCCGCCAGGTAGCATTCCTGCAGTGCCTGCCATCAGGAAGTAGTCGCCGCGGGCTGCCAGCCGGCCGCGAGGCCAGGAGTTTCCCGCCCGGAAGTCTGATCGTAGTTCGTCCCGATTCCGCAATCCGCTTCCTGAGCCGGGAAGAGCAGGAGGTGCCGCTCCGATAAACCGTCCATTTTCAGTAGCCCCATCATGGCGGCGAACGTGCAAGGTGCGCATCCGTAGTTTCAGTTGCTCTTGGAAGTGGACAAGCCAGCTTCAAATCTTCGGGACGAACTCTTGAAGGTCTAAACCAGGAGCCGGTGACGACGAAGAGGAAAATGCTTATGCCCAACGGAAAACGCAATAAGATCTGGCGTGCAGCAGTTCTGCTGCTTATATTCGCCGGTGGGTGCGGGGGCTCGCAAAAGAAGTCGGACACCAACCCCGCCGCCGCGCCTACTGTGATCTTTTCGATACCCTCGAGCGGCGCCAGCGGGGCCTGTCCCAATACTCTAATCACCGCCACCTTCAGCAAGGCGATGAAAGCTTCGTCCATCGGCGGCACAACTTTTACGATCACCGGGCCTGGTTCGACCGCCGTCTTGGGACAAGTCACCTACGATGCGTCGAGCAAGACCGCGATCTTCACCCCGTCCAGCGCTCTCACGCTGAGCACGGTCTTTACCGCCACCGTCACCACTGGGACCCAGGACGCGTCTGGCAACGCGCTGGCAAGTAACCTGGTGTGGAGCTTCACCACTGGGAGCGCGCTATGTCAGCCCGGTCCGCCCAGCGTGATTTCCCTGAGCCCGACGGATGGCGCGAGCGGCGTGTGTCCCAACACCATTGTGGTGGCAACATTCGGCGCGGACATGAATCCCGCCACCATCAATGCCACATCATTCATCGTGACCGCTCCGGGTCCGGTATCGGTGGCCGGAGAAGTGACCTACGACGCGCCCGGCCGGAGCGCGATCTTCACCCCATCGAGCCCCCTCGCTTTGAGTACACTCTATGCCGCCACGGTCAGCACAGGAGCGGAAGACGTCCTGGGCAATGCCACTGCGAGCGCGTTTACATGGACGTTCACGACCGCTGCCGCAGCCTGCCAAACGCCACAAGTGAACCTGGGATCGGCCGCGGAGGTCGATATTCTGGCCGGCTCGACCGTCACCAATACCGGCCCCACCATTATTACCGGTGGCGACCTAGCCCTCAGTCCGGGAAGCGCGGTCACCGGCTTCCCGCCGGGGACACTTACGACCCCCGCCGTCATGCACGTCACCGATCCGACGGCGGCCCAGGCCCAGGTGGACTTGACCACCGCGTATCTCTATACCGCCGGGTTACCCGGAGGAGCGGTTCTGCCCGGAGATATGAGCGGCTTGACTTTTACTCCTGGCCTGTACAAGACCTCGAGCACGGTGAAGTTGTCCGCGGGCAACGTGACCCTCGATGCCCAGGGCGATGTGAATGCGATTTTCATCTTCCAGGTAGCGTCCACCCTCACCACCATCGGGGGAACGCAAGTAGTCCTGGCCGGAGGCGCCCAGGCCAAGAACGTTTTTTGGCAGACGGGCAGTTCCGCGACATTAGGAACGACCTCAATCTTCAAGGGGACGATCATGGCGCTTCAGTCCATCACGCTGAAGACCGGCGCAACTCTTCAGGGTCGGGCGTTAGCACGCAATGGCGCCGTCACCTTGGACAGCAATGCGGTTGACGCACCCTAAGAGTCATGCAATCGATTGTGGGCTGGCCTGAGGCCAGCCCACTTCCGGTTCTGAGTTGTCGAGTTGAAGGAGTAATAAAATGGCATCTCTCTCTCAGAGCATTATTTGCCGGCTCCGGTTAGGCGTGGACTCGATTGCGGCCGCGCAGAACCCCTGCAGGCCAGGGACACCCGCATGCTACTAGTCCTCACGCCCTCCGCCAAAGCTCGGGGTTGCGCCCAGGCGATTCAGCAAGTCACCTCGGAAGAAACCCACGTCGCCGCCACCTCCTCGCAGGCGCTGGCCCGCCTGCGGGCCCAGGAATACGTGGCCGTGCTCATCGACCAGGCATTCCTCGAAACCGAACCGGTCGAGAGTGACATGGTACTGCAACAGATCGGGACCGCCGTCCCCGTCCATGTGAACTTCGCCATCAACAACATGGACCGGGTCACGAATGAGTTGCGGGCTACGCTGCAGCGGCACCACAAAGAGGCCCAGTTGGTTCGGCAGGAATTACAACAAGCTCTGCGAAATGAGCTCAAAGGCACGATGACGGCGTTGCTGCTCTCCTGCGAATTGGCGCTGCAGGTTCCTGATCTCCCGACCGAAGCCCAAAGCAGGATGCGCAGCGTCCACGACCTTGCCCAGCAGATGCGCCTCAAGCTCGAAAGTCCGCTCTGAGGCCAGTGGCGGCAATCCGCGCTGCCCTTGACCCCGAAGTGCAACATTTTGCGCACCCGCGCACTTTCCAAAAAATCCTTCCCGAACATCCCGCTTCCCGCACTACAATGACGCAGCAGAAAGAAGCGCGAAGTCGCTCCTCCCCTGGCCACTGACCGCGCCTCCCAGGTGAAATTCGTGCACGTTCTGGTTACCGCTGACACCCTGAGTGGTACGTGGACCTATACCCGCGAGTTGGTCTCCGGGCTGGTCAGTCGAGGACTGCGTGTGACCCTGGTGAGTTTCGGCGAAATTCCCCTGCCCCAACAGACCCTCTGGATGGAGAACCTGCATGGCCTGGAGTACCGTCCCACCGCGTTCCGCCTGGATTGGATGGAGGAGGGGCAGCAGGACCTGAAAGATTCCTCGGCCTACCTCGCCGCGCTGGTCAAGGAACTCAAGCCCGACGTGCTTCACCTGAACCAGTTATGCTACGGCGACTTGCCGGTTCCGGTGCCGCGTGTGGTGGTGGCGCATGGCGACTTGATTACGTGGTGGCGGGCGGTGCACGGCCGGGAGCCCAAGCAGGACCGTTGGTTGCAGTGGTACCGGGAAGTGGTTACGCGCGGCTTGGCCATGGCCAGCGTCGCGGTGGCGCCTTCGATCTGGATGAGGGACGCGGTCCGCGAGTGCTACACCCGCTCCCGGCACGAGACGGTTATTTATAACGGACGCAATCCGATTTTCTTCAATCCCTACGTGGGGAAGGATGATTCCGTACTGGCGGTAGGCCGGCTGCTGGATGCGGGCAAACAGGTGTCGCTGCTCACCCAGCATACTCATCCCCTTCCGGTCTGCATTGTGGGGTCGGACACGCCGGTCCACGGTCCTGCCAGGATTCCGATACGCGCCGATGTCAAACTGTCCATCAACGAAATGAATGTCGCGCTGAAGGGGCCGCAAACGGAAGCGCAACTGCGCACGCTCTACAGCCGGGCTTCAATCTATGCCGCGACCTCGCGCTACGAACCATTCGACATGACGGCCGTGGAGGCCGCATTTTCCCGTTGCGCCATAGTGGCCAACGACATTCCTGCCTTTCGGGAAATTTGGGGTGACGCGGCCCTGTACTTTCGCGAAAACGATTCCGCCAGTCTGGCTTCCGCGATCCGCCGCTTGAGCGATCAGCGAGACCTGTGCCGCACCTATGGCAACCGTGCCTATCAGCGGGCCCGCGAATGCTTTACCTCGAAACGCATGATCGATCAATACCTCGAGCTCTACGGCAACCTGCTGCAGGCCAAGTGGGCGGCGGCGTGAGGAAGCTCTCAGCTCTCAGCTATCAGTTGGTCACCGGTTGGGTTGACCGAAGGCTGACAGCTGAGGGCTGACGGCTGCCTTTCTGCTATCTTCAATAGCGAACATGGAGGGCCCATGGCAGTCAAGATTACTGTCCGAAAGAACGGCCCCTATCGGGTGGAAGATCCCGAGGGCTCGATCGAACTGGTGGACGCCGACGGCAACAGGTACGACCTGACGGGCAAGCCGGCATTTTCTCTTTGCCGGTGCGGTGGATCGGTGACCAAACCATTTTGTGACGGTACCCACAGCCGGATCGGTTTCCAGGGAGCGGAATCGGCGGTTAAAAAGGCGGAGAGCAGCTAATCCCGACCTCCCCTGACCGGGACAGGGATTTCCATGCGGGACTAGCCTGCGAAGCCTTCGCTCAATGCCGGGCCTTCGCCCGTCCGCGCCGGCCGCTGGACTCTCTGGCATCAAACCTTTGGAGGAGCCCCTCTTGAGCGATTGGAAAGATGCAGAATTAGGAATGGGTCGCGGGATCACGCGGCGTGATTTCCTGAACGGAGTCGCGCTCACCATCGGGGCGGCAGTTCTTCCCGTCGATTTTCTTGCCGCTGCCGATATGCAGGCCGGGCGGGAGAAATCGCCCGACTACTATCCTCCGGCTTTGACCGGACTTCGCGGCAGCCACGTCGGGTCCTTCGAAGTGGCGCATAGCCTGCGCGACGGCACATTCTGGGCCCAGGCCGGCACTCCAGTGGACACCGGAGAGACTTACGATCTGGTGGTGGTGGGGGGCGGGATCAGCGGACTCTCGGCGGCACATTTCTTTCGCAAGGTTGCGGGACCGAAGGCGCGCATCCTGATCATCGAAAATCACGACGACTTCGGCGGCCACGCCAAGCGCAATGAGTTTCATTCTCCCCAGCGAACCATGCTCGGTTTTGGCGGGACATTTTCCATCGAAAGCCCGGCCCCCTACAGCGCCGTGGCCAAAGGGTTGATCGAGGAACTGGGAATCGATGTTCCCTCCTATCCCAAGTACGTGAACCGGGATTTATACCGGTCCTTCGGCCTGGGCCCGAAGATTTTTTTCGACAAGGAAACATTCGGTGCCGACAAACTGGTCACCAATCCGACGCCGCGGGTTGGGGGCGAGAGCGAAGACGACAAAGTGCGGGCGCACGCCGTGGAAATGTTCCTGCAAGAGGCCCCATTTTCGGAATCCGCGAAGGCAGACTACAAGCGCCTGGTTACGGAAAAGACAGACTATCTGCCCGGCCTGAGCTCGGACGAAAAGAAGACCCGCCTGGCCCGCATGAGTTACAACAGCTTTCTGACTGACCTGGTCAAAGTCAGCCCCGAAGTCGTGAAGCTGTTTCAGAACATGCCCCAACCTTTGTTCGGCGTAGGATTTGACGCGGTGGCGGCGCAGGATGCATGGGGACTCGGGGCGCCGGGCTTCGCTGGGATGAATCTCGAGGCCGGGCCGGGCAAAGGCATGAACCGCGACGCCATCCCGAACAAGGAAGCGGAGAAATACTTTTTCCACTTTCCCGACGGCAACGCTTCCATCGCGCGCCTGCTGGTGCGCAAATTAATTCCGGGGCGATTCCGGGCCAGTCCGCCACCGATGTGGTCCTGGCGCGGGCCAACTATGCCAGGCTCGATGAGAAGAAATCGCCTGTCCGCATCCGCCTGAACAGTACGGCGGTGCGAGTGAAGCATCAGGGAGATCCTGCCAACGCCAAGGGAGTCGAGATCGCGTACGCTCGTGGGGGCAAGGTGTACACGGTAAAGGCCGCGCATTGCGTCCTGGCATGCTGGCACGTGGTCATTCCCTACATTTGCGAACAACTGCCGGAGAAGCAGAAGGAAGCGCTGTCGTCGGCGGCCAAGGTCCCCTTGCTCTACACCAACGTTGCCCTCCGCAACTGGAAAGCTTTTGAGCAGCTGGGCACGAACGCGATCTACGTACCCGATGGATATCACTCCTACATGAGCCTGGATTTGCCTGTGAGCATCGGCGGCTACGAATGCTCGCATAAACCGGAAGAGCCCATCGTCGTCCACATGGTGAAGACGCCCTGCAAGCCGGGGCGTCCGGCACGCGACCAGCACCTGCTGGGCCGGGTGGAACTGTTCACCACGACGTTTGAAACCATGGAGCGAAATATCCGCGAGCAGTTGGCCCGTGTGGTGGGCCCGGGAGGTTTCGATCCGGCGAACGACATCACGGCTATCACGGTAAATCGCTGGCCTCATGGTTACGCTTACGAATACAACTCGCTCTGGGACAAATTCTGGCTGGAAGGCGGAGAGACGCCCTGCGAGGTGGCCCGCAAACCCTTTGGCAGGATCGCCATCGCGAATGCCGACGCCGGCGCCTACGCCTACACCGATTGCGCCATCGACCAGGCGTATCGTGCGGTGGGGGAACTTACGAAGGGGTGAGAACGGACCTTCGGTTCTGGTGCGATCGGACAATCACGGAAGCAGGGATGCGAGCTGAATATTTGACTGAAGTGTCAGAGGGAGGCGCAATGCTGCCTGAGGAAGAGTTAGAAGCGATCAGCTTGAACGGCTTGGAATGCGCCCCAACCGCGTAGAGAAGTCCATAGAGCGGATCTTTTTGAGCAGTAAACCTGATAACCACTGTAGAGCTTTGCGCCGACGGGCCCAGGGCGACCCTGTCCGATTGCGCGACCGGGCTACTGACTGCCACGGCTACCGATCGATCGGGAGTTGAGATGTCCACCCCAGCCCTGATTGGGATGTTGACCGACGAATTGTCAGACCGATAGAAAGTTGCGACTGCGCCGTTGTATCCAACTTCAGAAGGCAGAAGGATCCGTACCTTGCCGCTCCCGGTGCTCTGAAAAAATACCGGCTGCCAGTTCATGGCGGCGACAGCCGCCGGCTTAGGAACCAGTTCGGCTTCGGCGCTGCGCTGCGGCATGGTGGCGGTCGTTGTGGCCACA
Source organism: Terriglobia bacterium (assembly GCA_963831565.1). Classification (GTDB taxonomy): domain Bacteria; phylum Acidobacteriota; class Terriglobia; order Terriglobales; family Acidobacteriaceae; genus JAIQFF01. The sequence goes on from CAWHQS010000002.1 coordinate 387,546, forward strand.
GTGATCAGCGACGGAAGGCCGACTCCGAGGTAGAAGACCTTCCTCAGGTCCACTTCGTTCCAGATCGAAGCCACGGCTCCGCCCAGTATCGCGAAGATCGCCATTCCCACCAGAACAGAGCTGTTGATTTCGCTCACCGATTTATTCTGCTGTGACAGGTCAACCCCAATTCGGAGAAGGGTAGGCGCGATTCCACCCAGGGCGCCGACCGCGAAGACGACCAAGCCCTTGGGAACTCTGGCAACGGAAACGGCGGGCATGAAATCGGTGGCCATGGTCTTTTCCTCCTCGGTAAGCCAATCTTAAGCGGCTGAAACTTGCGCGCATGCACGTCCATGACCATTGCCAAGATTGACACACTCCTCATTTTAGCCATTGTCAGAGCGACACTTGGAGGCAAGCCCATACGTTGCGAGACTTTCTTAAGGCCTGATTGTCTATCTTATCGGATAGATTGTTAACCAAAGTGTTTGGCGGGGGTTCCTGAGGGCAGTTCTGGGACTTCAGTGAATCGTCTTGGTCTTCCGCGACATGTAATCCATCAGCAGATACTGCCCCAGGGTGTGAGGCGTGGTGAAGTAAGCTTTACCGCGGCACATCTCGGTTACCTTCTGCACGAACTGCACCAGGCCGTAGTCCGATGCCAGCATGAAGGTATTGATCATCACTCCGGCCCGCTTGCACTTGGAAACTTCTTCCAGAGTCTGGCTGACCACCATGGGATCGAGGCCGAAGGCGTTTTTGTAGATGCGCCCGTCTTCCAGCGTTAGCGCGGAGGGCTTGCCGTCGGTGATCATCACAATCTGCTTCATGTCCTTGCGCTGCCGCTGCAGGACGCGCTGGGCCAGGCGCAGGCCTTCCCGCGTGTTGGTGTAGTAGGGACCGACCTTTACTCGCGCCAGTTGCGACAATGGAACTTCCTCCGCCGAATCATGGAACAGGACCAGCGAAAGCGAGTCGCCGGGATACTGCGTCCGGATCAGATGGGAGAGCGCCATGGCGACTTTCTTGGCCGGGGTGAAGCGATCTTCGCCGTAGAGAATCATGGAGTGTGAGCAATCCAGCATGAGCACGGTGGCGCAGGACGACTGGTACTCGCACTGATGCACCTGCAGGTCGGAATACTCGATGTTGAGCGGCAGGTTCAAGCCCTCCCGCTGGATGGCGCTGGAGAGCGTGGCGGTAATATCCAGGTTGAGCGTGTCGCCAAATTCGTAGCGCCGGGACGCGCCACTGGCCTCGATGCCGGTGGAAAGATCACGCGTGTCATGGCGGCCGAAACTGGATTTTCCCAGCGACCCCATCAGATCACGCAGGGTCTTGAAGCCCAGAAAATCCAGGCTCTTGTCGGTAATTTCAAACTTGGCGTGCAGGGCCTCGCCGGCCTGTCCGCCCACACCCGATGGTTGCGAAGGATCGTGGGGTTGGTCGACGCTGATGTAATCTTCCTGCTCCATGCGCTCGATCAACTGCTCGATCAGTTCGTCGAGCGTTCCGTCCATCTGCATCTGGCGCAGGCGTTCCTGCATTTCTTCGTCCAGCAGATTTCCGTCGAGCAGGGCCTGCTCGATGGCGCGGCGCAGATCGTCGAGCGTCTGCTCGCCTTCCATGTCGTAGAACATGTAGTTCTGGAAGCCGCTTTGCAGCAGGTAGTCGGAGAGCGCGCCGAGCAGGTCTTCCATGCTCATTTCGCCGGCCGGATCGGGAACGTATTTGCTGTAGCGAATGCGTTTCATAGTGCAGTCTTCAGTCGTCGGTCTTCAGTCGTCAGCCCACCGTTCGCCGCGCCTTGCTGACGACCGAAGACCGACAACTGAAGACTAGTTATACGGTCTGCGGCCGCGGAAGGGCTGGTCTTCGCGCTCGAAAGGTTTCTCCGTTGGTTTGGGTTGCTTCTCTCCGGCGGTGAAGACTCGCTCCTCGTTGCGGCCGATACGCTTGTGCGCGTGCAGGCCTTCGAGAATAAATTCGGCGGCCGATACTTGTACCTCTGGACTATCCTTGGGGCCGACGCCGACCTTGACCGTCTTTTCCATTAAGCCCTGAATGCCGCGCAGGGAAGGCAATGCTTCTGCGGCGCTGGCCGTGTCCGCCAGTTGAATCTCTCCGCCCAGGTCGAACCATTGCACGATCTGCTGCATGTCAATGCCTTTGAAATAGGTGTCGTGAGTCTTCGCCACTGCGGCGCGAATCAGTTCGCGGCTGACGTGGTCGGCGCCCTTCATCTCGCCTTCGTACTCCAGTTCCAGCTTGCCGGTAATGGCAGGCATCGCGGCGTAAACATCGGCGATGCGCGGCACCACCAGCTTTTCTTCCTGGTGGATGGCCCGGCGCTCCGCGTTTGAAATCACGTTTTCCATGGCGGAAATGGGAAGACGCTGGCTGACGCCGGAACGCTTGTCGATCTTCTTGTCTTCGCGGGCCGCGAAGGCGATGCGCTCGATTACCTCCTGCACATATTTTGGCAAGTGCAGTTTGTGTCCATTGCGCTGGGTCCAGGACTCCTGGGCGGTGATGGTGATGCCTTCTTCGACGGTGGCCGGATAGTGCGTGCGGATTTCCGAGCCGATGCGGTCTTTCAACGGGGTAATGATTTTGCCGCGTGCGGTGTAGTCCTCCGGATTGGCGCTGAACACCAGGGCGACGTCAAGCGGCAGGCGAATGGGATAGCCCTTAATCTGCACGTCGCCTTCCTGCATGATGTTGAACAGACCCACCTGAATTTTGCCCGCCAGGTCAGGCAACTCGTTGATGGCGAAAATGCCGTGATTGGCGCGTGGCAGCAACCCGTAGTGCACCGTGTACTCGTTGCCCAGGTCGTGTCCGCTGCGCGCCGCCTTGATGGGGTCGATATCACCGATCAGGTCGGCGATGGTGACATCAGGGGTGGCCAGTTTCTCCACGTACCGCTGCTCCCGCGTGAGATACGCAATGGGAGTGCTGTCGCCGATCTTCCCGATCTCCTCTTGGCAACGGCGGCAGATCGGTGCGTAGGGATTGTCGTGAATCTCGCAACCGGCAACGTAAGGCGCCTGAGGATCGAGCAATGAGGTCAGGGCACGCAGGATCCGGCTTTTGGCCTGGCCGCGCAGTCCCAGCAGGATGAAATTATGGCGCGAGAGAATGGCGTTGACGATCTGGGGGACGACACTGTCATCGTATCCGACAATGCCGGGGAAAATGGGACCACCCTGGCGGAGTTTCACGATCAGGTTGTCGCGCATTTCGTCCTTCACGCGCCGGGTACTCAGGCGTTCTTCGCTAAAAGGACTTTGGCGCAATTCGCCCAGCGTACGCGGCAGGCTCATGATGAAAAACCCCCAGGGGAAACAGCTTCTGCTCGGATTATACGCCGTTGACGAAGCGCTTCGTGCCCGCTCCTGGCAGTCCTGGGGTGATGGTTTTTGATGACTGGTCCGTCAGTGCACATGGCCATTGCCGCCAGCCTTCTGCCGCACCCGCACCGTCCGCCGGAGATTCGGCAAAATGGCCTCGAAGTAGGAAATGACGGCCTGCATGCGTTCGGCTTCCGACTTCATCCCCAGCAGGGTTTGCTTGAAGTCGAGATCGAGCGGAAGCGGAGCGACCAGACTGAAAGAGAGTTGCGGGTCTTCGACCTGCGAAGGATTGGCGGGAGCGGAGCCGGCCAATTCGACGATCTCACCTTGCAGCTTTACCGCCTGGGTAATCTCGTCGACGGTAGCTTTTTCCGGTTCGTCCTGCAGGTAAATCACCTCGGCCTGCAGAAACGACCGCTCCTGACTGACCTGCATCACCTCGAAGCGCTCCCGTCCCTCGGTCACGATATCCAGGCGCCCATCGGGATATTTTCTGGTAACGGTGATAATCTCTGCTGTGCAGCCGATCTCAGCGACTCCTTCCTCCTTGGCTCGGACGACGCCAAACGACGCCTTCCGGTCCAGACATTCGGAGATCATCTCTCTGTAGCGCGGCTCGAAAATGTGCAGCGGCAACGGCGTGCCCGGGAACAGGACCACATCCAGCGGAAATAGGGGGAGAAGGCTCACTCAGAAACTCCCATGCTGCCCGGCTAGTGCGGGTCGAATGCCTCGATTGTACGCTCCGGTAATCGGCATTGCGGAAATCGCCGGCGGGTTTTTGTGCAAGGATCGCAAAGTAAAACGGAAAGCCTAAAGATGAACTCCAGCCAGGTTAGTATCTCTGAAAAGGTCGTGGTGATCACGGGCGCCTCGATGGGCATCGGGGAAGGCATCGCCAGACTCTTTGTGGATGAAGGGGCCCGGGTGGTACTCCTGTCGCGGGACGCGGCGCGTGCCGAAGCTGCCCGCGGCCGCATCGGCCGTACCGAAAACACGCTGGCGCTCTCCTGCGACGTTCGCAACCGCGAGGAGATCGACCGCGTCGTCAGCCTCACCCTACATCACTTTCAACGCATCGATGTCTGGATCAACAACGCCGGGCACGGGCTGATGGATACGGCCGCAGATGTGGACATGAACGCCCTGCACGAAACCTTCGACACCAATTTCTTCGGCACCGTCGAGTGCATGCAGGCGGCGCTGGCGGTGATGAGGCAGCAGGGTTCGGGAACGATCATCAATATATCGAGCGTTGCCGGGCATATCCCGCTGCCTTTTCACGCTGTTTACAGCGCCACCAAGTTTGCCATGAACGCGTTTGGCAAGGCAGCCAATGTGGAGCTCAAGGGTTCGGGCATTCATGTGCTGACGGTGTGTCCGGGATACGTCCGCACCAGCTTCAGCGCCAATGCAGTCAAAGGCAGGGAAGCCAAGACGGTGCGGCCATCGTCGGTCCGGGGAATCAGCGTTGAGCGTGTTGCGCGCTCTGTGCTGCGGGGCTTTCTGAAGCAGAAGCGGGAAGTCGTGGTGCCCTGGACCATGCACCTGGCTATCAAGGCCTATCAGTTGTTTCCGGGCCTGGTGGAACGGGGCATGACGAAAATGTCTCGGCGAGTGGACTAAGATTGCCAGTGTGGGTCGGACACTCCCTTCGACTTCGCTCAGGGCAAGCTTTGTCCGACGCCCTTGACTTTGTTTTACTTCTCAAAATCAAATTCAAAGTGGTCGGACAGGAGTGTCCGACCCACACCCGTTACCTAATCCAATTCCATCAGCATGCCTTCCATTTCGGCTTGGGCGTGGCCGTTGCCGGTTTTCTTCGCGGACGCGATACCTTCCACCAGCATCTTCCGCGCTTCTTCCGTGCGTTCAGCTTTGGCCAGCGTCTGCGCCGCCATGAAGTAGCCCGCAGTGTAGTTCGGATGGGTCGCCAGAAGCCGGGCAAATTCCTCCAGCGCCCGTTCGACGTCTCCTGAGTTCGAATATTCCATGGCGAGGCCATAACGGGCGAATGCGTCCGATGGATTCTGCGAAAGAACTTCGGTGAGCAACGCGATGCGGTCCATATGAAAAGCTTCTAGCTCCTGGCTTCTGGCCTCTGGCTCAAACATCAGATTACTACAGCACTGGCGAGTCCCCGGCCAGATGGATACAATGACCATCACATAACCGGAGAACCATCTTTTGGCGTGTCCCTTCTTCATGCCGGCGCAGAAATTGGATGGAGGATGGCTGCATCCTTCGCGCCTGCCATTGGGCGCCGGATGGGATGGCCATTGTGCTGCCCCCGGCCACGAGGGGATCCGGCCTTCCGATCCGGAACTGCACGAATTCTGCAACCTGGGGTATGCCGTAAAGTGTTCGCGCCTGCCGGCCGTCCGCGACTGCGACGCCGTGCGTTTTTCGGTTGCCCGCGACCACGGCTCGCGCCTCGTGCTGTGGTTTGTATGCGAGACCGGCCATCGTCCCGCAACCCACGGCACCCTGGAATACGACGTGGAGCGCGGACAGTGGATCTCAGCGCATTCCGACGCGCGCATCCAGAAGATGGTGGAATGTTTCGTTCAGAGCTATTTGCAGCGTAGAATTCAATCGGGCCGCGACTGACTCAACCGTGAGCCCAGGCTCATGACCCAGAGCGTTTCATGACAACCAACGAAGATCTGGTATTGCCCCGCCCCGTCCGCGACTCACAATCGGAGATGGCGGAAATCGTTTTGCCCAACGATTCGAACGTGCTGGGCGCGCTGCTGGGCGGGCGCCTGATGCACTGGATCGATCTGGCCGCGGCCATGGCCGCGCACCGTCATTCGCGCAACTACGTGGTCACGGCTTCCATCGACCATCTTGATTTCAAGGTCCCGGTGCACGTGGGCGACCTGGTGATCCTGCGCTCCTCGGTGAACCGCGTGTACCGCACTTCGATGGAAGTCGGAGTGAAAGTCTGGGTGGAGAACTACATTCTCGATCATTGCGAGCACGTGAGCTCGGCCTATCTGACGTTTGTCGCGGTGGACGCCGCCGGACGTCACCTCCCGGTGCCTCCTGTTGTTCCTGAAACCGACGAGCAGAGGCGCCGCTACGAAGATGCCGGACGCAGGCGCGAGATCAGGCGTCTGGAGATGGAACGCAAACGCGTCGCCGGACACTAGCAGGGCCATCTCAGTAGATTTGCTGGGTCGGAGCTTGCCTTTCACCTGACTCCGTGACAATCTCTCTCCACCATGAATGAAGGCGTCAGCCAGGGTCGCAGGAGAGCGCCGCTTGTGTGGGGAGTAACGCTGGCTGGCCTTTCGTCGCTTGCATTCCTCATCCTATTCTCCAACCTGTTTCGGGATATTTCTCGAGAAAAGGCAACCGGCCTGGCGGCGGTGGCTGGAGGTCTGACCGAAGCCTATGTGATGTTTGGCTTCATCCTGACGCGCGTCCTGCCGATTGCAGCTATCGTGCGGCTTGCCCGATCGCTTTCCGGAGCCACTCGGACGCGTAAGGTGTTTTCGTCGCTCTTCATTGTCTGGAGTTCGTTCATCCTGTTGCTTTCGGGTCTGTGCGGGTGGTTCCTTTTGGTTCAAATGCCCCGCTCGGCCAGTGGTCATTGATAGGCTGCTTCCGGAAGAAGATATTGCGCTATGAACTCTCGCCTGAAAGACAAGGTCGTCATTGTGACCGGTGCTGGCAGCGGCATCGGCCGCGCAATCGCGTTAGCCACAGTTCGAGAGGGCGCCCGAGTAGTCGTGGTGGGACGCCGAAGAGACCGGGTGGAAGCTGTGGCCCGCGAAGCGGAAGGGTCTGCAGTAGCAGTTGCCGCCGACGTGTCGAAGCGGGATGAAATTGAACGCGTCCTTCAGGAAACCGTGAAGGCGTTCGGTGGAATTAATGTCCTGATAAATAACGCCGGGATTCTTCATCCCGGCACCGCCGAGCAGATCACTGAGGCGCAGTGGGACGAAACCTTCAACGTTAATGTCCGCGGACTCTGGCTGCTCTCCCGCGCGGTGCTGCCGCATCTGCGCCAGGCCGGCGGCGGCTCGATCATCAACGTTGCATCGGTGCTCGGAATCAACGGCACGCGCAACCGTGCTGCATATGCGGCCTCAAAGGGTGCGGTGGTGCTGCTGACCAAGTGTATGGCGATCGATCACGGCCACGAAAACATCCGCGTGAATGCAATCTGTCCATCGTATGTCGAAACCGACTTGACCGCGGCCGTCCTGAGCAAGGCACCGGATCCTGATGCCGTTCGGCGCGAACGAATCGGGGTCCATCCTCTCGGACGTCTCGGCCAACCCGAAGACATGGCCGGACTGGCGGTCTATCTCGCCAGCGACGAGTCGTCATGGGTGACGGGGACGACATTTCCCGTGGATGGAGGGTATTTGGCGGTGTGAACTGACGACTGAGAACCAACAACTGAGCATTGACATCTGACAACTCGCTTCGCTTGTCCCGTATAATCGAAGCATGAGTTCTCCTCTTCCCCCGCGCCCCGGACAACAACCGCCATCTCCTCAGCCCTTGCCCGGTGTGGGTGCTATCGTCGCCGTCGGTTCCGGCAAAGGTGGTGTAGGTAAGACCACCCTCGCCGTCAATCTGGCCATCGTTTTGTCCAGGCTGGGACACAAAGTCGGCCTGCTCGATGCCGACGTTTACGGCCCCAATGTCCCCTTGATGCTCGGCATCAACGCGCAACCCAAGGTACTCGGCGATAATCGCATTGAGCCGCTCGAAGCTCACGGCCTGAAGGTGATTTCAGTTGGGTTTCTGAATCCTGGCGACAAGCCTCTGATCTGGCGCGGTCCAATGCTCCATTCCATCATCAAGCAGTTTCTGGGCTCGGTGGTTTGGGGAGAGCTGGACTACCTGGTCGTGGATCTGCCCCCGGGCACCGGAGACGTGGCGCTGTCATTGATTCAAACTGTTCCGCTGACCGGAGCGATCGTGGTTTCCACCCCGTCGGATGTTTCACTGCAGGACGCGCGCAAGGCCATCGAAATGTTTCGCCAGATGAAGGTGGACCTGGTGGGCATGGTCGAAAACATGAGCTACTTCGTCTGCCCCAACTGCAACCATCAGACCGACATTTTTTCCCGCGGCGGCGCGGAAAAGACCGCAGCCCAGTTTGGAGTCGCGTACCTGGGTGAGGTCCAACTCGATCCCGATATCCGCAAAGCCAGCGACAGCGGCCGGCCGACGGTGCTCGCCGGCGAAGTCTCCGCGTCCGGCAAATCGCTCTACGACTTCGCCCGCAAGGTCGTAACCCGCGTGGATGAGATCAAAGCCAACGCCGGCGAGAGCGTCATCCAGATTCAGTAGCAGAGCTCGCGTAGGGGCAGGTGTCCCACCTGCCCGGCGGAGCTTGGGAGCGCTCTTGGTCGGAGCGTTTTTCCGAAAGAGAAACACGAGCGGGACGATTGCGCCTACGTTGGGCAAGGCTATTTCCCGAATCTTGCCAGCCGGAACTCCGCATCCGGTTCCTTGTGCTCCAGCACCCACTCCGCCACTGTCTCGCCCAGCGCGGGACCGTGTTTGAACCCGTGCCCCGATCCGCCTCCCAGCAGCCAAACGTTTTCATGTCTCGGGTGCCTGTCGATGATGAAGTTGTTGTCGGGGCTGTTCTCGTACTGGCAGACGCGCGATTCGAGCAGCGGCGCATCTTTCAAGGCGGGAAAGCGGAAGGCGACATATTCCCGGATAGTTTTCAGGCTTTCGGCGCTGACGGTTCTTTCCCCCGAAGTCGGATCAAACTCGGGGCCGCGAGTATCGTCGGCGACTTTGAAGCCTCTCCCTTGGTTGCCAGGAATGCCGTAGATGAAGCGCTCACGATGATCCGCCCAGACCGGCATCTTCTCTGCGGTGAACCGGTCATCTCCGGCGGGCGCGCCAAAGAAAAATACGTCCTGCTTGGTCGGACGAATATGGTCGCCAATGGTTTCAGGGAACAATTTTCCCAGCCACGGTCCGCAGGCGAAAACGTACTGGTCCGCAGCGAGCTTCGAGCCATCGGATAGCGACAGGCTGGTCCAGCTACCGCTGTCGAGATCAGGCTGGGCCACAGCCGCTTGCCTGTATTCGCCGCCTTCCGCAAGAAATCCGTCGAGCACCGCCTGACACGCAACTCGCGCTGCAAGAGATCCGCCTTCCGGCTCGTAGATTCCCCAATGGACTGCTTCCAGATTAATCTGCGGCCAACGCTTGACCATTTCCTGTACTGAGAGTTCCTGATAGGCGATCCCGGCCTCGCGCAACAGTGGCAGAGACTCGCGCTCGAAATGGTCGTCGCCTGCGGTCACCATCCACAACACGCCGGTCTGGTGCATGAGTTTCAGGTTCCAGCGCTTTTCATTCTCTTTCCACAACTGCGTAGCGCGGGCGGCCATCCTGGTATAAGGCTGGTGCGGTCCATAGGTCCCGCGAATCACGCGCGTCTCGCCCCCTGACGATGCGCGCGAGTTGCCCGGCCCCCAGGCATCCACCAACGTAACGCGCGCACCGTGGCGCAGTAGATAGAGCGCCGTCCATCCGCCGAATGCGCCCGCCCCGATCACCGCGATGCGAGGTTTCATTTCCATTTTGGTGTGGACCGCAGGTTGGTCTGTCTTGAGCATATTCGTTGAAGTAAAGTTCAGGAAAGGGAACCAGCCGGCAACAGTACCCGAGGCGCCAACCGCGGCAGAGACTTTCAGCAACCATCGCCGGGTGAACGAGACCATGGTCCTTTAGTATCCCATTTTGCTGGGGGACAGGCGTCCCCCGCCCGTCCCCGCAGTCCGCGACGGCATTGAATCAAAAACATTAGCATTCTAGACCTCAGAGTGCTAAGCCTTGACAGGGGCGACTGCCCTTCCTAGAATCGAAACTGGAGTATTGTGGGGTTTACCAATCTAAGTTTTTGGATTAAAAGTACTTAATATGCCGTCTGGACCACCAATCGGGGAGCGGGAACGCGAGATTCTGACCGCCATTGTGGAGACTTTTATTGCCACCGGAGATCCGGTGGGTTCTCGCACCTTGGCGCGCTCGAACCGGGAGGGGCTGAGCCCGGCGACGATTCGCAATGTTATGGCTGATCTGGCCGATGCCGGCTATCTCGAGCAGCCCCATACTTCGGCTGGCCGCGTTCCGAGTTCAGAGGCATATCGCTATTATGTAGAACAACTTACGGGCAAGGCCAGCCTTTCGCAGGAAGATCAGGGCATTATAAAGGATTCACTGCGTGGCGTTTCCGACGTGCAGGAGTTCATGGAACGCACGTCGCATGTGCTCTCCCTGATTTCGCACAACGTCGGAATTACGGTCGCTCTAGGCGGACCCAAGAACGCACTCGAACATGTGTACTTTTCCCGGCTGGGCGATCAAAAAGTTTTGGCTGTGCTGGTGACGCGATCCGGTCTGGTGCGGGACCGCGTATTGCGTCTTGATCTTCCGCAGGCAGATCTGGACGCTGCCGCCCGATTTATCAACGACAATTTTCGCGGCTGGACCATGGAGGCGATGCGCGGTGAACTGGCGCGCCGTCTCGAACAGGAGCGCAGCGAGTACGATCGGCTGATGAAATCGGTGGAGCAGCTCTACCGGCAGGGAGCCCTGGCGGCCGACGAAACCGCGCAAGTCGTTTTCGTCGAGGGAGCATCTAATCTGGTGACCGGCGAGCAGGACCGGCAACGCCTGCAAGAGCTGCTGCAGACCCTGGAAGAAAAGCAGAAAATCGTTGAGCTGCTGGGGGCGTATCTTGACGCCAAGCAGGAAGCCGTCAGAGTGGTAATCGGGCTGGACGAAGCTCTACCCTCCATGCGAAATTTTGTGCTTATCGGTGCGCCGGCTCGCGTGGGTGATGACGTGATGGGATCGCTGGCGGTGATCGGGCCCACCCGCATGGACTACCAGCACACCATGACGGCGGTGTCCTATATTGCCCGCCTGTTTGACAAGATATTGAACGAATCCGAGTGAACTTTGATATGGCAAGAGGAAATGGAAAATCCGAAGTCGATCCGATGGAACTGGATCCAGAGCACGAACTTCCAGCGGCGGAAGACGCCCGTGAGGGTGCCGCCACCGAGTTCGACAAGTTAAAAGGGGAGCGGGACGCGCTGCTCGAACGCCTGGCTCGGCTTCAGGCCGAGTTCGAGAATGCCCGCAAGCGCACTGCCCGCGAGCAACAGGAATTCCGCGAATATGCCGTCACCGATGCCCTGAAGGCGTTGCTGCCAACCTTGGACAGTTTCGAGCGCGCGCTGCAAACCAGCGCTTCTGACAAGTCGGAATTTCGGGGCGGAGTGGAACTCATCTACAAACAGTTGCAGGATGCCCTGGCCAAACTGGGACTGCGTCCCATTCCGGCGAAGGGTGAACCTTTTGATCCTCATCTTCACCAGGCGATTGAAATGGTGGACACTGGGGAGGCTGAGGACCATCATGTGCTCGACGAGCTTCAGCGCGGCTACAAGTTGAAAGACCGCCTGCTCCGTCCTTCGATGGTTAGAGTCGCGCGTAATCCCAGGCACTGACACGATGTGGTCTGAAAATGAGAGCCGGAAAGGATTAGAGGAAAGGCCATTCTGACCAGCAACGGAAAACGCGACTACTACGAAGTTCTGGGCGTGGCCCGCGCCGCGACCGAGCAGGAGATCAAGAGCGCCTATCGCAAGCTGGCGCTGCAATTCCATCCCGACCGCAATCCCAACAATCCCGACGCGGAAGAGAAATTCAAGGAGTGCAGCGAGGCCTACGCAGTGCTCGCGGATGTTGAAAAGCGCAGCGTCTATGACCGCTTCGGTCATGCTGGCCTGGGCGGAAGCGCGGGCGCGGGCTTCGACCCCAACGACCTGGGCGATATTTTCGGTGACTTCTTTGGCTTGGGAGAAATTTTCGGCGGGGGCACGCGCCGCCGCAGCCGCACCCAGCGCGGTGCTGACCTGCGCGAAGATATCAACATGGAATTCGAGGACGCGGTCTTCGGCACCGAGGCCAAAGTCACGGTGCGGAGACACGAAACCTGCGAAGAGTGCCGAGGTTCGGGTGCGGCCCCAGGCAAAGCGCCCATCACCTGCCGTTCCTGCAATGGCCGCGGACAAGTCCGCTACCAGCAAGGTTTCTTCAGCATTGCCCGTACCTGTCCCACCTGCCAGGGCACCGGCAGCGTGGTCACGGATCCCTGTGCCAGGTGCAAAGGCGAAGGCCGCGTGCTGCGGCAGAGAACGGTGGACGCAAAAGTTCCCGCCGGGGTCGAAGATGGCACTCGCATTCGCTTCACCGGATACGGAGAAGGCGGCCTGCACGGCGGTCCCCCAGGCGACCTCTACGTCGTGTTGCATGTGAAAGAGCATCCCTTCTTCGAGCGCGAGGGGAACGATTTGCACTGCGTCATCCCGGTCTCGTTTACCCAGGCCGCGCTGGGCGCAGAAATCGTCGTACCGACCCTCGAAGGGGAACATATTCTGAAAGTGCCCGATGGCACTCAGTCAGGTACGACACTGCGCATCAAGGGCAAGGGCGTGCCCATCCTCAACGGCCACGGCAAAGGCGACCTGTTCGTCGAAATACGGGTGCAGACTCCGGGCAAGCTGAACAAACGTCAGCGCGAATTGCTGCTCGAACTCGAAGGCATGACCCGGGTGGAAAACCGTCCCCAACGCCGCACGCTGCTGGGCAAAGTCAAAGACATCTTCGGATAGCGCTGACAGATAGCGATAAATGATGCAGGCCGTATCCGCATGACCCGCCGCCGCTGGATCGCCGACGAAGTTTCCGGCAACCGTGCTGCTCTGGTCGGTGCGCACGCCCGGCATCTGGCGCAGGTTCTTCGCGGGCGGGTCGGGCAGGAATTTGACATAGCGGCCGGTGACCTTGTCCGCCGCGGCCGTATTACCAGTATCGCGGACGATCGAGTGGAGTTTGAGCTTGGCGAAGCTGTTCGCGTCCCGTCAGCCCTCAGCCTGACCCTCGTTTTCTCCATCTTCAAATTTGATCGGATGGAGTGGGGCATCGAGAAGTGTGTGGAACTCGGTGCCAGCCGAATCGTTCCGGTGGTCGCACAACGCACTGAGGCCCATCTCGCCAAGGCCGCACAAAAGCGCGTAGAGCGCTGGCAGCGTATTGCGCGCCAGGCGGCTGAGCAATCGCGGCGGTCCGCAGTGCCGGAAATCTCGCAGCCTGTGCCCCTGCCGGCGGCCATCGCCTCATTGGGCGGCACGCGCATCGTCCTGTCTGAATCCGAAGAACAGATGATGTTGAAAGACGCTCTAACAGCGATCGACGGAGCCGCTGAAATAAGCCTGGCGTTTGGTCCCGAAGGCGGCTGGACCGAATCGGAATTGAAGTTGTTTGCCGGAGCCGACTGGATTGCGGCTTCTTTGGGGAGCACCATCCTGCGGGCTGAAACTGCCGCGATTGCGGCTACCGCCCTTGCTGTGGCCGATCTGCAATAGGACTCTCCTCACAAAAATCCTCAAGCTTCTCTGGTATCCTCCTGCTCAGTGGCAGTAGCAAGACCCAACTCACGTCCCCGGTCGTTCGAGCCCGACGAGCGCCAGCGCGAAGCTATCGAACATGTCCACGGCCCAGTCCTGGTCATAGCGGGCGCTGGCACGGGGAAGACCACTGTTCTCACCCGGCGCATCGCCCACCTGGTCCGCGAGGGACACGCCCGGCCCGACGAAATCCTGGCCGTCACCTACACCAGGAATGCGGCGCAGGAGATGCGGCAACGGGTAGAGGAGGAGTTACGCGGTACCAACCTCACCGGCCTTCGGCTCGCAACCTTTCATGATTTTTGCAACGGTCTGCTCGACCAGTGCGGCAGGAAATTCGGGGTGGTGGACGATCAGGACCTCTGGATTTACCTGCGCCGCCGCATTCGCGAGCTGAACCTGAACTATTACGTCCGGGCCGCCAGGCTCAGCAAGTTCTTCGACGACCTGCTCGCCTTCTTCCGGCACTGCCACGACGAACTGGTCAGCCCTGAACAGTACGAGGAATACGTTCAGAGGCTGGAGCGTGGCGAGTTGCGCGTCCCGCGGGTGAGTAAGTCAAAAGACGCCGGCACCCTCTCGGACGAAGAAGTGGTGGGGCGCTGCCGCGAAATCGCGGGCGTATTCACTACTGTCGAACGCATGCTGCGGGAAGACAACCTGGGCACCTTCGGCCACATGATCACGAATGCCCACCATTTGCTGCAGCAGGACAGTGAACTGACGAGCCGGGCGGGCGCCCGGTTCATCCTGGTGGACGAGTTTCAGGACGTCAATTTCGCCCAGGTGAAGGTCCTGCAAAAACTTGCGGGAACGGAGAGAAACGTCTTCGCGGTTGGAGACCCGGACCAGGCCATCTATCGCTTCCGCGGTGCCTCGAGCGCAGCCTTCGTTCTGTTCCAGCGCCACTTTCCGGGCGCGAAGCTGATCAAGCTGGAGAAGAACCGGCGTTCGCTGTCGCCCATTCTGCACAGCGCCTTCGCCCTCATCTCCAAAAATCCAAACGTTTTCGACGCCGGACGCGCTTCCACCGCCTACCAGCGTTCGGTCCTGATCTCGGCCCGCGAAGAAGATGCGACGCAGGCGGGCAGCGAGTTGCCGCGAGCGCCCGTGGAAGCGGTCGTACTCGACACCAAGGACACGGAATCAGGCGAGGTAATCACCAAGCTGCGTGAATTGCGCCGCAAGTTGCGCTGCCGGTGGAGCGACTGCGCCGTCCTTTATCGCACCCATGTGAATCGCGATCAACTGGCCGCCGAAATGGTGCGGCAAGGCATTCCGTTCACGATCGAGAACATGGACGTGATGGATACGCCCGAGGCACGCGACCTGCTCGCCTGTCTGGGTGCGGTGGTCTCGGACGCGGATGGCGCCAGCCTGTTTCGAGTCGCGGCGCTGCCACAGTTTGCCATCGACCCGGAAAAGCTGCGCTCCGGCATCAAGGCTCTTCCCCGCGATGCCGGCACCTCGGCAATCGCGCTGGTGCTTTCCCGGATCGAGGGTGGCGGAGCGGTTCTCGAGCGCGTGCGGCAGACTCGAGCCGACATTTCCAACGCCAGCGCCAAGGGCCGGGCCGCGGTGGATAGTCTGGTACGCGATTTTGCCTTGAATCGCGAACTCAAGAGTGTTGCAGGCGGTCCTCCAGTTCGTCACGGAGTGGGAGAAGAAGGCAATCACCAGGACGGGCGAGATTGCCGAGCTTCTCGATTACCTCGAATATTTTCGGGAAGCAGGAGGTGTGATTCCCCTTTCCTCGAACGACGAAGACGCCGTCCACCTGATGACGGCGCACGCCGTAAAGGGCCTTGAGTTTCCTCACGTCTTTCATTCTTCGCGCCAATTCGAATTCGTTTCCCATCGTACTTACAAGGAACGCTCATCGAGTTGCCCCGGGAGCTGTATGACCCGGACTCGATTGCCCAGGGTGATGACAAGGAATTGTGCCAGCAGGAGGAGCGCCGCCTGTTTTACGTGGCCATGACCCGGGCGCGTGATTCGCTCACCATCTACGCCAAGAAGGGGACGGGAAAGAAAGATCCTACTCCGGCCGGCTTCCTGCGTGATCTGCTGAAGGACACAAGCCTGCGCCGCTGGCTTGTGCAAGCCCCCGCCCGCGGTTTCCAGACTGACATGTTTGCCGAGGGTGCGGTCCCGGAAACCATGACCCGCGTCAACCAGTGGCTGGCCCTGCCGCCCTCTGCCAGCCTGCACTCCCGGCTGAGCGCCAGCGCGGTGCAGACCTACGAGACCTGTCCGCTGCAGTTCAAGCTGGAGCGGGAGTGGAGAATTCCCGACGAGGTCCCCGCCGCCATGCAGTATGGCGCGGTCATGCATCGCGTGTTGCGCGCTTACTACGATTCGGTACGCCTGGAGCGTCCCATGGCGGACGACGACCTGGTCCAGTTCTTCCGCGACGATCTCGCCCAGGCCGGCATGCAGGACCGCTACCAGCACGATCTCTACGAGGCGCAGGGAGCGCAGCAGTTAATAGATTTTCTGGCCGCATTCCGGCGCAATCCCGTACCCCATGTGCTGCACACCGAAGAATTCTTCGACGTGAAGGTAGGCGAGGTGACCGTCGTTGGGCGCATCGACCGCATCGACCAGTCGGCAGACGGCGGAGTCGTGATTACCGACTACAAGACCGGCAGGGCCCAGTCGCAGGAGGATTCCGACGAGAGCATGCAGCTTTCCATCTACGCCCTGGCGGCGCGCGAGAAGTGGGGATATCGCGCCGACCGCCTGGTGCTCTACAACCTGGAAGGAAACAGCGCGGTCGTGACCCGGCGCAGCGACGGTGAGCTGGAAGCGGCGAAGAGCCGGGTCAAAGAAGTATCGGAAAACGTCGCCGCCGGGAAATTCCAGCCCAAGCCCGGCTTCTATTGCAAATTCTGCGCCTACCGCAACCTGTGTCCCGCCACCGAAAAGCAACTGCAGGATCATTCGCCACAGAATAAAGCCGCCAGCGCGCGGCCGAGGTAGTTGTCATCCTGAGCGGCGTAGCTGCTTCGCTCGCGAAGCAGCTACGCAGTCGAAGGACCGCTATAGGTAGTGAAAGGCCGGCATCATGGGGTGTTTGGTTTGCGAGCGGAAAGCCCGTCCGGGCAAAATTTTATCGCGCGGGCAGGGGTCCCCTCGACTTCGCCCGGGGCAGGCGCTTCGACTGCGCAATGCGATTCGCGAGCGAATCGCATTTCTTCGCTCAGGTTGACAGGGTGCATGTAAGGAGGGATTTTGGTGCCGGAAAAACTTAGGGGACGCTTCCGCGTCCCCTGTTTGCTGCCTACTGATACTTCTCTTAGTGCTTCTTTTTCTTCTTTGCCTTTTTCTTGGTTGCCATGGTTCTATTCTCCCTTTCCATTTTTCATGGACTTGCTATAGCAACGATCGTCCGTTGCAACTAATTGAATGTATAGAGTCAATAAAAAGTGATGTCAAGAAAAAAATGATGCTGGTGCGCGCATGCGACCGCTGAACCAAAGTCACCTGAGAGGGTTTGCGAAGAAAATTTCGGAGATGCAAGGCAGCGTCTCCGAAGTTTTGGGACGTGAAAGTTGTCCCGCGATTCGCAATTCCGTACCCGCGCGAAATCCAGAACCAGGCCACCATACCTTCCGGGAAGCACCACCCGGGCGGCGGACAGGCAGCGAATTTCAATCCTCGTGATCGGTCGCGCATCTATAATTGCAGATGGGAAATCATCGCGGGAGCACATAAATGGCTGCTTACGACGAGGTCGTCATCATTTCCGGCTGTCGCACGCCGGTGGGTAAATTCCAGGGAAGCCTGTCCGACCTGAGCGCCACGCAACTGGGCGCCATCGTGGTTCGAGAGGCCGTAAAGCGCTCCACTCTCGACCCGAAGCAGGTGGACGAATGCATCATGGGCAACGTGGTCTCCGCCGGGCTGGGACAAAATCCAGCGCGCCAAGCCGCAATCTTCGGTGGACTGCCACCGGAAGTGGGTGCCATGACCGTCAACAAGGTTTGTGGTTCCGGACTCAAAGCAGTCGGACTCGCGGCGCAAGCGATCCAGACGGAGAACAGTTCTATTGTCGTCGCGGGTGGCATGGAATCGATGACCAATGCTCCCTATCTTCTGCCGCAGGCGCGCAAGGGATATCGTCTGGGCAATGCGCAGATTGTCGATTCCATGGTGAACGACGGGCTGTGGGACATTTACAACAACTACCACATGGGCGTCACGGGCGAGAACGTAGCAGAAAAATACGGCATCACGCGCGAAGAACAGGACGAGTTCGCGCTCAATTCGCATCGCAAGGCGCTAGCCGCCATCAAGGAATGCCGATTCAAGTCACAAATTGTCCCGGTAGAGCTGCCCCCAAAGAAAAAGGGCGGGGCCCCCGTGATTTTCGACAAGGACGAATCCCCGCGCGAAGACACCACCATTGAAGTTCTGCGTTCACTGAAGCCCGCATTCAAGAAGGACGGTACCGTCACGGCGGGGAATGCTCCAGGGGTGAACGACGGCGCTGCCGCGTTGGTGGTAACCAGTGCAAAGCGGGCGAAAGAACTGGGCACGCAGCCCATGGTGCGAATCGTGGCCCAGGCCACCAGCGGCATTGATCCCAAGTGGGTCATGATGGCGCCGCTTGGTGCCGTCCGAAAAATATGGGAAAAGACCGGCTGGAAAAATGAAGACGTGGACCTGTACGAACTCAACGAAGCTTTCTCGGTGCAGGCGCTGGGGGTGATGCGTGAGCTAGGTCTCGACCCGAACAAGGTGAACGTCAACGGGGGGGCGGTCGCCATCGGGCATCCCATCGGCGCCAGCGGGGCCCGGGTTCTCGTGACTCTGATCTATGAGATGACTCGCCGAAATGTCCATCGCGGTATTGCCGCCCTCTGTCTGGGGGGAGGGAATGCGGTGGCGATGGCCGTAGAACGGTGAACTTGCGATTTGCGGATGGAGGACGGGCGTCCTTCGCCCGTGCTCTCGGTGGACTCTGCAAAGAGGGGCGAGACGTCCGTCCTCCATTCATCGAGTTGACCGTTTATTGCGCGCTCACAGGAGCATCGGGCACCGGCAGCGTGACTCTGAACACCGCCCCGCCCCCCGGTCCGGAACTGGCCTCAATTTCTCCTCCGTGCTCCCGCAAGATCGCTTTGCAGATGCTCAGACCCAGACCCGTGCCTCGTCCCGGCCGCTTAGTCGTATAGAAGGGATCGAAGATGTTGGGCAGCACATCGGCAGCGATGCCGGGCCCGTCGTCCAGAAAGGTGATGGCGACCGACTTATTGCTCTTTTCCAGGCGGATCCGCAGAGTGCCGCGATCGCGGGCCTCGCGCATCGCCTGTTCGGCATTCAGGATGAGGTTGAGGAAAATCTGCATCAACTGGTGCGAATCGCCGTTGACAATCGGCAAAGAGGGCTCTGGCAGATAGTCCACCGTAATATTATTTTTCCTTAATGAATAAGTGTGCAGGTGCAGGGTGCGCTGCACCAGTTCGCTGAGGTTGATCGGACCTCTTCCCGGGGCTGGCGGGCGGGAGAAGTACATGAGGTTCTGCACGATGTCGGCCGCGCGCCGGGCCTGCTGCTGCAGCATCAGCAGTTGCTTGCGCTTGGTCTCGACTTGTTCGCCTTCTTGCAGAAGTTCGGCGACGCCCATGATGCTGGTCAGAGGATTGTTCAGCTCGTGGGCAAAGCCTCCGATCATCTGTCCCATGGCGGCCAGGCGTTCGCTCTGGATGATCTGCTGTTCCAGCTTTCTCTCGAAGGTAATGTCGCGCACCGACACGATTACTCCGCTGGCCTTGCCTTCGGCGTCGAACAGCGGGCTGGCGTTGGCCCGCATGGTGCGCCAGCTGCCGTCGCGATGGCGCGCCCCAAACTCGCAGAAGCCGAACTTCTTGGCGCCCGTGCTTACGTCGTGGTAGAGGGCGACAAATTCGGCGGATTGCTCCTGCTCGGCGTCATCCACCTTCTTGCCCATCATCTCTGCCGGAGCGCGGCCGAGCAGATCGCGGATGCGTGAACTGACAAAGCTGTAGCGCCCGTCGAGGCCGACCACCAGAATGAGGTCGGGGAAACTCTCCAGCAGATACCGCTGAAACTCTTCCTGCTGGCGCAGGGCTTTCTCCATCTTGCGCCGCTCGGTCACATCCACCAGCGTGCCCTGGTAGCGGATAATCTTGCCCGCGCCATCCCACACCGCGCGCGAAGTATCGAGAAAGACGCCGGTGCTTCCATCCTTTCGCCGTAGCGTGAGCTCCCGGCTGCGCTCGCTGCCTCGATCGTCCACACTCCTGCCCAAAACCGCGCCCTGTCCAGGATCCAGGTTGAGCGTACTGGGATCGAGAGCCAGAAGCTCGTCCCGGCTGCTGCAGCCGAGCATTTGGATCAGTGCGGGGTTTGCATCAAGCAACTTCCCTTCCGGTGTGCAGAAGTACACGCCCTCCTGCAGGGTCTCAAAGAGTTCGGTGAAGCGGCGCTCTTTCTCGCGTTCTTCGGTTACGTCCCGGGCGAGAGCGCTGATGCCCACCACCTCGTCGCTTTTGACGATGGCGTTCAATACGCAATCGAAATAGAGCGCGCGCGTGGTGTTCTTGACCTGGATCCGGACCAGCCCCGACCAGCGGCGTTTTTCCAGAAAACGCGGAAGACCAGTCTCGACTTCGCCGCGCAGAGGTTCGTCCAGAAATTCATCGATCTTATGGCCTACCACGTCGGTATAGGCCAGGCCCAGCAGCTGGGTGACGCGTCGGTTGACCGTCCTCAGGGTGCCGTCGAGCGAGCAGGCAAAAGCAACGTCGTCGAACGAGTCGATGAGTTCCTTGAAGCTTCGCTGGGAGCGCTGAATGACCTGGGTGAGTTGGTCGAGCTGTTCGTCGGAAGGAGTGACGCCGGCGCGGTCGTGCAGATCGTGCAGCAGGTGCTTCAGTTCCGAGACTTCGCGGCGCCGTCCGTACACGTAAGCGGCGAACAGAATCGACAGCACCAGCAGGCCAATGGACACAGCCCCCAGGTGATACGGAAGCCCCTGCAGCCGTTCCCAGGAGAGTGCGGCCAGGCCGGTCGCCAGCAATACCAGAAAGGCAAGGGCCATCCGCCAAAGCCGGGCTTCTTCCTTTTCCAGATGACCCGGAGAGCGAGCAGGGCGTTTGGGTTGATCTTCTTCGTCCATAACTGCCGACACTAATTAGTTCTAGGCCCGCGCTGGGAGTCGCAGGTTTCTATTCAGGTTAGCTGAATCCTAGTTCACGGCCGGAACTCAGACAATGAGGGATGTTGGGCACTTTGGTTCTGGCAGGCCCAAATCCGGTGTTTGCTCATAGTTCGTCCGTCACCCGCCCTTGTGACGGTCGTCACCGCTGTTTTGCTGACGGGCCGGTATGGTGAAAACCAGAGTGCAGGTCAGCGGCCGATCTTCATTGGTCATGGTGGCTCGGAGATGAACCATCAGTCTGCGAGCGCTCAGCCTCATGCTCTATAAGACCTTGAGCGCAGCGGTGTATGGCATTGATGCCAGCATCATTGAGGTTGAGGTGGACGTCTCCGGCATCAAGACCAATGAAGATTATTTTCACACTGTAGGATTGCCTGACGCCGCGGTGCGCGAAAGCCGCGACCGGGTACGGGCCGCCCTGAAGAACTGCGGCTACGACATTCCTCCCACCCACATCACCATCAACCTGGCGCCCGCTGACATCCGCAAAGAAGGTTCAGGATTCGACCTGCCCATGGCGCTGGGAATTCTGGGCGCCTACGGTGGGCTTAATAAGAAAGAGGTACCGGACTGCCTCTTCGTCGGGGAACTCTCACTCGATGGAGGCATTCGCGGTGTGCGCGGCGCGCTGCCGATCGCCATCGAAGCCCGGGGCAAAAAGATCCCCCGCCTGATCGTGCCGGAGTTGAATGCCCGCGAGGCCGCCATGGTCGGCGGCGTCGAAGTTTATCCCGTGAAATCGCTGCTGGACGTCATCCGCTTCGTGAATACCGGCAACGGCATTCAGGCGCTGAAAGTAGAAAGCGAGACACTGCTAAGTGAGGCCCAGCACTACGTGGTTGACTTCAAAGATGTGCGCGGCCAACAGACCGCCAAGCGCGCCCTCGAAGTGGCCTGCGCCGGCGGCCACAACATCCTGATGATCGGTCCGCCCGGTTCCGGCAAGACCATGCTGGCCAAACGCATGCCCACCATCCTTCCCCCTTCAGTTTTGAGGAGGCTCTCGAGACCACCAAGATCCACAGCGTGGCCGGCGTGCTCGATGCCGGCGCCGGACTGGTCGGCGTCCGGCCATTCCCGCTCGCCCCACCACACCATCTCCGACGCTGGTCTGATCGGAGGAGGGGCCGTACCCCGCCCCGGTGAGGTATCGCTGGCTCACAACGGCGTCCTCTTCCTGGACGAACTTCCCGAATTCCCCCGCAATGTTCTGGAAGTGATGCGTCAGCCCCTGGAGGACGGCACGGTCTGCATCGCCCGCGCCTCCATGTCGCTGACCTTTCCCGCCCGCTTCATGCTGGCCGCGGCCATGAATCCCTGTCCCTGCGGATATTTCAATGACCGTTCCCGCGAGTGCCATTGCAGCCGGCCCATGATCCAGCGCTATATGGGCAAAATTTCCGGACCGCTGCTCGACCGCATCGATATCCACATTGATGTGCCCGCAGTGAACTATAAAGAACTGAGGGCAGGAAGCGAGCCGGAAAGCTCCGCCAAGATTCGGGAGCGAGTGATGCGGGCCCGTGAAATCCAGATGCAGAGGTTCGCGTTGTCCCGCTCGCGGCTTTACTGCAACGCCCAGATGGCGCCCCGCCATATTCGCGCGTCCTGTGACCTTTCCGCCGATTGCGAACGTCTGCTGGAGCGCGCCATGACCCAGCACGGCATGACCGCCCGCGCCCACGACCGAATACTAAAGGCAGCCCGTACCGTGGCCGACCTGGAAGGCGCCTCCTCCATCGAACCCAAACACATCGCCGAGGCCATTCAATACCGTACGCTGGACCGGACATTTTGGGCGTAGGTGCTCCTGTGGGAACAGGTCGTGAGGGGACGGGTCTGCGCCCCGTCCAGACCGAGCAAAGCTCGGCAATTCTTGTGTGGCGCGGGCGCCCGCGCCCGCGTAGTGCTGATAGTCCCAGTCAAAGGCCGCGGGCGGGGGCGCCCGCGCCACACCATCCGCACCATCCTTCCGGGTTTGACCAACCCCCCCTAACATGCTATAAAAGCTGGTTTTGTATCGGGCTTCCGGCAGCAAGATCAGCGTCCAACCGGCGGCCTCTGCGGTACGAAACATCCGACGCGGCCAAGCTCAACACTCCTGTTCAATGCCGTGTAGTGGAAGCGTGTTCGGAACTCCGGCAATGCGCTCCCCGGCGCTCTCGATCAGAGCGTCCGGTTGGCGCTGTTCGCCGGGTGGCAGTGCCTAAACACGTGATGGTCTTGAAATAGCTTTCATACCGGAGGAACTCCTATGCGCACCTGGCTGGCGAGAGCTGTGTCCGAAGGACGCCAATTCGCCCATTCCTGCACCCGGACGGTGGCCGCCACCATCGCCGTCCTCAGTTTCGCTTCGATTTCCGCCCTGGCCCAGCCCGCCCACGAAGTCGGCGGCGAAGCCAGCCTGAAGCTTCCCGACCTTTCGCAGGTATTGTTCCTCGGCATTGACGGCCATCGCTTGCTGATGATCGGCATTCTGTTCTGCATCTTCGGTCTGGGTTTCGGGCTGACCATCTATACCCGCCTGCGGAAGATGCCGGTGCATCGTTCCATGCTCGAGATTTCCGAGCTGATTTACGAGACCTGCAAGACCTACCTGATTACCCAGGGCAAATTCCTTCTGATCCTCTGGCTCTTCATTGCGGTAGTCATCGTGCTCTATTTCGGCGTGCTGTCTCCTGTACCGGACAAGCCGATTGCCGTCACCCTGCCGATCATTCTTCTGTTCAGCCTGGTGGGAATCGCTGGCAGCTACGGGGTCGCCTGGTTCGGCATTCGGGTCAACACCTTCGCCAATTCGCGCACTGCCTTCGCCGGCCTGGCCGGCAAGCCCTATCCGATCTACAACATTCCGCTGCAGGCCGGCATGAGCATCGGCATGATGCTGATCAGCGTCGAGTTGCTGCTCATGCTCGTCATCCTGCTCTTTATTCCTGCCGACTACGCCGGGCCCTGCTTCATAGGATTCGCGATCGGAGAATCGCTGGGAGCGGCTGCGCTGCGGATTGCCGGCGGCATCTTCACCAAGATCGCTG
Organism: Terriglobia bacterium; assembly: GCA_963831565.1. GTDB lineage: Bacteria > Acidobacteriota > Terriglobia > Terriglobales > Acidobacteriaceae > JAIQFF01. The sequence goes on from CAWHQS010000002.1 coordinate 411,580, forward strand.
ACATCGGCTCCGACCTGATGAAAATCGTCTTCAAGATCAAGGAAGATGATGCCCGCAATCCTGGCGTGATCGCCGACTGCACCGGCGATAACGCCGGCGATTCGGTTGGCCCCTCCGCCGATGGATTCGAAACCTATGGCGTCACCGGCGTCGCCCTGATCACCTTCATTCTGCTGGGGGTAAAGGAACCGACCGTGCAGGTCCAACTGCTGGTATGGATTTTCGTCATGCGCATCGCCATGCTGGTGTCGAGCGCCGCCGCCTACTTCATCAACGGCGCCATCGCCAAGGCTCGATTCGGCAGCGCTGACAAAATGAACTTCGAGACGCCTCTGACCTGGCTGGTCTGGCTTACTTCATTAATTTCTGTCGCGGTCACGTTTGTCATTTCTTCCGTCATCGTCCCCAACCTCGGCGGGGACACGACCCAGTGGTGGAAGCTGGCCAGCATCATTTCCTGCGGCACGCTTGCGGGGGCCATCATCCCTGAACTGGTTAAGGTCTTTACCTCGACCGAGTCGCGACACGTGCGGGAAGTAGTGACCTCGGCCCAGGAGGGCGGCGCCTCGCTGGGGATATTGTCCGGCTTCGTAGCGGGAAACTTTTCTGGCTACTACCTCGGGCTCTCCATGGTGACTCTGATGTCCATCGGATACTACTTCAGCACCATGGGCCTGGAAGCCCTGATGGTGGCGGCCCCGGTTTTCGCCTTTGGCCTGGTGGCCTTTGGTTTCCTGGGGATGGGCCCGGTGACTATCGCGGTGGACTCCTACGGCCCGGTGACCGACAACGCGCAGTCCGTGTATGAACTGTCGCTGATCGAGCAGGTCCCCAACATCAAGCAAGACCTCAAAAAAGATTTCAACCTGGACGTGAACTTCGAACGCGCCAAAGACCTGCTGGAAGAAAACGACGGCGCGGGCAACACCTTCAAGGCCACGGCCAAGCCGGTGCTGATCGGGACCGCTGTGGTTGGCGCCACCACCATGATTTTTTCCATCATCATGGCGCTCACCAACGGGCTAACCGAGAATGTGAACAATCTCTCGCTTCTGCACGCGCCATTCATGCTCGGCCTGATCACGGGCGGCGCCATGATTTATTGGTTCACGGGCGCTTCTACCCAGGCTGTGACTACCGGCGCATATCGGGCAGTCGAGTTCATCAAAGCCAACATCAAGCTGGAGGGTGCGGCGAAGGCTTCGGTCTCCGATAGCAAGAAAGTGGTTGAGATCTGCACCAAGTACGCGCAAAAGGGGATGTTCAATATTTTCCTGGCGGTATTTTTTGCCACCCTGGCATTTGCTTTCGTCGACCCCTTCTTTTTCATCGGATACCTGATCTCGATCGCTGTCTTTGGGCTCTACCAGGCGATCTTCATGGCCAACGCCGGAGCTGCCTGGGACAACGCCAAGAAAATTGTGGAAGTCGAATTGAAGCAGAAAGGCACGCCGCTGCACGATGCTACGGTCATCGGTGACACCGTCGGCGATCCCTTTAAGGACACTTCGTCGGTGGCGCTGAACCCGGTGATCAAATTCACCACGCTGTTCGGCCTGCTGGCGGTGGAGTTGGCGGTGAAGTTGACCGCCGAAGCCGGTAGCAGCCTTCAGCATGTGCTTGCTCTGGGTTTCTTTCTGGTGTCATTCATCTTCGTGTACCGATCCTTTTACGGCATGCGGATCGTCAAAGAAAGATCGGCGGAGGCAGTGTAGTAATGGAGGGCGGGCATCCCAACCGTCCAACTCCATTCCGGGCGAAATCGACTCGAAGGCCATCTGTCTGCTGAACTAGCAAGTCGCCATGTTATTTGGCGTCGGGTTATGGGTATACCTCGGCTGCACTCGTGCCCGCGATAGCGGCGGGCGCTACGGATTCTGGTTGCTCATTGCATTTCTCTTCTTTGGCTGGGTAAGTACTTTATTCGCCGGGGCCCCGCCGAATGTAACTTCTCTGGCCTGGGGCGGCATGGCGATGTGGTTGACGGCTCCCTGGGGTTGGTGGGTAGACAGGCATCGCACCGTGGTCGGCTACACCTGATTGAGAAGGCTTGTGGTCGCGGGAAAGTTTGTCATCCCGATCGAAGTGAGCGCAGTGGAGGGACACGCTTAGCCAGCGTACGAAGCCTGCCGTCAGTAAGATCCTTTCATCTTGTCCTTCACGCTGTGCGCCAGCTTTTCAATCTCCTCCGCCTTCTTGACCACATCGACGGACAACGTACCTTCGTTCGTCTTGTCCACATACTCCTTCAGTTCGTTCGCCAACTTAAGCAGCTTATCGGTATCGCGCTTGAGATCAGCCTGGCGCTCCAGGTTGGCCTTCTTGGCCATCTCTCGTTCCATCCTGATACGCGGTTCGTCCTCAGGACCAGGGCGCGGAGCGTCTGGCAGACGCAGGGGAGGGTTCTGGGGCACAGACGGCAGTGCGGCCGCGAGTGCGAACGCGAGAAGGATTCGTGACAGGCTTTGGAATCGCACAGTCCACCTCGGAGGACGGAATTTGAAAGTCATTATACGTTCGGTCGGGGAAGAGCCGACAAAGCGGGAGGCGAGATTGCGACCTTGAATGAGTAGGGGGGGTGCCCTCACCCGGCCGGGCAACTCCCCGCGGTTCGATGTCTGGTAGAAGGTCCGCGCGTCTAACTGCGAACCCTTGCCGAGCTTCGCTCGTCCACCCGGACGAGGGCGTCCGGGCCTATACGTGCTCGAGCGTTACAACGAACTCATGTTCGCCAGGAACTCGCCATTCGACTTGGTCTTGCTCAGTTTGTCGATCAGCAATTCCATCGCTTCCACGGGGGAAAGCGGATTCAGCACCTTGCGCAGGACCCAGATGCGAGTCAGGTCTTCCTTCGGGATCAGCAACTCTTCCTTACGCGTACCCGAGCGCTGAATATCGATGGCCGGGAAGGTACGCTTGTCCACTAGTTTCCGGTCGAGGATGATTTCGGAGTTGCCGGTGCCCTTGAATTCTTCAAAGATCACATCATCCATGCGTGATCCGGTATCGATCAGTGCAGTCGCAATGATCGTCAGCGAACCGCCTTCTTCGATGTTCCGGGCCGAACCAAAGAAGCGCTTCGGACGCTGCAACGCATTCGAATCCACGCCGCCGGAGAGCACTTTTCCGCTGGGCGGAACGATCGTGTTGTACGCGCGAGCCAGACGGGTAATCGAATCCAGCAGAATCACAACGTCGCGCTTGTGTTCCACCAGGCGCTTGGCCTTCTCAATCACCATTTCTGCTACCTGCACGTGCCGGGCGGCAGGTTCGTCGAAGGTCGAGGAAATAACCTCGCCCTTGACGGAGCGCTGCATGTCGGTAACTTCTTCCGGACGTTCGTCGATCAGCAGCACCATCAGCACAACTTCAGGATGGTTGGTGGTAATCGAATTGGCCACATTCTGCAGCAGCATGGTCTTGCCGGCGCGAGGCGGCGACACGATCAGACCGCGCTGGCCTTTGCCAAGCGGGGTGAGCAAGTCCATCACCCGGGCGCTGACGTTCTCACGCACGGTTTCAAGCTTCAGACGCTCCTGGGGATAGAGCGGCGTCAGGTTGTCGAACAGGATCTTGTTGCGCGCTTCTTCCGGCGACTCGAAGTTGACCGCCTCAATCTTGACCAGGGCAAAGTACTTTTCGCCCTCGTGCGGCGGACGCACCTGGCCGCTGATGGTGTCTCCGGTCTTGAGGTCGAACTTGCGAATCTGCGACGGAGAAACGTAAATGTCGTCGGGACCGGGAAGATAGTTGTAATCCGGCGAGCGCAGAAAGCCGTAGCCGTCGGGCAGGATTTCGAGCACGCCCTCGGCAAAAATGTGGCCCTCTTTTTCACTCTGGGCCTGGAGAATCTTGAAGATCAGGTCTTGCTTGCGCAATCCGCTGGCTCCGGGCAAGTCCAAAGATCGGGCGATCTTGGTTAGCTCGGTAATATTTTTTTCTTTGAGTTCAGCAATGGTCATCAGTCACCTGCGAGGAGATTTTTCAAAGGGGGGTACGCGAAAGAGAAGGATCCATCCAGCGGGGCAGGAGGCGGGCTAACTTATGCAGCCCGCCGTTGTGCCTCGGCAAAATGTTCCGGTTCGGCCAGAACCGACTGCCGCTCCGAACTTGCAATCCGATCCAGGACCTCGTTCATGGTCTCCTGGATTCTGGTGTTGGGCTTGTGAAACTTACGGGTAGCCTTCGATGCAAGCTGACAGAGCATATAACGGTTCCGCAAAGTATGTAAAGCATCAAAAACACGATCAGAGCGCTTCATTATTCTTTCTCCTGACCCCAACAAAATCGCGATATTCTCACTTTTTCCGACAGGACAAGTCCCGGCCAGCTTCGTAAGTCCTTCAGTTCTTATGGGTTGTACGGGAATGCTCTGGCTACTGGTATAGATGCTCCGCCGGGCCCGAAAGTTTCTTCGATTCGGATCTGGTGCCACTTATCAGCGGAGGTACTGGGAACGCCCTAACAACCGTCCCTATGTCCGTGGAACATTGTAATTTAGCGGGTAAAAGGGGTGGGGTCAAGGGATTTGTTCGACCTCGCAAGCGGGTAAGCTCCACGGCACCAAGTATCACGAAGTCCCTGGTTTCAAGGATTCCCCTTTTGTACCTTCAAGCCCTTTGTAGTTAACGGTTTCCCGGGGACGACTCCGTCGTTTTTCCTGTCCCGCGATGGGCCAGCGTGTAGGATGAGGGCGCGCCGGTTTCCGCAGGCCTGTCGTCATGATTTTTCATCACCAGAGCGTGGTTGGTATTGCCATCGCCGCATTAGGGGGCGCTGCGGTGGGTCTGGAACGCGAGTGGTCAGGCCACGCGGGAGGACCCGAGGCGCACTTTGCTGGCATTCGTACCTTTACTCTACTCGGGGGATTGGCGGGAATATCCGGGTGGCTCTGGTCCCTCGGTTTCCAACCTGTGGCGATTGTGTTGGTCGCAGGGGCTACGGCGCTTGTGGTGACTGCGTACTTCGCTGCCAGCCGGCGGGTAATCGATGGCACTACGGAAGTGGCTGCCCTGGTGGTGTTGTCAGCCGGCATTCTGGCAGGCACTGGATACCTCGTCCTGGCCAGTGCGATTACTGCCATCACTACACTCCTTCTCGTGGAAAAATCACGATTGCACGCCATGATCGCCCGCATCGATGACGCGGGTTTGCGAGCGGGCGTCCGATTTGCGGTGATGGCAGTCGTCATCCTTCCCCTGTTGCCGGAGGGTCCCTACGGTCCCCTCGGAGGAATCCGGCCCCGCCAGTTGTGGCTTTTCGTGCTGTTGTTTTCCGGATTGAGTTTCGTCGGCTACGTGGCCCGCCGCGTCATTGACAGCGAGCGCGGATACTTGGTCGCCGGCATGTTGGGTGGCTTCGTTTCTTCCACGGCCGTGGCCTTCACCTTTGCGCGTTTAAGCCGGCAGGCCCGGGAGTTCGCGTTTCCGCTCTCGCTCGGAGTTGTCGCAGCCTGCAGCGTCATGAATTTGAGGGTATTGGTTGCCACGGCGGTCCTCAGACCCGCGCTGGCCCTGGCCCTGGTCCCCTATCTGGCGGCGCCCTTTCTTGTAGGCGCGATCATCGTCTTGATCGGATTCAGGCGGCGCGAAGAGAAGACTTCGGTGCAATCTCCCGCCAACCCTCTGCAAGTGATGTCCGCGCTGCAGATGGCAATTTTGTTTCAGGTTGTCCTGTTTGCGGTGTATGCGGTGCGCGTGCATTGGGGAGAAACCGGGGTATTGTTTTCGGGCGCTGTTCTCGGACTGACCGACGTGGACGTGCTTACCATCTCCATGGCCAAGAGTGCCGAAGGGCAGATCGCAATTCCGGTCGCAGCCCAGGCCATTGCCATCGGAATACTGTCAAACACCATCATGAAACTTCTGCTGGGAGTCGCGCTTGGAAAGGGAAGATTTCGAACACTCATGCCGGCCTGGCTGGCCCTGATGGCCATCGCCTCCGCCGCGTCCATTGCGGCACTACGCTGAAGGGCCCCGCGAGGGAGCGCCTGGGCCCGGGCTAGGCCTGATGGGACAGCTGGTGTGACCGAACCGGTTTGTCCTTCATCTCGTTTCGAAGCAGGGCCAGGTACACCATGAAAGCAATGGTCGAGACCAGCATGGAGTAACCGTACAACGTGCCGCTTTCGGCGAAGTTACTGAAGTAAACGTGATCGCGACCGAACAGCGCGAAGATTACGAGCAGGGCGGGGGGGCCCAGGCCAGCCCCCACTAACAACGCGAAGGGCCACGACAGACGAGTGAAAAGGCGCGCGGGAAAAATCAATGCCGCCGGCAAGCCCACCAGGACCCAGCCTAGAATTGAGAACGCCGCGTAAAGAGAGAACAACCGAAACGTGTCTCCGATCAGCTGCGCAGGTTCTCCAAGGAACAGCGTGGCGTGTAGTGCGTGTTTCAGGAGCAGGAAAAGCAGCATTACATCACCCGCCAGAAGGCCGACGAAGGTGTAGGCGAGTCGCTTGACGGGATTGATCGGGGCGAACTGGGTATCGATGCCGTGCATCTTGCGCGCCTCCCGCATTAGCCAGGCTGAAACCGTGAATGGTGCGAGCTTCGTCTGGGGTACTGCCTTACCTGCCGGCGCCATATTCGGCTTCGCAATGAACGGACAAACTATCGGCGCGCCGTGTGAAGCTCCTCCGGTTCAGCTTTCGCACAGTTTCCTCGCCCGCGGGGCAGCATCGCGAATACCTCCAGTTGATCGTGGAGGATTCGGGCGGAAAGGGAGAGCGCGTCGTTCTCGCCCGTCACGACCCTCTCGGCTGCCTCAAGAGCACGACCATACAGGGCATGTGCCACCTTGTAATCGTGGTCCCGGCGATAGCGGTTGGCGAGTGTATAGAGATTCCCCGCAAACGCCAGCCAACGCTTCCGGCTCATGCCATCGGACCCGTTCTGCGCAGATCCTGCATTCTCCGTTTTTGAAGCCGGCGCGTCATGTTCTTCAACCTGCCTGATCTGATCTCGCAACCAGCCCCCCAGCGCTTCTTCCAGCTCTATTTGTGTTCCGCAACGATAGAGATAGTCGATGGTTTCACCCTTCGAATTGAGCGGAATCAGCCGGCAAGGTGATGCCTGGCTTCTTAACTCGGCCGGAACGAAACTCATCAGCCGACACTCGCTGCAGGCATGCGGGCGTTCCGGATCTCGGAAGTTGGGGCAGGTGGGCGAATCCTCGAAGACGGATGGGCGAAGCCAGGGGGTACGTGGGGAGCGACCGTAGCCTCCATCCTCAAGGAATTTGAGCTCGAACCTAAGGAGTTCCACCAGATCCCGCTCATCCTGTGTCATAGATCACCTCGCAGGATCAGGTTCGCAGGCCTGATGGTGGAACGGCTATGGCACGGATCACCCCTCCCTGTGATCAGGATCACAGTCGAGGATGGGTGTCCGCTCCGTCGGTCATTGGCCGGGACGCCGGTCCTCCGTGATGAGCATTTGGATTTTTGCGAGTCAATCGTAGCAACTAAGCCACGACAGGCCGGACGTGAGGGAGATCATGGGTAATCGTGATTCTGATCACTGCGATTCGAGGGGTCCCGATTCATGCTGTTAATCGCGAGGTGGGTCATGCGATGCACAGAGACCGCCAGTGAAATCAAACTGGACCATATTCTCTACCTGACCGATTTCTCGGAACCAGCGGACGCAGCGCTTCCGTTTGCCACGGCACTCGCCCGCGAGTACGGCTCCAGCGTCTATGCGGTCCATGTTTTGCGCCCTGATGTGTACACCTACCTGGCGCCCGAGTTCGGCACTATCGTGACCGCAGGATTGGAGCAGGCAGCAAAGACGAAAATGCGGCAGATCGAATCACGGATGACTGGCCTGCCGCACCAGTCCATCATCGAATGGGGAACTAGTGTTGGGTCGACCGTGCAGCAGGTAGTGCAGAAAAACGATATCGACCTGGTGGTGGTGGGTACGCACGGCCGCAGAGGCCTGCAAAAATTCTTCCTGGGCTCGGTGGCGGAAGAGATTTGGAGGCGTGCGAGCGTGCCCGTGCTCACGATCGGACCGTCGGTGAGCCGCGCCCGCAACGGCGAACGCCTCAATTGTGTGCTCTTCGTAACCGATTTCACCTCGCAGTCACTGGCCGGTCTACCCTATGCAGTGGCGATGGCACGAGAATACCGCTCCCATCTGGTTCTCCTGCATGTTATCCAGCAGGCCAAGGCGGACGACCTGTGGGAAGAACTCACGGCAGCGGAGGCCATCTACCACTTGAGCCAGATATTGCCGCGGAACGCGAAGTTGTCGAGCCGTCCGGAGCTGGTGATCAAACACGGCGAACCTACGAAAGGCATCATCGATACGGCCAGGTCCTGCAACGCGGATTTGATCGTGCTCGGGGTTCGTGGCTGCGATCATCCGGGCACCGCGACCAACGACGACTGGACAATTGCTCATGAGGTGCTGGTGAACGCGACCTGTCCAATCCTGACGGTTCCGGGAGCAAGCACCGCGTTGCGAGCGATTTCTACCGCCGGCGCGACGGAAATGACAACGCCGCTGGTGGGCAGGGAAGTTTCACTTCAGCCCGTGTTGCGGGGATAATCACCTCGGTACTTTGTATTTCGACCCGGTCAGACGGGACCACCAGACGTTCGATCCAGTGATTCCTCTCTTGTGATTGTATTTTTCTTCCCGCCTCAAGTCCTGATCGTGACCGTTTCCGCTGTGAGGGAAGCCCAAGATGGCGGTCACTTGAGGATTTGACCGAAAATCGCCCCCGAGACTGAGACCGTTTCAGAGGTCGAGGACTGCCCGGATGGAGGTTGGGTCTTCTGGCGTCCGCGTCCGGAAACCCAGGCGTTTGGCGATCTTCTTCATGGGCAAGTTGTCGGGCAGAATCTCGGCATCCACCCGGGCCAGTTTCTCGTCCCGCGCGACCTCGATGACACGCCGGAACAGTTCGGTTCCCAAACCCTGGTTCTGGCACTCGTCCGATACCAGGACAGCAACCTCCCCGTCGTTTTTGGTGTGGGACTTGATCAGCCTGCCTACTCCGAGAATACGATGCTGCCCGCTGGCATCGCGACAATCCGCGACGATGGCCATCTCCCGGTCGTAATCCACAAAGCAAATGCGCACGAGACGATCGTGCGCGATCCGTGAACTCAGGCTAAGCGAGTAAAAATAGCGCAAGTACACGCTGCGGTCAGAGAGCGATTCGTGGAATTTCACCATCAGCGGTTCATCTTCGGGACGAATCGGCCGCAGGGTGATCGCGGTGCCGTTCTTCATCGCCCAGGAAGAAACATACTGCAAAGGATAGGGCCGGACTGCTGGTCGCGGAAGATGTTCAGGATCGGTCCCCGGCGGGTGCAGTATCACGCGGGCGTCCAGGGCAAGCAAGCGCTCGGGTGAGGCCAGCAGTGGGTTGATGTCGATTTCCGAGATCCAGGGCTGCTCGATCACCAACTGACTAAAGCGTACCAGCAGACTCTCCAAGGCGGGCATGTCAATGGGTTTGCGTCCACGGACGCCCTTGAGCGCAGTGAAAATGCGAGTTTGCTCCATCAATCTCTCGGCGAGGGTGGTGTTCAGCGGCGGCAGCGCCAGAGCGCGGTCGCGATAGACCTCGACCAGCGGGCCGCCGGAACCGAACAGGATTACCGGGCCAAACTGGGGATCAATGCTGCTGCCGAGAATCAACTCGTAGCCTTCCAGGCGCACCATGGGCTGCACCGTGACGCCCGAGAAGTGATCGGGCCCGGCGATCTTCTCCACCGAGGTCTTGATCGCGTGAAACGCGGAGCGGACGGATGCTTCATTTTGCAGGTTCAGCTTCACCCCGCCCACATCGGTCTTATGGGTGATGGTGTCGGAGAAAATCTTCAACACCACGGGATATCCAAGAGCATGGGCGCAGGACACCGCTTCGTCTTCACCGCGAGCGATCCGGGTTTCAACCGTGGGGATGCCATAGTGCGAAAGAATCTGTTTCGATTCAAACTCGTTCAGCAATACCCGCCCCTGGCTGCGGGCGGCCGCGATGATGGCTTCCGCCTGACTGCGGGAATGCGGGTCGAGCTCGCCGCCCTCGGCCAGCGTCGGAGTCTCGTAGAGGCCGCGCAGGTTATAACTGTATCGCCACATGTAGGTGAAGGCGCGGGCCGCGGTGTCGGGATAAGGAAATGTGGGGATGCCGGCGGCATTAAGGAGCGCCTCGCCGGGGGCAATACTCGCGCCTCCCATCCAACTGGTCAGGACGGGCTTCCCGGAAGACTTGGCGTAGGGCTTCAAACGCTCGGCGATGGCCGCGGGATCGGTCATGCCCTGGGGTGCTAGAATGACCAGGAGGCCGTCGCTGTTTGGATCCTTGGAGGCGATTTCGATGGCCTTGGCATAACGCTCCGAGTCGGCATCACCCAGAATGTCGATGGGATTGTTGTGGCTCCAGTGGCGCGGCAAGAATGCGTCCAGCGCCTGCAGGGTATTTTCCGAGGGAACACTCAGTTGTCCGCCATTGGCGATGAGCGCGTCCGTGGCCAGCACGGCGGGCCCGCCGGCATTGGTGAGAATGGTAAGACGCGGCCCCTTGGGACGCGGCTGCTTGCTGAGAACCTCCGCCATGTAGAACAGGTCCGCGATGGCGAGGACGCGCAAGACACCCGAGCGGCGAAAGGCGGCATCGAGCACTTCGTCGCTTCCGGTCAGGGCGCCGGTGTGCGAAGCGGCAGCCCGGGCGGCAGCGTCTGAGCGGCCCGCCTTGATCACGATCACGGGCTTGCGCAACGCCACCTCACGCGCCGCCGAGAGAAACGATCTGGCGTCGCCGACCGATTCCATATACAGAAGAATGCTCTGAGTATTCGGATCATCGCCAAAGTGATAAATCAGGTCTCCCCAACCCACATCCAGCATGGAGCCGGTCGAGACAATGGCGCTGAAGCCGATCTGTTCCAGTTGGCCCCAATCCAGAATGGCGGTGAGCAGCGCTCCGCTTTGGCTGAGAAAGGCCACGTTGCCAGCCTGGGGCGCCCCCTTGGCGAAAGTAGCGTTCAGGCCGACGCTCGGGTTCATGATCCCCAGACAGTTGGGACCGACCACGTGCATGTTGCCGCGGCGCAGTTGCTCCTGAATCTGCCGCTCCAGTTCGACGCCTTCCGCTCCTCTTTCGCGGAATCCCGCCGAGATAACCACCGCAGCCTTGACGCCGGCGTCCACACATTCGCCGATGATGCCGGGGACCGTGGGCGCCGGCGTAGCCACGACGGCCAGATCGACCTTCCCGGGAATGGCGCCGATACCCGCATAGGCCTTGAGTCCACAAATTTCCGCATGCCGCGAGTTAACCGCATACACCTTCCCCTGAAAGGAGGGATGCAGCAGGTTCTCGAGAACTGTTCTTCCCACCGTACCGGGACGCTCAGTGGCGCCAATCACGGCCACCGAACCGGGTTGAAACATTGCGTCTAGGCTGGCTCTGCCCTCAAGTCGTGGCGTCTCCAAATTGGTGTCGTTCGCGGCCGAAACTGCATTGTTTCCCACTGGGTCGTCTCCCTCCGTAACCGGAATCGTGATAGTTACGGAACAACTCGAACATGATCAGAAACCCTATCGGGCGCTCCCCGCCCATCCGCCTACTCTCAGTACTGACCAACCGCTGAAGACCTACGGCCCGGCTCCTCCGGTGTGGCAATCGCTGCAATTCACTTGCGTCAGATCGCCGAGGTCCACGGGATGCTGGAACGTAATGTTGGGTACAGCCGCCATACTGACGCCGCCCTCTTCTTGCCCCATCAGGGTGTGACAGAGGTTGCAGTCCTTGCTCAGCACTTTTCCTTCCGTGTTCACGTGCTGACCGTCATGGCAACGGAAACAGCCATTGAAATAGAAATGGCCGAGATTGTTGGGATGGGTCTCCCAGTTCAACTTCATCTCGGGAAAGGTGGTCCGGCGGAATATTTGCTGTACCTCATCGATCGCATTATGGATTTCAAGCTGTTTGCTCTTGGCCACTTCGGGGTACTTGCTTTCGTAAAATCCGTCAATGTCGTGCGCAATCGCCTGCACCGACGCTTCGGTCGTGTCGTACTTGCCGGTCAGGGCCGCGACCGCCTGCTGCTTGATGTAAGGAAGCGAAACATCCAACTTGTGGGCCACTAATGCCTGGTCCACGGCCTGGTCAGGTGGAATGTAAATGTGGGTTGGACGGTTGTGGCAATCTATGCAGTCCATGCGGTGTCGGGGAGCCTTGGCGATCTGGTCCTTGGTTAACTTGGAATCCTGCGCGTAGTAATCGGTCACCCGTCCCTGCAGGTCTTTCACGTGGATGTAAGCAATGACCTGCCGTTTTTCATCTGCGGCAACATAGTCAATCTCGTTGCCGATGTTCATATGCCAGTGGATCCCCGACGGCTCGCCCGTGGCGGGATCACCTCCACCAGTCTTGATCAACATTCGGATCTGGCGCGGCGTATTCTTTTCGTCGCTGCCATAGTGAGTGAAAACCTTCAGTTGCGCTCCGTAAAACTTCTTCGGCCAGTGGCATTCTTCGCAGGTTTCCTGCGCCGGACGCAAGTTGTGAACCGGCGTGGGTATGGGCCGCGGAAAAGTATTGAACATAGCCGCAAATACTTGCCGTGTTCCGGACAGCTTCGATTTCACGTACCAGGTTGCTCCTGAGCCCACATGGCACTCCACACATCCCACGCGCGCGTGTGGAGACAGTTGGTACGCGGTGAATTCCGGCTTCATCACCGTGTGGCAGGTTTGTCCGCAGAACTGTACCGAGTCGGTGAACTCGTAGGCCTTGTAGCTGCCCGCTCCACTGAGCATGACGAACAGCACCACAAACGCGCCGAAAGAGATCACAGCGCTGCGCTGGCCGGGATCGTTGAGATCAATACGGGGGTATAAGGGCACTTCGCCAGCCTTCTTCCGCCGCTCCCGCCAGGCGCCTACACCGACCAGCAGTAGTCCGCCGATCAGGAAGGCCGGCGCCACCATATAGGCCAGGATGCCGATGTACGGGCTGGGTCGTGCCGCGATCAACCCGACCAGGGAGAACAGGAAGATGTTGCCCAGGCTGACCAGCGCCAGCGCCACACCCGCCAGACTGATAGGGTTGCGCAGGAGCAGGCGTAACTTGTGCCAATGCTCTTTGGGGTGGGACGTTTGATTTTCAGGCGCCATGGTTGTTTTCTACCAGAATCCCGAGTGTATGTTCTTGCAGGACAAGCCGTGAGCCAGCCTTAGCTCGGCCGCCTTTCGATTTGGCGAACATAAAGACGCAGCCCAATCACCACCGCCACAATTGCGAGCAATGACCAAGCCAGACCCTTGCGCCGATAATCCCGTTCCTTGAGCGCGCTCGCGCCTTCCTGGTGAGTTTTCGCCGCGATCTGAAGACCCGCGTCGACGTCCTGCTGCACCCGCGCTGGATTGGCGCTATGAATGGCGACACGTGACTTGGTGAGCGAGTCCCGCGCCTGGTCCTGTTCCAGCTGCGCGTCGCTAACTTCCATGCCTGCCGACTCAGCCCGGTCCAGAATTTCGCTGGCGTCCTTTACCGAGGCGTCCAGACGATCGAGTTGTTGTGCGATCTGGGTGGCGGCCTGGTATCCCGCGTCGCCCTCAGTATGACAGTTCGTGCAAACCGACTGCGGCCCAGTGCCCAGCATCGCATCCGTCGGATGTGCGATCCGGTGGTTGCTGTGGCAGGTAACGCATCCGGGAAGCGAAGCTGCTTCAAAGGCCGCTTTGTGTGGGCTGGATTCAAACAATTGTGCCTGGAAGACGTGGCACGTTGAACACACATTCTGCACCGTGCTGACGCCTGGCGGGGCTGCGCCGTGGTTGCCGTGACACGTGGTGCAGGTGGGAGCACTCAGGTCTCCGCGCACGGTCAGGGCTTCATGGTGGACGCTGGCGCTGTAGCCCGCGAACTGGTCAGTCGGGATGGAGTATCCCTTCATGTAGGCCGCATCGGCGTGGCAGCGGGCACAGGTCTGAGCGATGTTCAGGGGATGGACCTTGGAACGCGTATCGCTGGCCGGCCGCAGATCATGAACCCCATGGCAATCAGTGCAGACGGCGACCTTCTCATCACCCTTTGCGCGCAGCTTGCCATGCACGCTAGTGAGGTACTGGGCGTACTGATCAGTGCGCAGCGACGGGTTGTACTGGCGCATGTAGGCACCGTCGGAGTGGCACCTCCCGCACAGCGCGGGGACGTCCTTCCGCGCGATCTTGCCGCGGAAGCCTGCCTGCTTGCTCATGGCGTCCTGATCATCCTTGCTCGGATCACCACCATGGCAACTGGCGCACGTCAGACCCTTCTGCGCGTGAATATCCTGGGAAAACTGCTCCTCGGTAACCTTGTAGGGCGGATCGAGCGCGGAGTGGCAGTCCAGGCAAGTGTTCGGCGTCTGGGCGCGGGCAACGGAGCCCAGCAAGAGCGCCGCCAGGAGCCACCACAGCAGTCTCATCGCGTACTTATTTCGCGAGGTATCCATAGAAAGTCATCGATGCCATGTACGCCAGGGCAAAAATACCCGCTCCCAGAACCCATCGCTGGCTGCGGCCCTTGCCGTCGCGCTCCAGGAAGGGAAGCAAGGTCCAAATCACTCCCGCCGCGCCGAATAACAGAATTCCGATCACTTCCCCGTCCAGCCGCCCGATCTTGGCGGGAATCAATTTCAACGTCTGAAACATGAACATGAAGTACCACTCCGGCCTGATTCCTGCCGGAGCCGAGGCAAAGGGATCAGCTTTTGTACCCAGTCCCCAGGGGGAAAGCGCGGCCAACGCACCCAGCACGCCCAACGCGATGTACCAGGCCATCAGCTCACGCAGGAGGAAGTTCGGAAGGAAGTGCATCTCCCGCGACTGCTCGGGGTGGGCCGTCCGCTGGGCTTCGACAGCGGGGGGAACGCTCATGCCGAGCCGCTGAATCAGTGCCAGGTGCAGGAGGATCAGTAAAGTCGTGATCCCGGGCAGTACGGCCACGTGGAATCCGAAAAAGCGAGTCAGCGTGGCGCCTGTGACTTCTTCCCCGCCGCGCAGGAAAATCATTAGAGGCCTGCCGATGAGCGGCACCTGGCCGGCAATGTCCGTACCCACTTTGGTGGCAAAGAACGCCAGCGTGTTCCAGGGCAGCAAATACCCGCTGAAGCCAAAGCCCATGGCGAGGAACAGCAGGATCATCCCGCTGACCCAGGTGAGCTCCCGCGGCTTGCGGTAGGCGCGGAGGAACAACACGCTGAACATGTGGCAGAAGGCAGTGAAGATCATCAGGTTCGCTGCCCAGGAGTGGATGGAGCGCACCAACCATCCGAACTGCACCCTAGTCATGATGTACTGCACGCTCTCGAAAGCCTCGTTCGAGCTGGGGCGGTAATAGAGAAGCAGCAGCATGCCAGTGCAGACCTGGATGCCAAACAAGAACAACGTAATGCCGCCCAGGAAGTACCAGTGCGAGAGCTTGTGGACCGGGACAGTCTTCTTGCGCAAGGGCGCCGTCAGTGCCCCCCAGTCAAAGCGCGCATCCAGCCACTTGCGGACACTGGCGAACAAGTTCAGGCCTCCCGCTTCCGGCTGACTACGAGGTCCTCACCCCGCACGTGAACCTGATACTTCTCCAGAGGGCGCGGTGGAGGGCCCGAGACATTGCGTCCGTTAAGGTCGTACATGCCGTTATGGCAGGCGCACCAGATTTCGTGAAGATCGGTGCGGTACTGGACGGTGCAGCTCAAATGCGTGCAGGTGGCGGAGAAGGCCCGGTACTCGTCTTCGCCGACGCGGACCAGGAGCCCCGGGCGGTTGCCGAAGCGGAAGATCTTCGCGCTATTCAGTTTCAGGTCTCCCACCTTGGCAGCGATCACCTCGTCGCCGCCCAGGTCTGCAACCGGCGGTGGGACCAGATAGCGCAGCAGGGGGTAGGCGAACGAGACCAGAGAAGCGAGCAGGCTGCTGCCCAGGAATACCTCCACTACACGCCGCCGCGTGGGTCCCACCTCGGGAACCCCTGTGTTCTCCATGTTCACCTTCGTCTCCAGTCCGTGATCTACTTCTTCTTACCCAGTTCCCGAATGTGAGCCAGAACCTGCCCAATCTGCTCAGCCGTCAGCTTGCCGGCGAAGGGTGGCATCTTACCCTTGCCCTTCGAGATGATGGTGGTCAGTTCCGCGTCGGTCTGCTTCTGGACTTCCGGAGAACCCAAATCGCGGATGTTCAGCTTCTTGCCCATGGGCGTCTCGCCCTTGCCATCGGCGCCGTGGCACATGGCGCACTTTGTCTTGTACAAGGCTGCGCCATCCTGTGCCGCCAGCGGAGTGCTGGCGATGAGCCCCACCACTACAGCTGTTGTCAGCAGGCCTAGCCGCATGTTTTCCCTCTTGCTTCTCATGATTTCCTCCTTAACGGTTTGTCTTAAGTTGTCAGCGCGAGCCGCCCTATTCTATTCCCGCCTCGGTTTTATCGCAGGCGTGGTGCACCGAAATTGGCAATTCGCCGTCACCGCGTCCCTCGACTTCAGGACTCATGCTCGGTCTCTGTGCTCTTGCTTCTTGGGTCGGCACCTTCAGTTCTCTTGGGCGCTGGCCCTTGCGTCTCCGCTCTCGGGCCTGGAAGTTGGCCAGCTTCGAGGACGGCCTCCAAATCCAATGGATGTTCCGAGCGGTAATGCTCGAGAGGTACCTCTCCATCCCACCACGCCCAGTTCATCGGATAGGCGTCCGGGTCGAAGAAGACCTGGTAGAAGTGCCAAACCACGATGGCCAGGCTGGCCAGGACGGCCTCGTAGAAATGGATCGCGGTAGCAACATCCAGCCACCAGCGCGGACCCAGACTGCCTACCGTGATCGCGGCCCAGAGCATCACGCCGGTGACCGCCATGATGAGAGTGCCCCACACCAGAGCCCAGTATTCCACCTTTTCCGCGTAGGTAAAGCGTCCGGACCGAGGCCTGTGCGGGGTCAAGCCGAGATGATAGCGGAGATTGTTCCAGAATTCGGCAGCATCGCCGGCCGCCGGACGAATGTCCCGCAGCAACCTGTGGCCGTCGCGGTAGAACGCCAGATAGACAAGATGATAGAAGGCGGCCGCGAGCAGCACGACGCCCGCGATGCGGTGGACGATGCTGCGCAGGTTTTCGTTCATTCCCAGCACCAGATACTTGAACCAGGAGTCAGGAAACTTCAAGGCGAAACCGGTGAACACCAGCACGGTAAAGCTGGCAAACAAAACAGTATGCTGGATGCGCTGCCCCCGATTCATCCGGGTAACGGTGCGCCCGCCCTGTTTTCTGCGGAGGGCGATGGCCTTGAACCTCCAGATAATAAAGTTGTGTGTAATCATGCCGCTGATCAGGATCACGATGAGCGCGACATAGAAGCGCCGCACCCAGCGGACTATGATGCTGCCGATGTCGTTTGAAAGCGGCGCGTTGACGTGCACTTTCGCAGCGACAAATTGTTGGGTCGCGCCGCGATGACATTGGCCGCAAGTCTTGACCAGATTGGCTGGGTTGACGCTGGAGCGCGGATCGCTGGAGGGCAAAATGTTGTGCACGCCATGGCAGCTGGCGCAATTCGCCACTAGCGTCGAACCGCGCCGCGAGGCCAAACCATGGTAGCTGGCCAGGTAGGTTGACACCCGGTTCCCCTCAAAGCCGAATTCCCGGGTGAGTTGCACGCCTTCGTGGCAGTGCGCGCAGGCCAGATTCCGCATCGATACCTGCGAATTGGGATCCGTATGCGACTTGATGGAATGAATGCCGTGGCAGTCGGTGCAAATCGGCGCCTGCCCGTTTCCACGCGCAATAGCCTGGCCGTGAATGCTCTGCTCGAACTCCCGTTCGACCGTACCGTGGCACTTGCCGCAGGTATGGGGAACATTGAACTTGAATATCGGCGACTTGGCGTCGGCCGCGGTCATGATGTCGTGCGCGCCGTGGCAATCGGTACAGACTGCCGCCTTTTCGACTCCCTTGGCCACAGCTTGGCCGTGCACACTCTCCTGGTAGGAGACAAATTGCTGAGTGGTACCGCCGGCTGCCGCCATCACGAACTTCTGGTTGTGGCAGGTGCCACAAGTGGCGGGGATATTGGCGTGATAGGTACGTGACTTGGGATCGCTCGAGGGCAGCAACTCGTGAGGACTCCCGTGGCAATCGGTGCAGGTGGCGGCGGGGCGGTTTTCACCCTGACGGGACTTGGCGTGCAGGCTGTGGTCGAGAGCCGCCTGCTGCTCGCTATGGCAGGTAGCGCAGGAAACCTTGGATGGCAGGTTCTCGTGGGGAGAAGTCTTGACGTCGGTATGGCAATCCACGCAGGCAAACATGCCACCGTGCAGGGAATTCTTGAACTTGACCGGATCGACGTACAGAGTCACACGCTTGCCGTTGACGTCGTGGGCGAGGCCAGCGTCGCTGTGGCAGGCCAGGCAGTCTTCGTTCGTGGGCTTCTGCGCAGCCTCCGTGTTGGCGCCAAAGAGCAGGATCAGTATCAGGCACCCAGCCGTGGCCGCTGCGCGCACCATCGCAGCCAGTTCACTTACCTTTGGCCAACTGGCGGATATAGGCGACGACATCCTTGATCTGCGCGGCGCTCAGTTTATTCTCATAGGCAGGCATTTTGTTCTTGCCTTTGCTGGTGATGGTGGTCAATTCTGCGTCGCTCATTTTTTGCACATCGGCGGAGGTGAGGTCCCGTATTCCCATTTTCTTTCCGACCGGGGTGTCACCTTTGCCGTCCGCGCCGTGACACATGGCGCATTTGGCCTTGTAGGTGGCAGCTGCATCATCGGCCGCCAGGGCTGTACTCCCTAGCGCGACTGCGGCCACCACCGCTGCCCGCAGAGAGTGCTGCAGGACCGTCTTCATGTTTGCCATGATTCCTCCTGAGAACTGCGCACTTAGTTTACATCTGGCCTAGAATGCGTAGCGCATCGAAAGCGTGACCATGTTGCCGCGGAAATTTCGCGGAGCAAACAGGTCCTGCGCCACTGGACTCGGGTCTTCGTGGTAGCCGTAATAGCCCCAATACGCTTTGCCGGTCCAGCCCTTGGCGATGGCATAATCAATTCCTCCAAAGGGGCGATGATAGTTTGAGTCGAGCGGCCCGGAGGGCGCATTCGGATTGAGGAAGAGAGCACTGCCCGTGGTGCTAGTCACGTTGTAGCCTAGCCGCGTGGTCAGCCGGCGGATCGGCTTCCACATCAAATCGAAGTAGCCGTAATGGGATTTGTTGGTGTAGACCGAGAGGTCTTCGCTCAGCACGGTCGAGCCCGGGCACTTCGCGATCCCGGCCGGCGCCGTGGTGCTGACAAAGCAGACCAGAATCTGCGAGAAATCGTCGCTGTAATCGTAGCCCAGTTCGAGGGAGACACGTTCGTTGGGATCGAAGATCGCGCTCCATCCATACATTCGACTGTGCTGCAGATTATTGACCTCGGACACGTTGTTGCGCTTCTCTAGAACATTGACGGAGCCGCTTACACTGGCCCACCTGGCCACTTTGTAATTGGTGCGCAGACGATATTCCTGCCATTGCCGCGGGCTGATGCGGGTAAAGGAATTGTCCGCGCTGGCCACTTCCATATCGAAATTGACTCGCCATGCATCCAGGGGCCGCGCCCAGAAGCCAAACAGTCCGGAATGTTCATTGATCAGAACTTCGCCGGTATCGGTCTCAATCGGGGTGGGCGTCTGGAAGGTGAATGAGCCGTCTCCATTGTCGGTGCATCCCGCTGGCAGCAGGCCGGCCACCAGGGCGCAGTCTCCGCGGTTGGCGTTGGAAGGATAGAACAGCTCAGTTTTCTGTTCGAAGTCGGCGTCCGCGATGGCGCGGTGGCGAAAGCGGTAGCCCAGTCGCGCCCCAAATTTCCGGGTGAAATCATATTCCAGCTGAAACAGGTTCGTCTTCTCGTCCTGCTTCAGAAGCAGGCCGGAGATTGACTGCAAAATGTCCGGCCCGGAAGATGTGCTATGCGCGGGCGTACCCAGAACCCCATCAGCGGGCACGGGACAGGTAATTGATGGCGTAAAGCCGGGAGTGAAGACATTGGGCCCGGTGGCGAGATCAGGGCTGAAGAACTGGCAGTTGGAAGAGTCAAACTGGCCCGGATTGCGGAAGCTGGAGAAGGTAAACGTGTCCAGCACGCGGAACCGGTCGGTCACGTGCCAGGTGGCCCCGAAGTCTACGGCCGCGGTTACATGCCGTCCGAAGGCCGGGCCAAAGACATCGTTATTTCTCAGGCCGGTGCGGCTCTCGCGTCCGGTGAGCAGCTCCTGATATCCGTAAACGTTCATGTCTCCGCCGGTGTAGCTCACCCGGCCGGACAGGTCCACGGTCTTGAAGTAGTTCGACTGTAAGCTGAGCTGCTCGGTCGGCATGTTGGTCCGCACCCGCCCGTTCCGCGAGTAGCTTATAAAAGCGTTGCACGTAGGGTTGATCCCTCCGCTCGGCAGGAATGTTCCCGCGCAGGGCTGGTTGGCCGCGTTGTTGAGCGAGACCCCAATATCTACCGGGGTGCCATTGTCCAGCTGGAAATTGCGGTTCTGGTCGGAGTATCCGGTGTCGCCCTTGTAGTAATTCCAGATCTGGTCGTAGCTGATGTTGGTCTTGGGCAGAAGCTTGATATCCACGCCCAGCCGGTAGGCGTTGACCGTGTTCCGCCAATCCTGGAGCAGGAGAGCCTCCGTTCCCTGATGCAGGCTGCTGAACGTCGGACCATCATTCACATTGCGCGAATAGCCTAGCCGGAAGCGAATCTTCGACTGCGGCAAAAGCGTCAGGTTGTAATCGCCCATGCGGCGCCGGGTGTTGAACAGATGCGGCGACGAGCCGAGGACGGGATTAAAGCCGGCCGGAGCATTGGCAAATGTGCTCACAGGGTTTAGCGGGTTTGCCTGCAACGAATAATCCCAGACATTCTGGTCGCGGCGGAACATGGCGTCGAAGTCGTACCATTTGTTCTTGCCGATGCGCAGGCGGGAGACGTTATTGGGATCGCCCCCATAACCGAAGTTGCTCAGGTAAAGCCGGTCGAACAGCACACCCTGATGGTTCAGCGATCTCATCTCCAGAGTCATGTCGAGCAAGCGGGGGCCCTGCTGCAGGTTCACGAAGGTGTCGTAGGTGGCCTGATTGCCGGTGAAGTCGGTGAAGCGGTAGCCAAACTCCACCGACTGCTTGATGTTGTAGTTTCCGGAGTCGATGCCCTGTTCCTCCCCGCCTTGTTGCGACCATGCCGCTGGGAGAACCATAAAAAGCAGCAGGCCGACCTGGAGAGGGAAGGCCCAGTCCCGCCGGAAACCTCGCCGTGATTGCATCGGTTTACTTTCTTTGCCCGTAGCCATGCTCCACCTACTTGAAGAAGAAGGGGTCAAAGTTCGACCCGTGAATCGCAACGTGACACAGGGTGCAGGCCTGATACTTTTGCGCCTGGTTATGGAAAGTCGGAGTAGCCGGAGCGCCGGTGTCCACGGTCAGGGAATGGCACTCCAGGCACAGCAGATTTACCTGGCTACGCTTCAACAACCGCGGATTCGACGAGCCATGGGGGGTATGACAAAACACGCATCCCTCAGTCTTGACGGGAGGATGTTCATGCACAAACGGACCAGCCTTCTCCGAATGGCACTTGATGCACGCGATGTCCTGGGCGGCGGTGGCGCGCAGTTGCCGGCTTTGGAATCCGCCATGCGGATTGTGGCAATCGGTGCACTGCACCATGCCTTCGTTTACACGGTGATGAAAGGGGCGGTCGAATTGTTGTTTGGCCTCGAGATGGCAGCCATAGCAGAGCTGTGGCTGCTTCTCCTTCATGAGGTGTTGGCTTTCCCTGGCGTGGTGCGGGGAATGGCAGTCAATACAGCCCACGTTGTTTTGCAGGTGCGCGGAGCGCGCAAAATTGCTGTGCTCCTCCCCGTAGGTGTGGCAGTCCAGGCAACGCTCGCTGGAGGCCTCCGCGGAAACGCCCTTGAAGGTAAATATCTTGGTTACATCGCCGCCGCCTTCCACGTGTGCTTTGCCCGGTCCGTGACAGGCTTCGCAGCCTTGCCACTCCGGCCCACGCTTGTTGCCGAGGGTGGTCACAAAATGCGGCGTGGTCTCAAAATTCTTGTAGATGTCTTCGTGGCAGGTCTTGCAGGTTTCGGCGCCCACGTAGAGAGACGGGTCGGTGGGTCGCTCGTAGTGTTTGGCAGACGCGTCCGTACCGGACTTGCCCTGGTCCGCGGCCCTCCCCGTACCCGCGAAACTCAAAACCAGGATACATATCGCCACCAGAGGCACTGCCATTTGCTTGAGCATCTTTGGCTGCGTCATCCGACTTCTCTCCGCGGGCACCGGGCTAACTGCCAGGTTCCCAGCCCAAATGTCCTATCCAATGCAAATCCCGAACGTACCGGAGGCCTTATTTATCGCCAAGATTGCCCGATGGCATTTTGCAAAACTGTGCAAAATTGAACACTTTTCAAATTACACCCTTTACCTCTGGCCGTTCCTGACAACAAAACAGGTGGCGGTATCTTATGCCATCGGCGGCTCTGGAAAATTCATCACTACTATTGTCATTCCAGGTGACCGATGCTACCTACAGGCAACATGTTGGTGCAGGGTCGCAGGATCTTGCTCTGGGCTACAGTGTCCGTCATCACTCTCGTTTGTGATCGGGGTCACTCCCCAAGCCAAAATGGGCAAGAGCCTGCTCCTGAGCCAACGATGGCAAGTCTGGTTCACGCTCGCACCGTGAGCACCGGGCATCGCGCCTGCGCGACCACCTGCGAGGCCACTGGCCAGGGCATGTGTTCCGACAGAACGGTCGTGGGCGACTTCCGTACTCCCATCACGATCAGGTCGACTTCGCGCTCCTTGGCGAGGCCCAGGATGCCCTCTGCCGGGAGCTCAAAGCCGGCCACAAACTCCGGCTTGCACCAGTCTTCTGCCTCGGCCGGCACCAGGACCCGCAATGACTCGAGGACGCTGGATGCGTCAGATTCCCTGTACTCAGTGGGAGCCATCGGCATAAGTTGCAGGAAGATCAGGTTGGCCTGATTCTCTTCCGCCAGAGACAAGGCGTAGGGAAGAGCTTTCAGGGAAGTCTCGGAGCCGTCGGTAGGGAACAGAATAGTCTTGAGGTCCCATTGCGCCCGGTCTAGTGGCGGCACCTGGGGGCCGACGGTCAGGACGGGACAAGATGCTCTGCGGTAGATCTTCTCCGCCTCTGATCCCAGCACCAGCTTTCTCAGCCCTTGCCTCCCGTGCGTTCCCGTAACTACGAGGTCGATCTCATTCTTCTGGATGATCTCGGAAATCACATCCCAAACCTCGCCGCGCTTCAACAGCAGGTGGGCGGGCCTGGTTCGCGGAAAGCCGCCGAAAGCAAATTCGGCAAGTTTCCCCTCCGCCTCCAGCCAGGCCGGATCATCATCAACCGGCAGCGGGTCTACCGGCACACCCAGGAGGGGCTCGGGGCCAAGGGCATGGGCCACGGTGATCTTTGCCCCATATTGGCCGGCTAGAGCGGTTGCATACGGCAGAGCCACCTTCGAGACTGGAGAGAAATCCGTGGTGACCAGTATGTTGCTGAGCGAAATCCTCGTATTGGTACGCAGGGCTTCCATACGGTGCCTCCTGTCAGCATTCGTGCTTCCACGGTATGTTTATAGGGATCTACTGGGAAGCCCGCCGTGACGGCGGTCACCTGTCGCGGTGACGCAGGCCACATCAGTTCCGTAGGCCATCCGATAGAAAAGATCAAAGATCAAGTATATTGACGTGGCACCGGAGAGAAGAGAAATGAAGCAGGAAACAGCCATTCTGGATGGGAACGAAGCAGCCGCCTCAGTAGCCTACCGCCTTAACGAAGTGATCGCTATCTACCCCATCACGCCGGCCTCGCCGATGGGGGAGTGGGCGGACCAGTGGAAAGAGGAGGGAGTGCAGAACATCTGGGGCGCGGTTCCCAGCGTCATCGAAATGCAGAGCGAGGGAGGCGCCGCCGGGACGCTGCACGGCGCGCTTCAGGCGGGGGCGCTGGGAACCACGTTCACCGCCTCGCAAGGTCTGCTGCTCATGATCCCCAATATGTACAAGATCGCGGGAGAACTGACCCCGACCGTGATTCATGTGGCTGCCCGCACTCTGGCGACGCATGCACTATCGATTTTCGGCGACCATAGCGACGTGATGGCCGCGCGCGCCACCGGCTTTGCCATGCTGGCTTCGAATTCCGTGCAGGAAGCCAGCGATTTCGCCCTGATTGCGCAGGCGGTGGCGCTCGAGTCGCGCATCCCTTTCCTCCACTTTTTCGATGGTTTCCGCACCTCCCACGAAGTCAACAAGATTGTTCCACTGAGTGACGACGACCTGCGTGAACTGATCGACGACAAACTGGTGCATCAGCATCGGCAGCGCGCCTTGTCGCCCGACCATCCTCAACTGCGCGGCACGGCGCAGAATCCCGACGTATTTTTCCAGGCGCGCGAGGCCATCAACCCTTTCTACCGGGCGTGTCCGACGATTGTGCAAAATGTCATGGATCGCTTCGCTCAGCGTACCGGCAGAAACTACCGCCTGTTCGATTATGTCGGGGCCCCCGATGCCGAACGGGTGATTGTGATGATGGGCTCCGGCGCAGGAGCGGTGGAGGAGGCGGTAGAACATCTGTTGCAGCGGGGCGAGAAGGTCGGACTTCTGAAGGTCCGGCTGTACCGTCCTTTTGCGGCAGAGGCGTTTATGTCCGCTCTCCCGCAGTCGGTGCGCGGCATTGCGATCCTGGATCGTACCAAAGAGCCCGGCAGCCTGGGCGAACCACTCTACCTGGATGTAGTAACCGCGCTGAGCGAGTCGGCGGCTATAAACGGCAATGCTGCCCGGATGGCTCCGCGGGTAATTGGCGGCCGCTACGGTCTGGCGTCGAAGGAGTTCACTCCCGCCATGGCGAAAGCCACCTTCGATGAACTGAAGAAGCCCGCGCCCAAGAACCATTTTACGGTCGGGATTCGCGATGATGTGACCCATACCAGTCTGGATTACGACCCTGCATTCTCCACCGAGGCCCCCGAGACCGTCCGCGCCCTGTTCTATGGACTGGGTTCCGATGGAACCGTGGGCGCCAACAAGAATTCGATCAAAATTATTGGAAAGAATACGGACAACTACGCCCAGGGATACTTTGTCTACGACTCCAAGAAGGCGGGGTCGGTGACGGTTTCCCACCTGCGCTTCGGTCCACACCCCATCCGGTCCTCCTATCTGATTACCCAGGCCACCTTTGTCGCCTGCCACCAGTTTCAGTTCATGGAGCGGATGGACGTCTTGAATTGCGCCGAACCCGGGGCCACCTTTCTTCTGAATTCGCCTTTTGGCGTGGACGAAATATGGGACCACCTGCCGCTATCGGTGCAGGAAACCATCATCCAGAAAAAGCTCAAGTTCTACCTGATCGATGCATACCAAGTCGCGCGCGACACCGAAATGGGCAACCGTATCAACACGATCATGCAGACCTGTTTCTTTGCCATCAGCGGGATCCTGCCGCGCGAGCAGGCGATTGAAGCCATCAAGAACGCTATTCGCGAAACCTACGGAAAACGCGGCGAGGCCGTGGTCGCCAAGAACTTTGGCGCCGTGGACCATACCCTCAGCCATCTCCACCAGGTCACCGTTCCGGCCACCGCCACCAGCAAGCTGAGAGTTCTGCCTCCCGTCTCCGAGCGCGCACCCGCGTTCGTCCGGGATGTAACCGGCGCCCTGATCGCGGGGCGCGGCGACGAGCTTCCGGTGAGTGCAATGCCCATCGACGGCACGTTTCCGACGGGAACAGCGATGTGGGAGAAACGAAATATCGCGCAGCAGATTCCGGTCTGGGACCAGCAACTCTGCATTCAGTGCGGCAAATGCGTGATGGTTTGTCCGCATGCGGTCATCCGGGCCAAGGTCTATGACTCCTTGCTGCTGGGAAGTGCGCCGGCCGGCTTCAAGGCGGAGAAGCCGCGCTGGCGTGAATTCGAGAGCCTGCGTTACACCCTGCAGGTTTCTCCCGAAGACTGCACCGGATGCGAGCTCTGCGTCGAGATCTGCCCGGTAAAGAGCAAGAGTGAGTCCAAGCACAAAGCCATCAATATGCAGCCCCAGGCGCCCCTGCGTGAAGCGGAGAGCGCGAATTGGGATTTCTTCACGCAACTTCCAGATGCCGACCGCGACCAGCTTTCCCACGGTCAGGTAAAAGACGTCCAGCTGCTGGAACCGCTATTTGAATTTTCCGGGGCGTGCGCGGGTTGCGGGGAGACGCCTTATATCAAATTACTCACGCAGCTTTATGGCGATCGCCTGATGATCGCCAACGCAACCGGTTGCTCGTCGATCTACGGCGGTAACCTGCCCACGACACCCTATACCGTCAACTCTCTGGGGCGAGGCCCGAGCTGGTCCAATTCTCTTTTCGAGGACAATGCCGAGTTCGGGCTGGGTATGCGGTTGGCGGTGGACAAGCAGGCTGACTATGCGCGTGTCCTTGTGACACGACTGGCCGCGCGCCTCGGCGACTCTCTGGTGAACGGGTTGCTGCATGCGGATCAATCGAACGAGGCCGGCATCGGTGCGCAGCGGGAGCGCGTGGCTGAATTAAAGCAGAAGGTGCTGGCCATGGATTCGCCGGCTGCGCGCGATCTGCTGCAGGTCGCCGACGCCCTGGTGCGCAAGAGCGTCTGGCTGGTGGGCGGCGACGGTTGGGCCTATGACATCGGCGCCGGCGGACTCGACCACGTCTTGGGCTCCGGGCTGAACGTCAATGTGCTGGTGCTCGACACCGAGGTCTATTCCAACACCGGCGGACAGATGTCGAAGGCCACGCCGCGCGGCGCGGTGGCAAAATTCGCTTCCGGAGGTAAGGATGTCGGCAAGAAAGATCTGGCCATGGAAGCCATCAGTTACGGATCGGTCTATGTGGCCCGGGTCGCCATGGGGGGCAGCGATACTCAGACCGTAAAAGCCTTTATCGAAGCGGAGGCCTATAACGGACCCTCGCTCATCATCGCCTACAGCCACTGTATTGCTCACGGCTATGACATGAGCCAGGGCATGGCCCAGCAAAAAGCCGCAGTGCTCTCGGGTTACTGGCCACTGATGCGTTACAACCCCGACCTGCACCTGGAAGGAAAGAATCCCTTTCAGCTCGATTCCAGAGCGCCCAGTATTCCTTTCAAGCAATACGCCTATCAGGAAGCCCGCTACACCATGCTTGCGCGCAGCAATCCTGAGGTGGCTCGTGAACTGCTTCAACTGGCACAGGAGGATGTCCGCCGGCAGTGGGGTCTGTACTCCAACCGCGCTGCCATGCCTGGTACTGGCGAAAGTCCCGGCAAAGCTGCCTCCGAACCACCCCCCTCCACCCCGCAGCCCGTCACCGCAGGAGAAAAGAAATGATCGACATTACAACCACCTATCTCGGCTTGCCGATGAAATCACCGATTGTGGCTTCAGCATCCCCACTCTGCGAATCGCTGGTCAACATCAGGCATCTCGAAGACGCCGGCGTAGGGGCCGTCGTACTGCCCTCCCTGTTTGAAGAACAGCTCGACCTGGAGAGCCTGGCGGTCGATTCCGATCTCTCCCGCGGCAGCGAGAGTTTCGCCGAATCGCTCGACTACCTGCCGGATCTGCAAACCTACAACCTAGGGGCGGATGGCTATCTCGAGCTGATTCGAAAGGCGCGGCAACGAGTTTCCATCCCGGTGATCGCCAGCCTGAATGGGGTTTCTCCCGGTGGCTGGGCCCGCTACGCCGGCCTGATGGAGCAAGCTGGGGCGGACGCGATCGAGTTGAACATCTACGCCATCATCACCGACCCCAATATTCTCGGCGCCGACGTCGAGCGGAACTACTGCGATCTGGTCCGCCAGGTCAAAGCGAATGTCAGTATTCCTGTTGCCGTAAAGTGTTCCCACTCTTTCAGCGCGTTCGCAAATATGGGTAAACAGCTGGACGCTGCGGGCGCCAACGGACTGGTCCTCTTCAATCGCTTTTACCAGCCGGATTTCGATATTGAATCTCTGGAAGTGGTGCCCAGCCTGACCCTAAGCCGCCCGCAGGAACTGCTGCTGCGGCTGCACTGGATCGCCATCCTGTACGGCTGGGTCCGTGCCGACCTGGCGGTCACGGGCGGTGTGCACAGCGCCCAGGACGTTTTGAAATCCATGATGGCGGGAGCGAACGTCGCCATGATGACTTCCGCGCTGTTACAGAATGGCATTGACCACGCAACCTCGGTTCTTACGGACCTGGTTCGCTGGATGGAAGAGCACGAATACGAATCGGTCCGGCAAATGCGCGGCAGCATGAGCCAGCGTTCGGTGTCGGACCCAGCCGCTTTCGAGCGCGGCAATTACATGCGGGTCCTTAGCTCCTACGTGGTACGGCATACGGGTTAGAACGCTCTGGCCAGAGAGGGGCCAGTTTGAAAGGACACAGAAAAGACGATCACCATGAGCGGTGAGGCCGGTCACAGACGGGCCCGCGCAGCCAAGCGAAAATGAGCTTGCGCCACACCGCGACATCGCGAAGGGGAACGTATGGCAGACACAGGAGAAGATCGAGAGATCAAGGCACGCACTGAAGCGAAGGAGGCGGAGGTCGTCGCGGAGTCAAAGAAACTGTTGCAAAAATCAATTGCCGCGACACACGAGGCATTGAGCAAACGCCGCCGCATCACCAGGAAAGAGACTGTGGCTCCCAGCCGATAGCGACTTGACAGGGACCCCGTTCATCGGCTGGTAAAGCCCTGTAGCCCTGCCTTGAGCGTTTGTCGAGGAAGGAATTTGTTATGACGGAATCGCCAAAGAAATGCATCCTCATCGTGGACAACGATGAGCAGGAATCGAGCAAGCTTGGAGCCATGGTACAGCGCGCGGGCTATGATTCAGTCACCACATGGAGTGGACTGGAAGCCCTGGAGTTCCTGACAGCCCGGAAAATCGACATTCTTGTAGTGAGCAGTTACCTGCCTGATATGTACATCGGAGACTTTCTTTCCAGGCTGGCCAACTTGCCGGTCCAGCCCTGTTCAATTGTTATGCAGGAAGGGCACAGTCTAAATGCGACCTGGCTCAAGGTCCAGGACGTGGTAGGAGAGCAGCAATTGCAGGAGAAATAAAGGCAGGCTGGCGCGCACGGGCGGCCATGGTCCTGAGGCGATCTAGAATAGTCAGTTGCGTGCCCTCTCGCAAAAGACGCGCCCGAAGGACTCTGAATGAAGGCCGCCCTCCTGAACTCACCTCGAGATATTTCCCGACACCCTCTTCGGATTGGCCAGGTTCCCCGACCTCTCGCCCCAGCGGGGCGGGTCCTGCTGCGGGTACTCGCCTGCGGCGTCTGCCGCACCGACCTGCATATTGTGGAAGGCGAACTTCCAACCCTGCGGGAAGAGTTGATTCCTGGCCATCAGATCGTAGGTGAGATCGTGGAAGGCGCGACGCCGGAGGCCCCCTTGGGGACGCGGGTTGGAGTCTCCTGGATCGGCGGCGTTGACGGGACGTGCTGGTATTGCCAACATGGCCGTGAGAACCTCTGCGATTCGCCTACTTTTACCGGCTACACGGTCAATGGGGGATACGCTGAGTACGCGCTCGCCCGGGCTGACTTTGTTTTTCCGCTACCTCCAGGTCTGGATCACCGTCATGCGGCACCTCTTTTGTGCGCCGGCATTATCGGTTTTCGCAGTCTTCGGGTGGCCGGAGTTGAGCATGGAGAGCGGGTGGGGTTGTTCGGCTTTGGGGCCTCGGCACATCTTGCCATCGCCGTGCTGCGGGCCTGGGGATGCGACGTCTATGTCTCCACCCGGGGCGCCTCCCATCAGCGCCTGGCAGAATCGCTCGGCGCTGCCTGGGTGGGGAATGAAACGGAGAGGCCTCCGGTCGAGTTGGATCGGGCCGTGACCTTTGCCCCCAGCGGCGATGTGGTGGTGGCGGCTCTGGCAAGTCTGCGAAAAGGCGGGGTGGTCGCGATCAACGCGATTCACCTGGACCGGATTCCTGAATTTGACTATGACCGCCTGCTCTGGGGAGAACGCCAGCTTCGCAGTGTGGCCAATATGACTCGCTCCGATGCGCGGGATTTTCTGCAAATCGCGGCTGAAATCGGCCTCCGCCCTCAGGTGACGGTGTTTCCTCTCGACCAAGCCAACGAGGCCCTGGCCGCCGTGAAGGGTGACGCCATTGACGGAGCCGCTGTGATCGTTCCCTAGCATCCTGCGGAAAAACGAACGAGGCATTAATAATGCCAGGCAGGTTCAGCGGCCCGCCACCACGACTGAAGTCGTGCCCTTCCCCAAAGCGCCTGCGAGCCAGAATTTTCCGTCGTGACTTTCCTGCAAGCCCGCGAGCTTCACGATCGGGGGCTGCGCGTGAGCCGTATCACCCCTCCGGGTGATGCGAGTCACATCGCTGAGGGCGATTCGGGAACAGACTGGTAGTCAACTGGCCGGAGGATTCATATGGCTAGCAAGAAGCGTGATCTCCTCGAGGTCCTAACCCTGGAACTTGAGTTCCTCCGGGGTGGAGGTTACCGCAAGTCGTCGTCGTGGCGCCCGCCATTCCTGTTCGAGGATTCTCCTACCTGCCTGAATTTTCACCGGTCGGGGCTGAAGAAACCTTGTTCCGAATGCGTCCTGATGCAGTTGGTGCCGGCGGAATTTTGTGACAAACAGGCCGCGTGTCGTTACATTCCGCTGAATGAACAGCGCGAAACCGTCCAGTCCCTGTATCAATGCGGCACACCAGAAGAACTCGAAACGGCAGTGATCGAGTGGCTAATGAATACGATCCGGAAGCTCGAGTTGGAACGAGGCGAGGGGCGCTCCGATCTGGATGCTCCGAAGCGCGAGACAGGTATCGGGGAGGCCTGAAAGAAAACCGTGGGAAAAAGAGGGCAATGTTTTCCAAGTGTTCAAATCCGGATTGCGATAGCGTGTTTGACTATCGCCAGGGGCGGCTGTTTCGCTTTGACACCGAGCAAGCGGACAGCAACGGCGCGGGCCCGTGCGTCCGGCATTTTTGGCTCTGCGAAGGATGCTCTCAAACTTACGACCTGGAATGCCGCCGTGGTATGGGAGTGATGATCAGGTCGCGAGTCGGGAACAAGATGCCTCGTCCGGTCTGTGATTGTTCAAACGCCGAACTGGGCCTGTGTCTGGCGAAGCGAAGAGTGGCAGGGGGCTTGCTCTGAGGCTGGCGCAATGCTAAGTTTCCCACCTGATGGGCCGGGCAAAATCCAACTACAATGAAGGTCTGAGCCACGAGGATGATAAGTTTCGCCGCCTGCTGGAAGCAGCGCCCGACGCCATGGTCATTGTGGATCGCAGCGGACGGATGTTGCTGGTCAACTCGCAGACCGAGAAAATGTTCGGCTACGCCAGAGAAGAACTGATCAACCAGCCCGTCGAGATTCTAATTCCAGAAAATTTCCGCCAAAAACATCCGCAGCACAGGAATACCTACCACACCGCACCTCACCCGCGGCCCATGGGCATCGGTCTCGAGTTGCTGGCGCGACGCAAGAATGGCAGCACATTCCCGGTCGAAATCAGCCTCAGCCCGCTGCAGGAAGAGGACGGCGTTTTGGTCACGGCGGCGATTCGTGATGTGACCGACCGCAAGCGCGGCGAAGAGGCCTTGCGCCAGAGCCAGGAGCGCTTCACGACGTTGGTGGAAGAAGTGAAGGACTACGCCATTTTCATGCTTGATCCCGCCGGGAGAATCATGAGCTGGAACCAAGGCGCGCAAAAGATCAAGGGTTATGAGGCTGAGGAGATCATCGGCCAGCACTTTTCATGTTTCTACACTTCAGAAGACCTGGACATTGGCAAGCCGGACGAGGAACTGACCTTGGCAGCCGCCGAAGGCCGCTGGGAAGAAGAAGGCTGGCGGCTCCGCAAAGATGGTTCGCGCTTCTGGGCTGATGTGGTGATCACGGCGCTGCATGACAAGGACGGCAACCTGCTGGGGTTTACCAAAGTCACGCGAGACATCACCGAGGGAAAACGTGCCCGCGAGGCCTTCCTGCTGGAAGTGACCAACGCCCTGGTCTCAAATCTCGACGTCCGCCAGTTGCTCTCCGCTATTGCTGCCTGTGTCCATCAGGTAAAGCCGTTCGACTATGCCACGCTCGCCCTCTACGACGCGCCCTCCCAGAAGCTGCGCATGCATGTGCTGGAATCTTCGGCCGGGGCTGAGGCCAACCCTGCTTCAGAGGAAGAGCCTCTGGTTCCCCTGGGCGACTCGCCTGCGGGCTGGGCTTATACGACTCGGAAGCCATTGTTGCTCAAAGGCCAGTCCGGCGAAAAATGGCCTTTCGAAATGCCGCCCCAATTTGCCCATCGATCGTTAAAGTCCGGCTGTTGGATTCCATTGACCGGCCGGGAAGGCGTGATCGGGACGCTGAATGTGTTTAGCCGGCGTCCGGGAAACTTTGCTGACAACGACGTGAACCTGCTCACGCAGATCGCGGGCCAGGTGGCCATCGCCCTGAGCAATGCCATGGCGTTCCGGCACATTTCCGAACTCAAGGATCAGCTCACCGAGCAGAAACAATACCTTGAAGATGAGCTGAAAACCGAATTCAACTTCGAGGAAATTGTCGGTCACAGCAAGCCCATCAGGCAGGTCCTGAAACAGGTCGAAACGGTTGCACACACGGACTCCACGGTTTTGATCCTGGGGGAAACTGGGACGGGAAAAGAATTGCTGGCCCGGGCGGTCCACAATCTGAGTCCACGGCACGACCACACTTTCGTCCGCGTCAATTGCGCTTCCATTCCCGCTGGGTTGCTCGAGAGCGAGCTCTTCGGTCACGAAAAGGGAGCATTCACCGGCGCCATCGCGCAGCGCGTAGGGCGGCTGGAATTGGCTCATCAGGGCACCATTTTTCTGGACGAAGTTGGAGATATCCCGCTCGAACTGCAACCCAAACTATTGCGGGCACTGCAGGAGAAGGAGTTCGAACGGCTGGGCAGCACCCGCACCATTACCACCGATGTGCGGATCGTTGCCGCCACCAATCGCGACCTGGGGAAACTGGTGGCCTCGGGGCAATTCCGCAGCGACCTCTTTTACCGTCTGAGCGTTTTCCCCATCACGGTGCCACCGCTGTGCGAGCGACGCGAGGACATTCCGCTCCTGGTGCAGTACTTCCTGTCCAAGTTTTCCCAGCGAATGAGGAAAAAAATCGAGACGATACCACCGGAGGGGATGCAGGCCTTGTGCCGTTATTCGTGGCCCGGCAATATTCGCGAACTGGAACACGTCATCGAGCGCGCGGTCATTCTGTCCCCCGGTCCGGTCTTGAAGGTTCCGGTGTTTGAGCCTGCCGAGGCAGAGGCTGTTTCACCCTCCACGTCGTCGGCCCTGGAAGACATCGAGCGCGAACACATCATCCGCGTACTGCGCGAGACCAAGGGAAAGATCGGCGGACCCGGCGGCGCGGCCGAGCGCCTGGGCATGAATCGCACGACCTTGAACTCGCGCATGCAAAAGCTGAAGATTGTCCGCAAACAGTTCTGACCTTCGGTCTGTGGTTCCGAGCATCCCTGGTCACTTCCGTGCGTGATCCTCATCACTGTGCCATTCCCTGGATTCTGCAAAGCTATGCTTGCAGCGCTGGCTTCCATTGGTTTCCTGCCAGAGGCAGGAACGGGCTAAGGTCGCCGAACTGCCGGAGCCAGCGCTGAATACTCCCGAAGGGAGGAATTAGTTATGGCGAAAACCACCGATGCGGTACCGCGAACTGCGGAAAAGAGGATAGCAATCACGCCCGCTTCGAGCCTAATGGACCGGATTAACAAGACCTCCCAGGCGATTGCCCAAAGAGCGTATGAGATTTTTGAAGGAAGCGGACGCAGGTTCGGACATGACCTCGAAGACTGGTTCAAGGCTGAAATGGAGTTGCTCCATCAGGTTCCTGTGAATATCGTGGAGTCGGACGAGAAGCTTGAAGTCAAGGCCGAAGTGCCCGGTTTCACGGAGGATGAGATCCAAATCAGCGTCGAACCGCGCCGCTTGACCATCGCCGGAAAGCGCGAAGCCAACAAGGAAGAAAAAAAAGGCAAGGCAGTGTATTCGGAGTTTAGCTCGGACCAGATCCTGCGAGTGGTAGATCTGCCCGCCAGCGTCGATGCCGAGAAGGTAACCGCAACTCTGAAAAATGGTGTGGTGCGGTTGATCATGCCCAAGACTGCCAAGGCGAGAGCGATCGAGATCAAACCCAAGGTTGCGTAGTCTGCCGGGGCGTACGGGGCAGGTGTGTTCCTGGATTCAGCAAAAGCGTCTAAGGACTACCACTCCTGCCAGCAACCCGGCGACATTTCGCGAGAATGGCGGAGGGCGGGATGCCCCTTTCTGACGGAATATCATCATTTGATGATACTTCGTCTCGTCACCAGCCTCAGGAATCATTCTGTCCGCGTGCGTTTTTTCTGTTTTAAAATCCCCCTATCTCACTGGTCTGCCATAGTTTAGATCTAACATCGCCTGGCGACGAAGTTGGGTGGCAGTGATCTTGCTCTTACAGTCACGTGCTCAGGATCACCATTCAAAACACGCCCGACGCTCTTCTCATAAAGCTGGAAGGCACCCTTAAAGGCCCGTGGGTCGAAGAACTGCGAAAGGCCTGGCTCACGTCAGCAAAGATGGCGGACGGAGCGACGGTGAATATCGACCTGGGCGCTGTGAGTTTCATGGATGAAAACGGGCGGGACCTGCTTCTGCGAATGCAGAAGGAAGGCGCCGCTCTAAACGGGGGCTCGAGTTTCCTCCGGCATATTTTGGAGGATGGGAAAACGAACTCTGAAAGACCTGCAGAAGGTAGGGGAGCAATAT
This sequence comes from Terriglobia bacterium, assembly GCA_963831565.1. Taxonomy (GTDB): domain Bacteria; phylum Acidobacteriota; class Terriglobia; order Terriglobales; family Acidobacteriaceae; genus JAIQFF01. The sequence goes on from CAWHQS010000002.1 coordinate 446,407, forward strand.
GAAAACGCGGACACCGTACGGGATGGAAATCGCAGATGATTGCACCACTTGCCCCATTCAAAAAGATGGATTTTTTTGTCAGATGACTGCGAAAACTCTGGTGGATTTCCAGAAGATGAAGTTCACCAGCCTGTATCCTGCCGGAGCCCTCCTGTTTGTCGAAGGCCAGACCCCGCGCGGAGTGTACATGCTTTGCAGAGGGCGGGTGAAACTGACCATGGCCTCGCCTGGGGGTAAGACCGTGATCGTACGGGTGGTGGAAGCGGGCGAATTGCTGGGTCTGCACTCCGCCATTTCCGGAGATACCCACGAAGTTTCCGCCGAGACACTGCAGCCATGCCAGGTGGATTTCATCCGGCGTGATGATTTTATGACGCTGCTACAGGCACACGGCGACGCTTCGACCAATGCCATGCAGCAATTCAGCAACTATTATCGCGGCGCCTGTCACCAGATCCGCTATCTCGGGCTGACCCCTTCCGCGACCGAAAAAATGGCCCACTTCCTTCTCGAAGCGGCGGCCCACGGCCAGGAGACGCCCAAGGGCATTCGCTTCAACCTGAGTTTGACCCATGAAGAGATCGCCCAGGTGGTCGGAGTTACACGCGAGACCGTAACCCGCGCCCTGACCGAATTGCGGAACAAGATGCTGATCTCCACCAAAGGCCCGAGCGTGCTGATCAGAAATAAGCCGGCTCTGGAAGCAATGGTTCTTGCCTGAGTAGTGTCAGGTTGTTTCTCGGGCCGGTCGTGTTCTTTTCAGGATGTCGCCGGTGTCGAGCCGCACCGTGGCATTCTTGCTCGTCCCCAAGCGGGGCCATTCTGGCCTCAACTGCAAAGTCAAAGGCGGCGAACAAGAGTGTCCGCCCCACACGATAGGCACCCCGTTCCCCAAAAATGCAGTATGGTGATGACGGAGAAACGAACATGATGAGGCGGGCTTTTCTGTTTGCTCTTGGGTTGCAGTTGGTGTTGTTTCTGGTAAGGCCACCACTGGGACAGGCAGCCGGGCCGCAAGACAACAGTAGTCCATCCCTCCTCGCCGCAACTCCGCCCATGGGCTGGAACAGCTGGGACGGCTACGGCACCACGGTCAAAGAGGCCGATGTCAAGGCGAATGCTCAATGGCTGGCCGAACACTTGAAACCATTCGGTTGGCAATACGTGGTCGTGGACATGGAATGGTTCGTCACCAACCCTACGGCGGAAGGGAATTCCAAGACGTCGCAGTACAACATGGACGATTCCGGCCGGTACACGCCGGCGGTGAACCGTTTCCCGTCAGCGGCGAACCATGCCGGCTTTAAGCCTTTGGCGGACTATGTCCATTCGCTCGGCCTGAAGTTTGGCATCCATATTCTGCGCGGTATTCCCAAGCAGGCGGTGGAGAAAAATCTGCCGATCTCCGGGTCGCCCTATCATGCCGCGGATGCGGCCGACACCTCCGACACCTGCCCCTGGAATTTCGATAACTATGGACTCGATGCTTCGAAGCCGGCAGCGCAGGCCTACTACGATTCGATTGCGCAGCTTTATGCCAGTTGGGAGGTGGACCTGATCAAGGTAGATTGCATCAGCAGCCGTCCGTACAAGGGCGATGAGATCCGAATGCTGAGCACGGCCCTGGCCCGGACCGGCCGTCCGATTGCTCTCAGTCTTTCGCCCGGGCCCGCTCCGCTGGAAAAGGACGAGGAGATGCGGAAGTATGCCCAGATGTGGCGAATTTCAAACGATATCTGGGATCTGTGGCACAGCACCGTCGATTATCCTCAAGGCCTGGGAGACCAGTTCGCGAACGCGGCGAAATGGGCGGGCAAGGCGCAACCCGGGCACTGGCCGGATGCCGACATGCTTCCGCTGGGATATCTGGGGCCGGCTCCAGGATGGGGCCAGCCGCGCTACTCCCGGCTTACGCACGACGAGCAGAGAACGTTTCTTACCCTGTGGTGCATCTTTGCTTCGCCGTTGATGGTGGGCGGCGACCTGCCCCGGGCCGATGCCTGGACGACTGCGCTGCTTACCAATCCTGAAGTCATCGCGGTTGACCAGCACTCAACCGGCAATCATCCCGCCATCACGACCGACAAAACGGTCGTGTGGGTGGCAGAATCGGCATTGGGGGGCGAGCACTCTCTGGCGGTTTTTAATCTCACCGAGTCCAGCCAGAAAGTTCAATATGAATGGAAAGACCTGGGCTTCGCCAGCGCGAAATACAAATTGCGGGACTTGTGGGAGCGGAAAGATCTGGGCCCAGCGAATTCGCTCACCGTGACCCTCCCGCCGCACGGGAGCGTGTTGTACGAAGCGACCCCGGTGGAGAAGGCTGCGCGGTGAGTTGCGGCACAGGATTCGAAGTGTAGGGCCTGCCGAAAATCGACTCCTCGGCGAATTTCTGGTCAATATTGACCATCTCGCTAAAAGGCGAAGCGGCACTATATAAAGATGAAGGCCACGAAAAAGGAAGCGCTTGCGATTCGTTGTCCTACCTGTGGTGCCAAGCCCGGAGAGAAGTGTGAGCTTAGCACCGGCCAACCGCGCACTGACCCTCATCGGGATCGACGTCTAGTGGCATCAGACAAGAGAACTCGCCTCTAAACCACACCAGGCTCATCTCCGCTTAAGCTCACGAAGACGCAGATTCTGGCCTTCGCTCGATAATGTGATCTCCGGTTCACCTTGCTGGTCGCTCGCTTTCAAGCAATCATCTGGCTGCTGCGGTTGGAGATATGAGCCAATCCCACAGAGCGAACGGCCGCCTGTGCAGTTTTGCTCAGACGTGAGGAATTCCTAATGAGATAGTTCTCATTCCGGGGGGTACACCATGTGGATTCTTTCAGGACAACAGACCAAGGAGACGCTCAGGCGATCCTGCTCTGAACTGGAATTGCTGGTTGTGGAGCGTACAGCAGAACTACAGAACCTTTCCCAGCGGCTTCTCCGAGTGCAGGATGAGGAACGGCGGAGGGTGGCTCGTAATTTGCACGACAGCACCGGACAAACGCTCACGGCATTGAAAATATGCGTTTCGCTGCTGCAGCGAAAATTAGAGAAAGACGAAGACAAACAGGCATACGAGGAGATTTCGGGGATAGCGCGTCTGGTCGATGAGGCGCTTCAGGAAATTCGTACAACTTCCTACCTGCTCCATCCGCCCACGCTGGACGAGAGTGGTTTCACCAGTGCGGCGCAGTGGTTTGTCGCGGGCTTCGCCCAACGCAGCGGGATGAAAGTGCATATGGACTTTGCGCCGGAGTTGGAGCGTTTGCCCGCCGCGATTGAGATCGCACTGTTCCGCGTGCTACAGGAAAGTCTCACGAACGTGCATCGGCACTCGGGATCGTCTGCGGTAGAGGTGCGGTTTCTCCGGCAGCCGCAAGCTGCGATCCTGGAAGTGAGAGATTATGGACGGGGCATGCCCAAGGCATGGTTGAGTGGCGTGGGGCCGCCGGTTGAAGATTCCGGCGTAGGCCTAGCGGGTATGCGCGAGCGCCTGAATGAGCTGAAGGGTGGACTGGAAATGGAAGCAGCCGATCCCGGCACGAGGTTGCGCGCTATTGTCCCTTTGTTTGCCGAGCCGAATCAGTTCGCGCCGGTCATTCCCGTGGTTGGGCGACTTCCGTTCGTGGGGGCGACGCCATCTTCGCTGAGCCAAACCATGTAAACGGAACCCGGCGGCATGCTGCCCACATCCTCCGGGACTAGCTCTGCTCAGATCAGCTTGGGGCGCTTGGTTGCTATCAGCACCGCCAACAGCGTGGCAGTGTTGCGCACGCTTCCCGCGATGGTGATCAGCGCGTCTGTGACAGGCGGATGTTGTTCCGCCAGTCCTTCGAGTCGATCACTGACGCCGTGGAGTTGGTCAACTTCATTCAGGATCGCTTCCAGAGCCATGGGTGCACCGCTCTTCCGGAGATACCTAAGGTGTGGGAGAACTTCAGATGGACTGGCTTAGGTCAGAAGACCTGAAAGAGGAGAAGGTGTTAACCACCTCAAATCACAACATAGCACGCCAGCGGCCGATTTACTCGTTCCAAATTGATCTGGCAGGGGCTGAGCTTGAAGCAGGTTCCCGATCCCAGTCATCCTGCGGGACTTCAGTCCGTAAGGATCTCGCGTGGACCCGCAATCGCTTGCCGCAGATGCAGTTCCCGCCAGGCTCAGCAGGACTTGCCTCAGGCCGAGCCCTGTCGCGGTTGATGTTTCCTTTCCGGGAACCACCCAGCCGGCATTGAGCCTGAGAATTCGACGATTTGTCCCTATCGATCGCTCATCGGGACTAAAATGCCGATTGATGAGTCCTGTTCCTGGAGCAACGAAGAACCGCGGATTCGATCCCAATACCTTCCTCGCCACCATTGGCGAAGGCCGGAAGAGTCTTACCGTTTCCAGAAAGCGAGCAGTTTTCACCCAGGGCGACCCGGCGGACGCTGTCTTCTATATCCAGAAGGGCAAAGTCAGGTTGACCGTTGTGTCCAAGATCGGCAAGGAGGCCACTATCGCCATCTTGGGAGAGGGAAATTTTTTTGGCGAAGGCGCGCTGGGCGGGCAGGCCTTCCGTATGGGATCTGCGTCCGCCATGAGTGATTGCCAGCTGCTGCGGATCGAGAAGCTGGCCATGATGAATGCGCTGCACCGGGAGCATGCCTTCTCCGACATGTTCGTGGCCTATCTGCTGGCGCGGAATATTCGCTACGAAGAGGACCTGGTCGACCAGCTGTTCAATTCCAGCGAAAAGAGACTGGCCCGCGTCCTGCTTATGCTGGCTCATTTTGGCAAGGAAGGTGTGCCCGAGACCGTGGTTCCCAAGATCAGTCAGGAAACCCTGGCCGAGATGGTGGGCACGACTCGTTCGCGAGTCAGCTTTTTCATGAACCGTTTCAGAAAATTAGGTTTCATACACTACGCCGGAGGGGCCGAAGGCGGGCTGCAGGTTCACAGTTCACTGCTGAATGTAGTACTGCACGATTGAACCTTCCGTTTTGATCTCTTTTACCTGACTCCACTATCTGTAGCCGGCAACTTTGCGCGGGGTGCCCACCGCGCTGGCAGACGTAATCTGATAGTCCTGGTAATCGATGGTGAAGGAGGCGTGGCCTCCCAGGCGGATGGTGCTGGTGCTGCGATTGGAGAGCGGCAACCAGAAATCTCCCACTTTGGCGTACGTCTGTTCGATCTTGGTCTCTTTGGTCCAGAAGGAAGGATTCTTCGCGGGGACCGCATCAATACGCATCACGGCAAAGTCCTCCGCATCGACCCAGATGCGGCCGCGATACAGAAGTCTGTCGTTGGTGCGGGGCTCCACCGAGAGGACGTAGGCCAAACCCGAAGGCGTGCTTTCGTAGCCATCGAGAGTGAAGTTGTAGTTGTCGCGATTGAGAGCGACATGGCTTTGGTTCTCTTCCGAGGCGGCCTCTTTCTCGCTCTGCAGCATTCGTTTGAATACTCGGTCGATGATGAGTTGAGATCCTTTTTCCGACCGGATGCTGAATTCCTTGGTTCCGGGAGTGCTGTACTTTACTTCCACAGTCATCTCCGCCGCTCTGGAACCGGGAAAGCCGCGATACTCGAGGCGGTAAACCCGAGTCCCCTGGTAGGCCCCCAGCGCCCGGGCGCGTTCCAGGTTCCTCTGGATGAGGTTGGTCACGATTTCTTCCGAGCTCAAGCGCACATGCGCCTGCGCGAGCAGGATGTCGGGAGGTTGTGCGAATGCAATCTGCGAGAAGCCAAGTCCCAGAAGAATTGACAGGGTCAAATGGGCGGAATAGCTCTGAGGTTTCATTGCTTGAGCCAATTAAGTCAAGATAACCCGACCGCTTTCTTCAATAGTGTTCAATTTTGACCAGATTTTACTACTGGCTCCGCCTGACAATTTCCTTAGATTTGGCCGTTAGGTGATGGCCACTGAACTGCTAGGCCGGAAGCGTTCCCAGCAATCCGATCCAAGCAAATCGAAGTCGTCGTCCCGGGCGCAAGTTGCTCGACCGCCTTTGCAAGGCCGCCCAAGGAGGGCGACATCGCGTGCGCGTTCACCTCATCAATCCCAGTGAAGTTTCCTTCGGTACCGCGGTCATCACCCCGCGTTGGTTGTACGTGCTTGCAGCCGCAACACCTGCGAGCTTTGGCGATCCCTGCCTGGTGGATGAGACGCTGGAGGCAGTAGATCCGGACCAGATTCAAGCCGGCGATATTGTCGGCATCGGCATTCACACCGCAAACGCACTCCGCGGGTACAAAATCGGGAAATTGGCCCGCCAGCGTGGCGCCTACGTGGTGTTCGGAGGCATTCACGCTACCCTTTATCCCAACGAAGCCCACGAGCTGGGCGGCGCCCATGCGGTGGTCAAGGGCGACGGAGACGTAGTCTGGTCCAAGGTATTGGCGGATTGCTCGCTTGGAACTCCTCTGCTGGTCTATGAAGGCGGCCGGATTGAGGCCGACTCATTCCTGCCCGCCCGCTGGGACCTGGTGCCGCGCAAGAGCTATATGTGGGCCTCGGTGCAGACTGTGCGGGGCTGCCCCAAGCATTGCTCCTTCTGCTCGGTCTGGCGCACTGACGGCCAGCGTCCTCGCCAGCGCTCCTCGGACGTTGTAATCGAGGAAATCGTCCAGCTGAGGAGACTGGGATTTCGCTTCATCGCCCTCGCCGACGACAATTTTTATCCCGTGACTCTCACCGACCTCCGTCTAGCCGAGGAACAACACAACACTCACCGGCTCAATGAACTCAAGACCATTCGGGCTGAGCGCTTTGAACTCATGAGGCGACTGGCCCAGCTGCCGCCCGACACAATCTTCTTTACCCAGATCACCATGGAAGCTGCTGAAGACGCTGAATTCCTCAATGCCATGCAGGCGGCTCACATCAAAGGGGCCCTGGTGGGTGTGGAGGCCGTGACCCCGGCGGGATTGAAGGACGTTTACAAGGAATTCAATTGCGCGGGAGAAGATCTGGTTAAACAATTAAGGACCTTTCGCCAGCACGGCGTGTACATCCTGGGCTCGTTCATTTTTGGGTTGCCCAGTGACCGCCCGGAGACCTTCGATGCCACTGCGCTGGCCGCCGTTCAAGCAGAGATGGCGTTCGCCCAATTCGTAACCCTGACACCCTATCCCGGCACCGTGGACTTTATCCGGTGGGAAAAGCAAATGGAGGCGGCGCCGGTGATGGTGGCAGGCATTCCCATCACCCGGCGCTGGCTCATTCCGCAGGCCTTGCGGCCCAAGTTGTATTGGCCCCACCCCACCATGTCAGCCGAGGAAATTCGCCAGCGCACGCAATCCGTCTGGGACACGTTTTACGCTCTGAAGTCCATCTGGTTGCGGTCCGGCTTCATAAAATCGATGCGCGCCCGCCTGGCGTTTGTATTGATTTCAAAAATCTACCGGCAGATGTATGCCGATACCGGGATCGCCACCGACAGCGCCCGCGTATCACGTTCCGCACAGTGGGCTCGCTGGTTGGCCAAGCCCTGCCAGAGGCTGTTTGCGGCTTCTCCGATGCCGGATCTGCAAATCCCAGGAACCTGGAGCCCAACCGCCGCCATGGAGCAGGGCACTTCCGCCAGCGATTGAGTCTTTGTCTTCTTGGCGACTTTTCGGTTAAATAATTTTTCAATGATTGCGACAGGTCAAAACGCTTACCGCGAAGGACGCAAAGAAAAAAGCCGCAAAGGACGCTAAAGCCGGGACTTTGTCCTCGCTATCGGAAGGCAGGGCTCCGGGCTAGTCATAGCTGAGACCATTCGAAGATCTTGCGATTCCACAATCAAAGTCAAGCCCGCTGGTAGAATTTAGCCTCCGACAGGATCGAACTTCACGATTGCTTCAGACTGCTCAAAATTGACCAAAGCACTGCCGGAAAACTCTCAATAGGGGGAGATCATCATGTCCATTCGTCCGGTTAAGCGCCTGGTGAAAGCCAAGCCGACCCTCGAAGGCGCCGGCGTGCATCTGCGCCGCGCGTTTGGCTTCGGAAACACGTCCGACTTCGATCCCTTCCTTTTGCTGGATGACTTCCGCAATGATGTTCCTGAGGATTATCTGGCAGGCTTTCCCTGGCATCCCCACCGCGGGATCGAGACCATCACTTACGTTCTTGCGGGAACGGTGGAGCACGGCGACAGCATGGGCAACCGCGGCGCCATTGCTTCGGGCGATGTGCAGTGGATGACGGCCGGCAGCGGGATCATCCACCAGGAGATGCCCAAAGGTGATCAGGCCGGACGCATGCATGGCTTCCAGTTGTGGGCCAACCTTCCCGCGTCGCAAAAGATGACCGCGCCGCGTTACCAGGAGGTGAAAGCACCCGAGATCCCGGAGATAAAAGACGACGACGGCACCCATGTGCGCGTCGTCTGCGGGACGTTCTGGGGGAAGACTGGTCCGGTCGAAGGAATTGCTACCGATCCGACTTACATCGATGTGTCCGTTTCTCCGGGCAGAAGGAAGACGCTGCCGGTTGAAGTCACTCGCCACGCCTTCGCGTATGTGTTCGCGGGCGGCGGAAAGTTCTGCAACGCATCGGGTCCGCTGACGGTGCCGACGGAAGCGGTGAAATGGTCGGACACCACGCCTCCGGTCGAGGCCGACAACCGGTCGCTCGTCCTCTTTGACCGTGGCGACGAAGTTACGGTGCAAGCAGGCGATGATGGCATCCGGTTTCTGTTGGTCTCCGGAAAACCTTTGCAGGAACCGGTGGCCTGGTACGGCCCCATTGTGATGAACACGCAGGAAGAGCTGCGGCAGGCGTTTCAGGAGCTGGAGCAGGGGAAATTCCTGAAGTAGTTTGTAAGGGATTTCCAAGACGCGAATGCCTTGGCGGTTTTCTCAAGCAGGCGGGCGAGGGCGCCCGCCCCACACCAGGGCTGGTTTATTTTGAGATCGCCGGCTCCAGAAGGCCGCGGTATTTCAACATCGGTTCAATGCTGGGTTCTGCTCCCAGCCACGCCTTGTACAAGTTGGCCAGGTCTTCCGTGTTGCCCCGCGAAAGCACCATGCGGCGGAGACGATCGCCATTGGCGCGAGTGAGGCCGCCGTGATCTTCGAACCACTGGAAGGCGTCATCGTCCAGCATCTCAGCCCACAGATAAGCATAATAGCCGGCGCCATAGTCGCCGCCCCAGATGTGGGCAAAGTAGGTGGAGCGGTAGCGGGGCGGTACGGCGCTGAGTGCGAGATGGGTCTTTTCCAGCGCAGCGGTTTCAAACGCGTCAGGTTTCTGCAGCGGCGTGGTCGGAGGAAGCGTGTGCCACTGCATATCGAGTTCGGCTGCGGCCAGGATTTCAGTGAGCGCGTAGCCCTGGTTGAAAGTTGCCGAGGTCTTGATTTTCCCGGCGAGTTCCGCCGGCATCGGTGCGCCCGTCTTGTAGTGCTTCGCGTAGTGGCTGAACACCGCCGGATAGGTTGCCCAATGCTCGTTGAACTGCGATGGAAATTCGACGAAGTCGCGAGGCACGGCCGTTCCGGAAAGAGTTGGATATTGACTGTCGGCTAACATGCCGTGCAGCGCGTGGCCGAATTCGTGAAACATGGTGGTGACATCGTGAAAACTGATCAGAGCCGGCTCGCCGGGAGCGGGCTTGCTGAAGTTGCAGACGTTATAGACGACCGGCAGCGTGCCCAGTAGCTTGGACTGGTCAACGAAGTTGCTCATCCAGGCGCCACCGCGTTTGTTATCGCGCTTGAAGTAGTCGCCGTAGAAAAGAGCCAGCGGCTGGCCGTCAGCGTCGAAGACCTCGAAGACGCGCACATCCGGGTTGTACACCGGAATGTCTTTGCGCTCCTTGAAGCTGATTCCGTAGAGTTGGCTGGCGGCATAGAACACGCCATTCTCGAGCACATTATTCAACTCGAAGTAGGGCTTGATCTGGGCTTCATCCAGGTCGTACTTCGCCTTGCGGACCTGCTCGGCATAGAAATTCCAGTCCCAGGGCTCGAGCTTGAAGCCGGCCTTCTGCGAGTCGATGAGGGCTTGAATGTCCCCGGCTTCGGCGGTCGCCCTGGCGGTTGCTCCCGGCACCAGCGCATCCATGAACTTCAGGGCCGCGTCCGGTGTTTTGGCCATCTGGTCGTCCAGCTTCCAGGCGGCGTAGTTAGGGAAACCAAGCAACTTGGCCTTTTGCGCGCGCAGCTGAGCCAGACGGGAAACAATGTCACGGGTATCGTTCGCTCCTCCGCGCTCGGCGCGATTCCATGAGTTCTCGAACAACTTCTGGCGACTCGCGCGATGGCGCAACAGAGTCCAGGTCAGGCTGTTGCGTGGTGTTCTGTAGCGGAACCACGTAACCGTCCAGCTTGCGCTCTTTTGCCGCGAGCGCGGCGGCTGTGATTTGCGCCTCGGGTAAGCCCGCAAGTGCATTCTTCTCCTTGGTTACGAAAGCGGCATCCTTGGTGGCGGCGAGCAAACGGGTGGTGAAGTCGTTGGTGAGCGTTGACTCTTCTTCGTTGAGCTTCTTCAGTTCGGCCTTGTCGGCATCCGAGAGGTTGGCCCCCGAGTGCACAAATTTCTTGTAAGTGAACTCGACGAGGCGCAGCGATTCCGCATCGAGTTTCAGCGAATCGCGTTCCCGGTAGATCGTGGCCACGCGCTGGAATAATCTGGAATCGAGATAGATGGCGTCGCTATGAGCGGCCAGCCGGGGCGCCTCGTAGTCCTGCACTTTCTGCAGTTCCGGATTCAGGTCGGCTCCGGTGACGCCGTTGAATGCGGCCATGGCGCGGTTGAACAACTGGCCGGTCTTTTCCAGGGCGACAAATGTGTTCTCGAATGTCGGCGGAGCGGGGTTGTCGGCAATTGCCCGGATCTCCTGGCGTTGCTCCGCCATGCCGGCTTCAATGGCAGGCTGGTAATCGCCGTCCTTGATCTTGTCGAAGGGTGGGGCGTGAAAGGGCAAAGTGCTCGGCGCGTAGAACGGGTTATTGGGCCCAAAGTCCATAGGTTTATCCAAGCTGGAAGCACTGAAGCCAAGCGCCAGGGCGCCGGCTGTGAGCAGAATTCCAAATCGTGACTGCATGATTTCGATTCTAGAATTGTAAATGACGGGCAGGGTTTGTGCGTGAGGCAAATTGGTGTGGGCGGACAAGAGTGTCCGACCCACACTTGTTTTTCTCTTCTTCTATCAGACTGCCTGGCGGCTGAGAGCCTCGCGAGTGGCGGCCCAATTCATGACTTCCCCGATTACGCGCTCAACCTCCTCATTGGTGAGTTCGGGATACATCGGAAGCGACAGCACGCTGGCGGCTGACCTTTCCGTGACCGGCAGCGCACCGGCGCGGGCCGGGCGTCCCCAGGGAAAGCCTTCCTGCTGGTGGATGGCGATGGGATAGTGAGTAAGGGCGGTAATACCCTTCGACAGCAAGTAGGCCTGCAGCCCGTCACGGTCGTCACTATCGACTACATATAGATGATAGACGTGCTGGTAGCCCGAAGGCGTAAAGGGAAGAGTCATCGATGCACCGGCCAAGCCTTCGTCGTAGAGCCGGGCAATCTCGCGCCGTCTTTCGCTCCATTCGTCCACGCGCTTCAGCTTGACCCGCAAGACTGCGGCGTGGATGTCGTCCAGGCGGCTGTTGTAGCCGATGCTGTGATGAGAGCGTTTCATCGAGCCGTGGTTGCGCAGTTTGCGAATGGCGGCGGCGAGGTCTTTGTTGTTGGTAGCCACGGCGCCGCCGTCCCCGAAACATCCCAGGTTCTTCTGGATGATGAAGCTGAGGCAGACCGCGTCGCTGAGTTCTCCAATAGCAAAGGTGTCGCCCCGCGCGCCGATGCCCTGGGCGCAGTCTTCCACCACGAACAAGTTGTGGGCCTTGGCAATGCGCGCGATTGCAGGCATGTCCGCAGTCAGGCCGTACAGATGTACGGGCACGATGGCGCGAGTCTTCGGGGTGATGGCGGCTTCGATCTTGCTGACGTCGATATTACGGGTCCGGGGATCGGAATCCACGAATACGGGAGTGGCGCCGGCCAGCCAGATGGCTTCAGCGGTGGCAAAGAAAGTGTTGGAGGTGGTGATGACTTCGTCGCCAGGCCCGAGACCCAGAGCCAGAAACACCAGCAGCAGAGCGTCGGTGCCGGAGTTGACGCCGACGGTTTCCTTCGTCTTCATGTAGCGCGCCAGTTCTTCTTCGAACTTGACCAGTTGCGGACCGAGCACATAGCTTCCGCTTTCGAGCACATCCAGAATGGCCTGATCAATCTCAGCCTTCAGATTGTGGTACTGCTTCACGTGGCCATAAAAGCCGATGTTGGATTCGGGCATGGGGGCTGCCTCCTTAAATTTTGACGCGGACCAGACGAAGCCGAGCTCTATTCTATTAAAACGATTCACTCGCTGCAAAAATGGGCTGGCCAAGCCTTTGTAACCCCGCCACGCCCAATTCTCTAAACTCAAAAATCCGATGGCGGTAAACCAAAAAACTGTTGGCACGGTGGAGCGACTAGCTGATTGCCTAGCGGTCGAGGAGGAAGCAGGCAGGTTATAGAACTGGTAACTTCACGCGTAATTCTCGCGCCATCGATGCACCAGGTCTGTCGCGGCCGCAGGCCAGTCCGGGAACTGGAATTCAAAGCCAGCTTGCAGCAGACGTCCGGGCACCACGCGACGACTCTTCAAAATCAGTTCGGTTTCCGTACGCAGGAACCATGCGCCCAACTCCAACATCCAGACGGTGGCGGGCAGGCCCAGGGGCGCTCCCCAGGTTTGTCGCAGAGTCCGCATGAACTCCCGATTGGGCAGGGGATTGGGCGAGGCGAGGTTGAATGCACCCGCGCATTCTTCGTGCGCAATCAGATACTCGACGCTGCGCAAGAAATCTTTCCCGTGAATCCAGGAAACGAACTGTCGGCCGGAGCCCGCCGTACCTCCCAGCCCGAAGCGCACGAGACGGAGCAACTCGCCAAATATGCCGCCTCGATCGGGACTCATGACCATGGCGCTGCGCAAAGCGACCTTGCGCGTCTCCGGGGTCACGCTGGAGAAGGAAGCCCCTTCCCAGTTGGTGGCCACGTCGATGCTAAAGCGCCATGTGCCGGGGGCGTTCGGCTCATGGCCGCCAATCTCGCCCGTCTCCTCGTCCATCGGACGATCCAGGGCGTGGCGGTAAATCGTAGCCGTGCTGGCGTTCATCCAAAGACGCGGGGCGGGCCAGTCCAGTCATGGCCTGACCGAGCAAACGGGTGGTATGAATTCGGGAGTCCTTGATCGCACTACGGTTGGCAGGCGTGTAGCGGCAATTCACGCTGCGTCCGGCGAGATTGATGAGGACGTCCGCGCCCTCCAGATGCGAGGCCCAGTCACCCAGGCTGGTTCCATCCCAATGGACGACCTGCCAAGGTGCCGGTTGAACGCTGCGCGCAATTACCACAACATGCCGACCCTGACCATGGAAATGGCTGGCAAGCAAGTTTCCCACCTGGCCGCTGCCGCCAGTAAGAACGATGCGAAGAGGGTGATTCACGGGGCCGCCTCCATCAACTTCTCACTACCGTAGATGATGTCGAGCAGTTCGATCGCCAGCCGGCGCGCCGGCCGCAGCAGGGGGAAAGTCGAAAGCCTGATGAGGTTGACCACGATTGAGAGGCTCTTCTCAAACAGCTGCATGGTCCTCTTCTGCTTGGGCGAACGATCGTAAACCCAAAAGAGCAGAAGGCCCATCTGGTATAGCCATAGCAGGCGAGGCAAGTGGATCTTCAGGTCCGGGGGAACGCGAACCCTCGATCCTTCCAGGGTGCGGGCAAAGAGGGCAATGTCCTGGTCGCGAATATCACGACCTTCGTCGCTGAAAGGCGACAAGGGATGCTGGGGGTCGATGTGAGCCGAAAGGGTCCCCAGCAGCGTTCGGTTCGGAGCATAGTATTGGAACTTCACGGCCAGCAGGGCACGCAGGCTCTCTTCCAGTCCCTTCGTGGTGGAGAGCGCATCTTCGATCAGAGGCGTAACCTCCTTTTGAGTATGTTCGTAGAACGCCATCACCAGCGCGTCTTTGGAATCGAAGTAGTAGTAGACCGCGCCCAAAGCTGTCCCCGCCTCTTTCGCGATGTCTCGCATCGTCGTGCTGCCGAAGCCGCGTTTGCGAAACAGGGTCAATGCGGCTTCCAGGATGCGAGCGCGGGTCTCGTCGGACTTCTTCCCCGGCGTGTCGGCAGAAGTCTTCATGACCGTTGTGCCTGGGGCATGGTGTGAGAAACCGGCAGAGTTGAGTTCGCGCTGCCGCGCGCACGCCTGCGAATGCGTGAAAAGACAAACAGGTTGAAGAAGTGCATGAAGCCCAGAACCAGCAGCACCAGACCGACCTTGTCGCTTACCAGTTCGATGGACGCGCGCAGGGTATTGAGAGTTTCCGTGGCCCGCAGCACCAGAGCGACGTATCCGACATTGATCAGATAAAAGCCCACGACAAGAAGGTGGTTCACGGAGTCGGCAAGCTCAGTGTTGCCGTGAAAGGCGTCCACCAGGAAGACCCTCCCGTTCTTATGTAAGGTGTGGGCGACCCAGATGGTCACGCTGAGACATATGACTAAGTAGCTTATGTAGCAGCCAATGACATACATAAAAGCCTCCTCGCAGCAGATAACTGAACATGTTCAAATACATGATGAACCGGCGATGGGGTTCTGTCAACATGAAAAGTGAACGTGTTCAGAAATAAAATTTGGTCTTTGCTCTTAACAAGATACGAAGCGCGGCCAAAATACGTCGGGGGCAGGAGGCGGCGGTCGGGCTAGGGCAGGCGCACATCCAGGCTGTAAATCTCCTGCGTGCTCTTGTCCCGCATCAGCAGCGGCGAGTCGTCGGATGCCAGACCGACCCAGAACTCCCAGGGATCGAAGCCGCGCGGAACTTCCTTCAGACTGAACAAGCGTTCCGATTTGCCGGTGGCGGCATTTACGCGGACCAGGTCATCGGTCTTGTCCGAATAGTCCTCGGCATAAAGATACTTTCCATCGTGTGACCAGTTCTCGAAGCCGAAGCGTGACGAAGCCAGCTGCGTCCAACCCTTCTTTTCCCGGTTGTACAGCATCAGCTTGGTAGAGTCCGCGGAAAGCGCGGCAACGTAGCGCCCGTCCGGCGAGCAGCGTGGACTGAAAAGGTCTTCCGAGCCGGGCAGGTCTGACACCTGTGAGGTCTTCAAGTCAACGATATGAATATTTGGGCCGGATGCGTTTCCATATTCCAGCCAGGGCATTCCCGCGAACACTATCGAATCACCGTCGGAGGTCCAGGTAGGATCGCCCTGATTGCGGTCGCCTGCCGTCACCTCCTGCGGCGTACCGCCCTCGGCCGGCACGACGAATATCTTCCAGGGTTTTCCTGGACGCGAAGCCGTGAACGCAATCTGGCTCCCGTCGGGTGACCAACGCGGCATGTGAGCCTGCATGGGCGCATAGGTAAGTTGGGTACGTGAACTTCCGTCGGGCTTGCTCCGCCACAACGTGAGTTCCGGATGCGTGACGTAGGTGATCCACTCGCCGTTGCGCTGGAAGTCGGCTTCGCCCGCAGAAACGCCGGGAAGGTAAACGGTAAACTGCTGCGAGTTGCTGTCCAGGCGCACCAGATCGAAGCTGCGCTGCTGGCCGATCACGAACAGCTTCTTTCCGTCCGTGCTCGGGGTGGGATTGCTGAACATGAGCGGTCCCACGGTCAGCTGCGTCGGCTCAGCGGCGGCCTTGTGAAAAAAAGAAGTGCCTTCACGCCGAACCCAAATGTTCTGGGTATGATCGCGGGTCGATTCAAAGAGGAAGTATTTTCCATCCGGCGTCCAGGCTCCACCAGATTCTTCCGGCGGCTTGTTCCAGTCGGGCAGCACCGGGTGTAGCCCCTTCCCGTCAGCAGCAACCTCCCACAGCGAAGAGGTGCGCTGGTTGGTGTCCCGTATGGTGAAACGCAGGCGGCGGCCGTCGGGAGAAAATCGCGGTGTAAAAGGAACTCCCGGCACGGAGACCAGTTCGCGCGAATCGGTGCCGTCCGGATTGCAGGTGTACACGCTGGACTTCGTCACATACACGATACGCTGACCATCCGGCGCCCAGGTGGCCCCGTGCGCGAGGATCGTTCCCACAGGACGGAGCGAACCCGCGGGGAGGGGCAATATCCAGACCGGCCACTCCGTCTCCGAGCCCTCGGCCACGCCTTTCACCAGCAATTCCGAGCGGCCCGGATAGAAATCGTAGATGTCGGCGCTGACCAGCGAGATGGGCACGGCCGCGGTTTCTCCACCCGAGGTCGAAACCTGCCGGAGGACGGAATGGCCGCTCAGATATTCCGAAAAATACACCCGAGCTCCATCGGTGACCAGTGATCGCTTCGAGGTGCCATCGCTGGTGATCTGCAGCGCCGAAAGTACGGCCGGCGGGGGTTGGGGCGTTCTTAAGAACAGGATGAGTACAAGCAGGGCAATGGCACCACACATGGCCATGGCCAGCCGGCCGACCACACCAACCGTGGGTTGTGGCCGGAGAGCGGTGGCCCCTGCGAAGAAAGAACGGATTCGCTCCTTCGAATCCGGCGCCCGCATCACGGTGGGCGCGACCAGACCTGATTCAGTTGCCCGGCGAAGGTTCTGCAGATCGGTCCGCATCTCCGCCGCGCTGGTATAGCGACGCTCTGGATTCTTCTCCAGGGCTTTGCGCACGATGCTCTCGAGCTCAGGAGGGGTTGCTGGATCGGATCCCAGTGGCCACTCCGGCACGCGGTGAATGATGGAGTCAAAAACCGCGGCCGCCGTCTGTCCCTGAAAAGGCTGCACTCCGGTCGCCATCTCGTAGAGTACGACCCCGAAAGAGAACAAATCGGTGCGGGTGTTCAGGGGCTGGCCCAGCGCCTGCTCCGGCGACATGTAAGGAATAGTTCCAAGCGTCGTTCCCCGGCGATTGAGTTCATCCGGAGACCGCGTGTCCCCTGCGAAGGTATCGCCGCTGACGCTGCCTTCGTCCCCTACTGTGAACTTCGCCAGGCCGAAATCCAGAATCTTGGCGTGGCCGCGCTCGGTCACAAAAATATTCGCCGGCTTAATGTCCCGGTGCATGATGCCATGGGTGTGGGCGGCATCGAGCGCGTCGGCGATCTCGATGCCCAGGTCCAGCAACTGGGGCAAAGGCAGAGGACCTTCCGCGATGCGCTGCCGGAGCGTCATGCCATCGAGAAACTCCATGGCGATGAAGCGACGGCGCTGGGCCTGGCCGACTTCGTAAATCACGCAGATGTTGG
This sequence comes from Terriglobia bacterium, assembly GCA_963831565.1. Classification (GTDB taxonomy): domain Bacteria; phylum Acidobacteriota; class Terriglobia; order Terriglobales; family Acidobacteriaceae; genus JAIQFF01. Next base: position 463,611 of record CAWHQS010000002.1, read on the forward strand.
GATGATTCAGAGCCGATGCGGCCCGCGCTTCCCAGCGGAATCGTTCCAATACGGCTGGATCCTGGGCGACGAGGTCGGGCAGAAACTTGAGGGCCACCAAGCGGCGCAACTCGGTGTCCTCAGCCTTGTAGACGACACCCATCCCGCCGCCCCCCAGTTTCTCGATGATGCGATAGTGCGAGATGGTATGGCCGATCATCTGGGGGACTAGAATGTTACGTATAACAATCGAGGCCAGTCAATGAAGGGCGCGGGATGTGGCTCAATTTGAAGTTCCGCCAGTTACTTGAGCTGCTGGTATTCCGCCTTTGCTTCCTGCAAGATTGGAGCGTCAGAGTCCGCGTCTTTCCAGAGTGCGAGAAAGCTCTGATATGCGACCCGGGCCTTGCCGGCATTGCCAGAGAGTGCGTAGGCGCGTGCCAACCCTAACTGCGCCAGAGCCCAATTGAGACTTACTGGAGCGATACCCCGGTGGTTGACGATTTTCTCGAACTCGCCCGCGGCAGCCTCAGCCTGCCGGTTTCCGAGATGGGCCAGTCCCCGCAAATACAGGGAAAGGAATTCAACGTCCGCGCCGAGATCATAACGTTGTACGGGCTCAAGCAGAGAGATCGCGCGATCATACTGACGCCGATTGATTGCAATTGCGGCCCGCGCACAAGGCGCGAGGAACCGGTTCAGCAAAGCATCGTGACGATAATGAAGAGCTAACTCATCCATCATGACCTGGGATTGGTGGGTGTCTCCGGCCAACGCCAGTACGAGGGCCAGGATCGCCAGATTGGAGCGACCGCGGAAAAGCGTCAGGCTCGCCAATACATGGCGATGCGATTCCTTGAAATTATGGGAAGCAGCTTCGAGCAAGGCAAGGGCGGAGTATTCCAGCGCAGCTGCCTCCTCGAACCCGCCCGCTCGCAATTCCTTAACGTCCCCTTCGACAATGGCCCGTGCAGCTCGCAAGCGGCCTCGCTGGGCTGCGGCGTAGGCAATGGTTGGTCCTAGATTGTCTTGCGCGCCCTGGCCGGAAGACCAACGAACCTGCTCTTCCGCCATCACGGCGTCGCCACGCACGATGGCAAGATGGTACAGAGCGGTCCGGATGGGGAGGTTGTCCAGTTTTGCGGCCAAGGCTCGATCCAGGACCGCCCGAGCATCCTCCAGACGATTTAGGGCAAGATAGGCCTTCGCCAGACCTGAAGGCGAATAGGGCTGCTGGAAATCGAGTTGCCAAGCGCGGTTGTAGAGTTCGATGCTTTTCTCGTACTGACCGAGGGGCGAGCTATAAGAGTCCGCCAGCTGTTCACTGGCAGCCAATCGCGGGGATACTCTTCCATCCACAATTGATCAGTCTCGATTTCCTTGTCGACGTCCCCGGTGACGAAGTAGTGGTAGTAACTGGTGATGAACAACTTTTCGCGCTGGCTCACCCGGTCGCGAAGGTTGTAGGCTCTGGTCTGAAAATCGGCGGCCCGTTCGCTTTCTCCAATATTGCCATACGCCGACGAAAGATAAACGTAGGCCAGAGCAAAGTTGGGATCAAGCTCCAGTGCACGGTTGAAAAAAGGGATGGCCGAGGACTGGTCGGCGTGGTGGCGCATGATTTCAGCGCCAGCCGTGTAGGCCTTAAGTGCCTCGAGCGATGACGTCGTTGCTTCCCGCAAGGGAACATCGAACTCGCGGATCGAGGCCAGGGACTCTCCCAATCTCGCACGCAGACCGGAGGCCGCTTTGCCCAGAGAGTCGAGAACCTCTTCCTTACTCTCTGCCCGGACCTGCTCAGCGGCGAACTCCTCCCCCTCACCGCAGTTCACTGCCTCCAGACTGATTACGTATTCCTTGCCCAGACTAGCGATCGAGCCGGCTATAACCGCCTTGCCATTGGCACGCTGGCACACCTCCTTCGCGGTCTCACGGCCCACGCTCTGATTTTCCCGATTCATCTGTTTCAAAATTGCCTGAACCCTCTGATCAGAAATCAGGCTCAGGAACGGGGTCTGTTCCAGTTGAATGGTCAGCGCCTGTTTCAACGTCCCGTCAAAAACCGGATCTCCGGTCCGGTTGTCGAAGTCAGACACCAAAATGGTGTCCTTGTCCGTCAGCTTGCCTTCCCGGCGAGGATGCCAATAGATCAACCCGGTGACTAACGCAGTGGTCACCAGGATTGCCATGATGCCCAGAGCGAGGCGGTTCATCTTGGATGGCCCGGTAGGTTGTGCGGGCGAGAGAATTGCCTTCCCCGTCTCCGCGGTCTCGCGAACCGCCTCGGCGAAACGATATCCCGTCCCGCGAACCGTAACGATGTAGCGCTGGTCCTGGGCGGTTTCTCCCAACGTCTTGCGCAGAATGAAGATGTTCTGGCTGAGATTGGCCTCATCGACAAAGGTGTCGGGCCACAGCTTGCCCATCAGATCGTCTTTCGAAAGTACCTTGTCCCGGTTCTCAACTAGCAGCAGGAGGGTCTCGAGGACTTTGGGAGTCAGTGTGACCGTATCGGAGCCGCGCGAAAGCAACTTCTTTCGCGGATCGAGGCGAAACGGTCCGAACTCATACATTAGATGATTCCTTCTGAAATCAGTGCTTTGAAGAAGTTTGAGCGAGCTTTGAGGAGCCTTTGAAGATTCCTGCGGCCTCCCTCGCCCACTATGGGCAACTGAAGCCGACCCACCGAATCAATCTGGCGGCACTGTACCACCGCGGTTGAGGACCGGGCAATGGCGCCAGTCGGCAAGGATCGAGGCCGGCATTTCTAAGAAAATAAGGAGGCGGTATGGGAGCCCTGAAATCAGCCATAGGTGACCAGAAAATCGGCAATGCGTCGTCGAAGAAAGAATTCCTTACCAAACCGTGGGTGGACAAGGTTCTGGCCGTGATGGCCTGCATCCCGGTCGTCTATCCAGTGGTCCGCTACTATCACTCCCTCGACTTCAGCATTTCCACCATCACTTGGATTCTGGACATCATCATCATTCTCAGCACCATGTTGTTCCGAAGAACGGCCGTACGCGTGACGCGGAATCCGTGGCTGTGGCTGCTCACCTGCGTGGCCACCTACTGGTTTCTGATGATCGGCTTCGTGGAGCAGAATGGGCATCCGCTCGCGCCGCTTTGGATTACAAACGCGCTGGTGATTCTGAGCACAGTCATCGAGTTGTGGGGGCGCTTCAGCCTGGGGCGGAACATTGGATTCGTCCCAGCTCAACGCGAGGTGGTCACGCGAGGCGCTTACCGCTATATGCGGCACCCAATTTACACCGGCCTCTTTCTGTGGATTTTTGGATACTGGTTGTCCGGATACTCTCCAATAAACACGCTGCTATATGCATTGGGGATTTTCTGGTTCTGCGTCAAGAGCCTGGTGGAGGAAAGCTTCCTGAGGAAAGATCCGGGCTACGCTGCCTACATGGAACGAGTGCCGTGGCGCTGGATTCCCCGAATCGTGTGACAGGCTCCCGGCCGCAGCCGTCAACGACCGGGTCGAGAGCGTTACCCAATCTAAACATATTAAGATGAATTGGGTTTTGGTTCGAAGCGCCTTTCGCAGTCAACCGGCAGCCTTCGGGAGAGAAGAAAGCATGCACTACCGCGCACTCGGTCGTACGGGATGGAAGGTTTCAGAGATCAGCTTTGGCGCCTGGGCGATTGGCGGGTCATGGGGCCAGGTTTCGGATGAAGAATCGATGGCGGCGCTGCATAAGGCGATCGACTGCGGCGTGAATTTTATCGATACGGCTGATGTTTATGGAGGTGGTCGCAGCGAGCGCCTGATCGCCCGCCTTAAGAAGGAGCGAAAGAACGAGGAAATCATCGTTGCCACCAAGGCGGGACGGCGGTTGCCTCGGCAGACGGTTGAAGGCTACACCCGTGAGAATCTTTCGTCCTGGATCGAAGACAGCCTGCGCAACCTCTCGACCGAGAGGCTTGATCTGGTCCAACTGCACGGCCCACCGACCGCGCTTTACTCCCGCCCGGAAGTTTTCGGGATGCTCGACGATCTCGTCGCCGCGGGCAAAATCCGCTACTACGGAGTCAGCGTAGAAAAAGTGGAAGAGGCCCTGAAGGCAATAGAGTTTCCCAACCTGCAGACGGTGCAGATTATTTTCAACTGCTTCCGGCAGCGTCCCGCTGAGGAGTTCTTCGGGAAAGCCAAGGAAAAGCAAGTGGGCATATTGGCGCGGGTGCCGTTGGCTAGCGGGCTGCTCACCGGCAAACTGCGCCGCGACTCGACGTTCGCTGCCGACGACCACCGCAACTTCAACCGGCGGGGCGAAGCCTTCGACGTGGGCGAAACATTTTCCGGAGTGGATTATGAAACCGGCCTCGCGGCGGTGGAAGAGATCAGGAAACTGCTGCCGGCTGGGGTCTCAATGAGCCAGTTCGCGCTGCGTTGGATCCTGATGTTTGACGCGGTCACTTGCGCCATTCCGGGCGGCAAGCGGGCCGAACAGGTGGCCGATAACTGCGGCGCTTCCGACCTTGCCCCGCTCACGCCGGACGCCATGGCTGCGGTGCGGCGTATCTACGACGAGAGGATTCGGCCACAGGTGCAGCATCGCTGGTAAGTAGCCGCTGCCCACGTAGGGGCGGGTGCCCTCACCCGCCTGGTTGAGCGCAGTTCGACAGGGTTCCGCGGCAGCGCGAAAACCAAGGCGAGCCTTGCTCGCCTGCCCGGACGAGGGCGTCCGGGCCTACGTGGTCTCGGTTAGAATGTCGGCGCATGAACGTACTCTTTATCGGAGGCACCGGGATCGTCAGCAGCGCCTGCACCCGGCTGGCGTTGCGGCGCGGCATCAATCTCACGCTGCTTACCCGCGGACAGCGCGTGGCCGACTGGCTGGCGGGCGCGGAGACGGTACGCGCCGATATCAATGATCCAGCGTCGGTGGCGCAGGTGTTGCGCGGGCGGCACTTCGATGTGGTCGTCAACTGGATCGCGTTCACTCCGGCGGACATCGAGCGCGACCTGGAATTGTTTCGCGAACGCACCCGGCAGTACATCTTTATCAGCTCCGCCAGCGCCTATCAGAAACCGGTAACCGATTACCTGATTACCGAATCGACGCCGCTGGCCAATCCGCACTGGGACTATTCGAGAAACAAGATCGCCTGCGAAGAGCGTTTGCTCAGGGCCTATCGCGAGGAAGGATTTCCCATCACGATTGTCCGGCCGTCCCTTACTTATGGTGAGACCCTCATCCCGCTCGTCATCAATAGCTGGGAGCGTTCCTACACCGTGGTGGATCGGATGCGGAAAGGGCAGAAGGTCATCGTGCCGGGCGATGGTTCGTCGCTGTGGGTCATTACCCATGACAGCGATTTTGCCAAAGGCTTTGTCGGGCTGCTGGCCCACGCACAGGCGGTCGGGCAGGCATTCCACATCACGACCGACGAAGTGTTGAGCTGGGACCAACTCTATCGCATTGTGGGCGCGGCGGCGGGCGTGGAACCGAAGATCGTCCATATTCCCTCCGACTTCATGGTCGCCTGTTTGCCGGGAATGGAAGGCACGCTGGTTGGCGACAAGGCGGTCAGCGTGGTGTTCGACAACAGCAAGATTAAGCGCTTCGTTCCCGACTATGTGGCCACGACCCGGTTCGCCCAGGGTATTCGCCAGTCGCTGGCCTGGTTCGACGCCGATCCTGCCCGAAAGCTGATCGATGCCCAGGCAAATGCGACATGGGACAAGCTGATCGATGGCTACGAAAAGGGACTGAGCGCCGCGGCGGCTAGCTTCTAGGCCGGCCCAGATGTGGGCGCGGGCATCCATGCCCGTAGAGTCGTCGGTCATCAGTCGTTAGAAAGTGCTGACGACCGACGACCGACGACTGACGACTGTACGGGCGGGACGCCGGTCCTCCATTCTGGTTTTATTCTTTCCGGAATTCCACAGGCTGGTGCCAATCCGCCGGGTTTTGACCATCCGGAGACATCCTCCGAAACTGCCCAATCTGCGCCACTTCCAAGGCCGAGTCGCTTCCGGGAAGCGAGATGCATAAAAAAACGAAAAAGGGGTTGGCAGGGCGCGCAAGATGATCTATCTTGGCAGGCACAAAATCTAGGCTCCGGGGGCGGAAAGAAAATGCGGGCTTAGTTCGGAAACCGGCGCGGTGGCGGTACTCGGGCCCGGGTCAGCAACCTGACGTCACTCGCTAGCGAATATCCCTTCAGTCCCTGGCATCCTGCTCGTTTGGTATCGAGTCTAAGATTCGAAAGAAGGGCCAGCCGTGAAATCTCCTTGTTTCCTGCTCAGGGCTTCTCTCTCCATCTTTTTGTGCCTGTGTGCAAGCGTTTACAGTGCCGCACTTGATTCATCGTCCAGTTCACCTTCGGATACCACCACTAGTGCGAAGTCCCCTGAAGTTCCGGCGCCGGCGCCAGTAACGGGCGCAAGCGTACTCATCCCGGGACCGCTGCGTTCTTTTTTGCGCATGGCCGGCGTCAGTCAGAAGATCTCGAGCGAGGAAGTTCTGCCTTTGCTGGCGCGCAACATCGCGGTTGAAGGCTATCAGGGGCGCAAGGACAAGGCAGGCAGGCCCACGGAATTTCTGGTCCTGCTGAAACGCTATGTGGAGCAGGCCAGGCAGTTGGTCGCGCTGGCCGGGCCGGAAGGAGTCATTCGAGTATCCAGTTGCGACCAGGCGGGGCCATTGCTGAATATTCTCGGCTACCGGCTGCGGCAGGGCTGCGGCAAGGACGCCGCCCTCGAAACTTCCGATCCCGAGAACGCCTTCTTGACCATTGATTCCGGATTTCCTCTTGCCGAACTGGAACAGACCCTGCAGGGAGGCCAGCCTTTTGCCTGTCATTTCGCCCCCACTCCCGTCCCGCTGTTGTTCTCGCCGGATGATTGGATCCAGGCCGGCGCGAAAAACTCGCACGATAGAAAGAATGACGTGCTGGACGCGTTGCTCGACGACCCTGCGCTGGCCAGGCTTTACTGGGCCATGGCGCGGATGGACACCGAAACCAGCGCCCGCATGCGGGAATTTGCAGGGATATCGAGGCTGCTTCCTTTCGCACCCGTTCTCGATTTTTACGGCAGTCATATCTCCATTCGAAATGGACGCGTAGTGGTGCCGGGGGGAATAGCCGCGGAAGCCGCCTGGAAGCAACTGGCGGGAGCGAATCCGGAATCGCCGAAGGAGTTTGTGGCGCGCCTGCTGGCGAAGGACGACGGCTGGCTGGCGGCGTATTTCGATACCCTCTCCCGCCTGACCCCGGCCCAGCAGGTTTACTTCACCGACGCTCACCGCTTGTCGCGCTTCTACGAGGCATTGCGCGGAAATGACATCGGAGCGGGCCCGGCCCGACCGGTGTTCCGGCCCGATCCCGACCTGTTGCTGCTGGTGACCCGTCTGGAACTCGATTCGTCGGGCCAGCCCATGGTCCCTGGAAATCTGCAGGCGTGGGAGCAGATTCTCCGGCAGAAGACCGATTCCAAGGTGGTCCGCCAGTGGGCCAAGCGCGCCAACCATTGGAAAAATCCCGATCAACTGGTGGAAGCGCTGTTCGCTTTCTCCAGGCAGAGTTCCGAAGACGGGCCCTTGCCCATCTATCTGATGCTGAGCGCGATCGACGGGGCCCGGCCGCCAGAACGGCGTTTGAGTCCACAGACGGTGCAGTTGCTGGCGCAAAAGTTTTCCCGCTACGGCAATCAATATCTGACTTTTTCCGAGTTCGGCGGCTTGAACGACGATTCCATCGCGCGCTTTCTGGAGGCGGCGGAAAACATTGACCGGATCTCCAATGTCACCCTGCGGGCCAATGCGCTGGGCATCTTTCAGGCCAACGTGGGATTGTGGCAAATCCTGGCACGCCAGGGGCAGATCCCCGAGAACAAGGAAAACCCCTCCTGGCAGGCGGTGATCGCTCCCTTCGCACTCCGGCATTCCCTCTTCGACGCAACTGTTCGACTCGGCCCAGACCTCGGTGCGGGAATTGTGGCGGGCCGCCGCAGGCCGTCCGAATCTCTCCCAGGACGAAGTGATCGCCCTGCTGGCAGGTCCGAGTCAGTCGACTCCCGACGGCAAAAGAGTCCGGCAGGAACTGGCCGACCGAATGCGCTCCGTGCTGGACGGACAGCGGCTGGTTTCCCTCGACACCCTGCTGGCTCTGGGCGAGGGATTGAATGAACTGGCGCAAGGCAAGGCTGTGGGCGATACGCTGATTCCGCTGGCCGGGCAGCTAAAGGAATTTGAGATGCCTCGCCCCATGTTTACCAGCGGCGAGCGCAGCGAATGGGCAGCCGGGTTCTACAACACGCGTCACAGTTCCCTGCAGACGCGAACCGATCTGGCCAAGATCATCAAGTCAACCAAATCGACGAAGGAATTGGTGGAGGCGCGCGGGCTGGTCGTCCCCTTCCTTAGAGACACGCTGGTGGGCTTGAACTATGCCTACTACGAGCCACCTGGGGCGCAGATTCTTCTGAATAATCCTCTTTTCGTGCGCTCCCATGACTTTTCGGGAGAAATGGCAATGGGAGGAGGACAGTCCTGGCGCGTGCCGCACGTATTCGGGTCCGGCTTGCCGGCGGGCGGAGGCGCCCACCTGGCGGGCTCGCTGGCGGATCTGCCCTTCGTTCTGGCGGAAGCCGAGCAGGATTTTATCGTGCCGGAAAATGTTCAGGCCTTGATCTGGCATGAGTTGGTGCCCGGCCTGGTCAGCAGCGCGACCCTGCCACGCTGGTGGGGAGTCACTCGAAACGAGTTGCACGCGGTCACTCTCTATCAGCGAACCGGAGAGGAACTTCTGACCGCCGCCGCACAGGATGCGAAACTGCGACAGACGGTGCTGGATATTGTTTCCGAGCGCATGGCCCCGCAGCGCTCCGAGCAAATCGAGAAGGCCCTGAGCGCCGGCGCCGTCGAAGACGCGCTGTCCCGAGTGTTGCCCGGCGAGACTTTCTACCTGGCGGCGGAATTCCGGCAGAAGTTTCCTGGCCCCAACAGCCACTGGGGAAAGGCAGGAGAGGAACTGGAAGAATCTTTCTACCCGGTATCCCGCGGAGGTCAGTTGGAAACGGATATCCGACGATTTCGGCGTTCCGCATCCCGCGTTGGCCCAGAGTTATTCTCTGGAGTTGCTCAATGTGAAGCCCTTTCCGGCGTTCATGGGTTATTCCAGCCGCCTGCTGGCGGAGTCGTGGGACTCCAACAATTTGTACTGGGCCCGGCTGGCGGATGAACTGGGTTATTCGCCGGCCATGCTGAACCGTCTGGTCCCCGAACTCACCTATCGCATGGTGGAGAAGATATTTGCCACCGACTTCGAGGATTGGCCGGCCATGCTGCGGGCGATGCGGGAGACCGGTGACGAATTCCGGCGCGGCAAGATTGCCACGTTGCCAAAAGTGGCCTTGACCACGACCGTTCAATAAAGTTTCTGGTTGTACAAAATTTATCAAGTCCCGGAGCCGGGTGAAAACGGCTGGGGCAGGTGAACAGGCTTATGGCAAAACGATTCCTTCTTTTTCTCCTGCTGGTCGTGGTGGCCGTCTCGGCCTCCATCAATCGCGCCTTGGCCCAGGAGACTGACGCCGAAACCAAGATTCGTGTCGAAGTTGACATGGTGCAGTTGAATGTGGCGGTGATGGACCGCAAGGGGAATTACGTGACCGGTCTGCAGCCCTCGGACTTTGTCGTGACCGAAGATGGGATCGCACAGAAGGTCGCCACCTTTGGCGAGGGCAACGAAGCCACTCGAAGAGTAACCTCCAACGGGCCCGACCGCGACCAGGCGGGGGGGCGCATGCGGTTGCAGCACGGTTCCGCGGATTCCGATAGCTCGTCGGAACTGGGATCCGAACTCGGATCCATGATGGCAGGCGCCAACGTTTTCATCCTGTTTGATACCAGCAACTACATGTATCGGGGGTTTGTTTTCGCCCAGGATGCGATTGCCGAGTTTGTCCGCTCGCTCGACGGTCCCGACCGGGTGGCGTTCTATTCCTACAGCCGCGATCTTTCCCGAGGAGCCACGCTCACCGCGGACCGCTCGCAGGTGTTGCGTGGAGTGCGTACCACGGTGGCTGGCGACGATGCCGCTTTGTACAACGCCTTGCTGATGACCGTCCGGGATGCCGGCCAGAATACGGGCCGGAAAGTCATCGTGGTTTTCTCCAATGGACCGGACAATGCCAGCATGGTACCGCCGGAAGACGTGGCTGAACTGGCGCAATCGAAGGGCATTCCCATTTACATGATCAGTACGCGGGAGGCCAAGCTGGAGCCGGTTTCGAGTACGGTCTTCAAGCGCATGAGCGCGGCCACCGGCGGTGAAGCGTACTTTGCCAAGACCTGGAAACAACAGCAGAAAGCCTTCGCCTCCATCCGCAACGACCTGGCGCACCTTTATTCCCTGAGCTACTACCCGCAAGCTAATCCGAATCGCGGATGGCGGTCGATCACGGTGAAGTTGGTGGGCGACAGAGCGAAGGGCTGCCGCGTCCGCACTCGGAATGGCTACCGGCCACAGTCCGGACACGTATCCGCGGAGGCGATCACACCGGCATCCGGAGTGGAGCCGGCGCCGGGGCCAGCTTCGTCCAACTGAAAACGGCGTGGATCGAATTGATCCAGCAATGAAACGCGCGAGGGCGCCCCGCCCTTTTCGCGTTCTTTGTGAAAGGGTGGAGAGCTTTCCCAATTCACGGACACATCTGCACCGCGGCCCTTAGCATTGCGTCTCGCTTTTTCTTTCTCACGAATTGCGTTTGCAAGGGTGGAGTTTCGTGGACGCGTGTTGCCTGGGTTCTCTCCGATACAGCCCTTTCTTGAAGTCAGGATTTTTCCAAAAGTCATTTCCAAACAAAGTGATTGCAAGTCGGGTGAGTAAACGTTTACCATGTGCCCCGCCAACACATCTCGGGAGGCAATCCACATGTTCTCCGCCAATCGACGACGTTTCTTGCGTCAGGTTTCTTCTGCTGGAATCGCCTGCTCCGCCAATCTGGCCTTCGGTCGCTTCCTGTCGGCCCAGACTCCGCCATCCAATGCGGGCGATCTGGTCAAAGTCTACGTGGACTCGCGCCGCACCCTAGCCCCGATTGATCGCAACTTATTTGGCTCGTTTCTGGAGCACCTCGGCCGCGCCATCTACGAGGGAATTTACGATCCCGGATCCAAGCTTTCTGACTCCAACGGCTTCCGCAAGGACGTGATGGACGAAGTGCGCCACCTGGGAGTTCCCATCATCCGGTATCCGGGCGGAAATTTTGTCTCGGGATACAACTGGCTCGATGGCGTGGGGCCCAAGCAGGACCGTCCGCAGGGTGCTCGACAAGGCGTGGAATTCGACTCAACACCAACCAGTTCGGCACCAATGAATTCATGGCCTGGTGCAAAGCGGTGGGCACCGAGCCGCTGATGGGCCTCAACCTGGGTACCGGAACCGCGGAACAGGCCGCCGCGCTGGTGGAGTATTGCAATGTGGAGAAGGGCACGCGATGGAGCGACCTGCGCCGCAAGCATGGTTTCGCCGAGCCCTACAACGTGAAGCACTGGTGCCTGGGAAACGAGATGGACGGTCCCTGGCAAATCGGCCACATGACGGCCACCGAGTACGGGCTGAAGGCGCAGGATGCGGCGCGGCAGATGCACGCCGTCGATCCATCCCTTCAGCTCATCGCGTGCGGCTCGAGCGGGCCCGGCATGCCCACCTATCTGGAGTGGGACCGCGAAGTTCTCGAGCAATGCTACGACTATGTGGATGCGCTCTCTTTGCATCGCTACATCGGAAACACTCCTGCGGAAACCGGCGGCGACAGTTCGAAGTTTCTGGCCATGAATCTGAGCATGGAAAAACAGATTGCGGAAACCATTGCGGTTTGCGATCTGGTGCAGGGGCACAAGCGCTCTCCGAAAAAACTATGGCTCTCCTTCGACGAATGGAATGTCTGGTATCGGGCGCGCAGCGGGGACGCGGTAAACGGCCATGGCCAGGAGGCGCCTCATCTTCTGGAAGAGGTTTACAACCTGGAAGACGCGCTGCTGGTGGGCGGGATTCTCAACTCGCTGATCCGCAATGCCGACCGGGTGAAACTGGCTTGCCTGGCCCAGCTGATCAACGTCATCGCTCCCATCATGACCAACCCCAACGGTTTGTTCCGGCAGACGATCTACTATCCTTACAGTTGGGCGCTGCAATTTGCCCGTGGCTCGGTGCTCAACCTTTTGGTGGAATCTCCCACGTATGAAGTTTCGGGAATGGGCCAGGTCCCTTATCTGGATGTTGCCGGAACGCTCAGCGCGGAAGACGGCAAAGTTTCCCTCTTCGTTCTCAACCGAGACCTGGCGAAGGCGCATGCCGTCGAAGTGAACTGGCAGGACAAGGCGCCGGCGCGAACCCTGTCATCGGTGCTGCTGACCGGTGACGATTTGAAAGCGTTCAACAGTTTCGAGACACCGCAAAAAGTTTCGCCACGAAACCTGGACAAACCTTCGATCGCGGGAGGGCGGGCGAAGTTTGAAGTGCCGGCCCGCTCCTACGCGGTCATTCAGTGGGGGGCGTGACGTGATTGGACGCAGAGAATTTATCCGCAGCAGCGTGGCGGGGGCAGGCTACTTGTGGCTTAGCCGGGTTGCGCCCTTTGCCGCCGCCGACGTCATGGGCGACGACTCGCGGATCGAAGTCCTTCTGGGCGAGCCGCTGGGAACGATCTCGCCCAACATCTACGGTCACTTCGCCGAAAATCTTGGCGGAGTGATCTACGACGGCATCTGGGTGGGCGAGAAGTCCAAAGTTCCGAACGTGAATGGCATCCGCAAAGAACTGGTCGAGGAGATGCGGAAGATCAAAGCCCCGGTGGTGCGTTATCCGGGCGGATGCTTTGCCGACAGCTATGACTGGCGCGATGGCATCGGCCCGGCTGACAAGCGTCCCCGCCGCACGAACTTCTGGGAGCAGGCGGAGAATGCAACCAGCCCCGCCAGCCATAAGTACGATCCCAATCAATTCGGGACCAACGAGTTCATGGAGTTCTGCAAGCTGATCGGAAGCCAGCCTTATCTCGCGGCCAATGTACGCAGCCTCCCCGCCGCTGAATTCTACCGCTGGGTGGAGTATTGCAATTCGCCCGCGGGCAGCACGACTCTGGCTGACATGCGCGCGGCGGCAGGATACGCAGAGCCCTTCGGAGTGCGCTATTGGGGTGTCGGAAACGAGTCGTGGGGTTGCGGTGGAAACTTTACGGCGCAGGAATACGCCGTGGAATTTCGCCGGTATACGGCGTGGGTGCCGCAATATGAGCAGAAGCTGTCATTCGTTGCCTCCGGGCCCAACGACGATAAATGGGAGTGGACGCGCGGATTTCTGGAAGAGATCGTGCGCCATTCTCCAGGAGACATCCGCTCCATCTTCGGCCTGGCGCTCCACTACTATGCCTGGAACCTGAGCCGGGGCCGCACCCGCAATTGGGTCGAGGGCAAAGGGGACGCGCTCAAATTCGATGTGCTCGACTGGTACGAACTGCTGCGCCAGGGCGACGTCATGGAGTCTCTGATCAACGGGCACTGGCTGGTGATGGGAGAATTCGACCACGAACACTCCATAAAACTGGTAGTGGACGAGTGGGGACCCTGGTACCGTCCCGGCAGCGAGGCCACGCCGGGCGACATCCTCGAACAAACGCCTACCCTGCGGGACGCGGTATTCAGCGGCCTCACGCTCGATACTTTTAACCGCCATCCGGAAAAAGTGGCGATGGCCAACTGCGCCCAGCTGATCAATTGCCTGAACAGTTTGTATCTGGCGCATGAGGACAAATTTTGCGTTACTCCGGTCGGTCACGTTTTTGGAATGTACGCCGCACACCAGGGTGGACAAGCTCTGCGGACAATCTTCTCTGCCCCATCGGTGAACTATGACCGCGATGGAAAGCCCGCGTCATTCTGGGGACTGCAAGGCTCGGCTTCTCTGCATGACAAGGAGTTGGTGCTGACGGTGGTGAATCCGCATGTGAGCGCGCCCCGCGAAACCAGGATTGGGGTTCGGGGTGCGAGTTTGAAATCGGGCACAGCCGTGATCCTGACAAGTTCAGATATTCACGCCCACAACACATTTGCGGAGCGAAACGCTGTCAGTCCGCAGATGAAAACGCTGGATTTACAGAGGGGAAGTCTTACCTACAACTTACCGCCCGCTTCCGTAACCAAGCTGGCTATGACACTGGAGTAGCGAGTAGGCGGGCGCTCTCCTTTCGCCAAGGAATGAAGTGGATCAATACTTCTTCGCCGGTGTTGTTTTTGAGGGGGTCGTAGGCTTTCTGTCGAGACACTCCATCCTTCTAGCACTGGTCATCTCCGCACTGTGGTTCTACGCGGGCCACCAGGATTTGACGAAGGATAAGTCAGCAGGCTTCTTGTGGGAGGGTATCGGGGTTCTCCTTCTGGTCGCATTTCGCATTCGCGCGATTCTCGCCAAAGAGTGGCTGAACCTCGTGGTCGCCGCGATAGCTATCTGTGCCGAAATATGGCTAATGCAACGAGTGTGGGCCAAAAGCTACAGGTAAAGACTTCAGATTCACTGCCGTTTTTCCGCCGGCTTCGAAGCGCCCGCGAACAGACCGGTTGACTCGCGCAGCACGAGATTTGTCTTGAGCACGTAGTCGGTGCCGTTGGGTGCTGGTACTTCGCGCTCGACTTCGGCCAGGAGCGCATTGAAAGCCAGCCGCGCCAGTTCGGGCTGGGACATCTGCACCGAGGTGAGTGGAGGAATCACAAACTGGGCCAGGCGGATGTCGTCAAATCCAATCACCGAGAGGTCGCGGGGAATGGAGATGCCGGCGTCATGGCTTTCGCGCATCACGCCAATCGCGGTCATGTCATTGGAACAGAGAACGGCCGTGGGGCGGATGGAGCCGGCGAGTAATCGGGTGAAGGCTGCCATTCCTCCTTCCATGGTGTGGTCGCCTTCAACCACCAGTCGCGGGTCCGCTTCGAGGCCGATTTCCTGCATGGAGCGCAGGAACGCCTGCTTTCTGGCCATTGCAGATTTCAACCGCAAAGGGCCGGTAATGAACGCGATCTTTTCGTGGCGGAGCGCCGCCAGATGTTGCACCGCCTGGCGGATGCCGTTGAGATAGTCGATTCGGATGTTGCTCACCCGGGGGCGTTGCGGCCCGACATCGACAAAGACCAGGGGCACTTTCCTGAGCTTCAGATCTTCGAGCAGCACCTCTTCCATACCGAAGGTCAGAATCGCGACGCCCTCAACCCGGCGCTCAATCATCCGCCGCACCGCGCTTTCCATGCGGGTGGGATCATTTCCGGTCGAGGTGAGAAGGATCTCGTAGCGGTGCTGGACTGCGATGGATTCGAAGACCTGAACAATCTCCGGAAAGAAGGGGTTGGTAATTTCGGAAATGATGAGGCCGAAAATCCTGCTGCGCCCGGAAACCAGGGCCCGCGCCTGAGTATTCGGATAATATCCAAGTTCTTCGATTACGCTCCAAACCCGCTTGGCCAGGGCGGGGCTGACAGTGGGAACCCGATTGATGGTGCGGGAGACAGTGGCGGTGGACACCTTGGCCCGTTTCGCGATTTCCCGTATGTCCATAAAGTTCAGCAGGCTGGTGGAGCGATGGCGGAATTCTAGCACGGCAAACGTTATCCCAGCAGCGTTGGAAGGACGACCGCAAAGAGGCTGTGGCGGGGCGGAAGAAGGGAGCAAGACTGACGTTTTGCGTTCCCGAGATGAGCGATGATGGACTGCGGGGTGCCGAGCCGCCCAGGGAGCATAGGGGCGGAGCCGATGTTCGCAGCGGCCAGACGGGAGAATCAGGAAAACGTTTGCTACAAACCCTCAAAAATACCCCGCCTGGGGACCTGGCCATGGGTATTGCCTTGAAATTCCAGCACTAACCCAGCCCGGCGGGAATAAATTCCGGGCGGCAGGTAATTCCGTGATTGACAAAAGCGGTTACGTACACTATTTTGACTTTTCGCATAGTAAACGATTACCCATCAAGACCGCGTATTCCTCGGATAAAAGCTCATATGTTGTTGCCTCGGCTGCGGGAAGAGGTGCTGGAAGCGAACCTGGAGTTGGTGCGAAAGGGATTAGTTCTCTACACCTTCGGCAACGCCAGCGGTATCTCAAGGGAGCAGAAACTGGTCGTCATCAAACCCAGTGGTGTTCCCTACGAGGCCATGAAACCAGAGCACCTGGTGGTCACCGATCTCGAGGGCAAGATAGTGGAAGGCAATTTGCGGCCCTCCTCCGACCTTCCCACTCATCTTGTCCTCTATCGGGCCTTCCCGGAGATTGGAGGAGTCGCCCATACTCATTCCGAATACGCCACCTCGTGGGCGCAGGCGCGCCGACCGATTCCATGTTTTGGCACCACCCATGCCGACTACTTCCATGGTTCGGTCCCGGTCACGGGAGTCATGGCGGACGGCGAGATCGCCTCCGAGTATGAGAAAAACACCGGACATGCTATCGTTCGTGCCTTTGAGAAGGTGGGGTATGCTGCCGTGCCGGCGGTTCTGGTAGCCAATCACGGCCCCTTCGCCTGGGGTCCGGACTCGGCCGCTGCCGCGCACAACGCCGTGATCCTGGAAGCGGTGGCACGGATGGCGTATTTTACTATCACTCTCAGTCCTCAAGCCGAACCGGTCGGCAGCGGGCTGCACGACAAGCACTACTTGAGGAAGCACGGGTCCAGCGCGTATTACGGGCAGGCAAAGGAAAAGAAATGATGCCAGCTTTGGCCATGTTGGTCGAGACGCAGCTTGTGCATTTGTCCCCGGTGGATTTCATCATCATTGCCTTCTACTTCGTCCTGGTACTGGCGATCGGGTTCTACCTGCGCGGACGGGCGAATACCGGCGAAGACTTCTTCATGGCCGGGCGCGAGATGACGGCCTGGGTAGCCGGCCTCAGTTTCCTCTCCGCCAATCTGGGCGCGCTCGAATTGATGGGCTGGGCGGGCTCGGCCTACCAATACGGCATTCTGGCGACCCACTGGTACTGGATCGGCGCCATCCCGGCGATGCTTTTCCTGGCGCTGGTGATGATGCCCTTCTACTACATCTCCAAGACTCACTCGGTCCCGGGATATCTGAAGCTGCGTTTCGGCGAGCCCAGCCGCGCCCTGTCCGCGATTTCGTTCGCATTCATGACGGTGCTGATGAGCGGCGTCAACATGTTTGCCATGGCCAAGGTCATGCAAATCGTGTTGGGCTGGGACATCAATTTCAGCATCTGGGTTTCGTCGCTCACCGTCGCTATTTATGTGACCCTGGGCGGGCTGCGCTCTGCCATCTTTAACGAAGTGCTGCAATTCTTTCTCATCTGGGCGGGCGCGCTGCTCATTCCGATCCTGGGCCTGTATGAAGCCGGCGGTTGGGGCCATCTCAAGATACAGATTGCGCAGAGGGCATCGGAACAGTACGTCCATCTCTGGTCGGGTCTGGGCTCGTTCACCTCCAACCCGATGGGCATCCACTGGACGGGTATTGTGTTCGGACTCGGCTCGGTGATCTCGATGGGTTACTGGACCACCGACTTTCTGGTGGTGCAACGCATTCTGGCTGCGAAAGACATTCGCAGCGCGGAAATGGCGCCCATTATCGGGGCCGGATTCAAGATGCTGGTTCCGATCATCGTGATCCTTCCCGGATTGCTGGGGCTGGCCGTGCTGCCGGTGAAGCTGGTTCCGGAATCGGTGGCCGCGGTCACCGGAGGCCACAGCTATAACGACGTGCTCCCCCTGATGCTGGCCCGCTACTGCGGTCCCGGGTTGCTCGGGCTGGGGATTACAGCGCTGATTGCGGGATTCATGTCGGGCATGGCCGGCAACGTCAGCGCGTTCACCACGGTCTGGACCTACGACATCTACCGTCCCCTGATCAACAGCAAAGGAACTGACCACCACTACGTGAATATGGGGCGATGGACCACCGTGATTGGCGTGCTGATCAGCGTAGGCACCGCGTATCTCGTGATGCAATTTGCCAGCATCATGGACTACGTGCAGGCGTTGTTCAGTTTCTTCATCGCTCCGCTGTTTGGCACGGTCATCCTGGGGATGCTCTGGAAGCGTGCGACCGGTCCCGCAGGGTTCTGGGGATTGCTCTGCGGAACTCTGTCTTCGATTGGTATGTGGACCTGGGTGAAGCTCGATCCCACTGCTTTGCGTTATGTAGCGCTCTCGCCCCACGCCAAGGCGCTCGCCCAGGATATGTACCAGGCGCTCTGGTCCTTTGTGGTGTGCGTAGTCGTCACCGTGGGGGTGAGCCTGGTGACGAAACCCGTGCCGGACAGCCAGTTGACTGGACTGGTGTACGGGCAGACGGAGATTCCCTCAGTCGGGGACGTGCCTCTGTACGAGAAGCCGCTTTTCTGGGCGGGCGTGGTGGTGGTTGTGTTCTTCGTGCTGAACATTATTTTCTGGTAGACGTAGCGCCGGCATCTTGCCGTCAGTCCCGAGGGCTTCTCGCCCTCGAGTCGGTGGACGGGACGCCCGCCGGACAGCCGCCGGGACGGCGGCGCTACGGTAAAGTGACAGGTTTTTAAAAGCAGAGGTGAGCAGCATGATTTCCATCTGGTTCTTTATCGGTATCTCGCTGGCGGTGAACGGCGCGCTGATTTGCGCTGCCGGAATCTACCAGGTGGTAAATCCTCCAGTGAATCCGGAGGTAGTCCTGTTCAACTTGCACGCCAATGTGTGGTGGGGCGCCGTGCTTTTAATCATAGGACTGGTCTATTGCGTGAAATTCGCCCCACGGCGGCAGGCTTAAGCCTAGCGGTTTCATAAAGGCAGGATATGGCAACGAAAAAAATGACGATGGGCCTGATCGTGGGCAACCGGGGCTTTTTTCCCGATCATCTGGCCAAAAGCGGCCGCGAGGAAATGTTGCGGGTGTTGACCACCGCCGGTATGGATGTGGTTGCGCTGACTCCGGAAGAAAGCAAATACGGCGCTGTCGAAACCCGGGAAGAGTCGCGGCGGTGCGCCGACCTGTTCAAACGCAATCGCGATCGCATCGACGGCATCGTCGTGACTCTGCCCAACTTCGGGGAAGAGCGGGCGATTGCAGACACCCTGCGGTTGGCGGACCTGCGCGTGCCGGTGCTGATCCAGGCCACGCCCGACGACCCCAAGAAGATGACCATCGCCTTCCGCCGCGACAGCTTCTGCGGCAAAATGTCGGCCTGCAACAATTTGCGCCAGTACGGCATTCCGTACTCCATCACCACGCTGCACACCGAAAGTCCGGATTCGCCCGAGTTCGCCAAAGACCTGCAATGGTTCGCGGGAGTTTGTCGCGTCGTCAATGGGTTCCGCAATCTGCGCGTGGGAGCGATTGGGGCGCGCCCCACGGCTTTCAATACGGTCCGCTACAGCGAGAAGATTCTCGAATCGCAGGGCATCTCGATCGAGACCCTTGACCTCTCCGAAGTGCTGGGCCGCATCGAGCGCATGAAGGACAACGACGACGCCGCGCAAGCCAAACTGGCCTCGATCAAGAAATACGTGGATTCCGGCGGAGTACCCGAAGCCGCCTTGATGAAGATGGCCAAGCTCGGCGCTGTGGTCGATCACTGGATGTCATCCACCGAAGTGGCCATCAGCGCGGTGCAGTGCTGGACTTCGATCGAGGAAAATCTGGGCGTTGTGCCCTGCACGGTCATGAGCATGATGAGCGATGGATTGCTTTCGAGCGCCTGCGAGGTGGACATCTGCGGCGTGCTCGGCATGCATGCCTTGCGGCTGGCGTCGGAAACACCGTCGGCGCTGCTCGACTGGAACAACAACTACGGTTCCGATCCCAACAAGGCGGTTTGCTTTCACTGCTCCAACCTGCCCAAGCACTTCTTCCGCTCGGTGAAGATGGATTTCCAGGAGATCATTGCGGGCACCGTGGGCAAGGAAAACACGTTCGGCACCTGCGTGGGATTGATCAAGCCGGAAAAGATGAGCTTTGCCCGCTTCTCGACTGACGATACCGCCGGCAAGATGCGGGGCTACGTCGGCGAAGGCAGATTTACCGACGACCCGCTCAATACCTTCGGTGGCGCCGGCGTAGTCGAAATCCCGCAGATGCAAAAGCTGCTGCGCTACATCTGCGAAAACGGTTTCGAGCACCACGTGGCCGCTAACCTGTCAAGCGTTGCACCCGCCGTTTATGAAGCCACCACCCGGTATCTGCACTGGGACATGTACCAGCATCCGGGGAACAACGGGGCCTGCTGATGGCCATCGTGGCGGGAGTCGATTTCGGAACTCTCAGCGTACGCGTCTCCATTGTCGACAGCGAGCGCGGGCTGCTCGAATCTGCGGTCGCCGAATACCCTCTGCATCGCAAGCGCGAAGACCCTGAATACGCTACTCAAGCGCACGAAGATCACATGCGCGCCCTGGCTTCGGCGACGCGCGAAGCGGTGAAGAAATCCGGAATCTCGGGCGATCAGGTGGAAGCCATCGCGCTCGACACTACCGGCTCTTCTGTAATTCCTGTCGGCAAGGACCTGCAACCTCTCGGCGAATACTATCTTTGGTGCGATCATCGGGCCAAAGGTGAGGCGGCGGAGATCACGGCCGCCGCTCATCGCGAAGGACTGGAAGCCATCTACTGGTGTGGTGGTGTGTATTCGTCGGAGTGGGGCTTTTCGAAACTCCTGCATTGGCTCCGCCATAACCCGGCCAAGCGTTCGGAGTTCGTTTCCGCCTTCGAGCACTGCGACATGGTAGCGGCAACACTGTGCGGCGTCACCGATCCCAGGAAGGTAAAACGCAGCATCTGCGCCATGGGCCACAAATGGCTGTGGAACCGGGCGCTGGGAGGGCTGCCTCCCGAGCAATTCCTGGTGAAGGTCGATCCCCTGCTCGCGGGTGTGCGCGAAAAGTTGGACGGCGAATACGCGGCCTCCGACCAGATCGCAGGATCACTTTCCCAGGAGTGGGCCGATAAGCTGGGCCTGAAAGCTGGCATTCCGATTCCGGTGGGCGCATTCGACGCCCATTGGGACGCGATCGGGGCCGGTTGTGGGACCGATGACATGGTGAACGTGGTCGGGACCTCCACCTGCATCATCGGGATCACGCCGGCGGTCAATCTGGTTCCGGGCGTGTGCGGCGTGGTGCAGGGAAGCGTCCACCCGCTCCGCACGGGCATCGAAGCCGGCCTCTCCGCCGTCGGAGATATTTTCAACGCCATCGCCACCCGCGCCGGCACGGATGTTAAGACGTTGAGCCAGGGCCTGGAGGAGTATCGCGCCGGACAAACCGGGCTGCTGCGCATGACCTGGGACAATGGCGACCGCACCGTGCTGGTGAATCCCAACCTGCGCGGCATTACCCTGGGCTGGAACCTGCAGAGCACTGCCCAGGACGAATTGTTTGCCGCCATTGAAGGCACGGCGTTTCATACCCGGGTGATTCTCGACCGCATGGCCGCGAACGGGGTGAATATCAAGCGGGTCATCAACGCCGGCGGCATTCCGCAAAAGAACGACGTGCTGAACCGTGTGTACGCCAATGTGCTGGGGCGGCCTGTGCTGGTCCCGAGTAAGAGCGTGACCAGCCTGGGTTCTGCGATTTTTGCTTTCCTGGCGGCCGGGACTTTCAAAACCATCGAGGATGCGCAAAAGAAGATTTGTCCATCGCACCGGGTGTTTGAGCCCGACAAATCCGAGCAACCTGTTTACGAAGAGCTGTATCCCCTCTACAGCAAGCTTTATTTCGCCTTCGGCGATCCCCAAAAGGATGACTTCGGCGCGGTACTTCCCACCTTGATTCGCGTGGCTGAGTCCGTGCACACACGATAGTTCTTAGCGGATATCCTCGTCCGCCTGTTTTCGCTGCAGCGGGTCGGGCGGGGAGTGGCTCGGCTTGAAACGCCCGCATGACCGTCATCAGCAACGGGTGGAGCAGGCCTTCAGGCCTACATAGCGCGACCGTCTCCTGCAGCGGGCTTCAGCCCCTGAGGTACCTAAGTGGCTGCAGCCGCATGCTCTGCACCGTCGAGATGGCAGCGCTAAAGCGCTGCTCCACCAAAAATCGCCCGGGCAAACCACCAGAATTTCAAACCGAGCCACCACGGGGCGGGGACACGTGTCCTCCATCGGGGCGCCAGTAGTCTATAATTTAGGCTTCCGCTTCAAACCTTGGAGTGACGACACAATGATTCGATTTCTGCAGACCCCTGGCCCGATCAAGAAAGTGGTTCTTGGTGGATTGCTGACGGTTATTTGCGCCGCTATGGCGATCACGCTGATTCCGGGCGGCATCGGCGACAGCATTGGCCTGGGAGGGCCGGGACAGGGCGTAGTGGCCAAAGTCGCCGGCGAGCCGGTGACCACGCTCGAGGTGCAGCGCGAAGCCCGGCAGATGCTGCGCCAGCAGTTCCCCCGTGGCGGCGAGCAGAGCGCCATGTTGCTACCTTACTTTGCCGAGCGCGCCGCCCAGAACCTGATCAGCCGGAAGGCCTTGGTCACCGAAGCCGAGCGGTTGGGT
The DNA here is from genome assembly GCA_963831565.1 of Terriglobia bacterium. GTDB lineage: Bacteria > Acidobacteriota > Terriglobia > Terriglobales > Acidobacteriaceae > JAIQFF01. The sequence continues at coordinate 486,070 of CAWHQS010000002.1, forward strand.
CTGCGGGCCACGGATGAAGAGTTGCGCGATGAATTGCAGCACGGGCGCTATTCAGCCACCTTCTTTCCGGACGGAAAATTTGTGGGCCAGCAGCAGTACGAGAACATTCTGCAAAATGCCGACCTGAGCGTTCCCCAGTTCGAGCAGGGCGCGAAGGACGATATCCTGCTGGGCAAGCTGCGCAACCTGATCGCGGGCAGCGCGCTGGTCACGGACAGTGAAGTGCGTCAGGAATTTCAGAAGGAAAATACCAGGGTCAAATTTGATTACGCGGTTCTCCGGAAGGATGATCTGGCGAAACAGATCAAGCCTACGGAGGCCGAGCTGAAGGCTTTTTACGAGCGCAACAAAGCCACTTACAACAGCTCGATTCCGGAAAAGCGCAAGGTTCAGTATGTCGTGCTCGACACGGCGAAGATCGAGGCCGGAGTCAACGTGTCTCGCGAAGATCTGCAGGCCTACTACGACCAGCATCGTGACGAGTACCGCGTACCCGAGCAAGTCAATGTAAGCCATATTCTGATCAAGACTCCTCTGCCTGGCCCGGATGGAAAAGTTGACCCCAAAGGGGTGGAGGAGGCTCGCAAGAAGGCGGAAGATGTCCTGAAGCAGCTGAAGGCGGGCGGAAATTTCGCCGAGCTGGCCAAGAAATACTCTGAAGATCCGGGCAGCGGGAAGAATGGCGGTTCGCTGGGCTGGATTGGCCGGGGCCGTACCGTGCCGGAATTCGAACAGACCGCATTCTCCTTGGCCAAGGGCGCCACCAGCGGGCTGGTGCAGAGCAGTTACGGCTTCCACATCATCCGTCTCGACGATAAGCAGGCCGCCCATGTGAAGCCGCTGGATGAGGTCAAGGACCAGATTCAAGGGGCCATCAAGCAGCAGAAAGCCGCCCAGGCCGCCACCAATCAGGTGAATGCGTTGCTGGCGCAGGCGCGCAGCGCGGGCTTGGAAAAGGCCGCCGCGGCCAAGGGCCTGAACCTCATCAACACTGACTTTGTGAGTCGTACCGACAGTCTGCCCGGCATTGGCAGTTCGCCGCAGTTCATGAGCGCGGTGTTTGGCCAGGCGGAAAAGGCCCCGCCCGACCAGGTGCAGACGGCGCAGGGCTACGCTGTGTTTCAGGTAGTGGCGATCAAGCCGGCATCAACCCCGACGTTTGAGGAGATTCGCAGCCGCGTGGAAGACGAATTCAGGAACGAACGCGTTGCTGCCCTGCTCAACCAGAAAACCCAGGAACTGGCCGACCGCGCCAAAGCCGAACATGACTTGAAGAAGGCGGCCAAGGAAGCTGGAGCGACGATCAAGACCAGTGACTTCGTGCTGCCGGACGGGCAGGTGCCGGACATCGGTTCTATGTCGGGCAGCGCTTCGGTGGCGTTCACGCTGAAGCCGGGCGAGATCAGCGGTCCGATCAGCAACGGCACCACCGGCGTGGTCTTGTCAATTCTGGACCGCCAGGAGCCCACGGCGCAGGATTTTGAGGCTAAAAAAGACCAGGTCCGCGATGCGTTGGTCCAGAACAAGCAACAGGAAATGTTTGGCCTGTTCCTCACCAATCTGCGGGCCCAGATGGAAAAATCCGGCAAGATTCAGATCAATGCCGACGAGATGAAGAGCCTGACCCGCGCCCAGGGCGGGGAACAGGGAGAGTAAAGCGCGGATACCCAACGCTTCCACGATTGCTGGTAGCATCGCGATAGTTCAGATGACGTCATTCCCCCGCGCTACCGGTATCTTGTTGCACCCCACATCTTTCCCGTCGCGTGGTGGTATTGGTGATTTCGGTCCGGCCGCCTACGAGTTTGCCGACTTTCTTGCCTCCGCGCGGCAAGGTTTGTGGCAGGTCCTGCCGCTGGGGCCGCCCGCCACCGGAAACTCTCCCTACTCTTCGACATCCGCGTTTGCCGGCAATCCTTTGTTGATCAGCCTGGAGCGCCTGGCCGAGCATGCTTGGCTTCGTTCGTCCGAACTGGCCGGCCTTCCCCGCGAACCTGGCGCAATCGAGTACGAAGACGTTTTTCAGAGTAAGTCGCCGATGCTTGAGGAGGCTGCCCGGACCTTCCTGAAGAACGCCGGGGGGAGCGCGCGCACCCGCTTTGAGCGCTTTTGTGCGGCGAATGCCTGGTGGCTGGAAGACTTTGTCCTGTTCGATGTGCTGCGCGAACGCAACCACAGGCGATGCTGGAAGGAGTGGCCGCGCCCCCTGGCGCGCCGTGAGGCTGCGGCGCTGGCCGCGGCCCGACAAGAATTGAACGCCGGGATGGACCTGCGCCGCGTGATTCAGTTTTTCTTCTACGAACAGTGGCGTGCCTTGCGTCGTTACTGCGCCCAACGCTCCATCCGGGTGGTGGGCGACATTGCTATTTTCGTGGCCTATGACAGCGCGGACGTGTGGGCGCACTGCGACCTTTTTCGTCTGAAATACGATCTCGAACCAGAGGCGGTTTCGGGCGTCCCGCCTGACGCCTTCAGCGCCACCGGCCAGCGCTGGGGCACTCCTCTCTATGACTGGGATGCGATCCGGGCGCGTGGCTACGACTGGTGGATCGACCGCCTGCGCTGGGGCACCCAGACTTGCGACTACATCCGTCTCGATCACTTTCGTGGATTCGATCAGTTTTGGGAGATCCCCGCCAACGATCCTACCGCCGTAAACGGCCGCTGGGTGGACGGCCCCAAGGACGAGCTCTTCAGCAAGCTCCGTGACGCGCTGGGCGGGCTGCCCTTTTTCGCCGAAGACCTGGGCCACATCACGCCCGCGGTGCACGCGCTGCGCGAGCGTCACCATATTCCGGGGACGTCGGTGCTGCAGTTTGGTTTCGCGGACGCTGGCGCACACGTGTATCTGCCGCATCGCCTCACCTCCGACCGGGTCGTTTATACCGGCACGCACGACAACGACACCACCCTGGGCTGGTGGAAGTCGGGCGTGTCGGAGAGCGAGCGGCGAGCGATCCAAGCCTACGTCGGACCTTGCGAAGACGGCATTCACTGGGCCTTCATTCGTCTGGCGCAGGAGTCAGTCGCGAACCTGGCGGTGGTACCGCTCCAGGATGTGCTGGGACTGGGCAGCGAGGCCCGGCTTAACACGCCCAGTGTCTCCGAGGGAAATTTTCGCTGGCGCTATCAGCCAGGGTCATTGACTGGCGCGCTGGCGGAGAAACTGGCAGCCCTCGCCGAAGTGACTGACCGTGTGCCGCCGCCCATGCCCATACCACAGGATGAAGACTTCGCGGCCTGAATCGCTGCAGGTTTAAGGTATTCTGCTGTGAACCGGGAACTTGAAACTGAGAGCTGAGATCTCGTACTCATGAAGCACAAGGACGGGGCCAGCAGCCAGAAGCGACTTTCATGATCAAAGCGGTTCGAGGAACGCGCGACCTTCTGCCGCCGGAGACGGCGCTGTGGAATTTTGTCGAGGCCGCGGTGCGCGACGTCTTCCGCGCCTACAATTTTCATGAAATACGCACCCCGATTTTCGAATCGACCGAACTCTTCGCCCGCGGCGTGGGCGAGGAAACCGATGTGGTCGCGAAGGAGATGTACACCTGGGAAGACCGCGGCAGGGCCCAGAGCGACAAAGGCCAGTCGCTTACTCTACGCCCGGAGAACACAGCCAGCGTGGTGCGCGCATACATCGAGCACAAACTCTGGGAGCGCGGGCTGAACAAGCTCTACTACATCGGGCCGCAGTTTCGGCGAGAGCGGCCGCAGAAAGGGCGATATCGCCAGTTCTACCAGATCGGAGCAGAGGTCATCGGGCCGGCCAGCGCGGGCAGCGAGTCTCCGGCGCGCGATGCCGAGGTGCTGGAGTTGCTGGCCACGCTGCTTGACAGCCTTGGCATCCGGGATTGGACATTGCAGTTGAATTCTGTGGGTTGCGCGAACGACCGTGCGGCTTACAACGAGGCCCTGCGCAAGGCCCTGGAACCGGTCGTGGGCGGCATGTGCGAGGATTGCAAACGCCGTGCGGTCACCAATCCATTGCGCGTGTTCGATTGCAAAGTTCCGGAAGACCAGCCCATCATCGAGAAGCTGCCGCGCATCAGCGCGTTTCTGGATGAGGGCTGCCGCAAGCACTTCGAACAGGTGCAGGAGATACTGAAGGCTGTCGGGGTCCCGTTCGTACTCAACGATCGCCTGGTACGCGGGCTCGACTACTACACCCGGACGGCCTTTGAGTTCACCCATGGCGCTTTAGGGGCGCAGAACGCAATCCTTGGCGGCGGGCGCTACGATGGGCTTTCGGAATCCCTTAGCGGCCCCAGCGCCCCCGGAATTGGTTTTGCGATTGGCGAAGACCGGCTGGTGCTGGCTCTGCAGGAATCGGCCGAGGCAGTGCAGCGTAAGCCGGATGTTTACATCGCTCCCTTGGGTGCTGGCATGGATCGCGAGGCCGCGCGCCTGGCGCGCCAGCTACGCCGTCATGACCTGGTGGTTGAATTAGGGGACGAGACTTTCCGGCTGAAAAAATCATTCGAGACCGCTGACAAGCTGGGCGTGCGTTTTGCCCTGATCGTGGGCGAAAATGAAGTCAAGGCCGATTCGTTTGCACTCAAGAACCTGGAAACCGGCGAGCAGATTTCAGTCCCGCGCGCCGAACTGGCAGGAAAGATCCAAGCGAAGTAGCAGAACATTTTGCTAAGAGGAGGACTAATGAGAAACTATGGTTTGATTGCCGGTCTGCTCTGCTTTTCTTTCTCGCTGGTCGGATTTGCGCAGAATCCGGGGAGTTCGTCCAAGCTCCTCAGTCCCCTGGAGCAGACGCTGATCACGAACACCAACGCGGTCCCCGAAGCTCAGAAGAGCAGGAACGCGGATTTCCTGAAACGAACGTTGACCGATGATTTCGTCTTCGTGGGCAGCGAAGGCAAGCTGCATGACAGGGAAGAAATTGTGGAGGGCGCTCGTGCGGGCGAACTGCAGAATTATTACACCTACAATATGCGGGTCTTGCCGGTCAACGATGAGGTAGCCGTGGTCACTTACGACTGCATCATTCACATGCCGGAGGGCGATGCGCCCGGCATGGCGCCGCGCTATCAGCACATCTCCGATCTTTGGGTAAAGCAGAATGACCAGTGGCGGCTCAAGTTCCAGCAGGCCACGGCGGCGCGGCCGATTGACTGAGTTCGCAGCTCCCAAACTCTAAGACGGGTCGCTGGTCGGGCCGCACGAGCGGGACGCTCGCGCCTACATTTATAATCTTTCATTCGGCTTACAACTCCATTCTTCACTGAAGGGCACAACTTGCTCGATTTTCTTGGCGATCTACGACGTACCCATATGTGCGGCGCTTTGCGTCCGGCAGATTCCGGCAAAAAAGCAGTACTCATGGGCTGGGTAAACCGGCGGCGCGATCTGGGCAACCTGATCTTTATTGATATTCGCGACCGCAGCGGCGTCACCCAGGTGGTGTTCAACAAGGAGCGCGATCCCGCCATCCACCAGAAGGCGGAGGCGCTGCGCAACGAGTACGTCATCGCGGTGACAGGCACGGCCAAGCAGCGCGTCCCCGACACGGTCAACAAGAACATCGCGACCGGCGAGGTGGAATTGATCGCGGAGGAACTGCGCATCCTCAACGAGTCGAAGCAGCCCCCCTTCCTTCCCAGCGAGTCGGTTCTGCCCAACGAGGAAATGCGCCTCAAGTATCGCTACATCGATCTGCGCCGCGATGCCATGCAGTACAACATTGAGCTGCGGCATAGAGTTGCGCTGGCCATTCGCGACTATCTTTCCGCGCAGGGATTTTTCGAGATCGAGACCCCGTTCATGACCCGCTCGACGCCCGAAGGCGCGCGCGACTATCTGGTGCCCAGCCGGGTGCAGCCGGGGAGTTTCTATGCCCTGCCGCAATCGCCGCAGATGTTCAAGCAGATCCTGATGATTTCGGGCTTTGACAAATATTTTCAGATTGTGCGCTGTTTTCGCGACGAAGACCTGCGCGCTGACCGCCAGCCGGAGTTTACCCAGATCGATCTGGAGATGTCGTATCCCCAGCCGGAGCGGGTGTGGGAGGTGGTCGAAGGCTTTCTGACCGCGGCGTTCAAAGCTGCCGGGCACGAAATCAAAACGCCCTTCCCGCGCATGAGTTACGACGAGGCCATGCGCCTTTACGGCAGCGACAAGCCGGACTTACGGTTGCCACCCATGACGGACGTACGCTCCGCGTTCACGCCCGAGGAGCGGGAGAAATTCGCTGCGGCGTTCAAGGTCAGCCCGGATTTCACTTCTCTGCTTATTCGTATTCCAAAAGCTGGAGAAATTTCCGGAACCGAACGGCGGACCATCGGAACCTACGGAGCCTTCGCGCATGCGCAAGGAACGTCATACGTGAGTTTGATGAGCGATCCCAACCGTTTTGCCCGCGACTATCCCAATTCGCTCGAACCGGTTCTTAAAGCCGCCGGGGTTGAGGGGGGAGATTTGTGGGTGCTGGCGGTGCGCAAGGCGGAGTCAAAGCAGAGCGCACACCAGTTCTTCCAGACATGCGGCCAGCTCCGGCTCGACCTGGCCCAAAAGTATGCGGCCAAGCACGGGGCTTTTGCCAAGACCGGCGATCCTGCAAAAGATTACCGTTTCCTGTGGGTCACCGATTTCCCCATGTTCGAATGGGACCGCGAGTCTGGGCGCTGGAATGCGGCCCATCATCCCTTTACCTCGCTTCACGATGAAGACATGGCCAAGCTCGAAACCAGCTTCGATACCACCGGCGATCCCAAGTCCCCGCTGGGCGAGATTCGAGCCCTGGCCTACGACGTGGTGTTGAACGGCACCGAGTTGGGCTCGGGTTCGGTCCGTATTCATCGCCAGGATATTCAGAGCAAGATATTCCGCGCTCTCGGCATGACGGAGGAAGAGGCGCGCTCGCGCTTCGGATTCTTTCTGGAGGCGCTGGAATATGGCACGCCGCCGCACGGCGGCATTGCGCTGGGGCTGGATCGCATCGTGATGATTCTGGCCGGCGCCGACAGCCTGCGCGAAGTAATTCCATTCCCCAAGACCGCCCGGGCGGTCGATCTGATGGTGGATGCGCCGACCCCGGTGAGTGAGGCGCAGCTGAGGGAGCTGGGGATACAGGTGAAGAAATGAAGTACCTCGGGGGCTGAAGCCCTCCGAGCGCGGCCTTAATGCAGGCCTGAAGGCCTGCTCCACTCAGGATCAGGGCCGCAGGCCTGAGGCCTGGTCCACCCCAGATATGGGATGCGGGCTTGAAAGTGTTGCTCCACCTTGGGCAAGCAAGGTGCCGGCGAAAAAGAGGGTGGAGCAGGGCTTCAGCCCTGCAGTACAGGTTTGCTATGCTGCTGGCTTTAGCCACTGCGGTACTTCATCAAGCTTCAGGAGCGCGGAGCTGTAGGGGAACTCCTCAGGGCTTGGTACCAATCCCCGTCGCACTGGATTCATATGGATATAGTGTCTGAACCGGGAATACTCGTCTCCATCTCGCACGCGGTGATCATAGAAGCTGGTCTGCCAGATCTCTCCAATCAGGCCTCCTTCCTTTCTGGCTCGAAATGAGAAGCCGCCTTTGATGAACTGGACTGATTTTTCCAGGGTCACCGGAGGAACTGGCGTAAGCAGTACATGAAAGTGATCTGGCATCACCACAAATTCATGCAGGCCGTACCTGCTCTGGTTCTGATAGTTGAAGAGGACATTGATGAACAATTTTGCTATCCGCTCCGATTGCAGGAGGGCTTTCTTTTCCCAGGTTGAAGCGGTGATGAAATAGGTGCCCGCTCCCGTCGATCCTCGATATGGAATTGTCACAAAGTACCTCAGGGGCTGAAGCCCTCCGAGCGCGGCTCTTAATGCAGGCCTGAAGGCCTGCTCCACCCTAAATCCGATACACCCTGAATCTGCTCCACCCTGAATCTGCTCCACCCTAGACCCGATCCACCAAAAGCCTGCTCCATCCAGAACCTGCTGCACCTAAAACCTGCGCTACCAGAACCTGCCCGCCTTTGGCTCTTCAACACTAGCGCAGCGCCGGCGCGCTTCGCAGCCAAAACCGTACTGAATTTAGATTGATTGTTCTATTTTGAACCTGGGCTCGGACTGAAGAGTGTTTAGAGGTTAGTTCGCTGCTCCCGCAGCTTATATCTTTGCAGCTTCCCGGTCGCGGTCTTGGGCAGTTCGTCCACGAATTCTACCCAGCGCGGGCGCTTGAAGATGGGCAGGCGGCTGACTACTAAATCCTGCAGTTCACGGGCAAGTTCGGGCGTGCCCGCCGTGCCATTTTTCAAAACGATATATGCCGCGGGCTTCAGCAGTTGGTCGCGATCTTCACGACCAACGACCGCCGCTTCCTGAACCGCGGGGTGGTCGATCAGCACGCTTTCGATTTCGATGGGGCTTACCCACACGCCACTGCATTTCAACATGTCGTCGGAGCGTCCGGCGTACCAGAAATATCCGTCGGCGTCCTGATAATACTTGTCACCGGTGCGGATCCAGTGGCCTTCGATAGTGGTCTTGGATTTCTCGTGCTGGTTCCAGTAGTGGGAGCAGGTGGAGTCGGATTTGATCAGCAGGTTGCCAATATCACCGGGCTTTGCGAGTTCGTCGTTTTCGTCCACGATCTTCGCCTCGTAGCCGGGGATGATCTGGCCGCTGGAACCGGGTCGGACTGCAGCCGGGCGGTTGGCGATAAACATGTGCAGGACTTCCGTTGAACCGATAGCGTCCAGAATTTCTATGCCGAAACGTTCTTTGAAGCGATGGAAAAGGGCGGCCGGCAAGGCTTCGCCGGCGGAGACGCCATAGCGGATTGAAGAGAGATCAAAGTCTCGAGAAGTCGAGTTTCGCTCGACAGGGCGGACGAGGGCGTCCGCGCCCACATGGACTTTGCCGGGTTCGTAAGCTAACAGATTCGCATAGTTGGACGGCACGGAAAAAAACAGGGTTGGGCGGTGACGCTCGATGATTTCGAACACGTGCTGGGGCCTGGGCGGCCCCGGCCAAAGGATGCTGGTAGCGCCGACGGCCAGAGGAAAATACAGCGCATTGCCCAGACCATAAGCGAAGAAGAGCTTGGCCACGCTGAAGCAGCGGTCGGATTCGGTCATGCCGAGAATGCCCTTGGCATAGCGTTCGGCGCAGACCACCATGTCGTGTTGCAGGTGAACGCAGGCTTTGGGAAATCCGGTCGAGCCGGAAGAATAGAGCCAGAAGGCGACATCATCCTTGCTGGTGGGCTCGGCATCGAGTTGGGGCGAGCTTCGCTCGATCAGGTCGGCGAAAGGCTGCGCGCCCTTTTCTATCAGGCTGGTTGACGCCACGCCCACGATGATGACGTGTTGCGGATAGCGCAGCTTCTCCCAGCCCTGCAGCTGGGGATAGAGCGCTTCGCTGACCACTGCTACCCGTGCCCGCGAATTGTTCAGGATGTAGTGATAGTCGGATGTTTTGAGCAGAGTGTTGACCGGGACCGGGACAGCCCCGATCTTGATCGCTCCGAAGAAGCTGAACGCGAACTCGGGAGTGTCGAGCAGGAGCAGGAAGACGCGTTCCTCGATCCGCACGCCCAGCCCGCGCAAAGCGTTCCCGAAGCGGTTTACGCTCTCCTGGAACTGACGATAGCTGACGCGGGCCTCTCCCGCCTCGATGGCAATCTTCTCTCCACGGCCTTCGTGTATATGGCGATCGATGAAGTAGGCAGCAGCGTTGAAGGGGTCGGGAAGCAGAATGGGCGCGCCCGGAATCATCTGCCCCAGCTCATTTGGAAGTGGCGCTCTTGCGGAAACTGCGCAGAATAATTACCCCGCTAACGCCGAAGCTTGCAACTGCTCCCAGCGCCAGCGCCTCGGTGGCCTGTGAATTGAGGTGAAGCAGATCCACAAAGAACGCCGCCAGGGCGAAAAGAATGCCCAGGACGTTCAGCCAGGCGGGCGAACTGGAGGATTGCGCCTGTTCCTTATTCTGCAAGCGAAGCTGCAGCAGGACGGCCGCTAGTCCGACGGCGCCCATCACCACCACCGCCAGGGGGCTGAAGAAGGCGCCACGGTTGGTAAACAGCACGACCAGGGCCAGGGCTCCACAGAGCAGCCCGGAGGCGATCACGGTCCAACGACGCGAACGGTAGTCGAGCTTCTTCATTTCATTCCGAAGGGAAAGCCCATTGTAGACAGAGTTCCGCCCAATGCAAAACCGATGCACCAGCACCGTTACACAGGAATGAGCTACAATCTGCGGTGAATGCGCCGGTGAATTGGCCGGGTGTCCGTCTTTTGCCCTACAGGCCGTACAAGATCGGTCCTTTATCGATAAGTGAGGCACTCTGCTATCGCCCGTGCGGGGCGGCACTTCGACGCACGCCATTGTAAGAATTTGTAACTAGAGGAGGGAAATTTATGGCAACCGTACTATCCAGCGTTCAAATGGATGACAAGGTCACAAGCTATATCTCCAAGAACCGCAAGATGCTGATTAACGGACAGTGGGTCGAAGCCGCTTCCGGTAAGACTTTTCCCACGTACAACCCGGCTACGGGTGAGGTGCTGGCTCGCATCGCCGAGGGAGATCGCGAGGACATCGACCGCGCCGTCAAGGCAGCTCGCGCCGCCTTCGAGACCGGCCCCTGGTCAAAGATGACGCCCTCCGAGCGCGGACGCCTGATCTGGAAACTGGGAGATTTGCTGGAGCAAAATCTGGAAGAATTCGCCGAACTGGAAATGCTGGACAATGGCAAACCGCTCAAGGTAGCGCGGGTGGCGGACGTGCCGCTGGCCGTGGACCTGTTCCGCTACATGGCAGGTTGGGCGACCAAGATTGAAGGCAATACCATTCCGATTTCCGCCGGCACCAAATTCCTGGCCTATACCCTGCGCCAGCCTGTGGGAGTGGTGGGCCAGATCATTCCGTGGAATTTCCCTTTGCTGATGGCCGCCTGGAAGCTGGGGCCGGCTTTGGCCACGGGATGCTGCGTTGTGATCAAGCCGGCGGAGCAAACGCCACTTTCCTGCCTGCGCCTGGGCGAGCTGGTTCAGGAGGCTGGAATACCTGATGGAGTCGTGAATATCGTCTCCGGCTATGGAGAGACCGCCGGCGCTGCCCTGGCCGCGCATCCGGATGTGGACAAAGTCGCCTTCACCGGTTCCACGGAAGTTGGCAAACTCATCCTTCAGGCGGCGGCTGGGAATTTGAAGAAAGTGTCGCTGGAGTTGGGCGGTAAGTCCCCCAATGTTGTATTCAACGATGGAGACTTGAAGACGGCGATCTCAGGCTCGGCCAGCGCCATCTTCTTTAACCACGGACAATGTTGCTGCGCCGGCTCCCGGTTGTATGTGGAGAAGAGCATCTTCGACGAGGTGGTCGAAGGAGTGTCAGCAAAGGCAAAAAAGATCAAAGTCGGTCCGGGATGGGAGGAGTCGAGCGATATGGGGCCCCTGGTTTCCGAAGAGCAGCTCAACCGGGTTTGCGGCTACCTCGAATCCGGACGCTCTGAAGGCGCCAAGGCGGTGGTAGGCGGCGGTCGGCACGGTGACAAAGGATACTTTGTTCAACCTACCGTGCTGGTCGATACCAACGAAAACATGAAAGTAGTGCGCGAGGAAATTTTCGGTCCGGTGGTTTCGGCAATTCCTTTCACCGACTACGATGACGTTCTCAAGCAAGCTAACAACAGCGTGTACGGGCTGGCGGCAGGCATCTGGACGCGCGATATCGGTAAGGCGCATCGGCTGGCTTCGCAACTGCGCGCCGGCACGGTCTGGATCAACTGCTACAACGTGTTCGACGCAGCACTGCCCTTTGGCGGCTATAAGCAATCGGGCTGGGGTCGCGAAATGGGGCACGATGTCCTGGAGCTCTACACCGAGGTAAAGTCGGTGTGCGCCGCTCTGTAGCCTTGTGGGGTGCCCCGTCCAAGCTTCGCTTGGGCGGGGTCTTTGCGCATCAAGAGGGGAAGTTCGGGCTTCCTTTTTTTCTTTTGCCTGGCACGTGCGTAGGGGCAGATGTCCTCATCTGCCCAGCCGAGCGAAGCTCGGCCGCCGGCCCGGCGAGCTTTGCTCGCCCACCCAGATGAGGACATCTGGGCCTACGCCAGACGGTGGCCGACTCTTTGCTAGTGACCTTATCTAGGTTCCTTCGTCTATTCCGGATGAAAATGGCTCGCCGTTCTCTGCTCGCCGCACTCCTGTTCTGCCTCACTGCTCTCGGCCAGGACGCCGCCATGTTTCGCGGGAACCTGGCCCACACCGGCGTCTATAACTCGCCCGGCGTCCCGCAATTCAGCCAGGTCAAGTGGAAGTTTCACACTGACGGCCAGGTGATCTCGTCGCCCGCGGTGGCCGATGGCATGGTCTTCGTGGGGAGTACGGACGGGAATTTCTACGCAGTGGATCTCGCATCTGGCACGCAGAAATGGAAGCTGTTTACCGGCGTGCGGGTAACATCGTCGCCTGCGGTGGAGAACGGAGTCGTGTATTTCGGCAGCTACAGCGGCAGGTTTTATGCGGTCGATGCCGCCAGCGGGAAGCTGAAATGGAAGTTTCAGACCGAGGGCGAAAGGCGATTCGCAGGCAAGCATCTGCACGGGTCTGAACCCGCCGCGGAAACCATGCCCGACCCCTTCGACTTCTATCTATCGTCACCTGCGCTGTGGGGTGGAGCGGTGTATTTCGGAAGCGGCGACGGCAATGTCTATGCCCTGGATTCAGCAACGGGAACGCTGAAGTGGAAATTTCACACCGGCGATGTCGTCCACGCCTCTCCGGCGATCTCCGATGGAACCTTGTTCGTCGGCAGTTGGGACAGCTACTTCTACGCGCTCGATGCCGCCAGTGGAAAACAGAAATGGCGTTTCAAGACCGGCGAGGACCACAACATCTACAACCAGGTTGGCATTCAATCTTCCGCGGCTGTGATGGATGGCGTGGTGTACTTTGGCTGCCGCGATTCGAACTTCTATGCGCTCGATGCCCGGACGGGCGAGAAAAAATGGGCCTTTAACAATAAAGGTTCGTGGGTCATCACATCGCCGGCGGTGCGGGATGGCAAGGTGTACTTCGCGACCTCGGACACGGCAACGGTCTTCGCGATGGACGCCAAGGCAGGAACCCCGATTTTTTCGCTCAACTTCAATCACTGGCCCCTGTTCTCTTCGCCGGCGCTGGCTGGCGGCATGCTTTACATCGGTTCGCACCAGGGAAAGCTCATCGCCATAGATCTCGCCAGCCAGAAGCTCGCGTGGACATTTGAGACCGACTCTTCACGCCAGAATGGCCCCGCGCTCACTAAACCGGATGGAACTCCCAACTATGAAGCCGCATTCACCGACAATTTCTACGACAGCATGGTGATCGGCGTGCAGAAGATGATGAGCGTGGGAGCGATACTGTCATCACCGGTAGTGGTGAACAACGTGATCTACGTAGGCAGCACGGACGGCTACCTGTATGCGCTCATGTAAGTCTTGCCCCTGACCCAGAGTGCCCGAGGGTGCCCCGTCCAAGCTCCCCTTGGGCGGAGGGCGTCTGGACACAATCGACTAAGCGAGTCTCTTCCACCCGGGAGCGCACCGAGGTTATGCCCACTGCGGCGTTGCAGCACGCACAAAAAGCCCCCGCCCAAGCGGGGCTTGGACGGGGCACCCTCGAGTGTATATCCACGGGATGGGCGGTGCCTTATAGTGGGCCAAGCAAGCTGCTATTCATCCATGAGACGCCTCTGGCTCATCCTGCTTCTGTTCCTGATTGGGTGCTCGGCCAAGAAGAAGCCGGTCGCGCCGTCCCAGCCGCCGCCGCCCGCGCCGGTGCGCAGCCAGATGCCCCCGCCCACCGCGGAGGTCATCGAGCACTGCGTTGTGACCAAGCGGGAGAATGCCAACACAGTGTCGTGCCGATGCGTGCCGGTGACTACGCGGATCGACTCCAAAACCGGGCATACCGTCATCGTCTGCAAGAAGATGCCGGAGACCCAGTGACGGCCGCCTCCTGAGATATGCACCCTCAGGCGCCGAGTCCGGCCACCCACTCGGCCTGGCGCGAACCCCCGTGACTGAGCGCATACAGCACCAGTTCCACCCGGCTCGATATGCCCAGCTTATCGAAAATACGGAACAGGTATTTCTTTACGGTGTGCTCGCTGAGGCAGAGTTCACGCGCCACCTCGCGATTGGTCAGGCCGTCCGCGACCAGGGCCACCACCTGCTCTTCCCGCGGAGTCAGCAATCGAACCCCCCGCGAATTCACCATATGCAGCGAGGGCACATGGCTCAAGGCTTCGACCAGGTATTGCAGTTGCTCGCTGTTGGCCCATACCTGCCCCTGGTGCACACTCTGGATGCATTTGCACAGCAGTCGAAAAGGGTACTGGGAGAAGCAGAACAGGCCGCGGGCGCCGGAGCGAAAGGCGTTTACCACGACCTCGCGATCATAGGTGTCGAGCAAAATGATTTTTGCCACCTCGGGATGGGCTAGGTGCATCCGTCGCACCACCGTCATATCCGGCCAGCCATCTGTGGGACTGTCCGCGTTAAGCACGACTACCTGTACGGACAGTGAGCTGATTGCGTGCAGGATAATGTCCGGATCAAGCGGGCATGAAGTGACTTGAAGCTCCGGCCGGCGGCGAAGCGCACTGACCAGAAGCTGGCATTGCATCTGATTGGAGTCGGCGACCAGAACTCCAATGGAAGTCGAAGTTTCAATAGGTATGGTTGTCACAAATCCTTTCGGCGCGCAGTTGGCATCCTCCGGTCTAATCCGAATCCTCAACAAATTGGCGCCAGCCTACAGCATTGTGGGAGGCGTTTCTGTGACATCTCAACATCGCCAGTGTTCGAATGAACAGTGGATAACCCGGAGCGAAACTGAGCGCGGCCAGCGCAGCGGCTCCAGGGTCATCTGTAAGTAATTGTATTCACTGCGGATATCGACCCGTTTTGGTCTCCATCTACACTTGGGCGAGACCTGCGGGATTCGCCAGTCTACTTTGGTGGGTACTACTAAAGAGGACGGGGAAAAGGCACCCCCGGGGTTTGTAGCGCCGCCGTCCCCCCGGCTGTCGTGAGGGCGTCCCGCCCTCACACCGACGAGGGCGAGACGCCCTCGGGACAGCCGGCAAGATGCCGGCGCTACATTTTTGAGCGCACGGCGCAAGATGCCTACCTTCGTGGATAGCACTTCCCATGTCTTGCCGCTCTTTGTCCACCGGCCTAACTTGCAAATAACAAATTTGCCGCGGACGACGGCGGCAGCGTAGAGAGAAAAATGAAACGAGTTCTGATCTGTACGGTGGTTGTGCTCGCTGGTTTCGCCGTGCAGGCAGTTTCGATGGCGGCCGTGGCTCAGGAGCAGACGAAAGCGCCAAGCACCAGCCAAGGGGCGGCGGCGGCCACGAAATCCGGAATAGCGGACGGTGCATCGAGTCCAGACGAGATGGGGAACCGCCGTCCGCCCTACCGGATACGAAGAAGCGACGTGATCGAGATCAAATTTAATTTTGCCTCCGAGTTCGACCAGACCCTCAGTGTCCAGCCGGATGGCTTCATCGCCCTTCGGGGCATCGGATGAACTGTATGCGGAAGGCCTTACCGTGGCCGAATTGCGCAGCGCGGTTCGCCAGGCCTATGTCACCACGCTGCACGATCCGGAAGTCACGATTAATCTCAAGGAGTTCGAAAAGCCTTATTTCATCGCCACCGGAGCCGTGGCCCGTCCCGGAAAGTACGAATTGCGCGGCGACGCTACGGTAACCGAAGGCGTTGCCCTGGCTGGAGGATTCACCGAGCAAGCCAAGCACTCCCAGGTAGTACTGTTCCGGCGGATTTCGGGGGATCAGACTGAGGCCCGGGTCCTGAATGTAAAGCAGATGTTGAAGACGCGTAACCTGGCTGAGGATTTCCATCTGCGGACGGGCGATCTGTTGTACGTCCCGCAGAACACGATTTCGAAGATCCGGCGCTACATTCCGACTTCCAGTCTCAGCACATACGTAAATCCGACCCAATTTTAAAGAAGAGGCGCGGAAGGCAACTCCTCTCCAAAATCGAATTGCAACAAGCCTCCCGGGCTTACCGTGCCCTCAAGCGGATTCAGCCGCTGCCCGATACCAACAACCTATAGACCGCAGGCCATCCTGCCGGAGAACTCCGCATGGGGGAAGAACTCACCATCATTCGCAGGCCCGTACCCGTTATCACCCCCACGATGCGTGATCTGTTGGCGGTGCTGTTCCGGCAGCGCCGGTTGGCCTGGATCTCCTTTATGGTGACGTTTCTGGCGATCCTCGGATACGGCGTGTTGGCGCCCTCTTACCAGGCCCATATGAACGTACTGGTGCGGCGGGGACGTGTGGACCCGCTGGTGACGCCTGCGCCCACCCCGTCCCCCATGTTTCAGCGCGACGAGGTCACGGAAGAGGAATTGAATTCACAGGTGGAGTTGCTGCGGGACGACGAAATTCTGCGCACCGTGGTACAGGCCACCGGATTGACCCGGGGGCCCTGGTACGAGCGTTACCTCGGAGGCAGCGAGGAAGTCCGGCTGGCGCGATCGGTGCGGCGGATGATGCGCCGCCTGACGGTCGTGCCAATACGGAAAGACCAATCTGATTCAAGTGGAGTACTCGTCATCGGATCCGGCACAAGCGGCCGCGGTCCTGCATTCTCTGGCGCACGCCTATCTGGAAAGACAGCAGCGGGTGCGGCGTCCTTCGGGGGAGTACGAATTTTTCGAACAGCAGGTCACGCAATCCCGGCGCGGGCTGCTGGACGCGGAATTCCGCCTGATGGATTTCAGCAGCGATCAAGGTGTGATTTCGGCCGCGCAGGAGCGCGACATGGCACTGCAGAAGCTAAGTGACGCCGAAGCCAATGACCGCCAGACCCAGGTGACGATCGTCGAAACCCGGCAGCGCATCCGGGACCTGGAATCCAAGCTGAAGTCGCTGCCGGAGCGGATCCTGACCGTGATTCGTAACTCGGACAACCCGCAATTGACGGAAAAGATGAAGTCAAAACTACTGGAACTGCAGTTGAAGCGGACCGAACTGCTGACCAAATTCCAACCCTCGTACCGCCTGGTTCAGCAGATCGATCAGCAAATCGCGGAGACCCAGAGCAGCATCTTGGGCGAGGAACATTCGCCATTGCGCGATGAGACCACGAACCAGGAACCCAATCATGAATGGGCGAAGTCCGAACTGATCAAGGCGCAGGTGGAACTAGGTACGCTCGAGGCCCATGGACAAGCAATCCGGGCCCAGGTGGCTGGCTATCGGGAAGTCGCACAGCGGCTCGGAGGGAACGCACTTCGACAGGGTGAATTGCTGGCGGAATTGAAGGTGGCGGAGGAGAAATATCTGCTGTACGTGAACAAGCGCGAAGAGGCGAGGATCGAGGATGCCCTCGACCAGGGCGGAATTCTGAACGTGACGATCGCCGAGGAACCGAGGGTGCCGGCGCTGCCGGCCCGGGCAGGCTGGGTCTTTGGACTGATCGGCGTAATGCTCGGAGGCACGTTGAGCACTGGTCTGGCCTTTAGCGCTGACTATCTGACGCCCGGGTTCCGGACCCCGGATGAAGTGGTCGCCTATCTGGGCATACCGGTTCTCGCATCACTGCCACTAGAGGAATCACTGAAGGAGAGATAAATGAGCACAAGGCCGGATTTACTGGAACACGCGCTGGCGGGCGACATTTTCGAGACCGAAACTACGCCGCCGCAGGCCTGGGCACGCGAGTCGATTGCGTGGAACCCCGACCGCTTCGGCGAGGAGCAGATCCGCAGCCTGGTGCGCCAGGTATTTCTTCCGGGATGGCCCAAACCGGCCCGCCAAGTCGTCTTCTGCGCCGTCGAAGATGGCGATGTGGCCGGCGTCTGTCTGCGAGTCGGGCAGACTATTGCGGCCCAGATTCCGGGAAATGTGGCCCTGGTAGAGGCCCACCTTCAATCCGATGAAGAGAACGAGGACTATGGAACTCCGGCGCCGGTATTTCGTTCAGCCGGATTCAGACCCTTGCGCGACACGGCGCGGCGCGTCTCGAGCCACTTGTGGCGCGTGCCGCGCGAAATGTTCGTGGGCGAGAACGAGGCCGGCCTCTCGGTGGAATGGCTACCGGGAAGGCTGCGGGAATTGCGGCTCGAATTTGACTACACCGTGGTTCACGGTCCCCCGGCCGCACTGTGCAGCGACGCTGCACTGCTGGGCTACCTGAGCGACGGAGTCGTGCTGGTGCTGGAGGCGAATTCGACCCGGCGGGCGGCGGCCCAGAAAGCAGTCCAGCTGCTGCAGGCTACCAATGCCCGACTCTTGGGATCGGTCTTGAGCCGACGAACATTTCCGATCCCGGAAGGAATTTACCGGAGGCTGTAGGGATGCATCGAGTCGGCGCGGGCAGTGAGACAACGAAATGATTTCAGTGAAGCACCCCACCCTGTCTCTCCGCAAGACGGAGCGACGAGGGTGGGGCACCCTCTGAATCATTGAACCCCGAAGACCCGGATTTCCGGCGCCTTTGGCAACGGCATCCGGGTCCAGCGATTTGTTTTATGCACTCGTAAAGCTTTGAAGTCATTTTGTGGAAAACAGGCCGCCAAACCGAATGGGACTCAAGTAGCAGAGCTTCGTCCCACACCCCTGACCTCCCATGACAACCTATCCCAGCCGGTTGCTGCCGGAAGCCCTGGAGGAAAGACTATCCCCAACCGCGCCCTGGTACGTGGTGCAGACTCGATACCGCTTCGAAAGCAAGGTTGCAGCCGAGTTGCAAGCCAAAGGGGTGGAAACTTTTCTTCCCCTCTGGAACGAAACTCATCGCTGGAGTGACCGGCAAAAGATCATCTCTCTGCCCTTGTTCTCGGGATACGTCTTCGTGCGATTTCATCCGTCAGCCCCGTGGCGCACCCGGGTGTTGCGCACGGAAGGCGTTATTGGGTTTGTGCAGGTCCATGGGGATGCGAGTCCGATTCCTGCCCGGCAGATTGACGACTTGCGCCGTCTGCTGGCGCAGAAGCTTCCGTGCGCGCTGCACGCATTTCTGAGAGTAGGGCAACGTGTACGAATTCGAGGCGGATGCCTCGACGGTCTGGAAGGCATCCTGGCGCAAAGCAGCCAGAAGACCCTGGTGATTTCGATTGAATCCATTCAACGCTCCGTCGCCGTCACCATTGCAGGCTACGAACTGGAGCCGGTCTAACATGTCCTTCCCCGCGGCGTTCAATCCCGAAGGCTTTCACGGTCCAGCCACGCCTCGCTCGGTTCCGCCAAAGAAGATGACGTCGCTCACATGGGATGGAGCGTTGCCAGGGCCTCGCACCGGGTTCGACTGGAGCGCGCGGCAGCGGCGGGCCGCGGCTCGGCCGCATCGAGCGAGGGCAGGGACGAAATGTTCTGATCGTCGGAGCAGGCCCCATGGGACGCAAGCTGGCCGCAATCCTGGAGCGGGAGAGGATCGACGGCCGCACGGTCGTGGGCTTCCTGGACGAAAGCGAACAGGTGGCGGGCGATGTGCTTGGCCGGGTGAAGAATCTTGCCCGCATCGCGCGCGGCGAATTCGTGGACGAAGTCATCCTGGCGATTCCTGACCGACGTGACCTGGCGAAGTGGGTGGTCCGCGAAGCGCGCCGCAACCGGCTCAACATCCGGGTCGTTCCCGATCTTTATGACGATGACTACGAGCGCGCCCATGAGCAGGGGCATGGACCGGGTCAGCTGGCCCTGCAGTATTTCGGGGACGTGCCCGTACTGACGCTGCATGAAGAGAAAGCCCCGGCGTCAGGCCTGTTCTGGAAACGTATGCTCGATATCACGTTCTCTGCGGTTGCCTTGCTGGCGGCCGCGCCATTGCTGGCCGCGGTCGCCCTGGCGATCAAGGTGGCCTCCCCGGGGCAAGTGCTGTACCGGGCCAAACGCGTAGGGCTTAAGGGCAGAAGATTCATTTGCTACAAATTTCGCACCATGGTCTGCGACGCGGATAAGTTGAAAGACGGCCTGCGCGCCGAGAACGAGCGCCGGGGCCCGTGCTTCAAGATCGCCGCCGATCCTCGCATCACGCGGCGTCGGCCAATTTCTGCGGCGCTATAGCCTGGATGAACTGCCTCAGCTGTGGAACGTGTTGCGCGGCGAGATGAGCCTGGTCGGCCCCAGGCCGCATCCTCTCGACGACTTGCGAGCACTATCGCCTGGAGCATTTGCGGCGTCTCGACGTGACCCCGGGGATCACCGGGACTGTGGCAAGTCACCGCTCGGCGCGACCCGTCGTTTCAACGCAACATGGCACTGGATCTGGAATACATCGAGCACTGGAGTCTGGGGATGGACCTCTGGATTCTGTGGAAGACAGTGTTCGTGATGCTGCACGGAAGCGGCGCCTAGAATGGCCTCGACCGGACAAATCACGTTGCGAAATTCCGTGCCCGCCCTGGCGCAGTGGACGGTGGCCGCCGCCTTCCGCCCGCTGCATGCCCTGATCGCGGCGCCTGCGATGTTGTTCCTGGCAACCCTCACGGTAATGCTCTTTCGTCCTCCAGACATGCACTTTTACTGGCTGGACCGCATTGCCTTTCTGCTTCTGGTTTTCGTCGTGCTGTTGCGGGCGCTGGTACTGCGCCGGCGGCCAATCATCGCCGCCCCGGCTATGTGGCCCATGGCCGGACTGTTGTTGCTGGCGCTGGGCAGCCTTTCGGCCCAGCCGTATGACGCCCAGAGCTGGAGCGTGTTTGCCGCCAAGTGGGTCGTGCCCTTCGCGCTTTATCACCTGGCCGGATCGGTTTTCGACGACGAGGCCTCGCTGCGCCGCCTCGAGACCTTCGCGCTGCTGGTACTGGGCTATCTGTGTTTGATCGCGATCCTGTTTCTTTGCGGCGCCAGAGACCTGATCTTCCCGCACTACATTCTCGACGAGAGCCTCGGCATCCATGCCGATCGCGCCCGTGGACCATTTCTGCAAGCCGTAGCCAATGGCGTCACCTTGAACCTGCTGGGGCTGATCGCTCTGGATTCATTTCGGCGCGGGCGATTGAAAGGCTTGCCTGCGCTATTGCTGCTGATTGCCGTGCCGTTGGCGGCTCTGGCAACCCAGACGCGGGCGGTATGGCTGTCTTTTGCCGGATGCATCCCCGCATTGATCTTTTTTTCTTCGAGCCGGCGGGTTCGCCGTGCCTGCCTCCTTTTGATTTTGGCCGGGGGAGTGGGCCTTCTGACTGTTCTCAGTTTCGAAGATACCAACACTTCGTTCTTTGATCGCTTGGAAGAACGCAGCCCGGTGGAATTCCGGGTCGTGATGTACCAGACCGGCCTGGAAATGTTTATGGAAAAGCCGCTCGTCGGTTGGGGAACCAGCAACCTGCAATCCGAATTGGCGAAGCGGGTCCACGACTTCCATCAGCCGGCTTTCTTCTTTCACAACACCTATCTGGAGATTGCCGTGCAGCACGGAATGGCGGGGCTGATTTTGTATTTATGGATTGTGATTGACCTGTTTCGGGTGGGAGGAAGGCGTCGCTCTCACACCGCGGCCCGCGACGGCACACTTCTGGATGACCAATTCCGTTCATTCTGGCCGGTCCTGGTGGCGGTGTATCTGTTTAACGGCACTTTCGTAGTGATGAATTACCAGTTCGTGAACGGATTGCTGTTCACGCTCGCGGGCATACTGGCGGCCCAGAATCGCCAGGCTGAGGCCTCTTCGCAAGCTCTTCCCAGCTGACCCCGCAGCAGTTCGTGCTCGCGCGAAAGTGCCTACCGTCGCCTATCTCGCCAACCAGTTTCCCTCTCCGGTGGAACCCTACGTGTTCGAGGAGATCGCAGAGTTGCGCCGCCGTGGAGTGCAAGTGGTCCCGTGCAGTGCCCGTCGAGCTGACACCGGGCAGACGGGCGAACTGCAATCGTTCGCAGTTGAGACGCTGTATCTACAACCGCTTAGTTTCCCACTTCTACTCCGTGCTTTCGGGCTCTGCCTGCGCAGGTGCATGCTGCTGGCGGACATTCTTCGCGTTGATCGCGGGTGAAGGGCCGCAGCGCCCCTGGCTCGAGCACCTGATTAGAAACCTCGGCCTTGAGGCGCAGGTGAAGCTTCTGGGCCATCTTTGCCGGCAGGAACTCGACGCCTGCTACCGGTTGTGCGACCTGGTCATACTCACCAGCCGCAGCGAGGGTATCCCGCTAGTCCTGATGGAAGCGATGGCGCATGGCAAAACCGTTCTCGCGCCCGCGATCACCGGGATCCCTGAACTGGTCAAGCATGGCGAGACCGGCTTCCTGTATCAGGCCGGCTCGCTCGAAGATTTCCTCGCCCAGATCGAATTCATTCGCAATTCACCCTCGGCGCTGCCGCGCGTGCGCCGCGCTGCTCGTCAACACGTGCTGGAGCACTTCGACCGGGAGAAAAACCTGGCCGCCCTGGCTGACCTGATGGTTTTCCGTATCACCAGAAAGGTAAGGCAAGACCCAAATGAGAATCCTGTACTGCAACAAATATAACTTTGCCTTCAGCGGCACCGAGGTTTACCTCTTCGAACTCATGGAGCTGATGCGGGCACACGGACATGAGGCTGCGTTGTTCTCCATGGCGGACCCGCGCGGCGCACCGACGAAGTATGACCAGCACTTCGTTCCAACCATCGATTTCAAAGGCGCCAAGTCCGGTCCTCTGAGCGGCGCGCGGCAGGCGGCGCACGCGCTCTACTCCCGCCAGGCGCGGCACAAATTGCGCGATATGGTAAAGGCCTTTCGGCCCGATGTGGCCCACCTGCGCAACATTTACCACCATCTTTCCCCTTCGATCCTGTGGGAACTTAAAGCGCTCGGTGTTCCCGTGGTCTATCACCTCAATGATTTCAAGCTGCTCTGCCCCAGTTACAACATGGTGGCGCAGGGCCGTGCCTGCGAGCGCTGCCATGGCGGAAAGTTCTGGCATGTCGTCACCGAAGGCTGTTACTCGGGACCTCCCGGCGCGGCGCTGCTGCTGGCGGCCGAGGCGTACCTGCACAAGTGGCTGCGAAGTTATGAGAGCTGCGTGGACCGCTTTCTCGTGCCCAGCCGGTTCGTGAAGACGAAGCTGGTGGAAAACGGCTGGGATGCCGCAAAAATTGAAGTCCTCCCGCACTTCCAGGCTCTGCCGTCGCAGATGTTGTCCCACCCATCCACGGACGCTCCCATCCTCTATTTCGGCCGGCTTTCAGCGGAGAAAGGGCTGACCGATCTTCTACGCGCCATGCAACACGTTCCCAACGTTCGCCTGCTGATCGCCGGCGAGGGACCGCAGCGGCCGGAACTGGAGCGGCTGGCGGCAGATCTGGGCTTGGCGAACGTTGAGTTTCTGGGCCGGGTCGCGGGGCCTCAACTCAACCGGCTCATCCCCACCTCGCGCTTCACCGTCCTGCCCTCTCGGGCTTACGAAACCCTGGGCAAGACCATTCTGGAATCCTACGCGTGGGGGCGTGCGGTTGTGGCCTCGGACCTGGGTTCAAGAAGGGAATTGGTCTATGAGGGTGAAACCGGCGTTTCACACAGGGCTGCTCTCTTTCTTGTTTACAATCAGAGCGGCGTCGCCGATGAACCACAACACGATCGGCGGGGCCTGCTCCCATGGGAAAAACGATTCTGGTGACCGGAGGTTCGGGGTTCATCGGTTCCAACTTCATCCTGCAATGGATGAAGGAGGAAGGAACTCCCGTCGTCAACCTCGACAAGCTGACTTACGCCGGCAACCCTCGAAACCTGCTCCAGGTCTCCTCCAATCCGGGATATTCCTTTACCCATGGAGATGTTTGCGACCGCGAACTCCTGCGCGGATTGTTCAAACTCCACCAGCCCCGCGCCATCGTGCACTTCGCAGCCGAGAGTCATGTGGATCGTTCGATTCATGGGCCCGATGATTTCGTCCGCACCAATGTTTTCGGAACATTCTGTCTACTGGAGGAGGCGCGGTCGTATTGCGAAGGGCTGAAAGCGCAGGATCGCGAGGCCTTCCGCTTTGTTCACGTCTCCACCGACGAAGTGTACGGATCGCTGGGCCCGAACGACCCACCGTTCTGCGAGACCACACCGTATGCGCCCAACAGCCCGTATTCCGCTTCCAAAGCCGGTTCGGACCATCTGGTGCGGGCCTATTACCATACTTACGGCCTTCCCACACTGACCACTAATTGCTCCAATAACTATGGACCCTACCAGTTTCCGGAGAAACTGATTCCGCTCGTGGTACTGAACGCCCGGGAGGGCAAGCCCTTGCCGGTGTACGGAGACGGGCAGAATGTGCGTGACTGGGTGTTCGTCGCCGATCACTGCGAGGCGGTGCGCACGGTGCTGGCTAGAGGCAGAGTGGGAGAAGCCTACAACATCGGCGGGGGAAGCGAGAAACCGAATATCGAGATCGTGGAAACTGTCTGTGCCATCCTGGACCAGTTGTGCCCCGGCGATGCCACCGTGCCCCATCGAAAGTTGATTGCGTTTGTGAAGGACCGTCCCGGCCACGATCGCCGTTATGCCATCGACGCCCGCAAGATCGAGCGCGAATTGGGATGGAAGCCACGTGAAAGTTTCGAGACCGGTATGCGCAAGACCATCGATTGGTATTTGCAAAATGAAGAATGGGTGAAAGAGGTCACGAGCGGTAGCTACCGAAAGTGGATTGCCACCCAATACTCATAGGGTTTGTTGCGCACCTGGCCTCAGCGAAATCGGGAACTGACCGCATGCGAATCGCTATCTTCGGCGCGACCGGCCTGTTGGGCAAGGCGCTGATGCGTGAGTGGAAGGATGACGAGATCACGGGCTTCGGTTCGGCGGACGGCGACATCCGCGACGAAAAGCAGGTACTAAACCTGGTCCAGCATGCCCGCCCTGATTGGATCGTCCTGGCGGCGGCTTACACCGATGTGGACGCCTGCGAAAGCAATCATGACCTGGCCTTCGATGTGAACTGCCGCGGAGCGGTGAATGTGGCGCGAGCGGCAAAGCAGCAAAGCGCACGCCTGCTTTTTCTCAGCACAGACTATGTCTTCGACGGAACCAAAACCACACCCTACGCAACCGATGACCCGCGCGCGCCGCGCAGCGTTTACGGTCAATCGAAGGCCAAGGCAGAAGTTCAGCTGGGGGAGATTCTGCCGGAGTGCTGCGTCGTCCGAACTTCCTGGCTCTTTGGTCCGGGAGGAAAATGTTTCCCCGACACAATTCTGAAATTGGCCGCGAGCCGGCCAGAGCTCGAAGTGGTTGGCGACCAGCGTGGCTCTCCGACCTACTCCATCGATCTGGCCCGCGCCATTATTCAGTTGTGTCTCCAGCAGGGAAGCGGCATCGTCCACGTCACTAACCGTGGGGAATGTTCGTGGTACGAATTTGCCCGCGAAATCATTGCGGGAGCAGGACTCCAAACAGTCGTGCGCGAAACCACCAGTGACAAGTTTGTACGTCCTGCCGCACGTCCGAAATATTCTGTGCTCTCTCCCGAAAGCCTGAAGGACCGCGGCATCGCCATGCCCGACTGGCAGGACGCGCTCAGGAGATACCTGCTACAAACCACGTAGGGACGGATGTCCTCATCCGTCCGGCGGAGCGAAGCTCCGCTAGGTTTTGATTGTGGGGAAGAAAATGTCGAGCTGCGCTCGACCGGACGGATGTGGACATCCGCCCCTACGTGGTTTGCGGTGATTTACAGCTGTCCCAGGAGCGTTCGCACCTTCTCCTGATGCCTCGGGTCCAGCTTGGCGCCAGCGCAGGTCACATGGAAAACGTCAGTCGCGGTCTGACCTTGCGTGTCGATGATTGCGACTTCGATATTGCATCCCAGTTCAGCCATGGTGGAACTGATGTCGTATAACAATCCGGGCCGGTCCTGCGCAATGATCTCGATCAGGGTGCTGTGCTGCGAACAGGTGTTGTCAGTCTGCACGCTGGTCTCGATTTTTACCTTCGGGTTCTGCACTCCCGGCTTGAACTTCGTCTCCATGAGATCGACTACGTTAATCTCTCCCGAAACCGCCTCGGCAAGTTTCCGCTTAAGGCGGTTGATTTCGGAAGGATTGAGCTCCAGCGTGCGAAACCGGTCAGAGAAGCGGAAGGTATCGAGCACTACGCCCGCCTTGTTGGCAAAGGCCTCGGCTTTCAGGATATTCATGCCCCAGGATGACAGCGTACCCACCACGTGGGAAAACAGGCCGGGGCAGTCCAGCGTCAACAGAACAAGTTCAAAATAGCCGTCGCGGCGGAGCACTTCAATCTGCGGCTCCTCATCTTTCACCTTGAGGCGATCGTACATCCGGCAGTGCGCGACGATCTCTTCTGGCGTGTGCATGAGTAGATAGCGTTTGGGAAACCCTTCCAGAAAAGAAATGATGTGTTTCGAGTCCGGCTCGCCTGCGGCGGCAGCCACTTCCTTGATGCGTTCGCTGTTGGTAGCGCTTGCGGTCAGACGCTGATCGTCCACAGTCCGGCTGAGGTGGTTGAATGCAGCCGCATAGAGCTGCCACAGCATCTCGGCCTTCCACGGCGTCAGTGCTTCCGGGTTGACCGATTTAACGTCGGCGTAGGTAAGCAGCGTCAGCATCTTCAGCTGTTCCGTGGTGCCCACACACTCACTGAACTCCGCCACCACGTTGACATCGAAAATGTCCTGGCGCCGGGTGGTCGCCGACATGCGCAAATGGTTGGCGATCAGAAAGACCACGGTCTCACGGTCCACAGGCTCCAGCCGCAGCCGCTCCAGCACGCTGGCTGAGGCTTGCAGGCTTGCGGCGACATGGTCATCCGAAGGCATGCCCTTGCCGACATCGTGAAACAGTAGCGCCAGGAAAAGCAGGTCGGGACGTTCGAGTCCGTCCAGAATGTCGCGGAAGCGGCGTTCCAATTCACTCTCAGGCGTTCGCAGCGCGTGAATGTTCTCAATCGCCACCAGCGAATGTTCATCCACCGTATAGCGGTGGTAATAGTCGCGAATCACCAGGGAATCGACCGCCTGAAACTCGGGAAACAGCAGGACCAGCACTCCCAGGCGGTGCATGGCACGCAGGGCGGCGCCGGCATGAGGCGACATCAGGATTTGCCTGAAGTACGACCATACCTCCGGAGAATCGTGGGCCCATTCCCGCAGGCTCGGAAGGGCGGCCTCCACGCAGCGCTCGGTTTCGGCTGTCAGCTTGAGGCCATGCCGGCCGACAAATTCGAAAAGGCCCAGCAGGATGGTGGGGTCCTTTACCGAGGAGAGCTGGCGCAAAAAGACGCGGCCCTCCACCACAGAGAAATCGGCGTTGGACAGTCGCGATTTGCGATTTTCGAAGAGCCGGTAGAGACCGGAGCGTCCGGGCGGTACTTCATCGAAGAGCACCGTCAGTCTGTAAATCGAGCGAACGTGGCGGAAGTAACTTCGCATCCAGACCGCAGCCGTGGCCGGCGCGCCGCCCGGCAGCCCGATTCCCGCCGCGGCCGCCTCAGACTGAAGTTCGTAGGTCAGATTATTCAGGTCCCGGCCCTGGCGATAGTGCAGGAAGCATCGCACTGCTGACAGAAAATTCAGGGCCGCACCGCACTCTGCGCGTAGGGCGCTGGGCAGCAGATTCTCCGGAGCGGGCCACACACCCGTTTTCTCCAGTTCGGAAATCAGGCTGAGCCAGCATGCCACTTGATAATCCCGCAGTCCGCCGGGGCATTCCTTGATATTGGGTTCCAGGTGAAAAATAGTGTGGCCGTACTTGGTGTGGCGTGCCGACGTCAGATCGATCAGCCGCTGTTGCAGCTCCAGCGCCTCGCGCGCCACCATCTTCGGAATCACCTGTGAGCGAAGCTTTTCAAATAGTTCTGCATCGCCACCGAGGTAGCGGCAATCGAGCAGGGAGATGTTGAACTCCAGATTGTCGCGGTGCAACTTGCCGCACTCCGCCAGGGAACGGGTCGTAGGACTGACCCGGAGGTGCAGGTCCCAGAGGGCTTGCGAAATTCGTGGGATAACGCGTTTTTGCGCGTCTTCAGTCAGGGCCGACTCGTGCAAGAAGAGTACATCAACGTCGGAACAGGGAAAAAGCGCACGACGGCCGTAGCCGCCCAGGGCAGCAACGCAAATCCTCTCGGGCGAGGCTGGGGAAATTTGATTCCACAACTCCCCAATCAGGGAATCAGTCAGATCCGAGCGCTCGCGGATGGCAGCTTGCCCGTCGTGTGAGCGCTCGAATCGTCCGCGTATCTTTTCCGACTCGGCCTGATATGCGTCCTTTGATATCGCGCTATTCGCCAGCACTGGCATCGGACTCCGGTGGCCTGACGTGATGGTGCGTTAGAGTGCCGCCACTCCGCGCTCGTGGTTCCGAATCCTGATGGCTTCGTCCACTTTGGAGAGAAAAATCTTTCCGTCCCCAATCTTGCCTGTCCCCGCGCTTTGCACGATGGCGTCGACGGCGGCGTTCACCAGGTTGTCGGCCAGCACCATTTCGATCTTGATCTTGGGCACGAGATCGACGGTGTATTCCCGGCCACGATAGACCTCGGTGTGACCCTTCTGCCTGCCGTGCCCGCGCACGTCAGAGATCGTCATGCCCTCAACCCCCAGTTCCGCCAGAACTCCTTTGACGGCTTCGAACCTGGACGGCTGAATAATCGCTTCAAGTTTCGTCATTGTGTTTATCCTCAGGTCAGGCGAATTATAGACTCCATCAAACTTTTCTGCAGCAACTCGAACGATTTCAGTGCAGCCACTTCAGGAAAGCGCTTTCAGCGTAGAGAATCAAGTTACTGCCAGCATTTCCACGATGACCGGGGTCATTTCCGATCACTGCACCGGCGTGTAATTTGCATCCATCGGGATGAAGGCATAGGCCACAACGGATTGCGCGGACCCGATGTGGTCATCAACCCCAGCACGTACGGTTGGCGAACAGATGTCCCGTGTGCAGGCCTCGATGCAAAACCAATGTTGTTGTCACCGACTGGCCGAGGAATCGTGCATCCGTACAAATTGCGCGAAGGCCACGCCTGCCAAATCCGTCCCGTGGTGGATCAGGCCCTGCACTTGGCCAAAAAATCCCGCGTTGGTCAGAAGCGTGATCGACAGAAACAGCGGAAACAGAAAGTAGTATTCGGCGTACTCGTGTCTGGCGTCGCGCAGCGCCAGCGCGCGCATCTTCGGAATCGTGGCGATGCCGAGCACGGCAACCGCGAATCCCGCGAAAGACGCCAGGAAGAGCGGGGTCTCGTGGTGGAAGCCGTGGAGTACCAGGAAACCCACAAATGGCAGCAGCGCCAGCGCCCCGATCATCTGCGCGCGCCGGCGAACATGGGCCAGAGAAGCCAGCGTGTCATCGACCAACCGCTCAGCCGCAAGGGCTCCCTCGTGGTCTCCGGCAGCGTCGAGAATGTAATGCCGATCGAGCGATTCAGCGAGTTCCTCGCTCACCAGATGACCCAGCAGGCGCTTTCGGACGGGCTCGGGTACTCGTTCCCGGACCAGGGCAAGGCCCAGCGAATCAGCCGCCCCGCAACCGTTGCAATACAAGTTCGGTCCGGCCACCCAGTTCTTCGGCGTGGTCTTCTATGAGTTCAACCGGGGTGACCACCTCGCTATGGCGAGTCGCCTGCAGAAATCGCACGTCCTCGGCATTGGCGTCGATCACATCCATGGAGTCGAGATCGATCTGCCGGCCACGCAATCTTTTCCGAATATGCCGCGCCACAACCAGGTAGCATGCAATCGCGATGGGTGCGCAATAGATGAGGAAGAAGGCGTTTCCCAGGCGAGGATACAAGTTCGCCTTCATGATGAGGTTTGGGGGCTCACCGTAAGCCAGCCAGATGCCGCAGACGGTAGTCACGGTGGTGCAAACCATGACCGCGTGGCGGATGTCCGCAATCGGCGCCGCCGCGAGAAGCAGGATGATGACCAGGGTTCGGATGGTCAAACCGATCATCGAGACCCCGTCGAGTACGCCTGAAGCCAGGGCCACAACCGCCGTCACGGCGATCACTGTGGAGAGGATCTTGCCCTGGTAGCGTCGCAGCAGGGAAAACGTCAGCCCCTCCAGCAGCCGGGTCTGGGCAATCACGGAGACGAAAAATGTCAGGCCCAGGATAAACAGCATGGTGTCCGCGTGGACCAGTTCATCCAATCCGTGGAAAGAAAGCAGGTGCTGTTGTGTCCAGTACCACCAGCCGCGTTGCGCAATCTCGAGGCGCCACTCCGAACTCTGCAGCCCGCAGAAGGTGGAGACTACGATCAGCAACATGCCGTAAGTGAGCGCGTTTTTGTGGATCTGATATGTGAAAGAGCCGAACAGAAACAATCCCAGGATGGTGGCCAGCACCTCGGTCGCCAGCATCCACATGGGAAGGACGGCGACCCGGCCCACCAGCAAGATCATGCCGGCAACGATTCGCAGGCACATGAAACGAGAGCATCTGGAGCGAAGATTTCTAGGCTCCCCGAACGGGGGATTTCCCATCCGGTGGGGCCAGGCGCGCAAGACGGAGAATCCGACCGCCAGCAGGCATCCCGCGATGACCGGTACAAGGGGTGCGTGCCCCGCAACAATCAGGAAGAGGCCAATGATCACGGCCCACGACCAAGCCATGCGCTGTTTCTTCAGGATTTCGAGCAGCGTGTCAAACATGTGTGACTCCTCCCGTTTTACCAGCGAACATGCAGCAGAAGGGCCCCAATGACCGCCGCCAGGCCACTCCCCGCGAGGAATAATCCGGGTTTGCTATAGGCTTTGCCAAACCAGGGACGCGCAATTCCGTTGTGCTCGCGAGCTCGTTCTTCTTTGAGCAGTTGGGTCAACATCTTGCGTTGCTCCAGTGTGCTCACGCAGCGCAATGCCTGTTCTGCGGCGGCGTAGCCTTTTTGCGGAATGCGCAGTTTGAAGTTCAGCTGCGCCAGCGTGTAATGGGCCGCGAAGCTGTCCGGTTGGAGCTGGGCGGCAAGTTCAAGATGATCGATCGCCGGGTAAATCCTGTTGCTCAAAGCATTGGCGAGGCCCAAAAAAACGTGGGCCTCTCCAAAGGCCGGAGCCAGTTCGGTGCTCCGGGAGAGCGCAACCAGCGCCCCTCCCGGATCACCCAGTTGAAGGAGTTCCACCCCTCGCTGGAAGCACTCGACGGCTTCGCGAGGTAAGTCCAGTGCCGGGGGACATTGCCAGGTAAGCGAATGCCCGCCCAACTCAGAATTAACAGGAAAAGCGTTGGTCATTATGCGGTCTCCCGTGCGACCTGCAGGCCGGCGCTTACATTTCCTGCTGCGCCGCCATGGGTTGTGTCCGGTTTGAGCACAAACTCGGGATAGCACAGGGCACCCATCTCCGGGATATCCAGGCCTTCGAGCTCATCGGCCGCGGAAGCCCGCTGCCCGACGATGGCGTGAATCCCCAGGTTCGCCACGTAGGAGAAGGTGAAGACGAAGCCGAGCAGTGTGCCCACTCCGATCAGTTGGGCGACCAGCTGCGTGGGATCTCCGTAGAACAATCCTTTCACGCCGTTGGTTCCATCGGCAAAGAGACCGACAGAGATCACGCCCCACAGACCGCAGGTTCCGTGAACCGAAATGGCGCCGACGGGGTCATCCACGCGCAAAATCCGGTCGATGAACTCGACGCTCAGGCAGACCAGCAAGCCGGCGGCGAATCCGATGATGACGGCGCCCATGGTGTTGACATAGCCGCTGGGAGCGGTAATAGCGACCAGGCCGGCCAGCAGTCCGTTCCCCGCCATAGATGCATCGGGCTTCCCATACTTGATCCACATGTAGAGTACCGCCCCGAAAGAACCCGTACACCCTGCCAGCATCGTGTCCACCGCAATCGTGCCGATGCGCAAAGCACCTGAAGCTCCGAGCGTGCTGCCCGGGTTAAACCCGAACCAGCCGAAGGCGAGGATGAAGCAGCCGGTCAGCACAATGACCATGTCGTGTCCGGGCATGGCATTCGAGGAGCCGTCGCGGTTGTACTTGCCGATGCGAGGCCCGATGATCATCGACAGTGCCAGGGCAGTGAGGCCGCCTACGGCGTGTACCACCCCCGATCCGGCAAAATCGGCGTAGCCCGCGCCCAGACCGTAGTTTGTCCCCAATTTGGAAAGCCATCCGCCGCCCCACGCCCAGTTCGCAAAGAGGGGATAAGTGATGGCTCCCATAAGCACCGACGAGACTGCGAACGCCACATACTTCCATCGTTCTGCAGCACCGCCAGTCACGATGGTCAACGCGGTGTCCATAAAGACCATCTGGAACAGGAACAGGACCATGACCCCGACGTCGTAGGTTGCGCCAGCCAGGAAGAAGCCTTTCGTGCCCCACAGGCCCCAGTCCTGTCCCAGCAGATGAATTGTGAATTCGTGACTTAGCGGGTTGATGCCTCCCAGCATCGAAACTCCTGCCGACCCGCCCATCTGGATGGCGAATCCGCACACCCAGTAGGCGAACAGACCGAAACCGTAAACCATGAAGTTCATCATCATGGTGTGGTTGGCGTTCTTCGCGCGGCACAGCCCGGTCTCTACCATGGCAAAGCCGGCCTGCATGAACATGACCAGGAAGCCGGTGACCAGGGTCCAGACAAAATTGATGGCGATGCGATTTTGTCCCGCCTGGTTCACCAGGTCCACCAGGGTGAGAGGTTTGGCTGGATCGGCGTGAACCACATCGTTCGCAGTTCCGGTTTTAGTTCCGCTGGGATCCCCCGCAGCCTGATCGTCGGCGCTGGGGCCACTGACCGGTAAGGGCGCGTTCACCGCAAGCGGCGGTGGCGTGGCGGCAGCTGCTGGAGCGCTGGGCGCAGCGGCTTGACCCTGGGCCCAGGCCGGTAGTCCACATACGAGCAGCGCTACAATCGCCGCCCACAAACATGGTTTCAACCATGTGCAACGTGTCATTGCGTATCTCCTCGTGAGGTTGAACGCGGTCCCTTCCTGGTCGCCGCGCTCCCGGTCTGTAAACCTTCCCGCTGTCCCGTCCTGCCCGACTACTGTTTCCACACTGCTTCCTTCTCGTGGGAGTTGATCAGCAGCTTGAGAATTGCGGTGAGTGTGATGGCAATTCCCACAATGCAGAGAACCAACCTCGCCCCGTTGGACGAAGTCATCCCCAGACCTACAACCGGAAGCAACCATCCGAAAACTGCCAGCAAAACTCCGACTAGCTTCATGTGGTTCCCCTCTTGTTTGATCTATACAGTCTTGATCTTGTAGAAGCCGGCCGCAGAGGCCAACAGCAGACCCGCCCCTACGATGGCAAAGACGATGCCCAGCCCGCCCCCGCTGTGCAGCCCAGCCACAAAGGAAGTGAAGCCGACCAAAGTGGTGCCCAAATACGTTCCCTGCTTTGCATTTGCCGCCATTCTTTTGCTCCTTACATCGAGTATTTGAACCGGGGCAAGTTTAGGACGCTTGCGACCCCGTCCGTTGGCTGCATCCATAAAAGGCAACCTCGCCTCCTGTAAAACCCGCCTACCTTACTCGAACCCAACCTTGGCGCGGGCACGGCCTGGGTGCTGGTACTAGGGGTGGTTTGAGTTGAACCCAGGCCGTGAGCCCACATATCAGCGGCATCGCTGCCACTGGGTGATCCCTGGAAGCAATTGCCGTCGGTCACCGGGTAAAAATGCAGTTGCTTCAAATCGACAGTCTCCTGACTACTTGGCATCCGCGCTGCTAAAGGCATAGACCATGCCCAGGGTCACTGTGTTCTGCGAATCCTTGAGCCCCGAGGCGTGGTCCGGGAAAACATTCTGGTCCGACATGTCACGCCGGAATTCCAGGCGGGTCATGAGCTTGCTGGCCAGCATGCGCTGCAGGGTGAGTGTGAATTCGCTCAGCTTCTGCGCCGTGCCCGTCTGCGTGCCGCCGTTGTCGCTGAAATATTCCCCGCGGGTGGCGAATGCCCACTTGTCGTTGGGCGCGTATTTGATGTATCCGGCAATGCCGCTCCAATGGACTGAAGTCAGGGCGCCGGTCAAGTGATCGTGGCCGTAGTCATAGTTCGCCAGAAGAGAAAGCTTGCTGTTGGGCGAATACGACACCACGGTGTCCGAAAGGTGCCTGAAATTCGAGTTGTCGTTGAACTGTTCCGGACCGACCAGATAGTTCTGGACCAGGCTGAACTTGCTGTTCGGAGTCCAGGCGGCACTGAAGCCGGTAGTCTTGCCGCTATTGTTGTCGATGCTGTTGTTCCAGCCGTTCACCAGAAATCCGGTCAGCGCGAACTTCGAATTGAACGCGTACTTGGCGCTGGTGCCGAAGTGAAAGTAGGGAATGGCCAGCGCAAACAGCAGGCCGCGTGAGTAGTTCCAGTTGTCCTTGGTCTCGATCACCTCAGCGCCAGCCGGGGTCACGAACTTGCCGACGTTAATCTGCAGGCCCTTGCCGATGGGGGCCAGGTACTCCAGGTATCCTTCCTTCAGGTATTGATCGAAGTTCGATTCGGTTGCAAACTGGCCGGGCTCGGTTGAATTGACGATGTTCATCGCCTGTCCAAAACCCAGCGCAACGTGATAGCCGAGACGGCTTGCCGTAGCATCCGGCGCTTTGTCCGCCACCAGTTCGATCATGTTCAGTCCGAACTGGCCGGAGTTGATGTCAAAGTTGCGAAAGGCGGTCGTGCGGCCGATGGGCTGGTTCGAGTTGTAGCCGTAGTACACATCCACGAATCCACTCAGAGTGGTTGGACCCAGCAGACCGGCAAGTCCAGTGGGTGCGGGAGTGGCAGCCGGCGCCGGTGTGGCAACCATGGCCTGGGCAGGTGCAGGGGCGGCAGCGGCAGCTTTTTGCGCCTCCATCTGACTGCGCAGGTCCGCCAGTTGTTTTTCCAAAGAGTCGATACGGCTGGCAAGGTCGGGCGCAGGCTCAGCCTGAGCCCAAGCTCGATTCGCGGAGCCGCAAATAATTCCGAGACTTACAGCAAGAACCAAAACCCTCCAACGGAAGGCACTCTTCATCTAGACGACTCTCTTTCTCCCCTAGTCATGTGTGGTGTGATCCACGGCAACAGCCCCGTTACCAGCGTGGTGCACAGTACCGCCCTGCGGCTGTGAGAGTCCAATGCATAATTCTTTTCGCCCCTATCACAAATACTTTTAAAAACATTAATTTATGGAGGAGATAAGAGAAATTTATTGCGCCCTCGCGGGAGCGGCATCAGGATCCGGGCACTTGCTCATTTAATTGGTACCATGGTACATTGGTACCATGAAGTCCGGCGAAGAATTCCTGGTGGAGCGGGTGCAGACGGGAGTTCGGATGGAAAGGCGCTTGCTCAAGGTGCTCAAGGCCTTTGCCGAGTACCACGACTTGACGCTGGGCGATCTGCTGGAGGGGATCGTGTTGCATGCCTTCGACGGCAAGGCTCCCTTTGGCCAGGCGTCTCTTGACCAGATCAAGGAGTTGAAAAAGTTCTACGGCCTGGATCTGGATTCCGCTGCCAGTCACCGTCTGAAGGAGACAAGGCGCGCGCGACCGTCCCGCAGGCGCGTTTCCTGAGGTTCCGACGAAAACCAACCTGGAGTTGACCCCTGATTCGATGGGTACGCAAATGACAGATCAGGAACGGATCGAACGCTTTGAAGATTGCACGCTGCCGCCCGAGCACTTTCATCATCGCGATCACGTTCGCATGGCATTTCTGTATCTGACTGAATACCCTGTGCTGGAAGCCCTGCAGGCGTTTTCCAGCGCCTTGCGGAGATTCGCCGACTCTCATGGCAAGCCGCAGCTCTACCACGCGACTGTAACCTGGGCGTACGTTTTTCTTATTCACCAGCGCATGGCGCGGGGCGGCAACCAGCAGAGCTGGGAGGAATTTGCCCGGAACAATCCCGATCTCCTGCAATGGAAGGACGGGATCCTGACGCGCTACTATCGTTCCGAGACCCTCGCTTCTGATTTGGCGAAAGCGATCTTTGTCCTGCCCGACTTGCGAACTGAAATAACACCCAATGCATGACCGGTCGAGGAGAGGCGGCTGGGAATATCAAAGACGGAGGGAAGCCCGGTTCTAGACCATCACTAGCGCTCCGGCAGGGAAGTTTGCCGTCTGACAAAAACTGTCAACCGGTTGCTTCAGAGCGTCAATCGCCCGGGGCGTGCTCTGTATTGTGACCAAAGCACGCCCCTAAGCCTCTCATTCTGCATGAGGCTGAGATTTGTCATCCGGGCGCTAGGTGGCCCTTAAAGTGCGGCTCTTATTCGGCCGATAAATAGATCATACGGAACCGCCCTGGGGGCTTTTTTGGGAAAAGGAAATCGAAGGCACAAGCGAATCAAAATGGTTTTGCCCGTGCGGATATCGGGGAAGGACTCGGCCAACAATCCGGTAAACGAACTGGCGCACACCCTGGACATCACCCCGAACGGGGCACGGTTGGGCGCGATTCACCATGCATTGAAAACCGGCGACAAACTCACGCTGCAATACCGGCAGCGCAGGATCCAGTTTCGCGTGGTCTGGGTAAAACCGATGGAGGGGACAAGCGAGTACCAAGTCGGTCTGGAAGGACTCGGTTCCGTCGGTGAGAACTGGGGGCTTGAGCTTCCGGAGTCCGGTACGGCGGATGAATACCAGACCCCCACCACTTCCTCATAGTTCATCAGTGAATTCAAAATCTTCGTCAGCCCTCAAATTACGTAGGCCTGGACGCCCTCGTCCGGGCAGGCGAGCAAGGCTCGCCGGAGGGCGGGTGAGGACATCCTTCGACGTCGTTCAGGACAGGCTCCACCCCTACGCGTGCATCACGCCGCCGCGCCGTAAAGCTTACGCAACGATTTGACGTTGGTCGCCGGTCTTTCATGCAGAAGAAGTTCCGTGGCCTGCACGCGCCGGTCATTGTGAAACCAGCGCTGGACCACGCCGTCGTGCAGGAAGTTAGCTAGCGCCAGCAAGGTCATCCCCTGGTGGTGGGCCATCCAGCAGCGCACCAGTTCGTGGCGATGGCGCCAGGTGCGGCGACCGGAAGCCGTGCTGTAATCGGCCGCCTCGTAGAATCCGTACGGACCCAACCAGCCCTCGCCTTCCATTCGGCGCAGGTTGCGCAACGCGGGGGAGGCATCCACGTGCAGCGCGAGGAATGTGGAATAGGGCGAGATGACCAGCATGTTGGCTTCACCCTGATGCAGCGAAATATCAGGCAGGCCGAATGCCTGATACTGGTAATTTCCCGCCTCATCTCTTTTTGCGTAGGCCGACTCCGAAATGCCCCAGGGCACGCCCTTTTCGGCGGCATAAATCTGCTGCAGGCGTACCGCTGCGCCGCGCGAATTGTCCAGAAGGGTGTTGGGGTAAGTCCGCATCCACAGTACCGGCATCAGGTATTCGAACATGGTCCCGGTCCAGGAGAGCAGCACCGGAAATCCATGCTCGCGAGTGTGCGCTCTGCCCAGCAGAAACCAGACGTCCTGCGGAATATCTTCCTTGGCGATGGCGGCGAAGACCGCGATGCGTGCCTCTGAAGCCAGCAAATCGTAGCAGGCGGGGGGAAGTTTTCCCGCTTCCAGGTCGAAACCGAGGGAGAGCAGCTTACGCCGCGGATCAAGCAGGAAACGGAAGTCCATTTCGTCAGCGAACTTCCCCGCCGAGCCGGCGATCTGCTTGAGATCTTCAATCAGATCGAGCGCCCGTGAACGCGCCTCCGGCAGCATGGCCTGCAATCGCTGATAGAGCGCCTTGCGCTCGCCGGCGCCGTTGGCATGGTCGAGAGCGAATTGCAGACGCGCCGTGAGCCGGTCCACTACTTCCGGCAAGCGCTCGATGGTCAGGCTTTGCGAGTCGAATTTGAATTCCAGCGTGGCGTCTTTCCACAGCGGGACAAACTCCGGCAGCATCCACGGTGCATAGACCTGAACTGCCTTCCTGAGATTTCTTACCCGGGAGAGAGATTCGGTCGCGAACCAGCGCACATCCGACTCGTACTTGGGGCTCACCGTCTCCAGGTCGCTCTCCAGCAATCCTTCTTCAGAAGGCGCCAGCAGACGCTGCAGCCAGCTTCTCTTTCTGATCTGTTCCTGAAACGCCTTGAAGCGCTTCTGGGGAAAGGCATGACTTTCCACCAGAATCCGGAGGTGATCGGCCAGACCCTCCGCCAGTTGCTTCTCCAGCAATGGACGCTGCAACAGATCCAGACAGCCTTGCTGTAACGTCCACAGCGAGGCCACCAGGTTGCCGCTATCCACGGCGGAAATGAACCGGGGACGAAGAGGTTCGAGGGTGCGGGTGTCGTACCAGTTGAGCAGGTGGCCGTGAGAGCGCGAAAGCTTCTCCATCGTGGCCAGAGTCCGCAGAGTTTGTTCGGCAAACTCAGGGACGGTCAGGAAACCAAACTCGCAAGCCACCTGGCGAGCGTTCAAAAGGAATCCCAAATTGGTGGGCGAAATGCGAGGTGCGACGGCAGGGGGTTCTTCCTGCACATTGTCCGGCACCAGCCAGTTGTGTTCCTCCGTACTGAACTCGGCGAAATACCTCCAGGTGCGGAGCGCGGTGCGCTCCAGAAACAATTCGTCTTTGTCGGAGGTTTCACTGCGCATCGCCCGCGAAGGCAGGTTCAGCCACATCGAAATCCACTTGCTGCAGCCCCACAGCAGCAGGATGGGCAGGGCAGCAAAAAAAGGGTGGCGGCGGGTAAAGAACACCAGGGCGCCCAAGCCCAACGCCAGTGCGGGCATCCAATCGAGATAAATATCAACCGGGGTCCGTTTGCGGGTACTCAGTTCCGTTTCCGCCGCAGTCTCCCATTCGAGCAGCCGCCGCCGCGTCACCATCCGCCGGACCAGAGTTCGCACTACGGCATCGAGTGAGAGCAACATCTGGTGGGGCAGAAATGACAGCGTAAAAAACATGCTGGCGTTGGCTGTAAGCAACGCGGTCCGAGCGTCCTTGACGACCTGGGATTTGCGCTCAATGGCGGCCCGCACCAGGTTGAACAGAAACTGGAACCAGGCGGGCACAAACAGGATGCCTAGGGTCGCCAGCGTCCAGTAGAGCGGATTGCCGGGCAATACCAGCCAGCCGAACACCAGGAGCAGGAAAGTTGCCGGCTCCACCAGGCTGCGGCGCAAATTGTCCAGAATCTTCCACTGCGAAACCAGCGAGATGGGATTCGGTACTTTGCGTCCCGACTCGTCCGGCACCCGCGACAATAGCCAGCCCGTGATCTGCCAGTCGCCCCGGAGCCAGCGGTGTTTGCGGCGGTTGTAGGCGCTGTAGTGCGAGGGATAGTCCTCGATAATCTCGATGTCGCTGGCCAGTCCGGCGCGCGCATAGGCGCCTTCGATCAGGTCATGGCTGAGCAGGGCATTGCGCGGAAAGCGCCGGTCGAGGACGCGGTGCACCGTGTCCACTTCATAAATCCCTTTGCCGGCGAAGATACCTTCTCCGTACAAATCCTGGTAAACGTCCGAAATGGCGCGGGTGTAAATATCGAAACCCGTCTCTCCCGAATAGAGGCTGGCGAGACGGGAGCGGGAGGCGCTCTGCACGCTTACCCCCACTCGCGGTTGCAGGATGCCATAGCCGGCAACCACGATGTTCTTCTCCGGATCGATAATCGCCTGGTTCAAAGGATGGGCCATCGCCCCAATCATGCGATCGGCCGATCCGCGCGGCAATTCCGTGTCGGCGTCGAGTGTGATGACAAAGCGAATCTGCGGCAAGATGGAGAGGTCGCCAATCTTGACCGGAAAACTATCGTGTTCGGCGCGCAGCAGCTTGTTCAGGTCCATCAGCTTGCCGCGCTTGCGCTCCCAGCCCATCCATACTCTTTCGCGCGGGTTGTAAACCCGGTGGCGATGGAAGAGAAGAAACGATCCCGAAGCCTGACTGGAGTATTTTTCGTTCAGTTCGCGCACCAGTTGCGCACAGTATTCGATCAGCGGGTCATCTTCGGACGAAGGTTCGGGGGAGTCCGGCAGATCGGTAAGCAGGGCGAAGTGAATGTTGGGATCGTGATTGCCCAGGAATCGTACTTCCAGATCCTCAACCAGGCGGCGGACCTGTTCCTGGTTAAACAGCAGACTGGGAATCGCCACCAGGGTGGTGCAGTT
Organism: Terriglobia bacterium; assembly: GCA_963831565.1. Taxonomy (GTDB): domain Bacteria; phylum Acidobacteriota; class Terriglobia; order Terriglobales; family Acidobacteriaceae; genus JAIQFF01. The sequence continues at coordinate 526,021 of CAWHQS010000002.1, forward strand.
GTCAGGAACGCCTGCGGAAAAATCGAGTTTGGGCAGAATCTTTGGTTCCAGCAGCGACGTCACTAGATAATTCACCAGCTGAATAGCGCTCTGCGAACTGGGAAGGAGCAGGACCAGCATGGAGAAGAGGATGAGTTCCAGAGAAGTGTAGGTGTTGGTCAGCAGAAGCACGATCGCCGACATGAGGGCAAGAGTCAGCACTTCGGTTGCCGGCAGGTAAAACTCATCCGGATGCCGCTGTAGGAACGATCCAATTCGCTGGCCCAGCGGAGGCTCGAAGCCCACTCTTCCATGAAGCGACGCCGAGCCCTCCGCAAGCAGGTAGTACCCGATGTGCCCAAGGCGGGCCGTGAGGCGCGGGCTGGCATGGGTTTCCTGGTACGCCGAGCGTGCCAGGGCGAGCGCGGCTGTGGCAACTTCACTCTCTGGCAGATCGGAGTGTTCCGCGATGTTTGCCACCTCGGTGCGATACAGATCGCGGCTCTCAAAATCCATCCGAGCATAGGCGCCGGATGGGTCCTGGCGCAGGACGCGATCGAACAGCACCAGCGGCTCCAGAACTTCCTTCCACGAAGTCTGACCAATATCGCGCAAGCTGCGGACACAAATCCCGGCCCCATAGGAGCCCGCCGGGTCCGCCATCACTTTGGATCCTCGGGCGGCGATTTCTTCCAGCAGAACCAGCTTCAGCGCTGGAACCAGCGCCCAGAGCTCAACCAGCCTCAGCACGGTGCTTTGCTGAAAAGCCTGCACGTAGGCGTTGAGCGAACCGATTCTGAACTCGTACCCGGTGGTAGCCAAAAATCCTGCGGCCAGGGCAACAACCCGCGGAGTGATGGCACCGTCCGGAGTGCGGACGTGAGGCAACTTGCGAACCAGTTTGAAGCCGTCTTTGGTACCGCGGAGGTCGGCATGCACCAGGCGCAGGTTGTCATTGAGCCAGCGAAAATCGTCGCCGACAGGGACCTTAGGCAGCGAGCCCTGAAAGGTGCGCAGCACGGGTCTGATGGCGCGGCGGAGCGCGCGATAGCGCTCGGAGAAAAAGCGGGATGAGTGCGTTCCCGGCAGCCATACCAGCCTTCGCCCCAGGTCCGCCGCCGCTGCCCCCAGAGCTTCCACGTTGGGGCCAGTTTCTTTCGCAGGCTCGGGCAAGCGCTCGGCTTCCGCGCTCAGGGTCTCGATATGGGTATCTGGAGGCATGACGTTATAGCTCGTTCCCGCTAGCGATAGCTGGCCGCCTGCATTTCGAACATCTCCTTGTACCGGCCGCCCAGTCGCGCCAGTTGTTCGTGACTTCCTTCTTCTGCAATCTTTCCATTTTCGAGAACTACGATGCGGTCGGCCATGCGCACGGTGGAGAATCGGTGTGAAATAAACAGCGCCATCTTCCCCGCGGTGAGTTCGGCAAAGCGCTGGAAGACCTCGAACTCGCTGCGCGCATCGAGCGCGGCAGTGGGTTCGTCGAGAATCAGAAGTTGCGCATCACGCAAGTAGGCCCGCGCCAGCGCGACTTTCTGCCACTCTCCGCCTGAAAGATCGACGCCGGTTTCGAAGCGCCGGCCCAGCATCTGATCGTACCCCCCTGAGAGTTTTCCGATGACCGCGTCAGCCAGGCTCTTCCGGGCGGCGCTTTCGAGCAGTTTCAGGTCGTCGATTTCCTCAATCCGGCCCACGGCGATGTTTTCTCGCGCCGTCATTTCATAGCGCATAAAGTCTTGAAAGATAACGCCAATCTCACGATAAAGGTCTTCCAGACGATACTCTTTCAGGTCCACGCCGTCGAGCAGCACCTGGCCCTCGGTGGGATCGTAGAGCCGCGTAATCAGCTTGACAATTGTGGTCTTGCCCTCGCCATTTTCTCCAATCAGAGCAACCCGTTCTCCCGGATGCAGATGGAAATTCAAGCCATTGAGCACCAGGCGTGAACCGCCCGGATACCGAAACGAAACATTACGGAATTCAAATCCGCGGACGATGGGGCGCGGCGCCGGCAGGGCATCGGGCTTCGACTGGATGGTCGGCCGCATATCGAAAAAGGCCAACAGGTCAGTGAGGAAAAGGGCTTGATCAGCGATACCGGAAACGGTGGAGAAAATCTGCTGAATGTTGCTGCTGGCCTGCAGAATCGCGCCCGACAACAGGTACCAGAGTCCGATGCTGTATGCGCCCGTGACCGTTCGCCAGATTACGAACACATAGGCCGAATAGTAGCCTGCGAAGGCGATCACGGAAAGGAAAGCTCCGGCAATCAGCTTCCGCCGTGACAGGGCGACGTTCTCTTCGTAAATTCCGTCGGAGAGTTTGGTGAACCGTTTTGTGAGGAACTGGCTGAGTCCGAATAACTTGAGTTCCTTGGCGGCTTCCTTGCTGCCCCCAACCTGCCGCAGATAATCCAGTTGGCGCCGCACCGGAGTCTGGCGAAAATTCTTGGCGTATCCCAGAAAAGCAAAATGGCTTTCGCCCAGGAATGCGGGAAGCACTCCCGCAATCAGCATCAGCATCAACCAGGGCGAGTAAACAATAATCGTGACCGACAAAGTAGTGGTGGTAATCACCAACTGGATCAACCGTCCGATTTGCTGAATCATGCCCAGCCGGTCGGTGGCCTGCACCCGCGCCCGCTCCAGTCGGTCGTAAAACACCGGATCCTCATAGGCGATCAGGTCAAGTTCCGCGGCGTGCTTCATCACCTGGATGCTTACGTAGCGGGTGTATTTGTCGGCCAGCAGTGAGTCGGAATAATCAATGGTGCGGGCGAGAACGCCGCCCAAAACGGCGAGGCCGAATTCACTCGCCACCAGCCACCACAATCGGGGTGACATCACGTGTGCGGCGAACTTCGGGTGCACGATCTCGTCAACAATCAGCTTCGGAATCCAGAGCAGGGCGAGCGGCAGCATCGAAGCGAAGAGACGCGCCACCAGACCAAACACTACAACCCCGGGTCCGGATTGCCACACGATCTTGAGGACTGGCGGCGTATTACGGAGCGCCGTAAGCCGCTCCTGCCAGCTGCTCAGGAAACTCTGCTGCTCCGCCATGCATGAATCCTAACTAAGTTCGGGGGTTTCTAGAAGCTATACCGAAAATCGCCGCGACATGTAGATGCCTCACAGGCCCGTAAGGTTTGTCGCTTCATAGAGTTATACGTAAGTTAGTGTGGGGCGGGCGCCCTCGCCCGCCGCCTTTGATCTTGATTCTGGTAGCGCCGGCGTCTGCCGGCTGTCCGGTGGGCGTCCCGCCCTCCGCCGAAGAATCCAAAGTACAAAACCAAGGCGGGCAAAACCCGGCCGTCGGGCCGGCAGGATGCCGGCGCTACACATGTCAAAACAGAGTCAACGTCAAAGGCGTCGGACAGAACCCGCCCGGAGCGAGGTCGAAGGGAGTGTCCGACCCACACGCTCCGTCTACTTGATTGCAATTACTGCCAGGCCGTTGGCTGGCAGCGTGAGGCTCAACTCACTGCCTTTGATTTCCTTGACCTCCGGCGCCCCAAGCTGCACCGCGTGGCGTAGCTTCTCAAGCTGCGCCTGCGTTGGATAAACCGGCGAACCCATCTTTTCGTACGCGGGATGCGGGTCGCCGTGTTCGCGATCAACTCGGGATATGGAAGCGCGGCGCGCCCCGCTCAGATTTTTGAATCGCAACACCACCGTCCTGGCTCCCCCCGTTTGCTCGGGAGCGACGAGGTTCCATACCGCTACCACCAGAGAGCCGTCAGCAGCGCGAGTTGCCAAAGCAGAATCGGAATCGAGAGCGAGGCGTTTGTTTCCCAGTTGATGCAGAAGCTCGAACGCCGCAAATGCCGGCTTGGGGATTCCCCCGGCAGCGATCAATCCATAGCCGCCGTAAAAGGGTTTTTTCACCACGCCCTGCTCTTCGAAAACATCGGAGAAACTCCAATACGACATCTCGTCCACCAGTCCGTCGCATTGCCGGATGGTGTCGGCCATCCATGGCCCCATGTATATGGAGTCGGTAATCTCCGGTTCGTTTTTGTAACTGGCGTTGAACTCGCTCCAGATCAAGGGCAGCGTGGGGAGGGCCGAGACCTTGATCTGATCGTGCACCTTCTTCACCGCCCGACACACCATGCGGTCGCGAGGGATATCTTCATTGGTGCCAAACACGTCTTTCGCACTGTCGTTTCCGTACACGTGGGTGGAAACGAAATCCACGGGGACGTGCTTTTCCGCGCAGTGCTGAATGAATGCATCGGCCCACGCCGCCTGCGCAGTGGCCGGACCGCCCACGCGGAAACGCGGACTCACCCGCTTGACTGCCGCCGCGCTGTGGTCGTAGAGCTCGAAATAAGTGGCCTGCTTCGGGTCTCCCGCCCAGAAATCGATATTGGGTTCGTTCCAGACTTCGAAATACCACTTGGCAACTTCGTCGACACCGTAGCGGTCAGCCAGATGCTTCGTAAACTGGTAGATCAGGTCATCCCATTGAGCCCAATCTTTCGGAGGCGCAACATTCTGCTTGTACCAGAAAGCATGTGGCGCATCCTTCGCAGCCAGTTTCCTGGGCATGAAACTCAGCTCCACAAAAGGACGCACGCCGTTCTGCAGGAGACCGTCGTATGCCTGGTCAACGTAGGAGAAGTTGTAGATGGGACGGCCCGCGCTGTCTTCGTCGTACACGCCCATGTCATCGAGAAAAATGGCGTGGAAGCGGACGTATTCCAGATCCGTGATCTGTTTCACCCGGCGCAAATCATTGCGGTAGCTTTCGCGCAGCGTCAGGTTGGCCCGGCCCGATCCAAACATGTGCTCCCAGAAGTGAGGGAAGGGATGAGCCGGCGCCGAGGCGTCAATTACCAGAACGTCGGACGGCCTCGCCGGAGCTTGTGCTCCCGCCCCGCTCGTGAACGCCAGGATTGCAGATAAAACCGCCAAGAGCACTCGGCACTTGCGCCCGATCATTCTCTTGATCATAAGATTTCGTCCTTGGGAATATTAGTTTGTTTCTTCTATTCCGGGGGCACATTCGGTCCGGCGAGAAAGCCTCCATCCAGAACCAGGCTTTGGCCGGTCATGAAACTGGCTGCGCCGGAACACATCCACACCACCGCTTCGGCCACCTCGCTGGATTCGCCAAACCGGTTCATGGGATAAAAGGTCAGCGACTTCTTCTTGACCTCAGGCGCTCCAAACAGACGGTCCGCCATGGCGGTCTCGATTGCCGCCGGGCAAACCGCGTTGACCCTGATCCCATTTCTAGCCACCTCCATCGCGGCAGCTTTGGTCAGCCCCAAGACGCCGTGTTTGCTGGCAGAGTAAATTGCGGTGCCCTGGCTACTGATGAATCCCGCAATGGATGAGTTATTGACAATCGCACCGCCCCGGCCCTGCTTAAGCATCTGCCGCAGTTCATATTTCAGGCAAAGCCATGTGCCTTTGAGATTGATGTCGATGGTTTGGTCCCATTCTTCCTCGGTCTGCTCCACGATGGGAACCCAGTGGCCCTCGGTGCCGGCATTGTTGAAGGCATAGTCCAGTCCGCCAAAGGCGGCCACAGTCTCTTCGATCAGGGCTTCGACTTCCGATGCCCGCGATACGTCTACCCGGATGAAGACTCCTTCGCCACCGGCGCGACGGATCAGGTCCACCGTGGCGTTGCCTTCAACTTCACGCCGTCCCGCGACCACTACCCGGGCGCCCTTCTTGGCAAACAGGAGCGATGTCTCCCGTCCGATGCCCGAGGTCCCACCCGTCACCAGCGCCACCTTGCCCTCGCACTCAGCCATCTTTTTCTGTTTCTCCAATTCAGATTTCGATCGCGGAGGCGCGATCGAGGTCACGTCGGAAAGCCTGACTTCAGCGTTTGCGGCACGCCGGTGTCACGTGAAGGATTTTACATGCAACGGGGATTCGACCGTGGATTCGAACGCCAGGCAGGGGGTAGCCGTCACCCCCAACTTTGCCGGCGCGGGGTCTCCCGCGCAGGGTGCCGGAGCGCTGTGCTGGGGCGAAGGGAACGCGCGCTAGCTGGCCACTTCCTGGGAGCGGGGATACTGGTCTTTCATATGCTCTGCGAGCGCGCGGTTCAGTTGATCAATGAGATTCATCAACTTTTTCGGGTCTTGCTCATCGCGGGCCGCTTCGGCCAGTTCCTTCCAATCGTGGCCAGGCATTTCCGTCATGCGCGTCCTCCTGGAAGTTCACCTGGCCCTGTTGCAGTTAGTTTGCCAAAAGCAGTTTGCATGTCTTTTCTGCGGCTTACGTAAATAGCGGTCCTGTGGATTTCCGGCCAACTGCGCAATTCGTACCTACAGAATCTACTGTAGGCCGGCCGCACGACCTGCTAATTAGCCCACGTTAAGGCCACGGGTATTCTGTTATCGAGTCTTCTCCGGCGTGATCAGGATCGATCCGATAAAGAAATTCGATTGGACTCGGTTTATGCCGGCGTCTAAGGTTTCGCAGAACGAAACCCAAAGTGGATTCTGGTCCAAAATGGCACTTGGTCGACGTGGGGGCCATTGGGGCCGGCGGGAGCCACATCCGTAACCTAGTCGCGTTATCCTCCAGCAGTTACACTATTGAGATGCGCGAACCACTGCGCCGCGAATCCTAAATTGACCGCCAACGACGAGATAATTCAGAACATGAGTCAACCCGCTCCCGCGCACGACGAAAATTACGTACTGACCCTTGAGGAAATCGGCAACCTGGCCGCCGAGGGCGGCAATTCGGCCGAAACCTTAATGAACGTCGTCGCCTTGATCGCCAAACGCTTTCAGACCGACGTCTGTTCCGCATACCTGTTGGAGCCGGACCGGGCCAATCTGGTGTTGGCCGCGACTCTGGGACTTCGTCCCCAATGTATTGGCACGCTTCGCATGGGAGTGAATGAGGGTCTGGCGGGCCTGGTCGCGGAACGGGTAGGTCCGGTGGCGGTGGAACAGGTGAAGAGCCATCCCCGTTTCAAGTATTTCAGTGAAGCGGGAGAAGAGGCATACCAATCGTTCCTGGGCGTTCCCCTGATTGATCGCGGCGTCCTGCAGGGAGTGCTGGTGGTTCAGACCATCGCGCCCCGCGTGTTTCGCGAAGACGAAATCCGGATGCTGGCCGAGGCCGCAGCCCAGGTGGGGTCGGTGGTGAGTGAAGCCCGTACTCTGGACCGCTTTATCGCGCCCGCCCAGGAGCGCTTGTGGACCCTGGCGCGCAACCTGTGGTGGTCCTGGGATCATGACACCAGCAGTTTGTTTCGCGATCTCGACCCAGTGCGCTGGCGACAACTCAATCACAATCCCGTCGCCTTGCTTTCGGAGATTCCCCTGGCGGAAATGGAACGCCGCGCCCGCGAACTGGTGCTGCACAGCCGGATCAACTACGCCTATCGCCGCCAGCGCGAATATCTCGATGCGGACCGGACCTGGGGAGCCCGTCAGGCCGGCGTTCTGCGGCCTCGTCCGGTGGCGTACTTCTCCGCCGAATTCGGTTTGCACGTCTCCATTCCGGAATACTCCGGTGGGCTGGGCGTTCTGGCCGGCGACCACGTCAAGAGCGCCTCTGACCTGGGAATACCGCTGGTGGGCATCGGATTGTTTTATGGCCAAGGATATTTCCGGCAGCGGCTCGATCGCGCCTGCTGGCAGCAGGAAGAGTACATCCAGACTGACGTCAACCAGTTGCCCATGGAAGCGGCCATCGGGCCGAACGGCGAACCCGTCACCGTCCAGGTAGAGACTCGCGGCACGGCTCTGCGCGCGAAAGTCTGGCGCATGAAAGTGGGGCGCTGCAATTTGCTCCTGCTCGACTCCAATATCGAGGGCAATCATCCTGAAGACCGCGAACTCACCTCACGTTTATATGGAGGAGATTCGCGCATCCGGATCCGCCAGGAATTGTTGCTGGGCATCGGAGGCTTCCGCGCTCTCCGGGCCATGGGCATCACCCCGGGCGTGCTGCACCTCAATGAAGGCCATAGCGGATTCGCCGTGCTGGAAGCGATTCGTGACCGCATGCAGAGCGAGGGTATCGCCTTTGATCACGCGGTCCGCCGGGTTTCGCGCGAGACGGTTTTCACCACCCACACGCCCGTGCCCGCCGGCCACGACCGCTTTTACGCCGAGTTGATGGAGGAGCACCTTGGTCCCATGCGCGAGGCGCTGGGCATCTCCCAGGAAAAGCTGATGGAGTTGGGACGGGAGAACCCGGGCGACCGCAATGAAGATTTCTGCATGACCGTCCTGGGTTTAAAACTCGCGCGCCGCGCCAACGCGGTCTCCGCTTTACATGGCGAGGTCTCGCGGCACATGTGGACCGGCCTTTATCCCGGCAAGCCCGAGGACGAGGTTCCCATCGGGCACATCACCAACGGCGTGCATGTCCCTTCCTGGCTGGCGCCGCAAATGTTCCGCCTGTATGACCGCCATCTGGGGACGGGCTGGCAGGAGAACAATGCCGATCCTGCGATCTGGGAGGGAATCGAAAACGTGGACGATGGGGAACTGTGGGAAACCCATCTTCACCTGAAATCCCGCCTGCTGGATTTTGTGCGTCACCGGGTGGTCGAGCAGGCCGAACGCCGCGACGAGTCTTCCGAAATGCTGCTGCGCCTGGGCCGGGTGCTCAGTCCGGATGCATTGACCATCGGGTTTGCGCGCCGTTTCGCTACTTACAAGCGGGCCGATCTGATTCTGGCCGACATCCAGAAACTGACCTCCATGGTGAACGATCCCAAGCGTCCGGTGCAGTTCATTTTTGCCGGCAAGGCGCATCCCCGCGACGAACCGGGCAAGAAGATGCTGCAGCAGATCGCCCAGTTAATGCGTCACATGGAATTTTCCGACAAGTTTGTTTTCGTCGAAGATTATGACATGAACGTGGGGCGGCACTTCGTCCAGGGTGTCGATGTCTGGCTGAATAATCCGCGGCGGCCGCTGGAGGCATCGGGCACCAGCGGGCAGAAAGTGGTCTTGAATGGTGGTCTTAACTTGTCTGTTCTCGACGGCTGGTGGGCGGAAGCCTATGACGGCCTGAATGGATTCGCCATCGGGACAGGCAGAACTCATGCCGACATGAGCATTCACGACAGCCGTGACGGTGAAGACCTCTACCGCGTGCTGCGCGAAGAAGTGATTCCCCTCTTCTATAACCGTGACCACGACGGACTGCCCCGCGGCTGGATCAAGCGCATGAAGCGCACCATCCGCACCCTGGGCTGGCGCTTCAATGCCAATCGCATGGTGATGGACTACACTTTGAAATGCTACGTGCCTGCGGCCGGAGGCATGTCCAGCGATCTCGGCAAGAGAGTGTGAACCGGAGCGATCTCTAGCCGCCGAATGTGTGGGTCGGACACTCCTGCCGACGTTTTTGACTTTGGTTTTGGGTTTGGATTTTAGTCTTGTATTTTGACTTTGGTTTCGTCTTTGTAAGTTCCCTGTAGTTCAAAGACAAATTCAAAAGCGTCGGACAGGAGTTTCCGACCCACACCGTCAATCCGCGGCAACTTCTTCGGTCGAGTCTCTTCGCTCCAGGCGCGGCATCGTGGCCACGACTCGCGTGCCGTGGTTGTCCGAATTCATGTCCAGCCGGCCTCCCAGTTCGTTGATTCGTTCTCGCATTCCGGCCAGCCCCACTCCGCCATGCGCGCGTTTGTGACGAAAGCGGTCGAGAACGTCGGGGGGAACGCCCTTTCCATAATCTCTCACCTGGAGCACGACTTGACCGTTCGACGCCACTACGGAAACCTCGGCCTTAAGGGTCTTGGAATGGCGGTGAACATTGGTCAGGCTCTCCTGCAGGACGCGGAACAGAGCAAGTTCGAGAGGAGCCGACAGGCGGCCGAGCTCTTCCGGCATGTCCAGACTGGTTTGAATACCACTGCGTTTTGCGAAACCTTCCACATACCAACGCGCGGCAGAAGCGAAACCGGACTCGTCCAACAAGGGCGGATGCAGTAAATGAGAGATGGTGCGGGTCTCGGTCATGGCCTGGTCCAGCAGCTTGATGCATTCCGAAATCAGGGTATTGGGCGGTATCGAGTTGCCCAGCATGGTCAGGTTCATCTTTGCTCCCACCAGGTACTGCCCCAGGCTATCGTGCAGTTCGCGGGAAAATTTTCGCCGTTCCTGGTCCTGCAACTCCAGCAGGCGCACACTGAGGCCTCGCAAGGACGCTTCGGCCTGCTCCCGCGCGTTCAACTCGGCGTTAAGCAGGCGATAGTGGAAGAAGAACAGCCCCAGCGCCACGATGAAGGTAGCGGACAGAATGTAGGTTGTAATCCGGAACAACCGGTCGGATCGCGCCGTGCGCGTATCCAGGAGGAGTTGTTCGTTGTTCTGCATCGCCTGCAGCAGCGTATCGGCTTGGCTGGACGCGTCGAGAATGTCCTGCCGCAATCGTGTTTGCTGTTGCACATCCGTAGAACCACTGCGCTTCAACTGCACGGACTGGTTCAGCAAGTCTAGCCTGTGGTTGGTCAGGTCTCTCAGGCGGCTCAGAGGGTCCGATTGCTGGGGATTGTCAGCCACCAGGCGTTCGATCAACTGCATTTTCGGTGGAATCTCGGCGGCCGCCGATTGATAGTCCTCGAAAAATGCATTGTCGCCGGTATCGACATACTGGGTGCGCGCCCGTCCGGCCCGGGCACTGATGTTGTTCAGCTCCGCCAGCGCGCTCTGAACGTCGCGGGTGTGGCCGACCCAGTGTTCGGCGATGCGAAGCCGGGCCACCGTGGCGTAGGCAGCCAACGCACTTATGACCAGCAGAATTACCGCCGCGCCAAATGCCAGTTGGGTTTGCGTCCGTTCTGATACTCGTTTGTACACAGGCCCTTGCCTCTTACGTCCAAACACAGGAAAAGCCTCACCTACGCGGAACGGCGCCGCGACCGGGTGTCGCGATTGTGAACTTCAAGATTCTATACCAGTCCAGGAAAAACGAAGAACCGCGCTTCGGTGTCGGGCACAAGGCGGCAAGACCGCAGAGTTGACGCCGTAAACTAATGAAAAGCCGCTGGATGTAAGATGCTGATTGAGAGGGAAGTGTCACTCCAGGCTTCGGTATCGGCTGCGTTCGTGTTCGTCAGCGCCCTGTCGCCGGTTACCGCCCAGCTTCAGTTCCAAACCTTAAAGCCGGAAGTGGTCGAGCAGCGACTCCAGAGCTACCAGGGCAATGACAACCAGCGGGAAGCCACGCTGAAATCCATGTTTGAATCCGCCGGCTGCCGGGGGCACAATCTGACGGAACAGCCGGTGAATGGCCTGAAGCAACCGAACCTGATCTGCGTGCTGTCGGGCTCTACAGACTCCATCGTCGTGATAGGCGCCCACTTTGACCATGTGGATGCCGGCAACGGCGTGGTGGATAACTGGACCGGGGCTTCTCTGTTGCCCAGCCTTTACCAGGTCCTCAACACTCGATTGAGGCGCCATACATTTTATTTCGTGGCCTTTGCCGGTGAAGAGAAGGGACTAGTGGGCTCGCATTTCTTTGTGCGCAGCCTGGCTGCTGCCGAAGTGGCGAAAATGCAGGCCATGGTGAACATGGACACACTCGGGCTGGGCCCCACGGAAGTCTGGGCCAGCCGTTCGGACCCTGACTTGGTACGCCTCTTGAACGCCCTGGCACACGCCATGAATCTTCCCTTGACCGGCGTTAACGTGGATAAAATCGGTTACTCCGACGAAGAGTCCTTCATCAAACGCAAAGTCCCGGTGATCATCATTCACTCCCTGACCCAGGAGACAATCCCAATCCTGCACAGCCCGAAAGACAAGTATGAGGCCATTCACCAGCAGGACTACTACGACAGCTACCGTCTGCTAAGCGGATTTCTTGTCCTGCTCGATGAAAAGCTGGCCACGGATAAACCGCCTCGAAAGTGATCTAAAGCCGACAAACCGACTGCGGGTCTTTAAGGTTTATGGCGCTCGGGTCCCGCCCCCTACTGGTAGTACCTTGATTCTCACGTTCTCTCGGGCCTCGGCTTCGCCCGTCCTGCTGTGAAAATCCACTTCACCTGCCAGCAGCAAAATTCTTCCAACTTCAAGTTCGCAATCGCCGCGGCAGTTTATCACTGAGTCCTGCGCGGAGTCGTGATAGCTGAAATCAGTCCCCCGCATCACCATGCTGCCGGTTTCAGAACCCCGAATTTTATCGATATGGTAACTACCAATTATCGTCTTGCGTGCAGCCGTTTGATTCGTCTGCCCCGGTAGGACACAAGCGAAACAGATTAGACAGAGAGTTAGTCCTGTTCGGCTCATCGAATTATCCTTCGAACTCGCGGTTTCAGTCGGAAGATTTTGCTTCCTCGAAACTGAACTGCTTGTCGAGCTTATCGTAGGGCTTCCCGTCGACTTCGACATACGGGTAGACGAAGTAATTGAGCGCCGGGCCATCCTGCCTGGGAGATAGTGCGATGTCGCGGCCGGTGGAGAACTGCACCCGGTTGGCGTCAACGCTGCCGAAGAAATAATCTTCTTTCTGCTTGGCTTTCCACGCTTCTGAAATGTCAACCGGGACCCAGCCGGTCTTGGGCGCATGGAACTCAGCCCAGCAGTGATACCCGGCGATATCTCCCTTGTCCTTGTTTTCGGGCAGTGGAAAGCCGATGTCGAAGCGGGCCGGAATCCCGTCCGTCCGCAGCATGCCGATGAATGGAGAATGGAAGTCCGTACAGTTGCCGTGCTTGGAGTCACAGGCCCACACCGCGTCCCCGCGTCCCCAGCCTGTACCCGTCTTGTCGTAGCGCATGGTGGTGAAGAGATAGTCGTAGGCAGCCTTGGCTTTCGCCACTGCGCCGCTCTGGGATCCGGTGACCTGGTCCGCTAGCGCCTTCATCTTGCCATCCGTAGGAATCAGCGTGTCAGGCTCAACCAGACGGCTCATGGATGCCAACACGACGGTAGGCTTCTGATCGATCCGCTTGAGTTGCGCGTAATCGCCCCGCGAGTATTCGCGGCGCGTGATCTTGTACTCGAGGGTGAACTCTGCTTTGCCCGCGGCAGGATTCTGGATCTCGGCATACATCATCCGATTGCCGTACTCGGGCTCCTGCGTCATCCGCGTTTTAGCCGGGGCCTTGACCGACACAACGCGCACCGTCTGATGCCGGTCAGTCTGCGGCACCGGAACCCAGACCCGCACGCGCTTCGCACCTGAGGGAATGTCCTTCACGGTGAAGCTGTAGGTGAAGCGAAAGGTGCGCGATGGCGGGCTGAATTTTTCGGCCTTCGAAGTGGCTTGGGCGGCCAACTGGCATACCGGAAGAGTGAGCAGCAGCAATGACGAGAGAATTCGCAGCCTCATGAAGAAACTCCTTAATCGGCGGATGGATCGAGATTGTACCAGTGGCCAAGCCGCGCTGTCATGACAGCGAAGGAAGAGGTAGGTGCTTAATTCAGTTTTCACCACGGAGCCACGGAGACACCGGGAAACTCAACTGCCTGGCAAAACCTCACACACGCAGGGTCTTGCAGGTGCGAGGTTTTCTCCGTGACGCTGTGCCTCCGTGGTGAAAAACAGCCACTACCGAGGAAGGCAATATCTGGTATAGCATCCACTGCACGAGGTCCACCATGACAACGCCCACAACCTTACCGCGAAGTGACGCAACCACAGTGGCCCCCCAATTCCAAGCAGCCAGCGGTCTGGCAATCGTGCGACTGACGATAGGCGCGATGTTCGTGTGGGTCTTCTTCGAGAATCTCGGGAAAGGCCTCTACACTCCCGAGGGCTACGCCGGTCTGATCAGCTACTACATCCAGCACAGTCATTCGCCGGCTTTGTGGAAGACCGTCATGGGCCTGGCAGCAAGCCACGCCGCAATAGCTGCTCCCATGCAGGGCCTGACCGAGATCTCTCTCGGTATTCTGCTGGTCATCGGTCTGCTTACCCGGCCGGCCGCAATTGTGGCTTTTCTGTTTCTCGGCAGCCTTTGGATTTCGGAGTTTGGCACCTCATGGATCTGGGAACTGCTGGTCCCGGTGATGGCCTCACTTGGTCTCGCTGTCGGGCGCGCCGGTCGCAGATGGGGCGTGGACGGGTGGCTGTCGCAACGGTGGCCATCTTCTCCGTGGTGGTGATTGGGACAATTTCAGGTGCGAGTGTCCGTCGTCATCCCTACCCATAATGAAGCGCAGTCGATTGCGCTCGTTCTTAGCGGATCTGCCGTCCGAACTCACCACGGAGGTCATCGTTGTTGACAGCAACTCGAATGACGGGACGCCCGAGATCGCCGCAAAAATGGGGGCCCGCGTGGTTCGGGAACCGCGCCGCGGCTATGGGCGAGCCTGCCTCACCGGTCTGGCCGCGGCCAACTCCCCTGACGTGGTTGTGTTCCTCGATGGCGACTACAGCGATCGGCCCTCCGAGCTGCCGCTTCTCCTAGCGCCAATCATTGAGGGGCGTGCAGACATCACGCTCGGTTCCCGCCTGCACGACCAGAATTCTGCCGGGGCATTGCCTTGGCATCAGGTATTTGGTAATCGCCTCGCCGCGGGCTTGATCAGGCTTCTTTATGGCTTAGACATCAGCGATCTCGGCCCCTTTCGCGCCGGCCGCGCCGATGTACTACGCGCGCTCGCGCTGGAAGAAGCCACTTATGGCTGGGCGGTCGAGATGATCCTCAAAGGAGCATTGGCTGGACTCCGCGTGGTTGAAGTCCCGGTAAGCTACTACCCGCGCATCGGACAATCGAAGATCAGCGGCACGCTCAAGGGCACGGTAGGCGCCGGCTGGTTCATTCTTAGCTTGATCGTGCGCTATTATTTCCGCCGTCGAAAAGCTGGGGCGCGGAAAGCCTGAGTCTAGGACGGGTGGCCCACTCAAGCCCGCCTTTGGCTTGAGTGGGAAGTTCTAGAAGCGGACAAAGTCTTCCCGCGCTCTTTCGCGTTTTCGTGTCGTCCATTTCGACTCAATCTAGTCCATCCCTCACAGCCGGTTACTGATTTTGGATCAGCCTCTAACATCCCCACTCAAGCCAAAAGCGGGCTTGAGTGGGCCACTCGTTGTATATTATTGCCCCAACAATCTATGAAATCTTCAAGGGAGACGCTGGTGCGTTCCTCAGGCAGTGACCGTGTGCTCGTGATCATGGCGAAAGCACCGAGGCCGGGCGCGGTCAAGACCCGTCTTGCTCCCAGCCTTTCTCCCGCGGCTGTCACTGCTTTTTATTGCTGTCTTCTGGACGACACGCTGGCGTTGGCGCGGTCATTGAGCGATGTGGAAGTTGCCATCATGTGTCCGGACTCGGACGTGAACGAACTGGCACAGTTGGCAGGCCATCAGGTGAGCGTAGTTGCCCAGAACGGTGAAGGTCTTGCCGCAGGCCTCACTTCGGTGTTTGCACACTTCACGGAAAATCAGCGACGCACCATAGCCTTCAACAGCGACAGCCCACACCTGCCGCGTTCTGTTCTCGAAGAGGCGTTCGAAACGCTGGCCGCGCATGACGTGGTCATCGGACCAACACACGACGGAGGCTACTATCTCGTCGGGGCCAAGGCTTCTCATCCAACGCTTTTCGCACCTGACGGAATGGGTACCAGCAGCGCGCTGGAGAGACTCCTGGCGCACGCACGAAGTCTTGAGCTATCCATAGGTTTCGCAGATCCTTTTTACGATATTGATGTAGCTGACGACCTGACTCGCCTGGCAGCGGAGTTGCGACTGGCTCCGGCCAGGGCGCCACGTACGGCGGCGTGGCTTAGAGAGTGGGAGTCTGCGACTGCCCAGTTGAAAACGGGCAGCGGAGAACAGTGAAGCTTGCCACCGAGCGGAGAGTCTACGCACTCGGCGCCACGTTGTGCGTGGCGCTGACCATCTGCTCACGCAACTTCGGCGATAGAGGTGGACCGCACTTCATGGCCTCTTTGACGGTTGCGGGTATCGCATACCTCTTCGCGATCCGCGAGTTTTTCGCCACGCCCAAATTTGAACGACACATTTCCCGGCGCATCGTCGTCCTCGGCCTCGTCCTGGCTGCGGTGTGGCACGTTGAATTTCTTCGGCTGCCGCCGGGCGCCGACGATGATATCCATCGCTATGTTTGGGACGGCCGTCTGCAGAGGCTTGGCTACAATCCTTATATTGTCGTTCCCGGCGATCCTGCCGTGAAGGGGCTACATACCCCGGAAACCCGCAACTTGAACAACCCGGATCTGCCAAGCCCCTATCCAGCGGGAGCAGAGCTATTCTTCCGCGCAGTAACCGGGATCGAGGAGTCCACCTTTGCGCTGAAAGTTGCATTTGTGGTTTGCGAGTTCGCCATTGTTCTCGTGTTGCTCGATATCTTGCGTTGTACCCGGCAGGGAGCGCACCTGGTTCTTGCGTTCGCCTGGAACCCATTGTTGGCCATTGAGGTGGCGGGAAGCGGTCACATTGACATTGTGGGCGCGTTATTGTTGCTGCTGTCCGGCGCTGCTCTAATGCGCCGATGGCGGGCGACTGCGGCCGTCGCACTTGGGCTAGCGATAGCAGTTAAATTTCTGCCGGTCGTACTCTTGCCTCTCTACTGGAAGCGGGTTCGTATTCGCGACACGGCACTGGCGGCAGCCGTGGCCACACTCCTGTACCTGCCATTTCTCCATCACGGCCGCATTCCCATCGGCTCGCTGGGAACGTATGTGCAGAATTTCCGCTTTAATGGTCCGGTGTTCGCGGTACTCGCTCAGGTGGCGCCTCCGCAGTTGCTGGTTGGGCTGGCAGTGCTCGTCGGATTAGTGACTGCAACCTGGCAAAGAGTAAGACGCGCAACGCCTGAGTGGTCTCCAGACCAATTTGCCTGGCCGATGGCAGCATCTCTTTTGTGTGCGCCCGTCGTATTCCCCTGGTATCTTCTCTGGCTGCTGCCATTTCTGACGTCGCCCTCGACGCTGCTGATCATCCTCTGGACTGTGAGCATTATTCCCACATACGTCCAATGGCATTTGCGCGCACTTGGGCATCCGTGGGGGGCGCTTCCTGGCTGGGTCATGCTGACGGAATACGGATGCGTGGCAATCGCTGCCGTAATCATCGCTTTGCGCCGGATCACTCGACCGGCCACGCCAGAGCACTCAACCGACTAGCTGCGTCTGAGTCTGGATACGCAACCAAAGTTTTGTTAACATTCCTCTCCGTATTTGAAGGCCCCTGCCCGTCGTCACAACATCCATTGTTGAACAAATCAGCCGCAGCACAAAACAAAGAATTCGAATCTACTCAAAAGGAGGCCGCCGTAACCCAAACCACCACTACATCACAGGGAAGCAAGCAGGCAGATGACAAGAACACAATTCGACCGTTTCATGTGAGTTTTCCGGAAGCGGATCTGACCGAATTGCGCAGGCGCATCAACGCGACAAGGTGGCCTGAACGAGAAACGGTTACAGATGCATCCCAAGGAGTACAGCTCGCGACGATCCAGGCGCTCGCGCGCTATTGGGCGACAGAGTATGACTGGCGCAAGATCGAGGCGAAAATGAACGCCCTGCCGCAGTTCGTCACCGAGATCGACGGGCTGGACATTCACTTTATTCACGTCCGTTCAAAACACGAAAACGCGTTGCCCCTGATCGTTACGCACGGAAGGCCCGGCTCGGTAATCGAACAGATGAAGATCATCGATCCGCTGACCAATCCGACGGCGCATGGCGGCAGCGCATCCGATGCGTTCCATCTGGTGATTCCGTCAATACCGGGCTACCGAAACTCGGGCAAACCGGCTACTCCCGGGTGGGATGTTGCCCACATCGCGCGTGCCTGGGTTGTGCTGATGAAGCGCCTCGGGTACACGAAATTCGTGGCGCAAGGCGGCGATTGGGGTGCGGTCATCACCGAACAAATGGGTCGGCAGGCGCCTCCGGAGTTGCTCGGCATTCACACCAACATGCCCGGCATCTTTCCAGCCGAAATTGACGCGGCGGCCTTTTCCGGCGCGCCGGCACCGTCAGTGCTCTCACCTGATGAGAAGGTTGCTTACGAGCGTCTGCAGTTCGTCTATCAAAAGGGCATCGCCTACGGATTCCAGATGGGGCTGAGACCCCAAACATTATATGGAATCGCGGACTCACCCGTCGGCTTGGCGGCTTATTTCCTCGATCACGACGCGCGCAGCTACGACCTGATCTCCCGCGTCTTTCAAGGACACGCCGAGGGCCTCACGCGCGACGACATCCTCGACAACATCACGATCACCTGGTTGACGAACACGGCGCTTTCCGGGGCCCGCCTCTATTGGGAGAATTGGGGCAAACTCGGGTATTTCAATGTCAAAGGCGTCTCCGTCCCAGTTGCCGTGAGCGTCTTCCCTGACGAACTCTATCCCGCCCCGCGGAGCTGGGCAGAGCGGGCGTATCCCAAACTGATCCGGCAGGTCTTCTGATCGGAGAAACTATGGGCACTGCAACTATCACCCCGAATATTCACCGCGAACCGGAACTCCTCGGGCAAACCGTCGTCGTGATCGGAGGTAGCGCTGGCATCGGCCTTGAAACAGCGCGATGTGCGCGTCAGCAGGGAGCAAAGGTCATTCTGACCGGGCGAAATCCTGAGCGTCTCCAACGCGCCGCAGGTGACGTCGATGCGTTGAGCACTGCGGCCTTCGATGCCGCGGATTCGGTTGCGCTTGAACGATTCTTTGGCGGCCTGCAGACCGCAGACCATGTGATGGTGACGGCTGGCCGGCCTTACTACGGGCGCCTCGCCGACATGGACTTCGCAAAGATACGCGGTCTGATTGGTGAGCACCTGCTCCAGGGACTTTATGTTGCCCGCTTCGCAGCCAAAAAAGTGAGACCGGGAGGAACTCTGATTTTCATGGGTGGCACTGGTGGCCGACGCCCGGCCATCGGCATGACCATCGCGGGCGCAGTCACCGCTGCGTTACCCGCCCTGACCGCCAACCTGGCGCTTGAGATCGCGCCGGTCCGGGTCAACCTTATCGCCGCCGGCTTTGTGGACACCCCTTTGTCGGCGGAACTGCTTGGAGACCAGATCGAGAATCGACGCACGCAGCTTCGCACTACGCTTCCCATCGGGCGCGTCGTCGGACCGACTGATGTGGCGGCACTCGCCGTGCACATCATGAGCAACACAGCCCTCACGGCGCAACCTACGACATTGACGGCGGGCAGCAACTCGTTGCCCGCTAGCGAAAGGAGCACGCATGTCCACAATTCACCTCCATCAGACAACCACCTCGACACCCGAGCAGTACATCGCCGGACTCACTGACTTCGGGCCCGGCCGCTCGAAGCTCTTTGGCAACAGTGCCGATGAGTACCTCAAGGTGCATCATCGCGGCCCGACGGACGCCGATGTCACCGAGGGCTCGGGCGGCATCTGGGAACGCTTGCACTACGACTGGTCCGATCCCAACCACGTCGTCCTCACGACAACCGACTCGAACACTTGGGGAGGCGCGTCCGGCCACACCTACACCTTCACGCGTAACCCCAACGGTACAACCGACATTGACCTGGTCGTCGTCCGCGAGGGCAAGAACCTCAAGGGATGGCTGCTCGGCTTGGTCGTCGGGACCATCGGCAAGAGCGTTCTGGAAAAGGCGTTTGTAAACTCCGTCAAGGCCATTGAAGCCCGAAACGGCGCAGTACAAGCAGAGACGCGCGTCATGATCCGGGCTAGGTGAACGAGGTAGATAAAGAACCAAGGAGCATTGATCGTGGATATGAAACTGGAAGTTGTGGTTATACCCGTCTCGGATGTCGATCGCGCGAAGGAGTTCTACACGAGGATCGGGTGGAGGCTGGACGTCACGCCGCCCTTTGTAGTCCAGTTCACGCCGCCGGGCTCCTGTTGCTCGGTCCAATTCGGTAAGAACTTCACGTTGGCTGCGCCCGGTTCGGCCAAGGCATACCTGATCGTTTCCGACGTCGTAGCCGCTCGGGACCAGTTGGTCGCCGCCGGGGTCGATGTGAGCGAGTTCGTCCATCTCGGCCCAAACGGCCTGGTCAGTGGTCTGGATCCCGAGCGTCGCAGCTACTACTCGCGCGCGTCGTTCAATGACCCCGACGGCAACGTTTGGCTGCTGCAAGAGATTACGACCCGGCTTCCCGGCCGCGTCGACTCGGGCATGACTTCATACGGCTCTGCCAGCGATCTGGCGAGTGCGCTTCGGCGTGCGGCGGCCGCCCACGGCGAACACGAGAAGTGTATCGGAAAGGCAGATCCGAACTGGCCCGACTGGTACGCCGAGTACCTGGTCGCAGAGCAGACCGGCGAAGAGCTGCCGCAATGAACGACCACAACGGGATGCAGTGTCCACGGTCGACGCCGGTCTCGGGAAGCCTTACACTGTCCTCCTGCACAGCATT
Organism: Terriglobia bacterium; assembly: GCA_963831565.1. GTDB lineage: Bacteria > Acidobacteriota > Terriglobia > Terriglobales > Acidobacteriaceae > JAIQFF01. The sequence continues at coordinate 546,296 of CAWHQS010000002.1, forward strand.
CGTTCAATTCACCGAGGAGCGAACTATATGCGAAATGCCAGCCGTTCAGCCATGCTGGATCTTCTGCTTTGCGCAATGCTGGCCCTTGCTGCAAATTCCTGGGCGCAGCAGCGTGCGCCAATTCTTGATCAAGTCGCCAAGACCTATGGGGTCGATTCCTGGGATCAGGTTGAGGCTATCCGCTACACCTGGAATGGAGAGATTACCGGACTCTTTAAAGCTGCACACAAGTGGGAGTGGGAGCCCAAGACGAACAAGGTTACCTTCGAAGGAACGGATAAAGACGGCAAGCCGGTCAAGGTCTCCTACGTGCGTACCGACCTCAGCACCCAATCCGACGCCGTGAAGAATCAGATCGACCCGAGCTTCATCAACGATAACTATTGGACTCTGTTTCCTTTTCACGCTTATTGGGACAAGGCAGCCAGCGCGATTGATCAGGGCAAGTTTAATCTGCCAGTTGGCCCTGGCACGGCCGAACTGCTTCCCATAAAGTATCCCGCGGATGGCGGTTACACTCCTGGCGACGCCTGGGATCTCTACGTCGGCAAAGACAACCGCGTCGTGTACTTCGTTTATATCCGCGGCGGGGCCAAGCCGCCGAGCCGCGTCCTCGCAACCTGGGCTGGCTACAAGAAGGCGGGCCCAATTCTGTTCTCCACCGAGCATCGCGGCTTCGCCGATGGCAAGCCCCTGCACATCTTCATTTCTGACGTGGCGGTCAAGGTGACGGGATCGGACAAGTGGATGCCTGCGCAGTAAGCGAAGGGTAGGCTTATTCGAAACCAGTTTTCCGGACAATTCCGGCATGGCTGATGTCGTCAATGAGTGCGCCACTACTATGAATACTCTCTTGAAAATCAGGCACAACTGGAAAAAACTTGACAACTCGACGGTTGGGCGGCGATTTTTTGTGCAACCCTAGCGCGGCCAGCTTCGGCGGAGCGTGCTGCCTGGGTTATCCCTCATCAAACGTCAAGCGGACCTCTTTCATTTCCTTAATTTCCGTGATCACGATTGCATGAGTCCCGGTTCGCTCAAACACAATCCCGCTCGCCCGCACATATTTGCCCACGAACGGCATCAGTTCCCGCCGCTGATCCGTGTCAGGCATTTTGGCAGAGATAGGAAAATACAGCTGACCATCTTGGGTCAGAATAACCAGCGGCGAGCCACCCCTCACGCAATCCTTACGCACTTGCGGCTGATGCTGGTGGCATGGTTGTCGAGGTTCTGAATGGGACACGCAACATCCCGAACCAGGCCCTCGATGGTTGCTTTGGAAACATTTGCCCGGGCGCCCTCCATCGACGTGCTCTGTGGACTGTGAGACACCGCCAGGAGCGAGAGGATCTCGCAGCCTGCAAGCAAGCAAATACTCAAGAGTCGGCTCATCGGTTCTCCTTTTCATGCGGCATCAATTTTCTGCAATGTTGGCGATCGCCGTGGGTGGAGCGAAGAACATGATAAACCGCTTGCCGTAGCGCGACTACTCTACTCCGCAATCCATATGCAGCCGATCCTGTCTAGACTGCGCCGCCTGTTGAAACCATGCTAACGTCAACTATCATTTGCTCGGTTAATGCGGGATGGAATTGAATTCCGAAGTCGCCCACTATGTCGTTCGTTTTTACGGACACCTCATGACCGAGGTGGAGCGCAAAGCGCAACGTCATTTGTTCGCTACGATGAAGGCCATGATGGGGGTCAGTGACGAACCGGCGCAGCGTGAAGCGCAGAAGGACAAAATCCATTCCCGAATGCTCTGCGACGAACCGGAAGTGTTGTGCCTCGCAAGAGACGGCTATGAAGAGTTTCAACTGAGAGCAGCGGCCCGAATCCTTGGAGATTCTGCGGACAAGGTATTCTTCAACTGCTGTCCCATCTGCGGCGGATTAGCGCGAACCCCCACAGCTAAGCAATGCCGCTACTGTGGGCATGATTGGCATGGAGCTTAGTTGTTTTCTAGTTTGCGGGTGGTCCCGAATCCGACTACCTGGCGATCACAACAGTGGTGCAGGAACTGCTCAGTTTGGGCAGGTCGCGGTTAGCGGCCAAGCGGATTTCGAGCCTTGGGCGCTCGCCGCGAACGATCGGACAGTAACTGTCAGGCTCTGGTAGTGCGCCCTGCAAGCGCCGCCGTCCGGCACATCCGCCGTGGCACGACTCGCGGAACTCGCACGGATAGCAGGCTTGAGGAAGTGTCCGTGCCTGCTCGAACGGAGTCGAGCCCAGAATATTGGCGCCTGCGGAGATCAAATCTGAAAGCGGCTCCCCTGATCCTGGCCAATAAACGCAGGGTTGTGTGGTGCCTCTTGGCGTTACTCGCACTGTGCTCACCCCACAACCACCTTGGAGCGCTGGAAGCCCCGCCAGGGCGCGTACCAGTGGCTCGCCAATCGCGATTACGTCGGTCTCTTCAAAGAGCCGCCGAAACCCTTCCCAATACTCTTCGTAGCTCAGGGCATAAACGTCCGATCGCACCGCTTGGTACACATTCACTCGCAAAGGAGCGTCAAACCGTCTGGCTACTCGCGCCACATCCGCCAGGTGCAGGTAGTTCGACTTCATCATCACGGCAATGATGGTTACAGGAATATCCAGCTTGACACACCGTTCTGCCTGCTGATGTATCAGCTCCCAATTCCCGGCTCCGCGTTGTGCATCCTGTTCGGCTTGCGTCGGGTAATCGAGAGAGAACTCGATGTCATGGAAGGCCCGCAGCTCATGGTCTTCGAGAACAGCAACACTATGACCATTGGAAGTGATGGTGAGCTTGACCGATTTCGTGCGCAGGTAGGCCAGTATTGCCCTGAAGTCGGGATGCATGCCGTTCTCCCCGGTGCCGAGATTCACCGAACGCACGGGCAGGCGTTCCATCACTGCCTTCACTTGATCCAGAGAAAGGCGATCCGTGCGAGTTGGATCGCGGTAGCAGAAGGCGCAGGCGAGATTACACTCGTTGGTAAGACCGAGCCCGAGCGAGACACCGTCATCAGGTATCGTCGTTATCCCAGATCCGGAGGACGAAGGCTGCGCTATGACGTCGTTCATGCACCGTCCTTCATGACTGAATCCAGGCGATGTGCCAGGCAATGCGTGTAGCGCGCGACTGCGGCAAACTCCGGTCGCCTGCCCAGCTTGCGCTCGAGCTCCAGAATCCGCTTGTACTCATCATTTCGGGAAACCCGCGGCGGCAAGTAATCCGACATCACCCGTACGCCCCGCTTCGCAATGACCGCGAGTGTCGATTCGAGCAGCATGGCGTGCAAGCTCTCCGCCGTGAACAGCCGCACTCTTCCTCCGTACAGGGACTCATGTCCCCACTCAGCGGTGAGATTATGCTCGGTCGCGTCCAGGTCGCCGTCTTGTACTGCGGCCTTTAACACTTCACCTGCCTGGTTACGCACCAATACAGAGATTATGCTCGCCGAATCTCGCAAGGCGCGGGCCGAAGCGCGCAACACAACACACGGGTCGTCAACATATTCCAGGATATTGTGGCAAACAATTACATCAAACGACTGGGTGGGGAACAGGTTTGCCAATTCGGCGGCGTCGCCGTGTTTCAACGCAATCCTCTCCGTAACTCCCGCTTCCCGTGCGGCACGCTTCGCAAAATCCAGCATGGGTACAGACGCATCCAGCAGCGTGACATGCAGGCCAAGTCGCGCCAGGCGCACCGCCATGGCGCCGGTACCGCATCCCAGATCCAGAGCGCGCAGAGACTGTGGGGCCTGCGGGAGATAGTCCTGCAAACTGGCAAAGGCGAGGTCGAGGCGCAGTCGACCCTCGGGCGTCTCGAGGTAGGCGGCATACTTCGCTGCGCCGGTCTGGAACCGTTCGACGTCGTCATTGGCGGTCATTTCCTTCATGCGTTAAGGCGAAGCCGCCCGGAAGACCCATTCTACAACTGGCGCAATGGCACGACGTCACAAGGGTGCAGTCTCAGAGAGGCGAATGGCAGAGAACGCCATCAACCTTAATCGTGACGTAGTGACCGAAGAAGTGCGTTGTCCTCAACGGCAGGGGAAACGGCAGGGAAGCCGAGCTAAGTTCAATGTTTTGGCGGAAGCGTGTGCGAGTCGAATCCGCCGTTCAACGTAATTTCAACTAGATAGAGAGCACGGCTGGCGATACTAGTACATGCAAGGCAGGGTAAGTCGCACTAGCGGATCGCAAACGGACCGCAGAACGGGTTCCAAGATCAACTCTTGACCGTTGCCGAAATCGCAGTTCCTCCGCAGATGCCTATTCTTGCGGAGGGTGATCCTGCTGCTTCTTGGCTTTTGCTTGGCGTGCAGCATCGCCAAGGGATAGCTCAGGAGAATTTACCGATGTATATCCCTCTGCGCTGACATGAGGTGCCGGTGTCGTTGGATCGTTGCTGAAAGCTTGAGGGGGCGGACTATTGTTCTCCGCAGGTGGAGGCGGGCCTGCTGGAACTGACTCCGCGGAGCGCGTGGCGGCTGTTTGCTGCGTTGAATCCCAAGTGAACGTCTTGCCTTGATCGTTTGTGTACACAAACTGAGTGAATCCGTATACGTGCAACGCGCCAACAAATTTTTCATCGCTCAGCAAGCCACCGTAGTGCGCTTCGTCGGCATGCAAGCTGTGCACGACCAGATGGGTGCCCTTCGGGCCATCCAAGTTCGCGAAGCCAACAGCATCCTTCTGAAGTTCGGCGTTCAAAGTCAAAAGATACGCATTTCGAGCCTGCTCCTGAGCCTTTTGCGCTGGGTCTTCCACAGCCGTCGCGATGGCCTGCTGCTGTTCCGACGCCGACTTGACTATTTGTAGAAATCTCTCGATGTCCGCCCGCGTTCTTTTATTGTCGAAATCGTCACGCACAGGACGACAAAAAGGCCCTGCATGTTCTTCTTGCGACACAGTCCGCAGCATGACCCCATCAGTTCCTAAGGCAAACGTGACGGTCAAAAGCCAACGAGGAGAGATGCTAGTACAAGCGGAAGGAGACAGCATTGCACTAGTCAAGAGCCCGGCAAACCCTGTCATTCTTTTCGCAAATACGATCTGAAATTGCCCCTCTTCCTCCACGACGTATCCACTTCGAGTGGCTTGCGAAACGGCTGCCGCCCGTACTATATCGACCGGAGCCCTAACGGTTGCGCTCACGGGCTCTTTCTTGGCGGCCGAGGCCGTAATTGCAATGCCCAGACTGAGGACGCCGAACAGACATTTATTCATAGAGGCTGACCTAACGGATTGAATCGCGTTTTGGAAGGTAGTGCCATAAAAGCTCGTCCCGACTGCGCGAAGATCGGGGACTCTCTTTTGTTTCTATCGGTGGCAGAACGCTAGACATTAGTCCAGCTCCTTGCCCGACGCCATTACGCGGTTTCTCGCGGAAGCCCGACCAGAAACGAACCCACAGTCATGACCATTGCGTAAGACTTCGGCAACGCCGGATGCCGGGCGCATCGGGCCCAGAGGCATTGACGGAAACGGCACAAGCCCGTGGCGGTGTTTGAATTCAACGCCCGCCCCCCAAAACCGCCTTTATCTGGCTACCCACTCTGACGGAAACCCATGCCCTAACGCCGTGCGCTCTCGAAGCTTCCCAGAGCCCCCTAAGCGCCTGCTTAGCTTCAATAACGCAACATTACGAGGGCACGGGGCTCCAACCGTAAACGCTCCCGAGTCAACCGCTTAACGCCAGACCCCGCGCCTCCTCCGCAAGAGCATGGTGGGCACGGCTCGGCGTTTGCTAAGCCTATGTCCTGCCATGCTTTGCGGCTGCTCGGCACGCTCAGGGACCCCACAAAGCGGCATCCCGGATCATAGCACCGTGCGTAGTGCGCTTGGCAGGGTGCGCGGGACGTACCCGGGTACGCCGCGAGCCATGGCATAGACAGGCGCCTAACTCACAAGCCCAAGCGATCCATTTGTGCTTGTGCGGCGCAGGTTGCCACCCGAAAGTGCCAGAGTTCGAGCACGAGGGTGCCATTGCTGAGTAACTGAATCGGGCCTACCGTAAGCTTACAGTTGTTCGGCCCCCCGCAACAATCCCCAGCCGAGAGCTATTGCTTTTTTAGCCACGCACACAAGAATTCAGGCAGAGCTGCGAATAATTCGATGCGTCCGCAGTCTGCGCATATGAGGAGGCTGATAGGCGTTGACTGCACCTTCTTGGATTCGGACGGATGCATAAGATCCAGATCCATCCTGGCCGGAATTCGGTTCGTGTGAGTGCATTTGTCCGCAGACATACTCCCTCTTCTCGTTGGATGACGTTCCTTAGGTTTTGACGGGCAGGGCAGGCTTGCCGGTGCGTCACAGTTGTCAAATCTACGCCGCAAGTGATCTTTGTCAAGATGCTCTATAGGCGTAGAGAGAAGCGCGAGGCGTTGTAAACAAGCGCCGCTCGGAAATTGCCCAGAATAGGTCGCATTGATGTTGTTCAGGAGAGAAGTTCCACATGCAGAGCGAGATCCCAAACGAGTCCGAAATCAACGAAATCATCGGTGAAAGTTCGATGCTTAAAAGCGTATTGCGGCAGGCAATCGAGGCGGCAAAGAGCGAGGCTCCTGTCCTTTTGGTCGGTGAGGCGGGGAGTGGCAAAGAACTGATCGCAAGGGCCATACACCGATTGGGCAGCAGACGAGGGCAAAGCTTCATCAAGGTTGACTGCTCAATCGTCGGTCCCGCCCAGTTGGAAGCCGTGCTATTCGAAGCCGAGGGAGGACGAATCGAAGCGGCAAACCATGGGACACTTCTCCTGAAACGCGCGGAAAGTGTCTCCCCGAAGTTGCAGCCGAAACTCCTGCAGGTCTTCGAGCAGAAGAAGCTTGAGCGTTCACAGGATTCTACAAATTCACTGCTTGACACACGGCTCATTGCCACCATGACTGACGCCGGGCAGAAAATCGAAGACCTCTGGCTCTACAAGGGCTTACTGCCCCACATCAGTCCATCAGTCATCCGTGTTCCGGCATTGCGGGAGAGACCGGGCGACATCCCGTTGTTGGCAGCGTTTTTTGTGCGCAAGTGGGGACGGAGAGTGAACAAGTCCATTGATAGCATTTCAACCGACACCATGACAGCACTCGTAAACTATGGTTGGCCCGGCAACGTTCGAGAACTTGAGAGTCTCATCGGGCAGTCTGCCACGTCGGCTGAAGGACGCAAAATACAACTTGAGATTCCAATCAAGAAACGAGCTTAATGGGTAGAGCCGTGTAAGCCCGAGACCAGATTTGAAGTTGGCGCTTTGAGGGTTCAAAGAACTGCACGGCCGGTTTTCAAAGCGCGCACTTCGTCTGCCGGATTGGGCCCGGGCATTTCCCCAGCGCGGAGGCGATCCAGGGCCGGGTCAACGCCTGCAAGAAGCTCAGGAAGTGGCGGTAGCATAGCGGTGATCTGAGCGACGAGCTTTGGAAGCTCGCTAAGCGTCCGTGACAGGTGCGGCGCCAATCATGATTCAGGTATTGCGCAAGGCCAGCCGCCCGAAATCGACAGAGTAAACTCCAGAGTGGCCCCCGGATTGGGTTCATAAACTCCGACATAATTTTAGTCGAATTGTCTTGAACACCCGTATACAATTGCCACCCGAGGGCAGGAAGCGAATACGTTCCGCAGTTCTAGGTTTTTGCATTCGACTCTCGCTCTCCCACCCGACACGCAATATCTGTCTGACAAAATGCTGTCAACCAAATGCCCCAGGTACGTTGGCCTCGCCCCAAGAATCTATGGACGATTTGCCCTCAGCATGGATGGTACCGTCGCAAGGCCCGACTCCAGCCCGCGAACACATCGTCCAGTTTTGGTCTGACGACGACTTCCTTCTCGATCAATTGGAAAGCTCCATCAGAAGTGCGGTCAAGGGCGGCGACGCTTTCATCTGCATTGCAACCAGGATGCACGCCCGGGGCCTGGCGAAGCGTCACAGCCGTGACGTGACGGTCGCCATCGAACAGGAACGATACATCGCGCTGGATGTTGCGCAAGTCTTGTCGGCGGTGATGCCCGAGGGAAAGTTCGAGGAAGCTACCTATTTCGAGTTTTTCAGGAGCGCGATCCAGAAAGCCAGGAACGCGATCGGACCCAAGAGTTCCCGCGTCACCATTTTCGGGGAAGCGATCGCTCTGTTGCGGTCACGAGGAAATCGGGAGGATGTGGTTCGTTGGGAGCGATCGGTGAACACGCTAGTCCGCGACACCAATGCGGTTTCCTGGTCGTGCGGCTGTCCCATTCAGGACTTCAACCTTCCGCGACACAATGACTGTTTCCAGATGATCTGTGCGGAACACTCCGCGGTGACTCTTCCAGCAGGCCTTCCATCCATGTCCGGCAAAGAACGCCCGGGACACAAGAAAACCGAGTTGAAACAAGTATTGAAGCAAGCACAGCTGCTGAGTCAAGGGGGGACAAACCAGCGCCTTTCTCAGTGGCAAAAGCACTATCGAGCCGTTCTGCTGGAAACCGACCGCAACCAGCTGTTCAAAGCGGTAGAAGTCGCGGAAGCAGCGGTTCTAACAGAGCTTCAGGCGTTGCCATCCGAGAAAGACAACATGGCTGAGCGGAGTCAAATTATGCACGCCTGGAGCGGTCTGCAAATGATCAAGAAAAGGAAGTTGAGGTTCCCATAGAGGTAGTTGAGAGCAGGCAGCCTTTCCCGGTCTTGGGAAAGCCTCCCCCTTAGGAAACCGACCCCTTAGCAGGTTGCGGAAAAACTCAATTTGAAGCAGACGCAGTACCACGAAACGCTCTTGTTTCCACAGCACAACCTGATAAGAAGAAGGCATGCGCGGAAAAGACGAGCAACAGTTGGACGTGTTCAGCTACATCAGCCCAGAGCAGCGAGTTCCGCACGATCACCCCTTGCGCCCTCTTCGTGGCATGACCGATGAGGCATTAAGGGAACTGCAACCACGGTTCAACAAGCTGTACGCCAAGACGGGGCGACCGTCGATCGCGCCAGAGAAGTTATTGCGAGCGCTCCTGCTGCAAGCCCTGTACTCGGTGCGCAGCGAGCGAATGTTGATGGAACAACTCAATTACAACCTGCTGTTCCGTTGGTTCGTGGGCTTGAATATGGATGACTCGGTCTGGGACGTGACCGTATTCACCAAGAACCGCGAGCGGTTGCTCGACGGGGATATTGCCGAAGCCTTCTTCCAAGCCGTACTCCAGCAGGCACGAGAGCGGAGTCTGCTCTCGGACGAACACTTCACGGTGGATGGAACGCTGCTGGAAGCGTGGGCGAGCGGGAAGAGTTATCAACGCAAGGATGCGAAGAACGACGTTCCGCCCGACGATCCCGGCAATGCGACGGTGGACTTCCACGGGGAGCAGCGGTCGAATCAGACGCATGCATCGAAGACGGACCCGGATGCGAAGATGGCCCGCAAAGGCAAGGGCAAGGAAGCCAAGCTGAGTTACAACGGGAATCTGCTGGTGGAGAACCGCCACGGGCTGATCGTGAACAGCGAGGTGTTCGAGGCCAACGGAACGGCGGAGCGCGATGCCGCGCTGGCGATGCTGGAACAGATTCCGGGCACGAAACAAGTAACGGTGGGCGGCGACAAGGGATATGACACGACGGATTTCGTGGCCGAGTGCAGAAACTTAAAGGTCACGCCGCACGTGGCCCAGAACCTGGAGCGGCCCGGTGGGAGTGCCATTGATGCTCGTACGACGCACCATGCCGGATATGCCATCAGTCAGAGGAAAAGGAAACGCGTTGAAGAGTGCTTCGGCTGGCTGAAGACGATCGCGCTGTTGCGGAAGGTTCGGCATCGTGGGGTCTTTAAGGTGGGATGGGTCTTCACCTTCGCGGCCGCGGCCTACAACTTAGTCCGGATGAGGAATCTGGCGATTCAATCGACGTAAGCCGAGGTCGCACTGTGTTCGCAGGCCCGAAAATGAATCAGCGGGACACCAGCGGATGCAGCCAGAACCCTCCCCGAATCACAAAATCACTGGGACTGGAGAGAACCTAAGTCGCGGAGTCCATTTTTCCGCAGCCTGCTAGGGACGCTCTGAATAAGCCCTCGTTCTAAGTCGAGTAATATCAGTACTCAGGAAACCGGGCTACCGATGTGACTGTCGAACCCGCGAACTTGTTTCGCCTCGCCCTTTCCATCGCGTGGTCGGCGCGCCGAGCAGACGAAGACTACGCTGCCAGCAGCAACTTCTTGCGACTGAGAAACAGATTCACCAGGGCGCAGGTGACAAACAAGCGGTGCGCGTTCTTCTTCAATCCCCGGTAGCGCACTTTCACGAACCCGAACTTCAGCTTCATCCCCTGAAACACATGCTCGACCTTGGCCCGCACCTTCGACTTCGTCCGGTTCTTCGCCCACGCCACCCAGTCCACGATCTGATTCTTATAGCGACAGCGCCGTTGGGTAAAATCCCGCGCTCGCGGCGCGCACTTGCGAATCACCCCGCTTTGTCCCTGATAAGCCCCGTCGCCCCACACCCGGGTCTCTTCGCCGTGCAGCAGGTCGGGCAAAATGGCCACGTCGGAAACATGGGCTGCCGTCGCCACCGCTGTGTGGATGATCTTCGTCTTGCTGTCCACCCCCACATGCGCCTTCATCCCGAAGTACCAGTTCTTCCCCTTCCGCGTCTGGTGCATCTCCGGATCACGGCTCTGCTCGCGGTTTTTCGTCGAACTGGGCGCGTGAACCAGGGTCGCGTCCACAATCGTGCCCCTCGTGATCCGTATTCCCTTAGCCTGTAAATGCAAGTTTACCGTCCCCAGAATCTCTTCCCCCAGTTGGTGCTCCTCCAGCAAATGTCGGAACTTGCACACCGGGGTCTCGTCCGGCACCGGCTCCGCACCCAGGTCAATCCCTGCGAACCCGCGCAGCGTCGCCGAGTCATACAGCGCCTCCTCCACCGCCGGATCGGCCAAGTTGAACCACTGCTGCAAGAAATAAATCCGCAGCATCTGTTCCAACTCTTTCGGTCGTCGTCCATTGCCCGGCTTGGGATAGTGCGGCTCGATCAACCCACACAACTCCGCCCACGGCACCACCCCCTCCATCTCCTCCAGGAAGATCGCGCGTCGCGTCTTCTTCGTGTACCGTTCGAATCCCGTCATCATCGCCAGTGTCCTCTGCTGCTTCAAAGAGTTCATGCTGGCACGACTTTATCTATCACTGGCTGTGGAAAGGGAGCACTTAATCAGAGTCTCCCTAGAGTCCTCTGTTTCATTTCTCTGACACTCTAACTTGACCAACTGTGGAAAGCAGAGAGCTTAATCAGAGTCTCCTTAGATGAGCCGCGGTCGGGCCAATCCTGCAGCCCATATCCAATAAATGCCATCGAGTCAGGTCACCTTGGGTTAGCCGCACCTAGGCCAAACTTGATTGTTACACAGCCAAGTACTATGATTTATAGCGATTATGCACGGTGGAGGGACGATTGGTCTTCAACCGGGCAGCCGAGTGGCCGCAAATTATCGGATTGTCTCGACCCCTGAACGGGTTCAGTGAGCCGGAACAGTTGTTGGCCGCATTCTTCGCCTCTTCCAGCATCGGCCTCTCCATCATCGATACCCAATTAAACTATCTGGCGATTAACAAAGCCCTCGCCGATATGAACGGCCTTCCGGCCGAAGCCCATCTGGGCAAATCGTTGCGTGAGGTTCTCGGTGATGCAGCAGATACTATTGAACCTATCCTGCATCGTGTTGTGCTGACTGGGAAAGCAGTAATGAACGTCGAACTCACCCTGCAATTGCCAACGAGAGAAGAGATAGGTCACTGGGTCGTCCACTATTTCCCAATGAACGACATCTCAGGGAACGTTGTGCGAATTGGTGTGGTTGTGGCAGAAGTTACAGAACAGAAAAGGCTGAAAGAAAAGTTTGTCAGCTTGGAAAAACGTCTGAAGCTGCTGCTGGAAATAAGCACCGCACTGAATCTAACGCCTGAGGTGCGAGACGCATTTCCATCGATTTCGTCGAACATTCGAAGGCTCCTGCGACACGACTGGATTGATCTGTCGATTCTTGATGAGTCTTCTGAATCGATACGGATTTATGCCTTGGATTCCGTCCTCGATCTGAGATCGACGGGCTCAGATATTTCGATTCCGCTGAGTGGCGCTCTCTGCGGAGAGGCAGTTGTCGAGGGCCACCCGAAGGTGTTCAGTCGTCCAGACCTGGCGGCGATTCATTCCCCGTTGGTAGACCAGATGTTGCAGGCAGGAATCCAGTCGGCTTGCTGCGTGCCTTTCGCAACTCCGCGAGGTGCGGTCGCAAGTTTCAATGCGGCCAGCATTAATGAGCATCACTTTCATTCCGAACACATCGAGCTATTGAAACACATTGTGTTGCAGCTCTCCATTGCGCTCGACAACACTCTTGCGTATCAGGAAACTAGTCTAAAGAGCGAGGCCCCCGAGGGACAAACCGCTAAGGCAGAGACCGAAATCAATTCCGAATTGAATTTTACAGAGATTGTCGGGGAAAGCCCGGCATTGCGACAAGTGCTCAACCAGGCAAAGAAGGTTGCGCCATCTGACGCCACGGTCCTGATACTGGGGGAGACTGGTACCGGGAAGGAACTTATTACTCGCGCCATCCATCACATGAGCTTGCGAAAGGACGGACCTTTCATCAAGCTGAATTGTGCTGCCATGCCCAGCGGGCTTCTGGAGAGTGAGCTGTTCGGCCATGAAAAGGGCGCCTTTACTGGTGCCATTACCCAGAAGATCGGACGCCTCGAAGTGGCGGATCAGGGAACATTGTTTCTGGATGAGATTGGAGACATGCCGCTGGAATTGCAACCGAAGCTCCTTCGGGTCTTACAGGACCAAGAGTTCGAGAGACTGGGGAGCAATCGTACAATCCGTGTAAACGTGCGGCTGTTGGCCGCCACTAACCTGAATTTGGGTCAAAGAGTTGCGGAACGGGGATTCCGTGCTGACCTATTTTACCGCCTGAATGTATTCCCTATCCGAATGCCATCCTTGGGCGAGAGAGGTGGAGATGTTCCATTGCTGGTGCGTCACTTCGTACAGAAGCATGCACGCAAAATGAACAAGACAATCGAGACCATACCTGCGGAAGTTATGAATGCACTGACAACGTGCGATTGGCCGGGCAACATTCGGGAGCTGGAGAACTTTATCGAGAGATCCGTGATCCTCTCCCAAGGATCTGTCTTGGAAATTCCACTCGCTGATTTGCGGCCCCTTGTCACGCAACCTCTAGTGACACCGGAACATGTTGGACGGGAATATGTTCTTCGTGTCCTCCGTAGGACCAAGGGGTCGATCGAAGGACCCCGTGGGGCAGCCGCACAACTTGGCATGGCGCCAGGAACCCTGCGTTCTTTAATGAAGAGAATGAATATTCTTCCCAAGAACTATCAAACTTGAATGGGCAGCGCGACGTTTGTACAAAAACACGTAGGCCGCGCTCCTGCACCGCTTCGCCCAGGACCACCCAGGTTCGCATTGACGGAACGGCATCGGCGAAGTGCTCCGAACCCTCTCGCGCAAAGATCTGGCAGAACTGCAGGGCAGGCTCAATGCTGCGCACCTCGGCGCTGCAAGACTTCTACTGAAGCGCAAACTTAGAATGCCGGATCGGCCCCGGCACTTCCCCAGCGCGAAGGCGATTCAAGAGTTGGCCGCCGCCTGGAAGCTGCTTAGGACATGCCGGTAGCTTAGCGCTGGGCCTTGGCGGATCGCGGAGGACCCTGAAGGGCGTACGCGGCACGCGCTACGCTGACTACCAAGGCGTATCTGGTACGCATCGGCGATCCCTCACGATTCTCCCTGCTGTTTTTGCCATCCACAGTTCTCGCATTCCAAGATGTACGGACGTGGCATCAGTTCAGGCTCGAAGCCAACATCGAGAGAGTACGATCCGCATTCCGGGCACCGCTCAGGACTTCCACTCTCGTGCCGCATCACAGCCGTTCCGAATGTGCCGATTACACTCTGCGTGGCATCGAGCACAATCTCCGCGTCGGGTCGTGTCGCACCGCGGGCGTGAGTCAGCCAATTTGCCAGGTCCCACGCTGATTTTGATATTGCCTTCAGGTGCCCACGCACGTAGGAGTTGCGGTCGCCGGGTGCAATATTATTGGCGATCAGCGATGACCATCCGACCACATCTGCCCGCTTAGGAGTTTCTTCGCCTTCGGGAACCATCTCGGGCTTAGCCAAGGAGCGGACGAATTGGATTAGAGTCTCCCGACACTTCATGCCCACCGCTTGGAAATCTTCTGCTTCTTCCGCTTCATCATAGGACTCCGCAGCTTGTTCCCATCGCCTCCACACCGGAGTAAACCGCGATTTGTGGCCCGGCGTCGGAGCACCACGTTGCAGAGCCATCACTCTTAGCATTACACCGATGTGGAATGAAAGCGTGTAGTCAAGACTAGGGAAGTAATGCTGCGAGTACAGGTTCGTCGGATTAGTGATTACCCAATAGCGATCTCTGTTCGTGTGAACATCCCAACAATCGTAATCCTTCCCTATTACGTGCTCCGACAGCACCCGCTCTGCGTGCTGAACCTTCTCGCTCCGTGCCTGCGTTTCGACGTAGTCCGACACTGCCCGCTTGCTGATGGGGTTCGACATCGTATAGCTGCTGAGAATGTGCTTGACCGGAGGGGGCGGAATTATGCACGCGCCTTTGACCTTCCGCTTCTTCCCTCGGGCGTTCTCTCGCTGACGCTTCAGCGCGAAGCCGTCCTCAATCTCTGATACGTGTTTTGCCATCGTGCGTCTCGGCAATCAAAATGGGATGTCTTCCTCTTCCGGCTTAGGCTCCGGTACTGCCTGTTCCAGTGTCCAAATGAACCGGATCGCACTGGTCACGTTGTTGAAGATCAGTAGGCTCTCGTTCCGGTTCAGAATCTCATTGTCGTGAGCAAGGCTCTTGTTGTTGCGTACATCATTGAACGCATCGAGGATTGAGATGGACGACTTCAGGATTCGCTCGGTCATCTCCGACTCGATCAGACCCAGCGACCAGATCTTCTTCACGTATTCGCCGAAGATGCTGTGAAGCGGCTTCTCCCGATCCACGGCAATCCCGTGCTTCACGCACAGCGATCGGACGAACTTTATGGCGAACGTGTGTAGCCGAGCGTGCGCGAAGAGATAGATCGCATCCACTCGGCTAACGGAACATCATCGTCGACAACATCGGTTGGACGAAATCAGGGCAAACCAGCACGCCTATGAGGGCGACCATCATGCTTATGTCTTGGCTCAGCGTGAAATGGAGAAGCGGCGTTCTCCGTTAGTGTAAGATTCCGCCCCTTCGGGGCGGGGATTTTCAAGGCATCTTGGGGTCTATCGTCCGATGACTTTTTCGGTTCTGTGAACAGCGCGAGAGGGTTAAGCTCGCGCGCTGCCCGCATCGGCTCGATGAGCCCCGCCAAGTTATCCCTCAGCATGGTTGCGTCCCCGCAGAGCCCGCTTCCGTTTCACTTGGCGAAGTCATTTTAGCTGGATTGCAGAACCGCGCAAACCTTGAAGACATCGTCTGCTGCCGGCGAAGTTGCCGCTGCCTACGAGCTTCTTCTAACTTGCGATCGCGAGCCGCGTGGATCTCGGCCTGGCGTCCGGCGAGCCTGTCCTGCGGTGCCACATAGCCGATCGCGCTGTGCAGTCGCACCGTGTTGTAGTGATCCACGTAGATTTGAATCAAGCGGCGCGCATCGTCCAGCGTCAACGGGGTCAGGGGCCGGATGCACTCCCGTTTGAGCGACTTATGCCAGCGTTCGATCTTCCCGTTCGACTGCGGGTAAAACGGCGAGGTGCGCACGTGCGTCATCCCCGAGATCCGAATGAACTCCTTGAAGTCCCGCGCGATGAACTGCGGTCCGTTGTCGGAGATGATCCGCGGCTTAGCGTCCGGGTACTTCTCCTTGGCTCGTTCCAGAATCATCTCGATGTCCGCTTCCTTCATCGACTCCCGCAGATCCCAATGCACCAGAAAACGACTGCATCCATCCAGCACGCTGCATAAGTAATAGAACGTGCCCGACAGGTTGATATAGGAAACATCGACATGCCAGTGCTGGTGCGGCTGCAGCGGCTGTTCGAAGCCGGTCCCCTTGCGCGACGACTTACCTTTCCAGCGCGACAGTAGTCCCGCTTGTTTCAGCACTCGCCATACGCTCGCCGGACTGACCGCTACCACCCCTGCATCCAGCATCATGAACGTTAGCCGACGATAGCCCTCCAACGGATTCTTCAGGTGGAAGTCGATGATGGCTTCCTTTTCCCACGGCTCCAGCCAGAAATCTCGGGGTACCCAACCGTTGTGCTCATTCACTCGTCCATAGCGCTGCCGCCAGTTGTAGAACTTGCTCACGGTGACCCCCAGCCAATGAATGAATCGGCCGACGCTGATCTCGGTCTTCTCCGACCAGCGTCGGACGAAATCGACCACCTGATCCCGCACATCGTGCGGCACCCAGGTCTCGGTCAGAGTTCCCCAAGGCTTTTTTTTAGCGCGATATGCTCCGCCATCAGCTCGGCCAGGACCTCGTCCTTGGTCTGCACCTTCTTCTCCAAGAACTCAATCCGTTTCTGTTTCTCCTCCGCCTGGCGGCGAGGACGTTCCGTCGTTTGGAAGGCGGCCGCTCCGTTCTCGAAGAACTCTTTTTGCCAGCGGTAGAACACCGTCGGCTGCAGGCCCAGTTCTTCACACAGATCGGAAACCGGGACCTTGTCTAAAAGATGGCGCCGCAGAATGGCCACCTTCTCCTCAGCAGTGTAGTGCTTGCGCTCTTTTCTCATACGTTCGCTCCGCTATCTTAACGGACGAACGCTTTCTCCATTTCCAACTGAGGCGGGACACTTAGGCCAGAAGCGTGACTCCGGTGAGACGACAAAAGTCCTTCACTACTTGCAGTCTTCAAGGCATGTCGCGCGTCTGTAAATCCATTTCGCGAATGCACTGTACTGGCGAGAAGGCACGCGGCACAGTCAGGCGGCCACAGTGGAATATCAGCACAGACAAACTCGGTTGCGAGAAATCGGAGCAGCCCAACTCGTCGAGTCTGATTCGTGAGGGACCCGTTCGCTCACCGCGTATCACGCTTCGTCTGCTCCGCTGGGCATTTGGATGAAGCGCGGCGACTCTGGGAGCCGGTGGCAGTTTAGAGTTTGGGTGCCAAATAACGACCGCTCCCAACAGGCTCTGTCGGCCGGCTGATCATATTCGTTTTCGACGGCGTGCCAATGTAGGGTGCCTTTGGTTACGAAGGACGTAGTGATAGTTCGGCCGCAGTATTCGCATGTCATGACTGCCTCCCTTCGAGAGCTATTGTGGCTGGAGCTTTCGTGACTCCCACGTCATCAGTCGAGTTCACTCAATTCTTCCCCAAGTTGGCAAAGGCAGTCATTCCTGTTGGCGTATTACTTTTGCCCCTATATCGCGTTGCCTTCAGAGATTCAACCGTGCCTTCTTGAGGACGTGAAGATAGGCCAAACCCGCTTCGAGAGCTTGCCATTCGGCGCGGTTCTCTGTACTGCTGGTTAGGACGTCTCTGCGAGTCAACATTGCTGCTTCAGCAACTTCGACCTTTTTGAATAGCGCTGTCCTATCTGTTTCGTCCCAAGCCGCCTCGTAGTCACGCTGCCAGGCAGGAAACACAAAGTGATGACCCTGCCATGTGAAAAGGGGGGATTCGACTGTGACTGCCAATTGGGCCTCCTGTACAAATCGTCTGTTCACAAGAGACCGCCCGAACTGGCGTGGCGGAGGATGTGGATAGACTCCATATTCACTTGCAGTTTTAATCCTACGTTCAGGTACGAAGGCGGTCTGTTCCGAATGACTCACTCTTCACCCATATGGACGTAGCCCGAATGTTCTGTTTTGCTGTTGCTGGCTCACTTCGAAAACCAAGGTGTCCCCAAGACTGTAATTCCCAAGATCATTCAGGGGACCCTTACGGAAATGGTAGGCACAACTCGGTCCCGGGCAATCTTATTCATGAATCGGTTCAGGAAGCTGGGGTTCGTTACCTATGAAGGTGGGACCGAGCTGCAAGTTCACAGTTTACTTCTATTCTCCACGACTAGCTCTCCCTCCTTTTCGGCACGCCCTTTACGAACTTGGAGACCTCGAACCTTTCACGAGAGGAATTACGCTGCGCGGAATACCCGAGCACGCGTTGCGGCCCCTTCGGGAGATGCACGGGCGCTTCACGCCCAGTAAGTAAGTAGTGAGGCGCGACCACCTGGGCACGAGCCGCGCAAGGCGCCGTGGGCAACGCGGCGTTGGGTTCATTCGGTACGCGCTGCAAGCGGCTGCGGCGATCAATCAGCATGTTGCCTCGTTGCATTCGCGGGCGTCGAGAACAATACTTTGGTACCCCGAGGGGTAGGGGACCAAAACCTATCCAACCCCGGGGATAACAAATCGCCTTCGGCCTACTTGCAGAGCGTTTCGTCAATCAAGATAGTGGTTACTCCATTCTGGTAAGTGAATGCCTGAGTGTTCCGAACCCACCACCGCTCAACCAACGTGGTACCGCGATACCCGGTAATCACGAAGTCGTTAGTGAAGGTGTAATCGCCGTAAGCTACCAACGTCCCATCCGGTAACCACGGCGTCCAGTTCAGTACATTCACATCATGGCTTCCAGTCGCTTTGTACGTCAGACCATTACTTCCGGTTCCAACCATGTCACCGACGTAGAAGAGCGATGATCTCCCTGTCCCATTCACCAACACCTTATGGTCAACGGTCAGCAGCCTTCCAGTTAACATGAGCGTCCGCCCCTCGCCCAATTTAAGGCAAGACACTGACAGCACGATTGATTGCGGCTGTACTGAGGCGGTGGTTGTGGTTTGTGCAGCGCCGAACAGAGACGAAAACAGCAATAACGCGAGAAGTTTCATTCAATATCTCCGGGCCGACATTCAACATCTCCATATTTGCATAGAGGACAAGCAGTTCGTTGTCTTTATCGAACATTTCCAGCAAACCTCGCGGCGTTAGGATCTGTAGCAGCACGAGCCGCAAGCAGGGAGCGCACCTGTTCAGACACGGAGATAGTCCAGGCACAGCAGAAAGCGCAAGTGTCGCCAAAACACCTTCCCAGCGCGATTGTTAAGCTCCCGCGGCGTGCCCGCTCCCAGCAGCTTTCGCAGAATCAGACTCAGGTTGAACGCTCCCACGTGGATCAACTGCCGTTTCAGAATGTTCTGCCGCCCCCGCAGATGGCAGCGTCGCATACCGCCCGTCTCGTAGCAGTGCGCGAAGCTGCGTTCGATCAGCTCTCCCCGTCGCCGGAGTAGACTCTTGCCGTACGCGCCCCGCACCCGTTGCCGATTCTCGTAGACCGCCTGCTGCTCGACGCGCTTGCCTTGCCAGTGGCGCCGTCCCTTCTGCTTCTTCTCCGGAATATAGCTGCGCACCTCATAACTCTTCACCCGCTGGACCACCGCTCCGCTGTGGTAGCCCTTGTCCGTCACCAGCTCTTCGATCCCGTTGAGGTTGATCTTCGGCGCATGCTTCGGCCGCAACTCGGTCTCCCGTCCAATCTGTTCCGCCACCTGCTCACCGGCCTGGCATAAGGTTTCATCCAGCGTCGTTGTATCTCCCTGGTCGGCCGCCTGCAGCGTCACGGCCACGATAGCGCCCGTGTCCATATCCACGGCGTGCTCGGCCTTGTGGGCCAGATGGGTGCGCCCGTCTTTCATCTTCGCGATCCGCGCGTCCTCGTCCGCCGGACTCTTCCACTCTTTGTTGGACGTCCGCTTCTTGCGCTTCCGATCCAGCCGCGCCAGATCCTCCCGCGTCGGCGTCTCGATCCCAGACGCCTTGGCCAATCCCCGCAAGAACTCTTCATACGTCTCGCCGGTGTCGCGTCGCACGATCGACCGCATCGCCGCGTTCGCCTCCAAGGTCGTCGCGTCGATGCCCATCCGCTGCCCCTTCAGCAGTCCGCGTTCTGCCAGCAGCCCTAGCACCCACGAGAACACCTCACGATGCGTGTCGATATCGATCAATCGCCGGGTTCGCGATATCGTCGAGTGGTCCGGCGTCCGTTCGTCCAACCCGATCCGCAGAAACCGCCGCAGCGCTAGCGAATCCGCCACCCGCCATGCGATCCCACGTTCGCTATCGATCCCCTCGAAATACCCCACCAGCAGCGCTCGAAAGTAAACCCCAGGCCGCAGCGATGGCCGCCCTAGTCGCGCGTGATAGAAGCGTGCACATAATCCTTCCACAAACTCGTCGAACCCGGCACCCTCCACTAACTCGTTCAACCGCTTATAGAAAGGATGCCCCGGCGCTACCGCCAACTCCGTGTGCGCGATCCAGATGTCTTCTTGCTTCTCCCCGCCACTCCGCTTGCTCATCGCCATGCGCGCATTCTACGAACGATCCCTGTGGATCACACCATCTTTATTGTTTCAGGTAGCCAGACTTGCACCACAGGCTGTTAGCCAACCTGAGCTTATCGATCATCGAGGCAGGAGGAGTGATCAAGAATGCTCACATGGGAGAATCTGGGTAAGATCTAATCCGACGTGACAAGGCCTCATTGGCATTGTTGGGTCTGGAGGGCAGCCTGCCAATGTGTTTACATCCAGTAATGTGTTACGGAGAACCGATTGTTATTGAAAACACCACCACCAGAGTCATGACCCGGTTGGTGTAGTCCTGTTTTACAACATCTCTAACGACGTCAGCTGTGTCAAGGGGTTGGGCTTCTTGCTTTTGTGGTTTCGGGCACACGTTTCACGTAAGCGCAGACGCACTTGTTCCTTTCGAAAGAGTAACGGTCTTACTTCGATGATTTGTGTGGTCCAACCGCATGGCTCGGCCCGTTTTCTTCATCATTGTGGTGGCGTAACCCACCAGACATCTCTTCGGTCATCGTCGATCATGATGTGTTATGCAAACTCCCCTCCCTTTGGGGAGGCGGGTGGCCTATTCAGTTAACCCGGTCACTGCAGCGCAGGACCACTGTTGAAATCAGGCATCCCCGCTTGGGCTTCCCCACTCTGCCGCAACTTTCCACGGCGGCAGAACTCTTCGTAATCGATCTGATCGCGCACCATAATCCACAGCCGGATGCCCAGCTTCCGTGCCGCCGCGATCCTCGCCTTGCCCATTCCTTTCTGGATGAGCTTGCGCCGATAGAAGCGTTTCAGCTCTGGGACAACAGTAATTCGATTTGACAGCTAGGTTCTCCTGACTTCCAGAACGGAGGCTCCATCGATGCCGTTGAACTGTGCCTTTGAGATTGTGAGGACGGCTACGTCCTTGGAGGAAATCCCTGGGGGCAAGGCGCATGCCGGGTATACCCCCGGGATGCCCACCCTGGTCACAGCGCGGGTAGGCGCATCTCCGATTTTCTCCCGATGTGTGCGAGGCCTGCGCTAAGCAATCTCCTGGGGCAACTTATCATGGCGGATCTTTGCTTCCGCCACAGATCCGGACTGCCAACCCGGCCTAGATGGTCAGATGTCACAGAGCCCCGTGACGATCGTCACAGACTGGCAAGCGCAAATGATCTAAGTTTTGCCGACAATTAACCTGATCGAAAGCAATGGAACTCCCAATTCAAAGTTGCTTACAGAGCCTGGGCATTTCATCGATGTCCGAGTGGGATGTCTTGGTTTTCGTGTCCAGCCGGAGAGCAAGTCTGCTCCGCACCGACCAGATCGCGTCACTCATCGGCTACGAAACTACGGCGGTCAGTGCTGCGCTTGATCTTCTGGAACGCGAGGCGATCATCGAGAGGTCACAGCCCTCGCAGGGAGTAAGTTTTTGCCGAATCCTGCCATCGACGGATATTGCCCGTCAGACTTGCATTCTCCAACTCATCAGGCTGTCGAAAACTCGCCCCGGGCGGGTACTGCTGGCAAAACATCTGAAACCCGTGAGTCGGAATCGAGGTAAGAAAAAGCTGGCTTTAGAACGCGAGGGAAAATGGCTATGCCTGAAAGCAATTTGATAAAGACCGGCATCAAGGGACTGGATTCTATCCTGCTAGGCGGGATTCCCCGGACTAACGTGATCCTGGTACAGGGTGTGGCCGGAAGCGGAAAGACTCTGATGGGCTTGGAGTTCATCTATAACGGGATTGTCCAATTTAACGAGCCAGGTCTGGTCGTGGTGTTCGAGACTAGCCCGGACAAACTCGTTCGGGACGCTGCCGGATTCGGCTGGAATCTGGATGAACTTCAGCAACAGAAGAAGCTCGAAGTCATCTTCACCAGTCCAGAGGTGTTCGATCAGGAATTGCGTTCGCCAGATAGCCTGCTGCTCGCAACTGCGGTTGAAATGGGCGCCCAGCGGATTTTCGTAGACGGCATTGGGTTGCTAAGGACGTCCGTCGGAGAACACGCGGGAAGCGGCGGATTCCGCGAATTGTTGCAGCAATTGATGGAGTCGCTCAATCGGGAGAATCTGACCGCCATGTTGTCATTGGAGGTTGGAACCGCAGCCGATTCGATTGCTGCTC
Organism: Terriglobia bacterium; assembly: GCA_963831565.1. Taxonomy (GTDB): domain Bacteria; phylum Acidobacteriota; class Terriglobia; order Terriglobales; family Acidobacteriaceae; genus JAIQFF01. Next base: position 568,732 of record CAWHQS010000002.1, read on the forward strand.
TGGAGATGACCGACTTTCTCGCTGATACCGTCATTCACCTGGACCGCGAACGGCATGGGCGGCACATGCAGCGCAACTTGGAGGTGCTTAAGAGTCGGGGCCAGGATTATGAGGGCGGGGAACACACCCTGCGGATTACGGCGGGCCAGGGCCTGGAGGTCTTCCGCCGGGTCCAGGCGCCCCTGCGCGAAAACACGATTAACCAGCCCTCGTCCGGCACCATGCGGTCTGTCATCGGAGTAGAGGCTGTAGACACCCTCATTGGCGGCGGCGTCTTTGACGGATCGACCACGATGGTGGTCGGAGTCTCGGGAGCGGGGAAGACCGTACTGGCCACACAAATTCTGCGGGAAGGGGCCATGAAGCAGAAAAAGAGGGGGCTGCTCATCTCTCTGGATGAGCACCCAGCGCAGATCATCCGTAATGCTCAGACTCTGGGCCTGAACCTGGATGAACAGGTCGCCGATGGAACGATCCATATCCTGTTTGAAAGTCCTCAGGAGTTAAACGTTGATGCCCACTATGCTCGTATCGTCCAGCTTATCGAGGAAAATGAGATACACCGGATGGTCATCGACGGGATGACGAGCTACAGCACCGCCATCGGAGAAGTGAGCGTGTACCGCGATTTCTTCCATGCCATAGTGGCCTACAGCAAGCAGCGTTTGATGACGACATTCTTTAATTATGAGAATCCAGAATTCCTTGGAATCTCATCTTACATGCCGGATTTTCCGGTTAGCTCCATCGTGGATAATCTCATTCTGATGAGCCTGGTGGAAATCAACAACTCGCTTCACCGCTGCATGTCGGTGGTCAAGTCGCGGGGCAGTAAGCATTCTTTTGATACACGCGAGTTTGTGATTGGCCAGGGGGGCATCTCTCTGGTGCCCCTGGAAAAGAATCTCGTTCCCACAGAGCCGCTGCAGGGCTATTCCAGTCTCTTGAGCCGGGCCCCCACAAGAGTCTCTTCCACCAAACGAACAAACGGCGTCACGAAAACGACCCACTGATCTGCATCTCACGATGACAGAACGCGGACTTCCCGGAGCACCGTGGAGCATAGCAGGAGGAAATTCCCACAAGTGATCTGGGAGCTGGAATGTTACGCTGCGTGGGAATAACCCGAGCACGCACTGCGGCCCCTTCGGGAGATGCACCGGCGCTGTGACAGTTTGGATGGCTGAGCACGCCAAGTAGGTACTGAGGCGTGACGTCCTGACTATGAGACGCACATCGCATGGTGGGCAACGCGGTATCCGCCTCATCGCGTCATTTGATTTCACGGTACCGCGGATCGATACGGAACTATTCGAATGCCACGGTACGAGCTACGAAACAACCCTACGCTGTTGCCTCATTGCCATCTGCGCTTGAATTTCGTTCAGAATTACTTCGTTTAGCCCGGCACCCTTAGTTACTTCTTCTCCAGTCAATGACGAATCAACGTCGCCATCCCCTCCACAATAAACGCTGCCATCTGTGAGGCGCTTCTCGGCATCCTGTCAACCCCGCATTGGATTGCTCCAATTTCACCGCTTAGTAAAACTCGGAAGGCATATTCACTCTCGCGATTTCCGGGGGCACGGCTCCGAATGGCTATTGCGCCGGGAGTGTAGAAAATGTCCGTATGGGTAAATTTGGGGAAAAGTCCGGTTCTGTGGACAGAGACTCGGCAATACTGTTCGCCTTGTGGTGGATGGGCGACTAGCGAGGTTTCCCCCCTAAGTCCAATGCTAGGCAAGTTGTCTGTGTTGTTGCGGAGATTTTCCACTAGGTCTTGCCAGAACTTCGGACCCTTTTTACCAAACGTTACCGACTCTTCGAGCGATTTGCGTATTCGAGTCTCAACCACCACATGCTGTCGATTGGCTTCCTCAACCTCTTTTTCAATCCACTCCGGCCGCTCATTCACAGACGCACCTCTCTAAATTTGCTGCGGATACCAGCTCGATCAATCAGGCCGCACGGATTGGGACAGCGGTTCGTTCGGTCCACCTTCGCCGATGTTTCAACTTGTCTCAACACTGGACGAGGGTCTTTTCGACCGTGATCTGAGATGGTCGTGAACCATCGCCAGTTCACTAGTAACTGCACTGTTGCTGTGCCTGTTTGCGACCATTGCATGCCTCGACACGCCTCGACGGCTCTTCCTGCGCATTACGCGACTAAGGAGCCCACAAATGCCGAAGAGCCAAAACAGAGTAGCTGCTGTAAGGAGTGTTTCAAGCCTTCAATACAGTTTCTTCCTGTAATCGGAAAGCGTCATGATTCTATCTGGCAATAGGTACGGCCGGACCATGAAGCCCGCAGCAAAGGCAAGAATCATCGCCACGATAGTTAGCATATCTCCTCATACCCTCCGCTGTGACCTAACATTAAAACTTCGCGGTTTCAAAGATCTCAACATCTCCGTACTTGTACGGAGAGCGTTCAAGCAGTTCGTTGGCTTTATCGAACATTTCCAGCAGCCTCGCGGCGTTAGCATCTGTTGCAGCACGAGCAGCAAGTAGAGGGCGCACTTGTTCAGACACGGACATAGTTTTGTCTCCAACCCCGAGCTTACCGATCATCGAGACAGGAGAACTGCTCAAGAGTGCACACCTGGGAAACCCTGAGTAAGATCTAATTCAGCACACCCTCCCATTTTGACCATTTCGCAGTACCATATCCGCATGAAAGACCGTGGTAGGCTTCCCTTGCACCTTCACGTTGCGATCTTGTGTCGTCGCCTCCTTGGTAACAATTTCTTCTTTGGCGCTGCCTTGTCCGGCCGAGGAAAAGAAAAACCCGCCCCTCGCAAGCGTGGATGCCCATGCCATTTTCCGCGCCTACTGCGCACCCTGCCACGGACTCGACGGGAAGGGACACGGACCGGCGGCCTCCGCTCTCAACTCCAACGTGGCCGACCTCACCCTGCTCACTAAGCACGCCAGAAGGCAATTTCCCACGATTCGACCCGGGATGAAAAACAGCCCGTTAGTTGGACGCGGCTCCTGCGCGTGCGGAGGAGGTCTATGGCGCATCCATGACCCTGTCGAAAGCCGCGAATAGATCGTATGCATTAATTGGCTTCGAGACATAGTCGGTCATCCCGGCTGCGATACATCGATCGCGGTCTCCACCATGGCGTGTGCGGTCATGGCGATGATGGGAATATGCCTTTCAGTCGAGTGGAACGCATTCGCTAGTCGCATGGCCTCGGGATACAGCACTCTATGACGCGGATGTAGCAGTTGCTCGGCAAGAGCGCGTTCCCGTGTGTGGCATTCACTGGAGATTGTAAGCAGCCGACGTTCTTCGTTTTGCGGGAGAGTGTCTTGTGCCATTAGGCCATGTTATCTACCAAACTGTGCCCAAAGGGTTAAAAATGGCTAAGGGGGCGACTTCCAGCTTCAACGCACATTTGAGACGCTACCGAAAATTGGGTTCCGTTGACTACGACAGCGGCGGGATGCGGGTTCATAGTTCACTTCTGAATGTCGTCCTCCAGGACTAGTTCCTGCCCAAAACTCCCTGGCCTCTCTCCGAAGTCTGTTAAGGATGTTGGTTAGCAGCCCGTGGTGCAAGTCCAGATTCGTCATCCAAGACTTCTGAGGTATCCACAGACTTTCTTCGTAGAATCGGCGCATGGCGATGGGGACGCGCAAGCAGCGGGAGAAACAAGATGAGATTTGGATCGTGCAGCGCGAGTTGGCGTCGGCTCCGGGACACCCGTTTTATCAGCGCTTGAATGAGTTGCTGGAGGCGGAGCGCTTCGACGAGTTTGTCGAGGGCCGGTGCGCGAGGTTCTATGCGGAGAAGTACGGGCGTCCGTCGCTGACGCCGGGGATTTACTTTCGGGCATTGCTGATCGGGTATTTCGAGGGCATCGGGGCGGAGCGGGGGATTGCCTGGCGGCTGGCGGACTCGCTGGCGTTGCGGCGTTTTGTGGGCATTGCGCTGGACGAGTACACCCCGGACCACTCGACGATTTCGCGCACGCGAAGATTGATCGACCTGGATACGCATCGCGAAGTGTTCGCCTGGGTGTTGGGCGTGCTGGCGGATCGTGGATTACTGAAGGGCCAGCGGATCGCGATTGATGCGACGACGCTGGAGGCGAACGCGGCGATGCGCTCGATTGTGCGGCGGGACACGGGGGCAAGTTACGAGGAGTTTTTGCGCGGGCTGGCGAAGGCCTCGGGGATCAGGACGCCGACGCGGGAAGACATGGCGCGGTTGGATCGCAAGCGCAAGAAGCGCACGTCGAATAAGGAGTGGAAGAGTCCGGCGGACGGGGATGCGCGGATCGCGAAGATGAAGGACGGGCGCACGCATCTGGCGCACAAGGCGGAGCACGCGGTGGATCTGGATACGGGCGCGGTGCTGGCGGTCACGCTGCAGGGAGCGGACAAGGGCGACACCACGACGCTCGATGAAACGCTGGGTGAAGCCGGGATGGCAGTGGCGGAGCAGGTCGGGCGGGAAGCGGAGTTACGGCCCGACGACCCACCGCAAGTGAACCTGGCCGGGATCGAAGAGACGGTGACGGATAAGGGATATCACAGCGGCGCGGTGGTGAAGCGGATGAAGGCGTACGGGGTGCGCAGCTACATTCCGGAGAAGAAACAAAAGGGGAGACGGAACTGGGCGGGCAAAGCGGCCGAGCAGCAAGCGGTGTACGCGAACCGGCGGCGGGTGCGCGGCGAGTACGGCAAGAGTTTACTGCGGCGGCGCGGCGAGTTGGTGGAGCGCAGCTTCGCGCACTGCTACGAGACGGGCGGGATGCGGCGCTGCCATCTTCGCGGACGCGACAACATTCTGAAGCGGCAGTTGGTGCAGGTGGGCGCATTCAACCTGAGCCTGATCCTGCGCCAACTACTGGGAGCGGGCACGCCGCGGGAACTGAGAAATCGCTTGGGCAGGCTCGTGGTACGCGTTGTTTTGCTGTTCTCGAACCGGAAAAGTCAGCAGCGCCTTCGCTGCCGCCGTATCTCCGGGTCGGTCGCCAGGTGCGTCGCCAGATCGCGCACCCGGCTACGTCGCCCGCTTTGTAGAAAATCCGCTACATGCACCACGGACTGTTAGGGCATGTTGCCACGACTACCCTTGGGTGCCGTCCAATCGTGTGAATAGTGAGCCTTTCGGAACAGACCCCAGTCGTACCTGAGACGTAGTATTCAAGGTGAAAGTGAACGCGGAGTCTAACCACATCCCTCCGCCGCGCCAGTTCGGACGGTCTCTTGTGAACAGACGATGTGTACAGGAGGCCCCAATTGTTGGTCACAGACAAATCCTCATTTCCACTTTTCACATGGCAGCGTCATCATCTCGTTTTTCCAACCTGGCAACGTGACTACGAGGCGGTTTGGGGCGAAACCGACAAGGCAGCGCTATTTAAGAGGGTCGAGATTGCTGAGACAGCGATGTTGATTCGCAAAGATTTCCTGACCTGCAGTGTGGACAACCGCGCCGAATGGCAAGCTCTCGAAGCGGGCTTGGCTGAACTTCACGTTCTCAAGAAAGGACGTTTGAATTCATGAAGGCAAAGCAGTACAGCAGCGGAAATGAAGGCTTTTCATTGATCGAGCTACTCGATGCACGTTGCCAGCGGGCGAGGCTTTTCTAGCGAGCAGAAAAAGGAGAGCGTCCTGGAACAAGGAACGGTCCGTTTCCCTAATAGGCGACTGCCGTCACCCCCGCGCGACCGGGTACGTCATCCCAAAGTACGACCATGCCCACTGTTCCTGGGGTCAGGTCTCTGGGGGCGGTGAACGGTCGGCGCCGCTGCAAAGTGGATTCGGAGCTGAGTCAGTGGCAGCAAGACAGGCGAAATCCTCTTAGGCCGCCGACCAAGCAGATTCAGGCCGGTTCCGAGTAGCTGACCATGGCCTGTTTCAATTGGGAATCAACTTCGTCTGCGATGGTAATCACGTCCAACAGCACTTTGCTGAAAATCCACCTTGGACAAATTATTTTGTAGTGTAATAAAAATACTGACCTGCAGGATTCAAGGCGGCCCAGCCAACTTCGATCATAGAGACGGCCAAACATGTTACGACGGCCGACGAACGCGGGCACAAGAAAGCCGAACCCGTGATGGGTCCGGCTCGACGGTGCGCACAACAGGGCAGAGTTGGAAAGTGACGCGGTCGTGAGGGTCCAAACGTCGATGTTCCGACACTAACCCATGACCGCGTGGTTCCCATTGACACGGAAACGGTACTCGTTTCAGAGCCTCGACAACTGTTCACTTTTATACAGTTGTGAAGATTGATAGACTTCGACGACAAAACTAGCCCAAAATGGAACTGTACAACTTTTCTGCCGAATCGCCCCGCAGGAGTGTGGGTTCCGCCGAAACCTCTGTGCCGCAGTGAACCATGGGAGAGAATTTCCGGTCAAGGAAGTGGCGAGGGTCGTGGCGAGTGGGGCCTTATCAAGGGTCCCAAAACAAACCATCCTCTGGAACAATCCCACATGTGGGAGGGATACCTTTGAAGGTTGAGCACGTGAAATCTTCAAGAACAAGTGGCTGGATATTGAGACCGGTCCGCCCTCAATTGCTAAGGTTCATGCTGGTTAATGCTGCCTCCGGGCTTTCGTACCTTGCAATCCCGTCCCTGTAGACACCATCTTTTTCACGGAGAATTGTCCAGCTAAGCTCATTAAGGCAAAGCCAGGCTCGACCTTCGTCCGGCAAGAGGCCGTCAACGGTGTACTGCACGGTCTCGCGGCCCGAACCAGTCCCGCAGTTCAGGCCGGACCTCATGCTTAGCTCTCCGATCCTGCAAAAGGCGAGGACCCTCACGAGTCAAAGTCATCGCGTCGGCCTGCCATAATTTCTTCCAACCGATCTTGTCTGCGATGGTATTCCATTCTAACCTCACGGCGCTGTTCTTGACCTCCGTTCCAATACTGAACATCAGCCGAGCCGATGCAATCGATCTCTTCGAGCACGGTCATAACTGTGGTCTCGGGCATGGGGTTCCTCTCTGCTGTAGTCATCGACCGTTACCTCTCATGGCGTGAGAGCCGTTCTCATGGTCACCTGCTCCCCCAAAGTGGGCGACTCTCTCGAATGCGTCCAGGCTGTCTGAGAATTTCATGCCAACGCGGCCCTGATGCGGACTCTCTTCCAAGTGACCACGGTAATTGAAGAGGGCCGCAAATTCGCCGATGCAAAGACTTAACGGCAATGTTGGCACCTTGGCACACTCGGTCGAGACCTCTGACTCTCCTGGTTTGGACCAGCCTTACCTGCCACAGGCCATGGCGGACCCTGAGCTGCAGTCCAGCACGGTTAAACGGGATACGTTTCTTGAGGGGTTTGTTCAGGGCATTATCGACAGCATTGTTGCTAACTAGTTTGTGCTCTGCCGCCGACGCAGGAGGCCACCTGGTTGCCGTTCAGCGTTCAACCATTCGCTTTGCCCTTCCCCCAACCGTGCAACAAGTACAGGGTAGCGGCATCTGCATCAACGCCGCCTGTTCCGTCGTTGCCACGGCATACCACGTCCAAAGGTTGGTAGGCCGGGCAAACTTGGGAGTTGCCAACGGTCGCACTGACAGGGTGTTGTCGCTTGCCAACGAAAGTGATACGCACAAGTCTGACGTATCTGTAGGAAATAGAGTCTTCTCGTACAACCTGGCGAATGACGTCTCCTTCATCTATACGAAGAAGCCAGTTCCCCACAAATCGGGCATCTCCTATTCATACAAGTTCCATGTGGGACAAAAGGTAAACGTTGTTGGCTATCACAACCACGAACTCAAAAGGAGAGAGGCCCATATAATCGGGGCGAACGTGTCTTTAGTGCTTGGACAAGGCCAACTGAAGGAGAACCTGGTTTTAGACATTTATCTGGACCCCGGCACCAGCGGCAGTGCTGTAATTGACGAACAGGGAAATCTCTTAGGAATGGTCATACTCTCCGGCCCACTCAAGGTGAGCACGGGCGATCTAATGGCGTCTATCGCCCTCCCCGTTAGGACCATGGCGAAAGCATTGGTGAAGCTAGACCCAGTTCTTGGTTCTTCTATTTTCACTCAGATACCAGAAGAAGAACCGACGCTGGGGCGAACGCTGACGGTGTCGTATCAAGAAAGCGATTTGCCCGAAGACATTTCGCCGGTAATTCCGACACTATCAGCGGCTCCCAGCGAGGTGGCCAACCCCGTTGGACAGTTGCGGGCCAACTCGAAGGCTGCTTCCGACAGAATGGTCAATTTTGTTACCAAGCAGTGCCTGGTGCAGGGAACCCAGAAGTCCCTCTGCCATGAGTTGTCTGTCATTGACGGCCAGCAGGTGTTTCGAGAGATGGACAAGAGTGGCAACCTTGGTAAGCCAACAGGGTCCTTCCCCGTACAGAAGTACGGTGTCTGGACAGAGTCCGACTGGACGGACACCTTGGGAGAAATAGCAGATAATCCCTGGGTATTCCAAGGCTCCCTGGACAACGGCTACTTGTTCGTGTTTAGGTCCACCCCGGAGGACGACCGCTGCTATTGGGAAGAGCATCGACGACGAACTTCGTTGTTCGGCGGAGGGAACCAAACTTGGAAGGGGCCGGTCGCCTGCTTCGAGCAGATTCTTACCGACAAGGACTTCAACGTATTGTCCGTATTCACCGAGATGCGTCCGCCTGACGGCTGCCTGACCGAGTTAGTCCAGATAGCTACTTATTATGACTGGAAGAGCCTAGGCGAACATGAGTCTCCAGTCCTGTTGCCGGTGATGGAGAGGATCACTGCCAGAGTGCTGGGACGAAAAGACTTGTGGTACGCGAAGATGTCATGGACTGACTACAGAGAGTTCAGGGTTGACCACAAAGTAAGTTACTAGCGGAAAGGCCCCTTGTTGAAGTAAGAAACTGCGTTTAGGCTGCAGACGGCTCGTATTTCACTGTTAAATGTGCTGAGAAATAGATTTTCCCAGCAGCGCACTGAGGAAGACGGCCTCTGCAGGTTTGTCAGCCCAGTCAACAACTAAGAGACCTCTCGCGAGCAGTTCAAAGGCATTGCGCCCGTCTGACCCTTGGTCACTTGCCCCCTGATGAGACGAGTCTCGCTCTGTTACAATCCGCACCCGAGGGGGAAGCTCATGGCGAAGGTCCCGGGATTAGTGTCTGTGGTCTTGCAGTTGAGGGAGCAGAGGACGAATCTACTAAACGACCTGAAACACGTTGACGCGGCTCTTTCAGTCCTCAGCAAGCTGAGCGGCGGAAAGGCCAACGGGGAACCACACAGGACGCTTTCGGCGTCCGCTCGCAAAAAGATTGCTGCAGCTCAGAGACTACGCTGGGCAAAGGTGCGGGCGCAGAATGTCATTTCGATTGCAAAGAGTCCCAAGCCCGGCAAGCGAACTATGTCAGCATCGGCTCGGCGCAAGATTGCAGTCGCGCAGCGCGCAAGATGGGCAAAAGTGAGGCGAGCGGCGTAGCGTTAGGTGAGGATGATAGCCCGCGCGTTCAACGTCACAAGATGACGCGCGTAGGGATATGGGCCGAGGTAAAATCGGCACGCTGACAGTTTGCCTTCGGTGCTCCCAGGAGATCGGGTTGCCAAGGGCTATGGCCAACTCTTGGCCCGATCCCCCCAAGTGGCATGGTCGGCCTGTGCGGTGCCCTTCACCATGGTTGAAGGCAGAAGTATCTCCAGATTGTCATTGCCTACCTCCCTGTCTTCCGACAATAGAGCCACTACCACCCGCAATGCCTCAACTTCTCTGTCCACCTTCGATAGCTCAAGCTCTTTCTGTCTCAAAACTTCGTGTATGTTTTTCATGTGAACACCTTGACAATACCGACACTGGGACGAGTGCGTCATGCCAGCGTCGGAGAAACACCGACACGACGCTCTGTCCCGCCTCAGTTGGAAATGGAGAAAGCGTTCGTCCGTTAAGATAGCGGAGCGAACGTATGAGAAAAGAGCGCAAGCACTACACTGCTGAGGAGAAGGTGGCCATTCTGCGGCGCCATCTTTTAGACAAGGTCCCGGTTTCCGATCTGTGTGAAGAACTGGGCCTGCAGCCGACGGTGTTCTACCGCTGGCAAAAAGAGTTCTTCGAGAACGGAGCGGCCGCCTTCCAAACGACGGAACGTCCTCGCCGCCAGGCGGAGGAGAAACAGAAACGGATTGAGTTCTTGGAGAAGAAGGTGCAGACCAAGGACGAGGTCCTGGCCGAGCTGATGGCGGAGCATATCGCGCTAAAAAAAAGCCTTGGGGAACTCTGACCGAGACCTGGGTGCCGCACGATGTGCGGGATCAGGTGGTCGATTTCGTCCGACGCTGGTCGGAGAAGACCGAGATCAGCGTCGGCCGATTCATTCATTGGCTGGGGGTCACCGTGAGCAAGTTCTACAACTGGCGGCAGCGCTATGGACGAGTGAATGAGCACAACGGTTGGGTACCCCGAGATTTCTGGCTGGAGCCGTGGGAAAAGGAAGCCATCATCGACTTCCACCTGAAGAATCCGTTGGAGGGCTATCGTCGGCTAACGTTCATGATGCTGGATGGAGGGGTGGTAGCGGTCAGTCCGGCGAGCGTATGGCGAGTGCTGAAACAAGCGGGACTACTGTCGCGCTGGAAAGGTAAGTCGTCGCGCAAGGGGGCCGGCTTCGAACAGCCGCTGCAGCCGCACCAGCACTGGCATGTCGATGTTTCCTATATCAACCTGTCGGGCACGTTCTATTACTTATGCAGCGTGCTGGATGGATGCAGTCGTTTTCTGGTGCATTGGGATCTGCGGGAGTCGATGAAGGAAGCGGACATCGAGATGATTCTGGAACGAGCCAAGGAGAAGTACCCGGACGCTAAGCCGCGGATCATCTCCGACAACGGACCGCAGTTCATCGCGCGGGACTTCAAGGAGTTCATTCGGATCTCGGGGATGACGCACGTGCGCACCTCGCCGTTTTACCCGCAGTCGAACGGGAAGATCGAACGCTGGCATAAGTCGCTCAAACGGGAGTGCATCCGGCCCCTGACCCCGTTGACGCTGGACGATGCGCGCCGCTTGATTCAAATCTACGTGGATCACTACAACACGGTGCGACTGCACAGCGCGATCGGCTATGTGGCACCGCAGGACAGGCTCGCCGGACGCCAGGCCGAGATCCACGCGGCTCGCGATCGCAAGTTAGAAGAAGCTCGTAGGCAGCGGCAACTTCGCCGGCAGCAGACGATGTCTTCAAGGTTTGCGCGGTTCTGCAATCCAGCTAAAATGACTTCGCCAAGTGAAACGGAAGCGGGCTCTGCGGGGACGCAACCATGCTGAGGGATAACTTGGCGGGGCTCATCGAGCCGATGCGGCCAGCGCGCGAGCTTAACCCTCTCGCGCTGTTCACAGAACCGAAAAAGTCATCGGACGATAGACCCCAAGATGCCTTGAAAATCCCCGCCCCGAAGGGGCGGAATCTTACACTAACGGAGAACGCCGCTTCTCCATTTCACGCTGAGCCAAGACACGGTCAGCAGCCTTCCAGTTAACATGAGCGTCCGCCCCTCGCCCAATTTAAGGCAAGACACTGACAGCACGATTGATTGCGGCTGTACTGAGGCGGTGGTTGTGGTTTGTGCAGCGCCGAACAGAGACGAAAACAGCAATAACGCGAGAAGTTTCATTCAATATCTCCGGGCCGACATTTGATGGTGTGGTTTCATTCGGTTTCGGCAGAAACCGTCAGAGCGCGGATCGACCCGTCATCATCGATAAACCGAACCTATTTGAGTCCTCAGTTCTCTGTGAGCAGACTGCACTAAGGCTCGATCTACACCAATTGCACTTCGCGCACATTCTTGTTCACCACGAAAATGCGGATATTATTGCACTCGGGATCGGCAGGAGCGATAAAGAAACCGACACTCTCGGGATGATACGTCTCAGTCGTTCCAGCGATCTTTTCGCCATCTTGAAAAGTGACTTCAATCTTCCGACCGTGGCCACGCCCTTGCAGGGCGTAAGAATCATGATGTTCACGATGGCCGTCGAAGTCCTTCACAAAGAAGATGGCTTTCACACTCTCCAACTTCACATCTGTGCCGAGGTGGTGAAGTGACTTCTCCTCAGGAAAGAGGCGGAATTGCCCTCGCAAGGAAGAGAAGTTGAATACAAAGCCCTTGAGGCGTTGCCCATCCAGGCAGCCCACAACGACCTTGTTCGGCTTGCCCACCTGCATCGATGGTGTAGCCATGTGTAGTTCCCTATCGGCGTGTTCTACAATTCCTTTACGTCCATAAGAAAAACCATGACCAAGCAGGAATTGGCAAGGGCTTTTGAGTGCACACCGCCCTGGATCGACCGCTTCAAGACTGCTACCGAAAGATACACTTTGTCTGCCGGAATCGGACCAGGGCCGTGGTGTTCCGCGAATGCGGAGGCCTCAGGTTACGAAGGTTTCGCCATCATAGCCTCGAATGCACACCTGTAAATCTATCGGTAGGAAAATATCCGATATGAAACTAGAGAACTAGAGATGCTGTCGCTTGTGTTGCGGCTTGACTGCTTGTCTTGTGTGCTCACGATTTGTTCGACCATTCTGGTTGGAAGAAGATGCTGGGTGGGGTGGGTCCTGGCGGCGGCGAATAGCCCAATCATTTGCGTCATTGGGTTGAGAACATCCCAGCTTGCCTTCATTCCGGCGAACATGTTTTGTCTCGTGCTCTATGCTGTTAACTTACGAACTTGGCGAAAGGCCGAGGTCTCCTAATCATCGTTTTCAGCAGGGGTCGCGTGGAAAGATAGAGTTGGAATCCGTTTGTACTGTGGAGTTGATCGCACTTCCTGACTTCTTCCCATTTCGGGATTTCGGCAGGACAAGTCCACGCAATTCATTCCGTCTCGACTCACCATTTTTATACACTCTTACCCGTAGTGGCCTTCGCCATCTGTATAGCCAGACCGACGAGTTGTTCATGTTGCAGGAGATAGTCTATGAACACTGACCCATGCAAAGGTTTCAAAGCCGTCTCATGGAGGGACCTATATCAAACCGCGTTGCACGAGCCGGACTTGAAGAAGCTACCGGAACGTATCGCTGAAGCGGAAGCCGCCCTCGTTATGCGTGCCCGAGAGTTGTCGCACGCAGCCGAGGACGACTGTGAAGAGGTCGAAAGCGTCAACGATGCAATATACATCCTTCACGCACTCAGCAGGTCCTTGGGGCGGTCAACTGCTCGTTCAGCAGCGGCATGATGACGTGAAGGCCGCCCGATTGTTCAAGCTGCGTGCGTTGCACACCGAGCTTCCCCCAGCAACGAAGCTACGGCTGTTGGGCCGCGAACTCTCGCTCTGTGCTACGACTCGACGCGACGGCTCTCTCCGTTCCCATCTGAGTCTCCAAAGCGCAAGAACACCCAAATTGAAGGAAGGTCGGGAGCCGTTGCCACGCGCCCGGCATTCGTGGACGGGTACCCTAAAATTGATTTGGCATTCTACGCCGCACGGGAATAGCGGAGCACGCGCTGCGGCCGCTTCGGGAGATGCACGGGCGCTCCACGCCAAGTAGCTAGTGAGGCGCGACCGCCCGAGCACGAGCCCCGCGCACAGCACTGGGCACCGCGGTATCGCCTGCATTCGGTAGGTGCACTGGGATCTACTTAGTTCCTGAGCGTGGCGGCCCAAATTTCTGCGGCTTGACGGGCATGCGGGTATGGGGTATGGAATAGGGACTCAGAGCCAGGGAGGAAACCATAGAATATAAATATAGATCTTTAGTTTCAGAAGCTTAGCGGTACGGCTATGGAATCGCGCAAATTCCATACCCCGTACCCACATACCTCGTACCCACATACCTGTGGGCCGCAGAACGCGAGGCTTAGCCGGAGCCCTGAGTGAACCTCAGTGCGCCAGGCAAATACCCCATCGAGGGAAAACTATGCAGTTGCGACAAAGGCACATCGATGGCCAGCAGCGTTGCATGCCGAGCATCCCGAGCGGGGAGCGAGGTCAGGAACTCCCAGGCGATACCATCGGACTGTGCTTTTGGGACTAAGCACGGCTACGTCCCTGAAGCAATCCTTTGGGGGCAAAGCGGAGGGGCCGCACACCCCTTATTAATGCCCACCCTGGTATGCGGGTCCAGAGTTTTGTGTAAACGACCGAGTGTTGTTTTCGTGGATGGGGCGCTGGGGAAGGGGGCATTTCCCCTTATCCCTTTCTGCACAGCGCCTGCTGCTGCGGCGCCGGCGACGCCTGATCCCTGCCCACTTTGACAGTCAGATCCACAATATTAGAGATTACTAATTCTGCCGGTCAGTCAGGCAAACCTATAATTAGAGGCCCGCCAGCAAATGTGATGTTTGGTGTGGCCTCATCTTTAAGGAAGACTCTGCAACCGGACCCGAAATGGAGGCATGGAAGCGTCGCGCAGCGTGAGGGCCGGGTTCTAGTGCCAGGGAGCCATCGCCGCGCACGCCCACTGCATGTCCGTAAAGCCCGAGCACCGTTTCATTGTCGACCTGGTGGTGCGAGTGTTCGGCATGGATGCAAAGGGTCGTCCTTTCTCCCGGAACGCCCATACCCTGGATATCAGCGATCGCGGTGCTCGGCTCTCTGGCCTTGAAGCGAAGCTCCTCGTCGGAGACGTCATCGGAGTGCAGCTCGGCGACAGGAAAGCCCGCTGTCGGGTGATTTGGGCCACGGGCCCGGACCTACCAACCGACGTGGGAGTAGAAATCGTGGCGGGACAGCCCTGTCCATGGGAGCGGCAGCGGGCGGCGCAGCGGGTCACAGCAACTCCGCCCATTCTCCGAAGCGCACCGGTAGCAAAGGACAAGAGAAAATTTCGTCGCCACCGGATTTCCTTTCCCATCGAAATCCGGGATAGGCAAAGTATAGGCTCGGGGAACGCGGCGACGACGGCGGACATGAGCGCCGGAGGCTGCTATGTGGAAACCAGGACACCTCTCCCGGTCAGAGAGAAAGTGACCATCTCTTTCTGGTTGAATTCCGAACGAGTGCAAACCACGGCCGTCGTCAGGACAAGCGATGGCGGAGTGGGTATGGGCATCGAATTCACCGGTCTCGACGAGCTGGCTCAGCAACAGCTGCAACGGCAAGTCGAGAGCATGGATTCGACGTTGATGAAGGCGCGGGGAGCCTTTTAAGGCCCTGGTGACTGCTCGGGCTGGTTCAGGAGCACCAGCACAGCACCCTCGACATTAACTGCTTCCCGTTCATGAAAATATTCTGGATCAGGAAGAGGAAGCCGCCAATTCCGGTAGCAGATGCCCAGAGAGGCTCCTCACCCTGCAATAGAAATAGAGACCAATGCGATTCAACCGTCTCACGACAAACCTGATATTGTCCGTTGTATAGCTCACGAGAGACATTTGATCTCGATGCGCAGAAGGGGTGGTTCGGTGGACGCCCTTTCCGGTCTGTCCACGACCTGAATGGCGTGCATCGGCTCTGGCTTCATCCATCCGATGCTCCACTTGTAGGGATGAACGGGCTCATTTACGCTCGGCTCGTCCCGGACGCTACCATCCGGGCGAATGTAGCGAACATGCGGTGTCTTGCCGCCGGTATCCCAAGCTAAGAAGAAACTCGGCCAGCGATGGTGATGCATCGGTTCAGTTCTGCCCGGCGGAGGCACGGTGACCTCCAGCACACGGACCAATGCATTTTCGAAGATCACCTTGTGACTCTTGGGTGCGGCCTGGACCGCATCGTAGCCTTCAGGAAAGCCGGATTTGTCCTGCGGATAGGCCATACTAGGACAAGCGATGAACACTGGGAAGACGGAGCTGAGCACCGCGAGGATTCTGCGCCGCGTGATTTTGCCAACTGTATTCTCTGCATACATGGTGTGTCTCTCCTTCCACTCAGCCTCAAAGTGGCATTGACTTCGGTGTCCATGACTCCCGTGCGCATTTAGGTGACGTATTGTCGAACTTGAGCAGTTGTCTGAGGCACACGACCCAATTTAAGCCGACCTGACGATAACTGTCGAGAACAGGCGTTAGCACAAGTTTGCGCCGTCTCTTCGCCCCTACAGGGGGGGCAATGAGTGTGGTGGCGATGTTATAACAGCTATCCCCATCAGCTGTTCTTGATGATCTAAGAAAGCGCAGACAACAACAGGGGTCAAGATCACAAGCAACTGTGACGGGGCACACGGCAAGCCAGTGACGTTTTCTGCTATTTGACGGGTGGAGGTAGACCATGAAGCCCGCGGGATGTGTGTTAGTGGGAATGCTACTACTCGGATTAGGTCGGGCGAGTCCGGTAGAGCAGGGCGGAGCAGCAGCGCAAGACCAGGAAAAGGTGCCCGCTAGATACAGCGATCCCTCGTCGGGTAAGCAGATGTTCAGAGACTACTGCGCGGCTTGTCACGGGATAGAAGGAAAGGGCGATGGACCAGTAGCTAGATTTCTGAGAACGCCTCCGGCGGATTTGGGGGCTTTGGCCCAGCGCAATGGCGGGAAATACCCAGCTGACAAAGTTGCCACGACGTTGCGCTTAGGCACGGACGGGGGAGCGCACGGGACGTCTGACATGCCGACGTGGGGGGCGTTGTTCCGAAACCAGGACAACAAAACAGGTTTGGGTCTTGCGGAGGTGCGAATCCACAATTTGACTGAATATGTTAAGACGCTGCAGAAACGGTGACCTTAGAAAAACACCCCGCCAGGAGAGGCCCCTGACAAAGGCAAGCAGGAACGAAAGTCAATGTCTACTGACGTCGTCTTCAGGCCTTGAATGGACGACACTGGTGTTTTTAATTGTCAGTTGCTGTAAACAGACGTGGGTGTTGAAAAAGTCCGTCAACAAAACGTCTTTCCCATCTGCGAGTGTACTGCTGTCGAGTTCTTCCTGGATCTCTGTTTGGCTAGGTGGTGGCTGGCAGAGAAGGCGTTATCGGTCGACTGAGGAACCGCACGAGGCGTTTGATGTTCTGGGCTACTGCTGCCAAGAAGAATTGCTCCCGCACAAACTTCAGTCGTCGTAGGCGCAAGCGGCGTAGCCCGATCTGATTCTTGAGTTCCGCAAACAGCGCTTCTACCTTCTTTCTGTGCCGCTGTGCTCTGGCGAACTCTGGCGTGTTTGCGAGTTCCCGAGCGAGTTGCCGGGCTGGTTCCTCCATGTGGATGGCAAGATAGCGAAACGCTCCGCTGGTGCATCGGGCTTTTAGCGCACACGCACCGCAACGTTTGCGCGTTCCGATGTAAGCGTAGGTCCGATTCCGCTGGCTGCGGCCTCCGTAGTTGAGTTGCTGCCCGGCCGGGCAACGATAGCTGTTGCTTTCCGGCTGGTAAGTAAAACGCTCGGGGCCATAGAACGGGCTGTTCTTTCTGTGGATGCTGTCGCGAGTTCGCATGTAGGGAGTGATCTGCCGATCCGCCAACCATTGCAAAAACTCTCCGTTGCCGTAGGTCGTATCCGCCGCCACCGATTCTGGCACTCGTGCTTGCCATCCGGCGAAGCGGGTAAGCATGTCTTGTGCGGCCACGGTCTCCTGACTCATGCGTGCCGCCGTCGCTTGCACGCCCACAATCACGCAGCTGTCGTTGTCGACGAGGTAGTTGTCGTAATAGTGCGCCGTGAAAGGCGCTGGACTTCAGCGGGTGCAACTCCCGCCCGGGAACTGGTTCGCTCCACCCGGAAACAATCGAAACGGCGGCGGAGGCAACGAAGCTGTCGGAGCTTTCGATGTAGAGGGTCGCTAGGCGACTCGGTGAGCGTACAGGCCATAAGGTGAGTGAACGCTGAGCAGGCCCCGAAACAATAATTGCAGGAGCCGACCTGACTGTTACACAGGGAAGGCCGCTGACGATGGAGATCGACGAGCGAACAAGCTCCGTCGGACCTGCCGGGGTAATGGCGATGGCATGTACGCAGAGGAGACTAGACGCAACACGGGAAGCCCCAGCGGTGATCGCGGTCGGGATCAACCGGTAACTCGTGAGAGATGGACCGGGCCGTGTGGGGTAGCGGAGAGGTTCGCAGTACCTGTGAAGCCGGGCAATGCCGGTGGAGGGAAGGGACCTCAGTTAAAGACGGACGCAAGAAGCAACGAAGGACCGAGGGATTGGCGATGAGCCTAACAACTCCATCCAGTGTTCAGAAGTTGCAGACGGCGTTGCACGCAAAAGCGAAGGAATCGCCCGACTTTCGTTTCTTTGCGCTGTACGACAAGGTGTATCGGAAGGATGTTCTGGCACATGCCTACGAACGTTGTGAAGCCAATGGCGGAGCAGCGGGAGTGGATGAACAAACTTTCGAGGATATCGAGCGGTACGGCGTGGAACGATGGCTGGACGAACTGACGTAAGAGCTGAAAAGTCGAACCTATCAACCTCAACCTGTGCGACGGGTTTATATACCCAAGCCGGATGGGAAGCAGAGACCGTTAGGGATACCAACAATCCGAGATCGGGTTGCGCAAACGGCGGCAGTGCTGGTTCTCGAACCTATCTTTGAGGCCGATCTGACGGCGGAACAGTATGCCTATCGGGCAGACCGCAGCGCGCTGGACGCAGTACAACACGTCCACAAGCTGATCAATACCGGACATGGACAGATTGTCGATGCTGATCTCAGCAGTTACTTTGATAGCATTCCCCATGCCGAGCTGATGAAGTCGGTGGCTCGCCGGGTCGTTGACGGAGCGATGCTACATCTGATCAAGATGTGGCTGGAAGCTCCTGTCGAGGAAACGGACGAGCGTGGGAACAAACATCGAAGTACGCGCAATCGGGACGAAGGTCGAGGGACACCACAAGGGTCTCCGATCAGTCCTTTGCTCAGCAATCTGTACATGCGACGGTTCGTGCTGGGGTGGAAGAAACTCGGGCATGAGAAGCGGTGGAAAGCGTACATCGTGAACTATGCCGATGACCTTGTCATCTGTTGTCGAGTTGGGGCGGAGCAAGCCCTGGCCGAGATGCGGATGCTGATGTCGAAGCTGAAGCTGACGGTGAACGACAAGAAGACGCGGGTCTGTTATCTGCCGGAAGAGAAGTTCGATTTCCTGGGATATACGTTCGGGCGATGCTACTCGATGAGGAGAGGCCGGGTCTATGTGGGCACGGTTCCCTCCCTGAAACGGGTGCAGCGCATCTGTCGCGCCATCAGCGACGAGACCGGGCGCGATACCGTCAGGCTGGATCCGAAGGCGATGGTGGAAAAGCTCAACCGGATGTTGACGGGTTGGGCCAACTACTTCTGTCTGGGAGCGGTCAGCAAAGCCTACAGTGCGGTCGATCTACACACCCGCCGCA
This sequence comes from Terriglobia bacterium, assembly GCA_963831565.1. Classification (GTDB taxonomy): domain Bacteria; phylum Acidobacteriota; class Terriglobia; order Terriglobales; family Acidobacteriaceae; genus JAIQFF01. The sequence goes on from CAWHQS010000002.1 coordinate 587,941, forward strand.
GGCTGCGTCGGTGGCTCTGCGACAAACACGAGGAAGCGCGGCCGGGCTATAAACGCTTTCCGGAAGCGTCTCTTCATTCTGTGTATGGTCTGGTGCAGTTACCACATCGTACTGCGAGCCTTCCGTGGGCGAAAGCGTGAGTCTTTTCCGAGAGCCGGATGCGGGAAATCTGCCAGTCCGGTTCGATGAGCGGGAACAGGAAACAGGACCAGGTCAAACCGGACTGAGGGGATGAGGCGAAAGCCAAGTCATACGCCCACCGGGAGACTACAGTCACTGCGCCTGTTCTCGACTCTACTCCCAGCCGCGCCGGTGTGCCGCCCTTGGTGGCGTAGGTGGAATCCGGATCGGTGGTTGAGACCTGCGCTTGCTCGTGCACCGGTTCCTCCAACGGGTTCTGCTGTTCCAGTTCCTTCAGATACTGGCGCACACTGTGATGGACCTGCGCCGCTTCCGCCAACTGCTCGCGTGAAACGCGACTCTCCTTCGACGCATTGGCTTCCACGAAACTGCCATCCACCGACAGATGCTTTCCCTGCACCAGTCCCACCTCCACACACTGCCGCACGATCTCTTCAAACAACTGCTCGAACAACTTCGATTCCTGGAAACGTCCGTGCCGGTTCTTCGAAAACGTGGAGTGATGCGGGATCTCCTGATCGAAGCCCAAACCCGTGAACCAGCGCCACGCCAGATGCATGCGCAGCTCTTCCACTAGCTTGCGCTCGCTAGTAATGCCGTAGAGATAGCCGATCAAGAGGATGCGCAGCAGCAACTCCGGATCGATCGAGGGACGTCCTGTCTCGCTGTAGCTCTGCTTCAGCCTCTCGTGCACAAAGGCAAAGCTGATGTGCTTCTCGATCAGTCGTAGCAGATGGTTCTCGGGAACTTGATCTTCCAGCCGGAAGTAGTAGAACAACGCTTCGGAGCGGTCGTGTTGCCCCATCATGATCAGCAGGCCTCCGACTATGAGAATCCAACAAAGCATGGGCGAATGCCTTCTTCTAACACGCTTCTGCTCAATCTCATCCTGCTAATCGAAGTGACTTTTTCAACACCCACAGGCGTTCTCACCAGTTTGCGTCGTTTGTTCGCCCGGCCCCCGGTCAATGCATTATGAGAGAGCGGCCCTGTTGAGTGGCGTAAAGCGGGATGTAGGGCAAGAATCAGAGGAGAAGATAGGCAAATCGGCTGAAGAATGACACTTTACCTTGAGGGAAAGAGCTCCGTTGAGCGCGAATGAACTTTCCCTCAAGGAGGCAACTGCATGAGTCGCGACATCAAGTATATCGGCATGGACGTGCACAAGGAAGCGGGGGTGATCGCTGTTCTCAATAGCAGTGGCAAACTGGTAATGGAGTCGATTGTCGAAACCAAAGCCAGCAGCATTCTGCAGTTTATCCACGGTCTGCGGGGCGAGTTGCCTGTGACCTGGGAAGAAGGGACCTGGGCGGCTTGGCTCTACGATCTGCTGCAACCCCAGGTGGCGCAAGTGCTGGTCTGCGATCCGCGGCGCAATGCCTTATTAAAGGAAGGCAACAAGAGCGACAAGGTGGATGCGCGCAAACTGGCCGACCTGTTGCGCACGGGAATGCTGCGCCCGGTCTACCACGGAGAACATGGACTGCGGACGCTGCGCGAGTTGGGGCGCAGTTATCAGACCCTCAGCCAAGACCTGAACCGGGTGATGAACCGGATCAAAGCTCTGTATCGCGGCTGGAGCATCCCTTGTGCAGGTACCCAGGTGTATGCTCCGCGTTATCGGGAAGAGTGGCTACAGAAGATCGAGCATGCCGGCGTGCGCCGGCGAGCCGAGCTACTCTATCAACAGTTGGATGGATTGCAGGGATTGCGACGAACCCTGCGCCCTGAGTTATTGGCGGAGAGCCGGAAACACAAAGCCGCGAAACTACTACGTCAGATTCCCTGCATCGGTCCGATCCGAGCCGCCCGCTTGATCGCGTTGATGCAGACGCCGCACCGGTTCCGGAGCAAACGTCAACTCTGGACCTATAGTGGGCTGGGCATTGAGACCCGCGACAGTGCGCAATATCGCTACGTGCACGGACAACTGCAACGTACGAAAAAACCGCAACAGATTCGTGGCCTCAATCAGAATCACAACCACGAAATGAAAGAGATCTTCAAGGGAGCCGCGACCCGAGCCAGCTGTGGGGTGGGTCCGTTACGCGACTTCTATGTGACGTTGCTGGCGAAGGGAATGAAGCCCGAGATGGCGCGTCTGACCTTAGCCCGAAAGATCGCGGCCATTGCTTTGACACTCTGGAAGAAGGAGGAACGTTTCGACGCGGAACAACTGAAGCCGCAAGCCGCTTGAGCGTTTGCACAGAACTCAGGTGGTCTCCCAGGTTTCACGCCTCGGTGGTGACCCATCGGTTCTGGCGATGCTCGGGTTCGAGGGAGAGTATCCATGCGCTCATTAGGCGTTCCGGGTGCTGCCATCAGCACCCAGTCTCCGGGTCAATCCTATGCCCCCTCGGATAACCCAAAAAAGCCATAGGCCTCGAGCCTCACATAGGATGATGGTTGGCACTTAAGCCAACGGTTGGCTTGCACAGCTTCGCAACGAATGGTGTCGGGACCGCTGCATGAAACCACTCAAGGGAGACCAGCAACTGCGATCCGTATCCCTGTCGTACTCTGTGGCGCTCCAGGCGTTAAAACCAAAACCCTCTCCACGAAAGAACAAGGGTCCTGGATGCAAGCACCGATCGAGGTCTCACGGAGAGGAGTGGAGAAGTGTTTTTTCTTGACATCCTCTCTCATAGGATGAGTGAAATCGCGATTTTTCGCCAACCATCGGGACGGTGTCTGCTTGCTCATTTCGGATTCGCAGCCGATGCCTGCTGGATGACTCGGCAGGACAGTGGCGTCCCATTTTTCAGGGCAATGGCTGCGCGGTCGGCTTTGTTTTCGTCGCGCTCGTTACACAAAGCGTGTGCAAGTTCATGCCGAATCGCAAAATCGAGCAGGTCTTCGACTGGCATATGCCATATTGCACGAAGCTCGGCGCCGTGAATCGATGCTCCCACGACCAACGAGCCGTCGAGGAATGTCTCTCTTTTTGGTAGGTAACTGAACGCTGGAACGTTCGGATCAACCCTCCTCTCCGATAGAATTTGTTTCCAATCCTCAGTGCGCACCAGCACCCATCTCCATTCGCCGAGTGCCTCTACCGGGTATCGCGCGAGAGCTTTTCTCAAAACCGTCGCAGCGACTTGGCATTCTCTCGGGGTGTAGCCAACATTGCAGGCAAAGTGCTGCTTGGGGGCATTACCGTTTGTCTGCGCGGCAAGCGGGTATTCGGAGAATACAAGAGGCATGACCATCAGTATGCCGGTCAGCAGAATCAGGCTCAATCGGCAGCCCGCACAAGTTGGGTCGCAGGCGGCGCACGATTCGCGATTTCCATATGTGCTTGTCACGTTGTCCTCTCTCGCGGAGTGCCGCGCTGTCGGACAACATCCACCGAGAGTCCCGCTACCTCAATGGATGGAGACTTAATTGGCTATCAAAAGAATGTTGGAAGGGGGATCAATCGTTAAGTTTTTGGAACGATGAGGGTTAGACCAACATGTTAGAAGCTGGAATAGAGCTTCGGAAGTTGTACTTCAATGCTAGACTGGCAGCATTTCTTGTGATTCACCTGTGCTGGAATCAGTTCCCAATTCTCAAGTGATGCGGTTTGGTACCTATGAAGTCGATTTGCGCCTGGGAGAACTGCGCAAGAATGGGAAAAGAGTCAAGCTCACAGGCCAGCCATTCCAAATTCTGGTCATCTTACTGGAGCATCCTGGCGATCTGGTTACCCGCGAGCAATTACAGCGGCGGTTGTGGCCATCCGACACCTTTGTGGACTTCGATAGCGGTCTCAATGCCGCCATCAACCGTGTGCGAGAAGCTCTGGGCGACTCGGCGGAGAATCCCCGATTTGTAGAAACGCTCCCACGGCGTGGCTACCGCTTCATAGCACCGCTAATCGATCCCAGGCCAACAAGCGCCACGTTGCCCGCTGCAGAATCAAACGTCAGTCCCACGCAGACAATTACAGGTCAGGGCGCTTTGCCCGCTTCGGAAGCCAGTGAGAGAAGACCTCTTTCTCGCCGACTACTACTCGGTGGAGTATTCATGCTGGCAGTCTTGGTTGTTGCGGTGGCCCTATTATCCAGGCTGAGTCGACGCAGCAGTGGATGGGACTTCCAAGCTATGAAGCTCAGCCGAGTCACGCAGAGCGGGAATGCTATCAATGTGGCGATTTCGCCCGATGGGCACTACATCGTCTACGCTCTACGGGAAGGGGAAAAACAGAGCCTCAATGTTCGCCAGGTAGCTACTGGCAGCGACGTGCAGATTCTACCGCCAGATGAAGTTTGGATATGGGGCCTGACCTTCTCGCCGGACGCCAACTACATTGATTTTGTCCGCTCCGAGAAGCCCAACTTTACGGACACCTTTCTCTATCGGATACCCGCGCTCGGCGGAACACCACACCTTGCGATGCAGGGCGGGATCGACTTCGGATCCAGTTACTCTCCAGATGGTCGGCAGTTCGCTTTTTTGCGGGTAAACTCGGACATTGGCAAGGCTGATATTTTGATTGCCAAAGCCGACGGGACTGATCAACGGTTGCTCGCTTCACGACCCTACCGTGACGAGTTTATTGGTGTCGCTTGGTCTCCCGATGGCAAGACTGTCGCGTTCACAACCTCGGAGGCCACGAAACGACTTCGTTCTGTGCTTTGGGCCGTATCAGTCGCCGATGGATCTGTCCGTGAAATCTACTCAACACCGGACACCATCGGTCGTCCGCGCTGGCTGCCCGACGGAAGTGGTCTCTTGGCTCCCATAGGGAATGCTGGTCAGGCGTTTCGCGGGCAACTTTGGTTCATCTCCTATCCACGAGGAGAGGCACGCCGCCTCACCAATGACCTGATGGATTATCAGCTCTGTTGCTTGGACCTCACGCCGGATGGCAAGACTCTTGTCGACACTGAGCTAACAACGGTCTCCGACTTGTGGGTCGCGTCCGCAGGAAACACCGCAAAGGCTAAGCGGGTCACTACGAAGGAGGTTGCTGTCGGAGGCTTTTCCTGGATGCCCGACGGCCGCATCATCCTTGCCAGCCTGGATGGCAATCTCTACGCGGTAAATCAGGATGGGAGTGGGCGTAATCGGCTGACGACCGATGATAGTCCCAACTGGGACCCGTCGGTTTGTGCCGATGGGCGCTACATCGTCTATGCCGCCTATCGGGAACAGAAGCAAGGGATATGGCGCATGGATGCGGACGGCTCAAACCCCACGCGCATCGCTGACGAGACAGTTGCCGGAGGCCCGCAATGTTCCCCCGATGGCAAGTGGGTGCTCTATTTGCGGGGGCCTTCCTGGACCCTGGTAAAAGTTCCCATCACGGGGGCGAAGCCTCCAGAGGTGCTCGCACAGGACTTTAATTTTGAAATTGGTTCAGCCTATCCTCTCAGAATCTCCCCGGACGGAAAGCGAATCATGTATCTCGCCTCTCCCCATGAAAACCCCGCATCTCCCTCTGCATCCAAGCCATATCAACTGAAGGTAATCCCTTCCGATGGCGGAGCCGACTTGTACAAGTTCGACTGGCCAGCCTCAGCAAATGCCCCCCGTTGGGCGCCTGCGGGTGACGCCGTTGAATATGCGTTAACCAGGAACGGCGTCTCTAACATCTGGCGACAGAAATTAGGAGGCGGAGCGCCGAAACAGATCACGAATTTTGAATCGGGACTGATTTTCGACTTTGACTGGTCGCATGACGGGAGGCAACTGGCGCTGACTCGAGGCAGCGAGAGCAGCGACGTCATCCTGATCAGTAATTTCCGGTGATCCGCCTGCGTTTCCGGTGCGCCATCTACAGACCTGCCGCGCGATATAGGCTAGTCCACTGAACGATTGGTCGGTAACCGGATGTGGTTGCAACTTCCCTGTCATGTATCTATCGCCGCGTCTCCAATTAACGTAATCAGGCGTGGGTGTTGAAAAAGTTCGTGATCGGAAGGAACTCTCCGCCGCGATAACGCTGCAATCGAGTTTTTCCCCCTTCACTTCAGCTGAGAGGCGGCTTCCATAGTAGGTATAATCGGCTGACTGAGGAAGCGCACCAGTCGCTTGATGTTCTGGGCCACCGCTGCCAGGAAGAACTGCTCCCGCACGAACCTGAGTCTCCGCAGACGCAAGCGGCGCAATCCGATCTGATTCTTCAGTTCCGCGAACAAGGCTTCCACCTTCTTTCTTTGCCGCTGTGCTTTGGCGAACTCTGGCGTGTTAGCCAACTCCCGCGCACGTTGTCGGACTGGTTCGTTCTGGTGGATGATAAGGCCCCGGAAGGCAGCACTGGTGCAGTGTGGTCGGAGCGAGCAGGGGCCACACTTTTTGCGGGTCCCGATGTAGTTGTAAGCGCGGTTCCGATAAACTCGACCACCGTAGTTGAGCGGCTGGCCTGCGGGACAGATGTAGCGATTGCGTTCCGGTTCGTAAGTGAAACGCTCGGGAGCGACGAATGGACTCCTCTTTCTGTGGATACTGTCTCGGGTCCGCATGTAGGGAGTGATGCTTCGATCCGCCAACCATTGCAGGAACTCCCCGTTCCCGTAGGTCGTATCCGCCGCCAACGAATCGGGGGCTCGTCCTAGCCATTGCGCGAACCGGCTGAGCATGTCCTGTGCGGCCACCGTTTCCTGACTCAGGCGTGCTGCCGTCGCTTGCACTCCCACGATCACGCAACTGTGATTGTCCACCAGATAGTTATCGTAGTAGCCTAACCGCGCCGGCGTGCCGCCCTTGGTCGCATAGGTGGAATCTGGATCCGTAGTCGACACTTGGTCCTGCTGATGCACCGGTTCTTCGGGGTTCTGCTGCTCCAGTTCGACCAAGTACTGGCGCACGGTTTGATTCACCTGCGCCGCTTCCCCTAACCGCTCGCGGGGAATGCGGCTCTCCTTCGCCGCATTCGCTTCCACGAAACTGCCATCGACCGACAGGTGGTTGCCCTGCACCAATCCCACTTCCACACACTGCCGCACGATCTGCTCAAACAGTTCCTCGAATAGCTTCGATTCCTGAAACCGCCCGTGCCGGTTCTTCGAGAATGTGGAGTGATGCGGAATCTCCTGATCGAAGCCCAGACCGGTAAACCAGCGCCACGCCAGGTGCATGCGCAGTTCCTCCACCAACTTGCGCTCGCTGGTGATGCCGTACAGGTAGCCGATCAACAGGATGCGCAGCAGAAGTTCGGGATCAATCGAAGGACGGCCGGTTTCGCTGTAACTCTGCTTCAACCTCTCGCGCACAAAGGCAAAGCTGATGTGTTTTTCGATGAGCCGCAGCAGATGAGTCTCTGGAACCTGATCTTCCAGGCGGAAGTAGTAGAACAAAGCTTCGGAGCGGTCGTGTTGTCCCATCATGATCAGCAGGCCTCCGACGATCAAAATCAAACAGAGCATGGGCGGATGCTTTTTTCTAGCATGCTTCTGCTGAATCTCATCCTGCTAATCGATGTGACTTTTTCAACACCCACAGGCGATAGCGCTCAAAACCCCTCCCACCCGTACCTAGAGCCAATACTTGCACAACCGAGACGGTCTGCCGTAGTTCCCATCCTGCGGCATGGGAGGCCGTCGCCATGACCAAGCAGAGAATCAAGCCGAATTACCGTCGCCGAGTGCTTCGGCTGCCGGATCTGGATCATTGCAAATTGGCAGTGCTCAACAGCCTCGGCTCGCCAGCCTCGCGCCGTGTCTACGAATACGCCATCGATCAATTCATTGCCTGGTACTGCTCCGAACCCCGATTGGCCTTGAACCGGACCGTAGTGGTTCGCTAGCGCATGCACCTGGAGTCAAGGGGACTGGCAGCAAATACCATCAACCAGCAACTCGCGGCTGTGCGCAGACTCGCTCACGAAGCCGCTGATGCTGGCTTGCTCAGCCCTGAGCTAGCTGCCGGGATCAGCCGGGTGAAAGGGGTCAAGCAGCTCGGGTTTCGCGCTGGCAATTGGTTGAGTGCGGCGCAGAGTTCCGAGGTCCTGCAACGTGCTTTTGGCGAGGGCATGCGAGCCAAGCGAGACTACGCCATGCTGGCATTGCTGTTTGGTTGTGGTTTTCGGAGATCAGAGCTGGTCGGTTTGGAGCTAAATGAGATCCAGATCCGTCAGGGGCATTGGGCCGCAGTGGATCTGATCGGCAAGGGCGGGCACATCCGCACCGTCCCGATTCCTGAATGGGCCAAAGCGGCGCTCGATCAGTGGACCCGGGCGGCGGGAGTTACGGAGGGAAGAATATTTCGCGCAGTAGCGAGCACGGGAAAGGTATGGGGGCAAGGCATTTCACAGAATGTGGTCTGGTACGTAGTGAAGACTTGTTGCGAGAGAGTGGGATTGGAACACATCGCGCCCCATGACTTGCGGCGAACCTGCGCCAAGCTGTGCCACGACAGCGGTGGCGAGCTGGAGCAGATTCAGTTCTTGCTCGGGCATGTCTCCGTGCAAACAACGGAGCGGTATCTCGGCTGCAAGCAGAACCTGGGGAGCCCGGTGAATGACCGTTTCAAGCTGAAGACGGGTCCGCTGCGGCAGATGAACTCTGAGTGTGCCACAGTGAGAGTGCCCAGTCCGGTAGAAATAGAGTCTCACGAAGGCATAAAATGCGGCCACGGAGGATCGGAACATGAGCAGCCCATCTGCGACCCAAAACATGTATCCCTACCAGAACGAACCGATTTGGTCGAGGTCAGAAAAGGTCATCGCCCGCACAGCCTTCGACGCTCCTCTGGGGCGGGAGCTTCACGAGGTGATTCAGGAAGCAAAGAAGATGGCCAGCCAAATCCAGCAGTCGTCGGATCTGTGGGACTTGGAACATTACCTGACCCGGCGTCGTAAAGAGATCGACCGCAAGTACGACTACCGGTACTCGCAACTGACGAATGTGTTCGGAAGACTTTTGCACGAAAAGCGACTCCATGAGGAAGAACTGCGTGGCTTACGGGAGGACAAGCTGAAGCCGATTCGTTCTTTCGCCAAATTCTTAGCGGAGGACGCGGCCTGACCTGCATTCTGAGCGCTATCGTCGCTACCTACCTTGACCGGCAAGAAATCGAGCAATGCGCCCGGGCACCTCCGTGCCCCAGGTAAATTCGTATTCAGAGTTCTTCGGCGTCCATGAAGGTCAACCAATTTCGACCGAAGAAGTTTGTTCCCTTCCGCCAATTCGCAATCCAGGCACAACCAATCACAACAACTACAGGCTTAGCGCCCTGCGAAGGAGAATCTCTGCCAGAAAAAGGAGACTTCCTGCGCAATCATCGAAGGAGAAGAATGAGCGTCAACGACACCTTAGAACCTGGTCGACCAACAACTGTAATGCTCAATACGACGGAAGCGGCCCACTATATCAAAGCCAAACCACGCACTCTGCAGACATGGGTGCGACAAGGTAAAGTGCAAGCCTATGCGTCGTGCGGCATCAGTCGTCACGTTTGGCTCTTCCGGCAAAGTGATTTGGATGCTGCTATCCTTGCCAAGCCAGCCGTGCTCTCGGAGATCGGGAGGACTCAATGAAAAGAGCAGCACGGCACAAAACAGGTAGTGTAGTTTTCGACAAACGGAGGAAGACCTGGATGTGGAAGCAGACGACCCAGTTCTCAGCCAATGAGGATTGGATTTTTGCTTTGCCAATACAGCTGGGACGACTGCCGTGGTCGGCTGGCAGTGTGAACGATGCTTACTTGAAAGCCACGAATGCGGCAGGGATGGTGCGCGTGAGCACTCACAGTATGCGGCACACGTACCGCTCTTGGCTCGACGCTGTAGGGACCCCGGTAGCAGTGCAGCAGAAGCTGATGCGCCATGCTGACATCCGCACGACCATGAACGTTTATGGTGACATCGTGACGGACGAAATGGCTGTAGCCAGTGGGAAAGTAGCACGTTTGGCCCTAACGGATCGGGGCGATCCAATTTCCACAGGCTAAGTTATTGAAATTGGCGGAAGCGTGTGCGAGTCGAACACACCGGCGACGGGGTGACCCGCCGCCCGACGGTTTTGAAGACCGTGGCAGTCACCGGACTGCATGCGCTTCCAATCTAAAACAAACTAAACAACTTAAGTTGGTTACCAACGTGATCTTTACTGGCACGTTTACTGGCATGTAAAATTGCCAGCATGAAAAACAACTATCAACGAGGCACGATCTACGAAGCCAGCAACAGCTTCTTCGTGCGCTACTCCGCAATAGTTGATGGGGTGAAGAAACGGGTTTCCCATAAACTGTGTGACCGCGATGCAGAGCACAATTCTACAACCTGCCCCGCCGTGCTTGCACTCCGTGATGAGCACATGGTTGCTGTTCGCAAGACCAAACCCCAACCAACCACAAAAGGCACCATTGCTGATTATTGGGAGAATGATTACCTACCCACCATCAAGACCGGTCTGAAGCCTTCCACAGTTGATGGGTACAGGCAAATTTGGGATCAGCATCTTCAAACCCATTTCGCAGACCGCACCTTCAACGAGTATGAACCACACCACGGTAGCAAGTTCCTCACAGAGTTGATTAAAGCCGGATACGGGCAACGCACTGTTGCCCACGTTCGCAGCCTTGCAAGCGGCATCTTCTCACACGCGGTCATTGATGGGGTGATTCCGGTCAACCCTTGGCGCAACGTGAAGACCAAAATCAAGGCCCCACGTCCGAAGGAAACTGCCGATTACACTCTCACCGAGTTGATGGACATCGTGAACAACAAGCTGACGCGGGTGGATGCGCAACTCATCGTGTGCCTTGCCGGTCTGATGGGGTTGCGGCCTTCCGAAATCGTCGCTTTGTGTTGGGAAGACATAAACCTCAAAGCTGGCAAGTTGCGATTGCATCAGGCATACGTGGGCGGTCACCTCGGAACCACCAAAACGAACATTGACGTGCAGTTGCCGATGTTGAAGTTGGTGATTGGTTTATTCAAATCTTGGCATGAACAAAGTGGATCACCGGCAGAGGGTTGGGTCTTTCCCAACTCACACGGTGACCCCATCGACATCAGTGAGTTGGTTGTTAATGTACTCCGACCGGCCATTGGTAAGAAGTCTTGGAAAGGTCTATACGCCTTCAGACGTGGTGCAGGCACCATCCTCACCGAGTTGACCGGCAACCCCATTGCGGCGCAACAGGCACTCTGCCACATGGATTTGAGCACCACGATGAGGCACTACATCAAGACCAAACGCACGGCATTGGCCGAAGGCATTCAGATGTTGGATGACAGGCTTGCGCTGAACAATTGACGTTTGAAACTTACACGAGTCGGAAGTGTTGTTGGTTACGGCGAAAGTACCCAAAGACGATGGAATTTCTGAGTACGAAAGCCCCATTTACAGCCTTCAGGCTCCGTGCGAGACTCGCTCCTGTTCGATGCAGTCAACTTCACAATCCGAGGAGCTAAACAACATGAAAGAATATTTTTGCTTGAACACCATTGAAGCCGTTGCCGAAGTCGCAGCCTGCAAAGCACACGTTGCGGAGTGCCAGAGAAACCGCGAAGGCGTGAAGCTTGCCAAGGCCGCGCTGCGCAGTGCTGAGCGCGAGTTACGCGACTGGCAAAAAGGAATCGTACCGCCGTTGGCCAGCGAAGCCGTTTCGATGGGGGCAGCCGCTTGACACTTAAGAAACCCCTCCCCCATTACTTTTTCAGAAACGAGGAAGCAACAAATGAAACTCACCGACTATCTTGCTTGTCCGAATTGTGGGAACGGTCTTACCGGTGCTGAACTCTGCAATTTAGGTTGTCGCAGAGAGTGGGAAGAAAAACAGCAGAGCAAAACACGTGCTGCAAAACATGCGAGGATGCGCGGCCTTTTCACAACCTTTGCCACATCGCACCTGAGCCAATCACTTTGGATGCTTTTGGTGATTGAAACAACCAACTCCCTCGCTGAGAAGCCCAAGAAGACGATGGGGGCTGTTCGTTGAGGTCAATTACTTGACGTGGTCCTCAGCCTTAGCCCCTGCGATGAGTGGTCTGGCAACGCCTTCCCACACGCTCCAAGCGCGAAATAATTCTCCCTCCACACCGTGGAAAATGGTACTGACATTGAGCCGATACCATTCCTCAGTCTTGCCGGGGAAGTAAACGTAACCGTGCTCTGTCGCCGGATCATATTCATAGAACACGACGTAGATGAGTCGCTCAGCAGGCATTTTGGCGTAGAACGACACTTGGTAGCGGTGCAGTCCACGGGGGTGATCTGCCATTGGTTGTGACCAGTCAACGATGAAGCTCTCTGGACTTGGCTGAGAGCAGTCCCCGGTGCAACTTGTCCCAGTACCCGTCCAGACAACGAAGTTGGCCAGCGTCTTCGGGTCCGTGATTTCGATGGGGGCGCTGAGATCAGCGCCTTTAATTATGATCTTTGAAGTTTCAGCTTTCGCGAACAACTCGGCAGGAATTGCCAGCAGAACGAGAATAATCAAACCCGAGAGCAGTCGCTTCACGGTCCACCCCACATATTGCCCTAAATTAGATCACTGAAGACTGGGCTGGTCAATTCGCGTTAGACCGTAGCTGTCTCAAACAGGCGTTCACAAGCTTGCGCCGTTTGCTCGCTATTTTGACAGGAAATCTCCCTAGTTGCTTGGCACCAACCTGTTGATGAAGTCGTTTGGATTCTCCATCATCATTCTGCCCTTGTTGCTGCCTCACGACGGGGTCTGCTGATAAGTCACCGGTTGTAACTCACCATTCAGGTTGTTACACTGCTACACACCAATAAGTTATTGGTTGGGGAAGTATGTCAGCGATGTAAGTGTGCAAGGAGTTGCGGCTCGATGGGTAAAGATTTGGACTCGGAAGGCCGAAAAAGGATCAGTTGACATTGATGGGTTGACATAGGTGTCAAGGCGTCAAGTGATGAAAAGTGGCTCTCTGAGAAAATATATAACTTATTATTATTGTGTCAGATGGATGGGTTGACACCATCGGTTGACAGGTTGACAGGTTGACATCTACACACAGGGGTAAACGTCAAGTGACGGTCGCTGACCTAGGCCCGCCAGGTCAAAAAGCAAATTCGCTGCTTGGACAAACGGCTCAGAAGGCAGTGAGCAAACTGCCTGACACCGTGCCGCCTCAACACCTGATGCTGTCCGACGCTGAGGACTTGGCGTTGGTGCTCCCGAACGAAGTCCGCCGTGCCACCAAAGCAGCGGAGACTTACAGGTTGTTTTTCGTGTTCGAGAATTTCATCCGGGATTTCGTGCTGGAAACCCTCTCTCAAATTGATCCGCTGAACTGGTGGGATAAAGTTCCCCCGGACGTGCAGACCGAAGTTCAGACATTAGAAGAGACGGAACATCAGAAGAAGTGGATGGCTCTGGACTCGCGGTCGAAGCTGGCTCTAACTACCTTGCCGCAGTTGCTTAGGATCATGGACGAGAACAAGAATTGGAAAGACATATTTCAAGACCTCGTCCGTGACAAGTTTTTGATTCAGGAAGGTCGGAGCATCTCACATCTGCGAAATACCATCTGCCACATGGCCGACATCTCCGACGAAGAGACCGACCGCGTCAAGCAGGTGATGCGCGATTGGTTTCGAGTGGTGTCGCCATAAGCAACTTGCAGATCAACTGGCATTATTGGCTATCGAGACTTGCGCTTCGGAATTACAAGGTCGAAGTCTTTCCCAGTGCGTAGTTCCTTAATCACTTCTTCACCTGTGATTGGGACTAGATTCCCTGTGGCGTCGAAACGCCGTGGTTTAAGGTTGTTGACGAAGGGTGCCATCGTTTCAATATCCATGTTGCCCTGCGGTTCTAAAAAGTCGCCCCAAATTTCAACACTGACAACATCGTCTCGGACGTGCTTGAATTTCAGAATCTCGTCCATATCCGCTCCAGCGTTCATTTTACAGCTTTGCGGCGTGCTTCAGTCTGCCAGCTAACCAGCGTGTTCATGCCGCCAGGCAACGCGGTACCCGCCGTGGTTGTCCTCAACACAAAATCCTTTACCAAATTCCAACCTACCTCAAACCCATTGAACGTTTGAAAAATTACTGGCACGTCAACTGGCACGCTTTTTCAGACTCCGCGCCATTTAGCACCCACCGTGCCTCAGGGTGCCTCTCTAAACCGTTGAGAACACGTTTCATGCCTGATTTGAAGACCGTGGCAGTCACCGGACTGCATGCGCTTCCGCGATTGACGATCCATACTCTAGCAGCATCGGCGCTCGGCCAGGCTGTTGCGTGGTGATCTGAGTCCGGGAAGTCGGGACTCTTCAGCCCAGCCAATATCTCTTGGCGGTTGATAGGGATGAGGAAAACGGCGGGGAGTACCGGCCAAGTTTCTGCTACATCTGCTGAAGCCGAATTTTTTGCAGCTCCTTTCGCACGGCTGAATGAGGCGGCGGAAAAAGTCGTCGAGGACGAAGAAAGCTTACCGCGGTCGCTGAGGCGCGAGCCCATCTGGACGACTTAACGGCCCGACTGAAGTCGAGCCCGGCCCGAAACCTGGTTGAAAAACATTTTTCCGCAGCCTCTGAGTGCCGTGCACTTCCACCAAATGCAGTAGGAATATCGGCGCGTGGCGAGAAACTCGCCCAGGTGTGCCGTTACCAGGCTTCAAGGCTGCTCTTGGGTTTCTTTGTCAATTGAAGAGCGTCGAACTTTTTCGCGTTGGTTGTAGCATACAGCACGAGCTCAACCCGGTTTGAGATGCCGAGTTTGTCAAAAATGTGGAAGAGATAGTTCTTCACTGTGTGTTGACTCAGGCTCAATTGTTGAGCGATCTCACGATTTCCCAGCCCTTCGACGACCAGGCGCACCACATCCTGCTCTCGATTCGTGAGCAAGCTTGCACCGTCCGCATCCACAACTTTGAAGGAACGGGACTGCGCCAGGGCCTCCGCCAAATGTCGTATGTCTCTGCTCTTGATCCATATCTGTCCCTCGTGCACGCGGCGAACGCATTTGCAGAGGGCAGCGGATTCGAAGTCGGAACGAAAGAACACGCCGCTGGCGCCTGCCCGCATCGCCTCTACGGTAAGCCGCGGTTCGTCACCATCCACCAGCAGAACCACAGCACAGGAAGGATTGGCCTCGCGAATTCTTTGCACCATGGCCAGGCTGCGCAGACGACTATCGCCCCACTCCGCCGCCACCAAAGCGACGTCGATACGAGTCTGCTGCACTGAACGCAACAGGGATTTCTCATCCAGCGAGCACGCTACAACGTCAAAGTCACGCTGCCGTCCCAGCAGGCCAGCGAGTAACGGGCAGGCCATGAGGTTGGAATCAGCGACCAGAACATTTATGCGCTCAGAATTTACCGCTAGAGAAGATCGCACGCGTCACTCCCCTTTTCGTCTCAAACTTCAGTCTTGCCCTTGGGGGAGGGTGACAGCTCGGTGGCGCGTCTCAAAATGATTGGCGGCATTCTGAACCAGCGGGCGGAACGCCGATAACCGTTACCGGGA
>CAWHQS010000003.1:0-913736 GCA_963831565.1 Terriglobia bacterium
CCTGCACACCCATTGTGCCGATTGCGCGATTGGTGGAGCGACGGAACGGCTCGTGAGCGCTGCGAAGCTCGGTCGTGTGGCTGCACGCAGCCCGGAAGCTCGCGCAAAACATGGGGCAACACGGCGAAGACATGCAAAGGCATGCTCAGAGTGGGACGCATCGACACAGCCAGCCTGGCTTACGAGCAAAGTGTTCTCTCAACAAATCCAGCCTCTGCTCGGGAGCATTCGAACCTCCGAGATTCGATCACGAATTGGTGTGTCGCGTTGGTATGCAGGCCGAATCCGCCAGGGCTACCTCCCGCACCCAAGGCATTGGCTGACGCTCGCCCAAATGGTTGGCCTGGATTCCAAGCCGCAACCTCACTTAACCAGCGTTTGAAACTCCAAGCTCAGATCACGACCTATGGGTGCCCAGGCCTGGGGCCCAGCAGAACCAGCGCCCTGGGCCTGGTCCGGCCTCGCACATTGGTGAGGTTTCGGCCCCGGATGCTGCGCGAGATACTGCGCACCTTTGCTCCTGGGCTCTCGCAAAGGGGCAGCAAATTGGCTTATGAGTGTAATTCGCCTGATTTCAACCCTTGCCACGCTTCGCAGCTTCACGCTTCCTTTTTTTGCTAAGTTGCATCAATTTCTGAAGGTACCGTTTCGAGTTTTTGAGTTGCCCCTGCCACAGCTCGGCAACACCTCGGGGAACAGGACTTCCACCACGAGGTTCGTGAACCAACTTCTTCTGAATTGCGATTAGCTTCTGTACACGCTTGATTTCATCTTTGAGAGTCATGCCTCTATCTCCGTTTCTTCACCTGCCGGATTTCTCCCACTTCTTCGCCAGTGCCTCGACCCTGGCGGGGACGCCGAACGACCCAGAGACCTGGTTGTTGTCCTGGACCGCAGCTCGGATGCGGCTGGTGAACGACGGGTCCCACGCCTCAAGCTCTTCCAGCTGGGCCATGCGCGCCTTCGCGCTCGCAAAGCTCACACTCTGCTCGAAGAGCGCGACTATCACCTCGCCCATCCGGCGCTGCGTGGCCTTGTTCTTGCGGTACGAGTCGAACAGCTCGTGGGCCAGGTCCTTCGCGCTCTTGCCGTTCCCGTTGAACGCCTGGAACCGACCGATGAATCCGTAGGGTGTCTCGCCCAGGCGGATCGCGAACGCCGGCACACCCCGCCCCATGGCGAAACCTATCTCCTGGTCCGTCCACTTGCTCTCGTGAAACCTATCGTGGAGCACCGCGACCAGGGCCTCGCACGTGGCAAGTGCGGTCTCGATTTGCGTCTGCCATTCTAAGGTGGGCTCGATGTCGCTGTGCGCGACAAAGGCGGAGATCCCGTACTGCAGCAGCTCGGCCTGCAGCTCCGAGGCGAACACCTTGTAGGTTGCGAGGTGAGAGATGAAAAGCCGGAGCATGCCCTTGCGCCAGAAAAGCGGTTCCACCCGGGGCGGACCTGGCTGTTGGCTCTTTAACTGAAAACCAACGTGCTGGGCGAGGTCGATCAGAGACTGGTCGGTCGCCTTCTCGATCATCCGTAGCACGTAGGCGTCCGAGTTCCCGTTCCACGAGTCCGACCAGGGCAGCGAGAACTGCTTCAGCGTCGCGTCAATGAGCGACCAGTTCTCGGCACTGAGGCGCGTCGAGATTTCCTTCAACAAGGTGGCTCGCTGGGATGGGGTCAGGGCCATCGGCCAATGATTACTTTCTTTGGTTATGTTCGGTGACTACACCGTCCCGCACCGCTTGAACTCGACTGTCATCCAATAGGCGCTTCAAATCATTAGCCGGCACAATAAGGGCGATGCCGCTGTTCGCATGCGTCACCCCTCGTATTGTGGTCGCAACCTTCAAGTTAAACTCTGCGTCCTCATAAAAGAGTCCGCTGACAACGCCCAGGAAATGATATTCCTCTCCTGATAGATTGTTTCCGCGTAAGCCGCCTAGGTCAACAAAAACAGGCGAGCCGCTGTTGCCCCCGAATATGTGAACGTCCCCCAAATAGGCGTTACCGAGTTTACCCGTCACATTAGGCAGTTTTTCGTCGGGCATCATCGCCAGTATCCCCTCGCGGATGATCGGTAGCATTTTCCGCTCACCCGAAAATTGATAGAAGAAACCGGCAAAGATAATCTTCGTCCCCTCCTCAATCCCCCGGCTCGCAATGACGTCGTCAGTCGCGAACGCACTAATGGGGATAGCTTTGAAGTCGACTTTCTTGTCATCGGGCCGAAGAGGTAGGATCGCCAAGTCTACTGAATCATCCACAGGAAGAATCCAAGCGGCGTTTCCGTTGGTACTCAGCGCTAATTTTGCGGACGATCCATCTATTAAGTTGAAGCGGAGGTTCACGGATTTCACAGCCCGAGGTAGACGATTCTCATCCCAGCACTCTGCCACATGCCGATTTGTGACCAAGTAGAAGAAGCCCTGGTCCTTGCCGAGTCTCTCATCTGGATACGACACGAAGAAACCTGTTCCTCGAATGTCGTCGGGTTCCGTTCCGGAACCGCTCTGACAAAGCATCTGAATAAACGTCACAGTCTTCTTGAGCTGCTGCACAAAAGGAACATCTTTGGTCGTCGGTCCGGTGGCTGCTGGAGCTTGCGCGAAGGCCGGAGTGCACGCAGCTGCAGCGATACAAACAAGAATTGCCCTTTTCATCTGTTCCTCCCCTTTCATCGAAGAACGTCCGATGACTGGAACCTTGCAGTAAAAAGTTGTGCGCCGGACTTATGAAGTAGATTCTCGCACCTAACAATAGCGAACACAAGGCGAATACCCGTTCGAATGGCGGTGCTTCCGCCAAGTAGTTGACGGCGGTGAGACAATCGTTTGGACATGGGATTCTATTCGAGGGCGGTCAAAGAGCAATCGCGACTAACAGACGAGGTCTATGAGGCGATAGCGCGCCTCGGGAGGGTAGTCCTCGGGGACGGTCGACTAACGAAGGAGACTCATCAAGATGGGCGATCCATCTTGGCCGCTCTAGAGCTCCTTGCCGAAGAGGGGAAAATAAGGATAGAGGGAACGCCCAAAGAGGAGTTCTCGGTGACGCTTCAAGAAACACAGTAGGCCCTGCAACATCTCATGTAACAACCGTGCTTAATCTGGCCTAGAAGAGTACGCTGAGAGTGTCCCCAAGCCATTGAAATACAACGTTTGCATCGTCCCACCAGCAATCAGTAGGTTGAAGGCTCAAATCAATAGCCACTCGCCCCGCCAGAGCAATGCAGGTCCCGTTCAACGCCACTCCAGCATTTTTTTTTTGTTTTACCAGAACGTATCCACGTCAACGTCAACCCCAACTCAACTTTAGCGCGAGCGAAGCGAGCGCGCCCCGCGCCAGCGCAACTCCAACTCCAGAATTGCTCCAGCTCCAGATCAGCTCCAGCCCCCCAACTCCAGATCCAGCGCAACACAAGCAAAAAGCAGGGCAGATCAAGTGTGTACATGTAAGCATCGTATACATATATACCCCCGCCTCGTTTGACCCTTGTTTTCTCCGGCCTGTAATATCAAAAGTTCAGCCTCTAGCAATCTGGCAAGCAGCGCTTAGCAACGCCCTGGGTCGGGGTATGGGCGCCGCCCGAGGAAGTGCCGGGCGCTAAGGGCCAAGTGCTAGTTGCTAACTGCTGGTTACCAAGTCCCATGCCTCACGATCTTCCCAAAGCGTACGAGCCGGGCGCGATTGAAGCGCGCTGGGCCGAGTACTGGGTCACGGAGAAACTTTTTTCCGTACCCACGCCGCCGCCGGTAGAGACGCGGCCGGTCTTCACGCTGTTGCTTCCGCCTCCGAATGTGACCGGGCGGCTGCACATGGGCCACATGCTGAACCAGACGCAGATGGACATCATCGTGCGCTGGCATCGTATGCGCGGATTCCTGACTTTGTGGCTGCCCGGCACCGACCACGCCGGCATCGCGACCCAGATGATGGTGGAGCGGCAGCTGGCGACGGAGGGCAAGAAGCGGCGCGATCTGGGACGCGAAGCGTTCATCGAGCGGGTGTGGGAATGGAAGCGGCATTACGGCGGCGCCATTCTCGATCAGATGAAGCGGCTGGGTGCCTCCGTCGATTGGGAGCGCGAATACTTCACCATGGACGACGGCCTTTCGCGCGCCGTGCGCGAGGTTTTCGTCCGCCTCTATGAAGAAGGGTTGATTTACCGCGGCAAGTACATCGTCAATTGGTGTCCGCGCTGCGAGACGGCGATTTCCGATCTTGAGGTCAAGCACGAGGAGGTGCAGGGCAAGCTCTACGAGATTCGCTATCCCGTAATTGGCGCCGACGAATTCATCACGGTGGCCACCACCCGTCCGGAGACGATGCTGGGCGACACTGCGGTCGCGGTCAACGAGAAGGACGAACGCTACACGCATCTGCACGGGAAGAAGGTTTTGCTGCCGCTGATGAACCGCGAGATTCCGATCATCACCGACGAGCTGGCGAATCCTGAGTTCGGCACCGGTGCGGTGAAAGTGACTCCGGCACACGATCCCAATGACTTCCAGGCGGGCTTGCGCCACAACCTGCCGCAGATCGACATCATGGACGAGCACGCTCACATGAATGAGAACGCCGGGCCGTACGCCGGGTTGAGCCGCTTTGCCGCGCGGGAACGGGTGCTCGAAGACTTGCGCCAGCAGGGGTTTCTGGTGGGTGAGAAGGATTACACCATCGCCATTGGCAAATGCGATCGCTGCGGCACCGTAGTCGAGCCGCGGCTTTCGACGCAGTGGTTCATCAAAATCAAGCCGCTGGCCGACCGCGCAACCGAGGTTGTGGAAAACGGCGAGATCACGATTGTCCCGGAAAACTATAAGCAGATTTACCTGAACTGGATGCACAACATCCACGACTGGTGCATTTCGCGGCAGTTGTGGTGGGGACATCGCATCCCGGCATGGCACTGCAAGTGCGGAGAAATTATTGTCGCGCGCGAGGCGCCGGCGAAGTGTTCAAAGTGTGGCGAATCGGAAGTGAAGCAGGACACGGATGTGCTCGACACCTGGTTTTCGTCGGGGCTGCTGCCCTTCACTACGCTGGGCTGGCCGGAGAAGACGCGGGCGCAGGAAGTTTTCTATCCGACCACGCTGTTGATTACCGCGTACGAGATCCTGTTTTTCTGGGTGGCCCGCATGATCATGTTCGGATGCCACTTCATGCAGGGACACCAGCAGGACCCGGCGCTGAAGCAGGCCAGCGGCTGGGCGGACAAGAAAGACGACAGCGTGCCCTTCCGCCAGGTTTATATCCACGCGCTGGTGCGCGATGCCGACCGGCAGAAAATGTCGAAGACCAAGGGAAACGTGATCGATCCGCTGGAAATAATTCAGCGCTTCGGCACGGATGCGACGCGATTCACCCTCGCGGCCATGGCAGCCCCGGGAACCGATATCGCCTTCAGCGAGAGCCGCACCGACGGCTACCGCGCGTTTGCCAACAAGATCTGGAATGCGGCGCGTTTCATGTTTATGAACGTGGACCGGGCGGAGCAGGCTGGAGTGTGGAAACAGCAGGAGTTTCTGAAGGGGTTGGAGGCGGGTCTTCGACCCGCCCTGGCCGGGTCCGAGACCCGGCCCCACACGGGTATTCGCGGATTTCAGCCCTTGATGCTCGAAGATCGTTGGATACTCTCGCGTTTCCAGCGAGTGACCAAAGACGTGAACGAAGCCTGGCAGACGTATCGTTTCCATGAGGCCGCGAACCGCATCTACGATTTCTTCTGGGGCGATTTCTGCGACTGGTACATCGAATTGATGAAGCCGCGCCTCAACGCTGAGAACGGGGTTGAGCAGGCATCTGCGGGCATCGCCTGCGGCAACCTGGTCAGTTTGTTCGAAGCATCGCTGCGGCTTTTGCATCCGGTCATGCCGTTTATCACGGAAGAAATCTGGCACGCGGTTTACGACGGCGCGCCGCCACTGAAGTCGATCGCGCTGGCCGCTTACCCGCAGGCGGATGAGCGGCAATTCAATCTGGCGGCCGAAACCAGTATGGCGATTGTGCAGGACCTGATCGTCAGCGTACGCAATTTGCGGGCGGAATTGAAAGTCGAGCAAAAGCAGAAAGTTCCGATCCAGGTTTACACCCCGGATGCCGAGATCAAATCGCTATTGGAGAAGAATCTAGGCGCCATCCAGCGGCTGGCCAGTGTGGAGAGTGTCACCTTCGTGGAGAACTCGTTGTCCCAGGTGGCGGGGGCCCGCTCCACGGCGCGATTCGATGTGCACGTAATTTACGAGAAGAAAATTGACGTGGCGACGGAACGGCACCGCCTTACCCGGGAACTGGAGCAGATCGAGAAAGAGACGGCCAATAGCCAGCGTCAATTGGGGAATGAACAGTTTCTGTCTAAAGCTCCGGCCAAAGTAATCGAAGGCATGCGAAAACGTCAGACAGAGCTGGAAGTTTTGCGGGAGAAGGTCCGGAGCAGCCTGTCTGAGTTAGCTCGAAGTGGGAGCTGACAACTCAACACTGCGAACTGGATTTCGGAAGAACAGTTGTTGGTTGTCAGTTCTCAGTTCCCAGAGTTGACGAACTATGGACTGGAATGGTCGGCGGATTACCGCGATTGTCGAGAACGCATTGCTGGAGGACCGCGCCACCAGAGATGCCACGAGCTACGCCTGCATTGACCCTGGCCAGCGCGCCGCCGCCACCATCATCGCAAAGCAGGAGTGCATTCTCGCGGGATTGGGCTGCGTTCCTCGGATTCTGGATGTTTATGCCCTGCTGGATGGCGCGGTCACTTCCCACTACGAGGTCACCAGTCATCCCGAAATTTTCGATGGCGTACGCCTGCACAATCGCCAGACCATCGCGGTGCTGAGGCACAATGCGCGCGTGGTACTTTCCTGCGAGCGGGTCATCCTCAACTTCCTGCAGCGATTGAGCGGCATTGCCACCCTGACCCGGCAATTTGTGGATGCGGTTTCCGGGACCCGGGCACGCATCCTCGATACCCGGAAGACCGCGCCGGGCTTGCGGGTCCTCGATAAGTACGCGGTGCGTTGCGGAGGCGGTCAGAACCATCGCCTCGATCTTTCCGACGGCGTGCTGATCAAGAACAATCACATTGCGCTGGCCGGAAGCATTGCGGCCGCGCTGGAACGAGCGCATCGCAACCGCCGCGGGTCGCAGCCCATCGAGGTGGAAGTCCGGACGCTGGCGGAATTGGACGATGCGCTGGCTTATGGCGCGGAGGCTGTCCTGCTGGACAACATGCCGGTGGAGCAGGTGAAGGAGGCAATCGCGCGCTGCGCAAAGGCGGAACGGCGCATTCCCGTGGAATGTTCCGGAGGCATTAGTCTGGAAAACGTGCGAGCCTATGCCGAGACCGGAGTGGATTTTATTTCCGTGGGCGCGTTGACCCATTCGGCTGTAGCCGTGGATATGAGCTTGCGGGTTACGCCGGCGTAGGCCGTTTTCCATCATCCAGATTTGTCGTTTCTGTCTCTCTGCCGCATAATCTCTGCATTACCAAACACGCCACACAACGAGATTCGCGGAAGGGCGCGCGGGCGAGTGGCCCGCGACCACGCGATCCTGCGCCGCAACGGACCGACTTTCGTCTGGGACAAATTGTGCGCTTGCTGATGGACCACGCTACCGTGGTGGTGAGCGGCACCAAGATTGCTGACGAGATGGGTACGGGCCGCTCCGAGGTATGGCGCCTGGTACAGCAGCTGCGCGGGCTGGGAGTTGAAATTGCCGGGCATCCGGCGACCGGCTACCAGCTTAAGGCTGTGCCTGATCTGCTGCTGCCCGACATGCTTGCGCCGGCCCTAAAGGGCACGATTTTCGGCGCGGATGTTCATCACAACTATCATCACTATTACAAGATCGGTTCCACCAATCTCGAAGCCATGGAGAGCGCTGCCGCGGGCGCTTCGGAAGGCAGCGTCTTCGTCGCGGAAGAACAGACCGCTGGGCGGGGGCGCGGCGCGCATCAATGGGAATCAGCGCCTTCGGCGGGGATCTACTGCTCGTTCGTGCTGCGACCGGCGTTGCCGCCTTCGGAGGCCCTGGTGCTCTCGCTGGCAGCCGGTTTGGCGGTCCACTCCGCGGTGCAGCAGATTGACTCGGGAACCTCTCCTGATCTGAAATGGCCTAACGATCTCCTGGTCGGCGGGAAGAAATTCTGCGGCATTCTGACCGAGATGAATGCGGAAGCCACACGGGTTCGCCACATTGTGGTGGGGATTGGGATCAACGTGAACCAGGCGAAGTTTCCTGCCGGACTGCAGCCGATCGCAACATCCCTGCGGCTGGCCAGCGGCACAGAATGGTCGCGCGTGGAACTATGCGCGGCTTTGCTAAAATCGCTCGACCGTGAATATCGGGACTTGCTGGAGAAGCCGGGTGCGCAGGAGTCGGTCTTACAGCGATTTCAGGAGAGATCGACGTCGGCACGGGGGCGGCGGGTGCAGGTGGAAGAGAACGGCGGCTTTGAAGGGGTGACCGAGGGCCTGGATTCACGCGGATTTTTGCAGGTAAGAACGGCCGGGAGGTTGCGAACGGTGTTAAGCGGGACGGTGAAATTGAAGTGAGCGGCTGCGGCATGCTTCAGCGCAGACTTTCTGGCTATGCTTCTGGTCCTTGATGTGGGCAACACGAATACGGTGCTGGGAGTGTTCGCTCAAGCTGCGCCTGAGGATCACACCGAGTCGCAACGTTACAAGTTGCTGGTGGCCAATTGGCGCGTAGCGACCATCGCCACCCAGACCGTGGACGAATACGGAGTGCTCTTCCGCAATCTATTTGCCATGGACAAGATTGAAGTCCAAGGGGTCCGCGGCATCATCATTTCTTCCGTCGTGCCGCCGGTCGATTCTACTCTGCGCCAGGTCTGCGAGCGTTACTTCCACACCAAACCGCTGTTTATCGAGCCCGGAGTCAAGACTGGAATGCCCGTGCTTTATGAGAATCCCTCCGAGGTTGGCGCCGATCGCATTGTGAATTCGGTGGCCGCCTTCGAAAAATTTGGCGGGCCGTGCATCGTGGTCGATTTTGGCACCGCAACCACTTTCGACTGCGTGTCCGCGAAAGGCGAGTATCAGGGGGGCGTGATCTGTCCCGGGATTGGGATTTCCGCCGACGCCTTGTTTCAGAAGACGGCGCGCCTGCCGCGAGTGGCCATCCGCAAACCGGCGCGCGTGGTCGGCAGCACCACCGTGGGCAGCCTGCAGTCCGGCCTTTACTACGGCTACCTCGGACTGGTGGATGGAATTCTGGAGCGGCTGCTGGGAGAAATGGGAGCGGAAACCACTGTCGTCGCCACCGGCGGACTGGCCGCGCTGATCGGGAAGGGATCGAAATACATCAAGCATGTTGACGATTTGCTTACCCTGGACGGCCTGCGCCTTATCTGGGAGCGGAACACGGAGGCGAGGTTCCGGCGTGAAGGCGCGGCTGCGAAGGCCTCCCCGGCCACGCCAGCCGCGAAGTCCGGGCCAGGCCGCAAACCACGGGCCCGCTGAATCGTCGTGGAAAACTACTTCAACTATTTCACTGAAATCGAAGAGCAGTTTCAACGGCGCCGGGGCGGCATCCTGCTGCTTTCGACCCTGGATTGGGCGCTGATCGAAACCTGGAAAGACGCCGGCATCCCGCTCGAGGCGGTCCGGCGCGGGATCGATGGGGCGTTCGAGCGTTACGAGAAACGTCCTACCCCCCGCAAGGTCAACAGTCTGGCTTACTGCACGCAAGAAGTGCTGGCGGCTGCCGAAGAGATGAAAGAGGCGGCGGTGGGCACTTCGAGCAGCGACCAGCCGAGCGCGAAGACGGCAGGTTTTCAGGCCGGGGATATTGTGGCTTTTCTGCGGCGGAACGCCGACCTGCTGCTCACCGCAAAGCTGCCGGAGCGGCCCGGAATTTCCGGGACGGCGGCGGCGCGAGCCACGGCTGGCACGCTGCGTGAACTGGCTTCGGAGATGGAAGTCACGGCGCCGCGACTGGAAGATCTGGAGCGGCGGCTGACGGTCCTGGAAGAGAAGTTGTTCGCGGTGCTGCTGGCGGCAACGGGCGATGACGAGGTCGTTGCCATTCGAGCCGAGGCCGACCGCGAATTGAGCCCCTACCGCCGCAAGATGCCGGCTGCGCAGATCGACCAGTTGCACAAGCAATATTTGCACAAGCGACTGCTGGAGAAGTACGGGCTGCCCCGATTGAGTTTGTTTTATATGTGAACGTGTGGGTCGGGCACTCAAGTCCGACGCTCTTGCGGTTGAAAGTTGGTTTTGATTTTTCTGTGGAAATTGCCCGAGGCAAGGGTCATGGTCAAGCCAAAATCAACGTCAAAGGCGTCGGACAAGAGTGTCCGACCCACCCTTCCCCCTTGCGGTTGACCGTGCATCATCACCGGTCTAGACTCGCTTTCGATGGAGCCTGCCATGAAACGCGCTGCTCTGGTACTCGCTGTGATCTCGCTGTTTGGAGTTTTCGCGCTGGCCGACGAAGGCCATCACCACGAAGATCTCACCCCGGAGCAACTGGGGACCGTGCACTTCCCGGTTTCCTGCGCTGCGTCTTCGCAGAAGGCATTTGGACGCGGGGTCGCGTTGCTGCATTCCTTCTGGTACGAGGAAGCCGAAAAAGAGTTCGTGCAGATCGCGAAAGATGATCCCACCTGCGCCATGGCCCATTGGGGGGTGGCCATGAGTCTGTGGCACCAGCTTTGGGACCGCCCCAATGCCGCCACCATCAAGCGCGGAAGGACGGAACTGAAGAAGGCGCAAGTCGCTCCATCCTGCCACCGACCGCGAGCGCGACTACATCGCAGCCTTAGGAGCGTTTTACCGGAAGAAGGGCGACCACGAGGAACGCGCCAAGGCGTACTCGCAGACGATGGAAGGCGTCTATCGCCGCTATCCCGATGATCTCGAAGCTGCGGCATTTTACGCGCTTTCGCTGCTGGCGTCGGAAGCGGACGGCGACACTACGTTCGCCAATCGGAAGAAAGCAGCCGCGGTGCTGGAAACGCTTTTCAAGGAAGAACCCGGCCATCCCGGAGTGGCCCATTACCTGATTCACAGTTACGACAAGCCGCAACTGGCGGAACTGGGCCTGCCCGCGGCGCGCAGCTATGCCAAGATCGCTCCCGCGGCGCCCCATGCGCTGCATATGCCGTCGCACATCTTTGCCCGGCTGGGGCTGTGGCAGGACGACATCGATTCCAACCTGGCGTCCATTGCCGCCACCCGCAAGACTGCGGCCATGCACATGGGCGGCGAAGGCCATCAGTTTCATGCCATGGATTTCCTGGTCTATGCCTACCTGCAGAGCGGGCGCGAGGCCGACGCGCAAGCGGTCATCGCCGAGGTGAAAGCTTTGCCGCCAATGAAGGACATGTACGGCGAAGGTTATGATCCGCACGCGTATGCTCTGTCGAAATTTCCCGCGCTCTATGCCCTGGAACTTCATCATTGGACGGAGGCCGCTGCGCTGACTCCGGCGCCCGGCGCGGATTCCGGCGACAGGGCGATAACTTACTGGGCGCGCGCCATAGGTGCGGCCCGGGCAGGAAATGTGACTGGAGCGCGCAAGGACATCGCCGAGCTGGAGTCAATTCGTAAGGAAATGTTGAAAAACAAGAAGTCCTCGTGGGCCAATGTGGTGGAGGATGCGCAAAAGGAAGCCGGCGCCTGGTTAGCTCATGCCGAGGGACAAGACGAAGAGGCGACCAAGACCTTGCGCGCCCTCGCCGAGGAAGAAGAGTCCACCGGCGACGAACCCGAGGACATTCCGGCGCGGGAGATGCTGGCCGATCTCCTGCTGGAAGCCAGGCATCCGGACCAGGCTCTGGCGGAATACGAGACTGACCTGAAATTCAATCCCAATCGCTTCAACGGTCTCTACGGCGCAGCCAGCGCGGCCGAAATCGCGGGGAAGAATGAAAAGGCCACCCTCTACTACGCACAGCTAGTGAAAGTCTGCGCAGGGTCAAATTCCGATCGGCCTGAGCTGGGTCGGGCGAAGGCACTGCTCGCGAAGAACTAGCCCTGACTGTTCTGCGTGGGTCGGTTCTTGTGTGGGTCGGGCACTCTTGTCCGACGCCTTTGACTTTGGTTTTCTTGTGGCTTCCAGGTTCGCTGCCCTGGCATCTAAGCCACGAAATTGCAAATCCACAGAAATATTAAGATCAAATTCAACGTCAAAGGCGTCGGACAAAGTGTCCGACCCACACACACAAACCCCTGACCCACACTGGCTAGCGCCATAGCAGCATTTTGGCCACCAGCACCACCAGCATTGCTGCCGCTCCCAGGGTTGCGTTGTACTCTCGGTGCTTCCAGTAAAGATCCCAGGAAAACGCTCCGCGGCTCTTGTCGGACGGCCTTACGCGCGGGAACAGACGAGGCACCCTGCGGGCATAGTCTTCGAACTGCGGGAAGCGCTCGCGCAGAAATACTTCCTCGGCACGAATCACCGGAAGATAGATAGCGAAGAACAAGACAATTATTCCGCCGACGATCCACCAGCTGCGCGCGGCCAGAGCGAATCCGACCGACAGAATCAGTGAACCG
Source organism: Terriglobia bacterium (assembly GCA_963831565.1). GTDB lineage: Bacteria > Acidobacteriota > Terriglobia > Terriglobales > Acidobacteriaceae > JAIQFF01. Next base: position 12,525 of record CAWHQS010000003.1, read on the forward strand.
AGGTAGAGCGGGTTGCGCGTGTGAGCATACGGCCCCGCGGTCGCTAGCTGCTCGTTTTTCTGCAGTTGGCCGGAAGCAACTGCCCGAATCAAAAGTCCCGGAATCACCAGGGCGGCGCCGAGCAGGATCGATTTCGCCGTGGGCCGGGCCAGCCAGAAATAGAGTATGGCAAAAGCAAACCCGAGTGGAACGCGAACCCGGCGGGCAATCTTGGACCAGCTAGCCATGATGCTCCCCCAGCAACCGCCGTGCCGCGGCAACCACTTGCCCGGGGCTGATTTCAAGCAGGCCTTCATGCGGCTGGACCACATGCTGGTAGCTGGTGCTGCTGGAGAGACTGCGCAGCACAATGGTTCGCGTACCGAAAGGACCGTTGCGCGCGGGATCGGTGGGCCCGAAGATTGCGACCACGGGAACCTCGAGGGCCGAGGCCAGATGCATTGGGCCGGTATCGCCGCCAATGAATAAACGGGCACGACGTGTGAGCGCGATCAGTTGGGTAAGCGACCCGCTGAAGGTCTCGGCCGCGCCGCCACTGGCGGCTTTGACCGCGTGCGCGAGGTTCTCTTCTCCGGGCCCGAAGTTGATCAGCGATGGCAAACCGTCCTCCGCCAATTGCCTGGCCACTTGCCCGTAGCGTTCGGCGGGCCATCGCTTGGCTCCCCAACCAGCCCCTGGGCTGAGCAGAGCGAACCCCTGAATTGCTCTCGCTCTGAGCCGCTGCTCGCATCCCTGCTCGGCGGCGTGGTCGCGTGGAAGCTGGACGGGCGGCATTTTCAAGGGCCGGCGGGCAACGGCTTCGGCGAGTGAGAGATTCTGTTCCACAATGTGTTCGCCGCCAGCGATTATCTGACGGGTATAAAACATGGTGGCCAGATTTTCGCGAGGCTGGGCGGCGCCGTAAATGACGGACGCTCCCGACCACCGGGCCAGCAAGGACGAGCGCACCGCACCCTGAAGATCCAGGGCAAGTTCATAACGTGCGGCCCGCAAATCGCTCAGGCTGGCGGCGACGCGTTCCCAGGTGGCAGCGGAAAAAGGCGCGCGCCGCCACTGCCGGGTATTCACGGTGTGGACCCGGTCCAGCAGCGGACGCTGCGCCGAACGCGGGCCCGAGCGCGGCGTGGACAAAGTGCACAGCAGCTCCGCCCAGCGTTCTTCGATCAGCCAACCCAGCATTACATCGGGAAACGCCGGGCGCAGCGCGGCGGCGGCGTGAAGGCCGTGAATTACGTCGCCCATGGCGCCGAGGCGTACGATCAGCAGGCGAGAGATCGCCGGCTGTACAATCATCGGCCCCGCCGCAATTTCAGAAGAAGTCTGGGCTGGTGACGGCGTGCTCACGAACGTGTCCGCCCCAGGCGGGAGCGAATCAATTCGGTGGTGGAATGGAGCTTGGGATCGCCCACGATTTCCACGCGTCCGCCGACGGCGAGCACTTCATCGCGCTCGGGAACGGTCGCAGCGGTGTAATCCGTGCCCTTGGCATGCACGTCGGGGCGGATCTCGCGGATGATCGCGCGCACGTCTGCTTCCGGAAAAATCACGACGGCGTCAACGTCGGCCAGCGCGGCCAGAATTTCAGCGCGCTCCCCGGCTGGCATCAGCGGACGGCCTGCGCCTTTCAGGGCACGCACGGAATCATCCGAGTTCACGGCCACGATCAGCCGTCCGCCCAGAGCTTTGGAGGCGTGGAGATACCGCACGTGGCCGACGTGCAGCAGATCGAAGGCGCCGTTGGCCAGGATGATGGCATCGCCCGCCCGGCGCCATCCTGCGACCTGCTGTTGCAATTCTTCGCGATTGAGTATCTTGTGTGCGATTGCCTTGTCCTGGAAACATTCTCAGTCGATATCAGTGAGCTCGCGTCGCCGGCGGCGCCTTCTCCAGCGCGTGCAGCAGTTCCTCCTGCGATACCGTCGCCGTCCCTCGCTTCATGACTACGATGCCGCCGGCGTAATTCGCCAGGTGCGCCGCGTCTTCTGCGCTGGCTCCAGCGGCCAGGCCAGCGGTGAACGTGGCAATCACGGTGTCGCCGGCGCCGGTGACGTCAGCCGCCTGGTCGGAGCCGAAAATCGGGATGTCGACGGGCTTCTGCCGACGGGTGAATGCCACCATGCCATCGCGTCCGCGCGTGATTACCAGGGACTGCAGCTTCATTTCCGACATGACTTGTTCGGCGGCAGAGCACAGTGTCCGCCAATCGTGCCCGATGCGCACTCCCAGCGCCTCTTCAACCTCGGGCTCATTCGGCGTGGCGGCGGTCACTCCCGAATATTGCAGCATGCGGTACCGCGAATCGAGCACCACGGGCACACCATGCAGTCCACCCTTGTAACGGACCGCACTGAGGATCGCCGGCGTGGCGGCTCCATAGCCGTAGTCTGAGATAAGCAGCACGTCCGAGGCGCGAGCGTACTCGCGCGCGGCCCGCACCAGCTCTCGTTTCAAATGACGGTTGGGTTCGCTCTCGGGCTCGCGATCGAGGCGCACCACCTGTTGCCGCGCGGTGTGTGCCATGCCGGCGAGAATGCGGGTTTTGGTGACGGTGGCATAACTCCTGTCCTTCAAGACACCACTCACGGCCACGTGCTTATGGCGAAAAGCCTTGAGCAGCAGGCGTCCGGCCTCGTCGTCGCCGACCACGCCGACCGGCAGCACGTTGACGCCCAGGTCCGCGAGATTGCTCACGGCGTTGGCGCCGCCGCCGGGCATGATGCTGCGTTCGCGATGTTTAAGAATCAGCACCGGGGCTTCACGTGAAACCCGGGAGATTTCGCCAAAAATAAATTCGTCGGCCACCAGGTCGCCGAGCACGGTCACCGTCACATTGGGAAAGGACTCGACGATCTTTCTTAGCCGCTCGGTTACTTTGAGGTGCTTGCTCATGCGCGCTCAGGCAAAGCTCTCAACTTTGGGCGGCGAGGGCGAGACGCCCTCGCGACAGCCGGCAAGATGCCGGCGCTACAAACATCGATTTTCTCATGGCTGGTGGCTCCGTTCTGCAATCCTGGCCAGCATGGTATCCACAGCGTTAGCTGCGTCGGTCAATTCCATCTTGACCGGGACCACCGCCAGCGGATCGAGTGCGGCCAGATATCCGCCCAGGTTGACTGCGTCCTTTTCCGTAGTCACAAAACCGTCGGCCTCGCTGCGCTGCCGCAGGTCCAGCAAATCGCGTATGTCCTGCCTGGTGTAAGGGTGGTGGTCGCTATAGAAAGCCTCAGCGACCGGCTCGATGCCTGCTGTGCGCAGTTGTGTGGCAAAGCTCTGCGGGCGGGCAATGCCACAGAACACCACCGGACGGGAGGGAACGTTGGTAGGAATGATTCCGCGCCGTGCTTTCCAGACCAGCTTCTGGTCGAGGGGAAACGCTGCCGGAGACGCTCCGCTGGTGAGCACCACCGCATCGGCGCGGCGGAGCGAGGCCAACGGCTCACGCAGGCGTCCGCCGGGAAGCAGGCGGTCGCGAGCGTCGTCGGGAGTGACCAGCACGATGTCGAAATCGCGGGCGAGTGAGCGGTGCTGGAAGCCATCATCGAGCAGGTGGAGCTGCGGCCCGAACTTCTTTTCCGCAAAGACTCCGGCGGCATGGCGGTCTTCGCCGACGATGACTGGGACCTTCAGACGCCGCGCCAGCAGGATAGGCTCATCGCCGAAATCGGGTGCGGAGCCGGCAGGATTGACCAGGGCCACGCCCCGGGTCTTGCGTCCGTAGCCGCGCGAGAGGATATCGAAGTTGATGTTTCTATCTTTCAGCAACTCGCCCAGAACGAGCACGAAAGGCGTTTTGCCCGATCCGCCGACGGACAGGTTTCCCACACTCACCACCGGTCCGCCGAGCCTCTGGGCACGGACGATGCCGTGGTCATAAAACGCATTGCGCGCGCCGACCCCAAGTCCGAAGAGTGAGCCAAGCGGATTCATATCAGCCTGTGTGGGGACGGGTCTTCGACCCGTCCGTGCCGTGGCGAAGCCGCGGCCGGTTTTCGCCCTGTTAGAAACCTTGGCACTGCACGCCAAACCTCTGCCATGGCTTCGCCATGGCCAGGGCGGGTCAGGGACCCGCCCCTACGTGAGCAGCGTCGAGCAATTGTTCCAGGGCCCGCAGCGTTTTTTCCGTAGCGGCCATTTGCGATCGCAAAGTCTCCGCTCCGCGGCGGCCCAGCGCGATTCGTTCGGCCTCGTTGGAAAGCAATTCCATCAGGACCAGCGGAAATTCCGCCGCTCCCACTACGCGGACAGCATCCTGGCTCTGAAACAGGCTGACGATATCGCGAAAGTTCTCAGTGTGATTGCCGACCATGATGGCGATGCCGTGCTGCGCCGGTTCAATGATATTGTGTCCGCCGCGAGGAACCAGACTTCCGCCCACGAACGCCACATCGGCCAGCGCATAAAGTGACGCCAGCTCCCCGATGGTATCAAGCAGGAAAACGCCGCCAGCGATGGCGTCGCCGCTCCACAGCGAGCGCCGCCAGAAACGGATGCCCATCTGTTCCAGCAGTCGCGCCACCTCTCCGAAGCGTTCGGGACGGCGCGGCGCCAGAATCATTACCGCACGCGGATGACTGGCTAGTACATTCTCGAAGGCGCGCAAGAGCAGCCCCTCTTCGCCTTCCACGGTGCTGCCGCAGACCACCACTGGGCCGGCGTCACTTTGCTGAAATATAGAGCGTAGGCTGGCCACAATCGCGGGAGGCGTCGGCAGGTTCACATCAAACTTCAGATTACCGCTGACCTCGACGCGCTCCGCGGGCGCACCGACGTTGCGCAAACGGGAAGCATCCTCCGCGGTTTGCGCCAGGAACAGGTCAACATTTTGCAGAACCTGCTTCAGGATGGGGCGGAAGCGCCGGTATCCCGGCCAGGAGCGGTCGGAAATCCGCGCATTCACCACGGCAACGCGAGCACCGCTCACCTGCGCCACGCGCAGAAAATTCGGCCAGAACTCAGTTTCGGCGAGGACAATCAGCCCTGGCCGCAGGGCCGCGAAATACGGTCGAATCGCGAACTCGAAGTCCAGCGGGAAGTAGAAGACGCTGTCCTCTCCAAAATGTTGCCTGGCCAGTTTCTGGCCCGTGGCCGTGGTAGTTGAAACCGCAACTCGATATTGGGGGAAGCGCCTCCGCAACTCCTTCACCAACTCGCTGACTGCCAGAACCTCACCGACCGAAACCGCGTGCACCCAGATTGCCGGATCGGGCCGTGGATGCAGTCGTGGCGGCACTCTACCCAGGCGTTCGCCCAGGCCTTCGCGATACTTGCCGTGGCGCCGGGTCAACATCCAGTAGGGCAGGCTGAGCAACAGGCCTGCCGCCAGCAGCGCACTGTAGAGCAGGTACATGAGGGAAGAGACATTCTAACCGCAAGGCACCAATACGCAGGCCGGGCGCATCCTATAATCAACCATCATGTCTCGATCGGCCTGGAGGATTCCTGGGTTCCCGGCGGTGGCGCTTGCGGCCATCGTTCTGCTTCCTTTGTTGTGCTGGGCAGCGAAGGATTTTGTCATGCCCGAGGCCCAGCCCGCCAAGACGTACCCTGCGCATGATGAACATCCCCTCGAAGCAGTTGCGGTGGCGGTGGACCCCTACGATCTGGCGGAAAAGACAAGCATCTTTTCCGTCAAGTACAGCGAGATCGGGTTCCTGCCCATCTTCGTGGTGGTCACCAATGACGGCAACCAGCCGGTCCAGTTGGCCGGCATGAAAGCGCAGCTGGTTACGGTAAACCGCGCCAAGCTTTCTCCCGCGGGCCAGGAGGACATCGCGCGGCGGCTTACCCGTCCTTCGGCCAACACCAACCGCTACCCCATTCCGTTTCCCACCAAGAAGGTCAAGGGCGGGCTGAGCAAGCAGGCCAACGAGGAAATACAGAACGCCCAGTTTGAGGCCAAGGCGGTGGAGCCGCACAGCTCACAGTCTGGATTTCTGTTCTTCGATGTTTCGGGTATCTCCGTGCCCCTGGCTGGCGCGCACTTCTACCTTACGGGCGTGCGCGATTCCAAGGGCAACGAGTTGATGTACTTTGAAATTCCGCTGGAAAAGTACCTGAGCGCTCCCAGCCACTAGTACCTGTGTGGATCGGACTCGAAGGTGTGGGTCGGACACTCTTGTCCGACGCCTTTGACGTTGATCTTGCGTTGGTACCTGATCCCTCAGTTTTCAAATTGGAAAGCGCCTGAGTTCGAAGGCGAGATCAAGGCCAAAGTCAAAGTCAACTGCGTCGGACAAGAGTGTCCGACCCACATGGGCATTCGTGACCCACATGGGCATTTATAATGATGGATTATGGTTGCCAGCACTGAAGTCTCCGTAGCAGCGGGGTCGAAGTACGAGCCGGTTATCGGGTTGGAGGTGCACGTCCAGCTTCTGACCGCGACCAAAATCTTCTGTTCCTGCTCCACTCACTTCGGCGATCGGCCGAACACTAATGTTTGTCCGGTGTGCCTGGGCTTGCCCGGGGCGCTGCCCGTGTTGAACCGAAAAGCTGTGGAGTTCGCGACCCTGGCAGCCATGGCGCTGAATTGCCGCATCAACGAAACTTCGATCTTTGCCCGCAAGAATTATTTCTATCCCGACCTGCCCAAGGGCTACCAGATTTCGCAGTACGACAAGCCGCTGGCGGAGCATGGCGCCATCGAGATCAAAGTGGGCGGCAGCGCCAAGAAGATCGGCATCACCCGTGTGCACCTGGAAGAAGATGCGGGAAAGAGCCTGCACGAAGGCTTTGCCAATTCGTCGGAGACGACTGCCATCGATCTGAATCGCAGTGGAGTGCCGCTGATCGAAATCGTCAGCGAACCGGACATCGCTTCACCGGACGAGGCTTACGAATATCTCACCCGCCTGAAGGAGATCATCCTCTACACCGGGGTGAGCGACTGCAACATGGAGGAAGGCTCGCTGCGCTGCGACGGCAACATCAGCGTGCGCCCGCGCGGGCAGAAAGAGTTTGGCACAAAAACGGAAGTCAAGAACGTTAACTCGTTCCGCTTCATCCGCGAGGCGCTACAGTACGAGATTGAGCGCCAGGTCGGCGTCATTGAATCCGGCGGCAAGATCACGCAGGAAACTCGCCTGTACAACTCGGTCGAAGGCAAGACTTACGGCATGCGCTCCAAGGAACAGGCCCATGACTACCGCTATTTTCCGGAGCCGGACCTGCTTCCCCTGGTGGTGGATGCGAAGTGGCAGAAGGAAATCCGCGAGACGCTGCCCGAACTTCCCGAGGCCCGGCGCAAGCGGATGGTTTCCGACTACGGCATCACCGAGCAGGATGCGCAGGTGCTTACACTCACCAAGTCATTGGCCGACCAGTTTGAAGCGGCAGCCAAGGCGGCCAAGAGTCCGAAGCGGGTCGCGAACCTGGTGCAGAGCGAGTTGATGGGGCGGCTTAAGGCGAAGGGTCTTGAGATCGAGCAGTCGCCCATCTCGATGCAAGGTGTGGCCACTTCGGCGAACCTTGTGGAGAGCGGCGCTATTTCGGGCAAGATGCTTAAAGATCTTTACGATCTGGCCTTCGAGCGCGGCAAGGATTTTCCCGCAGTCTATGAAGAAGAAGGCCGCCCGGAACAGTCCCGCGACACCTCGGCGCTGGAAAAGATTATCGATGACATCATTGCCGCCAACCCCAAGCAGGTCGAGCAATACCGGGCCGGTAAAAAAACAGTAGTAGGATTCTTTGTCGGCCAGGTCATGAAGGCTTCCAAGGGCCAAGCCAATCCGCAGATGGTGAACGAGTTGCTGGCCAAGAAGCTGGGGTAGGATTGCTTGTGTGGGACCGGGTCTCCGACCCGGTCGGGCGGCCCAAAGGGCCGCTGTTTTTTGCTGGTGTGGAGTGGAAGTATTTCGATCCTTTGAGCCTCAACCCCAGCGGCCCCTTGGGCCGCCTGACCGGGTCAAAGACCCGGTCCCACACAGTCACACTGTTTTATGCAGCCGAAGTATAACTACCGTCGCCGTCTTCCCCACATTCAAAAAGACTATCGGCCAATCTTCATCACCTTCACTACCGATCATCGCTGGAAGCTTTCTGCTGAAGCCAGAGATATTGTTCTGGAATGCTGTCTGAAGGAAAACGGCAGGAAGCTCGACCTGCGTACCGCAGTTGTCATGCCGGACCACACCCATCTTTTGTTGAGCCCTCTGCGAGATGGGGATGGATGGAACTTCAGCCTGCCCCAGATTATGCATGCGATCAAGGGTGCCTCGGCTCGGAAGATTAATCTGTTGCTAGACCGCCGTGGTCCAGTATGGCAGGAAGAGTTCTTCGACCATGTCTTGAGATCGAATGACAGTCTTACAGAGAAAGCTGACTACATCTGCCAGAATCCGGTGCGAGCGGGATTGGTCGGAGCTGAGGGTGAATACCGCTGGCTATGGAGGGGGAGTCTTCCCATCCTTTAGCTCCCAAACCCAGCGGCCTTTCAGGCCGCCTGACCGGGTCGAGACCCGGTCCCACACAAGCCCGGTCCCACATAGTCTCAGGAATACACGCAGTAACCACGCGGCCAGTGCCTTCCGTCATGTGAACCTTGCGACCCCGCCTCGGTAACATAGTGATGGCAGCCCCGAGGTGCGCAATGAAGAACTGGAAACTGGACCGCATTATCAGCGTGGCCACTTTGGTCACTTCGATCATTGCGCTCTTTCTGGTTTTGAAGAGGCCGGCGCCGGTGGCTGCGCCGCAGCCGGCTGCGACCGCCGCGGTCAATGCGCAGTCTTTTCAGCAAAAAGTGCAGCAGTTGGACCAGCCCAAGGAAGAGGGACAGCCGCCGGCTGAGGTTCGCATCACTTCTGACGAAGTAAGCGCAGCCCTGGCCCAGGCGGCCGGGCAGATTCCGATGGCGGCGGCATCCCAGGCGATCTCCGGGCTCTCTTCACCCGATGCGGCGGTTGCTCCCGGGCAGCCCGAAGTCAAAGACTACCAGGTGAGTTTCGACGGCGACGTCGCTCACGGACAGTTTCTCACCCAGATTGCCGGCAAGGATGTGTGGGTGACACTTGCCGGACATCTCGGATCGAAGGACGGCTATGCCACCTTTGATCCCACTGAGTTCAAAGTTGGCGACCTGAATGTTCCCGTGTCACTGGTGAACGATGCCCTACAGAAGAAACTCGCTGAGCAGAGAGACCGCCTGAAGCTTCCTGACAATGTCGGCGGGATGAAGGTCGAGAACGGCGAACTGGTGATGACCCAGAAATAGGCGGGCGAGGACCCTCGTCCCTCCATCAATAATTTATTGACCTGGCGTGCCCTGGAACAGCGGCCACAGCCGGTCGCCGATCACGCGATACAGGACAAACGCGCTACCCGCGTCAGACACCTGGCGGAAGAGCAGCTCGCCCCGCCCGTCGCCGTCCGCGTCCACTGCGTCGATCAGTTCCAGGCGAGATAAAACATCGAAATGCCCTGAGTCTGTCACACTGGCGAAGGCCTTGTGCAGGTCGCCGTACATATCATCGCGAGCTACCAGTGTGATGACGTATTGCAGATCGGAGGCCGCATGGGGACGGGCCGGCATGCGCGCCGTGGCAGTCAGCACGATTATCGGCTCGTTGCTGTTGGAGAGATCGAAGGCATGCAGCTTTACATCTTCGAAGGCGGGTTGAGGCGGCTTTGCCTTCTTTGCGGTCCGGGAAGCACGGGACGCGGGCTGCGCTCCGGTTGCTTCCGGCTGCGCCGCCCAGGCCCGCACTTCGTCCGCCGCCAGCGCCAGCATTTTCTTGAGCAACTTCTGCTCTTCATCAGGCTTGAGGCTATAGGCATACGGACGGGGGTCGGGACCGGCGGCGTCCGAGATGGCAGGAATGAGCTGGACCGGGCCCGATGCGACCGGCGCGTGAGCCCCGGGCCTGTGCGAGTCTTTCGCGGCCGCCATTGACGGCGCCACCGAGGCGCTGCGCTTCTTCAACTCTTCCGCGGTCGGCACACCCCGCTTCAGCACGGGCCGATCCGGATCTGACTCTTCTGAAACGGCGGGCGAGGGCGGAGTTGCGGCAGGAGGCGCGTCCGGAACAGGCCGTTTCAGGACAGGCCGGTCTGAATCTTCGTCTGCCGCCGCGGGCGGAGGGACTGAAGCCGCCGAAGGGGAAGCTGGGGGAGCTGGAGAAGACTGCGCCGGTGCTGCGGCAGGCGCGGCGGCGGGTGCGTCTTCCGCAGCCTTGGGCTTCGCGCTCGCACGCCTTAACACTGGCGGACCTTCAGCCGGCTCGGGCGCGGGTTTCGACATGACATCCCTGCGCTTGGCGGCCGCTTCCTTCGCCGCTGCAATCGCGGCGTTCGATTGCCAGGTCCCGTCCCCGATCCATGTGTTGTTGCCTTGCAGGGCGCTGGTGACCGTGAACAGCCCCTGGGAGACACCGGTGCGCACACCTTCGTAGACCGTACCGCTCTCCAGCGCCATGGGTACGGGAGAGGCCTTGTACGCGCTGGCATCATAGAATTCGCCGTCAAACAAAATAGTTATGGGAACCAGACGAGCTTTGCCATTGGGCAACAATTGCACCAGCCCCAACGCGCGCGGCCCCTTCGGCTTTTGCCGCGCAGCAGGCTGCGCAGAGGCCAATTGAGCCAGGGCCGACGCCAATCCCGCCAGGATGACGGCGCGCCGTGCGGTGCGATATAACTTGGTGGGACCAAGCTTTGAACCAAGTCTTGAAAAAACAGGATTTGACGAATTAGGAGACACTGCCATGGCCATCGATATCAATGATAAAGCCCCTGACTTTACTTTGCCCGACCAGAATGGTGAAGAAGTTTCGCTCAAGGATTTTCGTGGAAAGTACGTGGTGCTCTATTTCTATCCCCGAGCCGATACTCCCGGCTGCACCATTGAGGCCTGCGAGTTCCGCGACTCCTATAGAAAGATGCAGAATACCGGCGCCGTGCTGCTGGGCATCTCGCCCGACACGCCGTCCGCGCAGAAGAAATTCGAGGAAAAATACGAACTGCCCTTCACCCTGCTGGGCGATGCCGAGAAGAAAGTTTGCAAAGCCTATGACGTGTTCAAAGAAAAGAACATGTATGGCAAGAAGGTAATGGGAGTAGTACGCACCACTTTCATTATCGGCCCGGAGGGCAAAATCAGGCACATCTTCCACAAAGTAAAGCCCGAAGGACACTCGGCAGAAGTGCTGTCGTATCTAAAGAGCGCCACAAAAGGCGCAGCCTAAGCTAACGCAAACCACGTAGGGGCGGGTGCCCTCACCCGCCCAGCGGGGCGAAGCCCGGCTGGGGTTTTTCTGCGCGTTGTCCAAAGTCAAACCCAGGCGAGCTTCGCTCGCCCACCCGGACGAGGGCGTCCTGGCCTACTTAGTACCTGTAGCGCCGGCGTCCCGCCCACCCACGGGGGCTTTCCAGAGCGGGCGCCGAGAGGGTTACCGCGTAGTGAAGGTCAAAGCTGCCTCCGCGGGCACGACTGCCTCTTCTTTCCCGGTGGCCGCCGCCACACCGGTTCCCGCGCCGCCACCCGCCAGCGCACCGATGCCTGCCCCTTTCCCGCCCCCCACGAGTCCTCCGATCAACGCCCCGGCCGCTGCACCACCGCCGATTTTGGTTGCGTTACTCTTGGTATGGCTTTTGCCTTTGACGGAATGGGACGTGGTGGCGATGGGGACCATCCGCCCATTAACCCGTACTGAAGTAAGCCGCAACGTGAGTTCTCCCGGAGCGTGCAGCCGTCCGCTGGATTTCGCGGAGGTCACCTTGCCTTTCACCGGTGCCCCGACTCTGGCCAGGGTCTTGCCGTTGACTACAAGAGCGTGGGCCAGGGTCGCGTCAAAACGGTCGCCGGTTTTGGCGGTGCCAGAACTGATCTCCGATCCCATGCGCACCGTCAGCCGGGTGCCGGCGGGAATGGTCTGCGCCGCTGCGGCCAGCGCCAGCGACATGAGTACAGCAGCGATTTTAAGTAATTTCCCTAGCATGAATCCTCCTTCAGGATTGACGACCCGTGGCGCTATTATGCGGTGTGGCGATGAGGATAGCCAAGAGCAGAAATTCGTCCGCACTGGTGCCGCTTCCCCGCGATTTCTACACCCGCGATCCTCGTGCCGTCAGCCGCGATCTGTTAGGCAAGGTTCTGGTGCGCCGCCAGGAACGAAAACTCCTGACCGCGCGGATCGTGGAAGTGGAAGCCTATCTGGGACAGGACGATCCAGCCGCACACTCCGCCAGCGGGCGCACCGCCCGTAACTTCGTGCTCTTCGGCCCGCCCGGGCTGACCTACGTTTACTTCATTTACGGCAATCACTTTTGCTTTAACGTTTCCTGCCTGCCCGATGGAGAAGCAGGAGGGGTCCTGTTTCGCGCTCTCGAACCAATTTCCGGAATCGAGCAGATGGCGGACGCGCGAGATATTGCGATTGATGAAACAACGGACCTGCGAAAACTGACCAGCGGCCCCGGACGCCTTGCCGAAGCCTTTGGCATCACTCGCGAACGCGACAACGAAAAAGACCTGACCAGCCGAAAGTCCGATCTGTTTATCGGGGACGATGGTTGTCGCCCGCAGCGGATTGAAGTGACGCCGCGCATCGGCATCACCAAGGCCGCCGAGCGCCCGCTGCGCTTTTTCATTGCGGGGAACAAATTCGTTTCAAAATAAAACACGTAGGCCCGGAGCCCTGGTCCGGGCGGGCGAGCGCAGCTCGCCTGGGTTTTAGCTTGCCACTAATTTGTCACAAATGACGACTGCCAGGCTTTGCCCGGCCGGGCGGGTGGGGGCACCCGCCCTACATGTTCAGCGCAAGCACCACGTTGTCGATCAGGCGCGCCCTTCCCACAAACGCCGCTACCGCTGCCAGCGCGCCCCGCGAGATATCATCCACCGGATCGAGCGTTTCGGGATCGACGATCTCCAGGTAGTCGAGTCGCACGGAAGAATCCTTCGCGAACTCCTGTTTGCCGGCTTCGATCAGCGTTCGCACATCGCGTTCCCCTCGATTGAAACGCTCTTGCAAGGCCTTAAGCGACCGAGAAAGCACCAGCGCCGATTTTCGCTCTGGCGGCTCCAGATAGGCGTTGCGCGAGCTCATCGCCAGGCCGTCCGGCTCGCGCACGATCGGGCCGATCACGACCTGCACCGGCATGTTCAGGTCGCGCACCATGCGGCGAATGATCGCGGACTGAGCTGCGTCCTTCTGTCCGAAGAAGGCCCGGTCGGGCTCCACGATGTGGAAGAGCTTCGCGACCACCGTGGTCACGCCGCGAAAGTGCCCGGGGCGAGAACGTCCGCAGAGCTTGTCACTTAGGCCCTCGACCGTCACGTAGGTAACCGCGCCCGGCGGATACATCTCTTCCACGCCGGGAGCAAAAATAAAATCCACGCCTTCCTGTTCAAGCAATGCGCGATCGCGTTCAAAATCTCTCGGGTACCTGGACAGGTCTTCGTGCGGACCGAACTGCAGCGGATTGATGAAGATTGAGACCACTACCAGATCACACTGGGCCTGGGCCATGCGGACCAGCGAGAGGTGGCCTTCGTGCAGCGCGCCCATGGTGGGCACCACGCCTACAGTCTTGTCCTTGTGGCGAGCGGCGTGGCGAGCGGCCCGCATTTCGTCGATGGTGTGGCAGATTTTCATGGCGCGATCGTGCGGCCGTTTTCAGGCGGAAGGAATCCAGTGGATGAGCACATGCATGCTCTCCAGAGTTCCGGCCACCAGAGCGCGGTTGGTGCGAATCTTGACGTCGTCCTCCGCGGTGCCGCTGCGCACGCCGCTTTCGGAGAGGGCGACCACACGCCCGTAAGGCCACGCGGATGACGGGAGATTGCCCAGCGCCTGGGTCACTTCTTCCGGCTTCAGGATGCGCTCCAGGTGGTTGTCGGGGTCGAGGAGCGCTACTCCGTCGGCGCGAATAATCAGATAAGGGTTCCGCCAGCCCTTCATATCAGTCATGCCACGGTACTTTTCAGGAGCGTCCGGCGGGATGGCCAGAATGCGCGCGGCCGCGCTTGCTTCCACCGCCGCGGGATCGGGAGCTTTGGGAGCGGAGCAGGAAACCAGCGCGACGACGGCTGCCGCAATCAGGCCCGCAAGCGACGGTCTCATTCAGTCCCTAGCGCCTCATCGCCCGCTTGCGTTCGAGCACCGTCTCCAGCGCCGCGCGCGTTTCTCTGGGCAGATGATAGGACTCGTCGTCTGAGGGATACTGTCGCGCGCTAACATCGGCGCGGAAAGCTTGCACCGCACCCGTAATGGCCGCGCCCAGATCGGCGTAGCGGCGCACGAACTTTGCGGCATGGCCAAAAGTGAGATTCAGCAGGTCGTGGAAGACGAGCACCTGGCCATCACAATCCGGTCCGGCGCCAATACCGATGGTCGGAGTCTTGACTTCAGCTGTAATCATGGCAGCGACTTCACGCGGGATGCCTTCGAGATAAATACAGGCAACTCCTGCGCGATCGAGCGCTAGCGCATCGCGCATGAGCTGCTCCACCCCGCTGAGGTCCTTGCCTTGTACCTTGTAGCCGCCCATCATATTCAGCGATTGCGGGGTCAGGCCGATGTGTCCGGCCACGGGAATTTCGGCATCGATGATGCGGCGAATCAGGTCGGCCCGCTTCTCTCCACCTTCGATCTTGACCACTTCCGCTCCGGCTTCTTTCACAAAGCGCGCAGCGTTCCGAACTGCGTCGCTGGGATCGGACTGGTACGACCCGAATGGCATGTCTCCCACCAGCAGCGCATGTTTCACGCCACGGTGCGCGGCACGGGTGTGGTGAAGCATTTCATCGAGCGTGACCGAAAGCGTGTTTTCGTAGCCCAGCATGGTCTGGGCCAGCGAATCGCCGACCAGAACAATGTCGATCCCGGCCTCATCGACCAGGCGCGCGCTGGAATAGTCGTACGCAGTCAGGCAGGTGATGGGTTCGTGGTGGAGTTTCTTTTCGCGGAGTGAAGCGACTGTAATCTTGCGGCGAGGCTCGCCGATCGGAACCAGACTCACGATGTCCTCCAGTGCCCCTCCGCAACCCGGCGGATAGAGCCTGTCCACATCTTGGATGCTACGAGAGGTATTGTAGCCGCAAACCATCAACAGGTCGAGAAGAGATACGAGGACATAAACGCCCACGTAGGGGCAGGTGTCCCACCTGCCCAGCCGAGCAAAGCCCGGCAATTCTGCAAGATACCATAGGTTAACCAGCTGGTAAGATTTACTACGATGCATCCTACATCATGGTAAGATTGTTTGATGACAGCCTATCGCACCGTGGTCAGCTCCAAGGGCCAGGTCGTCATTCCAGCCGAATTGCGCGAGCGCCTCAGCCTGGAAAAAGGGACCCCCGCGACCTGGACTGAAGAAGGCGGGCGGCTGGTTCTGACTCCCATGACCGAGCGGCAACTGGATGAAATCATGGGCTTTCTTAAGCCGGCACCCGGCGAACTATCGATGTTTGAGGAATCGTTCGCGGAGAGGGACCGAGAGCGCAAGAGAGAGAAGCGGTGAGGCCCACGTCCGTGCGTGGGAACACGCGGCGCTTTGTGCTGGATGCCAACGCGCTCTTGGGTTTCTTTGAGGGTCGCCGCCTGGTCGCGGAAAAAATGCGCCAGTTGCTGGGCGAAGCCTTGCAGCAGGATCTGCCGCTCCTGATCTCCGCCGTTACCTGGGGCGAAGTCTTCTATATTGCCTGGCGGCGCCACGGCGAAGGAAATGCCCGCGAAGTCGAGGCCCGCCTGCAAAGGATGCCGGTCGCCGTCATCGCCGTGGATCGGGAGCGAGCTACGCGAGCTGGCGCACTGAAACAAAGGTACGGACTGGGCTACGCGGACGCCTTGGCCGCTGAACTCGCCATCGAGCGCGGCGCCTGGCTGGTGACCGCCGATCCCGAGTTTTCGAAAATCGGGAAAGGGTTGTCGGTTTACCCGCTGCCTCGGTACGAGAAGTAGGGGTTCACGCACGACATCCCGGCTGGATTTCAGGCTCATCTCCTCCTTTGGCGCCGGTCTGCACGGGCGGGACACTTGCGCCTGCATTGGAAGAGGCATTTGCCTAGCACTGCCATTTGTCGCTAGAATAGACGACAAATGGCAAACGAGCTCCAGGCGGTGCTGCGGCAGTTGGGTGGAAAGCGGGTTCTGGGCCGATCGCTGGCCAACGACCGTGATCTGCGGGAGGCGATTCGCGAGGGCTTTCCGCACGCCGTCCTGGGCGAACTGATGCAGGCGTCGGGCCTGACCCTGAAAGAACTGGCCGGCGCACTCGATCTTTCCCCCCGCAGCCTGCAGCGCCGCCGCCGGGGCCGCCTGGCCCGCTTCGAATCGGATCGGCTTTACCGCATGGCGCGGCTGCTGGCTTTGGCCCGCGAAACTCTGGGCGACGGCGCGCGCGCCAACCGCTGGCTCAAGCGCAGCAATCGCGCTCTGGGAGGCGTGGCGCCCATCGCCGCCATCGACACCGAACTCGGTGCCCGCCAGGTGGAAAACATTCTCGGCCGCATCGCCTACGGCGGCATGAGTTGACCCGTGTTTTCCGCGTGCTGCGCCAGGCCTACGCCCACGCCCCCTTCGACGGAGAAGGCGCCTACCGGTATGGCGGGCGCTGGTCGAGTCCGGGCACGCGCCTGGTGTACACCTCTGAACACCAGTCGCTCGCCATGCTGGAGTATTTTGTTCATCTCGGTCCGGAAGACGCTCCTGACGACCTGGTTCTGGCCACGGCGGACGTTCCTGACAACTTGTCACGGGAACAACTTCATCCCCGCGAGCTGGCGGCCGACTGGCGGGAAACTCCCGCACCTCCGGAGCTTGCCCAGATTGGCGATGAGTTCGTAAAGACGGGCGAGAATTGTTTGCTGCTGGTGCCGTCAGCGCTGGCGGCGAATGAAAACAACTGGCTGATTAATCCGCTGCATCCGGAGTTTAAGAAGATCGCGGTGCATACACCCGAGCCTCTGCGCTACGATCAGCGCATGTTTCGACCGACCCGAAGGCGAAAACATTAGTCGAGGGCAGAGTGCTGGCCTTCTGTTTCATCGGCTTCTCGCGCGTTTGCTGCTGGCGCGCAGCCAGGCCGTGTATGCCGCCTCATCGAGCGTGCCGCCCGCGAGACCTAAAACGGCCTGTGTGGCATCCTCCTCGCTTGCCATGAAGATAAACCCGTTGAGCTCAAGGAAAAGAACGCCCGTGACAAAACCAGTCCGCTTGTTGCCGTCGACGAAGGGATGGTTGCGGACGATGCCCGCCGTATAGAGCGCCGCCATCTCAATCACGTCAGGCCGATCGGCGTAGACATGGTACTGGAGGGGACGAGCTAGAGCAGACTGCAGAAGGCCTTTATCACGTAAACCCGGGCTGCCGCCGTGGGCGGCCAACAGCCGGTCGTGGATCGCGAGGACATCGCGCTCCTCAATCCAGATCGGTTTCCTTGTCTTCACTTCTCTCTTTACTTTGCCAGGGCGCGCAGCGTGTTGCGATAGCGCCCCATGATCTCTTCGGCCTTCTTCATTTTCTTCTCGAATGCCGGATCGTACGGGGTGAGCCGATAGCCGCCCTCCCCGTCCTCTATCAGGAAGAGTCTCTCCCCGTCTTCGGTGCGTAAGCGATGGATGACCTCTTTAGGCAGCACCACGCCCAGCGAGTTGCCGAACTTGCGGACCTTGAGTTCCACCATGGGCCCTCCTATGTTATTACAATTGTAATAACTCGATTGGGAGTCTGCAAGCCGGAAATGAGGGTATCTGAGCGGCGGTCCACCGGCCCAAGGACAACCGGCCACCCCGCCTAAGCACTGGCCGCTTCCTGGCTCCCCAGCGGCAGGAAATACTGCGTCCCCTTGATCGGCGCGGAAACCTTGCGCAGCAACTCTTGCAGGTCCTGATTGCGCTCCACAAAATCGATCTCCGAGGTGTTCACGATCAGCAGGTCTGACGACGTGTAGTGGAAGAAAAAGTGTTCATAAGCCTTGATCACTTCTTCCAGGTAATCCTCGTTGATCGCTTTCTCTCCGGGCGCGTTTTTCTTCTTCAGGCGCCTTTTCAGGACCTCGGGTGTGGCTTGCAGGTAGATGACCAGGTCGGGCGTGGGCAGCTGCTCGCGGAAATGGTTGTAGTAGCGGTTATAGATTTCCAGTTCCTGATCGGTCAGGTTAAGGCAGGCGAAGACTTTGTCCTTCTCGAAGACGAAATCGGTGACCACTGTTTTCTGCGAGCGCGGGCCCAGGTCGAGGGCGCGGAGCTGTTCGAAGCGGCGAATCATGAAGGCGAACTGTGCCTGGAAGCCGGCCCCGGCTTCGCCCTTGTAGAAGGCGCCGAGGAAGGGATTGTCCTCCGATTCCATGACCTGCTGCGCGTTGAGACGCTCGGCCAGAATTCGCGCCAGCGTGCTTTTGCCGACTCGTATGGGACCTTCGACTGCAATATAGCGGGGCAGCTCAAAAAGATTGGCCATGGGTTAGAGAGAATCGGGATTCGTTTTGCAGCATATCTTGCTTCCGGTCATGAGGCAATTGTGGAAAGAGTTAACAGCAGTCTGCAATCAAAAAATCTTTCGCCGTACAACAATTCTACCGGGCGTTACATCCGATGGTAGGAACGATTGCCCAGGGCATCGGCGGCTTCCACCGTAGAATTTCCTGTATCATTTTGCTTTATCAGCCTCTGCCACTAGAACGCTCGGGCGTAAGGCTGAGACAAGGAGAAAGGCCCGTGCGGTACTCCATTTGGGCGCTCTTCCTGCTCTGCGATGTTGTGGCTGTGGGCCAGACTCTCAAGGTTCGTCCAGCAGGATCTTCTCAGCCCGCTACCATCTCCCGCCCTGCCGCAGCCGCTGCCCCTTCCATTTCACTGAACATCCCAGCGGGAACACCGCTGAAAGTGGCGCTGGACCAGGAAGTGCGGGTCCGTGAGGTTGGTCAGCCAGTTCATGGGAGAATCGCGGAGCCGGTATACGCCTTTGACAAGCTCGTGGTCCCGGCAGGCTGTGAAGTCAATGGCAAGATCGCCCAGATCGGTGCAGTCTCGAAAAAGAGGCGGACTATCGCAGCCCTGAACGCCGATTTCTCACCTTATCGGGAGATCCGCATCGAGTTTGACGAACTGGTGCTTGCCGATGGCCGTCACCTGCCTCTGCAGACAACCGTGGCCCGAGGATCGAGTGGGGTTTTGCAGTTTGTTCCTGCCCGAGCAGAGAAAAAAGAGAGCGTGAAGGACGCGGGCAAGAACCTGGCGTCTCGGGAAGTCACCGAGGCCCGGCAGGAGGTCAAACGAGAATGGGATACCGTCAAGAAGCAACTGCACCAACCGGCGAAGGTGCATCGTCTCGAGCGATACGGTATGGCTCAACTTCCCTACCATCCGCAATACATGGATGCTGGGACGAGCTTTAACGCTGATCTTCGGCAACCGCTTGAATTCGGAAGTGAGTCGGTCAAACCCGAAATGCTGTCTGCGATTGGAACTCAACCTCCCTCCGGCAGCGTGGTGCATGCCCTGCTGATTACTCCCCTGAACTCATCCAGAACAAAAAAAGGAGACCCGGTCGACGCAGTCGTGAGCCAGCCTCTGGTGGTTTCCAATCATTTGTTTCTTCCGGAAGGAAGCCACATCAAAGGATCAGTCCTTCAGTCGCAGCCGGCCCGCAGGCTGGGCCGGAACGGGCAGCTCCGGATCGTATTTCATGAACTGGTTCCTCCCCATGGCATTCAGCAGACGGTGGAAGCAAGCCTGGAGAGCGTCTCCGTGGCGCGGGGCGAACACTTGACTCTCGACTCTGAAGGCGGTGCGCAAGTCACTACGCCGAAAACACGATATCTGACCACTGCGATCTCGGTGGCATTGGCGAGTTCGTCGATGGCAGACCACGACCGCGATGCGGGCATTCACGGAGCCGACGGCGGAGGTGCAGGCCAGGGTGCAGCCAATGGAGCTTCCGGATTTCGCTTTCTGGGCACAATCATCGGAGCCCTTGCCCACTCCCGAGTCGTCTCCTCGGGTTTCGGCTTCTATGGCGCGGCGATGTCGGTTTACTCCCACTTCCTGGCCCGAGGGCGCGACGTGAACTATCCCAAGGACATGTCGATGCTGATCGGACTGGGAACTCGGGAGCCAACTCCACTCAGACACGACCCCGCCCAGAAGCGGCCGACCTCATCCGCGAAACCCCCTCTGTAGCTACTCCGTTTACAATCGCACCATGTTGCGCTACCTGATCGGTGCCGCCGCCACCGTCACCGCCGCTTCCGTGGGCTACCAGTCCATGGCGCCGACGGGGCAGTGGTTCGGCCGCACTTTCACCGGGCTGGGCCGAGGGTCAAAACAACTGGCGTTAACCTACGATGATGGGCCCAACGATCCGCATACTTTGCGCCTGCTGGAAGTTCTGGCTCGGCACAATGTGCGTGCCACATTTTTCCTGATCGGCCGTTATGTCGAGCAGCGCCCGGACATCGTGCGTGAAGTGGTGAGAGCCGGTCACGTAGTCGGGAACCATACTTTCAACCATCCGCTGCTGACTTTCAAGAACGCGCGGGAGCTCAAAGCGCAGCTCACCAGGTGTGAACATGTCTTGACTGACGCGGTGGGCGAGCACTCTAACTTGTTCCGTCCACCTTTTGGCGGCCGGCGGCCTGCCGTGTTGAGCCGCGCACGGCAAATGGGGCTGGAACCCATCATGTGGAGCGTGACTGGCTACGACTGGAATGCGCCCTCGGTTGAGCATATCGAGCGCAAGGTGACGCGCCAGGTTCGTGGCGGGGACGTGATTTTGCTGCACGATGGCGGACATCTTCACTTCGGGACTGATCGTTCGTACACCGTTACCGCGACCGATCGATTGATTTCCCGCTATCGCGCGGAAGGTTACGAGTTCGTAACCGTTCCGGAAATGAAGGCAGCTGTCAGATCGCAGTTCTCGGATCTCAGTTAGACCTGCGCTCTCGCGAATGTTTGTTTCGCGGCAGCGATGGTCTGATGAATGTCCTTTTCGGTGTGGGCGGCACTCAGGAATGCGGCCTCGAACTGCGACGGCGGCAAGTACACGCCGTTGTCCAGCATGGCCCGGAAGAAGCGGGCGAAGGCTGCCGTGTCGCACTTCGCAGCCGAGGCCCAGTTGGTGACCGGGCCTTCAGTAAAGAACCAGGTAAACATTGATCCAACGCGGTTGCAGCAGACCGGCACTCCGGCGTCTCTAGCCGCTGCGGTCACTCCATCGGCCAACTGTCCAGCCAGTATTTCCAATCCGGTATAGATCGTGCTCTTGTGGCTACGCAGGTAGCGCAAAGTGGCTAGGCCTGCAGCCATGGCCAGGGGATTCCCGGAAAGCGTCCCGGCCTGATACACCGGGCCGAGAGGCGCCACCATGTCCATGATGTGGGCCGGCCCGCCATATGCTCCTACGGGCAGCCCGCCGCCGATGATCTTGCCGAACGTGGTCAGGTCGGGAAGAATGCCATAGCGTTCCTGGGCGCCGCCGAAAGCCAGGCGAAAGCCGGTCATCACTTCGTCAAAAATGAGCAGGGATTTGTTGCGCAGCGTGATCTCGCGCAACGTGTCGAGATATAGAGGTGCGGGCGGGACGCATCCCATGTTGCCCACCACCGGCTCCACGATCACGCAGGCGATCTGGTTGCTGAATTTCTTGAACGCCAGTTCCAAGGCGTCCACGTCGTTGAAGGGAAGCGCCAGGGTCAACTGAGTGAATTCCTCGGGCACTCCCGCCGACCCGGGGATACCCAGCGTGGCCACGCCCGAGCCTGCTTTCACCAGCAACGCGTCCGCATGGCCGTGATAGCAGCCCTCGAACTTCACAATGTATTTGCGCTGAGTATAGGCGCGGGCCAGGCGGATGGCCGACATGGTGGCCTCCGTGCCCGAGTTGACGAAGCGAATCTTTTCCACGTGAGGGAAGGCTGAGATCACAATCTCAGCCAGGTCAGCCTCGGCGGCGGTCGAGGCCCCGAAGCTGGTCCCATTTTTCGCCGCGGCGCCGATCGCTTCCGGCACACCCGGCGGAGCATGACCGAGGATCAGGGGTCCCCAGGAGCCCACATAGTCGATGTACCTGTTTTCGTCTACATCCCAAAGGTGCGAGCCTTGCCCGCGAACGATGAAGAGTGGGTCGCCTCCGACCGAGCGGAAGGCGCGGACGGGAGAATTGACCCCGCCGGGAATCATCTGTTCGGCGCGCTTCTGCAACTTGTGTGAAGCTTCGACGTGGCGAGCCATGGTGGTTGCCGTAAGACCCATAAATATAGCAGTGAAATCAAGCAGTGGGGCAAGGTGCATTAAAGCCCGAACCTGAAAGCGTTGAGGTCTTGTAGCCCGGAGGTCCACCATCAGCGCGGTAGCTCAGTGACTGAAGCGTCACGGCCAAGGTTTCAATGCAGGGCGTGAAGCCCCTCTCCACCCGCCTGATCCAACCCTGCACAGTGCCGACAGCGCCAGATCTAAATTTACCGGATATTCATTTGTCCGCAACGTTCCTGCAACATGCTTGCACTAGATTTGCGGCAGTAACATCCCTTCTAACCGGGAGGGTTCAGGACAGTCTCGGGGGGCTCCGGGCTGTCCCTTTTTTATTGCGCGGGACGCGCTCCACGCGATCTCAGTGATGTAACGGCGCAGGATCTCCGCCAAATTCTCACCACCGATGGACAGCTTTGAACTGGGAAGTTACGGGCGAGATAACTTCTTTTTCTCTTTTTCTGTGTCTTTCCTTTTCCGAGCTCATCTTCTTGGCAATTTCTTCCACCAGGTCCGTCGCCCGCTTTCCTTTTGCCTTGACTGGCGCTTGTCCGGGTTGTATAGCCTACTATCTTCATCTTCGGTGTTATCGGGAATCCCCAGATTTTTCTAAGGCTCCAATGGGCCAACTTTTCACGGAGTAAGGTTTTCGGAGCTTGCCATCCCAGGTCGTGGTGCAGACCAGGCTACAGAATGCGAAGGGAGATTCAGAATGAACAAAGCAGGCTTTGCCTTCACAGCTTTTTTTCTCGGTCTTTCCGCCTTCACCTCGCAAGGCCAGATAAAAACGTTGAACAGCGGGACCCAAACCATCACGGTCGCGAAGCCCAACGGGCCAACGACCACAATCGACGTTGCCGTACCTCTCAAATTGTCGAACTCAGGCGTAGGTTCCGCGCTCCGGGGAGATGCAGCCAAAGCTACTGCCGTTATTGGTGTCAGCTCGGCCCCGGCAATAAACTGGCCCTGGGGGCAGCCGTGGGATGAAAATTGCCCTTGCGGAGTATTTGGGTCCAACCTCGACGAACATGGGATTGGGGTCGCCGGACTCTCCACCAACGTCGGGGTCTACGGGTATAGCAATTCCGGCGCAGGCGTCGTAGGCGCTACCCGCGACAGTTACGGAGTCTTCGGAACCGGCTCGGGGGACAGCACCGGAGTTTCAGGGCGATCCGAAAATGGTGCGGGGCTCTGGGGTTCTTCCGACAACGGAAATGGCGTGCTGGCTGATTCCTTTAACGTGGCGGTGCAGGCCCATAACCAGACCACCCGAGGCAACGCCGCTTACCTGGCGTCTCGCTGTTGTGCCGGTGATTTCTATGGCGAAGTTTTTGTGCACGGCGTGCTGAAAAAGTCCGCGGGGCAATTCCAGATCGATCACCCTCTGGATCCAACTCACAAGTATCTCAATCATGCATTCGTGGAAAGTCCGGACATGATGAATATCTATAACGGTAACGTCACTCTCGACGCTAAGGGAACCGCGAGAGTTCAAATGCCCGACTGGTTCGAGGCGCTGAACCAGGACTTCCGTTATCAGCTCACTGCGCTCGGTAAACCCGGCCCGAACCTCTACGTATCTCGCGAGATCGCTCGCAACAGCTTTCAGATTGCCGGCGGCCGGCCCGGCGCGAAGGTTTCGTGGCAGGTGACCGGCGTTCGCCATGATCCCTACGCCAATGCCCATCGCATGAAGGTTGAAGAAGACAAGCCGTCAAATGAGGTTGGCTCCTATCTTGATCCTGAGCTTTACGGAAAGGAAGCCAAGGAGGGCCTGCGCTTCAAACGTTATTCCGACGAAGCGTACCCCCATCGGGCTGCAAAGCCGTAAGGGGTTGTGATCTGATGCACGCCTCTAAAGGTCTGCAAATGCCTGACATATTACATTCAACCGTCTGCAAGTCATTTGAGTGGGCGGGGGAGAGCGTTTCCGGATCTGTGGAGACGCTCGCTCTCCTCCTCTTGGAGTGCCTAAATGATCTGAAGTCGAGGGTGGAAACCTGGCTGAAGGGGCAACACCGGCAAGATTACTTCTTCTTCTTTTTTTCTTTCTCTTTTTCTTTGTCTTTCTTTTCCGAGCTCATCTTCTTGGCGATTTCTTCCACTAGCTTGGGCCTCAACTCGGCCAACATGGTATCGACGATGTTCGCGATCGCGGTGGACTCTCCCGGCGCCTCAGCGGGGGCCGCTTCCACCTCGGGAGTCTCTGGCTCCGTTTCTGCACTCCGTTCTGCAAGCGGGGCGGGCGCGCTCGGCTCTTCCTGAGGCACGCTCTCCGGCGCGCTGGCTTCGGCAGCCGGAGCCTCCGCCACGGGCTCGGGAGGCGGAGCACTGACGAATGATTCGCGTATCTGCTTCCAGTTCTGCCAGGCCGCAGCCAGTTCCGCCTCGCGTTGCGGCGGCGCTTCCACGCTGGCAACGGGAGCACTCCCTGAGATTTCTGGCGCAACGGTGGTTGAGGATACCACTTCCACCGGGGGCACGTGTTCCGAGCCCGAACCCGCCGCCGCAGCGGCGGCGAAAGCGGACTCTTCTTTCGGCGCTGTGGGCTCAGATGGCGGCGCGATTTCCTGAACCGCTGGGCTTTCGGCGCTGCCGGTTTCGGCAGCCATCGAGACCGGAAGCGGTTCCGCACCGGCAACGGCCTCGGTGACGCTGACTGCCTCGGCGACTGCCGGTTCGAGTGTTTCGACCGCCGGAGCCGGAGGGGCGACCTCAACCGCCGTTGCAAGGGCCTGATCGCTGGCGGCGGATTCAGCCGCGGTCCTAGCCGCGGAGGCCCGTTCCATCTCCTGTTCCAGCGTGCAGGCTGACTCCTCGACGGCTACGGCGACCGATTCCGCAATCCATCGCGGTCCGGTGATGGTGGCCTCAGAAGCCGCCACGGAAGTGGCGCCCACCACAGCCTCTTGACCCCATTCATTCGTGCATGAGGTTGGCGCGATGCTCTCGCCCTGGCCATTCGACGGCGCTAAAGATGCAATCGCGGCCATGACCTCGGCATCTCTGACGGACGGTTTCTCGCTCTCGGCAACCTGTGCTACAGACGCCGCTTGAGGTGCGGGTTCAGTTTCCGCCGCGGCTGCGGGCAATTCGGCTGCGGCAGCGTGATCTGCATCTTTCGGAGCCTCGGGGCTGGCAACCGCTTCGGCTACGGCTTCAGCCGCCACTGGGGCGGGCTCGGTCACAACTTCCGCCGGCGGTGCCGGTTCCAATTCTGTCGCGGAGGCCAAAGTTGCAGCCGGGGGCTCGGGCTCGCTCGGCTCGACCGCCGTGGTTTCTGCCGATGCCGCCGACATCGCAGCCGCGGATTCTGACGCGGATCCGTCGGCAATGACGGTAGGATGTCCGGCCTTGCCATCAAACGACGCCGCTGCCGCTGTTATGGCCGCGATTTCCTCGGGCGTTATGTCAGCCGGCAGGCCGGCTGGAATCGGGCGCTCAAACTCCTGCTTCGGCTGGACGGGCTTGCCACTCTCGCTGGGCGCGAAATCGCGCGAGGGACCGGCAACCACTTCCGGCGGCGCTTCGGCTTCTACCTGCCTTGATTTTGCGTTCGGGCCGGGGATGGTGAGGCGATTCTTCCATCCGGTTTCCTTGTCGCCGAAATCGGACCCCTCGACCGCCGCCAGGGCCTTGGCGAAACGGCCCGACTTCTGGGGCTGCGGCGCAGCCACAATCTTGTCTTCAAGCCTGGTCAGCGCGGTGAGAAGTTCGGTGGCTTCAAAGGGCTTGATGATGAATGCATCAGCGCCCACACGACGCGCTTCCTCGGGCCGGAAGGGCTCCAGTTTGCCCACCGTCAGCAACACCGGAATGCGCGCCGTCTCGGCGGCTTCTTTCACCCGCTGGCAAACTTCCAGGCCGCCATAGCCCGGCATATAGACGTCCAGGACGATGATGTCCGGCTTGTTTTCCGCAATCTTTTTGAGCGCCGCTGAGCCGTTGTTGACGGTGACGACTTCATAGCCCGCATCCGTGAGGATGCGTCGGCCCATGTTCTGGGCGGTCACGCTATCGTCGGCAAGCAGTATTCTTCGCGCCAAGGGATTTCCTTTGGTGAGGGGGAGACAGCCTGAAGTTAATTGGTGCCGGATCGTAAGTCAATGACAAGAAGACAGTAAGCAGGTTACCACTGGTCAGTGACAAGTGGGGGCAACGGCCCTTGGTTTGCTAATGGGGCTCGAATTCACCATCCAGTTTCTCAGCCGCCGAATCTAGAAGGGAATGACCTTGTGCAGGCCCTTCTTTTTCTTGTGCTTGCTGGAGGACGTTGCTGCCTCAATGTCCTTATCGTCGGCCATGGCTGATGATGACCCGGCGGCCGTGCTGCCATTTGCGCCGGCGGCGGCTTGTCCGTTGGTCGCGGGATCAAGCTCGTTGACCTGGGTGGGTGGCGGGGCCGTCTGGGCGCTGTTATCGACGTTCGGTTTAAGTTCGTTGGGGTCGGCGGCCACATTGGGCTTCAGTTCATTGGAATCAGTTGCCGGTGCCGGGTTGTCGGCTGGCGTCACGGCCGTCTCCGGCGCCGGTGTGTCCGAACGCGGCGCTGGCTGGTCGGCAGCCAGGGCCCCCTTGCCCACGGTTTCGATCGCTACCGCGTTCTTGTCCCCCGCGGCGGCCGCGCCGCCCATCATGGCCCGCGTCGCTTCCTGAACTACTGAGGTGGCACTGACCATTTGCGGGTCCACCAACGTAGGCTCGCCGACTTGTGCGGCGTTGGCTACGTCGGGGTGCTTCTGGAAATTTTCCATCACCTTGGAAACCGTGCTGGTTTCCCGGCGGCTCTCTTCTTCCGCTTTGTTCTGCGCCAGCGCCGCCTTTGTCGGCCTGGGTATGGGCTGATGCAAAGCCTCCAGCCGCGCCTTGGCGTCCACCGTGCGGTCCATCAGTGGATACCGCGTCAGGATGCGGGAGTAGGCGTCGGTCGCATTCTTGGCAAAGTCTTCGATCATGCGGGCCTTGAAAACCTCGTTACCAGGCCGCGACCGCAGCATCGTGATCTCACCTTCGTAGGCTTGCCCCAGGAGAAACAGCGCCTCATCCGCTTTGCTGTACAGGGGATACTTGTCCACCAGGGAACGTAGTCTTGCGATAGCCGCAGGATAGGACTGGCGCAGATAGTAGAAGCGCCCCACTCTGTATTCGCGCTCCGCGATCACTTCCTGCACTTCCAGCAGACGTTTCTTGCCTTCCTCCACAACTTTCTTGTTGTCAGGGTATTGCAGGATGAGCTGGCGGTATTCTTCCTCGGCCCGCATGGCGTGGGTGTAGTCGCGGTCCGGCTTTTCCATCTGCTGATAGTGGATGTTGGCAATCTTCAGCTGGGCTTCGGCCGCTTCCGGCATGTTGGGAAAGAAAGTTTCAAAGTCCTTGTACTCGATCTCCGCCTGCGCCAGCGCCGTGCCTCCGCCTTCGGCGTACCAGGAATCCGCCACCGCCAGTTTGGCGCGGGCAATATACTCCGAATCCGGATAGGTGTTGATCAGGGTTTGCAGCGTGATCCGAGCCACATCAAAGCGATTGTGCTTCATTGCGTCCATGGCCCGATCGAACAGGACCTTGTCGGGTTGCTTGGAGCCCACGTTCGCGAGGGGATTATTGACCTTCTTATTGGTGCAGCCGACAGCGAACGCCAGCACGCCCAGCAAAATAATGACCGGAACACGACGTGACATAAGAACCTCGGGAAAAACAGTCGTCAGTCGTCGGTCTTCAGTCGTCAGCCCAGCGTGATTTTTCTGACGACTGAAGACCGACGACTGACGACTGTCCTTTAGACTTTCTGCAGCGTGGCCTCCACTGCAGTCTTCAACAGCTCTCGCGCATTAACCTTTGGATCGCCTTTACCGAAGATGGCGTTGCCCGCGACCAGAATTTCTGCTCCCGCCCGCACCACCTCGGCCACCGTGCCAAGGTCAATACCGCCATCTACCTCAATACGATAGCCCAATCCGCGCTGCGCCCTGAGCTGGGCCAGCCGGCCGATCTTGTGGACCGCTCCGGGAATGAATTTCTGCGCCCCGAAGCCGGGGTTCACTGACATCACCAGTATATAGTCCGCCAGGTCGAGCACTTCGCTCAGGGTCTCAATCGGAGTTGCTGGATTGATCACTACGCCCGCCCGGCAACCGTGGTCTTTGATCAGATGCAGGGTGCGATTCAGGTGCACACAGGCCTCCTGGTGCACCGAAATCCAGTTGGCCCCGGCCGCGCAAAACTCAGGAATGAACTGGTCCGCGTTCTCGATCATGAGATGGCAATCGAGCGGCAGATCAGTCGCCTTGCGCAGCGACCTCACCAGGGGCGGCCCCACGGTCAGATTGGGCACAAAGTGGCCGTCCATAATATCCACATGGACAACCGTGCCTCCGCCCGCTGTGGCCTCGCGGATCTGGTCCGCCAGGTGGGCAAAATCAGCCGCCAAAATCGAGGGTGCGAGTTCAATCAACCTGGGTTCTCGCAGTCACACACAAGTGAGCCGATTCTAACACGCGCGCGAGTGGAATTCAGGTCTGGACGCGCTCTTTGCAGCCCGTGCTTTTGACTCTTCGACATCGCTGGTATTGCGGAAGAGCGGTGTTGCGGAAGAGCGGCCCTTCCGGGCCGCGTTCGCAGCGCCACGACCGTCGCCCGGCATCTCCGCTTCGCAACACGGGGCTTAAAGCGACGCTCTTCCACGGCGGTCTTTGCGGCGAAGACGCACCTGGGAACCTGACCGGCGAGGCCGGGGCCCGAGATTTGATTCAGACTCTCAACTGCGAGTCATCGCTTGGCGGTCGGGTTTCTCGCCGCCCGTAACCTTTTTCCTCCCCGAAAGTTTATATAGTTAGAGGCACGATGGCGGTCAGAAGATCGGCAGCGAGAAAGCCCCCAGGGGAAGCGTCCGGCTCGACCCCGGCGGACGACCGTCTGCTGGTGGAAGCTGCCCAGAAAGACCCCAGCCGCTTTGCCGAATTGTACGAACTGAATTTCGCCCGCGTGTACGGCTATGTCGCGAAGCGCATCGGCGATCGCGATGCGGCCCAGGACCTGACTTCAGATGTATTTCACAAGGCGCTGGCCAATATTCACACTTTCGAATGGCGCGGCGTACCCTTCGCCGGCTGGCTGCTGCGGATCGCTGCCAACATGATTGTGGACCGGTCAAAACGCGGGGCCAAAGAGATCACTGGTCAGGACGATCTACCCGATCTTCCCGACCCGGGCGCCAGGCCCAGGCTGGTCGAGGCCGATGAGTGCGCCCGACTCTTCCTGCTGGTGGATCAGCTTCCTGCCGATCAACGCCGCGTGATTGGAATGCGTTTTGCCGAGGAGAAGAGTATTCGTGAAATCGCGCAAGCCCTGGGACGCACCGAGGGCGCGGTAAAGCAGTTGCAGTTCCGCGCCTTGCAGAACCTGCGCGCCCGTCTGGAGGGTGCCAATGCCTAAGCGCTCTCTGCCCCATCGCTCGAAAGTCGATCAGCTCGACCAGGCCGTGACCCAGCTTCTGGCTGCGCCGGTGGTAGTGGTCCAATCGGCAGATCCTGAGCTGTTGCCCCTGCTGCACGTTGCCGCCGAGCTGCGCCAGCTTCCGCGCGAAGATTTCAAGGCCCGCCTCAAATCTGATTTGCAAAGGAAATCATCCATGGCAACCATGACAGAAACTGCTGCTTCCGTCCGAATCGTCGCATCCCCCCGCATGACCTTCAAGGACGTTGCGAAAGCGATCGAGTTTTACAAGAATGCTTTCGGAGCGAAGGAGACTTTCCGCTTCGAGGTTGGCGCGGGGATCGCCCACGCCGAAATCCTGATTGGAGACTCCGTCGTCATGCTGGCGGAAGAGTGGCCGGAGGGCGGACGCTTCAGTCCGGAGACCACAGGCAATTCGCCGGTAGCGATGACTATCCAGGTTCCCGACGTGGACGCCTTCGCGGAACGCGCCATTGCCGCCGGCGCGAAGCTGCAACGCCCCATCGCCGACCAGTTCTACGGCAGGCGGGACGCCAATCTCCTCGATCCCTTCGGATACCCGTGGAGCGTATTTACGGTCAAGGAAGAAATGTCGGTCGAGGAGATGCACCGCCGCTTCCGCGCCATGATGGGTGGAGAAAAAAAGAAACCAGCGGTGAATCCGGTACCCAAAGGCTATACCACCTTGACTACATATCTGGTGGCGCAAGATGCCGACGGACTGATCGATTTCCTGAAGAAGTCATTCGGTGCCGAGGAACTTTTCCGCAGCGGCCCCGGCTCGGAAGGCGGCCTGCATTGCGAAGTGCGTATCGGCGACTCCATGCTGATGGTCGGAGGGGGCGGCGCCGGCATGAAGTGGCGGGGAACGCCCATGCCCAGCGCGTTCCACATTTACGTTCCGGATTGCGACGCCACCTACGCTCGCGCCCTGGAAGCCGGAGCCACTTCGATCGCCGAGCCGGCCGATCAGGACTATGGTGAGCGCACCGCAACCGTAAGAGACGCTGCCGGAAACTTCTGGTACATCGCAACCTACAAGGGCGAGAGCTACAGATCGGAGGGAGCGCCCACCCTGCAACCGTATCTACATCCGTTGCGCGCCGAGCCGGTGCTCAAGTTCATGAAGCGCGCCTTCGGAGCCGAAGAACTTGGCAGGTACACGGCTCCCGATGGGGTGATCCATCACACCACGGTGAAAATTGGCAACGCACACATGGAGATGGGCGAAGCCCACGGTCCCTACCAACCCATGCCGACGATGTTCTATCTCTACGTGGAAGACTGCGATGCCTTGTACAAGCGCGCGCTGAGCGCCGGAGCCACATCTATGTCGGAGCCCGTTGACCAACCGTACGGCGACCGAAGCGGTGGCGTGATCGATCCCTTCGGCAACAAGTGGTACATCGCTACCCACATCAAAGACATGTAGGCGCAAGCCGGAGCTGCCACGAACCACGTAGGGGCGGACGCCCTCGTCCGCCCAGTCGAGCGCAGCTCGACAGTCTCTTGTCGGCAATCTCGTGATATTGGCGAAAAGCGAAGCTTCGCTCCGCGGACGGCCGACGGCGGCCGTCCCTACGTGGTTCGTAGTGGCTCCTGCGCGGGACGAGTCGCCCGCGACCACACAAACTCACGTCTACTGCGGCAGCTTGGCGTACTCGGCTTTGGCTTCTTTCAGGATGGGAACATCCGGGTCGGCATCTTTCCACAGCGCGAAGAAATCCTGGTAAGCGGTGCGCGCGCCGGAATTGTCGCCGGAGAGAACTCGGGCCCGCCCCAACTGGAGATGGGCCAGCGAGCAAGTCGGCAGGGTCCCACACACTCCTCGATGATCGAGAATGTTCTGAAATTGTTCCGCGGCCTCTTTCCCCTGGCGCATGCGGAGATAGGCCAACCCGCGAACGTAACTGGGCATCACCCGCGCCGGCCAGCCAAACTCGAAAGCGACGGCGGGTTGCAGCAACTCGATCGCCTTCGCCGGATTGCCCCGGCTGACCTCGACCGCTCCCCGCATCGATGGCACCCAAACGATGTTGACGAAGGTGTCGGTCGGGAATTCCTTGCTCAGTTCGTCCGCGATCGCAGATGCCTGGGCGACGTCGCCGGCGGTTGCCAGTGCCACGCCGACGGAGGCCAGCTCGAAGCGATTGCGCCCCATCGCCAGCGCGGCCCGCACGCTCTCCCGGGCCTGCGCCGCGTTACCAGCTTCGGCTTCCGTTCGCGCCTGGCGGCTCATAATCCCCGCTACGTTGTCCGTGAGCTTCGCCTGCTGTGCTCCTTCAACCGCCTGCTGGTACAGTTCCCGTGCCTGCCGCATCTTCCCGCCGGATGCCGCTACTTCAGCCATGGCTTCGAGCATGACAAATTCATCCTGCTTGCCCTTTGCCCAATCCACCTCGCCCTGCATCGCGGCCAGGTCGCCTTCCAGAAAGGCCAACATGTAAAGGTCGGCGTGGTCATTCATCCCGCCCAGCTTGAGACCCAGTTCTTTCTGTCGAATGGCTTTGGCCTCGGCAAAGCGATTCAGTCCGATGTAGGCGCCACCCATAACTCCGTAACTGAACGTGCTATTCGGATCCAGGCGCATGGTTTCCTGAGCTTCCACCAGGGCCTGGTCGAACTTGCCGGTCCAGGCGTACTCCACGGCGAGATTGTTGGGGGGAATGGAATCCCGCGGATAAGTCCGCTTCCAGAGCTGGTAGGCCTCGATTGCCTTGTCAGCTTCACCGGTGACGATTTCGTAGTAGTGCGAGGAAATGTACAGTTTTTCCAGTTCGCTGACTCGCTCCCGCCGTGCGAACGCCTGCTTCGTACTTTCCATGGCCAGCGCGCTCTGCCCGGTGTTGGCGTAGGACTGGCCCAGGCGCGCATACGCTATGGCAAAATTGGGGTCCAGTTCGATGGCATGTTTGTAGAGGGGAATGGCAGCGTACTCGGACCCTTTGTTCCGTTCGGTTTCGGCCAGACTGAACGCCTTGAGCGCTTCCAGGGAGGAGGTCGTCGCCTCCTCCACCGGAGCGTCGAATTTCTGCACCGAAGCCAGCGACTCTCCCAACTTACCGCGCAGGCTGGAAGCCGCTTTGCCTACCGCGCCCAGAACTTGTTCCTTCTTGTCCGCCGACACCTGCTCGTGCGCCAGGGTGTCGCCGGTCTGGCAGTTCACCGCGTTCACATCCACTACGTACTGGGTCCCGATGCTGCTGATCGCTCCATTGAGGACAGCCTTGATGCCTTCGCGCTGGCAGACATCGCGCGCCAGGTCGGGAGTGAGCCGTTCGTCGGGCGAGCGCCCCATGAACTTCAGTGTGTCCCGGACCCGCTCCTGGGGAAACACATTCAAGTAAGGCGACTGCTCGAGCTGCACCGCCAGAGCCTGCTTCAAGGTGCCGTCGAAAACCGCGTCTCCGGTGGTGTTGACGAAATCGGTGAGCAGAATGGAATCTTTTTCAGTCAGCGTGTGCGCACTGCGGGTATAGAAGAAACCACCGACGCCGATCGCGACTGCCACCAATGCCGCCGCCGCTATGTACCAGCGCTTTCGGTTTGCTGGCGCCGGAACCGGGACAGCAGGAGACGAAACCGGCCCCGAGATGGCGGACGCGGGCTGTACCGCCGGGGCTGAGGGCGGCGGCACCATACTCGCTGCTGGCCCCGAAGGAGTCGAGCCGGTTGGAGTTGACACGCTCACCGACGAACTCTTCCCCGAATCAATTTCGCGCTTCAACCGCTTCAGGTCGCCGCGCATTTCCGATGCCACCTGGTAACGCAGATCGCGATCCTTTTCCAAAGCCTTGTTGATGATGCGCTCGAGCTCAGCCGGCAAATTGGGATTCAGCCGTACCGGTGCGGTAGGCGCCCGGTTCAGAATGGCGTCAAAAATTACCGCGGAAGTATTACCGGTGAAGGGCTGGCGTCCGGTGGACATTTCATACAGCACCGCGCCAAAGGAAAACAGGTCCGTACGGGTGTCGAGTTCCTCGCCCCGCGCCTGCTCGGGAGACATGTAGGCAACAGTCCCCACCGTGCTGCCCGGGCTGGTGAGATTTGCGGCATCCACCGCCGCAGTCGCGAACGATGCGCCCACCGGCTCCAGTTCCGGCATGGGCCGTCCCGCCACCTTGGCCAGGCCAAAGTCTAGAATCTTGGCTTGCCCGCGCTTGGTAAGAAACAAATTCGCCGGCTTCAGGTCGCGATGGACGATGCCCGCCGTGTGCGCGACATCCAGCGCATCGGCAATCTGCACTCCGAAGTCCACCAACTGCTCCACCGACAGGGGCTTGCCCTCGATGCGGTACTTCAGCGTGTTGCCGTCGAGATATTCCATGACGATGTACTGACGCTCGTCGGCCTCGCCAATGTCGTAGATGGTGCATATATTGGGATGATTGAGCGCCGACGCGGCCCGCGCCTCGCGCCGGAATCGCTCCAGCGCCTGCGGGTCCCGCGCCAGTTCATCGGGCAGGAACTTCAGGGCCACGCGCCGGCCCAGCCGCAAATCTTCAGCTTCGTAAACCACACCCATGCCGCCACCGCCCAGTTTTTGCGAAATGCGGTAGTGAGAGATGGTTTGCCCGATCATAAGAGGTAGGTCGGCCATGTTAGGCCGGGGACCTTCAGCAAGTCAATTTGGCCAGTACTTGTGTGGCGCGGGCGCCCCGCCCGCGGCTTTTGACTTTAGTCATCGCCATTCCGGAACCTTGGCGCGGTTGGTGCTAGGCACAGGGCGTAATCATCTGGAACCGTGGAAAATCAAAGGCGCCTGCTTCTCAGTCATCACCTCCACTGCGGTCCGGCCGCTCGCGGGCGAGGGCGCCCGCGCCACACAAACTTATTGTCCGCGATGCAGACGCGCCTTGATCCATTGCACCGCGCGGCTCGGGTGCAAGCGTTCTGAATGATTTCCGTACCACAGCATCAGCCCGCCTACGGCCAGCAGGAAGAGCATCATTGCATTCAGCGCAAAGCGCCGGCGATGTCCGGGCTGGGCTGGAGCCGCGGGCAACTTCGCAGCTTCCAAGTCCACCTTTGCCGTGGTTGCCGCCGCAGGCGCCGCTCGCCGCGCCCGGAAACTGGCCAGGATCAGCAGCGCGTTGGTCATCAGAATCACCGCGAATGCCAATCCCGGGACGAATGCGAGTCCGGCGCCACGCTCCCGCGCCACCGCAATGGCCAGCACTACTGTGATCAGTCCCCGGGGCATGACCCAGAAAATCAGCTCCCGGTTGTGTGCTTCAATTCCCCGCCAGGCCCAACGGCTGGAATGAATCGCCAGCCAGCGCGCCAGAAACAAAGATCCCAGCGTTCCCACCAAGAGCCATGGATGCTGACGAAACACACCAAGCTCCGCCACCGCGCCGATCAGCACGAAAAAGAAGGTCCGCACCAGGAAGGCCAGCTCGGAGTGAAACGTCAGCAGAGCATGCTGCGACACCGCCATCTGCCTGACCGGCAGCGTCAATCCCAGCCCAGGATCGACGCCGGGGAAATTGGAAAGCGTCAGGCCAAAGCCCAGCACGGCGATCAACCCGTTGGCCCCAAGCGCTTCCATCCCGGCATAAAGAACGAGAACAATCGAGAAAGTGAGCACCTGCCAGAAACGCTGCTCGGAGAGCACGTGCAGCAGTCGCGACCACAGAATGCCGCCAGGCACCGCGAACAGCAGCGCGACTCCGACCTGGTTCAGCAGGCCGTGCACCAGACCTTGTGCGACCGCCCCGCCCTGGCTGCGCATGCCGAGAAGCAGCCCGACCGTGAGCACAGCCAGCACATCCCCCCACGCCGCTTCGAGCATGAGAGTGACGCGGACCGGCTCTTCGGCATGCAGTTGCTGCAGCACCGGCAGTACTACCGTGCTGCTGGTACAGCCCAGGACCGCGCCCACCAGCAGACCGTCGGTCCAGGGCAATCCCATACGATTGACCACGGTCACCGCGACCAACGCCATGCTGAAGATGTAGGCCAGGGTGGCCAGGAGGAAACTCCCGGGAAAATGCTTCAGGGTCTCGCGAAGATTGAGTTCCAGCCCGCCTTCGAACAGAACGAGAATGATGGCCAGGGTTCCCAGCAAATTGGTGGTCTGGGCCAGTGTGCCGGGCTGCACCAGGCCCAGCACCGGCCCGAGCAGAACGCCCAGCATCATCAGCACCAGCACGTCCGGGATGCGGGTCAGTCCAAAGACACGGTTAGCCAGAAAGGCCACCACCAGCAAACCGCCGACCAATCCCAGAACTAGCGCTGCGGACATGCCTTCTCCATCGCCCTAACGCGATACTGGCTTCATGTTTGTGCTATCGGAAGTGAGACTCGGACCGAACTGACCGGGACATCTTATCGCGTGCTACTCTCGTCCTCCGGGCGAAATAACGCAAAGGAGAAATTCGGATTGGCATCCGTCGAACAATTCGTCCCCGTCGCCTTTAGCCTGGCGGCAGCGTTGTGCTGGGGCACCAGCGACTTCAGCGGCGGGTTTGCCTCCCGGCGCTCCGATTCCTTTCTGGTGACGGCCCTCTCCCACGCCGGCGGCTTCGTGCTCATGCTCGC
This sequence comes from Terriglobia bacterium, assembly GCA_963831565.1. Classification (GTDB taxonomy): domain Bacteria; phylum Acidobacteriota; class Terriglobia; order Terriglobales; family Acidobacteriaceae; genus JAIQFF01. Next base: position 48,709 of record CAWHQS010000003.1, read on the forward strand.
GCTCGCGCTGCTCCTGCGTCCCGACCTGCCCTCGCGCTCGAGCCAACTCTGGGCCGCTGCGGCCGGTGCACTGGGCGGAGTGGCTCTCCTCTTGTTCTATCGGGCTCTCTCGCAGGGCATGGGACTGGCCGCCCCCGTGGCCGCCGTCCTCGGCGCCGCTATCCCGGCCGCTTTCACCATGATCACCCACGGACCGCCGGGCAAACTCGGCCTCGCCGGATTTCTGCTGGCTGGGCTTGGTATCTGGCTGATTTCGCGTCCCGACGGCTCAGGCAACCCTGGTGGCATTTTCCTTTCCGTCCTGGCTGGAATCGGATTTGCCGGGTTCTTCCTCTGCATCAGCCGCACCGGCGACAGCTCCCCGCTATGGTCGGCCGTGTTTTCACGTGTGGCTTCCTTGCTGCTGGTGGGGACTATCGCGCTCTCCCGCCGGCGCAAAGGACCGCTGCTTCGCGGCGATGCGACGGTCGCGATCTTTGCGGGATGTCTGGACGTCACCGGCACCGCCCTTTTCATTCGGGCCAGTCAGGCGGGCAGGCTGGATTCGGTGGTAGTTCTCTCCTCGCTATATCCTGCATTGACCGTTTTGCTGGCCCGGTTCTTTCTCAAAGAACAATTCACCGCCTGGAAAACCGCCGGCATCATCGCCGCGGTAGCAGCGGTCCCCCTGATCGCGCTGCAGTAGTCTTCGGGGTAGCGCCGGCATCCTGCCGGCTGGCTCGGAGGCATCTTGTCTCCGTGGGCGGGCAAGATGCCCGCCCGACAGCCGGCGAGACGCCGGCGCTACTCGAAGAGCCGCAATCACTGATGGAGCACTGCTATAATGAAGAATTGCGCTCATGCCTACGAAGCGTCTGATTCGCTCCACTACAGTCCTTTCGGTCCGCCGCAATGGTACCGTCGTCATGGCCGGCGACGGCCAGGTTACGCTCGGCGAAGGCGTCATCAAGCACTCCGCCAAGAAGATTCGCCGGCTGTATCAGGACAAAATCCTGGCCGGGTTTGCTGGTTCGACCGCGGACGCGTTCACTCTCTTCAGCCGATTTGAATCTAAGCTGGAGCAGTATCACGGCAACCTGGGACGAGGCGCAGTCGAACTGGCTAAAGACTGGCGCACGGACAAATTTCTGCGCCACCTGGAAGCCCTCTTGCTGGTCTCCGACAAAGATCAGACTTTCCTGCTGAGCGGCCAGGGCGATGTGATCGAGCCGGACGGCGGTATTGCCGCGATCGGCAGCGGCGGCCCTTACGCCCAGGCAGCCGCGCAGGCGCTGGCCGAACACACCCAGCTGACAGCCCGCCAGATCGCTGAAGAAGCCATGAAGATTGCGGGCAAAATGTGCATCTATACTAATGACAAAGTGACGATTGAAGAACTCTAGCATCCGTCGTCAGTCTTCAGTCGTCAGCAACGACTGAGCTGACGACTGAAGACTGACGACCTACGACTGATTTATGGCTATTTACTTACCCGCTGCCGCTGAAGAAGAACAAATCGCCCTCGACGAACTCACTCCGCGTGAAATTGTCGCCGAACTGGACAAGCATGTCGTCGGTCAGAAGGACGCCAAGCGCGCCGTCGCCATCGCCCTGCGCAATCGCATGCGCCGCCAGAAGCTGACCGCCGACCTGGCGGAAGAAGTCATTCCCAAGAACATCATCATGATCGGACCCACCGGCGTGGGCAAAACGGAAATCGCCCGCCGCCTGGCCAAGCTGGCCAATTCGCCGTTCCTGAAAGTGGAAGCGTCGAAGTTCACCGAAGTCGGCTACGTGGGGCGCGACGTCGAGTCCATGATTCGCGACCTGGTCGAGATCGCCATCGAAATGGTGCGCGAAGAAAAGCTGGAAGACGTCTCCGACAAGGCCGAACTCAACGCCGAAGAGCGCTTGCTGGATATCCTGCTTCCGCCACCCTCTCCCCGTCCCGCGGAGGCACCCACGGGTGGAATGGTGCTCGAAGGGACAACGGCTTCCTCCGGCCATGAGTCGCAAGGCCGCACTCGCGAGAAACTTCGCCAGCAGTTGCGCGAAGGCAAGCTCGACGACCGCACCGTCGAAATTGACGTGCGCGAACGCAATTTTCCCTCCTTTGAAATCATCTCCAACCAGGGCGTCGAGGAGATGGATGTCAATATCAAGGACATGTTGCCCAATATCTTCGGCCAGCGCACCAAGAAGCGGAAAATGAAGGTCAACGAGGCCTTTGAATACCTGATTCAGGAAGAAGAGCACCGCCTGATCGACATGGACCAGGTCACCCGCATGGCGATCGATCGTGTGGAAGATTCAGGCATTATCTTCCTCGACGAAATCGACAAAATTGCCGGGCGCGAAAGCGGCCACGGTCCCGACGTTTCACGCGAAGGCGTGCAGCGCGACATCCTGCCCATCGTCGAAGGTACAACGGTCAACACGCGCTACGGCATGGTGCGCACTGACCACATTCTGTTTATTGCGGCCGGCGCCTTCCACGTTTCGAAACCCAGCGATCTGATTCCCGAACTGCAAGGCCGATTCCCCATCCGGGTGGAACTGCAGTCGCTCACCATGGAAGATTTCATCCGCATCTTGACCGAACCGAAATCCTCGCTGGTGAAGCAGTACGTAGCTTTGATGGAAACGGAAGGCGTGAAGCTGGAATTCAGCCGCGAGGCCCAGGAAGAAATCGCGCGCTATGCGTTCCGCGTAAACGAAGGTACGGAAGACATCGGTGCCCGCCGCCTGCATACCATCATGGAGCGCGTCCTCGATGAAATCAGCTTCGACGCCCCGGATAAAAAAGGCGAGCACATCAAAGTGGACGCCGACTATGTGCGCAAGATGCTGGCCGACATCGTGAAAGACCAGGATTTGTCGCGCTACATTCTGTAAGGCATTAACCACAGGGGACACAAAGGACACGGAGGGACGATTTTCTCTGTGTCCTTTGTGTCCTCTGTAGTTAAGATTGTCGAAACATGAAAACGATCGACCGGCAGCGGATCAAGTCGCTGATGCAGCGCGAGCAGCAGCGCTTCGTGAACGAGCGCCCCAAGTCCAAGGCCCTGTTCGAGCGCGCTGTCAAATCGCTTCTCGGCGGCGTGCCCATGAACTGGATGATCAAATGGGCCGGCGCTTTCCCCCCTTTCGTTCGCGAGGCCCAGGGCGCGCACTTCTACGATGTGGACGGCCACCGCTACATCGACTTCTGCCTGGGCGACACCGGCGCCATGACCGGGCACTCTCCCTTCGCCACGGTGAAAGCTGTGGAAGACCAGATGAAGCGCGGCATCACCCTGATGCTGCCTACGGAAGACGCAATTTTCGTCGCGGAAGAATTGCAGCAGCGTTTCGGTCTGCCCTACTGGCAATTCGCCCTTACCGCCACCGATGCCAACCGTTTCGCCATACGGCTGGCGCGCCAGATCGCCAGGCGTCCCAAGATCCTGGTCTTCAACTGGTGTTATCACGGTACTGTGGACGAGAGTTTCATTACTCTTAAGGGCGGAGTGGCGCAATCCCGTCGGGGAAACATTGGGCCGCCGGTCGATCCTGCCGTCACCACCAAGGTGGTCGAATTCAACGATCTTCCGGCGCTGGAGCAGGCCCTGGCCGCGGGCGATGTCGCCTGCGTGCTGGCCGAGCCGGTCATGACCAACGTCGGTATCGTTCATCCCGAACCCGGCTACCATAAGGCGTTGCGGCAGCTTACCCGCAAGTCCGGCACCTTGCTTATCATCGACGAGACCCACACCATTTGTGCCGGGCCGGGGGGATATACCCGGGTGGAGAATCTCGAACCCGACTTCTTCATCTTCGGCAAAGCCATTGCCGGAGGAGTGCCGGGCGCCGCCTACGGATTTACCCAGGAAGTCGCGAAGTGCATCTCCGATGGCCAGAACCTGGAAGACTGCGACACCGGCGGAATTGGTGGGACCCTGGCCGGCAATGCGCTCTCTCTCGCCGCCATGCGCGCCACTCTGAGCAAGGTGCTGACCAAGGAGGCCTTCCCCCGCATGATCTCCGCAGCCGAACGCTGGAGCGCTGGTGTCGAAAAGGCAATCACCGAATTCGCCCTGCCGTGGCACGTAACCCGCCTCGGCTGCCGCGCCGAATACCAGTTCTCGCCTACCCGTCCCAGGAACGGCACCCAGGCCCATGACGCCATGGACTTCGAACTCGAGCGCTTCATGCATCTCTACGCCATGAATCGGGGAATCCTGCTGACTCCGTTTCACAACATGGCGCTTATGTCGCCCCAGGCCGATCCAGAAGATGTCGATCAGCACACTCGCGTCTTCCGCGAAGCAGTCAAGGAACTGGTGGCATAGCCATCCCCTACTGTCCGGAAACCCGGACCCGTCTGTTACCCTGTTGGTTCTCGCGATGAAGCGATCCGATTGGCACATTCTGATCTGCGTGCTGGGCAGCGCTGTGCTCGTTTCCTGCGGCGCTCCGGGGGTTCCCATCCCGCCTTCTCTCGAACTGGCCAAGCCGGTCAGCGACCTACGCGCGGCGCGCAAGGGCGATAAGGTTTTCCTGGCCTGGACCGTGCCCTCGAGGACGGTTGACCGCCAGTCCGTTCGCCATCCGGGTGCAACCCGCATCTGCCGCAGCCTGAGAGCCCCAGTGACCGATTGCAAGAATCCCGTGGCAGAAGTTCCGGCCAGCCAGTTTCCTTCGCCTGGTGCCGGATCAAGCAGGAAAGTTGAAGCCCGCTACACCGACATCTTGCCGGAACAATTGCAAAAAGAAGACCCCACCGCGGAGATTACCTATGCAGTGTCGGCACAGAACGAAAGCGGCCGCAGCGCTGGAGTTTCTAACCAGGTGCAGGTCCCATCCGTGCCCACGCTGCCCCCGCCCGATCATTTCCGCGCCGAAGTGAAGAGTGACGGCGTGCTGCTCTCCTGGGATTGTCCGCCTGCGCCGGCCGCGTCGGACGTGATCACTCACAAAATGCGCATCTATCGCCGCGAGCACGGAAAGCAGACCGATACCCGAGTCAGCGATGCCAGCTTCGCGGGTTGTTCCCAAACTCAACCGGTCAACCCGTTACCCGAATTTCTTGATCAGACGTTCGAGTGGGAAAATCATTACGACTACCGCGCCACGGTGGTGACCGTGGTTTCCGAGCCTGGAAAGCCTGAGGTTGAAGTGGAAGGCGACGACACTCCGCTGGTCCAGGTCTTCGCCCACGATGTTTTTCCACCGGCCGTGCCCACCGGACTGCAGGCGGTTTTTTCTGGAGTGGGTCAGGCTCCATTCGTCGATCTGGTATGGTCGCCCGATACCGAAGCCGACCTTGCCGGCTACAACATCTTCCGCCACGAGGAAGGGGGACAGCCGGTAAAGCTCAATTCCGAACCGGTGAAGACCCCAGCCTTCCGCGACTCGAACGTGCAATCGGGCCAAAAATATTTCTACTCTGTATCCGCCGTCGATGAACGCAAGAACGAAAGCGCGAAGTCGGAAGAGGCGAGCGAGCAGGTACCATAGAAGCTGTCAGTGTCAGTCGTCAGCCACCCGGGAACGTATAACTTTCAATGAGAGATATCCTGAAAGCTGGGAACTGAGAACTGATATCTGGTAGCCAGCAAAAAGAGAGCCCATGAAATATTGCCGTTTCCAGTTAGACAACCAACCTCACTACGGCCTTGTGGAATCCGTAGGCGGCCAGGAACAAATCACCCGTATTTTTCTGAACCCGCCGCAGGAGGCGAATGGAGACTTGGAAGACGTCCCCACTCGCCGCATGGACCATCTTGCGCTGGCGGAAGCCACCTTGCTGCCGCCAGTCTGTCCCTCGAAGATCGTCTGTGTGGGGCGCAACTATCGCGAGCACGCCGTCGAACTGGGCAACGAAGTCCCTTCCGAGCCCCTGATCTTCTTCAAGCCGCCGTCTTCGTTGCTGGCGCCGGGCGCTTCGGTGCGCCGGCCCCTGATCGCTGAGCGGGTGGATTACGAAGGCGAACTTGGCGTGGTGATCAGCAAAAAGTGCCACCAACTGGCGGCGGATGAGGATGTTCATCCCTACATTCTGGGCTACACCTGCGTGAACGACGTTACGGCGCGCGACCTGCAGAAGAAAGACGGCCAGTGGACCCGCGCCAAGGGCTTCGACACTTTCTGCCCGGTCGGCCCGCTGGTCACAAACGAAATCGATCCCTGGGCGGGGATTGGCGTGGAGACCAGAGTCAACGGCGCGCTCCGTCAGCAAGGCAACACGCGGGACTTCATCTTCCCCCTCGATGTCGTTATCCGGTATATCTCCCAGGTCATGACCCTGCTGCCCGGCGACCTGATTCCCACCGGGACTCCGCAGGGCGTCGGCCCAGTGCTGGCGGGAGACACGATGGAAGTGATCGTGGAAGGAGTAGGAACGCTCAGCAATCCGGTTGTTTGAATAAGTAGCGCCGCCGTCCCGGCGGCTGTCGTGGGGGCGTCCCGCCCCCACCCGCTGAGTGTTGGAGCGAACTTGTAGCGCCGGCATCCCTTCGACTCTACAAAAGCGAAAGAACTCGAGCTGAGCGTGGTCTGTTGCGACTCCAAAAATGCACGAGCGGGACGCTCGCGCCTACATCGAGACTTCCCCGATTTACTGGCAGGCCTTATTCTGTTGCAGGAACCGCCGCGCGCCGCGGCGTCTCCAGCCAATAAACCATGATCCCATTTCGTCTCTATCTTTTCCTTCTGGTGGGCATTGCCGTTGTTGGTCTCGCTTATTTACTGCTCCGCCGCAAGCCTAAAACCGCCGATGACCTGGAGCGCGAGCGTCGCGCCTGGCTCGACCGCATCGGCCGCATCACCGACGGCACCGTGATCGATGTTCAGGAAATGCCCGGTGCTGGCCAGCGCCCTTCTACGTTCCTGATCTACCAGTACGACGTCGCTGGAGTTTCCTATGAAGCTTCACAGGACGTAACCTATCTGCGCCAGCTCATCAATCTTCACTCCTGCCGCCTCGGCCTTCCCACCTCCGTTCGCTTCGACCCGCACAATCCCGGAAACTCCCTCGTCGTCTCCGAACGCTGGATGGGCCTGAGGCAGTAGACCCATCCACGTAGGAGCAGACGCCCTCGTCCGCCCAGCCAAGCCAAGCTCACCCTTTGCCAGTTCCCCAGTCGGGCGATGGTCTTCGGTGTCGTTCTCATTGGTCTTCGGTGACGTTCTCAGAGCACCCGGGGTATTGCTAACGTGCAGGTCAGCCGGAACCAGAAAGGCCGGCCTCACTCACTTTATGGCAAATACCACAAAGTCCACCTCAAAACTGAAGATTCTGTACGCGGAAGGCGATCAGGAAGTCCTTTCTACACAGTCGGTTACGATTGGAAAAGCGGGCCATCAGGTGGCCCAGGCTGAGGGCCGCCAGCAGGTGCTGGATGCGCTCAAAAGGGAGGCATTCGATCTGGTCATCCTCGGCCCCACCCTGACCAAAAACGACCGCCACCACCTGGCCTATATGGTCAAGAAAGCCAAGTCGGGGGCGCAGGTGCTGGTCATGCACACCGACGGCGAAGGTCATCCTGCAGTTGACGCTACCCTGGAGACCGGCCGAAGCATCAACGCCCTGCTGGAAAAGATTGCGGCGATGTATCCTCAGGCGGCGGGTGCAGCCTCCGGCAGATAAGCTTCTTCGGTGGTTTGTGTTGTGTGGCGCGGGCGCTTCGCCCGCATGCCGGTAAGGATTCGACTATGTGATCAAGGCGGCCATCAAGCCGCCTTTTTTCATTTTGAGACTCCATCAGCTACACACTCGGGCACGAATCTCATCAGTAAACAGGTGGGACGGATTACAAACCAATCGATGACTCGCAGCCCGTATCTGACTCCCTTCAAGCGAAAAGTGGAACTTTATCCGCGTCGCTCTCCATCACTCCTGAAAGGACTGCGATGTGGAGAAGTCAGCTTCCGCCCCGGGCATCGCAACCGACAAGAACCAACCTCGTTACCGTGGGAAAGATGAGCCAGGCAGAAGCTGAATATTCTGATCCCCGGCTCTAATATCTTCCGCTTGGACCGCAAAAGTGGAGTGGCGGCGGTTAAAATACAAATTCCAAATTATTCTCATTATGAACACTCCCCTACAAGCTAACCAAGACGCCAGAAAAAAAGATCTACGTCTGCCTGAGCGGCTTGCCTCTTTCATTCCGCCTGGAGTGGCCGTTTCACAAGTCCACCTCGGGAGCGGATTTCTATGTTCTGCACGCCGACATCGCACTCGAAAACTCGGAAGGGCTGCATGCGCCGGTGTCGGTGAATCTGTCGGCAACCGTTTACGAAGTGATGCCGTCACTGGAACCGAAAGACATTGAGGCGCCGGTGATCAACGCCTTGCGCAAGGAAGTGGATCGCCGGCAGATTGAATTTCTAAAGTCAGGCAAGCGGGTGCCGGTGCAATTCTCCAGCCGCTATTACGATTTCAAACGCAGCAAGTGGGTCTTCGGCAAGGCCACGGATGAGAATATGGCCTTGCTGGTGGCGCGCAAAGTTTACTGGCAGACCAAAGTGGCTGGCGGGCCGGTCTGGATTGGCGACCCCACCGAAGCGCTGTTCCTGGAAACTTCCCCTGCGCAAATTCTCGAGGTGGCGCAGAAACTGCGAGGCCAGGAATTGTTGACTCTGCAGGGCGAATGGGCCTCCGCCAACGCGTCTCTGATGGCACAAGCAGAAAAGTTTGAGGCAGACATGCGCAGCGCCCTCGCCGAACTGGAGCAGAAGCACGCCTTCGAGAGAGGCTAACCATTTAGTGCTGCTTGCTGATGGTGCCGTTCAGGGCCACGCCCGAATCGGCCTGCACGATGTAGGCGTCACTTCCCGAGACCAGATAGAAGATCAGGTTGTTGGAGAGACTGCCGATCGAGCCTCCGGTTCGCCCATTCCCCGAAACCGCGTAGTGTCCCGACAAAATCACGGGCACGTTGATGACACCAGCCGCGTTGGTAAATTCGTTCAGGATCAGGCCCCCGGAGCCATCCCATTGCAGCGTGCCTACCCGGTCCTTCGCGCCTCCCGCGTCGAATCCGTCCATGACAAAGCCAAACTGCCCGGTCATCGTGGAGTTCGAGAAGGTGGAGACCTGCTGCAGGTCGAGGCTCCCGTCCTGCACCGTGTTGGGGTCATTGACCAGGAAAAGTCCGCGCGTAGGACTGACCATCCACACCACCAGGTTCTGGTTGGCCGCAGTGCTGAGGCTGACCAGGGCACGCCCATTGACGGTCTGGGTGTAGGTCCCGGTGAAACTGACACTGCTACCGACGTTGCCGTCCTGCACCGAGTCGCGTACGCCCATCGTGATGTTGCCGCCGCTGGCATTGAAGCGGCCGGCCATATTTACGCCTCCCAGAAAACCGGTGTCGCCCTTGCTGCCGAAGGCGTAGCTGCCGGAAAGCGCGGGCGTGCCGCTCTGGAGCTCGGCCCGTCCCAGCCCATTGACCCCGACGGTTTCGGCCATGAAGCGCACGTTGTTGGCATCGACGATGTAATACACAAAGCTGGAGGTGGCCGGGGAACTGTCAGTAAAGCTCCCGGTGCCGCGCCCGGTGCTGGAATCAGGACCGTTGAAGGAGCCGGTAAAGGTCAGCGAGCTGAAGGTTCCGCCGCGATTGACATCCTCGTTGCCATTGCTGACGACGCCGCCCGCGACCGTGAAAGCGCCCACGCTGGCCACGGATTGGGTCGAATTCAGATCGTGCTCGCGGAAGACAAACGTTCCGCTGGGAGCGGAAGCGATGGCGGTCAAGTCCTGCTTTTCCGCCAGCCCACTTCCGTTCAGGGCCTGGTCGCCCTCCACCAGATAAGCTTTCGAAGCACTGACCAGGGTCACGGCCAGGTGGATCGTCCCCAGGGCGTTGTTGAATCTCACACTGCCGGTGCCGTCGTTGCTGATGTCGTAGATGCCGGTGCTGCTGGTGGTGAGGAAGGTGTTGCCCTCGGAAAAATCGTCGGTCGCGCTGGTGATATTTCCGTTGCCGTCGGCGGTAAACACACCGGCTTCGCGATAGGCCACGCCGTTGAGGTTGGTGGTGAAATCAACCCCCTCGATCTGATAGATGTACTGCCCATTAAGACTGGCCTTGGAAAAATTTCCTTTGGGAATAAAGCCCGGCACGCTGTTGCTGTTGTTTCCACAAGCGGCGCAAAACAGAAGCGCAACCAGGCCCAGGCATAGATATAAAGTCTTCATAACAAATGTGCAGAGTAAGCCGCACCACTCCTTCACGACGGTTATTAAGTCCGACCCTTCCAATCTCTAACACAGCTACCTGGCAAAAGTTGTCACTATCAGGTAACGGCTATCCCTCCGCAACCTCGGCATGCTCTGTCATTGCCGAGGCGGCCTTTCTTTCTCTATTCCTTCGCACCAGCCAGGCCACGACCCGATACCCCAACAGCAGAGACAGGACGAAAGCATACTGCTCTGGCTTGCTGACGTCGGCTTTCACCAGCCACCAATAGTGAATCACGCCCGCAATTGCGCTGACGTAGATCAGCCGGTGCAAGGCCTGCCAACGCTTGCCACCCAGACGGCGGATCCAGCCCCGCGTCGAGGTGAGCGCCAGCGGAATCAGCAGGACGAATCCAGTAAAACCGACCGTGATAAAGCGGCGCTTGCTCACATCGGCCCACATCGCGTGCAGATCGAAAAATTTATCCAGCCAGATGTAGGTGATGAAGTGCAGCACCGCGTAGAAGAACGCGAACAGTCCAAACATGCGGCGATAGCGAATCAGCCACAGCTGGCCGGTCAGCTTGCGCAGCGGCGTGATGGAAAGCGTCACCAGCAGGAAGATCAGGATCCAGTCGCCGGTCGAATGGGTAATGACTTCGATGGGATTGGCCCCCAGCAAGCCCATGTAGGCTTTCCATCCCAGCCGCGCCAGCGGCCCGAGACAGGCGAGAAATACGAAGGGCTTGAACCATCGGACCATATTCTTTCTTACCCCTCACACTCCGAGTGCAAGATGCCCTCGAGGCAGCCGCTACACAAACCAGATCTTCGTAGCGCCGGCATCTCGCCGGCTGTTGCGAGGGCATCCTGCCCTCGTTCGCTGTGCCCACCGAAAAGCGGGTCCCTCCACTGCGCTCGCTTTCGCTTCGCTCCGGTCGGGATGACAGGATTTACAGGGCTCTAGAAGTTCTTCTTCAAATCCATGCCCGAATACAGGGACGCCACCTGGTCGTAGCCGTTGAACATCAGGGTCGGTCGCTTGCGAAATTCTCCCAGGCGGCGTTCCGTGGCCTGACTCCAGCGCGGATGGTCCACGTTGGGGTTTACGTTGGAGTAAAACCCGTATTCGCTGGGCGCGGAAATATGCCAGGTGTTGTCGGGCTGGCTGCCTACAAAACGAATGCGAACGATGCCCTTGATGCTCTTGAAGCCGTACTTCCAGGGAATCACCATGCGCAGCGGCGCGCCATCCTGGTTGGGCAGCACTTCGCCGTACATGCCAAAGCACAGCAGTGCCAGTGGGTGCATGGCCTCGTCCATCCTCAGGCCTTCGACGTAAGGCCATTCCAGCACGTGGCTGCGCTGGCCCGGCATCTGCCGCAGATCGAAAAGCGTGGTGAACTCGACAAACTTCGCCTTGGGCAAGGGATCGGCGCGTTTGATCAATTCGCTGAGCGAAAATCCTACCCAGGGCACAACGATCGACCAGCCTTCCACGCAGCGATGGCGATAGATGCGCTCTTCCGGAGCGGCCATCTTGATGATCGCGTCCACGTCGAGCACCTGCTTCTTCTTGACATCGCCGTCGATGGTGACCGTCCACGGGCGCGTCTTTAAATTCTTGGCCAGACCGGCAGGCTCGTATTTATCGGTGGAGAATTCGTAATAGTTGTTGTAGTTGGTAACGTCCTTGTAGGGCGTGATGGCTTCGCTGGTCGAGAACGGGCTTTTCTGAAGGCCGTCAATCTTAGTGTTAGCGTGCGCCACTGACGACGGCGACGCCATCTCGTGCAATCCCACTCCCGCAGCCACCACAGCCGCGCCAGCCAGTGCGGTACCCGCCAGAAACTTCCGCCGGTTCAGGTAGAGGCTTTTCGGCGTGATCTCAGAAGATAGAATGTCGTCTGCTTTCTTGATCAGCATGAGGGGAAGCTCCCTGAAAGGTTACGCACCAACCACGGCGCTGGATTGCAATTTTCTATTCTCTGTTAAATAGGACGCATTTGGTGGGGAAAAGTTGCATCGCGGAACTCTGATAGGACAAACCAAAGTCCATTGATTCGAGGGTACTTATTCCAGTGCCACCGGGCTGGACTCGTGTGCCTTGGCTCCGCCGGGATCGAGCGAACCGCGATGGCTGCATACCGCGCGACCTCCTCCCGTCGAGCTGCGCTCGACCGGGCGGACGAGGGCGTCCGCCCCTACGTGGTCTGCAGTTTCTTGAAGTGTTCCCAGCCCTGTGGCGGGAATTCCTCCTTCACACCCTTCTTGTTCAGCAGGAGAATTCTCTCGCCTGGCGTGACCACGCCGATCTTCCGGACAGCAACTCCCGCTATTCGCGCCGGAACCTTCTTTTTCGCAGGCGCCGTGAACAGCAGCTCGTAGTCTTCTCCGCCATGGAGCGCAAAGCGGAGATCGACGCTCCGCGCCGTCTTCCCCACCCTGGCAAGCGGAATGGCCTCCGTTTCAATCTCGGCTCCCACACCGCTTTCCTCGCAGACATGTCTGAGATCGGTGGACAGTCCATCACTGAGATCGATCATGGCGGAGGCCAATCTTTTTTCGCGGAGAAAACGGCCGACCGCGACTCTAGGCGTGGGATAGAAGTGCCTGCCATAGTCCAGCGGCCGGAGTTTTTTTCCTCTGGAAAGCAAATCCAGCGCCGCCGCCGAAGCGCCAAGCTCACCAGTGACGTAGATCCAGTCACCCGGACGTGCGCCCGAACGCAAAACCGCCTTACCCGTTGGCACCGAGCCCAGAACGACGATGTCGGCCAGAATCCCGCTGGGAGACTCGGCGGTGTCTCCCCCCGCCAAACCTACTTTGAACTCCCCAGCCAGTTTCAGCAGACCGTTAAGGAAGCCGTCCACCCAGCTCTGCGGCAAGCTCCCCGGCAGGGCAAGCGAGAGAAACACTGCCTGCGGCTCCCCTCCCATGGCGGCAATGTCGCTGAGCCCGCGCGTCAGGCAGCGCTGGCCCACGCTCCCGGGCGGGTGCCACGCGCGCCTGAAGTGGACATTCTCCAGGCTGAAGTCTGTGGTGACCAGGGCTTGATGACCACGAGGGATGGGGACCACGGCGCAGTCGTCCCCGATGCCAACTCCGCCATGGAAGAAGATGACAGGTCCATTTGCGACCTTGTCCCAAATCCGGCGGATCAGCTCTTTCTCAGGCAGGGGCACAGCGCAATCATATTTCATTGCCAAGAATGTGTGGGTCGGACACTCCTGCCCGTCGCCTTTGACTTTGAAGGCAATGATCATGGACGGCACTGATCATGCGGGTGAATGAGCCTTATGACATCAACTTCAAGTCAAAGGCGTCGGACAAGAAGTGTCCGACCCAGACCACCACTCTAGCCACCCTGGCACAACAGTCACGTTACCCTCCCTCCCAAAGTCACCACCGAGTAACAGGTCCCACCGACCAGTCCTCCGTACCCGGCGTTGGTAAGGCCGCCAACGTTGACAGGGGGGAACCTACTTTGTTACCGTTGCGAAGCTGTCCAGACACTTATGGCCGAACTAAGTGCTGCATTCAGTAGGGATTGCAGACATGAGTTTTCGGCCATCCCGGTTCCGGTAGGGTTCGGGCGCGTAAAACAGCTGTGATTGCAGAACGGAAGCTGGCCCGGATTCAGGATGGCAATGGGGCTCTCGTACTTTGAGCCGCCCCCATTGGGCCGATCCTGATCAACTGACGGAAGGAACAAATTGCAAAAGCGCTTCTACATTCTTTTTGTGGCACGCGGTGACGATGGTCAACTGCGCAAGATCCCGATCCCCGTTCACTACCTGTACGTGTTTCTGGTGGGCGCGTCGATCGTAGGTCTGAGCCTGACTGGCATCGCCAGTTCCTACCTGCGCATGCTGCTGAAGGTGTCACACTACAACGAACTCCGCACCGAGCGGGAAGATCTCCGTAACCGTTACTCCCGGCTGGAGCAGGTGGCCAAGGAGCGCGATATTCAGGTAGCCTCGCTGGGTTCGCTGGCGGGCGAAGTTTCTTCGCTGTATGGTCTGAAGCCCGATCCCAACCTGGTAACCGCCTCCTCGGAAAACGTGGCCAACGTTCAATTCGTCTCTTCCCTGGACCAGCTTTATGCGCTGAGGGCTTCCGCGCTGACCGGCGCTACCATGACCGGCCTTTCCCTGGGACTCACCCGCAATGTGACCACCGCGGACTGGCTAAGGGCGAATTCAGCGCCCAATCTATGGCCGGTTGAAGGCCCCGTGACCGGCTCCTTTGGCGAGCGTATTGATCCGTTCAACGGAGAAGGCGCTTTCCATAGCGGCATCGATATCGGATCGAGTGACGGACAGCCAGTCGTGGCGCCGGCCGACGGAGTTGTCACTTTTGCCGACTTCCTGGGCGGCTATGGCCGCGCCATCATGATCGATCACGGCCACGGCATCACCACCCGCTACGGTCACCTGGCCAACTTTGCCGTCATGCCCGGGCAGCGCGTACATCGCGGCGACACCATCGGATTCGTCGGGGAGAGCGGCCGCAGTACTGGTCCCCACCTCCACTACGAAGTCCGTATCAATGACACTCCGGTAAATCCCCACAAATATCTGCGGCTCACGGTCGCCAATGTGGGCGGATTCTCAGCCGGAAGCTAGCTTCCCCCGGACAAGTAAGACTGTTTCTGGTTTCCAGTTTCTGGATCCGGTCGGTGCGGCTGCTTTCACTGCAGCCGGAAGCGTTCGTTCATCAGGCGCTGCAGTCGAGGCCGGTAGAGGATGTCGTAGGCCAGTTCCTTGTCGGGAAACATGGCCAGCGCCGCGCGCCTGGCGCCGGCTACCAGTTCTGAGGCTTCTTCCACGGTCAGGTTGCCGTCCTGGCTGATGACCGACATGACCATGCTCATCATGAGCTGCAGTCGCCGGATGTTTCTGGCTTCCTGTTCCTTCTCGGTCAGGTGCGCGGACAACTCAGCCCGCTCCCGTGTACTCATTACTCCCCCAGACTTGTTCAAAACCTTCAGTTACGCCAGTAGCGGCCTTCCAGTCTTTTCGATGCCCCGCCGCAAACGGACGATGCGCTCAGCCCTCCAACTATTCTGTGGGCATTCGGAAGCGAACGCAACATCTCCGGAGTGTAGGACTTCGGTTACCCCGGCCAACCGGGTTACAATCACTGTGTTCCAAGAAAGACAGAAGACCGAAGCGGGCTGATCCATATATGATTCGTGCCGCCGCCTGCCGCCCTGATCGGAGGAGCTATGAACCAACGTCCCGCTGCGCGCCCCAACCCTAATGAAAAGCTGGTGCGGGTTTTCGATACGGAACAGGAATCCGAGGCCATGGTCGTGCACGGCCTGCTCGAGTCCACCGGGATCGATTCCGACATCACGTCCATCGACGCCCAGCAGGACATCCTCCCGGGAGTCGGCGGCACGATTATTCTGGTGCGCGAAGAGGATGCGGATCGGGCAAGACGCGTGATCGAAGAATACCGCCAGGCACCGGGCAGCGATGAAACCGCGGAAATCGATATCAGTGGACTTCCGCCCGAGGAAGACCAGGGATGACGGTGGTGCCGTCCAAATAGAACGTGACCGCGCCGTCGAGATCGGTGCGGTAGGTCATTTACGTGGGCTTCACCCAGCCGGCGCAGAACTTCTCCTCGAGGATGACCATAGGTGTTGCGCGCGCCTACAGAAATCACTGCGAATCGCGGATGCACCCGGTCGAGCAGCAGGGGGATTGTCGAAGTTGCGCTGCCATGGTGCGCCACCTTGAGCAGATCGGCTTCCGGGTGCTCTGCCGCGACTTGTTGTTCTGAACGTTTCTCCGCGTCTCCTTCCAGCAGAGCGGATGTTTTTTCGTAAACCAGTTTCATCACCAGGGATTCATCGTTCCGCCGCGCTGCCGGGTCCTGCGCGCCGGGAGCCAGGATGCGCACCTCCGCCCCGCCAAAATCGAACTCATCGCCCGCCCGGCGGCGGACCACGCGCCCGCCCAGTTCCTGAGCCTGGTGCACTAGGGCTTTCATCTCGGGGTTCGAGGGTTCGCTCAGCCACAACTCGTGCGGCCGGAAGTTGGCCAGAATGGCGGCGGCCCCTCCCATGTGATCGGCATGCGCGTGCGTGATGGCAACTGCATCCAGACGGCTGATGGCGCGCGACCACAAGTAGGGCGACACTACGTCTTCGCCAATATCCAGATCCGAATGCACCCAGCGCGGCAGGCCTCCGGCGTCCACCAGCAGGGCGCGGCCGGTGGGAGATACCAGCAGGATCGAGTCTCCCTGTCCTACGTCAATCGCTGTCATCTCCAGCACCGCCGGGCGAAGCCGGGGACGCGGCGCGACTGCGGAAATCCATAGAGCGCTGGCGACCAATGCGGCCAATCCGCCCGCGGCCATCCAGGAACGGCGCCGCACTAACCCCATGGCCAGTGCGATCGCCAGGGCGCTGAACAAGATCACGGCAGTCCCCGGCGTGGGCACACGCAGATCGGCGATCCGCAGTCCGCCCAGCCAGCGCACTGTGCTCGCAATGCCCTCGAGGGCGAAGCCGGCGATCAGCACAGGAATCTTCGCCAGCGTGTGCGAAACATAACCGAGCACCATGGCCGCGACGGCCGCGGGCATCAGCAGTTCCATAAGCGGCACCACCAACATGTTGGCCGGAAGTCCCACCACCGTGGCGCGATGGAAGTAGTAGGCCATGGGGAGTGCCAATCCGATCTGCATGACGACTGAAATCAGCAGCAATTCACCCGCGCCCAGTAGCATGCGCGCAGTCACAGCCAGGACCGGCAAGGGCCAGCGGCGGCCGACATAACGTTGCAACCGTCCTGCGATCATTCGCAAATCCAGGCGGAACTGCGCGACTTTGGCCGGCAGAACAAAGTCGTAGGACATGGAATCTATATTTCTCGAGCCGCGGACAAAGGGCTGCGTCGTCCGCTCCAGAATGGGTATTCCCACCGCCGCCACCAGCCACACGCACAAAAAGGTCAACTGGAAACTGGCTCCGAACAGAACTTGCGGATTCACAATCAGGAGACCGAGTGCCGCCGCTCCAATGGCGTTGAGCATTGACTTCTCGCGATAGAGCAGACGCGCCCCGAGATAAAGGGCCAAGCATCAGTGTGGCCCGCCAGACGGGAGCGCCGAGTGCGGTCAGCCAGGCATAGCTCATCATGAGCGCAACCGTGATGGCGCCAGCCAAAAGATCGCTGACCCGCAAGCGCCGCAGAAACCAGAACGTCACCAGGGCGAGGATGCTCACGTTCATCCCCGAAACCACCAGCACGTGATAGGTTCCTGAGCGCTGGAAGTCGGCGCGAGTGGGCCGGTTGATGAACGCCTCTTCACCAATCACCATGGCGTCCATCAGCGCGGCTTCCCGTGGTGGCCACAGAGCATGGACTTTGTCGATGATGCTGCCATGGACTCGCGCCCGCCAGAATTCAACCCGGCTGCCGGCAAAGCCGGGAAGGACTTCCACGCTCGCGGCTTTGGTGGAGGCCAGAGCGACAATACCGTTTTCCGCCAGATATCCCCGGTAGTCAAACGCGCCCGGATTGCGGTAGTTGCGTGGTGCGGAGATTTTGGCGGGAAATCGCAGCCGCTCACCGTAACGGAACTGGCGTGTGGCGTTGGCCCCCTGATGAGACTCGCTGCTTAGTTGCTGTTGATAAACATTAATTCGCAAGCCCGAATTGACCGCAGACTTCTGGTCGCCCCGGGCGATCTCTTCGGTCTCGACCCCCAGCCTTTGCCGAATGCTGCCCGGGCCCTCCTCTTGCGGAATTCCCTCTTTGGTGACGTGTGCCGTCACCACGACTTCGGTCCCGTTGGCAAAGCGCAACAGGTCGGAGGCAGTGGTGTCATCCTGGCCCCGCACCTGAACCATGAGTGCTGCCAGAAAGAAGAGCGCCCCTAATCCCAGGATGAAAGCTGGCGTGCCCCGCCGCCGGAACAGATATGTGCCCGACAAAGCAAAGACAATCCAGGCCGCCGCCCACCACACGGGCGGCCGCCAGGCGTGAACTCCAACCGCAATTCCCGCGGCGAAGGCCAGCGCCCCCCAGAGCAATGGCTGCCGTTCACCCGGAGTCGAACCCGAATTCGCGTGTGAAACCATACTGCTCACGTGGGAACGTCTAGCGGGCGAGGTGGAAGACGCTTTCCAGGTGGTAGGTCTGAGGAAATAAATCCACCAGATGCGCCGTCTCCACCCGGTATCCCGATTGGAGCAAGCGCGCCAGGTCGCGTGCAAGAGTTGCCGGATCGCACGAAACGTAGGTGATGCGACGTGCCGCCAATTTCACCAATCCCTCGATCACCCTTTCGCCCAGCCCGCTCCGCGGTGGATCTACAACCACCAACTCGGGACGCAATTTCCCCGCCGCATTTTCCAGATATTGCTCGGTAGTGGCGCGAACCGCCTTTACGTTCGCTGGCGAATTGTATAGCAGATCGGCATGAGAAGTCGGTGACGACTCCACCGCAATCACCCTTTCAAATTCCCGATTCAGGACGGAAGAAAAAAGCCCAACTCCTGCATAGAGATCGAGTGCGGTTCCCGTAGCGCGGGTGTCCCGCCCACCCACCCCGTGACCGAGAACAATATCCACCAGCTGATCGGTCAAATGGCGGTTCACCTGGAAAAACGCCCCCGCGCTGACACGATAAGAAGCCAGCCTGGTCGAATACGTAAGGTTGCCGCTTCCGCCGAGTTGCTTCGCATCGCCCTGGCCTTCCGCTTTCGCCGAACGGGCCGCGAAGAACGCAACACTGGAAATTTCGGCCAGCGCAGTCTTCAGGTCCGCCGTGAATCGCTCGGCTGCAGTTTCAGGCAGACAGTAAATCTCCGCCAACAGTTCGGTGTCATCGCTATTGGCGAAGAATTCAATCTCCCGGACCCCGGGTGGAACGCTGCCGGCGCGCCCCAACTGCCACATCGCAGCCAGCGCCCGGTTAATCAGGGGCGAGCTGATCGGGCACTCTTCCGCCGCCAGCAATTCGTGGGAGTTGAACTTGTAATAGCCCAGCGCGAATCGCGGTGCGGTCTGCACCTTGAAACGGGAGCGGTTGCGATAATTCCAGGGCGGCGATGGATGCACGTGCAGCTCGGCGTCCAGTTCCAGCCGGGCGATGCGGCGCAGGTTTTCCTTCAGGATGGCAGCTTTGATCTCCAGCTGATATTCGTAGTCAGTGTGCTGATAGTGGCATCCGCCGCAGCGCTGAAAGTAGGGGCATCGCGGATCGACGCGCCGCGGAGAGGGGGCAAGAATTCCGTCCAGTTGAGCGCGCGCGAAGCCGGGCTTCTTTTCCCGAAGACTAGCTTCCACAGTTTCGCCGGGGAGGACAAACGGCACGAAGGCTGCTTTCCCAGGCCCTCGATCGTCGGCTGGAAGTCGCGCCAGGCCGTCCCCGCCATAAACCAATTTCTCGATGTTGAGTCGCAAGCCTCGATTCTACAGGGACAGTAGCGGACGCGAGCGCGAACCAGTCGGAGAGGAATTCCAGAAACCAGAAACCGGAAACTAGAAACTGATTCCTATCTTCCCTTCAACATCTCCACCACGCGATCAAAGTCCTCGAGGGTGGAGTATTCGATCACGATTTTGCCCTTTCCCTTGCGGTCGCGGATCTGCACCCGCATACCCAAGGCTCGCTCCATCTCGGTCTGCGCCGCGCGCACATTGGGATCGACCCAGCGCGCCCGGTGCGGAGTCTCCTCCTTCACCATGGGCACATTTGTGTGGTCCACCAGTTCTTCGAGTTGCGCCACTGACAAATGCTTTCGCACTGCCTCGTCGGCGACCTTTGCAACCAGGTCGGGATCGAGCAACTGCAGCAGCACCCGGGCCTCGCTGAATCCCAGCCGCCCTTCCTGCAGGTGCTGCAGCACCGGAGCCGGGAGCTTGAGCAACCGCATATAGTTCGACACCGATTCGCGGGAGACTCCAACCCGCTGTCCGATCTGCTCCTGGGTCAGTCCGAAGTCACGGCTCAGCTTGGAAAACGCTGCTGCCTGCTCGATGCAGTTCAGGTCCTGCCGCTGCAGGTTTTCGACAACCGTCATCTCCGCCGCCTGCTGGTCGGAAACCCGCCGCACGATGGCTGGAATGGTTGTCTTCCCCGCCAGCTTCGAGGCGCGGCAGCGCCGTTCGCCCAGAATCAGCAGATAACGCCCGTCCGCGCCCGGCCGCACCACCACCGGCTGCACCACGCCGTTGGCCCGGATCGAGTTCGCCAACTCCTCCAGCGCTTCCGGGCTGAAGTGACTGCGCGTCTGGTGCGGATTTTCTTCGATCTGGTCGAGCGAAATTTGGACCACAGCATCACGCGCGTCGGACATGCTGGGCAGGTGTGGAGCGGGCGCCCCGCCCGCTTGAGGCGTCGCAACCGCCCCCGTTGCGCTTACGGTTGGAGGCACAACCACCCGCGGCCCGCCGGGCAGCAAGGAATCCAGTCCCCTACCCAGGGCCCTCCGCTTGTCTGGTGCAGCCTTCTCCGCCTCGGTAACCGTCTTCTCCGCTGTTGTCGTCATGACCCCTCGAATCGTGAAATTCCCGCGTGGGGACAGCCCCCCTCGGCCGTCCGGCCGAGCAGAGCTCGGCTGCCGGGCCCGCACGCAAACTAAATCGACAAACATCGATATAGTATATAGACCTATATCGATCTATTATGCCGTCTTGTCCATCTCCTGCACCGGCTCGGCCTCCACCGGCAAGTGGTGCGAGATGATCTCCTTGGCCAGACGGATGTAGCTCTCCGCGCCCTTGGAGCGCGGATCGTACAGCAGCGCCGGCCGTCCGTGACTGGGCGCCTCAGCCAGCCGGATATTCCGGGGAATCGTGGTCTCGCAGAGCTTCTCGCCAAAAAACCTCTTCAACTCCGCCATGACTTGCTGAGCCAGGTTGGTGCGCTCGTCGAGCATGGTCAGGACCACGCCCTCGATGGTGAGTTCAGGATTGAAGCTGCCGCGGATGCGTTCTATGGTGTCCATCAGCTCGCTAATGCCTTCCAGGGCAAAATATTCGGCCTGCATCGGAATCAGCACGGCGTCGGCGGCGACCAGGGCATTGAGGGTGAGCAGATCGAGCGCGGGTGGGCAATCGAGTACAATGAACTGATAGCGCTCTCGAACAGAGGACAGCGCGTCACGCAGGCGAAACTCTCTGCGCTCGATGTCTACCAGCTCAATATTGGCGCCGATCATGTTCTTATGCGCCGGCACTAGCCAAAGTTGTTCTATTTCGGTCGGCTGCACCGCCTGTTCTGAATCGGCCGCACCCATCAGCAAATGGTAGGTAGAGATCCGCTCCGGGTCCCTGGCCAGTCCCAGTCCGCTGGTCGCATTCGACTGCGGATCGCAGTCCACAAGCAATGTGTTGACTTCGGCGGCCGCGAAGGATGCGGCCAGATTGATGGCGGTCGTAGTTTTCCCGACGCCGCCCTTCTGGTTGGCTACGGCAATGATGCGTCCCATTTAGATTTTAGAGAATCCAGAGATGTAGGCAGAATAGGCCGAAGCAATACGCGATTGCAATGACGTATTTTGGTGCAAGTCGCGGATCGGGAGATCGTGTTTATTGGCTGCAGGGTTGCGGTGAGTCGGAGCTTAAGTTTCCACAGAAGTGTTCACTGCGGAACACAAACAATAATTCAGTGGGCAATGTTCCACGTGGAACAATCTCGAGATATGTGCGAATCTCAGCCAGTCGATTTGTGGTACCGGCATTCGGGTCGATCAAGCCGGACAAAACTAGGTCCGGCAAGGACTCATTAACAAGAGGCTGCCGGTGCATCGCTTCGGGTTGCATCTGACTGCTGCTGATCATCTCCGCAGCACGATATATCGTGCGCTAACACCATCACGTCGCCAGGGGATGTTCCACGTGGAACATTAACCAATGCTTTCGATGTCCTCTAAACCGCACACGAGTAACATCCAGGTCAAATCGTCAAGCACCACGTCGGACAAGCCACCATCAGCTGTTCAGCCGAGCGCATCTCGGGCAGTAGGGCCAGGTGACCAGACCCCATCTTCCATCCATCTCACCTGCTCCCCAACTTGCCGCCGACCTGCTCTGTCAGCACCCGTGACCATCTGTTGGGGCCGACAGGACGCCGGCGATACCATAAATTCCACTTGTTACTTTCTTGGTGCGGCTCCAGTTAACAGGGTGATTCATAGATAGGGATGTACCCATCGGATCGCGTAATTCCCACATTACCATCATGCAGGCCATAAACGGAGACTAGCACCACCAAAAACATCGATTAGATGTCTACTTTGTACCACAATTAGCGAGCCTAGTTATCATATTGATTCCTTCCTCCCGATGATCACGGCGCGGTTAGAAGACAATGGTAGCCTGGCTGGCTGCTCCCACTTCAGGCTCGGAAGGAGCGCCCGGACAATACTCAGCTGAGCTTCTCCAAGCAGAATCGCCAGGCAGCCGCCATCTGCTGACAAGCGAGCGGCGATCTGAAGGATCGATTCAAAGCGCTCAACCGCCCGAAATGTAACCACATCGCCTTTGGCTCCGGGGAAGGCCTCTACCCGTCCGGCAAATACATCGACATTCGTCAATCCCAGGCTTCGCACCACCTCTCGCAGAAATGTCGCCTTCCTTTGGCTCGATTCAATGAGGGTAAGGTGAATTTCCGGCGCCCATATTTTGATGGGGAGACCCGGGAATCCTGCCCCCGAACCAACATCAATGACGTGCAGCCTGGTTCCCGCGCCCACATCGGCTCTCGAAAACAGTTGCTGGGCGACGAAAATGGATTCGCCAAAGTGGCGTGTGACGATTCTTTCCGGCTCCCGTACGGCGGTGAGATTGATGCGAGCGTTCCAGCGTAATAATAGATCGATATACATCGATATACTTCGGAGTTGAAGCGGGGAAAGAGCCGCCGAATTCCTAATGCCGGCTGTCCCTGCATGATGCTGGCTGGCGACGCCACCGTTCAGGAACGGTTCGAGCAACTCCGCGATGCGGGCTTCATCCATGCGATTGCAGATTGTAGATGGAGGAGAGGAATCTTGAAACCGGAGATGTCCCGGAGAACTAAAGAAAAGACCCAGTTTTCAGTTAGCCCTTCACGCTACTCAGGTCAGCGAACCACTTTCTCGATGGCTGATCGGAGTTCCTCGTAGGACATTACGTCAGGATGATAGAGGGCCACGCGGCCTGAGCGGTCAATCAAGACCATGGTCGGCACTGTACTGACACCGTAAACCTTGAAATTCTCTTTGCTGACGGGGACGGGAGCGGCCTGCAGCCCGGGATAGAACTGCTTCCAGACGCTTTCAATATAGGGCAACTCTTCCTTCGGTTCGGCATCTTCCCCGCGCGCTTTATAACCGTAAAGGGTAGTAGGCGCCAGCAGAATCAGACCTCGCGGTCCGAACTCCGACCGGATGCGGTCAATAATCGGACCCTCCGCCTTGCAGTCCGAACACCAGTGGGCCCAGAAGAAGAGCAGTATGGGCGAGCCCTTGAGTTCGGCCAGGGTCACCGGCTTTGGGCCCAGGTACGGAGTAATCGTCAGCGCCGGCGCAGGTTGTCCCGCGAGCGCCAGAAGATTGAGGTTCTTTTGTAATCGGTCATGGATGGAGGTGTTGCGGTAAGCCGCCAGGTTGTGGCGCAGCAGAGCGACCGCCTGGGCAGGTTCTCCCCGGGTCGCCAGCACCTGGGCCTGGACTTCAAGGGCAGCGCCGAGAGCAGTCGGAAGATGAGGCTCGGCATCCAACCGGCGTTTGGTCAGCAGTTGCCGTGACAGACTCTCGGTCTGCCGGGCATAGGTCTGGGCGCGGTCCAACTGGTTCGATTGCAGGCTGGCCCGGGCCATCCAGGAAAGAGCTTCCACGTAATCGGGCGTGGGACCTTTCTCGCCGCGATAGCTCTGCAACTCGGCCTCGGCGGCGGAAAAGTTATTTCGCGCCAGGGCCTGCCGCACATCCTCGCTGATGCCAGCAAACGTGGTTGTCGAAAGCACGAGCAGAGCGGCAAGAAGACGCGCAACCATACCCGATAATAATAAATGATAATGCCTGAGGACAGGGTTCGGTTTCTCTACGCCCTGAGCGCCTGCTCCGCCGCCGTCACTGAATCGACAAAGTGGAAGAATTGCTCTACCCGAGTGACTTTGAGCGCGTTGTGGACCCGATCGTTCACTCCGACCAGGTATAGACTGCGGCCATCCTTCTCGTGGGTGACGTAGGCGCCCACCAGCGCCCCAATACCGGCTGAGTCGACATAGGGAACGTTGGTGAAATCAAGCAACAGCACCTTCGAGCTATCGGTACGGACCTTTGACTGGAAATCAAACAGCGTGGTCATGGTCAGAGGCCCGCTCAGCCGCAAAATGCGCTGTCCTTCTTTCGGGCCAGGGATATCTTCAATGACGAGAGGCTCCTGTGGCATCGCAAGATAGTAGACGGGACCAATTCGAAAGTTGTTAAAGGAATGTTAATTTTGACAGTAGCGGTCCAGGCCGCGAGCCTGGTAGCGCCCCTAGTGCAGCATGAAGACCTAGGGAGACTGACCGCGTCGCAGCATAACCACTTCGGTTAACATGAGTACAGGAGAGAGCCATGCCCCTGCAGGTGGGAGACACAGCGCCGGATTTTGAGTTGCCCGCAGTCGAGGGCGAACGCCATCTGAGCGTTAAACTCAGTGATTTCCGCGGCAAAAAGAACGTAGTGCTGAGCTTCCATCCTCTGGACTGGACGCCGACATGCGCGGCGCAGGTTCCCGCATTCGACGCCGACCGCGAGAAATTCGCCAGCCTCGATACCCAGGTCGTGGACATCAGCGTGGATTCCATTCCGAGCAAGTTAGCCTGGCAGAAGAAAGAAATCGGCCAGATGCATATGCCCATGTGCGCAGATTTTTATCCTCATGGCAGGGTCTCTGAACAGTTTGGCATCCTGCGCAAGGAGCAGCCCTTTCCCGGCATCAGTGAGCGCGCCGTGTTTATCGTGGACAAGAAAGGAAAGATCGCGTTCGCCAAGATCTATCCGCTGGACCAGGCGCCCAATAACGAGGAACTTCTGGCAGCGCTGAAAAAGACCGGTGGGGCGGGCTGAAGAAGAGCGATAAGTTCAAACTGAGTTCTCGCCCGCGGAAATTCCTTGATGCACGTTTCGTTGTTCTCAGTGGTTTACGCTTTTGCGCCGGCGCCGGCTTAGAACTGTCCCTAACGTCAGAAGGCTGAAAGCTGAAATCACGCCCAGTGATGCCACACAGTAAATGCACCAGACACCCAGAAGGTGCGCTTCGATGTGGGCGAGATAGAGTGAGAACGCGAGCGCTCCCAACGCAAGCGGCAACAAAACCGAATACCGGCGTTTAAGCGCCAGCGCGCCGAGCAGCAGATAGCCGACAATCCCGATAGTCGCCACGGGCACGCCCCAGAGCACGGCGTAGGGACTGTGGTTCACGATCCCGCAATCCCATTTCTCATTGATGCTGCAGGGCGAAGTGTCTGTGCGATAGTGCTCACGCAAGGCGAGCGTCGAAACGGCGATACCCGCGACGGCCAGCAACACCAGAATGAATCTCATCTGTACTTGTTCTCCACAATCCCTCCCGCGCATTGGATGCGCTGGGCTAAACAGAGTGTGTCACAGCCCTGCTCTCGCCCCTTCGAGGCTTGCTCGCGGTCCACTCTTTACCCACGACTTGCGCCGTGGGTTTTATTTCTTGCGCCGCTTCGCAGTTTACCCGCTACTGCACTTCTGGCTCGCGCCAAAGGTTGCGACACAGCCTCCGAAGTCCGACGCCTGAGGTACGACGGCCGTTTCTAGAAGCGGAACCTATATTTTAGCTGCACCGAGATCTCGCGCGGGTTCACGTAGTGCGTTCCCCCGAAGGTATTGCTGTTGTCCAGCAAATAACGGTGATTGGACAAATTCAGCCCGGTCAAGCGCACGTCCCAGTTCTCACCAAGGGATTTCCCCAGCGAAAAGTCAAAGGTCTCATGCGAGGGCAAGTGCGCGGGTCCTTCGCCATCGACAAAGCCTGAGCCGTAGTTCGCGTTGAAGTCGGCCCAGGTGCGCCACGGCAACGTCAAATTTACGCCGGTAGAGAGGGTGTGGCGCTGGTCGTGATCGAGGAAGAAGTAGCCTTCGTCCGGCGGCGCGAAATCGGTGAGGCCGCCGGTGACCCCGCCGGCGCCTTCCGCGTACTGATGAGAATAGGCGGCATGGAACTGGGCCCGTCCTGCAATACGCGGCGAGTTCATCGTACCTTCCCATCCCCGGATGCGGGCGCGCTCGATGGTGAGGGGGAAGAAAATGTTGGAATTGCCAAGGATGTCATGGTCGAAAAAGTTCTTGGCGCCGGTGCGGAAGTTGGAGAGATCGAAGGTCCATCCCGCCACCGGGATAGTCAAACCGAATTCGTGCTGCTCATCACGCTCGCCCCGCAGTGGCAGGAAACCAAACCCCTGCTGCGCGGCTTGCTCCAGCAGCGGACCGTTTACCGTGAGCAGCGGCGGGGCTTGATAGTAACGTCCGTAGAAGCCGCGGAAGACCCAGTTGAGGCGCGGCACGCGAATGGCGGCGCCGATCCTCGGATCAATGGCGTTTTCGCTCACGGTTGAACCGAAATGTGTGAGCCGTACTCCGCCATTGATGGTCAGCCAGCGGGTGAGCTTATACTGATCTTCCAGAAACAGCGCTTCCACATTCCCCCATACTTTTTCACGCTGGCTCAGCGGCGGGTTGCTGCCATCGCTGGTGACAAGGCCAAAGAGCTGGTTGTCGCGCGCCCCGAAGACCTGGAAACCGAAACGGGCATCGTGTTTCCCGTGATTCACAGCCAGAGAAACCACACCGCCCACGTAGTTCGAGCCCCGGTTATCCTCGGGAATCACCACGTCGGGATCGGGCTGGCCCACATAATCGCCAATGTAGTGCGCCTGGTTGAAGTGGTAGAAGGGCGAAACCGTGAGGACGGTCCACGGGCTGACGACATGCAACCAGGAAAAATTGACCAGATCATCGCGCTCATTTTCTATGTCACGAATACCCAGGGCCTGCTGGTCGGGATCGTTGGGGACCTGATAGTGATCGCCGCGAGAGGAGGCAACCAGGCGAAGCTGGTCTTTCGGCGTCTTGTTGAACGTCAGGGAAGTAAAGGCGCTGAGTCCCGCACCCAGATCGTGCAACACCTCCGTACTTCCCGTTTCCAGTCCAAGATCAGTGCGGTTGCCGGAGACGCTGGCGTAGTACGCGAAGCGGTCGGTGTGGTCGCCGATGCTGAACTGGTCTTCGGTGCGATTGAAGCTGCCATAGCTGGTCACCAGCTCAGCCTGGTGATCGCGCTCAAAGCCTGACCGGGTCACCACGTTAAAGACGCCGTAAGTGCGGTCGCCGTATTCCGCGGAGTAGCCGCCGCGCTGCACTTCGAGATAATCAATGTCCTTCGGATCGAACTGCGGTCCGACGTTCGAAGCAATATTCGTATTGGGCACGGGCACGCCGTCAATTAACCAGGAGACCTGATGCCCTCCGCGAATGTGGAGCTGGTCGTGGACCATGTAGGCGCTGGGCACGTAATTCGTGATCATGCTCAGGCTGTTGGTCTGGTCGGCGCCCGGAGTCTGCGCAATCTGCCGGCGGCTCACCAGGGTTGCGGTTGTAGAGGACTCGGGATTGACTACGATGGATTCGTCCTTGACCTCAACCGTCTCCTTGGCTTGAGCCACCGTCAGCGAAAAGTGAGTGCGGACATCGCGGCCCGAACTGAGAACGAGTTTCTGCTCTTCCGTGGCGAAGCCGGCCAAGTCCACGGTTACCGTGTACTCGCCGAGGGGCACGCTGTCGAAGCGAAATTCTCCTGAGTCGTTGCTGCTGGCGGACTTCGTCCAGGCGGAATTGGCGGCGTGCAGAGTGACCCGCGCCCCCTGCACCGGACGGTGCTGCGGGTCGTGGATCAGTCCACTGACCGTGCCGAAAATGGTGGCGTAAGCGGCGAGGCTGCTCAGCAACACCGCGACCACAACCAGCGCTACCTTGTTCTTGTAAGTCACGTTTCCTCCCCAGTTTGTCGCGCTAGTGTCGGCCAGGAGCTGCGTCGGTGCCGATCCTGACTTCCGCTGCATGCAGCGAGTTTTCGTTTTTGTGAGCATGAATCGCGACCCGGCTTCCCACTTGAACGTCCTTGATCGTAGCCGCGGCATCGCCTTTCACGAACTTGGTCTCGCCATCGAACTCCACCGTCCTGGCCGCCCCGTCGCGGGTCTTCACCGAGAGGGAATGGTCGGTAATTGCAGTGACCGTCCCCAGAATGTGTTCCATGCCGCCGTGAGCCCAGGCCAGCGTGCCCAAGAACAAAGTGCAAATCAGAATCCGAGCCACCCTCAATGTCTGCTTTTCCACGCTTGCCTCCTTGAGTCATTCATCGGGATTTCGGGGCTCGATCTCCAGCGCCATTCAGGAAATCCTGTTCTTCCTTTTCTTCTTTACGGTCAGCATCGCTTTTCGGATTAAAACGTTCCATGCCGCCGAGTTCGTCCGCGGTCAGGTTGGGCAGATGGCGGATGAAGAGGACCAGTTTCCAGGTATCCAGGTCGTTATCATTGCCGGGCTCGCCCCATGCCGGCATGCCTGTCCAGCGAACGCCATTGTGAATGATGTAGTAAAGCTCTCCGTCACTGAGCTGCTGGGTGGCCGGTAGCCGCATGTCCGGCGCAGGGGGATAGAGATTTCGTCCAATCTCGGTGTTGCCGTCGCCGTCGTTGCCGTGGCACGAAGCGCAGTGGTCAGCAAAGTGCCGGGCCGCCTCCTGAAGCATCTGGGGCGAACTGGTGACTGGATTGCGGCGCTGTCTTGCGCCCGCTGGCAATGACCAGGAGCGCAGCCGCCGGGCCAGCGCTGCTTCCGCGGGACTGGGCGACTGGCGGGCGCCACAGCAATGCGAGACCAGGCCTGAGACCCAGAGGCCAACCCCCAGCAGCAAAGCAACAATTAGTACAGCCCAGAGCGCACGAGACATGCGTATTTGTCCGACAGTATTCTTGTGAGGCGCCGTCCCCGGCGGCAGTCGCGGGGGCGTCTCGCCCGCGCCGGAAGGGCAAACGATGCCATTCCCGAGAGCCAGCAAAGGTTGCCCCCAGCTAGGCCAAGCGTAGCCAGCGCAGCTTCCGCCAAAAATGCGGAAAGGTACGCGCAATCGGCAAGCCGACGTAAATCAACCAGGCGCAAAGTCAGAGCAGATTGATTAGCTGAGAGGAGGGCCGCGGACAGGCTGGAGAGAATTGGAATAATTGCTGTGCAGAATCGGATGAGAGGCCGGGGCCAGGAAGCTCAGGAGTGGTTGGGTCTTCGAATCGATTCCCGCTCCCAGTTCGGCCCAATGAGCGGTGGTCACGGGAGGACAGCAATTGCCATTTCGTCCGCCCACGGCCTCGATTTCACGGCTGCCGAAGTCGTGCTGGTGCATCGGCTTCCGCATGCAGCAGGCGTGCGGCAGAGGGGCGGAGATCGCCATGCCCACGGGGACAAAGACCCCCGCGAGCAGAAACACAAGCAACAGTCTGGCGGTCAGGCGATGCATGGTCCACTTAAAAAATGCTGGTCACAAGCATAGGGGACATAAGGCCCGCGCGCAAGTGCCCTTTATGATCTATCCCGGGGGATGCAGCTGAGCGTCCTCGCTGGTGCGGCAGCTACGTTGCCTTTGGCTTCGTACTTACTGTTGCACGAGCGGGACGCTCGTGCCTACATCGGTCAATTACCTATTGCATCAGTACCCAGCGCCCGCCACCGGTGAACACGATCACCAGGTTCATCACCACGAACATCAGATCGTAGTGCCAGCCGGAATTCTTCTCGCCCCAAAAACCGGTACGCCATACGAAGATCTTCTTCTCGATCGAGCCCAGCATGATCAGGATCAGCCCCAATGCAGCCCATTGGGTCAGGACGCCGAAGATGATTCCCAGGCTTCCGGCCACTTCGGCGGCGCCCAGAAAAGCGGTAAAGGCCTTGCTCATGCCAATGCTCTTGCCGCGTTTTTCGGGGTCTTTGAGATGACCCCAGCCACTGGTGACAAAGACCACGCCGACCATTAGCCGGAGCAGCAGGAAACCAAGGTCCGAGAACCGGGCAAGTTCGGAAAGCATAGTTCAAAAATGGCTCGTGGCTGATGTTACGCCTCACAAATCTTCTCACTACCTGGAATCGCAGGCGCGATTTTTCTTTGCGGCACTGGAAATGGCACCATCCTTTAAGGCAGCATAATAACTATGACCACGATCGTTCTGCTCACTATCTCCAACATTTTTATGACTTTCGCCTGGTACGGGCACTTGAAGTTCCGGCAGGCGCCCTTGTTCAAAGTCATCGTGATCAGCTGGGGCATCGCCTTCTTCGAGTATTGTTTCCAGGTTCCCGCAAATCGCATTGGATCGTACGAATTCAGCACGGTCCAACTCAAGACCATTCAGGAAGTCATCACCCTCACGGTTTTTTCGGTGTTCTCCGTGCTCTATCTGGACGAACAGATCAAGTGGAATTACATCGTGGGATTTGCCCTGATCGTGGCGGCGGTGTTCGTGATTTTCAAGAAGTGGTGAAATGGGAATTGGTGAGTGGAATCCTCCAACGCTGGGATTCCTCAAGCAGTTGCTTGAGATACTGCTGCCAGACTGCGGCGTGAGTGTGGGTGCCGTGACCGTGCGTTTGTTCGGAAGCAGGCAACAATACAAACCTTCCCCGCTTTACCTTCCTGATCTCGCGTTCTGCCACCCCCATCTCAGGAGGATTGATGAAGTCGTCCGCGGAATTGATGAACATCACCGGCGCTTTGATGGCATCGAGCCGGGGCGAAGGATCATAGTTTCGTGAAGCGCTTACCGCATAGAGAAAATCGTTGGCGTCGAGGCCGGCTGTGGTTCGCTTCATGGCTGCTTCCAGGAACTGGTCGGCGGCATCACGGGTCGGCAGGTCCTCCTGCATGTGGAGAGGCGCGCTGCCCGCGATCAATAGAAAATCTGCGGAAATTTGCAGGGCCGCGCGAGGCTCGCTGTCGTAGTCTCCATTCTTCCAATCCGGGTCTTGACGAATTCCGTCGATGATCATCTTGCGCCACATGCGATTTCGTCCGGCAATCTGCACCGGCAGACAGGCGAGGGGCATTAATGCGTCCATTTCGTCAGGGTAGGTTTCGCCCCACATCCAGGAGTGCATACAGCCCATCGACGTGCCCATTACCAGTCGCAGATGGTTCACACCCAGACCTTTCTCGACCAGTTCGTGTTGCAGGGCAATCATGTCCGCATAGTCATATTGAGGGAAGTGTGCGCGCATGCCGTCGCGGGGCTTGCTGGATTTCCCGTGACCGATGTTGTCGGGGAGGATGATGAAATATCGTGTCGCGTCCAGCAACTGGCCCGGCCCGAACAGCACGCCGGCAAAGATGGGCTGCAACAGTCCTTGCCCCGTGCCTCCGGTGCCATGAAGCACGAGGACGGCATTCGTAGTGCGTCCGCTGGCGTCTTTCGCCGGCTTTCCCAGTGTTGTGTAGTGCAGTCGCAGCTCAGGCATGGTCTCGCCCGATTGAAAGCGAAAGTTGTGGACAACGAAATCACCCTCCTGCGGTGTCGGCCACCCGGCGCTCTCTCCCGCATGCGGTGCTCCGGCTTGCCCCATCGAAACTGCCATAGCCAGAACCGCAAAAATTCCAAAAAACCAAATGCTCCTGTTCATCGATCGCTCCGAAGGGTTAGGATGTCGGCTTCAAGTTAACCTGACCACAGGCGGACAGTCCAAGAACATTATGAAAAAGCTGACCAACCTGGGTCGCGCGTTCCTTGCCACCGCGATGGCGGCATTTGGCCTTCAGTATTTAATCCATGCCCTGGCCGCGTCGGCACCCGCGCCCGGCCCGCCGTGGGCCCCGACACCCTTGTTTTGGGGATACGTCACCGCGATCACTCTGGTGGCAGCGGCGGCGGGTATTGCAACCGGAATTTTGGCTCGTTGCGCCGCAATATCGTTGGCAATCCTGCTTTGCGTTCGCGTGCTGTTGGCCTACGTCCCCCGATTGATGGCGAATATTCACGATCCGGGCCCGTGGACCAGCGGCTCTGAACTTCTGGCCCTGTGCGGTGCGGCCCTGGTCCTGGCCGGAGTAAAGAAACTGGGACGAATCCTGTTTGCTTTGCCTCTCGTGGTTTTCGCCATTCAACACTTCCTGTATGCCCGCTTTATTGCAACCCTGGTGCCGGCCTGGATTCCGGGACGCCTGTTCTGGGCTTATTTTGTCGGGGTTGCCTTTTCATGCGCCGCAGTCTCTATTGCAGCTCGAAAAACGGCCCGCTTCTCCGCAATTCTGTTGGGCCTCATGTTTTTTCTGTGGGTGCTGATTGTGCATTTGCCGCGGGTGGCCGCCGCGCCTCACAACGGAAACGAGTGGACGAGTATGTTGGTAGCGTTGGCCATGTCGGGTGGAGCGCTCCTGATCGCCGGATCCGTCAAATGTGGGTGGACTTTCTGGACTGCACGGGCGCCCAAGGGATAGGCACTCGCACAAAATCTGATCCACCTAAGGCCAGACGCCGGGCGCGACGTTGTCCTTGCGAAGAATTGCCGCAGCAATTTCCTTCACGAATTTGGCGCAGACCATGGCGGTCTGGCCGTGCAGGTCTCGGGTTGGGTTGTACTCAACGATGTCGGCGCCGACGACAGGGACCTTCAACCCCTGAATGCAGCCCAGCACTTCTCGAACCGACATTCCTCCTGGCTCGTAGTGCGAGATGCCCGGCGCGAAAGCGGGATCAAGCACATCCAGGTCTAAGCTGATAAAGAGCGGTCCCTCGAGCTTCAGGCTGGAAAAGCGATCCAGGTTCCGCATGGTGATGACTTCGACGCCGAACCTGGCGGCTTGCGAAAGCTGCTGTCGGTTGATGGTGCGAATGCCAACCTGCACCAGGCGGCGGACCAGATGTTCCTCCATGATGCGCGCGAAGGGACAGGCATGAGAAAGCCGGTTGCCGTCGAGCACGTCGTAGAGGTCCGGATGAGCGTCGAAGTGCAGGATGGCCA
Source organism: Terriglobia bacterium (assembly GCA_963831565.1). Lineage (GTDB taxonomy): Bacteria > Acidobacteriota > Terriglobia > Terriglobales > Acidobacteriaceae > JAIQFF01. The sequence continues at coordinate 81,897 of CAWHQS010000003.1, forward strand.
GGTCAGGATAGTGCGCGTGAAAGGCCCTGATGGTGGGATAGGTCACCGAATGATCGCCGCTTAAACAGATCAGCGGATGGCCCAGCTTCAAGGTCTGATCGACGGCGGATTCGATCGCGGGGAAGGCCGCGCCCGCGTCGTCAGGCATGGCGACATCTCCGGCGTCGTGAAAGGAACCTGGCCGGCCCAGGTCAATGCCATCTTCAGTCCACAAATTACTGGACCCCGAATAAACTTCATCGCGGATTGCCTGCGGGGCTTGCGCCGGACCACGCAGGTACGAAGAATTCGCGTCGAATGGAATTCCGAGAACAGAAATCGTCTTGATGGTCTGCCCGTCTGGATCGGGATGGCTCATAAATTTCAGTTTAGCGTCTCGGGCGATGATTCCGAACTTGCGGGCATCTGGCCAACTAGATGCGCCTGGACGGAGTTTGAACCCATCCCCACCCAATTTAAATCTGAGATACAATTCGCCACAATGAACGAACCCAACATAGAAGCCATCATGCAGGTGGGCCTTGGATTCTGGGCCTCCAAGACTCTGCTGAGCGCGATCGAGATGGAAGTATTCACCGAACTGGCCCACGGCGCCGAGGACTTGAATTCCCTGCAGGGGCGGCTGGGGCTCCATCCCAGATCGGCGCGTGACTTTCTGGACGCGCTGGTCGCGCTCGGCTTCCTGCAGCGAGTCAACGGCAAGTATTCGAACACGCCTGCGACCGACAGATTTCTGGACAAGCGAAAGCCCACCTACGTCGGTGGGATTCTGGAGATGGCGAATCGCCGGCTTTACCACTTCTGGGCAAATCTCACCGCCGCGCTCCGGACGGGAGAATTACAGAACGAAGCCAAGGGTGGCGGGCCGAATTTTTTTGGCGCGCTCTACGCCGACCCGGAAAACCTGAAAGGTTTTCTCAAGGCCATGACCGGGATCAGCACCGGGGCGAACCGCCTCATCGCCAGCAAGTTTCCTTGGAAGAACCACAAAACAGCCGTGGATGTCGGCACTGCTCAGGGAGATCTGATCGTGCAGGTGACGCTGGCCAACCCGCATATCTCGGGAATCGGTTTCGATCTGGCCGAAGTTGCTCCCACCTTTGAAGAGTATGTTGCCGCTAACGGACTCGGCTCGCGCGTGGCGTTTCGTGCCGGCAGCTTCTTCGATGGGGATTTGCCCAAGGCGGATGTCGTGATGATGGGACACATCCTGCACGACTGGAACCTCGAAGAAAAGAAAACGCTGGTAAAAAAGGCCTTTGCGGCGATTCCCCACGGAGGCGCATTGATCGTTTATGACGGCATCATTGATGACGACCGTTGCAAAAACGCCTTCGGCCTGCTCATGAGCCTGAATATGCTGATCGAAACGCCCGGCGGCTTCGACTACACCGGCGCCGATTGCATGGGCTGGATGAAAGAAGCCGGCTTCCGCGAAACCCGTGTAGAGCACCTGCTGGGCCCCGACTCAATCGTGATCGGCATCAAATGAGAGCGCGGACCACCCGCTTCAGAGAAATTTCACCAGGGCATCCATCGTTTCCTTCGGGTTTTCTTCCATCACCCAGTGTCCCGTGTTTTTTAGGACGACGAAGGTCACGTCGGAGGCCACCAGTCTCATCTGCTGCGCCAGCACGTCACCGTTCGCCTTTTCGCCTCCGATCGAAAGGACCGGCATGGTGAGTTTGGTTTGGGAGAGTTCAGCGAAGTCTTTTGCTGCTTGCTGGAAGGAAACGAAGTACGCCCAGCCGGCGCGCATGCGTCCCGGACGAGAGTAAGCCGCGGTGTATGCCTTGCGTTCGGCTTCAGGAATGGAGTGGGTCTTGTCCGCCGCAAAATCATTCCAGAAATGTTCAAAGTAGGTCCGCTCGCGTCCCTGCACCAGGGCTTCGGGAGTTGGCCCGTTGAAGCGGAAGTGCCAAATGCCCGGATTGTTGTAAACCGCCTCCCATCCGGCCACGCCCGGGAGAAACGCGTCCATTACTACCAGCTTCGTTACCTCCGAAGGAACCTGCGCAGCGTAGGCGTAAGCGACCATCAGCCCGATGTCGTGGCCAACCACTTCGGCTTTCTGGGCGCCGAGGGAGCGGGCGAGGGCATGAATGCGGATCGCCGCCGTCTTCATGTCCAGGCCGTCGGCGGGGATGGCGGAATCGCCGATTCCGGGCAGGTCGGGCGCGATCACCGTAAATCGCTCCGCCAGCATCGGAATGACCGGCCTCCACATGCGCGAAGTCTCCGCGTAGCCGTGGATCAGGACCACCATGGGGCCCTGGCCGGCAGTCAGGTAATGCAGGCTGACACCTTCAACGGTCGCGTTACGCGAAGCGATAGTTTTGTCGGACGCCGACGCGTGTGCCTGGGACGGGAAAATCGAGGCGAGAACGAACAAACCCAACAAGGCCATGCCGGGAAAAATAGCAAGCAGACGTCGCATAGATTCAGGTTCCTCTGGGGAGATGATTTCTGAGCGCACTCCATAATAATGATGTCAGGGGAAAGTTTTGGTGGTTCTTGCATTTTTTGGGTTGTATCGTGAAACTGACCCACCCGACCGGCAACTCCCTTGAGCGGCCAAATTCCGCTGTGGTAGCATCCTAGGTTTTGACAGGCTGTCGGGCTTCGGTCTATAGGTTGTCCTCTTCTTTAAGTCCCTATGAGCCCGCCTTTTTCTCAAGGAGCGAACCCGTGAAGGCTTATGAAGGCGCGAATATCCGGAATGTAGCGGTGATTGGGCACGGACACGCAGGCAAGACCTCGCTGGTTTCCGCCATGCTGTATGCCGCGGGCGCGAACCAGCGTCTGGGACGCGTGGACGACGGCACCTCGACCACCGACTATGACGAGGAAGAAATCGCCCGCAAGATGTCCATTTCCGCCGGCCTGGCCCACGTGGAGTGGGGCAAGACCAAAATCAATATCGTGGACACGCCCGGCTTCAACATGTTTGTTCACGAAGCCAAGCTCGTGCTGCCCGTAGTCGATGCCGCCATTGTCGTGGTGGACGGCGTTGCCGGCGTCGAGGTGGTCACCCAGCGGGTGTGGAACTACTGCGAGGAATACCAGACGCCGCGCCTGATTGTGGCCAGCCGCATGGACCGCGATCGCGCCGACGCCGACCGCGTTCTGGAATCCCTGACCAATGCGTTCGGGCGCGCCGTCATCCCACTCGAACTGCCCATCGGGAAAGAGAAAAACTTCCGGGGCGTGGTCGATCTGGTGACCATGAAGGCCTACACCTACGAACTGGGCGGCAACGGCAAGGGCAAGGAAGTTGAGATTCCGGCCGACATGAAAGATGAGGCCCAGGCCCAGCACGAAAAGCTGGTGGAACTGGTGGCCGAGGGCAACGACGCATTGCTGGAGGAATTTTTCGAAAAGGGTACTATCCCGGAAGAAGACCTGATTCCGGCGCTGCACAATGCGATTCGGGAGGACAAGATCTTCCCCGTGATCTTCGGCTCCGGTCTGGGCAATATCGGCGCTGACCGGGTGATGGACTTCATCGTTGACTACACGCCCGCGCCTTCTGAGCACGAGTGGGTGCAGGGTGACCCTGCCTCAGCCAGCAATGGCGAGCCGCCACGGCGGCATGAGACCGATGCGGAGCCAGTATCGCTCTACGTGTTCAAGACGGTTTCCGATCCCTTCGCCGGGCGGATTTCTTATTTCAAGGTTTTCTCCGGCGTCCTGAAAAACGATGCGACGCTGCTGAACTTCAGCCGCGGTTCCCAGGAGAAGTTCGCGCACATTTCCATCATGCAGGGCAAGACGGCGGTGCCGGTGACAGAGCTCCACGCGGGTGACATCGGCGCGGTCGCCAAACTGAAAGACACGCTCACCGGCGACACCCTGGGCGACAAGTCCGCGCCGATTCAATATCCGCGAGTCCACTTGCCCGAACCGGCCATCACCTTCGCCATCGAACCGAAGAGCCGCGCAGACGAGGACAAGCTGGGCCCCGGCATCCACAAGTTGATGGAAGAAGATGCCATGCTGCGCTTCTTCCGCGATCCCCAGACCAAGGAGTTTCTGATCGCCGGGACGGGCCAGCAGCACATCGAGGTGGTTGTCTCCAAGATGAAGAAGCGGTACCACACAGAAGTTGTGCTGAAAGCTCCCAAGGTCCCATACCGCGAGACCATTCGCGGCAAGGCCGATGTCCAGGGCAAGCACAAAAAGCAGACCGGCGGGCACGGGCAGTACGGAGACTGCAAAATCAAAATGGAACCGCTGCCGCGCGGCGGCGAGTTCGAATTCGTCAACGACATCTTCGGCGGCTCGATTCCCAAGAACTATATTCCTGCCATCGAAAAAGGAATCAAAGACGCGGCCGCCCGCGGGTATCTCGCGGGATTTCCGGTGGTGGATTTTCGAGTCATTCTTTACGACGGGTCATATCACGATGTGGACTCGAATGACATGTCGTTCCAGATGGCGGGCCGCATCGCGTTCAAGAAAGCCATGGAGGTAGCAAAGCCGACGCTGCTCGAGCCCGTGATGGCGGTCGAGATCACCGTGCCTGACGATTTCGCCGGCAGTATCATGGGCGACCTGAACAGCCGCCGCGGACGCATTCAGGGCATGGACAACAAGGGTGGCAACACGGTGGTGAAAGCCGAAGTTCCCATGGCCGAAATGCTCACTTACGGTGTTGACCTGACATCAATGACCCAGGGCCGCGGCAGCTTCAACATGGAAATGCATCACTACGACACGGTGCCCGGAATGCTGCAGGAGAAAATTGTAGAGAAGGCCAAGGCGGCCCGCGGCGACGTGAAGGAAGAAGAAGAGTAAAGGTCGTTTGCTTGTGTGCGGGTCGGACACTCCTCCCCGACGCTTTTGACCTTGATTTGCACTGATTTCCGCGGCTCGTACGCATACCGCGGCCACAAAGTCCTAGAAGCAAAAACAATGTCAAAGACGTCGGACAGGAGTGTCCGACCCACACCTCAGGCCGCATCAGTTGAGCTGCGGCCTCTGCTCGGCCTGAATTCCAGAACGGGCAAGAGTCTGAGATTTTCCAGCAGGGCGTGAAACCGGCTCTGCGTGCGCAATGCAGCCAGCTCCGGGTCGGACCCGAGCCAGTGCGCATCTCTCCAGCCGCTCGCGACTGCTTTCTCCAAATAATCGAGTGCAGCCTCAGGCTTGCCGAGCCGCGCGTAAGCGGCGCCGGCAGCGTAATACAACTGCCCGATAAAGCCTTCCCAAATACAGGATTGCGGAGCGTGACCAATCTCGATCAACAACGAAGCAACTTGTTCCAACAACTCGTCCGCGCGCTGGCTGTCGCCCTGTGCTGCATATACTGCGCTCATTCCCGCCAGGGTGCGAGCCAGCACACGCTGACGGCCCAGCATGCGGGGAAATTCCTTAACCAGGCGGTGGGCGCGGCGAAACTCGGTCAATGCTGCATCAAAATGACCTTCACGCCGCAGGAGATCGCCGAGCCCACAGCCAGTCAAGGCCAGGAAAGCCTCGCGGTAAACGTGATCACAGGATTCGAATGAGGCAGCGGCAGAGGCGTAGATGTCGCGCGCCTTCCCAATGTCTCCGCGACGTTGGGTTACGGTCGCCAGGATCATCTCCGGCCCAATGAAGTATCCGAAACCAGGCCCGCGGCGCTGGAGCTCGAGGCCGCTCAGGAGATATTGCTGTGCGTGGTCATATTCGCCGCACATGGCCGCCAGTTGACCGAGACAGAGCCAGGTTGCTACCCATCTGGGATCTGTCACCGTCGCATCCAAAAGATGCGTCACCCCAGGCTGATACCCGTTGGGGTCGCTCTCCGTTGCCACCATGTAGGCCACCCCGAGAAAATAGTGGGCCAACACCAGGTCCGGTTGGAGCTCCACGCCCTTGCGGCCGGCGCCGATGGCTTGCTCAATCTTTCCCTGGCGCATGTAGGCATAACCCAGCCATGTATAGGGTTCGCCGATTTCGTGATCAAGCTCGATGGCGCGCTCGGAATAGCGAACCGCGTAGTCGAGGTCTGTCGGATCGGTGCGGTGAATGTAACGCATGGCATGTGTGGCCCCCAGGGCGGCATAGGCCAACGCATAGTTTGGATCGAGCGCAACCGCACGCTCCAGGTGTTGGCGGGCGCGCTCCAGCGATTCCTTTCCGATGGCGTTAAACTGCAGACGGCCCTGCGCGTATTCTTCGTAGGCTTCCAGGTGGAGCGTTTCTGGTGCCGCGATTCTCTCCATCGCACTGCTGTCGACCTTCACCTCGAGTGCGGCCATCACGTCGGTAACTACGCGGTCCTGCAACGCAAATACATCTTCCCATCTACCGTCGATCTTTGCCGTGGCAACTTCATCGCCAGTCGCCACTTCGATGACGCGGGGCAGAATACGGAGTCTCTCTCCCGCACGCTGATAGCTGCCCAACACCAGCCAACGTGCATCCAGCTCTTTACCAAGCTCGATCAGTTGTGAATGGCCCGCATCCGGAAGGTGATGCCCGCGCCGCTTCCTGTACCCGCGCGCGATTGACCACGCTCACCAGCTTGAGCCTCTTCAGGTCGGTAGTGAGGGTTTCGGCCAGGCCAGTGCCCAACCAGTCTGCGCTACGATCGTCGGTGATGTTCCGGAAGGTCAGCACCGCGAGCACCGGCGCTGCTGGCGCGACGCCTGGTTGGAGAGTCACGCCGCCGGCAACCTGGCGCAGAGTTCTCGAAAGATCTGCCGCGCTCTGCGGACGCCGATCCGGATCAGCCGCGATGAGTCCCATGACGAGGCGTTCGAGACCGGCGCCGACCAGCGGATTGCTGTTTTTCGCCGGCCTTGCCTGTCCACTCAAAATCGCGCTGACCAACGCATGCCCGTCGAGGCCCTCAAACGGCAAGCGGCCGCAGGCCATCTGGTAAAGCACGACGCCCAGGCTGTACAGGTCGCTGCGACGATCAGCTTCATGGCCGCGCAACACCTCCGGTGCACAGTAGTGCAGCGTGCCCATCCACGTTCCGGGTGCGGTTACTGCCGAACGGGTTTCATCCTTGCCTTCGAGAACCTTGGCGAGACCAAAGTCGAGTAATTTCACTCGGCCGTCGGGAGTCACCATGATGTTCGCGGGCTTGATATCGCGATGAAGAATGCCTCGACGATGAGCATGCTCCAGCGCGTCTACGATTTGGGAGGTATAGTCGAACAGTCGGTCCGCGGACAACGGCCCAGCCGCAAGTTCTTCCTGCAGGCTCCTGCCCTCTACATATTCCATGGCCAGATAGCGAACGGCGTCCGCCTCGCCGATCTCGTACAGAACTGCGATTCCGGGATGGCTCAGCGCAGCCACTGCGCGCGCCTCTCGTTCGAAGCGAGCGATTCTGTCCTCGTCCCCGGCGAACTCCGTGGGCAGGACCTTGAGAGCGACCCGGCGTCCCAGACGGGCATCTTGCGCCAGGTAAACTACTCCCATGCCCCCCGCCCCGAGCTTTGCCAGGATCTGATAGTGCGCAATCTCGTGTCCAGGCATGGGGAGAAAGTCCTTTTCTCAGGGCATGTCGTCAGGCATGTTAGGCCGCGTCCAGAGGCAAGTCAATGCGTGAGCGTGTGTGTGGGTCGGACACTCTTGTCCGACGCTTTTGACTTGGTTTTGAGTCTAGGCACTTGTGGTTGCGTGTGAGCACAAGGCTTGCAAGACCTCCTCAAGTCAACAACCGAGTCAAAGGCCTCGGACATGAGTGTCCGACCCACACATACCCATCCCTAGCGGCGCTTAAGCGCCTCCAGCGCTTCGAGCGTGCGCGGCCAGTCCGACCGCAACAGCCGCGACAGGCTGCGGTCGGCAAGAACTCTTCCACCCGTCTGGCAGCGCGCACAGTAGTTGGTTTCGTTGTCGGCATAGCGGATGCTCTGGATGTTTTCGCCGCACCTCGGGCACGGCTCTCCATAGCGGCCATGAACCGCCATGTCCTTGCGAAACGCAGTCACCTTCTCGGGAAAGCCAGACTTGGCCTCAGTGTGCAGCCGGCCTATCCAGAGCTTGAGTGTGTCTTGGGCCGCGGTGAACAGCCTTTGCCATTCCTCCGGTTGCAACTTGTGGGTCAGCGTGACCGGTGACAGTTGGGCGGCGTGCAAAATTTCGTCCGAATATGCGTTGCCGATGCCGCTGACAATGCGCGGGTCGGTGAGAGCTCTCTTGAGCGCGCGATTTTCCACCATGAGTGCGTCGCGAAACGAGTTGAGATTGCTGCTGAAAACATCAATGCCTCCCGGATCCACGGAGCGCAGTGCTTCCTCGCCCGCGAGAACCGATAATGATGCGCGGTGCTTCGTGCCGGCTTCCGTCAGCACCAGAGAGCCAGTGAGAAAATCGAAGGCGGCCAGGCTCTTGCGTCCTGCCAGCCTGGCTTGAGGAGGTTTCCAGTGCAGCCGTCCGGCAATCATCAGGTGCAGCACCAGCCAGAGATCGCCTTCCACGCCGATTGCGATGCGTTTGCCGATGCGCTGCACTTCTCGTACCGTGCGTCCCTCCACATCAGCAACCGGAGGTTGTACGGTTCGCAGCAGAAAAGGACTCGCCAGTCGCACATGCTCGATCGGCTGTCCAACGATGCGTTGCTCGAGCGCTGTGATGTAGGCGGCGATATCTGGCAGTTCTGGCATACCGACGATTCTTAGGCTTATCTTTTCGTACCATCGTCGTTCAAAGTAACAAGCGCGATGTCGGTAATAGACTTCAAGATTGGCGCGGACCAGGAAGAGATCAAACTCGCGGCCGGCGGCTTCGCCGCGTCTGGCTTCCAGCACAATCCCGGTTTCGAGTGCATTGGCGACGTTAGTATTGCATGTTATGTTTGACTCGGGTCAAGACTGAAGTATTCCGCCACCGGTTCCTGGAAGAGATACCAGACGATTATTGTCCTCACCATCACTTCCAGGCCACTCCAGGCCAGCTTGCCAAGTCGAAAGTCAATCAGGGCACTGGATATGCGGGGTAGCAGGAGGACGATCCCGGTCGTCGCGATAAGAATGGCCAGCCATCGGGCCCAGCGGTGCAGCCACCAGAGTCCGAGCGCAACCGATGCGCCCAGCGCCCCCACGAGGAGAAACATGTAGGGGCCGGCAAGTTCGAGGCCGCCGAGCAGCGCAGCGCCCGCGGCCATCGAAAGCACACCGGGACGGATCAGCATGACGAGGCCGACCACCAGCAGGTAAACGCCGGCCAGGAAAAAAGCAGCCGCCACCGCAATCACTCCGGCAGGGCGCTGCTTCATCATTTCTTCTGTTCTTCCGGCTTCTTCTGCGCAGTTGGAGGCAGCAGCCCGTTCAGCCGCAGATACATGGCAGCGGCGCCGTAGTGATCAGCCCAGCTGCCGGCGAGAGCCAGCGCCGCCCAGGCGCGCGACCGGGTCTTCTTGGCGAAATCCTGGATTGGGTCGCCAAGCTTCGCGTCTTCAGCCTTAGCCAGAGCGCTGCCGCAAAAATCGAACGAGGCTTGCGCCGCAGCCACCAGTTTGTCCTTGGGAGCGGTTTCCGACAGCTCCTCAACCTCGGGCTGGGGAACGTCGCCGACCTTGGCGCAGAAAAAGTAATTGGCTTCAACGATGTGCGCCGCCAGATGGCCGAAGGACATCTGATCCGGCGTGGGCCTGAAGCCAAACTTGTCGGCAGGCATTTCTTCAATGGCCGCGACCGTATTTTTCTGACGGCCAGCCAGAGAGTCGCGCAGGACATCAGTGACAGGATTCTTGGCTTGTTGAGCGAAAGCAGCGATGGACAGCAACGGCACGACTAACCAACCTTTCATACTTGCCTCCAGAAAACGCAGGTACAAAGACATAGATGATTTCACCCAAAACACGTAGGGGCGGGTGCCCTCACCCGCCCAGCCGGGCAAGGTCCGGTCGGGTTGTCCGCAGACAGGACTCCAAAGCTGTTGGCGAGCTGCGCTCGCCCGCCCGGATGAGGCGTCCGGGCCTACGTGGTTGCGGCGGGCGACCCTACACTGCAATTTCCGGAGTGGCTTCGACCAGGCTCCGGGTGTATGGATGCTGCGGCTGCTCGGTAATCTGCCGCGTATCACCGACCTCGACCAGCTTTCCCCGATACATGACCGCAATACGAGTGGCGAGATAGCGCACCACCGGCATGGAATGCGAAATCAACAGGTAAGTCAGGCCAAACTCGCGTTGCAATTGTGCCAGCAGATTGACAATCTGTGCACCCACGCTCACGTCGAGCGCCGAAACCGGCTCATCCGCGACGATAAACTTGGGACGCAGTGCCAGCGCCCGCGCGATCCCAATGCGCTGCCGCTGCCCTCCGCTGAATTCATGCGGAAAGCGGGGCAGGACTGACGGATCGAGACCAACTGCGCCAAGCAACTCGGATATGCGGGCGCGGCGCGCCGTCACGCCCATCGCTTCATGAATCACCAACGGCTCGCTGATAATGTCCTCCACATTCATTCTGGGATCGAGCGACCCGAAGGGGTCCTGAAAGACGATCTGCATGTCGCGCCGCAGGCGGCGCATCTCGCCGTGACCGGCCGCCAGCAGGTCGCGGCCCTCAAAGCGCACGCTGCCGGAAGTCGGTTCGATCAGGCGCAGCACCAGGCGGCCCAGCGTGCTTTTCCCCGATCCCGATTCGCCCACCAGTCCCAGAGTCTCGCCGGAGTGAATGTCGAGCGACACATCGTCCACGGCGCGCACCTCGCCGGTGGCGCGGGCGCCGAACATCGACTCACCCAGGGGGAAGACTTTCGTTAGATTGCGAATTTCGACGAGAGGCATAAGAGTCGCTGCAATCCACTTCGCCAACGAGATTGGGAAGGGCACGAGTTTACTTCGTGCCACCGCGACAAAATTCGTGCAATTACGCGTGTACGGGCGCCGGCTTGCTGGCAATCAACTGGCGCAACACGAACTGCAGGATGCCGCCATTGGCGTAGTACTGCGCCTCCTGCGGCGTGTCGATGCGCACCAGCGCGTTGAATTCTTTTTGACCCGCGCGGACCTTCACGTGCCGTCCCGCGGCAAACTTCCGGACCAGATCATTGACCCCCGAAATTTCAAAGACCTCTTCGCCGGTGAGACCTAACGACTGCGCGTTTTCTCCCGCCAGAAATTGCAGAGGCAGAATCCCCATGCCCACCAGGTTGGAGCGGTGAATACGCTCGTAGCTCTCCGCAATCACGGCGCGCACGCCCAGCAGGCGCGGACCCTTGGCGGCCCAGTCACGGGATGATCCGGAGCCGTACTCTTTTCCGGCCAGGACCACCAGCGGCACGCCCTCGGCAATGTATTTTTCGGAAGCGTCGATAGATCGACATCTCCGCGCCATCAGGCAAATGGCGAGTGAACCCGCCTTCGAGGCTGGGAACCATCTTGTTGCGCAACCGCACATTGGCGAACGTGCCGCGCACCATGACTTCATGATTACCGCGCCGCGATCCGTAGGAGTTGAAGTCTGCCGGCTTTACGCCGTGTTCAATCAAGTACTTGCCGGCGGGGCTGTCTCTCTTGATCGAACCGGCGGGAGAGATATGGTCGGTGGTCACGCTGTCGCCGAGCACTGCCAGCACCCGCGCACCGCGGATGTCTTCAACTGGCGCGGGTTGCAGCGACATATCGTCGAAGTAAGGGGCGCGGCGAATGTATGTGGAATCCTTTTCCCAGGCATAGGTTTCGCCTTTGGGCACGGGCAGTCCGCGCCACTGGGCGTCGCCCTCGTACACTTCACCGTAGCTCTTGGTAAACATGTCGGACGAAATGGATTTCCGTATCGTCTCTTCGACTTCGCGTTGCGGCGGCCACAGGTCCGCCAGATAGACTTCCTCTCCATCTTTTCCCCTGCCGATGGGATCCGTACGCAGGTCGAGATCGATGCGCCCGGCCAGCGCAAAGGCCACCACCAGCGGCGGCGACATCAGATAATTCGCGCGCACTTCGGAGTTGATGCGGCCCTCGAAATTCCGATTGCCCGAGAGCACCGAGGCCACGACCAGATCTTTCTCGTCGATCGCCTCTGAAACTTCCTTGGGCAGCGGCCCCGAGTTTCCGATGCAGGTGGTGCACCCGTAACCGACGATGTGGAATTTGATTTTTTCGAGATAAGGCAGCAGCCCAGCTTTCTCCAAATAGTCGCGGACCACCTTCGATCCGGGCGCCAGCGAGGTCTTTACCCAGGAAGGAACGGTCAATCCCTTCTCCACCGCCTTCTTGGCGACCAGGGCGGCAGCCACCATCACCGACGGATTCGAAGTGTTGGTGCAGGAAGTAATCGCGGCGATCACCACGCTGCCGTGGCGCAGCGATTTCTTCACGTCGGGGGGAACGTGTTCTTCAAACTTGTGGTTGTCGATGCCGATTGCAGTGGGGCTGCCGCCTTCCTGTTCCCAGCGGTCCACTTGCTTGGGAACGCTGCTGGTAGGGGCATTGCCGGAAGCGACGGCTGCTGGAGCCGCCACCTGGGCGGAAGACTTTGGCTTGAGCAGAGAGGGCAGAGCGAGGCGGAATGACTCTCCCGCCTGCGAGAGCGTCACCCGGTCTTGCGGACGCTTGGGCCCGGCCAGGCTGGACTCGACGGTGCGCAGGTCAAGCGTCAGCAGCTCCGAATATTCTGCTTCGGGTGTCTTCTCGTCGTGGAACATGCCTTGCTCGCGGCAGTAGGCCTCGACCAGCGCAACCTGTTCTTCGGAACGCCCGGTAAGCCGCAGATAGGCGAGGCTTTCTTTATCCACCGGGAAGATGCCGCAAGTGGCGCCATATTCAGGGGACATGTTGCCGATGGTGGCGCGGTCCGCCAGCGAAAGTTCCGGCAGGCCGGGGCCAAAATACTCGACGAACTTGCCCACCACGCCATGTTTGCGCAGCATTTCGGTGATGGTTAGAACGAGGTCAGTCGCGGTAGCGCCTTCATGAAGCTCGCCGGTGAGCTTCACGCCGACAACTTGCGGAATCAGCATGGAGACAGGCTGTCCCAGCATGGCGGCCTCGGCTTCGATCCCGCCGACGCCCCAGCCCAGCACGCCCAGGCCGTTAATCATGGTGGTATGCGAATCAGTGCCGACCAGAGTATCGGGATAGGCGGTACGCTTCCCGTTTGATTCCTGCACAAAGACGACGCGAGCCAGATATTCCAGGTTCACCTGGTGCACGATGCCGGTATCGGGAGGCACGATAGCCAGATTGCGAAACGCAGTTTGCCCCCAGCGCAGGAAGGCATAACGCTCCTTGTTACGGATGAATTCAAGCTCGGCATTGAGCTGGAAGGATTGCGGCGTGCCGAACTCGTCCACCTGCACCGAGTGATCGATGACCAACTCGGCCGGTTGGAGCGGATTGATCAGCGAGGGATCGCCCCATAGCCGCTTCATGGCATCGCGCATGGCGGCAAGGTCCACCACGGCTGGCACTCCGGTAAAGTCCTGCAGCAAGACCCGGCTGGGGGTAAACGCAATTTCCTTGTCCGGCCTGGACTTGCTGTTCCAGGCGGCGAGCGCCTTGATGTCATCCGCGGTCACGTTGCGCCCGTCTTCGGTGCGCAACAAATTCTCCAGCAGAATGCGGAGTGAGTAAGGAAGATGTTTGGTGGAAATGCCCTTTTCGTCGAGCGCCTTGAGACGGAAAATCTCGTATTCCTTGCTGCCCACGCGCAGGACCGACCGGCTGCCAAAGCTATTCATAGATGATTGCCTTCTTCTACTAGTTTAATCCTTGCGCTGAGAATTTGCCGCCGGGAGCCACCACCACCCACGTAGGGGCGGGTGCCCTCACCCGCCCGGCCGGGCGAAGCCCGGCGGGTTCTCTCTTGTGGCATAACCATAAACCCAAGGCGAGCTTCGCTCGCCCGCCCGGACGAGGGCGTCCGGGCCTACGCAGGCCGTGGCGATAACGGGGTTCGTGGCAGCCTAGCCCCTACCTCGCGCCGCCTCTACCGCGCGCAGCACTGCCTGAGCCTTGTTCATGCTCTCCTCAAACTCCCGCGCCGGATCGGAATCCGCCACAATCCCCGCCCCGGCCTGCAGAAACGCTTTCTTCCCCTGCATCAGCATGGTGCGGATCGCAATGCAGGAATCCAGGTTCCCATCAAAATCCGCATACAGCACCGCGCCTCCGTACACCCCACGCCGGGTCGGTTCCAGCTCTTCAATGATCTGCATGGCGCGGACTTTGGGCGCGCCGCTCAGCGTGCCCGCCGGAAAACATGCCGCGAAGGCATCGAGCGCATCCAGGTCGCGGCGCAGCTTGCCTTCGAGCGCCGAAACGATGTGCATCACGTGCGAGTAGCGTTCCACGAACATCAGGTCCTTGACTTTTACCGAGCCGTATTCGCTTACCCGCCCCAGATCGTTGCGTCCCAGATCGACCAGCATTACGTGCTCAGCGCGTTCCTTCTCATCGTGCAGCATCTGCTCCGCCAGGCGCTGGTCTTCAGCTTCGTCATGTCCTCGCGGATGCGTGCCTGCAATCGGGCGATATTCCAGCTTGCGCCCGCGCACCCGCACCAGCATCTCGGGCGAAGAGCCCAGCACATGGGTGTCCCCCATGCGCAGGAAATACAAATAAGGAGAAGGATTCACCCGGCGCAAGGCGCGGTACACGTCAAAGGGCTCGACTGACGGAGTAAAGTCCAGCCGCTGCGAAAGCACGACCTGAAAGATGTCTCCGGCGGCGATGTATTCCTTGGCGCGCTTGACTGAATCCATGAATCGCTGCCGGCTGGTCCCGGCGTGAACTTTCAATTTTCCTTTTGCCGGCCGCCGGCCCTTGTTCCAGTGCGCCGGCCGCAATCCCGCAGCCAGTTTCCTTTCCAGGATGGCAATGTCTTTCGCTGCCCGGTCGTATGCGCGGCGCGGACTCTCGCGCGATACGTCGGCCGTGGCAATGATGTGAATCTGGTGGCGCAGATGATCGAACGCCAGCAGACGATCGAAGAACATCAATATGCAATCGGGCAGGGAAAAATCGTCTGTGGCATGTTCGCCGATATTTTCCAGCTGGCGCACTGCGTCGTAGGCGAAGTACCCGACCGCGCCCGCGGTAAATGGCGGTAAGCCAGGCACGGCGGCGGGACGATGTTGCCGCAACAATTCTTTAATGACCTGGATCGCGCTGCCGTGGCGCCTTTCCGTGCGCTTACCGCGCTGCACCGTAATGTCGGCGCCGTGCGCCCACACCTGCATGTTAGGACGCGCTCCCAGAAAAGTGTAGCGCCCAATCTGTTCGCCGCGCTCCACCGACTCCAGCAGAAAGGCGTCCGGCTCAGCGGCAGCAATCGCTAGGAAGGCGGAGACCGGAGTCAGCAAATCGGCAGCTACCGATTTCACCACCGGCACCAGCGTGGCTTCTTTGGCGAGCCGGGAAAATTCCTTGTAATCGGGACGAAGTGTGGTTTGAGTCATTCTGAGTTTAGTCATTATAGACAAGGCCTCTCGGACCGCTCAGCGCGAGACCTGTAAAATCAAAGCAGGGTGTGATGGAGGACGGGCGTCCCCGCCCGTCCTTGTACCGGAGCTTGCATTAGACGGACGAGGACGTCCGTCCTCCATCAGAAGATCCTAAGCTCACCCCGGACTTCCTATGCCTGCAGTTCTCCGTCGTCCGCCCGGCCCTCCGCCTCGATTCCTGATCGGGAACTTACCTCTATTTGATCCCGACCCGCTGGCCATCTATACCCGCTGGGCCCGTGAATTCGGCGACATCTTCTACTACCGCGCCGCCTGGATGGACGTGTATTTCCTCAACCATCCCAGTCTGATCGAGTCGGTCCTGATATCGCAGTCGCAGAATTTTGCCAAGGACAAAGTCATCCAGAACAGCCGCTGGTTTCTGGGTGAAGGCCTGCTGACCAGCGAAGGCCCGGGATGGTTGCGGCAGAGGCGCTTGTCCCAGCCTGCCTTCCATCGCGAACGGATGGCGTCGTATGGGCAAACCATGGCTGCTTACACCGAGGAAATGCTGGCCACATGGCAGGACGCCGACGTGCGCGACATCCATCAGGAGATGATGCAGCTCACCATGCGAATCGTGGCCAAAGTGCTTTTCAGCGTGGAGGTGAAAGAGGACACGGAACGAGTCGCGAAAGCGCTCAACATCCTGATGCGCCACACCTCGGGAGGCCGTATGATCCTGCCTCCCGTGCTGCGCCACTTTCCGGTGCCAGCGTGGTTACGAGTCAAGCGAGCAGTGCGCGAGCTCGACGAAATTGTGAATCGCATCATTCGTCAGCGCCGGGCCAGCGGCGAGGACACCGGCGACCTGCTCTCGATGCTCATGGCGGCCCGCGACGAAGATGGCAGCGGCATGACCGACCGCCAGTTGCGGGACGAAATCCTCACCTTCCTGCTGGCCGGGCATGAGACCACCGCCGTCTCCCTCTCCTGGACCTGGTATCTGCTCAGCCAGCATCCGGACGCGGAGGGGAGACTTCGCCAGGAGTTGGCCCACGTCCTGGGCGGCCGCACGCCGCAACTGGAAGACCTGCCGCGCCTGCCCTACACCGACAAAGTGGTAAAAGAATCCATGCGCCTCTATCCGCCCGCCTGGAGCCTGGCCCGCACGGTGGCCAAAGATGTCGAACTGGGAGGCTACCGGCTTCCCGCCGGCGCAAATGTGGTCATGAGCCCGTGGATACTGCACCGCGATCCCCGCTTCTTTGAACAGCCCGAGCAATTCGAGCCGGAGCGCTGGACGGCGGAGGCAGCCCAACGTCTCCCGCGCTTCGCCTACTTCCCCTTTGGCGGCGGACCGCGCCTGTGCATCGGAGCCTCCTTTGCCATGATGGAAGCGAGCCTGCTCCTGGCGACAATGGCACAGTGCTTTCGGTTGCGGCTGGTTCCGGGGCATCCCGTAGCCGCGCTGCCCAGCATTACGCTCCGCCCCAAACATGGCATGCAAATGTCGATTGCCAAAAACTAAGCCAAGAGTAACCAGCGAATGAATTGACGTGGGGGCGCAACCGTTGGAAGATGGCGAGTCAGCTCCAATCTGCCACGGGGGCGTATGCGGATTAAGTTCTGGGGCGTGCGCGGATCCACGCCGACTCCCCAGCCCGACAACCTGCGCTACGGAGGTAACACCTCCTGCGTCGAAGTTCGCCTCGGTGACAGCCTCTACGTTTTCGACTGTGGCACCGGGCTCCGGGCGCTTGGACAGCAGCTGCAGCGAGACTCCGAAGGCAAGGCGATTCGCGCCCACATCTTCGTCTCTCATTTTCACTGGGACCACATCCAGGGAATTCCCTTCTTCGGCCCGCTTTACGAGAACCCGGAAAACTGTTTCTCTTTCCACTCCTCCAGCCGCACTCGCACCCTGAAGCGGGTGATGGAAGAGCAGATGGCCGCTCCCTACTTTCCCGTGGATATGAGCGAGATGAAGGCCCAGCGCGGCTTCTACAACCTGGAGCAGGGGCGGGTGCCGCTGGACGACGTGATGATCGAAGCCATGTGGCTCAATCATCCCCAGGGCTGCATGGGCTACCGCCTCGAGACCAGAGAAGGAGTCCTGGTCTACGCCACCGACAACGAACCCGGCGATCCGCTGTTCGACAAGAATGTGCGCAAGCTCGCCGCCGGAGCCGACGTCCTCATCTACGACGCACAGTATCTGCCGGAAGAATACGAGGCCCGCAAGCGCGGCTGGGGGCACAGCCACTGGCGCGAAGCCATCAACGTAGTGATGGAAAGCGGCGCCAAGGAACTGGTCCTGTTTCACCACGATCCCGACCACGACGATGCCTGCATTGATAGAGTCGTGGAGGAGGCCCGCAACCACTATCCGAAGGTGCGAGCTGCGGCTGAGGGGATGGAGATAAAGATTTAGCGGCCAAACCCCGGTATCTCAGACCGGAGACGGGCGCCGGTCATCACTCTCGGGCGAAATCGTGCTTGGCGCGAAAGGAGTCGAAGTAAATACCCACTACGGCTCCGGCTGCATTGATGTGGCTGATATTAGTTCCCAACGAATTCCCGGTTTGGGAAGCACCCGGATCGTCAATGCTGACAAAGGACCCGTCCGTATTCCTGACGTAGCCATGCATCACAGAATTTGACCGGCTCGGGGTAAAAAATGGCACGAATTCTACCCTCTACCGCCAGCGCCGGTCAAACCATTTTCCTCCGCCAAAGATCGTGACATTTGCATGCCCGACCAAGCCAAATCGCGGAATGTCTCCGGCGTGACTTTGGTCTTTGGATGCTGGACTTACCCAGTGTAAACAGTCATTCCCCCGTAACTTGCCTCGCCGCCCAGCCCTGCATATACTTTGAACGTTTGCCCGCCTACTCCGGGATGTTCCACCCGGCGCCGGCCAGCATCTTACTGTCTGACCGCACCAACGGAGACCGCCATGGCCTTGAAGACCATTTCCCTCGAACAGGAAATCAACCCCTGGGAGGCACAAGCCGCCCGTTTCGACTTTGCCGCCCATAAGTTGAACCTGGACGAGGGTTTAATGAAGGTCCTCCGTTACCCCACCCGGGAGATCATCCTGCACATTCCAGTCATGATGGACAATGGCCACCTTGAGGTTTTTACCGGCTTCCGGGTGCAGCACTCGATTGCCCGCGGTCCGGCCAAGGGTGGCCTGCGCTACTCCCCAGACGTCACCCTGGACGAGGTCCGCGCCCTGGCCAGTTGGATGACCTGGAAGTGCGCCGTGGTCAACATCCCTTTCGGCGGCGCCAAAGGCGGAATCATCTGCGATCCTCACAAGATGTCCCAGGGTGAACTGGAGCGCATGACCCGCCGCTACACCGCCGAGTTGGTCGAGTTCATCGGGCCGGAGAAAGATGTGCCCGCGCCCGACGTGAACACTAACGAACAGACCATGGCCTGGATGATGGACACCTACTCCATGCACATGCGCCAGACTGTGACCGCCGTGGTCACCGGCAAGCCCATCAATATCGGCGGTTCGCGCGGCCGCCGCGAGGCCACCGGACGCGGCATCATGATTGTGTGCGACGAGGCGGTCAAGAAGCTCCGGCTCAATCCCGAAACCACGCGCGTCATCGTGCAGGGCTTCGGCAATGTCGGATCGAATGCCGCCCGCCTGATGACCGAAGCCGGCTACAAAGTAATTGGAATCGTGGAAGTGGACGGCGGCCTGGTCAACCGCGACGGAATCGATGTAGAGGCCCTGTGGGAGTTCCGGCAGCGCAACGGCACCATCCACGGCTTTCCTGGCGCCGTTGCCGAGGACCCGGCCGAGTTGCTGGTTTCGGACTGCGAGATTCTTATTCCGGCCGCCACCGAAAACCAGATTACCAGCCGCAATGCTGATCGGATCAAGTGCAAGATCCTGGCCGAAGGCGCCAATGGCCCGACCACCGCGACCGCCGACGATATTCTGGCCGACAAACGCGTCTTCGTGATTCCCGACATTCTGTGCAACGCCGGCGGCGTCACCACCTCTTACTTCGAATGGGTGCAGGACCGCCAGGGATACTTCTGGAAGGAATCGGTAGTCAACGAGCAGCTCGAGCACATCATGAAGGGCGCCTTCGAGGATGTGGTCCGCTTCTCCGAGACCCATGGGGTCAACAATCGCATCGCGGCCTATATGCTGGCCATCGATCGCGTGGCCTACACCATCCGTCAACGCGGAATCTACGCCTGACCCGGGGTGTGGGGCGGGCGCCCCCGCCCGCCGCTTTTGAAGTTGATCTTGGCATTGGAAATTGACGCACTTGAAATAGTAGTGCGAACGGAGAACAGGCAAAATAAGCCATCAAGATTTGAAGAGATGAGATTGCTACTAGCATCATCGCTGGCGATCGCCATTGCCGCTCTTCTCTATCCTTCTTTTCTCGGCTCTTCTTTTTTTGACGCAGGCATGGACCCGGCCATCTATGTGAGCCTATTTCTGGCAAGTTGCTGGCTGGTGCTCTTCGCGCTGGGGCTGTTCAAGTTCAGGAGTCGAGGACTTTGGTTGCTGATTGGCCTTCCCTTCGCAGTGTACTGGCCGCTTTTATTTCTTGTTTTTGGCTCGCATGGGGGCTCGATCTGAAAGGCCCTGCTCTTGAAGGGCGATCCACGTCATAAAGAGATTCGGGGATTGCGGTTGCTGATAGTGCCCGCGAATGAACTCCTGCAATCAAAGTCAACTTCAAAAGCGGCGGGCGAGGGCGCCCGCCCGACATGTTCCAGAGAGAATCCCTGATTGACCCCGGCTCGTCGAAATGTCATTATGGTCGCCCCTTGCGGCCAGTCGGGAAGCACTTCGGCGCCCCTGAGGCAAGCTTCCGCAGTTCCTTGCGACCGGCCGGAACGAGAGAGGAAATCATGAACAGACTGCACACCAGGCTCAGTATGTGGACGGTCGCGCTCTGTATGTTTTTTGTGCTGAGCGGGATTACCGCAATGGCTGGGCCCCAGACAAGTTCCACCGACGATCAAGCTACCAGCGCAACCTCCAAGAAGAAGAAGAAAAAGACGAAGAAAGACGCAAGCGCATCCGCCGATCAGCCAGCCGCCGCTGACACTTCGACATCCACCACCGTCAAGAAAACATCGAAGAAAAGCAAGAAGACGGAATCCAGCGCTGCCGATGCGGCCAGCTCTGAGGGTTCAGCCAGCAGCAAAACGGCGGCCAAGAAAACCAGCAAAAAGAAGAGCAAAAAGAGTGAAGAGGCCACGGAATCGGCGAGCACCACTGCGACCGAACCGGCCGCGGCCAAGAAAACCCGCAAGAGTAAGAAGGCAGCCGCGGAGAGCGGCGCAGCGGCCCCGGCTGCTGAGTCCGCCAGCGCGACCGAAGCCACCGCCACCAAGACCAAGCGGACCCGCAAAAGCAAGAAGTCTGAGATGGACTCAGGCGCCGTGGCGGCAGCCCCTGCTGCCACTCCAGCTCCGGCCAGTCACACATCTGCGCCGGCACCTGCAGCGGCTCCGGCCAGTTCCATGGCCGCTCCTTCCGGCTCCATGGCGCCGGCTCCCAAGGCGAGTCACAAAACAACTGCCAGCGCCAGCGCTTCCGATTCGCAGATCTCGGCAGCCAAGGCAGGCGGCATGGTCTGGGTGAACACCGATAGCGGCGTTTACCACAAAGGTGGCCGCTGGTACGGCAAGACCAAGACGGGAAAATTCATGAGCGAGGCGGATGCCAAGGCCGCCGGCTACAAAGCATCAGAAAAGGACTAAAGACTAAGGAGAAATTATGAAGAGCAAGAGCCTGATTACTCGAATTCTGTTTTCACTTTTCGCCGTAGCACTTCTGGCCACCGTGGCCGCGGCCCAAACCAAGACCGCCAAGAGCTCCAAGATGGCCAAAACCGATTCCGCCATGGCGGCCCCGGCTGCCGAGCTGCTGGACATCAACTCAGCCACCAAGGAGCAGCTCGACGCGCTGCCCGGCATCGGCGAGAAATATTCCCAGAAGATCATCGACGGCCGCCCCTATGCCAAGAAGACGGACTTGACCCGCAAGAAGGTCATTCCCGCCGCCACCTACGCCAAGATCAAGGACAAGATTATCGCCAAGCAAAAGTAATCTTTCGGCGGGAGGGCACGGCGCTAAGCCTGGGGAAACATGCGCATCGAGACTCGACCGCGAGTCTCGGGGGTTGAAGCGCGACTTTCTCGACCCTGTAGGGACACGGATGAACTCGTGCCCTTCCCGTCGCCTTTCAACCATTCGCATTCACAGGTTCCTAGAAGGAGGCATCATGAGTTTTCTCGAAGACATGGTGGGCAAGGAAGTAAGCGGCATGCTCGCCAACAGCTCGAATCCGCTCGCATCTTCAATCATGCAGATGATCAACAATCAACCCGGCGGACTCTCCGGACTGGTGCAGCAGTTTCATGACAGAGGTCTGGGCACCCTAGTGAGTTCATGGGTCAGCACGGGCCAGAACCTCCCCATTTCCGCGGACCAGATTCAGCACGTGCTGGGGAGCGATCAGGTCAAGGAGCTCGCCGCCAAAGCAGGGATTGCACCCGACGTTGCCAGTTCCCATCTGGCCCAATTACTGCCCCTGCTGATCGACAAACTTACGCCCAACGGCCAGGTTCCTCAGGGCTCATCACTGCTGGAAGAAGGCATGGGCATGCTGAAGAATCTCGGGCTGGGGAAGACTGGAACCGACTCGTAGGCGCAGGCCGCATAGGGACAGCCGCCCCGTATGTACCGTGAATCGGTATGGGTCGGGACACTCCTGTCCGACGCATGTGATCTGGATCTTTTATTTTTGGCATCCGACCTGGAAAATCAAAATCGAAGTCAAAGGCGCCGGCCAACAGTGTCCGCCCCACACGGCCCCGCCGGACAGCTGTTCCCTCGCGGTTCATGCCCGCGCCCCTCCCTTTTGCTTCATTGATTCCATCTTCGGGGTGGAGGATAATGAGGCGTTGCCGGCGTTTCCTTGTATCCGCTGGCGGCCTGTGCCCGCGGTGAACCTGCCCAACTCCATCACGCTGACCCGCATCCTCAGTATCCCGCTGCTGATCTGGCTGCTTTCCACCAACCATTTCCGCGCGTTCAATGGGGAGCAGGAGTTGCTGGCTTCGGCCCTGTTCATTGCCGCATCCATTACCGATGGCATCGACGGATACCTGGCTCGCCGCCGCGGCCAGATCACGACCATGGGCATACTGCTTGACCCCCTGGCCGACAAGCTCCTTATCGCGGCTGCATTTATCGCCCTGGTGCAATTCAATCCCAGCCTGGTTCCTGCCTGGATCGCGGTGCTGATCATCGCCCGCGAATTTCTGGTGAGCGGCCTGCGTTCGATTGCCGCGTCGGAAGGCTTCACCATCGAGGCCAGCGATCTGGGCAAATTCAAAATGCTGGTACAGATTGTTTCCGTGGTCGCGGTCATCCTCGACCACCGATGGAAAGAATGGCCGGTGGGTCCCTACATTTTCCCGGTGCACTGGATCGCATTGGTGGCCATCTGGTTCATGGTCTTTCTATCGTTGACGTCGGCGCTTGATTACTTTGTCGCGTTCTGGGCCAAGATCGACCGCCGCGTGGTCAAGCGCCGCCGCCGCGCCTTCGTGCTGAGCCGGCGGAGAAAACGCGATGTGCCCGCCACCTGATGATCATTCCTCCCGCCTGAATTGTGTCTCCGGCGCCGATCTGCCGGGTGAATTTTCTTCCGATGAACGCAGCCTTTTGCTTCGACTTGCCCACCAGGCCATTTTCGCAGCCCTCGAGCAGGGTGAGATATCTTTGGTTCCGCCTTCGCCGCATCTCGCCGAACCTCGCGGCGCCTTCACAACTCTTTATTATCGGGGTGACCTGAGGGGCTGCGTCGGTTATGTGTTTCCCGTCACATCTCTTTACCGCACAGTGGCAGAAAGCGCGTGCGGCGCGGCTTTTAACGACTCGCGTTTCTCGCCCGTGACTCGGGACCAGGCTGCGGAACTGAAAATTTCCCTCAGCGTGCTCTCGCCGCTCGAGCCCGTTCAACCCGAGCAAGTTGAAATCGGACGCCACGGCCTGCTGATCAGCCTGGGCTACTATCGCGGCCTGTTGCTGCCGCAAGTGCCGGTCGAGCACGGATGGGACCGCATCGCCTTCCTCGAGCAAACTTGCAGGAAAGCCGGCCTGCCGCTGAACGCGTGGCAGACCGGTGCGAAGCTGGAAGCCTTCACCGCCGAAGTCTTTGCCGACCCGTAGTGAGATCGACGGACCCCTATGCGCGCTGAGAAGTTGCGTAGCTGCCTCGCGAAGCGCAGCAGCTCCTTCGTTCATGATGACAGACAAAAAAGCAGGGAGGCCAAAGGCCTCCCCGAAGAAGGTTCTCACCGAAGGAAAAATTACTCCTGATCGAGTTCCACGTTGTCGCCCACGTGCACATCCTCCAGCGAAAACACAATCATGCCGGTGGCGGTTGTCGGAGTGGTGTTGAGGACCACGATCTCGCCTACCGCGCGCCGCGGCATATCCGCCACGTGGATTGACGGTCCTTTGGTCTTGGTGAACATGCGCCCTTCGATGGAGGGTGGGTTCCTCTGCGTGTCATCGGTGGTCGATGCCTTGAACGAAAGCGAATCCACCGGATCGTGCAGGTCAGCTTCATAACTACGCACCGCCCGGAAGTAGTCGCCCACCTTGACTCCCTGGTTGGCGCCCACGTTTATATAAATCTTCGAACCGTTTCCCAGCAGCAAGTCGAAATCCTTGGCCAGCACAATTCTGCCGCTGGCTTTGCCGTTGTTGGGCAGAAAGCGGTCAAACCGCTCCGGCAGGTGGAATGCGATCGCGGGCTTTTCCGTATACGGCATCGCGATATCGCCGGGAACCATGGGTTCGCAGCTGAATTCAACATGCGCCACCGCCATCTTGCCGCGAGTGTCCACAATTCGCACCCGGCCCAGTTCGGAGTAGGGTTGGCCCATGGCTTTCAGCATCGAATGTTGACCGGCAAACAATTCGTACTTGTTGGGGTCCACTAGTTCGCGCACGATCTCGTACTGCTGCCCCGTCTGGTAGCCCTGGCCTGCCAGGAAGATAGTGTCATTGGTGGCAAACTTGGTGGTGTTGGGACTCTCGAGACCACCCGCCACGAACTTCGAATTCGGGACCAGTTCTTTGTTGACGAAGCCGCCGCAATTGATGTCCGCATTGGTTGGGGTCTGGACCCGCTCAATGGGAAAGGTCCCCGTCGTAGTCTCGGTGTTTTGCGGAGCAGCCTGGTCCGCCGGAGCGGAATCAGCTTGCTGCGCCGCTGCCGCCACCGTCAGGCACAGTAACAGCAACAGTCCTGTTTTCTTCATGTTACCTCCGAAATCGAGGCCGGGGCCCCCGCCGGCTTTCTCCCGCTAACTCCTGCAAATAAAAGGGCTTTCAAGTCGCACAGTAACAAGGGGATAGGGGTCGGTCAAGGTTACGCTGGTGTTATCGTGGGTACGTTAAAAAGTTTGCCCCGCGGCCAAGAGCGATAATCCGTTGTTGCATCTGCAATTACGCGCCTGTAATATCCCCAGTCGTTCTCCGATCATGAATGCTGCCCCCAACAGCTTCGTCGCCCGATTCCTGCCCCTGCGGCTTCCCCGGGTGTGCGTGGCTGTGACCGACTCTGATCCCGCCGCCCTGGTGGACAAGGCGGAGGCGCTGGTGCGGGATAACACCTTTCTGGAGTTCAGGTTAGATTACCTGCCCCGACCCTTGCTTGCGCTGCCCCGGATCAAGCGGTTCATGGAATATCACCCCCACGTCACCGCTATCGCGACCTGCCGGCGCACCGCCAGCGGGGGGAAGTTCAAGGGCTCTCTGGCCGCCCAGCTGGACATTCTGGGGAAAGCCAGCGCGTCGGGGTGCCAGTTGCTTGATATTGAGCTGCAGAGCGCTGTCAAGTGCAAGCCCGATCAGGTGAAGCGACTGCGCACGCGGTCGGCCCTGATCCTCTCCTACCACGATTTCCGGGCCACCAGGAATCTGGAACCGACCCTGGAAAAGATGGTGAAAATCCCCGCCGATTTCTACAAGATCGTGGGCACGGCCACGACTCTCTACGACAACGTGACCATGATGAAATTCCTGGAGAAATCCGGCGATCGCTATTCCCTGGTCGGGTTGTGTATGGGGGAACAAGGCATCATCAGCCGGCTACTCGGGGTACGGGCGGGCAGTGTGTTCACCTTTGCCGCGGTCAGTCCCGATGAGAAGACCGCGCCCGGCCAGACCACCGCCCAGGAGTTGCGCAACACTTATCGCATCGAGCAGATGGACGCGGCCACCAGAATCTATGGCGTCGCCGGCGATCCGGTGGCACATTCGCTCTCCCCTGCCATCATGAATGCCGCGCTGCGCCGGGAGAATGTGAATGGTGTCTACCTCGCGCTCCATGCCAAAACCCTGAAGGACCTGCTCGGCTGTGTGCGCGATATCCCAATTCACGGCCTCTCCATCACCATGCCGTACAAGGAAGCCATCCTCAAGTACCTCGACAACACCGATTCTCACACGACGAAGATCGGTGCCTGCAACACCGTGGTACGAGCGCAGGATGGAAAACTGTACGGCTTCAACACCGATACTGCGGGCGTGGTGCGTCCGCTGGAACAACGGATCACGCTGGAAAAGGCCAAGATACTGGTGCTGGGCGCGGGCGGCGCGGCGCGGGCCGCGGTCTTCGGGCTCAAGGAACGCGGCGCTGAAGTTTACATTCTGAATCGTACTGCCGCCCCGGCGCAGAAGCTGGCCCATCAGGCCAGGGCTAGGATCGCCAAGCGCGCCGACCTGAAAAAGCTCACCTTCGATGTGATCATTAATGCCACTCCCGTCGGCATGGGCAACACCCGCGAGTCTCCGCTGAATGAAAACGAGATCAACGCCCGCTACCTCTTCGACATGATTTACGATCCCGAGGAAACGCGCCTGATGAAGCTGGCCAAAGGTCGTGGCGCGGAAGTGATTCCGGGAATTGAGATGTTCGTTCACCAGGCTGCCCGCCAATTCGAAATCTGGACGGGCAAACCCGCGCCTTGGGATGACATGCTGCGGGTAGTCACACTGGCCCTCAACGAGCGCACCGCCGCCAGGCAAGCCCCGAAACCCCAGCACTAACCACAACCCACGTAGGGGCGGGCGCCCTCGCCCGCCCGGCCGGGCGAAGCCCGGCAGAGGTTTGGATCTTGGGGGTCATCGAAATCCCAAGGCGAGCTGCGCTCGCCCGCCCGGACGAGGGCGTCCGGGACTACGCAGGTCGCGATAATGCATACGGATTTGGCGCGTCTTGATACCAAATCCATCGGTATTCGCGCCCATCTGTAACCATCCCGCCGCGCACGGGATTGGCCAGGATGTAAGCAATCTTCTCGTCTAGCTTTTCCGAATGCCGTAACACTCGATCGAACGATTCCTCCTGCCAGATCGTTTCTCGGATGCCGCTCTGCCGGTTGATGAAATGCGCCGAAGAAGATTTGATCGCTTTCATGATTTCGAGTAGTGGGACCACTCGATTCTTGGCAGCTTCGATTAGAGGCGTGAGAATTAAATGCACGTGGTCCGGCATTACCACAGTGACGTGCAGCTGGTATCGTTTGTCGTGATCGTGAATGCAGCAACGCAGAACAATGTCACGTGCCCAGTCGGGAAGCTTCGTGCGCTTCTTCGTAACGAATGTAATGAAGTGAGGTTTTGTAGTCGCGTTGCAGATGCGGAAGATTGCGGCGATAGAAAGTCATCGAGCAATTCTGAGGTCCGATGTTGCGACTTCAACAAGAATAAGAAACGGCAATCCCATTTCGGAACCAAAAGACCACCACGGCGTCCCCGTAGGGGCGGGTGCCCACACCCGTCCGGCCGGGCAAGGCCCGGCAAAGTTCTTGGATGGTACACCCGAGAAATCCCAAGGCGAGCTGCGCTCGCCCGCCCGGACGAGGCGTCCGGGCCTACGCAGGTCGTGGTGAAGGATCGGAAGCACCGAGCGAACAAAAAAATGCGCCGACCCCAAGACAGGGCCGGCGCATTTCATTTGTGACTAGTACGGCTTGAAGTCCTGCCAGTAGGTCAGGTTGACTACGTCTTGCAACATCGGTGTGCCTGGAGGCAGCTTGGCCGGGTCCAGGAACGCCGTGTCGAAGTAGTAGTTCCGCGGCGGCGGGCCGTAGACCAGGGTGCAGCACTTGAAAGTACCGGTCGCGTACTGCGAGTAATAGAGGCTGACCAGCGATCCCCGATAGTACAGTCCGCCGGATCCACCCCAGGACTCAACGTAGCGCAGAAAGTTATGCACTCCACCATCGGTGCCGAAGTCCTGCCCGGTGCCCGCTGGTTGAGGGAAGTTGATGTTCTTTCCGCCTGCAATAGCCATGCGATAATACGTGGGAGTGTTGGGCGCCCGTCCCGCCAGGTTCAGAGGGTTGAGCATGCTGTTGGTGTCGGACCAGTTATTCGACAGCACGGTCACGGCATCAGCGATGACGGCGGCAGCCGAGTGGTTGATGTCCGCCACAACGGCTGGCGGAGGATTGTTCCAGAACGGATCGGTGTTGTCGGAATTGTAATTGCCCTGGATATAGACCGGGTTTTCCGACGCGACCGTAAAGCCACCCAGACCGGTATCGGGACGGACGGGTAGGTTCCCCAGGCCACCATCAACGAGTTTCAACACGTGGCGGGCGCCGGTCACGATGTTCTGCCGGCCGACAGTCGCGCAATTTACGTTCCGATAAGGATTGCCGACGGTCGAATTTGCCCCTGTCAGCCGTAGACCGTTGCCCACGTTAACCGTTCCCCACACCGAAGGTGCATTGTTGACGGCTGCGTTCTGATCGACGTCCTCAGCTGGTTCTAGCACCCCGTCCGGAGTTCCGGTGGGCGAGGCCGAGTTGATGACGTCTTCGAAGCCATACTCTCCCGACGTGATGTTTCCGTTGTTGGGGTCAGGCTGCATGCCGCGGCGGTCAGAAAAGTAAACCAGGTAGCCGTTCTGGCTGCTGTACTGCACTAACGGCCCGCTCCCCCCGGGGACGGTACCCAGCAACCACTTGCGGAAGTTGCCTACGTCGAATTCAACGGCATTCATGATGCCGTTGACATAGCACGCAGGATTGGCCATGCCCGCCGGAGCTGCGTCGCGGGGAAAGCCCTCGCGTGGATCGTAAAGATTGATCGGGTACCAACTGTATTGGGAGGCGCCTGCAGCCTCAAAAATAACCTGGGGATTGTCGGCGGCGGTCAAGGTGCCGCTGCCGTCCCGGTCAGCCTGTTCCTGGAAGATCAGAATGGCGTTCGGATGCACGGTATTTGACCCGGCTCCCCCTCCTACCGGCTTGGTGGGAGAGACCAATCCGCGGGCGAATCCGAGCTGCAGCCACTCGGTGGTGACTCCGACCCAGGCGCCGGCGGCGTTTTGATACTCCACTCGTAACCAGCCGTCCACCAGGTTCCAGGGTCCGGCAACGGGACACGGGGACCCGAGCGGAGCGCCTGCGCCCCAGCCCGCATCTGTGACGGTCCTTGCCATGGCCAATCGGGTCGTTCCCAGGGCCACGCCGCCGACTCCCTTTACCGCCACCGCCAGACCATTTGGAGATGCCACACAGCCGCCAGCGGTCAAGTCGATGTCTTCCGGCAGAAGGCCCGGCCGGTCGGGATGCAAATCAGCCTGCGTGCTGGCCAGCAGGATGCGGACATTGGCCTTGTTGTACTCGCGCGACGACCCCGTCGCCGAGGTCACCGCTTCTCCCAGTGGAGCTTTACGAATAATCGCAATCTGCTGCGCCGCGCCGTTGGCCCCCTGCACGAAGGGAAGAGTCAGCGGCTGCACTGCCAGCGAAGTGTTATTGCCGATGAAGCCACCAAAGGTGGTCGGCGAAACCGTGGTGGAAGTGTTCTTCCAGGTTGCGACATTGGTCTGCACCCCGGCCGCGGGAATGCCTCCACTCCAGCTGGCCAAGGGAACGGTGAATTGCAAGCAGTTGGGACTCAACGCCGGGTTGGTCGCGGTGGCCACGGTGCCGTTGCAACCGCCGGTTTGGTTAAGCACATAGACATTCCCGGTGTAGTTGGCATTAGTGAGGAAGTTGTTGGCCAGGCGGTCGCGCAGGATCTCGCCCACTGCGGTTACCTTGTCATCCAGCACCAGGCTGTTGCCGTTGCCCTCAGCCAGGAACAGATTGCCATTGGTGTGCACACGCCCTTGGAAGTCGAAATTGGGTCCAGCGAAGTAGCTCAGATCGCTATCGGAAAAAACACCGAATTGGAATACCGGGATAAGCGCCACTTCCACGCCTCGCGTCATGTTCACCGACGCGCCGCCAGGCCGCGTAGCGCTGACTTTCAGGGTCAACGGAATGATCTCCGCCGTGAGTCCCGCGTTTGTCCCTGAGCTGATCACGCTGGTGCTGGCTTTCGGATTGCCGTTGGCATCCGGGGTCCAGCTCACACTCTCCAGGTAATTCATGGAGCCGATCATGCTGCTGGTCGGCGTATTGCTGGCCAGCGCCGTGAGCTGCGCCGGAGTCGGAGACTGCGATTGCTGGTAGAGTGCGGCCAGATTCGCCGTGAGCAGCTCCATGCCCGATTCGGCGCCGTAGTATGCCCGGTTGGTCTCCAGATCGTTGTTTCCAACCTGGCCCGCCCCCTGGACCATAAACAGAAGACTCACCGCGATGGCGGACAACAGCGCCAGCACCAACAAACTCGCGATTAGCGTAAATCCCCGTGATCGGCCCTTAATGCTCTGCATAATAGTGATCTCCCGAAAGCTGCGTCTCTCTCCTCACGAACGATTTCTAGTTGTAGCGATCTTTGAACGACAGGCTGCGGGTGCTTACCGACGTCGTCAAAATCGTACTTCTGGACTTGTTGCCGTACGAGTTGATCGTCTGTCCCATCACCTGAATGTTCACTTTATTAATCTGGCTGGGGGAGAAAGGGGCCAACAAGGGGTTGGCGACACCGGAGCAGGCTGGGCCGTTGGTCCCGTTGCACACGTCATACGTGACTTTGAGATTGATGATGTTATCGGCCACCGGCGCCGGCGCCTGGCCGTTGACCTGGCGCATCAGGCGCGGGGGTTGACTGGTGGCTGCGGCGGGAACTTCGATGAAATAAGTGACCGCCCAGATGCGGGTCCCGATGGTGGCGCCGCCACCAATGATGGACAAGATGTTTCCCTTTGCTGCTCCCGTCTGATTGATCTTCAGCGGGTCCCCATTGGCGAAACTGATATCGGTGCTGGTGCCTGCTCCGGGCGTGATACCGGTGACCTCGCCAACCGCGCTGCCCTTATTGTTGGTGAACAGGATCAGGTCTCCCACCTGAATTCCGGTGGGCGACTGGATGGCCGGGAAGCCTGCCGGCGGAGCCGCCGGTGGGGTGAACGTGACTTTATCTCCCAGCGGGTTCGCCGCGGGGATCGCGGTCGTGTACTGGTTCAGCGGAAAGGCGTAGTCGGCGTAAACCACTGTGATCGCGTCCGACGCGGTTCCTGTGGCCGCGATGGTCGCCGGCCCGCCCAGTTCAATGCCATTGCCCGCTCCCGGAATAATCCCGTACATGAACTTGTTCGGATAGCCATTGTTGGCCAGCCATGCCTGGGCAGGATTCACAGCAAAGAGTGAGGCCACCGATCCGGCGCCGGCTGGCAACGACAAGCCGCCGGAAGGCAGGCCGGAACCGGCCATGCTCACGTCCTTGGCGACAAGGTTCAAGGTGGCGCGAACGTTCTGCTGCATTTCCGAGGATTGGGTCACAAGCCGGGTCGCATCCATTCCGTTCTTGAACAGCTGCGTCGTGGCGGCCAGAACAATCAGGCCCAGAGCCATGGCGATCAGTAATTCCACCAGACTGAAGCCGCGGGTTTTTGGTTGGGTGGATCTCATCTGTCTCCTCAACGGTACGAAGCAATCAGAGCTTGCACCTGATACGTCTTAAACCAGCCCTGCGGCACCGGGTAACGGACGCTGACGGTAATCTGTCGCACGTTGGGGTTTCCCGGCACGTTCGCAATCTGTACTTGTCGGGTGAAATTGCCCAGGTCAACCAACACGTCGGCGGAAGTGTTCGTGATTACGCCGCTCGCTCCCGGCAATCGGACAGGGACGGCGGCAACATCGTCGCCGGTGTTATCCAGACCGTCCGGACCTGCGTCCATCATGGGCGTGAATCCCACCTTGAATATTCCGGCGCCCGCGCCCACGTTCTGGATCTGGTTAAACGTGAGCTGACCGATTTGGCGCGCCGTATAAATGCTTTCGATGGCCTCCGCCGCCTTCTGGCGGGCGATGCTGTCGTTCTGCACCGCGGTAGTGTTGCCGATGGCCATGGCAAAGGTCGCCAGCACCGCCAGCAGCCCAATCATCAGCACCACGATGGCGATGAGAGTTTCGAGCAGGGCAAATCCCTGTTGCTCGAGTTTCCTTGAAACGGGCATGCAGTTACGTTTGCTCATTGTTGAAACCATTTGGGGCCGCCTGCACTAGACAGAAGGCGCCATCCTCGAATTCTTCCAGTTGTCCCGTAGAGAGTGACGGCGCGCGAGCTGTACAGATCTCCGGGCCGCGTCACGTACACAATCCCACTGTTCCAGTTTCCGTTCACGTCATGCGCCGAACCGTCGGGCATGAACATGACCTGGTTCTTGATCCCGCCGCCGGCCACGCCTTGATCGAAATCGATGGCCACGGCGGCATTGCCAAACCCATCGGGTACGGTTCCCGCACTATTCGGCAATCCCACCTGAACTGCCATTTGCATGTCGGTGGGCAGCTGATAGGCGGAGATCTGCACGGCTGCGGAGAGCGCGGTTCCGGCATCCCAGCGAAAGATCTGGACGCTTTTCGCCGTCGGTGCACCCAGCGGTGTGACGGCCCCGGCAGGTGCGGCCACGCCGAAGCACACGATGTATTGCTTGCGTTCTGCGATGGCGCGCTGCCGGGCCACCCGAAGCGGCATCATCACGTCTTGATAGGCCTGGTTTGCCCGGGAGTCCTTCAGGGCCGGCTGTATTGCCATGAAGCCTATTCCCGCCACAATCAGGATCAGACAGCACACGATCATCATTTCAAGCAGGCTGAAGCCGCGGACGCGGCGTTCCCTGATCGGAGGGCTGAGCGAAAATTTCATTGGGTGATTGACTTTCATTCCCGATCCAATCTCCATAGCCGCCGAATTCAGCGGACCTACCTGGCCACAAATCTTGGGAGAGATGGCGGGAAGCGGGGGCTTCCGTGCAACCATTATCGTAGGGACACTTCACGTCAGCGTCAAAGCACCAGAGTCATACATCGCAAGGGATGTATTCGTACCTTGGTAAGTAACCAAATCCTTGGTTACTGCCAGGTGGCAGCCGGTTCAGTTTGGACCGTTTCCCAGAACGGTACGGTTGCGGGCCGTCAAGCGCGAAGCAAATTTCCCTGATGCAGTCGCCGCCTAGGGCTGGCCGCCGGCGGATTGGGCGTAGCGCCTTGTAATCGCTTCCGTCCCGTGCGGTGCGGCGGGGTCTCGCAAAGCATGACTCATTTGCGGACGGCGATCGGGTACCGGCAGCAACAATTTCGCAGAATCGTCGATAGACACGCCTGCTGCCTCCATCAGCTGCCGGACATCCATGCAATAGGTGATGCAGAGACTTAATATCTTGGCGACGTGCCGCGGCAATTTGCCCATGGCCTCGTAGTCGGAGAGCAGACCTAACGCGATCACGTATTCCTGGTTTCCGAGAATCTGCGCGATGGTGCGAGTAAGGGCATGTGCTGCCCGGAAGGTCAGACCGGTGCGAATGCGAGAGATTCGAAGCAAGTTGCAGAATTGCATCGTTCCTTCACGGCCAGGCAGCAGGGCCGGTCCCCATTCCCGCCGCCGGGCGCGGGGCTGCGGTTTCACGGGATCGAGGTCTGCATCCACCCGGCCCAGAATGCGCGCCTCCGTGGGCAGACGAAGCGGCCAGCTTCCCCAAGGCGGGCGGCAGGGCAGCAGCACGATTTGTCGATCGTCAATCCAGCGTACCTGGGTGCAGGTGAGTCCGCCGGGTTGCTCGACCAGCCAGAAGAGATCGTCCATGGAGACGCGACTAGCGTCCTTCATCGGATCGGCATAGCAGCGATCGACACGCACCACGCTGCCAGGCATCAGTTGCGGGCAGACCAGCGCGTCTGCGGTGCCGATCCTGGCAAACAGGTAGCGACCGCTGCCGTTCCATCTCTCCCGAGCGCGGAAGGATGCGTACCCGACTTCGTCGTCATAGTAGTAAGGAGAGGCTGGCGGCAAGGTCTGAAGCCATTCTTCGTACGGCGCGACGAGGACGGTGCGCTCCGTGTGCAACCGCATTTGCAGTCGATGGACCTGCCGCAGATCAAAACCGAACATCCGCAGCCAGTCAGTGAAGCGATATCCGGTGCTCTCGCTCAAAGCCACGATCTGGCAAATATGAGGCGTAATGCCATGCTTAATTTTGTAGAGGAAAGTTGCTGGAATGAAAAATGGTGACTTGCTGCCGTAACGCCGGCGAGTGGCGGCTGAAAGCTGGGTCACGGTGTATCCGCATCGGGCCAGAACATTTTTGATGCTCTCGACCCGGGCATCCCAATCACAATGACATGCGGCATCTTCGCCGGCTTCGAACCAGCGAAGAGGAGGTCCTGCGCGAGGTATCCTGAAGAGACCGCGAACGGCTGCCGGCGCGTTCATCCATCGATACTAGACCGACTCCTTCCTCGTGAGCGGCGACCTGTTGCTGCCTGTCTTGGTGCATCGCGGCGTCCGCTCAAAGCGATGTGGGCTGCTGTTTCATGGCACAGTCCCACGGCGTCCACTTCAAACCCAGCAAACTCGCATGATTCTCTCAACGCGATATCGGCCAACCGCAATTTCACGATTAACCTTTTCCTCCCGGAAGTCCCAAGCCGACTGATTTTTCAGCGGGGCGCCCGCAGCACTGCTGGTCGGCAACCGTGCCGCAATACTCAGCCTTCCAGCCTCCACTTCACTAAGCCAGCAGCTTCGCTCGCTGCCCCGTATGGGCCAGAGCACAGCAAGGAATGCTCCTGGCAACGAACCTGTCCTGATAAGGGCTGAAATCCGCAATCAGGATACTTTTCCGGATGTTCTGGCGTGAGAATCGGCAGCTTTCGTCGGTTGACCGACGAAGGCTGGGTGGCGGACATGAAGGTCGATCTCGGGCCAGTGGGCTCGCCGGGCGCGGCAACAGGCAGTAGAAGCAGGGGGTGCACATTCCCATCCAGGCTCGAACTGAGGCGGCCTCCCATTTATTCGGTCGGTACACCGACGAAGAGGCGCTTCTGATCGCGCGCTTTTCGAACACTTCGGATTTCCTGACCAAAAGAAAATATGGTTCTTCCCGAGCGGGTCGCTATCCCGTGGAGGAGATTTCTCATGAAGAAGATGGTTCGTCTGATGCTTGCAACTCTGGTACTTCTAAGCGCTGTGTCAATCTCTTCCTTCGCCGACGGAGGGGCTCCGCCACCCATGTGCGCGCCCGGGCGTTGCAAAGCGAATTGATTCGCAGGTTTCGGTAAGCGCAAAATTGCTTGTGGGCTGTCTGGTTTGCGAGTAGCCTTCCAGTGCGGCCCATGAATTTTTCTCGTCTGGCGACTTCCGTTCTTTGGTTTGCGCCTCTGGCGATGCAGTGTGTAATCGCCGTGGTTATGGTGTGTCGTGGGCTGGTCGGACGGTTTCCTTTTTTTTTTAGTTACACGGTTTTGCTGCCCGTCCGCGATGGCACTCTCCTTTTTCTCTCCTACCCCGGCAACACCTATTCGAGCGTCTATTGGTGGGGCGATGGTATAGCGGTGCTTTTGGCTTTGGGCGTAATTTTTGAAACCACTTCACATTTCCTCCG
Organism: Terriglobia bacterium; assembly: GCA_963831565.1. Classification (GTDB taxonomy): domain Bacteria; phylum Acidobacteriota; class Terriglobia; order Terriglobales; family Acidobacteriaceae; genus JAIQFF01. The sequence goes on from CAWHQS010000003.1 coordinate 117,102, forward strand.
GCCGTATCCATTCTTTGGACTTTTCCTGAAGCTGCTATGGATCGCAGGCGGCGTCGCTGGCGCTGTAGCCGTTGCCCTGCTTTGGGCCGATGGTCCAAACGGGGGAGGGCGGGCCTTCGACTGGATCGTCTTGCTGGAACGCTCCGCCCGGTTCCTGCAGGTGTGCTTGCTGATTGTGGCGACTGCACTTATGTCCCGCCTGGGCCTTGACTGGCGCCACTATTCGGTGGGAATCGCTGCCGGGTTTGGCGTCTATGCCGCTTTGGACTTGGCTTTGCTGGAGCTCCGTGCCCATCTCCACGTTCTAACCGACGCGGCCTTTGTGTTACTGAGGCCAGCAGCTTATAATCTCGGCGTTGCGATATGGGCCTTCTATTTTCTTCGGCCCCGGGGTGGAAAGCCGGTGGGTGGTTTGCCCGGCACCGACCTGGCGAACTGGAACGATGCGCTAACCGAACACGTTGACAAATGGTATCGACACTAACAATTCTGTTGGCCAGTGTTTTGTCCTTGTTTCTGGTTTGGTCAGTGCTGCGTCCGGGTTTGCCCGCTATCAAGAGCCTGGAAGATTGGGAGGCGAAAAGACACAGGGTCGATCCGGAGGTATTTCGGGCGCTGCTCGATCCCGCAGAAGAAAAATATCTGCAGCAATCGCTGGCTCCGCATGAATTCAGTCTTTTCCAGAGAAAGCGTCTGGCATTGGCGTTACTCAATCTGGATTTGGTGGGGAAAAATGCCGCTATGTTGATGAAGTTGGGGCAACTGGCGAGAACGGAAGGAAATCCCAGACTGGCCAAAGAAGCAGACGAATTGATCCATGGGGCGCTTCGGCTTCGTGTAAACTTGTTGCTGGTTCAGCCCTGCTTATGGTTGAAGTGGCTCTTCCCGGGCTGGAGGCTGTCGCTTCCGGCGATCGAAATGCCATACGAAGAGTTGCTCACATACCTCAGCCGGATTCGGCATCAGCGGCAGTGGGGCCTCAAGCAGGCTGTGATGGCGGGCTGAATTTTCCAGCGGGAGCAATGAGGTGCCCGCCAACTGCCGATCCGTTGAATTTCTGCTCTCTCCATTGCAAAGAGTTTTGGCGGTTGTAAGAGTTAGGGAGGGCTGTCTCTTTTTTAGAGTCACGCCGGCATTTCGATGGAGACGCACTTGTGGGTTTGCCAAGTATCGGTTGAGACCGGGAAAACAGGGCCACTAACATGGACTCGGGAAAATGGATTCGTGAATTGCGCGAAGAGCGTTTTGTTAAATCGAGCGATATCGAGCGCATCAGCCGGTCAATCGCCGACATCAAGGGCAACGCTGACTTCTACGTTTCACACTCCACCCTGGCCGACATCGAGACCGGATCCGTCCCCAGTATTCACAAGCTCTTCAGCCTGGCCGCCTGTCTCAAAGTCTCGCTTGAGGAACTCCTGCTGGTTTTTGGAATTGATCTGAATGAGGTGCGGCAGTACGCCGGCCAGGTGGAACCGGGATTGCCCCGGCTGGACACGGCGGAGACGCGGGAAGCTGGTTTCCGTTTTCAACTCAACTTCGATGCCGGCTTCAACAGCCACGAAACCAGCCTGCTCAAATTGAATCCGCAGGAGCTGGCTACGCTTCCTCCGGCTTTGCGCAAGCGCCTTGATCCCAGACGATACCGCTATGCTGTGGTCGGCTTGAAAGACGACACTATGGGCGAGTTGATTCCGCCCGGCGCCCTGGTGGAAGTTGACGTGATGCAGAACACAATCGAGGTATTCGAATGGAAGACCATTCGCGAACGTCCGGTTTACCTGGTCTGGCACACCGATGGGCACAGCTGTTGCTGGTGCCAGATGGAAGGAAAAGAACTGACCTTGTTGCCCTATCCGCTCTCTCGCCAGCCGGTCCGGCGATTCAAGGTTCCGCGGGAGGCCTCGGTGATCGGCCGCGTCATCAATGCCTGGCTCCCGTTTGAGCAGTTGTCCAACGGCGGATCAACCCACTAGAGTTGCGGCTCGTCCGGCGTTTCCTTGCCCACGACTTCCAGGGCAATGGTCACATTCAGGAAGTACAACTCCGTCGAAGTAGCGGGCGCGTCCACCGGAACCGTTGCCCGGTAAGCCTGCAACGACTTCCAGGTCTTCAGCACCGTAGGGGTCTGACCTCGGGTATAGCGGACATATTCCTGAAGCTGGATCACGTATTCGGGCAATCGCGTGGCCAGCAGGCGGCGAAAAACCTGTTCATGACAGGCCCGCAGCGCCTTGTCCGCCGCATGCACTCCCCGCTGATGCGAGAGTTCCGGGTGTAAATACATTCCGCTGTTACAGTCCCGCAGCGAAGCCAGGTAAATCATTCTGGTCAGATCGTTGGGTAAAGTCTGCAACACGGTCTGGCTGACGTAATCAGCCAAGCTGTCGTTGCCGGATGCGTCGCCGAAGTCCGGCGCCGGGAAGGGCGCGGGCGGCAAAAATTCCGGGGCTAAGAGTTCAGTCGAAGCTTGCAAATTCAGTCGGTTTTGCCCAGGCAGAGAGGACATTCGATTCATTGGACGTACGGTACTGCTGTCGGCAATTGTACTCTGGTGGCCCGAGGTTTCAATCGGAGATTGGATCGTCGTCAGCGTCCTCGATGCGCAAATAGGGCAAACCTGGAACCGCAAAGTTCGCAATGAAACGCCCGCAAAGAGTGCCAAGACAGGGTGTTACAGGTGCACGTGGGGGCTTTGTCCTGGATTCCGGCGACGCGGCGGCGGGCCTTTGATCACCTTGACTTCAAACTGCACCGGAAGTTTTCTGGGAGGATAACAGGCCGCCTTATCGCAGGCCTGATACTTCAGTTCCCCACGAATCATATAGCGGGCGGGAATCACGCCGGCCAGCGGACGCACATCCACCGCCACCGGGAACTCCCCGGTATAGACGCTCAGTTTGTCCTCCGGAGCAAATGCGAAACTCATGTCGGTGCCCGCAGGATAAGTCACTCTTCCAATGACAATGTCCGTCGGAGCGTTCAACTTGAGCACGGTGGGGATGAGAAATTCCGACTTGGGCTTGTTGGAATTCACATGAAAGCCCGCGCCCACTCGAAAGCTCAGATTCACCGTGTTCGGACGCCCCCGCGTGACTGTCATGACCGGAGAGGGCGCCATGGAGACGTTAGGAATTTTTCTTCCGGGAAAATCCTGGCCGGCGGAAGGACCAGCAGGACTGTCCTGTCCGGCCGCCAGTGCGGCCAGCAAGGCCAGGCCAGGAGCGAGCTTTCGTAGAATAGACATCAGGGAAAATGTTAGACCGTCCGGGAGTCCCAGGCTACGTTACTTTTGCGCCTGTACCGGCTGGCCCTCGGCCAGCGCCTTCTTGATGCTGTCCTCGATTTCGCCGCGCCCCTTCAGGCCAAAAACTTTGTCCACCACCTTGCCATCGCGTCCGATGTAGAAGGTGGCGGGGAGAAACTGCACTCCGCCGTAGGCGTTTCCAACTTCTTCCTTGCCTACCAGGATAGGGTAATTCACGCCCAGGTCGTGGGCGAATTCGCCGATCTCCTTGGGGCTGGCGTCGTCCATGGCAATGCCCACAATCTGCAATCCCTGCGGCCCATACTGCTTCTGCAACTCGGCAAACCAGGGCATTTCGATCTTGCAGGGCTGGCACCAGGTGGCCCAGAAATTCAGCAACACGCCCTTGCCCCGAAAATCAGAAAGATGCACGGTCTTCCCGTCCAGCGATTCTAGGGTGAAGTCCGGCGCCGCCTGGCCATTCATGTTCGAACCCGCGCTGGCGGTCTGACCAGAGTTTCGCCGCGCCACCTGGAACCCGAAAACGATCATAACGGTCACCACCAGGGCGACCACGATAATGACTACTGGATCGCGTTTCACGAAAAACTCCCTCTTAAAGCGCGAATCGATTCAGGAACGATAGATAGTTAGAGATGATGGTGAAGCGCCCGAAAACCAGCAGCATGCCCAGCACGATCAACAACCCGCCACTGGCCACTTCCAGGGCATGCATGTGCATGCGAAAGCGCTTGTAGAACTTGAGAAATCTTTCGATCCCCAGGGAGGTCAGGAGGAACGGTACGGCCAGTCCCATGGAGTACACCGCCAGCAGCAGGATTCCCTTGGCGACGGAGTCCTGGGCTGCGGCAAAACCCAGAATGACGGCCAGGATCGGGCCTACGCAAGGCGTCCAGCCAAAAGCGAAGGCAAAGCCGATCAGGAAGGCTCCCCAGGGGGTGCTTCCCCCCTTCACGCTATGCAGGCGCGCGTCGGTGTAGAGCGCCTTGATCTTGAACAAACCAGTCAGGTGCAATCCAAAAACGATGATGACCACGCCGGCGACCTGCGCCAGCGTTGATTTGTAGCGCGCCAGTACCTGTCCTACTTCGGTCGAAATCGCGCCCAGCGAAATGAAAACCACGCTGAAACCCAGGATGAAGCCGATGGAATTCAGCATTACCCTGCCCAGCAGGCGGGATTCCTGGGTCTTCAGTTCCTCTACGCCGGCCCCAGAGATCAGGGAAACGTAGCCCGGAACCAGCGGCAGTACGCACGGCGACAGGAACGAAACCAGCCCGGCCAGGAAGGCGGCGATAGGAAGAGGAAGATTAGACATCCGGATTTATTGTACCCGCTGCCAGCAAGGGAGCCCTAGTCAATACAGCCGCTTTTGAGTAGCGCCGGCGTCCCGCCGGCTGTCGGGCGGGCATCTTGCCCGCCCCCGGGGCAGGATGCCCCCGAGCCAGCCGGCAAGATGCCGGCGCTACGAAAGAATCGGCCCCTCGCCACCTACCGAGCAGATGCGCCGGAGAATCGGAAGGTTACAGTTATTTCCTTTTGTTGGGCGGAGGCAATAAAGCTGGCGCCGGCTGAGTTACTGCCGGGGGCGAGGCCACTGCCTTGCGAATGAACCCGGGCGGAATGGCTGCGGTCAGCACGGTACGATCGTCATGTTGCTGGACTTTCAATCCGTCGAAGAATGCCTTCACATCAGGATCGCTGCCCGGCGTCGAAACCGTTCCCTCGGCCGCATGGAAGAGTTGCAGGAATGTCCCCAGTTGTTCGGTCAGTCTTTGGGCTTCGTCCTTGCTGCCGGTAAAGGCCTCGGCCCGGAAATGTACTTTGCCCAGGTAGCGGGCGGAGGCCACAACCGTAGTCGGAGTGGTAAATAAAAACGACAAGGCATTCGGACTGGGTGAACTGTCCACCGGATCGACCTTGAAGATCGCCCAAGCCAGGCTGGCCAGGGGAACGTACTTGTAGTACCGCCGCAGTAGCGCCGGCCCACCAAAGGGAGAAGCCACCTTGCGCGAGCGGTCCACGATGCCACGAATGACCAGCGGGTCATCGTGATTCGATGCCGCTACGGTGTCAAAGCCAAGTACCGCAACCCTCAGAGTGCGGCCCTCGAGCGGAATGTTGTAGATGTCCACCGAGCGGTAACTTTCCACTGAGCCTGAGATCTTGCCCAGATAGGCCCGCAGGCGTTCGCCATCGATTTTGCCTACAAACACTTCCGAAAACCGTGCCGGTTCCGGGGTTGAGGGCTGCGCCTTCCGCTTGACCGGATAGTGAATGGCAAAAGCAGCCTGGTCGAGGTCGCGTTCGAACTGGAACCCGGTAGCCTGGATGAACTCCTGGTACTCCGCCTCGTGAGGGACATCAGGCAGCTGGCCGGCGACGTTGGCCCGGCGTACCCACTTGAGATTGACGTAAAGATAGCCGTCCGCACCGGGCAGCAGGCGGGCAGGTTCCGGCGGGGCATGCTGGCGCAGCACTACGGCCAGGGCGATGGCGGCGGCGACCAGCACAACGCCAAACCAGATGGGAAGTCTGCGTCGTATGCGCATGAATCATGACCGCTCGCAACGGCAGCGCCGCGGCGGCCAGGGAGAAGTAATCATATCAGGTCGATGTAGGCGCGAGCGTCCCCCTCGTGCAGGTGTCCGACCCACACACACTACTGCAGTTTGGCGTATTCGGCTTTGGCTTCCTTCAGGATAGGGACATCCGGGTCGGCATCTTTCCACGTGGCGAAGAAGTCCTGGTAAGCTTCCTTGGCTTTCGCCTTGTCTCCTTGCAGGGCATACGCGCGCCCTAGTCCCAGCCGGGCCAGGGGGTAGAGCGGACTGTTCGGGGCGATGCCGCGGCGATCCAGAATCTTCTGATACTCGGTGGCGGCTTTTTCCCCATTGCGCAAATGCAGGTACGCTTCTCCCCGAACATACATCGGCCAATAGACCGCACCATTTGGCGGCGCTCCAAATTCGTATGGAGCGGCAGCTTCCAGAGTGTCAACCGCCTGTCCGGGCTCGTCGGCTCTGATCTGGTTGGTTGCTTTCGCTACCGGCAGCCAGACCGAGTTTTGCAAGGTGTCGGTGGGAAATTCCCGGGCCAGGTCTGCAATCAGTTTCTGCGAGCGGCTGGCGTCGCCGGCCCGGGCGAGCGAGTCGGCGGCCGCCACGCGAGCATCACGGTCATCGGAGGAAGCGAGTGCCTGCAATGCTACCTGCCGGGCGAGCGCCGGATTGCCTACTTCAGCCAGACACGTCGAGTCGAGCAGGCGGATCCCTGCGGAAAGCTCCTTGAGGCCGGCATTTTGCGCTGCACTGACGCCTTGGGCAAAGCTCTGCCGCGCACTTTTTATCTTGCCCAATGCGCATCGTCCCATGCCCTCGATCAGGAACATGATGGGCTCGACGGATGGTCCCTTTCCCAGGTCCACGGCGTGACGCATTCCCGCCTCATCACCACGGCCAAACGCCAAGGTGTAGAGCGAAAAGGCATCCGAAGGGGACCCCAACCCCTGGGCGGTCGCCTGCTCTATGACTGTGTGAGCTTCGTCAAAGCGACCGAGACTCTCGTATGCGTCCGCGAGGTTGGCATATGCGAACCTATCCTTCGGGTTGAGCCGCAGCGCTTCGCTGGCATTGGCCAGCGACTTTTCCGGCTGTCCCGTGGCCTCGTAACCGAGCGCCAGGTTGTCCCATGGAACTGAGTCTCGGGGATAAGTCTGTTTCCACTGCTCATAGATCGCCAGGGCCTTATCGACTTCTCTCGTAACTTCGCTGTAGTAATGAGCTGAGATATAAAGCTTTTCGCGTTCGCTCGCCCGGTCTTTCAAATCGAAGGCTTTGCTCAGGTTCTGCAGTTGCTGGCTGGTGCGCGACAGATTGCCATTGACCACTCCCAGGGTGGCGTAAGCCATGGCAAAGTTCGGGTCCAGTTCTATGGCGCGCTTCAGATGAGGAACCGCTTTCTCATCGTTCAGATTCGAGTGCTCAGCCTGCCCCAGGGTGAAAGCCTGCAATGCTTCCAATGAAGAGGTGGTGGCTTGCTCCAGCGGAGTGGCAAATTTCTGTACCGAACCGATGGATTCGCCCAGCTTCTGCCGCAGATTGGAAGCAGCTTTATCCAGCGACTTCAGTACCTGTTCTTTACTATCAGACTCCACCTGGGCCCGGGCCAGCGAATCTCCGGTTTGCGCATTGACTGCGTTCAGGTCAATCACGTAATGGCTGCCCAGGGCGGAGATAGAGCCCGCCAGCATGGCCTTCACGCCGTCCCGCACGCAGATTTCCCGCGCCACGTCGTTGGTCAGGCGCTCGTCGGGAGAGCGGCCCATCAGGCGCAACGCCGCCTGGATGCGCGATTGCGGAAGAACGTTCAGGTACGGAGACTGCTCCAGTTGCACCGCCAGCGCCTGCTTCAGCGTCCCGTCAAAGACGGCGTCGCCAGTGGTGTTGACGAAGTCAGCCAGCAGGATGGAATCCTTTTCGGTGAGGGCCTGAGAGCGGCGTGTGTAGAAGAAAAATCCGGCGGCGACGGCAACCAGCAGCACGACCACGGGCGTGGCAATCTTCCATAACTTACTCGAGGGCGCGGCTGGAACCGCCGCAACCTTCACCGAAGACGACGACGGAATCGAGGCCAGGGCCGCGGCGGATGTGGGTCCCGCCATCGGTGACGCGGGTTGGGCCGCGGAAGAAGGCGCCGAGTCTTGCGCCGCAGCCACTGTCCCCGAACTGGCCGCTACTGCCCGCCCCGTGTCAGTGTCGCGCTTCAGGCGCTGCAGGTCGGCGCGCATGTCGGCGGCGTGCTGGTAACGCAGATTGCGGTCCTTCTCCAGCGACTTGCTGACGATGCGTTCCATCTCCGCCGGCAGATCGGGATTGAGCCGGATGGGAGGCGTGGGCAGCTTTTCCAGAATCGCATTGAAGATCAGGGCCGAAGTGTCGCCGCGAAAGGGCAGCGTGCCGGTCGTCATCTCATACAACACTGCGCCAAAGGAAAACAGATCGGTGCGCGCGTCCAGTTCTTTCCCCTTGGCCTGCTCGGGAGACATGTAGGCCACCGTCCCCATGGTGGAGCCGGGACTGGTCAGGTGGTCCTGGCTCATGGCGGTGGCCTGGGAAAAAGCGCCCGCGGCGTCCATGCTGCCGCTGGCCGGCGTCACCTTGGCCAGGCCAAAATCCAGCACCTTGGCGTGACCCCGCTGGGTGACAAAAATGTTGGCCGGCTTGATGTCGCGGTGAATGATGCCCTTGGCATGCGCGGCATCGAGCGCGTCGGCAATTTCGATGGCGAGCCCGAGCAGCGTGTCGAGTTCCACCGGACGCCCCGCAATCAGGTACTTCAGGGTCACGCCCTCGAGATACTCCATGGCGATAAAGGCCTGGCCGTTTTCCTCGCCAATGTCGTAGATGGTGCAGATGTTGGGATGGTTCAGCGCGGACGCGGCCTGGGCCTCGCGCTGAAAGCGGCTGAGCGCCGAGGCATTCTTGGCCACTTCATCGGGCAAAAACTTGAGCGCTACAAAGCGGTGCAGCCGCGTGTCTTCCGCCTTGTAAACCACGCCCATCCCGCCGCCGCCCAGCTTCTCGACAATGCGGTAGTGCGAAATGGTCTGTCCAATCATGGCTTCAGCCGAAGCGAAAAAGATGAGGCTGCCATGTTAGGTGGGGCGAAGTAGCAAGTCAACGCGCGGGAGGGGTAGTCTTTATTAAGATGCGAGTCTGCCCCACCCTTGCGCCTTTTGCAAGGGTGGGAATCACGGACGTTGGTACCGAGTGCCCTGCACTACTGGCCGCCCGTGGCGGGTTCGTCTCCACATTGAATTCCAGCGTCGCCGGATCAGAATACGTAGTCCAAGTTCAGCCTTGACTGTGATCTTGAAACGCGACGTTGTGGCGAAACCCTCTATTTCTCAAAGAGAGCGAAGGAGTGGGGGACCTGGTAATGCTCAGGAACCTAACGGGCGAGCCCTAGTGACTGTCGCCATCGTGGTCTACGTCGCCAGTACTCTTCAGGGTGACGGTGTCCTGAGGGGTTGAGCTATTCTTGGGAGCCTCGGCTTTGGGTTGAGGCTGGCGAATCGCCCGTTGTGAGAGTTGATCGGCATGGTTGATAGAGGTACTGCTGATGGAATTTGTCATGATAACGGTATGATCGGCACCCTCACCGAAAGCCTTCACACCGAATAGGTCCGGAAGGATGCCATCTTTGGTAACGTTAAAGGAGCATTCCCGGCGTTCGGGAAACAAGGGTGGGAATCGTTGGTACCGACTATTGGCCGCCGGCGGCGGGTTCGTCTCCCGATCGAATCCCCTTGTCGCCGGATCAGAATCCAGATTTGGCCTTCATTGCGATCTTGAAACGCGCCGTTGTGGCCCATACATTCGCAAGAAGCGCGAATGAGTTGGCACCAGGCGGATCGAGAAGCTTCGTTACAGGTGCCGGACTCCGGTGAAGCGCGGCTTGGTCGAGCACCCGGAGCCGATGTCGAGCAGCCTTCGGACGTAGTTTGATGGCGAACCGGGTCCGGTGCGGGTAAACTTTCAGCGGTGGCCACCGGCGATCAAAAATCGTCCGCACGCAAAGTTCGGGTACGGGAAGGGTTTCAAGCACCCACTCATTCGGAAAAGACCCGAATGAGTGGGGCACCCGGCAACTGGCTCCGGCGCACCTTGTCCGTGGCGGGATGGCATCCGCTGCTGCTGGTTTTATTCCTGGCTGCCCTAGCCATTTCCATCGGTTTTGCGGATACCGCCACGGACCGCGTATTGCTGCCGATCGAACTCTTGGGTGCGGACGGCACGACGGTCAGCAGGACGGTCACTCTTCCAGCGGGACTGGCTGAGTCGGTGCGTTCTCTCTGGCTGCAGGTCCATGGCCTGCGGTATGCCGATCAGGCCAGCATCCAGGTCAATGCCGGCGCCTGGATGCCCCTCAACAACAATACTGTCACCATCGCCGAGCCCGGCAGGACTTACGGGGGAATCGGCGGCGGCTTCGCCACGCTGGTCATGACCCTTTCCCTTCCCAGCGGGACGGTTGTCGGCGGCGATAACACAATTCGTTTCCGGTTCAACCACACCGACGGCTTCGTCAGCAGCTATCGCGTTCTGGCATTGAATTTTGTAAACGCCGAAGGGAAGAAGATTATCCCGGCCAACGATTTTGTTGAGGATGCACCCGAAAGCTGGACCCCACCCTTGCCTGACGCAGCTTCGATCCGGGCGGGCAAAGAGCTCTGGGATACCGCGTCCCTGGCGGCCAGCAGCCTGCCCAACAGTCCGCGGATTCAGGCGCACTGTGCCGACTGCCATGCGCAGGATGGGCGCGACCTGAAATACTTCAACTTCTCCAACGCCAGCATCATTGCCCGCGCCCGCTTCCATGGCCTTTCCGAGCAACAGAGTGAGCAGATCGCCAGCTACATTCGCAGTCTGCCGCTACCCAATCCTGGGCGCCCGTGGAACCCTCCGTACCAGCCTGGGCCCGGAGTGGACGAGCAACCGGTTTCCAATTGGGCGGCCGGTGCCGGACTCGCCTGGGTCCTCGACCGGGACACTGAGGCATTGCCGTATCTGATTGGCAGTCACGGCGGAAAAAACCCAGCCCCGTCGAATCCGGCGGGGAGTGTTTCCAACCTCGGTGCCCTCGCAGCGCAGATTACGCCCGAGATCTTTCGCCCCGACGGCAACCTCAATGCCCACGAAATTCCTATCGCCTTGCAACTTCCGGATTGGAACCAATGGCTGCCTCGCGTGCATCCCAAGGATGCCTGGGGGCCGGCTTTTGCCCAGAGCGAATTCGCAGCCTTGTACGATGGTGAGACTCGGGAGGGCAGGGGCAAGGGAGGAAAGAAGCTACCTTTGCGCACGCTCCTGGCCGCAACCCGTACGACAGATCACGACCTGCGTCCGGTGGTTGCTGCCTTCGCGCAATGGTCTGAAGCCCGGCGTTCGTTCCTCGAACACCTGGGCAAGGGAGAGGTGGCCTCGCCGGAGCTGACTAATAAGGTGTACTCGGCGCAGCTGTGGCAACTGGTGAAGACTTGGGAGATGACACAGGAGTTTGGGCTCGAAGGACGAGGGCGCGACTTCTTTGGGCCGATCGCTGATTCCCGCACCTGGTGCAACACGGTTCCGGGGGATGCGGCTCCAGCCGCTGCCCACATCCCCAATGGACCGGCGGGAGTTGGCGGCAGCGCGTTGACTAACGAATATCTCACGGCCGCCTGGTATGAGTTGCAGATCATCCTGAATAGCGGCAATCATCAGCACCGGGAGCGCGAACCGGTGGACTGGGTCTACGTGATCGCCGGCTTTCTCGACCTCCAGGCGCAGACCCACCAACCGGAACCGGCGCGACTTCTGGTGGCTGTAACCAAGGCGTTGCAGTCCTCCGACCCCGGCCTCGGTCCCGACAACCTCAAGCAGGGTTGGCGGCCGAACGACAACATCGATCCCCGCATCATGATCAGCCCCGTGTGGGCGCCCACCTTCCAACCACTGCCGGCCGAGGTACGCCAGACTCTGACCACGTCGATGCTGGCCGCATGGATGGACAAGAACCTGGAATACCCGATCACCAAGCACCTGCCAGTCGGGGTGCCGCGACGCCCGTACACTCAACCCGGGTACTACGGTGATATAAGCGGCGGGAAGGTATGGGAGTCGGCAAGACAGTTTAGTGAGGCCGGAGTCCCCGCCGATCTTGTGCAGCATTTACGGCAATGGGGAATCGCCTACGCCGACCGCGCTGCCCGTATCAATTACTGACTCTGCAGTTGCGGCGGAAAACGCCCGGGTGCCGGGTGGCCCGGCTTTTGACCTCGCTGGCGCCAAAAATATAGCGGGTGCCCCGTCCTTTGCGCACTTTGCAAAGGGGGAACCTGGAACGCATGCGCGATTAGGTTGCAGAGCCACAAAAGTTGTGTCGGCAGCATCGTTACCCGCCCTCGCAAAAAACGCAAGGACACCGCACCCTCAGCATCCATGGCGCACACAGGCATCCTCAAAGCGCAATATTGACGCTGCGCTCACGGCGCCAGCAACTCACACACGATGGGAGCGATTCGCGGCCGTCGTGCTGTCCCCCTGGTGTCGGCGTGCTCGAACCGTGGAAAGTGCAGAATTTGAAGGACCAATTTTTTGCAGGGTCGAGCTGACCACATCAAAGGTTCTGACCTGGGGAGTTCCTGCCAATATTTTCTTCAGGATCTCCAACGCCTGGGGATAGCTGGCTGAATCGTAAACCTGCGCACTCTCTTCCTGATCCCAGAAGCTGATCGACACGATTTCTCTGCCGCCAGGGACAGCGAGCGTCATCGTATCCAGAAAGCCTTTTTGCCGGCGGAGCCAGGGAAGGATTTCATTATCCATGACCCTTATGAATTCCGCCAAAGTATCGGGTCTCAATTTGACGGCAACGTGACGAGCGAACATGTCAACCTCCCTGCCTCGCTGGGGGCGTCGGACCTCGGACGTCAGCAAAGCCTGGTCTCTGCGCTTCAACATCCGAGGTCCGACGTCTGACGCCCGAATTCTACTCGGAAGTACATAACTTTGGGGAGGGCCGCCACAGGCTCCTACCGTAAGTCTCTTTCTGTCAGATTTCGTGGTAAGAAATCCAGTAAGGAGATCACCTGTGAAGGCCCTGAAGTTGATGTGCGCTGTACTATGCCTGGCAACGCTGGTTTTCGCGTGCCCGATGTCGATCTCCTGCCCGGCTGACCGCGCGGAGATGCACAAGGTCGGGGACGAATACTCGGGACTAGGCCACTTCGCGATATACCAGCACACCAATTCGGCTGGCGTGGTCCACCAGGTGCCCTTTCGCTGCGAGCAGTAAGGCAAGGCCTGACTTTCAGTCGTGTAAGTTGCTTTTCTCCTTCCTCTTCGCCACAATACAGACGCTCGGAGCTGTGTCGTGAGCGATGGTGCACGCTGTTTTTTCGTTGTTCTCCGCTGCCGCCCGCGGCGTTCTCTGCTTCTCTGGCTGCCTGCTTCCGTTGTTCTTGTTTTTCTTTACCTCCAACCGGCTCACTCCCAGGACGCGCAGAACCCCAACGCCGCCTCGAATAGCTTGCGCGGCATCGTGATCAATAGCGTCACCCGCGAGGCCATTGCTCACGCCCTGGTGTCCTCTGCCGACAACCGGTTTGCTGAGTTCACTGACGATCAGGGCCGCTTTGAATTCCAGCTTCCGCGAACGGAGCCCGACCGCAACGGTCCTGCGGACGGGCGGGCTTTCTACAACATTTCCGCCCGGCTAATGGCCCGCAAGCCCGGCTTTCTCGACTCCGGCATGAGTGCTTCACCGCCTCAAAGCACCGTTGGCGATGACATCACGATCGCGCTTGTTCCCGAATCTCTCATTGTTGGGCGGGTGAACCTTCCGTCTTCCAATCAGTCTGACCGCATCACCGTGCAGGTTTACAAACGCCAGGTGCGCGACGGCCGAGCCTTCTGGGCCCCCGGCGCCAGTGCCACCACGCGCTCCAACGGCGAATTTCGCATCGCCAGTCTCATGGCCGGCACCTACAAAATATTCACCACTGAACTGATGGACCGCGATCCCATCACCTTCGATCCGCGCGGCCAGCTCTACGGATATCCACCCATCTACTACCCGGCGGCGGCTGATTTTGCCTCGGCCTCCGCTATCACCCTTGAGGCTGGCAAGACTTTTCAGGTCGAACTTTCCCCTGTGCTCCAGCGGTACTACCCGGTCAAAATCGCGGTCACGAATTTCCAGGCCCAGAACGGGGCGGATGTTTCAGTCGCGCTCCAGGGACACAAAGGCCCGGGCTATTCTCTGGGATACAACGGCGAGGGCATCGAAGGCATGTTGCCCAACGGAATTTATACCGTGGAAGCCACGCTGCAGCAGGGCCAGCAGACCGCTACCGGGAGCGTGAATATCACGGTGAAAGATGGACCTCTGGTCCATGCTTCGATGGCGGTGCTGCCCAATGGCTCGATTCCGGTGAATATAGAGGATGAACTGAGCGAGCATCGGACGGGCAATTCCGTTATGCAGGGACGGTTCTCCCGCGAGCAGAAGGCTGACGTCTATTTGCAACCCGCCGACGACTTCGATTCCGGTGCATCCGCCTACCTTCGCCCACCGCGCAAGCCCAACGACAACGACCTCGCGCTGGAGAACGTCCGGCCGGGGCGCTATTGGCTCAACGTCTCCCCCTCCCTCGGATATGTCGCATCGGCCGTGGCGGGCGGCACCGATCTCCTGCGCCAGCCGCTGGTGGTCGGCCCCGGCGGCGCGAGTCTGCCCATTGATATCGTGCTGCGCGACGACGGCGCCACGATCGACGGCACGGTTGACGGCATGCCCGCTGTCCCTGCGGGCGGAAGCTCTGCCGCGGCGATCACTGGCCCCATCCGGATGCCTCCAGGCCCATCCGTCTATTGCATCCCGTTGCCGGATTCCCCGGGCCGCTTCACCGCAACCTGGGTCTCACCCCAGGGCACATTTCAGTTCCAGCAACTTCCTCCGGGAGCCTATCGCGTGCTGGCCTTTGATCGCCAGCAAAACGAACTCGAATATCAGAATGCCCAAGTGATGAGCGGATATGACGACCAAGGCCCGATCGTCCGCCTGGGCCCGAGGCAGACCGAGCAGGTACGCGTGTCGTTGATCTCAACGAAGGAGTGATGCATGTTCGTGCGATGGCCAAACCCAAACCGTGACGAACTGCCCTCGCCCGCCCGAACGAGGGCGTCCGGGCCTACGTGGGCTTTGGTCCTCGGCTGCTTGCTCCTGGCGTGGCCCGCCGCGCTGCTCGGGCAAACGCCGGTTCAACAGCTTGCGGCCGGCCATTTCCGCATCGCCGGGACCATCGTCAGTGCCCAGGAGGGCCAACCACTCTTCCGCGCGCGGGTTTCGCTGCGCGACGTGAAAAACGCTCAAAACCAGATTTTCATGATCACCGGCGAGGATGGCCACTTCGAATTCGTCAATCTTCCGGCGGGAAAATATTCACTGACGGGCGCGAAACGGGGATACATCAGCGCCGCCTACGAGCAGCACGAACAGTTTTCCACTGCGATCGTGACCGGCGCCGGTGTGGATACCGAGAAGCTGACTTTGCGACTGGTGCGCACGGCCGTGCTCACCGGCCATGTCTTCGACGAATCCGGTGAACCGGTGCGCGCGGCCACCGTCACACTCTGGCGCGATGATCACAGCGCCGGCGTCAGCCGCACCGTCAGCTATCGAACCGATCAGTCCGACGACCTGGGCTCGTTCGAATTCGCGCCCCTCGATGCCGGGACCTATTTCGTCTCCGCCGTAGCTAAGCCGTGGTACGCAGTGCACGCGCCGTCACTCCGTCA
This sequence comes from Terriglobia bacterium, assembly GCA_963831565.1. GTDB lineage: Bacteria > Acidobacteriota > Terriglobia > Terriglobales > Acidobacteriaceae > JAIQFF01. The sequence continues at coordinate 132,714 of CAWHQS010000003.1, forward strand.
AGCGGCCGCGAATGATGTTCCCACTCAGGTTGATCGTTCGCTGGATGTAGTTTACCTGCCTGTGTACTACGCCGGGGCAACCGACGTTGAAGATGCCTCGCCCATCCTTATCCGAGGCGGCGATCATCTTGACCTTGATCTACACCTGACACCCGTGCCCGCCTTGCACGTGACCCTGCACATCCCGCCACCGCAAGGCGGACAGGGCTTCCCGATGCCTACGCTTTTCAAGCGCGATTTCGATGGCTCGCAGCAGGCCCTTCAACCCGACGTGCAGATGAGCGCGCCCGGGGTGATGGAGATCACCGCCGCCCCCGGCAAGTACGAGTTGCGTCTGCCGCAACAAGACGGAGGGCCCTTCCAGAGCAGCGACGTCGAGATCAGCCAGGACAATCAGGAACTGGACGCCTCTGCCGGTCAAGCCGTCAGCAGTATTACTGCGAAAGTCGAGTTGATGGGAGAAACTGCGCCTCCGCCGCAAATGGCATTCGCACTCCGCAAGGCCGGACACCGCGTCGTCGCTTGGGCGGCGATGGACCCGACTCGCGAAGTTACATTCGCCGACGTCGCGCCGGGAAACTACGAAGTCCTGGCTGGAGCCGCGTCCCGCGCATACTCAGTTGTTTCAATGGTAGTGAATGGCTCCCCGGTCTCCGGCCACTCGCTCACCGTGCCCGCGGGCGCGGCCGTGGCGCTCTCATTGAGGGTGGTCGGAGGGTCCGGCGAGGTGAACGGCGTGGCACAGCGGGCGGGCAAGGGCGCCGCCGGAGCCATGATCGTTCTGGTTCCCAGGAATCCGGAAGCCAACCGCGAACTCTTTCGCCGGGACCAGAGCGACCTCGACGGCACCTTCGTTTTTCACAGTGTGATTCCCGGCGCCTACACCGCGATTGCCATCGAGAACGGGTGGGACCTGGACTGGTCGAAGCCCGCGGTGATCGCGCAATACGCTGCCCACGGTGAAAAAATCATGGTGGGCGGATCTCAAGGCACCATCCAGCTTCCCAGTCCGCTCGAGATTCAGTCCAAGTGAGGAGTCTCTCCGGACGGCAGGTTGCATTTGTGCGCATTGAACTGCTGCTGGATGACAGCCTGCGCCCGGGCCTGCTGGCCGGCGGGCTGGTGCTCGGCCTGGAACTGCATGTTGCAGGCCTCGCAGATTCCGATCACGGGAACGTTCTTTACTCGCTTGATGATCCGAAGGTTACGCTTGGCCATGCATACAGTCTCCCACAATTTCGGTGAAGAAGGTTTTCTTCGCGACCTTTGCGGAATCTCTTTGCGTCCTTTGCGGTTAAGATCTTGCTCTGGCCGAGCCCTAAAAATCAAACCTTTAACCGCAAAGAATGCAAAGGGGACCGAGGCTGGGACTGAGGTGGTGGGGCACTGCTCTTGAACACGGTGTGGCTACCTCGAAATTGTCCGTGGCCTAAATCGACGGAGCACGTAAACCGCAGCCGCTACCCCCAACATTCCCGCTAAGATAAACCCGCCGCCCTCTACCAAAACTCGATCGATAACGCCGACATCTTGCTGCCCAGATAAATGTTAAAATCCGACGATTATGGCAATAAAAATCGCAAGCCATAACGTAGCGCCGAACGAAGCTAGGAGGGCTAGAGCGCGTTTGCCGATTGACTTCATTTTGGTCGCTCTGTCCCCTTCCGCTGTTCTCAAAATGGAAGTAGTCCAGTACACTTGACCTCTCCCCTTGCACGCAAAATGCCGTTATGGTAACTTTTAGAATTGTCCCGGACATCAGGAAGGGATCAGAGGGCGTCTTGTCCCCAAAAGGGCGAGGTGCGATCCAAGACCTGCTGGCGTAGCTCAGTTGGTAGAGCATCTGATTTGTAATCAGAGGGTCAGGGGTTCAAATCCCTTCGCCAGCTCCAGCATTGGTTCCGGAAGGCAGGAGACTCGGCGCGGCGGCTTGACAGATTTTTCCAACGGCACTCCATAAGGGAATTTTCCAAGTGTGGTGTTTGCGTGCGAGGGCATATTCGCGCGCATTTCTGTTCTTCACTTATTCGAAAAATCCGTCTGCACGATCTTCCGTAGCGTGGATGTCTGCGAGGAATGCCGGATCAAGCAAGGTAAGGCCGAACTGTTCTGCAGTTCTGCACAGGTGGGTGAGTGGTTAAAGCCAGCAGACTGTAAATCTGCCCCTCCTCGGAGGTACGAAGGTTCGAATCCTTCCCTGTGCACCAGAGACTTGAAATGAACCGTCTCTACATGGCGCTGGCCGCTTTCGTGGTTTTGGGGGCGCTGTCGTGGGCGACTTTGAGCGATCCGAAATTGCGTTTCGCCACGCTGGCGGTCCTGGCAATGTTCGCGCTGAAGACCTGGCTGCGGCGCCACGAGGTGATGCATCCGGAGCGCGAAAGTGGAGCGGAGTAGGCAGCGGGGCCGGGCCGGTGCATTAGCCGAGGGCTGACGGCTGATAGCTGACGGCTGGTGTAAGCCGATGTAGCTCAGTTGGTAGAGCACTCCCTTGGTAAGGGAGAGGTCACCAGTTCAATCCTGGTCATCGGCTCCAGAGTTGTTAGAGGTTTGAGTCTGTGAACGCTGCGATTGAGATAGCGGCTGCAGTCAGCTTCGTATATTTCATCTTGCTGACCGTCGCCCTTGGGCAGCTCACGGGACAACGACGATCGACGGCGATTAAGTACATTGCACTTGCAATGGTGGCGGCATGGGTTTTGATCGATTGGTTGTCGGGTGCAACTGGCTGGGCGCTGGTTGAAGGGAATGTTTTGATAGTGGCGATTCCTTTCGGGGTCGCTCATCTTACGATTCTTATGGTCCAGGAATCGAGGCAAGGCTGAGAAGCTGGTCTTGGCTGAAAGCTGACGGCTGAATGCTGAGAGCTGTTTTACAAGCGGGAGTAACTCAGTGGTAGAGTCACAGCCTTCCAAGCTGTTGGTCGCGGGTTCGATTCCCGTCTCCCGCTCCAGATTTTTCTGATGCAGGGTGCGCGTCATGGTGAGCTTTCAACAAGTTGCCATCAGGGTTGAGAAGGAAAAAGAATTTGAGGAACTGAAGGGCGCAATTGAGCGCGCACTGGACCCGGTAAGGGTTGAGCGCTTCCTCCGGCGGGTGCGCAAAAGCGGCGCCCGGATACGCGACCTGGAGGCGATATTAGCCAGAGGCGTATTTGAAAGAGTGGATGACACGCTGGCGAAACTGGGCGCGCAGAAGCTGTACCAGGCGCTGACCGTTTCTGACCAGGCGCAGATGCGGGAGTTCTACCTGTCGAAAGTAGAAGAGGTGGATTCCGCGCTGCGGACGAAGTTTCAGCAGCTTTATCGCTATTACTGAAGGAAGGAAACAGCGAGCGAGATATGGCGAAAGAGAAATTTGAGCGGAATAAGCCGCATTGCAACGTAGGGACGATTGGTCACATTGATCATGGCAAGACCACGTTGACCGCGGCCATCACCAAGGTGTTGCAGAAGCACAACCCGAAGATCGTGTTCCGGTCGTTTGATTCGATCGACAACGCGCCGGAAGAAAAAGCGCGCGGCATCACCATTGCCACGGCGCACGTGGAATATGAGACGGCGAACCGGCATTATGCGCACGTCGACTGCCCGGGGCACGCCGACTACATCAAGAACATGATCACGGGCGCGGCCCAGATGGATGGCGCGATCCTGGTTGTGGCCGCGACCGACGGCCCCATGCCGCAGACCCGGGAACACGTGCTGCTGGCGCGGCAGGTGGGGGTGCCGTACATCGTAGTCGCGCTGAACAAGTGCGATGCAGTAGACGATCCTGAACTGCTCGACCTGGTGGAACTGGAAGTGCGTGAACTGCTGAAGACTTACCAGTTTCCGGGCGACGATGTGCCGGTGATCCGGCTGTCGGCGCTGGGGGCGTTGAATGGGGAAGCCAAGTGGGAAAAGCAGATTGACGAGCTGATGGCGGCGGTGGACAAGAGCGTGCCGCAACCGGCGCGCGAACTGGACAAGCCGTTCCTGATGCCGATTGAAGATATTTTCTCGATCTCGGGGCGGGGCACGGTGGTGACGGGGCGAATCGAGCGCGGCAAGGTGAAGGTGGGCGAGGAAGTGGAGATTGTCGGCTTCCGCGACACTCGCAAGACGGTAGTGACTGGCGTCGAGATGTTCAAAAAGCAGTTAGACGAAGGATTGGCGGGGGACAATGCCGGGCTTTTGCTGCGCGGCATTGCGAAAGAAGATGTGGAGCGCGGCATGGTGCTGGCCAAGGGTGGATCGATCACGCCGCACACCAAGTTCAAGGCGGAAGTGTACATTCTGACGAAAGAAGAAGGCGGACGGCACACGCCATTCTTCAAAGGCTACCGGCCGCAGTTTTACCTGCGGACGACGGATGTGACGGGAGTGGCGGAGTTGCCGGCGGCGACCGAGATGGTGATGCCGGGGGACAACGTGCAGCTGGTGATTGAGCTGATCACGCCGGTGGCGATGGAAAAAGGCTTGCGCTTTGCCATCCGCGAAGGCGGGCACACGGTGGGCGCGGGCACCATCAGCGAGATTATTCAGTAAGCGGACACGGAGTACTGGGAACTGAATACAAAGGACTGAGAACTGAAAGATCAGAAACCAGGAAGATCAGAAACCAGTGATCAGTTACTGGTTCTCAGTTCTCAGAGATTGAGCTAGGAGCTGTTTTATGCCTCGAGAGATCATTACCTTGCAGTGCGGCGATTGCAAAGAGCGGAACTATTCGACCACCAAGAACCGGAAGACCATGACGGAGCGCCTGGAGCTGAAAAAGTTCTGCCGCGTCTGCCGCAAGCACACGCCGCACAAGGAAGTGAAATAATTAAGTAATTGGGAAATTTGTAATTGTGTGATTGAAAGGCATTTGACTTTCAATTACCGAATTTCACAATTACTAAATTACTCGATGAACACAGGGGCGTAAGCTCAACGGTTAAACTGTCGGTCTCCAAAACCGAACTTGGGGGTTCGAATCCCTCCGCCCCTGCCAGAGTTTGAGGGATGAAAAGGCCAGGCTGAGATGGGAGTCGTGACGAAGAAGATGGGAAATTCACTCGCAACAGCCGGAGATAGTCTCGGCGACCGAATCAAGTCCTGGCCGGAGCAGATCAAGACTTACTACAACGACGTGCGCACCGAGATGAAAAAGGTGACCGCGCCCTCGTTCAAGGAAGTGCAGGCCACGACGGTGGTGGTAATCGTCACGGTTTTCCTGTTCGCTGCGTATTTCTGGGTGGTGGACCTGGTAATCGGGCACGGGATCGATTCAGTGTTCCGCTATTTCAAGCAGCACTGAGTTGAGGAAGGAACCGAAGTGTTGCAGTCGGCGAGTGCAGAATCTATGCAGGATGAAGAAAAAAACGAGGCCGGAGCGGGCGGAGAGAATATCTCACCGGACGCCGCCGGAGCGGTCGAGTCCCCGCGCAATCCCAATATGAAGTGGTACATCATCCACTCTTATTCGGGATTTGAGCGCAAGGTCAAGGAATCGCTGGAATCGCGCGTCCAGGCCTTCGGACTGCAGGACAAGATCGGCAAAGTGCTGATCCCCACCGAAGCAGTCACCGAAGTCCGCAATGGCAAGAAATATACCGTCGAGCGCATGTTCTATCCCGGCTACGTTCTGGTCGAAATGGACATGGATGACCACGTCTGGCATGTGGTGAAATCCACGCCGCGGGTTACTGGATTTGTGGGCACCGGGCAGCAGCCAACGCCGCTCTCCGAGGAAGAAGTTCAGCACATTGTCTATCGCGTAGGCGAGGCCAAGGACAAGCCCAAGCTCAAGGTCAAATTTGAAAAAGGCGAGACCGTTCGGGTCACCGAGGGTCCGTTTGCCAGCTTTGCCGGGATCGTGGACGACGTCAATGAAGACCGCGAAACCCTGAAAGTGATGGTCACGATCTTCGGGCGATCGACGCCGGTGGAGCTTGAGTTCAATCAGGTGGAGAAGGTGGCTTAAGAAGCAGTTTCTGGTTTCCGGTTTCTAGTTTCTGGAAGGCGAAAAGAGATTATGGCGAAGAAGGCGACAGGTTCGGTAAAGCTTCAGATTGCGGCGGGCAAGGCTACACCCGCGCCTCCGGTGGGGCCGGCTCTCGGCCAGGCCCAGATCAACATCATGGAGTTCTGCAAGCAGTTCAATGCCCGCACCGGGGCCAAGGAGTTGGAAGGGCTGATCATTCCGGTGGTGGTGACGGTCTACAGCGATCGGACCTTCACCTTTATCACCAAGACGCCGCCGGCCTCGATTCTGCTCAAGCGTGCGGCCGGGATCGCCAAGGGTTCAGGCGCACCCAATAAAGACAAGGTCGGGAAAGTTACGGCCAAGCAGGTGGAAGACATCGCCCGGCAGAAGATGCCGGACTTGAATGCGGCGTCGGTCGAGTCGGCCATGAAGAGCGTGCGCGGGACGGCGCGCTCCATGGGAATTGAAGTCATTGGGTAATTGGGAAATTTGGCAATTGAGCAATTGAAGACCTCGCGACCAAAGGTTTTCAAATTACAAAATTACTCAATTACACAATTACCAAATTTTGGTCGTTCACTACGGTCCATCGGAAGAGCGTTGGGCGGTGGGAGACAGGAAGAAGCAATGAGAAAAGCAGGCAAGAACATTACCAAGGCGCGCGCGGCTGTCGAAGCGCGTCCTTACCTACTGAAAGACGCCGTCCCCCTTCTGCAGAAGGTCAAATTTTCCAAATTTGACGAGACGGTAGAAATCACCATGCGGCTGGGAGTCGATCCCAAGCACGCCGACCAGATGGTGCGCGGCACCGTGGTGCTGCCGCACGGGCTGGGGAAGTCCAAGAAGGTCCTGGTGATCGCCAGCGGCGACAAGATCAAAGAGGCGGAGCAGGCGGGCGCGGATTACGTCGGCGGCGAAGAGATGGTCGAGAAGATCAATAAAGAGAATTGGACCGATTTCGACGCGCTGATCGCCACCCCCGATGTGATGAAGTCGGTAGGACGGCTGGGCAAGATTCTGGGGCCCAAGGGCCTGATGCCGAATCCCAAGACCGGTACGGTCACCTTCGATGTGGGCAAGGCGGTGCAGGAAGTGAAAGCCGGCAAAGTCGAGTTTCGCACCGACAAGACGGCTTTGGTGCATGTGCCCGTGGGCAAGATTTCATTTACGCCCGACAAGCTGGTCGAGAACGCTACCGTGGTTATCAGCAGCGTGATCAAGGCCAAGCCGACCGTAGCCAAAGGCAAATACATCAAGGGCTGCTACCTGAGTTCGACCATGGGGCCGGGAATTTCGATTGATACGGCCCAGGTGGAAGCGGCGGCTAAAGCGTAACTGCCGACCGTGCCGGTCGGCCTGACCGGGTCAGAGACCCGGTCCCACACAGGAATCTAAGAGGATCGAACCATGGCGGTCAGCAGAGCGAAGAAAGTCGAGCAGGTGGAGAAGCTGGGAGCGGAGCTGAAGAATGTTTCCAGCCTGATTATCGCGACCTATAGCAAGTTGACGGTGGCGCAGGATTACGAACTGCGCAAGACCTTGCGCAGCTCCGGAGCCAAATACCGGGTGGTGAAGAACACCCTGGCCAAGCTGGCTGCCAAGGGGACGGCCGCGGAAGGCGCACTGCAGGAGATCAAGGGTGTCACCTCTCTGGCCTACACCTCGGGCGATCCGGTGGCGCTGGCTAAGGCGATATCGAAGTACGCCAAGGACAATCCGGAATTCACCTTCAAGGCGGGCGTGGTCGAAGGCCGCGTGATCTCGATCAAAGAGATCCAGGCGCTGGCTACCATGCCGTCCAAGGAAGAGATCTACTCCAAGCTGCTGTTCCTGATGAGTGCCCCGGCGCAGCGCCTGGTTACGGTGATCAATGCCGTCGGCAAGGACCTGGCGGTGGTGATCGGCCAGGGGGTGGAGAAGAAGAAGTTCAAGGAAGCGTAACCGTGTGGCGCGGGCGCCCTCGCCCGCGACCGGCGGTTGGAGCGGTACGATTTTCTGGTGGCATACGAGAAACGCGGGCGAGGGCGTCCGCGCCACACGAGTCCGGAAGTTTATCAAAAGCGGGGGTTGCGCGGTCCTGGCGGTCGTGTTGTCTGGCACGGCGAAGCAGGACTGAACGCACTGGAAACCCGGCTGGCGATTGACGGAATAGATAGACCGAAAATTCGAGGAGACTAGACAAATGGCGGATCTGCAGCAGTTGGAAGAACAAATCGTAGGCTTGTCGCTACTGGACGCGGCAGCTTTGGTCAAGCGGCTGGAAGAAAAGCTGGGCGTGTCGGCAGCGGCTGCAGCCCCGGTGATGATGGCGGGTGGCGGCGGCGCAGCAGCTGCGGCGCCGGCCGAGGAGAAGACCGAGTTTGCCGTCGTCCTGACCGCAGTGGGGGCCAATAAGATCAATGTAATCAAGGCTGTCCGCGAAGTTACCAGCCTGGGCCTGAAGGAGGCCAAGGACCTGGTGGATGGCGCCCCCAAGACCATCAAAGAGGGTGTCGGCAAGGACGAGGCGGAGACCATCAAGAAGAAGTTTACCGACGCCGGGGCGACCGTCGAGGTTAAGTAACGGTCCGGGCTCCTGCCGGGAGTAGGAATCCTTCGACTGCGCGACTGCTTCGCCAGGCGAAGCAGTCACTTCGCTCAGGATGACAGGGGCGGCGGGCTGGAATAATCCTTCCCGAAATGAGCCTTGCCGGCCACATTTTGATTGGTGAACCCTGGGGAGCGATGGTAGCATCTATATATCGTCTGCTTCCCACTTCACGGTTAGGCGACTCTCCACTCCAACGATCCGGGGAAGCGGAGCTGAGTCGCACACGAGTTGGCAAACTGTTTCGTGAACAGCGGAACGGAAACAGGCCTGAGAACTGGCGCGGAAAGAAAAAATTCAACTGACGCTAAGCGCTGTAACTGGCGCCCACGGGGAGCTGTGCCCCCGAGGGCGTATTCGTGTCTGCAGCGCCCTAGCTCGGTGACCGTACATAAGCGGATCGCCTGATGCGGCGATCTGCCTCGACGGGACCCAGTCCCGTCACCACGCATGTGCCTTTCGCAGCTCAAGGCTGCGCTTGAAAGTTTGGGAGCCTCTGAATGTCGAAGAACAACGCCTACCGTACCCGATTTGATTTTTCAAAGATTCCAGCCACCATCCAGATTCCGAACCTGATCGAGGTTCAGAAGCGCTCTTACGAACGCTTTCTGCAGATGGACCGGCTGCCCAGCGAGCGCGACGATGCCGGCCTGCAGGCCGTGTTTCAGTCGGTGTTCCCGATCAGTGATTTCCGCAACGTCTCCCAACTGGAGTTTGTGGACTTCGCCATCGGCAACTGGGAGTGCAAGTGCGGCCACCTCAAGGGGCTGCATCACCTGCGCACCACTTGCAAGAACTGCGGCTCGACCGTCATCACCGACCCGTTTCATCCCGGCGACGTGCTGTGCTCGAAGTGCGGCACCTACAATGCGAACACTCCGGACTTCTGCAACAAGTGTGGCGACCCCGTCGGACTGCAGCTGAAATATGACGTGAGCGAGTGCGAGGAGCGCGGCATGACGTACTCCGCGCCGCTCAAGGTCACCATGCGCCTGACGATTTTCGAGAAGGACGCCGAGACCGGCACCCGCTCCATCCGGGACATCAAGGAGCAGGAAGTATTTTTCGGCGACGTTCCCCTGATGACCGAGAACGGCACGTTTATCGTGAACGGCACCGAGCGCGTGATCGTCAGCCAGTTGCACCGCTCGCCCGGCGTGTTTTTCGAGACCGCCAACAACCGCACTTACTTCCTGGGCAAGATCATTCCCTACCGCGGATCGTGGGTGGAATTCGAGTACGACCAGAAAAACGTGCTCTATGTCCGGATCGACCGCAAGCGCAAATTCCTGGGCACCATCTTCTTGCGCGCGTTGGGTTTGCGTTCCGGTGAAGACATTCTGCGCACGTTCTACACCGTGGACCGGCTGGTCGTTCGGGACAACAAGCTCTTCTGGACTCTTGATCCCGCCAGTGAGAAGCCGACCAACCTGTTGGGCATGAAGTTGGCCCACAGCATCAAGTCGAAATCCGGCGAGGAAATCGCGCACTCGGGACGCAAAATCAACGCGGTCACGCTGAAGGAAATCCAGAAAGCGAAAATCAGCGAGATCGAAATCGACGTTTCGGACCTCGAAGGCGCCTGGGTGGCGAGTGATGTAGTCGACACCACCACGGGAGAAGTCCTGCTCGAAGCCAACTCCGAGCTGACCGCGGACAAGGTGGCGAAGATTCTTGAGTCCGGCGTGGTCGAAATCAACCTGTTCTTCCCCGAGCGCGACGACGTGGGCACGGTGATCTGCCAGACCCTGAAGCGGGATGCGGTGAAGACGCCGCAAGAGGCGCTGATCGAGATCTACCGCAAGCTGCGGCCGGGCGATCCGCCGACCCTCGACACCGCGACTGCGCTGTTCCATGGCATGTTCTTCGACCCCCGCAAGTATGACTTCTCGCGGGTCGGACGATTGAAGTTCAACATCAAGCTGTTCGAGAACCAGGACGCCAGCAAACTGGATAACCGGACGCTCGAGCCGGAGGATTTCTACGGCACCATCCGCTACCTGCTGAAGCTGCGCAAGAACATCGGCACCGTGGATGATATCGATCACCTGGGCAACCGCCGGGTGCGCGCCGTCGGCGAACTGCTGGAAAACCAGTTCCGCATTGGACTGGTGCGCATGGAGCGGGCGATCAAAGAAAAGATGTCCGTGTACCAGGAAATGTCGACGGCCATGCCGCACGACCTGGTCAACGCCAAGCCGGTGATGGCTGCCATCCGCGAATTTTTCGGATCGTCGCAGCTGTCGCAGTTCATGGACCAGACCAATCCGCTGTCGGAGATCACGCACAAGCGACGTCTCTCGGCTCTGGGGCCGGGCGGCCTGTCACGGGAGCGCGCGGGATTCGAGGTCCGCGATGTGCACCCCACGCACTATGGACGCATCTGCCCGATCGAGACCCCGGAAGGTCCAAACATTGGCCTGATTTCGTCGCTGAGCTGCTATGCCCGCATTAACGACTACGGTTTCATTGAGTCGCCTTACCGTCGGGTCAAGGGCGGACGCGTGCTGGACTATGTCAGCATCGTCAATGCCGGCGACAGCGATCGCAAGGTCGGCGATCACCTGGAAAAGCACGAAGCCGAAAAGCTGAATGCCGAGTTGAAAGAGAAGAAGAAGCGGGCGGCCGAACTTGAACCGTTCTCCTTCTACCTTTCGGCGTGGGAGGAAGACCGCCACACCATCGCCCAGGCCAACGTCGAACTGGATGACAAAGGCCGGATCGTGGGCGATCTGGTCAACGCCCGCAAGGCCGGCAACTTCGTGTTGGTCAGCCGCGATGAGGTCGATTACATCGACGTCAGCCCGAAGCAGCTGGTCTCGGTGGCGGCATCGCTCGTGCCCTTCCTCGAGCACGACGACGCCAACCGCGCCCTGATGGGCGCCAACATGCAGCGCCAGTCGGTGCCGCTGCTGCGCGCCGAAGCGCCGATTGTTGGAACTGGAATGGAAGGCGTCACCGCCCGCGATTCCGGAGCCGTGATTCTGGCCAAACGCAACGGCATCATCGACTCCGTCGATTCCGAGCGCATCATCGTGCGCGTCGAGGGCGAACATCACCCTGGACAGCTCTCGCGCGAGGTGGGCAGCGACATTTATCAGCTCACCAAGTTCAAGCGGTCCAACCAGAACACTTGCATCAACCAGAAGCCGATTGTGCTGAAGAACCAACGTGTCACCAAGGGACAGGTGATCGCCGACGGTCCCTGCACCGATCATGGCGAGCTGGCGCTGGGACGCAACGTCCTGGTCGCCTTCATGCCGTGGCGCGGCTACAACTTCGAAGACGCAATCCTGGTCTCGGAAAAGCTGGTCAAAGAGGATTACTACACCTCGGTGCACATCGAGGAGTACGAGATCGAAGCGCGCGACACCAAGCTTGGGCCGGAAGAAGTCACGCGCGATATTCCCAACGTCTCGGAATCGATGCTGCGCAATCTGGATGAAGCGGGCGTAATTCGCATCGGGGCCTCGATCAAGCAGGGCGACATTCTGGTCGGCAAAGTCACGCCCAAGGGCGAGACCCAGCTCACGCCGGAAGAAAAGCTGCTGCGCGCCATCTTTGGCGAAAAGGCTGGCGACGTGCGCGACGCTTCGCTCTACTGTCCGCCGGGAATCGAAGGCGTGATCGTGGATGTGAAGATCTTCTCCCGCAAGGGTCAGGAGAAAGACGAGCGCGCCAAGTTCATCGAAGGCACGCAGATCGCGAAGCTGGAAAAGAACCTTTCGGATGAAATCCGGATTCTGACCGACGAGCGTCTGAAGCGCCTGGAGAACATTCTGGGCGGCAAGGAAGTGCAGGCCGATCTGCACGACGAGCGCACCAACAAGCGTCTGCTGACCAAGGACACCATCCTTGATCGTGACGCGATCGAGCGCATTTCTACCCGCAATCTGAAGCGCATCAAGTATGCCGACAAGGACCCGCGGGTGAATGAGCAGATCGACGAGATCGAGGAGATGACCTCGCGTCAGATCGACGTGCTGAAGAAGATCGTCAACGAGAAGAAAGACAAGCTGACCAAGGGCGACGAACTGCCACCGGGCGTGATCAAGCTGGTGAAGGTGTACATCGCCATGAAGCGCAAGCTGAGCGTAGGCGACAAGATGGCCGGCCGTCACGGTAACAAGGGCGTGATTGCCCGCATCCTGCCCGACGAGGACATGCCGTACCTCGAAGACGGCACCCCGATGGAAATCGTGCTCAACCCGCTGGGCGTTCCTTCGCGTATGAACGTGGGACAGATTCTCGAAACCCACCTGGGATGGGCCGGACACGAGCTGGGCAAGAAGATCACGGCGATGCTGGCCGAGAACACCAAAGAGGAAGCGATTCGTCGCGAACTCAAGGCGCTGTTCAAGGACACGACCTTGGCCGACACCATCTCCGACCTCAGCGATGAGGAGCTGATGGCAGTGGCTCCAACCCTGACCAAGGGTGTGTACATGGGATCGCCGGTGTTCGACGGGTCGCGTGAAGGCGAGATCAAGGCGCTGCTCAAGCAGTCGGGCTTGCCGGAATCGGGCAAGACCTACTTGTACGACGGCATGACCGGCGACAAGTTCGAACAGCCCGTCACCGTCGGCTACATCTACATGCTGAAACTTTCGCACCTGGTGGATGACAAGATCCACGCCCGTTCAATCGGACCGTACTCGCTGATCACCCAGCAGCCTCTGGGTGGAAAAGCCCAGTTCGGCGGGCAGCGCTTCGGAGAAATGGAAGTGTGGGCCCTCGAAGCCTACGGCGCGGCATTCATCCTGCAGGAGCTGCTGACCGCGAAGTCCGACGACGTGTATGGCCGCACCAAGATTTACGAGGCCATCGTCAAGGGCGAAGCAGCCATGGAGCCGGGCGTGCCGGAATCGTTCAACGTGCTGATCCGCGAGTTGCAGTCGCTCTGTCTCGATGTGGAGCTGATCAAGGCCGGAGAGAAGAAGCCGGTTTTGAGCGCGGCGGCGGATTAAGAAAGCATCAGCCGCCAGTCGTCGGTGCCAGTCGTCGGCGACCCCGGCAGGCGGCGAAACAAGTTTTGAAAAAGTGAGCCTGCGGGAGGTTGCTCCCCATCCGGCAGGCCAGAGACGTGAAGGGGATCCGGGCCACTGGAAACCGGAAACTCGACACTGGTTTTGGGAGCCGCGCAGCGGCGGCGTACGACCGCGGGAAAGCGGAGGACCACCTTGTATCGTTCAAGCCCCTTTGACATGGCAAACCCCATCGCTGACTTCGACGCTATTCGCATCAGCCTGGCCTCTCCGGAAAAAATCCGGAGCTGGTCGCATGGCGAAGTGACCAAGCCCGAAACCATCAACTACCGGACCTTCAAGCCGGAGCGGGATGGTCTGTTTTGCGCGCGCATTTTCGGTCCGGTAACGGATTGGGAGTGTCTGTGCGGCAAATACAAGCGGATGAAGCATCGCGGGGTGATCTGCGACAAGTGCGGCGTGGAAGTGACGCTCTCGAAAGTACGGCGTGAGCGTCTGGGCCACATCGAGCTGGCTTCTCCCTGCTCGCATGTGTGGTTCTTCAAAGGACTGCCCAGCCGCATCGGGCACCTGCTCGACATCTCGCTGCGCGATCTGGAATCGGTTCTGTATTTCGAGGCTTACGTGGTGGTCGAGCCTGGGGATGCGCCGGTCAAAGATCACGAAGTCATCAAGGACGAAGCCAAGTACCGCGAACTGGACCAGCAGTACCGTCCCGCCGGCTTCAAAGCCATGATGGGCGCCGAGGCCATCAAGGAACTGCTGAAGCGCGTCGAAGTAGAGGCCCTGTCCGGCGAACTGCGCGAGAAGATGAAGCATGAGAGCTCGCTGCAGAAGCGGCTCAAGTATGCCAAGCGCCTGAAAGTGGTCGAGGCCTTCCGCAAGAGCGGCAACAAGCCGAACTGGATGATTCTCGACGTAATCCCGGTCATTCCGCCGGAGCTGCGTCCCCTGGTTCCACTGGACGGCGGCCGCTTCGCTACCTCCGATCTGAACGATCTTTATCGCCGCGTCATCAACCGTAACAACCGGTTGAAGAAGCTGATGGACCTGCACGCTCCTGAAGTCATCGTGCGTAACGAAAAGCGCATGCTGCAGGAAGCCGTGGACGCCCTGTTCGACAACGGACGCCGGGGCCGCGTGCTGCGTGGAGCCAACAACCGTCCTCTGAAGTCTTTGTCGGACACGCTCAAGGGCAAGCAGGGACGCTTCCGCCAGAACCTGCTGGGCAAGCGCGTGGACTACTCCGGACGTTCCGTCATCGTGGTCGGCCCCGAACTCAAGCTGCACCAGTGCGGTCTGCCGAAAAAGATGGCGCTGGAATTGTTCAAGCCGTTCATCTATCACCGGCTGGAACAGACCGGGCACTGCACCACCATCAAGCAAGCCAAGGAAATGGTGGAGCAGCAGGAACCGATCGTCTGGGACATCCTGGAAGAAGTCATTAAAGATCATCCGGTGATGCTCAACCGCGCTCCTACCCTTCACCGTCTCGGCATTCAGGCTTTCGAGCCGGTGCTGGTGGAAGGCAAAGCAATCAAGATCCACCCGCTGGTCTGCACGGCCTTCAACGCCGACTTCGACGGCGACCAGATGGCGGTGCACATTCCACTGTCGCCGGAAGCCCAGGTTGAAGCCAGCGTGCTGATGCTGTCATCACACAACATTCTGTCTCCCGCCTCGGGCCAGCCGATCACGGTGCCCACGCAGGACATGGTGCTGGGCATTTATTACCTGACCAAGGGTAAGCCCGGCGCCAAGGGCGAAGGCCGCGCCTTTGCCAACATCGAAGAAGTGCTGCTGGCGCTCGAAGCGGGAGAAGTGGAAACTCTGAGCCCGATTCGCCTGCGCTACACCGGCGAAGTCATCGACCTGATGACCGCCTACGACGATCAGGAGATCATCCACACCGAGCCGGTGAACTCCGAGCGCGGCTTCCTGACTACGACCGTCGGCCGGGCCATCCTGAACGATCACCTTCCCGAAGGCATGCCGTTCATCAACGGCCTGCTGAAGAAGAAAGGTATCGGCCAGCTGGTCACCTACTGCTACCTGCGCTTTGGCCTGGAAGTCACGGTCAAGATGCTGGACGAGGTCAAAGATCTCGGCTTCCGCTATGCCACCAAGGCGGGACTGTCGATCGGCATCGACGACATGGTCATCCCGGACAACAAGAAGACGCTGGTGAAAGACGCCGAGAAGCTGGGCGTGGCGGTGCAACAGCAGTATCTGGACGGGGCCATCACCAACGGCGAACGTTACAACAAGGTCATCGAAATCTGGTCGGCGATTACGGAAAAGGTCGCGGACGAGATGTTCGGGCAGATGCAGCAGCGCGACAAGGAAGGCGCGCTCAACCCGATTTACGTCATGGCGGATTCCGGCGCTCGCGGATCGAAACAGCAGATTCGCCAGCTCTCCGGCATGCGCGGACTGATGGCCAAGCCCTCGGGCGAAATCATCGAGACTCCGATCACGGCCAACTTCCGTGAAGGGCTGACCGTGCTCGAGTACTTCATCTCGACCCACGGCGCCCGCAAGGGTCTGGCGGACACGGCGCTGAAGACGGCCGATTCGGGCTATCTGACGCGGCGTCTGGTGGACGTGGCCCAGGACGTAATCATCAGCGAATACGATTGCGGCACCGTCGATGGCATTTACGTCGAAGGTATCGTCGAAGCCGGCGAGATTATCGAACCGCTGCGCGACCGGATTGTGGGCCGCGTGTCGCTCGAAAAGATCAAGGACTACGACGGCGCGGTGATCGTCGACATCAACAACGAAATCACCGAGGAACTGGCCAGCGCCATTCAGGCGGCTGGTATCGAACGGGTGAAAATCCGCTCGGTGCTGACCTGTGAATCGAAGCGCGGAGTTTGCGTGATGTGTTACGGACGCAACCTGGCTTCGGGCCGGCTGGTCGAACTGGGCGAAGCCACGGGAGTCATCGCGGCACAGTCCATCGGCGAACCCGGCACCCAGCTCACCATGCGTACCTTCCACATCGGTGGTACGGCATCGCGAGTCTCGGAGCAGTCGCGATTGGATGCCAAGAGCAATGGCACGGTCCGCTTCATCGGCCTGCAGACGGTCAAAGCCAAGTCGGGCGACCTGGTGGTCATGAATCGCCAGGGCTCAATCGCCGTGGTTGACGACAAGGGACGCGAACGTGAGCGTTATGCGGTCGTGTACGGCGCCAAGTTGAAGGTCAACGAAGGCGATCAGGTCACGCTCGGACAGGTCATGGTCGAGTGGGACCCTTACACCTTCTCCATCCTGACCGAAATCGGCGGCACGGTGCAGTTCAAGGACCTGCAGGAAGGGGTCACGCTGCACGAAGAAGTGGACGAAGTGACTGGACTGTCGCGACACGTGGTGGCGGATTCGCCCGACGAAAAGCGCCAGCCGGCCATCGTGATCAAGGGCAAGGCCAGCAAGCGCTACCTGATGCCCTCACGCGCTCACTTGATGGTGCAGGACGGCGACACCGCCCACCCGGGCGACGTGCTGGCCAAGATCCCGCGCGAGACTACCAAGACGAAAGACATCACCGGCGGTCTGCCGCGCGTGGTCGAACTGTTCGAGGCTCGCAAGCCGCGCGAGACTGCGGTCATCAGCGAAATCGATGGCACGGTCAAGTTCGGCGAGGTCTCGAAGGGCCAGCGCAAAATGTACGTGGTGGCCGACAACGGCACCGAAAAGGAATACTCGGTACCGCGCGGGGTTCACATCAACGTGCAGGAAGGCGAACGGGTCAAGGCGGGCGAACCGCTGATGGACGGTCCGCTGAACCCGCACGATATTCTGGCCGTACTGGGCGAGAAGCAGCTGCAGTCGTACCTGGTCAATGAAATCCAGGAGGTTTACCGGCTGCAGGGTGTGAACATCTCGGACAAGCACATCGAGGTGATTGTCCGTCAGATGATGCGCTGGGTAAAGGTCGAGGACGTAGGCGACACCCAGTTCCTGCTGGAGCAGCAAGTGGACAAATTCCGCTTCCGCGAGGAAAATGAACGCGTCATCGCCCAGGGCGGCAAACCCGCCACCGGCAGGCCGTTGCTGCTGGGGATCACCAAGGCGTCACTGTCAACCGAGTCGTTTATCTCGGCGGCGTCGTTCCAGGAGACCACCCGGGTCCTGACCGAAGCATCTATTCAGGGCGCGGTGGACCACCTGCGAGGACTGAAGGAAAACGTCATCGTGGGGCGGTTGATCCCGGCCGGCACCGGCATGGAGTACTACCGCAACGTGCGGCTCTCGCCAGAGATGGAAGAGGCCGCGGCCAAGGTGCAAGAGGAAGTTTCGCAGGCCTACGAAGAAGCCGAGCGGGCGCTCGAGCTGATGCGTACGGAAGGCGAAACCGAGGAACTGACGGCCGAGTAAGATCAGGAAATCTGGGGGGCGGCCTGGGGCGCCCCTCTGCTTTCTCTGGTTTGGGTTCTCGAGTTCTGCGTCCTTGAGTCAATCCTATGCACGCCAACCCACAGCGATTGCATGATCAGGAACGTAGCAGCACTTCGCAGTTGCATGCGCTGCCCCGGCGCAATACTCTGGGGCCATTCATGTTGCGTTTCCTGCGCCTGCTTCGCCTCGCCTTTTGGCGCGCGTTTCAGCATGACGCGTTCGCCACCGCCAAAGCGGCGGCGTATTCTTCCATCCTCACATTTTTCCCCACCCTGTTGCTGATCGGATCGGTGCTGGCCACTTCGCGCAGCACCGAGGCCTACCTGCGCGAGATTTCCGACGCGTTGGGCAAGATCCTTCCCGCGGGAAGCGCCACCGCGCTGGCCTATCTGCGAGGCACCACCCAGCGTTCAGTGGGTGTGCTGGTCACGGCCTCGCTGATTACGCTGTGGACCGGTTCCGGCGTCATGATCTCGTGGATGGAGGGCTTTCGCCGCTGCTACGAACTGCCCAAGAGCTGGGGACTCGTGAAAGAGCGGCTGATCGCGTTCTCGCTGGTCATTCTTGCCGGTATTCCGCTGACCTTCTCCACTATCCTGGTGGCCTTCGGCAATCGCATTGAAACCCAGATCCTGTTTCAGCTCGGACACGAATTCGGTTTTTTTATCCTGCTCATGTGGACTGCCATCCGCTGGACGATCGCCGGACTCACCAGCATCGCGGTGATGGCGCTGATCTATCACAATGCGGTCCCGCGCACCCAGCCCTGGCATAGCGTGTTGCCGGGGGCCACCCTGGCGTCAGCGCTGTGGTTCCTGGCCACCACCCTGTTCGGCTGGTACCTGCAACGCTACGCCGACTACAGCATTCTCTACGGTTCGCTGGGCGTGGGCATCGCGTTGCTGGTGTGGATGTACATGATCTCGCTGGTGGTGCTGGTGGGCGCGGAATTCAACGCCATGCTGTTCCCGCGGGCCCGGCTGGGGATCGAGCTGATCGAGTCGAATGCGCATTTGAGAAGACCGTAGCCCTTCGATGTAGGCGCGAGCGTCCCGCTCGTGCGAAACTATTCAATACTAGATTTTTTGTGGGTTGGGAGCGCAGGGCGAGTTCTCGTGATGATTTGTCGTCTTGCGTCATTAGACCCCGTTGTTAGGACTCGCGACTTTGCACTGCACGAGCGGCACGCTCGCGCCTACATTAAGAGATGGAGAGAATTTGAAACCAGGGAAGCCGGATCTCGTTTCAGGTGATTTGCTGGCGGAGCCCGCCCTCGCGGCCACCCGCCGCGCCAAGATCATTTGTACCATCGGTCCCTCGTGCAATACCGAGGCCCGGCTGCGTGAAATGATGCGGCTGGGCATGGATGTCGCCCGGCTGAATTTTTCCCACGGCACCCATCCCGAGCACGCGCGAAATATCGCCCGCCTGCGGCGCGCCGCCAAACAGGAAAACCGCACCATTTGTATTCTCCAGGATTTACAAGGCCCCAAGATACGCACCGGACGGCTCAAGAACCACGAACCCGTAATGGTCGAGACCGGGTCGATGGTCACCATCACGCCTCGAGACGTTCCCGGCGCGCCCTCCCTGATCTCGACTACATTTCAGGGGCTGGCCCAGGAAGTGCGGCCGGGCTCGCGCGTTCTGCTTTCCGACGGTCTGATTGAGTTGCGGGTGAAGCAGGTGCGGGGCAGCGAGGTGGAATGTGAGGTAGTGAACGGGGGGTTGCTGGCTGAGCACCAGGGCATCAACCTGCCGGGAGCGGCGCTCTCGATCCCGGCACTGACCGGCAAAGACCGCGCCGATCTTGAGTTTGGGCTGAAGCACGGCGTGGATATGGTGGCGTTGTCCTTCGTGCGCTCCGCCGGGGACGTGCGCACCGTAAAGCAGATCATTGTCGAGCGGGGTCGCGATGTGCCGGTAATCGCCAAGCTGGAAAAGCCGCAGGCGCTGAAGCAGCTGGAGGAAATTTTCGAAGCTGCGGATGGAGTGATGGTGGCGCGCGGCGATCTGGGGGTGGAGATGCCGGCGGAGAAAGTCCCGGTGATCCAAAAATATGTCATCCGGCGCGCGGCGGACTGGCGCAAGCCGGTGATTATCGCCACCCAGATGCTTGAGTCCATGATCGAAAATCCGCGGCCGACGCGCGCCGAGGCCAGCGACGTGGCCAACGCAGTGTTCGACGGCACTGACGCAGTCATGCTGTCAGCGGAGACCGCGACGGGTCTCTATCCCCGCGAGACGGTTGCCATGATGGCCAGGATCGTGGTGGAAGCGGAAAGCAATATGGCGGAGTTCACCCAGCCGCGACGCCGCCAGCAGCGCCGTTTATCCATTGCAGAAGCGATCTGCGAATCCATCGCGCACGCCGCCGAAGACCTGCACATGGGGGCGATCGCGGTATTCACCGAAAGCGGAAATACCGCCCTGCTGATATCGAAGTACCGTCCGCTGGCGGAAATCTACGCATTTTGCCGCACTCCGGCAGTGTGCAATCGGCTGAACTTGCTCTGGGGGGTGCGGCCCGTGGTGCGTGAGCAGGCCCTGAGCGCGGAAGAGATGCTGTCCGCGGCAGAGCAGGAATTGCTGCGCCGGGGCCGGGTGAGGACAGGCGATGTGCTGGGGGTGGTGGCAGGAACGCAGATGGCGTCGGGGTCCACCAACTTCATGCGCCTGCACCTGGTGACGGCGGAAGAAGAGCGCAGAATTTCGCGACCCAAAGCGCGGCGCAGGAGGAGTGGAAGGGCGCGGCTAGTGCGTAAGTCTATTCGTCGGACCGTCGATCGCTGAAGCCTTGCTTTCGCCACCATGCGGTTCGACTTAGAAAAAACCTCGAGTCTTTAAAGACCCAGTTGTGAGTTGCTTAGTTCGCAGTTCTCGGTTGGCTTTGCGATGATGGCTGCTTTTCAGGGCTTTAGCGATGCTTCGCTCAATCCTCCGGTTCGCGGATTCCTTCATCGTCCGGAACATGGCGCCGGCAGCGGATTGGTGCTGGCACACGGAGCCGGATCAAATTCCGGTTCTTCCCTTTTGGTTACTCTGGCGGAAGCGTTCGCCGGCGCCGGCATTGCGGTGCTGCGTTGCGATCTTCCATTCCGGCAGAATCGGCCGTACGGTCCGCCGCGGCCGGGAGACGCTGAGCGTGATCGCGAGGGCCTCAGGAACGCGGTTGCGGCCCTGCGGAAGCAGGGCTGCAGGCAAATGTTCATGGGCGGGCATTCCTACGGTGGACGCCAGGCGATAATGCTGTGTGCTGCGGAGCCTGACCTAGTGGAGGGACTTCTGCTGCTGTCTTATCCCTTGCATCCGCCCCGGAAGCCGGCGCAGCTGCGGGTGCAACATTTGCCAGGGTTGCAGGTTCCGGCCCTGTTTGTGCACGGGACACGCGATCCCTTTGGGTCGGTCGAAGAAATGGAGGCGGCCATAAAGATGATTCCGGCCAGGACAAGATTATTGACCGTGGATGGGGCGGGGCACGACTTGGGATTTAAGGGGAAGGCGGTGCGGGACGAAGTGGTGGCGGAAGTGACGGCGGCGTTTTCTGATTTTTTCGGGAAGATGGGCCCTTAATTTACCCAGCCGGACTTCGAGCCGCCGTTTTTCTTCTCTTCCTCGGGCGGGATGTAATTACCTTGTTCGTCGAACTCCACGGTGCGATTGTGCTTACGCATGTAAACCTCAAACTTCCGGGCGGCGCGGCGCCGCTTCCAGCGGTAGTACTGGTTGCGCAAACCGAAATAGCGTTCTGAGATCCCCATCCTGGGGGCGCGCCCGCGGGGCACAAACTTCACGTAGATGTATCCGAAGAACAGGCCGCCCAGGTGGGCGACGTAGGCCACGTTGCCGCCACCCTGGATGGCGAAGGCCAGGGTCACGACGATCAGGATGGCGACGAAATACTTGGCCTTGAGCGAGAAGGGGAACGGGATCAGCAGGATTTCGTTCTCCCCGAAAACCATCCCGAATGCGATCAGGACAGCAAACACTCCGCCGGATGCGCCCACGGTCGGGATCGTGGGATTTCCCAGCACGTGGCTATAGGAGAGCGCAGTGGTGGTCAGGGCCGCGCCTACGACGCCGAAGGAATAGAGCTCCACGAAGCGGCGCGTGCCCCAGGCTCCCTCGAAGGCCGAGCCAAACATCCAGATGCCCAGCATGTTGCCAAACCAGTGCCAGAATTCAAAATGCAGGAAGCTGTAAGTCACCAACTGCCAGATGGCGCCGTGGACAACCGCCTGAGGCTCGAGCGCCAGGTAGTCCCGCACCCAGCGGGCGACGTCGATCAGGGTCATGCCGAAGAGTTCGAGCAGCAGGAAGACCGCTGTATTGATCGCGAGCAGCCAGGTGACCGCCCGGGTAAAGGGCGGCAGGCTCAACGTCATTTCTCGGCTTCGCGCCACAATTGGCTCCGGTCGTTCTCGGTTAAGTCGTTCTCTGACAATCAGCGGGTATAGCTAGTACTGTCTCATCTTTCGGGCTGGGGCACCACCGGCAGACTACGGTGTCCTTTACCATCGACGGCGCAAACGGCGAAAATCACATTATCCTTCGACAGCGGCATGGTGGTACGGGTCGCATTTCCCACCAGCTGGGCGTGTTCCCATTCCGGGCTGGCGGTATCGCGCCACAGGACTTCGTAGGCAACGCTTCCCGGCGAAGCCTCCCAAGTCAGGGTGGAGTCATTTTCCAGTTCTTTGGTTTGCAGGCGAACCCGGGCGGGCGGAGCGGGCGCCGACGCCAGCGATGCCAGGGTCGCCGCATTTACCGCTGCGACGTTCGCGACATAATCAAAATTAACGAACCTGGGCAGGTCGCCGTATTCGATGCCTTTTTCCGTGCGCACGTTCTGGTGCTGGTGGTTGTAATCTTCGCGGTACTCGGTGAAGCGAACCGCCGCGTAACCCTGCTGGTTGAAGGAGTAGTGGTCGCCGCCGCGCAGGTAGCGGTCGAGGCGGAAGACCAGCAACGGTTTGGCTGCTGTTTCGTAACTGCGGCTGACCTCGGCAATGTATCGGGCGAGCTGGCGGGAGGGGGAATCGCTCTCACCGCCCAGATCGCGCACCAGGCGCAGTTCGGCTTCGGTGGCGGCAGCCGGCACGCCTTCCGAGAATACGCGCACCACGCCGGGCTCTTGCTGCGGACTACGATCGCCGCCGACGATGTCGTTGTTCAGGACCGCTTCGATCTCCCAACTCTGGTTCTTCGCCATTTTTGCGAAGTGGCGGCTGCCGTTCAAGCCCTGCTCTTCGCCGGCCACGGTCAGGAAAATAATAGTCGCGGGAAACTTCATCTGGCTGAGAACGCGGGCGCATTCCAGACTGACAGCGGTGCCGCTGGCATCGTCATTGGCGCCGGGAGCGCTGCCGCTTACATCCAGGGTGTCACTGTTGCGCGAATCGTAGTGGCCGGTGACCAGCACGATGCGGTTGGCCCCTTCGGGGTCAGTACCCTTCAGGACCGCATAAACATTGGTGATAACCGTGGGCTTCGGAATCCGGTCGGTGGGGCTTTCGGTGAAGCTGTCAGTCCTGACTTCGAGGCATCCGCCGCAAGCTTGGGAGTAGCTTTCGAATTCCGCCTTTATCCATTCCCGCGCTGCGCCGATGCCGTGTCCGGCCTTGATAGAATCCGGGTCCTGGGCCGAGAGTGTGAGGCGGGTCTGGAAGCTCACCAGCTTCTCGATGCTGGCCTGAATCCGCCGCGCCGAGATCCGGGTTAACGCGGCGGCGATATCGGGATCAGCGGGCACTCTGGGTTCGAGGCTGGCTGCCTGTGCCTGGGTGCGGTAGGGTACAGACCCGATCAGTATGGCCAGCAGCGCGACGATCCGGGAAATTCGGGAAGTAAACATGATGTTCACAGAGTAAGCTTGTGCGCGTACTCTTTTCCGGTCACCAGCACTTGACCTCTGGCCCCGGAGAAACTAAATATTAACAGGAGCACTCTTACCAGGACACCCGTCCAGCCCGGAGGCCAGCATGATTTATTGTCCCGAATGCGAGACCAACCTCGATATTGACGAAGAAGAGGTTGACGAAGGCGAAATCGTTTCCTGCCCCGAGTGCGGCACCGATTTCGAAATCGTTACCGTAAGTCCCATCGAGTTGAAGCCGGTGGAAGAAGCAGTCCTCGACGAGGAAGAATTAGAGGAAATGGGGGACGGAGACGATTCGTAGGCCTAGCTGCATCCCGTCATCTCCGGCACGGATCTGCCTCAGGTTCCTGATCGTCGCGCTCTGCTTCGCCGTCCCGGTGCCCGTCAGCCAGGCCGCTGCCGTGGGTCAGCGACCTGACCAACCTTACGCGCTGATTTTTGGGACCGTCTGGGGACCGGACAACCATCCACTGTATGGAGTGAAGGTGAAGATCCGCCGGGCAGACCAGAAAAAAGCCCGCTGGGAGCTCTATTCCGATCATCACGGCGAATTTGCCCAGCGCGTACCCCCGGGGCCGGCCGACTACCTGGTCTGGGCGGACTTGAAGGGATATAAGTCACCCTGCTGGTAAGGAGTTACATCAGGACGGCGAGGTCAAGGTGCATGTGGACAAGGACGAGCGCGAGGACCTCGGTCTGCATCTAAAGCAGTAGAGCGGGTTGCCGGGAGGCGATTTCATGAGAAAGCACGGCGTGGGCGCTGTGATGCTTGTTGCGCTGGCTTTTGCCCTGGCCGCTTCGCTGGCTTCCGCCAAGGACAAGAGCGGAGATGCAGGGCGCCTGTTGACAGGAAGAGTCGTTAACAACGCCGACGCCCCCCTTCCTGATTCCGTGGTTTATCTCGCCAATACCCGCACTCGCGCGGTAAAGACGTTCATTGTGGGTAAGGATGGCATGTATCGCTTTCCGGCGCTCTCGCCTAACGTGGACTACGAAGTTTACGCCCAATACAAAGACTCCAAGAGCGACACCAAGACGGTGAGTCAGTTCGATACCCGCCCGACGGTAAACATCAATCTGAAGATTGATAGGAAATAGCCTTTGCCATGCAGGGCTATGCTACACGCTCGTGCGTCTTTGTAATTGCCATCCCGGTTTTGCCAATGTTCTGCCAACCCTTGCACGAGCGGGGCGCTCGCGCCCACATTGGCAATTGCCCCTCGGCGGCTGGATTGAGTAGCATTCTGGTAATTCTGGTATGAGCCGATCCGATCCGACGGGCGCGTTGTTTCTGGGGACGGGAGCGGGAGTCTGGATTTTCTTCAAGGGCTTTCGCGTATTTCGCGAATTCAAGATCGTTGCCGACACCCCTTGCATGCCCATCCGAAGCATCCCTATGGGCCTGGTGCAAGTGCGGGGGCAGGCCCTGGCCGATCAACTGATCCCCAGTCCCGTCACCCACACGCCCTGCTGTTTCTACCAGGTCAAGATTGAACACTATGAAACCGGCGAGCATGGCGGATGGAAGCACTACCGCACCGACATGGACGGAGCCAAATTCTACGTCCAGGACCAGACCGGGAAGGTGCTGGTGGACTCCTACTCCGCGGAATACGATTTGCCGGAGAGCCCACCCCGGGTTGTGGATGGCGCCCACGTTGCGCCCCTGATGGGAAGCGGTGCGAGCGATGAGGAGTTGCTGCAGTATGTCCACCGGGCGGGCGCAAACGTGCTTGCAGCCAAGATGGAGCACTGGCTGGACAAGAAAGGCCCGCTGGACGACCCCAGGCGCGAACAGGGACGTCAAACCCTGCTCGAGATGGTCCGGTTGATACCGCAGGCGACGTCGGGAAGAGGAAGGATCCCCGTCGACCTGATCGACAAGATCGCAGCGGCGCACCCGCTGGATGATCCCGAAAAGGAGCAGCAGCGGCAAATGTTTCTGCAGCATATTCGGGAAACCGGCGGCTTGCCCATTCCCCAATCGTCAACGCAAGCCAGCGGGCGTTACCGCTTGCGCGAATCTCTCATTTTGCCGGGGCAGGAGTATCACGTGACCGGAACCTGCGCGGAGAATCCGGAAACGCATGACGCTCATGACCGCAACATGATCGTTCGGGGACAGAATGAGAAGACCTTCCTCATCTCCTGGAAGCCGGAGCAGGGGTTGCAGCACGATCTGCGCAAGCGGGCGGTGGGCATGGTGTTTGGCGGGGCAGCGCTGGCGCTGGTCTGTCTGGCTTTGCTGCTCTGGCATTTGGGGATGTACTAGAGCCGGAGTTCAGGAAACAAACCGAGACGGCCGCAGGTTGCTTACAGGGATCCTTCGACTGCGTGGCGGCTTCGCAAGCGAAGCCGCCACTTCGCTCAGGATGACAGAGGAGTGAAGATGGGCATCAGCATTGTTGCGGCGGCAGCCGTGTTCTTCGTGGTGGCGGGAGTGCTGCTCTACCTGATCATCATGTACAACGAACTGGTCCGGCTGCGGAACGACAACGACCGCGCCTGGGCGAATATTGATGTGCTGCTCAAACAGCGCCGGGACGAGATTCCGAACCTGGTGGAGACGGTGAAGGGTTACATGCAGCACGAGCGCGAGACCCTGGAGTCGGTCACCAGGGCGCGGGCGGCGTCGATGAATGCGGCCAGCATAGGCCAGAAGGCGCAGGCCGATCTGCTGATGACCGGGGCGCTACGCGGTCTGTTTGCCGTGGCGGAGAATTATCCTGAGTTGAAAGCGAATGAGAACTTCCTGAAGTTGCAGAACCGTATTTCGGAGCTGGAAGAACGCATCGCCGACCGGCGCGAGTTTTTTAACGACGATGTGAACACGTACAACACCCGGATCAAGCAATTGCCGGAAGTCCTTTTGGCTAACCTGCTGGCGTTAAAGCCGCGGGAGTTTTTCAAGGTTTCGGATGAAGACCGGAAGTTGGTGGAAGTGCGCTTGTCGCAATGAGTCCGCACTTCACGGGATCCACTGACCCCGCCAAGTCTGTCCGCGGCCGCTCCGCTTGCAACTCCGAATCTATTGACTCGCGGGCTGGAGTGCTGAGTTCTCAGCGCTGCGCTGGATCGGCTACCTTTCGAGGAGCGGGCCCGAGCGAAAGCGTCAATAATGCCAAGGCCGCCAGGACCAGCGGCGGCAAGGCTAGTAACGTGTACAAAGGAGCTTCGACTGCGCCGCGCGCCCATTGCGGCGAAATAGCAAGAGAACACGCTGCGAGCCCCAGGGCGGCAATCCACTGCCACAACTGCGAAGCAAGCGCTGCCTTGGCTATGGATCGCGTGATGAGGCCGGTGTTCAAAATATCCTGCCAGCGACCCAACAGAACCATCAGTGCGGGCACCAGCAAGAGCTGGTTATATGCCGCGAGTTTGGGTAAGACGCACAGGGTTACCGCAGCCGTCCAGGCTATGCCCAGCCTAAAAGTGTCCGAGCCTTCTGCGCTGCTTTTCCAGCGCCAGAGTAGAACCATCAAAAGGCAAATCAAAGCGAAGGTGACAATTCTTCCCGCAGACCGTGGCAGAAGCACCTCTGTGATCGGCAAATCGGCGTCCAGGATCTGATAATCGCGAACGGCACCGAGAAACCTGCCGATCCAATGAGGGAGCGTGATCTCGGCGGCGATGATCAGCGTGGCCAAGGTTGCGCTGAAGCTGGCAATCAGGGCGTAGCGTTTCCGCCATTGGCCGGCTGCCCAGAGCAGGGACCAGAAGACCATTGGGCCGGCTATTTCGGGTTTGATGGTCGAGAGCGCCAGCAGGAAGCCCGCGAAGGTCAGCCAGCCGCGGGCAATTGACGCCATGGCGACCGCGAGAAGAAAAATGACCAGCGCCGCAAGGTTCTGCTGGTAGAACTCCATCACCGAGGGATAAGCCCCTGCGGTCAGCACCATGCCAGCCAGCACGAGGGGAAGTCGCGGGTGGAAGCCCAGGGCCTTCAGCCATAGCGGCACACTGCACGAGGCCGCCGAAATCAGGAGCCAACGGAAAATCGCTTGGGCCGTGGCGAAACTGAAGCCCGCGAAGGGAGCGACAAGAAAAACAGCATACAGCGGATAGTTGAATCCCTCCTGGGCTGTTGGATCGGAAACATTTTGTGACTCCAGGGGGCGGCCGTAAAAACCGGCCTGCACTTCACGCGTAATATCGCGACCGTAGGGATCGCGATGATGAAGCAGGAGCTCACGCGTACCATACCAGCGGGCATACAAATCTGAGTTGTTGCCCATCGGCCGGTGGCGCTGCTGTGCGGAAGCAGTGTTGGCCGGCGCGAAAACGATGACTGCCCAGTACCACATGCCAGCACATAGTGCCAGCGAAGCGCCCAGCGCCCACCACGTCTGCAGCGCGCGCGCAATCCGGTCCGGCACGCGAACATTGTACGCGCAGGCGGAGGGCGCGCTGCCAAGTCAACATGTCTTGGGGAAATTCGTCGACGCCGGAAGAGAGCAGCGCCCCTAGTTGTTGTCGCCGCCGGCGCGCTTCCACGACATGAGCTCGCCGATGGTGGATCCGCCCGTGCTGGAAACCGGTTGCTTGTAGGCCTCCACTTCGGAACGGGAAGCCTCCTCGCCCACCGCCTTGATGCTCAAGCCGACCTTCTTTTCTTCCGGATTCATCTTGATGATCTTGAAGTCGTGCTCGACGCCGGGTTCGAGGGCCAGGGGCTGGCCGTTCGCATCCACGGCTTCGCTGTTGTGGCAGAGGCCTTCGATGCCCTCGGCGATTTCGACAAAAGCGCCGAAAGTGGCGACCCGCAAGACTTTGCCATGCAGCACGTCGCCGACATGATGTTGTGCGAAGAAGGTCTCCCAAACATCGGGCTGAAGCTGTTTCACGCCCAGCGAAAGGCGCCGCTTGTCGGGCTCAATGGCCAATACGATGGCTTTGACCCGGTCGCCCTTCTTCAAAACTTCCGATGGATGCTTCACCCGCTTGGTCCAGCTCAGGTTGCTGACGTGCACCAGGCCGTCGATGCCTTCCTCGATTTCGACAAAGGCACCGAAGTCGGTAAGGTTGCGCACCCGGCCTTCGACGGTCGCGCCTACGGGATACTTGTCATGCAGTGCGTCCCAGGGATTGGCCGCCAGTTGCCGCATGCCCAGCGATATGCGCCGTTCCTGCGGATTCACACTCAACACCACGCAATCGACCTGATCGCCTACATTGACCAGCTTCGACGGGTGCTTGATGCGCTTGGACCAGGTCATCTCGCTGACATGGACCAGGCCTTCGATGCCCTGCTCGAGTTCGACGAAGGCGCCATAGTCGGTGACGCTGATGACGCGTCCGCTGACGTGCGCGCCGACCGGATAGCGATGCGACGCATCCAGCCAGGGATCGGGCGTGAGTTGCTTGAATCCTAATGAAACCCTCTGCTTGTCTTTATCGAACTTCAGCACCTTCACCTGGATCTGGTCACCCACGTTGACCAGGTCGCGGGGATGAGTGAGGCGCCCCCATGACATGTCGGTGATGTGCAACAGGCCGTCGATTCCACCCAGGTCCACGAAAGCGCCGTACTCGGTCAGGTTCTTCACCACCCCGGTGAGGACGGTGCCTTCTTCCAGGTGTTCCAGGGTCTTGGATTTCTTCTCGTTCTGCTCCTCTTCCATCAACTGCTTGCGGGAAACCACGATGTTGCCACGCTTCTTGTTGAGTTTGATGACCGCGACCTCGATGGTTTCGCCCTTCAGGACGTCGAGATTGCGCAGCGGGCGCAAGTCGGCCTGGGAGCCAGGCAGGAAAGCCTGGGCGCCCAGAATATCCACCGTTAAGCCGCCTTTGATGCGCTCGATTACCACAGCCTTGATCGGCTTCTTATCGTTGTGGGCCTTCTCAATCTCATCCCAGGCGCGCAGCCGCTGTGCCTTCTGGTGGGAGAGGTTGATGTAGCCTTCCTCGGTCTCACCCTTGTCGCGCATGACGGCGATCTCGTCGCCGGGCTGGAAGCGCGGTGTACCGGAGTGATCCATCACTTCGGCGATAGGGAGCATGCCTTCAGACTTGGCGCCGATATCCACCACCACGTGGGTAGGGGTAATCTTGAGCACAGTGCCCTTGATGACGTTGTCCTCGCGGGCTGCTTCTTCCGTCTCGGTGGTAAAACTCTCGAGGGCGGCGGCGAAGTCTTCAGCGGTTGAGGGTTTTTCGTCCAGATTCTGGGTTACTTCGTTATGCGCAGACTGGGGCTGGGGGGAATCGCTGTTTAAGGTCGAGCCCTCCGGGGATTCCACGGGTCGCTCAACGACTGAGGTCGAAGTCGCGGAATCCAGGTTGTGGGCGTTGTTATCGTCAGACAAGGTTGATGGCCTCTCTCGGGTTTTCCGCGCACGTGGGTGCGGGGACGGATGCGGGACGATTAGCGGACGGCTGGCGTTAGTCTAAGGTTGTGTTGAGCCCGCCCTGGCGGACGGACTGGAACAATCCCAGCGGTCGGACGTCTCTAAGCAAACCCGCGTCCAAAGGGAACACTTCGAGTGTAGCAATCGCTTCCGAACAGTGTCAAACAACAAAAATCCACAGCTGCCCATGTAGGCGCGGGCGTCCCGCCCGAGCGGCCCCCAGCGGTGCATTCTCACTCCCTTTGACGCATTGCCGCCCCAGCACGAGCGGGGACGCTCGCGCCTACATGGGCACTTCTGCTACTCTGCCCTGCCATGGACTATCTTTGGACACCCTGGCGCTATGCCTATGTAGCCGGCATCGATAAAACTTCCGGGTGCATCTTCTGCGATCTGCCGAAGGCCGGTGACGATGCCAAGACCCATATTGTGCATCGCGGCCGGCACTGCTACGTGGTCTTGAACACCTATCCCTACACCTCGGGGCACGTGATGATCGTCCCCTTCGCCCATCTGGATGAGCTCCAGAAGCTGCCGGTAGAGGCAGCCCACGAGATGATGGACCTAGGGCAGAAGATGGAGCGAGTCCTGCGCCAGCTTTATACGCCGGACGGCATCAACCTGGGGATGAATATCGGGAGGGCTGCTGGAGCGGGAGTGGCAGGGCACGTCCACATGCACTTACTGCCGCGCTGGGTAGCGGATGCCAATTTCATGACGGTCATAGGGGAAACCAGGGTCCTGCCGGAGATTTTAGAGACAACATATCGAAGGATTAAGGGGGCGATGGCGGAGTAGTTGTTTGTGTGGGACCGGGTCTCTGACCCGGTCGGGAGGCCCGAAGGGCCGCTGTTTTTGGACCTATCCAGCCTTCTTGCGGTGCTTCGCACCGCCTGACCGGGTCCCTTCGACTTCGCTCAGGGCAGGCTCCGAACCGGTTCCACACAGGCCCCGTCCCACACGCAGAGATTGCTAGCCAAGCAATTCCTGCATCTCTTTCTCGCCGATTACTTTTACTCCCAACTCTTTGGCTTTATCCAGCTTAGAGCCGGCGTCATCTCCAGCCACTACGAAATCTGTTTTCTTGCTGACTGAGCCGGAGACCCGGCCGCCGGAGTCTTCGATCATCTTCTTGGCTTCGTCGCGGGTAAGGTGAGGCAGCGTCCCGGTGAGCACGAATGTTTTCCCGGCCAGGGCCGTGCCCCTCTGTTTCTTTTTTCCGGTTAAGGCGAGCCCGGCCTCCCGCAGTTGCTCAATCAGCGCGCGGTTCTTGGGCTCCTGGAAAAATTCCACAATGCTCTCGGCGATGCGCGGGCCGACCTCGTTCACTTCCTGCAGCTCTTCTTCCCCCGCCTTCATCAGCGCATCTATGGAGCCGAAGTGTTCGGCCAGAAATTGCGCCGTGCGCTCTCCCACCATGCGAATGCCGAGGCCATAGATGACGCGCTCCAGCGGCAGCTTCTTCGAGTTGTCGATTTCGTCCAGCACGTTCTGAGCCGATTTGTCGCCCATGCGTTCGAGCGAGAGCAGATCCTCTTTGGTCAGCTTGTAGATATCGGCAACGTTCTTCACCAGCTTGCGGTCGGTGAGTTGGATGACCAGCGCATCGCCCAAGCCATCAATGTTCATGACACCGCGGGAGGCGAAGTGCAGAATGGTCTCGCGCAGCTTGGCCGGACAGTTGGCGTTGACGCAGCGATGATCCGCCTCGCCTTCGGTGCGGACGACGTGGCCTCCGCAGACTGGGCATCTTTCCGGTATGTGAAAGGATTTGTGGCCGCGGGGATGGTCTTTGTCTTCGACGACGCGCGTGACTTTGGGAATTACATCGCCACCGCGCTCCACTTCCACCCAGTCGCCGATTTTTACCCCCAGGCGTTCAATCTCGTCCATGTTGTGCAGGGTGGCGCGGCTGACCGTGGTGCCGCCGATGGGGACCGGCCTGAGCGCGGCCACGGGTGTGAGTTTTCCAGTGCGTCCGACTTGCACCAGAATGTCTTCGATCTTCGTGATGCCTCCGCGCGCGGCGTACTTGTAGGCGATGGCCCAGCGCGGGGCCTTGCCGGTGTAGCCGAGTTCCTGCTGGAGGGCCGTGCGGTCTACCTTGATGACTATGCCGTCGATTTCGTAGGGAAGGGTTTCGCGCTTGGGTTCCTCTTGCTCGATGAAGTCCCAGATCTGGTCGAAAGTCTTGGCCAGCTTGCGCGTTCGATTGACTTTGAAGCCGGCCGCATCCAGGGCATTCAGGGTCTCCCAGTGGCGTTCGAAGTGGGTGCGTCCGTCTTTCAACAGCATGTAGGTGAAATAGTCGAGCCGGCGTTCGGCAGTAATGCTGGGCTCGAGTTGACGGACGGTTCCGGCGGTGGCGTTGCGTGGGTTGGCGAAAACAGACAGGCCCTTTTTCTCGCGCTCTTCGTTCATTTTCTTGAAAGCGGCGATGGGCATGAGCATTTCGCCGCGGACTTCGAAGTTGGCGGGGATCCCGGCTTTCTTCAGCTTGTCCAGAGGTATCGAGAGCGGGATGGACCGAACGGTACGTACGTTCAGGGTGACATCCTCGCCGATTGTGCCGTCGCCGCGGGTGATGCCGCGGACCAGTTTGCCATTCTCGTAGTGCAGGGCCAGCGACATGCCATCGAGCTTGAGCTCGCAGACGTATTCAATCTCCGCATGGCCGGCGAGTTCATGGACGCGGCGCTCCCAGTTGCGCAGTTCGTCCTCGTTGTAGGTGTTGTCGAGTGACAGCATGGGCGAAGAGTGCGGCGCTTTGATGAAGCCTTCGCGGGGCTTGCCCCCGACGCGCTGGGTGGGGGAATCGGGCGTCACCAGTTCGGGATGTTCGTCTTCGAGCTTCTTCAGCTCAATCATGAGCTGGTCGAATTCGGCGTCGGAAATCTCGGGGTCGTCGAGAACGTAGTACTGATACTCGTGGTGGCGAATTTTGTCCCGCAGCGCTTCGATCTTCTTTTCGGTCCCCTTGGTCGCAGTGGCCATGACTGGGAGATTATATTCGGACAGCGCCTGTGTGGAGGGCCCTCGCCCGCTGCCTTTGACCTTGATGCATATTCTTGAAACAGAACGACTGCTGCTCCGCGAGCTTGCTCCTGAGGACGTCGAGGCCCTGACGGCAGTCCTCTCTGATCCCGAGACGATGCGCTATTACCCAGCGGCGCTGGATCGGCCCGGGGTGACAGCCTGGATAGAGCGCAACCGGCAGCGCTACGCCGATGACGGCCACGGCCTCTGGGCGATGGTCTTAAAGTCGACCGGCGAGCTCATCGGCGATTGCGGATTGGCCCGACAAGTGGCGGGTGAAGTGGATGAGATTGAAATTGGCTATCACGTGCGCCGCGATCTGTGGGGTCAGGGATTGGCTCCGGAAGCGGCGGCCAGTTGCCGGGATTATGGCTTCGAGAATCTGCGAGCCGGACAGCTTATCTCGCTCATCCGGCCCGAAAACCGGCCTTCGCAGCGGGTGGCGGAGAAGATTGGAATGAGCCTGTGGAAGGAAGTGGTGTGGAAGGACCTGCCGCATCACGTATACATGATTCGAAGAAGATGAGACTGTGTGGGTCGGACACTTTTGTGCACCGGACGGTGCGGCTGCCAAGGTCAAAATCAAAGGCGTCGGACAAAGCCTGCCCTGAGCGAAGGGAGTGTCCGACCCACACAAACTTTGCTACACCAGGTCTTCTACCTTCAATTGCATGCTGCCCTTCCAGGCCGCCTGAAATCTTTTTTCGACGAAGGCGGCATCGTAGTTCCGCTTTTGCGCTTTCAGGGCCTGCCCCAGGCCGAAGAGCGAACGCGGGTTGCGCGGGTGCCGGTCCAGGTCGTCGCGGAAGACTTTCTCCGCGCCCACGGCATCGCCGTTCATCAACAGCACCGCACCCAGCGACTCGCGCACCGGGAAGAACCAGTCTTCTGGTTCATCGTACTTAAGGGTGTCCTGCACCGCGACCGCCTCCTGCAACTGCGCGATGGCGGCAGCATTGTCTTTCCGGGCAAGCGCAATCTTCGCGCCCAGAACGTCTCGGGCAATCTTCAGGATGTCTTTGGTCTTGTTGTTTACCGGCATGGCAAAAATGGCATCTTCCGGTGTGTTCTTCTCCGCGTCGGCTACGACCTGATACTCGGCCTCGGCTTTATCCGGCTTTCCTTTTCCGGCCAGCGCCATGCCGCGCGCAAAGTGCCAGAATACGGTCTCAACCTGCATTTCAGGATCGGGCTTTGGCATCTTCAGAATTTCATCCCACTTGTGAAAGCGGACGTCCACTGCGATGGGAATGGTCACGAAGCCTTCCAGCGGCGGCATATCTTTTACGTGGGGTCTCACATGAGCCGCCAGCATCTGAGCGCCACCGGAGGACTCGGCGTAGTCGCCGTCCATGGCGGCGCACATGGCGATGAAGTGCAGGTTGTGGCTGTAGTACATCATGGGGTAGAGGCCCTGCGCGCCGCTGGCCTTGATGTAGGCGCGATCGGCGGCCGCCGCCAGGTGGTTGGTCTTGACCGCCGCGGCGTAGTCGCCGGTGCGAATGTATACGTGGGCCGGCATGTGCACCAGGTGTCCCGCCGCCGGGGCCATCGCGGCCAGGCGGTTCGCCGCAGCCAGCGCTCGCTCCGGAGATGCCGATGCCTCGACCGAATGAATGTAGTAGTGGATGGCGCCCATGTGGTTGGGGTCGCGCTTGATCACCGACTCGAGGGTGGCCACGATCTCTTCGGTGCCGGCGGCGGGGCTCCCGTCCAAGTGCCACAGGCCCCACGGGTTCAGATTCATGCCGGACTCGGCGAACAGGGTCGCGGCATCCGAATCATCGGGGAAGGTCTTTGCCAGGTCGCGCATGGCGTCGTGATACGACTCGGCCGCCTGCCGGCGGTCGGCTTTGGGATCGGCCGGAAATCGGAGCGCCATGGCATGAATGTAGGCCTGCTCGGCGGGCGAAGCATCGGACGAGAGATCGACCGCTTTCTGGATTGCGTTGTGGGCCTCGACAAAGCGCTCATCGCTGGCGGGATCGTTGTAGTTCGGTCCCACAGCTTCAGCAACTCCCCAGTACGCCATGGCCAGCTTGGGATCAAGTTCGGCGGCACGTTGAAACGAGCGCGCGGCCTCGTCGTGATTGAAGGCATAGATCAGGCGCAGTCCCTGATCGAAGAATTGCTGCGCCTGCGGATTCCTGGTGGAGACGGGATGATGCAAGTCACCCAGTCCGGTCATCAGCGTGGCCGGCTTCGGCTGAGCGGGGATGAATGATCTGGGCGGATGATTCTGGGCCGCGACCATTCCGCTCAGCGACAGGGCGAGCAAAAGCGAGAGCCAGGTTCTCATGGCAGTGCTCCTTCCCATAAACGAATAATCGATTGAAAGATGAAAGGGCCCCGAGCAGAAGCAGCTTAGTAAAAAGCTCCGCCAGACGCAACCGGGGAGGCGCACTCCGGCTTCCAGTACAATCCATTCTGATTTCTAATTCCAATCTTGATGCAGAAGGCCACTCTCTTCTATAACCCGCTCTCGGGCCGGCGCCGCCACCGGCGGAAGGCACACGTTGACGCGGTATTGGCCGTGTTGCACCAGGCCGGAATCGAGGCGGCCGCGGAGCCCACGCGGGGACAGGCAGACGCGGGCGAGCAGGCGCGCCAGGCCATTGCCAACGGATGTGACACCATCATCGCCTGTGGCGGCGATGGCACCGCGCATGATGTTCTCCAGGGCATGGTGGGAAGCGATGCGGCCCTGGGCGTCATCCCCCTGGGCACGGCCAACGCGCTGGCTCACGATCTGCGATTGCCGCTTTCTCCGGTAGGCGCAGCCCGGGCGCTGCTGACTGCAACGCCTCGACGCATTGCCCTGGGCCGCGTGGAATATACCGATCTTGAAGGGAAGAGCGGCTCCCGCTTCTTCACGGTCGCGGCCGGCATTGGCGCGGATGCGCATCTGTTCTACAAGTTGAACCCGCTGGTCAAAGGCCACCTCGGGATGGCCGCTTACTACGCCAAAGCTACCCGGCTCTGGCTGACTCATCCCATGGAAAAATTCGCGGTTGAGATGCACCCCGATTCGCCGACGGAGGTCTCGCAACTGCTGGCGGTCCGCATCCGCAACTTTGGCGGCGTGCTGCGCGAACTGGCGCCGGGGGCTGCGCTCGACCGCAACGATTTGCGCCTGGTACTCTTTCATACCCGCAGCCGACTGGCCTATCTGAGCTACATTGTGCGGGGGTTGGTGGGAGCGCGGTGGCAGGTGAATGGAATCGACCTGGTGCACGGCGTGGCCATAGCTTGCCGTGCGCGGGTCGATGCGGCCGCAAATTCCCGCATCTTTGTAGAAGCCGACGGAGAACTGCTGGGGACGCTCCCGGCGGCAATCAGCATCGTGCCCGACGCGCTGAAGTTGCTGTTCCCGTGTGGGTCGGACACTCCTGTCGGACGCCTTTGACCTTAGATGTTGGTGTTGCTCTGTGGCTTAGCTTTCAAACATCAGCATCAAATTCAAAAGCGTCGGACAGGAGTGTCCGACCCACACGAGCGCTACAATAAACTTTGGAACCTGTTACCCACTTTCTTACCGGGGCCTGTCTGGCCCGCGCGGGGTTCAACCGGAAGACGGCGCTGGCCACGGCCACGATGACCCTGGCGGCGGAAGCCCCGGATGTCGACATCCTGGGGAATTTCAAGGACCCGGTCTTTGGCTTTGCCCATCACCGTGGCTTCACTCATTCCTTTCTCGGGCTCATTCTGGTACAGGCGCTGGTCATCGTACTGATGTATTTCATCTGGCGCCTGCGCGGGCGCAAGGTGAAAGATCCGAACCTGCCGCCGCGCTGGGGCCTGCTGTTCCTGCTCGCGTATCTCGCCGGGCTCACCCACATCCTGCTCGACTTCACCAACAACTATGGCGTGCGGCCGTTCTGGCCTTTTTCCGAGAGATGGTATTCCTGGGACATCGTCTTCATCATTGAACCCCTGCTCCTCATTCTGCTGGTCGGCGGCCTGGTCGTGCCGGCACTTTTCTCCCTGATCAACGATGAGATCGGGGTGCGCCGCAAAGGCCCGGCAGGACGCCTCGCCGCGGTTGTAGCGCTGCTGGGCGTGATCGTGGTGTGGGGCGTTCGGGATTATGAGCACCGGCGGGCGGTCAACGCACTCAACTCCCGGATCTACGATGGAGCTGATCCGGTGCGAGTTTCGGCTTATCCCCGTTGGCTGAATCCCTTTCAGTGGTATGGCGTGGTTGAGACCCGGGACTTCTTCGCGACCATGGCGGTGGATTCTTCTGTCCCGGAGGCCGACCCGGAAGGCCGAATGCAGATTCGCCAGAAGCCGGAAGAGACTCCGGTGACCCTGGCCGCCAAGCGGAGCGACCTGGGGCGGGTCTATCTGGACTGGGCGCAGTATCCCGTGGTCGAGACGGAAGAAACCGGATCAGGTTACATCGTTCGCTTCCACGATCTTCGCTATTATGACCCGACCCAGACGCGCCGCAGCGTTCTAAGCGCAAGTGTGGAACTTGATCGGAAGCTGAACGTTGTCCGGGAGGCATTTGGATCGCGTAGCCGTCCCTAGCCGTGTGGCGCGGGCGCCCTCGCCCGCGGCTTTTGACTTGCGGCTGTTGACTTTGATCTGCGGGTTTTTGCCTTTGACTTCCGCTTTCTGACTTTCTCCCCCCGGCCTTTCAATTGCGACCAGCCGTGCGCGGGCGGGGGCGCCCGCGCCACACAATCAATGGATGGCTTGACGCAGCGCTCGGGTCGCGCCACAATCATTGCTGCTGATTGAGGTGCTCATGCTGGCCTACTTGTTCCTCGCCCTTGCCGTCGCAGTTCGGTTTATGCCTCATCCCTGGACGTTTACCCCGGTGGCAGCTGCCCTGCTTTTCTTCGGGGCCCGCGGTCCGCGGCGATTCCTGTGGGTGCCGTTGGTAGTGATGGCCGCTTCGGACGTAGTCCTCACCAAGGTGGTTTATGCCTACCCGTTTGTCTGGGACCATTTCGTGACCTGGGCGTGGTACGCGGCCATCCTGTGGCTGGGCACCCGGCTGCGGGAAAACGCGAAACCGTTGCCGGTGATTGGCGCGGCCCTCGCCAGTTCAGTGTCATTCTTCGTGATCAGCAATTTTGCCGTGTGGGCGGCGTATGACATGTATCCGAAAAACTTCGGTGGGCTGATGACTTCGTACACGCTGGCTTTGCCCTTCTTCCGCCAGGGTGCGGAAGGCGATTTACTGTTTACTTCTGTGTTTTTCGCCACGCCGGTGGTGCTGGCGGCGCTATCCGAGGCCTTCGGCAAAGGCGACCACGCGGCCGCGGCGTAGCGCAGGATGTAGGCGCGAGCGTCCCGCTCGCGCGTCCTTAATCCGACTGATGATAAATGATGAACTCTGCCGCACGAGCGGGACGCTCGCGCCTACATCTTTTTCTTCTTTAGTCTGATTACTACCAGCCAGATAGCCAATCCCACCGCCACTGCAACCAGCGCCAGCGCCCAATGCTCGCGAAAGACTGTTCCGGAGATGCGTACGAACTCGGGACCGAACACCAGGGTGAGGATGGACAGCACCAGGAAGCGGACAAAGCGGCCGGCGAAAATGGCCATCAGGAAGTGGCTGAACTGCATCTCCGAGACTGCGGCCGCGAGCGCAAACAGCTTGAACGGCGTGGGCGGAGGAAGCATGGCGGGAAACATCAGGCTCCAGAAGGGATGCTTCTGGAAAGCCAGATGAAACTTGTCAAAGCGCTCGGGCGAGATGCGCTTGCGCAGCAGTTCTTCACCGCCCAGATATCCGATGCCATAGATCACGATGCTGCCCACCGTCGATCCTGTGGCCGCCATGAGTACGTAGAGCATGAACCGGGAGCGATTCTGATACACGTAAGTGGCGACGATCGGGTCCATGGGCAACCCGAGAGCGGCGCCGTCCAGAGCCGCGATGACAAAAACTCCCCATGCTCCCAGAGGTTTCAGCAACGCCCACAGGAAGGCGGAGTAGCGAAGGAATATGTGCTTGATGGCGCCCAAGGCGTAAGCGTAGCAGAAGTGTAGGTTGGACACTCCCTTCGACTTCGCTCAGGGCAGGCTTTGTTCGACGCTCTTGACTTGGGGGTGATCAGATTTCGGATGAAATGTAAGCCCTCTTGATCGATCAAGTGTCAAAATCAAAAGCAACTTCAAAGGCGTCGGACTGGAGTGTCCGACCCACACATGCCTATGTGTGCCTGGTATTTCCGCTCAGCAACTCGAGGGCGTGGGGCAGGAGATCAATCACAGCTTCCAGAGATTCAGTTGCGCCCCGGGGGCTTCCAGGCAGGTTCAGGACCAACGATTTTTCCCGCACTCCGCAAAGCGCACGGCTGAGAGCTGCCATCGGGGTCTTCCTGGAGCCTTCGAAGCGCATGCGTTCAGCGATGCCTTCGAGCAATCGGCTGCACACCGCGCGCGTGGCTTCGGGCGTAACGTCACGCTCGGCGATTCCGGTGCCTCCGGTGGTTGCTACCAGGCGGGCCTTCCCCGCCAGCCGAATAATCGCCTGTTGAATAGCGGGCTGATCGTCGGCCACGACTTCACTGGCGACTATCGCGAAATTCTTACGCTTGAGGATTTCTGCCACGGCTGGACCGGAAAGGTCGGCACGCTCGCCGCGGGCCGAGGAATCGCTGACGGTGAGGACGGCGGCAGTCAGAGTTTCAGGAGTCGAGGAGGACATCTTCCTCTTCTTCCTCGGAGGGGCCTTCGTCGCGCTTGGATTCGTCGAGCATGCGCAGGCCTTCCATCAGCAGGCCCTGGGTGTTCAGAGTGGTGGTCTGCTTGCTGGTCTTGCCCTCGAAGTTGATCTGGAAGTTGCCGCCCGTCCAGCCCAGGACTTTGAAGACCGCCTTGTCGCCGCTCAGCGAACCGTAGGCGGCGTGGGTCACCTGGCCCTCGGTGAAATACATCTCGCATTTATCCCGTTCGTTGGTGAGGGTAAGGGCGCAGCTTTTGCGTCCCATTTCGAGCGACTGCACCAGGTCGATGACATTCATCTGCGCCAGGCTGCCGCGCAACACGCCGTCGGAGGGTGCGGTCTTGGCCATTTTTTCCAGAGCGATCTTGTCGATCACGCGCTTGATGCGCTGCGTGGCCTCTTTGAGAAAAAATGGCTTTTCGACGAAATCATCTACCGGCTCCTGGCTGGAAAGCTTTTCCGAGATGTCGGCTTTGCTGGCCAGCAGGATCACGGCGATGCCCGCGGTCTTGGGACGGCTGCGCAGCCGCTCGACCAACTGGTGGCCGTCCATGCCGGGCATGCGGTAGTCGCTGACCAGAAGGTCGGGCGGGTCGTCCACCGCCTTCAGCAGCGCGTCGGCCGTATCGCTCGAAGTGGTGACGCTGGCCAGCGCGGTCAGGGCGCCGTGCAGCAATCCCAGTACCATGGGATTGTCGTCCACCAGCAGGACTTTGACGCTATTCGGCATGACGGGGCTAGGTCTTCTTGCGGACGCGGGTGTAGTCACCACTCTTGCCTCCGGATTTGTGCTCGAGCACGATCTCCCGGATTTCGATTCCCTTGTCCAGCGCCTTACACATATCGTACACGGTCAGGGCGGCGACGCTGGCCGCGACCAGGGCCTCCATCTCGACTCCCGTAACCGCCGTGGTGATAATTCTTGAGGTAATGGCGACGCCATTCTCGCACAGCCGCATGGTCACATCAACGTGGGAAAGCGGCAGGGGATGGCACATCGGGATCAGATCGGAGGTGCGCTTGGCCGCCATGATGCCCGCCAGCCGCGCCACTTCGAGGGGATCGCCCTTGGGATTTTTCGGCAGCGCCTTCAGTACGGCAGGCTTCAGCGCGACGAAAGCGCTGGCGGCGGCCTCGCGCTTGCTGGCGGTTTTGGTGGAAACATCCACCATCTTCGCCCGGCCTGCGCGATCGTAATGCGAAAGTCTTTTTGGCATCGCGAAAAGGTTATCTTACACGCGCCAATGTAGGTGCGAGCGTCCCGCTCGCGAGGAAGCCACCAGAGGCCGAGTGGCGACAGCGTGTGTGGGTCGGAGTTAACGCATCAGGACTGCCACCGATTCTCCGGCTGCGATTCGGTCGCGGTCGGGGGGAATTACGATGTAGCAATTTGCCCGCGTCATCGACGCTATGTCGCCGGAGCCGTGCCATGCCGCCAATTCTACTTCTGGGTCTTCGAACTCTCCGGAGAGGATTGCCGGAAGGAATCGCTTCAGGCCAGTTTTCGTTTTTATCTCGGCCTTCAGCCGTGCCTTCGGGAACACCAGCTTGCGCGGCGTCATGCCGGCCAGGGCCTCTAGCATGGGACGGACGAAGAGTTCGAAGGTCACCATGGTCGAGACGGGATTGCCGGGGAGTCCGAAGAAATAGACGTGGGCCGGGGAGGATGCCGACTCGTGGGCGGGGGCGGCCACTCCACATGGCACCCGCCCGAACACGATTGGTTTGCCGGGTTGGATTTGGACCCCGGTGAAAAAAAATTCCGCCTGAAATTCTGCCAGGACGGTTTCCACCAGATCGTACTTGCCCATCGAAACTCCGCCGGCCAGCAGCAGCAGATCGGCTTCAAGGCCGTCGACGATGAGTTCGCGCAGGCGTGCGGGTTCGTCGGGCGCGATCGGCAACAGGACGGGTTCGCCGCCTGCAGCCTGCACCTGCGCGGCCAGCGAATAAGTATTCGAGTTGCGAATCTGGGTGGCCGCCGGGGGAACGTCGATGTCCACGATTTCGTCGCCAGTGGAGAGGATAGCCACTCTCGGCTTGCTGTAAACCAGAAGACGGCTGCGGCCGGCCGACGCGGCTACCGCAATCGCGGCGTAGTCGAGCCGTGCTCCGGGAGAAAGCAGTCGCTCGC
Organism: Terriglobia bacterium; assembly: GCA_963831565.1. Classification (GTDB taxonomy): domain Bacteria; phylum Acidobacteriota; class Terriglobia; order Terriglobales; family Acidobacteriaceae; genus JAIQFF01. The sequence goes on from CAWHQS010000003.1 coordinate 174,728, forward strand.
CGCGCTTGGCCTCGGCAGCGATGGCAACAATGTTGTCGCCCGCCGCCACCTGCCTCATGATCTTGACCCGGCCCGCGTCTGGTGAAGTGTGTTCCACCATCACCACTGCATCCGAGCCGGGAGGAGCGGGCGCCCCCGTCATGATGGCGGCACTCTGACCCGGTTGAAGCGTGGGAATATCCTCGGTTCGAGCACCCGCCTTGATTTCTCCGATTACCTCGAGCGTTGCGGGCATTGGGGAAAGATCGGCAGCCCGTACCGCGTACCCGTCGCGCATGGCCCGGGGGAAGGGTGGAAAATTTCTATCGGCAAGCACCGGCTCAGCCAGAATTTGTCCGGCGCCTTCCAGCAACTCCACCAGTTCCTTGCCGTGGGGACGCAGCTGTGCGGCGTATGCTTCCACCAGGTGACGCGCGTCTTCGAAAGTCAGGATGCTGGAGGGCTCGGGCAGGGCAGCCATGCAAGAGATGATACGACAGGCGGTCCGCGTGGGGGCAGATGTTCTCATCTGCCGGCAGAGTGAAGCTCCGCCATTTTCGTGACGGCAAAAAACCCTGTCGAGCTTTGCTCGACTGAGCAGATGAGACATCTGCCCCTACGTGGTTCGCGGCTGCGTATTGTCTCTGCTGGTAACCCGGCAGTGGTTGCCATTGAGCAACTCTCCGGCTTCGGGGACAATCGATAGGCGGAGTTCCACAGTCTGGGGGAGAGTTGTGCCTTGGCGATGTGTATTTGGGGTGTGGCTGGCGATCGCGGGTTGCCTTACCGCGGCCTGGGCCAAGGACATGGCGCTGGTATCCAACAAATCCAACGGTGTGACCGACGTGAGCATGGCCGAACTGGTCAAGATATGCAAGGGACAGACCAACCGCTGGCCGAAGGGTAAGCCAATCACTCTCTTCAGCCTCAATCCGGACGCTACGGAGATGAAGCTGGTGCTCGAGAAGATCTACGGCATGTCGAGCGACGAGGTCAGGTCCCTTATCACCAGTGCCAATCACGGCAGGGCGAATCATCCCGCCATTGTGCTGGTGAATTCCGACAAAGCCGTGGTAGAGGCAGTGGAATCCACGCCTGGCGCGGTGGGTTTGGTGGACCTGTATTCCATTACCGGTGGCATTACCGTATTGCGCATTGAAAGCAAGCTCCCGCTGGAAGCGGGATATCCCCTGCATGGGAACTAGCACTCTGAGAGAGGGTAGCGCCGCCGGCGCTACGCAAAGCGCCACATGAGCGGCCCACTGACTGATCCCAAACCTGATTCCCGCGTCTCGCGCCGCTTTGCCCGCCACGCGCTCGATGTTCGCGTGTCAGTTTACGTTTTTCGCTCTGGAGAAAACGTCTCTTTGTGGGGACGCACGAGCGAGCTTGGAGAAGATGGCATCGGGGCCACCTTGACCGGCGAACTGGAACCTGGGGAAGTGGTGTCCATGGAACTGGCGCTGCCGATGGCGCCTTTTCCCATCAAGTTTCGCGCCCTGGTGCGATATCGCGACGGCTTGCGCCACGGCTTTGAATTTCTGGCCTTGAGCGTCGCCCAGCGGGACGAGATTCAGCGCGTCTGCGAGATGCTGGCGACCGGCACCTAGACCGGCACCTAGAGAAGAGCGCGTTTGGTGCGCACGGCGCGGTTTGTGGCCCGGTGTGCCGCCACCCAGAACAGTCGAGCTTCGCTCGACCAGGGCGGACGAGGGCGTCCGCCCCTACGTGGTCTGTGGGTACCCCGCGGTCACCTTTTCTGCCTCTGTTTTCGACGAGCGAACGGGACTAAAGTATTCTCATGCAGTTTCTACGGACTTCTCGATTCGTTATTTTAGGTCTTGCACTGTCACTTGTCGCATCCGCCCAGCAGCCACCACCGCCCGCAGCGGCGGTGGATGACGATTTCATCCAGAAGCAGTTTGGATCGACTTGCAAGCTGATGCCGGGGCCACTGCCTATGAAGGCAGACCTCAACGGCGACGGCATTGAGGACCTGGTGGTGGCCGCCCGCTGCACCAACCCGCTGGGGGACCAGGCCGAAGACAACTTTACGGTGATCGATCCTTACAACGCGTTTTTTGGCTACGGGAATACCAAGATCACCACCCAATTTGCCTCGGAGGACCCAGCCACCCGCGGCCTGGTGCTGCTGGTCATTCACGGCGCCGGCCCGGAAGCCTGGCGTGCGGCGGTGCCCAAAGCGAAGTTCGTCATCATTAATCTGCCTTTCAAGCAGGTCGCGGTCAAAAAGCTGATGGTGAAAAAGAAACCGAGAATGGCCATTTATGCCGAAGAAAGTGGCGGCGACCGCATGACCTCTGCAACTTTTTGGGATGGCAAGAAGTACAGGTACCAGCCGATTGGCTCCAGCATGGAGTAGGAAAGCGGACCTCAGGCGTCGGACCTCGGACCTCGGCAAACCCCTGGTCCTGAGGTCTGACACCTGAGGTCCGACGCCTGAGGTCCGCCATGAATCTCGAACAGAAGCTCGAAGAACTGAAGAAACGCGATCGCCTGGCTGCCGAGGGCGGCGGAGAGCAGCGCCGCGAGCGGCAGCATAAGGAAGGCAAGATGTCAGCCCGCGAGCGGGTCGAGTTTCTGCTCGATGAGGGCACCTTCGAAGAGACCGACAAGCTGGTCACGCACCGCTCGAACGACTTTGGCATGGCCGAGCAGAAATATTTCGGTGACGGCTTCATCACCGGCTACGGGCGGATCGAAGGGCGGCAGGTGTTCGTCTTTGCGCAGGACTTCACCGTTTTTGGCGGATCGCTCTCGGAAACCAATGCCGCCAAGATCGTCAAGATCATGGACCTGGCCGCCAAGATGGGCGCGCCGGTGATCGGCCTCAATGACTCCGGCGGCGCCCGCATTCAGGAAGGCGTGGTGTCTTTGGCCGGATACGCCGACATTTTTCTGCGCAACACGCTGTACAGCGGAGTGGTGCCGCAGATTTCCGCGATCATGGGACCGTGCGCGGGCGGCGCGGTTTATTCCCCGGCCATCACCGATTTCATCCTGATGGTGGAAAACACCTCTTACATGTTCATCACCGGACCAGACGTGATCAGGACGGTCACGCACGAAGAGGTCACGAAGGACCAACTGGGCGGCGCTCACACCCACAACGAAACCTCCGGCGTAGCGCACTTCATGGCCCACGACGACGCGGAATGCCTCTCCATAGTGCGCGAGCTGCTGAGTTTTCTTCCGTCCAACAATCTGGATGATCCGCCTCGCCGGCCATGCACCGATCCTGCCGACCGGGCCGATGCCACCCTCGATCGGATTGTGCCGAATGAATCGAACCTGCCTTACGACATCAAAGATGTGATTCACGCTGTCGCCGATGACGGTTATTTTTTTGAAGTGCAGGAGCACTACGCCAGGAACATCGTCGTAGGCTTTGCCCGAATGGACGGACGTCCGGTCGGCATTGTGGCCAACCAGCCGGCCTTCCTGGCGGGCACGCTCGACATCAACGCCTCCACCAAGGGCGCGAGGTTCGTGCGTTTCTGCGACTGCTTCAACATCCCGCTGATTACCTTTGAAGATGTGCCCGGATTTTTACCCGGGATCACCCAGGAGTACGGCGGAATCATCAAGCACGGCGCCAAGCTGCTGTTCGCTTTTGCCGAAGCCACGGTGCCGAAGATCACGGTGATCACGCGCAAGGCCTACGGCGGAGCTTATTGCGTGATGGCGTCAAAGCATATCCGCACCGACGTGAATTACGCCTGGCCGACGGCGGAAATCGCGGTGATGGGACCGGAGGGCGCGGTGGACATCGTCTATAAGCGCGAGTTGGAAGGCGCGCCGAAGCGCGAAGAGCTGCGCAAGGAAAAAATCGAGGAGTTCCGCGAGCGGTTCGCCAATCCCTACGTGGCAGCGGAACGGGGTTTTGTGGATGCCGTCATCCAGCCCCGGGAGACACGCAAGAAGCTGATCCAGGCGCTGGCCATGTTGGAGACCAAGCGGGACAAGAACCCGCTGAAGAAGCATGGGAACATACCGCTGTAGATACGGCTTTGCCGGACTCCAACCATAGGGTTACAAACAAGGGAACCTATTGAAAAAGTGTGGACGCTCCAGATAGACTGGGGGAGAATTCGTCTTTTGTTCGCTTGTTGCGACGTGAATACAAACATCTTCTTTGAGGAGTCGACAGAACAGTCTCGAATCAAGGCCCGCGATCGTCAGGGACTATTTTTGGGCATGGGCCAAGATAATCCTCAAGAGACAGCGGGGACGGATCGCGTACATCGATCTGTTTGCTGGTCCTGGAAAGTACAAGGATGGGACGAAATCAACTCCACTGCTCGTACTGCAAAGGGCTATTGCTGACCCCGACATGCGACAGCAGCTCGTTACTACTTTCAATGACGTCGATCCAGTCAATGTTCGATTATTGAAGACTGAAATTGCGACGTTGCCGGGTATCGAGAAGCTCAAGCACCAGCCTGACGTCGACGTTGGGGAGGTCGGCGGTGAAACGGTTCAAGCGTTCCGAAAGATTAACCTAATTCCCACCTTCTTGTTCGTTGATCCGTGGGGCTACAAGGGGCTGTCACTCGATCTTATCGACTTCTTTCTTAAGAATTGGGGGTGTGACTGCGTATTCTTCTTCAACTACAACAGGATCAATCCCGGTTTGAGCAATGAGATTGTGAAAGAGCACATGGATGCTCTGTTTGGCGTGGAGCGTGCTGACCGGCTCAGAGAAAGACTTACAGGTTTGCCACCTTGGGAACGAGAACCAGCCATCATTGAGGCACTGTGCGAAGCCGTGGGCGAATTGGGAGTAAAGTACGTGCTTCCGTTCTGTTTCAAGGATGACCGAGGTGTTCGCACTAGCCACCACTTGGTATTTGCCACTAAGAACCCGGTGGGGTACGGAATAATGAAGGACATCATGGCGAAGGTTAGCTCTGAGCAGCATCAGGGAGTTGCCTCCTTTGGTTATTGCCCAGCTTCGACGATTCACCCAAAGTTGTTCGAACTCAATCGGCCCCTAGATGATCTAGAAGAAATACTACTTCGAGACTTTGCGGGGCAAACGCTCACGACTCAGCAGATTTACGATCTTCACAATATCGGCCGCCCTTACATCATGAAAAACTACAAGGCAGTCTTGCTCAAGATGGAGGGGAGAGGCGTTATCCAAACCGAACCGCCAGCGCAGAAGCGCCCAAGAGGCACCGTTGCTGATCACGTGCGTGTGACTTTTCCGAAAAACAAAGCACAGGAGGCTAAGTGAGCCTAAACTCCCATATCGAATGGACCGACGCCACCTGGAACCCGGTGCGCGGCTGCACCAAGATCAGCCCCGGATGTAAGCACTGCTATGCGGAGGCCTTCGCTGAGCGCTTTCGCGGCGTAAAAGGCCACCCCTACGAGCAGGGATTCGACCTGCGCCTGGTGCCCGAAAAGCTGACCGAGCCGTTCGCCTGGCGCGCACCCAAGCTCGTATTCGTGAACTCGATGAGCGACCTGTTTCAAGACGGCGTGCCCGATGACTACACCGAGGCCGTCTCACAGGTGATGGCCACTGCAAACTGGCACACCTACCAAGTGCTGACCAAGCGCTCGGAGAGGCTGCGAGATTTGTTAAGCGGCAGGTTGCGGTTTGCGGCGGAGCGAGAAAATATCTGGTGGGGTGTGAGTGTCGAGGATCGAAAATACGGCCTGCCGAGGATTGAACATCTTCGACAAGCGCCAGCCAAAGTGCGCTTCCTGTCCATTGAGCCCCTGCTGGAAGATATCGGGGCGATTAATCTCTCGGGCATAAGTTGGGTCATCGTGGGCGGGGAAAGCGGGCCCGGAGCTCGTCCGATGAAAAAAGAATGGGTGGTGTCGGTTCGGCGGCAGTGCAGGACCTATGGGGTGCCGTTCTTTTTCAAGCAATGGGGCGGGGTGAGAAAGGTAAAGCACGGCAGAGAGTTGGACGGCCGCACTTACGACGAATATCCGCGGCGCGTTCTCGCTCCGGTTCCTGACCGGGCCCGGTGTGCCGCCTTCGCTCAGAATTTCCTGAATTCATTCCGGGGAATGACTAGAGGCAGATCGTTGGTTCAGGTGGGCGCCTGGTAACCGGTCTCCAAGCCCAGCGGCTAAATCCGCCATTTCCTGGCATCTAATCGGTGCGACTGAAGTCGCTCCCTTACACATTATTCTCCGTAGTCGGGGTCCAGCAGTTGGGTAGTCTCGCACTCCAGGGAGAGTTCCAGCACCATCCGCGCCGACAGATCCACTCCTCGCGCACGCTGGCGGGGTTTCACTTTCACAGCTTTTCCATTGGGGTGATAGTGGTTGGGATTCGCGGCGAAATCCAGCTTCGCGGGTTTGACAACCAGTTCGAGTGCGGGAGGCGCGGTGGGGCGAAGCAGGGCAGGCACACGGGAGTCGTCGAGGGAGTGCGCCTTGGGGGAGGCTGACATGAAAAGTGACTATCAAAATTAAGAGTCCCGAGGTGCTGTTGAACCTGTTCGCCTCGGCCAGTAGCTCGCTTTAGACCCTTGCTGACCTGCTTTCGTGTCTCCTTGCGAAGACGACGGGCGCGATCTTTGCTTGGGCTCCGGGCTTACCGCCAACCGGAAAAACTGTTCAACGCCTCGGGACTCTATCTTGCCTCTGACGGATGTTCCTGTTCGCCTCGACCAGCGCTTGGCTACAGACCCTTGCTGACCCTCCCTGACTCACCTTGCGATGCTCCAGAGTGATCGCGCTCGAGCCCCGGACGCCACACCAACCGGGTAAACTTTAGAACGTGTCAAAGAACGAGGTTGTTTTTACTCCTCCTGATTTTATAGTCAATAAAAAATGGCGCGTTTTATCCCGTTTGCATGCAATGGTGTGCAGCCTCTCCACAAGGGGGTGACCGGAATTGGTGCAGCAGGAGGGCTCGCGGTCTTCGCGGCCTCGACATCCGCGCGCTTTTCGCGGAATTCAGTACCCATGGCGGAACTAACGCCGTAGGGTCAGTGCTCCTGCGCTTGTGAAAATTTCCGGGGAAATCAATCGCTATGCGGGTTTGATTCTTGCCAATGACCCGCGTAGGCGCGGACGCCCTCGTCCGGGCGGGCGCGCAACGTGCGCCTGGGTTTGTTCGGCGGCCGCCAGCGGAAGCTGGCCGAGCTTTGCTCGGCTGGGCGGGTGAGGGCACCCGCCCCTACGTGGGCGCAGACGATCACCCCTACGTGGTCGGTTTGTGTGTCGTGGCGGGCACTTAGCGCACTTAAGAGTTGGCAGTACAATCGCCCGCGGGGGAGGAATCTATGGCGATATTCAATGAACCTCATGGCCGGGTGATTGATGCCAACTCAGGGTCGGTTTTGCGGCTGTTCGGAATTGCGGCGGCTGCGTTTGTCCTGGTGATCATGCTGTTTGCCGCAGTGGCCCGGGTAGATTCGGGAAACGTTGGGGTGCTCACGCTGTTTGGACGGGTGACCGGAGAGGAACTGCCGGAGGGGGTCCATCTGATCAATCCCTTCAAGTCCAACCATGAGCTTTCCATTCGCACCCAGGAGCTTAAGGAATCGGCCAGCGTGCCTTCGAGCGAAGGGCTGATGATCAATCTGGACACCTCGCTCATCTACCACCTCAATCCCGAGAAGGCCGCCGAGGTGTTCCAGAAAATTGGCCCCAATTACCTGAATGTGCTGATCGTGCCGAATTTGCGAGCGGCCATCCGGGAGGCGACGGCGGCGCACACCGCCAACGCGCTCTACACCGGAGAGCGCGAAATGGTGGGCAAGCAGATTTTTGACCAGCTCACTCAAAAACTCGGAGAGCGCGGAGTGCTGGTCGAAAGCGTGCTCCTGCGTGACATTCAGTTGCCCGTGACCTTAAAGGCGTCCATTGAATCCAAGCAGCAGGCCGAACAGGAAGCGCTGGCCATGAACTTCCGCCTGCAGAAGGAAACGCAGGAGGCTCAGCGCAAGCGGATCGAGGCGGCTGGTATACGCGACTTCCAGCAGATCGTGGCCCAGGGGATCAGTCCGCAGCTGCTGGAGTGGAAAGGCATTGAGGCAACCGAGACGTTGGCCAAGAGTGCCAATGCCAAGATTGTTGTGATCGGCAATTCCAAGAACGGGTTGCCGCTGATTCTGGGACAATAATTCTGGGCAACAGAAAACGGAGGGCGGGACGCCCTCCGGACAGCCGGCGGGACGCCGGCGCTACCTGCGCATGGCTGATCTTCTTGAAGTGCGGAACTTGGTGGTCGAATTTCCCCGTTCAACCCAGGCTGGCCGAAGCAGCGGACTGGTGGCGGTCCGCGATGTTAGTTTCTCCATTGCGGCGGGCGAAGTGCTGGGGCTGGTGGGCGAATCCGGATCCGGAAAATCGGTTACCTCGCTGGCCTTGATGCGCTTGCTGCCGCCGCAGGCGCGCATCGGCGGGGAGATTCGTTTGGGCAACGGCAGCGGGGGATGTGACCTGCTGCAGCTGTCCGATAGCGCGATGCGCCCTTTGCGTGGCTCCCGGCTGGCCATGATTTTTCAGGAGCCCATGACCGCGCTGAACCCGGTGATGCGGGTGGGCGACCAGATCGCTGAGGCCGTTCTGGCCCACCATGAAGTTGCGAAGAGCGAGGCCTGGAAGCGGACGCTGGTGGCCATGAAGGAGGTGGGCATCGCCGATTTCGAACGCCGGGCGAGAGACTATCCGCACCAGCTCTCGGGCGGGATGCGACAGCGGGTAATGATTGCCATGGCCATCGTTAACCGTCCCCAACTGCTGATTGCCGACGAACCCACGACCGCGCTCGATGTCACCATCCAGGCGCAGATTCTCGATCTGCTGGCTGAATTGCGGACCAAGTTCGGCTTGACCATGCTTTTCATTTCGCACGACCTGGCCGTGGTTTCACAGGTTGCCGACCGCGTGGCTGTGATGTACGCCGGCAACCTGGTGGAACTGGGGTCGAAGCGCGACATCTTTCGGGCGCCGGCGCATCCCTACACGCGCGGACTGCTGAATGCCGTCCCTACCCTGAAGACAGACCGCGAGCAGCCACTCAAAACCATCGAAGGTACGGTGCCGCCTCTGCATGCGGTCCCGCCGGGATGTCCGTTTGAGCCGCGCTGCGAGTTTCGCGTGCCGGAGTGCGCGCGCAGTCTTCCGCCACTGGTGGAAGTTGCGCATGGACATTGGGCGCGGTGTCCGGTAGTGAATGCACCAATCTAGCCTTGCATTTGTGGGGCGGGCGCCCTCGCCCACCGCTTTTGACTTGCTTTTGAAACTCATCAGAGGCGAGACATCACCTAACCCAAAACAAAGGCGGCGGGTGAGGGCGCCCGCCCTACACTGGGATTGGGAATGTTTTCGGCACACGACCGTGCTCGACAGGTCTATAATCGCCAGTTTGTCCGGTGAAGCGTGCGCGTCCTTCTGATAAGCGATATTCATAGCAACCTCGAGGCTCTGGAAGCGTGCCTGGCGGCGGCGCCGCCGCACGACATGGTGGTCAATCTCGGGGACATCGTCGGCTACGGCGCCAGCCCCAATGAAGTGATCGAGCGCTCGCGCGCCCTGGGACACATCTTTGTGCGTGGCAACCATGACAAGGCGGCCAGCGGCGCGATGGACCTGAGGGACTTCAATCCCATCGCCGGGCTGGCGGCGCTGTGGACCCGCGACCAGCTCACTCCACAAAACCTGAAATGGCTTCTGGGACTGCCCCATGGCCCGATCCAGACCGGCGAACTGCCAGGCATCCAGTTTGTGCACGGTTCTCCGGTGGACGAAGACGAATACGTGGTAACTTTGCGCGATGCGATTGAGCCGCTGCTGACTTCGGTCACGCCTCTAACGTTTTTTGGTCACACCCACCTGCAGGGAAGCTTTTGCACCAACAATGTCGCGAGTGACTATTTTCGTCCGCAGTACAACACGGTGGGGCAAAGTGAGGCCATGGAGGTTGCGCTCAAGGAAGGCATGCGTTATATGGTTAACCCCGGTTCGGTGGGACAACCCCGGGATGGAGACTGGCGCGCGGCCTTTGCCGTGTTTGATTCCGACGCCCGCATCGTGACCTTCTGTCGGGTGCCCTACAATCTGAAGCAGGCGCAGGAGCGCATCATGGCCGCCAATCTGCCGCAACGTCTGGCCACGCGGCTGGCAGCGGGAAGATAAAAAGTTACTTCATCCAACTCCGCCACGGCATTTACCTTTCGTCTACGCAACCGTCCCCTTGGCTTGGAGCAGGGACCTGGCCTGCAAATAAGACGCCGCCGACAAAAACGAAACTGGAAGAGGGCTTCGGCCCTTGAGGCTATCAACATGTGCAAGGGAATCGCTTTTCTTGCGGTCGTCGCCATCATCGCGGTCAGTGGTGGCCTTTCGCCGGCGAACAGCGCTCCCGGACGAGCGCCAGCCGACGACGAGCAGGTACATGTCAGCATCGGCGGCGTGGACCGCATGTATTTGCTGCATGTTCCAGAGTCGCTTCCAAAGACCGGCGCCGTACCGCTGGTTCTGGTGTTCCATGGAGGCGGCGGCCACGCCACCACCATGCCGAACTTTACCCATTTCGATCTTCTGGCCGACCAGGAGGGATTTTTGGTGGCCTATCCCGAGAGTTTCAATAAGAGCTGGAGCGACACCAGGGGGCTCTCTCCGGCGGACGACGTCGGCTTCATCCGCACCTTGATTGAAGAATTACAACGTACTCACCGCGCCGATCCCAGGCGGACCTACGCTGCTGGAATTTCGAATGGAGGTTTTTTTTCCAACCGCCTGGCCTGCGACTTGACCGGCAAGCTCGCCGCTATCGCCGCCGTCGCGGCCACCATGCCTGATACCCTGGTGCCGGCGTGCCATCCCTCCGCGCCGATCTCCGTGCTGTTCATGCACGGCACCAAGGACCCGCTGGTGCACCTTGAAGGGGGGCCGATGCTGCGTAATCGCGGAGTGGCGATTTCCCTGGCGCAGGCGGCGGAATTCTGGCGCAAGTGGGACGGTGTATCCTCCCAGCCTGTGGTTGAGAACTTGCCCAACCAGACAGAGGACGGCACCAGCGTGCGGCGCGAAGTCTATGCCGGCGGCAAGCAAGGCACGGAAGTTGTGGTTTACATCATCGATGGCGGAGGACACACCTGGCCCCACGGGCCGCAGTACCTGCCTGCCTTTCTGGTCGGAAAGGCCAGCCGAAATCTGGACGGCACCCAAGTCATCTGGGACTTTTTCAAACGCCACGCTCGCTAGTGTGGGTTGGACACTCCTGTCCGATCCACACGTGGGCAATGTAAACTTTCGCCATGCCCTCTTTGTCACGCAGTCTATTTCCTTCGTCGCACGCCAAAGCGCCCGAGCGCCATCTGATCGCTCACAGCGATGGCGGCGCACGCGGCAACCCCGGGCCCGCCGGTTACGGGGTCGTGATCAAGGATGAAAAAGGAACAAAGGTTGCCGCGCTCAGCCAATACCTGGGTCACCAGACCAATAACTTTGCCGAGTATCAAGGCCTGATTGCCGCGCTGGAGTATGCCATCGAACACGGACACAAAGCGCTCAAGGTGATCAGCGACTCCGAGCTGCTGGTGCGCCAGATCAAGGGTGTCTACAAGGTGAAGAACGCAGTGCTGCAAGAGCTTCACGGCCGCGCCAAAGAGTTGATTGCTCAACTGGAGTGGTTCTCCATCGATCATGCCCTGCGCGAACACAACCGCGAAGCGGACGACCTGGCTAACCAGGCCATGGACAAGGGCACAGGCCGGGTGGCGCGGGCGCCCTCGCCCGCGGCCGTTCCGGCAACGCCCCAGGAATTCGAAGGTGTGGTTCAAGGCGGAGTGATCAAACTCTTGAACGGCCAGTTGCCGGAAGGGACCCGGGTCCAGTTGCGGATTAAGAAATAGCGCCGTACGCGGTGCGGCTACTGTTTATTGCTCAGACGATGTGTGGTCGTGCACGATCTTCCATCCTTCGGGAAATTTGCGGAATACCAGGGTGAAAAATCCATGTGGCGTTTTGCCGTCTGACAGGGTCAGGTTCCAGTTGCCTCGAACGAAGGCGGCGCTCGGGCCGAGTTCCTCAATCTGCAAATCGGAGAACGCCAGCCTCCCCATTTCCTTGCCCTCGCCCTGGTAGGTCCTGCGATAGCGATCGAGAGTGGCTTGCCAGCCGGAAGCTTTCGCCGTGCTGAAGAAGGTCAATTGGGGCGAATTCCAGTAGCCAGACATGAAGCCATCGAGATCATGACGGTTCCAGGCGGCCTGCTGTTGCTGAAGGACTTGCTGGATGGCTGAATCTTGCGCTGTGAGCGGCGCGATGAGTGCAAAAAGCAGGAAGAGGGTTCGCATTGCGGAGCTCCTGAGGCAAGCAGTGTCGCACAGAAAAATGGTGAAGCGGGAGAATCCCCGGGACGAAGTATTCGAGTGGCTTATAGGGGTCCTTCGACTTCGCACTTCGATTCGCGAGCGAATTCGAAATGCTGCGCTCAGGATGACAGTGGATTATTTTGGTTTCTTAGGCGCGGCCTTTTTTGGCGGCGGCTGCGGTCAGACCCGCTTTTTCCCAGGGGCGTTTGGGGCGCTCTGCCTTGGGCTTGTCGCGATCCTTGATGCGGTCGTAGTGATACGATTCGCTCACCGTTCCCAGCGATTCGTTGTACAGCACGGGTAGTCCGAGGCCTTCCTTCAACTCTTCGGTAAATTGCTGCAGCGCCTTGAGGTGATCTGCCGTAGCGGGGACCTCGGTCTTGGCGGTTTTCAGAAACTGCTGGTAGCCGCGGTTGATCAGCTTGGAGATCTCGCTGCCGATCAGGTATCCGGGGTAGGCAAAGATTTTCACGCCGTCGTCGCCGTCTTTCTGGATGGCGGCTGAAACGTTGTACTTTCTCAGGAACACACGCCCCTGCATGCCGGGCGCCTCGATCAGGTCGAAGCCGTGCTCCTTCAACCAGCTTAATGCGTCCTCATAACCGCGCTGCTCGACCTTGGTTGTCATTCGTTCGGGTTCCCAATCCCTTCTACGGCTCTAAGCTTCAATCCTCATTCGATGAGATGCAAATTCGCGGAAAAGAGTGCATTTCCGCATTTTGGCTGCATCGAAGCAGCCTCTTTTATAATCCAATCACCGGTTGCGAAACCGTTAATTCGGACCCGCAATACGTTACGATGGTCACGGCACCAGCGTAAATCCATGCGACCACTCCCGGCAAAACGAACGGAAGTGCCTGATTCTTCGAACGCTGCACGTGTCGGCGACGCGGCACTATCGACGGGGAATCATGCTGCTCCGATCGGGCGGCGCAGCCTCGAACTCATCGGCAACACCCCCCTCTTGCGTCTGGAGCGCCTTACCCGCGATCTGCCTGGAATCGTTTTGCTGGGCAAGGCCGAGTGGTACAACCCGGGCGGATCGGTGAAAGATCGCGCCGCCTCGAACATCGTGGCCCAGGCCCGCGCCCGCGGAATATTCGGGCCCGGCAAAACCCTGCTCGATTCCACCAGCGGAAACACCGGCATCGCTTACGCCATGATCGCGGCCGCTGAGGGCTTCCCGCTCACCCTGTGCATGCCGGAAAATGTCTCCGTGGAGCGCAAGCACATCCTGCATGCCTACGGCGCTCACATTGTTTATACCGACCCGGGCGACGGTTCCGACGGAGCCATTCGGGCCGCGCGCGAACTTTACGCCCTACATCCCGACAAATACTTTTACGCCGACCAGTATTCCAACCACGCCAACTGGCAGGCCCACTACCATGGCACAGCCAACGAAATCTGGCAACAGACGGAAGGACGTGTCACCCACTTCGTCTCCATGCTCGGCACCAGCGGGACCTTCGTCGGCACCACCCGCCGTCTCAAGCAACTGAATCCCGCGATTCGCTGCATCTCGCTCCAACCCGACTCGCCCTTCCACGGGATTGAAGGGGCCAAACACATGGCCAGCGCCATTATCCCGGGAATCTATGACCCTTCCCTGGCCGATGAAAACATCGGTATCTCGACCGAGGACGCCTACACCATGGCCAAACGGCTGGCTCGCGAAGAAGGACTGCTGGTCGGGATCTCGGCCGCCGCCGCCGTCGTAGGTTGTCTGCAGGTGGCACGAAAACTGGGTGAGGGCGAGCCCGCAGTATTGGTCACGATCCTGTGCGATTCCGGCGACAAGTATTTGAGCGAGAGATTCTGGGAAGAAGGGTGAGACTTCACCGAGACGGAGACACCGAGAAAACAATCTTGGGTTTCTCCGTGACTCTGTGCCTCGGTGGTGATTTGGGTTCTTCATGTTGAAGATGCGACGCGAGCAGCACGAAGCCCTCCGACAGCACGGCGAAGAGACTTATCCCCACGAGTGCTGCGGCGTGCTTGCTCGGGCAGATGGCGAAGATGACGGCGTGCGCACGGTGACTTCGGTGGCGCGCGCGGGCAATACGCGCACCGACTCCGCCCACAATCGCTACAACATTGATCCCAAAGAACTGATCCGCATTCAGCGGGAAGGGCGCGAGCGCGGCGAGGATATCGTCGGCTTCTATCATTCCCATCCTGACCATCCGGCGCAGTGGTCGCAGACCGATCTGGCGGAGGCGCACTGGTTCGGCTGCTCCTACGTCATTACCAGCGTGGAGAAGGGCAAGGCCGCGCTGACCAATTCGTTCGAACTGACCGGCAGCGATGAGGACAGACAAGAAGCTGGTGGCGGAGAAGATCGAGGTCGAGTAACTCATGTGTGGGGTGGGCGCCCTCGCCCGCCGCCTTTGACTTTGATTTTGGAGTGGATGGCCGTTTGGCTCGAGAGGCAAACGGTTTAGCCACTAAAGTCCAACGCCAGAAAAGTCAAAGGCAAAAAGCCAACAGCAACAAAAGTCAAAGTCAAAGGCGGCGGGCGAGGGTGCCCGCCCTACACGGGCTGAATCCCCTGCTCCACCTGTGGCATCATGTATAGCCTATGCCCAAGATCCAGATCCCTACCCCCCTTCGCCAATACACTGGCAAGCAGCCTGCGGTTGAGGTCAAGGCTGGTACGATTGGCGATGCCCTTTCCGACCTGGTGGCCCGGCACCCTGACCTGCGCCGGCATCTTTATACCGACGAGGGGAAGCTGCGCGCCTTTGTGAATGTGTACCTTAACGACGAGGATGTCCGTTACCTGCAGAAGGACGCCACGGCGGTCAAGGACGGTGATAGTATTTCCATTGTGCCTTCCATCGCCGGAGGGCTTGGGTAATTGACGAATTGCCGGATTTCAGGATTGTCGAATTGAAGCCCAAACTCCAAGTCCGCCGCTGTTGTTGCCCCTCCCGTCGATAGCTGCGTTCGATTCGTCAATTCGCAGATCCGACAATTCTTCAATTTTAAGAGGTTCTCATGGCCACCACACTCGAAGTCAAACCCGAAGCCGTTACCCTCAGCAACCAGGAGATACAGCGCTACTCCCGTCACCTGATCATGCCCGAGGTGGGCATGGAAGGGCAGCTCAAGCTGAAAGCCGCGAAAGTTCTCTGTATCGGCGCGGGCGGTCTGGGTTCGCCGCTGGCGTTGTATCTGGGCGCGGCAGGCGTGGGCACCTTGGGCATTGTGGACTTCGATGTGGTGGATTACACCAACCTGCAGCGCCAGATCATTCACTCCACTGCCGACGTGGGACGCAAAAAGCTGGATTCAGCCGCGGAGAAGCTGAAGGCCATCAACCCGTTTCTCAACATTCGGAAGTTTGACACCCGGCTCTCCAGCGAAAACGCACTGGAGCTGTTTCGCGAGTTCGACATCATCGCCGACGGCACCGACAATTTTCCCACGCGCTACCTGGTAAACGATGCTTGCGTGCTGACCGGGAAGCCCAACGTTTACGGATCGATTTTCCGCTTCGAGGGACAGGCCAGCGTTTTCGCCACCAAGGAAGGTCCGTGCTACCGCTGCCTCTATCCCGAGCCACCCCCGCCCGGACTGGTGCCTTCGTGCGCCGAGGGGGGAGTGCTGGGCATTCTGCCCGGGTTGGTGGGGGTGATGCAGGCCACCGAGGTCATCAAGCTGATTTTGGGCAAGGGCGAGCCTCTTATCGGTCGGCTGCTGCTCATCGACGCCCTGGACATGAAGTTTCGCGAACTCAAGCTGCGCAAGAACCCTGATTGCCCGGCTTGCGGAACGCATCCCACAATCAAGCAGTTGATCGATTACAACGAGTTCTGCGGAATTCGCGGCGAGGAGAAGCCGGTGGAAGCATCAGGCGCGGAAATGCAGGTGGAAGAATTGAAGCGGCGGCTGGATGCCGGCGAAGACCTGTTCGTGCTCGACGTGCGCGAACCCCACGAATACCAGATCTGCAATATCGGCGGACACCTGATTCCGCTTGGTGATTTGCCGAAACGTGTCAACGAACTGGATTCCAGCCGCGAGATCGTAGCCCACTGCCGCTCGGGCGTGCGCAGCGGCAAGGCGGTAGATTTTCTGCGCCAGGCGGGATTCAAGAAAGTACATAACCTGGCCGGCGGAATCCTGGCCTGGGCCGATCGCGTGGATCCAAAAATGCCGAAGTACTGACGGCACGCGTCGGTCGTCGGTTTTCAGTCGTTACCGGGGGCGTAATGAGCTGCCTTTTTTGGGCGGCGTCGTCGGAAACGCGCGCGTGCAGATTCGCTTTGACATCACTCGCATACAGAGCATAATACTGAAGCTCTCGGCCTTCTCCCCTCATTACAAGGAAGTGTTTGCAGACCGGAGGGTCCCGATGAAACGAAATGTAGTCCTGGCGCTGGGCTTTGCGCTGTTCTCCGTCGCTTCAGGGGCCCAGACAACATCCACTCCCAAAGCTCCCGATGCGGCAATGCCCGCAGCACAAGAAACAAAGCCAACCACACAGGACCAGGCAGCCAGGGTCCCAAGCGGCAGTTCGCCCAGGGGTTTTGTACTCGAGGACGGGACGCCGGTGAAGCTCCGAATCAATCGGACGATTTCGTCAGGTGACGCACACGTCGGGGAGACTGTAGATTTCGAGGTGCTCGAGGACGTCAGCATTGATAACCTGCTCGTCATTCCCAAAGGTGGACTCGCTTTTGCAACCGTCACTGAGGCGCAGGCGAAGCGGAGGATGGCTCGGGGCGGAAAGCTCGACATCAACATCGATTTCGTGCGGCTGGTAACGAGTGAGAAAGCAGCTTTGCGCGCAGTGAAGGAAGTCAAAGGCGGTGGCCATACCGGAGCCATGACTGGAGGAATTGTTGCGACCAGCCTCGTGTTTTTCCCCGCAGCGCCGTTTTTCCTCTTCATGCACGGCAAGGACACTTCGATACCAAAGGGAACCGAGATCACTGCCTACGTGAACGGAGACATGAAATTGGATCCCGCGAGATTCCAGGCGGCGCAGCCAGTTCCGAATGGCGCGCCCTCGCAGCCGTCAGGCGCTGTATCGTCCGGGACGAATGAGTCGAAAACCGGGGCCGAAGTGGAATTTTCATCCACGCCGAGTGGGGCAGATGTTGAGATTGACGGTAACTTTATGGGCAGCACTCCATCCACGATTGGTGTGACGGCGGGCACTCACCAGATCGTGGTAAAGAAAACCGGGTTCAAACCCTGGGAACGCAAGATCGGCGTCTCAAGTGGACATATCAAGATAGACGCGACACTAGAGGCGCAAACCAACTAGGGCTTCGTAAGCATAGCGGAAGAAGAAAAGGGAACGCCCTCGCGCTCCCTTCTGGGTCAATCGGATGGTCAACTACTGAACGCTGGCACCGCTGTTGCTATTGGCGTTTGATTTGGCGGACTCTTCGCCAATCGCAAAGGCATACTTTTTCCCGCCGAAGCGAATTTCATTCAGCGCCTTGCGGCCGTCGCTGTTGAGCACGGTGACAGCCGAGTCCCGGTCTGGCGAGCGCTCGAGATCGATCATGCGGGCAGGCACGGTGGCAACCACATTCTTACCTTTCAGGATATTCAGTTCGACGTTCGGTCCCGCGCCGTCCCAGTTCACGGTGTAATCGCCGGCGGGCAGTTCCTTCCCGTTTACGGTAACGGGGCTGCTTACCTGCAGAGTACCCTTGTTGGCGGCAAATACGCTGGTGGCCAGCAGCAAAGCCAATCCCAGCAGCAGGCCCTTGGAGAGTTTCGATACGCTCATGTCACTCCTTTTTTCTTTCCCGATGTCGTCGGGAACCGGTTCGGGGCGGCCTGGATTCGCCTGGGGCAGGAAAACCTTGCGTTTTGCCGTCGAAGGCCTAAAATGCTGCCTCGGGGTTAAGCGAAAAGAGTACGGCCGCAAGGCCGCGTGCTTTCTGCTCCGGGGATTGTCCTCACCTGGGCCGCCAAACCGAGCGTGAGCCAGTCCCTGTAACCCCTGAAAGTTTTTCTCTTCAAATTACCGGGTCAGCTGGTTCTTCGTCTCAGGCCCGGTTGCAATCACTGCTACGTAACGTGCCGTCGAAAAGTTCCGCTGCACATTGCGCATGCACCTCTTTGGACGACATGAGTGCGCGGTTGTTAGCAGCCCTTCGCCAGCCTGAAAGCCGCAACACAACAGCCATTTGTCTTGTCTATGTGTGTGGGTCGGGGGTATGTGGGTCGGACACTCTTGTCCGACGCCTTTGATTTTGGGTTTTGTTTTTGACTCTGGGTTTGGGTTTAAATCTGGTTGTGATGTGCTCTCCGCTCACCAAAGGCCACAGCCACAATCGAAGGCAAAGGCGTCGGACAGGAGTGTCCGACCCACACTGGACCTTTTACCTGGGTCGTTAGAACTAACCCAACCTGAGCACAACCTTTCCGAAATTCTTGCCCTCCAGCAGCAACCGGTAAGCTTCCGCAGCTTTCTCCAGCGGAAACACGTGACCGATCACGGGGTGCAAATACCCCTGTGCCGTCCATGCGGAAAGCTGTTGCCAGGCTTGCTTCATCAACTCGCCCTTCGCCGACAAATAGGTCAGCCATAAGCCATGTACGCTCGCGCCTTTGGCATAAAGAATGCGAGCGTCTACCAGTGCGGGTTGTCCCGTCGCCGCGCCATACACAATCACCCGGCCAAAATCGCGCAGACAGCGCACGCTCTTGGTGGTGTGCTCGCCGCCCAGCATTTCAAACACCGCATCCACACCCTCGCCGCGGGTCAGGTCTTTAATGGCTTCCTGGTAATCGCGCTGCTTGTAGTTGATCCCGTGCTGTAGCCCCAGAGCTTTCACCCGCGCCAGTTTTTCTTCCGAAGAAGAAGTGCCGTACATCTCGATGCCCAGCAGTTTTCCAATCTGCACTGCTGCAGTTCCTACTCCACCGGCTACGGCGTGGATGAGGACTCGCGGCGCCGCCTTCTCAGGGGGCTGGAGCAGGCCTGCCTTCCAATAGGCAAAGTACGCAGTGAAATAGTTGACCGGGAACGCCGCTCCTTCTTCCACACTCCAGTCTTCGGGCACCGGCCACAGCAATTGCGAAGTTGCGGCGATGCGTTCGGCAAAAGCGCCCCACTGCGCGTAACCCATGACGCGCTGCCCGTTGCCCAGACGAGTTCCGCAGAATTCACGTCCCGCCACCAGCGGCGGTTTCGGGGTCCCAGGGTAGCCGCCCTGCGCGCTCATGATATCGGCGAAGTTGATGCCGCCGGCCTCCACCTTCACCAACTCCTGTCCCGCCGCGGGCGCCAGGTCGGGGACGGCGCGCACTTCGAGCACGTCAGGATCGCCTAAACGGCTGATGACAAGGGCCTTCATGAGCAGCAGTGTAACAGCCGCGAGGGTGGCGGTATTACGATCGATTGACCTTGCCGCCCGGAGGCATCGCGGTATTTTGCGGCAGGTATATACTTTCCGTAACACAGTTGGGGCTCTCCTTCCGGGCTCGCAATACGGGGTGGGGAGGGGAGGTCGGAGCGCTTTTCATATCCAATTCATAGGCTCCGCTTAACAAGATCACTGGTGCCGAATTTAGGAGCGCCGGGGAACCAGTGCAGGACGCTCGTTTGCGGCGGGGTCCGCGGATGGGTTCCGGGGAGGTCCTTCAGTGGACTTGGCTTTGGTGCGTTTTTTATTTGTTCTCATAATTTCTGTTACTTGCTATCTCACGGACCCGTTCAACCTGCCTGCCAACCTGGATGCGGGAGTGGGCGCGCTCATCGGGCTCGCCATTGTCCTGTTCGAGTGGCGGTTGCGGCGAGTCAGTCTGAAGCGGCTGATTGGCGCCGCCATCGGCAGCGTTCTCGGCATCTTTGGCGCTTACCTGTTTTCCCTGGTCATTCGCAACAGTGTTGCCGCCGGGCACACCCAGAGCTTTCTGCAGATCCTGGTGATGCTGCTGATGGCCTATGTTGGCCTGGTAGTGGGAGCCAACAAGGGGGACCTACTGAATCTGGCGGCCCTGGGCGGTATCTTCGGCGGTGAGAAGCAAGGCAAGAAGAGCTACAAGATTCTCGATACCAGCGTGATCATCGACGGCCGCATCGCCGACATTGCCGAGACCGGATTTCTCGACGGCACCATCGTGACTCCGCAGTTCGTGCTGCGCGAACTGCAACTGGTGGCCGACTCTGCCGACTCGCTCAAACGCAACCGGGGCCGCCGCGGGCTCGACATCCTGCAACGACTGCAGAAGGTGCCCTCACTCCAGATCCAGATCGTCGAAGATGATTTTCCTTCCGTCCGCGAGGTGGACCTGAAGCTGATCGAACTGGCCAAGCTGTATGAAGGCAAGATCATCACCAACGACTTCAACCTGAACAAGGTAGCGCAGCTTCAGGGCGTCGCGGTGTTGAACATCAACGAGCTGGCCAATTCGCTCAAGCCCATTGTGCTGCCCGGCGAAACAATGCGGGTCTTTATCCTGAAGGAAGGCAAGGAATACAACCAGGGCGTGGCCTATCTCGACGATGGGACCATGGTGGTGGTGGACAACGCCAGAAAAATGATCGGGAAGACCATCGACATCTCGGTCACTTCGGTGCTGCAGACTACGGCGGGAAAAATGATTTTTGGCAAGTGGGATGAGCGTCCGAGCGGCCGCAGCGAGTCGCGCGCAGCGATCAATGCCGTGCCGGTTGCGTCGCCGGCGGCGTCTCCGGCGCCAAGTGGGGAAACGAAGAAGTCGCCCCCGATCATGGTGGAGCGGCCGGCGGAATAGCCTGCCGGTTCCACCTGGAGGCTATTCGGCTACGACTGCCGTAACCTTGATCGTGTCGCCCTCGAGCATTCCCACGATGTTTGCTCTCTCGCCCGCGAGCTTCTCCAGTTGGTCTGCATAGCCCTGCAGAGCATAGACCTTTTCACCATCCACGAGGACGTAGTGGGCCCCGTGACGCACGCACGAGCGCGCGCACTCCGACGACGTCTTGCCCGAGTTCATCCGGTGACGCGCACCGCAACGGGAATCAGTAATCATGCCCGCAAAAGTCTGGCCGGAAGCTGCGCCGCCGTCGTCAACGGGCTGAGTCGCGCTCTCGGCGTAGGTGTCAGCCGCGGTTTGCGCAGCGGCCGGCTGCTCGATAGCCTGCCCGGCGGACGCCATGGGGATCGCGTTCACATCCGCGCCCGGTGCGGGTTGGGCAACTCCGAACGCCAGCGACCCGCCGGCCAGTATAACGGCGGAGCCCAACCCCACCAGTAAGCTGGTCACCGCGCAAAAAGTTACCAGAGACAGCCACGAACGTTGTGCTTGTTTCATATTCGCCCCCAGCGTCGTGCTGGATTGTGGTCAGCATTTCCAGGGCCGATCCGGAAAGCGCTGGTTTGGTGCGTAGCCAACTATCCTGGTTGCACTAAGCATGGTGATTCGTGAATTATGGCCAGCCCAAAGGTCTTCACCTGGCAAAAAGTTCACGATCCGGGCAAAATGTCATACCCTAAACACCCTAGACGGAGGAGTGGAAGATATGAAGCGCGTCACCGGCATCGGCGGCATCTTCTTCAAGGCGGGAGATCCAGCAGCGCTTTACCAGTGGTATGAAAAACATCTGGGGATCCCACCTGCACCGGATGGAACGAGTGCGACTTTCGAGTGGCGTGAAGTCGATGCACCGGAAGCGAAGGGCATGACGGTATGGTCAATTTTTCCCCGCGACACCAGGTATTTCGATCCCAGCGCCTCCCCGTTCATGATCAACTATCGGGTGGATGATCTGGACGCCTTGCTGGTGGCGCTTCAGGAAGAGGGCGTGAAGATCGATCCGCACCGCGAAGACCACGACTACGGACGCTTCGCCTGGATCATGGATCCGGACGGCAATCGGATTGAGTTGTGGGAGCCGCCGAAAGAGTAAGACGCTTCCGCGAGGCTGATCGAGACTGCACAGAAGGGTGGGTCGGACACTCTTGTCCGACGCCTTTGAAGTTGCCTTTGATTGCCGGATCCAGAGTGAGTAGCCTCACTCCGGCCTGACGTAGAGCCAAATTCAACACCAGACTCAGGACCAAAATCAGGATCAAGACCAAGGTCAGAGGCAGGCGGACGAGGAGTGCCCGCCCCACACACGCCAGGACATTTGAACCTCTCCCCGCCAGCCCTTATACTTACAGGCCGCGATGAAGGTAGTGGTCATCATTCCGGCGGCGGGCCTGGGGACACGGATGGCTCCAGCCTCCGATTCCAGGAGCAAGAAGCCGGCGGCATCCAAGCAGTTCTCCGAGATCGGAGGAACGCCCATCCTCGTTCATACCTTACGCAAGTTCGCGGCCAATCCGGAGGTCGCTGAAATTTACGTGGCCCTGCGCGCCAACGAGATTGCCGGCTTTCAAACTCGCTTGAAAGCAGACCAGGAACTCTCGCCCAAAAAGATAGAGCTGGTGGAGGGCGGTGAGCATCGCCAGCAGTCCGTGGCCCATGCGATCGATGCAGTCCGGGCGGCTGCCGACGATATTGTCCTGGTCCACGATGCGGTTCGCCCCTTTGTCACTAAGGAAATCATTCACGACGTGATCGAGGCGGCACAAAAGTATGGCGCGGCCATCGCGGGAATGCCAGCCATGGACACCATCAAGCAAGTCGAACGTACCTCCGAAGGCGCCGTCATCACCGCAACCCTGCCCCGCGAGCGGGTGGTGATGGCCCAGACTCCACAGGGCTTTCGCTATAGCGTGCTGAAACGCGCCTTCGATGAAGCTACTGCCGACGGTTTTCTCGGCACCGATGAGGCCTCCCTGGTCGAGCGCTCAGGTCATCAGGTTGCAGTAGTGATGGGCTCGCCGCGAAACATCAAGATCACCACTCCGGCCGACATGGAACTGGCGGAGTTCTTCCTGAAACGGTAAGGGCGGCCACGGATTTTCACGGATCACACGGATAAATCCTTTTGAACTTGTACACTTCTGGGATGGGTGGCGGAGCGATCGGCTTACAACATCGCGAATTGACCGAGAAAATCATCGGGGTCTTCTACGATGTTTACAATGAACTCGGCTATGGCTTCCTGGAGTCCGTGTACGAAGAGTCGCTGGTGATCGCCCTTCTTGAAACGTGTTTGAAGGTTGAGCGTCAGTTGGCCATTCCCGTTTGGTTTCGAGGACATCAAGTGGGTCAATTCCGAGGAGACATCCTGGTGGAAGGCAAGGTTCTACTGGAACTCAAGAGTACTCGTACGCTCGAGGCAGCCCATGAGGCACAACTGCTCCACTATCTGAAATCCACCGAAATCGAGATTGGCCTGTTACTGAATTTCGGCTCCCGCCCCCAATTCCGACGACTTTTGTTTGATAACCAAAGAAAAAAGATCCGTGAAAATCCGTGCCAATCCGTGGCTGGGGTGTCCGCATGAAGATCGGCTACGGCTGGGACTCTCACGAATTCAAGCGCGGCATACCGTTGAAGATCGGCGGCATCACTCTGCCGTATTCCAAAGGCTTGGGCGGCCATTCCGATGGCGACGTGCTTCTGCACGCCGTCACCGACGCCTTGCTGGGGGCGGTCGCCGCTCCCGATATCGGTTCTCTCTTTTCTCCTTCCGATCCGCGCTGGAAAGGCGCCGATTCTGCGCTTTTCCTGGCCGAGGCGGTCAAGCGCGTGAGAGCGGCGGGCTACGCGGTGGTCAATGTGGATTCGACCCTGATTCTGGCTGCGCCCAAGATTGGTCCACACGCGGCAGCCATCCGAACCCATTTGGCTGAACTGCTGGGAATCCCTCCGGAATGCGTGGGGGTGAAAGCCAAGACTCCGGAAGGCATGGGGACGGACAATGCGGCGATTGCGCACGCGGTGGTGTTGCTGGAGAAGAAAACGACGAAGTCTGGGGCTGGAAAAGCACGGAAACTGCATTGATCCCGGACGAGTACTTTTCGTTCGTGCACGCGGGTGCACGAGCGGGACGCTCGCGCCCACATGATCAGCGGCGCGCTGCTTCCACCAGCGCCCGGAAGATGGCCCGCGAGGCTTCGTCATCTTCCACGGAACGTTCCGGGTGCCACTGCACGGCCAGAACAAAATGGTCTGGCAGACGTGCCCTCGATGGCCTCGATGATTCCATCCTGCGGACATCGCGCCACAATCCGCAGTCCCTCGCCGATGGCCTTTGCCGACTGATGATGGCTGGAGTTCACCGCCATGGAGGCCCCTCCGTCGTGCTCGGCTGATGCCTCTCGTCCTACGATCCGGCTCAACCTCGTTCCCGTATCCACCTCCACGGTATGGGCGATGGGCACGCTTCTTCCCGCCTCGTGATTGACCGCCGACTCGATGTGCTGCAACAACGTTCCGTGACGATACACGTTGAGAATCTGCAGGCCGTAGCAGATGCCGAGCACCGGCTTGCGCAGGTTGTAGGCGTCCTGCAGCAACAGTTCGTCCACTACGTCGCGCCTGTAATCGGGGGGTGCAGTCTTCGGATCGGCCGCAACTCTGTATTTGGCTGGGTCCACGTCGGCCTTGCTTCCGGGCAGGAGGACGGCATCACAGCTGCGGATCAGTTTCACAACTTCAGCGGCTGCCTGATCGAGCGGAATTCGAACTGCCTCTCCGCCGGCCATCTCAACGGCGTGAGCGTATTGCGGAAAGGCCCGCTCCGCATACTCCGCATCATCAGAGTGTGGGACCGGAATAGCGATACGCGGCGGCATGCATTGATTGTAGCGCTACGCCAGCCGATGGTTAGAGCAGCAAATCCCCGCGATAGATCAGTTCGCCGTCGATTACACGGGCTTCGGACAACAGTTTGTGGGGTTTTACTGGCCCGGTACCATCGATGTGAAAGACTTCGTGACCGTGGGCAATCAGCCAGTCCGACACCAGCATGCGATGACAATGGAAATAGACGCGCTCGGCGCACATGTAGGCGGTGGGCGATTGCTCGGCCAGCCTGATCAGTTCGGCCGCGGCATTCTGGAATTCCGCGGTGAGCATGTAATCCGCGTAGTTACGAAAGCTGGCGTTGCGCAAGGCGAGGTGGGGAGAGTCGTCGCGAATGGCCTTGCGCCGTCCGCCCAGTTCCTTCATCCAGACGTATCGGATTCCAGCCGCGGGCAGCGTCTTCTCCAGTGCTTCGCGGTTGAAGTGCGGCAGGCGGCGCGACATGGGGAAAGAACGGATGTCTGCCAGGGTAGCAATCGAGTGGGCGCGCAGGGCCGCGATTAACTCATCGAGAGTGCGAGTGGAGTGGCCGATGGTATAGAGGGTCGCCACAGCGAGGACTTCAGATTCTAGCTTGTAGATTTCAGATTGAACGAGGACGGCAGCATAACAGACAATCTGAAATCCAAAATCTGCAATGCTCTGAAGTTACAGCGCCCGCAGCGCTGCCATCACCTTCTCGTCCTGCTCCGGGAATACGGTGCGCAGGTCCAGCAGCACACGGCCCTCTTCCACCCGAGCGACGATCGGCGGGTCTCCGTCCCGCAGGCGAGCAGAAATCTCGTCGGCGCTCAAGCCCTCGCGGGTCACGGCCAGCAGGCGGGTGGGCAGCACCGCCGAGGGCGCCGCGCCGCCGCCGATCACCGATTCGCCGTCCATGATTTCGACCGTCAATCCCGACGACCGGAGTCGCGGCCACAGCCTCCGCGCGGCGGCCGATTTCGTCTTTCGACAAATGCATCATGCGCAGCGCCGGAATCGCGTCATGGTCGTGCTTTACGTAGGCCAGCAGCGTGGCTTCCAGCGCAGCGTAGGTCAGCTTGTCCACGCGCAAGGCGCGGAAAAGAGAATTCGAGCGCATGCGGGCAATAAGATCGCCGCGGCCGCTGAGTATGCCAGCCTGCGGTCCGCCCAGCAGCTTGTCGCCGCTATAGCTGACCACATCCACGCCCCCGCGAAGGCTGTCGAGCACGCCCGCTTCGCCACTCACGCCGATGGACCGCAAATCGAAGAGCGCCCCGCTGCCCAGATCTTCCATTAGCGGGAGATTGCGTTTGCGGGCGAGCGCGGCCAGCTCCACGAGTTCTGGTTGCTCGGTGAATCCCGTGATCTCGAAATTCGAGCGGTGTACGCGCAGCAGCAGCCGGGTCTTATCGTTGATTGCGTGCTCGTAGTCCTCCACCCGGGTGCGGTTGGTCGTGCCCACCTCCCGCAGAGTGGCGTTCGACTTTGACATGACGTCCGGAATGCGGAACGACCCGCCGATCTCAACCAACTCCCCGCGCGAGACGATGACTTCGCCGCCCTCCGCCAGCGTATTCAGCGCCAGCAGGACCGCGGCCGCGTTGTTGTTGACGACGATGGTGGAACAGTCTGGTATGACGCGGGCGCCCCGGCCCGCGAAACCTTCACTCAGCAGCTTGCGAAACAAGCGGTCCACGTGGACATCGCGCTGGCCGCGCTGTCCGGATTGGATATCAAACTCCAGGTTTGAATATCCCGAGGAAGTGTCGCGGATGTGTTCCAGAGCGGAAGCCGCCAGCGCGGCGCGCCCCAGGTTGGTGTGGAGGATGACGCCGGTCGCGTTGATGACTGGACGGAGCGCGTAGCTCAGCGACCGCCGGAGCTGGCGCCCGACGGCGTCCGGAATTCCGGAGAGAGCAAGATCAACCGCGGCCGCGTCCAATCTCCCAGCCGCAATCTCTGTACGCAAGTTCCCGAGTACGGCGCGGGCGGCATCGGTCACCGCAGCCGGGCCTTCGCTCGAAAGGATTGCGGCCAAAGCGGCGCTGCGCAGCAACTCATCAACGGACGGAAGCTTGCGGTAAAGATCGGTTTTTGAAGCCGTAGACACCGAAACGATTATCCCATGTCCGGGCGTCGGACTTCAGACCTCGGACTTCAGACCTTCGGACTTCAGACCCCAAACGTCGGATCTCCCAGCTCTTTTCGAAGCAAGGGTTTTCGGGACTCGCAAACCTGGTGGAGCCGCCAACCGCCCATTGAAAATCCGGGCCACTTTAGAAATTCAAGCCCGACGTCTGAGGTCCGACGCCCGAAGTCTGCCTACGGCACAACGATCCGGCTGCCGGCCTCTTCCGGAGTGGCGATTCCGGAGGTCTTCTCGGGAAACTGGGCCAGCAGGAAGTCGGCAAAGGCGCGCGACCTCGGCCTCCCCGAGGTGCGGCCCTGGGCCATGCGCACCATGAACACCAGTGCGCGCAGAACTTCCGAGTCACGCAGCTGCACGTATCCCACGTGCTTCTGTTCGGCCTCACGATATTCCTTGATCATGCTCTGGACTTCCACCGCCACTGCCTGCTGTGCCGGGCTGGCAATCGGATTCTCGTAATGCAACCCGGAGTTGACCAGCGTTTCCCATGTCCTGGCCAGCGCTGTGAGCGCCGCGATCAGATCGGCGTCCTTCAACCCGCGGTCGGCGCGAACGCTCTTCGAAAGGGCGAAGGTCAGTCCCATGATCAGGTGTTCGTGCTGATACAGAAACTGGTCTTCGACTTCCACCTGCACGAAGAGATCGGCGGGATTGAGATCTGCGAGGCGGCGCGGCTTCTCATGCTCGCGGGCCTGCTGCAGATAGGCGCAGTCACTGGGACAGTCGAGCGTCACCTCGCGCTGCTCGCCACAGCACTGCGGGCAAATGCGCCCGTGGATGGCCGGACAGAAGCGCTTCTCCTTACGTTTCTCGCAAATCGCACAACTCACGGGACAAGTCTCCGGAAACCATTATGACATCAGGCCAGGCAGGAAAACCTGCCGGACGCCATGGCGTGCTCTCAATGGTTCCAGCGGTCAAATGGCCATTTTGGGACATCGACCCGCGCGAGAAGTCGATTTTTGGTGGTCTTTCTCGTGTCCGCAACAAAGAAATCCGCATAAAATGGGGCTGAAAACGGTACTTTTCCACAGAACACTGGTATAAGATAGCGCTCACCGCAGGAAAATTTTAGGGAATTCAGAGGAGGTTTCATGGCTTCAGGCATGACCAAGACACAACTCGTCCGCCATCTGGCCGAGAAGATCGAAGTGAACAACAAGACCGCAGCATCGTTTCTCGAGCACCTCACCGACACGGCTGTCAAAGAGACCAAGAAGAACGGCATCTTCGTGATCCCCGGACTGGGCCGGCTGGTGAAGGCGCATCGCAAGGCCCGCATGGGACGCAACCCCCAGACTGGTGAACCCATCCAGATCAAAGCCAAGACCGTGGTGAAGTTCCGCGTAGCCAAGGCCACCAAGGACGCTATCGCCCCCAAGAAGTAGTTTTTGTGCTCTGCATTGTGCAAAGGCCGGCCGAAAAGCCGGCCTTTGGTGTTGTTCGGCACGTGTGGGTCGGACACTCCTGTCCGACGCTCTTGAATTTGCTTTGGATTTTGACCTTTGCTTTTGACTTTACTCCTGACTGTCGCTTTTTGATTTGAAAATCCACGAACGCAAACAGCAAATCCTGCCGCAAGATTTCCCTCAGTCAAAACCCAAGATCAAAGGCGGCGGGCGAGGGCGCCCGCCCCACACGCACTTTCACTTTCCGTATTCGTTCTTCACCACGTCTCCGCCCTTCATGACGAACTTCACGTGCTCGAGCGTGGTGACGTCCTGCAGCGGGTCGCCATCGACGGCGATGATGTCTCCCCACTTGCCGGGTTCAAGCGCGCCGATCCTGTCGGACCAGCCCAGCAGGTCGGCGGCGTTGATGGTGGCGGCCTGAATGGATTGCAGCGGGCTCAGTCCCAGCTTCACCATGACCGCAAACTCATGGGCATTCAGGCCGTGAGGATAGACAGCCGCATCAGTGCCAAATGCTACTTTGACCCCACTGGCAAAGGCGTGGGCGATGTTCTTGCGCGCCGCTGCCATCACAGTCTTACCCTTGGCAATCATTTCCGGGGGTACGTGCACCTGTTCCGCGTGCTCCAGGAACCAGTCCGCCAGATAGAGTGTGGGCACGAGGTAGGTACCGTCCTTCTTCATCTCAGCGATGGCGGCGTCGTCAATGTAGGAGCCGTGTTCGATGGAATCCACGCCGGCCTGCGAAGCCCAGAGAATGCCCTGGGCGCCGTGAGCGTGGGCGGCGACCTTGCGTCCCAGGCGATGGGCATCGGCCACAATGGCTTTCATTTCTTCCAGTGTGTATTGCGAAGCCTGGGGATTGTCGCCGTGCGAGAGCACGCCGCCGGTGGCGCAAATCTTGATCAGGTCGGCGCCGTATTTGATGGTCTCGCGCACTTTGTGCTGCACGCCTTCCACTCCGTCGGCTACGCCTTCCGCGGAGTAGTGAAAGTCGAAGGGCAGAAAGTTCTCATCGCAGTGTCCACCGGTGATGCCGAGCGGAGGCCCGCTGACCAGCATGCGCGGGCCGGGAACATCGCCGGCATCGATGGCGTCGCGCAGGGCAACGTCGCTGTAGCCCTCCGCCCCCACGTTGCGCACGGTAGTGAAGCCTGCTTCCAGGGTGAGTCGCGCGTTGTGCGCGCCGGTGAGCGTGGCGCGCGGCAGCGAAATACCGAGAGCCTTGAGGTCCGGCATCCTGAGGATTGCCGGTCAGATGCGTGTGCGCGTCAGTCAGGCCGGGCAGAACGGTAGCGGTCGAAAGATCGATCAGGCGATCGCCCGAACTGCGTTTAGCCTGGGTGAACGGGCCGACACTGACGATCTTGCCGCCCTCGATCACGATGGCCTGGTCGGTGAGGGTCTTGCCGCTGCGGACGTCCAGGAGTTTGCCGGCGCGGACGATGACACGAGTGGGCTCTTGCGCCGTTGCCACGGCGCTCAGGAACAATGACGCGAGAATGATTGCGGGAAAAATGCAGTTGGCCTTTTTCTTCATTGGCTCCTCGTTCGGTTGATCCACTCTCAGCAGGTGTTGGCGGTAGGCAGGTACCTCAGCGGCTGAAGCCGCTCCCGGAACCAGTCCTCAATGCAGCGCGAAAGCGCTGCTCCACCCTGAGCTACTCATGCTGCGCTACCCACGCTGCGCTGCCCACCTCTGTGCTACTCAAGCTGGCTGCGCTACCCACGCTGCGCTGCTCCACCCTGCGCTACTCTGACCTGTACCACTTTCCACCGGGGGCTGCTTCACGTAGAGTCCGGCTTCTGCGCAGCTCGCGGATGCCTTTCTCCATTCAGACCTCGTCCTCATCTTCTTCTGGTTACTTGCGCGCGCCGTCCGTCCAGGCCCCACTCCCTTCCGGCATCGGCGACGAAGAAGATGATGAACAGAAACAGCAGAGGCAGGTGGTGAAGTTCGGCGACGAAGTAATTCCACACGGGAATTCCCGGGCCGGGTTCCCACCAGGTGGCCAGCGTAAGGCTCAACATATGCAGCGCACCCAACACCGACGCCGGGCGGACCCAGATTCCCAGCAGCAGGCATACCCCGATAAACAGCTCCATCACTCCGACCACGTAGCCAAAGAAGACCGCGTGCGGCAGCACCAGGTTGGCCAGGACTGGCCGGTAGAAACTCACCGCGCCATTCTGAATGAAGCCTTGAAGATACTGCTCGAATCCGCCGTGAGTAAACTCGGAGCTGAAGACCTTGTACTCGCCGAAAAGCAGAAAGAAAGCCGACGTGGCTATGCGAACGACCGCAATGGTTTTGGGCAGGGCGCCAGAAAGGTTGCGCATCAGGTTATGTAGTGTATCCGGAGGGCCAGGCTCAAGCTCGGTTAGTCATCAGCCAGGGGCCTTGGCCCGCAGGAGGACAGGCTTCAGAACCCGAACATGAAACCGTCTAACCAGGAGGGCCTAGCCCCCGGGCCCGTCATTGGTGACGTACTGTTCGAGCGCATCCAGTTCGTGGCTGAGATCGTCGATCCGCTGCTCCAGCAGGTTGCGGATAGACAGCATGCCCAGCAGCTTGCCGGAGTTGTCTACCACGGGCAGATGGCGAAAATGCCGTTCCAGCATGGTGGCCAGGGCCTCGCCCGGACGGGTATCGATAGTCGCCAGCTCGACTGGAGTAGTCATCAGCTCCCGCACCGGCGTGGTCTCGGGACTACGGCCCGTCAGGGCCAACTTGAGCAACACGTCGCGCTCGGTAAAGATCCCTGCCACCAGGCCTTCACTGTCGACCACGCCCACCGCGCCGACATGCCGGTCCAGCATCAAGCGGATAGCATCTGCCGCGCTGGCCTCAACCCGCACCGAAGCCACGTCTTTATCGCAAAGTTCCAAAACGCTCATAAAAGAACTCCTTGGGCCTCCGGAATCGGGAAAGGCCGGTCCCGGGGGCTCCGCGATCACGGAGAATTCCGCATTATGACCTGCGCATTGGCGCTGTCAAGGAGATTCATCACATTTCTCGTGTGGGTCCGACCAGAGTGTCCGACCCACACAATCATAGTGAGGCCATCATTTCGCGTCGTTCCGGAAGACCCCGCCATTCTTCATCACAAACGTCACATTCCCCAGGGCGTTGATGTCGCGCAGCGGATCGCCGTTGACGGCGACGATGTCGGCGTAAGCTCCGGGCGCCAGCACCCCGATCTGGCCCGTCATATCCAGCATATCGGCAGGGCGAGAGGTCGCGCTCTTGATGATTTCCATGGGCGACATGCCAAACTCGGCCATTCTGGGAAATTCCTGCGCCATCGGCTCCGTCCACAGGATGCCGCCCATGTCCGTGCCGAAAACGATCTTCACGCCCGCCTTCAGGGCCTTCTGGAACGAAACTCCGTGGTCCGCCACTCGCCTGCGGTCGCGCTCACCGTTGGGCGTGTCGGCCGGGGCCCAGTCGTGATAGTAAGCGGCCAGGGTGGCGCAGTACCAGGTGCCCTGCTTCACCATCTGGGCGATCTGCGCGTCGGTGATCTCCAGACCATGTTCGATGGAGTCGCAACCACCGTCCAGGGCGCGTTGCAGGCCGATGCCGTTGTAGGCATGGCAAGCCACCTTCCTGCCCCAGCCGTGGGTTTCGTCCACGATAGCCTTCAGTTCTTCGACGGTAAGGGTTGGCTGAGAGACCAGTTCACCGTGCTTTCCCACCCAGGAGCGATGAGTCATGTACACCTTGATCCAGTCGGCGCCATGGTCCAGCTGCTGGCGCGCTGCCTTGCGCGCCTCCACCGGGCCGTCGATGATCTGCGCGCCCTTGGGCATGTCGAGCTCGGGCGCGTAGCCCTCGAGGTTGTAGCCGCCGGTGGTCGAGATGGCGCGGGTGGCGACGAACAACCGCGGCCCGGGGATGTACCCGCCTTCGATCGCCTCCTTGATTCCCACGTCCCCGTAGCCCGCGCCTTCGGTTTCGACGTCGCGCAGCGTGGTAAAACCCTGTTCCAAAGCGCGCCGCGCCGCAACCGTCGCCCGCGCCGCCCGCAAGGCCAGCGGGTATTTCAGGATGTTGGCGTCGTAGCCGCCCTGCGCCGGATCTTCTCCCTGCAGAAAAATATGGGTATGAGAATCGATCAGGCCGGGCAACACGGTGGCATGCGAGAGATCGATGATCGTGGCGCCGCCAGGGATTTTCGCCGCGGCAGCGTCCGAGATGCTTTCAATATGGTTGCCGCGAATCACAATCACCTGATCGCGACGGGGCTGGTCGGACTTGCCATCAATGAGCACGCCCGCGCGGATGACGGCGACGGCAGGCGCGGGTGCGGTCTGGGAAAAAACAGGTGAGATCAGAGTAATCGCAACCATCAGGCTGAGCAGAAAGCGCATGTCCACCTCTTAGGGTACGGGTGGGCATGATACATCTAGAGGGTGCCCCGTCCAAGCTCTGCTTGGGCGGGGATTTTTCTACACTCGCACTTGAAGTTACCGTCGATGAATCAATCCGAGACGGATGAACATCCAACCCCCGCCCAAGCGGAGCTTGGACGGGGCACCCTCTAGAGTATCCAGTCAATGTCAGCTGCCGATGACGGCGTCGGCTTCGATCTCCACCAGAATCTCCGGCGAAATCAGCGCGCTCACCTGCACCATCGATGTCGCTGGCCGGATATCGCGAAAAAACTCTCCGTGAGCCTTGCCGATTTTTTCCCACTCCGCGATGTTGATGACGAACATCCGCGTGCGCACTACATCTTTCAGCGTCGCGCCTGCCTTCATCAGCGCAGACTCAATGTTCTTCAGGGTCTGAATGGTTTGAGCCCGAACGTCGCCCACACCCACGATTTTCCCGTCCGGGCCTGTGGCCGTGGTGCCGGCCACATGCACGTAAGGGCCAACCTTGACCGCACGAGAGTAACCTACGATGGGTTCCCAGGGCGCGCCGCTGGAAATGTTGGTTCGTTCCATGTTGCCTCCGTAGATCATTGTAGCCGGGCCCGTGAAAGCCAGTATTTGGCAGCCAAGGGCGGAGTCTGCCAGCAATTCACAACGAGAAACCTTTCGCAGGTGCCAGGGTTCTAAGCAATTAGAAATATCGATTTGGGTGACTTACAAAAGTCACTTGCCTTTAGGCATGAGGCTGAGTTTAAGTAGGACAAATGAAGTGCCGATGAAATCCCGCACCACTCGGGCTTTCTAGGAGGAGGTGAGATCCAGAATGATTCCGGAATCGCATCCCTTGCAGCAGTTGTTCATCGAACTCGTGGGCCGGCACTATGCCGAGGAGATCGGACTGCGCGATCCCCAGATCGTGAACTACGTCGCCCACCTGCTGGCTGAATTTTGCGATGCCGAGGAATTGTTCAGGATCCACAACGCCGCAGGCCGGCCGCTGACCGACGTCGGCGAGATGCTGGTGGAATCGAATCCTGTATTCGGGCCGGCGCCCTCCTTCGACCGCGAACGCCAGGTGCGCAAACACATCGGCGATTACACCTTGTTTTTTACCGGGATGTTTCCCGAGAGCATCAACCACTTCCGCCTGCGCCGTAACCGGATGGAAAATTTCGTGGACTGGATCAAAGCGGGCAAGGAAAGCTACTACATCGTCTCCAAGTTCGAGCACTTTGAATACGCCAAGGTTGCGCCCCTGTTCGCCCACCTCTCGCAAAACTTCGAACAATGCGTGTACGGCCTCAACCTGGTGAAAAACGATCTGCAGGAAATGCAGCACCCGCTGGTGCAGCGAGCCACTGATCTGCTGATGTAGGGATGGGCGAGGGCGTCGCTGCCCGGCCTCCCACGATCTACCCTCCAGCCGCTTTGCCCTTGCTCAATTTGTTGCCTTCCTTGGCCGCGTACATCTGGTGATCGGCGCCATCGAGCAGGTCGTCCAGGGTCTTTCCCTCCGCCCATTCTGCAACTCCGATGCTGAGGCTCAACTCGAACTTTTCCAGGTGCTTGGCGCGGTTCCATTCCGCCAGACCGTTTCTAACTCTTTCGACCACATGCCGGGCATCGGTGCATGAAGTGTCCGCCAGAATGATCAGGAACTCGTCGCCGCCGTAGCGAAACACGGCATCCGAGCCGCGCACGGAATGTTTCAGCAGGGCTGCCGTATTGGCCAGGACTACATCGCCGGTCAGATGGCCGAAGCGGGTGTTGACCTCCTTGAACCCGTCCACATCGATCAGCATGAGGGTGAGCGACTTCCTGGAACGCCGGGCCTGACTCATGAACCGGCCGGCCATTTCGCCCAGCGACTGACGGTTGTAAATCTCGGTCAAGGGGTCGGTGAAGGATTGCTGCTGCACCAGTTCCTGCTGAATGGTCCGCGAGATGAGCTGCTCCCGCAGGCGGCGAATTTCCATGCGCCGCGACACCAGATAGGTGTTGAGCAAAGTCAACAGAACCACCAGCCCCAGCACCAGGGGACGCGACACGGTCAGCTCAAAGTGAATGTTGCCTTGCTTGAGGAAGGCCGCGGGAAAAAGCACTGCGCACAGCCCGGCGCCGACCAGCAGGCCGGTGAGGGACACGATCAGCCACAGTTCTCCATCGCGCTTTTCAAGCTGCGAGAGTTGTTGGCTGACCCGGGCTAAAACGCTTTCGGTTTGGTTATGCATCCGCAACCGCTTTGGCTGTATCGACCTAGCGCCACAGTTTAACTTCTTACAGTGTTCCGCGCCCCGGTACGAAAGTAACGGGACAGTAGAGGCCGAATGGCCCTGTGGACATGGATTTCGAATCAGGGAAAGCTGCCGGAACACAGATTTGCGAGGTGCAGTTGGTGGTTGTCAGGGGGCTATGCGAAACTGTTGACCTGCGACGCGGCATCGGGCCCTTAGCTCAGCGGTTAGAGCAGTGGACTCATAATCCATTGGTCCCAGGTTCAAATCCTGGAGGGCCCACCAACGCTTCGTTATTCTCTTTGCCCGCTCACGCGGCCGCGCTTAAAGGAGTGCGTCAATGAAACGAGAGGGGAAACATGCTGTCTGCCTGTGGCTTCTAACCCTTATGTTGGTGCCTTCATTCTTGCAGGCCCAAAATAAACCCCAGAACAAGGACGAAAAAGCACCTGCGCCCATGAAACTGAAGGTGGGCGACATGGCTCCGGATTTCACCCTGCTGGCCTTCGATGGCAAGGAGCTGAAGAAAATATCGTTGCAGGATTACCGAGGGAAGAAAAACGTCGCGCTGGCGTTCTTCGTCTTTGCCTTCACCGGGGGTTGAACCCGCGAAATGAAAGCTCTCCAGCAGAACATCACCAGGCTGGAGGGCGCCGACACCCAGGTTCTGGGTGTGAGCATGGACAGTCCCTTCTCAAACTTTGCCTTCGCTCAACAAAACGGAGTCAGCTTTCCCATCCTCGGTGACTGGGGCGGCCCGGTGACCAGCCGCTATGGATTGACTCAGAAATTTGACATCCAGGGCGTTCCCATGGAAACCGCGAGACGCGCCACCTTCCTCATCGACAAATCAGGGAAGATCATCAACGAACAAGTCGACAATGAGGCGGTGGATCCGACGAAAACCGTGGAGGCCTGCGAGCGGCAGAAGCTGAAGAACTGAGGGGAATTCGGCGGGTCCGGGTGGCTTTGCTGATGGCTGTGTGCGCCACCGGCGCTGAGGGTGCCCCGTCCTTGCGTTTTTTGCAAGGGCGGGTAGCGATGCTGCTGGCACAACTTTTGCCCGCTCTGCACAACCCGGTCGGGTATCCATTCCAGGCTCCGCCCTTTGCAAAGTGCGCAAAGGACGGGGCACCCACTATGTTTATTGCGCCAGCGAGGTTAAAAGCCTGGGCCACCCGCCCTTACTAACAAAAGCTACTGCCCACTCTCCGGCAAGGCCCAGGCGAAGATCACGCCGCCGGTGCCGGTCACCACGTACTGGCGTTTGTCCAACTCATACGTGATCGGAGAAGTGTCCATCCGTTGGCTGGTGCCGGCGTGCCAGAGAGTCTTGCCATTGCTGGTATCGAGAGCGAGAACGTTGCCGGAGATGTCGCCGGTAAAAGTCAGTCCGGAGTCGGTGGTCAGTACGCCCGCGAAAATGTCTTTTCCCACGTCGTGGGTCCAGCGAATCTTGCCGGTCCGGTAGTCGATGGCTTCGATCACCCCTTTGCTCCAGACGCCGTAGTCCGCTCCGGCCCAGCCGTAGGTGCCGTCGGCGGGCTTGGCAAAGTAGATCGACCAGCTGGGGTGAGCGGAAACGATGAACAGCCCGGTCTTGGGATCAAAGCTGGGGGAGCGGTAATTGGTCATGCCGCCTTCGTCGGGTGCAATCACGCGGCCGTCCGGGGCCGGTTCCTTGTCCGGGTTGGGAACCGGCCGCCCCTGTCCATCCACACCGAGGGTCCAGTTCACCGGCCCGTAGGGCAACGTAAGAAGACTCTTTCCGTTGGTCCGGTCGAGGATGAAGAAGTAGCCGTTGCGCGAGGTCTGCATCAGCATCTTTCGCGGTTGGCCGCCGAAGTCGGCATCGACCAGTACCGGAGTTTCGACCGCATCCCAATCGTGCGTGTCATGCGGAGAGACCTGGAACGCCCAGGCCAGTTTCCCGGTGTCAGGATTGAGGGCCACGATGCTGCAGGTGTAAAGGTTGTCGCCCGGCCGCGACTTGCCGGTCAGCACCGGCGTCGGATTGCCGGTTCCCCAATAGACCAGGTTCAGCTCCGGGTCATAGGTGCCGGTCATCCACGTCATGCCTCCCGAGGTCGTCTTGGGAGCGACGATCGGGGGCGTCACGAACCACTGCCATTGCGTCTTGCCACTCTCAGGATCAATCGACTTCAGGAACCCGGGGATGTTGTCCATGTCACCGCCGACGCCAACCAGCACGTGATCGCGCACCACCAGGGGTGACATGGTGGACCAATACCCTTTGTCGTTGTCGGCAATCTGGACGGTCCAACGGACTTTGCCGTTTTTGGCGTCCAGGGAAACGAGGTGGGCATCCGGCGTGGTGAAAAACAACCAGTCCCTGTACATGGCAACGCCGCGATGCCCGATATGCAGTCCTTTGTTGGGGGGATAGGTATAGCGCCAGATCTGATGCCCAGTGCGCGCATCCACCGCCCAGACGTTGTCGGGCACCGTGAAATACAGGGTGCCATTGACCAGGAGGGGCGACGACTTCAGGGACGCTTCCTGACCGGTCTGAAATGCCCAGGCCAGGGTCAGGGTACGAACGTTCTGCGGAGTGATCTGCGTCAGCGAGCTGTGGCGCCTGCCGGAGTAATCGCCGTGATAGCTTGGCCAGCTGTCGGCGGGCGGATTTGCAATCGTCGCCGGATCGAGGCCCTGCGCCAGCAGGCGGCCCGCAAAAAGGAACAACAGCGTGAACACCAGAGAAGGAAGAGCCTTATGGAAGTGATTCATGGTTCGCAATCCGGTTCGCTCCTAGCGCAAGGTTTGCAGGTAAGCCATCAGGTTGTGCACATCGTCGTCGGTGTATTTTGGCAGCAACTCGGCGTGTGCTTCGGCGGGCGCGTGGATGGTGTACTTGATCGAATCTGCCGGCCAGGACTGATACCACCCGGCGTCGTCCGTCAGCCCGATGGTGAACTCGTCCTGATAGGAGAGCTCGCCGGAAACCGTCTGGCCCGACGGCGTTGTGACCGTGACCGTTGGCTTGGCGTGACGCGGATAGAGCATTCGCATTTCAAGCTCGAGTCCGCGATAACGGCTGGCCACGCCGGCCAAGTCGCCGGTCGGGGAATGGCAGGACGAACAGGTTCCAGCGCCATTGAAATATTGTTTGCCGGCCTCGACGCTACCGGTTTGAAGGTCAGCCACCGATACGCCTCGCCGTCCGCCGGGGTTCGATTCGGCCTTTTTCTTCTGCGCGTGAAGGAACGCGGCGAGCGCCGTGATCTCCGGCAGGGAAAGCTTGAATGCGGGCATACCGCTTGCCGGACGTCCATTGCGTACAACGAGGCCGATCTTATTGCCCCGCACGTCGCTCGTCACCAGGTCTGAATCCATCAGGTTCGGTCCGGTCTCGCCGCCGAAACCTTCGCGGCCGTGGCAAAACGAACAGTTCTGGCCGAACAGGGTCTTGCCCCGCTCGACCTCCGCTGGGGATACGGCGTGGGTGGCGCTGGGGGGTTTGGTCTGCGCCTGCAGAAACGGCGCGCTGGTAAGGACGGCAATCGCAACCAGTGCGATCCATTTGGGCTTACCAAGAAATGCTATCGAACGCTTCATCGAGACCATATCCTCCGGTGGGCAATCAGGCAGCGCCCGGAAACGCAACCGCGATACAGAGCGAAAACGCAGTCTAGTCCCCGAGGACTGCGACTGCAAACCTTTCCACCTTAACTCTCCCCATTTTTTCGGTTCGGATGTAAACTCTGCGGTCTATGGCTAAATTGTCGGCAGATAAACTATCGCGACGTACGATCCTGAAGGGTACTCTCAGCGGAATCGCTGTGGCTTCGGTTCCGTCCATCGCATGGGCGGAACAGACTGCCCCCACGCAGCGTAAAGGGCGGATCAAACAGTCGGTGGCGCGCTGGTGTTATAAGGACATCCCGCTCGACCAACTCTGCGCTTCCGCCGCCCAGATTGGCTGCAAGGGCATTGACCTGCTTAATCCGGACGAATATGAAGTGCCCAAGCGCTACGGGCTGGTTTGCAGCATGGCCTACGCCGGAGGCGGCGAGCTGACCAACGCCATGAATCGCACCGAGAATCACGACAAGATCGAGGAGGGTTTTCGTAAAAACATCCCGCTGGCGGCCAAGGCAGGTATCCCGAACGTGATCACCTTTTCCGGCAATCGCAATGGCATGTCGGACGAAGAAGGCGCCAAAGAACACCATCGCCGGTCTCAACCGGGTGAAGAAGATTGCCGAGGACAACGGGGTCGTCATCTGTCTGGAACTGCTTAACAGCAAGGTGAATCACAAAGACTACATGTGCGATCACACCGCCTGGGGAGTGCAGGTGGTGCAGGCGGTGAACTCGCCGCACGTCAAGCTGCTCTACGACATTTACCACATGCAGATTATGGAGGGAGATCTCATCGCGACCATCCAGGCGAACATTCAGTGGCTGGCCCACTTCCACACCGGCGGTGTCCCCGGCCGGCACGAACTCGACGATACCCAGGAAGTGCAGTGGGATGGAGTGATGCGCGGCATCGCCGCTACCAATTATCAGGGTTACGTGGCACACGAGTTCGTGCCTACACGCGATCCACTGACCTCGCTGCGCCAGGCCGTGGATTTGTGCGATGTCTGATCCTCGGCATCGCCAGCGGAAGACACCCTGATTGAACGCTGGTAAGCGGGATCGCGAGGTCTTAGAAGTCTTTCGAAAAGCCTACCTGGAAGCCATAGTGTGGGCTGCCAATGGCTTGCCCCGCGATTCCGCCAAAGTCAATGGTCAATCCCTTGCCGACCTCATAGTTCCCGCCGATCTGCTCCTGCAATTCGCCTCGGCCCAGGGCGAGATTCGCGGTGTAGCCGCCATAAACTTCCATACCCAGATCGAATTTCCTTGTAAGCTGATGAGTTAGCGAAGAGCCACCGGTGAAAATCGTGCCACGCGTCCTGATGCCCACCGCCCCAGTCAGAGTGTTACCGGCGAAGGTAGCGCCGGCGTTCACCCGCAACGTGTTCCTGGGCGAAAGAGTCTTCTGAAGAATGCCGTTCAAGTAGTAGTCGATGAGCCCTGAACCGAGCTGAAGTCTTGAATTCCCCGTGGGTGGTTCAATATTCAGGCTGGCGGTGACAGCCGGCCATTTTGAACCTTCGGTTTCTTTGCGGAAGTTGTACTTGATCGAAAAGTCGGTGTCGCCCAACCCGAATGGGTTTCCCAGTCGGGAGCTGGTGGCGTTGAAGATTATGAGCAGCGGGAAATCCATGCCGACCTCGCAATTGCGGAACAAGCCGTAGCTGAACTTGATGGTGTGGGTTTGCTGGCGAAGATTGGGAAAGGACTGGTTGGGCAGAACGTCGTATTCGAGGTTGGCCTCAAGGTGGAAGTGGTGGCGCTCAGCCACGTCGGCGTCATCGGTAAAGAAGGGTTGCTGAGCGTGCGCGTGCGGAACAAACGCGAGCGGGACGAAGAGGGCGACCGCGAGAGCTCGATGCACCTGACATTTCCTTCGAACTTGGGGGGCGGGGCTGCCCTTTCCAGAATTTGTTTTATGAGGCTGCCTGACCGTGGCATTTTTTGCAAGGGCGAATAGGGCGCGTCGCCCGGACGAAACAACTCATGGGGCCAACGTCCTGATACCTGCGTAACCTGCTCCATCGGCCGGCGGGGCATCAAAATACCAGCTATGCGATTCAGCGCAAAAAAGGTAGGCGCGCTAACTCTGTGTGGATTTGCACTGAGCGCGCCTTTCGCGCGACCCCAGACTCAGCCGAGCCCGAGCTTGGATGCGACGACTCAGCTCCACCACCAGAAAGCGAGCAGGCGCCCGGCGCGGGTTGCATTAAGTCCGGACGACGGGTTGTCAGTAATCGCCGCCGCGCTCGATGCGCGGGTCAAGGCATCGCGGCAGCCGGATTGTTCACATCTGGTGCACGCCATCTATCTCCAGGCCGGGTTTCCTTATCCCTACGCGAGTTCGTCAGATCTCTACGATGGCATGGGCGACTTCCGGCGAGTGGCACATCCTCAACCTGGAGACATGGTGGTTTGGCCCGGACATGTGGGTATCGTGATCAATCCAGCGCAGCGCCTTTTCTTCAGTCGCCTTCGCAGCGGGCCGGGCGTCGATGACTATGACGCCCAGTATTGGAAGCAGCGCGGACAGGTCAGGTTCTACCGCTATGTGAAGGCCGGTCCGGCCCACGTCACGACGACGCGCCTGGTCAGCCAGCGGCGCAAGTAGATTGCCTGAAATCCGGCGCGCGTGGTCGCGACCGCACCGGGTGTTCCCACCTTGTGAGATAATTTTCCTTCGTGGATTGCGAGGAATTTCATGGCTGAGCACAAGGTTTTCTGCGTCAAGCTGAAAAAAGAGCTTCCCGGTCTGGATGAGCTGCCATTCGATACCGAGCTCGGCCAGAAGATCTACGACAACGTCTCCCTCGAGGCCTGGAAGGGCTGGACGGAATTCTGCAAGATGCTGCTGAACGAATATCGCCTTAACCCCGCCCGCCGGGAAGACCAGGCCGCGATCGTCAAGCAGATGGAGCAATACTTTTTCGGCGAAGGCGCGGCCCCGCCTAAAGAATACGTGCCTCCCGCTTCGAAGTAGGTTTAGACGTGTGGGTCGGACACTCCTGTCCGACGCCTTTGACTTTTTTTTGAATTCCAAAGCAAAATAAACTGCAAAAGCCGCGGGCGAGGGCACCCGCGCCACATTGCTGCTGTGGTACTGCTGCACTATTTGTGGTGCAATTTTCATCACCCTGTAACATGACTTTGCTAGTACTGGGGGTGATGAGTGCCGCCGTTTACGACACGCTCATTCTCTCCGACCTGCATCTCGGGTCAGAGATCAGCCGCGCGGAGCAGGCCACGCGGATGCTGCGGGAGAACCGTTTCCGCCGTCTGATCCTGCTCGGCGACATCTTTTCCGACCTGAACTTTGGCCGCCTGACCAAGCCCCACTGGAAGTTCCTCGGCTATATCCGCAAGCTCTCCAATCCCAAGCGCGGCATTGAGGTGGTCTGGGTGGAGGGCAATCATGATTGCGGCCTCAGCGACGTTATGTCGCACCTGGTCGGCGTGAAGGTCTACCAGGAATATGAGTGGGAGTTTGCGGGCCAGCGCCACATCGCCATCCACGGCCACCAGTTTGACCGCTTTGCGGTCAACAACCTGCTGCTGAGCTCTCTGGCCACGCTGTTTCATCTACAACTGCAAAAATTCGATTTCAAAGGCAAGGCATTCTCGCGTTTTCTGGATCGCTTGGGTGCCCGCTGGCTTGCGGCTTTCCTCGAAGGTAGCGGCGGGCGCGATCTTGCATGCGCGCCTGCACCACGCCGACCGCGTTTTCTGCGGTCACACCCATCAGGCAACCTACATCGAACGCGATGGCGTCGCCTACTACAACTCCGGCAGCTGGACCGATTTCCCGCCAACCTACCTGACGATTGACTCCGACGGAGTTCGTGTCCACGAATACCGCGAGGCAGACCATCAGCGGGAGCCTGCCCAGGCTGATTCCGACCTGGCTGAAACCGCTGACGATTCAGGATTCCTTGAAGAAGCCGAATACGAAAGCGTGGGCTGACGCCCTGTTCGCCGCAATCCTCCCCAGCTTTTAGAAATGCAGGACAATCCCCGTGGAGAGCCGGAAATTGTTCTGGGTGTTGCTGAAGAACCGCGTCTGCAGCATGTCGCCTTGCACCCGTAAGCCGATTCCGTGAATCAGCCGGTAGTCGATCCCTCCACCCAGAGCGCTGGCAAACGAAGTGTCAGAGTCAGAAAAGCCGGCAGCGCTTTCGTGTATGTGTGAAGCCCCGAACAAAGCGTGCGCAAAGGGAGTAAATCTTCCTACCCCGACCGA
Organism: Terriglobia bacterium; assembly: GCA_963831565.1. Taxonomy (GTDB): domain Bacteria; phylum Acidobacteriota; class Terriglobia; order Terriglobales; family Acidobacteriaceae; genus JAIQFF01. The sequence goes on from CAWHQS010000003.1 coordinate 217,672, forward strand.
CACGCGCGGGCCGAGCACTACGGTACTGAGGTTCGTGTCGGCGCTGAAAGTCGAGGGCCCCGGGATCGGGGGTACCGGGATATCCTGCGAGCCGTAAAGGCCGCTGACATCAACCACAAATCCGATCCAGGGCAGAACTTTGCCTTCGAGCGACCCGTTCCATCCGTTCAGGTTGGTGCGGCCGTTCGAGGAAAGGTCGGCACTGCCGTAGGAATAGCCGAAGAAGACATTTCCGCGAGTAGGGATTTGAGCCAGGGCCGCATTCGGCAAGAGCAGGAGAATGAAGGCGATGGTTGTGAGTCTGGATACAGAGATTCTCATTGGCGGTTAGATGTGAGGTCACGCGACCGTGGTTGTGTGTGGCGCGAGCGTCCTCGCTGGTGCGGCGGCACCACAAACTGGAGCACAAGCGGGGCGCTCGCGCCTACATGGAACTGTCAGTGTTCACGCTGAAAACGGTAGGGGCCGCGGCGTTCGAGCGCGAAAGCTTCCGCCACCTTCAGAAACGCGCGAGCGGCGTGGGACAGGCTGGCCGTCTCGCGATAAACGAGGCGCAGCTTGCGGTGCAGACGCAACTCCCGCACCGGGATGCGGACCAGTTCGCCGCGGGCCAGTTCGTTTTCCACGCTGATGGCGGGCAGCAGCGCGACCCCGTTGCCCATGGCCACAAAGCGTTTGATAGCCTGCAGGGTGGGCAGTTCGATGTCCATGTGCAGCGGTGTCTTGTGGCGTTGGAATGTCTGAATGACTTTTTCGCGATAGGGCGAGGAGACAATGTGGGCGACGAACGATTCCGCTCCCAGTTGCCGGATACTGACCTGCGCCTCTCCGGCGAGCGGGTGCGTGGGAGGCACCACGAAAATCAATTCGTCCAGGTAGGCGACAATGCAGTGCAGGTGCGGCTCCTGCGGATCGTAGGTGAGGACTCCCAGTTCCGAGTTGTGGCGCAGCACGTCGCCCGGAATATGGCTGCCCAGCGAGCGTTGCACCGCAATGCGGACCATGGGATGCAGGCGCCGGAAGCGGGCCAGGACCGGCAGCAGATAAAGCGCGGTAAATTCGTTGGCGGCGATGCTGAGCTTGCCGCGATGCAACTGACGCAATTCCCCGAGCGCTCCAGTGGCATCATCGCGGAGGTTGAGCAGCCGCTCGGCGTACTCCTGGAGCACGCGTCCGGCGTCGGTCAGCCGGCCATCGCGCGAAGAGCGGTCAAACAGAGGTTCGCCCAGATCGTTTTCGAGCTTGTGAATGGACTGGCTTACCGCCGATTGGGTGCGATGCAGCTTTTCCGCTGCCCGGGAGAACTTTCCTTCCCGCGCCACGGCAAGGAACACTTCCAGCTGCGACAGATCCATGCCAACCTACCTTAACTTGTCTTCAGTTATCATTAGCCGATCTTATTTAGTTAAATAAATCTGATACTAACATAATAATTATAAGATTTCCTTAGTATTCCCTGCGCGGTAGCATGCGGTTCGTACCTGCAGGAGGGGCCTCGGCATGGAACGAGCACGGATCACGGTATTCGACACTACCCTGCGCGATGGCGAGCAGTCGCCGGGATGCAGCATGAACGTGCAGGAGAAGTTGCGGCTGGCGCACCAGCTCGACCGCCTGGGCGTGGACGTCATCGAAGCCGGCTTCCCCATCGCTTCGGAAGGTGATTTTGCTGCGGTGCAGGCGATCGCCGCCACCATCCGCCGTCCTATCATTGCGGGCCTGGCCCGCGCCTGCGCGCCCGACATCGAGCGGGCCTGGCAGGCACTTAAGGGAGCCGCCCGGTCGCGTATTCACGTCTTCCTGGCTACCTCTGACATTCATCTTGCAGTACAAGCTGAAGATTTCGCGGCAGCAGTGCCTGGAGCAGGCGCGCGATTCAGTGCACCTGGCGAAATCGTTGTGCGCGGACGTGGAATTTTCGCCCGAGGACGCCACCCGCACCGATCACGAATTCCTCTACCAGGTACTCAATGCGGTGGTCGAGGCCGGGGCCACGACCCTCAATATCCCGGACACGGTCGGCTACAGCATGCCGGCTGAGTTCGGTGAACTCATTCAGAGGCATTCGACAGAATGTGCGCGGCATCGAGAAGGTGACCATCTCGGCGCACTGCCACAACGATCTGGGGCTGGCGGTGGCGAACTCGTTGGCGGCGATTGCCGCTGGCGCGCGCCAGGTGGAGTGCACAATCAATGGCATCGGGGAGCGCGCAGGCAACGCTTCGCTGGAAGAAATTGTGATGGCAATGCGAGTGCGTCCCGACCGGTACGCATATGAGACCGGGATCGTCAGTGAGCAATTATTCCCCGCGAGCCAGATGCTGAGTGAAATCACGAGCGTGCCGGTACAGCCCAACAAGGCGGTCACCGGGCGCAATGCATTCGCACACGAAGCCGGCATCCATCAGGACGGCATGCTGAAGAACCCGCTGACCTACGAAATCATGACCCCGCAGTCGGTGGGCGTGCCCGATTCGAAGCTGGTGCTGGGGAAGCACTCCGGACGTCATGCCCTGGGACTGCGCTGCGAGCAGCTGGGCTTCCAGTTCGATCGCCGCGAACTGGACGAGATCTATCGCCGGTTCGTGGTGCTGGCCGACAAGATCAAGCACGTGGAAGAGCATCACCTGCTGGAACTGATCCAGCAGGCGCGCGAGGGAGCCGGCTGTGTGGAATCCGGCTCGCTCTTCGACTCGCCCCGCTCCACTCATTTCCAGAGCCTCAACCTGGCGGCGCCTCCCTCGGCGATCTTGCCGAACCGGAATTAGCCGTAGGCGGCAAGCGACAGAATCTGAGGCACTTGCGGAAGCACTCGGTAGGAGCCGCTGGGGGCGACGGCCTCGACCACCCGCCGTTTTCATCATCCCGTAACATAACTCACGTAAAATTCCTTTGCTCCCGCCGTCGTTTCAGCCACGCCATGCGAAATCTGGATGAGACCCTGCTGCAGAAGTTCTCCTCCCAACTGGCCCTGCTTTGTTCAGACATGCTGGAGCTCGAAGCCTCGCTCTTGAAGCGCCCTCTTGCGCTTCACGAGGCGCATCGGCGCAGCGCGCGGAATCTAGCTCACTATCTGGCCCTTCGCCGCCACGACATCCGCACGCTGCAGGCACAGCTTGCGCAGCTTGGCCTTTCCTCCCTGGGCCGCACCGAGAGCCACGTGCTCAATGCTGTCCGCACCGTGCATCGAGTGCTGAATGTCCTGCTGGGGACGGACAGCGCTCTGCCCGACTCCGGGGAGCCCGCGGTCGAGTTTGACGAAGGCTCACAACTGCTCGAAGGCAACACCAAGGCCTTGCTGGGCTCGCCCCCGCCGGGACGGAGAGTTCGCATCATGGTCACCATGTCCACCGAGGCCGCGACCAACTACGAACTGGTGCGCGACCTGGTGCGAAACGGCATGGATTGTATGCGCATCAACTGCGCCCACGACGGTCCCGAGACCTGGCTCGCCATGATCCACAACCTGCAAAGAGCGCGCGAGGAGACGGGGTGCCACTGCCGAATCGCGATGGATCTGGCGGGCCCGAAACTAAGGACAGGCCTGATCGAACCGGGGCCTTCGGTAATAAAGTGCCGACCCCGACGCGACGTCTTCGGCCGCGTGGTCGCCCCCGCACGCATCTGGCTCGTGCCCCAGGACAGCCCGGAGTCCGCTCCCGGCGTGGCAGCCGCCTGCCTTCCGCTCCCTGCCGGATTTCTGAAGAGTCTCCGCGCGGGCGACAAGCTCCGCTTGCGCGATGCACGCAAGGCGCAGCGCACCTTGCTCGTCACTCAGGTCCATGGCCGCGGTTGCTGGGCCGAAGTACGTCAGACGGTTTACTTCGTGCCCGGTCTTGAACTTCACCGAAGCAGAGGGAGAAAGTCAGGCCACGCAGCCTTCCCCAGGAGCGCAAAAACTCGAATCGGCAAACTGCCCGCGCTCCCCCAGACGCTGCTGGTGAAGGAAGGTGACACCCTGATTTTGACCCGCCCGGATGCGATGGGGCAGCCCGCCACCTACAATCGAAGCGGACAAATTCTCACACCGGCGCAGATCGGGGTCTCGCTGCCGCAGATTCTCGATCATGCCAAGGCCGGCGATCCGGTCTGGTTTGACGACGGGAAAATTGGCGGCGTCATTCGGACCGTGAATCCGGATTCGGTATCCGTCGAGATCACCCAGGCACGTCCCGAAGGCGAGAGACTTGGAGCCGAGAAAGGCATCAATCTCCCGGAGACGCAGATCGACATCCCGGCCCTGACCACCGACGATCTGGAAGCTCTCAAATTTGTCGTCCAACACGCGGACCTGGTGGGCTACTCCTTCGTCCGCACCGGTTCTGACATTCACCAGCTTCTCGAACACCTGGCCGAGCTGGGGGGGCAGCACCTGGGATTGATTCTCAAGATTGAAACTCAGAAGGCTTTCGAGAATCTGCCCGAACTCATTCTCGCAGCCATGCGCGTCCGCACTTTTGGAATCATGATCGCGCGCGGCGACCTGGCGGTGGAATGCGGCTATCAGCGTCTTGCCGAGGTCCAGGAGGAGGTCCTCTGGATCTGCGAGGCCGCCCATGTTCCCGTCATTTGGGCTACCCAGGTTCTCGAGAGCCTGGCCAAGAAAGGCATACCCTCCCGTTCGGAGATCACGGACGCAGCCATGGGCGAGCGCGCCGAATGCGTCATGCTGAACAAAGGACCGTACGCGGTCACGTCCGTGCGCGTTCTCGCCGATATCCTGAAGCGCATGCAGGCCCACCAGGAAAAGAAGAGTTCCATGCTGCGCAAGCTCAATCTCGCTACTGCCTTCCGCAACACCGCCTGACCTCACGACCGCCCGGGTCTCTTCTGATGGAGTGGCGTGCGCCGGATTGGCAGGGGGAGTGTTTTCCTGCCACGGGTTCCGCCATACAATGGAAGCCCATGCTGCTCAACCTCACTGCTCTTCCCGGCGACGGCGTCGGACCGGAAGTGACCGACGAAGCCGTCCGCGTTCTGGAAACCATCGCTGACGTCTTTGGCCATCAGCTCAGCGTTACCCGCAAGCCCATTGGGGGCGCGGCCCTCATGTCCGTCAAGGACCCGCTGCCCGCGGATACGCTGCAGAGCTGCCTGGCCTCCGGGGCAGTATTGCTGGGAGCGGTGGGCGGTCCCTCGTTTGATAGTTTTCCCAGCCATCTGCGGCCGGAAAGTGGGCTGTTGCGGCTGCGCCGCGAATTGGGGGTGTTTGCCAATTTGCGCCCGGCGATGTGCTTTGCCGCACTGGAAGAGTGTTCTCCGCTGCGGGCGGAGGTGGTGCGCGGCACCGATGTCCTGATCGTGCGGGAATTGCTGGGCGGCATTTACTTCGGAGAGCCGCGTAGCACGCAGGGCACTCCAGGCAATCGCGTGGCCGTCGACACCATGCGGTACGGTGAGGCCGAAATCGAGCGCATTGCGCGGGTGGCTTTTGAGCTGGCGCGGTCGCGCCGCCGCAAAGTGACTTCCGTGGACAAGGCCAACGTTCTCGATTGCTCCCGGCTATGGCGCGAGGTGGTGACCCGGGTGGGGCAGCAGTATTCCGACGTCAAATTGGGCCACATGTATGTGGATTCGGCGGCCATGGCGCTGGTGGCGCGTCCCGCGGACTTCGATGTGGTGCTCACCGAGAACATGTTTGGCGACATCCTCTCCGACCAGGCGGGCGCGGTGGTGGGATCGCTGGGCATGCTGGGCTCGGCCAGTATTGGCGGGGCTGTCGGTTTGTACGAGCCGGTGCACGGCTCGGCACCCGATATTGCCGGACAAGGCATCGCCAATCCGCTGGGGGCGATTCTGTCGGCCGCAATGCTGTTGCGCTATTCCTTCAAGCTCGAAGCCGAGGCGGCCTGCATTGAGTCGGCGGTGGCTGCGATGCTGGCTTCGGGATCTCGGACCAGGGATTTGGCCCGGGCGGGAGAGAGCGTACTGAGTACATCAGCGATGGGGCAGAAAGTTGCGGCCGCGGTCCGGGAGCGGGCGCGACCAGGTGGCCAGAAAGCGGCCAGTTGATCGCGGCTCCCATTATTGAACTCACGCATTGGATTTCCACAAGAGTTTTTCCCTTCGACCTGCTGCCTTGGAGACTTTCGGGAGTAGGATGCACCCAATAATATTTTTCCGCCCGAGAGGAGGCAGCGATGCTCTCCAAATGCGCCAATCCGGGCTGCGCGGCCACTTTTCTGTATCTGCATCAGGGAAGGCTGTTCCGTCTGGATACCAGCATCGAAGTCATTGTCGGTACATCCGCAGCAGAAACCAAAAAACCTTCGCGGCGAGTGGAATTCTTCTGGCTGTGCCATTCCTGCGCTGCGGAGCTGACGCTGGGTTACACGAAAGAAACCGGCATCACGGTTCGGCCTCTGGCCAAGGAGCTGGCCCAGGCGCAGACCGCGTAGGGGCGGGTGCCCTGACCCGCCCGGCGCGGAGCGCAGCTCCGCGGACGCCGGGAACTGTGGTGCGAAACGGGAGGCCGGCCAGCGGCGGGACTTTGCGGATTTGACAGTAACCCAGGCGAGCTGCGCTCGCCCGCCCGGACGAGGGCGTCCGGGCCTACGCGAGCATCACGCGACTTGCCGTTGTCTTTCCAGCATGGAAAGGAATTCCCGGGTGAGTTGCTCGTCCCAGTATCCCGTGCGGGCTTCTTCCCGCATGGTGAGGGCTGCCTGCTCATGGCTGAGGGCCAGCTTGTAGGGGCGCGCCGTGCGCAGGGCATCGTACACATCCACCACTTGCAGTACGCGCGCCAGCAGCGGGATTTCTCCCCGATGCAGCCCATCGGGATATCCGCTGCCGTCGGAATGTTCGTGATGACTGCGAATAATCGGCAGCACCAGTCGCAGGGACTTAAGCGGTTGGCAGATAGTCTCTCCGGTAACCGGATGCCGCTTCATGATGGCCCACTCGTCCGGAGTGAGGTTGGTTCCCTTTTTCAGGATTTCGTCGGGCACTGCAATCTTGCCAAGATCGTGCAGGTAGCCGCCGCGGCGCAGGGCAACGAGGGATTCCGGGTCCAATCCAAGATGGCGTCCCAGTTCGCTGGCATGACGCGCCAGGCGTTCGCAGTGGCCTTCGGTATAGGGGTCGCGACTCTCCACGCTTAAGCCCAGAGTGCACAACACCGATTCCGCCGTCTCCAGTTCGTCGGTAAACTCCTTGAGCTTGAGCAGGGACTTGACCCGGGCGAACAGTTCCTCGGGAAAAATCGGCTTGTGCAGAAAATCATCCGCCCCTGATTCAATTCCCAGCACCCGGTCCTGGCGATCGGTAAGACCGGTAATCAGAACGAACGGGATCAGGCGGGTGGCCGGATTCTCTTTGAGTTCGCGGCACAATTCGTACCCTGACTTGCCGGGCATCACCACATCGGAAAGAATCAGGTCGGGAGGGTGCCGCAGGATCTCGGCTTCGGCGTGGACTGCGTCGGGAACGGCGACCACATCATAGCCGTGGGTAGCCAGCAACTCCTGCATGAGCCCCATGATGTCCCGATTGTCGTCCACCACCAGGATTCGTGGCGGGGACCGCCGCATGGACACTTCACCCATCTCTTTGTAAGACACCGGGCGGGAGGAAATGGTTGTCGGTACTTTTTGCGGAGGACTCATCATGCGGCCGGAGGTGACAGTCACTATTGTAAACGATTTCATCGGTCGCAAAACACGGAAGTGTTGTTCCCATTCCGGAACAAAACCTTGAGTGATGTGTCCTCCGTCCTTGTCCCGTGTGCCAGTGAACCCCTAGCCTTGCCGCATGAATCGACTCCTGTCTTCGATAGTGCTGTTCGTTCTGGCGTTTCCGGCGGGCGCCGCCTTCGGCGCTTCCAAGCCGCACGTCATTGGTTTTGGCAGATGGACGACAATCAAGTGGTGCACCGGCGCAAACGAAGCCGAGTGTCTCGACCTGAAGGTACGCGCCCTCTATGTCGATGGCCGCAATCGCGAATCGACTCTGGGCGTGGCGCACGACATCACGGAACGCCTGTTCGTGGTGCGGCGGGCCTTCCGGGTGAACGACAATCTGCCGGGCGATGCGGCGGCCACACACTGGGTGTGGCAGCGCGGAGGATGGTTGCTGGTGGACCGTGTGACCGGCCGCATATCATCCCTTCCTCTGCCGGAGTTCGACACTTACTATTCGGCGGCGAGCTGGTATCGAGATTACGTGGCCTATTGCGGCGTCTCCGATGACGGCAAGAAGCTGTTCGCCATCGTGTTCCAGGTTGGACGCCGCAAGCCTGTCCTTAAGAAAGCTCTGGGGGAAACCGGAGGTGACGATGCGCCCGATTCGGAGTGCCCCGCACCAGCCTGGGAGCGGCGGCCGGCCCGGGTCACCTTCGAGCCTGATGAAACCCGGAAGTCAACCTACGCGGTGCGCGGACACGCCGCCGACCTGGTGAGCGACGACGATGGGGAGGAGGAAAAGGCTTCGCAGTAGTGTAGGGGGAAGAGGCTCAGTTTGAAGAAATCCCGGCGTCATCCTGTAGGACTTCAGACCTCAAGTATCCGGCGTGTAACGGCACATGCCCGGTCCTCGTGCCTGTCGGGTACGCACCAAGTCCCTCGCCGGGTCAGGATGGGAGAAAAAGTCAAACGGAGCCACGAGCGATTGGGTCGGTTGCGCCTGGCCCACTCTATGCCGGAGATAATTGTTAGCCAGCAGGAAGAGTAACAACGTCCCGACCACAGCGTAGTTGCGCCGACGCGCGCGGATTTCCGGCGGCGCGGTCACACTTCCCGCCAGGAATGCGCCCAGGCCAAGACCCGCGGCCAGGCCTCCAAGATGCGCGGAGTTGTCGATGCCCGGCACCAGCCCGAAAAACAGATTGTAGGCAGCGAACATGATCAGACTCTTGAGCGTGGGCTTCAGCGCATCCTTCGCAATGGGAAGTTTTCCCAGGTAAAGTACGGCGATCAGTCCACCGGCAAGGCCGAAGATAGCCCCGGAGGCTCCGGCCCCAACTCCGCCGGGGTGCCACCACAAGCTGGCCAGACTGCCGGCGATCCCGCTGGCGGTATAAACCAGCAGGTAGCTCCAGCGATCAAAGATTCGCTCGGCCAGCATGCCCAGGTTCCACAGGCACCACATGTTAAAGAAAATGTGGATGATCCCGATGTGAACGTAGTTCGAAGCCAGCATCCTCCAGGGCTGCGATCCGAGCGACAACGGGCCAAAGTTCGCGCCCCACGTCACCAGTTGCAAGGGGGTAGGCAACATCGGCGACACTCCAGAAAGCACCATGGCGAGGAAGACGAGAACATTGATACCGACGATCACCTGAGTCAGCGGAAAGAACTGCCGGCTCCGCAGCGGTGGGCGAGGCGCCCCCGTTTCATTGGACGGGACGATGAGCCCTGCGTCAGCGAGACAGTCGCGGCACAGAGGACCAGGATCTCCTCCCAAAGAGGACGACAATTCGCGACCACACCGCGCACAATTTGACATGAAATCTCCGGGCCTTCTGCAATCCGGCCGTAGCGCCGGCATCCTGCCGGCTGTCTGGAGGGCATCCTGCCCTCCGCCTCAGGGGGCGGCGCTACATTTAGCTCGCCATCATCGTACGTGATTAGTCCCCCATGGTCTCGACCGCCGGCATTTCCAGGGTCCTTTTCGCGGTCACCGGCGCGCTCGTGACCAGGGCCACGGAGGCCACCACGATGGCGCTGCCCGCGAGGATAAATCCGGTCACGCGTTCATGCAGAACCAGCCAGCCCAGAAACACCGCAACCACGGGATTAACGTACGCGTAGGTAGAAACTTTCGATGTCGGCACGTGGCCCAGCAACCAGATGTATGCGGTGTATCCGACCCACGAGCCGAAGATCACGAGGTAGAGTGTCGCGGCGATTCCGCGGGCTGTCCATTGCGTTCGCGAAATGTCGCCCAGGAAAAATGCGACCAGAAAGTTCGCTGCCCCTGCCGCGATCATCTGCCAGGCGGTGGCGGAAAAGGGATCCACCTCGGCAGATTTCCATTTCTTGGCCAGCACCGAGCCCAACGCCCAGCTGAATGATCCACCCACCAAGCTGATGGATGCCCAGAACTGGGCCCGGCCCAAGGCGGTGGTAGCCGAGAGATCCGGCCATAACAACACCAGCAGGCCGGCGACTCCCAGTCCCAGTCCGATCTTGCCTCGCAGTGCGATGTGATGATCCCCCAGAAGCAGCGAGTCGAGCACCAGAAACCAGAGCGGGGTCACGGCGATGATCAAGGCCGCCAGGCCCGAAGCGACATACTTCTCCGCGTAGGCCAGGGTCAGGTTGCCGCCCAGGAGCAGCAGCACCCCCACGATTGCCATCCGCCCCAGTTGCCGCGGCAGGTACGCAATCTTTCGCCCGCGCAGCGCGCAGTAGAGGAGCATGAATCCACCTGCGATCAGGAAGCGGGTGCCGCACATCAGCGCCGGGGGAATGTGTTCGACTGCGATATTGATGCCGAGATAGGTGGATCCCCAGAAGAAGTACACCAGCGCGAAGGCCAGGATTACGGCGAGGCGATGCTGGCGTTGGGTTTGCGGCATAAGCGTGAGCTAGAACATATCAGACCAGGCAGAGGGGTCAGTGTGGGTCGGACACTCTTGTCCGGCGCCTTTGATTTTTGGTTTTTGTTATCGGTCCTACATTTGGCATGGGGTCTGCAGCAGGGCAAACCGAAGGTCAAAGGCGTCGGACAGAGTGTCCGACCCACACGGGGGCGTCTGACCCGCACTGCGGTGGTATAATCGCTTAGGAATGTTGACCGATGCGCCATCAGAAACCCAATTCGCACCTGCCGGTATGCTGGCTCCACTTTCTGGTGTGCCCGCGCCGATATCTGGCGGTGCTGCCCTCACAGGCGCGTCCCAGTCTGTTCGGTAGCGACTAGTTTCCCCATCCTCCCAAATGATGTGGCTTAAGGGCTGAATACGCCTTTTTCGGCGCGACCGCCCGCTGGCTGAATACCGACGACTGACGACCGCTTTCCGGAGGATCCAATGACCACCAAGACTCTTGCAGGACCCAAAATCAAGACTGCTCTGCCCGGCCCTAATGCCAGGCGGGTTCTCGCGGGCGATGAAAAGTACCTTTCGCCTTCATATACCCGCTCCTACCCGTTGGTGGCCAAGCAGGGCCGTGGCATCGTGGTAACGGACGTGGACGGCAACGAGTTTTTCGATTTCTCCGCCGGCATTGCCGTGACCTCGACCGGACACTGCCATCCCGATGTCGTGGCCGCCATCCAGAAGCAGGCGGGCGAACTGATCCACATGTCGGGTACGGACTTTTACTACGAAAGCATGATCACGCTGGCCGAGCGTCTGTCGAAAATCGCGCCAATGCCGGGGCCGCACCGGGTGTATTACGGGAATTCCGGCGCGGAAGCGGTTGAAGCCGCGCTCAAGCTGGCCCGCTATCACACCAAGCGGCAGAACGTGATTGCTTTCTTCGGAGCGTTTCATGGCCGCACCATGGGCGCGCTCTCGCTGACCGCGTCGAAGCCGCAGCAAAAGCGCCGCTTTGGCCCGGGAGTTCCGGGAGTCACGCACGTGCGTTATCCCGACGTTTACCGGGGCTGCGAAGGGGGCGCGCAGGACGCCGAGGCCTTCGCGCTCGGCTGCGCCCGCTTCATCGAAGACAAACTGTTCAAGACGATTCTGGCTCCGGAAGAAGTGGCTGCCATTTTCGTCGAGCCGGTGCAGGGCGAAGGTGGATACGTAGTCGCGCCCACTGTGTTCATGAAAGAACTGCGCCGCATTTGCGACAAGTACGGCATTCTGCTGGTAGCGGACGAAGTCCAGAGCGGCGCCGGACGCACCGGCAAGTGGTGGGCCATCGAGCACACCGGGGTGCAACCGGACATTATCTGCTCGGCGAAGGGTATCGCTTCCGGCATGCCATTGGGCGTCATGATGAGCCGCGCCGACATCATGGACTGGGTGCCGGGTTCGCACGCGTCCACTTTTGGCGGCAATCCCGTCTGCATCGCAGCTGCGCTCGCGACGCTCGACGTGATAGAGAAAGAAGGATTGCTGGCCAACTCCACCGAGGTCGGCAACCACATGCTGAAGCGCATGGCGGAGTGGCCGCGCAAACATAAGCTGGTCGGCGATGTGCGGGGCCGCGGCTTGATGATTGGCGTCGAGATCGTCAAGGACAAAAAGACCAAGGAATATGCGGCCGAAGAACGCGACCGCATCATCGAGCTGGCTTTCGAACGCGGCCTGCTCTTCCTGGGCTGCGGTCCGAGCACGATCCGCATTGCGCCGCCGCTGGTGGTCAGCAAGGACGAAGCCGACGTCGCAGTCGATGTGCTCGAAGAATGCATCGCCCTGGCCGGAAAGTAAGCTTGGGTGACGCGGGTGCCCTCGCCCGCGGCCTTTGACATTGGTGTTTGGTGGCTCTCGCCAATCGGCGTAGCCCCTGGCGAGAGCCAAATATCTTGCGGGAAGTGTTTTCGGTAAAGAGCGCTTGCCGGTGCTGGACGCAGTCTCGCGGGCGAGGGCGCCCGCGCCACACTCTTCGTACTCGGGACTTGGCCATGAACGCAGGAACCGTCGAACTCATCTACATCGCTCCCGCTGCCACCGCGCCCACGCTTGCGGTGAAGGAAGCTGTTGCCATTCCAGGTTCCGGCCTGGAGGGAGACCGCTACGCTCTGGGTCAGGGCACTTTCTCCAAGCCTGGACCCGACTTTGAGCTGACGCTGATTGAAGCCGAAGCGATCGAAGCCCTCAAACGCGATTACAACGTGGATCTCGCCCCGGGCGAGACGCGGCGCAATCTGGTAACCCGCGGCATCGCGCTCAACCATCTGGTGGGGCGGGATTTCCAGATTGGGGAAGTAAAAGCCCGCGGCATTCGCCTGTGCGAGCCTTGCGATCATCTGCAGCGACTGGCAGCACGTGAAGTCATCAGAGGCCTGCGCCATCGCGGCGGCCTGCGGGCGCAAATCCTGACCCGTGGTGCAATTCGGGTCGGCGATTTGGTCAGCGCTCATTAGGACTAGCACTTGTGGGTTTGTCCTTGACACCACAACTTGGTGGAGCGAAACTCCGAATTAGAGAATCTCTCTAAATTTTTGCATGGATTATTTCTCCATCCTGGACAATAACCAGGCAGGGCTGGAACCTGTCCCGCCGAATCTCGTCCCCTCAAGCCCTGCGCCTGCAAACCTGCCGCCGAGAGCACAGACGCCGCCGCTCGCGCCGGCGGTGCGCGAGGCCTTGCGCTTTCCCGGCGAGGACGGTGGCAAGTCGCTGAGCGAGATGGCGCAGCGCGACCTGGATGCCACACTGCAATTGCTGGTGGAGCGGGCACAATACATCACGGGAGCATCCGGAGCCGCAATTGCCTTGCGTCAGGGCGAGAGCATGGTTTGCTGCGCCAGCGCCGGTCCTTCGGCGCCGGAATTGGGAGCGCACTTGCAGATTGATTCCGGGCTTTCGGCGGAGAGTGTGCGGACCCGGAAGATCCTGATTTGCGAGGACGCGGAAAACGATCCGCGGGTGAACCGCGAGAGTTGCCGGACTTTCGGCATCGCATCCGTGGTGGTAATGCCCCTGGTACGGGAAGAAGAGGAAGTATACGGCGTTTTCGAGTTGCTCTCCGGCCGGCCGCACGCATTTGAAGATCGTGACTACGTGGCTCTTAACCGCCTGGCCGAAATGATCCAGACCGCGGTGGAACATGCCGAAGCAGCGCGCCGCGCGGAGAAGGAACTGGGGCCAGCGGGAAGTGCGCAACCTGTAAGTGCGAGCGCCGTTAGCGGCGAAGCTCGTGCGTCAGAGCTTGTGGGCGGATCGCGTGGCCATCTCAAAACAGATTCTGAAGTGTTGGCACCTGCGGCAGAGGCCAAGACCGGCTACGCGACGGTGACAGAGGAGCAAGACGCGGCCAGGGCGCCTGCGGTGAGTTCGACGGTGATCGAAATGCCTGCGCTGGTGACGAACTCCCACCAGCATGAGGCAGACACCGATGCATCCGGTCCGATAGCCACCATCGCCTTCGGGAACCTTCGCAGATGTGAAGCTTGTGGCTTTCCTGTGTCCGAGGGACGGAGGCTATGCCTCGATTGCGAAGCCGCCACTCCTGATGCGGTCGCGATTGCCGACACGCAAGACATGTTCAGCGAACTGTCCGACTCCAACACCAGTTGGGTACGATCGCATGCGTATCTGATCGCGACCGCGCTGGTCGCGATCGCTACCATCGCTTTGCTGGCCTGGCGGCTGTAGGGGACGGGGACTATGTGGCGCGGGCGCCCCCGCCCGCGTGGGTAAAGTCAAAGGTACAGTCAAAAGCAAAAGCAAAGTCAGAAGCAAAGTCAAAAGCAAAGTCAGAAGCAAAGTCAAAGTCAAAGGCCGCGGGCGAAGGCGCCCGCGCCACATGAGCAAACTACCCCACCTCTACCAGGCCGTACGTCTTCTGCCAGTGGGTGCGCATGTGGCGCAGGGCGCGATCGATTTCTTCTTTTGAAACCTCTTGGTCAGGACCCGCAAGCACAGCCGCCGCTTCACGCTTCGCGGCTTCCAGCAGTTGCCGATCCCGGACCAGGCTAGCGACCTGAAAGCTGGGCATGCCGGCCTGGCGGGTGCCGAAGAACTCACCCGGGCCGCGCAGTTCCAGATCCAGCTCAGCAATCTGGAAGCCGTCGGTGGTGCGGACCATGGCGTCGAGGCGGCGGTCGCCATCTTCCGAGACCTTTCCCCCGGTCATGAGAATACAAAACGATTTCGCAGCGCCGCGGCCAATACGTCCGCGCAGCTGGTGTAACTGGGAGAGGCCGAAACGCTCCGCGTGCTCGATCACCATCACGGTGGCATTGGCCACATCGACTCCGACTTCGATCACGGTGGTCGAGACCAGAATATCCACCTCGCCTTTCTGGAACCTTCGCATGACGTCTTCCTTCTGGTCAGGGTGCAAGCGGCCATGCAAAAGCTCCACCCGCAGGTCGGGGAAAATCTTCTTGCTGAGCTCTTTGTGCATCTTGAGCGCAGCCTTAAGTTCGCTCTCCTCGTTCTCTTCGATCACCGGATACACCACATAGGCCTGGTGTCCGGCGGCAACCTGCTTGCCCACGAATTGCCAGACTTCATCGGCCCGGTCATCGGAGACCCGGCGGGTGACGATGGGCGTGCGGCCGGGCGGCATTTCATCGAGGATGCTGATATCGAGATCGCCGTAGAGAGTCAGAGCGAGAGTGCGCGGGATGGGAGTGGCGGTCATGACCAGGACGTCGGGTTCGCCGAGACGGTTGAGCTTCGCTCGGCGGGGAGGACGTTGCTCGGCTGGGCGGACGAGGGCGTCCGCCCCTACGTGGGTCGCGCCGGCCCCCTCGTCTCCGGATTTCTTCATCAGCTTGAAGCGCTGCATCACGCCGAAGCGGTGTTGTTCGTCCACGATGACCAGCCCCAGTTTGGAGAACTCGACTCTTTGTTCAATCAACGCGTGGGTCCCGATGATTAACTGGGCGTTGCCCTGGGCGATGTGGCGGCGAATTTCCCGCTTGCGGTCTTCTTCCACCGAGCCGGTCAGGAGGACGATTCGGTATCCGGCATTCTCCAGGATGCGCCGGGCGGAAAAATAATGCTGCTGGGCCAGGATTTCGGTGGGCGCCATGAGCGCGACCTGGAATCCATTCTCCATCGCGATGATGGCGGCCTCGAAGGCCACGATGGTCTTGCCCGATCCGACGTCGCCTTGCAACAGGCGGCGCATGGGGATGGGCTTCTCCATGTCGCCGGCGATTTCCTTGAGCACGCGCTTCTGCGCGGCGGTGGGATGGAAAGGCAGGATCTTTTTGATCGCTTCCCGGGCACGATTGTCCAGGCTGAACGCGATTCCGGTCTGCGCTTTCTGCTGCCGCCGTTTGAGCTCGAGGCCCAGCTCCAGAAAGAAAAGCTCTTCAAAGATCAACCGGATGTGGGCCGGAGTACGGGATGCTTGCAGATCCTGAAAGCTTTCCCCGGGATCGGGCCAGTGGACCTGCCGCAGCGCGTCCCGCGGCGAGATCAGGCTCAGGTGGCGCCGTACGGCAGCTGGAATGGGGTCCGGGAGTTGAGGCGGAAGATTCTCCAGAACGCCATGAATGACGCGGCGGAACCAGCGCGGCGTCAGGCGGCCCTGACCGGTGGACTCGTAGATGGGGACGATGCGGCCGACTTCGAGCGATGAGGCAGCCTTTTGTTCCCCCCCTTCGGCTTCGTCCGAGGAGTCGCCAAGAATTTCAAACTGCGGCTGCACCAGTTGCAATTCTCCTCCGCCGCGTTCTTCCTCCACCTTGCCGTAAAGGGCCACCAGTTGTCCGGGTTTGAAGCGGTCGCGCAGATAAGTAGCATTGAACCAGATGCACTTCAGGCGGCTTCGGCCCTGCCCGGCCGTCATCTGAAAAATGGGCATGCGACGGGTGCGGAACAACCCGGAGGTGCGAACCTCCGCGATGACCGTGGCCATCTCTCCCGCCCTCAGTTCGGAAATTCCACGCGGGTTCACGCGATCTTCGTAGCGAAAGGGCAAATAATGAAGCAGGTCATCGACCGTATGGATGCCTTTGGCTCCCAGAATCTCGGCCAGGCGAGGGCCGATGCCCTTCACGTATTGCACCGAGGTGGAGAGTTCCAGCATCTCAGCGATGTTAGCAGGAGAGATCACTGAAGAACTTTCTCCATGCCTTGGTCGCGGTTCTGGCCGGCAATGCGGCGTACTTCCTCCTGATGCCCAAATTGCCGTTGCCCATGCGGCACGTCCCTTTCCGGATCGATTTGGGGCTGGCCGTGGATGCCTGCTTCTGCCTGGTTGCACTTGGCGTTGTCAAATTTCTCAGCAGCCGAAGGCAAGTGTCCAAATGGAACAGACGGTGAAGTTCCGGCTGTCTCAGTTACTTTCGGAACCTCGGTCCCAGCCCCAGCGCGGGTTACAATCCGGCTGGTCCCATGCAGAAAATCGCCATCCTTTACGACGCCAGCCAGGCGGTGTTATCCACCTTTGACCTGGACGAGGTGCTGCAACGCATCCTGGTCATCGCGCGCGACTACTTTCACCTGCAGAACGTCGCTATCTTATTGCTGGATAAGGAATCAAACCAGCTTTGCACCAGGTCCCAGATCGGCGGCGAGCCGGGATTCGACAGCGTCCGGGTGAATATCGGGACCGGTCTGATCGGCACCGCCGCCCAGAAAAAGCGTCCTCTGTACGTCCCTGACTTCACCAAAGAAACGCGTTACCAGCCGTGGGGCAAAAAAACCCGCTCGGAGCTGGCGATACCTCTCATGGTTCGGGACGAGATGGTGGGCGTGCTGGATTGCCAGAGCGAAAATCCGGACCACTTTGATTCCGAAACCGTGGACCTGCTGACCCTGTTTTCCACCCAGGCGTCGATGGCCTTGCAAAATGCAAAGCTGTATTCGCTGGAACGCCGACGGGCCTCGCAATTGGAGGCGATCAATGCGGTCGCCCGGGAGACCACGGTCGTGCTGGATGTGAAAGAACTGCTGGCCAAGGCCTGCCGGAAAATCCGGGAAGCTTTCGATGTCTCTCAAGTCTCAATGCTGGTCAAGGAAGACGAAGATCTGAAGTTGCAGGCCCACCATGGCAACTTGACGTTACGTATCCCCGAAGGCGGAAAAGTGCCGGCGGGAGCAGGCCTGTGGGGGCGCGCGTTGCGCGAGAGCAAGACCCTGATCGAAAACGAGGCCGAGGCAGACCCGGACTGCGTCGGCATTTATCTCGAGGCGACTTCACGGATGTGTATTCCCCTGGTTTCCTTTGGGCAAACCCTGGGGGTCCTGGTGCTGGAAAGTACCCGGCCGGGTTCCTTCCTTGCCAGCGATATTCAGTCCCTGGAATCGGTCGCCGACATCTGCGCCACCGCGATCCAGAATGCTCACTACGTAGAGCGAGTCAAGCATCTGGCCTATCTGGACGGTCTTACCGGAATCTTCAACCGCCGTTACTTCGAACTCAGGATTCAGGAGGAACTGGAACGCGCCCGGCGATTCAACTCCGGGATGGCAGTGATCATGGTGGATATCGACCAGTTCAAGAGGTTGAATGATGAGTTTGGGCACTTGCTGGGCGATGAAGTGCTGCGCCAGGTCTCGTCAATCTTTTCCCAGCAGCTGAGGAAGATGGACGTGGTCTGCCGTTACGGAGGAGAGGAGTTCGCCGTCCTGCTCTCCCAGACCAGCCAGCAGCAAGCTCTGGCGGTGGCCGACAAGCTGCGGCGAATGGTCGAGAGTTGGCAATTCCCCGGAGTGTCGCGGCCGGTCACCATCAGCGTCGGGGTAGCCACTTGCCCCGACCATGGCAACAGTCGCGAGGATCTGGTCAGGGCAGCTGATGCTGGACTGTATGCTGCCAAACAAGCGGGAAGAAACTGCGTGCGGGAAGCGCCAATCGCTATCGCGTGTGGGTCGGACACTCCTGTCCGACGCTTTTGATTTTGCTTTGAAGCAGCTGATATTGCTGTGCGCCAGAGCCGCAAGAAAAACCACAAACAAAGCAACTGCAAAGGCGTCGGACAGGAGTGTCCGACCCACACACTCTGCGTACGCTAGATATCTGCTTCGGGCCGCCAGGCCTTGCGGTTCTCCTGAATTTCGCGTTCCTGGTCTTTGAACTCGCGTTCCAGTTCACGCATTTCCTGCCTCAGTTCTTTCTCATGTCTGCGCAATTCCTGCGCGGCTGCTTCCACGCTGGGCCTTATGACCCGGACGGCGGCTTCGATTTCGGGCTTCAGGTGAGCGATTTCAGATTGGACCTGGCTCAGGTCAATCACGGTTTCGGCGTCAATGTCAGGCGCCTCAAGACTCTCGTCCATATCGAGAACCTTCGACTGGCTGCGGTCGGGGACGGTCAAAGTGAGGTTCTGTTCCTTCCGTTCCCGAATGATGCTTACGGTTACAGTGTTACCCTTGCGCCCGCGAATGGCATGAGTAAAATCGCCGCTGTCACTGATGGATTCTCCGTTGACTTTCACAATCACGTCGCCGGCCCGGAAGCCGGCCTGCTCGGCGCGGCTGCCTTTTTCCACCGAGCGCACCAGCACTCCCTTGCCATCTTTCGCGCCAAAGTAGTCTCCCAGTTGAGGAGTAATGTTCTCCACCATCAGTCCGCTGCGGGCGGAAGAGTGCACCACTACGATGGAGACCGGCATATCCATTTCGGGGGCAAAAGGGGCGACAACGGGCATGGCCGGCATGGCCGGAATTGCAGGCATGGAGAACGTGATGGCCTTGCCTGGCCGGGCCAGGGCAAAAGTCTGCCGGCGATCGGCCAACTGGGTCTTGAGGGTCATCAACTGCCCGGCGCGACTGATTCCGAGGTTCACGGTGCGTCCTGGAGGAATCTCGCGGATCATGCGGCGCAGCTGCTCCACGCTCTCCACCTGGTTGCCGTTGAGGCTGAGAATTACGTCGTGCTCCTTGATCCCCGCCTTGCCGGCGGGAGCATCCTGATCGACCAGGGTGACTTCGACCCCGTGTTCTTCCTTCAGCTTCAGATCAGCCAGACGGTCGGCCGTGACATCGCGAGTGTCAACTCCCAGATAAGATCCGCCGCCGAAATCTTCGCTGGAGTATCCGAAGGACTCGCTGAATGGTTCCTGCGAACAGAGTTGCGCGCCATTCGCGACGGCTACGAACATCGGCAAAATCATCAGTGCAAGAATCGATCTACGCATGTTCGCCCCCCTTGTCTCTCCCTCCCAGCGTTAGCGGCTGGCAAGAATGGTGATGTCTCCGGTGGTGGTGCGCACTTTCAGGGTTGGCCCGCCTCCGTTCAAACTGCCCTCGGCGGTGGCAGTGCCGGGGCCCCACTCGCCGCCCTCGGTTGTAACTCGAATCTCGGAAAAATCGGAGCGGATGCGATGGCCGTTCGCCAGTTCAATGGACGCCCGGATGGTGATGCCCAAGGTAGGCGCCAGGTAAACTGTAATGTCTCCGGCAGAAGTTTCCAGCACTGAATCGGTGCGGTCATTTCCGGAGACGAACTTGGCTACGATGCCGCCGGCTCCGGTCTCGGCCTTGGCCGCGGGTACGCCGTTGAGGGTGATGCTGCCGCCTCCGGTTTCAGCCCGGACCGCTCCCGTGGCCGAGTTCAGACGGATGCTGCCGCCTCCGGTTTCTATCTCAGCCGGGCCCGCGATCTCGCCTAACTCGATGCTGCCGCCTCCCGTCGTCACTTTGAGCGGCCCGGAGCAACGTTGGACCTCGATGCTTCCACCCCCGGTTTCCAGCACGGCGCCCTGCATCCCCGAGACCACGACCACGCTGCCGCCGCCGGTCTCGGCGTTGATCTTGCCCTTGGCGGAAGACACCTTGATGCCTCCGCCACCGGTGTGCAGCGTCAGTTCGCCGCCGACCGTGCCTACTTCGATGCTGCCGCCGCCGGTCTCGACATTGACCGCGCCCCCAATGTCATCGAGATGAATGCTGCCGCCTCCGGTTTCCCCCTCGACCCGGCCGCCAATACCAGCGGCGGTGAGGTCGCCGCCTTCAGTTTCAACTTTCACCAGATCAATATTGCGCGGAACATTGATTACGAATTCACTGGAAGACCGGCGAGGCCTGCTGCCTTCCCATTCGGCCACCACCCAGGCGGTGTCTCCGCGGACGTAAGCGTTGATCTTGTAGGATTCAAATTCACGGCGAGCTTTCTCTTCTGACGAAGCGTAGGAACGATTGTTGATGACATAGGTGATCGTCTGCTGAGGGCCGCCCACAACTTTCACCACGCCTGAATCCACCTTCACCCGCAGATTCTTCGCCGCCGCCAGGGAGCCGGTGATCTGGCGCGACCATCTGCCATTCTCCTGATACACCCTCGTCTGCTCGTCAGAGCGCGCTTCCTGGGCCACCGCCACGGACACCAGCAGGAGAAGCAGCGCTGCAATCTTAGGAAACTTGTTCAACTGTCACCTTCCAAATGTTTAATCTTCCCGCACCCACGAGCTCAAAACCGCGGCTCATACGCCGTTGCGCAAAAGTCTCAATCGATCTCCGCCGTCTGGGCCAACATATTACGGGCCTGAGAGCGGATGTACAGGTTCTGATCGTTCTCCGCCAGTTTTTGCAGCACGACCCGCACGCTGCTGTCGGCGCGGCAAGGTTCGAGCAGATGTAATGCCTGGGTCCGCAAGCCGGGATTGGAATCGTTCACCAGGGCCTCCAGCACGGCGTTCCGCACCCTGACGTCGTCCTTCACGTAAGACCCCAGCCCCTCGATCGCCTTCAGCCGCACTCCCGGATTCGAGTCATAGCGCAAGGCATACAGAAGTGCCTCGCGCACGCGGGTATCGTTTGGCGTCTGGGTCAGCAGGTCTACAGAATCCATACGCACGCCCGAGTTGTAGTTGTTGCGAGTAGCGAACAGCAGCAACTGCTGGATGCGCTGGTCGTTGAGCGAGCCCTGCGTTTCCTGGGTAGAAACTGTGTTGTAGCGGATACTGATCTGGGCGGAACCAGGCTGCTGCGAGATGGATTGAATGCCGGTGATGGAAGATTCTGTCGGAGTCGCGCCGGCAAGATCGACTGGGTTGCGGCCATTCATCACTTGATAGGTGGCCCCAATCCCGCCGGCGAAGCCCACGATGAAGATGGCCGCGGCCAGGGCCGGAGCCAGCTTAATGGGGCGAAGCCAGGCTCCCGGATCGAACACCAGGCGTTGCCAGAAGCCGCCCTGCTCGGTGGTTTCGAGCTCCTCTTGCAGACGCATGCGCGAAGCGGTCACCAGATTGGGAGAGGGCTCCTCGACGGGAAACTGGGAGAGTGTGGCATGAAGCTGGCGGGCTGATTTCAGCTCGGCCGCGCAATCCGTGCAGCGCGCCACGTGCTGTTCCAGTTCATAGCGAGCGTCATCGGGCAGCTCGTTATAGATATGCAGCAGAATATTTTCCCGGACCCATTCACATTTCATAGTTTCACCCCTTCAGCGGGGGAGTGTGGGACGGACACTCCTGTCCGTCGCCTTTGACTTTGGTGTTGACTCGTCTTGCCTGCCGCCCTGCGGGGGCCTGGACGGGCGGGACGCCCGTCTCTCCATAAACTCTCCTCATCGCATGTCCGCCAGAGAGCCGCGCAGCTTCTGCGTGGCCCGGAATAAAGTGTTCTTCGCCGTTTCTTCAGTGGTATTCAAAATTTCGCCTACCGTCCTCAATTTCAATCCCTGATAGTGCTTCAGTTCGAAAACCATGCGCTCGCGGGGAGTCAGCTTGTCGAGAGCATGGTTGATGCGCGTTCCCAACTCGCGGCGCATCAGGTCGCGCTCTGGGTTGGCACCAGACCGGCCGTCGGGAACCTGGGCCAGGACGTCATAGGCTTCGCCCTGCGCATCCACCGCTACCGGCGCGTCTTCCTTGCGCACCTGCTTCTTCCGCAGGTGGTCGAGGCAAAGATTGGTCACGATGCGGTAGATCCAGGTGTAGAAGGAACACTCGAAGCGAAAATTGCCGACACTCTTGTACGCCTTCAGAAAGGCGTCCTGATAAATATCCTGGGCCTCGTGCTCCGAGCCGGTCAAGTGCATGGCCAGCCGGAGGACAGCCTGGTCGTAGTGCCGCACCAGTTCCTCGAAGGCGGCGCGGTTGCCGCGCTGCGCTTCGCGGACCAGCAACGTGTCATCGATACGAACTGAACTGTGCCCAGCCATTTGGCCCCGAGTAAGGGGGTCCTGGGAATCGTTGCCTTGCTCCACCCCGCGACTCGCGTCCGGATGCAAACACCCGCGAAGCGCTAGTTGTACTGCCCATGCATCGGCCGGCATCTCTCGTTGTCCTCGACTAAGCCGGGTGCCCTGCCGTTCTTCCCGGTTGCATAGCTATGGACGTGGCAGCAAAAGAACCGTGAGCACGAATTATAGGAGTTTGGCCCTGTCCGTGCATGGGGTTTAGTGCAGGCGAGAGCTGCTTTTGGAATAAACCACGTAGGCCCGGACGCCCTCGTCCGGGCGGGCGAGCGAAGCTCGCCTGGGGTTGCGGGGGACTCTGGTTTTGCAGACTTCGGGAAACCCTGCGGAGCTGCGCTCCGCAGGGCGGGTGAGGGCACCCGCCCCTACGTGGGTCGTAACTACTCCGCTGCTTCCTTCTCGATGACGACCTTCAGGTGTGTGGTCACGTCCTTGTGCAGCTTGATGGGGACGGTGAATTCGCCCACGGTCTTGAGCGGCTCGTGGATCTGAATCTTGCGGCGGTCCACATCAAAACCCTTCTTGGCCAATGCGTCCGCGATATCGCCGGAGGTGACTGAGCCAAAGAGCTGGTCGTGTTCGCCGGAGCGCCGGGTGAATGAAACCGACACGCCTTCGAACTGCTTGGCCAGGGCTTCGGCGCTGGTCTTCTCCTTGGCAGAGCGGCGTACGGCGGCGGCCTTCATCTGCTCGATGACCGCCTTGTTGCCTTTCGAGGCCTCGATGGCGAGCTTGTGCGGCAGCAGATAATTGCGTCCAAAACCCTCGGCGACCTTTACCACGTCGCCGCGCGAGCCCAGCTTGGGCACATCTTCCTTCAGAATGACTTCCATGGTGACTCCCTTAGAGATTCTTTTTGCCACGGATTCACGCGGATTTTCACGGATTTTTTATTTTCTTCATCTGATCCGTGAAAATCCGCGTGAATCCGTGGCCAGGTTCGCTTACGAGGCGCGCCCGGCAAAGGGCAACAGCGCGATATTCCGCGCCTGCTTGATGGCCAGGGACAGACGCCGCTGGTGCGGCGTGCAGACGCCGGTCAGGCGCCGCGGCACGATCTTGCCGCTCTCCGCCACGAACTGGGCGAGCAGGCGCACGTCTTTGTAGTTGATGGCCTCAATTTTCTCCACGCAGAACTTGCAAACCTTCTTGCGGCGAAAATATTTGCGTCCACCTTCGCGGCCGCCACCCGGTCCGCCGGGACGTGGAGGACGGCGCTCCCGATCGCCGAATGAAGGCCGGTCGCCGGAAGGGCGATCTCCACCCGCCGGACGCTCCGAACCTGCCACTGCTGTTGCTCTGGTTTCTTCAGCCATGATGCTCCTTAAAATCAGTCGTCGGTCGTCAGTCTTCAGTCGTCAGGAAGCCGGTTCCTCCAGGCATCTTGCTGAAGACTGAAGACCGACGACTGACGACCAGCTACGCTGTGACTTCTGCCGCTTCTCCGCCGGTTTCCGTAACCGGGGCGGGCGGCGGGGTCTTGCGTTTGGCGTCGCGGATGGCCTTGATCTTGTCCAACCGCTTTTGCTCCTCGTCGATGCGCACCGTGATGAACTTGATCACAGGCTCGGTGACGCGCAGGCGGCGCTCCAGTTCGTGAATCAGCCCGCCCCCGCCTTCCACCGTGAGCAGCACGTAGATGCCGTCATGAAATCTGCGCACCATGTACGCCAGGCGGCGCTTGCCCATCTTCTCCACGCTCTTGACATTGCCGCCTGACGAAGTCACGGCGGTTTCCAGCGTGGAAATCAGTTTGTCCTGCTCCTCTTCCACCATGTCGGGGCGGACAATAAACATCAACTCATAAGTGCGATTCATTTTCTCTCCATCCACCACGTTCGATTTCCAATGTGGGCGCGAGCGTCCCGCTCGTGCTACGGCCTGCACGAGCGAGGACGCTCGCGCCTACATTGCTTCGGCCTTCCGGTTGAAGCGGTTCATGGCTGCAGCCGGACCTTCCCGCAACACTACGTTCACCGCTTCCGCGGCGCTCTCCAGCACCGTATCCACTTTCTTTAGTTGCGACTTGCGAAAGGGAGTCAAAACAAACTTGACTCCATCCGCGATTTTCCGCTCCGGCGATATTCCCAGCCGGATACGCAAAAATTCCTGCGTGCCCAGAGCGCCAATGATCGACTTCATGCCATTGTGGCCCGCCGAACTGCCCCGCTGGCGGATACGAATCGTGCCCAGCGGCAAATCCAGTTCGTCGTAAATCACGATCAGTCCGGTCTCCGGCCTGATCTCGTGCCTGGCCACCAGTTCACGAACTGCCATGCCGCTCAGATTCATGAAAGTCTCTGGCTTGGCCAGTAGCACCTGCTCCTCGCCGATTGCTGTCCGCGCCGTCAGCGCATGGCACTGGCGATTTCTCACTTCCACACCGCAATCGTTGGCGATGCGGTCAATGGTCAGAAAGCCCAGATTATGCGGCGTGAACTGGTATGCAATACCCGGATTGCCCAACCCGACAATCAGTTTCACGCCTAATCAATTTGCCTCGAACAAAACTGCCGAGCTGCACTCGACCAGGACGGTCCCTTCGACTCCGCAGTGCAGGCTCCGACCCGTCCCCACACGGTTCTCGCGGCTACTTCTTCTCTTTCTTTTCGGGCTTCTCCGGCTTCTCGGGAGCGGCTTCTGCTCCTTCTTCGCCCTCGACTTCCTGCTTGCCCTTCTTGATGACTTCGGGTTCGGCCGGAGCGGCGCCCGCTTCTGCCGCAACCGCTTCCGGTGTAGCCACCACTTCTTCCTTGACCGTGGTGATGTGGGCCACGGGCTGGTTGGCGTCGGTGATGAACTGGATCTTCTTTTCGTCGTGGGTCAGGTCCGAAACGCGCAGCACTTTGCCGAAGACCAGTTCGCTGACATCGGCTTCGATGGCGCTCGGAATGTCGCCGGGCAAGCACTCGACTTCCACTTCGCGCAGGATTTGCTCCATGATGCCGCCCTGCTGCTTCACTCCCGCAGCCTCTCCCTTGAGCACGATGGGCACGCTGACCGTGAGCTTCTGGTCCATGGCGATGCGCTTCAGGTCGATGTGCAGCAGTGAGCTCTTGATGGGCTCATATTGCCAGTCCACGATCATGGCCTTGGTGCGTTCGCCGCCTTCAACCGCAAGGTCGAAAATGGTGTTGTGGCCGGTGGCGGAATTGAGAATGCGCGTGACCTGGCGGGGATCGAGGGTCACCGTCATGGAGTCTTTGCCGGCGCCATAGAGCACGCCGGGTATCTTGCCGCCCATGCGCACCCGGCGGGCGACATTCTTATTGCCCGGAGTGCGTGGCTGCGCTTCTAGAACGTTGCTTTCGGTTGCGGTTGCCATAAATTTTTAGTTCCTATAAGAACAATCTGCTGACGGACGTTTCTTCGTGAATCGACTGGATCGCACGTCCGATCAAGCCAGCGATCGTAAGCACCTTGATTTTCGGCTCCCGCTGGGCGGCTTCGCTCAACGGGATGGTGTTGGTTACAACCACTTCGCTAATGCAGGACTGCGAAAGGTTCTGCACCGCCGGACCCGACAGCACGGGATGCGAGGCGCAGGCATAGACTTTACTGGCGCCGTTTTGCATGAGCGCGGTAGCGGTCTTCACCAGCGTTCCCGCGGTGTCGATCAAATCGTCGATGATCAAACAGGTGCGGCCGTTGACATCGCCGATCACGTGCATGACTTCGGCCACGTTCATCTCCGAACGGCGCTTATCGACGATGGCCAGGGCCGAGTCCATTTTCTTGGCAAAAAACCGGGCGCGTTCCACACCGCCCGCATCGGGAGAAACCACCGTCAAATTGGGCAAGTTCAGCCGTTTGAAGTAGTCCACCAGCACCGGCGACGCAAACAGATGGTCCACCGGGATGTTGAAAAATCCCTGCAACTGGGGCGCATGCAAATCCACAATCAGGGCCCGATCGGCGCCCGCCGTGGTAAGCAGGTCGGCCACCAGTTTGGACGAAATCGGCACCCGGGGCTTGTCCTTGCGGTCCTGCCTGGCGTAGCCAAAATACGGAATCACCGAAGTGATGCGCCGCGCTGACGCCCGCTTGAGCGCATCGATCATCAACAGCAACTCCATCAGGTGCTCGTCCACGGGATGGCAGGTGGGCTGCAGCACGAACACATCCGCTCCTCGGACATTCTCCTGAATCTGGACGTACGCCTCGCCGTCGCTGAAGCGAGTGACCAGCGCCTGGCCGCGCGTCAACCCAAGAAAGGCGCAGACCTCGTCGCACAGCGCCTCGTTGGCCGTGCCGCAAAAGATCTTGAACTTGTCGTCCACCCGGCTGCGCTGGGGCTTGCGCTCAGGTTTCTCGTCGGCGTTCATCTGGGCCTTCTTTTCGGTCGCTGTCGCAAGAGTTGCCATAGGGGCTTCTGGCTCCTAGCTACTAGCTCCTAGCCGTCAACCGCCGCGACGTCGTCCTGGCCAGAAGCCGGGAGCTAGAAGCTGGTTTTCTGGCTGGGCCGCTAGGATTCGAACCTAGACAAAGTGCTCCAAAGGCACTTGACCTACCATTAGTCGACGGCCCAGTAAATCAGTGTCAAGTTTCTAGTTTCTTGTTTCAGGTAAAACCTTGTGCCCCGCATTATCCTCTGGAAACTAGAAACCGGAAACTGGAAACTTTCTCCAGTACTGTTGCCGGGTCATCGTGGTGGTGGCCACCGCCGGAATGCCGCCGCGCTTCAGCGTGGCCACAGACCTCAGGCCTGCCGCCCGCGAGTGAAACAGCCCATAAAGCGCGGAACCCGAGCCTGAGAGCGAGGCGTAAAATGCCCCGGCACCTTCGAGCACACGCTTGACCTCACGCAATTCGGGATACTTAGGAAAGACGACCTGTTCAAAGTCGTTTTCGATCCCGGTACGGACAAGGTCGAGAAGTGAGGTCTCGGCCCGGCCCCTGCCTTTACTCACAGGGACACCGGATAAAGGTTGACCACTCAGCCACGCAGAAAGCGCGCGACCAAACTCAACCATTCTATCGGAGGGGGCAGAAGGCGTCAATTTTGTGCCCTGCACGGACTGTGTGGGGACGGGTCTCCGACCCGTCCGGGCCGAGCGAAGCTCGGCCTCGCCCTCAGCGGCCAAAGCCGTGAAGTCTTGCCAGGCAGTGGTGGCACGACTAAAGTCGCGCCCTTCCCGTTCGTGCATGGCATCCCAGTCCGCAAACGCCAGCGGTGTCGAGACCCCAATTTCCGGCGTTGCCACCACGCAGCAGACGGACGGCAAATCCGGCAGGGGATAGACTTCCTCGCCATGCCCCACCCCGAGCACCGTCCCGCCCACCAGAAAAAGCGGCAGGTCCGAACCTACTTCCGCCGCAAGGCGCAGCCTTTCCGACCCCGGCAATTTCCTTTTCAATGCCCGCTCGAGCGCCAGGAGCGTCGCCACCGCATTTCCGGAACCTGCGCCGACGCCGCCCTGCACCGGCAAGCGTTTGTCGATGGTGATGGTTACCCGCCCGCGAGCTTGAAGCGCGGCCATGGCGCGTTCCGCGATGCGGTAGCAGGTGTTCGTCTGATCTGTGGGGACACGAGGATCGTCGCAACGAATCTCAATTCCCATGCCGCGCCCCACTTGTACCCGGATGACATCGTGCAAAGCAATCGTCTGATAGACCGTGCGCAGATCGTGAAAGCCGTCTGGCCGCGGCGCGCCGATGCACAGGCCGAGGTTGATCTTGGCGAAGGAACGGACCGTGACGGTCATGGAGTGATGATTGTAACCACAGAGGACGCGGAGGACACAGAGGGTTTGGCGCGCTGGAGTCTTATCCCCCACAGCCCTGTAAATCCGTGGCTATGTCCGTCGTTTGTGGTAAATCGTGAACTCAAACCCCGGATTCGCCGGGAACAGCTCCGCTACTTTCTTTAGCCGCTCGGCCATTTGTGCCGGAGCCAGCAGGGGATAGTCGCGTTCGCGCAGGTCGTGGTAGTCCACGTCGATAAACAGCGAGAGCAGATAGATGGAGATGGCGTCGGAAAAGCTGGCGGCGAAGTATTCGTTCTTGTACTTTTCCGCATCGGGACCGGGCTCGGTGGCCAGCTTGCGCGACTCCCAGGCATCGAGCGAGGTCTCGCCGCGAGCCTTGTTCTGCACCTGCTTCCACACCAGGTCGGCGAAGGCCTGCGAGACCCCAGCCCGTTCCACCACGGCGTGGCCTACGTTGATATAGAACTCAAAGGCCACCGAGAACTTGTCGTCCATCAACCGGGTGGAGATGAAAACGCACTGCGAATCACCTAGGTCGAGATTGCGATGGCAGACTGCGTTGTCGCTCAACCCCACATCGTAGCGGTCGGCGATCACAGTCTCGTCGCCCTGGTTCACGGTCAGGGGGACGAAGTAATAAGCCTTGCGTTTCAATGCGGCCGCAGCCGCGTCAGGTACCGCGGACACCATGCGGCGCAGGTCGGCTTCAGGGACCGTGATCTCGCCCGAGGCGGCATAACAGATTCCATTCGGAGCTTGTGAGACGGGGGTCAGACGAACGACCTCCGCCGGAGGGCGGGTAATCGGCGGTGCAGCCTGTGCCATGGAGTGTATTCTAGCGCACCGTGGCTGGCCAGGCCGTCAGAACCGAACTCTGAGCCGTTACAATCGAGAAGCAATGGCTCCCGCGCAAGACCGACCACCATGGGCCCGCTGGCTATTGGTCGCGGTGCGCGTATTGGTGGTGAGCATTCTGCTGGCGCTTCTTGCCTTCGCCGTGTGCCTGTTCTTGGGGATCTTCGGGCTCATGATTAGTGGCGGCGTGCGGGGCGTTCATCCCAACATGACGGTTGCCTACCGGGAGATCGCGTTTCCCGCCGCAGTAGTGGCCGGAGGGATAGCCTTGCTGGTGGCGATTGCTTTAGAGCTCCGGCATCTGCGGCGGGAGAGAAGCGAGCGCTCGATGTAGGCGCGAGCGTCCTGGCTCGTGTAGGCGCGAACAGGAATTGACTCGTGACAAGGGATGGCCAAGTGGCCGAGCGAAGCTCGGCCAGCACGGGCGGGACGCCCGCGCCTACATTGGTTTCGTGCTAACTTACTTGCCCATGATTGTCGGCACCGGCATCGACATTGCGGAGGTCCCGCGCATCGCGCAAGCTCTGGCCCGTCATGGCGACCGCTTCCTGCGCCGCGTGTTCACCGCCGGCGAAATTCAATATTGTGATTCCAAGGCCAATCGTGTGGAACGCTATGCCGCCCGCTTTGCGGCCAAGGAAGCGGGCATGAAGGCCCTGGGCACCGGCTGGAACCATGGTGTGCGCTGGCGTGACATTGAAGTCTCCCGCCAGCCCGGAGGCCGGCCCACCATCACCTTCCATGGCAGGGCGGCTGAGTTTGCCGCCCGCCTGGGGGCTGCGCATGTCGCGCTTTCTCTCTCCCACACCGCCGAACAGGCCATCGCGCAGGTGATTCTCGAGACTTGAGGTCAGGAGCTGACTTCCTCTTCTGTTAGACTGGCCGCGTTCCGGGCGAACCTTGCGCAATGAGTGAGACATCCCTCCTGACTCCAATCACCAGCACAGACCGGGTTCCGAATCGCGCTCTGCTTTCTGGCATTGCGCTCTGCAGCTTCGCCGCCCTGCTGCTCGAACTGGCACTGACCCGCTTGTTTTCCGTGGTGCTGTTTTACCACTTCGCATTTCTGGCGATTTCGATTGCCCTGCTGGGCTTGGGCGCCGGCGGCGTGTTTGCCCACCTGCGGAAGGAACGGTTGGCGCGATTCGAGACCCGCGCCCTGGTCTCCAGGCTATGCTCGCTCAACGCACTGATCGTGCCGGTCGTGCTGGTGATCGTGCTGCGCACTCCGGTCTCGCTGGAAATCTCAACCGCGAATTTTCTTCGCCTCACTGCGATTTACCTGGCTTCCGCCGTGCCTTTCTTTATTACCGGGCTGGAATTCTCTGTTGTTTTTGCACGCGAGGCCAAACACGTTTCCCCGCTCTACGCCGCCGATCTGGCGGGGGGCGCGCTGGCTTGCCTGGCCATCGTCCCGCTGCTCAACTGGTTGGGTGGCCCCAACACCGTGTTTTTCACCGGCGTCTGCATGGCGATCGCGGGCACCATCTGGGCAGTGGACAGCAGGGCGCGAAGATCCGCTGCCGCACGGGCCCTGTTCATTCTGGTCCTGATCGCGGTCAACTCCTCCTTCAACCTCTTCGACATTGTTTACGCCAAGGGAGTTTTCCGCGATTCCGCGTGGGTAGAGTTCGCGCGCTGGAATGCCATATCGCGGGTGGAAGTGGATTCCCAGGGCAAGGCCAAGGCGATCGTGATCGACGCCGACGCGTCCACTTACCTGATGAACGTCGATCCCAAGCACTGGCAGGGCGGCTGGGAGAGGGACCTGATGTCGGCGCCCCCGGCTCTGGCCAACGTGCTGCGCCCGCATGGCGATTTTGCCATCATCGGACCCGGCGGCGGGGTGGACGTGCTGCGCGCGCTGGGCAGCGGCAGTCCCAGCGTTACCGGAATCGAGATCAATCCCATCATTGCGAACACCATCATGCGCGGGCGTTACGCAAACTACACCTTCCATCTCTACCAACAGCCTGAGGTGCACATCCACGTCACCGATGGCCGCTCGTTTGTGCGCAATGCCAGGCAGCAGTTTGACGTGGTGCAAATGACCCTGGTGGACACCTGGGCCTCCACGGCGGCGGGGGCCTTTGCCCTCAGCGAAAACAGCCTGTACACGGTCGAAGCCTTCCGCGAATACTTCGAGCATCTGAAGCCGGATGGGATGATCGCCATCACGCGCTGGGAGTTTCAACAGCCCCGCGAAGCCTTGCGCGTGGTGTCGGTTGCGATGCAAGCCCTGCATGAAATGGGAGTGGAGAACCCGGCCGGCAACTTCATCGTGGTTTCGGAAGGGCGTCTGGACGCGGATGGAATTCCGGTGGTCGTATTGGCCAAGCGCACGGCCTTCACTGCCGAGGAGATGGACCAGGTACGGCAACACCTGGCGGTCCATCCCAAGTTATTTCTGCTCTACGCTCCCTCCGGTTCGGTGTTGGCTGCAAGCCATGTGCAGGAGCACTATTCCGCCAGCGGCGAATCGTTCACCCAGCTGATTGAAGCGAATGATCCCCAACGTTTTGCGGCGCGCTACCCGTACGATGTGTCTCCCGTCACCGACAATGCTCCGTTTTTCTTCTTCACGTTGAAGCTTGACCAGATCCTCCACCCCAAAGCCTTGCAGCAAGGCATGGACTGGAAAAACAATCTGGGTGTGGCCGTGCTGGGGATGGTTCTGGCTATCTCGCTCCTGGCGGTACTGGTGTTTCTGGTGCTTCCGTTGACGATGGGGGCCCGGGGCCGGCAGTCTCGTCCGCTGCGCCTGCTCTACTTCATCGCAGTCGGACTGGGATACATTCTGGTCGAGATCGCTTTCATCCAGCGTTTCGTTCTGTTCCTGGGCCATCCGGTTTATGCCCTGACGGTGGTCGTTTTTCTGCTGCTTCTGTCCAGCGGCGCCGGCAGCATGGTCTCTCGCTGGTGGCTGGCGGAGACCAGCCAGGTCTGGCTGCCCCTGGTACTTATTGGCGCCGCCCTGCTGTTGTATGTCGGCGTGCTGCCCGGCCTGCTGGGACGGTTGGTGGGCTTGCCCTTCATGGCCAAACTGCTGGTCAGCGGCGGGCTGCTGGTCCCGTTGGGCTTCGCCATGGGTATGCCGTTCCCCACGGGGTTGCGCGCGCTGGCGGGCGCGGGCGGGAGTGAATTGCCGGCCACCCAGCCAGACCAAGCCCGGGGGAACATGGTGGAATGGGCGTGGGCCATGAACGCGGCCTCGAGCGTCCTGGGTTCGGTCCTGGCCATTATCATCGCCATCCAGTTTGGCTTGAACGTCACACTGGGCGCTGGTGCCGCGGCCTATCTGGTCGCGCTGCTGTTGGCGACAACGTTGCGCCCTGCTCATCGGATGGCGTGATCCAGCAGCGCAGTCTGCTATTATTCTGGGCTAACCCGTGCCGGTGCCACGGAGAGCAGTCTTTGCTGGGGAGAATGCGTGCCTAGCCAGAAGCAGTTGAAGTGGTCTCAACTGAAGGTAGGGCTTACGGTGCTGGCTGCCAGCGTCACGCTGGGACTCTTGATCTTCCTCATGAGCGGTACGGGCGGCCTGTTCACCCGCAAAATCCAACTGAAATCCTATGTCGACAACGCCAACGGCCTGCGCGAGGGAGCTCCCGTGCGCCTGGCCGGAGTGGACATCGGCAACGTGACCAAGATCATGGTGGTGCGCGACCGGACCAAGCAACTCACTCCGGTGGAAGTTACGATGAAAGTGAATACCCGCTACCTGTTTAACTTGCGCAAGGACTCGCTGACTTTGCTCTCTACCGCGGGCGTGCTCGGGGAAACTTATATCGACATCGACAGTTCGCAAGCCACGGGTCCGCAAGTGCAGGATGGAGATGTGCTGCGCAGCCGGGAGGTCCCGGACTTTGGCGACATGGTGCGCGCCGGTCAGGGCACGCTGCAGAACATGGATGCCTTGCTCAAGCGCCTGGATCGCATCGTCGCCTTCGTTGAAAGCGGCCAGGGTTCGGTGGGCAAGCTGCTCTACGATCCCACGCTCTACAACCGGCTGAACTCGACGGTGAGTGAATTTCAGGGACTGGTGAACCAGGTGGCCCAGGGCAAGGGCACTCTGGGCAAACTATTTTCCGATGAGGAGTTATACCGCAAGGCCAACGCGACTGTGGACAAGTTGAATGTAGTGATCGACGACCTCAATGCGGGCAAGGGTACCGCTGGCAAGTTCCTCAAGGATCCAGTCCTTTACGACAACGCCAACGCCACCATCGCGAACGTGAAGAAGCTTACCGACGATGTGAACGCCGGCAAGGGCCCGATCGGCATGCTGGCCAAAGACGAAGAATTTGCCCGCAAGCTGCGAGATACGATGGACAAGCTCTCCGCCATCTCCGATCGCCTGGAAGCGGGCGAAGGCTCCGCCGGCAAACTGCTGCGTGATCCATCTCTCTACAACAATGCCGACCAGATGCTGGTTGAGACCCGGGGCCTGGTCAAATCCATTCGCGAGAACCCGAAAAAGTATCTGACCATACACTTCAAGATCTTCTGATGTGGGCGCGAGCGTCCCGCTCGTGCGTCCTCTATTCCTCCTGATTGGTGCGCTGCCCCTCGGACAGCGGCAGGATGCCGGCGCTACACGAAACGCGCGAGCGTGGACGCTCGCGCCTACACGGTTCTGGTGGATTCCGCCTGCTCGTGGGCGTGATAGCTGGAACGCACCAGCGGTCCGGATTCCACGTGGCGGAAGCCGAAGCGCAGCGCTTCTGCTTTCAGATAGGTAAATTCTTCCGGCGTGTAGAAGCGTGAGATGGGGAGATGATCGCGGGAAGGCCGCAAGTATTGCCCAACCGTAAGAATATCCACGCCCCGCGAGCCCAGGTCGCGGAAGACTTCTACCAGTTCGTCCGTGCTCTCGCCCAGACCCACCATCACGCCGGACTTGGTGACCGTCGCGGGTGCGATTGTCTTGGCATTCTCCAGCAAACGCAGGGTGCGGTCGTAGCGAGCGCCTGAACGCACCGAGCGATACAGCCGCGGCACGGTTTCGGTATTGTGGTTCAGGACGTCAGGGCGCGCTTCGAGTACGATCTCCAGGGCTTCGTCGAGACCCTGGAAGTCAGGAACCAGGACCTCCACTCGGCAATCGGGCACGAGTTCGCGGATCTGGCGAATGGTTTCGGCAAAAATTCGCGCGCCGCCCAGGTTGTCGTCATCGCGATTCACGCTGGTCACGACGGTGTGCTTCAGTCCGAGAGTGGCGACGGCTTCAGCCACGCGGCGGGGTTCGTCCCACTCGATGGGGCCAGGCTTGCCCTTGGGCACGGCGCAAAAGCCGCAGCGCCGGGTGCAGATGTCGCCCAGCAGCATAAAAGTCGCGGTGCGATGGTTCCAGCACTCGCCGATGTTGGGACACTGCGCCGATTCGCACACCGTATGCAGTCCCAGGCCGCGCGCCAGTTTTTTGAGATTGTGAAAGTTTTCGCCGACCGGGGCCTTGGCCCGGAGCCACTCCGGCTTGGGTTGCCGGACGGGGGGGCTAAGTTCGATCTGCACCAGTTGGGAAGTAGCTGCCATCGTATGCTTGGATTTTACATGTCCAAGCGGGGATTCCCCAAAGGAGGCTGATCGCCTGAGGGACCTCAGGAGCTAAAGCCCGGAACTCCAGAGCAGGTGCATGCAGGTCTGAAGGCCTGCTCCACCCCACAGCCTGCTCCACCCTGCAGAAAGCGCAATTGAGGAGTACCGCTAGTTTTCCAGGTAGGCTTCGATCCATTCTCGGATGCGCATGCGGCGCTCATCCTTGACGTCGAAGCGAACGCCAAAGGTCTTGTCTGGCTTGCGCCAGCTGACAGTAGCGCGCACCCAGATGCGGGGCAGAGTCAGCAAGGCGAATGAAACTTCCAGCGCCATGCCGACCTGAACATCTTCCGGGCTTTTGACCGACATCCCTCCCGTGCTGAGTTCCTGGCTGGTGGCGGTGAAGCGCCGGCTGTCGGAGGATACGAGGGAAACTTCAGTGATGATCGGGATGCGTATATAGCGGCGAAATTCATGCAGCACCAGCATCTGCGTGGCGCGCACCAGCTTAAGGGCCGCTTGACGTTCCAGCGGCTCATGGAAGACGGCGTTGACCCCGTAGCGGGAAAACTTCATCGCCTCCTGGGCGCTGCCTCCGAGGCCATAGATCACCATGCGGTTGTTGGATGCCGAGGAGCGAGCGGCCTCCATTACGGGAACGGCTTCGGGCGTCAGATGCACTACGCAGGCCTCAATCTTTTCCCGTTGCAGCCGTTCCGGCACGTTTCCGGTCATCTCGACGGCTTCGATTCCGAATTGTTTGAAACAGTCTGCCAGCAAGGAGCGGGCGGGCTCCCTGATATCAACCAGAGCGACCCGGGCAGAGGTTTTTCTGCTGCGAGGAGGCGGCGCGAGGACCAGACCTGACGATTTCTGCATGGCGTTGGGGAATGCCTTGAAACTCCATTTTGGCCTGCCCTCCGGCGCTTGGCAAAGGGATAGAAGGCCAATACGCGGGTACCAAGGTGTCATTACCCAAAATGGACTGACGGAACCAATCTGGGCCTTGCAAAGCCAAATTTTTGTGGGAGTTACGCGACCGGGGGAGGAAAATGTAGGCGCGAGTGTCCACGCTCGTGCAGCGCCAGGGAAACCGCCCGGTTTCGCCAGAACGTGCCCGGCGGCACCCCATTCTTTCGCCCCGTTGGGCTCCCTCGTCACCGCGCCTGAACCCACGCCTTACGCCGTGGCCTATATTCTTGCGCCGCTCCGCAGCTAGTGGAATTTAGCTGGCAGCCGAGGTCTGGCGACTGACGACCGACGACTGATCTATCCGCTCCAGCGCCGGAACAGCAGCGCGCCGTTGGTCCCACCGAAGCCGAATGAATTGGACATGGCGTATTCCACTTCCGCTTTTCGAGCGCTATTGGGGACGTAGTCCAGATCGCAGTCCGCTTCGGGGCTCTCCAAATTGATGGTCGGGGGCAGGATCTGGTCGCGCAGGGCCAGCAGAGTGATTCCAGCTTCCAGCCCGCCCGCGCCGCCCAGCAAATGTCCGGTCATCGATTTGGTCGAACTCACCGCCAGCTTGTAGGCGTGCTCGCCGAAGGCACGTTTGATGGCGACGGTTTCGAGCTTGTCGCCAATATCGGTCGAAGTTCCGTGGGCGTTGATGTACTGGACCTGGTCGGGCTGCACTTTGGCATCTCGCAGAGTGTTCAGCATGACGCGGTAGGCGCCGTCGCCATTTTCGGCCGGCTGGGTGATGTGGAAAGCGTCTCCGCTCATGCCATAGCCTATGATTTCGGCCATGATGCGGGCCCCGCGGCGGCGGGCAAACTCCAATTCCTCCAGCACCAGGATTCCGGCGCCTTCGCCAATCACAAATCCGTCGCGTCCCGAGTCCCAGGGCCGGCTAGCCTTCTCGGGATCGTCATTCCGCGTGGAAAGCGCGCGCATGGCGGCGAATCCACCCACTCCCATCGGAGTGATGGCGGCTTCGGTGCCACCGGCGATCATTACATCGGCATCGCAACGGGAAATAATCTTGAAGGCGTCTCCGATGGAGTGAGCACTCGAGGTACAAGCCGTGCAGGTGGCCTCGTTCGGCCCCCGGGCGTGATAGCGGATGCTGACGTGGCCGGCGGCCAGGTTCACGATGGCCGCGGGAATAAAAAATGGTGAGATCTTGCGCGGCCCTCCGCTCAGCAGGCTGATGTGCTCGCGCTCGATCACGTCGAAGCCGCCGATTCCGGATCCGATGTGGACGCCCACGCGCTCGGAAATCTCGGGCGTGACCACCAAACCTGAAGCCTTCATGGCCTCATCTGCCGCCGCCAGGGCGAGGTGAATGAAGCGCCCCATCTTCTTCAGTTCTTTTTTTTCGATGAATTGCAAGGGATCGAAATTCTTGACTTCGGCGGCAATCTGGCAGGCAAACTTCGGCAGGTCTTCCTCTTTGAATGAGCCCTGCCTGACCGCCTCCGTGATGCGAGCCACACCGCTTTTCCCCGCGAGCAGATTCTTCCACACCTCTTCCGCGGTGTTGCCCACTCCACAGATCAGGCCAATTCCGGTGACTACAACCCTACGTCCCAACTACTTCCCGCCTTTCGCGTGCTTGCCGATGTAATCGACGGCGTCCTGCACGGTACGGATTTTCTCCGCGTCTTCATCGGGGATTTCGATCTCGAAGGCCTCTTCAAAGGCCATGACCAGTTCCACCGTGTCCAGCGAGTCCGCGCCCAGGTCGTCCACGAACGAGGCATTCGACGTGACTTCGCCTTCGTCCACGCCCAGCTGTTCCACGATAATCTGTTTTACTTTGTCGTCAACGGCTGCCATTGGCTCTCCTCGCGTGCAGTCTTTATTTCGCTACGGGCGTCGCATGGATGGCAATTCCCCGGGTGCGCGCACCGGAAACGCTTCTAGCCGCTGGCTTCTGGCCCCTGGCTTCACTCCGTCACGGTTGTCGTCCTGCGCGCAGTCAGTTCATTTCGGTTGCGAATGAACTGATGGAGTCGAAGGACCCCTATGGCTGCTTGGATGCCACGGTACGCCCGGATCGCCAGAAGTCGCGGTTACGGCCTGGTTCTATTTGCTCACTTTGGCGTGCTTGTCGATGTAGGCGATGGCATCCTGCACGGTGCGGAGCTTCTCCGCGTCCTCATCCGGGATCTCCACCCCGAAGTGTTCTTCCAGGGCCATGACCAGCTCCACCTGGTCCAGCGAGTCCGCGCCCAGATCATCGACGAACGACGCGCTGGGAGTGACTTCGTTTTCATCCACACCCAACTGTTCGGAGATGATCTGTTTGACTTTCTCCACAACTTCTTTCTTCTCTTCAGCAGCCATATGAATCCAACCTCCTGAATTTAGGGAACAAACAGTGTACTGGCCCGCACGAATCGCTGTAAAGGAAGAGCGCGAGGAAACAACTTCGCCGCCTGGTCGCCTAAAGAGAATCCTACTTCCGTCAGCCCATGCGGTCAACGCCGCTGCCAGTAGTGGTGTGGGTCGGACACTCCCTTCGACTTCGCTCAGGGCAGGCTCTGTCCGACGCTTTTGATTTTGTCTTTGGTCTTGCTGTTTCTCCAGGCCTGCTCCCGGCATTGAAATTTATCATCTCCGCCTTTGTTGTCTGTCGAGCCCAGATGAGTTTTGGATGCTTCAACATGCAGGTCAAAGGCGTCGGACAAAGCCTGCCCTGAGCGAAGTCGAAGGGAGTGTCCGACCCACACTGCACAAACCGCTATCGGGAATACCTGTCCCGCAACTCCGTCTGGCGGCTTTTCATGGGCACATCCTGCCCGGCAATGAAAACCCTTTTTACGTCGGTCTTGACGTCGAGCGGGTCACCATCCGCGACCACTACGTTGGCCATCTTGCCCACGTCGAGCGATCCCAGTTGGTCCGCTACGCCCCAGATTTCGGCCGGATTCAGGGTCATCGCCTTGAGCGCCTCGTCGTGGGGCAGGCCGAAAGCAGTGGCGTAGCCCGCTGCGTAGGGCAGGTTGCGCACGGCGTGCGCGTCGTAGGACGCGAACGCGATTTTCACTCCGCGTTTGTACAACTCGCCGGGCAGCTTATACACCGCGTCGTAGCGTTCGTAGTCTTTGGGATCTTCGTAAATGGGCCCCACGATCACCGGAACCTTCAAGCCGGCAACGTAGTCGAGCACCGGTTGCGAGTGGCTGATGTGGTTGAGCACGAATTTCAGGTTGAATTGCCGCGCCAGCCCGACGGCCGTCTCCAGATCGCTGGGCGCCTGCGCCGCCAGCACGATGGGTTTCTTGCCTTGTAGATAAGGCAGCAAGGCTTCCAGTTTCAGGTCGTGTTTGGGCGGCGATGGCGGGCCCTTCTTGTCGTCGGATGCCTCGGATTTCTTTTTTTCGTAGTCGGCCCAGCGCTGAGGAATAATCCTGCGCGTCCATGAACGCCTGCCGCAGTTGCGCCGCCAGCCCCATGCGGGTTTGGGGAAACTTCCGCTTCTCCCAGGACTCGTTCCGCCGCTGCTCGCCGGTAAAGTTCAGGGGCATGGCGATGTCGCGCACCAGCAGCATGTCGTTGGCCGATTTGCCATCGAGCTGAATGAACGAGTCCTGCCCGGGCAGGGTGTCCTGGCTTTGCGGCGCCACAATGGCGTTGGTAATCCCGTTGAGCCGCGCCACTGGAATCAGCTCCGACTCGGCGTGGAAGGCGTCATACACGTGCATGTGGGGCATGATCTCATCGCTGGTTTCGATCAGATCGTTGGTGCTGCTTTCGGCCGAAATCTCGGTTAGCCCCAGGTAGCTTTCCGAATCGATCAGCCCGGGATACACCGTCATTCCGGTCACATCGATGACTTCCGCATCCTTCGGAATCGTGACCGACTTCGCGCTTCCGAGCGCGGTGATCTTGCCCGCAGACATCACCAGCACGCCGTTCTCAATCGTGCCATGCGAAATGGTGAGCAACTTGCCGCCCTTAAGGGCGAAGGTTTTCTGCTGGGCCAACGATGCCTCCGACAGGAAGCAAACAGAGAGAGCCAGGAGCAGTTGGACCAATGACCAACGGCCATCGGCCAACGGCCGCACCTGACGACTGACGCCCGACGACTGATGACTGAGTCATTCTCCCTCCCGATAGTTCGGCATGCCGAAGCCCGGCAGTGAGCGGTCGAAATAAACATCGCCATCGATCAGCACTTTGTTGGGCACGCCAAAGCTGGAGAGAGGGTAGCCATCCCAGAGCACCAGGTCGGCGTCCTTTCCCACATCAATTGATCCCACGCGATCCTCGACGCCGATGATCCATGCCGCATTGAGCGTAATCATCTTGAGCGCCTCTTCCTCGGTGGCGCCGCCGTAACGCATGGTCTTGGCCGCCTCCTGGTTCAGCCGGCGGGCAAAATCTTCCGAATCGCTCTTGATCGCGACTCGCACTCCCTTGCGCATCGAGATGACTGCGTTCCACGGAATCGCGTCCCAGGCTTCCTGCTTGTAGCCCCACCAGTCGGAAAAGGTGGCGATGGCCACGCCCTGGGCGGCCAACTGGTCCGCCACCTTGTAGGCCTCGAGCGCGTGATGGAAGGCCCGCACCTTGTAGCCGAATTCTTTTGCCATGGCCATCTCGGTGAGCAATTCGTCGGCGCGGTAGCAATGGATCTGCACCAGCAGCTTACCGCGTAAAACATCGGCCAGGGCCTCCAGTTTCAGATCGTGCTTGGGAGGCTTGGCATCCTTGTCGCCGCGTTTAACCTTGGCGTCGTAGTCGTCCCATTCGCGCATGTAATCCTGCGCTTCCACCAGCGCCGCCCGCTGCACCGCAAAATTTCCCATGCGGGTGGAGGGCAACTGGTCTTTGCCTCCATAAACGCGCTTGGGATTTTCACCGCTGGCGAACTTGATAGAGCGCGGCGCGCCGGGAAAAAGCATCGCGTCCCGGCTGGCTCCGTATTTATGTTTGATCACAATGGCCTGGCCACCGATCATGTTGGCCGACCCGTGCAAGCAGCAGCGAAGTGGTGACGCCGCCAGCCAGTCCGCGATAGATGGCCTTGTCCTGGTAATCGAAGGCGTCCATCATCATCATCTGCGGCGTGACCGGGCTGGTGGCTTCGTTCACATCGTCGTCCAGCGCGATGTGCGAGTGGGAATCGATGATGCCCGGCGTGAGATATTTGCCGCCGGCGTCGATCACGGTGGCGCTCGCGGGAGCGCTCACGTCTTTTCCCACGGCGGCAATTTTTCCGTCCTTGATATAAACGCTGCCATTCTGAATGTTGCCGTGGGTGACGGTCATCACCACGGCATTCCTGATCAGAACTTCATTGTGCGATGAAGGCGCCGGTTGCTGGGCCGACGCCTGGAATGACGGCAGTCCGAAAACCGCAAGCGCAACTAAGCTGGTAATCCGGCTCATGCTGACGAACTCCCACACTTATTTTTCTGGAAACACAGAACCCGGGATTCTATGAGTCAACGAGTCAGCCGTCAATCCGGGACGGGCGGCACGCCCGTCCTCCATCTACGCTGCGGGCGCGGTATTATTCAACCGGAGGAAACAACGTGAAGGCTGGCCTGCTCCTCGCCGTGTTTGCCACGCTGCCCGTGTGGGTCGGACACTCCTGTCCGACGCTTTTGACTTTGATGTCCGCGGCCACTTGCCCAACCCATCAGTCCAAAGACGGCAGTGCCCTCATCCAGATCGAGCAATCCTGGGCCCAGGCGCTCGAAGTGCGCGACGCCGACGCCGTCGGCTGCATTCTGGCCGACGAATTTCAGGATGCCGATCCCAACGGCCAACTGCACGACCGGGCGGAAACTCTGGCGCAAATTCCCCACCGCCGCCCCGGTAAGAACATCCTCAGCGAACTCACGCCGCATGTGTTCGGCGATTCCGGCTACATTCGCGGCCTGGCCACGCTGGTGGACGCGCAGGGAAAAACCGTGGCCCGGGTCCGCTTCACCGATATTTACGTCTATCGCGACCAGCGCTGGCTCGCGGTTGCCGGCCAGGAAACGCTGCTGCCGGAAGCGGCGAAGTAGCCATGCGCGCCGTGGTGCAGCGAGTCAGCCGGGCCCGGGTCAACGTCGGCAACGACCTTGCCGGCGAGATTGGCAGTGGATTGCTGGTCTTGCTGGGGGTCTCGAAGGATGACACCGAAGCTGACGCGGACTATCTGGCTGACAAAATCATCGGTCTGCGAGTTTTCGAGGATGCCGGCGGCAAGATGAACCACGCCGTGCGGGAAGCGGAAGGCAGCGTGCTGGTGGTTTCCCAGTTCACGCTTTACGGCGATGTGCGGCGCGGCAAGCGGCCATCCTTCGATGCTGCCGCTCCGCCGGAAAAAGCGCGCTCGCTCTACGAATATTTTGTAGAGCGCATTCGCGCCGCGGGAGTGCGCTGCGAAACTGGCAGGTTTCAGGAGATGATGCAGGTGGAACTGGTCAACGAGGGTCCGGTGACTATCCTGCTGGATTCATCGAAAGCGTTCTAGAAAGTTGTTCGGCGCCGGCCGATTCAGGCCGCCCGCCTTGCAGGATCTGCAGCACCTCACTCCAGTTGTCAGCGCGCAACTCCGCGGCCTCAGCGGCATTGTGCGGGGCCGTAAACAGAATTCCGGTGCCGCGGAATCCCTTGAAGTGCCGCGACCGGTCATCGATCAGCACATCGGCGTTGATGACGTTCTTGTCTCCGCAAAACACAATCCGGCTGGGTGGAATGAAAGGGAAATTCTTTTCCATCCAGCGGAACTTGTCCGCGAACGAAGAAGGAACTTCCATGGCAGCGCTGGCGATATAGATGTCGTGATGGCGCGACAATTCGAGCAGCGCCTCCTGGCTTCCGGCGATGACCTCAAGATCGGCGAAGAATCCAGGCGCATGAGGAATGGCGTTGAAGTCCTCGCGGTTTTCGCCGGGGACTACCTCGGCCAGTCCACTTCTGCTGACCATCTCCGGGGTCAGGTTTGCGCCCGCCCGCTGGTTGTATTGGCTGAGATGCTTGCGGAATGAGTCGGCGATGACTTCGTCCATATCGACCGCGATGCGCAGTCGTCGCGAGGCCGCATTCAGCCGGTTGGCCGGCGGGTTGGCCTTCAGCACGATGGATATCAACACCAGCACCGCCGCCACTCCGTTGGCCCACATCATCGCCACCGCGTGGATGCGAATGCCATAGGCCAGCCACAGCAGCACTCCCGTGAGATAAAGAAACAACATGGCATACGACAAGCCGCGGCCACCATGCTTGCGCAGTTTGACAATCTGCGGCACAAAAGCCACCGTCGTGCAGAAGGCTGCCAGCGTCCCGACCAAGGCTGTTACCGACATACCGGTTACCTCTCCGTCTGTCTATAGTAGATGGCCGCCAGGGACGATTCGTCCAATGAAATGTTTGGAAGCCTGTGATAACTTCCGTTTATGGCACTCGAAACCCAGGAACTGGCCTCCTTTGCCGTGCTGGCCGAACAACTGCATTTCGGCCGGGCGGCGGCGCGTCTCCATATTTCTCAGCCCGCGCTGAGCAAGCGCATCCGAAGTCTGGAAGAAAAAATCGGCGGGCCGCTGCTCGTCCGCAACCGGCGCGGGGTCGCGCTTACCCCGGCCGGCACCATGTTCTACAAGGAAGCGCGCAGGATTATCCACGACCTGGAGGCGGCTTTCGAGGCGGTGCGCGGAGCCAGCACTGGCGAACGGGGAAAACTGCGCCTCGGCGTGGGCATGTCCACCGTGCACAGTCTGGTTCCCCGCGCCCTGCTGAAGTTTCGCGAAAGCTCTCCCGGAGTTGAAATCGAGATCGCGGACATGCCCACGCTCCGCCAGATCGAGGCCCTCATCGCCGGCCGTCTCGATGTCGGCTTCGTGCGCCTGCCGGTGAAGCATCCCCTGGTCGCGGTTCGCAAGGTACTGACTGAGCGTCTCACCATTGCCACTTCGGCGAAGTTTACCGGGTCCCTGACCATGAAAGGGATTCAGGAGCAGCCGTTCATTCTGATCGATCGCGGAGTCTCCGCCACTTATCACGATCATTGCATCAGCCTGTGCGACCGCTCCGGATTCACGCCGAGAATTGTCTATGAACCGAATGACATGTTTACCATTCTCAATCTGGTCAGCGCCGGTATTGGCGTGTCCCTGGTGCCCAGGGCAGCCCGGGCGATGCATGCCAGTGGAGTGAAGTTCGCTCCCGTGCACAGCAGTTATGCGGAGTGGGACATAGGAATGGCGTGGAACCGGAAACTGGAATCTGAAATCATCCGCAAGTTCGCCGACGCATGCCGGCCGGAGTAGCGCCCGGTCGAAGTCCTAGCTGGCCAGGTCGGCAATCCGCACCGCATCCGCACAGGCGCGCACGTCGTGGGTCCGCACAATGTGCGCACCTTTCATGATGGCCACGGTCTCCGCCGCCAGGGTCCCGAAAAGCCGGTCGGCAACCGGCACGTCGGTCCCCTTGCGCGCCAGGGCGCGGCCAACGAAAGATTTCCGCGACACGCCCACCAGCAAAGGAAAGCGAAGCTGATGGAACTCCTCAAGCTGCCTTAGCAATGGATAGTTCTCTTCCCGGTTCTTGCCAAAACCGAAACCAGGATCGATCACCATGCGCTCACGTTTCATGCCTGCCACCACCGCGGCGTCGGAGCGCTCGCGCAGTTCGCGCTTGACCACGGTTACCACGTCCGTGAGCGGCGGCAACGTCTTCCACTCCTGGGGACGCCCGCGCATGTGCATCAGTACAGCGCCGCACTTCAGTTCAGCCAGAGTCTTCCTCATTTGGGCGTCCCAGAGAAACCCACTGACATCGTTGACAATCTCCGCGCCGGCTCTCACCGCGGCACGTGCCACCGCGGCCTTGTAGGTATCTATTGAGATAATCGCCTGAGGGTTTTTCTTCTTAACGCCCGAAATTACCGGGAGGACCCGGTCCAACTCTTCCTTCTCGCTCACGCCCGGTTCGGTTGCAGACGCCACGTTGGCTCCTGGACGTGTGGACTCTCCGCCTACGTCGATGATGTCGGCGCCGTCCTGCAGCAGCTTGAGC
The DNA here is from genome assembly GCA_963831565.1 of Terriglobia bacterium. GTDB lineage: Bacteria > Acidobacteriota > Terriglobia > Terriglobales > Acidobacteriaceae > JAIQFF01. The sequence continues at coordinate 262,400 of CAWHQS010000003.1, forward strand.
GCATATTCCACGGCGCGGTCACGATCGAAATTAGCGCCGCCGTCGGAAAAAGAGTCCGGAGTGACGTTGACCACGCCCATGATGAGCGTGCGTTTTCCCAGTTGCACACCGCGGGACCCAATCTGCCACTCGAAGACTGGACGCATGCCAGCGATTCTAACCCCTGACGAAATGCGTGTGGGATGTGCCTGGGCGGGGATGTGTCCGCGTGGGGACCGGCACTCCTCGGTCCTTGGCCTTTGGTCGTTTAGTCGTTAGCCTTTGCGTACTGTTGACCATCGACTGAGATCCGAGCCAACGGCCAAAGACCAACGACCAGAGACCAAGGACCCAGGGCGTGTCCGACCACACACAGGCAGTTAATGGAGCCCAATCCGCGGTGCTACAATCAGCTTGCCATGCGCCGTATGCGCCTTTTTTCGCGGCTTGCCGTGTGCCTTTTACTGTGTACACAACTGCACGCCGCCTCGCATAAAGCCCTGGAAAAGCGTATTGCCGCCATTCTTGAACCTGCCGACCTGGCGCGTGGCTTCTGGGGCATCGAAGTCGTTTCGCTCTCCACCGGCAAAGTGCTCTATGCCCGGGACGCGGACAAACTGTTCACGCCCGCCTCCAACACCAAACTGTTTACCACCGCAGCGGCCATGGCTTTGATCGGCTCGGACTACACCTTCAGGACCACGGTCGAAACCAACGGCACCCTCGACACCCACGGCCGTCTCACCGGAGACCTGGTGCTGGTGGGACGCGGCGATCCCAACCTTTCGGGCCGCGAGTTGCCCTACGCTCAGCATACCGAGCGCAATGACCATCCTATCCGCGTGCTCGAGCAGTTGGCCGACACGCTGGCCCAAAAAGGCGTGAAGTACGTGGACGGCGACATCATCGCCGACGATTCCTATTTCGCCTTTGAGCGTTACGGCGAAGGTTGGACGCAGGACGATCTGGTGTGGGCGGACGGGGCTCCCGTGTCCGCGCTCACCATCAACGACAATGTAATTTTCGTGAACATCCTGCCCGCCGATCGCGCCGGTGACCGCGCCTTCGTCAGCATTACGCCTTTTGCCGATTACTACCGCATCGACAATCGCATCATGACCACGCCCGCGGGCACGGGGCGGAAAATCTTTATTAATCGCGAACCCGGGGCCACCACCTTGACCCTCTGGGGCAACATGCCGCTGGGCGACGCCGGGGCCAATGAGGCCCTGGCCATCGAAGATCCGGCGGAATTTGCGGCGGAGTTGTTTCGCCATCTGCTGGAAGTGCGTGGCATTGCGGTGTACGGCAAGCAGAAGACGCGGCACACCGAACTATCCAGTCTGTCCACGCTCACGATCACGGCTTCGGCCGCTGCGCGCGGTGGCGACGAACCCTCACGGGCGTTGCAGAACCAGCCCCTGGTGCTGGCCAGCTATCAATCCCGGCCGCTGATTGAAGATGTGAGGGTGATCAATAAGGTCAGCCAGAACCTGCATGCGGAAATTTTGCTGCGCCTGCTGGGCCGCGAAAAAGGCACCGCGGGGACGGTCGAGGGCGGACTCGAAGTGCTGCGCGGATTCCTCAACCAGGCCGGCATCACGGGCGATCAGTACGCGTTTTACGATGGCTCCGGACTCTCGCGGCAAAACCTGGTGACGCCGCACACGGTGGTCCAGTTGCTGCGTTACGCCGACGCGCAGCCCTGGGGCGCCAGTTTCCGCGACACTCTGCCTCTCTCCGGCACCGACGGTTCTCTCTCCAATCGTTTCAAGGGCCTGGATGCGCAAGGGCGAGTGCAGGCCAAAACCGGCTCGCTGGGCGGAGTCAAGACGCTGTCCGGCTACGCCACCACCAATCGCGGCGAACGGGTTGCATTCTCCATCTTGTCGAACAACTTCAACCTTCCGGACAAACGCATCAACGAAACCATCGACGATATCGTCGACCAAATTCTGGACGACGGCAAACCCGCAAAATGAGTTGTTGCTGGTGTGGGGCCGGACACTCTTGTCCGACGCCCTTGACGTCGCTGTTGAAGTTGGCGCGGCCTGAACCACGAAAATTTGCCGGACTACCTGGGACGTTCGGGCGAGTAAGGCAAAACCCAAGTCAAAAGCGTCGGACAAGAGGGTCCGACCCACACCAGCACATTTACCGCGGCATGCGCTTGGCCTGACGATGGCGGAGCGCGCGCACCGCGCCGGGGCCGGTACCGGTGGGCGGCTTGCGCATCCCGTCCAGCAGGTCTTTCAGGACTACCGCATTATTGTGCCGCTCATTCCTCGACGCGAACAGGAGTGTAAGATTCTTCTTCCGATGGGCCAGGCGGTAAAGCTCATCGAGAGCCTCCGCGGCCTGAGGCAACGCCAGTTCTTTGAGATAGCGCTTGCGGAAAGTCAGCCAGCGTTCGGGGCGGGCGTGAAACCATTGGCGAAGTTGGTCAGAAGGGGAGAGGTCGCGCAACCAGCTATGCAGCGCGGCCTGGCGCTTGCTGAGGCCGCGGGGCCAGAGCCGGTCCACCAGAACGCGATAGCCGTCGCCGCGAGCGGGCTTCTCATAAACTCGTTTCACCGTGACGCGTTTGACGGCAGCGGGCATGGGATTGCTCTACTATTGTACTTCCGCGCCGCGCACGTGGGCACTTGGCAATTAGCACTTGGCAACTGCCACATGCTGCGCGCTGCGTCAGATGCTTGAGGAACGAATGGCACCAACTTTCAGAAATTGGCAAGCCCTCGCGATCGTCGCTGTTGCCCTGATCCTGAGTAGTGGCTGCGATGTGCAGCGCCGAAAGAGCGACGCTGAACTGGGACTGAGCCCGCAACAGGCGGCCGGCCGGCGGCTTTACGACCAATACTGCGATCGCTGCCACGAGCCTTACTCGTCCCGCGATAAGAAAGCGCGCAGCCTGCAGGGAGTCTTCAAGAAGAAGTTTCTGTCAGAAAGTGGAATGCCGGCCAATGATGAACGGGTCGGTGAAATAATCGTGACCGGCCGCAACATGATGCCAGCCTTCGGCCAGACATTGTCCCAGCAGCAGGTGCAGGATTTGCTGGCATACCTGCACACCCTGTAGACCAGGAGGGACTGTGTGGGGGCGGGTCTCGGACCCGTCCAGGTCGGGCGCAGTTCGACAATGCTGTGTGCCAGCAACAACTGCACGACGGGAGGGGACGCCCGTCCTCCATCTCACTCCGGTTGACTTCACTGCCGTGAGCGAGTAAATTTCCCAAACCATATTCTGTTAGCTCTTTCACAACTTCCTTGGTTCGCGCACCCTCGTCACCCTGACGAGGAGGGAAGCGGGTGAGAATCCCGCGCTGCCGCGCAACTGTAAGCGAGGAAATCGCAGCCGGTCACTGGGGCAACCTGGGAAGGCCGGTTGTGTTCATCGGACGTTAGGAAACCGAGCTAAGCTCGGCCGGGCAGGTGAGGACACCTGCCCCTACGTGGACCGGGAGATCCAGTCCGCATTTCGTCCTGACTCGCAAGCCAGGAGACCGGCGTGAACCGTACACACCAACCCCTTTCGCGTGACAAAGGAGGAGTGCATGCGGTTCTTCAAGATTTTCGTTTCTGTTTTATCTCTGCTGGCTGTGGCATCGGCAGCCGATTTCAAGATCAAGGTGGTTGATCCTCAATTGGCGGCGGTCGCCGGGGCACAGGTTGAATTGTTTCGCACTGATTCATCAACTCCTGTCGCCATTCAGACTACATCGGCCGATGGGCTGGCAATATTTCGCGAAAGAAATTCGGCATCCTACCGCGCTCGCATACTGGCTGCAGGTTTTGCCGAACTGAACGTCGATGGGTCTTCCTCGGAAGCGATTACGGTTGTCCTCCGACTGGCGCCAGCCACTGAAACCGTGACCGTAAGCGCTACCCGAACTCTGGTTCCCAGCAGCGCGACCGGGGCCGACGTCGAAGTCCTGACCGCCGGGCAACTGGAAGTCATGCGACCGGTGGCAGCCGACGATGCTTTGCATTTTCTTCCCGGCGCGGTGATAAGTACATCTGGGCAGCGCGGCGGGTTGTCTTCTTTGTTCGTGCGCGGCGGCGAGTCTACTTACAACAAAGTGATCGTGGACGGAGTTCCGGCCAACGATCCCGGCGGAATCTTCGACTTCGGCGTGCTTCCCCTGACCGGCGCGGACCGCCTGGAATTCGTTCGGGGCTCGCAGAGCACGCTCTACGGCTCCGATGCCATGACCAGCGTGGTGCAGGTTTTTACCCGCACTGGAAGCACGCCGGTGCCGGAACTGCGTTTCGGCGCGGACGGCGGAAATCTCGGCTCAGCCAACGGATATGCAGCGCTCGCCGGCACCTACGACCGCTTCGATTACAACCTCTTCGGCGACCAGTTCAACACCATGGGACAAGGTCCGAACGACGACTACTCCAACTCCCTGCAAGGCGGGAACGTTGGTGTGAAGTTGACCGATTGGGCGGCGCTGCGGGTGCGCGCACGCCATTCCAACAGCGCTACCGGCGTGCAGAGCTACTGGAATTTCAACGGCGACCCCATCCTTCCTCCCGACCTTGACCAGCGCGCGCGGCAGAACAACCTCCTGGCCAGCGTGGAGTTGACGATCGCAGGGCCCTCACGCTGGCAGCATAGCTTCACCGGCTTCGAGTATGCGCTACACCGTACCAATATCCAGACCGTCAACCAGCCCGGACGCGTGGATCCTTTCGGCGACCAGATCGACACTCCTTTCCACGCTATCACCCACATCAACCGCTCCGGCTTCGACTATCAAGGTAACTACACGGAACGAAGCTGGGCCCAGACCACGGTGGGATATGAGTTCGAAGATGAGAACGGGACCACCGGTACCCTTCCCGACTCCCTGAGTCACGGGGTGCGCCTGAACCATGCGGTTTACGGGCAGCAGCTTCTGAGCCTGGGGCGGCTGTCCGTAGTGGCCGGGGCCCGTTTCGTGCACAACCAGAGTTTCGGAGACAAAGTGGTGCCGCGAATTGCTTTGGGTTTCACGGCGCTGCGCGGCGGGAGTTTGTTTTCCGGCACGCGCTTCCGCTTCAGCTACGCCACCGGCATCAAAGAGCCCAGTTTCGCCCAGTCATTCGGGAATGGCGGAGGCTTTCCCGTCATTGCCAATCCGGATCTCCAGCCGGAGAAGGCACGCTCGTTCGAGGCCGGTGTAGAGCAGAGGTTCTCCCGGAACTACTCCTTCACGGCCACCTACTTCAACGGGCTGTTTCGCGACAAGATCGATTTCAACTTCCTGACCGGCACCGCTTGTCCACCGCCCAGTGCTTTCTGCGGCCAGTACATAAATGTCAATGAGGCATTGGCGCATGGGGCTGAAGTGGAGTTTCATGGCCGGCCGCTGGCGAAGCTGTCGTTTGATGGCTCGTATACCTACACGTCGACGCAGATTCTGGAGCAACCGTTCGCTTTCGATCCACTGCTCGAACCTGGGCAGCCGTTGATCCGCCGTCCCAAGCATTCGGGCAGTCTGCTGCTGACTTACCTGAGCACCCGCTGGGGAGCAAATCTCGCTGGAAGTTTTATCGGCAGACGCTCCGATTCTGATTTCCTCGGCTACGGCATCAACCACGCGGCGGGCTACGCCCGCGTGGATCTCGGTGGATGGTATGCGATCACCTCTCGCATCACCGCCTACGTGAACCTGGAGAATGCCCTCGACAAGCAGTATCAGGAAGTTGTGGGATATCCGGCGCTGGGAGCAAACGTCCGCGCCGGAATGCGATTCCGAATCGGCGGAGAGTAACAATTCGCTCGTGCGGGACGGGCGCCCTCGCCATGCAGGCTCAACGATGGCGAACTCGCCGGGAAGGTCGGGCAACGGGCTGCGGGCGATCATCCGTCTCGCCAGCGTAGGGAACTGCGAGGGGCAGAGACGCGGCGGACCTGGATCCCTGATACTTGCTTCGCGCCGCCATTAGTTTTCCGAGTTCCTCGCTGCCCAGTGGCTGCTGTTGTCCAAGCAGGTGGGTGACCAGCGCGATCTGGGCAAAGTGTTCGACGGTTTCCATCTTCATGTAGGCATGATGCAGGTCGGCGCCATACGCGACCACCCCGTGGTTCGACATGAGAATGGCGTCGTATTGGGGGACCAGGGGTTCGAGCGCTGCGGTAAGCTCGGGCGTCCCTGGCGTGCCATATTTGGCGAGCGGGATCGAGCCCAGTCCAATCACCACCTCGCATACCAGCGGTTGGTTGAGCGCCATGCCGGCGGCGGCAAAGCCGGTGGCTGTGGGCGGGTGCGCATGCACCACGCCTTGCACATCCGGCCGCGATTTGTAAATCAGCAGGTGCATGGCAATTTCACTCGAGACGTCGCGGCGCCCTTCCAAACGGTGGCCCTCCATGTCCACGATGACCAGGTCCGAAGGCTTCATCATGCTCTTGCACATGGAGGTCGGAGTGGCGAGGATGCGGTGTTGGTCGAGGCGCACGGAAAGATTGCCATCCATCGCGGCGACGTAGCCCCGCTCGTGCAAGGCCCTGCCAAGCAGGACGATTTCGCGCCGATATTGACGTTCGCTGGACATCGTCTTCGGGAAGGTTGGACCGCAAGCCCCGGCTGTTTCCGCGTATGGTAACCCAACCAGTTAGTGGTTACAACGACGTTTACACACTATTACATTCTTGCATGACGCCTGCTCTTCCTCCTTTGGGATGAAGGCAGGCGAGAAATCCTATAATCAAAGTGCGTGCTGGTTTCCGATTTCAATTATTCATTGCCCGACGAACTCATTGCACAGCAACCTCTGTCCGACCGGGCGACGTCACGACTGCTGCATCTGAAGCGCGGCGCTGAACAGATGCGCGACGCACAATTCCGGGACTTTCCCAGACTTCTGGGATCGGACGATCTGATCGTGTTCAACAACACCCGCGTCTTTCCCGCGCGCTTGTTCGGCAGGAGAAGCGGCGTGAAGGCGCAGTTGCTCAGTGCGAAGAATCCGGCCGCACGAGATTTTCTGCGGGGCAGAATCGAAGTCCTCTTGACGCGGCAAGTTTCAAGCGAGCCCAGGGAGTGGGAGTGCCTGGTCCGGCCTGGGCGCAAGATCGGCGCGGGAGAGCGTTTGTTCTTCGGCGAGCAGGACGAACTGCAGGCGGAAGTCGTGGCCCGCGGCAGTTTCGGAGAGCGTCGCATCCGCTTCGCTCCAGTGCAGGATTTCTTTGCTGCGGTCGAGCGCATTGGTCACGTCCCTCTTCCTCCTTATATTGATCGGCCCGACAGTCCCGGTGACCGGGAGCGCTACCAGACCATCTATGCCCGGGACAAGGGCTCTGTGGCTGCGCCCACCGCAGGTCTGCACTTCACGGCGGAGATTTTGGCCGAAATGAAAGAGCGGGGCATCGAGACGGCGGAAATTACGCTGCACGTGGGGTTAGGTACGTTTCAACCGGTGCGCGAGGAGCGGGTGGAAGATCACAGATTGCACCGCGAATCGTATTCCATCTCCCCGGGCGCGGCTGCGGCCATCAATCGCGCGCTGGATGCCGGGCGGCGGGTCGTAGCGGTGGGCACCACCACCGTCAGGACGCTCGAGTATGCTGCGCGGGAATCACCCCGTGTACAGGCAGGAAGCGGCGACGCTGATATCTTTATCTATCCCGGTTATCAATTCCGGATCGTGGGTGCGCTGCTCACCAATTTTCACCTGCCGCAATCCACGCTGCTCATGTTGGTGTGCGCTTTCGCCGGCCGGCAACGAGTGCTCGACGCATACCGTCATGCCGTGGCTGAACGCTACCGCTTCTATTCTTATGGAGATTGCATGCTTCTGGAGTGACCACGCTCAGGAATATACTGGGCGTGCAGGAGTGAGCTATGGAAACACCAGCAATATCAAAGCCGGTGCCAATCAAGGATTTTGTCGCGGAGCTGAGAAAGTTTCCCGAACCGGCTTTCAGCCAGATCAACCAGATCATCCGTTTTCTCAAAAGCGCTCCGGTCGCCTCCGACACGCTGAACCCCTACCTGACCTGGGACCGCCAGCACTATACCCGCAACCTGATTGACAAGACTCCACTCTACGAACTGGTCGCCATCTGCTGGGAGGTGGGTCAGGCGAGCTCGGTGCACAACCACCGCGAGCAGAATTGCTGGATGGCAGTCCCGATCGGACGCTTGCGGGTCGAGAACTACCGCACGATTGCGCAAGATATCGAGCAGGGCACTTGTACGCTCGAGACCGCGGACACGGTCGAAATGAATCCGCGCCAGCCGTGTGCCGTGGATCCGCTGGAGCCGGTGCACCGGGTTTACAATCCCCGGGAATTCAACCAGCGCGCGGTGAGCCTGCACGTCTATTCCCGCCCCTTTGATAGCTGTGTGGTTTATTCGCAGGAGCAGGGCACATGCGGGGTAATCAAACTGCACTATCAAACCGCGTACGGCAAGCCGGTGAAGGACTGACATCCCGGAACTGCGAACTCACAACTGGCGTCCTGCTAAACTTGAGCCTTGCCCCCCAGAAGAAAAGCCTCGACTGCCCAGGTGGAAAGCACGCCGACGCCTGTCCCGCCCCAGCTGACTGCCACTGATGGCCGCCGCATCTTCCTCATGGATGCGATGTCTTTCATCTTCCGTGCCTACCACGCCATGGCGCGCCAGCGCGGCATGACCACAAAGACCGGCCTGCCCACTGCAGCGACTTACGTCTTTGTCAACATGCTGCGAAAACTGCGCGAGGACTTCTCGCCCGAATATCTGGCCGCGGTGTTTGACGTTGCCGCCCCCACCTTCCGGGACACCGAGGCGGAAACGGTCACCAAGGTACGCAAATTTGACCTGAAGACCCAGACCTTTCAGGAAGTCGAATATCACGGCTACAAGGCCAATCGCAGTGAGATGCCGGCGGAACTGGTGCAGCAGGTGCCCTACATCCGGCGCGCGCTCGAGGCTTACCGCATTCCCATCCTCGAACTCGCGGGCTACGAAGCCGATGACGTGATCGGCACCCTGGCCCGCAAGGCCGCCGCGCAATCGTATCTGGTGTATGTGGTCTCGAGCGACAAGGACATGCTGCAACTGGTCAACGATCGCGTCCTGGTACTGAATCCGCCCAAGGACAACCTGATCTGCGACGCGAACAAAGGTGGAAGAAATTCTCGGGGTGCCGCCGGAGCGGGTCATCGATGTCATGGCCCTGCGTGGCGACTCCGTGGACAATATCCCGGGCGCTCCGGGGATCGGCGACAAGGGCTCGGTCGAACTCATCCGGCGCTTTGGTACCGTGGAGCAGGCGCTCGATCGCGCCGCCGAAGTCGAGAAGAAGTCCTACCGCGAATCGCTGCAGAATAATCGCGACAATGTCCTTTTCAGCAAGCGCATGGTCACCATTGACTGCGATGTGCCCGTTGAGCTCGATGTGAACGCCATGCGCGCCGGCGAGCCCGACCTCGAAACCTTGCGTGGGCTGTTCACTGAACTGGAATTCACTTCCCTGCTGAAAGAGCTGCTGCCGGTGGTGGAAGTAACCGAGGCGCATTACGCTGAGGCGAAGTCCGCGGCTGATGTAGACGCGGTGCTGAAGGCGGTTTCCGCCGGGAACGCGTTGGCCGTGGCGGTCGATGCGGAATCCAGCGACGTAGCCGACGGGGACGAAGAAGAGGCGGAAGAACCCCAGGAGCGCATGTTGCCCCTGACTGCGGCCCTCGCGGAAGCTGTCCCTGCCCGCCTGGTTGCAATTTCCGCGGCTGCAGGCACAGCGCTAACCGTTTCCATGCAGGAGGCCGCGGGCGCGCGCCTGCGAACGACTCTGGAAGACGAGGGCGTACCCAAGGCGATCCACGATTACAAGGCGGCCATCCACGCCTTCGAGCCCCAGGCCATCACGTTGCGCGGCGTACGCCACGATCCCATGCTGTATTCCTACCTGCTCGATCCCACCTATTCCTCGCACCGTCTGGCGGAGGTGGCGCTTCGGCGCTTCAACCTGAAGCTGAGTGGGACCCTCGCGGAGTCAGCCGACGTCACAGGACGCTTTGCTGCAGTTCTCCGCCAGCAAGTCGAAGAGGCCGGGTTGCTGAAGCTATACCAAGAAATTGATTTACCACTGCTGCCGGTGCTGGCGGGCATGGAGCAGGCCGGAGTCAAGATCGACCGCGATGTTCTCGCGGAAATGTCGTCGCGGCTGGAACGCGAAGTCGAGGCCAAGGCCCGCGAAATCTGGCAACTCTCCGGGTCTGAGTTCAACATCAATTCGCCCAAGCAGCTGGGCGACGTGCTCTTCAACAAGATGAATCTGCCCAAGCCGGTGAAGTACGGCAAGGGCAAGACCATTTCGACCGCCGTCGATGTGCTGGAAAATCTGGCGGAAACTCACGAGGTTGCCCGCAAGGTACTGGAATACCGCCAGCTCTCGAAACTCAAGTCAACGTACGTGGACGCCCTGCCGGCACTGCTGAATCCGGCCACCGGCCGCCTGCACACGACGTTTGGCCAGACCGGCACGGCGACGGGAAGGCTGTCCTCGGCCAATCCCAACCTGCAGAACATTCCGATCCGCACGGAGTTGGGCCGCGAGATCCGAGCCGCATTCACCGTGGAACCGGGCCATGTGCTGTTGGCCGCGGACTACTCCCAGATCGAACTCCGCCTGCTGGCCCACTTTTCGAAAGACCCGCTGCTGGTGGAGGCCTATCGCCGTGGCGACGACATTCACACGCTTACCGCCTCGCAGGTCTTCGGCGTTCCGCCTCTGATGGTGACCGCCGATCATCGCCGCCAGGCCAAGGTAGTCAATTTCGGGATCGTTTACGGGCTGTCGGCTTTTGGCTTGTCGCAAACTCTGGGCATTGAGCCCAGGGAAGCAAAACAGTTCATCGACGCCTATTTTGAAAAGTACAAGGGCGTGCGCACTTTCATTGACAAGACGCTGGAAGAGGCCCGGCGTGAACAGAAAGTCACGACGCTGTTCGGGCGGGTGCGGCCGATCCCCGACATTAACAGCAAGAACACTAACCAGCGCGGCTTCGCCGAACGCACTGCGGTGAACACGCCGCTGCAAGGCACGGCGGCCGACCTGATCAAGATTGCCATGATCCGTATCGATGCGGCTCTTCGCGAACGCCAAATGAAATCACGGATGACGCTGCAGGTGCACGATGAACTGGTGTTCGAAGTCCCAGAGAACGAAGTGGAGACCATGCGCAGCCTGGTGCGTGATCAGATGGAAAATGTTCATCCCCTGACGGTCCCGCTGCTGGTCGAGGTGGGAGTGGGGCCGAACTGGCGGGATTTGGACTAGTCCGTGTAGGGACGGGTCTCCGACCCGTCCAGGTCGAGCGCAGCTCGACAGGCTTTTTCTTATTTTCTCAATCTCAGGATTAAAGAGACATTCTCGGTGGTTCCAGGACGGATAAAGGCAAGCCGAGCTTCGCTCGGCCCGGACGGGTCGGAGACCCATCCCCACAAGGTCGCCGGTGGAAGCTCTACACTCCCAGCGCCTGCTTGATCGCCCCGGCGATGTTCTGCGCCAGCACTTTCATCTTCTCTTCCGACTCCGCTTCGATCATCACCCGCGCCAGGGCTTCCGTCCCGGAGTAGCGCACCACCACGCGTCCATTGCCGTTCAGTTCGTGCTCAGCGTCGGCGATTGCCTTCTGAATCTCCGGCACCTTGGCAAAAGGTACCTTCTCGCGCACGCGAACGTTCTGGATCATCTGAGGGAAGACTTTGAGATCGCTCACCAGGTCCGCCAGCGATTTTCCTGTCCGTGCCATGGTTTCCATCACGCGCAAAGCGGTCAGCAAGCCGTCGCCGGTGGTGGCTTCACCATCTCGAAAAATAATGTGGCCCGATTGCTCTCCGCCCAGGACCGCGCCGCTCTTCTGCATTTCCTCCAGCACGTATTTGTCTCCGACGTTGGCGCGCAGCAGGCGAATGCCGGAATTGCGCAACGCGATTTCGAGGCCCATGTTGGACATGGTGGTTGCGACCACAGTCTCGCCCGGCAAAGCCCCGCGCGATTTCATGTCGCGCGCCGCCAGCAGAAGCACGGCATCGCCATTCACTACCCGGCCATGGGCATCGCAAAAAAGCACGCGGTCCGCGTCGCCATCGAAGGTAACGCCCAGATCGAATTGTCCAGGCCTTTCCGCCACCGCGTGCGCGACTGTTTCCGGATGCAACGCGCCGCAGCTTTCATTGATGTTCTTGCCGTCCGGAGCCGCGCTCATAAACGTCGCCTGAATGCGGCACAGACGGAACAGCTCGGGGGCCTCGGCGGTGGCGGCGCCGTGGGCGCAATCCACCAGCACCCGGAGCCGGCTCAAATCAGTGCTGACATTCTGCGCCAGCCAAGCGATGTAGGCACGCCGGAGCTCGCTCTCACCCGGGAGACTCGGCGTGGGCTGGAAGGACGAATCCACGTGGGCTTCGGGGTTCTGCAGCAGGGCAAAGATTTCCTGCTCGATGGCGATCTCATGCCCATCCGGCAATTTGTAGCCATCGCCGGAGAAAACCTTGATGCCATTGTCGGTCCAGGGATTATGTGACGCCGAGATGACCACGCCGGCCGCATACTTGCGCGACCGTGCGAGATAAGCAACCCCAGGGGTCGTGATCACTCCCGCGCTGTGGACTTCGATTCCGCTGGCAATCAGGCCGTGCGTCACGCGGTCGGCAATCCATGCGCTGGATTCGCGCGTGTCCTGTCCAATCACTACCCGCCCGGACCCTCCCGAGCGCTTCAGATCATGCCCGAGCGCGCGGCCAATCATGTAGGTGCTGTCCTGGGTCAGGGGAAATTCGCCGGCCACGCCACGAATCCCATCGGTACCGAAGAGTTGTCGCGTCTGGGTTGTCATGCTGAATTGAAAATGCTCAACGCCCGGTTCCGGCCGGGGTGTGTTCCATGATAACCGTGACCCGCACCGGATTGGGGGTCATCACCTGGACCAGGGGATCAGAGACGTAAGCATGGCGCACGAACGTGGCCCGGTCCATGGTTCCGCTCGCATCGATCGGGTCGGTGATGGCAGCTTCGACGGACTCGATTCGCTGGCGCGGCCCGCTGATCGTAATCGACGAAGGGTCCGCCTCCAGGCGCCCGATCTGATAGCCCGGGGCGAAGTTGCCGAAGGCGCGCGGATGCACTGGAACCTGGCGGGTAAGGCGAGTGTCAAACATGAGGTGGAACTGGTTGGGAACTACCTGAATGACCTCCAGCTCCTTGGGTTGATGTACCTGTTGCGCGGTCAAATCGAATGTGCGCTCCCCCGGCTTCATCCCGCCCAGGTCGATCTCGGCATAAATATCTGCGGGTTGCAGGCGGCGAACGACACGCTGCGGGCCACGTACCCGGATCTGGGCCCGGGGAACATTTTCGGTGCTGATTTCCAGATTCTCGGGAATGTTGCGGAACACGATGGGCACATCCACCGCAACTTCCGCCGGCGGATCGCTGGCCACCGCCAGCCACAAGCCCACGGCCAGGGCCAGGGAAAGCAACTTGATGCCGAAATTGTGCAGCACGTGCCGATGAAAGAAATCTTTCATGGCTAGCGGTCTCCCCCCGGGCTGACCCGCGAGTCGGCCGTGCGGGGAAGCGAAGTCCTCTGACTGTCGTCCTCGGAGCCGACAGCTTCCTCGCTGCCATTCGTGATGGGGGTGGGTAAAGTGGAGGGCGGGACATAACGGCGCAGCAGTTCTCCGATGCGCTCTCGCAATTGTTCCACGGTTACGTCGCGCTCGATCTTGCCGCTCACCGCCAGGCTGATGGCGCCGGTTTCCTCGGAAACGATTACGGCAATGGCATCGGTTTCTTCGGTCACGCCGATGCCGGCACGATGCCGCGTGCCCAGTTGTGTCGAGAGCACGGGGTTCATGGAAAGTGGCAGGAAGCAGGCCGCAGCCGCGATCCGATCCTTCTGCACGATCACGGCGCCATCGTGCAGGGGCGCACTGGGGCGGAAAATCGTGGCCAACAGATCGTAGGAAAGATGCGCATCCAGGGGAACGCCGCTCTCAATGTAGGTGCGCAACCCGATTTCCCGCTCGATCACAATCAGGGCGCCGGTCTGGTTCTGGGAAAACAGGTTGGCTGCCAGTACGATGTCGTCGTAGGCGTCCGCCTCCGACGCTGCCGTCCGGCTGCGCAGAAGCCGCCGTCCCAGGCGCGCTAAAGCCTGCCGGATCTCACCCGCAAAAATCACGATCAGCGCGAACACCGCGTAGGGCAAGAGCGTGCTGAGCAGCCAGTTCAGAGTGGTGAGTTCGCCGAGCCGGGAAAAGTAAAACGCCAACGCCAGCGCCGCCACGCCCACCAGCATGTAGGCGGCGCGCGTCCCTTTGATGAGCGCCAGCAGTTCGTAAATAATGAGAGCGACCAGCAGGATGTCGACGACTGAAATCAGCGACAAATGCGGCCACGGCGCTGCCAGGAACTTCACCTGCGGACCCCCTTTCCAGAAATGGACGTGACCTGAGCGGAACAAAGTAATTGTAATCCAGGCCGAGGGCTATGTTGATCGAAATAAAGGATTTGTAAAGATGGGTCGGGGTTCTGTGGGTCGGACAAGAGTGTCCGCCCCACACACACAACGCGGCTATTTCTGTTTTTGCCGGTTTACCGTCGCATTCAGCGATCCCTTTGCTAGCCGGGCAGAAATCTGGTCTCCAGCCTTCACTGAACCGGCATCCTTCAGCAGCGCCCCGGAGGGATCGAAGACCAAAGCATACCCGCGATCGAGGATGGCCAGCGGAGAGAGCGCCTCCAGCTGTCCCGAAAGCTGATTGAGCCTGCCTCTTTGCCGAAGCATTGCAGTCCGCGCAGCGGCAGCGAGGGCGGCGACGCCAGAGTCGAGTTGCTGGTGAATGCCGGCCAGCATGCGGCGGACATCGTAATGCCTGACGGCCGCCGCCGCGGTTTCCAGGCACCGCCGATGCTGCTCCAGAATCTGGTGCTCGGCCCGGTCCAGCCGGTTCTTCAAGTCGTCAAGTTTTTGTTGACGGCGGTTGATGAGATCTGCCATGCGTCCAAACGCGCCGTGCTGCGCCAGTTCAATCAGCGCCTGCCGTCCCATCAGCAACCGGTAGCGTACAGCGCGAACCAGGCGCTGCCGCAGCCCCTCGGCCTGGTCTTCCACTTCCTGCCGGGAACGAATCACCAGTTCGGCGGCGGCCGAAGGTGTGGGGGCCCGCAGGTCAGCCACAAAATCAATGATGGTGAAGTCGGTTTCGTGGCCGACCGCGGAAATCACGGGAATTTCAGAAGCGGCCACCACGCGGGCCAGCACCTCGTTGTTAAAAGCCGCCAGGTCCTCGGCCGAGCCTCCGCCCCGGGCCACGATAATGACGTCCACGTTGCGCGTTTTGTTGAAATAACGAATTCCGGCGCTGACCTCCGCGCTCGCCGAGTCGCCCTGCACCTGTGCTGGAAAAATCAGGACGCCGGCCGTGTGATGACGACGCAGCAGAATGTTAAGAATGTCACGCAGTGCGGCGGCCTGCGGCGACGTCACAATCCCGATCCGCCGCGGCAGTGTGGGGACCGCCTTCTTGCGGGCGGCGTCGAACAGCCCTTCAGCTTCGAGCTTCGCCTTCAGTTGCTCGAAGGCAACCAGCAGGGCGCCCGCGCCCTTGGGCTCAAGGTACTCGGCGGAAATCTGCAGCTCGCCGCGGTCTTCGTAGATGGTGACCCGCCCGCGCAGCACCACCTGCATGCCATTTTCCGGACGAAAGCGCAGCAGCCGCGCCTGCGAGCGGAACATCACGGCGCGAATCTGCGCGTTCTGGTCCTTCAAGGTGAAGTACATGTGCCCGGAGTCATGCGCCCGGAAATTCGAGATCTCGCCTTCCACCCAGGTGTCGCCGTACTCGCGCTCAACGTGGGTGCGCACTGCCGCCACCAGTTCGCGCACCGTCCAAACGCGGCGATCGGGAGGCTTGAAACTGAATCCGAGCTGGTCGGTGGAACTCATCGCACTCCAGTGTGGGTCGGACACTCATGTCCGACGCCTTTGACGTTGACGTTGACTCAAAGCGTGGTCCTGGCCGAACCCACTGCCCTACTCAATAGTCGGCCATTGTCTAATGCCGGAACCGCCCAATCAAATACAGCACCAGCGAAAGCACGACACTCACCAGGAGCGAGGTCGCCAACGGAAAATAAAATGTACTGTTCTTCCCGCGATAAACGATGTCCCCGGGCAGCCGCCCCAGAGGGATGTTGGCCCGCCCGGCAAGCATGAGCACCCCTCCCGCCAGAATGGCAATCGCCCCGACCAGCACCAACAATTTCCCCAGATCGCTCATGTAAGACACAGTCTAAACCGGTTGAGAGTTCTTCGTGCCCTCGTGTCCTCGGTGGTTGAAATCAGGAAGCGCCGAAACAAAATGCTAGAATCTCGCCTCATGCGTAATCGTCTGGCTCTTTGCATTGCCTTGCTGTTTGCTTTTACCCTCGCGGCCCAAACTCCACCTGAGGTCGAGATCACTTCCGAGCCTGGCCACCATCTCGCCCTGCAAAATAAATACGTTCGCGCGTTCAAGGTGGAAGTTGCGCCCCATGCCGCCACGCTTATGCACCGTCATCGCCACGACTATATCTACGTAGTCCTGGGAGCCGCGCACGTAGAAAATGACGTCGCGGGCAAACCGCCGGTCACGATCACTCTGCAGGATGGAGAGACGCACTTTCTCCCCGCCGGCTTCGCCCATATCGCGAAGAATCTTTCCGACCAGCCCTTCCGCAACATCACTATCGAACTCATGCAGGACGAGAAAGCCCGCCGCTCGCCGCCGCCCAGGTGGGATGAGGAAAGAGGTCTGCACATCCTGAACGGCGGCACCGAGGACATCCTTTTCGTAAAGGACGGCGCCCGCGCCCTGGAGCTACAACTGCAGCCCGGCGGAGTGCTGCCCAAACATCATCACGCCGGTCCTTATCTGGTGGTAGCTGTAACCGACCTCGATTTGCGCAGCGACGTCGAAGGCAGGGCCGCATCCAAGGTCCAACTCAAAGCCGGAGACATACTCTGGGAGAAGGGCGGCCTCACTCACAAGTTGACCAACGTAGGTAAGCAGAATGCCAAGCTGATCACCCTGGAATTTCCTTAGGGTCGCTGCCGCGCCGCTTCAAGATTGACTGATGTATGATCCGTTCGATTCTCACCGGCGCAGATCTGACGAGCTGCAAGTATCGGTGGCGTTGCACACCGACGATTCAAGATCGTGAGGGCAGATGACTACTCGAACCGCCGCGCTGGTCGCAATATCCTGCATTTCAGTGGCCACCGGCATGGCCGGAGGGCAAACGCCACCGGACCAGCGACTCTTCAAGATTGACGCGCCAGGAATGGTGCGGCGATCCGACATCGTACTAAAGCGGCCGAACACCATGACCCAGGAGGCGATGCCGCTCGGCAACGGAACCCTCGGCGCTGCGGTTTGGGCGGAGGACGGGTTCACCGCCCAATTGAATCGGGCAGATACCCTTCCCCTGCGTCTCTCCCCCGGTCAACTGGTGGTGCCGGGCCTGGCGAAGCTAGCCTCTGCGAGCGACTTCTCCGCAAGGCTCGACATGTACGATGGCGAATTTCAGGAGCGTGGAGCCGGGCTTACCGCGACCGCATTCATTCAGAAATCAAGCGATGTATTTGAACTCGACGTCAGCGGCGCGGACCCGGCCGTTCTGCAGACCGCCGTCCTCAAGCTCTGGGAGCCGCGTCATCCGGTGGTGCAGGCAGCAGATGGTTTCGCTGTAATCTCTGAAACCTGGCAGGACACGGTCGAAGCTGGCGCAAGCGGCCAGACTTTTGGTTGTCTCGCAGCCCTAAAGGCGGAGGCCCGCGACGTCCGGGTCGAAGAGACTTCGCCTCTCTCCCTGACGCTATCCTTTCATCCCCGTGCCGATGGTAGCTTTCGAATCTTGGTCGCGGCCCCTGGCTGGCGCGGTGGAGATGCGGAAAAGGCCGCGGCTCCGATTCTCAACGCAGCCGTGAACCTGACTCCGGACGATCACAGGAAGGCCTGGCACGCCTTTTGGGAGCGCGCCTTCCTCATGAAGCTGTCTTCTCCCGACGGCATGGCTGAGTACTTTGAGAATTTGCGGACCATCGATCTCTACGCCGCGGCAGGGGAAAGTTTGGATCGCTTTCCGGGGTCGCAGGCCGGCATCGGCGATCTGTACTCCTCCATTCGGGATGCGCACCAGTGGGGGCCATCGGCATACTGGCACTTTAATCTGCGCATGCAGGTCGCGGCCAATCTCGGGGCTGGCCTGCCTGAACTCAACCAGTCCTATTTCCGTCTTTACCGCGAGAATCTGCCCGCAATGCTGAAGTGGACGCATGACCACATGGGAGGACGGGAGGGGATCTGTATCCCGGAAACCATGCGCTTCAATGGTCAGGGGTATGAAAACGAAACCTGGTTGCACGTCCCGGCGCCCATCAACTGTGGCGAAGATTATCCGCCCTACTACAATGCCCGCACTCTATCGACCGGCGCAGAAGTGTCGCTTTGGATCTGGGAGCAATATCGTTTCACTAACGATATGGACTTTCTACGGGCGAACTATCCGGTTATGCGGGAAGCCGCCCGCTTTCTACTCGCTTACGCGACGCGAGACAAGGATGGAAAACTGCACACTTACCCGGCCAACGCTCACGAAAACGTCTGGGACGTACATGATCCAATCAACAACATCGCCGCCATGCGCGCCCTGTTTCCGGTGGTTGCAGAAGCCGCGACCTTGCTGAAAGCAGATCCAGAGCTGGTCGCCACGCTGCGCTCCTCCGTCACCCTGCTGCCCAACTTTCCCATCGTCCGGGCCTCCGACCGGTCGGCACTGGTGAGTTCAGCCTCAGCCTTTGACGACACCATCATTGCGGAGAGCTACGATCCAGCTTCCCCGATTCACAATGTAGAGAACTCTGCCCTCGAGCCGGTGTGGCCTTACGCTCTGATCGGTGACGATGGGCCCATGCATGAGATCGCGGTCCGCACCTTCATGACCAGACGCAATCAGAATGAAGCCGATTGGAGCTGGGATCCGATTCAAGCCGCACGCTTAGGTTTGGCTGGGCAGGTAAAGTCCAGCCTGCTGGCGCTGACCACGCGGTATCAGCTTTATCCCAATGGTATGGCGAAATTCTTTGGCTCGGAGTTTTATGTCGAACAGATCGGGGTTTTGACGGCCGCTCTTCAAGAAGCATTGGCGCAGGATTACGACGGCCTGCTTCGCGTCGCCCCGGCATGGCCGGACGACTGGAGCGCTGATGCGACGATTGCCCTGCACTACGGCGGAAGGGCCCGCGTCCTCATAACAAAAGGCCAACTCCAGGGCGTCGCAATTCAGGCTGGCGCCAGGAGCACGCTTCGCCTGCGCAATCCATGGCCGGATCAAAACCTCGAGGTTATCGCTCTATCGCAGCCGGACAGGCCGTTACAGGTATCCTCGGCGAGCATCGTCGAAATACCAGTACAACCGCAGGAGACGTACATCGTGCAGCGCAGCGTGGATCATGGCGCCGACCATAGTGGTCTCACGTTATTCGAGAGCACTTCCGGGATACCCGCAACCGCACCGAAGGTGCTTGGCGCAGAGATTGGGTTGACCACGAAATGAACTCTTCAATGGATTAACTCAACGACCAGCTATTCATGACATGTAAGAGTGGCACGGGCCGTGTGGGGAGGGCTCTCTGGCTCGTCCATGCGGAGCAAAGCCTGGCGGGCCCCAACTCCTGAGAGTGCAGCCGAGTTCAGGGTTGCCCGCGAGGCTCAAGGCCGCGTCTTCAGCGATGGAGGAAGAAGTACATCAGCGCGGCGATCACCAGCAATGTAAGCAGGAAACGGACGATGGGCCAGCTCTTGCTTTTCTCAAAAGTAATTGGCGAGTTGTCGCCGGTTACAACGTCTCCGATGTTCGAAGGCTGAATCGTGCCGGATGGCTGGAAATCTTGCATACGGTCGGAGATGAGCTTCTGGGACCCGGCATTCGCCGCAAAGCCTACCTTCCGGTCCACGAACACCTTTACATCTCCGGCCCCGCCCTGTTTGGCCAGCGCCTGAGAGAGTTCGGGCAGGACATACTTGCCGACTACTCCGGCCAGCTTTTCCGCGAAAGGATGCTCGATCTCTTCGTGGCTGGCTCCTTCGATGGTGGGTGCGTTCGGGTCATGGGAATGCAGGCTGAATCCTCCGCCCGGCCTGGCTTCAATGTGGAAGTCGAACTTGAATTCCTTACCCGCGGGAAGATTTCCGGAGGGAAGATTTAATCCGGGAAATTCGCTGGCCAGGGTAGCTCTGATGTTGGCCTGAATCTTTTGCTGCAGCTCCATTCGCGTAGGCGCCTCGAGCGGGGGGAGGCTGGGATCGGTGGCGTGGGCGATGAATCCGCCTTCAGGTTTGGCCTCGATGCGGTAAGTAAACGTGTTCGCTATGCGCTTAATATCCACGGTGTTTGCCGCGATTGTAGCGCGCTGAGGCCGGGACTAAAAAGAATTGTCGGATTCTCGATTACGATGGTGACCACCTGCGTCATCCCTCCCGCCCTTGCTATATACCGTACGTCCAGGTCGAACCAACCGCGGCGGTTAAGCCGATGTGGGACAGGCGACGTCAGTCGCAGGATACAATCAGCCGCTATGGCTGCATGGGCAAGGCGCCTGGGACTCACCCGCGAAGCTCTATTCCACTCGCTACGCACGGCCATTGCTGCGGTTGTGTCCATGCTGTTGGCGCGCCTGCTGAAGCTGCCGGAATTTTACTGGGCGCCGATTTCTACCATCGTGATCCTGCTTTCCGTCACCGATCCGATGGCGCTGGCCTGGCAGCGCTTCGTTGGGACCGCCGTGGGCGCGGCCCTGGGCGCCTTGATCGCCACCTTCTTCAACGCCAATTGGATGGTGTACGGAGCCGGCATCCTGCTGTGCGGCATCCTCTCCGCCCTGCTGCGCCTGGGCAGCGCCTATCGTTCACCCTGACCATCGTCCTGCTGATCACCCACGGACGCCCGCCCTGGATCGTCGCCTCTCACCGCTTCGTGGAAGTGTCGCTGGGAATCGCGGTGGCGCTGCTGGTCACGGTGGTGTGGCGGCTGCCGCCGCCAAGGTAGTGAAATTATTTCGTAAGTGTGTTGCCAGGATGTCTTCCGAGCCGCTGATCCGCTTCCCACGGACCACGTAGGGACGGGTGTCCTCACCCGTCCAGCCGAGCAAAGCTCGGCAGGGTTGGCGCGAAAATGAAAACGGCCTCGAATTGAGGCCGTTTGCGCTTGCTTCCCCCATCAAAGTCAATTTAACTATCGGTTCTCAGCGTCGTCGAATCAAGGATTCTCCTAATAGAGAGCCATGCCCGTCTACAGGCCGCGCCACTCTGATTCTTCCCTCCAGTAGTGTCCTCTAGAGAATGGCTCTGGATGGAGCTTTCGCAATGGCGTGAGCAGACGCGCATCGGAAGTTGTTGGAAGAACTTGGTGTTAGGACAACGCGGAGTCGTGCTTCCCATGTCGGCCAGCGGGCATCTTAACCATTACCTTTAGTAATTCGTTTTTCCGTGCGGCTTTAGCGCTCCCCCAGTACGCCCAGCCTCAACTTCGTAAACACCCCCTTGCGCTCTGCGGCATTCATCTGATATAAACAATTCACCGAGAGCAGTGGTGTGGCTAGCCGGGCGTATTTTGTGAAACTCTCGTCGCTCGTCCGGCATCTAATTAAATACAGGTAATTCCTGCAAATCAGTCCCGGCCACGGGGCTACATTCGGGGACAAGGTTCCTCGAAGGGTTTAAGCGTTGTTCGCAAGAACCTCCAAGTGATCTTTTATCAAACTGATGCTCTTCCGCCTCGGCTGGTGCCGAAATGGCATAGGCGCGCTGTGCTGCCTGCCGAGAGGAAGAAGCGTTTTGCTGCGTGTCCGACAGTTCCGGCAAAGTCGAGCTGCGCTCGACCTGACCGGGTCAGAGACCCGGTCCCGCGCAAGCCCGTAGAGCTTCCCGGCTGTGGAAAACAGGTGGATATCCTGTGATTGCAGCGGGTTGACAGTGACCGCGCAAGACGCGTAGTTTGTACAAGTTTCGAGGACAGGCAGGGGCGCACTTGTGTGTCTCTGCTCTGAACTGAAAGCGCCCGCTCAGGCGGTAGCGGATCGGTTCTTTGACAACTAGGTTGAACGTGCCAGTCGTGAGAGGAAGGCTCGGGTTGAAATCCGAGCGATCTCACAAGATAGATCCACCATGCCTCTTCGAGGGCGTGGTGGCAGTCTGCCAACTACCCGTCGGCAGACGACAGGTTTCAAATGAGAGTTTGATCCTGGCTCAGAATCAACGCTGGCGGCGTGCCTAACACATGCAAGTCGAACGAGAAAGTGGAGCAATCCATGAGTAAAGTGGCGACCGGGTGAGTAACACGTGACTAACCTACCTTCGAGTGGGGGATAACCTCGGGAAACCGGGGCTAATACCGCATAACATCTTTGGAGTGGAAATTTCGGAGATCAAAGGAGCAATTCGCTGGAAGAGGGGGTCGCGGCTGATTAGCTAGTTGGCGGGGTAACGGCCCACCAAGGCTTAGATCGGTAGCCGGCCTGAGAGGGCGCACGGCCACACTGGAACTGAAACACGGTCCAGACTCCTACGGGAGGCAGCAGTGGGGAATTTTGCGCAATGGGGGAAACCCTGACGCAGCAACGCCGCGTGGAGGATGAAGTCCCTTGGGACGTAAACTCCTTTCGACCCGGACGATAATGACGGTACGGGTGGAAGAAGCCCCGGCTAACTTCGTGCCAGCAGCCGCGGTAATACGAGGGGGGCAAGCGTTGTTCGGAATTATTGGGCGTAAAGGGCGCGTAGGCGGTGCGGTAAGTCACCTGTGAAACCTCTAGGCTCAACCTAGAGCCTGCAGGCGAAACTGCCGTGCTTGAGGGTGGGAGAGGTGCGTGGAATTCCCGGTGTAGCGGTGAAATGCGTAGATATCGGGAGGAACACCTGTGGCGAAAGCGGCGCACTGGACCACATCTGACGCTGAGGCGCGAAAGCTAGGGGAGCAAACAGGATTAGATACCCTGGTAGTCCTAGCCCTAAACGATGGATGCTTGGTGTGGCCGGTACCCAATCCGGCTGTGCCGAAGCTAACGCGATAAGCATCCCGCCTGGGGAGTACGGTCGCAAGGCTGAAACTCAAAGGAATTGACGGGGGCCCGCACAAGCGGTGGAGCATGTGGTTCAATTCGACGCAACGCGAAGAACCTTACCTGGGCTCGAAGCACAGTGGACCGGGGTAGAAATATCCCTTTTCGCAAGAACTGCTGTGGAGGTGCTGCATGGCTGTCGTCAGCTCGTGTCGTGAGATGTTGGGTTAAGTCCCGCAACGAGCGCAACCCTTATCGTTAGTTGCCAGCGGGTCAAGCCGGGCACTCTAGCGAAACCGCCCCGGATAACGGGGAGGAAGGTGGGGATGACGTCAAGTCCTCATGGCCTTTATGTCCAGGGCTACACACGTGCTACAATGGTCGGTACAAACCGTCGCAAACCTGCGAAGGGGAGCTAATCGGAAAAAGCCGGCCTCAGTTCGGATTGGAGTCTGCAACTCGACTCCATGAAGCTGGAATCGCTAGTAATCGCGGATCAGCACGCCGCGGTGAATACGTTCCCGGGCCTTGTACACACCGCCCGTCACATCACGAAAGTGGACTGCACTAGAAGCCGGTGAGCCAACCGCAAGGGGGCAGCCGTCCAAGGTATGGTTCATGATTGGGGTGAAGTCGTAACAAGGTAGCCGTAGGAGAACCTGCGGCTGGATCACCTCCTTTCTAGAGAGAACGTCACGGCACTTCCGCGTTTCCCTTCTTCTGAAGCTTCGGCTTCTGTAACAATGGAAATTAAACATACGGAGGACGTTGCCGTGTACCCTGTTCCGCTTCTTGATAACCCGCAAGGGCAAACCTGTGAAGTGGAATAGGAAACCCGTTCGGACCTCTCTTGCTCGAGTCCTATCCGCATGATGGTCAGTCCCGGCTTAGCTGGGATGTACGTTCAACCTTGTCCTCGAAAAAATATTGAGCTTCTGGCTACTAGCTTCTAGCTCCTGGCTAAACACAAAAAGTTTGGCTGGAAGCTAGCGGCTAGTGGCTGGAGCCGGTGATAAAATTCAGGCTCCGGATTGTGCAAGACCGGGCCTGTAGCTCAGGTGGCTAGAGCGCACCCCTGATAAGGGTGAGGTCGGTAGTTCAACTCTACCCAGGCCCACCAAAACAGTTTCGGGCTTCTAGTTTCTGGTTTCTGGTTTTGAAACTGGAAACAAGAAACTAGGAACTGCATTCAAGGGGCTGTAGCTCAGCTGGGAGAGCGCCTGGTTTGCAACCAGGAGGCCACCGGTTCGATCCCGGTCAGCTCCACCAAATTAGCTATCAGCTCTCAGCTGTCAGTCATTCAGCTGCGCAGATTTTGCTGATGGCTGACAGCTGACAGCTGATAGCTAACCCGATGTTGGGCGCCAACTGTGACAACCATGATTCTGTTCACGGTTCAAGAAAGTCGCTTGGCGCCGAACATTGGGTTGGAAAGACTTTCGAAGTTTGCACACTTCGGAGTCGAGTAAGACCCATACCTGCTTAGGCAGGGTGAGTGAAGCGTTAGCAGTTGAAGGTTTTTGGCTGATAGCTGAAAGCTGACGACTGATAGCTGCTTTACGAGGACGATATTTGACAACTGAATAGATTGGGCAATCTACAAGGCTGTAAATTTTTATGAGTGCCTAGAGAGAAGCCTGCTGGTGTGCGGAGGAGTTTCGCGTTTCAGATTTCGAGTTCCGGATTTATCCGGAGCAAGAGATTGAAAATGTGAAGCAGCGATCCCGTGCGAGGAGCAGGCAGACAGGCCCATAGAGTTTGCGCGGTGTGTGGTGGTTTTGCTGAAAATCACAAACCAAACACAAGGTCCCTCGACTGCGCATCGTTTCGCTTCGCGAAACGATGCTTGCTCGGGATGACAGGGTGCGGGTTTGCTGATGGCTGACAGCTGATGGCTGAAGGCCGGCAGCGAAGCTGCCGTGTGTCGAGTAAATTTTATGGTCAAGCTACTAAGGGCGCATGGTGGATGCCTTGGCAGAAGCAGGCGATGAAGGACGTGGCAAGCTGCGATAAGCCTCGGGGAGCCGCAAGCAGGCATTGATCCGGGGATTTCCGAATGGGGAAACCCACACAGGTAAAACCTGTGTACGTCCCAATGAATCCATAGTTGGGAACGAGCGAACCCTGGGAAGTGAACCATCTCAGTACCAGGAGGAAAATAAAGAAACCTCGATTCCGAAAGTAGTGGCGAGCGAAATCGGAATTAGCCTAAACCAGTCATACCTTCGGGTGTGGCCGGGGTTGTAGGGTCGACAACAGTAGAGTTAACAATCCAGTCGTTAGCCAAATCCCGCTGGAAAGCGGAGCCATAGGGTGTGATAGCCACGTAGGCGAAAACGAACTGGACTCGAAGTCGATACCTGAGTACCGCGGAGCACGAGAAACTTTGCGGGAAGCTACGGGGACCATCCCGTAAGGCTAAATACTAGCTTCTGACCGATAGTGAACCAGTACCGTGAGGGAAAGGCGAAAAGAACCCCTGCGAGGGGAGTGAAATAGTACCTGAAACCGTGTGCCTACAAACGGTGGGAGGACTATGCCGCGTAAGCGGAAAGTCTGACCGCGTGCCTATTGCATAATGAGCCGGCTAGTTATTCTTGTCAGCAAGGTTAAGCGAAAGCGAGCCGTAGCGAAAGCGAGTCCTAATAGGGCGAATCAGTTGGCAGGAATAGACGCGAAGCGGGATGATCTACCCTTGGCCAGGCTGAAGGTAGGGTAAAACCTACTGGAGGGCCGAACGGGTGTTTGTTGAAAAAAGCTCCGATGAGCTGAGGGTAGGGGTGAAAGGCTAATCAAATTCCGTGATAGCTCGTTCTCTCCGAAATAGCTTTAGGGCTAGCCTCGTGTGATTTGTCGTGGTGGTAGAGAACTGAATGGACTATGGGGCTTTCCAGCTTACAGAATCCAATCAAACTTCGAATGCCATAGAACAACAAGCACGGGAGTCAGACGGCGGGGGCTAAGCTTCGTCGTCGAGAGGAAAACAGTCCAGATCGCCTGCTAAGGTCCCCAAATTCAAGCTAAGTGGGAAAGGAAGTCGGAACGCCCAGACAGCCAGGAGGTTGGCTTAGAAGCAGCCATCCTTTAAAGAAAGCGTAATAGCTCACTGGTCAAGCGGTCCGGTGCCGACAATATAACGGGGCTCAAGCTTGGTACCGAAGCAGCGAATGCATTGATTAACGTCAATGCGTGGTAGGAGAGCATTCTCAACAGTTTGAAGCTAGACTGAAAAGACTGGTGGACGGTTGAGAAGAGACCCTGCCGGCATAAGTAGCGATAACGGAGGTGGGAACCCTCCGCGCCGAAAGTCTAAGGTTTCCTGAGAAAGGTTAATCCGCTCAGGGTCAGTCGGATCCTAAGGTGAGGCCGAAAGGCGTAACCGATGGACATCCGGTTAATATTCCGGAACTCCCTTGTATTCGTTATTACGATGGGGTGACGCAGTAGGATAAGCAGGCCGTCCTATGGCTATGACGGTTGATGCGTGTAAGGTGTTTCTCGTAGGAAAATCCGCGGGGAAGTTATCACTGAGACGCAAAACAGTACTCCGTATGGAGGAAAGCTGCTGATTCCACACTGCCAAGAAAAACCTCTAAGGAGAATGTAAGGGATCCGTACCTCAAACCGACACAGGTAGACGAGGAGAATATCCTAAGGCGCTCGTGAGAACAGTTGGTAAGGAACTCGGCAAATTAACCCCGTAACTTCGGGAGAAGGGGTGCCGCATTAGGGTGTTAAAGCCTGAAGCGGCCGCAGAGAAATGCGCACTGCGACTGTTTAACAAAAACACAGGTCTCTGCAAAGTCGAAAACGACGTATAGGGGCTGACGCCTGCCCGGTGCTGGAAGGTTAAAGGGAGAGGTCAACCGCAAGGTGAAGCTTCGAACTGAAGCCCCAGTGAACGGCGGCCGTAACTATAACGGTCCTAAGGTTAACGAATTCGCTAGCCTTAGTAAAACTGAACTATATGCGGGAAACTCCTCACACAGCCGCTCGGTACTCGCTGTCTTAACCGGCAGCAGTCAAAATCCGACGGACAAGGGGACAATCCGCAGGGAAGGCTCCAACCATGGAGAACCCTCAGAGACTTCACGTTCAGCCGCATCCTGGGAATTTGGAAGCGCAATGGGTGGTTGGGTTTGTTGACGGCGAAGGTTGTTTCTTCGTCGGAATCAATCCGCATCCGGAGATGACTTCTGGGTTTCAGGTGCTCCCTGAATTCACAGTGGTACAACACCAACGAGATATCCAGTTACTTCACGCACTCAAGAAGTTCTTTGGGTGTGGCGTGGTTCGAACGAATCACGCGGAACGAATGGCATATCGCGTACGGAGTCTGGATCACCTGAACCAAAAGATCGTTCCCTTCTTCGACAAGCATCCGCTTAAGTCGAAGAAGAGAGTCGATTTCATTAAGTTCAGAAAGATCCTGCTGCTGATGAGTAACAGAGAGCATTTGTCGATCGCGGGTATCTCGAAAATTCGAGAGATCGCAGCGACTATGAACACAGGGTGCGAAAGATAAAGTCCAGCTTCTCTGGAAACAGAGTAAGACGAACTGAGCGAAATTCCTTGTCGGGTAAGTTCCGACCTGCACGAATGGCGTAACGAAAGTGCGACTGTCTTGCCGACTGACACGGCGAACTTGTAGTGCCGGTGAAGATGCCGGTTGCCCGCAACTAGACGGAAAGACCCCGTGCACCTTTACTATACCTTTACTATGAACTATGGCACTTGCTGCGCAGGATAGGTGGGAGGCTTTGATTCCAGGCTCTCGGGCTTGGAGGAGCCAACGGTGAGATACCACCCTGCGAGTTCTGTGGTTCTAACCTACTCCCGTAAACCGGGAGAGGGACATAGTAAGGCGGGTAGTTTGACTGGGGCGGTCGCCTCCTAAACGGTAACGGAGGCGCGCGAAGCTACGCTCAGGCTGTTTGGAAATCAGCCGACGAGTGCAAAAGCATAAGCGTGGTTGACTGCGAGTCCTACAAGACGAGCAGGTACGAAAGTAGGCTTTAGTGATCCGGTGGTTCTGCATGGAAGGGCCATCGCTCAACGGATAAAAGGTACGCCGGGGATAACAGGCTGATCGGAGCCAAGAGTTCATATCGACGCTCCGGTTTGGCACCTCGATGTCGGCTCATCGCATCCTGGAGCTGTAGAAGGTTCCAAGGGTTAGGCTGTTCGCCTATTAAAGCGGTACGTGAGCTGGGTTCAGAACGTCGCGAGACAGTTCGGTCCCTATCTGTTGTGGGCGCAGGAGATTTGAGAGGACCTGTCCTTAGTACGAGAGGACCGGGATGGACGAACCTCTTGTGTTCCAGCTGTCGTGCCAACGGCATAGCTGGGTAGCGAAGTTCGGTTGTGATAACCGCTGAATGCATATAAGCGGGAAGCACTCCTCAAGATGAGATCTCCCAACCCGTAAGGGATAAGAAGGGCCCAGGAAGACCACCTGGTTGATAGACGGGAAGTGAAAGCGCAGTAATGTGTGAAGCTTACCCGCACTAATCGCCCGTTCGGCTTGACCATAAAATTTACTCGGTGCATTAAACCAGCTGTCAGCTCTTAGCTTTCAGCCTTCAGCTAGAACCTGAGCTGAATGAAAGCAGCGTTTTTCTCATCCGCTCGAACCTGGGATGGAAATTAGAAAAACACGCTGACACTGGGCGCCGACGAGTTTGTGAAAGCAAGCTAGCCTTGGTAGCAGTGGTTGAAATCGGAAGTAAACAAGATGAAAGTAAGCCACACCCAATCTATTCAGTTGTGAGGCATCGTCCTCACGCTCTTTGAAAAGCAGCTCTCAGCTGTCAGCTCTCAGCTCAAAATAAAGAATTGAGACGGCGGTTGTGGGCGACTTACAAGTTTGCCGCGCATCGGCCCATGTAAGTCAGCACAGCAATTCGCTGAAAGCTGACGGCTGATAGCTGACGGCTCCACTTGTCGGTGATCTTACCGCGGGGGATCCACCCGTTCCCATACCGAACACGGAAGTTAAGCCCCGCAGGGCCGATTGTACTGCACGCGAAAGTGTGTGGGAGAGTAGGTCGTCGCCGGCTTAAATAAAGGCCACGTTGCGAAATCAGCGTGGCCTTTTCCGCTTGGAACGCGAAGATCATTTGGCCCGCCCCCAAGGAAAATAAAAGTCGATGCTATCCGCTTTACGCCAGTAGTAGTTCGGCGCCTTTTTGTTGTTGATGGCCACTTTGGTCGTAACGATCGCGGCGAGTTTTATCCTCTCCAAAGCAAAACCGTCTGTGACGAACGCGTCCCTGATTTTCTCCATCGCGTCGCCAGAGGCGGCAAAGTCGTCTACAATCAGCACCCTTTTCGACTGGTCCGAGAACATTCCTCCCGGCATGTGAACCCGCCACTTGTTAGTGTCAAAAACTTGATAGGAAGGCATAGAAACGCTGGGTGCCCGGCTGCCCTTCCACTCACAAAACCCGATGAACACTGGTGTGTTAGGGCCCAGTTCTTGAGCCATCATATGCGCAAGTATCCCGCCTCGTGCGCCGGGCGCGAATATGAGCTCGGGAATAAAGTCGCCTCTTACATCAGATGCTAGATCGTTGGCGGCAGATTGAACATCGGTCCACGTGATGCTCTTACTCTCCCGTTCTAACCTCGCTGATTTTTGACCATAGGCTATAGTCAAGATGGTTCCGATTATAGTAGTGATGCCAAACAACCAGTTCAATGTTACTGGGTCCGTAAACTTCATGGCGTTTCGCCTCCACCTTGTTCTGATTTTACTGCGAATTCGTGGGCGGATAGGTTGTTGCAAGTAGTAAGGAAAGCCACGTTGCGGAAGCAGCGTGGCCTTTTTCGTTTGGGAGACCGTAATCTCCAACCTAAGCGCGGTATAGTTAAGAGAGATCGGGCCCCGATGTGTCCAACAGAGCAAAGAAGGACCCAACATGCAGCTCGTAAAATATTCAGTTCGCGACCTACCTCCTATTTCACTTTTTGAGGCTAGTGATCTTTCTGAAGTAGTCGTCCTCGCAGGCCCAAATGGGGTGGAAAAAACGACCCTTTTGAATGGTCTTCTTCAGATCTTCCAAAATCCGGGAGGTATTAACAACATTGGGGTAACCGTCGAGGCCACCTGTCCCGAGGTAGGGTGGTCTTCACTCTTGCGCCGGAGACTGGAGAAGGCTTCTTCTCCATCGAGAGGTTTCACGCGCTCGCTCTTGAGGTCGTCGTAGCGGCTGTCAAGCGTTTCGCGTACCTGAGCCAGTTCTTCCAGGTATCCGGCCATTGCGTCTTCGACGAGGTCGTCAGGAGCACGGCCAGTTTTGGCGGCCAGCTCTTGCAGTCGGGATTCGGTCTCAGGCCGGAAGTTTACTTTCACATGGTTAGTCTAGAGAGGAGCGGTGGCTGTGTCAAAAAGTCATTAACCAGCGTCCGTGGAATCCCACCCTTGCAAGAAGCGCAAGGATGGGGCACCGGCGAAACGCGCTCATTTTCTCGTCACAAACAAAAGTAGAGTCCTCGAAATAAGCTCGGGCTATTCCGTTTTGGGAAGATATTCGCGAGGTTGCGATGTCCACTCCGATTTGAACAGCGGCCCAGGAACGCGATTCAGCTATATTGTCCGCCACGGAAAGAACTCGTAAGGCGGAGGAGTTGATTATGTGCGTAATCTGCGAGCGGGAACTATGGGAGGAGCACCGCGTGATTGAACGCGAGTTCTTCAGGCCATGCAAAAAATGTAATAAGTTTCCTGGCACTAACTCCGATGGAACCTGCTATCACTGCTTTGCTATTGGCAATACGATAGACGAATGTCCCGAGTGCACGGGGAAACCATGGAGTGAGGAATTTATAGAGGCCAAGAACGATATTGAAGGCCCAGACAAGCTGCTGGTCCCTTTCTAGGGCGGCAAAATACCTCTGTACGGAACGGAGCTGCGGGCTGCGCTTACCACCCGATTCGCTTGGTTCCCGCTACTAAATCGAAATGCCGATCGCGGCTCAACAGCGGAAGAGCATGCTGCCGGCAAAGTGCCGCGATCCAAATGTCGTTGGTTGGAATGGGCTTGCCTTGCCGCTTTAATTCGAGAGTGATCTCGGCGTAGTAGAAAGTAGTCGGCTCATTGATGTCGAGCACCAGGCAGTCATTGATCAGCCCCTTCAGCCAGTTTGCGTAGGTCGCCCGGTTTCGCGACTGGGCAATGCCGTAGCGATACTCTCCCAGTACAATCACGGGAAGCGCAACCTGGTCGGCGCCAGCCAGAAGCGGAACGACTGCCGGATCGCCGTCGGCGGCGGCGGACAAGGCATTGGTATCGAGAATCACTTCCAGAGGCTCATTTCCAGACATCCTGGTCGATCTGCTCGAAGGCCTCGGCAACACGTTTTTCGACTTGTCGCCTCTCTTTGTGGACGTGTTTGAGCTTTCCCAGATGTTTCATCCAGGGTTTTTCTGAAGAGGTCGTCCTTAACTTTTCCTGGACCGCCTCGGTGACAAACTGCCGCAGGGGAATGCCGCGTTCAGCAGCGACCGACTTGGCGCGGCGGAACAAGAAATCAGGCATTTCGAGGGTTGTTTTCACCGTCCCATATTACCATATTTATGGGTAGCCGGGCTTGGAGTAATGCGAGGGCAGGCGTGGTGGGCCGCTCTTTTACATCCTCAAGACTTGAGGGTGCTCATTCTTTCGCGCCCTGTGCGAGCGGGTCCTCGTACCCAGCCAAAAGTTTACTTCGGGATGGTGAGGTTTGCCGCGCGCAGGACGGCCTTCTCGGCGGCTTGGGGTAACTGGACAGGGACGAAATATTCTTCGGGATAAAGGTAATCCTCGCCCGACTCGTCAATCACGCGGAGTTGATGGTGCTTGGCGGCGGCTTCGTCGGCGACGACCTGGTAGAGCTTTCGCAGCTCGAGCGACGCGGGATAGTCCTTGTTATTCACGCACACCACGAATCGCGATTGTGGCTCAGTTCGTTTCATGGCTCAGTCGTTGTCGTAACTCAGAATGCGCTTGATTTTGAATTCTCTTGTTCCGATGCCGTGGGCCTCGTACCAGTGAAGTTCAGCCTGACATATCGTACCATCGGCAAGTTTGATCGCGGCCGTTCCTTTCAGCTTCCTCCATCTGCCTGGGCCGTAGAGCTTCCGCAGCCGCTTCCTTTCCCGGATTCCCTTACCGGGCGCGATCGTCTCGACGTGGGAGATGCGACCGATGATCTTGAAGGCCATGCAGAATCAAAGACCAACGTCCCCCACCTTGTCTGTGATGGATGAACATTGGTGAACCTTAGCTTAGCCGGCGATTGCCACCAATTCCATCGGCGTCAAAGCTCCGGAGATGAGGGCTATATTCACATTCTTGAGCATCAGGGGCGCTTGCTCGCCCATCAAAACGTGCACTCCGAGAACTGGAGGACCGGATGCGCTTTGCGCCATCATGCGCTGCATGAAATCAATGGCGAATTGCCGCCGGTCGCGCTGGTGACCGATGCGAAATCCCGCTGCCTCGAGCGCCTGGCGATAGTCGTCCACGCGGGCGACGAAGCTGGTCTCGGGCGTCTGTGCCCAGGGCACGGGGAACGTGAGCGTTGTGTCGTTGCTGCGCATGAGATCGTAGATGGCGAAGCGGGCGCCAGGCTTGAGCACGCGCGCCACCTCGCGGAAGACCCCGGCCTTGTCGGCGATGTTCATGCCGACGTGGATTTCGTACGCGCCGTCGAACGTATCCGAAGCGAACGGCAGCTCGAACGCACTGGCCTGGCGGAATGTGGCCTTCTGGTCGAGCTTGACCAGGCGAGTGAGGCTTTCCGCTACGCGAACAAACTCCTCGGTCAGATCAATGCCCGTGACCTGGCAGCCGCGCCCGGCAAAGTAGCGCGCCGGGCCTCCTATGCCGCAGCCGACGTCGAGCAGATGCATGCCAGGGCGAAGCTGCATGAAGTCTGCCAAAGCCTGAGTCGCTTCAAGACCGCCCAGATGGAATTCGTCAATTGCAGCAAGGTCGTCGGCGCGTAATTGCTCAACGTTCTTGCCGGCGCTGCGCAGCACGCCCATGATTTTGTCTTCCAGTTTTCCATGCGTGTAGTAGTTCGCGACCTGCTGTTCGACGTTCATGGGTTTGTTGGCCCCAATCTCAGGATTTTTTACAGGTTACAGGAAAACCGCAAGAGGAGGTTGGCCCACTCTTTGTCTCCTCAGAGCGGTCTCCTCAGAACGGTCTCCTCAGAACCTGAGGGTGCCCCATCCTTTACACAGCTTAGGTTGATACCATGGGCATATCGCGGAGAGGAGAGCATGGGCAAAGTCAAAGTCGCTGCGTTCTCGGTTTCACTCGACGGATTTGGGGCAGGGCCACGGCAGGATTTAGAGAATCCGCTCGGGGTTCGCGGGTTGGAACTGCACGAGTGGTTTTTCACAACAGACGCATTCAAGAAGATGCATGGTCAAGTCGAAGGGACGAAAGGCATTGACAACGATGTGGCCGAGCAGTCCTTCGGAAATGTCGGCGCCTGGATTCTGGGCCGTAATATGTTCGGACCGGTTCGGGGTCCATGGAACGACAGGCCCGGCGATTCGTGGAAAGGGTGGTGGGGCGACAATCCTCCATATCACACCCCTGTTTTTGTGCTCACGCATCATCTGCGGCCAGCGCTCACGATGGAAGGCGGCACCACGTTCCACTTCGTTACCGACGGGGCGGAGGCGGCGTTAAATAAAGCGCGGCAGGCGGCCCACGGCAAAGACGTACGAATCGGCGGGGGAGTTTCCACCATTCGTCAATATCTCACCGCAGGGCAGATCGACGAAATGCACCTGGCCGTGTCGCCGGTCTTGTTGGGCGAAGGAGAACACCTATTTTCCGGAATCAATCTCGTGAAGCTTGGTTTCGCCCCGTACAAGGCCGTCGCTGGAGAGAATGCAACCCACGTTTTTTTGAAGAATCAGAAAAAAGCCCTATGAAGCGTGCGCCTTTTTCTTTTAGCGACTCCGAAAAAGATGGCGGGCCGGGCGCTCGTCGTGTATGCTCCCGTGGGCCAGGCGATAACAAGTGAAGTCCTGGCTCATCCTTCTATGTCCACTGTCAACGTAGAACGCGTCGGGCCTCTAATGAGCCCGGAGAAAAAACTGGGCGCTACGGCCTTCACCGGCCGTAACGGGATTTTGTGTCGTTATTTCTATTTTGCGATGTCGCTGCTGTTGGCTGCGATTGTGGTCGACGGTTTCAAGCGGACGGTCAACGACAACCTGTTTCATCCAGCCATCCCGCGGCCCTTCATTCTCTGGAT
This sequence comes from Terriglobia bacterium, assembly GCA_963831565.1. GTDB lineage: Bacteria > Acidobacteriota > Terriglobia > Terriglobales > Acidobacteriaceae > JAIQFF01. The sequence goes on from CAWHQS010000003.1 coordinate 296,724, forward strand.
CCATGCCTCGGCTTTCACCGCGTGGGTGATCTTCTTCATTCTTCAGTCCACGCTGGTCCGTGTGCACAGGGTCAGCTGGCATCGCTCCATCGGATGGTTCGGCGCCGGGCTGGCGACGGTGATGGTTCCGCTGGGCGTTACCACTGCCATCGTCATGGCCCGCTTTGACACGTATCGACTGCATCAGAGCGGCGCGGATGCTTTTCTGAGCATTCCGTTCTACGACATGATCGCCTTTGGCGTGTGCATTGGGCTGGCGATTTATTGGCGCACGAAACCGGAGCTGCATCGTCGGCTGATCTTCATCGCCACCTGCGGGCTCATGGACGCGGCCTTTGGCCGCTTTGCCTACCTGTTCGACAATAATCTTTTCTTTCCTTGCCTGGACCTGCTGATCGTTCTCGGCGTGGCGCGCGACCTGCTGGTAGATCGGCGCGTCCATAAGGTGTATCTCTATGCGCTGCCGTTCTTGATCGTTGGCCAAAGCCTTTCGGTGTACATGTGGCGCAGCAATCCCTCCTGGTGGCAGGGGATCACCCACGCGATTCTCGGTTAGTCAGGACAGTCCGACGCGTGAGCGACGGAGCCTGCCCTCTACATAGCCGTAAAGATCACGAGACGGACCATCGGGGGGCGGAACGTTGCACCGTTTGCGGTTGACCATCTACAATCTTTACTGCCAGTCGCAGCGAACCCGAAACCTTCGTGACAGCCTGCCTGGATTGGGCCCATGCCTTCTTCCAACCGCATGGAAAGAATAGTAATCGGTGTAAGTTGCTGTAAACACAAATGTGGCGGCGTAGCTCAGGTGGCTAGAGCGACGGTCTCATAATCCGTAGGTCGTTGGTTCGAGTCCAACCGCCGCCACCAATCAAATCAGCAACTTCGGCGGAAATCCCAGTTTCGCTACTTTCGGTCAGTTGCGCGGGGGTCGCGTTTTGCGGCGGAGTTGTTTTTGAAGGTGCCCCTGAAATCTCGTCCAGGCGATCCACATACGAAACGTTGGCACCGGGGATGAGGTGGCCGTAGATGTCCACCGTGACCTGAATCGAGCTGTGGCCCATCTGCTCTTTCACGTACACAATTGTAGCGCCATTCTGGAGCAGCAAGGAGCCGAAGGTATGCCGCAGGTCATGCAGGCGAATCTTGCGGAGCCCCGCCTTGGTGAGCACGCGCTGAAAATAGCGGTGGTACAGGTTGTCCGGGTCCATGATTGCGCCATCAGGCGACGGGAACACCAGATCGTCGGCAATGTTTTCCTTCCCTTGGAGGAACGCTTCCAGAAGTCGCTTGTCCCGAAGGTCGAGCAACGATTTCCTAAGCTCGCGGGAGAGATCAACGCGCCGGCTCTTCTTGCTCTTGGTCGTGGTGTGCTCTCGCCGGACGTAGTTGTGCTGAACCACGATAAAGCGATTCTGGTCGTTATCGTCCCTGCCGAACTGGATGTCGCCCCACTGCAGCGCGACTAATTCTCCCCGGCGAAGTCCAGCCCGAAGCGCCGTCAGAAACAGCGGGTGGTATTCCAGGCAGACGATCTTCGCGGCCTCAAGGAATTGCTGAGCCTCTTTGTTGGTCAGCGCGATTCCCTTGGTTTCGCCGGCTCTTGGGGTACGAGTGAATCGGCCGAGTCGTGCGGCCGGGTTGGATTCGACTACGCCGCCTTCAATCGCGTCGTAGAAGATGGCTCGCATGACACACATCGCGTTGCGGATCGTGTTCCGCGAAAGTTTGTCGGCAATCAGATCGCTGACCATGGCTTTGATGGCAGTGCGCTTCACCTCGTCAAGCCGCTGTTTGCCAAATCGCGGGCGAAGATATAGACGCAACACGCCTTCATAGCCATCCGCAGTCGAGGTCTTGCACTCCACCCGCGCGTAATTTTTTAGCCTTGTGTCGGCATAGGTGTCAAAGGTCGGCACTTGGCTTTCGGCCTCGGCCAAAATTCCGAGATCGCCGACTGCCAGGCGGGCTTCGAGTTGGCGGCGGACTGTCTCAGCTACGGCGCGGCTGCTGCCCACGCACTTGGTCTTGCGGCGGCCGTGATAGTTCACCACCAGATACCACTTTCCGCCGCGTTTGCGAATCTTTACGCCCATCAATTTTTTCCCATCACGCCCGCAACCAACTCCTCCACAATATAACCCACATCAACCCGCTTCACCTGATGCGCTTCCAGCCAGCGGTCGAGAATGCTTCGCCGGACCAGCTTATTTCCCACCCGCGAAGCCGGCAATGGATTTTCCGGCCGATGAATCCACCCCCGAAGGGTGCGCTCCGAGACACAGGCGTATCTTTGGAGCCTCTTTAGGTCCAGCCACTCCGCCTCTATTGCATCGGTCTCTAATTGGTCCTCGCTCAGACTCATGCCGACGTGTGTCCCTCCATGTAGCTGGCTGCTGATCGGCCGGCCGACGGCGAAGACTCAGGCGCTTCGGTAAGCGTCAACCGCAGAACTCCCTGCTGGCTCTCAAACCTGAAGTACACCGGCTCGACAGGGCAAGCTGCCTTCGTTTCAAACTCAACTTTCCGAATCCACGTCGCTGCTGGGTTCTGGGGGTTGGTCACGCTGATTCCAATTCCCCATTCCGTCCAGCCGTGGATGGCGGTCGCCCCTCGGATTCGTCGAAAAATAGAACCGCCGACATCGCGGTTGGTATGGTGGACGAGCGCAATGTCGCACCCCACCTCAGTCTGAATCCTGGTGAGTTGGTTCAGGACACGAGCCATCTCAGTGTTGTCGTTTTCCTCGGCCACATGCAGCTTGCGAAATACGTCGAAGCAGGCGAATTCGACCCCCTCCATTCGCAGCTCCTTAATCAGTTGAGTCACGTCGGCGTCGCTATCGAGCAGAAATTCCGGGGTCTGGAACCGGGTGTTCACCCAAATCCATCCGTCCAAGTCGGTCCGCCTCACGGTTCCCCTGAACAGGCCCGCAATTCGCTGTCCGGTAAGTCCTGGGTAGTCCTCGCGGCTGATGAGGGCGCACTTCATGCGGCAAGGCGCCTGGAAGCCGAGCCAGGGTGTGCCGGTCGCGATGGATAGCAGCAGGTCAATCATGGCCAGGGATTTGCCGGCCTTTGGCTCGCCGGTCACGATGCCGTTGCCGCCCTTCTGGATCACGCCTCGAACCACCCAATCGGTTTCGGGCGGTGCGCTGATGGCAAATTCCACGCCCTCGGCCAGCATGGTGTGCACGGGGGCCTGTTCGTGCCATGCCGGAGCGCGCTTGATCTCTTCGACGAGTTGGTCCGCCGTGTGGCCGTCCAGGTAGTCCGAAACGTCGCCCTTCTCCGGGATTCCCGGCAACGGCACAATCTTCACCCCGGCCGCGTACTTCGACACGCTGCGTGCCACCATCTCTGCATGGCGCCGACCCGCGTCGTCATTGTCGGGAAGTATCACGACCTGCTTGCCGGCAAAATAAACGCTGTAGTCATCTCGCCATTTGCCCGCGCCGTCAAAATTGGTGGTAGCGGCTATACGTGAGAGGGGATCGCGGTCGCTCAGCTCTAGGCTGGCCACACGGTCGGCGTCCTTCTCACCCTCCGTGACGATCACGCTGTTCGCGGTGATTACTTCGGGCAGTCGGTAGAGTGGCTTCGGGCAGTCCCCCAGCTTATAGATGTAACCGCCCTTCCCGTCCGGCTTGCGTTGCACAAAACCCTTCGGCTCGTAACGCAACTTCTCAAAAACCGGCCGCCCTTGAGCATCGTGGTAGGTATAGACGGCTACCGGCTTAACCTTCTGCGAGTCGAACAGGTGGTCAGCACCCATCAGCACCTCAATGCGTGACCGAGCCTCCTCGCGACTGCCCCCGTTCACCCTCTGCTCGAAATCGACCAGGCCACCTTCGCCGCAGCCTGCGTGGCACTTCCACACGCCCTTCTCAATATTGAACGACAGACTGGCGGTGCGGTCGTCGTGCAGGGGGCAACGAAGACTCAGTTCCTTCTGATAGCCGATCCTCTGGCCGCCAAAACGGGCTTCAACGTACTTCCGAACGTTGTCTCTGGTCAGCTTCATGCTCTTCTGAGTTCTGGAATTGCCTTGAAGACTCGTTCCGCCAGCTTGACGCCGTCGCGACCGCCGTCGTGGCCGATCTTAAGGACCGCACGCTTCAGCTTGACGATGGCAGGAAGGCGCCGCTTCGAGTTTTTGGGAAACAGCGGTCTCACCGCGACTTTCCCCCTTGGTGATTGTCGTCGTCGAGCCAATAAGTCAGCTTTTCTTCGCTTCGGAACAAATGACCCCAGTCCCGGTATTTCTTGCCGGCGGAGTTGTCTCCGTTGTGGAAGGTACTGGCCGCGAGGCGATCAATGCAGAGCCGCATCATTTGAACGGCATTGTCAAGCTTCGGCTCTGCGGCCATTCGGCAGCATTCCGCCAGGCGCGTCCTGCCCATGCTCCGGCGCTTGTCGGTGAAGCGGTACATCTTGGGATTCTTCTTCATCACCTCCAGGTAGTAGTTCCACACCCGCTCCAGAACCTGGTCGAAAGCATTGTCTTTCGACGATATGGTTTTACTGGGTGCGGGTGCGGGTGCGGGAGCGGGAGTGTCACCAACTTCGGTCAGGCAGTCTGGAGATGGCGTCCGTTGTCCAGTCACCGACTGGACAGTGCCGGGACAGCGAACGCCGTCCGGCGCAAGCGGGTCGGTCTTCGAGCGCCGTTCAAATTCCCGCTTGCGCCGCTTGCGAACATATTCCGGGGCGTGGTGCCAAAGGTCGTGCACGATATAGCGACCCAGACGGTCCGGCATCTCTTCAATGAAGCCATAGTGGCCTTCGCCACCTGCCCCCAACAGGGCGGCAGTCAGCTTGCCGGGTTCCCCATCCCACCGAGCGGCGGCCTCGACGTCGGCATCGTCCCCCAAAAATTCATCCCCGTTCTCGTAGCAGGTGTCCCACATAAATTCCAAACAACCGCGCGAGCGGCTCACTGCCGAGCACGCATACAAGTCGTCGAAATTTGCGGTGCTGCGACAGGCCCGGCCCTCCCATCACCGCAGCCCTCTCACGTCCCCGTTTTCCGCCATCACGATTCCAGTCACGTCCGCGATCAGACGTGATAGGGCTCGCTGGACGTAGATAAATTTGGCCAGGCGTTCATTACTGGGAAGGTTTGCTGCTTCAACAAAAACCATTGCGAACTCGAGGCAGGTTTGGTCACACTCGTAGCTGGTCTCGAGCAGTCGATCTTCCAAAGCGATCTGGGTTGCACTGTTATCGGATTGCATTTTGTTTGTCCTTTTCTGGCGGCCTCGCGGGTGGCCGCGATCTTCAGTGTTTTAGCTCGTTCTATCTATCTGCCTGGCATGGTCGGCTCCGCCAGGGATTCAAATCTGCCCTGCTGACGTTGTCTACCTCTTTGTCCTTATGAAGGACCGGACCTCCTCGCATCAGCGGGTAGCAGAGGAAGCACCCGTTCAATCAAAGCGCAGTCAGCCTTGGTAGGTGTCTTTTCGCCACGCTCGAATAGGGAATATGCGGTTGCCGAGATTCCACACCCGCGCGCTACGTCGATCTGCCGCAGACTCGCGGCTACTCTACGAATTCGCCACGACCGGCCTAGTTCGTTGGATTTGGTTTGCATCCGTCGCTCCCAACTGATCTTTAGAATGCGGGAACAGCGACTATTTTGCTGGTGTTGATCGGGACAGTGAAAACAGGCAAGAAAAGCAGTGATCGGAGTTCGAGCGTGGAAAACCTGTGGAAGGCAGCGCCGCAAATGGCACGAAGACGAACTAGAATCTACTAGGCTCTTCGGACTCGGTGGGATCGCGAGTTGGGAAGGGCCTCAATGCCTCCGGTCTGGTCTTTCGGGGAAACTTAGGGAAGGGGAATGAATGTGGAAAAATCAATAGACTGCGATAGACGCCCGCTAATATTGGATCGAGACCGGAGATGCCTGACCGTGGAGACCGCTCGCTCGCTCAGACGCCGACTGGACATCTCCGACCTTGCTCGGCGGGGTGGTCTTCGACCTCATTCCTCCGACGTCCCATTCAACCTCGAATGGCATGATGGGCGGCTATTTATCAGTGCATCGGGCACTGGCACTCAAGCGGTCATAGGTTATACAGTGTTCGGACTAAGCAAAGTTGTCGATGATGCCCGCATATTCTGTCGCTCCTTTCATGGCTCTACGGCCGATTTGGTTGCTGAGAAATTCCCCCCTCTTATGGTGAAAGGGTCTGACTGGATCGCAACCAACATCGTGGAACGCAGAAATGCGACCGACTCGCGTGACATGGGGACGGAAATTTATCGCGAAATCGAAAAGCAAGTGCCGGAATTGCGCAGGTGGGGCCCCCCAGGCCGCACGCCTCGGCCTCAGGAGTCCCGTGATGCGATTGCCATGCAGTTCTACCTGGAATTGAGGCGAATTAACCGGGCCTGCAAGGACAGGCGGGAACCGCAAGAAGTCTTGCGCAGGCAATTTGTCAATTTTGAAATTTGGCCGGCAAGCGACAACCTGGAGTCGCAGCAGTCGATCAGGTTTGGGCAGCGATTCGCACGCAGAGGTGCTTGGGGCGCTGACGAAATGTATGAGTGCGTGGGGATTTTCTTCAACAGGGAGGGCTCTACCATTTCCGATTGGTGTGATCGTGCGCGCAAGCTCGACCGTGAACGCAATGCGCCAGCCTGATTCTGCTTCATCGGCAGCCAACCGGCGGGGCCATTGTCAACCTTAGCTAACCTGCAATTTCGGGAGTTTCGGCGGCATCGGATTCGCAATGATGTTCCAGGGCTGAAACAAATTTATGAACTGGCCAAAGTTTTTGGCGCGCGCAAAGTTTTTGGGACTCCAAGGCCGATTTCCCCCCAAGGCACCTTTTCGGGCGCGCTCATTACTCAGGCTGGGTCCGACTTTGGACACCCGCCTGGCCTCGTGATGGGGTCACCTATTAGGCCAACGGGCTGCTTCCTCTGCCGGAGTGTCTTGATATTTTTGCTGTCTACCCCCTCAGCGAAGAATAGCAAGTCCGCCCGGGGATGACTCAGGCTGATTCTCTTTGTTGGTATCTCCAATCTGTGCGGGTCACTTTGACCGACTTGGGCAGCAGCACCAGGTATTCATCCTCTTTCCGCGCTATGACCCGTGCCAGAACATGCTCGGCTTCGACCACCGCCTTGTACACGCCTGGGTCCGCTAGCTGGGAGTCAGGCTGGAACCTTCCAGCAAACCAAGCAGCTTTGTCAAAGCTGCCGGTCCACGAGATGCCGCGAACGCGGCGGTGATTCTTGTTTCCGGCAACACCTCGGAAGACCGTGAATGGTCCTGGTCCAGGCAAAGGGTCGCCCGCAGCCCTCAGCTTTTCTCTGTTCGCTGTGCGAATCAGGTCGCGGAGGAAACCCATTTCGACCCGGTAGTGACTGATGCGAGGGGAAATGAGCGCATGGAGCAGGGCTTCCTCGAAGATGCCACGTTCCCGCAGAATGGCGCTGTTGCCAGCAACCAAATTAATGCCGCATTGGTTGTCCGCCAAGCTGAGGAAGCCAACTGCATCGCTAGCCTCGATTGCGCTCCGCGCTTGGTCATGCAGAAAGGATGGCATGGGATCGAGCCAGACGCTACTGAGGTCCATTCTCGCGCTCCTCGAAGCCCGACTTTGGAAGTCGCGGGCTCCTCGCGTAAAGGAAAATCATTTCACAACGACGTTTCTCTGCACAGGTGGGTACTGTCGCGCTCGTTGCAAAGAGCGTAAGTCCTTTTCCTGCAACTGCTGTAATGGCCACGTTTTGCACATTCTTCCCATCGCCTTTGCGAATCTGTACTCACAGGTCCACCTGTGGGAAGCAGTCATTGTCGTGAAAATCCAAAATCGTCCACTGCTGTCCCAGGGCTGGAACAGATTTATAAAATGGCGAATTTCTCGGCGCGCGCAAATCTTTCGGGACTCAAAGCCAATTTTCCTATGGCAACTTCTCGGGCGCGGTCATCACTCAGGTAGCCAAAAGGGACTCAGTACCCAGCCCCCCGGATTTCGCGGGTGACGGTGGTCGCTACTGGGAAACGGACTATGTCCTGGGTTCCAGGACGCTTTCCATTTTCTGATCGCTAGAAAAGCCTCGCCCGTTGGCAACGTGCATCGTGACCGCGTCAAGGCTCAGCTTGCGAGCTATTCCTGCTGGGGTCCTCGCTTCGGTGACCTTAGTTATCAGAATCCAGGCATTTTGCACCGACGGGCCATTGTGCTGCAGCCGCACAGGCAGCACTCTTGTTGACAGGCCATCTGGCCGTATTTCCCAAGCAGGAGGAAACTGTGTCTGTCGTTGTGATTTTGTTAATGTTCCTGGCAGTGATTGCGATGGTGAAAAAGATTGACGAGGATCGGCAACCACACGCTATTCTTGCTGCCGATTCGCGTCAGGCCGAAGACAGAATTAGACTGCAAATCAACAAACGATGACGACATCGCTCGCCGAGCTGTCTCGCTCTTCATCTCGCCCGGTAGCGACAATGGTCCTACCCGCGTACCTGCGACCCCAATCGACTGTGGCAGGATGAATTCTGGCCTCACGACGGCAATCCCCGGCTTAGGCTTTTTACCGCGCACGGCTGTGCTATAAATCGCTCATGCCGAGCGCCCGCTCAGAAATGCTTAACGGCAGAGAATATGAAGTGCACTCCGACCCCATCGGATAGAAGGACTGAGTCTCCTAGTTCAGAGCAACCAAGCCTTGGCAGTTATTCCGGTTGGCAATTGTGGCGCCTGTGGGCTGCACCCGGATCACAGCGTCCTCACCCGAGCAGAAACTGCGATTACCAGTTATGTGCAATGTCACGGGGACGGCCCTAGCATAGTACTGCAGCTTCGGCGGGCCACCTGTGCCACTTGCGGCGAAGGTATAGCCACTCTTGGTGCCAGTCGCCAGAACGTCGTCGATAAGGCACGCCTTGTTTGATTTCGGGGCGCATGGGGTAGCCCCACCAAGGCTTTTCAAATTCGCGGCATAGCCAATGGATGGATACGCGCTGTGATAGGTGATCATTCCGATATTGATGGCACGAACGGACCCGACCGCGGAAGCCTCATTAGCCGAGATGCGTGCGCGCAACAGGTTCGGAACAGCGATTGCTGCAATGACCAGAATGATGGCCACAACGATCAGTAGCTCGATCAATGAAAAGCCTTCATTTCCGCTGCTGTACTGCTTTGCCTTCATGAATTCAAACGTCCTTTCTTGAGAACGTGAAGTTCAGCCAAGCCCGCTTCGAGAGCTTGCCATTCGGCGCGGTTGTCCACACTGCAGGTCAGGAAATCTTTGCGAATCAACATCGCTGTCTCAGCAATCTCGACCCTCTTAAATAGCGCTGCCTTGTCGGTTTCGCCCCAAACCGCCTCGTAGTCACGTTGCCAGGTTGGAAAAACGAGATGATGACGCTGCCATGTGAAAAGTGGAAATGAGGATTTGTCTGTGACCAACAATTGGGGCCTCCTGTACACATCGTCTGTTCACAAGAGACCGTCCGAACTGGCGCGGCGGAGGGATGTGGTTAGACTCCGCGTTCACTTTCACCTTGAATACTACGTCTCAGGTACGACTGGGGTCTGTTCCGAAAGGCTCACTATTCACACGATTGGACGGCACCCAAGGGTAGTCGTGGCAACATGCCCTAACCAACATCCTTAACAGACTTCGGAGAGAGGCCAGGGAGTTTTGGGCAGGAACTAGTCCTGGAGGACGACATTCAGAAGTGAACTATGAACCCGCATCCCGCCGCTGTCGTAGTCAACGGAACCCAATTTTCGGTAGCGTCTCAAATGTGCGTTGAAGCTGGAAGTCGCCCCCTTAGCCATTTTTAACCCTTTGGGCACAGTTTGGTAGATAACATGGCCTAATGGCACAAGACACTCTCCCGCAAAACGAAGAACGTCGGCTGCTTACAATCTCCAGTGAATGCCACACACGGGAACGCGCTCTTGCCGAGCAACTGCTACATCCGCGTCATAGAGTGCTGTATCCCGAGGCCATGCGACTAGCGAATGCGTTTCAGTCCATCCGGGTCGAGTGCAAGAACAAATGGCTGGCACTCAGGGCATATCAAAAAAAGATGCGAGAGGGTAGACGAGCCGACAAGAGAAACAGCGCGGCTCTTCTTCAGTCCCATTCCCTTTTCATGGTGGCTACCCATCAAGTTCACGCACAGCCCAAAGACGTAAGCGGCCCCCTTTAAGTTGCTTACTAAACTAACGGGCCGCAGTGACATTCCGATTTGAAGGCTTTGGATCTACAGAGTTCTATCAACAATCGCGGCCAAATCGTCATCAACATCACTGACTGGGTCGCCGGTCTGGCACCCTGGTTATCTCATCTTGGCCCTCTTCACCAGCAGAGCCGGACTCACACCTAGGTCCCTAGCGATTCGCCGCAGGCTCTGACCCGCCCTTTGCTTCGCCCTCACAGAGACCATGTCCACCGCATAGGGTGTCCTGCCTAGCACCTTGCCGGCACGCTTGGCCCGAGCCAGCCCCGCCTTCGTCCGCTCGCTGATGCTGATGCGCTCCTGCTCCGCCAGCGTCGCCATGATGCTGATGACCACATCCCGCATGATGCCGCAGGAGTCGAAGAACGGTTCGCTGTAGGAACGCCATGCCACTCCCCAGGCGTCCAGCCGGGTGAGGTAGGCCAGGGTCTTGCGCGTGCCCTCGCGGGTAAACCGATCCAGCTTCCAGAACAGCAGAACGTCAAACTGCTTCTGGCTCGCGGCGAGCATCATGCGCTCGAACTGAACGCGATCCTTTTTCCCGCTGCCGCTGACGGTGTCAACGTACTCGATGACGACCTGCCATTTCTGCTTGGCTGCGAACTCCCGCAGTTGGATGAGCTGATTGCCGTTGTCCTGCTTGTTGGTGCTGACGCGAGCGTAGATGGCGACCTTCATGATTGTGTTCTCCTGTCAGAACACTGTGCACATGAGGTTCCATTCGTGAACGCTCAGTCACTCGGAGCACGACGCTGTAAACAAATGGTATTGCAGCGTTGGGATTGGTGACGTCTTGTGAACGCTGCCGGAAGCGAACACATGGCTTTCACTTTAGAGACAAAAGTCGTTCCGGCGCCAAAACGGACAACCGTGCTCGCAAGCCCAGCTGCCTCCGACAACGATTGCGAGAAAGCCCAGCCGCGTCCTCTGCCACCTCACCAGAAGCGACAATCAAAGGGATAGGTCACGAATGACAATGTCCATCACCCGCTCCGCTATCTCTACCTCTTCTGACGCCAGGGTGACGCTCGATCTGTATTCGAGGCCAGGATGTACAAGGTTGCGGTATTCACGGACTGAATGGCCAAATGACTGTGCACTAGCTAGGACTGATGAACTTCGATTCGACAGCCGCATCGAGCAAGGCGGAGAGGCCCCACTCCTCAAGGGGGCGACGCTCTTTCCGCCCTGCGGAAGTGTTCATCGCTTTCGGAGAGTCTTGCGAAAGTACATCAAGAAGTAAGCCCTCGATGATTCCGCCCGCAAGGATGAACCTTGCCTTCAAGGCGGTTTCGCGAATCTTGATAAGCTCATCGTAATCCCTCTCAACAATCGCTTTGATAACCGAATTGCGAATAAAGTCAAACTTCGGCGTCGCTTGGATTCGTGATGACGGCTTTTCCGGTTCGGGTTCTACTCCTGATTTTTTGGAAGCCTTTCGATCTGCCTCTGCCCTGGTGAGAGGGCCTTTGTTTACCTTGGTCACTGGGTCTAAGCGCCGAGCAGCCAACTCGTCAGCCCATGCCTTGGTAATATCCGTAAAGGCACGGATTGCAGGACGGAGTTTGATTCTTGGTGTTTTGTTGACACTGGCCGTCGTTCGCTCGTTAGATCGGGACTCGACGAACGTAAGGGACTCGACGAGATTAGAGAAGTCGGAAATCAAGTAAAGCATGGAAGAATCGGTGTCGGGCGACCACGCCGTAGTCCTAGGGAAATCCGATACCTCTATGTGAAGCGAATCTATCGCAACGGCTAGTTGACGTAATTGTTGCAACCACCTGTCGGTACTGTTGATAGCAAAAGCAAAACGCTTAGAGTCGCCGAGCAACTCGAAGGCCAGGAGCCTGGGAAGATAACGCGGCTCGTGATCGTTCTCCAAACGCAACAGCACTCCACTACTCGCCAGTTCCGCCAAAACCGCCGACTTGTCCCAGATTGCAGTTCGGATCGTAGACGCGACCGAGGGCCTCCAAGTGGTCATGAAACGATCAACAACCTCTAGCAGGTTGCGGAAAAACTCAATTTGAAGCAGACGCAGTACCACGAAACGCTCTTGTTTCCACAGCACAACCTGATAAGAAGAAGGCATGCGCGGAAAAGACGAGCAACAGTTGGACGTGTTCAGCTACATCAGCCCAGAGCAGCGAGTTCCGCACTATCACCCCTTGCGCCCTCTTCGTGGCATGACCGATGAGGCATTAAGGCAACTGTAACGACGGTTCAACAAGCTGTACGCCAAGACGGGGCGACCGTCGATCGCGCCAGAGAAGTTATTGCGAGCGCTCCTGCTGCAAGCCCTGTACTCGGTGCGCAGCGAGCGAATGTTGATGGAACAACTGAATTACAACCTGCTGTTCCGTTGGTTCGTGGGCTTGAATATGGATGACTCGGTCTGGACGTGACCGTATTCACCAAGAACCGCGAGCGGTTGCTCGACGGGGATATTGCCGTAGCCTTCTTCCAAGCCCGTACTCCAGCAGGCACGAGAGCGGAGTCTGCTCTCGGACCAACACTTCACGGTGGATGGAACGCTGCTGGAAGCGTGGGCGAGCGGGAAGAGTTATGAACGCAAGGATGCGAAGAACGACGTTCCGCCCGACGATCCCGGCAATGCGACGGTGGACTTCCACGGGCAGCAGCGGTCGATCAGAGCCACCATCGAGGAACGACCCGGAGGCGAAGATGGCCCGCAAAGGCAAGGGCAAGGAAGCCAAGGTGAGTTACAACGGGAATCTGCTGGTGGAGAACGGCGACGGGCTGATCGTGAACAGCGAGGTGTTCGAGGCCAACGGAACGGCGGAGCGCGATGCCGCGCTGGTGATGCTGGAACAGATTCCGGGCACGCAACAAGTAACGGTGGGCGGCGACAACGGATACGACACGACGGATTTCGTGGCCGAGTGCAGAAACTTAAAGGTCACGCCGCACGTGGCCCAGAACCTGGAGCGGCCCGGTGGGAGTGCCATTGATGCTCGTACGACGCACCATGCCGGATATGCCATCAGTCAGAGGGAAAGGAAACGCGTTGAAGAGTGCTTCGGCTGGCTGAAGACGATCGCGCTGTTGCGGAAGGTTCGGCATCGTGGGGTCTTTAAGGTGGGATGGGTCTTCACCTTCGCGGCCGCGGCCTACAACTTAGTCCGGATGAGGAATCTGGCGATTCAATCGACGTAAGCCGAGGTCGCACTGTGTTCGCAGGCCCGAAAATGAATCAGCGGGACACCAGCGGATGCAGCCAGAACCCTCCCCGAATCACAAAATCACTGGGACTGGAGAGAACCTGAGTCGCGGAGTTCATTTTTCCGCAGCCTGCTAGGATAAGCTCCCTTGTTTCTGTATCTGTCTTCATGCGTAAATTTAGACTTTGATTTGTTCGCTTTCGCCTTCCCATCGGCTACAATTCTCGTGAACCGGAACTCCGGCAGGAGGTGCCTCCGTGAAAAAGATCACGGGCTACCTAGTGCAAGAGTCCCGTCGTCAGGAGTGCAGGTAGCATCGGGATTTTACATCCTGGCAACGTGAGGAAAATTGCTATCTTGCCGTGGGAACTCTAGAGACCACGCATCCCTAGCAAGGAGGACCAACCTCCCTTGCCGTACAAACGCTTGGCGCGGGACCCACCCGTGTTGGCGTGGACCTTTCTGACAACCGTTGCCGTAGGGGAGACGCAACACCGTCGTCGACCGACGTCAAACTCTCGAAACTCACCGGCGTTAAGAGGCCGACGAAGAAGTCGGCCTTCAGATTTTAGTCTTGCCCGTTTTTTCGGGATAAGTCCCGCGTCATTTCGCCCCGCGAGTTCCGTCTATGCCACTCGTTTCACCTTCGCTCATCTTGCCCGCTGCGCGGCTGCGATCTTGCGACGAGCCGAGGCTGATATCGTTCGCTTGCCGGCCTTCGGACCCTTCGCAATCGAAACGACATTCTGTGCTCGCACTCGTGCCCAACGTAGCCGCTGAGCGGCAGCAATCTTCTTGCGACCGGAGGCTGAAAGCGTCCTGCGTGGTTCCGCGTGGATTTTGCTACCGTTCACCTCTCTGAGAGCCGACAGAGCCGCGTCAACGTGTTTCAGGTCGTTTAGTAGATTCGTCCTCTGCTCCCTCAACTGCAAGACCACAGACACTAATCCCTGGACCTTCGCCATTAGTTCCCCCTCGGGTGCGGATTCTAACAGAGCTACGCGGGCTCTGTCGGGAGGTAGTTGACTGCGGGTCAGGGAGCTGCGAGCCAGTAGCGACCAATCTCCTCAGGCACTCTGAAACTGACCTCTTGCGCGGCGAGGGTCAGCATTGAGATCACCGATAATCACCGATGCGGACGCAAACAGCGGCGCTATTGCCGCTCCGAACCAATCCCAGTACGAACGGATTTCAGTGGTGCTCTTGTACATGGGAACCCGCACACCTATCAGGTCGAGCGGTGAACTTGCTAGCCGAACATGAATGCAATTGGACACCGCGTGGCCTAGCCCTATGGGTGGCGAGAGCATCCCAAGGTTAGCCATCGAGCGCGAAGCCACGAGAACCTGATTGTGCCCAACTTGGGTTGGGGTGTTGAACCGCTTAGACAGTCCGCCCGCCGCTAGGGCCGCACAGAAGGCGATATGGTCAGGTCCCTCGACGTACTCTGTCATCACTACTGCGTCGGGATTCAGCGAAAGTATGCCGGCAGGAATTGCTGCCGCTACTGCCATCTTCCTGGTGCGATGGTTGATGTTCCAAGCGAGTATGCGCATGGCTGGAAGGGCACAATTAAGTGTCCTTTATTTGCAGGCAATACTCGGATTGTCTTTCGCTAGTTCCAGGCAAGCCTTCTGCTGCTTGAGCGACGTGCTGCGTCCCCTAAACTTTCGTCCTCACGCACAGGCTGCGGCGCAGTTTGCATCGTCGGCTGATGTTGGCGCTGTCCTGGTTCTGGGATGCGACTGGGGTCGATGGTGCGAGCAGTCGGGGCAATCACTGGCGGAGCCCGGCAGGAGTCGGGCGCGGAGCCAGAGCGGCCGCTTCAATCGCGGCCCGAACAGCGGGCTGAGCGCCCGCTAGGAACTCTTTGAAGTGCTTGGCGACAGCTTCTGCCATGGACTGCTGGTTCTTGCTTCCGCCCCTTTGCTTGTTCACGGAGTAAGCCCAAAGCATCTTGCTCGAGCTAGCGTCAATCAACTGTACCGAGACGTTTCCCTTGTCTTCGATCCCGATGCAATAAGCGAACATACAACGGGCGATTTTGCCACCTGTTGATTCCTGTTTGATCTCGACCGGAGCAGCTTTGAGTTTGAATGTGGCTTTAGTGGGATCAATTACTACGTCAATCGGAACCTGTTTTTTTCTGATCGCGGCAGCGACATACGTCTCGAATCCATTCTGCGGTTCGATGTAGACCGTAGGACGAACTGCCTGAGCAAGGCAAGGAAGCGAGCACACCGCGAGCAGTAGCAACAGGGTGAGACGCCTCATTTTCAAACCTCAAGCTCGAGTCTGATCGCCTCCAACCGATTGCACCAGAGTACGCAGGTATCGTATGCGTCCCCTCTAAGTCAGGTCGGGTTGCTATGGGACTCAGAGGGTGAGAGTTCATTAATGTTTTCGTCACAGCGAGCGTTTGCCGCATCGCTTTCTGTCCTGTCCAAAACAAATTAGACTGCGAAGGCCGCTCTTTCTCTGACCCATAAATCCCGGCTCTTGTCGAACACCCGCCTTACCCCGTCAACTGTCAATGTCTCTATATGCTGGAGGAGTCTTTCTGAATGCTGGTTTCAACCGTCTTACCGTTGATCTCATCCTGGCAAAGAATGCCGTCCGCATGTTCCGCCAGAATGCCGTTCTCAACCCGTCGTGAGTACTTCTGGCTTGCTCAAGATCATTGTGGGTGAACAGGATGAAGATTTCAGGCTGTTGGTAGTTCTCCAACGGGTCTACATGTAGTCGAACCGTAAACCTGATAAACTCCGTGTTTTCCACAGGATTGGATTGTTCCAGGCCAGAAAGTTCTAATAAGACCCGGTTTAGGACTTCGCTTTGGGCTTCCATGAAATACCTTGGTTCCGAATGACACATGCGCTGCTGAGCAGGCGATTCGTGAGTCCATAATGATAGCTGTCGCAACGAGGCTGCCCCGCTCACCGGCACGCACGAGCAACGGAGGTTCGTATCGCCACTCCTTGCTTGTATGCTCGTAATACAAGGCACAATGTCTACATTTTCCTTCATTGTAAGTGAAATCCATTGGCGGTGGGGTTAGATTGTGCTTAGATGCGGATGGTTCAGTGCCCTTCGTCGCTGAGCCCTATTGAACAGCCGGGCATCCTCCCGGGACTAGCTCTTCCACGCTCGACTGACAAATTGTCCGAACGCCTGAGAACTCTTCACGAGGAAAGAAAGTTGCTTTCCAAGAACCTAAGGATTGAATTGGCTCCCGAATCGACTTTGCAGCAGTGTTTACAGCTCACCAGTCCCAGAAGTTCAACCCCGGTCATAATCGGCAACTTTTCAGGGGCAGCAGATTCGTTGCCAGCTCGCCTCGCGCTGGACGGCGCACCATCGCGCGCGCGGCCCGGGTCATCTTCTGCCGCCAAATTTCGCCGGACTCGTCGCCCGACGTCCTGAAATAGAGCTCGTCGCCCTGTTACTTGAGCGGCACACTTGGCCCGGCAGTCTACGCCCCATGCATTTATGAAAGCGGCGATGAACTCGGTAGTTCCGTTGTTTCCCCACTCTCCTCTGGGATGGCGTACCGGGGTCGCGAAGGGATGGCGGCCTCTTGGCCGCCTGCAACCGGGTCTCGATGTGCACCCGTCAGCTCTGGAATTTTCTGGCGACGAAGTCTGGGAGCGCTTCTTCCAGCTTTCTTGCCAACCAATCCTGCAGTTCAGAGGTGCTTAACGGTGAGAGAGATATGAAGCGCACTCCGATGTGGCCCGTTTTCCACCAGCATACCGTCGATTCCACTAATAGTGGAGCCTTGTGACCCGGTAGAGTCAACTGAACCTCTACCTCTCGCCGGGTTTGAGCGGAACGAACGTGCTGAGGGCCATGCCTCCCTCACTGATGTTCACGCTATCGCAGCGAATTGCCGGCACGTCTGGTCGTAGGATGACAACGGGAACAGAAATGGGACATCGGAAATAGCGTCGCCGTTCTCTAAGAATCAGTCCGTATGCAGCCTTGAGTGCGCCACGAACTGACAGCGGCGAAAGAGGTCTTTCTATGACAAACCCCACTTTCTTCCTTGAGGGTGCGGTCGTTGCTGCGTCGCCACCACTGATTGCAAGTGTCACCGTTGTTCGATTTGACGCAGAAACGCGCAACTCGTCCAAAACCGTTCCAGACTCTTGTCCAAGCTGGAAATCAACGATGACAGCATCAAACTTTCGGCACTTTAATAGGCTAATGGCCGCTGGCCCATCCCGGCAGACATCGGACGAAATAGACAATTGTCGTAAAGGGCCTCTAAATTCCTCAATTGTCCCCACATCATCAGATACCAGAAGTGCACTTGCGATTGCCATAGTGAAGTACCACTGGTCTTAACATTCCCACTCACTGCCTTTTCTTGGTTGTCTTTTTCTAATCCGTGCAGTGCAGGCGTCATTAGTATCGACAGGTTTGTGCAGCCCTGCCGATTGCCCAACTGTCGTTTGCTTACTCGCCGCCCTATTCAAGCACATCGACTAGTCGGCCCTGTTGATTACACCGTTGAATTCACACTCTGCTTACTAAAGTAACAGACCCGCCGTGACAGTTCGATCTGAAGGTTTTGCATCTACAGAGTTCTATCGACAATCGCCGGCCAAATTGCCATCACAGCATCAGCGAGCGGACGAAGGCGGGGCTGGCGAGGGCGAAGCGCTCCGGCAAGCTTTTGCGGCTGGACCCGCCGCACTGGGTCTTAGTGCCTCGTAGGGTCTATTACGCCTGGGGGCACAGGTGAAGTGGCTGGAGTGAAATCGTCCCCCCTCCGAAACGCACGGTGGGAACTCCGGTCGGGGGTGCTTCGAGAAATCTAGGATGTGGCTATTTTGGAAACTCGTCCCCATCGCAGCGACCCACTGTATGGCCTGCTCCCATCGGCCATCTGATTTCGTTGGGCGTTTCACAGTATGGACAAATGGCGCGTTGCGACACTTCGTGCGATCCTTCGGTAGGGCCGTCGATCTTGATGCATCGTTTGCAGTGGATACAGTGAATTGTCTTTGTCATTTCGGTCGCTTTTACGTTGTTTCCGGTCTCCGCATAGATTCCTTCGATTCGTTCCGCTTGATGACAGCCCTCAGTCAGCTCCAGTTTCAGTCGCTTCGCGGGTTGGGATCGTGTTCCGAAGTTCCATATTCAACCTGTATGCGCCGGATTTCTTTGCGTTGCTCGCCAGCAGTTTCGCGGCCTCGAGGCGACCGCAAGAATCGCCAGACTAATAAGGCTGCCGCACCCACTCCGAGTGCCAGCCCGTATTGAATCTCCGTTGTCAATGGGGTATCTCCTGGAATTGCATCCATCTTCATCACGTCGATCACGTTGGCTATGGCCCCCAGTACTTTAGGAAAGCGAGAAGTCGGACCATTTCTAGGACAACGCAATCTAGGGCCACTGCGCCATGCTGCGGCTTTCCGCTTCGCCGGGCAACGGTCTCTGCTGGATAATCGTCCTACTTCCTCGGGCGCTCGGGCTTTACGGCCGTGCGGAGTTCAGCGCATTGTAGACAAACCAGCCTGCGAGGGACAGAATCATCAATCCCGAAGTTGCACCAGCCATGTTCACCAGAGGATTTATCCTGTTCACCTTGGCGATCAGTTGCCGCTGTTCCGTTGCCCGTGATCGAGCAGACTCATCAATAAAAAGCTGGTCATCCTCTTGCCTGGTCAGCGTGCTGCGGTAGAAGAGGAGAACGATGAGAAACGCCGTTACAATACCCCAAGCAATGAGCAGCCATTCCAAGCCTTGAGTCATGCATGACCTCCACTATCAATTTCGTTCAATTGCCGGAAAGCCGCCTTTCGCGTGACGGTCCGCACAATCGCAATTGGAAACCAGAATGAGCCTGTTCTCCCAATTCGACCGTACTCCTGCTCGGGAAAACACCATAGTTACGAGGGGTCAGTGCAGTGTGCCGATGCTGATCAGAGCCTTATCTCGGCGTCCACTCACAAGAAGGTTGCCGACCTTTTGGCGTGGCGCCAACTCGCTGGCTTCATTGATTTGCACTGGCCTCTCACCGGCCTAAGATTGCCCCGTCGGTGCTCGTTCAAACTATCTCGCACTACAGACTTTCCAAAAGCTCGTTTGGGGGGATGGGTATGGTTCACCGGATGGGACTTGAATGCCGGACGTGTGTGATCTAAAGAGCCTGGTCATTGCAGCCGATGTGGTACATGAATGCACAGGTCGCAAGCTATCGAAATGGAAGTCGTGCTATGTCGGCGGCTAATCGCAGGCTTCACTCTAGCCGTACTAGTGATGGGACTTCTGGCGTTTCTATCCCGGCGTATCGCGAAACAAGCGGCGGACAACGCAGATTGGGTCGTTCATACTCAGGCTGTCCTCACGACGATTGAAGCCGCACAGAGGCACCTGGTGGATGTGGAAACTGGATCACGCGGGTATTCACTGACCGGGCACAAGCCATTTCTGGAGCCTTATAAGGCAGGGGAACTTGCAGGCGTCGAGGAGCTGGACGCATTACGCCGCTTGACCGCAGACAATTCCGATCAGCGTCGGTGAGTGGACATACTCGAACTGCGGGTACGCGCCAGAATCGAGCAGTCCACGAAGCTGGTAGAGGCGCAGCGGCGCATGGGAACCATCGCACGGTGAAACAGCTTAAAGATGGCAAGCACCTTATGGATGCGGCCTGCGCCACCTTCCAGCAACTTGAGGAGGAGGAAAGATGCCTGTTGGCGCAGCGCATTCAGGAAACGCGCCCTAAGCGAAGCGTGACCAGCATGATCATCACCCTGATTTCAGTTCTGAGTGTGGCCTTCCTAGCAGTCGCGGGGCTACGCCTGAGGCGTGAGATTGGCGCCAGCGCAAGAGCGCGCGCCGAGGTCGTTGCCCTCAACGAAGACCTGGAACGCCGTATCGAACAGCGCACGGCGGCGCTGGGCGAAAGCGAGGGTCGCCTGGCGGGCATCATCGGGTCGGCTATGGACGCAATCGTTACCGTGGACGAATTGCAGCGCATCGTGCTGTTCAACACTGCTGCCGAGAGGCTCTTCCGCTGTTCGGCTGCGGACGCGATGGGCCAGCCCCTGACCCGCTTCATTCCTACGCGGTTCCACTCCGCCCATAGCGAGCACGCCCGTAAGTTCGGTGAGAACGGAGTCACCAATCGGGCCATGGGCCGACTGGGTGCCCTCTGGGGAATGCGTGCCGATGGCGAGGAATTCCAGATCGAAGTCTCCATTTCGCAAATCGAAGCAGCGGGAAAAAAGGCGTTCACCGCAATATTGCGGGATGTCAGCGAACGCAAACAAGCTGAGGAGCGATTGGCTGGCCAGGCCGAGCAGCTTTGCCAACAAGCCAATGACTTGGCTCGCTCGCGTGAAGCTCTGGAGGCGCAGACCCAGATGCTCAAATTGATATTGGACAGCATGGGCGAGGGTCTCGTTGCTGCCGATGAGAAAGGGGAATTCGTGATTTGGAACCCGGCGGCAGAAAGAATCATTGGCCTGGGTGCGACCAGCGTCCCAAGTCAGGAATGGACTGAGCACTACGGCCTCTACCTCTCCGACACGGTGACACCTTTTCCGGTTGACCAAAACCCTTTGGCGCGAGCGCTTCGCGGAGAGGCGACCAGCGCCGAGATGTTTGTACGCAACCCCCAGCTTCCCGAAGGGGCCTGGATTGAGGCCAATGCCCACCCCTTGACAGACGCAAACGGGGTTCCACGCGGAGGCGTAGTGGCATTTCGGGATGTCACCGCGAGAAAGAGGGCGGAGCAGGAGGTTTACAAATTCAATGCCGTCCTCGAACAGCGTGTGGTCGAGCGCACGGCGCAGCTTGATGGGGCCAACCAGGAGTTGGAAGCCTTCACCTACAGTGTTGCGCACGATCTGCGCGCCCCCTTGCGTCACATGGCGGGCTTCTCGGGAATTCTGATGGAAGAGTTCGGGCCTTCGATGGATGCGAAGGCTCAGGAGTACCTCCATAGAATCCAAGAAGATGCGCGCAATATGGGGCAACTGTTAGACGAGCTTTTGACGCTGGCTCGCGTTGGCCGTCAGACGCCCACTCTGAAGGTCACGGACCTCAATTCGATGGTCAAGGAAGTGATCGGCATTTTGCAGCCCGAGATTGAAGGGCGGCAGGTAGAGTGGAGAATCGCCGATCTGCCCCTCGTCGAATGCGACGCTGTATTAGTTAAGCAGGTCTTCCAAAATCTGATTTCCAACTCACTCAAATATTCACGGCGCCGCCACCTGGCCGTAATCGAAATCGGGAGTACTCAAGAAGGCGGGGACCCAACAATCTTCGTCCGCGACAACGGAGTAGGGTTCAACATGAAATACGCGGACAGGTTGTTCGGTGTGTTTCAACGCCTGCACCGCTCCGAAGACTTTGAAGGCACTGGTGTGGGGCTTGCAATGGTTCGGCGCATAATCACCAAGCACCAGGGTCGGGTGTGGGCGGAAGCGGAACCGGACAAAGGCGCAACCTTTTACTTCACGCTCGGAGGCCCCAGCCAGGCGAATCTCAGTAAACAAATGGCTGCGGGGGACGCAGGTTCCTAAGGAGGGGCTGTCGTGATCCGCGAACGTTCGATTAGCCGACTTCGGGTCGTGATCGTCGAGTTCGCCAATCCGCAGGGCAAGATGGAAGTTCGGAAACAGTCTGGCGATTAAAGTTTGTCTTAGATTTGCGATCATGATCATTTGTGAACAGTTCCTCCGTTTGCCTTCGTCTTAACCTTGTGGTGGACAGGAGTATCGAAGCCTTAGCGGCGAAAGAAGTGGAGTTAATCCGATGAAACGACTTAGGGTTCTCTTGGTCGATGACGACAATGGTGACATCTCCCTCACACGGAAGGCGTTGGAAAGCCAAAACTATGAAGTGGTTCCAGCAACGAGCGTCGCCGACGCACTCAAGCAGATCACCACGCAACCCTTCGACGTTCTCGTCACCGATCTCCACATGCCGGAGCCGGGGGATGGTTTCGCAGTAGTCACCGCTATGCGACACTGTCAACCCGATGTGTTGAACGTGATCTGTAGCGGTTACCCTGACGTGCAAAGGTCGATGGCTACAATTCTTCTACAGGCCGACGAAGTTCTAGTGAAGCCGTTCCCGGTTGGGCAACTTGCTGCGCTCATGGATAGGCAAAGGCTGACATCTAGGCTTTCTCCACCGCCAGCCAAGGAAAGTGTCGCGTCAATCCTGGAACACGATGCCGCCATCACGATAGAACGGTGGTTGTCACGAGTGGAACAGGCAACGGAATTGGCTGCGATTCCGCTTTCCCCGAAAGAGCGCACTGAGTATCTTCCTGCGATGATCGGAGGCATTGCTACACGACTGCGTGCCGACCGCGCCACAGGCGTGACTGACAACGCCTCTCCGACGGCTGTGGCGCACGGACAGCTTCGCTCTTACCAGGGCTACACGGCGCCCCTGATCGTGCAGGAATCACGAATCCTGCAGGTCTGCATCTTCGAGACAATTCAACGTAACCTGTCCACCGTGGCCTTCACCACGGTGCTGCCGGACATCATGATCATTGCGGACGAGGTAGACTCTCAGTTGAAACAGGCCATCGACAGCTTTTTGACAGCAGATCGTGAGAAGGCGCGCGTTCGTCCTTCGCCCGAGATTGCAACGAGCCACCTTCGTTCCAATTAGTCACAACGGAATTCGTGGAATTGCTTCCCGCCTGAAACTCGAAAACGGCGGACCCTGGGGCAAAGCGCTGCCTCGCCGGAGAAGTAGCGCAAACAGCCGACAGCTACAGAGTGCAGCGGTGCTTACCGTTCAGCACTCCCAGAAATCTAACCGAAGGCACGGTCGGCATACCTTCACGGGCGGCAGATTCGCTCCCCATTGCGTCGCGCTGGACGGCGCGCCATCGAGCTTGCGGCCCAGCGTCAGTCTTCTGCTGCCAGACTTCGCTGGGGTCATCGCCCAGAGTCCTAAAATACAGCTCGCCGTCTTGCAGCTTGAGCGGGCACACCAGCCCCGGCAGTCTGCGGCCCCAGGCATTTATGAAAGTGGCGATGAACTCCGCGCTTTGCTCTCTTCGCCACATCTTGGTACCCCAGCACGTCCCCTGCCCTCGGTTCCCGTCCGTTCACACTCTCGAAGGCCAGGCTGGCGGCTGAGCTGCGTTCCAGGTGTTGATCTAGGTGCGCCAGCACAGTCGATCCCCGGCGCTGCCGACACAGCTCTGCGCCCCGTTGATAGGCAGCGGTGGCCTCCAGCTCTCTGTAGCTCGGTTTCATCGTCGCATCGAGGTGGACGGCTCCTGCGTAGAGGACCAGAGCGTCCATGTCATCGTCGGACAGGGCGGAGCGACCGAGCAGCAGGGCGCGGATTGCGGCTCTAGATTCCATGGAGCCAAGCGGGAAGCTGGCCGGGTTGATCCCGGTTGCGGGTAGCGACGGGTATTTGCGCTCTGGAATCATCATGTTAGCTCCCATTCCGCTCTCGTTCACCGCTGGATGCCGTTGCACCAACGGTGGTCTCGAACCAAGACGGCAAAACGCCATCGGAGGCGTAGGCTTCCAGTTCTGGCGCCGTCATCCGCTCGAAGAGGTCGTTGAGATTCAGAGTCTCGGCACGCTCAATCCACCCGCCCCGGCCATTGATCTTCGCGTAGGCCGCCACGGCGGCAACGACGCTGGCGGCGTTCACATCGACCTCGCCCGCCCGTTCGATAATTTTCTCCAGGGCGGCCCGAATGTTGCGCTGGCGCTTGCGGAACAGGTCTAGCGCGTGGGCGTGCCTATACACGCCATCACGGCTGACGCCGTAGGCTGCCGCGATGCGGTTGGCGCCGCCCCAGTTGACGAACTCCTGCTCGATTTCCGCGCGGTCGGCGTGGGCGCAGATTTTGCATTCTGTGGCGTGCCTGCCCAGGTTGACCGGCTTCTGTGGGGCGGCGAGCGGCTTTGACTTTTGAGACGTTGGCATTACTCACTTTCTCCGCTGGAACGGAGTGGGATTTCCTGCGGATTCTTGTTGCGCGGGTGGCGCGGATTTTGCACGACTTTACCGGATTCTGCCGAGTTAAGTCCTTTATCTTCTTGGCTTGCAATAGGCGTTTCAGGTCTCATAATCCGTAGGTCGTTGGTTCGAGTCCAACCGCCGCCACCAATCAAGTCAGCAAACTTCAGCCCCGGGTTGTCCTCGCTCTGGCCCGACCACGCGCTCTCGCGCCTTTGGGCGAACAGGCGCCAGAGTTTTCGATCAATCTCCTGTCAGCGCAGGACCAAGTCCAGGTATTCCGGATGTTTTTCGATGTACCCCAGAACCGAGGGGCAAATCACATCTACCTTGAGATTATTTTTTCTCGCGTATTGAAGCGCGGTCTCCGCGAGAGAAGACGCTAAACCTAGGCCTCGCAATGAGGTCGGAACCTCGGTATGGATCAGCCCGAGCACTTTTTCAGTCATGGTGTATTCCAGGAAGGCTACTTGTCCGTCACGCGCCATCTCGAAGCGGCCCTCGGTCACCTTCTGCGGTGTCTTTGACTTCCGACCGATAATTCCCCATGCTTCCACTTCGGTTGTCCCCCGTCCAATACTCTACAAGATATGCAAATGGGTGGCAGCTTCCTGGCAACAGTTTCAGGTCCAGCTGTCCCCGAATCTACGACGCAGGCTTTTTTCTGAAATCTTCGGGGCAGCGGTTTGAACTCATACATCAGCGGGTGGAAGTGCTTCGAATCGCGATGAGCGACATCTGCTCCAAATCAGGGTAGTGGTCTTCCTTGTCGGGAGCACGCTGGGTTGGCGAAATTTGCTCGATCGTGCTTCGGGCCGGCAGGATTTGATCGAAATACTGGGCATACACTTCGTCGAACGCTCGCGCGTCCGACAAATCATCCAGATAAACATTCGTGGACACAGTCTGGTCGAAATTCATGCCAGCTTCTTCCAGGTTGTCGAGGAGGTTGCGCATGGTCTGCCGCAGTTGATGGGCGGTGGTGGAGGCATAGACGCCGCCGTGCGGTCCGGGAATGAATCCGCTCTTGGCCGAACAGTACAGAATGTCGCCGGCAAAAACACAGGGACTCGCGGTCGGACTGGGCGGCATGTTCTTGGGTCGCACCGCTTGCCTCTGCTTCAGATCACGAACCGCCATGCCCGTGTACTCGATGTGCACGCCCTTCGGCAGGCTCGATACCTCGATGGTGGCGCGCGCCGGCGTGTTGCCGAATTCGAAGCGCTGCGCATAGTGCTGGTTCATGACCCGCATGGGAACGTGCGCCGTCAGGTAGGGATTAACGAAAACCATGTGGCGGAGGTCGAGTCCTGCAGCTTCCAACACCGCCTTCATGCGGTCGAGCGCGAAGTCCACCTGGGCTGCCGGATCGTCCGGAACTTTGCCTGTGGCAGGATCGCTGCCGAGCATGCCGGATATGAACAACTGGTCGCGGGTGAGGATGCCGGGCGAAACTGGTTCGTCCGCCTTGTAGCCTGGCGGATAGACCGCCCGCCGCTCCGTCAGATTGCGCACGGCGATGGCGCTGATCTGAATCGATGAGCCGGGAAGCTTGGCCACGCCGAGTACCGCCCGTGCCGGGGGCGTCTCGGGGAAGGCCTGCGCGAAGACCCGGTTCATTTCTCCATACTTGCTGATGTCTTCGAGATAGACCTGGGTATAGACCACATGTTCCATAGTCAAGCCGGCGGACTCGACTACTGACTTGATATTGTCGAGAGCCTGCTGAGCCTGTGCCACAAAAGTCTCAGGCAAAGTGCCGTCCGGGCGACGAGGTCCCTGTCCGGAAACATAAACGTAGTCGCCCGCATCCACGGCGGGCGAGTAGAAACGGTTCATGCCAGGGGATGCTTGCGCGGGAACGACCGCCCGGACTTGCGCCTGGGCTCCCAAGGTGGACGAGAGTAACAATCCAATTAGAAATGTTCGCATTCGAGCCTCAGTGGCGGCCTTCGTTTATATCCGTCTCTTCGCAGGGCGTACCCGTAATGCAGGGCGCCATCGTCGCGCTGGGGGTCATCCTGAACGGCCTTCAGTCCATGGAGGATCTGGCGTAAAGCGCATGCACCCTTCGCCCTGACAAATTGGAGAACGAACGCCAGATTCTTTGGGCCAGGGCCCCTCAGAACGACGCCGATCCAAGGGACTTTTTCAAATGTATCCAATGACCATCTTCGCATCGCCCTTCCGTCCCGCGTCCTACGCCGGCTTTCCCTTTTGAGCTGCGTTCAGAATCGAACGCAGGGTTTGCCCCACGATGATTTCCTGCCCCGGCTGTATGGTCATCGAAACCAGCTCGATGTGGTCAGCTTCCTTATGCTCTTTCGAGTTCGGATTGCCCTCGCGAACCGCCGTTACCAGGCTGGGATTGTCGGAGCCGAGCACCTCGATGACGGGATCGTTTTCGCGCAGTTTGCGTACGCAGTCGGATGTAGTAAAGCCCCAGGCAGCCTGGTCCCACGAAACTTTCAGGGTCGGAAAGCGGTTTCCGTCGTCCGGAACATAGATGTCGGTCTTCACGCCCGGAACGGTGTCCACCAGCTTACGAATACGTTCGATCCGCCCATTCCAATCGCTGTAAATTTTCTTCTCGTCCAGGTTGAGCCAGGTCTCAAGCGCGGTCAGGCACCCGATAATTTCTTCTTTCCCGACTTTCATGGGGCGGCATACAGATCCTTCGCGGGGAGCGCTGTTCATCAGAGCGGCTTCGATCAGGTCCTTCCGACCCAGGAGCAGGCCGCTGCACTGAGGCCCGCACAGGCCTTTTCCGCCGGAGAAGGCGTAGAGGTCAATTTTCATGCGGGCATACAGCTTCGCGTTGTCGGCAGGAGGGATGCCGGCGGCATCATCCAGCAACATCGGTACCTTGCGGTCTTTCGCGATCGAGAGTTCGCGCTGCAGCTTCTCGCCCAGGTTGGTGGTGTAGATCATGGCCGTGTTTTCGTTGACCGCGTTGGCCAGTTCTTCCGGGGAGAACACCAGCACCAGTTTCGCTCCGGTCAGCCGGATGGCGCTATCGAAGGCGCTTCTCCCGCCCACCATGATCACTTCATGTTTCAGGCCGGTGGTATCGGGCAGTTGCCAGATGTGATGGTCATCGGTGCCAGCCATGCAGGCGGCGGTTGCGGCCGCCATTGCGCCCGCTGCTCCGGAGGTGACCATGCCGGACTCGGCGCCGGTCAATTCCGCGAGCCTCCGGCCCACGCCGCGCTGCAAGTCCAGCATGTTGACGAAATGTTGCGCCGCCTCCACCTGGGCCTGACGGACCTCGGGAAACTCCAGCGATCCGCTGAGATAGGTCCACGTTCCCCGGCAATTGATGACCGTCTTTACTCCCAGGCGAGCGTAAACATTCTGCCGGGGGTCCTTGCCGATGGCGGTGGCGGCTTGGGCATAGAGATTTCGCGCTGCAATCTGGGTCAGCAGCGGGGCTGCCGCCGCCAATTTGATAAACGATCGCCGATCGGATCTTCCGGCACCCATTCCAACACCTCCTCTTCGTGAATCGTTCCAGATAAACTTATGCTGCGTGATCAGCGCTGTCTGCTTTCAATCATCGGTGGAAGCGGGCGCGCTGAACCCGGCAAGCGGTGGCTGCGGGCGAATTCGGTATATCACAGAATAACCTTGACGCATATCACTTTATTTCGTTTTGTTAGCTTTATTTTCGTTAGGAAGTATAAGTTCATCCCTGCGGCGCCGCCTTGGTTGAATCCGGCGCCGCGTCGTACACTTGCAGCACCGTCGCTCCTCAGGAGAGGACCAACTATGAAACTGCAGTGGCCCAGGGCCAGCCGGATGCGCAGTCTTTTCAGTCTGGTGTTTCTCGCGGGGCTGGGAACAAACCCGGTGTTTGCTCAAAGCAGCGGGGGATCACATCCGCCCGCCAGTTCCCCCTGCCGTGTCCAACCCGCGGATTATAAGGGCTGGCACGCGCAACAGATCTCCAATCGTTGGGTACAACTGACGGTTGTGCCGCAGAACGGCGGACGGGTGATGCAGCTCGTTTTTGGCGGACATCCGTATCTCTTCGTCAATCCCAAGT
This sequence comes from Terriglobia bacterium, assembly GCA_963831565.1. Lineage (GTDB taxonomy): Bacteria > Acidobacteriota > Terriglobia > Terriglobales > Acidobacteriaceae > JAIQFF01. The sequence goes on from CAWHQS010000003.1 coordinate 325,128, forward strand.
ATGAGGGAAAATACCTGCCGCCGAGCCCGGGCGAATGGTTCAACTATGGCGGCGACAAGATCTGGCTCCTGCCCGAAGGCAACGACGACGAGCAGCACTGGGCCGGCGGCTCGGACACGATCGACGACAGCCCCTTTTCCTTTCGAAAGGTTTCGGAAGGGCAACAGTGCGAAATCGAGCTTACGGGCCCGGCCGATCCGCGGACGGGAATCCAGTTTGTGCGGACCATTCGGCTGGAAGCCGATTCGCCGCGAATCCACTTTCGCGCCAACATGAAAAATATCACCGGTCACAATCTGGAATGGTCGATGCAATCGGTCTCGCAATACGATACGGGCGCTCCAAGCCCGCCACGTACCGGCGCTCCCTCGGGAATCAACCACGATTTCCGCACCTTCACGCCGGCGAATCCGTCCAGCAGTTATCTCAATCGCTACCACGTGCGCTTCGGTCCGGCGGAAAATCGCGCGGCTTCGATAAGAGATGATGGGCTCTTCACCTTGCACTATGTCCACATGGCCGCTGAATTGTGGCTGGACTCGACCGCGGGCTGGCTGGCAGTGGTCGATGGCATGAGCCGGTACGGCATGGTGGAGCGCTTTCAATACGAAGAATCCCGGAAATATCCAGGGAAGGCGTCCATCATTTTTTGGACCAACGGAACCGCAGTAAAGCAGAGCGCTGATGGCACGGCCTCGATGCCATCCGATGACGATTCATCGCCCTATTACCTGGAAGCTGAAGTCAATTCTCCTCTGTGCCAGCTGCGCCCGGGAGAGAGCTGCAACCTCGACACGGAATGGTTTCCCACCCGCGTGGGCGGCGAATTTCACGGCGTGACCGACGCCGGCCTGGTAGCAAGCCCGCTCCGCGCCAGCCTTCTGTCGAGTGGCAAGGTCAAGCTTTCTGGTTCCTTTGGAGTGTTCTTCGCGGGAAAGGTGGTCGCCCATTTTTACGACGAACATGGTGCCAGCCTCGGAACCATGCCCGTGGCAGAGGCAGATCCGGTCGAACTGGTCGCGCTCGAAAGCGAAATCGCTGCGCCCGGAAAGCCCGGCCGCGTCTCGCTTCACCTGGAGGACTTGAACGGGTTGGACCGCGGCTCGCTGGGCGAAGTTCGAGTCGAATCTGCGGAGGTTCACTGATGTTCGTCGCGGTGCCAGTCTGGGGAGAGTTGCAATGAATCGAAGAACATTTCTTAAAACCGCCAGCGCGGCCGGATTGGCGGCCACCCCCACCTCAGCCTTGCTGGGTTACAGTCCGCAGAGCGATGCGCAGAAGGCACCGCAGCCGAGTGGCCATCCAGACCAGGAATCTCCTGAGCAGATATTGCTCAAAGGACTACCGGCCGAAGTCCATTTACAAAATTCCGGTGACGGAGATTGCCAAGGCCAAATTCCCGATCATCGATATGCACTCCCATCCCTACGCCAAAACTCCGGCGGAGATTGCCGAGTGGGTCCACACCATGGACGAGGTGGGCGTCGAAAAGACGGTCATTCTCACTTCATCCGTAGGCCCGGAGTTTGACGCCACATATCGCCAGTACGCGAAGTATCCCGACCGCTTCGAAATGTGGTGCGGCTTCGACTACACCGGTTATGACAAACCAGGGTTCGGTGCGGCCGCCGTACGTGAACTCGAAAGATGTCATCAAGCCGGCGCGCGTGGCGTCGGCGAGTTGCATGACAAGGGCCAGGGTATGGCCTCCGGCAAGTCAAAGACCCGGGGCTTACATCCCGACGACGCGCGCATGGACGCCTTGTTTGAAAAATGTGCGGAGTTGAGGATGCCGATCAGCATCCACGTGGCCGATCCCATCTGGATGTATCAGAAAATGGACCGGACCAATGACGGCCTCATGAATGCCTACCAGTGGCGCCTGGACAACCAGCCCGACATCGTCGGGCTCTCGGGGATGATCGACATCCTGGAGCGCACGGTGCAGAAGCATCCGCGGGCCACGTTCATCGCCTGCCACTTCGCTAATCTGGATTACGATCTGGCCCGGTTAGGTCAGCTCTTCGACCGCAATCCGAACCTGTACGCCGACATCTCCGCCCGCTACGCCGAGACCGCTCCCATACCGCGCTTTGCGTCCCAGTTCTACGCCCAGCATTCCGACCGTCTTCTCTACGGAACCGATATGGGCTTTGACCAACCGATGTACCGGGTTACGTTTCGCATCCTGGAATCGCTGGACGAGCACTTCTACGAAACTGAACAATTCGACTATCACTGGAGTCTCAACGGATTCGGTCTCCCGGATCCAATCCTGCAGCGGGTCTACCACGAGAATGCCGCGAAGATTTTGGCGGCGCGGGGCTGAATTCAGCAACTCCAGCAGCGTAGTCCGAAAGATGGCATGACGTGGAGCATCACTTATGCGATGAGTGACGCCCTCCGAATTCCACGCGCACGGACACGATCTCGTAAGGATGCACTGGAATGGTCACCTGGTTGTTCGCCAGAGAAAGAGTAGTGCCCTCGGCCTTTTCCATCAGGTTCGTAAGTGCCGCGGCGCTTGCACCCGGGGGCAAGCTGATCTTCACGTCAGCGGTCTTCCCGGCCCACTCGTAGAGACGGAAAAGCAGTGCGTCGCTGTCCTCGGCCTTCTTCAACGCAGTGAGCACGACGTTATCCCCGGCGATGTCGACGAAGGAATGCCGCGAGGGCAGGGTGCCGTCATGTGCCTCGACCTGTGATGCCCGCAACTTGTAGTTGAATTCGTAGCCGCGACGCACGCTGAGAGCCTGCTTCCAGTCGCCGGCGTGAGGGTACAGCGAATAGCTGAACTGGTGATGGCCGCGGTCGGCTTCAGGATCAGGCCAGGTCGGAGAACGCAGGAGCGAAAGCCGAAGCACGTTGCCCTTGGCGTCATATCCGTATTTCGACTCGTTGATCAGGCTGAATCCGTGATTTCCGTCGCCCAGATCCGCCCAGCGCAGCGCCGGGACCTCGAATTTCGCCGCTTCCCAGCTATTGTTGCGGGTGGTGGGACGCTCGATCGATCCGTAGGGGATCTCGTAGGTCGCCTGGGGGCCCGAAGCGGCCAGCGGGAATGCCGCCTTCAGCAACACGTGGGTTTCGTGCCAGTCGATGTTGTTGGTCACATCAACGCGCTCCAACCCCGCATAAAGGCTTATGTCCTGAACGAACCTGGAGTTCTGCCAGGTGCGAGCGATCCTGACGGTGGCTCGTACCGGGCCTCTCTCGGTGAGCTCAACTGAGTCGGCCTTGTCCAGCTTCGTGACTTGCTTCTCGAAGTCGGCGTCGATGTTCCAGGCGTCGTAATCTTTTGGAGTGTCCTTGAACGCCTGCAGTTCATTGCCACAGCCCCCAGTGGCAATGGATTCGAACCTGGTTCGTTTTTGATAAAGACTCGTAATGCAGCCTGTCTGGGGATCGATCGTTAGGCGAAGCAGAGAATTCTCGAGCGTCAGTCCGTTGGCCTTCACGTCCGTCGGTGCAGATTTGCCGGTAGAGGCAACGTGCAGAACTTCATACCCGAGCGAGGGAACATCATTCGCCTCCACCAGCAGGCGATAGGTGTTGGTTGACGAGTCTTTCGAGAGCACCTGCAATGGCAGCGGCTTGCCTTGAGCATCCCGTACGGAGAGTCCAGCTTTCGGCGCGCTGGGCATCTGCACGTCGAAGGTCGCCAAATCCGTTCGCGACCAAGCCAGGGGGTTGACAACCATCACGGGCACTCCACCGGCCGCGTTGACTGTTCGCACTTCAGACGAAATGGTCTTGAGGGCGCCGGTCGTCGCGTCCTCGGTGGTCCAGCGCACCACGTCGTAATCGCGCTGCGCGTCCTTATAAATCACACCAATGCCGGAGCCCGCCGCCAGATCGTGAAACTGATTGAACAGAGTCTTCTGCCACGCTTCGGTCAACGAAGAGTGGGGATAGGGCATCCCAAAAAGCCACGCCAGAGACGAATACTTCTCGGCATTCAGCAACTGCTCTTCACTTTCCCGCATGTTGCGCTTATGGTTTGCCTGCGTGGTCATGACCCCGCGGTGGTATTCAAAGTACAGCTCGTCGTTCCACACCGGAAGACTCACCTTGCCTTGGGGAGGCTCCGGCAAACGGGCGTTGCCACTGGCCATCACCTTGTAGTTCCAGGTAGGAGAGTGCTGGGTGTCGAGCCTGGTTTCGATCTCGGAAAAGAAATCCTGGGCCTTGCCGAACTTCATGGCAGGAATGACCCGCTCAGGGCTGGTCCAGTGGAGACCGCTATCCAGCATGCTGCGGGTGGGGCCGCCGCCGTGGTCGCCGATTCCAAACAGGTGCATCAACACCGGCGCGCCTGGGTTCAGTCTGCGAGCGATGGCGATATCGCTCGAGATTCTCACCGGGTCAATATCGTTCACATAATCGTGCGGAAAGTATGTCAGCACCCGGCTGCCATCGGGGGACTGCCACCAGAAGAGTTTCAACGGCAACGGGTTGGTGTCGTTCCACGCCATCTTTTGGGTGACGAAATAATCGATTCCGGACTTCTTGTAGATTTGCGGCAACTGCCAGTTGTAGCCGAACGAATCAGGGTTCCAGCCGATGCGCACATCGACCCCGAATTTCTCCTTGAAGTAACGCTTCCCGATCAGCAGCTGGCGCACCAGCGATTCGCCGTCCGGCATGTTGAGATCGGGCTCCACCCACATGCCGCCGACCATTTCCCAGCGTCCTTCTTTCACACGATCGACGATCTGTTGGTGTAGCGAGGGATACTTCTCCTCCATCCACTGGTTGTAGGCGGCTGCGGACTGGGTGTAGGTGTATTGCGGATACTCGTGCATGAGCTGCAACGCGGTGCCAAACGTGCGCCGGACGACATCGACGGTTTCCGTCCACGGCCACAGCCAGGCAGCGTCGATGTGGGCGTTGCCGGACAAATTGACTGAGGTTGCCTGCAAGTCCGGTTTCAGCTCCAGCAGCAGCTGGTGAGCTTTTTCGAGTGAGGCGTCAAACGCCTGTTGCCTGGCCTGGCGAAGGGCCTCGAAATCCACGGCCTGAGCCGCCTTTTCCACTCCCTGGCGAACGGCTTGCGATTTCGCCCCCAGAGACGGGGCGAGGACGGCCGCGGATTCGATCTCCTGCGACAGATCGAGCGGGCTCGGACGGGTGCCGGCAAACTCCACGCGCACCACGGCGTCCTGGAACTGCTTGATGTCCACGGTTTGGAGAAGCTTGACCGCAATCAGTACTTTGTCGCCCGGTTTAGCCGGATCGAGCAGAACGATCGGCTCCAGGTCATCGCCCATGGCCACGCGGCGTCCGTTGAAATACACGATTTCAGTAATGGGCCCGTTCGCGGAGGCGGAAAAACGGAACCAGAGTTTCGTGCCCGTGAGGTCGTAACCGTCCAGGGTGGGTGGGACCGTAATCCACCTGCGATACCAGACCGCATCGGCCGGGGCCTGAGTTCGGTTCTTGACCACAGCCCAACCGCTGTCGTCGAGTCCGACATCTTCGCCGTGCGGCAGGTCGCCCGCGTGGTAGCGCCATTCATCCGCCTCAAGACGGGTCAACGCCCTCAATTTAGAAGTCACGGCGTCGATGACCGGATTGGTGGGCGTCGCATGCTGGCCTTGAACCGCAACCGGGAACGCCAGGATGGCGTTTAGGAGCAAGAGCAGAAAGTTTCGTGCATTCCTGAACATGAGTCCTCCGGAAGCGGCAAGAGTATTGTGCCGGCTTGCGCCCAGGCTGGACGCGATCCACAGCGTCCGAGAGTCTGAAGCCTCAGGCTGTGTTCTTCCCCTCCAGCAGCCGCGCAAGCGCGTGGATGGTTCGCCATCATACTGCCTCTCACTTCCGAAAAGATGGTTTACCGGAAATAAGTTGATCTGGTGAAATGTGTGACCCTATCTGATGGATCAAGGCGAGCAAGTCGGACGCAGATTCCGCTCTTCGGCGTCACCGACGAGAGGAAGTCCTTGAGAGATCAGAGTGCCACGCGAGTCCGCAGAGCGGATTCATCCAGCTTGACGCCGCCGGCCAGCCTGATTTCGCGGAACAGGTGCAGGTTCGAGGACATCACCACGCCCGGACTGAGATGGACAGTGGGAGGGAGAGGCACCTTGTTGGTGAGGTGGTCGGCCATCATGCGCACTGCCATTTGTCCCTGGCGATGGGGTTGCTGGTAAATCGACGCGGTGATGATTCCCTTTTGGAAATAGGGAGACATTTCCGCGAACAGGTCAGTGGTGATTAACTTTACTTTTCCGGCCAGGCCATGCGCGCCCAGCGCCCGACACACCGGAAGGCAGTTCACCGTGTTCACATAGAGCCCGGCCAGCGTGGGCTCCCGTCGCAGCAAATCAAAGGTCTTCTGAAAACTCTCTTCCTCGTCTTCATGGCCTTCAATGACGGTGACGATCTTTCCTCCGGCGCAGTGTTGGGGGAACGCTTCCGCGAAGCCGTCTGTCTTCTTGTGGTGATCTTCCGTGGCCAACATGCCTGCTACGACCGCGACATGCGAACCCGGAGGGACAAACTTGCCCATCAGCTCTCCCGCCAGGCATCCATTTAACCAGGGTTCCACGCACACGATGCTGGAGCGCCGGCTTTCCGGAGAATCGGTAGACACGCAGACCACCCGGATCCCGCGCTCCTCGGCAGCGTCGATCAGAGGCCTGAGACCCGTCGGATTTCCGGCGGTCAGAATGATTCCATTGACTCCGCTTTGCACCAGCTCGGAAAGCAGCATCGGTGTCGCCTTCGCCCAGCACCTGCACCGGACGATTGAGGAACTGGATCCCGAACTGGGCCACGCGCCGGGCCTCGTCCAGAACTCCGCTCCACAGCTCGTCGTAGAAAAAATGGATTTCGCGGGGCATGCAGACGCCGATCAGAGTGCTGGTCCGGGCCACGGACAGGGCCCGCGCCGCCAGATTGGGCGTGTATCCAATCCGTCTCGCGATCTGCAGGATTCTCTGCCGGGTGGCTTCCTTGATGCCGCCCCGTCCGTGCAGGGCGCGATCCACTGTCCCGATGGAGACGTCGGCCAATTCCGCGATCAAGTGAATGCCGCGTCTTTCTTTCTTCATTCGCATGTCCCTGTCCGGTGCTCGACCCGACTGCTGCATGTCCGCACAAACCCGTCGCGGCACCCGAACCCCCCAGGAAGCTCAGGAGGCTTTCGTGTACGTTAACGATGATATACTCCAACCCGCATATCTGGATAGCCATCACCCCAAACCGCTGAGGAGTCGGTCATTTATGCCCAATCTGATGCCTGGTCAGCTCCGTCGTTTCGGCGCCTTTCTCACCCTGGTCATTGCTGTTGGTCACGCTGGGCAGTTCCGCGGCCCAAACCGCGAAATCCGGCAGCTCCCCGGTTTACCTGGATCCTGCCCAGCCGCTGAATGTCCGGGTGGACGACCTGGTTTCGCGCATGACGCTCGAGGAGAAGGCCTCGCAGCTGGTGAACCAGGCGCGCGCCATTCCTCGGTTGAAGGTTCCCGAGTACGACTGGTGGAGCGAGGCCTTGCACGGAGTTGCTCGCGCCGGGACCGCCACCGTCTTCCCGGAACCGATCGGTCTGGCCGCCACCTTCGACTCGCCCCTGATTCACCAGATGGCGACTGCTATAGGGCAGGAGGCCCGGGCCAAGCATAACCAGGCGGTCCGCGCCGGAAGGCGGGACATCTACGAAGGCCTGGATTTCTGGTCGCCCAACATCAACATATTCCGCGATCCGCGCTGGGGACGCGGGCAGGAGACCTATGGCGAAGATCCATTCCTCACCGGGCGCATGGGGGTAGCGTTCGTCACCGGCTTGCAGGGCGACGATCCGAAATACCTTCAGGTGATCGCCACCCCCAAACATTTTGCGGTGCACAGCGGCCCCGAGACCACGCGCCACTGGGTCAACGTGGACGCGACCAAGCACGATATGGAAGACACTTACCTGCCTGCCTTCCGCGCCACCGTGACCGAGGGCAAGGCGAGATCGGTGATGTGCGCCTACAACCGTGTCAATGCCGAACCGGCATGCGCGAATGCTTTTCTTCTGGAAGACCAGCTGCGCGGCGCCTGGAAATTTGACGGCTATGTAGTGTCCGACTGTGATGCGGTGGCTGACATCGAGCGGGGCCATCACTTCACCCAGACCATGGCGGAGGCGGCCGCGATTTCGCTGAAGCGTGGCACTGACAACGAGTGCGCCGACTTCGACAAGAAAGTCACCGGCAACTCCGACTACGTGAAGTACGTCGATGCGGTGAAGCAGGGTTTGTTGAGCGAGAAAGACGTTGACGTGGCGGTGAAGCGCCTTTTCACCGCCCGCTTCCAGTTGGGGATGTTCGATCCGCCGGAGATGGTGAAGTATGCGCAGACCCCAGACTCGGTGATCGACAGCGAAGCCCACCGGCAACTGGCGCTCCAGATAGCGCGCGAGTCGATGGTATTGCTGAAGAACGATGGCGTGCTGCCGTTGAACGCAAACGCAAAAAAGATTGCGGTGGTCGGACCGCTGGCTGATTCGTTGCACGTGCTGGAAGGCAACTACAACGGCACTCCGTCACGAGCCACCACGGCACTCGACGGCATTCGCAAGCAGTTTGCCGGAGCCGATGTGACGTTCAACCCCGGCACCAGCTTCCTGCTTGAATACGCGCCGGTTCCCGCGTCGGCGCTGTCCACGCCCGAAGGGAAGCCGGGCCTCAAGGCCGAGTACTTTTCGGATCCCGCCTTCAAGGGCGCCCCCGTGAAAGTCCAGGTGGACAAGGATGTGAATTTCAACTTTGCCCCGGGCACGACTTCGAAGACTGACATCTTCGCGGTACGCTGGACCGGTTTTATTACCCCGGAGGCCTCTGGAACTTATCGTCTAGGCCTCGACGGCAGCATTGACCGCTTGTGGCTGGACGGCAAGATGATGGTGGACGATCAGAAGAACCACGACTCCCATCCGATGGTCGCGGACGTCACGCTGGAGAAGGGCCATCGCTATGCGCTCAAGATCGAATACTTTCAGGGACGCGCACGGGGCGTGAAGCTGGTCTGGAGCAAACTGAGTCCGGATCCGACCGGAGATGCGGTGGCAGCGGCCAGGCAGGCGGACGTGGTCATCGCGGTGGTGGGAATTACATCCGACCTGGAGGGCGAAGAGATGGATGTCGCGGTACCCGGCTTTGCCGGCGGTGACCGTACCTCGCTCGACCTGCCAAAAGAAGAGGAGGACTTGCTTAAAGCCATCAAAGCCACTGGCAAGCCGCTGGTGGTGGTGCTCATGAACGGCAGCGCGCTCTCGGTGAACTGGGCGAGCGAGAATGCCAATGCCATCCTCGAGGCCTGGTATTCCGGCGAAGAAGGTGGAACCGCGATCGCCGAATCGCTGGCGGGAGTGAATAATCCGGCAGGACGCCTGGCCGTGACGTTCTACAAAGGCGTGGAGCAGTTGCCACCGTTTGACGACTATTCCATGAAGAACCGTACCTACCGCTACTTTGAAGGACAGCCGCTCTATCCATTCGGATACGGGCTAAGTTATTCGAAGTTCGCCTACAGCAATCTGAAGCTCTCTGCGACCACCTTGAAAGCTGGCGATTCGCTCAGCGCTGAGGCGGATGTGAAGAATGCCAGCGAGCGCGAAGGCGATGAAGTAGTGCAGCTCTATTTGAGCTTTCCAAAATCTCCTGGCGCTCCGCTGCGTGCGCTGCGCGGGATGACACGCGTGCACCTCACCGCCGGGGAGACCAAAAACGTTCACTTCTCTCTGGATGCTCGCGACTTGAGCGAGGTGAACTCCATCGGAGATCGAATCGTCGCCGCCGGGGCCCATCGTCTCTACGTCGGCGGAGGACAGCCGGGGACGGATGCTCCGGGCGTGGAGGCTGAGTTCAGCATCAGCAACGAGGAGAGATTGCCGGAGTAAGCCGATTCAGGTGGTGTGGGGCGGGCGCCCTCGCCCGCCGCTTTTGAAGTTGGAGTTTTGGTTTGAAGTTGAGGTTCGAGGTTTGAATTTGAGGTATGAACCTTGCGATCCGCTGGTGATCCCTGCCAATGAACGCCAGCGATCAGGCATCAACCTCAAGAGCGGCGGGCGAGGGCGCCCGCCCCACACGCTCTCCCATAACCGATGCAATCGCCGGATACATCCGGCGATAGGCAGCGTAGCTCGTGTTCATGCGCTCAGCCACCGCGGGTTGAGGAGCCACGCGCTGAGCGACTTTTACCACTTTGCTGCAGGCGGCATCGACCGAACTCCACACCCCGGCCCCGACTCCCGCGAGGATCGCGGCGCCGTAGGCCGCGCCTTCCTCAGCTTCCAGAATCTCGACTTCGTGGCCATACGCGTCGGCCTGGATCTGACGCCACAAGGGCGAGCGCGCTCCGCCCCCGCCCAGGCGAATGTTTCTTACCGGCACTCCCATTTCAGCGAACAGAGTGAACGAGTCGCGCAGGCTGAAGGCCACGCCCTCAAGGATGGCGCGCACGATGTGTCCCCGGGTGTGCGAGGCGGTCAGGCCGATCAAGGCGGCGCGCGCATTGGGGTCAAGATGCGGGGTGCGTTCGCCCATCAGGTAAGGGGCCCACAAGAGGCCGTCGGATCCGGGCGGAATTGCGGCAGCCTCCGCGGTAAGACGCTCGTAGGGATCGCGTTTGTCGTTTGCATCTGCGGTACCTGCGCCAAAGGTGTCGCGAAACCAGCGCAGCGAAAGACCCGCCGCCTGGGTCACTCCCATGACGTGCCAGCGCCCGGGAACCGCATGGCAAAAAGTGTGCAGCCTTCCCTTGGCGTCAAGCGACGGACGATCGGTAGCGGCGAAGACGACTCCAGAGGTTCCGATGGTAGCACTCACTGCGCCGGGCGCGGCGATTCCCATGCCGACCGCGCCCGGCCGCCTGATCTCCCGCGCCGGCCACGACCGGCGTACCCGCCTGCAATCCGGTAGCAGCGGCACCGGCCGGAGAAATTTTCCCGCAAATGTCGGGAGACTCAAACAATCGTGGCAGCAGCGACTCTTCTATGCCCGACGCCTGCATGACCTCCCGAGACCAGCGGCGGTTCGCGACGTCCAGCAGCAGCGTGCCGGAGGCGTCTGCCATGTCAGTAGCCCGCTCGCCGGTAAGCCGGAAGCGGACGTAATCCTTGGGCAGCATCACGGAGCGCACCTGCTTCCAGTTCTGTGGTTCGTTCTCGCGCACCCACAGGAGTTTGGTCAAGGTGAAGTTGGGCAAGGCAGGATTGCAGGTGAGCTCGATGAGTTTTTGGGCCCCGATTTTTTCGGTAAGATCGCGGCACTGTTTTTCGGTGCGTACATCGCACCAGATGAGCGCGGGCCGCACCACCTGGTCGGCATCGTCCAGCATCACCGCCCCATGCATTTGCCCGGAAAATCCAACGCAGCCAATCTGACCGGAGTGCAAAGCCGCGCCGCCCAGGGCCTTCCGCACCGCGATCCCGCAGGCCCGCCACCAGTCCTCGGGATCCTGTTCTGCCCACCCAATCTGAGGCGAAGCGAACGGGACGTGCTCCTCGGTGGCAGAGCCGAGTATCCGGCCGGCCTCGTCCACAATCAGGGCCCGAGTTCCGCCGGTGCCGACGTCGATTCCGAGAACATGTGCTGGCATTGGATTTCGTTTCGTGTACGTTAACGGCAGGCGGTAGCATAACACGAAGGCGGTTGGTCGTTGGCCCTTGGCTGTTGGCGGTTCTTTGCGTTCTTTGTAGCTTATGCTTTTTAGCCGCAGTAGCACGCCGCTTGTCTAGCCATCCGCCAGCGCACGCGAACTCTGCCAACGGCCAACGATCAGGGGTCAACCGCCAAAGTCGCCTTACTTCTCGCCGTAGTATCCGTCTCTGGCCTGCACGATGAAATCTTTCTTCTTCGCCGCTACCTGGATCTTGTGATATCCGGGCCCCGCAGCTACGTCTCGGTTGGGAGTGTAGCCGAGGTTGTATTGATTGCGCAGCTCTTCTTCAATCTGGGAGTAGATTTGATTGACTGGCTCTTTCCTTGAAACCTCAAACAGGCGTCCACCGGTTTCTTTCGAGATGCGCTCCAGGACTTTCTTGCCGTCGGTATGCTCCTGTGGGTACCGGCGCCCGCCGCGCCCGGCGCCTCCCATGCCGCCGCGGCCCATTCCCGGCCCGCCCATCCCGGGAATGCTGATCCCGGTGCGGCCGAAACCTCCGCCGTTGCCGTAAGCGTCGTCATCCTTGAACAGGATGGAATAAACAATGGTGTTGGCCCGCTGGGCTGACTCGATGGCGATGTCAAGGCTTTCCTTGCTGCCCATGTCCACGCCGTCGGAGAGCACGATCAGCGCCTTGCGGCCGGGCTGCTTTTGCATCAATTCATCGGAAGCCAGATAGACCGCGTCATAAAGAAGCGTACCGCCCCCCTGCCGGCTGGAACCGCGTCTTGAGCCTGGACCCGGGCCACCCCCTCCTCCACTGGTGCGAGTGAACTGCGGTGTGGCCAGCGACTCCAGCGCGGAATGCAATTTTTCATGCGATGCCGTAAGGTCCTGCAGCAATTCCACTTCACGATCGAAGTGAATGACGAAAGCTTTGTCTCGATCTTCGCGCAATATCTGCGCCAGAAAACTTTCACTGGCGTCGCGTTCCTCGCTCAGCACCCGCCGTTGGCTCAGGCTGGTATCCACCAGCAGTCCAAGCGTGAGCGGGAGATCGGTTTCACGAGCGAAGTACTTGATGGCTTGCGGACGACCGTCCTCGCTCAAAGTGAAATCATCCTTGGTCAGGCCGTTCACAATCTTTCCGTGTTTGTCGCGCACCGTGGCCAGCACATTCACTACTTTGACCTGGACTGAAAGGGTGGTCAGCGGCTGGTCCGCCGAGTTGGTCGTTGAATCGGGCTGGTGGCTGATTTGCCCGGCGCCGGCAGATTGCGCGACCGCCGGACAGAAGGCCAGCGCTACGATTGCGCTCAATGCCACGAAACGGTCGAAACTCAACTTCACTGGGGCCTCTCGCGGATGATTTGCTCCGCAGTGGTGAGAACGCGACTGAGGCGGAATTGGTTGTGAGGCTGATCGTAAAGCTTTGTAAAGCCTTTGGGTCTGAGGAGTGGGGAGCCGGGTGCAGGGTGGAGCGGGCGCCCTCGCCCGCTGCCTTTGATTTTAGTTTTTGCGACAGGAAAGCCTGAAATCGGGTGGACGTTCAGCAAAGTTCGCTCATCCGGAAACGAACCGAACCCTAAGACTTCAACCTGCAACAACGAAGCACACTTCTCCTGCGCCCCGGCCGCACGCGGGCGAGGGCGCCCGCGCCACACACCCACTCCTATGTCCGCGGGTCATAGTCGGCCACGCGCCGCCCCCGCAAATTCGCGGTCCGGTAGGTTACACTAGGAAACTTTCAGTCGACTCTCAGGAGGAAACAGCTATGCCCGAAGCCACCCTCAGTGGCGCCGACTTCAAGAAGCAGCTGCGTGAAGGTTTGCCCAAGATGGGCCTGTTCCTGAACGCGCACAGCCCCACCGTCGCCGAGCAACTCGCTCACAGCGGTTACGACTGGTTGCTGGTCGATACCCAGCACGGTCCCATGGGCTACGAGAAACTGTCCGCCATGCTTTCCGGAATTTCAAACGGCGGCGCCAAGTCCATGGTCCGCGTCGGCGGATATGACGATCGCCCTGGCATTCAGCAGGCCCTCGACATGGGCGCCGACGGAGTTCTCATTCCCTACATCAATACCGCGGAAGAAGCCCGCCAGGCGGTGAGTTGCACCAAGTATCCCCGGGTGGGAACACGCTCGGTTTACTTCCCTCAGCGCAGCATGAACAAGGCGGGACTTCTGGGATACGCCGGCAATTACAACAATAACGGCATCGTCGCTCTCCAGGTTGAGACCGCCTCATGCATCGAGAACATTGCGGAAATCGCCGCAGTGCCCGGCGTGGACATCCTGTTTCTTGGCCAGAATGATCTGTGCATGTCGATGGGACTCTACGAGAAGTACGAGTTCCCCCATATGTACACCTCGCCGGAGCTGGGCGCGGCCACGCAGAAACTGGTCGATCATGCCCGGAAGAACAATCTCATTCTCGGACTCTTCCTGTTCGGCACCTCTCGCGTGGGCGAGTTCCTGGAAAAAGGTTTCACCTTCATCAGCGTCGGCAATGATCTGCACCATGTCCTGACTCAGGCCGGCGCCTACGTAAACGACATGGAAAATATTGCCAAGGAAAAAGGCAAGACCTGGAAGCGCCGGCCGACTGCGCTTTTCTAGGCAAAACCTGGTGGCGGATTCAGGACCGGATCATCTCACCTTCACTGCCCCGGCACCTGGATCCCCATCTCCTTGCCCAAGCTCAATTGCTGGGCCTGAAATTCTGCCAGCGCTTTTTCCATCTGGTCCGCCAGGCTGGCAACCCCTTCGTCGTCGCCCTGGGGAAGTCCCAGGCGATGGTCGAAGGCCTTCTTTTGCTTCGTGATCTCAGAATCCGCTTTGTCCAACTTTTTTGTCAGTTCCTTCAGCCCCGACTTCTGCGGTTTTGAAAAGCTTTTCACGAAAGCTCTGTTCCCGCCTTGTACATCTTCCACAGCATCTTTCAGGGCGGCGACGTGCTGAGAAAACTCAGCCGGATCATCGGCCTTCGCGGCCAGCCGGAACAGGTCCTGCGCCTGTTTCCTCGCGGCCTCCGTGTTCTTCGCCAGGGACTGGAACCGGGATGCCTGGTCGGGCGTGGCCTGAACCGCCAGGGCGCGATTGAAATCCTGCAAACTGGAATCGCTGGTGCTACCGCTGGCCGCGCCGCCGGGCGCACCCCGACGACCGCCGCCGTGTCCTGCGTGCTGGCCCAGTGCGTGGGACGCACAAAAGAGCAGAGTAGCGGCCAAGGCCAATCGATGCAGCCGGTGCATCAGCGTTCTCCTTTCAGCAGGGGGGATCCGGAGTCGGAATTTCAGTGCTTTCATTCTATGAAATGAAAGATGAGCGAAAATGTAAAGACACTGTCAATCCGGGCAAAGATTTGTATAGCAGAAAGGCCGCGCTCCTGGAGAACGCGGCCTTCATTCATCTCAGCCCGAACAACTCCTGCCAGTCTAGAACAGGTTCCACAGGAACTGGTTGTAAACGTCGTGGTGATACTGTACTTCCGGCGCCTTCACAAACGTGCCTAGCAACCGCGGACAGCGGTCGGCCGCAGCTTTTTTCAAGTCCAGATACCGCCCTTTCACGTCCTGGCCGAAAAGCTTCGTCGTCCACTCCGCCTTGCTGAAATTTGCCATGGCGTCGTAGATATTGTCCGGCAGATAACGCTCCGCCTGACGCAGGTTCTTGATTTTTGCCGTGTCTCCGTCGATTCCGGTCTTGAAGATCGACAGCATGACCATGTAAGGGTTCGCATCCGGGGCCACCGATCGCACCTCCACCCGCATGCTCTTCTCGTTGCCGATGGGAATGCGAATCATGGACCCGCGGTCCACGGCCGACGCCTTGAGTTGGTTGGGCGCTTCGAAGTGGGGATCCAGACGGCGATAAGCATTCACGCTGGGGTTCAGCAGAAGGCAGATGTCATTGCCGTGGGTTAGGATGCGGTCCACGAACGACCAGCCCAGTTTGCTCAGTTTCTCTTCACCCTTGGGGTCCCAAAACAGGTTCTTGCCGCCCTTGCTGATGGACACATTGGTGTGCATGCCGCTGCCGTTTACGCCTACGACAGGTTTCGGCAGAAAGCTGGCGGTCAGGCCCATGTGAGTTGCGACCTGCCGGCAAACCAGTTTATAGATCTGGATTTGATCGGCGGCCGCGACCACTTCGCCGTACCCGTAGTTGATTTCAAACTGTGAAGGCGCCACTTCCGGATGGTCTTTCTCATTCTGAAAGCCCATGGCGCGCTGCACTTCCGCGGTGGTATCGATGAAGGTGCGCAGCGGGTCGCCGGGCAACGAGTGATAGTAGCCACCGGTGTTTACGTACTCAAACTTTCCGGTCTCGTTGTAGCGCCGCTCCGCGTCCACTCCCTTGAACAGGAAGCCTTCAATCTCGTTGGCGGCATTCAGGGTGTAGCCTTTGTCCTTGTAGAGTTCGTCGGCGTACATCTTCAGAATACCGCGGATGTCAGCAGCGTACGGCGTCCCGCCCTTATCGATCACGTCGCCGAAGACCAGCACTTTGCCCGACCCGAAGTAATCGGCCGGCCCCCAATAAAACGCTGCCCAGTCGATGCCCAGCCGCAAGTCACTTTCCCGCTGCGCCGTGAACCCGCGGATCGATGACCCGTCAAAAGTTAGGTTGTCCCAGCTCTTGAGGAGGAACTTCTTGTCGTAGTCCAGCATGTGCAGCCGGCCTTCGAGATCGCTGAAAAGCACGGTCACCGCCTTGATGTGCTTTTCGTCGGTCAGGTATTTAAGCCGCTCTTCCTGAATCTTGTGCATCGCAACGCGGTTCTTGCGCTGCTCTTTCGCCTTCAGATTCAACTGTTCCAGTTGGTCATACGAGAGTGCCAGAAAGTTGCGCAGATCGTTCAACATGAATCTCCTTAGATGTAACTATCGACTTCGTCTACAGTGGGGATCGTACGGCTGGTTCGCAACTATCAGGATATCGCGAGCCCTACCCCGCGGCTAATTAAAAAACCTTATAAGCCATATTGAAGAGATTTATCCACAGCCCGGTAGGGGCCAATTCCGTCCATGGAAGCTGGGACCATAAGCATTCAAAGTCTCTTGTGCGGTCGAGTTCGACCTGGGTTCGGCGGCAAACGACGTGGTCAAGACATATTTACCAGATATTTACCGGACATTAACCCGCGCTTCCGTCTCCTCATCGAACATGGGCCGATCCGGTTGTGAAATCCACAGGAGGACATCCGCTCGTGAAAAAGGCCCTGCTGTTCGCCGCCCTGATTGCCATTGCGCTCAGCCTCGTCGCCGTCCCCCCAGATCAACGCCCAGGTCCAATTGCTCGCAGTCGGCTGACTGACTGGATCCAGAGGCAGATCTTCAAGATTGATTTGGCCGGCGCCGTTGACATCACAGATATGGACGGACTCACGGCAACGACTCACCTCGTGGCCAAGTCAGCCGCGCCGTTCCTGGATGTTGTCGCCGTGCTGACCGCGCCGCCAATGAGCCTGGATCCAACCCTGGTCCCCTCGCAGATCGAAGGTATTGCGCTGGGACCGGACGTGTACATCGGCAAGGCCAGACTGCACACCCCATGGGTCGCGAACGACAACGATTTCGAGGCTACTGTTCCCGATGCCAACGGAAACACCGTGGACAACCCGAGGCAGTTCTTCGTCTTCGGCTTCACCGACGCCGATCTGAACGGCTCGAAACTGGTGCCGCAACAGTTCAAGTCGTTTCGCTGGTAATTGATTGCAGCAGTTTGCTCTCGAGGGTGCCCCGTCCAAGCTCAGCTTGGGCGGGGCCTTTATTCATACGGACCAAAACTGCAGGCTTTTCATCCTGCGGGCGGACTGAAGTTCCTCGACAGCCTCACCCTGCTTCAACAGCACAAGAAATCGTTTGGCCTCACGCAACAGCGTTTTGTCACGCAACTGGATGGCCAGCTTCCCCAGAAAAAGGTGCACGCGTGGATCTGCAGCCGTGACATGCCCCACGAGTTCGAGCGCCACGTCGCGCGCCACGATAAATTGCCCAGCCCTGGCGGCTGCCTGGGCGTGGTCGAAATACAATTTGCAGCGGGCCATCTTCGTAGCTTTCGAAATCTTCCAGATGTTTACCACCTTGGCCGCAGTATCCAGACTCGAAGAGCCCACAATCATGAATGTGCTGCACCGGGGGCACCGATCCAGGGCGACGTGGTCAATACCTGCGCGTTCGCGCAAACCCGCGACCACCGGTACAACCTGCGCGGCGCTCGAACAAAAGAACTCAAATTTGCCTTCCGGCGCCTGCGTCCGGGCATAGTCAGCAGCCCGCAAAACGCTGGAGAAGACAAGCAGACATCCCTTGTGTGATTCGGGCAAAAGGATCTGCAGTAAACCCTCGCCGGATTTCAGGAAAGTGGCAAAACCAGGCGCGCTCTCATTCGTTGCCTCAGTGAACAAATCGGCTTCGATCTGGTCGCGCCACTGCTCGAAATCGGCCGACGCTTCCCGGTCAGCAAGCTCTTGCGGAAGGCCGCGGCTGGGTACGGCATCGAGCAGCGAGTAGGAAGGAAACTTATCTCTCTCGGCAGAAAGCCAGTGCCACATGGAACGGCCTCAAGATAGGAGTAAAAGTGGGCCAGGGCTCGGACCCAGCAACGCCAGCAAGACCCACTATCCATCCAGTGGCAGCAGGTATCCGGGCGTTCCGCCCAATCGCCCACCCAGGGCTTGGGCGTCCAGCACGGCCATGTCCCAGTTGGTCCACGATTCGGGCATGAGTCGAATGGTGACATCGTCGAACGATGCAAACACCGGCCCAATTTGAGGGTCGGCCATTGCTGCTGCACTCATGTATCGGCTGTGTATGCGCCTGTTTATTTCCTGGGACTGTTGGCCCGAAATCAATTCCACTCTTCCTGCAGCTGTTACGCCCCGCTCCGTCCCAGGCCTTCGCACGTCCACCATCAGCGAAGCCTTCGGTCGTGCCGCCACATTACGAGCTTTTCGGCTCCGGGAAGACGTCGCGACATAGAGGCAGCCCGATTCAAAGAGGTACCAGACTGCAGTCAGATGAATAGAACCATCGGCGTTCTCGGTTCCGAGGCTCGCAACATAACGTCCTCGCATTAGTTCATGGAGAGCAGGATCCAGTGTTTGAGTCGGCATTATCTCCTCCACAACATCTCCCCTCGATGGCGCAGTCAATTACCAGGGCCTGTCCCAAGCCCGGTTCACACTTCGGGCCGAAACTCCGAACTAACCTGGATAGTCCCCACTATGCTCGCGTCGAATCTCTCCAGGTCTTCAGCAGGTATCCAGTACTCCTGATGCCCCGAACTACCGACAGTGTGAATCTCATAGTTATTGAGACACCGTGTTTGCACCACGAAGCGCTAGATTTGCGACCCGCCCAGCGGACTCAAATACAAATTGGAAATATTGCTTACAATCTCCCCATCCGCATACTCGGGCCGGTGCGACAGCTCCTTCCAGGCTGGATCATTCACAAAGACGTTCCACTTCGCATTCAGGTCCGCCACATCGGCAAAGGTCAGCATGTAGATCAGGCTCGGCATCCGTGATCCGATCAAGGTGTCTCCGAAGAACACTGGAGCCAATCCGGTCCGGGTGAAGATCCCGATTTCCGCTTGATTGAACATTTGTACTTTCAGAACATGTCCCGCATCGCTGGCGCTCTCGTAGGTGCGCAGCTGAAAGATTCTTTTGTCGCCCTTCGGCGCCACGATCTTGGGCCACCCCGCAAAGGCGGACATCAGCCAACTCTCCACTCGCACAAAGGCTGGCGCCGCCGCCGGCGCTCCCCAGACCGCCGCGGACGCCTTCATGAACTCCGCATCCTGCGCCAGCCCCAGGTCCAGCGTGACCAGCGCTTCCACCGAAGCTGCCGGGATCAACAAATAATAGGCTGGCGTGTCCGGACCAATCTCCAGTTTGAACGCTCCCACCGGAGCCATCGCCATCCGGTTCAGCGCCGGAATCAGCGCACGCTCAAAATAGTTTTGGACCAACGCTAACTGCGGTCCGCTCCGCAGCGCATACTTCCGCAACTGGTAGAACTCTCGAGCCGGCGGAGAAAACGCCGCGCCCTCCGCGCCGCTGGTTGTCAATGCAACTCCCGCCATGGCAATCGCTGATGTGACAAACTCTCGCCTCTCCAACACGCCCTCCGATGAAAACCGCCGGCAACAGCTTACGCGATGTCCAGGGTTCCAGCGAACCCTATCTGACCTCGAGGTTACCCCCTTCCAAGGCTGCAGTCCCTCTCAAAGCCTGTCACTCCCGAGCGAGGTCGAGAGACCTGCGTTTCTGCGCCTTCCCTGACTGACAAAGCTCCTTCCAGGCAGAGCTGGGATGGGCACCCAGGAGGGGACGGGAGCTTCGACTTGATACTGTGATACCATCATCGGCCAACTTGAGCTATCCGCTATGTTCAGCGACCTGCGCCCGTTGAGTCTTGGAGAGCTGTTAGACCGCAGTTTTTTCCTGTACCGCAAAAACTTCATGCTGTTCGTGGGCATCGTTGCGCTCCCGCATCTGGTGCTCCTGGCTTTTCAACTGGCCGGTGTGGTGCTGCAGACGGAGAGGGGCTTGCTGCTGGGACCCATCGTGAGCGCCCTTTGGCTTCTGGGTACGGCCGTGGTTTCGTTGGGAGCGACGGCCGCATCGCAAGGCGCGACGGTGATTGCGGTCTCTCAGGTTCATCTCGGCCGGCCAACTTCCATCTCCGAAGCCTTTGCCGGAATCAAGGGCCGGATTCTCTATTTGGCGCTCATCATGATCGGCTACTGGATCGGGGTGGGCATCGGCTTCGTGCTGCTCATCGTTCCCGGCATCATTCTGGCCCTAATGTGGGCGCTCACCATTCCGGTGGCCGTGCTCGAAGATAAAGGCCTGCGGGATTCGGTAAGCCGCAGCGCGGAGTTAACCAAGGGTCATCGCGGGCGGGTGTTTGTCATCTACCTCCTGTTTCTGGTGCTCTTGTATGCGGCGTACGTGGCCTGGGAAATCCCGATATTTATCGCCATCGGAATCATGTCGCGTGGCCACACGATCGCGACGACTCCGCTGTGGACCCAGATCGCATTTCCGTTGGGGAGTTTCCTCAGCCAGTGCCTGGCCGGTCCTTTGATGACTATCGGGTTTTCCCTTCTTTATTATGACGAGCGAGTCCGGAAGGAAGCCTTCGATCTGCAGCACATGATGGCAAACCTCGACGACGCAGCGGGCACCAGCCTGCCCGCGGTCAGCACCTAAGTCCCGATGCGAAGTTACATAGCCATCGCTATCGGGCTGCTCCTGGCCATGAGCGCGGCGTCGGGGACTTCGACTGCCCAGCCGCCGGATGCGGCGAAGCCTCTCCCATTGAAATCGTACATTCAGGCGCTGGATGATGCGCTGGCGGCGGCGCGTAACCTCAGAGATGAAAAAGAGGACGGACCTCAGAAGGCCGAAGCTCTCGGGCGCAGCCTGCCTCCGGCGTGGCAGGTGGATGCGGATGGCAAGAGCTTCGAAATTTCCACCGAGACCCTCCGGCGCGACCTTGGGGCGTGGCAAAAGAAACCCGACAGCGCGATGCTCGATCGGATCGTGCAGCATCTCGAGACGCTGCGTTATCAGGCTGCGGTCTATGCCGAGCCGGCGCCGGACTCGCCCTCCCGCCGCGCCCTGCTCGACAACATTCTTTCCCGCAGCGAGTTCCACAATGTTCACGGCCAGACCTGGATGGACCGGCTGAAAGAGCGGCTCACTCAACTTCTGGTCCGGTTGCTGGGACGGGTTTTGGCATCGTCGGCCATTCCCACCATCAGCAACGTGGTGGTTTACGGCCTGATTGTCATCGCGGTCCTGGCGCTCGCCTACTGGATGTACCGCTCCCTGCGCGACGGCGCGCGGCTGGAGACGATCATGCCTGGGGCTGTGCCGGTGAGCGCGAAGGAGTGGCCACTCTGGATGAATGAAGCCCGGACCGCGGCCGAGCGAGGGGAATGGCGCGATGCTATCCATCTCGCGTACTGGGGCGGGATCTCTTTCCTGGAAATGCAGGGAGCGTGGCGTCCGGACATTGCCCGCACGCCGCGCGAGTATCTCCGGCTGCTTCCGGC
The DNA here is from genome assembly GCA_963831565.1 of Terriglobia bacterium. Classification (GTDB taxonomy): domain Bacteria; phylum Acidobacteriota; class Terriglobia; order Terriglobales; family Acidobacteriaceae; genus JAIQFF01. The sequence goes on from CAWHQS010000003.1 coordinate 346,801, forward strand.
GATGAGCGACCATCAACCGGCCCTGCGCGCACTGACCAGGCGGCTCGAAGCGGTCTGGTACGGCATGCAGACTGCCGACGCGGATGGATTTAAACAAACGCTGGCGGAATTGGAGAGACTCGGATGCCCTTGCAACTGACCGCAGGCGACCGCAAGATTCTCCTTATCAGCGCCGGGGTATTCCTTTTTCTGGTCGGTGCCTCCCTTCTGCTGATTCGTGACAGCAGTTCTGACCAGGACATCCCCAGCGCCTACTCGGCGGCTTCGGGGGGATGCAAGGCCGCGTTCCTGCTCTTGCAGGAATCGGGATACCGGGTGCAGACGTGGGAGCGTCCGCTCAACGAACTGACCAACCCGAAAGGCAAGACGCTGGTGATCGTGCAGCCCGCTACTTTCCCCCCGAAGGAAGAACGGGACAAGCTGGAGCAATTTCTCAGGAGCGGGGGTCGGCTGATCGCAGCCGGCCGGTTCTCTGGCTACTACCTTCCCCTAAATGAGGCGACGCCCGATCCCCTGGGCGGTACAACGTGGAGGCAAATCCCCGCGCTTTCGCTTTCTCCCATAACCCGCGCCGTGCCCGAGATCACGATGGCCCCGCAGGGCTACTGGCGCCCCCGCACCGGTGCCGTGGGTTTGTACGGCGAAGCCGACAAGCCGGTGGTGGTCGAGTACACGATTGGCGAAGGCAAAGTGCTTTGGCTGGCAGATGCCACTCCGCTGACCAACGCAGGCCTGAAGGAAACGGGAAACCTGGAATTCCTGCTGGCTGCGGTGGGCAGCCCCAGCCAAAATGAAGTTCTGTGGGACGAGTATGTCCACGGATACGAACATTCGGCGGCGGCCAGTGCCAGCAGCCGCGTGATCGGCTGGATTGGTTTGCAGCTTGCGGTCTTCGCGGTAGCGATCCTGCTCACCTACTCGCGCCGGAGCGGGCCGGTCTGGATTCCGCAGGACGAAGTGCGGCTCTCGCCGCTGGAGTTCGTGCGCACGCTGGGGTCACTCTATGAACATGTGAAGGCGGGCAGCGTAGCCGTGGAGATTTCCTACCAGCGCTTTCGTTATCTGCTGACACGCCGCCTGGGGCTGTCGAATAACGCCAGCGTGGACGATCTTGGACGCGCCGTGCGCGAGCGCTGGGGACTTCAGGATGAAGACTTCACCCGAACCCTGTCAGAGAGCGAGTCGTGCCGGTATGATCCCAATGTCCCAGCCTCCACGGCGCTGCGACTGGTGCAGGCCCTGTTCGACTACGCAGTGCGTTTGAAATTGATTCGATCGCCGCAAGGGGAGAAGTGAGTATGGATGCAGTCGTGAGACTGACGCAGCACGTCCGGCAGGAAATGGGGAAGGTGGTTGTGGGCCAGGACGAATTGAAAACCCAGTGCCTGGTCGCACTGCTTTCCCAGGGCCATGCGCTGCTGGAGGGCGTCCCCGGCGTGGCCAAGACGCTGGCGGTCAAGACCCTTTCACGCATTCTCGGCCTGGATTTCCAAAGGGTGCAGTGCACTTCCGACCTGATGCCCGCGGACATCATTGGCACCAAAATTCTGAACCTCTCCACCAGCGTCTTCCAGTTACACCAGGGACCCGTCTTTACCAGCCTGCTGCTGGTGGACGAAGTCAACCGCATGCCGCCCCGCACACAGGCTGCGCTGCTCGAATGCATGCAGGAGAGGCAGGTGACGATCGATGGAGACCGGCACGTCCTCTCGCCGAATTTCACCGTCTTCGCCACCCAGAACCCGGTGGACTTTGAAGGCACGTACCCGCTGCCCGAGGCCCAGCTCGACCGTTTCCTGGTAAAGATCAACGTTCCCTATCCCGCGGCCAAGGAAGAGATCCAGTTGCTGGTGAATGTGCAAAATGGTTTCGATGCAGATCATCTCGATCAGATTGACATCGCAACCGTGGAGCCGGGATTGTTGCAGCAGGCGCGGGAAGAGATTCGGGCGGTAAAGGTGCAAGAGGCTCTTTTTGCCTACATCATTGAAATTGCGCGGCGCACCCGCGACTGGCCCGCTCTGTCGCTGGGGTCGAGTCCCCGGGCGGCGGTCAACCTGCTGACCTTCTCTAAGGCGATGGCGGCCATGGATGGCCGCGATTACCTGATTCCCGACGACATCAAGCAGGCCGTGCTGCCGGTGTTTCGCCACAGAGTCGTGGTGAAGCCGGAAGCCGATCTTGAAGGCATCACACCTGACCAGGTGATTCAGGACGTAGTCCGTGCGGTTGAGTTACCCAAATGAGCGAGTGGTCGGCCATGATCCCGGCTGCGGTCGAAAGCGAGGCGCGGCCCTCGCAGCGGCTGGGTTTCTCCTTCGGGTATAGATTCTTTCTCTTTCTGCTGATCGGGCTGGTGTGGCTGGTGCCCGCCTTCGTTGACCACCGCTTTGCCTATGCCGTGGCCGCATGGGATGTGCTTCTGTTCGCGGTTTGGGTGGCTGATCTTTTATCTCTGCCCAAGCCTAGGGAGATCCGCATCCGCCGCACCTGGATGGCGCCGCTCGCGCTCTCGGTCAGGTCACAAGCCAGGATTACCGCCATCAACAATTCCCAATCGACTCTCCATATTCAGGTGCTGGATGCGCTCCCGTCTTCCCTGTGTGTGGAACCCCCGCAAATGACGATGACCGCAGCGCCACGCAATGAAGCGGAAGCAGAATATTCAGTTCAGCCGCGCAAGCGGGGGACGGCGGCCGCATCGCGTGTTTACCTGCGTTATAGCGGGAGCTTCCGCATCGCCGAGCGCTGGGCGGTTGTGGAATCACCCCAGGAACTCACCATCTATCCCAACCTGCACGAAGCCAAGCGGCAATCGGTCTATCTGGTGCGCAGCCGCCAGACCGTGCAGGAGAGACGCTTCAGCCGGATTCGCGGCGCTGGCCGGGCCTTCGAGAGCCTGCGCGAGTATCAGGACGGCGATGACTTCGGCGACATTTGCTGGACTGCGACTGCGCGCCGCGGAAAGCTGGTCACCCGCCTCTACGAACTGGAAAAGAGTCAAACCATCTGGATCGTGCTGGACACGGGCCGTCTGATGAGGGCCCGGGTAGCGGCGCTGAGCAAGTTGGACCACGCCGTCAATGCCGCGCTGGCCCTGGGCCAGGTGGCGATGTTTACGGGCGACCGCGTGGGTCTGCTGGCTTACGCGCGCAACATTCGGCAGAGAATTCCTGCTTTGCGCGGCAGTTCGCACCTGCGGCAATTTCTGGAGACCCTGGCCATTATCCAGGAAGACGAATGGGAAGCGGACCATTTGCAGGCGGCCAGCCAGTTGATGCGCGATCAGAAGCGGCGGAGCCTGGTGGTGTGGATCACCGACCTGGCGGAGACGGCGATGACGCCGGATGTGATTGAAGCAGCCGCCAAACTGCTGCCGCGCCACCTTGTCCTGTTCGTTGTTATCGGCCAGCCTGATCTTCGGACTGTGGCCTCGCTGCGTCCGGCAAACGTCAGCGAAATGTATCAGGTCTCAGCCGCGCAGGAAGTCATCCATCGCCGCGAGCTTCTGCTGGCGCGGCTTCGCGAGCGCGGCGCTCTCGCCGTTGAGGCCGAGTCCGGTGAACTAGCTCCGCTGCTGGTGAATTCCTATCTCGAGATCAAACAGAAGAATCGGCTTTAACCGGTGACGTGCCCACGGCAAACAGATAGAAGAGCAGCAGCACAAAGAGCGCCGCCGCCATGGCGAATTTCAATGAAGTGGCCAGGCCGGTGGGAGAGACAAAAGCTTCGATCACGCCGGCAACCACCAGAACCGGAATGGAGCCGAGCAGCAGTTGTACCGCCTCAGTCCCGGCGCGTACCAGGGACTCACGGCGCGGAAGGTATCCGGGGAAAAGCAGTCCTGCGGCGATTCGCAATCCGGCTCCCCCCGAGAGAAAGATGGCGGGTAACTCCAGCACACCGTGGGGCGCGACGAACTCCCAAAGCTTCAGGCTCATGCCGGAAAGGTGGCAAGCCATGGCAATAACACCCAGCAACAGGCCGTTGAACAGCAGCATGTAAATGGTGCCCAGTCCGGCCGTGATGCCCAGGGCGAAGGTCATGAAGCCCACGCTGATGTTGTTGGTCATGATGGCGCTCGAAGCCAGCGGCTTGATGCCCACAATAGAATGGGTCCACATCTCACGCTTCTCGATGGTCTGTACCATGCTCGGACCGAGGATGCTGAGCTTGAAATCGGGGTCCTGGAAGGTGATGACAGCGCCCACCGCGGCCGACACCGCAAAGATAAGAAACGCGACCTGCACGAAGCGTAGATTGCGGCGGAAGATTTGTGGATACGTCACCACAAAGAAATTAAGCGCCTCGGAAGGGCTCGTCTTGTGAGCGGAATAGATGATATTGTGTGCCCGCGCCAGCAGCTGATTCAGGTAGCGGGCAAAATGGACCGAGCCGCGGTCTTCGCGCAGCGCGGCCAGATCGGCGGCGATTTGCCGGTAGAGCAGGCCCAGTTCCTGCAATTCGCTCCGGCCCAGGCTGCGGAAGCCCTTGCGCGTACTCTGATCGAGCAACTGTTCCAGCCGGGTCCAGTAAGGTTTTCGTTTTTCTAGCCAGCGAGTGGAGATCACGTTGTCCTTGCATGACCACAGTGAAGATCGGATCAGGATTGATACTCCCGAGCAGATTTCCCTGGAGTTTCCTTTAGCCGGAATCGGCAGCCGCTTTATGGCCCTGGCTCTGGATACTGTACTGCAAGGGCTGCTCTACCTGGCGGGGATTTTTGCCATGGCGGGTGCGGCAAAGTACGCCCGCAGCATGCCGGCGTGGCTGGGTTGGCTGCCTGAGTCCTGGGCAGCCGCGCTGCTGGTCATCTTTCTGTTTTGCGTCTACTGGGGCTACTTCGCCTTTTTTGAAATCATCTGGAGAGGGCAGACTCCGGGAAAACGATTGACCGGCCTGCGAGTCATCAAGAACTCGGGTCGCGCCCTCAACGTGTATGAAACCATCGGGCGCAATCTCTTGCGCGGCGTGGACTGGCTTCCCGGCTTCTACATCACCGGCATCATCAGCATGATGATCAGCCGCCAGAACCAGCGTCTGGGAGATCACCTGGTCGGCAGCATTGTGGTGCACGACAAGCGGGCGGAGGAGATTCGTCCGGAATGGTCTTCCAGCACCGAGCAGACTACCTTCGATCCACAACTCACGAAGATCACGCCCGAGGAGCTTGTCCTGATTGAGACCTACCTGCAGCGCCGGCTGAGCCTGGAATTTGGGGTCCGGGACGCCACCGCGCATCAGATCGCCACCCGCATCACCGCCAAGACCGGCATCGAGCGTCCTCCCGGCCGGTCGCTGGATGACTTTCTGGAAGGCATTGCCAAGCAGGTGCGGGACAGCGCGCGTTACCGCTGATACTTGATGCGGATCAAAACAAACCGCCTCCACCGGCTATCCTGATCGTGATGGCTCCCTGAAAAGATATCGTCAGCTTGTTAGCTGGCTCGTCATAGTCATAGTCCGTGCCTGCGCGCAGCTTCACCCCGTTCCGGGTCACGCCGGTGGGCTTCCTGCAATACACCTCGACTACTCCTGGCGCTCCCAGATCACCAAAATCAATCTTCAGGCCGCCACCGTCAGATTCCGCCGTGATCTTTTGTACTCGGCTTCCCGTGTAGTAATCAAACTGGCTCTTGTTCTTACCCGAGGGAAAGAATTGCAGACGCAGCTTCGGCGTCCAGTTCGCTTCCCAGTTGTTGTTCAGCTTTACGATGTCGCCGCGCGGAATGATCGCGCCCTCGCGAACGTACACCGGGATGGTCCCCAAGGGCGCGGCTGCCTTCACCGTGTTCCCTCCCGCATACACGGTCCGCTTGTCGTGATAGTTCATCCATTTTCCGGCCGGCAGATAGACCTCGCGCGCCGTTGTCTGTGCTGCGCTTACGGGCGCTACCAGCAGGGCGTCACCGTAGAGATACTCATCCCACATGTCGCTCAGGTGAGGGTCGTCAGGATAGGCGAGGACCAACGCCCGCATAATGGGCATGCCGTCCTGCGTGGCCTGATACATGGCGGAACGCGTGTACGGGATAAGGTCATGATGCGCGGCAACGTATCTTTGCGCGATGCCGACTACCTCGGGGCTGTAGTCGTCCCAGAGCGTGCGCTTGGGGCCAAGGATCACCTCCATCATGGGACTGAAGGCGCTGAACTCCAGCCAGCGCGCCAGCAGGTCGTTGTCCGGTGACGGTGGAGCGAAGTAGCCGCCGGTGTCGGAACCCCACATGGGAAAGTCAATGGTTCCGGAGCGTAGGCCATTCTTTATCGTGACCTGAAGCCCCTCGAAGGTGGACCAGGAGTCGCCATTCCAGAGGGCGGAGTACTTGCGTGTAGTGTCGTTGGCGTTGCGAGAGAAGATGAAATAGTCGTTGCCGAATGCCGCGCTCAATCCTTCGGCTGACAGTTTGGGAAAAAGCACGGCGAACTGATTCTCGATCAGTTCCGGCATTTCGTTCTCTTCGCCGCGGTCGATCTTGTAGCCTTTTATGCCCAGGCGAACGTAGGCATTGAGCTTCTGCTTGAACCAGTCATAGACTTCAGGACGCCGAATGTCGGCGGCCGGCCACTTCAGCGGGAAAAGATAACCGTTTGCCGAACCCTCCTTAAATAGATCACCGGAACAGCGGTTGGCCGTCCATAACAGAAGATTCATGCCGCGGTCGTTCAAGTCATGGATCATTTTCGCGGGGTCAGGGAACGAGGAGTCGAAATCCATGTTGCCCCATCCCAATTCTCCGGAGGCGTAGGGACGATCGAGCCACATGGCGCCTGCCGGCAGGTGCAGGGCGCGCAGGCGGTCGGCATCCTGAATCACTTTTTCCTGCGCGTTGGTGACCCCACGCAAATCGGCGTGATGGTCGTCCCGCCACCAAATGCTGCCGAAAGCCCAGAGCGGCGGCATGAAGGCCGGGCCGGCAAGAGCGTTGTAGCGGTTCAGAATGTCGGCATAAGAAGGCCCGTAAATAATGTCGTAAGTAAGGCGGGAATCTTTGAAGGAAAAAGTGGTCTTGCCCGCCTGCGCGACCGCATAGTGGCCTTGCGCCAGGCTCTCGACATAAATCCCGTACCGGTTCGAGGTCATGTAGAAAGGCGCTCGCGCGCTGGCGTGGTGGACGTAGCGCTCGTTGCCCATGCCCAGGAACTCGTGGTCAGCGCCGCGATTGTCCAGGCTGCCGCCGAAGGGCTGCTCCCAGATCCCGTAATAGTGTTCGCCCTGGTCGTTGAATTCCTCGGAAATCTCGCTGGGGGTCGCATCCTTATAGGTAATTGCGACCTGCAACACCTCCGGATTCACCAAGGTGAAGCTGACCTGGGCTGCGGCGGGCGTTCCCGCGGGCATGTTCTCTCGGCCGGCGAGCTGCAACCGGAGTTCGGCCTGCAGGCGGTTTGCCGATTTGCTTACGTTTGCGGCTTCGGACGCCGGGTACAGTTCAGGTCCGAAGGTGACTCCTGTGCTGCTCTGTGAAAGCAGCACCTTTCCGGTGGAGCGTTCGACTACCCGGTATGAATAAGGAGAGGTGTTCAATTCGAGGCGCAATACCGAAGACTCAAGCGTTTCCGTGGCCGCCATTGCATTGGAACGCAGGAAGAGTAAGGAAGCTGCAATCAAGAGGAGTGATCTTTGATACCTGAAGCCATGACTTCTGAAACCTTTCACCATGAGGCCCTCGGGAGCAGGATATGAACTGCGGGTATGGAAATCAACCAGACGCGTTCGGGCTTTTGCCGCAGCCGATCAAAGTTCAGGCCGGACCACGCTGGCTTGCCAGCAGCGTATCCGGCCTGTCGGCCCTGACCAGCGTCGGGCTAGAAATACAGCTTCAACGCCAGTTGACCAATGCGTGGGTCGGCGGCCTGTTGAATGGCGCCGAACGCGCTCGCCTTGACCTTCTGGAAGTTACTCAGAGAAGCAGTGTCATCCATGAAGTTGGCGCGATTGAAGACGTTGAAGAACTCGGCGCGGAACTCGAGTCTCCACCGCTCCGTGAACACGAAGCTCTTGGTTGTGTTCATGTCCCAGGTATAGGCTCCGGGCAAACGGAATCCGTTCTTGCCGGTGTTGCCGAAAGTGCCGGTGGTGCCAATGGCTTGCGCTTTGCTTGCGAAGGAGGCCCTGTTGAGCCAGTCCACGCAAGGCTTGGGATTGGGGCCGGTGTTGATTCCGGCAGCCGCGCATGCGCCTGGGGCGTAGGGATCGGCTCCCGCAATCAGAGTGGCACGGTCCTGGCCAATGCCAGTGCCGGAGACTTCGTCGCCTTGCAGCGCCGTGAACGGACGTCCGGTCTGAGCCGAAACTACTCCGCCCAGTTGCCATCCTCCCAGGACGTTGCGAAGAAACCCGTTGCCTCGCGCAGGCGTGGGCAGCACCCACACATACGAGGCGACGAAGCGATGGGTGTGATCGAAGTCGGACGGCCCGTAGTCAAACTGGTGACGCAGCGGATCGTCCCAGGGACGCGTCGAGTACGTATCGAAGCCGGTTACGCCGGCGCCTGCCGGGAGATCGTCGATGCTTCGGGAGTAGGTGTAACTGCCCAGGATGGTCAATCCATGCGATGCGCGCTTCTCGATCGACGCCTGGAATGAATGGTAGATGGAATTGATGTCCTGCATGTCCTGTTGGATCTGGGAGAACGGCGGGACAGTAAATCCCTGGGTGGCCGCAATCACGTTGAGCCGCCCTGTACCTGCCGCACCCGTCGCGTTGGGGGGCGCGGGATCGAGGTTCAGGGTTTCCGTAAGATGGTTGCTGCGAGAACCGACGTACGCGGCGCGCATCAGAAGGTCCCAGGGCAACTGATGTTCCAGAGCCAGGTTCCAGTTGTAAACCGTGGGGACCTGGTACTTGTGATTGGGGTCCCAACTCAGATAGAGCGCGCCGGGAGCAAAGGTCGAGTCCTTCGGCGGCGGGAAGGGAGCAGGAAATAGATTGGCCTGTGCGGTGCAGCCGAGAGCGGTTTGAGTGGCGGCCTCGGTGCATAGGGGATCACTGAAGCTTCCCGGCTTGACTGCGCTGGTGCTGAAAATGAGTTGCGGGCTGAAGGGCGCCTGGTCCACAAAACGGTTGTTGATGATGCCGTTTATGCGGGTGTCATAGAAAATACCGGCGCCGCCGCGCAGGCTGGTCTTGCCATCGCCGAAGATATCGTAGGCGAAACCCACGCGAGGCGCGAAATTGTTCAGACTGGCGTTCACGCCGTTCGGCGGAACGCCGGCATCGCCAGGAAAAAACACGCCCGGAGGAGCGTTGGGGAACTGGGTGGAACGGGTCCCGGCGATCAGACCGTCGATGCGGAATTGCTGTACCCGCCCTTTCAGTTCGCGCCAGGGCAGAGCAGGTTCGTAGCGCAGTCCGAGGTTGACGGTCAGGCGGCGAGTTACGCGAATATTGTCCTGGGCATACACGCCGGCAAAAATGTTGCGGTTGTTCTTGAATTCTCCCGCACCCTGGCGGAAGGCGAAGTTGCCGCTGTAGTCTCCCAGTGCGCCGGACAAGAAGGCATTGATCCCGTTAAAGCTGAACTCTGCGGGTTGGAAGAACAAATTGTTGAGATCCACACGGCTGCGCTCGATAACTCCGCCGAAGCGGAAATCATGGCGGCCTTTCACCCAACTGACGTCATCGCTCCAGGTGAAATTGTTCCGGATGAAGCTGGCATTGGGATTGTCGCCGAAGTTGAAAAAGCCGTTGACCCGAATTTGTTGAATTGCGTTGGTGGGCGGTTGGAAGGGAATATTCGAGCCCAGGTCCTGCACGCTGGGCACGGTGGTAGCCGGCCCCCGGGTGCTGTTTTCCCGGGCGTAACTGAAGCGAAAATCATTCAGCAGGGTCGGCCTGAAAATATGATTTTCGTGAATCAGGTAATTCTGGTTGGTAATGTGGGAGCCGTCCGCGTAGGCCAGAAAATTCGAGGGGTCGAAAACCGCTCCGCGCTCGAATTGATTGTAACCGTAGCGCACCGAGAGCCGGTCGTTTTGGGTAAAGGAGTGGTCAACCCTGCCCAGATACTCCTTGAAGTTTTCGTTGTCCGGTTTCAGGAAGGTCACCGCCTTGTTCGTACTCAGCGGCAAACCCGCCAGAATGTTCAGGGAAACCGGATCGATGGTGCCGGGGGTGCCGCCCGGGCCCACCGGTATTCAGGTAGGTTTCAATGTCGCACGTCGGACAGGATGAGGTAACCGGCCCGGATGCAGGGATCGTACTCAGTGCCGTGGTAGGTACAGTTGAGTTAGAGGGGCTTCCGACATTGCGGAAGCGGGTGAATTGAACTCCGAAAAAGAAGAACGTGCGATTCCGGATGATTGGTCCACCGAAAGTTCCGCCAAACTGGTTGCGCTTGATCTGATCGCGCCCTTCATCCTTGGTCGGGGTCAGGACGCCATTGTCCAAAAAGGTCAGAGGAGCAAAGTAGTTGCGGGCGTTGAAGACGGAGTTGCGCAGAAATTCAAACGCGTTGCCGTGGAAATTGTTGGTACCAGACTTGGTGATGACGTTGACCACGGCGCCTGCGTTTTGTCCGTACTCCGCAGTGTAGTTACTGGTCTGCACGCTGAATTCCTGCAGCGCGTCAGGAAAGGGGAAGGGCTGGTTGACGTTGGTGTATTCGTCCACATAATTGCCGCCGTCGAGTTGGTAACTCACCATGTTCTGGCGCGCACCGTTGGCGGAGATGGTGACCGCGCCGGGAAAGGTCTTGGTGAATCCCTGATCGGCGCCGCCGTTGGGAGAGTTGACCGAGCCGGGCGACAGCAGTGTGAGTTGGGCGGCATTGCGTCCGTTCAGAGGCAACTCGGTAATGCGGGCCTGTTCGACCACTTGTCTGATGGTCGAGGTCATAGTATCGACTTGGGGTGCGTTGCCTTCCACCTGGATGATCTCGCTTCCCGATCCCACTTTCAGTTGCAGGCTCACGGTCAAAGTCTGGTCCGCCAGCAAGGTGACGTTTTGCCTGGCATCGCTGAACCCTTTGGCCTTGATGGTCACGGTGTAGTCGGCGGGACGAAGAGAAGGCAGGACGTAGTACCCCCCGGCGTCGGTTGCGGCCTCGCGCGCAAACCCGGTTCCAATTTGCGTGACCGTGATCCGCGCCGAAACGATAGCAGCGCCAGTCGGATCGGTAATCGTTCCCGCGATGCTCCCCAAGCCTTGTCCGTGCGCCAAAGTCGACGACAAGGTCGAAAAGACAACCAGGCTCATAAGCGCCAGAACAATATTCCTTTTCATTCGTGTGCCTTTCCAGGAGCGCGTTGCTACAGCAAATGTTCGCCCTGTCCCCAAAGCGGCCGTGCTAACTGGCAAGTTTCCCAAGCGATCCGTATCTCAGCGGGGGATGAAGCGTACAGGTACCCGGATGCAACGCCGTCCCGTTGGTTTTGATACAGTGACCCATGGGCGCGGAAGATAGGCCAGAAACGTTTTGACTGTCAATACCAGAAAAATTCAAGAGGCGATTTAGGAACACTAAAGAGCGGCGAGGCTGACGAGAGATGGACATTCATCAGTTGAAACTGTTTCTTGCAGTGCTGGAGTCTTCCAGCATGACGCAAGCGGCGCAGCAGTTTCACCTCTCTCCGGGCGCGGTCAGCCTGCAACTGCACAGCCTCGCCGAGGAATTGCATGCGGAATTGTTTGTGCGCTCAGGCAAGAGGCTGGTGGCCACGCCGGCAGCCTTGCGGCTGGCGGAACGCGCCAAGGACGTGGTTCGCACCATGAGCCAGATCCAGCAGGAATTTGCCGACGATGTTTCGAAGGATGTGCGCCCCTTCCAGTTCGCCACCGGAGTCACTACCTTGATCCACCAGTTGGGCGGGCCACTGCGCGAAGTACGGAAACGATTTCCCAATGCCGATATCGGAGTGACAGTAGGAGTGACCGAGGAAATTGTCGCGGGCCTGCTGGAACGGCGCTTCGACCTCGGCCTGATTTCGCTCCCTGTGTTCGAGCAGAGCCTGGAGATCATGCCGCTCTTCGATGAAGAACTGCTGGTGCTGCGGCCTTCGCCGAACAGCGTCCGCAGCACGCGCACTGGCGTGATCCAGGCGGCGGACCTGGCGCACGTTCCGTTTCTTCTCTATCCCAAGCGCAGCAATATCCGGCACATCATCGATCAATTTTTTCAGGAGATCAACGTTACGCCGCGCGTGGTGATGGAGGCCGAGGACAGCGAGGCCATCAAGGGACTGGTCGAGTCGGGATTCGGTTATTCGATACTGCCGCAGCATGCGCTACGGGGACGGAACCGTTTCTTTCAGACCTACCGGGTGGCGGGACATCGTCTGAGTCGAAGCCTGGCGCTGGCCATGGTCCGCACCGACTATCCCCGCAAGTTGACGGAATCGATTGCTGAGTTGTTACAGAAGATTCTGACTAGCCAGTGATCGAGATCCTGCTTACGGACCCCGGGCGGGACGCGCGCGCTCCATCTTCAGGCCAGGTTAGCGAATTGTTCGAAGTTTCCGCGGAACAGACGGTTTACATCGCGCTGGATATTTTGCCGGGTGACCGCCCCACCATCGCGGGCCAGCAACTTGTAGCTGTTGGCCAGCACCTGTGACATGGTGGCGCGGGTGTTTCGCCATTTGTAGAGCATCTGCTCGAGCACGCGCGCATCGGAATGCTGCGGAATGAAACTCGTTCCCAGCAACTCAATACGCTCCCGCGTGATCTCTTCCACGATGGAGGGATTGTTCAGGAACCACCAGCAGCCGAAGGGCATGAGGTTGCTGAACTTGCGTGCGTACACGCAGAGCTCGTGCTGGTTTTCGCGACTCAGAACGCTGCTCAGAATGCGGTTGTCGGGGAAGTCGCGGCAAATATTTTCCAGCGCACGCAGGTCCGCTCTGCCCACGGCGTCGCCGGCCAGCCGGATTCTCGGATTCACCTGGCGGCGGACTCCGATCATGAGCGACAGCGGCAGATCGAACTCACGGCACGAAGGCAGGACCGCATCGCTCAGCAGCTTGCCCTGAATGCTGTTTTCCGGGAATTGGAAGGCGTCGGTGAGTGACACCGCCATGTAAACCGGATTCATGCGTTCGCACCAGTCGGCCAGAAACCGGCGCACCTCAGCCGCTGATTTGCCGCTTGCCTGCGCGTCCACGGCGTAGCCCTGCTCGGCCAGGCGCTGCCAGTGCCCCGGCCAACCCCAGAGAATTCTGTCCAGGCGCAACACCGCCAAAAAGTCCGCGCGGGAATGTCCGCCATCCATCCAGACTTTCTCTTCTTCGGGGTGCAGTGGATCGTTGGTCATTACTACAGAACTCACACCCGCCATCTGCAGGACTCTTGAAACGTGCGATTCAATCTTCTGGGTGCGGAAGAACGACCGGGCCTCTTCCAGGTCGGGAGTATCGGTGGGCAGGTCGAATGCTTCAAGAACGGCAATGACACCGCGGGTAGCTTCCGAGATCGGACTGTTCTCCACGAACAGGGCCTGCCAGATGGCATCGGCCTGCTCGCGCTTCGGCATTGCCCAGTAGCGCTCGGGAGAAATGGTCGACGAGCGAAACAGCTCGGCTTCGAGATAGTGATACGTCAGCAGTTCGTCGATGCCCCACAAACCGAGGCCGCCAAACTCGGGGGCGAACAGGTGAGTGTGAATGTCGATAAACTGCGTGGTCGCGAGTACTTCTTCTACGGTTCCCTGGATCTGGTCCGTGGTCAGCAGATCGTCGCCAAGCTGTTGTCTGGCCGGTGTAGTTTCCATTCCTTCCTGCGCTTTCGTTCTGAGGCTTGCGGTTCAAAGCTTAAGCAGCGATCAAGCCAGGCCTTGATTTTAGCCCGGAAAGTCGGTTTCATTCGAGCAGAAGCATGGAAGCGGTTTTACTTGTCGCCATGCTCGCTGTCAAATCAAGAGAGTTAAACGAGGCTTTTAGAAACACTCAATGCGAGCCGCTCGCCCGCCGCTGCTGCCCTTTACCCTGCTGCAGGGCCAGCCGGTGCGGAGTTGTTCGCTGGAGACCGAATCCTCCCGCTTCGGAATATAGTTTGATCCAACCAGCAGACCACAACCTGAGTCTTGCTGAAATCAACCGTTAAAATTTCTCGTTTGACATTATTTTGCGATTGCCTCAGTCTCCTGTGCGCCGCCTCATAAAGCATCTGAATCGATACAAACATACGGAGGAATCATGTTCGCCAAGCCTAGCGAGAGAAGAGACTTCCTGAAACTGACGGGAGCTGGGATCGCAGGCTCTGCGTTGGGAGCCGTCACCACGATTCAGCCGGCCGTTGCGAAGTCGGCCGTTGCGAAGTCAAAGACCGACTCTGCCTCTCCCGGCACTCTTGACGTAAGGGCCTTCGGTGCCACCGGCGACGGCAAGACTCTGGACACGCCGGCCGTCAACCAAGCCATTGACGCGGCCTCCGCGGTGGGCGGCGGCACTGTGCGCTTCCCGGCGGGAAGTTATCTCTGCCACTCCATCCACTTGAAGAGCCACATCACTTTGTTTCTCGACCCCGGCGCGACCATCGTGGCTGCCGACGCGCCGGCCTTGGGCACCAGTGCCGGCTATGATCCGCCCGAACCCAATGCCTGGGACAAATTTCAGGATTTTGGTCACAGCCACTGGCACAACAGCCTGATCTGGGGCGAAGACCTGGAAAATATTTCGATCGAGGGCCAGGGACTGATTTGGGGAAAGGGCCTGAGCCGTGGAGATCACGACGTCGTACTCGCTGCGGGCGTGGGAAACAAATCCATCAGCCTGAAGAATTGTCACAACGTGACTCTGCGCGACATTTCGATCCTGCACGGCGGGCACTTCGCCATTCTGGCCACCGGCGTGGACAACCTCACCATCGATAACCTGAAGATCGACACCAATCGGGACGCCATCGACATCGACTGCTGCCGCAATGTCCGCGTCTCCAATTGCAGCGTCAACTCGCCGTGGGACGACGGCATTTGCCTGAAAGATTCCTACGGCCTCGGTTTCGCGCGCTCCACCGACCACGTTACCATCACCAACTGCTACGTCACCGGAGGCTACGAAGAAGGCACGATGCTCGATGCCACCTACAAACGTTTCCCCCCGGATTTCAAAGTTTCCCGCAACGGACGCATCAAGTTCGGCACCGAAAGCAATGGCGGCTTCCGCAACATTACCGTTTCCAACTGTGTGATTGAGGATTGCAAGGGCATCGCGCTCGAGTCGGTGGACGGCGCCATCCTGGAGGACGTCGCCATCACCAACATCACCATGCGGGACATCGTCGATGTGCCGTTCTTTCTCCGCCTGGGCAGCCGCATGCGGGGTCCCGAGGGCACGCCGGTAGGAGAATTACGGCGCGTGCTGATCAGCAACGTTGTCGTCTCCAACTGTGCTTCCCACCAAGCCACTCTCATCACCGGAATTCCAGGCCATGACATCGAAGACGTGAAGCTGAGTAACATCCTGGTACTGCATCGCGGGGGCCGCACCAAGGCGGACGCCGCCATTCAGCCGCCGGAACTGGAAAACGGATATCCGGAGCCCGGCCGCTTCGGAACCATGCCGGCGCACGGCTTCTACATTCGTCATGTGAAGCGGATCGAAATCAAGGATGTCGAAATCAGACCGATGCAGCCGGATATGCGGCCCGGATTCGTACTCGAGGATGTGAGCGGCGCCGAACTCATTCACATCAAGCTGCCGCAGACTCCTGAGGTCCCGTCCGTGGTGCTGAAAAACGTAAAGGATTTCAGCGTCACGCAGAGCAAGCCGCTGCCGGATACGCAAGTGGAAAGCGCGGAGCAGAAAGACGCTCTAGTGTGGGGCGGGCGACCCTCGCCCGCCGCCTTTGCCTTTGACCTTAAGGCTCACTGCGCAGCGACCGCCTCTACGTAACGGGCCCGGGATTGAACAGCGCCAGCGCGTTATGCAGTCCCCAATGGTCCGCCCATGTCTGCTTGCGCCCGCTGGCCACATCGAGAATGTAGCGGAAGATTTCCCAACCCACTTCCTCGATGGTTGCGCCACCGGTCGCGATGCGGCCCGCGTCAACGTCGATCAGGTCGGGCCAGCGTTCCGCCAGCGCAGTCCGCGATGAAACTTTGACCACCGGCACCAGAGCCAGCCCGTAAGGACTTCCCTCTCCCGTGGTAAACACATGCAGGTTCATGGAGGCAAGCTGCTGCGTGCCGCAGATGAAATCGCTGGCCGGTGTGGCCGCGAATACCAGACCTTTGGCTGTGACTTTCTCGCCCTGCGCGGCCACCGCCATCAGCGCCGAACTTCCAGCCTTGGCGATCGAGCCCAGAGCCTTTTCCACCACGTTCGACAATCCTCCACGCTTGTTGCCGGGGGTCGGATTCGCGCTGCGGTCGGCTGAGCCGCGCGCCAGATAGTCGTCGTACCACTGCATCTCGCGAATCAGGGCCCGAGCTACATCTGGATTGATGGCGCGCGGGGTCAGCAGGTGCACGGCGTCACGCACTTCCGTGACTTCGGAAAACATCACCGTGGCCCCGGCGCGCACGAGCAGATCGGCAGCATGGCCCACCGCCGGATTGCAGGTCACGCCGGAGAAGGCGTCGCTGCCGCCGCACTGCAAGCCGACCACAAGTTCGGATGCGGGCACGGCGATCCGTTGCCGCCGGTTGAGCTCTTCGAGGCGCTTCTCGGCGGCGCGCATGATGGCGCCAACGACTTCCGCGAAACCATGCTCGTCCTGCATGCGGACCAGATTCGGATCGCTCTCCAGTACCTGTAGTTTCGCGAACTGCTTTTCAGGAAACAACCGCTCCGGCTGCAGCTTCTCGCAACCCAGGCTTACCACCAGCGGGGCGCCGCCCAGGTTGGGATGGGTGCTGATGTGCCGGATCGTACGAATCGGAATCTCGGCGCCGGGCGCGTCCATGGCGATGCCGCACCCATAAATGTGGGTGATGGCGATCACGTCGTTGACCTGGGGAAATCGGGGCAAGATTTCGTTCTTGATTCGCCGCACCGCATACTCCACGGTGGGAGCAACGCACTGCACGGTAGTCGTGATGCCCAGAATGTTCTTGGTTCCCACGCTGCCATCCGCATTGCGAAAGCCGTCAAAGGTATGCCCGCGCAGCGCCGGTTGCGGTTCCGGAGTCTCCGTAGCCAGCGGCAATTCATCCAATGCCGGCGGTCGCGGCAATTCGATGGCATCCTCGTGCACCCACGAACCCTGGGCAATGGGACGGGCCGCCAGTCCGATGGTCTGGCCGTAGCGGCGGACAGGGTCCCCGGGATTAAGGTCCTGCAGCGCCACCTTGTGTGCCTGCGGGACGCGCTCGCGCAGCGTCAGCCCGTCGGCAAATTGCGTGCCCGCCGGCAGGCCGTCGGGATTGACGACGATCGCCACGTTGTCCCGCGGATGGACCTGGATGTAGAGAGGCTTCACGTCGTCCCTTTGCCTACAGCGCTCACTTCCATACCGCGATTCGCCCCTGAGTGATTTGCCGGGTACGTTATCACAACGCGGAGAAGGACACCTCGTTTCGGTCCCAGAGGCATGCCGCCACAGCCGCGGCTTCTGAGGCGTCAGGGGGCAGGTGCCAACGCGCCTGCCAGCATTCTTCGGGGGCAAAGCTGTGGAAAATTGCTGCGCGTTTGACCAGTTGATTTCAGTGGGGGAGGGGTGGCGACGAGGTCGGCTGCGGCGTCCAGGCAGGCCAAATGGCTTGCCCAGAGCGGTTTTCGGGGTGGCCGGGCGGCCCCGAATTGCGCAAATAATTGCACTGAGTGCAAGCCGCGTGCACTGCCAAAATAGACACCGGTCGACAGCGTATTTCCGTTGACAGGCAAGCCGTTCGATAGCAAAATTCATACGGTTCGGCTAGAGCGTTTTGAGCGGGCAGCGGCGCCATCGGCATTGCGATTCAAGGGATGGTCGGTTTCTCTTCTGACCATCGTCCTGCCTCTCTCGTTCCCCCCGCGTTCAGCACCGGACCTCGGCAGACCAGCCGAGTCGAAAGATTCCAGGAACCATTATCCGATTATTGTTGTCTGCCATCGGGCTCGAGTAGCGAAGAGTGCGTCTGGTGTGCCTGGGATCATCGATAGTTGTGCGCTCCAGGGTTCGCTGCGAGGCCTGTATGGCCCGCAGTCAAGATCGAATAATGCTGGGAAAGCCAGCGAGCGGTAAAAGGGGGGAATATGAACGCAGCAGCGATTTCAAGATTTGTGGTAGTGGCGGTGATGAAGAAAGTAGCCTTTGCGATCCTCTGTGCGACCCTGCTTGTGCTGGTGGCCGCGTCGGCCTCGGCGACAACACCCGACCCGTGCAACTCGCCGACGGTCGGCGGCGTGCCTGCGGGTTCCTTCCCTAATGACCCGGACGGTTCCTGCGGCGTCCTGATCGAGGTAACGGGAACGTCGGCCAACACGCTTGCAGCTACGATCTCGGCCGGAACATCGGGTGCCTATGACGACGTGGAGGACCGGTTGGTTGGAATCAAGAACAGCTCAACTGTCACCGTGGGTGCCATCGTGTTGAGTGCCACTGTAAACGGGGAGCAGATCTTCGGATTCGACGGCGATGGGCCGTGCAGCTTCAATCACTATTTGTGGTGCCCGCCGTCCAACGTGGGCCCGATTGGGTACGAAGGTCCGGACAACACCTTTGTCGGCCTCAGCTCGGACGGAAAAACCGGCAAGGTTCTGTTCAGGACTCCCCTCGGGCCTGGCCAAACGACCTGGTTTGCGCTAGAAAATGCGCCGCCCATCGGGACCTCAGCCGTTGTGGCGATCGGAGAGGCCCAGACGCTGACGTCGAACCAGACATCCACGTTCAAATTTGGCTCTGGCGGTTTTGACGACTATCAGATCACGCCTCTAAGCACTTTGACCGGCACCGACACGATGACAATCACTCCTATACCGGTGCCCAGCGGGAACTTCCAGGCTCCGTTCTTCACTTCCACCCTCTATCAATGTGTTCCCTATTACGATTACAGCACGACAGGGCATCCCACATGCGTAGAGGTCGAGCGCGACTGTAGCGGCCCTGACTGTTCCACCTTCCTCTATTCGGCAACACTCGACTTCAATATTGATACGAGTGTTGGGAACATCGGCGGCGCGGCATTTTTGGGTCAGGTCGGCGCTGCGTGTCCTACCACCGGTTTCAATATCAACATAACGACCTCTTACACTGGGTCCTTGGTTGGCACGAACGATCCGCTTAAGGGGGGCAGCAAGGGAGGAGGATCTTGCTACGTAGCAGCGTGGGACCCGACGGCTCCGACGGTGCTCCCCAATGTTACTGTCTCGACCTTCTTTGGCTTTGAATTCCCCGTCTCCAACACTAAGGTGAATCCTATCCTCCAACCCGTTCCGGTATTGCTGAACTGGGACCTCAAGGACACATCGGGCAGTCCGGTCCCGAATCTCCATTTGTGCAGTGCCGTAAACCCCGACGGGACGACCTGCTCAGCTCCTACGCCCTGGGTCAATCTGTCGTTAACTAACTTAACTACAACCGGCAACTGTCCGGCCGTTGCGACCGGTTCGTTGCCCTCCGTCCCGAACCTCCTGGTTAAGGGTCATCCGCCTTTGGGGCTGGTGAACCTCGGGAAGGGAGAGTACAGCTTCCTGTGGAACACTGCGACCAATTTGAAGCTGAAGGGTTGTCAGGTCAGAGTAGTGCTGCAGTTTGACAGTGGAGCGTTTCAGGCCCCGGCCGTGTTCCAGTACGCATACTGACGATACGGCGCTTTCGATTCTAGTAGTGCTGGGCTTAACCGGGTGCAGGCTTCTGCCTGCACCCTTTCTTTTCGGACGAGCTGTAAATGGAATCTAGACTTGCTCGGAGTGGAGAACATCACGTCTTCAAGCGCGAGAAAAAGGAAAGGCCTCGGCCTTACGCGCTCGCTCAGCCCTTGGCCGCTTGCGAGTCGCTCGTCGCTTCGTCATACATGGTCTTGAGATCAGAGCGCTGCAGGATTTTATCGGCGCCCGGCTGCTTGTGCATTTCGTCAAGCAAATTGAGCGTGCTGCGGTACTCCTGTTGGGCGTCGGCCTTTTTGCCCGACTCATGGAGCGCGTTGCCCAACAGGAAATGTGCTTTCGCGCTCAGCGGCTTCAGGCCAATCTTGTCAGCCCGCAACAGGGCGCGCCTGAGCTCCTGCTGTGCGCGGGCATTGTCGTGGTTCCGGATCATGGCTTCCGCCATGTAAATCTGGCACTCGACCGAGACATTCGGCACGCCCTGCTCGTCCGCTTGCTGCACCAGTTGACGCAGGCTGGAGATGGCCTGCTGGGAGTGTCCTTCCTGCAGACTGACCTGCGCCAGGTTGACCTTCGCTGTGAGGATTCGGTCGGGCTCTTTGCTGCGGGTGGCGGCCTGCAAGGCCTGCTCATAGAGGGCGCGCGCGGACTTCGAGTCGCCACGATAGTAGGCCTCGTCTCCCTGGAACCCGAGGGTCTGGGCCACCAGGCCATCGTTCTTCAGTTCGCGCGCCAGGTTCAGCGCGTCGTTCAGGTAGAGTCTTGGCCTCTTCGCCGCGGCCCGCCAGGATGAGCGACTCTCCGTAGCCGCCCTGGATGTCGGCCATCCAGGTGGTCTGGTCTTTCAGGTCCTGGAAGGTCTTGAAGGCGCGTCCTGCTTGGAGTTGACGGCGTCGCCGAAACGGCCCTGGTAATCGAACATTGTGCCCAGGGTGTAGGAATCAACGGCTGCGCCGCGAGCGTCATCCATGCTGCGATGCAGGTCCAAAGCGCGCATGTACTGCGTGATGGCCTGATCGTACTCGCCCATGCGAACCGAAACCTCCGCCAGGTTGAAGACGCTGTTCACGATGTCTCCCGGCACCTTCGATTTTTCGCGCAGCTGCAACGCCTGCTGGTAGTAGGTGCGCGCATCCTCGTATTGCGCCTTTTCGAAATAGACCGCACCAATGTTGTTCAGGCAGGTGGCCTGCATGCTTTCATCGCCGACATCACGCTGCACTTGCAGCGCTTCTTTGTACATTTTCAGGGCCTGGTCATGGTCGCCGCGGTCATCGAGGAGATTGCCCATATCGAGCAGGGTGTCGCCCAGACCGTGCTTGTCGCCAATGTCGCGCCGAATCTGCAGCGCCTCCTGGAAATTGGCCAGCGCATCCTTGGTCTTGCCGAGTCATGACCTGCGCCCTCGCGATTTCATTGAGGCTGGACGCGATCCCGCGCTTCTGTCCGAGTCTGCCGCCGGATGGCCAGCGCTTGCTGATAGTTGCGCAACGCCTCTTCGGGCTTGTTCAACATTCGATAGGCCACGCCCATGTAGTGCAGGGTGGCGGCCTTCTGCTCCTGGTTGTCCAGTTGAACCGAGAGGGTCAGCGCGCGGTTCAGGGGGTCGAGGCTGGCCTGCGGCTTGCCGCTCTTGATGGCCAGACGCCCCGCCGCCAGAGTGGCGGTCGATGTCGTTGGGATTAGCGGCCAGAATCTTCTGGTTGTATTCGACCGGCTTTGGCAAAATCTCCAGCCTCCTCGTAGAGGCTGGCCAGCGCCGACTGCACGTCAGAGTTGTCGGGCGAAGCCTTGGCCAGGTTTTCGTAGGCCTTGATGGCCTCGGGATAGTTCTTGGTTACCTGCGAACGAATGGCCGAGATCAAATACTTCTCCGCCTCGGGGAGGTCCTGGCTCAGGGTCACCGCTTTTTGGGCTGACTGCTCGGCTTTGTCGTCATAACCCAGACTGCTGTAGGCCTGTGCCAGCCGGGAAAAGGCCAGGGCGAACGAGGGATCTGCTGTGGTCGCCGCCTCGAATTGCTTCTGCGCTTCAAGGTTCTTCCCGTCTCGCTGCAAACCGATTCCCAGGTTATAGGCGCGCAAGGCGTCCACAGATTGTGAAACGGGCTGGAAGGAACTGGCCTTCAATTCCTTGAGCACATCCGCGGATAGCGCAAGTTTTTGACGGATGGACTCGGCCAGGCGATCGATCGAGCCCGGGAATCTCCTTCTCGCTGGGGACATCGATCTTCAGCGGAATCGTGCGGTCGTTCTTGATGTCCTGCAAGCGTGGCATCAATGCGGATCTGGTCGCCGAACTTGGCGTACTGCCCCCAGACCACGCGGTCGGCATTGCTGAAATCAGCCACCCGGCGAATGGCAGTTGGATCGAGCACCGTGGTGGGGGCAATGCGCAGGTCGGTCAGTATCTGGTGCAGAACGATTGGGGCTGACAGTGCGCAAGTTGCGACGACTGACCGACATCCGTACTCAACATTTCAGCTACGCTCGGACCGAGCCAGTCCAGAGCGGGGTCGCCGGATGCGTTGCGAAAGGGCAGGATGGCCAGAGAAACCACCGGCCCGGTTCGGGCGGGCTGGGGCTTGAATAGCTTGTCCCGAAACACGAAGCCGACAACCGCGAGGACCACGACGGCGGCGGCGGTCCCGAACCAGTGCCAGGGATAGCTTCGTCCCCACGGCCTCACGCCGCTGGGGAAGTGCAAGGTTGCGGCGGCGCGCCCGCCCTGCCAGGCGTCGAGATCGGCGAGAATTTCCGCCGAACTCTGGTAGCGCAGCTTCAGGTCGGGCTCCATGCATTTGCCGACGATGTTGCTGAGCGGCTTCGGTATGGAGGCGTCGTGGCTCGATACCGGGGCAGCTCTCTCCTGGGTGCGCTTGAGCAGGCTGGCGACCACGCTGTCGGCCTTGTAGGGCATTTTGCCGGTCAGTAATTCATAGAAGATCAGGCCCAGCGCGAACACGTCGGAGCGCTGGTCCAGATCCTTGCCCAGGGCCTGCTCCGGGGACATATAGTCCATGGTGCCGACCAGGGCGCCGGTCTGGGTCATGCCGTCGCCTTCGAGGGTGCGGGCCAGGCCGAAGTCCATCACCAGGATTCGCCCGGTCTTGTCGCGCATGATGTTCTGCGGCTTCAGGTCGCGGTGAATGATGCCGGCGCTGTGCGCGGCTTCGAGCGCGCGGCAGGTCTGCTGCATGATCTCGACCGCTTCTTCGGGAGTAAGTTTTCCCTTCTGCTGCATCAGGCCGCGCAGGTCCTCACCCTCGACGAACTCCATGGTGATGAACTTCATGCCGTCGGCTTCGCTCAAGTCGTAAATCCGGATGACGTTTTTGTGCGTGACCTGGGTGGCCAGCAGCAGTTCCTGCTTGAAGCGGTCAATGATGGCCTGGTGGCCGGCCAGTTCGGGCCGGATGACTTTCAGCGCCACCATGCGATTCAGTTCGCGGTCGCGCGCCTTGTACACCGCGCCCATCCCGCCTTCGCCGAGGATTTGCAGGATTTCGTAGCGCTGGCCGAGAATCGCGCCCGGCTGCAGCATGGACGGATTGCTCTGGGACCTTTGTGTTCGCGGCGGCGCGGGTTTTACCGGAACCGGCCGGCCATCGAACATAGTCGGAGCGTCTGGATCCAGCGTGTCCACCATGGTGGGCGAATCCGAAGGATCGCTCCCGGGAACCATCGTCGGAGCGTCAGAGGAGGGACTGCTCGTACCCTGGCCGGGGATATCGATCAGGGTTGGCGAGTCCGAGGGCGGAGCAGCGCCGGGGGAAGAGCTGTCACCCTTGGAAGGCGTGCGCACGGCGGCACCACCTTCGCCGGGGTCTGAAGGCTTTCCATCCGGGCGGCCTCGGGAGAACTCTTCCATTCAATGACCTCGGCCCGTGACGGGGAACGGAAGCTCCTAAAAGGCAACCCCGGGCTTGCACACACGAGCCCAACGCGCGGAACCAGTGGGGGTAGAGGCCCGCAAGTTGACAAGTATATAACGTTGTTTCACCAGTGTCAGCCCGTAGTCACCGGGAAGTGAACAGGCTGTAAATCCCCTTCTGAGGCCGATTTTGGAGGACGCCCGTCCTCACCCGTCAGGAAGAAGGCTTGTGCCTGACGGGCGGGACGCCCGTCCTCCATCAATTCAGGGTACCCATAGATTCGCCGGCGGACTGACCTGTCATATGATGGGAGCCGGAATCGATGCGAACCGTTGCCGTCATCCCCGCCCGTCTGGCCTCCACCCGGCTGGAGCGCAAAGCGTTGCGCGAAATTGCCGGCAAACTCCTGATCGGCTGGGTTTACGAGGCAGTCCGCTCCTCGCCCCTGCTGCGTGACGGCGACGTGATCATCGCCACCGATTCCGGCGAGATTATGCAAGCATGCAAACGCCATGGCTGGAAGGCCCAGATGACCTCCTCCGCGCATCGCAGCGGCACCGAGCGGGTGCACGAGATAGCGCAATCGGTTGCAGCCGATGTTTACCTCAACGTCCAGGGCGATGAACCCATGACCCGGGCGGAACACATCGCCGGGCTGATTGAAGTCATGCAAGACCCCGCGGTGCAGGTGGGAACCCTGATGACGGCGGCAGCCCCTGCCGACATCATCAATCCCAGCGCAGTAAAGGTAGTGGCGGGAGTGGCTGGACGGGCCCTATATTTCTCGCGGGCGACCATTCCTTACGACCGCGATGGCGCCGGGCCCAGGTATTTCAAACATCTCGGCTTCTATGCCTATCGCAAACCCGCACTGGACCGTTTCGTCGCGCTGCCCGAGTCTTCACTCGAGCGCAGTGAGCGCCTGGAGCAATTGCGCTTCCTGGAGAACGGAATCGGGATTCACGTGCGCCGAGACCCAGTACGATACTGTGGGGGTGGACACGGAGGAAGATTTGCGCCGCGTGGAAAAGATTCTCGGTTCACGTTCTTAAGCTCTCACGAGCGTGCGAGCCCGCCCCTTCCCTTGTTTTGAGCTATGCTCACTCCTTCAGTCCCTCTGAGAGCAAGTCGACGAGGGTGCTGACATATCTCTGATCGAGGTCACGCAGGCCGGCATACTCACTCACTTCGATGATTCGTATGCGGGGGTCACTCAGGAGAACGCCCAGCAGTTCCTTGCCTTCTGCCAGGCTCAAACCCTCGGTGTGAGGGAAGTAGGCGGCGGGCAAGGCCTGCTTCTGGAAAACATCGATATCGAGATGGAGCAGAATAGAAGCCTTGGCCGGGATGGCCTCCATGGCCTGTCTCGCCGCCTGCGCAATGCCGGATCGGCGAACATCGGCCAGCGACATCGACCCAATTCCAGGCAGCGCCGATCGTGAGGGATTGCTCCATCCCATCACCGTGACTTGCGATGGCCGCAGCGGCGGACCGCTCCAGAACGGAGAGTCATGCGTCAGCAGCCACACGGCACAAGAGGCCGCACTCTGGCAGTGTCTGGAGTCTGGCGCGGCGTCGTCGAAATCTCCATCGATGTAGAGAACATGAAGGTCTTCCGAAGCGCCCATCAGAGCTTGACTTGTTCCCACTACCACGCTGCAATCGCACCCGATTAGAAACGGAACCTGCAAGGGCTGCTGCAGGTACGGTTGGATACGCTCGCCGACACATTCCCAGGCGATCCGCGGGCCCGGCCAGCTTCTGATTGGAGGGACTGAATGATGGGGAAGATAGCTGGGAATGGCGACGTCGCCTTCATCGATCGCCTTGCAGCCGGCCGCCTGCAGGCGCGGGAGCAGTTGAACCTCGCGATAGGCCTGTGCGTCGTTTTCGTTTCCGGGATACAGCGAGCCGCTACGCAGTGGGACCCCCAGGACGTGATAGGTACGCCCATTCTGGTGCGAATGCTCTGGCATCGTCTCGCCCGGGCGGAGAGCAAGGCTTCTGCTGTTGCCGGCCGTCGTGGCGGGGGTAGCCAACGTCTTCGCGCCGGGCCAGACAGCTCCCAGACTGGCGCCGGTGCCGATAATGAAGTCTCTGCGGTTCATAGGTTCTCCTGAAAGAAACTGGTAATGTCGTTTAGACAGTATCTTCGCTCTCCGGATATCCGGTTTTTGTGTCGCAACGCCATTTCGTGCCAGGACAGAAACAAAATAGGCGAGGGGAGAAGACTCGGTCATCCGGTTCTGCAGGGCGGTAACGGCTCGATTCGAAGCCATCCTTCCAGCGGCGTCATCCTGAGGGACTTTAGTCCCGAAGGATCTGGCGCGTATGAGCAACGCAGGGGCAAAGGGCTGCAACAGCTTCACGCCAGACCTTTACGGCCTGAAGGCCGTTCAGGATGACGCCTGTTGCGAGAAGAAATTTCAAACTGAGTTACTACCCACGAGGCTGCGGGCACGCTGCCAAAATCAGCCCTATGACCCAAGCGGTGGCGTTCGGGACGCACGAGCGGGACGCTTGCGCCTACAGTTAGCTCCTTTTCCTAAGCCACCACAGGAGCGCTGCGCCGGCGGCCACTCCGGCTACGGCTAAGCCTGCCCGCTTCATTGAATGATCCAGTTCTGCCTGCCTTCTATCCACCTGTGGCTTTTCGGGGTACATGCCGTCAGAATTGAGTGGCCCCTTCAGTGCGGTTGCGATTACTTCTGCCAGGTGCAGGGCGTGGCGGTCGGTGGATTGCGCGATCTGTTCGCGGCAGCTGAAGCCGTCGGCGATGATCAGGCTGTCGGGCGGGGCCTGGCGGACTGCAGGCAGAAGCTCCAGCTCTCCGATAGCCATGGAGACGTCGTACTTTTCTTCCTCGAAGCCGAACGAGCCTGCCATGCCGCAACAACCCGGCGCGGGTGCGCTCCAGTCGATGCCCATTTTTCTCAGGACGGATTCTTCATCGGTCATCTTCATCAGCGATTTGTGATGACAGTGGCCGTGCACGAGGGCCTTGGCGGGAAGATGCGGAAGCTGAAAGTGGGCGGCTTTCTTTTCCAGAAATTCGCTCAGCAGGAAAGTCTGCCGGGACAGCTTGTGCGCCCGTTGATCCTGGGGGAAGAGATTGATTAGCTCGTCGCGAAAGACGGCGGCGCAACTGGGCTCGAGAACCACGATTGGAATCCCGGCATCGATTTCGGGAGCGAGGGTGTCGAGAATCTTCAGCAGCAGCCGCTTGGCCCGGTCCAGCATGCCGAAATCGTAGAGGGGGCGGCCGCAACAGAGAATGGACTCTGGAATCGACACACGAAACCCGGCGGCTTCCAGCACCTCGACCGCCGCCTTCGCGGTACCGGGCAAAAAGTAATTATTGAATGTGTCGGGCCAGAGCATGACCAGCGCGGCCTCGGGATCCGGCGGTTGCCTCCGTTCGAACCAGCTGCGAAAGGTTTCGGGAGCGAAAGCGGGAACGCTGCGCTGGTGAGGCATTCCCGCCGCAAACTTGGCAATGTCCCGCAGGAAAGGTAGTTGGGTGGCGAGGTTCACCAGTCCGGGAACGTTCAGAAGCGATGCGCGCCCAGATGTCGATGTTGGCGAAAGCGTAGTCGCTGCGTGGACGCAGTCGGCCCTCGTGATAATGCGAGAGAAACTCGGCCTTATAGGTGGCCAAGTCAACGCCCACGGGACAGTCGCTCTTGCAGCCCTTGCAGGAGAGGCACAGATCGAGAGACTGTTTTACATCCTCGTCACGCCAGCCGTCGCGGACCACATCGCCCTTGGCCATCTCCCAGAGCAGGTGGGCGCGGCCGCGGGTGGAGTGCTCCTCTTCGTGGGTCACACGCCAGCTGGGGCACATGACGCCACCTTCTTCGCGCCGACATTTTCCAACTCCAACGCAGCGCAAAGTGGCGTGAGACAGGCTGCCGTGGTCATGGGGGAACTGGAAGTGGGTTTTGGGGTCCCAGGGTTTGTAGTCTGCGCCCAGCCGTAAATTCTCATCCATGCGATAGGGCTCAACCACTTTGCCGGGATTCATTTTCCAGGACGGATCCCAGATGGCCTTGAATTCGCGAAAGGCTCGCAACAATTCCGGCCCAAACATTTTTGGCAGCAGTTCGGCCCGCGCCTGACCGTCGCCGTGCTCGCCCGAAAGCGATCCGCCATAACTGACCACCAGGTCGGCGGCGGCTTCCATGAACTTGCGAAACTTGGCAATGCCCTCCCCGGATTGCAGATCGAAGTTCATCCGGTTGTGGACGCAGCCGTGGCCGAAGTGCCCGTAGAGCGTGCCGCGATAGTTGAAGCTCGTCATCAACTGGCGCAACTCGCGCAAGTATTTGCCAAGTTGTTCCGGAGCTACGGCAGAGTCTTCCCAGCCCTCCCAGGTCAGGTCTTCGCCGGGGATGTACGAAATCACGCCCAGGCTGGACTCGCGCACCTCCCACACGCGCTTGACCTGCTCGCGGTTGGTAAACAATCGCATCTGCGGTGGGTTTGGACCTCGGTTCAGAGTTTCCATGAGGCCCGACGACTGTGCCTCGGCCGCGGCGATGGTGTCTGCCCCAAATTCTGCCAGCAACCAGCCGCCGCCTTCGGGCAGGAGCGACAGTCCTTCCGAATTAATGCCGCGGCGCCGAGTGTATTCCACCAGCAGATCGTCAATGCCCTCGAGGCCGATGGGCTTGTGGGCCATGACATCGGGCACATGGTCGGCGCACTGGTAGATGTCAGGATAGGCGATCACCAGCAGCACTCGCGCCGGAGGACTCTCCACTAAGCGGCAGGTGGCCTCGAGCACAGAGACACAGGTGCCCTCGGATCCGACCAGCGCGCGGGCTACATCAAAACCATTTTCGGGCAGCAGGAAGTTGAGGTTGTAGCCCGACACCCGCCGCGGAATATTGGGATAGCGCTGGCGCACGAGATTCGCATATTGGTCGCGAAGTTTTTTCAGGCTGGCGTAGATTTCTCCCCGCCGGCCACCGTCTCGAATGATCTGCTCAAGTTCCGCATCGCTGGTTTTGCCCACCCTCATCCGCAGGCCGTCGTAGGTGAGGACTTCGAGAGCTTCAACATTGTCGTCGGTCTTTCCCGCCATGACGGAATGCACGCCGCAGGAGTTGTTGCCGATCATGCCTCCGAGGGTGCAGCGGTCGTGGCTGGCCGGGTCGGGCCCGAATGTCAAATGATGTTTCTCGGCGGCATTCCGCAAATGGTCGAGCACGACTCCAGGCTGCACCCGCGCAGTACGCCGCTGCGGATCGATTTCCAGGATGTTGCCCATGTAACGGGTGAAATCCAGCACCAGCGCCACGTTGCAGCACTGCCCGGCCAGCGAGGTCCCGCTGCCTCGGCACAAGAGCGGCGCGCCATATTCGCGTGCCAGCGAGACCGTGGCGATGACGTCATTGGCGTCGCGGGGAAGAACCACGCCGATCGGGACCTGGCGATAGTTGGATCCGTCCGTGGCATAGAGGGCGCGGCTACTCGAATCGAAACGGACGTCGCCGCGAATGTGGTGCCGCAGAGCCTGGCCGAGCGCGGCCGCGTCCACCACGGAACTCCGGGCGGCGCTGGCAATGGTTACGTAGTTGTCGGACATTGTTTGGCTTTTGCTGGTGTGGGGCGGGCGCCCTCGCCCGCCGAGTTTGACCTGGATTTTGCAGGAGTCATCGACGCAGCTTCGTGGTTACGGGAAATCTTTCAATCACGTTCAAATTCGGGCAAGAATCGAAACCAAGAACAAAATCAAAGGCAGCGGGCGAGGGCGCCCGCCCCACACGTGACCTCAGTTGTCGGAATCGCCGCCGTTGATCATTTTGCCGGAGACCCTGGCGATATGAATTCTGGTCTTGCCGTTCTTGAGCTCAATGTTGATGGTAATCATGTTTTTCTTGTCGGTGGAGATGATGGCGTAGTGGTCTCCAGTGGTGGAGACCACGCTGGCATTGGGCAGCCTCGATTTGTAAAACTCGCCTACGGTGTCGACTGGATCGCCCGTCTCAAAATCCGCCGTGGCAGTATGCATCGCGCCCATGGTCATATTCGACGTGCTGCCCTTGACCACCTCCGCCCCGGGATACAAATCAATGCCCAGGTTGCGAGCCGCCTCATCGGGATCGGTGGAAGTATTTACGGTCCCGAACGGGGTCTCGACGCGGACATTTCCATTCTCATTGTGAATCCGGCTGCGCTTGGCGATGCGGTAACCGATGAAGGAGACGGTCCCGATCGCCATAATCCCGAGAACCACAAGCACCGCCACGACGATCAGAATGATCTTGAGGGCGCTGCCGCTTTTCTGCGGAGAAACGGGAGTAGTTCCGGCGGGAGTGACAGAAGCGGCTGCGGCGCCGGGTTGGGTGGTGCCGCACTTGTTGCAAAACTTTGCTCCGCTGTCCAGAGTCGCGCCACAGGAATTGCAGAACGCCATCGCACCACCTCGTCGTTAGTAATTCTTCACAGATGGCGGAGTATATCGCAAATCACAGCAGCCGGGTGGTGTAGTCCGCCAGGCTCAATCCCAGCAGCAACAGGAGAAAGAAGATCGCGGAAATCACCACCACCTTGACCAGTCTCTCACTGGTGTACTTGACGTGCATGAAGATCAGGACGACCAGCAACGCTTTGACGGTCGCAATAACCAGGGCCACGACCGTGTTGAACGGACCCAGGTCAACGAAGGCGATGCCAGCGGTCAGGCCGGTCAGGACCAGCAGCGCCAGCCAGACGGCAATGTTGGTTTTCGCGGAGACGATGTGTTCAGACATGGTAGCGCTCGTTTTCCTTTGCGTCTTTGCGGTCTTCGCGGTAAAAGCTTTTAACCGCAAAGGCGCAAAGGATTCGCAAAGAACGCAAAGAAACTTATTTCTTCCGATCGATCAAGTACAACAATGGAAACAGGTAAATCCAGACAATGTCCACAAAGTGCCAGTACAGGCCCGAATTTTCCAGCGGCGTATGGTATTCGGGTGTGTACGCGCCCTTCCATGCGTGGTAAAGCAAATAACTGAAGATACCGACCCCGATGATCATGTGCAGGGCGTGCATGCCGGTCATGGCAAAGTACAGCGAGAAGAAAATCTGCGCGTGATGCTGGTCCACCGGTTGATCAGGATGGCTGGGAATGCTGCCCTGGAAATTAAATGTGGGGCCCGGAACGTGGTGCTCCTCAAATTTGCTGGTCCACTCGACGGCTTTGATCCCCAGGAAGGCCAGACCCAACACCAGGGTGAGGGCCAAATAGATCACCTGCTGCTGACGCTTGCCCAATTGGGCAGCGCGTACCGCCATCACCACAGTCAAGCTGCTGCAGATGAGCACGGCGGTGTTGACTGTGCCCAAGGTGATGTCGAGCGAGCTGCTGGCGGCGGCGAAGTCGGGAAAATACCAGAGGCGGTAGATGAGATAGGCGCAGAACATGCCGCCGAAGAACATGATTTCGGTCGCCAGAAAAAGCCACATGCCGAGGGATGAAGCCTCGCGCTGCTGCTCCATGTCAGCGAAGTGGTGCTTGAGCGCCGGATTGTGATGTTCCACCGCGATCGGGCTATCCGCCACTGCGGGCCTCCTGCGGAGCGGGAATGTGCTCGTAATCGTAAGCTTCCCAGGTGACCACCGGGGGCTGTTCGAAGTTAAAAGTGGGAGGCGGCGAAGTGGTCATCCATTCCAGGCCGGAGGCGCCCCAGGGATTGTCGGGAGCGACTTTTCCGTAGCGCATGGACCAGAGGAAATACACCATCGGCAGAAGATAGCCGACGGCAAGAACGGTGGCTCCGGCGGTGGACAGCACGTTCAGCACCTGGAATTCAGGCGGATATTGCCAGTAGCGGCGCGGCATTCCCAGGTAGCCCAGAATGAACTGAGGGAAGAAAGTCAGGTTGAATCCCAGGAATACGATCAGGGCGGCCAGCCGGCCCAGCGACTCGGGATACATGCGTCCGGAAATTTTTGGCCACCAGAAATGCATGCCTCCGAGGTAGCCCATGAGCGCGCCGCCCACCATGATGTAGTGGAAGTGGGCCACCACGAAGTAGGTGTCGGTCACGTGCACATCAATTCCTAAAGCGGCGAGGAACAGTCCGGTAAGACCGCCCATGGTAAACAGACCGACGAAACCGAAGGCATACAACATGGGCGTGGAAAACGTGATCGAGCCCTTGTACATGGTGGCGGTCCAGTTAAAGACCTTGATCGCCGAAGGCACCGCAACCAGGTAGCTGAGAGCGGAGAAGACGAGTGCCGCATAAAGCGAAATTCCGGCCACGAACATGTGGTGGGCCCAGACCAGGAAGCCGAATACGGCTATGCTGATGCTCGACAGGGCCACGAACTTGTAACCGAAAATGCGCTTGCGGCAGAAGCACGGAATAATTTCGGTGACCACTCCCATCGAGGGCAGAATCATGATGTACACGGCGGGATGGGAATAAAACCAGAACAGGTGTTGGAACAGCAGCGGGTCGCCGCCGCGCGTGGGATCAAATATCCCGAGGTGGAGAGCGCGTTCGAGGACCACCAGCACCAGAGTTACCGCGATCACGGGCGTTCCCAGCAACTGGATGATGCTGGTGGCGTAATGCGCCCAGATGAACAGAGGTAAACGGTCCCAGGTCATTCCCGGGGCCCGCATGCGGTGGATGGTGACCACGAAATTCAATCCGGTCAGGATCGATGAGAATCCCGAGATGAAGATGGCCAGCCCGGCCTCGATCACCTTGGTGTTGCTGAAGGCGGTGCTGAAGGGGGTATAGAAAGTCCAGCCCGTGTCTACGCCGCCGGTGAGCATGCAGTGCAACATCAGGACGCCGGCGATGATGTACAGATACCAGCTCAGAAGATTAATTCGCGGGAAGGCCAGATCCTTGGCGCCGATCATCAACGGGACCAGGAAATTGCCCAGCACGGCGGGGATCGAAGGGATGAGGAAGAAGAAAATCATCACCTGGCCGTGCATGGTGAAGAGCTTGTTGTAAGTGTCGGCTTGCACCAGGTCGCCCGCCGGAGTCAGCAGCTCCAGGCGGATCAGAAGGGCGAAAAATCCTCCAACAAAAAAGAAAAAGGTGATGGACAGCAGGTAGAGCAGGGCGATCCGCTTGTGATCGACGGTAAACAGCCAGGACTTGATGCCATATTCCTGGTTGAGATAATTCTCGCGTTCCGCGGTGATTGCTGCGGTAGCCATTGCTATTGCACCTTTGGTTCCTGCGGCTTCACGCCTGACGGAACTACCGTCGGGCCGCCCGCCGCTCCCGAGGGACTCGGGTTCAATGATTTTACGTAGGCCACCAGGGCATTGAGCTGTTCTTCGCTCACCAGTCCCTGAAAAACCGGCATGATGGGCTTGAATCCGCTCACCACCTTCGCGCCTGGCGTCAAAATGGATTCGCGAATGTAGTTTTCATCGGCAGTGATCACGCGTCCGTCTTCCAGTTGCACCGGCTTGCCGAACAGCCCGACCAGGTTGGGGCCACGGCCCTGCGTATCGAAGCGGTGGCAGGTTGAGCAGCCCAGTTGCTGGAAAATATTCTGGCCGTTCGATGCCATGCTCCCGGAGGCGCCGCCGCCACTGAGCCAGGTTTCGTACTGCGCCGGTTCGAGCACTACGACTTGCCCAATCATTCCGGAATGCTGCGATCCGCAATACTCGGCGCAGAACAAATGATAGGTCCCGGCCTTGGTGGGATGGAACCAGGCGGTGGTGTAGCGGCCGGGCAGGACATCCTGCTTGATGCGGAAGGCGGGAACATAGAAGCTGTGGATCACATCCTGCGAGGTCAGAATCAACTTTACGTCCCGCCCCAGGGGCACGTGCAGCTGGTTAATCTCGCGCTGGCCTTCTTCGTGTTGCAGCTTCCACATCCACTGCTTGGCGACGACATAAACTTCGGTCGCGCCCCGCGGGGGAGTGCGTTCCTTGAAGTAGATGACCGCGCCCCACACGAAGATTACGACGAAAATAAAAAGGGGAATCACCGACCAGGTCACTTCCAGCGCGGTCGAGCCTTCGATCTGCTCGGCTGCGACTCCCTTGCGCCGGCGATAACGGACCGCGAACACCGTAATCATGGTGAAAATCGCCAGGCTCATGAGCGCAGACAGAGCGACCAGGAAGATGAAAAGCGCATCCACGCTTCCGGCGGTCGTCGAAGCCCGTGTGGGCCAAAGTGGAAAAGTATCGAACATAGTCAGTCTTCGGTTTTCAGTCCCCGGTCGTCAGCAATCCCAGTGTGGGGCGGGCGCCCTCGCCCGCCGTCTTTGACTTTAGGTCTTGCGCGCCCACACATCTCATCTTGCCGCATGCTCCTTTTGTCCCGATCCCAAGCGGATCAGAACGGTCATCAGAATCCCCAGCCCCAACAGGGTTGCGATCCCCGCCAGTTTCAGGACGCGCGAAATAATTGCCCCGTATTTGCCGGTCGTGGGATCGTAGTGATAGCAGTACAGCAATACCTGGTCGGCCAGCGTGCCGATCCTGTTCGCGGACGCCTGGATCAATCCCAGGCGCAAATCTTTGGGCGCATACTCGACGCCATAGTAGTACTGAGCGATCTTGCCCTCCGGCGTAAGAATCATGATGGCGGTGGCGTGGGCAAACTGGCCGGTCTTGGGATCGTACTGATACTGAAAGCCGGCCGCCTTGGTCAGCGCATCGATCGATTCCTGGGGCCCAGTGAGAAAGTGCCAGCCCTGGGCGGCGCCGGCGCGGCCGTAACGCTTCAGGAATTCAGCCTTCTTCTTCGTGGCCATGTCCGGGGTTTCGCGGGGATCGAAGCTTATGGTCAGGACGTCGAATTCTTTTCCCACATCGAATTTCAGAACCCGTAGAGAGCTCTCCAGACCGCTGAGTACTTCGCCGCAAAGCATGGGGCAGTTGTAATAGACCAGGTTGAGGATCATCGGCTTTTTGCCGAAGTAATCTCCCAGGCGGACGGGCTTGCCGGTTTCATCGCGGAAGTTGAGGTCCGCGGGAATCTGTTCATCCAGATGCTGCTCGATGCCGACATTCTGCAGGCCCGGCGGACGCACATTGGCCGGTGGCGACATGATGCCCTTGGTCATGCCCTGGCCGAAGGCCGGAGCGCAGACCAGCAACGCGACGAAGATGGCCCCCTGAATCCGTTTCGAGTTGTAGGTTATATCTGGCACTGCTAATTCTCCCAAAGCCGGTGAATCGGGACCTGCAAGCAAAGCCGGCAGTTCCGGGTGGAGCAGAACCTGTCACCAGAGCTGCCCTAGTTCCGGGTAGAGCAGGCCTTCAGGCCTGCAACAAAAGCTCGTAACTGCCGGGCTTCAGCCCCCGAGGTACCTCAGCGGCTAAAGCCGCCCCCGTGGCCCAGCTTCAATGCAGCGCTAAAGCGCTGCTCCACCCTGAATCACAATCCACAATGCAGCACTGAAGATCTGCTCCTGATCCACAATGCTCTCACTTCTTCTTCGCGGGCGGGCGGCTGGTGTCTGCCCGCTGCGCCGCCTCTTTCACCATGTTTATTTCCGATGGCGGAACCACACCGGCCTGCGGCCGGGTGGGCAACCCACGCTGCGCCAGCAATTCCATGGCTCGGTCGATCGGAATCCGCACCACGCCGGAGGGCTGATCGACCCAACCGTAGCTGTGCAACGTCTCTTCTTCATGCAGGCGAAATTCATTGATCTCGCCGGGTTCGTTGGTTTCCAGGCGCGGCTGGGGAAATTTCGTGATGTCGCCCGGCGCAACTGACCGCGTGTCTGCATTGGTCTGCTGCACCAACGGATTGAGCGCGGGCTGATGGCGGTTCTCGTTTGCGTCGAGGTAGCTATACATTCCCTTCAGGAGGAGAGCAACCAGCAGGCAGCCGACGGTCAGGCCGACCAGAAAGAGGATGACAGGTTTAGCCGCGAGGTCTTCGCGCTCAAACTCCGCTTGCTCGTTGTGCCCGTCGATGTGAATGTTGTCAGTCATCACTCAGCAACTTGCCTCATCTAATCGTGCGCCGCTTCCAGAACTTCGACCGCAAAAACGTCATAGGCCGGGACCAGCGGCATCGCGCTGAGATTGCGGAAGAAATACGCCAGCCACAGACCGCCCATCGCAATCGGGACCACGATGTCCAGCCACGTGACGTTGAAGGTCAGGGAAAAATTGGGCTCCACGACCCAGAACAGGTCCACATATCGCATCAGCAAAAGCCATGCCGCCAGCCAGACCAGCCGCGTGATATCCCGTTTGAAGGGACGCGAAATCAGGAACACGAACGGCACCATGAAGTGGAACAGCACCAGGAACAACCCAACGTATCCCCAGCCGCCATTCAGTCGCCGCATGTACCAGGTAATTTCTTCGGGCAAATTTCCCGCCCAGATGATGAGCCACTGCGAGAACGCGAAGTAGGCCCACACCATGATGAAAGCCAGCATGAATTTTCCGTGATCGTGCACCTGTTCCGGCTTGAGCAATTCCGACATGGGCTTGTAGCGGAACAGGATGCGCTCTACCACCACGGCGAAACACAGGGCCGACAGCACCTGCCCAATCAGGAATGACAGGCCGAAGATGGTGGAAATCCAGCTGGGATCGATGGACATGATCCAATCGATGGTGGCGAAAGTAATGGTAAAGCCGTAGAGGATCAGGCCGGGCCCGCTGAGCGCCTTGAAGCGCCCGCTGTTGTCCCGCACGGGTGGGTGGTCCTGTTCCGCTGACCATTTGGTCAGGAAGAACGAGAGCGCCCACCAGATGGCGAAATAGATTGCGGCGCGGATGATAAATCCATTGACCGAGAGATAACTTTGCGTGAGCTCCTGCAGATGTTCGCGCAGATGCTTGTCCGCAATGCCATCCAGCGGCCGGGCCCAGATATAGAGGCGGCGTATGCCAAACAGAAGCGGAATGAACAATGCCACCATCAAGGGCACGCAGCGCATGGCCGCACCCAGAATTCTGCGAATGACCATTCCCCAGGCGCCTTTGGTCAGATGGCGAAGCATGAGAATCGCCATCGATCCTAAAGTCACTCCCAGCCATGCCATGAAAGCCATGAGATAGGCGCGGAAAAATTGGTCGGGCTGAAGCCATGCGCCGACGGCTGCGATCACTCCGAACACCAATCCAATCAGCAACGAGCGCTGCTGGATGGTTTTCACCACCGGCGGCGCCATCAAGTCGAGATTGGTCATGGGAACCGTGTTCATTTCGGCTCCTCTTCCGCAGAACGGTGCGCGGGCTTGGGCTCAACTACGGGCAAAGTCGCACCCGACCCCAGTTCCTCGAATTGCGGCGGTTCGGACGGGACTTTCTGTCCCTCCGGAACATCGGCGGAAGTGGCATCCTGGCTCAACTGCAAGGCGCGGATGTAGGCCACGATGGCCCAGCGATCCTTGGGCGCGATTTGCGAGGCGTAGTCGGGCATGGCTCCAAAGCCGTTAGTGATCACGTCGAAGAAATATCCGAGCGGCGCCTTACGCAAGCGCTCGATGTGATAAGAGGGCGGCTTGCGCGGGAAACCACGCGACGGAATCACGCCGTTGCCATCGCCGACGCGGGAGTGGCAGGGCGCACAGTAAATGTCATAGCGTTGCTGTCCCCGGGCCAGAAGATCAGCGGTGACCGGAAAGGGCAAGTAGTCTCCGGGGTTGCTGCCGATTTTTCCGGTATAGAGATAAGTGTCTTCACGCAACTCGCCGCGGGCCACCGTGCCTTCGACCGGAGGACGCGCCGAGCGCAGGTCGGTATAGAAATCGCTACGGGCAAAAGGCTTGAAGCGCGGCTGATCGTGCATGTCCTGCCGGCATCCGGCCAGTAGCAGCAGTACGATGAGCAAAGCCAGGGTGGTGCCGGCCTTCAGGCCTGCAATACGCCACCCTCTTCCCCGTGTCACCCTGAGCGGAGTCGAAGGAGCCCTATGGGCGGATGCGTCGGTGGTCGGGTAGGGGTCCCTCGACTTGCTCTCACCGCGCCAGCGCGGCTCGAGCCGCGCTCGGGATGACTCGTTCTTTTGGCAGAAGCGCTGCTCCGCCCCAAGCCCGAAAAATTGGAAAGGACGCTTAATCGGGCACCTCCGAAATGGAGCGCGGCCCAAAGCCTTCCAGAAGACGGCGGACTTCCACCGGGTTGTATTTGGGATCGGAGGAGAACACGATCAGGAAAAACCTGTCCTTGGTGGCGAAAGCAAAGCGCGGCACATTAAACACTGGATGGTAGGGCATGGGCAGCCCGTTGAGCGCCAGCATGCCGAATACAGCAAAGATGCCGCCAAAGAGAATAGTCATCTCAAAGGTGACGACAATAAACGCCGGCCAGGAATGATACGGTTTGCCGCCGACGTTAATGGGATAACTCACTACCGAAATCCAGTACTGCAGCAGATAGCCGCCCAGTCCGCCGAGCAAGGCCCCGATCAGAACCACCAGGGGCACTTCATCGTGATGGAAGCCAATCGCTTCCGCCAGACCTTCAACCGGGAACGGACTGTAAGCGTCGATCCTTTTGTACCCGGCCTCCCGGGTGCGGTTGGCCGCATCCATCAATGCGTTGACGGAGTCGAATTCGGCCATCAGCCCATAAGCCTTGGTGCGCTTCATTCCTTGACCTCCGCTTCGGGCAGCAGAGTCCGCATTTCAAAAATCGAAATCATGGGCAGGATGCGCACAAACAGGAACATCAAAGCCAGGAACATGCCTATGGTTCCTATGTAAGTCATCCAGTCCCAGCGGGTGGGATAGTACATGCCCCAGGAAGAAGTCAGGAAGTCGCGGTGCAGGCTGACCACCACGATAATGAAGCGCTCCAGCCACATGCCCACCAGCACGACCAGCGAAACCAGGAATAGCCAGACCGGGCTGCTGCGCAACTTGGGGATCCACAGAACCTGCGGAATGCCCAGGTTGCAGATCAGCAGCATGTAATAGAAAAATGAGTACGGCCCGTGCAAGCGGTTCCACAGCAGGAAAGCGTCGTAGCGGTTCCCGCTGTACCAACCCATGAAAGCTTCAATGCCGTAGCCGTAAGCCACAATCAGTCCGGTGGCCAGCATGACTTTGGCCGAGTTCTGCAGGTGCGTTTCAGTGATGAAATCTTCCAGCTTGTAGATTTTGCGGATGGGGATAGCCAGCATCAGCACCATGGCGAAACCGGAGTAAATGGCGCCCGCCACGAAGTAGGGCGGGAAGATGGTGGTATGCCAGCCGGGCACGATGCCGATGGCGAAGTCAAAACTCACCACGGTATGCACCGAGAGCACCAGGGGCGTGGCCAGTCCAGCCAGCAGCAGGTAAGCGGTTTCGTAGCGGTGCCAGTGCCGCGCCGAACCGCGCCAGCCCATGGCCAGCATGCCGTAGATGATCTTCTTCCAGCGTTCTTCCGAACGGTCGCGCAGAGTGGCCAGATCAGGAATGAGTCCGATAAACCAGAAAAGCGCCGAGATGGTGGCGTAAGTCGAAACCGCAAACACGTCCCACACCAGCGGGCTGCGAAACTGCGGCCACACCCGCATGGTGTTGGGATAGGGAAACAGCCAATAGGCGACCCACGGCCGTCCTACGTGGATGGCGGGGAAAATTCCCGCGCAGGCCACGGCAAACAGGGTCATGGCCTCGGCAAAACGGTTGATGGAGTTGCGCCACGATTGCCGCAATAGCAGCAGGATGGCGGAAATCAGCGTCCCCGCGTGCCCGATTCCGATCCACCAGACAAAGTTAACGATGGCAAAGCCCCAGCCGATGGGGATAGTCACGCCCCAGATGCCGACGCCCTTTACGAACAGATAGCCCATCGCGAACAGCAGCATCATGGTAAGCAGGAACATCAAGCCAAAGCCCACGAACCATCCGTTGGAGGTGGGACGAGTCAGAACAATGGCGCTGATCTTGTCCGTGACCGAGCCAAAGGTGTGGCCGGGCTCAATGACTGGTGCGCGCTCGTTTTGGAGGGGCTCGTCCATTGCCTTAGCTGTGCTCCCCTGGCGAATCCTTCGCCGCTTCCACATCCGGATGGGGATTGCGAATGTCGGCCAGGTAGGTAGTCCGGGGACGGG
This sequence comes from Terriglobia bacterium, assembly GCA_963831565.1. Lineage (GTDB taxonomy): Bacteria > Acidobacteriota > Terriglobia > Terriglobales > Acidobacteriaceae > JAIQFF01. The sequence continues at coordinate 386,359 of CAWHQS010000003.1, forward strand.
TGTTCAGGTCCGCCAGCAGACCATAATTCCTGGCCTGGGCCTTCAGCTCTGAAACCCGGCTGTTGGGATCGTTGATGTTGCCAAAGACAATGGCGTTCGCCGGGCATGACTGCTGACACGCGGTTTGCAACTCGCCATCCTGGATCTTTCGATCTTCGCGTTCGGCATCGATGCGGTGCTGGTTGATGCGCTGCACGCAGTAAGTGCACTTTTCCATCACACCGCGGCTGCGCACGGTCACATCCGGATTGCGCATCATCTTGTACTGCGAAGTTTCCCAGTCCTGGAACAGGAGGAAATTGAAGCGCCGCACTTTGTAGGGACAATTGTCGGAACAGTAGCGCGTGCCCACGCAGCGGTTATAGACCATGTCATTCAGGCCTTCAGTGCTGTGCACCGTCGCTCCCACGGGGCAGACTACTTCGCAGGGAGCGTTCTCGCACTGCTGGCACGGCACCGGCTGGAAATAGGCTTTGGGATTGTCGCGGTCGCCCTGGTAGTAGGTGTCAATGCGAATCCAGTGCATGTGCCGGCCGAGGACGGTCTGTTCCTTGCCGACCACGGCGATATTGTTCTCGGACTGGCAGGCGACCACGCAATTGTTGCAGCCCACGCAGGCATTCATGTCCACCGTCATGCCCCAGGCATAAGCCTCGGCTGCATAGGGATAAGGCTTGTACAGGGTCAGCTCCTTGGGTGGCTCTTCCTCCCGCGCGAAGTCCGGTTCCTTGCGGTATTCCTCGATGCTCGCGGTGCGCACGAGGGGACGAGCGCCAGTGGGCGTGTCCATGGTCTGGTAGCCCTGGGTAGAGGCCAGCTTGTAGGTGCCTCCGGCCTTGCGAATCACAACCCCGCTGGTAAACCAGGGCGTGGCGCTGGTGCGCAGCGCGTACATGTCGAAACCGGCGCCGGTGCCGACGCGGCCGGCGCGGCGGCGTCCGTAACCTAAGAAGACGGTGACGGAATTGTCGGGATGGCCCACCTGGATCCATACCGGAGCAGTCACCTTCTTGCCATTGAGTTCAAGCTCGACCAGGTCTTCGGTCTTAATCCCCATGCGCTCCGCCATAGCCGGACCCATGAGCACCGGGTTGTCCCATGTGAGTTTGTTCGTCGGCTTGGGCAGTTCCTGCAGCCATCCGTTGTTGGAAAATTGTCCGTCGTAGATGGAAGGATCGCGGCGGAAGTTGATTTCGATGGCCTTGGGGTCGGGTGGCGGCGCGGCAGGAAAGGTCGCCGTCTTGTTCTCGATCTGCCGGGGCGGGAAGGTGGTGCCTTCCACCCAGCCATCGTGCAGCGATTTTCGCCAGAAGGTGTCGAAGTCGGCGCCGGAATGCTGCTTCTTCCAGTAGGCCTGTACGATCTCGTGGCCGCCGGTACTGGGCTGCCCGGAGAGCATCGCCACCAGTTCATACGCACTCTTGCCGTCATAGAGCGGGGCGATCAACGGTTGCACAACGCTCACCGTGCCGTCGTAAGCGCGGGTGTCGCCCCAGGCCTCAAGATAGTGGGTCTCGTTCACGTGCCACTGGCAGAGTTCCGCCGTCTCGTTCTGGTAGAGACCGAGGTGCACCCGCAGCGGAATGTTGGTGTTCTTGAGCGCATCGGCGAATCCCAAGTCGGCGGGCGCATCGTAGGCTGGATTTCCGCCCATGATGATCAGGATGTCCACCTTGCCGCCGCGCATATCGGCCACCAGGTCTTTGATCGACTCGGTCTGATTCACGGGGTTCGCGTTTACGGCATCGCTGTAGAAGACCGTCTTGCCTACGTTACCCAGGGATTGGTTGATGGCATGGACGACCGCATGAAGAGCTGGAGGCTGATGGTCGCCTGCGATTACCACACTGGAGCCGCGGTGAGTGATGAGATCGCCTATGAGGCCGGGAAAGAATCCCTTTGGACCGGTAGGTCCAGACGGAAACCCACCACTGTTGGTAAGCAGGTTCAGAATCGACGACGCAAAAGGTTCTATGTCCGCTGCTCTCACTGGCAGCCGGTGATCGGCCTTTGCGCCGGTCGAACTGGGTGTGCTCTCGACCACGTACAGCCGATTCATCTCGCCGGCCTCGGGATTACGCCGCTTGGCGAAGTCTCGCACGTAGCGGGTGAAGCCTGGGAACCCTGCGTAGAGGAAGTCGGCGTCGAGCGACACGATTACATCAGCTTTCGAAAAGTCGTAACGCGTCTCAATGGGCTGCCCGAAGGCCAGTTTCGCGCCGTCGAGCACATTGTCGCGGTTGACCGGTTCATACACGTGCCACTTGGCCTGGGGATTGGTCTTGAGAAACGACTGCAACTGGTCGGCCAGCGTGGGCGAGGAGATCGTCGGCGTCAGGATGCGGATGCCCGCTCCCTGCAAACCTTTCTGGATGTTGAGCGGCCCGCGCATGGCCTCGACCAGCGCTCCCCAGGAGCGAATGTCGCCAAGATAAGTCACGGTCTGCGAACGGTCGGGGTCGTACATTCCCAGGATCGACGCCTGGGAAAAGATGTCGGTGCCGCCGAGACTAGCGGGATGCTGGTCGTTGCCTTCGATCTTGGTGGGACGGTACAGGTGGCTCTCGACCAGAACGGGGCTGGCGTATCCGCCTAAAGTGAACGCCGTGGCAAAGAACAACGGCCGTCCGGGAACGACCTCTTCAGGCTGCTTAACGTATGGAACAATCGGTTCGAGCGGCTGCTTGGTGCAAGCAGTCATGCCGGCCATGGCCAGCGATGCCCCCATGAGCTTGAGGAAGCCGCGGCGCGAAACCGAATCCAGCCACTCCGACGCGCCCTTGGGGAATTCCCGGTGCAGCATCTCCTGGAAATCGGGGCTGCCCGCCAGTTCCTCGAGGCTGCGCCAGTACTCCGGACCCTGGGCCTCGGCAAGGCGGTCGCGGGCCGCGTCCAGATCGAGCTTGCCCTTCTTGCTGGGGCAGACGTCCTCGCGGCGCGGCCTAGCGGGTTGTTCGTCCATCTTCATAACCTTAGCTTATGAAAGCCGGGCGTCCCGCCCAGCCCTCCATCTAACTCACTAGCGATGGCACGTCGAACAGCTGGTTATGTCCGTTACCGTGCGCAACTTGTACTTCTTCACCAGGTGTTCCCCGAGAGAGATCTGGTCGGTGTATTCCTTGCCATCCACCACAACCGGCTTGCTGCTCGACGGCTCCTCGTAACGCATGTTGAAAACCTGGTCGCGCGGCCGGAGATGTTTTTCGGGCGCGCGATGGCACTCCAGGCACCACTCCATCTGCAGCGAAGCCTGGTTATACATCAAGGGCATGCGGTCCACCGGCCCGTGGCAAGTGTTGCAGCCTACGCCCTTGTTGATATGAATGCTGTGATTGAAATAGGCGAAGTCAGGCAAATCATTGACTCGGGTCCAGACCAGCGATTTCCCGCTCTTGTAGCTTTCGCGCACCGGTTCGAGCAGGGCGGCGTTGGTCCAGATCTGGGCATGGCAGTTCATGCAGGTCTTGGTAGGCGGAATCCCTGCATAGCTGGAAGTTTCGACCGAGGTGTGGCAATAGCGGCAATCAATTCCCAATCCGGCAACATGGTGCTGATGGCTGAAAGGCACCGGTTGCGGTCGCCGCACGCCGGCATAGGTTACGTAGGGTGACCGTTGAATCTCCGCCGCCGCCCAGAACAACGCCGCCACGACGAAGATGGCGCCATAGATCGTCGCTCGCGAAAGTGTGTTCGTGCTGCGGTGAAAGATCTGCATCGAAAGAGGACGTTTCGTGCCGCGGTGGCCGATGACAGGCAACCGGTTGGTGCAGCGTTAAGTGAAGCGGCATTAAGCCGCAAACCTAGCGAGCAATAAAACTGGAGATTATAGCAGGCCAAAGATTGTGGATGCACAATCGGAGTTCCAGCCGAAGAAAAAATCCGATTCAGCGAAATCGATCTGCGGCTTCGTGCGCTAACGTACCGCGGGCCGCACGATCTACTTGAGGTTCATCACCAGCAGTTTGGGTTCGGTCATTTCTTCGATGGCGTAGCGCAAGCCCTTCACGGCCCAGACCGGAGTCTTTGACCCCACCATAGGGCATGTGGTCGATGCGGAACGCGGGCACATCTCCGGCAATCAGCCCGCCGACTTCCAGTTCTTCGTAGGCATTGAAGATCAGCTTGGCGTCGCGGGTGAACAGTCCCGCCTGCAAGTCCGTAGGGAGAGTTGTTGATCTGCTTCAGGGCCTGGTCGAAGTCGTCATACGGCTCGACGGTGACCACCGGAGCGAATATTTCCTGGCAATTTACTTTCATCTCCGGGCGCGTGCCGGTGAGAACGGTGGGCTCAAGCACTGGTCCCAGGCGCTGTCCCCCGCAAAGCAAGCGGGCCCCGCCGCGCACCGCTTCCTGAATCCAGTCGCTGGCGCGGATCGCATCGCTCTCGCGGATCAGCGGTCCCAGGTCGGTCGAATCATCCAGCGGATCCCCGGTCTTCAGCTTCTTCACGCCTTCCAGCAGAAATTCGGTGAACCTGGCGAAGGCGGAGCGCTCCACCAGGATGCGCTGTACCGAGATGCAGGTCTGGCCGGCATAGGAGAAGCCGCCCACCACGCACCGGTCGGCGGCGTAGGCCAGATCGGCGTCGCTGTGCACGATCACGCCGGCATTGCCCCCGAGTTCGAGGACGACTTTCTTCTTCCCGCAGTTTTTCTTGATCTGCCAGCCTACAGCCGCGCTGCCGGTGAAGCTGATCAGCTTGATGCGCTCATCCGTGACCAGCACTCCAGCATCGTCGTTTGAAAGAGGGAGCACATTCAATCCGCCGTCCGGCCAGCCCGCCTGCTGTACGGCTTCCGCCAGCAGCAACGCGGTCAGAGGAGTCTGGGGCGCAGGTTTCAGCACCAGGGGACACCCTGCGGCAATGGCGGGCGCAACCTTGTGCGCCACCAGGTTCAGGGGGAAATTGAAGGGAGTGATTCCGGCAATCGGTCCTAGCGGAAAGCGGCGCACAATACCCCAGCGTCCGGCGGTAAACTCCTGCCAGTCGAGAGGCAGGTACTCGCCATAAATTCGTGTGCTCTCCTCGGCGGCAACGTTGAAGGTGAAGATGGCGCGCTCGACCTCGGTGCGCGCGGCCTTGATCGGCTTGCCCGACTCCTGTGCCATGGTGCGGGCAAATTCCTGCTTGCGCTCGGCAATGTTCTCCGACACTCGCCGCAGCACGCGCTGGCGTTCAAAAGCCGGAAGGCGCCGGGTGGTCCCGAAGGCCTTTACCGCGGCTGCAATCGCGGCTTCGGCGTGCTCCCTCCTGCCCTGGAAGACAGTGGCGATGACGCTGCCGTCATACGGGGCCCGTATTTCGACCGGGTCGCCTTCCTCGATCCATTTGCCATCGACAAAAAATCCTTGCGTGCCGGCTGGAGTCGCAGTCATCTGTGCCATGGCGTTATCTTAGACCTCCACCGGAAGTGGAATGTTAAATAACGGTGTGATTATAGGCTTTCTGGAAGCCCAGCCAATCCGAACTCTGCTTGCCACGACTGCTCACATAGGGGTCGGGCGCCCTCGCCCGCCCGGACGGGCAAAGCCCGGCAGTTTTGTGATAGCGCAACGATAAAGCCTGGCGGTGATAAATCCTGGCCAGAATAAGGCCAGGCGAGCTTCGCTCACCCGCCCGGACGAGGGCGTCCGGGCCTACGTGCTTCGTTTAAGGGATAATATTTCCATACGAGGAAAGCTTCACTTGCCGCAATCCATACTGCAAACCGGCGAGTTGCTACGCCGGGGCTCAATCTCACCGGTCGAACTTACGGCCGCCTGCCTGGCCCGAATCGAAAAGCTCAATCCGAAGCTGAATGCATTCATTACCGTAACTGCAGAGTCCGCCCTGGCGCAGGCCCGCCAGTCCGAAGCCGAGATCCGGCGCGGCGACTGGCGCGGGCCGCTGCACGGCATTCCGCTCGCCCTCAAGGACCTGATCGACACCGCCGGCGTTCGCACCACCGCCGCCAGCCTGCTGTTCAAAGACCGGATTCCCGTGGAAGACGCGGAAGTGGTTCGCCGCCTGAAAGCAGCCGGTGCGGTGCTCTTGGGGAAACAGAATCTGCACGAATTTGCCTACGGCGGCAGTTCCATGATCAGCGCCTTCGGCGAGGTGCGAAACGCATGGAATCTGGCGCACATCGCCGGCGGTTCTTCGGGAGGCTCAGCCACTGCGGTCGCCGCCGGATTGGGTTACGGTGCGATTGGCACCGACACCGCCGGCTCGGTCCGCGAACCCGCCGCGCTGTGTGGTGTGGTTGGCCTGAAACCGACTTATGGACGGGTCAGCACCCGGGGCGTGATTCCGCTATCAACTTTCTCTCGACCACGTGGGCCCGCTGGGAAGAACCGTTGCGGACGTGGCTGTGATTTTCGCCGCCATCGCCGGCCACGACGCTGCGGACAAGACCAGTGCGGATGTTCCAGTCGAAGACTCTGTGGCGGTACTGGAAAAGAAATTCCGGCCGCTGCGAATCGGCCTGCCGAGGAAATTCTTCTTTGAAGATCTGGATACCGAGGTGGCGTCCGCGATCAATCACGCCGTTGCAGGCCTGGCTGCAATGGGTGCAGAAATACGCGACCTGGAACTGTCGGTGCCGACTGACCGCACCCTGCAAAGCGCGGAGTCGTATTCCTTTCATGCCGAGTTCCTCGCGCGCAGCCCGGAACTCTACCAGCCGGAAACCCTGCGCCGGATTCGCACCGGCCAGAATGTCAGCCCGGATGTCCTGCTGCGATGCCGTGGCGAACTGGAACAGGCACGGCGCGACATCGCGTCAATTTTCGCGGATGTGGATGTGCTGGTCACTCCGACTACGCCGATTCCGGCGCCTGCCATCGCGGAACTGAAACAGAATCCCGATCTTCTCCGCCCGCGGGAACTGCTGCTGCTGCGAAACACGCGCCCCATTAATGTCTGGGGGCTGCCGGCGATTTCACTTCCCTGCGGATTCACCGAAGCCGGCTTACCCATCGGCTTGCAGATCATCGGACCGCACTGGGGAGAAGCCCGGGTCCTGCAAGTGGCCAACGCCTATGAACAGGCGACAGCCTGGCACAAGCGCCAACCCCTGTCATCCTGAGCGAGAGTCGAAGGACCCCTATGTATTCCGACAAGGTTTCAAACTCGCTCGGCCATCGAACAACGCTCGTGGCAACTATAGGGGTGCTTCGACTCCGTTCGACCGGTCGCAAGCGACCGGCCGGCCTCCGCTCAGCATGACAATCTGATGACGGGTTAGTTTCCCGCCAGGGCTTTATCCATGAATCCAGCTTCGTCGGCCTTCATTTTCTTCAGGCCGTCGGCGGGCAGATAGACCATGTGTCCTGCGTCGTAAGTGGCGAAGGAAATATTCTTTCTGTACTGCGGCGACAGATTCAGGTGATCGATGGTGTAGTCGGCGGCATAGAACGGAGTCGCCAGGTCGTAGAGTCCCTCCATCACCAGGACCTTCAGGTAGGGATTTTTCACGATCGCCTGGCGCAGCGCCGTAGCGGTGTCCGGGAAGCCGGTGATGCCGGAACCCCAGTTCCAGGAATTCTCGAAGAAATTCTGGTCAGCGGGAAATACCTGGTATGGCATATCGGTCTTATAACCCAGTTCGGTCCGGACGTAGTTATAAAAGACGGACGTAAAAGGCGGCAATATCGCTGATTCAGTGGGATCGTAAAACGGTGTGTCCAGCAGTCCGTTCGGGTCAGGGCCGGTGAAACGGCCGTCCAGGCGGCCCACGCGGAGTTTCTGATCGAGCAACAGATAGTGAGTAAACTTCGGGACGTCGATACGCAGGTTGGCCTGGTCGAGAACATCCTTACTCAATCCTGTGTAGCGGGCCATCTGATCGATGACTTTCTGCCGCTCTTCCGGAGTAATCGCGTCGCCTTTGGCCAGCGCCTGAGCATATTCAGTCGAGGCCCATTGCTCCGACTCCTGCCGCGCCTTGGCCATGTCCTGCATCAGGTCGGGCGGCAGTTTCTTGTGATAGCCCGCAATCATGGTGAAGCTGGGAATCAGCAGGATGTAGGGCTGGTCGTTACTCTTGGTGTCCTCGAGCGTCTGGAAGCTGAGCGCGGTCGAGAGCAGGGTGATGCCGTTAAAGGAAATGCCCTGGTCTACGAGATTGCCGGCGATGCCGGCGGCGCGCGTGGTTCCATAACTCTCGCCGAAGAGAAAGAGCGGTGAACTCCAGCGCTCGTAGCGCGTGAGATACAGCCGGATGAATTCGCTGAACGCATCGATATCGCCTTTAACGCCCAGGAATTTTTTGGATAGTTCAGCATTGGCGGCGCGGCTGAAGCCGGTTGACATCGCATCCACCAGCACCAGGTCGCTCCTGTCGAGCAGGGTATTCGGGTTGTCCGCAATGTGGTAAGGCGCTGGCGGCAGCAAACCATCAGGCCGCAACCCGGCCCGCCGCGGACCCAGCGCGCCCATGTGCAGCCAGATGGTCGCCGACCCCGGGCCGCCGTTGAAGGCAAAGGTCAGTGGACGTTTTTCCGCGTCCTGACCGTCGAGCGTGTAGGCCACGAAAAACATCTCGGCCTCGATCTTGCCGTCGCCGCGCTTGAGCGGCAGCCGGCCCGTGGTGGCGGTGTACTTGAGCACTTTGCCATCCAGCGTAATCTGGTGATGGGTCACCACCGGCGGAACTTCGGAGACATCAAATTCTTCTTTGTCCTTGTCGGTACCCGGTTTGGGAGCCGCCGGCTTCTGCTCTTCGGCCGGGTTGGCTTCCGGAGCTTTCTCGGCCGGCTTCTTCTCCTGATTCTTGACTGCTGGTTCTGTGTTCTTGGTCTTCTTTCCCTTGGTTTCGTCGCTTGATGAGTTGGCCTGCTGCGCTACGGCTCCTGCAACCAGAGCGCACAGCAAGGCAAACGTCACAATAAGGACACGCATGTATGGGGCTCCTGAACTGCGTCTGATTTGTTACCTGCTTTGCGGATTTCCCGGCGGCCTTTCCAGTCAAAAGCGCTGAACCGCAAAGAGCGCAAAGGACGCAAAGAACAACGGACAACTTCCTAATTGACTGCAGCGCGGAATTATACCCGGAAGATCACTCCATCCGCTCGCTCAACTCTTCCGTGTTCCCTTTCCGGCCTTGGCCGGCAACGATAGCCACGAGGTTCACACTTGCCATTTGTTACAGACCAGGGAGCGTGTTGCTAAGATGTTGTCGGTGCCCTCGAAAGCTCTTCGGAAGAAACCAGGCAAAATCCTGCAGGCGGATTCTCTCACGGCCATTCCCTGGCTGATCCATGGCTTCAGCATCAGGTCGGGCGGATTTTCCAAAGTCTATGGCGGGAGAAGCCTGAATCTCGGCTTTACCCGGGAAGATTCGCGGCGTGCCGTGGAACAGAACCGCGCCGCCTTTCTCCGTCAACTCGGAGCGATCAGGAAAGGTCGCGCGTTGGCCGTTGATCACTGCCCGACAGGTCCACTCTGACCTTATTCATTGTGTCTCTGAAATTCCCCGCGAAGCTCTCACCGGCGACGGCCTGATTACGCAGACTCCGGGTTTGCTGCTGGCAATTCTGACCGCCGATTGTCTGCCGGTGATCCTTGTGGATACCAGAGCGCCGGGCCGTGGGAGTGTTTCATGCCGGCTGGCGGGGGACGGTGAAGCGGATCGTGGAGAAAGGCGTCGGCGAGATGCAGCGCTGCTTCGGCACGCACCCCGGCGATCTCAGGGCGGCCATCGGTCCAGGGTGTCCATGGATGCTGCTACGCGGTCGGTCCGGAAGTGCGTACCCAGTTCGAATCCCAGTTCGAATATGGCAGCAAACTATTTCGTGAAGTCGAGGAATCGGACCCAGTGCGGGAGAAATATCCGCTGCTGTTTCTGACGGCGCGCGCTCCCGGCCACAGCGAGTTGCCCAAGAAGATTTTTCTCGATCTGGTGGAGGCCAACCGCCGCCAGCTTTTGGCTGCAGGGGTGGCAGCGAAGAACATCAGCGCATCGCCACTGTGCACTTCATGCCGCACCGATTTGCTGTTCTCCTATCGCGCGGAAAAGGGAGTCACAGGACGCATGATGGCAGTGGCGGGGATCCGCCCCTGAGGAGATTGACCGTGGAAGATTTCGGCAGTGAGGGTTTTTCTTTGCGAACTTTGCGGGGTTTCTTTGCGTCCTTTGCGGTAAAAGAATTTACCGCCAAGGACGCAAAGGACTCGCCAAGGGCGCAAAGGTGGGACTCATGGGGCTGTTGTGCCTCGCCGCGCTGCCCATTTGTCGGGCTGAGGCACCCGTACCAGAAGAAAAGATCGATCACATTTTTGCCGTGCTCAAGTCCGACGACGCCCCGGGCGGCGCCGTGCTCGTGATCAAGAATGGACAGGTTGTGTTCAAGCGCGGTTACGGCGTAACTGATCTGCGCTCCCGGCGCAGGATTGACGAACATACCAATTTCCGCCTGGCGTCGTGCACCAAGCAGTTCACTGCCATGGCGGTCATGCTGCTGGTGCGCGATGGTAAGCTGCGCTACCAAGATCGGCTCACCGATATATTCCCTGACTTTCCGGAGTACGGGAAAGGCATCACCATTCGCAATCTCTTGAATCACACATCAGGCCTGCTCGACTACGAAGACCTGATGGCCAAGCCCGCTGCCGGCACTCCGCCGGAAAATATTTCCCAGATTAAAGACTCCGGCGTCCTGGATTTGCTGGAGCAACAGAAGACCACGAAATTTCCTCCCGGCACCAGGTGGGATTACAGCAACTCCGGCTATGCCGTGCTGGCCATGGTGGTGGAAAAAGTCTCGGGCCAGCCCTTTGGCGACTTTCTTCACGCCCGCATCTTCGCTCCCCTGGACATGAAACAGACCGTGGCCTACGAAAAAGGCAAGAACACCGTGGCCCACCGCGCCTATGGTCATACTCATGAAGCTGGAGCATGGCGTGAGATGGACCAGAGTCCGACTTCGGCGGTGCTGGGCGATGGCGGCGTCTATTCTTCGCTCGACGATCTGGCCAAGTGGGATCACGCGCTGGTGCATTACACGTTGTTGAGTGAGGCTGAGATGGAGCCGGCAGTCATTCCCGTAAAAGTGCCGGATGGCAGCGTGCAGGAACCTGACGGCACACCCGCCTCGTATGGCTTTGGCTGGTTCCTGAATCCTTACAGGAATCGCTCGCGCATGTGGCACTACGGCGAAACCGTGGGCTTTCGCACTACCATCCAGCGTCTGATTGACGACAAGCTCACAATCATCGTGCTCTGCAACCGCGATGACGTAGTCCCCGCTAATCTGGCCCTGAAAGTTGCCGATCTTTTCCTCAGCGCGCATCATTGAGCATTGCAGTAAGATTCGAACGAGCCGTGCTTTCGCCTCCGTAGCGCTGGCATCTTGCCGGCTGTCCCGAGGGCGTCCCGCCCTCGGCCCGGCGAACGAAATGCACGCTGCAAGCCGTAAAAGCCGGAGAAGCTAGGAAGCCCGAAAGCTAGGAAGCTAGGAAGCTAGGATAAGAGATGCACATGTCTGAAGTAGTCGAGAAGCCCTCGGTCGAAAGCGCGAAGCCAGCGTCCAGCTCCAGCCCCGAGCCCGCGGTCGAGGTCTATGCCGTCTATGGCGTCGAGCCCGAGATCCAGGCTTACGCTATGGCCAAGTACTCGCGCTCGGCGCTCTCCATGAAAGAGTCGCTGCGCGAGATCAGCCAGCAGAAGGCGGAGAAGTTTCTAAACACCTTCTACTTCCAGTACGGACACCGCTCCATCGCCGACCTGGCGCACATCGCGCTGGCCATCGAGCGCTTGTCCATTCTGGCAGCCATCGCGGTTGCCGACGAACAACGCTGGGACGGCCAGGAGCGTTCCACCCGCTACCAGGATTTCAAAAAGAGCGGCTACTACGTGCCCGACTTCGGCGACGCCGCTGTGGTGGCGGGCGACCCGCCCGCCCCGGTCTCCGCCAAGGATTTCTACCGGGAGACGGTTGATTCCCTGTTCACGGAATACGAGACTCTATCGGACCGCATGTTTCTGTACCTGGCCAGCATCACGCCCAAGCCCGACGAAATGAAGCAGGAAGCCTACGAGCGCACTCTGCGGGCCCGCGCCTTCGACATCTCCCGTTATCTGCTGCCGCTCGCGGCCAACACTTCACTGGGAGAGATCGTCAATGCGCGCACGCTCGAAAGCCAGGTGTCTCACCTGCTCTCGCACACTCACAAGGAAATACGGGAATTGGGCGGGCTGCTGAAAAATGCGGCCATCTCCCCCGCATACAACGTGAACCACGACTCACTGCGGGAGTTGGTCGAGCAGATTCGCGCTGTCTCGCCGGAGTTGGGCGCCCGCGCCGAGCAGGAGTTGTTGCGGGAAGTTCGCGTGGCCCCGACGCTGGTGAAATACGCCGATCCCAACCAGTATGAAATCGAGACTCGGCGCACCATGAGGCAGATTGCGTCCGAACTGATGGGGGATTTGCCCATGGCCGCGGCTCCGACTGTCGATCTTCTGGAAGAAGAATTGCTCGAGGTCGAGCTGGCGACCACATTGGTTTATGAGCACAGCTACTATTCCTATCGCCAGATTCGCCTGGCGGTCGAAGCCGCCGGCGGAGCCATCCGCCGCGAAATCATCGACCTCGGCCTGCGCCACCGCGGCCGTCACGACGAAATGTTGCGCGCCTTCTGCGCCGGGCAACAGTTCCGCTTCGACATCCTGATGGATATTGGCGGCTTCCGCGACATGCACCGCCACCGCCGCTGCATCCAGATCGGCCAGGAATTCACCACCCGGCACGGATACGACGCTCCGGCGGAACTGGAAGCCTCGGGCGCACGGGCAAATTACGATGCGGTGATGCAGCGCACCGCGAGCGCGGTCGAGCAGTTGGCTGCGTCGGGCGGAGCCGAGGCGCGGGAGAATTCTCAGTACGCGATTCCGCTGGGCTTCCGCAAGCGCACCCTTTTCAAGATGGACTTTGCCGAGGTGGTTTACATCTCCGAGCTGAGGACCGGGCCGGCTGGCCACTTCTCCTATCGCAATGTGGCCTATGCGATGTATGAGGCGGTGGCGAAGAAGTATCCCGCACTGGCGAAGTATTTGAGGGTGCACGATGTGAAGCAGCCGGTGGATTTGCTGAAGCGTTGATTTCAAGACGTAAGATCAACGTCAAAGGCGTCGGACAAGCTTGCCCTGAGCGAAGTCGAAGGGAGTGTCCGACCCACACTCTGTCTAGCTGGGGCCAGCTTCTATGGGGTAACCGGCAACTTCCCGCCCTCCTGGTCAAAAAATGACTAGTTCATTCTGCACTAAAGTACCCTAGCCAATCCCGCGATACGCCTACATGATAGGTACTTCCGGCAGTCTGCCCGGATCCCAAAGAATGCCGCTGGACTGTCTTTATGCCTGGTCCTTGTATCCACGAGTTTTTCTGGCCGCTGCGAGGCGCTGACGCCCGCTACTACCAGGTGTGTCGTCGGTGCGGGGCGCAGTGCGAGTACGATTGGAATAACATGCGGCGGGTGGATGTGGAGACAGCCGCGACGGAGCCGTCCGGAAACTCTGGTACTGTTCTTCAGCAGCAAGCTCAACTGAAAGACCTGCCACGACTCAGGCTGCTGGTCGAACTGGAACCGGCGCACCGCGTTTTCCTGCGAAATCTGTACGACACGCTGCGATCGATCCCGCCCCGGGCCCATGAATTCCGGTCTTTGTCTTTCTGGCGGGAGGTCTTTTTCTACTCCGGCCTGCCCTGGCGCCGCTTTGGGCAATCGCTGCTCGGCCATGCGGTCGTGCTTGCCCTGGTGTTGATCGTCTCCCACTCGTGGACGGAAGATCAGCCACTGCGGCGAAGCCCCTTCGAAAATACTCACCTCACCTACTACAAGCCTGACGGGACATATCCCGCGCTTCGCGGCAACCCGGCCCCGGTACAGCGAGCGTCCCGGAAACAGATTGACTCGGCGCGTCGCGGCGCTATCCGGGTGGCGCCAGAGCGCGCCCAGGCAGCCATGAAAGCGCCCGACATCAAGCTGAAGGGACCGGCGCGGCCCACCATCGCAGCCTTGAACCCGGTCCTTCCCGCGATGCCGCTCGCGTCCATTGGGTCTTCGCGATTCAGCGGACCTTCGAGTGCGACTGCGATCGTGGCTCCGCCACCCGAGGTCAGCCAGGGAACGTCTCGCCGGCTGGGTTTGCTGCAGGCCTCGGGCATCGCGCCCGCACCTCAGGTTGGAGTGGAATCCTCACGACGTGCGATGACCGTGCCCGGTGCCCCCGTGGTTGGGCCGCCGCCCGTCTTGCAAGCCTCGATACGCCGAGTAGGAGACATCAATATCGGTCCGGCTGCAGTGGTCGTAGTCGCGCCCGCGCCGCGGTTGCCGGTGGGCGAGCAGCGCACAATGTCGGGAACGGTCCAGTCGGCCCTGGGTAGCCTGGTCGGGTTGGCAGTGCCGCCTCCGCCTACGGTCCCCGGCGCGGGAACTCATGGCAGTGGTCGCGCCGGCATGTTATCTGGCGCCGGTTCCAGTGTGGTGCCGCCTCCGCCATCGGCGCAGGCGATTGAGAATGCAGACAGCTCTGCTGGAACTGGACGCGGCGGTTCGAACTACAGCAGTTCGCTTTCGATCGCCGGGGTGCAGGCTGTGCCGCCTCCGCCATCCCTCGGGGGCACCGGCGGTTCCGGAGCAGGTCAACGCGCGGGATTGTTTTCCGGCGCTGGCGCTGGTAATGCAGTGCAAGGCGTGCCGCCCGCTCCGTCAGTCGGGGAGGGAGGCAACTCCGGCCGTGGCGGACACCAAATGGCGATGGCCAATGCTCCTGCTATGGCTCCCGAGCCGCCCATCACCGAGAACCCGCGGCAGCGAAGCGCAGCCGTCCAGGAACCTCCTACCGAGGAAATGCCGCTGCGCCTGATTGGCCTGGCCATGGCCCTGCCGAGTTCGTCTTATTTTTCCAACTACGAGGTCTATATCGCCGAGCGCCGGCTGCGTAAGAACCTCACAGAGCTGGTCAAGCTGGTGTACGTCTATCTTCCCTACCAGCGCCGGCTATCTGAGTATGGCGTGGACAACTCGAAGGTGTACAGGCTGCTGGTCAGCCGGGACCGGACCTGCGACGAATCCCTGATGCAGATGACCTGGCCTGAAACCGATCCCCACCCGGACGCGCACAATGCCGCCGATGCTCCCGGCCTGAGTGCCGCCGACAAAAAGGGCACGCTGCCCTGCTACCGCACCACCGCCGACGACTACCGCAAAGCGATCGCACGCCGTTAGATTCACCCTTTCGATGATCCGCCTGGGAAGATCCTGAAACCCATCTTCGATCTGATTTGGAATGCCTGCGGGTACGAAAAAACAAAAACTCTGGATGACCAAGGCAACTGGTTGGTCGTCGAGAATAAAAACGACCTTGAGGCTATTCAGGAACCACGGTCGCAATCCAATCAGGTGTACATCACTTTGCGGTCGCCCTTCACGATCCGGCCCACGGTGAAGGCTTTTTCTCCCGCGCGTTCGAGCACGGTCTGGGCTTTCTTGAACTTCTTCGACGGGACCACCAGCAGCATCCCCAGCCCCATGTTGAAGGTGCGGAGCATCTCATCCTGGGGGACGTTTCCCAACTGTTGCAGGTGCTCGAAGATGGGCGGTACCTGCCAGGATCCCATCTCGATGACGGCGGCCACGCCGCGCGGCAGCACGCGCGGCAGATTTTCCGTGATTCCCCCGCCCGTGATGTGGGCCATGGCGGAGACACACTCGCCGTCCACCAGGCGTTTGATCGCCGGCCAGTAGCTTTTGTGGGTGCGCAGAAGCTCGTTGCCGACTTTTCCCTTGAGTTCATTGACGTATGAATCCAGGGTGTATTTGCCGACTTCGAAGAGTAGCTTGCGGGCCAGGGCATAGCCGTTGGTGTGCAGACCGTTCGAGGCCAGGCCTAAGATCACGTCGCCGACTTCCACCGTTTTGCCGGTGATGATGCGCTCGCGCTCGACCGCCCCCACGATGAATCCGGCCAGGTCGTATTCACCGTCCGGATAGAACCCCGGCATCTCGGCGGTTTCCCCGCCGATCAGGGCGCAGCCGTTGTGTTTGCAGGCGTCGGCCAGGCCTTCAATGACTTTCTCGGTGACTTCCGGCTCGATTTTGCCCGTGGCCAGATAGTCCATAAAAAAGAGCGGCGTGGCGCCCTGCACTGCGATGTCGTTAACGCAATGATTGACCAGGTCGGCGCCAATGGTGTGATGGACGTCCATTTCGAAGGCGACCTTCAGCTTGGTGCCGACCCCGTCGACGCTCGACACCAGAATCGGGTCCGTCCACTTCACCTTGTCCACGGCGAACAGGCCGCCGAAGCCGCCGATTTCGCTCAACACGCTGCGGTTAAAGGTCTTGTGGGCAAGATACTTGATTCGCTTCTTGGTGCGGTTGGCGCGGTCAATGTCCACCCCGGCGTCGGCGTAGGTGACGGCGGTCTTCGAGGGGTCATGGGCCACGGGATTCAGAGTGTCTCGTTTATGTGGGGATTTGCCAGGCGTCGCTAACCGGGCAATCGGGGATTGTAGCACGGTCTCGTAAGAGGAAAATCAGCGCGCCCGCCAAAAGCAGGATTCCGGAACGCGGACCGAGGGAGCGAAATTCCGCAGCACTACAACCAGAAGGCGAGACTACGCAAGCCAGTGGGATGGAGCGCCTATCCACCGCGACGCCATGCCTGACCGCCCACCGGTCCGGACCATTCCTGGCTATTGCGTGATGTAGGCCGAGATGTAGTAAATCAGCACGCCGAATACGGCCAAGCCCGAAACTACGTATGCGGTCAGGACCCAAACGTGACGCCCTTCGTGATGCGTCGCGGCAGGTTGTGAGCTGGCGGTGGTCGAATTCCCAAGGGCCCGATTCTCCATGAAATCCTCCACGGACAAGGTGGAAAGCAGACGCTGCCAGGCGTCCAGGCTGCCGAAGCAGCGCCAATCCGGCGCATGTTACTACGAGTGAGGGGCCCGTGGCACAGAAAAATCAACGGGCGCGGGGGTGGTGCCTGGGGCCGGTTGCCGGCGTCCCGGCGGTCGGCCAGAGGAGAGCCAGACATCAAGCAGGAGAGCTGGCGCCGTTGCCTTAGGGAATCGTTGCTCGCGTTGCACTCGAATACGCGCTCTCTTGCCCGGTATCGTCGACCGCAGTCACAACGTAGTAGTAGGTCGTTCCCGATTGCACGCTCTGGTCGCTGAAGGCTGCCGTGCCGATCGCGCTAGCCAGCAGACCGTATGACCCATCCTGGACGGTTGAGCGGTACACACTATAAGACACGGTCTTTGGGTCAGTGCTCGACGTCCAGGACAGGGAGACCGAGTGCGGCACTGGGGGTCCCGGAGCTGTGACGATGGGGTTTACCGTCAGTGAGACGGTTGCGCTCTTGGTCGCATCCGCCTGGCTGGTGGCTTTCACGTTGATTTGCCGGGTGGAGCTAACTGAGGGCGCGGTGAATAGGCCCGCCGAGTCAACCGTTCCCGCAGTTGCCGACCATGTGACCGATGTGTTCGCGGTGTTGCTGACGACGGCCGTAAACTGCTGGGTCCCGCCCGAGAAGAGGGTTGCGTTCGAGGGCAATGCGGAGACGCTGATGCTGCCGTCACTGCTGCCACCGTTGCCACTCTTGCTGCTAGTACCACCGACGGAAAGACCACCGCCACAGGCGGCCATGAACATCGGGCCTGAAAACATCAGAAGATACCGTAGCCATAATCTCAGTGATGATCGGCTGCGGGACTGCCGTCCCTTTCCTGCCAGATCTGGGCTGCAAATCAGCACCCACAGCGCCGGGAAGGTCATCCCAAGAGACAGCCGACAAGTGGCCAGTGACATACTTAAGCCATCGTCAGAGGTCTCCCGAGGGGTTAGAAGTATTTCTTATGTCGGCGTAACCGAAGGCCAGCAGCTAATTCGTCCTAAAGTCCGAAAACAGCCTGGCATCTCCCCAAATGAGATCGGAGGTTTCATTGTGTTCCTGTTCTCAACTGGCAGTAAGCCGGCGGCAACACTCATTCGCGTCCGCGAACGAGGCGGCCTCTTGGCAATCTAACGGAGAGTGACAACCCGATCGTAGTCGACTCATGGCTCAGGAGCGGTGCGCAAACCTATAGCTCGCAGAGACTGCGATAGTTTGGGGCACCCGGCCCAGACATTTACTGGCTGAGGCTGCCTTCAGCGATCTGCAGATCTAGTGCTACGCGTTCTCCATTGATCAGCACGGCTCCTGCATTGATGAGTTGCTGGCCGGTGCAATCGTATTTCTCGTAGCAGGTCAAAGCCGCGAAAGGGAAGAAGAACTCCACGGCCTCGGTCTTACCGGCTGCAGATCGGCCGGCAAGGTGCACGGTGGTGCTGAAGCTGATCCCGTCGAACTTGGGCTCTACCTCGAAGTAGGCAAGGGTGGGGCGAATGAGGTGCGCTACATGGTCATCAAAGGCCATAGCGGCGAGTTTGTAACGCGATCCCGCGGCGGACTCAGGCAGAGTCGTATTCAGAGAAAGCTCGAGGTAAACATCCCGGCGGAAAGCCACAAAGCTCTGGGTCGCATAAGAAACAAAATGCGCCTGCGGATCCAACTCTTTCACCAGTTTGGCGAGCAGATCCTGGTTGGATGCTTGCAGCGTGGCGAGCGCCTGTGGTGATGCGTCCCGCACCGGCGCCAGTGCCGCCAGACTCGGTTTTTCTACGGGAGCGGCCGGGGGACTCATCGGTGCTTTTACGCCCCTGCCCTCACTAGCCTCGGCGATCTCATTTCCGGCCAGCGGCGCTGGACGGTCAGTGGCCTTGTCGTTGGTGTCGGCACCGGATGCAGGCTGGGGCCCTTCTCCATTGAGCCAGACATTGATGGGCTGCGCGTTCAGAAAAATCTGGCCCTCCATCAACCCCGCCTGTTGGACATTCTCATCCATGGAACCCAGAAGCTTAAGAGCGCCGCTTTGTGGCAAAAACACCATCAGGTTTTCCGGCCTTTCCACCATTACCCCCATGACGTTTCCGAGAACGTGATGCGAAATTTCGAGGGCGTAGCCTTGCACCTGCTGGTTGGTCTGGAAACGCGGCACTTCCGACTTCAGAATCGGCACGACTACATTCAGAAAAGTACTCCGTGCCCGCTGTTCGGCCCCAATCTTTTCGGGATAAGCAGCATAGTAGTTGCCAGTCACTGCCACCACGGTCTGGCCGTTGTAGCGGTCGAATCGAATCGAGCGCTGATCATCGCGCTGTTGTTGGGACTCGTCCAGATCCAACTTCCGGTTCAAATAAAAGCGGTACTTGAACTGGAACGCCTGAATGTCCTGGCCCACGACCTTCAAGTCATTGATGTATTGTTGCTGCAACGAGCGCAAGTTTGGATCTCTGATCTCAGCCGGAATGAGAACCTGAGCCGAGCCGGGACAGGTGGCAGCCAAAAAAAGGACAAGAGCGAAAAGCCGACCTTTGCGGACACGGCGAATCATCGTAGCTGTGCTTGCCGCGCGTTCGCGAGAGAGATTGCCCATGCAGTTCCTATTTCTCCGGAGGGTAAAGCGTAAGGTACAAATACACATTCGCCACTTCGTCCTGGCTCAAGTAGTCAAACACCGGCATTCTTCCGCGGAAGGGCTCCGGCGGCGCGCCCATGCTGATTGGGTTGCCGAAGGTCACCTTGCGAACGAACTGAGACAAGGTCGTCCGCGTGGTGAGCGTACTAAGCGGTGGAATCGCGCCTTCCAGAATCTCCTGGGGGTTGGGATTTGGTCCCACCGCGTTGTGGCAGATGTGGCATGTGGATTTTGCAACTTGCTCGCCCACTCGAGCGGGCGACTCGGTAAGGACGATCTGTTCCTTTTCAGCCCCTGGAACGCCGGCAAGCTCTCTTAAGTAAGCGATCAGGGCCCGGACCTCTGGTTGGCTTAATTGCGGGAATGGGGGCATGTCCTGTCCGCCCTTGTGAAAGCGGTCCAGCAACGCAGCATTGGCCTGCTTCGCAAGCACTGCCGCGTTGGCCCGGCTCATGTCCATCCCAACTTTCTTCATTCTTTCCATTATGATTTTTACCGACGTCGAGCGGACGGGATCGATAACGGAGTTGATTTCCGGAGGAGCGCCGCGTCCGGACCCGGTGTGACATCCCCGGCAATTCAGGCGGTAAACATCGGAACCGTGAAGGGTCATGCTTCGCGCTTCAAAGCCCGGCGAAAGCTTCTCTTGCCAGACCGCGGAATCCTCACCGGGCATCGGAGCCGCCGGGCCTGCGTGCCAAGTCTTGCCCATGCTGGTGTCGCTGAATCTCTTATGGAGATGGCTAATCCAGCTTTCGCCGGTGACGGCCGTAACCGGAATGTCTTTGCTCCTGGCCGATTGAGCCAGCAGCGATGGCAGGAGGGCCAGAATCACCACCAGCCCTTTCATCGGCGTGATGAATTTCCGGGGAGCTCCGGCTGAATCGAAAATTAGTGTGCTTTTCATGCCATCTTTCTTGGGAGCAAGGACCCGCTTAGTCCGGCTCCCACACTCGTCTCTTTACTTGCTTAGAGCGAAGTCGGCCTTGACTTCGCCGGACACCTTGACCGGTCGGGACTGGCTCTTCGTCCCCTCGTGCCAGGCGGTCACGGTATAGCTTCCATCGGGAACATTCTCAATCTTGTAGTTCCCGGCCGGATCCGAAGTGGCGAAGTAGGGAGTGGGTACGACCACCACATACGCGGACATGTCAGGATGAACATTACAGAACAATGGCACCACCCCTGCTGTGTCGAATTTGAAAGACTTCTTTTGACCCTGCGGCCAGGTGCCGAGGTTATGGCCCAGCTTCTTGTTACCACCGACGGAAGCCCAAAAGACGTTGTGAGCGACGCTGTCGCTGTTGAGGAAGGCGACCGTAGTGCCGGCCTGGACCGCTATGACGTGCGGATGGAAGGCCAAGCCTTTCTGGTCGATCACAGGTTGCTCCGTGGGCGTGGGAAATGTTTTTCCCGATATGGCGTCAACGTAAACCACAGACTGTCCTGCAACACCCGAGACTTGTCCGCTGATGGTGCCGGCGATGGCCGCCAGGCTGAATCCCATTACGACCGCGATCAGAACCAGAATATTGCGCTTCATGACTTCTCCTTGATTTAATTTCTAGGTGGGGAGGCACAGCCTCCCCGATCTAGTAGACAAATTCCAATCCCGCGATGGCCGAGTTTGTGCGGAACGCGCCGGTCAGTAGCGTGCCCGTCGTCGGGTCGTAGACAATCTGCTGTGGCCGGATCTGGTACTCGAAGGACGCCTTTATGTTGGCGTGAATCAGAAATTGCACGCCCGGAGTAAAACGATTTCGCGTGGCCTGAAACGGCGACACGAACGATCCGATGTCGGTGTCGGGGGTGGCCCCGATCCCGTTGATTACGTCGGCGGTTGAGTGCACCGCATCCCAACGCATGGTGGTCATGAGCCAGGGCAGTGGTAAATAGTCCGCCTCCAGAAAACCTCCACTGAAACTGGCCGGGCTTCCCCGGAGAAGCCCTGACGGCGCCGTGAAGCCGGGGGGCAGCAGCGGCAGCAGATTCTGGTCGCGTCCGTACATATACTGTCCAAACAGGTTGAAGGTGTGGTAGTTGAAGCTGAAGTCTCCACCCACGCGATAGAACGGCTCCCGCGCCGTCAGCACAGTCGCAACTCCGGAGCCGTTCTGGCCTTGGAACCGCTGCACAGAACGTCCGTAGAAATAGAGCGTCCCCAGGTTGAGATAGGTATGATCGTGAGGTCCGGAAGCGCCCGCCGCCTGAATTTCGTTGCGGCTGGCCGGGTCACGCTCCAGGTTGAAACGGTAGGAGAGACGAGCATAGATATCCTTGAAGTTGGAGTCCGACGTGTAGGCCACTTCCGGCGGAACGTTGTTTCCGCTCGCCGCCGTGCCTCCGCTGGTGTTCTGGTTCACAATGGCCAGGGAATAGTGATAGCCGCGGTAGTTGTGACCACCGCTGAACTCCACCCCCTGCGCTGCGTTAGACATGGCGAAAGAGTTGTTGACAGTAGGTAGCCCCAGAATGGAATTTACCGTGCCAATATTCCCCTGGTCATAAATGTCCCAACCACTAAGGTTCCAACTGCGCGCTGGACTGAAGGGCAGATCCAGCTCGAACTGCCCGATCCGCAGGCTGAGCGCATCAGTCGGCAGTTTCAGGTGGCGGCCAATGTTAACGAACTTCAGATAACCGTCGCCTAAACCGCCATCGGCGCCGGAGCCTCCCACGCTGATGTCGTCGTCTACCCAGAACGCAATGTCATCCCCAAAGTTGCCGGCCATGAAGATGCTGAACAAGCCAGACTGAAAATCTGTGCGAGGAATGAAGGGGGCGGTCGGATCACCCGGATTCTGCAGATTGAAGTTGTTTCGATTCCGGCCAACGACCTGCAGAAAGGTATTGAAGCGGAGCCCTACGGGCGGCAATCCGGGAATGGTTCCTGGCCATATGGTATGGGGCCACAATTCTTTCTGGGCCGGAGATCCCAACATCACCGGTGGGACCTTAATGAAAGTCTCGTCATCTTTAGGAAACTTGAACCCGGCGTCCTTGAAGGCCTTTCCGAAATCGTTGAGTTTGGGGAAGTCTACATGACACGTGCTGCACGACGTGCCGTACTGGCGAGAGAATGCCGGGATGGCATAGATCTGATGGCCAAGGTTTGCCCCTCCTGCGACCGGGGCCGGAACAGCGGCGAATATTGCCAACATGAGAATGGAGAATAGAAGTACGGTGGTGTAATGATGCTTGAGCATCTGGCTTGCTCCTCAAAAGCAGGGTGCGAATCCCGATACAGCTACAAATGCATGGCCACGATCCTCCACTTTCATGTCGCTGCTAGTCAGCGATGAGGCTCACTCATCCTTGTGAGTAGAATCACAACGCAACGAACGAAATATCCCGTGGGCGTGTTTGATTTCGGGCTACAGAGGTTCAATGGCGCCAGGCTCGTCGCTTCGCCGATCCTGCTCACTGCCATGGCCGCTGCTGGTCGTTTGGATACCCCGCCCGACGTTCCACTCGCGAGAGTCCCATGACCGAACAGTGCTTAGAATGAGCCGGGAAGTTCTCTTTTGGGACTTTTCCACCGGGAGACATGCAAATTCGCCTTTTCTTCGCTTCGTGTGCGGTGTATAATCCGCCCTTCGACACCTTCTACATTCTTCATAACTCAAAAGGAGCCGCATTCTTATGGCTGACGAACGAACAAAAGCGATTGATCTGGCGTTCGCGCAAATCGAAAAGCAGTTTGGCAAGGGCTCCATCATGCGGCTGGGCTCGAAGGAAGCCATCGTCCCTATCGCTGTGATTCCTACGGGCGCAATTTCTTTCGACGCGGCGCTGGGCGTGGGTGGTTTTCCCCGCGGGCGGGTGGTCGAAATCTTCGGACCGGAATCATCTGGCAAGACCACCATCGCCTTGCAAGTCGTCGCGCAGGCCCAAAAGACCGGAGGTATGGCGGCGTTTGTCGATGCCGAGCACGCGCTTGATCCCGGCTACGCCAAAAAACTGGGCGTGGACGTGGACAATCTGCTGGTCTCGCAACCCGACTACGGCGAGCAGGCGCTCGAGATCACTGAAGCCCTGGTGCGCTCCGGCGCAATCGATGTCCTGGTGGTGGATTCGGTGGCCGCACTCGTGCCCAAGGCCGAACTCGATGGCGAAATGGGCGACAGCCACATGGGCTTGCAGGCGCGGCTGATGTCGCAGGCTCTGCGCAAATTGACGGGGACGGTTTCGAAGTCGCGCACTTGCTTGATCTTCATTAACCAGATTCGCGAAAAAATCGGAGTGATGTTTGGCAATCCGGAAACCACCACCGGTGGGCGCGCCCTGAAATTTTATTCATCGGTGCGAGTGGACATCCGCCGCATCGCTGCCATTAAAGAAGGAGACGTGGTCACGGGCTCGCGCACCAAAGTAAAAGTGGTGAAGAACAAGGTGGCCGCGCCCTTCCGCGAAGCCGAGTTCGACATCATGTACGGCGAAGGCATTTCGCGCGAAGGCGATCTGCTCGACCTGGCGGTGAACAACAATCTGCTGGAAAAATCCGGCGCCTGGTACAGCTACAAGAGTGAGCGCATCGGCCAGGGCCGCGAGAACGCGCGCCAGTTCCTCAAAGACAACGTCGAGACCTTCGTCAAACTGGAGGCCGAAGTGCGCAAGCATCTGGGCCTGACCACTGCGGCTCCGCAACCTGTACCCGCGGCCCAGCCCGCAGCGGCTCCCAGCGCTGCACAGGGAACGGGCGCTCGCGTCACCACCATGCCCAGCGCCGTACCGGAAGCTGCCAAGGTGCCGGCCGCGAGACGCTAGAAAAGCCAGAGGGGCTAGCGCAGAATAGCCCGGCATGCCGCCGCGCGCGCGACCAGCGCGTCGGCTAGACGGGCAACGATTGGATGAGGAAGTCCTTCCTCCGTCATGCGACGTCTGACATCAGGGACATAGTCGACCGTCTGCCTTGCAATTTCATCCACGCGATGAACGAGTTCGCCAGGATCAACTCCCAGTTCTTCGGCGAGCTTCTGCCAATGACGAAGATGGATATTGCGGAAGCGGTATTCTCCGCCGAGTTTCATCGACAACCTCACGCGATGAATGTTGATGTCGGGATAGGGAAGAACACTCGCCACATCGTAGAGGGGCGCGAGACGGACACGGCCCCCGGCACCGATGAGCAGAGAGTAATTCTTGGCATGGGCGTCCGTCCCGACAATCAGCCAATTGTAGGCAATTGAATCGAGGAAAGTCCGAATGTCTTCGGCCGGGCGGCTGGAGTAGGTTCTCAGGAGTTCGACGATGTCGTGGATGCCAGGTCCGCCTGCATTTTCATATTTGCGCGTGGGCGGAATGGCTAGCGCCTGGCACATATCTTCCTGATGAGCGCGCCGTAGGCCGGTGTCCGTGTGGACTCGGTCGTAACGTTCTACGACGATGGCGGCCTCGTCCTGAAAATGCATGATTCTGGAGGAAGCAACCGGAAACCCGAGGGCACGCGCTAGTTCGAGACAGAAATGTTCGTTCTCGGCGTGCCCGTCGAGATCGCCGGATGGCGGCTTGAGAATATGGGTGGTGGGAATTCGGCCGGAGGGCACTCCCCATCTGCCGTTCTCGAGGAGAAGTGCAGTCTTCGGTTGCGCCCCGGCAAGGCTGAACTGGCCGGTATCCCGCGGAATGCGCCATGCCGAGTGGTCTGCGCGCAGGGTGCGAAGGCGCAACGCGATTGCAGCTTCATCGAGCCATTCGATCTCCGGTGGCGTCTGACCCAGGATGACCTCAATGCGCTCCGGCCGGACGAACTGAACCGCTCCGGGGCAATCCTCGCCAACTGCGGCGATCAAGCTAAAGGCATTTCTCGCCGAGACGTGGAATTTTTGGGCCCACCGATCCAATACCATTTCGTTATCAGGAAGCAATCCCCAAAGGAACGGGTCGATCTTGGCATGGCCGTGCCTGGCCAGGGCTATGGGCATGGAAATCGAAAGAGGATAAGCGCTTTCGGAGGTGCGCCACTCGTCGTTGTAGATGAGGTAGAGCCTTCCGCTCGTTTCGCGTGTAATGCGTCCCGCTTCTCGCCCGTCAAGGATTGCAATGAGTTCTCCGTTCATTTTCTTTTCTCGCGGGCCGCGGTAATGATGGAATCGATATCGACCGGTGCCGGTCTATTCTCCTTGTTTGTTCTTCCGGGATCGTCCGCCGCCAACTGGATTCCAAGACTGTCAATGGTGCGCAGAATTAGGCCGATTTCGGCCCTTGGCTTTCCCTTTTCCGCTTCTACGATCCACTGTCGGCTGACACCCACTTTGGCGGCTAGGGATTTCTGGTCAAGACGGAGCTTGGTTCTGCGGTCCCGAATCAGGGCTCCGAGATCGGCTGGGGTTCGTATGCGCATGTTCGCCTCTTACATGTCAACGTACGACGACATATTAACAAAGTCAGTGATCGGCGACAATATATGAGTCGTCAATCGGTGACATCTTTGTATGTCGCCGTTCGGTGACATCGCCAAGAACTGCAAAGGCAGGGCTGCGAGAATAATTTTCGATTAGATGCTTCGGTAACATCGACCCGAAACCCCCTCGGAAAGACGAGACGGAACAACTTGAAGCCGTGTTCCCTCGCCCTTAAAAATTGCCATCTCTGCGCCCAGCCGCATAGAATCTTCTTTAACTCTAGCCTGCCTGTTGTGCGTCAGGAAAATGAGGACTTCTTGAAGAGAGTCATTGCCATTTATCCCGGCTCGTTTGATCCGCCGACCAACGGGCACCTGGATTTGATTGAACGGGGCAGCAAGATTTTCGACGAGCTGATTGTGGCTATCCTGCGCAATCCGGAGAAAAGTCCGCTGTTCAGCCTGGGCGAGCGCCGCGCCATGCTGGAGGCGTTGACCGCCGATTTCAGGAATGTTCAGGTGGATGTCTTCGACGGTCTCACGGTGGACTATGCAGCCCGGGTAAAAGCCGGCGCGGTGTTGCGCGGGATCCGCGCCCTCAGCGATTATGAATACGAGCTGCAGATGGCCATGATGAACCGTAAGCTGCAGCCCGAGCTGGAAACCGTGTTTATGATGCCGGCGGAACAGTACTCTTATCTGAGCTCCCGGCTGGTGCGCGAGGTGGCAAAACTCGGCGGATCGATCCGGGACCTGGTGCCGGAAATGGTGGAACGTCGGCTGCGGGAAAAACTCGATCCGGCAATCAAGCTGCAAGACGCGAGAAAAATGAAAACAGGAAAACGAGCATGACTCCAGTTACAGAAGCAGTCCCGGCCCTCAAGCTTACGGAGCGAATCAACCGCATCGAGCCTTCCGCCACCATGGCGGTGGTGGCCGAGGCCGACAAGTTGCGCCAGCAGGGCATTGACGTGGTGGACTTCGGCGCCGGCGAACCGCATTTTTCCACGCCGCAGCACGTCAAGGATGCCGCCATCGCCGCCATCCAGAATAATTTCTCGAAGTACACGGCAGTGGGCGGGACGCCAGAATTGCGCGACGCCATCGTGCGCCGGCATGCGGCTGATTTCCACTCCGACTACAAGCGCGAGGAGTCCGTGGCCTCGGTTGGCGGCAAGCACGCCTTGTTTAACGCGATTCAGGTGCTGGTCGATCACGGCGATGAAGTCATCCTGCCGGTGCCGTACTGGGTGTCATTCAAGGATATCGTGCGCTATGCCGGCGGAAATTGTGTGCTGTTGCAATCGGATGAAAGCCAGGGCTTCCGGGTTACGGCGGAGATGATCGAGCGCCTGGTGACTCCGCGCACCAAGATGATCATTCTGAATTCGCCGTCGAACCCTTCGGGTGCGGTCATGGCGCCGAAAGATTTGACGGCGGTCGTGCAATTCGCAGCAGAGCGTGGCATCTGGGTGCTCTCCGATGAGTGCTATGTCTATCTGAATTACACCGGTGAGCAGTTTTCCGTGGGATCGCTGCGCGAGTACCGGGAGCGCATGCTGATCATCGGGTCGCTGTCGAAAACCTATGCCATGACGGGCTGGCGGCTGGGCTACGCGCTGGGGCCGGCTGCGGTGATTGCGGCCATGCAGAAACTGCAGAGCCAGTCCACGTCGAATCCCACCTCCATCGTGCAGAAGGCCGCGGTGGCGGCGCTGAATGGTCCGCAGCAGTGTGTGGAAGAAATGCGTCTGGAATACATCAAACTGCGCGACCACGTGGTCAAGGGATTGCGCTCCATCCCCGGGGTGCAGTGCACGCTGCCGGAAGGGGCGTTCTACGCCTATCCCAACATTTCATCTTTCATCGGGCAGGGCGGCATCAAATCAGCCTCGGATGTGGCCGGCAGACTGCTGCGCGAAGCGCATGTGGCGACAGTTCCCGGCGAAGGTTTCGGTACGCGCGAACATATCCGGGTTTCCTACGCCACCTCGGTCACCGAACTGGATCGCGGGCTGGAGCGCATGCGCAAGTTCCTGACGGCCTTGTAGGCAGGCCGCCATAGCGGAGATCCTCGGGCTTGCTCCTGAGTTGTAATTCCTTGTGCGTATTGCGTGAGCGCTCTATATCCATTCTCGATGCAGCCTGCCTTCGACCCGCGTCCCTGGGGCACGCTTGATCTCTCGCCGATTTATCCCAACCACAAGTTCGACGAAAAGATCGGCGAAGCCTGGCTGACCGGCGACGCTTGCCAGGTGGCCAACGGTCCCTTCAGCGGACAACCGCTTTCCGCGCTAAGTTCGAAGTATGGCCGCGAGCTGGTGGGCGATGCGGCGGCCGAGCCGGACCGCTTCCCTTTGCTGCTGAAATTTTTGTTTCCCCACGAAAAGCTTTCGGTGCAAGTGCACCCGGATGATGAGGCGGCCCGGCGCGTGGGCCAGCCCTGGGGCAAGACCGAATGCTGGTATGTCGCCCACGCCAAGCCTGGCTCACAGATTGGACTGGGCCTCAGACCCGGGGTTACGCGGGAGCAATTGGAGCGCGCTATCGCCGAGAAGCGCGCCGAGGAACTGCTGAACTGGATCAACGTTTATCCGGGCGAAATGATCTATGTGGCCGGCGGGACGGTACACACGCTGGGACCGGGCGCGATCATCGTCGAAACCCAGCAGCAGTCGGACACCACGTATCGTCTCTATGACTATGGCCGGCCCCGCGAATTGCATCTGAAAGAAGGCCTGGCAGCGATAAAAGAAAAGGTTGGATCAGGCAAAGTAGTCCGGCCCGCGCCTGCGAATTTAAACGGCGGATCGAATCGTCGCGCGCCCCTGATCTCATCGCCTTATTTCGCCGTGGACATGTTTGAACTCAATCAGCCGCATTCCTTCCGGACGCAGGATGACAGCGGAAAACATTCAGTCCAGATTCTGGTGGCGGTGGAAGGCTGCGGAATTGTCGAAGCTCAAGGGGCGAATCCGGTTACGCTAGCCCGAGGGGATGCTGTGGTCGTGCCTGCGGCGGTCGGCGAATTTCAGGTGCGTCCGCAGTGGTCGGTCGAGTTTCTCAAGGCATTTGTGCCGGGTGGGCCGCTTTCTGAGCCTGTGACGAGGTTGTAGAGAAGATTTCAGATCCCAGATTTCAGATCTCAGATGTCAGTTGAGCCGGATCTGAAAGATATTGACTTCTAAACTGTGGCTAAGACAAACTTCCATCCCGTGATTCTCGCCGGCGGCCGCGGCACGCGCTTCTGGCCCCTGAGCCGGCAGCGGCGGGCCAAGCAACTGCTGGCGCTCGATGGCAAGCAGAGCATGATCCAGCAAACGGTCGGGAGGCTGTTGCCTCTGGCTTCGGCAGCACGTTTCTGGGTCATCACCAACCAGCATTTACGGCGCGAGGTCATGCGCCAGCTTCCGCGGCTGAACCCGAAAAACATCCTGGCCGAACCGGTCGGGCGCAACACGGCACCCGCCATTGGCCTGGCTGCGTTCATGCTCATGAAATCCGATCCGGATGCTGTGATTGGATTGTTTCCGTCCGACCACGTCATTGCTGACCATAAGCGATTTCGCGACGTGCTGAGGAAGGGCATTGCGATCGCGGCCGCAGGAGAAAATATTGTAGTCCTGGGAATCCGCCCCACGCGCGCCGAGACCGGGTACGGCTACATTGAAGCCGGCTCGTCCTTGCAGGACGGCGGGCTTCGGGTGCGCCGCTTCACGGAAAAGCCGGACGCAGCACGCGCCGCCGACTTTGTGAGAGCCGGGAACTATTTCTGGAACAGCGGCATGTTTTTGTGGAGCGCTCGTACCCTGGGCAATGCCTTGCTGGAGCACCTGCCGAAAACCGCCGCCTTGCTGCAACAAATTGCAGCCACATTCGGCACGCGCAAGTTCGCCACAACGTTTGCCCGGCTCTATCCCAGGTGCGAGAACATCAGCATCGACTATGCTGTGCTCGAACCCCGGTCGAGCCAGGGAGAGCAGAACTCCAACATCATCTGCCTTGCCGCCGATTTCGGATGGAATGACCTGGGTTCGTGGACGGCCCTGCACGAGCATCACGCAGCCCGGCGACAGCCAAAGGATGACAACCTGATCGCCGCGGAAGGATGGTTCACGCTCAATGCCGGAGGCAACTACATTCACGCGCCCGGAAAATTTGTCGCGGCGCTGGGAGTAAACAACCTCGTCGTCGTGGAGACGGACGACGCTCTCCTGATCACCACTCGCGATCAGGCCCAGGATGTTGGGAAAGTGGTGAAGTACCTGGACGAGAAGAAACTGCGTAATCTGGTGTAGCAGTCGTCAGTCGTCGGTCGTCAGTCTTCAGAAAGACGCCGATTTGCTGACGACTGAGGACCGACGACTGACGACTGCTTATGATCAAATTCGGCACTGACGGCTGGCGCGGTATTATCGCCGACGACTTTACTTTTGAGAACGTCCGCCGTGTGGCGGGCGGGATTGCGGCCTACGTGCTGCGTCATGAGGACGCCGCTCGCGGCGTGGTGGTCGGCTATGACACGCGTTTTCTATCCCAGCACGCGGCCCGGGTCGCGGCTGACGTCATTGCCGGAGCGGGCATTCCAGTCCAGATCACCTCAGATTCCACTCCGACGCCGGCGATTTCGCTGGCAGTGAAGAACCAGGGCGCTGCCGGCGGGGTGGTCGTCACCTCCAGCCACAATCCCTGGAACTGGAATGGCGTTAAGTTCAAAGCCAAGTTTGGCGGGTCGGCCACGCCCGCCATTATGAAGGTGATTGAAGAAGAAGTCGGTGCCGGTGCGATGCCCAAAGGACAGACGGCTTCCCTCAAGGAAGTTGACCTCAAGCCGGCCTACATGGATGCCATCTCCCGGTTTGCCGATCTTGATCTCATTGCCAAAGCAAAATTCAGGTTCGCCGTGGATTCCATGTACGGTTCGGGACGCGGCGTTCTGACCCAGATTTTCCAGAAGCGCGGCATCGACTACGTCCCCATCCGGCAGGAGTTGAACCCCTTGTTTCCTGGAATCAATCCGGAGCCCATCGAGCCCCACGTAGAAATGCTACGCCAGACGGTGCTGAAGGAAAGTTGCCACGCCGGGCTGGCCGTTGACGGGGACGCCGACCGCATCGGGGCCATTGCCGAAGATGGCAGTTTCGTAGATTCACACAAGTGCTTCGCCGTCCTTCTCCGCTGGGCCCTGGAACGGAAGCGGTGGCCTGGGGATGTGGTGCGCGCCTTCAACACCACCGGCATGGCCGACCGCATCGCCGCCAGGTTCGGACGCAAATTGATCGAGTGTCCCATCGGATTCAAGTACATCGCCGATCTCATGATGGAACACGAAATTGTGGTGGGAGGAGAGGAATCCGGCGGAATCGGATATTCGCGTTATCTGCCGGAGCGCGATGGCACTCTCAACTGCCTTTTGCTGGCCAACGTGATGGCCGAAGAACGCAAACCCCTGGGGCAGTTGGTGGCCGACTTGCAGCGCGAGTACGGGCCACATTACTACGGGCGCCGGGATCTGCATATCACTGAAGAAATGAAGCAAAGTGCGATTCGGCGGGCGGGCTCGGAGCAGACCAACCATCTCGGCCGCTACTCCATCAAAAGGAAGGAAGGCCTCGACGGAATAAAGTTCTTCCTGGATGCCTCGACCGACCGCGCCTCCGGAAACGGCAATGCGGCGGTGACTTGGGTGCTGTTTCGAATGTCCGGCACCGAGCCGTTGCTACGCGTTTATGCCGAGGCGGCGTCGCCCGAAGTGGTAGCAGAAATTCTTTCCGCGGCGGAGGGGTTTGTTCGGGGCACTGGCGCATGAGGAACCCCCCGTTGAACACGCGGAAGACACGGACAAGCATTGGACTTCCGGGTGTCGCATTTCGTTTTCCGCGATACGATAATCGATTGGGCAAAGATGGTTTCAGCAGCCGCTATCGTCCCTGTCCCTACAGACTCGCCTGAGGCGCGGCGTTACAACCGCATCCGGCGGTGGCTCGGCATTGCCGACTTTGTTCTCGGATTGGCCCTGATGGTCGCGCTCCTGGCCACGGGATGGAGCGGCGCTCTCCGCGACATCGCCTACGAAGCTACCTTTCAGCACTACGGCCTGGCCTTGTTCCTGTACCTGCTGATGCTCATGGTGCTGGCCAAAGTGCTGGGACTGGGCCTGGACTACTACAGTTTTCGTCTCGAACACCGGTACCACCTTTCCAACATGCGGTTGCGCGCCTGGCTCTGGGACGAGGGTAAAGGCTTCCTTGTCGGCCTGGTTCTGGCAGGGATCGTGGCCGAGTTGCTGTATTTCATCATGCGCCAGGCGCCCCAGCACTGGTGGCTGATTGCCTGGGCGGCGTTTCTGGGCCTGTTTGTACTGCTTGCGCAACTGGCTCCCGTGGTCCTGTTTCCCATCTTTTACAAGTTTGCCCCTCTGGAAAATGAGGAACTGAAGACGCGCCTGGTGAAGCTGGGGGAGCGCGCGGGTACCCGGGTCCGCGGGGTTTACCAGTGGAAGCTGTCGGAAAAGAGCAAGAAAGCGAATGCGGCCCTTACTGGACTGGGCAGCACCCGCCGCATCATTCTCGCCGACACCTTGCTGGCCAACTACTCCACCGATGAAATCGAAGCGGTTCTGGCCCACGAGCTGGGCCACCACGTACACCGACATATCTTCAAGAGCATCCTGGTGCAGGCAGCTATCACATTTGTTGGATTCTGGGCGGCCAATTGGGTCTTGCACTACGCGGTGGACCGGCAGCACATGTTTGAGACCCTGTCCGATTTTGCCAACCTTCCGTTATTGATGCTGGTGGCCACCATGCTCTCCTTCCTGGTGCTGCCGCTGCTCAACGCTTACTCCCGCTTTAACGAGCGCCAGGCGGACCGCTATGCCTTCCGCTCCATTCCAACGGTAAAGCCCTTTGTCACGGCCATGAATAAGCTGGCCGAGCAGAACCTGGCCGAACGTTCCCCGGCCCCCTGGGTGGAATGGCTCTTCCACTCTCATCCGGCCATTTCGCGGCGGGTGGCAGCGGCCCAAGCCTGGGCGGGGACAGCCCCGGCACCCTCCTCAGGCCAACGGTCGGCATAGGGGCTACCAGATGTTTCTCGAAGAAGTCTTATTCTCAGCATTAACATGCTTATAATCAACAGCTTATATATTTACTTCCACGCCTCTCCCCAACTCCGCCGGATTCTGGGACAATAGTACATACGAACAGCTGGAGGCCCTTCCTACCTTCTCATTCCCGGCTGCCAAGTAGGCTCTTATGGCGTTAGATTCCGAAATCATTCTTAACCTGCCTGAAACCGGGCGCACGGCGCGGACGGCGACTGAGTCGGCGCTGAGCGGCTCTGTCCTGGTCCTGATCCAGTTCGACATTTGCGAAGAGATCCGGCTGGACCAGTTGCGCCAGATCTTCGGCGCCCGTACCCTCGAACAGCCCAGCTTCAAGCATCCCGCTCCGGGATACGTTCGCTATCAGCGCCCCCCCGTGGTCGAGCCCATCGAACCCTTGATTCTGGACAGTGGGGAGCGCCTGGAAGGTCAGATCAAGTATTACGACTATGGCGTGCTGAGCGTGGTCTTCGAGTTGCCATTCTCCGGCGACTGGGACACCCTGGTCCAAATGGGCAGCCGTTGGGTTTGGGATGTGGATTTTGAAAAACACGCCTCCCGCATCGCGCGTCAGAGACTGGAGCGCGCAGCTCCGGCCCTGGTCAAGCCCTATTCGGAATGGTTAAGCGAGGATTACTTTATTTTCCATGTCAGGGAGATTGCCGGTTCTCCCTCTGCCTCCGAGTTGTGCTCCTCCCATGGAGGATCCATCGCGCAAATCGTGCGGGGAGAAACCGCCCAGCTCTCTGATGGCGAGCGCAACGAGATTCTCCAATCGCGGATTTCCTATTACCCGAATGACCTGGCAGTAATCGGCTGGAACGCCGCTTTCCTCTACGACAGCGAGTCTGGCGCTGAGACTGCCATCCAGCTTCTGGAGTACGCCAACTCGCAGTTGCTGGAATTCCGCCACTATGACGAACTGCTCACCCGCGAACTGGGCGTGGTGTATGCCGGTCTCGACAAAGGCACGGGGATGCTGGCCCGCTGGCGCCTGGCAAGGGCTGCGACCAAGCTGCATACCGTCCTGCTCGACGTGAATGAGCTGACCGAGCGCGCCGACAACGCCATCAAGTTTCTCAGCGACATGTTTTCCGCCCGCCTGTACAAGCTGGCGGCCGCCAAGGTCGGCGTACCCGACTACAAAGACCTGGTCACACAAAAACTGCAAACCGCCGAAGACCTGTACCGCTTCATGGTGGACCAGTTCAACCAGAGTCGCGCCTTCGTGCTCGAACTCATGGTTGTGATCATCCTGGTCATCGAACTGGTTTTCTTCTTCGGCGGCAAGGTTTAAATTTAGGCGCGAGCGTCCCGCTCGTGCCGGGCCATTCATCATTTAGCATCATGGGGATTGAGGAGCATGGGCGAGGACGCCCGCGCCCGCATTGAGATTAAGAGAGGACCATGCGAGGACTGAAGGACAAGCGAGTCCTGATCACCGGAGGCGCCAGCGGGATCGGGGCCGCTACCGCCGCGCGCTTCCTGGAAGAAGGCTCAGCCGTGGTGGTGCTCGACCGCGACGACAAGGGCCGGGCGCGAATCCACTCCCAACTTCCGAGATTGACTGGCACTGTGCATGCCGACGTGTCGAATCTGAAACAGGTGGTGCACGCTTTCGTCGAGGCCGTGCGCCTGCTGGGCGGCGTGGATGTGCTGATCAACAATGCCGGCATCAGTATCCGCCACAACTTCCTCGACATCACTCCTGAAGAGTGGGACAAAGTAATCGCGGTCAACCTCACCGGGGTCTTTTACATGGCGCAGACTGCGGCCCGGCACATGTGGGAACGCGGCAGCGGCGTCATTCTGCAGACCGCGTCCACCAACGGCCTGGTCGGCCAGCCATACTATGCCGACTATAACGCCACCAAAGCGGGAGTCATCGAACTGACCAAGTCCATGGCGCTCGAACTGGCACCCAAAGTCCGCGTCTGCGCCGTAGCGCCCGGATACGTGCTCACTCCCATGCAGCGCGCCGAATACACCGATGAGATGCTGGACGCGGTAAACCGCAAAGTTCCGCTGGGACGCCACGCCCAGCCGGAGGAAATCGCGGCATTGTTTGCGTTTCTGGCCTCCGACGATGCCGCTTACATCACCGGGCACGTTTATACCATCGACGGCGCGGAAACCGCCGGAGGCCTGGCCAGCCGCTGAGAGAAGACCACACAAGAATTGGACGACCAAGATAGTTCATGCCGCAAAATCAACTTCAGGGCAAGACTGCTCTCATCACCGGTGCCGCCTCCGGCATTGGCAGGACGACGGCAATCCTCTTCGCCCATGAAGGCGCCTCGGTCCTCCTGACCGATATCAATGAATCGGCTGGGCATGATGTAGCTGCCGAGATCACAGAGCGTGGCGGTCGCGCCATATTCGAGACCGGGGACGTCACCAGCTCCGCCGACTGTCAGCGGGCTGCCGAACGTGCAGTACGAGAATTTGGCGGCGTCCACATCCTGTTCAACAACGCTGGCATCATTCGCCGCGCCTCCGTGACCGAAATCAGCGAAGCCGATTGGGACCGAGTGATGGCGGTAAACGTGAAAGCGATTTTCCTGATGTCCCGCCATGTCATCCCCGTCATGGCTTCCGCCGGAGGGGGATCCATCATCAACACCGCGTCCGGCTGGGGACTCGTGGGCGGACCCAGGGCGGTGGTGTATTGTGCCTCCAAAGGTGCAGTGGTTCTGTTGACCAAGGCCATGGCGATCGATCACGGCCCGCAGAATATTCGCGTAAACTGCATCTGCCCGGGCGACACTGACACTGCCATGCTGCGCAATGAGGCACGACAACTGGGAGAGCCTGACGACAAATTTCTGGCCGAAGCCACAAGGAGGCCGCTGGGCCGGGTGGGCAAGCCGGAAGAAATCGCGCAAGCCGCTCTGTATTTAGCCAGTGATGCGTCGTCGTTCGTAACCGGCACGGCCCTGGTGGTCGATGGCGGGGGCCTGGCCGGATCCACGTAGGGGCGGACGCCCTCGTCCGTCCGGCGGAGCAAAGCTCCGCAACGGTTTTAGGCGAGCTGAAAGCTTCGGCGAGCTGCGCTCGCCCGCCCAGACGGGGACGTCTGGGCCTACGCAATCGTATGCGCCTGCAAGATAAAGTCGCGCTTATCACCGGAGGCACTTCGGGCATCGGCGAAGCCACTGCACTGCTGTTTGCGAGAGAAGGCGCCAGGATCGCCATCACCGGCCGCAACGAAAAGCGGGGCCACGCCGTTATCGAACGGATCCTGAACGACGGCGGGCAGGCCATCTTCCTGCGCACCGACGTTCGCAAGGCCGCCGAGTGCCGCCGCGCCGTCGATGAAACCTTAAGTGCCTTCGGACGCGTGGACATCCTCTTCAATAACGCGGGCGTTTTCTATCCTCATACGACGCTCGATTGCAGCGAAGAAGAGTGGGACCTGCAAATCGACGTCAATCTGAAAGGCACGTTTCTGATGTCAAAGTTTGCCCTGCCCGGCATGATCGAGCAGCGCAGTGGTGTGATCATCAACAACAGTTCGGGATGGGGAATCGTGGGCGGCGATGCCGCCATCGCCTACTGTGCCTCGAAAGGCGGGGTTGTGCTCCTCACCAAAGCCATGGCCATCGATCACGGCCGCCAGGGAATCCGCGTGAACTGCATCTGCCCCGGCGACGTGGACACGCCCATGCTGCCGGAAGACGCCCGCATGCGTGGCCAGAAATGGGAGGACTATCTGGCGGGCTGCGGCAATCGTCCGCTGGGAAGAATCGGAACTTCGGACGAGATAGCAAAGGCCGCGCTGTTCCTGGCCTCCGACGATTCGTCGTTCATGACGGGAGCCGCGCTGGTGGTGGACGGCGGCGGCACCGCAGACTAACGCCGCGTGCGTAGGGGTGGACGCCCTCGTCCGCCCGGCGGAGCGAAGCTCCGCGAAGTCTTCCGGGTGGCGCGGCGCTTGCGAAGGTCCGCACGCTTTCTGGCGAGCTGTGCTCGCCCGCCCGCCCGGACGAGGGCGTCCGGGCCTACGTGGGTTCGTAATGGCAAAAATCACCATAACTCGCGCCCACTCGCAACAGTGGTTCGAGCGCTCCCAGCAATCGCTGGTCGAAGGCGTCAACTCGCCTTCGCGTGGTGCTGCTGTTTTCTCTTCCGGCCCGATATTTCTCGAGCGCGGACAGGGCTCCCACGTGTGGGATGCCGACGGCAACGAATACATCGATTTCATGATGTCGTTCGGGGCGCTCATCCAGGGACACGCTCATCCCAAACTGGTGGAAGTCGTTTCGCAGACGATGGCGCAAGGCTCGCACTTCGCAGCCGCAACCTCCTCCGAAGTTGAAGCGGCCGAGCGCCTGCGACGCATGGTTCCCTCCGCCGAGGTTGTGCGCTTCACCAACAGCGGAAGCGAAGCCACTATGCTCGCCCTGCGCCTGGCCCGCGCCCACACTGGCCGCAACAAGTTCCTTAAATTCGAAGGTCACTACCACGGCTGGTACGATCCCTATCTCTTGAACGCGCACAGTCACGCGCCGGACAAATTGGGCTCCGCCGGAGAATCCCGCCCGCATGCCTGACTCGGAAGGTATCCCGGCATCGACC
Organism: Terriglobia bacterium; assembly: GCA_963831565.1. Taxonomy (GTDB): domain Bacteria; phylum Acidobacteriota; class Terriglobia; order Terriglobales; family Acidobacteriaceae; genus JAIQFF01. Next base: position 423,891 of record CAWHQS010000003.1, read on the forward strand.
TTTGACGATGTGGTTTTGGCGCCCTGGAACGACGTCGCTGCCCTCGAGCGCGTCATGAAGCAACACGGCCGCGAACTCGCTGCCGTCATCACCGAACCCATCATGGCCAACATGGGCTGCATTCTGCCGCGTGAGGGATATCTCGAACGCCTTCGAGCCCTCACGCAGAACTGCGGCGCGCTGTTGATCCTGGACGAAGTGGTCACCGGCTTCCGTTACGCCCCCGGCGGATGTCAGGCGTATTACGGCATCACGCCCGACATCAGCACCTTCGGCAAGGCCCTGGGCGCGGGCTTCCCCGTGGGTGCGGTGGCCGGTCCGCGGTCCATTCTCGACCGCATGCGCTGGAGCGAACACATGGTGCTGCACTACGGTACTTTCAACGGGCACAGGCTCACCATGAAAGTGGTGGCCGCTAACCTCGACCTGCTGTCGGCGGATGGCGCGTATCAGAAGCTCCACGCCACCGGCAACGCGGCCATCTCAGGCCTGCGCGAAGTTTTTCGGCGCCGCAGCGTGACGGCCATCGTGCAGGGCTTCGGCCCCATGTTTCAGATTTACTTCACCGACCGTGACGCCATCCACGACTATCGCGACTATTGCACATACGTGGATACGCATCTCTACTCGCGCTTCATTCATCGCCTGCTCGAACGAGGCATCTACATGACTCCATCCAACGGCCTGCACTGGATCATCTCCACCGCGCATACGGACAAAGATGTTGCCACGCTGATCGAGGCCGCGGACTTAGCCTGCACTGATCTCAGATGAAAGGCAGAGGCAAACCTGCCGTCGTCTTTCTGGGTGGCGGACGCATTACTACTGCGCTGCTGGCAGGGTTGCGCCTGGCTGGATTCAGGCCGCCCGTCGTCGTGCACGATCGCAACCCGCACAAACTGAGTGAACTCAAACGTCAGTACGATGTTCAAGTTGAACCCGACTTGCGACACGCGGTTGAGCAGGCACATCTTCTGATCGTCGCGGTGCGGCCCGACGGAGTCCGCGACTTGTTACGCCGGGTCGGGCAACTCCCCATGCGGCAGGCCCGCCCTATAACGCCTGTCAGCCTGGCTGCGGGCATTCCACTCAAGAATTTGCGCGCATGGATGAAACGCCCGCTGCGCTGGGCCCGCGCCATGCCCAGCCCGGTCGCGCGCACTGGGCGCGGTCTTACGGCAATAACATTCGATCGCGGTTTGTCAGCCGCAGCGCGCCGCGAAGTGCGGGATTTCTTTTCGCGAGTAGGCGCCGTCGTCGAAATTCCCGAGAGCCGGTTCGACGCCTTCACCGTCACTTACTCTTCCAGCCACGGCTACCACGCCTTGTCCGCACTGGCCGAAGCCGCCGAGAAACTTGGCCTGGATCGCAAGACCGCCTTGACCGCGGCCGCGCACGCCCTGGCCGATGGAGTGCTGGCCTGGCGCGAGGCCGGTCTTTCATTGGACGCGCTGCTGAACGAAGCCGCTACTCCCGGCGGCATCGCCGCCAGCACGATGGCGAAGATGGATCAATCCGGATACAGGCGCAGCGTGCAACTAGGCTTGCGAGCGGGAATGAGTCGAGCAGCGAAGAACGCGAAGAGATGATCTCAAGTTACCCGAGGGGTTCATTTCGCGCTTTCTGCGAAACGAGTGAGCCTTGGTCCTATCCTGAAGCTATCTGCACGCATAAAGACCCCGCCCAAGCGGAGCTTGGACGGGGCACCCTCCAGTAAGAGGTCACTTCTGTCGCACCTCGGCTTCGGCCAGCCATCCACGGCGCAGCTTTTCCGACGGGATGCTCGACAGGTAGGGTTTGATATCGAGGATTGGAGTGCCATCCAGCATATCGACGCCCCGAACATGCAACTCGGTGCCATCGCGGCGAAGTAGCTCGACCACGGTCAGACCGATCGGATTCGGACGCCGCGGAGAGCGCGTCGCAAACAGGCCATGCGATCGATTGTCAGAGGGCGGCGAGGCGAGCAAATCGTCCCCTCGCAATTCCTCCCTGGGAGAGCGATCGAATTCCCAGATGACGAAGAGATGCGAGAAGCCCTCGATGTCGGTAAGACCCGGATCAAACTCAGGCAGGATCTTCAGGACACCGTCGGTATCATGCTTAACCCCGAGGCCCTTGGGAATCTCTTTGGTACTTTTGTATGGACTGGTTACAAACCCAATCGGCTGTGGGGTAAACATACGGCAGAAGGCCTCCTGATCGTGTGTACCAACTCTCGAGGGTGCCCCGTCCAAGCTCCGCTTGGGCGGGGGCTTGACGGGGATTTCTCCCACACAGTCGAGTTTACGACGATTCGCAAAAAATTCCGCCCACGCCGAGCTTGGACGGGGCACCCCCGGAGTGCCGCGATCCTGCCGCTAGCGCCATCCAATCAGTCTTCCGGTTAACCGGATAACACGTACCACGCGATACAGAGGAAACAGCGGCCCAGGCAACTTTATCGCCGACCATTCTCCTGCGCCCGGAGTGACCAGGAGGCGCCACCAGAAAGAAACCCGGTCTCGGCGCCGCTCGCGCAAATCTGTCATCAAACGAAAATAAGCGACCGTCTCCGGGTCGAACTCTTCATCCGCCACAATCAATTGCAACACCCGCTGCGCCAGACCCTCCGTGGCTGCCTTCTCTACTTCGAGCTGTGGCGGCAATTCTGCTCCGAGCAGTTTGTGGGCCAGCAGGAAGGTCAAGGTCACGATGCGTGTAATCCCAAGCCGCTCGGCCTCTGCCCGCAGCGCCACCCAATCCAGCGCCTGGGAGCGCGCCAGTCGCACGATGTCGCTCAACCACGAAATCTGCCTCCAGCAATGTTTAGCGGCGTGGACGCAGAGCACGAGCATCAAATCCTGGTCGCACAGCGTGTGCAACTTCTGGCCCTCGATGGTGACCACAGCCGCCCGGTGGAAGAAATCGCTGACGTCGAAGCCGATAGCGTAAAAGCGCGGCAGTACCTGCCATTTGATCTCCAGAAGGTTGCGCCCGCGGGCGCCATCAAAGGTGTATTCGTATCCGGACTTCAGGTAGTCGCGCTCGGCGGCCTGCGCCAGGCGGAGTCCCGGCGCGTACCCCAACTCAGCTAGTGCCACCTTGATTCTGGGCAGATCATCGGAACGAATCAGCAGATCGAGATCAGAGAACTGGCGCAGGGCGACGTTTCCGTAGAGTGCCTCTGCGAGCACCGGTCCTTTGTAGGGTAGAACTTCCAGTCCGCGGGCCTGCAGATGCCTGCAAATGTGCAGCAACTCAACCGTCAGCCACAGCGCACGGTGCGTGTTGGACTGGTCTTTCCGGCGAAGCGCTTCCAATCCCGGCGAATGAGTGGCAGCCATCTCGGTGGACAGGCGGCGGTACAGCGGTGGCACCAGGCCGTGATGATGCGCCAACGGAACCAGCCGCTCCCAGTCGACACCGTGCCGAAGAATTTGTTGGATACGCGCGCCTGCGCCGCCTCCAGATTGGTCACCGCAGCAGGCCAGGATCAAATCAAGTTCCGGACTGAACGTGCTGGTGTAGGAAGAGTTCGAGGTAGGCAGCCGGGATGGCGCGGGTTGCGGCAAAGTAATGGTCGTCGGTAACAGCGATCCAGGCCCGGACCGGAGAACTCCTATAGATCGAAACTATAATACGAACCATCCTCGCGCTCGTTTACTCGGTCTGTTCCTCTTCGCCTGGCGTGCTTTCCCCACAAGTGTCCGGTCCGGCCGGTTCGGGGGTGTCCATCGGTCACACCCACAGGTACCCAGCGACGCAATAGCAATCAACATTATGTCTTTCGCCTGGGAGTGGGGTGGGTTATGGTGAGCTCTGCGGCAAGATCATTCCGGCGGAAAGCCGCGCCAGTGTGACTCTTTGGCCGGTAGCTGCCGGACAGAATCCTTAATTGATGGACCCTCAGGAACTCGACGAAGTCAGATGCAGTTTGGCGGCGGAGGCGCTGCGATCACGGGGCGTGTTGAAGTTGCGTGCCACCGGAGTCAGCATGTTGCCAACTCTGTGGCCTGGCGACCTGCTCACCGTCCAATGCCTCCGTGGGGAGGAGGCCGAGCCCGGTGAGATTGTGCTTTACATGCGCCACGGCCGTTTCTTCGTTCACCGGATCGTGAGCAGGAACCTGAGAGGGAAGGATGCGTCTCTGGTGACCCGAGGCGATTGCATGCCAGCTGACGATTCCCCGATCGGAAGAAACGAAATGCTGGGAAAAGTTACGGGGGTCCAGCGCTCGGGCTCGATATTTCTGCCGGCGCGAAGGCTCTCACTCTTCCGCCGGATCCTGGCATGCCTGTTTTGTCACTGGAGCCTGTTCCGGTGCGTTGGATTGCGACTTTGGTATTACCGCTATCGAAGTGATGACCAGATGGAAGGCACATTGGTCAGAGCAGCACAATAACCGAACGGAGGCGCGGGCGATTCCACCCCCTGCCACGGAGCTGCCTGAGAAATGAACTCGAGTTACCAGATCACGGTCGAGATCGGCGGGATGCCAATCCTGCTGCATACCCAGGACGACGCCTTCCGTCAATTGCTGGCCCGCCGCTACGCCGGTTTTGTCGATTCCTCCGCGCCCCCCAGGTTCGAATTTGACATCGAGCTGACGCCGCCACCTTTGAGCGCTCCCGACGACGACGTCCGGGTGGAAATGCGGAATGGTACCTGGCGTCTTCGGAGAGGCGATTTCCGCGCCCAGTGGGACCCCGGGGCCGGTCGCGGCCTCATTCGCCAGTCCGCCAACCCTTACTCCATCGACTCCGTCCTGCGTATTGTGCATACGCTGATCCTGGCGCGGGAAGGAGGCTTTCTCCTGCATTCCGCCGGGGCCATCTGTAACGGACGGGCCTTTCTGTTCTCGGGAGTGTCCGGTGCCGGAAAGACTACCATCTCACGGCTCGCACCTCCGGACGTGACTTTGCTGACCGACGAAGTGTCCTATGTGCGCCGCGTCGATAGCGGTTATCGCGCCTGCGGAACTCCCTTCGCGGGAGAACTGGCGCGGGTGGGCGAGAACTGCTCGGCTCCGCTCGAGTCCCTGTTCTTCCTCAAGCAGGCTCCGGAAAACAAAATTGAGCCGATGACTAAACCCGAAAGCATCCGCCGCCTGATGCGGAACATTCTGTTTTTCGCCGGAGACGCCGAACTGGTAACCAATGTCTTCCAGTCGGCCTGCGAGTTCGTCGAGCGCGTTCCGGTGCGACTCCTGACCTTTACTCCCGATACCCGCGTTTGGGACCTGATCCGGTGAACCACAAATGACGGAAAAATACAGCACCCGGTACATCGCAAAAAGCTCCGCCATCGCCTCTCGCCTGCTGGGAGGCGAAATGATGATCATGTCTGCGGTTGATTCCACCTTCTTTACTCTGAATCCGGTGGCCACTGTGATCTGGCAGGCCGCCGACGGCCGTACACCTCTCTCCGAAATCGTGAACCAGCGCGTCTGCGCTGAGTTCGACGTTGATCCTGAGATTGCGCGCCGCGATGCTGAGCGCTTTGTCGAGCAACTTTCCCGGCACGGCATCCTCGTGCTGTCTGAACAACCCTTTTCAGAACCAGGCGTCAGCCCCACGGAGGCGGCGTGAGCCTGGGACAAATCAGCGTGGAGCAAACTAACCTCGGACAAGTGGGCCTGATGCAGGAGATGAGCCAGCGGGCCCTGGACCTGGGCGTCCCCATGTCGGTCCACTTCGACCTTACCTACCGCTGCAACGAGCGCTGCGTGCACTGCTATCTCGACCACGACGACCACGGCGAAATGACCACGGCGGAAATCAAGCGCGTGCTCGACGAGCTGGCAGACGCCGGCACCTTCTTTCTGACCTTCAGCGGCGGCGAAGTGCTGATGCGCCGCGATTTCTTCGAGCTCCTCGAATATGCGCGCCGCCTGATGTTTGCGGTGAGAATCAAGACCAACGCCGTCATGATCGGCGCAGTGGAAGCGCGGCGCATGCTGGAGCTGGGGGTCGACCAGGTGCAGGTCAGCATCTACTCGCATCTCCCTGAGGTCCATGATGCCATCACCAAACTTCCCGGCTCGCTGCGCCGCAGTGTTGAGGCCATCCGCTCTCTCACGGCGCAGGGATTGCGCGTTACGATTGCCAATGTTCTGATGACGGCCAACATGCGTGACCATGCCGGCGTGCAGGACCTGGCCCGCGAGTTGGGCGTTCAGTACACTCTCGACCCAACCATCACGCCTAAAATGGACGGCGATACTTCCATCCTGAACCTGCGGATTCCGGGCGCGGAACTGAGCGGTGTATTTCACAACGAAAACCTGGTGGGAAACGTCGAAGAGTTCTGCGCTCCCCCGCCTGCTGCCGACGAAGACGTCATGGAGGGTTATCCCTGCAGCGCGGGTCATACTCTGGCCTATATTTCTCCTTACGGAGATGTCTTCCCCTGCGTCCAGTTTCCGTTGCCCAGCGGCAACGTGCGGCGGCAGAAGTTTCTCGATATCTGGAACCACTCTTCCGAACTCAATGAAGTGCGCTCCATTCGCGCGAAAGACTTGACCGTCTGCTCCAGTTGCAGTCACGTTGGCACCTGCACCCGGTGTCCGGGCCTGGCCTACATGGAGGGCAGCATGCGCGGGCCGTCAAGGGCAGACTGCGAAAAGTCCTTCCACCGCACCGGAATCCAGTCCGCAAACATGCTTCGCCGGGAACAATCCTTATCTTCTGGTCGGTTAATTCACATCCAGCCCCTGACCGTTTAAAAAAGGGTTACTTTAGTGTTCTTTCGCGCGCAGGATGCCGTCGCCACGGTCCGGCTATGCACGTAAAATCGTAGAGAACTCTCACCATGGACTCCCCGGAAAATTCGAGCGACACAGGCAGGCGCAGCACCCGAATCCGCGCCCAGATTCCGATCCGTGTGACCAGCCTGGATCCTGCGACCCCGTTTTCTGAATCCGGACATACGCTGGTCCTCAATACGCAAGGCTGCGGCGTGCGGCTCTCGCGCGCTCTGGAGCCCGGCCTGGCCGTCTCTCTGGACGAGCTCCCCGCAGGAAGTGTGACCGCCCGCATCGCTAACTGCGTGCCTCTGGGCACGGGTGGGCAGTGGTGGATGGTGGGCATCGCGCTCGACCAACCGGGCAATGTGTGGGGCCTTCATCCCGCTCCCGCAGACTGGGGACCGGATTCCGCCATTGCGGCTGCGGCCGGCACAACTGGATCCGCCGCGAGCCCGACTAAGAGCGGCGAATGGCCCTTCCGTCAATTCTCCAGCCGCGGAGAATTTCACCCCGGCAAAAGATAGCCGTGGGGTTGGGTCTGGGTCGGACACTCCCTTCGACTTCGCTCAGGGCAGGCTCTGTCCGGCGCAGTTGAAGTGGATGTTGGTGTTGGTATTGATGTGATCCAGCTAAGTCTCGGCTCACCCTCGATGCAGCCAATGAATTCTGCCCCCCCAAAAACAAGTCAAAGGCGTCGGACAGGGGTGTCCGACCCACCGAGTGTAATGGCCTGCTGGAGCATAATGGTTCCGAGGCTGCCGCGCACAAAGACGGTGTGAGGCAGAAATGAGAGACATCCCAGAATGAAGCTTATGGTGACACTACTGCTGGTCTCGACGGCGATGGTCTGTCGCGGCCAGCAGCCGCCAGTTGCCCTCATCGCCACACCCAACCGTCCCACGGTCACCAACACCGCAGAGACCACTCAGTTTGGAGTGCTTGAGATCGAATTCGGAATTAGCACCGCCGCTCGGCAACAGTCGCTGCAGGGGCTGCTCAAGTTCGGGTTACTGCGTGACTTGGAAGTGGATTGGGCTGGCAATCCCTGGCAGCACGACGCTCCGCTGCATTATACGGGCGTAAGCGACACCAACCTCGGATTTCGCTGGCGTTTCCTCCACCAGGCACGGTACCAGCCCACGCTCACCGTGCAATATTCCACCAAGCTCCCCACCGCCGGGCCGATCGAAGGCTCGGGCGAGATAGACCACATTGTGACCCTGCTGGGCAGCAAGGACTTCCCGGCGCGATTTCATTTAGATGCCAACCTCAGCTACCAGTGGCTGGGGCGCCCAGGGGGAGGCTTCGATCACAACTGGCTGCCTGATTTCACGCTAGCGTATTCCCTGACCGACAAGTGGGGAATTGCGATGGAGTTCTCCGGTGCGACGCGGGGCAACGCCGCGACGCCTGCCGTCACGCAGAACCTGTGGGCGGTAAGCTACACCGTCAGGCCACGGCTGGTGCTGGACAGCGCAGTGCAGTTTCGCGTGATCGGTAACGTTTCCCGGGTGGTGTATCTGGGCGGCTTCACTTACTCGATCGCCGACCTCTACCATCACAGGCGTTGACTTCGGGCGATGGCTGGAAAAACATCACCATAGCGCCCATTGACCGGGTTCTGCAACCGACCCGAGTTGGGCGGCTGGCATGACGTGAAGCGATCTGGATCAGCAGGCTCTGCACTTGGCGACGATGAGAGTCATATCGTCGTACTGTTCGGCAGGACTAAACTGACGAACTTCATCCACGATCGCCGCCAGCAGCTCTTGCGAAGCCAGGGCGCGATGCCGGCGCAGTCCTTCAGCCAGGCGTTGCTCTCCAAATTCTTCTCCCCGCAGGTTGGGGGATTCGGTGATGCCGTCGGTGTAGAAGGCGATCATGTCGCCGGACAGGAGTTGGCACTCTCCGATCGAACAATCCCATTTTTTGAAGAGTCCAAGCACCGTTCCCGTGGATTCCAGCCGCTCCAGCGTGTCATTGCCGCGGAGCAGGAGGGCCGAGAGATGCCCGCAGTTGGCGTAGCGCAAGCGTCGCGCCTGGTCGTGATATTCGGCGAAGAACAGCGTGGCATAGGCGTTGTCGGGCGTGTTGTCGTAAAACAGCTGGTTGACGGACTGCAGCAGGCGTTGCAGTTCATCCACCGCAATGGCGCACTGGCTGCGTAGATTCGCCTGCAGGTTCGCCATCAGCAGAGCACCGGCAATTCCTTTTCCTGAAATGTCGCCCAACACCATGCCAAGCCGTTCCTGACCGAGGTTGAGGAAGTCGTAGTAATCGCCGCCTACCTGGCGCGCCTGGATGCACACCCCGGCATAGTCGAGTGTCTTCAGCGGAGGGAAGCTCTGGGGAAAGAGCCTGGCTTGCACCTGCCGGGCAATTTCCAGTTCCTGACCGGCACGGCGTTCGGCTTCCAGTTTCTCGGCTGCGGCGCGCCGTTGCGCCTCCACCGCCTCGGTCATTTCGTCGAAGCTGACCAGTGCGAAGGAGTTGCGATCGATGTCTTCGAAGCGGGTAAATACTCCTCCCCAAATCGGAGTCTGTTTCCCCAGGAGCAGCGATGGAGCATTCCCAGTCCCCTCCAGCGCCCGCCGCTCATACTTGACGCGCCGCAGCTTCGGAACATGACGAAACCGGACTCCTCGCCGCCGCCACTGGGTGTAAGTTGCGACGACATCTTCGGCGACAAAAGCTATCTGCGTAGGTTGGCCGATCAGCTTGTACTCGTCCGACTCGGGATCCGGGGCGATCAGGGTAAGCACCGCGGTGCCGTGGGGAGGCGCAACCCCGACCCAGCGTTGCCCCGATTGCAGGCGCACATCAAAGGCCAGGCTGAATCCCAGCTGCTCCACGTAGAATTGCAAACTCCGGTCCTGATCGCGGACAAAAACATTGACCGCGTGCACGCGAAGATGCGAGTTTTCGCGATTGAGGGACGGAGTCAACTCATCCGCCAGACCAGAGGGAGGAACAGCGGCCATGGCGGGTATTATAAGACCATAGAACAGCGAGGATTTGCGGTTGGAGACGGGCGGCATAGACTCACCACAGCCGTCAAGGAATGTGACTGTGATATCTCACTGCTGGCGCCAAGAACATAGCGGGTGCCCGTCCTTTGCGCAGTTTGCAAAGGGCTGGGACCTGGAACGCATGTGCGACCGGGTTGCAGAGCCACAAAAGTTGTGTCGGCAGCATCGTCACCCGCCCTTGCAAAAAACGCGAGGACGGGGCACCCTCAGCACCGCTGGCCCACACAGACATCATCAAAGGGTGGGCCACCCGCCTGCCCCACTCTCTGCGGTTTTCAGAGGGTGGGAAGCTGTGGGGCCTGCCTAGCGCAGGTTCCGTTTGGGCGGGTGGCCCAAGTGATCGGGGTGCCCCACACATTCGCGTTCGTTGCGAATGTGTGGCTGCTGCGAGCGTCAAGTCACTCGTGCCTTAATGTAAGATTTCCATCACTAATGCCACGAGGATTGTCCGCGCAGAGTAATGGCGATATCGACCCATTCCGCTGGCGCCGACACCCACACATCGCAACGTGCGCGATGTGTGGGGCACCCGGCAACTGTGGGTCTCCGGCTCAGGACTTCATCAGCTTGGAGAAGTAGCGGTTGTCGTAAAACATGGTGCTGTTGTGTACGAACTCGAGCACTTTGTGCATCTTGTCCCGGTCTTCGCGGTTCATATCGTTGAACTGGATCGCGATGCCTGATCCGGGATCGATGCGCACTACGAATCCTGAAGCCTGAAGTCTGCCGTCGTCAATGGAGAAAATCACTTTCAATTTGGAGCCGGCGGGCATGAGTGTGCTGGTCTCCACGTAGCAGCCGCCCAGGCTAACGTCGATCAGGTTACCCAGCACGGGCACCTCGCCTTCCTGCGGCCGCAACTCGATTGTGACCCGGCACTTCATGCGGGGATACAGCCGGCGGTTCTTGCGCGAAGGCTGTTTTTGCTTTTCGATGTACATGCGGCGGTCGGCTTCGGCCAGCAGCGCTTCCGCGTCTTTTCCGTCCTCCGGGTACAGGGCCTGGCCCACACTCAACGACAGGATGTCTTCGCTGCACACTTCCTGGCCGGCCTGCCGCGCCAGTTGACGCAGGCTCTCCGCCTTCTTGGCGGCCGCGTCGGCGGTCAGACCCGGAGCCACCACCACAAATTCGTCTCCGCCCATGCGGGCCACGTAGTCGTACTCGCGGCAGCTTTCCTTCAAGGCTTGCGCGAACAGGCGGAGCACGCGGTTGCCCTCCAGGTGGCCGAAGCGATCATTGATCTGCTTGAAGCCATCCATATCACTGACCATCACTACCAGGGACGTGGTGTCGCGCTTGCAACGGGCCAGTTCGCGATCCAACTGCAGGAACAGCGAGCGCGCGTTGGGCAATCCCGTAAGGTAGTCGGTTACCGCCGAACTTTCGGCTTGTTCGAACTTCACGGCGTTTTCGATGGCCAGCGCCATTTTCGAGCTGATGGCCAGCAGGATGCGCAAGTGGTCGGAAGTGAAGGCATCCGTTTCCGCGTGATAGAGCGCGAGCACGCCCACCACGCCGGCCAGTCCTTCCAGAGGAATCGCCAGCGCCGAGCGCAGCGTGCTGAACTTGGTGGGATCGTTCAGATACCCCGGCTCTACCGAGGGATTGCCATTAATGATCGGCTTCCGGTTCTGCGCCACCCAGCCGGAGAGGCCGCTGCCCCAGGGAATGCGCAGCGACGAAAACAGGCGGTGGTTGTCCCCGCTCACATGCTCCGGAACCAGTTCCGCGTCCCGCTTTACATAGATCGCGATGGCATCGTAGGGCACCAGCCGTCTGAGCTTCACCGAGAACACCGACAGGGTTTCGCCCAGACTGAGTGAAGCGCCCAAATCCTGGCTCAGCTCGAACAGAGTCTGTGCTTCCTGCCGGGCCGCCGCGATGGACGACAGGAACGTAGCTTCCTGGCCGGGCGCGTCCTTGACTGTGATGTCTTCGAAGCCCGCCGCCGGCGCTGCTCCGGCTTCCACTTTCATTTCGGTGGAGAGCGGCGTCACCGGCTCGCGCCTGAAGGTGGATTCCACCAGCTTCTCCAGCTGGCGATATCGTCGCTCCAGGACGCTCACCACTTTGGGATCGAATGATTTGCCCGATTCCGCCGACAGCCGCTTCATGACCTCTTCCAGCGGCAGGGCGCGCCGGTATTGCCGGTCAGACGCCATGGCGTCGAGGAAATCCACGGAAGAAAGAATGCGCGCCCCGATCGGAATCTCTTCGCCCTTGAGCCCGAAGGGATAGCCCGATCCGTCCCACTTCTCGTGATGGGCCCGCACAATCGGCACCACCGGATAGGGAAAGCGGACCCGCTCCAGGATCTCAGCCCCCACCAGCGGGTGGATCTTCATCTTTTCAAATTCTTCCGGAGTCAGCCGCCCCGGTTTTGAGATGATGTGCTCGGGCACGGCCAGTTTGCCAATGTCGTGCAACAACGCTGCGGCGTGCAAAGCTTCCATTTCGCCCGGGGTCACGCGCAGCTCCTTGGCCACCTCGATGGCATATACCCGCACCCGTTGCAGGTGGTCGTGCGTAGTGTGGTCCTTGGCTTCGATGGCCAGCGCCAGCGCCTCGATGGTGCGCAGGTGCAGCGTCGCCATCTCTTCCACGTGGCGTTTTTCGTCTTCCAGCTTTCCCAGATACAGGCGATACGATCGATAGATGAGGTAAATGATGGGAACGACCAGCAGCGAGGTCTCCCATCCGAACTCGCGGTTGAACCAGCCGATCATCCCGGCAAAGGCGGCGCCCACCAGGTAATAAGGGAACGACCAGAAGTAGCATTCCACCCACAGGCTTTTGATGGACCGCTGTTCGGTGAGCGCGATCACAGCAGCAATCGAGCCGGTGTTGGCAGCGAAGTAAGAGATAGCGGCCAATCCCAACAGCAGGGGATGGCTTTTCACCTGTGCCCCGGAGATCGCCAGGTGGTAAACGTTGTAGGCCACGGCGATCGAAATGGCACTGGCCGACAGATTGAACGTGACCTGCAGCGGGCTAGGGCGGTCGCGATAGAAACACTGCACCAGGATGGCCCCGGTTGCCAGAGCCAGAGTCTCCGCGAAGCCTAGTTCCAGTATGCCCAGCAGGATAAACAGGAAGTTCACCGACATGGTTCCGGTGATTCCTGGCAAGCGCACTTTGAGCCGGGCGGCCAGAATCGCGATCAGGAGGTAGCAGATGAACTGCGCGATATTCCTGCTGGTAGGCCGGACGGCGCCGTACAAAAGCACACACGTCCCCGCCACGACGACAAGGCTTATGAAGACCTTGGCGCCTAAAGTCAGTTCTCTCCACCGCTGAGAGCCGCTACCCACGTCCCTCCGACAGGATTCCGCTTGGCGTTCTTTGGAATCTGAGTTTATTGATAACAGCTAAGCTGTTCTAAAACAACAACTTGCACTGTTTCTGGCGAAACTTTCGTAACTAAAATTGCTTACCGTTGCCGGGTGCGGATAAGGGACGCGATTTCAGCGACTTGTGTCGTCATGCAGGTGCGAGCCTCTCCCGCCTGTGTCCGCCGAACCCAAGTGTGGGTACGATTTCCCGGTCAATGCTCCCGTTTGTATGGGGCTGCCGACGCGTGCGCGGCACAACTGCAGACCCTGGCGAGAGGGGCATCAACTACGGAGTCCACCTTGGGCTGGTCATTGCTGCCATCGTAAACATCGTCAACATCGGTGTTGATCGGTGCGGCTTGTCGGACGCAAGCTCGCCCATGTTCACCAGGCGACGGTGTCGTAATTTACGGATTGTCGAATTTGAAGACTTACCGATTTTCAATCCGTCAAATCTTCACTTCTGCCGGTAGAAACTCAACGCCGCGTCTCCCTGTTCCAGCTTGCGATAGCGACACAGGGGGAGAAAGGTATCGCCGGAATCGAACTTCTTATCGTGTTCGACGATGACAACCGCATCCGGCGCCAGCAGCCGGGAGTGCGCGAGGAGATTTAGAACCTGGGTATAGACCTTCTCCAGGCGGTAGGGAGGATCGAGAAAGATAAAGTCCGCCGTCACGTTCCTGGCTACCAGCTGCAGCAGCGCGCGTCCGACGTCCTGCTGCAACACTTCGAAGCCCGACTCGACTTTGAGCGCCTCAAGATTGCGCCGGATCAGGGTGGCGGCGGACGGCGAGGATTCCACAAAGCAGACTTTGGCTGCTCCCCGGCTCAGGGCTTCAATGCCGACCGCGCCGGTGCCAGCGCAGAGGTCGAACCAGACCTTGCCCTCGAAAGCGGCCGCGTTTCCCGCGCCCAGCACATTGAACAGGGTCTCACGCAACCGGTCGGCGGTGGGGCGCAGATCCATCCCGCGGAGCGAGCGCAAGGGGCGGCTGCGAAATTTTCCGGCAATCACTCTCACGATGCCGCCTCGCGTGGAGTCGCGCTCTCCGGCCCGTGCCCGGCCATCCCATTACCTTGGATATGCTGAAATTGCAACTCCCCGCTCCAATCCGTTGTCTAAACTATATAGAATGGGGTTAGTGGAAGAGGACGCAGGTTTCTCATGAGAAGTTGGTCCATTTCGGCAGGCCGGGTATTTGGGGTTGAGCTTCGGATCCATTGGACCTTTTTCCTGCTGCCGCTCTTTGTGTGGTACACGGAGTACGCCGCCCACCGCGTTGCCAACGAAGGGCGAGGCCTGGCTCTGGTCGGCATTATCTTCGCCTGTGTCCTGGCCCATGAGTTCGGTCACGCCCTGGTGGCCCGGCGGGCGGGAGTTCGGGTAAAGTCCGTCATCCTGCTGCCCATCGGCGGAGTCACGCAACTGGACGATAGCCAGCCCGCGGCCGATACCAAACTCGTCCCCTGGAAGCGCGACATTCGCATCGCCATGGCGGGGCCGCTGGCCAGCGTGCTGCTGGCTTTGATCTCCGGCCTCGTCATTGTGGCCATCGCCCCTCATATCGACCTCTGGAGCTGGCCCTTCATGCGCTCCGGCAACCTGCCCCGCAGCCTGGTGTGGGCCAACCTCTATATCGCCGGATTCAATTTGCTTCCTGCCTATCCGCTGGATGGTGGGCGGGTATTGCGGGCGCTCTTCAGCCGTCAAATGGATCCCATCCAGGCCACGCGCCGTGCGGTATCGATTGGCCAGGCCTTTGCCACCATGTTCATCCTGGGCGGCATGCTTCTGCCCAACTACTGGCTTACCCTGGTGGGACTGTTCCTGTTCATCGCCTCCCAGATGGAAGAGCGCTCCGCCGTTTTTCAGTCGGTGCTGGAGAAGGTTCACCTGGAAGATGTAATGCTGACTGATTTTGCCACGCTCTCCCCGGCTGACACGCTCGAAGACGCACTGGAAAAAGCCGTGCACTGCCTGCAGGACGATTTTCCCGTGATTCGCGGCAGCGACATGGTAGGAGTCATCTCGAAACAGAAGATCCTGGAAGCACTGCGCGCCGAAGGCAACGGTTACGTTCAGGCCGTGATGAACCGGATTTTTGACGTCGCCCAGAGAGGCGAGTCCCTGGCTTCCGCCTTTCGCAAGCTCACCACGAAAAACCTCTCCATCATTCCGGTGGTCGAAGATCAGCGCCTGGTGGGCATCGTCACTCTGCAAAACCTGATGCACTCCATGGCGCTGCTGGCAGAAAGCCGCAAACTGCGCAAGCAAGCTCTGAATTCCTGAAAAAATCGGCCACGGATTTTCACTGATCGGCACGGATCAAGAGCCTAATTTTTTGCCTTATCCGTGTGAAATCCGCGCAAATCCGTGGCCGATTTTCCCCTAGAACTTCACCACAATCCCTACGGAAGGCTCCGCCATGTGGCCTCGGGCCCCGGTAAACAGGTTCTGGATTTTGTAATCGGGTGCCTTGTAAACCAGTCCGCGATACTGCAGGCGCAAGGCCAGATGGTTGGAGAGGGAAGACCGGTGAATCAGGGGCAGGCTGGAAAAGATGCGCCAGTCGAATCCTCCGCCATAGAGGAAGGCTGGCTTGGTCTGTTGCGATGCCGGAATAAAAGTCTGCACGCCGTTGATGTAGTTGGCATTGTAGCTGGGATAAAAAATCAGCGCGGCCGCGCCGGCAAAAACGAAGGGCTCGATTTTATTGCTCTCGTGGAAACTGAAAACGTAAGCTCCCGAGTATTCCCCGGTGGTGCTATGAATCCGGTAGGTCAACGGCGCGGCAAAGTAAATCTGGGAATTTGCGGTATGGGAATAGTTGATCTCGACCGAGCTATGTTCGGAAAATCGATAGCGGCCGGTAATGAGGACGGCGCCCGAGTTCGTCGGAGTAAGCACCGTACCGTTGCCCGTGGACTGCTTGCTGAACACCGCCGCCCCACCCAGGCTGACGTCGAAGCGGTTGTCCTGGGCCCATCCCGTGGATGTAAGCAGAAGGAACGCTGCCATTGCGATGCCGCATCTTCGTACCATCAATTGTCCTCGCGCTTGTGGTGGTAAACATCCAGCTCAAGTGTTGGAACCAGCCGCGGCTTCCGGGGATGCTTGGCTGCCGCTGATTTTTCACCTGACATTACTCGTCTGTCCGTCACCCTAAAACAGCCGGATCGCCTTTGCCTGTTCCACCGCTGGAACTCTTTTCAGTTCGGCCAGAACTTGCGGAGACACTCTTCCATCCACGTGCACCACCGCAATCGCTTCCCGCGGAGCATCAGGCTTTGCGTTACTCACCCGCCGGCCCAGGGAGAAGTCGGCGATATTGATCTTATGCTTGCCCAGAATCGTGCCAACCTTCCCGATCACCCCGGGAACGTCGCGATTGCGCAGGTAAATGAGACTGCGCTCCAGGGGAGCTTCCACATCAATCCCGTCCACATGCAACAATCGCGGCCTGTCCTTGTGCAGGACCGCGCCCTTTACCAGATGTTCTCCCGCTGCCGTCTTGAGCAGTACCGAGAGCACGCTGCCCGAGCCTCCGCTGGAGGAGTGCGGTTTGCGCGATTCGTGGATGCGCAGCCCCCGGGAAGAAGCGATCGCCTCGGCGTTTACCAGGTTGGCCTTCTCTTCCAGGGCCTCGTTCAGGATGCCCTTGACTGCGGCGTTGCGGATCAGCTCGGTCTTCGATTCCGCCATGTGGCCGGTGTAGCGCAGCGAGATTTCTTCCAGCGTTCCCTCACTTACCTGCGCCAGGAACGAACCCAGCCGCTCCGCCAGCACGATGTAAGGCTGCAGTTCGAGATACTCATCATGCGAGACCGAGGGCACGTTCACCGCATTCTGGATGACGCCGTGCTTCAGATATTCCTTCACCTGCAGAGCAATCTGATAGCCGACCGCCTCCTGGGCCTCATAGGTGGAGCCGGCAATGTGAGGGGTCAGAATGATGTTTTCGAGGGCGGTCAACGGCGAGTTCTTCAAAGGCTCGTCGGCAAAAACATCCAGCGCCGCGCCTGCCACCAGACCCTGCTTGACGGCCTGCGCCAGCGCGGCTTCATCCACCAGTTCGCCGCGCGCACAATTGACCAGCCTCACGCCGCGCTTCATTCTCTTGACCGAATCGGCGTTGATCATGCCTGCGGTCTGCGGCGTGAGTCCCACATGCAGAGTGAGGTAGTCGGCGGCTGCGTAAACTTCTTCCAGCTTGGCCAGGCGGATGCTTTGCTCCTTGGCCACAGCGGTCGAGACAAAAGGATCGTGCGCGACAATTTCCATCCCGAAGGCCCGCGCCCGCCGCGCTACTTCCATGCCGATTCTTCCCAGGCCCACGATGCCCAGGGTCTTGCCCCGCAGTTCGCTGCCTTGAAGAGATTTCTTCTCCCACTTCCCGGCATGCATCAGCTCGTTGGCACGGCCGATGTGGCGGGCCATGGCCAGCATCAGCGCCAGCGCATGCTCGGCCACGGCAATGGCATTGGCGCCGGGCGTGTTCATCACCGCGATGCCTTTGCGGGTGGCGGCATCGAGATCGATGTTGTCCACGCCCACGCCGGCGCGCCCGATGACTCGCAGCTTGCGGGCGTGTTCCAGCAGATCGGCGTCCACCTGGACTGCGGAGCGAACGATGAGCGCGTCCGCCGATTGCAGATGCGCCGCCAGCTTGCCCTCGACCTGGTCGGGCGTGACGATGGTCCAGCGCGGCTCGCGCAACAGGTCGATTGCTGAGGATGAAATCTTTTCTGCCACCACTACTTTCATAGTCAGGTTCAACTCTCCAGGAAATCGAGACGCTCCCGCGTCACAGGCAAAATCTTGACCAGAAAATGACAGACCGTTGACACCCATACCGGGGGCTCATTCGTACCCTGGTCATGGACGTAAACCCAATCTCGCATGGAGTCATTATGAAGACAATTGTGCTCATTCTGCTGACCCTCTCCACCCTCGGATGCGGCGGCTACGGTTCCGGATCCGGCTCCGGTTCAATGGCTGCGGGAGCGCCGAATATCGCCAACCCGCTGGTACCCAACACGGCAACGGCTGGCAGCGCTGCTTTCACCTTGACCGTTAACGGCAGCGGATTTGTCAGTCAATCGGTTGTCTATTGGAACTCCACGGCTCACACCACCACATTCGTGACCAGTAGCCAGCTCACTGCCGCGATCTCGGCTGCTGACGTTGCTAACGCCGGCGCGGTGCCCGTTTTCGTGAAAAATCCGGGGGGCACGGGAATTTACAATAACCAGCCCGCGCGGAACTCCAACATGGTGAACTTTACGGTGCAGTAATCGACGGGTCACTCAGGCGCCAACCGGCTGTCGTTTTTCCGCGGCGCTGCGGGCGTACACTTCCTGCGCCGCCCGCACGGCGGCGCCATACGCCACCGGCTTCCCGGTCACGCGGGAGAGCACATGCTCGAGCGCGGCCAGAATTCCGATGGTGTCGAGATAGTCGTAGTAGCCGAGGTGCGCGATGCGGAACAGCTTGCCTTTCATCTCACCCTGGCCATTGGCGACCACCGCGGCAAAGGATTCACGGAACTCTTTGACGATTGCGCTGGAGTCCGTTCCCGGCGGTGGCTGAATAGCCGTGAGCGCCGCAGCCGGTGACGAAGCTGCGAACAGTTTCAGTCCCAGGGCCAGCGCCCCGGCGCGAGTCATCTCCGCCGCCAATTCGGCATTGTCGACCAGGGCCTCGCGCCCGGCCACCAGGTCACCCTTGCCCATCTCGCGCACGAAATCGAGCGCGGCTCCCAATGCGGCGAAGAGTGAGGTCGCAGGCGTGTAAGCGGATTCTCCCTTAGCTGCGGCTTTGCGTTCTTTGCGGAAGTCGAAATAGTAGCGCGGAGATTTGGCCGTCTCCATGCGCTTCCAGGCCCGTTCGCTCACAGCGCAGTAGGCCAGTCCGGGCGGGATCATCAACGCCTTCTGCGAACCGCCGATAATGACGTCGATGCCCCAGCCATCCACATCGAAGTGGGTCGTGCCCAGCCCGGTGATGGCGTCCACCACCAGCAAGGTGTCGTCGCCCTGGGCGCGGACGAGCTTCGCTATCCCCTTCACATCGTGACGGGCGCCGGTGGAACTCTCGGTCGCCTGCACATAAAGGCAGCGCACGTCGGGAGTCAGCTTTTGCCGGATTTCGTCCAGGGAAATCGTCTCGCCGTAGGGTGCGCTCAGGACTTCGACGGCGCAGCCAAACGCTTTGGCCAGATCGCGCCAGCGTTCACCAAACTTGCCCGCGGTCAGGACCAGAACCTTGTCACCGGGCGAGGTCAGGTTTGAGACTGAGCCTTCCATCGCGCCGGTCCCGGACGAAGCCAGCACCAGCACATCGTTCTGGGTGCCAACAAAGTCTTTCATGTCGGCCAGCACGCGGCTGTACAAAGCGCGGAAGTCGGCGGTGCGGTGGTGCATGGCGAAGGAGGCCATGGCAGTCTGCGCCGCGGGGAGAATGGGAGTTGGGCCGGGAGTGAAAAGACGGTTCTTGCGCAGCATTTACGAAGGAGTCCTTTACTGTTAGAAGGTCATTCTAGTTTACCGAATCAGGCGAATTTACGCATGCCGGTGGGGCCGAGGCCAAAACTCTAACCACCAAGGGCACAAAGCTACATCAAGAGAGAACTCCGCTTCTTGACTTCCTTCGTGCACCTGGCGTCCCTGGTGGTTATTGATTCTGGTTTCAGGGCAGACGCTATAATCCCCCCATGAGCCTCAGCGAGCAGATCCAGCAAGACATCACCGCCGCCATGAAGGCGCGCGACGAGCATCGCCTGTCCACTCTGCGCATGGTCAAGACCGCGCTCAAGAACCGCGAGATCGAGAAGCGGGCGCCGCTCGACGACAAGGAATCGCAGCAGGTTCTCACCACCCTGATCAAACAGCGCAAGGACTCCGTCGAGCAGTTCACCAAGGGCGGCCGCCAGGAAATGGCCGACAAGGAAGCCGCAGAAATCGTGCTGATTGAAACCTACATGCCCAAGGCAGCCGGTGAAGACCAGATCGTGGCCGGAGTCAGAGCGGTCATTGCCGAAATGGGATCGCCCACCATGAAAGAGATGGGCACGGTGATGAAGAATGTGATGGCGCGATTCTCAGGCGCGGGAATCCGTGTGGATGGAAAAGTGGTCAGCGATGCGGTGAAGCGGGAACTGACAGGAAAATAAGCTGAACCCCTCCGTACGAATCGACAAATGGCTTTGGGCTGCCCGCTTCTTCAAGACGCGGGCCTTGGCGGCCAAGGCTTGTGACCTTGGCAGAATTCAATCCGCGGGGCAGCCCATCAAGCCCGCGCGTCCGGTTCGGATTGGCGACATGCTGCGAGTAACCAACGAAGGCGGCGAATTTCAGGTGGAAGTCCTGCTGCTCAGCGAGGTACGCGGCCCGGCTTCGGTTGCTCAAACTCTCTATCGTGAGAGCGAGGCCAGCAAGGAACAGCGATTGAAGGTGGCGGCGGAGCGTAAAGCGATGCGGCAGTTCGAAGAGTTGCCGGCTGGCCGGCCATCAAAACGCGATCGCCGCAGGATCATACAGTTCCGGGGGCGGGTCTGACTTAAGAAGTCCCGCGTAGGGGCGGACGCCTCGTCCATCCGGTCGAGCAGAGCTCGACAAGAATTTCGCTTGACCCGATACCAACCTGAATCCTGTGCGCCAGGGACCACCCTGCCGAGCTGCGCTCAGCCGCCCGGACGGGGCGTCCGGGCCTACGCGATCTATTTGCTCCGCTGCAACTCCCGGTAGGCCTCGCTCTTTGACACGCCCATCTCTTTGGCGATTCTTTTCAGCGCCGCTTTCTCATCCAGTTTTTGTACCGCCATGATTTGTTCCAGACGCTGCCGCACATTCACACCGGCCACAGATTTCTGCTGCCCCTCTTCGGCTTTGCCGATCAGCAGCGTGATCTCGCCCTTGATTTCGCCTCGGGCGTTCAATACTTGCAGAACATCGCCGGCACGGCCGCGCAGAAACTCTTCGTGGATCTTGGTGACTTCCCGCGCAATGACCAGCTGTCGTTCCGGCCCCAGAATCTCCACCACGTCTTCGACCGCTTCCTTCACGCGATGCGGTGCTTCGTAAAAAACCTGTGTCCGCGGCGAGGCCTTGACGCTTTCCAGCATCTGCCGCCGCTGTCCGCTTTTCGGAGGAAGAAAGCCACTGAAGCGAAACGAATCCGTGGGCAAACCGCTGGCTACCAACGCTGCCAGAAACGCCGAGGCCCCGGGGATCGGCACCACGGGAATATGGTGCCGGATCGCCAATGAAATCAAGCGGAAGCCGGGGTCGGAGATGCCGGGCATTCCGGCATCTGTCACCAGGGCCACGCGCGCCCCGCCTTCCAGATCGAGCACCAGCTCCGGGGCGCGGGTCAGTTCATTGTGTTCGTGATAGCTCACCGTGCGGGTTGCGACCCCGTAGTGGTGCAGCAACTTTTGCGTCTGACGGGTATCCTCGCAGGCGATCTGGTCAGCTTCCTGGAGCACGCGCACCGCCCGCAGCGTGATGTCCTCGAGGTTGCCAATGGGCGTGGCCACCAGGTAGAGTCCCGGGGCCAGCGTGCCTTTCGGGTTTGCCAGCGCATTCTGGGCCGCCTTCATGAAGGCGAGTCTAACATTGGGTACGACGCATGGTCTTGTGACTGGGCGGTTCGATGGGCCGGGCTTGCACTGCGTCCTTTGCGCTTCGCGGGCTTGACTTGGTAGCGTAAATGCCAAGGCTTTTAACCGCAAAGGACGCAAATGAACCCGCAGAGGACGCTAAGCGCCACCTGGTGCAGAAACCGCGGGTCGATATGGGTGTATGACCGCGGTTCATTGACGAGGCTGGGCGCAAACCCTAGAATCAGGAAAGGCAGATATCAGTTGTTAGATCTCAGTTCTCAGTTTGAAAGGTGAAGTCCTCACCTGGTTTTGCGGAGCGTCTTAGGAAGTCCATGCCACTTTACGAATACGAGTGCAAGAAGTGCCATCATCGCTTCGAGCGCATCCAGAAATTCTCCGATCCCCATGTCAAGAAATGTCCCAAGTGCGGGGGGCCGATCGAGCAGGTGATCTCGGCCCCGGCCGTGCAATTCAAGGGCTCGGGATGGTACGTCACCGACTACGCCAAGAAGTCCTCGACCGGTTCGGCTTCGTCTTCTTCGAACGGAGACTCTGGCAAGGACTCCAAAGCCAAATCGGAAGAGTCGGCGAAAACCGAAAGCTCCTCGAAATCGGATGCGGCAAAGTCCGAGGGCTCGAAGAAATCCGAAAGCTCTTCCAAAAAGAAGTAATGTAGGCGCGAGCGTCCTCGCTCGTGCTCCCTCGCAGAAAGTTATCGCCACCTCAGGCTGTATCCCAGCGCCGCCAGGATCTGGTTTTCGAACTCATACTCCAGCACAAAGGTGAAGCTGTCTCCCTGTTCTTCCCAGGAGGCGGCATATTGGGTAAGGTCCCGGCTATAGAACGAATAGGCGGCGGCATAGCCGACATCACAGGGTTTCGGACACGCAATCATCCCGGTTGGATCGGCGCGCTCCACGCCAGTCGCGGCCAGCAGATCGCTTGAGCTCACATCGGGCTCGGCACCCACCCGGAGCTGGTGAGGCATGATCTCGAGCGCACGCCGGTCCCCGGGACGGATGTCCGCCGGCGCTCCGAAAGATGACCTCTGCAACGGATTTAAGTCCACCTGTTGCGAGACGCTGTCCTGTGCTGCCTGCCAGATCATCCACAGGTCCGCGTCGGAATGCTTGGTCTGCTTAACGAACCCTATCGCAGGCCCGGCGGGCTGTCCGCCACATCCCAGTAAAACCAATCCCAGCAAAAGCTTCCAAAGGTTTCGCTGCATAGGCCCGGTCCCAACTGATGGTAAGAAGACCATCGGCCATAGGGCGGTTTATCTCCAGTGGCCAGGCCCTGCTGAATCGTTTCGGAGGTGCGGGCATCTAAATAGTCGTTATAACGAGAATACCCCTATGATCACCATCAGACGCAGTGCAGAGCGCGGCGGAGGCGACTTCGGCTGGCTCAAAACGCAACACTCATTTTCCTTTGACACTTATCATGACCCGCGCTTTATGGGATTCCGTTCCCTGCGCGTTATCAACGAGGACTGGGTGCAGGCCGGGCACGGCTTCCCCATGCATCCGCATCGCGACATGGAGATCATTACCTACGTCCTCGACGGCGCTCTGGAGCACAAGGACAGCATGGGCAACGGCTCCATCATTCGCCCCGGCGATGGACAGCGCATGAGCGCGGGAACCGGAGTGCGGCACAGCGAGGCCAACTCTTCGAAGACTGACGCGGCGCACCTGTTGCAGATCTGGATTTTGCCTGACCAGCGCGGGCACGAGCCGGGGTACGAGCAGAAGGCGTTCCCCGAGGCCGAAAAGCGCGGTAAGCTGCGCCTGATCGCCAGCCCAGACGGGAAAGATGGATCTGTGACCATCCACCAGGATGCCAGGCTGTACGTGTCACTGCTCCAGCCGGGACAGGAAGTGAAGCACGAACTGGGCAAGGGCCGCTACGCCTGGCTGCAAGTCGCGAAGGGTGCCGTAGAACTGAACGGCCATAGCCTCAACCAGGGCGACGGCGCCGCCATAAGCGACGAACAGGGGTTGACGGTCAAAGGCACAGAAGATGCCGAGGTTCTGCTATTCGACCTGGCGTAAGCAGGTGTGGGTCGGACGCTCCTGTCCGAACGCTTTGATCTTGATTTCGAACTTGATCTTGATGTTTGGATCTCGATCTGAATTTTGTCTTTAGTCTGGATTTCGAGCGGTTTGTGTCACCTTCCAGACCAGCTAACTCAAATTCCAACATCAACATCAACGGCAAAGGCGGCGGGCAGAGCCTGCCCTGAGCGAAGTCGAAGGGAGTGTCCGACCCACACTTGTGGGGCGTTGCCCTCTCCTCGCTTCTGTGCTAACTTCACCGATCAATTGGGCAATGCGCTTCCTGTTCAATAACGAGAAAGCTTCTCGCTCGGCGCCTCGGGAGCCGGTCCTGGCCGAGGTTCCAGAGCTCCACGCTGCCCAGCTGGCCGCTGCTTATTATGGTGAGCGCCAGGGGGGAGACCTCCACGATTTCGTTCGGGTCACGCCCAACCGCGTGTTATTCGGCTTGCTGGACATGGCCGGACGACTGGAACAAAACAGTGCCATCGTTTCCGCTGCCCAGCAGACTTTCCGCACTCGCGCCCAGGAGCTATTCGTCGACGATGATGTCAACGAGGCCGACGCCATGGCTGAGCTCTGCCTCGAACTCAACCGCGCCATCATGGCAGCGGAGGGAGGCATCCGCTCCTGTCCCGCGTTTGCTGGTTGTTACAACGAAGATCTGGGAACCATCTGTTATTTCAATGCCGGGCATACTCCCGGATTGCTCCGCGATCTCACTGGCATTACAGAGCTAGGCGCCACCGGACTGCCGCTGGGACTTTTTTCTCACGCCACCTGTGAGGCGCCCCTGGTCGCCTTGCCACCCGGTGCTGCTCTGCTGCTGGTTTCACGAGGTTTGCTCGAGGGCAGGCGCAGGCGGGAAGAGTTTGGATTGGAGCGGGTCAAGAGCAGCTTGCAACAGGCTGCCAACGAAACCGCGGAAGAGCTCTGCGCCTCGACGATTGAGGGCGTGCAACAGTTCATGCGCAAGCCCCCCGTCCACAATGACGTGACCGCCCTGGCACTGGTGCGGACGGCAACTACCAGAACATCCTCAGCCGGGCAGAACTAACTCCAGTCGCCTTTTTATCATGGATGCTGATGGAGGCCGGGCGTCCCCGCCCGGCTGGACGGGCGAGACGCCCGTCCTCCATTCTTCTCCGGCGCCAGCTCATCCGCGGTCACAAAGATGGGTTCGATATCGGTGGGAATCCCCTGCAGGCGGTCGAGCGCCTTTTGCAGAGCGGGGCGTATCACTCCCATCTCGTCCTGCAGTTTTTTTGCTCCCGCATAGTCTCCCTGGGCCTCGAGGGTCAGCAGATCGTGATCGAGATCCTGCACTCCCTGTTTGAATTTAGGCAGGTCCAGTTCGAAAGTCTGGTCCGGCCGCTCGGTAAATGCCCCTTTGTCCATGAGGTAGTTGAACTGGATCGCCATGCCTTTGCCATGGGCGTCATTCAACCCAAAGCGGAGGCTGCGGAACATGGAGGCCAGATAGGTGGTGTAAAGCTGTCGCTGCGCCGCTTCGTCGAATGGTAGAACGCTGGCCAACTTCATCTCCTGGGCATGGTCCATCATGTATTGCAGCGCGAACAGGCCGGTGATATCGGCTTTAGCTTCTTCAATGGCGCTGTAGAGTTCTTTCAGTTCGGCGCGCGGGGTGGTGTCGCGCCCGTCCACCTTGATCTGATGTGGTCCCAGACCGTGCATCAGTTCATGGGCCACGATGTGAGTAAAGAATGATTCGAAATTCACATCCCGGGCGGCGGGGGGGAGCATTTTGCGCGCGATGGGAAGCAGCACGCTGCGAAATTTTGCCTCCTGCACATTCTTGAGCATCACCCGCTTGCTGCCCTTTTGATTTACTACCCGCTCGTCGTTGGGCAGATTGTAGGCGGCGGTAGCTACGCCGTGGTTGCCGTCTCCGGCACAGAGAATCTCGTCCACCACGCGGATGGGCGCCGCCGCGCCCAGCTTGGGATTGCGGTACTGCGGATCGATGGGCAGGTTGTCCTCGATCTCCTGCAGGTGCGAACTGAGCGCGGAAAACTTGGCGCTGGCCTCATCGTCCCGCAGGTTGAGGAAAGTCTCGAACGCGGCTTTGTAGCCAAAGATTTCGTCGTTGTAGGTCTCGTAGGGGCCAATGGTGAGGTCAATGGGCGCGTCGAGGTCCATCCAGGCCAGATCGCTGGCGTAGTAATCGTTGGAGAGAAATGCCTGCGCACGCAGGTTGAGAAAAGTCTTTAGCGAGGCATTGTCGGTAAGGCCGGCGGCTTCTTTCAGCAGGTCCGCGGCCCGCGTCAGGTCGTCCTTGTAAGTTTCACTGTAGGGAACCGCCACCAGTGTCTTTGAGCCGGCGTCAGTGCTTCGGCGAATGACGGTGAAAAATCCCTTCGCCTCATCCTGTTGCTCCTTCGGTAAGGATGCAAGCCAGGTTTCGAACTCCTCCCTGGTCATGTCCTCGGGATAGAAGTTTGCCCCCTTGGGCTTCTGCGCGGGAACGCCAGGCAGAAAGGCCTGAAAATTATCGAGCGCCGACCAGGGACTCTTGTTGATCCAGAAATACTGCAGTCGCGCCTTGCCCAGAGCCGTGTGGTCTCTTTGCAGCCGGGCATAAAGGGCGGGGTTGCCGCTCCAATACTGGACCAGGAAAATGTCGTTCATGATCCGTCCGGCCTCAATCAGTTTGACCAGTGCCTCCCGGTCCCCGGGGGAAAGCTTCGACGTATCCACCCGCAAGGAGGTGGGCGCGTAGCGCGCCGTCATCTTCTCCAGTTGGGCGAGTCCAGGTGCTGGGGAAGTGGTCTTCCGGGATTTCGTCTTCTTGGCCGCCGCAGGAATGGTGGCAAGGGTCAGGAGGATAATCAGTGCGAACGATGCCGCAGATCTCATTCAGGTCTCCTTCAACGAACGTCAGGATCGAATACAAAAGGAAATCATAAACCGCAAAGAACGCAAAGAGATACCGCAAAGGACGCTCTCCTTCGCGCTCGCGAACTTTGCGGCTCGGGCCTGGCTCTGCCGTACCCATATCGCAAGTGGCCGCGGACCCGCGTCCAGAGGTACAATTTGCCAAGGGCCGTTTCTGCATTGGAAATCACGGCCGACCCTATGGCTATGCGAAAACTACTCCCCTGGATGTTGCTGGTTTGTCTTGCCGCCCTGCCTCCGCTTTTGCCTGCCGATACGGTGATTGAGGAGATTGTAGCGCGCGTTAATAATCAGATCATAACGCGTGCCGAGTACCTGCGCAGCAAGGAGCAGCTGAAACAGGAAGCGCAGCAGCAGGACCCGGCCAATGCCGACAAGATTATCGCTGAGAAGGACAAGGACGTTCTGCGCGACTTGATCGACCAGCAACTGCTTCTCGAAAAGGGCAAGGACCTGGGCATCACCGCCGACACCGAAGTGATCAAACGGCTCGACGAAATGCGCAAGGAAATGAAGCTGGAGTCGATGGAAGACCTGGAAAAGGCCGCCCAGAGCCAGGGCATCGCCTTCGAAGACTTCAAGCAGAACCTGAAAAACCAGATCATCACCCAGCAGGTAATTTCCAAGGAAGTCGGCTCGCGGATGTCCATCGGCAAGGAAGAATTGCAAGCGTTCTACGATGCTCACAAGAGCCAGATGGAGCAGCCGGAACAGGTCCGGTTGAGTGAACTTCTGATTTCGACGGAGAAAAAGGACCCGGCTGCAGATGAAGCCCAGCAACTCGCCGCGGCGCAAGCCAAGGCGGATGACCTGCTGGCCCAGATCCGCAAGGGGGCGGCCTTCGATGAAACCGCCAAGAAGAACTCGGACGGGCCCACCGCCGCCCAGGGTGGCGATCTCGGTTATTTCAAGCGCGGCACGCTGGCCAAGGAACTGGAAGAGAAGACCTTCGCCATGAAGCCGGGCGACGTTTCTGACGTCATCCGCACCAAGCAGGGCTTTGTGATCCTCAAGGTTACCGAACACCAGCAGGCCGGCGTGCCTCCGCTCAGCCAGATCGAGGGCAGAGTTCAGGATGCGATATACATGCAGAAACTCCAGCCCGCGCTGCGCGCGTACTTGCAGAGGCTGCGCGAGGACGCATACATCAAGATCGCCGGCGGGTATGTGGACACCGGCGCCAGTCCCAACCAGACCGCACCCATCGAAACCACGGCCAAGGAAGCAGGCTCCAAGGAACTCAAGAAAAAGAAGAAAAAGCTGGGCATCCTCTAGGAAATACCGGAGCCCCGGAAGCGAGAGACAGACCGTACTATGAAGGAATTTTTCGTTTCCGACTGCGTTCGTTTCGAGAACAAGATCATCACTTCCGCGTTTGTGGTGGTCTCCCGCCAGGTCAAACCCAAAAAGAGCGGCGAGCCTTACCTGGCTTTCACCCTGGGTGATCGCAGCGGCCACATCGAGGCCAAGATGTGGGACAACGTCGAGGACGCCATCGACGCCTGCGATCAGGACGACTTCATCAAGGTCAAGGGCCTGATCAACAAGTACAAGAACCGCTTCCAGCTCACCATCCACAAGCTGCGCCGGATGGGAGAGTCCGAAGTCGATTTCGCCGACTACCTCCCCAAGACCAGCAAGGATATTGGCGAGCTATGGCGGACGCTGGCGGGCTACGTCGCCAGTTTCAAAGATCCTCATCTCAAGGCCCTGGTGGAGGCCTTTATGGCGGACCCGGAAATCGCGGAAGCCTACCGCAATGCCCCAGCGGCCAAGACTTTGCACCACGCTTTCATCGGCGGTTTGCTGGAACACGTGGTCTCGCTTTTCAATTCCTGCGACTTGCTGTGCCGCAATTATCCGCAAATCAACCGTGATCTGCTTCTCACCGGCGCCTTCTTTCACGATATCGGCAAGATCCACGAGCTGACCTACAACCGTTCGTTTTCCTATAGCACGCGCGGCCAGCTGCTGGGACACATGATCATCGAGCTGGAGATGCTGCAGGCCAAGCTGCAACATTTGCCAGGGTTCCCGGAGTCGTTGAAGACGCTGGTCGAGCACCTGATCATCAGCCACCACGGCCAGTACGATTTCGGCTCGCCCAAGCTGCCGATGTTCCCTGAAGCTCTGATGCTGCACTACCTCGACGATCTCGATTCCAAGATGGAAGCCATGCGCGCCCAGTTTGAGCGCGGCGGGGAATCGGAGGGCGCGTGGACGGGTTACAATCCGTCGCTGGGCCGGCCCCTGCTGAACACTGCGAAATTCCTGGCGGGCAAGCTCTCGGAAGAGGAAAGCAAAACCCCACCCGAGCCCCCGCTTTCGGTTTCCGACAAGGTGGCCGAGGCGGAAGAAAAGAGCGGCGACGCCATGACTTCAGCGGCGCATGAGGATAAAATCTAGTCACTTGCATAGGCCCCTCGTCTGCATCCGGTTGAAGTATTGCGCGCAATACACTTTCTGAGCGACCATCCCGGCATTGGAGGAAATCATGACAATCCGCTTGACCGCACTCACCCTTGGTCTCTACTTATCGTTTGCGGTGCTTGGCTGCAACAAGCCCGCCGCTCCGGCAGATTCCAGCGCCTCACCGTCTTCCAGCGATGGCAGCAGCAGTTCGGCCGCGCCGGGCGGAGAGGCCGCCGGCTCTGGTTCGGCAATGTCCAATACCGCAATGTCGAATATGAAACCCGAGCCTGCGAGGCCCCTCGTGGTCCCGGCAGGCACGGTGTTGACGGTCCGTCTGGGACAAACGGTCGGCTCCAAGATCAGCACAGCGGGCCAGACCTTTACTGCCACCCTGGCCAGCCCGGTTGTGATTGACGGCAAGACTGCGATCCCCTCCGGAGCTGCAGCTTCCGGAACCGTGGTTGATGCCAAGCCCCTGGGCCGCTTCAAAGGTGGAGCATCGCTGCAGCTGCGCCTGACTTCGATCGCGATTGGCGGTGCTGAGCAGTCCATTTCCACTTCCTCCGTGGTCCGCGTCGAAAAGGGCAAAGGCAAGCGCACTGCCGTCCTGGCTGGCGGCGGCGCTGGTCTTGGCGCACTCATCGGTGGTCTGGCGGGTGGTGGCAAGGGGGCCGCCATCGGCGCTCTGGCGGGTGGTGGCGCGGGTGCGGGCGGCGCTGCGTTCACCGGCAACAAGGACGTTGTCCTGCCCGCCGAATCCGCTCTCAGCTTCAAGCTGGAACAATCGCTGGAAGTGAAGTAGCCGGTCCTCGCGACCATTCGACCCAGGGCGCAAGGCCCTGGGTCCGATTTTCGCGTCCTCGCATGTTGAACTTCGATCAATTCCGCCTTCTGACCTTCGACTGCTATGGCACGCTCATCGACTGGGAGACGGGTATTTTCTCCGCTCTGCGCCCTATCCTAGCCGCCCATGGCAAGACCATCTCCGACTCCGAACTCTTGCGCCTTTACTCTGAATTCGAATCGCAAGCGGAACTGGGTGAATTTCACCCTTATCGTCAGGTCCTCGAGTCGGTGGTTTGCCGCTTCGGCCAGAGTCTGGGGTTTAGGCCCAGCGAATCCCAGGCACGATCGTTGCCCGACTCGATGCCCAACTGGCTGCCTTTTCCGGATACGATCCCAGCCCTCCGCAAACTCAAGGCGCGCTACCAGCTTGCGATCATTTCCAACGTTGACGACGACCTTTTCGCCTCCACCAGCCGCCGGCTCGACATACCCTTCGACTACGTGATTACCGCGCAGCAAGCCCAGGCCTACAAACCCTCGCTGCAGATATTCAGGCTGGCGCAACAACGCACCGGGGTGGCCCCCGGGCAGTGGCTTCACGTCGGGCAAAGCATCTACCACGACGTAGTCCCCGCCCAATCTCTCGGAATAAAAAGCGTATGGGTAAACCGTCCATCGCCCCGTCCCGGAGCCGGCGCTGCCAAAACAGCATCCGCTCAACCTGACCTGGAAGTGTTCGACCTGAAATCCCTGGCGCAACTGACATCTGAGAACCGTGAACTGCAAACTGGTTCCTGAATCCCCAACCGGTATTAAACTGATGGCAACCACCAGCAATCGGAGAAAGCCAGATGGCAACCACTACCGCCCGCTCCAACCCGCTTGCTTACCTGACTGATCAGCTCAACGATCTCAAGGCCAAGGGCACGCATTTCCGCCTGCGTGTACTCGATGACGAACAAGCGGCGGTCTGCACCTTCGACGGCAAGAAGGTCATCAACCTGGCTTCGAATAATTACCTCGGCCTGACCACTCACCCCAAGCTGCGCGAGGCCGCGCTCGAGGCCACCCGCAAGTATGGCGTGGGATCAGGGGCGGTCCGCACTATCGCCGGCACCATGAAGATTCACATGGAGCTGGAAGAAAAGATTGCCCGCTTCAAGAACGTCGAAGCCTGCGTGGTCTTCCAGTCCGGGTTTGCGGCCAATGCGGGCACGGTGTCGGCGGTGCTGGGCAAGGAGGACTTCATCATCTCGGACCAGTTGAATCATGCATCGATCATCGATGGCGCGCGCCTGTCACGCGCCAAGATTCTCGTCTTCGAGCACAAGAACATGGCTCAGGCAGAGGAGCGCCTGGCCAGCATCAAGGACCAGCCCGGCAAGCGCCTGCTGATCACCGACGGCGTCTTTTCCATGGACGGCGACATTGGCCCCCTTCCTGGGCTCTGCAACCTGGCGGAAAAGTACGGCGCCATCATGATGGTGGACGACGCTCATGCTTCTGGCGTACTGGGGCGTAATGGCCGGGGGACAATCGATCATTTCAAAGTGCACGGCCGAGTGGATATCCAGGTCGGGACTCTGTCGAAGGCGATCGGGGCGCTCGGCGGCTACGTTTGCGGCACCCGCGACCTGATCGATTTCCTCTACCACCGCGCCCGGCCGTTCTTGTTCTCAACTTCGCATCCGCCCTCAGTGGCGGCTACCTGCATCGCTGCTTTCGATGTTCTCGAAAGCGAACCCGAGCGCATCGAGAAACTCTGGGAGAACACCCGTTTCTGGAAGAGGGAACTGGGTCTGCTCGGCTTCGATATCGGAGGCAAGACCACACCCGCCAGCGAAACGCCGATCACTCCGATCATCATCGGCGAGGGCAAACTCACGATGGATTTCTCCCGCGAACTGTTCAAGGAAGGTGTGCTGGGCACAGGCATCGCCTTCCCTACGGTGCCCGAGGGCAAAGCCCGCATCCGCACCATCATGACTGCGACTCATACCCAGGACGAATTGCAGCAGGCGCTGGAGGTGCTGAAACGGGTGGGCGAGAGAATGGGGATCCTGAGTTAATGTAGGCGCGAGCGTCCTCGCTCGTGCCGGCGAACATTCATCACGTAACATCTTTGGGATTGAAGACGCACGAGCGGGACGCTCGCGCCCACATCGATCAATCCCCCCGATACACAACCCGCCCGCCCACAACCGTCGCCACCACTTTCCCCGTCAGCTGGGCACCACCGAACGGAGTGTTGTGCGACCGCGAGTGCGACTTGGCCGGGTCAAACGTCCAGCGCTTTTGCGGATCGAAGATCGTGACATCGGCGTGACTGCCGCGAATCAGCGTCCCTCGTCCCCTTAGGCTGAACACACGCGTCGGGCCGGCGGTAAAGAGTTCGACAATCCGGCTGAGCGGGATCCTGTGTCCACGGTGCAGGTGCGTGATAGCGAGGCCGAGGGCGGTCTCAAGGCCGGTGATCCCGAAAGCCGCGCGCTCGAACTCGATGATTTTTTCGTGCGGTGCGTGGGGTGCGTGGTCGGTGGCAATCGCATCGACCGTACCATCGGCCAATGCCACGAGGATGGCTTCGCGGTCGGAATCTGACCGCAGCGGCGGGTTCATCTTGAAGTTGGTGTCGTATTCGCCGACGTCCGCGTCGGTCAGCGCGAAGTGGTGAGGCGTAACTTCGCAGCTGACGTGTGACTTGCTTCGTTTCCCGCGGCGCACCGCCTTCAGTGCGTCCGCGGTCGAAAGATGGGCCACGTGCAGGCGTGCGCCGGTGAACTGCTGGGCCAGCTGCACATCACGCTCAACGACCGAGGCCTCGGCGGCTGCCTTCATACCACGCAGCCCCAGGCGAAACGCTGTTGGACCGTCGTTCATGGAGCAGCGATCGGTCATGCGTGTATCTTCAGCGTGTTGAATTACAGGAAGATTAATTTCGGAAGACAGGCGCATGGTCTCGCGCATGACGCTGTCGTTGAGAATGGGCTTGCCATCATCGCTGACTCCTACCGCGCCCGCGCGCTGCAAAGCCCGAAAGTCCGTAAGCACCGCCCCTTTGCTGGCATGAGTCGCGGCGGCGATCGGAAACACATTCACTACCGCCCCGCGCTCCGGCTGTTGCAGCCAAGTGACCCACTCCGGCGAGTCGATGACCGGCTGCGTGTTGGGCATGCAACAGACGGATGTGAATCCGCCGGCCGCGGCGGCAGCCGTCCCCGTGGCGATGGTTTCCTTGTAGCCCTGCCCGGGTTCGCGCAAGTGAACATGCAGATCGATGAAGCCGGGGGAGACGATCAGTCCGCGAGCATCGAATTTATCGTGGGCGGTGCCGCGCGTTTTGCCCGGCGGCGCGACCTCAGCCACCTGGCCGTCCCGCAACAGGACATCCATAGGCGCGTCGATCTGCGCGGCAGGATCGATGAGCCGTCCGCCTTTGATCAACAGGCTGTAATTTTCTCTCTTTGAACTCAAATCGCCTTCCCAGACAAGGGTCTTCTTACCACAGAGACCCAGAGCCACGGAGAAAAGCAAACCAACTGGACGAAACCCAAAAGATTTCTCTGTGCCTCTGTGTCTCCGCGGTGAAATTAGGTCCTCAACGCACTCTTCCCAGCGCCCGAGCCAGAATCGCCATGCGCACCGGCACTCCGTTCCGCACTTCCTCCACAATCGCCGACTGCGGACAGTCCGCTACTTCCCAGGTCAACTCCAGCCCTCGAATAATCGGTCCAGGATGCATGAGCATGGCGTCCTTTTTGGCCAGCTTCAGCCTTGCCATGGTTATCTGGTAGCGGGCGATGTAATCCTGCAAACTTATTTTGGCCCCCCCCAGACGCTCCTTCTGCACCCGCAGGGTCATGATCACGTCGGCGCCGTGGACCGCATCTTCCACCGTACGCACGAGGTGCAGTCCGGGCGCCAGGCTGAGCGCGGTTTCCGGCAAAAATTCGGGCGGCCCGCACAGCGTGATGCGCGCACCAAACTTATTGAGCAGATGAATCGCCGACCGCGCTACGCGGCTATGATAGATATCTCCTACGATGGCAACCTGCAGACCCTTCAGCGCCTTCTTGTGGCGCAGGATGGTGTAGGCATCCAGCAGCGCCTGGGAAGGGTGTTCGTGCATGCCATCGCCAGCGTTGATGACGGGAATGTCCAGATAGCGCGCCATCAGGGCCGCCGCGCCGGCCTGGGGATGCCGGATCACGATGACGTCCGCGCCCACTGCCCGCAGCGTGTAGCCGGTGTCCAGGAGCGACTCGCCTTTTTCGATGCTCGATCCGCTGGAGAGCACCAGCGTGGTCATGGCGCCCAGCGATTTGGCCGCGATTTCAAAGGAGCTGCGGGTGCGGGTGGAGGCTTCGTAAAACAGCAACAGCACGCGCTTGCCCCGCAGCAAAGAGCGCGGCTTAAGCGGATTCATCCGGCGGGCCAGCTTGAGCAGGCCCAGAATGTTCTCCACCCCGAGATGTTCGATGCCCAGCAGGGAGCCGCGAGCAGCTTGATTCATGGTTTGCCAGAGTATGACGTCTCGGAAGCTCGATGGCTGAACGCGGGCGCGTGAATGAGGCGATCCATCCGGTCGATCAATCCTGGCGTTCGACCAGCAGAACTTTCTCCGCGTCATCTACCTCGCGCAGTTTCACTTCGATAATTTCCCGGTCCGAGGTCTGCACCTTGCGTCCGATAAACGCGGCTTCAATGGGCAATTCGCGATGTCCACGGTCAATCAGCACACACAACTGCACCCGCCGGGGGCGGCCTTCGCGGAACAGCGCGTCCATCGCGGCGCGAATGGTGCGGCCGGTATAGAGAACGTCATCCACCAGGATGACGTTCTTGCCGCCAACCGGGAAGCCGATCTCGGTCTTCTGCACCACCGGCTTCGGTCCCAGCGTGGACAGATCGTCGCGATACAGAGTGATGTCCAAGGTGCCGACGGGAACCGCCGTCTTCTCGATGCGTGCAACCATTTGCCCCAATCGCTGTGCCAGGGGAACGCCGCGCCGCCGGATTCCGACCAGTCCCAGGTCGGCGGCGCCGTTGTTTTTCTCGATGATTTCATGCGCCAGGCGCACCAGCGTACGCTCAATCTCCGATGCCGACATCAGTTGCGACTTCTCGTGCAGACCCGCTGGACGTGGAGATATTTTCGCAGTCATAAACGCTGCATCATACCCGGGCAACACGGCCCGGAGCAAGATGGCCGGGAACAAGTCCAGACCTAACTCTTCCCGAATCAGGAATGTACGACCCAATAAACATTCGACACCGGCACCGGGTAAAGCCTGTATTTTGAGACCCTCCGAGCAACTCAGCGATTCCGTGCCGCACCCAAGACTCGGGAAGAAAGCTCAATTCATAAGGAGGCATGACGCTATGCATGGTCGATACCGATATCTCAGTTCTATGCTCCTGGCCGTTGCCTTTCTGGCGCCGGCCGTGACCACGGGTTGTGCAACCCGAAGTTATCGAGTCTATGACCCGTATCACAACCAGTATCACCGCTGGGACGACAACGAAAGAATTTACTATCACCAGTGGGTAGTCGAGAATCACTACGATGGCCGCGACTATCGCAGACTCGACCGCGATCAGCAAAGGGCATATTGGGAGTGGCGCAATAACCACCACGACAATCACGACCATGATCATGACCACGATCATGATCGCGACCGCCACTAGAAGGACGTCAACCCGCCACGACTACAGGGGGCGGCCCACTCCCGGCCGTCCCATTGCGCCACGCCCGAGGCGGCTAGACACAGACATTCCCAGGTCAGCGCTCGCTTTCCCTTCCCGGCAAGGAGAACGGCGGAGCCATGTGTCCCGCCCACCCCCGGCTTCTGAGGCGGCGGTAGTCCATATTTGCGTTTGCCGGCCGCCAGCACTCCCCGGGGCGCGCGCCCAGACTTGTGATCTATAGTGTCTAACGACTGTCCTGCTGATCTTCTCTACTTACCGCTCCGGAAAGGGCAAACTGAGAATGGTGAACCAAGCGTCATCTGAAGGCGCAACCCCGATCGGTTCTCGCGTTGACACCACTTCCGCCCGCCGCCCGGTGCGGACGGCGTTGCGAGGGCGGTTGGTCACCCTGGCGCCTCTCGACCCTCCCGCCCACGGGTACTCGCTCTATGAAGAGACGCGCGGGGAAACCGGCGACCAGCTTTGGCAATATCTGTTTGAGGGGCCATTTTCCGACCGGGCGGCTTTCGACATCCACCTTAAGCGGATCGCTGCTTCTGAAGATCCACTGTTTTTCGCGATCGTCGATTCGGCCTCCGGGAAGGCGGTGGGATACGCCGCCTATATGAGAATCGAACCCGTCCATCGGGTGATCGAAGTGGGCAGCATCCTGTTTACTCCGCGACTGCAACAGACCCCGCATGCGACTGAGGCCATGTATCTCATGGCGCGGCATGTTTTCGAGGACCTGGGATACCGCCGCTACGAGTGGAAGTGCAATGCCCTTAATGCGCCTTCGCGGCGGGCGGCGCTGCGCTTTGGTTTCAGCTTTGAAGGGATTTTCCGCCAACACATGATCGTCAAAGGACGAAATCGGGATACGGCATGGTTCTCCATCCTGGATTCTGAATGGCCACTGCGGAAGGCCAATTTTGAGCGCTGGCTCGATCCGGCGAATTTCGCTCAGGATGGGCGGCAAAAAGTGGCTCTCTCCCAGCTTAACCAGGTCTCGGGAGGCTGAGCCACAAGATCCACCTGAGCGTAGTCGACGGGAGTGTCCGACCCACATTCGTGGGCCCGCGGTGATTCCGTCCTACCGACGACCAGTACCTGCCCTTCCGGTTTTCCGACGAACAGCGGAATTTAATCCCCAACCGTTTCATTTCAGCGCACAATCGGGCTGCGACAGAGCAATACCGCGAGACTTACAGGGAGGGGTCTGGGGGATGGGTTCTCCGGGGGCAAGCGCTTCGATGGGCCGGGTGCTTCTGGTCTGCGACGATTCAGTTGCGATTCAGCAGCTGGCCGAAGGCATGCAGCTACTCGCAATCGCAACCGAAGTTTGCGTTGATGTCGGCATGGCCCAGCGCCTGTTGAGCCGCAAGAAATTCGAGGCGGTCATTATCGACTTTGGGTTGCCGGAGGCAGATCAACTTTTTGGGCAGGTCCGTCGGTCCCCGTCCAACCGGACGGCTGTGACGTTCGCGATTACGGATCCCGGTAAACCAGCAAAGTCGGAGATTCAAGCGAATTTTTTGATGGAAAAGCCCCTGTCCGCCGGTTCGGTGGGGCGGACTCTGAAAGCTGCCTTCGGATTGATCGTGCGGGAACGGCGCCGCTCCTTTCGTTGTCCGACGGAAATTTCAGCAACCCTCCTGACCAACGGCGAGGAAGTCCATTGCCATCTGGTAAATATCAGCGAGGGCGGCATGGCCATCACCGGGTCGCCCGCTTTGAAGCCCGGGATGCAGGTAAGCGTATTGTTCATGCTGCCCGGCCAATCGATCCACTTCAAGATCGAGGCGGAAGTCTGCTGGCGAGACGAAAATGGACGCGCCGGTCTGCGTTCGCTGATGATTCCGTCCGAGCAGCGCTCCGTACTGCAGCGCTGGCTGGCCGCGAAACTGGAGGACGACTTGCCGGAATCTGTGGCCCAGCAATTCCGGAAGTAATCCTGTGGCGGCGGAACCTCGCGGCTGCCCGGACTCGTGGACGCCGGCCCTGGTTCACTGTTTTCGCCCGGTTTTGTCCAGCGTGATCAGGCGGAAAGCTCCCATAGCACGAGGGTCGCAACCCTGATAAATCCCGCGGTTACCGTGGACACATGTCCTTTGGGACAGGTAACTGACCTCGCAGTTACGTGTCCCCCGGCGGTCACCTGCAGCGTAGTTCGTAACTTGTGGCTTCGATCCGGCCCCACTAGTCTCAATACTATGTGGCCACACTCTCTGCTGTTCTCCTCCGATGAGGAGGCCTCACGCGCCCTCAGTCTTGCTTTCACCGATCTCGAATTTGAAGTTGAGAGTTGTCCGGAAATCTTCGGTGCGGTGGAAAAGATCACCAGCCGCAGTTTCGATGTAGTGGTTTCGGACTGGAACGAAGGGCTGGAAGCAGTTTTCCTGCTGAAGACAGTGCGTGAACTCAAGGCCAACCACTCGGCGTTCACCATTGCGATTGCCAATCCGGAAGCGGCTGCCGCCGCCCGTGAAGCCGGCGCTGACCTGGTCCTGGGAAGGCCGCTGGTTCCCGACAAGATCAAATATGCCCTGCTGAGCTCTGATCCATTTCTCGCCCAGATGAAATCCTGGCTGCCCCGGAGGGGGTCATCTGCGGCTGAAGATCAGATTCCTGATCGGTCGCAAGCCAGACCGTTTCCCGTTGTAGAGAACGCGTCTGCAGAGAACAAAGTTGTCGAAAGCACGGTTTCGGACGGCAAGGCTCCGCATCCCTCGCCGCGTCTTCGTGCCTGGCCCTCCCCACCTCCCCCCCGCCGTACCGAAAGTGTTGCGCCGGTGGTAGCTGCCGAACCGATTTTTGACGACGATCTCCTGTATCGGTCGCGGGTGCAAACCCTGTTTACCGCGCCACAACCAAGTTTTTCGTCCTCGACGAATCTTCGGCCAAAGAATCGAAGGCGGGTGCTGCCGGGGTTGGCCATAGCCATCGCCTTTCTTTCCGTAGGTTATGTATTCAGCGAGCCGCTGCGGGGACAGGGCACGAAGACCTCGGTAGCCCGGATATACGGACGCATGCTGGAACAGACACAAGCCTGGTTGCGCCGGCCCAATGGAAGCGCTTCGGCGCCGCCGGTACTGACCGCCGAGAATGACGATCAACAGTCCGCGCCTCCCGGCCGGGCGGTGGGGCGCGTCCGCGTCACCGCAGTCAGGGACCCATTTCAGAACGCTGCCGCCGCCAAACCAGCGGCAACGCCCCAACCCGTTGAGGTTGAAGCCGGACCGCCGAGTCCGCAAGCGAACGCGGCCACGACCACAGTCCGCATTCCGGACAGTTTGAACAACCCGGTGCAGAGCACGAGCATGCGCAGCGTGGCGCGCATTGCCCCGTCGCTCCTCGCCGCTCTCGAGCCCGTGTCCCTGTCCGAGGAGCTTTCTCGCCGGTTGCTGCAGCAGAAGGTCCTGCCCACCTATCCCGAACAAGCGGTAAAGGCACGCTTGCAGGGTCCGGTCGTACTGCAGGCATGGATAGGCCGGGACGGAACCATTCAGGACCTGAAGCTGGTACGCGGATCGCTTCTCCTCGGCCAGGCCGCGTATCGGGCGGTGAAGCAGTGGCGCTACCAGCCCTACCTGGTGAACGGCCGCGCCGTTGAAGCCGAGACCTTCGTTACGGTTGATTTCAGACTGCCGTAGCTTCCACACCTGAACCAGCCACGGATCTTCACTGATCGAATATCAAGGCATTGTTCCGATCCGTGTGAATCCGCGCAAAGCCGTGGCCGCCTTCGAAGTGCCTTCCTGATCAATCAGTTCACAACTTTTTACGTATTTTTACCCCCGATTGACACCCGCACAGCACCACTTGACTATGTTTGATTGCGGGCCGGGGCGCTCAACCGGCAGTAACATTCAGGAAATGAACATGAAACGGCGGAACGAAAAAACCCGATTGCTCCTTACGCTGGAGCTCGCGGTTGTATTGCCCGCTGCCGCCCTGGTGATCCTGAGTGTCTGGCATGTGAGACACATTGAGCGCGACCGTGCGGTGGAAGCCACCTTCCAGCGCGAATACAGCCAGGTGCTGGCCATCTCGGAAAAGCAGATCAATCACAAAGCATACGAACTGCTGGACGACGTTCGCACCGAGTTCCCCGCCCCCAGTGAGTTGTGCGCGCCCACGCTCGACAAGATTCTGGCCGCCCATCCCTACGTCGCACACGTATTCATGTATTCCCCGGAAACCGGAATGGTGTTTCGCTCCCAATCCGGTCGGCTGAAGAAAGAAGAGGGGTTTCGCGATGAGGCCGACTGGCTGAAGATGTACGAGGGCTGGCTGAAGATGGACTTCCACGACACATCCGAGAAACTGGTCCATCTCCAGAAAAAGGGCTCGCCCTATATCTTCGAGGGGGAATGGGTGCCGCGTGGTGATAAGAAGGTTTATCAATCGACCGCATTGTTTATCGTAAAAGACGAGAAGACGGGAGGGCTTGCCATCGCAGGCGCCGCTCTGGACGCCGACTACCTGAAAGACCAGTTCTTTCCGCAGACCCTGGATGATGTCATCAACCACAATGTGGCTGACGCCCAGAGCGACAAGAATCATGCCGTCATGATGCTGCGCGGCAAATACGAGTCCACGGCGCTGGCCCAGTCCACGGGATGGGACGGCGGCGCTCCCGAAGTGGAGAGAAACCTGGAAGGCGCATTCCCGGGCTTGACGCTGGCTATCAAGCTGCGGGGAAACACACTGGCGGCCATTGGCGAACGTTTCGCGCGCATGAGTTTACTCACGCTGGCTGCTCTATCCATGGTACTGGCTGCTGGAATTGCGCTGACCTATCGCAACGTGACAAAGGAAATGGCACTGGCGCGGTTGAAATCCGATTTTGTTTCCAACGTCTCGCACGAGCTGCGCACGCCGCTTTCGCTCATCCGGTTATACGCTGAGACCCTGGAAATGGGGCGACTCACCAGTCCGGAAAAATATCAGGAGTACTACCGCATCATCCGCAAGGAGAGTGAACGCCTGACCGCGCTGATCAACAACATCCTCGATTTCTCGCGCATCGAGGCGGGACGCAAGGAATACGACTTCCGCGAAACCGACATGAGCGAACTGGTGCACAACACGCTCGACTCCTATCGCTACCAGCTGGAGCAAAGCGGGTTCCAGTTCGAAGAGAAGATCGACGAAGTACCGCCCATGCGGGTGGACCGCGAGGCCATGGCGCGCTCGCTGCTGAACCTGGTGAACAACGCGCTGAAGTATTCGCAGGACCGGAAGTATATCGGCGTCAATCTCTATCGCGACAACGGCTCGGTAAAGCTGGAAGTGGTGGACCAGGGCATTGGCATCCCGCATCAGGAGCAGCAGAAGATTTTTGAGAAGTTTTATCGCGTGGGGGACCCGCTGGTGCACAACACCAAGGGCAGCGGCCTGGGCCTTTCGCTGGTGCGCCATATCGTGCAGGCCCATGGGGGCGAGGTCTCGGTGGACAGCACGCCGGGTCAGGGCAGCAAATTCACCATCGTCCTGCCGGTCAGGCCGGAGCGGTTCAACGGCGCAACCGCATCAGCCTGAGGAATCGCGTGGGGAGCCGTCCCGGCTGTCCGGGCGGGCAGTTTCGACAGTAGCGGAAGCAAGGATTTACGACATGACCAGAATCCTGATTGTCGAAGACGAGCCCAACATGGTGGCGGGCCTGCGCGACAACTTCGAATTCGAAGGCTATGACGTCATCACCGCTCCCGATGGCGTGGCTGGACTGGAACGCGCTCTGAAAGAAGCTCCCGACCTGGTCATCCTCGACGTGATGATGCCCCGCATGAGCGGCCTCGACGTCTGCAAGCAGCTCAAAGCCAAGCGACCTTCGGTGCCGATCATCATGCTGACGGCGCGCGGCCAGGAAGTGGACAAGGTCGTCGGCCTGGAACTGGGCGCGGATGACTACGTCACCAAACCGTTTTCGATCCGCGAGTTGCTGGCCCGGGTGAAAGCGGTGCTGCGGCGCGCCAAGACTGTTCCCAAAGACCAGGAGCGCTATTCCTTTGGCGAGGTCGAGGTGAATCTGAAGAGTTGCCAGGTCTCACGCAGTGGCAAGGCCATGGATTTTTCGTCCAAGGAGTTTGAACTGCTGAAATATTTTCTGTGCCATCCCGGTGAGACCCTGAGCCGCGATCGGCTGCTGGAGGATGTGTGGGGGTATGACCGCTTTCCCACTACCCGCACCGTGGATGCGCACATTGTGCGTCTGCGGCAGAAAGTTGAACCGAAACCAGATGAGCCTCGCTTCATCCTCACGGTGCACGGTACGGGTTACAAGTTCGTCGGGTAAAACGTATGAGCATGTCTGAGAGCGGCAAAATTCGTTTGACGCCATACCTGAACCGCCCGGTTCTGACTTCCGGCAAGCCGGCGTCGGTCACGCCGGTCCGGGTGGACGACTCCGCGCTGATTCGCGCAGCTCAACAAGGAAACACGGCGGCTTTCGAAGAACTGGTGCGGCAGTACGATCGCGCCGTGCTGCGCCTGGCCATCCACCTCACCGGATCGCCGGAAGATGGACAGGATATTTATCAGGAGGCGTTTCTCCGCGCCTACATCAATCTCGCACGTTTCCGTTTCGAGTGTTCGTTCTACACCTGGATCTATCGCATCGTCACCAACCTCTGCCTGGACCATCTGCGCAAGAAGCATTCTCGCGGCCGGGACTTGAATACGACCTCTACTCCTGACGGCGAGCAGGAAGATCTGCTTGACCGCATGCCCGATCACAGCCCGACCGCCAGTCCGGAGCGAAGCTTTGCCGGACGCGAACTGCAGTCATGCATCGTGCGCGCCCTGGGGCGGCTCTCGCCCCGCGAACGGATGGTATTCGAACTCAAGCATTACCACGGCATGAGGCTGCGCACCGTGGCCGGAATGCTGAACACGACGGAAGGCACGATCAAGAACACTCTCTTCCGAGCCACCCACAAACTGCGTACCCAACTCGCCGAAGTTCGCTGACTCGGCGGCGACAAGCTTCCGAATGCGGCTCACCCGTCACTGCAAGGGGGGAGCCGGAGCGGAATTCAGCCTGTTCCGGTTTTCTTTTTTTGGGTTTGCGCGCCAGCGCCCTTGAGAGGGTAAAGAGGATCACCGACGGGCGTGATTAGGATCACAGCAGAGATTGGCTCCGGGAGCCTAACTTGGAGTGGCGTGCTGGTCACGCGCATGAGCAAAAACAAAATGGTCATCCCTGTGACGCGCC
Organism: Terriglobia bacterium; assembly: GCA_963831565.1. Taxonomy (GTDB): domain Bacteria; phylum Acidobacteriota; class Terriglobia; order Terriglobales; family Acidobacteriaceae; genus JAIQFF01. The sequence continues at coordinate 466,663 of CAWHQS010000003.1, forward strand.
CGGTTACCATGGACCCCAAAAATTACGACTTCAGCCGCAATCCCATGCTGGTGTACTGGGAGATGACCCAGGCCTGCATGCTGGCATGCCGGCACTGTCGCGCTGAAGCCATGCCGGGTCCTCATCCCCTGGAACTGACCCCGGTAGAAAGTATGAGCTTGCTGCGCCAGATCGCTGAGTTTGGCGCTCCCTTGCCGCACCTGATTCTTACCGGTGGCGACCCACTCAGTCGCAAAGATCTCTTCCGGGTGATCGATGACGCCCGGGCGTTGGGTCTCGAGGTCTCCATAACTCCGAGCGCCACTCCGGCCCTTACCACCGAAGCCCTTGAACGGCTGCAGTCGCACGGCATTCAGAGTCTTGGCTTGAGCCTCGACGGCTCTTCCGCCGCCCGGCACGACGCGGTCCGCGCGGTGCCGGGATGCTTCGACCGGACCATAGACGTGGCACGCCAAGCCGGGCGGCTCGGACTGCCCATTCAGATCAATACCCTAGTGGCACAGGAAACCGCCGATGATTTGCCGGCGATTTATGAACTTCTGAAGACCTTCCCGGTCATGCGCTGGAGCCTGTTCTTCCTGATCTCGGTGGGACGCGGCAAGGCGTTGCAGGAGGTTTCCCCGGCGCTTGGCGAGGAAATCATGAATTGGGTTCTCGACCTCGTGCCGGATGCGCCATTCGCTGTCAAAACCACAGAGGCGCCATCTTACCGGCGCCTCGCCTTGAACCGCATGCACAGCTCCGGCAGGACGGCGGCCGAAATCAAGGCAAGTGCGGTTTACAAGGGATTCCAGATTCGCGACGGCCATGGAATTGTCTTCGTTTCCAACCAAGGCGACATTTATCCATCAGGTTTCTTGCCCTCTCGTTGCGGCAACGTACGAACTGATTCGCTGGTAAATGTGTATCGGCAGGCACCGCTCTTTCAGGCGTTGCACGCGCCGGAACTGTTCCGGGGAAGGTGTGGAGAGTGTGAATTCAGCCACATTTGCGGCGGGTCGCGCGCTCGGGCCTTCGCGCACACAGGTGATGCCTTGGAGAGTGATCCGCTCTGTCTCTATGGACAACCAGGCCATTGAAATTGGCACATGTTGTGATGCCCGTCTGAAAGTCAAGAACGGCGCAGGGTATGCGACCTCGGAGTGAAAAGGCGAAGGGCTCCTCACACTACCCGCGCGAGTTCGACTTACGGTTGGAAGCCGCCGATCCCCGGCGGTTCGGGATCGAAGGTTTGGTCCAGATAAATCCAGAGCACCCGGGCGAAGAGTGAAATGGTCGGCGCGAGTGGAACGAACAGCACCACCGCCCAGACCACATCCTTGGTGATCCACCAGCCCGTGGCAGCCCACAGCAGCGCCGCGATCAGCGTGATCACCGCAAGTGCCAGGCCAAAGCTGATGTACATGGCCCCCAGAAAGTACCCTTCTTCCCGCTGAAATTTCAGGTCGCAGATGGAACAGCGCGCGCACATCTTCGGGAAACCCCGAAAGATGGAGTAAGGGAAAATTCCTCCCATGCGGCAGCGGGGACAACGCTGCCTAAAAATCGCCTGCCAGGGTTGACGATTTTGTCCTGCTTTTCATCGGAGAGAGCTCTTAAAATCCTGTACGAATTGTATCGATCTTACGGGAGGCTGCTATGGCAACCATTACAGAGATTGCGCCGGATCTTTACCGGATCTCAATCTACGCCGCATGGGGCGACTTACAGTTCAATCATTTTCTGATTAAGGACCAGGAGCCGCTCTTATTTCATACCGGACTTCGAGGCATGTTCGCGGAAGTTCGAGAAGCTGTGTCAACGCTCATCCGGCTGACCGAGTTGAGGCATATCTCCTTTAGCCACTTTGAGTCGGATGAATGCGGATCGCTCAACGAATGGCTGGCCGTGGCGCCGAACGCCGATGTTGTGTGCAGCCAGGTGGGTGCACTGGTTTGCGTGAACGACTTCATTGGGCGCGAAGCTCGTCCCATGGCCGATGGAGAAACATTTTCGACCGGCAAATACTGCTTCCGTTATTGCCAGACACCACATTTACCGCACGGTTGGGATGCCGGTCTGCTCTTCGAGGAAACCCACAAGACACTCCTGTGTTCAGACCTGTTCCATCAGACGGGAGATCTGGAGCCACTCACAGAGTCGGACGTGGTGGGCAGATCGCACGAAGCGATGCGGAGTTATCAGGCGGGAATTCTCGCTGATTATGTGCCCTACAGTGGCGCCACTTCGAAGAACCTGCATAAGCTGGCCAGCCTTAGGCCGGACACTCTGGCTATCATGCATGGATCGAGTTTCAAGGGCGACTGTGCGCGCGCGTTGACTCAGCTGGACCACGCGTTTGAGCAAGTCTTCGGAAGCCAGGACACCAAACCTCAGACGCCTAGTCGCGCCGGATAGAATCTTCGGCCAGACTTTCTCGGCGCCCAGGTTCAGCGCGGCTTGGTGTTGCCCAAGTCATGAACCTGGAGTGATGCCGATTTACTTTTGCGGTGGCGCGTCCTCTGCAACCACTAACTTTGCTTTTGGTGCCTCGGCATGAGCGGCGCGGGCCCTGCGGGCAATTTCTCCCAGGGATGGATTCAACGCCGGCAACGCTTTGGGCTGTATCACCGGAGCAGGTTGGTGGCGCACGCCCGTGGCAATGATCTGTTCGGTCGACGCTTGCGACTCCGCGACGGGTTCCTGCGGAAGCGCGCCGCGCTTTAATTCTTGCGCGAATCCCGTGGCCGTCAATAGCACGCCGCCGATGAGCAGTTTCAACAGTAGCTTCATAAAGTACATACTCGTCTCTAAATGGGTTGATTCTCTTGGTGCTTTAATAGGAAGCACGTTTAGGCCCATGGAGCATCCGCGTATCTACATGAAAACACAGCGGATGAGTTGGAGGTATTTGTTTGCAAGCGGGCCCTGGAAGGTTTTTTCCACTTTAGATGGAAGTGGTTTTCCCAGCCCGAAAAAGTGCAGGGCGGGCGTCCTCGCCCCCCGCCTTTTGATTTTTGAATTGGCGCAAGCAGGAAGGATTGAACACAACGCTTTAGACTGTAACCTCATGCCTTCTTCGCCGAGCCCATCCGCGCACCCCATCCTGGTTGAGCCCGGAACTGGTGCGCATTCCCGAAGGCTGGTTCGGGATGGGATCGGAGACCGGGCAGGACAACGAGCGTCCCGTTCATCGTGTTTGGGTGGATGAGTTTCGCATGGCGTCCTGTGCCGTGACGAATGCCGCGTACGCTCACTTCGTGTGCGCCACGGGAAGTCCTCCAGCGCCGCTCTGCCACGACCCTGCTTTCAACCATCCGGAACAGCCGGTGGTCGCGGTTTCCTGGTTTGACGCAGTGAAATACTGCGAATGGCTCAGTCTCAGCACTGGCCTGAGTTATCGTCTGCCGACCGAGGCGGAGTGGGAGCGGGCAGCGCGTGGCGGTGTCGAAAGCCAGGTCTATCCCTGGGGGGACGCCCCGCCGCAATCCTTGCCGGATTACGAAACGCGCTGGAAGAATGGCCCTGAGCCTGTGGGCCGGTACGCGCCCAATGGCTTTGGGCTTTATGACATTTGCGAAAACGTGCATGAGTGGTGCAGCGACTGGTATCAGGCCGGCTACTACGCGATTTCAGGCGAGCGCAATCCTGCAGGCCCCGAGCGGGGCGATCGGCGGGCGTCGCGGGGCGGTTCCTGGCGGCATCACGTCAAGGCCAGCCGGTGCGCGGCCCGCTCCAGCATTCCCCCGGAATTTCACTATGCCGATTATGGATTCCGTGTGGCGTGCGGTTTGTAGCGCCGGCGTCCCGCCGGCTGCCGCGAGGGCATCTTGCCCTCGTCATGTGTGACGCAGAAACAACCTGCGGTAAATTTCATCAATTCCGGTTTCTCCCCGTGCCCGCCAGCCAGCGAAAGAACATGTTGACCAGCGCCAACACGATTGCTCCCACGAAGGCGGCGCCGAAAGTATCCACGTGGAAGCCGGGGACCACGGCCGACGCCAGCTCAATCATGGCTGCGTTGATCACCAGCCAAAATAACCCCAGGGTAAGCAGAACCAGGGGAAAGGTAACGATCTTCAGGAAGACTCCCAGGGTAGCGTTGACGAAGCCGATCACCAGCGCCGCAATCAGCGCCGCCAATGGCCCGCTGACGTGAAAACCCGGCACCAGCCGGGCCACAATCCAGACTGCCAGCGCGCTTAAAGCCCAGTTCAGGAGATGTTTCATGGCACTCTCCGAAAACAACGTGACTATAGACCGCCTTCGGGCGGTGCGCAACTTGCACGGCGGGCCTGGGGCGGACCGGGCCTTGCCCTGCTATCGGACCATTTTTTGTCCTCCTGGTGAAGGTCGCATCCTTGTATGCGGGCTAGAGTTGCTCTTTGCGGCGAAACAGGACAGCGCCCAGAGCTCCTCCCAATCCGGAAAAGACTACAAACGCCACCAGAGTGACGATCAGGGCCATGGTCAGAAGCAGCACAATACCCGGAGGAGTTTTGAGAAATTCCACCGCTTGTTGAGATTGCGGGCCGGGATTGCGGGCTGCGGCTTGCTCGATTCCGGCCATCAGATCTTCGCGGACGCTATCCCAGCTGTGGGACAGTAGGGTGTAAGCTGCGAGCACGAGGGCGAGAATGCCGCTGGCCACAACTCCGGTCACCATGCCGAGGCGGGCTCCCATCCCGGCAGTGAGGCGGGCGGTGGGCACGCGGCGGCGGTAAAAGACCACTGACAGGCTGCCGCCGATCAGAACTCCCAATCCGAGGCCGGCAAAAGGAGTAAGCATGAGCACGGCCGCGATCAAACCGGCCAGGGCAGTGGCAGGCCAGGCCTGCGACCATTCAATTCGAGTGGCCAGCGACGAGCGCAAATAAGCTGGCAGGTGCGGAAAGCCCGATTCAGAGAAGGGCACCGAAGGCGTTACCGTTTCCGCCACCGCCACCCGAATTTGCGGCGCATTGCACTGCGGGCAGAAAGCGGTGCCCTGTTCCACGGCAGCGCCACAGCGATGACAGGGATACTCCACCGAGTTTCAAGTTACAGCAGGGCAGCGAGCAGAGGCAAGGAAGGGGGTGAAATCAGGCTTCAGATTGCAGATTTAGATTGCAGATTTTAGATCTCAGATTTCAGATTTGAAGAGTGGAAGATCGCAATCCTAATCCCGCGATTTGAAATCTGCGATCTGCAATCCACAATCTGCAATCTCTTTATATGGTGTCCTTGCCGCCACGCATCTGAATATAGACCAGGCCGAAATCCGAGCCTTTGCCGTCGTCACCCGGTTTGATGGAGGCGACGTGTTGGTTCTGCTCGGTACCGACTTTCAGTTCCACCGACTTGCCGTTCTGGTCTCCCTCGCACTTCAGCCGCTCGGAATGACCGGCATGATCACCGGGATTCATCATTGCGCCGGCGTGATTGTCCTGGGCACGGCATTCCAGCACCTCGCCATATTTCTTGAGTTGGTCCTTGTAGTAAGCGATGATTTTCTCCGGCGGATCGTCGGAAGAGTATTGGATGGCCACAACTTTCAGACCGAAGAGACCGCTGGAAATATTGACGTGGGCGGTGTTGTCGTGACCGTCGTCGCTTTGCTCCTTGCGGCGCGCGCCGGGATAAACCGGGAGGCCGATGTCGCGCACGTCTGCATCCTTGGAGACGTGAAGCGAGCCCATCGGGGTCTCGATATCCACCTTCTTTTCCTCCCCCTCACCGTTTTTCTTTACGTTGACGCTGCAGCCGGGCAGGGCCAGCAGGGCGCCGAAAGCCAAAACCAGAGCGAAGGCCAGGTGTGAGTTAGCGTTGAGCGGCTGTGCTATACGCATGTTGCGATCCCTCCTCTGCGATTTGTGCCAGGCGCTCGATGCCGGCCCCGCGCTGAGCGATGTTGGGAATGCTGACCGGCAAGTGGCCATGAATGGCGATCTCGCCAAAAAGAGCTTTCATCGCGCTGACCTCCGAGATGCCGGCGTTGGAAAAAGTGCAAAGGTAATTCTGTATAGCGGGGAAATCCTGCGCCACGTACGGATTGCCCATGGCCACAACCGCGGTTTTCGCCGCGGCATGGTCCAAAATTGCCTGCAGCAACGTACCGCTGGCATCGTTGAGTGCGACCGAATTAACCGGACCGTTCGCGCCCGGCATGGCCTTGCCTGCGGTCGGCACTACGTAGACCGCGGCGATCACGGACTCCGCCTGGTCCACTGCTTTCAGGATCTCGTCTGACATAACGGTTGCGATACGTGGGTCCACATAGATCACGTTGGCATCGGGCACGCGCGCCTTGAGCGCCCGTTCCAGGGCGCGGCCAGATTCGGTGCGCACATCTTCAGAGAGCACCACCGCCACCACCCGATTGTGCACTTCCACCACTTGTTGATACGGAAGTCCGCCCTTCACAGTTCCCGATTGTTTCAGCGGCAGCATCTTGCCATTGTCGCGAACCAGGGTCACCGCGTCGTCTGCAATCTGCTGGCCCAGGGCCAGGTTCTCCGGTTTGCCCACGATCTCCGGCAAGGCGTTCACATCCACCAGGCGGGCTTTGTTCAGTCCCAGCGCTGCTTTTGCCTTCAACAGCTTGAGGACTGAGGCGTCAAGCTGGGCGGAGGGAATTTCGCCGCTGCGAGCGGCTTCCAGGACGGCATTGTAGGAAGCTCCCAGGTCAGCGGGAATGAGCAGCAGGTCACTGCCGGCCTTGAAAGCGTCCACGGCGGCGCGCCCGATATTGGCGGCGTAAAGACGGGTCAAGCCGGCCATATCGAGCGCGTCGGTGACGACAATTCCCCGAAAGCCGAGCTCATGCTTGAGCAGGTCGGAGACGATCGCGGGAGAAGTTGTGGCCACACGATTGGGGTCGGGTTCGAGCGCGGGAACACTGACGTGCGCCACCATGACGGAATCGACTCCCGCCGCGATGGCCTTGCGGAAGGGCGGCAGTTCAACGGAGTTCAAGCGCTTCCGGTCTCCCGTGACCTGGGCCACGCTGAGGTGGGAATCGGTCGCGGTATCGCCGTGGCCGGGGAAATGCTTGGCTGTAGTCATCATTCCGCCGGCGCGCGCTCCCCGGATGTAGGCAGCGACGAGGTCTCCAACCTGCTCGGGATCCTCTCCGAACGAACGTGTGTTGATAATGGGGTTGGCCGGATTGGAGTTGACGTCGGCGTCGGGAAAGAAGTTCCAGTGCACCCCGACGGCGCGAGACTCCTCGGCGGTGATACGGCCGAAGGCCTTGGCGTATTCTTCCTTTCCCGCCGCGCCGAAGGCCATGGCGTGCGGGAATGGAGTTGCGCCCCGGAGACGCATGGTGACCCCGCGCTCAAAATCGGCGGCGAAGAGCAGCGGCAGCCTGGAGTCCTGCTGTAACCGGTTGAGCAGTTCGGCAGCTTCGTAGGGCTCACTGCGATAGAGAAATGGAGGCTCCCACGGCACTGTCATGGCGAAGGAGCCGACGTGATATTTGCTCATGGTGTCGCGCAGTTGCAGATACTCGGGGCTGTTTACGTTGAGGAACTCCGCCCGCACCCAGACCATGAAAAGTTGGCCAACCTTTTCTTCCAGAGAAAGCTTCTTGAGGGTCCTCTGTGCCCACTTCTCGCCACCATGGTCGAGGTAGATGGGTCCAGGATGTTGATATTTTTCCTTGGCCAGCCCGGGCACGCTGGCAGACACAAGCAGGAGGAAGACCGCCAGACTTCGAATCATGAAAGGACGATAGCACGGAGTTGTGTGGGTCGGACAGGATGTCCGACCCACATCGGCACTAACTCTTCTGGGCGCGCTGCCTGGCGAATTCTTCTACCCGCTCGCGCACGCTGAGCACGTGCCGGGGCAGCGTGAGACGGCTGCCCTCTTCGAGGATGGGAATCAACCTGTCGAATTCCGGCCCGGAGTGTGAACCGGTGATTACGATGCGAACGGGGTGAAACAATTCTTTCCCCTTTGCGCCGGTCTCAGCTTTTACTTCATTGACCAGTTGCTTGAATCGTTCGGGCGTCAGCTGTGCGGCAGCGGCAGATTCATCTTCCAGAATCTTGACCGCGAATCTCCCCAGTACGGCGTCGGTGTTGGCCCAGCCCAGCACGTCGGCGTTATCAGGAGCGGCCAGAGCGGCTCTTGCATCGTAGTTGAAGATCAGCGCCGCACGCTCGGGCAGTTGCTCCATGCGGTCGACAGAGGGAGCTAACAACTCCGTAATCCGAGTGAGCCAGATTTGTGTTTCCTGATCAAGCTCGATGACGGGAAAACTTTCCGCACTCAACCACTTGGCATCTTTGAGTTCAATGAAGCCTGCCTTGGAGAGAAACCACGTCCCCAGCGCCGTCAGGTTTCCCACCGGCCAGCTCTTGATGTAGTGCCGGTTCAGCCAGTACAGCTTTTCCATATCGAACATGGCCGCCGCAGGCGTCACTCGCTCGAGCGAAAATTCTTTCTTCAACTCTTCGGGACTGAAAATTTCCCGAGTGCCGCCGGTGGGCGCCCATCCCAGCAGCGCCAGATAATTTACCAGGGCCTCGGGCAGCACACCCATATCGCGGAAATTCGCAATCGAAGTCGCGCCGTGCCGTTTGGAAAGCCGTTCCCGGTCGCTGCCCAAAATCGTCGAAAGGTGCGCGAACTCAGGAACGGGCCAGCCCAGGGCCTCATACAGGGCAACCTGTTTGGGCGTATTCGAAAGATGATCATCGCCGCGGATCACGTGCGTGATCTTCATCAGCGCGTCGTCGATGACCACCACGTAGTTGTACACCGGCATGCCGTTCGAGCGCAGGATGATGGGATCGCTCACCACTTCGTTCGAGAATTCGACATCGCCGTGCACAATGTCGTGGAAGCGGATGGGATGCTCGGGAATTCTCAGCCGGATGGCGCAGGACTCTCCCGAAGCTCGCCGTTTCCCGGCTTCGGCCGGATCGATGGCGCGGCACTTGCCGGAGTAGATAGGCTGACGATGCTCGGCCTGGGCCCGTTCGCGCTCCTTCTGCAAATCTTCTTCGCTGCAGAAACACAGGTAGGCCTTGCCCTCAGTGATCAGGCGCTCGGCGTGTTCCCGGTAAATCTCCAGACGCTCGGACTGGCGATAGGGAGCATACGGTCCGCCCAGATCCGGCCCTTCGTCCCAGTCGAGACCCAGCCACTTGAGATCGGCGATGAGCTGGTCTTCAAAACGGGCCTCGCTGCGTTCAACGTCGGTGTCTTCGATGCGCAGCACCATGGTGCCGCCGTTCTTTCTGGCAAAAAGCCAGTTGAACAGAGCGGTACGTGCATTGCCAACGTGCAGATGCCCGGTTGGAGAGGGTGCAAAACGTACGCGGACAGGAGAAGTCGGAGTCACCGAAAGATGTTAGCAGACAAAACGGCCCACGTAGGGGCGGGTGCCTCACCCGCCTGGCGAAGGTCTTCAGTAGCGCCGGCGTCTCGCCGGCTGTCCCGAGAGTGCCTGGCCCTCGGCCCTGGCGAAGCGTGCTTGAGTGTACACAATCAGTTACGCGGGCGAGGGCGCCCGCGCCACACGAACTAGCCGAGCTGCGCTCGGCCTGGACGGGTCGGAGACCCGTCCCCACACGATCCAGTTAGCGAAAGGCTGGCGGCCCTACTTGTGCTTCGGCGCCATGTAGGTCCGCGTAATGCGATCGTGCCAGCAGAGTCGGTCTTCGTCGAGGAAGCACCAGGCGTAGCCCAGGCCCAGCGACAGTCCGGAAAGGACCGAGGTCAGCACGCGCCAGCGGCGAAGCCGGAGCGGGACCGGACTGCCGTCAAAGCGATGCAGTTCGAGCCTGGCCAGCTTCAGGCCAGGCGTGGCGCCGCTGTAAACCAGCAGCAGATATTGATAGGCAGACCACAACGAGGCGACCAGAAGGACGCCGGTGCCGGCTACTTTCGCCAGCGGCGGAAGCTCCGCATTGAGACGGAAAAAGATGTAGGCAAAAGCCGCGAAGGCCGCGATGACCAGGGTGGCATCGATGGCGGAAGCAGCGAGGCGTCGTATCATGGGCGCCGCCTGCAGCGGAATTTCGAATCCCGGACGCCTCTCGTTCGCCGGCTCTTCGACGGGTTCAATCAGGAAGCCGCCCAGGGCAGGGGGAGGAGGCACCAGCTCAGGAGCCTCAATGATTCTGGGGCGGTCCAGCACCGGTTCAGCCAGTTCGTCAAACGCTCGCGGCGCCGGACTGTAGCTGGCAAACTCGATGACCTTCGCCGTGGTTTCCGTAATGGCGGGCATGATCCGGGGATGGCTCGCAGGCTCAGCCAGGGTGATGCGGGGAGCGGCGGCTGATGGCAAATAATCCACGGTCTGGCGCAGCGCGGGAGCAGCAGTTGGCCGCGGTGCTTCAGCCGGAGCGTCGAAACTCGGCTCTGTCTCAAACTTCAATTGCAGCGAAGGATAACGTGGCTCCCGCGTGCGCCGACGAGCCCGGTAATGGCTCAATCGCGCAGCCACCTCTCGCCGCCAGGCATCGGGATCCTGCGCCGGCTCCGTTTCGGCTTCCGCTGCAGCCGGCTCAAGCGTCTCGGCAGACTCCGCACTCGTTTCTGACGCGGGGAAGGATTTCTCGAACTCAGTCCGCGCCGCTGCCTTCGGCGGTTCATCTTCCACCACGAACCTGGGTTGAGCGTGGTAAACAACAGGCTCGAGGCTGGGAGCAAATTGCTGCTCGCTGGCATCGTACGCTTCAGGATCAACCAGAATCTCTACGAGGCTTTCGCTTGCGTCTGCCGGAACGTCGGGTTCGAATCTTGGCTTCATGAAGGAACGATCGGGGGTCGGCGAAACTCCAGCGGCAGAACATGCGCCATGCGGCAAGAGATGAACTGGTCCCGCAAGAAGAATGCCACAGCTGTGAAAATAATTCGCGCGAATTCCCCGGGTTTTCTCCCGAACTTTCTCCCGAACTCTGTCCCGAACTCTGTCCTGAACTTTGCTACGGGGCTGGAGCCGTGCTAACGTCACCTTACCCCAGCGTGGATCTCCCTCACCAGGGGTTTCGTCCGCTTGCGATGACATCCCGCACTCGATTCCTTATCACGGCGGCGTTGGTTTGTCATCTGCTACTCGCTCCGCCCATAGTTACCAGCCAGTTGCTTTCCTCGTCGGAAAAACCGAAAGAGCAATCTTCGCCGCCATCTGCGCCCTCCGCAGTACGAGAACAGGACGTTACCATCCGGGCCCTGCAGCAGGAAAAAGACGGCGCCGTGTTCAAACTGCGCGGGCAGGCGGAAATCCACTACGGCACGTACATCCTGTACGCCGAATCAGTTGACTACAACTCCGACACGGGAGAGGCCATTGCGGATGGCCACGTGGTGCTCGATGGCGGGCCTAACGACGAGCACGTTGAGGCCACTCATGCCACATACAACATTCGTGCAGAGTCGGGGCACTTCGAACACGTAGTAGGAACGACGGGCATGCGGTTACGGGGGAAGCGGATGACTTTGACTACCACCAACCCCTTTGCCTTTTCCGGCGGCGTGGTGGAGAAAACCGGTCCCGACCACTATGTCGTTTACGACGGAACTATCACCACCTGCGAACTGCCGCAGCCCAAGTGGGAGTTCAACGCGCACAAGATTGTCGTGGAAGTGGGTGGGAATGCCACTATCTATCACAGTACTTTCCGTATTGAAGGCGTTCCGGTTTTTTATTTTCCCTTCGCCACCCACCCGGTGGAGCGCGAGCCGAGGCAGACCGGATTTCTCATCCCTAACATCGGTAGGTCTTCGATCAAGGGCACAATCTTTGGAGACTCCTTTTTCTGGGCCATCAATCGCAGCATGGACCTAACCGCCGGGGCCGAATATTTTACACGACGCGGATGGGCGCCGCAGATTGAGTTTCGCGCCCGGCCCAGTGAAAAGTCCTATGTGTACCTGAACTACTTTGGGGTCTTCGACCGCGGCATTGGAACTCCACCGGTGGACCAGGGGGGACACGAGGTGAAGCTAAGCGCCGAAGATAGCTTTGGGCATAACTTCCGCGGGGTCGCCAGCATCGACTATCTGAGTTCCTTTGTTTTTCGCCTCGCCTTTAATGACGTCTTCAGCCAGGCGGTGAACTCGGAGGTGAAGTCGGAGGCCTTTCTTACCAATGCCACGCGCGGTTTTTTCTACAACGGGTCAACGCAGCGTTATCAGAACTTTGAGAGCACGACTCCGGGCGATGTGATCACCATCCTTCACGCTCCCAGCTTCGAGTCTTCCAGTGTGGACCACGCCATCGAGCGCTCGCCGTTTTACTGGTCCTACGACGTTGCCGCTGAAGGACTCTCTCGCAGCGAACCCTCGTTTCGAACCGCGCCACTGGTCGGACGCTTTGACCTCCGTCCAACGCTGTCTCTCCCGCTGGTGCTGGACGGCTGGTCGGTGCGTCCGGAGCTGTCCCTGCGCGAAACCTTTTACACCCAGCAACTCGTCCCCAGTAGCGGTGGCGTGGGGGTAGCGCTGAGCGACGTCATCAATCGGCGGGCGGTCGAGGGATCGGTGGAAATTCGTCCGCCCGCCCTGGAGCGAGTTTACGACCGCGAATTCCTGGGCCGTAAATGGAAACACGTCATCGAGCCGCGCGCCATTTATCGCTACGTCACCGGAGTGGATAACTTTTCCCGGATTCTGCGCTTTGACGAACGCGACATCCTGAGCAATACCAATGAAGTCGAATATGCGGTAGTCAACCGGCTTTATGCCAAACGTACTTCGGAGAAACCAGAGAACTGCGACGCTACCGGCATGGCGTCTCTTATCATCGGTCATCCCGCGGCGGAGAGTCCGGTTCCATGGGAGCGGCAAGCGGATCGCGGAGGAATTCCCTGTCAGGCTGAACCGCGGGTGCGGGAAGTCGTAACCTGGGAGCTGGGCCAGAAATACTTTCTTGATCCTACCTTCGGCGGGGCCCTGGTGCCGGGGCAGAGGAACGTCTTCACCACCACCGCAGACTTTACCGGCATCGCTTTCCTGGCTGAGGCCCGGCGGCTCTCGCCCCTGATCTCGCGCCTCAAATTCCAGGCCACCAGCCGGAGTGAAGCGGAATGGGACATCGACTACGATTTTAAGCAAGGCCGGATCAACGCCAGCACTGCGTTCGTGAACTATCGTTTTGGGCCGTACACCATAGGCGGTGGAGATGCATATCTCCGGGCGCCCAGCGATACTCCGAACTCTCCGGGACAGCAGGTTTTCAATCAATTCCGGATTCTGTTTGGCTATGGACAACCCAACAAGCGGGGATTCAGTGGAGCGACCAATCTGGGCTTTGACGCCAACCTGGGCTTTCTCCAGTATGCGGCGGTCCAAGCCGCCTACAACTGGGACTGCTGTGGCCTGAGCGTCGAATACCGCCGCTTCGCCCTGGGGTCGGTCCGCAATGAAAACCAGTTCCGCTTCAATTTTGCTCTGGCTAATATCGGCTCCTTCGGAAATCTCCGGAGGCAGGAAAAACTATTCTGAATTGCTGGAGGACGGGCGTCTCGCCCGTCCAGCCGGGCGGGACGCCCGGCCTCCATTGCGACGCTCGCGCCCAGATTTCCCTACGGCACCGTTACTGTTACAGTCCCCGTGGTGCGTCCGTACTGGTTGGTGGCGTACAGCTTGTAAGTCGTGGTCTGGCCGGGCTGGACAACCACGCTGGTTCCTCGCACCGCGCCCGCTTGCGGCGTGACGACAACGTAAGAGGCATTGCTGACATCCCAGGACAAGGTAACGCTGCCGCCAGCACTCACGCTGGTGGCTGACGCCGTGAAGCTGTTGATGCTCGGGGCCGCGCCCTGCGGCACGTTCGATCCGGTGTAAACCGTATCCATCTTTACGACTTCAAATGCCGAGGCCGGAACCTGTCCGAGATCGTGCAGAGCGTTGTTGTCCCAGCGGCTGTCGGGCGCGCCGCTGATGTACATGGAGCTGCCATTGTCGGCCATGATCAGGCCGTACTTCTTCATGGCGGACAGGATGACCTGCACCTGAGGAGAAAATCCGGAAATGTCGTAGTTGGCTTTCAGGCGCATCCGCATGCCCATCGGGGGTGCATTCGCGCTGGTGGAGTTGGCCGCCCAGTGCGTGGCGGGAAGCACCGCCGCCGCCTGGCTGTCCTGCAGGGTGACGCGAATGGCGTGCTGAATCTGTCCGGCCGCCACTTCGTCATAACGCACCAGGCCGGGAAAGATCGGCAGGCCCGCGGCGTCGGCCGAAGTCCATGTCCAGGGACGCTGCGTGTTGCCGTCACTCAGAAGGTCCCAAACTGCCGCCGAAGCGGCATTCCAGCTTCCGTTTCCGTTGGGAACGGCGCTGAACAGTTCGTAGAGAAAACAATTGCTGTTATCGAGTACCAGTACGTGGCGATCGCCATTGCCGGGATTCGGATCGCCCTCGATTGGCGCATTCCCCGGCACCGGCATCGGCCCGGGATCGCTCTCGGAACCATAAGCGGTGAAAGTGATGCCGACCGGCGCCTGCAATCCGCCTACTACAGAGTAGGGAATGCCGATATTCGAGCCCTGGTACTGTCCCGAGCCAAAATCGGCATGCATCCCAACGTTCGACCCGATGAAATTGATGATGGCAGTCGAGTTCGGATCGACCGCCGCGCCGGAAATATCCTGGTTCCAGAGGCTAGCGCTGCTGAAGGGGCGAAACCCGTTGAGGCTGGCGCCCTGTCCGGCGCTCATCGCGCTACAGGCGCTCTGGTTGTTGCCCCCACCGCCGGAACCACTACCGCCTCCGGAGCCGCCTGAACCGATGGTGGGACCGCTCAGGCCCCCACCACAATTGGCACAGGCGAGAGCCAGGGCCAGCGCGTCGGTGGCGGCCAGCAGCCTTCTCCAGGAACATTTCATTTCTCTATTGTCACAGGAAATAGGCGCTAAACCACATGATGTCCGGCCATGTCCCTGGGGTAAATCGGGACATGTACTCTCAGCATCTGGCCATACCCAAACCACGTAGGGGCGGGTGCCCTCACCCGCCCGGCCGGGCAGAGCCCGCTGGTTTTTGGTTGAGAGAACGGAAACCCTGGCGAGCTTCGCTCGCCTGCCCGGACGAGGGCGTCCGGGCCTACGTGGTTACAGTTTGTTCAATCCGTCCAATGCGGCGACTTTGTAGGCTTCCGCCAGCGTGGGATAGTTGAACACCGCATCGCGGAAGTACTCGATGCTGGCGCCCAGCGTAAGAACAACCTGGCCGATGTGAACGATCTCAGCCGCCCGGTCCCCGATCACGTGTACGCCCAGCAGTTTGAGCGAGCCCGGGTCGAAGATCAGTTTCAGCAATCCCTGGTCGTCACCCAGCATCTGTCCCTTGGCCAATTCAGCATAACGGGCCAACCCGACTTCGTAGGGGACCTTGTCTTGGGTCAGCTGCTCCTCGGTAAGCCCGACCATGGAGATCTCGGGAATGGTGTATATGCCGTAGGGAATCAAATGAGGAGGCATTTTGCCCGGCGTTCCGAACATGTGACAACTGGAGAGGCGCCCCTGTTCCATGGAAGTGCTGGCCAGCGCGGGAAATCCGATGACGTCACCCGCGGCATAAATGTGAGGCACATCGGTCTGGAAATGCTCGTTGACTTTCAGCTTGCCTCGCCCGTCTGCCGACAGGCCTGCGGCCTCGAGATTGAGCAGATCGCTGTTGGCCTGCCGTCCGATGGTGTACAGCAGCCCCTGGCCGTGGACGTTTTTTCCGCTTTCGAGCTTGGCGAACACCCGGTCGCGGGCCTCGTCGAATCCGACCGAAACCACTTTTTCTCCCAGCCGGAAGACCGTTCCCAGCTGCCGCAGCTGGAAGCAAAGGCTTTCCACGATTTCCCGATCGACAAAATCCAGCAGGATGGGACGCTGGTCGAGCAGCGTGACCTTTACTCCCAGCGCGGCAAACATCGACGCGTATTCCAGCCCGATGATTCCCGCTCCCACGATGACCAGATCGCGCGGAACTTCTTCCAGGCAGTGGACCTGGTCGGAATCAAAGATTCGTTTGCCGTCGATGGGAATGTCCGCACTGTGCGCCGGGCGCGTGCCGCAGGCAATCAGGACGTGATGGCCACGCACCAGTTGGGAGCCGTCGTCGGCCTTGACCTCAATCGTGTTGGGATCGATGAAGTGCGCGTCGCCTTCGAAGGTAGTTACATAGTTGCGGCGAAGCTGGGCCTTGATCACCTCGACTTCGCGCAGCATCACGGATTGGGCGCGAAAGGTCAGGTCGGCCATCGCGATCCGGTCCTTGAGCACGTAGCCGCGCCCGTAGAAGGTGCGCTGGCGAAAGCCGCTCAGGTAGAGGACGGCTTCCCGCAAGGTTTTGCTGGGAATGGTCCCGGTGTGAACACAAACCCCACCAATGGTCTTCTTGCGGTCAATGATGGCGACCTTCTTGCGCATCTTGGCGGCGCAGATGGCGCCCTTCTGCCCCGCCGGGCCGCTCCCAATCACCACCAGGTCGTATTCGTTGGCTTCCATGATTTGTTCCCTGCCGAATTCGTAACCGAGAAACTAACATTAGTTGCCGGCTGACGAAAGGGGGGAGCGGGACTGTAACCATCTGTTAACAATCCGGCCGGGACACCAGGGTATTGGGGAGGGAGTGGGCCTTACGATCATCGCTTAATGGCCGGGGGGGTTGAACCGGTATTTTTGCAGAAGGTGGACAATGCGAAGTTATCCCTGAGGCCGAAAGTGGGCTGCTGGGACGGCAGCCCACTTTCCGATGAGTCGTCATCAGGCGTCGATCAGGATGCCACGCCCGCACTCGCACCGACTTTAAGGCACGAAGGCACAGGTATGGAATTTGTTTGAATACTCCGGCTGAATTTCGTAGCTCGTGCCGTTGAGCGTAACCGGGTTGTACCCGAAGAACGGATCTTCGCAGACATCACCGATTTCTTCGCCAAACTCAACCAGTGAATTTAGAGCGAGCCATCCGAAGTTTCCGTTGAACAGATCGTCAAAGGTGGCCGGCGGATCCGGGTCAGTGATGGTCTCGAAAACCTCGTGGGAGAGAACATTGGCGGTCGAATCGACCAGCGCGCCGTTTGGGCTGGGGGTGGCGACTGAGCAGCCATCGACGTTTTGAAAGGGTTCGACGGTCAGCAGCACATGCCCGATATCGCTGTAGGTCACGCTACCATGGTACCCGCAGAAAGCGAACGAAGACGGGTTGTCGGGCGAATAGCAGATGTTGGTCTGATCGAAGCAGGTATCGACGCCATTGGGAAGAAAAAGGTGGTAGATGTGGCCGTAGCCGGTCTTCCCGAGTTTGGCTGCGGCAGCGTGCACGATAGCAAGGACGTCATTCTGTCCCAGCGTGTTGGTGAAAAGAGATGCGCTGGCGGAGACGTTTGCGCCCACCGTATATCGCCCGTTGCCGGTCGTGCCGACATAGCGATCGACCACGTGGATGAAGGTGCTGTTTCCCAGGTCATTGAGAAAGGTACTCGGTTTTCCCCAGCAGGACTCAGCACAGTTGAAATCAATGTCGTGAAATGCCGCCTTCTTGATCACCGGGCCGTTGCCACGCGTCAGGTCTGCCGGATAGAACCCGCCAGAAGAAGCGCTGGGTGCGGACGTCCGAGGGGAAAGCTTCGTGGTGCGGGCATTTCGAGCAGCGTTTCCGGCCAGGGTCCTCGCCGGAAGGATGTGATACCGGAAGTTGGACGTGCCATAGGTGCCAGCGGCCCGATCTTCAGCGCCAACTTGCACAGATACCGATTGGTTCTGCGCAAGCATCGTTCCCACCATCAAAAATGATAAGAGAACCAGCGATGTGAACAGAGTCAAAGAAGACTGCAACGGTTGTCGTTTGTGTGATTCTGCATTGGCGCTTTTCATGAGGGAGTTCTCCTTGCTGGTCAAAGGTTTCAATTCGACAACATCCCCATCCACCCGCGGCAGAAGACCTGCTGGAAGCGACTCATGACGCATAGGAGCAAAATCGTGGGAAACTGATGGGAGATGGTTCAGTGCCTTGACCGAACCTGCGGATTCTGCTCCCAGAGCGGGACAGGTGTCAAGCCACAACGGCGAATGGCAGGGGCTCAGTTTGAAATTTCCTCTTACCCACAGGCGTCATCCTGAACGGCCTTCGGGCCGGAAAGGATCTGGCGGGAAGCAGATACACCCCTGCCTTGCTGCGGATGCGCGCCACATCCTTCGGGACTGAAGTCCCTCAGGATGACGCCGCTGGAAAGGGACGGTTTTCGAATTGAGCCACTACCCCACGAAAACGCAAGACGATCAAGGTGGGATCGAGTCTTTGCGATCGGAGTAACGACGCGCATGATTGTGTACCTCTTACCCGTTCCAACTACACCAGAACTGACACTGCGAACTGCTCTGACCGTGGCGATCCACGATTCAGGTCTCCCGTGGTTTCTGGTTGATACCACCGTTGTTTCGCGATCCCCACTCTAAAGGGTGACAGTGCCCGGTCGCTTGAGGGTGACGGCCGCCTGCTATTAGAACGCGCTCTCGGAGATTCTGCGGGCGTTGGAAATTCCTTGCGAGCAGCAGAGGTCTGGTTTAAACAATTAGTGTCTCGCCGTTTTCAGAGTTTCGAATGATGAGGTAGTTAGCCAATCACAGCTTGGAGCATGAAAGATGAAGATCATGGGACATCGAGTGCCTTCGCTTTTGTACGTAGCGGTGATGGTCGGCATCTGCGCTGTCGCGTCGGCCGTGTTTAGTCAGACCCCCGCCACGAGCAAGTACGACGGTTCGTATCAGGGGAACTACGATGGGTCCTTTGCGGGCGACCCCGCGACGGGATCCGTCGCATTTTCCGTGGCGAATGGTGTCATTACCGTGACCGATCCCGGTCAGGGCGCGGGCACCGTGGATTCCTCCGGCTCGGCGACTTTCAGCGGTTCACTCGGGGTGGCGAATGTCAGCTGCAAGTTTACTGGCACCTTCCAGGCGTCAAGCGGCGTTCACGCTTCGGGTTCGTGGTCGTGTGCGGGGTCCGGGCAAACCGGAAAGGGCACGTGGAGTGCAGATCGACAGTGAGTGAGTTCGATGCCCTTCATGTTCGCAATTGAAAGTGGTCGCCGAGGCCGGGATTCGTGACTTCACCTGGCACGACCTTCGTCATACATTCGCGACTCGGCTCAGCTTACTATTATCTTAAAAGGCAGGTCCGAAGGTGCTAAATTGAAGACCCCAACTGGTGCAACAGCTGACACCAGCTCCTGACAGCGCTGGAATTTTTTGCGGCACCCGCCTGCAAGTAATTTACGGCGTGGCCTTCAGCAAGAATGGGCGCGTAGCTCAAACGGATAGAGCATCGGATTTCTAATCCGACGGTTGCAGGTTCAATTCCTGCCGCGCCTACCATCTCTGACGTTGCTTCCACTCCGATGATTGAAGCGGCTAGACCTTGGTTGCAGCTTTCGGCGTTCTGTGCTCGCAGGTGGTGTTGAGGCAGGAGTCGGGCAGCACCAGGCGCTCGACCGGCTTTCCGCCCAGGATGTGGGAGTCGATAATCTCATCCACATCGTCCAGCGTAACCCGGCCGTACCAGACCGCGTCCGGATAGACCACCAGGTTGGGGCCGTGCTCGCATTGATCGAGGCAGCCGGACTGGTTGGCACGCACCCTCCCCTTGAGCCCGCGCCCCGCGAGCTTTTCCTTGAATGACTTCTGCAGTTCAGCTTGCCCCGCGGGATCGCAGCAGGGGCGCGGGGCGCCCGCCGGACGCTGGTTGCCGCAGATGAAGATGTGCTTCTCAAACTTGGGCATAATAAAAATGTATAGGATTTGGGGAGTTCGTGCTGGGAGCTTCTGGCTTCTAGCTGCTGGCTGCTGGCGAAACCTGGAGGACAGCAGCTGGAGGACCGCGCTTAGTGGCTAGGAGCTAGCAGCCAGAAGCCGCTCTTAGTCTTTCAGTGGGACCATGTTCTTGTCGCCCTGGCAAAAGGTGGCGACCCGCTGCAGTCCGCCTTCGGCCTGGGGCAGGAACCTGACTGGGCCGTAGCAGTAAACGGCGTGGCCGTTTTCCGCGAAGTACCATTGGCCTCCCTTGCGGGCGGGGCGCTTGGCCGCGGTGCGTTCGACCGGCGGCTTGGGCTGCGGTGGAATGCGATACGAGCCGTACAGTGAAGCCGACAACAGTAATGTCGCGAACACTTTCATGGGGAGCAACTTTTTCCTAAAACCTGGGGCCCAAAATCTAGATCGAGATCAGCATTCTGCGCTCGTCATCCTGGTCAGCCGTGCTCTTCGGAGGCTTCTGCGGAAGCGGTCTCGCAAACTTGCTTGTGCTCTGACTCTTGGCACCCGCCTGCGGCGGGTTGGACGACGGGGATTGCACCTGCGGAACTCGTGGTGGCGCCGCCTGTGCCGGGGGCGGTTTCATCTGGGAGTGGGCCCGCGCCTGGGCCTCGGCCTGCCGTCTCTGATTTTCCTTCCCTTTCATCCCGGTCAACTCGACGCTGTCGCTGAACAGCATCTGAATGAGGCCGCGCTGCGAATCAATGGTTCGCCCCTGCTCCACCACCAGCATGGTCAGCAGACCGTAGGAAACCAGAAACAAAATGATGAGCGCGGGAAGGAGCGAATGCCCGGGCTTGGTCGCCGCGTTGTTGCCCGTCAGCTTCCACAAAATGGCACCCCGATCTATGCCCCTGGGCGAGCAGGCACGAATACGGCATGCAGCTTGCCAGCCAACAACGTTGACTTCTGTAAGCCACTGCAAGGAAGGATCTTAGTGGAGATTCCCGGAGCCTCAGCCGGGCCTGCGAGCGCAAGTTGCTGCACATTATGGTAACCGGCATGGGTTACCCATTTGCCGCCGTGGTGGGTGGAAACCCAAGTCAGGCAAGGCTTCCGGGGCATGCCTGCGGGGCTTGGCAAGCTCGGCCTGGCTCGCGCAGGGGCGTCGGGGTCTACGCACTTCCGGCTTGCCTGCGTGGTGCTTGCGAAGACACTTCCGGAATGAGGCCGGGAAGCGCCAAAATCTAGTGAGACCCTTCGCGGTCGTGGGTAGCAAACTGTGCCAAAAAGAAGGATGCAATCATGAAGAAATCCGCAGTCTTGATTTGCACGATGCTGCTGGCGGGGTTCGCCGTGGCCCAGCAGGAGAACCCGCCAGTAGAGCCGATGGATCAAACTCCGGTGTTCCGCGTGAACATAGTGTCGCGGACCACGAAGGCAGTGAACTATCGCCATCGCGGCGGTTCTACCACCGTAGACATGAAAGGCACGAGCCTGATGCCGGAAGTGACCGGCAAGGCCAAGGTGGACAGCAAGAACGGACGCCTGCAGGTCAATGTGGATCTCTCCAAGCTGGGGCCGGCAAGCCGCGTAGGTCCGCAATTCCTGACCTACGTGCTGTGGGCGATTACTCCGGAGGGGCGCGCTCAGAACCTGGGCGAGATTGTTCCCGACAACAACGGAAAGAGCAGCCTGGATGTGACCACCGACCTGCAGGCCTTCGGTCTGATCGTGACCGCGGAACCCTATTTCTCGGTTACCCTGCCGAGCAACGAAGTCGTGGCTGAAAACATCATCCGGCAGGAAACCAAGGGCTTTGAGGAAGCCATCGACGCCAAGTTCGATATGCTCGAAGGCGGCCAGTACACCGTCGATATGCCGGCCCAGCAACTTCCCTCGGCGACCGCCGATCCCAAGACCCCTCTGACCCTGCTCGAAGCGCGCAATGCAGTAGCCATCGCCAAAGCTGCGGGCGCAGCTCACTACGCGGCGGACAGTTTGCAAAAGGCGGAAACCTATCTGGCCCGGGCGGAGGATTATCTCAAGCGCAAGC
This sequence comes from Terriglobia bacterium, assembly GCA_963831565.1. Classification (GTDB taxonomy): domain Bacteria; phylum Acidobacteriota; class Terriglobia; order Terriglobales; family Acidobacteriaceae; genus JAIQFF01. Next base: position 488,380 of record CAWHQS010000003.1, read on the forward strand.
AGGGCAAGACGCCGATCGGCACGGCTGCGCGAGGCGCCACACAGATGGCCGAAGACGCTCGCGTGCTGACCCTGCGCCGCAAAGAAGCGGAGCGAATCGCGAACGAAAAGCAGGCCATGCTGGATAAGCAGCAAAAGGCTGAAGCCGAAGCGAAAGCGTCTGCGGAAGCCGAGGCCCAAGCCAAGGCACAAGCTGAAGAAGACGCACGGAGGCGCGCACAGGCGGAAGCCGACCGCGCCACCGCGGAAAAAGCCCAAGCCGAAGCCCAGTTGCAGCAGGCGCAAGCCGATGCCGCCCGCGCCGCAGCCATGGCCGAGCAGCAAAAAGCTGAAGCGGAAGCCGAGAGACAACGACTGGCTGCCGCCGAGGCCATTCGCCAGAAAGAAGAGCAGCGCCAGCGCCTGCTGAACCAGCTGAACCAGGTGCTGGAGACCAAGGACACCGATCGCGGCCTGGTGGTCAGCATGCCCGACGTCCTGTTTGATTCGGGCAGTTACACCTTGAAGCCCGCCGCCCGGGAGCGGCTGGCGCGAATCTCAGGCATCGTCCTGGCTTATCCCGACCTGCGTCTGGAAATTGAAGGCCACACCGACAGCGTGGGCAGCGATGCCTACAACCAGGCTCTGTCGGAAAAGCGGGCGGCGTCAGTGCGAGACTATCTGGTGGACAACAGCGTGTCGATCAACAACGTGATCGCACGCGGCTTCGGCAAAACCCGTCCGGTAGCGGACAACAGCACAGCCGCGGGACGCAAGCTGAATCGCCGGGTGGAGATGATTGTGTCCGGGGACGTGATCGGAACCCAGGTCACGCCAGGGGCAACGACGGCGCCGGCGCCCCCGCCGCAGTAGGATCGGAATAGAATCCGGGAAGGGCACGATTCGTCCGCCTCCCTCGATTCACAAATAGTTATTGCGCGATGAATCAGGAGAAGATGTTACTTGGCACTCACGGCCTTAACGCCGTAAGTGTAGGTCTCCAATACCCCCAGCAACTGCGGCAGGGCGTCGACCAAACCCTTTTCGGTCTTCGAGCTCAGAACCACCAGGGCAATGATTTTGTCTTCGTCGATGTAGGCGACAGCCTCTGAAGAGCCCTGGTTGACGCCGTGGAAGTAGCGCACCTTGGCAGTTCGATTTCTGAAGGGCATGTCTCCATCGACATAGTGCATTCCCGGATTGTCCTTGCGAAATTTTGCCAAGTCCGCATCCATTATTTCCTGAAGCGTAGCCCGCCCGGGTCCCTTGGTCACAATGTTGGGATACAGGAAGGTCTCCGCAGTGTCCCACGATCCCTTTGGGTAATAGACGCAGCACACACCAAGCTGACGTCCAACCTTGTGATCAGCAATCCAGTTTTTGGGTCCCTCGATTGCGAAGGAGCCACCTTCCGACTCCAGAATCACGGTGTGGTTTTTGCCGCTCGTCGCCGGCTTCGGCCCGGTTTGCTGCGAAACAGCAGGCAAGGCGAGAGAACCCGCGAGCATCAACAGGACGAGGCACTTCATAGAGAGCCAACGCGGCAAGCATAGCTGAGACCGGGCCAACGTCTGTACTGGTCACCGGGGGGAGTTGTTAACTGTGTTGATTCTCGTCCTGGCGCGTTAGTGCCTCAAACTCTCTCTGTTTCTCATACGGCAACAGCGGGTGCCCCGTCCTCGTCTCTCCGTTTTTTGGAGAGACAGGGCGGGAAAGCGATATCCCCGTTTCACCACACACGGCAGGCATTGACCGGCATCATGGGCTGACCGGCCTTGCAGCCGAAGGCCTTGCCGAACTCCGGCATATTCTGCACCACGCCATCCACGCGGAACTGCCGCGGCGAGTGCGGATCGGTCTGCACCTGTAGCCGGAGCTGCTCGGGACGGGTGTTGCCGCACCAGCTCTGTCCGTGCCCCAGAAAGAATTGCTGGATCGGCGTATATCCGTCTTCTTTCTTATTCAGGTTGATGTTCTTCCGTTTCGCATCGGCCAGGAGCGCGATGTAGGCCAGGCGCAAGCCACCGTTGTCGGCGGTGTTTTCGCCGAGGGTCAGCTTGCCATTCACCTTGGCGTCATCGACCGCGACAAAGTTGCTGTACTCCTTCACTTCACACTCCGCCTTCTCGTCAAAGTGTTTGCCATCTTCAGGAGTCCACCAATCCTCGAGGTTTCCGTTGGCGTCGAACTGGCGGCCTTCGTCGTCGAAGCCGTGGGTCAGTTCGTGTCCTACGATGCCGCCTACGTGCCCATAATTGGTCGCGTCCGAGGCGTGGCTGTCGTACAGCGGAGGCTGCAGGATGGCGGCCGTAAAGTTAATGTCGTTCATGCTGGGGTTGTAATAGGCATCGACCGTGGCCGGAGTGATGAACCACTCCCCTCGATCCACCGGCTTGCCGATCTTCGCCAGTTGGCGGCGGGCCTCAAACTCGGTGGCGCGCTGCGCATTCCCGAAAGCATCGTCGCGGGCGATGGTCAGAGCGGAATAATCCCGCCAGTGGTCGGGATACCCGATTTTGTCGGCGACCGAACGCAGCTTTTCCTTGGCCCGGACTTTGGTTGCCGAACTCATCCAGTCCAGGGTGTCGATATCCTGGTCCATTGCGGCTTCGATGTCCTTCACCATTTGCACCGTGGCCTGCTTGTTGGCGGGAGGGAATTCCTGCGCCACGTAGACCTGCCCCAGCGCTTCGCCGAGGGCTCCATCAGTGGCTTGCACGCAGCGCTTATAGCGGGCCCTCTGTTCCGGCTGCCCGCGCAATTTTCGACCGTAAAAGTCGAAGCGTTCATCATCGAGTGCCTTGGGCAACACGTAGCCGGGAGTGGACAGAATGAGCTGCCAGCGTAGATAGGTTTTGATCGTATCCAGATCGGTGGACTCGAGCAGTGCATTCATTCCCTTGAAGAAGTCTGGAGCGGCGACATTCAGTTCGGTGATCTGAGGGGCCCCGGAAGCTGCCAGAAAGCGCTCCCACGCCAGGCCCGGAGCCAGAGCTGCGAACTCGGACACCGGCATGAGGTGATAAACCTTGTTGGGGTCGCGGCGCGAAGTGATGTCCATGGAGACCTTGGCCAGCGCGGTCTCCAGTTGCATGATGGCTTTGGAGTCGCTGGCAGCTTTGTCTTCCGGCTCGCCTACCAGCTTCAACATGTTGGCGATGTGCTGCACGTACTGGGTGCGGGTCTTCTCGGCGGCGTCTCCGCTGCGGAAATAGTAATCGCGTTCGGGCAGGCCCAGGCCGCCCTGGTCGGCCACTGCGATCTGCTTGCGGGCATCCTTGAAATCCTGCTGCTCGCCAAAGCTCATGAAGGCGTTGGCGCCGATCAACTGAAAGCGGGCGAGAAGCTCGGGCAACTCATCTTTGCTTTTGAGCGCGGCAATGCGATCAAACTCAGGCTGCAGCGGTTTCAGTCCCTTCAGGTTGATAGCGTCCACGTCCATGCAGGCAGCATACGAGTCGCCGATCTTCTGTTCATTGGGAGTGCGGCCGGCCCTCGCGGCGGCTTTCTCCAGCATGGTATGCAGGATGTATTCCGTGTAGTCGGCGACCATGGCGCCGGTGCTGTAGGCGGAACGATCGTTGGGAATTGGGTACAGCTTGGAAAAATTGCCGCAGGCGTACTTGAAGAAATCGGTGCAAGGATCGGCGGTGGTGTCGATCAGCCGCTTGTCGAGTCCGGGTAAGCGCACCGGAGCGGCTCCGGGCTCAGCCTTTCCGTTGGCTGGCATTTGCGCCACGGAAGCGGCGCACAGAGCTGTCGCGATAACGAGCGAGGCTATCCATTGCTTTGTCATTGGTTTTTCCTTTGAGATTCCGCGAGCACGCAGACAAGCCGACCCTTGCATTCGACGGGCACAAGCGGAATTTGTGAGCAGGTCAATTCAGAATATCGGGTTGGGGCGGAGTCAACGGCCACCTCTTTAACCGCAAAGCGCGCAAAGACACCGCGAAGGTCGCAAAACTCAGCGCCGGAAATGGTCTGAGCTGTGCGTCTTACTTGCCGCCCATCACCAGCTTAGCGATGGTGGCCAGCTGCATGTTGGATGTGCCTTCGTAAATCTTGCCGATCTTGGAATCGCGCCAGTATTTCTCCACCGGATAGTCTTTGGTAAAACCGTACCCGCCATAGATTTCGATGGCCAGGGAAGTGACCCGTTCCGCCACTTGCGAGCAAAAAAGCTTGGTCATGGCTGCTTCCTTGACGAAGTTCATGCCGGCATCTTTCATGCGCGCCGCGTTATACACCATCAAGCGGGCCGCTTCAATTTCGGTGGCCATCTGTGCAATCTGGAACTGAATGCCCTGGTAGTCGCTGATCGGTTTCCCAAACTGCTTGCGTTCCTGCGCATACTTGGCCGCATACTCCCACGCGCCGCGGGCCACTCCCGCCATCTGCGCTCCGATTCCGATGCGGCCCTCGTTCAAGGTCTCAATCGCGATCTTGTAGCCTTTGCCCACTTCGCCCAGCACGTTGGATTTCGGGACCTGGCAATCTTCAAGAATCAGCTCGCAGGTGGACGAAGCGCGAATCCCCAGCTTGTCTTCTTTTTTGCCCACGGTGAAGCCGGGGAAACTCTTCTCGATAAGAAACGCGGTGATTCCCTTGTACCCGGCCGCGGGATCGACGGTGGCAAAGAGCACAAAGAGCCCGGCTTCCTTGCCATTGGTGATCCACAGTTTGCGTCCGTTAAGGACGTAGTCGCTGCCTTTGAGCGTGGCCCGGGTCTGCAGGGCGAAGGCATCCGATCCCGAGCCCGCCTCGCTGAGGGCGTAGGCGCCGCAGGTATCGGTCGCCATGCGCGGCAGGTAGCGCTTCTTCTGCTCCTCGTTGCCCCAGCGCAGCAAGGCGTTGTTGACCAGCGTGTTCTGCACGTCCACTACGACGCCGGCGGAGGCATCCACCCGCGACATTTCCTCAACCGCCAGGATGGCCTCAAAGAACTTGCCGCCACCGCCGCCGTATTGCTCGGGAATCTCGATCCCCATCAGCCCGAGCTGAAAGAATTGGCGAATCAGATTCTGATCGAAGACGCCCTTTTCGTCCATTTCCTTGACCAGCGGTCGGACCTTCTCTTCCGCAAACTGGCGGATGTTGTCCCGAAACATGATTTCGTCTTCGGTGAACGAGGTCAGGGGAGACGGAGAAGGAATCTGCAGCGTGGCATCAGGCATGAACACACCCTTAAGACAAATTGGTGGACCGAGGAGAAGTTTAACATTTGTAGCGCCGGCGTCTCGCCGGCTGTCTGGCGGGCGACCCGCCCGCCCCTCGGGCCGCCGGGACGGTGACGCTACACTGAGGTCATTCCTGCTTCCCGCCTTGTATGAGCTTGAGTCCGTCGGCTTGCAGGATGCGCTGGATCTGGTTGCGGGCGTGCACCGCCCAGGGACCAACCGTGTCCAGCTTCACATAGGCGCGCCAGTGTTTGAGAGCCTTGCGCGGCTCCTTGATCTTTTCGTAGGCCAGCGCCAGGTTGTAGTGGGCGTCAGCGTAGGTGGGCGCGAGCCGGAGCGCGGTGCTGTAGGTTTGGATGGCCTCCTCTACCCGACCGGTTTCGTCCAGCACGTTGCCCAGATCGAAGTAGGCCAAGGCGTAGCGCGCATCGACCTCGATGGCATGGCGGTAGTGCTTTTCCGCCAGCGCGTATTCCTGACGGTTGTAATGCAGCGTGCCCAGATTGATGTGAGCGGCGGCATGATCGGGGTCGATTTCGAGCACCTGCTGGTACATCTCGATGGCCTGCGCCTGATGGTTGGGATCTTCCTCGAGCGCGATGCCGCGCGCGAAAAGCTCCGCCGCGTCGGTGGGCGCCGCGTCGGTGTAGCTGGAGATCGGAGTGCTGGTCACGACCCGCTGTTCAGGAGAAAAATCAAACATGAACTGACCGGCGATGGGCTCCACCACTTTGCCCTGGTGACGGAAGGCAATGCGGTGTCCGGTGGAAAAGGCGCCAGCCTCAAGCAGAGGATTCTCCATTCCGGCAACCTGCTTCAGCATGGCTTCAAGCGACTGCCGGATTACCGCGGGACGCACCTTGCGGGCGCACAGGTCACGCACTTTCTTGACTTGCAGGAGTTCAAAGAAAGAATAGCTCTCGGCCGCGGCCACCAGTCCGGCCTTCTCCCAGCCTGCCAATTGTCGCGCCGTGATCCGCAGAATGCGCAGCAGATCCGCTTGAGTGTATCGATACACGATGGTTATTGAACTCTGGCCCCTATTATCGGAAAGGTTACTGCCGATTGGCAAGTGTAAAGTCACCCGAAAGGGAATCTCAGCCGACAACTTGCCCAATTCGGAGTGCAAGATACGAGGAAAACTTCGCGCCAGCAAGGGACTGGAGCCAACGAGTGGACTTGAACGGTTGACCTGTCGATCGCGAATTGTTTACTTGGGGCGTATCCATGTAGCCACAGCCGTGACGAATCCCCTGCGCACTTGGGCAAGGTCAAATTTGTTAGCGCCTGCCATTTTTCCCTGCGCCCCACAACTATTCTCCCTCGCCGGGGTTTAAGTGTTGCATGATTGGCCTGGGACCCCGGAACCCCGGAACCTTCCAGTCTCTCAACTTTGAATGGCGGATGAGGGGATTTCCCCAGGAAAACTGAGCTAACTCGTGAGCCCTTCGAGCCCACGCCATCTCGAGGGATCGTCATCCGGTTCCAGCCGCTCGACCCTGGCATGGGTGACGAGGTTTTGGTGACAACGAGTATCTGAGTAGAATCAAGCAGTCATCGTCAGGAAGGGGCAGTTTTGTCTGACGCATTTTTCCATCCCGATGCCCTGATCGGGGCATTCATGTTTTGTTCATCCATGGAGTAGTTCGTCTATGAAGTACGGTAGCGTTTCCCTCCCGCTTAATATTTCCCTTTTGATCGGGCTTCTGGGCGCCCTTGTCGCCTGCGGCGGTTCAGTGGAGAACTCAACGCCGTCCCCTCCCGGCGGTTCCGTTCCGGCAGCCACGACCACGCTGCAGGCGGAGACCGGTAATAACACGAGTGCGGCCGATTCGTTCCTGGCACAGACCAACGGAAATACCGGCGCCGGCAATGTCAGCAAGGTGCCGCTTCGATCGCTGCTGTACAGCGGGTCGAACACTCGAATCTATGCGACCTGGCTGGGCTGGTTCGGCAAGGTGGACCACATGAGCGTGGGCTACAATTCGGCCGATGCCGGGCAGGTGCATCGCCAGGTCGTGGACATGATCAGCCGCGGCATACAAGGTGCGATTGCGGCCTGGTATGGACCGGCCAACACCACCATCGAAGCTGCCACGATGTTGCTCAAAAGCGAGGCTGAAGCCCACGCTGGTCAATTTCAGTTCGCGATCATGGAAGATGTAGGAGCGCTGGGCTCGGCGGCCGCCAACAACGGATGCGACGTGACCGATCAACTCATATCCGACTTGACCTACGTCGCGACCCAATATGAGTCATCGCCGGCGTACATGCAAATGAATGGCCGGCCGGTCATTTTCTTTTTTGGCGTAGACGCATACTACATTGACTGGAGCCGCGTAATCTCTTCGATCCCGGGTGATCCGTTGTTGATTTTTCAAGGGACCAAAGGGTTAAGCCATACTTCCTCTGACGGTGGATTTTCCTGGGTCAACGTCGACGCGAGCAACCCTTTCGACCTCAATCTGGCGGCCCAGGACGCCTTTTACGAAGCGGCCCAGCAGAAGACGGGAAGCGTCGCAGTGGGTTCCGTTTATAAAGGCTTCAATGACACGCTGGCTGCATGGGGGACGAACCGCCTCACCAATCAGCAGTGCGGCCAGGCCTGGCAACAGACTTTCAACGAAGCAGGCAAGTTCTATTCCAGTGGTGATCAATTGCCCGCGATACAGATTGCGACCTGGAACGACTACGAGGAGGGGACGGCGATCGAGCCCGGCATCGACAACTGCATTTATCTGGCGCCTTCGCAGTCGGGGACGATGATCAATTGGAGCGTCAACGGTGGAGACGAGAAGACGATCGATCACTACACCGTATTCATCAGCACCGATGGCACGAACCTGGCCAAGCTGGGCGATGTGCCCGCAGGCACGCACTCATTCGATCTGGGCCCACTGAAGCTTCCCGAAGGCACCTATTCCGTGTATATCAAAGCCACCGGTGCACCCAGTTTTCAAAACAAAATGTCACCGGCGATGGCTTATCAACCCGGCGACCAGCCGCCTGCTGTTGCGCTTAATATCTCGCAAACCGGGCCGCTTGCATACACGACAACGGCCGCAGCGTCCGCTGGCACTATCGCCCGCTCGGTGATCGACTTTGGCGATGGCACGGTCATTACGGGGCTGTCCGCGGCGCACACCTATAAAACCGTGGGCACATACCTCATCACCGCCTCAGAGTACGATGCGGCCGGTGCCTCGGCCGTCGCGGTGCGCCAGATCTCGGCGAAATCGCCGGCGGGTGGCATCACGGTCTTCGCTCCTGGCGCCGGTTCGACGGTGAATTGGCCAACCATGCTGGTGGCCTCCGCCAATCCAGGAACGCCGGTTTCCGTCATGCGGGTGCTGATTGACGGTCAGCAGGCATACGCGACCGATGGCGACACGCTCAATACTGCCATCAAGATCTTTACCGGAAGCCATCAGATTTCCGTGCAATCGTTCGACCAGGCAGGAAACAAAACCGCCAACACCTCGTTCAACGTGCTGGCTGAGCCCGACGACCTTCCCCCGGTAGCCAGAATCGCAGTACAGCCCGTGCCCAACATATCGCGGACGACAGTGCTTGGGTGCACCGCCACGTCTTCGGATCCCGACGGCTTCCTGATCAGCCGACAGATGCAGTACTCGGACGGGAGCAAGTTCTCCACTCCGGCGGCACTGGAGACTCTTCCCGCCACCGGTAGTTACACAGCGACGGCGACCGTGATGGATCAGTTTGGCGCAACCGACAGCACATCCACAACCTTCAGTGTGGACGCGAACGGCAAAACAGAAGTGGTGCGATCTGTGCCGCTGCCGCAACCGGTGCACCCGAACCAACAAAGGCCGCTGCAGCCAATCGATCTGCCGTAACGGTGACATGGTTCTACTGTGACGCGCGGAGATGCGACGTTTTAAGGCCTGACACCCCCGGTCACCTCAGAATTGGATAGCTCGTCGACGACGGTCCTGCCAGCATCGACAAACTGATTGAAGGATTGAAGTTAAGCTGGAGCCGACGAGCGGACTTGAACCGCTGACCTGCCGATTACGAATCGGCTGCTCTACCAACTGAGCTACGTCGGCTTGCATTCGATTCTAACAAAGCAGTCGTCAGTCGTCGGTCTTCAGTCGTCAGAAAAGCAGTCGTCAGCTCCATCAGCCTTTGGCTGTCGGCTCACTAAATCTTCGTTGAACGAGACTTTGAATCTCCTGACGACTGAAGACCGACGACTGACGACTGCTTTCCTGACGACCGACGACTGCTCAAAACGAAAAGGCCACCCTGGCAAAGGGGCGGCCTCTTCTTTTAGGGAGAATAGTTCCAACGGGACAGAAATCCGTCAAAACTTTCTGGCGAAATCTTATGAGCCGAAAAAGGGGGGTGTCAAGGAATTTTTGGGAAATAAATATCTTTGGATTCAATAACTTACAAAATAGGTTAACAGGTCTGCGCTGCCCACCATTTTCGGGCTTTTGCCCCATTCCGCTTGCCTAAACGGCTTTGATTGATGGGCTTACCTTGGAATCAGTACCGTCATCCTGACCCTCGGACAGGTTGAGGGAGATAAAATCCGTCTCCACTTCCCGGTGCAGAACGCGCTCCGGCAAGATGCGATTGAAGAAGATGCGAATTCCTCCAAATGCGAGGCCCGCCACCCCCGCGAAGACGATGAGGATCCCGCACAGGAGGAAGACGTTCAACAGCAGGTTGGCCAGATTGTTTTTCTTGTTCTGATAGGTGTTCTCGTTCCAGGTAACGTCAGCTTCGTAGTTCACCGCGCTCAAGAGTGACCGCGCTTCTGCCTGCGAAACCGCGCCGGTGGCGATCACCACCAAGGGACCGGTGCGCTTATCGAAGATGGGTCCGGCGATTGCGATGGGACTTCCGGGCTGCGCATTCGATTGGCTGGCGGCATCGATGCGGCGCAGATGCTCCGCCGCCAGTTGCGGCGTGGGGTAGGCGATAAGCATCAGGGTGGCCACTCCGCTGGAAGTCTGATATGTGCCCAGGGCCACTTCGGCGCTCGAATTGAAGTCCACCAGTGGCGCGGAGAGCGGTGCGCTTATCTTCTCCAGGCCGACCGGTCCCATTACGTATTTCGCCGTGTTCTTCACGTAACCCGACTTGGGAAGATAGGCCGGCAGGCTGGGCAGATTGCCGGCGTTGCCGGCGGGCGCAGGCAGGGCCTGCGAGAGTTCCCGCAGCGAGGCGGCGGACATGGCGCTGAGTTTTTCGAATACCGCGTCCACCAGGATGTTGCCACGATAGAAAAGGACACGCTCGTTGAGCGATGAACCCTGATCGGGAATCGATTCCTTGAGCATCTGCGGCAGTTTGTAATAGGTGAACGCGCCATAGGCGCCGCTGGCGTCAGTGAACCGAATGGCTTTGAGCGTGACCTTGCGCCCGTCGTCGCGGGTGTAGGTACCCGATTCGAAGTCGGTCAAGCCGTATTCCTTAAGCAGAGCGGCATTCACGGAATCGGCTACCGCGGGGTCTTTGCTGCTCTGAATTGTGCCGGAGACATGCCATCCCGCAAATTGTGCAGGAAGAATGGAAGATTGCGCTGGGGTTGGCGATTGAGCCGCGCGCGGCTCGCCCGCGAAGGCGGTGCCCACGCCTAATGCCAACAGAAGCAGGACGGACATGAATCTGCGGACCATAGTCAGGCAGGGAACAGCAAGACCCTGCAATACTTAGACTACAGACGCAGAGGGAAAGTTTCCATCGGGTAGGTAATTGGGTCCACGGTTTTCTTTGCGTCCTTTGCGGTTCAAGGTTTTGACCTTGCGGCTAGCCAGGGTGAGAATCTTGAACCGCAAAGGACGCAAAGAAAGGCCGCGAAGGGCGCAAAGATTGAACTACTGGCTCTCGTCTTTATCGATCTTACTGGCGACTTTGACTCCGCCTAGGCCGCTTACATACTTCGATATTCCGCGGTAGAGCGATTCGGCGATGCGCTGGCGATAGTCTGACGTCCGCAGCCGGCGCTCGTCACCCGGGTTGCTGACAAAGGAAATCTCGGCCAGAATTGACGGCATGTTGGCCCCGATGAGCACGATGAAGGGCGCTTTTTTGACCCCGCGATCACGGATGCCGGGGCTCTTGGCGGCCAGCCCACTGTGCAAAGCGCGCTGCACGTTTGAGGCAAACTCGCGCGATTCTTCGATCTTCTCTTTCAGGGCGATCTTTTTCACCAGATCCTGAAGCTCGTGGATGGATTTATCCGAGGCCGCGTTCTCGCGTGCCGCCACGTCGAGCGCTTCGGCTGACGAGGTGAAATTCAGGTAGTAGGTCTCTACACCCCTCGCGTCCGGGTCGCGGCTGGAGTTGGCGTGGATCGAAACGAAGAGGTCCGCCTGCTCCTGGTTTGCGATCGAGGTGCGTGTTTCCAGGGGAATGAACGTGTCATCCTTGCGGGTGTAAATCACGTCGGCGCCCAGGCGGGCCTGCAGCAGCTTGCCCAGCCGCCGGCCCACATCGAGCACCAGATCTTTTTCTTCCAAACCATTGGGACCGATGGTTCCGGTATCGTGTCCGCCGTGGCCGGGATCGATCACAATCTTGCCGATTTTCAATCCCAGGGCGCGGATCAGGGAGCGATCGCCGTTGGCTGTGGGCGAAGCTTCGCGAACATCGGGGAAAATCACAGCCGGTTTGTGCTTGCTCCGGCTGGGGCCTTTCACCGTCGTGGGCCGGGTCAGCGTGCTTGCTGCCCTGGTTGGGGGCTTGATCTCGGGCGGATCGAGTTTGGCTACCGCAACTGCGCCATCCTCGTCATCGTCGGCTTCCACGACGGTTTTCCTGACCCCGCCGTCGTTGGCCACGGGAGTGAAGGCAGGCTTTCTGGCGCTCTCCCTGACCTGCGGCTTGGCTTCGGCTACTGCGCCTGGCTTGGCCGTCGCCGGTTCTTGCTGGGATTTCCCGTCCGCAGATTTCTTGTCCGAATCATCGTCGTCCAGGGCGCCAGCGGCCTTCGCCTGGGTGTCCGGGCTGTGAATATCCTTGCTATGAACATCAATGATCAGGCGCGGCGGATTGGTGAGCAGGAAGGTGGTGTAGTCGGATCGGTCCTCTACCTCCAGAACAATCCGAGCCGTTCCCGGCTGGAACTGCGCTACTCGGATCTTCTTCAGCAGCCCATCATCCACTTCAAAAGTTTTACCTAGCAGCGCCGAGGTCAGATTGGTGTCGAGCAGATCAAAAAAAATTCGCTCGGGATGATCAATGCGCTGGGACTCGAACTTTATGTCCCTCTCCAGACCAATGGCGATCCGGGTGTAGTTCGGGTTGGACCAGTTACGGATGCTGGTGACGTGCGCCACCTTGCGGTTCGCATCCTCGGTGTCGGGCTTGGGTGTAGTATCTTCGGCTGCCGCGGAGCTCGGACTCTTGCCGGATGTGGGCTTTCCGGCACGCGTTTTGGGGACGCTGGAATCGTCGTCCGAATCATCCTGGTCGCTTGATCGCAACCCCGCTTGCTGCGCCGGTTCGGTCAGCGCCTTGCGGGCCTCGCTGGCCAGATGGTGGTGAGGATAACGGTGGAGAAATTCCTCGAATACCTGTTTGGCCTGGGCCTGGTCTTTCAGATCATCCTGGTAGATCTGGCCCATGGTAAAGAGGGCATCGACGCGGTCGCGGCTGCCAGGGTATTCCCGCCGCAAAAACTTGTACTGGCCGATGGCCGAGCGCAGGGCCTTGTCATCGTTAAAGCGCCGGCCCATCTCGGTCAGCAATTCGGCCACCGCCACCACGCTGGGGTCGGCCTTGGAGGAAGTCGGCGAACCGTAGTACACGCGCCGGTAGGCGGCGATGACACGCTGGTATTCGCGGCGGCTGTGCTGCGCGGAAGGCAGGCTGTTCAGGGCCTCCCGCATGTGCTCGGCAGTGGAGTATTGGGTGCGCGCCCAGGCTTCAGACTTGCCCCGTGCCTGCAGGGGCAGCACCGGGAGCAAGAGGAGGAGCAGAGCCGCACCCAGACGCCTTGCGCGTTGGCTTCGATCGGAGTTATTCAATTTTCCAGCCTGTTATCGCCTAAGCCCGTAATCGCGTAGCTCGTGAGAGCTGTGTTCCTTGTTTACCCTGCTACAGATGCCGGTTTTTCAGTCGGTGTTGCTGAAGATTAAGACACCCCGGTCATCCCGCCGGACCCGCACGGGTTCGCGCACCGGACTGCCCAGGATCTGATAGCTGGCGTTGGTCCCGCCGTAGTACAGCTGGGTGATGCGCTTCACGTAATCGCGGGTCTCGCGGAAGTGCGGTATTCCCGCGCTGCGTGCCACCGCGCCGGCGCCGGCGTTGTAGGCCGCCAGGCTCAGCTTGACGTCGCCCCCATAGTTTTCCATCAACTGCTTGAGATGGCGGACGCCCGCATCCACGTTCTGTTGGGGATCGAAGGGGTTGATCACGTTCAGTTGTCGCGCTGTCTGTGGCATCAGCTGCATCAACCCCATCGCCCCGGTGCGGGAGACTGCGTTGGGGTTGAAATTCGATTCCACCTTGATGACCGCGCGCACCAGACTGGGGTCCACGTTGTGCCGGGCTGCAGCCTGGTCAATGGCGGTATCGATGTCCTGCTGCGTGAAGGGCTTGCCCCGCACGTAGCCGGATGTCAGCTGCGAGTTGCTGACTTCTGCCGCCGCCGAGCGCGCTGCCCGGACATTGGCCGATGGGACCGACTTCCAGACGTGGGCAGAGGGACTCCAGTACATCAGCCCGCTGCTTCGGATTGCAGGAGCGGTGGACACTTTCGGTGATACTGGCGTCTCGTCGACGTAGATTTTTCGTCCTGAGCTGTCAACGGTGGTGGTGATGCGTGCAGCACCAGTTTGCGCCCGCAGATATGGCGTGGTGAGAGAAAGGAAGGTCGCGAGTACAGGGCTTGCCATCAGGGCGATTTGCAGGCGTTTTCGCATAGCCGGGTATAGTGCCTTGGCACGGACAAAAAAATGTCCGCGCCCACCCTACCCGGAACCTGACGGAGAAACATCTACCAGAGTGAGGCAATTATAGGCTGGCGGTGGGATGGTAGCAATTGCGCAGAAGGCCAATAGAACCACCGAAGTAATACAGCAATTTATTGAAAATATAGATGTTTACGGCGCCGCCTGGTTACCTTGCTGCGACGACATCCATGCCGTTCGAGCGGAATGGACGGCAGTGTGGCTTTTACTCTGCTTTGGCGGCTGTAGTAGGCTGCCTCCGTCACCCATGTCCATCACCTCATGAACGACGTCTCTCTGCCGCAACGCGAAGTGCCGGACTCGCTGATGCTTTACGGCTTCTGGTATCGCGCCCTGCCTGGCCGGCAGGTAGGCGGGAGTCACCTGCAAAAAGCCATGCTGCTCGAAACTCCGCTGGCCATCGGACGCGATAGCCAGGGCCGGGCTTTCGCACTGCATGACGCCTGTCCGCACCGCGGCATGCCGCTTTCGCACGGGCTCTTCGACGGCCAACAGGTGGAGTGCAGCTATCACGGCTGGCGGTTCGAGGGACACACCGGCCAGTGCAAGCTGATTCCTTCTCTTACCGTGGACCAGAAGCTGAAGATCGACCGCATCTATGCCGGCAGCTATCCCTGCGAAGAGCAGGATGACTTCATCTGGGTCTTCATTCCCCAACCGCCGCAGCCCGGTGCAGGATTCACCCGCGCGGAGGAGGCACCGATGCCTGCGCCCCGGGTTCCGACCTTCAGCGCGAAGTACAAACTGGCGTATCTCACCGCCGAGCTGCCCTGCAGCGTCGATCACGGAATCATCGGGCTGATGGATCCCGCGCACGGGCCCTTCGTCCATCAGGCCTGGTGGTGGCGCAGTCGCGACAGCATTCACGAGAAGCAGAAGAATTTCGAGCCCATCCCCAACGGCTTCCGCATGAGCGCGCACACGCCCAGCTCGAACAGCGCGCCCTACAAGTTGCTCCGCCTGTATGCCGACGCGGAATCGATCACCACCACCATCGATTTTGTTCTGCCCAACCTGCGGCTGGAGACTATCCGAGCCGGCAAATACTGGTTCTCCTCTTTGACCACGGTGACGCCCATCACCCGCAGCCACTGTCGCATTGATGTGGTGGCGGCGTGGAACATTTTCCGCTGGCTGCCGCTGGGACCGCAGCTGCTCAAGTTTGTGTTTGCGAAGTTTGTGGAACAGGACCGGCAGACCATGGAACAACAGTCGGAAGGATTGAAGCACGACCCCCACCTGATGCTGATCGATGACGCCGACCGTCCCGCCAAATGGTATTTCGGGTTAAAGGCGGCGCACCTGGAGGCGAAGCGGAGCGGTGGCGAGATGAGGCATCCCCTGCCAGGCCCGGTCACATTGAAGTGGAGAAGTTGAATCTGTAGCGCTGGCGTCTCGCCGGCTGTCCCGAGGGCGTCCTGCCCTCGCCGCGCTTAGTCCGCGACCAGCCAGTCCAGAGCTTCCTCGCGGGTTTTGAAGGTCGGCAAGTCCCGCTGCGAAAAAGACTTCATGTGCTCGTAGAAGATTTTGGGCAGGCTGTCCGTTCCCACCCAGGCGGAGCGCTTGAGATGCGGCCGGTCGATAACCAATGCGGGCTTAATGAGTTCAAGGCTCTTCTTGTCCATTTTCGCGCCCGTGAAATCCGCCAGTAGCAGCACCGATCCGCGAGGTTCAGCGGTGACATGCGCGGGAACCAGGCCGGCAAATTGTTCCAGTTCTTCGGGTGAACAGTTGGAGAGGTCCACCAGAAGAATCTTCTTACCTTGATGGCTGATGAAACGGATGCGATTTTTCACACGCCCTCCGATCGCCGCTCGGGAGTGTATCCAGACCGCAAATCGCGCGCAAACTTTTTAGCGGTCGTCGGTAAACCGGCGGCTGAGAACCGGGAACTCGAATCCGACAACTGGTTCTACTTTCCCAACAAGCCCTCTACCACTCCGTATACCTCGCCCAGCGCAGCATCCAGAGCCCCGGGGTCTTTGCCCCCGGCTTCAGCGAGGTCGGGCCTGCCGCCGCCCTTGCCGCCAACTTTCTGCGCCAGCGGCCCGATGACTTTGCCTGCCTGGATCCTGCCAGTAAGGTCTTTCGTGACGCCTACAATAAGACCGACGGTGCCGTTGGTAGCCGAGCCCAGCACCACTACGCCGGATCCCAGCTTGTCGCGCAGTTGATCGACCAGCGTGCGCATCTGCCCGCGCTCGAGATTATCCACCCGGTGGGCCAGGACTTTCACGCCGCCCACATCCCTGATCTGGTCGGCGACGGATGCCACGGAAGACGACGCCGATTTCATCCGCGCCTGATCGAGTTCGCGGGCCAGCCGCTTGATCTCCGCATCTTTCTTTTCGAGTTCGGCTTTCAGCGCTTCGGCCGGCGACAGGGAGGCCTCTCCGACTGCGGGTGCCCCATCCTTTCGCGTTCTTTGCGAAAGCGTGGGACCAACGAAGCTTGACACCACACTCTCCAGTTCATGGTCTTTCTGGAAATGATGCAGGGAACCTTCTCCGGTCACGGCTTCGATGCGCCTGACGCCCGACGACACGCTGCCTTCCTTCAGAACTTTAATCAGCCCGATTTCGCCGGTGGCGGCGGTGTGGGTTCCGCCGCAGAGTTCGGTGGAGAAGTCGCCGATCTTGATTACCCGGACCTTGTCGCCGTATTTTTCGCCGAACAGCGCCATGGCCTTGTATTCGTTGATGGCAACATCGATGGGCACGTTTTCGATGACTTCAATTTTCTCGTTGCTCAGCACTTCCTTGTTGATCAGGTCTTCGATGTCCTGCAGCTCTTCGTCCGCGACCGCGGTGAAGTGGGAGAAGTCGAAGCGCAGATGGTGGGGCGCCACCAGCGACCCCGCCTGCTTCACATGTTTGCCCAGGACCTCGCGCAATCCGGCTTGCAGCAAATGCGTGGCGGTGTGGTTGCGCATGGTTGCCAGGCGGACATCGGCGTCAACCACAGCGTCAACTTTCTGCCCGACTCGCAGGGTGCCCCACCCTTCCGCGTTTTTTGCGGAGGGTGGGGATTTCACGATGACCTGATGCGCGCGCACACCCTGGATCGGGTAGTAGCAGCCTTTCACTTCAGCCACGACGGTGTTGTGGTCGTCGCTGTAGAGCCATCCCCGGTCGCCCACCTGTCCGCCGGATTCGGCGTAGAACGGAGTGTGGTCGAGGATGACCTCGCCTTCTTCGCCGGGTTTCAGTTCCTGCGCGCCCTGGCCGTTGTGGATGATGGCGAGAACCTCGCAGCCATCGGAGCGGGTCTGACGGTAGCCTTCGAAGTCTGATTTCGGAAGCTGCTGGTAGGCGGGGTTGGCGGTCTGCTTGGCCGCGCCTTTCCAGGAGGCGCGGGCGCGTTCGCGCTGCTCCTGCATCGCGCGGTCGAAACCGGCCTGGTCGAATGCGATACCCTGATCCCGCGCCGCATCCTGCATGAAGTCGAGCGGCATGCCGAAGGTGTCGTAGAGCTTGAAAGCTGTTTCACCCGCCAGGACTTTCGCTGTCACAGAAGTGGAATGCATGGCTTCTTCCAGCTTCTTGAGTCCAATGTCCAGAGTGTGCGCGAAGCGCTGCTCCTCGGACAGCACGTTCCTCGAAACACGGTCCACAGATTCCGTTAATTCCGGGTATGCATCTTGCATCAGATCGCGGACCGCGAGAACCATTTTGTGCAGGAAGGGCTTGTCGTAGCCCAGTAGGCGGCCGTGTGTGATCGCCCTTCGGATGATCTTCCTCAGCACGTAGCCGCGGCCCTCGTTTGACGGCAGCACGCCGTCCGAGATCAGAAACGTTGCCGCGCGCGAGTGGTCGGCGATGACACGCAAGGAGGCCGCAGATTTAGAACCAGCCGAGCTTTGCTCGGCCTGGACAGGTCGGAGACCCGTCCCCACACGGGCGGCGGTTGCTCCCGTCAACTCAGCGGCGCGCGCGATCAGCGGCGTGAACAAATCCGTCTCGTAATTCGAAATCACACCCTGCAGCACTGCGGCCACCCGCTCCAGGCCCATCCCTGTATCAATTGACGGCTTGGGCAGTAGATTCAGCTTGCCGCTGGCGTCGCGGTCGAATTGCATGAAGACGAGGTTCCAGAGCTCGACATAGCGCCCGCAATCACAACCGAATTTGCAGTCGGTGTGACCTTGGTCTGAAGCTGCGATGCCCATGTCGTAGTGGATCTCGCTGCAGGGGCCGCAAGGACCGGTGTCGCCCATCTGCCAGAAGTTGTCTTTCAGGCCGAACTCAAAGATGCGGTCTTTGGGGACGCCTTGGCCCACCCATAAGTCGTAGGCCTCGGCATCGCGCGACATGCCGCCGTCACCGTTGAAGATGGTCACGTAGAGCTTGTTTTTGTCGATGCCGAACCACTGCGGCGAGGTGATCAGCTCCCAGGCGTAGGCAATGGCATCTTTTTTGAAATAGTCGCCGAATGAAAAATTACCCAGCATCTCGAAAAACGTGTGGTGACGGTTGGTGAAGCCGACGTTTTCGAGATCGTTGTGCTTGCCCCCGGCACGCACGCATTTCTGCGAAGTCGTGGCCCGGGTGTAATCGCGCTTTTCCAGGCCGAGGAAGACGTCCTTGAACTGGTTCATGCCCGCATTGGTGAACAGCAGAGTCGGGTCGTTCTGGGGGACGAGGGACGAGGAGTGCACCTCGCGGTGTCCCTTCTGGACGAAAAAGTCCAGAAATTTGCGGCGGATTTCGGAGCCGGTCAGCATGGGGATGGTCTGGAATCGAGTCGCTGGGTTCCTACTCGATTCTAGCATCGGTGAAAGGGCGTCGTACGATCCGTCACCGTGTACAATCGTTAGCTTCCGGAATGATCACAGGCTCCGCACGCAGACTTATCATCGCCATTGACGGCCCTGCGGGCGCCGGCAAGAGCACTATCGCCTCGCGCCTGGCCCGCAAACTGGGATACGTAAATCTGGAAAGCGGCGCGATGTACCGCGCCCTGGCCCTGAAGGCGATCGAGTGGGACGTGTCGTTCGACGACGAACCGGCCCTGGTCAAGCTGGCGCACGACACGCGCATTCATCTCGAACCCAGCATGGGCGGCAACCGGGTGCTGCTGGACGGCCGCGACGTCAGCCAGCGGGTGCGTGAACCCGACGTCACCGAGGCCGCCTCGCGGGTATCGGTCCACCCCGGGGTGCGTGAGTGGATGGTTGCCCGGCAAAAGGAAATGGGTGCGGGCGGCGGCGTGGTCATGGAAGGCCGCGACATCGGCACCAAGGTCTTTCCCGGGGCTGACGTAAAAATCTTTCTCGATGCCGACCCGGGGGTGCGCGAACAACGGCGCTTGCAGCAGCAAAATGTGAGCGGGGCGGCGGCGCACGCCATCGTCGCAGAGTTGCGCGAGCGCGACCGCCGCGATCGCACCCGAGCCATGTCTCCGCTGGTGCCGGCCAGCGACGCCCTGCTGCTGGACTCCACCAAGCTGTCGGAAGATGAAGTGTTGCAGCGCGTAGAGGAGTTGGTGCAGAGCAAGCTCAAGCCGTGAGTGGCGCCCGCGTGGGTCCCTAGAACCCGGCCATCACTCCCGCAACCTTCACCTTGATGCGGTAGAT
This sequence comes from Terriglobia bacterium, assembly GCA_963831565.1. Lineage (GTDB taxonomy): Bacteria > Acidobacteriota > Terriglobia > Terriglobales > Acidobacteriaceae > JAIQFF01. Next base: position 508,064 of record CAWHQS010000003.1, read on the forward strand.
GCTGGTGCTGCCGGTAATGTAAAGGGTCTTCCCGTCCTTCTCGCCCCAGGCCACGTTACTGACCACCTCTGGAACTTTGATGGTCCCGAGGTGCTTGCCTTCCGGAGAAATAATCCAAACCCCGCCCGGGCCTGAACTCCAGATGTTTCCTTTCTTGTCCACCCGCAAACCGTCGGGCACGCCTTTTGCTGGATCAGCCGAGGGATCGAGAAAAACGCTCCCCTCGCTGACCGACCCGTCGGGCTGCACGCTGTAGCGCATCCACAGCTTCTTGCCGGAATCCGCGACGTACAGGAATTTCTCGTCGGGAGAAAAGGCCAGGCCGTTGGGCCGGGGCAGGTCCTTGATGACCAGTTGCAGTTTGTCCCGGTCGGGCGGGGCGCCCGGCTTCTGCTGGCGCGCACCCGGGATACGGTAAACGCCGTTGACCTGCAGCTCTTTTAAGGGATCGTCATCGCCCTGCGTAGGCAAGCCGTAAGGGGGATCGGTGAAATATAGCGAGCCGTCGGATTTATAGGCGACATCGTTCGGACTGCTGAGCTTCTTGCCCTGATAGGAATCAGCCAGCACCGTGATCTGTCCCTTTGGGTCGAGAGTCTCCAGCCGCCAGACGTTGCGGCGGGCGTGTCCGGCAACGGTCAGCCGACCATCGGGGTCGAGAGTCATTCCGTTCGAGCCCGGCTCGGGTCCCTTGTAGGGCTCCGCTCCTTCATATCCGCTGGGGTGCATGAAGACGCTGGCGCTCTGCCCGGGGACCCACTGGTCGATGTTGTTGGCGGGAATCTCGGCAAACATGAGAGTGCCTTTGCGGGTCCAGACTGGCCCTTCCGTCCACTTGTTGAAGCCGGTCGCTACCCTTTCCAGCCTGGCGTTGGCCGGCACGAGCTTGTCGAGCGCCGGGTCGAGCCTCTGGACGTCTTGCGAGAAGGCCGCGACGGTTGCGAGCATCAGGACGATGAGAAAAAAGCGGAGGCGGATCGGCATGCGAGGGATTTTACTCCAAACCAGCAACCAACTCTCGAAACTGTCATTCCGAGCGAAGTCGAGGGACCTGCGTTTGGGCGTGGATTAGTTAAGCGTGGACTGGCCCCCCGTCCTCACTCCGCGGGTCGCCCTTTGTGCTTGCTTGCCGCCAAAGATACACGACGGCGCTGGATTCTGCGGTTCCGGATGTGCTCTGTGTCCTATCGAAGCAACAAGTTGACGCGGTCGGGGCAGTGGGCCACTCAAGTGCAACAGCCAGAAGGAGAGAGCATCCTTGCTCCTCTTTCAGGTTCCTGAACTAAGTCAGTCCATCTGAAGCTCCTCCATTTCTTAGCGGACCACAACCTTAAGGAGGTTGAATATGTTTGCACGCAATGTTTCCTTCCATCTGAAATCCAATATGCTGGCCGATTACACCCGCACCTTTGACAAGGACATTCTTCCCTTGCTGCGCAAGCAGAACGGATTCAGGGACGAAATTACGTTCTCCGGCCCGGGCGGAATCGATGTGACGGCGATCAGCCTGTGGGAAAACAAGGCCAGCTCCGATACGTACAACAACAACACGTATCCTGAAGTGTTGAAGACGATGTCCAGATTCATCGAGGGCACGCCCAAGGTCCAGACCAGCGAAGTGGTGAACTCGACCTTCCACAAGATCGCCGCTGGAGTTTCAGCGTAAGAGTTGCAGTTTTCGAGGAGGCGGGGCCGAAGCTCCGCCTTCCCGGTTTTACCCGGTCCCGACCGAGCCTTCCGCGTCACCGCTGAATCATTCTCCCAAAAGCCTCAGGCAACTTTGCGTGGTTCTGGCTTATCACGGCCGGAGTTCGCTTCATTGGTCGTCACTTCATTCGCAGTCTCATCATTGGTGAAAGAGAGATTCGGGCTGCCGTCGCGTTCCAGCGCTTTCCGTTTTCTCCACCTTCCGATGAGCGGGGCCGTCGTGCCCAAAACGACTACCAGCACAACAAATGTGATCAAGAGCGCCAGAGACCCGGTCCGATGAGTCGCCGCGGGCGCAGGTGCGGCAGCGACATCAGGCGCAGCGGCATCAGCTGCGGTGACAGGCTCCGCGGACGGGCTGACCGGCGTAGCCGTCGCAGCAGGTGTTGCGGCCTCCGCTGCGGGTGCCGCGGCCGGCTCCAGGGTCGGCGTTACGGGCTCCGCGGATTCAGTAGCGGCTGCAGGCTTTGCCGCTGCAAGTTTGCGAGCATGGGCTGACAGTCGCGCTGGGTGAGTATCATTCGCAACCGGCGCCGCAGCTTCCACGGCGGCCGCAGGCGTAGAGGGAGAGGGTTCGACCGTGGCGGCGGGCGCGGTGGCTTCCACGGCAGGAGTGGCAGGCGGCGCTGCTGGCGGTGCAACAGTTGCAGCAGGCGCAACAGCCTCCACGGCAGGTGTGCTGACCACCGCAGCCGAAGTAGGGGCCGGCGCAGCGGGTGCAGCAGGGGCCGCGGCGGGTATGCCGGCAGTGGTTGAAGGCGCAGTTGGGGCGGGATTGGGTGCGATGCTCGTCTCCGCAGGCGGAATGACCGTCGCAGCGGCGGCAGCGGCGGCGGCCGCGCCACAATGTTCAGAGATCATACTCAGTTCAGTAACGGCAAGGCTATTGTCCGCAGTGCCGGAACTCGCGGTCACGCTGGCCTTGTGTCCGATGAGTTTTACATCGTGGCCGAGATGCGGTTTGAGATCAACACTGCTGCTGCTGATCTTGAAAGTCTGGCGGGTGCCGTCTTCGACCACCGTGTAGTTGCCGTCCGATCCACCCAGGCAGCCTTTCACGTTGGCCAGGTCTGTGCTGCTGCCGGCGTCGGGAGTCTGCGCAAACCCAAGCGTCACCAGCAGGGCCGATACCACCATCACTAGGAATAACCTATTCATGGAATCCTCCTGAGATTCTCGCCTTGCGGCGGGCCAGGTTTCACTTGGGATTTGATTTTGCTGTAGGTCCTAGCGCAGAACTTTCGCGCGCTGTGCACCGGTGAACTCCGGCCTGGGAACCTGGAGCATCCAGAGTGGAACAGCACCACGCTACTCTGTTATGGATTTCGCTGTCTGTGCACAACCGCTCACATTTGAGGGAACGGTGCCGATCAGAAGAGATGCGGCGTGGTGCCAGGGCTGCCCCACCCTTGCGCCTTTGCAAGGGTGGGAGGAGGAGCTCGGATCGTAGATCGCACCGGCGAGAGCAATGGTGACGGATGGCCACACCCACCCTTACAATTACGCAAGGGTGGGGCAGCCTCAAGTCTAAGTCCGCCGGGTGCCCACACATCGCGCGCTTTGCGATGGATTTCGCCAACAACTGGAATGCGTCGCGATTACAATTAGGCTCCGTTGCTCGGAGCGCTGAACCATTGGTCCCCGAGGCATCGCAATCCATGACCGAGACGAGGCCCCTGCCTTTGGGGTCCTTTGCGGTTCACGCTCGAGCGTGGTCCGATCTGCCCCAAAGAAACAGGTCCCTCCACTCCGCTCGCTGCGCTTCGCTCCGGTCGGGATGACAGTTTTCTCCCAATTCTTCGCGGATGCAGCAAACATCCAGCTTCCACTTCACGAATTGACTTGCTTTCCCGCTGCTCCTACCATCGCTCCACAGCGTGACTCCCCATGATCGGTCACACCATCTCGCACTATCGCATCCTGGAAAAGCTGGGCGGCGGGGGCATGGGGGTGGTGTACAAGGCGGAAGACCTCATGCTCGGCCGCTTCGTGGCCTTGAAGTTTCTGCCTAACGAAGTGGCGCACGATCCCCAGGCGCTGGAGCGTTTTCGCCGTGAGGCGCGGGCCGCCTCCGCCCTGAACCATCCCAACATTTGCACCATCCACGAAATTGCCAGCCATGAGGGGCAATGGTTCATCGTCATGGAGTTTCTGGATGGCGATACCTTGAAACACCGTATCGGCGGGCGTCCCATGGAGCTTGAGGCTCTGCTCTCGATCAGCACCGAGATTGCCGACGCGTTGGACGCAGCCCATGCCCAGGACATCGTTCATCGCGATGTGAAGCCGGCCAATATCTTCGTCACCAAGCGCGGCCTGGCCAAGATTCTCGACTTCGGCCTGGCCAAAATCAGCAGCGGGCAGCGTCCTGCGAATGCGCCGGATTCGGATAGCCCTACCGTACTCAAGGATTTAACCGTGGTCGGAAGCATGATGGGCACCGTGGCCTACATGTCTCCGGAACAGGTTTCCGGCAAGCCGCTGGACGGCCGCACCGACATTTTTTCTTTCGGCGTAGTGCTCTATGAAATGGCCACCGGACGCCAGCCTTTCGAGCGCGAGACTACGGGGTCAACCTTCGGCGCCATATTGTATGAAGCGCCGGTCCCGCCGGTACGCTTGAACAGTCACCTGCCACCGCGGCTAGAAGCCATCATCAACCGAGCTCTGGAGAAGAACCGCAAGCTGCGCTACCAGTCTGCCGCCGAAGTGCGAAATGATCTGCAGAAGCTGAAGCGTGAGACGGATTCAGGCAGGTCGGCGGTGATCACTTCAGTTGCCGCCAACCCGACCATGCCCTCGCTGGTAAGTGACGAGACCATCGGCGACGTGGGAATGGGGCCGCTGGCAACCACCATCCGCGTAGGGGCGGACGCTCCTTCAGCTTCGCTCAGGACAGGCCCCGTCCGTCCAGGCCGGGCCCAGATTCGGCTGGGTTTTAGTCGTTGCTCTACTCATCACGGCCGCAACGGGAGTTCTGTACCAACACTATCATCACCCGAAGGCCCTTACCGAGCGCGACACTATCGTGCTCGCCGACTTCGCCAACTCGACGCGCGATCCCGTCTTCGACGACACGCTCAAGCAGACCCTGAGCGTCGCTCTGCGTCAGTCTCCTTTCCTCAACGTCGTGTCCGGCGGCAAGGTGGGTGCGACTCTCAAATTGATGACTCGTCCCGAGGACACGCCACTCACGCCGGAAATCGCCCGCGAAGTCTGCCAGCGCGCCGGCAGCCAGGCCTATATTGCGGGAGATATCGCTCCCCTCGGCAAGCAATATGTGATCGGACTGAATGCGGTGAATTGCCGTAGCGGAGACACATTGGCGCAGGAGCAGGTTACGGCTGAGAGCAAAGAGAAAGTGGTGGACACGCTGGGCGATGCCGCCGCCAAATTGCGTGGCGAGTTGGGCGAGTCGCTCGCCACGGTCAAGAAATTCGATGTGCCTCTGAGTCAGGCTACGACCTCGTCGCTGGAAGCACTGAAGGCGTTCAGTCTCGGAGTCCGTGCGGGCATGCAGAAGAGCACGACCCAATCCATCGCTTTCTACCAGCGCGCTGTCGAACTCGACCCCAACTTCGCCGCAGCTTACCGGGGATTGGCCAACAGCTATGCCAGCCTGGCTGAACTCAGACGGGCCAGTGAATACCAGGGCAAGGCCTTTGAGAATCGTGCCCACTCGAGCGAGCGTGAAAAACTTGCGATTGCGGCTGACTACTACCGTTTCGTCACGGGGGAGCTCGACAAGTCAGCCCAGACCTATCAGGAGTGGATTGAAAATTATCCTCGCGACGATGCCGCCTATAGCGCCCTCGGCATCACCTATGCCTCCCTGGGACAGTACGACAAGGCTGAAGAGGCGCACCGCCAGAACCGGCGCCTTGCCCCCGAAGTGGGCGCTCCCTACATGAACCTGGGAAATTGCCTGCTGGCACTACAACGCTTTGACGAAGCCCGCCAGATCGCGAAGACCGCCCTGGCCCGCAACTTCGACGACTACATCCTGCGCAACGAGCTCTACGCGGCCGCCTTCATCGCGCAAGACTCCCAGGGCATGGCGGAACAGGAGGGGTGGTTTCGAAGCCAACCGGATTCCGCACACTTCGGCCTGGCGCTGGAATCTGACACGCAGGCGTATTCCGGGCATCTCGACAAAGCGCGGGACCTGACCCGGCAGGCCATCGCATTAGCGGTGCGGAGCGACAGCAAAGAAAATGCCGCGATCTGGCAGGACAATCAGGCACTGCGCGAAGCCGCCTTTGGCAACCTGGCGGAAGGGCGCAGAAACGCCGAGGCCGCGCTCAGGCTGGAGCCGGAGAGTCAAAGCGTGCAGATTGAATCCGCTCTGGGGTTCGCCATGGCGGGTGAGAATGTCCGGGCAGAGTCCCTGGCGCGCGATCTGGACCGCCACTTCCCGCTCGATACCCAGGTGCAGTCCCTGTGGCTTCCGGCTATCCATGCGCAACTGGAATTGAATCGAAAGAATCCGAATGCTGCGCTGGGTCGCCTCGAAGATGCGTCCCGCATCGACCTGGGGCAAATCCAGTTCATCAACAATATTTCCTGTCTGTATCCGATGTACATCCGGGGGCAGGCGTATCTGGCGGCAGGCAAGGGAAGCGAGGCGGCGGCCGAGTTCCAGAAGATTCTCGATCACAACGGGATCGTATGGAACTGCTGGACCGGCGCGCTGGCGCGCCTCGGGTTGGCGCGTGCCTACACGCTTGCAGGCGATACCGCCAAAGCCAAGGCTGAGTTTCAGGACTTCCTTGCCTTATGGGAGGACGCGGACGCGGATATCCCAGTGCTGAAACAAGCCAAGGCAGCGTATGCGAAGCTGCCAACACAATAGCTCTGTCATCCTGAGCGGAGTGGCTGCTTCGCTTCGCGAAGCAGCCACGCAGTCGAAGGACCCCTATAAGCAAGATAGCAGCCAGCGGTGCCACGCGTTTGGAACTGGATTCAGCGTGCTTCACACAGTTTTCGTCTCGAGGGAATGAAGCGGTACAGCTGCAAAAGGGGTCCTTCGACTCATTTAACCGTCCGCAAGCGGACGATCAAACTCGCTCAGGATGACACCGCGAATGGAGGACGGGCGTCCTTGCCAGCCCCGCTCCGTATTCCCGACGCGGGACAACTTTCACGAGATAGTTTGCCAGTCACAGACGGCGCCTCCGCCGCGTGATATACCCAGCAGGTCCCTTTCTCCAGTCCGGACTCGTCCACGATTCGAGGTATGGGCGGGGTCGAGTCAATGTCGAGTGTCGGGCGTTATTTGCTCTTTCTCCTTCTGGCCACAGCGGCGATAGCCCAGGACACTTCCAGCGGAGCGATCCGCGGGACGGTGAGTGATAGTGCCGGGGCGCGGATAGCCGCGGCCAACGTTGTGCTGGTGAACGCTGCCACCAACTTCCGCTATTCCACCACCAGCGATCTCAGCGGACGTTTTGCCTTCGAACTGCTCCCGCCGGGAGAATATTCGGCGCGCGCCGACTCGCCCGGAATGTCGCCGCAGACCACACCTCGCCTGCGGGTGGATGTGGGCGGCACCACTGAGTTGATCTTCAAACTGGCGGTTGCCGGGGCCAGCGAGACAGTCACGGTTTCAGGGGAGCCTCCGATGGTCGAAAGCCAGCCCAGTGGCATTTCGACATTGATTGACGAACAGGCCATTAACGAACTTCCTCTTAACGGGCGGCGTTACACCGATCTCGCATTGCTCACTCCCGGAGTGACGCGGGATCCGCGTGGTCTGACCTCGGGCTCGAACGGCGACCTCGCCTTTGGCGGTATCCGCGGATACCAGTCCAGCTATCTGGTGGACGGTGGTGACAATAACAATGCCTTTTTCGGGCAGGCCCGTGGTCGCTATCGCGCACCCTACCAGTTTTCCAACGAAGTAGTGCAGGAGTTCCGCGTCTCTTCGAACACCTACGGCGCTGACCTGGGACGGGCCGGAGGCGCGGTAGTGAATGTGGTCACGAAATCGGGCTCCAACCGCCTGCACGGAACTGATTTCTATTTCTTCAAGGACAGCGCCATGGCGGCCCGGCATCCTTTCATGGACTTCAAGCCGCACGATCAGCAGCAGCAGTTCGGTTTTACCCTGGGCGGTCCCATCAAACGCAACCGGGCATTCTTCTTTGCCGGCTTCGATCAGCACATCTTCCACGTGCCGGCGGTGGTGCGATTTCTTAACGGAAGCTCGGTCGTGGTTCCTCAGGCCGCCGCCGACCCGCCACTCCGGGTGACTACGAAGCCACCGACCAGGCGCCGGTGTTCGCCACCGCTGCCCAACTTTCGCAGCAGGCCGGCACCTTTCCCTCGTCCATGCTGGGGAATGCCGGCTTTCTCAAGTTCGACCTGGTGCTCAACCAGCACAACAATCTCTCCATGCGCCTGAACACCTCGCGTTACTACGGACATAACAATGTCTTCCTCGATCCTGCCAGCCCGCTCTCCAGCTTCGGCATCAGCGACAACGGGGAAGAGGATGTATCCACGGAAAGCGGATCGGTGGCGCTCACCAGCAATCTCTCCATCAAAGGGGTGAGCCGCTTTCGGGCCCAGTTCTCTCGCGACCTGCAGTCCTCGACAGCCAACAGCACCGACCCGCTGACCAAAATCCCCAACATTATCGAGGGCTTCGGACGCTCGTCCATTCTCCCCCGCCAGACCCGCGAGCACCGCCTGCATCTGGCCGAGACCCTGAGCGTGGATGGCAAAAGAAATTCCTGGAAGTTTGGTGGCGACGTACTCATGACCTGGATCTACAACTTCTTTCCCTCGTTGAGTGGCGGAGAATACATCTTCGATCCCATCAAGGTGAATCCGTTCACCTTCGAGATCCAGGAAGGCGGCCTCGAACTCACTCCCCTGCGGGCTTACGCGCATCAGGTGCCGCACTACTATCTGCAGAGTTTTGGTCCGGCAGTCACGCACCCGGACACCAACGAGTACGCCGGATTTCTACAGGACACGATCCGCGTTTCGGACCGCCTGGCCCTGAGCCTGGGCGCCCGCTACGACTTGCAGACCTTTACCACGAAAGGCCTGCAAGCGAATCCGCTGTGGCCGGATGCGGGCCGGGTCCCCTACAACACGGGGAACTTCGCGCCGCGCGTGGGGCTGGCGTACTCCATCGGGAACGAGCGTCCGCTGGTAATCCGCGCCGGATACGGACCCTTCTATACGCGCATTCCGCAGATCTACAATTCGACGGTTCAAAGCGACAGTGGACTGGCGGGAAATTTTCTCTTTCTCAATAACAGTAATTTTTTCGACCACCAGGTATTTCCCCAATACCCCAACCCGCTGGTGAAATGCGCGGTGAAAGCTGCGAACTACCAGTTGCCCTCTGGCCTGGCGCAACTCGAGCAGGCGGATGTTTCAGCGTTTTCGCACAATTTCAAGACTCCCAGAGTGCAACAGGCCAGCCTCAATGTAGAGCGCGAAGTGGCGCATCGCATGTCGGTGGGAGTTTCCTACATGTACGTGCATGGCGTGGACCTCATCCGGGCGCGCGACGTGAATCTGCCGCCGCCGGTGAGCGTTTCTTATCCGGTGTACGATCCCTCCGGGACAAATTTTCTGGGCACGTATTACGACGTCAACTCCTTCGCAACATTTCAACCTACGCGCTCGCTGAGCTGCCCTTTTCCGCCTTGCATCAATCCGCTGGCGCGACCCATCCCTCAGCTGGGGTCGATCAACGTTTTCGAGAGCGCGGCCTCGAGCGTCTATCACGGCGCCACCCTCTCCATTCGCCGCCGCATGACCAGTGGTGTCTATTTCATGCTGGCCGACACCTTCGCGCACGCCATCGATGATGGACAGGATGCGCTGGTGGCCGGGCGTCCGGCGACAGTGCAGAACTCCTATGCGCCTGGCCTGGAAAAAGGCCCCAGCGTTACCGACCAGCGGCAGCGTTTCGTGTTCTCCTTCGTTCTGGCCCCCAAGCCTTTTCACCGCGATCGTGAGCGGCTGGGAATATTTTTCAACAACTGGAAGGCTTCCGGGGTATTCACCTATGGCAGCGGCCGGCCGGTCAGCGCCACCGTAACCGGCGATGCCAATCAGGATGGCAATAACAGCAACGACCGGCTCCCGGGAGTCTCGCGCAATTCACTCCTTGGACCTGACTACGCCACCACGGACATGCGCCTGACCCGGCGTCTGTATGCCGGCGACCGGGTAAAGCTGGAACTGATGGCTGAGTCCTTCAATCTCCTGAACCGCGACAACCGGCGCGTCCAGATCACGCAGGATGGCTTCCAGAGCAACTCGGCACAGTTCGTACAAACCGATAAGACCATTAGAATCAACATTTTCCCAGCTCAGTACCGCGTACCTTCCAGCTTTTTGCGGGCCACCGACGCGTACGCCCCGCGGCAGATTCGGCTGGCTCTGAAGCTGATCTATTAGGCATAAACCGTTCCACAGATGGCAGCGAACAGCATTTTCTCTGCACGAAATTGCCACATAGCACTTGACTTGCCGTGGGAACCTTGCAATAACTATCCCCGTCCAAGCGGGACCGGTTTGGGGGTGTAGTTCAGTTGGCAGAAGTCAGACTTCAAGAGGGCGAGTCCCTCGAAAATGCATTGCGTCGCTTCAAACGCAAGGTGCAACAGGAAGACATCATCAAGGAGGTCAAGCGGCACTCCTTTTACCTGAAGCCGGGCGAAAAAAAGCGCGTGAAGGAAGCACTGGCGCGCAAGCGCAGCAGGAAGAAAGCGCGTAAGGAACAAGACTAGGATTCATGGGCTGCCACGCCACGTGGTGGCCCATTTCCTTGCCTGTTTTAGATTGTAAAGATTGTAAAGGATTGATCCATGTCGAAATCAGGCATGGCGGGCCGAGTCCAGGGGTAAATATTCCAGGTCGTAGCTTGAGGGGGCAACGACCCTGAGTCCACGCGTGTCACGCTGCTGGTCCGCGAGGTCTTGGGGAATGGGCTGAAGGGAGCATCTCTCAATGGAATTTCAGGACAAGGTATTGAAGTGCATTGACTGCGGCGCGGATTTTATCTTCACTGCGGGCGAGCAACTGTTCTTTCACGACAAGCAATTCAAAAACGAACCCAAACGCTGCAAGGCTTGCAAGACCAAACGAGTATCAGTACTAGGGGCGGCGCCTTCGGGACAGGGCAACGGCTTTGCCAAGGTGGAAACGCGCACCACGTGCTCGGAGTGTGGCAAAGAGACCACCGTGCCCTTCAAGCCGACGCAGGGGCGTCCGGTGTTCTGCCGGGAGTGTTTCCAGCAGAAGAGGCAAGTAGCCTCGGCTTGATGTTGAACCAGAATTTGTGGGCGATTCCCGAGTCGGCGGCCAAGCTCACCTTCCTCCCGCCTCCCGATTCCAAGGCGAATCTCGTCTGCCGGCGCCGTCGTTCGCGAGGCGAATACGGGATTCTTGTCTCCGCGGCCAAGCTTGGAAGCAATCCCCCCTGCGTTAGTATAGAAACGTGGCGACTTTCCACGTCGTGAATTTCGGCTGCCGGGCTACGCAGGCAGACGGTGCTGCCATCGAGCGCCAGCTGCGGGAGCGCGGCCTGGAACGTACGGAAGAGCCGGCGGAAGCAGGACTCGTGGTTCTCAACACCTGCACCGTGACTGCGGCGGCCGACCAGGACGCCCGCGCCACCATCCGACGTATTCATCGCCAGAACCCCGAAGCCCAGATCGTGGTCACTGGTTGCTACGCGCAACGCGCGCCGGAAGAAATCGCCGCTCTGCCCGGCGTAAGCCAGGTGATCGGCAACTCGCATAAACACCAGTTGGCGCAGCTCGCGGTCGGACTTCGGACGTCGGACCGCCGACCTCAGCCGGCCCAATCCACGTTCGTTCCACTCGCGCGTCTTACGGCTAATGTCCAAGGTCCGAGGTCCGACGCCTGGAGTCCGATTTTTGTTTCCGACATCTTCGCCCATACCGAATTGCAGGCTGCGCCGGTCTTCGACGCCGCGAACGAGCGCACCCGGCCCAATTTGAAAGTGCAGGACGGCTGCGACAACCGCTGTTCATTCTGCGTGATTCCCTCTGTCCGAGGGCAGAGCCGTTCGTTGGAGCTCGGCGAGGTCATGCGCGAGGTCGAAGCGTTAGTGGGCGCTGGCTATCGCGAAGTGGTCATTTCGGGTATCAACCTGGGCCGATGGGGAAGGGACTTAGACGTCAGCCCTCAGGCGTCAGCCCCCGGGGAAACCGGTCAACCACCAACGACCAACGGCCCACGGCTAAGCTTCGAACTTCTGGTTCGCGCCGTTCTCTCCAAGACCACGGTGCAGAAACTGCGCATCAGTTCGGTCGAGCCCATGGACTGGAGTGATGAACTGATCCATCTGGTGGCCACTTCTCCCCGGATCGCCAAACATGCGCACGTGCCGATGCAGTCCGGCAGCGATGCCGTCCTGCGCCGGATGCACCGCAAGTATCGTCCCTGGCATTATCGGGAAAAGATTGAAAAGATTCGTGCCGCCATGCCGACGGCAGCGATCGGAGCGGACGTGATGGCAGGCTTTCCCGGCGAGACCAATGCCGAATTCGACGAGACTTGCCGGCTGGTGGAAGAGCTTCCCTTCACCTATTTACACGTCTTCACTTACTCCGCGCGCCCCGGAACTCCAGCCGCGGTCATGGACAAACAGGTTCCGGTACATGTCGCGCGCGAGCGCAACCGCATTCTGCGTGATCTTGCTGCCAGGAAAAAGCGGACTTTCATGAATGAGTTTGCCGGCCAGTTGATCGAAACCATAACGCTAAATGTGTCCGGCAAAGATCCAGCGGGCGAGTATACCGAAGGACTCACCGACAACTACCTGCCCATGCGTGTGTCAGGAATTCACCGCGCTAACCGCTGGATTCAGACTAGGGTGGAACGAGTGGTGGAGGGCGTCCTGCGGGGAATCGCCAGCTAGGGTCTTCACTACTTGGCAGATCAACCGAGGCATCGCCTGATCATTTCTTGGCCACCAGTCGATCCGCAATCTTGTCGTACTGGCTCCGGGTCAGGATGTGATGCGTCACGAGTTGGCCCGGAGTGTCGTAAGGACGTCCCGCAATCACTTTGTCCGCATCCGGGCCGCTCACACCCGGCAAGGCGGTTAGTTGGTCCCGGGTCGCAGTGTTCACGTCGAGCGGCTTGTCGCGGCTCCAGCCTTCGCGGACGCCGGCAGCGACGGCCTTGGCATCCGTTTTCAGCTCAGCGGTAGCGCGGGCCGTCTTTTCTTTGAGTTCTTGAGAATTCTGGTTGGGAGTGCATGCCGCAAGTCCGCCCATCAGGATGATCGCTAACGGAGATAAGTCTCGGGGAGAGCGCATGTGCATTGACCTCGGACTTTCGATGAATTCCCCGGCCTGACAGTTGGCTGCGATGCGACCGAAGCCCACACAACCTACCGGCGGCCGAATACTTCCTTCAGCAGGTTGGTGGTTTGCGCTGCCGGGTCCTGGCGAATCTTTCTCTCCTCCTGGCCCAATTCGTAGAAGAGTCCATCAAGGGCCTTGGCGACCACGTAATGGCTGATGTCCAAATCCTGATTTTTAGCAAAGGGGATGGCTTTGTACTGCGAGACCAAGGCGTTGTATTGCTGGGTCACGCCGTTTTTGGCCATCGTCTTCTCTACCACCGGCCGGAAGGCGGCCGTGAGTTGCGGCGTCGTCTTCTCCTTGAAATAGTTGGTGGCAGCAGTGTCGCCGCCGGAAAGAATTCTGCGGGCGTCATCGAAGGTCATGGCGGTGATGGCATCAATAAAGATTTTTCGCGCCGCCGGAGCGGCCGATTCTGCGGCTCGGTTCATGCTCAGGACAAAGTCGTCAACCTTTGGTCCGTAGCCCACCATGCGCAGACCCTTTTCCAGCGTCCGCAGGTTGTTGGGCATCAGAATTTTTATGTCGGGATTGCCAAAGTATCCGTTGGGGCGCCCGGTAAGTTTCACCGCTTGCTCGGCGCCGATCTGCAGAGCCTGCTTCAGGCCCGAGGAAATTTTCGTGTCACTGAGCGTCGAGCCTCCCAGCCCGAGGCGTCTGGCAATGTCTCCCACCTGGGCATGGGACAAAATCGTCATCAATAAACAGGTGGCACCAAGCAACAGGCTGCGCTTCATTTGTTTGATTCTCCTTGCCGGCCACGAATCGGGAAGCTTCACACTAATGTCCGGAGAAAATCATCTGTCGAGCTAACCCGAAACCGGATTTAAGCACCTAAGCTCCCGACGTTACACGAAATCGTGTTGCGCGATTAACTTTTTATAAGGAGTACTTCATGGGAAACGATACTGAAAAGAACCAACAGAACCCGGGACAGCGAGCCAGCAATCCTGGAAACCAAACCGATCCCAACCAGCAAGATCCGACACAGAGCGGGAAGCATGTTTACAACCCGCAGGATCCGACCGCGAAGAAGCCCGGCCCGGACAGCGGCTCGACCAATCGCCCAGACCGTGAAGGGTCCGAGGACGTCGAAAAGCGCCGCGCATCCTAAAACGGGCAGCGCCACCTGGAACGTGAAGCCACGGCGAACCTGCCGTGGCTTTTCTGTCCAGAGCTCGTTCTCCGGAATCTGTCGCGTTGCGCTACCGAAGACCATCGGGACGTGGGGCGGCGGCCATGCTATACTTTTTTCCTGTCTCAATCGCCCTGTTAGCTGACGGAGGGTTGTATCGATAAACGGTTTATCCGAACAAACGAACGCATCCGGGCGCGGGAAATCCGCGTAATTGACGACGAAGGCCAGCAGATCGGCATTTTAACTCCTTACGATGCGCTCAAGATGGCCCGCGAGAAGAACCTGGATCTGGTCGAGATTTCGCCCACCGCGACTCCTCCCGTATGCCGGATTATGGACTATGGGAAATTCCTGTACCAGCAGGAGAAAAAGGAACGCGAGGCCAAGAAGCATCAAAAAGTAATCGTGGTGAAGGAAGTGAAGTTCCGCATCAATGTGGACGACCACGACTACGAAACCAAAAAGAACCACGTTCTGCGCTTCCTCGACGAGGGAGACAAGGTCAAGGCGACGATTTTCTTCCGTGGACGGGAGATGACGCGCACTAATCTGGGACGAGCAATCCTGGAGCGGCTGATCAAGGACATCGCCGACAAGGGAATCGTGGAGTTCCGGCCGCGACAGGAAGGCAACACGCTGCACGCCATTCTGGCGCCCAAAAAAGATGCCGGACAGAAACAGCCCGCGCAGTCGCAACCGGCGCCAGGCCGCGTAAACCAGGCGTAGAAATCTAAGACGCATTTAGCAATTGGCAGTCAGCATTCAGCCAAGCCGGGAATGCCGCTGCGGCCAATTGCCGATTACTGAACTGAGGATTTATGCCCAAGTTGAAAACACATAAGGGTGCCGCCAAGCGCTTCAAGAAGACGGCGACTGGCAAGGTCAAGCGCCATCATTCTCATTTGCGTCATATGCTGACGTCGAAGAACAAGAAGCGAAAAGGCAAGCTGCGCCAGGCCGTCCTGGTCAGCGACGCGGACACCCCCAAGATCAAGCGAATGATTCCGTACTAGAAGTCTTGCTTTGTGTGGCGCGGGCGCCCTCGCCCGCGCAGGTGGCTGCGAATTTTGCGGTCCCAGGCGTGTGAAGAGGCAACCAGACCTTCGAGTCTCCTACCTCCAGCCGCCGTAAACTGAAAGTAAAAAGGAGCTACCCATGCCTCGCGTAAAACGGGGAACCAAACGCCGCGCCAAGCGCAAGAAGATACTCGACCGTGCCAGCGGCTACTTCCTCACAAAATCCAAACTCTACCGGTCCGCTAAAGAAGCCGTCGAGCGTGGCCTCAAGTTCGCCTACTCTGGTCGCAAGCAGAAAAAACGCCAGTACCGCTCCCTTTGGATCGTGCGCATCGGCGCCGCCGCCAAGCTGAACGGGATGAGCTACAGCCAGTTCATTCACGGACTCAAAAAGGGCGGGGTGGAACTCGATCGCAAGATCCTGGCCGACCTGGCGGTGAACGATCCCGGCGCGTTTAAAAGCCTCGCCGAGCAGGCAAAGGGCGCTCTCGGCGGGGCAGCGTAAGAAGGCTCCTACGTTTTTAGCTCTTAGCTTCCGGCCTCTGGCTTTTAACTTCGAGCCATGGCGGATGCGCGTGGCTTTGGCCGCCTGCGGAAAAACACCGGCTCATGGCAGCTTGGGATGTAAACTTTTGGGGAAGGTTTTGTGGAAGGGCACGACTTCAGTCGTCCCGGCCAGCCGCCCAAAACCGGACCGGCTTTAGCCGCTAGGGTCCGCTGTTTCATCCCGCCATTTATTTTTCTGCGACCGGGATAATTTTCGAGAAAAGACGTGGCATACACCGTTCCCAAATTGAAGAGCTTCACACCGGCCGCGCTGGACAAGGCTGTCGAGAAGCTCCTCGCCGCGCTGAGAGAAGAAGCCCAGGGTGCCACCTCCGAGGCCGCCCGGAAAGCCTTCCGCGACCGATGGATGGCCCGCAAGAACGGCGTGCTCACAGAGATCAATGATCTTTGGCTGAAAGCGGCCCCGAAAGATGCCAAGCGCGACGTGGGGCAGCGGGTTAATGAGATCAAGAAACGAGTCACGGCCCAAGTTGAGGCTGCCACTCTTGCAGGGCACGAGGCCAGCGGGCACGTTACGGGTGAGATCCGAGCCGTCCAAGCGAGGCAGCAAACAAGCGCAATTGGAACGGTAACACCGGCGGCCCTCGATATCACCCTCCCCGGTATTCGCCGACCGCTCGGCTCAGAACATCCCGTGATCAAGACCATGCACGAGATCGTTTCGGTCTTCCGTAATCTCGGCTACTCGGTTGAAGAGGGGCCGGTGATCGAGACCGATTACTACAATTTCGAGGCTTTGAATTTTCCGCCCAATCACCCGGCGCGCGATACCCAGGACACGCTGTTCATCGCGCGCCAGGAATCGAAGCCGCAGCGCGATCGCCTGCTGCTGCGAACCCATACTTCTCCGGTGCAGATTCGCACCATGGAGAAGATGAAGCCGCCGGTCAGGATTGTGATTCCGGGCAAGGTCCACCGCAACGATCCACCGGACGCCAGCCACTCGCCCATGTTTCACCAGGTCGAAGGCCTTGCCGTGGACGCGAACATTACGTTTTGCGATTTGAAAGGCACGCTCGACCATGCCATGAAGGCGCTGTTTGGATCGAGCGTGAAGACCAGCTTCCGGCCGTCGTTCTTTCCCTTTACCGAGCCCAGCGCGGAAATGATGGTCTCGTGTTTTATCTGTGGGGGCAGCGGTAGGCGCGGGGTGGAGCCCTGCCGTCCTTGCAAGCAGACGGGATGGATCGAAATTCTCGGTTGCGGCATGGTGGACCCGAATGTCTACGGTTTCGTGGATTACGATCCCAAAAAAGTTTCGGGATTTGCCTTCGGTATGGGTGCAGACCGTATCGCGATCCTGAAATACGGGGTAGATGACATTCAGTTGTTCTTCAACGGAGACGTGAGATTTCTGGAACAGTTCGGGTAGTGTAGCGCCGCCGTCCCGGCGGCTGTCGCGCGGCGCCCCGCCCGCGCATGTGAGAGCAAGATGCCCTCACGACAGCCGGCAGGATGGCGGCGCTACAAAATCAACAATGAAACTTTCTCCTGCATGGCTGCGTGAGTTTGTGGATGCCAGGGTGGACGACCGCCGCCTGGCCCAGGACCTCACTGCGGTTGGAATCGCGGTCGAAAGCATCAGCGGTGAAGGAAAAGATACCGTTTTCGAGATGGAGATTGGCACCAATCGTCCCGATGCCATGAACCACTACGGGGTCGCACGCGAAGCTTCGGTGATCTACAACCTGCCGCTGCGTGGCGTGGACTCGAAGCTGCCGCCCGCACCGGGCAACTCGGATTTCGCCATCGAAATCGTGGACCCGGCCGGCTGCGCCCGGTATACGGCTCGCGTGATTCGCGGAGTGAACGTCAAACCATCTCCTGATGCCATAGCAAAGCGCCTGCTGATGGTCGATCAGCGGCCCATCAACAATGCCGCTGACGCGACCAACTACACCCTGTGGGAGATGGGGCATCCCACCCACGTCTTCGATCTCGATCTGCTCGAAGGCGGCAAGATTGTGGTGCGGCGGGCGTTCAGCGGCGAGAACCTGAAAACACTTGACGGAGTTGAGCGCAAGCTTACGCCGGAAGATCTGGTCATCGCCGATGCCGTCAAGCCGGTTGCGCTGGCCGGGGTCATGGGGGGATTCGACACCATGATCACCGCCAAGACGAAAAACGTCCTGATCGAGTCCGCGTGGTTTGATCCGTCTACGGTCCGCAAGAGTTCGCGGCGTCACGGCTTGCATACCGATGCCTCGCATCGTTTCGAACGTGGCGCCGATTTCGAGGCTACGATCAAGGCATGCGACCGGGTGGCCGTCCTGCTCCTCGAATCGGCCGGAGGCAAACTGGACGGCGGCGCAATCGACGCGGTAGCCCGGCAGGTTGATCTCGCTCCTGTGGCTTTGCATCTCTCGGAAGTGCACCGCATACTCGGAGAGAAGCTGGAGACCAACGAAATTTTCCGCATTCTCCAGCAGTTGGGCTTCGAGTTGATGCCGGAAAGGGGCGGCGACCCTGACTTCACCGTTCACATTCCCAGTTGTCGTCTGGATGTCGAACGCGAAATCGATCTGATTGAAGAAATCGCGCGCCTTCACGGCTACGACAAATTCGCCAATACTCTGCCGGCGTATGCCGGTGCCGTGGTCGAGGCCCCGGCCGCGGAAAAGGACAGTAGGTTGCGCCGCACGCTGCTGGCTCTGGGCTATGACGAGGCCGTGTCGCTGACCTTCATCTCGCACCAGGATGCCGAAACATTTTCTTCGGCGCCAGTCGTCGAACTGGCAAATCCTCAAAGCGAAGAAGCGTCAGTGATGCGGAGTTCGCTGCTGCCCGGCATGCTCAACATGCTGGCCTACAACATCAATCGCGGGGCGGACCATGTGCGCCTGTTTGAGGCAGGCAGTGTTTTCGAAGCGAGGGATGGCGGAACCGCGGAACCTAAACGCATCTGCATGGGCGCCACGTCTTCACCCTTGCAAAAAACGCAAGGATGGGGCACCCACGACGGAGGCTTTTTTGATCTGAAGGGCGATGTGGAGAACTTGCTGCACGCTTTTCAATACAAATCCTTAAAGTACGATGCGCAAACCTCCGACTACTATCATCCCGGGCGCTCGGCGCGGGCATTGATGGATGGGGTTACAGTGGCTCAGTTTGGGCAGATTTACGCGGAGGTGGCCTCTGCCCGGAAACTGCGCCAGAACGTTTTTGTTGCGGAGATTTATCTTGACCGGCTTTATCCGCAAGGCCTGCGCGTCGTCCGTTATCAGCCTTTACCACGCTATCCAGCGGTGGAACGGGATTTCTCGTTTGTCTTTGACGACGGAGTCACATTTGAGAGGATTCAGCAGGCTGTTTTCGGTCTCGGCCTGGCTCAATTGCGCGGCTTTGTTCCGGTAGAAATTTTCCGCGGCAGCAGCGTTCCTGCGGGCAAGTATTCGCTGCTGCTGCGTGCCCGGTTCCAGTCGGCCGAGCGTACGCTGCGGGAAGAAGAAGTGGCACAGTGGTCGGCGCAGATCATCAAGTCGCTGGACGGTCTGGGTGGAAAGCTGCGGGCGTAAAAGAATCTCCAGCGATAACCTCCCCGCTGTCATCCTGAGCGCAATCTGCCCATGCGCGCGCGAATGGGCGGGTGGAGTCGAAGGATCTCTATCTTGCCGCAGTAGCTGACGTGAGAGAGGCCGCCTGAAATTCCGCGGCAAAGTTTCTGCCGCGGGCAGGGGTCCTTCGACTGCGTGGCTGCTTCGCGAGGCGAAGCAGTCACTCCGCTCAGGATGACAATTTGGTTCTTGTACACTACTGATGTGCGCATTTTCTTCGGCGTGACTTTGCTCGCCGCGACGGTTCTGGTTGCAGTTGCCACAGCTTCCGCTACCGACATACCAACTCCTACTTTTTATAAAGACATTCTCCCGCTACTCCAGGACCACTGTGAGAGCTGTCATCGCCCCGGGGAAGTCGCTCCCATGCCGCTGGTGACGTACGAGCAGACGCGGCTATGGGCGGCGGCTATCGCAAAAGCAGTGGAGAGCAGGATCATGCCGCCGTGGTTTGCCGATCCGCGCTTTGGGCATTTCTCCAACGATCCTTCGCTTACGCCACAGCAAATTGCGACCATGCTGGCATGGGTACATGCGGGCACTCCGGCGGGCAATCCGCATCACGCGCCTTCGCCCCCGCAGTGGGCCCAAGGCTGGAACATCGCGAAGCCTGACGTCATCGTTTCAATGCCCAAGCCAGTCACGATTCCGGCGAATGGCGACGTGGAATACACCTACGAGATCGTGCCCACTCATTTCAGCGAAGATAAATGGGTACAGATGGCGGAAGTTCATCCCTCCAGCCCGCAATATGTGCATCACGCCGTGGTGTACATACGGCCGCCGGATTCCAGCTGGCTGCGGCATGCACCGGTTGGAGTGCCGTTCACCGCTTCGACCCTTAGCGATCCCCACGATCGGCTGGAGGCCCACGGAACAACTAGTGATTTGCTGCTGGTGTACGCTCCAGGCAGTGCGCCAGACCAGTGGCCTGACGGCATGGCAAAGTTCGTCCCGGCGGGATCAGACCTGGTTTTCCAGGTCCACTACACCACTAACGGCACGGCTGGGAGCGACCGGACCAGCATCGGACTGGTGTTCGCGAAGACCGCTCCCCGGCAGCGCGTTCTCACCCTGCAACTCAACGATCACGCTTTCATTATTCCTCCCGGCGCCGATGACTTTCGGGTGGAAGTGCAGGGAACGCTGCCGCACGACGCCACGCTGCTCAGCCTGTTTCCGCACATGCACCTGCGCGGGAAGCGCTTTGAGTACGACATTGTGCAGCCGGATAGTTCGATCGAGACCCTGCTGCGCGTGAACTACCATTTTCACTGGCAGCTGAGCTACCGGCTGGCTGAGCCGAGGCTCTTGAAGGCAGGGACCAGGCTGCGCGCCGTGGCCTGGTATGACAACTCGCGTAACAATCCGCACAATCCCGATCCCAATGCGACCGTTACCTGGGGCGACCAGACTTATCAGGAGATGATGGTCGGGTTCTTTGATGTGGCGGTGCCCGCGAACATGGACAAAGAACAATTCTTTGTTCGCCGTCAAGATGGGCACTAGACGGCCGGGCCATGCGCGATGTTCGCGCTCTGGTCGTTTGTCTTTTGTTATGTTGTGACTTTCTGAATAGACTCTACAAACAGTCTTCAATCTTGCTATCCAAACTTACATGGCCCGCGTCTAGCAACAACGGGGCATAAGTAAAAATCCAGATTGCCGATCCCCACAAGAAATATCGGGACGGGATACTCGCTCGGTACGAGTCCGTCCACTCATGAGAAATTCAAAGGAGTGATTTTATGCGCCGAAATGGTTTCAACCGCTGGGTGCTGGCTTTGGTTGTGTCAGGCATGGCAACGTGGATTGCCTGTGAGCGCACGAATACTGCGGGGACATCAGCAGCCGCGGACTCCGGCGGCAAGATTCCGGTCACGACCAAGTCGGAAGATGCGCGCAAGGAATTTCTGCAGGGGCGGGAGCTCGCGGAAAAGCTTCTGGCCCAGGATTCGGTGGAGCATTTTGACAAGGCCATTGCGCTTGATCCCGAATTTGCTGCCGCGGAGCTGGCACGGGCCAATGCGGCCGGCACGACCAAGGAATTTTTCGAGCATTTGAACAAGGCAGTGGCGCTGGCGGACAAGGCCTCGGAGGGCGAGAGGCTGCTTATTCTTGCCAACCAGGCTGGGGCAAACGGCGAGGCTGTGAAACAGAAAGAATACTTCGAGAAGCTGGTGGTGGCGTATCCGAATGACGAACGGGTGCACTTCAATCTGGGCGCGTTCGACTTTGGGCAGCAGGACTATCCCCAAGCCATCGGGCACTTGAAGAGGGCAACGGAGCTTGCCCCCAACTATTCGCCAGCCTACAACATGCTGGGCTACGCTTACCGCCAGGCGGGCGACTACGCCAATGCCGAGCAGGCCTTCAGGAAATACATCGAGCTGATTCCGAACGATCCCAATCCCTATGACTCTTACGCCGAGCTGTTGCTGAAGATGGGCAAGTTCGACGAATCGATCGCGCAGTACCGCAAGGCGCTCATGATTGATCCGCACTTTGTACCGTCGCACTTCGGGATTGCGGCTGATCTCCTCTATATGGGCAAGCCAGCCGATGCCACGGCGGAACTGCAGAAGATGGCGGACCTGGCGCGCAATGATGGAGAACTCAGGCTTGCCCTGTTTGGCATGGCGGTGGTGGCCTCGGATAGCGGCAAACTGGATGAGGCCGTGCAGGCGATGGACAAAGAATATGCCGTAGCAGAAAAGAAGAATGACGTAGCGTCCATGGCAGCCGACCTTCAGGCCAAAGGTAACATCATCGCTGAGATGGCGAAGTATGAAGTAGCGGCGCAGCAGTTCGATCGCTCCCTGCAGATGGTGGAAAGCTCAAGCCTGTCGCAGGAGATCAAAGACAATGCCAAGCTCCTGCATCACTACAACCTGTGTGCGTTGGCCATCAGCAAGAAGGACTACGCAGCGGCCAAGACCCACGCGGAAGAATATCGCCAGGGAGCAGAGGCGTCGAAGAACCCGGCACAATTGAAGCTGGCCCATGAACTGGCGGGCCGGATTGCGCTGGCTCAGAAAAATTACGACGATGCAATCAAGGAGCTGGAGCAAGCCAACCAGCAGGATCCCCGCAATCTTTATCGCCTGGGTCAGGCCTATCAGGCAAAGGGTGATAAAGACAAGGCGAAGAACTTCTTCGCCGAGGCGGCCGGTTTCAATTCGCTGCCGGCCCTGAACTACGCTTTTGTTCGGGCGAAGGCGCAGAAGATGGCGGCAGGGACGAAGGGATAGCTACCACGGCCCACGTAGGGACGGACCCCTCGTCCTTCCGGCGGAGCGCAGATCCGCCGCGTCTTGCGGCGCGGATTCAGCTCTTTCGCCCTTCCGGGGCTCTCCCTCATTTTCACTCGCATGCCCAGGGCTTGCGTCCCGGGGCTGCATTCTTGCGCCGCGCGGCGCGGCCTGGGTCACGACTATCCGGTGGTTTCCACGTCCTGAAGGAAACTACGCCCCGGTGTAGGATAATGAATTGACTCTGCCCGGGAGCTCTTGCAAGGGCCGGGCAAGACAATCGCATGCCAACTGCATATCTGGAAGAAGTGAATCCCTGGGAGGCGCAGGTTGCGCGCTCCGACGTGGCCGCCCAGAAGCTCAAGCTTGACGATGGCTTGTGGAGAATACTGCGCGAGCCCAGCCGGGAATTCATCGTGCACATACCGGTCCAGTTGGACAATGGGCATCTCGAGGTGTTTACCGGGTTCCGGGTGCAGCATTCGATCGATCGCGGGCCGGCCAAGGGCGGCATTCGCTATACCCCTAATGTCACTCTGGACGAGACGCGCGCCCTGGCGAGTTGGATGACGTGGAAGTGCGCCGTGGTCAACATTCCGTTCGGAGGCGCGGCCGGGGGAGTCATTTGCGATCCTGACCGCATGTCCCGCCGTGAACTCGAACGGCTCACGCGCCGTTACACCTCGGAGTTGATGGAGGTGCTGGGACCGGAAAAAGACGTTCCCGGACCGGACATCAACACCGACGAGCAGATCATGGCCTGGATCATGGATACCTATTCCATGCACGTTCACCACACCGTCACAGCGGTGGTGACCGGCAAGCCCCTCGAACTGGGCGGGTCGCATGGGCGCATCGAGGCCACGGGGCGCGGCCTGATGATTGTCTGCGATGAGGCGGTCAAACGTCTGGGCATGAGCGCTGATCGGACACGAGTGGTGATTCAGGGCTTTGGCAATGTGGGCTCGAATGCTGCCCGCCTTATGCGCCGCAGAGGATACAAGATTGTTGGCGTCTCCACCAGCAAAGGTGGTTTGTACAACAAGAACGGTATTGATATTGAGGCCCTCTCGCTGCATTACCAGCACGAGCGCACCTTGGAAGGCTTTCCCGGCTGCGAAGCAACCACGTCTGCCGAATTGCTGGTGGCGGACTGTGACATCCTTGTCCCTGCGGCGTTGGAGAATCAGATCACCAGCCGCAATGCGGAAAAAGTGCGGGCCAAAGTTCTTTGCGAGGGAGCCAACGGTCCGACGACTGCGGAAGCCGATGAAATCCTGGTGGACAAGGGTGTGTTTGTCATCCCCGACATTCTGGCCAACTCGGGCGGGGTCACCGTGTCCTACTTCGAATGGGTGCAGGACCGTCAGGGATATTTCTGGACGGAATCGATGGTGAATGATCACCTGCAACACACCATGAAGACCGCCTTCGCGGAAGTTCTGAAGTACGCCGAGACCCACAAGGTCAGCAACCGCATTGCGGCATACATGCTGGCCCTCGACCGGGTGGCATACACGCTGCGGCAACGCGGAATCTACGCATAAGACGGGACGGTGAATGACGCCAACCCGTTTATGGCGGCGAGTCGCGACGCTCGTGGGACGCGGATTCGGGCTGCTCCTGGCTCTATCGCTGACTGCCTGGGCCGCGGCGGCTTTGTACTTTGACCTGCTGTCCGGCACTTCTCTTCGAACTCTTGGAGCCTCAAGCTTCGGCATTGCTATGGTGGGCACCCTGTTGGCTTTCCGGGGCCGGGGCAAGGGAATCGTGATTTGTCTCGCTGGATTCGCCCTGGTATTGGCATGGTGGCTTACCTTAAAGCCGTCGAACGACCGACCCTGGCAGCCCGACGTGGCCCAGACCGCCTGGGCGGAAATCGATGGCGATCACGTCACCATTCACAACATCCGCAACTGCGACTACCGCACCGAAGGCGACTACACTCCGCATTGGGAGACCCGCTCCTACGACCTTTCACAGATACGGGGTATGGATATTTTTCTGACGTACTGGGGCTCGCCCTGGATCGCGCATCCCATCGTAAGCTTCCAGTTCGGCGACAACGATTACATCGCCGTGTCGATCGAGACCAGGAAAGAGGTGGGGGAGACGTATTCGGCCATCCGCGGTTTTTTCCGTTACTACGAACTCATTTATACGGTGAGCGACGAACGCGATGTAGTGCGCCTCCGGACCAATTACCGCAAGGGGGAAGAAACGTATTTGTTCCACACGCAAGCCACACCCGAGCATGCGCGGGCCACGTTTCTAAACTATCTGAAGAAGATTAACCGGATACGAAATCATCCGGAATGGTACAACGCGCTCACCAACAACTGCACCACCAACATCGCCACGCTAGCGGGAGAGCCTGAATGGGACTGGCGGGTTCTGCTGAATGGGCGCGCGGACCAGATGCTGTATGAACGCGGAGATCTGGCGACGGGAAACCTCTCTTTCGTCCAGCTTAAGGAACAGGCGCACATCAACGCCGCGGCGCGGGCGGCAAACGACGCGCCGGGTTTTTCCAGCCGTATTCGAGAGGGCCGCGCCGGCTTTTGAAACCACGACAGAACCGATGCAACTTCACGTAGGGGCGGGTGTCCACACCCGACCGGCGGAGCTCAGCTCCGCCTGATCTGGGAACTGATCTCGCCTCGGGCCGTCGGCACCCCGCCCCATGTCGGGATTTTGCGTTCTAACGCCAGACGCCAGAGCCAGTAGCTAGAAGCCAGGAGAAAAAAACAGGCAGCCCGCCCCGACGAGGGCGTCCGGGCCTACGTGGGCTGCGGCTGCCTTTACTGCAGGACCAATTTCAGGATGTTGCCGTTGTAGTCCACTACATAGAGCTCTCCGGCGGCATCCCGAGCGAATGATGTGAGCGTGCGGTTGGTAGTAAGCAGATCACCACGAGTCCAGGTATTGGCAGGCGCTTCGGTCAAGCTCCATATCTTGCCCGTAAGATCGGCAAAGATGTATTTGTTCGCCAGGCTCGGGATGGCGCTGCCGGTATAAACGAATCCGCCAATCACCGCGATGCCATCGGTGTGAGGGTATTCCGTAATCGGCAGAATCTTATTGGTCATGTCACAAGTGGTGGTGGTTGGTGGAAAACAGTGGTTGCCCTCCATGACGTTCCAGCCGAAGTTGCCGCCCTTTTGCAGGATGTCAACTTCTTCCCAGGTGTCCTGGCCCACATCGGCGACGAACAGGCGGTTGGTCACTGGCTCGAAGGAAAAGCGCCAGGGATTGCGCAGCCCGTAAGCGTAGATTTCGGGAAGGCCTCCGCCTCCGGCGAAGGGATTGTCCGCTGGAATCCCGTATTCCTTTCCCGTAGCAAAGGGAGGGTCAACACTAATCCGGAGCATCTTCCCCAGGAACGTGGACAAATTCTGGCCATTGCCGAGGGGATCGCCACCGCTGCCCCCGTCTCCTAACCCGATATACAGGAAACCGTCGGGGCCGAAGACCAGCTGGCCGCCTTTGTGATTGGTGAACGGCTGGTTTACCACGAGCAGAACGCGCTCACTGTTGGGGTCGGCCGTGTTGGGGTCATTGGCCAGGGTCTGGTACTCGGCAATGATTGTCTCTCGATTGCCCTCGTCCAGCGTGTAGTTCACATAGAACTTGTGATTCGTACTGTAGTTGGGATGGAAAGCCAGGCCCAGCAGGCCCTGTTCCTGCCCGTCGAAGTTGGTCAGGCTCTGGATGTCCAGAAAATTCCCGGATTGCAAAACACCGTTTTCGAGGATCCGAATGGTTCCCCGCTGCTCAACGATGAAAAACCGGTTGTCGCCGGGTGGCCTTTCCATCCCTACCGGATTGCTGAGACCACTCACGACCGTGGTCAAGGCAAGCGTGCCGGTGGGTGCGGTGTAGGTAAATCCATTGGTCAAAGTACCGCTCTGGGCATCGGTATTGGTGACCATGACGCTGACTGCTCCGGCGGCGTGGGCGGCAGTGCTGGCTGTGATCGAGGTACTGTTCACCACGGTGACACTGGTTGCGGACGTCCCTCCCAGCTGCACTGTGGCTCCGGACAGGAAGCCCGTGCCGGTGATGGTCACGGCTGTCCCGCCGGTGCTGGGTCCAGAGTTGGGCGTGATGGCAGTCACCGTCGGCGCCGGGTTAGACGCTGTGTAGGTAAAGCCATTGGTCAAAGTACCGCTCTGGGTATCGGTGTTGGTGATCATGACGCTGACTGCGCCGGCCGCGTGGGCGGGAGCGATGGCGGTGATCGAGGTGCTGTTCACCACTGCGACACTGGTGGCGGAGGTCCCGCCCAGCTTCACTGTGGCTCCTGCGAGAAAACCTGTGCCGGTGACAGTCACGGCTGTCCCGCCGGTGGTTGGTCCGGAGTTGGGCGTGATCGCAGTCACCGTCGGCGCCGGGTTAGACGCTGTGTAGGTAAAGCCATTGGTCAAGGTACCGCTCTTGGTATCGGTGTTGGTGACCACGACGCTCACGGCGCCGGCTGCGTGAGCGGGAGTGATGGCGGTGATCGAGGTGCTGCTCACCACTGCGACACTGGTGGCGGAGGTCCCGCCCAGCTGCACTGTGGCGCCCGCCAGAAAACCTGTGCCGGTGATGGTCACGGCTGTCCCGCCACTGAGTGGTCCAGAGTTGGGCGTGATCGCGGTCGCCGTCGGCGCCGGATTGGGCGCTGTGTAGGTAAAGCCATTGGTCAAGGTACCGGTCTTGGCATCCGTGTTGGTGACCACAACGCTCACGGCTCCAGCCGCGTGGGCCGGGGTAGTGGCTGTGATGGCGTTGCTGTTCACCACGGTCACGCCAGTCGCGAGCGTCCCGCCCAGCTGCAATGTGGCTCCCGCCAGAAAGCCCGTGCCCGTGATCGCTATCGCTGTGCCGCCGTTGATGGTGCCGGAGACAGGCGAGATCGCCGTCACAGTCGGTGCTGGGTTATTCGCTGCGATGTACGTGTAGCCGTTGGTCAAGGTACCGCTCTGGGCATCCGTGTTGGTGACCACGACGCTCACGGCGCCGGCGGTGTGGGCCGGAGTTGTGGCTGTGATCGATGTGCCGCTGACAACCGTTACTCCTGCCGCGGAGGTCCCGCCCAGCTTCACTGTTGCTCCTGCCAGGAAACCTGTGCCCGTGATCGTCACTGCGGTGCCGCCGTTGGTGGTTCCGGAGTTGGGCGTGATCGCAGTCACCGTCGGAGCCGGGTTAGAGGTTGCATAGGTATAGCCCCCGGTCAAGGTGCCGCTTTGCATATCCGTGTTGACGATCATGACATTCACAGCGCCGGCGGCGTGGGCCGGAGTGGTCGCCGTGATCGATGTGCTGCTCACCAGGGTCACGCTAGCGGCAGGGGTCCCACCCAGAGTTACGGTTGCTCCCGTCAGAAAGCCCGTGCCTGCGATCGTTACCCTGGTGCCGCCGCTGGTGGTTCCTGTGCTGGGCGTGATCGAAGCTACGTTGGGCGCCGGGTTTGACGGCGGGTTGGGGGTGGCCGCGATACCGCCGCCGCATCCGGGCAAAAACACCGCGAGAAGCAACAGGGAACAAACTGGCAAACAATATTTATGCGACATTTAGAAAAACTTAATCTCGGTAAGAGTGGGCTGGCCAGTCTCGGATGGGCACATCCAGGCGAATATGGACGGGGCATTGGTTACTGGTCCAATGTGGTCTTCTTACAGGACCTCTGTAACCTTGGAAGTTTCTCTGGAAATACTTTTGGGACCGTGCATTGCGTGGACCACGGGTTGCACGAACACGACGCTCGTACCCACATTTTGTCCCGGCGAGGTTCTGTGGCAGACTCCTTGGGGCGCAAAACGATAATCATGTTCGGTTCGATCGAAGCAGGGGGAACCAAATTCGTTTGTGGTGTGGGGACCGGGCCGGCGGACGTGAAGACGATGCAATTTCCCACGACCACGCCCGAGGCCACGCTGGCCCTCGCTATTGAGTTCCTGCGCGAGGAGTCCAGCGGCGAGCTGAAGGCGGTGGGGATCGGATCTTTTGGACCGATCGATCTCCATAGTACTTCGCTCACATTTGGCTATGTCACCTCCACGCCGAAGCCAGGCTGGCAGAACTACAATCTGGCAGGCACGGTGCGCGATGCTCTGGGCGTGCCAGTTGGTTTTGACACTGACGTGGATGCCGCGGCACTGGGCGAGGCCCGCTGGGGCGCGGCCCAGAACCTGACCGACTTCCTTTATCTGACCATCGGCACCGGCATCGGCGGCGGCGCGATCATCAACGGCCGCGTCCTTCATGGGTTGGTGCATCCGGAGATGGGACACATCCGCGTACCGCATGATCTGGCACGTGACCCATTCCCCGGTGGTTGCCCTTATCACGGCGATTGCCTGGAAGGATTGGCGTCTGGTCCGGCGATGCAGGCACGGTGGGGCAAACCGGCCCAGGATCTTCCGCTCGATCATCCGGCATGGACATTGGAAGCGCACTACCTGGCGCATGGCCTGGCGAACTGGGTGCTTACACTGTCGCCGCAGCGCATTTTGCTGGGCGGAGGCGTGTTGCGGCAGTCACATCTGTTTGGCCGAATTCGCCAGGAGCTGGTGGGACTGCTGAATGGATATGTGCGGGCTACGGAAGTGATGCGCGACATTGACCAATATGTGGTCCCTCCGCAACTCGGAGGCCGGGCCGGGGTCCTGGGTGGACTGGTGCTGGCGGAGCAGGCCTATGCCAGTCTGGACCGCGAATAGAGGGCTTCGTCCCTTCAGTCGGACCGGATTTCAAAGAACCAGTTTCGAGTGTATGGGTCGGACACTCTCGTCCGACGCCTTTGATCTGGCGTTTGATTTAGCTTGTGATTTGGTTTGACGTTACAAACCCCGGGGGTCACGGCGTAAGCCAGTGCCGCAAAGATGATTGCAGCTCAAACATCCAAGCCAAAGGCGTCGGACAGGAGTGTCCGACCCCCACTTTGGGCCGCTTCAATGGCCGATTATTCGGGAGTGTTGGACACGGTCGTGGGCATTTCGACCCAGGGCATGTGGCATTCGTACTGCTCCAGTTCGAAACGGGCATCGTGCTCAGGGGCGTGATCGGAAGTCCGGCCACACCTCACGCAGAACCATTCCTGAGTGGCAGGATTCCAACTGACAAATTCGTGTTTCCATCGACTCTGAACCATGCCGGCGACGAACTAGGGTAATGAGTTGTTGGACGGGGAGTGCGCGGCGGATCTCTCTCCGACCCGCCGGTGGTTGAGGGCAGACAGCATCTGCCGGGCCTCCGCATCCAGTGGGTCCCGGGCCGCTTCCAGTTTTGCCTTGGCGGCGGCAGGCTCCAGGATTCGCAGAGCTGGAGCGCGATAGGGCTTCTTCGCAATCTTGATGTCCCGAACCAAACGCACCTCCGACTCCGGCTTTTAGACAGGCAGTGCGCCATATCGAGCAACTCTTCGTGAGCTGATCTTCAGCACAATGGACCTGCAAGAAAATTGTTACAGCAAAAAAACTCGGCACAAGAAAAAGAATGATTCAAGTCGCTTTTCCGACGCTGCTTGGCGATAGCCTCTCTTGAGCGTGGGAATTCGAAGAGACTGCGGGCTTGGTCCGGCCAAAATTATCCGATGGGGTGTTGGCGCACCGGGCTGTACTCGACCGTTCTCAGGTCACTTGCAGTTGGGGCAAACGATGGTGCTCAACATTTCATGCCGTTTGTGGGCTGATTGCCGAGGATCAGTTGGATGGTTCCAGAACACCCTCGGTGGTGATCCGGTTGGCTTTGCGGATTTCAGCGGCAACTTTCACCAGCGCTTCATCGGCGCGTGCCGGCCCATCATCCGAAATCATCGAACTGGCGGCCAGGGTAAAGAGCAGCGCGTCCTCCTGCTTGTCAAAATAAAGAACCACCTGACTCGCTGCCATGTGAAGACCTCCGGGGTTAGTCTCCGAAATCATAGGCTGGATTGGAAGCGGATTGGAGGTACTCTCTTGATGCCTCCTGTTCTCCCCCCAACAAGAACACGGATGTCCTCACCTGCCCGGCGGAGCGAAGCTCCGTTCGATCTAAGAACCTGCCAAGGCAGGCGGTGGTTTACGACGAGCTCTGGGAGGCGAGCTACGCTCGCCTCGCCCGGACGAGGGTGCCCGCGTGAATCCGCCGCGCCGGCAAGATGCTACAGTTAAGGAATCAATGTCTGCTCCTGAATCCCGCTTTGTGAAGGCTTGCCGGGCGCAACCAGTTGATCGGACGCCAGTCTGGTTCATGCGCCAGGCGGGGCGTTACATGCCGGAATATCGCGCCGTGCGCAAGCAGTATTCGCTGATTGAGATATGCAAGCGTCCGCAAGTAGCGGCCGAAGTGACGATCACGGCCGCGGAAGCCTTGGGAGTAGATGCGGCCATCATCTTCGCCGATTTGCTGCTTCCCCTTGAAGTGATGGGGCTGCCGTTTCACTTTTCGCCCGGCGAAGGCCCGGTGATCGAGAAACCGCTGCGCGACCAAACCGGCATTTCTCAGCTACGCACCGACCGCGCCTCCGATCTGGGATATGTTGCACAGGCTGTGCGGCTGGTGAGCAAACACTTCGGAACAAGCCTGCCCGTGATTGGCTTCTGTGGAGCGCCCTTTACGCTGGCTAGTTACATGATCGAGGGCGGTAGCTCGCGCAACTATGTAAACACAAAGAAGATGATGTATTCCGCGCCCGCGGCCTGGGATGAACTTCTGGGTAAACTGGTTACGGTGGTCGCTGAGTACGCGGCGGAGCAGGTGCGCGCGGGCGCGGATGTGATTCAGGTGTTCGATAGTTGGGTGGGTTGTCTCAGCGTGCAGGACTATCGGCGTTACGTGCTGCCTCGCACCAGCCAACTAGTGAAAACTTTGCGGCGGGCTGGAGTGCCGATCATCTATTTTGGTACTGACAGCGCCACTCTATTGCCCTCGATGAAGGAAACTGGTGCCGAAGTGATTGGCCTTGACTGGCGGATTCCGCTGGACCAGGGTTGGAACGCAGCCGGGTCCGGGGCGGTGCAGGGGAATCTGGATCCGGTGTTGCTTTTTGCGGATTGGAAAGAAGTCAAGGCAGGCGCGGCAGAGGTCCTGCGGCTCGCCGGCGGACGTCTCGGGCACATTTTCAATTTGGGGCATGGCATTCTCCCGGAAACGCCGCTGGAGAATGTGAAGGCGCTGGCCAGGTTCGTGCAGGAATATTGAATTGGCTCGCAACGCTAAAGGCCAGGCGATCTCATAGGCCAGACCAGGAGTCGTGAAATTGTCAGCTGAGGGAAGAACCGCGGTTTTGCTGTTGGCTCATGGGAGTCCCGATTCCGTGGACGATATCCCAGAGTTCTTGAATCAGATCACGCGCGGCCGGCTGGTCCCACCGGAAGTGATTGAGGAAGTAAAACACCGCTACGGGCTGATTGGCCGGTCCCCGCTGACTGAACGCACGCTACGCCAGGGCGAGCTATTGGCCGAAGAGCTCAAATTGCCGGTTTACGTCGGCATGCGTAACTGGAAGCCTTATGTGGCGGACACAATCGCCGCCATGAAGGCGGACGGCGTGGAGCGGGCTGTGGTCATTTGTCTGGCCCCGCAGAACTCGCGCACCAGCGTGGGTCTTTATCGCGCGGCGTTGAATGTCGAAGGCGGCATGCCTTTTGCCGTGGAGTTCGTGGAATCGTGGCATGATCATCCGCTCCTGATCGCAGCTTTTGCCGAGAAGTTGTGCGCGGGATGGGACCGAGCCTGCGCTGAGATAGGGGTGCGGGTGCCCGTCATCTTTACTGCCCACAGCGTTCCTCAGCGCACCATTGCGGAAGGCGATCCCTATGAGGCTCAGGCCAAGGAGACTGCCAGGCTGGTGGCGCTGGCGGCCCGGCTTGCGGCGGACGACTGGAGGTTTGCTTTCCAGAGCCAGGGGATGTCGGGCGGTGCATGGCTTGGACCGACCGTCGAAAATACAATTCTCGAATTGAAGGACAAAGGTCATCGCGGAGTGTTTGTGCAGCCCATTGGATTTCTCTGCGATCACGTCGAGGTGCTATACGACATCGACATCGGATTCAAGGAGTTTGCTGCAAAGGAAGGCATGATCTTGTGGCGCGCGGAATCGCTGAATGATTCGCGGTTGTTGACCGCGGCCCTAGCGGATGTGGCCCGGTCGCCTGTTCGAAAATGAAACGGATCGCCATTGTCGGCGGCGGCATCTCGGGTCTGGCGTCGGCGTTCGCGATTGAGGAACGCCGCCGGGCGGGCGAGGCGCTGGAGTTTGCAGTTTACGAATCTGGCCCGCGCTTCGGCGGCGTGTTGTTCACCGAGCAGGTGGACGGTTGCCTGGTGGAGGCCGGCCCAGATTCATTCCTCACGGAAAAACCCTGGGCCGCGGACCTCTGTCGCCGGCTCGGTATTGAAGACGAGCTCATCGGTTCGAACGATGGCGAGCGCAAAACCTACATCCTGGTGCAGGGCAGGCTGGTGCCCATGCCCGATGGGCTGATGTTCATGGTTCCGACCCAGCTTGCGCCTGCGTTGTTGACCACCCTGTTTTCCGCGGCTACAAAGCTGCGCGTGGCGCGTGAATGGTGGTACCCCTCGAGCCAGTCGAATGGCGATGAGAGCGTGGCCGCGCTGGTAGAGCGTCACTATGGCGCGGAAATGGTCGATCGCCTGGCGAACCCGTTGCTCGCCGGCGTCTATGGCGGCGAAGCCTCGCTACTCAGCGCGCGCGCGGTGCTGCCGCGCCTGGTTGAGATGGAGTCAAAGTATGGCAGCCTGGGACGAGGGATGCTGGCAGCCCGCAAAAACGTGAGTCGTTCGCAGCCGGGGCCGCCGATTTTTTCCTCTCTGAAGGGAGGAATGCAGCAACTGGCGGACGCGTTGGTGGGCAGTTTTTCCGGGAAGGCTTTGCGGGAAAACTCGCCCGTGCAGGCTGTACAAAGGCAAGATCGGGGTTGGGTTGTATCGGCGGGATACGCTTCCGATCAATTCGATGCGGTGATCGTGGCCACGCCAGCCACCGCCGCTGCCCCCCTGCTTGAAATGGCCAGCCCCGAACTTGCCTCCGAACTCAGGGTCATTTCGTACAGTTCCTCAGTGACGGTGGCGCTGGGTTTCGACCGGGATGTGCGTGCTGCCTTGCCTGCGGGCTTTGGATTTCTGGTGCCGCGCAGCGAGGGCAAGCGCTTGCTGGCCGCGACTTTTGTCCATAACAAGTTTCCGCATCGCGCTCCCGCAGACCGTGCCCTGCTGCGATGCTTTCTCGGCGGCAGCCGCGACGAGCAGGTACTGGGACTCTCGGACGAAAATATCCTGGGCATTGTGCGCGATGAACTTCGGCAAATTCTCGGCGTGAAGGCTGATCCGCTCTTCGTTCGCATCTTCCGCTGGAAAGGCGCGATGGCGCAATACACCGTTGGCCATTTGGACCGCTTGCGACGGATCGACGGCCTGGTGAAACAGTTGCCGGGCCTGGCTTTGGCGGGCAACGGTTATCGCGGAATTGGCGTGCCCGACTGTGTCCGTTCCGGCGAGGCCGCGGTTCAACAGCTGTTGGCGGAGTAGGTTCTTGGAGCGCCGCCGTCGTGGGGGCGTTCCCGCCCCCAACCGGCGAGGGCGAGACGCCCTCGGAACAGCCGGCGAGACGCCGGCGCTACAAGAACACCTTGTGGTTCATTACGGTCGTAATAGAGGTACCTGCTCTCCTATTGCGGAAACATCCTGGCTCCGTCAGGGTTAATAGAATCGGTTAGGCCTTATGAGCAGACGGATTCTGGCCCTGTTTTTGCTCACGCTGTTCGCGCTCCTGCCTTTGCGGGCGCAAGAGCAGAAATCGCAGGATGACATTCCGCTTGGCAACAAGCCTGCGTCAATCTCTCCGGCTGACGTGCCACAGGATCCTTTAGCACCGCCCGGCGACACGTCCCAGGACAAGCCCCACGAGGCACCAAACATGAGCGGCATGCCCATGCCGGATTTGAAAGGGATGCATAACGACGGCAGCGCCCACGCCATGCTTTCCATGTCCGATCGCAATATGGACATGGGGCCGCACATGAAGATGACGACCCTGCGCGATCTGAAGCCAGGAGATCAGGAGAAAGCCGATCAAGTAGTGGCCGCCGCGCGCCAGGCGGCTGAGAAGTACACTGATTACAAAGATGCCCTGGCCGACGGTTACAAGATTTTTCTTCCCAATCTGCCCCAGAAGCAATACCACTTCACCAACTACCGCTATGCGTTTGAAGCTGCCATTCAGTTCAATCCCGAGCATCCCACGTCATTGCTCTATGAGAAGACCGGCGATGGCTACAAGCTGATCGGCGTGATGTACACCGCGCCCAAAAATGCCACCTGGAATGATCTGGACCAGCGCATTCCGCTAAGCATCGCGCAGTGGCACGCGCACATCAACCTGTGCCTTCCGCCGTCCGATAGAAGGAGCGAAGCCTGGGGACCGCACCCGAAATTCGGTCTCGCCGGCTCCATCACGACCCGGGCCGATTGCGATGCCGCCGGCGGAAAATTCATGCCCCAGATATTCGGCTGGATGGTGCACGTGTATCCCTTTGAGCAAAAGCCGGAAGATATCTGGTCGGTCGAGCGCCAGGCCAGCCATCACACGGACTGAGTTTCCACCGCATCTTCCGCGAACACAAAACTATCGTTGACCAGAAAATTGACGACGGAACAGGCCGCGATCGTGATTCCGTTGGCCAGCAGATAATTCATATGCCCAAAGTCCACCAGCAGCTTCATCAGTGCCAGGTTCCCGCCGATGGAAAACAATCCAGTAGTCAGGTTGAACTTGAGGAAGCGGGTGAAGCCCGCTCCAGAACGGTCCGCCCAGGTGAAGCGTTCGTGCCAGAAAAAGTTGTGGATGACGGCGGTCTCGACCGCCAGCGCGGTGGCGATCAAATAGTTGAAGTGCAGCCCGTTCTTCAGTGCAACCAAAGCAAGCAGCTGCACAGCGATACCGATTCCGCCTACGAGATTGAACTTGAGCCAGCGAATCGCCGTGGAACGGAAGGTACCGGACGTCATCGGATTTGCTCCTCCGCATACAGGCGGCGGGTGTTTCGGATCGTGAAGAAGATCAGCATGGCTGCCATGCCGACAATGCCAACCGCTCCGCCCACGTCGAACAAGCGGTAGTGCCCATGGAACACCATGGGGTGATACAAAAGCGCCACGTTGCCGATGGACAACAGAACCCGCAACTCGGTGGGGCCGAAGCTCCAGAACGAAAGTTGAAATTCTCCCAGCGTGTAAGTGGCCAGGTAGGACTGGATGGAAAGCAGGAGAAACCCTACCAGTAAAGCGATCGCGATGTAAGGATGCATGTACCCTGACAGCGCCAGCCCAGCCATGAGCGCCAGCCCGCCGAAGCTGTCGATGATGTGGTCCACGTAGAAGCCGTAACGCGGCCGCTGCTGCCGGCGGACCCGGGCGAGCGTGCCATCGAGGCTGTCTCCCAGCCAGTTGAGAGCGAGGAAGAAGACTCCGGCCAGCAGCCAGTATCGGTTCCAGCGGACCAAGGCATAGCTGACGCCCGCCATCACCTGGGCGACGAATCCCAATAAGGTGAGGTGGTCGGAACTGATCCGGCGTGGCGTGCGTTCCGCTATCCAGACCAGCGCCTGTTTTTCGGGGCTGCTGGTCAGGCTGTTATGGATTCGGTTGGCGTTTTCGAAGCGCTTGATACGGCGTACGTCAGTAAGAACCTTAGGGTCGGTCTGTTCGCAGAAATCGATCAGTGGAGTTGTCATTTCTTTGCTCCTGGGGCCAGTTTCTTACCGGAATGCGGGCGGTGACAATGCACTGCGGGTAAACTGCGTATCAACTGGAGATCAACTTATAAGTGGTTGGCTGTCTTTGGGATGGCCGTTGCGGTAAGACTTCTGATGTTGGAGCTTTTTGGCCGACGTGGGGGCGGGACGCCCCCACGACAGCCGGCGGGACGCCGGCGCTACTGGGCGGCTGCTTCTTCGATGGACTCTCTTAGCTGC
The DNA here is from genome assembly GCA_963831565.1 of Terriglobia bacterium. GTDB lineage: Bacteria > Acidobacteriota > Terriglobia > Terriglobales > Acidobacteriaceae > JAIQFF01. The sequence continues at coordinate 544,624 of CAWHQS010000003.1, forward strand.
CCGACCGCACAGTCGATTTGCTCGGCAGTGATGACGGCTGGGGGAGCGATCAGCAGGTGGTCGCCGGAGATTCCGTCTACGCATCCTTGTATGGGATAGACCAGCAGGCCGCGCTTCTGGGCTGCGCTGGTTACAGCTCCCGCGAAGTTCAATTCCGGAGCGAACGGCTGCTTGGTTTTCTGGTCGGAGACGAACTCGACGCCGCGCAGCAAGCCGGTGCCGCGAACTTCGCCCACGCTTTTCAAGTCGAGCAGAGTCGAAAGCGAACGCGCGAGTTTGGCGGCGATACTGCCCTCACGTCCGGAGTCAGACGCCTGCACCAGTTTCTGCTGCTGCAAACGGTGGAGCACGGCGCGTCCGGCGGCCAGTGAAACTGGATGCGCGTTGTAGGTAAAGCCATGCAGAAATGCTCCGGAAGCAATTCCGTCAACTACTTTTTTCGTTGCAATCACCGCGCCCAGCGGAGCGTAGCCGCTGGAGAGGCCCTTGGCTGCGATTAGGATATCGGGTGCGACGTCCCAGTGTTCGATGGCGAAGTTCCGTCCGGTGCGGCCCATGCCGGTCATGACTTCATCAGCGATCAGCAGGACGCCATGACGGCGGCAAACTTCTGCGACCTCTTGCAGGTATCCCGGCGGCGGAACCACCGCACCCAGCGTGGCTCCGCTGACCGGCTCGAAGATAAAAGCCGCGGCTTCGCCCGTGGCTGCCTCGATCGCTTTCTCCAACTCAGCTGCGTACTCCAGGCCGCAGTTGCGGCAGCCGTCCGTGCAGTCGTAGGCGCAGCGATAACAATATGGAATTCCCACGTGAGCGAACTCTCGCACCATGGGCAGATAGATTTCGCGCCGCCGCTTGTTGCCGGAGACTGCGAGCGCGCCCAGGGTCGAGCCGTGATAGCTCTGCGATCGGCTTAGCACCCGGTAACGACTGGTTTGCCCAACCTCTACCTGATATTGCCGGGCCAGCTTGAGCGCGGTTTCGACCGACTCCGAACCGCCGCCGGTGAAGTACACGGCGCCGCCACGAAAATTCTCACCGGCAAAGTCGAGCAACTCTTGCGCGTACTCTTCTGCGACCGGAGTGGTGAACTGGCTGGTGTGAACGAACTCAAGGTGCTTCGCCTGCTCGGCCATGGCGTCAGCGATCTCGGGGATTCCGTGCCCGATCAGGTTTACTGCGGCGGAGCCGGAAAAATCCAGATAGCGCTTACCTTCTGTATCCCAGACATACAGGCCTTCTCCACGAACGGCAGAAGGAAAAGTCTTGCGGAAAGATCGCCGAAAAACCGGGGAGCGAGCGGAGTTCTGCGCTGCGGTGGAATCAGACACAGTGTGGATTATCCAGCGGGCCTCGCCGCAGTGTCAAAACGCACATGATCGTGTGGGGCCGGGTCTTCGACCCGGTCGGGCCGGGCAATGCCCGGCGACATTCTCTCGCCCCTTCGGTGCTCTCTCGCTTCTCGATCATACCCGCGGCTCACGTCCTGGGCTCTATTCTTCTGCCGCTCTGCGGCTGTCCTTGCGTGCACTGTCTGCGCACGTCCACGCGAGGCGCTTGACAGTCCTTATCGGAACCTTGAAACTTCTCTGTCCTAATCTCAATCCGTCCAATTCCGAGCCAGGAGCGGCCCCTTGAACCATGCGAGATCGAGAAACAGATTCTTCACCGCACTTGCTTGTCTGATGCTGTCATCTATCGCGTTCGGGCAGGCGAGCCCCGTGGCCGACAAGCCCACCCCCAAGGTCAGCTACATTCTCGCCGGGCGCCTGTTTGACGCCACCAGCGACAACGTTCGTGAAAACCTGGTCATCGTGGTGGAGGATGACCGGATCAAGAGCGTTGCCCCGGCCGCCGATATCAAGATTCCACAAGGCGCCAAAGTGATCGACTTATCGCAGGCTACGGTGCTTCCCGGGCTGATCGATTGCCACACCCATCTTGGTTCTCGGGCGGACCGCTACAACGAAATCTATAATTTCAAGGACTCGCCCTTCGACCACGCCTTCGCCGCCGTCCTGAATGCGCGCAAGACGCTGGAAGCCGGGTTTACATCAGTGCGCGACGTGGGCTCAGATCCGTTTCTGGCAGTGGACTTGCGCAACTCGATCAACGAAGGTTATCTGGTGGGCCCACGAGTAGTGGCCAGCGGCCCCGGCATTTCCATCACCGGGGGGCACGGCGACTTGAATAATTTCTCGCCCCAGACCCGGGTCATGATGTTTCCCGAGGAACGCGATTTCCAGATCGCTGACAGCGTTGACCAGGTCCGCCATGTGGTTCGCGCCCAGGAAAAATACGGGGTTGATGTGATCAAGATATTGGCGACCGGCGGAGTGCTCTCGCGCGGAGACAGTCCGGGAGCGGCCCAATTCACCTTCGATGAACTCAAGGCGGCAGCTGAAACGGCGCACATGGGCGGGCGTAAAATTGCTGCCCATGCCCACGGAACCGAAGGCATCAAGAATGCGATCCGGGCGGGCATCGACTCAATCGAGCACGCCAGCCTGATTGATGACGAGGGCATACGCCTGGCCAAGGAGCACGGCACTTATCTGGTAATGGATATATACAACGACGACTACATCCTGAACGAGGCCCCCAAATGGGGATTGCCGACCGAAAACCTGGACAAGGAGAGGATGGTCGGACGACTGCAGCGGGAAAATTTCCGTAAAGCGTTTCAGGCGGGCGTAAAGATGGCGTTTGGCACCGACGCAGGTGTCTATCCTCACGGCGACAATGCGAAGCAGTTCTTCTACATGGTGAAGTATGGCATGACTCCGGCGCAAGCCATCCGTGCGGCCACATCGAGCGCCGCCGACCTGATTGGACGCGCCAAGGATGTGGGCACGCTTGAAGCCGGGAAGTATGCCGATATCATTGCGGTGAATGCCGATCCCCTGGCCGACGTGCGCGCCCTGGAGCATGTCGATTTCGTGATGAAGGGCGGCGTGGTTTACAAGGACAGGCGGGTGCAGCATCCGACAGCAAACTGAAATCGCTCATGTAGGGCGGGCGCCCTCGCCCGCCGATTTTGGGGTTGTTCTTGCATGTTGTTCGTAGGCACACTGCCCTCGAACTCATTTGAATATCTGAAAGAGTCAAAGGCGGCGGGCGAGGGCGCCCGCCCTACACTTCCCTGCACGAACCATTTGGCGTATCAGGGGAGCGGAAAGTTTGCGTGTAGAATCGCCCCTTGATGGCGAATTCTGCAGACTCTCCGGAAGCGCGTCCGGTTCGCGGCTTCGCCCGCCTGGTTCGCCTCTTCAAGCCTTCGCACCAGCACACTGCCTTCTCGGCAACGTTGTTGTTGATGACGGCAGTCATGCTTTCGCGCGTGATCGGTTATGTGCGCGAGGCTTATATTGCGTACGCATTTGGCGCTGGGCCTGCGACCGACGCCTACGTTGCCGGTTTCACCATTCCCGACTGGCTGAATTACCTGGTGGCGGGCGGGACTGCCTCCATCACCTTCGTTTCGATTTACACGCGTTTCCTGGCGGAAAACAAGGAACAGGAGGCTCAGAAGACTTTCTCGATCATCATCACGGTGATGACTGCCGTCCTCGGCGTGGGGGTTCTGCTGGCGGAATTCTTCACTCCCGAAATCACGCGTCATCTCTTCCCCCATTTCAGCGCGGAACAGATGGAACTTTGCGTTCACCTGACGCGCATTCTACTGCCCGCCCAAATCTTCTTTTATGTGGGCGGAGTGGTCTCGGCTGTGCTGCTTTCACGGCGGCTGTTTCTGTTTCCGGCATTCTCGCCCCTGCTCTATAACGCGGCCATCATCCTGGGGGGTGTGCTGCTCTCGCATCGCCTTGGCATCGCGTCCCTGGCCTACGGCGCGCTGGCGGGAAGTTTCCTGGGGCCGTTTCTGATTAATGCCATCGGCGCCGCTCGCATTGGCACCGGTTACAGCATTTCTTTTGACGTGCGCAACCCGGCCTTTCGCGAGTGGGTAAAGCTTTCAATTCCGCTGATGCTGGGCGTGTCACTGGTTACCGCCGACGATTGGATCCTGCGCTACTTCGCTTCCGGGGCGGTGGGCGATATTACCCGGCTCAACTATGCCAAGCGCCTGTTCGCGGTGCCGATCGCGGTGCTGGGACAGGCCACCAGCCAGGCTTCGTTACCGTTTTTCGCCAAGCTCTTCGGGGAAAAGCGCTTGCGAGAGTTTGCCGACACGGTGAACGGGTCCATCTACCGCGTCGTGGCGACATCCCTCCTGGCGACTAGTTTCATGATGGCGGCGGCGCTACCCCTCATCGATCTGGTCTATCGCCGGGGGCACTTCCGCTTTTCCGATTCGCAGGAAACCGCGCTGTATTTTTTCTGGTTCGCGCTCTCGCTTTGTTTCTGGTCGGCACAAGGCCTCTACTCGCGCGCCTTTTACGCCGCCGGCAACACTCTCGTGCCCATGGTGGCCAGCAGCCTGATTACGGTCGCGTCCATTCCTATCTATTCGGCGTTGTTTCAGAGGTTTTCGACGGTGGGGCTGGCGATGGCGTCTGATCTGGGGATCGTGGCCAACACGCTTGCCCTGGCGCTGCTGCTGCATCGCCGCCAGTTGGTTCGCGTGAACGAATTGCACTGGGCCGAGATTGGGAAGGCCGGGGTTACGTCGGTGGTGGCTGGAGCGCTGAGTTTTCAAGTCGCTCGAGTCCTGTTGGTCAACAATAGCCGGATCGCGGACCTCAGGGCGCTGGGGTTGATTGCTGTTACCTGGGCGGGAGCGGTGGCGGCGGGCCTGTGGCTTACGCGATCCTCGTTACCCGGCGACCTTCGCCGCCGTAAACCAGCAGCCTATCCTCGAGTGGCCGAAGAACGGGCGGAAGAGTTGAGCAAAGGGGTAGAACCATAGCAGTTTTCAGTTCTTGGTTCTCTGTTCTCGGGCAAAACAAAACGGCGGACACTCCTCTACGAATCAGGAGCGCCCGCCGTGATCTTCTGAAAAAGTCTAGACCCGGGCTGCGGTGGCGGTTTCAGCCGCGGCCTTTACTTCTTCGCCGTTGGGCTTCTGGCCGGCTTTGCGGATATCGATGCCGCCCTTGAAGAAGGCGCCGTCTTCGATCGAAATGCGGGCCGCTACGACGTCACCGGTAAGGGAGCCATCGCTGCGGATATCAACGCGATCACTGGCGGTCAGGTTGCCGCGCACCTTGCCCAAGACCACGATTTCGCGGGCGTTGATGTTGGCCGAGACCACACCGTTGCGACCCACGGTCACACGGTTGCCCGACAGGTTGATGGAACCTTCCACCCGGCCGTCGATGTAAAGCGATTCGGAACCCGTAACCTCACCTTTGATCACCAGGGACTTGCCGATCGTGGCCTGGTCCGCCGTGGTGGTCGCAACCGGGCGCGGCGCCGGGGCGGGTTCGCTCGCGGCAGTGGTTGTGGTGGAGGCGGGCGCCGCCGGACGCTCCGGCTCACCTGGCCGGCCTGGAGTCATAGGCTGATTCGTGGGTTTCCACATGTGGCAAAAATCCTTTCCTCGTATGGATTCAAGTCAAGGCCGCACTTCGGTGACCAACTCGCATTTTACTCCAGCAAACTGCAAACCGAGCCTGTGAAAATCGCCTATTTGTTGAATCGGCGGGACATGAACGGTGGGGTTGCTGTTGCAACCCAACGCGCACCTTCCGCGATCGCAGAGAGCGACGACTGCCAGCACTATGAAAATTCGTCCCGGACCGGCATTTTTTCCTTGATAGCGTCTTCCTCACATCAGCTTCACGCCTTGGGGAGGAATGAGACGCCGGATGGCCATCGGAGTATGGGTTACTAGCGTAATGCGCCGGTTCTGAGACAGAGGGGCAATCAGATTAGAATTCCATTAGTCTTTGACTTTAGAACCGCGACCTTTACTTCTCTCGTGGGAGAGCTATGAAATTCTTTCGCCGTCGAGCCCTAACCGCCACGCTTTTCCTGGCTTGTGTTGGCCTGGCCGGGTGGGCGCAGGACCAGGCGCGCCTGCAGCACGTTGGCCGAGTTCAGGATTGGAGTTATCGCCACGTGGTTCTGAGCGGCGGATTGCCGGCCGCCGATCTGGGTAAGGCAAAGGCCGAGCCTCGCATTCTGTTTCGCCTGGCCGAGCGCAATCTTCATCGGGCGTCGGCGAGAGCTGAGCTGAGTGGATTGGGGAGAGGTGACCGCGGTCCGCTGCGCCGACCGCGCCGACGGAGTCGTGACCTGAAGATCGACTGGAGCGTTCCGCTGGGCGCGGGCATCGTGGCCCCGTACATGTTCCCGGCCAAGTACAGCTTCGACATCAACGAGACGCCTGACTGCACCAACGACTATGTCGTGTTTGGACTGAACGTCGCCGGCGCGACCGGCGGGCAGGCCAACCTCGTTGGCCTTAGAAATATTTATTCCGGGACGAATCCCGCCGGGCTCTGCCCGGGCGCGGCCGCCGCTTTCTATTGGGCGTATAACGGAAGCACCGCGGGCGGTTCCGTCCTGACCTCGCCCGTAGTTTCGCTTGACGGGACGAAAGTCGCATATGTCGAAAGCGCTGCCGGATCGGCAGTTTTTCATGTCCTCAAATGGAAGTCAGGAGAAGGCACTTCAGCCACGGCTTCCGCGGTCCCTACTCTTAACGGAGCGTGCACCGCAACCAGTTCGTGCCTCAAATCAGTGATCTTCTCCGCTGCTTCGACGGCAACCCTGGCGTCCCCGTGGGTGGACTACTCTGCTGATAAGGCTTTTGTGGGCAGCGACAATGGCATCATCTATCGCATCAGTTGCGTCTTCAATTGTGCGCTCAACACGCAGCCCACGGTGGACTGGAGTTTTACCCTGCCCGTGGCCGGCACTGGCGGCGCCTCGGCGACGCCCAATGGCCCAATTTACGACTCCCAGACCGGACACTTGATCGTAGGGGACCAACTCGGAGAGCTGTGGACCATTAATGCGAGCGGAGCTGCGCCCAGTCTGTTTGCCGGGCCGGTGATGATTGGGGGCGGAGGTTGTACGATCGCCCATCCGCCGGGACGCACCGGCACAGCGCCCGGAGCGAATTGCGGCGGGAGCGGTGGTTCCTATGGCATACCGGACTCGGTGATTCTTGATGGATCGGTGGGCAAGGTCTTTGCCTTCTCCGGCAATGACGGAACCAACGGCGCCAGCGCGGTGGTGGCGCAACTCAACGAAAACCTCACTGGCCTGGTGCGCGTCCATGTGGGCCTGGGCAGCGTGGGCACCACTGTGGCCAATTGGAATATTCACTCCGGCGCCTTTGACGATATTTACTTCGGTGCCACGCCAGCAAATGGCCACCTCTTCGTGTGTGGTACCGCCACGAACAACCGGCAGCCTACTCACTACTGGATCGGCTTCGATGCCTATCCCACGATGAATGCCACGCCGGATGGCAGCTTGCTCCGTCTCGCCACCAACAATCTGCCGTGCGCTCCCTACACCGAGCTCTACAACCCGAACCTCACCCTCTCGGGCGGGCCGAACGATCACGATCTGCTGATCAGCGGGCTGGTGGGCGCCGGCACCAATGGATACATCATCACCAATGACATCAGCACCGGAGCGATCACCGCGGGCGAGAACTTTGTGAATTACCCGGGCGGAGTCAGCGGCATCGTGGTCGACAACACAAGTTCTGCTGCCCAGGCCTCCAGCGTGTACTTCAGCACGCAGGGTGTGGTCAATGTGGGGACCTGCGTGAATGCCCGCTGCGCTGTCAAGCTGACCCAGTCTGGGCTGCAATAAGGGCGAGACCTGCTCTATTCCCGTCCATGTATCATTTTTTTGTGGACGCTTTTGTCCGTCGTGCTTCCTCCGGTATTCTGTCAGCAGTGATCAATTCGAGGATCCTTATGAAATCCCACATGGTGGTCGCGGGCAGGCCCGACTCCAACGAATACGCACCCTATTACGGCAAGTACATCTCGCTGGTCCCCGAGGGCGACATTCTCATCACTCTGGAAAAGCAGGCCCCTGATACGCTGGCGCTGCTCGCGCCGCACGAGGCGGATGGGGACTTCCGCTATGCTCCGGGGAAGTGGAGTGTGAAAGAATCGCTGGGGCACCTCATCGACACCGAACGCGTCTTCAGCTACCGGGCTTTGCGTATTGCCCGGAATGACAAAACTCCACTGGCCGGCTTCGAGCAGGACGATTACGTCAAGTATGGACCGTTCGCGCAAAGCAGCCTCGCCGCCCTGTTGGAGGAGTTCACCTCGGTCCGCAAAGCCAGCGTAGCCTTGTTTCGCGGGCTGGATGAAGCGGCGTGGAGCCGTCGCGGCGTGGCCAGCAATAACGAAGTCACGGTGCGCGCCCTCGCCTACATGATTGCTGGACATGAACTGCATCATCGCAGACTCTTTGAGCAGAAATATTTTCCGGCGCGCGCTTCCTGAAGCGCAGCAACACGCCCTGTCCGGCTCAGGTATCCTTTAAGTGTGACGCCCCGCCACTGTGTCTGGTCACTATGCTCTCCGATTCGGCCATCCTGAAGAAGATCGAGCAACAGTCCAAACGCACCGCTGGTTTCAAGCAGCTAGCGCGTGAACTCGGAGTCCACGGGGACGCCCGCCGCGAGCTGTTCGAACGCCTGAAAAACCTGGTGGCTGGCGGACAGCTTCAGCAAGTTGGGCCCGACCGCTATGCCATTCCGCAAGCCGCCGCTGGCAGGAACATGGCAGTGGGACGCTTGAGCATGCACCGCGATGGCTTCGGTTTTGTGATTCCGGAAGCCAACTCGCTCGACGAGCGCCTGAAAGGGAAGCTCGCAGGAGATATTTTCATTCCGCCTCCGTTCGTGGGATCGGCCATGCATGGCGATCGCGTGTTGGTGGAAATCGGCGATATCCGTCCTGATGGCCGCGCTGAAGGGCGCATCGTGCGCCTCATCGGACGGGCGCACTCGACCGTCGTAGGCAAGTTTCATTACGGCAGCAGGCGCAATTACGTCACGCCGATTGATCAGAAGATCACGCAGGAAATTGTGATACCAGAGGGGATGGAGTATCCCGCGTCCGCAGCCGATACGGGCGAAGCTGGCTCACCGCGGCGCGGGAAGGATGCCCTCGCGACAGCCGGCGGGATCCCTCGACTGAGCTCGGGACAGGCTCTGGCGCTAAATGCGGGCAAGCAGAGTCCGCATCGCGTGCTGGGCCGGGAAGCAGCGCGCCGCGCCGCCTGGGACGATCTGGAAAACGTCGTAGTAGACGTCGAGATCACCGACTGGCCCACGGCCACGCAAAATCCACGCGGGCGCGTGGTGGAAATTCTTGGGTACGAAGATGATTTCGGCGCGGATGTCGAGATCATGATCCGCAAGCATCACCTGCCGCATCGCTTTCCGCCCGCCGTGCTCGCCGAAGCCCAGGATGCCGAGCCGATCATTCCGTCCGCCGAGGCGCACAACCGGCGCGACTTCCGCGCCTTGCCGATTGTCACCATCGATGGAGAAACCGCGCGCGACTTCGACGATGCTGTGATCGTGCAGCATCTGGAGAATGGCAACTTTGAGCTGCAGGTGCACATCGCCGACGTGGCCCACTACGTCACTCCGGATTCGGCGCTCGATCAGGAGGCGCGGCTGCGCGGCACCAGCGTTTATTTTCCCGATCGCGCCGTGCCCATGCTTCCGCTCGAACTTTCGACCGATATTTGCAGCTTGCGTCCCCAGGTGGACCGCCTGGTGATGTCATGCGTCATGGAGATCGACCGTCAGGGCGAGATTGTTGGATACGAACTGACCGAAGGCATGATTCGCTCCGCCGAGCGCATGACCTACACCGATGTGAACCTGGTGCTCGAAGGCGATGCCGGCGCGCGCGAGCGCTACAGCCCGCTGGTGGCCGGCTTTGAGCGGATGCGCGACCTGGCGCTGATCCTCAACCGCAAGCGCGAGCGCCGCGGCTCCATTGATTTCGATCTGCCTGAACCGGTGATCGAATTCGACGAATTCGGATTGATGAAAAGCATCACCCGCTCGGAGCGCAATATCGCGCATCGCCTGATCGAGGAGTTCATGCTTTCGGCCAACGAGTGCGTGGCCTCATACCTGGAAAACAAGCGCATCGCCTCGCTCTACCGGATTCACGAGAAGCCCGACGCCAAGCGGGTGTACGACTTCGAAGTGATCGCCGCGACGTTCGGTTACTCGCTGGGCGTGGGGCCGCTCCCCATTCAGCGGGTGCAGCTCAAGACCGACCGGCGCGCCAACTACGGAACGGGAAAGCGCACTCGCGAGATCGAAATTCCCAAAGAAGTGCACATCACCCCGCGCATGTATCAGAAGCTGACGGAGAAGATCGCGGGCAAGCCGGAGGAGCGCATTCTTTCCTTCCTGATGTTGCGCTCGCTCAAACAGGCTCGCTATTCCGAAGAAAACCTGGGACACTTTGCCCTGGCGGCGACAGCCTATACTCACTTCACCTCGCCCATCCGCCGCTATCCCGACCTGATCATTCACCGCATTCTGAAAGAAGTTTTACGACAGTCTGAGGGTAGCGCCGGCGTCTCGCCGGCCCGAAGGCGGACGGCGCGTCCGCTGGCGCAGACAGATTCGGCAGCCGCCGAAGATGGCCTGGCCGCGTCTTACCGGAGCGAATCCGGCCCAGAACACAAGCGGGCTTTCAGCCCGCCACCGGGCCGGCAAGATGCCGGCGCTACAACCGCTTCACCATGGTCCAAGCGGCGCGACCACTCCGCCCATCGCGAAGCAGTCCAACCCGAAGGCGGCCCCATCCCGATCGAGGAGCTGCACGACATTGCCGAAGAATCCAGCCAGTCGGAGCGCCGCGCCGACGAGGCCGAACGCGAACTGATGGAATGGAAGAAGGTCAAATTCATGCAGGACCGGGTGGGAGAAGACTTTGACGGCCTGATCATCAGCGTCACCAAATTCGGCTTCTTCGTGGAATTGACCGATCTGTTCGTGGAAGGCCTGGTGCCGCTCGATTCCCTGGCCGACGACCGTTACACCTATCACGAAAATACCCGCGAAATCATTGGCCTGCGCAACCGCAAGATCTACCGCCTGGGACAACGAGTGCGGGTGCTGGTGGACCGGATCGATCCGGTCGAGAAGAAGATTCAGTTCGCCGTGCTCGAGGAAAAGCCGGCTCCGAAGCGCAAGAAACGCTGAGCCTGGTGTAAAATCCTTGAGTCAACCCCACCGCCGCCTTTGAGCATGCGGCCGGTTCCTTCCAGTCGGGACGTGGCTCAGCCTGGTAGAGCACTCGCTTGGGGTGCGAGGGGTCGGCAGTTCAAATCTGCCCGTCCCGACCAATTCTTTGGTATTCTTTTCTTCGGTTTCCGGCTGTCTCTGATTCGCTTCCTCCTGTGGTTGTCCAGCGACTCCTTTTCTGGATCTCTTCGCAGGGTGTGACCGTGCTCACAGGCCAACGTGATTGATGTCCTTGAGGATTCTGCTGCCCCCCAATAAACATGAAAATAGTGCCCGATTTCTCCCCAGCAGCGGTTGGGCCCTATCGAGGGGCTTATGTCAAATTTCAGCTCGCGCCAGGTCAAATGGTTCGTCTTGCTACTCGCCCTCATTTTCGTCCCCGTCATCTACCTTCTGTCGGCATCCGGCAAGGTGCAGGTAAATGCAGAAGCATTAGACCTCTTTGCCCCACTCCCGGCAGTGATGAGTTCGCCCGACAATCCTGTGACTGACGCCAAAGTGACGCTGGGGAGAATCCTGTACTACGATACTCGCCTGTCGGCCAGCCAGAAGATTTCCTGTAATACCTGCCATCCGCTCGCCGCTTATGGCGCGGAATCCAAGCCCGTGTCAACCGGCCACAAAAAACAGAAGGGGACCCGCAACGCGCCTACCGTGTACAACGCTGCGGGGCACTTTGTGCAGTTCTGGGATGGCCGGGCTCCCACGGTCGAGGAACAGGCGAAAGGCCCGATCACCAACCCAGTTGAAATGGCGATGCCCTCCAATGCTGCGGCCGTGCAAGTGATCAAGTCCATGCCGGAGTACGTTGCGCTGTTCCAGACAGCCTTTCCCAAAGACAAGGATGATCCGATTACCTACAACAACATGGCGTTGGCGATTGGAGCGTTCGAGCGTGAACTGGTGACTCCGTCGCGTTGGGATGCATTCCTCCAGGGTGACCGGTCGGCGCTGACGGACGCCGAAAAATCAGGCTTCAACACATTTGCCGCAACCGGCTGCCAATGGTGCCACTACGGCCCGTATCTCGGTGGAGCGTCGTACCAGAAGCTCGGCGTTACGAAACCGTGGCCCGACCAAACCGATCAGGGACTCTACCAGCGGACAAAGGATGCGGACGACAAGATGGTATTCAAGGTCCCATCACTGCGGAACATCAAAAAGACGGGACCATATTTCCATGACGGCTCGGTTCCGACGTTGGACCAAGCGATCCGCAACATGGCGGTTCACCAGCGTGGACTAACACTCACTGATGCCCAGGTGAAGTCGATTGAAATCTGGATGGAGTCGCTGACAGGGCGGGTACCGATCGACTACATCAAGCTCCCGGAGCTGCCGAAGAGCACCTCGCAAACTCCACGCCCCAGCGGCGAGTAACACAGCAGGGAGGGAGAGCCGTTCGGGGAACTTTTGCAAAGCGCTGGTTCAAGACTGCACATGTCCAAGAGGAAAGTTCGAAAATTTTCTGCCAGGGCCGACCAGTTTCCTCAACTAAGAGTTCCGCGTTCCCACCCTTCGCAAAGGGCGCGAAGGATGGGGCACCAAGGTGAACTGCGCCGCGGCAAAAGGGCGGGCCAGCCCGCCACCCTCTGGTCTAAAGTTTGAGAGAAGGCTGGGCACTAGTTTTGCTTCGGGGTTTTAGCCAGGAGCCAGACGAATAGGCCCACAGCGATCCAAGCGGCAAGAGCCAGGGCAATGTTCCGCACGGGCGCAAGATAGCAAAGCCGCTTGTGGCTCATCCAAAAAATCGAACGAGGTCGGTCTTCCGACCGAATCTTGGATCATGCCGAGTAGCCCGCCGCACCCGTGCGGGATCGGCCCGCTGCTTGCAAATGACCGGCAGCGCGTGGAGAATGGCGCGGGGATTATCGGATGGGGTGGGCGGATGATAGGCCGCGAAAGCTCGGCGCGGTTGCACCCTGGCTGGTTCTGCTGGCAGTTTCCCTTCTGATCAACTACATCGACCGCGGCAACCTGTCTCTCGCGGCGCCGTTACTCAAAGATGAGTTGCACCTTACCGCCTGGCAACTTGGGATCCTGTTTTCCGCATTCTTCTGGACCTATACTGCCCTGCAGTTTGGCATGGGCTGGGTGGTGGACCGGTTTGAGGTAAACCAGGTCATCGCCGTCGGCTTTTTGGTGTGGTCGCTGGCAACTGCGGCCACCGGCCTGGTGCAGGGATTCACAATGCTGCTGGTGATGCGGTTGACGCTCGGTATCGGTGAGTCCGTGGCCTTTCCCTCCTGCTCGAAAATTCTTGCCCTCCACGTGGCCGAACCGTATCGCGGATTTGCCAACGGCATCATCATTGCCGGGATGAAGTCAGGGCCCGCGGTGGGAGCCCTGGGAGCTGGACTCCTTATGGGCAGGTACGGATGGCGTCCGGTATTCATCGGGATCGGGGTGTTCAGCCTGGCGTGGCTTCCGGCCTGGAGGAAATGGATGCCGCGGGGCCAGTCGCCGGCTCATTCCGAGGCGACGGGAGTCCCCTCCGTGGCCGGCATCCTCCGTCAGCGCTCTTTTTGGGGCGCCTGCACGGGCCACTTTTGTGCCAACTACCTGTTGTATTTCATGGTTACGTGGCTTCCGTACTATCTGGTGCACGAGCGCCAGCTTTCAGTGCACGCGATGGCCATCACGGCCAGTCTCTATTACTTGGTGGATGCGACTGCGGCGATCGCGACGGGCTGGTTCTCGGACTTCTGGATACGCCGCGGCCTTACAACAACTCGTGTGCGCAAATCGGCCATGGTGATCGGACACACCACCGCCGCGATTGCGCTGGCGGGGTGCGCGTTGGCTGGCCCTCATTCCTATCTGGCATGGCTTCTGGCGGCGGGCGTGGGATCGGGAATGGCAGGCTCGGGTATCTACGCGTTTTGTCAGATCCTTGCCGGCCCCAAGGCGGCGGGAAGGTGGACCGGATTTCAAAACGGTTTCGCCAATCTTGCGGGCATCGTCGCGCCGGCGCTCACCGGATTCGTGGTGAATCGGGCAGGGAACTTCCAAATGGCACTTGCGATTACCGCGGCAGTATCGATAGCGGGTGGTTTCGCCTGGCTCTTCGCGATCGGCCATCTCAGGGAGGTGATCTGGGCAGATCGCATAGTTCTTCCGACTCCCGCAGTGTCGCCCTCCAAGCTGAACTATTGATCATTCCCCGGCTCGGGATCGAGCAAGCTGGTTCTCATACCCATGTCGACGTCTGCTTCGGTGCCTGAGTCCAAAGCGCCAGGTGTGCATCTACGTAGGCATGGCAGACCTGAAGAAATTCAACCTCGCCGAGACCATCGCAGTTCTGAGCCGAACTCCCGCAACGCTGGATGTGTGGTTGCGCGGGCTGCCCGATGTCTGGGTGCGCGGCAACGAAGGGAAAGATACCTGGGACGCGTGCGTGATCCTGGGCCACCTGATCGTCGGGGAGCGCACTGACTGGATGCCGCGGGTGCGGATCATACTTGAGAATGGAGACGCTCGGCCGTTCGATCCCTTTGACCGCTTTGCGCAGAAGGAGTCTGAAGGCAAGTCACTGGAGCAACTTCTGGACGAATTCGCCCGCCTGCGGCGGGAGAACCTGGCGGCGCTGCAGGCACTGAATTTACAGCCGGAAGATTTGGTCCGGAGAGGAAAGCATCCAGCGCTGGGAGCGGTGACGTTGTCCGAACTTCTGGCCACCTGGGCGGTCCACGATCTCACCCATCTGCATCAACTATCGCGGGTAATGGCCCACCAGTATCGCGATGCCGTCGGCCCCTGGAGCGCCTATCTGGGCGTGCTCAAATGCGCCGGTCACAGCGCTCCCTAGACAAGTCATATCTCAACCTAACGCCGCCAGCTGCATGCCTCAGGTTGTGGGCTGCGAGACCAGGCGCGGCTGCGCCGTGGTCGCGGGAGCCCGAGGGCTGGGCGCGGCTTCGGGCTGCGCGGGCTGAGGGTTCCGGTCCGAACCATTGTCGTCCAGGCTTCCGTCACCATTGAGGTTGAAGTGCAAGGCTTCGGGGTCCAAGGTTGGCGTGATCAAGTAGCTCGACGATGAGTCGTAGTCAGACAACGCATCCGGAGCGTAAGACGGCGGCTCGTTGTATCCGATGTCGGGGTAGTCCTGATAGTAGTTGTACGACGGCCAGGGGGCGTACCAATAGGGGTCGTACCACCACGGGTTCCAGCCGTAGGCCCAACCCGGTCCCCAGTAGCTGCCCCAGTACGGCCATCCCAAACCAAAGCCCCAATCCCAGCCGAAGCCCGCTCCAAAAAAGCCACCGCCCCAACCGTAGTTGTAGTATCCCGGCCAAAAACCTCGGTTCCAGCCGTAGCCACGCCAGCCGAACCCTCGAAAGCGGTCTCCGCGCCAGCCCCAGTTGTTGCCAAATCCTCGGCCGCCAAATCCGCGATTGCCGCCGAAGGAATTGAAGCGTGAGCCACCAAAAAGGTGTGTGCTTGATGCGAATCGCGCATTGCCAAATGATCGGAAAGTAGAATGCGACGAACGCGATCCAGCGAAAGACGAATTACCGAAAGTGGATCCGCCGAAGTGCGAGCCACCGAAACCAGCGCCGCCGTGAATCGACCCTGACGGTGAACTCCGCCCCGCGCCGGAAGCCATGCCTGTCGAGCCCCTGGACGGGCCAAAGGAGTGCCAGGCGCCGTCAGACGTTCCACCGTTATGAGCGGAGAAACCCGAGGAGGCGAATTTTCCGGAGCTGCGTCCACCACTGAAGCGGGAGGAACTGCCGGCGTTGCCGAACGAATGCCAACGGCCATCATTGATCGCGGAATGAAAATTCGACGAACGACTTCCGGACGAATGGTTTCCAAACGAACGATTGCTGAATGAGCCGGAGTTGCGTCCCGATGCGAATCCGCGGTTTTGCGCAGTCATGCCGCGCGAGGAACCGAACCCGCCGTAGGATCCCCGGCCTGCTCCGTAGCGGCCTGCCGCTGACCCGCCACGAAAGCCCCCGCCTCGACTGTAGTTTCCTCCGCCAAAAGAACGCGGGCTTCCACTGAAAGACCGCGTGCCCCCGTAGGAGCTGCCGCCGCGATACCCTCCGCCACCGGAGCGAAACCCACCGCCGCCTCCGCTATGGAATCCGCCGCCGCCACCATGAAACCCGCCGCCTCCACCTCCGCCGTGAAAGCCACCCCCGCCTCCACCGTGAAAGCCCCCGCCCCCGCCGCCGTGGCCACCACGTTGACCGAATGCTGTACCCGGCGTGAGCGCAAAAATTGCAAAAGCAGCGAACGCGATGAGGGATCTAACCAGACCAAATCTGCTCATAACCTGTCCTTCCCTTCGAGCGTGGTAGCGGACCTTCGATTGCAGACTCTGCGAATGAACAAGGTCCCGGTCAGTTCAAATTCCCGTCCTTGTGCAGGAATAGCCGCGGAAACCCGTGCTACTCGCGGAGACCGCCACTATTAAAGATGCAGCTGGAATGCCAATTGTCGGCTGAACGGTCAGCAATTATTAACCCCACTGTTCTCAATATGTCAGAGCGGGCAAGAACATCCCGGACAGGCAGTGGTGACAGGCCATGGTTGGCCCAATTCCACCATGGGTGGTGGTTTTCGGCCAGGGAGTGGAGAGTGGCGAGGCCCAGCGGCTTTCTACCGCTCGCGGCGGGGTTACCACCGTGGGGTTGCACGACTCGATGCGGAACACAGTCATACAACTTTTGCTCCCTCTCAAGGGTTCAATATAGATAGCAATGATGCTGTTGGGAGGAAAGCTTGAAGACATCTGATTTTCTTCGTCGACGAAATCGTTTCACCCACACCAGG
Source organism: Terriglobia bacterium (assembly GCA_963831565.1). Taxonomy (GTDB): domain Bacteria; phylum Acidobacteriota; class Terriglobia; order Terriglobales; family Acidobacteriaceae; genus JAIQFF01. Next base: position 561,572 of record CAWHQS010000003.1, read on the forward strand.
GCGTTCTTTTCAGTCCTGGTCCTGGTTTGTGCCGCAGCGGCGTTAGTCAGCGCTCAGAGTGGCGAATTCAGCCCTAATCAGGGCGAAAGTGACGGCGTCAGCGCCGGTGGAAAGTGGATGGAGTTCCATTCCGAAGACAAGATGACGGGCGCCAAGAGGGTGCGCTTTGAGATTCTGTCAGACAACTACCTGAGAGAAGATCCGGACTACAAGCCGCGAATCCAAATGGTGTGCACCAATGGCAAGTACACCGCCGCCGATTTCAATCCCGGCATCCGTCTCGGTCCGCCCAACCGTCCCGGCTTTTGGGGCCAACCCCAGATGGAAGCGATGGTGCGGGTTGACGACGCGCACAGCGACCACGGCTGGAACTGGATTCGCAACCGTTTCCTCGCGATGGACAAAGGCACCACGCGCGAACTGATCGGGGCCCACATTTTCAAGGTGCAAATCCGCGGCCGCAACGGCCCGGAGATCGCGGAATTCTCACCTGCCGGACTGGATCTCGGCCGGGTAAAGCAGGCCTGCGATTTGACTCCCAAAAGGCCCAGTAAGGACTAAACCTGCTGTCATACAGGCGCGCGATTAGAACGGAGCGAGCTTTACCGGTTCCTCATTCAAAGCGCAGTGCCGTCATAGGGCTAACGCGAGTGGCGCGCCGTGCGGGTATCCAGACGGCCAGAAATGCCACGGCAGTGAGCAGGATCGGCGTTGCGACGAACGTGGCCGGATCCAGGGCCTTGACTCCGAACAGAAAGCTGGCGAGAAAGTGGGTTAGCCACAAAGCTCCGCCGACGCCGATGACGACGCCGATGACGGCCAGCAGCATTCCTTGACGGATAACCATGTTGCGGATACTGGAGGCCTGCGCGCCCAGCGCCATGCGGATGCCGAGCTCCTGCGTCCGTTGTTGCACCGAATAAGCCATCAGGCCGTAGATGCCAATCGCAGCCATGAGTAGAGCCGACGAACCGAAGATGGTCAGCAGCAGCATATTGAAGCGCTGCCGCGAAGTGGCCACGACGACGATCTCATCCATGGTGCGGGTGTGAGCGACGGGCAAGCCCCCGCTGGCTTCCCGCAGGGCCACAGCCAGCGATTTGAATGCAGTGTGCGGTTCTACCTGGGTGCGGACAAACCACCATAGAGGTGCGATGCGGGAGTTGAGCGCCGTCACTTTATCCGGCATCTGCGCGATCGGAATGTACATCGTGGGGAAGGGAGGATTGTCGAGGCTGCCGGTGTGCATGTCCCCGACGATACCGACGATCTGACGAGGCGGTTCCGCGAACACCGGTCCCATATTCGGGCCGATGAGCAGGCGGTCGGCGAGCGGATCGGCCTTGGGCCAGAATTGTTGGGCCATTGCCTGGTTAATGATCACGACGCCGGGCGCGGAGCCATCGTCGTGCTCGGTGAAATTGCGGCCACGCAATACGGAGACTTTCAAGACGTCGAAGTAACTCCACGAAATGGGAAGGTAGCCGCCCCCGCCGGTGGAGGGGTTGTCGCCCTTCGGGCGTCCCACGATATCGAAGGGCAGGCCGAAGCCGCCTTCCAGGGGCAGGCAACAGGCGGCGCCGGCTACGGTGACGCCGGGCACAGAGTTAAGCCGCTCGGTGCCGTCCCGGATGATGCGGGCGACGCCGGAGGTCTTCTGGAATGGTTCTCCGCCGAGCGACATGGCCATGGTAACCACGTTGTGAGTATCGAAACCGGGATCGACGGCCTGCAGCTTCATGAAAGTACGGATGAGCAGAGTAGCGCCGACGACCAGCACCAGCGCCAGCGCCATTTCACTGATGACAAGAACGGAGCGGACCTTGCCGCTGCGGAAGCCAGTGCTGGAGCGGCTGTTGCTCTCGTTGAGCGCTGCGGCAAGATTGTTGCGCGATGCGCTGATAGCGGGGACGAGGCCAAAGAGGATTCCGGTGAGCACGGAGACACCCAGCGTGAAGAGCAGGACGTTCAGATCGAGCGTTACCGCCGAGCCGTTCTCGCCGATGCGGGGAATGCTCCCCGGGCTGATAGCAAGCAGCAGACGGACTCCGACAAAACCCAGGATGAGTCCGAGAAACCCTCCCGAAAGCGAGACCACCAGGCTTTCTGTAAGCAACTGCCGAATAATGTGTCCACGGCCGGCACCCAGTGCGGCCCGGGTGGCCAACTCGCGCTTCCTGGCGGTAGCGCGGATCAGCAGAAGGTTAGCCACGTTGGCGCAGGCGATGAGCAGGACGAAGCTGACGGCTCCGAGCAGAACCAGGAGCGATAACCGCGTATCGCCGACGATGGTTTCCTGAAGAGAAGTTACGCCGAAACCGGCTTGAGGACCGAGCCCACCCGGATAGGTGCGGCGGAACTCATCCGCGGCAAGCTTCAGCTGGGCGTCAGCCATCGGCAGAGAGATGCCAGGTTTAAGGCGCGCTGCGACCCCGAAATAGTGCGCCATGTCCTGCGAAGTAAGGTCGAATTGAAAGGGCAGCCAAAGATCGCCCACGGGTTCGGTGTAGAAGTCACGTGCGATAACCCCGACGACCAGGTAGGGCTGGCCGTCCAGCTGGATATTTCTTCCAATGATGCCGGGATCACCGCCGAAGCGGCGCTTCCATAAACCGTAATTCAACACCACAACGTTGCCACCATGCGGGCTGTCCTCGGCCGGGGTGAAGGTGCGTCCCAGGAGGATGGGGGCGCCGAACAGGCAAAAATAGTCGGAGGTTACGTGGATGCCTTGCACTTGCTCAGGAACGTTCCCGCCCGTGAGATTGAGTCCGGCGCCGCCCTGGTCGTAGCCCGCGACATATTGGAAAATGCTGGACTGCTGATGCCAGATGTTGAATTTGGGCACGTTAGCGCCGGGGAATGTTCCCTGTGGCCCGGTATTCATCAATTGCACCAGGGATTGCGGCTCGGGATACGTCAGGGGCTTGAGCAGGACGGTATTGATGACCGAAAAGACCGCGGTATTCGCCCCAATACCCACGGCAATCACGATCACGGCGACGGCGGTGAATCCCGGCATTTTGGCCAGCGAGCGCAGCGCGAAGCGAAGATCGCGCCAACCGTCTTCAATCCAGGGCAGGGACCGATAATGCCACATCCGATCGCGCATGCTCTCGGGATTGCCAAACTTCAGGCGTGCTTGACGGCGAGCTTCTTCGGGAGACAAACCACGCGCGATGTTGGCGTCCTGCTCATGCTCCAGGTGCGATTCAATTTCCGCGGCAAGGTCGGCGTCCTTTTTCTTGCGTTGGGTAAAGCGGCGAAGGCCCATGGTGCCTCCCTCTCTCAACTATTCGGCCGATTCTCCCAGAATGAGTCCGATGGCACGCGTCATGTGCCGCCATCGGCTGGTTGCAGTGGTCAGATGCCTGCGCCCCTTTGCCGTAAGCCAATAAAACTTTGCCCGGCGGTTGTTTTCGCTGAGGCCCCACTCGGAGGCCAATAGGCCGCGGTCTTCCAGGCGGTGGAGCGCGGGGTAGAGCGAGCCCTGCTCGACCTCGAGCGCGTTCTCTGAGGTGCGCTCGATCACCTGCGCGATGGTGTGGCCATGGGCGCGACCAACCATCAGCGTACGCAGGATGAGCATGTCGAGCGTCCCCTGAAGGATATCGCCTGCCGCAGATGTCACTTTAGGGGCCATCGCTGTGCGCTTCACTCGAATGTCTATGGGAAGGCACTATACTCCACTCGAACCTCTACGGGAAGCATGTACCTCTCCCATGCTAGCCTTTGCCTTGTCTTTGATCTCGTCCTTGCGTACCAATGTCTGCAGTCAAGCAACAGCCGAACCAAGATCTACTTCAAAGGCGTCGAACAAGAGTGTCCGCCCCACACGTCTTACCCAGGGACTCGCACTCTGGTTACTTGTCGCCCCACCCTTTTCGCGATGCAATGGACAACATGGGGAGGACGCTATGGGTCGAGCTCTTGGATTCTTAGGCATCGTCATTGTGATGGCGGTGGGGATGTATCTGTATTCGATCCAGTTGAAGGAAGCGTCTGCGCCCGGCGGGGCCGGCACTCCGACCGGGACGGCGAACATCATGGGCGTGAAGAATGACCTGATCAGCATCGCTAACGCCGAGCGGGGGTACTTCGCCACCGAACAGAAGTACGCTTCTCTCGATGATTTGATCGCGGCGAAATACATTACCATCGAGAGACAGCGGCCTCCTTACACTTACGATGTTGAGACCACATCCAGCGGTTTTCGTGTGACCGCCACCCGCGATAGTGCTGGCGCCCCGGCGCAACTCTGGATCGACGAAACCATGCAGGTCCAGTCGTCGAATTGAGAGTTTGCTCGGGGTCCCCGCCTCCACCCCGACGATTTAGAGCTGTCTTCAGGGAATCCCGCCTGCATTGATCGCAAGATGCCTGCCGCGATTTGATACGCGCTGTATTATCTAGCAATCAGTATGGCAAGTCCTATGAAGCGCATCCTGGTTACTGGAGCTGCGGGCAAAGTAGGCAGCCATTTCATTGACCACATTCTGCGGTCTGATCACGACGTGGCCATTCGCGCGTTATGTCATAAGCGCATCCTGGAGCCTCAGGAACGCGTGGAAATCGTGCGCGGAACGATCTCGGACCGCGCGGTGGTGCGAGCGGCCATGCAGGGAGTCACCCACGTTCTGCATTGTGCCACCTGCAAGGAAACTCCCGATGACGTGATGGATGTTACGGTCAAGGGCCTCTTCTGGCTGTTGGAAGAGTGCCGTACCAGCGTCGGCTTCAAACAGATCATCCTCGTCGGTGGCGACGCTGCGCTGGGACACTTCTTCTATCCACATCCCCGGCCGGTCACCGAAGAGCATAAGCACAGCGCCTATCCCGGCTGCTATGCGCTCTCGAAAGTCCTCGAAGAAGTGATGCTGGAGCAATATTTCATCCAGTATGACCTTCCAGGGTGCTGTTTGAGAGCACCCTGGATCATGGCGAAAGACGACTTTAAATATACGCTGTCCTTTGGCGAAGACGTTTTCGGCGGGCCACGATGGCGCGACCTGGTGGGGGCGAAGCGAGCGGACGAGTACATGAAAAGCGGCACGGTGCCGGTGATGCTCGATCCAAAAGGGAAGCCGGTGCAACGCAACTTCGTGCACGTGAGCGACCTGGTGAAGGCAATCCGGCGGGCCCTCGACCAGCCCAAAGCGCACCAGCAGACCTTCAATATCTGCATGGACGAACCTGTGGACTACCGGCACGTGGCTGACTATCTGAAGGAAACGCGAGGACTTCCCTCGGTGGAACTCGAGACTCCGTTCTGGTCAACCTGGCTGGACAACGCCAAAGCTAGATTCCTGCTAGGCTGGCGACCGGCTTTCGATCTGAAGCGCCTGATCGAAGAAGCCTGGATTTATCAGCGAAGCGAAGCCGATCCGCGGCGGGTCTGGTATCCGGGGTAGTGTTTGAAATACTCAACTGCCATGCGCATTGATGCTCATCAACACTTCTGGGTCTATGACCCGTGCGAGTATGACTGGATCGACGATTCGATCGCAGCGCTGCGCCGTGATTTTCTTCCTGAAGCGCTGCAGCCGGAGCTGGAGCGAGCGGGGTTTCAGGGATGCGTTGCGGTACAAGCGCGGCAGACAATTGAGGAGACGCGATGGCTTCTCGAACTGGCCGCGTCGTCGCCATTTATTCTGGGCGTCGTCGGCTGGGTTGATTTGCAGTCTCCAGAGGTATGGTCGCAGTTGCAGGCGTTTGCCCGCAATCCCAAGCTGGTTGGAGTTCGCCACGTGGTGCAGAGCGAACCCGACGACCGATTCCTGCTGCGGCCGGAATTTCTGCGCGGCATTTCCGTTCTGGAAGAGTTCGACCTGGCCTACGACATTCTGATCTACACCAAGCATCTTCCTGTAGCGGCCGAGTTTGTGCGGCACTTTCCCCGCCAGCGTTTCGTGCTGGACCATCTGGCCAAACCTCCGATCAAGAGCGGAAGCCTGCAGCCGTGGGAGCGCGGGATCAGAGAGCTGGCGGAGTTTCCGAACGTCTCATGTAAATTGTCTGGACTGGTGACGGAAGCGGACTGGCGGCAGTGGAAGCCCGAACACATAGCGCCCTATCTGGATGTTGCCTTCGAATGCTTTGGAGCGGAGCGCCTGATGATCGGATCTGATTGGCCGGTGTGCTCTGTGGCGGGGTCGTATGCCCGAGCGATGGGAGTGGTGAAAGATTATGTTGGTCGCCAGCCGATCCCGGCGCAGGAAGCGATTCTGGGAGGGAACGCGCAACGATTCTGGAAATTGAAACCACCAGTGCGTAGCTAGGTCTTTCTCGTAGACGATCCACCGCCTCCGGTCAGCCGCAATCCACTACTCTGGGCGTCCTTTTGCGGTTTTCTTTGCGAACTTTGCGGTTTAAGATTTTTGAACGATTCCCACAAGATCAGAGCTTTACCGCAAAGGACGCAAAGGAGACACAAAAAGCACGCAAAGAAACCCAGCAATGTCAGGACACTGACAGGGATCAATGAGATGAGTTCATCTGAACTGCCTGTTCTACAATAGGCAACGATGCCCGACCGGGTCCTGCAACTCGATGCCAGGGACAACGTCCTGATTGCGCTCACCGATCTCAATCAAGGTGAGCAAATCGAATTCGCCGGCAAGACCTACACGCTGGTTTCGAGCGTGCCTGCTAAACATAAGTTCGCGACGCAAGACCTGGCCGCCGGCGCTCACGTGATTATGTACGGCGTGCTGGTAGGAAAAGCCGCGAAGCCTGTCGGCCGGGGCGAGAAGCTGACTACCAGCAACGTTTCCCACCAGGCTTCTGATTTCCACGAGCAGTCGGGCCAGTACCGCTGGGAGGCGCCTGATATTTCGCGCTGGAAGGACCGGACCTTTCTGGGTTATGCGAGGCCCGACGGCCAGGTAGGTACGCGCAACTACTGGCTGGTAGTTCCGCTGGTGTTCTGTGAGAACAGAAACATCGGCGTTTTAAAGCATGCCTTTGAAGAGGAACTGGGCTTTGCCGCGCCGCAAATCTATCGTCGCCAGGTGGCCGAGCTAGCGAAGCTCTACCGGGAGGGGAAACTGGCCGACGCCGGAACGGGCAGTCCCTCTGGAAATGGCTCCGAGCCGCCGCGCTCTCGCGTATTCGAGAATATTGACGGCATCAAGTTCCTGCTGCACGAGGGGGGATGTGGAGGGACCCGGGAAGACGCCAACAATCTCTGCGGATTGATTGCGGGATACATAAATCATCCCAACGTTGCGGGAGCCACGGTCCTGGGCCTCGGGTGCCAGAACGCGCAGATTGGAATCCTGCGTAACCAGATCGAGAAGCGCAATCCGAACTTAAACAAGCCGGTGATTATTCTGGAGCAACAACAAAGCGGCACCGAATCGACCATGCTTTCGGACGCCATTCGGCAGACATTTCTTGGCCTGGTCGAGGCTAACCGAGCCAGGCGCTCGCCGGCGCCGCTCTCCCGTCTGTGCCTGGGTTTGAAGTGTGGGGGATCAGACGGTTTCTCCGGGCTCTCGGCTAATCCATCCATCGGACATACCGCTGACCTTCTGGTGGCCCTCGGGGGCCGGGCGATTCTTTCGGAATTTCCGGAATTGTGCGGAGTGGAGCAGCAGCTGATTAATCGCGCGACGCGAAAAGAAGTCTCAGACCGGTTTGTGAAGTTGATGCGAGACTATCAGGCCCGCGCCCGATCGGTTGGTTCCGGCTTCGAAATGAATCCGTCGCCTGGAAACATTCGCGATGGCTTGCTGACCGACGCCATGAAGTCGGCCGGCGCGGCGAAGAAAGGTGGTACTTCTCCCGTGACGGCCGTGCTGGACTATCCCGAATACTCGACCGAGCCGGGGCTGCACCTGCAGTGCACGCCGGGAAATGACGTGGAATGCGTGACAGCGCAGGTGGGCGCGGGGGCCAGTGTCGTCCTGTTTACCACCGGCCTGGGCACGCCGACGGGAAATCCGATCGCTCCTGTGGTCAAACTGTCCACCAATTCATCCCTGGCGCAGCGCATGAATGACATTATTGATATCGACACCGGCGGCGTAGTTTCGGGCGAGGACACGATTGAGCGCATGGGCGAGGAAATCCTGGAGCTGGTCATCAAAGTGGCCAGCGGCGAAACCAGGACGAAGGCCGAGCTGAAGGCTCAGAATGATTTCATCCCGTGGAAGAGAGGCGTCTCGCTCTGAGTCAAGCGCAAGGCAATTCCAATCTCAGACTCGACGGCAAGGTTGCCCTGGTGACTGGCGGGGGCAGCGGCATTGGACAGGCGATCGCATTGAAGTTCGCCACTCACGGGGCCACGGTGCGGGTCCTGGATGTGAGTCTCGGCGCCGGGGAAGAGACTTGCCGGCAGATTGTTTCTGCAGGAGGAAAAGCATCGGCCTGCGCCTGTGATGTCACTGACCAGAAACTGGTCAAGGAAGCATTCGCGCAACTCTCCGCACAAGGGCCGCTTTCGATTCTGGTGAACAACGCGGGGATCTCGCACATTGGCACGATCGAGAGCACGACGGAAGAAGACTTCGATCGCGTTTTTCGGGTGAATGTGAAGGGCTTCTACAACTGCATGCAGGCTGCGGTCGCCGCCATGAAAACCAATGGCGGGGGCGTGATCCTGAACATGGCGTCGATTGCGGGTTCGGTCGGACTTGCTGACCGCTTTGCCTATTCCATGAGCAAGGCCGCCGTGATCTCGATGACCTATTCGGTCGCACGAGATTGCCTGCCGTACAAGATCCGCTGCAACTGCATTTCGCCGGCCCGGGTGCATACTCCATTTGTCGATAACTACCTGCGCCATACTTATCCCGGGCGCGAGCGGGAAATGTTCGAAAAATTGTCGCAGACACAGCCCATTGGAAGAATGGCGGAACCAACCGAAATCGCCTCCCTGGCCCTTTTTTTGTGTTCCGATGAGGCGTCCTTTATCACTGGAGTGGACTACCCGATCGATGGCGGCTTCTTGAATCTCCACGGTTGACGACGGACTGAAACGGCATGGACCTGGAACTGAAGGACAAAGTCGTCATTGTGACCGGCGGAGCCAAGGGAATCGGCGCGGCCATCGTGCGCTCGATCGCCGGCGAGGGCGCAATTCCGGTGATCGTGGATCGTGATGCGGATGCGGGTGCGCGGTTGCAGGATGAGTTGCGGACCAAAGGCGCGACCTGCGGCTTGGTCACAGTCGAGCTTTCGAATTCCGAAGAGTGTTCCCGCGCGGTGGATCAAACGGTCAAAACATTTGGGCAGCTTGCTGCGCTGGTCAACAATGCGGGCCGCAACGACAAAGTCGGCCTGGAGCAGGGAAGTCCGCGCGAGTATGTGGCCTCGCTCGGACGCAACCTGGTGCACTACTACAGCATGGCGCACTATGCTTTGCCGCATCTGAAGCGGGCCCAGGGAGCGATCGTCAATATCGGATCGAAGACCGCAGTCACCGGACAGGGTGGTACCTCCGGCTACGCGTCGTCGAAAGGCGCTGTGATGGCGCTCACCCGGGAATGGGCTGCGGAGCTCCTGCCGTACGACATCCGGGTCAATACCATTCTGCCGGCGGAAGTGATGACCCCGCTCTACCGGGAGTGGCTGGCCACGTTTCCAAATCCCGAGGAGAAACTCAGCGCTATCCTGTCGAAGATCCCGTTGGGCAAGCGCATGACCACCGCGGACGAGATTGCCGCCATGGCGGTTTTTCTGCTCTCGGGCAAATCCGGGCACACCACCGGCCAGCATATTTTCGTGGACGGCGGTTATAGCCATTTGGACCGGGCCTTGACCTGAGGAGCCGGCGTCGGGCGTCAGACCCTCGGGCCGCGTGAAAACGTCGCGGATTGGCCGCGGTTCCGTCCACAAATTCTTCGCGGGAGGCGAGTCTATGGGAAAGTCAGGGTGTGTGAGGGCGTGCGTTTCGGGCAAGTGGATTCTGCTTGGCATTGCAGGGTGCCTTTTCGTGATATTCGGCGGAGTCTCATTTGTGCAAGCGGCAGCGGCGCAAAGCCCTTCAACCGCGCAGTATCCCTCATACCCCAGCGAAACGCCGAAGCAGTTTGAGCCCAGGACCGACAGCTTTGACTACATCAGGCGCGAGGTGATGATCCCTATGCGCGATGGGGTTAAGCTATACACGGTCATCCTGGTGCCGAAAGGCGCCCAGCGGGCACCCATCCTTCTCACCCGAACGCCTTACAGTGCAAACGAGCTCACCGGCCACGACCCGCGCGGAGGAGAAGAAACGAATGCCGCCCCTAGCTCCCACCTGGGCCCGATCCTGAACGGATATGACAACGCTACCGAGGTGATCGTCGAAGGCGGCTACATCCGCGTGGTGCAGGACGTGCGCGGGAAATATGGCTCCGAAGGCGACTATGTGATGAACCGTCCCTTGCACGGACCGCAAAATCCGACGCCCGTGGATCATTCCACAGATACCTACGACACTATCGACTGGCTGGTGAAAAATATTCCGGAGAGCAACGGCAAAGTGGGCATCCTCGGCATTTCGTATGACGGCTTTTTGCCCTTGATGGCGCTGGTCAATCCGCATCCGGCATTGAAAGTTGCGGTGCCGATGAACCCCATGGTGGACGGCTGGATGGGCGATGACTGGTTTCACAATGGAGCCTTTCGCCAGCAGAACATGTCGTACATCTATGAACAAGAGGCGACGCGCAAGAACGACGCTAAATGGTGGAGCAGCAACTTCGACGATTACGACATGTTCATGCAGGCCGGATCAGCGGGGGAACTGGGGCGAATTCGCGGGCTCGAACAGGTTGGGTTCTGGCGGAAGATTCTTGAGCATCCCACCTACGACGCCTTCTGGCGCGACCAGGCCATGGACCAGATTCTAGCGGCGCAACCTCTGAAGGTGCCGGTGATGCTGGTGCACAGCCTCTGGGACCAGGAAGACATCTATGGCGCGATCGCAGTTTACAAGGCCATCAAACCGAAGGACACGAACAACGATAAAGTTTTCCTGGTGATGGGCCCGTGGCATCACGGGCAGGAAATCGACGATGGCAGCACGCTCGGCGCCGTGAAGTTCAACAGCGACACTGGACTTTATTTCCGCCAGAATATTCTGCGTCCATTTCTGGACGAGTACCTGAAAGACGGCGCGCCCAAAGCCGACGTCCCGCCCGTCAGTGCTTTTGAAACGGGCACCAACACCTGGCGGCGTTTGCCGGCGTGGCCGGCCGGTTGTGCCGCCGGTTGCAGCGTGCGGCCGACACCGCTCTATCTCACCGCGGGTTTGAAGCTGGGCTTCACTGGGCCGAAGTCCGGCGATGCGGAGTTCGACGAGTACACCTCCGACCCGGCCAAGCCCGTGCCCTTCCGCGCCCGTCCGATTCAGCCTGTCGGTTACACCACTGGCTACACCTGGGCGCAGTGGCTGGTGGACGATCAGCGCGAGGCATCCGGGCGTCCGGATGTTCTGGCCTTCGTCTCCGATACCTTAAAGGCGCCGGTAAAGATCAGCGGGCAACCGATAGCGAATCTGATCGCCTCGACCAGCGGTAGCGACTCCGACTGGGTGGTTAAGCTGATCGACGTTTATCCCGACGAAGTGGCCGGCCAGGCGGCCATGGGAGGTTATCAATTGATGATCTCGGCCGATGTTTTTCGTGGCCGCTATCGCGAGAGCCTGCAGGCAGCCAAGCCGATTGCCGCCGGCAAACCGCTGTTGTATCGCTTCGCGCTGCCCACGGCCAATCATGTCTTTCTGCCAGGACACAAAATCATGGTACAGATCCAGTCGAGCTGGTTCCCGCTCTACGACCGCAATCCGCAGACTTTCGTGCCCAGCATCTTCTGGGCCAAACCTGGAGATTATCGGAAGGCGGAGCAGCGGGTTTATCACACCAGCGGCGAGGCGAGCTTCATCGAGTTACCGCTGGTCACCACGCCCTGATCCGTTACAGCATTCCACCGGTCTGAACTTCCAGGATGGCGAGGGCCATCTCCAGTTTGTGGATGGCTTGCCCGATTTCGGGATGTTCCGCCACCTTGCCTTGCAGCGTCTTCAGCAGCGTGTGAGCTTCGGCCACATGTTCGGCAGCTTGCCCTGGACTGGAGTCTGGCTTTGAGTCGCCTTGTGTTTGCATTCGCGTCCTCTATTCAGATTCTAAACCCCGGATGGGCACGGAAATCGTTCGGCGGAATCGGGTGGAAACGAGCCGGTGTTGTGTGGGTCGGACAAGAGTGTCCGACCCACATAATGCTCCTCAGCGCCGTGCGGAGAGCATGGTGAGAATGTCCTTCAGCCCCTGCCGAATGTATTTCAGCTCGGAAGTGGGACGCGCCGGGAAGGGCAGGGGATCCTGTTTCTTGTCACTCTTGATTTCAGCCCGGAGATGCTGCCGCGCACCGGGAATGGTGAACCCCTCTTCGTACAGCAGTTGCTTGATCCGCAGTACGCTCTCGACGTCTTTGCGGCGATACATGCGCTGGCCGGTATTGCTCTTTACCGGCTTGAGTTGCGGAAATTCAGTTTCCCAGAAGCGCAGTACGTAAGCCGGCAGGTGACACAGGCGGGAAACTTCTCCGATGCGGAAATAGAGCTTTTCAGGAATTAGTACATCGGTCGCTGCGGACTTGGCGTTAGCTCGGGTTCGTGGGCTCATCTTGAAGTTCCAGAAGCCGCATTCATCGCAGGGGCGTTCTTTCCCCTCCGCGTTTCTAGCATGACCGCGCCTCCGGGACAACCACATTCTAAAGGAATCCGGAGTTTCTGGCCTCGAAGACAAAGAAAGTGGCTAAAAAATGACCCAGCGCGGGGGCCCTCTGAAGGCGACAGTTTGAGCCGTGTCGTACACTGGCGGCATATTGGCTTTACCGCGAACCTAGACCGAACTCATGCGAATTGATCCCATCGAACTGGAAATCTTCAAGAACATTTACCACTCTATTGCCGAGGAGATGGGGGCGGCCCTGCGGCGGACCGCATTTTCGCCCAATATCAAGGAGCGGCGCGACTACTCCTGCGCTGTCTTTGATGCTCACGGCGACGTGATTGCCATGGGCGATCACATGCCCGTGCATCTCGGTTCCATGCCGATGTCGGTGCGCGCGGCTATTGAGAGTCTTCCCCTGGGGCCCGGCGATGTGGCAATGCTCAACGATCCCTTTCGCGGGGGAACGCATCTGTCGGACATTACATTGGTGGCGCCGGTTTATATCGGACGCCAACGGCGAGGGCAAGCCGGCGCTACGCAAAATCGGCGGGGCAACTCTCCCGATTTCTATGTGGCCTCGCGCGCCCACCACGCGGACGTGGGCGGCACTTATCCCGGGTCGATGGGGTTGTGCCGCGAGATTTATCAGGAAGGGTTGCGCATTCCGCCCGTCCGGATCATGCATGCGGGGAAAATGGAGCGTGATGTTCTGGCGCTGCTGTTGAACAATGTCCGCACCCCCAATGAGCGCGAAGGCGACCTGGGGGCGCAGATCGCGGCCTGCCACACTGGCGCTGACCGGCTCCGCGAAGTTTGCGCGCGTTACGGGCTGGAGCGGGCTCGGTCCGCGTCGTGGAGACTGCTGGACTACTCGGAGCAGATGATGCGCGCGTTCCTGGCGCAGATGCCACAGGGAACGTATCAGGCTGAGGACTTTATGGACAGTGACGGAATCAGCGACCGGCCGGTCAAGATTGTGGTAGCGATGAAGTTTCACCAGTCCCGCGGGCGACTTGCCAGTGGCCACACAGTCACTGTGGATTTCACCGGTTCCGATCCGCAGGTTCAGGGGAGTATCAATGCGGTTGAGGCCATTACCTACTCTGCCTGCTTTTACGTATTCCGATGCCTGCTGGCTGAAGATGTCCCAGCGACTTCCGGGCTGATGCGCCCGATCCAGGTGATTGCGCCGTCAGGGACGGTGGTAAACGCGCGCCCTCCGGCGGCGGTGGCGGGAGGAAACGTTGAAACCTCGCAACGGATCGTGGACGTTCTGTTGCGGGCGCTGGCACAGGCCATTCCCGAGCGCATTCCGGCGGCAGCCTCGGGAACGATGAACAATCTCACCATAGGGGGAATGGACCCGGCCACAGGCGAGCCCTTTGCCTACTACGAAACCATTGCCGGCGGGATGGGCGGACGTCCGACCAAGCCGGGCATTTCGGGGATTCACACCCACATGACGAATTCTTTGAACACGCCGGCGGAAGCGCTGGAGTATTCGTACCCGCTGCGAGTTCGGCAATATGCTCTGCGGCCGGGAAGCGGGGGCGACGGCAGATATCGCGGAGGAGATGGGATCATTCGAGAAATAGAAGTATTGACCGAGGCCGAAGTCACGCTGCTTTCCGACCGGCGTGCACGTGGGCCCTGGGGGCTGAGCGGAGGGGCGAGTGGTTTGCCCGGGGAGGCTTCCGTGGTGCGGGTTGATGGCTCAATGGAAAAATTGACCGCCAAATCGAATGTGCGGCTGAGCACGGGAGAACGGATTCGGATTGGCACGCCGGGCGGTGGCGGCTGGGGAAATCAAATCAAGATCACTGAGTTACAGGAGGAGTGATGCAACGCATAAAATCAGTAGGCGTTCTTTCCTGTGCCAAGATTTTGGGAATCCTGTACGGTTGCATGGGTCTGCTCTTCATTCCCTTCCTCCTAATCGCCGGGTTGGCCAGCATGGCGACTCAACAGACTAACAGTGCGATTGGCGGCGTGGCCATGCTGGCCTTCGGGATTCTGGCACCGGTTATCTATGGCGCAATGGGGTTCGTGTTCGGTGCCCTCGGGGCATGGATATACAACCTGATTGCACACTGGCTGGGAGGAATTGAGATTCAGCTGGAACCAGTTCCTGCGGCCAATCTCTAGGACCAGTTCGCTTTTGAAAGAGCCAATGAATTATCCGTGCTCTTAGTCAGCCCGAGCGCGTCATCGCTGCGATGCTAAAATAAAGAGTTTGGCTGATCACTTCGAACCTACAGGTTGATAGATGCAGAAAACGATGCTCGCGGTGGTCAAGCCGGAAGCCGCGCCGGGCGCGGAGATCCGCGAGGTCAAGGTTCCGGCGTTTGGCCGGAACGAGGTGCTGGTCAAGGTAAAAGTCGCTTCCATCTGCGGCACCGACCTGCATATTTACGAGTGGGACCGCTGGGCCCAGAACCGGATACATCCACCCTTGATCCCCGGCCATGAATTTTGTGGCGAGGTGGCGGCCTTCGGCGACGAGGTCACCAGCGTGAAGGAAGGCGACTTTGTCTCCGCCGAGATGCACGTCGCATGTGGCAAGTGTCTGCAATGCCGCACCGGAGAGGCCCACATCTGCCAGAGCGTGAAGATCATCGGCGTGGATGCGGATGGTGCGTTTGCCGAGTACGTGGTGATTCCGGAATCGAATATCTGGAAACTTGATCCGGCAGTCCCCCAGGAGTATGCGTCCATTCTGGACCCCTTGGGGAACGCTGTGCATTGCGTGCTGGCTGGAGAGATTGCGGCAAAGACAGTCGCCATCACCGGTTGTGGACCGATCGGATTGTTCTCCATCGCGGTGGCGCGCGCAGTGGGAGCGACCACGGTTTTTGCCATCGAGGTAAATGAACATCGCCGGCGCCTTGCCCGGGAGATGAAGGCAGATTTTGCGCTTGATCCCTCAAAAGACAATGTGCGCGCCATCGTGATGGAGCAAACCGGCGGGCTGGGTGCGGATGTCGTGCTCGAAATGGCGGGGCATCCCAGTGCCATACGGACCGCCTTCGATGTGGTCCGGCGCGGGGGACGCATCTCCCTTCTGGGGCTGACCTCGAAGCCGGTTTCATTGAATTTTTCCGAAGACATTATTTTCAAGGGCATTACCGTTCAAGGCATCAGCGGGCGCCGGATGTATCAGACCTGGTACCAGATGACGGCATTGCTGAAGGCGGGGAAACTGGACCTTCATCCCGTGATCACCGACCGTATCGGGATGAAAGATTTCTCCAAGGCGATGGATAGATTGAAAACCGGCGAGGCCAGCAAAATCCTGGTATATCCCAACGGGACTAAGTAATTCAGTTTTCAGTTGTGAGTTCCCGGTTCTCAGTCGAATCCATTCATCGGATACAATTCCAGAACCATGCTTCGTTACTTCACTGCAGGGGAATCTCATGGCGAGGCCCTGGTCGCGTTTCTTTCCGGGCTGCCTGCCGGGCTGAAAGTGGGCCAGGCCTTCCTGGACCGCGAGCTGTGGCGCCGGCAGCAGGGATTTGGACGCGGCGGCAGGATGAAGATCGAGACCGACAAGGCCCATATTCTGTCGGGTGTGCATCACGGGGCAACCATTGGATCGCCGGTTGCGATCCTGCTGGAAAACAAAGACTGGAAGAACTGGCAGGAATCGCTTCCGGTCGAAGCAGGGGATTCGAGCCAACACAAGCGCGTGGCTTCGCCGCGTCCCGGGCACGCCGATCTGGCAGGGGCCCTGAAATACAATTTTTCCGAGGCCCGCTACGTGCTGGAGCGTGCGTCGGCGCGAGAATCGGCGACACGCGTCGCCATCGGGGCCCTGGCCAAATTATTCTTGCGAGAACTGGGAATAGAGGTGTTCAGCCACGTAGTGGCGGTGGGTAGTGCCGTGTTGAAGAAGGATGTTTCGTGGGAGCAGATTCGCAGTCTTTCGGAACGCGATGAGGTTGTGCTGAACTGCGCCGACGCGGAGACTGAGCAGAAAATGAAAGAAGAAGTGGACAAGGTGCTGCGATCCGGAGATTCGGTCGGCGGCATTTTCGAAGTGGTGGGGCACGGGGTCCCACCGGGGTTGGGCACTTACGCCCAGTGGGACGAACGGCTGGACGGTCTGCTGGCGGGCGCGGTCATGTCGCTGCAGGCGGTGAAGGCGGTCGAAATTGGAGCCGGAGTGACGGCGGCATCCTCGCCGGGCTCTGCGGTCCACGATGAAATAGGATACGGAGCGGCCACTGGATTTACCCGTAGCAGAAATAATGCCGGCGGAATTGAAGGCGGGGTTTCGAACGGCGAGGACATCGTGGTGCGTGGATATCTGAAGCCGATTTCCACTTTGCGACGTCCCTTGCAGTCAGTGGATTTCGCCACTCGGGAGCCGGTCAAGGCAGCCTACGAGCGCTCTGATGTCTGCGTTGTGCCGGCCGCGGGGGTCGCGGGGGAGGCCATGGTGGCATTGACCCTGGCCCGTTGTGCGCTGGAAAAATTCGGCGGCGATTCCATGACTGAGACATTGCGAAATTTTAAGGGATATATAGAGCAAGTAAAGAATTACTGAGGCTGGCGACTAAACCTGCATGATCTATCCCATTGTGAAGTTTGGAAATCCGGTCCTGGAGAAATCCGCCGAACCGGTTACCGTGTTTGACGCCGATTTGAAGAAGCTGGTGGACGACATGTTCGAGTCGATGTATGCGGCGCACGGAGTGGGGCTGGCGGCGCCGCAGATCGGAATCTCGAAGCGGCTGGCGGTCATCGACGTTACTTTCAAGGAAGATCCGGACGCCAAGCTGGTGATTGCGAATCCGGAAATCATTCGTACCGAGGGTCGGCACACTCAGAACGAGGGTTGCCTGAGCATTCCTGAATTTCGCGAACCCGTATCCCGCGCGCGCAAAGTGACCATTCGGGCCCAGGACGTCCACGGAAAGTGGTTCGAGAAAACCGGCGAGGACCTGTTGGCCCGCGCCTTCTTGCACGAAACCGACCATCTCAATGGCAAGCTGTACATCAGCCACATCAGCGCGCTCAAGCGCGACTTCATGAAACGCAAAATCCGCAAACTGATGAAAGCGGGAGAATGGTAGGGAAAGCGGACGCCGGGCGTCGGACCTCGGGCGTCGGCGAAGCGACTTAGGTCTGAGGCCCAGCGTCGATGCCTTCTTCTCTCAATCTCGTTTTTTGCGGCACTCCGGCGTTTGCTGTGCCAACACTCGAAAAATTGGTTGAGGCCGGGTTTTCTGTGCCTCTGGTGGTGACCCAGCCGGACCGGCCCCGGGGACGCGGCATGGAACTCGCGCTCTCGCCTGTGAAACAGCGGAGTCTGCAGCTGGGATTGCAGGTCAGCCAGCCGGACAAGATCAAGAGCAACGAAGAGTTTCGCGGGCAACTTGCGGAAATCGCGCCCGACGCGGTCATCGTGGTCGGATATGGACGCATCATTCCCCAGTGGATGATTGACCTGCCGCTGCTGGGGAATCTTAATCTGCACGCCTCCCTGCTGCCGAAATATCGCGGTGCGGCACCGATTCAGTGGGCCATCGCCCGCGGCGAAAGCGTGAGCGGAGTCACCACCATGCGAATCGATGCCGGACTCGATACCGGAGACATTCTGCTGCAGGAAGAAGTTCCAATTGCCCCCGAGGACACCGCGCTGACACTGGCGCCGCGCATGGCGGCGATCGGTGCCGCGCTTATAGTTGAAACCCTGCGCGGACTGCAGTCCGGAACGGTGCACTCCCGGCCGCAGGACCACTCAAAAGCGACGCTTGCGCCCATTCTGAAAAAAGAAGATGGCCAGGTCGATTTTCATCTCACGGCCCGGGAAATCCTGAATCGCCTGCGCGGCTTTCAGCCCTGGCCGGGCGCGTACACCAGCTTTCGCGGCAAGAACCTCCACCTGTGGGCAGCGCGATCCGTCGAGCGTGCCGCGGCTGCAGCCGAACTTCGGGTGGAGAGTGGTCATCTCTTCGTGGGTTGCGGAACGGGCGGGCTCGAACTACTCGAAGTGCAGCTCGAGGGAAAAAAGCGCATGTTGGCGGCCGATTTCATCCACGGCCATCAGCCCCGCAACGGCGAGAGGCTGGGTTCACTGAGAACCGGGAACCAATAACTATCCACTGATTTTGTAAATTCATGGCCATTTCTCCCGCTCGTGCCGCCGCCTTCGACATCCTGCTTCACGTTGAGCAGCAGGATGCTTACGCCTCCGAGCTATTACACTCGGGCCCATACGCAAAGCTCTCGCCCGCGGACCATGGCCTGGCCACCGAACTGGTCATGGGAGTGCTGCGATGGCGGTCGCTGCTGGACGCCAAGATCAGCCGTTTCTCGGACAAAGGACTCGAGAAGCTCGACATTGAAGTGCTTATGGCGCTGCGGTTGGCGGCATATCAGTTGTCATTTCTTGACCGAGTTCCCGGGCGGGCCGCGGTGCACCAGAGTGTGGAGTTGGTAAGGCGCGCCCGCAAAGCTTCGGCTGCTTCTTTTGCGAATGCGGTGCTGCGCAAGTTGGCTGCTAGCGCTTCAGTGGTTGAAGGCGCCACCAGCGATGATGCCGCGAATGCGGTGCCAAGGGCCTTCTCTGGCGAGGCGGATCCAGGGGAGCAGGACGCTCTGGAACTTGAGAGCGCGGCTGAACTGTCACAAAGATTGGCGCATCCGCTTTGGCTGGTTGAACGGTGGGCGCGGCAGTTTAGCCTTGGGCGGACAAGGCAGATTTGCATCTACGATCAGCATGCTCCGGCGACTGCGATTCGTTTCTCTGATCCGGGTCTGGAAGCGGAATTGAGGCGCGACGGGATCGAACTTGCGCCCGGCCAGCTACTGGCTTCGGCGCGCCGGGTTCGAACCGGAAGTGTTTCCCGCACTCGGGCCTTTGCGGAGGGCCGGGTTGCCATCCAGGACGAGGCCTCGCAGTTGGTGGCGTTGCTGGTGGGCAAGGGGTCGAGAATCCTGGACTGTTGTGCGGCGCCTGGCGGCAAGACGCGCGTTCTGGCGGAGCGTAATCCCAACGCCGCGATTGTTGCTCTGGAGTTGCATGCCCATCGTGCTCGGCTGCTCCGGAAACTGGTTCCGGCCAGGAATGTGGAAGTGGTCAACGCCAACGTGCTCGATTTTAATGCGAGCTCGAGTTTCGATAGGGTGTTGGCCGACGTTCCCTGCTCCGGCACCGGCACGCTGGCCCACAATCCTGAGATCAAATGGCGATTGAAGCCCGGGGACCTGGCTGACTTGCAGGCGCGCCAGCTAGCTATTCTGCGGGCGGCGATGCATCGCGTCGCGGCGGTAGGAAGACTGGTGTACTCAACCTGTTCGCTGGAGCGGGAGGAGAATGAAGAGGTCGTGGAGATGGCTCTACTGGACGAGCCGGAATTTTCGTTGCTCGACTCCCGATTGGAGTTGAAGCAACTGCGAGAGGAAGGCGAACTGCAGTGGAGCGATTTGGATTCACTGGCGAGCGGCCGCTTTCTGAGGACCGTCCCTGGAGTGCATCCCTGCGACGGCTTTTTTGTCGCGATGCTGCAAAAGAGCTGACTTATCTCGCCATGTTAACCCTCGCTGCGCGGCGGGCAAAGCCTGCCCTGAGCGAAGTCGAAGGGATGCCCGCCGAACAGCCGGCGAGACGCCGGCTCTACAGAGCCCTAGCGGACTTCAAAGTTTACGGTTGCTCCTGTGAAGACTTTCTCCCCCGCTGCTGGATTTTGCGTGACGATTGTGCTGCCCGGGAATGGCGGCGACACGGGCGTTCCCGGGGAGCCTGGCGGAGGCGGAGCGGAGGTCACACTTCCTACTTTCATTCCGGAATTCTGTACTGCCTGGATGGTACTTCCGAGTTGCTGTCCCACGAAGCTGGGCATGACGAAGGCCTGGGGTTGCGACGTCGCCGCAACCAGCAAACTGATCTTGGGGGCGGAGACGCCGCTGGCATTCGGAGGCGGAGCCTGAGCCATGACCTGGCCGTCCGGGGCGTCCGGCGAGTGCATTTGTGCGATGGCGCCTACATCCAAACCACGGCGCTGGATATTGATGTTGGCGGCGCGTTCGGTCTGGCCGATGACATTGGGGATGGAAATGCGCTGAGGGCCAAGGCTCTCGGCCACGCGGACTTGCCAGCCCTGACGCACCTCGCTTCCGGCGGGCGGAAGCTGGGACAGAATCTTTCCTTCCGGGACCGCGGGGCTGTAGTACTGGCGTTCCACATTCAGCTCCAGTCCTTTCTGTTCAACGATCAGACGAGCGGCCGCCGGACTTTCTCCTACCAGGTTGGGGACTGTAACTTCGCGGCCGTGGATGGCCAGCCGCATGGCGGTGAGAGCGGAAATCAGGGCCACTACCAGTAAGCCCAGAGCCAGTATTACCAGTCGGAAGAAAGCCTTCATCAAGGGGATTATAGTTGGCGGAGACGGCGGCGCTGATCACTTTCATCGAAGTGCTGGCTTTTCGCGGGCGAGTCGCGCGCGGCCACACACAAGCTTGAGCGGTTCCCGATTCAGGATCGAGCCGGCGAGCGGTTATTTTCCCGCACGCTGCACCATCTATACTGATTCCGATGCCTGCGGCAAACTTGACGCCCGAAGCCGACCTTCTCAGTACGCTGCGGCGTCACTGGGGGTACGATTCCTTCCGGCCTCTGCAGGAGCGGATCGTGCGCAGCCTGCTGGAGGGGCGCGACAGTTGCGTGGTCATGCCGACCGGGGGCGGGAAGTCGTTGTGCTACCAGTTGCCGGCCGTGATGCTGGGACGGACCGCGATCGTCATCTCGCCTTTGATTGCCTTGATGCAGGACCAGGCGGCGCAGCTGGCGCAGATGGGAATTCCGGCTGCGGTGCTGAACAGTTCTCTGTCCGGGGAGAAGCAGACCCAGGTCATACGCAAGGCAGTCGAGGGCGAGTACCGTTTGCTGTATCTTTCTCCGGAGCGGCTGGCGCGGGCCGATACTATCGACTGGCTGCAGCGGGTCTCGATTGCTTTCTTCGCCATCGATGAAGCTCACTGCATCTCCGAGTGGGGTCACGAATTTCGTCCCGAATACCGGCAGTTAAGCCGGCTGCGAGTGCATTTTCCGGATCGCCCCATCGCCGCCTTTACCGCCAGCGCCACTCGCCGCGTGCGACACGACATTCTTCACCAGCTTCAGCTGCGCGATCCGCACAAGTACATTGCCAGCTTTCACCGCTCGAACCTGCGTTACCTCGTAAAGGAATGCGAAGGACGCGAGCAGCCCAGCCTGCTGCTGCGCGCCTTGCGCAACTACGAGGACCGTAGCGTCATTGTTTATGCTCCCACCATTGCCAGAGTTGGGGAGACGGTGAACTATCTCAAAGCGCAACAGATTTCCGCCATCGGCTATCACGGCAAAATGGAGACAGCGGAGCGACGGGACAACCAGGAGCGCTGGATGTCAGACGAAGTGCGCGTGCTGGTGGGCACGATCGCCTTCGGGCTGGGGATCAACAAAGCTTCGGTGCGCGCTGTCGTCCACCTCGCGCTTCCCAAATCGATCGAGCAGTACTACCAGGAGGCGGGACGAGCGGGACGCGACGGACAGCCGGCCGACTGCATTCTGCTCTGGCAAAAGCGCGACGCAGCCTTGCTGGCGTATTTTGCCGACCAGATCGTGGATCCGGCGGAGAAGGAACGGGCCTGGCAGCGCTACCACACCATTCGCCGCTTTGCCGAATCGAACGCCTGCCGCCACCGGCAGATTTGCCTGCATTTTGGAGAGAGTCCGAAGTGGACGACTTGCGGTGCCTGCGACGCGTGTGGCTGCGAATCCGACTGGCTGGTGAAGTCCACCAAAGCGGCGCTGCCGAAGGCGAGCCCGATCACGGCCTTGCCGCGAGTTGCGAAGGCTGTGGCAGGCGGCGTCCCGGAAGTCACGGAAATCGATCCTGCCCTGCGTGAGTATTTGAGAGAATGGCGGCGGGCTGCGGCGAAGCAGCAGGGCGTCCCTGCTTTCGTGGTGATGCACGACTCCGCCCTTGACGAAGTTTGCCGCAGGCGTCCCGGTTCGATCCCCGCGTTGCTCGGTATTTCCGGATTCGGCGAGTACAAGGCCGCGCTCTATGGACCAAGGATTTTCGAGGCATTAGAGCAATTTCGCAACGGCGCCCGCGCTGCTCCGTTGCCTGGGACAGACGCGCCGCCGCGTCCGGTCAAACGAGCCAGTGGTTTATGATGATGGGTTCCGAGTAGGATTCACATTCCCGATTAGGCGTTCCGCCTGAGGTCCAGCATGAGCACAACCATTGTTCCGGCTGAGAAGTCGCACCTGACGCGCGAGGAGATTAATCGCAAGCAGAAGGAGTACATCTTTCCTTCGGTTTCAACCTACTACTCCGATCCCCTGCCCATGGACCATGCCTCCATGCAGCATGTGTGGGACGTCGAAGGGAAAAAGTATCTCGACTTTTTCGGCGGCATTGTGACCATCAGCGTGGGCCACTGCAATCCGCGGGTAACTTCGCGCACCAAGGCGCAGATCGATCGCATGCAGCACGTTTCGACCTGTTTCCCCAATGTGCCGATGGTCGAACTGGCGGAGAAGCTGGCGCAGATCACGCCGGGAGCGCTGAAGAAGTCTTACTTCACCAACAGCGGAACCGAGGCCAACGAAACCGCGATCCAGGTGGCGCGCATGCACACCGGGAACTTTGAAGTGGTGGCGTTGCGGCACGGCTACAGCGGGCGCTCGTCGCTCACCCGCGGTCTCACCGGCATGAACACCTGGCGCAAGGGCACGATTGAAGTCGGGATCGTGCACGCCATGAATCCGTATTGCTATCGCTGCCCGCTGGGGCTGAAATATCCTTCCTGCGAAGTCGCCTGCGCAAAAGATATCGAGAGTGTGATTCAGTTCTCGACCTCAGGACGCATTGCGGCCTTCCTGGCAGAGCCGATACAGGGCGTGGGCGGCTTCATCACGCCGCCGAAGGAATATTTCAAGCTGGCCTTCAGCATAGTCAAACAATACGGCGGCGATTTTATTTCTGACGAAGTGCAGACGGCCTGGGGACGAACCGGGCATAAGTGGTTCGGCATTGAACATTGGGAAGTTGAGCCCGATATGATTACTGCCGCCAAGGGATTAGGCAACGGCACGCCGATTGGACTGACCGTGGCCAAGCCTGAGATCGCGGACTCATTTCAGGGAATGACGATCTCGACCTTCGGAGGTAATCCTGTGACCAGCGTGACCGCGCGCGCCGTCATTGACATCATCGAAGAAGACGACTTGCGTACGAACGCGGCGGTGGTGGGGGAGTACTTCCGCAAGAAGCTCGAAGAATTGCAGGCCAGGCACCCGATCATCGGCGACGTTCGCGGCATGGGCCTGATGCAGGCACTGGAATTGGTGGAAGATCGCGAGACCAAGAAGCCGGCGTCGGCAGGAACTAATGCTCTGATGGAAGAAGCGCGGAAGCGCGGGTTGCTGGTGGGCAAGGGCGGGTTTTACGGCAACGTGATCAGGATGTCGCCGCCTCTGAATATTGGTAAGGCTGATGTGGATGAGGCGGCGCGGATTCTGGATGAAAGTTTTGCGGCGCTGAAAGATAGGGTCTAGACGAGGAAAGCTGCCGAGCTTTGCTCGGCCGGACAGCTAGGGGCGGCTGTCCCCACGTGACCTGTCATCCTGAGCGGAGAAACTGCTTCGCTTCGCGAAGCAGTTTCGCAGTCGAAGGACCCCTACTTCCCCGCAAATGGCTGGCCTTGGCTGCTCCGCCTGGACGGCCAGATTCCGCGAAGGTTGTGTTGTACAAAACCTAGCCGAGCTGCGCTCGGCCTGGACGGGTCGGAGACCCGTCCCCACACGGGCCCCACATCGGAAGCGGCTTAGTGAGCTTCATCTCCTGCCGGCGCTGTGTCTGGCGTGTCCACTTTTTGTACCGACGGGCTCGGCGCTGTGTCCGGAGGCGGCTGGAATTCTCCCGGGTCTTTTCCGGCCAGAGCGGCCTTCATGAAATCCATCCAGATGGGCAAGGCGGCGCGGGCACCCGTCTCTCTCGCGCCCAGGAATTTATTCTCGTCGTAGCCGACCCAGACACCGCAGGTGATCGACGGTGAGAAGCCGACGAACCAGGCGTCAGTAAAATTGTTCGTGGTGCCGGTCTTTCCTGCCAGAGGAAGCTTCAACGCCGCCGCGGCGATACCGGTGCCGTGCAGTACGACCTCCCGCAGCATGGCAGTCATGGTGCGCGCGGTGCGGGCGCTGACGACGTCCCGCACGTCGGCGAAATTCTCTTCCAGGGTCCGGCCTTCGTAGTCTGTCACCTTGGTGATGTAACGTGGCGTGATGCGCACGCCGTCATCGGGAAAGACGCTGAAAGCGGAGGTCTGCTCCATCGGCGTCACCTCGACCGCGCCCAGTGCGACCGGCAAGTAGGGCGGGATGTTCGAAGTGATACCGAAGCGATGGGCGTAGTCGATGACGACCTTGATCCCGAGGTTGTCGGCCAGTTTCAGGGCAGGGATATTGCGCGACTGGGCCAGCGCGCGCCGCAGCGTAATCGTGCCTTCAAACTTGTCGTCGTAATTGTGGGGCTCGTACGCCGGGCCTGTAGGCATGGGAAAGGAGATGGGCGCGTCGAGGATGGTGTCATCCGGAGTGGCGCCGCGGTCGATGGCGGCGGTGTACACGTAGGGCTTGAACGAAGATCCGACCTGGCGCAGCGCCTGGGTCGCGCGGTTGAACTTGGAAAGGTTAAAGTCGCGTCCGCCGACCATGGCCTTGATCTCGCCGCTCGCGTTGTCGATGACGACCAGGGCGCCCTGCACGCCCGAGTCTTCCTCCAGGCTTACTCGCGCCTTTCCATCGGCATTCAGGGCCAGCACCTTTACGTAGGCAATATCGCCGGGCTTCAGGATGGCGGAGAGTCGCTTGCGGGTCCAGGCGGCGTCGGCGGAGGTGAGGGTAGCCGAGTAGCGGCCAAATCGGAGGCTCGCGGAAGCCGGCGTCACGGCTGTGACCAGAACGTGGACATAGCTGTTTACTTCAGGATCGCTCTCCCAGTCCGGATGCTGGTAGTTGGCCATGGTCACATCCCCGGTCAAGACATTCTGCAGACGGCCTCTCCACCCGTGGCGTCGATCGTACGCGGCCAGACCGTCGAACACGGCGCGGTTGGCGGCGCGCTGCAGGTCCATGTCGAGCGACGTGTAAACTTTCAGGCCGCCTTCGTGGACCTGGTCACTGCCATACTTGCCCTCCAGGTAACGCCGCATTTCCTCGATAAAATAAGGCGCAAGCGAATCGGGATCGTGGGCCAGATCCAGTTGAATAGGCTGATCGCGAGCCACCGTCGCCTGCTGCGCCGTGATTTCTCCATCTTCGAGCATGGAATTGATCACCAGGTTGCGGCGCTTGAGAGCATGGTCAGGATGAGTGATGGGCGAATAGTAGGTCGGTGATTTGGGCAGGCCGGCCAGCAGCGCGGCCTCGTCGAGGGTCAACTTTTTTGCCGGCTTGCTGAAATAAAACTGGGAAGCGGCCTCGAATCCGTAAACCCCATGGCCGAGATAGATCTGGTTGGCGTACAGGGTGAAGATCTGCGCCTTGGTGAAACGGCGCTCGATCTGGACGGCCAGCAGCGCTTCCTGAATCTTGCGATGAAACGAACGGTCGGGCGAGAGAAAGAGATTGCGCGCCAGTTGCATGGTCAGGGTCGAGGCGCCTTGCACGCGGCCGCCCGACCGGATATCGCGGTAGGCGGCGCCGGCGATGCGCCAGACGTTGATGCCCCAGTGCCGATAGAAATCCTTGTCTTCAATGGAAATCAGCGCCTGGCGCAGGACCAGAGGATAGTCGTCATAGGTGGCGACCACCCGGCGTTGCAGCGCGAAGGAGCCGATGGTGCGTCCCTGGTCGTCGTAAAGCTCGGTGATCGAACTGGGGCGGTAGTGCTCCAGTTGATCAACCTGCGGCAGGTCGGTGGAGTAAACCAGAAGCAGGCCGGCCGTAGCCCCTACTAGGGCGGAGACCAGCACGAGCAGGCCGATGAGCAGGCGGCCCACCATTTTGTTCTCGGCGCCGGTGGACGCCGGGGAGTCTTGCAGCTGAAAATTCACGAGAGATCGCGTTCAGGATATCAGGAGAGTAGTCGTTGGTCGTTAGTCCTTGGTCGTTGGCCGATAGTTGCCGGGCGCGCTCGTTGTCCTCAGCGCCAGCACCAAATAAAATCGCGCGCCCGAGAGCGCGCGATCGAAAGCAACGACGACTGGCCGGCGACTAGCCCGCCTTGCTCTTCAGCAACTGAATCGCCTTGTGCAACTGTTCGTCCTCCTGCGGAGGCTTTGTCTTGTCTTCCTCCGCCGGAGCGGCGCCATCGTCATCATCCGGAAGTGCGGCATCGTCGTCACTGTCCGCGATCACAATGTTCGGGGTGACGGCGCTGTCCTGGATGGCTTTGCCGTTGGGCGAGTAATACTTCGCAACCGAAAGGATCAGGGCCGAGCCATCGGGTAGCGGAATAGTTTTCTGGATCGAGCCATCGCCAAAAGTCTTGTCGCCTACAACATCTCCACGGGCGTTTTCCAGAACGGCCGCAGCTACCACCTCAGCCGGTCCGGCCGTGCCCTTGTTCACCAGTACGACCAGGGGCAGATTGGTGATAGCCTTCGAAGCGTCCGCGTTGAAAGCCTCGCGCGGATACTTCTGGCCCTGCAGATAGGTGATGGTGCCGTGGTTGAGGAACAGATTGGCCGCGGCGATACCTTCAGATTCCTCGCCCTCGGCGCAGTTGCGCAAGTCGAGGATCAGCTTCTTGGCTCCGGCCTTCTGCAGCCCGCGAACTTTCGCTGCGATTTCCTGCGCCTTGCCTTTGTTGAAGGCGTCCACCTGGATATATCCGATGCCTTCGTCCACCATCTTGTCGGTCACCGGAGGCACGGTGACGATATCGCGAGTGATGACCATTTTCGTCGGTTCAGCGCGCCGCGCCCGCACCACGGAAACGTTCAGGTTTGAACCTGGCTGTCCCTGCAGCAGATTGTGGATTTCGGCGAGCGACATTTCGCGCGTGCTTTTGCCCTCGATGGCCTCGAAGATATCGCTGTCCTGTATGCCCGCTTTGTCGGCGGGACCGCCGGGAATTACCGAGATGACCGCGGCATAGCCGAAGCGCTTGGAGACCGCTGCCCCGATCTCGCCTTTCGCCTCAGTCTGGTTGGCCTTGTACTCCTTGAACTCGGCGGCGGTCAGATAGCTGGAGTTGGGGTCCAGCGACTCGAGCAGGCCGTGCAGCGCTCCGTCGGTCACCAGCGGAATGTTGGGCTCTTCCACATACTCGCTACGCACCCGCGAAAGCACTTCGCTGTAAACCTGTAGTTGCCGGTAAGAGCCATCGTTGTTGGAGGCGCGAACGCCGTCCAATCCGCCCACGTAAATAAATAACAGAACAGCGGCGGAGGAAACTACAATTGCGGCCTTGGTCTTCATGGACATCGGATTTATTCTTCTTTGGAAGGAAATTACTCCCTGCGCGCTACCGGCAATATTATATCTTCTTTGATGCCGGATTACTGCGCTTTGCTTCGAGCAAAAATGACCTTCAGTAACCGGCCCGGCCGGATCCGGCGCTTCCGTCCTCACTATTCACCGCAGGCCCTCACTCAAAAGGACTTACCTCGTACCTTCAGCACAGTTGTTTGGTGTATATTTCTCCCGGCTCGAAAGGTGGAAATAATGCGATTTCATCGGGCATTGATCACTCTGGTTACGGTTGCCCTCGTTGCGGGCGTATTTCTGCCGGCGCAAGCGCAGTCGGGAGAATGGAAACAGTTGTTTGACGGCAAGGACTTGGTGGGATGGAAGCACGTTGGCCCCGGCGAAATGACGGTCGAGGACGGACTGATCCGCACCCACGGCGGCATGGGGTTGCTCTACTGGACGGGCGGGACGCTGGGAGATTGCGTAATCCGCGTCGTGTTCAAGATGCGCGATCACAACGATAACTCCGGCGTCTACATCCGCATTCCGATCGAGCCCCGCGAAGCCTGGATGCCGGTGCACTATGGATATGAAGTGCAAATCGATAATGAGCCGGAAAAATCCAACGAAGATGATTATCACGCGACCGGCACCCTGTATTCGCTGACCAAGGCGCTGGCCCGTCCCGGCAAACCCGGGCCGGAATGGAACACGATGGAAATCACGCTGGATGGTCCTCACACCAACGTCGTAGTAAACGGCGTGAAGGTGACCGAGTTCACCGAAGGCGATCCGGTTCCGGCCAGGAAATTCGACTTCGAACCGCAGCGTGGGCCGCGTCCGCAAGAGGGCTATATCGGGCTGCAGAATCACAGCGATAATGACATCGTGTTCTTCAAGGAAGTTGCGGTGAAGATGTTGAAGAAATGAGCTAAAGGCTTTCAAAAAATCTCGCAATCGTTGGCGGAGGCTTAATGAACAGGAACCGTTTCTCGCGTCGAGAATTCATTGGACTGGGCGCAGCCGCTGGTGCAGCGCTGGGGCTGAAGACCATCGTGCTGGATCCCGACCCGCTCTGGGCTTTGCCCCAGACCATGGCCGCCAGCGATCGAGTGCGGTTTGGCATGATCGGAATCGGCATGCAGGGATCAGGACTGTTGGGCAACGCGATCGAGTTGCCGGGAGTGGAATGTGCAGCCGCCTGCGATCTTTATGACGGCCGCCACACTCTGGCGAAGGAGATCGTCCGTCCGAACCTGCCCACCACGCGGCGCTATCACGAATTGCTGGAGAACAAGGACATCGATTGCATCGTGGCCGCTGTTCCCGACCATTGGCACAAACAGGTGGTGGTGGACGCGGTCAACGCGGGCAAGGACATCTACATCGAAAAGCCCATGTCGCACACCGCCGAAGAAGGCGTGGAGATGGTGGCGGCGGCGAAAAAGACCGGGCGCATCGTGCAGGTAGGTTCGCAGCGTGTGAGTTCCGTGATTTGCGCCAAGGCCAGGGAACTGGTGGCGCAGGGAGCGCTCGGCGACCTGATGCTGGTGGAAGGTTCGCTCGGCCGCAACGATCCCACGGGAGCCTGGGAGTATCCGCCGCCCACCGACCTTTCCCCGCAAACTCTGGACTGGGACACCTGGCAGGGAACCGTGCCCAAGCGCCAGTTCGATCCTCTCATCTTTGCCCGCTGGCGCTGCTGGAAGGAATACGGGACTGGCGTGGCCGGCGATCTGCTGGTCCACCTGGTCAGCGGAATGCAATACGTGCTGGGCATCAACGAGGCGCCGAAGCAGGCCATGGCCATGGGTGGAATCCTGCGCTGGAAGGATGGCCGGAACATGCCGGATGTGCACTGCACGCTGTTCAAGTACGGCGAGGTCCCGGCTTACCTGCGATTGAATCTGGGAACGGAGATGCCTGAGACGTACCGCTTCCAGGGCTCGAAGGGCATCCTGGAACTGACCGAGTTCAACCTCACCTATACTCCGCAGGCGGGCGTGGATACCGCGCCCAGTTATTACGCATCGAGCTTCCCCAAGGCGATGCGGGATGAATACTTCAAGAAATGGCACGAGGAACACGATGCCGTGCCGGGCAAGGAACCGGCCCTGGAGGGCGTAAACTATCGCAGCGCATCGTGGGATGACGTCAAGCCCCACCTGTGGAACTTCTTCCAGGCGGTACGCACCCGCAAGCCGGTGATGGAGGACGTTGTGTTTGGCCATCACGCGGCGCTGGCTTGCCACATGGCGAACCAGTCTTACTTCCGTAAGAGCGCGGTGACCTGGGACGAGGGGTCGAAGACGATCAAGAGCTAAGGGCGGGCGTCGGTCTTCAGCTGTCAAGCCTTGAGATTGCTGAGGTCTGACGCCTGAGGTCTGACGTCCGTTCTGAGGCGGCGAAGGGCCGCAACCACTCTTTCCATTTCATTTTCCTGGAACAGCCGGATGGCTGCGATTCCGGCGGCTCCGGCCTGCATACAGGCCACCGCATTTTTCAGTGTGACGCCGCCCAGCGCGATCACTGGAATTTTTTCCTGACAAGCTTCATGCAAGACTTCGAGACCCGTGGGGCGGGTGTTGCCCCCCACGCGTTCTTTTTCCGGGAGCACCTTCTCGAAGACTGGCCCGAAGACCGCGAAATCAGCTCCTTCTTCCGCGGCGCGGGCGACCTGGGCCCGGGTGTGGCACGAGACCCCAATCGTCAGGCAAGCGCCTGCGCCACTATTGGCCCAGATCGTTCGCACAACGGCGGGAGAAGTGTCATCCGAACGCAGATGCACTCCGTTAGCTCCGCACGCGAGGGCTACGTCTGTGCGGGTGTTTATCAGAACACCGGTATTCAGTTGGTTGTTCTCCGTTCTCAGCTGGAGGATCTCGCGGGTCAGGATCTCGAGGTTGCGAGCGGAGAGATCTCTCTCGCGGAGTTGGACATAGTCCACGCCGCATTGCGCGGCCTGCGTGACGGTTGCGAGTAGTTGAGCGCGGCGGGAATCTGCGTCACCCGGGAACCGCGAGCGGTCGGTGATGTAGTAGAGAAGCAATTCGGTCGTCGGTCTCTGGTCGTCAGTCTTCTGTCAAGTCCCATCTGACGACTGAAGACCGACGACTGAAGACGGTCACGGATTGGTCTTCGCAATCTCCGGCATAGCTTCAGGCGCCTTAGGCTGCGGGCCAAGATGATACTTGACCAGGCCGTCGCGAAGAAACTCGAAGCCCTCTTCCGGCGAGTCTACTATGCGGAACAAGTCCAGATCAGCGGCGGAAATCGTACCGGCATCGATCATGGCATCGAAGTTGATCAGGCTCTTCCAGTACTCGCTGCCATAAATGACCACCAAGATTTTTTTGGCCAACTTCTGGGTCTGGGCCAGAGTCAGGATTTCAAACAGTTCATCCAGCGTCCCGAAGCCGCCGGGAAAGATCACCAGGGCCTTGGCCAGATAGGCGAACCAGAACTTACGCATGAAGAAGTAATGAAACTCAAAATTGAGCGACGGCGTGATGTACGGGTTCGGGTTTTGTTCAAAGGGCAGGTTGATGTTCAGGCCGATGGTTTTTCCGCCCGCTTCCTGAGCGCCCAGGTTGGCGGCCTCCATAATGCCAGGCCCACCTCCCGTGGTCACCACGAAGCGCCGTCTGCGGGCTGGAATCTGGGCCGACCATTGCGTCAGCAGGAAAGCAAGCCGGCGTGCGTCCTCGTAGTAGCGCGCCATATCCACCGCAGCCAGCGCCCTCTTCCTTTCGGCGGCGGGCTCCACTCCAAGTTCTTTTTCGAGTTCGGTGAGCTTTCGTTCGGCGTCCCGGCGGCTGTGAAAGCGGGCTGAGCCAAAGAACACGACCGTGTCCTGAATCTGCTCCCGCCGAAAGCGTGAGAGCGGCTCCATATACTCGGCGAGGACACGCATGATGCGCCCGTCCGGGCTGTTGACGAAGGCTTCGTTTTCATACGCCAGGGGCGCGGACTTGAGCTTGCCGTCACTCATGTTGACTTTGTCTTTCTGTCAGGGCCGGGTTTCGTCGTGGAAGTGAACTGCCTCCCAAAATCCGATCCAGATGTCGAGCACTCCCAGCCCGCTGCACAGGCCGCGAACAAAACCGTTGGAAACGAACGTCCGCAGGCCAGGAGAAGCCAGCAGGAAGTAGTTGTCCGTCCACTCCGGCCTCCAGGGCAGGATGACCAACAGCACGCCCACGGTGGCACAAAAGAAAACGAACAGCAGCACCAGAAGCCGGTGTAGCCAGAGCTGAAAGCCGGTCCGACGAAGGCCGGCGTCATGGCCGGGCGGGCCTTCCATACCGGCTCCTCGAATAGTCTCAGCGGGCAACTTTCCGGGCAGGGACTCGAAGGGAACTTTGTTGATGGAAGAATCCGGACTTGCGGTCACGTCGCGCTCCTCCGGATCGTGAATGCGAGCGGCCGGTGCTCTCCCGCGTCCGCCCGCAAGCATAAAAAGAAACCCATTCTGCCATTCTACGACTTCAGAGCTTTGATGCGCTCGCCTACGTCGCGATAGTCGATATTGGTGCCGTAAACCTCCGTGAAATAGTTCAGGGCTGCGTTCTTATTGCCGGCAGCTTCGTAGGAGGAGGCCAATTCATAGTTCAGCGCCGTGCGGGTCTCTTCGTCAATGTGGGGCAGCTTGAGGGCCTTTTCGTACCAGCGGATCGCCGCCTCGGCCACGCCCTTGTCGAGGAAGCACTGGGCCAGCCAGGTATAAGTCTGCATCAGTTGCGGAAAGCTGTGGCCCCGGTCCACCGCCTGGCACACTTTCTGCAGCTCCCCGATAGCTTCATCCAGCAATCCCATTTCGCGGAAAGCGACGCCGAGATTGTAATGAGTCTCGGGATCTTCCTGGGCGCTGGCGGAGTCATCTTCAAGTTCGTGCTTCAGCTCCCCGAACATGTCTGCCAAATCCACACTGGCGGAGGCTGCTTGTGGCGTTGCCGCCGCGACCTCGGGAGCGAGCGTCCGCTTCTTGGTCGGCTCATAGGTGAAAGTCGGAGCCGGGGCTGCAGTGGGACTCGGAGTCGGTGCCGGAGCTTTCATGGCCGGAGCTGGCGCCGCAGCGGCAGCGGCCTGGCCGGGAGTTGCTGCCCTCGACTCGCGCGCCATCGGAGGTTGCTGATGTGGCACCGGCGGTGCGGGCGGAGGCGGCAGGAATGTGTCGGCCAAGGAGGCTTCCAAGTCGGAGACGAATTCGCCCAATACGCCGGCGGGCTCTGCCTGCGGGCTGGCCTGGGCATATTCCGCAACGGCCGGGGCAGGTGTCGGCGCGATCGGGCGGACCGGCATTTTGAATTCTTCATGCTGCGCAGCCGGAATTTCATCAGCCTCGTCCACCTCCTCCACGGAAAACTCTTCTGCTACCTCCGGTTGTTTCGAACTGGTTTGAGCCTCGGCGACCTCAATTTCCTGCTGCACTGCCGCCAGCTTGTCTGCGCCGGGCTTCAACTTCTCCAGTTTGGCGAAGACCAGACGGGCTTGTTCGACCATGGAGTGCGCCAGATAAAAGCGCAGCTCTTCGATGGTCTCCGTGATGGTCTCGGACCGGGCATGGTCGGCGTCCGCGTCAGAAGCTTTCGCACTTTCGGCGAAGGCAGCCGGAGTGGACTCATCCGTGACCTCGCCCTCCCACTCCGCCGAGATGTCAATTTCACTCTCCGCGGCAGGCGCTTCCGAATGGATCTCGAATTCGCTCGATGCAGGCGCGGCAGGAGAGGCCGTCTGATGAAAGAAGAGTCCAGAGGATGAAACTTCCGGAGCGGAAAAGGCGGGAGCGTCCGCGGGTCCATCAGAGGCGAAATGACCAAAGGCGGGCGAAGCCGTAGTTGGGGGCGCAAACGGCATCGCCGCTGCCGCGGCCGTGTCGATCTCTGGGTGCGGCTTGGCGGAAGTGCGTTCCTCGTACTTGCTCGCCAGATCGCTGTAGCGGCTGGCTTCGTCCGGATGTCCGGCATCGTGATAGAGCTGTTCCAGATTGCGGCAGCAGACCGCGGCTTCACCGAAGCGGCCGGCGCGGGTGTGCAACGCCGCCAGGCGCTGGTTCAGGCGCAGGTCGCGAGGCGCCTTGGGCAATGCGGACATCAAGGGTCCCAGCGCCTTGGCTGGCATGTTGTAGGAGACGAACAGTTCGGCGTCGGTCAGTGCGGCCCGCACCGCCAGGGCCACGTCGTCGGCATAGCGCTGATCGATAAATGGGGCCGTCGCTTCGAGTTCCTCCACCAGGACCGCGCCCTCTTCCGGCGTGATGAGCCTTGAGCCGGACGCCCCTCCGCCCTGTTTGGCCAGCACCTGCTCATAGTTGCGTGTGTGCAGCTGGTTCTGCGGCTCGAGTTGGGTCAGCTTCAGGTAGTAATCGCGGGCCTTCTCCAGTTGTCCGGCCTGGACTGAGGCATGCGCCAGCAATTCGTAGAGCTCGGTAATGTGAGTGGTATCGCCGGCCTTCTGCGAGAGATCGAGCAGCACTTCCAGGGCGGGCATGTTTTCCCGCATATGCCCGATCAGCGAGTGCAGGCTTTCCAGCACTTTACCTGAGTCTGTGGCTACAAGCCGATCACAATACTGTTGGTAAACCTGCAGAACGTCGGCAAACTGTCCCGCGGCCATGAGCGCGTCGGCGTAGGTGGTGATCGCTCCAGTGTCGTTGTGGACGGTGCACAATTTGGCAGCCAGCGTGCCCGCCTCGGGCAGACGTCCACTTTGCAGGTAGGCCTGCATGAGCGCGCGCAGTCCGTCGGGATGGCTGTCGAGGTCGGCCACCTTCTCCAGATTCTTGATCGCCGCCGGCATGTCGCCGGAATCGAAGGCGTTGCGGCCGCGCAGCAACAGAGCATGACTGTTGCTGGGGTCCAGCGTGAGCATGCGGTTCAGGATTTCTTCCGCGGGCCCCAGCTGGCCGCGTCCACGCAGGCTGTCGGCGGCGGCGGCGAAGAGCTGCCAGGCTTCCGTTTTCTTATTGAGTCGGATGTAAACCTCAGCCAGGCGGGTGCGCATGGCGACGTTTTCCGGGTCCATTTCCAGCGTTTTCTGGAAGATCCGCACTGCCTGCTCCAGCTCTCCGGAGCGTAGAAATTCTTCAGCTACCTGCAGGTATTGCGCCCGCGCATCATTAAAGAGTCCCTGTTGGGTATAGAGTTCAGCCAGTCGCAGCACGCTCTCCAAGGTGGGTTTCAGCTTGGTGAGCTTCTTGTACATGGCGATGGCTTTGACGGTGAAGCCCTGCGTGGCATAGGCATCGCCCACGCTCTTGAAGGACTCGACGGCCTTGTCGCTTTGACCCAGGCGGGCGTAGAGGTCCCCAATGGTGTTGGAGACGGTAAGTTCCTTGGGGTCAGCTTTGAGAACTTTTTCGTACTCAGCAATGGCATTTTGCAGCTTGCCCTGCTGGACGAACTTCTCCGCAGCGCTGAGAGCTTTCTGTTTGTTGAAGCCAAAACCGAACGCCATAAGATTGCTGACTCCAGCTCCCGGTTTACTTCCCGCCAGAAAACATCTTCCGTGAGAAGGTTCACCGACGGGTTGGCCATCCGACCGGCCATGTCTGCCGATCATACGAGGGATGGTCTTTCGGACAAGGGTCATTGTAAGACGGGTTACCAAGAATCGTATGGTTACTAAGGGTTACCGAAAGGGAGTGTACGACCGCGTTACGTCCGGAACCAGCACCAGATGATGGAGGACGGGCGTCCTCGCCCGTCAGGAATGAAGCAAAAATCCCGGACATCTCGATAGGATTACCCGCCAGTGGTTCGGTCGTCTGCTGGTCAAGCCCCGTCGCGAGCTGTATTGGCAATTGCTCACCAAAGTCTTCCAAGGTGCACTAGCCCCAGTGCGGTGCGTCATATTACTGATTCTCGGATGCAGCGCAAATATGAGTACCGCCCTAAACTGCCCCACTACCAGCCGGATTTCAAAGCCTTCTTCATAACTTTCTCAACCCACCACCGCTGGATCCTTCCGGAATCGGTCCGTCAGATCGTGCTTGACACATGTCTTGCCGGGACCGGCAGGAACTTCCATTTGCACACGGTGGTGGTGATGCCTGATCACGTTCACATCGTGCTGACCCCGAAATATGACGCGGACGGAGCGGTGAGCATCGCAGAAATCATGCAGGTGATAAAGGGTGCGTCCGCCCACAACATTAACAAGGTTCTTGGGCGAAAAGGGAAAGTCTGGAAGGAGGAGTCATTCGACCGGGCTCTTCGTCGGGAGGAAAGCATTGCGGACAAAGTTGACTACATTTTGGGAAACCCTGTGGGAGCCGGGCTCGCAAAGAATCCACTGGAGTATCGTTGGTTGTGGCGGGAAACAGCAGTAACGGATGCCGCATGAGCAATCCGCAAAAACGCGACAGGCGGGACGCCCGTCCTCCATTCTTGCCGGATTCGCGGGTTCTCTAGCCGTCACTACAACTGGCGGACGTGTTCTTGTAAGATCATCTCCGGCAACATTCAGCGTCCCGGGGGGGCACGCTGGGTGAGGAAAACCTCGCTTCGCTACATTCGCCGCCTTCCAACCAGGAAGTAAAGAAACGTGATTTCGGGCCCAGGCATTCTTTACCCCCTGCGGCAAATGAGGGAGAACCATGGGCAGATGGCTTACATGGGTATCGCACCAGCGCCTGACGGGTTGGGCGTGTTCCCAGTGCGGCTGGACCTTTCCAGTGCCGGCGATGCTGACCGACCAGGAAGCCAAGAGCGCCTACGACCGGCTGGCGGCGAGCAAGTTTCAGGACCACGATTGCTCCGTGCATGGCGAACCGGCGGTGCTGGTTGATTCTGAGAGCTTTGCGGCGCGTGCCCGAAAGCTGGTCACCCGAGGCTTCAAGCCCAAAGACGCGGCCCAGATTACTTTGCAGGAAATCACTTTCGAGAACCGCAACGATCCCAACGCTGCCAGAACGGCCCAGGCCGATGCGGAAGACTTTCTCCGCCGGGTGAAGGACGGGCTGATCTGACGGTTGGAATGCGCGCCTCCTTCAGGCGCGTGCGATAGCCGCCAGCAGGAACAAAGACAATACCAGGATGAGGGGTTTAGGCAGCTTGCGGAGAACCTGCCATACCATGATGCTCATCGAACGATCCCTTCCCAGTGCCAGGAGCCGCGAACGAATCTGTCGGCCAAGCCTGGAATAACGGATTTCCAGTATTGGCACTGCCCGCGCCCTCGGTTTAGGCTCAAACTCGACCGCGGCATTTTACGGCGGGAACACCCATGAAAGGCAAGCTCTTTTTATGACCTGGATCCGCACCATTCCAGCCTCCGAAGGCGATGAAAAGCTGCGCCAGGCAATGGAAGGCCAGAAGTCTCTCTACCCCAGGGAGTACGCCACTCCAGTGCATCCCACGAACGGCGGGGGCTCAATGATCACCGAGTCCCACAGCCTCATTCCCGAGGCCCTCTACCATGCCTTCGCCACTTTCGGCGTGCTCATGTCTCCCGACCTGCCGCTCTCCCGGCGCCAGCACGAGATGATCACCACCGTGGTTTCGGTCACCAACCGGTGCGTTTATTGAATTGACTCACACGCAGAGTTTCTGCGTCGGGTCACGCTGGATGCGAATCTGGTTGAGGCGCTGGAAAGGGACTACAAGACCGCTCCCATCACTCCCCAGGAGCGGGTCATGCTGGACTACGTGGTAAAGATCACAAAGGACGCCACGAAAATCTGGAAGGATGATCACGAACGCCTGCGCTCCGTCGGCTTCGACGACAAAGCGATTCTCCAGATAACGTTGATCGCCTCCTGGTTCAACTACATCAACCGCGTAGCGGACGCGCTTGGTGTGGGACGAGACTAGCTGGCCAAGGAGATTGTGTGCGGCCGGGTCTTCGACCCGGCCAGGCCGAGCGAAGCTCGGCTAGTCTGTTGAGACACCCGCTTGAGGCCCACCACCGCCGAACACCGAGCCGAGCTTCCGTTCGGCTTGACCGGGTCCCAGGCCCGGTACCACACAATCTGTGCTGCCTGTTACTGTTTCCCCGCCTGTGACTGAAGAAACTCGCTCTTTCCTCCGAGCAACAGGTCCGCCGCCTCCCCGGGTTCCGCAGTCCACTTCCAGACCCGGCGCCCGCCCGCGTCCAGCGAGCAGCGGGCTTCGCCGTAGTCGGCCAGCCGATTCAACACCGTCGTCACCGATGCGATCGGATCCTTGTGGCGCTCCAGCACCTCTGGAAATCTCTGCTGTAGCGCCTGGCAGACCAGCCGCGCGCCGAGCGGCTGGTTTGCGTCCATGAGGACCACTCGACACGCGCGCGTGAAACCGGGCTGCCGGCTGGCCGATTTACGGTCGAGGAAGCTGAGCAGTTGGTCGCTGAGCACGCCGTCGCCGAAAATGTTCGCCAGCCCGGCCAGAGTCTGCTTGATGGTGCCAATGCGTTTCATGAGTTCTGCCCGGCGCTCGAGCAACTCGTGAAGCTCCCGTTCCGCGGAACGGATAACTTCCTGCACGTGCGGGTCAGCTGCTTGCGATTGTCCATTGCTTCCATTCGTGCTGGTTCCCATTGGGCCCTCCCGGGCGACGCGGTTGTTAAGTGTCTAGCGTGGATTGCCGGCCTTGGCAGTTTGGACGTGTCCGGAACGCTTCTGGACATCACCCATGCCCCACTTTGGCTGCAAAATTTGCTGGCCGATGGATTCATTCTCCGCCCAGACCTGGGTCAGCACGTGGCGCCCGCCTTCGCTCTCGAAAAGCAGCTTGGGTCGGACGGGGCCGGAAGAGGCTTGGACCGATTGGGTCAGGACCTTGACCAATGCGTGGCCCTCCGAGTCGCGCAGTTCCAGTTGCCAGGGCTCGCTGGGGACCAGGGAGTAGCGTCCTGCGGGAAAATACCGGTCGCCCACCGCGAAGTCGAATGGAATGTTTGCATGGATGATCCGCTCGGCGCGTTGCCCTTGGGCGACGGAACCTAGCGCCAGGATGCTCAGAAGAAGTGATGTAACGACGCGTCCACCAAAGTTTTTCATAACACTCTCCCCGTGTCTGTTTAGTTCGTTCAACCGCGCTTGCGCGGATGATGTTGCATGTCGAAGCCGAGTCTGCGGCGAATTGGATTTGCTGGCTATCCGCTTCTTGCCGTCAAACCGTCTTCAGCGCTCGTGCAGAGTTGGACGTGGCGGGATACCCATGAGATTTATTGTTTGTTTTCATTCGATCGATGAACTACACTCATGCATAAAATGACTCCGAAACTGGAAGTCCGCCACCTCAAATTGCTGGTGACCGTGGCCGAAGAAGGCAGTGTCACCGAAGCCGGAAAGCGCCTTCATTTGACGCAATCCGCGCTCAGTCACCAGTTGCGCGATGCGGAAGAAAAGCTGGGCACCGCGCTATTTCTGCGGCTGGGAAGGAAGATGGTCCTGACGCCCGCCGGCGAGCGGCTGATTGCGTGTGCGCGCCGGGTACTCAGCGAACTCAGCGACACCGAAGTGCAGATCGAGGGACTCAACGGCGGAGCGCGGGGGGAGATCCGGCTGAGCACGGAATGCTACACCTGCTATCACTGGCTGCCGCCCCTGCTGCAGAAGTTCCACGGCAAGTTTTCGAAAGTAGAAGTGAACATCGTCGCCAGCGCGACTTCGAACCCGGCGTCGGCATTGCTCGAAGGCAAGCTGGACGTTGCCATCATCAGTTGTCCGCCGCGCAACAAAAGCCTCCGGGTCACGCCCATGTTCGAAGACGAGTTGGTTCTGGTGATGTCACCGAAGCACCGGCTCGTCTCTGCGAGCCTGGTACG
Organism: Terriglobia bacterium; assembly: GCA_963831565.1. GTDB lineage: Bacteria > Acidobacteriota > Terriglobia > Terriglobales > Acidobacteriaceae > JAIQFF01. The sequence continues at coordinate 601,400 of CAWHQS010000003.1, forward strand.
GCCCAGGGACCTGGAGACGGAAACGATTCTGATCTATCCTCCACGGGAGGAGAGCACGTTGATTAACAAACTGCTCAAGCCGGCGGGAGTAGAGGCGCAGCGGGTGATCGAAGTCCCACTCACGGAAGCGATCGTTGAGTTGGCCGGCGCGGGGACTGGCATTGGCTTCCTGGCCCGCTGGGCAGTGGCGCCAGCGGTGGAGGCGGGCAAAGTTGCCATCCGGCCCTTGAGCGGCCGCGGATTTCGGCGGCAATGGTACGCGGTGACACTGCGCAATCAGCCGACGGCGCCGTTTCTGGCAGAGTTCCTGAATCTGTTGTCAAACTTCTGCCCGAAAAATGCGCGCCGCATGTCAGCGTAATCGACATAATCCTCCTTGTCATCCTGAGCACAGCGTGCACTTCGCAAAGCGAAGTGCATGCGGAGTCGAAGGACCCCTATGGCTACGATGCTGCCGGGTTGTGCTCGCGTGGCGCGGAAGCAGTGGCCCCAAGCGTTTGCTGGGTACAGGGGTCCTTCGACTGCGTGGTTGCTTCGCTGCGCGAAGCAGCCACTTCGCTCAGGATGACAAAGCGGTTCAGCCGCCAAAGCGATACCATCCTGAACATGGAGCGCCGCTCCGTCGTCGAATACCTGAACAGCTTTCTACAACGAGGACGGGAGTGCGCTTACGTTCAGCATCACGGATACCGCACTGTGCGGTGGAGCTATCAGCAAGTGGCGGAAGCGGCCTTCCGCTTTGCCCGTGAGTTGGAAGAACGCGGAATCGGTAAAGGCGAGCGCGTCCTGCTGTGGGGGCCGAACTCGGCTGAGTGGGTAACCGCCTTTTTTGGTTGCGCGCTGCGTGGTGTGATCGTTGTTCCCATCGATGAGGCGGGCGCTGCTGACTTCACCCAGCGCGTTTATCAGCAGGTGGACGGAAGGTTGCTGGTGTGTTCGCGCGAGCACGTCCTGCCTTCATTGCCAGTTTTGATTCTCGAAGATTTGCGGGAAGCATTGTCCCGCCACGGGGCTACACCATACCAGGCCACGTCGATCGAGCCTGCGGATGTGCTGGAAATCGTTTTTACTTCCGGAACCACTGCCGAACCCAAAGGTGTGGTCATCACCCACGGCAATGTGCTCGGCAATGTCGCTCCCCTCGAAACAGAAATCATTAGATATCTGAAGTACGAACGCTGGGTCCATCCCGTCCGCTTCCTGAACCTGCTGCCCTTGAGTCACGTATTTGGCCAATTCCTGGGAATATTTCTGCCTCAACTCCTCGGGGCCGCGGTGATTTTTCAGGATGCGCTCAAGCCCGGCGAAGTGATTCGCACCATACGGCGCGAGCGCGTGTCGGTGCTGGTGGCGGTGCCGCGCATGCTGCAATCACTGAAAGAAAAGGTTGAGCGCGACCTGGCGGACGCCGGCAGGCTGGAAGATTTCCAACGGCGGTTTAAGGCGGCGGAAGGAAAGCATTTTCTCCATCGCTGGTGGATCTTCCGGCGTGTCCACCGCCAATTCGGATGGAAGTTCTGGGCGTTCATCTCCGGCGGAGCGGCACTCGACGGCGTGATCGAAGAGTTCTGGGGACGTCTGGGATACGCCGCCATCCAGGGCTATGGACTCACCGAGACCACATCCATCGTGAGCGTGAATCACCCCTTTCGCCTGGGCAAAGGATCAATCGGGAAAGTACTGGCGGGGCGCGAGGTCAAACTGGCTCCGGACGGCGAAATCCTCGTCCGGGGCAGCGGCGTGGCTGCCGGATACTGGACCGGGCAAGAATTGCAGCCAATGACGGCGGAACAAGGCTGGTACGGCACCGGCGACATCGGCGCGCTCGATGCCGAAGGCAATCTGTACTTCAAGGGCCGCAAGAAAGATGTGATCGTTACTGCCGCCGGGATGAATATTTATCCCCAAGACCTCGAGTCCGCGCTACGCCGCCAGCCCGAAGTGAAAGATTGCGTGGTCATCGCACTGCCGCGAGACGGGAATGTAGAGCCGTGCGCGGTGCTGATCCTGCGCGATGGCTCGGTTGATCCTGAACCGGCGGTAAGGCGTGCCAACGAAACTCTGGCGGAGTACCAGCGCATGCGCAACTGGTTCTTGTGGCCGGAAGATGATTTTCCGCGCACTTCCACGCAGAAGCCGCGAACCAGCGCGATCCTGAAGGTCGTGCTGGCGCGATTGGGGACGACGCCCGCTGGGCAGACCGGGTTGAGTCCGTTGGCCGAATTGATGGCGCGCGTGAATGGGAAGGCCGCGGGGGAATTGGGTCAGGAATCCAATCTCGAAGCCGATTTGAATCTGAGTTCCCTCGACCGCGTGGAATTGTTGGGTGCACTCGAAGACCGGTATCAGGTGGACTTGAGCGAGACCCGGTTTGCCGCGGTGAAGACAGTCGGTGATTTGGAGCGCATGCTGCAAGGCAATCTTCCACCGCGTGCGCCCTATCATTATCCGGCCTGGGTGCAGCGTTGGCCCACCACCTGGGTGCGACTGGTCACGCACTACCTGCTTTTGCGTCCCGCCGTGTTTCTGTTGGGCTGGCCGCGCATTACCGGGCGGGAAAATCTGCGCGGGCTTGGCGGGCCGGTGCTGGTCATATGCAACCACATCGACGACGTGGATGTTGGTTTTGTGCAAACCGGGCTTCCTGTTCGCCTCCGCCATCGGCTGGCCACGGCTACGGGAGGGGAAGCGCTGGAGGCGCTGCGCACTCCGCCCAGCGACCGAAGCCTGCTGGGCAAAGTCTACGGCCGGGTGCAGTGGGTCCTGGGAGTTTCCCTGCTCAACCTGTTTCCCCTGCCGCGTGAAGCCGGATTTCGCGAGAGCTTTGCTTTTGCTGGCGAGTCCGTGGATCGCGGTTACAGCATTCTGGTTTTTCCCGAAGGGCACCACACCACGGACGGCAAGATCCATCCATTCCGCGCGGGGGTGGGACTCCTGGCGAACAACCTGGCGATACCGATCGTGCCCATGCGGATTGACGGACTCTTTGAATTGAAGAAGGTCGGGAAGAAGTTCGCGCCGCCGGGGAAGATACGAGTGAAAATCGGCGCGCCGGTGCGGTTCCCGGAGGACAGTGCGGCGGAGTGGATTGCCGCCGAGTTGCAGAAAGCTGTGGAAAACCTGTAGTCGCCAGAGCTCTCCCCTGCGATCGCTAACCTGTTTATTGATCTTGTTACCTTGCCGACAAACCTGCTGAAGAGGCGCCGCATCAGAGTTTGTGCGTGTAATATTTTTGCAAGCACTCGATAAGTGTTCGACGCGGACAGGCCCGGTCTCGTCCCACGTGATTGGGTCACAGCAAGAACTCCAGCGGAGGTCGCAAAACATGCGTTTCGATATGAAAAAGCTATCCCAGGCAGCGGCGGCTTTTGCCCTTGCCGCGTTTTTCGTCCTTCCCCAGAACCTGGTGGCAGAAGGGGCGGCGCACGTAGTGAGCCCTTCTGACCTGCAGCGCGCTGTGGTGCAGGCCTCTAACCTGCGGCAGCAAAATGTGGAACAGGTCAGACAATTTTTCTCGTCCGAGAAGGCGGAGAGAGCATTGCGCTCCGCGCACATGAACCCGGAGCAGGTGAAGAACGCCGTGTCCACGCTGGACGACGCTGAGCTGGCGCAACTGGCTCAACGAACGCAAAAGGCGCAGGCTGATTTCGCCGCTGGCACGCTTAGTGATCGCGACCTCATCATCATTCTGGTGGCTGTGGCCGTGCTGATTCTGATCATTGTTGCAGTCCGATAGGTCTTCCCAGATGTTTGGTCGGATGGTCAGGATCGCCCTCCTGCTGCTCGCAGTCTGCGGCATGCTGCTGGCCGCGGACCTCCCCGGCGTCTGGCTGGATGTCCCCTTCGTAAAGCAGGTAAAAAATGGCTGCGGCGCGGCCAGCATTGCCATGGTGATGCAGTACTGGCTGGCCCAGCGGGGCCAGCCGCCGAACGGCGTTTCCGACGCAACCCGGATCCAGCACACCTTGTATTCGTCCAAGGCCCACGGCATCTATGCCTCCGATATGGAGCGCTACTTCCAGGAGCAGGGGTTCCGCACATTTACAATTCGCGGAGAGTGGGAAGACCTGCAACAGCATCTCGCCAAGGGACGCCCCTTAATCGTCGCCCTGAGGCCCGCGGGCGGCGATGCTTTGCATTACGTCGTCGTAACTGGTCTGGGACCGGAGTTGGTGATAGTCAACGATCCAGCTCAGCGCAAGCTTCTGCAGCAGGACCGGCCCAGCTTCGAACGGGAATGGAGCGCAACTGGAAAATGGACGCTCCTGGCTCTGCCTCAAAGTCAATCTCGCTGATTCTAACCATTGTTTTCGCTTTCTTCTTCAGCCTGTCGGTCATGGGCGTCGCCCAAACCTCAGACGGCCCCTTGGTCGAGCGCGCTCGGCAGTTGTCTGCCCAGCAGCGCTGGCAGGAAGTGGTCGCGCTCGCCGAGTCGTCTCACTCCGCTTCGGCCGAACTCGATTTCTACTACGGCACGGCCCTCGCGCAACTGGGGCGCTGGGACGATGCGCAGCACGCGTTCGCCGCAGGAGCGCGGTTACAGCCTGGTGACAAAAGATTTCCGCTGGAACTGGCGGGGGTGGCATTCAGGCAGAAGCGGTACCCGGTCGCGGCGCGTCACCTGCGGCGGGCCTTGCGTCTTGATCCCACTGATTCCTATGGCAACGATTTTCTGGGCACCGTCTATTTTGTCCAGGGAAATATCGCGGCTGCTTTGAAGTATTGGAACCGGGTGGACAAGCCACAAATTGTCGAGGTACGAAGCCAGCCTACCCCCCGAGCAAATGCCGCGTTGCTCGATCGCGCCATGGCCTTCGCGCCGGCCAGCGTCCTGCGTCTACCCGATCTGCTGACCACCAGAGTCCGGGTCGATGGACTGGAGATATTTTCCCCCTACCAGTTTGATCTGCAGGCCCGCGACGACGGCAAGTTCGACGCTCTTTTCCGCAACCGCGAGCGTGATGGATGGGGCCAGGGCACGCTGGAAAAACTGTTTCTGCTGTTTCGAGGCCTGCCCTTTCAAAGCATTACTCCGGAGATTTACAACCTGCGACAGCACGCCATCAATTTTGTTTCGATGTATCGCTGGGATGCGGAGAAGCGCCGGCTGCGGGCGCGGCTTTCAAGTCCATTCCAGGCGAGTCCAAAGTTCCGTTATGGTCTGACGGCCGACTTGCGCAGTGAAAACTGGGACATCAGGAACTCATTTCAAGGTCCGGTGCCGGTGCGGGGAAGTTTCAACATGCGTCGAGAAGCCGTGGGTGTGGACTTCGCTGCTCTTGAAAGCGGGCGCTGGCAGTGGTCTGCCGAGGCTGAAATTTCGCATCGCGACTTCCGCAGCGTGGTTCCGGGGACGGCTCTGACTCCGGACCTGGTGGCCAAGGGATACCAGCTCAAGCAGAGCACGCAATTAAACGCCGAGCTCTGGCGCGTGCCGGAACGACGATTGACCCTCGAGGGTAGCGTGTCCTCGCAACTGGGGCGCCTCTGGTCGCAACCCTCGCACTCTTTCGAGAAGCTGCAAGGCGCAGTGGAATTTCACTGGCTTCCGCAATCACGGGGTGACGACTATGAAATACAGCACCGAGTCAGGGCGGGCAAGACGTTCGGAGAGCTTCCGTTCGACGAACTCTTCATGCTCGGCCTCGAACGCGACAATGGTCTGGAGATGCGCGGCCACATCGGGACCCGCGATGGCAGGAAGGGCAGCGCTCCCCTGGGGCGGAATTATTTCCTGTCCAATTGGGAAGCGGACAAGAACGTGTATCGCAACGGCATCTTTACCGTAAAGCTGGGGCCATTTCTGGATGTCGGCAAAATCACCGACGACTCGGCGGGATTGGGTTCGCAGAAATGGCTCTGGGACCTGGGGGCCCAAGCGACGGTGCGCGTGTTCGGAGTTGGAGTGGTTTTTTCCTACGGCAAGGACTTGCGGTCAGGGAACAATGCCTTCTACGTGTCGATGCGGTAGATGCAGGATCGTCCGGTTAGACCAACTTCCTACTCGGCGTCATTCTGAACGGCCTTTAGGCCAGGAAGGATCTGGCGCGCTGCGGCGTAAATCCGGGCGCCGCGCATATCACCTCACCCAGGGTGTGGTCCACGGAATCAGCGTCGGCGCGTATAATTGCCGGGCCATGAAAATCGCCAAGCCATTTTTACTTGCTATCGGATTGTGTTCGTTCTTCGCTCTGTCGATTGCAGCCGCTGCCAAGACTACGGTCGAACTGAAAGACGCCCAGGGCAAGAGCGTGGGAACGGCAGTGCTATGGAGCAAGGGAGCATCGTCGGGCGTGTCCATGCAGCTCAACCTGCACGACCTTCCGCCCGGGGTGCACGCGTTGCATTTCCACCAGAAAGCGCAGTGCGACGCGCCGGACTTCAAGTCGGCCGGCCCGCACTTTAATCCCGAGGGAAAGAAGCACGGCCTGGAGAATCCCGAAGGCCACCACGCCGGAGACATGAACAATTTCACCGTAAACGCCAAGGGCAAAGCCAAGTTCAAAGTGGTGAACAAGGACGTAACTCTGGGCGACGACAGCCACTCCCTGTTCAGCAACGGCGGCACGGCGCTGGTGATCCATGCCAAGGCGGACGACATGAAGTCCGACCCGGCGGGAAACGCAGGCGACCGCATTGCCTGTGGCGTGATCACGAAATAGTAGGATCACACAGGTTGAACAGGTTATTCACAGATAACGGGCCCGAAAATACAGTGAAGACCTTATAGACCATGTAGTTTTGCCCCGATGTTTAGGGGTAGGGGTTATTTCAAGGGACTTTGAGCCAGACCTTGGACATCAGACCTCGGACGTCAGACGGTCGAGCGCAAAACTTTAAGTCCAGGGTCCGAGATCCAAAGTCCGGGTTCTCAGTCATAGCATCCCTCTACCTGCCACTGCCCGTTGAGCAAATCCCGGACCAGGCGATAGAGCGTAATGCCGGTTGCTTCCTGTAACGCGATGTCCCACTCGTCGCGGGCCCATCCTTCCTGCTCCCACCAGTCTCCCGAGGTGCGCCAGGGACCCGCGGCCCAGAGGATTTCCCCGCAGATCTCCTTGCGCCTGGGACAAGCGATGTGCGCCGGCCTGCCTTCCTGCAGGGTCACGGTGACGCGCAAGGGTGGACGGAAGATGCGCATGGCGGTGACTGCGGCTTCGTTTTGTTCTTGAAAGTCCCCGGATTTGTTCTTCCGCGATGCCTTGAGCTCCCGGGCTGCCTGCTCCTGCTTTTGGTCCGGGGCAAAATGCTGCATGCGGAATGCTTCCGGACGGTGTGTGTCCAGCAGTTGCAATGATCCCACTTTATTTTGACCCACAATTCCCGCAATCCTCGCCAACGTGAGTTCGAGTTTTTCCGGCTCCGGAGAAGGCGGCAGGAACAAACCGCTCTGCGCTGCCCGCGGCCGCACCGGTTCCGTCGATAAATGGATGCCCACGATGGGGGAGCCGGGTGGGTGCGCATGCAAATCAAGTTGCAGCAGTTTGAGGAAAACCTTGGCGTCCAGCAGGGGAACAGGCAGGCGCAGGCTGCGCTGAAAACTTTGTCGAGCTTGGGCTCGACCAGGACGAGCTGGGGCGTCCTTCCCTACGTGGTCCAATGTCAGGGCCAGATTTATTTCCTGGGTAGCTAAAGCCCGCGCTCCCAGGCGGGCGCATAGCTGATCCAGCAACCGGCCCAGCAAAAACGCCAGCGGTTCGAGCAGCACGAGTGGATATTCCAGCTCGATCGCTTCTTCGAAAACCAGCGGCGGCTCGACTGGAACCAGCGAACGCGAGCTGCAGCCCCGCGCCAATTGTTGCAGGCGAATGCCGGCCTGGCCCAAACGCTCGCTCAGCGCGACTTCGGGCAACGCGGCCAGGGCGCGAAGATTTCGGATGCCCCAGCGCTCAAGTACGTCCAGGGTTTGGAGATCGTGTCCTCCGGTAAACAACACTTCCAGGGGAAGACTGCCCAACTGCTCGGCTTCTCTTCCTTCAGGAATCACGATCACACCGGAAAAGCCGAGAGCCGCGAGTACGGCCGTGTCCGGATTGGATGCTACGGCCACATTGGCTTCGAGGCCCAGATCGGAAGCACGGCGTGCTACATCCCGCGCGATTTTTGGCAGCGGGCCGAAAAGCGGTTCCAGGCCGGCAAGATCGAGAAGTACAGTGTCACAACCCGCATCCTCCACTCGCGGCGAAAATGACTGGGCGCAGTCGAGCAAGGCAGCGTGGGCGGCAGCCTCCTGTAATAAAGACCGTGGGCGCAGCACAAGATCAGAGCAGGCTTCCACCTGAAGTTTCGTCATTCCCGGCGAAACTCCAGAGTGGCGAGCCTTTTCATTCGAAGCAAAAATCGTTTGCAGCGGCGCTTTGCCCTCAAGCACGGCCAAAGCTCGTGAGCGCAAGCCAGGTTCCGCGCGCAGCAGGGCTTCGATCGGAAAGTCAGGAACGTAGATGCAGGCAAAGCCAGTCATCAGTCGTCAGTCGTCAGAGAAAAAGCTGTCAGCTTGCAGCGCCGGCGTCCCGCCCTCGCAGCAAAAAGCAGGATGCAACCGTAACGCTTGCCCAAGCACAATCGAAAAGCACTGCCGAGCCTACGCAATCCGCACCGCTTTTGTGACAAAGGCTGTAGTGACGGATTGCGCCGGTTTGCGCTGCAGGCGCGAACGCAACAGCTCTCCTTCAACACGCAGTCCATCCAGAAGTTGCGTGTGGGCCGGCGAAAGTTCGCTTTTAACTGATCGCTGAGAGCTGATAGCTGAAAGTTTCCCCCCCGCCTGCAGTCTGATGAGCAAAGAAGTGCAGGTCGGGGCGCAGGGCGCCCTGGCTACCACCAAAAGCACCGTGGCAGTGGGTTCGACGGCGCGCTGAAAGCGAAACCAGGAAGCCAGCGGAACCCGCCGCGCCGCCGCGTCCGGCATATCACCAAGATCAATGGCCACCAGCCCAAAGCCCCCGCTTTGCAGGAGCAGGTCAGTCACTCGCAATGCTTGCTCGAGAGGCCGGGTGTCGGGCGTCGGACGTCGGGCTCCAGACGTCGGACCTCGGCCATCGGGCGTCGCTCCCGAGGTCTGAGGCCCGAAGTCCGAGGCCCGTGTACAGCGTATCCACAGCAATTTTTCCAATTCAGTTCCCGCTGCCACAGCCGAGACCGCATCGAGCGCGTCGGTGGTGTCCACCAGGGCACAGACTTCCTGGCGCCGGGTAGCTGCTGCCAGAGCAGCCAGCAACACGCTAGTGCGTCCGGAAGAGGCTGGTCCACAAATCTCGCTCAGACATCCCCGCGGAAGCCCGCCGGCAAGCTCATCGATCTCGCGAATTCCACTGGAGACCATCTCCGGCGTAGGCCGCACCTCCAGCCGCGATGCCGCAGTCATCCCCGCCAGCTTGGGCAAGGCTGCCAGGCGTTGGAGGACCTGCGCCGGCTCCTTTTTCTTTGCAACAAATACGGCACCGCCCGCCGGGGCGTAGAAGAGTGGGGAAGACATTAAGGGACCTCAACATTCAAGGGAAACGCCGGGGCGGCTGGCCGAGGCTGCGAATTGCATTTTCGCTTTTTATTCGCTAGCTGGAATTTAACTCCAGGAGGGAAGGCTGTCAAGAGGTAAGGTGACGGGCGATACGGGCGACAACGTAGCGTCTGGGTGCCCCGTCCGCCCACCGGCCCGAACCAAAGCGGGCTCGCCATCCCTGTCGGACGGGCCTGTTTGCTTTGTTATAATGACTGCTCTCCAGCGGCGCTATCGTCTAGGGGTTAGGACGGAAGATTCTCAATCTTCAAACACGGGTTCGATTCCCGTTAGCGCTACCAAACTTTTCCTGCCATCTCCTAATTCTGCGCTTCATGGATTGCCACGACTGGTTGGCAATTTGCCAGTGTTCCATAACTTCGGGCATGGGATCGTTCCAACGCGCGAGGTCGGAATGAACCCGTGGAGAGAAGCCGGAGAGGTATTGCCAGGTGGCGCGGGCCTTTCCGGGATCGGTTCCGGCGGATGGGGATTCACCACCCCGGGTAGTACTCCAGGAGCGCCATAAGGTCACCCCCTCGCCAGCAAGTCTGGCTTCCAATTCTGATTTCTCCAGGAACCGGTCTTTCGCCATGGAGAAAATATCGGTAAACCCAATAGGGAAAATCCCAACCGGCTTGCACCGAACCCTCCGTGGAAGCCCAGAAGCGTCCGTTGGTCTCCATGTACCATTTTTTTTGGCCATCGTGACTCACGTAAAAGGCGACATGTGCGATGCCTTCCCAGTCCAGCCCGCGCAGCAGGTCGCGGGTGTGTTGCACCAGGTCCGGGCGGGGAGTGACAATTCTGCGTAAAATGCCCAAGCCTGCTCTGCGTCGGATCGGTCGGTAGGCGTGCACCGCAATCACTTCCCCGCGGACCGCAAAACAACAGAGGCAGTGGACCTCTCCCACGGCACACTCCTGGAAAAGCGGATAGTGACCATCGCTGCAATGTTCCTGGACATAGCTGCGGAGTTGCTGCTCAGTATGCGCATAAAGCACTTTAAAGTTGAACCTTGGTCGATCGGGATGATTGGGAACGCTGGGAGGTTTCAAGACGACGGGCAGGCCCAGCACCTGGATCATCTCGGGAATCTGACCAGGGTGCTGCAGTTCAAACTGCCTGGGGCAAGGAACGCCCAGCTGAGTGGCGAGCTCAAGGTTGAGCCGCTTGTCGATCACCCGTTCAACTGCCTGCGAGCTTGCCATAGCTAGCCTGGTCTGGTCGGGCAGGCGGGAGCGGAAACTGTTTAAGAACAGCAAAGCCTGGTCCCCGGCCGGGATCACCAACCGTACGTCCAGCTTCTGAATGACCTCCGAAAGAAATCCTGCAAAGGCCTCCGACTGCGTGATCGGGTAGGGAGACAACAGGTGGTCTCGCACGAATCGGGAGTGGGAGGCGGGGCCGTCGGCTTGATCGCCGGCGAGTGCGAACCGCACACCATGACAGGCAAGGGAACGAGCTACCGCCAGACCCTGTCGGTTATTCCCCTGGACGATCAAGACCTCAACGGAGTCACCGGGACTGATCTTCACGGCCACTTTTTAAGGGACCTCGTTCTTCAGTGACCTAACTGATCTCTACACCTCCACCGTTGCCGACCAGCAAACAAGCGCCAAATGAGCCACCAAGCCGCCGCAGCCTACAGAGGCACGGCCTGGTGTGCAATGTACTCGTCCATGGACCGGTCGGGCCCGATGTAGTGAAAGGCCTCGGCATAGGCGAGGCCGTATTTCTGCCCGGTGGCGTGATCGCGGGTTTCGAGCGCCACTTTCGTAAACTCATCGATAGCGGCTTTGTCGGCGCCGGATAATGCAGGCACACGCAGCTTCCGCTCAACCAGCGCAGCGTTCAGATCTTTGATCATGTGCGTAATCATGGTCCGGCATGACCGGAGGCAGGCGAGTTTGATGCCGAAAGTAGGGCTAACGTCCACCACACGATTCACGAATTGTGGGCCTCTGGCGAAGTAGTATTTCTCCGACACGCTGTGCGGCTGCAAGCCTGCAGCGAAGTGTTCCGGCATATCCAGGTGCCCGCCAGACATCCAGCAGGCTGCTTCCACCGCCTGGGCCGTCACATAGTGGTCGGGATTTTCCTCGTAATGTCCCCAGGGATCGTAGCTGAAGATGGTGTCAACCTTAAGCAGGCGAAACAGGAAGATGAGGCGGGCGCGAATTTCGGTGCGCGCCAGGTCGTCCATGCGGTGGTTGCGATAGCTGAGGTCGAACACCTGCTTCAGACCGGACGCCTGCAGGAATGCCTTGGCATCGCGCTCGTTGCCCAGCACGGTTTCACCTAGAGTGAGATCGTAGGAGTCCTTCTCGTCGTTGCTGGTGCGGATGAAGTATCCGGTGTAACCCTCCTGTAACAGTTTGGCGACCGTGCCGCAGGCAAAAAAAGGGCCATCATCGAGATGAGGCGTGATCAGGGCCAGCACCTTGCCTTGATGCGGAGTTCCGGACACCGGCCGCTCGATCACAATATCCGCGGGGGACACAGTTTGCGCCGGCAGCTGCGGCGCGCCCAACAAACCCGCGGCGACAGCGCCTCTAAAGAAATCACGACGTTCCACTCGAACCATCCTCCATCGTCAGCCTGGAGATGACGCCCATGCGACGGGCAATAAGCGATCATACGTGGAAGGCCAGCAAGCCAGTCTTCGCGATATTGGCGGCGATAGTGATGCATGAGGTTCCAGTTACCGGAGGCGGCACGACCACACTCCGCTCTTTTGCGCACCATTTCGTTCGAAGCTGCATAGTTGTGAACAATAGGTGATCCCGGCGGGTCCGGAGAGGGCTTTTTCGGCCCCGGGATGGGGCGGTGGTGTAATGACAAGTCCCTTTTTGTGCAAATCTCTTCACACCCGGCCTCTCAGGCTGGCCGGGCCCCATGATTCCATGATGTCCCTGGTTTGGAAGCCGGCGTGCAATTTAGAAGGTCGTCTAGCGCTATTTTCCTCCCCTCGAGTTTGAAATCACAGATTTACATTGAGGAGCACTTGAAAAACACCAGCGTCAGCGTGGTTCGTCGTTCCCGGCGCAGCCGGAAGCAAGGCAGGACCAAGTTCTTGGCAGCGCTCTTATTTGCGGCAACGGCAGCTATTACCTGGCAGTTTGCCCGGCAACCGGTTTCCAGTTCGTCGTACCCATCTTTGAAGCCCACTCCGATTGGCCTGAACCAGGCTATGCCCTCTGGTTTGGCGAGTCAGGAACAAGCTGAGCTCATCGCGGGTCGGCCGAGCCGTCCGGCATACCTGTATTCAGTGATTCCTGGAGGAGTAGCGAGCGTCGAAGAACTGCGACAGGCCATGGAGCACGATCCGATAGTGGCGCAGGAATTCAAGGGATTTGACTTTCAGCGGGCCCACCTGGTGCAGGTTTCCGAAAAGCAGTCGATGCATGTCGCTTACCGCGTGGGCGACAAGGTGTACTGGACCCGGAAGAAGGTGGCTTTGCACCCCGGCGAAACCCTGATCAGTGACGGGAAAATTGTGGCCCGCACGCGCTGCGGAAACCGCATCGCCACGACCCCGCTCGGTCCTCCGTCGATGGCGGAGCCGGTAGCGGCAGACTTCAATGAGCCACTCTTTTCCAATGACATGGTGACCCACGAAGTCGAGCCTCAGCCCGAGACCTACGCGGCGGCTCTGCCGGAACAGGCCAATTCACTGCAACCTGTCAGGCACAGGCGCATGGCTCCATATTTCTTCTTGCCGTTTTTCGGTTTGCCCAGCGCCGGGGGTTCCTCCCACACCCCATTGGCCGTCACTCCTGAGCCCGGCACCATGCTGCTGCTTTCCTCTGGACTGGTGGGAGTGTACTGGAAGGCACGGAAGCGGAGGCGCAAGCCCTAGGTGCAAACTCTCGGCTCCACCATGCTTAGCTCTTCCAACACCGCTCTCATGCCACCCAGTCCCCTGAGAAACAGGTTCCTGTTTTACGGTCAGGCCGCAATCCTGTTCGCACTGGCCGCCTGGCTGTACACGCCACTCGCGTTCAGCCTGGCGGGTCAGTGGTGGCACGACCCGAACTACACTCATGGTTTCTTTGTTCCGGTGTTTTCGTTGTTCTTGCTTTGGGAGAGGCGCGACAAACTGGTGGCACTTCGCCCCAAGCCAGCCTGGTCCGGTCTGGTGATTCTCTTGTTTGCCTTGCTGGCGCTGGTGTTGAGCAGCATTAATTCAGGATTTTTCCTGCACCGTATATCATTTCTGCTCTTCATCGCAGGCCTGGTGGTCTTTCTGGCTGGGTGGAAGCACCTGGCGGCAGTTTCGTTTCCGCTGGCATTTCTCGTCCTGATGATTCCTTCCTCGACCGTGTTGGGGCACATTACCCTTCCACTCCAGATTGTTGCCTCCAAGACCGCGAGTTTTCTGCTGATGCTGGTGGGAGTGCCCGCGGCGCGAGAAGGCAACATCATTCTTCTGCCCACGGCGCGGCTGGAGGTGGCGGAGGCATGCAGTGGGATCCGGTCGTTATTTTCGCTGATTACCCTGACCGTTATTTACGGGTATTTGGCGGAATCGAAAATTGGGACGCGGGTGTTGCTGGTCCTGATCGCGGTCCCGATTTCGATTCTGGCCAATGCCCTGCGCATCGCCGTTACTGGAGTGGTGGTGGAATACTGGGGCGTCGAGGGAGCGCAGGGAACGCCCCACCTGCTTTCCGGATGGCTTATCTTTGCCGGCTCACTAGCGCTGGTTTTCCTGCTCCACCGCCTGTCCCAGGCAGTTTTTCTCAGCAAGGATGAAGCAGGAGTGCGGGAGGAATACGCATGATCTCCTGGAACGCTCGAGTCACATTTGTCGTTTTGCTGTTGGGCGGGACCGGGTTGTTTCTGCAGGCCCGGGCACACAGTGAATTTGTTTTGCCCCGGACCGCGCTGGCCGCCTTTCCAATGGAATTGCAGAACTGGGTGGGGACTGACGTTTTCCTTGACGACGAGAGTCTGAAGACCCTTCGCCCGGCAGATTTTCTGCAGCGAACGTACCGAGACGAGAATGACGGCACGGCCTACGTCGATCTATATGTGGCGTATCTCCAGAACCAGCACGCGCTGTTCCACCATCTGCCGCAGGATTGCCTGGAGGGCTCAGGCTGGTCGCCCTTGGAGTCAGGAACAACCACGCTTGCGTTTCCCGGCGAGGCTCCTTTTCCGGCCAATCGCTACCTGATTGCCAAAGGAGACGATCGCCAGCTCGTACTGTTCTGGTATTCGGCCCGAGGCCGCCGTGTTGCCAGCGAAGAGTGGATGAACGTTTACCTGGCCTTTGATTCGCTTCGTTGGAACCGCACCGACAACGCGCTGATTCGAATGAGCACCGAGTTGCAGTCCGGAGAAAAGCCGGTGGACGCGGAGCGCCGTCTGCTTTCCTTTGCCGGGCTGGTAAGTCCGCTGCTCAAGAACTACATTCCGCTCTGACCGCCACCAGGTGCCGAAAATCACGTAGGTCCGGACGCTCTCCTCCGGGCGGGCGAGCGAAAGCTCGCCTGAGTTTTTGATCGAGGAATAGAAACAGCCGGGCTTTGCCCGGCCGGGCGGATGGGGGCACGCGCCCCTACGCGATTCCCGCCAGTCAATTGTTCCCTTTCAGATATTTATCGAACCACGCCACCGAGCGCTGGATCGAATCAATCTGGTTCTCGCGCTTTTCGAAGCCGTGGCCTTCGTTGGGGTAGTAGTGCGCATCCACGGTTTTCCCGTCTTTCTTCAGTAATTCCACAACCTGTTCCGCCTCCTCCTTGGGAACGCGGGGATCGTTGCCCCCTTGAAGGACCAGCAATGGCGCCTTCACGTTGTGGATGTAAGTGATGGGGGAAGCCGCGTCGTAGACGGCGCGATCTTTCACGGGATCGCCCAGCAGGCTCTTCTCATATTCCTGCAGCATCGCGTCCTCGTGTTGCAGCATGGTCATCCAGTTGATAATGCCGTAGAGTTCGACGCCCGCTGCCCACACCTCCGGAGAGCGGCCGATGGCCATCAGGGTCATGAATCCGCCGTAGGACCCGCCGGTGATGCCGATCTTTTTTGGACTGACGTAACCGGTGCCTTCGAGAAATTTGGCCGCGTAGACCTCATCCTGCAGATCTCCGCCGCCCAGGTCCTTGTAGTTGGCTTTTTGAAAGTCGATGCCGTAGCCGGTCGAGCCGCGCACGTTGGGAGCGATGCAGACGTATCCCCGGGAGACGTAGGCGGCGATGCGCGGGCTCCAGTAATCCTGGGATTGTCCGGTAGGACCGCCGTGGGGCAGAACCAGCGCAGGATTCGAGCCATCTCGTTTGAGATTAAACGGCACCCACAGCAATGCGCTGATGGTTTTTCCGTCGAATGATTTGTAGCTTACGATCTGCGAAGGCGGCCGCGGGGCAGAGTTAAGACTGGCAATCGCGGAATAGGTAAGCTGCCGTGGCTTTCGCGAGGCCAGATCATAAACCCAGAAGTCCGCTGGCTCGACCGAACTTTCGTGTGACAAGAGCAGGCGGTCTCCGGAAGAAGAAAACGAGGTTGGGTAGGCGGCAAGACCGTTCAGGCCGCCGGCGATATTCATTCTCTCTGACTTGGTCGTGGCTGTTTCTCCGAGAAATACGTCCGAGCGACCGTCGGCATTGACCGCGTAGGTGAAGTGTTTGCCGTCGGGCGAGAAGTCACCTGCACTGGCCTCCCACCTGGTGTCTGTGACCCAGGTAAGCTTCTTGCTTGCGATGTCCAGGAGCGCCACGTTCTGGTAACCGCTCTTGGCGTTGGACGTGACCAAGAGCGTCCGCCCGTCTCTGGATAGGGAAGATGCCGTGTTGAGAGACTTTCCCTGATGCGGCGTCAGATTTGTGGCGTTACCACTTGAGACATCAATCGCATAGATATCGGCGTCAGTAAAGCTCACTTCCAAGCGGTCGGCGTAGAGTGTCTTTCCGTCCGGACTCCAGGCCACCGATTGCCACAAGTGGTCAGGCGTGCTTTCGTGAGTGAGCAGGGTCACCTTGCGCGTCGCCCAATCCATCAGCGCAATGTTGTACACCGTTGCTTCCTTGGGCTTGTGGTTCAGGGCAATGGTCTTACCGTTGGGCGACCAGCGCGGGTTTTCTTCACGAATCTCGGGAGTGTTGGTCAGGTTGATGGCCTCACCGCCTTCGCTCGGAATGGCGAAGATGTCCCAGAGTTCGTTGCCACCCGAATCCTGCTGAAAGACGATCCATTTGCCGTCGGGGGACCAGGTTTCGCCATATTGTCTGTCATCCGATTGCGCCAGTTGGATCGGCCAGCCTCCGTTTGCGTTCACCTTCCACAAGTTTGATCGGCCGGAGATGTCGGTAGTGAAGACAATCTCGTTGCCGTCGGGAGACCAGGATGCGCTGGACACCGAGCGCGTGAAATACAGATCGTCAATCGGGATGGGGCGGGCATTTGGATTGGCGGCCGAAACGATTGTTTTTGCGTCGGTGATTTGGCGCGTATCCGGGCCCGAAGACTGGGCAGCCGCGAGAGCCCAGGCAAAAAGAAGGATACAAGTGCTGGTCAGAGATTTCATCACGACCTCATTGGAATCCGCGGTCGGAATTGTACACCGAGCAGGGTCGACGCTCTCTTTACCGGGAACAACCCAAAAAGCTTGTGGTTGATGTTTTGTTGAGCCGCTATTTATCGCCAGGTTTGACCATTCCAACGATGCCGCTGCCTTCGCGGATTGTAAGTATCTGATTGGCTTTCACCTGGGTGAAGCGTTCGATCTTCTGTGTGGTCGGCCACTTGACCTCGATGACATCCACGGTCAGCGACTTGCCCAGGCCGAAGTGCAGGCGCAGATCGCATTGCGACATCACGCTCGAGCCGCTGTGGACTTCATCCATCTGAGCATGGTTGCCGGTCACCACGCGCACCCGGGCGCCGATGCCGGTGCGATTGCACTTGCTGCCGATCAGCTTGATCTTGATCCAATTCTGCCGGTTGCCGCCATCGTTGCGCAGCAGCGAAGGCAAGTCGTTCATGTTCAAAATCACGGCGTCGATGTCGCCATCGTTGTCGTAGTCACCGAAGGCAGCGCCGCGGCTGGAGAAGAGTTCGTTGATGCCCGGTCCGGATTCAGAGGAGACGTCCTTGAATCGGCCATTGCCCAGGTTCTTGTAGAGCAGGCGCGGGTTCTTGAAAGTCTGTCCGATGTCGTGGCCTTCGATCTCGGGATAGACGTGTCCGTTGATCTGCATGAGGTCGGGCCAGCCGTCGTTGTCGTAGTCGAGGAAGCCGCAACCCCAGGCGACGTAGCGGTTGTTGATGCCAATGCCCGATGAAAAGGTGACGTCGGTAAAGGTTCCGTCACCATTGTTGTGATAGAGGTTGCAAGTGTCGTCGGCAAAGTTAGTTTTGAAGATATCGAACCAGCCGTCGCAGTCATAGTCGCCGACCGCCACGCCCATGCCGGCCTGCTCGTGGCCATTATCGCTGTAGGCGCATCCTGCGAGCACGGCAATATCGGTGAAAGTACCATCGTGGTTGTTGCGGAACAGCATGCTGGGCTGCGAGTCTACCGCCACGTAAATATCCGGCCAGCCGTCGTTGTCAAAATCATAGGAGACGGCGGTGATGGAGTAGCGCGGGCCGGGCTTCAGGATGCCCGACTTTTCCGAGACGTCAGTAAAAGTTCCGTCACCATTGTTGTGATAAAGCACGTTGGTGTCGCCGGGCAGGCCGCGTGGACCACACATCACGGGGATGCCCTTCCACTGGCAAAGCGGATCCTTGTCGGACGGTGCTTTCGCCGGATCGAGTCTTATGTAGTTACAGACGAAGAGGTCGAGGTGGCCGTCGCGATCGTAGTCGATCCAGGTGCAGCCGGCACCCCAGCGGAATTGCTCGTCGTAAACCCCGGTCTTGTGAGTTACGTCGGTAAAAGTTCCGTCACCGTTGTTGTGGAACAGGACGTTGTGGCCCCAGAAGCAGCAGAACAGGTCGTCCCAGCCGTCGTTGTCATAGTCGCCGACACAGATGCCGGTCTGCCAGCCGGTGCGCCCCAGGCCGGATTTTTCGGTGACGTCGGTGAAGGTTCCGTCGCGATTGTTTTTGTAGAGATGCGACGTGGGGGCCTTGCCCGGCGGCCAGTTGGCGTCGAGCCGAGTGCCGTTAGTGAAATAAATATCGAGCCAGCCGTCGTTGTCGTAATCGAAGAAGGCCAAGCCGCTGCCTTTGGCTTCGATGATGTAGCGCTTGTGATCGACCGCACCCCAGACGTTGGGAGCGTTCAGTCCGGCTTCGCGGGCTACGTCAACGAAAGTGACCAGGGAAGCTGCCGGACTGGCGACGGTTGTCTGAAGCGTGTTCCTCCACCGCCAGAGGGGCGTGGTGAGCGCATCCAGCAGCGTGCTGCCGAGAACGATTGCCGAGGAGCCCAGAAATTGGCGTCGCGGAAGTCTCATATGGGCAGTCGTCAGTCGCCGGTCTCCGCGAGTCGCATCTCGAAGATTCCTCCAACCGTATTGTCATCCCGACCGAAGCGAAGCGAAGTGGAGGGACCTGCTGTTCTTGCAATCTCAAGCGGTGCGGCGTGCATTGCGATATTCCACGAACTTCCGCGAGGACACTGCGAGTGATGAGCGGGGTTCGTACCCAAAATCCCCACCCTGTCTTTCCCAAAAAACGGGAAAGACGAGGGTGGGGCACCCATCTTATTTTTCGTCTTCTTCATTTGCTCGGCACTTTCGGAAATTTATGCGGCACGATTCCCGTGCCTTCTTTGACCGCGATGATCTGATCGATTGGAACATTGGTCAGCCGGTCAACTTGTCCGCTGGGCCAGGTGATCTCCAGGGAATCGATTTTGGTCCTTTTGCCCAGGCCGAACTGGATTCGCGGATCGCTGGCAGACATGTAACTCATGCCCCCCTTGGCTTGCTCCACGTGGACTGACCCTTCCGCGGTTAGCTTTAGCGAGGCGCCGATGCCGTCGCGGTTGGAGCGGGTCCCGATTAACAACACTTCCAGCCAGTGGTTGGCGTTTCCGCCGTCGTTGCGCAGCAGCGAGGGATAGTCGCCGCGGTTGTTAGTCACGATGTCGATGTCGCCATCGTTGTCGAAATCAGCTGTGGCCAGGCCGCGTCCGGCGATGGGACGCATGAAATCGGGGCCCAGCGACTCCGACGCTTTTTCGAACTGGCCTTTACCCAGGTTCCGGAACATCAGCAGCGGTTCTTTGTAGGACACTTCGCCGTGGTACAGATTGATGTTGTCCAGCATGGCGCCGTTCAGTTGCAGGATGTCGGGCCAGCCATCGTTGTCGTAGTCCAGAAATTTCATGGCCACGCCGCTCAGTAGGACGGCCTTATTGCCAATGCCGGAGCGGAAGGTGTCGTCAACGAAAGTCCCGTCGTGGTTATTGTGGTAGAGGCGATTCAGTTCAAAGTCAAGATGGGTAATATAGACGTCCTGCCAGCCGTCGCCGTCCACATCGGCGGCGTCGATGCCCATTCCGGCCTCGTAGCGTCCGTCCTCGCTCGCTGCCATGCCGGAGATCAACGACACGTCCTCAAAAGTTCCGTTGTGTTTATTGATGAATAGAAAATTGGGCCAGGTGTCGTTGGCGATGGCGATGTCGGTCCAGCCGTCGTTGTTGAAGTCGGCCAGGACCACACCCATGCCCTTGGATTCGGGTTTGCCCACGCCGGACGCGTCGCTCACATCGGTGAAAGTACCGTCATGATTGTTGTGGTAGAGCTTGGTCTTCTGCCCTTTATAGTTGCCGGGATTGCAGTAGGAGCGGTAGCCCGGCCGGCGTTCGCCGCACCACAGGTTGTTCTTGGGCGACCATTCGATGTAGTTGGTGACCAGCAGGTCAAGCCATCCGTCTTTGTCGTAGTCAAACCATCCCGCGCTGGCGGACCATCCGTCTTTATCCGCAACTCCAGCCTTGGCGGTGACGTCGGTAAAAGTTCCATCGCCGTTGTTGTGATAGAGGATGGCGCTGCCGTAGCCGGTCACGTAGAGATCGGGATAGCCATCGTTGTCGAAATCTCCAACCGCAACTCCCTGGCCATAGTGTCCCGCACCTCCTACGCCGGCCTTGTCGGTGACGTCGGTAAAAGTGCCGTCGCCATTGTTGTGATAGAGCGCGCTGCGCAAGGGGTGAGGTGGTTTGTAAATATCAGTAGCGGCCGACTGCACGAAATACAGGTCCATGAGCCCGTCCTGGTCGTAGTCCAGCCAGGCAACGCCCGTGCCCATGGTTTCAAGGTAATACTTTTCGCCGGTGGCAGTGCCGTCCTGAATGAAAGTGATTCCGGCGGCCTGGCGAATATCGGTGTAGCGGACGGGAACGCGGTCATCTGGTGCTTTTGGAGGCTGGCCTGCGAAGACCATCATGGTGAAGGCCGCTCCGGCGATCACCATCAGCGTCAGAATTAGGCGCCCACGCGTCCCGAATCGCAGCCCCGTTCTCGTTTTCGATTTCTTCCGCATTCTCGTTTGGTTCCGTCGAGACCTTAGAGTGTCCGGTCAGCCAGCGACAGCGCCAGCTGAAGTAACTGCTGCCGGGCAGCCATCGACATAGGTTCCTGCGCGGAAGAAGACTTGGCCGGGGCCCGGGACAGCACTTCTTCAATCCGATTCACATCCAGGCCGCCGGCGCTGCTGCCTTTAAAACGGTTCAGCACTTCGCGGGCCTTGGCGATTTGTCCAGTCTGATAATAGAAAACGCCGAGCGTGGAGTAGCTTCCGGGCCACTCGGGCAAAAGATCTACGGCGCGCTCCAGTCGTGCCGCAGCTTCTGCGGTGTTGCCTTCGAGCACCGAAACAATTCCCATGCCCCAGAGGATTTTGCCGGAGCCCGGAATTCGATTCAGACCTTTCTGCAGGGTCGCTTTCGCGCCGGCAACATCTTTTTCGCGCAACTGTACCAGCGTGAGCGAGAGGTAATACTGGTCGTTGTCGGGGTTTCTGGCAATCGCATCGCGGAAGATTTCAGCGGCCCGGGCCGTCTCACCCAGATGAGCGTGAATGTCTCCCAGAAGGGCCAGGAAAGCCGCGTCCTGCTGTCCCGTGGCTGAAACTTGCTGAGCAGCTTCCAGTGCCTGGGGATAGGCGCCTTTGCGGAAGTAAGCATCGGCCAAGTCGAATTTTGTGTCGTCGGAGTCGGGACTGGCGCGCAATGCCGTCTGGAAATGCTGGATGGCATCGTCGTAGAGGTGGAAGCGGGCGAGCAGCACGCCCACGCCAGTCTGGGTACGATAGTCGCCCGAACTGAGCTGGTCAAGCTGCGCGATCGTGCTTCGAGCTTCATCGAGCTTTCCCAGCTTCAGATACGCCTCCGCCAGCAGGTAAAGGTCCTGCGGGCGGTCTGGATGTTTCTGGATCTGCGCCGTCAGTTCGGTCAAATCGAGCTGGGTCCGTTCCTGAGGAGCAAGGTTGGAGCGGTTGTCCAGATAATCGAAAAGATGCTGATAAGGATACGGACCCGCCGACGCATCTTTCGAAAGAGTTTGAAATACACTCAAGTCCCGCTGCGCCGACTCCATCTGATGGAGGCTTCGCTCAACCATGGCGAGCTTGTAATATCCAGCCGCGGGATTGCGGCTTACCTTCACATATCTTCGCAGCAGGGTCGCGGCCTCTTCAAATTTCTTATCGGTGATTCGCAGGTTCGCCAACTCCAGCAAAGCGTCGGAGAGGTCGGGATTGGATCTTAGCGCGGCCTGAAACAGGCGTTCCGCGGCGGCCTGATTTCCTTGCCGTCCCTCGATGTAGCCCAGGTTGAACAGGCAGGAAGCATTGTGCGGATCCAGTTTGAGGCCCTGCTCGAAATATTTCCTGGCCTCATCGAAGCGTCCCAGATGCCGGTACGACAGTCCCATAAAGACATAAGAGCGCGCCGATGGGTCCAGTTCAATCAGGGCCTTGAACTCGTCGATCGCCTTTTCCGTCTTTCCGGACATGAAATAGCTTTCGCCCAGGGCTGCGTGCAGGTCGGCCCGCTTGGGGGCAATTTTCACACCGGATTCGAGCAACGGGATCGCGTCCTCAAAATAGTTCTGCGTCATGCTGACCCGGGCCAGCAGAAAAATGACATCGGTATTTTCCGGCGCCAGCTTGTGGGCGCGGACCAGGAGATCCAGGGCATCCACCACTTTGGTCTGTTCGGAATAGACCCGCGCCATCAGGTAAAGAGTTTCAGGCGAGTCGGGCTTCAGTTTCAAGGCCCGGCCCAATACCAGTTCAGCTTTCTTGTACTCGCCGCTCTGCAGGTAGACCTGGCCGAGGTTAAATAGAATTTCGAACGTTTCCGGCTGCAACGCGTTGGCCTTCTCCAGTTCGAGTTGGGCCATCGGGTACTGCTTTGCTCCCGCCAGCAACACGCCCAGCGTGAAATGCAGTTGAACGTCATCTTTCTTTTGGGCGGAAAGCTCCCGCGCCAGCTTCAGACCTTCGGCCGTCCGTCCGGCCTGAAAGTAAGCGCGCAGGAGATTGAAACGCGTTGGCGTGTCCGCCGGGCGCACCCGTTGAAGGTGGGGAATGGCCTCGGCCGGCAATCGCCGAGCCATCAGGAGCAGGCCGAGATTGTAGTTGGCCTCGCGGTTGCCGGGATCAAGCCGCAAGACTTGTCCAAACTCCCTCTCAGCCAGATCGAATTTTTCCTGGGCGACGTAAATGTTCCCCAGATTGTTATGAGTTCGGGCGGACTCGGGATCGAGCTTCAGCGCGTGCTGGAACGCTTCCAGGGCATTGTCATAGTCTTTCTCGCTGCCGTATGCGATTCCCAGCAGGTTGTAACCCTCCACGCTGGAAGGATTCAGCTTGAGTTGCTCCTCGATTTTCACTTTTGCTTCAGCGACCGATCCTTGGCGCAGCAGGGTCTCAGCTTCAAGGAAGGGCGAAGGGGTCTTCGAAGCTGGCCGGGGGGAGCTGCGCGCGGGAACTGATTGCTGGGCCGAGGACGCTACTGAAAAACTGAGAATGACCGCGAGGCAAATGACTGCGAACGCCAGAATGCGGCGCAGTCCGGGCCGGCGGCGCACGCTTCCGGGTGACTGCTGAAATGAGGCGCCGATGACCATCTCCCGGTATATCTCCACAGGCACTTTGATTACGGGTGTCAAAGGCTCAATGTAGCACTTCAAGCGCCTGCTGGGCCATCTTGTGCTGCGGCTGCTGGCGCAGCAGCGCGAGCAATACTTCGCGGGCTTTTTCCTTGTCGTTCAAAATGACATAAAGGCGGGCCAGATTCATGTAGGCCTGGTCGAAATTCGGGGCCACCTGAATGCACGCCCAGAATCTCTGCTCTGCTTCCGGATAACGCTGTTCACGAACCAAGAGCACGCCCAGGTTGTTGAGCGCGTCAGGATAGTCAGGACGCGCGCTCAACGCCCTTTCGAGATACTGCTGGGCACCCTGGACCTGGTCTTGCCGGGCGTAAAGCATTCCCAGGTTGTAGTTGACCTCGGGATCGTCCGGCTCAATTTCGTGGGCGCGGTTCAGAAACTTTTCCGCTTCCGCCATATTTCCCTGGCGCCGGTACAGGTTTCCAAGATTCAACAGCGCGATGGTGTAGGTCGGCCGCTGTTCCAACGACTGCTGGAAGTTGCGAACCGCCTCGTCCACCTGATTTTCGTTCGCGGCAATCATTCCGAGATTGTTCCAGGCCTCCGGATACTCCGGACGCAGTTTCACCGCTTGTTCGAGATATGCGCGGGCGTCGGTGAGAGCGTTTCGGCGAAGATACAGTGTCCCCAGGTTGTAGAAGGCTTCAGGACGGTCAGGCTTGGCGGCGATGACCTGCTTAAAGGATGCTTCCGCCTGCTCCAGGTAGCCGTGCTGAAAAAAGGACACGCCATAGGTAAAGTCGTTGCGCTGGAAGGTGCTCTGGAAGAGGGTACCGGCAAATGGCAGAGCCCTTCGCGTCCGATCGGCTGAATTGCTCGGGGCCGACTTTACATCTTCCAGCAACCGGTCAGCAGTTACCGGCCCCTGGTACACCTTGACGATCATGCCTTCCTTATTAAGGAGGAACGATGTCGGCAGGCCGAGGTCGCGGCGGCGGTCGAAGAGGTAGCGATAAACAATGTTGTAGACCCCGGCGACATCCTGACTGGCGAGCAGGGTGGGGAAGGGGAAGCCCTCGCTGGCGACGAATGTTACTACCGTTCGTGCATCGCGGGGGTCGTCGACATTGACGCCGGCGATGCGAAGGCCCACAGGGGCAAAGAACGATCTATCCCGGCCGAGAAGCCGCATCTGCTCTCTACAAGACGGCGAAGCTGTGGACCAGAAACTGAGCAGCAGAAGGTTGCCGCGGAACGATCGCAGTTCCCACATTTTGCCCGCGAGGTCAGGCAGGGAGAAATCTGGCGCGCTGAAGGGTTCGATCAGCCAGGTCTCGACCGATGATGGCAGAGGCTCCAGTTTCTGCGGTTCGCCGGCACGGGCATAAGAAGAAGGCGAGGCGGCGAAGGGCTGGGCCCGAAATTCATTCGCGCCTTCCTGAATTTCGATGCGGCGGTTCACCGGCAAATTCTCAAAGGTCTGGGTGAAGCCGCTGGACCAGCGAACCGTGGCGCGGACGGAGCCCTCGCCTTTCCCCAATCCAAAGAAAAGCTCCTTGGTGTGCTGGGACAGAAATCCGGAACCGGCCTGGAGGTATTTAGTCTGGCGGAGGCTTCCGGCTTCGATCGTGACCGCAGTGCCGATCGCGTCGCGATTGCTTTTCTGTCCCAACAGCCGAAATGCGATGGAGTGGCCAATATCTTTCATCGCGTTGCGCAGGACCCGCAGTTGCGGCGCATTTCGGTTCTTGAGGATCACTTCCAGTCGTCCATCATGGTCGAGGTCGGCGAGGACAAAGGAGCGGCTGTCGTCGGGGAAATCCAAACCCACTGCGCCGGAGATGTCAGAAAACGTGCCGTCGCGGTTGTTGGTGTAGAAAACGTTTCTCTCGGGAGCGGCCCAGGAAGAATCCGAGCGGATCAGTTCGTTGATGGCGTTCCACCCCTGCTCGTAACCGGACGACGGGTTCGAATTCTGTGGAGAATTTCCCACCACCTGTCGCCAGAAAAAGCTCGAGAGATTGCGAGGATCGGCCCCGGAAATATATCCATTGGCGATGTACAGATCGGAGTAGCCGTCGTGATCGAAATCCCAGGCGTCGGAAGACCAGGCCCAGCGGCCCATCCCCGCCCCTGCAGGGTCGCTCATGTTCTGAAACTTCCCGTTGCCCTGATTGCGATAGAGGGAATTGCCGAGAGCGTGCCTGCGGTAGAGGGCGCGGATGTTTGCAGGATCTTTTTCGTGGAAGATCGCTTGTTCTGAAACCCGCTGGCCGGCGGCCGACCACATATTGGCCACGTAGATGTCCTGGTTTCCGTCGTTGTCGTAGTCGAACCAGCACGCGCTCATGCCCGCGCCCGCGTCTTCAACCCCCGCAGCAGACGAGACGGTCGCGAAGGTGCCATCGCCGTTGTTGCGATAGAGATTGCTGCGCCCGAAGTCGTTGGCCACATAAAGGTCGGGCGCCCCGTCAGAATTGAGATCGCCCCAGGCGCAGGCAAAGCTGTAGCGATTGTTGTCCACATTCAGCCCTGCAGCCTCGGTACGGTCGGTGAAGATTGCGCTACCTTCGTTGTGCAGCAGAAAGTTCGGCGGTCCATTACGCGCATCGAAGTAAGGCACGGGATAGTGATACTGGTCGAGGCCGGCGTAATAGCTGTACAGACAAAAATAAATGTCGAGACGCCCATCGCGGTCGTAGTCCGCGATGGCGGCGTGGGTAAACGTCCCCTCAGGAACGCGTGCAAACTTGAAAGCGTCGGACTTCAGCGAGAACTTTCCCTTCCCCTGGTTCAGGAACAGCAGCGGGCCGCTGCCGCAAACTACCAGAAGGTCCTGAACTCCCTTGTTTTCGAAATCGGCGAACAGGGCGCAGGCCGTGTCATCGAGCACGCCGACCCCCGATACTTCCGTCACGTCCTCGAAGCTGCCATCGCCGCGATTGCGGTACAGGCGGTTGGGAAGCCCCGCAGGCTGGCACACGTAGAGATCGTCAAATCCGTCGTTGTCGATATCTCCCACGGCCAGGCCGTTGTTGCCATAGACGTCGATCCCAGACGCTCCGTCGAGCACGGTGCGCCAGTGGTCCACTCCCCGCAGCATCTGATTTTTGTAGGACGCTGTCTGGCCCAGGGCCTGGGCCGTGATGTCAATGAATACCGGCTCACTGGCGCGAGTGAGAGTTTCCTCGGTTGCCTGCCAGCGCAGGACGCGCCAGCCCTGGGATTCATCGCGCGACCATCGCGTCAGCCAGTGTCCCACGCGCTGCTCGCGTCCAGCGTCCTTCCGTGTGCCGACTAGGTCGTAACGAATGTCGATATCGAACGCAGACCCCGTGCCCGCGATTTCCCTGATGCCGACGATTTCGAATTCAGCCGTCTCCACTCGCGACAGCGCGAACAGATAGTTTTCCATCTCACGCAGAAAGCGCTCGCGGCCGGAACTGACTTCCCCCGCGAAACGTCTTCGGAAGACCTCGATGCCGTTGCCGGAACTCTGTGCGACCTCCCGAGTCGGAAGCAGCGGCGTGGCCGCGATGGAAGCATCGAGGAATTCTGTCAACGTGGCGAGCGCAGGCGGCACGCTCCTGAGACCCAGACTCCATTGATTGAGCAGCGGCATGATTTCAAAGGCGTACTTTTCGGTGACGTACGCATCGGTTCCCGGAACCACTTTCCGCAGCACCTCATCCAGTGGAGACTTCGTGGGGTAGTGCGGAGTCAGACGGAAATCAGCAAAGGGGAATGAAGGAGTGCGGTCTCTGGGTGTTTCGGAGAGCAGCAGCCGGAAAGGCGCTGTCTGAAAGGGTGCCGGAAGAAAGAGTACAGGCGCCCACCGTATTCCTCTCAAGAAGGTTCGACGTGAAAACAATGTGGTCTTCGTCTTTGTGACGCGCCATCCTCAAAATGTCCTCGCCGGAATGGCTCACCGAAGCGCATGTTAGCACCGGCGTGAAGTTAATCCAAACGACTGGATCACCGGGGGATGTTTCCTTTGCGTTCTTTGCGGATTTCCTTGGCGGCCTTTGCGGTTAAGGGGTTCGCGGATGACTACGCCAAGCCCGAAAAGAAACCCAGCCTTACCAGGTGAGCTGCTTCCGGGACGAGGCTGGGGAAGAATTCAGAGGTTTCGCGAGCCGGAAAGGCCGGACTTGGGCGAGCCGAGAGGGATAGTACAAAGGCACTAGTTTTATTCTTGACAAGTTCTCCAAACCTGTTCTAAGGTTGTCCCGTTTCGCTAATGTACACGTTTACATGCGCGACCCTGGAAAACACGGTTCGCTTGCATCCGGCCCTGGAAGGTCACTAAACAAAGAGTTTAAGGGGAGAACCTCGACCATGAGAGTCAATCAATATCCTCTGCGCTGGTTCAGTTCGCTTTGCTGCATCGCGCTTGCCTCTATCTGCTTCTTGCTGATTGCCGCGCAACCCGGATTGGCCCAGGTGGACCAAGGTGCTATCACTGGTCTGGTTACGGATTCCAGCGGTGCCGTAGTCGGCAACGCCGAGGTGACTCTGACCAATCTGGACAACGGCTTGGTGCTCCAGACCGCCACCAGCAGTACCGGGGAATACACCTTCTCGCCGGTCAGAATTGGAAACTACACAGTTTCCGCGACCTCCCAGGGCTTCGCCACCACGACCCAGAAGGACCTGAAACTGAACGTGCAGCAGCGCCTGTTGGTGAACCTGCAGCTCAAGCCGGGTTCCACCAGCGAACGGATCGAAGTCAGCGCTGTGGCCCCCTTGATGCAGACCGAAGACGCTTCCGTCGGACAGGTCATAGGTAGTCACCAGATCGAAAATCAAGCCCTGAACGGACGGAATTTCACCTTCCTGGCCCAACTCGCCGCCGGCGTGAACTCTCCGCAGGCGGACACACGCGGTAACGCGGCCACCGGCGCCTTCGCCGCTAACGGCAACCGGCCGGCGCAAAACAACTACATGCTGGACGGCATTGACAACAATTCTGACACCGTGGACTTCCTGAACGGGACCAACTACGTTGTGCTTCCTCCGCTGGAAGCCATTCAGGAGTTCAAGGTACAGACCTCCGGCTTTAGCGCCGAGTTCGGCCGCTCCGGCGCCGCCGTGCTGAACGCCACCATCAAGTCGGGCACCAACAGCTTCCACGGCGCGGCCTGGGAGTATCTCCGCAATGACAAACTCGACGCGGCAGACTGGTTTGAAAATTTCCACAACGTGCCCAAGGGCGAACTTCGGCAGAACCAGTTCGGAGTGTCGCTCGGCGGACCGATTATCAAGAACAAGGTCTTCATCTTCGGCGACTACGAAGGACTGCGCCGCCTTCAGGGCACCATTCTGAGCGGCTCTGTCCCCACCGTCCTGGAGCGAAACGGTATCAACGGCCTTGGCGCTGATCCCACCCTTGCAGACTTCTCTGATTTGATCACCGGTCAAAACGGTACCCTCGAAACTGACGCCGTCGGTCGGACTGTCCCCATCGGAACGATTCTTGATCCTGCGACCACGCGCCCCGTGACGATCAACACTGTCGATCCGATTTCAGGCCGGCTCGCGACCAGCACGGGCTTCGTCCGGGACCCCATTAACACCAACTGCCCGGCCAGCACCGCGGCATACAGCCTCGCCAACTGCACCCTGAATCAGCTACCCCTCAACCGACTGGACCCGAACGCCATCGCGCTGTTTAACCTCTATCCCCTGCCAACCAACAACGGCACTCTGTTTTCGAATTACGGGAACTCTCCAAAACTGAGTGAGCGCCGCAACTCTTTTGATACCCGGATGGACGTCAACTTCAGCGAAAAGAACCAGCTGTTCTACCGCTTCAGCTATGTGGACGATCCTCAGTTCATCCCCGGAATTTTCGGTGGCATAGCTGATGGCGGCGGCTTCCAGCAGGGCAACCAGACCGCCCTGGCGCAACAGAGCGCATTGGCTTACACCCACGTGTTCTCCCCGACCATGGTGAACGTGGCCCGCGCCGGTCTCAACTATCTGCATACGACGCGCGTGTCACCCTCGGCCAACGATCTCAGCGACATCCCCGGACAGTTCGGCATCCAGGGTATTCCGCAATTGCACGAGAACGGCGGCCTGCCCGCCTTCGGCATAAATGGCCTGTCGACTCTGGGCAGCAACGCCTTCCTGCCCTCCGACGAAGTCACCTCCACTTTCCAGGTGACGGATGACTTCACCAAAATTTACGGCAAGCACACCTTCAAGATGGGTTTTGAGTGGCAACACGTTAAGTTCTCGACCCTGCAGCCACCGTGGTCCCGCGGAGAGTTCGATTACGGCAGCGTTTATACGGATGTTCCCAACGTACGCAATGGCAACACCGGACGGGCGCAGTTCTTGCTGTCTCCCGCTTTAACCACAGTGGCGGGTGGAGTTGATAATGTCGGGGGCGCCTCGACCGGCGGCGGCAACAACAGCCTGTACGTATCCAACATTTCGCTCACTGATAACGGGAAGAATTATTACGGCAGCTACTTCAACGATGATTGGAAGGTCACACCCAAACTGACCGTAAACCTGGGCTTGCGCTGGGACTTCTTCGGTCTCGTGTTTGAACACCACGGAGCCCAGGCCAACTTCGTTCCCAGCGGCCCGCCCAGCAATACTCCTCTATATTTGATTCCAGCGGGAACCAACCCTGCGAACTTCTCTCCCAGTTTCAACACCTTGACTGCGACGGATGGCATTGGGGTTGTAATCGGCAACAAGTACGGTAAGGGGCTGGGGAACTCGCAAAAATATAACTTCGCGCCCCGGCTTGGTTTTGCCTACCAGGTTAGCCCGAAGCTGGTTGCCCGCGGCGGCTTCGGCCTCTTCTACAACGGGTTTGAGAACCGCGGATTTTCACCTAACCTGGGAGAGAACTATCCCTTCCAGTTCAACTTCCAATATTCCGCAGCGGACGACGGTCACCCCATCACAATTCCCGGGTGCGCCGCCCCCGCAGCCACCTTTGAAGTTGGCTTCTCTTGCACGCCACTCGACCCCACTCTGGTCAATGCCAGCGGCCTGGCACTGCGCGGCATCCAGTTCGACTACAAAACTCCCTATTCCATGAGCGGTAACCTCACGCTGCAATATCAGGTGACGCCCACTTTCAGTGTGCAGGCCGGCTACGTGACCTCGCTGGCGCGGCATTTGGAGTCGTTCCCGGGCTCCAACCGCCCCACCCAGGTCTTGCCCGTGGACGCGGCTCTTACGGGTCCGACCCGTGTTCTCCCTGCGCAAGGGGGCCTGCCCTTCCCTGATTTTGGGCAGAATGCGAGCTACGCCATTACTAGCGGGAACAGCCACTATCATTCGTTTCAGACCAAGGCGGAAAAACAATTCGCGGGCGGGCTGAGCTTCCTGGCGACCTACACCTGGTCACAGGCGCGCACCGACGCCGGCGACCTGCTCAACGGCGGAAGCACGGCTGGCTTCCGGGCTCCGGATGTGGCCGGGGCTGGAATTGCTTACGACTACGGCTTGGCATCCTTCGATATCCGCAATGTCGTACACCTGAGCGGCAGCTACGAGTTACCCTTCGGTCATAACAAGCGTTTCATGGCGAATGGGGGCAAGGCTGCCGATATGTTGCTAGGAGGCTGGAGCGTGAGTTGGGGCGCCGTCCTACAGGGCGGACAACCGATTACCCTCAGCTGTCCTTCTAACACCGGCAACGGCACGGGATGCTACGACATTCTCATCCCGGGGCAAGATCCAAAGAGAGGTATGCACATTGACTCCAACGGACAGCCGAGCTTCCTCGCGAATGCGGGGGCATGGACCCAGCCTTGCGTGTGGCGTTCCACTGGGCCTGACACCAGTTCGGTCGCGGGATGCATTCCGATTAACGGTGGCCTTGGCTTGCTGGGTGGCTCTCCCACCCAGATTGCCGGACCTCCCTTCAAACGGTTGGATTTCTCTACCTTCAAGGAATTCAAGCTCGGTGAACGCTTCAACTTGCAATTCCGGGCTGAATTCTTCAATATCCTCAACCACCCGAACTTCAACGCTCCTAACTTCGGCGGCAACGGAGTTGTTTCGGTTTCGGGATCGGGCAATTTCACCAGTTCGAACTTCGGCGAAGTGGGTTCCACTCGCGATGCTCCCTACGATCCGAGGCAGATCCAGTTTGCTCTGAAATTGCGGTTCTAAGCTAGAGTGGCAATCACGGGCGGAAGGCACTCGGTAAGAATGCCTTCCGCCCGTTACACATGCGTCAGACTCTCCCGCCCGCTCGGACGTGGTGTTAGCATGGGAAGACCGTGATCATCCGGCAACGGTCGCTGTGGTTCATTCCTCTCGTTTCTGTGGTGGTGTTGGCATGGCACCCGCCGGTGATGGCTGCCGCGGCTCAGAAACCGCGGCTGGAGCGCGAGTTTCAGGCTGCGGTTGCGCAATATGAATCGGGCCAATTCCCTGAGGCCGCCCAACGGCTGGAAAGCCTCCTGCCCGAGGTCCCCGAAAGCTTCGATGTCCACGAACTCCTGGGCCTGGTCTATTCCGCGCAATCGCAGGACGCGAAAGCCAGCCCGCATCTGCAGAAGGCAGTGCGCCTCAAACCCGATTCTGTCTCCGCCCGGACCAATCTGGCGGCCAACCTGATGCGCTTGGGAAAGGCGGAGCTGGCCGGCATGGAATTCCGCAAGGCGGCTGAGCTCGATCCGAAGAATTTCGACACCAACCACAATCTGGGCGAGTTTTACGTCCATGCTGGAAAGGTTGCCGAGGCGGCGCGTTATCTCGGTCAGGCCCAGAAAATTGATCCGTCTTCCTACGACAACGGCTATGACCTAGCGCTGGCTTACGTTCTGACCGGGCGGCTCGCGGATGCCCGCCAGCTGGTGCAAAATCTGTTGAAAAACAAGAACACCGCGGAGCTGCACAACCTGCTGGGCGAGATCGAAGAGAAGGACGGTAAATTCGTCGAGGCGGCCAATGAATACGAGACCGCCGCCCACATGGATCCGAGCGAGAGCAACCTGTTCGACTGGGGAAGCGAACTGCTGATTCACCGCACGCTGGGGCCCGCGATTGAAGTCTTCCAGCATGCCACCGAGCGTTATCCCAAATCGCCCCGGCTGATCATCGGCCTGGGCATGGCTCTGTACTCACGCGGCAACTACGACGAGGCGGTGAAGGCCCTGCTGCACGGGGCCGACCTTGATCCCTCCGACCCCAGCTGCTACCTCTTTCTGTCCAAGGCCTACGACAGCTCGCCGGGGCAGGCCGACGAGGTTATCCAACGCTTCCGCCGCTTCGCCGAACTTCAGCCGAAAAATGCCCGCGCGTCCTACTACTACGCGATGAGCCTGTGGAAGGGAAAGCGGGCACAGGATCCCGGGATGGATCTGCAGCAGATTGAAGGGCTGCTGAAGAATTCAATCGCCCTCGATGACAAGCTGGCAGAGGCCCACCTTCAATTAGGAAACCTCTATTCCGACCAGACCAGGTATGCAGAGGCCATTCCGGAATACGTGAGGGCACGTGATCTGAGCCCGGACCTGGCGGACGTTCACTACCGGCTGGGCCAGGCCTACGTGCACACTAAACAGACGGAACTTGCGCAGCAGGAGTTGCAGGTGTATCAAAGGCTCCGGGCTGAGCATCTGGCGGAGGTCGACAAGCAGAGGGCGGACATCCGGCAATTCGTATATTCGGCGAAAGGTGGGCAGACGTCGAAGTGATCGGGTTAATGTAGGCGCGAGCGTCCTCGCTCGTGCTTGGCATGCACGAGCGGGACGCTCGCGCCCACATATAAGTAATCAGACCTGGATATGGCATACAGCTCTTCAACGCGAACTGAGAGACTCCGGGCCGCTGCCGCGGCGTGCAATCCTCAAGAGCTTGCCCGGCAGCTGGCCTGCAATCGGCGCGAATTTCTGCGTACGGCGGCGGGGCTGGCGATGGGAAGTGCATTGCTGGGCCCGAGCGCCATGGCCAGAGCAGCGTCCACTCGCAAGAAGAGAAAAGTTGTGGTCATCACGTTTGGCGGCGGAGCGCGGGACCAGGAGACATTTGCGCCCGAGGGACAGGAGAATATCCCGCACCTGATGCGTGAACTCATCCCTCAGTCGGCCTTCTTCACCCAAGTGGTCAATCGCGGAATCCTCGGCCATTATGTCGCCACCGCCAGCCTGGTCACCGGGGTGTACGAGACTTTCAACAACTTTGCCGCGGTCCCGCCGGCCAACCCGACCGTCTTCGAGTACTTCCGCAAAGACTTGAAGCGTCCCCGCTCGGATGCGTGGGTGGTAGCTCCCAGCAACGGCTTCAATCGGATTGGCGAAAGCAACCATCCTTCCTACGGCGTGGGGACGGGTGCGACGGTGATACTGCCCAAGCATCTTTTGACCGCGGCCCTGGCAGGCGCTAGCGGCGACTACGAGCACCTGCTGCGGGACAACTATGAGACCCCGTTCTACGCCCCCGAGCTTGGCGGCCGTGAGTTCGAATTGCAACAGCTGGAAATGCTGCTGAAGCTCTCCGTCGATGACTTCAGGTCTCATGCCCGGACCTTGTCCAGCCCGGACGAGCTCTCGGTATATATCGCGCGTCAGTTGATGCGGCAGGTAGCGCCCAGCTTGCTGTGGATCACCATGCACGACATTGATATCGCGCACGCCGGAGCCTACTCGCTTTACATTGACGGCATCCGGCGCACCGACCGCCTGTGCGGCGAAATTTGGCAGGCGATCCAGGCCGAGCCGGAATATGCCGGGAACACGACGCTCTTTATCCTGCCCGACTTTGGGCGGGACTCAGACGAGGATTCCGGGGGCAACGGGTTCCAGCATCATCGCACCGGCGATGCGCTCTCCCGTACTACCTGGATGATGGCACTGGGCGCCGGCGTACGCCCAGGGGTGGTGTACGACCGCGCCATGGAGTCCACCGATCTGGTGCCGACTCTCGGCTCGATGCTCGATTTCTCGGCCTCGCTCGCACAGGGCAAGCCGATACCAGAACTGTTGTAGTGCTTATGTTGCCAAGCGATCTCAAGCCGGAGCACTTCAAGGACTATCCGCCAGAGGCCAGAAAGCTGGTCACGGATTACGTCGGGGCTCTGCAACGCCTGCCCCTGACCTTCGTGGCCAGCCTGCTGCGAGAAGTCATTGACTACGATTTCAAGTTTCCTCCGGAGCGCAAGGCCATCGAAAATGAACTTGCCAACCTGAACGCGCTTTCCGCGGACCAGGCGAAGGAATGGTTCCAGGGATTCGCCCAGATAAGCGAATCCCCCAAGCTCGAATCATTCGATTGGGTCAACTCGCCGGCCCAGTTTGTCGAGCAGCTATCGGCGCATCTTTGGAGTACCCACCAACTGGACGCGTTTCGCCAGGCGGCGATGGATTATGCCAGCCGTCTGCAAACGGCGGTGCCGCCTGAGTCGCCCGCGGTTCCTCGTTTAGGAATTGCCGTCATCGGACAGGGTGCAGCCGCGCACGACGAACCTCTTTTTCGCAAGTTGCGCCCCCATGGCGGATATTTCAGCCAGGTCAATCCCGAGCACGGCCTGGAGACGCTGTTGAACGCTGTTGCCGGCCGGGCCAAAGCGCATCCTGCTCCCTACGCGCACTGGTACATTGATGGCGGCCAGGAATCGGCCCATGATTCTGCGTTGACCTGCGTCTCCTACAAGGCCCTGGAACCCGCGCGCGCGATCCTGCTGCGCAAGATGCACGGAGAGATCCAAAAGCCCGGCATGGGGCCGGAGACGCTGCGCACGCTGCTGGCCCAGATGCGTCCGGCGGACCTGGGCATGGAAAAAGCTGGCATGGGCCAAGCAGGAGATGTGGTGCTGGAGCGCTTTCAGGTCAAGCTCCTGACGGAAGGTTCCGGAACGCAGATTTTCAGCACGACCTTCGCGCAGTGGGCGGCGCGCGAAACTCTCCGCCGGGCCCAGCCCCTCACTTTACTGGTGCGCTTTGCGCCACGGCAGCGGCAACAACCGATGAACGAGTTGCTCTCTGGAATCCGCTCCGATGCCGAACTTGATCCCACGGGTTCGCTGGTGGACGCGGACATGGGCTCTTACTACACCTATCTGAATCAGCAGCGCCTGCCCGGGGCGGACAAATCTTCCTTTCTGGTGTGGTTCGAAGGACACAGTGAGGCCGTGGCCATCGGCCCGGCCTTGCCGCGCGGGACCGCATCGTCCACTCCCACCGACATCAAGCAACTGCTCACCTGGATAAGCTAGCTTAGGCACTCCAGTGGGGGTCGGACACTCCTGTCCGACGCTTTTGAAGTTGATGTTGCTTGGGTTGCTGTTTGACGTCCCGACATCTTGACGAGGCAAAGGCAAAGTCCGAAGCAAAAGCAAAGTCAAAGGCGTCGGACAAGAGTGTCCGACCCACACATTATTTCGACAGCACGGCTACGCCATAGACGGGAAGCTTGACCGATTGTTTCGATCCGCCTTCGAGCACATCCGTCATCGCCGATGGCAGGGCAACCGTCTGCTCAGTCTTTGACAGGTTGACCAGAATGTAAACTACGCCATGGTCGCCGTAGCGGGGATAGACTTCGACCCCGTCAGGAACCTTGCCCAGCGCGGGTTTCACGCCACTCACGTCAGTCATCCACTTGGCCGCCGCCGTCATGGCGGAGCCGTCCAGCCAGGCGCCGATGTAAGTGATACGGCCTTTGCCGACTTTGCGCGTGATGGCCGCAGGCTTGCCATCGAGCCAGCCGTTGCTCTTGCCATAGGTCTCGAGCACCTCGGTATCTTTATCGTTCGCACTCAGAAGCTCAGCCCATAGCTTGCCCTGCCCGGAGCCAAACTTTCCTTCGATTGCCACCGGATCGACCAGCGCGTAATACTGCTCAACCCGTCCACCCAGCAGGTCAACCAGTGGCCCGGGTTGGCGCTGAGGCTGCAATCCATTGTCTTCGTCTTTCATGCCAGAACGTTGGCCCAGCACCAGGTGTCCGCCCCCGCGCACATATGCAATGAGATTCTTGGCTGCTGCATCGGAGAGAACATTCAGTCCGGGAGCCACCACCAGTTTGTATCGGCTGAGCGGCGCGACCGCTTCGACGACATCGATGGACTGACAGGCTGCGCGCAGCGGCCCGTAGTAGCTCACCAGTTCTGCGATGGGGTCGTAGTTCTTGTTGTGGCGCTGCCAGTCGATGGCCCAGCGGCTGTCGTAAGAATGCAGCATCGCAACCTCGGACTTGACCGATGTTCCCGCCAGCGCTGGACCCGCCTTGGCGAACTCCCGGCCAATCTGCTGCACTTCCGGATACAGAGGCACGGGCGTTCCGTCCGCTCCCACGAGCGTTCCGTGGTATTCCTCCTGACCATTCAACGCGCTGCGCCACTGCCAGTAGCTGACCACGTCGGCGCCATGTCCCACATCGTGCCAGGCCATGGCCCGGACTTCTCCTTTATCGAGCGAGTTGTTGACCGGGGCCCAGTTTACCGACCCCGGCTGGGTCTCCATGACCCAGAAATTCTTGCCTTTGAATCCGCGAGTCAGGTCGTGGGCCAAGCCGTTCTTGGCGGGATCGAGATGTCCCTGTCCGACATAGTCGTCCCAGGCGGCAAGGTCGAGGTCCTTCTCGACCACGTAGTGATCGAAGCCGTCGTACCAACCCATCGTGTTTGTGGTGATGAACTGTTTGGGGTCGGAATTGGCGCGGATCACATCCAGTTGGTTCTTCTGATAAGTGCGCCAGGTATCGCTGACAAATCGCTTCCAGGCCAGGAGCAATCCGGGATTGCCGTATTGCGTCTGAATCGGAATCTGGCTCCAGTCGAAAATGGTTTCGCTCCAGTAGGAGGTGGTCCAGCGGGCGTTCAGATTGTCGAGGGTGCCATAGCGCGCCTTGAGCCACTGCTGGAATTGCGCCTTGGTATCGGGATCGAACGAGATGTCGGAGTATTCGTTATCAATCTGCCAGCCCAGCACGTAAGGATTGTGGCCAAAGCGTTTGGCGAG
Organism: Terriglobia bacterium; assembly: GCA_963831565.1. Lineage (GTDB taxonomy): Bacteria > Acidobacteriota > Terriglobia > Terriglobales > Acidobacteriaceae > JAIQFF01. The sequence continues at coordinate 638,860 of CAWHQS010000003.1, forward strand.
CTGTTCGGCAATTTTGCGCGCCAGCTCGCGGTACTTCGCGTTGGCGAAGTTGAACTGCTGACGATTGCCATGCTCGGCGCGGTGGCCTTCCTCATCGACGCGCAAGGTCTCGGGATATTTCTGGGTCAGCCAGGCCGGCGGAGCCGCGGTAGGAGTGCCCACCACGGTGTAGATACCGTGCTTTGAGGCTGCGGTGACGGCGCGATCCAGCCAGTCCAGATCGTAGTTGCCCTCGCTGGGCTCCATGCGGCTCCAGGCAAATTCGCCGACGCGCACCATGTGGATTCCGGCTTGCTCCATCAGCGCCAGATCGGCGTCCCAGCGCGACTCCGGCCATTGTTCCGGATACCAGGCCGTTCCCAGCACGATGGGCGGAGGAGGAGGCGTCTGCGCGCTGAGGATGGGCGCTAACAGAAAAATGGCAGCAACAGCCCAAAAGAGTGCGAATTCTATACCCTGTGACGATCGAATGGTGCGCATGATGATTCCTGTTTTTCCTGAATTGAGGTCTTAGTCGCTCCCTGAAATCTGACGTCCGCTCTGCTCAGATCTTGATTCCGCGCCTGCCCAGGAAAAGCATCAGCGCGCCGAACAGCAGCATGACGACTCCCCACTCCAGGTTGATGTTGATGCCCAGCGAGCGTTCATAAATCGCTTTGTCGCTCAGTGCGCCGAAGGCGATCAACAGCACTCCGAAGATGGAGAACAGGAAACCAATTGGCAGCCGGATGTCGAGTCCCATCACTTCTCCTATCGGAAAATAATATTCAGCAAACCCGTGGCCGCCAGCACCACCACGGCCAGCACCGCCGGCCGCTGGTACCAGCTTAGGCCGTGCTGCGTCGGGCGTTCGGTGAGCGAGTACACCAGGCCTGTGAGTTCCTTCTCGTCGTGCGCCCGGGTCAGCAGGCTGACTACGATTGTGATCACGAAGCAGGTGGTCCAGGCATAAATAGCCGTCCAGAAGTTCTGCGCCATCTCGCTGGGGTAAATGTGCATGGCGGCAATCCATCCGCCCTTTACTCCCGGGACGCCTCCCTGAGGCAGGGTCACCCCTTGATGCAGGGCGGCTGCCATCGTGCCTCCCATTAACCCAGTGAACGCGCCATGCCCGGTGGTCCGCTTCCAGAACATGCCCAGCAGGAAGGTCGCGAACAGTGGGGCATTAACGAAGGCGAACACCAGTTGCAGCATGTCCATGATGTTGTTGAAGCGCGTCGCCATGTAGGCGGTGGCGATGGACAGAGCGATGCCGAAGATGGTGGCCATGCGTCCCATCCATAGATAGTGTTCGTCGCTGGCCTTCTTATTTATATACGACTGGTAGATGTCGTACGTCCACACGGCATTGAATGCAGTCACGTTCCCTGCCATCCCTGACATGAAGCTGGCCAGCAGCGCGGTCAAGCCAAGGCCCAGGATTCCCGTAGGGAAGTAGTGCAGCAGCATGTTGGGAGTGGCCAGGTCGTAATCCAGCTCTACCGTTCCGTCCTTGTCCCGGATGACCTGGCCTGACGCATCCATCTTCGCCGGAATCAAGCCTCGTCCTTCGATAGTGGTGGCCGCATGTGTGCCCGCCAGATTCGCGAGATTCTGGGTGGGCAGGGCAATCGCAATCAATCCCGGCAGTATGACCAGGAAAGGGAAGAGCATTTTGGGGAAGGCGGCGATGAGCGGTGTACAGCGCGCGGAATTCATGGAGTTGGCGGCCATGGCCCGCTGGATGACCAGAAAATCCGTGCACCAGTATCCAAACGACAGCACAAAGCCAAGCCCCATGCTCAGGCCGAACCATTCCACTCCCAGGCGGTTGGTGTGCGGATTGCTCATGCCCAGCCAGGAGTGCGTGTAAGAGGGATCAAGATTGGCCTTCAGCCCTTGCCAGCCCCCAATATTCTTCAAGCCCAGCCAGACCAGCGGAAGGAACCCGGCGACGATCAGGAAAAACTGGACCACTTCGTTGTAGATGGCGCTGGTCAGTCCGCCCAGCAGGATGTATCCCAGCACCACCAGCGCAGAGATCACCAGGGAGAAGTGAAATATCCAGGCCTGCGGCAGCCCTAGCCAGGCGAAAGGCGCGTCGAAAATGTGCAGGATCTGAATCAGCTTCGCCATGGCATACATGGAAATGCCGGAAGAAAACAGGGTCATGATAGCGAACGAAACCGCGTTAAGCCCGCGAGTTTTTTCATCAAAGCGCAGGCGAAGATATTCGGGCACCGAGCGCGCCCGCGAGCCGTAGTAAAACGGCATCATGAACACGCCGACGAAGACCATCGCAGGGATGGCGCCAATCCAGTAAAAGTGGCTGGTGGCAATGCCGTACTTCGCGCCCGAGGCGCCCATGCCGATCACTTCCTGCGCCCCCAGGTTGGCGGAAAGAAAGGCCAACCCGGCAACCCAGGCCGGAATGGAGCGTCCTGCGAGAAAGAAGTCCGTACTGGTTTTGACGTAGCGCTTGAGGACAGCTCCGATTCCTAGTACGAAGACGAAGTACACGACCATGATGGTCCAGTCGATGGTCCTCAACATGAAGAATTCTCCCTCGTGAATCGTGAGCTGGGCCCGTCATTTTCCGGCGGCGGTGTAAACGATTGCAGGCTTGGACCGGGTTTGTCAACGCATTTTGGCTGGTGGATGTTTGGGGGTAAGGTCTTTAACCACAAAATTCTCGAAGTACATCCTACGTCGATATCTTCGTGGCTGGGCAGCCCATTCGGGAGAGATTGCTGCCCATTGTCGCAGCGATGATTATCGCGACTGTGATGAGTACAGCAGCCCTGAGCCAATCGGGTGGCTGCTGAGCGGCAGGGAATAAGATCCCGACGATGTATTTCCCTGGCAGACCACTCCAATGCATCACAATCGCAAGAAGAACACTTCCGCGCGTTCGCAAGAACAGTACGGTCATCAGAATACTGAGAGCCATTGCACTCGCGGCGAACAAAGCCCCACTGGCAAGGGGTAAGAAGAACACGTTGATGTGCCAGGCCGCCCACACGAGTCCTACAATCATGCTGGCTCCCAGCGGAGAATATCTATCCATGAGGTGCGGCAGAAGGAAACCACGCCACCCAAGTTCCTCGGCCAAGGGGCCCTGAAACAGAGTGAAAAGGAACGTGTAAAACAACCACCATTGGTGGAACAACTCAGTCGGTCTGACCGGACCAACCTGACCGTGAGCAATGCCGTAGATCGTTGTGGCGATGGCATGCACTGCCAGGCCGAGGAACAGAGCATAGAGCCACCAAGCGACGGGGACCCGATACAACACACAGCGATGCGCAAGGTCTCTAACACCAGAGCGCCCCTTTGCCAGGTAGGTGGCCGCCACGCCTCCCACACTGCAGAAAGCAGCGCTGGCCATGTATGCGAGAGTGAATTCGGGAGCGGCGACATGTTTCAATCTCAGGGTGATCCATGTGCTCCAAGGAATGACGAAGCCAACTAGGAGGAAGACGATTAGCGAAGTCCTTGGTCGCAAGGGACTCATCCGGTTCTCTCAATCTGGCCTATCAGCCCTCACTGCACAGCGCCTTCAAATGCGCCGCTGCGCTCTCCGGCGTGATGTCGCGTTGGGGCATGCCCAGCATTTCAAATCCCACCATGAATTTTCGAATGGTCGCGGAGCGCAGCAAAGGAGGATAGAAATGGGCGTGAAAGTGCCATTCATGATGCGGGTTTCCGTCGGTGGGCGCTTGATGAAAGCCCATCGAATAAGGGAAGGGCACGTCGAAAACCTTGTCGTACGTTGCCGTCACTTGCTGCAGCAACTCGGCCAGCAGCACGACTTCTCTCTCGGTAAAATCCCGGAACGTTCCCAAATGGCGGCGGCTGCATACCATGACTTCGAAGGGCCAGACCGCCCAGAAGGGTACCAGGGCGACGAACCCCTCGTTCTGGCAAACCAGGCGAACTTTCTGCTGGTCCTCCAGATGGATATAATCACACAGTAAACAAGTGTTATGTCTCTCTAGATAGCCGGCCTGGCAGGCCAGCTCTTTTCCGGGAATGTCTGGAACCGAATGCGTGGCCCATACCTGGCAGTGGGGATGAGGGTTACTGGCGCCCATCATGGATCCGCGATTCTCGAATATCTGGACGTGATTGATATATGGCATTTCGCCCAGTTCCCGGAATTGAGCTGTCCAGGTATGGATCACACCTTCGATGTCCTTCGGCGACATGGTGGCGAGGGTAAGGTTATGCCGCGGGGAGAAGCAGATTACCCGGCAGAGTCCGAGCTCGCCCTCCGCGACCAGCAACCCCCGGTTTTCGATGTCCAGGCGGTCGTCGCGAACCGTAGGCTTGAGGGCGGCGAAGTCATTGTCGAAAACAAAAGTGCCGGTGTAGGGCGGATTAAGCACACCCCCCGCCCGGGCGTTGCCCGGACAAAGGTAGCAGGTGGGGTCATATTCGGGCTCGGGCTGGGTAGAGACCTTCTCCAGTTGTCCCTGCCAGGGGCGCCCGGCGCGGTGCGGAGATACCAGTAACCACTCGCCGGTAAGAGGGTTGAATCTGCGATGTGGATCTTCGGTAAGCTTCAATAACGTGCCTCCGAACCTTGAGTTACAATGTACCCGAAAGCCTGTCACCGGCTGGAAAAACGATAGATAAAACGCGTTTGACAGGAGGCCCTGGGCCGCCTATTGTGGCTGCTTGTAATCGCTTACAAATGCAGTATTTTATACTCCCAACCCGGATTTCACGCCCTGTTTTTTGCTTGGCCTAGGCTTCTTTCGGAACCGTATGAAGTCAGCAGAATTGGCTCAACATTTTGAGAACGCCTTCGGGTCTCCGCCCCGGATCTTCTGTGCCCCGGGACGAGTCAATCTGTTGGGTGAACACACCGATTACAACGACGGTTTCGTCATGCCCTGTGCCATCGGCTTTTCTACCCGGGTCGCCATTTCTTCCCGGCCGGATCGCAAACTGGTAATTCGGTCGGAAGAATTTTCCCAGGAATTTGAATTTGATCTGGATAACCTGCCCAGCCATGGTAAAGGCGCATGGGCAGACTATGTTCTGGGTATTGCCGTGATGCTGGCTGAGATCGGGCATCCGACCCAAGGCGCCAGCTTGCTGGTCCGGGGTGAAGTACCCATCGGAGCCGGCCTCAGTTCCTCGGCCGCGATTGAAGTGGCCAGCGCTCTCGCCCTGATGAGCCTCAATGGCGCACGGCTTACGCTGCCTGAAGTCGCAAAGTTGTGCCAGAGAGCGGAAAACGTATTTATCGGCGCACGGGTCGGCATCATGGACCAGTTTGTCTCCTGTCTCGGCCGCGCCGGACACGCCCTGTTGCTGGACTGCCGCTCCCTGGAATACAAGTTGATTCCCATTCCGGAGAACGTGCGCCTGGTCATCTGCAACACCATGGTGAAGCACGAACACGCTAACGGCGCCTACAATCGCCGCCGTGACGAGTGCGATGAAGGCGTGCGCATCTTGCGCGAGTGGTATCCCCATGCGCGCGCGCTGCGAGACATTTCGCTGGAGCAGCTGGAACGACACATCGCCGAGGTCCCAGCCACGATCTACAAACGCTGTCTGCATGTAGTCTCGGAGAACCAGCGCGTGCAGGAAGGCGCCAGATATCTGGCAGCCGGTGATGTGAGCCGATTTGGAAGCCTGATGCGCGAATCGCATCGCAGCCTCCGCGACCTCTTTGAAGTCAGTTGCCGGGAGCTGGACATCATGGTCGAAATTGCGGAGTCCCTGGAGGGCTACTGTGGCGGACGCATGACCGGCGGCGGCTTCGGCGGCTGCACCGTGAACCTGGTGAAGAGCACTGACGCCTCCCGATTTGCGGAGCAGATCTCGGAACGATATCAGGCCGCCACCGGGATCAAACCTGATGTGTATGTGTGTTCCGCGGCCAATGGCGCCAGCGCGGATTAGGCATCCACTCCTACCCTGCTCGGTTCAATCAAACGTGCACTAACCACAGCCTACTGCTCGGCTATAGGGTCCTTCGACTCCGTGACTGCTCCGCCCGCGAAGCAGCTACTTCGCTCAGGATGACAGAGGAAAACTGGAATCCTAGATAGCCCGAGTGGAGCCGCGCATCACCAGGTGGGTCGGAATTGAGTAATCGACGTGCGGCCCCTCGTCTTTTCGGATGAGGGCCTCGAGCGCCGCAAAAGCGGTGATGGCAAGCTGGGTCCGCGACAGGATCACGGTGGTCAGGGGTGGCTGCGTGAGATGAGCGAACGAAATATCATCAAAACCAATCAGCGATATATCTTCGGGAACTTTCAAGCCGGCATGCAGAATCGCGCCCAGTGCTCCAATCGCGGTAAGGTCGTTGGAGGTGATGACCGCGGTGGGGCGCTGAGGCAATTTCAGCAAGCTTCTCATGGCCATGGCGCCGCCTTCGATCCGGTGGTCTCCCTTCTCGATCATCGCTTTGTCGGAGAGACCCCTGGACTTCAGCCCCGAAAGGTAAGCGTCGCGCCGCATGCGGGCCGATTCCAGGTTCATGGGACCAGCGATAAAGGCAATGCGTCGATGGTTGAGCGAAAACAGATGTTGCATGGCCTCGTGAATGCCCTGGGCGTAATCGATGCGGATATTGGTGCTGTGCGGGCCAGTTTTGCCGGTGTCCATGAACACAGTAGGGATGTTGCGGCGGGTCAGTTCGGTCACCAGGGCAGGGTCGGCTTCAGACGTCATGATGGCCACGCCATCGACTTTGCGTTCCACCATGCGCCGGATGCATCCTGCCATCCGCTTGGGATTGTAGTCCGTGTTCCCAATGATGACTTCCTGGCCGCGCTCCACCGCCTGATCTTCAAAACTTTTTACCAGTTCGGGGAAAAAAGGGTTGGTGATGTCGGAGATGATCAGCCCCAGCATCCGACTCCGTCCCGACACCAGGGTACGAGCGTGGGTGTTGGGATAGAAGTTCAGCTCTTCGATGGCTTGGCGAACACGCGCCGCGGTTCCAGGCCTGACCTTCTCGGAATCGTTGATGGTGCGCGAAACCGTGGCGGTTGAGACCTTCGCCCGTTTTGCGACTTCCTTAATGTTCATGCATGTCCACGTGGGAGGTCTCGGGAAGAGAACTCTATTTTAGCAGTCATGGGCAGACAAGGGAATTTGAGGGTTAGTCAATGGTCGGTGGGGCGGACACTCGTGTCCGCCCACAGGTTTCCCCTGGAGTGTAAGCGTTTACAGGGGTGGGGCCAATATTAGATAATGCACCCCGCAATCATTCCACCGGCACATCGAGGGGATCCATGGACCGACGCAACTTTCTCAAGACTACCGGCACGTTCATTGCGGGTGCGACCATTGCCCGCTCGGCACTAGCCAATAGCGCTGCGGAAGCCGGCGCCGCCCCCGGACGCCTGGTTCTGCCCATGAATCGCAACTGGCGTTTCAGCCGTACCGTGGCGGAAGGGGCACACGCCCGCGATTTCGACGACTCCGGATACGAGCGCGTCGTGATTCCTCATACCAACGTGCGCCTACCCTGGCATAGTTTTGACGAAAAGAGCTATGAGTTCGTCTCCAGCTACCGCCGCCGCTTCAAACTTCCTCCCGAGGCCCGGAGCAAGCGTGTCTTCGTGGATTTTGAAGGGGCCATGACTGCCTCCACCGTCTGGATCAATGGCCAGCGGCTGGGCGAGTACAAGGGAGGGTACACACCTTTTTCTTTTGAGCTCACCCCGCACCTTGATTTCGATGGCGAGAACGTGCTGGCCGTGGACCTCGATTCCAGCGAACGTGCCGACATTCCCCCCTTCGGCTATGAAATTGACTACCTGACTTTCGGAGGCATTTACCGCGAGGTTTCTCTTCGCATCGTGCCCGCGACTTTTATCGAGAATGTTTTTGCCAAGCCCAAGGACGTGATGACCGATCATTCCAGCCTGGATGTGGATTGCTATGTCCAGCGCATGGAGGCATCACGAGAGGTGTTGACTCTTGAGGTCAGTCTTCGCGAGGGTGATCGCGTGCTGGCCAAGGGCACGCAGCGCGTTCCCGCCGCTCCAGCCGCAACCGAGCCCGCTGCGTACACCGTCCATATGGACAAACTTGGCGCCATCAAGCTGTGGGACTTGTCGAACCCCAATCTTTATAACGTGCAGGTCCGCTTGCTGCGGGGGACTCAGGCGGTGGACGAAGTCTCACGCACCATCGGTTTTCGCGAAGCACAATTCACCGATCACGGCTTCGAACTCAATGGCAAGGTGATCAAGCTGCGCGGCCTGGACCGTCATCAGACCTTCCCTTTTGTGGGCCAGGCCATGCCGGGCCGCGCCCAACGTAGCGACGCGAAAATTCTCCGCAACAAGCTGAAGTGCAATATTGTGCGGACCTCGCACTATCCGCAATCCCGCCACTTTCTCGATGCCTGCGACGAAATCGGATTGCTGGTGCTCGAGGAAATTCCCGGCTGGCAGCACATCGGCGACGAACCCTGGAAGCTGATATCGATCGACAACGTCGGCCGCATGATTCGCCGCGACTGGAACCATCCTTCCATCATCCTGTGGGGGGTGCGCATTAACGAATCGAAAGACGACCACGACTTCTACGTTCGCACCAACGCACTGGCCCACAAGCTGGACCCTACACGCCAGACCGGCGGCATCCGTTATTTTCAGGAGTCGGAATTTCTGGAAGACGTGTTCACCATGAACGACTTCGGCTTTCCCCTGAAGCCACCCAATCACTCGCGCTATCTGAACACCGAGTTTGTCGGGCACACCTATCCCACCAAGACTATCGACCAGGTGGAACGGCTTACTGAACATACGCTGCGCCATGCCCGCATCCACGATCAGTTGGCTTCCAACCCGCAATACGCCGGCGGCATTGGCTGGTGCGCCTTCGACTACAACACCCACGGCGATTTTGGCTCCGGCGATCGCATTTGCTATCACGGTGTCACCGACATTTTCCGTGAGCCCAAACCAGCGGCCGGTTTCTATAAGTCACAATGCGACCCCGCCGAGGAGGTCGTGCTGGAGCCCGCCTTCCACTGGGCGCGGGGCGACGCATCCGTGGGATTTTCCAATGCTGTGATGTGCTCCAACTGCGACCAGGTGAAGCTCTACATCGCCGACGAACTGGTGGCCACGGTTGATCCCGACCGGAAGCAGTTTGCACATCTTCGCTACGCTCCGTTTGTCGTGCAGTTGAGCGAGCTCTTTCACAAGTGGGGGGACCTGCGTCTCGAGGGCTATATTCAAGGCAAACAGGTCATCGTGAAGAGGTACTCAGGCAAAGGCATCGATCAGAAATTCACCCTGTTGCCCGACGACACCAGCCTGATTGCGGATGGGGCCGATACAACTCGCGTAGTGCTGCGCGTGACCGATGAGTTTGATGCTATCCGGCCATTTGCCAACGACGCGATCAAGTTTGAGCTGGAAGGCCCGGCGGAACTTATCGGCGACAATCCGTTCGCGTTGATCGGCGGAACCGGCGCGGTTTGGGTTCGGGCCAAGGAGCAGGCTGGAACCGTTCGGCTGACGGCCACGCATCCTGTGTTAGGAAAGCAGCAAATGGAGTTTGAGATTGCTGCCGCGCCTGCGGAAGTGGTGTAGCGATTCTATTTGGGATCTCTGCTGTAGCCGCGGAGCGGCGGAAAGAATGTAGCCCAAGGCAAGCCCTGGGTTCATTGCCAAAGAACGATTCGAGCCCCGAAGGGGCGAAAGAAACGTGCGTGGCCGCAAATCGCGCGGAGCTGCGCTCCGCCGGACGGACGAGGCGTCCGTCCCTACGTCGTCTTTTGCCGGATCAAATCTTCCACGTCGCCGATCTTTTCTCCCAACAAATTCAGCTTGCGGGATAGTCCTTGAATTTCGGACTCGGCGCGGCGGTTGACATCATAGTCGAGCTCGCCCCGCAGACGGTCTTTGGTGTCCTGCCGGTTCTGGCTCATCATGATGACGGGCGCCTGGATGGCGGCCAGCATGGAGAGAAACAGATTGAGCAGAATAAAGGGATAAGGGTCCCAGGCCTTTCCGCGCAAGATGACATTGGCGGCGGTGTAGCCTGTGATGGCCACGGCAAAGGTAATGATGAATGTCCACGAACCACCGAAGCTGGCGACCTGATCGGCGATCCGCTCGCCGAAGGTCATGTCCGCCTCAATGATGTCGTTGGGATTGCGGCTGGCGCGCACCCGCACCAGTTGCTGGGAGGCGTGAAACTGGCGCCCCAGCACGGTCAGCATGTCCATCCCGGCATGAGGTTTGCGCTGTAGCAGAGTGGCGATATCGTCGCGGTCCACTTCCAGGCACATCGCTTCCGTAACTGCGACGGCTTCGGTCTGGTGGGGCGTTTGCTCCAGCATGGAGGCGAAGCCAAAGAACTCGCCTTCCGCCGGTTGATCGACCACGACTTCCTGATGGTCCTCATCCACGGTCGTGACCCGGACGGAGCCGGATATCATCACATAGGCTCGCCCACCCGGGTCGCCGATCTTCCAGATCCTCTGGCGCGGAGTAAAGGTTTTGACTTCGACCTGACCCGCTAAAACCGCGGTCTCGTCGTCGTCCAGCAGGGCAAATAGGGGAACGCGTCTAAGTATCTCCGGGCTGCACGCCATTGATCACCTCGTCAGGCAGAGTGGTTCGCGCCTGATCCGTCCAGAAGGATGTCATAAAGTGCGAAAGGCGACAACTGGAGTCGATGATCCGGGAAACTTAAGTTGTGAGCTTGCCCGTCATCCGCTTTTTTGCGCCCTCCGCCGCTTTTCTTCGCGTCCTTTGCGGTAGAGACTTTTGACCTCGCCCGAAGGGCCAAAGACCATGAACCGCAAAGGACGCAAAGGAAAGCCGCAAAAGGACCCGGAGCAGACTATGGCCGCGCAAACACCCGGGAGTGAAACTCCATGACCTCGCCCATATGAGACAGAAAATACGTCAGGCTATGGTCGCCGGGATAGGAGTGATATTCGTGCTTGATGCCTTCTGCCTCCAGTTGATGGTGCAGAGCGGCGGCGCCATCCTCGAAGCCGAAGTCATCCTGCTGGCCGCAATTGAAGTAGATAGCAAGATTTCTCAAGGCTAAACGGTTCTTTCTGGCGAGCACGAAAATATTGTTCTGTTGCCAGTGCGCCACATTGATGGGCTCGCCGAATGCCGGTCCCATGACCCGGCCCAGAGGCGTACCGGAACGCCCGGCATTGGAGAGTTCTTGCGGAGTCTGCGTGATCAGGGCAGCGCTCTGCGCGCTGACGGCGGAAAACAATTCGGGATGGGCGAAGGCAAAACGCAGCGCCCCGTAACCTCCCATGGAGACGCCGGTGATGGCTCGACCCTTCCGTCCCGGGCGGACGCGATATTTGCGTTCGATATAAGGCATGAACTCCTGCAGGAAGAAATCGCTGTAGCGAAGCTTATTGCCGGGCGAGTTGATATAGAAGCTGCGCTTGCCTTCCGGCGCCGCCACCAGAAAGTCAGTGATCTTATGCTGGCGCCGCAGGTCTTCGATTACGCTCCATCCCCCGGTGCTGAACAGCGTCTGCTCGTTTTGTCCCAGGCCGTGGAGGAAGTAAAGAACCGGGTAACGCAGTTGTGCGGATTCTTTGGCGTCATAGTCCGGCGGCAGTTGCACACAATAGTGAACGGCCTGTTTCAGAATGCGGCTATTGATGACGTTGCAGTCAGTCCGGCTTTGCGCGTTCGCTGCAAGAGGGAGAAGGACGCTCAGCCCAAGCAATAGCCGCCGCAATCGAGGCATGGATTTCAGTTTACTCGTAGCGCAGCGCCTGTACGGGATCAAGGCGGGCCGCGCGCGCAGCCGGGTACAGGCCCGACACCAGGCTGACGACAAAGGCAAAAGCGATGGCTGCCCCGACCAGCCACCACGGCACTGACCAGAAACTCTCGGGCGGAAGCGCCTGGCGCTTCAGGTAAATATTTGTCCCCAGGTTGATGACATGGCCGATGGCCCAGCCCATCATTACTCCCACTACCCCGCCCAGCAGCCCCATGGCTCCAGCCTCGGCGAAGAAGAGCTTCTTAACGTCGCCATCACTGGCGCCGATGGCCTTCATGATTCCGATCTCGCGGCGCCGCTCCAGAATGGCCATGACCAGCGTATTCACGATTCCGATCGAAGCCACGGCCAGCGCCAGGCTGCCAAAGATTCCGAGGAACAGATCGAGCACGGCAAAGAATTGCCGCAGGCTGCGGGTGGCATCCAGTATGGAAAAGGTGTTGAATCCCAGTTTCTTGATGGCCTGCTCGACCGCTTCCACGTTCTTGGGGTTCTTGACTCGCACGCTCACTGTGGAATAGCTGGGCTGCTTGCTGAATCCGCGCATGCTGTCGCGCACGTCGGAAGGCTGCATGACGCGCAGGTCCTGGGCCAGCTTCAAGGGCAGGAATACCCGCGCCCGGGCAGCGCCCCGCATGCTGTCAGGGTCGAGATCGGAGATGCCCACGATTTTCAGTTTCTGTTCGCGCGAGATCACGGAATAAGCTGCTTCGGATCCAGGTTCAGTCGATGCAGCGGATTTCGTCGGAGTGTTCTCAGCGGACTCTGGCGCGGAAACCCGCTGCGCGTAGCGCATGGTTAACTCTTGCCCTAGAAGCGGCTTTGCCAACTCGCTGACCGGAATATCGTCTTCATGGCCGGGCGCTGGGGTCTTGCCCAGCAACTCCAGGGCGAACGATTTCTGCAAAATGACCTCGGGCGCAGTTTCGGAAGAGAAAAAGCTGCCCGGGATTCCAGTGAAAGCATCGTTCGAGCGGGCCGAGTCCGGGATACCGGACACCATGGTCAGATGGGGCTTGTCCTGATAGTTGAGTTCAGTGATGAATCGGATGTCGGGATAAGCTTCCAGCACGTCAGGCAGGCCTTCGATCTCCTGGCGTGCAGGTTCATCCAGGGTGCGACTTTCCGCGGCGGAGGCAGTGCTTCTTTGGTCCTCGCGATTGAAGCCACGCAACTCGCGGCGCGAAGTCACTACCACGGTATCGAAAAGACCAGACTTGGCCAGATGCCGGGTGGCCAGCTTTTGCAGGCCGATGCCGAGCGAAAGCATGGCCACCAGCGATGCCACACCGACCGAGATCCCAATCGTAGTCAGCGAATTGCGCAACGACGACTCGCGCAGGTTGCGCAAGGCAAGTTCGGAGAGATCGTAAGTTTTCATCGGTGCTCTCCCTGTGTTTCCTGGTTCGGCCGATCGTCCACCAGTTTGCCGTCCGCCAGCAGGATCATGCGCCTGGCGTACCGCTCGGCCAATGCCCGCTCGTGGGTGACCATCACAATCGTCATGCCCAGAGATTGGTTGAACTCGCGAATGAAATTCATGATCTCGGTGCCGGTGTGGCTATCGAGATTTCCGGTGGGCTCATCCGCCAGCAGAAGCTTGGGCTGATTGATCAATGCGCGGGCCAGTGCCGCGCGCTGCTGCTCGCCGCCAGAAAGTTCGCTGGGCCGGTGGGTCATGCGAGCGCTCAAGCCGACGCGCTCCAGCGCCTCTCGGGTAAGGGCCTGGCGCCGGCTGCGATCCACTTCCGCGAAGAGCAGCGGCAGGTCCACATTCTCGGCCAAGGTCATTCGTGAAACCAGGTTGAACGATTGAAAGACCATTCCTACCGTGCGCAGGCGATGCTTGGCCAACTCTTCGCGTGAGAGTTGGGCCAGGTCGCGGTCCTCCACGATGACCGCTCCGGACGTGGGGCGGTCAAGGCCGGCGATAAGATTCAGCAGCGAAGACTTGCCCGATCCGGAGCTGCCCAGCAGCGCGACGAACTCTCCCGGCTGAATTTGCAGCGACACGCCGTCCACGGCGCGTATCAGCGCTTCGCCCATCTGGTAGTGGCGGCAAAGGTCAACGATGCGTATCGCAGGTGCGCCGTTCGAACTGTTGGATCGGTCGGGGTTGATGGTCATCTATTGCGAGCTGTTTCTTTGCGACCTTTGCGTCCTTTGCGGTTCAAGCTTTGTCGGCTTATCGAACTTTACGCTTTTTCCCACAACGCCGTGCGACAGCAGGCCCCTCCACTGCGCTCCGGTCGGGTTTACTAGCGCACCTCTCCCCTTATTAGACGGAGGGCGTCGGCGGAACTGACGTCCCGCTCGCCACTTTTTATGGCGACGCCTTCCTCCGCCAGCACTGCCGCATCGCCCTCACCGGGAGCCAGGAACAGATTGTTCTGTAGGCCCTGCTGTTTGGTATAGAGCTCGAAGTAGCGGCCCTGCAGGGCGTACAGTTCTTCGTGGGTGCCGCGCTCTACGATCCGTCCCTGCTCGACTACCAGGATCTGGTCGGCCCGGCGGATGGTGGAGAGCCGGTGGGCAATCACGAACGTGGTGCGGCCCTGCATCAGGTACGAGAGCCCGTGCTGGATCATCTCTTCGGATTCGGAATCGAGGCTGGACGTGGCTTCATCGAGAATTAAAATGCGCGGCTCGGCCAGGATGGCGCGGGCAATCGAAATCCTCTGGCGTTGTCCTCCCGAAAGCTTTACACCGCGTTCGCCTACGATGGTGTCGTATTTCTCCGGAAAGCTTTCCGCGAATTCGTCCACCCGCGCGATGTGGCAGGCTCGCATGATCTCATCCTCGCTGGCCTGCGGACGGGAAAAAGCCACGTTCTCCCGAATGCTGCCGTCAAACAAAAACGACTCCTGCAGCACCACTCCCAGGCGAGTGCGATAAGAATCGAGGCGCACCGTGCTGAGGTCAACCCCATCGACTAGCACCCTCCCTTGCGTAGGCACATAAAACGCGGAAATCAGCCCGATAATAGTTGACTTGCCCGAACCCGACGAACCGACCAGCGCCGTCACCGTTCCCGGCTCAGCCTGAAAATCTACATCGTGCAAGACCGTGCGGCTGCCATCGTAGCTGAAGCTCACGTGGTCAAATTCCACCTTGCCGTAGATGTCGTCCAGCGTTACCGTGCGTTTCGGATCCTGGTCCTCAGGCCGCTCGTGCAGAATTTCCTGGGTCCGCTCCAGGCCGGCCAGAGCTTCGGTAATTTGTGTCCCGATGTTCACGATCTGAACAATGGGGGCAACCAGAAAGCCGAGAAACAGCGTGTAGGTAAAGAAACTTCCGATGGTGAGCGTGCCAGCCATGATCTGGTGCGCGCCCATGTACATGATGATCGCGCCCACCACTCCCATGAGCAGGCTGGCCGAGAGGCTCATGACGGACGTGGCGGTCAGAGTTTTCATCACATTGTTCAACAGACGCCGGACGCCTCCGGCGAAAACCTCTTCCTCGCGTTCTTCCGCGTGATATCCCTTGATCACGCGCACCCCGCCCAGAGACTCCGCCAGGCGGCCTGTGACTTCGGCGTTGATTTTTCCGCGCTGCCGGAAAATCGGCCGAATCGTTCTGAACGCTTTGTTTAACGCGATGGCGAAACACAGCAGGAAACTGAATGCCAGAATGGTCATGGCCGGGCTGATGCGAAAGAGCACGACCATGGCAATGCCCGAGGTGAGCAACCCGCCCACCAGATCAACCAGGCCGGTGCCCAGCAGGTTCCGCACGCCCTCCACATCGGTCATGATGCGCGAGACCAGCGTACCGGTTTTGTTGGAATCGTAGAACGCCACCGGTAGATGGGAAATGTGGGCCTGCACTCTCTGACGAAGTTCAGCGATCAGGCGCTGCGCCGCCTTCGACAAGAGTTGAGTCAGCGCGAATGACGTGATCCCCTGAATGAACGTCGCCACCAGAACCACCGAGACCAGGCGTCTCAACAATTCGAGGTGATGCTTGGCGATGACACTGTCGATCAGGAATTTGGTTGAATATGGCAGCACCAGCCCGGAGACGCGATTGATGACCATCAGCACGAAACCCAAGGCCAACAGTCCCCGGCGGGGGCGCATCAACTCCCAAACCGCGGGCAGAACGTTCCGCAGTCGCTCGGTCGTCATCGCGGGCTTGGGCTTCGCTATCGGAGGCGCACTCACTGTTGTGTTTAGACTTGGCCGGGGAGGGGAAGGGTTCATTTTTGCGGGTTGCCGGGCGCTGTTCCCATTGAAAAAGCGCGGCCTTTGCAGCCGCGCTTTTGATGCCTTGAATCGAAAACTGCCCGGCTACTCGTCCAGGTGCGAATTGGGAAGCGCCAGTTGCTCAGCCGCGGCCGCGAAGTCTTCAGCGGAGATTTCGAAAGACCCATCGGATTCGGTTGCCGGTTTCTCCAACTTTCGCTGGACCTTGCGCTCGGCCTTTTCCCGCTGTTTTTCCTGCCGTGAGCGCTCTTTTTGCCGCTTAGTGAAGCTGGAACGGCCTCGACCAGACATAGACACCTCCAAGGGACATTTTTTTGGCACATCATGTTCCCGGCAGATCAGTGCCCGTGAAATCCTGCCACTACTCTACCGGTCTTGCGTCTTTACCAGCGCGGCTCTCGAGGTTGACGGGCATGGCCCTGATAGTCGTCGCGACCACCTCCACCGCTGGAACGTCCACCGCCACCGGGACGTCCACCCCCACCGCCGGGGCGTCCGCTACCGCGGGGCGGGCCACCGCGATCGGTCTTGGGACGGGCTTCGTTAATGTTCAGTGCGCGCCCACCCAGTTCTTTGCCATTGAGCGCCGCAATCGCTTTTTCCGCCTCGGCGGAATCAGTCATTTCGACGAAGGCAAAGCCGCGCGAACGGCCGGTGTCGCGATCGGTCACGATGCTGACTTGCTCGATGGCCCCGTGGGGTTCGAACAGCGCTCGCAACTCCGCTTCAGTGGTGCTGTGGGGGATGTTGCCAACAAACAGCTTCTTCATGATAGTTCCTCAGGCTGCAAGCTAAAGTGTAACTCAAATTTCAAGATGCGGGTTTTTCGCTGATGCCGCGGGGTTTCTTGCTGGCCTCGGGCTTGGCTACGCTAAGCCCAGCGGCCTGCAGCAGTTCCCGGGTCCGCTGCCGGCGGTGAATATTCTGTTTCCGTTCGCGGTTAAATCTGGCCTTGTCTCCATTGAATCGCGACATCTCTATTCTCCCCTTGGACCTGCAGTCACAAGTGTGCGGTCCCAGCCTTCCCTCAAGGTTGGTACAACTCTACCTGGCCGTTACCGATCTGCGAAGCGCTCCTGCATGCGGTCAAGGACTGGACTTTAGGGCAGCTTAGGTGGCGCGCCTACAGAGAAGCAGGTCCTCTCAATCGCGAAGGCGCAGGATGATTTTGCGATGTGTCTTCGTGGTTAAGTAACTTCTGACCTTAGAATTATACCTGCTCCCCGCGGAAGTGAAAGGAAATACTCA
The DNA here is from genome assembly GCA_963831565.1 of Terriglobia bacterium. Classification (GTDB taxonomy): domain Bacteria; phylum Acidobacteriota; class Terriglobia; order Terriglobales; family Acidobacteriaceae; genus JAIQFF01. Next base: position 656,055 of record CAWHQS010000003.1, read on the forward strand.
GGAGCGCTGCGAGCTGTTCTTTCGTACTTCGCCGATCCTCTCCAACGCTTGGCTGTTTGCCGCAAAGGCCGAGGCCAGGGCCGGTTACCGAAGTCTGGGAGCACCCCCGCCGCCTATAAGCATTTTATCTACCTAATTCTGGACTTTTCTGCTAAACTAATAGTGCGTTTGATTAGAATCGGTTGTTGAGCAGCTTCTTGCATACCAGCTTGAACCGCCCTTTAGTACCTCCGATCTCACAGCGTAAATCGATTGAAAAGGAAACAGTAACAAAATGGCAGAACAAGGAACAGTAAAGTGGTTTAACGACGCCAAAGGGTACGGCTTTATCAGCCGTCAGAGTGGCGAAGATGTATTTGTGCACTTCTCGGCGATCCAGGCCGGCGGCTTTCGCAGCCTGCAGGAGGGCCAGAGTGTAGAGTTCGATGTGACCAAGGGGCCAAAGGGCTGGCAAGCTGAGAACGTCCGTCCGCTGTAAGCAGAGCGGAAACTCTAGATAGAAGGCGTGCCCGCAACGGAAACCACCGAGCGGGCACGCTCTCCGACCAACCAAACGCAAGATTTCCACCAGCCAACGAGTGGGGTGTCTCTGACACGCGACGAAACTAAGGCCTCATACGCCATAATCCGCCACAACATCCGGACCTACGAATCCGGAGGAGTAGTGCTGGTGGTCAAAGGCAAGGAAAACGCCGAGCTCAGAGTCAAGCACTTCGAAACCGGACAGAGTTCGGAAGATCGTCACGCCGGCTGGCGCTATTTTGTGGAGAAGTCCGACCTCAAGGCCGGAATGGATCCAGCCGAAGCCACCAACCTGCGCCAGATGAAGCTGGAAATCAGAGAATCACAGGCGCAGCCCGACCCCATGTCGGCCGCCACCCCCCCGCGCCAAAACTAGCATTGCCTACGTAGGCCCGGACGTCTCGTCCGGGCGGACGAGCGAAGCTCGTCTGATTTTCCCGGGTTCTGACGACATAACCTTGCCGAGTTGCGCTCGTCCGGGCGGACGAGGGCGTCCGCCCCTACGTGTTCAGTGCCGGCGCTCGGTTTCCTTCAGAATGACGGCGAAGCTGCGCCCTCCGAAACTGAATCCCTGTGAAACCGTTCCTCTCACCCCAACCTTGGCGCCGTTGCTGGGCACGCCGTATCTCTGGCTGAACACCCAGATCTCGCCCGTGCCGTCCTCCACCTGATAGACCCCGGAACCGAGCAACCCGAATGAATTGCTCACCCGCCCGCCGATGGCAACTTCCCGCCCGGCGTAGCGCCCGGGATCGCGATTGATTTTTTCGATGCTGGTGCGGGTAGGACAACCCGCCAAGACCAGCGTCCCTGCCATGAGCAGCAGGGCAAGTGAGAGCCTGTGAACAAGTCTGGTCACGCCGACCTCCCCAATCCCTCAAGTCTGAACTTCAAATTCCAGTGTCTGCAGTCCAGCATTCTACCCGAACCTGGTGGCCGGAACGGAGGCAGAAGCTTCCAACTATGATGCGCCGCGAAATTTTATTGGTGGCCGATATTTGCAGGAGTATATTTCTCTGGCCGGATTGCACTCAAATTCGCAGTCAAAGGGAGCGCCGCGGGTGGCGCTCCCTTCGCTTTTTAAGGCTGGCTTAACAAAACAGTGTTTCGTCAATGAGGAGGAGTGCCATGCAGGAGACGCCGCAGCAGTACACGCAACGCATGCTCAATCACAGCCGCGGGAAGGAGCCGCTGCGCCTGCAGCAGGGCACTGCACGCAAGCTGACCGCCCTGACCAAAGGACTCAGCAAGAAAAAGTTGACCCGTCGGCCGGGCCCGGGGAAGTGGTCGATCGCTGAAATCCTCGCTCACTTGGCGGACGCGGAGCTGGTCGTCGGTTTTCGCCTGCGCCTCATGCTGGCGTCGAACGGCACCCCGATCCAGGCCTTCGATCAGGATGCCTGGGCTGAGACCTTCAACTACAGCCGCCGCGACCCGAAGATTTCGCTCGAAACATTCAGCACGCTGCGCAAGAACAATCTGCGGCTGCTGAATTCGGTGCCCCGCCGGCTGTGGGAGAACTACGGCCAGCACTCGGAGCGCGGAAAGGAAACCGTCGAACACCTGATGCGAATGATGGCTGGCCACGACCTCAACCACCTGCTGCAGGTGGAGAAAATCGCAAAAGGCTGAACGCGTGTGGCGCGGGCGCCCTCGCCCGCGCCTTTTGACCTTGAGCTTAACTCGCGGGCGCGGGCGCCCGCACCACACGGACCGCCGGCGGGATGTCTGCGCTATAAGGTTTCCGCGAATAGCTTTGTCAGCTTTTCAAACGCCCGATCGGCCTGGGGCTGGTTATAAACCGGACTGTCCGGCACGGTCCAGCTATGGTATGCGCCTTCGTACACCTCGCTCTCATACTTACCTCCCCAGGCTTCGAGTGCGCGGTTGAGCCTCTCGATGGCCTCCGCCGGCATGCCTTTATCGTTGACAGCGTGTCCAAAATACAGCCGGGCCTTGATCAACGGGCCAAGAATGAGGTGTGGGCTGTTAGGCGCGTCGGTAGCAAGCCCTCCGCTGTGGAATGACGCGGCAGCGGCTACACGGTCCGGACGCGACAATGCTGTGTATAGCGCCATCTTGCCGGAGAAGCAGTATCCCACTACACCCATGGGGCCGGGTTTGACCGGGGCCTGCCGCGCCAGGAAATCCACGTAATCCGATGCGTCGCATGTGATGGCCTCCGCAGTCAGGGGAGCGGAGAGCTCGGCCAGTCGTTTTGTAGTGCGCTCTTCGCCAAACTTCTTGGGGAAATCGAAAAGCGGCAACCCTCCGGTGCGGTAAAACACATTGGGCATCAGGACGACGTAGCCTTTCGCGGAAAGCCGCCGCGCCATTTCCTCCTGGGACGCACGAATGCCGCCGATGTCGGTGTAGTGAATCACGCCCGGCCAGCGGCCTGCTTTTTCCGGGAAGTAAATGACGCCTTCGGCGGTCCCGCCAGCGGTTGCTATCTGGATCTTTTGCTCGGTCACGGGCTCTCCTGGGACGGCCGTCTGTACGGTGAGTTTATTTGCTGGGAGATATACGTCCCTACCTAATTATATCACACTATAATCAATTTAGCAAGAAATATCTCGGGGCGGTAGTGGCTCAGTTTGAAGCCCCGCATGACCGTCCTCTGCAACGGGTGGAGCAGGCCTTCAGGCCTGCATACCGCGACGTATCTTGCAGCGGGCTTCAGCCCCTGAGGTACCTCAGCGGCTGAAGCCGCATGCTCTGCGCCGTCCTGATTGCAGCGCTAAAGCGCTGCTCCCCCCAAAATCGCCCTGGGGGGCCCCCGGAATTTCAAACTGAGCCACCACCCTCGGGGCTTGCGTGTGAAGCACACAAAGTCTCGCCGCAGGACAAATCCGTTCCAGGCGTTCGGCTCGCCGGTTGAGACACAAAAATCCCCGCCCAAGCGCAGCCTGGACTGGGCACCCTCCAGATTAAATCTTCAATGGCCCGACTTCTCCAAGCGCTGCGCCTGGGTCAAGCCGAGTTGCGCTTCCGCACTCTTCGGCTGCAACAGCAGTGCCGCTTCAAACTGGTCTTCCGCGTTTTTGGGGTCCTTGAGCGCAAGATAAACCTGGCCTAGCAGAAGTCGTGCCGTGAACTGGCTGGGAGTAAGTTTCAGGCTGGCTTCCAGCGCATCGCGCGCACCGGCGAAGTCTCCGGTTTTTTCCCGGGACTGGCCTTCATAGAAGGCCGCAGTGGAATCTTCGGGCCGGACCTCTCTGGCCTGCTTCAAGTGCTCAGCGGCCCGGAAGTACTCTCCGGAGTGAAACTCCAGCTCTCCCAGTTGACGCAGAGCTGTGGGCGATTTGGGATCGAGTCGCAGGACTTTCTCCAGTGCCTGCCGGGCGTCGTCGGTGCGATTGTCATCCGATGCCATCATCGCGCTGTGCAACAGGTTCTGCTCGTCGATCTTGTCCTTGGGGTCGGGCAAGTTCAAGTCTGGCGCAGAGGCATTGGCTTTGATCTCTGCGAGCATCCCGCGAAATTTCTGTACCGTGGCATCCGACGGCTGGTAGCGATTCGACAACTCTCCCGGATCGGCGTGCAGGTCGTACAACTCCGGCCGCGGCGCCTCGATGAACTTGAATCCCTCGGCGCGCACCGAGCGCAGGGGCGCCCATCCGAAGCGCAGAGGATAGTCGGTTTCGCCGATGGCGGTGCGATCTCTGCTCTCTGTGCCAGACAAGTAAGGCTGCAGCGATTCGCCATCCAGGACCTCAGGCGGCGCGACTCCCACCAGGCCAGTGATCGTGGGGAGAATGTCCGTAGTTCGCACTTGAGCGTCAACTGTCTTCCCGAGATTGCCGTGGCCGGGCAGTGTGACTGCCGTCTTGATGATGAGGGGCACGTGCGTGGTGGAGTCGTAGAGAAAAATTCCGTGCGTGTCCTCGTGATGCTCACCCAGGCCTTCACCATGATCGCCGACTACGACGATAAGTGCGTTGTCGTACCGGCCCGTCTTTTTCAGATACCCGACAAACCCAGCCAGGACGGAATCGGCATAAGCAATCTCGCCGTCGTACAGACGATCTTTGTAGGTCTGCGAATAAGGCGGAGGCGGCTCATAGGGATCATGGGGATCATAAAGATGGACCCAGACGAAATGCGGGCCAGCGGGGTGCGCGCTCATCCATGCTTCTGCGTGTTGCACGACCTCCTGACCTCGTCGCTCTACACGACCCCACCGCGACTTTGTTTTGGACTGCGCCGGGAAGTTGTCGTAGAAATCGAAGCCGCGGTTCAGACCTGGGGCCAACGTCTTGCTGTCAAGGATGACCGCGCCGATGAACGCCGCGGTGTGATAGCCGTTCGCCTTCAGCAGCGTGGCCAGGGTGGTATGCGTCGGCGCCAGAGGCACGGCAAAATCGGTAACGCCATGATTGCTGGGCAACAGGCCGGTCAGGATGCTGGTGTGCGAAGTGTTAGTGATCGGACTGGGAGTAAACGCGTGAGTGAAACGAATGCCGTCTTTTGCCAGACCATCGAGAGCGGGTGTCTGAATGTTTTCGTAGCCGTAGCAGTGCACGTGGTCGGCACGGAGGGTGTCGATGGTGACCAGGAAAACGTCAGGCTTAGTGGCCCTCTTCTGCGTCTGCCCAGTCCCGAGAGCGGCAGAGGCTAAGCAGAAAGTGACCAGAATTCGAGCGGCCTTCACGCATTTCAGACTAGCATAATCAAGCCGATTGATCGGGCTGGGGCGCGGCGTTGCTGGGATATAATTTTGTTATCCGATGATTTCCTCCCGGCCTCTTGCAGTCCTCGTGACCGCCAGCCTGCTGCCCTGGTCAGCTGCCGCAATCGCGGCGCCAGCTGCGGCGCCGAATGTGGTGGTCATCACCATCGACACGCTGCGTGCCGACCATCTCGGCTGCTACGGCTACAAGCAGATTCGCACTCCCAATATCGACGCGCTCGCCGCCCAGGGAGCGCGCTTCGAGCGTGCCTACACTGCGGTACCGGTTACGCTGCCGTCGCACACCGTGATGTTTACCGGAACTTATCCCATGCGGAGCGGCATGCACGATTTCGCCGCCAACAAGCTGGGCCCGGGCCAGCCCACCTTGGCTTCCGTGCTTAAGGAAAATGGATATGTGACCGGTGCCGTGATCGGCTCGGCGGTGCTCGATTCGCGCTTCGGGCTGAATCGCGGCTTCGATTTCTACTACGACCACTTCGACTTCAATCGCCTGCAGGAATCAAATCTGGAAGAGATGGAGCGCCCCGGTAATCTGGTGGCCGACGTGGCCCTGGACTGGCTCAGCAAGAATGATCAGAAGAAGTTTTTTCTCTGGATGCACTTGTACGATCCGCATTATCCCTATCATCCCCCGGCCCCGTATGCAGCCGAATACAAGGACCGTCCCTACGACGGTGAAATCGCCTTCGCAGATTCGCAGGTAGGACGCCTCATTCATTTCCTGAAATCCAAGGGGCTGTATGAAAACACCATGATCGTTCTCAGCGGCGATCACGGCGAGAGCCTGGGCGAGCACGGCGAGAAAACCCACGGCTTCTTCATCTACAATGCCACGCTGCACGTACCCTTCATCGTTCATCTGCCGGGTGCAGGGTCTCCCCGCGTGGTGCCCGGCCTGGTGAATCTTGCCGACCTGATGCCCACCGTGCTGCAGGAATTGAAGATCGATGTTCCCGCTGAGGTGCAGGGTCAAAACCTGCTCCCTCTCATCCGGACAAAAGAGGCGGGCGAAGACCGCACTCTGTACGCTGAGACCTTTCTGCCCCGCCTGCACTTCAACTGGAGTGAACTGCGCGCAGTCGAGACCGACAATTACCACTTCATTGACGCGCCCAAGCCCGAGCTGTACGACTTGACCAAAGATCCGGGCGAAACCCACAATCTGTTTGCCGACAAGAAGGCTGTGGCGGAGGTCATGCGGGCCCGTCTGGCCAAGTTGATTCAACTGTACAGCGCCGGCCCGGAACTGGCGGAGAAGACCGGCCTCGATCCCGCCCTGATGGAGCGGCTGAAATCGCTGGGCTATGCCGGGTTCTCCGGCGGCGGCACTCCAACCATCACTGACCGCGCCTTGCCTGATCCCAAGGACCGGATCCAGGTCTACGAGTTGATTTCAGACGCGATTGCCGAAAGCCAGCACGGCGACTACGTCGACTCCACCGATAAGTTTAATCAGGCCTTGAAGAGCGATCCTGATTCCATCCCCGTGCACTATCTCCTGGGGTTGAACTACTATCGCATGCACGACTTTGCCAAGTCCGTGGAGCACTTGCAGCGTGTAATGCAACTCAGCCCGGATTATGCTCTGGCAAGTTTTCAGCTGGGCCTGGCGTACGCCCGCGCCGGGGATTTTGATCACGCGATTTCTACGCTGAAGCGGACGCTGCAGCTCGATCCCAGTAATTTCTCCGCCGCTTACAACCTCGGAGCGGCGTATGTGCAGAAGCAGATGATGACGGAGGCTGTCGGCGCGTTTCGTTCCTCGATTACAATCGCGCCAGAGTATGCCGCCGGGCACCGCGGATTGGGGGAAATCCTGCTGTACCAGGGGCAGGTTGATGATGCGCTCACCGAGCTTCGCCGTGCGGTGGAGCTGGCGCCGCAGGATCCCGGCAATCATGTTGCCCTGGCGAAAGCATTGTCCGCCAAGGGGCTTACCGCCGAGGCCGAGGAAGAGATGCGCAAGGCGCAGCCGGGGCAGTCGCAGTAATTCGATCTGTAGCCCAAATTCATTGAGGCCCATCCTCCACCTTCGGACGCTCCTGCTCTTGACCCTCGCGGTCTCGCTGCCGAGAGGCTTGGCCGCAGCCGCTCCGCCCCGACGGGCGGCCGCGAACGTAATTCTCATCACCATTGACACAGTTCGCGCCGACCACATTGGCTGCTACGGGGCGAAGGACGTGAAGACCCCAACCCTGGACGGCCTGGCTCGCGATGGTGTTGTCTTCGAGCGTGCCATCTCCCAGGTGCCGCTGACCTGGCCGTCGCATGCCGCGATCCTGACGGGTACTTATCCCTTTCAGAACGGCGTGCAGGATTTTACCGGGCAGCCGCTCGATCCGCGCTTCCGCTCGGTAGCCCAGGTTTTCAAGCAGCAGGGCTACGCCACCGGAGCGGTAGTGAGCGCGTTCGTGTTGGACCGCAGCTGGGGGCTATCGCGTGGCTTCGACTTCTACGACGACGCCTTCTCGGCCGAGACATTTCGCCAGAAAGACATCGGCCTGGTGGATCGTAAGGCGGGGGAGAGCGTCACCCATGCGATTTCATGGTTACGGAAACCGACACGGCGGCCGTTTTTCTTCTGGCTGCACTTATATGATCCGCACAGTCCTTACGATCCGCCGGAGCCCTTCCGGACGCAGTACCATTCGCATCCCTATGACGGCGAAATCGCCTACGCCGACCACGAACTGGGGCGCCTGATCGCCTGGCTCAAGCAGAGCCGGCTTTACGACCGCACCGCGATCGTGGTGCTCAGCGACCACGGAGAATCGCTGGGCGAGCACGGCGAAAAAGAACATGGATTCTTTGTTTACAATTCCACCGTCCACATTCCGCTGATCGTGAAACCGCCCGCCGGAAGCGGCTTCCGCCCAGGCCGGGTAGCGGCGCCGGTGGAGACGGTGGCGGTGGCCCCGACCCTGACCCGTCTGGCCGGAATGAAGGACGAGATTCAAAAGCAGTTTCCGCACCCGGGGCTTCTGGGTGACAAAGCACAGAGCGAAGACTCAGCCTACAGCGAGAGTTTTTATGCCTTCAGTTCATTCGGCTGGAGCCCGCTACACGCACTGCAGACCACCCGCTATCACTACATCGAGGCGCCCACTCGTGAACTCTACGACGTGATCGCCGACCCTCAGGAAACGAACAACCTGGCCCCGCAACAAACGGCGACGGTCGCGGTGCTGGAGGACAAACTGCAGGCATTGCTGCGGCAGAATCCATTCAAACCAGGGGAAGCCGGAACCTCGGGCCTGAGCCCCGATGCCCTGGAAAAGCTGCGTGCGCTGGGCTATGTCGCCTACCGCTCGCCGGTCTCGCCGGAGGCATTGGCGGCGGGACTGCCCGATCCCAAGAGCCAAGTTGTGGGAGTTCAATGCGATTCTGGAGGCCGGGGATGCGTTTCACTCTGCCGACTTTCATGTTGGCGAAACGTTACTTGCACAGGTGCAAGAAAGAGACCCACAGATGTACATCGTCCCTTTCATGTTAGGAGAGGCAGACACGCGCCAGCAGAAATGGGAGGAGGCCTCGGCCGCATTCCAGCGGTGTCTGCAATTGAATCCAACGTTCGATCAGGCCATGACGGGGCTTTCACGGGTTCTCATGTACCTGGCGAAGCCGGCTGAAGCCGCCCAATGGGCGCGAAATGCTTTGGAGCAGAATCCGGCGAATTATCGAGCCTGGTATCAACTGGGTCTGGTCGAGTCCAAGACCGACAAGAATGCGGCCATCGCGGATTACGAAAAAGGAGTGGCGATCCAAGGAAGCTTCGCCCCGCTCCGGCGCGATCTGGGAATGCTTTATTTCCAACAGCAAAATTATGCTGAAGCCGCCAAAAATCTCGCCAAAGCGGCTGAACTCGGCGTGGATGACCCTCCCCTCTATAACTTTCTGGGGATCTCCTACGGCCACACCAACCGGCTGGCTAAAGCAGTGGAGAGTTACAAATACGCTCTGAAACTTGATCCCAAGCTGGCCGAGGCCCATCTGAATCTCGGCTTCGCGTACCAGAAATTGGGTCAGGAGGCGGGCGCGAAGAAAGAGTACGCCGAGGCCTGCCGTCTGCAAGAAAAATTCTGTCAGCTCGTGCCCGTATCCCGCCCCTAGAGAGAGCCCGCCATTGTCAGGCCACGGTCAGGGGTTCACTTCTCCGGCAACCGCTTCCAATTTTTGTAGAACTTGTTTGGCTTTTGGGACGAACGGGTCTGCGGGAAAATTCTTCAGGAACAGGCGAAGCTCGGCCGCTGCCTCCGGATCGCGTTTCTGTTGAATATAGAGATTGACCAACGCCAGATGAGCCTTCGACATAAAGGGATCAAGTTCCAAAGAACGCCGTAGTGCGGACTCCGCTTCACTGGGCCTGCCGGTGCGAGAGTACAGCGAGCCCTGTAAAAAGTGCCCGAACGCCGAAGCCGGTTCCCGGCTCAAACCCTTTTCCACCCACGCTTCAGATTCAGGGTAGCGGTTCTCGAGCAAATAAAGATTGGCCAGATTGAAGTACGCGGCTGCGTCGCTCGGGTTCGCCTGAACCACTTTCTCGAATTGGTCCTGCGCCTTGGGAAACTGGGACGTGGCAAGATACGCTGATCCGAGATTGTTACGGGCTTCGTAGTAGTCGGGCGCCAGTTCGATGGCTCGAGTGTAATGACGGAGAGCCTCATCAACTTTGCCGGCGCCATCCGCTTTGATCCCCTTGTCATATTCCTTGCGCGCTTGCTTGGGGATTTGCTGGTTGAACTGTCTGAGGTCAGCGAGATGAGTATTTCCTCCCTTGATCGATGGCGACGAGTTCGTCTTCGTCTCCTTGGGGACCAGAAAGATCGTCACAATGCGCATCGACGATGTCACCGGGTCAACCGGCACTTCATCCTGCACTGGAAGGTAGCCGTCCTCGTTGATTACGAGGTGGTAGAGGTTGGCGGGCAGATCACTGAACCCAAAGCGGCCTTCGTTATCGGTATAAATCGAATCAACGGTCGCGCCCCGGCTGCTCAGCGTGACCAATACCGGGGCCTTTATTTCTGTGCCTGGAGAGACTCGTATTTGGCCGACGATACTTCCGCTCGTTTGAGCAAAAAGCCATTCCGGAGACGCGGAGTAGAACAGAATAATCAAAGCCGCGCAAAGCAGGGGCAGTGGCGGCAGTCGCTCGCGCATCTGGTCACCATGTAATACCACCAAATAGCAAAGGGGTCTGATCCGTTTTTGCGGAGCAGACCCCAGCTTTACGAAAGGGCCGTTTAGAAGGAAATCTTCAATCCCAACTGCATTTGCCGGGGATTGAAGGCTCCGCCCGCCTGGCCGAAGTTAGAGCTGGTGATCCGGTTGTTGGTGGCGCTGTGCGCACCGGGCAACTGGAAATTCGTGTGGTTGAGGGTGTTGAAGGCCTCGGCACGGAATTCCATGTTGACCCGCTCGGTGATCAGGATCTTCTTGTGCAGAGAAGTATCCCATCCCACAAAGCTGGGACCAACGAAAGTGTTTCGACCCAGGTTGCCTACGCAACCCAGGCAGGGCGTCGAGAACGTTATGTTAGCGGGAATGGCCGCATTGAAGAAGCCGTCCGCCCACTGGTCGTGGGTAGCGCCACTGAAGCCCGAGACGCTGGAGTTCGGACGATCATTGGCAATGCCGTCCAGATTATAATCGCCGCCCGCGTTGACGCAGTCACCCGCGTTCACATCGGCTGCGGTACAGGTGTTTCCGGCTGAGTCAAGCAGCTTGCGACTGGATGCCCGGAACGGCTCCCAGTGCGCTCCCGTTTGCCAGGAGATTACGCCGACGTTGCTCCAGCCACCCAGGATGTGTCCGAGTATGCCGTGTTGCTCTCGGTACCATGGCACTTCGAACACGTAATTCGCGACTAGCCGCTGCCGGACGTCAAAGATGGAATTGCCGCGATCCAGAGCGGGCTGGGTGACGTCGGTGGTGTAACCTTCGCCAGCCCCCGGACCGTTCGAACTGGTGGCTCCGCTGTGCCAGGTGGAACCCTCGTCGATGGCATGGCTCCAGGTGTAATTCATATTGAACGTCATGCCGTGCGAAGCCTGCTTTTTCACCGAAAGCTGGAGCGAGTTGTAGTTGGAGTTCGAAACGTTTTCCCAAACCCGTAACGTCCCGAAGTTAGGATTGAGGCGTCCGAGCGGATTGGTGGCATTGACCTGACCACACAATTGCCGTCCAAACGTATCGGTCACGCAAGATCCCTCAGGCAGCCGACCGCCGGGGATGCGGTTCACATTCTCGGCCCGGAACAGCTTGTGACCTGTTGTTCCGGCGTAGTTCGCTTCCACGACCAACCTGGGCATGATTTCGCGCTGGAAGCCCATGAAGTAGTTGTAGACGTATGGATCCCGGATTCCCTCAGGATAGACGATACCCGTCAGAATGGCGGTATTGGGATTACTCGCATCCCAACCCGTCAGGTTGCCGGTCGCCTGCGCTCCCACTCCCTGGTTCGGATTGGTGGGCGGACCGGTGAAGGTCGGAGTCGAGGTGGTATCCGGCGCGCACGTTGGATTGCAGGCGTATGGACCGTAAATTACCGTATCGGTGCCGCCGTTAATCGAACTGGTGGCGGAATTAAACGAGTAATAGGGCAGATTCCAGCGAGAGTTGGAGAGCGGATTGTAAAGAGTGCCCTCGTAGGAGACGCCGAAACCGCCACGCAGCGATGTCTTGCCATCGCCGAAGATGTCCCAGGCAAAGCCCACTCTGGGGCCGAAGTTGTTGTGATCTCCCTTCCCCAGGCTCTTGGCCGTGGTGAATCCACCCGGGCCGCAGACTCCGGAAATCTGAGCTTGCGCGATCTCTTCTGGGGTGTCGCAACCCGGCAGGCCGGCTGGAACGCTGGCGCTCTGGATCTGACCTACACCAGTCGAAATGTTGTCGATGATCCCGCTCCCCGGTCCCCGAATGAATGTTGTGACCTGGTTGTTCAGCTCATTGTGCCGGGTATAAAGGTCATAGCGCATCCCCAGGTTAAGAGTCAGGTTGCGAGTGACCTTCCAATCGTCCTGGAAGTAAGCTCCCATTTCCAGGTTGCGCCAGTGGCGGAAATTGCTGGCCAGATGCGCCGGCGACCCGGACAGGATTCCAGGATCGACGCCCGCCGATTGTGTGTAAGGACTGTCCGCCGCAAAGAATAGCGGATCGAAGAAGTAGTACGACGGCCGGGCCACGTTGAACTCGCTGTTTTCGATGTTCCTCCGGAGATCCACGCCTGCCTTCAGACTGTGCTTGCCGTGGGAGATCGAGACCATGTCGGAATAGGAATAGATGTTTTCGTGGAAGGTCTGGGGGTAGCCGGCGTAGGAACCGAATCCCATGCTGCCGTCGTCGAAGCGCAAATCCGGAACACCCGGCGTCGCGGTGGTGACGTCCCCGGTTATGTTGAGCGTGTATCCCGCGCGGAACTCATTCAAAACGGCGGGGCTGAAGGTATGGATATAGCTGATCTGGCCGTTAGGAAATTTCTGGAGGACGGGGTTCAGGAAGGCCGGGCCCCGACCGTTGCTTTGGCTAACCGTATTGGGGAAGCCGAAGTTATCGGACAGACGATTCCAATTTAGCTGGACGAACAGCCGGTCTTGCTGACTGAAGTTGTAATCCAGTCGGGCTGAACCTTCCCAGCCGTTGAAGAGGTTTCCCTCCCCCACGTTGTTCTGATTCTCCGAACCGTTAAATGCAATGGCAGTGAGCTCGAAGGGTACGCCGGTGCGGGGAAAAGTCCCCGCCTGAATCGGTAAAACGGGACACCCGGCCGCAGCTAAGGCTGTGTTATCCGCTGCCGTTACGCCGATCACAGCAGCGATTCGGCTGGCAATAAGAGGTGTGCTCTTGTTGGCGCACAAATAGTCGGTGAAGCCTCCGAATCCGGATCCCGAAAAGCCCGCGCCCACATAGGACGTAAGATCGCCCTGCGACGCGCCCGTATGGGTTGGTTTGAAGTTCTTGTACAGCAGAGCTGCCGCTGAGTTGGGCAACGCCGAGATCACAGCTTGTTCGAACTCAGGAGACTCGACCGTAGTGGTCGTCGGGGCAGCTGGTCAGGAAGCGGTCTCCCTGGTAAGACCCAAAGAAGAACAACTTGTCCTTAATGATCGGACCGCCAATCGTACCCCCAAATTGGTTGAAGTGCAGGGCTTGGGGCCCGACGTTCGTCTGATTGAGGAAGTAATCGTTAGCATCGAAAGCGTTGTTCCGCGCGTATTCCCAGATGCTGCCGTGGTAGGCGTTGGTACCGGACTTGGTCACCAAATTGTTGATGCTGCCGGCCGCGCTGCCGTACTGGGCCGACACGTTTAGCTCCAACTGCTGAAACTCCTGAACCGTGTCCTCGATCGGGGTGTTGATCACGGCGCCGCTGAGGCCCTTGTTGGACACCCCGTTGAGGAGGTACCCGCCAAAGTTCTCGCGCAATCCGTTGACCACGGTAGAGTGACCGGGCTCGAACATGGTGCCCGCCACGTTGACGGCGCCGGGCGCCTGCTGCATCAGGTCATAAACGTTGCGACCGTTAAGAGGCAGGTTCGCGATCTGCGTGGACGTGACCGTAGACGCCAACTTCGAATCTTCCGTATTGATGGCCGCGGCTTCGCCCGTGACTTCCACCACCTCCCGCGTCTGACCCAACTCCATCTTGAAATCCACGCGCGCGATCGTACCGGCGTTCAGCACCACGTTGTTGTTCGTGGCTGTCCTGAACCCTTTTACTTCGACCGTGATCTTGTAGGTTCCGATCGGAAGTTCCCTGACCGAGTACCCACCGGACCCATTGGAGGAGGTTGTGACCGTAAGATTGGTTCCCAGGTTGGTTACGGTTACGGCTGCATTGGGAATGGCGGCGCCAGAAGGGTCACTTATCGTGCCCGAGAACTGGCCGTTTTGTACTTGCGCCCCAGCGCCCAGAACCAAAACCACAAGAGATATACACACGAGGCAAAACTGCAGTTTCTTCATTGACCTACCCTCTCGCACCTTCAAGATGTTTTCTGACTGAAAGCCAAGAACCCTGGCCTACCGACTGGCACCTTGGACATTTGGGTGTGCCGGATAGCTTCTAACAACAGACTGTCATTGTCTGTTATGTGTATCCTACTGATTTAATTGAGCTTAAAATCACTGGGTACGGTAAAAACACGTGACCCCCCACGGACAAATACTTGACAATCCTTTGGCACGTGGCTCTCCAAAGAATCTGCGTAATGCTGTCAATGAGTTAGGGGGAACGTCGCGCTCTCGGCTATGGCGAACTATAGACGTGCCTTCACAGCACTCCAGATTTTGGAATATTTTCAGTTAAATCTGGCTGTTAAGACTGCTAGTGCTGTGAAATTGTGTTATTGAGCTTCTTGCTAGCGGACAGGCCTTCCGGTATGTCTTCCCGCAGCCGGCTTTCTCACCGTTTCCGGCCCGCGATGGCCCACCACTCCGGTCCCCTCTTCTAGGACCAACTCCTGATCGACCCCCTGCCCGCCGACATGATCAACGGTGCCCGAGGGCCAGTGGACGATGATGGAGTCGACTTGGGTGGCGGCTCCCAGGCCGAAATGCAGCCGGGGGTCGCTGGCTGACTCGAAGCTGCTGTTGGCGCGGACCTCGGCGCTTTGCTTTACGCCGCCGGCAGTCACTTCGATACGGGCGCCGAAGCCGTCGTGATTCGACTTCTTCCCCACCGTCTTGATGCGCAGCCAGTGTCCCTTCTTCGCCGACTGGTTACGCAGCAACAGCGGGGAACCGTCCAGGACTGTAACCAGCAAGTCTTGGCTGCCGTTGTTCAGGAAATCGGCCGTGGCGGTGCCCCTGGCCACATAACGTCGGGATAGGGGCGGCCCTGCGCCCAGGCCGATTTCGGCGAGCTTTCCATCCCGCAGGTTGTGGAACAGGAGCGGTCGCTCGGCGTAGGTCACGCCAAAGGAATGCTGGTCCACCTGGGGATTCACATGGCCGTTGGCGACGAAAATATCGGGCCAGCCATCGTTGTCGAAGTCCAAGAACTTCACTCCGAAGCCCAGGAAGGGGACGCTCACCGGGCCAAATCCGGCGCTTCCCGCCCGGTCGGTGAACTGGCCATCGTGATCGTTGTGATAGAGGTTGTTGGTGTCGTCAGAGAAATTGGCTTTGACGATGTCGGGCCAGCCGTCGTGATCGTAGTCGGCGGAGTCGATGCCCATGCCGGCTTGCTCGCGTCCGTCGGAACTGTAGGCCACTCCCGACTCCGCTCCTACTTCGGTAAACCCGCCTTTGCAGTCGTTGTGGTAGAGCAGACTGGGGGACGAATCATTGGCGACATAGAGATCGAGGCATCCGTCCTGGTCATAATCCAGCCAGAGCACGCCTAGCCCGTAGTAGCTGTCGGGATCGATATTCAGCCTCTCCGTTACATCAGTGAAAGTGCCGTCGCCGTTGTTGTGATACAGGCGGTCGCGGCCGCCCTTGAGTCCGCGTGGGCCGCAGGAAACCGCAATGCCGCGATAGGTGCAGAAGGGGCCTTGTCCGAATTCGGGGAGATGATCGAGATCAAGGTCTACGTAGTCGGCCACGTAGAGGTCGAGGTTGCCGTCGTTGTCGTAGTCGCCAAAGGCCGCGCTGGTGCCCCAGCGTCCGGTGTTTCCTACGCCCGCTTTCCCCGTGACATCGCTGAACGATCCGTCGTGATTGTTGTGGTAAAGCACTCCGCCATCCAGATAAGTGATGTACAGGTCTTCCCAGCCGTCGTTGTCGTAGTCGCCGACGGCGACGCCAAAGCCCCAGCCGCAATGTGTGATTCCAGCACGGGCGCTGACGTCGGTGAAAGTCCCATCATGATTATTGTGGTAGAGCTTGCCGGGATGGCACTTGCCCGAGCGCACATCTTCGAGCGTGGAACCGTTTACCAGGAAGATGTCCATCCAGCCATCATTGTCGTAGTCCAGGACCGCCACGCCGCCGCACATGGACTCCATGATGTAGAGCTTTTCCGGGCCTCCACAGGTGAGATGGAAATCGATGCCGGAGGCGCGGGTTACATCGGAAAAGGAAACGCCGTGTGAGGCCACAGGCTTGCTGGCGCTTATTGGAGCCCGCTGCGCTGTTCGAGGCTGTGCCGGCGCTCCAATTGCAGTCAGAAAAAGGAACGCGGCAATCCATGCGGTCGCGGTGAACCCTTGGTAAAGAAATCGGTTAATCAGACTCACTGAGGTCGGCCCGTGGCCATGCCTCCCATTACCGGCTGGGCCTTCTTCAGCTCGGCAAAGCGTTGCCACTCCTGCTGGGCCTGCTCTGTCTTGCCCAGCTTCTGCAGGGCGCGAGCCAGCTGGTAGTGCGGGCTGGGATCGCCGGGCTTCAGCTCGATGCAACGCTGTAATGTGGTCACGGCGGCTTCGGTGTTTCCGTCGAGAAGCAATGCTTTGCCCAGATCGTAGGCCGGGTCCGCATTCGCGGGATCGAGTTCGATGGCCCGCTTCAGGTAAGGGAGCGCTTCCTTCACTTCGCCGGTTTCCAGCAGACAGTGTCCGAACTGGTAGAGAAGCTGGGGATTATCTGGAGACTGGAGCAGTTCCTTTCGGTATTCGGCCATGGCTTCCTGATTACGTCCCAGGCTGGCATAGGCGAATCCCAGATGATAGTGCCCGAGCGGCGTGCTGGGATCGATGCGCAGCGCGGTCTGGAACTGCTCGATCGCCTGCACGGTGCGGTTGGTGTTCTGGTAGGCCCGTCCCAGGAGAACATGGGCAAGCGCGTGGGAAGGCTCAAGTTTGATAGCCTTTTCCAGTTCGTCGGCGGCGGGCGCGTACTGACTCTGCTGGAGCGAGACCAACGCCAGGTCGAAGTGAATGTCGAAATGGCCGCCATCGAGGGCTTCTGAACGCTGCAGGGTCTCCAGGGCCAGAGCGTTCTGCCCAGCCTTGAAATAGGTGAGTCCCAGCCAATGCTGGAGTTGCGCATCCTGCGGCCAGCGAGCGACACCTTCACGCCCGATTTGCGCGGCTTCACCCAGCCGGCCCAGCTGGAGAAGACTGAGCACCAGGCCGCGGTTGGCGGGAAGATTGTCCGGAGACAATTGGCGGGCGCGTTCGAAGCTGGCGGCGGCGCGCGAATAGTCGTCAGCGTCGAGCGCAGCCTGGCCACTTTGCAGCAACGTCTGAACGCCCGGTGATTGCGCCCACGTGATGGTGCCGGAAGCCAACAACCAGAGGGTCAGCGAGATCGCGAGGCGCCGATAATTTGGCCGCATCAGCATCGTTCTGAATCCTAACGGTTCACCGGAAGGGGCGCAATTCTGGCACCGTGTAGCGCCGGCATCTTGCCGGCTGTCGCGAGGGCGTCCTGCCCTCGCAGCGCACGCCATCCCGCCCGTCGGCGCTACCAAGACCAAGCTGCTAGAATCTCCTGCGATGCAAAAGTCCTGTGGATTTATTCTCCTAATCCTCTTGTGCGGCTTCCTGCTTGCAGAGGAGCCGGTGAAATTCGACCCGCTGCCGGTTCCGGTCACCAACAATGCCGTCGCCAGTGTGATCAGCCGGGGATCGCTACTGCTGTACTCGCTGATGGGTATGGGAGCGAAGAAGACCTGGGACGCGACCAGCAATGCGGCGTACACGTTCGATCCCTATACCGGGAAATGGGCCGAGATGCACGCGGTTCCGGGGACGGTGGGGCGTCTGGCGGCGACGGCTGTCGGGGCCCGGGAACACGTCTTCCTTTTCGGCGGCTACGTCGTCGACGGGCAGGGCGGGGAGACCACATTGCCCGACGTCAATGTGTACGAGCCTCTGACCGATCGCTGGTTCCGCGCCGATGACCTTCCGGTTGCCGTCGACGATTCGGTCGCCGGCGTCTATCGCGACCGCTACATCTACATTGTGAGTGGATGGTCGAAAACGGATGCGGTGAACAACGTCCAGCTGTATGACGCCCAGAAAAACAAGTGGTCGCAAGCCACGCCGATTCCAGGCACGCCGGTGTTCGGCCACGCCGGCGCCGTGGTGGGAGACACTATTGTGTACATCGACGGCGCTCACAAAAACCCGCCACCGGGCCAGCCCAGGTACGTCACCACGGATGAATGCTGGATGGGCAAGATCGATCATCACGATCTCACCAAGATTCAATGGACAAAGTTGCCCAACCATCCGGGAACGGCGCGCTACCGCATCGCGGCGGGAGGTTCGGAGAAAGATCAGAAGATTTACTTCTCCGGCGGCACTGACAATCCCTACAACTACAACGGCATCGGATACAACGGAGTGCCGGCGGAGCCGTCCCCCGTGACCTTCGCCTTCAACCTGCGCACCAGCAAGTGGGAAACCATCAACCTGCATACCCCCCAGCCGACCATGGACCATCGCGGGCTGGTGGTTGTCCCCGAAGGCTTGGTGATCATTGGCGGCATGGAGAAGGGACAACAGGTGACCTCGCAAGTGACCATCCTGCCCAAACCGGGCAAAGCAAAGTAGAAACCGCCGGTGTGTGGCGGACACTCTTGTCCGCCGCTTTTGACCTTCGGCTTCGACGTTCTGACAAAAGGCAAACCCAAAATCAAGTTACCAGGCTGCGAGTGTATTCGGTGTCAGGCAAACCCAAAATCAAGTTCAAAATCAACTTCAAAGGCGGCGGACTAGAGTGTCCGACCCACACTCTACCCGGTTGACAGGGGGCGCAGGAGCGAGTATCTCTGGCTTCAGGACGAGTTGTACTTTATGAAGCGCTGGCAGTTTTTTGTCCTGATTTTCGAACTGGCCTTGTTCGCTGCCATTCTGGTTCTGCCTCAAGTGGCACTGCCCGATCTTGCCTTCCATGAGGGAACCGCGCCGGTGGCGGCGCACGCGCGGGTCTGTGATCCGGGACGCGCGATGGCTATTGCAACAGCGCAGCAAATTGTACCCGCGCGACCAATCGTGCAAGTGCGCGGGGAGACTTCCGATGTCCTGCCTCCGCCAGCGGTCCATTCCCGACTTTCAAGGCTGTGCGTCCTGATCTGCTAGTCCACTATCTTTAACAGCTGCTCGGGACAATTTTTTGTAAAACTTGCTCCGCGAGGGGCGCGCCTGTGATTATTGCGGGTCCGCGGAGCTTCGGGGATGGCGGCGCCGGCCTGCTGCCGGCCTTGCGGTAAAGGACGTTGGCGCGGCCGCGCTGCCGCCTCCTCCGAACCCCAGATCGCTTTCTGTATCCCGAGTCGACAGCTTGCTGCGGGAGCACGAGCGGGGCGCTCGCGCCTACATTTAAATCTACTGGCCTCGCGCCAGCACCAGGGTGATGTCATCGGGTTGCTCGTGGGCGCCGATCCAGTCGTCGACCGCGGCGGTGACGATCTCGCAGATGCGGGCCAAGGGCTGTTGGCGATGTTCCCACACCAGGTCAATCAGGCGCTGCTCGCCGAATTCTCCGAAATCGTTTTCCGGCTCGGTCACGCCGTCGCTGTAGGCCAGGAAGAGTTCTCCGCGGCGCATCGCGACCGTTCCCTCTTCATAACTTCTGCGGTCGAACAACCCGATGACCGTACCGCCCTGTTCCAGTCGGCGCACCGAGCCATCTTCACCCATAATGATGGGCGGCAAGTGGCCTCCGTTGCTGTAAGTGAGGGAGCGTTCGCGGCCGTCGTAAATGCCCAGAAACAAGGTGGCATATTTTTCTGCCGGTGTGCTCTGGTAAAGCTGATGATTAAGCAGCGAGAGCATGGCGCCCGAAGATAACTCGGCGCCGTTCAGGCCGTGTGTGAGCACCAGGCTGGAGCCGGTGCCTGCGGCCGCTCCCACCGGTTCCCGCAGGCTGGGGATGCCCTCCAGGCTGTAGGCGCGGACGGCGGAGTGAATCGTAGCCATCAACAGCGCCGCGGAAATTCCTTTTCCGCTGACGTCCCCCACCGCCAGGATGAGCTTGTGCGGGTCCACGGTCAGGAAATCGTAATAGTCTCCGCTCACCGTGCGCGCGGGACGGCAGAAGCCGAACACCTCGAGTGAAGCCAGTTGCGAAATGTGCTGGGGGAAAAGCTGGGCCTGCACTTCCTGTGCGATGGTCAATTCGTTTTGCAGCCGCTGCTTTTCCTTTTGCTCCTCGATCAGGTTCTCGATGGACGCGGTCATGGAGTTGAACGAGTTGGCCAGGGTGGCCAGTTGGTCGCTCGACTTCACCGAAATTCGGTGGCTGAAATCTCCGCGGTTGATGTGCGTAGTGGCGTCGTAAAGCTGGGCCACGGCGCCGGTGACGGTGCGGGTGAGGCGGGTCCCGATCCAAAGTGCCAGCACTTCGATAATGGCAAAAATCACCGCGGCGAAGAGCAGCAAATACTCCACCCCGGTGGCAAAGTCGCCCAGGGCTGCGAACAGACGGGTATAGAGCACCGAGGGCCGGGTCTGGACCCGAAGCAGCGCTCCTGTTTTCTTTTGCTCACCGGTGGCCCAATCCACCACGGGAAGCGGCGTTCCGAAAGTGATCTCGTGATCCACACTGTTACCCGCCGCGGGCAGGGCGCCCGCGGTGAAGGCGGGACGAAGCTCTTCCTGGCCGCTATCCAGCCTCATGCCGTTTTGGCCAGGGCGGATCGTGATGTCCTGTTTGTCGGAAGATTCCGGGGCGATGCGGGGAGCGGAGCCTGTGGCCGGCGCCGAGTTAAACGCGGACGCGTACAGCGTGATCTCGCCCAGATCCTTCGCCAGCTTCTCCAGCAGGTTGCGGTCCAGCGCATCGCTTGAGACCACGGTCACCTTCTGTGGTCCGGCCCCGAGTTCCGTGCCTGCGCGCAAATACAGCTCGCCCTGGTCGCGAACGATTGCGCCAAAGCCTCCAGTCAAAAAAGATGGAAACGCAAATGGAAGCTTTCCCGGAGTGGCGCCGGTGCACACTGCGAGCGGCGTTCCGCCCTTCCAGGCACAAATCTGGCGGGAGCTCCAGGACGAATCGTGGCGCTTCAGCCCTTCCAGTGATTCGGCAATCGCCGGCTGACCTCGTTCCACGCGAGCCGCCAGTTCGTTGGCGATGGCGGCATTTTCCGATTGCAAACTGCGCAGCCGGGAGTCCAGTTCTGACGTCACTACGAAATTCGCGAACTGGCCGGCAAACAGGTAGAGCGTAATGAATGCCATCGCCACCAGCAGGACAACCGGAATCACTCCGATGAACATGTAGGTCACGATCAGACGGTTGCGCAGACGCCAGAGCACTTTGGCCTTGAGCCAGCGGAAGGCGAGCAGGGCAAAAAGGATGATGGCGAGAAAGCTGAGGATTCCGATCCAACCCCTGAGAGCCAAGCCGAAGGAAACTTTGAACAGGCCGAAGAGTCTTTGCAGGGCAAAGAGGAGGAGATCAAGACCAAGCAGATAACATGCCGCTCGAGCCAGCCGGGTGCGAGGCAGTACGCCTGCTGCCTGCAGTCGGAAACGCAGTGTGCGGAAAGACAGGTCCATGTCGCAAGGGAGATTATAGAGCGGATGGCGGGCGTCGGACTGCGGACGTCGGACCGAAGGTAGCGCCGGCGTCCCGCCGGCTGTCCGGAGGGCGTCTCGCCCTGCGCCGCGCCAGCAGTCGCGATCAGGCCATGACATTTGGCGTCTGATGTCTGACGCCTGCCTTTAGATTTCAGGGTAGAAATCGAAGAATGCTTCCAGGCTGGTCTTTAACTGCTTCTCGATCTCTTCCTTGCTGCCTTCGAGGACGTGCATGGTGACATGGGCCTCGCGTCCGTTTTTCAGCTTCAGGGTTGCGTCCCCTACCTCCGCGACTTCCTCCGAGGGCAGCAGCCGCATCCCATAGACGAGTGTCAGGTTTGCCATGAGTTCGATTCTAAACCCCGCTCGGTTGGTGTGGCGCGGGCGCCCCCGCCCGCGGCCTTTGACGTTGGTTCTTGACTCTCGCAGGCGAGGTCGCCCGCGCCACGCCAATTCGCTTTCCCCGTTCCCAACGCCTGCTAAAATCCCTTGGTGATCCGAAACATCTTGAGTTTGGTGATCTGTCTTGGCTTCGGTGTCCTGGCCACTGCGCAGCAACCGGCGCCCCCGCAGGTCAAGGTAAACGTGCTTAACGTGTGCTCGCCTTCGGCCGCGGAGCAGCAGGAAATTGCCTCCGCGCTGGCCCGGGTGCCCAGACAGCCTCTGTTTGGTGTGGATTTCGAGGTCGATCGCGGGCGATCGAGTCTCGAAGTGGGGCCGGGGTTTTTGCAGCCGGGATCCGGTAGCCAGATGTCGTCCGACCCCGGCACTGCCAGCTGGGTGCGCATCCGGCGCGAGTTTTCCGTGCAGGCCCTGTTTTCGACGGTGCAGTACTCGTTCAGCGTCGATCCCAAGAACATGGTGGAGACGCTGGTCTTCCGGGTACGCGAGCCCAAAGATCTGTTGCAGGTTGCGATCGAAGACAGCGCTTCAGCGGTCACGCCTGCCGCCACCATGCTGACCAGCAGCACGCCGGCCAGCCGCATCAAGCTGGAGCGCTTCGGTAAGTCGTCGGTGGTGCTGGCGCGGTGTACGGGATCGGAGGCAGGTCCGGCGCCGGACCAAAGCGCCTACGAGCCGTTGTTTCAGAGCGCCTCGGCGATCCTTTCAAATTACCGGGGCTTGCTGGGGGCGCGAACTACCGTTCCCGCTGAACTGGAGCGGATCGGTGGCGCCGCGGAGAAGAAGGCGGAGCGACCACCTTCCGTCAGGAAGCCGGTGGCGAAGAAGAAATAAGCCCAGCATCAGAAGGCGGGACGCCCTCCGGACAGCCGGCCGGCCTGTCTTGAGCGAAGTCGAAGGAACGCCGGCGCTACGGAATCCGGTTTGCATCCAAATTTGAACTCGGCCATCTAAACCTCACGCGATCTTTTCACCCTTTATGGAGAACATTCGTAACGTCGTCATCATCGGGTCCGGATGCTCCGGCCACACGGCGGCGCTCTACACTGCCCGCGCCAATCTCAAGCCTCTGGTGATTGAAGGCCACGAGCCCGGAGGCCAGCTCTCGCTCACCACCCTGGTGGAGAATTTCCCCGGATTTCCCGAGGGCATCCAGGGGCCCGAGCTGATTGAGAACATGCGCAAGCAGGCGGGACGCTTCGGGGCGCAGTATCAACTGGGCCATGTGGTGAGCGTCGATCTGAGCCAGCGTCCTTTCGCGGTGAATTTTGGCAAGGAAACCATTCACGCCCGCACCCTGATCATCGCCAGCGGGGCCTCGGCGCGCTGGCTGGGATTGCCGGGAGAGAAGGCATTGATCGGGCATGGAGTTTCTTCCTGCGCCACCTGCGACGGCTTCTTTTTTTCGGGGAAGGAAATCGCCGTGATCGGGGGTGGCGACTCGGCCATGGAGGAAGCCATCTTCCTTACTCGTTTCGCCACCAAGGTGACGCTGATTCATCGCCGCGATCAATTCCGTGCTTCGAAGATCATGCTTGACCGCGCGCAGCAGAACAAAAAAATTGATTTCCTAACCGGCACCGTGGTCGAAGATGTGCTCGACCCTTCCAGGCAGGAAGTCACCGCTCTCAAGTTGCGCGATGTGAAAACCGACAAGGCCTGGGACTTCCCCACCAGCGCCATGTTCCTGGGCATCGGACACATCCCGAATGCCGGAATGTTCGAAGGCCAGCTCGAAACCGATCAGGACGGATATCTGGTGACCACCAACAATGTCTTTACCCAGGTACCGGGCGTTTACGCTTGCGGTGACGTGCAGGACCGGCGCTACCGGCAGGCCATCACCGCCGCCGGTTCGGGCTGCATGGCGGCCCTCGAAGCGGAGAAATTTCTGGAAAAATTGGGAGAGTAGTCAGGGTCTGATCGTCAGAGTGCATGGTGGTGGCGATTTGAATCAGGTTTTGCGGAGGTAATTCCAAATGGCGCGTCCAGCCCCGACCTGTTCCCACCTGGGAGAAATCCGGCAGGTTAAACCCAGCGGCCATGGCTGCAAGGAATGCCTGGAGATGGGCGACACCTGGGTCCATCTGCGAGAATGCCTCATTTGCGGGCATGTGGGCTGCTGCGATTCTTCGAAGAATAAACACGCCACCAAACACTTCCATCAGACCAAACACCCCGTCATGCAATCGTTCGAACCGGGCGAGAACTGGCGCTGGTGTTACGTGGACGAAGTATTTCTGGACTGACGTTGGACCTCGGGCGTCAGACGTCGGCTAAGCCTTCCTCATGCGCTGGCCAGCGCAACGACCCGGCTGGCATGACCCAGGTCGTCGCCCCCCCAGGTTGAGTCCGGTTTTTGTAGCGCCGCCGTCCCGGCGGCTGTCCGGCGGGCGTCCCGCCCGCCGCCGAGGGCGGGACGCCCTCGGGACAGGCGGCAAGATGCCGGTGCTACTCTCGAGGGATTTGTTACAACTGACGTCCGATATCCGCCGAGGTTACCGAGGTCATCTTTCCCCAATCGACCGAGACGAATAAGCTGCAAACGGTTCCGAAACTCCATGAATCGCTGCCTGACAGCTTTCCTTCTGTTCCTTTTCTCGGGTCTTGTCCTGGTTCCATCGTCGTTTGCCCAGCAGGAGCATGGCGAAGGCGGTCGCAGGATCCTGACCCGCGTGATGCCCCAATATCCAGAGATGGCCCGTACCATGAATTTAAGAGGGAACGTTAAGGCGGAAGCCCTGGTCGAGCCTAATGGCGTGGTCAAGTCCGTCGAAGTCAAGGGCGGACATCCGGTGCTGGTGCGGGCGGCGCAGGACGCAATCTATAAATGGAAATGGGCTCCGGCTGCACACGAGACCCATGAGCCCATCGAAGTCAGGTTCGATCCGCGGTAAGAATGTGTGGGTCGGACACTCCTGTCCGACGCCTTTGATTTTGACTTTAGCTCCAGAAGTCTTACAGCTACCAAGGTGGGGCTACCGCAAAACAAGATTTCAGCCCGTAAACCAACTACAAGGGCGTCGGACTAGTGTCCGACCCACATAATCAAAATCCAGATCCCCAATGCTGATCAAGCCCGTTCCTCGACTGTGATACAAAATCCTGTGATCTTCATTCCCTGCCAAGGCGCCTGCCATCCCCACCCGGGCCTGGAAGGAACACGGTGCTGAGGGCGCTCTTCATTTCTCTTTCGGAGAACCGCTGGCTGCGCGGGATCGCTGAACGCTCCGCCGTGGGGCGGCGCATGTCCAGCCGTTTCGTGGCTGGCACGCAGGTCGAAGATGCTCTGCGGGTCACACAAGCCGTCAATCGGACGGGCCTGAGCGTTTCGGTCGACAACCTCGGCGAGAACGTCACGAACGCTGATGAAGCCCGCGACAGCGCCCGACTTTACCATCAGATGCTGGACGAAATTTCGAGCCGCCAGCTCAACGCCAATGTCAGCCTGAAGCTGACCCACATGGGACTCGACGTGGACGAGAAACTTGCCCGCGATCTGGTGACCGGCCTGGTGGCAAAAGCCGCGGCCATGCGTCCACCCAATTTCGTGCGGGTGGACATGGAAGGCTCACTCTACACCCAGCGTACTCTCGATTTTGTGCATGAACTTCACCGCATGCCCGGTCACGCGGGCGCGGTGGGCGCGGTGATCCAGTCTTATATGCGGCGGGCGGAGAGTGATATCGAAAAGCTGCTGGCCGAGCGTATCCGCATCCGCCTGTGCAAAGGGGCGTACAAAGAGCCGGACGAAATCGCCTTTCAGAAAAAATCGGAAGTGGACGCGAACTACGTCAGACTGATGAAGGTCCTGATGAAGAGCGGCGTGTACCACGGGTTGGCGACCCACGACGAAAAAATCATCCGGCAAGCCAAAGCGTTTGCCGCGCAGGAACAGATTCCCCGCGAAGCCTTTGAATTCCAGATGCTGTACGGCATCCGCCGCGACTTGCAGCGCCGGCTGGTGCGCGAAGGCTGGCGCATGCGCGTCTATATCCCGTTTGGCACGGAGTGGTATCCGTATTTCATGCGTCGCCTGGCGGAACGGCCGGCAAACGCGCTCTTCCTGGCCAGGAATCTGTTGCGCTAGCGCGAGGTATTTTCCGGGACGCGCACCTTACCTGCACCGCGCTCTACATGATTCACTGTATTGGAAGGTCTGAGCGTTGCTGCAACAATTTTCAATCTAAGTAAATTAGAGATGAGCACCAGCAACACTCCCGTGACTGCTCCGACGGCGCAGTGGCATGACCACGATTCTCACGGTCATGTGGTCCAGTTTTATACCGAGGATGCGGCCCTTCTCCGCACCGTCAGCCGCTATATCGGTACCGCGCTCGGGGCCGGGGAAGCGGCTGTTGTGATCGCAACCAGGGCCCATCGCAACGAGCTCTTTCTGCAATTGAAAGAGCGGGGCTTCGACGTATCCGGCGCGGTACGGCAGGGACGGTTGATTGCCGTCGATGCGGCCGAGACGCTTTCCCGGTTCATGCGCGATGGTTGGCCGGACGCGGCTTGCTTCGCTTCCGTGGTTGGAGGTTTCTTCGATCAGATCAGGGTTGTCACGGGCTCCGAGCCGCCCCGAGTGGCCGCCTTCGGAGAGATGGTGGCCCTGTTGTGGGCCGAGGGAAAGCACGAAGCGGCGATCCGGCTGGAAGAACTGTGGAACGATCTGGCCCACGCCTACTCTTTTTCCCTGCATTGTGCCTATCCCATCACAAACTTCAATCGGGACGATGATAGTGATCTCTTTCTCAAAATCTGTGCCGCGCACTCCGCGGTGATCCCGGATGAGAGCTATACCGCGCTGTCGACGGACGGGGAACGCCTGCGCAGCATTTCTCATTTGCAGCAGAAGATGCAGACCCTCGAAACTGCCAAGGCGGAGCGCACCGACGCTCAGAACTCGCTGCGGCGCAAACAGTCAGAAGTGGCCGATCTCCTGGAGAATGCGGTGCAAGGAGTGCAGCAGGTCGGCGCGGATCAGAAGATCCTGTGGGCCAATAAGGCGCTATTGCACCTGCTGGGATACTTCCCCGCTGAATACGTCGGCCATCAGTTCTCGGAGTTCCATGTTGACGAAACTGTCTTTGCCGAATATTGGCGGAGGCTGATGCGGGGAGAAGACATTTACGATTGTCCGGCGGAACTGCGCTGCCAAGACGGCTCCGTGAAGCAGGTGCAGATTTACTCCAACGGACTCTGGGAGAACGGCAAGTTCGTCCATACCCGGTGCTTTGTGCGCGACGTCACCGAGCAAAAGCGGGCGGAACAGGCATTGCGGGAGAGTGAAGCCAATTTGCGCCTCGCCAACGACCATCTGGAATCGCAGGTGGAACAGCGCACCGCTGCCCTGCGGCAGCTGTCCACGCGGGTCCTCACCTTGCAGGATGCGGAGCGCCGCCGCATTGCGCGCGAGTTGCACGATAGTCTTGGGCAGTACTTGGTGGGGTTGAAACTCAATCTTGACATGCTTCGCCGGGCACCGGAGCAAGCGGCGTTGTGGACGCAATCGCAGCAGCTGATGGAACAATGCGTCTCGGAAATCCGCACGCTTTCCTACCTGCTGCATCCGCCCATGATCGACGATGTGGGGCTGGCCTCCGCCGCCCGCTGGCTCGTCGAGGGCATCGCCCAGCGCAGCGGCATTCAGGTCAAGCTTGATGCGCCCAGCGATATGGACCGTTTGCCCGGGGAAGTTGAGCTTGTGCTCTTTCGTATTCTGCAGGAAGGTCTGACCAACGTGCACCGGCATTCCGGTGCGTCCGCGGCGGATGTTCTGATCCGGCAACAGGCCGGGCAGGTCATCCTGGAAGTGAAAGACAACGGGCGCGGCATCCGGCAGGAAACGCTTAGCCGCTTTGACCAGACCGGCGCAGGCATGGGCGTTGGCCTCAGCGGCATGCGGGAGCGCGTGCGCGAGCTCGGGGGCTGGATGAAAGTAGAAGCAAACAGTGACGGCACCTCGCTGCAAATCGCAATTCCGCTTGCGCCCGAGTGCGCTTCGACTACCTGAGAGCTGCCTACCCCCTCGACAGCCGATCGGTTCGGGTCAGCAACCTGTCATCCTAAGCGTAGAGTCGAAGGCCCCCCGCCCGCTCCGCAGTCTATGGGCGTGCACGCTTCTCTTTTCCGCAAATATTCTGACGAGAGCATTCCCGTTATAGGGGTCCTTCGACTTCGCTCAGGATGACAGGTTGTTTCTCCTCACGGAATGAAGTTTCTCCGAACAAAAAGGAGCCAGGAAGCGCACCCCCGAATCGAAATTACTAAATCCCATCATGAACCGGAGGACTCATGGAACCACGTATTGATTACTACAAATTGTCACCCGAAGGCTACAAGGCCATGCTGGGCCTGGAACACTATCTCAACCACAGCAGCGTGGAGAAAAGACTACTGCACCTGCTCAAGCTGCGGGTGTCGCAGATCAACGGCTGTGCCTTTTGCCTGGACATGCACTGGAAGGATCTGGAAGTAGAAGGCGAAAACGACCAGCGCATGTACTCGCTGGACGCCTGGCGCGAAACGTCCTATTACAGCGAGCGCGAACGGGCGGCGCTGGCCTGGGCGGAAGCTGTCACCAACATCCGGGAGGGACATGTGCCGGACTCGGTGTACGAGGAGACGCGCCGGCACTTCAGTGAGCAGGAGGTGGCGGACCTTACACTGGCTGTCGTCGCCATCAACGGCTGGAACCGGGTCAGCATTGCCTTCCGGGTTGTGCCCGGGACCTACCAGCCGCCGCCAAGGCTGAAGAAAGGCACACAACCCGAAATTGTCAGCGCGTGACCTCCGCCAGTAGCTGTTTCCACAGCGTGAGGTTTTTCCAGTACTCGACGTGCGCGACCAACGGAATCAAGGCATCTTCGTCGCGCACGTTTTCCACCCCCGGGGGAGTGGACGTACCCGGCAGATCATAAAAGTCGAGCGAACCGCAGATGATGTCGTTTCGCGAATACACGTTGACCCAGCGGAAGGTGCGGTTTCGGTAGTCCTGGATCATGGGCTGCACTACCGCCGCCAGTTGCTCGCGAATGTGCTGGGTGTTCTTTCCCATCACGCTGAAGAAGAAAGCGATCTTGTCCAGCGGGCTGCCGAAAGTAAGAAACAAACCCGTGCGGCGGACAATCCCGGTCGCGTCCGAGGCCAGGGCATCGTCGGCAATCAGGCGGTTGAGCGTGTCGTAGGCGATGACTGATCCCAGAGAGTGTCCGACCACGGCCACTTCTTCGTACTCGAAAGCGTCGCTGCCGGCTGCCTTCGCCAGATAAACCGCGCCCGCGGATTCTTTGGCCGCGTCCTTGATCTTTTTCCTGATGTCCTCGAAGCGGTCGATCTTGTTCGAGGAGATATACGCGGTCACATCTCCCACAAACTGCACCAGGAGATTTCGCACCACCGCGCTGATCAGAAAAAGAAATGGCCATATCCAGAACCACGAAGTCAGCACTCCTTTCACAAACCTGCAGATGCACTCCCACAGGGCAGCACCGAAGAGCCACCGCAGCCAGTGGGTGGGCCAGCCGCACAACCAATCCAGCACGGGCGGGAACGGGATGGCCCAGGCCTGTCCCCCGGAGGCCAGCCAGATGATCCCGGCCACTGCACTCACATGGGCCACAAATGCAACATAGAACAGCGCATGCAGCGTGGGGCTGGCCTCGCTTTTCTTTTTTTCTTCGGACGATGCGCCTTCCCTCAGGCCACTTTTGTGTTTGGACACATTTCGCCATTGCACGATATGGGCCAGAAGCATGATCAGGATGACGGCCAACACTACGACATTGGAGAAGTGGATAACGGAGTTCTGGAAATTCTCGGGGGTGAGCCAGTGCGGAACGCACTTCACCCATACGATGAGGGCCATGATCTTGGCTCCCGCCAATATGGTTGAGATCGTGATTGCGAAAGCCACCCAGGTCAAGTCTCTTACTCTCCGTCCGTACGACAGGGAGGCGCCGCGAGTGGGCCGGCTCATCTCGGCCAGAAACAGCGTTACCCCGAAGGTGATGGCAACGGCACAAACTATGCTGGCCACCGCGGTAAGCGTCTGAACCTGCGCCTGGGGGACAAACTTCTGGACGCTGCTGATGCCGGCAAGGGATGCGCCCATGCCAATCACGATTGCGTTGATCACGGTCAGGGCCGCAAGAACCGCCAGTGTCACCAGCAGGTAGGTTGGAGTCCGCCAGCTCAGCGGAAAGTTGATCATGTTGCCGAACAATGCGCGGGCAAATCCGGTGAAGAAATTGGCCAGCCCGCGTGTGCCGCCATCCCAAAGAAAACTGACGACGTCAGTAAGTTTGACTGCACCTTCAGTTTTTGGGGCCCAATAGCATTCGTACAGGTGGACCTCTTGCGGGTCGGCGCCGGGGCGGGGCAGGGCGAGTTCAACTCGCTGCAGCACCGTGTTGCCAACTCGCACCTCGCGAAACTTGGGCGGAGGAACCGGCAACGACGGACCGGAGTGCTCGGCTACGCTGATCAACCCCTCGGCCAGTTGCTCGAGGGTTTCAAAGGGCACCTGCTGGCCCATGCCGTGGACGATCCAGACCGCCCGCTTCCTGGTTGTGCCGGGCGGACGGACGGCCATCCTGGCTCGCAGCTTTTGGGCTGCTTCCGTGACTTCTCCCGCGGCGGGCGCCAGCGGGAAGGATTCGTAGGACAGGGGACTCTCGACCGAGAAGCGGCCTACAGATCTTTGATTCGACGTTGGAAGCTTTGACATTGGAGTCGCTCCTTAAACAGACGCAGGGGCTCCGGCCCGGAAGCCGGCTTCAGGTTCTCTTTGGATTCGGCCCGGAACACGAAAACGGAAAAGTGTTTACTGCGGGGAAAGTGAAGGGATTGTCCTCTCCGAACGGGTGCGAGTCAATATGAAAATTCTGGGCGCGACGTGCGGCCGTTCATAGTGTGAGCTCCCAGATTTCCGACACCAGATCGTCGCGGCCCCAGTCGCGATGCGGCTTTTCCTCCATCAGGCGGAAGCCGGCCTGCTGATAAATATGCCGTGCGGCAGGTAGTTCGCTTTGCGTCCATAGAACTATTTTGCGATAGCCCGCCTGCCGCGCGAAGCGCACGCATTCGCCGACCAGGCGCTTGCCGATGCCCAGTCCCCGGGCCGACGGTTCCACCAGCAGCAGGCGCAACTTGGCGACGGTCTTCGACTTCTTCACCAGGAATACCGAGCCCACAATCCCGCCGTCTCTTTCAGCCATCCAGCAGCGTTCCCGCCCGGGATCAAAATGCTGAATGAATTTGGCCGCAATCTCCGCCACCAGAGCCTCAAAGCGCTCATCGTATCCGTACTCCTGCGCGTAGAGCACGCCGTGGCGATGCACCACCCAACCCATATCGCCGGGCTGGTGGGAGCGCAAAATATACGGAGTCCTGGGCTCAGGGCCGGGATGCAGCAGGCTTTCGATGGAGCGCATGGCGTCGGCCAGTCGCACCTGCTGCGCGGGCG
This sequence comes from Terriglobia bacterium, assembly GCA_963831565.1. Classification (GTDB taxonomy): domain Bacteria; phylum Acidobacteriota; class Terriglobia; order Terriglobales; family Acidobacteriaceae; genus JAIQFF01. The sequence goes on from CAWHQS010000003.1 coordinate 687,556, forward strand.
AGAGGGCCTGCAGCAAGACGGCGACTTCCTGGTTCTGGCGCTCGTCCAGAGTGGCGAACGTTTGCCGGCCGCGGGCAGTCAATCGCAGCAGGCTCTGGCGGCCATCCCTGGGGGAGGGTGATTTGCTCACCAGGCCGCGCTTCCCCAGTCCGCGCAGGATGCGGCTGAGATAACCCGGATCGAGCCCCAGTTCCGCGCAGAGTTCGGTGGCGGAGGGTTGCTGGTGGTGGGCGATCTCGTAGAGGACGCGTACCTCGGCGAGAGAGAACGGGCTCTTGAGCAGGCCCTCGCGCAGCACCCCGATTTGCCGGGTGTAGAAACGGTTGAAGGCGCGCACGGCGGGAATGGTGGAGTCCATAATGTGACAGTGTCAAGTATATATTTGACTATGTCAAACAATTTAGATTCACCATGTTCCCACGAAGGAGCGGGCGCCCTCACCCGCCCGGGCCGGGCAAAGCCCGGCCTTTTTTTGGTCCCTGCCGCTCAAACTTAGGCGAGCGTCGCTCGCCCACGGATGCGGGCGTCCGGGCCTACGTGGGCTGGGGGCGGACGAATGCCGAAATTGCCAACATTCTGTCAAGCCCCTGATGCGCGTGGATTGCGTGTAGTCCTCTGGCCGCGTGGGAGATATAAAGTCCGCGCGGGTGTCCCATTTACCCTGCGCCGGTTGCTATGCTTGAAGTATCGGAATTCAGCGGCGTTTCGGGCGCGACGGGCTGATCTGGGCATAGCGGAAGCACTCTACGCTGTGATCGTTCACCATGCCCACGGCTTGCATGAAAGCGTAGCAGATGGTGGAGCCCACGAAGTTGAAGCCCCGCTTTTTGAGATCTTTGCTCATGGCGTCCGACTCGGGGGTGCGGGCCGGAACTCGCTGGCCCGTCCGCCATGCGTTCATCCGCGGTGTTCCTCCGACGAACTGCCAGATGTAGGTATCGAAGGAACCAAACTCCTTCTGGGCGGCGAGAAAGGCCTTCGCATTCTTCACTGCGGATGCGATCTTGAGGCGGTTGCGGATGATGCCCGGATTGCGCAGTAAGCTCTGCTGTTTACGGCGATCGTAGCGGGCGATGCGCTGCGGGTTAAAGGCGTCGAAGGCGGCGCGATAGTTCTCCCGTTTCTGCAAAACGGTGTCCCAACTCAGACCAGCCTGGGCGCCTTCGAGAATCAGGAATTCAAAGAGCACGCGATCGTCGTGCTGGGGCAGGCCCCATTCTTCGTCGTGATAACGGATGGAAAGCGGGTTGCTCGGCCAGGCACAGCGAATCAGATTGGCGGATTTAGCCTTCATGCGGTGCTATTTTACAAGCGGGCCCGTGTGGCCGGGCGCCCTCGCCCGCGAGGTTTCTGGAACAATTTCAAAAGCCGCGGGCGGGCGCCCGCGCCACATTGACCCCGTGACCATGCGCGTGCTCCTTTTGTAACTTGGCTTTGGCCCGGCTGTCCCCTAGAGTTCAGACTGTATCCGCAGCGGCGGCGTTCGGCCCCATACGTGCATCTAATTGAAAGACGAAGCTGTTAGGGTGGTGTGGCGTGAAAATTTGGGATGGGCTGGGAATGAACTACACGAACTGGTGCCGGGGGTTGCTGGTAGCCGTTGTGCTCACGGCTGGTTTGCCGGTGTTGGCCCAGTCGCCCTACGTGGCCGCGTCCAGCATGGCCCTGCCTGAAGCTTCCCCGTCCACTGGATCAGATCCTTCAGATCCCATCCTTACCATCAAGAAGCAGGTGAGCGAGGTCAATGTACTGTTCATTGCCACTGACCATCGCGGCAAATTTGTGCGCAATCTGAACCAGGGTGATTTCACCATCCTGGATGATCACAAGCCGCCGCAGGCCATCGTAAACTTCAGTCGCGAGACCGATCTGCCGCTCGAGTTGGGCCTGCTGGTTGATACCAGCGGATCGGTGCGCAGCCGCTTCGATTTTGAGCAGGAAGCCGCAGTCAGCTTTCTGCAGCACACCCTGCGGGCGAATTTCGACAAAGCCTTTGTCATGGGCTTCAGCAGTCACAGCCAGGTCACGCAGGAGTTCACCGACAACGTTCATCTGCTCGAAACTGGAGTGCGAAGCCTTCACAACGGCGGGGGAACGGCGATGTATGACGCCATCTACCGGGCCTGCCGCGAAAAGCTGAGCAAAGAGCGGGGCGACCATCCGGTGCGGCGGGCGATCATTGTAGTAAGCGACGGCGAAGATAACCAGAGCGAGGTCACCAAGGCCATGGCGCTCGAGATGGCACAGCGCGCCGAAGTGATCATTTACGCGATTTCTACCGACGACAGCGGTCTGATTCTGCGCGGCGACAAGGCCATGCAACAGATCGCCGATGCCACCGGAGGGCGCGCCTTCTTTCCCTTCAAGATGAAAGACATCAAGAATTCGTTTGCCGCCATTGAAGATGAATTGCGGAGTCAGTACGTGGTTTCCTACAAGCCGGCCGATTTTGACGCCGACGGCCGTTACCGCTCGATTGAAATTACCGCGCTGAAGAAAGACCTGCAGGTGCGAGCCCGCAAAGGCTACTACGCACCCCGGCAGTAGCTGCTCCTGGCTGAAATTGGCGAACCCGTGGGGCTGAAGCCGTAGCCCTTCCACTCAATCCGCGCTGTGTTTTTGTAGCGCCGGCGTCCCGCCGGCTGTCCCGAGGGCGTCTCGCCCTCGGTTTCGTCGTTTTAACGCAGTGAGGGGATGCCTTCGCGACAGCTACTGGGACGGCTGCCCTACAAGAAAGCTACTTTGCCTGGTGACCCGCGTGTTCATCTACCGGAGGCACGGTCAGCGGACCTTCGTGGTCGCAAATGAAAAGGGCGATCAGCTTGGCCGGTTCTTTGTCGCTCGCATTGGCCGATACCTGGTGGACCCCGTTGGGCGCCTCGTAAAAGCTCTCGCCCGCCTTATAGACGGCTTCGGGTGCGCCGCCCTTCACTTGAAAGCGGATTGCCCCCTGGGCGACGTATCCGATTACGGTGCAGGGATGGCTGTGCGGCTTGTCTGCTTCTCCGGGCGCGTAATTCACTTCGACGACAATCGCGCGCAGGTGGCTGCCGTCCAGTTGGGGCAGGGCATGAGAGAACGGGGCTGGATGGCTGGTTCCTGTGCCGGATTGAGCAGCGGAAAGGCGCGCACTCGAGCTAACGATCAGAACAGTTGCAATCGTCAGCAACGATGGCAGGATGATGTGCAAGGCACGCAGCTGAGTCCTGATTTGAAGCATCTGTACCTCTTGGGACGCGGACAACGATAATACCGTGAACCCGTGTGGCGCGGGCGCCCCCGCCCGCGAGAGCTCGAACTCAAGATCAAAGGCCGGGGGCGAGGCGCCCGCGCCACACGGGTTGCAATGCTACAATTTCATCTGGGCCTTAGCCGGCATCCAACCTGGTGTAAGGCCATGAAGCAGGTACCGTGGTTCTCTTCAGGTCAGTGCCGCACGCGAGAGTCTGGCTGGTTCTGGCGGCGATCCTAATTCCGTTGTTGATGTTGAATGCGCCGGCTTTGGCGGCCCAGCAACCGTTGCCGCATAAGCATCCGGCCAAGGCGGCGAAAAAGGCCGTTCCCGAGCCTCCGCCCGCACCTGCGCCTCCGCCTCCACCTCCCACGCCGGAACAAATGCCGGCAGTTCCGCCCCAGGTTCATTACAGCCTGGGACAGCTTACGATTGTGGCCGAGAACTCGACCCTGGCGGACATACTGCGGGCGGTGCGGGCACAAACCGGAGCTGCGGTGGAGGTTCCCCCCAATGCTACCGAGCGGGTGGTGACGCATCTGGGACCAGGGCCGGCGCGCGACGTCCTGGCAGCCCTGCTGAATGGATCCCACTTCAACTACGTGATGCTGGGTTCAGCAGCACACCCGGACAATGTAGACAGGATCATCCTCACATCCAAATCGGGCGGCGTACCGCAGCCCCCCTCGCCAGCGCCCGTGGCCGAAACTAACAATGAGGGCCAAATGGACGAGCCCGCCCCCCCGGGCATGGATATCGCTGAACAGCCAGTGGATAACCCGGCCGACGGCTCCGGCAACGAAGAGAACCAGGGGCAGTCCCCCGATGGCCAGCAGCAGGTGAAGACTCCGGAGCAATTGCTGCGCGAATTGCAGCAGCAACAGCTGCTACAACAGCAACAACTACAGCAGCAGCAGCAACAGCAGCAGCAGCAGCAGCAGCAACAGGCGCCTGCGCCTCCTCCCGATCAGTAGTTCACTCTTTTCGGACGCACGGCTTGGAGCGGAAGAGCGAGAGCGGCCAACTCAATGCCGGAATTACAGGCTAGGTGAGGGCACGCGTGAGACGGGCGAGGACGCCCATCCTCCATCGAAGGTCCCATCGAAAATACCGAGGTCTGAAGTCCGAGGTCTGAGTTCTGACGTTCGCGCTCAGTCGCCGCCGGCTTGGCTCTGGCTGGGAACAAGGACGGTCGTGCCGGTGCTCCGCCGGCGTGAGCCGTAGGCAAAGGCATAGAGGATGCCGGTCACTGCGGCATAGGCCGCTAGAATCCCTACTACTACGACTGTGATGGCAGTAAAGGAAATGACGAAAGCTACTAGTAACCCACCCAAGCTCGGCCTACTTTCCAGTTAAAGTACCGGAGAAAGCGATCCGGGACCCGTTTGGCGCAATCGATCACTTTACCCGCGTTGACGCTGACCGCTGTTAGCAACTAAGATACGTGAGTAGAGTCGCGCAAACCCACTTTCCTTCATTTCTGTGGGGCCGTCCAATTACGGAAGGCCAGTCGCAACTTCCGCCAATTTCATGCCTATTACCAAGATTTCGGTGCGGGGGGCGCGGCAGCATAACCTCAAGAATATAAACGTCGAAATCCCCCGCAATACCCTGACCGTAATCACCGGATTGAGCGGCTCGGGGAAGTCGTCCCTGGCCTTTGACACGATTTACGCCGAGGGCCAGAGGCGCTACGTGGAGACCCTTTCGGCCTACGCCCGCCAGTTTCTGGACCAGATGGAGCGTCCCGACGTGGACGCCATAGACGGGCTGAGCCCCTCGATCTCGATCGAGCAGAAGACCACCAGCCGAAGTCCCCGGTCCACCGTGGGAACGATCACCGAAATCTATGATTATCTTCGCCTTTTATTTGCGTCGATAGGGGTGCCGCACTGCCCTAAATGCGGGCGGGCCATTGCGCGCCAGTCGGCGGAGCAGATTGTGCAGCGGGTCATGGGCCTGACGCCCGAGGACCGGGTGATGGTGATGGCTCCCATCGTGCGCGGGCGCAAGGGGGAGTTCAAGAAAGAGATTGAGAAGCTGGTGCAGCACGGCTTCACCCGGGCGCGGATTGATGGCGAACTGGTCAATCTCGAAGATGACATTCCGCTGGACAAGCGAAAAAACCACACCATCGAAGTTGTGATCGATCGGCTGCTGGTAAAACCCGGGATCGAACACCGGCTGGAGTTGTCGGTAGGCTTGGCCATGAAGCTGGCGGGCGGGCTGGTACAGGTCGCAGTAGTGGGTGGCGATGAGCAGCTTTATTCGGCGAAGCTGGCGTGTCCGGATTGCGGCATCAGCGTGCCCCAGCTGGAGCCGCGGTCGTTTTCCTTCAACAGCGCTTACGGCGCCTGCCCGGAGTGCCACGGCCTGGGCAGCCGCTATGAATTTGATCCGGCACGGATCATCACCGACTGGTCGAAGCCGTTGCTGGAGGGCGGACTGGGGCCCGGGTCGGCTTCGCAAAACCTGATTCATCACCTGCAAATTACCGCGGCCGCTCACGGATTCGACCTGGCCACGCCGTTCGAAAAGTTTTCCGAGAAGATCCAGAACCTGCTGCTCTATGGAGAGGCGGAAAAGAACGGGAGCGAAGGCGGCAAGAACAGGAAGACAGGCTTCCGCGGGATTCTGGGCTATCTCAAGCAAGCTGTGGACGATTCCACGTCGGACACCTATCGCGAATTTCTGCTGGACTACATGTCGGCGACCAAGTGTCCGGCGTGCCAGGGCAAGCGGCTGCGGCCGGAGAGCCTGGCGGTGAAGGTGAACGGCATGTCGATCGCCGACTTCACGGCGTTACCGGTGTCGCGGGCGCTGGCGACGGCGCGCAAGATCAAACTCAACGGCCGCGAGGCGATCATTGCCGGGCGCATCGTGCACGAGATTGTCGAACGGCTGCAATTTCTGGATGCAGTCGGGCTGGGCTACATCTCTCTGGAACGTTCGGCGGCCACGCTTTCTGGTGGCGAAGGGCAACGCATCCGGCTGGCTACGCAAATCGGATCCAAGCTGCGGGGCGTGCTCTACGTGCTGGACGAACCTTCCATCGGATTGCATCATCGGGACAACGGCCGGCTGCTCAAGGCGCTCGAGGAATTGCGCGATCTGGGAAACACCGTCCTGGTGGTGGAACACGACGAAGAAACCATCCGGCGGGCAGACTACGTGATTGATCTTGGCCCCGGAGCCGGCCGCCATGGCGGTGGACTGGTGGCGTACGGAACGCCGCAGGAGATCGAGCGCGTGCCCGAATCGCTGACCGGCGCCTACATTTCCGGACGGGTGCAGATCGAAATGCGGCCGGAGCGGCGCGCGCCCAACGGGGCGGCCATCACGCTGCTGGGTGCGCGCGAAAATAACCTCAAGAACCTTGACGTGGTTTTTCCCCTGGGCGTGATGACGGTCGTCACCGGGGTCTCGGGATCGGGCAAATCGACGCTGGTCAACGACATTCTTTACCGCGCCCTGGCGCAGAAACTGTACCGGTCGCGGGAAGAGCCCGGCACGCACAAGGCAATTTCCGGCACGGAGCATGTCGACAAGGTCATTCGCATCGACCAGTCGCCGATCGGCCGCACGCCGCGCTCGAATCCGGCAACCTATACCGGGGTATTTGCCCAGATCCGCGATCTTTACGCCATGCTGCCGGAGTCGCGCGAGCGGGGCTACAAGCCGGGACGCTTCTCTTTCAACGTCTCGGGCGGGCGCTGCGAGGCGTGCCAGGGCGAAGGGCAGCGGCGGATCGAGATGAATTTTTTGCCCGATGTTTACGTGCTCTGCGAAGTCTGCGGCGGCAAACGGTACAACCAGGAGACCCTGGCGGTGAAATACAAGGGGCAGTCGATCGCCGATCTGCTGGAGATGCCGGTGTCCGATGCCTTGCCGATTCTCGAGAACATTCCCCAAGTCCGGCAGAAACTGCAGACCCTGGTGGATGTGGGGCTGGGGTACATTCACCTGGGACAATCGGCGGTCACGCTCTCCGGCGGCGAGGCGCAACGCATCAAACTGGCGCGGGAATTGAGCAAGCGGCAGACTGGGAAGACGATGTATCTGCTGGACGAGCCGACCACCGGTCTGCACTTTGATGATGTGAAGAAATTGCTCGAAGTGCTGCACCGGCTGACCGACCTGGGGAATACGGTTATGATCATCGAGCACAATCTGGATGTGATCCGCAACGCGGATTGGCTTATTGATCTTGGTCCCGAGGGCGGAGAAGAAGGCGGGCGCATCGTTGCCCAAGGTACTCCAGAGCAGGTAGCGCGCAACAAGAAGTCGTACACCGGGCAGGCGCTGGCGGGATACTTTGCCAACGGACAGAAGAGTTCGATCGCGTAGTTGTGTGGGGCGGGCGCCCTCGCCCGCCGCTCTGGCAGTTGATGTTGTTCTTAGGATTTGTGCTGGAGTTTCAGTACTCAACGAAAGTCAAAGGCGGCGGGCGAGGGCGCCCGCCCCACACGGGTTCAATTGTCCTCACCAGATCAGCCTCTTCCCGAATTGCAGATAGAGCCGCCGGCGGAAGCGCTCGCCCAGATCAATCCGGGTGCCGAAAATCCACCCTGGAGTGGACTGGACCTTCTAATCGTAGGGCTGGTCCTGGTCTCGGCCCTGTTCCTTTTCAGTTCGATATCTTTTGTCATCGTCCTGCATAGTTCGGCCTCGCAGGGCATGACTGCCGCCGAATTGGGCAAGAACCCCGGGCCGCTGGTGATAGTCCCCGCCATGACCCTGGCATACCTGGCCATGCTCGTCGCCATGTATGGGCTGGTGACGCGTCATCGGCAACGTCCTTTCTGGCAGACGGTGGGGTGGCGGTGGCCGCGCAACCTGGGCTGGTTGGGGTTTCTGACGGCGGGCGCCTTTCTGGCTGTGGCTCTGGGCGAGATTTCCCGGCTGTTGCCGATACCGAAATCGTTGCCCATGGACAAATTCTTCCAGAACCGCCAGGGCGCGTATCTGATGATGATTTTCGGCGTGGCCATCGCTCCCCTGGCCGAGGAGATGCTCTTTCGTGGATTCCTGTACCCGGTGCTGGACCGGTGGCTGCAGACGCTGTTGATGACGCCGCGGCAGCTCCGCCGGGGCTGCATTTGGGTCCTGATCATGGCGGCTTGGGGATACCTTGAGCACCGGCTTCCCCTGGGCTGGTCGGTCCTGCTGGCGGTTGTGGTTTTTCTGGCGGTCGGTGCGCTGGTGGTGGCACAAAGTGTGAAGTCGGGAGAAAGACCGTCGGGTCTGGTATTGCTGCCGGCCGCTACGGCGGTCTCCTGGGGCCTGGCTGCGGGGGCGATTTCGAGTCACGCCTTCGCAATCGCGACAACGGTGTTGTTGGTCCTGGCCGGTCTGCTCGGGGTGGTCAGTATGGCGCCAGCGCCGAAAACCTCGATCGCCGGCAGCTGGGGCAGGTTGCTGGCCGTGCTGGCGACCAGCTTCGCCTTTGCCATGGTGCACAGCGAACAGCTGGGACAGGCGTGGGGCCCGCTGCTCGTGCTGTTCGTGGTGGGCCTGGTCCTGACCATCACCCGCGTGGTCACTCGCTCAGTGACGCCTGGACTGCTGATTCATGTGGGCTACAACCTCATGCTCTTCGGCGTGCTTTATATCGGAACTGACCATTTCCGTCATCTGGAGCGGATGACTCAATAGCTGGCGCCGAAAGTGATATCGTAGGTTGCGATGGCTTCCGCTCGTCAGGATTTGCTGCGCTTACTGGCTTCCAAGTCATTCCGCCTGGGACAGTTCAAACTCTCGTCCGGGGGAACGAGCGACTACTACATCGACTGCCGCACTACCACTCTGGCGGCCAAGGGTGCGCGCCTGACCGGGCAAGTGGTTCTCGACGAGATCCGCAACCGGGGGTGGAAACCGAAGGCGGTGGGCGGCCTGACCATGGGAGCCGATCCCATTGTTGTGGCGGTCTCCATGGCCAGCGGCGATGTGGATGGATTTCTGGTGCGCAAAGCCGAGAAGCAACACGGAACAGGACGGCGGATTGAAGGCTTCCAGGAAAAGGGCGCGCGGGTGGTGATCGTCGATGATGTTTGCACCACGGGGGCTTCGACGGTGCAGGCCCTCGAAGCGGCGCGGGAGTTCGGCTTTCAGGTTGTCGGCGCGCTGTGTCTGGTGGAACGGGAGGAGGCGGGAGGGCGTCCCGACGTGGAGCATGCCGCCGCTCCGGCGCCATTCGTTTCCGTGTTCACCGCCAGCGAGGTTCGGAAGGAACACCTGCTGCAAAACGACGAGACCTCTCCGGGAATACCCGTAGCAGGTTCCGGCTGCGAAATCTGTGGCAAGCCAGCGGTGGTGCACCATCCCAGAATCCGTTGCGAAGTGCATAAAAACTAGAAACAGTCGTCAGTCGTCGGTCTTCAGTCGTCAGCCAGACCGGAGACGGGGCGCTGAAGACTGATGACCGACGACTGACGACTGCTCCTATGATTCAAACCCTCGAATGGACCGACTCCGGCGTGCGCTTCATTGACCAGACCAAGCTGCCCATAGAAGAGACCTACGTTACCTGCAAGACTTATACCCAGGTCGCCGACGTGATCCGCAACATGGTGGTGCGGGGCGCGCCGGCCATTGGCGTGGCTGCGGCCATGGGCATCGCTCTGGGCGTGAAGAATTCCAAGGCTGAAAATGGCGGCGATCTGAAACATGAGTTTGACCAGATCTGCGACGTCATCGGCAAGACCCGGCCCACGGCGGTAAATCTTTTCTGGGCGATCAAGCGCATGCGCGACAAGTTCGAAATGTTGCGGGTGCGGCCCCTGGTCCAGGTCAGGCAGGCGCTGGTGGAAGAGGCGCAGCGTATGTACGCCGAGGACATCGCGGCCAACCAAGCCATGGGCCGGCACGGCGCGACCCTGATGCCGGCCAGCGGAGGCGTGCTCACTCATTGCAACGCCGGGGCCCTGGCGACCTGCGGATATGGCACCGCGTTGGGAGTGATCCGCGCCGCCGTGGAGCAGGGCAAGAAAATCCATGTTTTTGCCGACGAGACGCGTCCCTTCCTGCAGGGGTCACGATTGACGGCATGGGAACTGATGAAAGATGGCATTCCAACCACGGTGATTTCCGACAACATGGCTGGCGCCATGATGAACCAGGGCAAAATCAACGCCATCGTGGTGGGAGCAGACCGCATTGCTGCCAACGGCGATGTGGCCAACAAAATTGGAACTTATTCGGTGGCCGTGCTCGCCAAGGAGCACGGCATCCCGTTTTATGTGGCCGCCCCTTTATCGACCGTGGATTTCGAAACGCCCGACGGCAGCGGAATTCCCATCGAGCAGCGCGACCGGAAAGAGGTCTCGCATATCGCCGGCCGGCAGATGGTTCCGGATGGTGTGGAAGTAGAAAATCCTGCGTTCGATGTCACCCCCGCAAAATACATTACGGCGATCGTGACCGAGAAAGGAATTGCTCGGGCGCCGTACGCGGAGTCACTGCGCCGGCTGGCGCCCGCGAGGGTGGTGGGCTGAATGGCGCGAGACGGTTCAACTCGCTTCAAACCCCGTATGGAGCCTTGAGAAGATATGCCAGTCTGAACAGAACCGGCCGAGGATAAAACCGGATTGACGACCAAGCCCGACTGAAGACAAAACCGGTTGTCAGTTTCAGGTTGTCAGTTCTCAGATTTTGGGCTGAGGTTTCTGACTGGGTGGAACTTTTTGAGTCTTTTCCTCGTAAACTAAAGCAGGAGAGATACGGCCATGTTAGCTTTTCTTCTCTGGTGCATTCTTTTTGTGGTGTGCTGGCCGCTGGCACTGCTCGCTCTGGTGCTGTACCCGTTTGTGTGGGTGCTGCTGCTGCCGTTTCGCCTGGTGGGAATTGCGGTCCATGGCGCCTTGGCGCTGGTGTGGGCTGTGGTCATGCTTCCGGCGCGGCTGCTGAGTGCACCGTTTCGGGTGTGAGGCTCCACATTGGAGCGAACCTCAGCGGCTGAGGCCCATCATTCTCCTGGCAGGTGGCGGCACGACTGAAGTCGTGCCCTTCCCAAAACCACGCAGAGCCAAAAAACCAGCCAGAAACTGCCGCTGCTCACTCCCCCTGCATGCCGGCTTTCACCCCTTTTAAATCCAGATTGCGGATTAACCGCAGCAACGAGTTGGGATGCATTCCCAGCGTTTTCGCCGCTTCGATGTAATTGCCATTCGCCTGCTGCAGGGCCTGCAGGATCAGTTGCTTCTTGGTCTCTTTGATACTGCCGTGGTATTTGTCGGTCGATGCCGTGGTGGTGGAAGCGGCTTCGAGGACAGCTTCGGGCAGGTCATCGGGAAGAATGAAATCGGTCGAGCCCAACACCAATGCCCGTTCCAGGGAATTCTCCAGTTCACGCACATTGCCTGGCCAGTCGTATTGCATCAGGGAGGCCAGGGCCTCGGGGGACAACGGCTTTACCCGGGTGCGGCACTTGCGGCTGGCCTTGGTCAAAAAATGATCGGCCAGCACCGATATGTCCTCCCGGCGCTCGCGTAAGGGAGGCATCTGCAGACTGACCACGTTCAGCCGGTAATACAAGTCATTGCGGAAGGTGCCAGCCTTGACGGCTTCGGGCAAGCTTCGGTTGGTGGCTGCGACCAGGCGAATATTTAGTTTGATGGGTCGGGTCCCGCCCAGTCGCTCGAATTCGCGCTCCTGCAGGACACGCAGCAGCTTGGCCTGCAGGCTGGGTGCCAGTTCGCCAATCTCGTCCAGAAACAGGGTGCCGCCTTCGGCTACCTCGACTTTGCCTTTTTTCTGCGCGCCGGCGCCGGTGAAAGCGCCTTTCTCGTGGCCGAACAATTCGCTCTCCAGCAGGGTTTCGGCGATGGCGGCGCAGTTGATGGCCACGAAGGGCCGCTCCGCGCGGGGGCTGTTGCGATGGATGGCATGGGCCACCAACTCCTTCCCCGTCCCACTCTCTCCCTGGATGAGAACCGTGGAATCGGTGGGCGCGACCCGGCGAATGAAATCGAACACCTTGCGCATGGCCGGACTGCCGCCGACCATATTGTGTTCGAGATCGATTTCAGCGCGCAGTTCCTGGTTTTCCTGCTGCAACTTTTCCCAGTGACTCACATTGTCAAAGGCCAGACTGGCGATGCCTGCAACCGCCGTCATCACCTGCAAGTGATCCTCGTCGAACTCGGTGGTGGGGCTGGTGCTGTCCAGGTAGATGGCGCCGAGAACTCTTTTGGCAACCATCAGGGGAACACAGAGCAGGGAACTCACTTTCAGCTCGGTCAAGGTCTTGACCTGGCGCAGGGCCTCGTTGCCCAGGACATCGCTGACCAGCAGGCCGATGCGATCTCTCAAAACCCGCTGCACCACGGTGCGGCTGACGCGGACGGGATGGCCAGGCCCGCGCAGCCGGTCCCAGGCGGCGGTAGAAGTGAACTCTTCCGGGTGATCGCAGAGCAGTACGGCTCCGCGTTCGGCTGGGACCACGTCGAATATGAAACCGAGGAGCTGCCATTGCAGCGAATCCTGATCGCGAATGCCGCCAATCCCGGTGGCGATCTTCAGCAAGGAGTTCAGGTCGCGCGCCCGGCGTGCGCTGGGCGGTAAATTGGCCACCATCTTGTCAGGCTGCAGGTAGAGCGAGTCTTCCGCCCGCAGCAGAAGTGGAGAACCCTCGAAACCCGCGGTCTCCAGGAATTCAACCGGATTCTTGTCGAAGTGCTCTCCGTCTTCCTTGAGCAGGAAGATGAGCACGGAATCGCCGATATAGATCTGGTCGCCGTGTCTTATCTGCTGTTGCTCGACAGGCACGCCGTTGACCAGCGTGCCGTTGCGGCTTTTCAAATCGCGAATGGAGAACTGGTCGTCGTGGGCCAGCACCAGGCAGTGCCGCCGGGACAGTGCGGGATCCGCCGCCCACAGCTGGTTTGACGAGTCGCGGCCAATGGACACTTCGCCGCCTGGCAGAGAGAAAGCCGTGCCTTTCAAGGGACCGCCGATACCAATCAGCCTGGGATTTCTCTCCGACATACTGGTTGCTGTTTAACATATATCGGGCTGCCGTGTACACGCGGAGATGTTGTTGGATCTTTTTCTTTGATCGTGTGGGACCGGGTCTCTGACCCGGTCAGGCGGCCCGAAGGGCCGCAGCTCTGCTAGCAATATGAAACTCGCAGCGGTGCTCCGCACCGGCCGACCGCGTCAGAGACCCGATCCCACACGATCAGTGGCCATTAACCCGAGTGTTGGCTGCACTAACACTTGGGTTAACGGAACCGTGCTTTCGGACCCGCGTGCAAATTCAGGCGGGTGCAGGACATCCAGGGACAACATCAAACCAGTCAACCAGTTGGGAACATCAGGGGATTTGTGCCTCCGCCGGCCGCAACTCTGGCACGCCACCTGCAATGAACTGTGCAGCAACGGTTTTCAACCCGCTGCGAAAAGTCAGAGACGACCGATAGCGAAACAGGCAGTGCGGCGTAGAAGACAGGCTGATCCTGCGTGATTTCACCGTCTCGAACACGAGGAGGATTTATGAAAAACCAACTGCTTGCTTTAATCGGCCTGGGCCTGCTGCTGGCCACCGCATCTGCCTACGCTCAGACCGGCGTGGTGAAGGCGAATGTTCCGTTCAACTTCATCGTAAACAAAACGGAAATGCCCGCCGGGCAATACACGGTTAAGCCTCTCGGCCTCACCGGGGTTGCGATGACCATCCAGAGCACGGACAACCAGGCGGTGCAGACGATCCTGCCGCTGAGCTGTGAATCGGCACAGGTGCAGAAGACGACCAGGCTGGTTTTCCACCGCTACGGCTCGCAGTACTTCCTGGCCCAGATCTGGACCGCAGGGAACAACCGGGGAGAGGAACTGTCCAAGAGCGGCCGCGAGTCCGAAGTGGCGATGGACTACCCGGTACAGGATGTTGTCGTAGTCGCATCGCTGCGCTAGATATGCTCTCGGGGGATAGCGTACCTCTGGCACAGCGAAGCATAAAAGGGGCACATCCGGTGCCCCCTTTTTATTTTTCCTTCAAATCCGAGAGGTGCGGCGCCAGTGCTGCCGGCAACCGGGATGCAACTGGCTAGCCCGAGCCCTGCCTGCTAACATCGCACCAGATGGCCCGCACCAAGCGTCAGAAAAAAGTTCGCATTGAAAGCAAGAAGGGTCGCCGGAAGAGCGATCGGGCAGCCCTGCCCGGAGAGCTGGTCATCATTACGGGCATGAGCGGGTCGGGCAAGGCATCCGTGCTCAAGGCCTTCGAGGACCTGGGCTACTACTGTGTGGACAATCTGCCGGTGGAGTTGATTCCGCGCTTCGCGGAGTTGATCGGGCAATCGCTCGAGATCAACCGGACCGCCCTGGTGGTGGACGTTCGTGAGGGCTCGCAACTGGAGTCGCTGCCGGCTATCGTGAACTCGGTCAAGCGCATGCTGCCGACCAAGGTGATTTTCCTGGAAGCCTCGGAATCCATCCTGCTGCGCCGTTTCAGCGAGACCCGGCGACCGCATCCGCTGGGCACTGGCACGACGGTGAAGTCGTCTTTGGCCGCCGAGCGCAGGCATCTCCGCTATATCCGGGCCATGGCGGACCTGGTGATCGATACCTCCAGGTTTAATGTCCACGAGCTTCGGGCGTATATCACGCAACGCTTTCACCAGAAGGAGTCGGGCCGGAATATCCTGGTCTCCTGTGTGAGTTTCGGCTTCAAACATGGGGTACCCGACGACGCCGACCTGCTTTTCGACGTTCGCTTCTTGCCCAATCCGCACTTCGTGCCCGAATTCCGTCCTTTGACCGGGCGGGACCCAAAGGTTGCCAGGTATATCCGTTCGTTTCCCCAGACACGGGAATTTATTCAGCGGATTTCAGAGTTGCTGGTGTACCTGCTGCCCCACTACATTCGCGAAGGCAAGAGCTATCTGACGATTTCTTTCGGCTGCACCGGAGGCCAGCACCGCTCGGTCATGATCGCGGAAGACGTGGGCAAGCGACTGCGCAAAGCGGGATACCGGGTCAAGGTGGTGCATCGGGACAGTCCGGGATAGCAGTCGTCAGTCATCAGTCATCAGTCTTAGTTGTCAGCGCCTCCATATTTTGACCTGCTGACGACCGACGACTGACGACCGACGACTGTTACAGAAGACTGCAGTAGAATTAAGGTCTTGCTTAATATGCTGATTCCACCAGGCGCGGGCCTCGGACGGCTGCGCATCGAGAGCCCCAAATGCGGCAACTGACCCGCCTTTTGCGGTACGTGCTGCCCTTCGGGTTGCAATTAGTGCCGGGTGTGGTGCTACTGGCCGCGGTCGGGTTCCTGGAAGCGTTTCGCCTGGTGCTGGTCAAGCCCGTCTTTGATCGCGTCCTGAACCCATCGACGGGATCGGACAACATTCAACTCTTCACCATTCCCGGCAGCGGACATGTGGTTTACCTGCAGCAGTTCGTTCCCACCCATTTTCACAACGCCTGGACCATTGTGGCGTATGCGCTGGTTGCCTCCACCATCCTGAAAGGCATTTTCGATTATGCCGGCACCTACCTGGTGAATCATGCCGGCTTCGGCATGATCACCGACCTGCGGAACGATCTCTATAACTCCGTGCTGCGGCGTTCAGCGGCGTTCTTTCAGAAGCACACCACGGGGACGCTGATTTCAACCATCATCAACGATATCGAGCGGGTGCAATACGCCATGTCGAGCGTGCTGGCGGAGTTTCTGCAACAGTTCTTCACTTTTCTGTTCACGGCCGCCGCCGTGATTGTGCTGGGTCGAAAACTGGCCTGGGTGCTGCTCCTGTTTATCCCTTTCATCATCTACTCGGCGGTGAGGATCGGACGCCGGGTACGCAGCACCACGCGCGGCGGACAGGACAAACTGGCTGACATTCAGAACATCCTGCAGGAAACCATCAGCGGCAACCGGATCGTGAAAGCCTTCAGCATGGAATCCTGGGAGATGGCGCGTTTTCGCCAGGCCGCGCAAAGGCTCTTCAAGGCCAACCTGCGCTCGGTGGCCGCGGCTGCGATGAGTTCGCCCCTGATGGATATTTTCGGTGCGATTGCGATCGCCATGCTCTTGTTATTAGGCCGCGACCGCATCGCGCACAACGAATTTACCCTGGGAACGTTTGGCGCATTTATCACCGCGGTATTCAGCCTGTATAACCCGGTGCGGAAGTTTGCCCTCTTTAACAATAACTTTCAGCAGGCGCTGGGCGCGTCCTCGGAGATTTTCAAGTTCATGGATACCGAGGACGACGTCAAGGAAAAGCCCGGGGTTAAGCCCTTGCCTCCATTTGCCGATAGCATCCGGCTGGAGGGGGTGTGCTTCTCCTACGAGGCCGACGGCGACGAGTCCCGTGAAATTCTATGCAACATCAATCTGGAAGTGCGGGCGGGGGAAGTGGTGGCGGTGGTGGGATCGAGCGGCGCGGGCAAGAGCACGCTGGTCCACCTGATTCCTCGCTTCTTCGACGTGACCGCGGGACGGCTGCTTATCGATGGACGCGACGTGCGCGATACCACGCTGGCCTCGCTGCGCTCGCAAATCGGGGTAGTCACCCAGGAGACGGTGCTGTTCAACGACACTCTGCGCAACAACATTGCGTATGGACAGCCTTCCATTTCGCAGAAGCAGGTCGAAGCCGCGGCCCGGGCGGCGTTGGCGCACGACTTCATCATGGAGTTGCCGAACGGCTACGAGACCATGATCGGTGAACGCGGGGTACGGCTCTCCGGCGGCGAACGGCAGCGCATTGCCATTGCCCGCGCCTTGCTGAAGAATGCCCCCATCCTGATTCTGGACGAAGCCACTTCGGCGCTTGATAGCGAGTCGGAGGCGTTGGTGCAGTCGGCGCTGCAGAATCTTATGACCGGACGGACCGTGTTTGTGATCGCTCACCGGCTTTCGACCGTCCGCCGGGCGGACCGGATTGTGGTGCTGGAAAACGGTACCATCGAAGACATCGGGCCGCATGAAGAGCTTATGCGGAAGCCGGGGACCTACCGGCGGTTGTATGATCTTCAGTTCGCGGAGGGGGAGTCGCCCAAGGCGAATGCGGTTCGGTAGTACGGCAGGCCGAAGCGAGACGCCCTCGGGACAGCCGGCTTAGCCTGCCCTGAGCGTAGTCGAAGGGCCGGCGCTACAAGAAACCAAATGCCCATTCGTTCCATGACCGGGTTTGCGCAGGTGAAAGGTCAGGTGGCGGATCCGCAGCATCCGAATGCTCCGGGCAGTGTGCCGGGCAAGAGTCCGCTGGGCTTCACTCTGTCCTTGAAGTCGGTGAACCACCGCTTTCTCGATGTGCACTTCCGTATGCCGTCGGACAGCGACGCGCTGGAAATGAAATTGCGCCGGGTGCTCAAGGAGAAGCTTGCGCGAGGGCATGTGGAACTCACACTCAACCTGGAGCGCGGCGGGAGTGAGAGCTTTGCGCTCAACCGCCAGATCGCGGGTGGTTATATCCAGGCGTTCCGCGCGGCGGCGGCGGAGTTCGGTCTGGCGGCGGAGCCGGACTTGAACGCGGTCCTGCGCTTGCCTGGCGCCCTGGATGCGGCCGCGCTTCCCGCTGATGGCGCGCTTGAAGCGTCCGTCCTGGCTAAGGTGGAAGAACTGCTCAGCCACCTCAACCAGATGCGCGAGGAAGAAGGCCGCGGCATCGATCGCGAGTTGCGGCAGCGCATGGCCCACGTGCAGAAGGCGGGTGAGGGTGTGGAGATGCATCGTCGGACGGTTTTGCAGACGTACGCCGATAGGTTGAAGACGCGCATGCAGGAACTGATTGGAAGCCAGGTGGAGCCGGAACGGCTGCTGCAGGAAGCGGCGCTGCTGGTCGATCGCAGCGATATTCAGGAAGAACTGGTTCGGCTGGATACTCACGTGAAGCACTTTCTGGGCTTGCTCGATCAGGGTGGAGAAGTGGGCAAGAAACTGGATTTTCTGCTGCAGGAAATGAACCGGGAAGCCAATACGCTGCTCTCGAAGACCTCCGGCCTGGCCGGCGAGGCGCTGAAAATCACCGAGATGGGCCTGGCGATTAAGACCGAGATCGAGAAGGCCAGGGAACAGGTGCAGAACGTCGAATGAGTGGCGTCTACATCATTTCGGCGCCTTCCGGTTCGGGGAAATCCACGTTGGTGGACGGGGTGTGGCAAATCGTGCCCGGCCTGAAGTTTTCCATCTCGTACACCACCCGGGCGCACCGCGGCGACGAGCAGGACGGCAGGGAATATTTTTTCGTCTCGCGCGCGGAATTTGAAGAAATGATCGCCAAGGATGAATTCCTCGAGTATGCCAACGTGTTCGGCAACTACTACGGCACGGCGCGCCGCTTTTTGCGCCAGGCCAAGGAAGAGGAGAAGGACCTCCTGCTGGATATCGACGTCCAGGGAGCGGCCCAGATCAAGGCCAAGATTCCAGAGGCGGTGAGTATCTTCGTGCTGCCTCCCAACCGGCAGGAACTGGAGAAGCGGCTGCGCACCCGCAGCCTGGATGCGGAAGAGGTGATCCATCGCCGTTTGGTCACGGCCTCTCGGGAGATTGAGAATTACGACAAATACGACTATATTTTGGTTAACGACCGCCTGGACGAATCTATCGACGCGCTGAAGTCGATCCTGCTCGCGGAGCGACTGAAGCGATCAGAGGCCCAAGGACAGAAACAACGATCCGCCGACGACACCGGCCTGATGGCCATGGCAGAGCGTTGCCGGCTGAAAAACGTGCGGGAGCGGCTGCAGCCGATTCTGGCTTCGTTTGAGAAAGTAGCGGCGCCGGGTGGACGCTAGCGGCAAGGGGAGAACACGATGAAGTTGATGGATGGGTTTGACAGCAACTATCGGTACATCCTGGTGGCTGCGCGCCGAGCGCGGCAATTGCAGGGTGGCGCGCCTCCGGTCATCGAAACGCCTTCCCGCAAGCCTTGTCGGATTGCGCAGGACGAAATCAAGGCGGGCAAGGTGAAGTGGGTGATCCCCGAAATGCCGCGCTCCGCGGCCGAGGTTGCCAGCGAGATGCTGGAGAAGGCGATTGCGAAAGATGTCTGAATTGCAGATTGCAGATTCTTGATTACAGATCTTTCGACCACGGTGCCGGCCGCCTCGGGTTCAATCTGAAATCTTCAATCTGGAATCGACAATCACTGTGATCTTCCTATGAAAGTTGCGCTCGGAGTCAGCGGGGGCATTGCGGCCTACAAGGCGGCAGAAGTTGTGCGCCTGCTGCAGGACCGCGGCATTCGGGTGCAGGTCATCATGACCCAGGGCGCGCAGCAGTTTGTTCGCCCGCTCACTTTTGCCGCCCTCTCCGGCGAAAAAGTCATTACCGACATGTTTGCATCGGGCGCGGACGAAAAGAGCGCACAGCCCAACATCGACTCGGCCATCGAACATATCGCGGTAGCGCAATCGATTGATGCCTTGCTGGTGGTGCCTGCCACGGCCGACCTTCTGGCCAAATTCGCGCAGGGCATCGCCAGCGATTTTCTGACAACCCTGTATCTGGCCACCACCGCGCCGGTGGTAGTCGCGCCCGCCATGAATGTCAATATGTGGAACCATCCCGCGACCCAGGCCAACCTGGATCTGTTGCGCCAGCGCGGGGTGCGGATTGTAGAACCGGGCGAGGGCTACCTGGCCTGCGGCATGACCGGCCCGGGGCGCCTGGCCGAAAATGAACAGATTGTCGCGGCCGCAATGGAAGCGTTGGGAGCTTCGCAGGAACTGGCCGGCGAAACCGTGCTGATCACAGCTGGCCCCACCCGCGAAAAGATCGATCCGGTTCGCTACCTTACCAACCGCTCCAGCGGGCGCATGGGATACGCGCTGGCCGAAGCTGCTTTGCGGCGAGGTGCACGGGTGTTGCTGGTGAGCGGGCCTACCGCGCTGACGCCGGTGGGCGGTGCTGAACTCACTCCTGTCGAATCGGCCGAGCAAATGCGCCAGGCTGTGCTGAAGCTGCTGCCGGAAGCGACCATTGTCATCAAGACTGCGGCGGTGGCCGATTACCGTCCCCGGAGCGCGGCCGAGCAGAAAATCAAGCGCAAGGGTTCGATGTCACTGGAACTGGAGCCGACCAAGGACATTCTGGCGGAAGTGACCCGCGCCAAAAGCTCACAACTCATCATCGGGTTCGCCGCAGAGACCGAAAATGTCCTGGAAAACGCGCGCAAGAAGCTGCTATCGAAAGCGCTTGACGCCATCGTGGTGAATGATGTGTCGCGTGAAGGCGTGGGCTTTGATTCCGATCGCAACGCAGTCACCATCATCACCCATAGCGAAGTGATCGAAGTGCCTGAAACCACCAAGTGGGAAGTCGCCCAGCGCGTGCTCGACCAGGCCGTACGCCTGCGAAAAGTGCCACAGGCCCGGTAGCAGAATTGCTCAGGAGATTTCAGATTCTTGATTTTAGATTTAAGATTGAACACCAGCCCCTCGGCACGAGGAAGTTCAATCTGAAATCATCAATCTGATAATCTGCAATCGTTTTGCAATCCCATGTCCCCAGTCCTGGACCCACAACTCAAACGCGCTCTGGCCGACCGCATCCGCTACTACAATGAACTCGGCATCTATGATTTTTACCGGCGGGAGTTCCACCGGAGCGAGACCGCTGTCCAAATTCAGTCAGAAGAGCGAGACCCATTGCCCAGAGCCAAAGCCGCAGTCGTACCCCACACAGAAGAGTTAGTCGAAATTTCCACCCAGCGCGAGTCTGATCTTGCCGACCCCGCCCAGGGGCTGCGCGCCATCCGCGAAGATATCGGCGACTGCACCCGCTGCCGCCTGGCCAAACAGGGACGCAAGCAGATTGTCTTCGGCGTGGGCAATCCGCGGGCGGAGTTGATGTTTATCGGCGAGGCGCCGGGCGCCGATGAAGACCAGAAGGGAGAACCCTTCGTCGGCCGCGCCGGACAGTTGCTCAACAATATGATCAAGGCCATGGGCCTGCGGCGCGAAGATGTGTACATCGCCAACATCATCAAATGCCGCCCTCCAGGCAACCGCACGCCGGAACGCGATGAGTGCGAAACCTGCTCACCCTTTCTGATGCGGCAGATTGCCACCATCAGGCCCAAGGCCCTGGTGGCCCTGGGCGCGGTCGCGGCCAAGACCCTGCTGGCGATCAATGCGCCGATGACCGAACTGCGCGGCAAGTGGTATGACTTCCGCGGCACCAAGCTGGCCGTAACTTACCATCCTGCATTCCTGTTGCGCGATCCCCGGCAGAAAAAAGAAGCCTGGAAAGATTTGCAGATGGTGATGAAGGACCTGGGGCTGGTGGCTCCTCCCAAGAGCCCGGAGTAGACTGCGAACGATTCCTGACGACGGCACGAGCGGGGACGCTCGCGCCGACATTTACCAATGCCTGAATTCTGCGACGTAGCTCTGCCGGTGCCGCTGGACCTCGTTTTCACCTACGCGGTTCCGGATGGAATGCAGCCGGTTGTGGGTGGACGCGTCCTCGTGCCCTTTCGCCAGCGGCGCATGTCGGGCATCGTCACCGCACTGCACGATCGCAAGCCGGCGGTTAAGACCAAAAATGTCATCAGCGTGCTTGATCCTGCACCGGTGCTCGACGAGCAACTGATCCACCTGGGCCAGTGGATTGCCGATTATTATCTTGCTCCCGTGGGCGAGGTCTTCCGCACCATGCTGCCGCTGGGCGCGGAATTCAAGAAGGCAACCGGCTACCGCATCACGGAAGAGGGGCAACTGGCGCTGCATTTGGCCGGCATGTCAGGGTCCTCCGCGCGTTCCCAGAAAACTCCCGAAGAGCAACTGGCTGAATTCCGGGTGCTCGACTACCTGGCTGAACGCGAGATGACGCGGGAGGAGAGTCTGCGGGCCGCAACCCGTGCATCCAGGCAGTTGCTCGCCGGAATGGCGCGGAAGAAGTGGATCGTTCGGGAAGACTTGTCCGAGGCCCGTGACGCGGCACGCACGGTCAGGGTCGCGGTCTTAAAGAACATCGAAGGCAAGCTCAATTCTAATCAACGAACGCTGGTCGATACTCTGGCCGCCGCCGGAGGCCGCGCGCCGGTCGATCTGCTGCAGTCACTTGAAGTCCCGAAGAGTACTTTGAACACCCTGGTCAGGCGTGGGCTGATGGAAATTATCGAGGAGCCGGCTGACTTCACGGTGTCGGTGCTCAAGGCGCGGCCCAGCCTGTTTGACTCGCAGTTCAGCGCGGCGCAACAGGCGGCGCTCAAATTCATCCAGCAGAGTGTAAACGCGCGCAAGTTTTCCGGCATGCTGCTGCACGGGGTCACCGGATCGGGCAAGACGGCGATCTATCTTTCGGCCATGCGGGCGGTGCTCGATGCCGGACGCTCCGCCATTTTGCTGGTCCCCGAAATCGGGTTGACTCCCGCGGTGGCTGCCGACTTGCATCAGCTGTTCGGCGATGGAGTTGCCATCCTGCATTCGGCATTGTCGGACAAGGAGCGCGCGGAGCAGTGGCACCGAATCAAGCGCGGAGACGCACACATGGTAGTGGGCACGCGCTCGGCGGTGTTCGCTCCCGTCACCGATCTCGCGCTGGTGATCGTGGACGAGGAACAGGACCCATCCTATAAGCAGGAGGAGATGCCCCGCTATCACGCTCGTGATGTCGCGGTGATGCGGGCCAAGATGGCCAACGCAGCGGTGGTGCTGGGATCGGCGACGCCGTCGCTCGAGTCCTACTTCAATGCAAAAAAAGGCAAGTACAAGCTGTTGGAGTTGCCGGATCGCGTAGAGCAGCGCCCATTGCCTGAAGTCGAGATCATTGATATGCGGCAGGAATTTCAGGAAACCGGAAGCGAGCAGGTGATTTCGCGCAAACTGGCCGAAGAGATTAAACAACGACTGGAGCGTAAAGAGCAAGTCATGGTGCTGCTGAACCGGCGAGGGTATTCACCGGTGGTGTTGTGCCGCGCTTGCGGCAAGACGCTCGAATGCAAGAACTGCGCCATCGCCATGACCCACCACAAGCGTTCCCGCCGCATGGAATGCCACTACTGCGGCTACACCGCGCCAGTGCCCAAGGCGTGTGCCCATTGCGGCAGCGAGTATGTCTATTTCCTGGGCACCGGTTCGGAGAAGCTGGAGGAATTGTTGCACGGAATGTTTCCGCAGGCGCGCATCGGGCGTCTCGATCGCGATACGGTGCGCGGCCGCGAAGATTTCGAACGCGCCCTCAACGCTCTTGACGAAGGTGACCTCGATCTTTTAGTGGGGACGCAGATGATCGCCAAGGGCCACGACATCCACGGGGTCACGCTGGTCGGCGTTGTGGGCGCCGACATGGCGTTAGGCTTCCCGGATTTTCGCGCCGCCGAGCGCACCTTCCAGCTGCTGACCCAGGTGGAAGGACGAGCCGGGCGCGGGCAGACACCCGGAAAGGTCGTGCTGCAGACCTATTTCCCGGATCACTACGCAGTTCAGTATGCGGCACAGCACGACTTTGTAGGTTTCTACGAAAAGGAGTTACGCTTTCGCAGCTGGATGCACTATCCGCCCTATAGCGCCCTCGCCAACGTCCTGGTGCGCAGCGACAAGCTGGATGAGGCGCTGCGCTGGTCGGGGATATTGGGGAAGTGGTTTGAGAAAACACGCCACGAAGGCATTCGAGTTCTGGGGCCCGCGGCCGCGCCCATTGTGCGGTTGAAGCGCGATTATCGATATCACTTCGTGGTGAAATCCGCCAGCCGTCAACGACTGAATACGTTGCTGCGGACCCTGTTGGTGTACGCGGCGCAACAGAAAATCCCGCGTTCGCAGGTGATCGTGGACGTCGATGCCGTGTGGTTGATGTAAGGTAGCGCCGCCGTCCCGGCGGCTGTCCGGCGGGCGTCCCGCCCGCCGCCGAGGGCAGGATGCCCTCGGGACAGCCGGCGAGACGCCGGCGCTACAAACCCTTCTGGCGCAGAAATTCTCTCACCACTTCCTTTACGTCGCGGTGTTCGCCGTCCACTGCGTAGTTGAGCCGGCGCATGTCGTCGTCGGAAATCTTTCCCGCCAGGTCATCCAGCGCTTTTCCTACCTCCGGATGGCGCGTCACCATCTTTTGCCGAATGATGGGGACGGCCTCGTAAGGAGGAAAGTAATGTCGATCATCTTCCAGAACGAACAGGTCCAGCGCGGGGATCAATCCGTCGGTAGTATTTCCCGCGGCGAGGTCCACTTGTTTGTTCTGGAGTGCGCGTGCCAGCAGGCCCAGGTCCATGATGCGCGGGGGTTCAGCGAAGCGCAGGCCATAGGTTGCGGCCAGCCCCTTGTAGCCGTCGGGACGCTCCATGAACTCGTAGCCGAAGCCGGCGCGCCATTGCGGCGTATAGGCGGCGGCCTGGGAGATGGTCTTCAGGCCGAGGCGGCGCGCGTCTTCGCCGCGGATCTCGATGGCGAAAGTGTCATTGAATCCAAAAGTCTGGCCGACCACGAGATGGAAACGTTTGGCGTACTCGGTCTTCACCTGTTCGTAAACCTGTTGGGGATTGCTGGAAGGTTGCGCTTTCAGGATTGCCGTGAGTGCCGTGCCGGTGTATTCGGGATAGATGTCGATGCGGCCGCCCAGAATTGCCTGGTGGCAGATGTAAGTTCCCGCAAGATAGAAGCGGCGCTCAACCGGAAGATGGGTTTTGTTTTCGATCTGCTGGGCGATGATTTCGCCGAGGACAAGTTGTTCGGTGAAATTCTTGGAGCCAATCACAATGCGGTCGGCGCGCGGCGGGCCGCACGATGCCAGGAGGATCAGCGCGGCTAGGGTGGCAGCAATTCTTCGGATCGCGTTGAACTTGGATATGCGCATGGTTTCGGCGGCCAGAGCCGGAAATCGGTGGAATGACAGTTCTTTCGCCCCGCTGGGGCTTGACTCGGTTTTTCTGCTTACCCACGGCTTGCGCCGTGGGCTTTACTCTTGCGCCGCTGCGCGGTTCATCCGTCACCACGCCAGAAGAACAGGACACGGTCTCTAGCGCGGGGCCAGGCGCTTTTCCAGCCACCCCAGGCTGGTGTCTGCGAGTATGGCCAGGGCTGCAGCAGGAATCGCGCCGGCCAGAATCACCTGATTGTTGACCATCGCCAGTCCGCGAAAAATGTATTCGCCGAGGCCGCCCGCGCCGATGGCGGCGGCGATGGTGGCGACGCCGATCGAGAGCACGGTAGCCACGCGGATGCCCGCGATGATCACGCTCAACGCCAGGGGGAATTCCACCTGCCAGAGCAGCTGGCGGTCCGTCATGCCCATGCCGCGTCCCGCCTCCACGATCGCGGGGTCCACACCTCTGATCCCGGTGTAGGTGTTGCGAATGAGAGGCAGGAGCGCGTACAGCGTCAAGGCAAGGATCGCGAGGCGGTCGGCGCGCGCGCCGATCCAGGGCGCGGGCAGAAGGAATCCGAACAGAGCCAGGCTGGGAATCGTCTGGATGATGTTCGCGCCGCCCAGTACGGGTTTCCTGAGCAGCGGCCGGCGCGTGATCATGATGCCCAGCGGAATTCCGATGAGTACCGCCAGGGCGATGGAGGCCCCGACCAGCCAGAGGTGTTCGGCGGTGAGTTCCAGAACCTCGGTGTGATTTTGAAGAATGAATTGCAGGACGTTCATCATTGACCTCTGCGAAAACGTGCGTTTCGGGGGCGCTCTTTGAAGGCGCTTGGTCCCAATTTCCGAGGGCAGGATGCCCTCGCGACAGCCGGCGGGACGCCGGCGCTACTTTCATGGTTCATCGCGGCTCCCTCGGTGCAGACGAGAGCTCGGTCTCGAAGGCATCTACGTAAGCGGCGACCATGGGGTCGGTGGAATTTCGAAATTCCTGGGGCGTAAGTGTGACGATTAATTGACCTGACTCCATGAGCGCCACGCGGGTGCCGAGCAACAGGGCCTCGCGCAGGTCATGGGTGACGAAGACCACCGTTTTTCCCAGGCGTTGCTGGAGGGAGAGGAATTCGCGTTGCAGTTCGGCGCGGGTGATGGGGTCGAGCGCGCCGAAAGGTTCGTCCATCAGGAGGAATGCCGGGTCGGCGGCCAGGGCGCGGGCCACGCCGACTCGCTGCCTCTGTCCTCCCGACAATTCACGTGGGTAACGTGATGCCAGCTGGGGCTCCAGGCCCACCAACTGGAGCAGTTCCTCGACCCGCTGCCGGATGCGACCGGCAGGCCATCCCTCGATCTGCGGTACGACACCTATGTTGCGGGCGACGGTGAAATGGGGGAAGAGTCCGACTTCCTGGATGACGTATCCGATCACGCGTCGCAGGCGAATTACGTCCCACTGGTCGAGAGAGCGGCCGTCCACGTAGATTGCGCCCGCGCTCTGCGTGAGCAGGCGATTGATGAGCTTCAGAGTGGTGGTTTTGCCCGAGCCGCTGCGGCCCAGCAGCACCAGGGTTTCGCCGCGCTGCACTTCAAGATTGAGGTCGCGAAGTAGAGCGCTTCCGTTATCCAGGCGGTAGCCGACATTGCGGAATTCGATGGCCGGGCCGGCTTGGGGAGAGCTGTTCATGCATCTTTGCTCGCACCGTCTGAATTCGCCGCTGTGAGGGCAAGATACCCTCACGACAGCCGGCGGGACGCCGGCGCTACACAGGCCGGGCGCCACGAAAACCGGCGCTACGACACCTCGTACGCTTTTGCTGGCAGGCCGGTAATGCGAATGCCGGAGTGGCCTTTGTGGCGAATGTTGAGGCCGATCAGGAGCGCGGTGATCTGTTCCAGGATGCGCGCATTTTCCAGTTTGCCGCCGTCGATGGCGCGGACGCCGGGAATTTTTGCGGCCAGCATTCTTACCGTCTTCGAGGCGTCGTCGTCGTCGCTGCACACTATGACGTCGCAGTCGACGGCGGCATCGCCATTCAGGATTTCAGCGGAAGTGTTATGGAATGCGGCTACCACCGACACTCCCGGAGGCACGAGTTCAGCCGTTTGCTGTGCCGCGGAGCCTTCCCAGATGCCGAGAGTACGTGTGGCGCGGCCACCCACGCTCGCTGCAAGCGGCACAGTGGTGTCAACCACGATGCTGCCCTCCGGAATTGCCGGCTTGATTTGCTTAAGCAGGCCGCAGTGGCCTTCAAACGGGATGGTCAGCAGGAGAATATCGGCGGCAGCGCAGGCGGTGCTGTTTTCTTCGCCGGAAATCTTCGCCTTGCTGCCAACCGCGGCGCGGATTTTCGCTGCAGCTTCGCGGGCGCGTGCAGCGTCGCGTGATCCGATGATCACGCTCTCGCCGGCGCGGGCCCAGCGCAGCGCGAGTCCAAAGCCTTCCGGCCCGGTACCGCCGAGGATCGCGATGACGCCCGCCATGATTACGCTGACTCCATCAGGCGAACTCCGGCTCGAGCGCTTCTTCGATCGCGACCTGGTCCGGGGGCAGTCTGAGGCTGATTCTGGTGTAGACGGTGTTGCGCTCGGCGGGGATGCGCCCGGTTTCAAGGATCAGCGACTGGAATTCCTCGCCGCTGGTGTATTGTCCCGCGGTCGCTCCAGCTTCACGCGAGATGTTTTCCTCCATCAGCGTTCCGCCGTAGTCATTGGCGCCGGCATGCAGGCATAGCTGCGACAGGCGTCGGTTCAGTTTTACCCAGGACACCTGAATATTGTTGATCGCTCCGGCCAGCATGACCCGCGCCAGGGCGTGAATCTTCAAGTGTTCGGCCAGGGTGGGGCCGGGCCGCGCGATCCCCTGATGAAAGAGCAGCGTGTTCTGATGCACAAAGCCCAGCGGGACAAACTCGGTGAAGCCTCCGGTCTGCTGCTGGAGGTCGCGAAGAAGTTCCAGCTGGTTGACCCAGTGCATCGGAGTTTCGACGTGCCCGTACATCAACGTGGAGGTGCTGCGAATGCCGCACTGGTGAGCGGTGCGCACCACCGTCTTCCATTGTTCAGTGGAAAGCTTGTTGCGTGAGAGCACGAACCGGACCTCGTCGTCGAGAATTTCAGCAGCGGTTCCCGGCAGAGTGTCGAGGCCGTTGTCACGCAGCATGGTCAGGTAGTCCCGCAGCGGCATCCCGGTCAGCTCGACGCCGTAAACGATCTCCATGGGGGAGAAGGCGTGAATATGCATGTCTGGCACGGCCCTTTTGATCGCGCGCAGAATGTCACGGTAGTAGAACGGAGGCAATCCGTGGGGCAGCCCGCCCTGGATACAGACTTCAGTCGCGCCCAGCGCCCGGGCTTCAACTGCCTTCTGCGCCATGGTTTCGAGGCTGTGGAAGTAGCTGTCTTCCTCGCGCGGGCCCCGGCTGAAGGCGCAGAACTTGCAACCCACAAAGCAAATGTTGGTGAAATTAATATTGCGATTGACCACGTAGGTGACGATATTTCCCACCAGGTCCCGACGCAGCATGTCGGCCGCGACCAGCAGGCCGAGAAGATCGTCGCCTTCGGCATTGGCCAGCAGCAGGCATTGTTCGCGGGAGAGGACGCTGCCATCCTGCGACGCCATAACCTGATCGAGCGCATTGCGCGCCTCCGAGGACATGCTTTCTGCAACCGCTGGCCACTCGAGGGCAGGAAACATTTCCAGTTCAGAATCGGGCAGGACTCGGGTCACAACTCCTCCTCGGAAAACACGGCTCAGCGAAACAGGTCGCTCGCGGCCGGGCGAATCAGGTCAAGCGCGCTGCCCCGGCCGGGACGATAGGCGAACCCTCGAATGATACACGCCGGGGTACGAGCTAGCTTGCCGCAGACCAGCCCCGCGGCGCAAGCCAGTTGGTCGGCGTCCGCTTCAATACTAGCCTGCAGCTTGTATCCGTGCGAGTCACGCCGTCCGCGATAGTCGTGGAGGGCCTGCATTCCGGCCACCCCGATGGCAACCTCGGTCAAGCCTTCGCGCCAGGGCCGGCCGAAAGTGTCTGTGATGATCACTGGGATGAAAAGGCGCAGAGTTTTTTTCAGCTCGCGATGGATTCGCGCGGCGGAACGGTCGGGATCATCCGGCAACAGGAGCGCATGGTGTCCTCCGTCAACGTTGGAGACGTCGACCGCACTGTTGGCACAGATCAGGCCATGGTGAGTTTCCGTGATGAGAACGCCGCGCTTGCGCCGCACGATGCGCCGGGCCTGTTGGGTGGCCAGTTCGATCACGCGAGCATCGAGTTGATAGCGCTGCGCCCAGCGGCGGGAAGCGGGTGTGGGCTTGAGCTTGTTCAGGTCAACGAATTGCCCTTCCGCCTTGGAAACAATTTTGTGCTTGATGACCAGGATGTCGCCCGGACGAAGTTTATGAGGCTTCAGAGCGCGGAGGAGGAGCGCCGTAAGAGAATCACCCTGTTTAACCTCATCTGCAACGGCGATCGGGATAATGCAGAGTTCAGGGGCGGGCCGGGCTTCCCTGCGGCCCTGCTGGGCTGATTTTCGTAGTGGGCCTGGCGCCTTACTCATTTGCGGCTACAGGAAGCTCGTCAACCTGCCATTGCCTGACCAGGCGCTGGGCGCGCGTTTCGCCCGGAGCGGCGGCCAGATCGCGCAGATCAGAGGGGGTATCTATGTCGAGCGCGATACCGGGCAGGGAAAGCACCACGCAGGGCTTCCCCGTCGCCTGCGCCGCGGCATGGTGAGGCGCGAAGCTGTCGTTGCCGAAGCGCGCCGGGAATAGTCCGGCGGGGCGTCGCCAGATGGCGTTTGTGCCGCGTCCGTCGGCGGCGCGCACCAGCACCGAGCCTTCGGCGGGCGCGGATTGCAGAATCTTCTCCAGTTCCCAACTCTGGACGAGAGGAATATCGCCGGGAATCACCAGCGTGCTGTCAACGCCTTGATCCTCACAGTAGCGGGTCGCCATTTCGATGGCATCGGTCTGGCTACGATTGGCATTGTCGGGAATTACGGCAAAGCAAAAATGCCGGGCCAGTTGAAGAGCAAAGGGATCGCTGGTCACGATGCTGACCTCGGGGCGGTCGACCCATGTCCCCAGGGTCTCAAGCACATCGAACAGCATGGCTTGCGCAAGTTCGGTGCGGGTGGGTTGGTCCAACCAGGCGGCGAGGCGTTGCTTGGCGCCCGAGAGATTTTTCACTGGAACCAGAATCATGACAGGTCCGAGCCCGCGTGCGCGGCATTTTCATTCGCGGTCGGCGACTCGACCTGAGACAGGATCTGCCGGGCCAAGTCAATCTTTTCCTCGGCTGTCCCCATGATCGTGTTGGCGCAATGGACACGCAGACTGGGTCGTCTCAATTCCTCGGCCGCCTTGGCATCGCGGCGGTCAACCACCAGGAGGTCAAGGAACTCGTGGTAAGCCTGGGCCACGCCTGCGATGGAAACCGGCAAGCCCTGTGCGGCCATCAGAATGCCAGCCGGTCCGGAGACTGCGGTGTTACCGATAATCGGGCTCACCGCCGCAACCAGGGCGCGAGTCTGCTTGAGCGCCTCGGTGATGCCGGGCACCGCGAGGATGGGGCCGATGCTGGTCACGGGATTGCTCGGCGCCAGCAGGACCACGGAAGCCGACATGATGGCATCGATCACGCCGGGGGCGGGTTCGGCGTTTTCAATGCCGGCGAAACGAATCGAGTTGACCGGGTCCTGATACCAGCGCTGCACGAAATATTCCTCGAAGCTGAGTTCGCCGATCGGGGTATCGACACGTGTTTCCACGCGGGCATTGGTCATGGGGAGGATGCGGGCCTGCACTCCCATCTTGGCGGCGATTTCGGCGGAGACTTCGGAGAGCGTCTTGCCCTGCTTGAGCAATTTCGTGCGCAGCAGGTGGACGGCAAGATCGCGGTCGCCGGTATGGAACCAGATGGGCTCTCCCAGGTCGCCCATGGCTTGCAGGCAAAAAAATGTGTCGCCCTTTACGCCCCAGCCGCGTTCCTTGCTCAACAGTCCAGCCAGCACATAAGTGATGGAGTCGAGGTCGGGCGAAACGTACAGTCCCCACCATTCCAGGTCGTCGCCGGTGTTGACGATGATGGTGAGGTCTTTGGACGGCACGACCTGGCGCAGGCCATCCACAAACTTGGCGCCACCCGTCCCCCCAGTGAGTACGACGATCATGCAGCCTTGGTCCTCCCTGCGTAGCCTTCGCGATCGGCGGCTGCCTGGACTTTTTCCGCCAGCAAGCCGGGCCGCACGGTAAGCGATGTCAGGAACTCAGGATAAACCGGCAGACGCTGGCGCAGAATGTATCCTCTTGATTCCGTGCGGGCCCTGAGCTGTTCCAGGTGCGGCCAGGGTCTTTCCGGATTGATGAAATCTGGAGTCAGAGGTGAAACTCCACCCCAGTCGTTGATCCCGGCATCGAGCAGTTCGTCGTAATAAGGCGCGGAAAGATTGGGCGGCGCCTGCAGATTGACCTCCGGCATCAGAAGTCTTGCTACTGCAATAGTTCGCAACATCTCGTCCCGCGTCGGTTCCGGCCAGTCGCGCATCGGAATCTCCGGTTTGACCCGAAAATTCTGGATGATCACTTCCTGGATGTGGCCGTAGCGACGATGCTGCTCGCGGATGGCGAGCAGCGTATCCACACGGTCTTCTGGGGTTTCGCCGATCCCAATCAGCAGGCCGGTCGTGAAAGGCACCGACTGTTTGCCCGCTTCTTCAATGGTGCGCAATCGCTTGGAGGGAACTTTGTCGGGTGCATTATCGTGCGCGGCGCCGGGCGCAAGCAGAGCAGTGTTCGTCGTCTCCAGCATCAGACCCATACTTGGAGAAACTGCCGCCAGGCGGGTGATCCATTCAGCGCTCAGCAGCCCGGGGTTGGGATGCGGCAGCAGGGTCGTCTCCCGCAGCACCCGTTCGCACATCGCTTCGAGATAGTGCAGAGTCGAGTTGTAACCGAGATGGCGTAGGGTGGCGCGCATTTCAGGGAAGGCCAGCTCCGGTTTGTCGCCGAGACTGAAGAGAGCTTCGGTGCAACCCATCTTCTCGCCCGCGCGCGCGACTTCCATCACTTCGTCCGGGGTCATGGTGTGCGCTCCGGGTTCGCCCGGATCGCGGCGGAAGGTACAGTAGCCGCAATAGTCGCGGCACAGGTTCGTCAGTGGAATGAAGACCTTGCGCGAATAAGTGATAACGCCGGGCTTGAATCGCTGCTTGAGCTCGAGCGCGGCTGCGAGGAGAGCGGGCAGTTCATCCTCCGGGCAGCGCAGGAGCTGGCAAGCACCGTCGCGCGAGAGCGGCAGCCCGTCCCGCACTTCGTCAAGATAAGGGGTGAGCGAATTTTCCAGCACCCGCATGACTTCTTGCGCTCCCGGACCCGGAAAGAGGTCTAATCCGATGAACAACCAGAATGATACATGAGAGGGATTCGGAACGCCGCCTGCGTCGGCGCTATGCCTTCGCGGGTCCTTGAATTGTCCAACTCCACGCGTTTAGTGGTAAAACTCTTAGGGCGGAACCGTCAGTTCAGCAGTCCCGCCGGAAGCTACAAGACATCGGGGCTCCAGCCCGCACATGACGGTAACGCCAACCGAATTCCGCAGCGCACTCGGCAGTTTTGCCACTGGAGTGACGGTGATTACGGTGGACTCTGAGGGCGAAGTTCACGGCATGACCGCCAACGCTTTCAGTTCGGTGTCGCTTGACCCGCCGCTGGTTCTGGTCTGCGTTGACCATCGCGCCCGCACCCACGCCCATCTCCATGCGCGGAAGCGTTTTGGGGTAAACGTGCTGGCCCAGGACCAGCAGGTCATCTCCGAATACTATGCCCGCCCGGCGCAGGACCATCGCCATGCCGAAGAGGAGGCGGGAGCGCATTTCGATCGCACGGCGCACGGCACACCGGTGCTCAACGGCGCCCTGGCCTACCTCGAGTGCCGGCTGCATAGCGCGCAGGATGCGGGCGACCACACAATTTTTATCGCTGAAGTCGAGGAAGTTGTGGTGCGAGCAGGCGACCCGTTGCTCTACCATCGCGGTGAATATCGAAGGATCGGGGGCGCCGAGGCAAAGTCCCCGGAAGGTCGCCGTTCTGCTCAGTAGACTGCCGGCGACGAGGATGTTCCCTGGATGCTTGCGGCCAGATGGCTTCCTCCCGGGCAAAAGGGGTGGAGCAGGCCTTTAGGCCTGCATACCGCCGCCGTGTTGTGCGGGGGCTTCAGCCCGTGAGGCATCTCGCTCTAAAATTCCAGGTCTTGTTTCGGATGGAGGCCCCATGGCGAATCGAAGGCAGTTCATGCGCACGCTCTCCGGCGCGGCGGCGCTCAGCGTCACCACCGATGTGAGCAAGCTGGGTCGAATGCATTTTCTCCGCATGGCTACCGCCATGCCGGATCCTGGCCCGCATGACCGCCTGGAACCGGACTGGTACCGGAGCAAGATTGCTCAAGTGCAGCAGAAGATGAAAGAGCGTAAGCTGAACGCACTGCTCCTGCTCGATGCCACCAACATTATTTACACCGTGGGATACTTCCATCTCTCGACCGAGCGCCCCCTGGCGGCGCTGATTCCGGAGTCCGGCGATCCGGTAATGTTTGTCCCCGGGCTGGAGGTTGACCAGGTCAAAACCTGGTGGGTAAAGGACTACGAGTCCTACTTCGATTTCCCGGGGCCGGTCGACCGGGTGCGCTGGATTTTCGAGCGCGTGGCCAAGCGCGGTTTCGACCGGGCGCACATCGGAATCGAGGAGCCTCGGCCGAGCCGGCTGCATCAAATAAGCCTGGGCGCTCCCAAGGCCAGGATTGTGGTCGCCGGAGACCTGGTCGATGACCTTCGCCTGGTGAAAGACGATGACGAAGTCCGCATCATGCGCCGGGCCATGACTTACGCCGATTTCAAAGTCCAGGCCGGCCGCGAGTTCGTGCAACACAACGGCAGCGTAACCGAAGACGAGATCCTGAAAGTCACGGCCGACGCCGTCGCCGACAGGATGTCGAAGGAACTGCACGACGTCGTCGGAGTGGGCATCGACCCTCCCTTCGGAGGTCTGGTACCCTTCGGCAAAAGGTCGGCGTTCCCCCACGCGGTCCCGAGCAAGGACCGGCTCAAGAGTGGAGACGCCCTGATCCTCAGCTTCGGCGCGCAAGTGGGGGGATACAACGTGGAGTGTGAACGCTCATTCTGCGTGGGCAAGCCGACTGACTACGCCAGGCGCCTGTTCGACGCCATGCTGGCAGCCCACGACACCGGCGTCGAAAATCTGAAGGAAGGCGCAGTGGCGGAAGAAGTGGACCAGAAGAGTCTGGATCAGATTCGCAAAGCCGGCTTTGAAAAGTTTCTGAGACATCGCACCGGGCACGGCATTGGCCTCGAAGGGCACGAGGCTCCCTGGATTGCCGAGGGTGATAAGACCATGCTGCAGCAGGGCATGGCTTTCAGCTGTGAGCCCGGGGTTTACGATCCGGAGTGGGGTGGTTTTCGACACTCTGACACAGTCATCGTTCGGAAAGACAAAGGCGAAGTGCTGAACCGCTATCCCACCCGCCTGGAGGATATGGTCATCGAGATTTGAGCAGATACCCTTTTAGTTAAACAGCGCTGTACAGCATCAGAAATCGACAACAGAACGATTCGGAGAAATGGAATGCCAGAGAAAATTGAAAAGCCGGAAGCGGAGTGGCAAAAGCAGCTATCGCCTGAGCAGTACTACGTGACCCGCAAAGCGGGAACCGAGCCGGCATTTAGCGGTAAGTACTGGAAGACCAAAGATGCGGGCACATACGCCTGTGTCTGCTGCGGGCAACCCTTGTTCAGCTCAGAGACCAAGTTCGAGTCCGGCACCGGCTGGCCCAGCTTTTTCAAACCGGTAGACGAAGCCGCGGTGGTAAATCACACGGACAAGACATACGGCATGGTTCGCACCGAGACCCGTTGTGCCCGCTGCGATGCCCACCTGGGGCATGTTTTTGAAGACGGCCCGGCCCCAACCGGCCTGCGCTACTGCATGAATTCCGCTGCCCTGGATTTGAAACCGGAAGAAAGAAATAGATGAAAGTGTGGGTCGGACACTCCGAAGTCGAAGGGAGTGTCCGACCCACACCTCGTGAACTAGACGCCAGCGACCGCGGCTGCCGCTCTGGGCTGCTCGGTTGCCGCGGGCTTGCTCTCGGCTTGCGCCTGCCTCTGCGCCTGAGACTTGTCCTGCTTGTGTTCGACGGCGCGCACCTGCACGCTGCCTTTCAGAATGGCTCCATCCTCAACGCTGATGCGCTGGGTGATCACATCACCGGTCAGCGCGCCTTCGCTGCGGATGTCCAGCCGGTCGGTGCACTGGATGTTGCCCTGCACCTTGCCCAGGATCACAACTTCGCGGGCCGTGATATTGGCGGCCACGCTGCCGTTGCGTCCCACGGTGATGCGGTGATCGGCAAAATTGACGGTGCCCTCGATTCGCCCATCGATATAGAGCGATTCGGTTCCGCTGACTTCCCCCTTGATGACCACGGAGCGGCCGATGGTAGCCTGTTCCACGGGCACGCTGACGCTTTTGCTGGGGCTGAAGGATTGGTTCGAGGGTAACTGCGATTTTTGAGAATCTGATGGCTGCAGCATCGGTTGCGGCGCTCCTTTAATGTTCCGCGCGGCGCGCACTCTGGGCGTAACCGCATGCGGCGAGTCTGCTTGTCTGCTTATCTATGGCCGATTTGGCCAAGCTGACTATCGCATGGGAGGCTGCATTAAAGCAGGTTACGGAAGAACCTGTCCGGGTGTCGAAGGTATCAGGCAATCGGATCCTGCGTCGGTGGACAGAGTTTCAACCCTGCACTAAATGCTCTATTTTCAATGGCGGCCTTGGCCGCTATCAGTAACATCCCGGGTGGAACACTGGTTAGGTCTGGAGCGCCTGACCTAACTGCTCCCATTCCGCCATCCGCCTCTGCAGTTCGGTGCGTGCATCGCCTAATGCCTGCGTAGCCCGCTGTGTTTCCTCGACACTGACGAAGGTCTGTAGTGCCGCCTCACATTCGGCGATGGTATCTTCCAGGCGGTTGATCTCCGACTCGAGTTCGTGGACGCGATCTTCCATCTGCTTGCGTTTAATGGGATTGAGGCGTCTGGCTGCGGCATCCTCGGACTTCGCCGGCTGCCCGTTGGCATTGCCGTTCGCAGGCTGGGCATTAACTGGTGACGTAACCGCTTTCTGCAACGCCGCGGCGCCACCCTCTTTCCGCCAGCGGTAGTCCTCGTAGTTGCCGGGATAAACCTCGACCCTGCCCTCCCCAACCTCCAAAACTCGCGTAGCCAGCTTGTCGATGAAATAGCGGTCGTGGGAGACGAAGACCACGGTGCCGTTGTAGTCGGTTAACGCCTTTAGAAGGACGTCCTTGGCGCGCATGTCGAGATGGTTCGTAGGCTCGTCGAGGAGCAGAAAATTTGCCGGATGCAGCAGCATGCGCAGCAGCGCGTAGCGGTTGCGCTCGCCGCCGGAGAGCACGCCGATACGCTTGAAAACGTCATCGGCGGAAAACAGAAAGCATCCCAGCAGGCTGCGCAACTCGGTCTGGGTGGAGCGCGGAGACATCTCGCCCAGATCGTCCAGAATCCGCGCATCGGGATCGAGTTCCTTGTACTGGTCCTGCGCGAAATAATCCGGATCGACATTGTGTCCCAGGCGGTACTCGCCCTGAGTGAGTGGCTCGGTCTGCGCCAGCAGCTTGATCAGCGTCGATTTCCCGGCCCCGTTTACTCCAACTAGCGCGATGCGGTCACCCCGCTCGATCATGAAACTGACGTCGCGAAATACCTCCTTTTCACCATAAGACTTCGCCACCCCGATAAACTCGGCCACGATCCGGCCGGCAGGCTTGGGTTGCGGAAAGGAAAAGTGGATAGTCTTCTCCTCTTCCGGCAGCTCAATGCGTTCGATCTTTTCCAGTTCCTTGATCCGGCTCTGCACCTGCTTGGCCTTCGTGGCCTGGTAGCGAAAGCGGTTGATGAAGACTTCCAGCTGCTCAATGCGCTCGCGCTGGTTGCGGTAAGCCGCCTCGAGCTGTTCCATGCGCTCCGTCTTCGCGTTCAGATACTTTGCGTAGTTGCCGTGATAGAGATGAATGCGCTTGTTCCAGATTTCGACAATCTTGTTGATCGTTACGTCGAGAAAATAGCGGTCGTGCGAGATCAGCACAAAAGCGTAAGGATAGTTGCCGAGATACTCTTCCAGCCAGTTGCGGGCTTCGAGATCAAGATGGTTGGTGGGCTCGTCCAGCAACAGCAGGTTGGGCTGCTGCAGCAGCAGTTTCACCAGCGCAATGCGCATCTGCCAGCCGCCGGAGAATTCCTCGGTCTGCCGGGTCCAGTCTTCCTTGCGAAAACCCAACCCCGAAAGCACGGTGCCGACTTGCGCCTCGATGGCGTAACCGTCGCGAGTCGTAAATTCGTGCTCGACTCGCTGGTACCGTTCTGCCACCTGCGCGTACTCGAGGGATGCGTGGTCGAGTTCTGACATGCGTCCGGTCAGCTCTTCCATCTCCTGTTCCATGCGCCGCAGATGCGCGAACACCGACATGCACTCGGCGAAGACGGTACGTCCGGAGAGGGCCAGGCCGTCCTGCGGAAGATATCCCGCGCTGATGCCCTTGGCCCGGCTGACCGAACCGTAGTCAAGGCTTTCCGTGCCTGCCAGGATTTTCAGCAGCGTAGATTTGCCGGTGCCATTCGCGCCCACCAGGCCCACCCGGTCACGAGGCGTGATCATCCAGTCCGCTCCTTCGAACAGGAGCTTGTGGCCATAGCGCTTGCCGGCTGAGGAAAGCTGGAGCATTCCTTCAATCGTCTCACGAGAGAGCTCTTTTGAAGAAAAACCTGTCATCCTGAGCGAAGTAGGAAGTCCGCTCGCGGGCTTCCTACGCAGTCGAAGGACCCCTATTCCATAAGTGAACCCCTGCGATGGGAATCTGG
This sequence comes from Terriglobia bacterium, assembly GCA_963831565.1. Taxonomy (GTDB): domain Bacteria; phylum Acidobacteriota; class Terriglobia; order Terriglobales; family Acidobacteriaceae; genus JAIQFF01. The sequence continues at coordinate 725,502 of CAWHQS010000003.1, forward strand.
TATTCGAATCAGCGACTGGGAGGGAATAGGGGTGCTTCGACTGCGTCCGGCCGGTCGCAAGCGACCGGCCAGACTCCGCTCAGCATGACAGTTCGGGGGCAGTGGATTATGGCGGGGACCCGCCGGGACGGCGTCGCTACGTTACTGGAAGGCTAGCGCGCGCCTGCGGCTTGGGCAGCGCCAATTCTCTCCAGCGCGCGATCGACCACCGCCTGCAGTTCGCGCGCGTATTTCACTTCGCGACCCTTGGTCAGGATCTTCTTGGTTTCCTCGGGGCTGAACCAGGTGGGATTGCGGCTCTCCTCGTGCGGCTCTTCTGTGCGCTCCACCTCGAGCAGAAACGCCTTGATCACATACTCCCGCACTCCGGGTGGTTTCCAGAAAACGCCTTTGGAATGGATGTAGAGGCAGAAGTGTCTGGACTCAATGCGGCCGCTAACGCCCGCTTCTTCCCGGGCCTCGCGTTCCGCCGCCTGGCCATGCGAGAGATCAGACTCAGGATCGCCCTTGGGAAACGTCCACTTGCCGCCGCCGTTGGTGTTTACCAGAAGGAACTCGATCGAGGGACCGCGCCGCCGGTAGCAGACGGCCGCCACCTGCAGCGGAAGCGCGTGTTGTGGAATCCGGGCCGCTCCCATTTTCGAAGCCTCCGCAGAACTTTCCCTGCCAAAATCTTAATCCAGAAGATATTTCAGTAGTGTTAAAGTGCAACGGAAAAGGTGCAACCCAGTATTACCAAAGGGTTACGGGCACTTCTCAAGCTGGGACGCTGCTCCTCCGGCGGTCACCGGTTGTTCCAGCAGGCGCATGGTATCGAGGACAGTCGAAATGACGACTTCATCCCCGACGGCAGTGTTGATCATCATGTGGTAGAGGCAGCGGGTGGGCCAGTCCGCGCCGAAGTAGTGTTTGACAAATTCGATGCGGTCGCGGTCCACGGAATCGACCAGTTCTTCGGCTTCCTTGTCACTATGCCCCATCAACCGCAGGCGCCGCAGCTTTTCTGAGCGTGGCGCGTAGAGAAAAACGTGGAACACATCCGGAAGCTCGCGCAGAAAGTAGGGTGCGCCTCGCCCCACGATCACGCAGTTTCCAGCCGTCGCCACCCGGGTCATCACCTGGTGCCCGATCGCCACAAAGCGATCGGTGTCGAAGGGTTCGGTGCCCTTGAACGGCATGCTGCGTTCGTAGCTGCCCCGCCAGAAGGTCTTGGCCAGGCGGTGGAAAGCGCTGTCCAGGCGCTCGTCGCAGTACATCACGGCCGAGCGGTCAACATGGGCTTCGCGGGCGATTTCCTCGGTCAGGGCCTGGTCCCAGAGTTTCCAGCCGAGGCGATTGGCAATCTCGCGCGCGATTTCCGCAGCCCCGCTGCCGAACTCCCGTTCTACTGTAATCACCCGAAACAAATGATGTCCCCTCTAGTGTGGGTCGGACACTCTTGTCCGATGCCTTTGACTCTGACTTTGACTTTGCTTGCTCAACTTTGCCTCTTGCAGTGATGCAAAACCCAAATGCCACTCCGGAACCCAACCGCAAAACCAACTTCAAGGGTGTGGGACAGGGGTGTCCGACCCACGCCCCGGCCTAATGAACCGCGATCTCGCCACCTGTGGGCGGACGTTTCATTAGAAAGACCAACGGAACCATCACTAGAATAGCTACTCCCAGGAGCCAGAAGTTGTCAATGTAGGCCAGCATGGCCGCTTGTCGAAAGACGTTGCCCTGCAACAATGCATAGGCCTTGTGCATGGCGTCCGCAGGGGAAAACCCCCGGGCCTCGAGCGCCCGCGTCATACCCTGAAGCGTGGACTCTACCTGCGGGTTGGCGGGCGAAAGATGGCTCGAGAGCCGGGCGATGTGATGTTGCGACCGGCGGTCCAGCATGGTGGTCACGATTGAGATTCCAACACTCCCTCCGATGTTTCGGGCCAGGTTCATCAGTCCCGAGGCCGCATTGTTCTTCTCCCTGGGCAGGAATGCATAGGCAGCCGTATTGATCGGGATAAAGAGAAAGGCCAGTCCCATGGTCTGGATCATGCGGGCGTAGACCACGGTCCGGAAATCGACTCCCAGGGTGAAGTTGGTCATGTGAAACAGCGAGAAGGAGAGCACCACCAGTCCGTACGTCATCAGTTTGCGGGCGTCGTAACGGGAAAGGAGAAAGCCCACCAGTGGCATCAGCATCATCAGGCTGAAGCCGCCCGGCAAGAGCGCCAGTCCGGCCTGTTCGGCGGTGTAGCCCAGCAGGGTCTGCATAAAGAGCGGGAGGAGCACCGTGCTGCCTAGAAGGGCAAACCCCAGCATGAACATCAGGAGATTGGAAGCCGCGAACGTCCGGTTGGTGAACAGGTGCAGGTCGATGACCGGGTCCTTGCGTGTCCACTCCCAGTAAATGAGAAACAGCAGGGAAGCCGCCGCGATGACCGCGAGCACAACGATGAAATGCGATTCGAACCAGTCTTCGCGCTGGCCTTTATCCAGGACAATCTGCAGCGCGCCCAGGCCCAAAGCCACCAGACCGAGCCCGATGTAGTCGATTTTCGTTTCCGAGAGCTTCTTGCGCTGCATGTGGGGCGGATCCTGGATGAGCCGCGAGGTCAATATCAGCGAAAGAATGCCGACAGGAATATTCAGAAAGAAGATCCAGCGCCAGGTGAAGTTGTCAGTGATCCAGCCACCCAGAGTGGGGCCGATGGCCGGCGCCAGTACGACCGCGAGACCATACACCGCGAAGGCCATGCCGCGTTTCGCGGGAGGAAACGTGTCCGCCAGGATAGCTTGTTCGCTGGGCTGCAACCCGCCGCCTCCGGCGCCCTGCAGGATACGAAAGAAAATCAGCATGCCGAGGTTCGGCGCCAGCCCGCACAGAAAAGAACTGACGGTGAAGATGCCGACGCAGCTCATGTAGAAACGTTTGCGTCCGATGATCGATGAGATCCAGCCACTGAGCGGCAGGACGATGGCGTTTGAAACCAGGTAGGAAGTCAGTACCCAGGTGCTTTCGTCGGTCCCGGCGGAAAGGTTGCCGGCGATGTGCGGCAGGGCAACGTTGGCGATGCTGGTGTCCAGCACCTCCATGAATGTGGCCAGTGTCACGGCCACCGCGATGACCCAGGGATTGATCGCCGGACGCGGGAAGGCCGCGCCGTCCGCGGTCAGGGCGGCCGAACTCATCTGACCCAGACCTTGGGCTCGACCGACATTCCCGGGCGCAGAATATGTTCCTTGGTTTCTCCTGGATCAAACGTGATCTTCACCGGAATGCGCTGCACCACCTTCACATAGTTGCCCGTGGCATTTTCCGGGGGAAGCAGGCTGAACAGCGCCCCGCTGGCTCCCGCGATGCTCTGCACGTGCCCGTTGTACTTCTTCCCGTACGCATCCACCGAGATGGTTGCCCGTTGTCCCGGCCGCATGTAGCGCAGCTGGCTCTCCTTGAAGTCGGCGGTTACCCAGATGTCGTCCAGGTTAATGATCTTCATCAGTTCCTGGCCGATCTGCACATTCTGGCCAACTTCGACCGTCCGGTTACTCACGACTCCGCTGACCGGAGCAACCACGTGGGTGTATTGCAGGTTCAGCGTGGCCTGTTCCAATTCAGCTTTCTTTTGCTGGGCCTGGGCCAGGGCGGATTGGGCGCGGGCTCGAATCGCGGACATTTGTTGCGGCGCGGTCCCTGCAGAGCGCAAATTGGCTTCAGCCTGCTCGCGCTTGGCCTGGGCCTGCGACACCATCTGTTCGGCGGCAACGGCCGTCGCCCGGGCCGCGGCAACTCCTGCCGCGCTGGAGCGGGCCGCCGCGACCGCCTGGTCATACTGCTGGTGGGAGATCTCCTGCTTGTCCACCAGTTGTTTGTAGCGACCGACATCATTCTGCGCCTTGATGTCATTGGCGATAGACTGCTCCAACTGGGCCCGCGCCGCCTCCAGCTGCTGGCGCGCCACGGAAATTCCAGCCCGGGCGCCCTCTACATCCGCCTGAGAGGCCGACAACTGGCTGTCGGTGTTCACCGACGTGATCGGAACGTTTACCTGCAGTGATTCTGCGGTAGCCTGAGCATCGCGATAGGCGGCACTGGCCTTCGCCACCGCCACCTGGTAGTCCCTGGGATCGATCTCAACCAGGGGTGTGCCCGCTTCCACAAACTGGTTGTCGTTGACCAGAAGCTTGATTACGTGACCGGACACGCGGGTGCTGATGGCGTTCAAGTGGCCGTCGATCTGCGCGTCGTCAGTGGACTCGTAGCTGCCCAGGTAGCGCCACAGAAAGAAGGCCGCCACCAGCAGCACAATTCCGCCCACGATCAGGGCCAGGCGAAAGCGGGGATTGCGGGAGGCTTGCTTCCAGCGGAGATCTCTCTCCGAAGCCGGCAAGGGAGGATGTTCCCGGGTTTCAACTGCAGGCTTGTCATGCACGGTTGTCGTTGTAGACTGTTCCATATCACTTGCCACTCAGATATTGCCGTACGCCCTGCTCCGCATATCCCATGGCTCGCACCAGTTCAAGTTTGGCCAGGTTGTGAGCGTACAGGCTTGAAATATAACTTTCATGGGCCGAAGCGACCGTCTGCTGCGCCTGGACCACTTCCAGGTTATCGGTGACCCCGGCGGAAAAACGGTCGCGGGCCTGAGTCAGCGTCTGTTCTGCTAGATCGACTGAACTGCGCGCGACTTCCACCTGGTCGTCGGCGGCGGCAATGTCCAGCAAGGCGGTGCGCACTTCATATTCAATCTGGCCGCGTAAATTGTCCAACTGGGCGCGGGCCTGGCGCAGGGTGGCATCGGCTTGCAGCACGTCGGCGTGGGCTTTGCCTCCCTGAAAGATGGGAATATTCAGCCGTCCGCTGACGCTGTAGGTTCCATGCGAGTTCCCGAAGTTGATTCCCAGGTCGCCATAGTCGGCCAGCAAGTCCAGGGAGGGATAGTGCTCGGCAGTGGCCCCTTTGCGATAGTGTTCGGCGGCCCGGACCTGTTGCACCGCCGCCAGGTAATCCGACCGGGAAGCATAGGCGCGCTGCAGGCTGGCCTCGATTCCCGCTGTGGCCAGACGATCGTACGGGGCCTTGGAGGTCAAGGCAATTTCCTGGCCGGTCGGGAGCCCGATGGCGCGCACCAGGGCCAGCTTCTGCTTGGCGTAATCGTTGCGCGCCACGATCAACTGTTGTTGCCGGTTCTGGAATTCCACCCGGGCACGAAGGGTATCGATGGCGGGGCTAAGCCCCGCGTTCTGCTGGTCGGTGGCCTTCCCGTACAGCGCCTGCGCGTTTTCCAATTGCGCTTCTGCGGTTTCCACCCGCGCTGCGCCGGAGAGCGCCTGCAGGTAGGCATTGCCGGTCGCCAGCACCACCAGATCACGGGCATCCTTGTAGCTGTATTGCGCGGCCTTCTCGTCTTCGGCCGCTCCACGCTCGCGGTTCAGAGCCTTGAGGTTCACGATCGATTGGGTCAGGTACACCCGCGCGTCGGTAAATCCGTAGGGGCCCACCACGGTAGGGAATCCGGGGAAGCGTAGGCCGCGGGCCGCCAGGTTGTCCTGCGCCACATTCACGCTGACCGCGCCACGCACGTTCGGGAGTAGCTCGCTCAGTTCCTTCCATTTCTCTCCCCGGGCGGCGATGGAGTTATAACTCTGCAACAGCACGCCAAGGTTGTTTTTCAGGCCGAGATCAATCGCATCCTGGAAAGTAAGTGAAATGACCTCTGGCTTGGGGGACCCCTGGGCGACGCTGCCCCCGAACGGGTTCTGGTTTGCGGGGGCGGTAATCTTTATAGACGCTGCGGGGGTGGAATCTGAGTTCGTGCCCGAGTATCCGTTGCTGCCCTGTCCCTGTGCTTTTCCCGGGCACAGAGCGAACAAACAGAGAACGACACCCGTCGAAGCGATAATTCTTTTTGGGGATAGCGATCTTTCAGGGCTCAGTTCTTCCATATCGAAGCAACTGCTGAACGTAACCGGGGCGATAGGGTATCTTGACTCCCGGTGCCGCATTATAGATGCAAACGATTGCCAGCAGGTGGTTGATGACAATCCCATTCCTGCCCCCCGCCCCAGGAGCCCCCTTTAGGGGGCGCATTTACAATTCTTTTCACTTTCCCGCTGGTTCCTTGTTGCATCTAAAGCGAATATAGGTTGGGAGGGTTCCCTTGAGAAAGCTATGTTTAGTGGCAGTCCTGTCTTTTCCTTTCCTCATACCAGGCACGGTTCGTGCGCAGCAGTTTGATGCCGCATTTGGCGTGGGCACGCTCACGGCACCCTCGGCGTCTAGCGCCTCGGGAAATCACAACCCCGTGTCGCTGACCGGCGGAGCCTACCCGGTTTTCAGCGCAGATCTTCTTTTGAAGAAGCAGTTTGGCGTCAGCGGTGAACTGGCCTGGAGAGGCAGCCGAAATCTCTACGCCGGCTTCCAGCCCTATCGTCCCCTTTTCTATGACTTTAACGGAATCTACGCCCCCAAGCTGGGCAATCACGCCGCGGCTGAGGTAATGGCTGGCATCGGCTGGGAGAGCCTCCGTTTTTACACCGGAACCATCAACTGCGGTGCCATCACCTGCACCGATTTCGTCAGCAGCAACCACTTTATGGGCCACATCGGCGGCGGCTTCCGCTACTACTTTCACGGCCATTTCTTTGTTCGCCCGGAAGCTCACCTGTACATGATTCGCAACAATCAGGAATTCAGTTCGCCCTACGCGACCCGCTTTGGGGTGTCGCTGGGCTACACCTTCGCGCCTGGATTCTGAAATGTGGCGGCCGCTAGGTTTACTTGATGGAAATCCTAAGCTGTTCCGGGTTAGGATTTGACTGCCGCCTGTACCGCCATGCTCCGCAAGCGCAAAATCATCGTCTGCATCGCCACCAGCGCCGACGGCTTTATTGGCCGCTCCGATGGCTCCGTCGACTGGCTCGATCGTCCCAGTCCCAAGGGCAACTACGGCATGAATGCGTTCTATAGATCGATCGACACGATCCTGTGGGGCAGAAAGACATGCGATATGGCGCTCGACTTTCAAAAGAAGGGCGTGAGCGGATCGGCCTTCGATACCAAGGTTAAGAATTATGTGTTCACGCGCGGTCGTCTGCCATCGCCAGCCCCTGCGGGCGTGGAGTTCGCGAAAGAACCAATCAAAGCGTTCGCAACCCGCCTGCGGAAGAAAAAGGGGAAAGACATCTGGATGATGGGGGGAGCCGGCATCATTGCCTCGTTTCTCGACCAGGGAGAGATCGACGAGTTCATGATTCATGTGATTCCCACGTTCATAGGAGAGGGCATTCCATTGATCGCGCCCGGCCGCCGCACCGTGCCGCTAAAACTGATCTCCAGCAAGAAGTTCACCGACGGCGTGGTCGAACTGCACTATGCCGTCCTTAAATAATCTTCACATCGATTGATTGCGACCCAGAGCGACTCGCTCCGGCAGAACAGCACACCTCGCTGCAGATTGAGCAAACCCCTTTCACCACGGGCTGCTAGTCTAGTGTCCTGTCCCGAAAATTCATTGAATTAATATTGTCATCCCGACCGGAGCGGAACGAAGCGAGCGCAGTGGAGGGACCTGCTGTTTCAGCCAACTCGACCAGCGCCGCTTACATTTCGATATTCCATGTATTTTTGGGACGACACTAGGAAGAACGCGGCAGGAATCGCCGGATGCCGAAGTCATACACTGCGGCGCCGATCACTCCACCCACCAGCGGCGCCACGACGGGCACCCACCATGCCTGGCTTCCGTCAGTTATGCCGTTGTTGCGGAAGCCGGCCAGCACCGTGAACAAACGCGGACCGAAATCGCGCGCCGGATTGATCGCGTAGCCATGCATCGCCCCGAAGCTCATCCCGATCGCCACCACGACCAGCCCGATCATCAGCGGCGCCATGTTGGCGCCGGGTGGCATGTTGAATTCATCAATGATGGCGAAGACCAGCAGCAGCAGCAACGCCGTACCGATCACCTGGTCCAGAAATCCAGCCTGAGGCAAGTTGGGAAAGGCGGGAAAGGTGGTGAAGACGCCCGCCGTTTTCTCTAGCAGCGGGTCTACCCGGTGGAAGGCCGGCAGGTAGTTTCGATACACCAGCGCGGCGGCGAAGAATGCTCCGGCGGTTTGCGCGATCGAGTAAGGCAGAACCTTCCGCCAGGGAAATCCGCGGAAGACCGCAAACGCCAGGGTGACGGCAGGATTCAGGTGCGCTCCCGAGACTTTCCCGGCGACGTAAATTCCCATGGTCACTCCCAGCCCCCAACCCAGAGTGATGTTGGTGTAGCCGCCGTGAATCACCTCGCCCGGCGTCGGAGTGGGAAACAGCACCACCATCGCCACCACACCGGTCCCGAACATGATCAACACGAAGGTTCCGAGAAACTCGGCAAGCAACTCCGCCAGCAGTGAGAACTTGGGGTTCATCAGAACGCTCCAGTCACGATCCAGCGCGACGTAGTCTACCAATGATCGGCGCGTGCGGAGTATATCTTCTTGAGCGCAGGGTGCCCCACCCTCTTCGCGTTTTTTGCCAAAGGGTGGGTGATAAAGACTAGATGCCCGCTATTGAGCGCTGCCCGAACGTACCGTAAGGATCACCCGCCGGTAAGATGTCAGCCGGGGCGATCCATCGTCGGTTACAGCCAGGATGATATGCGCCGTCCCAGTCCCCGAGCATTGCCCCCTGGGCAGCCACTGCGGACGGCAGACCGCGGTTGCCGTTACTGTAGCCTTCGCCGTGCCCGCGCCACTGATGGTGACCGAGGCCAGGTTCGCATCGGTGCTGCCGGCTTCGCCGTAGTGAAACCAGTGGTAATGCAGGCCCTGGCCGTCAGGATCGCGGCTCTGGCTTGCGTCCAGCAGAACCGGCTGGCCGACTTCGGCATCGATCATGATGGGAGCCGTTCCGGACTGGCCATTCACCTCCACCAGCGGATTGTGATTGGCATGACTGTAATCCTTAATGGTCCAGTCCATCCGCGCCGCGAAATCGTTTTGATAAGCCTCGCGCCAGCGCCAGATCGTTGCCTGGTCAGAGGTGTACGCCTTGCCATCCACGCCGATTACCGTGTCCTGCGATGTGACTCGCGAAAACGTGTTGCCGCCCTGGGTCCAGATAGCGTGCGTCTCGCCGTAGGGCTGCCGGTAAATATAGCGGCCTCCCCACCCGCCCCAGTCGGGCCGCCGATAGGAGTTCAAACCGTTGTCGATCAGACCCAGAAAAGACGGTGTGTCCCCTTCCATGATGAAGGCGAACCTGGGATACAGCTTCCCCAACGGCCCCTTGCTGCGGATGTTTGCGTCCAGCCACTCGTTGGTGACGAGAGTCGAGTCCGCGCCCGCGCCGTTGCGGTAGTAAACGTCTCCGCTGATGCCGGTCCAGGTCGCGTAGTAGTAGTCGTCTCCCTTCTGGGTTGAGGGCTGAACAATATAGAACAGGTTGGGAAATTCCCGCCGGATCCAGGGGCCGGTATCGTCCTGGTCGGTGATGGAATAAATCCGGATCTTCCCCACGAATCGGTCCACCTCCCCGGCCGGTCGGGTGGCGCGCACATGCAACAGTGCCTGTGCCAGGGTGTTGGCCCCGCCCCAGATGCAAATCCACAACGGGCGCGGGTCGTCGCGGTCAACCGCCCGAATGATCGCCTCCGCGCCGGCCGACATCTTGTCGGCGCCAGTGGCGGCCAGGCCGTACCCCGGCTGCCCGGTGAATAACCAGGCCTCAAGCTCCTCCGCAGTCGGCCAGCCCTTGGCGTGCAGCAGAAGATTGGACCGCGCCTTTCCATAGGCCTCGATCAGGGCGTGCATGGTTTCGGGATGCAGCGCACTCTTCTGCCAGGTGGAGGTGGTGGCAATGAGCCCTTCAATCTCAAATTCATTGGAATACAAGAGCAGACGCACGAACGACATCTGATCATCCGGTTCGTTGCCGATGTCGCTCATGATGACCACGCGCGGGCGCCCGGTGAAGTCGTCAACGTGGGTCGGAGGAAGGGCTTCAGCCGCGAATGAGAAGTGCGCCAGGCTGGAGGCGAACATCAATAGAACGAACCAGCACCTCCACCGCAGATTCCGATTGCTCATCTGAAACCTCAATGCCTCGCCGGCAGGTGTATGCCATCAGTGAAAGTGCGAAATAAGCTGAAATAAAAGTTAAGTTTCGTGGTCGGATGTATCCTTCAGTTCCACCCGCACACGGTCGAGCGCCACCAGAGTGCTCACCCAAAGCGACGCTGCCAGGTATCCGGCGATCACGTCACTGGGATAGTGCACACCCAGGTAAACCCGCGACAGACCAATGGCCGCAACCAGAACAGCAGCCAGCGTCCAGATCAAAACACGCCCCCTCCGGGACTGGATTCTCCTGGTCAGCAATCCCGCCAGCACCCCATAGAAGCAGAATGAAAACAGGGAGTGCCCGCTGGGAAAGCTGTAGGTGTAGGGCACGGGCACGAAAAACGGGACAGGGCGCGGCCGATGGAAGGCATATTTCAGGCTCAAGTCCAGCACCAGCGCCCCTAGAATAGTGACGACCATCCACAGCGCCTCCCGCCTCCAGTGGAGGACGAGGAACGCAATCACCGAGAGGATGGCGGCCGCGGTCAGCCCGTCTCCGCCCAGAAACGAAATGAAAATCATTGCCTTGGTGAGAGGGGGAGTGGCGTAGGCATGAACCTGGTTGCGTATCGCAAGATCAAAGCCGGCGGTGCGGTCGTGCGCCACCCCATCCCCGATCCACGCGAAGAGAAAGAGCGATAGCACGGCAACCATCAGGCTGGTGAACGCCGCAGCTTGAAAGATGATGTTTGACCTGGGGCCAGTCGCCAGCTTCGGAGGTACGGATTTATTGTCCGTGGTCACCTTCGCCTCCGTCCCGCCATGGCGGCGCGCGTTGCTGTGTACTCCGTGACCAGACTGCACAGTTTATCCAGGAGCGCCACGTTCCCGTGGCGTGGATACCCGCTCAACCGTTCCCGGTAGCTCGGCAGATTGTAGAGAAATGACTCGATCCGTTCCTTGTTCAACTCCTCCCAGTAAGTGCCGTATCCCATCTTGTCGAGCCAGTAGGCATTAAAAATCTGTTCAAACTGATGTTCGATGGGAATCGCCAGGTACGGCTTCCCCAGGTGAAGCGCCTCGGTCATCAGGGAGAATCCGGCGTTGGCGATGACGGCCTTCGCGCTGATCAAGTCTTCCAGAAATTGATCCATGCCGGGCTTTCTGTAGCGCACGTTGCCACTCTGTCCTTCACGCCCGAAGCCGTAGGCCACAAACGGGCAGCGCACCGAGCCCAAGAGCTTCGCCACCGCCGGGGCTGGAGATGTAACGTACACCAGAACGTGCTCGCCGGTCGTGGGCACCGCTTGCAGCACCTGCTGCCGCAGAATCGGTGGAAACAGGAATGTTCGCGGCCGCTTGACCCGCGCCTCGAAGAATGAAGTCACCAGATACGCATCCGCCCGCGGAGTCATAATTCGCGTCACCAGCTTCGCGACTGCGGCATCGCGCCGGTACTTTCTGGGATAGGTCACCTCCGTGTTAGTGAGGCAATGCTGGTTGTCGATGGAGATCACCGGCAACCGCAGGTGATGGCCCACGTGGGAGGTGAGCGGCTCAAAATCGGTGATGACCAGCTGTATCTTCCATTCTTCAACCCGTTCGGACAGAAGCGCGATGCTCTTGGCGCGTTGACGAACCGAAAGCAGGTTCCTGGTCAGCGTGCGGCCATACCGGACCTGGTTGTTCACGTAGGCCAGCCGCAAGCCGTAGATTTCGGTTACTTCAAATTCTTCCCGCAGATTGCGCAGCCCGCGATCGAAAGAAGCGACGTGGACGCTGTGCCCCCGAGCGATCAGATGGGAGATGACTTCCTGGGCCCGGGTAGAGTGCCCTGAGCCCTCGCCATTGACCCCGTAAAGAATGTTGGCCATGAGATGCCGCAGTATAGCGCGCCATCGGCGCCGTGCTTGCCGAATCGGGATGCAAGAGCTTTAGCGGGCGGGCGTTTTAGACCGCGGCCTGGAGCAGGGAAGGCGCGAGTCATGGCTTAGACGACTGCGGGTGGTTCGTCCCCCGATTAGTCCTCGGTCGCCTGGAATTGATCCCTTTTCTCCAACCACCAAGCTGGAGAGCTATGGCGAGGCACGAGCCGCGGAGCTCGTCGGCATGGGCACGGTCAACCAACGTCCTGGCCACGACCATCCCTCCGATACTGAGAGCCGCGATCACCTGTGCGGTTGCGCGGCACTGTCCCTTCTTATCCGGCAGGCTCCGTTCCAACACACTAACCATCGCTCTGAATACGGTCTCAAAGGCGAGCCTGGCCGCAACCCCGCTGCGGGCCACGTCCGTGGGCAAGGCAACCATGGGACAAGAATTTTCCACGTCCTCGAAATGTTGGCGAGACAGATACGCGGTCACCACTTGAGCGCCTACATCCGTGGATGACAGGTCCACATGGACACCCTCCCAGCAATTTTTCCATTCCGGGTCGGTAAAAAAGCAATTCAGCACCTCGGCATACAAATCGCTTTTGCTCTTGAAATACGTATAAAAGCCACCATGCGTCAGCTCCGCGCCCGCCATGATTTGCGAGATCGATACGTTCTCAAAGCCGTACCGGTTGAAAAGTCTGCGGGCGCTATCAATGATGTTCTTCTTGGTCTCGGCGCGGTGACCAGCGGGATAAGGCATCAGAGTTCTCCTCAGGAGGCGATCAGACCACACGTCAGGAATTTCCAGAATATTATATTGAACATATTTTGCCTTGATGTTTCCATGCACTGGCTGCGAAAAATTCGCAGAGTCACAGTGAACTTTGGAGGCGATTGTGCATAACACCGGGAAGTTGTTGATGTCTGCTCTTTCTTTTAGCCGGCGCCAATGGATGACGGGCGCCTTGGCCATGGTTGGCGCGCTCGTCGCTGGCTCGAGCGATGCCCAGGCCGGAGCCGGCGACGGGGTCTTTCGTAGCGCAGAGGCCATCCATCAGGAAGCCGTTTTGAAGGCCAGTCCGGAACGCATCTACGACGCACTGACCGACGCGCAACAATTTCAGAAGGTCGAGCTGCTGGGCAAAGCGATGAAGAGCTCGGATCTCGCGGCCAATCCTGCGCAGATCAGTCGAGAACCCGGCGGGTCACTTTCCATTTTCGGTGGGTTCATCGTCGGCAGGCAGATAGAGCTCGTGCCCGGCCGACGCATTGTGCAGGCATGGCGTGAGACCAGTTGGAAGCCGGGTGTCTATTCAATCGCGAAGTTCGAACTCACGCAGCAAGGTTCCGGAACCAGGCTTATCTTCGATCACGCAGGTTTTCCGTCCGGCGCTGGCGATCACCTGGCGGCGGGATGGAAATCGCACTATTGGGATCCTTTGGAGGCGCTTCTGGGCTAGTGGTGTGTAACTTCGTGACTCGAAATCTTTAATTTTCGGTGCGGCGATAGCTGGGGAATCTCGGCTTTGTGAAGCGCTGAAGTCTTTGGGGTGGGAGACGGGGATTGAACCCGCAACGTCCGGAGCCACAGTCCGGTGCTCTACCAATTGAGCTACTCCCACCGTTTCTCCACGATTATAGCAACTGGGGTGAGAGCTGTCAGAGATGCGGGGAGGGCTGTGCGGACGACTGCAAAAGCTGGCTAGTGCCGGCCGACGCCGACATACTGGAATCCCATGGCGCGCAAGCGCACCGAGTCCAGAAGGTTTTTGGTGTCCACGATCACCGGACGCTTCAGCAGATGCTTGATGCGGTCGAAATCAAGGCTGCGAAACTCAGGCCAGCCCGTGCCCACCACCAGCGCATCCATGCCCTCGGCCGCAGCGTAGGGCGTCTCGCAATAGTGGACCGTGCCGTTCAGTTCGATGCGTGCGTCGGGAATGGCTACCGGATCGTAAGCGCGGACCCGGGCGCCGCGGGCCACCAGGTTCTGCGCCAGCCGCAGCGAGGATGATCCGGCCACCGAGTTGGTATTGGGCTTGAAAGCCAGGCCGAGAATTCCGACGTCTTTGTTCTGCACCGATTGCACAATGGTGGAAATCTTGTCCACGATGCGGTCGGCCAGGCTGAGATTAACCTCCCGCGCCGCGCTCAGTATCTTGAGTGAGACTCCCTTGGCCCGCGCCAGTTCAGCCAGCGCTTCCATGTCAGACTCGGCGAAGATTCCGCCCATGCCCGCCCCGGGCTGCAGGCAGCGGGGCGCGATTTTCTTGTCCAGCCCCAGCGCCATGGCCAGGCTGACCGCATCGGCGTTCACCTTCTCGCACAGGCTCGAGAGCTCGTTGATGAAAGAAATCTTGGTGGCGACAAACGCCGTGGCCGATTCCCGCACCAGTTCGGCGGTTTCGTGGTTGGTCACGATCACGGGAACGCCCCGCATCACCAGGGGATGGAGAATCTGTTTCAACGCCAGCACGGCATCGTTGGCGGAGGTGCCCAGAATGATCCGGTCAGGCCAGTTGAAATCTTCGACCGCGCAGCCCGGAGTAAGAAATACGGGTTGCGACACGATGGTCGCCTTTAGCCCCGCATCTTTGAGCCGCTTCTCCACGCCGGTCGCGGTCCCCACCGATACCGGCGTCATGATGGTCAGAATGGGAGGCTTCGGCGCCAGGCGAGCGATTCGAACTGCCAGGTCGGCCAGATGCTGCGGCGTGTCCTCCGCCAGAAAAATCACCTGGGCTTTTCTGGCGAAGGATTCCATGTCGGTGGAATAGGCCAGCCGCCCGGAACGTACGTTACGTTTGATGACTTCGGTGAGGTTTTTTTCGAAGAAGGGCACATTGCCCTGGGCCATCTCGACCATGCGAGTACTATCGGGGTGGCAGCAGGTTACCGGAGTTCCAAAGTCCGCCAGGCAGGCTGAAACCACAGTCCCGAGATAGCCTGACCCGTAAACTCCTGTCTGCATAAGCCTCCTGGCCGTAGTGTCCGAAACCCGCGCGGGCAGCGGCTTTACGCAGCAACCCCACATCCTATGTACGCCCTGAAAGCGAGCTTGGCAATAGACGGAAAGGCCATGTACTTCAGAGGCGATAAGCGGATATCGGGGGTCAGAATTCGGCCCTCAAACGCCAGAAAATCAAGCCACTGATTTCACGGATTCACACGGAGAAGGCAACAAATGCGAACAAAGAAGAGACAAAATTACAGATGTTGATCCGTGAAAATCCGCGAAATCAGTGGCTTGATTTTCCTGCGGTACGAGGTTCGAGGCCCAAGGCCCGCTTTACGAAACCAGCTGGCGGCCCAACGGGACTCCGGCAAGATCGACCCAGCAGTTCTGTTCGTCCTCGCGCACGAACGTCAGCTCGCTTACCTGGATGTCGCGGCTGCATTCGAAGTGGGCCCAGCGCTCGTAGGCCACGCGATAAGCTTGCTGCGCCTGGGCTTCGGCGCTCATCTTCACGATGGTCAGGTGAGGCATGTAAGGCCACTCTTCCTGAGCGGCCAGAGCCTTGGTGTTGAGCTGTTCGTGCAGCTCACGCATCCGGTATGACCCATCGCCTACCCGGATGAAAACCGTGGGCGTGCGCGGGATGAAAGTCTCGACCTCCCCCAGCGTCACCGTAAAAGGCGCGACCTGACTGCAGGTTTCTTCCAGCAAATCCAGCGCCGAGCGCTCCGTTCCCTGCAGCAGGCGAGGCGGGAGCACGGTCAGATGCGCTGCCAGATGAGGGAGTTCGGGGTGCAGCTGGCGGCGGAGGCGTTCGACAAATTCTCCGACAGGATTTCTTAAGTAGGCCACCAGGGCATAACGCGGAGTCAGCATGATCCAGGGGGAATTATACGCCGTGTGCGTAAACGGAGCACTGGATTAGGCCTTGGGACGGGGGTGCAATCTGTAGGGGGCCGGACGCTTCGGGGGCCTCCCTGAAGTCAGAAGGTGTACCGGAAGAGGAGGATCCTGTTTCGGCACAAGGGGAGCCCAAAAGCTGGCGGGAATGCGCGAAACGAGTCGCTCACCCTTGGTGTCGGTGTTACGACTAAAGGGGACACCCACTTCAGCCGGGGGCAACCTTTATCGCCAAGCGCAAAAAGCCTGAGAGCCCTCTTCTGTCTCAAGACAGGGCGCTTGACGAGCGAGGGGGGACGGGTTGCACCCCAGGCAATGGCCTGGCTAAAAACATCGGCCTCATTTGTCTGATTTCGACGATTATCCCGTTAACTTGGGCCCAGGAAACCAAAACCAACCTCAATGGTAGCGGCAACGGGCGCGAGGTGCGTTTGCTGGCCCGATCGAAAAGGAACAATTCGACCTGGTTTTTATGGATTTACAGATGCCTGAGATGGATGGCTTTGTGGCCACTGCGGAAATTCGGAAAAGGGAAGAAGGGACCGGCATGCATCAAGAGGTAATCGCCCTGACCGCCCACGCCATGGTTGGCGATCGAGAGCGCTGTCTGACAGCTGGAACATGGATGGCCATCTCACCAAACCCATCCGAACGCAGGAACTCGACACATCTCCTCAAGAAATATGTGCACCGTACCATGAGAACCTCTGCCGGGTCGTAGAATTCAATCCACAGCATTCACCCGAATCGGTGACTTCGCAACTGGAGACCGGCATGAGCTGGCGCACGGGAAAGTCCACAGGAGGAATTGCCCATATCCGGCCACTCATCCACTGCCCGCCTCCGGGTGGAGACCGATGCACACGATGACGCCCTTCCGGCCTTTGTCGGTGCGAGGCCCGTACGGATTACCAGCTTATCGCGCCAAGAATGGGCCTTGGCTTACAGATTGCTTCAAGAATGAAGCAAAGCGAATGCTTCCGCAGTGATGATGTTCCTGGAAGTGGTTTAGAATTAGTGGAGCAGTAAAGTCGGGGCGTAGCGCAGTGGTAGCGCACCTGCCTTGGGCGCAGGGGGTCCGCGGTTCAAATCCGGCGCTGAGGTTCGCCGCAGAGCACCCGGCAGATGGATTCGCGACAGCCTTGAAACAGCTGGGGCCTCCGGGACCAATTTATTTCCTAGCAGTTGGACGGGGCACCTTTCACTTCGTCGCGAATGGCCTCCATGAAAAGGTGTAAATGGTCTTTAGGTTCAGCGCGCTAATCGCTGGAGGATCAACCGGCACAAACATTAGCGCACCGAAGAGACTGACGACCGCACCGGCGGCAAAATACGCCTCTAGCTTCAACTCATGAGCGACGTTCTGCCCGTTGTTTATTGGGACGTACGAGCGTGCGTCAGGTATTTATCAGGGACTGGTCGCGCATCATCGAGAAATATGTTTCGGATGCGTGCCAAAGAAATACAATGGACCGACGGGCGGCCGAACCCGATTAATGGCGACCAGTTCTATACGACTACAATCCAGGCTGTACCAGCACCGGATTACTCACCGGAGTCACTCAGCAGCCCGGCTCGGGCGTACGGGGTGAGCGCCATACGAAGCTACCTCTTTGTGGTAGCCGCACTTCCCGCCGCGACGATCCCGGGCAGTTACGTCGTTCACGCAACGTCTGAAACCGTCCAGCCATGGAAGCCGATCGTTGCACTGGCGTGCGAAATTGAGGCAGGTTTGCGGTTACTCGCTGAGTTCAACAACTGATGGCTCAACAAAGTGGGAAGCCGACAGCACCCGTGACCTCGTAGGTCCCCAGTAGCTGGGCCATCGAGGTCACCTCCCAAATGGTCGGCATTCGGAAGTTGGGACAACCTTTATTTCGAATTCTGTCTGCGCCAGCGGAGATGCGGGCATGAGGAAAGCTAGTCCAGGGCTGCCAGAGCAGGGGACTCAAACGCCGTCCCCTAGGCTCCGGCGCTCATCGCTGAGAAGATCAACCGGCACAAAAATTAGGAACTGTACAATGTTGACCGTTTCTTCTTTTTTGATGGAACTCAGAGAGTAAGCAAACTCATCCGCTCATGGACGTCTGGAGGTCCGCGGTCTGCAAACTCACGTACCTTCTCACCATTTCCAAACTGCGGTGGCCAAGCACACGCTGCAAGTTAGGGAATTGACGCGCCCTTTCTCCCACATACGAGTTGGCAAAGTATTTCGGGAGGCTGTTCAACGTCCGTGCCGGTGAGTCCAATCCCAGCCATTTGCAGAGTAGTTTCACGTCCTGGAGCACCACACGACGGCCAGCAGCCAGCAGCAGCGCAGCCGGCTTCCGGCCGTATTCGGTGGTGGAGCGGAACGCACCCGGCGTAGCTCAAAGCTGAATGGAACAATTGTCTGCCTGCATCCTTTGGGTAGGTCGATTATTTGCCTACCCTGGGTGAAAAATTGACCTATAATCCTGATCCGGCCTCCTGAATTTCTCTCCCCCGGGGGCCAATGACTGCGAGGGTCTTCCTATGGCGACCGATACCATACCGACCGGCGCGGCACCGCGCATAGCGGTTGTGACTACGGATGAGTCGGTGCAGTTAGCGGCCCAGGAAGTACTGGCGTCCGCCTTCCACACCACACTGCTGGGCTCGGGAGAACAGGTACTGCCGTTGCTGGCTGAGGCCACGGTCGAAGCTGTCGTTCTGGACCTTGAAACCGCCCATGCTTCGGACGAAAAAATGCTTCGCCTGGTGCTCCGGCTTCGCGAGCACGACCAGGACCTGGTCCTGCTCGGGTTTACCCGATCGCACAACAAGACTTCGCGACGGCAGTTCGAACAAGCCGGAATCAGTCATTGTTTCGTTGCGCCCGTCGATTTTGAGGAAGTGCAGGCAGTCCTGCGCACCGCCATCGAGGGACGGTCCCAGGAAATCGAGAACCGCAGGCTGCGCGAGGAGACCCGCGAACGAAACTCGTTTTGCCAGTTGATTGGAGGCAGCGAACCCATGCGGCTGGTGTACGACGCCATCAGCCGGGTGGCCGAGAAAGCTGTCAACGTGCTGGTCCGTGGAGAAAGCGGCACCGGCAAAGAGCTGGTGGCGCAAGCCATCGTGGCCAGCGGCCCACGGCGGGACAAGCCTTTCGTCAGCGTAAACTGCGCCGCCCTGCCCGAGAGCCTGATCGAGGCGGAGCTGTTTGGCCATGAAAAAGGAGCATTCACGGATGCCCACGAGTCCCGCGCCGGCCACATTGAATCGGCCAATGGCGGGACGCTGTTTCTGGACGAGATTGGGACCCTGGGGCTGACTCTGCAAAGCAAACTGCTGCGGGTCCTCGAACAGCACGTTGTCCAGCGCATCGGCAGCCGGACGACGAAGAAAATCGACTTCAGGCTGATTGCCGCCACCAATGAGGACCTGGAGCAGGCGGTGCGGGCGGGCCGCTTCCGGGAAGACCTTTATTACCGGATCAACGTGGTTCCCATTGTCCTGCCCTCGCTGCGCGAGCGGCCGGGCGACGTAGCCATCCTGCTGGACCATTTTCTGCGCATGTATTGCGCCGCCAACAGTCTCGCTCTAAAGCGCCTGGATTCTGACGCGCTCGAAATTCTCGAGGAATATCACTGGCCGGGCAATGTTCGGGAGTTGGAAAACCTGGTGCAGCGCCTGGTCATCATGGGGTCGAGCGGGGCCATCACGGCCAAGCATCTGCCCCAACAGATCCTGTACAGCAGCACGGCCAGGCAAGAAGCGCTGCTCATCCCGGAGGAGGGAATTTCGTTTGATCAGGAGATGGCCCGGATCGAGCTGGCCTACCTGCAGGCGGCCTTGCGCCGAACTGGGGGCAAGAAGGTGGCCGCCGCTGCCCTGCTCCAGATCAATGCCCAGAAAATGAAGTACTTGTGCCGGAAGTATGGGCTTCAGGGTTAATTATTAACCCGGCGAAGTTTAATTTTTAACCCTCGATAAGGGTCCCACCCGTTTATGCCGACATTTCCACAGGTCGTCCCAGCCGTATCTCACTGAGTCGATTGACTATCTCGCAAACCAAATCGCTGCATAGCTTTGGCACGGCTCTTGCTTATAACAAAACAGACCGGACAGGGGACAATGAGACCCGCGGTTGAGGCATCAAAATTCAACTTTGACGGAGGACGTCATGTCGCTACAGAAGAAATCCTTGATCAGCCAGCGGTCGGCAGTAAAGAGCGCCATTCTGGCCACGCCCCAGACTTCCGGTTTTGCCCCGGCAGTAAGTCCAGCCGTCGCGCCGAAGGTATCCCACAAGGTCGCGCCGAAGGTATCTCACAAAGTGGCGCCAAAGGTGTCGCACAAAGTTGCACCGAAGGTATCTCACAAGGTCGCAGCGAAGGTTTCGCACAGGGTGTCAACGCGGGTGCGATCCCTGTAAGGCGAGATCAGTCACGGGTTTTCTTGAAGAGACAAAGGGGCTGCAGAACTTGCAGTCCCTTTGTCATTGCTTGCTTACCACATGCGTCGGCCGACCAGGTCCCGGGCAAACCGCCAGGCAAACTCTCCTAAGCTGCGACGGCCGATCAGAACTTTGGCATTGCCGCTCATTCCTTCTCTTAAGTCGCCCTGGTTTTGCAACTCTACGTTGCCGATGTAAAACTTCGGAATCCGAATTCCTTCCAATTGAGCTTTCTCTGCCAAACCGTCCTCTATCGAGGACGATGCCGGGGCCAAGGATGCCAGGGTGCCAGACCATCCGTCGAACTGCGACGTGGCATGAAGCCGAACTGGAGCGCCCGGGTGAACGTCGCGCATACTGAATTCCGGAACGTAAATGCGCGCTATCATGGTCGATAGGTCGACTACCTCGGCAACATTGGTTCCGGGTTTCAGGTAAGCGCCCAGCAGATCGTGCAACCGCGGAGTAGTGACAGTGCCGCTTATGGGGCTTGTTACTTCCAGATGCTTTATCGCTTCAGTGAAGCTGCGGTGGCGCTCCGTGGACTGCTGACGTTCGTGCTCTGCCGGTCCGAAATTCGTGTAACTCATGCTGGCCTGCGTCGCCCGGGCGGAGGCATTGTGCATATCGGCACTGGCCTGCGCGGCGGCCGACTCCAGTTCCAGGTTGCGAAGCCGCAACAATGCTCCACCGGCTGCGACTGGCTGGCCTTCATCCGCAAGTATCTCAGCTACGGTTCCAGAAACTTCGGTGTGGATCAACGTTCTGCGCAGCGGCTCAAGCGCAAAGCGGCCATCAACGAAGTCTGGCCATAGCGGGGCGAACAACAAGGCCAGGACCGCCACGCCCAGCAATGTCGCACGCGCTGGAGTAAACCAAGCGATTATTCGTTCCTTCTTGTCCAGATAAACCATTTTCATAAACCGCTCCAGCATCACAATCCGTGATTTGAAGAGCCGATAACCGAGCCAAAGTGTCGGCAGCCAGGCCCACTCAGGCGTGTATGCCCGCAGGATGTGGTAAGCGAAGACCACGACAACTGCGATCAGCAGATAGCTGTATGCACCCGAAAGCACGCAATAGACGACATACCAGGGTCGGCGGGAGCGTGGGACGTATTCGACCTCAACCGGCAACCGGAAAATGTGTTTACGGGTCCAGGTGGAAACGAAAGCCGTGGACTTTTCTTTCAAATCGGTTTCGTCGATCAATTCGGCCAAGAGATAGTAGCCGTCCAACTTGATCAGCGGGTTGAGGTTCAGGATGGTTACGCCGATACCGGTCACCATGATGACTTTGTAAGCAAAATCGTGGATGAACATCCCGGTAGCCGTGCCCCACCAGATAATGGTCGCGACCACGCACAGCATAAGGTCGACCCAAATTCCCGCTATGGTAGTGGAAATCCGCGCCTTCCTGTCGCCTACAATCCAGACCTGGGTGCAATCACACATGAAAGTTGGCGCAAAAAACATCAGCATGAATTGCATGCTCTCCACCCGGGCGCCGAAGTGCTTGCAGGTCAGGCCGTGAGCGGTCTCATGAAAAAAGGCCATGGCTCCAAACAGGAACCAGAATTCCACCAGGTCCCAACTGCTTTTCGCGGTGAAGTTGTAGAAAGCAAAACTGTCGCTCCAGATCTCACCGAACTTGTCAGTCCACATCCAGGCCATGACCCCGAACATGAAGATTGTCAGGAGAGTGAACCAGGTGGTGTAAACGAATTCGAGGTAAGGTTTGAGCGTGGTTAGGTAGTCGTCTGCGTGAGGCCAGACGTACAGCGCAAAATCGGTTATATCGGCGACATAAAATCGCCCACGTTTCTTGCGCTCGGCGCTGGTTTTTTGCTGGAGTGTGATGTTTCTTTCCAGCGGCGTCTTGTAGAAGAGATCGCCTTGCCCTTCGAGACCAGCGGCGAATTCTCTCACGTCCTCTTCAGTGAATGCGATGTTGGTCTGGCTGAGAATCAGGTCCGCGATTTCCTTATAGGAACGCTCGCCGTTAAATAGTTGCAAGAGTTGCCAGTGCTCCGGCGTGAACCGAAGGTAAACGTCGCTCCCAGGCATTTTCGCGAGCACGACGCGAATGCCCTGCTCTATGTGTTCCCTGGAGATGACACGCGGATCCAGCTTGGGGAAGCGGCGCTGCGCCGTCGTGGTCGGAAGATCGGGCAGCGCTACCTCAAGAGCTTCGAGGATATTCATTTCAGATTGGTCATTTTGAGTGGGCCAAGTGGATGTTGGCGAGCATGCCCGGCCTCAGGTCCGGCGCTGGACCCTGGAGCCGGGCCACCACTTCGATAGTGCCGCTTGAGGGATCGACTACCGGACTGATCTGAGTCACTGCGGCGGTGTGGCGAACTGCGGAAGAACTGTCAGCCAATTCAACGCTCACCACTTGCCCATTCTTAAGCTTGTCCACGAAGCGTTCGGGAAGGGTGAACTTTACTTCCAATGGCGAAACCGCGGTGACCCAGAAGAGGCGGTCGCTGATCCCAACTTTCTGTCCCACGCGGACGTAGCGGCGGGCGACGATACCGTCAAAGGGAGCGGTGATCCGTGTCTTTTCCTTTTCCAGTTCCAGTGATCGCTCGGTCGCCTGGGCGTTGGTCAGCATTTCGGTTTCGCGGCTGATTTCGAACCGGTCGGCCTCGACTTTGTACTGAGCATGCTCCAACGTTTCCTTGGTGAAGACTCCGGCTTCCCAAAGCTTTTGTGCGCGGGTGAGATCGGATTCAAGGACTTTGGTCTCAGCCTCCCAGTTTTTCAGGTTGGCTTGGATGGAGCGGGTTTTGGCGGAGGCGGCGTCGAGGTCGGCGGAGATCTGGCGGTCGTCGAGGCGGGCAAGTAGCTGGCCTTTGCGTACGTGAGTGTTGGGTTCGGCCAGAATGGAGACGATGACGCCTTCACGTAGTGCGGCTACATCAACCTGATTTTCAACCACGATCGGACCCGAGGCTACGAAGAGGCTGTCATCCGGGGCGGAAGGGATCGGAGCAGCCGGATGCGCCGCTGGCGCTGCCGCGGCGACTCGCGAAGTTTCGCCCGAGTCGCTGCAGGCATTCAGCGCCAGGGCAATTGTCATCAGTATCACGAGCTCGGTAACCCGTTTCATAAGACCTCCTACTTCCGGCCTCGTACCTTTCGCTCTATCACTCGTTGGCGGGCAAGATACCCTCCGGACAGCCGGCGGGACGCCGGCCCTACCAACTTACCAGCCGATCCTTTACCAGCCGAACCAGGACCATAGCTTGGACCAGATCCAGATGGCGGGGCGGCGGAAGAGCACCTTTCCAACTGGACTCCATCCCGTGACAACCTTGCCTCGGCCCTGCATGCCGTCGCGGATGGCGCCGTCGGGATTGGGCACCCCCACGCGGGCGAAGAAGACGCGATCGGATCCCTGCACCTGGCTTCTCGGACTCACTACCATCACTATTCCGTGAAAGGTGCGCGTGGGAAAGCCGTCCAACTTCACCGAAGCCTTCTCGCCGGGATGAAGCAGCAGGACGTCGTCCTCGTCGATGGCTACATCCACAATGGCGCGCGAGGTATCGACGACTTCGGCAAATGTATCGCCGGGCATGAGCTTCCGCCCTACCAGGTCTTCCACATGCGAGGTTGCAACCACGCCATTGATGGGGGAACGTAACTGGGTGCGATCCAGACGTTCGCGAGCGCGAGTCAGCTCCGAGGCCCAGTAGTCCGCCTGAATGCGCTGAATGCCGGCCTCGCCGCCATCGTTACTGTTCAATGCCCGATTCATCTGAGAGACTGCCGTCTCATACTTGGCCTGGGCGGCGGCCAGCTGAGCGCGATATTGCCAGTCCGAAAGGCTGGCCAGAACAGCTCCAGCGCTCACCGCTTCGCCCTCGCGAACATTGACGCGCTGGACCACGCCTTCGACCTCGGGCTGGATAAGAACGCTTTGCGCCGGACTCACCGAAGCGTCGCCGACCACGCGCAGCGGCAGGGGAAAGATCAGCAGAAACAGCAGGGCTGCGGCGGCAGCGGCAATCAGCAGCGCGCGGCGCCGCTTCTCGAGCGCGAGGAATTTGCGTTTTCGGTCCAGCACCGGTTTCAGCAGGTCGATGAAAGGAACTTCGCGGTAGAGCGAGGCGTTGCGTAGCGCCACCGTCGCCTGGGAGGCAAGAATCTTGATCATCTCCAGGTGGGCCGGGCCAAGGAAGTCCGGGTCGCTGCTTTCGAACGAAAGGGTGCCGACCCGGCCATCATCGTCAGTCAGGGGCACGGCGTAAAAGCCGCGGATGCCAGTCTCGGCAAAGTATTTACCGAGCTTGGCTTGCGTCTCGGGACGGGGATCTTCGAATTGCTCTCCGTGCCGCGAGAAAAACACGGCCTCACTCGATAGTGACGCCCACTCCAGCAGTTCCTGCAGACGGACGACGTTCGGGTCCTGCGGATTGATCCGGGGTATGCCGGTGATGGCGCGGACTTTCAACCGGCCCCGTTCCTCCAGAGCTATGGCCGCTCTTTCGTATGGGATCACCGCGCTGGGGCCGGTCACGACTGCGTCCAGCACCCGGTCCATATCAAGGGTAGAAGTGATTTCCGCACTCACCTTGACCAGGGTTTCGAGGATCTCGACCTTACGTTCGGCCTGCAGCATGCCGGCGTTGTTCAGCGCCGCCGCCGCCGTCTCTGCAATCGAAGTGAGCAGGAAGAGGTCGTCTTCGTCGAATGGAGTTCCATTCAGTTTGTTTATGACTTCGATGACCCCGACCTCGAAGCCCTTGGCGACCAGGGGAGCCATCATGGCGGAAAAAATGCCACCCTCCCGACCGGCATTCCGGCGCTGCAGGCGCTCGTCGCTGGCGTCGTCAATGATCAGAGGTTCGCCCGAGTCGGAGACCGCGGCAACGTAACCCTCACCACTCTTTTCCGAAGCACCTACTTCGTACGTGGCATCCTCGCCTGCCCGGTTCATCAGCAGAAGTTCCTGCTCGTCCTTCACCAGCCAGAGATTCACCGCCTGTGCCTCGAGGAGCTCGCGCACCTTGGCAGTGATGATGGGATTGAGCTCTTCCATTTCCAGCGTTGAGTTGAAGACCTTTTCCACGTCGTAAAGCTGGGTCAACCGGGAAATGGATTCGAGATGCGAGTTACGTTCACCCTCGTACTGGACCGCGCTCGAAAATGCGGGAGCGGCATATTCCAGCAATTCGACTAACCCGGAGAGATCAGAAGGCTTGATTGCCTCGTCGAAAGTGGCTGCTTCCAGGGCCCCGATCAGGGTCTGATTGACGATTATGGGAACATAGGCCAGAGACAGGAGGCTGCGGCGGGCGTGCATGTGAGCGTAGTCCTCACGGACGAGGTTCGCCCCGGAGAGGAGCAAGGGCTGGCCCTCCTTGGCCAGAAGTCCCAGGGTGCCGGAATCGAGAGGAATCACGTCGTCGTCGAGGTGAATATCGCCGGCAACTGCCTTGGGAGACCAGCGCGTTATTCCCTGGTGATCTTCCAGCAGATAGACGACCGCGGCGGCGCCGGGCAGGATCTCCGTAATTTGCTGCGCCAAGAGAAAGGCGCGTGGTTGGACTTCACGTTCCTGGAGCAATGTACTCAGGAACCGGGCCTGCACATCGACGGATGTCGACTTCGGCATTCTTGTTCTAGCAGCCGCCCGTTGCCGTTCGCAAAGACAACGAAGAAAAAGGGGAGGGTGCGAGTCCCGCGCACTTAGATTCGGGGCGGTTCCCGTGACTTGAGCGGGCAATCTAACAAATCGCCCCGCCCCTGTCAATGTTGACGGATGGAAGGTGCCGAGCGATGCGGCTTTTGTAATCCCGCCTATTTGCTTCAGTCTTCAAGCAATACGTAACCTGCAACCCGCGAGAATTTGCCCGCGCCAACCTCAACTCTGAGCCCACTATTCTGGCCGCTCCGGTGGAATGGTTCCGGGTGAAAGAAGTAACTGAGACTGTCGCGCCGGCGAGACCTGACTGTTCGAAACGGCGGCTCAGCCCTGGTTTGCCAGTCATCCGCCAGGAATCGGCGCGCTCTGGGACGGATTGTCATTTCAACCTGATTGACGCCGCGGCAGAGGGCTTGCCAACGTCGCGGTCTGCCGCGGCGTCCTGAACTCAGGCTGCTTTAGAGCTTTTCTGCGCTTCCACGAACGCGAGCAGGTCGGCGTTGATCTGGTCCGCGTGGGTTGTAGGCATCCCGTGCGGGAACCCTGGATATACCTTCAGAGTGGCCTTCTTGACAATCTTCGCGGACAGCAGCGCGGCTGTGCCGATGGGCACGATCTGATCATCGTCACCGTGAAGAATGAGGGTTGGCACATCGAACTTCTTCAGGTCCAACGGTAAAATCAGTTCCAGAGAAAGCCTTGATGCAGTCGTAATGAGGTTTGATGCCGCTCACAAATCCAGCCCCTCGCTGCTGAACTCGGCTCGTGTCCTTCGCTTGGGTGCTGACAACCTAACTTTCTACGATCATCCGCTCAACCCAGACAGTTCTCCGCCAACAGGTGTATTAGTCGAGCGGTTACTCTCGAACCTGGGATCCCGGCTCGAGCAACTCCGCCAGAAGCTGACTGCCCATCCGGCTTCGATCAGCCGCAGGATTCCTGGCGGCCCTGATGGCTTTGTACTCGCCGAAAAATGCAGAGACGGCATGGTCACTTTCCGGACAACTAAAGTTTGTATGTGGAAGAGCCGATTAAGGGTCGGCTACAAACGATCGGAAATGGAATTCTCGCATACGTCTCATTTGCAGGGGTGCCTTCGTGAAATGTCGGGTTATCGCGGTGTTAGGCACGCGTCCGGAAGCAATCAAGCTGGCCTTGGTGATTCATGAATTCCGCCGCCGTTCCGGGGAGTTTGAGACCGCGGTGGTGCATACCGGCCAGCATCGGACGATGCTCGACCATGTGCTCCAGTACTTCAAGATCAAACCCGATTTCGACCTGGATGTGATGCGTCCTAATCAGACGCTCAACTCTCTGACCGCTCGGGTGCTGGACACGGTCGAAAATGCGTGCCACCGTTTTGAGCCCAATCTGGTGCTGGTACAAGGCGATACCACGACCGCTTTTGCGTCGGCCCTGGCTGCTTATTACTGCAAGATTCCTGTTGGTCACATCGAGGCTGGACTGCGCAGTCATGATATTTACAATCCGTTTCCCGAGGAGGCCAACCGCCGACTGGCTGCGGTGCTGACCGAGATTCACTTCCCGCCCACGGCCTTGGCGCACGATAATCTATTGGCCGAGGGCGTCCCAGCAGACAAGATCGTGATCACCGGCAACACCGTCATCGATACTCTGCGAGCACTCAGCCAACTACCGCATTCCTGGGACAACACACCTCTGGCAGGCATTCCCACTGAGAATTACCGGCTAGTTCTGGTGACCTCTCATCGACGGGAATCCTGGGGTAAAGACCAGGAGAATATGTGCCTCGCTCTCAAAGATCTGGTCAGGGAGCATTCCGACATTCGGGTTATCTATCCCGTCCATATGAATCCAAATGTTCGCAGCACGGTCGATGCCCTGCTGCGAAACACTGATCGGATCCATCTGACAGAGCCGCTGGACTACATCACTTTCGTCAGCTTGCTGCGCCGTTGTTTTCTGGTGCTCACTGACTCGGGAGGAGTTCAGGAGGAAGCGCCCACCTTCGGTAAGCCGGTGCTGGTGCTGCGAAATCTTACCGAGCGTCCGGAAGCTTCGCAGTTTGGCATGGCCAGAATCATCGGAATGTCTCGTGAGGGGATTGTCAAGGAGACGAGCAGGTTGCTGAACGATGAGGATGCATATCAGGACATGTCGGAAGGCAGCAATCCTTACGGAGACGGGCATGGCTCGCAAAGAATTGTGGAGGCCATATCCCGCTGGCATCAGAAGAAGACCCCGCTGTTAGAGCCTGACCAGCAATTCAAGCTACCGGCCAGACCAATTCCTCGTCGGCGGAAGAGTGACCTCTCGGAAAGAGCTGGAAAAGCAGCCGCCGCAGGTAAGGAGTGACGGCCCACACCCTGCCTTGCCGTCGGAGTCGCACGCCATGATTTATGTTCTCTACTTCATCGTTATCCTGATCTGCGTATACACGGCCCGTCATTATTGGTTCACCCTGAACCGGCTATTCGCTTTCCAACGGCATCCCTACATCGACATCGACACAGCTTCCTGGCCACTGGTGACCGTACTCGTAGCCGCTCACAACGAGGAGAAGGTGATCTCCAACATTCTTAACGCCTTGATGACGGTGAGATACCCCGAGGGCCAAATGCTGGTGATTCCAGTAAATGACCGCTCGACCGATGGAACACGCGCGATCATCGACAAGTTTGTAGAGAGATTTCCAGGGCGCATTCAGCCCTTCCATCGCACTGGCGGAAAGAGCGGCAAAGCAGCGGCACTGAAGGATGCCATGGAACTGGTAACAACCGAAATCATCCTGATCTTCGACGCCGATTACATTCCCGGTGCGGGTCTGATCAAGCAACTGGTGGCGCCGTTCTTTGATCCCGAAGTCGGCGGAGCCATGGGCCGGGTAGTGCCATTGAATGTCGGCACCAACCTGCTGACGCGCCTGCTGGATCTGGAACGAACGGGAGGCTATCAGGTCGATCAGCAAGCCCGTATGAACCTGCGCCTGGTGCCACAACATGGGGGCACGGTCGCCGGAGTGAGACTGAGTGCATTGCGGGAGATTGGTGGCTGGAACGACCGATCTCTGACCGAGGACACCGATCTCACCTACCGCCTCTTGCTGCACGGCTGGAAGACCGTCTATCAGAACCGGTCTGAATGCTACGAGGAGGTCCCAGAGACTTGGGCGGTTCGCATAAAGCAAATCATGCGCTGGGCCAAGGGCCACAACCAGGCGATGGTGACATATGGTCTGCGTCTGCTGCTGGGCAAGCATCGAGCAACGCTACGAGAGCGCATTGATGGCGTGCTGTTGCTGGGAGTCTACGCTATGGCGCCCGTCACGCTCTCGGGCTGGGCGCTGGCACTAGCTGTGTTCTTTAAGGGCATGGCTCCCCTGCATGGCGTCATCGCGCTGTTCTCATTGACCGCCTACGCTGCGCTCGGCAACCTGGCCGCATTTTTTGAAATAGCGGCCGGTGCTCGACTCGATGGTACACGGAAGCGAATCTGCCTTCTGCCCTTCCTGGTTCTAGGTTTTGCGGTAAGCATCTTCTCTGTCTCTCGGGCTGCTCTATCACAGATAACTGACCTTGTGACCGGGGCTGAACTCCATTGGGACAAGACCGAACGTTTCCGGAAGGTCTTGTGAATTCCTCGCTTGCAGTGGTCGCGTTGATCTTGTTCGTGAGCTTGATGTTGGTGCTACCACTCATTCCTGCGTCGGCGGAGCTAAGGCGTAAATCTGACGCGTCACCACTGAAAGTCGTTCAGGAACACGCTGGCGAAATTCGTCATTTTGCCAACAGCTTTCGGACCTATATCCAAGTTCTCGATCCGACTCTGCAGCAGTGTGTGGCTACGGGGGTGACGGCACGTGGTATTTTGCCCGATGGAGTCGAATATCTGGCAACGGGCCAGTGCGACGATTCGCAGACGCTTCCCATCCGGCAACCGGGCGCAACCTACACAATGACAATTGCGGCGGGTTCTGACCTCGTCGTGCCACCTGAGACCACGTTCCTGAGAGATGTCTATGCCGGTGGGCGGTTCAGAGGTGGAGACAATAACAGCTACCGAGCCATCCTGGGAGAGAAGGATGTTTACCTGGGTCACTCCAGTCGCGTGACACGCTGGGTTCATGCAGTAGGAGAATTCTCTGCAGAGCACGACTGCAAGCTCTCCGGGCGTATTTCCTCGGACTCACGCATACGACTCAAAGGTCCCTGTAATTTTCTGAGACTCAATGCTCCGCAGATTGAAACCGGTCACGTAACGCCCGGCGAAGACACGACGCGGCCGCACTCGGAAGATAACGCAAACGCAGGTTCAGGGGTGGTCCAACGTTTTCTGTATGACGGAGACCTGGAGGTTCACGAAAAGGAGGTCGTCACCGGCAACATCGTAGCCAGAGGTAAATTGCGCATCGGTTCGGGCGCACGCATCTGTGGCAGCGTGAAGAGTGTGAGGGACATGGTTCTCGGAGCCGGTGTCTCCGTACAAGGCAGCCTGATCAGCGGGGAAAAGATGCTCATTGGCCCGGACTGCGCCGTCAATGGACCGATCATTGCTGAAAGCGCCTTGCACATATCTGCCGGAACCCGATGCGGCAGTTTTCGACATCCGACAACGGTCAGTGCCCCCCGTATTGAAGCGGAAGACGGGGTTGCGGTGTTCGGGACATTGTGGGCCCGCGAGCACGGCGAAGTGGTGGCCAGCCGATGAAGCGCCGAACCATCATTGTCGTAGGCAGTCTAGCTCTCGTACTCCTGGTCACATGGTTATGGGTGGCGCGTGACCGGCCTCGTTCGAGTGCCGACCGCCTGCTGCTCCTGGTGCCCGATGGAATGAGTTTCTCTGATCCCAAGGTCACGGTGTGGAGCGATGCGGGGAGCGAGGAAGGTCTGCATGTGGTGCCAGTCCACGATTCCGAATTTTTGCGGCCTTTTCTGGGTGAATTCCAATGTGCAGGAGTGATTCTGCCCGATTCGATCCATCAGCAGGCGAGTGACCTTTTCATCGCGACTCTGCGTCGCTTTGTTGCTCAGGGCGGAAGACTTATGCTGGTTTACGATGCCGGCACGCTCTCGCTAAATGGCAGCTATGCAGCGGGACGCTCCCGATTGTCGGACCTGGCAGGCGTGGACTACGCCCTCTATGACACCCTTGGAGACAAGACCACGCAATGGGGCAGCGTCAAAGGCACCAGTGCGAGTGTCGGTGAGATGGAAATCCCGCCGGGAAAGTACTATCCCTTCTCGCAGGAAACCAGCGCCTCCGATTCGACGCGAGCCGCGAACGACCCGAGTGTTCCCAGCGTCGAGCTTGAGCTCAGACGCTACAAATATGGCGAACTGCTCTATCCCAGCTTCGTGACTTCGGGACAGTACTCCGGCGAGGTTCTATTCCAATCGAAGGCTGGGATCGTCGCGGGTGAACACCCTTATCAGGCGGGTTCGGTGCTTTTCGTGAACTTGCCGCTCGGGTACCTGAAAGGCAACACCGATGGACTGCCGTTGCATGCCTTCCTTAAGTACTTCGCGAAGCACGTCCTCGCACTACCCTACTTAGAGTCGGTCCCGGATGGAGTCGGAGGGTTAATTCTGAATTGGCACGTCGACTCCAACGCAGCTATCAAACCGCTCCAAGAGATCAACGGATGGAGCTTACTGCAGCAGGGACCGTATTCAATTCACGTCACAGCCGGACCCGACGCGATGGCAATCGGAGACGGGAGGGGCTTTGATGTTGAACACAATCCCGTCAGCCAGGAACTGATCCGGAAGTACGAAGGCCTCGGCTATGAAGTAGGCAGCCACGGAGGCTGGATCCACAATTACTTTGCTTTGCATGTGGATAAGGACAATCCCAAGGATTTGGAACGATTCCTGGCGCTAAACAAGAGCGCACTCGAGCATGTCACCGGAAAAACGGTGGTCGAGTATTCCGCTCCGGACGGGAATCAACCAGTCTGGGTCACGCACTGGCTGGAGTCGCATGGCTTTGTCGCCTACTACTTCACCGGTGATACCGGAATGGGTCCCACCGAGGGTTATCGCGGTGGAACCCGGGAAGGCCATGACATTTGGGCTTTCCCCGTACTCCACCTGGATCGGGCTGCGGGTTTTGAGGAAATGATCTCCGAGGGATATTCCGATTCCGAAGTGGAGCGTTGGCTGGGTGCGATCACTGAATTTGTAGCAGACCATCAATCG
Organism: Terriglobia bacterium; assembly: GCA_963831565.1. GTDB lineage: Bacteria > Acidobacteriota > Terriglobia > Terriglobales > Acidobacteriaceae > JAIQFF01. The sequence goes on from CAWHQS010000003.1 coordinate 757,521, forward strand.
GCGAGGCTGATCTATTTTCACCCGCGGGGAATTCTGCCGTATCGGAGGATTGTGGAGGAATGGTTGCGCCAAGCTGCCGGCATGCGAGCCAGCGGAACATTCCGCTGGTACACCATGACCGAACTCGCAAACTTTCTGAACTCGCGCAAGCGAGTGGAGTGGAAGGCGTCGATCCGCGGCAAGGTGATGACCATCAAAGCCACTCACCCCCAGAACCTGGAGCACGCCACTTGGCATCTGTCGTCAGCGAAATTTGCAAAGCCAAGAATTATCCAGGGCTCGGCCAAGGTAATCAGGCGCCAGGATGCCTGGATGGTCGTAGCCGGCCAAGGGGCAATGCTGCAATTCGAGACCGAGACGGTTGACCACTCAAAGGTGCCGGCGAAATGAGCATTTCTCACCGCGAAGGTCGTCAGTCTGCAACATGGCTCCTGCTCCTGGGCATGGCTTTCGTGTGCGCGGCGCATGCCCAGGAAAATGCCGCCGTGCCGAGTTTTCCAGAGGCTACTCCGCAGACGCCGGTTGAAAAGACCTTGCCGGCAGAACTAAAGCTGCTTACCAATTATGTTGAGAGCGGGGGCAACTATCTGGCCCTGACCGATGGCTTTGGCAATTGGACCGGCGGATATGCCCGCGGCGTCATCACGCAGAAAAATAATATCTGGAATGCAGAAATCAATGGTCAACGAGAATTCGGCGACGCAGGAGTATATTTTGCGCTCGGTGACACCTACAACTTTAGCACCGATTGGTACGGCTCGCTCACTTTGGGCTCCAGCGCTGGAGGCTTTTTCTGGCCTCGCTTCCGAGCGGACGGATTCATTAATAAGAAGTGGATGGGTCGCCGGCAGTTGATCTCTACACTCGGCTTCGGCTATTACGCCGCCAAAGACGCCCACCGAGATCACAGTTTCTTCATCGGTTCTACTTACTATTTCGAGAAGCCGTGGATCCTCGAAGAAGGCGTGCGGTTTAACGTCAGCGATCCCGGATCCGTCTTCTCTCCGGCGGGTTTCATCGCGGTGACACAAGGCCGGAACCAGCAACATTACATTACCCTTCGGGCTGGTTTTGGAAAAGAGGCCTATCAACTCGTCGGGCCAACATCGACCATCACTGATTTTCACAGTCAGACCGTGACCTTTACATGGCGCCAGTGGGTGGGTCCACACTGGGGCGTCAATGTCATGGCGGATTACTATCACAACCCAACCTATGTTAGAGGTGGTACCAGCTTTGGATTCTTCAAGGAGTTTTGAAAACCGCAACAGCAAGGGATCTGATCTCTCGAGGGGGGCGGACCCGATTCGTGCCCGCGGACATCGCGGCGGGGTAATTTCCATGCACCGGGCTCTGCTCCATTTCCGGCTCGGCACAATGAACCTGGTCACTGCAAGTTGTCTTTTTGTGTTCTTCTCTCTTGCCTGGCTGGTTTTGCTGCCACGGGTGTGCCGCCTGTGGACTCGCATCTTCGCCTTCGGAATTCGCTCTCTCCCGTTGCACGCGGAACTCGGTCTGGCGGAGCATCATTGGGCGCCCTTTCTCAGTTTCAATATTCCCTACCTGCGGATGGAGGCTGTGTTGCCGAGCGCCCAAGTGTGGTGGCTCAGTTGTGCCGTCACGGTGCTGATCTTCGTGGCCACCCTCTTTATTTCTAACAGACTGATTCCTGTCATCTATCTCCTGCGAGCGGTCCTGTTTGTACAAGTGATCGCGTTGTTATATTTTGCATTTATTCCAGCCCGTTTCCCGCACACTCCGGACAGTTATCTGGCAGGGTTTGTAACATCTGGAATCGGCCTGATCTCATTGGTTCCTTTTGTATTCGGCTTGACGTATTACATATTCGACTTTGGTCTGCCGAGGAAGGCACTGCTTACGTCGATTACGATGGCCCACCTGACGCTGTTTGTACCCCTTCAGGTCCTTCTGCAGGCATTGGTACTGCAGAAGTCCGTACTGTTCATGCCAGTTCTTTATATTATTTTCGGCATGCCTGTCGACGTCATGCTTATGATCGGCTTTTACTCCTGGGGAATGACCTGGTCGTTCAGATCCGAAGGGGTGTAGGCGAAAGGGTTGCCGACAATCCACGAGCATGGTTTAACGAGTCAGGGATTTGTCCTTCTACTCAGAATGTGTGATTCCAATCACAGGCAGCCTGCCCTCATTTTGGTACTTTGTTCTGATCGAGGTTTACTGACAAGTTGCGATTCACCTGGCATCGCACGCTGCGAGCCTCAATCTGTTTCGGTGCGACGGGGCAAGACTTCCCAATCGATGCGGACGCGGAAAAAAACAGGGCACGCAGTACGGGAAAATAGCAGATTGCCAGATCTTACGCAGGATTGGGAACATAACACTGACGGTTTTGTATGAGACCGCGCTCGGGCGCCATAGCAAAAACGGAGGCAACGCAAGATGGCTACTCAGTTCTGCCAAAAATGCAAACAGGCTCATCCGGGTCGCGTCTGCGATTACGACGACAAGGGTGATTGTAGTGAGACGGCTTATGTAGATGACAACCCGAAACCGTCTGAAGAGAGGTCAGGGGAAAAGAACTCGGACCAACCCACAATAAAGTAGGCCCACTGATAGAAGCCCGACATTAATCGGCGTGCTCAGGTCAACGGGCATGTAATATCGTGCGGTTCGGCGGCCTCGGACGGCGGAGTTCTTGATCTCAGAGGAGCCTACCAATGTGACCCAGCACTCGGGTGAATCGCATCGCAGTCATGAATCATGAATAAGGAGAAAGGCAAATGAAACTCTCGATCAGGGCTCTGGCTATTGCAACAGGTCTACTGTGGGGTGGTGCTCTGATGTGCGTCGGTCTGGTTCACCTGGCAAGCCCTTCTTACGGCTCAAGTTTCCTCGATGGCGTCAGCTCCATATACCCGGGTTTCCACGGCGTGCATAGCCTAACTGACGTTTTACTTGGGACCGGCTATGGACTGGTCGACGGCGTTGCTGGGGGGATCTTCTTTGGTTGGCTGTACAACCGTTTTTTGCCGTGATCCCGTCCAGCCGACCGCGTGAATACTGAGAGGTGAAATAGTCAAATCACCTACGTCATACGCCTTTGACGCTTTCGGCCCCTGCGGTGTGATACCAAAAGCGGAAATGATAAGAGCAATCGAAAGTTCGAATTTGCGGGTGGATGGAATCGTCGAGACCTGCATCAACGTCGCGGAGATCAATCGCGCTCGTGAATTCTATCAATTGCTATTCAATTTTGAGGCCACGGCTAGCGACGAGCGCTTCTGTGCCTTGCGAGCTGGTTCCAATGTTCTCCTGCTCTTTACTCGGGGCGGGTCTAATGATCCGGTCGTTATTCCCGGAGGCATCATCCCTCCGCATGAGAGATGCGGCGCCGGCCACCTCGCCTTTGCCATTTCCTCGGACGCGCTCGAGAATTGGCGAATGCGGCTGCGCGAGTGTGGAATCGAAATTGAATCGGAAGTTCAGTGGGAGCGAGGCGGTGCCAGTTTGTATTTCAGGGATCCAGATGCCAACTTGCTGGAGCTCGCCACTCCAGGTGTCTGGCCGAATTATTGATCCTGCGAACATTCCCGTCCACAGGTCGTCGTAAATGACAACCTGCACGTATTTCTCCCGCCTCGTCATCCGAGCCCCACCATATTTCCCAGTCCAACTGTAGGCCCATTACCTGCTTCCCGGATTCGGCTCCCGCAAGAGGGATGGTTTGTTACACGGGTAGACGCGCGTGGAATGAGGGCGGAGCCTGTAGGAACGACGGGAACTCGAACACGGAATAGGTCGTCTTCGCTTCGGACCATGATCTTGCGAGAGTCTGGTTGTCGAAAGATCGATACGGTTGTGCGTGGCGGAGGTGGGGTTTCTACTGTTGTGCAGTGCCTTTCACTACAAGTGCGAAGGGCACCTTCTCGCCAGTCAAGAGCTCCATGCTGGCGGAAAAAGTCCAGTGATCCTGGTCATCCTTGGATACCGCAGCGCTGGTGCTGCCGTCGGACTGAACCAGGCTCAGGGGCCCAGGATGCCGCGTGCCAGTTGCCTTCTCACTGAGCGCCATCAGATCGGAGAATTTGAAGACGGCATCGGGGTCAGCATCCGATGCTGCAGGAACCAGCAGCAGGAAGTCACGGTTGGGCGCGGTCCCGAGATGATTGGCGTCACTGGGCATCAATTCGTAACGGAGGGTGTAAAAGCCGGCAGAGATTGTCTGTCCGCGGTAGTCGCTGCCACCTTTCGGATAATGCAGGACGCCCACCAACGCCGACTCGGCCAGTTGCGGATAGACCACATCTGCAGCGTCCTTTTTCGCTTGCGCCGGAACGGTCTTGCGCAGCCACAGATCGCAGAATGCTGTTCCATCATCGAGCGAAATACGGTAACCGGTTGGGTCAAGCGTCTGCCGCACGGCTTCCGAGACGGTCGGGTCAGTCAGGGGGCCAATTTTTTCCACCTTGCCAGTCTGAGCGCTGCAGACGGCCACAAAAATGCCGATGACTGCGATCGACGTTCGCGCCGCAAACTTACTCATCGAGACTCCAGTCCCGGATTATTGGGCAAACGCACCCACGAAGGCGCTGCGTTTGCCGTGAAGACTCCACGATACTCCCAGACCCGGTCCTCGGTAAGCGTCTGTGAGAGCCACGGCAGGCATGGCATGCGTCAGTTCGGTCAGCGGCGGGTAGTAAGTGACCTCGTTGCCGCACAGGTGGTCGTTTTCACCGATGGAGCGAGTCTGCACCGTGGCAAACTCGCCCGCACGAAACATGGCGGCGCCGTGGTGCTCGGTGTTCACCACCAACTCCATCTGCACCGGAATCACTTGCGCGACGTTTTTCAGCAACTCACCCCCCATGTGCTGAGCGAAGCTGGCGAGAGCGGTGCGTTGCTGCCCGCTGGCCTGGTCGTCCACCAACAGCACGGCGTTGGCCGGATAAGGGTTCTCGTAGGGATCGCCCAAAGTACCCTGGGCGCGGACCGCGGCGGCGACAGTGAGCCCTCGCAGCACGACACCGTTCCAGCTGCCGCTCCGGATGTGCCACGCCAGGATGGCCTCTTTGCCGACGAGATTCACCTCGCCATTGGCGAAACACTGACCGGTGTACACGTCGGCGGAGCGGGTCTCAAGGTAGTCGCCGCGAATCTGCTGGGCGGTGGAAACTGAAACCAACAGAACGAGCAGAAACAAAGCGACTGGCAGATGATGACGCATACGAGACTCCTTCGTTCCAGTTCCTAATTCTCCTACACGAACCGGCAAAGAGGAAGGGCGCTAGACGCATTTTCCCGTACCGTGGCAGCTGCGGCTCTTGGAGCAGCAGTTGCCCGGTTCGGCCAGTTCCCCGTCGGGGCCGATGCAAGTCTGCGTGTGCAGGCACCAGAACAGGCCGTCGTTACAGGCGGGCACTGTGGGATCGGACTCGGCGAGGATGAATTGGCCTTTCCAACGTAATGCTGAACAGAGGTTAGAACGATTAGTACTGAAGCGATCGGTTTCGCTGATCACGCGGCACCTCCACCTGCGGCTTTCAAGATGGCGCGCTTCAGTGCCACCCGGGCAAGCTGCACCTTGTATCCATTGCTGGTCAGCGGCGTGGCGTGCTGCAGCGCGGCCTCGGCAGCTTTCTGCGCGCTTCCCTCGTTCACTGGCTGTCCTTGGAGGATCTGTTCGGCTTCCGGTGAAGGCCAGGGGACGGGCGCGACGTATCCCAGTACAACCCGGGCCGTCTGGACATTGGAGCCGTTCATCTTCAGCTTGACGGCGGCGAGTGCGAGCGGCCAATCGAACACTTCCTTCTGGCGGACTTCGTAATGCGCAGCCTTGACACCCACTGCCGGCGGAATTACTACTTCGGTGACGACTTCGTTCGGTCGCAGATCGTGCTCGCGTTCGCCTTCGGCTTTGGGGATCACGAAGAACTTCTCTAGCGGCAGCTCGCGTTTTCCATTCGGACCCTCGATCCGAACCATAGCTCCGTAGGCAATCAAGACCGGAACGACGGTGGAGGGACTGACGAACTTGGCGGGACCGTCATTGCCCAGAATAGCGTGATAACGATTCTCACCGGCCGCCACCAGTTCCTTGCCAGTCTCGTCCTTGGGCAACAAACCTAAACCGTTGCGGAAATACCAGCAGCGCGGGCGCTGGCACAGGTTGCCGCCGATGGTGGCCAGATTACGAATCTGAGGGCTGGCAGCTTCGATCAGGGCCTCGGCCAACGCGGGATAGTTCTTCTTCACATTCGCATCATCGGCGAGGTCACCGAGAGTGGTGAGCGTGCCGATGCGAAGTCCCTGCGCGCTCAAGGAGACGCCGCGGAGGTCCTTAATCTCCTTGATATTGATAAGCCGCGTAGGTGCGACCACGTCATCCTTCATCAGGGCCAGCAGGTCGGTTCCGCCCGCGAGGATTTCCGTGTTGCCCCAGGCCGTAGCCAGCAAGCTGACAGCCTGGGCTCTACTGCTCGGACTCACATACTCAAAGGGTCGCATCAGGCGCCTGCCCTCTGTCCTAGAGCCGCCAGGACGCGGTCGGGTGTGAGTGGAAGGAACGGAATGCGAACACCGACGGCATTGGCGACCGCATTAGAGATGGCGGCGCCCGGCGATATCACGGGCGGTTCGCCCAACCCGATGACGCCGCGCTCGTCGTAGCCTTTGCCGGTCATCATTTTCACCACCAACTCTGGGATATCGCTCAGGCCCGCGAGACGGTAGAACTGCATGTCGGGATTGAGCATGCGGCCGGTGCCCGGGTCCATGACCTTTTCCTCGAAGAGGGAGTAGCTGATCCCCATGATCAGCGCGCCATAGCACTGGCTTTCGGCAGTCTTCAGGTCGATGATCAATCCGCAGTCCTGAACCGCAACCATCTTTGTGACTTTCACGATGCCGGTTTCCGTATCGACTTCAACCTCGGCCATCTGCACTCCGCCGACGCCGCTATTGGTGAGGTCGGGCGGCTTGCTCTTGTCGGGATTCTTGCCACGAATCGTAAGTGGCATTACTCCCAGTTTGGAGCAAGCTTCCTTCCAACTGAGCGAACGGCTGGAGTCGCCCTTGACACCGACTCGCGCATTCACGCATTCGATCTGGTCGGGCTCTGCGTTAAGTGTGGGTGCAACCCTGGCGAAGAGTGCATTGCGCGCGTCCACGGCAGCGCGGCGGGTGGAGGAACTGACCCCGCCGATGGTGGTTGAGCCCCCCGAACCACCTGAAGGAGGGTACATGGTATCGCCGATGTGAAGCTGGATGGTGTCGACTGGAATGCCTAGCGTGTCAGCGGCGACGATCAGAATGCAGGTACGAGTTCCCGTGCCCAGGTCCTGCGTGCCCATCTTGATCTCCACCGAGCCATCCGGATGCATCGTCAGGTCGCAGTCGCTGGCGTGGCCGCGACCGCCCCAGGTGTGAAATGAGACTCCAACGCCGCGCACCAAACCAGACTGGTTCTGCCGGCGGGGATGCCACTTCTGCTTCCAGCCCATCAGGTCCGCCGCAACGGCTAGCTCTTCGCGGTAGACATCCTGGCGGGGTTTAGCGATGCTGAGGTTCTTGCTGAAAAATTCCAACGGATCCATGTTCAGCTTGGCGGCCAGATCATCCAGCGCGCACATGGTGAGAACCGCCGCCTGCGGGTGGTTAGGCGCGCGCCAGGCGCGGGCAGGACCGATGTTGTTGCGGATGGCGGTGTGTTCTTTTCGCTGGTTGGGCACGGCGAACACGTAAGGAATGGGCGGCATCCCTCCGCCCCCAGGGCCCCCGGTGCCCCAGGACTGAGACTGCCAGGCTACGAGGGTGCCGTCTTTCTTCGCGCCCACTTTCACGCGGGCGTAGGCAGACGGCCGCGCCCCTGCAACCTTGAGCTCGGCTGCGCGCTCCAGCATGATGCGCACGGGTTTGCCGTCGGCCTTCTTGGAGATCTGCGCCGTAAAAATTCCCCAGCGATCCGGCGAAAACTTGCTGCCAAAACCTCCGCCTACGTGGTCCTGGTGAATGCGGATGTTGCTAGCCGGAGTTTTCAGCGGTTCCGCCATCTGCCCGGGGATTCCGGAAACATTCTGCGTGGAGATGTGTGTGAATAAATGATCGGAGTCGGTCCACTCGGAGATGGAACCATGGCTCTCCAGGCAGCAATGTGTAATTACTGGAACGCCATACAGGCCTTCAGAAACCACTTCAGCATCAGCGAACCCCTTGTCAGGATCGCCCAAAGTCTGCGCCGCGGCCTTCTGATAGTTCGATTTCGGCCTGCTCCCAGCCTCGGGATGGACGGCGGCCGCCCGAATGGCGTCCAGAACGGCGTCGGTTGCGCCATCGGCTTTCAGCCCCTTAAGCACGTCTTCACTGGGCATTGCCGTGATCCCGTACTGTTGAATCTGGTTGACCATCTGCTGGCTGGGCACCTGGTTGTCGAGCATGTCATCGATATCGTCCATGTTCAACGGGCCTTGGCCCTCTGCCGATCCCTGTACAGGCTCGGTATCGGTGACCAGGTACGGAAGCTGCTGATATTCGACTTTGATGGCGCGGACCGCATCTTCCGCAGTGGGCTCGTCTATTGCCGCCACCGCCACGATTTCATCACCCTCCCAGTAAATCGTTGAACCTGGTCCCTGGACGATGTGTACCGCCTTCACGCCGAGCATCTTCTCTGCGGCGCTGGTATCTACGCTAACAACCTTGGCATGCGCGTATGGCGAACGAAGCACTTTCCCGTAAAGCATGCCGGGGCGAGAGATGTCGTAGGTGTACTTTGCCTGTCCTGAGACTTTAGCGGGAGAATCGACGCGGCTGATCCGCTTGCCGATCAGCGTCCGGCGTTCTGCATCGGGCCATGCGTAGTCCGGCATATCTTAGGCTCCCTTCTGCGCAACTTGCGCAATGGCTCTGCGGATTCCGTCATATGTGCCACAGCGGCAAAGATTCCCGCACAGACCGTGACGAATGTCCTCGGGGGTCGGATGTGGGTGGCGATCAAGAAATGCTTTACACGCCACAACAAACCCGGGAGTACAGAAGCCACACTGCGAAGCGTCATTGTCCACAAAGGCCTGTTGCACGGGATGCAGCTTCCCGCCCTGCATCAGGGACTCGACGGTGGTGATTGGCTTGCGCTGGGCCTCGATGGCCAAAACCGAGCATGAGTAGACTGGCTTGTTGTCGAGCAACACAGTACACGCGCCACATTCGCCACGATCACACACCCGCTTGGCGCCGGTGAGCTCGAATTGGTCCCGTAGTGCGTCGAGCAACGTGACTCTCGGTTCGAGATCTGCTTTTAGCCGTCGACCGTTGATGGAGAATTCCATCGGAACTTTGCCCGGGCCATGGACCGCGGCTTGCTGGCCCGCTGCCATGGCCATTTTGGGGTCGGCCATCAAGGGCAGGGTGATGGACAGCCCTGAAATCTTAAGGAAGTCGCGCCGGGAAACGCCGGAGACATCGGGCCTGGCTTCAGGATCTTTCAGATTCGGGTCATCATCATCGCGCATTGATTGACCTCCAAGGATTTGGAGACGTCCGGAGTTGCAACGGCAAGCGACGAAAACACCGGCCAGATATTTAGACGCAGGATTCGGGAACTCGACACTCCGCCAACCGCCTTCGAGTTCGAGCAGCCTTCGGAAGACAGGAAGCGCGCATTGTTTCCCCACCCAATCGTATTCGTGGAACCGGTGGTTCCGCAACCGGCTGTCCGGGTCCCGCTCGATCTGTGCCGTGTCAAATCATGCTTGATAGATTGATCCTCAAGATGAAGAGCAATCTGCTGCGCCTGCATCCCGCACGGCCCTCAGCAGGGGCACCTTCGCAATCATGGCATTCAGGGCGGCGCAAGCCTTGCGGTGCTCCTTTCTTATCTTGCATATCGCCCTCATCCCCCGACACAAACACTTTTGCCCGGCCGACGCAGCCTAGTGACTAAGCCGAACAAGGAATTTTGGAGCGAATGCCACGTTTTGTCGTTCTGGCTGCCTTTCCCTGGATTACGCGTTCCGGATGAGTCGCGTCTAAATGATCGGTTTGGCCGGCTCCAGTCGAACGGCCTACTCTACCCAGGAGCACACAGCGCGAGAAGTATTTTCGCAGTAGAGCACACGCCAGGTCTTCGGCTTGCGTGCCGCCGTCCACGTGCGTCCCTGAATGAAGTAGGGCTTCGCCCAGACCTCGCTATCGATGGCGCGGGGCGCAATGACGGTCACCTGAACAGCGCTTTCGGCCGGAACGCCACGGCGGGGATCCATGATGTGCGAGTAGCGGTGTCCGCCGGCACGGAATGATTTCTCGTAGTTGCCCGAGGTGGAGAGAGACAGGTCTCTGAGGAACACCTGCGCCGCATTCTTCCGGTGGTCCCAGGGGTCGGCAATGCTGATGGGCCAGCCGCGGGGCTCCTCTGGAGGGTTGCCAAGGCCGAAAATACTGCTGCCGGATGCGGCGACGAGCGCGTTGCGAATTCCTCGTGCGCGGAGGACCTCGACCATGCGATCGACAGCGTAGCCCTTGCCCACTCCCCCGGGATCGATCTCGACACCGGGACGATCGAAGCGCACGGTTCGCTTCCCTGCGTTCAGTTGCACGTGCCGGTATCCCACGAGTTCGAGCGCCTCGCGGATCTGGTCGGGAGATGGAACATGACGGCCTCCGCCGGAAAAGCCCCAGGCGCGCATGAGCGGGCCGACGGTCAGATCAAAGGTGCCTTCGCTCGCGCGGCTGTACTCGATGCAATCGGACAGGAGACGGAACAACTCCGGCGAGACTGCGACGGGGCGCGCAGCCGCCTCTCGATTGATACGGCTCCACTCGCTCGCAGGCCGGTAATTCGAGAGCAACGCGTCCAGACGGTGGGCTTCCTCAAAGGCCGCGTCCATCGCCTGGTTCATGGACGCCCGATCGGAGCCATAGAGGACGACGGAAAACGTCGCCCCCATGGCATCCGTGCTTCCTTCCAACTGCAGCGGTCCGGGTGCCCGCACCAACAGAATCGCTGCGAACAGGGTGAGAAACAAACGGCTCAGGACTGCTCCTTCGGCATCTGGTTCTTCCAAAAGGCTTCGTAGTCGAACATCGCTTCCTTGATGGGCACGCCGCGCACATCGATCTTTTTCAGGTCAGCCGACCCGAGTCCCACAGCCTCGGCCAGAAGCATCATATTGTCGGCGTACTGGAACGTCTCATCGCCGGGCTGTAACTGTTCCGGAGGATGCCCCTTGGGGTCTTTGAAGACGCGATACGGCGCTTCATGTCGGCCGGCACGGGGATTGTAGCCCATGGTAGCCGCGGCCACAGTGTCCGTATTCACGCAGTTCCTGCCGACGACGAGTAGTCCCGGGTGAGCGGGCTTGGAACCCAGGACCCATGGGCCCTCGCCCCCGACCATGGAGACGATGCCGTCGGCTATGGCGAGGTCCACCGGGCGCGCGCCGAGAATATCGACCAGAATTCGAGGAAGCCGCCAGCCTTCGTACCGGTTCGACTTGGGATCGAGTTCGGCGGGCGCGCCGGAAGGCGCCTGCACCTGCCCGTAGTGGAAGACGGTCTCCCGGTCGCCATACAAGCCCGTCGGCGTGATGCCAAACAGGTTCTTGATGCAGACGGTGAGACCCATCTCTTCATGGTTCTTCATCTTACCCAGGCTCACGAAAAAATCGCAGTCCTGATAGGAGTGGTTCAACTGGAAGGCGGGGAAGATGTACGGTTCGCTCTGAACCTTCAGCAGAGAGTATTGCTTGCCCTGGCCGAGCGCGTTGGTGTCCTCGAATTCCACCAGGGGCGCCGCATTGCGGATGGCGGCAACGTCCCAACCACCCGAGAGCAGCTTGTCTTCGAGTTTGTAGCCGGGCTTGTGGCCGCCGGCGCTTTCGAGAATGCGGATGCGCCTCGCGCCGAGTGCACCGAACACCGCGACCACCGCGCCGACCACGCGGGGGTGCACCCAATGCGTGTCACCCGCCGTGTATCCGGGGAACCGTCCGCCGCCGGTCAGATTGACCTTGATGCCGACCGTCTTCCCCTTGACCTGGTTGCCGATCCCGCCGATCTGATCGAACATCCGCCGGAATTGGGCCGTCAGGTCCTCGTCGTAGCTGCGGACCTTGGCGACGGATACCGGTTCCACCGGACCCGCCGATACGGCCCGCGCCCCTTCGGCTGGCCGCGCTGCCATTGCCCCTAGAGCAAGACCAGAAAGTGCCAGCCAATCGCGCCGCGTCACACCTTCTCTTCTCATTGTTTTGTCTCCTCTTAATTATTCCATCGAAACGGCACCCCACAACCAAAGCTTCGGAATCGTTACTTCCGTTCTTCCCTCGGCATCCCGCAGCGGCAGATCCACCGCCGCACTCTCGGGTGTTTCCAGGCGAGCCGAGCCGAACTTCCCGGCCACACGAAGCGTGATCGCCTCCACCGGATGGTCGAAATAGTTGAGTAACTGCACGAGCAGAGGGTGTCCGGGACCGCCTCCGCTTGCAAACGTGATTACTGACGGCACATTGAACGGGACCACGCCCAGGTCGTCGTCCGAGAGCAGCTCTTTGAGATCGCGCGCCACCGCTTCGGGATCTGGATCTTTGTAAACGACCACGCGGCCTTTGCCGGCCTGGACCTCGGCGAACGGCTCCGTCTTCGGAGCGCCGCCCCAGGATGGACCGGCGATCACGAGCCCCCCGTCCTCGGCGAAATCCTGCAGCAGTTTGCGCTCGGCCGCAGACGGCGGGTCGAGCTCGGTGGCCACGAGCGCGCGGAACTTCGCCACTGCAGCGGCGTTCAGCCCGGAACGCGTCACCAGGCGGTAAGGCACCTGGCGGCGTGTCGCGAGGTTCAGGTACTCATCGGCGAGATCCTGTTTCGTGCTCGCCGGATCGAGCACGATGCCGACATTCCCATATGGCGCAAGGGCACGCCAGGCGGCGTGACCTTCGGCGAATTTCAGATAGCTTGAGAGACGGCGCCATGCTTCCAGCGCCGAGGCATCCCGGGCGCGCAGTTTGGCGCGAAAAGCATCGTCGAGCGAGACGATCCAATGACCGCCGGATGCCGCAGCATCGGCCACGGTCCGCGCGTAGTCGACGGCCGAGGCGTTTTCGAGGTGGCTGCTGATCCACACCGGACGCGAGGGCGAGGCGAGACCGAACGACCGCACCAGCCAGATATTCGACTTGATCCACGGCTCGCTCGAGGGCGCACCGCGGATACCCATTTCCGACAGATTGCGTGCGCTCGGAGCCACGCCCGCGACGGCGACAATCGGTGCAGGCTTCAACCGCCACGGCGCCGCGTCCTTCGCGATCTCGACGACCAACATAGAGCCGGCGGCTGTGCGCAAGGCGGCAGGAAATTCCGGGGCGAACTCGCCTTCGAGCACAAGTCCATCGAGCACAGCCCGGGCGGCGGCCGCAGCGATTTTCGACGCATCGCCTGCCCCATAGACGAGGCCGAGCACGGCCAGACCGCGCTGGTGTGCCTCCTCCGCGTAGACCTTCACGAGCTGCTGCTGCTCGGCTTCGACAGCCGCATCGGCGGGCGCGCTCCAGGTGACCAGCAGACAGTTCGCGGGCGAGTCCTCAAGAAGACTGAGCGTGGCGGGTTCGTACCAGCGGGCGAGGGCGTCGCGGACGGCAGCATCGGCGGGAAGCGTTTTCGTGCGGGTTCGCCAGGCAAGCTCCAACGGGCCGCCGGTCCAGCGAACCGGAACCCACGCCTTCAGAGCCGGGGGACCCGACGCTCCGAGAGTGCACGACAGCAAGAAGAGCGCCACCAGACGGGGGAACCAGCCAGGCATGTCATCTCTCCGCGATCTTGTCGGTACTGGGTCCGATTGTCAACTTTTCCCCGACAGAAGGAAGGCAGGTTACAGGGATGAGGGTGAGCGTGAGTAGCAAAGCGAACCATCTAATTTGGCGAGAGCTAAGGTCTGACATAAGAGCCCCCTCGAAGGATGTCCAGCCGCTGGTGGGTAGAAACCGGGCACTTTGGTTATCTTTTACAAGGGCAGCAGAATCCTCAAGGACATCAATCACTCTGGCCTGTGAGCACAGTCACACCCGGCGAAAGGGGAATTTCATGCTCCCAACGCTCTTTGAGGTGATTCTCGCCGCACCGGAATGCTCCGCTCCCCCCGATTAACACGAAAGCCAGCGCGGTCAGAGAACCGACCCCGGGATGCGTTTTCAACCGCTGCGCCTCGATACACTGCTCTGCTTCCTGCTCGATCGCTGCGCTCACTTCCCCAATCGTCGGATTCAGCCGGTCCAGCAACTCTAGCAAGTCGCGCCGGCCCGGCTCGCCCATGGGATTAAGCGAAACCCCCCTGGTTGTTCTCGGTTAGTTTCAATGAGGGTAATCGCCTGCAGCTTGTGGTCTACTCTCGTGCGAACAATCTGGTGCCGCCGGACTTACGGCACTAACGCATTCGATAAGGTCCTTAAAGTCAAGTTACAATTCCAGACTCCCGCATTGTCGGTAAGCCGGAAGTAATTCCATTACGTCCGGATTGTCATCAACGGCCAGGGTCCGGACTTGACCAGGCTCTAGAGTTTTCCGAGCAACTTCCGCAGGCTAGCTGTCGGCTATGAACGATACGCGGAGAACTTTCTTGGGATGCTGCACCTTGGCTGTTGCATTATCCTACTGAGGCATTTGTGAGATGCCTTCTAAACTGGCAGCGGCTTCAGGAGAGACTCTGTCATGAGAATCATTCCCATAACCCAACAGGAATGCCGTGAGCTCTTGCAGCGGGTATCAATCGGCAGGCTGGCTTGTTCGTTGAACGATCAACCGTATGTGGTTCCCGTTGCGTTTTCGTACGAGCCTGATTGCATCTACATCTTTTCGACCTTTGGCAAAAAGATTGAGTGGATGCGGAAAAACCCAAAGATTTGTCTGCAGGCCGATGAAATCGGCAGCCGATCAAACTGGACTAGTGTAGTCGTGACTGGAACCTACTTGGAACTGAATGTGCCGCAATACCACACCTCTCAGCGGGAACATGCGCGGGAACGACTGGCGGCACAGTGCTCTGAATGGTGGCGAATCCCCCTGTCGGGAGCACGCGACAGAGCGGCGGTGTCTTCGATGGAGACTGTGTTCTTTCGTATCGACATCAAGTCGATCAGCGGACTTCGTGCGATCCCGGCAGCCGAGGAGCCCGTTAATCAGGGGACCGGTCATTGAGGGGCCTTTGGAGACTACGGCTCGCAATGTGACAGAATCTTGCCGCGTTTTCGTCTCAAGCGACGGCAATGGGTTTCGCTGTCTTTTCCGCTTAATAATCTCCGCATTTTGAATCGCTGATGTCGTAACAACGTCGGCCTTCCGTTCGTCATCGTCGCCAATGTTCCGGTTGGACCCCAGCGAATCGCGCCTTCTTCCGCGCCGCGTGGCATCACGCCAGAAGCTGGATGTCCCATTCAGGGGCATCATTTGCGAATGAGTAGATTTCATCACGCCGGAAGAGGATATGGAGAACACAGTCAGATTGAATCCGGGTTTGTACTGCGGTCCAGTGACGACGGACTCTGGCGATGCCTTACGGACATTTGCGCCGGTTATGCGGGATTGTCATCGAAGAATAGAGCTGCGCCAGAGGCAGCCTCGAGCGTCACGCGCACAACGCCGCCTTTACTGGCGATACGCTCTTCGCGATGTGGCCGCCATGCTTCGCTTGGTCTAATTGCTGCCCCGGCGAGTGTCACGTGGGTCGTCGCAGTGAGATCGGCCGCCTCTAGTCGCCATAGTCTTGCAGTGTAGGCGGAGGGAATCGCGAGTTCAAATTTCTGGCGCGAATTCTTGTTGAGAAGGACGAAGCGCATACCGCCCCCCGGCATCTCTGCCGCCCACGCCGTAGCATCTGAGGGAGACTGATCAAGCTTCAGCGAACGCATTCTTCCTCCCGCAAGAACATCTGCCAATTTCATGCCATAAAAAATCGGTCGCGCTATGAAACCTTTCTCGCGGCTGCCCGCGATCGGGGTATAGAAGCTTCCCTCCGCGGCGATCGCCGCAGCTCCGGGCGAAAGCTGTTCTCCCGGCAAATGGCCACCCAGTGACATGCGAATCTGCTTTGCTCCGCCGCCGTGCAGGTTCACTCCTGCGGCGCCGTAAGTCGCAAGCTTAATAAGATAATCTGCTGCCCACAGCGCGGAACAGAAGGCGTTGCTTAGTCCCGGTTTTCCTCCCCGATAGCAGGAATTACCTTCAGTCATGCGGTAGAGGATATGCGATTGGTTCGCCGCAGCAATTATTCGTGGCACGTCGCGATCGACCTTGGGATCTGGGGCGAGCAGGCGAGCCACGGTAGTGTCCGGACTATCCGGCGGACCCTCGGCGTAATAGTGGCTCGTGGCGGCAACGATTTTGCCAGTAAGCTGCTTCGGTGCTTCTTCCGCGAAGCGGACCACCCATTCCGCGTTCGACCCTACATCGGGTCCTCCAAAGCGCAGATCCGGATTCCGCTTGAGCGCAGCTCGAGCAAAAGTCATCCACTGCGCGAGATACTTATCGAAGTCCCAGTCCGGAGGGCGCAGCCGGTTGTTCGAGTCCCGGTAGAACTCGGGCTCGTTGCCGATCTGGAAATAAAGCAGACGAGGGCCGAGCCTTTTCGCGACATAGACTGCCTCTTCCGCGTCCCGGTCAGGTGTTCCCACCCCGAGGTTCAGGCCGTAAATGCAATTCCATCCTGTGGCGCGCAAGAAGCCTTCCAGCCGGTCAATGGCGACGGGTTCGATCGCAGTGAACGTGTGCGGCATCCAGTTTTCGTCGCCGTGCGCCGAGGCTGGAAGCTCGGGAGGATGGTCGTCCGGTCTTGCTCTCCACCAACAGAATTCGCTGGAGTTGCCGCCAATGCGCAGCACGCCATGATCGCTCAGCGAGCGGAACAGCGATATCAGCTGCTTATTGTCTTCGGCGAAGAAGTCGGGATCTGCGAGTTGGGCTGTCTCATAGCTGAACCCAACATAGTCGAGGGGCACCGGATCGCGCGCCGTCTCTCCGAATGTGAGAGTAGCCTTAGTCGCGTTGTCCTGGGCCCCGGCCTGAAGGGTGCAGAAAGCCGTAGTCGCAAACAATGACGCCAGCATTTGGCGCCGGGTTATGCCCCGAGTGCAATCCAACGGCCTGGTCAGTGACCTCATGCTCTTGCCAGAACCACTTCCAGCTTGACCTGTGGAGCCAGCGCGGCGAGGACCGTCTCCGTGACCACTCGCTGGCTGATCTTGGATCCCTGCACCTCTACGAGCGTCACTGCGGAGATCGCAGAGTAGGCTTGGCCCGCCGCAATCAATTGCACTACGGCGGTCTGCAGCGGCGAGAGACTGGGATTGAAGGCGACATTCTCAATATAGCAACCTTGAAAAATGCGTCCGCCATTCGCGCGAATAGCGACGCCTGCCGGCGATTTGCTGTACGGCGCATAGGACCTGCATGCTGCGTCCAGGGCTGCGGCGTTCAGAGCATCGGAAGCGCCGCCGCTGAGGGCAAGATTCGACTTCCGGATGGGCAGAGCTCCCTGCATTGCTCCCAGAGCCGAGGGTCCGAAAGCCGCAGGCAGAATCGACGCCAGCCTGGCCGGCGGCTGATTCGGGATCAGAACCAAAATGTCTCCGGCAGGCGATATTTCTTCCATGAACTGCCGGCAGTGGCCACAGGGCGCGCCGCCCAACACTGCCAGCGAGGTGACGGATTGCTCGGAGTTCATGTACGCGTTCGATAGGGCCGCTTGTTCGGCATGCACGGCGAATCCCAGACATTGGCCGGGAATCTCGATGTTGGCTCCCAGATAGAGGCTTCCGCTGGCCCCACACGCGACGACGCCAACGAAGAAGTTCGAAATCGGCGCACGCGAATAGGTTTGTGCTAGCGGCAGCAAGCCCAACATCAGGTCGTCGACGCTGGCGTTCTCGCTCTTCGCAAGGGCTTCGACTGCGCTGGCAGGAATCCGGCCGCTGAACTTGGGATCCTCCAAGACCTGGCTCAGCAGAGCGCGCGAGCGCTCGCTGAATGCCGGCAATGGCAAGCGGAGATTCTCATCCCTTGTTTCGGGAGCAGACCGTGAAGAGTTCATAAACGCCAACCCCAGGGCTGATGAGCCCAGACGAGTGAGAGCCGTGCGGCGGCTGATGCCGTTGTCCGCAGACCGAGAGCGCATTCTGCCTCCGGGTACTGAGAGAAGTCACGCATGAGTATATCGACCCGCTTCTCGCTCGAATCAAAGAAATCAGGTTGCCCCGCCGCACTCCAACCCCGCTGGATTTTGCCCGAGGAAATCAGCTTTGTTCCCGAGGAGATCTCCCTATCATCCAGCGCCGCAACCGTGGCGGCTCGCGCTCCTGCGCAGGTTGCGGTGCGCACTTTCATCGTCAGGTTAATGAGTCAGGGTCCAGGAATCGCGAAATTCACATTTGACATCGATCGAAAATCCACTACCATATGGTTGTGGATAGGCTCGGTACAACATTTGCGGCTTTGTCTGATCCAACCCGTCGGGCGATGATCGAACGGCTTTCACGTGGGCCTGCCTCTGTGCATGGATTGACGAAACCGTTTGCACTCTCGCAGCAGATGATTTCAAAACATATTGCCAATCTGGTGCGGGCGCGGATTGTGATCAAGACGAAGCGTGGGAGAGAGAGTATTTGCACGCTTAGGCCAGAGGCGATAAAGACCATCAGCGACTGGGCGATTGGCTATCGCCAATTCTGGGAAGAGAGTTTCGACAAGCTGGATGCAGTTGTGAATCAAATGAAAAAAGCGGAGGTTGGACATGACAAAAAGCACGTTGAATGAGACAGAGCGGATGGTTGTCACAAGAGTTTTTGATGCCCCACGCGAATTGGTTTGGAAGGCGTGGACAGACCCGAAATATGTGATGCAGTGGTGGGGGCCGAAGGGTTTTACTTCGCCTGTTTGCAAGATGGATTTTCGCGTGGGTGGAAAATTTCTCTGCTGCATGAAGACGCCGGATGGGCAGGAGTTCTGGAATGCGGGTGAATACCACGAGATTGTTCCGCACGAGAAGATCGTTTCCTCCATGTACTTCTCGGACTCGGAGGGAAACAAGGTTGAGCCTGCGCAATTAGGAATCGAACATGAGGCTATAGACGGTGCGTACGACGTGACCATCTTTGAGGATCTCGGGAACGGCCAGACGAAACTCACCTTCATTGGAAATGAACCCATGGAGAGCGCAAAGAATAGCGGGCAATTGGAGGGCTGGAACCAGATACTCGATAAAGTTGCCGCAGTTGTTGCGGGGCTAGCGCAGGCGAAATAAGAAGTTGAAGTTTTGATGATCGTCATCGCGAGATACAGCTAAGGCTGGCCGCGGAGGCTTAGTTAGAGCGGGCTTCTCGTCGCTTGGCCGAATGGTCACATTTCCGGCTAAGTGACCCTTGGCTCAACTGTTGCCTTCAGGCCAATGCGCTCAGCGACCAATGTTTACCGAACTCAACATTAGTCCTGTGAAACGTGTATTGGGGGAAGTTGGCAGGCGACTCCAAGCAATAGGCGTAAGTTAGCGCTTATGGGGCACACCCCACGCCGCCGCAAGAGCGTGCCTGTGTCCTAATCCCGAAGTTCAATAAGTGTAGTCCGATGTTAGGTCCACTACCCGATCGAAGAGAGTGCGCCCGAACTCGTCATCACAACGAAACCGGCGTGATTCCCGTCACTGACGCCTTCTCGGAATTGTGACACCTTAGGACTTTACGTAAATGCACGAAGGAGCTTGCCCTGTGGCAAAATCAGACGGGTTCAGTGTTCAGGGGTGCGTCAGCCGCGGCTTTGAGGCCGTGCGAAAGGCGTTCGCCGACAACTTTGTTCAGCGACGCGAGTTGGGCGGAGCCTGTTGTACCTTTCACCGCAGCGAGAAGGTCGTCGACCTGTGGGGCGGCGTTCGGAACAAGCAGACCGGCGATCCCTGGGAGCAGGACACCATGGTGATCGTTTACTCGGCCAGCAAGGGCCTGGCCGCGATGACCCTCGCCATCGCCCACTCCCGGGGCTGGCTCGACTACGAAGAACGGGTGTGCGCGTACTGGCCGGAGTTTGCTCAGCAGGGAAAAGAGCGAATCACCGTGCGCCAGCTCCTGGCACACCAGGCTGGGCTATTCGCGTTTGACGAGCCCGTCGATCGGAGCGTCATCTCCGATCTCGATCGCCTGGCGGTCGTGTTAGCTCGTCAGAAACCCGCGTGGGAGCCCGGAACGCGGCAGGCCTATCACGCCCTCAGCCTCGGGTTCTATCAGGGCGAGCTGCTGCGCCGTGTCGATCCCCAGCATCGCAGCTTGGGACAGTTCTTTCAGGATGAGATTGCAACACCGCTCGGGCTGGACGTCTACATCCGTCTCCCAGAGTCGATCCCTAACTCCAGGCTGGCGACCCTGGCGCCGCCACGCCCCATCGACATGCTGCTGGGGTTTCCGATTCGCCTGACTTTGGACTCCATGAATCGTCGCTCGAACATCTACCGGGCGCTCATCGCGAACCCGGGCATTGCGATGATCCATGACGAGCAACGCGTGTACACGCGCGACCTGGAAGTGCCATCTGGCGGCGCGGTTGGAACTGCGCGGGGCATCGCGCATGCTTATGGCGTCTTCGCTGCGGGAGGACGAGAACTCGGCCTGCGCCAGGAGACGCTGGACTTGCTGGCGGCACCGGCGATTCCTGCAAGGCGGGGGTTTTACGACGAATGCCTGAAGGGGAACGCGCAGTTCTCGCTGGGCTTCATGAAGCCGAGCCCCGCCTGGCCGTTCGGCAGCGCCAGTTCGTTCGGAGCCCCCGGATCCGGAGGCTCTCTCGGCTTTGCCGATCCGGCGGCTGGCGTCGGATACGCCTACGTGACCAGCCAGATGGGGACGCGGTTGACCGGAGATCCGCGGGATGTGGCGCTCAGAGACGCACTCTACTCTGCTCTTCCGGCTCCGTCAGGCGCGGTGGGGAAACGACAAGTCGCCTAGTGAACTGCTCGTCGGGCAATTCTCGGCGCCGGACCATAGAATTCCACTTCCCATGGCCGGTCTTTCGGCGCTGTAAAACACTCGAACTCTGCTGCGCCATGCGCAGCCAATAGTAGGCAGAATGCAAGTTCTCGTTCCCACCCCTACCTCGAGGTAGGCAAGTCCTACCATGAATTGACCTGTCGCCGAACCCCTTCGGCGGCCTTGAGATGAATCCGAAGGGGCCCGCCCAGCGCTTCCGCCGCCAGCGCTTCCGCCGTCTTGACTAATCCGCCGAAGTAAGAGACGCTTGCGCGCACTGGCGTAGAGGCGTGAGGGTGCTGCGTGGAACCCACAATCTCATCGCTCATGGGCGCGGCGGAGCGGGGTGACGGTGTTGCCGCCGACACCCTTTTCAGTGCGCTCTATGCGGAACTGCACCGGCTCGCCAAGCGCGAACTCGCGCGACACGGAACGCCTCCCAGCCTCAGTGCCACTACCCTTCTCCACGAGGCGTATTTGGACATGGCCGGGCGCGACGGTCCATCGTTTCCCGACCGGGCGCGCTTCATGGGGTATGCGGCGCGGGTGATGCGGGGGCTGATCATTGACCATGCCCGGGAACGCCACGCCCAGAAACGCGGTGGCCTATTCGAGATTACTTCGCTCGATACCGAAGCTGCAGAAAACGCCGTGGACCACCGAGAACTGGCGCAAATCAGCGAGGTCTTGGACGAACTTGGCAGAGTGGAGCCGGCTCTGGCCGAAGTCGTCGACTTGAAGTTCTTCTGCGGTTTCTCGTTCGCCGAAATTGCCGCCATGCGGGACGTCTCGGAACGAACAGTCCAGAGGAACTGGGAGAAGGCGCGCATTTACCTCCATCGGAAGATTCGCGCCGATTTGGCCCTCTGAGGAATCCATGTCCACACTCAGCCCCGATCAATGGCAGGCCTTGAGTCCGTATCTGGACCAGGCGCTCGCCTTGACTGACGATGAACGTGCCGCGTGGCTGGCTTCGCTGGGCGAGCAGAATCCCGCACTGGCTGCGCAGTTGCAAGCACTCCTAGACGAACACCGCGTGCTGGCGCAAGAAGGTTTTCTGGAGAAGGGTCCCGCCGCGCTGCCGAGCACGCCGGGACTGGCTGGCCAGACGATCGGCCCATATACGCTGATTTCGCAGATCGGCCAGGGCGGCATGGGAGTGGTATGGCTGGTGCAACGCAATGATGGCCGTTTCCAACGCAAGGCGGCGGTCAAGCTTCTCTCCGTGGGGCTGGCTGGAGGAGTTGCAGAACGCTTTCGCCGCGAAGGCGCAATTCTTGGCCGGTTGTCTCATCCTCACATTGCCGAGTTGCTCGACGCTGGGGTGACAACGGCCGGACAACCGTACTTGATCCTGGAATACGTGGACGGGCTTCCCATCCACAGTTATTGCGATCAGCACAACCTGGATGTCAACGTGCGCTGCCGTCTGTTCTTGGATGTCCTGTCAGCCGTGGCGCACGCCCACGCCAATCTGATCGTGCATCGCGACATCAAACCGTCCAACGTGTTTGTCAGCCGCGGCGGGCAGGTGAAACTGCTCGACTTCGGCATTGCCAAACTAATGGAAGGCGCTGGCAGCGACGGCTCGGCTACGCTCCTGACACACGAGGCGGGATCGGCACTCACACCCGAGTTCGCCGCTCCGGAACAGATCAGGGGCGGGCCGGTGACTACGGCAACCGACGTCTATGCCCTCGGAGTTTTGTTGTACCTGCTGCTGGCGGGGCAGCACCCGGCGGGGCCTGGACCGCACTCGGCAGCGGGACTTGTCAAGGCCATTATGGAGACAGAACCGCCCCGCGTCTCCGAGGTTGCCGGCCGTACTGCAGCGAAACCCTCCCCGACTTCGGATCGCGGAGCCACACGAGAAAGGCTTCGGCGGCAATTGCGGGGGGATCTCGACACTATCGTTGCCAAAGCGATCAAGAAGGAACCGCAAGAGCGCTACGCCTCTGTCACGGCACTGGCGGACGACCTTCGACGCTATCTGAGGCATGAACCCATCAGCGCGCGGCCGGACACTATTTCTTACCGGGTCGGTAAATTTGCACGTCGCAATCGTTTAGCAGTTGTGCTCACCGCCTTAGTCCTAATGGCAATTGTTGCAGGAACAGCGGGGACATTGATGCAGGCGCGCACGGCACGGGAGCAGCGCGATTTCGCGTTTCGGCAGCTCACCCGGGCTGAAGCCATCAATGATCTCGACAACTTCATATTGACCGACGCAGCTCCTTCAGGAAAGCCTTTGCGCCTGAATGAATTGCTGGAGCGCGCCGAGCGCCTAGTGCGGCGTGAGCACGATCTCACCGACGTCAATCACATTCAGCTGTTGGTCTCGATCGGAAGAAAATACCAGTCGCAGGATCAGGACGCCAGCGCCCTGCGGGCTCTCGAGGAGGCATACAAGCTTTCACGGAACGTGACTGACCGATCGACCCGTGCGCTGGCTGCCTGCGCGCTGGGGAACGCTGCCTCCGTCTCCGGTGATCCCAAGCGAGCACAGGCGCTTATCCGAGAAGGATTTCAGGAGCTTCCCAACGAGTCTCAGTTTGTGCTCGACCAAATCTTTTGTCTTGAGTGCGGTAGCCGGGTCTCAAGAGATACGGGCGAAGCCTCGGAAGCCGTGGCGCGGGCGCTGACTGCAGAACAACTGTTAGAAGGATCGCCAGTTAGGACGGATGCGTTGCAGGCCGATACTCTGATGGGACTGGCCGAGGCGTATCGCTCCGCAGGACACTTTGTCGAAGCCGACAGCACATTTGATCGGGCGTCGAAGGTACTTGCCACGCTCGGCCGCGATGACACTCAAGAAGCCGGCACGCTTTTCAGCAATTGGGGTTTGATGCTGTTTCACTCTGGACGAATACTAGAAGCAGAAAGAACTCTTCGCCATGCTATCGAGATCAGCCAGGAGAACCAGGCTGAGGAGGGTGTTTCTCCACAACTTCTTAACAACTATGCTGCAACGCTGATCGATCTCGATCGTTTTGATGAAGCCGGCAACTATGCGAACCGTGCCTTCGCTGACGCTCAGAAGGCAGGAGATGAAATATTGATCGTGCAAACCCTCCTAATGCGGGCAAGAGTTTACCGTGGCCAGCACGATCTTGCACATTCCGACGCGATGTTGATGCTGGCGGAACCTCGAATGCGGAAAAGTCTTCCCGCCGGACATTACGCATTCGCGTCGCTCATCTCTGAGCGATCTCTGAACGCTGTAGCGGAGGGAGATATTCCCGAAGGAATGCGACTCGCGGATGAGGCGGTAGCTATCGCAGAAACCTCTATCAAGAACGGACATGCGGGCGCGATTTTGATGCCAACGTTGCTGGTCCGGCGATCCAACGTCGAGCTTGCCGCCCATCGCATCCAGGATGCCACATCCGACGCGGAACGAGCAGTGACTCTCCTACGGGCATCCGCGGTACCAGGAACCTTTTCCAGCGGAACCGGCCGCGCATATCTGGCGCTTGCAAACGCCCTTTTGGCCGAGAGCAAGACTGACGAAGCTCGTGCTGCCGCCCGATTAGCAGTGCAACAGCTTCAAAACGCCGTCGGTCCCGATCACACTGATACCCAGAGGGCGCGCCAGCTTGCCGGCTAGATGGTTCGAGTTATTGGGGCTGGCCGATCTCCATGCTGGTGACCCTTCCCCTGCGCCCATTCCGCTCTTCCGCTGTACTTTCTTCTGAGCCTGCGGATATCCAGTCAGGAGGTGCCATCAAGATCAGCGTGTTACCGCCTTTGTCGTCTTTTACCCGCCGTTTTCGATATTACAGGTAGGAGCCAACGAGTAGGTCCCCCCGGGGGCTCAGAGATTCGCGATTGACTTGGGAGCAAATATGCGTCCTTCCCAGCTAACTACTTTTGTTGTTGCGATGGTCATGCTCGGCTCGATGACGGAGGCAGCAAACGGCCAATCGCTGCCGAACCTGTTCCCCCTCCCAAACCGCAGCGGATTGCTGGAAACATACAACGTCAACCATGCTCCAATTAGCTTAACCGGAGCCTTCTTCCAGTCGCTCGGAACCAACGGGCGCTCCTGCGGCTCATGCCACCGGCCCGCGGAGGGCTGGAGCGTTTCGGCCGCCGACGTGCAATTGCGTTTTCTTCTGACCCAGGGCTTGGACCCCATCTTCCGCACCAACGATGGCTCCAACTGTGACCAAGATATCGATACCTCAACCGTTCAAGCGCGGCGTCAGGCCTACAGCTTGTTACTCAGCCGGGGTTTGATTCGCATCGCCTTGCACGTCCCTTCAAATGCTGAGTTCACGGTCGAAAGTGTTAACAACCCTTACGGATGTAGCGATACATCGACGCTTTCGATGTACCGTCGCCCACTTCCGGCGACCAACCTGGAGTTTCTTAGTACGCTGATGTGGGACGGGCGTGAGTCCACGCCACCGAGCACAGTGAAGATCACCTATCCCGATACCGGTCAATTGCTGACAGACTTAGCTCATCAAGCGATAGCTGCCACCACCGGCCATGCGCAGGGTGCGGCTCCGACAGCGGCACAAATACAAGACATCGTGAGCTTCGAGATGGCCCTGCGGACCGCCCAGGCATTCGATTATCAGGCAGGCCTTCTGAACGATGGTCGGGCAACCGGCGGCCCGGTCGCTCTGGCCTCGCAAAAGTTCTTTATCGGCATTAACGATTCTTTCCCTGCGAGCTTCGGATTCAATCCCACTGGAACTCCCTTCGATCCCGGTATTTTCAACTTGTTCAATGCGTGGACGAAGTCGCCCTCTGCCTCTCGATCCAGCATTGCCCGCGGACAGGCCATTTTCAATTCGAAACCAATTACGATTTCCCGCGTCGCTGGAATAAACGATGTGCCCGGACTCCCAACATCGTTTTCTGGTACATGCGGAACTTGCCACGATTCTCCCAACGTCGGCGACCATTCCGTCTCTGCGGCATTGAATATCGGTGTGGCGGATGTGACGAGTCCTCTGGATGTCGGTTATCTCCCGGTGTTCACGTTGCGAAATAACGCCACCGGCGCTGTTGTCCAGACAACTGATCCTGGTCGCGCCCTGATTACTGGGGCGTGGGCGGAT
Source organism: Terriglobia bacterium (assembly GCA_963831565.1). Classification (GTDB taxonomy): domain Bacteria; phylum Acidobacteriota; class Terriglobia; order Terriglobales; family Acidobacteriaceae; genus JAIQFF01. Next base: position 783,559 of record CAWHQS010000003.1, read on the forward strand.
ATCGGAAAAGTAAAAGGTCCTGTGCTCCGCGGACTGGCAAGTCGCGCGCCTTACTTTCACAATGGTTCTGCCGCGACCCTAGCGGATGTAGTCGTCTTTTATGACATGCGCTTCAATATTGGTTTTACGCCCCAAGAAAAGGCCGATCTGATTGCGTTCTTGAACTCGCTCTGAGCGCAGGACGGAAGGTAGCAAGTGTAAGCTTGCCACCTTCCCTTTGATTCTGCATGTGTGTAGTCGGCAATCCGGAAGCAATTTGCCATCAAACCCAGGGACCAGAAAAGTACGGCTGTCCTGTTGCAATGAGAAGACTATGCTCAGCCTTGCTTGCGAGCACGTCGATTGATGAACATGCCACCGAGGCTAAATCCGAGGATCGCGCCGAGCAACGCCGCGCTGAACATGGTGCTGCGGGAAGACCCGGACGGAAGCACGGTGCAGGGGCGCTCAACTGAATTGGGCCGCACCGTTCCGATTCAAACCACTACCTGGCTATGATTTGCCATTTCCACTCGTTGACCGGCATCGGGCGAACAAACAACGCAAACTGGTGAGAACGCCCGTTAACAACTTGCAGAAGTCCCTAGGCGTCCATGCCAGCTTGGCCCAAGAAGGGTTGCCACTTACTTGCGTGAAGGACTACTCGTATCTCAACGCGACCATGGGATCCACGCGTATTGCGCGGCACGCCGGGATGTAGCAAGCCGCGAGGGCAACGAGTGCGAGCAAGATTGCGACATCCGCGAATGTCGCGGGGTCGGTCGGTTTCACCTCGAAAAGTAGACTGGCCATCAGGCGAGTCAGCGTAAGCGCTCCTGCAATCCCGAAGGCGATGCCGAAGAGCACGATTTTCGTTCCGTCTTTCATAACGAGGCGCAACACGTCGCCTCGCTGCGCTCCCAGGGCTGTCCGTATGCCGATCTCATGTGTTCGCTGGTTCACGGCATAGGCCATCGCGCCGTAAATTCCCACCGCCGCCAAGATCAACGCGAGCGCGGCGAAGAGTCCGAGGAGCAGCATGTTGAAGCGCTGCTGCGCAAGCGACACAGCTATGAGGTCGTCCATGGTGTGCACGTCGCTTACCGGGATCTGGCTGTCCACGCTCCAGATCTGCTTCTTCACTTCTTCAACGAGCCCAGGAGCCGCATCCCGAGCCCGTATGGCGAGTGTCATAAATCGTCTCCAGGCTTCATCGGACTGCGAAAAAGGGGTATACACAGCGGGATCCGTCGGTTGATTCAATCCTGAATGTTTTACGTCGCCCACCACGCCGATGACGGTCATCCATTGTGGTGGCCCTGTGTCGCCCGCCCAGCGGATGCGCATGCCGATTGGGTTTTCGTGCGGCAGAAATTCCCGCACCATTTCCTCGTTTACAACTGCTACCAGCGGTTGCTCTTCGCGGTCCAAGGGAGTGAAGTCGCGCCCCGCGCGCAGGGGGATCTGCATCACGTGGAAGTAATCGCCCATCACAGAAAGGGTTTGCACCTTGGGCTCACCCCCCACGGCCACAGGAGGGCGTCCGGCGATGACGAAACGGTGGCCCACATAATTCCCGCCGAGCGGTATATCAGTCACCATCGCTGCCTGCACGCCCGGCAGGGAGTTCAAGCGGGTGAGCAACTCGCGGCGGAACTGGGTTTGTTTGGGAATTTCGCGGTATCGCGTCTTGGGCAATTGGAGATACATCGTCATTACGTTCGCGGCATTGAATCCGGGGTTCATCGAGCGCAACCGTGAGAATCCTTTGATCAACAACCCGGCCCCCACCAGCAGCACCAAGGCAACCGCCAGTTCCGATGTGACCAGAATTTTCCGTATGCTATGCCCCATCGTGCTGGCGGTTGTGCTCCGCCCGCTCTTTTTCAGAGCCTCGGCAACGTCCGCACGAGCCGCGATCCATGCCGGCGCCATTCCGAACACGATGCCGGTCAGCATTGAGACCACGAAGACGAACAGCAGCACTCGTGTATCCATGTGAATCCCGCTCAGCCGAGCCAGTTCCTCCGGCCTCAAGGTCAGGAGCATGCTTGTGCCTAACTTCGCGAACAGTAGTCCGGCCGCACCGCCGAGGATCGACAACAGTGCGCTCTCTGTCAGCGTTTTCCGGATGAGCCGGCCGCGGCCCGCGCCCAGGGCCGCCCGGATCACTAATTCCTGGCGCTGCGCAACCGCCCGCATCATTAGCAAGCTCGCGAAATTCGCGCACGCAATCAGCAAAACCAGGCCTACAGCTCCGAAGAGCACCAGCAGTGCCGACCGCACGTCTCCTACCAGCCATTCATGCAGCGGCACCAATTGGCTCTTCCGTTCTTTTTCTTCGGCCGGATACTGCTCGGCGAGCCGGCGGTCGATCGCGGCCATATCGGCCTGCGCCTGCGCCAGCGTCACGCCCTCCTTCACTCGCCAGTAGGTATGCATGAAGTGCAAATCGCGCTCAGCAGCCCCTCCCGGGTCGGCGACCCAGAGTGAAACGAAAACGTCGGCATGCTCTGCTGGCGGAGCAAAACTCGCGGGCATTACGCCGGTCACCGTATAAGAGTTTCCGCCCAGTTGAAGCGTGTTGCCCACCGCATGTGGATCGCTGCCGAGGTAGTTTTGCCAGAAGTGGTTGCTTACCATGGCGAGACGCGGTCCGCCTTGCACATCTTCTTCGGGCGAAATGATCCGGCCCAGCATCGGCTGCACGCCTAGCGTTTCGAGAAACCCCGCATTGATGAGCCCGACACGGACTTGCACAGGTTCGGTTGCGCCTATGTAATCCATCTTCTCAACGTTTATTCCGCCCCCCTGTGAGAATGCCCGCGTCTGTCTCTGGATATCCATTACGTTCGGGAGTGAATCGTGTTCCTTGATGACGACGAGTTGCTTCGGATTCTTGTAGGGAAGCGGACTGAGCAGCACTCCATTGATCACACTGAATATCGCCGTGTTTGCGCCGATGCCGAGAGCGAGGGTGAGGATGGCGACAGCCGTGAAGCCAGGCGATTTGCGCAGCCCGCGAAGGGCATAGCGAACATCGTAAGGGACACTCCCGAAATAATTCTTACCCGCCTTTGCCGGCACAATGGGCTCACAGTAAAAGGCCTTTTCGACGGGCTTGAGTCCACTGGTGAGCAGATCCTCGCCTTTTAGTTCGTCGAGTGAAGTGCGGAATGCGGCATCTTCTGATTGGCCGCTGGCGAGAAGTTCCTGATAGCAATCTTCGAGGTGCTGCGAAAGCTCATCGATAATCTCAGCTTCACGCGTCGGAGCGAGGTTTAACGGGGCCACTCTGCGTAAAAGTTCTGGCTTCCAATCAGGCATTTTCAGCCTCCGTGATGCGGTTGATCCCGGCGACAAATTCGCTCCAGCTGCGAAGCTGTGAAGCGAGAACTCTGCGGCCCTGGGGTGTGAGTCGATAGTACCGACGGCGACGTTGGCCGCCTTTTTCGACCCAGCGCCCCTGTATCCAACCCCGACGTTCGAGGCGATAGAGTAGCGGGTAGAGGGAGGCCACATAGAAGCGAACCGCGCCGCCAGAGCGTTGCTCAATGAGCTTGCTGATTTCATAGCCGTGACGAGGCCGCGCTTCAATGAGCGAAAGAATCAACATCTCGGCGCTGCCTTTCTTCCACTCGGTTTGTGACAGTGTGGTATCCATATATGGGTATGCAATATATTACGGGGCAGCACGACCCCGGAGTCAAGTGATTTGTCGCGAGCCGGGCTAGTTTTTTAGACCGGTTCACCCACGGTAGAGGACGTTACATCCGCGAAAGAAGGCTTGATTTAAGCTACGGTGTAGGGGGAGTGATCCGGGCCGCAACGCCCCATGCCTATCTGTCGACAGTGATCGACGAGATCCTGTACGACATTCTCTGCGCATTCAGTCTGGCGACGGGTCATGACCAGAAGGAGTTTTGTAGTGGAACCATTTCGAATTCACGTCGCGGATGAGGTGCTCGATGATTTGCGGGCACGGTTGCGCCAAACAAGATGGCCCGACCAGATTCCCGGTATAGGCTGGGAACAGGGCACCGAACTGGACTGGTTACGACGCCTCGTGTCCTACTGGGCCCACGAGTTCGACTGGCGTGGCTGGGAGCGAAGGCTCAATGCGTTCAACCACTTCACCTGGGAGGGCGTCCACTTTGTGTACCAGCGTGCGGCATCAGGTAAGGGTGTGCCGCTCATTCTCACGCACGGCTGGCCCAGCAGTTTCCTCGATTACGTGGATATGCTGCCGATGCTCGAGCACTTCGACGTGGTTGTACCCTCCCTGCCGGGGTACGGTTTCTCGCGGCGTCCACTCCAGGGTCGGCATCAACTACCGCTACGTCTCGGAGCGCTGGCACCGGCTTATGTCTGAGCTTGGGTATTCCCGCTATGGCGCAAGCGGTTATGACTTTGGGGCCGGGGTGACGACGATCCTTGCGCTAGACCATCCTGAGTCGGTGATGGGGATCCATCTCACCACACTGGAGTCGGATCTCGCCCCCGGCGTGGACGATACGGAGCTGTCCGATGTCGAGCGTTCGTATCTTGCGGTGAACCGGGCCTGGGATACGACGGAGCGGGGCTACAGCGCGATCCAGTCCACCAAGCCGCAGACGGTGGGCTACGGACTCAACGACTCTCCAGCAGGGCTCGCAGCGTACCTGGGTGAGAAGTGGCACTCGTGGAGCGACGTTACGCCGACCGACGACTTTCTCTGCGCCACGCTCACCCTGTACTGGATCACGCAGAGCATCACTTCGTCGATGCGCGACTATTGGGACAATCGCTGGCACCCCGTCGAGCCCGCCTACGTCAACACGCCCACGGCGTTTGGTGTTTTCGCGCACCAGACCGTTCCCGAGGGCGAACTGCCGCGCTCGTATTTGGAGCGCTTATACAACATTCAGCGCTGGACAGTCTTTCCGCGCGGCGGGCACTTCGCCCCGGCTGAGGAACCAGCAGCGGTTGCAGGGGACCTGACCGCCTTCTTCCGTGGCCTAAGCTGAGGCCATGCTGACAATCCGCACTTCCAAAGCAACGGGACAAAGTAAGAAGCCGCCCTCAGCTCCCTTTCTTTGGCTTCATAATCCAAACGGCTGGGTTGTCGGCAACCCTTCCCTTACAAGATTATGGAAGAGTTGCGTTATCCGGAAGTGACTTAGGATTGGCTTCAAGGGTTTCCTAGGCACTCTCGAATGACGATCTCAATGCTCGGCTCCTGCTGGCACCGATATTGCCGGACCACGAATCCCTGGCTTCTCGTTGCAGGACGAACTGTCGATGTTGGTCAAGGCAGGTCTTACCTCCCCTTCAGGCCCTGCAGACAGCGACCTTAAATCCCGCCGTTGTGCTCCACAGTACCAATGATTTCGGCGCTGTCGAACCAGGAAAGTTTGCCGACGTTGTGTTGCTCGATGCGAATCCGTTGGAGGACATCGGCAACACAAGGCGCATCTCAGACGTAGTGGTCAGGGGGAGGCTTTTCAGGCGGAGCGATCTGGATGGTTTTATTACGGAGAGCGCAACAGTTAGCTAATCAGAACTAAGGGAAGAAGGCCGGTAGTCAAGCATGCAGGCCGATTACAGATTAAGCTTGCCTCAACAGGGAATGACACGGTAGAACATGAAAGTTCCGGGTGCCTCTCGTTGGGCGGTTTTCAGATGATGCTCGTTGGCCGCTCGGTTTCCTGCCGAGGCCTGTGACGTGAGTTTCTGCGGATACGTGGAAACGAGGTGGCTTCCACCTATCAACGGGAAACACGTCCAAAGGCCTGCAGCAAGCGGGACTATGCGGCCCGCATTTCGCCGGGTTTGGATTCTCGGGCCTGCATCGTCTTGAAATAGGACGTCAGATTTCTAAAGCAAAGCGTGGACGTTTACAACCCGGGATACTTCACACTTGCACTTGGGGCGTCGATAGAGCATTACGTACGCTGGACGAAACGAGAGGCCCGTGAGAGCGCTGTGCGAGATCAAGCGGGCTCTCGCATTTACCAAGCTGTGAGGGTAACGCCGTCAACGTACTCCGTCATGCTGGCTCCAGCATTGGCGATGTCCATCTGGAATTGTAAGCCCAAGTTTTCGCCCCACCCTGCCGGTAACGGACTCGATGGAAACGCAATATTCCAATTGTATGTCCGGTAATTGACCAGCCTGCCTCTGCTGTTGAACTCTGCGATGGTGACTGAGTCGTAGTGCTCGTAATTGTCCGTGGTGGTTCTATGAAAGTTAAGAGTAACGTGGTACCAAGTGTTGGGCTTGAAGCGGTTGCAGGCGACGCTGCTATGTGACCACTTGTGATGAGGAGCGTCCCAGACATCCCACACGCCGGAAGCGTAGTTGCATTGTGTCCCGAACATGAATCTCGTCCCGGTGTCGAATTGGGTGATTTGCTTGTTGTGCTGAAAAACATCGAATTCCAGGGCCTGCGCGTACTGGGTATCACTGGTCACGTTAAGCCAGAAATCCATTGTGAAGTGCGATACTGCATTATTGGCACCGACCTTGTACCACCACAACCCGTTGGTGTAGGCGCTGCCACTGATATAAAAATCGCGGCTGGCCCCGTCAATCGAGGGGCTGGTGATAAAAGGGGAACTGGCGATGCTGGCGGTTCCGGTCGGAACGCCACCCGCACAAATTACACATGATCCCCATCCGACACCGCCGTTGGCCCCGTTGTCCACCGCGACGGACTCGTCGATTTTTGAGTAGGTAAAGATCTGAGCCGAAGTCAGCCCCGAGGCTAACAATGGGAAGCACAAGAATAGACCGAAGACCTTCATGGCACGCCCCTGAATAAAGAGTGAAACACCGTGCAGAAAACTATTCTGCCGGTGGTTACCACAAATTCTGAATTGTGCGATGAGCGACCTTATATCACAGAATTGGACTCATACAACCAGCGATGTCATATTTATCTTTATCAACGGTGGATCGACGCTGACCCTGAACGCCGTGTAGCGGAGCGGGCTTTGCAAAGTGTTTGCGTGATAGCGCCCAGATTTGAGAATCCCGATTGGAAGTCTTCTATTCCGGCTTGGCATACGTTAGAGGCAAGATCTTGAGCAGTAGAGGACAACGAGCGCCTTGCCCAAGCCCTCCCATGGGATAAGTATTAGAAACTCCACCTTTCTAACGAGCAGGCCTGAGGCTGAATGAGCCACGATTTACGCGGTTTCAATAACAACCTGAGATAACCGGTGTCGTCACAATGTCGAAGAGCTCTTTCGCTGTAGCTCAAGCAGGATTCGTATCCCGCGGTAGAAAGTTCCCTAGCAGGTTGCGGAAAAACCCGGCTCGAAGAGTTGGCGCAAGGAGACCCCGACGCTCACCTGCAGTTTCTAGAAATCGCTACAATGTTGCATGGCCGAAGGGGTGAAACATTTCTACGACCGACTCGCCAGCAACTACCACCTCATCTTCGAAGATTGGGACTCTTCCATGAAACGCCAAGCCGCGGCTCTCGGGGCAATCCTTGAGCGCGAGTGCGGCGCGCCAAGTGCTCTACGGATTCTAGATTGTGCCTGCGGAATTGGAACACAAACGCTAGGCTTGGCCAGTCTTGGATTCACAGTTACCGCCTGTGACCTTAGTCCTGCGTCAGTTGAACGGACCCGTGTGGAAGCTGCAAAGAGGCGTTTGAATGTTCAGCTATTCGTCGCGGACATGTTGGATTTGACTGAAATTCCGGACGGGGATTTCGATGCTGTCATGTGCATGGACAACGCCCTTCCGCACCTTGAGAGTGACGAAGAGTTGTTTCAAGCCGCAACGCAGATTCGGCGAAAACTGCGGGCTGGTGCGACCTTTATGGGCAGCATCAGAGATTACGACAGTTTGGTTCAGGAAAGGCCAGTCGTGCAGGGACCCGCTTTCTATTCAGACCAAGGGAGTCGACGCATCGTTCATCAAGTGTGGGATTGGAGCGATGAGCGTCGTTATGCCTTCCATCTTTATATAACAAGGGAAGTCCAAGGCGCTTGGGAGACTCAGCATTACGTCTCGAACTATCGTGCCGTTCTGCGGGAGGAATTCAGTCGCATTCTCCAAGCGGCGGGATTCGTCGGCTGCCGCTGGATTTTGACAGCCGAGAGCGGCTTCTACCAACCGATCGTCTTGGCTAAGGCAAATAGCACTCCTTGATGAACCTCGTACCAGAAAACTATCTTGTTTCCACAGCACAACCTGATAAGAAGAAGGCATGCGTGGGAAAGACGAGCAGCAATTGGATGTGTTCAGCTACGTAAGCCCGGAGCAGCGAGTACCGCAAGACCATCCCTTGCGTCCTCTTCGTGTCGTGACCGATGAGGCATTAAGAGAACTGCAACCACGGTTCAACAAGCTGTACGCAAGAACCGGGCGACCGTCGATCGCGCCGGAGAAGTTGTTGCGAGCGTTCCTGCTGCAAGCGCTGTACTCGGTGCGCAGCGAGCGGCTGTTGATGGAACAGCTCGACTATAACCTGCTGTTCCGCTGGTTCGTGGGCTTGAACATGGACGATGCCATTTGGGATGTGACCGTGTTCACCAAGAATCGCGAGCGCCTGCTCGATGGGGACATTGCCGAGGCTTTTTTCCAAGCTGTGCTCCAGCAGGCACGCGAGCGGACTCTGCTCTCGGACGAGCACTTCACTGTGGATGGAACGCTACTGGAAGCGTGGGCGAGTGTGAAGAGTTATCAGCGCAAGGATGCGAAGGACGCCGTCCCGCCGGACGATCCTGGCAATGCGACGGTGGACTTCCACGGGGAGAAGCGGTCGAACCAGACCCACGCATCGAAGACGGACCCGGATGCAAAGATGGCACGCAAAGGCAAGGGCAAAGAAGCGAAGCTGAGTTACAACGGGAATCTGCTGGTAGAGAACCGCAACGGACTGATCGTGAACACCGAGGTGTTCGAGGCCAACGGAACCGCCGAACGCGATGCCGCGCTGGTGATGCTCGAACAGATTCCGGGTACGAGACAGGAAACGGTCGGAGGTGACAAGGCGTACGACACGGCGGATTTCGTGGCCGAGTGCAGACACTTAAAGGTCACGCCGCACGTGGCCCAAAACCTCGAGCGGCCCGGTGGGAGTGCGATTGATGCTCGCACGACACAGCACGCGGGATATGCCATCAGTCAGAGGAAGAGGAAGCGCATTGAAGAGTGCTTCGGATGGTTGAAAACGATCGCGCTGTTGCGAAAGGTTCGGCATCGCGGAATCTTCAAGGTGGGATGGGTCTTCACCTTCGCGGCAGCAGCCTATAATCTGGTCCGCATGCGGAATCTGGCGATCCAAGCGAAGTAAGCAAGTAAGCCGAGGTCGCAGTGTGTCCAACGGCTCGAAAAACGATCTGCAAGCCGCCAGCGGATGCCCCCAAGGTCCTTCCTCAAGTCATAAAATCGCGGAGCCTGAAGAGAATCGATGTCGGGATATCCATTTTTCCGCAGCCTGTTAGGGCACCTAACGAAACCCTCATCGCCAGCCAACTAAAAACCGGAGGCGGACTTGGTTATATCAGTCCGCTCCGGCATGCTTCACGTACCCGCAGCACCCAACCCCGTGACGAGGCGTGGAGGCCGCGAATGTAATGTATGACGCAAAACGCTCCAGGGCAGTCCTATGGAAGAACAATGATTCGTCCCGTCATCCCCAAATTGTCGTGAAGAACGCACCGGTAGTTGTAGGTTCCTGGCTGTGTGAAGGTGACACGGAAGCGCGTGGGGTTGCCCGCGAGAGGATTCGTGGGCAGCCCAGGCTGATCCGCCAATACCGCCGAAATGAACCCCGAATGCACGTTATCGCTCGGTGATGTGATGATGGCGTGACGTGCACCATCATCATCTAGGGTAACATTCGAGGAAGGGTCGAATTGGTCGGTCGGTTCCGTTCCGAACGTCATGGTGTGCGGCTCGTCCGGATCAAAATTGCCCCATTCAACGGTATCACCCGCGTGAATCTCAATCGTGCTTTTCATAAACCGCTCTATGGCCAGTTGCTGAAGCCCGCCCGGAGTTGCTGAGGCATCTCCGAGGCCAGCCGTGACGTGCTTAATATGTGAGATGGAGTCTCCGTCATGATCGTCGGCATCCTTATGCATATCTTGATCAGTGTCGGAGAGTATGTGTTTTCGCTGTGCGGCGGCCTGATCGTCATAAAAATCCTGGTTATGGGGAAGAGCGTCTGAGGCATTGAGGACGTGAATGACCCCGGTCATAGTCAAGTGGACCAGGCACACGAACTTGTAGTTCCCGGCCTTCGGAAAGTGAACGGTAAAGGCCTGCCCCTTCACCTGCGGCGGCGTAGTCACGCAAACTGAGCCGTCGAAGGTGGCGGTCACGGCTGAAAAGCCAGGGCAGCCCACCTGGAACGCCGGGAATAACTGGCCAGGCGTCAGGAAAGTCAATGTGTGAATCAGGTCGCTCCTGAACGTCCAAGTGATGCTGTCGCCAGCGTGAATCCAAATTTCATTGGGAAGAAATGCGAGAGCCTGTTTGCCCATTTCGCTGCTCTCACCACCCACAGTTGCTCGCCACTGGGCATTGGCAACGGAGGGGGATACCAGGATTGCCCATGCCAAAATCCCGAGAAAGATCGCAGAAAGCGTTTTGACTCCTAAGGTTTTCATGTTGTCTCCTCTTGTTGTGTGAGGGCTGGGAACCGAGGGGCCGGATCAGCCGGGAACCGCGAAGGAGCTACGTAAGGGGGGGCGGCTGAGCGGCATAAGTCTTACGCCTAAGGGGGCTGGTGTCAAGGTCAAATTATTGCGGGTAGGGCGCGGAATTCCGTGTCAGACGGCGCTTTCGCGCGCCAGATGCATCACAGCCTGTGTGATGACGATGGCACGACGGGCATCCCTATATGGTTTTGTTAGGCGCTCTTAGCATTGCTGTTACCTCCCGCGTCGGCAAGAGCCGGAAACCTCAACAGACAAGAATCTCGCCAAAACTGTCGTGTGCCCTAAACTGTCGGTGTACCGGTGTACCTCTCGGGTTGCGCTTGATCGCAGCTAATCGGAGCTACGGATACAACGCCATAGCCCCCAAGCCCCTATTCTCTGCGTATCTTTCGACCGTCTCGACCTGCACTATGCGCAGAAATTCAAAGGTGTATTGTTATAAGAGAGCTGGGTTCGAGCGATAGTCAATGAAAAAGCTCAGGTTTCTGATTTCACTTCCGACAAGCAAGAATGACTTCCAGCTAGCACAGGCTCTTTCCGCAGAGCAGACTGCCCAGAAACGGGCGATTGATTTGGAGATCGTCTACGCGGACAACGATGCAGTACAGCAAAGTACACAAATTCTGAAAGCGATCCAGGCTCCTGTCGGAACAAGACCAGATGCGATTGTGATTGAACCAGCTAGTGGAACCGCACTGCCTCAGGTGGCCCGAGCGGCTTGTGCGGTCGGAATAGGATGGGCCGTGTTGAACCGGGCTCCGGATTACATTTCAGAGCTGCGCAGAACGTCGACCGCACCAATCTTTTCGGTCAGCTCTGACCACGTTGAGATCGGCCGTATTCAAGGAAGACAATTTGCGGCGTTGCTTCCAAGCGGTGGCTCGGTTCTCTATATTGAAGGACCCTCGCATAGCTCTTCAGCCAAAAACCGCACGCTGGGGATGCTACAGACGAAGCCCTCAAATATCCAGGTCGCGACATTGAAGGGCCAGTGGACAGAAGAAAGTGCCTGGAAAGCCGTACGTTCGTGGTTGCAACTCACAACCTCACGAAAAGCGGATCTCGGCCTCGTCAGCGCACAAGATGACTCGATGGCAATGGGTGCGCGCAAAGCCTTTCAGGAGGCAGCGGACGAAGAACGCGGAAGATGGTGCACCTTGCTTTTCACTGGCTGCGATGGACTACCCACAACGGGTCAAGCTTGGGTACGAAATGGATTCCTCGCGGCTACGATTTGCATTCCACCAATTGCCGGCCAGGCGGTCGAGAGTCTCATAGAAGCGATTCAGAATGGAAGAAAGCCCCCGGAATACTCGGCGACCGTGTCCTTCTCAATCCCCGATCTGGATGCACTGAGGGCGTGGAAGTCATAACTCGCTGCGATGCTCCTGCGATGGCAGCGGGAACCCGAGCGGGTTTTTGGACAGTACGTTAGCAAAGAGGCAAGCGTTCGGCGGCAATCCTAGACACTCATACCGAACAGTTTGGTCGGGACGGCTAGGGCCAGCTTTTGGTTTTTTCTTCCCACTCAGCAGTGTGCTCGAGTTGTGGATTGGCGTTTACTGCCTTTGGAACCCTGGTGGGCTGCGATCAGGCGGGATCCCATCGAGCCCCACGCTCCCTTTACTTCAGGTGTTCCACGAGGAATAGGTCGGACAAGTTACGGGTGTAGCCAAAAACGTAGTGCGCCTCGTCGGCGGAAATGAGAGGGCAGGCAGCACCAACCACCCCGGCTAAGTCGGGCACCCCGAATGTTTTCCACGGCGTCCTGACGCCGCTCTGGATATCCAGGCGCGACACCGGGCAGGAAGTTTCGCCACGGGATCCCACCAACAATGCCGAACCATCCTTTGCCCACCGCACAGGCAGGTCGCCGGGTTGCGAGCCGCGCAGCGGCTGCGGTTCGCCCCCCTCGATCGACACCAAGGCGATTCCGTCGCTGCCAAGAACGGCAATGCGTTTGCCGTCAGCAGACAGCGCACGGCCTCGCAGGCTGAATCCTTCGGGGGTTAGGGCGCGAGGTTGCCCTCCGTCCAGGTTCACGAGGTAGACGCGCGAACCGTGACCTGCTTCGTGACCAGCAAACACAATACTTTTGCCATCGGGCAGGAACTGACCAAAGCTGGGGATCACGTTGCCGGTAGGAACCGCCCGCTGCTGCCCCACGCCGGTGGGGAGCAGCACGAAGTCAGGAGGCGAGAGGTTCTGCCGTAGTACCAGAGCCCATCGGCCATCGGGCGAAAGAGCACGCGCGCTCCCCTGGCCCAAACGCACGGCAGAATTACTATTGGTCTCGCGAGTGAATACGGCGTATTCGCCGCCCCCGGCTTCCCCAGCTTCGATGAAGAGGAGGAGTCTGCCATCCTCGGAGAGGGCTCCGGGCACCGTCCAATCCTGCCAGCTGAGATCGCGTTCTTTGGTTTCGCCGGGGACCAGGCCGATCGCGCCCGCGCGTAGTGCGTCACGCGAAATCAGGGCGCGACCTCCAGCGCTAGTGTCATGCAAAGTGAGCGTTCCCGGTGCGGTGAGCAACTCGCGGAGTTTGCCCGACAAGTTAACGCCGCGCAGTGAACGGCTGAACCCGGAGGCGGTGGCCGTGAACCAAATCTCTTCCCCGGAAGGCGCCCAGGCCAAGCCCAGCGCACTGGCCCAACGCTCGGTCAGGTCCGTTTTTTTCCCATTAAGATCGATGACGCTGATGGTCCCGCCATCATCCCCCAATAATGGATGATCAACGAAGGCAAGCCGGTCACCTCTGGAGGAGAACCGAGGATTGCTGATCCAGCCGGCGGTCTCATACAAAACCTTGCCAATCGGATATTCGAGGCGGCTCTTGCCGCCGACTTCGTGCACCACCGCCAGCGCGCTGCCATCAGGATTCCAGCTGGCGTCCTCAACGTTGTCCAGGAGATCGCGGGGAGCATCGGCGCCGATGGAAAGCTGAGCTAAGGTTCCGATGTATGAGAAAACATTGTCGGCGACGCGGAAGTGGCGTAATACCGCCATTTGCCCGCCCGAAGAGACAGCCAGGACTTCCGTCTGTACGAGCCCCAGATCGCGGGATTCGGTGGAATTGGGGGAACTGATAAACACTGCCTGGGGATTGCCGTCCCAAGAGGCACTATAGATGGCCGAACGCGGGTCGGGAGCAAATCGCGCCGACGTCAGAGCGCCGCGTCGGAAGGTCAGTTCGTGAAAAGTAGGCACCGGCCGTGTGGCGGATCGCCCTCCGATCAGGAAGCCGCCGAGCCCGGCTGCCAGGAGCGCAACCAGGACAGCGCCGGCGATCAGCGGAAGGCGTTTGTGTTTCGACGGACTCAACACGGTAGAGTCTGCACTCTCGTGGCCGACTGCGGCCGATCCGCTAGAGTCCGTCGCCTCGACCGACTGCCGCGAGGAGGACGACTGGCGGTCCCGCTGCAGGCGTCTCAGATCCGCCCGCATTTCGGCTGCGGTCTGATAGCGCAGATCGCGGTCCTTTTCCAATGCTTTGTTAACGATGCGCTCCAGTTCAGGTGGGAGCTTAGGGTTCAACCGAACTGGAGCGGTTGGGACTTTGTTGAGAATGGCATTGAAAATTGCGGCTGACGTGCTTCCTTCAAATGGAAGACGCCCGGTAGACATTTCGTAGAGCACTACTCCGAAGGAGAACAGATCGGTGCGCGCATCCAGTTCTTCACCTAGCGTCTGTTCCGGGCTCATGTAGGCAACCGTGCCCACCGCAGAGCCGGGCGAAGTCAGGTCGTTGACGCTGACTCCGATCGTGGGACCGGCTGCAGCTCCCGCTGCATCCAGGATCTTGCCGCGGCCCGAGACGACTTTCGCGAGTCCAAAATCCAGGGTCTTGGCGTGGCCGCGCTCGGTCACGAATATGTTTGCCGGTTTAATGTCGCGGTGAACGATCCCTTTGGAGTGGGCAGCGTCCAGCGCGTCGGCAATCTCAATGGCGAGCTTGAGGAGCAGGTCCACCTCGAGTTGACGGTCGGTAATGCGGTGCTTAAGAGTGGTGCCGTCCAGAAACTCCATGGCGATGAACGCCTGCCCGTCCTGCTCGCCGATGTCGTGAATCGTGCAGATGTTAGGGTGATTCAGAGCGGATGCGGCTTGCGCTTCGCGTTGAAAACGGGCGAGCGCCTGCGAGTCCCTAGCAACTTCATCGGGAAGGAACTTCAATGCGACGAAGCGATGTAGCCGTGTGTCCTCAGCCTTGTAGACAACACCCATACCACCACCGCCGAGCTTCTCTACGATGCGGTAGTGCGAGATGGTTTGTCCGATCATGCGGGAGAATGTCTAGCTTGCGGTTCGCTTCATCTTACGGACGCCCCATAGGCTAGTCAACGAGTGACGCCTCGGGCCCGAGCGTCTCGCCCAGAACACTTGTCCTTGGAGCGGGTCCCTGTGGAACTGACCGTACCCGACATTTCGATTCGGGCCGCCTTATGAGTCACTCCCGGTTCGTCGGCTACCGTATGAAGCGACCCCAAGAGTTCGGTTTGGTGGTCGCTGTTCTCTTGAGGGCGTGGGCATCGTTTATGTTTTTTTTCGAGGCCTCACTGGTGCTCACTCGATGACCACGGGTGCAGTAGATCGGGCACGAAGTGCTGCGCTTGACGCTATGCTCAAGGAAGGAATGAGAAACTCGAGATGTGTACTGCTGCCCTGATCGAAGGATTTCACCCGACGGTTACCGCACTCCCCGAAAAGACCAAATAAGCCAAAAGGGCAGCATCGGCTTCATGAATGCATTAATCTTCTTTGCGTTGCTCTCTGGTTCTGCCATTTGCGATCCAGTCTCGGAGAAACCGTGCACGCTCACTCAACATGAATAAGCGCCCCGGAAATAGCCAACAATTGTAGGATGACCTTGAACAAAAGTAATTATCTGAACCGTGCACGAACCAGTCTTTCCAAGCCTATGCTGTTACGGATCGAGGAAAAAGGCGCAAACCCTGGCGCTGAAATCAATTCAGTCATTGTCCACATATTGAGTCATACAGCCTTGCAGTTGTCGGTAGCATCTGAGGGTATCAGTGAACCGCAAATTCAATTGGCATGAACAGATTTGGCTTACGTGGGTTACGATCCTCCTAGTTTTACCTGCCTTGAGTTGCAACGGGCAAGACTTCGGTGTTTTGCAGCCGACGCCGAAAGACCTCTGCAAGTGTCTGCCCATTGAGCCGGACATCGCCGATTATCGGCATCTAGCTAAGCATGTCCCAATCCCTAATATCGCTGCACAAGAAGTCTCGGTGGAAACCATTCTTACCTGGTCACAAGACCCGGTTATGCCTCCCGACGCGCCACGAACTGGGCGAGAACTCGAGGTCTTTCATATTGCGAGCGCGTTTTTGCAAAATGCAAGTGTAAACGCAGTAGACTGCGATGTTGTCATGGAGATTTCGCAGATTGCGGACAAGAGTTCGTCCCGGATGATCGTGGAAACTCCGGTTGATAGTGAGTATTGTAGTGCCCGCCAAAATATTCAAGCGCAACTAAAGCAGCATGGCTTTCGGCTCGACTCGCAGCATGGAGGGGAACTTCCCCAAGCCTTGCCCGTGGATGTTATAGGAATGGCATTCGAAGATTTTGAGCATGATCGTGGGCCTGTAGCGACCCTATGGGAGCTTCATCCTGCGATTGTGACTTTACACTAATATAGTTACGATGCAAGCGCTGTGACCGTTTGCTCATACTTGCCCTACGTGTTGTCGAGCCACCTTCTTGCCCGCTAGATTATTTTCACAAGTGTGCAAGTTTGACCAGTCGTGCCACTGTGCTCACTCTTATCATCCCGGGTGGGCAAGTTCAACTTTTGGAGGGCTAATGATGAATCTCAGAATCGTGACCGGGGTTATTGCATTGTTCGTGTTTGCGGGCGCGGCCGGAGTGGCCAGGGCACAGGAAACAACAAAGACCACCCACAAGAAAACGCGGACGCTTACGGGCTGTCTTCAGAAAGGCGAGGATACCAACGAATACAATTTTACCGCAAAGGGCGGCGGCACCTGGGAGATCAATAGCGACAGTGTCAAACTCGACGAACACGTCGGGCATACGGTCAAGATTACAGGCGTGGTATCAAACGCCATAGCCCACGGGATGAAGGAAGACACGAAGGAGGAGATGAAAGAGCACGGCATGGATAAACACGACACCGAGCACGGTCATATGACGGTCACGGATTTGACCATGGTCAGTGACAGTTGCCACAAGTGATGCAGCCCGAACTCTCGGGAACACGGGCGTTTCCCCGGAGGTCATTGCAGAATTGCGAGCGCGCAAGTCTTGAACCGGTGCATGCTGCAGAACGATGAGCCCGGTGCTCATGAGGAGGTTGCCACGCTTTGGACGGTTCTTGTCGTACTTCTGATTTTGTGGCTTTCTGGGTTTCAGTCTGCATATCGGCGGAGGCCTGATCCACTTACTCCTGGTTGGGAGGGTGGTGCTGGTCATTAAATTGTTGGGCGGACGACGAACTGCGAGTTGAAGGTAAGGTAGTACGAGTCCCGGCGCCATGAATCCCGCTATCAAGCTCTTGGGTCTCCTTCCATCTGACTGTTTGCAACTCAGGGTCCATTACTCGCCTCAAAAACCTTCAGTTCGCGGGTGGACAAATGCAGCAGGTAATCGTTCCCACATCGTCCAGGAAAGCGTGGAAGCTCATAGCACGTGCCGCATTGGCAATGGGAGTTATTTTTCTTGCAGCCATTGTCGTGCTGGCATGGCACTGGCCATTCAGCCGCAAAGCGGTTCTGCAGGAATTGGAGGCCGCGAGCCTGAGCAGGGTGGATGCGGGTACGTTTCACGCTACGTACTTCCCGCGCCCGGGTTGCATTCTCGAACACGTGACCTTCCAGCACAATCCGAAACTTGGGTCGCCACCGCTGATCACGATCGAAAGGCTAGGAATTGAGGGTAGCTTCTCCGGCCTTTTCACAAAGCACGTCAGGCGCGTTCGTGCGCAAGGCATGCGCGTTCTAACACCTCCGCAGGGCTCCAATGAGCACTTTCAAACGCCTGAGAGATCGCCTGTCGTGATCGACGAATTAGTCGCGGACGGAGGGATTCTTGAAGTGGCCTCGCAGGAGGCGGAGAAGCAACCCCTGAAGTTTTCCTTTCATAACTTTGCCCTTAGAAACGTTGGCACTAGTGGCCCGGCGTCGTTTCAAGCCGCCTTTTCAAGCCCGGAGCCGCCGGGGGAAATAACTACTACGGGCAAATTTGGTCCTTGGAGTGCAGACGATGTAGGCAAAACTGCAGTGTCGGGGGAATACGTATTTCAACAGGCAGATTTGGGTGTGTTCCGCGGCATAGCCGGGCTGCTTTCTTCTTCTGGTAAGTTCTCAGGCGTGCTCGATCGCATCGAGGTTCAGGGCCTGACTGATACGCCGCGCTTCACAGTGATCTCAAGCTCGCATTCGGTGCACTTGCGAACTCAGTTCCACGCAGTGGTGAACGGCGAGAATGGGGACACGTTTTTGGAGAAAGTGAGTGCAACTCTCTTCAAAACGACGGTGTGGTCGAAGGGAAGTGTGGCTGGAAGATCCGGGCAACCAGGCAAAACCGCATTAGTCGAACTAGCGGCAAACGATGGGCGAATCCAGGACATTCTACTGCTCTTTACCCGCTCGCCGCGAGCGCCGATGTCTGGGACAGTGAGCTTTCGCGCCAACGTCGCCATCCCGCCAGGAAAACGGCCATTTCTAGAGAAAGTTGAGTTGCAGGGTGATTTCGGAATCGATGCCGGTAGCTTTACGAAATCCGACACACAACAAGGTGTCAACCATCTCAGCGAGGGCGCCCTCAGCGAAGAAGAGCATCAAAAGACGCAAAAGGACGAGGATGATCCTGCGACGGCGCTCTCGGACTTGAAGGGACACGTTCTCCTGAGAGACGGCACGGCTAGATTCTCCAATCTTTCGTTTAGCGTCCCCGGCGCCTTGGCCCAGATGCAAGGAACCTACAATCTGATCACAGAAAAGATTGATCTTCGCGGGACGCTAAGGACTGATTCCGAACCGTCGAATACGACGCACGGGATCAAGGCCATGATGTTGAAAGTGCTGGACCCTTTCTTCAAGAAAAAACATGCCGGCTACGTGATGCCGGTCAAGATCACAGGCACTTACGAGCACCCTTTGTTCGGGCTGGATTTAAGTGACCGGGAAGATAAGAAGCCTCACACGCAGGACGCGGACACATCTCGACTCCCGAACGAGGCGAAACACTGACTGGACGTAAAGATGAAATCCCGCATGATGTTTAGGCTTCTGCTGACGCTGGCATGTTGTACAACCCTGACTTGGGCAGCGCAAGAGACAGCGAGTACAGGCGACGGTGGATGTCGCGAGATCGCAGGCCGCGCGGGCCCCTTCTCCGTCTGGGAGAGTGCGGCCCCGCGCGGCCGTGTAATGTCCGATCATCTCGGCTTCCGAAGACTTAGGAAAAGGGATGATCACGTTGTGCAGGCATATAGCCTGAATGAATCTATCTTGCCAATCGAGTACGTATCCAGTGGCAGGGACGTAGGTACGCTGCGGCAAGGCAGCTTCTAGTGTGACCTTCAGCGCCTATCGAATCTTCTGGCCGAACGGGACTGTTCAAAATTGATCATTCCTGCGCATGGGGCTTTTGGCATTATTTACCCATGAAAAAAGAACTCGACCCCAAAAAGATACTTGCTGTCCGCTGTCCAACCTGCTGTGCTGGACAGGGGGAACAGTGCCAGCTTGCCACAGGCCAACCACGTTTTGAGCCGCATCGTGACCGCCGATTGATCGCAACAGACTGAGGCAGGGATAGTGGGGCACATTCTGTAAACTATGCGGTGACTACCACGTAACGACTTCGTTGCGGGAAGCCCGTTCAGAACGAACGCCAATCCCTTCGTTGATTGCCGCCTGATAAGCCTCGTTAGCGTCTGCGCGGCGTGCCCGTTTGATCCCTTTGAGTGCGCTCTGGAGGAGAGCCTTTTGTATAAACCTCCCGCCTTTGAGTGATCACAATTGCACAGATTAAATATCACTCAAAAAGGTATTTTAGCTGTGCCTAGAATGCTATTCGCAGGTCGGTGTGGTCATGGATGTAAATCAAAGACAAATCGCGTTATCGCTGCTCGAAGGCCTCAGGGAAGATCTGATTTATGCGCATCTGAATAACGGAAGTCGAATTCTTGACGTAGCCGATCTTCGCCAGTACATCTATGAACAGATGGGCAGGATACGAACAAATGCCTTTGTGTCGGATGGATTGTACGGCGCTGCCAATGGTGACGGGCAAGCTACCAAGAATGGTAACGGGAAAGCGCATCCATGATTATTGGGCGATCGCTTGAGGCGGTTGCAGTTGCTTGTGTGAAATTTTAAACCTGTTGGGCGTATGCCTGCTCATATCCACCGATTACCACGTAATCCTATCCGGTATTGATTCCTCTGAAGAGACTGGTTAGCGGTCAATGTCTCAGAAAACGCTGGGCTTGTGACCAGGCTTGGCTTGTGAGCAATTGTGCACAGACCGAATCACGCTTGCCCTGATAAGTTTCCTCCAATCTGGGGAGGCTCTATGAACAGGTTGCGGATTTTGGTGGCTGACGATCATCCAGTATTTCGTTTAGGCCTGTGCTCATTGCTCAGTTCACACGAAGGTTGGGAGATCTGCGGCGAGGCCGCTGACGGGCGGCAAGCGGTAGAGAAGTGCAAGGGGTTGAGACCCGATCTTCTCATTCTGGACATTTGCCTGCCTCATCTAAATGGAGTAGACGCCGCGCGGCAGATCTTACACAATAATCCAGCCCAGAAAATACTAGTCGTTACTGATGTGAACTCCGAGCAAGTAGTCCAAGACTGTTTGGCAGCTGGTGTTCGCGGGTGGATTTTCAAGTCGGATGCGATCAAGGACTTGACGCTAGCAGTGGAGGAACTACTACGGAACAAGCCCGCTTTCAGCAAACAAGTTTCCGATTTGATTATGGAAGGCTATTTGCAGCGGCATAACGGCGCTTCGGCTGTGCCCGAGGTGTCCAGATTGACCTCCCGCGAACGCGAGGTTTTGCAACTTTTAAGCGAGGGCAGGACAAACAAGGAAATCTCCACTACTCTCAATGTGGCTGTGAAAACGATAGAAACACATCGAGGCCATATGATGAGTAAGCTCAAGCTCCACTCGGTCGCGGAGTTGGTGATGTACGCGGTCAGGAACGACATCATCCACGCTAGCCCCCCAGCCGCTCTACGGTTCCCCAACCCCAGAGCAGAGGGTCCCGTGCTGCTCAGAAACGTTCACTGAGTCATTGACGAGGATGGGTACTCTTCACCGGGAATCAAACCATGCGCGAATTGAGTCGTGCAGGCTTCTTATCAAACTCCCACCACTCATGTCCGCAGTACATGCAGTAGTTCTTGCGCGGCTGTTCGTCGGCAGGTCTGACGGTTCTAAGTATTTGGCGGTGATCACAGTTCTGGCAGGTCTGAATTGTTTTGCCTGCGGTCGTGCGTTGGATGGCAGACATGATACGACTTAGACGCCACTCGAAAGCTGGGTGTTGCCCGCTATTGCGCCATGATCGTGTTTGAGTGTTCTTGCGTGAATGTTTCTGACACTCATGGTTGTTGAAAGACTCTTTCACCTCTGCCGATGGTTTATCAGCAGAAGAACAAAGAGGGTTGGACACTTCCCAGCCGCATGCCCGACATACCCATGCTGCAAATGTACGGGGCGGTTTGCAAGGGTTTCGGAAGGATAGCAGGAACCTTGGAGGCTACGGTAACCTACACAGCACCACCGAGGTTAAGGACAATAAACGCATGCCTGATAGTGACAAAGAGATTTGGGTAGATCTTTACCGAATGGCGATGATGGAACTGGAAAATGCTAAGATCGTCGGCCGCATCGGAGATGCACGAATTGAAATTGCGGCACGGCTTGAAAAACTGCACGACATCCCTGGCCTTCATATTGTCGAAAAGCAGGCGATTGATGAAGCCCTGACCGGCCTGCGTAGCTTGGAACACACCGAAGAGCTCGACGCTGACACTGAACGCCGTGTAGCGGAGCGGGCTTTGCAAAGTCTTCGCCTGATAGCGCCCAGATTTGAGAATCCCGATTAGAAGTCTTTGTATTCCGGCTTGGATACGTTAGCAGCCTGTGGTGCAAGTCTGGCTACCTGAAACAATAAAGATGGTGTGATCCGCAGGGATCGTTCGTAGAATGCGCGCATGGCGATGAGCAAGCGGAGTGGCGGGGAGAAGCAAGAAGACATCTGGATCGCGCACACGGAGTTGGCGGTAGCGCCGGGGCATCCTTTCTATAAGCGGTTGAACGAGTTAGTGGAGGGTGCCGGGTTCGACGAGTTTGTGGAAGGATTATGTGCACGCTTCTATCACGCGCGACTAGGGCGGCCATCGCTGCGGCCTGGGGTTTACTTTCGAGCGCTGCTGGTGGGGTATTTCGAGGGGATCGATAGCGAAGGTGGGATCGCATGGCGGGTGGCGGATTCGCTAGCGCTGCGGCGGTTTCTGCGGATCGGGTTGGACGAACGGACGCCGGACCACTCGACGATATCGCGAACCCGGCGATTGATCGATATCGACACGCATCGTGAGGTGTTCTCGTGGGTGCTGGGGCTGCTGGCAGAACGCGGACTGCTGAAGGGGCAGCGGATGGGCATCGACGCGACGACCTTGGAGGCGAACGCGGCGATGCGGTCGATCGTGCGACGCGACACCGGCGAGACGTATGAAGAGTTCTTGCGGGGATTGGCCAAGGCGTCTGGGATCGAGACGCCGACGCGGGAGGATCTGGCGCGGCTGGATCGGAAGCGCAAGAAGCGGACGTCCAACAAAGAGTGGAAGAGTCCGGCGGACGAGGACGCGCGGATCGCGAAGATGAAAGACGGGCGCACCCATCTGGCCCACAAGGCCGAGCACGCCGTGGATATGGACACGGGCGCTATCGTGGCCGTGACGCTGCAGGCGGCCGACCAGGGAGATACAACGACGCTGGATGAAACCTTATGCCAGGCCGGTGAGCAGGTGGCGGAACAGATTGGACGGGAGACCGAGTTGCGGCCGAAGCATGCGCCGAAGATCAACCTCAACGGGATCGAAGAGCTGGTGACGGACAAGGGCTACCACAGCGGAGCGGTGGTCCAGCGGGTGAAGAGTTATGAGGTGCGCAGCTATATTCCGGAGAAGAAGCAGAAGGGACGGCGCCACTGGCAAGGCAAGCGCGTCGAGCAGCAGGCGGTCTACGAGAATCGGCAACGGGTGCGGGGCGCGTACGGCAAGAGTCTACTCCGGCGACGGGGAGAGCTGATCGAACGCAGCTTCGCGCACTGCTACGAGACGGGCGGTATGCGACGCTGCCATCTGCGGGGGCGGCAGAACATTCTGAAACGGCAGTTGATCCACGTGGGAGCGTTCAACCTGAGTCTGATTCTGCGAAAGCTGCTGGGAGCGGGCACGCCGCGGGAGCTTAACAATCGCGCTGGGAAGGTGTTTTGGCGACACTTGCGCTTTCTGCTGTGCCTGATGACGAGCGTTTCTCCTGCCCGGCGACTTACTGCCGCTGTTGGTCAGTCCCTCGTATCATCTTTCCGTTGCCGCATGCCTCGTCACCGCTCGCGAAATATCAGCAGTTCTGCCACGGGCTGTTAGGCAGGATCTTGAGCAGTAGAGGACAACGAGCGCCTTGCCCAAGCCCTCCCATGGGATGGGTATTCAGAAAACTACACTTTGCTAACGCCCATAGTGGCGGTCGAGAAATCGAATCATCACAGGGTTTCCGAGGAGTCGAGTTTGGCGAGTTTTCTAACGCGCCGTCCCTGCCGCCGAATGCCCTCGTTTATATCATGCAGTGTGTTCAAAATTGGACAGTTTTTAGTTATTGAAAAATATTACCATTTCCGCGCTGTTTGGTCGGATGATCGCCCTTCGGTTTCGACTCGGAATCCGAGAAAGCGGCGAATACGATGTGCGTGTTAGACGCGGGACACAGGTCAAGACGTGAAAGAAGCTAAGACAGCTCAAGACAAGCCGGTCTTGAACGCAGAAAGCTTCCAGCGCCTTCTGGCCGCCGCGTACATGCTGCAGTTACACAATGATCGTCGGCCCTCGGTCCAGCCGATTGGCGCAGTTCACACGAGTACTTTCGCAGCCGGAGCCATTGTCCAACAACGAACTCCATCTTTGATGATTCGAGGACCGCAGCTTCGGGCAGACCAACCTGGCGCTGTCCCTTTTGTATCCCTGAATAATCCCGACAAATTCACTGGTAGGACTGATCAGACCTGGAGGGCGGTCGAGGCCCTCGCGATAGCGATCATCTTCTGCATGATGACGGGCGTGTCGATCCATCGCCTCTCAGCTCGTTCCGGCCATACATCGCTGGCCTCGAGAATGCTGGAACGAAGAAATGCTTCCCACACCTCGGGGCCAATGCCAAAGCCCTTGGCATCGTCTCAGCAGCCAGTTGTGACGCGAACCTCTCGCCAATCGCCTAATGGCGCCGAAGCCGGTACTGTCGCCCAAGACGTCGTTATCCGTTACCAGAAACACGCTGTCAATCTCCGTGGTCAGGCAGCGAAGAAACCCACCAGCAGTCCTGTGCAAGGGCAACTCTTGCTTCCGAGGAATACGACTTCGAAGCCAGGCGGTCGATCAACCTTCGGTCGAGATGCGGACATGCTCGCCGCCGATACAGTGGTCCAATACGGCGCCGACGCAACGATGTGGCTAGGAAAACCCAAGAGAGCCGGACTTGATCGCCTTGGGCATTGATCTTCCGGGAGAAGAGGGAGCATGCCGCTGCAGGGCCGGGATTGTGTTCAGAAAAACGAATGCGCTCTGGCTACTTTTTCTCCCTAGCCGATGCCTATGAGTTCGGCTTTGGCGTGATGACAACTCCAATGATGCTTTCATTCAACTCCCAAGCTGGCAACCAAAACCTCGATCACCTTCGGCCGATCCTTCCCAGTTTTCTCTCACTCTCACTGCACCAATCGTCGGTAATTGACCACAAGCTATCTCATAAATGCTCGGTTGGGATAGTTGGTGTGTGCTTAGAGCCGCATCGTCTCAGGAGAGCGACGCAAAAATGTTAGGGTGCGTCGCGCGTCTTCCAGGAGTTGCCGCTCTTCATGATGGTCGCTATCGTACTGCAGGTCCCGCAGACGGCCGTGAATTGCCGCTTCAGCCGCATCCACGCGCTCGCTGACGTGCTTCGGTTCTAACTCAAGAACAGCAGAAGCGTATAGCCCGTACCAAGGTTGAGATTTGGCTTCAATCATGCGAAACCTGATTTCTTCAAAGCAGATTGGCGGAAGAGGGTAGAGAAACGATAGTCGGGATGATCGAGTGCGTCTGATCAATATTGGTCACTTTGGACCAGCGTCCCCTCGTTTGGTTTCAAAGAGTTGGGAAAAGAAGGGAAGGAGTCTGTGGAAATCCAGCAGTGGCAGGGAAGCTCAAGCCAGAAGCATTGGATGACGACCTGTCCGACGTATGCTGGCAGGGTGCTTCCGAGATTTGGTCACTGGCAGATCAACGGGATGCGGGTCCCGGGTGGTCGGCATTCTGCTCGTGTCATGGCAATTCGGAAGTAATTCCGGGAGACCAGATCGCGCGATTACGTCCGGCTTGCCGACTGGCAAACCACAAATTGGTTCTCGAATTGCAAAATGGTAACCGGAATTCGTGGCATGGTGCGGATTGATGGGCTTTATATCACGAACGTGGCCGCCCCGCAGGAATGTCCTGTTTGCAATGCGGATTGATTCGGATAACTAGGCCGCCGCAACCTTCGGGCCCACTTCATTGTGAGCAGTGGTCGCGTCAGTGAGACGCTTGGAGCGCAGCCGGCGGCCTGGGTGATCGGTTGCTAGGCTGCCTTTTCATCGCTGTTACGGCCTGGGCTGGCAATCAAATCTTGCCGAAGCCGCTCCATTTGGATGGATGCTTCCTTTATCTGCTCAGCATATTCGTGGCCTTGCCGTGGTAGAAATCCCCCGTAGTTATCGAGTAGCAGTCGGGCGTTTGCCTCGATGGCGGAGGTCTTTGATCGGGCTTGATTGGAAAGCGCAAACGTCAGTTTCTCTAGCTGCAAGTCACGGGCGGCTAGTGCTTGTTTGCTCTTAGCAGTTTCCTGTTCAAGCACTTGCCCGTGGTAGCGGACGAGTCCAAACAGACATGCTGTCAATACAACCAGACATAAATTGACAACAATGGTTTCCACCAAAGCCTTACTTAGAGTCGCATTCCTCTCTCTATCGAGCCTGCCAAAATTGTTCGCCTCCGCCACAGACAACGAAGACAGCAGCCCTCGACCTCGATCCATGTACTCCATCCCTTCGTTTGAATCCACCAGCGTGAATGCGCGATGGCGATATCCCTGTTGGCGCAAACCAATAGAGCGTTCCATCTCAGCTTGTTTTGAGGTAGCCAAAGACTCGAGCTGGGAGACCTGAGACCGTTCGCTCTCCGCCCGATTAGTGAGCCCTACACGAAGGCTTGCAAAATCGGTTCCGATCCTGCCCTTCGCGTTGGTATAGGGCTGCAAGTACGAAGGGTTCCCGGTTAACAGATATCCGCGCTGACCTGTTTCCATATCGGTCAAGTCTTTCAGAACATTGGAGATGTCCGCCTGGATCGTCGAACTTTCCAGTGTGCCCGCCGCAATGTGTTGCATCTGTCTCAAATGGCTGACAGCAAGATACGCATTCCATGCCATGAAAGCGAGCAGGGCAGGAGCCCCGATTTGTAGCAAAGCTTTTCTGATCATCTTCTGTGTGCCATCCTTCACGTGATGTTCAGAACACCCTCAGCCGTGATTCGACTGGCTTTGCAAATCTCTGCCGCAACCTTGACCAGTGCGTCGCTCCGGCGGACGGGTCCTTCTGCTGACATAACCGAACTGGCAGCTAAGGTGAAAAGCAGAGCATCTTCCTGCTTGTCGAAGTAAAGCACTACCTGATTCGCGGACATGCGGGTACCTCATACTGATTGTTGATGGGAATGATAGTCCGGTTCGCCACAAGAATGAGGTTATCTCTCTTGGTGCGCCTCATTGCCGAGCCTTCCACTTTCAGAAGATGATCCAGCAAATCTGAGAGCCCATGTTGTGCAGGGTTTGATTCCAGCTGTCACGTCGTTTGTGGATATCGCGGTCGACTGCGGGTTGCGGGACTCATCTGGAGCTATCCGATCAAGGAAGTCAATCGTTATATCGAGCGACTCGTCGATGCCGGATTCGAGGATCGCGTGATGTTCGGAACCGACCAACTGCTCTGGCCCAAGCTGATGGCTCATTCGATCAGCATCATTCAGAACGCCGATTACCTGACACCCCAACAGAAACGTGACATCCTGTCCAATAACGCCGCGCGATTCTTGAGAATGGATACTGCTCAGGGCAAGTGAGCGGTTTCATGTGCTAGATGACGTCCAGCTGGTTGACCGACGCATGATTAGATGGTCTCCGCTCCAAAATGTGCCGCAATGCTTTACAGCAGGTGGGAATTCAAGTTCGCCAACCAGTTAACGTCCAACCTGTAGTCTCTGCAATTTCCAGCAGGCGGTTGTACTTGGCAAGTCGCTCGGACTGGCGAATCGATCCACATTTGAATTGATCGGCCCGCCACCCAACTGCCAGGTCGGCTGCCCAATTGTCTTCTGTTTCTCCGCTGCGAACGCTAAGCGTGACTGACCAATTCCCCTTCCGCGCCTGTTGGCACGCTTCAAGCGCTTCGGTGAGCGTCCCGATCTGATTGACTTTCAGAAGCAGCGCGTCGCAGGCCTTTCTTTCAATGGCTCTTTGGATGCGTTCCGGATTAGTGCATAACAGGTCATCTCCCAAAGTCAGCGCCCGGCCAGCGACGGTCTCACGAAGCTTCGGCCAATGCTCCCAGTCGTCTTCCGCCAAACCATCTTCTACGCTGATGATGGGGAATCGCTCGAGCCAACTGGCGATTGCCTCGATCATTCCTGAACTATCGAGCGTGTCCGAATCCAGGCCGTACCGCTCGTTATTGTAGAAGTGGGTAGAAGCCACATCAACGCCGAGAGAAATATCTTTCCCAGGCGCGTAACCCGCACGTTTGATCGATTCCACTGCCAGCAAAAACATCTCGTCCACGGACTTTACAGGAGGCGCTAATCCGCCTTCATCGGCAGTGAGCAA
Source organism: Terriglobia bacterium (assembly GCA_963831565.1). GTDB lineage: Bacteria > Acidobacteriota > Terriglobia > Terriglobales > Acidobacteriaceae > JAIQFF01. The sequence continues at coordinate 811,377 of CAWHQS010000003.1, forward strand.
GCGCATCCCATATTTCTCGAATACCAGCTCGGCTGCGGCCTGGTAAACATCGGAAGCCGCTACCAGGGCCTGATCAACAGTCTTCCGATCCCACCCGCGCTTCTTCCTTCCCATCGCCATACTGCGGCGCGTGTTCCGTGGCAAGTTCATCTCTGGCCTGAACTCCGCCTTTGAACGCGGCCAACTGCGCCTGGCCGGAGAACTCGCGCCGCTCACCCATTCCAAGTTCTTCGCTGCCTGGCTGCGTCCCCTCTTCCGCAAAGATTGGATCGTCTACTCCAAACCACCCTTCGGCGGACCCGAGTACGTACTGCAATATCTCGGTCGCTACACTCACCGCGTCGCCATCTCCAACCATCGCTTGATCGCGTTGGCCGACGGCCAAGTCACCTTCCGCTGGCGTGACTCCGCTGACCACAATCAGCAGAAACTGATGACCCTCTCGCGCGATGAGTTTTTGTGTCGCTTCCTCCTTCACCTGCTCCCCAAGGGCTTCGTCCGCATCCGCCACTTCGGCTTCCTCGCCAATCGCAGGCGTACCGCTCTACTGCCACGGTGTTTCGCTGCTCTCCAGGCAGTTCCACCGCAAGCCGAATCAGAACCCTCGACCCCACCAACCACTCAGCCCCTATGGCGCTGCCCCAACTGCGGTGGACCGATGGTCGTTGTCGAACGATTCACGGCAGCACAACTCCAGCTCCGTTCTCCACCGCTCCTCGCCACGGCTGCATGAAATCACTCGCCCACATACCGCGCCGTCGACGCGCTTCAAAGCGTTTCGCCGAAGTGTGTCTCCGTTGCGTCCAGACATCCCCTTCCTGTCCACCCCCAGGCTCACTTCGGCCATCGCCTCGTCTTTGCACAGCTCGATGGGTTCCTTCTGCACCGGCCCTGACGACTCCCGCGAACTTCTACACCCCTTACTCGCTCCATTCAATTTGCATAGGCCCCGCGTCCGCCGCGCCAGCGGCTTCCTTCTGACGGCTTTTTCGAACGCGACGCCTCACACCTTTTTCAGCGTCGAGCACTTATCCCGGCGTCGCCTCCGAAAAAGCACTAGCGTCATCCGCCCGGAACCGACGCAACAACACAATTTGAGTGATCATCAGATCCTAGCTCGGGACTTCAGGATCGCCCGTCACTCCGGAGCAATCCCGAGATGTGCCGCTGATAGGCTGCCGTCTGCTCTCTGACTATCGCGTCACGGCTTCGAGCGGCGGGGGGAGTGATGCGCCCTGACCTCGTTCACCTGGCCGCATTATGCGTCATCGGTATAGTATTGGCCTCTGTCAGGTGGAGGGAGGCTTTGCGCCGTGCCGAAAAGGACATGCGGATTGCTGTGCAAGGTGGCCGCGATTATCACTGGGGCGCTGACTGTCGCCGTGCCCTGTGCGGCCCAGCAATTGACGAACGACAAACTGTCGCTGACCGTCGACGCTCAAGCCGGGTCGTATCAGCTGAGGGGTCGGGGCGGCCAGCCCATCTTCACCAGTCGTGTAGCAGCACAGGTCAATCACCAGTGGCTGCGTTCGAGCGAGTATCCGCATCACCAAGCTTCCGAATCCACATTCACCGATGAACTCGGCCCTGGCCGGACGGTAACCGTTACTTGCACAGGACTCGAAGGCAAAGCAGATCTGGTTTATGTCGTGCAGCTTTATTACCAGCGTCCCTACGCCACTGTCCAGGTGACAGTGCGGAACACGACCGGTAAGGAAGTGACGGTGCAGGCCATCCGAGGCCTGGAGGCAATCGGGCAGCCTGTGCTCAATCTGGGTGGACATGCATCCGCCGATCGAATTCTGTCTGACAGTTTCAGTGAAGACTGGCCTGAGTTACAAATCTACGACCTGGGGAAGGCGCCCGGCGGGATACATCGCGGCACCGGAAGTCAGCTCATCTACAACCGGGAGAGCAAACAAAGTCTTTTCTTCGGCGCGCTGACCTCCGACCGGTTTCTGACCTTGCTCCATTTGCAAGCTTCGGACTCTGGAGACGATACGAAGATTGGATCTTTCAGCGTTGATTCCACGGGAACTACCGAGGTTCAAAGGGAGTTCGATCTGAGGAGTAGTCCCGCGGAGGATCAGATCGAACTGAGTCTTCCTGTCGAACCCGGAGCGGACATGGTTTCCGAGCGCCTGATGCTCCAAGCCGGACCGGACTACCACAATCAGCTGCTGGTTTACGGCGATGCGATTCGACGCCTGCACCACGCTCGAGTTTCCGCTGAGACGCCGATCGGTTGGTGGAGTTGGACGGCCTTCTACGGCACGATCAATGAGGGTGAGACCCTGGCTAATGCGGACTGGCAGGCCGAACATCTGAAGTCACTCGGCTACAAGTATTTTCAGATTGATGAGGGCTATCAGTACGCCCGTGGAGAATACACTACAGCCGATGCCACACAGTTCCCGGACGGCATGCGGTTCGTCGGACACCGCATCACCGGAGATGGCCTGACCTTGGGCGTATGGACCGCCCCCTTCGAGGTGACAAGCCGGGCGTGGGTCTACGAGCACCACAAGGATTGGCTGGTCCACAACGCCAAGAACGAGCCGATTCCCAGTCGCGAGGTCTGGAATCAGAAAACGGATGTGATCTACACGCTGGATACGACGCATCCTGCAGCCCAGGAGTATCTGCGTCAGACTTACAAGACCCTAGTTCGCGAATGGGGAGTGCGGTTCTTCAAATTCGATTTTATGGACACCACCGCCATCGAGGGCTACCGTTACCGGCCCAACACGACCGCCCTCGAAGCGCAACGCATCGGACTGCAAATCATTCGCAACACCGTGGGTGTTGAAGTGGTCCTGGACAAAGACGGAAGCCCCATGCTCAACCCGGTGGGACTGGTCGACACAGGCCGGGTCTCGACGGACACGGGGCACAGTTTTCAGAGAACAAAGGACGCTGCACCAGGCATTGCCGCCCGCTTCTATATGCACCGCAATTTTTTCGTGAATGATCCGGACGCCTTCAACACGACGGGGCAGTCCTTCAGCGATCGTCTAAAACGGCCTTCCTCGCTTACGCTGCCTGCAGCTGAGGCCTCGATCGCTCTCTCCGCAGTGTCCGGCGGCATGTATGAGCTTGGCGACGACATGCCTGTCCTGGGTTCTCAGAGAGATCGTCTAGCTCTGGTTGAGAATACGGACTTGCTCAATATGGCCAAGATTGGACGAGCTTCCACCCCGGTCGATCTGATGACATATGAACCCGAGGATGAACAACCCAGCATCTTCTTTCTGCAGGAAAGTCCACGCCAGGCCATCCTGACTGTCTTTAATTGGACAGAGACCCCGCGGTCGCACACCTTGAAGGTTTCTGACCTCGGGCTGCCTGCAGAGCACATGTTTAACGCGTTGGACGTGCTGAACCAGAACGTGCCGGTCACGCTCGGGGGCGGTACCATACGGATCGAGAATCAGCTCCCCGAGTCCGTGAGAGTGATCAAGCTCGTCGATGGTAACGTTTCCCCGAACGCGCCCAGCGTTAAGGCGCAAGTACCCTCAGTGGCCAACGCCGGCGAGACCATCCAACTCTCAGTGCAAACAGAAGGCGCCGGCGTGCCCGCGGTCGAGTATCACTGGGATTTCGGCGACGGCACCAGCGCAAGCGGTCCGAAGACGTCTCACGCCTACACCAGAGCAGCGCCTTTCACCATCCGCCTGACTGTGGCCGGGGTGGACGGCGTTCCAGCCGTTCAGAGCTTCTCAGTCAACGTGATCGGCGATTTGAGGGCGTTGCACAACCTTACTGATAATCGACGCTTCCAGGACCCCACCGACCATTGAAGGGCTCCCGAGGGAAGCCCGCTATGCGGCCTACAGAGGAGCGGCAACCAAGAGCGGTGGTGATGAAGTTCTGAGGGGAATCGAGGCCTTGCTTCGCCACGAAATGTTTTTCTATTCCGACGACGGATCCCCGCGACGCGTCTTCTTCAATGTGGCGGATATGTTCTCTTGTTTCCATTACGTTACTTCCCTATCCTGTCGCGCGTAGGCCGCGGCCCAGGAAGCCAAAGACACAACCCCCGACACAAGTTCGAACAAGAGGATAGCCGCTGCTGTTCTTGCCAACACCGTGGACCAACCAGTTCGGATGCGCCGGGTCAAAGCCTCTGGTGATTGCACGCCTACCCTCGCTGGATGCCTACCAAATCGAAATGGCCAGGAATCGGTGGATCCGCGAAATGATTGAAGTCAAAGTCTCAATCCGCGGCTGAAATATCATGAAGTGACCGGTGATTTTCGTAACAGCGTGGGAAAAGATCAGAAGCGGTCTCTACGCGATGCGGGCCAGAATATTGCGCGATCTCGACGATTTCTATGACCAGAATCACGGGATAGCGTGAGGGGGATCACAGTGCGTTCCCGCGCGTTTGCTATTCTGTGTCAACTTCTCCCCCTACTTGTCAGTAAGGGGGCCCCTTTTGAACGACATAGAGAGTCTTAATCGCATGATCCAGCGGTTAATCTTGGCGTGTGCGCTTGTGATATGCGGATCGGCCGGAATCGCCAATGGCCAGGTTGCGGTGACCACCCACCACAACGACATTAGCCGGACCGGACAGAACCTGGCCGAACTCGTGCTCAATACCTCCAACGTGAACGTAAACACCTTCGGAAAGCTATTTTCACACACGGTAGACGGTCAGATCTATGCTCAGCCGCTCTACGTCCCGGATCTCGCGGTTGCTGGTAAGATCCGAAACGTACTTTACGTCGCGACACAGAACGATAGTGTTTATGCCTTCGACGCCGATGACCCCGCTGCGTCCTCGCCATTGTGGCATGTCAATTTTGGCACTCCCGTCCCTAGCACCAGGTTGATTCCAGTTACAGCTTTGCCCGGGAGTCAAAACTACCGAACGGTCAGAGTAACAGCGGCGGTGTGCGTCACCAACCCCGACGCAGAGACTGTGACGGTGTAGACTCCGGCCGGCGTATCGGCAATACCGTGCCTGCCGCCTCATCTTATCTACTTCGGCATTGCCAACTTCCCTGGTTCCTTGACGGCGCCTGCAAATCGTGCCGGAAACGGGTCCGTCCGGTTGTCATCTTCCGACTCTGTTCATAGTGTCGGGTGAATCGGGGAGTGTTCGGTGCACTCTGCGCTTTCCTGTTTGATTTCACTGAATCTTGACGGCAAGACGCTACGTTTGTTTAAATGACTGTAGGTCATGAATGACTACGGGTCTGAGAGTGATGAACATTAGATCAAGAGTTGCAAAGCCACGCCAGTTCGCGCCTCTGGTTCCAGGACGCCGGGAGCGAAAACGAACTGAGACCAGAGAGCGCATTTTCCGGGCAGCGATGGAGCTCTTCGGGCAACGCGGTTTCTTTGAAACTACCGTGGAGGACATCACTGAAGCCGCCGATGTTGGAAAAGGGACGTTCTTTAACTATTTTCCCAGCAAGGAGCAGGTCTTCGGAGTTCTTTACGAAATCCAGCTCACCCGGGTGAGTCAGGCACGGGTCGCGGCGCAGCGGGGTGAGTTGTCGCTCCGCGATCTGCTCCGCCACTTCGTCCACCAGATTGCTGAGGAACCGGGTAAGAACGCACAGGTAGCGCGTGGCCTGATCGCTACGGTGGTGTCCAGCGAAGCTGTCCGCAAAATGCACCTGGAAACCATTAAGCGTGGCCGCCAGATTCTGGGTGAGGTCCTTAGTTTGGGTCAGAAACGGGGAGAGATCCGTTCCGATCTCACACCCGAGAATATGGTCTGCGCGCTGCAGGAAGCACTGATCGGGACGGTTCTCCTCTGGAGTCTGAACCCGCCTTCTAATCTGGAGAACCGGCTCGATGCCATTTTTGAAATTTACTGGTCCGGAATCAGCCTTCCGGCAAGGAAAGGAGCCGGGTCGTCATGAAACGCCAAATTGCCGTTTTGGTCATGGTTGGCGCGGTTGCCGCTTGCGTTTATTTCTTCTACTTCCGCCCCCGCTGGATGGCGGAAAAATCTGAGCCGAACCTTCTGCACTTGTCCGGCAATATTGAGGCACACGAGAGCGTTGTGGGCTTCAAGGTTTCGGGTCGCATCGTGGACCTGCCTATCGAGGAAGGCCAATGGGTAGAGCCGAGGACGGTGCTGGCGAAGCTGGATACCGCAGACTACCGTCAGCAGTTGGCCATGGATAAGGCCGCTGTGCAGGTGCAACGTACGCAGCTCGATCTCGGCCTGGCGGGAACCCGGCGGCAGCAATTAGAAGTTGCCCGGCAGGCACTGGCCGATGCCAAGGCTGATCTCGCTCAAAAACAGCTCGACTACACTCGCGCAGAAAATCTGTATCGCGAGCAGGTAGGACCGCAGGTGGCCCGCGACCAGACCGAGACCAATTTGAAGCGGGCGAGAACCGTGGTCCAGAGCGCTCAGGAGCAGTATGACCAGGCACTTGAAGGTACACGTAAGGAGCAACTCGCCGTGGATCGCGCTCAACTGGTACAAGCGGTGCAAAAGATGCATCTGTCACGGATTTATCTGGATTACACCACGCTCAGAGCCCCTGAGGCCGGAGTGATTCTGGTACGCAATTGCGAGCTGGGCGAGGTGGTGGCTCCCAACACGCCTGTGGTCACGATCGGTGACTTGGACCACGTATGGCTGCGCGCTTACATAAACGAGACCGAACTGGGCCGCATCCACTGGGGGCAGTCGGTTACGGTCCGCACCGATTCGTATCCCGGGAAGACCTACCATGGCCGCATCTCATTCATTTCCTCCAAGGCGGAGTTCACGCCCAAGAGCGTGCAGACTTTCGAGGAGCGGGTGACTCTGGTGTACCGCATCAAAATTGATCTTGAGAATTCCAACCACGAACTGAAGCCGGGAATGCCGGCCGACGCGGAGATTCAGCTTGCCGGCAACACCCAGGAGCCAAAGCAATGAACTCCGCCGGCCAAACGGTGATCAGTCTTGCCGGATTGAGCAAGAGCTTCCCGGGAGTTCATGCCGTTGATCATCTTAGTTTTGACGTCCATCCGGGAGAGATTTTCGGCCTGGTCGGCCCAGACGGTGCGGGCAAGACGACCACGCTGCGTATGCTGGCGGGTGTCATGCCACCCGATGAAGGGACGGCAACCGTCGCCGGCTTCGATGTCAGGCGCGATCCGGAAGGCGCGAAACACCACCTCAGTTACATGCCCCAGCGCTTTGGGCTCTACGAAGACTTGACCGTAGACGAGAACATGCGTTTCTACGCCGATCTGTTCGGAGTGAAGAGAGCAGAACGTGAACTACGCTCCGGGCAGCTTCTGCAGGCTGCCGGCATGAGCGAGTTTCGAGGGCGCTTGGCGGGCAAACTCTCCGGTGGAATGAAGCAAAAACTGGGCCTCATCTGCGCGCTCATTCACCGGCCCAAGGTCATTCTTCTCGATGAGCCCACAACGGGTGTGGATCCCCTGTCACGCCGGGACTTCTGGCGAATTCTGTACCAGCTAACTTCTGAGGGTGTTGCTGTACTTACTTCTACCGCTTACCTGGATGAGGCGGAGCGCTGCCATCGCGTAGCCCTGATGAATCTGGGCAGGCTTCTGTTCTGTGATACGCCGGCGCACCTGAAAGCGGCGCTGGGCAAGGGGGTACTGGCGGTCACCTCGGCCGACCCACGGCGGGTGCGCGAGCAACTCCAGCACGCGGAAGGAATTTCCAGCCTCGTACTCACCGGAGATGGGGTCCACATCGTAGTGGATGACGCCTCGCGGCGGAAGGCGGAATTTGAGGCGCGCCTCAAACAGGCGCAAGTGCCATTCGACCACATACAAAGCGTTCCCCCCACCATCGAAGACCTGTTTGTCGATGCCGTGTCGGGCAGCAACGAAGGAGGCAGGGCGTGAATACCGGAGACCGCTCCGTCCTGCTCGATGGCCTGGTGAAGCGTTTTGACGATTTCACGGCCGTGGACCACATCAGCCTGGAGACTCGCACGGGGGAAATCTTTGGCTTTCTAGGACCCAATGGTGCGGGCAAGTCCACCACCATCCGCATGCTCTGCGGGCTGCTGCGGCCAACTTCCGGGCGGGCGTTGGTGGCGGGCTTCGACGTGGCTCGCGAGCCGGAATCCGTGCGCCAACACATCGGTTACATGTCCCAGAAGTTCTCCCTCTACAACGATCTGAAAGTGATCGAGAACCTCCGCTTGTTTGCTGGCCTTTACAACATTCCGCACGCCTTAGTGGGCGAACGCATCACTTGGGCGCTCGAAATGGCGGACCTGAAAGGACAGGAGACGATGATGACCGGGACGCTGCCCGGGGGCTGGAAGCAGCGCCTGGCATTGGGCTGCGCTGTGTTGCACCGCCCGCCCATCATTTTTCTCGACGAGCCCACTTCCGGTGTGGACCCGATCTCCCGCCGCCAGTTCTGGGACCTGATTCACGAGATGGCGTCCGATGGCGTGACTGTGTTTGTGACCACCCACTATATGGAGGAAGCTGAGTACTGCAACCGTCTGGCTATGATTTACCGCGGCAAGATGGTAGCTCTGGGCACGCCGACCGAGTTGAAGCAGAAATCCATGAAGGGCGAGTTGCTGCTCATCGAGTGCGAACCCCTGGGAACAGCGGTCGAGGCATTGCAGGGTGCGCCCGGAGTTCTAGACGCGGCGGTTTTTGGCAACACTCTTCATGTGCTGGTTCCGGATGCGGGCGTGGGAATTGCGCAGCTGCAGACTTATCTGGCCAGTCGAGCCGTACGAGTCAGCAAGATTGAACCTATCCGGCCCAGCTTGGAAGATGTCTTCGTGGCGCTCACCAGCGAACATGAAGGCAGAAACGAGGCCGCCTAGCATGCGGTGGGTGCGTCTAAAGGCGGTTGCCGGCAAAGAAGTAATCCAGATCAGACGCGACGTTCGCAGTCTGGGCATCGTTGTGATTATGCCTGTCGTCCTGGTGCTGTTCTTCGGTTACGGGGTGAGCCTCGATCTGAAGCATCTGCCCGTTTACGTGTACGACCGCGAGGCGAGCCAACAGAGCCAGGCGTTGTTGAAGCGGTTCCAGTCGTCCGACTACTTCGAGATCGTACGTGCTGTGAACAACTATTCCGAACTGGCCAAGGCCCTCGACGATGGCCGGGCCCAGATGGCGCTCGTCATTCCCTACGATTTTTCCAAAACGCTGCGGGCGGGGGGTACCGCAAGCGTGCAGGTTCTGGTGGACGCGACGGACGACAACACCGCCAATGTCCTCATCGGCTACACCCAGGCGGTCGTGCAAGGATATTCCAATGATGTTCAACTCGAGTGGTTGCAGCGGCGCGGGCAGCAAGTACAACCCCCGCCGCTCAGTGTTGAGACCCGCACCTGGTACAACGAGAATCTTGAAAGCAGCGCTTTCATCGTGCCCGGGGTGCTGGCCGTGGTGATGTCAGTCATCGGGGCTTTTCTGACCTCGCTGACTGTGGCCCGCGAGTGGGAGAGGGGCACCATGGAACAGCTTATTTCCACTCCGGTGAGTCCTCTGGAAATCATGCTCGGCAAGCTGATGCCCTACTTCATTGTGGGCCTATTCGACGCGGGAGTCTGTGTTGTGCTGGCCATTTTCTGGTTTCAGGTTCCTTTTCGCGGTACGGTCATGGCGCTATTCGTCACCACGGCCTTGTTCCTGGTCGCGCTGCTCTGCCTGGGATTCTTCATTTCGGTGGTTGCCAAGAGCCAGCTGGCAGCCAGCCAAATTGCTCTGGTGGCTACTTTTCTACCGGCATTTCTGCTTTCAGGTTTTCTTTTTGCCATCGAGCAGATGCCGCCGTTTGTTCAGTTCGTAACCCGCATTCTGCCGGCGCGCTATTACGTCTCTTCACTCAAGATGATTTTTCTGAAAGGCACGCCCATCGGGATGCTGTACACACAGCTCGTGCCGCTCGCGATTTTTGCTGTGGTGTTGGCTGTTTTGGCCACGCGCGTCCTTAACAAAAGGTTGGTCTGAGAACATGCTGTCCCGACTCAAACAAATGCTCATCAAGGAGTTCATCCAGGTTTTCCGGGACAAGCGGACACGCTTTGTCCTGTTCGGGCCACCCATCATCCAGATGCTAATCTTCGGCTATGCGGCAACGTTCGAAATCCGGCATGTCCCCACGGCGGTTTTTGATCTCGACCACACCCAGGAGAGCCGGGATCTCGTTTCCCGTTTTTCCTCCAGTCCATACTTCCAGGTACGCTGGCGTCTCACCCGGCAGGAGGAATTGATCGATCTGATTGACCGTGGGGAGGCAATTGTGGCACTGCAGATCCATCCCGGTTTTTCCGAGGACTTGCGAAAAGGCCAGACGGCTCCCCTACAGGTGGTGGTGGATGCAACGAATTCAAATACGGCGCTGATCGCGGCCGGGTACGTGAATCAGATTGCCCAGGGCTTTGCCCAGGATTTCCAGACTGACCGCATGGGGCGCATCTCGCCGTACCTGGTGAATCATATTCCGCGCGTCGAGCTGCAACCACGGCCCTGGTACAACGTCAGTCTGAAAAGCCGCTGGTTTTTTGTGCCGGGCGTAATTGGCAGCCTGACGCTGGTGCTGGTCACCACTCTCACCGCGTTTGCCGTTGTGCGCGAGCGCGAGATCGGCACTCTTGAACAGATCATGGTCACCCCCATCCGGCCCTTTGAATTTATTCTGGGCAAGACGGTGCCATTCTTCCTGATCGGCCTGCTCGACGTCTCCCTGATTGCCACTGTGGGAACGCTTTGGTTCCGCGTTCCTTTCCGCGGCTCACTGCTGGTTCTCCTGGCCGGCACGGTGCTCTTTCTACTATGTATGCTGGGTGCAGGACTGCTTATTTCCACCGTTTCTTCCACGCAGCAGCAGGCCATGGTAACTGCATTTTTCTTCATCATGCCGGCTGTCATTTTTTCCGGCTTCGGTTTCCCCATCAGCACCATGCCGAGATCGCTGCAATATCTGACTTACGCCAATCCACTTCGGTACTTCCTTACGGTGCTGCGCGGTGTGTATCTGAAAGGAATCGGCTTCCACATCCTCTGGCCGGAAATGATCGCCATGGCGGCGCTCGGGTCGATTCTACTAACGCTAAGTGTGCTGCGCTTCCACAAGGCGTTGGATTAGAGGTGGCGGTTTGATCGCCAACCCAAGTCAGAACCAAAGCAAGGGAACGAGACCGAGCGCGGCGAGACCGGTCAAGAAACAAAGGCTAGGGACTCCTGTCTTCCTATCGGCCAGGCTATAGGCGTAGACCCCTTTGATTGCGTTGTTGCTGGAGGCGGCAATGAGAACCCCAGCGGCGGCGACTCTTAGTGGGGTAAGCGTCCCTGCGGTTTGGGTCATTCCCATGACGAAAGGATCTGTCCGTGACTCCCATGATGGCAGCGAGCGTGTTGACTCCGGCCTTTCCAAGATAAGTGACGGCCAACTGCGTCGCAACGAGCATGGTCAGGAACAAAAGAGCAAAGAGAAAGGCTGCCAGAAGTTCAGGCGGATTCTTCTGTTCGAACTCACTCTTTACAGCTGAAAACCGCCACGTCTGGTCTGCTCGACCAGAACCAACCCGTTGCAACGGCGAGAACCGCCAGTACGAGAAAGGCTGGCACCAACATAAGCCCCAGAGGACGACTAAAAATGGCGACCAGTGCGACCAGACGGATATACATAACGCCTGACCCCATCACAACCCCACCAGCGAAGAGATGAGGGTGCTCTCACGAGTCGCCCTTCGAGACAATACCACCGTGGTAACGGTGGATGAGTAGGCTCCGCCCAGCAACGCGGCCAGCACCACCCCACCGCGTTGCTTCGTCAATTTCTGTGAAACACAGCGGCCATACGAGATCGTGCTCACGGCGATCTATTTTGCTTCTGCCTGCTAGTAGAGCCAGTTCGCGATTCGTCGAAGACAAGGAAGACCAACAATGCTGATACTCATCATCATCTTGATATTGGTTTTTGGCCTCGGTAAAGGGTACTACGGGCATACCCGCTAGGGTCCGGGCGGCGGGGCCGGCATAGGGCTGGGGAAATATTGTTGATTCTCCTCATCGCCTACATGCTTGGCTTTTTCCGCTGATAGTATGACGACCGGCGATGAATCAAAGGAAGAGAAATATGAAAATCAAGCTGCTTCTGTGTGTGGTTCTTGCTGCTTGTACGTTTGGACTTGCCAAGGAGAAGGCGGATGTAAGGGATGTGACCGGGTGCCTGTCGAAGGGTGATAGCGCCAAAGAGTTCCTGCTGACCGGAAACGACGGCAGCACTTGGGAAGTGCGGAGCAGTAAGTGGCTCTCGCTGAGCATCTAGGTCACACCGTGACTGCGACCGGAGTCGTCTCCAATGCAACCGGGCACAACTTGAAGGAAGACGCGAAAGATGCTGCGAAGGATAGTGGCATGACGAAGACTAATGCCGAGCACGGACATCTGACGGTCACGAAAGTAGAGATGGTCAGCGATTCGTGCAAATGATGTCGACGGCAGGCTAGTGACTGCGCCGAACAGGGAATTTCAGCAGCGATTGCCACGCTCTGTCTTCCTAGCTGCCTTTCCTCCCTGATTTACGCGTTCCCGACGAAAGCTGCAGACGTCGTGCTGTTAATCGGGATGGATCGAGTCAGCGGTCGACAAACGACCGATGGCCGAAGCCGGGAAGCGGCCGATGATCGATTCCTGTACAGGTTTTTGCACCGTCGGTCTCGGTGCCGCCACCGAAAGGAAACGACTGAACATCACGCCAATGTCCCCTGCCCTAAATGCGGCGCGACGCTTGACTAACCCCCGAGCAAACTCTACACGCGAATACCTGGCGGCGGAGGGTATCGATCACCCGCAATAGGAAACGCGATGAGGAAGGTAAGTGCTAGGGCGACGGAGTGCTCCCGAGGGGGTCATTGGTTTAATGGCGACGTTACGCCAACGATGCGCCGCCGCCTACTTTCTACGATGACTCCACAAGAGGAAAATGGCCTGGGCGGTGTAGGTCCTTCCCCCTCCGCTGATTGTGATTGCACCTAGCTGCGACTCTGGCGTATAGTTCGTGCCATTCAAAGCTGCTCAAAGGGCTTGTTCCAGGCGCTAGGAGACCTCCAATGAAAAGGCTGATCTGGTGTTGTTTTGCGATGTCGCTGATGGTATCGCTGGCAGCGGTTGCCTCGGCCAAATCGGACGCGGCGAAAGGTAAATGGATAAAAGGATGGGTTAGTGACTCGAAATGCGGTGTCAAAGGAGCCGGTCTAGGTCATGAAGCATGTGGCAACAAGTGCCTTCAGGCCGGTGAGCACGTGGTTTTTGTCGACGACATTAAACACAAAGTTCTCAACGTCGACAATCAGGACGCGCTCAAGGATCACATGGGACACCGTGTGGCCGTCCAGGGTGCCGTAGACGAAGCGGCTGGCACAATTCACGTGAACAAAGTGAATATGATCACCCAGGGAAGTAAGAAGGCTGAAGCTGCGTCCATGGATGAGATGCATAAGTAGTATTTTGTGTGTTCAAGGCAGCCAGGAGCCCAGTCGCTCGTGAGGTAATTCCTGGCGAGTTTGAGGAATTGAGTGAACGACTACTACAACCGCAGTCCTTGTGCTAACCAGCGGGCTGCAATGCCGAGGACGCGTCGTTCGTAAGACGCGAGAAGCCCCGATGCCCCATTGGCGGGAATTATAGCCTCAAACACTGGCGAAGGCAGTCGGCTAGATAGAAGTCACCTCCGCGGCCAAATAGCGGCGTCTCTTGGGATTCCGCCGGCGGAAGATTGAAACCTTGCGAGGAATCCGCGTCCTAAATCTGCGCGAGCGCTTTAGACAACGCTATTATTTGCGCGTGTCCAGCGTGTAGTGAGCCTGCAAATACTTGATGATCAGTGCGGCGGACGGATCCGGGATCGGAGCGCCGAATGTCTTACGCATCTTGGTGACTTCGGCCTCCCACGTGGCCGCGGGCAGCGGTGGCTGCATGGTGATGTAGCGGGTGCTGTGGCACAGGCTACAGAAACCCTCGGTTTCGGCACGGCCTTCTCCTTCCGCCAGCTCAGGTGGATAGAGCGGATACGCGGAGACCTGGTAGACGGAATCGTCGGAGAGTGCGACAGGAGGGGACTGCTGGATCCGGCCAAGCGTGCTAGGCTCGTAACCTCCCTGTTCAACCTGCGCAAGAAGCAGTCCCGCGGCCAAGGCAAGCACGAGCGAGTCGCCGAAAAGCAACCCGAAGTAGCGCTTCACCAGTCGCACGGAAGACCTCCTTTCACTCAGCGGCGCCAACGAAATAGTTCTGCCGCTCGATCCGGTTCCAGAGATAGCCGCCGGGATTCCAGACGGGCTGGTCGGGCTGTACGTTTCCCTTGCTGTCGGAGGCACGCACAGCCAGTGTGTAGTGGCCGGGCGCCTTCGGCGTCCAGGTGAATTCCCAGGTTCGGAAGGAATACGCCCCAAAGTCTTCGCCGAGCCTCGCGGGTTGCCACGTTTTCAGTCCGTCAGCTGAGACGTCCACTTTTGCGACACCACCATAGCCGCTGAAGGCGATGCCGCGTACCTGTACGGGCATTCCCGCAGGAACTTTGGCATCTCCGTCAGGGGAAATGAGAAACGAGCGCACGGGCATGCGATTGGCTGGAATCATTTTTACGATTCCGGCCTTCACGTCGTCCGGAGTTGTATTTCCTCGCGCCGTGTCCGGGACACGATATGCGGTCTTCATCCAGAAGTTGTCGTCCGTTTTATCCAGGACGCGGATCCAGGTTAAGCATTTCATCCAGTAGGTTGCGAAATAGCCGGGCACGACCAGCCGGACGGGGAATCCATTGAGCATCGGCAACGGCTCCCCATTCATCGAGTACGCGACAATGCACTCATCGAGGACAGGGTTGGACAGATCGAGCGACTTCATGAAGAAGTGGGAACCATAACCGTCAGGCCCGCCGCCGCTCTCAAGCCCCTGAAACTGGATCTGCAGCGAACCGGTCTTCGGGGCGGCGGCGTGCAGAAGGTCGCGCAACCGAACGCCAGTCCACCGTGCATTGCCCATGGCGCCATTGCCCCACTGGCCTCCGGGCACGCGCGGCTGCAGGCGGCTGCGGCTGTTGCCCGTGCATTGATTCACAGCGGCGATGCTTTCGGCCGGGAATTTGCGAACCAGGTCGGCCAAGGTGTACGAAATCGGCTTGGTGACATTTCCTTCGACATGCAGCCGCCAACTCTTCAAATCCACTGCATTCGGAATACCTTCCAGATGCCAGCGAACATAAAACGCGTGATTCGGAGTGAAAGCCGTTTGAAAGTAGGACCGGGGCGTTTCCAGTTGAACCCCACGGTCTGTGAGCAGAAGCAGAGGCGCCTTCTGAGGCTCGGAGACCCAGGGTCCAACGGAATTCCAATGAGGATTTGCACCGGGGCCAGTGAATGAAGGCATCGCAGGGGCTTCTTGCGTAGCCTCCAGGCGAGGCGCGAGGGCACCGAACGCCAGAGTGCCTCCAGCGGCACCCAGAACGCCGAGTAGAGAACGACGAGAGAGAAGAAAACGATTGGCTGGGGTACCTGTGCCCATCGAAGAATCCCATCAAGAATTTAGTACGCTGAGCGCATTATACAAGGCTGCAGCCTGCCCGGCGGTGGACGAAGAGCAGAGTGTGCCACATGGATACAGTCTCGCTTGGCGATTGGTACGTCGGCACTCTGATCTTCCGGTAAGGATCAACCTATAATCTGATCACAGAAAAGATTGATCTTCGCGGGACGCTAAGGACTGATTCCGAACCGTCGAATACGACGCACGGGATCAAGGCCATGATGTTGAAAGTGCTGGACCCTTTCTTCAAGAAAAAACATGCCGGCTACGTGATGCCGGTCAAGATCACAGGCACTTACGAGCACCCTTTGTTCGGGCTGGATTTAAGTGACCGGGAAGATGAGAAGCCTCACACGCAGGACGCGGACACATCTCGATTCCGAGCGAGGCGGGACACTGACTGGACGTAAAGATGAAATTCCCCATGATATTTAGACTTTTACTTGAGGCTGGCATGTTGTACAACCCTGACCTGGGCAGCGCAAGAGACAGCGAGTACAGGCGACGGCGGGTGTCTTGTTCGCAACCGGTTTGAGGTGTCGTAGCATGGGCGTAACCGGCGTGGGCTCATCATTCCTTCCGGGCCAACCCTGACTCCAGAGGTGATGATCCGGCAGGTTGAGTACGCCCCTGTTTAGACCAATCACCCCTTCCGCCGCACGGCCAAAACACAGACGAAGCCGAACGTTGTGTTCATTTTGCGGGACAACGTGGGCTGGGGAGATTTCGGGGCATACGGCGGAACGAAATCTTTGTGAGCGGCGAAAAGAGCGTCGAACGGACCCTGTGCAGTATTGCTCAGTATTGAACGCTCCTTGAATGAGACAGTTCTTAGAATCAGTGTTGCCCTCTTTACGCTGAGGAGGTAGACCTGTGTGGACTCTTTCAAGACATCAAAACAAACTGACCCTCAGGCAATCCCGCTCTCAACTTGAATTGCTAGTCCTGGAGCGTACAGAATCACTACAGAATCTTTCACAGCGGCTTCTCAGGGTGCAGGACGAAGAGAGGCGCAGAGTGGCTCGTGACTTGCACGACAGCAGCGGACAGACCCTGACAGCGTTAAAACTTTCCGTTGGATTGCTGCAAAAAGAACTAGCGAACGACGAACGGATGAGTAAGGAGCTAACCGGCATAGCGCTTTTGGCTGATGAGGCCCTTCAGGAAATTCGTACGACCTCCTACCTGCTTCATCCGCCAATGCTGGACGAGGCCGGTTTCACTAGCGCCGCGCAGTGGTACGTCGAGGGTTTCGCCCGGCGTAGCGGGATGAAGGTGCGGATAGACTTTGCGCCAGAGGTGGAGCGATTACCCAACCCGATTGAGACCGCGCTTTTCCGTGTGCTACAGGAGAGTCTAACTAACGTTCATCGCCACTCGGGAGCATCTGAGGTAGAGGTTCGCTTTCTACGAGAAGCCCACGCTGTGATTCTTGAAGTGAGGGACTACGGACGTGGCATACCACAGGAGTTGCTGAGCCGATTGGGTCAGTCGGTTCGGGATTCCGGCGTGGGGCTGTCCGGAATGTGCGAACGGTTGAATGAACTGAAGGGAGACTTGGAAATAACATCAGCCGATCCTGGCACGCGGCTGCGGGCTATCGTCCCTCTGTCTTCCCAAGCAGCTGCTCACGCGCTTCCCACGCAGTTGCTCACGGCTGCAGCAACAAACCGTGCGATATGCCAGCCTTGCGGAACCTTCATGGCGCGGGCCGGGAAGTTGCCTGCGCTCACGCGCTCAGCCTGGGCAGCGTTAAATCGAGCAAAGCGCATTCCGTTGAGTGTGGGCCGATGGGAAAGGACTGTGGGAGTGGCTGCAGTGCTGGCAATAGCCTGCTGGATTGGCTTCAGGGATCGCCGGCCCCCGTCACCCTCGGGAGTTTCAGGGCTACAGGGATCAAATGCCCTCGAGCAGCCGCTACCCTTCGCACCTGCGCTGGGTCGAGAGCCGGGTGAGAGGGAGA
This sequence comes from Terriglobia bacterium, assembly GCA_963831565.1. GTDB lineage: Bacteria > Acidobacteriota > Terriglobia > Terriglobales > Acidobacteriaceae > JAIQFF01. The sequence continues at coordinate 828,847 of CAWHQS010000003.1, forward strand.
CTTCCAGAACCATGCCGCGGCGGGTGCTGGACAGGAACTTTCGAGTCCGGTACTACTCAGACGACGTGACGGTGCGCTATTTCACTCCCCAACCCCCACCGCAGCGGGTGCCGGACAGGAACATCCGAGTCCGGTACTACTCAGACGACGTGACGGTGCGGTATCTCCTTCCAAGGATTACAGTAGCTCTGCCGTCGACTCCGAATGGAAGCCCCGCGCGATCTGTGAGCCACAGGGACGGGTCATCGATTTTGACTGATATAGCCGACGAAGTTCGATCTGATTGATTGTTGGCGAAAAATCGTCAATTATACGCATTGACCGAGGTCTGGCGAACAAACGGCACAAGCTGGTGAGAACGCTCGGCACAAGCTGGTGAGAACGCTGGTTTCAACAGTTGAGAAAAGTCAGTGTCCGCCATCGGATTTCGCACCGCTGCCGACACCTGCCCTTGGGGCTAAGCAGACGAATGGGTGTACAACCTGCCCGCCATTTTCGAGCCCAAACAGGAAATTCCGGCTTACAGGAAAAAATATGAGGACGTTGACGACGATTTTCGCTGTCGCGGTATCGCTATTCGCCATTGCGGCTACAGCCAAGGCTCAGCAAGAGCAGATGTCAGACTCCGATTACATCGCTCAAGCTCTCTCCAGTGCTCCCGAAGCTGTCGCCAAGGGAGCAGCCGTCGTCCGCGGGGGGAAAGACGGGAGCATGCGCACCCTGCGCGAAGGAAATAACGGATTTACCTGCATGATTATGGGTACCGACAACAAGATGTGTAACGATCGCAACAGCATGGAGTTTATCCATGCCGTGATGAAGCATATGGCGCCGCCGAATCAGATGGGGATTTCGTACATGCTGGCGGGAGACGAAGGGGCGAGCAATACTGACCCGTACGCCACGGGCAAAACCGCCGACAATCATTGGATCGTCACCGGCCCGCACATCATGATTTTCGGTCCGCCCAGCAAGGCATTGGGCTATACGGAAGACAAGGACCCTGATCCCACTAAACCGTACATGATGTGGGTGGGCACGCCCTATGAACACGCGATGGTTCCTGTAGCTCCTACGAAATAAGGACTCAGGAAGTGTGGTCATGATTCGGGGGGCAGGTCACAACGATGGACCGCGAGTAAAGAACTGTATTCGACGGTGTGTTTCTGGAAAAAGTTGCCGAGATGCCTGCTGCTCTCAAATTCGTGGCACGATTAGGCCGCTCACATCACAGCCGCTTAACCGGTTATGGCTGTACCGAAGTCAACCCAATGTAGACCGCGGAGCGGAGCCCTCCAATGTTATGTACATTACGCAGAAAAGAGGGGACCGGCTCACGCCATGGCAGAGTTGAAGATCGAACCAAATGCAAATAAAGATGCGTTGGGCGGCGATGCCGGTCAATCCTGCCGCTCGTACCAAAAAGGTTTGGTCGGGCGGCTATGTCCCGCCCTTGACTTTTTCTTTCCACTCAGCAGCGTGCTCGGGTTGTGAATTGGCGTTTACTGCCTTTGGAACCCTGGTGGGCTGCGATGAAGTGGTCGAACGGCTCGCAGTCAGCTGATTGTCATGGCTTACTTCCTGGTTTTCGGATAGAAGAGGCGCAACTACGCGCAACGCCTCGACCTCGGTTTCCAGCGTCGATATTTCAAGCTCTTTCAGCCGCAGAACTTCGTAAACGTCCTTCATAAGTTAGTGCCAAGAGAAACTCTTCAGCAATCTACAAGCGCGCCCCAGAGAGCCCGCCTGTCTCCCTGCCCAGAAAAGGCATTTCTTCCTAGACTGCTATTCTTAGGGGCAGCGAGTCCGCGCTCCGCTTGATGAGCTCCGCGGGGCGTTTGCTGGTAAAAAGCTTATTGTTTTTTATCGCGATTGCGACATTCCGTTCCAAAGCCTCAATCTCGTCCGTTTTCACGGTACGCCGGAGCTGCTCGACCAGGGCACGGCTCCGGTGCTCGAGGTCTCTGGCCCGGCTTCACTGCTTAGAAAAACAAAGTCGACGAACGGGGTTATTCGAAAAGTGGGCCGAAGAAAGAAGGTTAGTCCTTCTCTCCCGTGACCACGGCCGGAGCCGCCTTCTTCAATTGTTCAAGTTCGGCCTGAACTCTTGCCCAGTCTTTTGGCTTTTGCTTAGTCGTATACGGCGCATCCGGATGCCCAAAGAATTTCAGAAGCTCGGTCCGAACCTCCGGCGAAGCACCACTGAAATTCTGCTTCGCCAGTGCGTCGAGCAACTGTGCATGCGTCTCATCGTTGAGCCGATATATTCCCGGCCCCGTTATTGCACCGGTGTCAAAATTGTCGTTGGGCAAGTCCGGCTGGCCGGTGCCTACTTGGGTTAGCAGCTGTCGGTAGCGATCCAGAGTCACGTTGAAGCTCGTTTGGAATAGTTTTTCCGCCGCAGGCGTAGGTGTTTTGAGTTGCAGCACTCTTAAGGGACCGACCTTTGGGAGAATCCGAGTAAGGAAGGCGAAAAATCTTTCCCAAAAGGTCGGCGGCCGATAGTTCTTTCCCCAATTCTTTTGATAACTAGCGCGAGAAAGATTATAGAGAAACTTCTTCTTCGTCATGCTGGGCTGATCTTTCACGATTTCATCTTTCTTCAGGCTCCAGGCAATGCGGGTGGCTTTGGGAAGAAGCTGGCTGACGGCGTGACGGTAGGAACCGAGCACCTCGTCTTCGTTAGTAAGAACGGTTTTTAGATCCAAACCGTAGGTTTCCTGAAAGGCTTGTTCCAGTAGCGGAACCGAAACTCCAAAGCCGATGAAGTCGTGGTAACTATCCGGAGCGTAACGTCCATGTGCTACTTCTAGAACGTCGAACCCAAATTCCGTCTTCACATGTGCGAGCTTGTCTTCTTCATACGTCACGGAGTTGCCATATTTCGTTTTCAACTTGGGATACAGGAGCGGCACCGCGCGATTGGTACCGACGGGGTGACCGTTATTGTCCGCGGCATAATGAGCGAGTGACCCAAGCGCAAACGCGTAGCCATTGAGGTCCTTGGAATCGCGGAGAAGGGCCAGCACAAAGTCTCCGCTTCGCACATAGTGCGTCAAATCGCTGAAGAAGAAGCTCCCATGCGGGTAATAACCCATGTCCTGGATAATGGCCCCGCCGTAGGCATAGCCGTGCGCTTCTTTGATTTCTTCTGCGGTCGCACTCGGGTAACGCTTCACCAGTAAAGGGCGTATGTTGGTGTCCCACACGCTGTCAATGATCGCTTCATGTGCAAGGACGGCGTAGGCCGCGGTCTCGTTTGGCCAGCCCAAACACAGGACAAGCGCCATGATGATGACGAAGGCTCTCACAGAAAAATTCCCTTCGGTGCGTTCCGTTCTGCCCTTTTCCTACCTTACGATGATCTTAGCTCACTTTCTACCTTCGTCAGAATTCGTTTGGGCGGTCGCCAACACTAAAGTACCAATTCGCAGCGCTAACCGCACTGTAAACAGGGAAGTTACAGAAACTATTAGGCTGTGAGGGCAGCCTCCTGAAATGAGCCGTTCTGCACAGTATTTCCAAAGCAAACGGGCGATTCTATTGGTGTCTCAAGAGAGAGCAGCTAGCCGCCCAACCAGACGGCCTGCCCTCTTGAGGCGGGTCTCTCGACATAGTACGGCCGCGATTGAGAGGGGCCTCGATGGCGCGCCCGGGGCCGCAATCGTGCTGACCTGCGGGAGAAGAAGACGCAGATGCACCCTGAAGATCTCATGAACGCGGATATGCTGAGCGAAATCCTACTGCTGGTCTGCGGCTCCGTGATTTTCGTTGCGTTGTTGCTGATCCTGCTGGCTGCGCTTACGCAAACTGCCGCGCTGACATAGCCCCGGCTATGCATGGAAAATGCAATGAGGCAAGTACACAGTTCCGTAGCTCTTGCACTGGCCATTGTTCTTCTTAGCGTACCGGCACATCCTCAGTCCGTTCCCAGCAGCCAAGTGTCGGCCAACGACCTAGCACGGCGGGTGATCAGCAACGAACTACGATTCCAAGATGACCACACCAACTGGATGTACCGACTCGAAAAAGAACAGTATGGGAAGAAACAGGTCGAGGAAATCATTGAGACAAAAGAAGGCTCCCTCAGTCGGCTCCTTTCTATTAACGACCACTCCCTTACCGCGAAACAACAGGAGGAAGAGGACCAGCGGGTGCAGGAGCTAATGGCCAGTCAAAGTGCGAAACGAAAATTGCAGCGAGTCCTGGACGCTGAGACCCTACAGGGGAGACGGTTGTTCAAGATGCTGCCTGATGCATTGGTGTTCAGCTACGCGGGTGGTGACGGAAACCTGGTACGGCTGAGCTTTAGAGCAAACCCGAATTTTCGTCCGCCCTCCCTGGAGGCTCGCGTTTTTCACGATATGGAAGGCGAGATGTGGGTCGACTGCAAACAGGAGCGACTGGCTGCGTTCAATGGTCACCTCAACCAGGATGTAAAATTCGGCTTCGGCCTGCTGGGACACTTGGACAAGGGCGGCCACTTTGAAGTCGGGCAGGCAGAGGTTGTCCCAGGCCACTGGGATATGACTAGCATGAGTGTGGAGATGACAGGAAAGGCTCTCTTGTTCAAGAGCATCGGCGTGCAGAAGAGGGAAACCCGTCGGGACTTCCACCAGGTATCCGACGATCTGACGCTCACTCAAGCCGCGGACATACTCAACAGACACATCGTTGTAGCGGACAATCGCTAATCGGTCTTGTGACTTTACGGACGGTCTGCTGCGAGTGTTTGATGAAGGGCTGGGAACATGTTGTTGGGAGCTTAGTCCGAGGAGGCGCTTGATACACCCATTTGCTCCTCTTTGGCAATCTAACAGCCGCGCAAACGGGTTGGGTGTTCAGCACCAGGGGGTTCGGAGACTATTGGCGCACTTGGTCCTCCGATAAACCTCATTGACCGGTTGTCCGCTGCCAGGAGTCCTCTCGCCGGAGTTGCTGCAACTCTCGATCGAAGTCGGTCAAAATTAGGGAAATTCCAGACGCTAGTGCGCCTGTTCAAGACTGCGCAGTCACAGATTCTGTTGTTGCCCCTGGAGATGCTCAAGTTCCCGAGCGGAATGTGCCATGCTACTTCTGGCACGTGTCACTGACCATGGTCAGATGTGTGACCGTCATGTGACCGCGCTCGTTGGCGTGTTTATCCATGCCGTGCTCCTTCATCTCTCCCTTCACCTCTTCTTTCATCCCGTGCGCTGTGGCATTGGACACTACGCCGGTAATCTTGACCGTATGCCCAACATGCTCGTCGAGTTTGACGCTGTCGCTCTTGATCTCCCAGGTACCGCCGTTCTTCGCGGTGAAATTGTATTCATTGGCATCTTCGCCTTTCTGAAGACATCCAGTGAGCGTCCGCGTTTTCTCGTGGGTAGTTTTCGTCGTGTCCTGCCCCGCTGCCAGTCCGGCCCCGCCCGCAAACAAGAACAACGCAATAATCACAGTCCCGATCCTGAGATTCATCATTAGCCTCCAAAAGTTGTGACGTGCCTACACGTTGTGAAGGACACGACTTGCCATAGCGATGCGACTGATCAAACTTGCACACTCTTGAAAATGGTCTAGGAAGGAAGAAGCTGGAGCGGACGCTGCCAGTCTGAGAGATCACCGGAAGGCAAGCGACTCCGACAAGAGCTGACTACTCATCCGATCTCGGTCCGCGATCAAAATACGGATCGGCTGCGTCGGCGTCGGATCTGGTGAAGGCTGCGAAGGCATCATCAATCGTGGATCCCCAGTCTCGCCGTCGTCATTGTGAAAGTCTGTAACGGATGTCACAAGCCGAAGTGACGAATAAATATGCCTGGCGGCGCCACTCTTACCCTTCTTCAATGTCACGGTCAAGCAGCATCAAGGCATACAGGGCATCCTCGATTCTGTGTCTTTCCGAATGATGGTCGCTGTTGTTTTCCAAGTCTCGTAGCCTTCCGGCGATTGCGTCGCGTGTGGCAACGATCTTCTGGAAATCGAGTTCCTGTACGGCCTGCCGATACAGTTCTTCCCAGTTCTCATTATTCCCAGGCATGTTAAGAAGCGTACCAAGAGGGCAAGAGAGGATCTGGGCAATATTGACCACAGTTCCTCCCTGCAAGACGTTTCAGGTTCTTGCGTTGCAGGCGGCTATTTTCTTTTCCAATTAGGCAGACTTCGACGATGAGTGCCTGATGCTCGGAAGATGCCTGATGAATTTTGATGAATCCGCTCTAGGCGGACGGATGAGCTATCTCTTTCCCGGTATGAGCTTCTCAAGTTCTTCTTTGATTTCCTGAATACGGGTGAGGCGGGCTTGATGCTCTATCTGATGCTGCCACCCTATGAGCGATCCCTGGATACGGTTCTCCTTGTCGAGGGCGACCAGGGCGGAGATTTCTCCACGCAGCTCTTGAATGCGTTTTTTTAGGTTATGTAGGTCCATTTCAAGGCGCCGCTAGTCCGGGGAAACGGATCTCCCCTTCCGGGCATCAGTTGCCAGAAAATACATTATCAATGTTTCCGGCAGAAGTCGCCCCATGACTGGTGAAGCATTGCCATTACACTGGAGCAGCCGACAAGGCTGTGAATCTAGCCAAATCGTAGATGGTGGATGGTTGTGACGCTCCATGAGCCGTCTGCACGTCCGGCGCTCCCGTTCAAGCCTCCTTCGCCAGCAAATCGTGACAATAAGAATACCCCCGGAGAGTAAAGCGATGTCGCCGATGCTAAACAGTCCGAGCCGTGCTTGGTCTGCCAGTAGTGGCATTCGCGTTTGCAACGTCGCACTCTGCCACATCGGGCTCGCAGGACGCACCGTGGACGGCATTCCGACCACGGGCATCAGGCCTGCATTGGTGTCTGTTACCAGGGCATTCATCCCCATTCCGCAGAGCCTTAACAGGGTACCCATTCCAGGCCCCTTGACCTCAATAGCTCTTATAATCAGACGTGGGTGTTGAAAAAGTCACCGTGATTAGCAAGCGGAGTGGTGGCAGAAGCGTGGTAAAAGGAAGAGACGCGAAGAGACATTATGCGTAAGCGCCTCATCACCGCGGTGCCCCAGGTCGGTTCACGAACGAATACGGACTGGCTCGACTTGGACAGTCTGGCCTCAGTCGAGGTTACCTCGGAAACGAGGGATCATCCTGTCGAGTCGGCACTGCTACTGAGCGATCTCCGTGGTTGGCGCGCCGCTCAGCCGGGAATCCAGATTGTCCGTCTGCTTTTTGATCACCCGCTAAGAGTAAAACTTATCTCGCTGGTCTTCGAGGAGAGCCAGAACACGCGAACGCAGGAGTTTGTTCTGCGATGGTCTTCCGATTTGGGCCGTTCCTTCCGAGAGATTGTACGGCAGCAATGGAATTTCAGCCCGCTGGGGACAGTGCTGGAAGTGGAGAACTACTCGGTTGATCTCTTCGATGTCACAGTAATGGAATTAGAGATCGTTCCTGACAAGAGCGGCGGTGAGGCTCGGGCGTCGCTCGAGAGTTTTCGTTTGGCATGACCTGGCTGACAGTGACCGACGTGAGCAGCGAGCAGACTCGGAGCGATAGATGAAAGCGGTGGCGATAAAGAAGAGTAGCGGAGAGAAAACAGCAGGTTTCCAAGAGATGGGGAACCTCAGATGTGACGGTTGCGGCGAGGAATTCTTTATAGGCCACCATTTCGCATCGGTGGATAGGTGGGTTGCAGAAAAACAGGCAAAGTGGCTGGAAAAGATTTTTGCCGAAGAGCATGAGCGCGATAAGAAACACCCCGACCGAATCGAACTGCCGGACTAGCATCCGCGCTTGTAGCCACGGAGCAGAAGGGTCGACATGGATCGCAAATCCATTACTCGATTCAGAAAATCGTTAGAGGCTCGCCATCGCGATCTCCATCTTAGCGTCGTCCAAACTCAAAAGGAAATGTTGACTGCGCAGCACGACAACGGCAAGGACGAGGGCGATCGCGCAAACACCTCTCTGGCAAAAGCTACAACTCTTGCACCCACTTCTGTGTGAGGTACAAGTGGACAGTTGCCGTTAGCCAATGATGTTCGTTTTTCGAGGCTGCAGCGCGGCTCTCATTCGCCGTGAGTCCCGGTTGCGCCCTGCGGCTTTTTCCCGGCGCGCTCACGGACTTTTTCGCTGAAATCCGAAACTTTATCGGTGATTCCGTCTCGCGTTTCTTCACCGCTGGCCGGTGCGATTAGCAGGCCGACGCCCACGCCGATCCCCACTCCGATCAGCAGAGCAGTGACTTTGCCGAGTATTTGCGAATCTTCCTTGCCGCGAAGCGCGTCGCTAGCGCGGCTCACGCGGTCGGTCGCGGTAACATACGTATCCCGGACTCTGTCTTTGAAGTCGTCCACATTGTCTGGCACACGTTCACGCAAGGAATCAAGCAGGTGGAGTCCGGTATCGAGCAGGACGCTAAATACTGGTTCGCGCTTCTTGAATCTCATAGTGTGTCTCCCGGCGATTGTTTCGCCGCTATGGAGATGCAGAAACAGGGTGAGATGTTGGCGGAGATTTTGAATGGATCGTCTCCATTCGCACGGCGTCTTGGCAAGCCGAATAGGGTTTTGCACTAGGACAAAGCAACGGTTTGCGGATGTGCAACTGGCTCCGCACCGTACGTTCGACGATGGACCGCGAGTAAAGAACTGCATTCGACGGTGTGTTTCTGGAAAAAGTTGCCGAGATACCTGCTGCTCTCAAATTTGCGTGGCACGAGCAGGCCGCTCACATCACAGCGGCTTAACCGGTTATTTCTGTTCCGAGTTCAACCCAATGTAGACCGCGGAGCGGAGCCCTCCAACGTTACGTAGGTTACGCAAAGAGGGGAGCGGTTCACGCCATGGCAGAATTGAAGATCGAGCCAAATCCACAAAAGATGCGTTCGGCGGCGATCCTGGTCAATCCTGCCGCATACCCATTGAGTTGGTCGGGACGGCTAGGGCCAGCTTTTGACTTTTTCTTCCCACACAGTAGCGTGCTCGGGCTGGGAATTGGCGTTTACTGCCTTTGGAACCCTGGTGGGCTGCGATGGCGTGGTTGAACGGCTCGCAGCCGGCTGATCGTCGTGGCTGACTTCCTGGTTTTCTGATAGAAGAGGCGCCACTACGCGCAGCGCCTCGACCTCGATTTCTAATCTCGAGATCTCAAGCTCTTTCTGTCTCAGAAGTTCGTAAATGTCCTTCATACGTCACCGCCAAAAGAAAAAATCAGAAGTCGAGAGCACCTTCGCCCGCTCGATCAGTTGTTTTCGCTTACCAACAATCCTACATGACTCTCCGCAGCGGCAGCAAATCCGCACTCCGCCGGATGAATTCAGCGGGGCGTTTGTGGGTAAAGAGCTTATTGTTTTTTACCGCGATTGCGACATTCCGTTCCAAAGCCTCAATTTCGTCGTCTTCACAGTGCTCCGTAGCTTCTCGACCAGGGCACGGCTCCGGTGTCCGAGTTCGCTTGAACTGGCTTCTGCCACCCTGAGCCAGTAATATGCAGAACGGCCATTCTTTTCAACGCAATAGCCCTCAAGATGGGCCAGCCCTACAACGAATTGAGCCGCAACGGAACCCTCTTCGGCAGCTTTGAGGTAGGTTTCTATGGGGTGACCAATCTGAGCTCCGAATGGTACCCCGGCCCGCCCCGTTGCAGGTGCGTTGCATTCCTTGAACAACAAAAAAAGCAGTTCAAATCGGTTTGAGACCCCAAGCTTGGCAAAAATACGAAACAAGTAATTCTTGATGGTGTGCTCGCTAAGCCCGAGTTGGTCGGCGATCTGCTTGTTGCTTTGGCCTTGCGCAGCGCACTCCGCCACCTGAAGTTCCCGATGCGTAAGCAGATCGATCTTGCCGCCCTCGATGCCTTCGCACGATGGAGCGCCTCTGAGAGCTTCGAGCAGAAACTGAGTATGGTTCCTGCTGGCCCAGAGCTCATGGACGCCATGCGGGATGCGCAAGGCAAGTTCTTGGAACAACTGATGGGGGACAGAATTCACCTGCTCACAGAGCGCGTTCAGTGAGAATCATGGGTTGGATCGTGGGTTGGAAATCTCCGCTCTTCGCCACTAAGTCCTTTGGAATGATGGTGGCCAGGGACGGAGTTGAACCGCCGCCGCCAGCCTTTTCAGGGCCAACTTATCTCCCTGTCTCATCAACAACTTAACTGATCGGAGTGGCCAATTTCTTGTGACGATTCCGTGACCAGCGCCGATGTTCGCCTAGCGTCGGTTCGAATCACAAGCGACGTCGTTGCTCAGACCTTTCTATGTCCGAATGCCCCCAAAGGGCGGTTTGGCACCTATCCGCTTAGACAAAAAATGAACCGTTGAATCCCGGCGGCAGTATCATCTGGTTCTTGTGAGTTCTTTCGTTCACTGAATGTCCTGGAGTGCATTCGATGGGCTTCTGCCCGCTTCGGTTGCTGCTTGCGGTTCTGATGACGGCAGTGTGCACGTGCCAGAGACTAAGCGCGCAGACAACTACCTCCGGCGCTCTCGCCGGCGTGGTCACTGATCAGAGCGGCGCAGTCGTGCCTGACGCGGACGTTGAGATCAAGGACAACGCCAAAGGTACAACTCAATCCAGCAAAACAGGCCGCGAAGGTGCTTACCAATTCTCCTTTTTGGCACCAGGCAGATACATGCTAAAGGTAAGCCATTCCGGCTTTCGCGACGAGAAGAGGACGGTGGATGTTCTACTCGGACCTGCCGTTTCAGTAAATGTGACTTTTGCGATAGCTGAAGCGAGTAGCAAGATTGAAGTGACCGATGAAGCGCCGTTGATTCAGGCAGAAAACGGCGACCCGTCTGCAACGATGAACCAGAAGCAGATTTCTGAAGTCCCCAATCCCGGCAACGATCTCACCTACATTGTGCAGACCACTCCTGGTGTGGTGATGAATACGGACGTCCCTAACTCGACAGGAATGAACTTCTCGATTCTTGGGATGCCGAGCACTTCATATTTGTACTCAATCGACGGGGTGGATAATCCTCCAACGGGCGTGCTCGGACTTATGCTCGGTCAGAATCAGATCCAAGAAGCCACGGTCGTGAGCACAGGCTACTCCGGCCAGTTTGGCAACGCTGCCGGAGGGAACATCGATTACGTCACGAAATCAGGGACCAACCAATTTCACGGAAACGCGCAGTATTACTGGAACGGGCGAGTTTTCAACGCCAATGATTGGTTCAATAATGCAAACGGCGTCCCGCGACCCTTTGATATCGCAAATCAGTGGGCTGGATCATTCGGAGGTCCTGTCAAGAGAGACAGGCTGTTTTTCTTTTTTGACACCGAGGGCTTACGAGTACTGATCCCCTCCATCGCCCCGGTGCTGATTGCGAGTCCGCAGTTTCAGGCCGCCACTATTCAGAATATTGATAACCGATTTGGGGTCACATCCGCATCGCACATTTTCTATAAAAAGGTCTTTGACCTTTACAATTCGGCTCCGGGCGCAAGTTCAGCGATGCCGGGCAGTTTCGTGCCCGGGGACTTGGGTTGCGCGGGGCCCTCGCTTGTGTCTCTGCTTCCTGCCGGGGTCCCGTGCGTCATGCATTTTCTAGCTAATCTTGGCGCGCCAAATCAAGATGCTTTGAGCGCTGGCCGTATGGATTGGAATCCAGCCAGAAGCGATCGGATCTTTTTCCGGTTTCAGAACGACAGCGGCCACACGAAACTGTTGAGCCCTGTTGACTCAGTGTTCGACATCGAAACTCAACAGAGATGGTGGCAAATTCACGCTGTCGAGATTCACACACCAAGTGCCTCGATTGCAAACCAACTGCTTTTCGCCTATGCAAACATCAACTTTTCGACCGGCGTGGTGAATCTTGCAAGAGCGAGGGCGGCTCTCCCAACTCATCTTTTCTTTAACCCGCCGGAACAGCTTGCGGACCCAGGCAGCAGCTTCCAGGCCCGTAACAGTCTGGTGCAGTACCAGATTTCGGAAGATTTTGTAAAAGCTCGACAAAAACACAAAGTCGGATTTGGGTTGAATTTAGACCGATTGAGTTCGGATTTTTCCTCCTCCGACGATGTTGGATGGCTGTCTACGACTCTAGACGCCTTTTATCAAGGAGGCGCGGATCCGAATTCTCAAGCCGACTTCAGTCAACTGTTCCAGGGCTTTCAGTCCCGCAAGCGATACCCGACCTCCTGGTATCACTTCGGGATCTACACCCAAGATGAATGGCGCACCCGTCCTGGACTTACGATAACAATGACGATCCGTGCAGAGCATCAATCGAATCTCGTGTGCCAAACGCACTGCTTTGCCCGTCTGAGCGGACCGTTCAACGCGGTAAGCCATGACCCCAATCAACCGTACAATCAGGCGATCCTCGTTAATCAGAAACGGGCGTTCCAGGGCCTGGACAGTATTCTTTGGTCACCTCGGTTTAGCTTCGCCTGGCAGCCATTTGGTGTGAAACAAAACACGGTCCTCCGCGGTGGAATCGGTATTTTCTACGATTCGGTGGATAGCGTGGCCTCCAACTTCGTAAACAATCCTCCGCTCCTGAATTCCTTCACGGTCACCGGAGACATTCTGTCCCCAGGTGAAAACAACAGCCTGTTCGCGAAGGCTGCCGCCTCGAACGTCGCTTTTGTCAACGCATTTGCCTCCGGAGAAACGCTGTCGCAGATTGAAAACTCAGTTCCCTACTTCTTTCCTCCCAGGATAAATGTCTCCGAAAGGCGCACCCACGAACCCCAGTATCAGCGGTGGAGCCTGCAACTACAGCAGGCGCTCGGTGCGCATACTTCATTCAGCGTCGGCTACTTCGGCCATCATGGAATCCACGAACTCGTCCTGAACCCCAGCGCAAACGCGTGGGGGTTCGGCACCCTACCTGTGGGGCGATGTAGCGACCCGGTTCCAGACTGCGCGCCGGACCCTCGATTCAGCGGAGTGCAGCAATTCGATACAAAAGGTATTTCCAATTACAGCGGGATGGTTATCTCTTTCCAGCACCGATTCAGTCGCTGGACCCAAGGTCTGTTCCAGGCTAATTACACCTACGGCCATGCGCTTGATGAAGTATCGAATGGCGGCACGGCTCCGTTCTCAAACTGGGCCAGACAGCCATTCACTGTAAGTCCCCAGGACCCAAACAACTTGCGCGGAGCTTACGGAGCCGCGGATTATGATGTGCGCCACTCCTTGAATGGAAACTATGTTTGGGAGCTCCCGGTTAGGGCAGCATTGCGGGGGCGTGGGCCTGATTCGCTTGTGAAGGGTTGGCAAGTGTCGGGCACCTTCTTTTGGCACACTGGATTGCCGTACACGGTCCTGGACATATTCCCGCTACCGGATCTCCTATCCAAAAACTATTTCTCACTTCTCTATGGCGTGCCAGTCGGGCCCTTAGGTTCAAGTCCGCCGTGTGGTAAAGGCGCAGCAGCTCCACTTGCCCCAAATCCTTGCTTGCCGACCGAGACACTCCCAGATTGGATTACTCCCGGCCCGAACGCCCTATTCGTTCAGCCTGGATGCGAAACCGGATTCGATGTTGGGCGCTTGGGAGCCGTGGGCGTCTGCAACGGCCCAACGGTATCCTTCAGTCAGGGGCGCAATCGCTTTCGCGGCCCACATTACTTCAATACCGATTTCGCGATAGTTAAGAACACAAAAATTACTCGTTGGGAAGGTGCGACTCTAGGCCTAGGTTTTCAGTTTTTCAATTTCTTCAACCATCCCAATTTTGGGTTCCCGGCGCCCGCACTTGGACCGCCCACGGGTATGATCTCCTACCTGCAACAACCACCGACCAGTATCTTGGGAACTGGACCCAATTGGGCTCCGATCGATGTAGCGCCCAGAATGGTTCAGTTAAAAGCGGAGCTGAGATTCTGAGGCTTCATCGCGCGTGACGCTTCTGCCAGCATCCCCTCAGACGTTTAGCGCCCAGTTCACAGGAGAGAGGGAGCGTCCTGCCTATGAGAAGACCTGTGGACAAGAGAAAAGGCATCAGGCAGCACTTCATCGAACGACCCAGCTTCGATCAGGGCTGACATGAAAGCTTGACCTTTAGAAATGCAAAGATAAACCTCGGCTGCCTCCAAAATATGCACGATGTGTTATTGCACCGGCTCTGCGCCCCAGTCAGCGATGAGACAGTTGCCGATAAAGCAGTTCTCCGGCTCTACGAGATCGCTTGCGATTTTCGTGATGTCCGAACCGTCTGTATTCATGGTAAAAATGTTCGCACTCTCCAAGGAATCTCCGCCTTGGAACGCGATCTTCTTCCCATCCGGTGAATAGGTTGGAAGGAGCGATACTAGTTCATTTGGAACCAGTTGGGTAGTTCCCTTGCCATTTATGTTCATGACGAAAACATGGGCCGGCCGCGCTGTGTTCTGCTGACTGTAGAAAACTACATGCCTCCCATCCGGCGAAACATCCGGGCCGCCGGCCTCTATCGGAGCGTCCGTCAGTCTCCTCTTGTTTGAACCATGGAGGTTCATGATCCAGATCGCCGAAACCAAACCTCCTTCCTGGCTCCCAAACAAGATATGTCTCCCGTCCGGCGTAAATGTGGGTTGATATACCTCCCACGGGCTCCTGCTCACATCTTGAATCTCTCCAGAGCCATCGGATGCCATTATGCTAATAGCCCCGAGAATGCCCTCAGTACGCAAGAACACGAGTTGAAGCCCATCCGGAGACCAACGGGGAAATAGCTTGTCGGTGCCATCAATCTTCGTTAGTTGTCTTAGACCGGTCCCGTCCGCATTGATCACGTAAAGCTCAAGACTGCCGGTCATGTCATGGGAGAACACGATTTGCTTTCCGTCTGGCGAGTAGTCTGGAAACCATGTGGAGTCGCTGGTTGGCGGCAGATTCGTGACCTGAAACAGGTCGCTGCCGTCCGGCTTGATGGTGTAGAGCTGGAAAGTGCCGCTCAAATCTGCGACGAAAGTAATCCGGCCGTTCTTACCTCCAAATGTAGCGCTGGCGGGAGCGACGGTAAAGAATAAGGTGAAGGCGGCTATCGCCAAACCGATCGTAAAGAACACGTTACGTGATGAATACATGATTTCTCCTTAAATATACGTCCAGACCTTAAGAACACTGACGTCCGCGACGGCGTCGTTGCGCCGCACTAACGCGGTGCCACACCCCACTGCGGTAATGCCCCGCCTTCTTCGATCTGTCTGAGTCGACCCTTCGCCACTCCTCTGGATCCGTGGATTCTGTTGGCAAAAGGTCCGTTTGTCCTTGCTGAGGGCCGAAATGTGAGCAGCTTTTTGCTGCTACTCCCATCGACTTTCATGATGACAATGCTGGAACTGGAAAAGTCAGGAGCGTGGCGCTCAAAAACAATGGCATCACCCTGTGGCGACCATGAGGGGTGGAAGTCGTGCGGCCCGCCGAAATAATCATCCCCATTCTTCGTGAGCCGATGGAGTAGCTTCCCCTGCGCGCCGACCACCCAGATCTCTTCGTTTTGCGGATTGCCGCAATGCGTCGAGAACGCGAGTTTTTTCCCGTCGGGTGACCAGTCCGGTTGTCGGGCCCATAATGCCGCTGGCGTAATACGACTTAGTTCTGACGCAGAATCAGTGCCGAGGTAGATCGCACAATAGATTCCTTCGCGGGCAACGCTGATGAATGCAAGGGTTCCGCTGGCGGAATACTCGCCATTTAAGTCGACAAGCCCCAGCTCGAAGTTCGTTATCGCGGTTGGGCCCGCGCCGGTTACATCGATCTGGTAAAGCGCACAAGTATCCGGGAGATCAAGCCGGCAGCGTGTGAATATGACCGACCCGCCATCCGGAGTGAAGCTTGGCCGCTCATCGTAGAAGTCAGCTTCCGCCAGAAGCAGGTGCTGGTTGCTGCCATCGGCGTTCATCAGCCAGAGCTGGCCTAGGAAATCGGGTGGCCTGAATTCATTGAACACGATCTGTTTGCCGTCGGGCGACCAGGACTCCCAGGAGGCACCGCTGTCCGGCCCCAAGTTCGTGAGCTGCTTCACATCACTTCCATCGGGATTCATCGTGTATATGTCGGGTCCCTGAACAAATGCGATACGACCGTTCGCTCCGGGATAAGTGGCACTCGCAAACCGGATCGAGAGAATGAGAAATCCCATAAGCTTCAGGACCACGATGGTGGTTCGGGCACTCATAATTCTTGCTCCATTTCAGGCGCTCGCGGTAAGGCTGCGGAGCGCGGCTGGTGAGCTGCTTCTTGCCAGAGCTTGCTCCATGTTTGCGCCTCGGCCACTACCACCGGCAGAATTAAATTGCCTAGCGACTCTGCTCCAGGGTCGATTTATGGTCAATGTTCTCCGGATGATTCCCGAGCGATTTTCGAATGATCTGCCTAATAGATTGGTGCGCTGGAACTTAGGCGCAAGTTCTGCCACTAGTCTCGACCAGTTGAACAGGCGGGGGAGGGCTGCTAAACTGCGCACCTGACGTTGCCCCGGGGCCGCTTGCCTCTATGCGCGTTCCGCGTTCGCCTTCACTCGCCTGTTTTGGCCCGTTCGAACTGGACGTTCGTGCGGGCGAACTGCACCGCGACGGTCAGACGACGCGCCTTCAGGAGCAACCATTCCAGATCCTCAAGATGTTGCTTGACCATCCCGGTGAGGTGGTCTCCCGGGAGGAAATGCGCCGCGTACTGTGGCCGAACGACACAATCGTCGAGTTTGACCTTAGCATCAACGCCGCCATAAAAAAGTTGCGCCTCGCCCTAGCAGACTCTGCTGAGAATCCCCGTTACATCGAGACAGTAGCGAGACGCGGCTATCGGCTAATCGTCCCTGTCACTTGGACCGAGACAAACCAGGCCACGACTGGCCAACTCGAACCTTCACTCCGGCAACAACCCGAGAACGGGAACCTCATCGGGAAAAAGGTGTCGCACTATCGAGTGCTTCAGGTGTTAGGCGGTGGGGGCATGGGCGTTGTGTACGCCGCAGAGGATCTAAAATTGGGCCGCCGCGTAGCCCTGAAGTTCTTGCCAGAGGAGTTGGCTCATGATCCGGCAGCAATGGAACGCTTTGAAAGAGAAGCACGTGCCGCCTCGTCTCTCAACCATCCCAATATTTGCACGATCTATGAGGTGGAAGAACACGCCGATCAACCATTCCTCGTCATGGAACTGCTAGAAGGCCAGACGCTCCGCGAGCTATTAGCCGCTGCCACGTCAAGATCCACACGTCAGGGCCATGGGCATGCCGGGCTTCAGCTTGAGACGTTAATCGACATAGCAATTCAAACGGCTGAAGGGCTGGATGCAGCACACAAAAAAGGCATTATCCATCGCGACATTAAACCCGCGAATATTTTTATCACCCACGACGGACGGGCCAAGATTCTCGATTTCGGCCTGGCCAAGCTGCAAGAACCCGAGACTGTGGAGGCGCTGCCGCATCACTCTGAGAGAGGTTCCGACCTCAATCTCACTCAAACGGGGATTGCTCTCGGGACAGCTGGGTACATGTCACCGGAACAAGTTCGGGGCGAGAAGGTGGACGCCCGAACTGACCTGTTCTCGTTTGGTCTCGTACTGTACGAAATGGCGACCGGGCACCGGGCGTTCAACGGCGAAACGGCACCTATGGTGCATGAAGCAGTCTTGAATCAAGAACTGGTACCGGTTCGCATCTTGAGTCCAGCGATTCCGGCGAAGCTGGAACAGATCATTATTCGAGCCTCCGCGAAAGAACGGGATAGGCGTTATTCAGATACCGCAAAATTGTGTTTGGATTTGAAGAATGCCAAAAAGCGAATTGAGCCAAGAGGCTCGAGACAGTGGTGGATGTTTGCAGTCGCGGCTCTTGTGCTTGCGGGAATTGTCGCTATTCTGACCTTTTTAACGCAGCCAGCGAAGCAAATGGGCCTGCCAAAAGTGAAACAACGGCCACTGACCATTAATTCCCCTGAGAACGCTGTGGGCACCGGCGCGATTTCCCCGGACGGCAAGAGCTTGGTGTATACGGATTCGCGAGGACTCCATCTCAGATCGATGCCCACTGGCGAGACGCACAACATTCCTCTGGTGGATGGTCTTAGAGATGAAAACGTGAAATGGGGTGAAGCCATTTCGTGGTTTCCCGATAGTTCCAGTTTCCTTGTCAATATCAAGCACCGTGCAAGCGCACGCGATGCGTTCGGGTCCGAGGGTTCCAGCGTTTGGGCTTTCTCGCTCAGCAATACAGCGCCACACAAACTTCGTGATAACGCGTATGCGTGCGGCCCTTCGCCGGATGGCTCTCTAGTCTCTTTTCAAGCAAACAAGGGTAGGCGCGGCGATCGCGAGATTTGGGTGATGGGCCGCGATGGAGAGAATGCACGTAAGTTGTATGGAGCGGATGAGGATGGCTCGTTGGACTGTGGTGTCTGGTCGCCGCACGGGAAGCGGATGCTATACGTGGAGAACGACAAACGCGGTGCGCGCTTTGTGACTCGCAATCTAGAAGGCGGCACACCAACTGTCGTCCTTGAAGGTGCGGAACAGATACCCGATGTTAATTGGCTTTCTGATGGACGCCTCATCTATTCACAATTGGAGCCGGCAGTCATAGGTGACGCCAATTGTAATTTCTGGGAAATGCAGCTGGATGAAGAGACCGGGAAATCCGTAGGAAATGCAAGACAACTGACTAGCTGGTCCGGGTACTGCATGAGCGACTCGAGCGTAACCGCAGACAATAAGATATTTACGTTTCTCAGGTGGACAAACCACTTTACAACCTACCTTGCAACACTCGACGAAGGTGGCACTCACATCGCCGACTCAAGGCGGTTCACCTTGAGTGAGACTACCGACCAGCCGCTCGATTGGAGCCCGGATGGTAGCACTTTGATTCTTTATTCCAACCGTTCTGGGTCGAACGGAATCTACAAACAATCGTTAGACGACGATAATCCACACCTACTGGTTTCTTCGAAAATCCAAAACGAAGCTCGCGCGACTCCAGACGGGAAGTGGGTCCTCTATATCCCTGCGCCACAGCTTGGCACGCGAGATCCAACTCACCTGATGCGTGTACCGTTCGCCGGCGGAGAACCGGAAGCTATTGCGTCGGTCTTGCCCGATGCGCGGATACTCTGCGCAAGGCAACCCTCGCAGTTGTGTGCCATTGCTCAGCCAGACGTCAACCACAAACAGCTGATCCTTACGGCTATCAATTCTGAGGAAGGAACAGGCTCGGAGATCGCACGGTTTGATCTTGATCCCAATGAGAGCGGTTGGTTCGTGGATCTCTCTCCCGATGGCTCTCGCGTTGCGGCCCTGACGAGTCCGGCAGGCCCGATCTCAGTTCTGTCATTGGGTCATAAAACGATCGCTGCAATTCACGTGAAAAAATGGACGAACTTACACGCCATCCACTGGGCTGGTGACGGCAAGGGATTGTTCGTTGGAACTGGTTCGGGACCTGGAACCCTTCTTTATGTAGATCTTCTCGGTAATGCAACGATAGTGTGGGAACACGCCTCGCCCTTGCTTTCGAGCCCATCCCCCGATGGTCGTCATCTCGCAATCGCCGATCACACGATGGATCGCAACTTGTGGATAATGGAGAATTTCTAATGGCTTAATCTCTAGATGTCTCTACAACGCCCCAACGTAGCTGGTGATGGGAATGGGGAGATTCGCACCCGACATGATCGCGGACCATGATTCACCGAGAATGACCCAGTTAAAAGCGGAGTTGAAGTTATGAGGAGCAGCTCAAAAGTTCTCCATCATCCAAATCTTCTTGTTTCTCCCATCGGACATGATCGCCAGATGCCGGCCATCGGGTGAGGAAAAGGCAACGATCGCGTCCAGGCCGCGGCTGTCGAGCAGCGTTTGAATCTGGTTTTCCAAACTGAAGCGCAGGAGAGCAGATCTACCTGCTGAGACAACGCCGCCGACACAGTCGGTGGATGCGCTGGCGAAACCGAACCCTGGCCCTCGCACCCCGCGAAAGCACACCACGCGCGCTGGCCGAGCGCTCGCTCAAGCGCGAAGTTCCCGCGGTGAGATCTGCGGCGGAAAAAGCGCGAGCCAAACAGCGACGTCTGGACGGCCAGCGACACTGGGAAGAAAGCTATCACCAACTTCGCGATCGACCCATCTGGCAGGCGGTGAGAGATTCTCCCCTGCGAGCCCCGGGCTTCGATAGCGCTGGCGAGGGGCAAGAGATTCAAACACCATCCCTTGCCCCTCGCGCTCCCCCATCCCTGCTTCAAAAAGCGGAACTTTCTATCTTGCGGAGAAGCGGAACTTTCTACTTTGCGCTGACAGCAGCTCGCAAGCAGATTCGGCGCCCCTGGCGCGGCACATGCCCTTGTGATCAAAAACCAGTTCATCGATGGTCGGCTACTCGGAAACTGGTCGCTCCTGCCGCTCATACCAAACAGTTGGGACGGCTAGGGCCAGCTTTTGACCGTTTCTTTCCATTCGGCAGCGTGCTCGGGCTGTGGATTGGCATTTACAGCCTTTGGAACTCTGGTGGGCTGCGCTCGGCCAACGCTACTATCGGCCCTGGACTTTGTCTACCCAATCGGCGGAGCGGGTCGGCTGTGGATTGGCATTCACGGCCTGTGGAACCTGGTGGACCGGCGGCGCAGTCCAAGGGACCGACGTCGGCTGCCTGTCATGGCTGGATTCTTCGTCATGGGACAGAAGAGGAGCTACTATGCGCAACGCCTCGACTTCTATTTCCAGCGAAGATATTCCAAGCTCTTTCAGCCTCAGAACTTCGTAAATGTCTCTCATACTTTGCTACCCTTCATAATTCAATCTGCGATTGCGTCCGCCTCACGGTGGGCTCGACCCGGAAGTGGGTGACCTCCCACTCGGCCCCGGGGATCGAAAGTCAGATCGCCACCCTCAGAGACGGTGAACCCACGCTGCGCTTGATAAATTCATCCGGGCGTTGTTTCTGGAGTAGCTTGTTGTTTTTTACCGCGATCGAAATGCGATGCTCCACATCCTCAATTTCGTGCTTCTTCCCGGCGCTCCCGATCTGCTCGACCAGGGCACGACTCCGGTGTCCGAGCTCGCGGGAACTGGCTTCCGCCAATCTTAGCCAGTAGTACGCAGCAAGGGCATCCTTTTCAACGCAATAACCCTCGAGATGCGCCAGTCCGAGAACAAACTGAGCGGCCACCGAGCCTTCTTCCGCGGCCGTCAGGTAGGCTTCGATCGAATGGGCAGCATCGGTCAGCAGGTTCACTCCACACCGATCCGCGGTTGAACCGATTGGCCCGCCAAGGTGATGGTTATTGGAGCCTCTTGCGGGCGCTGCGCAAAGCTCATCGTGCACGGGATTGCGAACAGAACCGCGAGGCATGCCGCTCGCGTCAAAAACCTGCCACTCTTCAAGATTGGCGCCATCAGCGTTACCCTCTCGTTTTCGTTTGAGCGCTCGATGTAGTCGCGATTCTGCCGGGTATGCCGCATCCCGCTTCATCAATATACTCGGAGTACCTTCCTGCTTTGGAAAGACTGGGGTCTGAAGCGCAAGATTCTTGGTGAATAGTCGCAACTCTTCCGTTACGAGGATTAGGGAAGAGTCGCCGTCAACCGGGAGCACTCGCGATCACTTCCTACAAGCCAACTTCTGGACAACTTCACGCCGTCTGGCCGAAATGACGGATGCGATCTAGTGTCCGCCTTTGGATAACTTCAGGAAGTCCCAGGAAGCGGATGCGTGGTTCCAGCAAACGCCCTAAGCGCGGCGTCCAACTGCTTCAATAATGAAGACACGTCTTTACTCATCCGAGTTTCGCCGTCCCAACTCCTCCACTACCTTTTGGATTATGGAACCGCTACGCTCATCCATGACTAGGTTTTTTCTATGTGGAGCGAGTTGGTACACCTCAAGCTGCTTCAACCATTCCAGAGCATTGCCAGTCGCGTCCCACGGAGCCATAACATTGAATTCGTCTCCGCCATCGTAAACCGTGGCTACCTTTTGCGGGAACCTCTTATCCCCAGACCCGCGAAGGTTTGCGTTCTGGATCATAACTTTTGCCGCCATGGAATTATTCTGATGGGCAGGTATCCCAAGCCCGAAGGAATTTCAGGGCGACGTGACGACCGAGCTTGAGGTCTTCCGCCTCATACACGATGCCCATGCCCCCGCCGCCGATCCTGGTGAGGATGCGGTAATGGGAAACCGTCTGCCCCACGGGTTGGGACGGCGTAGCCACTGGCGGGAATGGTACGGGGAAGCTGGGGCAAGGTCAACGTTCGGTGGGAATCGGACTGAGCTTATAATCTGGGCTGGTTGGCCCGTGCTCAGACTGATCAACGGGAGGCGCCATGAAGACCGCACTCCATGCGCTGATATCCATTGTCTTGCTGTTGGGTTCGCTACGAGTGATCGCGCAGCAACAGCCATCGCCGCCGAAGACCATTCCCGACTCGATCAACTACATGTGGAAGATGGTGGAGGGCGACTTTACCTCGCTTGCCGAAGCTATGCCGGAAGAGAAATGGGGCTTCAAGCCGACACAGGGAACGTTCGCCGATGTACGCACCTTTGGCGAGCAGGTGAAGCACGTGGCGTGTGCGAACGAAGCATGGGCAAAGAAGTTGCGCGGGGAGAAGACGCCAGATCGCTGCGATACTGGCGGTCCGAATCCGGCAAAGACGAAAACCGAGATTCTGGCTTACTTGCGCGAATCGTTCGTTATGCTTGATAACGAGATCGCGAAGACGAGAGCGGACAACCTAATGGCTCCCGTGAAGGGACCCTATGCGGGCGACAACCGACTTGAAG
The DNA here is from genome assembly GCA_963831565.1 of Terriglobia bacterium. Lineage (GTDB taxonomy): Bacteria > Acidobacteriota > Terriglobia > Terriglobales > Acidobacteriaceae > JAIQFF01. The sequence goes on from CAWHQS010000003.1 coordinate 851,542, forward strand.
TGCTGAACTCGGCGTTATGGCACATCTCCGTCCATTACGGTCAACTGGTCGAATACGTCTGCATGAACGGCATCGTTCCGCCAGCCAGCCGCTAGGCTGGACGACACATGCACGCCATCCCCAATTTGCGTCGGATGCAAAGTCGGTACCTGAAAAAGAGAGCGGGAGCAACCCCGCTCTCATATAGATGATCGAGCCATTCGAACCTAACGTTTCAACTCGACTTGGATGACCTCGAATGGCGCTTTGCCCGTACTTTCCGGCAGGTGGGTGAAGGCGTCCATGTGCTGCACAGTTCCGGCGTTCGCGTTGATGTCCTCCGTCCGCCCGTCCGGGTAGGTGAACTTGGCATGGGAGTCCGTCAGGAACACGGCGATGGATTCCGGATGACTGTGCATCACTGACTTCTCGCCCGCCCCGTACTTGATGCGCAGCACACGGACGCGCTCGTTCTCGAATTCAATTGTGTAATGCCGAGGATCAACTTTCACCGGGTCTTCGGCGGTTGGCTGGGGAATTCTTGCGGTTGCCATATCTCCTCCTTCGTTTTTATGAGATGGGCACAAGTCTAGTCCCCAGCGTGTTGAAAGTACACGAGCACCCGCTTCATCACCGCATACCGCTCGGCGCTGGCGGCGGGCTCTTTTACTTCGCGGGCAGTCACCGACTTCACTGAAATAGTATTTCCGTCGGCCGCGCGGAGCAGAGCCCTCCAACGTTACGTACGTTACGCAAAGCGGGGAGCGGTTCACGCCATGGCAGAATTGAAGATCGAACCAAATCCAAACAAATGCGTTCGGCGTCGATCCTGATCACTTTTGCCGCTCATACCAAACAGTTGGTCGGGACGGCTAGCAGGACGCTGAAAAATCGTGCTCCGATGCGATTCGGTTCACTTGTTCGTGATTTTATGAGTGCTGGGGCTTGCCGATTTGCCGGATTGGGACTCGCAAGGGCTGTTTCCTCACTTCTTCCAGTGTTTCAGGCACACTTCGGCATCAGCGTCCGCATGCGAACTAAGTTGTAGGTCGCCGCTGCCAGAGTGAACATCCAACCCACTCGCTCCAACCCACGGTGCCTTAGCTTGCGCAACAGCCCGACCGTCTTCATCCAACCGAAGACTTCCTCGATCCGTTTCCGCCTTCTCTGGCTAACCTCATAACCGGGATGTCGAGTCGTGCGCTGGTCCAGCCGGCTCCGGCGACGACTCTGGTTTTGCGCCACGTGAGGCGTGATTTCCATTTGTCGCAGCTCTTCGATGAACTCGCGCTGGTCGTATCCTTTATCTGCTCCCAAGGTTACTCGTCCACACCCCGGCAACTTCTCCGCCATCAGCAGGCCGGCGTGGCATTCCGCTGCACCATAGGCCGTGGTCACGAGCGTGTTCACCACCAGCCCATTTCGATTCTCCGTCATCAGGTGCCCGTGGTAGCTCAACTTCGCTTCCTTGCCTCGCCCTTTGCGGGCCAGCATCGCCTCCGGATCCGTCGTCGAACAGTGCGTCTGATTGCTGCGTTTCTCTCCCCGGTAGTTGATCGTGGGGTTGTTCTCGTCCCACCGGGGCGCCGGCGGTTTCGGTTCGTTGTCCTTCTTATCCTTGGCCACAGGATCGACCGGCCGGAAGCTCTTGTGCGATGCCCACGCCTCCAGCAACGTCCCATCCACGGTGAAGTGTTCGTCGCTGAGAAGTTCCCCGGCCCGTGCTTCTCCCAACACCCCTTGAAAAAAAGCTTCGGCGATGTCTCCCTCCAGCAAGCGCTCCCGGTTCTTGGAGAACGTGCTCGCATCCCACACTTCGTCATCCATGCTCAGTCCCACGAACCACCGGAACAGCAGGTTGTAATCGAGCTGTTCCATCAGCAGCCGCTCGCTTCTCACCGAGTACAGCATCTGCAGCAACAACGCCCTCAGCAGCTTCTCAGGCGCGATCGACGGTCGCCCCGCTCGCGCATAGAGCTTTTTGAACCGCGGTGAGAGTTGCTCCAACACTCCGTCTACCAGGCTTCGAATCATCCGCAACGGATGGTCCTGCGGCACTCGTTTGTTGGGTGAGATATAGCTGAACATCCCATCTTGCTGCTGATCGTCTCCTCGCATGCTGCCACTACTAACACGTCATCCTGTGGATTGGGAGTCGTTTTTCAGCATCCTGCTAGGGCCAGCTTTTGACTTTTTCTTCCCACACAGCAGCGTGCTCGGGCTGGGGATTGGCGTTTACTGCATTTGGAACCCTGGTGGGCTGCGATGGAGTGGCCGAACCGCTCGCAGTCGGCTGATCGTCAAGGGTTACTTCCTGGTTTTCGGATAGAAGAGGCGCAACTATGCGCAACGCCTCGACCTCGATTTCCAGCGTCGATATCTCATGCTCTTTCAGTCGCAGAACTTCGTAAACGTCCTTCATACGGTCAACTCTTAGGCGAAGTTTAGGACTCTCTTCTACATCGCCATCCTTAGGGGCGCGAACCGCGCCCCGCTTGATGAATTCGTCCGGACGTTGCTTTGTAAAGTAGTTTGTTGTTTTTTACCGCGATCGACATGCGATGTTCCAACGCCTCAATTTCGTGCGTTCTTCACGGTACTCCGGATCTGCTCGACCAGGGCACGACTGCGGTGCCCGAGTTCGCGTGAACTCGCTTCCGCCACTCGTAGCCAGTAGTACGCAGAAAGGCCATTCTTTTCAACGCAATAACCCTCAAGATGTGCTAGTCCGACAACAAATTGAGCCGCCACCGAGCCTTCTTCGGCGGCTGTCAGGTAGGTTTCGATCGGATGGTCCAGCTTCGGTCGGCAGGTTCACGCTACGCCGATCCGCGGTTTGACCGTTGCATTCCTTGAACAGCAGGAAAAGCAGTTCAAACCGGTTCGAAACCCCGAGTTTCTCAAAGACATGAAACAGGTAATTCTTGACCGTGTGCTCGCTCAGACCGAGTCGATCCGCAATCTGCTTGTTGCTTTCGCCTTGTGCGGCGCGCTCTGCGACTTGAAGTTCCCGCGGCGAAAGTTGGTCGATCTTGCCGGTCTCGATGCCTTCGCAGGATGGAGTGTTTCTGAACGCTTCCAGCAAAAACTCAGAATGGTTCTTGTTGGCCCAAATCTCACCCCGACTGACCCGCTCGATGCAACTGGGCGAGTTCAGATAAGGATTCGGTACGGCAAAACACACCCGCGGCGCCACAACGAAAGGCGGCGATCACCGATTCCCGCGTACTCGTTTCGAGCAGGATCACAATGCTGACAGACGGATTCCGGCTCTTGAGAGTTCGGGCGACCTGAAGGCCTTTTTTGGGCGCACCATCAAAGTCTGCGCTGATTACCGCCAGATGGGGTTGGAGCTTGGTTACAGTCGACAGAATATCCGCCGGGGCGGCCGTAGATACGATTTCAAACCGTGGATCGCGTCCCAGTGACTCCGCGAGCAGCTGGTTGCCCATGCGGTTGCGGTCGGCAATCAATACACGGATAGCCTGGGCGGGTGTTGAATTGGGGGAGGAGTGCAAACGCATTGTCGAACCATCCTAGTCTCAAGGAGGAAATTGTCCCACGGATCGCCTGCAGCAGTTAGATTCTCGGGCCGAGTTCGATTAAGTCTCCCACAACCTATGGTGTGACACAAGGCGAAACGTGAGAACACTGCGTTCCGAATTTTCCATTCGTCCAAGAGAAAATTTGCATCATGAGTTTTACTAACAGGGAACGAATAAGATAGAGGTTCGTACTTTACCTTTCTGTTCACTATTGCTCAGTTTGCAAAGAGTCTCCTGTGATCGGGCCTGCGGAAAACTTCTTCTCTACTCTAGGTCTGAACGACTCCCCTTGAACACCAAGCGACCCGTCTCTCTGCGAGAGGCTCGAAGTTGCTAGGTATGACGGGGACTTCTCCGAAAAGACACGAGCACGGCCCCCTCCTCCTCAGGACGATCACCTGCTTGTGAGACCTGTTGTCCTCTCGATATGGTTAGCCAGCCCACAATTGGGTACGAATGTGGATCATTCCATTGAGCGAAGAAGTTCGCGGCGTTTTCAAATCATGTTGCCAGTCTTGCTCCGCTGGACCGACGGTGGGAGCCACTACGACTCCGGACACTGCGTAAACATTAGTCAAGGCGGAATGTTTGTACTGGCCGCCACCGCGCCTCCTTTGGGGGCCGAGGTGGAGATTGAATTTGCATTGCCGCCTTTCGGCAATGTGCCTCGTGCTACGCGGCTTCATTGTGTGGGCCGTGTGAGCCGGCATGAAATGTGTTGTCAGGTTAAGGGATTCGCGGTGGCTGGGCACTTTGTGAATGAAATGCAAACCAACTCTGCTGCGTGCCTGTCCGTTAGTGAATCGCCCGACGCAGGGGTCTGAGAATTTGCTTGATTTCAGCAGGCCCGTTGGGACCGAGAGGGCGGAGCTGCGTTCTCGGATTGAGATTTCCACAGGGCGATCCAGCGCATTAAGGTTTATCGCAGGACCTAACTATTCAGATCATAAGAATTTTGAATTTGCTTTGCACAGATCGAAAGGCGCAGTATCGAGCAAGCAACCCAAAAACTGAGCCCCCGACATACGGCCATGCCACTTCGCCGAGTTAGCTATTACTCTTCCCGCGACGGAAGGGATCCTGACATAACGTTTGCGGTTTCCGCCGAGCGTCATTTCGGTGGAGGCGCTAATTACAGGAGCACTGATCAGTGTGACTCATACAGGCGAAGCCACGTACTTGTCACAAGATTCGTTTCTCCCTCAGCCAGCAACCTCGAGAGGGGAACAATTCTGGTTTGCGGTTCAGACTAAAGCCAGGCATGAGAAGCGGGTTGCTGCCGAATTGGAAGAAAAGGGTGTGGTAGCGTTTCTTCCTCTGTTCGCCGAAGTCCATCAATGGAGCGATCGCAAACGCAAAGTTGATCTTCCCTTATTCACCACTTACGTATTCGTTCGAATCGGCCGGGAGCAAAGCTCTCGCATCCGCGTGTTACAGACAAACAGTGTATTTCGGTTTTGTCGGAGCCCGGGGGATTGGAGTTCCAATTCCAGACGATCAGATAAACGCGCTGCAGACGATGGTTCGAGAGAAGGTCCCCTTTTCGCCTCATCCGTTTCTCAGTCTTGGCCAGAAAGTACGAGTCCGCGGCGGAAGCCTCGACGGTATTTGCGGAGTCCTCTCGGCCATCAATGATGATCGTAGCCTGATCGTTTCCGTGGAAAGCATTCAGAGGTCGCTCGCGATCCGGATCGACGGTTATGGTGTCGAGCCGATCTAGTCGCGAAGGTGCAGGCTGTTGACCTGAAGCCCTTGAGTCTGTCATCAGAACTGACTCGTGAATCTGCTGGTGTTTTGTCCGGACCTCGACCCCATCGTATTTGTCCCAATTCGCCGACCGCGCGGGTCTTCCATAAGCAGCGGTTTTAACAGTTGTCAAGCCAGGAGTAAGCGTGATTCAGAGTAGACGGCGATTCATGAAGTATCTCGCCAAGGTGTTCGACCTTGGCGTGCTGATAAGCGCTTTTGTCTCTGCCGGTCTCGTTCTGTCCAACGGCATGACCTTCGCCGGGTTCATGTCGCTGCGGATCAAGCTGAGCAATTTTCTGCTGTTCGGCCTGCTCCTGGTCCTATGGCATAACCTGTTTATCGTCTGTGGGCTCTACACTTCGAAGAGGCTTACGACCGCGTGGGCAGCAGTCTTCGAGGTGTGCAGGGCGACGTTACTTGCGTGCCATTGTTCTGACGTTGCTGATCAAGATCTTCCAGATTCATCTGGGGACTCCAAAGTTCGTAGTGTTGTTCTGGACCTTTTGTACGGCAGGAATGATTGGCGGTCGACTCGCGGCTCGCTTACTCTTGCCGACTTCTGCGGAGTCGGGGTAGAAACCGAAGGTTCCTGCTGATCGTCGGTACAAACGACCGCGCCATCGAATTCGCTAAACAGATCACGAAACATCCGGAACTGGGATACCAAATTGTAGGTTTTGTCGATGACGACTGGAGTGGGATCGAGAAATTTGAAGCCACCGGCCTCGTCCGATGCTGTACTTTTTCTGGTCTGGCCGATTTTCTGCGGCACACTGTCGTCGACGAAGCGGCAATGTATTTGCCGTTGCGGTCTTACTATGAACATGCTGCCCAGTTTGTTTCACTCTGTGAGCAGCACGGGATCGCGATTCGGTTCGACTCGCAGATCTTCAATTTGAAGAACCCAACTTCTCGTACCCACGACTGGGAAGGGCCAGAGGTACTGGCGATTCCCGGCTCTTCGGAGGTTTGGCCCGCCATGGTCAAGCGGGTGCTTCGATGTTGTCTTCTCCGGTACTACTCCTGGTTCTGCTGGCTCCCCTGTTCTTCGTGGTGGCCGTTCTGGTCAAATGCACTTCACCGGGGGCCGTTCTGTTCCGCCAGACCCGCGTCGGCTTGAACAAACGACAATTCCAAATCTACAAATTCCGGACGATGATTGCGAACGCCGAACAAATCCAGGACGAGCTCCTTCCGCTGAACGAAATGACTGGACCAGTGTTCAAGATCACGAACGATCCGCGGGTTACTCCACTCGGAAGAGTGTTGCGGAAGACCAGCATTGACGAGTTGCCGCAACTGTTTAACGTCCTGAAGGGCGAAATGAGTCTGGTCGGACCGCGAGCGATGTCCCTGCGCGACTATCAACTATTCGATCAGGACTGGCAACGGCGCCGCTTCAGCGTCAAGCCGGGAATCACCTGTCTCTGGCAAGTCAATGGACGCAGTTCCATCCCCTTTGAGAAGTGGATGGAACTCGATATGCAATACATCGACAAGTGGTCGCTATGGCTCGATCTCAAGATCCTGGCACAGACTGTGCCAGCGGTCCTGCGTGGCACGGGTGCCGCCTGATGCCCGCGAAGGAAGATCAAATGCTCGCAGGACCCCATATTCTTGCTCGTGGAAGCGCGCCTGCAGCCTCTCTGTGCCTGGAGCTTGCCTGAGGATGAGAGTCCTATTATTAGGCAACTATCTCAATGATGGGCAAGAGAGCATGCAGCGTTTTGCCGCCCTCATGGAGCGCGGTCTAAAGCAAGCTGGCCATGAGGTGCGAATCTTGCGGCCGCCGGCTTTTGTTGGCCAGCTGCATCCTTCAGGACTGGGTTTGGGGAAGTGGCTCGGCTACGTCGACAAGTTCGGAGTATTTCCGACTATTCTCAAATCCGCGTCAAAGTGGGCCGACGTAGTCCATATCTGTGATCATTCCAATTCCATCTACGTGCAGCACCTAAGGTCAGTTCCGAATGTTGTGACCTGCCACGACGTTCTGGCCATACAAAGCGCGCTCGGAGAGATCCCACAGAATCCGACTCGTTGGACTGGCCGGCAACTTCAGCGATTGATTCTGGAAGGGCTCACCGAAGCCCAGCATGTTGTGTGCGTATCCGAAGCCACGCGAAGGGAACTGTTGCGTCTCTCCGACATTCCTGAGCACCGTGTTTCGCGTGTATACAATTCCCTCAACTATCCATACTCGCGTATGGAAAAGCAGGAAGCTGCATCCAGGTTGGGTAAGCTCAATCTCGACCCCAATCAACCGTTTCTACTGCACGTGGGCGGAAACCAATGGTACAAGAACCGTCTTGGAGTGTTGCGCATCTTCTCGGCTCTTTGCAAGCTCACGGTAGGGCAAACTCTCTCACTGGTCATGGCGGGTAAGACGTGGACTAAAGAAATGCGACGCTTCATCCTCGAAAACGGGATGAGCGATGCGGTGTTCGAACTAACGAACGTTGGGGACGAAGATTTGCGGGCTCTGTATTCAACGGCCACGTTGATGCTTTTCCCATCGCTCCACGAGGGTTTTGGTTGGCCAATCATCGAAGCGCAGGCATGCGGTTGCGCGGTGGTGACTTCCGGGCGCCCTCCCATGGACGAGGTAGGTGGGGCCGCGGCCGTTTACGTTGATCCCGACAATCCTGAAGCGGCAGCCGCTACCGTGAAGTCCTGTCTCGAGAGGTTATCCGGCATGCGACAGTCTGGTGTGGCCAACGCAGCTCGCTTTGTCGGTTCCGCGATGATCGAAAGTTATTTGTCAGTCTTCGATAGGGTTTGCAGTGAGAGTTCAGAGCGTTGCCGGATCGCTGTTCACAGCGTAAACGCACCAAAGTTGTCAAAAACCAAGGCGTGAACGAGGCGCTGGGTACCTAATATTCCGACAGAACGCCAGCAGACGAGAGTATGTTCAGTGAAAATCCTTCACCTCATCAGTTCAGTCAATCCTGAAGGCGGTGGCCCGATCGAGGGTATCGTTCAACTTGGGACGGCCTTAATGGCTGCGGGGCATCTGGTTGAAGTAACCTCACTGGATCCTCCGGACGCGATCTATCTGCGGCAGTGTTCTCTCCCCGTTTATGCGCTTGGTCCTGCGACTCGAAAATACGCTTTCGGCAATCGGCTTGTTCCTTGGTTGAGGGCCAACCGCAGAAAATATGATGCCGTCGTCGTGAACGGACTGTGGCAGTTTCACAGTTTTGGCGCTTGGCAGGCCCTGGGCAACTCCAGTACGCCTTACGTGGTGTTTACCCATGGCATGCTTGATCCCTGGTTCAAGAGGCAGTATCCGCTGAAGCATGTCAAGAAATGGATGTACTGGCCTTGGGCGGAGTATCGCGTGCTGCGCGACGCCCAGGCTGTACTATTCACCTCCGAAGAAGAACGCGTGTTGGCTCGCGAGTCGTTTTGGCTCTACCGGTGTAACGAGATTGTCGTCAACCTAGGCACAGCCAGATCCACAGGGAACCACGATTTGGAGCGGCAAGAGTTCTTCCGCCGTTATCCGAACCTGCGGGGCAAGAAGCTGGCATTGTTCATGGGTCGAATTCATCCCAAGAAAGGCTGCGACCTTTTGATCGAAGCTTTTGCCAGAGTGTTGGCACAGAATGCGGAGTGGCACTTGGTAGTTGCGGGTCCCGACCAGTTGGGATGGCAGACCAAGCTCAACCACTTGGCCGAGCGCCTGGGTGTGACCTCCGCCATCACGTGGACGGGCATGATCACTGGAGCCATGAAATGGGGAGCTCTGCACGCGGCGGAAGTATTCGTGCTGCCTTCACATCAAGAAAACTTCGGCATTGTCGTGGCAGAGGCGTTGGCGGCGGGTGTGCCCACCCTTATCTCGAACAAGGTAAACATCTGGCGTGAGGTTCGTGACGACGGAGCGGGATTGGTCGCAGAAGACACCCTTGTGGGCGTAAGCGAGCTCTTCCAGTCCTATTTGGGTCTGCCGGATGAGCAGAAACTGGCCATGCGGCAGCGAGCACGCGAATGCTTCGAGAGAAGATTTGAAATCAAGAAAGCGGCCGAGACGTTGCGGGCCGTGTTGACTAGCGTCACGGGAGTGAATTAGCAAGCCGTGAATCGGAACACCACGGAAGCCGTTCAGGAGAGGTCAGCGTCTTTGCTGGACCAAACGGCACAATCTCCTTCTATCTGGTATCCGCCTGATGAACTGACCGCGGGCAGCAACCTCTCTCTTCAGGTAGCTACCAGTCTGGAAACGGTCGAAGCGCTAAGACCCATATGGAAGCAGTGGAGCCATAATCTTGATACCGATTTCGACTACTATCTGCAGAACCTGAAAAATGACCCGACGATCCTCCGACCCTATGTAATCACGATTTACCAGGATGGCAGTCCGCTGGCGATGCTGGTGGGACAAGTGCGAAAGCAGAGGATTTCGACCGTCGTCTCGTCCATCAATGTTCGCGGGCCCAAAGTCACAATGCTGGAAATAGTCAACGGAGCCAGGATGGGGAAGCAGTCCGCAGCCATCGACCGGTTGCTCGCCTCGCACGTTTGCGCCGCCACTCGAAGCAAAGATGTGGACTTACTGTGCTTTCGACGCCTGCCCCTGCAGTCAGAATTGTTTCGCATGCTCCAGCAGTCTCGGGGTCTGATGAAAGAACGCGTTCCTCATGTGTTCCATTACTCGGTCGTGCCCTTGACCGCCCCCCCCGGCCAACACGCTCGCGCCTTTTCGGGAAAGAATAGAAGAGAGGTCAGAAGGAAGACCCGCATCCTGTGGCGCACTTTTCCCGGCAAAGCCCGCTTCCAGTGCTTTTCTCAGCCCGAAGAACTGCAATCTGGTCTCCGCGATGCTGCATCGGTCGACGTCACTACCTGGCAGCACCATATGGGGTGCGGCCTGCTTGATGCACGGGGCAGCTTTAGCAATCTAGCGTTCTGTTCCCGCCAGGGATGGCTGCGCATCTACGTGATGTATGTTGACCAATCTCCGGTGGCTTATCTAATCGGGCAGCACTACAACCAAAGGTTTTACTGCCAACATGCGGGCTATCAACCCGGTTTTTCGCGTTTTTCCGTGGGATCGTTGCTAATGGCGTGGGTACTGGAGACTCTGGCCGCCCAGGGCATCGAGCAGGTTGACCTGGGTGAAGGAGGGCAAGAGCATAATCGACGCCTGGGGTGCCGTATTTACGAGGAAGGCACTGTGCATGTGTACTCTCCCACGTTGCGCGGTCTTTACGTGAATATGCTGTTCGCCACGACCCAGACGATTCGAGCGGTTGGACGAGGAGGTATTAAGACACTACGCCTCGACAAGGCAAGCAAGGCCTGGTCCCGATTTTTGATTTCGCGGTGGAAGTCCAGAAAGCTTGTGGGTGACCCATGTTCATGAAGAATGCGCACGTGACAAAAAGCGAGAGCCGAGTGGTTCGTGCCTGCTGCATCTGCGGGTCTGCAGTCTCTGCTATTGTTGGCGCTTGCATCGATTGGCACACTTCAGGCGCAAGTCAGCAAGATGAACGATTCTGTTTTGAATGCGGAACAAGCGAAAGCATCCCAAGTGGCAGCTCCGGCAAGGGCAGAGGACTATGTCATAGGTCCCGATGATCTTCTGAACGTTTATGTTCTGGATGTTCCGGAACTCTCACGCGACTATCGCGTGAGTGCTGCCGGGACCATCACAGTCCCGGTTTTGGCAACTCCGCTCGACGCGTCCGGACTGACCCTTTCGGAATTCTCGAAGCCTGCTCTCACGAGAACTCAAGGCGCAGGGTTTGGTCACCGATCCGCATATTACGATATCGGTCGACCAGTCCAGGCTGCACTCGGTTGCAATTGTCGGAGCGGTGAGACGGCCGCAAGTCTATCCGCTTTTAAGCCGAACTACATTGCTGGATATTCTCTCTCAGGCGGAGGGTTTGGCGGACGATGCCGGAAACACCATCCTCGTTCACCGGGGCGATATTGCGAACAGGGCCTCGAACCGTAGTTCGGGCGGAACTCATGCTCCAGAGCAATCTCAGGCGGAGACGCTTACCATTGATCTAAAGACAATTGATGGAAAGCGGTGACCCGAGCCTCAACGTCGAGATCTATCCTGGTGACCGCATTACGGTGCCGCGAGCCGGAGTGATCTATGTCGTCGGTGCTGTAAATAAGCCTGGTGGATTCACCATGAAGGCAAGCGACCACGGCATGACAGTCCTCCAGGCGCTTGCTCTGGCGGAAGACGCGAAGAACACGGCCAAGCGAGATCAAACTGTCATCATACGAAACGATCCGCAAGCCCCTGAGGGCCGCAAACAAATCCCAGTGAATCTGAAAGCTATCCTGGGAGGCAAGAGCTCCAGATCCGGTTCTACAAGCCGAAGATATTCTTTTCATTCCCGATAGTGCGTGGCAAGCGTGCACTTCAATCGGGGCATCGAATCGATTGTGCAGGTGGCCACCGGGTGTCGCGATTTATGGGGGGCGTTAGCCTTACGCCAGATTCTTCTCCTGGACAGCTGCCCCAGTCCATGTCGAATACGCTGTTTTTCGAAGTCGACAAGTTAAGTGAAGGGCGTTGCAGCCAATGAGTGATAACAGATATCAATCGACGTCGCGCCAACTGATTACCTACTCACCTCCCTCGGAGATCGTCGAATCGCCCGCGGTTCCTGCGCTCGACGGACGGGCGCCGAACCCGCAAGGGGATCACGCCTCTGGCGGCTTACGGGTACGTGCTCTGGAAGCGCCGGTGGACGATTCTGGGCTGTGGCGCTGGGGCTGACGGCCGTGGTGTCCGTTATCTCCTTCCTCATGACTCCGATGTACGAGGCCACTGCTCGTCTTGAAATCGAGGCTGAAACTCCGCTTCTGCAATCGCAGTCATCGAGCGACGTCTACCAGAAAGCAGATGTGGATGACATCTTCCTGCAGACCCAGATTCAAGTTCTCGAGAGTGAAAATCTGGCGTGGCAAACGATTGAACAGCTCAAGCTGGCACACCATCTCGACGGTGGGCCGGCGGACACCGCCGGGGTCCAAGAGTCCGACAGGCGCAAGGTGCAGCTTATTGGAGCTTTTCGCAGCCGCCTGAAAGTCGAACAAGTGCCCAGGACTCGCATGCTCTCCGTCAGCTTTCAGGATCCGGATCCGCAAGTGGCCGCGCAAGTGGCGACCACCCTTGCCAACGGGTATCTCGAATACAATTTTCGCCAGAAGGATGAGGCAATACGGCGCTCCGGCTGGATGGAACAACAGATGGAGGCGTTGAAGGCGAATGTCGAGAAGTCGCAACAGGCGGTTGTCACTTATGAGCAGCAAAATCAGATTGTCTTCGCGGGCGACAAGCAGAATGTGCTGGAACAAATGCTCGCGGACCAAAGCCGTGATTTGACAGCCGCCAAGAGCGAGCGCATTCAGAAAGAATCTCTCTATCGCCAGGTGCTAGAGAATCGTCCGCACATGGCTTCGCTCGTGCACGACGAACTCCTCGAGAGGCTGGAAGAAAAGTCAGCGGACCTGAAGCAACAGTACACGCAAACCCTGGCGCAGTATGGCCCGAACTTTCCTAACGCAAAACGATTGAAGCTCCAGATAGACGCAAACCAGGGCCAGGTCGAGCACGAGCGGGACCGCATCATCAACCGGATGAGCAGCGACTACAAAGCCGCCAGCGAACGCGAGAGACTGGCTGCCACGGGAGTCACCCAGCAAAAAGAGGACGTAGGCAGGCTGAATCAGTTACTGGTGCGGGATAACATGCTGCGCCACGAATTCGAGACCAATCAGCAACTCTACGAGAGCTTGCTGCAGCGCCTGAAGGACGCGACGGTCTCTGCGGCCCTGCGGTCGACGAACATTCATTTGGTCGATAGCGCACTGGCACCCAATGTTCCGGTGCGACCCAAAAAACTTCGAAACATCGTGGCTGCTTTGTGGGTAGGACTGATTATCGGAGTCATTGCAGCCTTTGCTCAAGAGGCGCTGGACTCGTCCATCAAGACCGCGGAAGAAGCAGAGGATCTCATGCTGACCCCAGCTCTCGCGGTTATTCCTTTCGAGCGGGGCTCGTGGTTCAGGGCGCGGCATCTGGAAACCAATCAGTTAGCGCTGAGCTTGACGAAACATCCGAATTCCGCGCTTTCTGAAGCGTTTCGCGCACTGGGAACGGCGGTGTCAGTGCCTTCCAGACCGGTCAAAACTCTGCTCATCACCAGCACCCAGAATGGCGAGGGCAAGACCACCACAGCCCTGAATCTGGCGCAGGCGTTGGCGCAACGCGACGTCCGCGTGTTGCTCATTGATTGTGATCTTCGGAAGGGCGGAGTGGCGAAGGCGATTGGCATCGATTGCCCGAAGGGCTTGACCGAGGTCCTTTCGGGTGATCTGGATATTCCTGACGTGTTGCATGCCATCGAGCCGAATCTGTGGGCCATTCCTGCGGGGGCGGTTCAACCCAACCCAGTCGCATTGCTTGCCTCCCCGGGAATGGTGAATTTGCTGGAAAGAGTCGCTGCCCGCTTCGCTTTCGTGATTATCGATTCGCCTCCGGTTTTGGCCGTTACGGATGCGGCGATTCTTGCCAGCCTGGTGGACGGGGTTCTGCTGGTGACGGCGAGTGGCGCGACCTCCCGCGGCGGACTCGTCCGGACGCGTAGAATTCTGGAGGCTTCGGGAGCCCGCATATTGGGTATGGCAGTGAACAAACTGGATACCCGACGCCCGGGCTATGGATACTCCTACTCGAAGTACGCCTGAAAGTGAAGTGGTTGCTGGCTGCGACTCCACGCTCCAAACTTCTTCGCTACCGCAAATTGTCGCACTACGCGAATCTCAAAATGCAAAGTGAGAACACAACTATCATCGAGTCCCAGACCGGAACAGAATTTCTCCAGTTGGATGTTCTGTCTCCGACTGCTCCGGGCTGGTTCCCCCAGGCCACCCTGAGGAAATGGGCGCCAATTTTGGTCAAATTCGCGTTCGTGCAGGCAATGGTCCAGGTGGTCGGATTTACCGCTGGGTTGTTGATCGTGCGCTCGCTACCCAAACGTGAATACGCCTTCTATACCATCGGAAATACGATGCTGGCTACCATTCTTATTCTGGCTGACAGCGGTATCAGCAGCGCCCTGAGCTCAATTGGCGGACGCGTATGGCAGGATCACCAGCGACTGAGCAGCTTGGTCAACACCGCGCTCCGACTTCGGCGCCAGTTGGCCGCTCTGACCGTACTCTTTGTCGTTCCGGTTCTGATTTGGCTGTTGCTCGAGAACGGCGCGAATGCTTTGGTGACGCTTGGGGTGGTCGTGGCCGTGTTGGCCGGGTGTTCCCTCGAATTGTTCACCAACATTTACGCTATCGCGTTACGACTTCGGTCGGAGTTCCGGCAGATTCAGAGGCAAGCGCTATCGGGGGCGTTCGTCAAGCTAGCCGTTGTCGGGATTGCCGTTTTCGTCTTCCTGAACGCAACCATTGCTCTGTTTGCGGTAGTTGTTGGATATGCGGTTCAGTTCTGGATGGCGCGGCGATGGGTAAACCGGGAGATTGACAGGGAGGCTCCGGCAGACCCTGAAATGCGTTCGGAAATTGTATCGGTCCTGCGAAAGGGGGCGCCGCACTCGTTCTACTACTGCTTCCAGGCGCAGATCACGGTCTGGCTGATCAGCATATTCGGCAACTCGGAGAACGTGGCCAATGTGGGAGCGCTCGGTCGCCTAGTGGTAGTGTTTGCATTGCTTTCCTCCGTCACCGTGGAAGTCGTATTGCCCGCTTTTTCACGCATCCAATCGCTCGGACAGTTGCGGCGGCGATATCTTCAGATCGTGCTGGGTTATTTCGGATTTTCTGTTCTGCTGGTGGGAGTGGTCGCAGCGTTTCCCCAACAGGTTCTATCCATCCTGGGAAGTCAATACAGCCATTTGCATTCGGAAGGGGTTCTCATGGCTGCCTGTGCTGTGGCATCGACCATGGCGGGGCTGCTGTGGGCCACGAATGCGGCGCGAGCCTGGATCGTGCCGCCTCTTCTTCTCATACCCTGCACGATAGCCGTCCAGGCCGTGCTTGTGTTCCTACTAAGGCTGTCCACGGTGCGGGGCGTTCTCTTGTTCACGATGTATAGCTGGGTGCCTAGCATTGCGTTCTCGGTCGGGCTCGCCGTGAAAAAATTGTGGGGAGCGAAGGCGGCTACTGTGCTCCAGCCGGTCCAGAACTGACCTGCCTGCGGGGTCTGGTTCGGACAAGCCTTATCCTTCGGCAGACAGCGTTCTTCGGTCTGGCCCAGTGGGCTTCAATGGGCAAGATGACAGAATCTAGCGGCCCTCAAATTTGCCAGCAAGTCTTGTAACCGGCCATGAAGATAGTGATCTATACACATGTGTTTCCCGCCCATGGTTGGTGGTATCGAGACCATAACCATGGAACTGGCCCGCAGACTCGCGAAAAGCGGGCACCTCGTGCCGGATGATGGAGTACAGGTGACAGTGGTTACGCCCAAGGCAAAGGGAGCTGCCAAACGAGCGTGAACCTCCCGTTTAGTATTGTCCGCAAACCAAGCTTTATACAACTAGTGAGGCTGATTCGCGGTGCGGAAATCCTGCATCTGGCCGGCACGGACATGCTGCCGTTGTTCTTGGGCTGGCTTCTCCGCAAACGCATGGTGGTGGAGCATCACGGATTTCAAACTGCGTGTCCCAATGGACAAATGATCTACGAGGTCACGCAAGCTCCTTGTCCCGGACATTTCATGGCGGGAAATCATCTGCAATGTTTGAAGTGCAACGCGGCCAGTGGAATGATTCAAAGTTTGAAACGATGGCTTTTGACCTTCCCGCGCCGCTGGTTGTGCTTGAGCGCGGACGCGAATGTCATGCCAACCGCATGGCTGGGCGACATCCTGAAACTTCCGAGAATGGTCACGATCCACCATGGACTGCCCGCCGCTAACCCCGCTGTCACCTCAACAGTTGACGGTCCGCCGATCGTCGTTTTTATGGGTCGGCTGGTTAGCACAAAGGGCGTTCACATCCTGCTACAGGCAGTCGACGATTTGCGAGACTGTGAATTTCAACTGAATATCATCGGGGACGGCCCGGAGCGCGCCCGACTGGAAGCGGATGTTCGCTCGCTCCGGCTGGAGGAGCGCGTTGTCTTCCGCGGCTACCTGGGCATGGACGAGGTTGAGCAGGCATTGGCGGCAGGCGAGAGTAGTCGTCATGCCATCGCTCGCTGGCGAAGTGTTTGGCCTGGTGGCTCTCGAAAACATGTTGCGGAAAAAGGTGCTGATCGTGTCAGAGATTGGGGCATTGACCGAAGTCATTGGCGATGCCGGCCTTACGTTTCCCAGCCGGAGACGCGCCAGAGCCTAGCCCGCTGCCTCAGACGAGTGCTGCAGTCCGATGAGTTACGCGGAACAGATGGCAGGGCGTGCGGTCCGGCGTGCCCGGTCCTTATTCTACACCCGAACGCATGGTCGACGACCATCTCGTGCTTTATCGACGGCTCTTGAACTCAGACTTTGGCGCTGATCTCTGCGCTTGATCCTCGAACCATGTTCCGATGATGACAAACAATGTAAGGCTACTTGCTCAATGATTCTTTTGAGCCATCCAACGGGAAATGAATTTGTCCGTGAGGCGGTCCGCGCTTTGAACGAGGCCGGACTGCTTTCCGAGTTCTGGACGTCGGTTTCCTGGAACCAAGATCACTTTCTAAATCGTATTGTTCCGCGCTCGGTGAGCAGGGAACTGGGGCGTCGGACCTTTTCGCACGTGCGAGCCGGACCAATTGCACTGTTACCCCTGGATCGAACTCGGCAGGTTGGCGGCGCGCCAACTTAATTTGTCTAGCTTGCTACGCCACGAAGAGGGAAAGTTTTCTGTGGACGCGAGCATACCGCGCTCTGGATTCCAAGGTGGCTGCCAGGCTGCCATTCACGCCACAGATCCGCGGCGTATATGCCTATGAAGACGGAGCGTTGGCGAGCTTTAACAGGGCAAGGAAGTTGGGTCTCAGAACTCTTTACGAACTTCCCATCGGATATTGGAAATGTTACCGGGAGCTGATGGAAGAGGAAAGAGTCCTCCAACCGGAATGGGCCATGACTCTGCAGGGAAGAGGGGACAGCGACGAAAAGCTCCAGCGCAAGGATGAAGAACTTGCCTTGGCGACGGACATTATTGTCCCCAGCGAGTTTGTCCGAGGCACTTTGCGGAAGGCTGGCCCACTGGAAGCCAGGGTCACGGTACTGCCCTACGGCGCTCCCGCCTTGCAGCCGTCAGTCCGAACGGAAGAAAGAACAAGTGACGGCAAATTGAAGGTTCTATTTGTCGGTGGTCTTAGCCAGCGCAAGGGCCTGAGTTACTTACTGCAGGCGGTCAAGCAGCTCGGTTCGAAGATTGAATTAACCCTGATCGGGCGGCGAGTTGCGGAATGCCGCACCCTGGACGCAGCGCTGCGCCTGAACCGATGGATCCCTTCGCTGTCACATTCCGATCTCCTCGAAGAAATGTCCCGCCACGACGTGATGGTTTTTCCGTCCTTGTTTGAGGGATGCGCTCTGGTTGTTCTCGAGGCGATGTCTCAAGGCATTCCGGTGATTACGACTCCAAACGCGGGTTCTTCGCAGTTTGTCAGCGACGGCGACGATGGTTTTATCGTCCCCATTCGCGACGTCGAGGCCATCGTGGAGAAACTGGAGACGCTTTTACGCGATCGTGATCGCTTGGCCGCGATGAGTCGAGCCGCGATAAGTAAGGCGGCGCAACATTCCTGGGAGCAATATCGCCGCCGGTTTGTGACCACCGTACGTCTCGCGATGATGGAAGATCCAGTTCTGGATCCTACATTGTTCCCATCTCCGGATGTGCAGGTGATCCCGTCGTGCTGAGCACAAATATTCGAACGTTCCCGAGCTTGGGTGCGCACCAAGGCATTGGCCAAGCCGCGGCGGAACGGCAGCGAGTGACGCTCCTGCGGCGAATGATTTGGCTGTATTTTGTCCTCTTGATCGCTGAAGGAGCGCTGCGAAAGTGGACCATCCCGTCGCTAAGTGCTCCCTTGCTGATTGTTCGCGATCCTCTCGTTCTCCTTATTTATGTGCAAGCCGTGCGTTGCCGGCGTTTTCCCATCAGCGGTCCCATGGTGGCCTATTTCCTGTTGCTGAGTAGTTTTCTTCTTCTGGCTCTGTTTCAAACTGATCGCCGGAATCGGCGGCGGCCCTCTGGTGGCGGCCTATGGCCTGCGAACAAATTTCTTGCACTTGCCACTGATTTTTGTAATCCCGCAAGTCTTTTCTTATGCGGACGTAGTCAGACTTGGCAGATGGATCCTCAGGCTCTCCGTGCCCATGACAGGTTTGATGATCTGGCAATTCCTGTCTCCGCCGAGCAGCTGGATCAATGCCGCAACCACGGCGCGGGACGGGCAGCAGATCTCGTTCTGCCCTGGGGAAAATTCGACCCGCAGGCACCTTCAGTTTTATCTCTGGCGCTGCTCACTTTTTCGTCCTGGCAACGGCGTTCCTGATCTTTGGATTGGTGCAGCCGCGCGCCGGCTATTCCCGTTGGTTGTTGGGTGCGGCTTTGTTCAGCTGCATCGTGGTTCAGCCCGTGTCGGGCAGCCGCACTCTGGTTCTTGGCTGTGCGCTCGTAGCGTAGCGGCAATCGTGTTCGCGACCCTCAGCTGGGGACGAGCTTACCGGATTCTAGCGGTGGCAGCCCTGATATGCGCGCGTTCTAGCTGCCTTGTCGCTGACCGGCTTCTTTCGCGAAGCTGTGACCGTGTTTATGACTCGCTGGGATAATGCCAGCGGGGCCAGCGCCACTGACTACTTTGACCGGACGGATTCTCGACGGTTTTCTTGAACCGTTTGCGCTCATGTCGCAGGCTAGGCTGGTTTGGGGAGGGCATTGGCTTGGGCACCAACGGAGGCTCTGCGCTGAAGACCGGAGACTGCACAGTTTCTGCTCGCCGAGGGCGAGTGGGCACGAGTTATCCTGGAAGCGGGTCCCTTGCTCGGTTTTTCGTTTCTGGCTTACCGCGTATGGGTGGCCGGTGTTATCGGGTTTCGCGCGGTGATGGGAGCAAGACATCAAAACCTGCTGGCTTGGCTCTTGGCCTGGGATGCCTGCCTTAGTCTGGTCAACGAGCAAATCTCGCAACCCACAAATCTTGGGTTTCATGGTCCTGGTCAGCGGGCTTTGCCTGGCTGCCATGCCCGCAGATCGTTCAAGACCCGCCTACAAAGCAGGTCCCCAAAAGTGGAGTCATGCGGCCTAGTCTACGATTCGAGAGTCGTGTCCCCCATGGCGGATTGCTGTGCCGCTTACGGCGGCGTTAAAGATGTTAGTTTTACTGTCGCATTGAGATTTGCCAAAGTCAGGACGCACGAACACTTGAAGGCGTTTCGATTGAGACTGCCAGTTTCCAACGCAGGTCCGCAAGCGATTCGAGATTCACGCGGCCGCCGAGAGCTTTTGTTGCATGCTGCAAGTGGTAGCCGGAGCGAATTGACCAAGATGAGCCAGCAGCCAGACCCATATTTGAAGCCGGCGTTCTCGCTTGGCAACCGCCTGGCACGAGGCCTTTGGGGGATCGTGTACGTCTTGCTGTTTCGGCCTTCACCGCGTCCGCTCCATGCCTGGAGGACATTCCTCCTGCGCTGTTTTGGAGCCAAGCTCGGGAAGCACTGTCATATCTACCCCAAGGCGCGGATATGGGCCCCGTGGAACTTACAATGTGAAGATCAGGCGACTATTGCTGAAGAGTCGATTATCTATAATCCCGACAAGATAACCTTAGGTAGTCATACCATTGTGTCACAGCAGGCGTACCTTTGCGGAGCCACACACGACTACGAAGATCCCAAGTTTCCGCTAATCTCACTCCCGATCACCATCGGCTCGTACGCTTGGATTTGCGCTAGAGCGACGGTGCAGTCGGGGCTCTCAGTCGGCGAGGGAGCTGTGCTTGGCTTGGGGTCGGTGGCTACTCACGACCTGGATGCTTGGACCGTCTACGCGGGCGTGCCCGCTCACAAACTGAAGATGAGAGTCTTTCGCGATTCGGATGGTAGCGGTCCGCGGTTGCGGGAGATCAGCTTAACCAACCTCCTCTAATTCACGATCTTACCTTGCCAAGTTGCGTGAGGGAACGGAGCTCGCTCGGATGCATCTCGAATCGAGGGGAAAATTCGTTTTCTCCAAGCATTTCCGTATCCTTGAGAACAAAACGATGAACACCTGGCCTCGGCGCCCAGTTCATGAATGACCAAACCCGAGCTGAGTTGCTCAATCCATGATGATGAACTCTTCTCCAATTCAGTCCGCTTCGTTCTAGAGCCAAAGTTAGCCGTCGCGGCTTGTGGAACCAGATTTTCACGAGGCAAAGCCCAACGTCGCACAACTGAGAACGTGAAACTCTCAATCGTCATCCTGACTTTTAACTCGGGAAAGTCGATCACAGAGACTCTCGAAGTGAATTAAGCCGGCCCGGGAGTTCTCCCGATGAAAATCGTGTCGCAGTGTCTAGAACAGTACGGTGCCGTTGTCGAAATCAAAACAGAACATCCGACTAAAATGGTTTCCGTCATCATTCTGACGCGAAACGAGGAAAGTGACCTTCCTAGATGTCTGGATTCTCTGCTCTGGTGTGACGATGTTCATGTGGTTGACTCGGGAAGCTCGGATGAAACCATAAATACAGCCGAAAAATATGGTGCGCATGTTTATAAACACCCATTCACATCATTTGGGGCCCAGCGAAACTGGTCTTTAGATCACTGCGCCATCGAACACCCGTGGATACTTTTCCTTGATGCCGACGAAGTGGCCAACGACGAATTTATCAAAAGCCTGGCCAACGTAGTCAGCGACGCTCCCAGTTCAATTGCGGGGTTTTATTGCTGCTGGAAGTTTATTTATGAGGGCCGCTGGCTAAAGCGTTGCGATTCATTTCCTAAATGGCAGTTTCGCTTGATGCGCAAAGATTACGCTCGATTTGCAGATTTTGGTCACGGCCAAATGGAGGCAGAGGTAAAGGGGAAGATCGAATATCTCCCGGTCCCTTATGACCACCACGCATTGAGTAAAGGAATCGGCCCCTGGCTAGACCGGCATAATCGCTATGCAAGTCTCGAGGCTGTGGCCCGTTTGACCGCCCCAATAAACTGGCGCGACGTCTTTTCATCGCACCGTTCCACGCGTAACAAAGCGCTAAAACCGATAGTTAGCCGCGTGCCTGGGTGGCCTTTGATGCGGTTCTTGATCACCTATATTTTTCGGCTCGGTTTTTTGGAAGGGCGGCCGGGCTTTGTGTATTGCGCCAACATGGCCTACTACGAATTTTTGATCCGAATTAAAATGCGCGAACAAAAGATGAGGTATTCACTCAAGACATGAATCTACCGACACCCAGCTCGAAATGTCTGCAACCGGGCAATGCCTGAAACGACTTAGGCTTCAGTAACACAAAGGCCACTCATAAATGCGTATTATCGCGCTAAGCATTAACTATTGGCCCGAAGAGACTGGCATCGGTCCGCTCACTACTTGGCGATGCGAGTACCTCGCGTCGCGCGGCCACGATGTCACGGTCTGTACGACATTTCCCTATTACCCGCAGTGGCGTGTTAACGATCGCTACCGGAATGCATTGTGGCGGAAGGAACAGCGTCGGGGAGTGACCATTCTTCGCTCCTTCGCGTGGATCCCAGCCCGCGTGAGCCCGCTCAAACGCATTTTGTTCGAGGCTTCCTTTCTGGTTTCCAACATGGCTCGCACAATCTCGGCTCGGAAACCGGACCTTCTGTGGGTAGTCTCACCACCGCTGGGGCTCGCACTCACGGCCAGGTTACTCAGCTGGCTTTGGAGAATTCCCTTTGTTTATGACGTAATGGACTTGCAGCCCGACGCCGCTGCCGAGCTTGGGATGTTGCGTCCTGGCGTGCTTCTGAGAGTTCTGTACAGGTTAGAGGGATTTGGCTATCGGCACGCAGGCTTGATTTCCACCCTTACGGAGGGAATGCGTCAGCGAATCATCGGGAAGTCGGTTTCTCCGCAAAAGGTCATTCTGTTCCCCGCACATGCTGAGCGTGAATTGCTTCTTGTGAAGCGGGGAGAAGGTGGCGAGGGCTTCCGCCGTGATTATGGTTTAGAAGGCAAATTCGTTGTGGCGCATTCGGGAAACATGGGCATCAAGCAAGGGCTGGATGTGGTTCTTCGCGCAGCGGAGTTGTCGCGCTGCCGGCCTGACATCGTCTACTTACTAGTGGGGGACGGCGCGAGCCGGCGAGATCTTGAATCCCTAGCGGCTGCGAGACAGCTGGCCAATATCAAATTTTTACCTCTTCTGCCGCGCGAGCAGTTCCTGCAGATGCTTGCCGCAGCGGATCTGAGTCTCATTACCCAGCAACGTTCGGTAGCTGATATCGTTTTTCCCTCCAAGACAGTGACCCTGATGACCGCGGGATGTCCGATTCTTGCTTCTGTGAATTCCAGTAGTGAGGTGGCGCGCATCATCACGCATGCGGGCGCAGGTCTGGTCATTGCCCCGGAAGATCCAGAATCCCTGGTGGCTGCGATCACGCATCTCGAAAAGGATTCTGCGAGGCTTCGAGCCATGAGCGAAGCCGGTCGTCGATATGCCCGCGAGGCCTGGGATGAAGATCGTACGCTGCCCCGGATGGAATCCCATCTAATACGCGCCGCTGGCTGATCGCTGGGCAGTCCGCCCGGCAGTCTGCACCATGGAGCGCTGCCGTACGTTTGGAATCCCTCGCATCGCTAACCCAGTGTTATCCCCCGAGAATCGCCAACAATCGCAGTCATTTTTGGAGGGCCATTTTGAAACGTGCTCTGATTACAGGCATAACGGGCCAAGACGGGTCGTACCTTGCCGAGTTGTTGCTGTCAGAAGGCTATGAGGTTCACGGCCTGATTCGCCGGGCCAGTACATTCAACACGCGGAGACTGGACCACATTTATCAGGACCCGCATGCTCCTGGCGCCAAGATGTTTCTTCACTATGGCGATCTCTCGACCGGAGATCAGCTCACCAGTCTCATCTATGATCTAAAACCTGAAGAGGTCTATCACCTCGGCGCCCAGAGCCACGTGATGGTCAGCTTCGAAACTCCGGAGTACACAGCGGACGTCACAGGCGTGGGAACAGTTCGATTACTCGAAGCCATCCGGCGAAGCGGAATCAAGACAAGGTTTTATCAGGCTAGCTCATCAGAGATGTTCGGAGCGGCAAAACCTCCGCAGAATGAGAGTACCGCGTTCTATCCGCGAAGTCCTTACGGTGCGGCGAAAGTCTACAGCTACTGGATGGCCGTGAACTATCGAGAAGCGTACGGCCTCTTTACTTGCAATGGCATCCTTTTTAACCATGAGAGCCCCAGGCGCGGCGAGACATTTGTAACCCGAAAGATTACGCGGGCAGTTGCCAGCATCGTCGGCGGAAGTCAACAGAAGCTCTATTTGGGCAATTTGCGTGCCCGGCGCGACTGGGGTTACGCGCCCGAATACGTGTATGGCATGTGGCAAATACTGCAGCAGGAACAACCGGAAGATTTCGTGCTCGGCACCGGAGAGTCACATACCGTGGAGGAGTTCGTGATCGAGGCCTTCGAATACGCTGGGTTGGACTGGAGAGAGCACGTCGAAATTGACACCAGGTATGTCCGCCCTACAGAAGTGGAGTTCTTACTGGCTGACAGCACCAAGGCTCGCAAGTCGTTTGGTTGGGAGCCGAAGATCGGGTTCAAAGACTTGGTTCATATTATGGTGGACGCTGATCTCGATGGCCTTTCGTTCGCACCCATCGGCATGGGAAAGGTCATTCTGCAACACCAGTTCGGAGACTGGCACCAATGGGACAAGTCGGTGTCACAAAGTTTGCGAGCTGCCGGTGGGGGACGCTACTGAGGACGGGATGACGCATAGAACCGATCGCCAAAAATCTGCCATTGATCCTGCCGCCAGGATTTACGTAGCTGGCCACACCGGGCTGGTGGGCTCCGCCCTGGTTCGCGGTTTGCGAGGCTCAGGCTTTCGCAACCTCATTGTGTGCGGCCACCAGGAACTCGAACTCACAAATCAGGCTGCGGTGGCAGATTTCTTTTCGCAGGAACGTCCCGAATACGTTTTTCTCGCGGCCGCGAAGGTGGGCGGGATTCTGGCCAACAACGCGTATCCTGCCGATTTCATCGACCAGAATCTTTCCATCCAAAGCAATATCATTCATCATGCGCAGATGGCCAGGGTCAAGCGATTCTTGTTCCTCGGATCCAGTTGTATCTACCCAAAGCGTTGTCCGCAACCGATTAAGGAGGAGTATTTCTTAACTGGACCCCTTGAACCCACGAACCGGCCGTACGCCGTGGCGAAAATTGCCGGAATTGAGATGTGCTCCGCCTACAACCGCCAGTATGGGAACCGCTTTCTGGCAGCCATGCCGACGAATCTTTACGGGGAAGGCGACAACTACGACCTTGCCACGGCGCATGTGCTTCCCGCCTTGATCCGCAAGATGACGGAAGCCAAACAAGAGGGCAGTAAATCGGTCATTGTCTGGGGTACTGGCAAGCCCAGGCGTGAATTCATGCTGAGTGACGATATGGCGGCCGCATGCCTGTTTCTTATGGGATTGCCGGATGATCGGTTCGACGAGCTTGCGGGTAGCGAGCCAGCACCGCTGATCAATGTCGGATGCGGCGAGGATCTCACTATACGTGAATTGGCCGAGACGGTTGCAGACGTTGTGGGGTTCAGCGGGGAACTCATTTTTGACGAGAGCAAACCTGATGGCACTCCCCGAAAGCTGCTCGACTGCTCCCGTTTAAATTCACTAGGCTGGCAGTCTGAAACTCCCCTTCGAGTAGGCTTGCGACGGGTTTGCCAAAGCTTTCAACAGCAATACCTTAGCCTGACTTCTTCCTGACCGGCTGTCCGACCGACTCCTTTGCTGCGTTTCAGGGCCCACACAATGTTCCCAGGTAGCATATTGGTCGGCGCTCGAGCATGCTGAGCTACCGCGACGGCTGCCAGTTGCATAACCGCTAAAACTGATGCCGGTCGAACTAAGTCATTATGCTAAAGGAGCAGATCAATCACGGCGTTCGAGCGTCAGCAGCACTGGCGCTCAGGCTTACCCCTGAACTTCGAGGGAGGTGGCATGTTGCTCGCCTAGTGAATAAACACTTTGCCCCTCTTTCGCCGACCCTCTGCACCGCGTGGACTCGCATGCGCTTGGGCCACGAGATGCTCGTCGATCTGAGGTCGAGTACGGAATTTCATACTTACTACTTGGGAGATTTCGATACTGAAGCAATAAGCAGTGCCTTGCGGCTGATAGGGCCCGACTCGACCGTTCTTGATATAGGCGCAAACATAGGATTTTGGTCGATTCCGCTGGCAAATCACCTGAGAGGGCGAGGTTGTCTCCATGCCTTCGAACCAGTTCCCGCGAACTTTAAGCGCCTGACCGAAAATGTCAGAAGGAACGCTCTGGACGGTACGGCCCATCTCCACGAGACAGGACTCTCCGATCAGAACGGCCCGTTGCAGATCAGTCTGCGCGAAGATTTCGCCGACGGCGCGGAAACGGGGAACGCCACCATCGTCGTTGACTCTTACGACCTTCTGTTCGAGTGCAAGGAGATACGGGTTGACCGGTTAGATGACATTCTCGCTTCGCTTGGAATAAGCCGCCTAGACTTCATAAAAGTCGATATCGAAGGGCACGAAGACAAATTCCTGGCCGGAGCAGGCAATGTCATTCGCCGCTTCCGACCAATTCTCTACGTGGAAATCAATAAGGTTCATTACCTGCGCCAAGGTCGAGACGTCGCCACTGTATTCGAAGCTTGGCTGAAACATAATTCATATGTGTCGGCGGTCCATAGGAAAGGGCACTGGCATTTGGACACGGTGCGAAATTGTAGTCCGCTCGACAACGCCTTCTTCTTGCCCTCGGAGACCGCTGCAGAGTGTCTTAAAAATCTAGATTCCTGAGTCCGAATAGGTTTGGCGCAGCTGGTCTAGGTGTGCGTAGCGTCTGAACGCCCCAAGCTCTCCGCGGCGACAAAAGTCCGAACCGACGTCAGAGCAGGAGAATCGTAGTGAAGGAGTCCCGCCTGCCAATCGAACAACCTACTCCAAACCGCGGCTCCCACCCCGGCCTCCACTCGCGCATCCCCGCGCTGGATGGCGTACGGGGAGTCGCCGCTGCCTCTGTATTTGTTTACCACTATGGCGGAGGGGCGCAATCGAACTTTCTTCCACTGCGCTGGTTCGGCGAGACCTTGAAGTTCGGGTGGGTGGGAGTATCGCTGTTTTTCGTGCTCTCCGGATTCCTCATCAGCGGAATCTTGTGGGATTCCGTGGGCCAGCCTTCATGGTGGCAAACTTTCTACGTAAGGCGTTCGCTGCGTATTTTCCCGCTCTATTATTTATCCTTGTTCCTGGCCGTTTCGGTCGCCTTGCTGGCAGGGCAAGTAAGAGTGCAATCGTCGGTTTGGCCTTTTGCACTTTATCTCCAGAATATCCCGAGTCTCGCGGCCCACCTTCACGGCCTCAACAAGACCCACCTCGACCATTTCTGGAGTCTTGCCGTGGAGGAGCAGTTTTACCTGGTCTGGCCCTTTCTGCTGCTGGTGTTGCGCCGCGATCGGGTGAACGCTATGCGCTTTTGTGCCGCGCTTTGGCTGCTTTCGTTTGTCTTCCGGCTCGGGGTCTATAGCTTCTCCCTCTCCCCCGACTGGGCGGGAAGGTTTCTTCTCGGACGCACGGGAGAACTCTGCGCCGGAGCTTTCTTGGCACTGTCCTTCCGTGGCACTCAGGAGGAAAGGAACCGCCTGATGTATTGGGTGCCTCTGCTGTTCTGGGGTGCATTGGCTGGGCTGGCCGCCCTGCTGGTCTGGTCACGCCAACCCTCGCTGGAGACGTTTCAGAACGCGACCTTTGGCCTGGCTGCTCTCAGCATCTTGTTCGGATGCGTGGTTGCCTATGCCACGGTACCGGGACCGGTCCAGTCCATGTTTAAGCTTGCGGCTCTGCGCTGGCTGGGCAAAATCAGTTACGGAATCTACGTCTATCACGTGTTCTTCCGCGCGCAGTTCGAATGGTGTGCAGCCCACCTGGCACCCCATGCCGGACGCAACGCCAACCTCGTGCTGGTGGCGCTGGTGGCCGCGGTAGGGACGTTGGCGGTCGCAAGTCTCTCCTACCACACGTACGAGACGTTCTTCTTGAACTTGAAGGACCGGTTTTGCTTTTCCCAGGCGAAGGTGCGAGCCCAAGTCCCATCGCCGATATTGCTGTAGTTTAGGACCTGTAACTTATCGTGGACGTTCCGCCGGAGGCGACAATGCCTAAACTCGTTCGCCGTTTTGCCGCAGCCTTAACAACCGCAGACTGGTTGGGCAACCCGCTTCACGTCTTACGGAAGCGAATGTTCGCAGGTGACCTCATGACGATCGTGGACAAGGCCAGCGGGGTCAGTTGTCTATGCAAGGTTGGCTCATATCACATGTTTGGCGAGACCTGGTACAGCCGAGTATACGATGTCCCCGGTCTGCCGATCCGTTCAGGTGACGTCGTCCTAGATATAGGTGCTAACCAGGGCTTCTTCACCTGCTATGCGGCATCCAAGGGCGCCATCGTGTATGCCCTCGAACCCGTCCCTGAATCTTACGAAAGACTCATCAGAAACATCGAGAGGAATGGATTCGCAGACCGTGTGACCGCCGTGCAGTGTGCCGTCGGCGATCATGACGGATATACGGAGATGCTGGTATCCGAGTCCAAAGGCGGCGGGGACAGCACCACTAATCTTGATTTCGCCAGGCTCGCCGGCGTACCGATCACGAAACGCATAACCGTGGGGTGCAGGAGCTTTGCAGAGATTTTGGATCAGTACGCAATTCCATCCATTCGGCTATGCAAGATTGACGTAGAGGGCTCTGAGCTGGTGCTGATTTCTACGCTGGAGGCCCATCACTGCGCGCAAATACAAGGATTTGCCATGGAGTACCATCCTCAGGCCTATGATCTGCGCCTCCTTATCAAATTGCTGCTCGGTTGGGGTACCCACCAGGTCTGTGTTATGGGCGAACGCCCCAACGCGGGAAACACTCTTCACCTGATTTCAAACCAAGCGTTGGAATCCTGGTTTGAGTCTGAGGAGGAACGGAGCTCCGCCGCCAAACTGACGGGTACCAGCAGTAAGTCTCACTCGCCCACTGACCAGGTTGCAGTTGCCCGGGCTTCATGACGGCGCTGCCACGTGAATAAGCTCAACTTAGCCTTCTGTCTTGCGGCGCCCTTGCTCATTCTCTGGGCTGGAGTGGCGGAATCGCAGCCTGTCCGACGGGACGTGGATGCGTCGAAAGCAGCGGAACCCGTTCGGAGTCAGCATGCCAATTCCAGAGCTGGACTGGTAGGCGGCGTTGCCCCCAAGAACGTTCCCAGCCAAGATCCGGCAGGGATTTTCGATGGCCAGGGAAACTTCGACGCTAACGCCTATGTGCAAGCAGCCAAGGCCTACGGTACGCCAGCCATGATCAACGAAAGGTTTGGCAGTCCGTGGACGGCCTACCATAAGAGCGTTTCGGCACCTACCTGGTCGCAGGCTTCGAGTTTCATGTATGTCAAACCGACCAATCCGGGAGAATCGTTCTACTATTCCCGCGGCGTTCCGTGCACTACGCGAGACGACTACAGCTCAAACTATGCTCAGGTCGCCTATGTGACCGATTCGGCGGTGGCCGCGAGCAATCCCGGAGTGGACGGTATCCAAACGCTCAACAAAGACCATTGCGTTTGGGCCGGCCAGCCGCAACCTTCATGGACCCTGGGCGGACATCCGACGGTGACACTCAGACCAGATCTCGTCTCCCAAAAAGATGTCTATGGCATGCCGCAACAGCCGGTAGAAGTTACCCGTGCATACGGCGCCAGCGAGGCGGCGGGCTGCAGCTACATGGTGTTCCAGAGTGGGCAGATAGCCTGCGGCGAAGGCGGCAACACGGCCGTGGATTTCTACTATTTCAAGCCCTTTCCCGCGAATTTCGTTCCCACCGCCGCCAGCGTAACCAATGCTGGAGAATTCCTGCTGGTGACGGGCTGGAACACCAACTCGCATCACGGCCAGTTGGCTGTGGTAGCGATTGGAAGCTCGAAACCGGCCGCGGCATTCTGGGGATATGAATGGACTGAAACCTACCCCGGATTCCGCAACTACAGTCTTCCGGTGTTTACCAAGCTGCTGGGCATCATTGATTTGCCTGGCATGGCCACGCCGACGGCGGTGGAAGCGGTCAGCAATTGGGTCTATCACCCCGGGATTAGCTTGCCGGGAAGCCGGAACCCGGGAGAGTTTCCCCTCTCCAACCAGGCCAATTGGCAGTGTTTTGCTACCGGGCCGTGTGCTAGTCAGTATGGAACGATGGGGTTCGCCCTGGTCGCGTCCCGCTACGAACGCAAAGTGTTGTTGCTGGACCTGACTCCACTATTCCAGACAATCAGCCAGGGAATGTTCGCTTCCTGGAATCAGTTTCGTGGGAATGTGGCCAACATAGGGATGGGACCAGGCCAATGGCCGCCTACCTTTGCCGAACGACCCAGCGAAACTCCCACCGTGGTAAAGACCACGGAATTCGGCAACCAGGTCACGGCCATCAGCGCGTCGCTTTATCCGGACAATCGCGCCTTCATCGCCACCGAAGAGGGGACCCTGCACGTCTGGGACGTCGACGGCCTGCAAACCGGTACCGGCAGAGGGACGAATGCCAGTGAAGTCCATGCGTTGGGCATCGGACACAATGTCACCCGCATCGCCCACATGAAGCACTGGCTGCACAACAACTATTTTGACGGCATGGTGCGCTACCAGTACATCGCGTTGTCGCGCGGAGACAAGACAGTGAAATGGATCGACATGTCGGGCGGCGCTCCCACCGTGATCCGTACGCTTGCCGACACGCGACTGGTTGATCCGATCTCGGTCGAAGACAACAACAACCACCTCACCCAGTCAGATCTGATCGACATTGCCGACTATGGCGACAAGAACATCAAGGGATATCGTTACGGCCCGGTCATCTTTTATGGCGTGGCGAATCCTCCGCCGGTGTTCGGCATGGGCCTCGGCGGGCTGGATTCCTTTGAGTACGAGGGGGCCTACTCCACACCCACTGGCCCATTCTCCATCTCCAGCGAAAACACACCCTAGGGTTCTGGTTTTCACGCTGCCCTTACAGCAGTCTCAAAAGTCCCGGAAATCGCTCACGGCAGACTGTTCCGCACGACCACGCCGGCTAGCGTGCACGAAGAGCAGAACCGGATGCGTCTTCCTCATGCGCCCGAAAGGCTTTCAAGCCGGCCGGGCTGTTAGCCAGCCAATCTGTCCGACTGCCGTACTCCGGCAAAGGAGGTTCATTTATGTTGACCTTAGGTATTAATTATTCGAGAATGCACGACTCTTCGGCCTGCATCGTTCGCGACGGAAAGTTGCTCTTCGCAATCGCCGAGGAACGGGTGAGCAGGGTCAAGCATGATGCAAGCTTTCCGGTTCTCTCCATCAAGGCATGTCTTGACTCTGCCGGGGTCCGCGCCAGCGAACTGGATTTCGTATGTTTCGGCTGGCCCCCGCCGCGCATCACGTATGGTCACGATCTCGCAGACTTTGTGCGCGGTAGACATCCAATTAGCTACTTTAATGTTTTTAGTTCGACTCGCCATTTTGCAACCATGGTGAATCAAGGTAACGGATGGAAGCGGTTTCAGTCGCATTTCGGCCCGACGAAGGCCCGCCCACGCTTCATCGATCACCACTTTTCCCATGCCATCAGCACGTTCGCGCTACTCTGGCTTCGAAGAAGCTGCGGTAGTGGTCGTCGACGGCCGAGGCTCATGGGAGGCAACATCTTTCTGGCACGGTCATTCCGGCCGACTCGATCACGTGAGCACGATCCCATGGCCAAACTCCCTGGGCCTGTTCTATGCAGCCTTCACTAAGCATTTGGGATTTCAGCCAAACAGCGACGAGTGGAAGGTCATGGGGCTGGCGCCGTACGGAAATCCAAGCATCGGCCTGGAAGATTTCATTCGGATCAATGGGCATCCTTACCGGGTTGACGGACCTGGCCTGATCGGCACAGGAAACGGAAGCCTTTCCAAAATCGCGCAAAAGCTCGGGCCGCCACGGCTTCCGGAGAGTGAGATCGGGGAGAAGCACAAGAACCTGGCTTTCTCCGTGCAAGAAGCTTGCGAGCAGGCCATGATGGCTCTGGTGCGAGATGTGGTCGCCAAGACAGGTTGCCGAAATCTATGCCTGGCAGGCGGCGTGGCCCTGAATTCCAAGGCCAACGGAAAAATATTGGCTTCCGGTCTGGTGGACAACTTGTTCGTTCAGCCCGCTTCGTCAGACGATGGCGTCGCCCTCGGAGCAGCGTTAGCTCCCTATCTGGAAGCTGATGGACGTTTACCCATGACTCCCATGCACGATGCTTATCTTGGGATGGAATACGAAGACAGCGAAGTTGAAAAGACTCTCAACACCTATAAACTTCGATCCACCCGGCTCGAGGATCCAGCCGGAACCGCGGCGGAGCTATTGTCCAGCGGAAAAATTATAGGCTGGTTCCAGGGCCGAATGGAGTTTGGACCACGCGCGCTCGGCAACCGCTCGATTCTGGCCGACCCTCGCGACCCGGAGATGAACGCCAAAGTCAACAACGCGGTGAAGTTCCGGGAGTCGTGGCGGCCGTTTGCACCATCCATCCTCGCGGAGGCAGCGCCTGAATACGTTGAGAGCGCTACCGACTCTCCTTTCATGATCCTGACCGCGCAGGTCAAACCGGAGAAGCGCAGCGTTATTCCCTCGGTCACACACGTGGATGGCAGCACCCGGCCGCAAACGGTAAAGCAAGATGTGAATCCTCTTTACTGGCGGTTAATTCGTGAGTTCGGCAACCGAACCGGCGTGCCGGTGGTCATGAATACGTCCTTCAACCTTCGCGGTGAGCCCATCGTTTGCACTCCAACCGACGCGGTACGCACCTTTTTCAGTTCCGGCATGGAGGCCTTGGTGATCGGAAGATATCTCGTTGAAAAATAGCGGCTTTCTGCGAGCTGATCCACGCGATAAAGTGTGTCTTAGAATATGACGCCAATCACTTCGACAGTATTAATCGCGAGTTTTCACAGGCCAGACCGACTGTTGGGCTGTCTGAAGGCGCTTACCACACAAAGTGTGCCGCCAGATGAAATTCTGGTTGTCTGGCAAGCCGACGATTACGAGACTAGAGACGTTTCTGAGAAACTCAACAGCGTCACGTCGGTACCCATTCGAGCTTTGCATTCCCCCGAAGCGGGAATCGTTCCAGCGGAGAACGTCGGCCTTAAGCATTCGACCGGCGATGTCATTTTGCTGATCGATGACGACGCCATACCTGAGCAGGACTGGGTCGCCAGACATCTCGCTCATTACAGTGATAGCAACGTCGGTGCCGTTGGTGCATCGTACACAAATTTCCATACAAACGGCGACTCGTTTCCTGAGCGAAGACCTAAACTTATAGGAAAGATCACATGGTACGGTCGGCCGGTTGGCAACATGTTCGATCACCCGAATGACTGGCGTGAACGTCGCTCGATTGCGGTACAGCATCTTGCGGCCGGCAACATGAGTCTTCGCCGAAGTGCATTCTCCACCTTTAACAAAGAATTAAAGCCATATTGGCAGTCATTTGAAGTAGACGTGTGCTTGCAGGTGGCTCGCAATGGGTATGAAGTACGTTTTGACTTTTCCAATCCCATAAAGCATTACCCTACGGGAAATGTATTCGACGGTCGCCGTACTGGAAACGTAGAGGTAAAAGTATTCAATTGGGCCTACAATAATGCACGCATTTTCGCACTGTACTCACCCCACTATCTCTATCTTCCACGAGCACTGTATCCATTGCTCATCGGTTCGAGGCACCTGCCGGGGTTGGTTGGCTTCTTTTTCGCAGTTTCTCGCTACGGAAATATTAACCGTGAGCTAAGAATTCTGACGAGTACATTGGCCGCCCACATTCGAGGGTGGTCAGCGGGCACTCAGGCTCGGTTAAGATCCTTTCTCGCATGGAGCGGCACCCGATGACCTGCTCATTTACGCCTTCTACGGTGCGCTCGTGAGATGCCGGGTGGGTGTGCGAAATTTCTCCATAATACCCGCTTTGAGATACGACAGGATATGCGCAATTTTAGATAAAGTCCGTGGGTGGTTTGCCTCATAGACCTGGTTTTACACGGTAAACAGGACAAGAACAGGAAAACTCTAGTCCGTAGCGGTATCGGATCACGCGGCTCGCTTACGAAAGTTCAAGAGAGAAATGCCTCTTCCTACGACCCGTTGACACCGACCATATTTCATGAAGATTGGTGGCTCGACGCCGCCACGGGAGGCAACTTCGACGTCGCTGAGGTGACAGTCAGCGGGCGCAAGGTGGGACGCCTTCCCTTCCACGTAAGGAGTCGTTTGGGGCTAAGAATAATGAATATGCCTAGCTTGACGTATTTCCTAGGGCCCGCGATAGATGACGGTGAAGGGAGTCCGAACAACCGCTTTTTTGAAACGCTTGGATATAACTCGGCAACTAATCGAACAATTGCCACCTGGCCCATTGCAATATTGTAAATGCCACGCGGGAATCCAATACGTCATCGTGTGTCAGGAGCACGATGTTCGAACGTATGGCCAATTCACTCATGAGATTGCGCCTGATCCGGTGGAAGCCGAGTTCGTGAGGCTATTTGAGCACAATCTTGCACTAAAGGGCCTCCAAAACGGCATCGATGGTACGTCTTGTCGAAAAATAATAGCCGCAACTCCTGAGCGGCATCGCGGTAGGATTCTCGCAGCGCGCGATAAGGACAACCAAGTTGTGGCAGCGAACGTTTGCGCGTGGGGTGAGACATCATGTTTTTACGTGATGACTACCCGATGCGATAACTCTGGAAACGGAGCAGTTAGTTTACTCATTTGGGAAGCAATAAAGGATTCAGCACGCAGAGGACTTATCTTTGATGTTGCTGGCTTGGGGCACGCGGCAGTGTTCTCCTTGTACACGGGTTTTGGTGATAGGATAGCCCCCCGCTACGTGGCGCTTCGCGCGCATCCGTTGACTCGGATCGCGAGGTAGCTCAAGTCACTTTTGGTGGGTGATAACTTTATTCACTAGACCATCGTACCAAATTTGCCATTGTCCCTTCTGGTCCGTAAACTCGGAGTCGACACAATACGAAGAGCGGGCCAACCCACCATGCAGTTTGCAACCTTATAGGAGAACTGATCCACGTCACTCCAGTCTCGCTTTTTATGCTCATATTAGGTTTATCGTCGTTCAAGCACGACACGGCCGCGGCTCTGTTTGAAGACGGAATCGTTAGGGCGGCTATCGAAGAGGATAAGCTAACCCGCTCGAGAAGCACCGGGCTTCCCGAAAATGCTATCCGGTACTGCCTGGAGAGTGTGGGCGCGAGCTGGCGCGACTTAGACGGGATAGCGGTGGCCACCCGTCCATTTCATGCTTGGTGCAGCCGCTCACTGTTGACTGCGCGGTTGATGGCTCTTTCCCCGACGACTTCAGTCCTACATCAAGCCAATGAAGTTGGAGTGTTTGCCCGCGAACTAAAAGAGCTCCGAACGTTGCGCTCAAGCCTCGAAGGCATGGGCACGAAGTTCATGCTTTTCGAACATCATCTTTGCCACGCTGCAAGCGTTTTCTACCTCTCTCCGTTTGATCGCGCTCTGATTGTGACGATGGACGAAGACGGCGATGGCACTTCCGGCATGATCAGCATCGGCGAGGGTGGACGAATTCGCGTATTGCACAAGATCCGGTTCCCGCACTCGTTGGCGTGGCTCTACACCCAGATCACCGAATTGCTCGGTTTCGTCCCCCACCATGAGGAGCACAAGACGCAATGGCTGAGCTTGGAAGGAGAGCCCATCTTCGAGAATGTATTTCTTGAAATGCTACTGAGGCCAGCAGACCGCCTTCTCCACTTGGACCATCGCTACGTGAATCCTGACGGTATGAGACTGTCGAGCAAGTTTTACCGCCGGGTGGGAGTGCAAGAGGGGACAAGGAGGGTGAGTGATGATCTGCGACGCGCCCTGGCGAGTAGCGTGCAGCACGCTTGCTCAGAAATTGTCGGTTCAATTATTGAGAACTTCCGCAAGCGCGAGAATATCCATGCCGTTTGCCTCGCTGGCGGCCTTTTTCAAAATGCGCTTCTTGTTTCAGATCTAGAGAGGCGATTGGGGATTGACTCAGTCTTTGTTCCACCTGCTCCTGGCAATTCTGGTTGCGCTTTGGGAGCTGGCCTGCTCGTCTGGCACCAGGCAATGCAAAAGCCACGCGTTGCAGGCACGCGATGTCTGTACGGCGGGCCCCCTTGTAATCGCTCGGAGATAAAGGACCTCCTCGACAATTGCAAGGCTCGCTACTCACACCAAGCCACTACCGAAAGGAAGCTCGACGCTACCCTTGACTTGTTGCGATCAGGTAAGATTGTCGGCTGGTTTCAGGGGGCCGCTGAGTTCGGACCGCGGGCACTCGGAAACCGCAGCCTGCTGGCCTCACCTTGGGCACCCTACGTAAGGGAGAACCTGAACGACTACATTAAACACCGCGAATGGTTTCGTCCGTTTGCCTTGGCGGTACCGGAAGACGACTGTGAGCGCTACTTTCAGTGCTCCCAATTGTGCCAGTCGATGAATTCATTGGCCTCGGTCAGGCCGGAGGCAAATATCCTACCCGATGGTTTTTCGCTGCCGCGGGGCCTTGTGCGTCTGCAGGTGGTGCAACAGCAAAGTAATCCCCTGTTTTGGCGCCTTCTGAAACGCTTCGGAGAAATCGCCCCGGCTCCGATGCTCGTCAATACATCTTTCAACCTGTTCGGTGAGCCTCTGGTGGTCAAACCTAGAGATGCGGTGCGGAGTTATTTCTGTTCCGGCATTGATGCTCTAATAATCGACAATTTCGTGCTATCGAAGACTCCAGTGAAACTTGTACCAGTCCCGATGGGTCTTTGTAAAACGGTTTCCTCGGCATGACTACTTAATCTGTGGAATCGCGGAGACCCAATGTCTACAAACAAGCGGGTGCCGCACGGCGGTGTGTCTTAGAAAACTTATTGGTTCGTAACCTGCTGACGAATGCCTATCCGGAACTTCCAGTAATCCTTGCCCTGCCCCCTTGAGTGTTTCGCGAGGTCGCTACGAGTTTTTCGATGCAGAGCGATGGTGGCAAACCGTATACAGAGTAATCAAGTTGAAGTCGTCATCCGGACCGTGCAGACTCCGAAGTTATGCTACCCTGTGTGCCGAGTGTCCGCCCCGTAGCTGCGAGTTGGTTGCGCTATGGTAGTCACTTTCAATGGAGCAAGACCCAGCTACCAAGGATTCAGATCGGTAGAATAGCAAATCGATTCTGAGGAGCCGACTTGGCGATGAAAAGGTGAACATGATTCACGTTTGCACTTCCACATGGCAGCTCGGCGCTTCAGCCCAGGAGAATAGATGAAAGAGGTTCTCTGGCGCCGTTGGATGTGTAATGCGGCGAGATACCCCGAGCGAGATGCAATCGTACATTGGTGTGCTGATGGTCCGTCGCGACGATGGCGATGGGGCGAACTTGTTGAAGAAGCGGAGCGCGCTGGAAGCTATCTGAGAGCTCAAGGGGTTCAACCGGGAGAGGTGTGCGCACTCATAGTTCGACATCACTCGCACTTCTACCCTCTGTACATGGGCATAGTGGCGGCTGGCGCGCTGCCTGCGGTACTGGCTTATCCTAATGCGCGGTTGCATCCGGACAAGTTCGTCGAAGGCTTGGTCGGGATGACGCGCCGTTCCGGACTGGACTGGATCCTTACGGAAGCGAGCCTCGAGCCGATCGTAAGCCGACTCGCCGTGGGCGCCGCGAGCACTATCCAGGGCGTCCTGTTGCCGCTCCAGTCCGCATGGGAGGAGCCCAACAAAACTGAGCCAGTCCAGACGAGGAGTTCAAACCCTTGTCTGCTTCAGCATTCATCGGGAACGACTGGACTGCAGAAGGCAGTCGTGCTGTCCCACGAAGCCGTTCTTGGACACGTAGATGCCTATGCCGAGGCTCTGCACCTGGTGCAGGAGGACAAGATTGTCAGCTGGCTTCCGCTCTACCACGACATGGGCATGATCGCTGCATTTCAGATGCCTCTGGCGCTCGGTCTGACTCTTGTGCAACTAGATCCTTTTGAATGGGTGAGGGCGCCGGTATTGCTCCTCCGGGCTATGTCCGAAGAGCGAGGGACGATAACTTGGCTTCCGAACTTCGCGTTCAACCTGCTCGCGGATCGGGTCCACGACGAGGAGTTGGAGGGGCTCCGGTTTGACGCGGTGAGGCTATTCGTGAACTGCAGCGAGCCGGTGCGCAGCGATAGCCATCGGCGGTTCCTCGAGCGCTTCAGTAATCTGGGAGTGCGGTCCTCGCAGCTCTCGGCGTGCTATGCCATGGCCGAAACCAGCTTTGCGGCGACGCAGACAACGCCTGGACGAACGCCGGTCGCGGTTGTTGTGGACCGCAGTGATCTCGCAGACGGCTACGTATCTCCACCCAACAAAGGGCTTATTCGTGAATGTGTTTCGTCGGGCAAACCGATACGGGGATGTGAACTCAAGGTCGTAGGCGAAACTGGAGCCCAACTTTGTGACGGACAGGTTGGCGAAATCGCGATTCGATCACAGTGGATGTTCAGCGAATACCGCAACAACAAAGAGGACACAAACCTCGCGCTCCGGCAGGGCTGGTACTATACTGGGGACTACGGCTTCACGTTGTCAGGTGAGTGGTTCATCGTCGGGCGCAAGAAAGATATCATTGTCGTAGCGGGTCAGAATCTGGTACCTGAGGACATCGAGGACGTGGTGAGCTGCGTCCCCGGAGTGCTGTCGGGTCGCGTTGTTGCGTTCGGCGTCGACAATGAAGACACGGGCACGGAAGAAGTCTGTGTGGCGGCAGAGACGGAATTGCGAGGAGAAGCAGAACGTAAGGCGTTGCAGTGGGCAGTGCAGAAGGCTGGAATGCAGATCAACGTCACGATCTCCCGATTGTACCTCGTTCCACCGCGGTGGCTCATCAAGAGCTCGGCGGGGAAGCCAAGCCGCAAGGCGAATCGGCAACGAATTCTCACTGATGAGCCGGCTAAGAAATGTATAGGGTTATGATCTCAGATCGTTTGAAACAGACGATTCTGTCGGAACTGGGTCTGGACGAATTCGATCTCCGAGACGAAACGGTGGCCGCAGAAGTGCCCGGCTGGGACTCGCTCAGTCATGCGAGAGTCATCTGCGCAGTCGAGGCTGAGTACGAGACTCGCTTCAGAAGTCTTGAGTTGCTTAAGCTCCGCAGTGTCGGCGATCTTCAAG
The DNA here is from genome assembly GCA_963831565.1 of Terriglobia bacterium. Lineage (GTDB taxonomy): Bacteria > Acidobacteriota > Terriglobia > Terriglobales > Acidobacteriaceae > JAIQFF01. Next base: position 890,232 of record CAWHQS010000003.1, read on the forward strand.
CACTAGTGGATCTAAAGACTACAAAATAGGCGCACAGCCTGGGAATGCCCTTCCTAGCACATAGATCTGCCCGTCCCAGCGACGCTTCAATTAAAAACACGACGGGTTCATCGCTTCTGAAGGGCTTTGGGGACCAGGCTTCAGCTCCGCCAAAGCAGAGAGTTGCTTTGCCGTTGTACCACTTGCTGGTTAATATATCGTTCAATCTATTCGGCGAGCCTTTGGTGGTCAACTCGAGGAATGCGGCGCGAAGCTGCTCCTGCTTGGGTATAGATGCTCTGGTTATCAATGGTTTTGTGCTATCGAAAGCTGCAGCGAAAATTGCTTCAGACTCGGTAAGCTTTCCGAAAGCTTCTTCGGCATAACTTGCTTGAGGCCATAAACGAATGCGAGGCCAGAGTCTGATACAAGCCCGGTCTTATCTGTTCCAATCGCGCTTTCACTCGGTTATCGGTCATGTCCTAGCCTGCTTAATTCATCAAGACTGAGATTTTGTTGCGAGGATGTGCGATCGGGCATTGATGAAGGGCAGAGTCGTCGAGGTCATGAGCTTGGTGCGGGACAGTTCGGCGTCACGACCTGAGAGAGAGGATTTTGAACACGGCTCCGCAGGAACCAGCGACTGGGAGTTGAGTTGGGAAGCAAGGAAAGGGATCAACTGCTGTTGACGGCAAGGGCGGCGGAGCGGAACAGGTTCTGAAAGGGCCAGCCGCTGGCGAGATGGAAGCGGACGCAGCGGGCGGTGTGGCGGACGCGAGCACCGATTTTGAAGAGTTGGGCGCGCAGAGTTTCGATCTGCGCCGAGCGCCAAGGCTGGGGCAGATGCAGGCGAAACAGATTGACCAGATTGTAGGCGAAGCCGTAGAGCAGCAGGCGGAAGGCGTTGGCCAGAAAGCGATGGCAGCTCAGGCGGTCGGCGCGGAAGCCGTTTTTGAATTCCTCAATGCGGTTCTCGCACTCGCCGCGATCGTTGTAGAAAGCGAAGACTTCGGAGGCACGTCCGGCGCGGTTCGTAATCACGAAGCGCAGGTTGGTGCCGGTGGCCGTGTGTTCGGCCTTGTAGCAGATGCGGCGCTGGCGCGGCCAGGAGCGGGCGCGATGAGGGAAACTGGAGAAGCTGCGCTGCGGTAGCTGGGTGCGGCGATAGCGCCGTCTCAGTTGCTTCTGCAGAGGTTCGGCACGTCGCTGGAAAACGCAGTTGGCGGGGATGCCGAGGGCGTACTCGATCTCGAAGAATTCGCAGAACTGGTAAAGCAGGGGCAGGGCGAAACCGGCGTCGCCGCGCAGTTTGATTTTTACGCCGGGGAAGGCGGCTTCGAGTCGCGGCACCAGACGCACCAGCATGGGCACAATGCGGGCATGACTGGAGGCGTTTCCTCGACGCAGGCGCGCCGCAAGCAGGCATCCGCTGTGGCGCTCGAAGATCAGCATGGGGTGATACATGTGCTGACCGTAGGCGCCGTTGAAAAAGCTGAGCTGCTGCTGGCCGTGGGTGGGATCGTCGGTGGAATCGATATCGAGCAGAATCTCGCCGCGCTGGCGCACCTCACGGCCGCAGAGACGGATGAACTGCTCGACCAGAGCGTCGTTGAGGTGCACCAAGTCGCGGGCGCAAGGCGCGTTCTCCCAGCGGCTGAGGGTGGGCTGGGAACCGAGCGGGTCGCCGAGTTTCTGATCGGCGACGATCTGCAGCATGGGATCGTGGCGCAGGCGGTCGGCATCGTTGGCGTCTTCGTAGCCGGCGACGATTTGGTAGATGCGTTGTCGCAACAGTTCGAGCGAGTCGTGACGGACGCGCTCGTCCTCCCGCGGATCGCTGAGCAGCGCGGCCAGATCGCGGGTCAGATGATGGCGCTCGTCGAAGGCGCGCAGCGGCAGCAGACCGGCGTCGCTGGTGATCTGCCCGCCGGAAAAATCGGCGCGAACGGGTTGATGACGGTAGAAGGAGAAGGTCAGCTGTGGTAAAACACTTTGTATCAAGCGATGGATGCTCCGAAAGGGAATGCTGGGTGCGCGAAACCCAGTGTTCATCATTCCTTTTAGAGCATCCTTTCTTTTTTGGCTAGAGACTGGGTGAATAATCCAGGCTAGGAGGCTGGAACATGCTCTCGTTATCATTGGGACATAAGGTTTCCTTTCATCTCGAGTAACAAGCGTAATCAGCGATCGATAAGCCAATTAGCCGAAGAGGATTCCTCCAGGGTCACATGATGAGCCTTGATGATGAATTTGAGCAGTCACGGATCGAATTAACAGAAACCGAAGCACTTCGTACCGGCCTGCTTCTAATAACAAAACTGATTCTGTTGAGTCTGGTGGTTTTCGCCGCGTGTGAGATTTCTTGGCGCATGACAGGCGCCCAGCCTCAACGCAGCGACCTTCTGAGGTTCGCTGCTTTACGCAGAGCGGTTAAGAGTTCATCCAGTTCGGTGGCGTTGATCGGGTCGTCTCGCATGCTCTGCGACCTGGATCCAAAGGTCCTCAAACGCGAGTTGCCCAAGCGCGACTTTTACCAACTCGCCCTTGACGGCCAGCAAGGTCTGCCTGTGCTTGAGGATCTGGCGCAAGATAATACTTTCCACGGACTAGTCATGTGCGAATTCAATGCGGCGCACGTGATGACCGAATATCCGTTCTCCAATGATGAGGAACACCTGCGCTTTAGCCGGCGGCGGCCCTATCTTGCGTTCGTGAGAAACTGGTTATCAGAAAGCATGAGCCAGCACTCCGCTCTGGTGGCATCCTCAAATGTGGATTTCGCCGCTTCGCTATTAAAAGCCTTTCGGCGGCGCTTCCTACCCACGGCCACCGATCATGGGGGGTCCAGTTCCAGCAGTCCAGACCAAGGCGCAGCGATCCCAGAATTCGAGCCAAGAGAGGATCGCTTCCTTCCCCTTCACCGACGCGGCAAAGACAATTCGCGCGCGATTGCAACGTGGATTAGGATGACAGAGGTCAGACCAGCGCCAGGTAAGACTGCGTTGCAGCTTATTCCATCCTGGGTAAAAGCCATACGGCGACGCGGCGGCGACGTCATTTTCATCCGATTGCCCGTTTCAGGGTCGCTTAGGAATATCGAAGACCAGCGCTACCCACGCCGGGATCAGATCATTCAACATCTGGCCGCAGCTGGGATTCCCGTCATCGATTTCGCGAAGGAACCCACCCTGCGCATGTTCGAATGTCCCGACGAATCTCACCTGGATGCCGACGATGCTGAACGGTTCTCCGCCGCTTTGGCCCGCGTCCTAGCGAGTCGCAAGGCGCCGGCCAACTGACGCTTTCAATGATCAGGGAAATACGCCATTCCTATGACATTCACGTCGCCTCTCTTTTTCTTGTTTCTGCCGGTTGTGTTCCTGGGGTTCTGTTCTGTACGTGAACGCGCTCGCTGGCTGGTGCTTCTCATCGCTAGCTACGGATTCTATGCATCTTTTGAGGCTCCATACCTTCTTTTGATTTTGGCCCTAGTCACGTTGATTGGCTACGCAGGAGGCTTATGGCTCGGAAACAAGAGGCCGAGTAGAGGGTCGGGTGCCATTCTTGTACTCTGCATCCTCTCGTGCCTTGGGATCCTATTTTTCGTGAAGTATCTTCCCCATTTCCCAACGATCAAAAATGGCGATCTGCTTAGCGGCCTGATATCGATCGGTGTCTCGTACTTCACGATTCAGGCGATCTCGTACTTAATCGATGTGTACATGGGAGCAGAGGAGCCGGAAAGGCACCTGGGGTACTTCGCCCTCTACTTGGCTTTTTTCCCGAAACTTCTTCAAGGTCCAATAGAACGGGCCCATATCCTCTTGCCGCAACTCCGGAATCCGCACAAGTTTGACTTCAATAACGTACGGTCCGGAATGCTTCTGTTTGCGTGGGGTTTGTTTCGCAAGGTCGTTATCGCCGAGCGGGTAGCTCGCTACGTCAACTATGTTTACAACGATGTCCACAGCCACGCAGGCGTGAGCCTAGTGCTAGCGACTTACTGCTACTCGATGCAGATCTATTTCGATTTCGCCGGGTACACCGATATGGCCCGTGGCACAGCACGAATGCTCAACATAGATCTCACCGAGAATTTCAACCATCCGTACGCGGCTATTTCCGTGGCTGATTTCTGGAGGAGATGGCATATCTCGTTTTCCCGCTGGATTTTTGACTACATCTTTAAGCCACTCCAACTGGAATGGCGCAACTGGGGTAATACCGGTACCGCCGCTGCCCTTGTCGTCACTTTCCTTGCGTCGGGCGTCTGGCATGGTGCGAGCTGGGGATTCGTTATCTGGGGCTTGGTGCATGGGATCTATCTGGCGGCCTCAGTCTTTTACAGGCCCTGTCAGAAGAAGATTCATTCGGTCATGCGTGTGAGAAAAGGTCCCTGGTACCATGCCTTCCAAGTCTTTCTTACTTTCAATCTAGTGAGTTTTGCCTGGATTTTCTTCAGGGCGAATAATTTGCCAGATGCAATATATGTGGTTAGGAATCTGGCGACACTCTCTGGGTGGATTCCGATCGAAGGCGTCCGACCTTTCTTGTCCACGAAGATTTTGCTGGCACCGGAAATCCGCATTATCATCCCGTTCTGCTTGGTGTTGATTCTATCGCTCTCCTTCATCCGGGAATGGCTATCTACCATTCACCACCAACCCGTCTTGATCAGATGGTCCTTCTATTTTGCTATGCTTTACGGCATCGTGATGTTCGGTTTTTGGGGCGCTAGTGAGCATTTTGTGTACTTTGCATTTTGAAATGCAGATAAGTGAAGGACTGCAGACGCACTAGATTGCGAGGCAGAACAACCGTCACGCAGCAAGTTTGCGCCTGCCTTGACTCGGGCTAGTGGAATGTCAGACCAGAGCGGCCTAACCTAGCCGATCTAAGCCTTCTACGGAGTGTTTTCGCTTGAGATAGAAAATGGGCCGGTGGGCGTAGCGTACGATCCTTCATACTCAAAGGAATCCAGTCCCCCGGGTCCCATTCCGAACACCGGCGGAGGATTCGCTACCCCATAAAAGATCACCGGCCCGTAGCGGTATCCCTTGATATTCTTGTCGCCATAGTCGGCAATGTCGATCAGATCTGATTGGGTGAGGTGGTTGTTGTTGTCTTCGACCGATATCGGATCAACCAGTCGCGTGTCGGCAAGCGTACGGATCACCGTGGGAGCTCCACTCGACATGTCGATCCACTTCACGGTTTTGTCCCCGCGCGACAACGCGATGTACTGGTAGCGCACCATGCCGTCAAAATAGTCGTTGTGCAACCAGTGCTTCATGTGGGCGATGCGAGTGATGTTGTGTCCGATACTCAACGCGTTGACTTCACTGGCATTCGTACCTCTGCCTGTGCCGGTTTGCAGGCCGTCGACATCCCATACGTGCAGAGTCCCCTCTTCGGTGGCGATGAATGCGCGATTGTCCGGGTAAAGCGATGCGCTGATGGCCGTGACCTGGTTGTCGAATTCCATGGTCTTCGCGACGGTGGGGGCTTCGCTGGGACGTTCGGCAAAGGTAGGCGGCCACTGACCTGGTGCCGTCCCGTTGTTGGCGACATTCGTGCGAAACTGATTCCAGGAGGCGAACATTCCCTGGCTAATCGTTTCGAATAGAGAAGTCAGGTCCAGCAACAAGACTTTGCGTTCGTAGCGGGATGCAACCAAGGCGAACCCTCTGGTGCCATACTGACTGGCGCACGGCCCGCTAACAAAACATTGCCAATTCGCCTGGTTGGAGAGTGGGAATTGTCCTGGATTGCGGCTGCCTGGCAAAGTGATCCCAGGGTGATAGACCCAATTGCTGACGGCCTCCACTGCGGTCGGGGCTGCCATCTCTGGCAAGTCCACGATGCCCAGCAGCTTGGTAAATACTGGAAGGCTGTAGTTCCGGAACCCGGGGTAGGTTTCGGTCCATTCATATCCCCAGAACGCAGCGGCCGATTTCGAGCTTCCGATTGCGACGACGGCCAATTGGCCGTGCTGCGAACTGGTGTTCCAACCGGTCACCAGTAGGAATTCTCCAGCATTGGTTACGCTGGCGGCGGTGGGAACGAAATTCGCGGGAAAGGGCTTGAAATAGTAGAAATCCACGGCCGTGTTGCCGCCTTCGCCGCAGGCTATCTGCCCACTCTGGAACACCATGTAGCTGCAGCCCGCCGCCTCGCTGGCGCCGTATGCACGGGTAACTTCTACCGGCTGTTGCGGCATGCCATAGACATCCTTTTGGGAGACGAGATCTGGTCTGAGTGTCACCGTCGGATGTCCGCTGCCCAGGGTCCAGTGAAGGTTGCGGCTGGCCGGCCCAAACGCAATGGTCTTTGTTGAGTGTCTGGATGCCGTCCACTCCGGGCTTGCTCGCCGCCACCGCCGAATCGGTTACATAGGCGACCTGAGCATAGTTTGAGCTGTAATCGTCTGGCGTAGTGCACGGAACGCCGCGGGAATAGTAGAACGACTCGTCCCGGATTGGTCGGTTTGACGTACTTGAAGCTCGAGGCCTGCGACCAGGTAGGTGGCGAAATGCTCTGATGGTAGGCCGTCCACGGACTGCCAAACCTTTCGTTGATCATGGCTGGCGTACCGTAGGCCTTGGCCGCTTGCACGTAGGCGTTGGCGTCGAAGTTTCCCTGGCCGTCGAAAATCCCCGCCGGATCTTGGGACGGACTCTGCGAAGCATCGGGTGGCGTAGGGTCTGCCGGCGCTATCACTTCAACACTTACCGGTGCACTCGAGTTGGCGGCTCCGGGAACAGGATTTGTCAATAAGACTTGCGCATTGCCGACCTGAGTTGAGTCCGCAGTTCCGCTCGCCGTGACTCGAGAAGAGGAGTTGAAAGTGGTCTGCAGGGCTCTGCCCGCAAATTGGACCTGCGCACCTTTCACGAACTTACTGCCAGTGATGACGAGAGTGAAACGCCCCACCGACAGGCTCTTCGGCGAAACCGAAGCCAGAATGGGGATGGGATTGTAAAGCGTAACAGGCGCCGTAGCCGAGGCCGAAGGCCCGGTAATGCTCGAAGCGCTCACTTTCACAAAGTTCGGATTTGGGAGGGTCGCGGGGGCGGTGTAGAGACCTCTCGCGTCAATCGTACCCACGGTTGCATTGCCTCCGGGTATGCCATTGACCGACCAAGTCACGCCACGATTCATAGAATGTACGTTGGCGAGGCATAGTACGTGTCCGCGGTTTGTTCAGACTGCCCAGAGGGGCCGACCGAGTGCCGGCGATGGCAACAAACTGCCGAGTGTCCCCGCACGAATCTGAGCTGTCGCCGGCATAATCGCGATCGAAGAGGATTGCGCGGTGGGCGACCTTCTTCCACTCACAGCGTTACACCCAGAAATGAAGCAAAGGGCGCACAGCAGTGTGAGATAGCTAATAGACCGGTGGGGGAAACTGCTGGCCGTCCTAATCACCTTACCTCGCTTGGTGATTCCCAGAATGATTGTGTAGCTTCCTAAGCATAGAGCGGGAGAGCGATGTGAGCTAGGTCACGGATGTACAAGGGGGGATGACATTGGGACAGCAGCACCACAGAAGGCATTGTACCTTTGTGCGTGTCCACAAAACCCCCATATTGGGACGACATCGTCCTTCTCTCCTGTTTTCTGAGGCGCATCTTTGACTTAGCCGAGTTGGTGAACGTTTTCATGGCAGTTGGTGCAGAGGGTAATCAGATTTTCTTCAGAATCGTCGCCGCCGTGGCTGCGAAACGCCTTATGGTGAATCTCAAGGTTGGACCTGGATCCGCACGTTTGGCATCGCCACCCATCGCGGCGTAAAACCTGTTGTCGGAGCTGTTCGTACCTCTCCGGCTCAAGCCTCAAGCCCGGTTGCTTGGGTCGAGTTGGGTTCAAGAGGCCTTTTCGGCCACTTCGTGCAGAAAAGCCTGCCGCTGTTCGCCAGGCAGGAATTTGAAGAATCTAGACATCGACTGCAGCAGCACGGTTGGGTCGTCGTTTTCGAGGTTCGCCCCTGCCAGGAAGTCCGCGCAGATCATCTCCAGACAGTAACCTCGCGACTTGTCTGTTCCCAGCATCAAGAGCCGCCGTCTCGATCGCCTGCTCGACCACCGGAATCTGGGTCTTGTACAGTTTGAAGTAGATAATCTCCCACGGCTCCGATTCCCGCCCCGTCAGTTCCTTCTCCACCTCCCGTTTGAACTCCTCTTTTGGCAGTGAGCGCGCTTTGTGCAACCAGGTTGCACAATCGAACTCCTGCCCATCCCTCCTCGCCACCTTCGCCAACTCCAGTCCCTTCGTCCATCCCACTTCCTTCAGTTCCTTTCGGGCCTGCGGCGGCAGGTGTTCATGGATCGACATGAGGTAATAAGCCTTCCGCCTGGACTCCGGGAACCGCCTCGCCAGAAACTCGTCGAAGGACTTCAGCGTTCTCCAGCCGCCAGTACTGTCCCGCCCGAACTTCGCATAGATACCGCCCCAGCTCTACGAACCGGGTGTCTCGCTCGGCCTCAGACCGGCGCTCCCAGGCCAGGATCTCGTCGATCTTGGTCAGAACGAACAGGGCCCGCTTGCGATTGAGCTTGGGCAGACATGGGCGGGATCCTAGTATGCAAGCTCGTCAAGCCAACCAAGGTCGTCTGCTCCTGGGCGCCGCACGAGCGCTGATTCGGTCAAATCTGATCGTCCCAGACACAGCCCAATGTAGGGACAGCTGGTGCAGGGGTTCTGGGGGAAACGGATGCCACTGTGGGGCAGGAACTCGGCCGCCTCGATCCGACGGATCGAGTCCTGGACCAGGTGGCCAAACTCGTCTCGCTGTTCGTCGCTGATGATGGTTCGGAAAGTACTGAATCTCGACCAGTCGCTTGCGGACAAACACCACCTGAGCCACGTCTGCGATACCGGTGACCCAGGAATAGCAAACCAGCTGCGGATCGAGAGCGAGCAGTCCTGTCGGCTCCTCCGGATAGCGGCTGGCAGTGGTTTTCCACTCCAGCAGGCAGCGGGTGCCGTCGAGCTCTCCGATGGCATCCACGTAGGCCACGAAGTCGTTCTGCCCCGCCAGGGGCTTGGTGAACTTGACCTGTAGATTGCGCCGAGGCTGGCGGATACGAACCCGATCGTCCTGGGCGAAGCGATCGAGCAGCTGTACTCCCGATTGCAGCATGCGGTCCCAGCTGTCCCACTCGGAATAGTGAAGACCGTTGTCCCGGTAAGCGCCCATTCCCGGTAGAGCACCGCGGCGGCATCCTGCCGCTGGAAGTAGGCAGCAACAGCCTGCTCGAAGGCTCGGCCGAACATCATGGCTGCCCGCGTGTCCTTCTCTTTCCAGCCATCGAGGTAGCGATGCTTGTAGCGGCGTGGGCAGGAAAGATACTGGTTGATCTGGGTGTAGCTGTAGGTCATGAGGACACCCCGAACCCACAAGAATCACTGTCGGTAAAGACGGATAGTTCTTCCCACCGTGCCGCCGGCGCGAAGCCGTCGAAGTTCAGGACGGCGATGCCGTGTACGGTGACTTCGCTGACCTTGACCACGCCCCACAGGTCGATCAGCGCCTTGTCATCGATCTCATTCTTTCCCAGCAACTCAGCGTCATACCCGAAATCGCGCAGGAACCAGCTCAGCTTCCACATGGCTCTGGGTGTGCAGTACAGGCGGCCGGTCATGAAACACCCGGTCAGATGCCTCGGCTTGAGGACGGCGAAGCGGATCTCGTAATAAGGTTTCTGCTTGTGCCAGCGATACTGGGCCCGATCCACCCGGACCAGGAAGACCCCATCCGGAACCGAGTGAATGGCCGACACGTCAGCCGGGCGGAGCGACTCGAAATAGCGCCTCATGCCGCACCTTCTTTGTTTACTGGGATAGCTGTTGAGCTGGCAGAGCAGGGCATTGCGATCTTTCTCGGCCCAGTCGGCCAGGTGAGCGACGAAGGCCTCAACTTGTTCGCGGGTGGCTTCGCGGAGGCTCTTGGTGCCGCAGAAATCTACGGCGTAGGACTTGACCAGGTTGGCGTCGAGCTGGTGCTGGCGGATCAGCTGACAGAGGCGGTCACGGACTTTGGGGCCGCCGTAGTTTCCGTTCTTTCCGTTGACCGGTTGGGGCGGAAGCTTCTTCGACTCTCGAGGGGAGGGAACTGGTTCGGCAAACGAGCCGATCTCCTCGACCGAGCAGATGCCGATGCCGTAGGCCTTGCGCAGGGCCCGGTTGACCGCTCGAGTCTCGGCAACCCGCATCTCGGCGCCATGGACCAGGGCTGACACATTGGAGGGATCGGCATCACCATAGCCAACGAATCCCCCGCAGTTGCCGGACCTGTAGACGGTCGCCCTAAACGCATACCGACCCGCGCTCGGGTCACAAAGCTCGTTGACCGGTTGTGCTTCGATTCGACGGCAGCGTCTCCGATGAGACAGTCTTACCAGACCGGCATGTGTCACGTACCAACCCTGATCTAAGAACAGAAGATCTCCGGCCGACAACGAGAATCCATATTCTCTTCCCAAAATTCTTAAAGGTTCGAGGGCAAGGTTGCCGCGCTTAAATCCCCACCTAGCCCGTGCGACTCTGAGGTTTGTTCTGTGCAGATCCGAACGTCTCATCTACCCTCCTGTAGCGTACCGCAAGTGTACCGCCATTGTAACGCAAATAGCGTTACAGAACAAGGTAAATTATTGACGCACAACTTCAGCATTCAGTAGCATCCCTACTTAAGAGCTTCGAAATGACAAAAAGCGGTACCTTAAATCTTCGAGTGTCTTTGGAATTTAAGCGGAGGCTTGCCGAGGAGGCTGCGAAGGAAAAGCGCTCAGTAACCAATTACCTCGAGGTGACGCTCACCGAGCTGTGGGATCGGGCTGATTCGGGGAGTGTGCAACCAAAAAAGAGAATCTCGACTCGCTAGTCGGCGGAAAGGAACGAGCGCCGTGATTCCAAGCATAGGTTCCTTGCTCGAGTCTTGTTGAACAAATTTGTCGAGAAATGTGGAGTGCCTTCCCGCGATTAGTTGGCAGGTTTTGAAGAGAACTGAGGGCTATTGAAAGGCAGCAATCGTGTCAAATACATGTAAGCGATTGAGACCTCTGTAAATAGGCCGATTCCGGACGGGCTCCCCAAGCTTAGCCTCGCCTGTTCTCTTTTGGTATACCCCACCCTTTTTCCCTAACGTGTTTTCCGCAGTACTCCGCATCTAAATGAGAAATGAGCGGGCACGGCATCCCCGAGTGGTGTGCGAGTACTGCGACTAGGGGTAGGAGATGCGCCGTCACCGCCAATGTCTTCGTCATCATGGGAGGGTCCTTCGCATGTCTCAACAGGAACGTTCGCACAATTTCTCAGTCCCAGCTCCACAACTTCAAGAGCGCAAGCGGCCGACATCGGAACGCAAAATTAAGGCCAACCGTCAGAACGCTCTAAAGTCAACAGGCCCCAAAACACCCCAGGGCAAATCCAACAGCCGGAAGAACTCTCTCAAGCACGGGTTTTATGCCAAGGACCTCGGCACCGCGTTTCCTTTGGGAATAGAGGACCCACGGGACTTTGAGAAACTGCACGCCGATTTGCGAAACGAATGGCAACCAGTGGGAGTGTCTGAAGACAGCGAGATCGAGCAGATTGCCGTGAATATATGGAGGCGTAGGCGTCAGTGGAGTTTCGAAAATGCGGACTTTCGGTTGGCACTCTTGGAAGCCAAAAGGAGCAACAAAAGGTCGAATGATGATGATGACGGGGTGGCATTGCGCTTGCTAATGAATGCCGAAGAGCAACTCGAAACACGCGGCGAGATCCTCCAGGAATTGAAAGAGGAGATTTTTGCCGCGGCACCCTCGCTTCGAGAGGCATGGACGGAGTTTGAAGATATATCGCGATCAATAGCAATAGAAGTGGAAAAGGGCGAACAGGAAGCCGCACACAGGAGAAGGCGACGTTCGGTAACAAACGCCATCCCAGTTGAGAGCTCCGCGGAGAAATACGACGAACAAAGAATGGCTCGGTTTGTTGGATTTCAAACTGTAGAATTTGCGACCGTGCTATTGAAAAGGAGCATGGCTTTCGATGAGGCTGTTCTGAATGCGCAATATCGACAAAATTCAATTCCCAGCGACGACTCGCTGAATAGGATTCTTCGTTACTCAGGAATGATCGACCGGGAACTCAATCGTGCTTTCGATCGGCTCGAACGCTTGCAGCGGCGGCGTAAAGGAGACCTCGTTCATCCCCTCTCTGAATCTGAACGTGAACATGTGAGCGAGGACTATCTGACGCGATGACATGTGTCTCTGAAACTGTGAAACGAAGCTAATTAGGAGTCATGACATTGGCCGTTTGCGGTGAATGACGGGCAAATCGGAGTGCGCCGGGATAAACCGGCATGTTGTAGGGGATGCAAGAGCCCTACAGGAAAGGAAGTAGCGAATCCATCCTGACCTCGAGTCTTGCAGGGGACATCGCGAGGTGTCTCTTGAAGCGTAGACAGAGGCATCGGTGGGCGGGGCTATTGAGCTGCGAAAAGCCCGTAGATCAGGATGCCGACTTCATTCCGAGTAGGAGGAAGGCAACACGGCAGCCGCGCTAATCGCGAGTGGACTGTCGGTCCTGCGTAGTCTAAGAACCCGCGCACGCTGAGAAACAACATGCACGAGAACCGGGAGATCTCCAGCACGCCTTGGTCTGACGATCAAGGCCGGTCCGCGAAGGCCACAAGCCGCACGGCGGACATGCACGTGCCGGAGAAGTCGGACTGTGCCGTAGTACCTGTGAACCAGCCGAACAAGGAAGGGCAACCTTCTGCGGAGGCTGGGGAGGGAAGGGCACAGACGAGGGAGAACATCGCTCAATCGCACATGCACCCGACACAGAGCGGGAAGCGCATGTCCCAGGGGTTGGACGGTGTGCGGAAGGCAGCAAGGGAAAGAAAGCAGGAGCGGTTCACCGCTTTGCTCCACCATCTGAGCGTCGAGCTACTCCGCGACAGCTTCTTACGCGCTTCAGCGTAAGGCTTCGCCCGGTAGTAGACGGCGTGACGTGGCAGGAGTATGAAACCGGACTGGAGGATCGACTCGTCGATCTGCACAGCCGGGTGCACCGTGGAGCGTACCGGGCAAAACCTTCAAGACGAGTCTTTATTCCGAAGGCTGACGGGCGGCAACGTCCGTTGGGCATCGCGGCGCTGGAGGACAAAATCGTTCAGCAGGCCGTGGTGACGATCCTCAACCAGATATACGAGGTCGACTTCAAAGGCTTCTCTTACGGGTTCCGTCCCGGTCGCAGCCCGCATCAGGCGCTGGACGCGCTGACGGTGGGCATCCAACGGAAGCGGGTGAACTGGGTGCTCGATGCCGACATTCGTGGCTTCTTCGATAACCTGAGCCACGAATGGACGATGAAGTTCATCGAGCATCGGGTGGCCGATCGGAGGATACTTCGCCTGATCCGGAAATGGCTGAAGGCGGGAGTATCGGAAGACGGCCAGTGGTCGGAGACGAAACTGGGTACGCCGCAGGGAGCAGTGGCATCACCGCTGATCGCCAACGTGTACCTTCATTACCTCTTCGATCTCTGGGCTGATGTCTGGCGCAAGAAAGTGGCAAAGGGCGATGTGATTGTCGTCCGCTATGCTGACGATCTTGTGGTGGGCTTTCAGCACCGAACGGAAGCTGAGCGTTTCCTGAAAGAGTTCCGGGAACGACTGGCGAAGTTCGGCTTGGAATTAAATCCGGACAAGACTCGACTGATCGAGTTCGGGCGGTTCGCCGCTCGCGACCGGAAGCAGCGGGGAGAGGGAAAACCAGAGACCTTCACCTTCCTGGGCTTTACCCACTACTGTGGGCAACGCCACAAGAGCGGAACCTTCACCGTATGGCGGATCACTGCGAAGAAGCGAATGGTTGCGAAACTCAAAGCCATCAAGGTTGAGCTTCAACGCCGGATGCATGATCGCATGGCCGAAGTCGGTGCGTGGCTCCGGAAGGTCGTGCTGGGTTATTACCAATACCACGCTGTTCCCGGGAACACGACTCAGTTGCGCATCTTCAAACTTCGCGTGTGCAGGCTCTGGCAGAGTGTTCTAGTCCGCCGCAGTCAGCGCGCACAGATGCGGTGGGAACGTTTTACCCCAGTCTTGAACCGGTGGATTCCTCCACCCCGCGTTCTGCACCCCTATCCCGATGCACGCTTCTACGCCACTCATCCTTCGTAAGAGCCGTATGCGTAGACGCGCTCGTACGGATCTGTGCGGGGGGCGATCAGTGATGATCGTCCCTACCGCGACAGCGAACCGTTCATAACAGGCGTGGGTGTTGAAAGACCCTTTCTGCGCCCAAAATTTCATTAGTAAGTTGTTGAATTGTCGTTCGACGCGCACGCTGAAATTCGCTGAAATTACTGCTTTGGTTACTTTTTTAACAGCCACGCCTGTTCACAACAGCTAGCCTGGATTATTCACCCAGTCTCTAGCCAAAAAAGAAAGGATGCTCTAAAAGGAATGATGAACACTGGGTTTGCGCACCCAGCATTCCCTTTCGGAGCATCCATCGCTTGATACAAAGTGTTTTACCACAGCTGACCTTCTCCTTCTACCGTCATCAACCCGTTCGCGCCGATTTTTCCGGCGGGCAGATCACTAGCGACGCCGGCCTGCTGCCTCTGCGCGCCTTCGACGAGCGCCATCATCTGACCCGCGATCTGGCCGCGCTGCTCAGTGATCCGCGGGAGGACGAGCGCGTCCGTCACGACTCGCTCGAACTGTTGCGACAACGCATCTACCAAATCGTCGCCGGCTACGAAGACGCCAACGATGCCGACCGCCTGCGCCACGATCCCATGCTGCAGATCGTCGCCGATCAGAAACTCGGCGACCCGCTCGGTTCCCAGCCCACCCTCAGCCGCTGGGAGAACGCGCCTTGCGCCCGCGACTTGGTGCACCTCAACGACGCTTTGGTCGAGCAGTTCGTCGGTCTCTGCGGCCGTGAGGTGCGCCAGCGCGGCGAGATTCTGCTCGATATCGATTCCACCGACGATCCCACCCACGGCCAGCAGCAGCTCAGCTTTTTCAACGGCGCCTACGGTCAGCCCATGTATCACCCCATGCTGATCTTCGAGCGCCACAGCGGATGCCTGCTTGCGGCGCGCCTGCGTCGAGGAAACGCCTCCAGTCATGCCCGCATTGTGCCCATGCTGGTGCGTCTGGTGCCGCGACTCGAAGCCGCCTTCCCCGGCGTAAAAATCAAACTGCGCGGCGACGCCGGTTTCGCCCTGCCCCTGCTTTACCAGTTCTGCGAGTTCTTCGAGATCGAGTACGCCCTCGGCATCCCCGCCAACTGCGTTTTCCAGCGACGTGCCGAACCTCTGCAGAAGCAACTGAGACGGCGCTATCGCCGCACCCAGCTACCGCAGCGCAGCTTCTCCAGTTTCCCTCATCGCGCCCGCTCCTGGCCGCGCCAGCGCCGCATCTGCTACAAGGCCGAACACACGGCCACCGGCACCAACCTGCGCTTCGTGATTACGAACCGCGCCGGACGTGCCTCCGAAGTCTTCGCTTTCTACAACGATCGCGGCGAGTGCGAGAACCGCATTGAGGAATTCAAAAACGGCTTCCGCGCCGACCGCCTGAGCTGCCATCGCTTTCTGGCCAACGCCTTCCGCCTGCTGCTCTACGGCTTCGCCTACAATCTGGTCAATCTGTTTCGCCTGCATCTGCCCCAGCCTTGGCGCTCGGCGCAGATCGAAACTCTGCGCGCCCAACTCTTCAAACTCGGTGCTCGCGTCCGCCACACCGCCCGCTGCGTCCGCTTCCATCTCGCCAGCGGCTGGCCCTTTCAGAACCTGTTCCGCTCCGCCGCCCTTGCCGTCAACAGCAGTTGATCCCTTTCCTTGCTTCCCAACTCAACTCCCAGTCGCTGGTTCCTGCGGAGCCGTGTTCAAAATCCTCTCTCTCAGGTCGTGACGCCGAACTGTCCCGCACCAAGCTCATGACCTCGACGACTCTGCCCTTCATCAATGCCCGATCGCACATCCTCGCAACAAAATCTCAGTCTTGATGAATTAAGCAGGCTAGGACTCTCTACTGTGCAGGCGAACCGGGCGATGGCCGGGATGGCCCGGCCTGCTATTGCAGCTTCGCGTACTCCGCCTTGGCTTCTTTCAGGATGGAAAGGTCAGGATCAGCATCCTTCCACAGCGCAAAGAGATCCTGATAGGCGGCTTTCGCTTTCGCCGCGTCTCCAGTGATCACATATGCCCGACCGAGTCCCAATTTGGCTAGCGAATGCTCGACGCCAGTGGGGTCGATTCCGCGGTGATCGACTATCTTCTGAAATTCCGCTACCGCGTCCGGCCCGCGCTTCGCCTGCAAGTAAGCCAGACCTCGAATGTAGATGGGAAACAGCCCTTGGCTGTTGCCAAGTTCGTAAGGGGTCGCTGCGCGAAGCGCTTCTATCGCCTGTTCCGGAGCCTTTCGATTTAATGCCGTCAACGCCACCACCGAGGGGATACTTACGCTGTGCAGAAGCGTGTCGTTCGGGAAGCGCTGCCCCAGTTCCTCTGTAATGTTCTGCGCACGACTGCCGTCTCCAGACGTTGCAAAGGCTGCCGCGACGGGCACCAGATTGCTGCGGCCATGCGCGAGGCTGGAACTGGCTGCGGCCAGTTCACGTGCCTTGGAAGCGTTCCCGACTGCGGCCTGTATGAGAGCCCAGTTGGCTTTGGTGTCGGCTGTGGTTTCCTTGAATCCCAGGCGGTCGCTCACCTGCATCGAACGCTGTACGAGTTCTTCGGCCTTCTGCATCTGCCCGTGTGCCGCGGCCGCGCTCGCTGCTTCGGTGAGCAGCAGGTATTCACTGGGCCTACCCTCAGCCCATTTCATTTGGCGCTGCATCCCGTCGGCATCGTCGGTCAAAAAGGCGAGTTGGTAGAGCTGTTGGTGGATGAACAGGTTGTCCGCTTTGGCATCTACGGCCCGTTGCAGAGTGGACCGCGCTTCCTCCAGGCGGTTAAGAGCCATGTAGGCTGCCGCGGTGTGCGCATAGCCAAACGGAGCGGCGGGCTCAAGGCGAGAAAATTCGTTTCCAAACTGGATAGCCTTGTCAAACTGCCCGTAATAAAGGTCGTACTCCAACGCCAGGTTGGCATAGGCGCTGCCATCGTTCGGATAGGCACGGATGGCCAACTCCAAATCTTCTCTGTCTTTTTCAATGTCGCCGCTTACCGTATAGAAGTGGTCGTCAATGTAGAAGCGCTCGCGGTCACTAACGCGTCCACGCAAGTCGAAGCCTTTCCTGGCGGCCTCTACGGCCCGATCCTCTTCGCCGAGGTTGGTATAGATGGCCGATAGTCGCGCGTAGGCCATGGCGAAATTCGGGTCCAACTCGAGAGCGTGTTGAAATAGAGGAATGGATTCGGCCTCACCTCCGCTATTGCGCATCCCATCCGCTGCAGCGTAGGCCTTGAGCGCTTCCAGTGACGAAGTTGTCGCTTCCGTTACCGGCGTATCGAATCTCTGAATCGACGCCAACGACTCACCCAGCTTTCCGCGCAGGCTTGAGGCCGCCTTCCCGACCGCCGGCAGGACCGCTTCTTTCGTTGCTGCCGTCACCTGCTCGCGCGCCAGTGAAGCGCCAGTTGCGCAGTTGGTGGCATCGAGGGCTATCACGTACTGGCTCCCGAGAGCCGCAATCGAGCCACTCAACATGGCCTTGATGTTCTCGCGCTCGCAGATTTCGCGGGCCACGCCCCCTGTTACTCGCTCATCGACGGGTCGCCCCATGAACTGCAGGGCTTGGCGGACCGTCTGATCGGGCACGATATTGAGATATGGCGACTGCTCTAGCTGTACGGCGAGGGCCTGCTTGAGGGTGCCGTCAAAAACCGGGTCGCCCGTGGTGTTCACAAAGTCCGCGAGCAGGATAGAGTCCTTCTCGGTGAGAGTCTGTCCAGTGCGAGAGCGCCAGTACAATCCCCCGCCCAACAAAGCCGCAATCACCACAACACCCGCGACCACCAGAAGCCACGTAGGGGCGGACGCCCCCGTCCGCCCAGACGAGCGCACCTCGTCAAGCTCGTGTGGCGCGGGCGCCCCCGCCCGCGAAGCTGATCCTGAGGAAGAGCCAGCGGCAGCCCTACGGCCGGATGATCCCGAAGAAATCGCAGAAGAAGGGGTCGAAAGCAGGGCTTGGGGCACGCCCGAAACCCTAGCCTCCAGCGGCTCCTCCGCCGCCACCCTCTTTCCCGATCCCGAATCCCGCTTCAACCGCTGCAACTCGGCCCGCATCTCCGAAGCATGCTGGTAGCGCAGTTCGCGGTCCTTCTCGAGCGCGCGGTTGATGATCCGTTCCAGTTCCGGTGGAATGTCCGGGTGAAGACGGATCGGCGAGGTCGGCGTTTTCTCCAGAATGGCGTGGAAAATAACTGCCGACGTTTCTCCCCGAAACGGCAATGTACCTGTGGCCATTTCGTACAACACTGCGCCAAACGAAAAAAGATCGCTGCGCGGATCCAGTTCCTTCCCCCGGGCTTGCTCCGGCGACATGTAGGACATCGTGCCCAGCGCCGTCCCCGGGCTGGTCAGATGCTGCTCGTCCATCGTCGGCATCGAGGAACCGGCCTCATTGTCACGGCGTTTTTGCTGGAGTGAGACCTTGGCAAGGCCGAAGTCCAGAATCTTGGCATGACCTCGCCGGGTGATGAAAATGTTGGCCGGCTTGATGTCGCGATGCACAATGCCCTCCGCATGTGCCGCGTCGAGCGCATCCGCCATCTCAATGCCCAGAGCCAGCAAGGTTTCCAGTTCCATGGGGCGGCCAGAGATCACATGCTTCAACGTTTCCCCCTCCAGATACTCCATGGCGATGAAGGCTTGCCCGCTCTGCATATCAATCTCGTAGATAGTGCAGATGTTTGGATGGTTCAACGCGGACGCGGCCTGCGCCTCGCGCTGGAAGCGACTCAGCGCTTGCGGGTCCTGGGCCACTTCGTCAGGCAGGAACTTCAAAGCGACGAAGCGGCGAAGTTTGACGTCCTCGGCTTTGTAGACCACGCCCATGCCGCCACCGCCAAGTTTCTCCACAATGCGGTAGTGC
Source organism: Terriglobia bacterium (assembly GCA_963831565.1). Lineage (GTDB taxonomy): Bacteria > Acidobacteriota > Terriglobia > Terriglobales > Acidobacteriaceae > JAIQFF01. The sequence continues at coordinate 909,263 of CAWHQS010000003.1, forward strand.
GAGATGGTCTGACCGATCATTGGCAAGCATCCTATGGCGGAAGAGCAGGCATGTCAATGAAAGGTAAGCAAGACGTACGGGTCAAGATCCGACAAAGTAAGGCGATGAATGCCCGGCAATGCCCACAATGGAAGGTTCCGTATGCACGGCGGCGCCAGTACCGGACCGCACACTGCCGAAGGTCTGGCGCGGTCGCGGCGTGCGCGCTGGAAAGATCGGGTCTATCTCTGCCGAGGGCCGAGCCGAGCAAAAGGGGGTGCGTGAGCTGCTGACCCAGAGTCGAGAGCTGTTGAAACAGATGCAGGTGGGCTGAGCCGGCAGCTTCACTGTGCAGGGGCTCATCCCGCATTTTGGTCGGACGTCGCGAGCCCCCCTGCTCTGAGTTTGCTCTGATCCGTTGGCCCTTGCTGCAAGATGCCGGGCAGCCACCTAGGTCCCTCTAGAGGGCTTTCGATCCCCTATTTGCTTTCTTCCCCGAGTCGGGGGTCCCGCACTAACAATGCACCCTCGACGATTGAGTGGCAGCATGGCTCTTCCTGCTGGAACCCGGCTCGGCCCTTACGAAATTGTGTCCTTTCTTGCGGACGGAGGCGTGCGCGGAAGTCTATCGGGCCGCGACACGCGGCTGGACCGCTCGGGGGCTGATATGTTGGCCGTCCAGCCGGCTCCGTGAGCAAGCCCGCATGCGTTGTGTTCTACAGCCAGCGACGGTACGTTAGAGGAACGTATCGCTTATCCGTTAACGATTTGAACCTTCTCTCACGGTTCATCATTAACTCGAGAACTCTTTTCCCGGTTACGTGACTCTACATTCCGGGACCATATGCGAGGTTTCGAGGCTATAATTCCGCCGAGTTCGCTGTGCTGATTGCGGGAACTAAACTTGGTCCGTATGAAATGGCTCGCTCCCCTGGGTGCAGGCGGCATGGGTGAAGTATATCGCGCACGTGATGCTCGTCTCGGGCGCGAGGTCGCCATAAAAGTTGTGCCCAGAATCGTTTGCCAGCGACCCAAACCGTCTTCGAAGGTTTGAACAGGAGGCGCGCGCCGTCGGCGCCCTCAACCATCCCAACATCCTCTCTGTCCACGACACAGGGGTTCAGAACGGGACCCACTACATTGTCACGGAACTTCTCGACGGCGCGACGCTGCGTGAAAAGCTGAGCTCAGGCCCTCTGCCGCCGCGACGAGCGACCGAGTACGCGATGCAAATCGCCCAAGGTCTCGCCGCGGCTCACGATACAGGTTTTGTCCACCGTGACGTCAAGCCGGAGAACCTGTTTATCACCAAGGCCGGGCGCGTCGAAGATACCTCGACTTCGGTTTAGCTCAGCGGGGCGTGACAGCAACCCGGGGTGGCGCCGACGAACTAGCGCTCCCGACCGCCCAAACCTCGGCCGGTGTCGTTTTAGGGGCAGTTGGCCTCATGTCACCTGAGCAGGTCCGCGGCGAGACCATCGATCATCGCACTGACATTTTTGCCTTCGGTGTGGTGCTCTACGAGATGCTGACCGGGCAGTGTGCCTTCCACCGGAACTCCTCCGCGGAAACGATGGCCGCAATTCTGAAGGAGGACCCGCCGGAGATTGCGAGTACCGGGGAGCAGCAAATCTCGCCGACCCTGCTGCGCATTGTGCTTCGCTGCCTTCGAAAAAGACGCGGGCCAACGGTTCCCGTCGACCAAGGACCTGAACTTTGCGCTTGAAAGCACCACCAGCAGCACGGGTGCTGCACAGGTATCGGCGGCTAGCCACGCGAAGCCTTCGAACGGCTGGCGAACCGCCAGTCTGACGCTCGGGGTCCTCCTTCTTGGTGCTGTGGCTCTCGTGGTGCTTGGTGTCCTGTCGAGAGTCCCGCAGCCCGAGTACGAGCGAATTACCTTTCGGAGGGGGCCTATCGACGCCGCACGTTTCGCGCGCGAAGGGCAGGCTGTCGTCTACAGTGCCGCCTGGGATCATCCTCCGGCGAAGCTATACACTTCGCGCGCCGACGGGACGGAAGCGCGGGGCTTGGATCTGGCTGGCGACCTAGCGGCCGTTTCACGTTCGGGAAACTCGCGATTGTATCGGACAAGGGAACTCTGGAACGTGTCCCCCCCTTATCGGCGGCGCGCCACGCGAAGTCCTCGACAATGTCATTAGTGCTGACTGGTCTCCGGACGGCAATCGACTCGCAGTGGCCAGGGCCGGGGTGGCAAGTGTCGGTTGGAATATCCAATTGGCAAGCCGCTATACGAGACTATCGGCTTCATCACTCATCTGCGCATTTCACCGCAGGGCGATGCCATCGCCTTCATCGATCACCCGCTGGAAGGAGATGACCGAGGTAGCGTCATGCTCTTGGATCTGATGGGGAACACCCGACGAAAGCTGGTCTCGAGATGGAGCGGAGAACAGGGGCTCGCCTGGCTCTCCCGACGGTAAGGAGATCTGGTTTACCGCGACGAGCACTCTGGAGAGTGAGCGGAACTTGTGTGCCGTGAGTCGATCAGGCAAGCAGCGTCTTGTTTTGCGGTCTCCCGGTGGTGTGTGGTTGGAAGATATCGCCCCGAATGGCCGCGTGCTGCTGACCCATCGAGATAGGCGTTATGAAGTCAGCGTCACCAAGATTGGCGGCGAAACGCGCCAATTGAGCTGGCTCGAGATGATGTTGGGACTTGGGGTCTCGCGCGACAGTAAATTCGCAGTGATGGGTGACTGGGGCGGAGTAGCGGGACGGACTACCGAATTTATCTCGCGAAGCTTGATGGCTCGCCCGCAGTTCTCCTTGGCAATGGCGTGGCGGGCGGTATATCCCCCGATAACCAAGTGGGTTACGTCGATCCTGCCAGCGATACCACCAAGGTGCTGCTGCTTCCCACCGGAATAGGTGAGACCAAGACCGTTGCGGCGCCCAATTTCCGCTATCGCAGCGCGGACTGGGCGAGCGATGGGCACACGCTAGTGATGCGAGCGAGCGAATCAGGCAAGCCGCTCAGATTCTGGGTGCAAAACATTGACGGCGGCGCGCCGCGGGCAGTTACACCGGAAGGCACAGATGATGGCCTGTTCCTCACCATTCGCCACACCGACTATGTTTGCGCTCGCGATACAGTTGGCATCGTTCGGCTTTATCCCATTGATGGCGGGGAGCCCAAAACAGTAGCCGGCGTCAACAAGGCGGAACGGGTGGTCGGTGCTTCGCCAGACTCGGATATTATCTATGTATCTACAGATAGTTCAGCCGTCGCGCGGAAGGTTGTAAGGGTCATGTTACAACCGGACAGCGACAACCGTTTGTCACTTGTTGAGCCGAACGACCCTGCCGGTGTATTGGGAATGTTTCAGCCCATCTTCACTTCCGACCAAAAACGAGTACGTTGAAACTCAGGTCCGCGAATTTTCCGTTCTATTCGTTGCCTCCGGCCTGAAATAACGATGCGAATGTGTTGAACCTGCCTTCTGCTTGGAATCGAAGCAGGGTGTGGTCTCCTGAGGCCGCTATGTTCACCCTTCGCTGGTGAAGTTGCCTTTGGTCGACGTAAGTTGACCGTCCCTCGACCTCGTCAGGTCCAATGAGGCAAGTTTTTGGGCGTCGCAAATCGGCCGACAGGCCACAGTCGCATTCACGTTGCGCAGAGTTATCTTCAAGCTGTGGAGCGTGGAGAAAAGGAACCGGGCGCGGCGGTAGCTCTGGCAATGAGCCGGGAGTTTGGCAAGTCTGTAGATTGGTTCCTGACAGGAAAAACACACGCCGAGCCGAAGACGCGAGTGACGGGAAATTCGCCACGGTCAGATTAGCCCGCACTTCCGGTCCCCTGCGACAAACTGACACCCGTCGGCAGGACTGGCGACTACTGTCTCAGTGTCGGCTGACCCTGGAAATCAGCGTCGCTCGACTGGATTCAAGCCTTTACGGGTCGAAATCGCTCCCGCGGACCCGGCAAGTCTTTCGAGCGGACTTTAATGCACGAGTAGCGCGCAACCCCCTGCGCGTGGCCGCCAGGCCGTCGTCATCCGTCACAATGGTTGCCGCTGCTCGATTCACGGCCGCGATTTCGGCCTTCGTGTCGACCGATCACGGTCCCTTCCTTGTGCACATCCATGCCGATATACTTGATCTCGCGACTCATGCGGTTAGGCCACGAAGCATCGCGCTCGACCGAGTCTTTTCCCTCAAGGTAAAGTGCCATTCTTCGGCTGATTTGCCTACTCGTTCCTTTCACCCCGCGTTGCCGCATGTCCTATAATTGGCCGCTCTCTCATAATGCATTGACCCCGCCGGGAGAGGGTTTTGAGTGCAATCGCGATGTTTCGACAGGAATGCTAGAGCAAGCGAAAAGAAGTCGAGCGTCAACCCGCCCCGGTCCGGCTTACCAGTAAGTGAAATGCGACTTGTCCAGGAAGACGGTATAAGGCGTTTTGCATGTAATTCCCGTCCATCTGGAAGTTGAGCGTGATGCCGTGCCATCCGGCGGGAGCCGAATGTTGTCCGA
>CAWHQS010000004.1:0-324129 GCA_963831565.1 Terriglobia bacterium
CCAGGTCGCGATACCAGCGACCTCCGGGCCAGGCTTCGATCTTCATCGGCATGGAGTTGCCTTCGGGCGTGTCATTCTCCGGCCCCATCTGTTCGAGCAGCGCCGCAAATGTTGTCTCCAGGGACGCCTGGACGTGCACTTCCTGGCTTATGTTGACGGTCAAGTTCTCAATTTCTGTTCCGGTCGAAATCATCGTTCCTCCTTATGATCAGATCTGCTCACTTTTTGTCTAACGACCTGCTCCTGGCCTCGGCCCGTTCCTTGATGCGATTCAACTGGTGCTGCCACAGACGTTCGAATGTCTTCGTCCACTCGTGCAAGGGGCGGATGGCGTCGGCGTTGGTTCGATAAAGCCTGTGCCGGCCGTTGCGGCGTACGTGGACCAGTCCGACCTCTCGCAACACTCGGAGATGCTTCGATACCGAGGGTTGCCCCAAACCCAGACTTACCACAATGTCCTCGACGGGCCGTGCCTCCAACGCAAGATAATTCAAAATCTGCCGCCGCCGGGGCTCAGCGACTGCATTGAAAACATCAGACGTGGTCGCCGCTCTTGCCATGGGAAAGATAATACATTCCTATATGGGAATATGTCAAGCCTTTCTCTCCGTACCTCCGAGAACTACGGGACGGTTGATGATGGGTCTTGCGTGACGAGCAATGACGCTTGATCTGGCGCTCAGTTGTTAGCTTGGGCGGTCAAGGCCGTCAACTCGCGGCGGGCTTCCTGGGCAGGGATAAAGTCCGGGTCGGCATTCTTCCAGAGCTGCAGGAGTTGTTGGTAAGTCCTGGCCGCCGCCGCCCGGTCGGTCTGGGTTTGGGCCCGCGCCGTTCCCAGCAGACAGAGAGCGTAGTCGGGGACCTGCGAGGTCCCGTTCGCGCCCTCGCCCAGGGAGAGGCCGCGGTAGCGGATGCCGGGCTCAAAGTCGGTAACCGCCTGCTGCGGATTCTTCATCTCTAAGGATGCACGGCCCTGCAGGTGGGGAACTTTCGACACCAGCAGATAGGCAGCGGCCGGAGTCAGAAGTCCGGCGACCTGCTCGGGGTGATGTTGCATTAGGGCAGCGGCGGCCTTCACTTCAGGCAGGTAGATTTCGTTGACCAGGGTATTGTTGGGCACTTCCGCAGCCAGGCGTTGAATTTCCGCAAGCGCCGGACTGGTCTCGCCGCACAGGGCCAGAGCCAGAGTGGCGTCGGGGACAGTCGCGGTGGAATGGTCAAGGGTCAGCCCATGACGGGCGGAATCTCGGGCCGCGGAACAGTTCGAAACCAGCGCATCGTGTACGGCTTTGACTGAATAGATTCCGCCCGCGGCGTCGGGCAGATGTTGCTGGTCGGCCCTCTGCGCCGCGTGCTCCCATAGCCGGTCGGCGTCATGCATTTTGCCCATGGAAAAGTAAATGGTCGCTGCGCCCGACTCGATGCTAAATCCGTCGGGGCGGACGGCAGCCCACTGCACGTGCTTCTCCCAGTCCGGCCGGTTCGACAGGAAATCGATCGCCATGGCATTGCTGTGATAATTGGTGTCATCGCTCCCGCCCTGGTCCAGCGCTTCTTTCAGGTATTGCTCGGCCTCCTGCAAACGGTCCATACCAATGAGCGTACCCGCCGCATTGTTAGCAGCGACGTTGTTCCACTTGGCAATTTCCCAGGTCTTCTTGAAACCGGCGAGGGCCTGCTCCATGTCACCCACGAGCCCGTAGGCGTTGGCCAGGTTGTTCCAGGCGGCCGCATCCCGCGGGTAGGTCGCCACAAAAAGCTTGTAGGATTGCAGGGCCTTGGGCAGATCAAATTGCTGCAGCGCGTACTGCGACTCGATGTACATTCGCTCCCGCTCGGTCACGCGTTCGCGCAGGTCATAAGCTTTCTTCAGATACTCGATGGCTTTGGTAAACGCGCCCTGGTTCCCGTAGGCCACACCCAGGCGCGCGTAACCCATGGCAAAACCGGGATCGAGCCGCAGGGCTTCCTGGTAAAAGGACGACGCCTGGGGGAAATCCCGGCCCATGCGATGCTCCTCTTCGCCCAGAGAAAAGGCATGGAAGGCCTGCAGTGACGTGGTGGTAACGTTGGTATAGGGCGTGGACAGCTTCTGGATGGATGCCATCGACTCGCCCAGGCGCGCCCGCATCGCAGTGGCGGCTTTGGCTACTGCTGCCAGAACCGCAGTCTTGTCTGGAGCGGTTACCTGTTCCCGGGCGAACACTTCTCCGGTGGCGCAATTTACCGCATTGATCGAAATCACGTAGGACGGCCCCAGGTTGGCGATGGTCCCCGCCAGATAGGCCTTCACGCCCAGGCGCTGACCCAGCTGTTGCGCCAGCTCCGGCGTAATTTTTTGCGCGCCCGACTGGCCCAGGTATTGCAGGTTGCTGTGCAATTCCGCATCGCTCACCAGTTGCAGCAGTGGGGATTGCTCGAGCTGGATGGCCAGCGCTTCTTTCAGCGTCGAATCGAAGACCGCGTCGCCGGTTTGGTTGGTGAAGTCGGCAAGAATGAGCTGATCTTTGTCCGTCAGTTGCACGCTCTGATGATTACGCCAGTAGAATGCCCCGGCAAGAATTGCCAGGAGAAGAACTACGGCAACAGGCAGTATGAACTTCCAGCTCGACCGCTGGGGTGGAGCAACGGCGGGAACTGTGGCTACGGCACCTGAGGAGGCTGAGGCGACCACGCGCGTCGATCCGCTGGTTCTGTGCGCCGGGGCAGATGCCGCCTCCGCGGGCGCAGCGCTTCCACTGTATGCGGGCTCGGAAGAGGAGCTCGCAGTTGGACTGTGTCCGGACTCCAAATCCCGCTTCAGCCGCCGCAACTCTGACTTGATATCGACCGCATGCTGGTAACGCAGCTCGCGGTCCTTCTCCAGGGCGCGGTTGATGATGTCTTCCAGCTTCGGCGGCAGATTCGGGTTCAGCCGGATCGGCGCTAGCGGCACGCGGTTCATGATGGCGTCGAAGATCACACCTGAGGTCTCACCGCGGAACGGAACGGTGCCCGTCGCCATCTCATACAGAACGATGCCAAAAGAAAACAGGTCAGTGCGCGAATCCAGGGTCTTGCCCCGCACCTGCTCCGGCGACATGTAAGCCACGGTGCCCAGGGCCGAACCCGGACTGGTGAGGTGCTGGTGCGCATTCGCGTCCTCGGTCTTGGTCACGTCCGTGGGATTCAGCGCCCGGTTGCCTTCGTGCGCCACCTTGGCCAACCCAAAGTCGAGAATCTTGGTGGCTCCGCGCGTGGTCACAAAAATGTTTGCCGGCTTGATGTCGCGATGCACGATGCCTTTGGAGTGGGCGGCGTCGAGCGCTTCGGCCACATCAATGCCGATCGAGAGCAGCGTCTCCATCTCCAGCGGCCGGTTGCCGATGAGATGTTTCAGGGTCTCGCCTTCCAGGTACTCCATGACGATGTAGGCCTGGTCGCCCTCTTCCCCGATGTCATGAATGGTGCAAATGTTGGGATGATTGAGCGCGGATGCCGCCTGCGCCTCGCGGCGGAAGCGGGTGAGAGCGGTGGGGTCGCGGGTAACGTCCTCGGGAAGGAACTTGAGGGCAACGAAGCGATGCAGGCGCGTGTCTTCGGCTTTGTAAACCACGCCCATCCCGCCACCACCAAGCTTTTCGATCACCCGGTAGTACGAGATGTTTTGGCCGATTATTTCGCCCATGAAGAGATTGCCCGCAACGCCCGGCGACAGACTTCGGGTGAGCCATCTTAGGGGGAGGGTGTTAATAAAGTCAACGCAGGGAGGCCAGTAAGGCACGAACCACGTGCGGAAAAGCTTTCTTGGGTCCGACGACACATGCCACCCGAGAAACCGCTGTCTCAGCGACCACAATCACTTCCGCTTGGCCGACCATCCGGCCAGAACCGCGATGCGAGAGTAAACAAGAGCTGCCGCATGGGTAAATTGTTAGCCACGATTACCATCCCATTTGGCTCATCCGCTCAAGGATAATCGCGCTGTAGTTATTCATGCGCTCGGGTCGTCGTTTCAGGGGAGCCGGCAGAATTGCGGCGAGCCGTGCCGCCTGTTGCCGGTTAACATTCCGGGCTGGGGTTTCATCGTAATAACGACACGCTGACTCTGCACCATAAATACCAGGGCCCCATTCGACTACGTTGAGGTAGATCTCCAGAATGCGCCGCTTGCCGAGGACAGATTCGGCCACCGGTACCAGAGTGACCTCTGCGCCCTTGCGGAGGATAGAACGGCCTGTCCCGAAGAACAGGTTCTTTACGAGTTGCTGCGTAATGGTGGAGGCTCCGCGAGTGCGATCGCCTTCCAGATCGTCTTGGGCAGCGATTTGGATCTCGTGCCAGTCGAATCCATGGTGCTGGTAGAAGTGCGCGTCCTCTGCGGCGATTACAGCGTGCTGGAGATCGGGAGAGATTTGGCTAAGCGGAATGAACTTGTACCGCTCGTGATACGGCGCGTGGTGAACCCAGGCCTGCAAGCGGCGTTGGATGTGGACTGCGGTTGTCGGTGGGTCGATCCATCGGGCGGCCAGAATGATGAGCGCAACGAGCGACCAAAGAAGCACCAGGCCGATGACGAGCCATCGAATAAAGGCTGGCAGGAGGCCCTTCCGAAGCGGGATATTGGCGCGCGTGTTCGCCATTTCAGTCACCCTTCAGAATAAAGCTTGCGGGGTTGCCGCTGGTGGATGATCTTGCACGCGCGAACACAGAATGCTCGGGTGTACTCAGGCGCGTCGGGACAAAGCTCCTGGGCCGTGAATCACGTTGAAGCTCGCTACGAAGACAAAGTGAATCAGTCCCAAGAACTCGGTCCCGATTGCTCCCAAATGAGGAGCAACCCGGAATTAGTTCTGCTTGAGTGCAGCTATGGGACAACCTCCCCCGGCTGTCCGCCGAAGTATGCTCCGCTTGATTCGACTCTCCCGAAAAGGCTGTCGAGCTGAGTTCGACCGGGAGAACGCCACTACGCCGTCACCATACCCGGCAGGCGTTCTCCCTAACCATGGGTTGGCCGGCCTTGCAGTTGAACGCCTTCTGGAATTCCGGCATGTTCTGCACCACGCCGTCCACGCGGTATTTGCCCGGCGAATGAGGATCGACGCTGACCAGCATGCGGGAGTATTCGGGACGGCGTTTCTCGCACCAGGCGCGCCCGAAGCCGAGGAAGAAACGTTGCTGCGGGGTGTAGCCGTCGATGGTTTGGGCAGCTGGGCCTGCCTGGCCGTCGGCGATCATCTGCTCCAGAGCCATGAGCGCAATCCGAGCGCCGCCGTTGTCAGCCGTGTTTTCGCCCAGAGTCAGCTTGCCGTTTAGTTTCAGGTCATCCACGGCGACGAAATTGCTGTATTCATCGGCGATGCAGCTGGCGCGCTTCTCAAATTCCGTGCCGTCCTGCGCCGTCCACCAGTCGCGCAAATTGCCCTGCGGATCGAACTTGCGTCCCTGATCGTCGAAGCCATGGGTCAGTTCGTGGCCGATGACGATTCCGATGCCGCCGAAATTGATGGCGTCGTCAGCCTGCTTGTCGAAAAAGGGCGGCTGCAGAATGCCGGCGGGAAACACGATCTCATTCCGCGGCGGACTGTAATACGCGTTCACCGTGGGCGGAGTCATTTGCCATTCGTTACGGTCCAGCGGCTTGCCGATCTTGGCAATCTGGCGTTTGGCCTCGAATTCGTTGGCGCGCAGAAAATTTCCCAGCAGGTCGCCACGCATGATCTTGAGCGAGCTGTAGTCGCGCCAGACATCGGGGTAGCCAATCTTGTTGCGAATTGCGTCCAGCTTCACTTTGGCCTGCCTCTTCGTCTCCTCCGTCATCCAGGGCAGGGTCCTGATGTCCTGGTCCAGGCTCTTTTCCAGCGCGTCCACCATCTTCAGCATGCGTTGTTTGCCATCGGCGCCGAAGGCCTGTTCCACATAGCGCTGCCCCAGGGCCTCGCCCAGCGCGTTATCGGTGGCGCTCACGCAGCGCTTCCAGCGTGGTTTGATTTCCGACTGCCCGGTCAGGGCCTGCTGCATCTTGAAGTTGGCGTCCACGAAGGGCTTGGAAAGCCAGGGAGCGGCGCCATCGAGGAGATGCCAGCTTACGTAGGTACGCAGGGCGTCGAGCGATTCCGACTCCAGCACGCCATTCACCTGCTTGAAGAAATCCGGATTGGAAACATTCAACTCGGAAAACCTGGGCGTGCCCATGGCAGCGAAGTAACGATCCAGATGAAAATTTGGCGCCAGGGCGATGGCCTCATCGCGGGTCATCTTATGATCGCGGGTCTTGGGATCGCGACGCGCGGTGCGGTCCATGGCAGCCTTGGCCAGAGCGGTCTCGACGCGCAACACGGACTGCGCGGAAGCCGCGGCTTGCTGGGGTGATTGTCCGCTCAGCGTGAACAACTGGGTGGCGTATTCCACCAGGCTGGTGCGCGCGGCCGCCATCTTGGGGTCATCCTTGAGGTAGTAGTCTCGATCGGGTAACGACAGGCCGCCCTGGTCGATGTAGGCAATCACCTGGTTAGCATTGTGCAGATCAGGAGAGGAATAAAAATTGAACAGCGGATTGGGCCCAAGCATCTGAACCCGGGCCACGGCTTCGATCAGGGCAGTTTTGTCCTTTGCTTCCGCGATGCGTTTGAGTTCGGGCGCCAGGGGCGCGGCCCCTTTGGCATCAACAGCGGTCTCGTCTATGCAGGAGCCGTAGTAGTCGCCGATTTTCTGGGTGATGGCATCGCGTCCCCCATCGGCCGCAGCCGCTTTTTCCAGGATCTCGCGCATGACCGCGGAATTTCTCTCATGAATCTCGACAAAGCTCACCCATGAGGTCTGGTCCGGCGGAATGGCCGCGGTCTTCAGCCAGTTGCCACAGGCATACTGGTAGAAATCCACGCAGGGATCAACAGTCTTGTCGATGGTGTCGAGATTGACCTCTGGCTGAGCAGCGGTCTGGCCGAAACTGGCCACCGCCAGCAACCAGACGATTGCCGGAACGAAAGAGAGCGAGCGCATGTTTGACCTCATGGGAAAGAACTGTTGATTCTAGGGCCTCGGGCTTAGACGGACAAGCGCGGAAAATGTTATGTGATGCTGAAGAGGCAAAGGCTTACCGCAAAGGCCGCAAAGGAAATATGCAAAGGTCGCCAAGGGGAGGTGACAGGTCTTGCTTTGCGCCCTTTGCGAGATCTTTGCGCTCTTTGCGGTTATGATTTTCTTCGTCTCTCAGATCATCCCCGGCATCGCGGCGTATAATCTTCGAAGAAACACCAAGGAAAAATCGTCATCATGACTTCCACCAATGGCAGCAATGGACACAGTGTTCCCCAGCCGCGGGCGGGGTGGATCGCCAGCCGCAAATCCAGCAATACGGACGGCAATTTTTCCCAGATGCGCTATGCGCGCCGCGGAGTCATCACCGAAGAGATGGCGTACATCGCGCACCGCGAGAAGCTTGCGCCCGAACTGGTGCGCGACGAGGTCGCCCTCGGGCGGATGATTATTCCGGCCAATATCAATCATCCCGAACTCGAACCCATGTGCATCGGAGTGGCCTCGCTGTGCAAGATCAATTCCAACATTGGTAACTCGGCGGTGACCTCGAACATCGAGGAAGAACTCAAAAAGCTGCACACCTCCGTGCACTTTGGCGCCGATACCGTGATGGACCTCTCCACCGGCGGCAACATCCATGAGATTCGCGAAGCCATTCTGCGGCATTCGCCCGTGCCCATCGGCACGGTACCGATTTATGAAGCCATCTCGCGGGTCAAGCGCATTGAAGACCTGAACAAGAACGTGATGCTGGAAGTGATCGAAGAGCAGGCGGAGCAGGGCGTGGACTACATGACCATCCATGCCGGCGTCCTGATTCAGTATCTGCCGCTGGTTTCAAAGCGCATCACCGGCATCGTCAGCCGCGGCGGAGCGATTCTGGCGCAGTGGATGGCCCACCATCACCAGCAGAATTTTTTGTATGAGTGCTTCGACGAGATTTGCAAGATCTTCATCAAGCACGATGTTTCATTCTCGCTGGGCGACGGCCTGCGGCCCGGCTGCATCGCCGATGCCAGCGACGAAGCCCAGTTCGCTGAACTCAAAGCTCTGGGAGAGCTCACCAAGAAAGCCTGGGAGTATGACGTGCAGGTCATGATCGAAGGCCCCGGCCACGTGCCGCTGGACAAGATCAAAGAACAGGTGGACAAGGAAAAAGAGCTCTGCTACGAGGCGCCCTTCTACACCCTGGGTCCGCTGGTCACGGACATCGCGCCCGGCTATGACCACATCACTTCGGCGATCGGGGCGGCCATGATCGGATGGCATGGCGCAGCCATGCTCTGCTACGTCACTCCCAAAGAGCATCTGGGGTTGCCGAATGAAAAAGACGTGAAGGACGGCATCATTGCATACAAGATCGCGGCGCACGCGGCCGATCTGGCGCGGCATCGCCCCGGCGCCCAGGACCGCGATGACGCCCTCAGCTACGCCCGCTACACCTTCGACTGGGAAAAGCAGTTTGCGCTGTCGCTCGATCCCGAGACGGCGCGTTCCATGCACGACGAGACTCTGCCCGACGACTATTACAAAGAAGCCGCTTTCTGCTCCATGTGCGGCCCGAAATTCTGCTCGATGAATTATTCCTCGAAGGTAGACGAGTACAACAAGCAGGTGCACGGGTTGGAGAAGAAGGATTACTCGGAGCTGGTGGAGAAGCTGGTCAGCCTCAAATAACCACCGTGGCGGGTGGGCGCGCGAATTATTTCGGGGCCGGCGCATCCTGAGCGCCGTGGCGGGTCACTGAATCGTTGGCGACGAAATCTCTTTCGCGGCTGAAATTCGGGCGCTGTCGGCGCTCGGCCGCCACCCGCTCGGAAGCCAGCCTTATTCCAGGTACTATTTTGCCTCCAGCCGATGGTTTCAGGGGGATGAGGTTCGACTGCTTTTTCGGGCTGGCGAGACGTTTCGCGGCATCGCGCAGGCTGGTTGGGGAGTGAGGCCGTTTCCGCCGGGCTTTGGCGGCGGAAGCTTCGGGCCGTACGGTCTGCGGTCTTTGCGTTTGCACCCTGGCCGGAAGGGGCGAGTGACGACGGCTGAAACCAACCGCCAACAGCGCCATTGCCGCCCCCAGTGCAATCAGGGTCGCACTCTGACACAAAGACCTATAGTTCTCGACCCACAGCCCGCGCAAAGCGCCGAGCCATTGCGCAGCACCTGACCCTCGGCTACGGTCGCGCACCAGCCGAAGCTCCGGGGGCAGGTCTTCCCCAGGCGTGGGCTCCGCCATCGCGAACGCCGGATCGACTCGTTCCCCGCGCCGGCTCCGGTCGCACCTCGGAGTCGTAGATGGCGGGAGCAAGGTTTTCTTCTCGCTCTCGCCATTCCCGCTCTTCGAACGGAGACGCTTCGAGCTTCTCCCGGGGAGCCCTGTATTCGTCGCTTTGCGTTGGAACAGAGGAGACTTCCGGTTCGGGCACGGCGGATTCTGGATCAGATGACATGGCAAAGCAATCTTCGGCTGCCATGCCCTGCGTGGAAAGATCACTTATGGCTGTAGCACTACTTGAAATCCGCCACGCCGTCCCACACTAACTGCACAGCGACGGCGAAGATGAGAAAGCCAAAGATGCGCGTTATGCCGGCCACCGCCCCAGGGCCCAACTTCGCTACCAGAGGGCCTCCCAGGCGGAGGAACAGGTAAACGCTGAGGGCGAGGGCTGCGATCCCGATCACCATGCCCACATAGGTCGTCAAGCTATCGGCGTGTGCGGCCAGGCCCATGACTACGCCAATGGAGCCCGGACCGGAAAGCATGGGCATCGCCATTGGAGTCAGTGAAATATCACTCTTTTCAGCAGCTTCATCCGTCTCGGCCGGAGTGATGCGGGCTGAAGCCGTCACCATGCCCCAGGCGGTGTGGGCCACAATCAGGCCTCCGGCAATCTTCAACACGGGCAGCGAAATACCGAAGAAATTGAGCACGAAGCGTCCGAAGAACATGAAGACCACCAGAATGCCCAGCACGTACAGGGCGGTCTTCAGGGCGGTCCAGTTGCGCTCACGGTCGGAGAAGTCGGCGGTCAAGGCGAAAAATAGCGGCACCCCGCCAAACGGATTCACGATGGGAAAGAGGGCGAGGAAGGTGGCGCCCGCGGCCGAAGGCAAGGTCCTCAGGATTTCGTGCACGGCCGTACCGGGCGTCATCAGCGATACTCCTCCAATACCCTTGCCGCCCGATTCAGTGCCGCGGCCAGGAGTGTAATTTGCTTCCGGGTCCGTTCCAGATCGCGTTTGTCCAGGGCCTCGTTCACGCCCGGAATGACCACCGCAGCGTAGCCGGTGTACTGGCCCGGAGCATAAATGGCGTGGCGGAACCAGGGGCGGTTCGGCAGCCCCTCTGGAATCAGCAAGGCACGTTCGGCCGAGCGCAACGCCTGATTGAGCCGGGAGGAACCATCCCCGGGATTTTCCTGCTTGCGGCGGATTTTAACTCCTGCCTGTTCAAATTGGTGGGCGGCGCGAATGGCCTCGGCAAAGGTGGGTGCCTGCCCGCCGAATACAGTGTCGGATTTTCTCCGCGCGGCCTCCACATAGGCGCCGATTTCCTTGCCATATTCTTCGTAGTCATAGGGCAAAACATCGACGTCGGACATGCGGATGACTTCGAGTCCGAAGACCCGCGCCATCTCCCGTTCGTAGGTAAAGTCGGGATCGCCAAATTTTTTGAACCAGTTGAAGTTATCGAAGACGGAGTGGTACACGCCGTACGATCCGCTTGAACTCACGTCCGAGGAAGGTACCCCGAGATGCTGCAGGAAAACGGTGTAGTCCGAGCCGCTGCCCAGGTCTCCCACCGGCACGTCGGCGCGGCCTGCCGCAGCCGGGACACGGTCGGTACTGCCGATGTCCTGCGTGGGCCTGCGTTCGGCCTCTGCCCCCGACTGGCTACTCCTCCGCCATTCGTCGTAGAGCATGCCGCCTTTGGGACTGGGCACGACCTTGGTCACCTCGCGGATAAACTGCTTGAGCGTGGGCACCGACGACGCCCCGAACTTCGAGCCTGACACCGCCACGTCCATGTTGAAGTACGCCACCGCGTTGGCCAGTTCGGTCTCGTGCTGTTCGCCCCACTCCGTGGAACCGATCAGTCCTTCTTCTTCGCCATCCCAGCTGCCGAATACGATCGTCCGCTTCGGCTTCCAGCCGGACTTCAGCAATTCGCCAATGCCATGCACGGATTCCAACATCGCAGCCGTGCCGCTGTTGGGATCAACCGCGCCATAGACCCAGGCGTCGCGATGGTTACCCGCCACCACCCACTCGTCCGGCAGCTCGCTCCCGCGCACCCGGCCGATTACATCCCAGATGGTGCGGAATTGGTAATCCTGTTTGAGGTGCATCTTTACTTTGGTCGGGCCGGGTCCGACGTGGTAGGTGAACGGCAAGGAACCCTGCCACTCGCGCGGTGAATCCGGTCCGCCCAGATGCTCGAGGATGGGCCATGCATCCGCGTAGGAGAGCGGCGTGGTGGGAATCCGGGGCAACTGCGCCGCCTTCTCGGGAGGCGTGCGTTTGGACTCCTCTAGCGAGGGTACCGAGGCAATCCCCGGGGTGGTGGGATCGCCAGGATACTGAAACATGTATCCGATGGAACCGCGCTGCACGCCCGTGTCGGGGCGCCAGGGACCCTGCGGATACTTGTCTCCTTGGCGCCAGCCGTCGTCGGCAGGATCGGAGTAGATGAGTACGCCAGCTGCACCATGTTCCTGGGCCACGAAGGCTTTTACGCCGCGAAAGTTTTGCCCGTAACGCACCAGCACAATCTTGCCTCTTACATCGATCTTCATCTGTTCGAGCTTTTGAAAATCGGCGGGCGACCCGTAGTTGGCGTAAACCACCTCCGCTTCCACGTCACCCGACGGCGACATGCTGTTGAACGGCATCACCACACGGGGATCATCCTGGTAGGGATCGCCGTTCACGCGCTCCCGCGTGGGGCCATGCATGCTGACGCCCTCCGGGGCGGTCACGTCCACACTGATTTCCGCCGGGTAGTTCATCCAGACGCGGTATTCGACCAGCTCAGTTTCGAGGCCGGCCTCGCGAAATTTCTGGGCGACGTAGTCGGCTGTAGCCTTGTCCTCGGGAGTACCCGCCATGTGCGGCGCCTGGGTGAGAATACGTAGGTGTTCTTCGGCAAGCTTGGGATCGGGCACGGCCAGGAAGCGGCTTTCCAGGGCGGTCTCGCCGGCCGAGTTGTGGAAGCCGAAAAGGGGCGCGGCAGTTGCGTCCTTGGCAGAAGGGGGTGATTGAGAGGTTCCACCCATATTGGAAAGAAAAAGAATGGAAAAAAGAACGAGGGGAAGAATCGCCGCCGAAATAAATTTCATCGGGCTCCTGGACGGTCACACGCCGTGTTTCAAATTCTTGCGAGGTCACGCAGCACAGCCAACGTTTCGTCAACATCCGGAAGCCGGTCCACGGGGTACATCCTGGCAAACCGGATTTTACCCGCCTTGTCGATGACGAAAACAGCGCGCTCACTGGCTCCCTGGAAAGGCTGCACTTCCCGCAGCACGCCGTAGCCCCGGCTGATTTCTCCGTGCGGCCAGAAATCGCTACCCAAGAGAAAATCAAAGGGGCCGATCTCGCGCTCCCAGGCAGCGGCGTTCATGATGTGATCGACGCTGATGCCAAGCACTTCCGCCTGCCGCGCCTGCAGCTTTTCTCGCTCCACCTGGTAGCGGATCATCTGCTGGGCGCTGACCGCGTCCCAGTTCGCGGGATAAAAAGCCAGAACCAGGTTATGCCGGCTCCAGTGCTCCGAAAGGCGGAACTGCTTTCTTACACCGCCCATCAGGACTGGAACATCGAAATCGGGCGCCATTTCGCCGGCCTGCAACAACGTCGTTCACCTCTCACACATGCGCGGGTCGGACACTCTTGTCCGACGCTTTGCAGTTGATCTATAGGCTGGGCAGTCTGAAACGTAAGTCAAAAATGTTAAGTCAAAGAGGTCGGACAAGAGTGTCTCACCCACACTTTATATCTACCGTACCTGTCCGTTGCCCGTTATCTGGTACTTGGCCGATGTCAGTTCCGCCAGGGCGAAGGGACCGCGGCAGTGCAATTTTTGAGTGCTGATGCCCATTTCCGCCCCGAAGCCGAACTCCCCTCCATCGGAGAAGCGGGTCGAAGCGTTCCAGTACACTACCGCCGAATCCACCTGCCGGAGAAACAGTTGCGCCTGGGTTTCATCGCGGGTCACAATCGCTTCCGAGTTTTTGGTGGAGTAGCGGTTGATGTGAGCAATCGCGTCGTCGATGCCGGCCACAACCCGGATCGCGATGCACAGCCGCAAATATTCCTCGCTCCAATCCCGAGCTTCCGCGGGAGCGACACTCATTCCCGCCGTCAATCGCCGGGTCTCGTCGTCGCCGCGCACTTCGACTCCGCTTGCCAGCAGCTTCTTGACGATGCGGGGAACATATTGCACCGCGATACTCTGATGCACCAGCAGTTTCTCCGCGGAATTGCACACCGAGGGACGCTGCGTCTTGGCATTGATCACGATGTCATCGGCCATCTCGAAATCCGCGGACTCGTCCACAAAGATGTGGCAGTTCCCTGCCCCGGTCTCGATCACAGGCACGGTGGCGTTCTCCGCGACATAGGAAATCAGGCCGGGACCGCCGCGCGGAATGAGCACGTCCACCAGGCCGCGCGCCTTGATCAGCTCGTGCACCGAATCGCGAGTGCTTGAATCCAGCAACTCGATTGCGCCCTCGGGAACTCCAGCCACGCGGTTCAGAATCTCGACCAGCCGCTGATTGCTGTGGGCTGCTTCCTTGCCCCCGCGCAGCACGATGGCATTCCCGGTCTTGAGCACCAGGGAGGCGCAATCCACGGTGACATTCGGCCGCGATTCGTAGATGACGCCCACCACCCCCAGAGGCACACGCACTTTGCGGATGCGCAGGCCGTTGGGGCGGGTCCACTCCGCTATGGTCTCACCGACCGGATCCGGAAGACTGGCCACTTCACGCACGCCCGACACCATGGCCGCAATGCGATCCGGGGTGAGCAGGAGCCGGTCGCGCAGGGCGCCGGTGATCCCTGAAGAATTCAGGTCCGCCTGGTTCGCTTCGGCAATGCTGGCTGCACCGGCCGCAATCGCGTCGGCCATCGCCAGCAGGATGGAATTCTTCTCCGCGGTGGTCAGCTGGGCCAGCCGGGCTGCGGCGGCCTGTGCGCGCAGCAGCTTGTCGCGAGTCGAGCTGGGGCTTCGGACGCTAGTTGCCATCAGAAGACTTTCTTTTTTGCGGAGGAAAATAGGTCCCGATCTTGCGTTCAAGGGCCCACGGAATGGCGTGCGCATGGCGCCCGTTGGCGATGGCGACGCTGGCGCCCGCCTCGCTGGCCAGTTTAGCCGCGCGCAGCTTGGAGCGCATGCCTCCCCTGCCCAGCTTGCCCTGGCCGTTGCACACGGCCTCCATGGGCGCGGTCAGCTTGCTGATCGTGCGCAGCAAGCGCGGCCGTTTGCCGTTGGGAAAATAGAAGCCATCGACATCAGTAAGCAGAAGCAGCCAGTCCGCCTTCACTGCGGTGGCCAGCAGGGCGCTCAGTTCATCGTTGTCGCCGAAGGCCCCCACCAGCTCGCGCACCGAAACGCTGTCGTTCTCGTTCACCACCGGAACCACGCCCAGCTTCAGCAATTCATGCAAGGCATTCTGCAAGTTGCGATAGCGGATGGGCGAGGTGAAGTCGTCGCTCGAGAGCAACAGCTGGGCCACAATTTTCTTGCCGAAAAAAAGCTGCTCGTAAGTGTGCATCAGCAGGCTTTGTCCCACAGCGGCGCAGGCCTGCATCAGAGGCACGGTGGACGGCCTTTGACGAAGGCCGAGGTGGGTCATGCCGGAAGCGATGGCGCCGGAGCTGACGATCAGATATTCGTGGCGGGAAAGATCAAGCTGATCGACCAGCGCCCGCATGCGTATAGTATCGATGCGGCCGCCGGGCGCGATCAGACTGGTACCGACTTTGACCACGAGTCGCATCTTGGAATCTCTAATTTAACAATTAAGCAGGATTTGGGCGAATGACAGCCGAGCTTCGCCCGGCCGAGCGGGCGAGGACGCCCGCCCCTACGTGTTCATCGCCGGGTTAAACTATTTTCATGGCGGTGCAGGACTCGACCCAGCGCTTTTCATCGCGTGTGGAGAACTACGTTCGCTATCGGCCGGGGTATCCTCCTGCCGTGATCGATTTGCTGAAGAACGATTGCGGATTCAGCTCCGCCTCGGTTGTGGCCGATGTTGCTTCCGGCACCGGCCTCTTCAGTCGCATGCTGCTGGAGAACGGTAACCGCGTCTTCGGTGTGGAGCCGAATGCCGGGATGCGCCGGGCCGGGGAAGAATTTCTGCGCGCGTACCCTCGCTTCATCAGCCTGGCGGGCACAGCGGAGGCCAGTACGCTGGACGATCACAGCGTGGGTTTCGTGACGGCGGCGCAGGCGGCGCATTGGTTCGATCGCGAGCCGGCGCGGCGCGAGTTCATTCGCATCTGCCGGCCTGGCGGCTGGACCATACTGCTATGGAACGAACGGCGCACCGGATCAACACCGTTCCTGCGCGCCTACGAGCAGTTGCTGGTGGAGTACGGCACCGACTATCAGGAGGTGCGGCACGAACGCACCACACAGCAGATAGAAACCTTCTTCGCACCCTCGCGATTTCACTCCCGGACTTTTGACTATCAGCAGGTATTCGATTATCCGGCGCTTGAAGGGCGATTGCTATCCTCGTCTTACACGCCGCAACCTGGCGAAGCAAAGGTCGCGCCTATGCTGCGCGAATTGCGGCGAATATTCGATTCGCATCAGGCGGATGGTCAAGTTGGGTTCGAGTATGACACTCGAGTTTATTACGGACAGTTGGGTTGAGTGTCCCACTAAAACCGCATCAACCACCAAGGGCACGAAGGTTCACGAAGGAAGAGTGCATGCCTGGCGAGAAGACGTTTCACATGACGCCCGAGGAATTCCGGCGCCACGGACACACTGTGGTGGACTGGATCGCCGACTACTACGGACGCATCGAGTCGTATCCGGTGCTCTCACGCGCTGAACCGGGGCAGATCCGGGCCTCACTGCCGGCTGATCCTCCGGCACAGGGCGAGTCTTTTCCAGCGATTCTCGCCGACATTGAAAAGCTGATTCTGCCCGGCATCACGCACTGGCAATCGCCCAACTTCTACGCCTACTTTCCTTCGAATGCCTCAGGCCCCGCGATTCTTGGCGACCTGCTTTCTTCCGGCTTGGGAGTGCAGGGAATGCTCTGGGCCACCAGCCCGGCCTGCACGGAACTGGAAACCCATGTGCTGGACTGGCTGGTCCAAATACTGGGTCTGCCCCACAAATTTCTTTCTACCAGCAGCGGCGGAGGGGTGATCCAGGACACGGCTTCGAGCGCGTCGCTGTGCGCGCTGCTGGCGGCGCGGGAGCGGGTCACGAACTTTGCCAGCAACCAGCGCGGCTGCGACGGCAAACTTGTCGCCTACACCTCGTCGCAGGCCCACTCTTCACTGGAGAAAGATGCCCAGATCGCAGGCATCGGACGAGACAATCTGCGCCTGATCGAGGTTGACGAAGCGTTCGCCATACGTCCTGATGCGCTGTCGCGGCAGATCGAACAGGACCGCCGCGCGGGCCTGGTCCCGTTCTTCGTATGCGCGACGGTGGGCACGACTTCGTCGAATGCGGTGGATCCCGTGCCCGAAATTGCCCGCATCTGCCAGGAGCACAACCTCTGGCTGCACGTGGACGCTGCCATGTCCGGCACCGCCGCGCTTTGTCCTGAATTCCGCCACACCCACGCCGGCCTCGAATCTGCCGATAGCTACTGCTTCAATCCGCACAAGTGGATGTTCACCAATTTCGACTGCGATTGCTTTTATGTTGCCGACCGGAAGACCCTTATCCAGACCCTGAGCGTGCTGCCGGAATACCTGCGCAATAAAGCTACCGAGACCGGGGCCGTGATCGACTATCGCGACTGGCAGATTCCTCTCGGGCGGCGCTTCCGCGCGCTCAAACTGTGGTTTGTGATCCGGCACTATGGCGTAGAAGGCCTGCAGCACCACATCCGGCAGCATGTGGCATGGGCGCAGAAGTTTGCCGACTGGGTCAGGAAGGACGATCGCTTCGAGTTGGCCGCGCCAGCGCCTTTGAACCTGGTGTGTTTCCGTCACCGCGGCGGAGATGAGATCAACCAGTCCTTGATGGACCAACTCAACCGCAGCGGTGATCTTTATCTTACGCATACGCGGCTGAACGGCCGGCTGACCCTGCGCCTCTGCGTGGGCCAGACCAATACCACCGAGCGGCATGTTGAAAAGGCATGGAAACGAATTCAGGAAGAAGCCGCGAAGCTGAGTTGATTCAGTGTGGGTCGGACACTCTTGTCCGACGCAGTTGACTTTGACTTGGGGTTGAAGATCACCAGCAATCGACATCAACTTTAACAGCAACACGGTCAAACAATCGGCTTCCCGTGACACCAGCACGAGCGGGACGCCCGCGCCTACATGGCCAGACGGGACGCATCCGTACGCGCCTTTCGGGCAACGTACTTCCCCCGGCCGGTAAGAAAGCGTGCCAGAGAATCAGCCACGCCTTCGAGCAGCACCCGGTCTTCCGCTCCAAACGCACCCTCACGATCGCTCTCAACGCTTAGCACTCCCAATTCCCGCGAGGCCAACTTTATTGAGATGAGAATCTTGGAACGAGTTTCCGGCAGCGCCACTTCGCCTGGGAGGTCTTGGCCTGCCCCCAACGTCTGCTGCGGCGCGCCTTCTCCGACCGCCAGGAAAATTCCGACCCAGGCATAATGCCTTCCGCGGCAGAGCAGATCGATCACATCCTCCAGGGGAGAATGATGCACGGAAGGCCGGCTGGCCGCGAGCAAACGTTCGACGTCAGCCAGCAACTGGCGTGTGGGACGATAGACTTTCAAGGGCGGTTCCTGAGGGTAAGAAAAATCGAGGTCAGTGTAATGGCAGGTGCGGCGAGGGTCAACGGTTTTGCTTCGGCGCCTCACAATTGGCACGCAGCCAGTGCTTCGGGCGAACTGAGTGGACTCCGCAAAGAGCGCGGTCCTGGTAAATCTCCCACCCTGTCTCTCCAAAAAACGGAGAGACGAGGATGGGGCACCCGCTCGGAGGACGAAAAGGGCCAGTTGCCAAGTGCTGACTCTCTCCTACCTCTTTTGCAATTCCTTGGGCTTGTCGGGCGGGGGATTAGACGCCGACGCATCGGGGCGCCAGGCGGTCGGGTTAGCTCCGGCTAAGGGATTCACCCCGAAGTCCCATACGTAAAGGTTCATTCCGTCTTTCCCCAACAGCTCGATGACCGCGTACTCACCCGGCTCAAGGTCGCTCGACGGAGTCACCTTGACCCAGCCACCGGTGAGCTTGGTCGCGGTGGTCGGCACCAGCTTCTGTTCCTGGCTGACCTTGCCGTAGATTGCGATCTTGATGTCCCCGACGATGCGCTTGTCCTTGTTGCTTTGCAGGCGCACGATCTTGAAGCGGTCCCAGGCCAGTTGCTCTTCTTTTGATTTCTCGGCGATCTGGGTGGCTTTGTCGAGTTGGTCCTGTTGCTCGAGATTGACATAGATCGCCGGCACAGTAACGTGCGCCTGAATCCGGGCATGCGAGCCGGGCAGTTCGATGGTCTGCTTGGCGCTGGCAATGGGATTGATGGTCGCCCGCAGAATGTTGCCCTTCATGTTCTTGTTCAGCTCGCCACTGCTCTGCTGCAGCTCGACCAGCTGGGGCTGGGTCTGGAAGGTATCGAGCAAAATCACGCCGCCATCGTCGGGCAGACGCAAACCCGGCGCCACATGGGGAGATCTGGCCTCGTCGGCCTGGCGCTCGGCCTCCAGCTCCTTGTCGAGCTCCACCGCTTCCGGGGCGGGTTTGCCTGCGGCGCGGTCCTTCTCGTATTGGTCGGTGGCCGCCCAATCCACCAGAGAATTGGGGACTTCTTCCCACTCATTGCGCTCCGCGCTCAGATAGCGCACGCGCTCGCCTTTCACCTCCCATTTGGTTGCCAGCTGGTAAGTGCCATCTTTGAGAATGAGACGCTTGGCGAGCTGCTGCGAGAGGACGGGCGTGGCCGCCAGCAGGAGCAACGCAGTTCCCGCCAGCAGAACGATTACGAGGCGATGAAGCTGAAGCATAGGATCAATTATGTTAGATGCAGGCTTCGTTGCCAGTGTACTCCGCAACCGGGCGCGTCAGCTGGCCTTCACTTTGCGGCCTTTGCGGTCTTTTTTTGCGTCCTCTGCGGTTGAGCTTTCTGAAGGTTTTCAGGGCAGGTCGAACCCTTTACCGCAAAGGACGCAAAGAAAGCCTCAAAGATCGCAAGGCGAAAAACTATTTCTCGTCAGCGGAAAACATTTCTGGCATAATTGGTCGTGCACCCATCCTGCACAAAATTTCAAAGACAACTTAAGGTGAGGAATCGATGTCGGCAAAGTACATCTTTGTGACCGGGGGAGTGGTGTCTTCATTAGGCAAGGGACTGGCTGCGGCCTCGATTGGCTGCCTGCTGGAAAGTCGCGGGCTCAAAGTCAACCTGATGAAGTTTGATCCTTACCTTAATGTCGATCCCGGCACCATGTCGCCCTTCCAGCATGGGGAGGTATTCGTCACCGACGACGGGGCCGAGACCGATCTCGACCTCGGCCATTACGAGCGCTTCACCCACGCCAAACTTTCTCGCGATAACAACTGGACAACAGGACGCATTTACGAACAGATCATCGCCAAGGAGCGGCGCGGCGATTATCTGGGCAAGACCGTGCAAGTCATCCCCCACGTAACCAACGAGATCAAGGCTGCGATGAAGAAGGTGGCGCAGGATGTGGATGTCGCTATCGTCGAAGTCGGTGGCACGGTGGGCGACATCGAATCGCTGCCCTTCATGGAAGCCATCCGGCAGATGCGGCAGGAACTGGGCCGCGACCACACCTTATTCATGCACGTGACCCTGGTGCCGTTCATCGCCGCGGCGCAGGAGCTCAAGACCAAGCCCACCCAGCACTCGGTGAAAGAGCTGCTCAGCATCGGGATCCAGCCCGACATCCTGCTGTGCCGCACCGACCGGTTTCTCTCCAAAGAGATCAAGTCGAAAATCGCGCTGTTCTGCAACGTGGAAGAAGAGGCGGTCATCACCGCCAAGGACGTTGCCTCCATTTATGAAGTACCGCTGGTGTTCTCGCGTGAAGGCGTGGATTCCCTGGTGCTGCGCTACTTGCGCCTGGAGGCGAAGGATCGCGACCTCAAGGATTGGGAGGACATCGTCCAGCGCGTCTATAACCCGAAGGCTGAAGTCACGATTGGAATCGTGGGCAAGTACGTGGAGTATGAAGATTCCTACAAGTCATTGAAAGAGGCCCTGGTCCACGGCGCGCTGGCCCACAACCTGAAGCTGAACCTGAACTGGATCGAGGCGGAAGGTCTCGAAACCGGAGACCGCACCTATGAAGAACAGCTGGCCGACTACGACGGGCTGCTGGTGCCAGGTGGCTTTGGCAAACGCGGCATCGAGGGCATGCTGATCGCGATTCGCTACGCCCGTGAAAAGAAGGTCCCCTATTTTGGCATTTGCCTGGGCATGCAAACCGCTTGTATCGAATTTGCCCGCAACGTATGCGGGCTGGTTGATGCCAACTCCAGCGAGTTCAATCCCGCGACGCCGCACCGCGTGATCTACAAACTGCGCGAGTTGCGGGGCGTGGAAGAACTGGGCGGGACCATGCGGCTGGGGGCCTGGACCTGCAAGATCGAACCCGACACTCTGGCCTACCGGATTTACGGCAAGCTCGAGATCAGCGAGCGTCATCGCCACCGCTACGAATTCAATCGCGAGTATGAAGAAACCCTGACGGCGGGCGGTTTGCGGATTTCCGGATCCACGCCGGACGGCACTTATGTAGAGATGGTGGAGTTGCCCGATCATCCCCACTTCATCGGCTGCCAGTTCCATCCCGAGTTCAAATCGAAGCCGCTGGAACCGCATCCGCTGTTCAAAACATTCATCGGGGCCGCGTATGAACACGGGCTCAAGCGGCGGGCGGAGAAGGCAGCTTCCGCTGTCGAAATGTTCCACCGGCCGGAAAAGGTTGGCAAAAGGTAGTTAACCACGGAGGACGCAGAGGACACCGAGGTAAGCTCACGATCGGTTTGATTTTCTCTGTGTCCTCCGTGGTTCGAACATGACCACTTCCTTTCAAATCGACAATGTCAGAATCGGCGCAGGAAATCTTTTTCTCATCGCCGGGCCATGCGTCATCGAGAGCGAGAAACACGCGATCTTCATGGCGGAAGTGATCAAGGGCGTTACCCGTGCGCTGAATTTTCCTTTCATCTTCAAGGCTTCCTACGACAAGGCCAACCGAACTTCCATGCGCAGCTATCGCGGCCCGGGCCTGGTCGAAGGTTTGCGCATCCTGAAAAAAGTGAAGGATGAAGTGCACGTACCCATCCTTACCGACGTGCACGAAACTGCCGACGTAGCCAAGGTTGCGGAAGTTGCGGACATCCTGCAGATTCCCGCCTTCTTGTGCCGCCAGACGGACCTCGTCGTAGCAGCGGCCATGACGGAACGCGTGGTGAATATCAAGAAGGGCCAGTTCGTCGCGCCGGCGGATATGCGGCATATCGTGGAGAAATGCCGTACCGCGGGCAACGACAAGGTCTTCGTTACCGAGCGCGGATCGAGCTTCGGGTACAACAATCTGGTGGTCGATATGCGTTCGCTCGCCATCATGCGAAAGTTTGTTCCCGTGGTGTTCGACGCCACCCATTCGGTCCAGTTACCTTCATCGGCCGCCGATGGAGATCACGCGGTGAGCGGAGGACAACCGGAATTCATTCCCGTCCTGGCGCGCGCGGCGGTGGCGGCGGGTGTGGACGGAATCTTCATGGAAGTTCACGACAACCCGAAGGATGCCAAATCCGACGGGGCCAATGCGCTGGAATCGACCAAACTACGCGAGGTGTTGAAAGAGCTGCAGGCGGTACAGAACGCGCTGATCGCGGCGCATGCGAAACCCTGAACCAGCCGCGCCGAGTGAATCTGCTACCATTGCCCCTTTGGCCATACGGCAGAGGCCGCAATGAAACTCTCCCTGACAGTCTTCGCCGCTCTCCTGTTCAGTACAATCGCGGCTTCTGCTGCACAAACCACGCCGGGCTCGGCGCCCCTTCGCGTCGCTATCGCCGGCATGGTCCACGGCCACGTCGAAGGCTTCCTGCAGCACTCACTTCATCGCAGCGATATCCAGATTGTCGGAATTGCCGAGCTTGACCGGCAAGTGGCGGCGCGCTATGCCGCCCAGTTCAATCTCGACCGCACCCTGCTCTTCACTGATCTGGAAGACATGCTGCAGAAGACTCACCCGCAAGCGGTTCTGGCCTATACCAACACTTATGATCACAGAAGAGTGGTGGAAATCTGCGCCCGCCATCACATCCCCGTAATGATGGAAAAGCCCCTCGCGGTCAGTGCCGAAGATGCGCAAGCTATCTTGGACGCTGCGCGCGAGGGTAAGATCCAGGTGCTGGTGAACTACGAAACGTCCTGGTATCGCAGCAATCATGCGGCCTATGCCATGGTCCACGACCATAGCATTGGGGACATTCGCAAGGTAGTCGTCCACGACGGACACCAGGGGCCGAAAGAGATCAACGTCGCTCCGGAGTTTCTGGCCTGGCTCAACGATCCCAAGCTCGATGGTGGCGGAGCCCTCTATGATTTCGGCTGCTACGGCGCCGATCTGATGACCTGGCTGATGGACGGGCAGCGGCCCACCTCGGTGACTGCAGTCACGCAACAGATCAAGCCGGAAATCTATCCCCGGGTGGATGACGAAGCCACCATCATTCTGACCTATCCCAAGGCGCAGGCCATCCTGCAAGCGTCATGGAACTGGCCTTTCGATCGTAAAGATATGGAGGTCTATGGCCAGACCGGCTACGTGATGACAGTCCGCCGCGACGACCTGCGGGTGCGGCTAAAAGGCGGAGAAGAACAACAGGTGGCGGCCCAGCCCGTAGCCGCTCCTTATGATGACTCGTTGTCGCTGCTGCGGGCGGTCATTCTGGATGGAGCGGCGCCGGGCGCGCCTTCATCTTTGGAGACCAACGTGATCGTAGCTGAGATTCTGGACGCGGCCCGGCGCTCCGCGGCCTCGGGAAAATCCATCCGGCTCACCGGAGATTGAAGTCCGCCGTGCAATGTAGGCGCGAGCGTCCCGCTCGTGCAGGGATACGCCAGGACTGGCGTTGGAGAGGGTTTGGCAGGGCGACACATGGTTCTCTCCCGCACCAGCGGGACGCTCGCGCCTACATTATTATTTCAGCCTGATGCATATCGTTTTTGCCATCGCCGGAATCCTTTCCATCCTCGGTATTCTGCTGGATGCGTTCGAAACCGTGGTGCTGCCGCGCCGCGTACAGCGGAGTTTCCGGCTGACCAGCTGGTTCTACCGGCGTACCTGGATTCCCTATCGCAGGCTGGCCGGCCGAATACCAGCACGGGCGCGGCGAGAGAATTTTCTTGGCTACTTCGGACCGTTGTCGCTGATTTTCCTGCTGATTTTGTGGGCAGCTGGGCTGATCTTTGGTTTCGCCCTGCTGCAATATGGAGTCGGCGAACACTTCCGTTTAGGCAATGAGCCTCTCACTTTTGGCGTGCTGGTCTATCACAGTGGTGAAACTTTCTTCACTTTGGGCTACGGGGACATCATCCCCAGCTCCGGCGTGGCCCGCGCCCTGGCGGTCATCGAAGCCGGCATGGGCTTTGCGTTTTTAGGCGTGGTGATCGGCTATTTGCCAACCATTTATTCGTCGTTCTCCCGTCGCGAGATCGAGATTTCCCTGCTCGATGCCCGGGCGGGCTCGCCTCCGTCGGCCGCCGAGCTATTGTCTCGTTTCGGAAATTGTCCGCAGCAGGCTGTACTCGACCAGATTTTCAAGGACTGGGAGCGTTGGGCGGCTGAAGTGCTGGAGAGTCATCTTTCTTATCCCGTGCTGAGCTTCTTTCGTTCGCAGCACAACAATCAATCGTGGCTGGGTGCGCTGATCACGATTCTGGATGCCACAGCGCTGGTGATCGCGGGCGTGGACGGCTTGCGTTTCGAGCAGTCCAAGATCACCTTCGCCATGGCGCGGCATGCGGTGGTTGACCTGGCCCAGGTGGTGAATGCGCGCTATGCGCCCACCGCCGATGACCGGTTGCCCGCGCCGGAACTGGATCGGCTGCGCGGGAGCCTGGCAGCGCGCGGAGTGAAGCTGGGCGAAGGCGCCGCCTTCGAGGAGAAACTATCCCACCTCCGCTCGCTGTATGAACCGTATGCCGTCGCCATTGCGGCCAATCTGT
This sequence comes from Terriglobia bacterium, assembly GCA_963831565.1. GTDB lineage: Bacteria > Acidobacteriota > Terriglobia > Terriglobales > Acidobacteriaceae > JAIQFF01. The sequence continues at coordinate 24,410 of CAWHQS010000004.1, forward strand.
CGATCACGCTGCCGCCGTGGATTCATCCCGAGAAGCACAAGGATAACTGGCAGGCCGGCCCCTGGGACCGCGCCATCCAGGCCCGAAGTCTGGCGGGACGAGTACAGAGCATGGATGATCATTTCTGAAGAAGCTTTCAGCTATCAGCTTGCAGACAGACTCCCGGCGCCAGTTCGCGTCGACTGAAAGCTGACAGCTGAGCTCGATTCCGCGTGCTAACATCTTTTCCTTCCATGAAACACGTTGGCGAAAGCGTCGTCCGGATTGAGGCTGAGGCGTTGCGCGCGCTGGCCGACCGCATTGCAGGGCCCATGGCGGATGCGTTCGTCAAGGCGGTCGAATTAATCTACGCCTGCAGCGGCCGGGTGGTGGTCACGGGCATGGGCAAGAGCGGAATCATTGCGCGCAAGATTGCGGCCACGCTCAGTTCTACAGGAACTCCGTCGTTGTTCATGCATCCCGTGGACGCGGTGCACGGAGACCTCGGGATGGTGGTGCGAGGCGATGTGGTTCTCGCACTTTCAGCCAGCGGCGAAACCGAAGAAATTCTGCGGCTGCTGGCCACCCTCAAGCGGTTGCAGGTGCCGATGATCAGCATGACCGGGGATGCGGTGTTTGCAAAAGCCGCGGGCGAGTCGCCCGCGACCGCACGGACAACCGAAAGGATTTCTACTTTGGCGGCGGCGGCGGATGTTGCCCTGGACTGCTCCGTGGCCCAGGAGGCTTGCGGACTTGGTTTGGCCCCCACCGCTTCCACCACGGCCATGCTCGCTCTGGGCGATGCCCTGGCCATGACTCTGGCGGAAAAGCGCGGCTTCAAGGAAGAGGACTTCGCCAATCTGCATCCTGGCGGGAAGCTGGGCAAGCGCCTGGCCCGGGTGGAAGCGCTGATGCATACCGGCGACGCCGTGCCCCGAGTAACGCCCCAAACCCGGATGCCGGATGTGATCTACGAGATGTCCCGCAAGAAGCTGGGCGTGACTGCCGTGGTCGATGGCCAGAAGCTGGTGGGTGTGATAAGCGATGGCGATCTGCGGCGGCTGCTGGAGAAACGCGGCAAGGATGTACTGGACCTCAGCGCGGGTGAATGCATGACCGCGAAGCCGCGGACGATTGGGGCAAATGAATTCGCGGCCACGGCGCTGGCGCTGATGGAAGAAAAGAAGATCACATCTCTGGTAGTCGTGGATACCGAGAGTCAGTTGTTGGGCATGGTCCACCTGCACGATTTGTGGGGAACGGAGATGATGTAGGGATTGAGTAATTTGGTAATTGGGTAATTGTGCAATTTGAAGATCTGTGAAGAGTGAGCGCTCGGGTAAGCTTTTCAATTGCCAAGTTACACAATTACAAAATTGCACCATGAGGCTTTCATGTATCACTACGATCCAAATACCGCGCTGGAAGAACTGACCGAAGACGCTACTTTGCCGAACCCCGTCCACGTGCGCGATATGATCCTGCGCAAGAAGCTTGGTCCGGACAAGTCGCTGGAATTGAATCGCCTGTTCGTCGATTATCAGAAGTTTTTTGGCGAGGCGCAGAAGCTGGGGAAGGAGATTCTAAAGCAGTTGGCAGGGTGAAGGGTCGGTCAGACTGGAGCTTCGTCCAGTGCGACGATAAACTGGATGCCGTCAACCCGCTTCTTATGAAGTCTGCGGTCATTGGTGACGAAGAGATCTACGACCGCTCCCGCAGCGCAAGCAAGCTGCACCGCATCGGGTGCGCGTAGGGAACGATCGCAGCGGATCGAAGCGTACAGGCGTGCAGCCTTCAAATCGAACGGAAGCACAAGAGACGCTCTCGTAATTGCTTCTTCATACTTCCGGCAAAGCTCGTCGTTTCCTTCTTCTGCGGGCTTTACCAGAATTTCTCCCAGGGTAAGTGCCGAGGTCAGTAACTGGTCCCCACGTACCAGCATGTTTCGTCTAAGTTCCACCACCGCTTTCGACAACTTGCCGTAGTCTTCCAACAAATAGATGAAAAGGTTTGTGTCCCAAAAGATCCGGCTCATTGCCAACCCTCGCGGATGCGGCGCACATATTCATCGGCATGCTCTTCCGCCCATATGTGCTTTCCGGATCCACGGAGCGCGAGCAGCGGATCTTCTCCCTGCGCCTTTGTGCCCGCGAGTGAACACCAGTCGCGGTACCAACTGAGCAACCCGTTGTAGCCAGAAGGCAGATTCTCTCTGCTCGGAGTCGTCTTGGCCCCTTCCCGTTCGGGATGGTAGTAGTCGCCGGGGCGAAACAAGCGGCGACGCCCGGGTCCTGTTTCGACAAGCATACGAGGCCGGCCCGGATTCGGCGGACGATTGGCGACGCAGTGCTGCACCACGTGGACATAGAGTCCGGGGCGAAGCGAACCGGTGGATTCCCGCCACATCTCCCTCGCGCTCTCCATGATTTCTGCAATGGTGAAGTCAAAACGCTCTGGATGCTTCTGATGGAGCAGTGCAGTCGCGATCCATACTTCGTCCGCCACTTTTACGTGTGCTTTGCTTGCCGCCACAGTCATGTGCACCCCCTTACGGGAAAATTGTAGTGGATGTTTAGTATGTATGTCAACTCACTATACATACATTACATAAATGGTTTCTCTTCGTCTCCATGCGGTTTAGTGAGTGCTTCTACCCCTCGCACTGGTCGAATCGGAAGCCGGCCCGATGGCAACTCTTGTGATCATTTACAATGACCACTTCCCTGCTACCCAGGACCCCTAAATATGCATCGCTGGTCTCAACTGTTTATTCCTACTCTGCGCGAGGCGCCGGCGGACGCTGAAGTCGCCAGCCACAAATTCCTGGTGCGGGCGGGATACATCCGCCAGCTGGCCGCCGGGATTTACTCCTATCTCTTCATGGGACAGCGCTCCTTCAACAAGATCATCGGAATCGTTCGCGAAGAGATGGACAGAATCGGGCAGGAATTCTACCTGCCGGCGATTCATCCCCGCGAACTCTGGGAGGCCAGTGGGCGCTGGGCCGTGATGGGCGACAACATGTTCCGGCTGAAAGACCGCAAGGGCGCGGATCTCTGTTTAAGTATGACGCATGAAGAAGTCATGACCGAGATTGCGCGCAAGGAACTGCGCAGCTACAAGCAGCTGCCCCAGATCTGGTACCAGATTCAAAGCAAGTTCCGCGATGAAGCCCGGCCCAAGTCCGGCCTGCTGCGGGTGCGGCAGTTCATCATGAAAGATTCGTACTCTTTCGACATCGATGCCGCCGGCCTGGATGTTTCCTACCAGAAGCATTACGACGCCTACTGCCGCATCTTCGATCGCTGTGGCTTGAAATACATGGTGGTCGAAGCCGATTCAGGCGCCATGGGCGGATCGCAGTCCCACGAGTTCATGGTGCGGACGCCCGCCGGCGAAGACCGGATCGTGAGCTGCGAAAAGTGTAAGTACGCCGCCAACCTGGACAAAGCAACGTCGAAGCTGGCAGCGGTCGAGGACCTCAAGGCCGAGGGCGATGGCAAACCCCTCGAAGTCCACACCCCAGGCATGAAGACGATTGAGGATGTCGCCAGGTTCCTGGGCGTTTCGCCCACGAACAAGATCAAGACGCTGGCGCTGATGGCGGAAACCCTCGATCCGAAGACGGGCAAGACGTCGGCGCGCGCGGTGATATTGCTGATGCGCGGCGATCATCAGATGAATGAAGTCAAGCTGTCGGCCGCGCTGGGAGGCAAGGAAACACGTCCCATGCAGGAAGAGGAGATTCGGCAGCTCTTCAGCTCCCCTGCGGGATTTCTGGGGCCCATCGGCATTGCCTGGGCGAAGGACATGAATGATGCGCAACGTCCGGTCTTGCTGGTGGACAAGGCGCTCGAAGGCCGCACCAACCTGATCGGCGGGGCCAACAAAGAAGACTATCATCTCAAGAACATTACGCCGGGCCGTGACTTCCAACCTACCGCCTACGTCGATCTGCGCAGCGTGACTGCGGGAGAAGACTGCCCCAACTGTGGCGGGACGTTGCGCATTGACACCGCAGTCGAGATCGGACACATCTTCAAATTGGGCTACAAGTACTCGCAGTCCATGGGAGCGCGTGTTCTCGACAAGAATGGCAAAGAAATCACGCCGATCATGGGTAGCTATGGCATCGGGATTGAGCGCATCCTGACTGCCGCCGTGGAGCAGGGCAACGATGAGAATGGTTTCTGGCTGCCGCCGGCGATTGCGCCTTTCGAAATCGTGGTGACTCCCACCAATGTGGGTGACGAGAAACTCCTGAGCACGGCCGTGGACATCGCCCAGCGCCTCGAGGCCGCCGGCTACGAGGTGCTGCTCGATGACCGGGACGAACGCCCCGGGGTCAAGTTCAAGGATGCCGATTTGGTGGGTATCCCCTTTCGTATCACTGTTGGAAAGAAGGTTACCGAAGGTACCGTGGAAGTGGTTCGGCGCTCGACTCGGCAAATGGAGGATGCTAGCATCTCCGCAATAACCGATTATTTCGGAGACAATCTACGGTCTGCGCGGTGAAGCGGTTGCGCGCGACCGGAAGCGGAGCGCGCTATGAAGATGGTTTTCGGCATTCTGATCATTGTGGGCGCGGTCATTCTGATCGCCGCCCTGGCGCCTCCCTACTTCAGCAACTATGAATTCCAGGACGCCCTCAAAACCGAGTCGCAGATGACCACCTATACCACCAAGACCGAGGATGTGATCCGCGATGAAGTCTTCAGGAAAGCCCAGGAAATGGATATCCCGATTACCAAGGATCAAATCAAAGTGGTGCGCAACGGAGTGGTGGGTACCGGCTCCGTTGACATCGAGGCCAGCTATATCGTCCACGTGAACCTGCCCGGATATCCCTTGGACCTGCACTTCGACGCCTCGGCCAGAAACAAGGGCGTGTTCTAGAAGTGCGGATGGCGGCCGAGCGCTAGTCCGGTTCGCGTTCCGAGGCGGGAACCTGGAACACAACTCCCTCTTACTTCGGTACTCTTGTTTCCCAATCTGGTAACTACCTACCATTCAGGAATACCTGCCCAGAACGTCCCAATCAGGGGTGGCTGGCATGGGCGTCTTTCGCCGGGTCGGCAGCGCAAGTGCAAAACCGGGCCGAGGACGGGTTAAGGCCGAATCGGTGCGGAGGATGTATGAAGCCGGGAATCAGGCTTTTGTGGTTAGTGCTGGCTGCAGTTGCAATGTTGGGATGGTCGGGTTGCGGAGGCGGCTGTCCAACCACCTCCTTAAGCAGTAGCGGCAGTGGCAGTGGCGGTTCCACGGGCGGAACCTCGGCCGGCGGCACCGTTTGTGGGCCGGGAACCAACCCCGGGGGTGGAGGAGGAAATAACGCTTCCCTGCTCTACTACCTCGACAGCGGCAACAGCAGGATTCTGGGTGCCGGCCTGAGCACGACGGGCGCTTTCACTGCCCTGACTCCATTCACCGCACCGACGCTTCCAAGCGGTGCGGGCAATGACATGGCGATCGTCAACAAGAAATTCCTTTACCTGCCGCAAAACGATACGCTGACCATTCAGGCCTTCACCATAGACGACAGCACCGGAGCCCTGACTACCATCAGCGGAAGTCCCTTTGCCACTGCGGGCGCGGACTCGATCACCAGCGATCCCACCGGCCGCTTTCTTTTCGTGGGAAACGATACTACGGGCCAGATCTCGGTATTCCAGATCAACGCTACGACCGGGGCCCTGGTAGCGGCTCCAGGCTCGCCGTTCACTGCCTTCAATCTTGATTTCGTCCATGTTTTGGCCGTGGACGGAACCGGAAAATTTCTGTACGCAGGTCAAGGCTTGTCCGCCCTGCCGGTTTATGGGTTTTCCATTGATCAGAATAACGGCGCGCTTTCTCCGGTTGTGGGAAGTCCTTTCAGTTTGGGCGTGGCGGGAGTCCGCACGGATTTCACCGGCAAGTTCGCGATAGGACTCTCCGGCATTTTCGGTGACAACCACCTGTACGTCTTTGCCATCGATGCGATCACCGGCGCGCTGTCGGCAGTCAATAACTCTCCCTTCGCCACCACCATGGCCGAGCCTGTGAACTTGCGAATCCATCCCAGCAGTCAATTCGTTTACGCCTTCGGGGTTGATAACAACAGCGCTTTTGCCGCCACTGAGGGGTTCTCCATTGATCCCAGCTCAGGCGCCTTGACTGCCCTGGCGGGCTCGCCGTTCACCAGCCTGCCCATTGTGGCGAATTGCAAGTGGGACCAGGGCGGCGGAGAAGCATTCTGCGCCGACGTGGCCAGCAGCGCCTTTTCGGTGCTGGATACCAGTACTTCCACCGGCGCTCTTACCCATACGGTGCAGGACCTGACGGTTTCGGACAATACGGTGTTCGCTCCCACCGATTGAAACCCGGGACGGTACCTGGCTGCCAACCAGCCGCCAGGTTAAAAACAAGTGCCGGCGGGTTAAAATGGATACGACTATCCGAAGTCAACCGAGGATGCGGAGCGCTTCGTCTCGCCGGGAAGGAGATTCCCTGGTGTCGGATAACGGCAGGTGTGCACTGCATCGTCTAAGACTGTAGAGGCGCCTCCGCTCATCTCATTGTGGCCATAAGACTCAAGATCCCGACAGGCAAGCAAACTGGCAAACCCGGAAGGGGATGGTCCTTCCAGGACCCGCTGCTGCGCGCGGCCCTGGTGGTTTTCCTCGTCCTGGCCACCGTGGGCGGGGTGTTCTTCACCTATTACTACGTCAAGTTTGGCCGGATGATCGACCAGCGCTTCAAGGGCCCGGTGTTCGGCAGCTCCGCCCGAATCTACGCCATCGCGCGCCCCGTCCAGGTGGGAGAAAAGATCGAGGCCAAGGAGATTGCGGTGCAACTGCGCCGCGCCGGGTATGACCAGAACGGCAAGTCGCCGATGGGTAGTTACCGCCTCTTTGATGGCGGCATCGAGATTAAGCCTGGTTCCGACTCCTATCACAGCCCGGAGTCGGCCATCATCCGGATCCAGGGCGGCAAGATTGAAAGCATCACCAGCAAGTCGGGCGATCTGGCGGCCTACGAACTCGAACCGCAGATGATCACTTCCCTGTTCGACGCCGGGGACCGGTCCAAGCGGCAACTGGTTACTTACGATGAGATTCCCAAGGTGATGGTGGATGCTGTGCTGGCCATCGAGGACCGGCGCTTCTTTCAGCACGGCGGAGTGAATTTTCTGCGCCTGGCCGAGGCCACATTAATTGACGTAACTCACGGCCGTCACGAGCAGGGCGGCTCCACCATCACGATGCAGCTTTCCCGGGCTTTCTTTTTGACTCCGCAGAAAACCGTAAAGCGGAAGTTGTCGGAAATGCTGATTGCGATCGAGATGGAGCAGAAGCTCAGCAAGCAGCAGATTTTCGAGTTCTATGCCAATCGCGTCGATCTGGGACAGCGCGGTTCCTTCACCATCAGCGGTTTTGGCCAGGCGGCGCAAGCCTATTTCAATAAAGATCTGAAGGACGTGACCCCGGCGGAGGCGGCCCTGATCGCGGGAATTATTCAGGCGCCCAGCTATCTTTCACCCTACCGCCATCCCGAGCGCGCCCTCGAACGCCGCAACCTGGTGCTGGACGCCATGGTGGAAACTCACAGCCTCACCCAGGCGGAAGCGGAGAAGGCCAAGGCCACGCCGCTGAAGCTGGCGCCGCCCAACGTCGAGGCCAGCGACGCACCCTACTTTGTCGATCTGCTGCGCGAAACCCTGATCAGCAAGCTCGACGAGCGTCAGATGAACGACCAGAGCTATCGTATCTACTCGACCATCGATCCCGACCTGCAAAAGGCAGCGGCGGCCGCGGTGCAGAGCGGTATGAAGCTGGTGGACGACCAGGTAACAAAACTGCGCACCAAGCGCAAGCGAATCGGAAAGAACAAGTACGAGACCACCGTTCTGCCCGGACCGCAGGCCCAGGTGGCGATGGTGGTCATGGATCCTCACACCGGTGAAGTTCTGGCCCTGGTGGGCGGACGGAATTATGGCATCAGCCAATTGAACCATGCGGTGGCGAAGCGTCCCACGGGATCGATTTTCAAGCCCTTCGTTTACGCCGCCGCCATGAACACGGCGCTGAACGGCGCTAATCCGATATTTACTCCAGCTTCCTTGGTACAGGATGCACCCAGCACCTTTGCCTACGGCGATCAGATCTACGAGCCACGCAACTACAAAGAGGAGTATCACGGCGATGTGACCGCGCGTTATGCCCTGGCCATGTCCTTGAACAATGCCACGGTAAAGATGGCGGAAGAAGTGGGCTACGACAAAGTGGCGGACCTGGCCAAAGCGGCAGGGATCACCTCAGTGAAGGCCACACCCGCCATGGCCCTGGGTGCCTACGATGCCACACCGCTCGACATGGCGGCGGCTTACACCGTCTTCGCTAACGGCGGAGCGCGCATTTCGCCGACACTGGTCAACTCGGTGCGCAACGCCAACGGCGATATCGTCCTCGATTTCAAACCGGACACCCACCCCGTCCTTGACCCTCGCGTGGCTTATGTCATGACCGATATGATGGAAGGGGTGATGAACTACGGCACAGCGTACACCGTTCGCCAGCTCGGCTTCACCGCTCCCGCCGCCGGCAAGACAGGAACCTCGCATGACGGCTGGTTCGCCGGCTATACCAGCAACCTGCTGTGCATTGTCTGGGTGGGTTATGACGACTACAGCGACATTCGCTTAAGCGGCGCCCAAACGGCAGCCCCGATCTGGGCTGAGTTCATGAAGAAGGCTTTGACTCTGCCGCAGTACGCCGATGCCAGACCTTTCACGCAGCCCTCAGGCGTGGTGGATGTGCAGCTCGACAAGACCACCAATCTGCTGGCCACGCCCTCCTGCCCGGAAACCTACAGCGTGGCCTTCATAGCCGGCACCGAGCCCAGCGAGACCTGCGACCAGGGTGAGGGAATGCGCGGCTTCTTCTCCCGGGTGTTTGGCCTGGGTGGTGAGAAAGCCCTTCCGCCCCCGCCTCCCGGCACCCAAGCCGGCGCGCCGCCTGGAAGCACGGGCACCGCCGCCGAAGATCCCGGCAAAAAGAAAAAAGGTCTTTTTGGCAAGATTGCGGGTATCTTTAAGGATGACAAACCGTCTAACGATCCGCCACCCAAACCGGCGGACAAGGACGGTAAGGGTCCTCAGTAGACGAGCCCGCACCGAGTTGGCTCTGTCTTCAGGAGCGGACTTATGGGTCGTCAATATCTGCTCTACCTCCTGCTTGCAACGCTTTTCCCCACTCTTTCCCCGGCTCAGGTGCATCATTTTGCCCAGGCTCATTCCTCGGAGCAGGTTGAGATCAGTCCGCCGCCAGTGCGGCGAGCTGAGCCCCCACCCGCCGACGCTGCAGCCACCGACCTGGAAGCTCGCGGCGATGCCTTGCGATCCGAAAAGTTCTACCTGGATGCGCTGGATTACTACCGGGCGGCGCTGAAGAAACAGCCTGACAGCGCCAAGCTTTACAACAAGATGGGCATCAACGAATTGCAGATGGCACGCTTCGGCGATGCCCGTAAGGATTTCGAGCGGGCAATCAAGAATGATCGCCAGTTTGCCGACGCTTACAACAATCTCGGGGTAATTTATTATTTGCAGAGGAAGTATGGAGGCGCCATAAAGCAGTACGAAAAGGCCATCAAGATACGCCAGGATTCCGGCTCGTTTTTCAGTAATTTAGGAGCGGCGTATTTCTCCAAGAAGGATTACGTGAAGGCCAGCCTGGCTTACAACCAGGCGCTCCAGCTGGATCCGGATATTTTTGAGCGAACTTCGCACACCGGAGTGCTGGCGCAGATGTCATCGCCGGGTGACCGTGCTCATTTTTACTATGTGCTGGCCAAGCTCTACGCCAAGAGCGGGGTCGCTGACCGCTCCCTGCAATATCTGAGGCGAGCCATGGAAGAAGGCTATAAGGGGATCGACGACGTGTATAAAGACTCGGAGTTTGCCGGGCTACGCAAGGATCCCCGGTTTACCGAGCTCATGGCCGCACGGCCAGTGGCGATTTCGGAATAGATTCTGAATTTACAAAGATTTACAAAAACCCGCGAAACTTTTCGCGCGCCCGGGGTTTAGAGAGTTTAATTACTCCTGAAAACAACAGGGTGAGTAAGGAGAAACGGTAGCCCATCGGTCGTCGACCCGAGCACGCCCCAAGCAGACGGCCGGTGGGTTTTTGGTTTCGCCCGGCAGGCTGCCGCTGCGCGAGACCAGCAATTGCCAGCCTCTAATTGCTGTCCCCGCTTTCTTTTCCAATGTATTTCTCCACCGCTTGTTTCCATTTTCCTTGCGCCTTCAGAATGAATTCGATCACATCCCGGAGCGCCCCATCGCCGCCGGCGCGAGGGGTCACGTAATGGGCGGCGTCCTTGACCTCCCGGCGCGCATTGGCAACGGCGACGGAAAACCCGCAGTTCCGCATTACCGGAAGGTCAATCACGTCGTCCCCGACGAAGGCCGCCTCGCTGGCGCTAAGTCCTTCCGCGCTCAAGATTTCGCGGAAGGCTTTTAACTTGTCCTGAATACCCTGGTGGACCTGCTCCAGCTTGAGATCGCGGGCGCGCACCGCCACAGTTTGAGAGTTGCGGCGGGTGATGAGTCCTGTTCTGATGCCAGCGATACGGGCGATCGAAATGCCGGCGCCGTCCTGAGCATGGAAACCTTTGGCCTCAACCACGATTTGACCGGATGCCGCGCCCCCGGATTGGCTGGCAGTGGGCACGGGGAAGACAAAAAGTTTGCCGTCGGTGAGGACGCCATCCACGTCGAAGAGAAGCAGCTTGATTTTTCTGGCGCGGGCCTTGGCGGACGCTGTGTTTGGCATTGCCGGGATTCTAGCATTCAACCCATCTAACGTTTATGCACGGGCGATCCACAAGATCGGAAACTGCTTTCCGAGTTTTTCGAAGTCGCGGTCGGAAGTCACCAGGACGGCCTGGGTTGAGGACCGCCAACGCCGCGGTCACGCAGTCCACGTACGGAATCTTGTGGATGGCCTTGAGTTCGCCCGCCCTGTACGGCCTGGTGAAAATCGACAGCGACGATTTGGAACCCCATCTCGAACGTCGGCCGTCCTCATAGGCGAACATTTTACGAAAGCCCCATGTTAGAATATCCAACCATGTTTCCCCTTCCCTCCTCGCTCGCCTGGGCCCATCCGCTGGTCGCGGAGTGGTTTGTGCGGAAATTTGGCACGCCGACCGAGCCCCAGGAGCAGGGCTGGCCCCACATTCTCGCCGGACGGACGACTCTCATCTCGGCTCCCACCGGCTCCGGCAAGACTCTGGCTGCGTTTCTGGCCTGCATCGACCGCCTGGTCTGTAAGGCTCTGGCCGGGGACCTGCACGATCGCACCGAAGTCCTTTACGTCTCGCCGCTGAAGGCGTTGGGCAACGACATTCAGAAGAATCTCGAAGTGCCATTGAGCGAGATTCTTCAGATGGCGGGCGAGCGCGGGTTGCTGATGCCGGAGATTCGCACCGCGGTCCGAACCGGCGACACGCTGATGCACGAGCGCCGGGCGATGCTGAAGCGGCCGCCGCATATTCTCGTGACCACCCCGGAGTCGCTCTACATTCTGCTGACCGCGGAAAAGAGTCGCGCCATTCTGCGCGATGTCGAAACCGTCATCGTTGACGAAATCCACGCCGTGGCCGACGACAAACGCGGGGCCCACCTGACCCTCTCGCTGGAGCGTCTGGAAGCGCTGACCCACCGCACGCCGGTTCGTATCGGGCTTTCAGCAACCCAAAAACCCATCGAAGAAGTGGCTCACTTTCTCACCGGCAACGGAAGGCTGGCGCCGGTGATCGTGGATGTCGGACACAAACGGAAACTCGATCTCGCGGTGGAAGTGCCCGGCTCGTCGCTGGGGCCTATCACCACCAACGACATGTGGGACGAGATCTACAACCGCCTGGTGGAGCTGGTGGAGCAGCATCGTTCTACGCTGGTGTTCGTGAATACCAGGCGGCTGGTGGAGCGAATTGCGCACAACCTCGGCGAACGCTTGGGCGAGGAAAACGTGGCCGCGCACCACGGCAGCCTGTCGCGCAAGCTTCGCCTCTCCGCGGAACAGAGGCTGAAAGAGGGCAAAGTCAAGGTCCTGATAGCAACGGCATCGCTGGAGCTCGGAATTGATATTGGCACCGTTGACTTGGTGGTGCAGATCAGTTCTCCGCGCGCGATCGCAGTCGCGCTGCAGCGGGTCGGCCGTTCCGGCCACTGGCGCGGCGCCGTGCCCAAGGGACGATTCTTCGCCGGCACCCGCGACGATTTGCTGGAATGCGCTGCGCTGGTACGAGCCATCCGGCTGGGAGATCTGGACCGGCTGATCATCCCCGATGCTCCGTTGGATATTCTGGCGCAGCAGCTTGTGGCAACCTGCGCCGCCGAGAGCAGCAGCGCCCGTGTGGCACGGGCGCCCCGCCCGCGAGCGCCGGAAGGTGCGTTAGAGGTTGAGGGTTCGAAGGCTGAACTCTGGACAAACGACATGCCAACAGCCGCGGCGGACCGAATGAACCCTGCCGCACTCGAAACGCGGGCGGGGCGCCCGCGCCACACCAGCCAGCCTACCGAAGATAATGACGGATGGGATGAGGATGAACTCTTCGCCCTGGTCACGCGGGCTTATCCCTATCGCAATCTCTCGCGCGAAACCTATAACTCGATCCTCGAAATGCTTTCCGAGGGAATCGCATCGCGGCGCGGGCGCTACGGCGCTTACATCCATCACGACCGCGTGAACCGGAAGCTGCGGCCGCGGCGGGGCAGCCGTCTGGCCGCCATCACCAGCGGTGGCGCGATTCCGGAAACCGCGCTCTTCACCGTGGTCGCCGAACCGGAAGGCATCGTGGTCGGCACCCTCGACGAAGACTTTGCGGTCGAAAGCAATGCGGGCGACATCATGCTGCTGGGCAACACCTCGTGGCGTATCCGCCGGGTGGAGGGCAAGTCGGGACGCGTGCTGGTGGAAGACGCCCATGGCGCGCCCCCCAGCGTTCCCTTCTGGCGCGGCGAAGCCCCGGCTCGCACCCAGGAACTTTCCGCGCATGTGGCGGGTCTGCGCCGGGAGATCAGCGATCGTCTGCGTGATACTTCTCCCATCGGAATTTCACCCATCCAGCCCGCGGTTGCAGAAACCATCGCATGGTTGAAAGAAGATTGCGGGCTGGATGATTCCGGCGCCGAGCAGGCTATTGAGTACGTGCTGCAGGGTCGCGCGGTTCTCGGGGATGTTCCCACGCAGGACACCATTATCGCCGAGCGCTTTTTCGATGAAGGCGGCGGAATGCAGCTGATCATCCACGCACCGTATGGCGGCCGCATCAACAAAGCCTGGGGACTGGCCCTGCGCAAGCGTTTCTGTCGCAGCTTCAATTTCGAGTTGCAGGCCGCCGCCACCGACAACGGCCTCAACATCGCGCTGGCCGAGCAGCACAGCTTTCCGCTGGCTGACGTCTTTCATTTCCTGAATTCCGAAACGGTGCAACCGATCCTGGAACAGGCGGCGCTGGCCTCTCCGTTCTTTGGCACGCGCTGGCGCTGGGACGCCAACCGCGCTCTGGCCTTGCTGCGCTTTCAGAGCGGCAAGAAAGTTCCACCGCAGATCCAGCGCATGCGCTCGGACGATCTGCTGGCGTCGGTGTTCCCCGACGTGGCCGCGTGCCAGGAAAATATTGTGGGCGACATTCAGATTCCCGATCATCCCCTGGTGAAGGAAGTGATGAAAGACGTGCTCACCGAGGCCATGGACGTGGACGGGCTGCGGGCACTGCTGAGCGGCATCCAGCAGGGACGAATCCGTTGCCTGGCGGTGGACACGCCGGTGCCCTCGCAATTCTCGCATGAGATTCTGAATGCGAATCCCTACGCCTATCTCGACGACGCTCCGCTCGAAGAACGCCGGGCCCGGGCGGTAGAGATGCGCCGCATCCTGCCGGAGTCGGTGCTCGAAGAAGTGGGGAAGCTCGATCAAGCTGCCATCGTGCAGGTGCGGGCAGAAGCCTGGCCCGATGTGCGCGATGCGGATGAGTTGCACGATGTATTACACACGCTGATTGCTTTCCCGGCCCGTATGGAGGAGGGCGACTCTTCCGCCCAGGCGGATGCCGCTCCCCTGAGCTTGGTCGGCTTACAGGAAGCTGGCAGGGACGGTCGGGCCGCGCTCGATGGGACAGCCGAGGGTGGCTGTCCCCAGGTGAGTCTTAGTGGGGGCGGGTGGCAGGGATATTTCGAAAGGCTGTGCGAGCAAGGACGCGCGCTTCGGGCTGAACGTGCCGGATTGATTTACTGGGTAGCGGCGGAACGCGCAACGACGTTTTCCCTGCTGTTTCCTGACGCCGAGTTTGATCATCAGGTGCCCGAGATTCAGACAACTTCGCCGTCCTCCGACGATGCTCTGCTGGCCCTGGTCACGGGTTGGATGTCGCATTTGGGCCCGGCAACGGCTTCGCAACTCGGCGCTTTGCTCGGGCTTCCCGCTTCCGAAATCGACAAAGCTTTGCTTCGTATGGAAGCCTCCGGCGCATTATTGCGAGGACAGTTTACGGATACCAGGTCGCGGGCGGGGGCGCCCGCGCCACATGAACAAGAACTGGAGTGGTGCGAACGGCGGTTGCTGGCGCGCATTCACCGTCTGACCGTGGCCACGTTGCGCAAGCAGATTGAACCGGTCACCGCGGCGCAGTTCATGCGCTGGCTTCTGCGCTGGCAGCATGTCGCAGCGGGAGCGCAAGTTCAAGGGGAACGCGCCACGCTCGAGGTATTGCGCCAGTTGCAGGGATTCGAAATTCCCGCCAATGCCTGGGAGCGTCAGATTCTGGGCCGGCGGATTGTCAACTATGATCCCCAGTGGCTCGATCAGCTTTGTCTTACCGGCGCCGTCGGTTGGGGAAGGCTGTCTCCGCATCCCGCGACTCTGGATGACACTGCGGCCGGAAAACGGCGCGTGATTCCGACCAGCGTGGCTCCGATTACGTTTTTCGTGCGCGAAGAAGCTGATTGGATGACGCCGCATCGTCCCGACTCGGAGCAGCCCGAGGCGCGCGGTCTCAGCGAGGGCGCGCGCCAGGTGCTGGAATTCCTGCGGCAGCGCGGAGCCTCATTCTTCGCCGACATCGTGCGTGGCACGGGGCGGCTGAAAGCTGAGGTGGAAACTTCCCTCTGGGAACTGGTCGCGGGTGGATTGATCACCGCCGATGGTTTCGACAATCTGCGCTCCCTGATTGATCCCAAACGCCGCGCCGGGCAAGGCAGTGGGCGGGCGGCGCGGCCGCGGCACAGTACCGGCCGCTGGGCACTTTTGTACACGGACCAGGCAGCGGAGCGCAATCGCGCCGTGGAAGCCACCTGCTGGATGCTGCTGCGGCGCTATGGCATCGTGTTTCGTGATTTGCTGTCTCGCGAGACCAATCTTCCCAAGTGGCGCGAATTGCAGATGGCATTCCGGCGTCTGGAAGACCGTGGCGAAATTCGAGGCGGCCGCTTCGTGGATGGCTTTCTCGGCGAACAGTTTGCCCTGCCGGTGGCGGTGGAGTCGTTGCGGGCAACGCGCAAATTGCCGCTCACCGGAGAGACGATCGTGCTGTCGGCCGCCGATCCCCTAAACCTGGTGGGAATCTTACTGCCGGGAGAACGGGTCCCTGCCATTTCGGGGAAAAGTGTGACCCTCTACGATGGCGTAGTTACGAATGAAGCAATCGATTCGCAGCGCCTGACCGCGATGGGCGAGTGACTACCTTCGAGTCAGTGTGTGGGATTGATCTAACCAGACTCAGTTCTCGGTTGTCAGTCTTGAGTCGCAGCGCTTGGGATAAAAAGAGCGATCGGGAACCCGATGAGGGGGTCCCTCGGATTCCCGACCAGCGTATTTCCGGCGAAACCTTCTGAAAGCGCTTCCCCCGTCGCTTTTGCCGGCCAACGCTGCCCGCCTAAGAGCACGTAATCGGCCATCACCACGGATTTAGAACCTACTGCACTGTATATTGTAAGTCGTTATTTATCTTCATATTACAATGGACTAAGGAGATCGCCCGGGATCGGGACCGAGAAACGCTCTATCCAGACGGATAGTATGCCTATCTGTTCGGATAGTGGAACAAGACGGGTAGCCATATTCCGAAAGAAAGAAAAATGTGTTACACCCTAGGCCGCAAATGAGGTGACTTAACGGTGAGGCCAAGACTTCAGGCAGCTGCAGGCCCCCTGGCGGATTCGGCATATTTTCTGACCGAAGGGGAAATCCGGATCGGCAGAGATCCTTCTAACTCATTGACGATCAGCGATCTCTCGCTTTCGCGACGCCATTGTGTGCTTATCCGCGAGCAGGATACTTACAAGCTTCGCGATCTGGAGAGCCGCAATGGAACGTTCGTTAACGGTAGCGTGGTGTCGGAAAAGCGGCTGAATCACGGGGACCAAATCTCCGTGGGAGAGTCTATTTTTGTCTTCCTGACGAAAGAAGACACGGATGGAGCCCCCTCGGAAGCTGTGGAATTCGACGATTGCCTGACCCAGGCCACGGCCCACATCCGGCCCCAGGATGTTCTCTATCTTCAGCCGGAGCGCCTCCTGAAAGAGCTTCCATCAACTTCGCGGCTGGGACGGAATCTCAACGTGCTGCTGAAAATCAGCCGCGTAGTGCACTCCATTTCTGACTTTGACCTGCTGCAGGAGCAAATTCTGGAGTTGATCTTTGAAGTGGTGCCGGCCGAACGCGGCGCGATCCTGCTGGATGGCAAGGGCAACCAGAAGTTTTCTTCGCTCTTCGGTTATCCCGCAAAACCAGGTGAACCGGTCCGGGTGAGTCGGACCATCACCACCCAGGTGATGAACCAGGGAGTGGCGATTCTGGGAGCAGACGTGCCCGCCAGCGGAAGCTTGAGTGAAGTAGACAGCCTGGTTAGCTTTCGGGTGCGCTCCTTGCTGTGCGTACCCCTTACCGTCTTTCAGAAGGTAGTGGGATGCATTTACCTGGACACTACCAGGCCCGGCACTCGCTTTGACCGGGACCAACTGGAACTCGTAGCCAGTATTGCGGGCCTCTCGACGGTGGCGCTGGAGAACTCGCGACGGCTGCTGTGGCTGGAACAGGAAAATCTCCGCCTGGCGGCGGAAATCAATCTGCAGCACAACATGGTCGGCGAGAGTCCCGCAATGAAGGAGGTGTACCGCTTCCTGTCGCGGGCGGCACCCACGGATGCGACGGTGCTGGTGGGTGGAGAAAGCGGAACGGGCAAAGAACTGGTGGCGCGGGCCATACATCGCAACAGCCCGCGTGCAGGCCGGCCCTTTGTCACCATCAATTGCGCCGCCATTCCGGAAGGCCTGCTGGAGAGCGAACTCTTCGGATATGAGAGAGGTGCATTCACCGGCGCTTCGGCTCAAAAGAAAGGCCGGCTGGAGTTGGCGGACGGGGGCGTGGTGTTTCTGGACGAGATCGGGGAACTGGCACCGGCGTTACAGGTCAAGTTGCTGCGTGTGCTGCAGGAACGCGAACTCGAACGCCTGGGCGGCTCCCGCCCGATTCCCATCGACATTCGCCTGATCGCCGCCACCAATAAGGACCTGGCAGCAGCGGTGAAGGCGCGAACATTTCGCGAGGACCTCTACTACCGGTTGAATGTCGTATCGCTGGTGGTGCCGGCGCTGCGCGACCGTGTGGACGACGTTCCCATCCTGGCGGAATATTTCGTCGCCAAGTTCGCGGCTAAATGCAAAGTCAAAGCCAAAAAGATTTCTCCCGAGGCCATGGCGGGACTGACCAATTACGACTGGCCAGGCAATGTGCGCGAGTTGGAAAATGCCATCGAACGGGCCTTGGTGTTGGGCGTCGCGGAAACCATCCGTCCGGAAGACCTTCCGGAATCGGTTCTGGAGAAGGACCCGGCTCCGGGCGCGCCCGAGGCCAAGTATCACATCGCGGTCACGCAGTTGAAGAAGCACCTGATTCTTACCGCCCTGGAGGAAACAAAAGGCAATTACACCGAGGCCGCTCGAACTCTGGGTGTACACGCGAACTACCTGCACCGGCTGGTCAGAAACCTGAACCTGCGACCGTCGATCCGCTCCTTCCCGCTTATCCGGGGCGGCGCAGGGAGAGCAGCGGATGGCCGAATGTGAAGGCGTCGAACCCCGGCCCATCCGCACGGGAGAAAGCAACGTTGCAACCGAGTCTCAGGGAAGTTTGAGAGCGGGCAGAGTTGCAGGATTCAGATAAACGCCCTGCCAGCGTACAGCGAAGTGGAGATGAGGTCCGGTAGCGCGACCGGTCCCGCCGCTTCGCCCAATCTCCCTTCCCGCGGCTACCCGCTCGCCCTGCTTAACCTTGATTTCTGAAAGGTGGAGGTAAAGCGTGAGCAGTCCCTGCCCGTGATCGAGTACCACGCAGTTTCCTTCGAAGTACAAAGGGCCCGCCAGCAGAACGATTCCCGCATTGGCTGCGGAAACCGGTGTGCCAGTCGGGACGCCGTAGTCCAGTCCCTGGTGCATGCTCTGAACTTTGCCGTTAAAGGTCCGCCGGGTCCCGAAAGCATCGGAGACCGGCGCGACTACGGGCGCAAGAAATTTCCCTGACCACTCCCGATCCGGGTCGGTGTGTTGAAACACGTCCTGCTTGATCGTCTTGTCCTGATGAATGCGCTCCAGCTGCGCCGGGCTGGGTTCGGTGAAGCGTTTGGCCACGGTCACCTTGATGCTGGGATATTTTGCGGCCCGGACCATAATTGTTCGGGTAAAGGAAATGGGTGATCCCTGGGAGGTCGTTCCGGTCAGTTCCAGAGCGTAGGTGCCAGGACGAGTTTCGAGACTGACTCCTGCGATCCCGTACCAGACTTTACTGACCGCGTCATAGCTGAACCAGACTTGATGCCCCAGCCATTTGGCGGAGAGCTGTGACAGCCGCACCGGCGGCGCCACATCAAACGCAATCGGAGCTCCGTTCACCAGCAGTGCCGGCTGCCAGCGAATGGCCCAGGGCTTGGCGACGCCAGTCTTCGCGACGGATGCCGCGCGCGCCGTACTGTCTTCTGCGGTGGCGAGAAGCGGCACAGCAAGCACAATCACAATCAGCAGCAAGCCGCAGCGATGATGGAGCGAGGACCGCAATTTGGAACACTCCGCTTATTAGCCTAGCATTCCTGCCATAGACCGAGGGTCGTAATCCGTGGCAGACGAAGCCGGCGTGGAACCGCTACTCTCGATTCGGAATGAAATCCAGCTGGACTTCGGTGGTCGTGGGGTGGTCGGCAGGCACATATTTCCATTGTTTAACCGCCAGCGTGGCAGCGTCCACCAGAATCGGATTGCCTCCGATGGGTGAGATCTTACCGACCGAACCATTGGGACTGATCGAAATGGACAAACGCACGACCCCACCAATCGCGTTCTGCTTCAGTTCACGGGGATATTTGGGAGCCACTTTGTAAACCAGCTTACGCACGGTGGGTGTGTTTTGGGCCTTGAGGGAAGCAGTCGAAATCAATACCAGTATGACCAGGCCAAGCGTCGCGCACGCTACGCGCACTGCGCACGAGCTCTTTGATGAAGGCGCAATCATTAGAAATCCTGCAACTGAAACATGAGAAGCGATCCTGCAAGACTAGGAAATTAGTCACCCCCGGGCAAGTTACGGATGTAATGAGATGGAACCGCTGTGGGTCAGACACTCCCTTCGACCTCGCTCGGGGCAGTCTCTGTCCGACCCACACACGATATGTCGAGTAATGCTTTTCTGCTATTGCTCCGGGTGGGCGTTACCTCTACAGTGCTGCAAATCTTCGATCGCATGGACCCGTGGATCTCATGCGAATCCCGTTGCAAGAACGCGTGCGACATCCCTGATGAAGGAGTCTGAAATGAGACTGGGAGTAAAAGTGTATGTAAGCGCAGCTATCTTGCTGATGTGGACTGCAGAAATCGTAGGACAGCAGTCCCAGACCGCCATGGCGCAACCCCCAAGTTCAACGCAACAGGCTGCCGTCTCCGCTCCGGCAGACTCCGCGCCGGTACCGAAGCCGACGCAAGGGACGCATCCCCCGTCAGCCCAGCCCCAAAAGCACAAGCTCGGTCCATTTGAGATTACGATCAACTGGCGCACTCGCGTGGAAGGTTGGAACTGGTTCGAAGCCCCCACCGGAAACAGCGATTACCCGTTGTGGCATTCGTTACTGCGCATTGGCATCGGCCAGACCAGGGAAAAGCTCGATTGGTTCGCCGAAATGGAGCAGCCGTCCATTCTCGGGCTCCCGAACGATGCCGTAGTGGCGGGCCCCGCAGGCCAGCTTGGCCTGGGCGGGTCCTACTATGTGGCCAATAACAACGAGTCCAACAACGCCAGCATATTTCTGAAGCAGGCATTTGTGGACTTCAAGCACCTCGGGCCGACGCGAGTGAAGCTGGGGCGCTTCGAGTATTTCGATGGCATGGAAGTCAAGCCCAAAGACCCGGTGCTCGCGGCTGTGGTGCAGAGCCGGATCGCACATCGCCTGATTTCGAACTTCGGATTCACCGCAGTGCAGCGCACGTTCGACGGCGGCCAGTTCTCCCTGAATTCCGGAAAGAACAATTTCACCTTTTTCAGCGCCCGGCCGACCGCGGGAATTCTCCAGACCGACGGGATGCCAGAACTGGACATCGAGGTCTATTACGGCGCTTTCACCCGATCCCTCAACACCCCGCACGGCGAGGCGCAACTACGCGTGTTCGGCCTGGGCTACGTCGATGACCGCACCACCATACTGAAGACGGACAACCGTCCGGTACCGGTTCGCACGTCCGACCAGGGCAAGGTTCAGCTGGCCACCTTCGGCGCCAACTACGCACAGGTGATTAACACTACGAGCGCCGGCAAGTTTGATTTTCTGGCCTGGGGCGTTTACCAGGGCGGCTCCTGGGGCGCGCTCAACCAACGCGCAAGCGCTTTCGTCGGTGAGCTCGGCTGGCAACCTGCCGTGAAGCACCTCAAGCCCTGGCTCAGCGCTGGCTTTTCTTATGGCAGCGGTGACGGAAATCCCAATGACTCGACCCACGGAACGTTCTTTCAGGTCCTGACCACGCCCCGCCAGTATGCGCGCTTTCCCTTCTACAACATGATGAATAACGAGGATTTCTACGTCACCCTGAACCTGAAGCCGGCCTCCAAACTTGCGCTGCGCAGCGAAGGGCACGCCCTCCGGCTGGCTAACTCGGCCGATTTCTGGTACCTGGGTGGAGGCGCATTTCAACCCAAGACTTTTGGTTTTACCGGCCGTCCCAGCAACGATTTCAGTGGCTTGGCCAACGTATTGGACATCAGCGCTGACTACCAAATCACCCGCTCCTTCAGCACTACCCTGTACTACGGCCATGCCTGGGGTAAGACTGTGATTGCGAAGATTTACCCCAAGGATCCGAACGGGCAGTTTGCCTACCTGGAGACCAACTTCCACTTCTAGAGCGTGGTTAAAACTGATCGCCGGCGGGATAATATATTTCAACTATTGACCGCCCATGCATAAAGTGTGATCGTGGTCACATTTTTACGGTAAGTTCAAGGTATCAGGGAGGATGGGCATGGCAGTTTCGAACCCGGCGATTCCCCAGATCCATACTGCCCCGGCGGCCAATACCAGCTTCTACGAGAAATTAAACACCCGCTGGCACGAGCGCGCCTTGCAGATTTTTATGTTTATTGTGCTGGCACACTGGGGCGAGCACCTGGCCCAGGCTTACCAGATTTATGTAATGGGATGGCCGCGCCCGAAGGCCAATGGCATTCTGGGTTTGTGGTACCCCTGGCTGATCAAGTCCGAAGCCCTGCACTACGGCTACGCCATAGTCATGCTGATCGGCATCTGGGTCCTGCGCAAAGGATTCATTGGCCAGGCGCGCACCTGGTGGACGGTCGCCCTGGTGATCCAGTTCTGGCATCACATCGAGCACTTCCTGCTGATCTGGCAGGCCACGGCGCACCACAATTTCTGGGGCAAGCCGGTGCCGTTTAGCGTTTTGCAGCTGGTAATTCCGCGTGTTGAACTCCATCTCTTCTACAACTCGGTAGTGTTTGTCCCCATGGTCATCGCCATGTACTACCACTTGTTCCCGTCGGAGGCTGAGGAAAAGGAGATGGTCTGCTCCTGCGCATGGGGCCATAAGCCGTCAATGCAAGCTGCCTGATTCAGAGCGTCAGAGTACGAGGAAGTCGCAAAATCGCAATTCGCCTTCCAATGGAGCGGGTGGCTGCTTCGCCCGCTCCACACAAAATGTCCGGAGCCTCTGCTGTACGCCCGCGCTGCAACTCTGCTCATAACTGCCTGCGTCCTTAGCATTTGGCATGGTCGCTGAAGTTCCGCCCTTTTCGTTTTTGCATTCCGGGTTCGATGTTATCTTTGTGGCACATTCATGGACATTCTCACGCAGCTTTTTGAGCAGCATTTCCACACCCCCGCCGTGGAGATAACGCCGCTACAGGGAAAGCTGGGCGGTTCGGGGCGAAAGATCATCCGGCTTTCCGCCGGTCCGTCCAGCGCCATCGGCATCCTGTATGACGTGCATGAAGAGAATGTGGCCTTCCTCGAGTTTTCCCGGCATTTCCGGCGGCATGGACTGCCGGTGCCGGAAATTTACGGGGAGGATCTGAGCCAGGGCGCCTACCTCGAAGAAGACCTGGGCAGCACAACCCTGTTCGAGTTTCTTTCTAAAAATCGTACCGGCGAAAACATCTCCCAGCAGGCGGTCGAGACCTATCGCAAGGTCATCGCGGTGCTGCCCCGCTTTCAGGTCGAGGCGGGACGAGATCTGAATTACAAGGTGTGCTATCCGCGGGGCAGCTTCGATCGCCAGTCCATCGCCTGGGACTTGAATTATTTCAAATACTATTTTCTGCGCCTGGCCGGCATTCCCTTTAACGAGCAAGCGCTGGAAGACGATTTCAGCCGGCTCACGAAGTTCCTGCTGAGCGCCGGGCACGATTACTTTCTCTACCGTGATTTCCAGTCGCGCAACATCATGTGGCGCGAGGACCAACCCTTCTTCCTCGACTACCAGGGAGGCCGCAAGGGAGCGCTGCAATACGATGTCGCTTCTCTTTTGTACGACGCCAAAGCCGATTTACCGCCGGACCTGCGCCAGCAATTGCTCGATCACTATCTCGACACGCTTGCCGGTTTCGTCAAGGTGGAGCGTGAAGCCTTCATGCAGCATTACTATGCCTACGTGTATGTCCGCATCATGCAAGCCCTGGGAGCTTATGGCTTCCGCGGCTTTTATGAACGCAAAGTTCATTTTCTGCAGAGCGTACCTTACGCGCTGAAGAATCTGCGCTGGCTGCTGCACAACGTCTCGCTGCCTATTGCGCTGCCGACGCTGTTGGGGGCATTCCACAGCATGTTGGGATCGGAGAGACTGCAGGCCCTGGCTTCCGACGCCGACAGCCTCGTAGTAAGGATTTTCAGTTTTTCGTTTCACCGCGGCTGGCCCAAGGATGAAAGCGGGAATGGCGGCGGGTTCGTCTTCGATGGCCGCAGCCTTCCCAATCCCGGCCGCGAAGAGCGCTTTAAAGCCCTCACCGGCAGAGACGCGCCGGTAATCGATTATCTGAATCAGCAGGACAGCGTGCACCAGTTTCTGGCCAGCGTGCTCTCGCTGGTAGATGCCAGCGTCAGCGAATATCAGCGGCGTGGCTTCAAAAACCTGATGGTGTCGTTTGGTTGCACCGGCGGGCAGCATCGCTCCGTCTATCTGGCGGAGCAACTGGCCAAGCGCTTGCGCGGCCGCAATGGAGTGGAAGTATTGTTGCGGCATCGCGAACTGGAGACGCTCGCGCAATGAAGGCGATGGTCCTGGCTGCCGGCCTCGGTACCCGCCTGCGACCACTCACCGAGGACCGTCCCAAGGCCCTGGTGGAAGTTGCCGGCCGCACTCTGCTCGAAATCACGTTGACCCGCTTGCGTACTTTTGAAATCCGCGAAGTCATCATCAATGTTCATCACTTTGCCGACATGGTGCTGGACTATCTGAAAGCCAATGATAATTTCGGCATGCGAATCGAGGTCTCTCGTGAAGATGTTCTCCTCGATACTGGCGGGGGACTGAAAAAAGCGGGACATTTTTTTCTTGAAGATTCCCGCAATTCGGATGAGCCGTTTCTCTTGCACAACGTCGATGTCATCAGCACCGTTGATTTGCGGCGCATGGCGCAATTTCACGCCGACAACCGGGCCCTCGCCACGCTGGCGGTACAAGACCGCAAGACTTCCCGGTACCTCCTGTTCAACCCGCAGCGCCAGCTCTGCGGCCGGCGGGCAGGGCGCGATGGGGAAACCGAAGTGGTGCGGCCCTCCTCGCAGACCGAGGCCCTGGCCTTTGGCGGGATCCACGTGATTTCGCCTCGCCTCATCCCTCTGATGACGGAAGCAGGAATTTTTTCCATCATCACCTCTTATCTGCGTCTGGCCGGCCACGACGAAAAAATCCTGGGCTTTCGATCAGACGAATACTATTGGCGTGACCTGGGCAGAGCTGACGATTTGCTGCAAGCGGCCCGGGAGTTGGGGCAGTGGACCGGTTTCTAGTTTCCGGTTTCCAGCTTCTGACTCGTCACTGGAAACCAGAAACGGGAAACTCGAAGGTGCATCTCGCGGCGGCAGGCATCCTGGGGATTTTATTGGTGGACCTGGTCGGGATCGAACCGACGACCTCTTCCATGCCATGGAAGCGCGCTCCCAGCTGCGCCACAGGCCCACGTGAGATGTACGAGGGGACTCGAGCAAAGTAATTCTCGCCTACTGGCTATCGATAGTCAAACCCGTCGTTCGCTGCAGGCATCTCTAACCAGATGTAAATTTTGCGAAAGCGGGGAAACTTAGTATCCTGTGTGACGGTTTGCGGCGACCTTAATGAAACCAAGTCCCTTTTTCCGTTTTCGATATTTGTCCCTGTTGCCACTTTGTCTGGCGGCGAGCGCCCAGGTTGTTTCCGCCAACCAACCGGCGCCGCAAGGTCCGGTTTCGTATTCTTCCGTCAATCAGCTGAACCTGCTGCTGTCGCAGCTGGAGCAGGCATCGCAGGCGGCGCAAGTGGATTTGGCCAAGCTCCGTATCGAGAAATGGAAGACCGACTCGGACAGCAAACGACAGGCCGAGAACAATGTGGAATCTATCGAGCGCAACCTGCGGTCGGCGTTGCCCGAGCTGATCGCGGAACTCAAGGCGTCGCCCGAGAACCTGGCGTCCACTTTCAAGATCTATCGCAATCTGGACGCGCTCTACGATGTGTTTGAATCGGTGACGGAGTCGGCGGGCGCGTTCGGTTCCAAAGATGAGTTCCAGTCACTGGAGAACGATGTCAGCGCTTTCGAGCGCGGGCGCCGTGCCTTTGCCGAACGCATGGAAACTCTGGCAGGAGCCAAGGAACTCGAGGTCACCCGGCTGCGGGCGGCGCTGCAGGATGCGCGGGCGAGCATGGCGTCGCAGCCTCCCAAGAAAATTGTTGTAGATGACACCGCGCCGGAGAAGAAGCCAACCAAGAAGAAGTCCGCTCCCAAAGCCAAACCCAGCACTCCCACCTCCACAGCGACCAGTCCCACTGCGGCTCCCCCACCGCCGAAGTAACGTGCAATCCTGGCGTCTCTTGCGGCCTTTCGTTGAGCGCTTTGGGTTTCAGATTTGAAATATTTCAGAGCGGTTCAAGCCCTTTTCCCCAGGCGGCATTCAGTAGGTCGTAATCGTTGAACTTCCGCTTCACCCCCTGTGCAAAGCTCTACGCCCACCCTAAAATACTGAAATCAGAACAGTTGGGCTCGTGGAACTCTACCTGCCACGCTGGGGTCTATATATAGCAGGTGGGAGTTATCTGGGCCGCGTTTTACTTTTGGGCGCGCGGGGGAAAGAACCTATAATGGGGAGGTTACGCCATGGCGTTGATGGCGGGAGCAACCACCTTGGGTGATCTGGCAGGCGCGATAGGAATGCGGGCCCAGCAGTCGGCAATCGTGGCCGAGCTCAAGGCGGGCTCGGAAGACGCCTACGCCTGGCTCATCGGAGAATTCCACCAGCCCATTTACAGCCTGGTTTATCGCATCGTCGCGGACCCCGCGGATGCGGCTGATACCACGCAGGAAGTCTTTCTCAAAGTTTTTCGCGGAATGAAGCACTTCCAGGGCGAATCCAGTCTGAAAACCTGGATTTACCGCATTGCCGTGCACGAGGCCTCCAACCGGAGACGATGGTGGTTCCGGCACAAGGCGAAGGAAACCTCGATCGAGCCGAACCAGGATGATTGCGGGCTGGGCTCATCGGGAATGCGCGATACCCTGGCGGATGAAAGCGAGTCGCCGTTCGACATGGTGGTGCACGAGGAGGTCCGGGCGCGGGTCGAGGAGGAATTGCGGCAGATCTCGGAGCCTTACCGCACTACGGTCATCTTGCGCGATTTGGAAGAAATGTCGTACGAAGAGATAGCGGAGATCACGGACGTGTCCCTGGGGACAGTGAAGTCGCGGCTGACGCGCGGCCGGGAAGCTCTGCGGCGGCGTTTGACGGGATACGTAATGGAAAATGGTGATCAGCTCGGTCTGCAGGCGCCTGGAGAAGTCGAAGAACGCCGGGCCAGTTGCGTGATTTCTGCGATTGAGGTCACCCGATGACGTGCACTCAGGCCACGCCGTTATTCTCTCCCTACCTCGACGGGGCGGTTACGGGCAAGCAGATGCGCGACCTCAGCCATCACCTGGAAGGCTGCGAGCGTTGCCGCCGGCACTATGCTTCGCTGCGGCGGACGCAAGACTTGCTGGCCCGGGTTGGCCGCCGGAAGGCGCCGTCTGACCTGGCGTTGAAGCTTCGGGTAGCGATTTCGCAGGAGACAGCACAATCCCGACGCCGCTATCTGGACGGTCTTCGGGTACGTTTCGACAACGCTCTTGATCTCTTCATGGTGCCAGCAACGGCGGGCCTGGCGGCCGCAGTAGTGATTTTCGTGGTCTTGATGGGATTTCTGGCGCCCCTCCAGGCGGACAATTCCGATGTCCCCTTGTTGCTGCACACCGCGCCGCAGCTGCAACAGTCGGCTTTCGGCTCCACCCTCGATTCCATCAACGACGATTCGCTGGTGATTGAGGCCTACGTGGACCCGCAGGGGCGAGTGCAGGACTACCGCATTCTTTCCGACTCCAAGCAAGACAGCTCATTGTTGCCACGGGTCAAGAAAGACATGCTCATCTTCACCACCTTCACTACATTTCGTCCCGCGCTTTCCATGGGCAGGCCAACGACCGGGCGGGCGATACTGTCGTTCTCTAAAGTCAGTGTGAAGGGGTAGCGCTTGCTGGCGCCGGCGGCCCCGGGGGCAAAAGCGTTTCGAATAAAAAGCTGCAACAACGTCCATTGATTCTGCGCCCCACACCCCTTACACTTGGTTAGATCGTAATCCGCATACCGGCCAGCCTGCAGGAGGTTTCCCTGAGTTTGAGGTTTAGACGCTCGCTTTACGCGGCTTTGTTTGCCCTGCTGGCAGAGTTGTCTCCGGCGCAGAACCAGAGCCCGGTGGCACTGGACACGAACGAGACTCTGTTCACCGTGCTTACGGCCATCAACACTTGTGGATACGACCAGGAGCTGGGCGTCTCCGATCCGCTGCGTTCGCGGGTACGCTCCGAGGTGGCTCGGGCCCGCCAGAGTTCGCAGCAGGCCACGGACGCGACCCAGGCAATGTGCCAGTACTATCAGGAACACCAGCAGCCGGATGCCTCCAGGACGTTGAGCCAGTACGTCTCGCTCGCGCTCTACCTGAACCCGCCGCCCGCCCTGACGGCGAAGGTGAAGGACGCGGATTTGCCTCCCGATGCCACGGCGGTGGTTGGCATCCTGCCTCTGCTGCAAAATTTCGCCGTCAAATTGGGGTTGCATGACATCTGGGAGGGAGACCGTCAGGCCTACTCGGCGTTGACCGGGCGCTATCACGAAGCGCTGGCCAAGATGATGTTCGACACGGAAATTTATCTGAAGCTTCCGTCGTCCACTCGCCTGGGACGGGACTTCACGGTTTACGTTGATCCCATGGGTGCGCCGGGGCAAACCAACGCCCGCAATTATGGAGCGGACTACTATGTCGTGATCTCTCCCGGCCCCGATTCCGGGCTCAAGATGGAACAGATCCGGCACACTTATCTGCACTACTTGCTGGACCCGCTGGCCATGAAGTACCCGCTGACCATGAAGCGTCTGGAACCGCTGCTGGAATTGGTCAAAACCGCGCCGATGGACAACAGTTTCAAAACCGACACCTCCCTTCTGGTCACCGAATGTTTTATCCGGGCCATCGAGGCGCGAACGGCGGGATCGAGGAAAGCTCCGGAAACGGAGCGCCTGCAGGCGGTTCAAGCATCAGCCCAGCAGGGCTTCGTCCTGACTAATTACTTCTATGAGGCGTTGCTCCGGTTTGAGAAGGACCCGGCCGGACTCAACCATGCCTACCTCGATCTGGTGAGCGGCATCGATGTGGGCAAAGAGCGGAAGCGGGCGGCACAGGTAACGTTTGCCGCTACTTCCGATACTGAACCGTTGCAACTTTCACGTCCACACGAGGGTAAGCTCCTGATCGCAGCCGAGCAGCGACTCTCGGCGGGCGATGCAGAAAACGCGCAAAAGCTGGCGCAGGAGGCGCTGGACGAAAAGAACGAAGACCCCGGCCGCGCTCTTTTTATTCTGGCGCAAGTGGCCACTCATAACTCTGACATGCAGGGCGCGCGGAATTATTTTGAGCGGGCGCTCGAAGTGGCGCATGAACCCAAGGTAGTAGCCTGGTCCCACATCTACCTGGGAAGAATTTTGGACTTGCAGGAAGAGCGCGAGGCGGCGATGGATCACTACCGGGCGGCGGCTACCGCGGGCTCGGGACTGCCCGAAGCCAAGGCGGCGGCCGAACGGGGATTGCAGAAGCCGTATGAACCCACCCGGCGCTCGCAGTAGAGTACGGCAGCAATCAAGAGGGACGAAGAATCTGATCTTGCCCAAGGAGAAAGCATGAAGCAAGCAGCGATGCTAGTCGTGATCCTGGCGCTGGCTACATTGGTATCGGCGCAAACCCAGACGCCTCCCGCGCCGGCAGGTACCGCGGCCACCACAGCGCCACCCCCGGGGAAGCGGCCGCCCCAAGCCAAGACTCAGCCCGAGTTCGATGCCTACAAGGCTGCCGCCGCCAACACCAACGACCCTGCAGCCCTGGAGAAAGGCGCGGACGATTTTGCCGCCAAGTTCCCCGACAGTGAGCTGAGGATCCTGCTGTACCGCACCGCCATGCATGGCTATCAGAGTGCGAACAACCCCGACAAGATGATGGAAATGGGACGCAAGGTGCTGAAGCTCGATCCCGATGACCCCGAAGCCCTGGTGGGCGTGGCCCAGGTCCTGGCCGAGCGCACCCGGGAAACCGACCTGGATAAAGACCAGCGCCTGGATGAAGGCACGAAACTGGCGCTGCATGCGGTGGAAACGACCGACACCGACATCACGGTGCCGGCTGGGACTCCGCAGGACAAGGTGGACGCCTACAAAGGCTTCCTGCGCTCCAACGCCTATTATGTGCTGGGCACCATCCAGTACACCCGGGAAAAGTATGCGGACGCGGAAGGCTATTTTCACAAGTCGCTCGATGCCTTCCCCTCCCAACCTGACCCTCTGGCCGTGTTGCGCCTGGCGCTGTCGCTGGACAAACAGGAAAAGTACGCGGAGGCCCTGAAGTATGCCAATCAGGCGGTACAGATGACAGAGAGCAGTCAGGGTACGACCTTGGCCACTCTGTCCAAAAACGAACGGGACCGCCTGGTGCAGTTGACCGGTGGCACGCCGCCGGCCGCCAAGCCACCTTCCAGCGCCCAGAATCCGGCGCCCAAGAATTAGGCACCGGACGTCGGGCCTCGGAGGTCAGGCGCTCGCCCTCGGACTCCGGCTCCTCGAACCCGGCGCCCGGGACTTGAGTTCTGAAGTCTGAATCCGCGCTCTGAGGTTCGAAGTCTGAGGTCTGAGGTCTGAAGTCCGAGTTCCGGCGTCCGAAGTCCGAAGTCGTCCAACCATGAAGCCGCGTGACATTGCGCTCCTGCAAGCCGCTCTCGGGTACCATTTCCAGCGGGCGGATCTGCTGGAGCAGGCTTTGACCCACACCTCCCAGGCGCGCGAACTGGAAGCCCTGCAAACCGCTGGCTCGGCGCGGGTGGGAGACAACGAGCAGCTGGAGTTCTTGGGAGATGCTGTCCTGGGATTTGTAACCACAGAGGAACTGTTCAACCGGTTTCCCAGCTTTCGGGAGGGAGAACTTTCCAAGCTCAGGGCACACCTGGTAAGCGAAAAGCATCTGATCGGAGTGGCCCACGAGTTGGAGTTGGGACATTACCTGAACCTGGGGCGGGGTGAGGAGAAGAGCGGGGGCCGCAACAAAACCGCCTTGCTGGTGGACGCGCTGGAGGCTGTCCTGGCGGCCATCTATCTTGATGGCGGCCTGGAGGTCGCCCGCCGCTTTGTTATGCAGTCCATTGTCATCCCGGAACTGGAACGGATCGCGTCCAATGGCACCAGCCTGCCGGTAACTGACTACAAGTCGGCATTACAGGAAAAGTTGCAGGCCACCGGAAGGCCACAACCTACTTACGCACTGGTGAAAGAACGCGGCCCGGAGCACAGCAAGACGTTTACCGTGGAGGCGCGCCTGCAAGCGCTGGAGAGCACCGGCAAAGCAGAATTCATCGGCCGGGCGGATGGTTCAACCAAGAAAAATGCCGAGCAGGATGCCGCCCGCCAGGTGCTGGAATATCTCGGCACTGTCTCCGTCGAGACCAACGGCAGAACCAAGCGTAACGGGCACACCCAGTGACTACCATGCCAGTAGCCGCCGCCGCAGAAGTGAAGGAAAAGCGTCCGCCGGCGGACACAATAAGTTCGCTGCAGTCGTTGCTGGCAACGGTAGTGATCGCAGTCTTCGTCATCACCTTCATCGTGCAGGCCTTCCAGATCCCGTCCGAATCCATGGAGAATACCCTGCTGATCGGCGACTACCTTCTGGTAGACAAGCTCCGCTATGGCGGAAACAGCTTCACCGACCATTTCATGCCGTACAAACAAGTGCACCGGGGAGACGTCATCGTTTTCCGCTATCCGGTGCATCCCACCCAGCATTTCGTGAAACGCGTGGTGGGCGTGCCAGGGGACCACGTGCGCCTGATCAACCGGCAAGTGTATGTCAACGGCCATCCCCTGGAGGAGCCTTATGTCCGCTATAGTTCGGGCGTGCACGATACCTTTCGCGACGAGTTCCCCCGGCTGAACCTTCCCGTTCCCGGCCTGGAAGGGCGCTGGTGGCTGGAGATGAAAAAGCTGGTCGAGGACAACGAACTCATAGTTCCCGAGGGAAGCTATTTTGTGCTGGGCGACAACCGGGATGAGAGTCTGGACAGCCGCTACTGGGGGTTCGTGCCCCAGGAAAATGTTATCGGACGCCCGCTGCTGATCTACTGGTCAGTTCGGAACACGGACCCGGACATGCCGGCTTCACCCACCCCGGGTGATAAACTCATCCACTTCGCCTATGCCGCGACCCATGTGTTCCAAATGACGCGGTGGGACCGCACATTTCGAGTGGTTCGATAGTGCGAAAGCAAGGTCGGAGCGAGAAAGATCCTGTGCCCAAGAAAGAGAAAGAGAACAAGCTCGAAGAGAAGCCGCGCGAGACTACCGTCGAGTTTCTGGCATCACTGGCCTCGGTGCTGGTCACTGGCCTGTTTATTATTACGTTCGTATTGCAGGCATTCGAAATTCCTTCCAGTTCCATGGAAAACACCCTGCTGATCGGCGACCACGTCTTCGTGAACCGGGTGCAGTTCGCTCCGGCCACCCACTGGACGGGCCCCCTGCTGCCCTACCGCGAGATACGGCGGCAGGACATCGTGGTCTTTCTTTCGCCGGCGGAGCCGGGTCTTTACGTGGTGAAGCGGGTCATTGGAATTCCGGGAGACCGCATCCATCTGCGCAATGGCGTGGTGTTCCGCAATGGCGAGAAGCTGGATGAACCGTATGTCATCCACGATCCCGATCAGGGACCAAACGACTACCGCGATAACTTCCCGGCGGTGCCCCCGTCCGACTACAACCGCCTGTTTTCGGACTGGCAACAACTCCTGCCGCAATATATCCAGGGCGACGACCTGGTCGTGCCTCCCAACAGCTATTTCGCGATGGGCGATAATCGCGACGTTAGCTATGACAGCCGCTATTGGGGATTCATTCCGAAGGAAAACGTGATCGGGCGACCCATGTTCATCTACTGGTCGTTCGAGACGCCTCCGAACCAGTATCTACATACGGCGATCAGTGAGCGGGTGGGATTTCTGGCGCACGTGATCATTCATTTCTTTGATGAGACCCGCTGGAAACGTACGTTGAAGGTGATTCGTTGAAATTTCTCCGCTCCAGGCGCGGCCAGGTGGTCACCGGCATCGTCGTGGTGCTGACGCTGTTTCTGATACGTCCCGGGGCGGAGCGCCTGCGCACCCGCATTGTGCGCTCGATCAGTCTGGCCTTGGGACGGCCGGTGGACGTGGGACGAGTATCTCTCCGCCTGCTGCCTCAGCCCGGCTTCGACCTAGAAAATTTTGTCGTCCACGAAGACCCTGACTTCGGCGCTGAACCGGTGTTGCAGTCCGCCGATGTCGTCGCCACCGTGCGAGTCAGCTCCCTGCTGCGGGGACGCCTAGAGATTGCCCGTCTCAGCCTCACCGAGCCCAGCCTCAACCTGGTCCGCAATGCAGAAGGCCGCTGGAACCTGGAGAGACTGGTCGAGCGCGCGGCCAACACCCCGGTTGCTCCCACCGCCAAAACCAGGAGCGAAGTACGCCCCGGCTTCCCTTACATCGAAGCGGACCACGGTCGCATCAATTTCAAGTTTGGCCAGGAAAAAAAGCCCTACAGCCTGACCGAAGCCAATTTTGCCTTGTGGCAAGACTCCGAAAATGCCTGGGGTGTCCGCTTGAGGGCCCAACCCATGCGGACCGATTTCAACCTCAGTGACACCGGCCGGCTTGCCATTGACGGATCGTGGCAACGCTCGGCGAATCTGCACGAAACGCCAGTGCAATTCACGGTGCAGTGGGAGGGAGCGCAACTAGGCCAGGTGACCAAGCTGACTCTGGGCCAGGACAAAGGATGGAGAGGCGCCGTCCGGCTCTCGGCCACTCTGACGGGCACGCCCAGGGACCTGCAGGTAAACACAAACGTTTCCATCGAGGACTTCCGCCGTTACGACATTTCCGGCGATCCCGCCCTGCGCCTGGCGGCGCGCTGCAGTGCCCGTTACAGTACCACCGACCATGTTTTCTCTGCGCTCGCCTGCCGCGCCCCCGTGGGCGACGGCGAAATCGCATTGAATGGCAGCGTTGCCCCCATACCTCGTGCCTACGATTTGACTATGCTCGTTCGCGGCCTGCCCATCCAGCCGCTGGTGGAATTCGCGCGGCGGGTCAAGAAGGATGTCCCCAGCGACCTTCTCGCCGCCGGCAAGATGGACGCCCGGGTTACGCTGCGACGCCAGCCCGGCACCCGCGGGATGGCGCCGGTATGGCGAGGCGGTGGTGAAGTGCTGGCTTTGAATGTGCGATCGCCCGTCAGCAGTACTCGCATCGTTCTGGACAAAATTCCTTTCAGCGTTTCATCGGCTGGAGATTTGAAGCTGAACTCTTCAGGGCTGAACCAGATTACCCAGCACAGCCGAAAGTCAGCTATTTCCGCGGGCGATGAGGCCAGCGTCGAGGTTGGCCCCTTCAACCTGGCCTTGGGCAGACCGGCGAATGCCACGGTGCGCGGCCAGTTTTCACGTTCAGGCTATCACTTTCTGGTACAGGGAGAGGCCGAGGTAGAGCGCCTGCTGGAAGTAGCCCGCACCATCGGATTGCCGGCGCCACAACCCGCAGCCAACGGAGAGGTTCGCATCAGTCTTCATGTGGAGGGAGGATGGGCCGGGTTTGCGGCTCCTGTCGTTACGGGAACGGCGCAGTTGAAATCGGTTCACGCCCGCATACGGGGATTGAATAAGCCCGTGGAAATCGCTTCCGCAAGTATTGAGCTGACCCCCAAAACTGCCGAGGTCCGGAAACTGACCGCTTCCGCGGCCGGCAATACATGGCGCGGTTCACTGACTGTTCCCAGACAGTGCGGTACTCTCCGCGCTTGCGTGATTGGCTTCGACCTTCACGCTGACGAAGTTGTCACCGATAATCTCGGCGGCCTGGTGAATGCCGTCCCCGGAAAGCAGCCCTGGTATCGCTTTCTTTCGTCACCCGCGCAACCGAGACCCTATCTGGCGTCTATACACGCTCTCGGAAAGCTCGCGGCAGGTCGCGTTCTGATTCACGACCTGGTCGCAAACCGGGTCTCGGCCGAGGTCGAACTCGAGCAGGGCCGCCTTCAGCTCTCGAACCTGCGTGCTGAAGTGTTGGGCGGACGACACACTGGCGAATGGCTAGTCGATTTCACTGTCAATCCCCCGACATATCGCGGCAACGGCACCCTGGAGAAGGTTGCGCTGAGTCAAGTTGCCGAGGCCATGCACGACGCCTGGATCACGGGCACGGCAAATGTCGACTATCGCGCCGCCACGCAGGGTTGGACGAAAACAGACCTCCTTTCCCACGCTGACGCCGGTTTCCAGGTGGAAGCTCGCGATGGCTCCCTGCTGCATCTGGCGCTGGCGGGCGAGAACACTCCGCTACGAGTGAACCGGTTCACGGGACAATTGCTTTTGCGCGCTGGGAAGTTCGAGATCGATGCGGGCAAACTGCAGACTCCGGGCGGCATCTACCAGTTAAGCGGTACCGCTTCCCTGAGTCGAGTCCTGGAGTTCAAACTGTCTCGTGATGGCGCGCGTGGCTTCAACATCACAGGCACGTTGAACCAGCCCCGTGTGACTCTCAGCACGACTCCGGAGACCCGGGCCGCCCTCAAACCATGAAGTTCTGTTGCGCTTTTCTTGTCGCACTCACAGTTTGCTCCCTTTTCACTCCGTATGCCGCAGCGCAGACGGTTGCGGCTCCAGATCAAGCAGCCCTCTTCGAGCAGAAGTTGCAACGCTTGCAAAGCAACGCAGCGCAGGCGCACCCCGACCCCTCGCCCACCGACTTCACCGAACAGGAAATCAATGCCTACCTTGCATCCGGGAAGGTCGAATTGCCCCCGGGAGTGCGGTCGGTAGTCTTGCAGGAACAGCCAGGGATCATCGTCGGGACTTCGCGAGTTGATTTCGATCAGTTGAAGGCAGGCAGGAATTCCTACAACCCTCTGCTCTCGGTGTTCAGCGGAGTGCACGAAGTGGTAGCCACTGCTCACGCCTATGGTGCCAAACGAGAGGGCATGGTGCACGTGGATTCGGTCTCGCTCGATGGCGTTGAAATTCCCCAATTCGTGCTGGAAATGTTTGTCGAGAAATATCTCAAGCCGAAGTACCCGAACATCGGCATCGATTCCCGATTTGCGCTGCCTGCCCGCTTGGATTCGGCGACGGTCGGGCTGCATAAAGTCACCGTCATCCAGAAGTAAATCTTCTACTGCACGTAGCCCGCCCCTCGCAGGACCTTCCCCGGCAATGCGCCCGTCTCCTTGCCCTGATCGATCACGGGAACTCCATTCACCAGCACATATTCCATTCCCTGCGATAACTGGTTGGGATTTTCGAACGTCGCCAGGTCGCGGACCGTGGCGGGATCGAAAACCACGATGTCGGCCCACATCCCTGCTTTCAATACCCCGCGGTCGGTCAGGCGCATGCGCTGCGCCGGCAAAGCGGAGAACTTCCGAATGGCATCTTCCAGCGTGAGCTTTTTTTCTTCCCGAACGTATTTGCGCAAGACGCGCGGGAAGGTGCCGTAGGCGCGGGGGTGAGGATGCTCCTGGCCCAGAATTCCTTCCGGCGCCGCGCCGGAAGAATCGTTATCGACAGACACCCAGGGCTGCTGCAGGGCGAGCACAACATCCGGCTCGGACATGCCAAAGACTGCAACTCCAGTGGATGCGTTGTCCTCTATCAGGATGTCAAAGAGCGCGTCCATGGGGTCTTTGTTTTGCATCTTCGCCACTTCGGCCAGCCGCTTGCCTTGCAGTGGAAGCAGCTTCGGATTTTGCACCACACCGATCAGTATGTCTTGCGGTCCGCTGATTTCCTGCCATTCGTTGTCCCACTCGCTCGACGGAGTCATCATGTCCTTGCGCATGCGGGCGCGCATCGCCGGATCTTTGAGACGTTCGATCAGTTTGGCGTCGCCACCATCATGCGCCCAGGGCGGGATGAAAGCGGAGAGACTGTTGAACCATGCGGTATAGGCATAAGTGTCGGCGGTGACGTCCATGCCCCCGGCTCGCGCCGCGTTGATTTTTGCCACCACCTCCGGCATGCGTCCCCAGTTGGCTCTGCCTGCAACCTTGATGTGCCAGATTTCGACTGGGAGGTGGCCCTCGCGCCCGATGCGCAGGGCCTCGTCGATCGCCGGCAGCACCGCATCGCTCTCATTGCGCATGTGGGTGGCATAGATGCCGCCAAATTTCGACGCCTCTGAGGCCAGGGCGATCAACTCATCGGTTTTAGCGTAGGGAGCGGGCGCGTACTCGAGCGAGGTCGAGAGTCCGGCCGCACCATCCTTCATCGCCTGCCTGACCAGCTCCCGCATCTGATCGAGTTGTGCCGGTGTGGGCTGCTTGTCGTCATCGCCCAGCACCATGCGCCGCACCTGCGTGGCGCCGACATAACTGGCCAGGTTGATTCCCATGCCCTGCTTTTCCAGGCGGGCAAAGTATTGCCGGAAGCTGCGCCAGTCGGGGGCGATGTGATAGTGATCGTAGCCGGAGCGGTCGGCCTGAATGATGGCGTCATTCAAAGGTGCGATCGAGCCGCCTTCGCCTGTGATCTCGGTCGTGATGCCCTGGTAGATTTTCGACGGGAGGCGCGGATCAACCAGAATAGTCAGCTCCGACTGGCCCAGCATGTCGAAAAAACCGGGAGCGACGACCATGCCGTGGACATCAATCGTACGCGTGCGTTGCGCCTCACTCAGATTGCCGATGGCGGCAATCTTGCCGTCGCGGATACCGATGTCACCCGAGTACCACGGCGATCCTGTTCCGTCGATGATGTGGCCGCTGCTGATGACGGTATCGAACGATCGGTTCGAGGTTTGTGACCATGACAGGTGAATGGCGGTTAGAAGAAAGATACTGATGAGGAACTCCTTCATTCGCGTGTTGCTTCCCATGGTTTCTCCGTTCCTGTTTCTACTTCGACGGCAACAATGTGTCGCAAGCTTTGGGTGGACGAGACGCCCACCCGACAGCCGGCGGGACGCCGGCGCTACAGTGCGGCTCGGCGGGCCGATACCGCGCCCAGCATGACCCAGATTGCCGAGGGCCAGCCATTCGTAAACACTGAAGTGTCCGGGGACGAACGGAACCACCTTCATCAGCATCATCAGCAGCCCGACCAGCGCCCCCAAGGCGGCAACCAGGCGTTGGTTCCGGTTAGGGGCCATCAGATAATACGCGGCGCAAGCTGCCAGCCATCCCGCCGCGGACGCCAGCGAGCCTACATCTGAAATTGGAACCAGAATGGCGTCGCCGAGAAACATGCACGCGGCGGTGCCCAATCCCACGCAGATCACGGCCACGGAAGGCGTCTGATTCAGCGGGTGCACCTGGCCGACGCGGGCATCCACCAGGCCCCGGCGTCCCATGGCAAACACCATGCGGCTGGCCGCCACCAGGTTTCCGTTGAACACTTTGAAGAGTGAAAGCAGCGCCGCCGCCAGAATCACGCTGACAATCCAGCGCGAACCCACCGCGTGTTGGAAAGCCACCGCCGTCATGAATCTCTCGCTGGTCAGTTCCCGCCAGGGAGCGACATAACCCACGGCGGCAATCACGATGGTGTAGAAAAGAATGCCCACCAGGATGGCCATCCAGATGGCCTTGAAAAATCCGCCCGAGCGGAATTCCGGGCGCGACTCTTCCGCCCCCTTTACCACCGACTCAAATCCCGTCATGTAATAGGGCACGATCTGAATGACGAGAAGAACGGAGACGAATCCGCTGTGCGTGAACAAGGGTGGCAAATTCTGTAGAGAGCCTTTGCTTATCCCCACCGCGACGAACACGACGAATAAACCGAGGGTCCCGAAAGTTGTCCAGTTCTGAAAGATTGCACTCAACCGGATGCCGCGATAGTTGAGCCAGGTGAGAAGACCGGTGAGCCCCAGCCCGATAATCACATGAGGCAGATAAACCGGCCGCCCAGCGATGCGATAGAGTTCCATCGAATCCAGGCTGGGAAAAATGTAGCTGGCAATTTTTCCCACGGCCACCGCTTCCCACGGACAAACGATGAAATATGCCAGCACCATCATCCAGCCGGTGGCAAAACTGATCGATCGGGGAAAGACTCTCGCGGTGTAAGCGACCTCGCCTGCGGCATCGGGCATGGCCGTCACCAGTTGGCCGTACACGTAGCCGATGGGCAGCAGGAGCGCGCCGCCGATCGCAAATCCCAGAACACCGCCCAGGGGTCCGCCGCGCAGCAGCCAGTCGTCCATGACGACCAGCCAGCCCACGCCCACCATGGTTCCCCAACCCAGGGTGAAGTAATCGACCACGCGAAGTTTGCGGGCAAGTGTAGTCATGGCATGCAGTGTTCACCCTGAGCGGAGTAGCTGCTTCGCTTCGCGAAGCGGCTACGCAGTCGAAGCGCCCCTATAACCAGAAATGGCTCTGTCCCCTCAGAACAAACACAGCATTTCAAAAAGCAAATTTGCCGCCAGCAGCGACGTAATCTCGCCGTTATCGTAAGGCGGCGACACTTCCACCAGATCACATCCCACCAGCTCCAAGCCTTTCAGGCTGCGCACTAAATCCAAAATTTGCGGGCTGGAAAGGCCGCCGACTTGCGGCGTGCCGGTACCGGGAGCGTATGCGGGATCGACCACGTCAATGTCCAGGGTTACGTACACCGGTCTGTTGCCTATTTTTTTTAAGTGCCGTTTGACCAGTTCGACCCCGCTCTTGTGAAACTCTTCCGAGGTCACGATCTTGATGCCGTGCTTGTGGGCAAAATCAAAGTCGCCCTCGGAATAAACTTGCCCGCGCAATCCTACCTGCAGCGCATGGCCCTTCTCGATCAATCCTTCCTCGACAGCGTACTTAACCGGCGTGCCGTGCGAATGCGGGCTGCCGAAGTACCCACTCCAGGTATCGCCGTGGGCGTCGAGCTGGATAAAGGCGACCGGACCGAAGTGCCGGTGAATGGCGCGCAGGATGGGCAAGAGCATGGAATGATCTCCGCCGACGCAGACTGATCGCGCGCCGCCGCGAAACACGTCGCCCAATTGCTTGGTGATTCTCTGGTATGTATCTTCGATCGATAGCGGGTTGATCGAGAGATCGCCAAAATCACCGATGCGCCATTTTTCGAAGGGATTGAGCTTCAGCACCGGATTCCAGGGACGGATCATGGCCGATTGCACGCGAATGTTGCGCGGCCCGAAACGCGCCCCCGGACGATAAGTCGTGCCTCCGTCGAACGGGACGCCGATCAACGCGAGATCCAGCTCCTCTGCCCGCGGAATATGCGGCAGGCGCATGAATGTGGGCACACCCGAAAAGCGCGGAAAGACCAGAGCGTCCACCGGCATGGGGTGCGGCTTCGCGGTTTTCCTGGATTTCATAAGAGCGCGCATTATAGAACATAGGCGCAGTACGGGGCGGACACTCTTGTCCGCCGCTTTTGCGGTTGCTGTTGGGTTCAGGTCTTGTTGAATGGACCACGGTCAGCACCAAACTGAAAACCTAAGTCAAAGGAGTCGGACAGAGCCTGCCCTGAGCGCAGTCGAAGGGAGTGTTCGACCCACACTCTGCAGAGGTCGTCCTGAGGGGTGTGTTATGTTCTAGTTTTCCTATCACAGACAGCGAGGCGACCATGCCCCGATACGAATATCGAGTCCTGAAACCGGTTCCGGCAGCCGAAAAGGCGTTTCTGGAATGGATTGACAGGCTTGATCGCGCGTTTGCGAGCCGCGATCCCGAGCATCGCTCTGATGTCGTCCGCGGGGAACTGCACCAGCTCTATCTGGGACGTCCTTATGCAGAGCCCGATCCTGCGGCGCCGCTGGCGATACAGACTCTGGTCCACTCCTTTGATCCGCGCAACGCCACGCTCGAGCCTGAGAGCTATGGTGATGCTGATGCCGCGAAGTATGGTGAACGCAAACCGCTGATCTGGTTCTGGATGATGTTTGACCGCTCTCCGGTCGGCCTGAACCATTGGCTGGGACACAAGGTGCGCGCCATGCTGGCCCGGCATGTGTTCAGGCACTGCGGGAAAAACGTCAAAATCTTTCACGGCGTGGAATTTTCCTTCGGCTACAACCTGACCGTCGAAGACGATTGCACCATCCACAAGTACGTCCTGCTCGACGACCGCGGAGAAATCATCATTCATGAAGGCTCGTCCGTCTCCGACTACGCCAACATCTACTCCCACACACACGATCTCAACGACGGCATGATTGTAAGCAATCACAAAACCGAGATCGGACCCAGGGCACGCATCACCTATCATGCGACGGTTCTGAGCGGGGTGAAGGTCGGGGAACACGGCATGGTGGGCTCGATGGGAGTCGCTTCGAAAGACGTCGATCCCTTTACCGTGGTGGGCGGCATTCCTGCTAAGCCGATCAAGATCAAGTCGATCGCGCCGCAAGAGCTGCGGAACGCTCTGGACAAGGGCTAGCAAGCGAATTTCTGGCACTCCCAGGCTGTCAGATCAGCATCCGGGGAAGCGCGGAATCGCCGCTTCGCGTGTTAGTATCGAAGCCAATCTCGCATGACCCTGCAGCACATCGACATGGTGTTCCAGTTGATCGCGTTCCTGTTCGCGATCAGCGTCCACGAATCGGCGCACGCCTGGATGGCCAATCTGCGTGGCGATCCTACTGCGCGCATGCTGGGTCGAATCACGCTCAATCCCATCAAGCACATTGATCCATTTGGAACGCTCTTGCTGCCCGCGGTTGCCATGTATTTTCATGCCCCGGTGATCGGCTGGGCCAAGCCGACTCCAGTGGATCCGCGAAACTTCCAGAATCCCGTCTTGGATGACATTCTCACCTCAGTGGTGGGACCCGTCAGCAATTTTGTAGTCGCGTTTGGCGCCGTGCTCCTTTTGGCCCTGGTGAAAGTTGTTTCGCCGCAGGGACGAGAAATCGTGTCGCAAGGCTTCATGACGGATACCAATTCCTTTCTCCTGCCCCTGTGCCTGCTGCTGTACGAGTTGATGGTAATCAATGTCGTGCTCGGCGTTTTCAATCTCATTCCCGTTCCGCCCCTGGATGGCAGCCACGTGGTGCGCCATCTGTTGCCCCCGGGAGCGCTTCGCGTCTACGACACGGTTGGCATGGTGGGCCTGTTTATTCTGGTGTTCTGGGGTGGCCGTTTTCTAGGCATGCTGATCTCGCCGGCTATCGGATTTTTTAACGGCATTCTCCTGAGAATCTGATGACCTCTCGCTCCAACCAACGCAAACGCGTGCTCAGTGGTATGCGCTCCACGGGCAAACTGCATTTGGGAAACTTTGTCGGCGCGCTGGACAACTGGGTCCGCATGCAGGAGCAGTACGATTGCTTTTTCTTCGTGGCGGACTGGCACGCCCTCACCACCGACTACGCCGATACCTCGCGCATCAAGGAAAACTCGCTGGAAGTCCTGCTGGACTGGCTGGCCGCCGGGCTCGATCCCGAGCGCTGCACCATGTTTATCCAGTCACACGTCCCGCAGCACGCCGAATTGCATTTGCTGTTTTCCATGATCACGCCCCTGGGTTGGCTGGAGCGCGTCCCCACCTACAAGGAGCAGCGCGAAAACATTGCGGAGAAAGACCTGGGCACTTACGGATTTCTCGGCTATCCCGTGCTGCAGGCGGCCGACATCCTGATTTACAAGGGTGATTTCGTTCCGGTGGGCGAAGACCAGGTACCGCACGTGGAGCTGACTCGCGAAATCGCGCGCCGCTTCAACCTATTTTACACCCGGAAAGGCATGTCCGTTTTCCCCGAACCGCAGCCCCTGCTGACCCCGGCCGCGAAACTGCCGGGGACCGATGGGCGCAAGATGTCGAAGTCGTACGGCAACACCATCCTGCTGACTGACCCCGAGGCGGTGGTGCGGCAGAAGTTGAAGACCATGGTGACCGACCCGGCCCGCGTGCGCCGCAGCGATCCCGGCAATCCTGATGTTTGCCCCGTCGGAGACCTGCACAAGATATTCAGCGACCGGCAAACCATCATGAAGGTGGATGAAGGCTGCCGCTCCGCCGGCATCGGCTGCATCGAGTGCAAGAGCTGGGCCGCGGATGCATTGGTAAGCATCCTCAATCCCATGCAGGAGCGGCGCAAGAAATATGAGGACAATCCGCGCCTGGCGTGGGATATTCTGGAGGTGGGCTCTTCCCGCGCCAGTAAGGTCGCCGGGGCCACCATGGACGAAGTCCGCGACGCCATGGGCATGTCGCTCGACTACGAAGAGAAGCATGGCTGAAAATCTAAAAATCGCTCCCGGGAATGACGCTGCGGCCGAAGGTGGAAGCACGCTCGCGCCGGTGGTACCAATGCCAGTCGCGCAGAAACCCGAAAGTGACTACCCTTTCTCGGTCACGGTGGGCGATGTTTATGAGGGACCGCTCGACCTGCTGCTCGACCTGATCCGCAAGCAGGACATCGATATTTACGATATTCCAATTGCGCGTATCACCGCTCAATACCTCGCCTACGTGGAAAAGCTGCGGGAACTGGATGTGAACGTCGCGGCCGAATTTATTTACATGGCGGCGGTGCTGATTCATATCAAGTCGAAGATGCTGCTGCCGCGCGATCCCGCGGCGGCCTCGGACGCCCAGGACGATCCCCGGGCCGAACTTGTGAATCGCCTGATCGAGCATGAGAAGTTCAAGTCGGCGGCGCAAATGCTGATGCAGAAGCAGCAGATCGAAGATGCGGTCAGGTCGAACCCGGCGATCCGCGAATTCATGGAGGCTGAGGGCACGGAGCCAGAAATCGCCGCAGACGTGATTGACCTGGTAAAGACCTTCCAGCAGATTCTTGAGCGCGCCCGCTCCCGCCCCATGCTTCAGGTGGACGAGGAGACCGTCACCGTGGGGCAGATGATTGATTACCTGCAGAGACGATTGGCGCTCGAGGACAAGCCTCTTCGTCTGAAGCAAGTCCTGCGCAATGTAAATTCACACCCGGCGCTGGTCTGCATGTTTCTCGCGCTCCTGGAGATGGTCCGGCTGCAGGCGATCCAGTTGCGGCAGGACCGCATTTTTGGCGAGATTTTATTGCGCAAGCATGTCGGCTTTGAAGCGATCCTTGCCGAGCAAGCGGCAGTACGCGATGATTGGCGCTAGAAAGCAGCGGTCGTTCGTCGGTCAGCAGTCGTCAGTCAAAACTTTACAGGGCACTAACCATGAGTCTCAAAGCTAAACTCGAAGCCATCATTTATGCGGCGGAAACGCCGATCACGCTCGATCACATTGTGGAGTTGCTCAACGAGTCTGCGATTGCCGAAG
The DNA here is from genome assembly GCA_963831565.1 of Terriglobia bacterium. Taxonomy (GTDB): domain Bacteria; phylum Acidobacteriota; class Terriglobia; order Terriglobales; family Acidobacteriaceae; genus JAIQFF01. The sequence goes on from CAWHQS010000004.1 coordinate 67,986, forward strand.
GCGCAACCGAAGATGAGGTCAAGTCACGCGTCCGCGTCGCGCTTGAGGAACTGACCGACGATTGCGCGGCTTCCGACCGTGGCGTCGAGATTCGCCAGATCGCGGGCGGATACCGTATGTCTACCAAGCCGGAGCACCATGACGTGGTGCGTGATTTTGCCAAGAGTCTGAAGCCGCCGATCCGGCTCTCCCTTCCGGCCCTCGAAACCTTGGCGGTCATAGCCTACAAACAGCCGGTCACTGTCCCCGAGATCAGCGAAATCCGCGGCGTGGATTCGAGCGGCGTCATCGCCACGCTGTTGGATCGAAAATTAATCACCACCGCAGGACGCAAGGCGGTCATCGGACGGCCCATTCTCTACAAGTCCACCAAGGAATTTCTGCTTCGATTTGGCCTGAAGGACGTGAGCGAACTGCCCAGCATGGAAGAGTTCGAAAAGCTGGTGGCAGAATCGTTCCAGAACGAATTGCTGCCCCTGTCGGACAACCGTGCGGACGGTGCTGGCGCAGATGACCAGCGAAACCCACATCGAGCCCAAAGCCGCGGCAATCGAGGCCGAGGGAGAAGCTGTTGCCGCCGAACCTCATGGCGCCGGCGAGAATGATCCCGCCGCCTAGAACTGGGCTGGCGTTTTCGATGTGGCAACCTTTCATTTCGCGTGGTTGAACAATTCCAATGCCTGCCCAACGTCTGCAAAAGATCATCGCCGCCGCCGGAATCGCGTCACGCCGCAAGGCGGAACAGCTCATTGCCGGCGGCCTGGTATCGCTGAACGGGCAGGTGGTCACGGAGCCCGGCACCAAGGCCGATCCTGAGCATGATCACATCCGGGTAAACGGCAAGTTGCTGCGGGGCGCTCAAAAAAATGTTTACCTGCTGATGAACAAGCCCAAGGGCTACATCACCGCAGTGACTGATCCGGAGAAGCGTCCCACGGTGATGGACCTGCTTCGAGGCGTGGGTGTGCGCGTGTATCCGGTCGGACGCCTCGATTACGCCACAGAAGGCCTGCTGCTGCTCAGCAATGATGGGGAGCTCGCGGCCGCGCTGATGAAGGCTTCGTCTCATGTGCCCAAGACTTACCTGGTCAAGGTGGCGGGCACGCCATCGGCGGATGGTCTGACGAAATTGCGCTCCGGCGTTTATATCCAGGTCAAGGGTGGCCGAAGGCAAAAAACTGCGCCGGCGAAGATCAAGCCGATTCGCGAAGCCGACAATCCCTGGTACGAAGTTACACTGATCGAGGGCAAGAACCGGCAGATCAGGCAGATGTTCGAAACCGTGGGACATCACGTGGAAAAAATAAAGCGGGTGCGCTACGGACCCTTGCAGCTTGATGTTCCGCCAGGAAAATTTCGTCATTTGACCGCACAGGAAGTTACCCGCTTGAAATCTGCCATCAAGTAAGTGGCAGTGGCCTCAGCTCCTTGGGGTTTCGCCGGGGACGCACGGGCGGGGCGTCCCGCGCCTACATGAACACACTCATCAAGCTCGATTCCAACGAAAATCCGTTTGGGCCTTCCCCGCTTGCTATCAAAGCCATGCAAGGCGTGCTGGCAGGATGCAGCGACTATCCCGACGACGATGCCTCCACGCTTCGCCTCAAGCTTGCTGAACATCACGGTGTGCAGATTGACCAGGTCCTCGTCACCGGGGGCCTGACGGAGTTTCTCGGTATGCTCGCGAGGGCGTTTCTGGCGCCTGGCTTGAACGCAGTAGCCAGCCAGCGATCATTCATCGTTTACCGCCTGGCGACAGAAGCGGCGGGGGCACAATTGATCGAAGTACCGATGCGTCAGGGCGAATTCGATCTCGACGGAATCGCCGCTGCCGTGAACCGCGATACCCGGATCATCTTTCTGGCGAATCCCAACAATCCGACCGGAACGCTGGTCTCGGCGGATGAAATAGATCAGCTATTGAAGCGCATTCCGGAACAGCTGGTGGTATTGGATGAGGCCTACTACGAATTTGCCCAGGATTTCGCGTCCAGGCGCGGGATCACCTATTCGCATTGCCTCGACTACGTGCGCCAGGAACGAAACGTTGTGGTGTTGCGCACGTTTTCCAAAGTACACGGACTGGCCGGAATCCGGGTGGGATACGGGATTGCGCCCAAAGAATTGATGGCGCGCATTTCCCGTCAGCGATCGATGTATTGTGTTTCGACCCTGGCCCAGGCGGGGGCGCTGGCCGCGCTTGAAGATTCCGCACACATTTGCCGGGCTGTCGAAAACAACACTCATGAGTCGGAGCGGCTTCACCAGGCGCTCTCCGAAATCGGGTATACGGTCACGCCGACCTGGGGGAATTTTCTGTATTGCGACCTCGGCGGAGACTCCAGAAAATTTGCCGAACACCTCAGGGCCGAGGGAATATGGGTACGTGCGCTGGAAAAGTGGGGCGCTCCCGAGGCCCTCCGCATCACCATCGGCACGCCGGAACAGAATGACGCACTCTTGCGGGCAATGAAGAAGTTAAGGATTTCCTAGTTGCTCGTCATGGGTAGTTGAGCGGCTCCGTATAGCCCGGCATCGCTGCCGAGCAGGGCCCGAGTGATGATAGTCTTGGTCGAGCCTTCAGGCCCCACATGCCCTGATGCGCCCTCCCCGCCTGACCGGGAAACGGGAGCGGTTGCGGCATAGACCAGAGAGCGCTGCCGCAGTTCCTCAAAAATAAATGGTGAGAACGCTTCCCATGCGCTCGAGACTCCTCCACCTACCACGTACATATTGAGATTGAAGGCGTTCACCAGGTTGGCGATGCAGATGCCGAGGGCGCGTCCCAAGCGACCGAAGATTTTCCTGGCCTCTTCTTCCCCCTGAATCGCCAGGTTGTAAATCGCTTTGGCGTTGAACTCCGGATTCGAACTGGCGGCCTTCGCCAGTCCGGGGGCACGACCCGAGGCGATCGCCTCCTTCGCCATCCGGACTACCGCAGTTGCTGACGCATATTGTTCCAGGCAGCCGCGATTGCCGCAGCCGCACGGAGGTCCTTCGGGTTCCACAGTCATGTGCCCAAACTCGCCGGCCATGCCGGTCATACCGTGCCAGATGCGGCCCTGGAGCACGATTCCGCCCCCGACGCCGGTTCCGAGTGTCAGCATGGCCATGTCGTCCACGTCTCGCGCGGCGCCGAGCCACTTCTCGCCCAACGCCGCAACATTGGCGTCGTTTTCCAGTATCACGCGCGTCCCCAGCAGGCCCTCAATCTGGGCCTGCACCGGAGACTCCGCCCAGCCCGGCAAATTTGGCGACTCGCGCAACATGCCCGTTTTCATGTCGATGATGCCGGGCACGCCAATGCCAATCCCCTGCAGTGCGGCCGTATCCGAATACTTGGCGGCAAGCCGGCGAATGGCATCGCACATTTCATGGATGACGTGGTCTTTGCCCAACGCCACGCGCGTACCCAGCGTAACTTTTTCCATCAGGTCGCCTTGCTGGCTGACGGCTGCGATGCGCAGGTTGGTGCCGCCGAGATCAACCCCGATCGAAAAATTGGGCATAGTGGAGTAGCGTACCAAACTCAGCATAGCGCCGGAGGGGACGCCGGCTGTCTCGGGGGTGCTACTTTTGACACTTCGGGCAATAATGGCTGCTGCGTCCCGCGATCACCATGCGTTTGATCGGAGTCTTGCAAACCAGGCACGCTTCGCCTTCGCGCCCGTAAACCCGGTGCTGCAGCTGGAAGAATCCTTCGTCACCGTCCGCGTCGACGTAATCGGAGACGGAAGATCCGCCCAGGGCAATGGCCTCCCGGAGTACTTCCTGGATTGCGGGATAGAGCCGCCGCAAGTCTTCGTGTGTAAGTGACGCAGCCCGCCGGCGCGGCCGAATCCCGGCCCGGAACAGCGATTCGTCGGCGTAGATGTTGCCCACGCCGCGCAGGAGCTTCTGGTTCAGCAGGGCGCTCTTGATGGGAGTTTTGCGGCCGTGAAAGAGTTCGACAAAATGATCGAGTTTGACCTCCAGCGGCTCAGAACCGCCGGCATCGAAACCATCGGCCACACTCAGGCGTCCAAAGCGCCTCGGATCGACGAAACGCAATTCCCTGCCCGAAGCCAGCTTTGCCACCAGGTGAGTGTGTTTTGCCATTTCACTGTCGGGCGGGCAAACCACCATGCGCCCGGTCATGCCCAGATGAACGATCCACTGCGCGCTGGCTGGGGTGGGGCGGGCGCCTTCGCTCGCCGCTTTTTTGGGTGGCAGGCTGCGACCCTTGTGACGCCCTTTGGCGGGCGAGGGCGCCCGCCCCACATGATCGGCCAATTCCAGATCGAATACGATGTGCTTCCCGACCCGTCGCACCGCCGCGATGCGGCGCGATTCCAGGGTACCAACGATATCGGCGGCGGCTGATTTCAGGGGCTCGGGCTTCGATCCCAGCCACACCGACTCGATCACGTCCCCGGCGACCCGGCTGGAAAGGCCACGCGCAATGGTTTCGACTTCCGGAAGTTCAGGCATGGAGGACAGTCTACAGTCTTCGGTCTTTGGTCGTCAGCCAAGCCCTCACGACTCACGGCCGACGACTGCGTTGCTCATCCCCAGTCCGGCAGGTTATCATTGTCGGTACACATCAGCCCTGTAAATCCTTGTCATTCAATGTAAAGCAGTTCACCTTTGGCGTGGAGTGTGTGCGACCCTGCAATGCGGCCGGGGCGGCCGCCATCCTGTACCACGGAGTTGGCTTTGAAGAAGGGTAAGACTGCGGTCATCGTCGGTGCGCAGTGGGGCGACGAAGGCAAAGGCAAGATCGTCGACGTTCTCTCGGAGAATTTCTCGGTCGTGGCCCGTTATGCCGGCGGACACAATGCCGGGCACACCGTCATCATCAACGGGAAAAAATTCATTCTTCAACTGGTACCCTGCGGAGTCCTGCGCGCCGGCTGCCGCAGCGTGATCGGCAACGGCGTGGTGCTCGATCCCATCGCCTTTCTCAAGGAAGTGGCAGCGCTGCGCGAGACTGGCGTGAAAGTGGATGGCAGCCTGTTCGTCAGCAACCGGGCCCACGTGATCCTGCCTTACCATCGCATGATCGAACTGGCCTCGGAAAATGCTCCGGGACGAGTGAAGATCGGCACCACGTCCCGCGGCATCGGCCCCACTTATGAGGACAAGATGGGACGGCGCGGCTTGCGCGTGGCGGACCTGCTCGACCTGAAGCTGCTGCGGACGCACATCGAAAACGCCTGCCACGAGAAAAACATGATCGCGCACGCTTTGTTCAACTCCGAGCCGCTCGATCCGGACAAGATGTATCAGGAATATGCGGAGGCTTCGGCCAAGGTGGCTCCCTTCGTGTGCGACACGGCCGCGCTGCTCAATCAGGCCTTGGCCGACGGTGAATCGATTGTTTTCGAAGGTGCGCAGGGCACCATGCTCGACATCGACCATGGCACCTACCCATTCGTGACCTCATCCAGCGCTACTTCGGGCGGAGCCGTCATCGGCACCGGAGTCGCGCCTACCGCCATTGATACAGTGATCGGCGTCACCAAAGCCTATTGCACACGGGTAGGCGGCGGGCCCTTTCCCTCTGAAGCTTTGGACGCCAGCGGTGACATGTTGCGGACGCGGGGCAACGAGTACGGTGCGGTGACCGGGCGTCCCCGGCGCTGCGGCTGGCTCGATTTGCCACTGTTGCGTTACGCTGGGATGATTAACGGCATCTCCTGGCTGGTGGTGACCAAACTGGATGTGCTGGACGAGCTGGCCGAGATTCCGGTTTGCGTGGGCTACAAGATCAATGGCAAGATGACATCCGAAATTCCGGCCCACGGTAGCGGATTTGACGGAATTGAGTGCGTATACCAGACCATGCCGGGGTGGCGCACCTCCACTCAAGGCATCACGAAACTGGAGAAGTTGCCGCCGGCCGCGCGCGAGTATCTGGCCTTTCTGGAAAAAGAAACTGATGCCCGTATCGGCATGGTCTCTACCGGGCCCGGGCGCGAGCAGACCCTGTTTGCGGACAGCTTTGTCACCGCGTTGCAGGGTTTGACTGGACAAAAAACTGGGGCTTCAGCAACAATCTGACCAACGGAGCGAATGATGGTTGTCCTGGTTGTGACGTGGATGGCGAAAGTTGGCCGCGAAGCTGAAATGGTGGGAATCTTTTCCAAGCTGACGGAAGAGTCCCGCAAGGAACCCGGCTGCGTAATGTTTCTCGTGCATCGGCACAAGACTGAGCCACGCCGCTTTTTGGTCTATGAGCAATACAAGGACGACGCTGCGCTCGAAGCCCATCGCGCAACTCCCCACTTTCTGCAATACGCCAAGAAGGAACTCCCCAAAATTGGCGACCGCGTGGAAGGGCACCTCTACGAACCGCTAGGATAGCGGCAGGGTGGACGCGGGCGACGCGCCCTCGGCTTTTGTTATTTGCCCTTGTCCGCCATCAACACCCCACCCGAAGCGTAGCTCTCCTTCGAGACTTCGTTGAAAACCACCACGACAGCCTCACGGCGCGCTGCAGCTTCCTCGACCATGGCGTCGGTGATGCGCTGCGCCAGCTTGCGCTTCTGATCGGCGGTGCGACCGGTCAGCATTGTGACTTGCACTAATGGCATAGAAAACCGCTCCTGGCTTCTGGCTTACTGCTACTGCGCCAGTTCGTATCCAGCGAAAAAAAAGCTCAATTCGAAGCGGGCGGTGTCATCCGCATCGGAGCCGTGAATGGCGTTGTTCTCGATGCTGGTGGCCCACTTCTTCCGAATGGTGCCCTCTTCGGCATTTGCCGGATTGGTGGCGCCCATCAGCTTGCGCAAATCGGCTATGGCGTTTTCTTTTTCCAGGGCAAGGACAACAATGGGTCCGCTGGACATGAAGTCCGTCAGCGAACTAAAGAATGGTTTGCTGGCGTGAACGGCGTAAAACTGCTCCGCCTGATGCTTGGAGATTTCGAGCATTTTCATGCACAGAATGTTGAAGCCGTTCTTCTCGAATTGCTCGATGATGTCGCCGATCGCATGTTTGCGAACGGCGTCAGGCTTGACGATGGTCAAAGTGCGTTGAAGTGTTTTCATTTTGTGGTTAGTTATTCCTTAATTCATTGCTGAAAACCGGGAACTGGTATCTGGGTACTGGGTCTCAAGCTCTCACTCCCAGCACCGAGGCCACAGTCTCGCCAATTTCTGCCGGCGATTTCGCCACGCGGATTCCAGCCTCTTCCATGGCTTGGATCTTCTCCGCCGCGGTCCCCTTGCCTCCCGAAATAATCGCCCCAGCATGCCCCATGCGGCGGCCTGGAGGCGCTGTCTGTCCCGCGATGAAGCCCACCACAGGCTTTTTCATGTGCAGCTTGACGTACTCCGCCGCCGTCTCCTCGGCATTGCCGCCGATTTCTCCGATCATCACGACGGCCTCGGTCTGAGGATCTCGATTGAACAGCTCGAGAGCGTCCAGGAAGGTTGTGCCGATGATGGGATCTCCGCCGATCCCAATGGCGGTGGACTGCCCGATCCCACGAGTGGTGAGTTGGTACACTGCCTCGTAGGTCAGAGTACCCGAGCGCGAGACGATGCCCACCGATCCTTCTTTATGGATTCGGGCGGGCATGATTCCGATCTTGCAGTGGCCCGGCGAAATGATTCCCGGACAGTTGGGGCCAATCAACCGCGAGCGCCGGTTCTGCAGGAACTCCCAGGCGCGAACCATGTCCAGCGTCGGGATACCCTCGGTGATGCAGACAATCAACTCCAGTTCGGCGTCGGCGGCCTCCATGATCGCGTCGGCGGCGTACGGTGGAGGGACGAAGATCACGGAGGTGTCGGCCGCAGTCTTGTCCACGGCCTCCTGGACGGTATTGAAGATCGGCCAGCCCTCGTGGGTCGTGCCCCCTTTGCCAGGCGTTACGCCCCCTACAATTTGTGTCCCATACTCCGCGCACGCCTTGGCGTGGAATGTGCCTTCCCGCCCGGTCAGCCCCTGCACAATTACCCGCGTCGATTTATTTACCAGAATGCTCATTCGTCTCTACTCTCAACCCCGTTGTCATCCTGAGCGGAGTCGAAGGACCCCTATTCCCACAAATACAATCGCTGTCTAAGCTACGCTCTTGCGGCCGCCACTACTTTCTCGGCCGCGTCCTTCATGGTCTCAGCCACGATAAAATTCAACCCTGACTGCTGCAGAATCTCCCGCCCCGCCTCCACGTTCGTACCTTCCAGACGCAGTACGATCGGAAGCTGGATGTGGGTCTTCTGCGCTGCTTCAACCACACCAGTGGCCAGCGTATCGACGCGCAGAATGCCGCCAAAGATATTGATCAGCACCGCCTTTACATTCTTGTCGCTGAGCAGGATTTCAAAGGCGTGGGTGACCTGTTCGGCGTTGGCGCCTCCGCCCACATCGAGAAAGTTGGCGGGCATGCCCCCGGCGTACTTGATGATGTCCATCGTCGCCATGGCCAGGCCGGCGCCATTGACCATGCAGCCGACGTTTCCGTCGAGCTTGATGTAATTCAAGCTGTACTTCGAAGCTTCGACTTCGAGCGGGTCCTCCTCGGTAACGTCGCGCAGCTCGCGAAGCTCAGGATGCCGGAACATGGTGTTGTCATCGAAATTCATCTTGGCATCGAGCGCGAATAGCCGGCCATCGCTGCAGCTGACAAACGGATTGATTTCCATCAGGGAAGAATCGGTGTCCTCGAACACGCGGTACAAGCCGGTCATAAACTGGACGGCCTGGTTGATCTGCGTCGCCTTCAGTCCCAGCGCAAATGCCAGTTTGCGGGCCTGAAAGGCTTCCAGACTCATGCCCGGATCGATGTATTCCTTGAGGATGGCCGCGGGGTTTTCCGCCGCTACCTGCTCGATCTCCATTCCGCCCGCAGCCGACGCCATAAACACGGGCCTCGCCTCGGCGCGATCGATCACGATGCCCAGATAGAGTTCTTTTTCAATGGGCAAAGTTTCTTCGATCAGCAGGCGGCGAACCACGCGGCCTTCGGGTCCGGTCTGATGCGTGACCAGCGTCATCCCCAGAATTTTGCCCGCCAGCTCGGCCGTCTCCGCCACTGACTTGGCGATCTTGACGCCGCCACCCTTGCCGCGCCCGCCGGCATGGATCTGGGCCTTTACCACCACCCCCGTCGCCCCCGATTCGAAAAGCTTTTTGGCAGCAGCTTCCGCCGCTTCTCGCGTCTCGACCATTTCTCCGCGCGGCACCGCAACGCCGTACTTCTTCAGGATATTCTTGGCCTGGTACTCATGAATTTTCATAATGATTCTTGAACTGGAGCTGTCGGCACAGCCTGACTGGCAGCTTTTGGGCAGCGGTTCGCGACCCTCAATTTTATAGAAGGGTCACCGATAGGGCAAACGCGCCGGGTGAAGCGTTGCTGATTTTGAGACTTGCATCCTGTTACCCTATGCGGTCGCGTCATCCTGAACGGCCTTCAGGCCGTGAAGGATCCGGCGCGGAGTAACTGCACGCATGGGCTGACTCTGCGGCGTGCACGCCGGACCCTTCCGGACTGAAGTCCCTAAGGATGACGCCGGTCGTAGAGCAGGATCTCAAACACCACAGGATGACCCAGCCAAGATTCGTACTTCTGGTGCAGCACAATTCCTGGTCGCAGGTCTGGGGGGTGCCTAATCCCAGCGTCTGGAAACGATGCTAATCTTGTAACCGGCCCATGATCACTGAAGCTTTGCAGCGCATTGCCAATGAACGAGAATCTCTCACCCGCGAGGAAGCGCGCGCGGTCATGACGGAAGTTTTTTCCGGCAGCGCCACCGACGCTCAGATCGCGGCCCTGCTGGTTGCTCTCCATATGAAGGGCGAGACGGTGGAAGAGATTGTGGGCTTCGCCGAGGCCATGCGCGCCGCGGCAGAGCCGTTGCCGCTTCACCAGGATTCCACGCTGGAGGTCAGCGGCACGGGGCGGGACGCCCTGGTTGACACCTGCGGCACCGGCGGAGACGCCCGCGGCACTTTCAATATCTCTACCGCGACCGCGTTCGTCGTGGCCGGCGCCGGCGTGCGCGTGGCCAAGCACGGCAACCGCAGTCTCAGCTCAAGGTGCGGTTCGGCCGACGTGATGGAGGCCATGGGGGTAAAGATCAGTCTGCCCTCTGCCGCTCTTGCCGCCTGCCTCGACGAAGTCGGCATCGCGTTCCTGTTCGCTCCCGCCATGCATACTGCCATGAAATATGTGCAGCCCGCCCGCCGCGAGCTGCGCCTGCGGACCATCTTTAACCTGCTCGGCCCGCTGACCAATCCGGCAAGAGCTTCGGCGCAAGTGGTCGGCGTCTATGCTCTCGATCTGGTAGAAAAGGTTGCTGAGGCACTCAGCATGTTGGGGGTTCATCGCGCTCTCGTCGTTCACGGTTTGGATGGCCTGGATGAAATCACCATCACCGGGCCGACCCGCATCGCCGAAGTACGCGAAGGCAACGTTCGCACCTATGAGGTCACGCCGGAGGAGTTCGGAATCAAGCGGGCCACGCTGGAAGATATTTCCGGCGGCGACGCCGAAGCCAACGCGGCCATCATCCGCGGGATTCTGGCAGGGCAGAAGTCACCCCGGCGCGATGTCGTGCAGCTGAATGCGGCGGCCGCTTTGGTTGCAGCCGGCAGAGCTGAACATTTGGGAGAGGCCCTGCCGCTGGCCGCCCAGTCCATTGATTCCGGCGCAGCGGCTGCGAAACTGGATGCCCTGGTGCGCTTTACCGGCACCTACCTGTGAAGATGAACTCGGGCGTCAGCCGTCAGACCTCGAACTAGTAACGCTGCGCTTTGGGGTCCGACCCTTGACGTCCGCCGCCCGCCTTCTTCAATCTTTCAATCTGCTCCAAGTGGCTCGCCCCATGCGTCCCCATTCTCTCGATCAGCTCCGCCACCGTTAAATCTTTCTTGATTTCGGGGTGATAGGCTGACTTTCCGAGGTCCGCCAGCGTAAGACGCTGCAACAGTCGCAGGTTCGCATGCCGGTTCAGCCCGTAGAGCGCGACCAGTTCCGCGGGCGGAGTCTCCATGTAGCCCAGGTTCCGTGCCCAATCGTTCTGGTCCATGGGTGCAATCACCGGCTTTTTGTCTGCGAGCATCTGGCGCAGACGGTATGCGTACACGATCTCGATGTCTGCGAGGTGACCAAGAATCTCCAGGATGCACCACTGCTCGGACGCCGGCTTGTAGCGCAACACCTTGTCCGGCAGGCCTGACACCGCCGCCGCCATCTGCTTGGGGCTCTTCTCCGCCGCCTCAAGATGCTTCTTCAGTTCGACTTCGGTCATGGAAGCTCCACAAATTGAGTAATTGGGCAATTGAGTCATTGGCCAATTGAAAAGCCCGATTTTTCAATGACCAAATTACTCAATTACACAATTACCCAATCAAACAATGACTTTCTCCATCCACTCCGCCACTTGCACGTTCCACCCCAGCTCTTTCGTCAGAGCGTCGCGAAGTTGGGATGATGCGGAGGGCTCGCCGTGTACCAGGTAGGTGGTGGCGGGCGTTCGGGAAAAGGTGCGCAGCCACTCCAGTAGCTCCGGAGTATCGGCATGATCGCTAAACTGTTCGAGCACGGCTATTTCAGCCCTGATAGCAACCGTCTCGCTGAAGATGCGCACCTCGGAGGCACCGCTCTTGATCGTTGCCCCGCGGGTTCCCGGCGCCTGGAACCCGATGAAGAGCACGGTATTTCTCGGATCGGGCAGCCGCTGCATCAAGTGATGCAAAATGCGTCCGCCGGTCACCATGCCGCTGGAAGAAACGATAATCCCGGGAAAGCTTGCGCTATTGATCTTCTTCGAGTCGTCAGTCGTCAAGGCAAAGGTAAAGCCCGGCCACTGCAAAGGCGAGCCATATTGCTTGATCAATCGGCAGGTCTCGTCGCTGCACTCGTCCGAGTGCTTCAGGAAAACTTCGACCGCCTTGATCGCCATGGGGCTGTCGCAGTACACCGGCACGCGGGGAATCTGCCCCGATTCCATCAGCTCTTTGAGCATGAACAGGAATTTCTGGGTGCGTTCGACGGCAAATGCGGGCACCACCACCCAGCCCCCGCGCTGCACCGTCTGGCGGATGATCCCGGCCAACTTCGGCCGCGGATCGTCGGTAGGGTGCTGCCGGTTGCCGTATGTGGACTCCATCACTAGAATGTCGGCGGCCTCGCCTTCGGTGGGTCCCGAACGCACCACTTTTCCGGGTGCGCTGATCTGATCGCGCACCCGGCCGATGTCTCCGCTGAACAACAGCTTCCTGCTTTGACCATTCAGCCGAAGCGTGAGTTCCACCATCGCTGATCCCAGGATGTGGGCCGCAGGGACGAAGCGAAATGAAACTTCCGGCGAGAGCTGCCTGCCTTCCTCAAACTCCACCGGGCGGAAACGCTGCAGCGAGTCCTGCGCTTCTGCGAGGGTATAGAGGGGCAGGGCTGGATCGTGCTTCGACTTTTTGTGCCGGTTGTAAAACCTCGCATCTTCTTCCTGCAGGTGGCCGGAGTCCGGAAGGATGATGCCGCACAAATCAATCGTGGAAGGCGTGGCATAGACGGGACCACGGAATCCTTCCCTCACCAGCCGCGGAATCCAGCCGCAGTGGTCGAGGTGGGCATGGGTCAGGATGACTGCGTCGATGCCGGACGCCGGCACCGGCGTGGGCTGCCAGTTGCGGAGCCGCCACTCCTTGGCTCCCTGAAACATACCGCAATCGATCAGCACCTGAAATCCGTCTTTCCCGCTACCGTCAGAACCGGTGTTGACCAGGTGCTTTGAACCGGTGACCGTACCGGCCGCGCCCAAAAACTGTATGTATGCCAAGAGTATGTCCTCCAAAAAGATTATTTTAGATTGTCGATTTCAGATTGCAGATTGGGGAAACAGCCGGAACCGGGCTCTCAAATCTACAATCTGAAATCTTCAATTTCTCTTCGTCGGCGCTTCAATCCTGTACACATTGTTTCGCGTATCGCTTTCCGGTACACTGCCGTCATTCAGCACGATCTCTTGAGGAATGGAGATCGCCTCAATGCGGGTCGTGGCTTTCGATTTTCCGCGTACCAGCAGCCGCTGTGTAACCTGGCCTTGTTCCATCGTGAGGATCACTGGCACTTCAGCTCCCGCATCTCCCAGGTTTTCTACCGTTACGGTGACCACGTAGGCATTCTTCGAAGGCTCCCAGGGATAGACCGAGGCCAGGTGGAAATCCGGTAGTCCACGGTCGCGATAGACCCAGTCGTCAAAGAACCATCCCAGATCGCGTTTGGTCTGCGCTTCAATCAGGTGCTGCATATAGGATGGTGTGGTGTCGGCCTCCGGGCGATAGCCTGCAAGGGCCTTCTTCAGCGCAGCTTCGCCGACCATGTCGCGCAGCATCCACCACACATATAGCGCCTTGCTGCGATAGAGGTCTTCGATGCTGGTGCTGATCAGCGATTCGCCTGCTCCAGCCTTCGGGCCCTGGTCTCCCGCCAACGCCTTTTCCGCCTGAGCCAACGCGGCTCGATGCAGTCCCATGAAGTCGAGCGCCGACTGCCGGCCACTCTCCCGCTCGCGATAGACCGCCTGGGCAAAATGCGCCAGGCCTTCGTATATCCAGGGCCGCGGAGAGAAGAAGGCGGTATGGGTAAGCTGGTGCACCGCCGTCAACTGGGCCAGCTTCGAATCACCATTGAGAGGTGTAAGCAACATGCTTCCGCTCTCGTACGGCGCGGCCTCAGGATCGCTCAGCTCCACAACTTCCGCTCGGACTTCGGTTCGTACTTTCGGCGAACCAAACCATTCGGTCACGAATGGCGCTGCCAACTGCGCCGCTAAGGCATAAGTCTGCGCCGCCGCCTTGTGTTCCGGCAGATAGGAAATATTCACCGGGGGCTGGTCCAGCGTTTCATGAGGACCAATTACAAACAACGGCACCGTCTCGCCTAAGGAGGGGAATGCACACTCGTTTGCGCTTTCGTATCCTTGGCCTGACTGTTTGAAGTATCGCCCCCCCTCGGCTTCGCCGTTACACTGCGGGATTGCGGGCGTGCCTTCACCGAAATAACTCAGCTTAACCTTCATTCCAGTCCGCAGTTCGCGCGCCTTCCACCTTGCAATAGTTTCGAACAGACTGTTCCCCCCCGACAAGTTCGCCGACTCGGTCGCTACCGGATACCAGGCCACGTATCCGATGCCGCGCACCGCCGTGAACAACTTGCCGATCTGGTCCCAGTCACTGTGCCCGGCCTGATCTTGCGGCACGCCAATTCGCGTCAGCCTGGTTGCATCAAGCGGGATGATGCCCTCGTATCCAATTTCCAGCTCCAGCGCACTCCCGGACGGAACCTCCCGTGGCAGAGTGACGATCGCTTCCGCAAGCGCCCCGGTGTGATCGATATCCGAGATATAGGGTTGAGAAATGAACTGGACCGCTTTGCCGTCGAGCTGGATCGATCTCCAATCCAGGCTGGAGGAAATCTGCAATGTCAGGTTTTTCTGCGGCGATTTTGAATCGTTCCGCAAAGTGATTTTGCCCCGCACTGCCAGTCGCTCTTGTTCAGGTTCTATGTGGACATCGAGGTCGTAACTGGTGAAGGTAAAAGCCTCGCGATCGAGGGCATGCGCCTGAAGCAGCAAGCCGCAGAGGACACAGAAGACACGGAGGACCCTCATCTTCATTTTGTATCCGCAGCCTTGATCCTGCGCTGGCGCACTATCTCGTACAACATGACACCCGCGGCCACCGACACATTGAGTGACGGCACTTTCCCGAGCATGGGGATGGAAACCAGGAAGTCGCACTTTTTTGCCACCAGGTCATGAACCCCCTTGCCTTCGTTTCCCAGCACAATCGCGCAATCCATGTTGTAGTCGAGCTCATCGTAGCTCTGGGTGCCACGTTCATCCAATCCGACGATCCACAAATTCTTTTCTTTCAATTCTTCCAGGGTGCGGGCAATGTTTGTCACTTTAGCAATGGGCAGGTGCTCGCTGGCGCCAGCCGACGCCTTGATTACGGTTGCCGTCACTCCCGCAGCGCGACGCTCCGGGATTACCACTCCGTCGGCGCCGGAGGCATCCGCGGTGCGAAGGATCGCACCCAGATTGTGCGGGTCTTCAATTCCATCGAGCACGACCAGCAGCGAATATTTTCCACGCTTGGCGGCCACCACGTCATCCAGGTGGTTGTACTGCTTGCCCGAGGTAATCGCGACCACGCCTTGATGGGCATTGTTTCCCGCCATGCGATCGAGTTCCGGGCGGGGCAGAAAACGCACCGCGACACCATTCCGGCGACATTCCTCCACCACGCGCTGCAGACGCAGGTCATGACGCTCTTTCAACACTCCGACCCATTCGAACGATCGCCCTCGTGCCTTCAGCGCTTCGGCAACGGCATTGATCCCGTAGATGTAATTCATCGAACCGTAAGTTTACTGCCTGGCAAGGTCTGAGCGCGAGGCGGGGGGACAGAAGTCGGGCATCGGACGTCGGATGTCAGACCGATGGGTCCAAAGCTGAGAACTGAGATCTGAAAATCTGACATCTGGGGTCTGACATCTCCCGCCTGAAGTCTGAGGTCTGAAGTCCGAAGTCTGACGTCCGAAGTCTGCCCGGACGCCCGACCAGTAGCACTTTCAATCCCCACTCGCTATACTCTGAATGCGCCCGTTAGGAGAAGGAATGTCTCTGTCCGCCGTCATCGTGGACGATGAACAGCTTGCCCGCGACGAGCTTGCCTTCCTGCTGAAGGATGTCGGCGACGTAGACGTCGTGGCCCAGGGCAAAAACGGGCTCGAAGGCGTCAATCTTATCCGCGAGCACAATCCCGACCTAGTCTTCCTCGACGTGCAAATGCCCGGCCTCGACGGCTTTGGCGTTATCAAGAAACTGCTCGACAAGAAAGTCATCTTGCCTAAGATCGTTTTCGCCACCGCCTTCGATCAATACGCGGTGAAGGCATTCGAAGTAAACGCAGTTGACTACCTGCTAAAGCCCTTTGACAAGCAGCGGGTGGCGCAGTCGGTGGAGAGAGTGCGGGCCAAGCTGGAATCGGGCAGCGCTTCATCGGACAAGCTGGAAACATTGGTCCGAATGCTGGAATCACAGAAGCCCGCCGCGTCCAAGATCCTGATCAAAGCCGCCGGCCGTCTCTTCCTGGTGAATCAGAAAGACATTGGTTTCGCCTCTATTGAGGAGGGCGTGATCACGGTCGTGACCAGCGGGCCTAACGGGATGGAAGGCCAGTCCAACTGCCGTACCCTTGAAGAACTGCTGGACAGTCTCGATCCCAATGTTTTCTGGCGCGCGCACCGCTCCTACCTGGTGAATATCAACCGCATCAAGGAAGTCGTGCCCTGGTTCAAGAGTTCTTACCAACTGCGGATGGACGACAAGAAGCAGACCGAAATTCCCGTCAGTCGGGCCCAGACCAAGCGCCTGCGCGAACTCTTCGGACTCTAGAAAGCAAATTCCTGATTGTTGATTTCAGATTGCAGATGGTTGAACCAAGGCTCTGCCCTGTTGGAAGCTGAGGTGTTCAATCTTCAATCTGAAATCTGCAAATGCAACTGCAAAGGGGGGAGGCGGCCGGTTGGAGGTTCCGGCCGCCTTGCCGGCTGCCATCAATGGCTAGGCAGCCAGCGCTTCCAAGGCCGGTCGATTGCGGATGACCAAAGTCGAACCTTCCAGACGAATCAGTTCCCTCTTCTTAAGTTCGCTTAACAAGCGCGTCACGGTCTCCCGCGACGAACCGATCATTTGTGCGATCTCTTCGTGGGTCATGCTGGAGCGGATGCGAATCTCGCTGGCTCCGGCCTCCCTCTCTCGACCGCCGCTCCATGAAAGCAGCAACCGCGCAAGTTTCCCTGCCGACGAGCGCGCCAGGACCAGCTCATGAAAGTCCCGGTAAGCGGACTGAAACTCCCGGCTCAGCGCTTGAGCGGAGTGCAATCCCAGTTCTCCATGCTTGTCCAGCAGCTTCATCAGGGACTCGCGTTCGATGAAGTTCACCTGGCAGGGCCCCGCGGTTTCCGCAGTCAGCTCGTAGGGCGTCCCGGAGATTACCGCGCTCAGGCCCAATGCCTCACCCGGTTCGGCCATCTTGAGGATCAGTACCTTGCCCTCGCGGGAGGTCGTCGAAAGCTTGACCTTCCCCGAGCACAGAACAAGGGCGCCGCGAGGAGTCTGGCCTTCCACGAACAACACCGCGCCGCCGGGATAGGTGCTCAGATGACTGGCGGCGCTGAAAGATTTCAGCACGTCCGGAGAGAGGCCACAAAACCACTTGTCTCTTCTCAACTTGCAGGTAACACAATTCTCGATGATTTCTAATCCGTATGGAGTATTCATTGTTGTCGCCGCCGCCTTGCTGACCCCCGCAATTGCTGGCCCATTTTCCAGGGAGGGCCTTTCCGGCCCATCTCTGACCCACGCCGGATCTAAAAGAGGTAGCTCGAAATCTTTCGCTTGCGCCAAGAACGCGGCTGCCATCCGCGCGGTCGGCCCTGACCGCTTCAGGCACCGGACCAACTCCCATCCGGCACTGGCATTGCCCTGCTTGCGCCACGACAGGCCGCAAACGAACAGGTACAGAGGATCGACGCCCTTGTCATTCCCCGGCTTAGCGGGCAGGATCGACCTGATGTTCGCCCGCAACATTTCCACTCGAACTGGCAGCGTCAGGCCTGGCCCCCCAGGGGCACAGCAGGCTCGGCCTCGAACGGCAACGGGCCTGAGCAGCCCGCTAAAGGGGAGGGTTCTGGTTCGATTGTGCCTGTTCCGCTCCGGGTTGCGCTCTGAAACCAACATTGCGATCCTCGTTCCCGGCGTTCAACATCGCATACGCCAGCCGGATCGTGGCAACCTCGCATCGTCTTCTTGGATATCGGTTGGCACCTACGGGTGAGTGCCTACCTGAATCTCATGGCACCTGGGGTTCCAAAGTGCAAGCCGCCTTAAATTGAGGCAAACGCAGGTTATTCAGGGGTAGGAACGATCAGGATTTAAACTTAGGACCGGATTGAGCTGCCGGTGAAGCGGCACGGTGCCGATCCATCGGCATCAACGGCGATTCAGCCTTCATATTCCTGGCGGGAGATCCCCATCTTCAAAATTCTGGATTGAAGGGTGGTGCGTTTCATCCCCAGTCTTACCGCTGCTCCACGTGGACCCGCGATGACTCCACCGGTTTCGCACAAAACCCGAAGAATGTACTGACGTTCCAGGCTCTCCAGCGTACCATCGCTCTCCACGCCTTCCCGCCCCGTCCCTAGTTCTGCCAAGGGAGCGTTGAGCACGGGCCCATCGGAGAGGATCACCGACCGCTCCATAAGGTTCTCGAGCTCGCGAACATTACCGGGCCATTCCCAGTTTACGAAGGCGTTCATGGTAGCGCTGGGAATGATCTCAATTTGCTTGTTCATGCCGCGGGAAAATTTCTGCACGAAATGCCGCACCAGCAGGGGAATATCGCTCTTGCGCTCGCTCAACGAGGGCATCCGGATGGGAAACACATTCAGCCGATAATACAGGTCGCTGCGGAATTCCTTCTCCGCCACCGTCCTGGCCAGATCCCGATTGGTGGCAGCAACCATTCGAATGTCCACCTTGATGGTGCGGGTGCTCCCCAGTCTCTCGAATTCCTGGTCCTGCAGGACGCGCAGCAATTTCGGCTGCAGCTCCAGGGGAATGTCTCCCACTTCATCCAAAAACAAACTTCCCCTGTCCGCCAGCTCCAGACGTCCGACCTTTTGGCTGATGGCGCCGGTGAACGCACCCTTTTCGTGGCCAAAGAGTTCGCTTTCCAGCAGTCCGGTGGGGATGGCGGCGCAGTTCAGTTTCACCATGAGGCGCTCTTTCCGTGAACTCATGCGGTGAATGGCTCGCGCGATTAACTCTTTCCCCGTTCCTGTATCTCCCAGGATCAAGACCGTGGCATCGCTGGGAGCTACCGTTCTGGCCTGGGACAGCACCCGCTTCAGCGCTGCACTGTCTCCCACGATCTCTTCGAAATTGAGTTCGGTACGAATCTCCTCCTCGAGATAGAGTTTCTCGCTGGCCAGCTTTTCGGTAAGTTGCGCGATCTCGCGGTAGGCTCGAGCATTGTCCAGGGCCACCGCCACTTGAGCAGCGACCTGCTGCAGAAAACCCACGTCTTTCGGCGCGAACACCCTCTCCTCTCGGCTGGCGAGATTGAGGGTGCCAAGCTCACCTTTGCGGGTGGTCAGAGGAATACAACACAGGGAGTTGATTCCTTGTTCCAGCATCTGGCTGACGAAGCTGGATTGAATTCCCAGCAGATCTTCGCGGGTGAAAATCTTGGTCTCCCTTTCCATCAGCGCGCGCCCCGCCGGAGTGTCCTTTACCGGAAGCGTCGTATCCAGGCCAGCCAAGCCAGACGTCAACGGAGAGTCCAGCGGATAGAGAGACAAGGAGTGGGCCGATTCGTCGTAGACCGCCACGCTGGCGTAGTCATAATGGATCATTCTTCTGATGAACCCTGAAATTGCCGGAAAGAGTTTCTGCAAGTCGCGGTTGGTTACCAGTGTGTTGTTGACTTCCAGGAGCATGTGCAGTCTTTCTTTTTCCCTGACCAGGGCTTCACGAGTGAGGGCATTTTCTACCGCCACCGCGACCAGCTTTGCCATTCGCGGCAGCAGGCGCATGTCTTTTTCGCCGTATGCACCAGTTCGAGAACTGCCCAGACCCAGGGTGCCCAACCGCTTCTGTGCGGTTGTCAGAGGCAGCCAGCAGTAGGAGCGCAGTCCTTTCTCGCGCAGAGTGCGCAGCACGGGTGGAAATCGCGGGTCCGCCATCAGGTCGTCCACGACCAGCGGTTGCTGATTTTGCCACGCCCAGCCCGAGGGCGATTCCTCAACCGGCACTTCCAGCGGGGCAGGGGACAACTCATTTCCTTCCCAGAGATGCACGCGCATCACATTTTTTTCGGAATCGTAAAGCGAGAAGTTGGTCGCGTCAGCTGCCGTGACCTGGCCCAGTCGTTCCGCCATCGCGACAAACAGTTCTGGCAAGCTGTGGTGGCGGGCGACAAGGTCCGCCATGTCGAGCAGAGCTTCGAAACGCTGAAGATCCGCGTCAAAATCGAAGTGGCTGTCTGTACTCAATTTGCGCGAGCCCGCTAACTCCCCCTCGGCAAACGGCACGAATTATAGTGCTATTGTCTAACACGTAAACACTTTTTTTATGTCTTGTTCCGTTTTCGGAAAAAGCCGGGGTTAAAGTTTTGCGGCTCGCCCGTCTGTGGAATTCAGGTTTTCAGAACAAGGTGAGGTGGTCGTCAGAGCAACGCCGAGAGCCGAGCCGCGTGGGCAGGATGCTGCATACGCGCGAGTTGACTGGCTAAGGCACTGAGACGTTGGTAGTTGTCGGCCAATTGGCCATAGGAAAGGTGGGCCTCTGGAAACACCATGCGCAGATAGAGCTTGGCTCCGGAGAGTAGTGCGTACGCACGCAGTCGCAACGCGCTATCCATCAATTGCCGGCCGGCCTGGGCGATGCGGGGATCGGCGCTGCGGGTTGCTGCCTCTCCCAGACGCAATAGGAAGGCAGCATTGTGGGCGGTATTGCCGATATACTCCACCGCCGCTCGCGTACGTTCCCTCTGCACGGCGCGAAACTCATTCGGCGACAAGCTGGCGCGAAGGAACTCCTCTTCCCTGGCATCCACAAGATTCCGAAAAGCTTCCAGATCCACCGGCCGGGTACGGCCCTTCAAATCTTCCACGCTATTCACGGACGAGTTCTGGCCGCCTTCGACATAAAGCAGCAACAACAGAATCGCCAGCGCCACCACAACCAGGGTGAAAGGAAGAATCATTGCAGTAGCAACCGTTGTAACTCAGCATTCCACTGCTCGAGCGCATTCTCCGGCAATTCCTTCACCGTGTCGGGTGCCGTTTCCGGCACCAGGAGATACACCAGCCAGATCACTACGCAACAATGATAGGTCGCCATGGTGACGAAGTCGAAGGCGTAACCAGCCACCGGCCCGGTCCACACCCGGATGGACTCCGTCGCCAGCTTGACACTGGAGAAAATTCCCAACCCACACGCGATGCCGTAAGCCAGATTGCGCCAGGAAAGTCCGAAATAGGAACAGAATCCTACCAGCAGGATCAACAAGCCGCTCTGCATAACGCTCACAGACAGATCCAGGATGTGGATTCTGGCAAGGAAAGGGAATACGTCATGTTCAGGGGCACGGGCGGCGATGGTGATTGCGGCCAACAGCAGAATCACAATCGCTCCACGAAAAAGAATTCGACATAACTGCTTAAGCCCGGGATAGTTCCTGAAAATGCTGGAAGACACCTCGAAGATAATTCCGAACCGCAATACGACGTCGATGGCCAGGCCTACTGAGTGGGCACACCAATACTGATAGCCGGAAATCGCCGCACTGTGATCCAGGATAAAAAGCGCTCCTTCCTCCAGTACCTGGAACACAGTGTAGGCGAAGAACACTGGAAACTCGCGAAACCAACCCCGCCGCAGCATGACCGCGACGACGATGACCTGGAGGGCGTGGGGAGCAATCCACAGGTAGTGCCACAGGAATGAGTGCGGATACATGGCAGACCGCGGGAACTATATCCCGTTTTGCGGCCCAACCGCAAACACTTTTCCCAAGCGCCGGAAACGAGGTTGAACCCGTCCCGGTGCGATCCTGTTGCCTCACGTCCTCCGTTTTCGCAAAAGCTGCAGAAGCTTTCACACCTCAGGGTTTACAAATTTCGCGTCCCGGACATTGCGGACTGGGACCTCCATCTGCGTTTACGAAGGTTGGACTTGAAAGAGCGCCGGCAAGCAGTACGCTTGCGATAAGGAACAGCAAGAATCGTTTCACGGTAGAACTCCTTTTTGGGGTGGCTTGGGAGGTTCAACCGTGGTAAGGTCGGCCCTAATTGGGTTTCTTTTTCACAAAGTCGAAAACTGTAGGGTTTTCTGAAATCCGAAAATGGCACTGAGATCTGCTCTCGAAGATTTGTTGGGAACGACGCTTGCTGAAGTGGCGGGAACGGTCGGAAAGATCGGATATCTCGCGAGCCTGAGGGACGCAGCCTCGGGCACCTATGCGCATTGGGGACTAAGCAGGACTTACGGTGAGAGAGCGGCGCAGCAGGCTCTTGCGGAGGCGCATCATCTGTTATTTCTCAGAATGCTGCGCACTCCGCTTCACGTTTTGCGCGACGATGTGATGGCTTCGAGCGGGGCGTTACAGATGACTGCGGGTGAGTTTATGGAGCGGCTGCAAAGCCAGGCGCCAGCCTTGCTTCCACAAGATCTCGGCGGTGGATCCGCGCGCCACTTCAGTGCAGTGTTACATGCTCTTTCGAGTCTGCTTTCGGCTCCGGTAAAGACTGCAGCGGACGCCATTCCCCGAGCTTAAGGGCGATGCCCACTACCTGGCCGATCACTTCCGCTTCCTGGGGATGGCGCAGCACCCGCACGGGTACGGGCGAAAGCGGATGCGAATGCAGCACAATCTGCTCACCTTTCAAGCTGCACCAGCAGCAGGTGTAGCCTTCGCGGGTCTCCACGAAATAGATGGGACGCTCCAACTCGGAACGCCATAGCGCCTGCTCAATCTTGTTTCTGGCTTCATCCACCTGCAGAAAAGTGCCGGGCGGCAGCAGCGGATACATGGTGAAATCCTCACTGCCCACATACCCGTACATATATTTGTCCTGGCTCAGGTGGGCGAGATACCCCAGCGGCACCGATCCCCACTGCTCCACGATGCGGCTCAGGTTGGCGCTGCGGCGGGGATCGAACGAGGGGTCGAGGCGCGTAGGGATGGCTACCTTGGACGTACCCTGCAGAGTCTCTTCAAAATGCGACTTGGGAGGAAGGTTAAGCTGCAAATCCGCCGCCGACAGACTCAAGTCGATTCCGTACCACGCCAGTATTTCGCGAAGGTCGCAGCGATAGACGATGGCTAGGGAGTAGAGGCGGAAAATGCTGGGAACCAATCCCTTGGTTTCAATATCAGATAAGCGGCTGGGGCTGACTCCGAACTCGTCATTGCCATGCCGTTCGGCAATGCGGGCGCTGGCGCTCTCGACTTCACGCATGGTTAGGCCAAGGCGCTCACGAAGACCGCGCAGGTTCAGTCCGGCTGCGAGGATGGCGATTCTACCGTCAGGAGCCTGCATCAAGAATGCCCCGGGTCAGCTGCGTTCCTCTACCAATTTCGAGGCTATACTTCGCGGCTGACGAAGTCCCCAGTATAGGAGTGGATGTGCGCTCGTGCTTGCGATCCGCTCGGTTCTACTCCCCCTCGAACTGCCCGCAGAACCCGGTAACGCTGCGAACCATAAACCAAAGTTTACTGGTTTGCAAACAAACTTTCATTCTGGCTCAAAATTTTGATCGCGGGAATAGGTTTTCCGGCAAGGTAAACGTTATCTTGGATGAGTCATCCGGGCGATGGCCCTTAGTGATGGCAGACAGATACGATTGTCAACTCCTCCATCTATAATGGAAATATGGCCCGCGGATGGGAGAGCAAGTCGGTGGAGGAGCAGCAGGCAGCGGTCAGCACGGAGATCGAATCGAAACAACGACTTACACTCGAACAGGCCGCCCGGAAGCAGGAGCGGGAAGCGCTTGAACTCTCCCGCCGGCGAGTGCTTCAGCAACTTCAGTCCGTACAGAATCCCCGTCATCGCCAGATGCTTGAAAGCGCCCTCTCGGACCTTGAGGGGCGGCTGGCACGTCTGGGCTAAGTCCATGGTTTGGCTCACTTTGAATGTTGGTGACGTATAATGGGTTTATCCCCCATGAAAGCTTACGTGTACGTGTCCCTCAAGAAAAGCGTGCTGGATCCGCAGGGCAAGACGATCCACAGCGCGCTTAAAAAATTGGGATATAAAGGATTGGAAGCGGTACGCCAGGGCAAATATTTCGAGCTCACACTCGATGGCGGCCTGAGCCGGAACGAAGTCGAGGCAGAAGTAACACGCATTGCCCGCGACGTCCTGACCAATCCGGTGATTGAAGAGTTCCGTTTCTCCCTCGAAGACTAGCCGAAGTCCCCGGTTCGGTGATGGAAGGTTTTCCTGCTGCGGCAGGCTGGTTGTCCACGGAACGTGCGGTGCGCGTTCTGAAGTAGTGGCCGGATTCTAACTCACAAAACAAACATCTTCGGTTTCCCCCCGGGCCGAAAACTAGGAGCATCCGTATGTGCGGCATAGTGGGATACGTTGGCAAGAAGCGGGTCGTACCGGTCATCATCGAGGGCCTCAGACGGCTGGAGTATCGGGGCTATGATTCCGCCGGAATCGCGGTGTGCGGCAATGGCGAAGGGCTGCAGATTCGCCGGGCTGAGGGCAAGCTGCGCAATCTGGAAGAGGTGATCCGGCTCAAGCCGCTCGATGGCACCTACGGCATCGGTCATACCCGCTGGGCCACGCATGGCCGCCCTACCGAAGAAAACGCCCACCCGCATCGCGACTGCACCGGACGAATCGTAGTCGTGCACAACGGAATCATCGAGAACTATGTTTCGCTGAAGCGCAAGCTCATTGAAGAAGGGCACAAGTTCACTACCGAGACCGATACCGAAGTCATCGCGCACCTGGTGGAAAAATATTTTCTGAAGACGGCGAATGGACATCGCCCGTCGCTCGAAGAGTGCGTCCGAAAAACGGTGGGCCAACTGACCGGAGTGTTTGCGATGGCCGTGATCGCGGTGGATGAGCCCAACAAGATCGTGGCCGCCCGCAATGGCCCGCCCGCCGTAATCGGCCTGGGCAAGGACGAGTACTTCGTCGCCTCCGACGTTCCCGCGATCCTGTATCACACCCGCGACCTGTTCTTCCTGGGCGACGGCGATCTGGCGGTGATCACGCCGGAGGGGGTGCAACTCACCGACTTCAACGGGCAGCCCGTTGTCCGCCAGGTGCAGCATGTCACCTGGGACCCGATCATGGCGGAAAAGGGCGGCTTCAAGCATTTCATGCTGAAGGAAATCTACGAACAGCCGCGCTCCGTGCGCGATACCACCCTGGGACGGGTTTCGCAGGAAACCGGCCATGTCTTCCTTGATGAAATGGAGATCAGCGAGGCCGAGTTCAAAGCCGCGAAGAAAATCAACATCGCGGCTTGCGGAACCAGCTGGCACGCCGCCCAGGCCGGCAAGTTCATGATCGAACGCATGGCCCGACTTCCGGTCGAGGTGGATTACGCCAGTGAGTGGCGTTATCGCGACCCCATCATCGCGCCCGACACCCTCACCATGCTGATCACCCAGTCGGGCGAAACTGCGGACACGATCGCAGCCCAGCGCGAAGCCAAAGCCAAAGGTTCGAAGACCCTGGCCATCTGCAATGTGGTGGGTTCGATGATCACGCGCGAAGCGGCGGGGACCATCATCACGCATGCCGGCCCCGAGATTGGCGTGGCTTCGACCAAAGCTTTTACCGCTCAACTTACGGCCCTGTACCTTTTCTCTCTGTTTCTGGCGCAGCAGCGCGGCACCATGAGCGCCGACCAGGCCAAAGAGGCAATCCAGGAACTCACACGCATCCCCGGCAAGCTCGAACATCTCCTCACGCGTGAGGAGGAATGTGAAGACCTGGCTAAAGAGTATTCGCGTTCCCAGGACTTCCTTTTCCTGGGACGCGGCATCCACTATCCCATCGCGCTTGAAGGCGCCCTCAAGCTGAAGGAAGTTTCCTACATTCACGCCGAAGGCTATCCTGCCGGAGAAATGAAGCATGGCCCTAACGCGCTGATCGACGAGAACCTGCCGGTGGTAATCATTGCGACCCGCGATACTAAAGACGCGCTCTCGATGACACGCTACGAAAAAACCTGCTCCAATCTCAAAGAGGTGAAGGCCCGCTCCGGAATGATCATCGCGCTGGCCACCGAAGGCGACGAGGACATCAAGGAGGCCGCCGACCACGTGCTGTACGTTCCGGCGGCGCCGGAAGAGTTGCTGCCGATTCTCGAAATCGTTCCTCTGCAGTTGTTGGCCTATCACATCGCGGTCCGCCGCGGCTGCGACGTGGACCAGCCCAGGAACCTGGCCAAGTCGGTGACGGTGGAGTAAGAGAGCTCGTGATGCGGAGACTGCCGGGCGGATTGGTGAACTCGCCCGGCAGTTTTTTGCCCGCCGGCTAAACCAATTTGTTGGTTGCAAGGGATACCGTAGCCGTGTCGAAGGGCCGCGCTTCTTTGGGAACTCCGTTCATCTGGATTGAGAGCTGGCTCGACGAGGCGGTCACGACGAGATAGCCAAAACCTTTCTCGAACGATCGAAGGTATGATCGCCATTGTGCTGTCCCGTTGCCGCATCCACCGAGCTGTCGTTGTGCCCGCCGCATCCTGCCACGATGAATGGGATTTCCAATGGCCGTCCCTGTAGAGTCGTCCTCCGGGTGTGGCGTTGGTAGTTGTGCGCATGCCCGGATAGGAAGGCATCCGGCATCACTTTGGCCTTCTGGCAGGCAGCATCGATGTTGTTTAACATATCCGGACTACCGCTGTGACCGCCGTTACTGTAAGGGGGATGGTGGACGGCGATCACAAGCGCCCGGCGTTTTCCTGCGGCGCGCTCCGCCGCGATGCTGGCAAGAGCCTTAGCCAGCCAGGTTAACTGGCTCTGGTCGCCCATTCGCTCCTTCCAGATGGCCTGGACCTTCCGCGATATTCGAATAAAGTCCAATGATCTGAAGGAAGGGACAATTGAGCAGCCAATAGACCGCCGGTTGGGTCATGGTCTGGCGAAAGATGCGCACTTCGTCGGCGATCGGCGGTACCACGGCGCTCTTTGCACAGAAAGTCTCAAGGAAAGCCTTCAGGGGAGTGGGGTCGGACTTGGCAAATATTTCTCCGTCGTGGTTGCCCGCGACCGCCAGGATCTTGCCAGGATAGTCCTTGTACGGGCGATAGAATTCATCGCGGTAAAGGGTCTCCTTTTCGTGGCCGTAGATCACGTCGCCGAGATGAAGAAAGAAGGC
Source organism: Terriglobia bacterium (assembly GCA_963831565.1). Lineage (GTDB taxonomy): Bacteria > Acidobacteriota > Terriglobia > Terriglobales > Acidobacteriaceae > JAIQFF01. The sequence continues at coordinate 94,909 of CAWHQS010000004.1, forward strand.
AGGATTATTCGCGCTGGCATCGGCGTTATAGTCCTTCGTCATTTCCAGCGCAATCTCCTCTTGCGACGAGCTGCCGCCGGGTCTGCTGGTATCGCCCGTTGCATGGAAACGGATCAACCCCGACTTCTCGATGTCCGTGACCGCTGCCGCGCCGATGATGTCGGCCAAGTCCATGACCGGCTCGCGGGTGGGCTTGGGAATCGGGCCTAGTTTCTGGCTGATCCACTCCGACATTCTGGAGGCGTGGGCGGAGGGTATGGTTTTTCTCTGGCTGGGGGGCGTGGAAGTGAAAAATGGGTGCGCAAAGCGCAGGGGGGCAACGTTCGACTTGCGATTCGTTTTTGGCATGGACGTCCTCGATGAAGTTTTGGAATAGTCTGAAGAGGCAGCCTTTGGGCTGCTCATTGGGGCCCGGGCCGGAGGGAAGTCCTGGTTAAAGGAGAATTAAGATGATCGCGGAAACGACGTCTGGAGGCAAGGAAAAAACGATCCGCAGGTCAGGCTGATCAAGCGCGAACCGGCGCGACCTTTGAGCCTCGCTGGTCATCTAGAGCCTGTATGTCAAAATTTCAAACCTTCGACGCCCGGCTCCTGGCTTCGCTTTCGCTTTCCCAGCAAACCAAGCACCTGGAATTTGAAGTCTCAGCGGTTCCCCGTTTCGGTTTCATCGCGGGGCAATGGTTATCGTTTAGGACCAACAAGCCCGATGGCGAAGAGATCACTCGTGCCTATTCCATCGCTTCCCCGCCCGGAGAGGACAATCGCTTGGCGCTCTGCCTCAACCGGGTACAGGACGGTTTCATGTCGAATTTCCTGTGCGACATGAAAATTGGGGACAACATCAGCTGCCAGGGGCCGTTTGGCGATTTCATCCTGCGGCCGCCCTTGCGCGATACCGTGTTTGTGGCCACCGGCACCGGTATTGCTCCGTTCCGCTCTATGCTGCACTGGCTGCTGGCCGATCCGGTTCGGCATCAAGGCAAGCAGCTCTGGCTGGTGTTCGGTAATCGGACGGAAGGCGATATCTACTATCACGAAGAGTTTTCGCGGCTCGCGCGACGACACGTAAACTTTCACTACGTGCCCACCCTCAGCCGTGGCGCTCAGGAATGGCAAGGGCGGCGCGGGTACGTCCAGGAACACCTGTCCGGAATCGTTCAGGGTCGGGCGGACATGCATGCCTACATCTGCGGCCTCGACAAGATGGTCAAGGCCAACCGCGAGTTGCTGAAGGGTCTGGGCTGGGACCGGAAATCGATCTTGTACGAAAAGTACGACTAGGCCTCTGTATTCTTCAATATTCCGCTTCCAGCTGATGTATCCAAGCGAGGATTCTCAGCATCTAAACATTGACAACGATTCACTCAAGTCTTATTATGGCGGACATTGCAATACTTAATCCATTGATTAAGAAGTACTTATAGTTTTCAAGGAGGGTCAGAACATGGCCAAGATTATCGGTATTGACCTCGGAACCACCAACTCCTGCGTCGCTGTCATGGAGGGTGGGGAACCCAAGGTGATCCCTAATGAAGAAGGAGGGCGAACCACGCCCTCGGTCGTCGGTTTTACCAAGACCGGTGAACGACTGGTGGGGCAGGTGGCGAAGCGCCAGGCCATCACCAACCCGGAAAACACGGTTTATTCGATCAAGCGCTTCATGGGACGCCGCTTCGACGAAGTGACCGAAGAAATCAAGATGGTGCCCTACAAGGTGGTGCAGTCGGGCGACCACGTCGCGGTGCTGGCGCAAGGCAAGGAGTACACGCCGCCCCAGGTTTCCGCGATGATTCTGCAGAAGTTGAAGAAGGCGGCTGAGGACTATCTCGGCGAGAAAGTGACCGAGGCGGTCATCACCGTCCCGGCGTACTTCAACGACGCCCAGCGGCAGGCCACCAAGGATGCCGGGCAGATTGCCGGCCTGGAAGTGAAGCGCATCATCAATGAGCCCACAGCGGCCGCGCTCGCCTACGGTCTCGATAAGAAGAAGGACGAGACCATCGCCGTGTACGACTTCGGCGGCGGGACTTTTGACATTTCGGTACTGGAAGTCGGCGAAGGTGTGATCGAAGTCAAGGCCACCAACGGTGACACCCACCTGGGCGGCGACAACCTCGACCAGCGCATCGTGGACTGGCTCATCGACGAGTTCAAGAAGGACGAAGGCCTCGACCTGCGCGGCAAGGGCAACGAGATGGCGCTGCAGCGTCTGCGTGACGCAGCGGAGCGGGCCAAGATCGAACTCTCCACCACCATGGAGACCGAGATCAACCTGCCCTTCATCACCGCCGATGCCGGCGGCCCCAAGCACCTGGTCAAGAAAATGACCCGGGCCAAACTGGAGTCGATGGTTGAAGACATCATTCAGCGTTCGGTCGGCCCCTGCAAGCAGTGCATGAAAGATGCCGGCGTGGATGCCAGCAAGATCAACGAAGTGGTGCTGGTCGGTGGGCAGACCCGCATGCCGCGTATCCAGCAGCTGGTAAAGGACCTCTTCGGCAAGGAAGGCCACAAGGGCGTCAATCCGGATGAAGTCGTCGCGATCGGCGCAGCCATCCAGGGCGGCGTGCTCAAGGGCGAAGTCAAAGACCTGCTGTTGCTGGACGTGACCCCGCTGTCGTTGGCGATTGAAACGTTGGGCGGCGTAGCTACGCCGATGATCCCGCGCAACACGACGATTCCGACCAAAAAGACGGAGACATTCTCGACCGCGGCTGACAGCCAGACCTCGGTTGAAGTGCACGTGCTGCAGGGCGAGCGTCCTCTGGCGGCGCAGAACCGCACTCTGGGCAAGTTCCACCTGACCGGGATTCCACCGGCCCCGCGTGGCGTGCCGCAGATCGAAGTGACGTTCGACATCGACGCCAACGGCATCCTGAACGTGACCGCGAAAGACACGGCCACGGGCAAGGACCAGAAGATCACGATTACGTCGTCTTCCGGTCTGAGCAAGGACGAAGTCGAGCGCATGGCCAAGGAAGCCGATGCGCATTCCGCCGAGGACAAGGCCAAGCGCGAGGAGATCGACTCCAAGAACCAGCTCGATTCCATGGTTTACAGCGTGGAGAAGATGCTGCGCGAGCAGGGAGACAAGATCTCCGGCTCGGAGCGTGGCGACGTGGAAAACGCGATCGCCGACGCCAAGAAGGCGTTGGAGTCGAACGAAAAGGCAGCCATGGACAAGGCGCGTGAGACCCTTACGCAAGCCTCGCACAAGCTGGCCGAACAGATGTACAAGGCGGCCCAGGCGCAGACTCCTGGCGCCGGCCCAGGGCCAGGCGCAAGTGCAGGTCCCGAGCCAGGCGCCAACGGCGGGCCCAAGAAAGACGAAGGCGTAATCGACGCCGAGTACGTGGACGTGGAAGACAAGAAGTAAGCTGACAGCCGTCAGCTTTTCAGCAAGGCCTGTGTGGGGACGGTCTCTGACCCGTCCAGGGCGAGCGCAGCTCGGCTGGGTTTCTGTGGACGCGGGCGACTGGCCCGCGGGTTTTCGTAGCGCCGCCGTCCCGGCGGCTGTCCCGAGGGCATCTTGCCCTCGGGGTGGGGGCAGGATGCCCCCACGACAGCCGGCGAGACGCCGGCGCTACGGGTATAGGGAGAAGACAAATTGCAATTTGAAGTCAATGGTCAGGATTATTTTCTAAATTTCGCGGAAGACGAGGCCTACTGGTATGTCCTGGCGCCCACGCTGACGGGAGTGCAGCGCATTCCTGTCTACGTGGACTCACCGTCCTACGAGCGCTTCGGCATTCTGGGGAAAAACCGTCATAACATCCAGAACTGAAACTGTCATACTTCGCGATTTCTTGAGCGACGCATAAGCAAGAATGGCCAGTACCCCCAAAAAGGACTACTACGAAATCCTTGGCGTGAAGAAGTCCGCCTCGGCGGACGATGTCCGCAAGGCCTTCCGCAAACTTGCGCGTAAATACCATCCCGACGTCAATCCCGGGGACAAGGGCGCGGAAGAGAAGTTCAAGGCCCTGTCTGAAGCCAACGAAGTCCTGAGCGATCCCAAGAAGCGGAAAATTTACGACCAGGTCGGCTTTTACTCCGACAACATTGATGCCGCGACGGCTGAGGCTTACGCCCGGGCTGGAGGCGGCGCGGCGGGACCGGGCGCAGGTTTCCCGGGAGCTCCACCGGGAGGAGGCGCACAAGGCACCAACTTCGATTTCGGCGGCTTCGACTTTACCGACATGTTCGAAAACGCGCAGGGCCGAAAGGCGAGCACTTCCGGCACAGGCAGCTTCCGCGATATTTTCTCCGGCATTTTCGGTGGACGGGGAGGCGCTGCACAGGAAGGTCCCGAGCCTGGATCCGATCTCGAGTACCAGGTCAACGTGCCCTTCTGGACTGCGATCCGGGGCGGCGTGATGCGCCTGAATATTACCCGTCGGGATACCTGTCCCAACTGCCACGGCCAGGGCTTTATCGAGGCTGGCGGCACCTGTCCGGAATGCGGCGGCAAGGGCCAGGTCACGCAAACCGGGGGACGGATGAAATTCAACGTCCCCTGCCCGAGATGCCACGGAACCGGAAAGAACATCTCCGTCTGCCCGAATTGCCATGGGGAGGGTACGGTCGAACGCACCGAGCCGCTCGAAGTCCGCATCAAGGCGGGCACCCGCGATGGCCAGCGCATCCGCCTGGCCGGCAAAGGCAACGCGGGAGCCCACGGAGGCCCAGCGGGCGATCTCTACGTGATCATCCGGGCCGCCGACCATCCCGTCTTCCACCGCGAGGGGGATGACATCCGCATCACGGTGCCGGTGTCCGCCACCGAGGCGGCTCTGGGCGCCAAGATCGAGGTTCCAACCATCGACGGCCGAACCCTGCTCAAGATTCCGCCCGGAACCCAGTCCGGGCAAAAGCTTCGGCTGCGCGAAAAGGGAGTGCCCTCGGCCACCAAGGAAGGTACTCGCGGCGACGAGATTGTCGAAGTCAAACTCACCGTTCCCATGCCTCGGGACGAGCGCTCGAAGGAAATTCTGCGCGAACTGGCCAAGCTGAACCCGGAAGACCCCCGCGCGGAACTCTGGAAGAACGTCTAGGAGCAGTCGTCGGTCGTCGTTCCTCAGTCGTCAATCTCCATGTAGCTAAATCTGACGACTGAAGACTGACGACTGGCTATTACTTCCGTGCCTCGCTGCAAAAAATAATTCAAAAATTATTTTTACACTGCATCTAATTTCCCGTATGCTCACGGCTGCGAACTTGCAACCAGCCGAATTCTGAAAGCGCAAGGATCGCCCCGGGAGGAAGCCGTCGAAATTGGCAACAGCTAGCGCCCCGCGTCAGAATCTCCAGCCACCCACCGTCATCCCCAGCCGGAAAAAATCGGTTCGCCTCACGCTCTGGCCCCTCGTAGCTGCCACCTTCTTTATGGTGTCGGGCGGCACCTATGGCACGGAAGACATAGTGCACGGCGCCGGCTACGGCAAGGCCATTCTTATCCTGCTGCTGACCCCCATTCTCTGGAGCCTGCCCACAGCGTTCATGATCGGAGAACTTTCCAGCGCCCTGCCCTTCGAAGGCGGCTATTACGCCTGGGTGCGCCGCGCCATGGGCAACTTCTGGGGATTCCAGGAAGCCTGGTTATCGCTGGTCGCCAGCATCTTCGATATGGCGATTTATCCCACGCTCTTTGTGCTCTATCTCGACCGCCTGTTTCCCTGGTTCGCGGAAGGCCATCGCGGAGTCATGGTTGGGCTGGCGGTCGTAGTTGCTTGCGCCGTGCTGAACATTGCGGGAGTTCGGGTCGTATCCACGACTTCCCTGTGGCTTTTCTTTGCCCTGTCGGCACCCTTCATTCTCATCGTCCTGATTGCCCCCTTCAAGTTCGGGGCGCTCGCCCATGCCGTAACCACGCCAACCACCTCTACCGTCGATATCCTGGGCGGCCTGATCATCTGCATGTGGAATTACATGGGCTGGGACAACGCGTCGACCATCGCGACTGAGGTCGAACGCCCGCAGCGCACCTATCCTCGAGCCATGCTGGCGGCGGTGGTGATCGTGGCCCTGAGCTACATCGTGCCCGTGGCGGCCATGTGGTTGACCGGGCTCTCGTCCAGCGCTTGGGAGACCGGTTCATGGGCTGACATCGCCGGCATGTTGGGTGGGCCGCTACTGCGCGTCGGACTGGCGCTGGGTGGCATGATCAGCGGCTTTGGCATGTTCAATGCCCTGGTGATGAGCTATTCGCGCCTGCCCCTGGCCATGGCGCAGGATGGCATGCTGCCCCGGGTCTTCGGCAAATTGCATCCCCGCTCGCGGGCCCCCTGGGTGACCATTCTGGTCTGTGCCACGGGATGGGCCATGTGCCTGGGACTGGGCTTTGAACGCCTGATCATCATCGATATCCTGCTGTACGGCGTCAGCCTCGGCCTCGAGTTTGTGGCGCTGATCGTTCTGCGCATCCGCGAGCCTGAGCTTCCCCGTCCCTTCCGGGTTCCGGGAGGAATGTTCGGGGCGGCAGCCGTCGGAGTTGCGCCCATGCTACTGCTCGGCTTCTCTGTTGTCCGAGCCGAGAATGCGCGGGTGCTGGGGATGAGCGCCTTCTCTTTCGGAATCCTGCTCATCGCGGCTGGCGTAGTCGCCTATTTCTTGAATGTAGCACTCAAGCCCGCGGGCTGGAGCGCCGCGCCGGAGAAACCGGCAGTATAAGTAAAAAAAACTTGGCCACGGAGCCACGGGTTTCACGGATGTATCCGTGAGAATCTGTGTTTGTCCGTGGCCTTTGTCTTTTGGGGTAAAGTAGTAGGGATGACCAAGCGCAAATCCAAGGGCGCCTACATGATCTCGTCGGTAGCGGAGATGTATGGCATCCACCCTCAGACTCTGCGCCTGTACGAACGCGAGGGCCTGCTCAAACCGTCGCGCACTGAAGGCAATACTCGCCTGTACACCGACGAAGACTTGCAGCGTCTGGAGTTCATCCTCTCTTTGGCACGCGACCTGGGCGTGAACATCAGCGGCATCGCAATAATTCTTCAAATGCGGGAGCGCATGGAAGAAATGCAGGTTCAGATTCATGACTTCGTAAAGTACATCCAGGAGGAAGTGTTGTCGCGGGCCACGGCGGCGGCCGATCCGGCTAAAGGCGCGATCGTACCGGTGCGGCGACACCTGGTGGCGCCAGTACCTCCGGGCAGAAAACGATAGTCGATCGTCAGAGACCTTGCGACTGACAACCGACAACTGTTCTTATGCTCCCTTTCAAGCTTATCTACAGCGACGATTACTTCCTGCCCATCGGCAGCCATGTCTTTCCCGCAGAGAAGTATCGCCGCATCCACGACCGATTGCTGGAGACAAAGGTTGCCGCACCCTCCGACTTCATCACTCCGCAGCCTGCGTCGGACCAGGACATCCTGCTGGTCCACACTCCGCAATACGTCCAGAAGCTCACGACCGGAACGCTTTCCGCGCGTGAAGCGCTCGAAATGGAGATTCCCTACTCCCCGGAACTGGTGCGGGCTTTCTGGCTGGCGGCAGGCGGATCGATTCTGGCTGCGCAGCATGCCCTGAGCGACCGCGTGGCCTTCAACATCGGCGGAGGCTTTCACCATGCCTTCCCCGATCACGGCGAGGGCTTTTGCATGATTCATGACGTAGCGGTGGCCATTCGCCGCATGCAGCGTGATGACAAGATTCGCAGTGCCATGACGCTAGACTGTGATGTTCACCAAGGCAATGGCACTGCCGCCATCTTCGCCGGCACCCGCACACCCAGCGAGCCGCTGCCTTCGACTTCGCCGGCCAGGCTGGACTCGGCTCCGCCGGGAAAGATGCGGCATGCGCACGCGGGCGAGGTATTCACGATTTCTCTCCACCAGCACAACAACTACCCGGCGTGGAAGCCGCATTCCTCGATCGACGTGGACCTACCCGATGGTGTGGGCGACGACGACTACCTGGCCTGGCTCGACAACGCGCTCAGTTCCGGTCTGCGCCAGTTCGAGCCCGAACTGATCTGCTACATCGCCGGCGCTGACCCGTATGGCGAAGACCAGTTGGGTGGGCTCGCCCTGACCATCGAGGGATTAAAACGGCGGGATGAGTTGGTGTTTCGCGTGGCCAAGGCGCGGAATATTCCCGTGATGGTCACTTACGCAGGCGGCTACGCGCGCGAAGTGGAAGATACGGTCACTATCCACTGCAATACCGTCATAGCGGCGTTCGAAGTATTTCGTTAGAGGGTGCCCCACCCTCGTCTCTCCGTTTTTTGGAGAGACAGGGTGGGGATTTTGATTCCCGAACTCCAGCCCTGTCGTTCCAAAGTGCGGAACGACGAGGACGGGGCACCCCCATTCCACTGATAGAATAGTTACTGTCTATGTTTGAGAATCTTTCGGAAAAGCTGCAGCGCGCCTTCAAGACCCTGCGGGGCGAGGCCACCCTCAACGAAGAAAACATGCAGGAGGCGCTGCGCGCGATTCGGCTGGCGCTGCTTGAAGCTGACGTCAACTTCAAGGTGGTAAAGCAGCTTATCGATCACATTCAGGAGAAGGCGATCGGCCAGCAGGTGGCGACCGCGCTCTCGCCTGCCGAACAGGTAATCAAGATTCTGCGCGATGAATTGATCGAAATCCTGGGCCACGATACTGCCAAGGTGAAGTTCGCCTCGCAGCCGCCGACGGTTATTCTCATGGCTGGCCTGCAGGGCTCGGGCAAAACCACAACGTCCGGCAAGCTGGCGAACTGGCTGAAGCAAGGCGGGCATCGTCCCCTGCTGGTTTCGGTGGACGTGTACCGTCCTGCGGCCCGCGAGCAACTTAAAGTCGTAGCCCAGGCGATCAAGGCCAACATTTACGAAGGCGAAGTCGGCGAGGCCAACACGGCGACCGTCGAGCGTCTGGCCAAGGAAGCCCGCCGCGAGGCCATCAACACCGGCTCGGACGTGCTGATCGTGGACACTGCCGGCCGCCTGCACATCGACGATCAGTTGATGGACGAGATGCAGTCGCTCAAGCGGCTGCTCAACCCGCAGGAAATCCTTTTCGTGGCCGACGCCATGACCGGACAGGACGCGGTCAACTCCGCCGACGAGTTCCATAAAAAGCTTTCCCTGACCGGCGTCGTCCTCACCAAGATGGATGGCGATGCCCGCGGCGGCGCCGCTCTTTCCATTCGGCAGGTGACCGGCCAGCCCATCAAGTTCATCGGCGTGGGTGAAAAGTACGACGCGCTCGAGCCCTTCCATCCCGACCGCATCGTGTCTCGTATCCTCGGCATGGGCGACATTCTCTCGCTGATCGAAAAAGCGGAACAGAATGTTGACAAAAAGAAAGCACAGGAAATGGCCAGCCGGGCACTTACGGGCGACGGCTTTTCTTTGGAAGACTTTCGCGACCAGCTGCGGCAGCTGAAGAAAATGGGATCGATCCAGAACCTGATGGGCATGCTACCCAGCGTTGGTCCCTTCGCAGGCATACAGAAGCACGCCGACAAAGTAGACGAAAAACAGCTCAGCCGGGTGGAGGCTATCATCAATTCGATGACCCAGCACGAGCGTCTGCATCACGAAGTCATGAATGGCAGCCGGCGTAAACGCATCGCCCGCGGCTCGGGCACCAGTGTGCAGGAAGTCAACAACCTGCTGCGCCAGTATGCCCAGATGCGAAAGATGTTCAAGCAGATCGGCAAACCCAGCTTCGCCCGCCGCATGGCCGGGATGAAGATGCCGGGAATGTAGGTTTCTGGGTTGTCATCCTGAGCGCAGCCTGAGCATTCGCTTTGCGAATGACTCAGCGAAGTCGAAGGACCCCTACCCGCACTGAACATCGGTAGCGTGAACTCATGAAGTGGCGATCGCTTGAAGAATCCGCTCCCAGCGCCGACACTCGGTCTCTGCGTGACATTTTCGCCGAGCGCAAGGTGCTGATCGCCAAGTACGTACCCGCCGACACCCAGGCCGTTCATGCCCGGGTGATCTCGGAGCTCAAAGAAAAGCGCCTGGCGGAAAACGCTCTGCCGGTCAGCTCCAAAGCTCCAGCCTTCGAACTAGACGATCAGGATGGCAAACTGGTTTCATCTGTCCGATTGTTGAGCCAAGGGCGTCTTGTGCTCTGCTTTTTCCGCGGGCGCTGGTGCCCATTTTGTGTAGGGCAACTGGAGGCCATGAACCTGCTACTGCCCTGGTTCAAAGAGGCGGGAGCTTCGTTGCTGGCGATTTCCCCGCAAACAGTCCAGCAGTCATTCTTCATGGCGGACCAGCACAAGTTGCGTTTTCCGCTGCTGAGCGATGCCCGAAACCAGGTAGCACGACAGTTTGGGCTGGTCTATCGCGTACCCGACGACCAGCAGGCCATCTACCGCCGCGCCTTCGTCAATCTGCCCTTTGCCAATGGCAACGACAGTTGGGAACTGCCCATCCCCGCCACTTTCATTCTGGATCGCGACGGCACGATTCTCTATGCCTCCGTCGACGAAGACTATACCCAACGCCCGGAGCCACAGGAAATTCTGCACCAGCTAACCCAACCCTCGTGAGCGCAATTCCACTGCTTTCAATTATGATTGGATATGGGTGAGCGCCCGCTTTGGAATGCTGACGACCAGCGCAACCGGCTTGACGAGCTGACCGCCGGCACCACCAATCCCATCAAGGACCTTCCTCTCCGCCGCGATGTGCGTCTGCTCGGCGTTTTACTTGGCCGTGTACTGGTCGAACAGGTGGGTGAGTCCTTGCTGGGCGTGGTGGAGGAGTTGCGGCGCATCTTCATTCAGCATCGGGAGCAGCCGCGCCGTCACACGGGATCGGCAGATTTTCAGGATCCGCTGCTCAACCAGGCGCGGAACATCATCGCCCGCCTGACCATCGATGAGGCCCACCGGGTTACCAAAGCGTTCGCCATTTATTTTGAGCTCACCAACCTGGCCGAAACCAACCATCGCAAGCGACGGCGTCGTGCCGCCAAGCTGCATCCTGAGCAGTCCCCGCTGGAGGGCTCATTCCGCGGCACTTTCCGGCGCATGCGGGCGGCCGGGATTGACGCGGAACAAGCGCTCGAGGTCCTGCGCAGGATAAAAGTCGTACCTGTTTTCACCGCTCATCCCACAGAAGTGGCTCGCCGGACGGTGTTGCTCAAACGGCGCCGCATCGGCAAACAACTGGAACGTCTGGACCGCCTGCCTCTGACTGAGGCCGATGCCCGCCGCTTCGAAGCGCTGATCTTTGGCGAAGTGACTTCTTTATGGCAGACCGATGAGGTGCGCCTGGAGAAGCCCCTGGTCACCGACGAGATCCGCATGGGCCTCGATCACTATCCATTTTCGCTGTTTGCCGCCCTGCCGCGGCTATATGACGAACTGGTCGACTCCCTGCGCGCAGTTTACGAGATTGATTTGCAGGACTCGGAGGTGCCCAACCTTCTCTTCTTCGGTTCCTGGATCGGCGGTGACCGCGATGGCAATCCGTTCGTCACTCCCAGTTCCACTCGGGAGGCATTGCAGCGGGCGCGGAATGTGATCATCGGCCATTACATCGCGGAACTGGAACGCGCCAGCGATCAGCTCAGTGCCTCCATTCGCCAGGCCAGGGTTTCGGACGCAGTCCGTGGGAGACTGGCGGAGTACAGCGAGGAGATGGGCGATGAATATGCCCGCCAGTCGCGGATTTCGAGCTCTGAACTTTATCGCCGCCTGCTCAACCTGATAGTCGTTCGTCTGCGCCACAGCCGCGAAGGACTGGAGGACTCCAAGGCATATCCAGACGCCAGAGAGTTCGAGAACGACCTTTCGTTGATCCGCGAGAGCCTTGCGGCAAACCGCGGCCTGCGACAGGCCGAGCTGGTAATTGATCCGCTTCTGCGCCAGGTACGCGCTTTTGGATTTCATCTTTCGACTCTCGACATCCGCCAGCACGCGCGGCTGCACGCCCGGGCGTTGGCTGAGCCTGAAGCTAATGTGGACAAGACATCCGCCTCCACCCAGGACATCCTCGAAACCTTTCGCGAGATCGCCCGCTTGAAAAAGTCGTATCCCGCGTGCGCCATTCGCAGCTACATCATCAGCGGAGCGGAGACGGAAGATGACCTCTTCGCGGTGACCAAACTGGCCGCCACCTGCGGCGTGCAAATCGCGGCCAGCGGAGACGACCCTGGCCTGATGCCGGTGCCGCTTTTCGAATCGATTGAAGCCCTGCGCGCTTCCGCTTCGGTGATGGAACGGATCTGGCGCTCTCCCGAGTACCAGGGGCCCCTCGATTCCTGGGGACGCTGGCAGGAGGTCATGCTGGGCTATTCCGACTCCAATAAAGACGGCGGAATGCTGACCAGCATCTGGGAGCTGTACAAAGCCCATCGCGACCTGCATGGCGCGGCGCGTGAGTGCAACGTGAAGCTTCGTCTCTTTCACGGCCGCGGCGGCACGGTCGGGCGCGGCGGCGGCCCCACTCACACCGCGATACTTGCCCAGCCGGTGGGAGATTTTTCCGGCGAGATTCGCCTCACCGAGCAGGGCGAAGTGCTCAACTGGAAATATGCTGATCCGGTGCTGGCGGAGTGGAACCTCGAGATCATGATCGCATCCTGCCTGGAGGCGCTCACACGCACCCGGGGACCCGCGCCCGGGGCCGACCAGCGCTGGGCTCCGGCCATGGAGCAGATGTCTTCCGATGCCTTCGCGTTCTATCGCCACCACATCGCTGAGAATTCCGAAGTGATCGAATATTTCGAACAAGCCACACCGGTGAACGAGCTGGAGCACGCGCGCATCGGCTCTCGCCCTCCGCGCCGCGGCCAGGGCCGTCAACTCGACGATCTCCGCGCCATACCCTGGGTCTTTGGCTGGATGCAGAGCCGCCACGCCGTCCCCGCATGGTTCGGCGTAGGACATGCGCTGGAGCGCTTCGCGCTTCAGGACTCCGCCAATGAGTCCTTGCTCTGCGAGATGATGCGCAGCTTTCCGTTATTCTCTGATCTGGTTCGCAACGTGGAACTGGCCATGTCCAAGGCTGACCTGACCATCGCGCGCCTCTACGCCGAACTTGTTCCCGACCCGGACCTGCGGGAGCGAGTGTGGGCAATGCTGGTGGAGGAATTTGAACGCACTCGCCGGATGGTTCTGAGCGTCACCGATCAAGGCGAGCTGCTGAAAGGCAACCCTGTGCTGGCGCGCTCGATCCGCCTGCGCAATCCGTACGTGGACCCGATGAGCCTGGTGCAAGTCGAACTCTTGCGCCGCAAACGAGCTGGTGGCAGCGCCGACGGCTTGGACTACGCACTTGGGGCGACCATCAACGGCATCGCGGCAGGCCTGCACAATACCGGGTGATTGCCGCTTTTTGATTCTCCAGTTGTCATCCTGAGCGGACAGTTCATTCGCCGAGCGAATGAACTGTCTGCGCTCAGGATGACATTGCATCGGGTTGGGTGGTTAGCGCCCGACCGCCGCCAATTCTCTTTCCGTGCTGGGTTCGTACTCTACGATGTATCCGGCGACTGCGCTGGCAGCCACGGTGAGCGGACTGGCCAGATACATTTGTCCGGGCCCGCTGCGGCCGGGGAAGTTGCGGTTCTGCGCGCTGATCACCACCTGCTCCGGTCGCGTGGTCACTCCCGGCCCGGCGTTGATGCAGGCGCCACAACTCGGCTCGATCACGTGCGCGCCCGCCTTCTGAAAGATCTCCAGATAGCCTTTGCGAATACAGTAGTCGCGCGTCTCCTGGGATCCAAACTGAATATAGAATTTCACTGAATCGGCGACACGCTTGCCCTGTTTCAAGGCGTCGGCCAGCACGCGAGCATACATGTCCATGTCTTCGTTCTTGCCGGCCGTGCAGGTGCCGCCGTAGGCAAGTTCGACGGGGACCGGTGTATGCAGTTCGCGAACGTATTTTCCGTTGCCAGGATCGCCGGGAGTCGCCACCATGGGCGTGATTTCGGCGGCGTCGAGTTCGATGATGTGGGCATACTGGGCGCCGGGATCGCTGTACAGGCCCTCGATCAAAGATTCAGCTTTCTTGCGGTCCATGCCGCGGCGCTCCACCAGGAAATCGACCGCTTTCCGGTCGGGCGCGACGATGCCGGTGAAGCCGCCGATTTCTGCCGCCATGTTGGTCATGGTGGCGCGCTCGTCCACGCTCAGTTCTTCGATGGCCTCGCCGGCGTACTCCATGACTTTGGCCAGCGCCTTGCCGCTGCGCACGTAATCGAGGCTGAGAATTTTGAGGATGAAATCCTTGGCCGTTACATTGGGATGCTTCCTGCCGCGAATGATGATCTTCACCGATTCCGGCACCTTGACTCGCACGTCTTTGGTGATCCAGGAGTTGAAAACGTCGGTGGTGCCGATGCCAAAGGCCACGCATCCGATCGCTCCGACGTGCGGCGTGTGCGAATCGGAGCCGATGTTGAGTTGTCCCGGCAGAGCATAACTCTCCAGCACGATGGAGTGGCAGATGCCTTCCGAGCCTTTGCGGTCTTTCAACTCGCCATGCAGCTTGATTCCCTGCTTGGCGGCGAAGTCCTGCTGCTTCAGTTTGAGCTGTGTGGCCAGGTCGAGCAGGCCGAGCTTCTTCTTTTCCTCCGAGATCACCTCGTCGAGGAAGGTCAGGTGATCGCGGAAGAACAGAATGCTGGAAGGGTCGTTGACTTTGGCGTCCTTGCCCACGTAGCGCTCGAAGAAAATGGCCGCCATGGGCGTGACGTATTCGTGGCTGAAGCGCAGGTCGGCGCGGGCGAAGCCGGTGTCGCCGGGTTTTACCGCGCCGCGTTCATCCTTGGCGGAGCTTTGCTCCGCTGGACTGGCGGGGACGCCCGTCCCTCCATTTTCTTGCGGATCCAGCATGTGGCGGGCGAAGATCTTTTCTGCCAGCGTCATGGGGCGCTTCGCCGTTTTGATCGGTGGCAGAAACACTTTTTTCTGCAGGCGCGCCACGTTGAAGGGAAACAGGCCGCCGTATTCGATCACCTGCCGGGTGATTTCGTCTTCGCCGGCGGTGAATTCCGTGAGTGGAATTTCCTCGCCCGCCCGGATCTTGTCGATCAGCGAGAAGTTGGTCGAGGTGAGCAAGCCCAGGTTCTGGCAGTTTTGTTTGTAGATGCGCTCGATGTTTTCGGCGATCACCAGCTGGATTCCGGCGCACATCTCGGCGTAGGGCGATTGCTCCCGGCTGGAACCCTTGCCCCGCCGTTTGCCGCTCACGGCGCACACGAAGCCGCCCCGTTTCACGTCGCTTCGCCCGATGGGCAGCACGTCGCCGCATTTCAGGCCGAGGTACGGAATCTCGCCCAGGGTTTCGTCGAAATAGAAGCAGTAGTGCGCGGGAGTGATCTCGTCGGTGGAGATGTCGTCGCGCAGCCTGGGATTGTTGGCGGCATTCCGGGTGTCCCAGGGCAGGTCTTCGCCGGCCAGCTGGCGCCTGATCAGTTCCGGGTCTTCGGTGAGGAAAAGAATGCGCCCTTGCAGGCGGACTTTGTCGGGGCGTTTGTCGATCTTGCGATCGAAAAGCGAGGTGATCACATCCCTATTTTACCGCCGGGGCCCCGGTAATAGGGCGGGGAAATGCCATTGTGCCTCAGCGGCTGAAGCCGCCTGGCGAGATGGCATGAATGTAGCGCTGAAGGGCTGCGGCCTAATGGTGGCCGTGTTTGTGGTCGTACTCTTCGCCTGCAGGAATGGCCACACTCAACCGGTTTTCCTTGGGGGCGAGCGGACACGTAGCGTAGGGCGTAACCGCGCAGGGCGGATTGTAGGCGCGGTTGAAATCGAGCACGACCGTGCCGTTGGTCACGGGACTCGTCTTCAGGAAGCGGCCACCGGGATAAGTATCAGTCTTGCTGGTTGAGTCGCTGAAGACGAAGAACAGGCCACTTGCGGCGTCGCCGCCGAGATCGGTCAGCCTCATCTCCTGACCATTGAGTTTGAAGACCGCCGTGCCCGCAATCGGGGTCGCGGAGACATCGCCCAGTACGTTGGGAACCTCGACGGTCTGCTTGTCGTCGGCAGGCAGGAAGGTCGCGGTCACGCGATACGACAAGTCCAGGGGGAAGAATTGCACGCCATGGTATTGGTGCACGGCGTCACTCTCGAGATCTTTCAGCCTGATTCCCACACGCTCGCCGCGAATGATCGCATGCAGACGCAAATTTCCCAGCTCGACTACCGTGGGCTCGGCCGCCGTATCCGGCTGTAGCTCTGCTCTGGTGACCGCTTTGCCTGCGATGATTGCGTTAGTGCCCGGAGCAAACTTGACCGTCACAGACTTGCCCTGGAGGGTGAACGATCCGGCGTGGGCCGGCCCCTTGGGAAAGACGATGGTATTTTTCGGATCCGTGCCAAAAGTGTTCTCGCCCGGCTTGAGCCAGAACAGCCCCGCAAGAGGCAGCCATTCCTGTTTGAGATCCTCCTCCAGGTCGTTTTTCCATTTCTCGAATGACTGCCGGTAGGCAGGGTCAACCGCGGCCGGCTTGTCGCCCGCAGATGCCGCTCGGCATGACGCCGCGACCGCGACTGCGAGCACCATGATTGCGGCTTTCCGATTCATATTTGACCTCTCCGCCACTTATTGCACCCAGCGTACCCTGGCGTTGCCTCGCCTACTTTCGATACTCCTGAACGTCGGGCAGGGGCTCCAGTCCCCGCCCCGCGAAAATTTCTCCAAATTCGTGAAGCAGCGCGGGATGTATCAAACCATTCGAGGCCAGGGTTTCACGGCTATTAAGCTGGAACGGCCCGCCCTTGAAATCCGTTACTTTGCCGCCGGCTTCTTCGACAATCAGTACCCCGGCGGCCGTGTCCCAGGGATTGAGGTTGAACTCCCAGAAACCGTCGAAACGTCCGCTGGCCACGCAGCACAGGTCGAGCGCCGCCGAACCTGCACGCCGTACACCGTGGGTGCGCAAAGTGATCTGGTGATAGAAGTGAATATTCGGGTTCTTGTGCCGCTTGTGGCTGGGAAAGCCGGTGGCCACCAGACACTCGGAGAGGCTCGCAATCTTCGAAACCCGGATCTTCGAAGCCTGGGTCTTCGAAACCTCGGTCCGTTGCTGATTCAGCCAGGCGCCGCTTCCCTGTTCGGCTGAGAACAGTTCGTCACGCGTGGGGTCGTACACCACACCGGCGATCAGCCGCTCCTTGTGCTGCAGACCCAGCGACACGCAGAACACCGGAAACCCATGGGCGAAGTTGGTGGTGCCGTCGAGCGGGTCAACGAACCAGCGATAGTCGCTGCCGGTATCGACCAGGCCCTGTTCTTCCCCGAGAATATCGTGACTCGGCCAACGCGCCTTGATGCGCTCCCGGATCAGGATCTCGGACTTGCGGTCGGCCACGGTGACCAGGTCCGCATCGCCCTTGTACTCCACCTTCACATGCTGCTGGAAGTATTCCATCAGCAGAGCGCCGGCTTCGCGGGCGATCTCCGCCATGCCGGAAACAAAGTCGCTGTGATTGGATCGAGTCATGAGATGACGTTCTGGTTTTTCTTTGCGTCCTTTGCGGATTCTTTGCGACCTTCGCGGTTAAGGACCCGCCCGCACAATTCAAAAGCGTAACCGCAAAGGACGCAAAGAACTTCCGCAAAGACCGCAAAGAAACTTACCGGTCTTACTTGCGCTTGGCGCCGTCTTCGGCGATGTACATGATCTCGTGCTTGAAGATAAACAGGTTGGGCTGGTCTTCGCGGGTCAGCCTGACCATATTTTTGTCGTAGTACTCGATCCAGCCGCGGACTACTTCACCGTCCGCCAGCTTGATGCTGACCGGCTTCTGTTTTTCTCCCAGTAACTTCAGGTATGCGGCCTCCTCCGAGGTCTGCTCGGGCGGGGCAGGCCTTCCCTTGCGGGAAGCGCCGGGCGATCCTTGTCCTTGAAAAGGCATAGCCGATATCTTACACGCTGCCGGTGTGGGTCGGACACTCCCTTCGACTTCGCTCAGAGCAGGCTATGTCCGACGCCTTTGACCTAAGATTTTACTTTCGTAGATCTCTATCGGCTCGTTACACTCACCAGATCACAAATCAAAATCAATTGCTAAAACCGCCCAAACCCGTCGCTAGAAAGTAAGCCTTACTCCGAACTGGAACTGGCGCGGTGCCGCCAGCGAAAACACACCCGAGCCTGGACCAATGCGATTAGTCGCCCGTTCTGAAGCCACGGTGCCGTTCACCGAACCCAGCGTCCCGTTCAGCGCTCCAGTCAGACGGTTGCCGGGACCATCGAAGTTGGCGAAATTGAAAACATTGAAGGCCGACACGCTGGGCTCCAGAACGAAGCGGTCTCCAAACTTGAAGGGGCGGGCCAGGGTCAAGTCCACGGTGCGCAGCCAGGACAGGCTTACGTTTCCTGCCGGAGCAGCAGCGATACTCGGCGAGTCTGCGCCCAGTTGCAGCAATTGCGATCGCGAAAGCAAACCGGCATTGACCAGCGCCTGGCCCGCGGGAGTCAACCGGTCAGCGAAATTGGAGTTGTAGTTTTGGATCACCGTGTTCAGCTTGCTGGCCGTGACCGCGCGTCCAAACGCCCCAATGTTGGTTCCCGGCAAAATATCGCCGTAGGCACCGGCACCGGTCTGGCTCTGCCCGCCGAAGGAGCCGTCGCCGCTCACATCAGTACGGAAAATCTCTCCTCCTACTCCGCCACTGGAGGGAAGGAAAAGAGTCTGGGGCAAAGGCGAAGCCAGCTGCGCCATCAGGCCCAGGCGGATGCCATGGGGCAGATCCAGGACTGAGCCCAGGGAAAACTGGTGCTTGCGGTCCTGCGATGCCGAGCCAAAGAAGGAGGTCGGGTGATTGAAATCCGCCGCCAGGGGCAGCAGGTCCTGGTCGCCCAGCCCTCCCGCAATGTTGCTGCGGAAACTGGAGTGGGTGTAGGCAATCTGCAAAGTTCCGCCTACCACTCCACGCACCGGATTGGTCACGTGAGTACGCAGTGCAACTTGCACGCCGCTGTAGAGCGAGCGGCCGGCGGGGAAGAACATGGTGTTGCGTCCCACCAGCGGATTGATTCCGGCAAAGGCCGCGCCGGTATCCGGAGTCAAACCAAACAGGGACGCCGGAGCACCGGCCAGAAACTGACCGCCAGAATCCAGCCCGTTGCCGGCGAAATCGGCAATGCTGGCGCCGGGTACCGCGGCCAGGTAGCAGTTGACCGCGGTCTGCGAACTGGCGCCGGCGCTCCCGGCGGGTGCGCAAGCCGCGCTTAGCGGATTCGCGGCCAGCGTGTTGTTGATCGCATTCAACGCCGCATTCGTGTTCAGGTGCAACGCATCCCCCACGTGGTTGGTGTCATACCCGATCAGATAGTGCGTACCCACGTTGCGCACATAATCCACGCTGAACAGGGTCGTCTGCCAGAACTGCTTCTGCAAGCCGATGTTCATCTGCACCGAGCGCGGAGTCTGGTAGGTGGGCGCCAGCAAGCCCTGCTGGCTATTCAGCGCCTGTCCCAGGTAGCTGGGATTCGGAGAGCTGGAAGTAAGAGCGGCATTGGCCGTCTGGAAGGCGGTTTGCAAATCCGCAATCGCGGTCGCCACGTTTCCGATGGGCTGCCCGCAGAGGCCCGCAGCGCTCTGGGCAACGTTGCCAGGGAAAATGACTACGCCGTGACTGGCGCAGGGATCGTTAGCCTGGGCGTTGAACTGCCCATTCGCCAGCCGGGCCACGCGATCCGCCAACAGGTTTCTAAATACGTTGTTGTCGTAGTACATGCCGATCCCGGCGCGGATGACGGTCCGTCCACTCTTCCCCGGGTCCCAGGCCAGGCCGAGCTGTGGCGCGAAATTCAGGTCAGGCTGGCGCACCCGTCCGCCCAGCACGGAATTGCCTCCGAAATGAGTAAGCAGTTCGCCATCACCGCTGCAGGGCGCTTGGCTTCCGTAAGAAGCGGCCACTGCCGAGCAAGGGATGGAGGGCAGATCGGAATCGCTGCGTCCCGTGTCACGAACGTACTGCACTCCAAGAGTCGCGGTCAGGTTGGGAAGTACCTTCCAGGTGTCGCCGAGGTACGCCTGCATGCGGGTGTCGCTGAAGCCGCCGCACGACGACCCAAACGCTGACTTTTCGCTGAAGCAACTGAAGCCGTTGCCCAGCGTGATGCTCTTCACGGGATAGTTCAGGGGATTGCCAGCACCTCCCGCAAAAGGCCCGGTGGCCGCAAACAGCACCGCATCTGCGCCCGTGTCCGAACCCACCTGCGGAGCCAGACCAAAAAGATTAGCGGAGATAAGAGTGTCGATCTTGTTCACCGCCACGCCGAAGCGAAGTGTATGCCCGTGCCAGGTCCGAGTGCCGTCGTAGCGGGCCTGGAGGTTGGCTTGCTTGGTCTGCTGCGGGGCCTGCGGGTTGGGCCCGCTGGCGAACCCGGAGCCCCCCGTGAAATTCAGGCTGAGTCCGGGCGCGGGGTTGAGAATATTGGCTCCCGCCACCGCGTCGTCGATCTGGTTGGAGTAGCGGTCGTATGCAAAGCGGATGCTATGGAGATAAGGTCCGCGAGTGAAATCGAGGCCGAGAGCATTTCCATACGTGGTGTCGCGACTCTTCAGCGCCTGGTAGTTGCTGCCGCCGAAAGCATTGACGTCGCTGCCGTTGTCATAGGTAAAGCGGTAGAAGGCCCGCGATTGGGCGGAAAGTTTGTAATCGAGGCGGCCCGCCACCTCGGTCTCGTGGAAGGGAGCGCGATAACTTCCATCCAGAACATCGAACGGCGCATTGAAGATGGCCGGGGCGTAGAGGTCTTGCCTGAAGTATTCTCCCGACAGAAAGTAGAAGAGTTTGTCCTTGTGCCACGCGCCGCCCACATCTCCACCGAAAACTTCGCGCGAGTAGGAATTGTGCTGACCTCCGGGAAAATCGGCGTTGCCGGCGGCCTGGTCGCGAAAGTTACCGAAAAGCTGGCCGTGCAAATCATCACCCGCGCTTTTGGTCACCACGTTCACCACTCCCGCGGAGGCCAGGCCGGAAGAAAGCGGAAGCAGCGATTGCCCGACTTCGACTTGCTGGATGGCGCCCACCGGAATATTCATGATGGTGGCGCCGACGACTTCGTCCGTGATGTCCAGACCATCCACCTGCATCCGGGTGGTGCGACCATTGCGGCCAACCACCGAAGTAGCCGTAAGTCCGCTTTTGGCGGGCGCCAGAACCTGACCGTCGAGCAACTGCACTCCGGGTTCAAGCGGAGTCAAATCCAGAAATTGACGATCCGTGGGTACCTGCTCCATCTGGGTGGTATCGACCGCGCCCCGAACTTCCGCTGACTCGGTATCCACCAGTTTGGCCGAGGGTGCGACCACCCGCTGCAGTCTGAGGTCGCCGGTTGCGGTGCCTGCCGGTTGAATTCTGATCAGAAGGTCGGCGGGCTGAAACCCTTTGGCCTCCACGTGTAAAACATATTCTCCCGGAGGCAGATCGCGGATGGCGTAGGTGCCCGCCGGACTCGTGGTGGTGCGGGAGGATTGCCCCGTTATCTTATTGGTGATGGTAAGGTCGGCCCCGCTGATCGACGCGCCCCTGGGCCCGGTTATGGTTCCGGAAACATTTCCAGTGGACTCCTGGGCGTAGGCCAACGACGAAAGAACGAGAAGGAACGCGATCGCTCCGGTCCACAGACCTGACCGTCTGAAGACGGAACGGGTACAACCAGTATTCGACATTCGTCTGGCTTACCTTCCTTGGAAACAGCAATCCTACAAGATTTCACAACAGAATTTGTCCCGTCAACAAGGCGCCGCGCGTATGTGGGGCGGGCGCCCTCGCCCGCCGCCTTTGATCTGGACTTGTGTGGGTCGGACACTCCTGTCCGACGCCTTTGACTTTGACTTTTACCTTCGCAAACCTCTCCTGCCTGCTTACCTTGGCCATTCCGAACCCAGGCTTCACCAAATCAAAATCAACGTCAAAAGTGTCGGACAAGAGTGTCCGACCCACACTTCACTCACCAGGCAGCAACACAAGTTTGCCAAGTCAAAGTCAATTTCAAAGGCGGGCGAGGGCGCCCGCCCTAAACACTTCCTAATGCGACTTGGACGTGTAGTATCCCGTCCGGTGCCGCACTTTGAAGCCGGAATCTGCGGGCAGCCCTGCGACCGTTACCTGGATACGACGAAAATCCGAATCCGAAAGGCGCTGCGAAGGATAGTACGCCAGCAGGTACTGGGTACGAAGTTCATCGCTGATCTGGCGAAAAGCTTCGTCGAGCTGGGACAGCGAGGACGCGTAGAAATACTTGCCGCCGGTGTCCGCGGAAAGCTGGATCAGAGCGTGCTCGCCGCCGGTATCGCGTCCCGCGCTGGCCTCAATGGGCACGATGATAATGCTATACAGAATGGCTTCCGCGGTCTCGGCGGCGCGGACCGCCTCCTGATAATCCACCTTGCTCATGGTATCCCCGCCATCGGTGATTACCACCATCACTTTGCGGCCGACCCTGGGTTCCAGCGCCTGCGCACCCAGAAAAAGAGCATCGTAGAGGGCGGTGGCTGAACCCATGCGAATGCGGTCGATGCCGCGATCGATCACCTTGAGATCTGCGGTGAAGGAGGTCAATTCACTCACCGTCTCGCTGAACTGGTAGAGCGACAAGGCGTCCACCGGGCGCAGGATGGCATGGGCAAAGCGACGGGCCGAAGCCAGTTCCAGGGGAAGGTCCTTGCGCGTACTGAGGCTGGTGTCAACCGACAGGACAATCGAAAGCGGCAAGGCCGATTCCTTGTCGAAGACCGCGATCTTCTGCTCCAGGCCGTCTTCCTTCAATTGAAAGTTATCTTTTTTCAGGGATGCGATGGGCGCTCCGTGATCGTCGGTCACGGTGACGAACACGTTCACCAGCTTGACGTCAACCTTGAAAGTAGTGTCGGACTCCTGGGCAACGGAGACAAGGCACAGAACTAGCAGAAGACCTGCGGTCGCAACCTGTTTCATCTGGAAGACTTGGGTATTTCGCTGCGTTCTCCTAGCGCCACTGTGCGGCATGCCTGCGATGAGGAGCAAATAGACACCGCGGAGAACACGGCCAAACCGGCTGGTCACTTAGATGCACGCTCCCCGGAATGGGTGCCTCGGGGCTTGGCGATCTCATCCGGGAAGGGCTCGCCGTCGGCCCAGACCGCGCCATCTTCGAAGTGCTCCTTCTTCCAGATGGGTACCGTGCGTTTAAGGGTATCGATGAGCCATCGGCAGGCATCGAAGGCAGCCGCACGATGGGCCGAGGCCACGACAATGAGCACGCTGGTTTCGCCGATTTCCAGCCGCCCCAGACGGTGGACGATGGCGACATCGCGAATCTTGAACTCAGCCAGCGCCCGCCCGGCCAGCTCCTCCATCTGCTTGAGCGCCATTGCCTCATACGCTTCGTAATCCAGAAAGAGGGTGCGGCGCCCCCGAGTGTGGTTCCGAACTATGCCTTCGAACACAGCGGCGGCGCCGTCTTCGGGACGCTTGATGTCCTGCAAAATGGAAGCGGCCTCAATGGCCTCGTGGACAATGGCCGCGTGCTGGCGGGTTTCGCATCCTCCGCTCACCGGCGGCAGCAGCGCGACTTCATCCCCTGACCGCAGCCGGGTGGCGGGTCCGGCGTACTCCTGATTCACGGACATGGCGAGTGACGATGCCGTGTCCCTCAACCGGGGAATGATCTGCTGGTAGTGGCTGAGAACATCCCCGAGTGTGGCATTTTCAGGAAGACTGAGCGAGTCGCTCGGCTTGCCGGCGAGGTCTTTGAGAACGCCGAAAAACAGGACACGGATTTGCATGGGAAACCAATCCCGGTTTCAAGTTCCCGGTTGTCAGTAGTCTATCGTGCGGGGGATGATTTGTTGGCAGCCAAAAAAAATTGTCAGCCCCGGTTGGAGACTGGCAATTCAGACGCTACGAACGAATCACTTCTGCGGCTTCGGCCGGTTCTCCTGCTGCCGCTGGGGCTGGCGCTGCTCCTGGGGATGCGCCTGCGGGGCACGATTCTGCGCCGGTGCAGCCTGCGGGCGTTGCTGCTGCCAGTTGCGGAACTTGTTCTCGTCGTCCCGCGCCTGGGCTGCGCTTCTCTGCTGCACTGGTGGCGCAGGCTTGGCCTGCGGATGTGACCAGCCTTGCGAGCCGCGGCCGTTATCGTTCCGATCGACCGCGCCTTGGGGAGGACGCGGGGCGACCGGTCCTTCCGGACGCGCCGGTTCAGCCACCCGCGGCGTAACAATCGGCTGCTGCGGACGCGCCTCAGGACGAGGCACGTCGGCACGGGAGGCACGCTCAGCTTCAACCGGGCTTACCGGCTGTTGTGGACGGGCCACCGGACGTTCATTCCCCTGAGGATTATTCAGTGGCTGCGGTCGCGCGTTGGGCTGCTCGGTGCGTACATTCACCGCCTGCCCCTGTCCAAAAGGCTGCCTGGGCGGCGCCGGCTTTTGGGTGGCAACCACCTGGCGGTTGACAATCGCCTGCGGCGGTTTAAAGCGTGCCGGAGCGCCTGCGCCCAACACGCTGGCCCTGACCGGTTGTACCTGAACGTCGCGCTCGACTCGCGCATCGCCCATCTGCCGCGCATCGAAGCGTCCCAGGTTTCGAGATACCGGACGCGCATTCACAAACGTATCCCGCGAGACCAGAGTCACGCCATTGTTCACCCGCTGATTAACGTAAGTGATCCTGGTGTCATTGCGGTCGTTCGAGTTGTACACGTTGTAAACGGTGGTCACCCGAGTGACGTTCACCACAGTGTTGGTTACGTTGACGCGCTCCACATACCCCCGG
The DNA here is from genome assembly GCA_963831565.1 of Terriglobia bacterium. Lineage (GTDB taxonomy): Bacteria > Acidobacteriota > Terriglobia > Terriglobales > Acidobacteriaceae > JAIQFF01. Next base: position 119,597 of record CAWHQS010000004.1, read on the forward strand.
CTGCCCCGATAGTAGGGCATATACACTTCGCCAGGAGCCAGCGGGAACCAGCCCACGCCCGGGCCTCCCCCAACCGAAATACTGACTCCACCCACAAACGCCACCAGGGCAGGTGCATACACCGGCCTGACCGCTACCGGCCCCGGCACCCAGCACCAGCGGTTTTCGGCATAGGCCCAGCGTCCGTAGTGGAAGGGTGCGAAGCCCCAGGGCTCGTCGTCCACCCAGGTCCATCCCCAGGGGCTGATGTAGGCCCAATGGCCGTCACGATAGGGCGCCCAATCGGAAGCCACGCTCGACGGGACCCAAACCGTTCCGTAGCCCGCGACATACTGCCAGCGGCCGTAGTCGTCGAGGTCTTCGTAGCCGGTCATCTCGGGCGAAACATAGTTGGCGGATTCGGCGCCGTCTTCACGATGGTCGCGCTGAAACGCCCAATTGTCGAAATCATCGGCGCCCGGCAGTTGTGCGATGTCGTAGTCCAGCTGGTCGGTGCCGGAGAAACGGGCTGACTGGCCGGCTACAACGGTGTAGGAATATCCGCCGCCGGTCACTTCGCCGCGGCCGCTCCAGACGCTGACATTGGTGACATTCCCAGCGCTGTCCACGTCGATCCGGTATTCGCCCGTACGTTGCAGGTTGAACGCCAGATTGGGAGTGTCCACTTCGACCAGATCACCGTCATCGAGATGGCGCACTCGCAGCATGAGGGTGCCCTCCGACAAGCGGAGCTGCATAGTGCTGTCATTGAGGTCGAGCACTGTCAGGCTGGTTTCGGACGCGAGCCGTATAGCGGTCGAACCCACATGCAGCTCGGCGCGCGCACCCTGATCGGTCCAGAGATTATCGCCACTGGTCAACGGCCGGTTAGGAACGGCGGCCACCCAGTCGCCCTCTCCACCGGGCTGGAAGGTAACTGATCCCTGGGCGTAGTTGAGCCGGGCCACGCGGCTGGGCGGGTCCTGGTCATCATCCTGGTCCTGCGCCCGCGCTGTGACGGGAGTCTGCAGCATCAGCAATACGCCCGCCAGGACAACTCCGACTAACCACCTCCGGTATGTCTTCGTCTTTGGCATATTGTCCCTCGCTGCGGCCGGAACGGCACCGCTTCCATCTTCCATAAGGATTAAACACCCCGGGGAGGGATTAGTTTTATACCATTGAACATGTACCATAGTGCTGATAAATAAGGGCTTACACGCGCAACAAATATGCCAGCCTCCGGAATACAGGAAAGCTGGCAGTGGATGATAGTAAAGCCTTTACTTGCTATTACTTATGAGGCGCCTTGGGCGCTGAGGACCTTCTCCCGCTCCTCTTCGTCCTGCTTCTCCTCGCTCTGCGTCGCCGGCAGCGCCAACTCCAGCACTTCGAGAATCGACTTCACATAGTGAACCCGAATGTTCTCGAGTTGCTCAGGGGTCAGATCTTCTTCCACGTTGGTCTTGTTCTCAGCCGGGAGAATCACATCGTGGACGCCGGCGCGCTTGGCGGCCAGGACTTTCTCCTTCACACCGCCGATGGGCAGGACGTCTCCGCTCAGCGTAATCTCGCCGGTCATGGCAGTCAGGGGACGCACCGGCCGACCGGTGAGCAACGAGACCAGGGCGGTCGCCATGGTAACTCCCGCCGAAGGGCCATCTTTCGGAATCGCCCCCGCGGGCACGTGAATGTGGATGTCGTGCTCGGCGAAGAAATTCTCCTGGATCCCGAGTATGGCCGCGTTGGACCGCACCCAGGTCAGAGCTGCCTGCATGGACTCCTGCATCACCTGGCCGATCTGGCCGGTCATGGTGAAACCGCCCTTGCCCTTCATAGTGTTGGCTTCGACGAACAGCACGTCGCCGCCGGAAGGCGTCCAGGCCAGTCCCACAACGACGCCGGCCCGTTTGGTGCGTTCGGCAATTTCGCCTTCGCTGCGGACCTTGATGCCGCCCAGGAATTCCAGGACGACTTCCTTGGTCACGATCAGCTTGTCGGTCTTGCCTTCGGCCAGCCGTCGCGCCTGCTTGCGGCAGATGGTGCCGATATTGCGTTCCAGATTGCGCACTCCCGCTTCCCGCGTGTAGTGCCGGATGATGTAGGCGACACCTTCCTCCGGGAATTCAATCTGCTCTGCAGTCACACCGTTCTCTTCAATCTGCCTCGGAATCAGGTACTGAAATGCGATGTGTACTTTTTCTTCTTCGGTGTAACCCTGCAGTTCGATGATCTCCATGCGGTCGCGCAAGGGCTCCGCGATGGGATCGAGCATGTTCGCCGTAGTGATGAACAGAACCTTCGAAAGATCGAAGGTCACATCCAGGTAGTTGTCCCGGAAGGTGGAATTCTGTTCGGGATCCAAAGCCTCGAGCAACGCCGAAGCAGGATCGCCACGGAAGTCGCGTCCGACCTTGTCGATTTCGTCGAGCATGAAGACCGGGTCCTTGGTCTCAGCCCGGCGGATGCCCTGAATGATTTGTCCTGGCAAAGCGCCAATGTAAGTGCGCCGGTGACCGCGGATTTCGGCCTCATCGTGCACCCCGCCCAGGGAGATGCGAACGAACTTACGTCCCAGCGCCCGTGCAATCGACTTGCCCAGCGAGGTCTTGCCCACGCCCGGAGGCCCCACGAAGCAGAGGATGGGCCCTTTCATTCCCGGCTTCAGACGTCGCACGGAAAGATAATCCAGAATACGGTCTTTGACCTTTTTCAGATCGTAGTGATCGGTGTCGAGGATTTCCTTGGCCTTCAAAATGTCGACTTCGCCACCGGAAGTTTTCGCCCAGGGCAGCGCCGCCAGCCATTCCACATAGTTGCGGGTGACGGAGTAATCCGCCGCCATGGGCGACATGCGCGCCAGCCGGCCCAACTCTTTCAACGCTTCCTTTCTTACTTCGTCGGGCATACCCGCGTTGTCAATTTTTTGCTTAAGTTCTTCCGTGTCGCGGGCGCCTTCATCCTGCTCGCCCAGTTCTTTCTGGATGGCTTTCATCTGCTCGCGCAAGTAGTACTCGCGTTGCGTCTGCTGCACCCGATCCTGCACTTCGGACTGGATCTTGTTGCGCAGCTGTTGCACTTCAAGTTCTTTCGCCAGATGCTGGTTGATCTTCTCCAAACGCACCCGGACATCGGTGGTTTCGAGCGTGTCCTGCTTGTCGGCGGTTGAAAGCGAAGGCAGCGACGAGGCGATGAAATCCACCAGGCGACCGGGTTCGTCGATGTTCATGGCAACCGTCGAGAGCTCGTCCGACAAAGTCGGGGAGCCAGCCACGATTTGCTGGAACAGGGTCAGAACGTTCCGCTGCAGCGCTTCCACCTCGGAGCTCTTCGGCGGAATGGACTCGGGCACGGAATCCACGCGGCCACGCATGAAGGGCGTTAGTTGCGAGAATTCTGTGAGCCGCACCCGCTCCAGGCCTTCGGCAAAAACGAACAGGCTCTGGTTGGGCATCTTTACAACTTTGTGGACGACGGCAAGGGTCCCCACGGTATAGAGGTCGCTGGCCTGGGGCGCATCGACGCGCGCTTCGCGCTGCGCCACCACCACAATGGTCTTGTCTTCACCCAGCGAATTAATGAGTTGAACCGAGCTCTCCCGGCCCACGGTCAGGGGCAGCACGGCGTGGGGGAAGAGTACCGTATCCCGCACCGGCAGGATCGGCAGAATCCCGGTTTCTTCCTCTTTTGGCTTGGTATTGCGCTCAGTGCGCGTTTTTTCTGCCATATTTCACCTTGAGTGTCTTGTGCTCAAGTTTTGATGACATAAAGGCCCAGAAGGATGCAGGCCCCTTTATTCACTTGAAAGTAATTGAATACTAAACCCTGAGCGAGGAGTTTGTACCCAATCAAAGGTGCTGAGACCGATTAATGACCATTGGACGCCTGAAACGGGATCTTGATCTTCTGTGTGGGGCGGGCGCCCTCGCCCGCCGCTTTGCCCTGGGGTTTGGAACTCTAATTGGAACTCTAATGCGAGCAAATCACAATCAAAACCAAATTCAAAGGCGGCGGGCGAGGGCGCCCGCCCCACACACAAGCTCTTTCAGGCGGCGGGATAAATTCCCAGCACTTTGACCAGGTCGGCTACTTCGCCCAGATGACGCAGTGCGTTGCGGGCGGATTCATCGTCTCCGCGGAGAAAGTCAGCGTAGAACACATACTCCCAGGGCCGCCCGCGCAGGGGCCGCGACTCGATCTTGGTCAGGCTGATGTCGCGCAACGCGAACACGGCCAGCGCCTTGAAAAGCGCGCCGGCAATGTTTTTAACGCTGAAGGCAATCGAGGTCTTGTTGGCGCCGGGCAGAATGCGCCGCGCCTTGCGAACCAGGAAAAACCGGGTAAAGTTGCGCTTGTCGTCTTCAATGCCGGCGGCCAGGATGTGGCCCTTGTACACTTTCGCGGCCTGCGCCCCCGCGATACCGGCGGCATCGCGCAATCCGCCTTCGATCACATGCTTCACGCTGCCGGCGGTATCGTAGAAAGGCGTGGGCTGGATTGTGGGATTTCTGACGAAGAAATCGCGGCACTGCTCCAGGGCCACGGGATGCGAGAACGCCCGGCGTAAGTCGACCCGCCTGACTCCGGGCGGCGCGATCAGATTGTGCACGATGCGCAGTAGGAATTCCTTTTCGATGAAAACCTGGCGCGCCAGCAGCAGGTCAAAATGTTCAGTCACCGACCCGGCCAGCGAATTCTCGATCGGGATCACCGCGGCCGCCACTGAACCCCGCTGCACCCGGTCAAAGACCTCCACGGAGCGCGCGCAAGAAATAATGTCGCAGCCTGGAACCATTCGCCGAGCGGCTTCGTGGCTGAACGACCCCGCCTCTCCCTGAATCGCAATCTTCATACTCGCTCGGCTCACTTGGGCAAGTTAGCTGGCTGCGCGGGCGAAAGCAAATCTTTCTTCATCACGAAGGCGTCCACGCCATTGGCATAATACCGTGGGAGAGTTTTAATCACAGTGTAGCGATGCCGTTTGTAAAAAGAGAGCGCCGCCTTGTTGTCCACCGCGGTTTCAAGAATCACGGCACGACAGGCGGCGGCACGCAACCGGTCCTCAGCCCCGCGAAGCAGCTGCGACCCCACCCCCACTCCCCGAGCCAGGGGCAATACATCGATAGTGATGATGTGACCGTGTCCGCGGCTCCCGCTCTCCGCCATGATGAATCCCAGGATTGGAGGTTGGTCCTTACTCGAAGCCTGGCTCAGCCCATCGACCTGGGAGGAGTCTGCGACCAGGACAAATGCGCCCGGCCGTTGCAGATAGGTAGCCAGCTCCAGCCGGCTGTATGAAATGCCCGGGGCAAAACACTGCTGGTCGATGCGCCAGAGGGTCTCGAATTCCTCATGACGAAAGTCTCGGAGTGCAAATTCCACCGATTGATTGTAGTCGCGGAACCAGGTCGATAGGGCCCGCGCCTGATTCAGCATGGCTAAGGGTGGACCGCGCCCTGGGGTGAGGGTCGTGGCTCATTTTGAAATTTCTCCTGACCAACAGGCGTCATCCTGAACGGCCTCAGGCCGTGAAGGATCTGGCATGAAACAGATACACCTTCTTTGCCCCTGCGTTGCTGCCGATGCGTGCCAGATCCTTCGGGACTGAAGTGCCTCAGGATGACTCCGCTGGAGAGGGATGGTTTCGAATTGAGCCACTGCCGGGGGGCGAGGAACCTGTTGCGGTACTTGCATAACAAGTCGTAATATCTGCAGTGAGGCCCTTTTGGGACGCCTGGTGCTCATAGACGCTCTTAGTGCGATTGTGCTGCTGGCGGTGTGGTTTTTCTATTTTGCGCGTTACAACCGCCGCAAGGGTGCCAGGGCGCTGCACTGGGTGGAGGCGGCGTGCTCCAGCAAAGGCCAAGTGCTGGACGCGCGCTGGCTGGGGGTAAGCCAGCTTCATGCCCGCTTCGGCTTCTCCGCGCACTGGTTCGATAACGCCCGGGTCACCATCCGGCTACGGCCGCGCCCGATCCCGTTCAAATGGTTTATCAGCATCTGGCACAAGCAGAAGGAAACTCTTACTTTTGAAGCTGACCTGGATGGCGCTCCCGCCTTCCACCTTGATGTGTTCCACCATCGCTGGTTGTCCCAGCGTCACAGCCGGTTGTCCTCTCAGCCCCGCGATTGGTCGGTGTCCCACCCCGGGCCGGTCATTCTCACTACCCGCACTCGCTGGACCCAGGAACTTTCCCCCGTGGTCAACACCCTGATGACTGCCCGCGGGCATAACCTGATCAGCGTGCGCTTCCGTTCCGATTCGCCCCATATTGCCGCTACCGTTCCGCTGGAGGCGCTCTCCGACGAGCAGGCTGCCGCGGGATTTCTGAGCGTGCTGCGCGAACTGGCGGCGGGAGCGTCAGCGTCCCGCCAGTAGCCCGTGTAATTTCCCCAACATGGTTGGTCCTTGGTCGTTGGTCCTTGGTCGTTGGCCAAATCGACCAGCCGTGAATTGGAAGGCCCACGACCAGCGACCAAGGACCAACGACCAAGAACCGGCCGCGTTGACTTGCTGTTAGGTGCGGCCTACCATGAGCCATCGGCGGCGAAATTTCCTATGCTGGGCCAGACGATTTCTCACTATCGCATCGAAGAGAAACTGGGTGGCGGCGGTATGGGAGTCGTCTATCGCGCCCTGGATCTCCGGCTAGGTAGAAGCATCGCCCTGAAGTTTCTCCCGCCTGAACTGGTCCGCGACCCCATGGCCCTGGAGCGTTTTCAGCGCGAAGCCCGGGCCGCATCCGGCCTCAATCATCCCAACATCTGCATCATCCACGAGATTGACCAGTTCGAAGGGCAGCCCTTCATCGTGATGGAATTGTTGGAAGGACAGCCCCTCAAACAGGTAATTACGGGCAGGCCACTGCCGGGTGTTCAAATCCTGGAGATCACGATCCAGATTGCGGACGCGCTCGAAGCGGCCCATGACTCCGGAATTATTCATCGGGACCTGAAGCCCGCGAATATCTTTTTGACCAAACGCGGGCAGGCGAAGGTGCTGGATTTCGGTTTGGCCAAACTGGTGCCGGCCGCGCGCCCGATACTCCAGGATGTCGGCCCCGCCGCCATGCCCACCATGAGCGGGATCGAGCACCTGACCAGCACCGGAGTGGCACTGGGCACCGTCGCCTACATGTCGCCGGAACAGGCCCGCGGCGAAGAACTGGACCGACGCAGCGACCTTTTTTCGCTGGGCGCAGTGGTGTATGAAATGGCGACTGGACGGCTCGCCTTCGGGGGTGGGACCACCGCGGTGGTCTTCGAAGCCATCCTCAACCGTACGCCGCTGTCGGCCTCGCGGGTAAATCCGGAACTGATTCCGGACCTGGGCTGGATCGCCGCCAAGCTGCTGGAGAAAGACCGTAAGCTACGCTACCAGTCCGCCGCCGAACTTCAGGCAGACCTCAAACGGGTCAAACGTGACACGGAGTCTTCAGGAGTCCCTACTTTCACGCCGCCGAATAGCTCGAACATCCCCTGGCGCAAACCCGCGATCATCGCAGCCGCAGTCGTCTTTGTTCTCCTGCTGCTTGTGGTCCTGCTTCCCCACCGCTGGCGCGATCGCCTGCTGGGCGGCGGAGACCATATTCATGCCATCGCGGTCCTGCCTTTTGTAAATGTCGGCGCCGACCCCAATATCGAGTATCTTGCTGACGGCGTCACCGAAGGAATTATCAGCAGCCTTTCCCGCGTTCCGGAACTACGGGTGATGGCCCGCAGCACCGTCTTCAGCTACAAGGGGCGCGAAGTCAATGCCCAGAAGGTCGGCAAGGAACTCAACGTGGACGCGGTGCTTATGGGTAGGGTCTCGCAGCGCGGAGACACGCTCCTGATCCAGGCCGATCTGGTGAATGTGGCCGATGGCGCTGAACTTTGGGGCGACCAGTTCAATCGCAAGGTTTCCGATCTGATTGCGGTGCAGGGCGACATCGCGAAGGAAATCTACGACAATCTCCGCCCCCGAATTGTTGGGGCCGATGAGGTCAGCCAGGTCGCCAAGCACGATACCGAAAACCCCGAGGCTTACCAGCTTTATCTGCAGGGTCTTTTCTACTGGAACAAATGGACGGAAGACGGTTTCAGAAAGGCCACTGACTATTTCAATCAGGCGGTCGAGAAAGATCCTCAGTATGCCCAGGCGTACGCCGGGCTGGCCGACACTTATAACTTTCTGGGCGAGGCCGGATACACGCCGCCGCAGCAGGTATGGCAAAACGCAAAATCGGCAGCCATGCAAGCGGTCAAACTGGACGACAGCCTGCCCGAGGCGCATATATCGCTGGGGCTGGTGCGGGAAAGTTATGAGTGGGATTGGTCAGGAGCCGAGTCCGAGTTCAAACGTGCGATTCAGTTGAACCCCAACAATGCTTCCAGCCATCAGTGGTACGGAGATTTTCTGACCCGGATGGGTCGCTTCGACGAAGCCCGGATCGAACTGAAGAAGGCGCAGGAACTCGATCCCTTGTCGCTGCTCACCAACACCAGTCTGGGCCGGCTGCTCTACTTCACGCGGCAGTATGACGAGGCGGCACTGCAACTCACGAAGACTTTGGATATGGACCCGAAATTCGCCCCCGCCCAACGTGCCATCGAAGCCGCATACGCGCAGAACGGCATGTTCAAGGAAGCAGTTGCGGAACGGCAGAAGGTGCTGACGCTTTCCGGCAATCCCGACCTGGCGGCGTCGATCGGCGAGGATTTCAACGCCTCCGGCTATCCCGGAGTGCTGAAGAGTTGGCTGGAAGGTTTAAAGGAAGTATCCAAGCACGGTTACGTTTCGTCCTACAACATGGCCCAGATCTATGCCCGGCTGGGAGACAAAAATCAGGCGCTGGCAGCGCTCGAACAGGCCTACCAGGAGCGCGACAGCAACCTCACGTACGTGAAGGTCGAACCCGCCTTCGACGATTTCCGTTCCGACCCCAGGTTCCAGAAGGTAGTTGCAGGAGCTTGCGTTTCCGCGGTGAGTTGGCAGAAATCTAAGGAAGAGCACCGGTTTACGTCCTGCGGGAAAAACTCGTGCCGGGCGCGTCTCCCGTGGCGTCTATCGCGCACTGCACGGTCTTGGGAAGGGCCCGACCTTGGTCGTGCCGCTCAGCCCTGAGAGTGCGTTGCGCTTTAGCGCCCGAGGTTCGCTGTTCGGGTTCAATCCGAATCAAGGGCACGCTGGGAATCATTCGCCGATTGGGGAGAGACCAACTCAACCCCAGCGGCTAAAGCCCGTTTTCGCGTCGCGCGTTTGGCACGACTGAAGTCGTGCCCTTCCACGAAAACCCTTCCACAAAAGCCCCTCCACAAAAGTCGTCCCACGAGACGCTTCCACCGAGAGGCGGGCGCTACTTAACGCAAGGGATAACCGGGTTCGCCTGGTAAACGGCCGTCCACACGTACCACCTTTGTACCGGGCTTCACTTCCTTGCTGTCGACGAAAGCAATCGCGCCCGGAATGGCTGTGAGCAACTGGTTGGCCATGTCATTCGAGTAGACAACTTTGGGTGCGGTGGCCGACTCCGCCCGAAAAATTTTCGCAATCCAATATTGTTTGAACTGCGATTCCGACATCTGGTAGATGATCTTCAGGACCACGTCCCGTTCCCGGGCCACGGGGGCGCGAATCAGCAGGACGACCGGAATGTTGGTGCTCCAGTACTGGCGGTCGCCGAGGAATACTTTGCGCACCTCAGACAAACTCAGATTGCTTACGGGTGTGTCCGGGTGGACCACGACCGCGATGTCAACGTCATGACGCTGGGCTGCCAGGGGCGAGAGAAGTGTCAGGCACAGGCAGCTTAGCGCGAAGAGTCGGGAGGCGAATTTCAATTGGGCTGTCATGTGCGTGTCAGAAAGTAAACGCAGTCTGGAAAAATGCCCCGTTCACCCGGGGCTCGTTTACGCCGTGGCGACTGTTCCGATATTCGCCCTTAAAAGCCGCATAGTTCGTGATGTCGTACCTGACCCCGAGTGTCGAACCGGTCAGATCCAGCACATTCAGCAGCGTGGGATCGTCCTCGGGCTTATGAATATACTCGTATCGATAATAAGGCTTCCATTTGCTTTGCTGCCAGGGTAAGCGGTAGGCGAGCTGAACGTAGAAGGACTGGCTGTCCCAGGTATTGGTAGTCAGCTCGTCGCGATGATGGACGTTGGCGTACTCGGCCAAAAACTCCGGCCTTTCCTTGGTCCAGACGATGTCGGCGGCGGTAATCCACTCGCCAAAATTCTGGCCCGGCTGCGGCGTGAGCTTGTCGCGATAGACCGATGCCCCCACCTGAAGACCGTAAAAACGGGAGGGCCGGGCATACAGGTTAGCCACCCACGACCGGTTGTCGTTGGAGTCGCCACTGTCCCCAGACTTGCTCAGGATCGAGGAGCGCCCGTTACCCAAGCCCACGTTGTATCCCAGGCCCAAGCCACCCGAAGGAATATTTCCTTCCGCTTGTATGCCGACGAAATGCACGGGAATGAATGTTCCGCCAAACTTCACCATTTCCGGGCGGTCGATGGTCGTCTGCAGCCAGGCGCCGTGGTGAAAAGCGGTATTCCAATAACCAATCGGGGTGTGGTATTTGCCGAACGAAATCTTGAAGTAGTCGTTGTAGTCGTAGCGAATGATGCTGCGTTCCACGCTCAGGTCATAGGTGCCGGGTTGAGCGGTAAAGCTGACTTCACCGAAGTAGCTGACCTTTTCGGATAACGGCGAAGCCAGATGCAGAACCAGTTGCCCCAGTTTGAAACCGCTAATCGAACCCTTCTCATCGGTGGCCGAGAAATCGACATCGCCGAATCCCCTGATTTGCAGCGAAGGAAAGCGGCGCTCGGTGTCGCGGATTTCGCTCATACTGGCATGATCTTCACCGTGCATTGCAGCCGGCCCGGGGGTCGGGGCCGGTGCCGCGGCGGCGGGAGCTTCAGCCGGACTGGGCGCGGCCGGGGCGGGTGCCCGGGCTGCTTCTCTCAGGCGGTCACGCTCTTCCAGTTGATTGATCCGGTTTTCGAGCTGCTGAATGCGGTCGAGCAGACTCTGCACCGAGGGCTCGCCGGTCGGGGGCGGGGATGGTGCCGGCGACTGCGCCAGCAACGCGCTGCTGGTCAACAAGAACATAAGCGTCACAAGCCAGCGAGAGCCCATAAATTGCCTCCTGAAACGAGAACACGTCCCCGGGCCCGTTGTCCGCACGTGCATTCGCGATGGCCCGAGAAATTTCAGCCGCCTAGTCTAGTACGGGGAGGGTTTTTGTCCAAGCGTGGATTACAGGGATCGCCGAATTGAGTGGAGGCCGTGCGGGTGAGCCTGCGACGACGAACTGGGATGCCAAGTGGGAGTTCTTTTGAACCTTCAGCCAGGCCAAGGCCCGGACGGGACGGACGGGTATGGGCCAGATGATAGGGGCCGGCGCGGTTCGACCAGAAATGCGACCCTTTCCACTCCCGCGGAACGAACTGCATCCAGCACTTCCAGAACCGTCACGTATCTAACGCGCGAGTCAGCTCGGATGTAGATCTTCTTCTCGGCTCCGCGGGCCACACCTTCTCGAATTTGTGCAGGCAAGTCGCTGGGGCTGGTCTTGTTCTTACCAAAATACATAGTGCCATCGCGCAGAATCGAAATGATTAGGGCATCTTCTCGCCTGGCGCCAGGAAGGGATACGGGATGCCAGACCTTCGGCAGGTCGGCTGACACACCAGCGTGAGGGGTTTGGGTCAGCATCAAGAACATAAAAAGCAACACGAACAGGATGGCAGCGAGCGCGCTGACGTCGATGTTGCGGATGAGACCCGGCGTCCGAGAGTTTCCTCTTCTCACTTTAATTCAGACTCCCGCCAGGCCTCTATTGTTCCCGTCCGAGCGGCGGCTGGGGAGATCACCAGCGTAATCGACCCCTTTCCCTGTTCCCTGGGGGGCCCATTCCAGCGGCCTTCCGGTGTGCTAGAGTCGAAACTTTCATGGATTCTCCCACCATCTCCACCGAAAATCTGACGAGGCGTTTCGGCGACCTCGTTGCCGTCGAGGACATGAACCTGAGAGTAGCTCCCGGCCAGTTCTTCGGTTTCCTGGGACCGAATGGGGCGGGGAAATCCACCACCATCAAGATGCTCACAGGGCTGCTTGCGCCCACGTCCGGGCGAATCCAGATTCTCGGGCTCGATCTGGTGTCTAACATGGTGGAGGTGAAGCGGCAGATCGGAGTGGTGCCGGAAGGCATGGCACTGTTTGGCCGGCTGACCGGATCGGAATATTTGAACTTCGTCGGCCGCATGTATGGCCTGGACCGCGAGACGGCGGCCAAGCGCGCGGCGGAACTGCTGGCCTTCATGCAGCTCACCGACCAACCCAAGGCGCTGGTCACGGATTACTCGCATGGCATGCAGAAGAAGCTGGCGCTGGCCGCAGCCGTGATCCACGGGCCCAAGGTGCTGTTTCTCGACGAGCCGTTCGAAGGCGTGGACGCCATCGCCGCCGGCACCCTGAAAACCATGCTGCAACGGATGATCGCCCGCGGCGCAACTGTCTTCCTCACCTCGCATGTGCTGGAGATTGTGGAACGGCTGTGCACTCATGTCGGCATCATTCATCGCGGGCGGCTGGTGGCGCAGGGCTCGGTGGAAGAACTACGGGCGGGCGTGGAAGCACGGGCGGCCGACCTCCCGGTTGCCCTTGGCAGTTCTCCGGGCGAGAAGCTGACCCTGGAGCAGATCTTCCTGCTTACTGTGGGCGGATCGCACTCCGACGGCCAGGAGTTGTCGTGGCTGAGTTGAAGCAAGCTGAGTTGAAACAGTGATGACATCCGACGGTCGGGCTCGCTCTCCCCAATCGCGCCAGCAACTGGTTGCCGTGGCAGGACTGCGCTGGCGAGTCTTTGTCAACTCGCTGCGAACCTTTCGGGGGCGCGTGGAGTTGGCATCACGCATTTTTCTCAGCCTGGCTTTCCTCGCGGGTGGCATTGGCGGCGCGATCGGATTGGGCGGGGCAGCCTGGTTTCTGATTCTGCAAGGAAATGTGGAGTGGCTGGGCGCCCTGCTGTGGCCTGTGTTTCTGTTCTGGCAGCTTTTTCCCCTGATGGCGACCGCCTTTACCCAGAATGTCGAGTCTTCAAATCTTCTGCGCTTCCCGCTGAGCTACCGGTCGTATTTTCTGATCCGCCTGGCTTACGGCTCGCTGGATCCGGCGACGGCGGTGGCCAGCCTGTGGCTGCTCGGAATCGACATCGGCATCGGAGTCGCCCGGCCGCGCGTGTTCCCCTGGGCCACGGTCGTGCTCCTCACTTTTGCCCTCGTGAACATTGTTCTGGCGCGCATGCTGTTCGCCTGGCTGGAGCGCTGGCTGGCCCAGCGGCGAACGCGCGAACTCCTGGGCATCCTTTTCTTTCTCTTCATTCTGAGTTTTCAGCTGATCGGACCCTTGATCGCAGTGTACGAACATCGCTCGATACCCGAGAGCAGGATCCTGGGGCAGAAGCTCACCAACGCGCAACGGCCTCTTCCTCCCGGCCTGGCCGCCGCTGCCATTGCGGGAACCATACAGAATCAGCCTGCAACCAGCGTGGTTCCCTTTGTTCTGCTGGTGTCTTATGGGATCGCATTTCTCTGGCTGCTGAACTTCCGTTTGCGGGCCGAATATCGCGGCGCCAGCTTCAGCGAATCGGCGGGACGAAAAGCCCAGCCCCATGGACTTCCTGCGGTGCGCCCGGGTTGGAATTTACCCGGAGTCCCCGGCGCAGTGGTTGCTGTCTTCGAAAAGGAACTGCGCTATCTCAGTCGCAGCGGGCCCATGCTGTTCACTCTGATTGTGCCCCTGTTCATGCTGGTGGTCTTCCGCAGTTCGGGCAAGGACGAGGGTCTGTTTGCCCGCGCGCCCGATCTTACCTTTCCGCTCGGCGCCGCCTATTCTTTATTGTTGCTGACCAATCTTTCCTACAACAACTTCGGGGCGGATGGCAGCGGCACCCAGTTCTTCTTCGCTTCGCCGGTCCGTTTCCGGCAAATCGTAATGGGCAAGAACCTGGCGCATACGGCCGTGTTTGCACTGGAGGTTGGAACGGTGTGGCTGGGAACCTGTCTGCTCTACCGGCCGCCGTCCCTGGGCGTGACCATGGCGACCGTGGCGGGCATTTTCTTTGTCGTACCCATCGACCTGGCCGCCGGCAACCTTTTTTCGATCTATTCTCCCACCCGAATTGAGGCCGGGGTCTTTGGCCGGCAACGGGCCTCGCTGACTACGGTGCTGGCGAGCTTTGGGGTCCGCGGCGCCCTGTTCGCTGTGGGAGCCCTGATGCTCTGGCTCTCCCGCGTGTACGAAAATTCATGGGTGGAATTGCTGGTCTTATGGCTGCCGGCCGCGTTCGCCTTCACGGTCTACGCTTTTGCCCTGGAGCGGGTGGATGGCATTGCCCTGGACCACAGGGAAAATCTCGTTTCCAATCTCGGCCGCCGCGAGTAGGGCTTGATTGCGCATCACCCTTTTTGCGGCTCCGCCACGAAGCGATAACCCACACCGCGAACCGTCAGCAGATGCCGTGGCGCCGAAGGATTGTCTTCGATATAGCGCCGCAGGCGAACGATGAAATTGTCGATGGCGCGGGTATCCGTATCTTCGTGTAAACCCCATACTTCTTCGAGAATGGATTTGCGGGAGACCACCCGTCCCTCATTCCGGATGAGATGGCGAAGCAATTCCGCTTCCATCAGAGTCAACTGGATGGTGTTCCCGTTCACCCGCAACTCCAGTTTTCCAAAATCTATAGTGCGGCCATGGAAAGAGAATGATTCGTACTCCGCGGTTTCCGCCGGCGCGTTGGGCGCCAGACTCTGCTGCATCCACTCCCGGCGGCGCAACAGTCCCTGCAATCGAGCCAGCAGGATAGGGAGTTCGAAAGGCTTGGGCAGATAGTCGTCGGCGCCCGAGGCAAAGCCCTTGAGCACATCTTCCGGGCGGCCGCGCGCTGTAAGCATTAGCACCGGAACATATTGCTTGGCGGCCCTCAATTCCGCGGCCACGGTGAAGCCATCCTTGCCGGGAAGCATGACGTCGAGCACGACCGCATCGAAAGTGGCAGGCGCGGCAGATTTTCCCAGAAGCAAGTCCAGCGCCCGCTCCCCATCGCCTACTACGGAGACCGAGTGCCCCTCAGCCTCCAGGTTGTACTGCAGGCCCTTGGCCAGGTGGGCTTCGTCTTCAACAATCAGAACATGACTCATGCGGATCCATGGTTGTGTGGGTCGGACACTCCTGTCCGACGCCTTTGATTTTGACTTTGCCTTTGCTTTTGACTTTGCCTTTGCTTTTGCCCTTGTTTCCGCTTTCCACCCGGATCAATTTTGAACCCGGTCGACTTTGACTTCGAGCATCCCTGTCAAGAATGCCAAATTCAAAGTCAAAGACGTCGGACAGGAGTGTCCGACCCACACTTACAAACTGACCCTGGGCAACTCCAGAACTACCGTGGTGCCGCGGCCTTCGCCTTCACTCTCGGCAAAGACGCGGCCCCCGTGCTTGCGGGCGATGGCCCGCACGATGAAGAGGCCGAGGCCAGTTCCCTTCACGTGACTCAGGGAGCGGTTGGAGACGCGGTAAAAGCGCTTGAAGATGCGCTTCAGTTCTTCGGCCTTGATGCCTACGCCCCGGTCGCGAACGCTGACCGTCACGCGTTTTTCGTCCGGTGTGTCGAGGCGCACCAGGATTTCCACGTGCTCTCCGGAATACTTGACGGCGTTGTCCAGCAGGTTCGAAACCGCAGCGCGCAGTTCCTCTGAGTCCCCCAGCACACCCGCGTTGGGGCCATGGTTCACCGATTGCTCATACTGCAGAGATGCAGGAGGCAAGTGATGGCTGGTGCGGGCCACTTCCACGCATTCGCGGACCAGGCCGCTGAAGTCGACGGGGACGCGCCGGTCCTGGCGTTTGTGGCCGGCTTCTCCGGCCTTGAGCACCTGGTCTACCGTACCCATCAGGCGATCCGTATCGTCCAGCATCAGACGATAGAACTCGCGGCGCTGGGCTTCATCCACGTCGCGATGCTGCAAGGTTTGGAGATAGAGCCGAATGGAAGCAATGGGCGTCTTCAGTTCGTGGGTGACGGCATTTATGAAGCTGTCATGCTGCTCGTTGCGGCGAATTTCACGCACCAGGAAGCTGGTGTTCACGATCATCCCGGCGATCAGCAGGGCAAAGAAGATCACGCCCAGGAAGAGCAGGACGCCTTCGCGCCAGTTGAGAATGATCCAGCCGACGTTCAGCCCCACCGCCAGCAGCACCAGGCAAACGCCCAGCACAACAAAGAAGGCGATGGCCCTGCGGCGGCTGCTGATGGGCATGGCAAGGATTCTACCGCGTGGAGGGATGAGTGTGTGGGGCGGGCGCCCTCGCCCGCCGTCTACGCAGTTGGGGTTGAGTTTGGGCTTTCTTGCTGCTAACGCCAGGGTTGATGTGGGTTTCGTCTCTCAAAATCAAAGGCAAAAGCGGCGGGCGAGGGCGCCCGCCCCACACGCTCCACGCTAGGCCGAGACCATTTCGGCTCGTGCTTCCGCCGGTGCTCCCTGTTCTTCTTCCTGGCGGCGCAGTTCGGAGAGCTTTACCCGGTAAACCTGGCGCGCCAGTCCCAGCTTGGTCAGCGCCCAGATGCCGTACCAGTTGAAATCAATCTCGTACCATTTCAAGCCGTGACGGGCCGAAACCGGGTGCGCGTGATGATTGTTGTGCCAGCCTTCGCCAAAAGTCAGCAAAGCCACCCACCAGCTGTTGGTCGAAAGATCGCGAGTGACAAAACGTCGCGAGCCCCAGCTATGCGTGGCCGAATTCACCAGCCAGGTGGTGTGCAGCCCGACTACGGTCCGGAGGAAGACGCCCCACAAGAGAAATGGGAGACCGCCAATCGCCAGCAGGATTACCCCGAGGCCGATCATGGGAACGTAGTGGTATTTCGTGATCCAGACATGGAACTTGTCCTTGGCCAGATCGGGGACGTAACGCGCCAGCGTAGTGGTGTCGTGATGCATCGATTTGCCGGTCAGGATCCAGCCCATGTGCGCCCACCACTTGCCGTCACGCGGTGAATGCGGATCGCCTTCCTGATCGGAATGCTGGTGATGGATGCGGTGCGTGGCCACCCAGAAAATGGGTCCGCCTTCAAGCGCCAACGTGGCACACGTGGTTAACACGTATTCGACCCACTTCGGCGTCTTGTATCCGCGATGGGTGAGCAAGCGGTGATAGCCCATGCCGATGCCCAGGCTTCCTGAGACCCACCACAGGAACATCGACACCAGGAAGACCTTCCAGGAAAAGAAGAACAACGCCGCGATGGCGCCCACATGGAACAGGCCCATAAAAATCGCGGTTACCCAATTGATTTCGTCGTCTGCCGCTGCTTTCCGATCCAACACTTCGAGGTCGATGGCCATATTCTCTTCCTGTTCCCGGTATTGAGCTTCCAATACTTACGTTAGCAGGGACAGATATCGACGCGTGTAAGACTTCTGTAATAGCGGATGTTGGGGGCATTACGGAGGTACTAGCCCGTTAATCGAGGCAGTGTAAGGGGATGGTTTGGCTGCGGGCGAGGGCGCCCGCGAACCGCCGGGGATCCATCCTTGAAATTCTGCGGTGAAGCATCGTCGACTCCTTGAGTCGACCGGACAGCCGAGGGCGGCTTTCCCCACGCGGTTGTGGTGATGATGCCTTCACGCGGGCGAGGGCGCCCGCGCCACACTACAATCACACCTCAGGCGGACGCGCCCTTGACTTCGACACCCGCCCACTTCTCGAGCAACGTCAGGGTGGCGGCGTAGTCGAGATCCTGATGCCCGTCTTCGCTGGCCATTTCGTAGATCTCTTCCACGGTCTCGAGGGCGGGCAGTTTTACCCGGACTTCCTTGGCGGCCTCGAGAGTCAGGCGGATGTCTTTATGCATAAGGCGCAGCGGAAAATTGGGGGTGAAATCCCGCTTGAGGACAAAAGGCGCTTTGTAGTCCACCACGCCGGAGCGAATCATGGATGCCTGGATCACCGGCATCAGTTTCTCGACATCCACGCCCAGCTTGGTGGCCAGAGTGAGGCCTTCGGCGAAGCCTTCATAGATGAGGGCGATTTGCAGGTTCATCACCAGCTTGGCGGACTGTCCCATGCCGGTTTCGCCCAGGCGGAAAAATACTTTGCCCATGGCGGCAAACAGCGGCTTCAGAGACTCGATCACCGCTTCCTCCCCACCGACGATAAAAATGAGGCTGCCGGCCTCGGCTGCGACCTTCGAGCCGGTCATGGGCGCGTCCACGTAGCGTACTCCACGCGCCGCCACCCGCTCGGCGAATTTGCGGGTCGCGGAGGGCGAAATCGTGCTGGAGTCAACAATGGTCATGCCTTCAGCCAGGGCTTCCTCGACCCCCTGGGGCCCGAATAAGACACTCTCTACTGCGTGGGTGTCGGACACGCACATCCACACCACTTCTGCGCCCTGTGCGGCATCGGCAGGCGAACTCGCGCTGCGCGCGCCATCTACCGCCTTGCCCGCGGTGCGGCTCCATACTGAAACTTCATGACCTGCCTTGACCAGATTGGCCGCCATTGGCCGTCCCATGATTCCCAATCCCAAGAAGGCAACACGCATCCTGACTCTCCCCTGAAGACATTAATAAATGCAAAAGCGATTAGAACTGACGGCAGTAACCAGGGTCAAGGCATTCCCGCGTGTATTTGTTCTAGAATGGGCCTTGGATCCTCTCATTTCGCATCATTTCCGAAAGCGTGGGTGCGGAGGCGGCGGGTTTTAGTGCTTCGGCTCGGGCCCAGGCCAGATGTTAAAGGACACCCTGCAAAATCGCGCGCTGCGCAACCGCGCCCGGCAGTTCGGCAGCCTGGTGCGACGCTCCGCGGTCACTCCCCGGACCGGGCATAGTCATCAGCCCAAGCTGGCGGCCAGCGGCGAAATGGGCGTAACCTTCATCGGTCATTCGAGTTTTTTTCTCCAGGTGGGCGGCCAGAATATTGTCATCGATCCCAACTTTGCGCGCTGGCTCTTCATCCTCAAGCGTCTGCGGCAGCCGGGTCTCAAAGTCCGGGATCTGCCGCCCATTGACCTGGTGCTGGTGACCCATGCCCATTTTGACCACCTGCACCGGCCATCGCTGCGGGCCATTGTCCGGCAAACCAAACGGCGGCGCGGAGTGGCGCCGACCATTCTGGTACCGCATCATGTTTTCGACCTGGTTTCCGACCTTGGCTTTGAGAACGTCGTGGAACTGGACTGGTGGAATAGCTACCGTCATCGTGAACTCACCGT
This sequence comes from Terriglobia bacterium, assembly GCA_963831565.1. Classification (GTDB taxonomy): domain Bacteria; phylum Acidobacteriota; class Terriglobia; order Terriglobales; family Acidobacteriaceae; genus JAIQFF01. The sequence continues at coordinate 138,850 of CAWHQS010000004.1, forward strand.
CACCCATGTACCCTCGCGGCACTGGGGAGCCCGGGTGATCGAGGACTCGCACCGCGGATACGGCGGCTTCGTGCTGCGCGACCACAAGCATTCGATCTATCACGCCGGCGACACGGCTTACTTCGCCGGCTTTCGCGAGATTGGGCAACGCCTGGGACCAGAATTGGCGCTGTTACCGATCGGCGCCTACAATCCACCTTCCTTCCGCAACGTCCATACCAGTCCGGCCGATGCCATGCGAGCCTTCGTCGACCTGAACGCGCGCTGGATGGTGCCCATGCATTACGGTACTTTTCAACTCTCCCACGAACCGATGGACGAACCCCTGCAACTGCTGGAGAAAGAAGCGAGGGCGGCGGGTATTGAAGACCGTGTGCTGGTGTTGGAAGAAGGCGTGACCAAGTTTTTCTGAGTATGTGTGTGGGTCGGACACTCTTGTCCGACGCCTTTGACTTGCATTTTGCGAGGTCAAAGCTGCGGAGCAATCCACGACCAACCCCAACAGCGTCGGACCAGAGTGTGCGACCCACACACCCTTGCTCAGTAGGCCAGGAGAATTCTCAGATCGCGCAGGTTATTTCCCGTGGGCCCGGTCACGATGGCGTCGCCCAACGACTCAAAAAATGGGTACGCATTGAATCCAGCCAGGTGGGCGGAGGCATCCAGTCCGCGGGCCTGGGCGCGTTCGAGTGTGCTGCCGTCCGCGATCGCGCCAGCGGCCGGGCTGTTGCCGTCAATGCCGTCGGTGCCCGCGCTGAGCACGGTAATGGCTTGACCGGAGATTCTTGTCGCACAAGCCAGGGCAAACTGCTGGTTACGTCCGCCGGCACCGCCTTTCTCAACTTTTACCGTAACCTCTCCCCCGGAAATCAGGCAGACCCGTTCGGACTTCTGGCGCAACCCCAGCAAGCGTTCGAGAAGATACTCCGCGGCGCGAGCGTACTCCCAGTCGTCGCAGCTGTTGTCGATTTCGACTTTGAAGCCATGACGTTGCGCCTCACCTTCCGCCGCCTCCAGCAGTGACGCGTTCGACAGCAAAGGCCACCAGCGTGAGCGGTGGAAGGCAAGATCGTCGGATTTGGGAGTTTCCTCCAGCGCATGGCGTTGAAACAACTCGCGCACGGAGCCGGGAAACCGTTCCAGCATGCCGTACTTTTCAACCACGCTGTAACAGTCGGCAACGCTGGTCGAATCAGGCATGGTGGGCCCCGAGGCCAGGGCATCGGGAGTATTGTCGGGGACATCGGAAACCAGCAGCGACACCTGCTGCGCCCCAGACGCTGCGACAGCCATCCTTCCGCCCTTGATGGCGGACAAATGCTTGCGGATGGCATTGATCTCGGCGATGGGTGCGCCGGACAGGACTAGCACGCGGTACATGGCGATCAGGTCCTGCAGCGAAATTTCATCGTCGATGGGCTTTTCTGCGATCGAGGAGCCTCCGCCACTGAGCATGAAGATCACCAGAGACGCCGCATTCTGAGCAGCGAGCGATTTCAGCATGGCTTCCGCCGCACGAATGGATTCCTGGTTCGGCGTAGGATGGCCTCCGCGATAGTAGCGAAAGCCCCGAACCTGCGACACTGGATCGACCGAACTGGCCACGATGCCCTGGAAGCGATTGCCCGCCTGCATTTCGAGAGAATTGACCATGGCATGCGCGGCTTTGCCGATGGAGATCACGAGCACGCGGCTATACGAATCCAGGTCATGCAGGTCCTCACAAATGCGGAGCACTCCGCGATCACAATCCACATGGCGCTGAAATGCCCGGTCGATGCTGGCTACGCCGAGCGCATACTCAAACAGATGACGCGCAGTGACCCGCATGTCCAGGGCAAGCTTCTCGCGATCGGCGGCAGATGAAGGCATATCTATGTAGCGAGGCGTCTCGCCCTCGCGAGGATCACAGGTTCACCGCTTCTCCCACCCACTGCTCGATGGCATCGCGCAACTCGCGCAGGCGTCCTTCAAAAAAATGGTCGGCGCCCGCGATCAAGATCAACTTCTTCGGTCCGCTAACCCCGTGAACCAACAGTTCTAACTGTGCCGGCGTTGCGAATTGATCGCGATCGCCACTGACAAATAATTTCGGTTTGGCGCAGTCGTGAAGAAAGCTGAAGTCGTAGGTGCGATCATCGATCGGCGAGACCGGCAGCCCCAGACCGATGGCAGCCTTTACCCGCGTATCCGGACAAGCGGCCCGCAAGCCGACTGCCGCGCCGAAGGAGAAGCCGGCGAAAATCAGAGGCAAGCCGAACTCCTGGTCCAGCCAATTCAGCGCGGTCCGAACGTCCTCCACTTCACCATTTCCGCGGTCGTGTTCGCCCGGACTGAGACCAACTCCGCGAAAATTGAAACGCAACACCGGAAAACCAAAGCCGTTCAACGCCTTCATGGCATGAAAGACCACCTTGTTGTGCAGCGTCCCCCCGAAGAGCGGATGAGGATGACATACCACGGCAGCGTAAGGAGCATCTGGAAGTCCACTATTGAGCAGCGCCTCGAGACGGCCGGCAGGGCCTTCCAAGAACAGTGAGCGGATTGTACCCGTTTGCGTGTCCATCGGGCTTCATTCAAGCATAGCAGCGAATCCAACTTCCTCAGTTCCCTCTGTGTCCTCCTTGGTTTGTGCTACCACAGAGGACACAGAGTATGTCACGCATGAACAGATGCCTGATTGCGACTTCTCCCATTCGTCCACTTCGCACTTACAGACCGGCTCAGTGTCCTCCGTGATTGTTTCCGATTTTCAACCACGGAGGACGCTGAGGACACAGAGTATGCTCACCGCGCGGGACTGAGGTATCCTGTCGCGCATGGATGTCGCCGCCTTCACCCGTCAACTCGTGGACATCGAGTCCATCACCGGCAACGAAGGCCCGGTGGGAGATTTCCTTCACGGCGAATTGCTGCGGCGAGGGTTTCAGGCAGAGAAGATTCCGGTGGAAGGGGCGCGCTGCAATGTCTTTGCCGTCTCCTCCGGACAGCCGCGGCCCGCGGTTGTGTTCTCTACTCACATGGATACGGTCCCGCCCTTCATTCCATCTTCCGAAGATGCCACGCGCGTGTACGGAAGGGGCTCGTGCGACGCCAAGGGAATCATCGCGACGCAGGTGGAAGCCGCGGAACGGTTGCGTGAGGAGGGCATTCATGTGGGACTGCTTTTTCTGGTGGGCGAGGAACGGGACAGCTTGGGCGCCAAGGTGGCAAACCGGAATCCTCCGGGGTCGAAATTTCTGGTGAATGGCGAGCCCACCGAGAACCGGGTCGCTGTGGCATCCAAAGGAGCGTTGCGCGTAGAGGTAATCGCGGAAGGACGCATGGCGCACTCGGCCTATCCGGAATTGGGCGAGTCGGCGATTGACAAGCTGCTGCTGGTACTGCCACGGCTGCGAGCGATGAAGCTGCCGGCTGATGAGGACATCGGGCCCTGCACGCTCAATATCGGAGTGATCGAGGGCGGCCGCGCCCCCAATGTGGTTCCGGACAAGGCGCGGGCGCAACTGCTTTACCGCCTGGTGGGATCGTCACAGCAATTGAAGCAGGATATCGTTGCAGCGGTCGGTGATGTGGCGCGAGTTGAGTTTGTGCTGGAAATTCCTTTTGTCCGCCTGCGCACCCTGGACGGTCTTCCCACCATGGTCGCCGCCTTCACCACGGATATTCCAGCACTCAGCAATTGGGGACAACCTCTGCTCATCGGCCCGGGATCGATCCACGTCGCCCACACCGATGGTGAATACGTCGAGAAGAAACAGCTCCACGAAGCGGTGGAATTGTATTGCTCGATCGCACGTCAACTCACGAGATAAACTGGGAAAGTCGCGCCGGCAGCGCACCTGCCGGAGCTTGTTGACCTCCCGGCCCCTAGCACGTAATATAGTGCTGCACGCATTTACGTGCTAACGCATGAAGGCGAATATTACGCTGAAACTGGACGCAGCTCTCCTGCGGGAGATTCGGGTGCTGGCAGCGGAAGAGGGTACATCGATCAGTGCTCTGCTGGCGGCCCATCTCGAACAAATCGTTCGCGAACGCAAAACCTATGACCGCGCGCTCAAGCGCGCCCTGGCTCGGCTGCGCGAGGGAATTGAATTGCAGTGGACGCCTCCGCGTTCCCGTGATGAGCTTCACGAACGATGAAAAATGCCGATAAGTACTTCGTCGATACTAATATTCTGCTCTACGCGCATGATCGCTCCGCGGGTTTGAAGCACGAGCGTGCTCGCCAGGTGATCGAGCAGCTTTGGAACTCCGGGCAGGGCGTTTTGAGCACACAGGTACTGCAGGAACTCTGCATCAACCTTCGTCGCCAGGTTGCTCGCCCGATTTCCGTAGAAGAGATACGCCGGATCATTCAGGACTACTCAAGCTGGGAGATCGTGATCAATGATTCGGCATCGGTCCTGAAGGCACTTGAGATCGAGCTACGATACCAAACATCTTTTTGGGATGCGCTGATTCTGCAAGCGGCCGAGAGCTCAGGTGCAGCCATCTTGTATTCCGAGGACTTGGCAGCGGGGCAGAAGTACGGAGCGGTCAAAGTGGTGAATCCGCTGAGGCCGGCCTCTTAAGCTCGGGGTGGAAAGTTGCGCCATGCAACTCTGGTTTACCCATCGCGGCGAACTCAGCATCCGCGAACAATTGGTGACCCAGATCATTCTGGGGATCCTGAGCGACGACATCGCTCCGGGCCAGCGCCTGCCCAGCACGCGGGAACTGGCGCGGTTTCACCTTCATCCCAATACCGTTAGTGCAGGCTATCGGCAACTGGAGCGGAAGCAGTGGGTCGAACTTCGCCATGGCAGTGGCGTTTTTGTGCCTGAGCGCAAGCCCGAGGTTTTGCTCTCGTCTCCGCTTGCCCTCGACCATCTGATCGCCAATCTCTTCCGTTCCGCACGCCAAACCGGCGCTCCTCTGTCCAGTGTGCGGGCGCGTCTGCGGCAATGGTTGGAGTTGCAACCCCCGATCATTTCCTTCTGATCGAGCCGGATGCAGAACGCCAACGCGCGCCACCCCTCGTTGACTCCCGGAGGCTCGGCTCTGCTGCTTGGAGGGCTGGGATCCGTCATCGGTGGCTTCTTCGGCCGGGACTTTCCCATTGTGCACGGCAAAGTAATTTGTAGGCGGTAGGCCGGGCTCCAGGACTCCAAACGTTTACACTTGGAAGATGACCACCCAGACCCTGAACTCGCTTTCCAAGGCATCTTCCGCCTATTTGCGTTCCGCCATGCATCAGCCTATCCAATGGAACGAGTGGGGTGAAGAGGCCTTTGCCACGGCGCAGCGGGAAAATAAACCCGTCCTGCTCGACATTGGCGCGGTCTGGTGCCATTGGTGTCACGTTATGGACCGCGAATCGTATGACGATCCGGAAGTGGCGCGGATCGTGAATGAACGCTTTGTGGCGGTGAAGGTGGATCGCGATGAGCGTCCCGACATTGACAGCCGTTACCAGGTCGCGGTGAGCGCAATCAGCGGGCAGGGCGGCTGGCCTCTGACGGCATTTCTCACACCCGACGGCAAGCCATTTTACGGCGGCACCTACTTCCCTCCCAATGACAACTACGGACGTCCCAGCTTCAAGCGCGTGCTGCAGTCCATCGCAGACGCCTATCATCAGAAAAATACCGAAGTCGTGGACCAGGCGCAGATGGTCGAGATCGCGATCTCCCGGGCTGAGTCTTTCGCGGGCGGCAGCGGCCAGTTCTCACCCAAGGTGATCGACGAGATCGTGGAAGCGGCAATGAAGATGTTTGACCCGCAAAATGGCGGTTTCGGAAGCGCGCCCAAATTTCCTCATCCCGCCGTCCTCGATCTACTGATTGACCAGTACGCACGCTCGGGAAAAGAAGAACTGCGCGACGTTTTCGTCGCCACACTGGAGAAGATGGCGCGGGGCGGCGTCTATGACCAGCTCGCCGGCGGCTTTCATCGCTATTCGGTGGACGAGCACTGGATCGTTCCCCACTTCGAAAAGATGTGCTACGACAATTCTGAGCTGCTGAAGAATTACGTCCATGCGCTATCAGGTGACGGGCTCGGAATTCTTCGCCGAAGTGGCGCGTGACATCGTCCGCTGGATGGATGATTGGCTCAGCGACCGCGAGCGTGGCGGCTTTTACGCCTCCCAGGATGCCGACTACTCGATGGACGATGACGGCGACTATTTCACCTGGACCCGGGCCGAGATGCAGGCTGTGCTGACCCAAGAGGAAGCGGCGGCCGCGGGCTTGCGCTACGACGTCAACGAAGTCGGAGAGATGCACCACAATCCGGAAAAGAATGTTCTCTATGTCCGGGCTTCGCTCGAAGAAATCGGCAACCGGCTGGGTCTGACCGTAGAACGCATTGAGGCTCTACTGGGATCCGCCCGACAGAAAATGTACGCTGCGCGTATCCGGCGCCCTACCCCCTACGTGGATAAGACCGTCTATGTAGGTTGGAACGCGCTTTGTGTCTCGGCCTATCTGGAATCCGCCAAGGTGTTAAAGCTCGATGAGGCCAAACGCTTCGCGCTGCGTTCACTGGACCGGGTCCTCGCTGAAGCGTGGCAAGCCGAGCAGGGTCTGCAGCACGTGGTTGCCTATTCCGACCCGGCTGCTGAACGGCGCCTGGTTCCGGGACTGCTGGACGATTACGCCTTCACTGCGGTCGCGTGCCTCGATGCCTACGAGGCCACTGCGGACCTCAGCTACTTCCACTGCGCCCAGCGCGTCGCGGACCGGATGGTCGAGCGCTTCTTTGACCCCGTATCCGGAGGATTTTTCGACGCCGCGGCGGCCGGTCCCGAAAAGGCTTTGGGAGTGCTGGGTACGCGCCGCAAGCCCTTTCAGGATTCTCCCACGCCCGCGGGAAATTCCGTGGCGGCCATCGCATTGCTGCGGCTGCACGCTCTCACCAACCAGAAAAGCTATCGCGAACGAGCGGAACAAACTCTGGAGCTCCTGGCCGGACTGACCGGGAAGTTCGGGATCTTTGCCGCGACCTATGGGATTGCAGCCGTATATCTTTCATCTCCGCACACCCAGATCGTGGTCATCGGAGAAGACGGCGTGGCAGAACAACTGGGCGCCGTCGCGGCCGGCTTCTTTGCTTTTAACAACACGGTGCTCAAGCTGGCGGCGAGCAAGGTCGTACCGCAGAATCTGCCACCCGCGCTGGCGGAGACCATCTCGCAGTTGCCTATGCTCAAAGAGCACAAGTCGGCAGCCGTGATCTGCTCCGGATTCACCTGTCAGCCTCCGATCAGGGACCCGGAACAATTGCGGCGGACCCTCGGCATCGCCCTCCAGAGTTGAGAGCGCACCCGGGCCGGCGGACAAAAAAATAGGGCTGACCATGCGATTCGCAATCGGTCAGCCCGGTCAGGTCCAAAGCCACTTGCGCGGCTAGTTAACAGCCTCTACAAATCCCACTTGCCTATCGCTTCGAGCAATTGGGATTGTTAGGATTGCACAGTGGCATCGGGCCCAGTTCTGCATTGAGTATCGGGGTCGCGATTGCCACGTACGTGCAAGCCAAACCTACCATCAGGATCAACATCCTGACCGCACGTTTCATGGTGTTCTCCTTACCCTGCGAGGCTCCTGGGAGGAAACCTCACGGTGGCGGCATTATACAGAAGACCGCCCTCGCGTCCAGCCTTTTCTCAGGATAGCAGGTTGCCGGACCCCAGCAGCGCACATCGGAACGTCGCCTTCGGACTCCGGAGGCCCACATGAAGGCTCGCGCGGATGCAACATGGCAGAAGTCCGCGCCCCATTTCTTATATGGGATCGCGTCTCTTATTCAAGTATTAGGTGAGATTGTAATCTAGCTGAAAGGGCGGCCGGCATTAAGAGTGAAACGAAAACGCCATGCGGTGAAACATTTAGTGAACCCGACGGCTCGGCGACGGCAGGGAATGAATACCACTTCGAGTACTAAGAACGGGTTGCACCCCAGCATCGGTCGTGGCTTCCTTGGGCGAATAATTTGTCTGGGTGCGGGAGAAAGCGCGATCGACCATACTTTCAAACATGGGTATCAGCGAATCGACCTGGGCCGGATTCTGAATATCACTTAGGCTCTTCTCCCAGCGGTTCGGCGTAAACAGCTCGGCTCCCGGCGCTCGCTCCGGACTCTTGACCAAGGCATAACCCAACCACACGAGGATGGAAATGTTATAGGCCACGAGATTGATCACGTGGACTGAAACCTGGGAGGCATGCCCACTCACGTGGAAAGCCAGCGTACCCAGTTCGACTCCAGCGGACAGACCCAGGCCCACCGAGAGTCCGAAGCTATGTTGCTTCCAGGACACTCCCAGATAACGGGCGAAGACCAGAAGAAATAAAACCAATCCCACCTGCGAGACCCGGACGCAGCGGGTGACAGTGATCACCGCCTGCACGATCGGCCCCTGGTCCCCGGTCGGGCTTGATGCCGCAACTACGAAGCCTACAAGCGACATGACCAAAGCAGCCCACTTGAAAAGCACCGTCCCGAGATCTTTCAGGGTGTAATAGGGACGGAACACGTCCAGGAAGATTTCGTAAATGACCATGAACCCCAGGACGAGGTTAATCGCCGCGCATGACCAGTAAGAGTAGAAGAACAGCTGATAGCTTGCACTTACCCATTGCGACGACATCGGGAACAGGATGCCAAATGCAAGGATCTGGAAGCAGATGTATGCGAAGAAAACCGGAAACAGGCGATGCAGCTTGTGGCGGATCATCGCAACCCCCACCGCCAGTTGCAATATGGGGTGGGCGATCCAGAGCGCGGTTTGGTGATCGAATGTCATCAACCAGTTTTCTGCCAGCCGGGGGCGCCACGGTTGACGGAGCTGTTGCGATTAGATTTCTCTTACACGTAACCTTAGCAGTTTGGCACAGATGGTCAATGTACCAAGGTAATCGTCGGTAAGGGTTACCGGAATAACCTCGAAGCAAGTCCAGTCTGGGTCGGACACTCCTGTCCGACGCCTTTGCGTTTGGCGTTCACGGATCACACCCAGGCCAAGACCGAAGTCAAAAGCGTCGCACAAGAGTGTCCGACCCACACTCGGCTGCCGCCAGCAGACTATTGATTCTGATCGAGATAGAACATGTCCAGGACCTGGCCTTTGCTGTCGATCAATAGCACCCGCCCGGCGTAGACGACCCGCTCGAGGTCGCTGGGTAATCTGGGCAGCTGCTCTTCACAGACCAAAGGCAGCGACTGGGCCTGGCTCTGAACCTCGGAAGGCAAGCTCCCTCCGCGGTGAATCTGGCGCTCTGACCCGGAAGGCAGTTCCGGGCGCTGGGTGGCGCCCGCGGGAAAGTCGGAGGCATGTTCGGTCACGCAGCTCCGTATCGTCCTGCGGTCGCGGAGGGTGAACAACTGCGCGCTGTCATCCGGTCCGGTCACCGAGTCCGAAGCCCGGATTGGAGCGGAATCGGAGGCAGCAGGAGGGGGCGTTGCCGCTGCTTCATTGGGGGTTGCAGGTGGTGGAACCGTCGCCGTCGAGGCCGAAGAGGTAACAAAAGTCAGCACAGCTTCTGATTCAACGATCGCCGGCTTTTTGCCGGTGGCCGCGGCTGCGCCGGTGCCGGCCGCGCCGCCCGCCAGAGTCCCGATGGCCGCGCCTTTGCCTCCGCCCGCAATGGCACCGATCACGGCGCCCAACGCGGCTCCGCCGCCGATCTTGGTCACGTTGCTCTTGGAGTGCGATTCTCCCTTGATCACCAGCGGTTCCACGTGGATCGATTCCGCCACGGTTCCTGAGCTGACCGTGTTCAACACCAGGTCGAGTTCGCCGGGTTCAGTAAGCCGGCCCGTGGGATGCACGTCAGTGACACGGCCGATGACGTCCGCGCCCTTGGGGTAGAGAGTTCGTCCGTTCACTTCAATCGGCTCGTCCAGCGTGCCGCGGAAAGTGTCTCCCATCTGGGTCTGCTCGCTGCTGAGATTGTCAATCATGCGCACCCGGATCGAAGTCCCGGCTGGGATCTCGAGAGACTTCTGCGCCAGCACGGCCAGCGGCACAAGGGCCAGCACCAGAGTCGTCACCAGCTGGAAATATTTGCGATTCATTTCGTTTTCACCTCTTTGAAGTTTCGACTGGCCAGGCAAAGCGGCGTCTCTGTTTGTATCTATTCTTGGGATGCAGCCTCCGGCCCTGCGGCTGCACTAAGATATCGGGCTTTTAGAGTTGCGGCCACTTTCTTTATTCCTCATACCTCTTCCACTCTGTCATCCCGAGCGGAGTCGAGGGACCTGCTTTCTGCCGGGGCAATCGGCGGCTCCGTACCTGTACGCTTGCCGACGCCGCAAAACAGCAGGTCTTTCGACTCCGGGAACGGACTCGCGAGCGAGTCCGTTCTCTGCGCTCAAGATGACAGGGTTGAAGGGGAAAGCACGAAAGAGAAAAAGAAAAACCGCAACCCGTTGGTCGCGCTGCCGGAGCTGGAAATCAGCTCTGGGTCCCTATGAAAATGAAATAAGAGCAGGCCCAAAGACTTGCGGGAATCGTGCTGTGCGAACGAGTGGTGAGAATGACGTTGTATTCTCCGGAAACTTCCAGGCTATCGAGCAGCGACGGCGCCGACAGAGGATCGACCGTGGCCAGGTACGCCAGAAATTCATGGATGCCCGCTCCGGCCTTGCAGCCCTGCGCTACAAAAGACAGTTCGGCATTTCCCTCGGCAAAGTGCCAACCCAACGAGGCCGCCGCCGTCACCGCATTCTCGTACGCCAGTCGGGAAACGGATCCGGGAGCAGGATTATCAAAAACCAGGCGCAGCCTGCGTTCGTCCTCGCGGCTGAACTCGCGCACTTTCAGCGATCCCGACTTGGCGGTTGCTTTCCAGTCCACGTGGCGGGCGGAATCCTCCGGCATGTATTCGCGAATGAGATAGAGGTCGTCGCCGCGGCCGCGGGCAAAGGTCTCAAATTCGCCGGTGATCAACGGCAGAACGTCAAAGAATTCGTCAGTGTGTTCTACCGACGGGTAGACCAGTATCTCGCGGGCCAACGCCACGCGCCGCGTCTTGGTCAGGAAAGCAAAAGGAAAGCGGGTGGCCAGACCAAAGCTGTTCTGCTGATAGCGTCCACGGCGGGGGAAGCAGAGTTCCACTTCGGCGGCGAGTTCAGAGGCGGCGGGGATGTAGGGAAAATATGCCGACTCGGTAAAAATACCGGGCGGAGCTGTGGCGCCTGGGGCAACCCGACGCAACTGGCGGTCCGGCAGTCTCACCCACTGCCTGGCGGGAGGCTGCCCGGGGGGAAAGCCGAAAGTGGTAGGCACCCATTGCCATTGCTTGGCAAGCTTCTGCTTCAGGGGAACCACGCTGATGGAGAATGAAGGCAGCCAGCGCCGGCGGTTCCGAACCACGATTTTCCCCAGAGTGGGCCGTCCGGCAAAAACCTGCTCGGGCAGGCGGACATCCAATTCGAGGCCGCGCAGCACGATCGCCGAGGCCACGCCCGATACCAGGATGGCGGCGAGCATCGTGGCTACAATCACATAGAGCAGGTTGTTGCCCGTGTTGAGGGCTGCAACTCCGATGAGAAGGACGCTTACCACGTAGATAATTCCCACCGCGGTCACGTCGTAGTTGAACGCATCGCGGACCCGGCTGCCCGCCACCCGGCGCGCCAGCTGCGGCACTGTAGTCAGACCCACCACGACCGCCAGGATCAGCGCGATTGAAGCCAGTATCACCGTGGTCCAGAGACTTCCGGATTCGCGCGCCACCGTGGAAAAGAGGGCGGCCGCGAAGGCCAGGACCAGCCCCAGCAGGGCCAGCAGGAAGCGCATCCAGATCTCAGGGATTTCAAAACGCAGGAATCGGCTGCGGGAACGAGCGCCGCCGTCAGAGGCCAGCACAGCCGATATTGCGGGCTCAGCCATGTATGCGACTCGCTGTTTCGAGGCTAGCACTGTCTCGATCGAGCATCAATCCGTATTGGGTTGGCCGGAAATCCGCCGTAACCATGCTGCCGCCTTCGCGCTGGCCTGGTCCGCCACGCGCCCCAGCTTGGGGAAACGCTCTTTCAACCGGGTCAATAAGCGATGGGCCCATACGTATTCCGACGACAGAATGATCAGGCCCACCAGCAGGAACAGCACGCCCTGCAGAATGGGCAGAAACAGACCCAGGATGCCCAGCAGGATGAAACTCCAGCCTACGATCAGGACCAGGATTCGCTTGATACTGGATTTCAAGGCAAATAAACTCTGTGTTCTTCGTCCTTGAAGGTAACAGGTGTGCCGCGACGCTTGCGGAAATAATGTCATCCGGCAGGCGCAAAGTCTCTCGACAGAAATGCCATTACGGATGTGTTGAAGGTCTCGGGTACTTCCTCGTAAGGCAGATGGCCGACGCCGTCAAAGACCTCGAGCTGACAATCCCTGAACTGCTGTTGTAGGGGTTCTGCAGACGCCGGACTCACGGCCGCATCCTTGCTGCCCCAGAGCAGCAGAGTAGGAATATTGGCGATGCGAGGCAGGGCCGATTCCAGTTCCTCAAGATCCCGGTTCCATGACCGCACCACGCCCAGGCCATAGTTGAGCGTACCGGGAATTCTGAAAGGTGCAGAATAGCCGGCAAGCGTCCCCGGACGGATGCGCCGCGGGTCGCCGTAAAGGCGGCGCAGCAAAGTGTCGTGCACAATTCCCAGCCAGGGTTCGAGGCGGAGGAGCAGCCAGGAAACCGGCGCGCAGCTCAGAAAAGGCGCCAGGCGGCGGCCGTGGGCCGACCAGGGGTTCACGGGAGCAACCAGGATGAGGCTTCGCACCCGCTGCGGGGCGAGGGCAGCGGCCATCATCGCGACCGCGCCGCCGTGGGATGTTCCCAGCAGATCGCAGGACGCGATGCCCACGCCGTCCATAAAACGCAGCAGGCGCTCGGCGTGGGCACGCAAGCTCCCACTGGCATGGGGAGGCCGGTCGGAGAAGCCCACACCCGGCATGTCGACCGCATACACCGTCGCCTTCTCAGCCAGGAGGGGCAGAGCAAAGCGCCAGGAGAAGGAGTATCCCAGCAATCCATGCAGCAGGAGCAAGGGCGGACCAGAGCCGCTGCGCAAGTAGCGCATGCGATAGCCGTCAAGGACCAACCAGCGCTCCTCGACCGGGATTGCCGTCTGCAGCCGGACTTGGCTCTCCTGTTGGTTACTCACCGTGGTTTATTTCTACGCCGGACAACTGCGCAACGACTGCGATCCTCTATGTAATTGATATCGCCTCTATTGCGTTTTACGCGGAGAGCTTGGGCTCTCCGCAATTTTTTGGTCGGGTTCGAACGTTTTTTGGTCGAAGGACCAGTCCGCTACGCCACTTGGTTCTTGCGCAATAATTTCTTGAGCACCCGCATGCCTTTGTCCACGTGCTTTTCCTGCAGCAGGAAGGGAGGCAGAAAACGCAGCACCGTGTCCTGGGTGCTGTTGAAGAGCACGCCTTCGGCCAGCGCCTGCTCGACGATGGGACGCGCCGGGATTGCCAGCTGCAGCCCCTGAATCAGCCCCCGGCCTCGCACCTCCTGCACCGCTGCGTGTCGTGGGGCCAGAGACTTCAACTGCTCCTGCAGGTAGCCTCCGACACGCAACACGTTTTCCAGCAACCTTTCGTCTTCGACAATGGCAAGGTATTCGAGCGCCACGCGGCAGGCCAGGGGACCTCCTCCGAAAGTGGTCCCGTGTTGCCCGGGAGAGATGGCTGTGGCGAATTCTTCCCGGGCGAGGAATGCGCCCAGGGGCAGGCCCGCCGCAATTGGTTTGGCGATAGCGACGATGTCGGGCGTCACACCGAATGCCTGGAAGGCAAAGATGGTTCCGGTGCGGCCGAGGCCGCATTGGATTTCGTCGAAGATCAGGGCGGCGCGATGACGGTCAGCGAGGACGCGGCACTCGCGCAGGAAGTCGGTGGAGCATTCGTGGATGCCGCCCTCGCCGAAAATCGGTTCCAGCACGATGGCGCAGGTCTGATCGTTAATGGCAGCGCGCAATGCCCCGAGGTCATTGCGAGGCACGAACTTGACGTCCTCGAGCATGGGTTCGAAGCCCTTGCGATACTTGTCCTGTCCGGTGAGCGACATGGCGCCGAAGGTTCGGCCGTGATACGAACCTTCGAGAGCTACCAACTGACTCTTGGCCTCTCCTCCGGCTCGGTGTCCCGCCAGACGGGCCAGCTTGATCGAGCCCTCGATGGCCTCGGTGCCGCTGTTGGAAAAAAAGGCTCGATCCAGGCCTGAAAGCTGGCAAAGCTTCTCGGCCAGCCTTCCCTGATACTCGTTGTAGTAGAGATTGGAAAAGTGGATGGCCCGCGCGGCTTGCTCCCGAATGACCTTCACGATCCGGGGATGAGCGTGGCCGAGGGCGTTGACGCCCAGGCCAGCCACGAAGTCCAGGTAGCGCTTGCCTTCACAGTCGTACAGAAAAACTCCCTTGCCGCGGTGAAGGGCGATGGGATAGCGGTTGTAGGTGGGCAGGAGAAAACGGCGCTCGCGCTCGATGATTTCTTCGGTCTGGCTCATGAGGAATTAGTAATTCTAGTCGGACTCAGCCCGATCTGGGACTCTTGTGTGTGGGGCGGGGTCTCTGACCCGGCCGGGCCGGTTGCGGCATGAAGTTCCAGCCCACGAGCAGTCGAGCTTCGCTCGACCTGGCCGGGTCAGAGACCCGGCCGCACACTGACTCCTTAAGCTTCAGCTATTCATAGGGTTACCAAACCTCACAGAAGGTTTCCAAAAAACATAGCTTTACTCCCACAGTGCTTTTATAATCGGTAAAGTCTTTTGGTTGAAGTAAGTTAGAGGTTCTCCCTTGCGCCCTGCCGTGGCACCCGACGTGCTGAACCATGAATCGGGTCTTCCCCCCGCCCACATCCAGGAGCCGTTGCGGTCGATGAACCGGGACTTCCAAATCCGCTTTACAGCCGGGCTGCTGATCCTTCTGACTACGGCCGCGGTCATCCTAGCCTGGATTAATTTCCAGAAGGAAGCCGACTTCCAGATTCCCTCCGACGGCGTCTGGTGGATGGAACAGACGGGCAATGAGGGCGGCGTGATTGCCAAGCGGGTGGAACCGAACGGCCCAGGAGATAAAGCCGGCATTCGGGTGGGCGACCGGTTGACCGCCATCAACCAGCATGACGTAAAGGACACCACCGCCCGGATGCGACAGGTTTACCGGGTAGGCGCGTGGTCGAAGGCGACTTACTCCCTGGTGAGGCAGTCCGTCCCGCTGGATACGACCGTGATTTTGATTCCCGCCGAGCGCTCGCTGAATTACTGGCTGCGCTTCATTGCGCTGATCTATCTGGGCATCGGACTTTATGTTTTGCTGCGGCGTTGGACAGCCCCCAGTTCCACGCATTTCTATATCTTCTGCCTGGTCTCGTTCATCTTCTACGCCTTCAAGTTCACGGGGAAGCTGAACCAGTTTGACTGGACGATCTATTGGGGCAACGTTACGGCCTGGCTGCTGCAACCGGCCCTGTTCCTGCATTTCGTCCTGACCTTTCCGGAGAAGCGTAACTTTGTCCGCAAGCATCGCTGGATTATCCCGGTGATTTATGTGCCCGGCGCCCTGCTGCTGGGAATCCATGTTTTTACGCTCCGGTTTCTGAAGGCCAGCGAGCGGGTGCGCTGGAACCTGGATCGGGTGCAGATGGGCTACCTGGCCCTGTTCTTCGTGATCGCCGCCGCGGTGCTGTGGAACAGCTACCGCCGGGCCAGCACACCGATCCTGCGACAGCAGCTTAAATGGGTCACGCGCGGCACTATCCTGGCGATCGCGCCCTTCACGCTGTTCTACGTCATTCCTTACCTCACGGGATCGATGCCGAGCTCGGCGATGAAAGTGTCCGTGTTGTCGCTCGGCCTGCTGCCTCTCACGTTCGGGTATGCCATCTTCCGTTACCGCCTGATGGACGTGGACCTGATTTTCAAGCGCGGCATGGTGTACACCCTGGCGGCGGGCGCGATTGTCGGGGTTTACTTCGCCGTGGTAGCAGGGGTCGCGGAACTGGTCCACATGCAGGTACCGAGTTCGGGACCGGTCGGTCTGGTTCTGGCCATGGTGGTCACGGCGCTGCTGTTCGATCCGGTACGCAAGTGGATCCAGGAGCGGATTGACCAGTTCTTCTATCGCACCCGCTACGACTACCGCAAGACGCTGATCGAATTTGGCCGCGAGCTCAGCGCCGAAACCGATCTCGACATGATGTTGAGTTCGGTGGTTGATCGCCTGTCGCGCACCCTGCTGGTGGATCGCATGGCCATTTTTCTCTCCGCCGGCGAGCCGCCGCAGTTTGTGCTGGCCAAGTCTTTCGGCATGACCCAGACTAGCGGCCTGGACCTGAACTTCCTGAGTGCCCCCCGTCCGGAGATCGAAGCCGGACACCTTTTTCTGGAGAACGTGCACCAGGTGCCGCGCGAGACTGCCAGCGCCCAGCAGACCATCGCCCGGCTGGACATGAACTATTACATTCCCTGCCGCGCCCAGCAACGGACGATTGCCTTCCTCGGCCTGGGGAAAACAGTGGAAGGCGATTTCCTCACCAGCGAGGACATTGAGTTGCTGGAGACCCTGGCCGGCTACATCGGGATCGCCATCCAGAATGCACGGCTGTACGCCTCGCTCGAGCAGAAGGTCGCCGAATACGAACGCCTGAAGGACTTCAACGAAAACATCGTGGAGTCGATCAACGTGGGTGTAATGGCGGTGGACCTGGCGGACCGCATCGAGTCCTGGAACTCGCAGATGGAGGTGATGTACGCCTTGCCCCGATGGCAGGCGCTGACCCGGCCTTTGAGCGAGGTCTTCCCGGCGGAGTTTGTGGAAGAGTTCTATCGCGTGCGGCAGAATCCGGGCATCAACAACCTGTATAAGTTTCGCCTGGCCACGCCGACGGGCGAGAGCCGCATTGTGAATGTCGCCATCGCGCCCCTGGTTACCCGAAAGTTCAATGTGATCGGGCGGCTGATCATCGTGGACGACATTACGGAACGCGTGGGCCTTGAATCGCAACTCTCGCAGGCGGACAAGCTGTCTTCGATCGGACTGCTGGCGGCCGGGGTGGCACACGAGGTCAATACTCCGCTGGCCGTGATTTCCTCCTACGCCCAGATGCTCTCGAAGCAGCTGCAGGACGATCCGCAGAAAGGCGGACTGCTCGAGAAGATCACGCGGCAGACCTTCCGGGCCTCGGAGATTGTGAACAACCTGCTGAATTTCTCCCGCACCAGCGGCACGGAATTCACCGAGGTGAACGTCAACAAGATCATCGCCGACACCATGGCGCTGCTGGAGCACCAGTTCAAGATCACCAAGATCAGGGTGGAAGACGAACTGGCAGACCATCTGCCGCTGATCAGCGGCAATCCGGGACGCCTGCAGCAGGTCTTCCTGAACCTGTTCCTGAACGCGCGCGACGCCATGCCCGAGGGCGGAACTCTGCGCGTAGCCACCTCCAATGGAGACGGGGTCAGCGTGGTCGTGGCCGACACTGGCAGCGGCATCGCGCAGGAGCACATCCAGCGTATTTACGACCCATTCTTCACCACCAAGGCAGCACCGCGCGAAGGCCAGGGTAAAGGCACGGGACTGGGCCTCTCGGTGACCTACGGCATCATTCAGGAACATGCCGGGAAGATTCGAGTGGAAAGCCATCCCGGACGAGGCACAACCTTTTATCTGGATTTCCCGCTCACGAGGAAAGCTGTCAATGTCTGAACTGGCCACCATTCCGCGCCACAACCTCGGCGAAGGCTTGTCTCCGGGATCCGTGCTGATCATTGACGACGAGGCCGCCATCCGGGAGTCGCTCGAAACCTTGCTGGAAATGGAAGGCTACGACGTGCAGTCGGCGGCCACCGCGGAAGAGGGTCTCACCCGGATTGGAGACCGGCCCTACGACCTGGTTCTGCTGGACCTCGCGCTGCCCGACCGGAATGGCATTGATTTGCTGGCGGAACTTCACCGTCATGATCCGCAGTTGGCCGTGATCATGATCACCGCCTACGGCACCGTAGAAAATGCGGTCAAGGCCATGCAGGCCGGGGCCACGAACTTCGTCCAGAAGCCCTGGGACAACGAAAAATTGCTGGCCGACATTCGCGCCGCCGTGGCTCGCCATCGGACGGAAGAGGAAAACGTCCAGCTCAAGCGGGCCCTGAAGCAGCGCTACAACTTTGAAAACATCGTGGGCAAGAGCGAGCCCATGTTGAAGATTTTCGACCTGGTAGCGCAAGTGGCCCCCAGCCGCTCCACCATCCTCTTGCAGGGTGAGAGCGGGACCGGCAAAGAGCTGATCGCCAAAGCCATCCACTTGAACTCGCCACGGCGTGACCGGGCGTTTGTTCCGGTGAACACCGGCTCCATGCCGCCCGACCTTCTGGAGTCCACGCTGTTCGGGCACGTCAAGGGCGCATTCACCAGCGCCATCGCTTCCAAAAAGGGTCTGTTCGAGATCGCCGACCGGGGGACGTTGTTCCTCGACGAAATCGGCACCATGAGCATGGACACGCAGAGCAAGATCCTGCGCGTGCTGCAGGACCGCAAGTTCATGCACCTGGGCGGAGTCCACGAAATTCAGGCCGACGTGCGCATCATCGCGGCTACCAACGTGGATCTGAAACAACTGGTGCGCGAAGGCCGCTTCCGCGACGACCTCTTCTATCGCCTGAACGTGATCACGGTCGATCTTCCGCCGCTGCGGCAGAGGCGGGAAGACATCCCTCTGCTGGTGGACTTCTTCCTCTCCCGGTATTCGGAGGAAAACGAGCGTCCGCGGCGCAGAATGACGCCGGAAGGACTTCGTCCCCTACTCTCCTATTCGTGGCCGGGGAATGTGCGTGAACTGGAAAACGTGATCGAGCGGGCGGTCGTGCTCTCTTCCAGTCAGGAAGTGGGACCCGAGCTTCTGCCCGACCAGATCGTGGGCCGGGGCACTCCGGTTCCACTGATGGAACATCGCGGCGACGCTTCCCTATTCGATATCGTGGAAGACTGCGAGCGCCACATCATCCTCGACATGCTCGAAAAGTGTAACTGGAACCAGACCGAAGCCGCCGAACGCTTCCACGTCCCGCTCTCCACCCTGAACCAGAAAATCAAGCGCCTGAGTATTGAGATCAAGAAAAAGGTCAGGGAGTAGGGCGGGCCTGTAGCGCCGCCGTCCCGGCGGCTGTCGTGGGGGCGTCCCCGCCCCCACCACCGAGGGAGAGACGCCCTCGGGACAAGCCGGCAAGATGCCGGTGCTACTAACTCCTACAGCGCCAACCTTCTGCTATAGTTCCTGAGATAGAGGCCACACCGCATGGCAGCTGGGGATTTCCAGGTCCCGCTCATATCGCCCGCTGAATTCGCCAAGGACAAGATCAAGGCGCTTCAGGACTATGCCTTGCTCACGGGCCAATCCCTGGCCAATCTCTTCCGGCGGCCCTTGTACGTCACCGACATGATCCAGCAGGCCGACCTGATCGGCGTGGGTTCCCTGCCGATCGTGATCCTGACCGGCGGCTTTACCGGTGCCGTGTTGGCCCTGAACAGCGCCAGCACACTATCGCGCTTCGGCTCGCTCACGCTTATTGCGCAACTGGTGTCGGTCGGAATGGTCACCGAACTGGGTCCGGTCATCACCGGGCTCATGGTTGCCGGACGTAATTCTTCGGGAATGGCCAGCGAACTGGGCTCGATGACCGTCACCGAGCAGATCGACGCCATGCGCGCCCTGGGCACTGATCCTACAAAAAAGCTGGTCACGCCCCGGGTAGTAGCTACTGTGGTCATGCTGTTTTTTCTGACCATCATCTCCGACCTGCTCGGCCTGGTAGGTGGAAACATGGTCTCAAGCCTGCTCCTGGGACTGGACTCCCGCCAGTACTGGACTTCTGCCTGGCAGTCTCTGGTGTGGCGGGATGTGACCACGGGGCTGATCAAACCGGTCCTGTTCGGGTTTGTGATCTCGACCGTGGGCTGCTATTTCGGCATGTCAACCCGGGGCGGCACCCAAGGGGTAGGACGCTCCACGACCCAGGCCGTCGTCGTAGCCTCGGTAATGATTCTGGTCACGGACTTCTTCGTGACGAAACTGCTCATCACAATATTGGGGTACCGATAGACGATGTCAGCTCCAGCGCTTCCGCTTGACTTGCCCGTTCCCGCCGCCAGGCAGCAAGGCAGCGAAGCTATCCGGTTCGAGAATGTGAATCTGGCATTTGATGACAAGGTGGTGCTGGACGACATTTCCTTCCGCCTGCCGCACGGGGAAACCAAGGCCATTTTTGGCGTTGCCGGCTCCGGGAAAAGCACCATTCTCAAGCTTGCGCTGGGATTGATGAAACCCGACTCCGGCCACATCTATGTTCTGGGCCAGGATGTGACGGAGATGAGCGAAAACGAACTCTTCGACTTGCGGCGGCAGATTGGCATGGTGTTTCAGGAGAGCGCGCTCTTTGATTCGCGCACGGTGCGGGAGAATGTTGCCTTCCGCCTGATGGAAGAGGGCAAGGTTTCCGAAGAGGAGATCGAGCGGCGGGTACGCGAGGCCCTGAGTTTCGTGGAACTGGAACGGACCGTGGACATGTTTCCCGCGGAACTTTCAGGCGGAATGCGCCGCCGGGTGGCCATTGCCCGTGCCATTGTGACGCAGCCTGAAATTCTGCTCTACGATTCGCCCACGGGCGGGCTGGACCCGGTGACCTCCACCACCATCGTGGAGCTGATCGTGAAACAGCGGGATGTGTACAAAACCAGCTCGCTGATGGTCACGCATCGCCTGCAGGACGCCTTTATCATGGCCACGCACTACTTCGATCGCAATGCCAACAAGATGCTGCCGCTGCCTAAGGGTGTCCATTGCGAAGTGCCGTTGGCATTTCTGATCCTGCGCGACGGGAAAGTGATTTTTGACGGTGATATCGATGAACTGGCGAAGACACGGGACGAGTACATTCGCGAGTACATCGCTTAAGGAACGCTTCTGGCCGCTGGCCCCTGGCTTTTAACCACCTGACAAAGTGCTGAGGATTGAAATAGGCTAGCTGGCCTTTGCACTTTCAGTAATGGTTTTACGCCGGGCCGCGAGATTGGTTTCCATTCGCTTCAGAAACTCGCGGCCTTTCTTCGTGCTCATGATCAGTGTTTCGATTCCAGCCAGGAATTCCGGGTTCTTCATCTTCTCGCGCAGCTCTTTAAGAAACGGTTTCACCTTGACGTAGATAAGGACCATCTCCCCGCAAAAGCTGGCTTCCAGGAACATCTCGCGGTTCAAGGCACCGTGGTGCACCAGCGACGAGGCTATACCCCAGTACCCCAGCACCTGGCGCATCCAGTTATTTTCCGGAGTCCCAAACGCAGCCGAGACTTTCATGAAGTCGTCCGCAGACTGAGGCGAGAACGTCACTACCCACCAGTGACGCGCTTTGCGGAGTTCACCTTCGCGGCGGAGATCATAGAGTTTGAGAATCAGTTGCGCATCAGCAGCGGTCGCTTTCGCCATTTATTCCTCCAATATTTCGTAACCTGCCAAGACTGGCCCGGCTGGAACCTGAGCACAAAATCCCCGCCCAAGCGGAGCTTGGACGGGCACCCTTCGTCAGGTTGTGGATGCGGCCCCGGAAGCGGCTTCTACGGGTAGCTCGCGCTCAAAGTCACACTCTTTATTCGGACACGCAATCACCGGGCCAGCCTTCAGCATTTTCTCCACCAGGTATTCGCTGCCACAGCTCGGACATTTTTCCGCCAGCGGTTTGCCCGCGGAAGTGAACTTGCACTTGGGATAATTTCCACAGCCATAGAATGTGTTGCCCTTGCGCGCCTTCTTCTCAACCAGGTCGCCGTCCTTGCAGAGCGGGCACTTCACCCCAATGTAATTCTGCTTCACGTATTTGCATTCGGGATAACCGCTGCAGGCGGTGAATTCGCCAAAGCGGCCATGCCGGATCATCATGTTCCGTCCGCACTTGGGGCAGAGTTCATCGATCGGAATGTCGGGAACCTTCTTCCCCTGATCGAGGCGGCGAGTTGTCTTGCAGTCAGGATATCCGGTGCACGCCATGAACTGGCCGAAGCGTCCGCGCTTCAGGACCATCACCCGGCCGCAGTTCTCGCAATATTCTTCCTGCGTGGTTTCCTGAATGTCGGCCGAATCCAGGTCGGGCAGGTTGATGGGGTTTTCCTTGGTGAAAGTGCAGCTGTCGGGATTCTCCTTGTCGTAGGAGCTGCAGGCGTAGAACGACCCGTGCTTGCCCCACTTGATGACCAGCGGAGAGCCGCAACGCTCGCATTTCTCGTCGGTGGGCTTCTCCATCCGCTTGATGTTCTCCATGTGCTTTTCGGCATAGCGGAGGTCCTTGGCGAAGCGCTTGTAAAATTCGGTGAGGGCATTGATCCATGTTTCCTTGCCCTCTTCGATTTCGTCGAGCTCCTCTTCCAGGCGGGCGGTGTACTGCACGTCGAAAATGTCGCGGAAGTTCTCCACCAGCAGATCGGTGACAACCAGGCCGATCTCGGTGGGGGAGAACTTGCCCCCTAGCTTCTGCACATACTGCCGTTCCTGGATGGTGCTGAGAATGGCGGAGTAGGTGGAAGGACGCCCGATGCCACGCTCTTCCAGCTCTTTCACCAGCGAAGCTTCGTTGTAACGTGGTGGAGGTTCGGTAAAGTGCTGCTCCGGCTTCAGTTCGCGGAGCGTAAGCTTTTGTCCCGGTTCGAGCGGCGGCAGCTTGTGCTTGAGCTCTTCTTCTTCCTCGTCCTTGACGTCCTTCGCTTCTTCATAAACCTTCAGGAAGCCGTCGAACTTGAGGACTGAGCCGGTCACGCGGAACCAGAAAGTCTCGGCAGCCGATTTGGCGTCGATGTCCACCGTGGTCTGGTCGAAGACTGCGGGGGCGATCTGCGAAGCCACGAAACGCTGCCAGATCAACTTGTAAACCTTGAACTCATCTTCTTTCAGATATTGCTTGATCTGGTCGGGATGGCGCATCGCCGAAGTGGGACGGATGGCTTCGTGGGCTGCCTGGGCCGCCTTCTTCTCTTTATAGACGTTCGCCGACTCCGGCAGGTAGTCCTTGCCATACTGCGACGCAATGTACTCGCGAACCTCGGTCAAAGCTTCATTGGAAACGCGGGTGGAATCGGTACGCATATAAGTAATGAGACCGACCGAGCCTTCTTCGCCCAGTTCCACACCTTCATAGAGACGCTGCGCGATCATCATGGTGCGCTTGACGCTGAAGCGCAGCTTGCGCGAGGAATCCTGCTGCAACTTGCTGGTGGTAAACGGCGGGGTAGCATTGCGCCGCCGTTCTTTACGATCGACGGTGCGAACCAGCCAGTCGGCTTTCTCCAGGGCGGCACGGATTTTCTCCGCGTCCTCGCCGTTGTTTACTTCGACCTTCTCTTCGCCTTTGCCAATGAAGCGGGCATCGAATGCCGGCGGCTTGGGCCCTGCCAGGTGAGCGTCGATTGTCCAGTACTCAACCTTCTGGAAGGCCTTGATTTCCCGCTCACGCTCGACGATGAGGCGCAGAGCGACGGTCTGGACGCGGCCGGCGGAGAGGCCGCGCCGTACTTTGTCCCAGAGCAACGGAGAAACCTGGTAGCCCACCAGGCGATCGAGCACTCGGCGTGCCTGTTGCGCGTTCACCAGGTTGCGGTCGATGTCGTGGGGGTGCTCGAAAGCTTCCTGCACGGCCCGCTTCGTGATTTCGTTGAAAGTGACGCGGCGGATGCGGTCGGGTTCGTCGCCTTCTTTCTTCTTCTTTTTCTTTTTGGTCTTTCCGTCGCCCAGTTCCTCGGCCAGATGCCAGGCGATGGCTTCGCCTTCACGGTCCGGGTCGGGTGCCAGGTAGATGCTGTCGGCGGATAAGGCCAGCTTTTTCAGCTTGGCGAGGACTTTCTCCTTGCCGGGAATGACGACGTATTCTGTCTCGAAATTGTTATCGATATCGACGCCCAGCGTGCTCTTGGGCAGATCCTTCACGTGGCCAAACGATGCTTCGACAACATAGCCTTTTCCAAGATATTTCTGAATGGCTTTCGCCTTGCCCGGCGATTCGATAATGACTAAACCTTTAGACAATGTGTCCTCTGATGGTGGTTACTGGTTTTGAAGCTAGCATGAATGCGGTAGTGTCAACAAGTTTTTGAAAAGCGCTCCTGCCTTCTAGCTGCTAGCGTCTGGCTAAAACGTCGACCGGCACACGCTGCACGAAAGCGGCCAACGTGCGCTGAATTTCTAGCACCATGGCTTCTAAATCCCTGAAGTCATCTCCCGACAAAAACTGTAGATCTCGCGCGAGAAGCAGATGGTGTTCCACTTCGTTCGCCGACCCTCTAGCGATCTGCAGAAAGCGTCTCATCTCCCCGTCCGACCTGCGCCCGCATCCTTCCGATATTCGCGCCAACTCACGACGCTGCGCGGCGAAGCTGACTGGTCAAACCATACATTTCGTCCTTCGGGAATCCATGGGTTTTCTTATAGACATTGAGGGTCAGTTCGTACGCCTTCACCCAAACACGCAAGTCTTTGAAGTCTTCCATCGAAGGCATCCTCTCGCCGGCTAGGAGCCAGAAGCTAGCAGCTAGAAGCTCTTCACAAAATTCTTCCCCGGCATCTGCTTGACCTTTCCCGCCAACTCCAGTTCGAATAATGCGGCGAAAATTTCGGAGGACGACAGGTCCAACTCCAGCAACTCCACAATTTCGTCGATGTGAGTTGCCTCGTCAGCTTTTAAGAGCTTCAAGATCTTCCGTTCGTGTGGAGGCAGTTCACTTTCCCCGAATAGAGATGCAGCCTGGCCCGCTTGCGATTCATCGCCGGCAGCGGGAGTTAGCGCAAGTCGTACTGGCGTAGGGAGTTCTTCCCAAACGTCTTCCCAGGTGGCGGTCAGCTTGGCGCCTTGTTTGATCAAGGTGTTGGGACCCCAGGAATTCTTGTTGGTGACGTTTCCAGGGACGGCGAATACCTCGCGATTCTGTTCCAGGGCGCAGCGCGAAGTGATTCTGGTGCCACTGTATTCTGCCGCTTCCACCACGAGCACGCCGATTGAAATGCCGCTGATGATGCGATTGCGGATGGGAAAGTTCTGCGGTGCGGCGAATGTGCTCATGGGAAATTCGGAGATCAGGGCACCTCCCGTTGCCAGCATCTGCTCCGTGAGCCGGGTGTTTTCCTTGGGATAAATAATGTCCACACCGGTACCGAAGACGGCCACCGTTTTTCCTTTGGCGTTGATGGCGCCGCGATGCGCAGCCGCGTCCACACCGCGAGCCAGGCCGCTGAAGATGACCAGGCCCGGGCGGCCAGATCGCATGCCAGCCGTTCCGCCATTCCGAGCCCGTAGGGAGTGGGGTGGCGAGTGCCTACCACTGCGATCCCGGGCTGGGTAATCGCGTCCACACTTCCCCGCACATAAAGGACCAGCGGCGGATCGTAAATCTGTTTCAGTTGTGCCGGATAGCAGGAATCGTCCAGGCAGACGACAGAGACTCCGGCCGCCGCCACGCGCGCCATTTCATCATTCGCCAGTTCCATCGACTGGCCGGTGCCAAGCGATTGCGCCGAAACGGTCTGAATGCCGGTGGCTTCGAGTTCGGTCAGCGACGCCTTGAAAACATTCGGCACGCCGCCGAAGTGTTCGACCAGGCGCCGCGCTCTGGCAGGGCCAAGCCGCGGGGTCAGGGCAAGCGCCACCCATTGCAAGGCAAGGGTTTCGCTGGATTTCGAACTCAGAGTCAGGGCTTCCGGCACTTCACACCTCCACATCGGCTGACTCGCGGACTCTATCTATCCGCAAAAAAACGATGTCAAGGTCACGCGACACACTCCTCTGTTAAAATCAAACATCGGCCGCATGAAACGCCTCCGTATTTCCGCGATTTCCTACCTTAATACTGCCCCCCTGATGTGGGATTTCGAGCACGGAGACGGAGGTTCGGCCTTCGATATCTCGTATACGGTGCCATCGCGGTGCGCCGCCGATCTGGCTGCAGGGTCAGCAGATATTGGCATCATCCCGGCGGCGGCCTATGCCAGTATTCCAGGCCTTGCCATCCTGCCGGGAGTTGCTATCGCTTCGAAACGACCGGTCCGCTCCATCCTCCTGGTCAGCAAGGTGCCTCTGGAGCAGATTCGTTCAGTGGCCCTCGATACTTCTTCCCTGACCTCCGTGGCGCTGACCAAGGTCCTGTTGGCCAAGTGGTGGGGAGCGGGCAGGACGTTTACCTCCATGGCTCCGGACATAGACAAGATGATGGAGGCCCACGACGCAGGCCTGGTGATTGGCGATCCCGCACTTAAGGTCGATCGCTCTCGTTATCTCACTTACGACCTGGCTGAAGAATGGATTCGCCTGACCGGCAAGCCTTTTGTGTTTGCCTTTTGGGCGGTGCGGCAATCCGCGTTGAAGGATACGCCCGCGGCCCTCGATCTGGCGGGAGTGTTTCAGGAGTCGCGCGACCACGGCTTGCAGCCGACGAATCTTGACCGGATCGCCAGCGACTGGGCGCCACGCTTGGGTCTAAGCGACAGTGAGATCAGGACTTATCTGACTGAAAATATCTACTATGATCTCGATCCTGCGTGCCTGAGCGGGTTGCAGCTTTTCTATCGCTATGCCAGCGAATGCGGGGCGTTGCCGGCGGCGCCGGCATTGCGCTTTCTCGATGTGGCCAAAATTGCCGCGACTTAGCTCTCGCCTGGTCTCGCCGCGCCGCCCGCATCTGAAAAGCTGTCCCTAAGGTCGAAATGCCCACTCAGATTCACCTCCTGATTGCCGTTACAGTCTGGAACCGGCTCCGCCATCTGGGCGGCGTAGGCCTGGTGCTGTTAGCACTGGCGGATAACTCGGTCGTTCCCTTGCCGGGGAGCATGGACGTTCTGACCATTTTCCTGGCCGCCCACCAGCGTCATTTGTGGTGGTACTACGCCTTCATGGCCACGGTGGGCGCGGTCATCGGTGGATACATCACCTACGGGCTCGCCCGGAAGGGCGGCAAAGAGGCCTTCGAACGCAAGCTGTCGAAGCGCCGGGCCAACCGGGTCTTCAAGCGCTTTGAACGGTGGGGATTTTTTGCGGTGGCCGTACCGGCCTTGTTGCCACCACCGTTTCCCATTGTCCCTTTTCTGCTGGCGGCGGGCGCCATGCAATATTCCCGCAAGAAATTTGTGGCCGCGCTGGCGCTGGGCCGTGGAGTTCGTTTCACAATCGTGGCCGGCTTGGGAGCGATGTATGGCCGGCACATCGTCAGGTTCTTTTCGCAATACTACCAACCGGCGCTGATTACCCTCATTGGATTGGGAGTCATTGGCGGAATTATTTCCCTGGTCCAGTACTACCGGTATAAGAACAGGACGGCCGTGGCTTAGGTGTCATCCTGAGCGGAGCGAGCCGTTTCGTCTACGAAACGGCTCGCGGAGTCAAAGGACCCTTATGAACGGATGAATCTGCGGCCCGGTAGGGGTCCCTCGACTTGCTCTCGCCGCGCCAGCGCGGCTCGAGACTGCGCTCGGGATGACAGATATTGTTGGAGGTCATGCATTTGGCACCGGCTGCTGAGTCCGTTAGAATCTCAGCAGCGGTCTGACGCCATGTCCCTGACCAAACAGCAAGCCCTCGACCTGTTCCGCTCCGACGATCTCATCGGCATCGGCATGGAAGCTGACGCGGTACGCCGGCGGTTGCATCCCGAAGGCGTTGCCACTTACGTCATCGACCGCAACATCAATTACACGAATTTCTGCACCGAGTATTGCACCTTCTGCGCTTTCTACCGGCCGCTGAAGGGGCCCGCAGCCAAAGAGGGTTACATACTCGAGTTCGACACCATCTACGACAAGATTCGCGAAACCGTAGAACTGGGCGGGACCGGCGTGCTGATGCAGGGCGGACTGCATCCCGATCTCAAGATCGACTGGCACGAGAAGATGCTGAGTGGCATCAAGCAACGTTTTCCCAGGGTCCATCTGCACTGCTACTCGGCTTCAGAAGTTATCGCCATCGCCGAGTACAGCGAATTGAGCATTCGCGACACCATCATTCGGCTGCGCGATGCCGGACTCGATTCCATTCCCGGCGGCGGCGCCGAAATTCTCGACGATGAAGTCCGCTACAAGATCGCACGTCTCAAATGCCTGACCGAAGACTGGATCAACGTGCATCGCACCGCACACCAGTTGGGCATGCGCACCACCGCCACCATGATGTTTGGCGTGGGGGAGAACATCGAAAATCGCGTCAACCACTTCCAGCGGCTGTACGAACTGCAGGAAGAAACCGGCGGCTTTACTGCATTCATCCCCTGGAGCTTCCAGCCCCACAACACCGCGCTCGGCGGCCGGCACTGGGACGAGGCCACGGCCGTCGAGTACCTGAAAGTCCTGGCTATTTCCCGTCTGTACCTTTCAAACTTCCTGAACGTGCAATCGAGCTGGGTGACCCAGGGGTTGAAAGTCTGCCAGATGGGTCTGCGCTTCGGCGGCAACGACGTGGGATCGGTCATGCTCGAAGAAAATGTCGTGCGCGCCGCCGGTGTGACCAACTGCACCACGGAAGAAGAGTTGCGCCGCATCATTCGCGACGCCGGATTCAGACCCGCCCAGCGCGACACGCTCTATCGCACTTATTTCCTGAATTAGAAGCCGCGATCTCACCCGGATGACTGCGCGGTCGATGTGCAACCTCAAAGTGAAATGCCTGGCCGAATTGAAGACTACGCGCTGATTGGGGATTGCGAGACCGCGGCGCTGTGCGGTAACGACGGATCCATCGACTGGCTTTGCTGGCCCCGGTTTGACTCCGGAGCGTGCTTCGCGTCGCTGCTGGGAACGCCCGACAACGGGCGCTGGAAACTCGGGGCCGCGGATGGCACCGCGCGGGTAGCTCGCCACTATCGCGATAACACTCTCATCCTTGAAACCGAATTTGAAACCCAGGACGGCGCCATGACCCTGGTCGACTTCATGCCGCTGCGTGGGAGACACTCTCACCTGATCCGGCTGGTGCAAGGGAAACGCGGCAAGGTGCGGGTGAAGATGGAACTCACCATACGGTTCGACTACGGTCGATCCGTGCCGTGGGTCACTCGCCTGGAAGACGGGACCATACGCGCCATTGCTGGGCCCGACATGCTCGCCCTTCGCACTCCGGTGCCGCTGCGGGGCGAAAACCTCACAACTGTCAGCGAATTTACCGTGGGGGAAGGAGAAACGGTTTCGTTCGTTTTGTCCTACGGTGCCTCTCACGGCCCAGTTCCGCCGCCGATCGATGCCGAGCGGGCACTCGAACAAACCGAAAAATTCTGGCGTAAATGGGCGGACCGCTGTACCTATCGAGGGCCTTGGAATGAGGCAGTATGCCGGTCTCTCATCACGCTGAAAGCCCTTACCTATGTCCCGACCGGTGGAATCGTGGCAGCTCCCACAACCTCTCTTCCGGAAAGGCCGCATGGCGTGCGGAATTGGGACTACCGTTTCTGCTGGCTGCGAGACGCAACTTTCACCCTGCTGGCCCTGATGCATGCGGGCTACTACCACGAAGCGCAAGAGTGGCAGAACTGGCTATTGCGTGCCATCGCGGGCAGTGCCGAACAGGTACAAATCATGTATGGGGTCGCCGGAGAGCGGCACCTGGCAGAGTGGGAAGTGCCCTGGTTGGCCGGATACCAGGGAGCATCGCCCGTGCGGGTTGGCAACGCTGCCTTCGGGCAGCAGCAATTGGACATTTACGGGGAACTGGCCGATGCTCTGCATCAGGCGAGGGAAGGCAAGCTGCCGAAGAATGAGCCGGCAATAAACCTGCAGCGAACGTTGTTGGAGCACTTGGAGAACGTCTGGCAGGAGCCCGACCAAGGCATGTGGGAAGTCCGGGGTCCGAGGCGCCGCTTCACGCATTCCAAAGTAATGGCGTGGGTGGCGTTTGATCGCACCATCAAGAGCGCCGAAAAGTTCGGCCTGAAGGCCCCGCTGGAGCATTGGCGAGCAGTACGCAGGCAAATCCACGACGACGTCTGCCGCCATGGCTTCGACCGCGATCTCGGCAGTTTCGTGCAATCGTACGGATCGAAGAATTTGGATGCGAGTCTGTTGCTGATCCCGCTCGTCGGTTTTCTGCCGCCATCGGACCCACGCGTGCGTGGCACGATTGAAAAGATAGAGCGCGATCTCCTGTGCGACGGTTTGGTGCAGCGCTACAACACCGGTACTGCAGGCGATGGACTTCCGGCGGGAGAGGGCGCATTCCTGGCGTGCAGTTTCTGGCTGGCGGACAATTACGTTTTGCAGGGCCGAAAGATCGAGGCCGAGAAGCTCTTCGAGAGACTTCTGACGCTACGCAATGACGTGGGTCTATTGGCGGAGGAATACGACCCTGAAGGCGGACGCCTGCTGGGCAATTTCCCGCTTGCATTTTCGCATGTGGCGCTGGTAAACACGGCTTTGAACCTCGGCCGGGAACACGGGCCCGCGGGCCAGCGTTCGAGGCCGGATGGCTCCGCCAAGCAACCCCATCGCTAAATGATCATTCTTACCCAGCCGCAGGCTTGATTTGGAAGAGGTCAACCATGAGTGAAGTAATCTCCGATGCGCTGGTATTTTTTGGCGCCACCGGGGACCTTGCCCACAAG
Source organism: Terriglobia bacterium (assembly GCA_963831565.1). Lineage (GTDB taxonomy): Bacteria > Acidobacteriota > Terriglobia > Terriglobales > Acidobacteriaceae > JAIQFF01. Next base: position 169,453 of record CAWHQS010000004.1, read on the forward strand.
AAGATCTTCCCCGCCCTGCAACAGTTGGCCAAGCGCAATGAACTGAACATGCCAGTCATCGGGGTGGCCAAGTCAGGCTGGAACCTTGATCAACTCAAAAAGCGGGCCCAGGACAGCGTCGAGCACTACGGCGGTCTCGATCAGGCGGCGTTTGCCAAGCTCAGTGCAGTGCTGCAGTACATCGACGGCGACTACACTGACGGCGCAACCTTCCGTGAGCTGCGGCAGAAGCTGGGGGACGCCCGGCATCCGCTGCATTACCTTGCCATCCCGCCGGACCTTTTCGGCGAGGTGGTGAAGCAACTCAAATCCTCCGGATGCTCAGAGGGTGCCAGGGTGGTGATAGAAAAGCCCTTCGGCCATGATTTGGATTCGGCACGCGCACTGAATAAGACGCTGCACACGGCCTTCCCCGAGCAAAATATTTTCCGCATCGACCACTACCTGGGGAAGAACGCGGTGCAGAACATTCTGTTTTTCCGCTTTGCCAATACCTTCATGGAGCCCATCTGGAATCGGCACTACGTAGAGAGCGTCCAGATTACGATGGCGGAGAACTTCGGAGTCGCTGGCCGGGGAGCGTTCTACGAGCAGGCGGGCGCGATCCGGGACGTGGTGCAGAACCATCTGCTCCAGTTGCTCACCAATGTCGCCATGGAACCCCCTGTGGCCATGGCAAATCCCGGTCTGCAGGACGAAAAAGTCAAAGTACTTCGGGGGATAAGGACGCTTCGTCCCGGCGACGTGGTGCGCGGCCAGTTCAACGGCTACCGTGATGAGGCAGGCGTCAAGCCGGATTCAACCGTGGAAACCTACGTGGCGTTGCGCCTGCGCGTTGATTCGTGGCGCTGGCAGGGCGTGCCATTCTACATTCGGGCAGGAAAATCTTTGCCGGTGACGGCCACTGAGGTGCACGTGGCGTTGCGGCATCCTCCCTCGATCTTTTCGGACAACGCGCCGGCGCACAATTATCTGCGCTTTCGGGTTACTCCCGACCTCGTCATCGCGATTGGCGGGCAGGTAAAAAAGTCCGGAGACGAGATGGCCGGCGCGCCGGTTGAACTTCTTGCGACCCAGGAATCCGATCCCGCCGAGCTGTCTGCCTACCAGGAGCTGCTGGGTGACGCCATCCACGGAGATCCGACGCGCTTCGCCCGTGAAGACTATGTCGAGGAGGCGTGGAGAATCGTACAGCCAATCCTCGACAATGCGACCCCGGTACACGCGTACGACCCAGGCACATGGGGCCCCGCGGAGGCGGAAAAGCTCACATCGACAGACGGCGGCTGGCGCAACCCCCGCTAGGCCCGTGTGGGTCGGACACTCCCTTTGACTTCGCAGCGGTCAACAAGAGCAAAATCAACTTCAAAAGCGTCCGACAAAGCCTGCCCTGAGCGAAGTCGAAGGGAGTGTCCGACCCACACCTGGCTTCAGGTACAATGAATGGTCTTGGGCTGGTCCGTCGGGACCGACTGGAGACGATCCCCTGGGCATTACGTCGATCTCGATTCAAACCCTCGCCGCTTTTGTAGCCTCGCGGGGCCTCGGCCAGTACATTCGCCAGCACTTCCTGGACACCACCTTCAAGGGTCTGTATCACGCCAACGCCTTTGACATGGCGTTGCTGGTGCCCTACTTCGTGGTCCTTATTCTGCTGGCGTCTTATGGTCTGCACCGCTATGTACTGGTCTATCTTTATTACAAGCACAGGAACAACCGCACGACGGAGCCGGCCGGCCATTTTTCGGAGCTGCCCCGGGTGACCGTGCAACTTCCGATTTTCAACGAGCAATTTGTCGTCGAGCGCTTGCTCGATGCGGTCTGCCGCCTGCAATATCCCCTGGAAAAGCTGGACGTCCAACTCCTCGACGATTCCACCGACGAAACCCAGGCGGTCGCGCAAGGCCTGGTAGAACAGTACGCCGCTCACGGCTTTCCGATCAGCTATCATCACCGCGACAATCGTGAAGGCTTCAAGGCGGGGGCGCTGGCGGAAGGCATGAAAACGGCGAAAGGGCGAGTTCATCGCCATCTTTGACGCCGATTTCGTGCCGCCTGAAGATTTCCTGATGCGCACCATCCACCATCTGACCGATCCGAAAATCGGCATGGTGCAGACCCGCTGGACCCACATCAACCGCAATTATTCTTTCCTCACCGAGGTTGAGGCCATCCTGCTGGATGGACACTTCGTGCTGGAACATTCCGCGCGCGCGCGCAGCAACGCCTTCTTCAATTTCAATGGCACGGCGGGAGTGTGGCGCCGCAGCGCAATTGAAGAAGCAGGAGGCTGGCAGCATGACACGCTCACCGAAGATACCGATCTTTCCTACCGGGCCCAGCTCAAAGGATGGAAGTTCATTTACCTGCAGGATGTGGAGTGCCCCGCTGAGTTGCCGGTAGAGATGACCGCGTTCAAGACCCAGCAGGCGCGTTGGGCCAAGGGCCTGATCCAGACCGCGAAAAAGGTCCTTCCCAGCGTAATCAAGAGCGATCAGCCCTTTCGGGTGAAGCTGGAGGCCTGGTATCACCTGACCGCGAACCTCAGCTATCCCTTGATGGTCGTGCTCTCGGTGCTACTGCTGCCCGCCATGATCATCCGTTTTTACCAGGGATGGTTTCAGATGCTGTACATCGATCTGCCGCTGTTTCTGGCCTCCACTTTTTCAATTTCCAGTTTCTACCTGGTCTCGCAGCGCGAGTTGTTTCCGAAAAGCTGGCCGCGTGCCTTGCTGTATCTGCCTTTCCTGATGGCGCTGGGGATTGGCCTGACCATTACCAACACGCGCGCCGTGCTGGAAGCGCTGATTGGGAAAAAGTCAGCCTTCGCGCGCACGCCTAAGTATCGTGTGGAATCGAAAGCCGACCGCATCAACGCGTCCAAGTACCGGCGGCGCCTGGGCTGGGTCCCCTGGGTTGAGCTTCTGATCGGCAGCTATTTCGCGCTTACCGTCTATTACGCCATCGCCAATGAGAACTACATCACGGTGCCGTTTCTGGTCTTGTTCGTGCTCGGATACTGGTACACGGGTTTGATGTCATTGTTGCAAGGCCGCTTTTCGGGTTTGTCCATGAGCGCTGAAACCCACACCAAGCCGTTTCCGGTGGGCGTGTAGAAGATGGAGCACGGGCGTCCTCGCCCGTGTTCGGAGTGGGACGACTTCAATTCTTCCATTCTCCATTCAATTCCTTTCTTTTCGCTGCACGCGGGTTTAGAATCCTTACCGTTTCGCGTCCAGCCGGGCGCGAGTCATGTCGGTTCGCAAGGAGGGTCCGATGCGCCACCTCACCATAACTGCCAAAGTCGCTCTCGGCATTCTGCTGGTTTTTCTGATCAGCTGCGGCACGGGCCACGATGCCGATGAGAAGTACTATCTGATTTCCACCAACGTCAAGATTCCGTACTGGCAAGCCGGCGGGGCGGGATTGTTCCAGGCTGCGATGCAGCTTAAGGTGCGTTCCGAGTTCGCGGGTCCCGACACCTACGACCCCAAGGCGGAGCAGCAGGCGTTCGAGCAGGCCGTGCAGAGCAAGGCCACTGGAATCCTGGTGTCAGTGGCTGATCCGGCCCTTATGAAGGATGACATTGATCGCGCCATCGCGGCCGGCATCCCGGTGATCACCGTCGACTCGGACGCGCCCGCCAGCAAACGGCTCTTCTTCATCGGGACCGACAACTACCACGCCGGCCAGATTGGCGGCCAGAGGTTGGCCAAGGAACTGAACGGCAAAGGCAATGTGGTGGTGTTTACCATCCCCGAGCAGGCCAACCTGAAGGAACGTCTGCGCGGCTATCGCGACGCGCTCGAGGCCACGCCGGGAATAAAGATCACCCGCGTGGTGGATATGAAGGGCGATTCCCGCGTAGCTTTCGACACCGCCACCGAAATCCTGGGCAACGACAAGAAGGAACACACCGACGCGTTTGTGTGCCTGGAAGCGCTGTCGGGCAAGGAAGTCGCCACCGTCTTGAGCCAACATGAGGTCAAGGACAAAGTGATTCTGGCGATGGACACCGACGAGGACACGCTTTCCTGGATCCAGAAAGGTGTAATCGCGGCCACGATTTCGCAGAAACCCTACACCATGAGCTTTGTAGGATTGAAAATACTGGATGATCTCTACCATCACAAGCTGTCCACGTTGACCAATGATTGGGCCAAAGACAGCTTTGCCCCGATTCCAGCGTTTGTGGACACGGGATCGTCGCTGGTGGATAAAACCAACGTCGATGCCTTGATTGCGGCCAGCAAATCCGTAACCAGCAACGCGAAGTAGTAGCCATCACGAACAAAGGGACTCCGAATGCGAAAGGTGTTGCTGGTTTGTTTGCTTCTATCCCAAGTCACCTGGGCCCTGGACCGCCAGCCTAACTCCGATTTCCGAATGCGCCGTCAATCGCTGGCCAGCAAGGCCAGTGGCGGCGCGGTTCTCCTCTTCGCTTCGAACGAAGCGGAAGGACCGAACGATCTTTACGGCTACCGCCCCGATGACAACTTTTTCTATCTCTCCGGCTGGAGCGAGCCGGGAGCGGCCCTGCTGATCGTCGGCGGAAGGAGCGCGGAGGATCACTCCTATACCGAGATCCTGTTTCTTCCCAATCACAATCCCTCGCAGGAAAAATGGACGGGGCCAAAACTTGGCGCGGACAGTCCAGACGCCGGCAAGATTACAGGATTCGACCACGTCGAGGTGCTCGATAATCTGCGATCGGAATTGGTCCGCCTGCTTCCGGCAAAGAAGGCAATGGTTTATACGGATGTGGTCGCGGGCGACGAGATTTCGAATTCAGCCGCCCCGCTGGATTGGCTGAAACGGGCCAACGCGTTTCCCGTCGGAATTTCTTTCCAGGATGTCCGGCCGATGCTGGCTTCGCTCCGAACCTATAAGGATTCGGGAGAAATCGAGCGCATCCGGCACGCGACCGACGCCTCGATTGCAGCCCACTTCGCAGCCATGCGTACAGTGAAAGCGGGCGTCACCGAGCGCGAGATTTCCGCCCTGATGCAATATGAGTGGGGAAAACGCGGTTGTGAGCGCCCCGCCTACGCCCCCATCGTGGGCTCAGGTTTCAATTCCACCGTGCTGCACTATTCCGACGACTCCGGCACCATGCAGTCGGGAGACGTCGTGGTAATTGACGCCGCGGGAGAATATTCCATGTACGCGTCGGACATTACCCGAACGCTGCCGATATCCGGAAAATTCACCGCCCGCCAGCGGGAGATTTACGATATCGTCCTGGGCGCGCAACAGGCCGCCATAGCCGCATTCCGCTCAGGCAAGTCCAGCCTGCGGAGGGAGCAGCCGGATTCAATCTACGACGTGGCCTATAACTACATCAATTCGCACGGCAAAGATCTGCACGGCGAGCCCCTGGGAAAATACTTCATCCACGGCCTCAGCCACTACGTGGGATTGAATGTCCACGATGCCGGCGATTACAACGTTCCGCTCGGCCCAGGAGCGGTGTTCACCATCGAGCCGGGAATCTACATTCCGGAGGAAAAGCTGGGTGTACGCATTGAAGACATCCTTTATGTTGACCCTGACGGCAAGCTGATTAACCTGACCGCCGGCCTGCCCCACACCGCCGACGAGGTCGAGCGCGCAATGGCAGGTAAGTGAGGAAAGGCGCGTGTGGGTCGGACACTCCTGTCCGACGCCTTGGATGGTGATTTTGCTGTCGACTGTCAGGAAAAAGGACCTTTTCCTGCAAGCATCGGGCAACAGACAATTCAGTCAAAGGCAAGGTCAAAGGCGTCGGACGAGAGTGTCCGACCCAGACACGCACTACCTGACCCACATATGCTCCCCTTTTGATATCCTAGGGTATCGTGCGGATGATCTGGTTGTTCTTGATCTTGGCCCTGAGTACTGTAGCGGTGTCTCTGGTCGGATTAGCGGCCTACCTTCGAGTACGCAGCCATATGAAGGAATCGTCTTCCAGAGAAACCCACGGCAAGGAGTAGCCGAGGCCTCTTTATTGGGTCCGGTCCACACGCTTCAGAGTCTGAGAGGGAGGAATCCAATATGGCAAAGCCAGCTAGTCTTGTCCTCGACCGGGGTAGTCGCACTCTCTACTGGGCGGAACAGGTGGCGATCGTGGTAAGTGCCAGCCTGTTTGTTGCCCTGTGCGCCCACGTGACCCTGCCTCTGCCGTTTACTCCAGTGCCATTGACCCTGCAGAATTTTGGCGTGCTTCTGGTTGGGCTGACTCTGGGCAGCCGTCGCGGCTTTGCCGCTTTGGCGCTCTACCTGGTGGAGGGGGCGTCGGGAATGCCAGTGTTTAATCCCGCAGGGCCGGGTGGTGTCGCCCAGATGTTAGGTGCGACTGGCGGCTTCTTGCTGGCTTATCCCTTCGTCGCCGGGTTGGCGGGTTGGATCATGGAGCGCGGCAAAGCCAGCTTCGCTCGTGCGGCAACGGCAGGCGTGCTGGCTGAAGTGGTGTTGTTTGCCGGCGGTCTTTCGTGGCTGGCGGTATTGACCCACTCCTTCGCGCAAGCGGCGCGGTGGGGGCTTTACTGGTTTGTGTTCGCCGAAGTAATCAAGGTCATGTTGGCCGCCGGAGTCTCGACTGGATGGCAGCGTGCCCGCAAGGAGCAGCAGGCATGAGTTTCGTCGAAGCCCCTTCTGGAACAACGGCAGCTCTCCTACCCGAAACCAAGGAATCGGCGAGCGGCATTGGATCCACGCGTGAGATCAGCATCGCGCACAGCCCCGACTCCGACGATGCCTTCATGTTCTATGCTCTGGCCACCAACAAGGTGCGCGTCCCCGGGCTGCGTTTCACTCATAAGCTTTGCGACATCGAAACCCTGAACCAGAAGGCGCGGGAGGGCGACGGCGTTTATGACGTTACCGCCATTTCGTTCCACGCCTATCCTTACATTCAGGACAACTATGCTCTGCTGCCCAGCGGCGGCAGCGTCGGGGATGGTTACGGCCCGATGATTGTGGCCACTCAGGGATTTTCCCAGAGCGAAATCAAACGCAAAAAGATTGCCATCCCTGGCACCTTGACCACGGCTTATCTCGCTCTGCGGCTTTTCGCGCCCGGGATTGAAACCGAAGTTGTGCCCTTCGATCAGATCATCCCCCAGGTCGTCGCGGGCAAATACGAAGCCGGCCTCATCATCCACGAGGGGCAGTTGACCTATGCCAAGGCTGGCCTGCAACGCATAGTGGACCTGGGCAAGTGGTGGCTGAGAGTGACCGGGTTGCCGCTGCCGCTGGGTGGCAACGCCATAAAACGCAGTCTGGGACCGGAGGTAACGGCAAAAGTATCAGGTGCCCTGCGGGACAGCATTCAGTATGCACTCGACCATCGGGACGAGGCCCTGGCCTATGCCATGCAATTCGCTCGCGACGTCGATCCTCAGCTGGCCGACAAATTTGTCGGCATGTACGTCAACGAGCGCACCCTGGATTACGGGCCGGATGGACGCGAAGCCGTCCGCCGCCTGCTGGACATGGGACACAAGGCAGGAATTATTCCGCGAGAGGCCCGAGTGGAGTTTGTGGGGTAGATTTGCGTAGGCCCAGACGTCCCCGTCTGGGCGGGCGAGCAGAGCTCGCCGGTTGTCGCCGGGAAAACTCCGAGAGTGACGGACAGATTGCCGAGCTTCGGCTGGGTAGGTGGGACACCTGCCCCTACGTGGGCTGTGGCACTATCTGATTTTCTCCGGAAACGAAAACACCGGATCCACATCCACCGGCACCTTCGATGCCGCCTTCAACGACACTTGCAGGTCGGCCGGCATTACGTCGTACTTTTTGAACCATGCTTCGGCGCCTTCGCGGTTTCCGGTGGCTTCAATGTCCAGAAGTTCTTTTGCCAGGTCAGCCAGCACACCAGGTATGCCGGCATAGTCGATGGCATAGGTTCCCGATGCTTGCCGCTTGATCGCGCCCCGCTCCAGAAGATAGTTGAACTCCATCATCTCGGCCTGGCCGTGGGCTTCTCCGGTACCGAAGCGTATAGTGCGGAAAATTCCGGCGAGGTACGAAGCATAATATTCTTCCAGCTTGTCCTTGGGCAGCACCTCGTGGTCCACCAGCCACTTCAGGCCGAACATTCCAACGACATCAGCTTTCGCTTCCTCGAGACCGCTGTATTGCGGGCCAATGGCTTCACGAACCGGCACCTTGCCGGTCGCGGTACGCGAGTAGGCCGGGCCCAGTCCATGGGCCATCTCGTGCATGATTGTGCCCAGCAAATAGCCTTCCGCTGAGGCCTTGGCCGCCTGTTCCGGAGGCATCATGAACTGCGCCAGCGGAAGAATCACATAAGTGACGCGCGCGTCCATAAAGTTCTTGAAGAAGATTTTCTTGCTGCCCTTTTGTTCGTGGACCCGGGGATCGTTGGGCAGGTTGTCGGCCACAGCCTGGTAGCCATGGCGCAGATCGCCCGCGCGGTAGGGGGCGTCCATGACCTCCATCGGAGTTTCCAGGCCGTGCTTGGAAGGCCGGTCCTCTGGGGCCAGCGGCAACGCATCCTGGACATCGGCCACATACTTCTGAAACATCGCCAGCTTGCGGCTTTCCGCTTCATTGCGCACCAGCACGGCGGCGCCGTACGAGCCCTTCACGCCCAGAAGGCCGTCGGTGTAGGTCTCGTAGGGAGCAAAGATCACATCGAACTTGGGATCTTTCAAATCGACCCAGGCCAAATCGCTTTTGAAGTAGTCATCGGTCAACAGGGCATCGGCGCGCAGACGCAAGAAATTCGCGAACGCGGGATCGTCACTCAAGGCAGCGGCTTCACGCAGGTCGCGGGCGGCCGGCTCCAGGAAGGAGCGGTAGGCAATGTGATAGGGCACTCCTTCCAGGCGATCGCCGTGCCAGCGTACGAGTGTGGTTAGACTGTAAATTTCCTCTCTCTTGTCGGGATGGTCTTGTACATACTGCTCGATCTGCTTGCGGGTCAGACCCTCGGGATAAAATCCGCGGCCCGGCGGCATGGGCGTGATGCCGACAAAAGGCCGGTTCTGTTCGATCAGGTCGAAGCGCGAGCCGTTGATCCACAGATAGTGGCGCAACTCCTGATCTTTCGGGCTCTTGCTCGAAGCCAAAGACTGGTAGAGAGTCAGGCCTTCGGGGTCGCTCTGCCGCCAGTAAATATCTTCCAGATAGCGTGAAGCATCCACCAGCTTGTCCACCAGTTGCTTCTCGCGTGCGGTAAGCCCGGCGGAGTGAAATGGCATGTCTATGCAGCGAAATTTTGCCAGCCGTTGGGCAAGGTCGGGGACAACCTGCATGCCACCGGAAGCCGCGCCTCGGGCCGCTGATCCAGTCATCGGCTTCTTACTCTTTTGGGCTGAGGCTTGAGAAATCATTAGAAGCACACACAGCAGGACAAGCAGGACACCCTCTTTGATCATCAACTTGATTTTACCAGCTTCTCGCCAACCTTCGTCTTCCTCGTTATCATGTTGCGATGCCCGCGGAAAAACGAGCGCCAAACCCTGCTGGTCGATGCCGACGACACGCTTTGGGAAAATAACATCTACTTTGAGCGCGCCATTGCGAACTTTATCTCGTTCCTGAATCACCACGAATACACTCCCCAGCAAGTGCGCGAAGTGCTGAACCAGGTGGAGCGCGAGTCGATCGTCAGCCATGGCTATGGTCTGCACAGTTTTGCGCACTCTTTGGTCGAGACCTTCGAGCGCCTGGCGGTCGAACCGCTTACGCCCGTTCTGCACGAGACCATCAAAGGATTCGCTCATACCATTGCCGGCCACCCAGTCGAACTCCTGCCCGGCGTCCCGGAAACGCTGCAGTATTTGTCCGAGCGCCATCACTTGATTCTGATGACCAAAGGCGCAGTGCCGGAACAGACCGGCAAAGTCGAACGCTCCGGGCTTAAGGAATATTTCTCCGCCGTCGAGATAGTCTCCGAAAAGAATGTCCCTACCTACCAGCTGGTCATTTCGAAGTACGATCTGGATCCCGATGCCAGCTGGATGATCGGCAACAGCCCCAAGTCCGACATTAATCCAGCCCTGGCCGCAGGGCTGAATGCCGTGTTCGTCCCGCATGGCGCCACCTGGGTGCTGGAGCACGAGGAAGTGGACTCGGCTGAACCGCCGAAGCGGTTGCTGGTGGTAGAGAAATTCGCAGAACTGCAGACGCACTTCTAGCAAAGGCCATAGAGAACTGCAGACGGTGGTAACAGGTCCCTCCACTCCGCTCACTTCGTTTCGCTCCGGTCGGGATGACAGAGTTTTTGTGGGAACTGGGATTTGGAAGCTGACAGCTGAAGGCTGAAAGCTGAGGGCTGTTTCCTTAGCACCAAACTAACCAACAACCTCCGTATCCCGCAGTTACGCCGCATGCTACTCTTTTTCTGCTCTGGTTTTTGCCCGCATACGTGCGTGGCTGTGCAGAAAAATAATTTGCGGCGGCTGCTGCGAACTGTGGAAGCTCTGTCGGATCTCGGCCCCGAGATGACGGCGGAGCGTGAGTTTCCACAGACCGCGCGAGCCATGGTCTCGGCGCTGCTCCAGGCAGGCGGCGCCCGCGAAGGCGTGCTGTTTACCTTCAGCGACAAGCCTTCGATGCTTTCCTCCGTGGCCTCCGAAGGCTTCGCATTAATGCCCGAGCCCGCCATCATGCCATTGTTGCCGAAGCACGTCCACGCCCTCACCGCGGCGCGCGGACCGGTAGTTCTGAAACCCGGCTCCTACGATATTTTTCTGAGTTCGAATGGAAATGTTGCCCCGGAACTCTTCAAGTGCGTCGCCCCGCTGAAAGTCGGCGGCAAACTTGTGGGTATGGTGGCACTGGGCCGCCGCGAGGGTGATGCCCTCTTCGACGACGAAGATCTGGGAGCCCTCGAACTGCTGTGCAACTATGTCGCGGTTGCCATGCAGAACCACGTGCTATCGCAGACCCTGGCGCAGCGTGTCTCGGAGAACCTGCGCCTGCTGGCGTCGCTCCATGGTTTCTATGACACCGCTCTTGAAGCCTTCGCCACCGCGATTGACGTGAAGCACGTGAACATTCACGGCCACTCCTTGCGGGTGGGGCGATATGCCTCCGCCATCGGAGAGGCCATGGGCATGGATCAAAACGATGTCGCTGCTCTGCGCTCCGCGGGCTACCTGCACGACATCGGCAAGGTTGCGGTGGACAAACGTCTGTTCGGGAAGCCCAGTTCTCTCGATGCCGAAGAGTTCCGCGAAATGGCTGACCATACCGTGGTGGGACATCAGATCGTGAGCGGCGTGGAGTTCCCCTGGCCGCGCATTCCCGAGATCGTGCGTTCCCACCATGAGCGCGGCGACGGCTCAGGGTATCCCGATGGACTGATGATGGATGATGTCGCCATGCCGGTGCGGATCATAGGCCTGGCCGACACTTTCGACGCCATGACCAGCGAGCGGCCCTATCGCGAATCGCTCTCGGTGGGAAACACCCTGAGTGAGATCGTTCGTCTTTCTCCGCTGAAATTTGACCCCAACGCCGTGCACGGACTGCTTCTGCAAATCCGGCGCGACTCCGTCGGGAGCAACCGCACGCCATTTCTGCAGGACCGTATGGCTGTTAATATCGCCGCCGGGGACATCGATCAACTGGCGGCAACCTTGCAGCACAAAGTCACGCATGGTCGCCTCTACCTCACTTAGGCGACACCAAAAGTAACCTCAGTTTTCCAGCCTGAAATTATTCCGGGTATTCGCTAAACCTCGATCCGCCGATAGATAATTCAAAGTGAATCCAACTTCCTGGCAGGTAAAACATTGTCTGGCTTGTACTTAGCCGAGGATCGATCCTCCCAAAGACCGCGCGGGAAGCCAAGCCCAGGCCTTCGTAGTTTGAGGACATGCTCTTGGCCAGCAACTTTTCTTCTCTCCCGGGTTAACAGTACTTAAGCCCTTCTCGGAGTGCCACGAAGTGCGCATGATTCTCCTGCGACGACAGATCGCTCTTGTGCTCGCCGTGGGCGCGCTGGGTGTGGCCGTTTCCGTCCCGCTGGCCATTGCAAAGAAAAATAAGCGGGAATCCCCCAACCAGATAGATGAGCAAAAGCGGGCGCTGCACGCGCTCAACCGGGTAGCCTTCGGGCCGCGCCCAGGTGATGTCCAGCGAGTGGCGGCAATGGGCGTGGACCAGTGGATCGACCAGCAATTGCATCCGGAAGAGATCGACGATCACGCCCTGGATGCCCGCCTGGCGCCTTTTCGCACCCTGCGCATGGACACGCGCGAGATAGTCGAGAACTTCCCGCCGCCGCAAGCGATCAAGGCTATCGCCGAAGGCAGGCAGTCGATGCCTTCCGGTTCTGCCAAGCGTGCCGTGTACGAAGCGCAACTGGAACGCTATGCGGAGAAAAAAGAGCGTAAGCAAGAGAGCGCCAATCCCGATAGCCCGGCGACGGTCGCTTCAGAGAAATCGGGCCAAGCGGACGATGAGGAGCAGGCCCGCCGCCGCGAGGAGCGTCTTTACGCCGATCTCAAAGCCGAAGACCTGCTGGATTTGCCGCCCGACCAGCGCATGAAAGCAATTCTCAAAATGTCTCCTGGAGAGCAACATGCGATTGGAACTTCGCTCAAGGGTGACAAGAGAGACGAGTTCATGGAAGGCATGAGCCCGCAACAGCGCGAAACCATGATGGCCCTCAATAATCCACAGCAGGTAGTGACCAGCGAACTGGTGCAGGGCAAGCTGCTGCGGGCCATCTACAGCGAACGCCAACTGGATGAAGTGATGACCGATTTCTGGTTCAACCACTTCAACGTGTTTATTGGAAAGGGCGCAGACCGCTACCTGCTGACCAGCTATGAGCGCGACGTCATTCGTCCGCACGCCTTGGGCAAGTTTGAAGACCTGCTGGTGGCGACGGCACAGAGTCCGGCCATGTTGTTCTATCTCGACAACTGGTTGAGCGTGGGGCCCGATTCGGACTTCGCTCGCGGTATTTCCAGACGCAACGTCAATTACAACTGGCGGCGGCCTTCACGGCCGCGGCGTCCCGCACCGGCGAAGCAGGTCAGGAGCAAGCGCAGCGGTCTGAATGAAAACTATGGCCGCGAACTGATGGAACTACATACCCTGGGAGTGAACGGCGGCTACACTCAGGAAGATGTTACCGAGGTGGCCCGCGTCCTGACGGGATGGACACTGAAGCAGCCCAGGCAGGGAGGCGGCTTTGTTTTCGAGGAACGGATGCACGAACCCGGCGAGAAGCGCGTGCTCGGACACCGAATCAAGTCAAGCGGCGAAAAAGAAGGTCGCGAGGTGCTGCATATTCTGGCACACCATCCTTCCACGGCGAAGTTCATATCCACCAAACTGGCCATGCGTTTCGTCTCGGATGATCCGCCGCCGGCCCTGGTTGAACGCATGACCCAAACCTTCCTGAAGAAGGACGGCGACATTCGCGAAGTGCTAAAGACTATGTTCCACTCGCCGGAATTCTGGGCGCCGGAGTCCTACCGGGCCAAGGTGAAAACTCCGCTGGAGTTTGTGGTCTCGGCGGTGCGGACCAGCGGCGCGGAAGTCAGCGACGCCCTGCCGCTGGCTCGCCAACTGCAGAACCTGGGCATGCCGCTCTATGGAATGCAGCCGCCAACAGGCTATTCGATGAAGGCTGATGCCTGGGTAAATTCGTCGGCCCTACTGGGACGGATGAATTTTGCGCTGGCGCTGACCGCGGAGAAACTCAAGGGCGTTCAGGTGGATTCCGGTCAAATGCTGGGCGGTCCTTCGCCCCCTGACTCCGAGGGCGCACTGACTGCGCTGGAGAATAATTTGCTCGCGGGGGATGTCTCGCGGCAAACCCATGACACGATTGCCGCGCAGTTGAACGATCCGAAAATCAGCCAGCGCCAACTGGATGACCCCGCGCGCCCGCCGAACACCAGCGCCATCGCGGGCCTGCTGCTGGGGTCGCCGGAGTTTCAGAGAAGGTAGGAGTTGGCCGTTGGTCGTTGGTCGTTAGCTAGAAGCCAGGAGCTGTCTTTTATGTTTTCTCGCCGAGTTCTTTTGCGCAATGGTGCGATTGCAGTTGTGGGGACCGCCGCGATTCCGAGCTTTCTCACGCGTGTTGCTTTCTCGGCGGTCGGAGCCGGCGTCGGTAACAAGCGGCTGGTGGTCATCTTCCAGCGGGGTGCGGCCGACGGTTTGAATATCGTGGTACCGCACGGCGAGCAGGCCTATTACGCCATGCGGCCGTCCATCAATATCCCGCGCAGCGCAGTGCTTGATCTGGACGGCTTTTTCGGTTTGCATCCGGCTATGTCAGCGCTGCAGCCGTTATGGAACCAGCGCCATCTGGCGATTGTGCATGCGGCCGGTTCCCCCGATCCCAGCCGCTCCCACTTCGATGCTCAGGATTTCATGGAGTCCGGCACGCCCGGCATCAAGGCCACCGAGGACGGCTGGCTGAATCGGACATTGCACTCTCTGCCTGCTCCCGCAGATAAGTCGCCATTTCGCGCCATCGGCCTGGGGCCGTCTCTGCCGCGAATTCTTGCCGGACCCGAACCCGCCGTGGCCGTAAACAACATCAGTGCCTTCGGCGTGGGCGGCGGCGCACCGGGTGCAACCCCGGTCTCCAACACGTTTGAAGCGATGTACGCGAATTCGGTGGACTCCGTCTTGCACGGTACCGGCCAGGAAACCTTCGAGGCAGTAAAGATGTTGAAGGCGGCCGATCCGGCAAAATATAAGCCGGCAGCCGGGGCGGATTATCCCCGGGGACGTTTCGGCGAAAGCTTGAAACAACTCTGCCAGCTCATTAAAGCAGACCTGGGCGTGCAAGTGGCGTTTGCCGATATCGGCGGCTGGGACCATCACGTCAACGAGGGCAGCACGCAAGGCCAGATCGCAAATGTCCTGCGCGACTTCTCTCAGTCTCTCGGCGCTTTCTGGACTGACCTCGGAGATATGGCCGAAGACACGGTGGTTGTCACCATGTCAGAATTCGGCCGCACTGCGCGTGAAAATGGCAACCGCGGCACCGACCACGGCCACGCCAACGTGATGTTCGTGATGGGCGGTCCGGTAAAAGGCGGGAAGGTGTACGGGCGCTGGCCTGGCCTCGATCAGTCACAACTTTACGAAGGACGCGATCTGGCGGTGACTACTGATTTCCGCCGTGTGCTGGGCGAAGCGGTTGACCGACACCTGGGGAACCAGGCTCTGGATCAGGTGTTCCCGGGGTTCGACAACCAGCCAGACAAATTCGTTCGCTATCTCGGGTAAATCCAAGGCGAACTCCGTGTCCTCTGCGTCCTCCGTGGTTGCCTGGTTTTTATATTTCAATAAGAACGTCGCCGCCTTCCACTTTCAGCGGATAGACTGCAACTCTCGCTCCCGGATTGTGGCCTGCCTGACCCGTCTTTGGGTCCCACTGCCAGCCGTGCCACGGACAGACTACTTTGCCTCCCTCAATCACGCCTTGTCCCAACGGACCGCCCTGATGCAGGCAGACATTGTCCATGGCAGAAATGGTCCCGTTCACGTTGGCGATGCAAATGACTCTGTCGCCCAGGGAGAATTCCTTGGCTTCGCCCGCGGGAGGAAGTTCGGATTGAGAAGCAAGTTTTACGAAGTTTGACATGAGACCTTTCAGGATGAAGACGGCAAATTGACGAGCTGTGCTCGGCCCGGAGAGCCGGAGCGGCTGTCCCTACGTGGGCCGTGCTGACGCCTGACGACCGACGACTGACGACTGACGACTATTTAGGCTGCAGCGTCTGCGCGATCATTACCTGGCGTTTGAAATTTTCCACCATGTTCGGGTCGAGCCGGACCTCGGTGGGACGCTTGGCCAACGACATCTGATCAATCTTGTCCTGCAGTTTGAGCAGAGCATAGAAGAGATTCTCGGGGCGGGGTGGACAGCCGATGACATAAACATCCGTAGGGACGATCTTGTCAACGCCCTGCAGCACCGCATAGGTATTAAACGGACCACCCACCGACGAGCATGCGCCCATCGAAATCACCCACTTGGGATCGGGCATCTGGTCATAGATTCGCTTCACCACCGGTGCCATCTTCAAGGTGACCGTGCCGGCCACGATCATCAGGTCGCTCTGCCGCGGGCTGGGACGAAAGACCTCAGAGCCAAAACGCGCAATGTCGAAACGCGCGGTGGAAGAGGCGATCATTTCGATGGCACAGCAGGCCAAGCCAAACGTCATCGGCCAGACCGCCGACTTACGTGCCCAGTTGAACACGTAGTCCACGGTGGTAATCATGAAATTCTTTTCGAACTTGTTCTGCAGCCAGCCCATGAAATGTCCTCGATCTCTGCGCCCTGCACAGAGCGTCCCGATACAATATAAGCGTCCCGCTCGAGTACTTCAACGGCAAGGCAAATGGGAGCGCGAGCGTCCTCGCTCGTGCGGCAGGACGGTTCGGCGGTTGCCCGCCGAAGCTGTATCAGCTACAAATGGAAGTGCCCGGAATCTGCAGGGCGAACCATGGCTAAAGCTGCCACAACCGCTCCCCCGGCAGACACGAACCAACCCGGTTCCTTCATCCGTTGGTGGCGTCAGGCCCGCACCTCTTTCTTCTGGATGGTGCTGGTCGCATTCGCTCTGCGTTTCGGCTGGATCATTGTCGCCCACACCTACAAGTTCAAGACTCTCGATGACAACTTCAGCTTTGGCTGGGAAATGGGACGCATCGGACGCTCCCTCGCGCAGGGCCAGGGTTTTAGCAACCCCTTCAGCGCGACCACGGGGCCGACGGCATGGGAGCCGCCGTTCTATCCGTTTCTCATTGCCGGAGTTTTCAGGCTGTTCGGAATTTATACCCACGCCTCGGCAGTGGTGCTGCTTGCCATCAACAGTGTGTTTTCCGCCCTGACTTGCATACCTATTTTTCTGATCACCAGGCGATGTTTCAGCGAGAAGCTGGCGGTGTGGACAGCCTGGCTGTGGGCCGTGATGCCCTCCGTGATGTACTGGTGCACGCGCTGGGTGTGGGAGACAAGTCTGGCGGCGTTGCTGCTGGCGCTGATTTTCTGGCTGACCCTCGACCTGGAAGAAAGAGACGGGTTCGTTCCGTGGATTCAGTTTGGTCTGCTTTGGGGGATCGCGGCGCTGGCCAACACTTCCCTTCTGGCATTCCTTCCCGCTTCCGGGCTGTGGGCCTGGTGGCGGCGGTGGAAGCGCGGCAAGCCTTCACTGGCGGGCATCGCGCTGTCCGCGCTGCTGTTCGCCGCCTGCATCGCCCCCTGGATCGCGCGCAACTACCGGACTCTGGGAATCATGTCTCTGCGCTCGAACTTTGGCGCCGAACTGCGCATCGGAAATGGCCCTGGGGCTGACGGAACCTGGAGGGAATATCTCCATCCTACGCAAAATGTTTACCAGATGCGACTTTACCGTGGGATGGGCGAAGTTGCGTACGTAAGGGAGCGCGAGCGCCAAGCCATCGATTTCATCCGGGAGGATTACCCGCGCTTCGCGGTTCTTTGCCTGAAGCGCTTCATCTACTACTGGGGTGGAGTTCCGCGCCTGGCGGAGATTCCGGCGCTGGCCCCCATCAAGAACTCTGCCTTCCTGGCTTCCTCGGTACTCGCCTTCTGGGGCCTGGGACGTGCCTTGCGCAAGCGCCGGCACGGAGCGTGGCTGTTTTTCTGGCTGATCCTGTCCTACCCGGCGGTGTACTACGCGGTTTTTCCACATCCGCGCTATCGCCATCCCATCGAGCCGGAGCTGGGAATTCTGATGGTGTATGTAATCTCTGAAGCACAGAAAAAGCGGGCACCGCGGGAGCAAGGATCAACCAGTGCCTGACCAAAAGTGCGGCAACAGACCAGCAGGTTACACCTGCGCCGGCTGCGCCACTTCATGCAACGCCGTGGCGAAAGCCGCAATTGCTTTATCAATTTGCGGCCGGGTAATGATCAGCGGAGGCTGAAAGCGGATGACATTACCATAGACGCCGCCCACGCCCACCAGCACGCCCTGGCGCAGCAATGCATCGCGAATAGCCTCCGCTTCGGAGGTGGCCGGTGTGAGCTTCTCGTCCTTGATCAATTCCACGCCGATCATCAATCCCAGGCCTCGAACCTCTCCGATGAGCGGATTGTCCTTTTGTAATTCACGCAGCTTGGCCATGGCGTAGTTGCCGGTCTCGGTGGCGCGGGCCGGAAGATTTTCTTTTTCCATGAACTCGATGTTGGCCAGTGCGGCTGCGCACGACACCGGATTGCCGCCAAACGTGGAAAGGTGGTCGCCAGGTTTGTATGCGGCAGCGATTTCAGGGCGAGTCGTGAACGCGCTCAGCGGGAAGCCATCCGCAATGCCCTTCGCGGTGACCAGAATGTCGGGCCCGATGCCGTAGTGTTCGATGGCAAACATTTTTCCGGTACGGGCAAAGCCGGACTGAACTTCGTCGGCAATAAAGAGGATGCCGTGGCGGTCGAGAACTTTTTTCACCTCTTTGAAGTAATTGGGCGGTGGGATGATGATTCCGCCTTCGCCCATGACTGGCTCGGCGATAAACGCAGCCACATCGTCCGCGGTGGTGAACCGGATGACGTCCTCAATGGCCCTGGCGCACTGCCTTCCACATTCCTCCGGATCGTTTGGCCACTGCGAACGGTAGTGTATAGGGAGCGGGCGCGAAGGTCACGCCCGCCGCATAGGGTCCACCGCGTTTTTTGCGTCCCATGTTGCCGGTGATGCTGAGGGCGCCCCAACTGCGCCCGTGAAAGCTGGCGTGCAGCGCGATGAATTCATGCTTGCCAGTGTAGAGACGGGCCAGCTTCATGGCGCCTTCGATGGCTTCGGCTCCGCTGTTGCCGAAGAATGTCTTGGTTAGGCCGCGGGGCGCAATGTGCGCCAGCTTCTCCGCGAGGTCGGCAACAGGTTGCACATGATAGATGTAGGACGAGCAGTGCACCAGCTTGTCCATTTGCGCCTTGGCCGCCGCGATTACGCGGGGATTGCAGTGCCCGGCGTTGACCACGGAGATGCCGGCAAAACAATCGAGATATTCTCGGCCGTTGATATCGGTGACAGTAGCGCCGCTGGCCTTGTCGATGACAATGGGCACGACTGACTTCATGAAGCCAGTCATCACGTAATCTTTGTATTTCTGGATGGTGTCTGACATAAATGCCTCAATCTTGTCGGGTCGCGTAGGCCCAGACGTCCTCGTCTGGGTGGGCGAGCAAAGCTCGCCAAGTGTTTCACGGTGGAATCTTAGCCGAGCTTCGCTCGGTTGGGCAGGTGAGACACCCGCCCCTACGTGGCTTGGGCAGACCTAGAATTTTCGCGAATGGTCTTTCGCCCAGCGCTCGACCACAATTTTCTTTTCCGTATAGAACTCGATGGCATCGCGTCCCTGGGCGTGCATGATGCCGAAGAAACTGTCTTTCCAGCCGCTGAAGGGAAAATACGCCATAGGCGCGGCCACGCCGATGTTGATGCCGATGTTGCCCGCCGGGGCTTCATAACGGAAGCGGCGCGCTGCAGCTCCACTCGAAGTAAACAGCGATGCCTGGTTGCCGTATGGGCTGCGCTCGAGAAAGGCCAGCGCCTCGTCCATATCGTTGGCGTGGACCAGGCTCAGCACCGGGCCAAAGATTTCCGTCTCGGTCAACTCACTCGTGGCAGGGACCGCATCGAGAACCGTTGGCTTCACAAAGTTCCCTGCCTCGCCTCTCGGAATCCGTGAATTGCGTCCGTCCAGCAGGACCTTGGCTCCCTGCTTCTCGCCCGTCGCGATCAAGTTCTCGACCCGCGACTTGCTCTGCGGCGTAATCACCGGCCCCATCTGCACCCCTTCGTCGAGGCCATTGCCCACGCGCAAGGACGCAGCCGCTTCGGTGATCGAATCGCGAAATGTTTTCTGTGCTTCCCCAATCGTCACCGCCACAGAGACGGCCAGGCAACGCTGCCCCGCACAACCAAAGGCACTGTCGCCGATGATCTGCGTGGTCATTTTCATGTCAGCGTCTGGCAGCACGATGACATGGTTCTTGGCCCCGCCCTGGCACTGCGCCCGCTTCCCGTTTTCACCGGCGCGCGCATAGACGTAACGTGCCACCGGAGTGGAGCCGACAAAGCTGATGGCCCGAACCTTGGGATGATCGAGCAGCGCATTGACTGCGTTCTTGCCGCCATTCACCAGGTTAATTACGCCCTTGGGCAATCCGATGTTTTCCATCATCTCGAAGGCCCGCTTCATGGTCAGCGGCACGCGCTCCGACGGTTTCAGGACAAAAGTATTTCCCGTCGCAATCGCGTAGGGCAGGAACCAGAACGGAATCATCCCCGGAAAGTTAAAGGGAACGATGGCGGCGACAACGCCCAGCGGCTGCCGGATCATCATTTCATCGATGCCCCGGGCCACGTCTTCCAGGTTGTAGCCCTGCATCATGGTGGGAATGCCGCAAGCGACTTCCACATTTTCGATGGCGCGGCGCAACTCGGCCTTGGCCTCGGTAAAGGTTTTGCCATTCTCAGAGGTGAGGATGCGAGCCAGATCCTCGATCTGCTCTTCGAGGATGTGCTTCAACTTGAACAACGGTTGGATGCGGTCCTCGGCTGGAGTGCGCCGCCATTCCGGAAAGGCGGAGGCCGCAGCTTCGATCGCAGCCGCGACTTCAGCAGCGCTGGAGAGCGGAGTCTGGGCGATAACCTCTCCCGTAGCGGGGTTGGTGACATCAAGCCATTCGGTTGCATGGGAATCGACCCACTGGCCGTTAACGTAGTTTGGAACTTTAGTTAAAGTCGCAGTCGCAACAGTCATAAATTTATCCCGCGTATATTGTAGGCCGGCGTCCCGCCGGCTGTCCGGAGGGCATCTCGCCCTCCGCCTCGCGGGCGACTCGCCCGCGACCACACAGAGCACAGACTTTAAACCGGCTGGGCAACGGCACCCTTCTTTTCACACACCATCTGCAGCGCGGACTCCAGCACGTCCAGGCCCTCGTCCAATTGCGGATCGGTGACGACCAGCGGCACCAGCACCCGCACCACGTTGGAATATGAACCCGCCGTGATCGTAATCAGGCCATGCTCGTAGCAGTGCCTGGTGATCTGCTTGGTTTCGTCGGCGGCCGGTTCGCGGGTTTCGGTGGATCGCACCAACTCGATCGCTTGCATGCCCCCGAGGCCGCGGACGTCACCGACTATCGGCCAATGCTTCTGCCACTGCCGGGCCCGCTTCTGAAAGCGCTCGCCCAATTCATTGGCGCGGGAGAGCAAATTTTCGTGTTCAAAAATATCCAGCACTGCCAAAGCAGCCGCGCAGGACAGCGGATTGCCGGCAAAGGTGCCGCCCAGCCCGCCCGGCCCGGGCGCGTCCATGATTTCCGCGCGACCGGTGATGGCCGCCAGGGGAAGTCCTCCGCCGAGCGATTTCGCCGTCACCACAATGTCCGGCTCGATGCCATAGTATTCGCTGGCAAAAAGTCTGCCGGTGCGGCCGAATCCGCTCTGCACTTCATCCGCGATAAAGAGGACTCCGTGCTTGTGGCAAATCTCCATCAGTACGCGGAAAAAATCTTTAGGAGGAACGACGAAGCCGCCTTCACCGAGCACAGGCTCGGCAATCACGGCCGCTACATCCTCCGACGCGACTACGCGCTTGAAGGTGTCTTCCAGGTGGCGGGCGCAGAACAAGTCACACGACGGATACTTCAGCGAATACGAGCAGCGATAGCAGTAGGCGTAAGGAATGCGGTAAACATCCCCTGGAAAGGGAGCGAATCCTGCCTTGTAAGGATGCGTTTTGCTGGTCAGCGCCAGCGTCATCATGGTGCGGCCGTGAAAGGCATCCTCGAAAGCGATGATGCCGGATCGTCCGGTATGCGCACGAGCTATCTTTACCGCATTCTCGACCGCTTCCGCGCCGCTATTCACGAATAAAGTCTTCTTCGGGAACTTGCCCGGCGTGACCTGGTTCATGCGCTCGGCCAAGCGCACGTAATCCTCATAGGGCGTCACCTGCACACAAGTGTGCAGGAAGCGATCAGCCTGCGTCTTCACTGCGTTGACCACAGGTTCACGCCGATGTCCCACGTTCAGACAACCAATGCCACCGGCGAAGTCCAGGTAGCGGTTGCCGTCGACATCCTCAAGCCACGCGTCTTCCGCTTTTGCCACATAGACCGGCGTGCCAATCGACAGACCGCGCGGAATGGCATCAGCACGACGCTGCGCCAAAGCTTTTGACTTTGGTCCGGGAATCGAAGTTTTTAGCTGAATAGTTGCCATGTCAATTCTCAAAGTCTTCGTTGGCCGTTGGTCGTTGGCAGTTGGCCGTGAGTCTCTTGCTATTGGTTTGGCCAATGGCCAAAGACCGTTGACCGCCTTTCTAGTACCAGCCGATCGGGGCCTCATTCAGATTGATGTGTACCTGCTTGGTTTCCAGATACTCTTCGATCCCCCAGGGTCCAAGTTCGCGGCCGAAGCCGGATTGCTTGTAACCGCCCCAGGGCGCTTCCACGTATGTGGGTTGCATGTGGTTGACCCAGACGATGCCGGCTCGCAGGGATTTCACCGTGCGGAAGGCTTTGAAAATGTCACGCGTCCAAACCGCCGCCGCCAGTCCGTAGGGAGAATCGTTCGCGATCTTGACTGCATCTTTTTCGTCTTCGAACGGGATCACCGCGGCCACCGGCCCGAAAATCTCCTCGCGGGCGATGCGAGAACTGTTGTCGAGATCGTAGAAAATCGTTGGTTCGATGTAGTAACCCTTGGCGAATTTCTCGGCGCGTCCGCCGCCGGCTGCCAGCTTGCCTTCTTTCTTTCCAACCTCCTGGTAGGAGCGTACGCGGTCGTACTGCTCCTTGCTCACCAGTGGCCCCATTTTCGTGTCCCGATCGAGAGGCGCGCCCAGCTTGATGGTCTTGGCTTTCGCCGCCATGGCATCAACGAACTTCTTGTAGATCGGCTTCTGCACCAGGATGCGGCTGCCAGCGGAACAAACCTCTCCTTGATTGATGAAGACGCCGAAGAGGGCGCCGTCGATGGCGGCTTCGAAATCCGCGTCGGCGAAGAAAATGTTGGGCGATTTGCCGCCGAGTTCGAGAGTGACGCGCTTGACCGTGTCGGCAGCCTGTTTGACGATGATCTTTCCCACTGCCGCGCTGCCGGTGAACGCGATCTTATTGACGTCGGGATGCTGTACCAGTGGCGCGCCGCAGGTCTCGCCGAAACCAGTAATGATATTGACCACGCCGGGCGGCAGGCCCACGTCCGCCAGCCAGTTTGCCATCTCCAACGCAGTGATTGGAGTCTGTTCAGCCGGCTTCAGGACGCAGGTGCAGCCCGCAGCCAGGGCGGGAGCCAGCTTCCAGGCCGCCATCAACAGCGGATAATTCCACGGGATGATCTGGCCCGCGACGCCGATCGGTTCCTTCAGCGTGAGGCTCATGGCATTGTCCGGCACCGGATTCACGTATCCCAGAATTTTTGTCGCGAGACCGCCGTAGTACTCGAAGCAGGTGGCTACGTCAGTGATGTCATATTCGGCCTCGACGATCGGCTTGCCGGTGTTGCGGGATTCCAGCTCCGCCAGCATGGCGGTGTTCTGGCGAATTTTTTCGGCGAGGCGAAAAAGCACGCGGCCGCGTTCCTGGGCAGTTGTTGTCGCCCATGGACCATCTTCAAAAGCGGCCTTGGCGGCTGCGACGGCGCGGTTCACGTCGTCGGCGTTGGCGTCCGGGGCCTGCGCGATCACTTCTTCGCTGGCGGGATCGTACACCGGAAAAGTCTTGTTTGATTTGCTGTCAACCCACTCGCCGTTGATGTAAAGCTGGTAGGTGCGTACGTCGGTTTTCACTCCGCCGGGCATGGAGCCTCCTGCTGCGTCCATCTATTGCCGAGCTGCGCTCGGCTGCGCGGGCGAGTCGCCCGCGACCACATGTTTTGCTTTGCGGCCGCCGTACACGTAAAAGAAGAATGCGGCCAGGCCAATGAAGAACAACGTGCCCCCGAACATCCATACTTCATACGACCACAACGAACTGATCTGCTGCGCCGGGAAAAATACCAGCACGATTCCGAGCGTCGTGGTCACCAGGCCGCTGGTACCGGCAAGCACCAACGTCGTCTTGCTGTAGTACCCCTTTCCCGCGGAAGGTTGCAGAGCGAGCTTGAGCAGCGCCCCGAACATATAGAGAAACGGAATCAACTGCAGCACCACCGCCAACGACAGCATTTTTTGAAAAGTCTCCTGCACGCCGGCGCCGATAAAATTCATCACGATCAGCACCATCGAAACCGCCGCGTGAACAATCAGCGCAGCATACGGAGTCGCATAGCGGGGATGCACCTTCCCCATCCACGCCGGCATGTACGAATCGAGTCCCGCGACGAAGGGGATGCGGGCCGAGCCTCCCAGCCACGCCGAGCCGATGCCCGCAATGGAAAAACTCAGCAACAGGGCAAACGGCGCTATGATCCAGCCCGCTCCTACTCTCTCCGCCATGCTGCCCACCGCCTGCACGATGCCCTGCAGCACGCTGATCTGGTCCTTGCTCACGGCAATCAGCAGGGTGAGCGTGGCGCCGATATACAGCAACCCGGAGAGCACTCCGCCCCAGGCTACCGCGCCCGGCAAGGTGCGCTGTGGATCCTGGATTTCATCGCCCATGACCGACGCCAGTTCCAGGCCCACTAGTCCAAAACAAATTATGCCAAACGAGTTGAGCACGAAGCGCGGGTTCGCCGGAATCCGGAAATCAGCCACGCTCACGGTCGTGCCAAAACGCATCCAGATCACCAGTCCCAGGCCAATCAGCGTGGCCGCGGCGATTCCGGTTCCAATGCCGCCCAGATTGTTGACCCACTTCCCCACGCCCAGGCCTACGATGTTGAGCACCACCAGGACGGCCAGGAGCACCAGCGACGCCACCAGCGCAAATGGCTTGTTGTCGGCCAACGCCTGATGGTTCGGGCCGAGGACAAACACCGATACGCCGACGAAGTACAGCATGACCGTCGGGACGTAAAGCATGTTGTTCGTCCAGTAGCACCAGCCCGACAGAAAGCCGTGAAAATCGCCAAACACCTCTTTGGCCCACAGATAGACGCCGCCTTCTCCAGGATAGCGATGTGCCAGTTCGATGACAGCGATCCCTTGTGGCCAGAAGAACAAGACGAGCGATACGATCCACAACCAGACCGTGACTCCGCCATTGGCCGCAATCGACGGGACCACATTCAGATTGAAGATAGCCACCACGAACAGCAGAACCAAATCCGCGCGGCCCAGCACGCGCTTGAGGTGAGGCTGCTCAGGACCGTTCGCGGACAATCTAGCTCCTTGGGGTTTTGTAGCGCCGGCATCTTGCCGGCTGTCGCGAGGGCATCCTGCCCTCGATGTGGGGGCGGGACGCCCCCACGACAGCCGCCGGGACGGCGGCGCTACGAAAATCTAGTGCGCTACTGCGACAACTTCCCCTACGCGCTCCTGCTGCGCTTTGGCCAGCGCGGGGGCCACATCTTCGAACGCCGACAGATGCTTGTCGATATCGGCTTCGGTGTGCTGCACGGAGATAGTCCACTGCTCGTCCCACCAGTAAGGTTGCGCCATCACTCCGCGGTTGACCATGCCGAACCAGTAGTGCCGCCACAGATCGACATCAATGGCTTCCCAGTCGCGGTAGTTGCGAATCTCCTGCGGATACAGCATCAATGCGCCATTGGCCCCGGCGCTGGCGATGTAGCCCTGCAAGCCCGACTTGGCGACAGTCTTCCTGTAGCCTTCGGTCAGCTTCTTGCTCAGCTTGTCGACATGAGCGTAGTTCTCGCGGGTGAGCACCTCGCGAAACGTGGCCAGGCCCGCCGCCATCGAGACCGGATTGGTGTTGTACGTGCCGCCGTGAAAAACCTTGTGCTGCGAGATCAGGTCCATGACGGACTTGTGCGCGAGAAAGGCTGCCAGGGGCAGGCCGCCGCCGATCGACTTCGCCAGGCAGATCATGTCCGGCTGCACGCCGAAATATTCGGAGGCGCCGCCCCATCCCAATTTCGCGCCGGTTTTCACTTCGTCGAAGATCAGGAGCGCGCCGTTTCTGGTGCAAATCTCGCGCAATCCTTCGAGAAAACCCGACTGCGGAATGCACAGGCCCACATTCATCAGGATGGGTTCGAGAATGACCGCCGCGATCTCGCCCGGGTTCTGCTTGAATCGCAACTCGACGCTGGCCAGATCGTTGAACGTGGCAATGAGCACGTTGGCCACGGCTGACTTCGGCACTCCCAGTCCACCGGGGACCGAAGTAGGAGCGTTGACATCGCCGTAATCCGGGGCGTGCGGCTTCACGCTCACCAGGGCAGAATCGTGCAGACCGTGATAAGCGCCTTCAAACTTTACGATCTTGTCGCGGCCGGTAGCGGCGCGGGCAAGACGGATGGCGTGCATGGTCGCTTCCGTTCCGCTGTTGCCGAAGCGCACCATCTCGACTGGAAAGCGGTTGCAGATTTCTTCCGCCAGTTCCCACTCCATGTCGTGCGGCATGCCGAACATGGTGCCGGTGCTGAGCCGTTTTTCCACCGCCTTCATCACCGCAGGATGGCAATGTCCGGCCATGAGCGCGCCGAAACACAGGTTGTGATCGATATATTCGTTGCCGTCGAGGTCGCGGAACTTGCTTCCCGATCCTTCTTTCACAAAAATCGGGTAAGGATCGTAAGCTCGGTAATTGCTGGCTACTCCGAGCGGAATGCGTTTGAGGTTCTTCTTGTGAGCGGCGGCGGATTTCGGCGTGCGGCGCTCGAAAGTTTCGAGCTCTTGCTGCAGTGCGGGGTACATCGGGTCTCCAGGAATGGCTCAAGCCGCTCTGATCGCGGCCATTAGAATGCCGGGCGACCGCAGCCGCCCGGTTTGAAAGCTGTCTCTACTCTAACGCTTTCCGGCTAGAAGTAGAACTTCAAGGCCATCTGAATCAGACGCGGTTGCTTGGCCCGTTTGATACGGCCGAAATCCGAACCGTCGGTTGTGCTATTGTCCGGATTATTGAACTGCGAATGATTGAAGAGATTGAAGAACTCGGCGCGGAACTCAAACCGCTTTCCCTCTCCCACCGGCAGCACCTTGTGCAAAGCAAAGTCAACGTTGTTCACGGGTGGACCGCAGCAGATCGTGCGCCTGGCGCTCCCGATCCGGCCAAACAGGCTCGGGTCGTAACAATTGAACACCGCGCCCGCCGAGCACGGGGGCTGGCTAGGGTCAGAAGCATTCTCGGTAAAACTGTTGGGATCAAACCAGTAGCCGCCAGTAGTTCTCGGGTCGGTTCTGCGGAACGGGGCCAGTTGATCGGGTTCGCCCGGATACTCGAAGAATGCGCTGTACATCAGTTCGTTGTCAGCGGAGGAAGTGATGCGAATGGGGAATCCCGACTGGTAGGTGTAGATGCCCGAAACATCCCAATCGCTGAGCGCCTTGCCGGCAAAGCCTGAATACTTCGGGATCGGCAACTGCCACACGTAGCTGAGCACCAGGCGGTGGCGAGCGTCGAACTGTGAAAGAGAGTAGGTGCCGTGCGGATCCAGAGGATTCAGCTCACCTTCAAAGCTGGAGGCCTGGTCAAACGATTTGCTGAAGGTGTAGGCCATCTCCGCCTGCAGTCCGTGGGAGAACCTTTTCTCCAGAGACACCTGCAGTGAGTTGTAGTTGGAGTTGGCAATCGTGTCTTCGGCGAAGATACTGGAGAAGACCGGCGTGCCGTCCTGCGGGCATCCGGTTCCGGTCAAGGGATCGCAGTTCGGGGACGAGTATCGCCGCAAGCCAACCAACTGGAGATCGTTGGCCAGCGTAGTGCCCTGGGGAATAACCGTGGGACCGCCGCCATTGGCAGAGTAGGGAAGGTGGAAGGGCACCGGTAACGTCGTCCCGGCGGGAATTGTGAACGCGCTGTCCGCGATAGAACTGGCCGCAGGTGCCGTCGCCCAAAACTGAGTTCAGATCGATACAAGTCTGGGCATTGCCGAAGTTAATGTCGTGACTGGCCAGCAACCGGTGGCCCTGCGATCCCACAAAGCCCACCTGGAGGACCAGGTCCTGGGTCAGTTCGCGCTGGATATTCAGGTTGTACTGGGTCGAATACTGGGTCCGCAGATGCGGCTGGAATTGACCGTATAGCAGCAGTGGACGGTAGAGTGCCCAGTCCACCGGCTGTCCCCGCGGAGGGTTGAGAATCCCGTTGAAGGGATTCGGTTTTTGGGTTCCGTCCTGCTGCAGGTAGGGTGTGTTGAACAGCGGAGCATTGATGATGTTGCTGCCGCCAAATGGAGGCTCGGCGCTGAACTGCTCCAGCACTAGTTGCTCCATCGGGTTATAAAAGAGTCCCCATCCTGCACGGATGCTGGTCTTGCCGGAATCGCCCGGGCTCCACGCAATTCCCAGCCGCGGAGCGAAGGTTTTGTAATAGGTGCTGGTGAGGCCCGCAGGCACGCCGGCATCGCCGGGCACGACCAGCCCGGTGGGAACGACTCCAGTGTTGGTGCAATCCGGGTTAGCCACTCCGGCATTCTGGAAAATCGTGGTCATCACCGGATCGGTGAACTGGCAGGGATAAACTGTGCTCACTTGTCCGGGGCGGAAACTCTGCACGTGCTTGCTGATGTCCGTAAGCGGAGTAAATAATTCCCAGCGCAATCCGTAATTGAGGGTTATGTTCTTTCGGATTTTCCAGCTGTCCTGGGCAAACAGGGCAAAAATCGTGCTGCGCACGTTTTCCACCTGTGCGGAACCCTGGCTGAAGCTGTCGGGCAAGCCCAGCAGGTAATTGGGCATAAGGTCATCACTGCCCACGTCGTTGTTGCTGCCCCCGTAGTAACTGTAGAGGCCGTTGATGTTGTAATACAGGGTCTGATCAAAGCGCTGGCGGCGCACATCCGCACCAAACTTGTAGGTGTGACTGCCCTTCACCCAGGTCAAACTGTCGGACCACTGGAAGGTGTTACCCACCTGGGGAAGTTCGCCCTCGAAGTTGTTGCCGTAAGAGAACAGGCCCGAGACGTCCACGAAGGGCACACCTTCGCGCCCGGCGCCGAGGCGGGGATGGATGCCGGTATCGTTGGCGGCGGTACCGTCACTGAAGCAGGCATCGGACGGGACCGTCGCGCACGAGTCCTGCACCAGGTTGGTATGCGCCGGATGTAGGAAGTTCCTTTGGGCCTCCCGGAAATAAGTGAAATGGGCCTCGTTCACCAGATTGTTGCTGATGGTCCAGTTGTGGGTGAGGTTCCATTGCTGGTAGCGGTCTTTGGTATTGGCCCCAAAGCCAAGGACGGAAGCTCCACCCGCCTGAAAGCGCGAATAGGGATCGAACAGCGTGCTGTCGTCGAAATAGTAGTAGGCGGACAAACCTTGCTTCTCATTGATCCGATGGTCGAACTTGAAGGTCAATTGGTCGGTGCGGTCCCGGTGAATACCGGCGACGGTCTGGAAGGTTCCATCCGGACGGTTGGAGCGCGGCACGAACTGGTTCATCAGGTCCACCGCGGTCGGATCCATGCACGCGGTGGGAATCACGTTGCCGGGGAAAATATTGGCGAAATCGTTCCCGGCCGCGATGGGATCGCCGCCCGCGGTCTGGACCGCAGCCGTGCAACCGGGGCGGGCATTTAACGTGTCGGCTACGAACTGGTCGTTCAGGGTCCCGGAAAACACGCTTTGACCGGAGAAGTCTCCCGCGCGTTCCGCGGCCGTAGGTACAGCGATCGAATCGGACGATATTCCCTGCCGGATGCGCCGGCCCTCGTAGGAGGCGAAAAAGAACGTCCGGTCCTTCTTGATGGGCCCGCCAAATGTCCCCCCGAACTGGTTCTGTTTGAAATCGGGCTTTTCACTATCCAGGGGTCCGGTCGCATTCAACACCTTGTTACGGAAAAATTCGTACACATTGCCATGAAAGGTATTGGTCCCGGACTTGGTCACTACGTTGACCACGGCACCGGAGTTGCGTCCGTATTCCGCATCGAACGTGTTGGTCAGGACGCGAAACTCTTCAATGGAATCCGGGCTGGGCTGCACCGCGGGAAGATTGGCGAACTGGTCGTTGGCGTCGCCGCCATTCACGCTGAAGTTGTTGGAGCGCCCCCGGCCGCCATTTACCGAAACCACGCCGGCGTTGTCGCTGCCGTAGAAGAGGTCGGAACCGGTCTGCGACTGTACGCCGGGCTGCAACTGCAACAGTTGATATGTATCGCGGGCGTTGAGGGGCAACTGGGAAACAGCGCGCTGGTTCACCACCGCGCCCATCTGGGTGCTGGTGGTCTCGACCAGCGGCGCTTCGCCCGTTACCTCGACCACTTCCTGCGTGCCGCCAATTTGCAGGGTGGAGTTCAGCGTGACCACCTGGTTGACCTGCACGACCACGTTCTTCTGTACATTCTTCTTGAAGCCGCGCGCCTCAAACTCCACCCGGTAACTGCCCGGCTGTACCTCGACCAGAACGTAGTCACCGCTGTCGCTGGTCTCAGCTTCGCGACTGACTCCGGTAGCTTCATTCACCAGCAAGACCTTTACATTGGAAAGAACGGCACCGCTGGGGTCGGCGACCCGGCCCAGGATTCTGCCGCCTGTGCTCTGGGCCAGAAGGAAAGTGGAGGAAGCAAGACAAAACAGGACGACGAGCCAGCGGCTCGTCCAGCGCGCTGTCTGCGAAGGCATGGGGGATCTCCGAGCTGCGAGTCGAAGTTTCAATTTTGAAAAGCAAAGCTTGCGGCTAAAGCAAACCTTGCTATAATCGCGCAAGGTTAGAAGCAATATCCGCAGACTGTCAAGCAAAAAATAGCGCTACGGCTGATCGGTAAATTCGCGGGAATCAGGGTTCGGGAATGAAGCCGGCGGAGCAAAAACCCTACTTGAAAATCGGTGATGTGGCGCGCCTGGTCGGCGTTTCCCCGTCCGTCATTCGCTCCTGGGAGAGCCTGGGCCTCACCCGTCCGCACCGGACCGCCAGCAAGTATCGCCTGTACGCCCCCGAAGACGTGAAACTGCTCAAGCGGGCCCGTTTCCTGCGCAAGGTGCGGGGCCTGAACGCGCCCGCCATCGTGCAGCTTTTGAAACGCGACGGCCTGCTGCGTCCGGCGCCCAATGGCGCCTCCGGCGCGCTGGGCGCCCGCCTGCGTCAACTACGCACCCGCCGCGGGCTTTCCCTGGCGCAGGTAGCGAAAGCCGTGGGCATCTCCCTGGGTTTTCTGAGCGCCATCGAGCGCTCGCAAATGAGCGCTTCAGTCTCAACCCTGCGCAAGCTCGCGCGCTTCTACAAAACCAACATCCTGGATTTCTTCGATCCGGCGGAATCGAACATCCGCCTGGTGTCGCCGGACAAGCGCAAGGTGCTGGAAGCGGGCCCCGGTGTTCGCATGGAATTGCTGGCCTGGGGCAACACCGTGATGGAGCCACATCTGTTTCGCATCGCTCCTCACTCCGGTAGCGGTGAGTCTTACCATCATGAAGGCGAGGAGTTCCTGTACATCCTGCAGGGAGAATTGCAGATTTCTCTGGAAGGAGAGGAGTACCATCTCCAACCGGGCGACAGTTTCTATTTCGAGAGCGCAACGCCGCACAGCTGGAAAAACCCGGGCCGCAACGAGACCTGGGTGCTGTGGGTCAATACGCCGCCGACGTTCTAGCGGGCGGCAAAATTCCGCGAAGCGCAGCACAAGGAGCAAGTCTTGGTCGAATCCGGGAAGTTTCATATCGGCTGGCGTGATGCTCTTTCTCTGGTTATTCTTGCCGTGCTCGCTCCCGTGTCCATCGCCTGGGCGCGGCCGCCAGTAGCGGCGGACACGGTGATCGTGAATGCGCGGATTTACACCGTCAACGCCCGGCAGCCGTGGGCAGAAGCGCTTGCCATCGCTGGCGATAAATTCCTCGCCGTGGGGAACGCGAAAGAGATCGCCGTCTATCGCGGACCTTCTACGAAAGTGATCGACGCCCAGGGTAAGTTGATCCTTCCCGGCTTCGTTGACTGTCACATCCACTTCATGGAAGGCTCTATCGGTCTTACCCAGGTGGATCTCAACGGAAGTAAATCTGTGGCTGAGATTCAAAGGCGGGTGAAGGCCTACGCCGATGCTCATCCCGAGGAGAAGTGGATTCAAGGCATGGGCTGGACTTACCCGACATTCGGCCCCTCCGCTCTGCCGGACAAGAAGTTCCTCGACGAGGTGGTGCCCGATCGTCCGGTGTTCCTGCGTGCCTTCGACGGCCACAGCTCTTGGGCCAACAGCAAGGCGTTGCAAATGGCGGGCATCACACGCGACACACCCGACCCTCCCAACGGCAGGATTATGCGTGACGCCCAGGGCGAGGCCACGGGAGCACTGCAGGAATCGGCCGACGACCTGATCGCCAGGTTCACTCCCAAACCGACCCGTGAAGAACGGTTGGCCGCTCTTCGCCTCGGAATGCGCGAGGCCAACAAGTTTGGACTGGTGCGGGTGCACAGCGCCGGCGGCGACTTCGAATGGCTCGACCTTTATGACCAATTGCGGCAGAACAACGAACTGACGCTGCGGTTCTACATCGCTTACTTTCTCGATCCGCCCGAACTCAGGCCGGATGAGATCGCGAAGATCGAGCAGGCGCGCCGTAGCTATGCCGACGACTGGATTTCAGGCGGCGTGGTCAAGACCATGCTCGACGGCGTGATCGAGGCCCACACCGCCGCCATGCTTGCACCTTACAGCGATGATCCCACCAAGATCGGCAAACTGTTCTGGGATCCCGTGAAATACAAGCAAGCCGTTACCGAGCTCGATCACCGCGGGCTGCAGATTTTTACCCATGCCATCGGTGACAAGGCGGTGCGGCTGGCGCTCGACGCCTACCAGGGCGCGGCTGAAACCAATCACACGCATGACCTGCGTCCCCGGATCGAGCACATCGAAACCATCAGCGCGCAGGATATTCCCCGCTTTGGCAAACTCGGAGTCATTGCCAGCTTCCAGCCCCTGCATGCCTATCCGGATGAAGACACGCTGGGAATCTGGGCGCGCAACGTGGGCCCGGAGCGGGCGCAGCGGGCCTGGGTGTGGCACAGCATCGAGAGCACGGGCGGAGTGCTTGCCTTCGGTAGCGATTGGCCGGTCGTCACGCTGAATCCCTGGCCCGGGGTGCAGAATGCACTCACCCGGAAGACGAGAGAAGGCGATCCTCCCGGTGGCTTTGTACCCCAGGAGCGCATCAGCCTCGAGGACACCATCAAGGCCTATACTCTGGGCGCGGCGTTTGCCGGGCATCGTGAAAAAACGGAGGGTTCGATCGAGCCCGGAAAGCTGGCCGACCTGATCGTACTTTCCCAGGATCTCTTCAAACTCGATCCCGGCAAGGTCGCCGATATGAAAGTGTCTTTGACCATGGTTGGCGGAAAAGTTGTCCATCAGGCACCGGACAAGCCGGCGGCAGGGGAGATGAAGTGATGATCCGGCGATTATCCTTCTCGCTTTCACTGTTTGCCGCCATGGTTCTCCTGGGTTCCTGCGGCAAGAAGACCCCCACGCTGAACCTGCTGGTCTGGGAAGGCTATGCCGATCCGTCGTTCGTGCACGCCTTCGAAGAAAAATACCATTGCAGGGTTTCCGCCTCCTACATGGGTTCGAGCGATGAACTGGTCGCCAAACTGCGCGGTGGCAGCGCGGGAAATTACGATGTGATCTCCCCTTCGAGCGATGTCGCTACCTCCATCGCCGAGGCGGGTTTGGCCCTGCCGCTCGATCTCACGCAGATTCCCAGCTACGGCCAACTCTCCCCCCAGCTCACTTCCCTGCGCTTGGTCCGCATCAAGGGACAGGTGTACGGCGTGCCCTTCATGTGGGGCCCCGACCCGCTGCTCTATGACACCACAGTTTTCCCCAAGCCTCCGGATAGCTGGACCGTGCTCTGGGACCCGAAGTATCGCGGCAAAATTTCAGTCTGGGACGATCTTTCGACGGTGTACATGGCGGCGCAAATTCTGGGCTATGACAAGCCCGACCCCTCGCAGCTCTACAACCTTAGCGATGAACAGCTGGAAGCGGTCAAGACGAAGCTGCTGGAACTGAAACCGAACATCCGCAAGATGTGGTCCACGGGCGGCGAACTGACGAATCTGTTCCAGAACCACGAAGTGGTCGCCGCCATGGGCTGGCCTCTGATGACCAACCAGCTCCGCAAGATCAATTTTCCGGTAGGCGAAACTATTCCCAGGGAAAACACCACGGGCTGGATTGACCACCTGATGATCACCGCGGGCAGTGAGAACAAAGACCTGGCGCACAAATTCCTGGAGTACATGGTCGAGGCGCAAACCCAGAAGAAGGTCACGGATGTCACCGGGTACACTCCGGCCAACCCGCAGGCGGCCCAACACATGACGCCGGACGAAATCAAGGGCTTGCATCTCGACGACGTGGACAACTATCAGAGGCGTCTTTACTTCTGGCAGAACGTTCCGCGCCGTGCCAAGTACAACGAAATCTGGAACGAAGTAAAAGCAGCTCAGTAATAAAAGTAGCGCCGGCATCCTGCCGGCTGTCTCGGGGGCGTCCCGCCCGCGAGGCGGAGGGCAAGATGCCCTCCGGACAGCCGGCGGGACGCCGGCGCTACAAAATGCTTACGTACAATCTTGGCCACAGTCAGCGAATCCGAAGCCACTAGCATGACGCCTCCGTCGGCCCCGCTGCTTGACATCCGCAATGTCGCCAAGTCGTTCGCAAAAAGCGTTGTGCTGCGCGACATTTCTCTGCAAGTCGCCGAGGGAGAATTCCTCACCATCCTGGGTGAAAGCGGTTCCGGCAAGACTACATTGCTCCGCATCATCGCCGGCTTCGAGGCCGCAAGTTCGGGTGAAATTTTTATGGGCGGGGAGCGCCTCGACAACCTGCCGCCATACCGGCGTCGCGTCAACACGGTGTTCCAGCACTACGCCCTGTTTCCTCACCTGACGGTAGCTGAAAACGTAGGCTACGGATTACGGGTCGCCAAGGTGCCCCAAGCGGAAGTCGCGACGCGAGTCGGACAGGCGTTAGAGATGGTGAAGATGACTGCCTACGCTGCCGCCAAGCCGGCAAAGATCAGCGGTGGACAGCAGCAGCGCATCGCCCTGGCCCGCGCCCTGGTAAACCGTCCCCGCCTGTTGCTGCTGGACGAGCCGCTCTCCGCACTCGACGCTAGCCTGCGCCGCCAGATGCAGGTGGAATTGAAATCGCTGCAACGTGAAGTGGGAATTTCCTTCGCCTTTGTCACCCATGACCAGGAAGAGGCTATGGTCATGTCCGACCGCATCGCACTGCTGCGCAGGGGGGAACTGGAGCAGGTCGCTTCTCCCCGAGAGATTTACAACCGGCCGGCAACCGCCTACACCGCCCAGTTCATCGGCCACACCAATCTGCTTAGCGGTGAAGTAAAGGATGGAGTGGCGCGCTGCCATTCGCTCTCCTGGCGAACCGGATTGCGCGACGGCCTCGGCCTGTTCTCACTGCGCCCGGAGAATATCCGCATCGCGGGACCCAGCAGCGGCGGTGCCATCGTGCGCTTTCGCGCGAGAATTTTGCGTCAGGCATTTCACGGGGCTACGGAATTGCTTCAGGTTGAGTGTGCCGATGGCCTGGCGCTTTCGATTCGCGCTGCCAGCCGGGAAAGCTGGAGCGGAGATGTGGATCTCGAGTTCTCTCCGGCCGATGCGGTGCCGGTCCGAGCCCCGGAAAAGACCTGAATGGGTGGGGCGGACACTCTTGTCCGCCGCTTTTGACTTGGATTTTTTATGTTCTCCCGCGCCTACAGAGCCGCGATTACCGTACCACCGTTGCTGTGGGTGACGGTGTTCCTGCTTCTCCCCTACGGGCTTCTTTTCTGTTACAGCTTCTGGTCGGTCTCGTCGTCGCAAGAGATTGTCCATTCCTGGACCCTGGAAAATTACCGCCAGCTCATAGAGGTGAATGTTTACTGGCAAACTCTTTTGCGCTCGATGTGGATCGCGGCACGGGTGACCATCTTCTCTCTGTTGCTGGGCTATCCGCTGGCCTACTTTCTCTCGTTTTATGCGGGAAGAAGAAAAGATCTTCTCTACCAGCTCGTGATCATTCCGCTATGGGTCAGCTACCTGGTACGCGCCTACGCGTGGAAGACCATCCTGGGCAGCGACGGTGTTCTCAACACGCTGCTGCAATATGCGCACCTGACCAGCCATCCCCTCGATTTCCTGTTGTACAGCCCGTTCGCCGTGGTACTCACGCTCACGCATATCTACACACCGTTCACATTCCTGCCGATCTATGCGGCGCTTGAACACATACCACGCAACCTGGTGGAGGCGTCGCACGATCTGGGCGCGCCGCCCTTTCAGACTTTCTGGCGGGTCATCTTCCCGCTTTCCATTCCGGGAGTTCTGGCGGGAGCGACTTTCGCATTCGTGTTGAGCCTGGGCGATTTTCTCGCGCCCCTGTTGCTCGGTGGCCCCAGCGGCATCATGATTTCGAACATCGTGGTCAGCCTGTTCGGCGCGGCTTACAACTGGCCCCTGGGCGCCGCGATTTCGTTCTGCATGCTGGCCCTGGTGCTCGCGTTGTTGTTCCTCTCGGAAAGCCTGGAAAAGAAATGGAGCTTCCGATGAACCGCGAGCGCGCCGTGTCCACCTCGCGCTGGCTGCCCTGGCACGCCATTGTCGTCTTCGGCTTCCTTTATCTGCCCATCATTACCCTGATTGTTTATTCGTTCAACGGTTCGGGAGTCGGTGGATTTCCACCCCGCGACTTGACCTTGAACTGGTATCGCCTGCTGTTTGCCGATGACGCAATCTGGACGTCCGTGCTGAACAGCCTTCTGGTGGCTCTTGCGGCCATGGCGATTTCTCTTACCTTCGGCATTCCTGCTGCCCTGGCGCTCGATCGCGCCAACTTTCCCGGCAAGGCGTTGTTCCGCCGACTGGTGCTCTTGCCGCTGATCCTTCCTGGCATCATCACCGGACTTTCCCTGCTGATGCTGTTCCAGGCGGGCAACGTGAAATTGAGCCTGCTGACCATCATTCTCGGCCATGGCACCGCCCTGATTTCAGTCGCCACCACGGAAGTCTTCGCCGGCCTGCAAAAGCTCGACCGCGCCCAGGAGGAAGCCTCACTCGATCTGGGCGCGAATTACTGGCAGACTTTCTGGCGCGTGACTCTGCCCAACCTTCGCCTGTCGATCATTGGCGCGGCGCTGCTGATCTTCACGCTTTCGATGGACGAAATCGCCGTCAGTTTTTTCCTGATCGGCCGTGACAATACTCTCCCGCTCGAGATCTGGGGACGATTGCGGCGCGGCATCACTCCGGAAATCAACGCCATTTCCACCATCATCTTTATCTTTTCACTGGCTGCGATCGTAACCTGGTATCGCTTGCGGGCAAAAGCTGAAACCGATCTGGTGTTGTAGTGCCAGGGTGCCCCACCCGC
Organism: Terriglobia bacterium; assembly: GCA_963831565.1. Classification (GTDB taxonomy): domain Bacteria; phylum Acidobacteriota; class Terriglobia; order Terriglobales; family Acidobacteriaceae; genus JAIQFF01. The sequence continues at coordinate 206,808 of CAWHQS010000004.1, forward strand.
GTCCCTCCGTCTTGTGGAGAGACAGGGTGGGGGTTTTCGAATCCCGCCACTCTCAGAGAAGAACCCGCCCTGTCTCTCCGAAAACGGAGAGACGAGGACGGGGCACCCGGTATCTTCGAAACCAGAATTCATTCCCGTCTCCGGAGCGAACCTTGGCGCCGGCGAGAAACTACCTCGCTGCGAAACCTCAAATACATAGTAAAGTGGTAGTAGAACCAACCTCAGGAAGGCAACCGACTTTTGACTTCAAACATTCGCAATATCGCCATCATCGCCCACGTGGACCATGGCAAGACCACGCTGGTTGACGCCATGCTGCGGCAAAGCGGCACGTTTCGCGCCAACGAGCATTTGATCGAGCGCGTCATGGATTCCAACGACCTGGAGCGTGAGCGCGGCATCACCATTCTGGCCAAGAACACTGCCATCTTCTATCACGACGTGAAGATCAACATTGTGGATACGCCCGGCCACAGCGACTTTGGCGGCGAAGTGGAACGCGCACTAAAAATGGTGGATGGAGTCATGCTGCTGGTGGATGCCAGTGAAGGCCCGCTGCCCCAGACGCGGTACGTGCTGAGCAAGGCTCTCGAAGCCCACCTGCCTCCAATTCTGGTCATCAACAAGATTGACCGCTCGGATGCCCGTCCCCAGGAAGTGTTGAACGAGGTGTACGACCTGTTCATCGACCTTGATGCCAAGGAAGAGCAAATCGATTTCCCGGTCCTATATACGAACGCCAAGACCGGCACCGCGTCTACGGAGATCAACACGGTTGGTGAAAATCTGCAGCCGCTGTTCGAAGCCATCGTCAAGACGATTCCGCAACCGAAAGGCGATCCCGCGGGACCGCTGCAAATTCTGGTGGCCAATCTCGATTACAGCGACTACCTTGGCCGCCTCGCCATTGCGCGTGTGTTCAACGGCACCATGCACACCGGCGAAGATGTGGGCATCGCCAAGCTGGATGGCACCCTGCACAAAACGAAAATCACCAAGCTGTTTTCTTTCTCCGGACTGAAGCGGGTGGACATCACCGACACCACGCTGGGAGACATCATCGCGGTCGCTGGAGTGGAAGGCATCACCATTGGCGAAACCATCACCGACGCCGAAAATCCTTCTCCCCTTCCCCACATCGCCATCGATGAGCCCACCATCGCCATGCTGTTCACGGTGAACACTTCGCCCTTCGCCGGCCGCGAGGGTACGTACGTTACCTCCAGAAATCTCCGCGAACGTTTGCAGAAGGAGCTGCTGACCAACGTTTCCCTGCGCGTGGAAGAGACCGACAGCACAGATTCCTTTGTCGTCATGGGACGAGGAGAACTTCAGCTTTCGATTCTCATCGAGATGATGCGCCGCGAGGGCTTCGAACTTATGGTCGGCAAGCCCGAGATCGTCACCAAGCGCGTGGATGGCAAGCTGATGGAGCCCATCGAGAAGCTCACCGTGGATGTCCCGGAAGAATTTGTCGGGGTGGTGATGGAGCAACTGGGAGCGCGCAAGAGCGAAGTGCTCAACATGCACAATCACGGATACGGCCGGGTGCGCATCGAGTTCCGCGTCCCCAGCCGCGGCCTGATCGGCCTGCGCAGCCAGTTGCTCACCGACACTCGCGGCACCATCGTGATGAACTCTCTGTTCGATGGTTACATCGAGTGGCAGGGCGAAATTCCGCACCGCCTGACCGGGGCCCTGGTGTCGGACCGCAACGGGGTCACGACTCCGTACGCTCTGTACAACCTGCAGGAGCGCGGCGAACTCTTCGTCGGCCCCACCATCGACGTGTACGAGGGCATGATCGTCGGCGAGAACGCCAAAGACAACGACCTCGACGTGAACGTGGTGCGGGAAAAGAAGCTGACCAACATGCGTTCTTCCACCTCCGACATGGCCATCCGCCTGGTTCCCTTCCGCAATCTGAATCTGGAGCAGGCCATCGAATTCGTCACTGACGATGAGTACGTCGAAGTCACTCCCAAGTCGCTCCGCTTGCGCAAAAAAGTCCTGCAGGCCAACAAACGCAGCAAGAAGAATTCAATGGTCGCGGTCGAAGAGTAGAGGGTACGCCCTGTTGTTCGGACCTCCTGTCCGACGCCTTTGACTAAGATTGTGTATCCACACTAAAGAGCGCAAGAGCTCAATCAAAGACAAGGCATGGAAGAGCCTGCCCGAGCGAAGTCGCAGGGGTCGCCACACCGACGGGCTGTATACTCGCGACATGACCAAGGGCGACGACCAGCGACTGAGAATGTTTCTCGTTCCCTGCAGCTGCGGGACCACTTTCGCCGTCTCGGAAAACTACGATCGCCAGGGAACAGCCTGGAGCCGCTACCTGAAGTGTCCCCGGTGCGGGAAACGGCACGATCCGAAAAACCGCTTGCTGCAGATCGGGTATCAGCGGGAAGGCTATTGGAAGGTGGATGATTGCTAGCGATCCAGACTTCCTCCCGGGCAAAACCCGCGCCCCAAACGCGGTTCGCGGAATAACTTCCCACAGGGAAAAGACCTGCTATACTTCCCCACGCATTTGACTGTTCGCCTGCTCCGGCTGTAAGACGGCCAACCAGCCTTTGCTTTTCCGCCGAAGTCAGTCACTCTCAGATAGCTCAACTAGAGGCGACTCGCTTGAAGAATATTTTCGTAGGGAACCTCGACTTCAATACTTCAGAGGAAGAGTTGCGGCAGATGTTCGAGGCACACGGACAGGTTGACCGCGTCAGCATCATGACCGACCGGGACACCGGTCGCTCACGCGGGTTTGGTTTCGTGGAAATGACCAACGCGGAAGAGGGAGACAAGGCAATCGCCGCCCTGAACGGCACCCAGGTGGGCGGGCGAACGCTGAACGTCAACGAGGCCCGCCCCAAGGTGGAACGCGGAGGCGGAGGTGGCGGCGGCGGCCGCGACCGCGGTGGACGTGGCGGCGGCGGTGGTGGCCGAGGTCGCTACTAGTCATCTCTCCAGGACAGCCAGCACCCGGCTTCTCAATTTTCCAGCGACAGGGCTGGGTCATGTGCTCAGAAGGCTGGTTTCACCTCACAAGAGACCAGCCTCGACCACGGCGACCCGAGGCGCGGAGCAGAAGCTTCAGAACTCTCTTCGCCCGCGCCCCGAACACGAAGGCCCGATTGATGGCTACACCTCTGGGATGTAAACTGAACGAGCGCGCCCGTAGCTCAGATGGATAGAGCGATTGCTGGGAAAAAAAAAGTAGATGAATAAATAGAAGATAATTATAATACTATTTGGATAGAAGAAGATAATTGGGATGAATTTTGGAGTATATAGAATTTATCAAAATATAATAAGAAAAGGGATGTAATTAGTATGTTTGGATGGAGGTAATTGATAACCTAGTTCGCGAAAGAAGAGCGGACGGTTCTACGCATGAAGCGCTGCGGTATGGAGCAATACGCGATAGTTTTTGCAATGGTTTGGAACACTTCTTGAAGGTGCGCGCTTAGCAGTATGAGAAGTATGTTTTTCGGTTCGAGGAATAAGGACACATAACACGGGAACCACCATCTCCACGCGTGCTTCAGGACCTCCACCACCACTCGTTATACCGTCATCGGTCATGGTCTCGTCATCGTCATCGGTGAAGACGGGCTCACCTTGATGGCTTGAGAATTGTGGCGGACCTGTAATCCGTGCGCTCAGCTTTTCGATACAACGGGGAGGACACCACGCATCGGTGATTTTATAAATGTCGTTATGGAGTCTCCGGGCCAGGATGTTAAGCAGGCCGAGGTCCGCGCGGCTTAGGTCATCGTTGTAATCGCTGAAGTCGCCCGCCATCAGCTTGCGGAATCTCTCTTCATCATCTTGTGGGACGGTCACCGCACGCCGATTGAGCTAGGGCCGGGATGCGCTTACACAGGGCGTCTAACTGTTTTGCCGGTCATGACCTCCGCGGGGTTTGAGATGTGGCGGCGGTGTAGTGTGTAAAAGGTGTTAATTAATTGTTTACACCGGCATTTTGACGATGGGCTTGTCTCTGTGAGCGTGCATCAACGTGTGAGAACGGTGCGCTGGCTATATTCGGGTAGGAATCAGGAATACATATTGCGACTGGTGTGAATTACGGTGAAGGGTCAGCAATGTCAGGTATGGGTGATGTACACGATACGAGGGAGTTATGATGTGAGAAGGAGAACGTGCACTGCAAAAGTGAGAAGGTGCTCGGTATTGTTGCGCGTTTTACGTTCGGCTGATAGAGATTGAAGGCTTGCTGTGGCTTGCTGTGGCTTGCTGTGGCTTGCTGTGGCTTCGCTCAGTTTACACACATTCTCTGGCTTAGCTGTAATGGTATATTGTGGTGATTCGACACGCTACGGGGAGGCTTCGGCTATGGTGTGGATGGCTCAGTTCTCAGGCGCGATCAGACAGTAAAATGTAGTTGTTATATAGATGTAAGTGATGATTTTGAATAAAAAGTTAAATATAGAATAATGTAATAGATAGTGATTATGTTGGTAAGTTAGAATGTAATGCCTCCGGAGCAATAGGTCGGGAGTTCGAATCTCTCCGGGCGCACCAGATTCTTCCGCACCACAACACTCCGGCCGACGACAGTCCTTTTCGATGACTCGGTCATTCTTGCGCGTATGCCCGTTTCAAGCCCTTAGTATCAATCTTTTTCATCTTGAGCATCGCCTGCCTGACTCTCTTAGTCCCTTTTCCGGGTCCTTATCGCTCATCAGTTTGCTCAGAAATCGTAGGAACGATTTGCCACGATAGTCCGACTTTATCTTTGAGCCAGCCGCATTCCACTTCCTTCCCACCTCCAACCGTGAGCTTCGTCCAGTCTTCATCCACTTCTTCCTGGATTTCGCAGTTCACGACAAACGATATGGCCTCCGTAAATTTGAAGAACAGACCGCCGCGACGAATTCCTGCCCCTCGATCTGGAAGGTGCCTACCATCACGGTTCCAGCCGGCCCCGGCGAGCCCTCTGAATAAAGAGTGATTTTCCCGATCTTGGAATTCTTGAAGACAGAGGTATAAAACCTCACCCTCCCGTTTTCCTCAGGACACCAGCCGGGCGCCACCTGCCACTTGGCTTGCCGGACGGGTAATCTTCACGGGTTACCCAGGCCAGTGACTATAGTCATCTTGTTCCCGGGGCCATCCTGCTTCAATCTAGTGAAGGCATAACCAAAGTTTGCTGGGAATATTTTCATCTTATGAGTGACCCTAAGTACTCCGGCACCGGTGCGGATTGGACCCAGCTCTTGACCGATCCCGCTCTAGTGAGCCATCTGGGAGAGTTGTTGCAGGTCTATCGCGAGGCTCCGGCCGAAAAGCGTGATCAGGCGCTGCTCGAGGCCATGCGCAACATTAAAGGTGGGACGGCCAAGGCCACGGCCACATCGGAGACGGCTGCGTCAGCCCCAGAGGCCCAGCCCGCGGCCGGGGCGCAGCCAGCACCACCGGGGCCGGTGGCGACCAGTCCAGCCGCCAGTCCGCCATTCGAACCGGACATTTTCACTCCCACCTGGGGCGAGGACCGCCGCCGTCACGCTCGCATGCGGTGCTTCGTTGCGGTTGAGTTGCGATTGGGCAACTCGGCGGTGCCCATTTGGGGAAATCTGTCCAATACCAGCATGGGGGGATGCTTCGTCGAGACTGCTTCACCCGTGCCCTCAGGCGTAAGCGTGGAGATCGGTCTGTGGCTGGCCAACGGCAAGATCTGGATTAAAGGAATCATCCTTACCGGCATTGTTACCAAGAGCAGTCCATCCTTCGGCGTCCGTGTCAAATTTTCCGAACTCGAACCCACGGAGCGCGAAAACCTGCGACACTTCCTCAAGTTCGTAGAAAGCACGACTAAGGGCTACAACACTGAGAATGGCTACCTGGCGCAGATGAAGCGTTAGACTGCCTCCGACCACCTACCCCTGTAGTTTCTTAACCTGGATGCGGACAGCTGCCCTCGCCTGTGTGGGTCGCACACCCATGTCCGACGCCTTTGAAGTTGCTTCTATCTTTGATCGCTCCTGTTTACGGCTTTTCCTGTGGTTATGAAAGGGCTCAAATCAAAGTCAAAGGCGTCGGAAATGAGTGTCCGAACCACACACAACCATTGCCACAGCACGGGTTGGCAGAAATTGATAAACTGAGACAGGCTGAGTTGTGAATTCCCGTTCCTAACGAATTATTACAGGGATATTGACATCCATCCGCGTCGGCTGATGACGTACCCTCCAGAGGGAGAGTTTTCATGGTAGCGACCGAGCAGACTCTAGCCACCGGCAAGCAGCTGGACATGCTGTGCATCAACACCATCCGCACCCTGGCGATGGATGGAGTACAGCAGGCAAACTCCGGACATCCCGGTGCGCCCATGGCGTTGGCGCCGGTAACCTATAGCCTGTGGCAGCAATTCCTGCGTTACGACCCCGCCGATCCGGTATGGCCGAATCGCGACCGCTTCATCCTGTCGAACGGCCACGCCTCCATGCTGCTGTACGCAATGCTGTACCTGGCCCAGGTGCGGGGTGTGAATCCGGAGTACGAACGGCTGGGCGAGTTCGCGGTCACGCTGGATGACATCAAGAAGTTTCGCCAGCTCGATAGCAGAACTCCCGGACATCCCGAATACCGCTGGACCGCCGGTGTCGAAACCACCACTGGCCCGCTCGGCCAGGGCGTAGGCAACAGCGTAGGCATGGCGATTGCCGGCAAATGGCTGGCGGCTCATTTCAACCAGCCCGGCTTCGAGATTTTTGACTACAACGTATATGCCCTGTGCGGCGATGGCGACATGATGGAAGGCGTTGCCAGCGAAGCCGCTTCCCTGGCCGGCCACCTTAAGCTTTCCAACCTGTGCTGGATTTATGACGAGAACCACGTCACGCTGGATGGCCTGGCCAACGTATCGTTCACGGAGGACGTGGGAAAGCGATTTGAAGCCTACGGCTGGAATGTCGAACACGTCACTGACGCCAATGATCTACACTCCCTCGTCGACTCCTACAAGGGCTTTCTGAATACCAAAGACCGGCCCACTCTGATCCGGGTGAACAGCCACATCGGCTACGGGTCGCCGCACAAGCAGGACACCAGCGCCGCTCACGGTGAACCGCTGGGAGAAGAAGAGGTGCGGCTGGTAAAGAAGTTTTACGGCTGGCCGGAAGACGCAAAGTTTCTCGTCCCCGACGGTGTGCTGGAGAACTTCAGGAACGGCATCGGCAAGCGTGGCGGCGAGCTGCGCCAGAAGTGGGAGACGCTGTTCGCGGACTACGCGAAAAAGTATCCCGAGCTGGCGAACCAGATCAAGCGCATGCAACAGCGCGAACTGCCCGAGGGCTGGGACAAGAACCTGCCCACATTTCCCGCCGACGCAAAAGGCATAGCCACGCGCGAGAGTTCGGGGAAAGTCTTGAACGCGGTTGCCGAAAAGGTTCCATGGCTGGTAGGCGGCTCGGCCGACCTGGCAGGCTCCGACCGCACCCGACTCAAATTTGAGGGGGCGGGAGACTTTCAGGCAGGCAGCTACGGCGGCCGTAACCTGCATTTTGGCGTGCGCGAGCACGGCATGGCCGCGGCCCTGAATGGCATGGCGGTTTCGAAGATCCGGCCGTTCGGTGGAACGTTCTTCAACTTCAGCGACTATATGCGGCCCTCGGTCAGGCTGGCCGCTCTGATGGAGATTCCCACCATCTATGTGTGGACCCACGATTCCATCGGCCTCGGAGAAGACGGCCCCACCCACCAGCCGATCGAACAACTGGCATCGCTGCGCGCCATGCCGGGGTTGATGCTGATGAGGCCCGCTGATGCCAACGAAGTCGTAGAAGCCTGGAAGGTGATCATGCCGCTGCGGCATGAACCCGCGGCTTTGGTGCTCAGCCGGCAGGCCGTTCCGACCTTCGATCGTTCGAAGTACGGAGCCGCCTCAGGGGTGGCCAAAGGTGCGTACATCCTGGCTGATGCGCCCGACGGCAAGCCGGATGTCATCTTGATGGGGAGCGGCAGTGAAGTTTCGCTGTGCGTGAACGCTTACGAGCAACTGAAAGCTGAAGGCGTCAAGGCACGCGTGGTAAGCATGCCGTCGTGGAATCTTTTCGAGCAGCAGAGCGACGACTATAAAGCTAGAGTTCTGCCAACCGAAGTAAAAGCTCGGGTCGCAGTGGAGCAGGCTGCGACGTTTGGCTGGTCGCAATACGTTGGCCCATCCGGCATCGTCATAGGGATGCGCCGCTTCGGCGCCTCCGCGCCCATCAAGGATTTGCAGAAAAAGTTCGGGTTCACCACAGAGAACGTCGTTGCGGCGGCTCGAATAGCATTGGGGAAATAGACAGTCGTCAGTCGTCGGTCGCCAGTCTTCAGGAAAGTCAAAACAAGGTTTTACTGACGACTGAAGACCGACGACTGACGACTAAAAAAGAGAGGTTTACATGCAACCAGTAGGAGTTCTCGAAACCGCCAAGGCCACCAACCCCCTCAAAGAGCTTTTGAAATTCGGTCAGTCGGTCTGGCTGGACTACATCCGCCGCGACCTGCTCACCAGCGGCGAACTGAAGCGACTGATCGACGAAGATGGGCTCCGGGGCATGACTTCGAACCCAACTATCTTCGAAAAGGCGATTGCCGGCGGTTCGTTGTACGACGATCTGCTGAGCTCGTTGCGCTCGCGGACCGATCTCGATGCCAAGGGGCGTTACGAAATCCTCGCCATCCGTGACATCCAGGACGCCGCCGACTTCTTGCGTCCGGTTTACGACAGCTCGAAGCGGCGCGATGGTTATGTCAGCCTCGAAGTCTCGCCCCACCTCGCCCGCGACACCAAGGGCACGCTCGAGGAAGCGCGCAAATTGTGGAAGGCCGTGGGACGCGAGAATGTAATGATCAAGATTCCCGGCACGACCGAGGGTATCCCGGCCTTTCAGCAAGCCATCAGTGAGGGGATCAACGTCAACGTCACCCTGCTCTTCGCGCAGGAAGTTTACGTCAAGGTGGCGGAGGCCTACATCGCCGGCCTGGAGCAATTCGCCAAAAACGGCGGCGACGTAAGCCGGATGGCCAGCGTGGCCAGCTTCTTCATCAGCCGCATTGACTCCGCGGTGGATGCCATCATCGACACCCGGCTCAAGGCTTCGAAAGATGCACGCGAGCAGGAGCAACTGAAAAGCGTCCAGGGAAAAGTGGCGATTGCGAACGGCAAACAAACGTACGAGAAGTACCAGGCCATATTCAGCACGCCTCGCTGGAAGGCGCTGGCGGCCAAAGGCGGCCAGACACAGCGCGTGCTCTGGGCCAGCACCAGCACCAAGAACCCGGCCTATCGCGATGTGCTGTACGTCGAGGAACTGATCGGGCCGGACACGGTGGACACCATTCCGCCGGCGACGCTGGACGCCTTCCGCGAGCATGGGAAGCCCCGCCAGAGCCTGACCGAAGATCTGCCGGCGGCCCACAAGACAATGGAAACCGCGGCCAAGCTCGGTATCTCGATGAAAGACGTCACCGACAAGTTGACCGACGACGGAGTGCGTCTCTTCTCCGAGGCCTTCGACAAACTGCTCGAGGCAGTGGAGAAGAGTTCGAAATCCAAATGAGTCCGAATGCAGGTCTTGAGCCCTCCAGACGACCCGAGGCCCTGACGGCCTCGGCAGAGGCGAGCACTGTAGGGGCGAGCAATGAAGATTTAGCGCGCCGGCGACAAGGTCCGCTGTCTCTGGAAGTACGATGTTTCACTCTGGATGGGGCGGACGCAGCAACTAGATGGGCTGGCTCGACGTCACCACACGGCAGATCACCCGCTGCGAGCAATGGCGCGCTGGGGTGGCCGACGTAAAGTCCAGGGAGACTTCCAGGTGCTGCCGGAACGTGGGCGCCGGGCCTTGCAGGTCCGTCTGGGCAAGGACCCGGCAGCCACCCTCGGCCGGTTGTCGGCCGCGTTTCATCAAACTCTAACCTGATTTTCGTCCCGGGATACTACACTGGTTTACACTATGGCCGCCGAAAGCAGTGGCGGTGGGCTATAGAAACGATTTAATATCGGATAAGGAGCGGATTTATGCGTCTGGGAATGGTCGGTCTGGGCAAGATGGGCGCCAACATGACGCGCCGTCTTATGCGCGGCGGGCATGAACTCGTGGTCACCGATCTGAGCGCTGACAATGTAAAAAAGATTTCCAGCGAGGGCGCGATCAGTTCCGCTTCTCTCGATGACTTCGTCGGCAAACTGGGCAAGCCCCGCATCGCCTGGCTGATGGTTCCAGCCGGCGGTCCCACCGAGCAGACGGTGGACGCCCTGGCCCAACGCATGCAGGCCGGCGACATTCTCATCGATGGCGGCAACTCCTACTTCAAAGATGATGTGCGCCGTTCCGCCAAGCTCAAGCAAAAGGGTATTCACTACGTTGACGTCGGCACCAGCGGCGGGGTCTGGGGACTGGAGCGCGGCTACTGCATGATGATCGGCGGACCCAAGGACGTGGTACAGCAACTGGATCCGATCTTCAAGACGCTGGCCCCCGGTCGCGGCAATATTGACCGCACTCCCGGGCGCGAGAAGATGCCGGGAACCGCCGAGGACGGCTACATCCACTGCGGCCCTTCGGGCGCGGGCCACTTCGTCAAGATGGTGCACAACGGAATTGAATACGGGCTGATGCAGGCCTACGCCGAGGGCTTCGATATCTTCCGCAACGCCACCAGCAAAGAGGTCCCGGAAGAACATCGCTATGACCTGAACCTCGCTGACATCGCCGAAGTCTGGCGGCGCGGCAGCGTGGTGAGCTCCTGGCTGCTCGACCTGACCGCCATCGCGCTGGCGCAAAATCCCACGCTCGCCGAGTACACCGGGTTCGTTCAGGACTCCGGCGAAGGCCGCTGGACCATCCAGGCCGCGATTGACGAAGCGGTGCCGGTCGATGTTCTTTCGGCCGCGCTCTACACCAGGTTCCGTTCGCGGCAGGAGCATACCTTCGCAGAGAAAATGCTTTCCGCCATGCGCCAACAATTCGGTGGTCACGTCGAGCCGGGAACGATCAAGAAGTAGATATGGCCCAGACTGAAGTCATGCCTGCAGTGGAGCAGCAGCGGATCGGCAAGACGAGCGATCCCTGCACCATGGTGATTTTTGGCGCCAGCGGCGACCTGACCCGCCGCAAGCTGATTCCCGCGCTCTACAATCTGGCGAAATACGACTTGCTGTCGCGGGAATTCGCCGTGATCGGCGTGTCGCGGTCGCCACTGTCCCACGAGGATTTCCGCAGCAAAGTTTCGGAAGATATCAAACAATTCGCCACCGAGAAGGTGGACCATGACATTTGGGAATGGTTCGTCCGCCGCATTTACTACCTGAGCGGCGACATGAGCGACAAGAACCTCTATCTGCAGTTGAAAGATTTGCTCGAAAAAGTTGACCGCGACCACTCCACCCATGGCAATCACATGTATTACCTGGCCACCGCAGCCGACTATTTCGGTCCCGCCGTGGAGCAACTGGCCGAGGTCGGCCTTATGCAGCAGGAGGGCCAGCGCTGGCGGCGGGTGGTCATCGAAAAGCCTTTTGGCCACGACCTCGAATCGGCCCGGCTGCTGAACCAGCGGCTGCTGCGGGTGGCCGAGGAAAAGCAGATCTATCGCATCGACCACTACCTGGGGAAGGAAACCGTCCAGAACATCCTGGCGCTGCGCTTCGCCAACGGAATTTTCGAGCCGATCTGGAACCGGCGCTATATCGATCATGTCCAGATTTCAGTGGCGGAAACGGTGGGCGTGGAGAAACGCGGCGGCTATTACGACAAGGCTGGTGCGCTGCGAGACATGGTGCCCAACCACATCATGCAGCTCATCAGCCTGACCGCGATGGAGCCGCCGGTTTCCTTTCGCGCCGACGCAGTCCGCGACGAACAGGGAAAGATTCTGCATGCCATCCAGCCCATGAGTTCGGAAGATGTGCTGACCCGCACGGTTCGCGGGCAGTACGGCGAGGGCCTCAGCGGTGGAGAACGCGTGCCTGCCTATCGCGCGGAACAGGGCGTGCCGCCCGATTCCAAAACCGAAACCTTCGTTGCCATGAAGCTGCAGATCGATAACTGGCGCTGGGCCGACGTCCCCTTTTATCTTCGCACCGGCAAACATCTCCCCAGCCGCAGCACCAGCATCGTCATCCAGTTTCGCCGCGCTCCGTTTGTTTTGTTCCGCGACACCCCGGTGGAGAACCTGATGCCCAACCAACTGGTGCTGCATATCCAGCCGGAAGAAGGTATTTCGCTCCGCTTCGCCGCCAAGGTGCCGGGGCCAGCGATGCGGCTGGGAGCGGTGAACATGAGCTTTGAATATTCCGATTATTTCGGGGCCATACCCAGCACCGGCTACGAGCGCCTGCTGCACGACTGCATGATCGGCGATGCCACACTGTTCCAGCGCGCAGACATGGTCGAAGCGGGATGGTGTGTGGTCAGTCCCGTACTGGACGTCTGGAAGGCGCTGCCGCCGCGCAATTTTCCCAACTACGCCGCCGGGACCTGGGGCCCTAAAGAAGGCGAAGAGTTGCTGGAACGCGACGGCCGCCACTGGAGGAACTTCGAGAAATGATTCTGGCAGGCGACATTGGAGGTACCCACACCCGGCTGGCCTTCTTCGACGCTGTGGATGGCCGCTTCAGCCTGGTCTCCGCGTCCATCTTTCCCAGCCGCGAGTACTCCGGCCTGGACGAGATCGTGACCAAATTTGTCGATACCTCGAACCTGCATCCCGACACTGCTTGCTTCGGTATTGCGGGTCCGGTGCGCAACGGGCGCGTGGAGGCTTCCAATCTTCCCTGGATCATCGAGTCCAAGCGCTTGGCCGATGAGCTCAAGATCAAGAGAGCCTTCTTGATTAACGATCTCGAAGCCAATGCCTGGGGCATTCCGGCTCTCGATGCCAAGGACGTGGTCGCGCTCAACCATGTGAAGGGGCAACCTGTGGGCAACCAGGCGGTGATCGCCGCCGGAACCGGGCTGGGCGAAGCCGGAATGTACTGGGACGGCACCAGGCACCACGTATTCGCCTGCGAAGGTGGTCACGCGGATTTCGCGCCGCGCACCCAGTTGGAAGTGGAGCTCTTCAATTACCTGCAAATCCGCTTCGGCCACGTCAGCTACGAACGCATTGTTTCCGGTCCCGGCCTGATAAATGTTTTCAACTTTCTGCGCGACACGGGACGTGGGATTCCTCCCCAATGGCTGGTGGATGAAATGTCGCACTCGGACCCGGCGGCGGCGATCTCACGCGCCGGCATCGACAGCAAGTGCGGGCTATGCGAACAGGCGCTCGACCTGTTCGTCTCCATCTACGGCGCCGAAGCGGGTAATCTGGCGCTCAAGATCATGGCTACGGGCGGGATATATCTGGGCGGCGGCATCGCTCCCAAGATGCTTTCCAAACTCTCTGGACCGTTGTTCATGCAGGCCTTCACGGGAAAAGGCCGGATGCAGGCCTTGCTCGAGGCAATGCCGGTCAGGGTGATCACCAACGACCGCATCGCTTTGATTGGCGCGGCCCGATGTGCCCTGGTCAAAACTACGGCAGCGTAAAATACTTCCTGCATGCCGGTTCAACCTGAAATTCGTATTCTGAAGACCGCCCCCGAATTGTTTGAAGCAGCAGCGGGAGAGTTCGCGGCCCTGGCTTCCCAGGCGGTGCGGACTCGTGGAAGGTTTACCGTGGCTCTCTCCGGTGGTTCAACTCCCAGGACCCTTTACTCCTTGCTTGCCACCAAGTCCGATATCTCCTGGGACAAGATTTGCTTTTTCTGGGGTGACGAGCGCCACGTCCCTCCCGACCATCCCGAAAGCAACTACCGCATGGCCCATGAGGCGCTGCTCTCCAAAATCCCGGCACGGCCGGAAAATATCTTTCGGATCCATGCCGAGGAAAAGGACGCAGCCACGGCGGCCCTGCAATACGAGCAAGCGCTCAGAGACTTCTTTCATCTTTCCCCCGGCCAGTTTCCCCGCTTTGACCTGGTACTCCTGGGAGTTGGACCCGACGGGCACACCGCTTCCCTTTTTCCCGGCACGTCGGCGCTGGACGAAAAGAAGCGCCTGGTGGTCGCCAACTGGGTACCCAAATTCAAAACTGACCGGATCACTTTCACTCTTCCCGTGCTGAATGCTGCCGCCTGCGTGATGTTCCTGCTGACGGGAGCCGACAAAGCTTCAACTCTCCACGAAGTTCTGGAAAACAGCAGCGCGGACCTCCCTTCGCAAAAGGTGCGCCCGGCCAAGGGCAAATTAATTTGGCTCGTGGATTCGCCTGCGGCAAGCGCTTTGTCTCGCCCGACTGCCTGACCCAGGCCATTCTCGGTTCAGACTAGGCTGTGGCTGCGAAATCCCCAAGGCCCGCAGCCGGAACCACGCTCAGGGTGAGCGCCAGCAGGAAGAACGTGCGACATGCCATCGAAGCTGAGAGCGCACGGACAAAAACTCTGGATGGATAGCAGCTGGGACACAATCCAGGCTTCACTGCAGAGAGCCTTTAGAACACTGGCACCAGGTTGTGCTTTTTGGAATACATCTTGCGATCGACCGCCCGCAAAACATCTTCAGCATCGGAGCCGGTGACATAAGGGGCCAGGGCCCAGCTGAATGAGAGTTCGAAACCCTTCTTGCTGGCCAGGTTCCATTGGTCCACCTCCCGGAGGATCCGCTGCACCGGGGAATCGGCCTGCTCTTCGGTGGTGTCCGGCATCATGATCAGAAATTCGTCTCCACCCTGACGGAATGCCAGGTCGGCGCCGCGGAAGACCGTCTTCAATATCCGGGCAAACTCGATCAGGACCTTGTCTCCTTCGAGTGCTCCGAATTTGGAACTGATAGCGCTGAACCCATTCAAGTCAATCGCCATGAAAGTCAGGCTGCTGCCCAGCCGGTTGGCGCGCGCGACCTCGCGCGGAAGCAGCTCATTCAGGGCCCGCCGGTTCAGCAATTGGGTGAGCGGGTCAATCAGGGACAAACTCTCCAGCCGCTCGTTCAGTACCAGTTCGCGAATCAAGGCCAGGCGAGTACTGTTGAGGGTCCGCTTTTGCGATAACAGATAAATGTTGAACAACAAGACCAGCGAGATCAGTCCAAAGAACAGTTGGGGCAGATAGAAGCGGTCGATGTGGGCAAAGAGCTGCGACCACACCAGGTTCGGCAAAATCAGGGCCAGCAGGCCCGAGGTCAGGACCAGCATCACCAGAATTCCGATTGACCAGAGCTGCAGGTCGCGTCCCGAAAGCTGCTGAATCTGCTGCTGAATCTCGTCCGCGCGCACCAACATCGAGGGCTGGGCGGTGCGCTCTTCACCGGACTGCGACATTCCCCCTCCTGCCAAACACAGGTTTCCCTGATCTGGAACACTCGTCCTTAAGATTTGTACCGCAATTGGGGTGCACAGGAGCGGGAAAAGCTTTCTCCGCGATTACCTTCGTAATCGGGGTTGGAACCAGAGGGACCATTCAGGGATAATCGACGTCCACCAGCACGTTGTGTCCGCTCTCCTTGCGGAATGTAACTAAGACTTTCTGACCTACGGGCAGGGCGTTGCGCATGTCTCCCTCGAGCACCAGCAGCTTCGCTGTACCTCCGCGGTCGGACAGGGTAACAACCGATTTGTTGGGCTGGCCCACGCCCGATTCGTAGAACTGAACACTCTGCACTTTGCCGCTTTGCCTGAGCCCGCCGGAGGTTGTCGAGGTCGCCCTCACCTCGCTTTGCTTTCCGCTGGTCTTCTTGCGCAGTTCGATAAGAATGTTCAGGCCCACGATGCCCGACATGGCCAGCAGGATCAGGGACATGAACAATCCGTCCACCGTGGTGATCGAACCGTAGAGCACGATCCAGGCTATGCCCAGAAGCGGAACCAGCGCCAAAAGCACCGACATGACCAGCATCATGATTTTGTCCGGAGGAGTCCGTTGAAAGCGGAAGTCACGGCCAACAGATTAGCAAAAAATCAGGTTTCAAGGTTTCAAAGGTTCGAAGGTTCAAAGTTTCAGGGCTTCAGGGGTCGAGGTTTCATGGGCTTTCGTTCCTGAAACTTTGAAACGTGAAACCTTGAAACTTCGATCGTTGAACCTTCGATCGATGAAACCTGCAGCTCAGGCGCAGGTGTCTCGCCAGTCGGAGATTTCCTTCAGGCCGTCCGCCCGGGTCTGCTCGAAAAGACGGACTCGGTGGCGCGAGTGCTCAAATTCATGGATGTCGGCCCAGACTTCGGCCTGCCAGGCTTCATCATGAACCGCGGTTTCGCCGCAGGTGGCACAGCGGGTGTGAAGCTTTCGAATCAGGCGAGCGGGAACGGCAACGGGGCCGGGAGGCAGTTCAACAAAAATGCAGCGCACTTCCTGGATGTCTTCGTTATCACCAATGATGTGTTCGTAGCGCAGCAGGTAGCCGAAGGCCAGCTTTCTAGCTTCCTGTTCAGCCTCGGCACGGGTGTGAAAGGGACCATACTCGGCCCGCATCTGCTCGGTGGAATCGCAAGCCATCCAAAACGTTTCCTTGTATGCCATCTTTGCCTCGAGGGGTCGGACTTGGGCAGGCTCAGAAGAAAGCGCCGGAGGGTCCTGGGACTACGCCCCGCTCAGAGGAATGCAATTCAGCTGCCGGGACCGAACCGCCGGAGAGAATGGCATAGGTCATTAATCATCAATTACTTACGAGATATCGGAAAAGAGCGCCAGCGAGCAAAATGCAAGCTTTTGCAGCCTTTTGCCCCGTCCCCAGGGTGCCCCACCCTCTTTTCCCGCACTTCGCGAAAAAGAGTGGGTGCCCTGGGACCATCCCTACGCCTGAGCCCAGAGCACGGGAGAAATTATCAAAATCGACGCCGAGACGCGCCCGCCTCCCGTCCCAAGGGTTGAATGGTCAAGACATTATGTGGAATTAAAGAGTCAAGATTTTAAGACTGGCTCTAGAGGTCGCTGTCTTCTAGAAATTGGCAGTAGTGCCGACCGGTCGGGAAACCGGCCTTTGCCCGCGATGCTGTCCGCTTCTGGACATGACCTTTCACCAGCGAACATTCTCTATGGTCGCCAACACCGTGGGTTCAACGGGAGCGCGTTTGCAATCTAGGGTTTGCGGTTTTATGAGGATGGTAGGAAAATTGCACCCCACGCCAACACACTTCCGGGGTCCTTCTTTCTTTTTGTGGGAGGAGGTTGTGCGATGAGTGGGCTGGTGCAAGATCTCCGTTATGCGCTGCGGCAGTTGCGTAAGTCTTCAGCGTTTACGATCAGCGCCGTTTTGACACTGGCCATGGCGATCGGCGCCAATGCGGTCGTATTCAGTGTGATAAATGGGTTGGTCCTGCGCCCGCTCGATGTCCCGCAACCTGGGAGTCTCTACTCTCTTCAGCGCACGAGCCAGAAAGACTACGCCCAATCGTATCCCGATTATCTGGACTTACGTGACCGAAACCACAGCTTTGAGGATCTTGTAGCCTACAGCATCACTCAGGTGACGCTCGACACGCGTGAGAGTCCAATGCCTACTTGGGGCTTGGAGACGAGCGGAAACTATTTCGACGCCCTTCGGATTAAACCGTATCTCGGCCGCTTTTTTCATGCCTCCGACGAAAACGGCCCTGACAGCGCCCCTTACATGGTGCTCAGTTACGCCTATTGGCACTCCCACTTTCATGATGATCGTGGAGTCTTGGGGCGTGTTGTCCAAGTGAACAAACATCCCTTCACCATCATCGGCGTGACGCCGCCTCGCTTTCGCGGGACATTAGTGTTCCTGTCTCCTAATTTCTTTGTGCCGATAGTGGACTGTCAGCAAGTGGAAGGTACCAATTACCTCATGGACCGCGGTAACCGCTCTGTCATGCAGGTGATGGGGCATCTGAGAGCTGGGGTCACTCCAGCCCATGCGGCTGCCGACCTGAACTCGATTGCCGCGTTTCTCAAAAAAACTTATCCCAAAGACGATGGCCAGATGAGCATCTCTTTGGCGCGGCCTAACCTTTTTGGTGATCAGTTCGCCGGACCGTTTGCGGCATTTCTGGGCGGATTGATGCTGCTGGCCGGACTGATCCTGCTGGCCGCCTGCGCCAACCTCGGCAGTCTGTTCGCCGCGCGTTCTGCCGACCGTTCCCGCGAGGTGGCTTTGCGACTCGCGCTCGGGTCAAGCCGCAAACGCATTATGCGCGGTCTGTTTGGCGAAGCTGTGCTCGTTTCACTAGTCGGCGGCGCCGCCGGACTGTGGGCCGGTTCGGCACTCTTACGTTGGCTGAGCGGATGGCAGCCCTTCGGCAACTTCCCCATGCACTCGCCAGTCAACCCGGATGCCACGGTTTATGCCGTCGCCCTCCTATTGAGCCTCGTCAGCGGATTCCTTTTTGGCGCAGTTCCTGTAACCCAGGTGCTTCGCACCAATCCGTACGAGGTCGTCAAAGCGGGATCAACAGCTCGTACTGGGCGGCGCATTACTGCTCGGGACCTCCTGCTGGCCGTGCAGATTGCGCTCTGTGCGCTGCTAGTCACTTCCTCCATAGTTGCCCTCCGCGGTTTGTCGCGCTCTCTGCACGCGCATTTCGGGTTTGATCCGCAGAACACTCTGTTGGTGAACGCAGACTTGCATATGGCCGGCTACACTGGCGACCAAGTACCTCCCATGCAGAAGCGCATGCTCGATGCCGTGGCTAGCATTCCGGGCGTAGAAGCAGTTGGATTAAGCGATCCGCTCCTTTTAAACGATACCCAGTCGGCCGATGTCTTCAACGACCAAACGACCGATCTGCGGCCCGCCAATGCAGCCGTCAATGCCTACATGTTCCACGTTTCGCCCGACTACCTTCGCGCCGAAGGCACCACGCTGCTGGGTGGCCGAGATTTCACGTGGCATGACGATAAGAATGCGCCGCGCGTTGCTGTCGTGAATCTCGAGTTTGCGCGCCGAATCTTCGGCTCGGCCGAAAAGGCAATCGGCGGCTATTTCAAAATGCCGGACGGAACTCGGGTGCAAGTCTTGGGCATCACCGAAAACGGGAAGTACAGCAGTCTGACGGAAGATCCCCATGGCGCGGTCTTTCTTCCCATTCTGCAATCTCCGGCCAGCGATGCGTTCCTCGTCGTGCGATCTAAAGCGGACCCCCGACTTTTGGGCCCGGCGATACGGAACACATTGCACCACCTCGATGCAGCCCTGCCGGTTGAGATGGAAACGCGCTACGACGAAATGGTCACCGTCCTATTTCCCGCGCAGATGGCAACGATCACGCTGGGTGTAATGGGCGGAATGGGTGCCCTGCTGGCAATTACGGGAATCTTTGGGATGGCAGCATATTCCGTCAGCAAGAGGCTGCGCGAGCTGGGCATTCGCGTTGCCTTGGGAGCACAGCGCAAGGAAGTGTTAAAGGCAGCCTTGGGACGCGCCTTCCGATTGCTGGCTTTTGGTTCGGCCGCGGGGCTGCTGCTGGGAATTCTAGCGAGCCGGGTGCTCGCTGTCGTCGTGTATGAGGCAACTCCTCGGGATCCCCTGGTATTAGCGGGCGTGGTGGTCACTATGGCGATGCTGGGCCTAATCGCTACATGGATTCCAGCACGACGTGCGCTGTCGATTGATCCGATGGTCTTGCTTCGCGAGGAGTGAAATGGCCGAAGCAGCGCACAAACTGCGTTCTTATCCGGAGGAGATAGAGTCGCGAGTCCAGACGCCATCTGGTCTAGACGGGACATGGCGATTCACTTCTTTTCCGATGTCAGTCCCTGTCGAGCGGGCTCTTATTTCAAGTGGCGTCGGGCCGGCCGGCGTCGGAACGTTGACCAACCTTCCAAGAAGACTTTCCTTGGCGGCAATCCTCTCATCTAATATCAACGCAATCAGGCCCTGAACCATACATACAAGGGTTGCATGCTCTAGACAACGGCGAGTTTACCCGTCCTAATCCCCCTAATAACTCCCGAGGGCGCGCCCCGTCCAAGCTCTGCTTGGGCCGGAGGTTCGGGCGCTGGCGCCATGTTTCGGGAACTCAGACGTCGGGGCATTCTCTTGACAGTTCCTCGCTGCGCCAGAAGAAATCGCCGCCTAGGCCAGGCTTGGACGCGACACCCTCTCGAATGAATCGAGTCGTGACCGGCCCTGCCATCCGCCCATGTATTTCGGGTCCAACCCGCTCAGGAAGCAATCGTCCCCGACAAGACATCTCTCGGCCGCGTCGCGATCTCTTCCTGCCATCTCTCGCCGCCGTGCCGGGCGACATAGATAGCCAGTTCCAGGCGGCTCCATACTCCCAGTTTGTCAAAGGTGTTGCGCAGGTAGTTCTTCACGACCTGTTCGGTAGTGCCAATCGCTCGGGCAATTTCGCGGTTGGTCTGGCCTTCCCAGACCAGGCCCGCGACTTGCATTTCCTTTGCAGTGAGCCGCTCACGGGGTTGCATGTTTCATCTGCTCCTTTAAGAACATCGCGGTTGCCAGCTTCACCCGTTTTCTGCCGTCCCGGATGCCGGCCCGCAGGAACAGCGTCCGCAGATGTTGCTTTACCGTCCTGGGGCTGATGTTCAGTTGTGCCGCGATCTCCTTGTTGCTGCAGCCCTGTGTCAGCAACTGCAGGACTTGCTCATCGCGCGGTGTAATCTTGATCTGATTCAGGCTTAGCATGGCGCTTCCTCGATTGATATTGATCGCTTTTACCGCCTGCACTTTCGGTGGCGGCTGGAATGTGATCGGAATACACGGAAGCAACTGCTTCGCCAAAGCTTCGCCGTTTTGCACAAAGGGACAAAGCCTTGCGAATGCTACATTTTGGTCTATGGCCCGTAGTGTCCGGGGCCGGCCGCCAGGCCTGATGCGGGACACCTTGTCCCAGAACGGGCGCGCCCGGATAGAATTGCCTGCAGGGGGACAGCATGCGCGTGCTGGTGATCGAAGATGAGCTCCGGCTGGCCGAGAACGTGGCCCGCAGTTTGCGGGAGAGCGCCGGCTACGCCGTGGATATTGCCGCCGACGGCCAGGAGGGATTGTTTCTGGCGGAATCGAACCCCTACGACGTGGTGCTGCTCGACCTCATGCTGCCCAAGCTGGACGGGATGGAATTGCTGGGCAGAATCCGCCATTCCGGTCAGCACACGCCCGTCCTGGTGCTGACGGCCCGCGACGACAAGGAATCGGTCGTCGCCCTGCTCAACGCCGGGGCCGACGACTACCTGACCAAACCATTCGATCTGGGCGAGCTGCTGGCCCGCACCAAGGCTTTGATCCGTCGCGGCAAGGGACAGCCCTCCCCGGTGGTCGTCATCGGCGATCTCGAACTGAATACAGTCAACCGCACCGTGCAACGCGGCGGCAAACCGATCACGCTGACCGCCATGGAATATCGCGTGCTCGAGTACCTGGTGCACCGCCCGCACGCCGTGGTCTCAAAGACTGAGCTGCTCGAGCATCTGTACGATTACAACTGGGAAAAATTCAGCAACGTGATCGAAGTCTATATCTCAGGGCTGCGGCGCAAACTTAACCAGGGATCATCGCGGCAGCTGATCCGCACCCTGCGCGGACAGGGCTATATGTTGCAGGAGTGATTTCCGAAATTACCGACATGCGGCGCGACTCCATCCAACGGCGGCTCATCGCTTCGGTCCTGCTATCGCAGATCATCCTCACTGCCGGGCTGGTGGTCATCGGCGTTCTTGTCACCTACTTGCGCCTGATCTCGACCCTCGACGCCAGCATGCAGGCCCACGCCACCAGCGTGGCCGTGCTGGTTCGCTATACCGAAGACGCCAGCGGGCACGTGTACTTTGACAACAGCCTGCTGCCCGAGTCGATTGATCCCAATCATCCCGACCAGTTCACGGTCTGGGCCGACCGCACCGGATTTCTCACCCGTTCCGAAGACTGGCCCGAAGGCTTGCAGTTCCAGCCCGGCCCCAGCGAACATTGGAACTTCACCTGGGCCGGAGTCCCTTATCACGCTCTGCGCATGACCCATGTTCCGGTGCTGGACCGGGAGCTGGGCGCGGCCTTCCGTCCCCAGACCCTGACTATTGTCTATGCCTCGCCCCTGGTCCGGATTCGACACCAGGTCAAGGTTGCGGGAGCCTCCATTGCGCTCGCCAGCCTGCTCCTGCTCGGCGTTACTACAGGGCTGGCTTCGTGGAGGATTCGACGCAGCCTGCGGCCCCTCCAGATTCTGGCCCGGCAGGCTGCCCTGGTCTCCACCCAGAGTTGGAAGCTTCAGCCTCCAAAGGAGGCTGAGGAGATCGACGAGCTGCGCCCTTTGACCGATTCGATGACCCAGATGCTGGCGCGTCTGGAGTACGCCTTCAAACAGCAACGGGAATTCGTGGGCAATGCCGCACATGAGTTGAAGACGCCGGTGGCGGTGCTGAAGTCCACCCTGCAGTCCCTGCTGCAGCGTCCGCGAAGCTCGGAAGAGTACCGCGCCGGCCTGCAGGCATCGCTGCAGGATCTGGATCGGTTAGAGCAACTGCTGCAGTGGATGCTCCGCCTGGCCCGGGCCGAGCAGTGGGCACAGAATGCGCAGGGGCGAAACCTTGAGCTGATCGACATCAACTCCACCTGCGAAGAAGCAGTCGAGAGAATTCACGCTCTCGCCCAGTCTCGCAACACGACGATTCATCTGGCCACCAACGGGCCAGTTCCCATCCGCGCCGACCCCGAGGACCTGCAACTGGTGTGGACGAACCTGCTGGAAAATGCCGTCCGCTATAGTCCCGAGGGTACGTCGGTAGAAGTCGCGGTGGCCCGTGACGGTGGCCACGCGCGGGTCTCCTTTCAGGACCATGGCGTCGGTATCGCCGCCGCTGATCTCCCCAAGATTTTTGAGCGCTTCTACCGAGGAGACCACTCTCGGGCCCGCGCCACCGGCGGCTTCGGTCTGGGCCTGGCAATCGCCAAAGCTCTGGTAGAAGCCTACGGAGGAAGCATCGTGGCGGAAAGTACTCCAGGCCAGGGCACCCGCATGACGGTTGAGCTCCCTGTTCCCAGGCAGTAGCGCCGGCATCTTGCCGGCTGTCCCGAGGGCGCCCTCGGACCAGCTTCAGCTTCCCTTAAGGTAGGTTCGGGTAATATTTGCGGTTCGGCCCCGACCACGGTGACGTCTATGGCAAATCATTTTTGCGGTCGCAATATCGGTATAGGAATGAGGTTGATCATCGCAATGCTCGGTCTGCTCGCAATGGGATTCGCGCAGAATTCGTCGCCCGGGGTCGATGCGGAAAGTAATCCCAAGCAGGCCGTAAACGCCGCTCCTCTGACTGTGACCTTGCAGGATGCCATCGCCCGCGCCCGAAAAAATGACCCTGTATATCACGCCGCCCTGACCGCATACGGTTCCGCCAAAGAAGACCGCGTACAAGGTCGCGCTGCCCTGCTGCCGGGTGTGAACTACGACGCCGGATTTCTTTACACCCAGGGCAACGGCACGCCCACCGGACGCTTCGTGGGCGCCAATGGAGTGCACGAGTATGTCAGCCAGGGTAATATTCACCAGGATATTTCCCTGCAGGGAATCGCCGACTACCGACGCACCCGGGCTGCGGAAGCGGTGGCGCGCGCTCGCTCGGAGATTGCCGCCCGTGGGCTGGTGGTGACCGTGGTCCAGGCCTACTACCATTTCGTGGTGGCACAGCGGAAGTATGACACCGCCCAGCGCGCCGCCGGCCAGGGCCGTCGCTTTCTCGATATCAGCCAAAAGCTTGAACAGGGCGGCGAGGTAGCGCATTCGGATGTGATCAAGGCCCAGATCCAGTTTCAGCAGCAACAGCGCGATCTGCAGGAAGCCGAGCTCGAAATGAATCGCACCCGGCTAGAGCTCGCGGTGCTCATCTTCCCCGATTTCAACGAACAGTTCAGCGTGGTGGACGATTTGCAGACTCCTGAGCCGCTTCCCTCCCTTAACGAGGTCCAGAGCGCGGCCGCCCGCCAGAACCCAGACCTGCGCGCCGCTGTGGGCACGCTGCAAGAAGCGCGGCAGCAAGTCGGCGTGGCATGGTCTGGTTTCTTGCCTTCGCTCAAGGTGGATTATTTCTACGGCATTGACGCGAACCACTTCGCGACTCGACAGTTCGATCCAGCTTCGCAGATGGCGGTACGCAATCTCGGATACGCCGCCACCGCCACACTGCAGTTGCCGGTCTGGAACTGGGGAGCGAATCGCAGCCGGTTGAAGCAGGCCAGCCTGCAGCGCGAGCAGGCGCAACTGGAGCTGACATTCACCCAACGGCAGCTGCTGGCAAGGTTGCGCGCGTTGTACGATGAGGCCCAAACCGCGCGCTCGGAACTGGATTCTCTAAGTCAGTCGGCGGAACTGGCGGCGGAAAGCCTGCGCCTGACCACGCTGCGTTATCAATCGGGAGAAGCCACAGTGCTGGAAGTGGTGGACGCACAAAATACCTCCACTCTGACGCGCAATGCATTCAGTGACGGCCAGTCGCGCTTTCGGGTAGCCCTGGCGAACCTTCAAACCCTGACAGGAACCTTCTGACGACAGAGATAAAAACTCGCGAGGGTGCCCCGTCCTCGTCTCTCCGTTCTTTGGAGAGACAGGGCGGGGTCTTCGCGCACAAATTGTCGTACCGGTGCCGCGCAATTTCCCTGGCCATCCTCCCTTTACTTTTCCTGCCAGCCTGCTCCAGCAATTCCACCGAAAAGGAATCCGCAGTCCCGGTACAGGTAGTCGTGGTAAAAAAAGAAACATTGCAGCGCACGGTCACAGCCGAGGCCATTCTGTTTCCTTTGCAGCAGGCGGCGATCACTCCGAAGATCAACGCGCCGGTCAAAATTTTCTACATCAAGCGTGGCAGCAAGGTGCGCAAAGGCCAGTTGCTGGCCGTGCTCGAGAATCGCGACCTCGCAGCCGCGGCCCAGGAGAACAAAGGCTCCTACGACGAGGCCCAGGCCGCATTCGAAACCACCACCGCTTCCGCCCTGCCCCAGGAAGTCCAGAAAGCGCAGCTGGACGCACAAGCCGCCAAGGAACTCATGGCTGCCCAACAGAAAATCTACAGCAGCCGACAGGAACTCTTTCAGCAAGGCGCCATGCCGCGCAAGGAGCTCGACCAGGCCGGCGTGGACCTGACTAACGCGCGCAACCAGTATGAAATTGCACAACAGCATCTCGACGCGCTGATGAAAGTGGGCCGGCAGCAGCAACTGAAGTCAGCGGCGGGACAACTGGAATCCGCCAAAGGCAAGTACCTGGGCTCGGCGGCACAACTCAGCTATTCCGAAATCCGCAGCCCTATGGACGGCGTGGTAGCCGACCGTCCGCTCTACCCCGGTGAAATGGCTGCGGCGGGTGCTCCACTGCTCACCGTGATGGATATTTCGCAGGTCATCGCCCGCGCCCACATTCCCCAACCCGAAGCCGCGCTGCTCAAGGTTGGCGACAAAGCGACAGTGAGCGTTCCCGGGCAGGAGAATCCGATCGAGGGCAAGATCACCGTAGTCAGCCCGGCGCTCGACCCTAACAGCACCACCGTCGAAGTGTGGATACAGATCAGGAACGTCGATCAGCGGCTGAAGCCCGGCACCAGCGTGCAGGTTTCCATGCTGGCCCAGACCGTTCCCGATGCCCTGATCATTCCCTCTGCGGCGCTGTTAACTCTGCAGGACGGCACCACGTCGGTAATGCAGGTCAGCGCCGACGATCACGCGTATCAGAAAAACGTGCGCGTGGGCATTCGTCAAGGCGATTCGGTACAGATCACCGAAGGACTGCAAGCCGCAGACCGCGTGGTTGCTTCCGGGGCTTACGGCCTGCCGGACAAGAGCAAGATCAAAGTGGAAAGCCAGAATGAAAAGTAGCCGGGAAGCGAATTCGCCGGTCTCGGGTTACTGGTTTTCGCTTCATTCCAAGCCGCTGATCTTCGTGATCCTGACCCTGGCATTGGTCGGCGGCTTCCTGGCTTTCAGCATTCCGGTTGCAGTCTTTCCCGCCACCAACTTTCCTCGCATCCTGATCGCCGTGGACAACGGAGTCATGCCCACCGATCAGATGATGGTCACCATCACACGGCCCATCGAAGAAGCCGTGAACAGCGTTCCCGGACTGCAGGAGGTGCGCTCGATCACCAGCCGCGGCTCCGCCGAAATCGATCTGTTCTTCGACTGGAACGTGGATACCATCCTCACTCTGCAGTACGTAAACGCCGCCCTGTCGCGCGTCCAGACGGACCTGCCGCCGACTGCCAGCGTGGTGGCCAATCGCATGACGTTCGCCAGTTTCCCCATCATCGGATACAGCCTGACTTCCGCCACCGTTCCACAAACCCAGCTCTGGGAAATGGCCACCTATGACATCAAGCCGCGACTGAACCGGCTGAACGGTGTATCCACAGTCCTGGTGCAGGGCGGACAGGAGCCGGAATTCCACATCACACCCGACCCCGCGAAACTGTTGACCGCGAACGTCACCGTCACCGACATCCTGGACACGATGAAGCGCACCAACCTCATCGATTCTCCGGGACTCTTCGAGCGCAACCACCAGCTGGTGCTGGCCCTGGTTAGCGGGCAGGTGCGAACGCCACAGCAGATCGCGGACACGGTCATCCGGAACACGCCCGCGGGAATTCCCGTGCGCATCGGCGACGTGGCTACCGTCACGCCCGGGGTCAAGCCCGTATATACGCTGGTCACGGCCAACGGCAAGCCCGCCGTGCTGCTCACCATCAACCGGCAGCCCGACAGCAACACGGTTCAGGTGGCGGATGAGGTCCACCGTCAAGTCGCCGAGATTCGCAAATCGCTGCCGCCCGGAATTGACATCAAGCCGTTCTATGACCAGTCCATCATCGTTGGCAATTCCATCAAAAGCGTACGCGATGCCATTCTGCTCGGCCTGATCCTGGCCTCCATCATCCTGGTGGTTTTCCTGCGCGACTGGGGAACATCGATTGTGGCCGGCCTGGTGATTCCGGTGACCGTGCTGGTGACCTTCATCGCACTCAAGCTGTTTAACCAGAGTTTCAATCTGATGACTCTGGGGGGACTGGCCGCAGCCGTGGGGCTCGTGATTGACGATGCCATCGTGGTGGTGGAAAACATCGTGCTCCATCGCGACGCTGGCGAAGGACGGCTGCAAGCCATCCACGGCGCGCTGAAAGAGATCACGATTCCGCTGATCGGATCGACAGTGACGCCGGTGGTTGTCTTCCTGCCCCTGATTTCGATCACTGGAGTGACCGGAACATTCTTCCGCGCCCTGGCCGTGACCATGAGTGTGTCCCTGTTCACATCACTGGCGCTGGCACTGAGCTGGACGCCGAGTCTGAGCCAGTACTTCATCGGCATGCGCAAGCAGGCCCACGGGCAGGACGAACAGAGCAGGCCGATGGAGGATACGGAACAAGCGTCCATGGCGCGATTGCTCGCCGCCGAAGATGCTTCTCTCGGAGGCTTCTTCAGAAAGATCGTGGACTTCCACGCTCGCTGGCTGCGACAGGCCCTGGCCCATCCCTTGTGGCTGGCAGTTTTGAGCCTGCTTCTGGTGGCCGGCTCGTACGTTTGCTACCGCTATTCTGGCTCCGACTTGATGCCGGAGATGGACGAAGGCGGCTTCACCCTGGACTACTGGACGCCCGCCGGCACTTCGCTTGCGGAAACGGACCGCATGGTGAGCCACATGGAACAGATCCTGAATTCTGTGCCCGAGGTGGAGAGCACTTCGCGGCGCACTGGCATGGAACTGGGCCTGGCAGCAGTGACCGAAGCGAATCGCGGCGACATTCTGGTCAAACTGAAAGAAAATCGTGATCGCAATATCGACGACATCATGGAAGAAGTCCGGAGTAAAGTGACGGCCCAGGAGCCGGCCGTACGGGTTGAGTTCGTGCAGGTCCTGCAGGACATGATCGGCGACTTGACCAGCGAACCTGAGCCCATCCAGATCAAGTTGTTTTCTCCCGATCCCGCGCTCCTCGAAGCCTGGGCCCCGCGAGTCGCGGCCGCCATCGCCAAAATCGACGGCGTAGTGGACGTGCTCGATGGAATCGAAAACACCATCAGCGGACCGGCCACCACCTTTCAGATCAACCCCAGTGTTGCTGCCCGCGCCGGATTCACCCCCGAGGAAATTGCCACCGATGCCGCCGCTATTCTGGGTGGCGAACCGGCCGCTGCCCCCGTGATCAGCGCCGATCGTCCCTACACCGTGCGAGTTCGCTTTCCCGCGGGAAATCGGGCATCGCTCGAAGCCATGCGCGACACACTGCTGACCAGCAGCACGGGCAAAACTGCAACCCTCGGGGCCCTGGCCACCATCACCGAGCTTCCTCCGCAAACCGAAATCCGCCGGGAAAACTTGCAGCGCGACGTCTCGGTGACGGCGCGTCTCGAAGGCACCGACCTGGGAAGCGCCGTCGCCGCGGTGCAGAAGGCAGTGGATGCTTTACATCTGCCCTCCGGCATTCGTGTGGAGTACGGTGGCACCTACAAGCAGCAACAGAAATCCTTCTCTGACCTGGTCCTGGTTCTGCTTCTGGCCATCGTTCTGGTGTTCATCGTTCTCCTTTTTGAATTCGGATCGTTCGCCGCGCCCTTGGCCATCCTGGCTTCCGCATTGTTATCCACCTCCGGAGTGTTCATCGCTCTGATGATCACACGCACCACATTCAACGTGTCTTCCTTCATGGGAATGATCATGGTGGTTGGAATCGTGGCCAAGAATGGAATTCTTCTTCTGGATGCGGACCAGAAATTTCGCGCCCTGGGAGTGCCTGCGGAAGATGCCATGCTCCAGGCCGGACGGCGACGCCTGCGTCCTATCGTCATGACGGCGCTGGCCACGGTCGCGGGAATGTTGCCTCTGGCCTTCGCGCTCGGAGCGGGCTCGCAGATGCTGCAACCACTGGCCATCGCAGTGATTGGAGGTGTTCTGATCTCCATGGCGCTGTCCCTGATCATCACGCCGGCGGTTCATTTCTATCTGAGCGACCATTAGGTCGAGCCTCAACCGCACTGTCGAGCCTCAACCGCACTAATGTCCTGGTTGGTCGGCAGGTCGATCCTGCTGACCTTCACGGCCTGAAGGCCGTTCAGGATGACGCCTGTGGGTAACGAGAAATTCAAACTGAGCCACTACCAGACTTCCTTGGTGCTGAAATCGGGACTCTGGCCGTCTGGACCCGGCGGCGCTGCTGAAAGTGCACAGTTTTGCGCACTCGCCTGGAAGAGAACAGGACGTTTCACTCCGACTCCCACGAACCAAGCATGGCAAGACCGTGGATTGATCGATCTTAAGGGAACGTAGCTTATACTTTGCAGCGACTTACAACCGCCTTCGGGCTCGGCCGCTCCTCCCGTGATAAAGCCAGAGGAAACTTCGGTGCAGGCCCTGGCAAGCCGGTTTGGTTTGTGGATTGCATTACAATAGAGTTTCCGGGGTCCCCCAACCGGCTGGCGGGTAATTCGCTCTCGTGACCCAAACTGCTACCAGCCCGCAACGAAAGCCTCTACTTGACGAGGCTTCGTTTCAACAACTTCTCTCCGCAGCCTATGTGCTTCAGGAGCACAATGATCGCTTGCGGGCGAAGGGGCAGCAGGCCGATTTCGCGGAAAATCTGTCGGCCATTGTAGAAACCCAAAAATTAATCCAGACCTTGCAACTCGACCTGGCGGCCGCCGCCGAACTGGTGGCCGAGAGAGTGCAGAAGATCACTCACGCCTCCGGCACGGCGATCGGGATCATCGAAAAGGACCAGCTCTTTTATCGCTCTGCCACGGGCAGCGCCGCGCTGGATGCGGGAACCCGGGTATCCCTTAATTCTGCGCTCTCGGCAGAATGCCTGAGCAAAGGCTCTGCGCTCAGCTATCCCGACGTCACGCCGAACCTGCATGTGCGTTCCGAGCTTTTTCGCAACCGCGATGTGAAAGCTTTCATCGCGGTGCCGGTCTACCACGCGGGTCAGGTTGCCGGCGTACTTGAGCTGCGCTTTGCTCGCCCCAACTCCTTCCGCGAAGCGGACCTTCGAACGGCTGAACTTATGGCTGGCCTGTTGAGCGAAGCCATGGTGACCGCGGCCCGGATGAAGTGGAAAGAGGCGCTCGCGTCAGAGCGCCAGAGCATGCTGGAAGCTCTGGAAAGAATCAAGCCCCAGATCGAACGCCTGGGAAGCGAATCGGCGCCGCCCGAGAACTCCGCGGCGGCCAGGCCGCAGGCGTCAGTCCTGGAGCCGTCAGTGACCAGACGCGAACCTCCGCCCTTTCGCGCCGCCGACACATGCTCCTCCTGCGGCAGTGATTTTTTTGACGAGGGTGAATCCTTCTGCGGAATTTGTGGGACCGCGCGTCCCCTGGCATCCGCCACTAACGATGTCCCAGGCGTGGACGTTGCACTCCGGAAGGACCCTCCCTGGCTGATACCTTACGGGCAAGAAAATCCCACCAACGGGAATTCAGGGGCAGGTGTGGCCCAGGCCGGGAGCACGGTTCTTAAAGACAACCCGGTTTCGCCCGCTCCGCCAGCAAACATCGTCCCCGAACTTCGAGTTACGCTGCCGGCGCCAGGGGTTCAGAATGCAATTGAAGTGCCCCCTGCGAAACCACCCGAACTGGATTCGAAGCCGGCCCTGGAGACCGAATCCCGGGTGGCCAGCCCGATGCATCTGCCGCCCGATCCTTTCGCGCCGCCAACTGAAGTCCCGGGCCCGGATTCGCTTCGTATTGTTCCAGCGGATCTGGTTACGGTTCCGCCCGATCAACCGGCGCAATCCAACCAGATTGCGCCCGATCCCTGGAGTTCGGCAAGAAAAACTCAGAAGTGGTTGGAGACAGTCAAATCACATCACGGGCCCCGGGCGGAATGGCTGGCACGGCAATGGCAGAAACGGCGGGCCAACATCTATTTGGTGGTCGCGATCGGCATCTTCTTGATTGCGATTTCCGGCTGGGGCATCCGACCGGCTGGGACCGCTGCGCCGGCAGAGGCGCCTCCGGCA
The DNA here is from genome assembly GCA_963831565.1 of Terriglobia bacterium. GTDB lineage: Bacteria > Acidobacteriota > Terriglobia > Terriglobales > Acidobacteriaceae > JAIQFF01. The sequence continues at coordinate 237,706 of CAWHQS010000004.1, forward strand.
GCGAACAAGCAGCACCAACCGCCGCCACCGCCGGAGTTGACTCTGTTTGAGAAACTTCTGATCAACCTTGGATTGGCTGAGGCTCCGCCTCCACCGGTTGACATGGGGAATCCTGACACTCAAGTGTGGGTCGATGTCCACACCGCCCTTTACTACTGCCCTGGTGGCGACCTGTACGGCAAGACTGCGGATGGAAAGCTTGCCAGCCAGCGGGATGCTCAACAGGACCAGTTCCAGCCAGCCCAGGGAAAGGCCTGCCGATGAACGTCTGGCTCGGGCGTACAGGATCTTTTTTTCAATTCTCGGGATTGACAACTCCCAACTCGGAGTGTGATGGTTGATATCCTGCCAGTCGGAGGATGCCTGTGCCGGATCGTCGGGACAAGTTGCCAGGACCGCGCTTCCCATCGGAACTGAACCCACTGACTAACCCGACTCTAGAGCAAAATCTCGGACGCTGGGCCCGGGTTTACTTCGGCAATCCACCGGCGCGACGGCAACAGGCAGTGGGCAAGCTATTGCAGGAAATCCAGCGGGAAACTGGTAGGGACCCGGCAGATCAAGCCGTCCGACCCTATTTTGCCAGGGACGAAAAATTCCAAGGCGCTGTTTGTTCGGCCTGCCGACACCAGAATCCACCGGGCCACAAGTTTTGCAGCCGTTGCGGCCAGGTTCTCGATCCGGTACGGTCCACAGCGAGAACCAATTTGTCTGCGACCGGAGTCGGCGAGGCGCCACCGCCGCCTCGGTCCGAAAGCGATTCGCAGTGGGTGCGCGACCGGGCGTTCAGCGGACTCGATGAGCCAGATACTCCGCGCAGGCCAGGATGGAAATATCTCGCAGGCGCGTTCGTGCTTGTGTTGGCCGGTTTCGCATATCTGCAGTGGGCTCCGAGACCCGGGACAGCAGTGGGATCATCCCCAACGTCGCCGCAGGTGAGTGCTCCGGCGGCTTCGCTGCCGCAGAATTCTTCGCCGATTGAATCCAATCCACCAGAAGCGATTTCGCCGCGGTCCAACCCGCCCGAGGCTCGTGATACCGCAACCGACGAGGCTCACGATCGCCCAGTCGCGCCGGCCGGAGTTCTGCCGGCCTCCCAGAAATCTCCGTTACTCGACGCCCAATCGTCGCAACCGGCCCTGGCAGGAGAGGAGGGCGGCGCCTCCGACCTGCGGCTCGCCCAGCGCTATCTCGCAGGCAGCACGGGCGTGCGTGATTCCTCCGAGGCCGCGAAACTATTGTGGAAGGCGGTCGGCAAACAGAATGCCACCGCAGCAGTGCTGTTGTCGGACCTCTATTTGCGCGGGGACGGTGTTCCCCGCAGCTGCGACCAGGCGCGCCTTCTCCTCGCTGCCGCCTCCAGGCGGGGAACCCCGCAGGCAGTTCAACACTTGCGCGATCTGGAGTCGCAGGGCTGTCGCTAAGAAAACCGCAAACGATCAAAAAGCAGAAGACCCTCGGATTACGAGGGTCTTCGTTTGTGCTATGGCTTCGGAATCTGATGCAGATTCAGCGTTGCAGATGATTGCGGCGAAGTCCTGGTTGATGGAGACTGAGAATATTTTGCTCCCAGCTTTCCAGAACCTCAGGCGTGCGCCGGGACCTGCTGGCGGCGGGCTTCGTACCAGAGAGCCAACTCGACGCGGTTCCAGAGCCCAAGCTTGTCGTAGATGATTCGGAGGTAGTTTTTGACGACGTGCTCCGTGGTACCGATGGCGTCCGCGACCTCGCGGTTTTTGAGCCCTTGGGCAACGAGTTCGATGACTTGATGTTCTCGCTCGCTGGGGATACGGTTTCCGTAACGCTGTTCTCCGAACATAATTGCCTCCGATAGAGAATGGTCGCGAGTTTGACTCGCTTGATGCCACCAGTAATTGCAAAACGTAAGAAAAGACGATTAAAGTGTGCCTTCACCGTGCGCCGGGCCATCTTGAGCTGTCGGGCAATCTCCGCATTGTCGCAACCCTGAAGCAGCAGCTCGGCAATCTGCTGTTCTCGCGGACCCAGCCGAATAGAGCTTTCGTTCATTCCGGCTTCCCCCTTGGTTTAATGATTCAAGCCCGATTCGGGCAGTTGTGAATGGAAGTCGCTCGTGTCCGAAGCCGCTACCGGCCTCCGAATCACAGACGTACTCCTCAGGACTATGGTTTCTCCCAAAATTCATAGCATGCACACTGCCAAGCTGGCCGTGGATTTCTCTTTTCATGGAAAATGCAATATTTCTTCCCTCCGCCCATTTTCAACCTACCCGATCTCGTTGCTGGCCTCCCGGGCGCATGGCAAGTTATTTGTTTTCTGTATCATAGTGATACGTTCTGGAGTTCGCCGCCAAGCTCGCACAGATTCGAACGATGGATAGATTTGGGATTGCGGGGCGACGAACCGCTTGCCCGGAGGATTTCGTCGGCAGAACAGCAGGATTTATCCCTGTTACTGCCCACCCTGCCGACCTTTCGGCATGGTTCAGGAACTGCTCCCGGCAGGCTAAGTGCTTTATCTTCAGGCTAAGGAGAGTATGAGGCGGGAAAAAATTTCCCCCGAGTACATGGAGAATTGGAACTAATTACATGTTTTACCCGATAACGGATTAAGCAACCCAAGGTCACATTCGCGGATTATCGTCGATACTACCCCCTTTGTGTCAGGCGGGCATGTCCATCCGAGGGGAAATGCCGCTCAATGCGGCCAAATGATGAGCTGTTATCGGTATTTTCGCTAGAGCTGGCATAGCCGCGAGCCAATTTTGTTTTAAACTGGGAAGAGCGTCCCGTTATGAAGTATCGCTTCCCGAACGGGGCGCCCTACAGCGCATTCGATTTTCGGTGTTTATCGGCGATCTTCGCTCCAGAGTTCCAGCGCAATCATTGGGGTGGCTGCTAGAGACGGAACAACTGTTACAGCTTTCCCCACATCAATGACTTGCAGGATTTCATCACCTGCCGGAACACCGCACAATTGCTGACATCGGAATCTCACCAAATTCCAGGAGGCCAAAGCGTTTGAGCACTTCGAGCAGTCACCTGATCCCGCCGCACGGTGGAGAACTAGTCGATCTTATCGCCCAACCGGAAACCATCAACCAGCTGAAATCCCACTCCCGCGAGTGGCCCTCGTGGGACCTAACCGCGCGCCAGCTTTGCGATCTTGAGCTGCTGCTCAGCGGCGGGTTTTCTCCCCTGCGTGGATTCATGAATCGCGCCGACTACGACGGCGTCTGTCACCACATGAAGCTGGCCAGCGGCCTGCTTTGGCCCATGCCCATCACCCTCGACGTCAGCGAAGAGTTCGCTAAAGGGTTGAAGCCGGGAAGCAGCAAGATCGCCCTGCGCGATGCCGAGGGGGTAATGCTGGCGGTGCTGCATGTCGAGGACGTCTGGCAGCCCGATCGCCAAGCCGAGGCCAATGCGGTATTCAAGAGCACCAGCAAGGCCCATCCGGGCGCGGATTATACGATCAACAAGGCGCATCCCTGGTATGTGGGCGGACGCATCGAGGGCACTCAACCTCCCTCCCACTATGATTTCCGCTCGCTGCGACTGACTCCCGCGGAACTTCGCGCCGAATTCGCGCGGCTGGGATGGCGCCGCATCGTCGCCTTCCAGACCCGCAACCCCATGCATCGAGCCCATCAGGAACTCACCTTCCGCGCCGCCAAGCAGGTAGAAGCCAGCCTCCTGATTCATCCCGTTGTAGGTATGACCAAGCCCGGCGACGTGGACTACTTCACCCGCGTCCGTTGCTACCAGTTGCTGTCGTCCAAATATCCTCCGGGAACGGTAAAGCTTTCGCTTTTGCCCCTGGCCATGCGTATGGGCGGACCGCGCGAGGCCATCTGGCATGCGCTGATTCGCAAGAACCACGGTTGCACCCACTTCATCGTGGGCCGCGATCATGCCGGCCCCGGCAAGGACACCGATGGCAAGCCTTTCTATGGCCCGTACGAGGCCCAGGAACTCTTCAAACAGCACCAGGCCGACATCGGCGTCACCATGGTGCCGTTCAACATGATGGTTTACCTGGAAGACCAGGACAAATATTTTCCCACCGACGAGGTGCCCAAAGGGGCGCGCGTACTGGACATCTCAGGTACCGAACTGCGCCAGCGCCTGAACGAAGGCCGCGACATTCCCAGCTGGTTTACTTATCCGGAAGTGGTGCAGGAGTTGCGGCGCAGCTATCCACCGCGGCACAAACAGGGCGTGACGATTTTCTTCACCGGACTCTCGGGCTCCGGCAAATCAACCATCGCCAACGTGCTGCTGACCAAGTTTCTGGAAACCGGCGGACGCCCGGTCACGCTGCTGGATGGCGACCTGGTGCGCAAGCATTTGTCGTCCGAACTCGGGTTCTCCAAGGAGCATCGCGACATCAACATTCGCCGCATCGGCTATGTGGCTTCGGAAATCACCAAGAATGGCGGCATCGCCATCTGCGCCCCCATCGCCCCTTACGACGCCACCCGCAAACATGTACGCGGACTGATCGAGCCTCTGGGCGGATTCATCCTGGTACATGTCTCTACTTCGGTGGAGGTGTGCGAACAGCGCGACCGCAAGGGTCTCTACGCTAAAGCTCGCGCTGGAATTCTCAAGGAGTTCACGGGCATCTCGGATCCTTACGAGGAGCCGAAGGATGCCGAGGTCGTCATCAACACGGCGGAGTTAACTCCGGAGGAGTCGGCGCAGGAGATCATTCTGCATCTCGAGCGCGAGGGCTTCTTTGGCGCCATCGGAGAACGCGCCTGATTCGCCCGGCTGGAGAGGCAGAAAATCACTGATGGGCACTAGTTCTCAGGCCGAGACCCTGCAACGAATACAGTCGGCGCTCGAATCTGCCCGTGAGATCTTCGCCCGCTTCACCCTGGGGGCTATCGAAGCGGAATACAAGGCCGGGCACGACCCGGTCACCGAAGCCGACCGTGCGGTTGATGCGGTCCTGCGCCAGGAATTACTACGCGAAGGCGAGGGCTGGCTCTCGGAGGAAAGTGTGGATGATCTGTCTCGCCTCGAAAAGAAGCGTGTCTGGATCGTCGATCCTCTGGATGGCACGCGTGAGTTCGTGGCTGGCATTCCAGAGTTCTGCGTTTCAGTAGCGATGGTGGAAGACGGAATTCCTGTCGCGGGAGGAATCTGTAATCCCGCCACCAACGAGATCTTTCTCGGTTCCCTGGATTCAGGCATAACCTACAACGGAACGCCGGCCCACGCCAGCCAGCGGACCAGCCTTCAGGGCGCGATAATCCTGGCCAGCCGCAGCGAGATCAAGCGTGGAGAATGGAAACGATTCGAGACCGCCGCGGTAAGAGTCCGTCCCATGGGATCCGTAGCCTACAAACTGGCGCTGGTTTCGGCGGGTCTCGCGGATGTCACGTTCACGCTCACTCCGAAGCACGATTGGGACATTGCGGCCGGAGCGGCTCTGGTGACCAGCGCCGGTGGTTTCATCAGCACGCTGGAGAGTTCTCAACTACTGTGCAACCGTAAGTCGCCGCTTCTCCCCGGGCTCCTGGCGGGCGGGCCGTTCTTGCGTGACGAATTGCTATCCCTGGTAAAGGAATATTTGCCGGCGAATTCCGGACGCGCCCGCTGACCCAACGTGTGGGGCGGGCGCCCTCGCCCGCCGCCTTTGACGTTGATTTTCTGGCAGGCCCCCCTTTTTCCGGAGGCTGGCTCAGACCACCTGACACCAACAGCCCCAAAATCAAAAGCAAAGTCAACAGTGGCGGGCGAGGGCGCCCGCCCTACACACGAGAGCTAATTGCTCGTCGGCTCCGCGTAGCGGCGGAAAAAACTGTCGGCTTTCCATTGCGGACGCCGCGGATCATCAGCCACCTTGACCATGAGCTGCCGGATAATTTCTTCGTATTCGCCGGCCGCCGCCAGGTCGACCGGCTGATTCAGATCGTCGGACGGCGCATGATAGCGGCGAGTAAGCCAGTCCTGGTAAAGCTGCTTCTGCTCCGAAGTGGTTGGAGCAATATCCAGAGCCAGCGCCGGTATGCCGTGCCGAATGAAGCTGTACTGATCGCTGCGGACAAAGACATTTCTTAGCGGTTGCGGATCGGGCTGGACGGAGACACCGTCCGACTCCGCCACCTGGCGCGCCGCGTCTCCCAGGTCGGATTCCGCCAATCCCAGAACCGTGAGCAGCTTCAGAGGTACGAGCGGCCGAAACATGTCAACGTTGATATCCGCTACCATGGATTTCGGGTCCACCGTGGGATGGGCCGCGAAGTATTTCGACCCCAGCAATCCCTTCTCTTCTCCGGTGACAAACACAAATAGAAGCGAACGCTTCAATTCTTCGGGATGCTTGTTGAGCGAAGCGGCAACATCGAGCAATACGGCAACGCCGGCTGCGTTGTCCATGGCACCGTTGTAAATGCGATCGCCGTTGATGGGCTCGCCGATGCCCACGTGATCGATGTGCGCCGAGAGCACCACATATTCATTCTTCAATTGTGGATCATTCCCCGGCAGTCGGGCTACGAGGTTGGAGGACGTTACAACCTTCGTTTTCAACCTGGCCCTGGCCTGAATAGAAGCAGTCAGGGGAAAATGCGGCAACGGCTTTCGGTCCTTGGCCAATTCCGCGAGTTCCTCGAAGGTATGGCCAGATCCGATGAACAACTTATCCGCGTGCGCCGGATTGAAATAGAGCGCGAGCTTCTCGCCATCCGTTTCGTTAAATTCCGCGCCGGCCAATTCCATGCTCGGGTGCAGCCGGTTCAAGGCGATGCGGGACCAGGGCACGTCCATGGACGCGGGATTCGGAATCAGGACGATTCCGACTGCTCCCGCGGCGCGAAAGGGCTTCCAGCGTTCGGCGGCGGTCTGATGGTGCGCCGACAGCGCCGAAGGAATCTGCGAAGGCGAGCCACTGATCAAGACTGCGACCTTGCCCTTGAGATCGAGCCCGGCAAGATCGTCGAAGTCGTTTTCCGGAATGCTCAGGCCGTAACCTACAAACACCAGGGGAGCGTTCACTTCAGGAGCGAGATCCACGCGCGTGCTGAAGATCGCATCTTCTCCCAGGATCAGCGGCTCCGCTTTACCATCGCGAAGCAGAGCGGCACTTGATTCCTGCTCCACCAACTGCCGCGACACGAATTTCACTGGCTGGTAATAGCCCTTTACTCCCGCAGGCTGAAGGTCGGCCGCCTTCAATTGACTGACGGCGTAGGCTTCGGCCTTTTTCAGCCCTGGACTTCCCGTGTCGCGGCCTTCCATGTTGTCCGCGGCCAGAACTTTTATGTGTTCCCACCACGATTTTCCGTCGAATGAGGGCGCATTGTGCTGCGCGAAGGCAGGAACCAGGAAGACAGCGATCCCCAGGGATAATAATGACTTTCTCAGCATCGTTCCTCCAAAGCCAACCGCAGCGGCTGAAGCCGCATGTCTCGTTAAGCCCGCATGCCACGATTAAAATCGTGCCCTTCCCAGCCCCTTGTCGAGAGCTGCTTTCTCAGAGACTGCTAAACATATCCCAGCCCCGCCAGGCGGTCGTGCACTATCCGTGCTGACTCCTCATCTGGGCCTCCGCCTGAACCCTTCTTTTCCATGCCGGAAACCAGCGAACGTCCCTGCATGGTTTCTGGAATCTCGTGCCCCGCCAGATCCAGCAGCGTGGGGGCAATATCCAGCAGGCGCGCCCCCTCATACTCGCCGCTCAGCGGACAATTCGGCGCCGTCAGAATAAACATTCCGTATTGCGCGTGGTTGCAGCCATCGGGTCCGGTGTCGTTTTCCTGGATATGAAGCTTCGCATGACCGACGGTTCCGATGGACCGCCAGTACAGTTCGCCGAAATGGACGATCAAGTCGGGAGCCACGTTCCGCACATTGCGATAGATCTCCTGCGGCTTGAACACCAGAGATTTCATCGCTTGACCGTTATCGCCGGGCAGTGCCTCAAGCCGCGCCTTCATCTCGTTCTGGAAAGACTCGTACTCCGACGCCGGAACCGCGCCCTGCGGTTCGCGACCCTGCATATTGAAGAAGACACGGGCGTAGTATCCGCCTTCACTCCAGACCTTCGTCTTGCTCCAGTTCACATTCAGCTTTTCAAATGGCGTCAAAACCTTCGGATATTCATTCAGGACCAACAGGCCTTCGCGAATCAGCCATTCGTTGATCGCAAAACCACCATCCAAACGTTGGGCTCCGTGGTCTGAGACCACCAGGAGGATGGTTTCGTTGTCCAGCAATTCGAGGACGCTGCCGATCTGCTCATCGAGCAAACGGTAATACTCAGGAATCGCGTCCTGATAAGCATTGTCAGCCTCGAACTGCACGTGGCGGGGATCGAAATAGTTCCAGAAGCCGTGGTGCATGCGATCGAGACCGATATCCACAAAGTGGAAATAGTCCCACTCCTGCTCGGCCAGCAACCAGCGCACTACCGCCCACTGCTTGCCGCACATGTCGAAGATTTCTTGCTTGAGCCAGTCTTTTTTATGGGTGCGAAAGTTTTTTACGTCTACCGGATACTCTCCCACCAGCTCGTTGATTTTTGCCTTGAGCGCTGGCGGATGAGTAAATTCATCCTTGACCGTGTCGGGCGTGAGAAAACAACCGATGCTGATACCGTTCACTCGCCGCGGTGGATAGTTCGGCGGCACACCAACGATGATCGACTTCTTGCCTTCGCGAGCCAGTTGGTCCCAGATGGCGAGCGCCTTGATGGAGGCCGAATTCGCGAAGGCCAGCTTGTCGTAAGAATGGTCGGAGCGATTGCGGAATCCATAGACGCCGAGCGAACCCGGGTCCTGGCTGGTGCTCATGCACATCCAGGCAGGTACGGTAATGGGCGGGATCACGCTTTCCAGGCGTCCGTAAACCCCGAGGTCCATCAGGCGGCGCAGGTTCACCAGGCGCTCATCGCCAAAGACGATTTCGGGTGCGGCGCAATCGAGACCGAGTACGCAGATCTTCATGGCGTCAGAGTCGCTTCGTCAGAGTCGCAGACCTCACAGTAACGACGCGCCTTCCGTCGTGCCGGGTGTCGTCACTCCGAGGTAATTCAGGATCGTAGGCGCCAGATCGATGATTCGCGCATGATCGTTCAGGGCCGCGCGATTCATGAATAAAATGCCTGGTACCGATTCCGGATCGACAATGTGGTCGCCACTCCAGCGGCGCAGATTGTCTTCCAGTACGGAGTGCGAAAATCCGCCCACAGCGCTTTGCCAGGACACCCGGAAGCCGCGGTGAAAATTTACCAGCAAGTCCGGCGAATTCTCCACAAACGCCCCCGAGTATAACTCTTCACGGCGCGACACACTGCGAATTGCAGTCCTCTGCGTGTGCGGGTCGGGAAAATGAGCCAGGCCGGTCTGAATCGCGTTACGCACCCGTTCGGCTTCGCCTCCCTCTTCCAGAATCCCGCCGCCCTCGCGCCCCTTGAAGTTCAGATAAATGCCGCCCAGGCCGACCGCGTAAGCGTAGGTCTTCGACCAGTCAACCGCGGCAAATCCCTCGCCCAGATCTTCTCCCGGCTTGCAGCCGTCCTTGAGCGCAATGAGGCCGTTCTGGCACAACCAGGTGTTGGTGTCGAAAGCGCGCCGGAAAGTTCCGAAGCCGTGATCGGAAAGCACGATCAGCAGCGTGTTCTCGTCCGCCTTGTCAAGCACGGCGTTGAGCAATGCGTCGCAGCGCCGGTAGTGTTCTTCGATCCGGGTGGCAAGTTCGGGCGAGAGGTCAGGCTCAAAGCCCGGGTGTTCGCGATCGCGGAAACGCCAGAGCATGTGCTGCACCCGGTCGGGCGTGTCGAACAACATGAAGAACAGGCCTTCACTGAAGCGGTCCAGTTCAAAACGCATCGTACGCTCGCGCTCGCCCAGCACCAGTTCACACTGCTGTAGGTACGCCGCTTCATCCAGGCGGCCATTGTTCAGACCGTTGTGATCTTCCGCCATGCCCAGGGTGGAAAAAAGGCCAATCTTGTCGGCCAACTCGCGGGCGTAGTCTGGTGGAGAGGAAACTGGAAACATGGGAGCCGCCGGATCGAAGTTGACGGCGGAAACATAGAATTCGAGATGCGGCTCCAGTTGCCGCACATAAAAGCGCGCGATTCCGGTCACCGATTGCAGCAGGGAGAACTTGAATTTGAATCGTACCCACTCGCTCCAGCCTTTTTCCGGAATTTCAATATTGGTGGGCGAGCCGCCAGTCTGGATGACAAGCTTGCGCGCCGCCTTGTCCACGTGGACGCGCACTTCGCAGGAAGCGTCTGCCGCGGGCGAAACCTTGGTGTTGCGCGGACCGATCACCCGCGTCGCAATCTCAGCCCCAGTATCGAGAAAAATGAGCTGCTCGTTCTCTTGCGCGACCACCGCTCTGTCCTGCGTGTAGAAGGTGCCCTTGCTCTGACTGCCGCGCAGATCCGGCACACCTACGCCGGCCAGCATGCGGCCTTGCATAGCTTCGGGAGGAAAGGTGCACGGGCAACGCAGGATGGTGCTGGGAATACCCGCCGCCGAAAGTGTCTGCCATACCGGTACACCACTTCGCCGGTTTACCACCCGCGGCTGGGCCAGCATACTCTTCGGCCGCTCGAACCGGGTCAGCGCGACATCGGGCAAGTAGGTTTTAGGATCGCGAGAGATGAAATCAAAAATTCCGTGGCCGCCCGGATTGGTGCCGGTGGCAAACGATGACCAGGCAACGGGAGTCTGCGCGGGATAAGTTGTTTTCAGGCGGGAGTAGCTGCCGGAGGCCCGGATTTTTGCCAGGTTGGGAAGCTCGCCGCGCTCCAGCATTGCTTCGACAATGCCAGGCTCGAGCCCGTCCAAACCGATGACGATAACTTTTCTGCGCAAGCGGCGGACCCGAAGTTACGGAGTTCCTTTGGGAGTTTCCTTGGGAGCGTCAACGGCAGCAGGCGTACCCGAGCGGCTGAATTTCCGGACGACCTTGAAAAAGATCCCCACAACCTTGTTCCAGAAAAGCAGCAGGAGGCCGAGCAGGCTGGCCAGCCCGGAAGTCACCGTCATCACCTGGTCGGGACCACCGTAAAGCGCCAGCAATTCAATTCTCATGATGCTCCTGTGCTCCAGTCTTGGGTTCGAACTTGTTGCAGATATTTCTTATGATTTTAACATCGCCCCACATTGCGCTCCCCAGTAGCAGAGTAGCTCCCGCTTTGCGGAACAGGGCGAAAGCGGCCCAGAGGTTCACGGATTCGCAGCCTTGGCTGATTCCGGCCGGGCGCCCGCTTCCTGGATCTGCATCTGGTAAGGCAATCGGACCGCAGCCTGTCCATTCCAGTCGGATACGCGTATGTTCAATTCTACCAGAGACTTACCGCCTTCCGGCACCAGAATCTCGAGCCGCGAGTCGGTGTTCACGCCGGGATTGATGTCGTCATTCACGCAGATATCGTCGAATGCGTCCGGGGTTGGGTCGGCGATGCCTGGCTCGGGGGTGTGATCGTCGCCTGGATTGCGGCAGCTTTGGTAAGGCTGCCCATTCTCGTCCACGATCGCGATCACCGGATCCAGCCGGGTCAGTAAAGTAGGTTGCTGGGCGCGGACTTCGACGGCCAACGTGGATCCAGCCTGGGCCTCCATCCGGTAGTAATCGTCAATCGCTCGCGACGGTCCCTGTCTCAGTCTGTTCGGATGAACACCACTCTCCTGGATGTTGAACCGGCCGTCATGCAATGCGATCGAGGTTGGTATCCGGTTTTGTTCGGCGGAGCGGGCCAGCAACGTTTCCAGCCGCGCGTTCAGCCCGCGCGCAGCCTGCTGCCCAAGAGCAGTGTTGATCAGATTGTTGGTTTCACCAGGATCATGCACCCAGTCATAGAGTTGGTCTCCCAGTTCCTTATGCACGATCAGGTGCCAACGTGTCGTGACCACGGACTTCATGGGACCGTCGGCGGTGGTTGCCACCAGCTGCCCCACGGCCTTGCTTTCGTTGGTAACGATGTTGTGTTTTGCGACTTCAGAAAGGGCATCAGGCCAGGCCGGCTGGGCGGCGCCCTGCCAGAGCGCACTCAATGACGGTCCCGGAAACACTTCCTGCCCGCCCTCGCCCAGCAACTTCATGATCGTTGCCGGAAGAGCTGAGTTGGTTACCGGCACCTCCACGCGAATTCCCGCTGGAACATGCCCCGGATAGCGGACGACCAGGGGAACGTGAATCAGTTCCCAATAGAGCGCTTTGCCGTGAGTCCTCAAGTGGTGCTGCCCCAGCGATTCCCCATGGTCGCCGGTAATGATGACCAGGGTATTCCTGGTCAAGCCGCGCCGGTCCAGATCGCCCATCAGGCGCCCGATGTAGTCATCTACATATTTCACGCCGTCGTCATACGCGTCCACCTTGCTTAGCTGCGGCCATGAAGGTTTGGAGTAGCCGCGCGGTCCTCCGTACGGGTCATGCACGTCGAAGTAGTTAAGAAAGGCAAAGAAGGGATGCCCGCGATCGCGATCGATCCAATCCAGAGCCTCCTGGTTGACCACGTCGGCGCGTTTGCGGATTCCGAAAGCGCCGCCATAGCTGCCGGAGCCCTCCGCGCCCTGATCCAGCAGCTCGGTAAATCCCAGCTTTCGCAGCACACGTTTGACCAGGCTCCGGTCACTGCGCTTGAGATAGACTCGCGCAAACTCCCTGCCGTACAGCGAGCGCACGAACATGTCGCTGAGCGAATGAAAGTAGTCTTCGAAGTGGATGAAGCCGCGCCCGAAGCCGAGGTCGTGGGTAAAGTAAGTGCGATTGGCGGAGAAAGCTCCGGTGCGGTAGCCCTTTTTCATCAGCGCTTCGCCCAGTGTGGGCAGCCCGTTGGCGCTGAATGCTCCGCCACCGACCACCGACATTTGCCTTATCTTGTCCATGCCGTGCTCATACTGATAGCGGCCGGTCAATAGCGAAGCGTGCGAGGGAAATGTCCAGGACGAGGTTGCGACGGCGTTCTCGAATAGCGCGCCCTCGGTGGCGATGCGATCGATATTCGGAGTGGTGGGCCGGGCGTATCCGTAAGAGGAGAGATGATCGGCGCGCAACGTGTCCACGATGATGACGACCACATTGGGCGCATCCGTGGCGGCCGCCGGCAGCTTGGCGACCGACCTGGCTTCGAGTAGCCAATCGCCGCCCTGAATTCCGATGAACGCCAGTATCCCCGTCCCGACAACCAAGGGGAAGGTTCGCCTTACAAATTGCAGCGTGTCAGTTTCGTGTTTCGCAACCCAGCGGCTGAAGGCAACTCCCGCGCCGGCGGCCAGCAGCAGGCAACTGAGATGGGAAAGACGGGCCGTGACTGTAAGCCAGTCATAGAGAGTCAGCGCGGTTACCAAGGCGATGGCGCCCTGCAGCAGCCGGAGTTTCGGGACCAGCCGTCCCACCGTCCACAGTCCCAGCGTCAAAACTCCGAACAGAACGAGGTCGACGATAGGCGAAATCCAGAGGATGGGTTGTGAGACGTGCAGAGTCGGCCCCCACCGCGCCCAGTTGATCCTCTGGAAGAGCAACAGGCCCACACCTTCCACCAGGCCGGCCACGATCGCAAACCAGATGGCGAGAAGCAGTAAGGACCCAAGGCTCGGTCGCACCTCACCGCGGGTTGAGGGAATTTCGGTTGTCGTCGGCGTACTCGACATTGCAACCAAGTTTACGCCTGACCGGCAGTAGAACAATCAGCATTGGCAGGGGATAGTAGCTCAGTTGAACAATGCTCCTGCGCCGGCTCTGACCTCGATCCCGACTCGGCGTCACCCCGAGGGACTTCAGTCCCGAACGTGCTGGCCTGCCTCTCAGTACCACTGCGGGCCGTTGACTCGCGGGAGGGGACTACGTTAACTCGGAGCGGTAGAAGTGGCGCCTCTCAAAAAGGCTCATCGGCAGTTCGAAGACCTTGGTCTCCCCCGGTGCGAAGGAGAATTGCTTGCCGCACTCCGGGCCTGGGCAGGTCGCGCTCAACTTTTCCTTGTTGGTTTCCCGCGTCATTTCTCGTTCGACCACCACCCAGGTTCCGCACTTGGGGCAAGTGATGCACGAACAAACGATCCGATCAGACATTTGCCCTTAGTGTAAATGATTTTGTGCTTCCGGGAATCCCGAAGGGACACGTCACTCCGCCTTCCTGTTTCCCGTCCGCAGTCGCCATTGGACATGGCGCAGAATGCCCAGCCAGGCTTCGACATCCCGGGCCGAAAGTTTGAGGCGACGCAGCATGCGGCGGATTCGCTGCTCGGTATCGGCTGCCCGCTGCGGCAGCAGGTAACTGCTGGTGCTCAGCAGATCGGCCAGCAACGGCGTAATCCGCGCGATGTCGCCCGCGGTGGCAAGCCCTTGTTTCTCCGCTGCTCCTGGCGCCCGGCTGTTGCGAATCAGTTCGTACAGACATATCGCGACCGCCTGGCCAAGGTTCATCGAGATGTGCTGTTCCCGGGTCGGAATGCGGATCAGCCAATGGCAATAGCTGAGATCATCCTTCGCGAGCCCGTACCTCTCCGAGCCAAACAAGAGGGCCACGGGTCCAGAGCTCATGTGTTTGCGGATCAGGCGCCCGCCATATTCCAGACGTCGCAGCGGATGCTGCAATTCCCGATGGCGCACCGCGGTGGTGCCGACCACCAGCGTACAGTCGGCCACGGCGTCCGCAACACTGTCGTATTCCTCCGCCTGGGCCAGCAGTGCCGCGGCGCCCACCGCGGAACGCGCCGTACGGAAGGCCTTTTCGTACGGATTTACCACCCGCAATCTGGAAAAACCAAAATTGCTCATGGCCCGGGCCGCAGCGCCAATGTTGAGAGGATTGCGCGAAGACACCAGCACCACGCGTAGTTGGTCGAGTTCAAGCGGGGCAGGCAAGAAGCCCTATTCTAATGTAGACGCGAGCGTCCTCGCTCGTGCGGCCTCACCCGAAACCATACAGGGCGGTGCCTCACCCCGAAGTCGAGCGCAGCTTAACCTGATTTTCGCTCGCCGCAAAATTAGCGGAGCATGGCTCCGCCGGACAGCCTGAGGCGACGTCCCAGGTGGCCTCTGACCTTCATAAGCTCCAACAGTCCGCAAAAATCAGCCATTGAAACGTATTAATACGACGTGTTATTAAGCTAGAGTACATTTTGAAGACTTCGGCCGCCTGTGGGCGCAGCCGATCGAATACGGCATAATGAAGCGCGATCTTAAACACCAATCCTCCGACCAAGGGATCTCTTGATGAAGATGAACAGGAGCAGCCTGTTGTGCATGGTGGTGCTTTCTTTCTCCGGCCTGATGGTTGCACAGGAACCCGGCCATCCCTATTCCGAAGCAACCCTCTCGCTGCGCGACGGCTGGGCGTTGCAATCCTCGTGCAAGGTGGACCAGAAGGGCGAGACGCTTTCCACGCCGGCCTTTCATCCCAAGGACTGGTACGAGGTATCCGTCCCCACCACCGTGGTCGCGGCACTGGTCAAGCACAAGGTCTATCCCGATCCGTTTTTCGGGACCAATCTGCGAACCTTTCCCGGGGTCACATATCCCATCGGGGCAAATTTCTCTAACATCCCGATGCAGCCGGACAGCCCTTTCATTGTCCCCTGGTGGTACCGCAAGGAATTTGTGCTGCCCGCCAGCTTCAAGGGCAAGAGCATCTGGCTGAACTTCGGCGGGATCAACTACCGCGCCAACATCTTCCTCAATGGCAAGCAACTGGCCAAGGCCGACGACGTAGCCGGAGCCTGGCGGACCTACGAGTTCAACATCACCGATGCGGCGCTGATTGGCAAGCCGAACGTTCTCGCGGTGCAAGTCTTCTCTCCCACCGACACCGACCTGGCTATCACCTTCGTGGACTGGAACCCCGCGCCCCCGGACAAGAACATGGGCTTGTTTCGCGATGTGGACATCACTACCAGCGGGCCCGTAGCCGTGCGCTATCCCGCAGTGGTTTCGAAAGTCGATTCACCGGCCAATGACCAGGCGCACCTCACCGTCACGACCCTGCTGAAGAATGCGGCGAACCATCCGGTCAAGGGAACGCTCAAAGGCCAGATCGAAAAGATCGAATTTTCACAGGAAGTCGAACTCGGGCCTGGCGAATCGAAAGATGTAGTGTTCACCTCCGAGCAGTTTCCCCAGCTCAATATCGACCATCCGCGGCTGTGGTGGCCGGCGCAGATGGGCAAGCCTGAACGTTATAACCTCACCCTGGAATTTAATCTCGATGGCAAGACTTCCGACCGGGCAGAAACGAAGTTTGGCATTCGTGAGGTGAAATCCGAAGTGCTCGCGGCCAACCGGCGGCTGTTTTCGATCAACGGGAAGAACATCCTGATCCGCGGAGGCGGCTGGTCTCCGGACATGATGCTGCGCGAGGACCCGCAGCGCCTGCGCGACCAGTTCCGTTATGTCCAGGACATGGGATTGAACACCATCCGACTCGAAGGCAAGCTGGAACCCAAGGAGTTCTTCGATCTGGCTGACGAGCGCGGCATTCTGCTCATCGCCGGCTGGTGCTGCTGCGACCACTGGGAGCACTGGGCGAACTGGAAGGCGCAGGACTTCACCATCGCGGAACAATCGTTGCGCGACCAGATGTACCGCCTGCGCGGCCATCCCAGCCTGATCGCGTGGCTGAATGGCAGCGACAATCCGCCCCCGCCCGACGTTGAACAAACCTATTTGAAAGTAGAAAAAGAACTGCTGTGGACGAACCCGGTAGTGTCTTCCGCCACGGCCAAACTTGCGGGCTTTTCCGGCGAGAGCGGTGTAAAGATGTCAGGGCCGTATGAATACGTCGCGCCCTCGTATTGGCAGACCGACAATGTCGATTCAACCCATCCCCAGCCGTGCAACCAGGGCGGCTGCGGCGGGGCCTACGGCTTCAACACCGAAACCAGCATGGGTCCGGCCGTGCCGCCCATTGAAAGCATTCGCGCCATGGTAGGCAAGGACCACCTGTGGCCGATCGACAATGTCTGGGACTACCACGCCGGAGGCGGCGCCTTCAAGGATCTTCACGTTTTCAGCGACGCGTTGAATGCACGCTTCGGCACAGCCACCAGCGCCGAGGATTACGCGGTCAAGGCGCAGATGCAGACTTACGAAGGCGTGCGCGCCATGTACGAGGCCTACAGCCGCAACAAGTACACCTCGACCGGAGTGATCCAGTGGATGCTGAACAACGCCTGGCCCTCGATGATCTGGCACCTCTACGACTTCTACCTGCGCCCGGGCGGCGGCTACTTCGGCGCCAAGCGGGCCATGGAGTCGCTCCATCCGGTGTATGGCTACGACGATCATTCCGTCTGGTTGGTAAGCAGCCAGTACGTGGATGCCAAGGGACTGAAGCTCACGGCCAAAGTACTCAACCTCGATATGAGCGAGAAGTTTTCCAAAGAGGTCGCGCTCGATGCCGCCGCCGACAGCACCAACAAAATCCTGACCCTGCCCGATATTGACGCCCTCAGCCCCACGTATTTCCTGGTGCTTCGGCTACAGGATTCTGCCGGAAAGCTGGTGGGTTCAAATTTCTACTGGCTCTCCACCAAACCGGAAACCCTCGATTGGGAGAAGTCGAACTGGTACACAACGCCGACTTCTTCCTACGCGGATTACACTGCCCTGTCTCAACTGCCCAAGGTAAAACTGAATGTCGCAGAGCACACCGAGCACAAAGGTGAAGAGGCCATCACCCGGGTCACGCTGGAGAATCCCAGTAAGAGCCTGGCATTTTTTGTGCGTCTGAAAGTAGACAAGGGCAAAGGCGGAGACGAGATTCTTCCCGTGATCTGGCAGGACAACTATATTTCGCTCTTGCCCGGCGAAAAGCGCGAGGTAACGGCGACCTATCGGGCACAGGAACTGGGAGCGGCGCAGCCGGCGGTCGAAGTCAGCGGGTGGAACGTGGAATAACCACGTAGGGGCGGACGCCTTCGTCCGCCCAGCCGAGCAAAGCTCGGCCGTTGAATCAAACACTGTGGCAGGGCATGGTAGAGGGAATTATTTGCGCCGGCGAAGTTCCGGTATGGCTCGCTCATGCTCCGAGTGGTCGATGAGCTGGGCCAGCCGCTTCAGCCGCGTTTCTTCCCTCTTCGCGCTGATCACCCACCAGCTGGCAGTCCTGCGATACCAGGGCGCTTGCGCCTGAAAATACTTCCACGCCTTCTTGTTGGCGCGGAACTTTTTTTCGTAATCCGGGCTGAGCTTCGCGCCCATCCTCTGTTCGTAGGCGTAAATCTCTGACCGATCGCCGGTGCGTCGTTCAAAAGCTTGAATGCCCGTGGGGCGCATCAGGTTTTGTTCGGTGAGCTCGCCAACCCGCTTGATGTTGACCGCGCTCCAGACGCTCTTTGCCCGGCGCGGCGTGAATCGAATTACGTAGCTGCTCTCATCGAGGCTCTTGCGCACGCCGTCAATCCAGCCGAAACAGAGCGCTCCATCCACCGCTTCAGGCCAGGTGATGCTGGGTTTTCCCGAGCCCACCTTGTAGAAGCCCACCCATAGTTCCTCGTGCTTCTGATGATGCTCTTCAAGCCACGCGCGCCAGGCAGACCGGAGATGGGAAGAACTTGGGCTTCATCGGTTTGTTGCGAATTCAGCAGGCCTCTCACTCTTCTTCCGGAGGCACGTCGAAATTCACCAGGTTGCTCTGGAAGCCTCGTGTCTTCCAGGCCCCGTAGGCGATCCCCGCGACCATCCAGATGGAGCCCGCGATCAGCGCCAGGTTTGACAGGTGGATCCAGATGAACAGGCAGATGGCGAAGCCCAGGATGGGCGGAAGCAGTTGCCCCAGGGAGCGGTCCGCGCCCCGAATGTAGTAGTGAGTGAGCGCCGCCAAATTAACGCCCATGAAAGCGATCAGCGCTCCGAAGTTGAGCAGTTGCGCGCCATTGTCGTAAGTGATGAGGAAGGCCCCCAGCAACGCGATCACGCCGACGAAAATCACGTTGTTGGCGGGAATCCGAGTCCGGGGATGGATGGCGCCAAAGAATTTTTTCGGAATGGCGTTGCTGCGTCCCATGCCGTAAAGCAAACGCGCCGCCCCCAGCTGCGATCCCATGCCCGAGCCAACCGTCGCAATCAGCAGCGTGATGCTGATGGCTTTGGTCATCAGATGACCCCCGGCGATGGCAGCCACGTGGCTGAATGCATTCTCCACTTCCGCCGCCGAGAACATGTACTGGGAGCTGAGCAACTGGGCGCCGTAGACTTCCGCCGCCGCCAGAAATCCGGTAATCACGCAGACCAGCACGGTCGCCAGAAAAATGTTTCGCTTGGGATTGTCCACTTCTTCCGACAAGGTCGAAATGCCGTCGAACCCGATGTAGGTAAGGACCGCAACCGAGGTGCCGTGAAACACCCGGTTGATGGTAAAAGTTTCCGGATTGTAAAACGGCCGCAGGAAGTACGCCTCGGGATATTGCGGCAGATGAAAAATGTAGCGGATGGTGTACCAAAAGAAGGCCAGAATCACCGCTCCCATGATGGCGCACAGGGTTTGATTGATCCGGGCGGAAGTCTTGACCCCGCGCAGGTTCAATCCGGTGAACAAGCAGGCAAATATGATGGGCCACAGCAGGCCGGGATACGGAATCTGATAGCGAGTCCCGGTCAACAGATCGGCCATCGCCTTAGAGCACCAGATAGTGCAGATCAAGGGATTGAGCATGTAGTCCATGGTCATGCTCCAGCCGGTGACGTAGCCCAGCGAGGGATGGATCTCGCGGCCCACATAGGTGTAAGCCGAACCCGCACTGGGATAGACGCGCGCCATCCGCCCATAACTCATGGCGGTAAACACCATGGCGATCATGGCGATCAGAATTGAGGTGACCACGTGGCCGCCCCCGGCGTTGCTGAAGACTCCGTACGCCGGCATGGGCGCAGTGGGCTGGATCACGATGATTCCGTAAAGAATCAGATCCCAAAGGGTGAGCGATCGACGAAGTCGCAGTCCGGAAGAGGCAGAAGTACTGTCAGGAGTGGTTGCCATTCCCGCGTATTGGATTATGCGGAGGCAGGCAATGTCAACGATTAAAACGATTCCGCGCCCGTGATCGTGTCATCCTGAGCGGAGATAGTTCATTCGCTTGCGAATGAACTGGTGGAGTCGAAGGACCCCTGTTGATCCAACTTACTTAGCCATTCTGAGACTTTTCTGCCGTTCCGGATCAATGACAACGTGCACTTCCACATCATTCCCCTCATAGGGGTCCTTCGACTGCGCGGCTGCTTCGCGAAGCGAAGCAGCCTCTTCGCTCAGGATGACAGGTCCACGAAAAGATGGCTCACCGGGGATAGTCGAAGCGGTATCCCCTGGGCTCGTTGCCTGAGAGATGGCGCGTGTTGTAATCCAAAAAGTAATTTACATGCGCATCATCCAGCGGGAACGACCTCCCCTTGGGATACGGATACGTTCCCATGGTGCGGAAGGGCAAGGGCTGCACGGTATTGGCCTCAGCGGCGTAGAAATCCATGTCTTTTTCGTAACCGTTGGCCACGAAGAAGTAATCCCGCACCCAGCCCTTGGGCAAAGCCGGGAGCTTCGCAGGATCGAAGTCGAGCAGCACTTCATCACCCGACCCGAAGACGGCCAGCCGGTCGTCGTATCCGGTCAGCAGAGGACGCACGTCGCCGTAGCGGGTATAGGCGCCCGCCGGCCGCGTGTAAGGCCCGGTCGGACTGGTCTTCTCATACACGTACAATACGTTGCCGGGGGGGCGGTTTTCTATCTTCAGCGGAAAGCCGTGGAAACGCAGATCGGCGCGGGCCAGCGGCACCGAAGTCAGGCGGGCATTCCCGTTCTGTTGCGCGCGATTGATCAGGATGTTGTCCCAATAAATCTGCAGGTTCGTAGTGATGCGGATGCGCTGCGTACCCTGCGGCAGCTTGCCGGTCAGGTCGGCGGTCATGGTGCGCGGGCCGCCTGCGGGGAAACCCATGTCGTCCGTCACGCGGACCCATTTCCCGTTGGCGTCCTGCGCCTCCACGTAGGGCGCGACTGGCTCGAAGGCCAGACTGATAAGCAGCGAACATGCTGGTGGCGCTGAAGTATTCGATTTCGCCGTGCATCAGCAGCCACAACGGTCCGCCGCGATACGCTTCGCCCAGGTCAAGCTCTAGAGTGTGGGGCTTGGTGAAACCCTGGAACTTCAGGACATCGAAATCGCCAAAGTAACGATGCGCCAGCAAGTCAGGCAAAACATTGTGACCATGCTCATCCCACGCGCCCGCGGGCGGGCGGGCATCACGGCTATAGACAACTTTGAAGGGCGGATAGGGCGGGTTGCTGGCGAAATATTCATTGGGGAAGACATCGTCAGCTGCAGGATGATCCACCGCCAGCAGTTTCACCTGATCGAGATACACCGCTTCTTCGAGCGGCTCCATAAATCGGAAGCTGAGCTTGCCGTCTTTTTCGCGCACCGAGTTGCGGGGGACCTTGATGTATTCCGTAGGCCGCGGAATGTCGCGCTGTCCCGGCCCAATCCAGTGGCCGACCACGCCCGCGCCCAGCATGTCTCCCACCAGTTCGTAGCGGCTTCCGTTCCAGACGAAAAGCGTTGGACAGGAACTGCCGCGGCGGTCCATTTCGAGGAAACTGTGGTCTTTCATTCCAGCAATCTGGATTTCATCCTGAATTACGCCTGAGGGCCACAGCATGCGCACCACATCGGCCTCTTTAGCCTGACCGAGCCCAACCACGAAGTCGGTTGAGTTCTGTCCCAGATACCCGGAGGATCCTGCAATTTCAAACTTCTGTCGGTTGGCTCCGGAGAAGACCTCGACCTTGGTGCCAATCGCGCTCTTGTTGTCGGCCAGGCCCTTGAACGAAAGCCGGAGCCAATTGTTCTTGTTGCCGCCTTCATTGCGCAGCAGCACAGCCGGGCCGTGGTTCTGCGTGATCAGCAAGTCGGTAGCGCCGTCGCC
This sequence comes from Terriglobia bacterium, assembly GCA_963831565.1. Taxonomy (GTDB): domain Bacteria; phylum Acidobacteriota; class Terriglobia; order Terriglobales; family Acidobacteriaceae; genus JAIQFF01. The sequence continues at coordinate 259,566 of CAWHQS010000004.1, forward strand.
GTCGTAGTCAGCGGTGACGATGGCGCGCGGATCTTTGAGTTGAATCTTGTCCAGACCAACGTCGGCAGTGACGTCTTTGAAGCCGTCTGGCCCGAGATTGCGGAGCAGGCGGACTTCGCCTTTGCCTTCTTTGGTTTCGCCTACCGCGACCAGATCGACCCAGCCGTCATTGTCATAGTCGAACGCGGCCACGCCCCAGCCGCGGATCCAGTTCGGTATGGGAAGCGTCACAGGCTCAAAACTTTTTCCCTGATGATTGCGCCACAGTGTGACCCCAGCGCCACCCCACTGCGTAAAGGCGAAGTCCATCCAACCATCGTGATCAAAGTCCAGCACGGCAATTCCAGCAGTAGGCGCGGCGAAAGCGCCCGGCCACACATCGCGCACGCTGAACTTGCCCTCACGCGGATTATCAAAAACCGTAGGCGTCTTTCCCCATCCCGTCAGAACGATGTCCACGGCGCGATCGTTGTTATAGTCGGTTCCCAACGCGCTCACGCCAAGTGAAGATCCCGCGAGGCCGGTAGAATCAGTGACGTCGGTAAAGGTTCCGTTACCGTTGTTGCGCCACATGCTAGCTGTTCCTTGCGGGAGCACACCGGCGGTGAACGCGTTCCGCAAGCGGGGGTCATACTGGCCAGCGTCGCTGTATCGCGTGAGGTAGAGATCAAGATCGCCATCGTGGTCGTAATCGATGAAGGCCAACCCGAAATCAAGGCCGGGGCTTTTAATACCAGCGGCATCGGTCACGTCCTTGAACGTGCCATCCTTCTCGTTGTGCAAGAGGAGCACCCGACCGTTGAGACTCGCGGCGAGATCGGTAGCACCATCGTTGTCGTAGTCTCCGGCCGTACATCCAATCGCATGAACGGAAGAATCCAGCCCGGCTTTTTTCGTGACATCTTCAAACTTGCCATTGCCCAGGTTGTGATAAAGCGCCATCCCGCCCTGCGGACCGTTGTCGGGAAGAAAAATGTCAGGCTTGCCGTCGCCGTCATAGTCCAGAAAGCATGCGCCCGGCCCTAAGAACGATGCCAGATCGGTCGCCGTTCCCGATGCAGCCTTCGAGGCCAGCCCCGCGCTCTCCGTCACCGGCACAAAGCGCACCGGAATCGGCGGCAGTGCTTTCTCCGCCGCTCCCACCGCCTCTTCCACGGTCGAATATCTTCCCTGATCGCCGTAGGCCAATCCGATGGGCGAGCCCAGTTTGTTTTGCGTGATGTGCTGGAAGCGCGCCAGGTGTTCGCGGGCATGGGCCGCGTCGCCCGACTGCTGGTAGGCGCGCGCGACGCCGAATTCCGCCGAAGCGTGCAGCGGGTTCAACTTGAGCGCATGCTGGAAGGCGTCAATCGCCTGCGGATACTGTTTGAGCTGCGCCGACGCAGCGCCCAGAAAATACCAGCTGTCGGCGTCGTTGGGATCGATCTCGGTGACGTGGCGAAAAGCCTCCACCGATCCCTGCGGATTGTCCGAATTCTTGTAGAGCAATCCCAGGTTGAACCAGGCGTGGGGATCGTTGGGAGCATTCTTCCCCGCAGCCTCGAGAAGTGCCTTCGCGGGTTCAATGCGGGCCAGGTTCAGTAGCGCGATGCCCTGATTCAGAAATGCGATTCGCAGTTTGGGGTCGCGGGCACCCGCCTCCTGAAAAGCTTTGAGGCCTTTCTCGAAAAGCTGCTGGTTCATGTAGGCCGCGCCCAGATTGTTCAGGCGCGCCGCTTCCGCCGAGGGGTCGGGCTGGGAATGGGAATCATCCGGAGCGGCAGCAAGAATGGCCACCGCGGCCAGGGCCACGCAGGCGCAGAGCAACAGGCTTCGCTTATTCATCCAGAAATAAGTAAACCACAAAACGAATGCGTAGGGGCAGGTGTCTCACCTGCCCAGCCGAGCAAAGCTCGGCCAGCAGGCTATGCTGCTGGCGAGACTCCGACGCTACTTTGGCGAACTGCGCTCGCCCGCCCAGATGAGGACATCTGCGCCTACGTATTCGGGTGTCCGTAGGAGCCGATCTGCTCTTCCAGTGCACCCGCCACTGAAATCACCAACTCCTCCTGCCACGGACGCGCCGCAATCTGCACTCCGATGGGCAAACCATCCGGGGACTTCCCTACCGGTACAACCACTGCGGGCGTGCCCAGCAGATTGAACCACTCCGTATAGCTCCACGCATCCAGATACTTCACGGTTCTTCCTTCGACCTGCCAGCTGCGCTCGCCATGATGGAATGCCGGGATCGAGGCCACCGGACACAACAGCACCGGATAATCCCGCATCTGGGCAAACACCTGCATGCGCACCACGTCGCGCTCGATCCAGGTTTCGAGCAGTGACTGCCCGGTATGCGAGGGCTCCGCTGCCGCCCAACTGGAAAATTCCTTGAGGATCGGACTCAGTTCGGCTTCGTGCCCCCGGGTGATAGGACCGAGGATCATGCCACCCGCGACACCGAACAGCTTCCACCACAACTGGCGGGCCAGCTCAAGCCCTTCCAGCCGGAAGGGTTCCACTTCAAAACCCGCGCCCCGCAGGGCCTCAGCCGCAGTGCGCACCGCCGCGCGCGTCTCCGGAGTCACCGGCGTACGGCCGTCGTCTTCGAAGTACCCAATGCGCACGCTTTTCAGCTCATCATTTCCGGGCCAGTGCAATGGCACCGGCGCTGCCGAGGGATCGCCATCGTCGGGGCCCTGCATGACTTCAAAAAGAACTTTCAGGTCGCCCACGTTTCGGGCCATGGGTCCGACCACGCCCAGCAATGCGAAAGGCCCGACCGAGCCCGGGAAGTGTCCGGTTGCAGGGATGCGTCCGGGAGTGGGTTTCAGCCCGCAGATTCCGCTGAAGTGCGCGGGCACGCGAATCGATCCGCCGCCGTCGCTGCCCATGCCTCCCGCGGACATGCCGGCCGCAATCGCCGCCGCCTCGCCGCCACTTGATCCTCCGGGCGTGCGCGAAAGGTCCCAGGGATTGTTGGTCCGCCCGTAAAGAAGATTGTCCGTCTCCCAGGCCATGAGCAGCTCCGGCGCATTGGTAACGCCAAGAATGATGGCGCCGGCCTGGCGCAGACGCGCCACCAGCGGGGCATCCCGTTCGCCCACCACGCCCTCCCGTAATTTTGTCCCGGCCTCCCAGCACAGGCCCGCGACTTCCATTGAACTCTTGATGCTGAGCGGGACCCCATGCAACACACCGAGCTTTTCGCCCTGGCGCACCGCCGCCTCTGCCACTCGCGCTTGTCGTCGCGCCCCTTCGACATCGACCTGCACATATGCGTTCAGCCTGGGATTCAACTCTTCGATCCGGGCGAGATGCGCTTCCACCAGTTCAACCGGTGACAGCTTCTTTTGCCGGATTTGCTCAGCCATGGATACAGCAGAAAGGAAAGTCAGTTCGCCCATGCGGTCTCTGTGAGAAAGCTGAGTCTAGCACGCCCAATGTGTGGGTCGGACACTCCTGTCCGACGCTTTTGCCTTTTGACTTGGACTTTGACTCTGTTAAGCGCAGGAGATAGTAGGCGCACTCAGGAGACGCAGGTTCTGTGAGATGCAAGGAAGGTTAGTGGGAACCGGCCGCCGCGCTGCGGGCCTTCCCAGCGCGAACTTTTTCGACTCGCGCAGCCGGACGCGAGGCCGCTTTTTTCCTGGCGTCTCGTTTCACCAGCCACTGTTTCAGATATTTTCGCGACGCCGGCGTCAGGCGTGAAAACAGCATGCCGGCGCGGCCGCCATCATCAGCCCAGACCACCTCGCCCATGCCCTCCACCATGTGATCGGTACCGGGCAAAACGAAGCGCATGGGCACCTGCTGCACGGGTGGCAGTGGTTCGGGAGCCTGCAACGCCAGGCCGTCCCGGTTCAAATCGAGCACCATGGCGGGAAGCGCCGCGATACCGAACTGGAGGTAGACCAGCGATTCCAGGCTCAGCCGCTGCGACTTTCTGCGGTCAGGCCGCATGAAGCCGCGGCCTGCGCGCAGGCAGCGGACAATCTGTTCCACCCCGAGCGGCTTGTAGAAGATAAAATTCGCTCCTGCCTGAAAGGTCTCGGAAATTTCAGTGAGCGCTCCGATCATGCCGAAGATCACCGGCCGGCGGCTTGCTGGCGCCAGTCGAGCCATGCGGGCGACCGTGGCCGCACCGGGCAAGTCGAAGTCGATGACCAGCGCCGAGTAGTGCCGCTGCACCGTCAGATCCAGGGCTTCGGGCGCCGACAAACAGACTTCTTGCTCCATCGCCACTTCGTCCAGGGCCTTCCCCAGGATACGCAGGGCAGGTTCCTCGCGGCACATCAGCAGGGCATTGAATGCCATAAGGCCGCAGCTTACGGCGGCAACCGCTCGCGGTAAAGTAACCCCGGTAATCGCTGGATGCTTACCACCAACGTAAGAACGGCTCCTCCTTCGACTTCCCCAGAACCGCTCCCCGGCTGTGCAATCGAGCCCTCAGCCAGTCCACAGCCGCAGCCCCTCAGGATGCCAGTCCAGGCGCGGGAGCCAATTTTCCCCAAATACGAAGATAAGGCGAACAAGCCCCACCGCGGAGGGACAAAGGCCGCACTCTTTCGTAATCTGCCCTCATCCCGTTTCTAATGGCATATTAAGAATGGTCTATGCCCCAATCCAAAAAAGCAGGCGAGACACGGCGCGCCCCCCGGGTCAAATTCTCGGGGACGATTCTGGCCCTGGTCCGGCTGGAGAGCGGGCGAGAGATACAGGCCCGCCTGCATCAACTCTCCTTCACTGGAGGTTTGCTCCATCTGGAGACCCCGCTGGACGAAGGCATCAAGGCTGAAGTGATGTTTCACGTTGGCGGCAGCACAATTCGCAGCAAGGCGGCGATGTTATTCCCCATGTGGGCCACCCAGGGCTGCCTGCAGCCCTTCGAATTCGCCGACCTTGGCGAAGGAGATCGCGCCAAACTAAAAGCCGATTTGGAGAAGTTCCTGAGTTCTCCCGCCGCTGCTCTTCACCCCGACGAACAAGCCTCTGAAGCTGCTGCCGGTTCCGGCGAGTAGCGCAATCGCAATTTTCGCTACAATACTCCTGGCCAAATCACACCGGGACGGAACCTCATGGCGCACCAGCATCCTCCTCGTTTTCTGCGAATTGTCGAAGATGCCAAGCGGCGGGTCCGTGAAGTCAGCATTGACGACGTCAAGGCCAGGCTTGACCGCGCCGAGCAGTTCTTGCTGATTGATGTTCGGGAAGAGAGCGAGTACGCCCAAGACCATCTGCCGGGCGCGCTTCATCTGGGAAAAGGCATCATCGAACGTGATATCGAGGAGCGCGTACCCGAGTTGAGCACGCCCTTGGTGCTCTACTGCGGCGGGGGATATCGCTCCGCTCTGGCCGCTGACAACCTGCAGAAGATGGGTTATACCAACGTTCTCTCCATGGACGGCGGCATTCGGGGCTGGCGGGAAAAACATTTCCCTCTGACCTCAAAATAGCAGGGGCCCGCCCCGCGTCAGGGGTCGGTCTTGAATTCCTTCCCATCTGCCAGGCGTCATGCTGAGCTTGCGAAGCAACTGGCAAGCGAGGGTGCGGCTCGACGCCCGATCCTTGGGGACTGAAGTCCCTCAGGATGACTCCGGGTTGGGAGGGCCTCATAACAATTGACCCATTACGCTCCGCCGTACTCTCCGCACTCCAGACCTCTCCCGAAACGAAGCTCGACAAAGTACCTCCGTAACTTGATACCAGCGCAACATAACGTCAGCATGGCATAGCAGGAGAGCTTTTCCGGCTTGGGGTACATACGTGCAGCGAGACAAGCGAGCTTCGGGTCAGGATGGGTCAGGGGCAGCGGCGGCGCCCGCGCGCGACCTCGCCGCGCTGGAACACCAGCTGGCGCAGGCAGGCACTCCCGATCAATGCTGCGTCGAACTCGGGAAGATTTTTGGTGTACGGCCGAATGAAGTAGCCTTGCTGCGCCTCGAGGACGGACTACTGAAGTTTCTCTGTCCTTTTGAGCTCACTACCGCGGGATCAATCCCTATTTCCAGTTCCACGGCGGTCGCGGCCCACACCGTGGTCACCAGAAAAACTGAGCTCTTCAACAACTTCACCCGCGTCAAGCACGCCAGCATTTTTGAGAGCGTCAAGCCCAGCTCAGAAGAAGGCGAGGAACTTCACCCTGCTACCATTCACAAGTTGATGACCGCCCCCGTCCTCGACAAGGGCAACAAGGTTCTGGGCGTGGTTCAGGTCTGTCACAAGGGCTTCGATCTGATTTCCGCCGGGCCCGACTTCACGCTGGACGACCTGCAACAGCTCGAACTGGCTGCCAAAGCCCTGAGCACGTGCGCCTTTATGCACACCGGTTCCTAGCTTCCCTGAAACGCCTGCGCTGCTGATTGGAAACTGCTCTCTGATTTGCGCGCGATGGCTCGCACCATGCCGCGGAAGATCAGCACGTGAATTGGATAGAGCAATCCCCAGTAAAGCTCGCCGGCCAGTCCCCGAGGTTCGAACCACGCGCAGCATCTGAGAAGCGTGCGCTCACTCGACTCGGCCAGCAGAATGAATTGCAGCCAGGCCCGTCCGGGTAATTTCATTTCGGCGCGAAGCGAAATTTCCTCTCCCGGGACCACTTTCTCGACGCGCCAGAAATCCACGCCGTCCCCCGCCTGCATCTCCGCTCTACCCGTGCGGCCTCTCGACATCCCCACGCCGCCCAACAGGCGATCGAGCCATCCCCGCATTTGCCACAAGAGGTTGCCGTACAACCACCCCGACTTTCCGCCGAGGCCCTGCAAAACGGCGAACACCTGGGTAGTTGGCGCATGTATCGATGCCTGCCGAACATCACAAATGTAACCCTGACGCCGGAGAGAAACATGCCAGTCGTTGCGACGAATCAAATTGCAGACAGATTTATCAGGGCCACTCTCACCCACGGCCGCTTCCACCGCTGCCCGGTAACGCATTGGGATTATTTCGGGGAAGAGTCTTGCGGCATGAGCGCTGCTGCAGACGACTTCGGTCTTCAGGCCTTCGATCAGGGGGCGCGTGATACCGGCAGGAAACGGGGTCACCAGGTTGAGCCAGTAAGACGACAGCCGTGGAGTGAGCACCGGGACCCGCAGCAGCCATCGCTTCAATCCCCTGATTTGCGCGTAGGTCAGCATCATGCTGCGATAGGTCTCGATACTGGCGCCGCCGATTTCGACGATCTGGTCAATCGATTCAGGCACTTCGAGGGCGGCAACCAGGTAGTCCAGTACGTCGCTGATGGCGATCGGTTGGGTTCGCGTCATAACCCAGCGAGGACAGATCATGACCGGCAACCGTTCCGTGAGGCAGCGAATGATCTCGAATGAGATGCTTCCATTCCCCACGATAATTCCCGCTCGAAACTCGGTCAGGGCAGGCCCGAATTCACGCAGTACGGCTCCGGTCTCCTGGCGGCTCTTCAAGTGCAGCGAGACGGGTGTGCCTTGCGAGGTCAGGCCGCCCAGATAGATGATCCGCTGCACTCCCGCCTGCCTGGCCGCAGACGCGAAATTTTGCGCTGCACGCCGATCGCGCTCCTGAAAACCAGCCTGGCCGCCACCCATGGAGTGAATCAGGTAATACGCCACCTCGATTCCCTGCAGTACGGGAGGCAGACTGTCGGGGTGGAGAGCATCGCCTTCGACAATTCGTGCACCCTCCAGGCCGCTGTTAAAGCGTGAAGCATCCCGCACCATGCAGGCGACTTCGTGCCCGGCCTCCACCAATCTTGGAAGCAGCTGGCCACCCACATAGCCCGTCGCGCCGGTAATCAGGATTCTCATGAGAGCCTCGAATTCAATCGCCAGATTTCGAAATTGAGCAGGCTGGCAAACATCACCCACACCGCGTAGGGAACCATAAGCCAGAACGCCGCCTCCGAAAATGTGTGGAACACGATGGCGGTCGCAACCACCGAGGCCAGCAACGCGAGGATGTCAAGAAACGCCAGTCCGGCACGGTGAAGACCGAAGAATAGACCGGACCATGCCAGATTCAGTCCCAATTGGAAAAAAAAGAGTATGAAGGCGACTCGGGGTGCGCTCCACCCTGCATTCCGCCACACTAGCCAGGCGCTCAGGGCCATCATGAAGTACAGCGCCGACCACACCGGCCCGAACACCCAACTGGGCGGATTGAATGAAGGCTTCTGCAACTGCACATACCAGGTCCGGACGGATGCCGATGTCCATACCGATCCCATGGCGGCAACCGAGAAGCACAGGCCGACGAAGAGCGCAAACGTAAGCCACGGGTTATTGGACATGCGCCCCTTCTTCCAGCTGCGCGATCTGTTCAATGTAGCGCCTGGAATCGAATTTCCGTCCGGTGCTGGCCAGCGACATGTATCGGATTTTTCCGTACACTGGCCGCTCCGCCCAGGCCCGGTCATGCTTGCCCACAATCGCCCATGCGATTCCCGCATATCCGTTGGGGTCACGCCCATCGAGTTCGTATCGGTCATTCAGCTCGACCGCGCGTTGGTAGGCCGCGCCCACTGACGGACTCCATTCCAGAATCTTCTTCGCCCAGTACATGCGCAGATAGTTATGCATCCAGCCGGTCAGCACCATCTGCTTCTGGGCCGCGTTCCACAGCGGATCGTGGGTCAGCCCCTGTTCCAGTTGTTCCTCGCTGTAGATGACCGTCTTCCGGTCGCGGGCGTGCTCGGACAGAGAGCGCCTCGCCCAGGGTTCCAGACACTCCATGGAGTCGTAGGCTGGGTTGAAGCGCACGAAATTGATCGCCAGCTCACGCCTCACAATCACCTGTTCGAGAAACGCCTCCTTCGCCCTGGCGGGTGCGACGCTGTGCTGTACCGCAAGCGCAACCGTGAGCGGCCCCACTTGCCCGAAGTGGAGGTAAGGAGAAAGCTGGCTCGTGCCTTTCTCTTCCGGGTGGTTGCGGGACTCGGGATAGTCCGCCAATCGCCGGCTAACGAATTCCCGGAGCACCTGCAGCCCGTGCTTGCTTCCACCACGCCAGCCCGGAACCGACTGCACCGAGCCGTCCAGTTTCCATCCGGACATGCAGTCGTCATGCGGCAGCAGCGAATACGGTCGCCGCTGCGGAGTCCACAGGACCTGAGCTTTCAAACTCTTCGGCCGCTGCAGAAACCGCGGCAAGAGGGCGTGAATTCGTGGCCGAATGGTGCGTGCCGCGAATTGTTCTTTCAACAGCAGCTTAGTGGGCACGACCACATCCGCATCCACCGTCCACAAAGGGACGCGAATCCTGGTTGCCGCTTTGACCCGCCATTGCTCCGGTTCCCGCATGGGATTCTCATCGCCAATCACCATTGCCGGCCGCACTTCTCCACAGAATTTCAGCAGACTCTGATCGGGATAAGAGCGCAGGACGAACCCGACGCCGCGTGCCGCCAGCTCTTCAGCAATATCCTGAATGCCTTCCGCCAGGAAGCGGTAGTGACGAAGGTTGGCGCGAGGATAAAAAGGTACGGGCGCCAGAAAAACCACCACAGGCTTCTTCAGTTCATTGCCCATACGGACGGCCACATCCAGGGCGGGATTGTCGGTAGCGCGCTGCGCTCGCTGCATCCAGTAAATGACACAGGTCCCTTCCGGATCGGGAGCGCCGCCTCTCCGCACCGTGACACGGTCATCCTGACTGAGCTTTTCGATTGGGTTCATGAAATTGTTCACACAGTGCGAAACGGGAAGATACCGGATGGCGTCTTCCCGTTGCCTGCACGGCTATGCTTTTTGCTGTTGCCCGCTAATTGTCTCTATCGCTACCTGGCCATTACGGAGTCATGTCCCCAGCGGCGTTGAATTGCCTTGAACGACACCGCCTGATACAAGGCTGCCAGGCCAACCAGCAGGTAAACCGCCGCGCTCAGCATTGATGCTTCGCCGAAATGCATTCCGAAGATGGCCGCAACCAGGTCGAAGCGGGCGATGCCCACCAATCCCCAGTTCAAGCCTCCCACTACCAGCAATACTGCCGCCACCACGTCCAATGTTTTCATGTTGTTCTCCGAATCTCTTATTTGATTTTGCGTACTTTGCTCTTGCGCCAGTTCGCACTTGCGATGTATTAACTGTAATGCACAATTATTGTCTTGCTGTGAAAACTGACCCGCAGGCCGAAATGGTTTGCCTGGCAGTCAAAAAATGTGTGATTTGTTTCCGGGAGAGAAAACCGGGCCTGCTTCGATGAACAACACCATCGTGGAGGGTCTCAAGCCCTATGCGCTCGGGGAGAAGCTCCGTAACCTCAGACTCAAGAAAAGCATGGGATTGGTAGAACTAGGCCGGCACACTGGTTTGTCTCCGGCCATGTTGTCGAAGCTGGAGCGCGGAAGATTGTTTCCCACGCTGCCGACCCTGTTGCGGATTGCCATGGTGTTCGGGGTCGGGCTGGATTTCTTCTTCACCGATGAGCGCAAGCGCCATGTGGTTTCGATCGTGCGCAAGCAGGAGCGCCTCAAGTTTCCGGACAATGCGGGATCGAGCGTAATTGCTTATAACTTCGAAAGCCTGGACTTCAAAGCCAGTGAACGAAAGTTGAACGCGTTCTACGCGGAGTTTGAAGCGGTGCCGGCGGAGAAAGTCCGCCCCCACCAGCATGCCGGAGTTGAGTTGATGTACCTGATCAGCGGCAAGCTGGAATTGATCATAGGTTCGGACCGGCACGTCCTCGAGGAGGGCGATGCTATCTACTTCGATTCGGCCGTCCGCCATAGCTACCGCCGGGTGAGCAAGAATCGGTGCAGCGCCGTGATTGTAACGGTCTGATCTTTACTGTGAATCCGGCTGGCGGGATGGCCCGAGAGAACCTGGGCGGATCGACCGGATTCCGGCGTGGCCGGAATTGTCCTGCAAGGCCTTATCGATTGCCTGCTGCTCGTCGCGAGTCAGCGCACGCACACTTCCTTTGGGCAGTTGCCCAAGCGGCAGCGGGCCGATCGCAACCCGCACCAGGCGCCGCACTGCCACGCCGAGCGATTCCAGCATTCGCCGGATGTGACGGTTCCTGCCTTCGTCTAAAACTATTTCGAGCCAGGTATTACGCTTGCCGCCGCGCAGGATGCGAACGCTCACCGCCCGCAGGAGCTCGCCCTCTTCCGTCCTGACGCCCCGGCCCAGTGATTCCAGTAATGTAGTGTCCGCAACCCGGTCGATCTGGACGTGGTAGGTTTTGTTCAGGTGCGACGCGGGCGCCTGCACCTGGGCCGCCCACTCCGAATCGTTGGTCAACAGGATCAGCCCTTCGCTGGCCTTGTCCAGCCGACCGACGGGTGCCACCCAGGGTAGCGCGGGATCCAGAAATGCGTACACGGTCCGCCGGCCTTCTTCGTCGGATGCCGTGGTCACAGCTCCACGCGGCTTGTTGAGCATGAGATAAATCTTGGCGGTGGCGGCAACCGGCTTGCCATCCACCGCAATGCGATCCCTCTCCAGGTGGACGTGCGCCTCGGGATCGCGACGGATTGCGCCATTGAGCCGCACCCGCCCCGCCCGGATGAAATCCGAGGCCTCGGAGCGGGAGCAGTAGCCAAGCTTTGAAAGCGCACGCGCCAGTCCCACTTGCCGCGAGGGTTTCGTGTCAGTCACGCCTCCATGCTAAACGAAATCATGCGCAGGCCCGGACGCCCTCGTCCGGGCGAGCGCAGCTCGCCTTGGGGTTGGCAATCAGGCAACGGAAAATTTACCGGGTACCTTCCGGACAACAGATCCTCGGGCTTGGCGTCCGGGCGGCCGCAAACTCGCCGGGCTTCCCCGGCCGGGCGGGTGAGGACACCCGCCCCTGCGTGGTTTTCTCTATACTCATTGACAAGGTTACGCGATTGAGTATCGAACCGTTCTCTCTGCCCTATTCCGAAGCTGCGGTCGAAGATCTCCGACTGCGGCTGGCCCGCACCCGCTGGCCCGATGAGATACCCGGCTCCGGCTGGACCTACGGCGTCGATCTCAACTTCATGAAGCTCCTGTGTGACTACTGGAAAAACGAGTTCGACTGGAAGGCCCAACTGGCAAAACTGTCTACCTTCCGTCATTATCGCTGCGCCGTCGATGGCATCGGTATTCACTTCATTCACGAACGCGGCCAGGGAACGGCGCCCATCCCGCTGGTCCTGACTCATGGATGGCCCGGTTCGTTTCTCGAAATGCTCAAGATCATCCCGCTGCTGACCGACCCCGCGAGCTATGGAGGAAACCCCGCGCACTCCTTCGACGTGGTGGTGCCCTCTCTCCCCGGCTTCGGCTTTTCAGACCGTCCGGCGCGGCCCGGCATGAACACCTGGCGCATGGCCGAGCTTTGGGCTGGGCTGATGGCGGAACTGGGTTACGAGCGTTTTGCCGCGCAGGGAGGCGACTTCGGCGCATCGGTCAGCACCATCCTGGGATTACGCCATGCCCACCGGGTTATCGGAATTCATCTCAACTACATCCCAGGATCTTACCGGCCACATCTGGAGCCGGGAACGAAGCTCGCCGACATCGAACAGAAATCCCTCGACGACTCCGACCGTTGGTACGTTGACTTTGGCGCCTACGCCCACTTGCAACGCACTACTCCCCAGACGGGCGCCTATGGCTTGAACGATTCTCCGGCCGCGCTGGCCGCCTGGATCATTGAAAAATTTCGCGACTGGTCGGACTGCGACGGCGAGGTCGAACGCCGATTCAGCAAAGACGAACTGCTCAGCAACGTGACGCTCTATTGGATGACGGAGACGATCCATTCCTCCTGTCGTCTGTATTACGAGTCGAAGCTGGCGCCTCTGCACTTCAAGCCGGGTGAAAAGGTAGGCGTGCCGTGTGCCATCGCACATTTCCCTAAAGAAGCGCCGTTCCCTCCGCGGGCGTGGATCGGGCGCGGATACAATCTTCAGCACTGGACCGAAATGCCGCGCGGCGCCCACTTTGCCGCCGCCGAAGAGCCTGAGTTGCTGGCCCAGGACATCGCCGACTTCTTCCACTCGCTGCCTCGGAGCTCGTGAATCGGCCCCCGGGAAGTCATCGAAAGTGGCAACAATGACGGCTTGGGGTTGGTGGTAGTCTGAAGGAGAAAAATACTGCGCAGACGGCGAACAGCCTGGTTTGCCGATGAAGAGGCGGCGACGAGCCTATGACCGAGAAAAGCGCGAGCGAGGAGAAGCTTGTGAACGCAAGCCGCCAGACCACCACCAAGAAGCCTTATCTCAAGCCGGAATTCCGTTACGAACGGGCCTTTGAGACCATGGCGCTGGCGTGCGGCAAAATCCGCGCCACCCAACCTCTTTGCCGCTTCAACCGCAAAAATTCGTAACCCGGACGTCGGGTGTCGGACCTCAGACCTCGGACTTCAGACCTCGGCAAACCTTCTTCAAAGCCTTCATCCCCTGATTGGAAGCAAACTCGGACGCTGGAGCTTGTTTGCATCTGAGTTTTGTTTCGAAGTCCGACGCCTCAAGTCCGAAGTCCGAGGTCCGACGTCTGACTTCCGAGGTTCTGGCTGGAAAACCACGAAGCCAACTGGTAGCATCCTGCGCATGTTCAAACTACTCTTTGTGATGCTGAGCCTGGCTGCGACGGCGTCATCGGTTGCGGCCACGTCGTCCGCCGATCTTCCCACCCGGAAGTATCTGAACCTGGCCGCAATCAAGACCATGGTCGCCGCCGCTGAGGCGGAAGCCAAGAAGCAAAATGTTGAAGTCACGATTTGTATCGTGGACGAAAGCGGTAACCTGCTTTTTCTGGAAAAGGCGGACGCCGCCTCACTCAACACTATTCAATTCGCGCAGCGAAAAGCCCGTCACGCTGCTTTCTACCGCGCTCCCTCGAAGGACGGCGCGGACGCCATGAAAAAAGGTTATGTCGAAGTCCTGGCGTTTCCCGACTTTTTCCCCAACCAGGGCGGGCTGCCCATTCAGGTGGACGGCCAGACCCTGGGCGGAATCGCGGCCAGTGGCGCCAAGTCCGAGATCGACGAAGCGATTGCACAGGCCGGACTCGACGCTCTGTTGAAGAAATGAGGGAGACCGGTAGCGCCTGGCGTCTCGCCGGCTGTCCGGCGGGCGTCCCGCCCGCCGCTCGCTTTACACTATTCTTCCGTGTCCTGCTTTTCGCCGCGGTTCGAGGCAGATTCTTTCTGAAAACCGCTGCCCAGAATCCTGGCCACTGAAGTCAGGTCCTGGCTTAACGCTGTCCGCCAGCGCCCCACCGAGTCCTGCGCCAGTTCTTCCATGGTTTGCCCGAAGGATAGCAGGCTGGCCGCGACTTCGGTCTTCACCAGATCGGACACCGAAGTCTCGATTCCCTTCTGGACAATCTTCAATTTTCCGCGCGCATCATCCAGTTGACGGTCGAGTTCCTTGGCGTTGCGCGTGCCCAGTTCTTTGAGCACCACATCGACCGCACTCTCCAGCTGCACCCGGGCTGCGGATATCTGGTCGCTGGCCATCTGCGAAAGCCTGGTTTCCATTCCGGATTCGAGCCGGCAGGCAGTATCGTCCAGTTGGACGATGCGGCCGCCCAGAGCGGTGACTTGCGCCTGCAGCCGCGAGGATTCGGCTGAGACCGTGTCTTGCGCCTTCTGCATTTCCCGGCGGTAGGCATCGTGCTCCTGGCCCAGCCGTTGCTGCAGCGAGCGGAATTGTTCTTCGCTTTGGTGTTGCGCCCGGGCTCCCGCGTCGGCCACCTGCTTCTGAAATTTCTCCGCGTTGGAGTTGAAGTGCTGGCCCACCGCTTCGGCGATCTCTTCCGACAAGCCCTGCGCGTTCTGTTCAACGGTTCGCAGTTGCTCTGCCATCTGCTGCCGGAATCCTTCCAGCGCCTGGACAATGTTCTGCTCGATCATCGTCTTGGCCGAGCCCAGCACTTGCGCCGATTGTTCCTGGGTCTGCTTCAGCACTTGTGTCCCCAGGTCCTCACGCAGGCGTACCCACAATTTCTCTTCCACCTCGGGTGGAATATGTGACAGCGAAATGTCGAACTTGCTGCGCTTGGCATCGCCCTGAGCAAGCTTTTCCTTGAGCGCCACCACTTCCGCGTGCAAGGGTTGTACGAACTCGGCCACGATGGCGCGCATATCGTAGTCGGTCAATTGCGCATGGCCTTTCTCGGATACGATCTTCAGGCCGGGCGCGCCCGGTTGGGGCCTGTCACTTCTCCCCGGTATTTTCCGCGCCGGTGGCGGGTCGTCAGAGTGGATCTCGAGCAGCCGTCCCCAGTCTTCGGGACACGCTTCCAGTCCCCAGAAATTTTCCGGCCGGTCGAGCTTGGCCGCCAGCTGCCAGCCCTGCTGACCCGCGCCCATCGGCTTGCAGTCAACCACGTGAGCTTTGGCGGCGCCGCCTCCCTTGCGCCGAAACTGCACCGGAATGCCGGCTTCCAGACGGGTGGGAGAAAATATGGCACAGCCGTGCGCGCTGACCACCAGGGTCTCGCATATTTCGGAGAAAGGCGCGCTCGGTTCCAGGCTGGTGACGGCGATGGGAAGGGTGATCGGCACTCTCGAACTGCGCCGCATGGTCTCAGGCACATTCGCACTATGCATGTTGTCCCTCTTTCATGGTGTCCCGCTTTCCTGCCGCGCCTTGTGTGCTCTCAACCCAGCGCGCCGCTCGACCCGCGGACCGGCTAAAATTCTGCACTCCTACGGTAACGCAAGCCGCGCCCTCCATGGAATTCCAGTAGTTCCGCCCGCCGCCGTCAGCGGGGCAGTTACGTTACACCTCCCTAGGTAACCGAGTAATGACACGGTACAGTGTCCAAATTCCCGGCGCCGATGACCAATAAACAAGCCCGCATGGAACGCATCTGGTAGTAGGTTGTTTACAGCACCAGTTACAACGAAGGAATCGAAATTCAGCCATGACAAATTCCCTCCTGCAACGGCTTATCGAGATGTGCTGCCGGCACGAATTCACCTGGCCTCACGCTGGCGTCCACGGCACCGCCTACCAGGCGTGCCTGCTCTGTGGCGCGGTTTATTCCTACGACTGCTCAACCATGCGGCGCACCGGCCGCCTGGTTACGCCCCCCGATCCGCGCTACCCGCCCCTGACCGAAAGCCAACCGGCCAGCGACTAGACCAACGAGTGCGAGAATGCCCCGTCCAAGCTTCGCTTGGGCGGGGATTTTTTATTTTGGCGGAGAAAAGGCGAACTCTAGATCACAAAGCAAAACATCCAGCCGCTCACCAGGCAAAATCATTTTCTGCATCGATTGCACTTCGATCTAGGTCTAACTATCGAGTCGCACAACGCTGGTCTCGGAAGGACAACTCCCATGGGCAAGCTACAGGACAAAGTCGCGGTTATCACAGGAGGCACCTCGGGAATGGCTCTGGCTACCGCCAAGCTCTTCGTCGAGGAAGGAGCATACGTTTTCATCACTGGCCGCCGCCAGCAGAAGCTGGATGAAGCTGTAAAAGCTATCGGTAAAAATGTCACCGGAGTGCAGGGTGACGCCTCGAGCCTCGCCGATCTTGACCGGCTGTATGACACGGTAAAACAGAAGAAAGGACGGATCGATGTCCTTTTTGCCAGTGCCGGCTATGGAGACCTTGCCCCCATCGGCTCCATGACGGAGGCGCATTTCGACAAGGTTTTCGGAGTAAATGTTCGAGGCACGGTATTCACCGTGCAGAAGGCCTTGCCGCTGTTCAGCGATGGTGGATCGATCATCATGAATGCCTCCATCGCGAGCGTAAAAGGCCTACCAGGCCTCGGCGCCTATTGCGCCAGCAAAGCAGCGCTGCGCTCCTTTGCCCGGACCTGGACGCTGGATCTCAAGCAGCGGAACATCCGGGTCAATGTCATCAGTCCGGGTACCATCGACACGCCTATTCTGGATGGTCTTCCCAAGGAAACGGTGGATTGGTTCGTCTCTCTCATTCCGCGAGGCACCATGGGCCGGCCAGAGGAGATTGCCACCGCGGTCCTTTTCCTGGCCTCAAGCGATTCCAGCTTTGTTACCGGCAGCGAATTGTTCGTGGACGGCGGCGCGGCACAGGTCTGAAAGCCACTCAAGAGGGGCGGCAGTAACATCCCCGCACTTTTCGGAAGTACAGGCCCATTCGTGCTCCAGCCGGTATCTTGTACCTGCCGATTAATATGCCCACAATCAGCCAGGGACGTTTACCCGGTGAAGATACTTCTCGTCGACGATTCGAAGCTGGACCGCGCGCGCGTCAGCGAGTGCCTGGAGGAGTCGGGCTTCGATTTTGTCACGGCTGAAAACGGCATCGAAGCCTGGGAAATCCTGCAGGCCCCCGACGCTCCCACCTTCGCCCTGCTGGACTGGGTCATGCCCGGATTTGACGGCATCGAACTGTGCCGCCGCATTCGCACCCTGGGCTCGAACGGTACCTATATCTATACCGTCATGCTGACCGCCAAGGACCGCAAGAAGAATCTCCTCACCGCCATGGAGGCCGGCGCAGACGACTATCTGGCCAAGCCGGTCGACCCGTCAGAACTGCGGGCCCGCATCCTGGTGGGAAAACGAATTCTCGATCTGCAGCAATGTCTGAGGTTTTCCGCCACTCATGATTTCCTTACCAACCTGCTGAGCCGCGCCGAAATTCTGGCGTCTCTCGAACGGGAACTGGTCCGCACCCAGCGCGAAGGCAGGCCGGCGGGAGTGATCATGGCGGACGTGGACGGATTCAAGCAGATCAACGACACTCTGGGTCATCCTGCGGGAGACGCCGTGCTCGCCGAAGTCGCCCGCCGCCTGAAGTCAGACCTGCGGCTCTACGATGTGGCCGGACGCTACGGCGGCGAAGAGTTCATCCTGGTGCTGCCGGGCTGCGACCTGCACACCGCCGCGCGCCGCGCCGACGAAATCCGGCGCCTGGTTGCCCGCGATCCGATCGTCACGCCCGCAGGTTCGCTCTCCGTCACCGTAAGCATGGGCGTGACCGTCACCAGTTGCGATCTCGAGACCACCCTCGAGAGCCTGCTGCAAAGCGCAGACTCCGCTCTCTACCGCGCCAAGAAGGCCGGCCGCAACCGCGTTGAGGCGTTTTCGCTCGCCCTCAAGCTGGACGACAAATCCCGATAGCGCACGCGCAATTCTTGTTCTGATCGTTCTGCTCCTCATGTTGCCACATCCTTCGTGCTTTCGACGGGTGGGAAGCGCTGAACTTGATCAACTCGTCATCCCCGCCCTCGGGGGCGGCTTTGAGGTTCCCACCCTCGCGCAGAACGCAAGGGTGGGGCAGCCTCGGGGTTGGATCGCGAGAGAAGGGTGGGCAAGCGCTGCCTGCTTACGGACTGGGAATCGTGGCTTGCGATGGAGTTGAGTACTGGCTTTCCAGCCCTCCCGCAGTGACCGCTGTAGTGACAAAGTAATAGGTCTCTCCGGCTTGAACCGAACTGTCTACGTAATTTGTGCCGGCCGTCACTGCCGGATTGATCTTCACATAGGGGCCGCCCGGCGTTGAGCCGCGATACACGTTATACCCCGCTACCGGCGAAGGGCTGGGCGTCCAGCGGAGGCTGACCGCGTGCGAGGACGCCGCTGCCGTACCCGATCCAGACAGAGTCTCTACCACTGGCGTATTCGCAGCATTGCTGGTGAGGGAAATGCTACCTGACGCGGCACCGCTGCTCTGTGGTGTGAAGGTCAGCGAAACTGGGGCGCTCTGCCCGGCGGCCAGAGTGGTGGGCAGGGACAGCCCAGCCAGCCGGAACTCCGCGCTGGTGGAAGTCGCCGAGGTGATGGTCACGCTCGATCCGCTGGCGGTCAGCGTCGCCGTCATGACCTTGCTCGCGCCCACAGCTACGCTGCCAAAGTTCAATGCGCCCGCGCTGGACGTCAACTGTCCAGCCGAGACGCCCGTGCCTGACAGAGCGACAGCCAGATTTGGATTCACCGCATCCGAAACCACGTTGATGGCTCCGCCCGTGTCGCCTCCAACTTTGGGAGTGAAAGTCACGCTGAAGGTGACGCTCTCTCCCTGGCTCAGGCTCACGGGCAGGCTCAAACCGCTCAGGCTGAAGCCCGCTCCGGTGACGGCGGCTTGGGAAATGGTCACCGTCGAACTACCATTGTTGGTCAGTGTTTGATATTGCGTCCGGCTGCCGCCCACCTGAATATTGCCGAAGGCCAAGCTTGATGGGCTGGCTGCGAGTGTGCGATGGTGCCGGTTGTAACCGCTAAAAGAAGAGGACGCTGCTCTGCTGGCTACAAGCGCGGGAAACAAAAAAAGTGTGGAGGTTATGATCAGGAGCCGAGAGACTAGGGGCCGTTGAATTATTTGGGGGAATGGCATGGCCCCCAGTCTTGAACTCTCAGGAGCCAGAGTGTAGGGCTGATTAGGGCAGTTTCACACCCGGAGGTTCCCAGACCACTGCGTTAATCGTTAGGGCACAGAGCGAGAGCCGACGCCTGCGCCTGTCGCCGCTGACTCATGTGCCGCAGATCGCACCGAAAGCGCCGTCATTTGACCTACCGTCCTTTCATCTCACGCTCAAACACCGCCAGGGCGTACCGTGCATTCCTCGATTCTGTGTCTTTCCGGATGACGGCCGCTGTCGTGTTCCAGGTGACGTAACCTTCCGCCGATGGCCTCACTCGTGGCGTCAATCCATTCTGGAATCTTCTGCGGGCTTTCGTGGCCGACTTCTTTCAGATCCATTTCACGAATGCGTGAGGCGCTAGGACAATATCACCAGCAACTCCATCTTCGGATCACTGATTTCGCTGGGCACGAAGACGCTGACGGCGCGTGCCTGCACCAGTCCATCCCAGATCGCCCCGCTTTGAACCAGGCTGAAGTACTGGTTGTCGAGTTTGGTCGGGACCGCCGACGGTGGTGACGGCAAGTGACGCAACACCACCCCTGGCAATGAATTTCGTACCAGGCGGCTGATTTCGTTGGGCGAGGAGAGCTTGGCGAGTCGAGGAAGTTTTGCGATCAGTTCGTCCACCGCGATGTTGGCACTTACTGACAGGATGAACTGTGAATCTTTCAGGTAGCGCTCGTCCGAAACGCTTCCCGTCCACACCAGCTTCTCGGTAAGCTGCAGCGGAATGGTGACACATTTGGAGGGCAGCACGGTCTCCAGCAGATCGCGAATTCTCAGATCCAGCGCGGTAAACGATTCGCCCAGATTGTCGTGATCATAGTCGGGAAAGTCGCGCACACTCTGGTTCATGGTGAAGGTGGTCAGAGCGCCGGCCAGGCGCAGCATGGCGCGATACAGCACATCGGGATGGCCCCGCCGAACCTTCCAGATGTGCTTGAGTTCCGGAAGGTAAGAATTCACCGTGTGCAGCAACCAGAAGTTCGCTACCTCGGTGGTGGTGAAATCGGCCACATCGCGCCCCCGTTGCTTACGGGGCAGTGTCAGCGATGCACTCTTGGCCGTGAGAACTTCCACCTGGCGGCGTGCCAGCATCATGAGGTAGTCGCTGGCCCCAATATCCAGCAGGGGAGGTATGAATTTGGGGCCGAGCACATAGGCTCCCGCCGGACTTCGGTTAATCTGCGCAATGCGCATGGTAGTAAAACCTTCCAGGCTCTCGCCCCCAAACAGGAGCCGGAAGGACTTCTTTCCCACCTGGATGGCTTTTTCGTCCGCGCCCATGGTGGCGTCCATGACTGAGCGCGTCTCCGCTACGTAGCGAGTCGAGACCTGGCGGTTGGGTCCATCCGACGCCTTCGCCGCGATTGCAATGTTTTTCGCCGAGGGATGGGTTTGCGGAATGGCCAGATAAACGTCGAGCGTCTGCTGGGTGGGCGCAAACACCTCTTCAACCGGCCGGCCGTCAGGAAGTTCGTCGCTGGCAGGCATCTCGAACATCAAGCCATCAGGCATGACGCCTTCGCAATGGCGCAACGTGAACAGGCCATTCACCAGGCTGGCTTCATCAATCCCGATGCCACTCAATCCCCAGTTGGCAAAACTGGACGCGCTCAGGCGGAAGTGGAGAGCCTGTTCGAAATATTCATCCTGGGCCTGAAAATGCTGGGGCATGAGGAACATGCCCTTGGTCCAGACGACTTTCTGTGCTTTTGCCATACCACCCCGGCGACCTCGAATCTACTCGCCCGTATTCTTCCCGTCGGCAATGTCGAGCACTCTCAGGATTTGTGCTTGCAGAGGATCCGCGATGTGCGCGGCCTGGTCATCATCAATCACTTCTTCGAAGCCGGTGCGTCCGGATAGCCCGGTGGCGGTCATCAGCAGGTCATCGGTCGGCCGAACCGTCTTTACCGGCGCGGACAGTGTCACCAAAGGAAGATCCCCCAGGGGAGCCGACTTGCGGACTTCCACTCGATAGCGCAGGCCTTCAAACAGGGCCGTCAACTCCGCAGCCTTGGCGAACAGCGCCTGCATCAGACAGGCGCGCAGCACAAACGCTTTTATCCCCTCCGCATCCCGGTCCTGCTTGCCCGCCACCACCTGCCGCATCATCGGCAGCGTGTAGGTGGAAGGATACGCCAATACCCAGCTCAGAGGCGAGACCACGCTGATGGTCTTGCGCTCCCCCTGGCTGCGAATGTCGTAGGGATACTCCCATTCGTACAACTGGATTTGCGTGGGCACGGATTCGAGCGGTGTGGGGAGTTCCTTTCGCAGGTCGAAGGGGCGGCCGCAAGCCTTAAAGAACGCTTCGCGAACATCGGCCAGATTCTGGTCCGCGCCAACTACCGATTCCTTGCCCGCACCATCCATGTGGTTGCCGAGAATGCGCCGCGGACGAAACAAGGGCGCCAGTGCGTCCAGATAAGTCCGCAGTTGCCCGCGACAAATTCTTGCCACCTCCCCGGTGACCTTGTGCAGCCGCGGCAGCTGCTCATGGGTGAGTGATCGGCCTACATCCGCTGGTTGTTGGCTCATAAATCTCCGTCAAGACATTGCCACATCTTTGGTGCAACATTGTATCTTATTGCAACGCAAGGAGATCAAGTAATATTGCGCGAAAATGCCAAGATCAGCAACGCCACCAGGGCAAAGATAATACCAATTCGCCGCCAGGTTTTCCTGGCCAGCGAACTTCCTCGGGTGGCCGAGAGAACCAGGAAGATGGCCGCCAACAGGGCGAAGAAGGCGGCGATCAGCGGCGCGATCGCACTCATTGTCGCCGCCCGCCGGTGTTTTGTGCCGGGGTACTAGTACGACCCTTATTTTCTATATGCTTGCCTCCGATCATCGAAGCAATTCCTGCTGCCGAAACCCCGGGGCACGGACTTCAAACATAGGCTTGCCAGGTAGCATGATCGCCAGCTCTAGAGCGGCGGCGGTTCGCTGCCGCTGACGTCCTGTGCGCAGGACTTGGTTCATCCATTCCATGGTAATCGGCTTGCCCAGCAGGTAACGGACTCCATCTTGAAATTCGCGGTTATGTTCCTCCCACCACCGCGCGATCAAGCCGGCGCCGGGCCACGGCAGCTTTTCGTCGGGATCAAGCTCAACATTCTCATCTTTAGGATCTTCGGTGGGGCCAGACTCGAAGCCCTCAGGCTGGTCGCCATCCAAGTCCTCGTAAGCGATATCAACGCCGGTGATCATCGTGAAAGCTTCGCCGGCGACCCGAGCCAGCGGAGGAACCTTCATCTGTTCGATCAGCCAGGTCACTAGAACGGGATCACCAATTACGCCTGCCCCAACAACTGCAAGGCGGGCGGATTTCGGGTTCGCGGCCAGCCGCTTTTGCCAACTATGAGCGCTGTCGATTCTTGAACGCCTGAGAGCCATTTGCAGCGCCTTCTCATGGTAAGGGCTCGCAGACTCCGCAAATGACTGAAGGATCTGCACGGCATTGGTGTATCCGACGAGTAGCGCGGTGGACCACGCGGCCCAGAAGCGGCAGGCTTCATCTTTGGCATTCAGGTCGTTCTGACTCAGCGAAACCAAATCCATTCGGCCCAACTCGCCAACCGCGCGCAAAGCTCGGGCTTTCAGCAAAGAGTCTTCACTCCTCAGAGCGTTGCGCAACAATTCACCTGGATCCTCGCGATGAACCGCAAAGACTGCGATGCCGACGTGACGCGAGCGCGGCGAGTCAGCCGAAATGAATCGCTTCGCATGGTTCTCAATCTGCGCAAATGACAGCCAGCCCATGGCGGAAATCAATCCACGAGCAAGCGCAGCTTCGGCAGTGCCGATTTTGACTACCTCGGCGATGCGTTCTTTGTTTGCGCTTTCAAGAGCCAGCACCGCAGCTGCAAAGACTTCGCCAGGTTCTTTCCAGGCCAGTTCCTTCCGGCAAAGCTGCCAGCCTTCCTCGCCCGCGATGCGTAAGCCATCCAGATGGGCTTCGACTCGCTGGTCGAGTTTAGCCAGGTCGGCGAGACTGTAATGGGGCGCAGCTACGGCGCGGTTTCGGAGGCCCCAGAGGAAGGGGGCTTCTTCGGCATGCTGGGACAGAACTCTAGCAGATTCTGGCATGATGATGGAATGGCTACCGTGACGGTCAGCAGCACACTATCACACCCCCGTTTGCAAACTGCCTCGACGACTTCCGCGAACGGACATCACGCCCATGCTCCGTCATTAGAGTAAGAGCTGTGTCCATTTGTATCCGTCGGCGCTGGAAAGCACATGGTGTGAGCCAACTGACCAAAGAACATCGCCGGCAGTCATAAGCCAGCCACAGGTCGCGGGTTCGGGCAGCGAAAGATTCACCAATTCGAGCGAATCGTGATCATCAAGAACGTAGACGCTCTTGAGCGTTGCGAGCCAGAGGCGGTCTTTATACCAAACTGCTCCCCAGAATTGTTCGCTCGTCACATGCTGCTCGATAGTGTCCCATTGATTATGGATGCCACGAATAATTACTCCGGTCTGGCCTACCGCGTACACCACTCCACCGGCGCCGCATACAACTCGTTCAAGCTTCAGATTCGTTCCACTGTGGGTCTGTCTCCAACTCCGTCCATCGTGGTGCCAGATCTCACCCTGCCAGCCAACGGCGTAAATATCGTCGTCAGAAAAACCGTCGATCGAATTGAAACCGACAATCGGGTCGGGGGGGCCAGAGTTGATGATTCCGGTGTCGTGCCGGCGCCACACCGCGTCTGAGAGAGGGTCCGGACCACAATGCCTTCGATAGCACTGGCGGTTCATTCCGACGGCATACACATGCTGTCCAATTGCGCGGAGGTCTCGCAATATTCCGCGTCCGGGTGGCCCCTCATCGGTCGGGTCGACAATTTCGTCCGCATTGCCGTGCGGAGCGCTGACGCGAATCTGCCCAAAGGGCCCCATAACGATCCCGTGGGGTACTGGATACTCCGGAAAAGAAATGGCCTTGGCCTCCCATGGCAACATGAAACTTGCGACGTTATTGGGCGACCAACATACAACCTGTGTAACCTCCTTCGGCCCATCGTTGCCCGCATTCGGAAAGGTAGTGAAGAAAACCCTTTTCGCGTTGACGGCTATCCCGCGGCTAAAGACCCAGTCACTGTTACTTCTAGTCACGACAGTGCTCCTTCTCATGATTTGCGCATTCTTAAGCTATCCAAACATCCCGGGGACGAGGTCGCCGATCCGTTTGTTCGCCAAATCTTTGATCATTTGTACTCCTCTTTTGAGTTGATCAACTGCCGATGTTCCGAAGTCATACTTTTCAGTCCGAAGCGGAGTGGAATCTTCAACGCCAACTTGGTCTTTATGATAGGCGTCCAATTGGGCCGCGATGCAGTCTTCACTGCATTTCGGACTTGGAAAAGTGGCCGCATGGGCATCCACACCGGCCTGTCGCGCTTCGCCGTATGTCCAGGCTTGTGCCGGATTTCTTGGAGGATTTCTTTGTGGGGCAGTCAAAATCGCGTAGTTCTCTTTAACTCCTTGCACCGAGTGCAGATCTCCATGCTCAGCTTCCCAGTTCGAATTGGGCGAGGTAGCACACACACACGGTGCATCATATTGGTTGTACGGCTTCTTTCCGTTCCCCCCAGTAAACGGAGCTACAGGACTGTCACGATCTCCCGGATCGCAGAAGCCATGGACCTCCACCAAGTGGTGACCAGTAGCGCCGGGACAACAGTTTGGCGATCCGCTGCCGCCATACTCAACCAACATGCACTTGCTGGCCTCCGTGCATTCCTTGTCGTCACACATATCCTTCATTGCACCGGTCCTGTTTACTCGGCCAGTAGAGTAGGTGTTCTTTCGAATATGCTTTCCGCATTTGTCCTCAACGTTCTTCTTCACGGTCGCACACTTCGCCAATTCGGGAGGAGTCATGGAATCAAAATATGCCCAGGGCGGCGTGTTTGCCGGGTTGCACATCTCATTGTGAAGCGTCAGATCGAGATTCCGTGGGACGTTCTCGCCTTCGAATTTCACATCCATTGACCAGGCAACAAAGTTCGCTTCACCCTGGATCTGGTGCGACACCACTCCCATGCCCAAGCCCTTGGTGGCCGCTTCGTCGCCGGTGCTCTTTCTTGAAGGTGGACTTGTCCTTCAGCATCACCTCCTGACCATTGATTTGCACGGTCTTGCTGCCATTGGTGGTGTCGCTGGCCATGGCGTTGTTGGGATACGGAATGGGAATGGGACCTGCCGGCGGAGAAGGTGGGCTGAGGCAGACGTCGGGCATGGCCGCGATGGTTTGACCGCTTGCAGCTTTGCAGGCGATGGACATGCCGTTGGCATACACTTCCATGCCCATCAGTTGGTCTCTTCCGTTGCTGCCGGACAACACCAGCGCGAGTCGCTCGCCGTGGTCGCCGCCGAAGTGGCAGAGCGGACCGCGGCCGGGGGCGTAGTGCTTGCGTGCCGCGGCCAGAGCGACGCCCAGCGCACACGGAGCAATGGCGGCGCCGACTTCTCCAATGCAGTCGGCCGGGTGCCAGATTTCGAATCCCTGCTTGATCACACGCAGAGTGCGTGTCACGGCCAGAGCGGCTTCCTTGAACCAGTATTGCTCGCCATTGGAGTCGGTGATGCGAAAGTCCACGTCGGCCAGCGTTCCACCCGCCTCAGCGAAAGCGGACTTGAAGGCCTGGACTAAGCCGTCGCCGCGCAACGGTTCTTCGGAATCAACCGTAGCTTTTTCCTCACCGGTGCCGATGCCGAGACAGAGGAATTCATTTTCTTTCGTCTGGCCCGGAGGGCCGACGAGCACAGCCGCGCCGGCTTCTCCCGGAATAAAACCGTTGGAGTTCTGACTGGTCAGCAGACGGTTCTTCTCCTCGAATCCGGCCAGCGTGGCGGCTACCAGGAAGCTGTCCACGCCCGCGATCAGGCAGAGGGGCACGCGTTCTTCGTAGATCAGTCGCCGCGCATCAGCCAGCGCCAGCGCTCCGGCCACACGGCCGCGCGCTATCACGCCGGAACGCGGGTGGAAACGGACCCCCAGTTCCGTCTGCACATCCTGAAAGAGCTGGTCGTCCAGTCCCTGGAGCCGGCCTGGTCGCTCCTCTTCGGCGACGCAAAGCAGCAGCGGAATCTGTCCGGGTGCAACGTTGCCCGCATGCGCCAGACATTCCCGGATCGCGGGCACGACCAGGTGAAGCAGTTTAGGCAAGCCGCGCCACGGTTGCTCCAGCGGCACCTGACTGCCAATGATCCACTCGCCTCCCTTATCCATGAAGCGGGTCTCAGTAAAATTGTTGATGGCACAACGAATGGCAGCGCAACTGGCGGGAGCGCTTAAACCAACACCGGTGACCATGCCGGAAGCCAGCAACGCGACAGGCTGCATTTCAATCTTCGCTCCCGTTCCGCTCCGCTACCAATGCACCCAGAGACGGAAAATAGGTCTTGCCGAGTTCACGGGCGCGGTGCCACCCTGCCGACATTTCGCCCACGAGCACCTGTTCCACTTCAAACAGGTTCTTGCGCAAGGGAAGGAAAGAACGCCAGGTGAGCGTGAAACGGTGCAGATCGGGCTCGATCACGATGGTATCCACAACTGCCTGGGTTTCTTTGTTCTCGTCTTCTTTCAGGTAGAACACCACCGGCATATTCAAGCTGGGCAACCGGAACGAGGTGTAGCCCTCAGGAGTCAAATTCACCAGCACGACTTCTTCGCCACCTCGTGGGTAATCCATCTGCTGATCGGGCGGCGCGGCCTGGTAATACAACTCATCGAAATCGGGAGGAAGAAACGGAAAAATATTGTCGATCCAATTCTGGTCATAGGTGCCTGCCAGCTTCACCCGAGGCGACCACGCCCGTCCGATGGGGCCGAAGGCCATGGGACGGTATGACCCGCGAGGCTCATTTACTGGGCGACCGGTCTCTTCGGTGTTGGGCAGCGGCGTGCCGTCAACAAACTCGCGGCCGGTCTGCTGGTGGAAGCCGACGCCAGCATGGTTGTATTCGTAGAAGCGATGCTTGGCAGGGTCCTGGTGGGTGATATCGATTCCCCCAAATGCCCGATCGTAAGAGATGGGCATCACCGTAAACGGCTCGGGCGGGCTGGGCACAGTTCCGACAATAGCGGAAAGCCAAACTCGGTTTCCAATAACGTCAAATGATTTTGAAATCGGGCCAACGTGGAGCGAGACTGTGACTTTTTTGGTTGCACGCCCCCCAGGAGCGTAAGCGCTGCCGTTCAGCAGCACATCGCACCGTGGTTTTGCGGCGGCATAATCTGTTTCGTACACAGGAGCAGAGAATCCTGGCTTGCCCGTGAAGGTGTCGGCTTGCACAAGCTCGATTTGCTCATCGGCGAGCAGCGGTTCTTCTTCTCCGCCCTTGGGTAGTCCGAAGGTTCCCTTTACCGCTACAACCAGCAGTTCGCGGCCGTCAGCCTTCATGCCCATTGTGTAGGCGGCCTGCTTGCGGGTTGCATTGAGAAGTTCCACTGGCTAACAGGAGATCAATTGATTTGAACAGAACCACCTTTGATTCGATTTACGCCGGAGGACCGGCTGAGCACGTAAGCGCCGCGAATCAGAACTTTGCCGGCGCTGGTCAGGGTGATGCTGGCCTTACCGCACTGAATGACGACTTCCTTCTTGGCACTGAATACGAGGGCTTCGTCGTCCAGTCTCACACTAGGAGAGTTGGTGGTCTGGGTGCTGGCGGTCTGTAATAGCCCGACAATAATCGGCTTCGTGGGATCGCCGTCTTCGAATACGAGCACCACCTCCCGATCCGTCTCTCCTTCGGTGACGGGAACCAGGGAACGGGCGGTAACAAGTTCGCCGGAAGTATTGGAGGGAAAGTCCACCAGCGGTTCTTTGGAGTTGCGGAGGGCGACGAATCGGCCCACGAGTACGCCAGGCAACCGGATGCCAGCCAAGCCTTGCCTATCATCGTCATCTGTTGGCGGCGTGGGCGCCTCTCTCGAACCGCCCTTCAATGGGCGTTCCGCTTCTTCTAGTGTGCCAGACTTGTTCACAGATCCTCCCAAAGCCGAATCAGTTCTGCAAAATCTTGCTTCCCTTCAACACCATGTCTCCACCCGCTTGCCCGAAAATCTTTCCCGAGCCTTTAATCGTGATGTCCTTGCCCTCAATCGTGATGGTTCCATCTTTCTTCATGAGAATCGACGCGCTACCGGTCTTAATCGCGATTTCGTCGCCTGCTTCGATGGCCAGAACCTTGCCAACTTTGAGAGTGTCATTCTTTCCAATAGAGGCGGAGCGGTCATTAGACACGTTCTCGCTATGACTAGCGCCGATCATCTCACCCAAATCTGCTCCGACGCTGATGGTCTGACCTGCACCTATGGTCGTGCTTTGGCTTGTGCCAATATTCACCGACTGGCTCGTGCCGATATTCACCGATTCGCTGATGCCCACGGTCTTGGCGCGAGTCGCCCCTATGGTCACAGATTGCAATCCGCCTATATTGATTTCCTGCGCGGCGCCGACGTTGACCGCTTCGTTGACGCCCACGTTGCGAGTGCGGTTGAGCGCAACTGTAATTGACTCGTTGGAACCGACGGTTTCCGTCCGGTTGCTGCCGATGTCAATTTTTTCATTGGCGCCCACCGACTCGGTGCGGTCCACGCCGATGGTGATCTGCTCGTTCTTGCCGACCTTCTCGGTACGGTTGTTGCCGATGGTGCTCGATTCGTCCACATCCACATTCTTGGTGCGGTTGTTGACCACATGGCGGCGCTCGTCGTGTTCGATCTTTGTGTCCATGTCGTACTGGCCATGCACCTGGATCAATTCCGTGCCCTTGGTGTCGTCGAAGCTCAGTTCGTTGTACCCTCCGCCGCCCTTGGTGCTGTTCGATTTGTAGCCACTGACCATCATCTTGCCGGGGAGGTCCCAGGGCGGCATCTGGCCCGCGTTGTACACCCGCCCGGTGATGATCGGACGGTCCGGGTCGCCTTCGATGAAGTCAACGATTACCTCCTGGCCGATTCTGGGGATATGAATTCCTCCCCAAGTTTTTCCCGACCAGGGATACGACACTCTTACCCAGCACGAACTGTTTTCGTTCTTCTTGCCTTCGCGGTCCCAGTGGAACTGCACTTTCACCCGGCCATATTTGTCGGTGAAGATTTCTTCGCCCGAGGGTCCGACTACCACTGCTGTCTGACATCCTTGAACGACCGGGACCGGAGTGCGGCGCTGTGGACGTATGTGCGTAGCTGCCGGGACGCACTCGAAGCTGTTCTCATAAACCGGCCCGGACTCTTCTGAGCCACTGGCATAACCGAGGTTGTGACGCGCGGCATGGCGCAGGGCGGTGAGCACGTACTCCTGGTTCAGGTCGTCACGATAGTGGTCGGTCAACTTGAATTTGTATCCGGTTCCGAAAGCGCGGCAGTCGCTAGTACCGCGGGCCACACTCTGCGGCATTTGCTGCTCCTGCAAACGCACGCGCACGATGTGATCGCCATCGGAGCGCTTCGTGTACTCTCCCGGAAAGTCGTACAGTTCGAATTTTCCTTTCCCATTCACCGTACTCAGGAGGTTGGTGGAAGGCGTCTCAAAGTTGTAGTCGGTGGCGGTAAAGGCGCCAGGGCGGAACTCCTGCTCCTGCAGCCACTGCAGAACTACGTCATCGTCCTGCCACCCCCCGGCGGTGCCTTCATAGCGCGCGCTGCCCTGGTTCGGACACTCTTTATGGGCCGACGGATCGTTGCCTAGAACCAGCGTGTGTTTGCCATTCTCGTGTTCGAAGAAGTAGAAGATGCCCTCTTCCTCCATCAGGCGGGAGACAAAATTGAAGTCCGACTCGCGGTACTGCACACAGTAGTCACGCTTGACGAAGTCGCCATAGAGACGGAATGCGAAGTCACGGTATCCGTACTCCTGGAAAATCTGCTTGATGATGTCGGGTGCGGTCTTGGTCTGAAAAATGCGGCAGTCCGATGTCTGGTCAAGAAACCAGAGCCAGGGCACGATGGTGGCGTGATAGACCGCGACATTGCTGTCCCGGCCCGCCTGCACAAAACGGCTTACAAAGCCATTCCAATAGCGCAGGGAGCCATTCGCGAGCCCGATTCGAACGGTCGAGGACTGCCCGACGATATCTTCATATTTGATCGATGGCTCTTCCGATACCAGGTCTAACTCAAAGGCAAACAGCCTCGAGATCGCTTCGTGCCCCTGAAACGAGCGAAGCAGGAACGTGTCCTCCCCAAGAGGAGTCTCAATCCCGATCTGTCGAGCTGCTTGAGTCAGCGACATAGATCACTTCCCTGCCTTATGCCACTCTTTGCACAGATTGCTTTGGCGCACTCTCGTCTGCCGGCTTGGCCGCCACGCTTGCCGGTGTAGATGATCTCGATTCCCACGAACCGTGGTCCGGCAATTCTCTCGTCCAGGAACTCTTCGGCAGCGGCAAATCACGATCAGGCTCGCTTCGCAAAGGCCCCGGACGCGGACTGGGCATGCGGCACATGGTGCCGTCCCCGACCACCAAGACCTCGGCCGTATCGCGCAAGGGAACGTTTTTTCGGTGGGCTGCCATACCGGTTATGCGATGTCGTACTGAAATCCCTTTCCCGAATCTGCGGTCACGTGGACGCGGCTCAACGCGCTTCCCGACATCAGGCGCGACAGCATTTCGGTTGAAACTTCCGGCAACAGAGTGCCAGTCAGGATGTGATCTACATTGCGTGCGCCGCTCTCCACCTCGGTACAGCGCCCGACAATCATTGACACCAGTTCGTCCGAGTAGGTGAAGGGGACGTGGTGGCTCTCCTGCATCCGCTGACCGATCTGCCCCAGCTTAAGACGGATGATCTGGCGCAGCGAGGCGTCGTCAATCGGGTAATATGGCACAACGATCAGCCGCCCCAACAGCGCTGGCTTGAATATCTTGCGCAGTTCCGGGCCCAGTGCTTCCGCCAGGGCCGCCGGTTCGGGACGAGTCTCAGGATCGGCGCACAATTTCATCAGCAGGTCCGAGGCTGCGTTCGAAGTCATGAGGATCACAGTATTCTTGAAATCGACTTCGCGGCCTTCCGCATCTTCCATGAAACCCTTGTCGAAGACCTGATAGAAAAGCTCCATGACATCGGTGTGCGCCTTCTCCATTTCGTCGAGAAGCAGGACGCAGTACGGCTTCCGGCGCACGGCCTCGGTCAGCACCCCGCCTTCACCGTAGCCCACATATCCCGGAGGCGAACCTTTCAGGCCGGAAATGGAGTGCGCCTCCTGGTATTCCGACATATTGATCGTGACCAGGTTGCGCTCACCGCCGTAGAGAGTGTCAGCCAGAGCCAGCGCAGTCTCGGTCTTTCCCACTCCGCTGGGGCCAACCAGGAGGAATACTCCAGTCGGACGGCGAGGATCGTCGAGACCGGCACGTGCGGTTTGAATGCGCTGTGCGATGGCCTGCAGCGCATGATCCTGCCCGATCACGCGTTGTGCCAGCAAGCCTTTGAGCTTCAGCACGGTGTGGATCTCATCCTTGAGCATCTTGCCCACAGGAATGCCGGTCCAGCCGGCGATAACCTCGGCGATGGTGCCGCCATCCACAAACGGCCTCACCAGCGGATTCTCGCCCTGCAGGGTGGCCAGTTCGGTGGCGTGGTTTGAGAGCTCCACGCGCATGCCTTCAAGCTCCGCTGGACTCGGTTCGGCCGGAACTCGAGGCACGACCAGCACCGGGCCGGTTCCGGTCATGGCGGTCACCTCGGGTACCGCCTGGGTCTTTGAATCAACCATCTGCTCAATTTTGCTGCGCAGCTCAATCATTTTCTGGACGACGGCGCGCTCCTGCGTGACGCGTGAGTTCAGCTCCGCCACCCGGATCTGGGTGCTTTCCTTCTCTGCCAGCAATCTTGTCAGGCGCTCCGCGTGATCAGTCCCGGTCGCGCTTTCGCGTCCCAGAATTCCGAGTTCGATGTCGACCAGTTCGACCCGGCGCTGCGCGTCCTCGAGTGAGGCGGGAGTGGCGCTTTGGGCCAGCGAAACGCGCGCGCAGGCAGTGTCCAGAACGCTGACTGCCTTGTCCGGCAACTGCCGGCCGGAAATATAACGTTGCGACAGGCGGACGGCGGTGGTGACGGCTTCGTCCAAGACCGTGACTTTGTGATGCTTTTCGAGGGTTGACTTTACGCCCCGCAGCATGGCGTCACAGAGTTCCTCGGTGGGCTCGTCCACTTTGACCACCTGGAAGCGTCGCGCCAGGGCTGCATCTTTTTCGAAGTATTTCTTGTACTCGGACCAGGTGGTGGCCGCGATGGTACGCAGCTCGCCCCGCGCCAGCGCTGGTTTCAGCAGGTTGGCGGCATCGTTCTGCCCCGCTTGCCCACCGGCACCGATCATGGTGTGCGCCTCGTCAATAAAAAGGATAATGGGGGTAGGCGAAGCCTTGACCTCAGCGATCACATTCTTCAGGCGATTCTCGAACTCACCCTTGACCCCGGCCCCGGCCTGCAGCAGTCCAAGATCAAGCGCTCTTACCTGCACACCCTGCAGGGATGGAGGCACATCGCCGGATGCGACGCGGCGCGCGAAGCCTTCGACCACCGCAGTCTTGCCGACTCCCGCTTCTCCGGTCAGAATCGGGTTGTTCTGCCTTCTGCGAGTCAGGATGTCCACAATCTGCCGGATCTCGAAGTCACGCCCCAACACAGGATCGATCTTGCCCGCCTTGGCTGATTCCGTCAGGTTGACCGTAAACTGATCGAGGCTGGACTGGGTGGCGGGCGGCGTCGCGCGAGACGGCTCCCGCTGCGCCGTGGCTTCGCCCTCCTCCTGCTTGATGAAGCCCGCAAGGTCCTCCACCGAGTCTTCGCAGATCGAGAGCAATCCGGCCCGGAGCGCCTCGACGGATATTTTTTTCAACTCGGGACAACTGTTGGTAACGAATTGCGAAAGTGTATCGCTCGACAGAAGCGCGGCCATGACGAAGGCGGAGCGAATCTGGGTGGCGCTGTATTCCAGCGAACCCAGGCTCCAGGCCTCGGAGAGCAGCCTGGCGATGCGCGGGGAAATCATGGGATTGCGCGAGTTTCCCGACCTCATGCGGTCGAGAGCGCGCGTCAAGTCCTTGGAGATTCGCGACGAATCGATCTCGAAGTGGCGGTAGATGGCAGACACATCCGCGTCTGACATCTCACTCAGCATCAACAGATAGTGCTCGAGATCAACTTCATAATGCGTCCTGCTGAGAGATATTTTTGCCGCATCGTCCAGCTTCGCCCGACAGGTGGCATTCAGCTTGGCGACCAGTCCTTCTCGGTTCAGCGCCATTTCACGCCTCCAACTTCACTTGCTCTTCTTCCCGGAATATCGCATCGGCAGCGGGGGCATGGAAGGCCTCGCTGCTCAGCCACGCCGACCAACCCAGCCTGGGCCCGCCCAAAGCCGTGCCGCCGGGCTCGCAGCGCGGAACTTCATCGCCGCACAGCGTCGGTTGCAGTTCAAATTCGAGAGTGCTTCCCAGGAACAGGCGGGTGAGTGCGGCAGCCTCGGAAAAACACTCTCCATCGGGCAAGAAACTTCGAAACTGCTCAGCCGTGAGCGGACCGAATACGATACGCACCAGCGCCTGGCAGCTCCATACCGCGTCCCCGGCGACGGCCCCGTTGCCTAACAAACTGTTGGGCTGGTTGGAACCCAAACAGCACAGTTCGTCGGTTTCGAGAACATGCCACTTACCCTTAAACTGTTCGACCCTGACGGGAACGTCAAAATAGTCATGCAGCAGGGCACGCAAGGCGTCGGCGGAATGCGGACGCTGTGCCACAAGTCCCGCATAGTGCAGCAGGCCCAGGTCAGCAACCGGCATCCGACCCTGCAGGCCCGCCGTCCCCATGCCGACCAGATCAAATAGAAACGACGTGAAGTCATCCCGCTCCCGCTTCTGCCGCCAAGAGTGCTCGTATCCCACTACAAAGTGATGTTTCTGCCACGCCTGGAAAAATTGCGCGATCAGGCGGTGATTGAAGACGTCAAGGAACTGGGCAAAGGAAGTGTCCCCGAAGGCTTCGCGGTCAACAGCGATCTCCGTATAAGGAGCCGGCAAAGCCCCTTCGGGACCGGTCATTCCCAAAAAAGTCACGGTCATATTCGCCGGACCGCCATTTCCTGCTTCGATGCTTGCGATCGCACTCGCGGGAAAGGCCAGAGAATTATGGGCATGGAAGCGAACCGCATCCGACGTTCTGCTGGACGCCTCGGGGTGGCGCTCGCCGTGCAGGAGTGTGAGCAGTCGCACTGCCTGGAAAAAATCGAATTCGTAACCTGAGGCGAACAAGGATTCGTCTAGACGACGATCTGTTCCCCAGTCCGGGGAGGCCATGCCCAAACCACTCCTTTCCTCTGCAGGGTGCTGACCCGCAGCTGGGTAAACGAGTTGATCGCGCTGTACAGGCCAAAAAAGCGTTCCAGAATGCTGGCCAGCAGGAAGGCGCCGCTTCCAGCGAACTGTTCTTCGTCGAACTCGGTATCGATGGCGATGCCCTGGCAAAAGACGAAGCCGTGCTCAGACTCAAGGCGCGCCATCTTGCGGCTGCTGCGCACGGCCGTGAGGCCGGAAATTTGCCGCGCCACCGACGGGTTGGCGGCGGTCTCATACAGCCGGAGCATTTCCCGAAGCGCATCAGCTCCGCCTTCCACCAGTGACAGGTGGTTCAGCGAGAGGTGGGAAATGAGTCGCCACTGCAGCCCTCTCCTCAAGGGCGGACGCACTGCCTTGGTTGGGCCCCGTACGATTCTTGTCCTGACGATTGCACTGCTTTCGAGATCAAGCTCGCCCCAGCGTCCGTTCAGGGCGAGGCGATCGGTGAGGTTGCGGTTGGTGCATGTGATATTGGTGGTAATCGATTCCGCGGCCGGCAGGCTGGGACGGAAGTTGTGGTCCACCAGGGACAGGTACACGTCAGTGCCAGCGTCACCGTTGCGTTCCGAGGCACGGCGCGTGGCGTACCAGAAGGCTTCCCCCTTCGCGGTCTCCTCGCCGTGGCGGAAGGAGTAGAAGGGCCGGTACTCTTTGGGTTC
Source organism: Terriglobia bacterium (assembly GCA_963831565.1). Taxonomy (GTDB): domain Bacteria; phylum Acidobacteriota; class Terriglobia; order Terriglobales; family Acidobacteriaceae; genus JAIQFF01. Next base: position 294,837 of record CAWHQS010000004.1, read on the forward strand.
TTCCGAGTAAGGAGCGATCGAAGTTACCCGGTTAACGGAGTACACCTCCATGGCCATGGGCGCGTGCACGTCCGGGATGATGGGATACTCGGTGCGGGTATGAGACACCCGAATGGGCTCGGAGCAATGGTCGAAGAGGTTCACCACGGGAGCACAGCCCAGCTGAAAAGTCTCGTTGCCAACCGCCTGCTCCAGCAGGGTGGCACGTTCGCTGCGCTGAAACTCATCCAGCAGGATCACGATCTCAAGCCGGTCATTAAGCTGCTCGCGCGGCAACTGGTCGAGCTGAGTCAGGTCAAAGAAAAGAAATTTTTGTGGGAAACAAAAGTACTCCTGCAGCAGGCGATAGCCTTGAAAGCTGGTCTCCGAGTACGGCAGGATCGCTTCCTCGCGCCCGAATCCGACTTCTACCATGACATCTGGTCGCAGGGTAGTGGTGTGGCGCTTTCCGCTTTTGTCCGAATAGCGAAGCAGGACCTGGTTGACGTTGTTGAACAGCAACTCGTAGATCCAGTGGGCCGCCTGCGAATCTCCTCCAATGTGGAAGCGCAGGTCGTGCATTTGCAGGGCTGAAAACCTGGCCACGCCCAGGCTCTGCAGCTCGATGCGGATGGCATACTGCGCATTGGCTCCGCTGACACCTCCGGGCACGTTCACCGCCCGGGTGAAACCCGCCGACGCAACACTGATGGGCCACAGACGGGCCGGGTACGCGGTGCGGAAACGGCACTGCACTCCCCCCACCGGCTCCGAAAAAGCGTTCGCCCCGCGTGGAACCAGGTGACCGGTGGAAGACTTGCTCTGTTCTGGGTCCACCTCAAACTGCGCGATCGCCATGGCTGGGACCTGGCGCAGAAAATGGGGATACAGAACATCGAGCAGCGCCTGGGTGATTTCCGGGAATTCGTCGTCGATCTTGCGCTGAATGCGTCCTGCGATTAGCGCAAAGGCCTCGATCATCCGCTCCACGTGCGGATCTTCGCAGCCGTTGTGGGTGAGCTTCAGGGCCGCGGCACGCTCGGGATAGCGTCCGGCAAACTCCGACGCCATCTTCCGGATAAACAGCAATTCGCGCTCGTAATATGGAAGCAGGTCGCCGTTCATGACATCATCTCTGGAGGATGGCCAGTTCTCCGCTGTCCCTTTTCAGCCCCAGATCGAAGGCAATCCGCTCGGAAGCGAACTCGGCCTTGGCTTCCACCCGGAATCGCAAGAGCGGGGTCACGTTCTCCCGATCGATGACCCGCACGGCGACGTTGCGCAAGCGCGGCTCGAAGTTACGAATAGCTTCCTCAATCCAGCGGCAGAGCTTGGCCTGTTCGGGAGCCGTCCGCAGGCTGCCGCAGGAGGTCAAATCGGGGACGCCGAAGTTCACAATCGAAGTCGCCGTCTGCTCGTATCCGGGCGGCACCAGAAACTCCTCCCGCCGGGTGTTAAGCAACATTTCCAGGTCCCGCCCTATGGACTCTTCGATCGTGCTGTGCCGCCGCATCCCAATTTCGCCGCGGTACTCTTGCTGGGGAGCCAGCCGATCCAGGATCGTCGGGAGCAGTTCGGTTGTTTCGTCGGTATCCATCACTGGCTCTCCGTCGGTTCGCCCAGCGCCAGCGCCTGCCATGGATCGAGGCGGCTGAGCTTGAGGAAGAATTCAGTTGCCTTTTCGGCATTCGCGGTTCCCGCGTTCTTGTCCCGGTAGCAGCGGACCAGCCGCGCCCACACCGCGCCAATCAGGTCTGAGGTTTCCCACCCGGTCAGGTTGTGCTTGTCCACCTGTTCGTTCAGTTCTTCCAGAATCGATCGCGCCAGTTTCAAGCGGTTGGTCTGGATACAAATGTCGGCCAAGAGCAACTTGCGCTGGAACCGGGCTCGCCCGTTGGCCTCTGCCGCCGCCAGGGCGGTCATGGTGGAGAGCGCGGCATCCACTTCTCCGCCTCGAGCCATGCGTTCAGCCGCCGCCCAGTTGTCACCCAATAGACCTTCTGCCACGCCCCCACCTCCGCCAGAGCCAAGAGTCTGCACTGCGGCCACGCTCCCAGTTCCGACATTGACCGGAGCGGGCTGCTTTTTGCGGAGTATGCTGCCCACGGCCACCAAGCAGTCATCCAAGGCATGCTTCGATTCGACGAATGACAACGCGCTCTCTCCGAACTGGGTATTGACTACCTGCTCGAACTGGTCGAACTCGGTCCGCGCTTCTTCCAGTTCCTTGCTCAAGGATTCGTATTGCTCCCGGGTGCCAGCAGTGACCGCAGACTCGAACTCCGCCACCGTAATCATGCCGTTCGGCCGCAATGCCTCTTCGCGGTAGTTCATGGAGTAGTTCTTGGCCGGCGCGGCCCGCATGGTGATGGGAACCTCTCGAATGACCTCGGCCAGTTTTTCATTCAGCCATTCCAGTTTTCCGTAGCGCGCTTCAAGATTGCCCTCCTCGGGCAGGGGAAACAGGCCCTTGTCGGAGAATTCGGTTAGCAAGCCCTTGACTGCCCAGACACCGTCGCGCACGCCCGCAAATCCGTGCAGGCGTACGCAGGCCTCAGTGAGGAACACACCCAGTTCGAGGTCCTTGGACCTGGTGCAAAGCGCCTTCTCAACCGCATCCTTATACGTTGCCCAGTCGGTCTTGGTCGGGTTCGCGGGTTGCCAGTCTCTCTTGTCGGCGGTATCGCTGAGATTGGGCCGGGCCTTGCGGATGTCAACCCAGTCGCGGAGAGCTCGCAGATCGTCTCCCGCAGGTTTCTGCGGAGAAATCGGGGACAGAATGCGCTCATCCACGACTCGGGTCAGCGGCATGGCCCCACCTCGAGCGTGCGCATCTCCAGGAGGGGACAATCGGTGTCTCCGGTGGTGATGACTTTTTGCCCATAAGCAACGGTGAAATCAGCGGGGTTCGACCAGATGGTGCGCCGGCCGAGTTTGATGTCATCGTCCGCCTGCAGGTGGGAATCGACGTACAGCGAAAATACCAGGACTTCACCGCGATCGCCGGAGCTGAGCGTCAGAGACGCCGGTGACCAAACCGTATTACGCAGGAAGCGCGGTTCTGGAATTGCCAGCGACTGGATGGCATCCCAGGGAACCCACGCGTAGTGACCTTCCATGGCGACCTCGAGAAAGGGCCCCAGCAAGTCGTGAGAATCACTCAGCTCATGAATCTCGGCGCCATTGAGCGTGCCGCGCAGGGGTCGTTCCTCCTCTGCCGCAGCCTCCAGCAACCTGGTGGTGGCTGACAGATTACCCGCCGCATAATTTTCCACGGCCTCCAGGTAGGAATTCGCGTAAGCAGGTTGGCGGACCACCCGCGGCCTGGGTCCGCCGTGAAAGAACTGGCGACGTTCCTTCTCTGCCTGGATCGCACCCAGGTAGATCGGAGCACCGGCCCCCAACTCGGCGCTTCCCGTAGCCAGTACCTCAAGCTGCTTGGCTGCCCTCTCCAAGTCGCCGTTCAGGGCCAGGAGTTCGAAGTAGAATGTGCGCGCAGCCGGATCACCCGGCTTGGCCTTGACCTCTCCGGCTACGCGCTCAATCGCACCCGCGAGCTGGCCGGACTCCAACAATTCCGTGCCGACCATGTCAGCTCCTCCCACGGCAACAACAGGCAGTGGCCACTTTACCGGACGCAGGCACCAGCCATCACGCCGCGGTCTTGTTCTCCACCAGGCTCCAGCCGGCAGCGGTGTTTCCGCCCTGGCTCCCATCGGTACGCTTCTGCTGGGTATAGGTCCACTTGATGGTGCCGTAGTTAAAGCTGATGGATTCGGTGGGAAAGTCGGTTCCTCCCCCCGCCGGAGCCACCTGGGAGATGACCACCTGTTCCATCTTGACAACCATGTATTTCACCCGTTTGTCCCCGGAGGCGCGCATCATTTCGATGGTGACATCCTTGATGTGCTTGCCGCTCGAGCACAATTCATACAGCTTGGGCGACGCCAGATCGACATACTTGGTGATCAGGTAGTCGCCGTGCTGGCAGCGCGAAGTGGTTCCTCCGCCAGCCGAAGCCGCCGTAGCGGATGCAGGTTGCGAAATGGAATGACTGAAAGAAAGCAATTCGATCCAGTCCTTGTGTTCTGAATCTGTGCTCTCTCCTTTTAGGCCATCGATCTGCATGTAGTTATCAGCCATGCGCTACTCCTTTTCTGAAGGTGGTTAGAAACACTGTTCCCGTTGCAGCTGCTTATTCGCAGCCGCCGATGGTGCCGCAACATGGTGTCGGCTAGGCCTTGGCTGGCAACTTGGCAACCAGCCGCAGTGAAACCGTCAGCTCGTCAAGCTGGAAGTGCGGACGCAGGTAAGCGACGGCATTATAAGCGCCAGGCTTGCCTGCAATCTCCGTGACTTCAATCCGGGCTTCACGCAGGGGGAATTTGGCCTTTTGTTCCTGACTCGCCAAGTCATCCAACAACACATAGTTTGAAATCCACTGGTTGAGGAACTGTTCGCATTGCTCCCGTGACATGAAGGAACCGATCTTGTCCCGCATCATCGCTTTCAGGTAATGAGCGAAACGCGACACCGCGAAGATGTATTGCAGCTGCGCCGAGAGCCGTGCATTGGCATTGGCGTCGTCACTGAGATACACGGTCGGTTTCTGCGTCGATTGCGCTGCCAGAAAGGCCGCGCGGTCGGTGCCCTTGTAGTAGCACAGGGGAATAAAGCCGAGCTTGGCAAACTCGTTCTCTCTCCGGTCGGTAATTGCGATTTCCGTGGGACACTTTACGGCGATATCGCCGTCATCGGTAGTAAAGGTGTGGGTGGGCAGGCCCTCGACCAGACCGCCGCCCTCGACCCCACGAATGGCGGCGCACCATTCATAACGCGCGAATGCATCGGTCAAGCGGGCAGCAAAGGCATAGGCCGCGTTCGCCCACAGATACTTGCTGTGGTCCTTGCCGTCGACATTCTCTTCGAAATCGAACGCCTCCACCGGCGCCGTCTCTTTGCCATAGGGCAGCCGGGCCAACACATGGGGCAGAACCAGCCCGACATAGCGGGAGTCTTCGCTTTCCCGGAAAGACTTCCACCGGATGTAAGCGTCGTTGTCAAAAATCTTGGCCAGATCGCGGGGGCCCGCCAGTTCCGTGAAACTCTCCCAATTGAACATCTTGGTGCTGGCCGCTGCCAGAAAGGGGGCATGCGCGGCCGCCGCGATGTTCGACATCTTTTCCAGGACTTCCAGATCGTCGGGATGGCGGCCGAATTCATAATCGCCGACCAGCGCCCCGAAGGGAGCGCCACCCAACACTCCGTACCCTTCGTCATGCACCTTCTTGAAGGTCGCACTCTGGTCGAACTCCGAAGCCTTGCGCAGGTCCTTCAGCAGATCTCCCTTGGAGACGTTGAGCACCTTGATTTTCAGCATGGTCGAAGTTTCAGTCTGAAAAACAAAGTACTTAAGCCCGCGCCATGCGGCTTCAAGCTTCTGAAACGCTTCCGCATGCATGATCTCGTTCAACTGGTTGGTCAGGGCCTGGTCAATGGCGGCGATGCGCGCATTGATCATGGCTTCGGTGTCAGCCGAAACCTTCATCTCGTTGCTGACTACCTGCTCCACCAACGCTCCGACCCATTGTTTCGCGGTATCCCGCTCCTCATCGGTCGGAGCGAGGCGGCCTTCTCGCAGGATCTTGTCCAGCAAGCTGCCCTCTTCGCTGACCACCACGCTGGCTAACGGTTTCGCTGGCTCTGCCATGTTAAATTCCCTTCCCCGACCCGGCATCCGGTTCCGGCAGACCGACTTCGGCACGAAGTTTATTTAGTTCCTGATCATCATTAAGAATCTGCTGCAGCATCTTCTCGAGCTTGTCGTTACCGTAGAGACTGCTGCGTAAGTTGGCCAATTTTCGCCGCAACTCAATCAGCTTTCTGAGCGGATCGACCTGCTCCACCACGTTCTGTGGTTCGAAGTCCTCCATGTTGGAGAACCTCAGTTCGACCCCGATCTTGGTATCGTCGTCGCTCAGCTTGTTGTCAACCTTGAAGGCCAGTCGCGGCTCCATCTTGGCCAGGACCTTGTCGAAGTTGTCCCGATCTATCTCGACGAATTTACGATCCTTAAGGGTGAGGAGAGGCTTGTCGGGCTGACCCGAAAGGTCAGCCAGCACACCCACGACAAAGGGCAGCTCCTTCTTTTCGATGGCGCCGCCAGTTTCGACGTCGTAGGTGATCTGCACCCGTGGCGGACGAACCCGCCCTATCTTTTTTTGAAGACTCTCTTTAGGCATGTCAAAACTCCAGGAGGAAGACAAACAGGGCCCACGAAGCGGTTTAACGCGACGCACATTACCACAGTCCTGGTCAAAAGTCTATCTTCCCCTTACAAAGGTAGTGGCTCAGATTGCCCACCCAGATTGGGAGTCATCCTGAGGGACTCCAGTCCCGAAGGAGCCGGCGTGGAGCCACGCACCGCTTGCCAGCCGCATATCCGCTCCACGCCAGATGCCTTCGCAAGCTCATGACTCCTCCCCAACTTGGCTGCAACTTCAACTGAGACACCACCCCTTAGAAAGTATCTCCTCCCCGGCGAAGCGCCCATCCCCCGCATTGCAGCTTGGAGAAGTAGCTCCTGGCGAAAATGTTGCCGACACTCGACTCTACCCGGATCTGGACGGTTATGGGGTTGCCCTTCTCGTCCTGTAACGGGACATGGTTGCTGCCGGCAAACTGCACCGTGCGGAAGACAAAAAGGCTGCCATTCTGGTCGTCGGCGGCCTGCAACAAGCGGAACAAACTCCAGGGGCCGTTATTCTGGACTGGGAGGGTCATCCCGGTCTTGAGCACCAGCCGGGTGGGCGCGTTCGTAACCGGCGGCCAGACCAGCTTCACTGGAATGCTCGGTTTCTTGGGGTTGTATTTGATGACATGACCGTCCACGTCCAGTTCGTAGGGGACTTTGCCGGTACCCCCCAGGGTCACCGTGTAGTCGAAACGAGGCTGGCCGCTTCCGTCGGAATACAAAACATCGGAGAAATCGCTGAAGTTGTTGAGCGACTGGAGAAAAGGCTGCGAAAAGTCAGCCGGGAATGTCGGGTTTGGGGCCCATCCTTTTCCCTGACGCACATAGGCCTTCGAGACTTCCGGCATCTGTCCGAAGCGCGCCAGTGTACCGGTGTTGGGCGCGAATACGTCATTCAGATCCTGCGGAGAGGCCTCGCGGGTGGCCAGGGTGTTGAATGGGTATTTGGCCCGAACCGCATCCATGCTGTAGCACAGCGCCTGAGCACCCAGGTTTACCCGGTCAACGATGGGCTTCGCCAGCTGCGCTGGAGTCGGGGGCGGGGGCGGAGGGGCTTCCATGGGGACGGCCTTGATTACCCTTCCCGCGTAGGTGATCGGTTCCGCCAACAGCGCTTTCAGATCGACATCCACCTGGGACGTAGTGTTGGGCAGGATCGCTCCCAGGGCGTGGTGCGCGTCGGATGCTGCTTGCCATGCCTTGTTGGCGCGATCCATTGCCTGCTGGTCAGCCGGCTCCTTGTTCCTGATCCGCGGCGGCAGCTCGGCCAGGGAATTGCCCAGTTCTTCGAGGGCCTGCACGTATGCCTGGTTGCCGGCATTGAGCCACTTTTCCGGATTGGCCGGATCGACCAGCACGTGAGCCGACCCGAACTCGCGTTCCACGTCTTTGGGGCTGATGGTGTCGTCGGGTAACTGCTGGGTGACCGCTTTCGCGTTGTTCTTCCCCACCACCCTGCCAAGGATATTGTTGAGTCCCTGCTTGGCCTGCTGCTCCACCGTTTGTACGACCGAGCCTCCCGACTGGGCGGACACCAGATCGGTGTTACGGGACGTCATGTACACCAGCCCGAGCAGGGGGGAGCGGTTATTGTCGGCCAAGGTGCGCAGCCGGGAGGCGGCGTCGGAAGGACCGCGGAATGGTTCTACGTGGTGGGCCTCCAGAAACGCCTTCCAGCGCTGAATATAGTTCTTGATGTAGAGATCTTCGACTTCGCGTTCGGTCTCGGCGTTCAGCTTGAGGCTGCTCACGCGCGACTCGGCGCCAAGCACGCAAGCCTCCCCCGCCGAAGCCAGCTTATGATTGCGAATGCTGTCGATCATCGCGTCCCAACCTTCGCGGGTGTAGGCGGCGTCGATGGTGTTCGGTCCGGTCATCACCTCGCCGTAGTTGGGAGCGTACCGGCTCAGGGTGTCGCCCTGCTTGTCGTGATTCACCTGTTCGACCAGGGCTCGAAACATCTTGTCCGGCCCGTTCAAATCGCGCAGATAAGCCTGGGCCCGGCCCACTGCCTTGCCTTCTTCGAAAATCTGCTGCTGATAAGGGTTTTCCACGCCCAGCTCGGCAACATAGAACTGTAGCTGGCGCTCGGCCAGCGCCGCAGCGTCGGGCGAGAGCGCGGCAACCGCGCTGGTCCACACCGGCATCAGGGCAGCATTCAGGAACTGCGGGTCCGGCTTGCACTCTTCCGAGGTAATCATGCGATAAGTTTTGAGCAGGTCGTAAACGTCGTCCTGCACCGGAGCGTTCGATCGCAACGACAGAAAACGACCACTGAGCGCTCCCAGCATCGGCTCCATAAACAAGCGGCGAAAACGGTCGAAGTAGAGCTGGCTCAGCGCGCTGGTGACATCGCCCCCGGAATAGAGGCCCCAGCGGTAGGAGAGAGGCGCGCCATGACGGTCGTAGTCCAGCAGCTGGGCCAGAGGCCCGCGCAGGGATTCGATCTCGGGCATGGTCTCCAGAGCGGCAGCGTCCGGGGCAAGATGAATCCCCATGACCGTGGCTTCCACCGAGTTGAGGAGTTCCCGATTGTGCCGCCATGAATTCACCCACACCAGGCTCAGCAGCAAAAGCAGGGTGCCAACCCCTGCAAAGGCAAGGTTGCGATAGCCTTGCTCCCGTGTATTCAGGGGGGCTGCAACATGCCCAGCCCGGTCCTTGAGTACGACGTTATGAAACATGTCCGACAGGAACAACCACCGGGGAATTGCTCCCGGCGACCGCTGTCCGCCCGGAGCCCCCGGTACCTCGGGCTTCGCGCCGAAGAAAACGGTCGCATCCGAACGTTTAGGCGCTACGCTGAAGGCGGCCACCGAACCCTCCAGGACGGGCCCGGTGTCGCGCGCGATCCATCTTTGCCCGGAGAAATAGAAGCCGCGCAGCCGCGGTCCCAGTTGCAGCGGATTGGGGCGAAAGACGTCAAGCAGGAACTGCACGACTTCGCTGCGGATCTTCTTCAGCTCGCGCGGAAATTCATAGGCAGTCGATTTTTTTGCCGCTGCCTCCTCCCGGGCCAGCAGCACCATGCGCTTCTCCGCCAGGGACATGTAAAGCCGGTTGAAGAAATTGGTGAGGCGCTTGCCCTCGCGTTCGGCGTAAATATCGGCGCTGTCGTTGCGGTGCCGGATGAAGGGCAGGGTCACACCCAGCAGACGCCTTCCCTCCGGATCGCTCAGATGGCCGAAGAATTCGGGAAAGAAGGGCACAGCATCGCATTTGCTGAAAACGACATAGACCGGAAATTCCCTGCGGAAAACTGCGCCTGCAGCCTGCAGGCGTTCACTCAAGGTCCGGGCCAGGGCGGTCGCGCGCTGCTGATCACTGGCCCGCAAAAGCGGAGTGGTATCGCATACCAGAACCATAGCCTTCAGATTCGACGGGCTGCGCTGACCGAAAAGCAGCTGTCTCCATCTTGGAATGCGCCGCTTCTGACCGAGGACACGGAGGGCGCGCTCCCAGTTGTCGGCTTCCTGGGTCAATACCCGGCCCGAGATGTCGGCAAAAATCGAGCCCTCGGCAAACCACAGGTTGCACGACTTGGTGGGCAGCACGGTGGCTTCACGGGTGGCTTCTCCGGCAAGCAGACGGGGCTCCAGACCAGAATTGAGAATGGCGCTGGTCTTCCCGCTTCCTTCTCCGCCGATGACCAGATACAACGGCAAGCTCGCGACCGTGGGGGGTTCGCCGCGGGCATTCAAGGGCAGGGCCGCAGCCAGCCGCCGGTTCGCTTCGTTGACCAGAGAAGTCAATTCCTGGGTGAAGCTGTCGTCGCCGAATGAAGGCCGGGGAGCGATCGGGGTGGCGGGCCGAATCGGCGCCGGAGCCTGAGGAATGCGTGGGCGCATCATGATGCGGGTGACCAGAACAAATACCGCCCAGACACCGACCGCCAGCCCGGTCATGGCCAGGCAGGCCAGGAAAACATTCACCTCGGGAAAGGCGAGCGTGGTCAGCACCGCAACCACCGCCTCAAAAAAGAGGAACAGAAGCATCAGGCCGAAAATCCTGCCGAGACTCATACGCCGCCTCCTACCGAAGCATCCTCTCCTGGATTACGCGCTGAACATCCCCAGACTTTGATCCCAGGTACCAGGAAAAACCTGTGAAGCAGAGCACCGCCAGAATGAATGCCGCCAGCACGAACAGCTTGACCTGTCGGTCGAGGGGGTCGGCTGCGCGCGCGTCCGCCACGGGCTCATCCGGCAAAGCCCCGTCCGGAGAAAATTCGGGACTGCGCCCGAAGATGCGCTCGATCCGCTCCCTCAAATTTGACATCAGCAACTGCAGCTCAGCCTTGGACCCTCCGGCAAACTTGCCCTCATATCCGAGGAGCAGGCAGAGGTAATACACCTCCAGCACCTCGGCTAGACTCTGTGAGTCGCGGTTGGCGCGCAGCGTCTCCAGGCGTTTGAAGAAGACCTCGCCAGCCGAGCGCTGGTCGAAGAGCTCCTCGCCCAGACTCTTGCGGGCCCACTCCTGGGCGCTGGCATCGGAGGTCAACACAGTCTCATCGAGAAATGCGACCACGGCAAAATTGGCTTCCTGCACGTCTTCCGCGGAATAGCCCTTTCGGGCGGCCGAGGTCCCGATTTCCCTTAGCGCTTGCTGCATGCGCGTCCGGAAGCTTTCCGGATCCTGCACCTGCTGGCGCCCAGTCTGGACCCGCACAATTGCGGTCAGGATACCCTCATAAAGCAAGGCGAGCCGGTCGAGCTTGGAGGCCGGAACTTCGGTCGGCATGGGCGCTTTCACCGGGATAGGTCGGATCGATGCTGTGCTCATTCGTTATCACTCCTGACGATGAACTGAGAATCTGTCTTGATGCCAATTCTGCCGTTCGAAAGGTCCTTGAAGGGCACGGTGTAGTCGTCAAGGACGACTCCCCGGTCGTTGCTGATTCGCACGCGCGGCCCGTCAACCCGGATATGAATCGACAGTACCGCCGCTTGCGCGCTTGATACGGTGTCTCCTCTTACTTCCTTCTCGTCGGCCGTCTCGCTCCCGGTCACCAGCTTGCGCGTCAACTTTTGTCCATCCAGTTCATAGTGCAAACGGGCAGATCCATCCGCAGCCTCAACCGCCCATTGCACCTTTTTCTTTCCAAACAGAGTGGGGCCAGGCTTGGGAAACATCAGATTCTCATGCATGAAGCCGGGCCTCAGGTAAACGAATTGGTCGTGATTCCTGGACCGCAGCCATTCGCCCTCGTGGGTGATTTGCGCCGGGTCTGGGAATTGGTAGTCCGGGATGGGGGTAAGCTTTAGCGGCAGAAGTGCATTTTGCCCCGCCTCCAACTGGACCTCCCCGCTGACTCCTTTGAAGCCCGGCGCCTCCGCCAATACCTGGTATTGACCGGCCGGCAGTCTGACCCTTTGGGAAGCGCTAACTTCATGGACCTGGGACTCCCCGACGCGCTGGAATTTTACGGTGGCATTGCGGGCCGTGGTTTGAAACGACAGGGTTGCAAACGCTACCAGCGCGGTATTCGACAACAGGACTTCATCCGGCGGATTCGGATTGACGTCCCATACCCGATTAGCGTAGTTCGGCTTGGCCAGGACTAAGGAGTGCTTTCCGGCCGTCAGGCTGTTGGGAAGGCGTATGCTGCCGTTGGCATCCAGTTCACCTATCCGGTTGCCGTCAAGAGTGACCTCGGCGCCCGGCGTGCCGCCGGTAATCAACAGCGACGACGTCACCGGCACTTTCACCTTGGGCAGAAGGTTCACGTTCTTGCTGACGGTTTGCCGGCGCTGCGTGGTTATCGTCCAGGTCTGCGGCACATATCCTTCGGCGGAAATCGTAAAGGTGTGGGCGCCTGGAGGCCGGCTGACTTGCCAGCCTTTCCTCTGCCGTTGCACGGGCGCTCCGTCCACGGTTAGCAAGGCCTTCTCCACGTTCGTGGTGATCAGAATTTGCCCTGCGGTATCCAGCGAATGAACCGTCAGAGCGGGAGCATTCGCGATGTCGAGCAAAAGGCTTCCCTGCTCGTTGCCTTCGCCGAATTTGAGTTCCCGGTTGCCTTCGCTCAGACTCAAGTCGCTGCCTGAAAGATTTACCAGGACACTTTGTTCTCCAAAGCGAAACCCGGTGGACAGATTTCGGCCATACACCATGGCCCGGTCCCCCAGGCTGGTCACTACAAAAAGATCGCTCGCGTCGAGGGCGGTGACTTGAGGACGGGAACCCGCCTGGGCCTGCAATTCGACCGTGAACAAACGCTTGCCTTGCGCCAGGACGCTGAGTTTGTGACTGTTGCCGTCGGGCGCAAGGTCGTATTCGGCCAGCGAACCGTCGGAGAGATCGCCGATCTTTTGCCCGTCCAATTGCACTATTCCGCTCTTTTCCGAGGTCTGGATCGAAAGGTGGACGGGCTCCGGTTCAAGCGCGACTTTTCCGTCGGACTCCGGGCCCAGCTGGATTCGTTTCGTCTTGTAACCGAGATGCGCCACCTCGATCGTCGTGCCCGCCGCCGCTCCACCTTCGGCCACCGCTTTGCCTTCGCTGGTGACGATGCTGTCGGGCGGATCAGAAACAATGTGAATCAGCGTTGGCGGATGCTTTTTGGTTTGCTCGATCGGCGGCGGCGCCGGCCGTAGAATGAGATACCCGATCGCGATTATCAGGACGATGATTCCGCTGAGAGACCCCAACCTCACTCCCGACCACTTTCCCTCCGGTCGCGCAAAGGCGAGCGCCATTCGTTCGATCTCGCGCCAGAGAGCTCCTATCTCATCGGCGATGACCGAAACGGCACTCTTTTCCTTTTTGTTCTTGCCCTCCTCGATCTGAAAAATCTTGGTCTTGTCAGCATTCGGATCCACCAGGGCCGGACCTTTTTTTCGGTCCCCACCCGATGCTGGTTTGGGCACGGGTCGTCCGTCAGTGCCCGTAAATGCGGATTCCACTCGCAGCAGTTGACTGAGATCATCCACCTTGGCGACGCGTTTGATCGCCACCTCGATCTCGGCCACGGTCTCTTCGATCTCCGGATCGTCAGGGTGCTTGTCCCGGATCGCCATGGAGTGCTCCAGGACCGATCTCAATCGGTCGCGGTCCGGATTTTGCTCCAGAGCTCGGCGGTCCTGGCCCAATGCAGCTTTGTCCCTGCCTCTCTCTTCCTTGCGGGCCTCCCTGAGCAGACTGGCCTCGTACTGTTCCAGCCGGGGATCGGTTGGAAACTCCGCCCGGGCGGCTCGAATTCGTTCTGCGGCCGCCTGCGAGTTACCTGCCGCGACCAGCGCCCGAGCCTCGGTCAGGGTCTTGCCGACCACTGTCTGCCGCTTGGCCTCGGAGATGCTCGAGCGCAGGGCTCGAACCGCGGGGTGATTGGAATCGAGGTCGGAGGCTTCCTGGAACATTGGTTCCGCGGCCTGCCAGTTATGGTCCACCAGCAGGTGGGCCCGCTCGGCCAGGATGGCGACCACCGCATCCCGCAATCCGGTTCCGCGAGGGTCCAGTTCCAGGGCACGGCGGAACCACTCCGTGGCCTGCACCAGATCCCCTTGGGAGCGGAATTTTTGACCCTCTTCGAATAGCCGGCGCGATTCTTTCGACCGTTCCAGACCCTGCTCCGCCAGGGTTTGCAGCCCCGCCAGTTCTGAATCTCCGGGAAAATCCAGCAGCGCAGCCTGGGCGCATTCGATCGCCTTGGCATAGGCGCGCCTTTCCATCAATTGGTCGATCTCATCCACCAGGCGAGCCTGCTCGTCGTGGCGGGACTGGCGGTCGCGTTTGTTCTTGCACTGCTCTAGCTCAAACGCGATTCCCGGATACTGGGGATGAATATTCCGCAAGGTGTCCCACTGGCTGATGGCTTCGGAGTGCTGGCCCCGCTCCTCGTATTGCCGGGCCTTGGCCACGATCGAATTCACCAGGTCGCGCCGCTCCCGCACCAACCTGAGCTGGTGGGCAAACTGCGTTTCCGCCGGGTAGCGCTCGCAGGCTTCGCGGAGAATGTTGGCTCGCTTGTCAAGGTCAGGCTCGGCCTCGGCCCGCTTCGACATTTCCGCGATGTAAGAGGACAGCTCTTGTCGCTCCGCGTCCTCAATGCGGATCTTCAATGCCTGGAACATCCCGTCATGCGGATATTTTTCGAGGAGGTCACGGCAAGTGGCCATGGCTCCGGCAAAGTTTCGTTCGCTGAATTGCCGCTGCGCGTCCTCGAGGGCGCTGTGAATGGAGTCGCGCTCCGATCGAATCTCCTTGTAAAAACTCTGATAGACCGCGTCGCGTTCGGGAATAGCGGCGTAAGGATTGGCTTGCGCCACGGAGAGCAGGCGTTCCAGCTTGCTCAGGGCGGTGTCGATTTCCCCGTTTTGATAGGCCTTCAGGGCCGAGCCATAGAGCTGCTCTTTCTGCTCGCGAATCCGTTTGGCGTCGGCTTCCGTGGATTCGATCTTATCCAGCAAATCCAGCGCACGGGAATCGCTGCCACGGGTGGCCAGGATTTCCTGCACCGCATGCCGGGCCGCCCCAAAGTCCCGGTTGTCGAGGTGGGTCTGGGCCAACTCGAACCAGCGCGCGATCTGGCCTGCGCTCTGCTGCTGTACCATGCTTGTCCGCATGGCCAGCGCCTCGGGATTCTGCGGGTCAACCTCCAGCACCTCGCGCAGCTTGTCCAGCGCGAGCGCGATTTCGTCCTGCTCCATGCGAGCGCGTGCGCTCTCCAGCAGCTGGCGAATCTTCTTATGCTTTACCACCGTCTCGATCTGCGCTCGCAGCACCGTGATTTGCGGATCGAGATGCCCCTCCGCCTCGAGTTCCGCCAGAATGTCAGAGGCGAAAACCTCATCTCCGGATTTGAAAGCTGCTTTGGCCCGCTCGATGCGCGGCCCAATTTTGGCCGCGGCAAAGATCGGCTCATTCCGGAAGGCCTTCTGCAGGGTCTCGCCCAGGTCGCGGGCGCTGGCGAAGCGGTGAATAGGCAGCTTGGCCAGACACTTGTGCACCACCTTACTGACCGAGGGGTTGACGCTGGGGTTGATCTCGGACACCGGCGGCGGTATGTACTTGATCACCGCCTCCATGGTTTCGCTGGCCGTGGGGCGGGCAAACGGCTTGCGCAGGGTGAGGGCCTCGTACAGAATCACACCCAAGGAAAACAGGTCCGAGGCCGGAGTGATTTCCTTGAGCTGCGCCTGCTCCGGCGACATGTACTGAAAGGTCCCTTTTTGTCCGGTGACGGACTTCGAGCCCGCCAGGTGAACCACCCCGAAATCAATGATCTTGGCGGTGTCGTCGTCCATGACGAAGATATTGCTGGGCTTCAGATCGCGATGCACCAGACCGCGCTGGTGCGCCGCCTGCAGCCCCTTGCATACCTGACTGATGATCTCCACGATGCGGGCCAGGGTCAGACGTGCACTGGCATCGCCGATCAGTTCTGCCAGGGTGGCGCCGCGTAACAACGGCATGACAAAGAAGGGTTTCTTCTTCCGGTTCTCTTCGATGACGTCCACGTCACGGACATCGATGATGTTGGGGTGGCACATTTCCGCCAGTGCCTTCCACTCCTTGGTGAATAGTTCAACCGCCACCGGGTCGGAGATATCCTTCATCAGCTTGATGGCGACGGGGCTGCCGGTCTTGGAGTCGATAGCCCTCCAGACCACACCCATGCCACCTTCGCCCAGTACTTCCTCGAGCTCGTATCGACCCGCGATTCGGGATGAGGCCATGACAAATTCCCGCCGCAGGCAAATCGTCCGCGGCCAGCGATCCTCATTTGCGATTGTGAAGAATTGCGGTGATCCGAATACTTACCCCTGAACGGTTCGGCCCGATCGGGTCACAGCGCTTCCGGCCCGCCCAAGGGAAGGTGGGGCAGGGCACGGGAGGAGTGCTACTATACATCCGTTTAGCCGTCTTGGCGAGAGGGCAGAACAGCCTGAGTAAGCCAGTCGGGGGCTGAGCGATTTGCTCACGAGCCTAAAATTTCCCACCTGAAGGAGAGCACGGTGCCCAATCCACGCCCCGCGGAAAACTGGTACAAGTTACCCACCAATTTCTCCCGTCTGGAATCCCATGGTTCCGTGTCCGGGCTACGGCCGGAGATTGTTTCGAAGCTGGAGGTGATTCAGGAGGCGTTTCGGCAGCATGCCGGCAAGAACTATCAAATCGAAATCACCGCGGGTCAGGAGTGGAACCCGAAACACGGAATGTTCTCCCTGCACCACACCGGGTTCGCGGTTGACGTCCGCACCCGCGACCTGCCCGGCGGGGGCACTGGATTGGTGGCCCAGCGCATCTGTGAGGCCCTGAAACGCACCCTCGGACCTCATTACTATGTGTTACTCCATAAGCCTCCCGATCCCGCCCACCTGCACATTCAATTCAGCCCCGGAATCCGCATGTCAAATCCAGTGGACTGGGATGCAAAGCCCAGGAAGGGCATCGCCTAGCCCTCGGCGCGTGGCATCAGCGCCCCACCCGTGGCGACAGTCGAATCTTCACGTCACATTGTCCCGGAGTTCATTCGGTAAACTTGGACGCTTGACCTCGGGTCGTAAACTGGAGTGCGCATGCCCGCTCTCCGAGCACAACCGGTTCCCCAGCCTTGCCTCAAGGTAAGTCTCAAGGACACCCTTGCCGACCAGAGAAGCTTTACCTTCGCCCAGCCTTTTCGCATCGGTCGAACGGACGAATGCGAAGTGTGCGTCCGCAGTGAATACGTAAGCCGGATCCACGCCGAAGTCATTTTTGAGAACGGCAGATGGTGGATTCGCGATCTCCAGAGCAGCAACGGCCTTTTCCTGGCTGGGGAGCGGGTCGAACAAACCGAGGTCACGCGGCCCCTGGAAATCCGGCTGGGCGTCAAGGGGCCTCGGCTTTATTTTGAGCCGCAACCGACCCCGCTCCCGGAGTCACCGCCCGCGGGAGAGAAAGTCCCCTCCGGCAGCGGTACGATCGTAAGGCGCTATGTTGAACACTATTTCAACCGGCCCGGAAACGAGTGCGCCGGTGAACACACCCGGTACGTGCGTCGCGCCTTCGCCAAGGTGCGGACTCAGCAAAAGCGCACCTATAGCGGAATCATCGCGACCCTGCTCCTGCTGGCGGCTTGTGCTGGCGGGTACGCCTGGTATGAGCACAAGCAACTGCAACGGCAGCGGTCCATGGCCGAGGACCTGTTTTACGCCATGAAGTCGCTGGATCTTGATATTGCCAACTTGCAGAACGCGATCGCAGCAACCCACAGCCAGGAAGGGGCGCAGGTCGTCCGCGAATATGCCAGCCGCCGCCGCGAGATGCGGAGTGACTACGACCAGTACCTGGCCACGCTCCATGTTTACGACCGCAAAATGACAGAGCAGCAGCGCATCCTGCTGCGGGTGGCGCGTATCTTCGGCGAGTGCGAACTGGAGATGCCCCCGGATTTCGAGGCCGAGGTAAATAAATACATCCGCTACTGGCAGCAGTCGGGCAGACTGGCGGCAGCCATTCACACTGCCCAGCAAAACGGATATGTCAACGCGATTTCTCAGGACCTCCTGGATCAGGGACTTCCTCCCCAATTCTTCTATCTCGCGTTGCAGGAAAGCAATTTCGATCCTTACGTGAGCGGCCCCATGACCCGGATGGGAATCGCCAAGGGGATGTGGCAGTTCATACCCCAGACGGCCATCAAGTACGGACTCCGGATTGGCCCGCTCGCGGATTTGCGCAGGCCCGATCCCGGCGACGAACGTGATCAATATCGCAAAGCAACCAAGGCCGCCGCGCGGTACCTGAAGGATTTGTACAGCACCGACGCCCAGGCATCCGGCTTTCTGGTGATGGCCTGCTACAACTGGGGAGAAGATCAGGTGCTCCCCCTGGTGCGAAGCATGCCGGCCAATCCGAGAGAGCGGAATTTCTGGCGCCTGCTGTCGCACCATCGGGACAAGATCCCTCGTGAGACCTACGATTATGTCTTTTATATTGTCTCGGCTGCCGTGATTGGTGAGAACCCCCGTTTGTTTGGCTTCAATTTCGACAATCCTCTGGCCAATCTGGAGGACCGTCAAGCGCAGATCGCCACTAGCGACAAGTAGTCTGAAGTCCCGGTCTTTCTGCGACGTCAACAGGCAGGGCAGAAGTTGAAAGGCCTGAGAAATTGTTCGGGGCCACCACCAAGGGCCACCGCACAATGCGCGATGGAACCTGTTCATTTCTCCTCCTCCGAGTTCTTCTCCGTGAAGGGCTTGACGAGTTGAATCGGGGCGCTCATTCCCGGGCAAGGGGTGGGAGAGGGACTAGCAATCCCAAATCCGATCAATCGGGGGTTGAATCGGAGCAGCATATCTGTTGCGTCGTTGTGCGCCCCAAGTGGAACGCTGTCAGTTCCGGGGAGGGCGGGGAGGACACTTTGAAACTTCAAGTCGGCGTGGATCTCGTTCTTAACCGGAGGCGGCGTTGGTTTCAGCATGGTCTGAACTAAAGCAATCGGCGAACCACGCTTCATGAGCACCCGTCCCCAATGTTCCCAGCAACTTAAGCGCTGAGCTCGATAGGAATGTCCCGAAAACATGACCGGATTTTGGAAATCGGACACTTTGAGGAGGGGACTGAATTCCTGTTTCTCCGTGTGGGCTGGCGCTAACCAAGGGGTTTGCCAGGTTACCCTCGTACTCTTCCACAGGAACTATTTGCGCCTCTAAAGAGTGCACTACGGCTATGGTCAGAATTAGTGAGCCAGAGTGTTGTCAGGGTTAGGGAGGGGCTCGCCTGACCGAACCGAGGGCCGAACCGAACGGCGATGGAAGGTGTACGCTCCAATCCGACCAGCAATACACTGCACCAGAGCTTTCACTATCCGGAGAATCTTCTTGAGGTCCGCGGTCTGTCAGTACACTTCTGTGCGAATGATGGTTCCGAATTCGCCGTTCTTGACCGAGTAAGCTTCAATATTGCGCCGGGCGAGGTCGTCGGCCTTCTGGGAGAGTCGGGCTCGGGCAAGACCACACTGGCGCTTTCCCTCTTGCGCCTTCTCCCTCCCACAGCGAGGCTGGCTGGTGGTTCGGTGGGCTTCGGCGGCCGTGATCTCTTGTTGCTGAATGAAAAGCAGCTCCGCGAAGTTCGCGGTGCGAAGATCTCCCTGGTCTATCAGGATTCCGGCGTCTTGAATCCTGTCATGAGGGTTGGAGACCAGGTCACGGAAGTGGTCCGTGCGCATCACGCCTGGCCAAGGCAGCGAGCGCGCGCAGCAGCCCAGGCAGCATTCACTGCCGTCGGCCTGGGAGGATCCGATCGCTTGTACTCCTCTTATCCACATCAATTGAGCGGAGGACAGCGCCAGAGGGTCATGATTGCCCAGGCTCTGGTGTGCAAACCGGCATTGATCATTGCCGACGAACCGACTGCATCGTTGGACGCGACTACTGCCGCTGAAATTGGGAATCTGGTTAAACTGCTGAGGGACTCGTTCGATACATCATTCCTGTTTATCACGCACCATCCGGCGGCGCTGGCCCAAGTGGCAGATCGGGTCATGGTCATGTACGCCGGTCAGATCGTAGAAGACGGCCCCCTGCAGGAAGTCCTGTCGCAGCCTCAACACCCGTACACACGCGCGCTGTTGGAGTGTGCCCCTCAATATGCACCGACGGGGGTGACTAGAGATCGTACGTTAAGGCTGGCTTGCATCCCGGGCAGCCCCCCCGATCCGATGGCACCTCCGCCTGGTTGCTCATTTTCGGAACGGTGCAAGGATCGCCTGGAAATGTGTGACGCTCGCCGTCCGGAGGAGTTTGGTTCCTCTCCTTCCCGGAGGGTCCGCTGTTTCAAATATGGAGCGGGCCAGTCATGACTTCCCTGATAGAAGTTCGAAATCTTCGCAAGGTCTACACTCGCAACCATTGGTGGCAGAAAAGGATCGAACTGCATGCTCTGGATAATGTCGACCTAACCATACAGAATGGCCAAACCCTGGCGCTGGTCGGTGGATCCGGATCCGGGAAAACCACCCTGGCGATGAGCCTCGTCGGCCTGGAGCGGCCCGACTCCGGAGAAATCTGGTTCGAGGGAAGAAATCTCCTGGCGCCGGGAGCTGGAAGAAAGACCAGGTTTGAAGCGGAAATCCAGCTCGTATTCCAGGATTCCGCAGGAGCGCTGAATCCCCGCATGTCTGCAACCCAGATTATTGAAGAACCATTGCTCATAAGCCGCCAGGGTAGCAGTAAGGAAAGGTCCCAATTGGCGTTGCAGATGATGGACCGGGTGGGCTTGTCGCCTAAATGGAAAGATCGGCTCCCTCACCAGTTCAGCGGCGGCCAACGGCAAAGATTGGCAATTGCCCGGGCCCTTGTCCTGAAACCAAAGCTGCTGATGCTCGATGAGGCGCTCACTGGACTTGATCTTTCCATTCAGGGACAGATCATGAATCTTCTCCTCGACCTGCAGGCGCTGGAGGGTTTGAGCTATCTTTTTATATCCCACAACCTTGAATTGGCCGCCCATGTGGCTGATGAAATCGCGGTCATGTATCAGGGCCGCATCGTCGAGTGCTCGAGCCAGTCAGAATTCTTCTCGCATGTTCACCATTCCCATACCCAGGCGCTACTCACATCCATGCCTCCCAGGCTTGTCTATGGCGCACACGGTGGAGGCTAAAGCTTCGCATGAGATACCTGGGCCTCCGCCTTATTCAGAGTGTATTCGTGCTGCTGGGAGTTTCCCTGCTTTCCTTCGTCTTTGTCGAGCTTGCACCCGGCAATTTTTTCGACGAAGTTAGGCTGAACCCGCGTATCTCGACTTCGACCGTCACAAACCTGCGCAAGCAGTACGGGATGGACCGACCCCTTCCGGTCCGATATCTTCGCTGGCTGCAATCCGCTGCAAAGGGAGAGTTGGGATATTCGTTCGCATACAATGCTCCGGTTGGGCCTCTTCTTTGGGCCAGGGCACGCAACACTCTGTTGCTTACGGGAATTGCCACTCTGCTCGCCTGGCTGATTGCTCTTCCCTTGGGAATTCTGAGCGCCGCGCGGCAACGGGGGTGGATCGCTCACGCCTGCGAACTGTTCACCACCACCCTGCTGGCTACTCCCGACTTGTTGCTGGCGTTGGGAGTGCTATTCCTGGCGGTCCACTTCCACTGGCTTCACGCAGGTGGCATGTTTTCGCGAGAATCGGCAGGGCAAGGCTCATGGGCACTGTCGAAGGACCTGGCCGCTCATATGGTTCTGCCCATTGCCATCCTGGTCCTGGGCGCTTTGCCCATATTGCTTAGGCATACGCGTGCCGCCATGCTCGAGGTGTTGCAGTCTCCATACATTCGCGCATCCCGCGCACTTGGAATTTCGCGTTGCCGGATACTTTTTCATCATGCTCTGCCGGCAGCGATCAACCCGCTGGTTTCACTTTTCGGCTTTTCTTTGGGCTCACTTCTGGGCGCCTCACTGTTAACCGAGGTGATCATGAGCTGGCCCGGCCTGGGCCCCCTTTTGCTGGAAGCGGTGTTGGCCCGGGACATCTATGTCGTCATTGGCGCCGTACTGTTCTCCACATTGTTTTTGGTATTCGGCACCCTGCTTGCCGATATTCTCTTGTTTGCCGCCGATCCTCGAATTCGAACGGAGGGTCTGGCGTGAAAGCGAAACACGGAATCGCAATTCTGCTGGTTTGCCTGGGATTGTTACACCTGGCCGTCTTCGCTGCTGGATTTCTATCTCCGTATGACGTTGCCGAGCAGGATCGCGAGCTACCTTTTGCTCCCCCTACGCGAATCCATTTTGTCGATGCTCAGGGAGCAACCCATTGGCGCCCTTTTGCTTATCTTCCCATGGAGGACCCCGCGCAGTATGGCGTTTATCACGAAGACATGCAGAAATGCTTTCCGATTCACTTCTTCGTGCAGGGAGCCCCGTACAAAGTGGCAGGAATTTTTGCATCCCGTCAACATTTGTTTGGTGTTGATCCTCCAGCACGCCTGTTCCTCATGGGAACCGATAGCTACGGAAGGGACCAATTCTCCAGATTCCTACATGGAGGACAGATCTCCCTGGCTGCGGGCCTGCTGGCAACTTTGCTGTCTCTCGGGATCGGAATGTTGTTAGGGACGGCATCAGGATTCTACGGAGGATGGTTCGACGCTGTAGTCATGCGTTTTGGCGAGCTATTCATTGCCTTACCCTGGCTGTACCTGCTATTTGCTCTGCGCGCCTTTCTGCCGCTCAACATCAATCCCAGTCAGGCTTTCCTGTTGCTCATCGCAGTGATCGGGTCGGTAGGCTGGGCTCGGCCGGCAAGGCTTATTCGTGGCGTGGTACTCAGCGGCAAGGAACGACATTACGTGCTGGCGGCGAGAATCTTCGGAGGCTCCGGGACCTATCTGATGCGGCGGCATATCTTGCCGCAGACCTATAGCATCATTCTCACCCAAGCCGTTCTCCTGATTCCGCAATATATCCTGGCTGAAGTGACGTTATCTTTCTTGGGTCTGGGAGTGGGGGAGCCTGTGCCGAGTTGGGGTAATATGCTGGCAAGCTTGCAGCAATATCACATACTGGTTTCGTATTGGTGGATGTTGCTTCCCGGTATCGCGTTGGTCCCCGTGTTTCTCGGCTACGTGCTCTTGGCGAATGTACTGCAGGCCCGGGCCACGTAGGATTTTTCGTGCGCATGCCGGAGGCTTCGCGGAATGCAGATCCGTCTCTCAGGGTTCGGTGTTTTTTTCCTGGCCGCCGCTTGCCTTTGCTCATTCACTCCGGCTGCGCTGGCGCAATCGCCACCTGCTGGCGAAGACTTATTTCTTAGTAACAATCAGGTAGGACACTACGGCGGCCATTTAGTTGTGTCCCTTCGATCCGAGCCCAAGACCCTCAACCCGGTTACTTCGCTCGATGTGTCGTCCCGGGAAGTCATCGCCCAAATGACGGGCGACCTGGTTCACATCAATCGACTTACTCAGGATACGGAACCTGCTTTGGCAAAGACGTGGCAGGTATCCCGCGACGGGCTCAGATACACTCTCCATTTGCGTCATGGGCTCCGTTTTTCTGATGGCCATCCGCTCGACGCCGATGATGTGCTCTTCAGTTTCAAGGTTTACCTGGATGAAAAAGATCATTCACCGCAACGCGATTCGTTGATCGTGGCGGACAAGCCGATTGTCGTGAGACGGCTTGATGACTACACAGTGGTCTTTGAGCTGGCCCAGCCTTACGCAGCTGCTGAACGGCTGTTTGACAGCCTGGCGATTCTTCCCCGACACCTGCTGGAAAAGGCTTATCAAGAAGGAAAGTTGGCGCAGTCGTGGGGACTGGGGACTTCTCCCGGCGAGATAGCTGGGCTGGGTCCCTTCAGACTGAAGGAGTACGTCGCCGGACAGCGCGTGATTCTTGAACGAAATCCTTATTACTGGCAAGCTGATCGTAAGGGAAACCGCCTTCCCTACGTGGATGATATTACCTTTCTTTTTGTTACTAGCGCCGATGCAGAAGTAATTCGCTTTCAGGCGGGAGATACAGACATGATCAGCCGCTTGAGCGCGGCCGATGCCTCGGTCCTGCAACCGAACCGCTCCATCCATGTGTATGATCTCGGCCCCAGTCTCGAATACAATTTTCTCTTTTTCAATCTGAACACCACCCTGCCCGCCAATTCCGCCGAGCTTACCCGCAAACAAAACTGGTTTCGGGAGGTCAAGTTTCGCCAGGCAGTGTCCCTGGCCATCGACCGTGAAGGCATCGTTCGCCTCGTATACCGGGGAAGGGCGACGCCGTTGTGGACTCCCGTTACTCCGGCCAGCAAATTCTGGATTGACCCGGCCATTCCTCATCCGCCTCGCTCAGTGGAGCGGGCACGAAAACTGTTGCAATCCGCCGGCTTTACCTGGAAAGCCGACGGCACTTTGGCCGATGGCGCCGGCTCTCCGGTCGAGTTTTCAATCGTGACCAGCGCTTCCAATAGCCAGCGTACCCAAATGGCCACCATGATTCAGGCGGACCTCAAGGAACTTGGGATGCGCGTTCAGGTCGTCCCCCTGGAGTTCCGCGCCGTTCTTGACCGCATTTTCCAGACCCACGATTATGAGGCGGCCGTACTGGCGTTGGGCGGAGGAGACGTGGATCCCAATTCTCAGATGAACGTCTGGCTGTCATCGGGCAGCGACCATCTGTGGAACATCGGACAACCTCATCCTGCGACCACCTGGGAGGCTGAGATCGACCAGTTGATGGAGAAGCAACTCTCCACCTCGAAGCCGGAGGCGCGCAAGCTTTTATACAACCGCGTTCAGGAAATCTTCGCCGAAAATGTGCCTCTGATTTGCCTGGTAAGCCCGAACATCCTGGTGGGTGCAAAAAACCAGGTAGGCAATTTCAGCCCTGCAACTCTCGATCCTCACACTTTGTGGAACTCTCAAGAGCTGTTCCTGGTTGGAAAAGAGTCAACCGAGAAACCATGAGTACAGCGCCACGCAGGGCCAAGCGAAGTGTCGACAGCGCGCTCTCGGATGAGCAACTGGTACGGGATTGCCTTCAATGCCACGCTGAACACGCCGGTCGATTCGAAGAAGAGCCAGCCCGGCGATGCAGTGACAGCCCGCTGCGGAAAGCGTGAAATCAGACGGCAAGACCGTTCTGCCCAAGGGCACCAAGCTCGTTGGGCATGTCACACGCTCTTCGGCTCGCGCCAGGGGCAACTCTGAATCCGCGCTGGCCATCATCTTTGATCGCGTCATCCTGAGGAATGGACAAGAAGTTCCACTCAATGTCGCGATCCAGGCAATCGCATCAGCTCAAACGGCAGCTTCAGCGGTAGACGCCGACGTAGATACCATGGGCAGTGCTGGCGCCAGTGCTGCTGGTTCCGATATGGCCAGGAGTCGCGGCGCAGTTGGCAGTCTTCTCCTCTACGGCGGGCGCCACCGCCCGCTCCCTTACCAACCGCGACACAACGGTCGGGAGCACGGGAGCTGCAACCTTGGACTCTACCGTCACCTCAACAACTGGCGTTGCTGGTGCGTCGCGTGACGCCGTCGGCGGCGTGAACGCTGCCGGTCGGCTCACGTCGGACAGCCGCGGCGTGTTTAGCATGAACGGTCTCAGCCTGGACTCTGTGGCGACCAAGAACACGCAAGGCTCCATGATCACTTCAACCGGCAAAAGCGTCCATTTGGACAACGGCACGCGCATGCTCATGGTCACCGAAGCAAACGCCACCGCGCCACCCAATCGTTAATTTCACCACTGCAGCGGTCCTTCGCCGGGGCACGATGTCGTGCCCCGGCGCGATTTTCAGTTGTTGCAATTGATTCAGGACAAGGAATTCGAAACGGCTGCATCAGGGAATAGTTCCGTCACACCGAACCGTCGATCATCCCTGCATCCGAAATCGGACAAGACACTATCTTCCTGAGAGGATACTTCTCTGCACCCTTCCAGAGTCTACTTTGGGATAATCGGGAACTCGATTCAACACCGACCTCCCGGGGACGATGCTTAGACCGAAGCTACCGAGTGATTAAAGCGATGGTGAGCGCGGAAGGAATCGAACCTTCAACCTACTGATTAAGAGTAGTACTATCAGCAGGGTCTTTCCCTATCCTTTCACCATGTGAAATCAATTACTTACCCCTATCTAAGCCCGCACGGAAGCACTTTTGAAAAGTAGCGAAAAAGCCCATATTGGCGCATAGCGTATCGAAGCGCACGGCACACTTACGGCACACCTGCATGGAGCAGATCGAGCAGACTCGTCCTAGGCCGTCGTCCCTTCGGGACTCACAGAGTCTCGCACACAATAGACATTTATGCACAGTTCGCGCCAGAGTGGCAGCGGCGCGCACTCGCCAAGATTTCAGCGATCGTCGAGTCGCAGAGCCCATCACCGTGATCAGATAGAAACCGGGTTGCTTCTCGTTACAAAACACTGACGCTTGTGACTGATGCGAGGCGCCAGGTCATGCACCTCTTCTCAGTTCCTCACCCTTGCGTTGCAGCGTCGAACGGTACGTGGCCGGGAGCTGGAGCACAGACCGAACCTGCAGTAACTGCACCAGCTGGGAGCGGGAGACCATTCCTTGCAAAGTGCCATTCGCCACCACGGGCAACTGGTTAACATCGTTGCGGGCCATGAGTTTCAGAGCGTCCAGAACCGGCGTGTCAGGAGCGATGACGTGCAACTCCTGCAGCGGGCGCATGGCTTCGCGGACCGTGGTCTCGTCCCAACGGTCGCGCGAGATGTTGCTAACATCGCGTGGCGTAATGATCCCTACCAGACGACCCTGGTCCTCCACAGCGAAACACCGCTGGCCGGTCTTCAGAAGGTAGATATCGACAAAATCCCGAAGGCTCATTCCTCGGTTCACGATGACGCAGTCGCGCGACATCACATCGTAGACTCGCATGCCACGAAGCGCAGCTGTAGTCCCCACCTCGGCGTAGCTGGCCTTGGCTGCGTCCATCAAGAACCAGCCGATGAAAGCGATCCACAGGCCGCCAAAGCCAGCACCAGAGAAATATCTCCATATCCCATCGAGAATGAACAGAAAGGCAACGACTTGGCCGACGCGCGCCGCGATGCGGGTGGAGCGATCTGCGTTCTTGGTGATCGCCCACACAAGCGAGCGCAGCACCCGGCCACCATCGAGCGGAAAGCCGGGAATCATGTTGAAGAACGCGAGCGCAATGTTGATATAGCCTAACCAGACCAGCACCCCGATCGCTGCAGTGTGCGGTTCGGTCGAACGTTGCCAGCCCAGGCCGAGCGCGATGCCGAGGCAGCTAAAGCCGATGATCAGGCTGGCGATTGGCCCGGCGATTGCGACCCAGAATTCTGTTTTCGCGTCGGTGGCGTCGTCCTGGATTTGGGAAACGCCGCCGAGCGCGAACAGCGTGATTGCCCTGACCTTCAACCCACGGGACTGGGCGACCAGCGAGTGGGCGAGTTCATGCAGGAGCAAGGTGACGAAGAACAGGACAGCGGTGAAGAGCGCAGCGATCCAGATCTCGCCCGCGCCCCAATTTGGGTTCACCTGGCGGAAGTGTTCGCCGAGGGAGAACACAATCAGCGCTGCGATGATGAACCAGCTGTAATGAAGCCCGATCTCAATTCCTGAGATTCTTCCCAGTTTGACGTTGGAGTTCATTCGCAACCCTCCTTAATGGACTATGCAACAGCAATACGTGCCTATGCTGCTCGAACTGCGCGTTCAACGGCTGCTGGCACCACTCCAGGAACAGCACTTGACACCATTCAGGCGCGCGCTTTGTGGATCATGGCTTCCCAAATGCCTTTTGCTTTGAGAATAAGTTCAACGGTCTCGCGGATCGCACCATGGCCTGCGCTAGCTTTCGTTACGTAGTGCGCCGTCTTTTTGACCTCCGGAACCGCGTTTCCCACGGCCACAGCCAAACCAGCGCGGCGCATGACAGGAAGATCTGGAAGATCGTCCCCAACATACGCAACATGAGAATCAGCCACTCCCGACTTTTGGAGAATCTCCTCATATGCGGGTATTTTCAACGGCTGTTTCATATAAATGAACTCCATATTCATTTCCCGTGCACGCCGAAGGAGAGCAGAGCTTTGGCGTCCGGTGATGCAACCCGTGCGAAGCCCAGCGGTGTGGGCCAGTGTGAGACCCTGTCCGTCGTGCGCGTCGAAGGTTTTAATTTCGAGCGCCACGTCTTCTGTCTGCGACAGCAAGGTGACGCCGCCATCCGTCATTGTGCCGTCTACATCCATCAGAAGCACTTTGATTTGAGCAGCACGTTTCTTTAGGCTCAGGAAGACTTTGGAAGAATTGCGCAAGAAGCCTCCATCGCAATTTATTGTCAGCGATCTGCACAGCAATATGAGCTTGTCTGATTTGCCCACCCGAGCATTTCCCGTATCTCCGATTGCAGGTAATATCCGTGGCTCAAGACCGGGGACAGAAGTTTCGAGCGTTGCCCTCTCGGAGATAGATTCCGGACGAGTTCGTAACCGGGAATTTGCACCCGTTTTACGAGTTCAAGGATTTCCCGGTGAGGCAACTCTCCCTCAGCCAGGAGTGACAGCAGGATCATGAGTCCATCCGCACCAACTAACCGTTCAAGAGGCAACCCCTCCACAATGGTCCTGCCGCTGCGGAATTCCTCCAGTGGGTCGTACCGGCAGTTGTGATTTCGAGCGTTCTTCTGGCGTCCGCGATGGACCAGTCGGAGGCCTCTCAGGATATCGTTCCCGTGTTTGTCCTCGGATGCCAACCACTCGACCCAGCCAGCCTGGACGCTAGTGATCATGTCCGCGCACGAATCACAGCGCCAACCCTTAAACCTGTCGCGCCGCTTGCTACGGTGTTTATTTCCCATTTGGGTCAATCCGCTCGTGTTCTTCGACGCCGAGAGACTTGATCCCAGGCGCAGGAACGCCTGCGCCAAGGACGAGTCTGTCATGCAATGACTGGCCCTCTCGATCTATGCCGCCAGTCCTTTTCGAAACCCGTCTCGAGCAAGCCAACTTCTTGCGGCCTGAACGTCATCCTCCCCAAGCTCGCGACCACCCTGATGCCACGAGATGGCGACGTCGGCACCACCACTTTTAAAGATGGCTGCCAGTTCGCCAGCTTGACCTGCAGGAATCAGCGGATCTAGGGTCGCCGCGCCGATGAATATGAAAAGATTGCTAAAGTCCCGAATTATCTCGGGAACCAGCGGTACGGTCACTCGGAAAAGAACCGCACCTGCAAGGTAATGCGGATGAAGCAGAATCAAGCTGGCGGCGAGGTTTGCACCATTAGAATGGCCAACGACAATCAGTCTTCTCGTGCTGAACCCGTATCGTTCGGAAGCGGCGCGGATGAATTGCGCCAGCTCTTCCGTTCTGGACCTGACATCACCGATGCCAACCTCCGTGAACCGCCTGAAGGATGGAGGCATGCCATTCTCCAGAACCTTGCCCCGTAGTCCAAGGAGAGCAGCGCCCGGCCAAAGATCATTTCCGAGAGACAAAAGTGAGTTCTCGTCTCCGCCAGTCCCGTGCAAGAGGAGGAGCGTAACGGGTCGGGAAGAATCTGAGGGAGCTGGCACGAACGTATGGATGTAATTCAAATCAGTTGTTGACGGCATAGAATTCTGTTCGCAAACTAAGGGC
>CAWHQS010000005.1:0-765881 GCA_963831565.1 Terriglobia bacterium
TCACCACCGCAAGAGTTGCGCCACGCACCACTTCGCTCTGCTCCCACAGGCGTCCTACCACCAGCGGGATGTGCAGGATGGTGAAATATTCAGGGCTCACAAAATTTGCCCGCGCCTCCTGCTGCTCAGCCGCGGTCTTGCCCAGTATCTCGAAAGGTTGAGTCCACCCGTTGTTCGGCGGCGTCGCATGCTCGAAATGCCCGCCGAGATCACTCCGGGCGTGGCCGCGACCCGCTCCCGAAGCTGCGTAAAATAAGCGGCGCGGTCCGCCCAGCCCTTGAGGGTATTTTCGTGGACCGGAATGCCGACCGACATTACGTGATGAGGGTCGTGGCCGGAGCGGTCTTTGTGTCATGCGGGAAAATCCCTGGATGGCCGCGCCTGCGGCAGTAAGCAGTAATAAGGTGAGGGCAATTTGCCCAGCGATCAGCCCGGTGTGCATGCGTTTGCCGCGTACGCTGCCGGCCATTTTGTGGGTGCCGGCCTGGATGACGTGATTGATCTCATGCCGCGCCGACTCGAGCGCGGGAAAGACCCCGAAGAGTACGCCCGAAACCACGGCCAGGCCCACGCTGAAAAGCAGCACAGGCAGATTGACGTGGAAATCGGCCTCGTGAGGAAAAGAATATTCAGGCAGCCGGGCCACGATGAACCCCAGCGCCTGGTACGCGATCACCACGCCCAGGCCCGCACCTATCAGGGAGAGCAGCAGAGATTCCGTCAGCAGTTGCCGCACGATGCGGAAACGGCTGGCTCCCACCGCGGAGCGCACCGCCAGTTCGTGCTGGCGGGTCGTGCCCCGCGCCAGCAGCAGAATCGAAACATTTCCGCAGCCAATCGCCAGCAGCAAAGCTACGGCTCCGAAGAGTAAAGTAAGCGTGCCGCGGAGGTCATGTACGTAGTATTCGCCCGTTCTGCGAACGGCTACTCGAAACTGGGATGGGTAGTAGTTTGGTCGTTCCTTATCGAACTGTTGCAGCAGCGGACGAATCTCCTGCTCGGCGGCTTCGAGGCTGACACCCGGCTTCAGCTTCAGCCTTGACGCGTAAGTTACGTCCTGGGCCTGCGACATCTTGAGGGGCAGGTAGACATCGCCATCCATCCAGGTAAAGCGAGGCGGCAGAACTCCCAGGATGGTGTAGTCCTTGTGCACCAGCTGGATATTCTTGCCGACAATGCCTGGGTCGCTGCTATAGTGCCGCCGCCAGAAGTTGTAGCTCAGCACCGCAACCGGTTGAGGGTCCTGCCCGTCAGGCGCATCTGAGGGCAAGAAGTAGCGGCCAAGAATCGCCGGCATGCCAAAAAATTGGAACGCATTTCCGGTGAAGTAAACCGCGTACAGATTTTCCGGGATATCGTTCCCGGTGATGACCAGATCCCACCGGTTCATGGCGATCACGTCTTCCACCCCGCTCACCTGGCGGAGTTGGCGAATCTGGGGCCCGGTGAGGCCCGCCTCGCCTTCGTTGCCGGATTTGTCAATGGTGTCGATCTGGCAAGCCCGGTCGAACCCGGCGTAGGGCCACGCGTTGATCACCGCGCTGTAGATAACGCTGAAGACCGAGACCGTCGCGCCAATTCCCAGCGCCAGCGACAGGATTGCAGTCAGGGAGAAACCCGGCGTTCTCGCCATCTGGCGAAATGCAAAACGCAAGTCTTGTAACAGACTCTGCATGTGAACCTCGCTTGAGCAAGAGACACGCTAGCCGCTTTGGTTCGTCAAGCAATTCGGATTCCACCGTCCTGATTCGTTAACTTGCTCATTCTCCTGTGCGGCCCGTTCTTGGCGTGGGAAGCAGACCGTCCAGTTCTTATAACGTCTGTTCGGAAATGGACAAAAACATTCGCCAGGCGCGGTCAGTGTCCCGCAGAAGGATCGCCCGTAGGTGGCGGGGCGTGATCCACAGCAGCGGGAGGTCCCAGCAACTCCGTAAGGATTGGTTTCAATGCATCTGCCCAGACTTGATATGCCTTCACGGTGGGATGGAGTTTGTCTGCGTTCATCATCCCGTCGAAGAGCCTTCCATTGCCGTCGGCCAGTTTGTCATTAATATTCAGATATCGGACTTTTCGGCCATCAGCGAACTCCGAGAGACTGCGGTTGATGCTGTCGATGAGGGGAATGAACGCCATATTGTCATTCCTCGGGAAGATTCCCATCACGATGATGGTCGCCGCGGGCGCCTTCTCCTGAATCACATGCAAAATCGCCTGCAGACCTCGCGTAATGTCCTCTGCCCGGGCGCGGGCGTCACCTGGGGCCGATAAATCGCCCACGTTGTTTGTGCCGGCGAGCAGAAACACGACTTTGGGATTGACGCCATCCAACTCGCCGTTTTCTAGGCGCCAGAGGATATTCTGGGTTTGGTCAGCGCCCCATCCAAAATCAGCCGCATTCCAGCCGAAGAAGTTCTGCTTCCAATTGGCCAGCAACTCTGGATAATCGGTGGCGCCCCACCTTCTTGTGATCGAGTCTCCCTCGAAGTAGACATCGATGGCGGATTGCTTCGCCTTGGCGAGCAACTGGGAGTGAGCGACCAGTGAGTTTGCGTCTTTCCGAAAAACCGGTTGATCGGCCGGGAGTTCACGCGCCGTCGGGTGATAGCTGAAGAACTTGTCCGCCCAGGGAATGAAGTACTTCCAGTTCGGGGCATCGGTGTGGCCGCCGTCATGCTGCCGCCATGCGAGTTGGCCATCGAGAAGCCCGGTACTCACCGGCGGCATCTTCGCGTTGTGATAGTCCTCATTCACTCCAAGATCGTGCACACCCAGTAACCGGAAGACTGCGCCCGCGGCCACGGTCGCCATGAAGCTGCCCTGCTGATCCAGCCACTTCGAGTCCCCCATTTCGGGGACCCCGTGGCTGATGAACGTCAGCCGCGGAGCGCACAGGGCAATCAGTTCGTTCGAATCCACCGGCAGGTTGCTGGCATTCCTGCTTCCGAACGAGGCCTGGGCTGCGCCGTACTTCAAGAAATTGCCTGCCATCCAGTGATACTCGCCTGACCCAGTGAGGTTCTCCACCACCTCCCCGAAGTCGCGTCTGTGCGGTTTGGTGCCGCCTTCCCCGGAAGAGCCCACCAGCACGACCGCAAAGCGGGTATCGAACGCCATGGTCACGAGCGCAGCCTTTCCATAACGAGAGACGCCTTCAATGCCAACGTGCTGCGCATCCACGCTCTTGTCCGTCTCCAGATAGTCGAGGCCGCGCGAGGCGCCCCAGGCCCATGCTCGCAACGCGCCCCAATCCTCGGGGCTTCGGGGCTGACCCTTATTTGTAAGGCCGATGATTCCCTTTGTCAGGCCTGCGCCGTTGTCCGCTTGTATGCTGCCGGTGTCGAGCAGCGCATAACCCCACCCGCCGGCAATGAGTTGTTCGGTTGCGGGCGGATCACTCCCCCTCATCTTTTGGAATTCCGGGTGGCTTGCCATGATCTGGCGGAAGGCGGCACTGCTGAACATGATCATCACGGGCACGGGACCTTTCGCGTCCCGGGGCGTGACCAGCGTCATCTCGATGTCTACATTGATGGACGGGTACGCCGAGTTGTCCACATGTCCAACCAACTGCTTCTCGACCACCGGGAAAACACCGGCCTTCGAATCGCTTGTGCCCTTGACGATCCAGGTCACCTTAGGCACATTGGGCGGGATGCGACCGACGACCTCGCGCTCGAAATCTTCGACAATCTCCGGGCGTCGCTGCTTCCACCATTGCTCCGCTGAGGTGACCCTCTGCCCGCTCTTCAATGTAAGCGCATCGGGCAGATCACCATATGGATTCGCCTTCGACTCGTCGTAGTTAGCGTGATTGGGGTCTTTTTCGTTTCCGCTTGGCCCGGCACGGAGAGCTTTGATCCCCAACTGGTCCATCATGTTTTGATGGTCCTGTTCCGCCGTCCAGTTTGCCGGCGGCGATTCCTGTCCCATAGCCATCCGACAAACGAGGAGAACCAAAACGACGAACGCGCCGACCCTCGACCGTGCCGGCTTCGAGTGCATGCAATGAATCATTTTGACTCTCAAACAAAGATGTTATCGGATAGAGTATTCCGCAGATGTATCTACTTGCTCATACGACGATCGCCCCGTCAGTTCATCAGCACAGTCAGAGGAGCGGATCCGACCAAGGGCAGCGAATTGATCAGGAAGCGCTTACCGTCAGATGAGACGGCATATTGGAAAAGTACAGTACGCGCACTGACGATGCGAGTTTGGAAAAGCGCGTGGGGGAGACCTGCCACTGGCCTGCCATGCGACGCATCGATGGAAACCGCCATGAGCTTCTTGTCCGCGCTGACATAAAATAGTTCCTTGCCGTCCGCGCGCCAGCGCGCTTGGGCACCGCCGTGATTCGAGATCTGGATCCGCCCGCCAGGTCCAGGAAAGTGTGCCAAAAAGACGTCACTATCTTGGAGGCTGGACCCAGGTCCAGTGAAGGCGACCCAGCTACTGTCGGGAGAGAATTGAGCTTCGGAGCCGCTGCCATAGACCGAGGACGAATGCTTTTGGAAGTCATAGAGGTCCAGCTCGGGTGGGCCGTTCTGAAAATTCATATAAACGAGGTAACGACCGTCCGGCGACCAGTCATTGGGGATAAGACCGTTGCTTTCCAACAGACTCTCCGGTTCGCTCGAACCGTCGGTAGCCCCCACGTAGATGTGGGGGGAGCCCTTCGCATCATTGCCGACATATGAGACCCTTCTACCGGTCGGGGATAGAACGGGGAATACTTCGCTCCCCCCGTTTGAGATGCGGGTGCTTGTGCCCCGAGCAAA
Source organism: Terriglobia bacterium (assembly GCA_963831565.1). Classification (GTDB taxonomy): domain Bacteria; phylum Acidobacteriota; class Terriglobia; order Terriglobales; family Acidobacteriaceae; genus JAIQFF01. The sequence goes on from CAWHQS010000005.1 coordinate 4,779, forward strand.
ATCGTATATGTGGATGTAATGCTTGCCGTTGCGCTCGTCGTCGGAGGAGACCGCGAGCAGAGTGCCGTCGCGGGAGAGTGCGGGATCGCGATAGCCGGTCGTCGGCAGCTCGCCCAACTCCTTACCTCCGCGGTCAAACCAGGAGAGCCGCGAAACACTGTCGCTCGCGGACTGGAAGAGCACTACGCCGTTGTTCGAGGCGGAGAATCCTGCGCGGGAAAAGGCCGGGTCCTGTTCCAGCTCCTGCGGCGCAACCGATTCGGCTCGGCCACTGATCTGAAGATGGTCAAGGTCAAACGGCTGCGCCATCAGGCTGCGATCTCGGACGTAAAACAAACGCCCCGATGCAAACTGCGTATTACCTGAGATCTCGCGCGAAATCACGTGGCTGTCCCTGGAACTCAATGAGCCAACAAAAATGGCGTTATTCAGCACGGAGTTGGTTGTCAAGCTAACGAAATATAGAAAATGATTTCCGTCGGGGAGGAACGAGGGCCAGAGCGCCGTGGCATTCGAGGCATTGACTTCCGTGGCTGGCTGGGGTTCACCCCCTGAGGCAGACACCTTCATTAGTCCCGCGAACCCTAATCCCGTCTGGTTCTGCGCGAACACGATCGTGCCATGATCATTCCAGGTTCCGCCCAGGCCTCCAGTTGTATCGCATATAATCTGGACGGCGCTGCCGCTGGGATCCACGCTCTTCAGCTTGCCTGCGCTGAAGAAGCCGACCTTCCGACTATCGGGTGACCAGAAGGGGTACTTAGCGCCCTCCGTGCCAGTCAATTGCTGCGCTGTGCCAGATGCCAGGGATCGGACCCACAACGCCGTTCCACCGTTCTCTGCAACGGCCACGAAGGCGAGCCGCTGGCCGTCGGGCGAGATCGAGAAATTATAGGGAACGAAGGAGGTAGATTGCGGCGGCAGCAAAGAAAGGCGAAGAGGCTGACGCTCCGGCGGCCGCGTGCTGCGCAATGCGAGGCCGAGCCAGATCATCAGGGCGATACACACAGCCGCAAGTCCCCAGGCGAATGTTTCGCGGCGGCGCGGCGCAGATTTAGACGGCTTGGGGAGGCCAGCTCCTTCGGCAACCCACTTTAACTCCCGTACCAGGTCGTGAGAGGTTTGCCAGCGCTCGTCTGGATCTTTGGTCAGGCAGCGAAGCACCACGTGCTCGAGCGGAGGTGGAGTCAGTGGTTGGAGATTTGTAATTGGCTCCGGATCTCTTTCTAGGATGGCAGCGATCGCACTCAGCTGCGAGTTGCCCGCAAACGGTCGTATCCCGGTAACCATTTCATACAGTACGCAGCCGAAGCTGAAGATGTCGCTGCGGGCGTCAGCCTCCTTGCCCTGAAGTATTTCCGGAGCCATGTACAGAAATGTTCCGATAATCGTACCCTGCTCCGTAAGCGGGGCCGAAGCCGAGGTAAAGGCGGCGACGCTCATCGTCGGCGCGGAGGGGGTAAGCGGCACGCCGGGTGCGGCCCCCGCGAGAGTTGCCATGGTCTTGGCCAGACCGAAGTCCATCAGTTTGGCTCCAGACTTCGTCAGCATGATATTGCCCGGCTTCAGGTCGCGATGCGTGATTCCCTGGCGGTGCGCCTTATCCAGCGCACCAGCAATCTCAACCCCGATTTTTAGCGCTTGCTGTAGGGCCAACGGCCCATTCCGCAGCCGGTCCGCGAGGTTTTCGCCCTCCAAATACTCCATGATAATGAAGTTGATCCCATCTTGAGAACCTACGTCGTACAGATGGCAAATGTTCGGATGATTAAGGGATGAGATCGATCGAGCTTCCCGCTCGAAGCGTTGTTTCAGATCAGGATCGGAAGAAAGATGAGTTGGCAAGACCTTGATGGCGACATCACGCCCAAGGCGGGTGTCCCGGGCACGATACACTTCTCCCATCCCACCCGCTCCGAGGATCGCGAGGACTTCATAGGGGCCGAGCCGGGTTCCAGCGACGAGAGCCATGCGTGGCGGGAATTATAGTCCAGGAGCGCTTGCTTCCGACTGCCGGCGAAGATCAAGCGACTAGCACAAGGGGAAACTGGTCGATGCGACTCTGCCCACAGGATCGTTGTCCGCAAGCAAATCGACTCTGATTCAACAAACCGGCAAAAATATCCTGCGCGCCACTCTGCCCCGAGCTGCACAGGTCAGTTTGGTTGGAGACGGAGCGCTTAATGGACCCTAATGGACCCAGATTTTCCAGAGGGGGTTTTCGTATGTGATTGAAAGATATGGTAGGCACGACTGGACTCGAACCAGCGACCTCTACCGTGTCAAGGTAGCGCTCTAACCAACTGAGCTACGCGCCTACAACAATTTAGGAGTTTATCAGGGAACATTTGGGAACGGAAGCTGCGAGCATGACCCCCGTGGCGCCTGATGGCGCCTCTTTCCTGCCCGCGGTCGGGGCCGGGGTTCCTGTTATTTCGCGCCCAGCGCCGCCTGGGCCTCGATTTTTTCGAACACCTCTTCTGCCCGCAGCAGCGCTTCCTGTACGTTGGCACAAATGTTTTCGCGGCCCACCACGTCTTCGAACTCCGCCTGATGAATCATCTTGGCCGGTTGCTCGCGGGCGCCGCAGAGTATCAGTGTGCGTTTGGTGGCGTGCAGTTGTTTCGCTATTTCCTCCAGCGCGAACAGCCCGGTGGCATCGATGGCGGTCATGTTGCGCAGGCGAACGATGACGATGGGAGGCAGTTGGTGCATCTTTTCCGTGATCACGCCGATTTTGTCGGTGGCGCCGAACAAAAACGGTCCATGGATGCGAAAGATGGTGGCGTAGTAAGGGATGTCTTTGTCCTGCAAGATGTGCAGGCGCCCGTCTTCGACGTAGTCCCCGGTCACTTGCGAGACCGTGGTGGTCTCGGCCACGCGGGCGATGAAGAGCAGCGCGGCCAGGATCATGCCGGCCTCGACGGCTACAGTAAGATCGGCGAAGACGGTCAGCCCGAACGTGACCAGCCACACGCTGATGTCGGTCTTGGTCAGGCGCAACAACTGCGGGATCTCCGGCCACTCGCCCATGTTGTAAGACACGATCATCAGAATGCCCGCCAGCGCCGCCATGGGAATGTAGCTGGCCAAGGGGGCGGCAAACAGCAGCACGCACAACAAGGTGAGGGCGTGAATAATGCCCGCGACCGGCGACTGCGCTCCGGCGCGGATACTGGTTGCGGTGCGAGCAATGGCGCCCGTGGCCGGCAAACCTCCGAACATCGGCGAGACGATGTTGGCCACGCCTTGTCCGATCAGTTCGACGTTGGGATTGTGGCGGTCGTTGCTCATGCGGTCGGAAACCACGGCCGACATCAGCGATTCGATCGCTCCCAGCATGGCCACGGTAAAGGCCGGCCCCAGCAAGCCGTGGACCAGGCTGGCATGCCATTGCGGTATCTGAAAATGCGGCAGCCCGCTGGGAATTCCGCCAAAGCGCGTGCCTATGGTTTCCACCGGCAACTTGAGCAGGAATGCGGCCACGGTGGCGCCCAGCATGGCGATGATCGCTCCCGGAATCCGGTTGGAGATGACGCGGCAGAGCAGCATGGTCGCCACGGTTGCGGCGGCAAGGACAGTGGCTGCCAGGGAAAATGTGGGAGCGGCATGAAAAAGGGCTTTCATCCGCAACCAGAATTCGCTCGGGACCTTCGCCAGGTGCAAGCCGAAGAAATCTTTGATCTGCGTGCTGGCAATCAGCACCGCAATGCCGTTGGTAAATCCGATGACCACCGGCCGCGGAATAAACTTCACCGCCGTCCCCATCCCGGTTGCGCCCAAAATTATAAGTATGGCGCCGGCCATCACGGTGCACATATAAAGTCCGTCAATACCGTGCACGGCAACGATTCCCGCAACCACCACCACGAAGGCGCCAGTCGGCCCGCCAATCTGGGTTTTCGATCCGCCCAAAGCGGAGATCAGAAAGCCGGTGACCACGGCGCAGTAAATACCCGCCTGGGGCGTGAGTCCGGAGGCAATGGCGAAAGCCATGGCTAGCGGCAGGGCCACCAGGCCGACCGTGATTCCGGCGATGACATCGCGCAAAAACTTGTTCAGACTGTATTCGCGCAGACAAATAACCGACTTGGGTAACCACCGGTCGTCCAGCTTTAGGGAAATGACGGGCCACATATACACCATTATGACAGGGGCGGACCTTCGAGTTGAGTGCTGAGATAGGAACGAAAGTGTATGAAGCGTGGCGCGGGCGCCCCCGCCCGCGGCTTTTGACTTTGTTGTTAAGAGCCTTAGCAGCGCAAGTTCGGACCGTTTCCGCGATCCCTGATTGTCGCAACGGGTCTGGAGACCGTGGAAATAGCTTCGCAACCAGGGCGGCTGTACCGATCATGGAGGCCGTCAAGCGGGCGGGGGCGCCCGCTCCACACAGTTAAACTTCCGGGGTCATGGCTCTTGTGGCTAGCTCCTGCGTGGCTTTCAGGCGAGAGACGGTGCGGTCTTTTCCTAACGCCATCATGACCGCGAACAAGCTGGGCGCAACTCCCTGTCCGGTCAGGACGACGCGGGCGCCGTTGATCAGTGCGCCGGCTTTCATCTCTTTTTCCGCGGCGAAGTCACGCAGCAGTCTTTCGGTTCCGGCCTCAGTGAAGATTTTATCGGATGCCGCGTAGCGATCGCCCATTTCCACCAGCAACTGCCGGATTCTTTCATCGCCCAGAAATTTTTCTACCGCAGCAGGATCAGGCTGAAACGTGTCAGCAAAGTAGGCACGGAAGGATGTGGCGAAATCTTTCAGGCTGCGGGCGCGCGGCTTCAGCAGGTTGATGGTCGCAAGCAGCCAGTCGCGATCGGTGTGCTCGGGTTCGAAGCCAGCCTTGTGCCACTCTTCCTGAATCAGAGGAAGCAATCTCTCCGCGGGATAGGCGCGGATGTATTCCGTGTTGAACCAGTCCAGTTTGGCGCGATCGAATACAGCGTTGGAGTGAGAGATACCGTTCAGATCAAACAACTGGATCAGTTGCGGATCGCCCAGAATTTCCGCGGAAGCACCCTCCGGTCCGGATGCGGGCGGCGTCCATCCCAGGAGCGCCAGGAAATTGCGGAAGGCTTCGGGCACGATGCCTTCGTCGCGGTAAGCGATCACGCTGGTGGCGCCGTGGCGCTTGCTCAGTCGCGTCTTGTCCGGGCCGAGGATCAGGGGCACGTGCGCGAACACCGGCAAGGGGGCGCCGAGGGCCTGGTAAAGCAGGACTTGCTTGGGCGTGTTGGAAATGTGGTCCGCGCCCCGGATGATGTGGCTGATGCGCATGTCTACATCGTCGGTGACCACGCTCAGGTGATACGTGGGAACGCCGTCGGAACGCAGCAGCACAAAATCTTCCAGTTCAGAATTGGCAAACTCCACCCGGCCGAAAACTGCATCGTCAAAGGCCGTACTGCCGGACTCGGACACGGCAAAGCGGACGGCTGCGGATTCTCCCGCGGCGCGCCGCCGGGCGCCTTCCTCGCGCGAAATTTTACGGCAGGTACCTTCGTAGCGGGGGGGGCGGCCCTCGGCGCCAGCGGCCGCGCGACGCTCCTCCAGTTCCTGCTTGCTGCAAAAACAATAGTAGGCATGCCCGGAGGCCAACAGCCGGGCGGCGCTTTGGCGATACAGATCCATGCGCTCGGTCTGGTGGTAGGGACCCTCGTCCCAGTCGAGGCCGAGCCAGCGCATACCCTGCAGGATGCCATCAACCATCTCGGCGGTTGAGCGCTCGAGATCAGTATCTTCAATGCGCAACACCAGCGTGCCGCCGTGATGGCGAGCAAACAGCCAGTTGAACAGGGCGGTGCGTGCGCCGCCCACGTGCAGGTATCCTGTGGGCGACGGCGCGAAGCGGACGCGCGGGCCCAACGGAGACGCAGAGGGCGGACTAAAGGCGGGGGACATTACGAAAGGTCGTGTCCTGATGGTAAGGGCTGAGGAAATGCAGCGTCAAGCCCGCGGAACGCGGAAAGTCGATTTAAGTAGTTGATCCAGAAGGGGGAATGGCGCATTACCCGCGTCCTCAACACACGCCACAAGACTATTGTCTTGCCTTAACCGCTGTGAAACCATTGCTAGTTAGAAATTGCTTATCACTCTGGCTGAGGTAGCTGTTTTCGCGCCATGAACAGCGTCACCATTAGTTTGCTGGTAGTACCGGCTGTGGTTGCCCTGCTGCTCTTCCTGGTTTTCACCTACCTCTACGAGCAGACCCGGCAGGACTACTTTCGCGCCTGGCAACTGGGATGGGGAGCTTACACGCTTCACTACATCCTCGCCGCCTGGAGTGCGTTCCGCAATCCCTCGGCCATGATTTCTCTGCTGGCTTCGCTGCTTCTGGCAGTGATGGCGGTCTGCATTTTCATCTCCACCCGCCTGATGCGCGAAAGATTCCACCTGCGCTGGTATGACCTGGCAGTCGGCCTGGGAGGAGTAGCGCTCAGCCTGTGGAATTTGAAGCAGCACATGGTGGGAAGAGTTTTTCATCCCGAGGTCATCACCGACCCACGCCTGCGCCTGGAAGTGGGCGTGGCTCTGGTGCTGCTCTACTGTTCATTTTTCTTTTACCGCTACGCGCACCGGAGAAATTCCCTGGCCTTCACCCTGCTGGCCATGGCGCTGGCGCTGTGGTCGGTGCTGATGCTGTTCGGGCAGTTCAGCATTTCTTACTTGCAGCTGTCCGACATGCTGGGCCCGATCCCGCAACTGGCGCTGGGCATCGCAATGGTGATGGTGCTGGCGGAGAACGAGCGCAGCGCGGTGCAGGAAAATGCCCTGGCGTTCTCTACTCTGGGCGTGGATCCGACCCGGCTGCTGTCCGCCGACGACCTGGTCCCCAGTATGCAAAGCATTCTGGACCGACTGGTCGCGCCTTTGCCCGCGGGCGGGGCCGTTATCTGTATCTCCGAGCGCTGGCGTGCTGTGCTGCCCTCGGTGCAGCGCGGCTTTTCCAGTGAGTTTCTCGACAAACTGGAGACCAGCGGCGCGGGAGAATATGTTTGTGAGCTGGCTTACCGGCGGGGCGGATTCGTGACCTTCCGCGGCGTGCCGGAAATGCCCGAGCCTTTGCCCGCCTTCCCCGGCGGCCGCTTCCTGCAATTCCGCGAGGTCATGACCGAAGAGCGCATTTACAACCTCACTGCCGTGAGCCTGCAGACCCGGGAACACAATTTTGGTGTGATCCTGTTTCCCCATACCGCGCGCCGGATGTTCGGTTCATCGAACCTGCGCCTGCTGATCGGACTGGCGCTGCAGATCGGTTTGACGCTGGAAAACTATGCGGTCATGCACGACGCGCAGCGCCGTACCAAGGAATTCGCGCTGCTCACCCAGATCGGACAAGCCATCAGCTCGAGACTGGACCAGGACGAGATCCTGCGCACGGTCCAGAACGAACTGGGCCAGATCTTCGACACCAGCGAGTTTTATATCGCCTTCCAGGAAGGCGATGAGATCCGTTTCGAGCTCGAGGTGGAAAAGGGCGAGACTTTGCCCAAGCGCACGCGCAAGCTCACCAATGGCCTGACCGAGTACATCATTCGCAGCGGCCAGCCTCTGGTGATTCGCGCGGACCTAGAGAAGGCGCGGGAGCGCCTGGGCGTCACCTTTTTGCCGCCCCGGCCCGCCAAGTGTTTTTGTGGCGCGCCCATCCTGCTGGGAGGCCGGCCGGCCGGGGTGATGGCGGCGCTGAATACAGAACGCGAATATGCCTTCGAGCAGCGCGACCTTGAAGTCATGCAAACCGCGGCGGGGCAGGTTTCCGTGGCGGTGGAAAATGCCCGCCTCTTCGCCGAGGAGCAGCGGCGTTCACGCCAGCTGGCCTTCCTGAATAACATTTCGAAGACCGCGATTTCCAGCGACGATTCCGAGCAGATGATGGCCGACATCGTCGGCCACATCCAGAAGAATTTCAGCTTTGACCATATCGGCATCGGCTTGCTCGATTACTCGGCCAAAGAGATCGAAATCAAGGCTGAGGCCGGGGTGACGGCACACTCTTTAGGCAAACGTATCCCGCTGGGGACGGGCATTCTGGGCCGGGTGGCCCGCAGCGGGGAGGCCGCACTAGTCCAGACTTCGAGCGAAGCCCAACTGCAGGGCGTGCTGGCGGGATCGCGCTCGGTGCTTTGCATACCCATCGCGTACGGGGAAAATTTTGTCGGCGTTCTCAACGTGGAAAGCCTTAAAGAGGATGCTTTCACGCCGGCAGACCGGTTGATCATGAGCACCCTGGCTGACCTGCTGGCCACCGCCCTACACAATGCCAACGTCTTCCAGAAACTGCAGCAGCAGTCAATCACTGATGGACTCACACTCATCAAGACCCGGCGTTTTTTCTTCGAAGCGCTGGGTTCCGAGCTCAAGCGGGCGTCGCGCTCCGGCCGTCCTATTTCGGTCGTGTTAATGGACCTGGACAAGTTCAAGACGGTAAATGACACCAAGGGACATCTGGAAGGAGATCTGGTCCTGACCCGGGTGGGGCGGCTCCTGGAACAGAAGTGCCGGCAATCGAATGTGGTCGCCCGCTACGGAGGCGACGAGTTCATCATTCTCATGCCGGAGACGGGCGTGGAGCAGGCCCAAATCCTGGCCGAACGCCTGCGTCTGTGGATCTCCCAGGACCCCATGCTGGCCGAGCACAACATTACCGGCAGCTTCGGGGTGGCGAGTTTCCCCGTGCACGGCTTCTCCATGGAAGATATTGTTCGCGTCGCCGACGCCGGCATGTACGTATCCAAGCGCAAGGGTGGCGATCGTGTGTCCACCGCCGAAGAAATCGCGGGAGGCGAGAGCGCGGCTGTGCGCCGCCAGCAAATCTCGGGATACATCGAAGGTTTCCTGCGACGCGAGCACACCGGCCCCGAGCATGTGGACGAGCTCATCACCACGCTGAAGAAGATGTGCGGTGATGAGGCTCTCACCGACCACATTTTGCGCGAGGCCATCGAGACCTTGACCAGCGCCGCCGAGTCACGCGAACTGAACAGCGCCGGACATGGCGAGATGGTGGCCCGGTACAGTGAGATCATCGCGCGGTCGCTGGGCCTGCCTGCAGAGGAGATTGCCGACCTGGGCTTTGCCGCCCGCGTGCACGATGTCGGCAAGCTCTTTGTCCCGGAACGCATTCTGAACAAGCCCGGCCCGCTGACGGAGGGCGAGTTCAAAATCCTGAAAATACACACCGATGTAGGGGCGGAAATCCTGGCTACTTTGCCCGAAAGCAAGAAATTGCGCGAGGCGGTGCTGCACCATCACGAATCCTTCGATGGCGGAGGCTATCCCAATGGGATTCGAGGCGAGAAAATTCCGCTATGGGCACGCATCATGGCCATCACCGACGCATACGTGAACATGACCAGCGAGCGCTCCTTTGCCGCCGCCAAGACCAGTGAACAGGCCCTGGCCGAGCTGGAAAAACTGAGCGGCACGCGTTACGACGGCATGCTGGTCCGCATTCTGATCCGCGAACTCAAGGCGGAGAGAACGACCAGTTGGGGGAGCTGAGGGCCTGGCTCTCGGGATTTCTTCTGGCTGGCTCACCGCCTTTATAGTCAAAGTCCAAGTCAAAGGCGTCGGACAGGAATGTCCGACCCACAGACCCCCTTGCCAATTCTGGGCTGACACTGGAAACTATCTCTGCATGCCTATCCCTCTCTCTCTCTCTGGCAAAGTGGCTCTCATCACCGGCGGTTCACGCGGTATCGGTGCGGCGGCAGTGCGCATGTTTGTGGCGGCGGGAGCGCGCGTTTTGTTCAACTACGAAAAAGCCAAAGGCCCATCCGAGCAGTTGGTCAAGGAACTTGGAGCGGACAATTGCGCGGCCGTGGCCTGCAATCTGTCGGGCACGGAGACGGCGCAGGAGTTGGTCGCGGCTGCCGTGAAACGCTTCGGACGGCTGGACATCCTGGTGGCCAATCATGGGGTGTGGCCGCCGGAGGACGCGCCCATCGAAAAAATGTCGGACGCGCAGTGGCGCAGCACCATGGCGATCAATCTGGACAGCGTCTTCGCCCTGATCAAGCACTCCGTGGCGCAGATGAAAAAGCAGGGCAAATCAGGCGCTTCCGCCGGGCACATCGTGCTGGTCAGCTCGACGGCAGGACAACGTGGAGAAGCGTTTCATTGCGACTACGCCGCCACCAAGGGCGCCCTGATCAGCATGGTCAAAGGCCTCTCTACGGAACTGGCGCGCGATGCAATCTACGTCAACACCGTAGCGCCGGGCTGGGTGGACACCGATATGTCCGCTCCGGCGCTGAACGATCCCAAGACCAGCGCCCGCATCTTTTCGGCAATCCCGCTGGGACGCGCCGGTAAGCCCGAAGAAATCGCCGGACCCATCCTTTTTCTGTGCTCGGAATACGCCGGCTTCATCACCGGTGAGGTGTTTAACGTAAATGGCGGGGCGGTGCTGGTGGGTTAGTTCAGTGTAGGCGCGAGCGTCCCGCTCGTGCGGCAGTCGCGACGATAACCACCGCACGAGCGGGACGCTCGCGCCTACATTGACTGTCCCTGCATCTAACTTTGAAACGATGAAGTTCTTCCTGACTACCCTTCTACTGGCCGCCCTCGCGCTGGCGCAGAGCGACAGCGCGCCGCCGGCTCAGTCCATTCCGGTGGACCAGGAGAATGCCCGCAAGGCACGCGCCGTACTGGATCGGACCATCCAGGCCCTGGGTGGAACAGCCTATCTCAATATTCAGGACATTACCCAGGCCGGCCGCACCTACAGCTTTTATCATGGCCGGCCCAACAGCCTGGGCATACTCTTCTGGCGCTTCTACAAGTTTCCCGACCGCGACCGCATCGAGCTTACCAAGCAGCGTGATGTGATCTATGTGTACAAGGGTGACAAGGGCTACGAAATCACCTACAAGGGGGCGCAACCACAAGATCCCAAAGACTTGGCCGAATATTTGCGAAGACGCCACTTCTCACTGGAGTGGGTGCTGAGAAAATGGCTGTCGGAACCGGGCGTAGCGCTCTTCTACGAAGGCCAGACCGTGGCCGAAGAAAAGCCAGTCGAGCAAGTCACGGTCATGAACGCACACAATGAAGGCGTGACTCTGTACATCAGTACCGACGATCATCTGCCGGTGAAGAAAACCTACTCGTGGAGGGACCCGACCGACAGGGAGCGCAACATCGAAGGTGAGGTGTACGACAACTACCGCGAGGTGCAAGGGGTCATGACTCCGCACACCATCACGCGCTTCTATAACGGAGACATGTCCAACCAGCGCTTTTTGACCGAGGTCAGCTACAACCAGGGGATCAGCGATTCCCAGTTCGAGCCCACTGCGCCCTCGGGCCAGAAGAAGCCCTGATTTCCCAGCCTGCCTGCTCTTTGGTAGGGGCTCAGCCTGAAATTTCTCCTTACCTGCGGGCGTCATCCTGAACGGCCGTCAGGGCGTGAAGGATCTGGCGTGAAGCAGATACGCCCTTTACCCCGCCTTGCTGCGGATGCACGCCCGATCCTTCGGGACTGAACTCCCCCAGAATGACGCCGGTGGAAAAGGAAGGCTTTCAAATTGAGCCACTGCCTGCGCTTTCGCCTGCCTGCGGCAGCCCCAGATGCCCAAGATTCTGGAATTGGGGACTCACCTAGGAAGTAACACCTTAGTTTCCCCATAGTCTTCGATCAATCGCTAAGTCGTTATTAAATAAACAGATACGGTGACATCAATCCACTACAGCAAATTCTCACGACCACGGACTGTGGCTAATTAGCCACAGTCGAACCCGCGCCGCGCAGGGTAGATTCATCATCAAACAGCAGTTAACCGAACTCCATTTGATCCACGAGCAGACAATTCGCACGGCGGTCGAGTGCAACGGCGTAGGTTTGCACAGCGGCGCTCCGGTCAAGCTGCGAATCCTCCCGGCGCCCCCGGGATCGGGCGTGATCTTTCGCCGCACTGATCTGGATGGTTTTGAGTTGGAGGCGGTGAGCAGGAATGTAGCTCGCGTCAGCTACGCCACCAGTTTGATGAAAAAGGGCGTGCTCATTTCCACCACCGAGCACTTGCTCTCTGCCCTGATTGGCTGCGGCATCGACAATGCCATCGTGGAGCTGGACAACCTGGAGCTTCCCATCCTCGACGGTAGCGCGCTGCCTTTTGTAGAAGCCATACGCAAGAGCGGTATTCGCAAGCAACGACGGCCCCGTACCTATCTCCGTATCCGACGAGAGCTTGAGCTGCGGGAAGGAGCGAAGTTCATCGCAGTGTATCCCGCCGAAACCTATTCAGTCTCGTACGCGATCAATTTTCCTCATCCCCTGATCGGGAAAGAAACTTTCAAAGTGGACCTGTCGGACGGAAACTATCGCACCCAGATCGCAGCGGCCCGGACGTTCGGATTTCTGCACGAAGCCGATGCCATGCGGCAGCAGGGCCTGATTCGCGGCGCCTCCCAGGAAAACGCGATCGTGCTCACGCGGGAGGGCCTGATGAACCCGCCGCTGCGCTTCCCCGATGAATTTGTACGCCACAAAGTTCTGGACCTGATCGGCGACCTGGCCCTTCTGGGCAAGCAGATTCTGGGCAACGTGGTCGCCGACCGGGCCGGCCACGCCATGCATACCGCTCTGGTTTCACGCCTCCTGCGTGACCGAACCTTGTGGGAAGAGACCACCGTGGAAGAGGAAGTGGAAACCTCGGCCCCGTTAGTGCAAGCTGCCGTCCAGTCAATGGCGTAGCTGGTGTAAGTGGCTAGTCGGCGGGGTGAGGCGTGGGATCGTTGGAATCCCAGTAAGAGCCTTCTTCCAGAAGCTTTTCCAGCTCCGCCCGGGCATGGGCCCTGAGTCGGGCGGCATAAGTCTTCGCCGACTGTTGATAGTCCGGAGTCAGCTCCGCTACCCGGACCGCCAGGCGCGGCGCATCCCCTTCCAGCATACGCACCAGGCGTTGGGCGCGATCAATTCTTACGTGAATCGACAGCATAAGACCTCGGTTGTGATTTTCCTTTCCAGCCTGATGGGCATGCAGAAAACGCGCAAGTCACAAACTGGGTACGTTCGGGATCGACGCGGCGGGTAGTCGGGACCAGGATTACTTGGCGGGCTTGTCTGTTTTGTCGCACTGTTCGCCCAGCCAGCCGTCGAGTTGCGTCCGCGTTTCCTTGGACACATCAATGAAGCGCAGCCCGGCACGGCCAGATTCATCCATCCAGGCAATGTGGACTTTCGGTTCCAGCGCGCTGGCGGCCCCGGGGAGCTTGAAAGACACGGTGGAGACGCCGCCTTTGGGCAGCGGGCCGCGGAAGAAAATGGCCATGCCGCCCTCGCTGAGGTTGGTCAGCGTAACTTTCATTTTCTGCCCTTCGCCAAAAGAGAGTGTGGCCGGCATTTCCACCGGATGCCGGAAATAGCGCCGCCGCTCGCGCATCATGAAATTGACCGCGGCACTGAAGCATCGCCGGGCGTTCAACGCAGAAATGGGCTTCTGCAGAACAAAATTTGCTCCCATCTGGAAGGCCTGCTGGGTAGTGGTGCTGCCGTTCAGGATGGCGAAGGTGATGGAATTCTTGTTGCTCACGCTCTTGCGCAAGCCCTCCAGGACACCCAGGGCGCCCTTCAGGTCATCGCAATCTACGATGATGGCGTCAAACTTCTCGGTGCGCAGGATCTCATGGCCCGAGCTGACTCCACGACAGACCTCGACGTCGATGGACAGCTTCTCCAGGGCGGGTTGAACCACACGAATGACCTCGGGATCCCGGCTGAGAAGCAACGACTCCAACGGCATACAGATTTCATGTTAACTTTCCAGTCCAGACAGGTGAAGGTGACTAAAGTTCTCGGGGCATGAGAGGAAGGAATAATGGCCACCGGCCTCCTGCTCCGTTACATTTCCCTGGACAGGAAGCCGGAAACTGGTCGTCCATGCACAAACAGGTCTATCTTTCGCTGGGCTCAAATGTTGGTGACCGGGCAGAGAATCTGAGAACGGCGATCCATCACCTGGGCCGTCTGGGTAAAGTCGTGACGGTGTCACCGTTCTACGAAACGGAGCCCGTCGAACTGACAACTCAGCCCTGGTTTCTGAATTGCGCCCTCCAGTTGGACACGGAGAAAATGCCCCGGCAACTGCTCAACGGGGTGCTAGACATCGAGCAGGAGATGGGGCGTCGCCGCCGGCAGAAAAAAGGCCCCCGCAACATTGACATCGACATTCTGCTGTTTGGGAATTCGGTGGTTCAGGCCAAAGGTCTGAGTATCCCGCACCCAGCCATGCACGAACGCCGCTTTGTCCTCGAGCCTCTCGCGGAAATTGCCCCTGACGCAAGGCATCCGGTACTTAAGCGCAGCATCCGCGAACTGAGAGACGCCTTGTCCCCCGGACAGGCAGTGAAGCGGGCCGGCAAATAATGGGTGCCCCACCCTCGTCTCTCCGTTTTGTGGAGAGACAGGGTGGGGGATTGTGGAGAGGCGGGGCAGGATTTGCACTCGACCGAACTTCCCCGCCCTGTCGTTCCAAACTACGGAACGACGAGGACGGGGCACCCTCTGAACAAAAGCACTGGAGACTGCGTATCTTCAGGCTGTTCTGCGCCGGACAACAAATGTTCAAGGCTGTCTAAGCCCGGCCTCACATTGACTTGCCCGAGGACGCAGCCTACCATCGGAAAATCGTTTTGGAGCTGCGCGGCTGATGACAGGCGAAACTATCTCCCACTATCGCATCCTGCACCAGCTCGGCGGCGGCGGCATGGGGATCGTTTACGAAGCTGAGGACCTCAGCCTCGGCCGCCATGTGGCCCTGAAGTTTCTTCCGGGAGAGTTGGAAAAGGACCCGTCGGCGCTGGAGCGCTTCCAGCGCGAGGCCCGGGCCGCCTCCGCCCTGAACCACCCTAACATCTGCACTATCTATGAGATCGGGCAGGCCGCCGGCCGCTATTTTATCGCCATGGAACTGCTGGAGGGGCAAACCCTCAAGCAGCGCATCGGCAAGCAGGCCATGGAGATGGAGAGGCTTATCGAGCTGGCCATCCAAATTGCGGACGCTCTCGACGCAGCCCACTCCAAGGGCATCATTCACCGCGACATCAAACCAGCCAATATTTTCGTCACCCAGCGCAACCAGGCCAAGGTACTGGACTTCGGACTGGCCAAGCAGACTCTCAAGGCGTCACCCGTGACCAGCGGAGGCACCGCAGGTTCCGAGGTGACGGTGGATGAGGAACTGCTCACCAGCCCCGGCTCAACCGTCGGGACCGTGGCCTACATGTCTCCCGAGCAGGCGCGGGGGAAGGAGCTGGACACTCGCACCGATCTGTTCTCCTTCGGCGCGGTGTTGTACGAGATGGCTACCGGCGCACTGCCTTTCCGGGGAGACACGTCTCCGGTAATTTTCGAGGCCATCCTGAACCGCCCTCCGGTGTTGCCGGTGCGGCTGAATCCCGACGTGCCCCTGCAACTGGAAGAGATCATCACCAAGCTGCTGGAGAAGGACCGCGATCTGCGCTACCAGAGCGCGGCCGAAGTGCGGGCCGACCTGAAGCGTTTGAAGCGCGACACGGACTCAGGCTTGATTTCAGCTGCTGCGAGTTCTGCAACGCTGCGGGCGGTCCGCGACCGCAAGCCCGGCCGGGGATGGAACCTGGCGGTCATGGCGATCGTCGTATTGGCCGTATTGGGGCTGGCGATGACCGTCTTCCTGCGCCGGACCCGCGCGGTCATGACCGAGCGCGACGCGATCCTGGTCACTGATTTTGTGAATACCACGGCCGATCCGGTTTTTGACGGTACCCTCAAGAAAGCTCTGGCGGTCGATCTGGAGCAGTCGCCGTATCTGAATGTCTTCCCCGAACAGAAGGTGAGGCAGACGCTGCAGTTCATGGGACGCACGCCCGACGAGCGCATTACCGGCGATGTGGGCCGCGAAATCTGCCAGCGTGTGGGCATCAAAGCCATGCTCAATGGTTCCATCGCCAATCTGGGCAGCCAGTATGTGATCACCCTGGATGCGGTGAATGCGGGCACGGGAGAGTCGCTCGCCCGGGAGGAAGTGCAGGCGCCCAGCAAGGAATCGGTGCTGAATTCGCTGCACGAAGCCGGCTCCAGCTTGCGCAAGAAGCTGGGAGAATCGCTGGCCTCGGTGCAGAAATACGACAAGCCCCTGTCAGAAGCGACCACGTCATCGCTGGAAGCGCTCAAGGCGTTCAGCCTGGGAGATGTGAAGCATCAGTCGTTCGATGAACTGCCTGCGCTTCCGCTCTACCAGCGCGCCGTGGAACTCGACCCTAATTTCGCCATGGCCTACGCCCGACTGGGCACCGTGTACAGCAACCTCGGACAAAGCGAGCTGGCGGAGAAGAACCGGGAAAAGGCCTTTGAGCTGCGCGACCGGGCCAGCGAGCACGAAAAGTTGTACATCATGTCGCACTACTACGTGGACTCGGGACAGCTGGAAAAAGGCATCACCGCCCTCGAACTCTACAAGCAAACTTATCCGCGGGATTCAACTCCGTACAACAATCTGGCGGTGGTTTACATCGTGATGGGGCAGTACGAGAATGCGCTCGACAACGCGCGCAGGGCCGTACAGCTCGATCCCGACAGCGCCAGTGGATACTCGAACGTCGCCTTTGCCTACGCCGGTCTGAACCGGCTGGATGAGGCCAAGGCCACTCTCCACCAGGCCTTGCAGCGCAAGGCTGGCGCGGTGGTAGTCCATTCATCGTTGGCCACCATCGCGTGGCTACAGGGCGACCCGGCCGGGGTGGAACGCGAGTTCGATTTGATGAAGGACGATCCGCAGAGCGAATTCACCGAAACCGGAATGCGATCAGCGATGGCAGCCTACGCCGGGCAGCTCAGCGCAGCCCGGACCTTCGGACAGAAGCAGCGGGACGCGGCCCAACGTCTCGGCTTCAAAGAGGCTGTGGCGAGCGAATATTCGCAGGAAGCCTTCATGGAGGCCGCCTTCGTGGACAAGGCCCGGGCCATCGAAGACGTGGCCCAGGCGCTGAAATTGTCCCAGTCACCTAATGTGGCGCTCAACTGCGCCACGGCCCTGGCCCTGGCGGGCGAAAATGCGCGAGCCGCAAAACTCGCCGACGACGTCGCCCAGAAGCGGCCCTACGACACGCTGGTGCAATTCGTTGAGGTGCCGCTGGTGAAGGCGCAGATCGAACTGAATCAGGGCAACCCGGCGAAAGCCATCGACCTGCTCGACGGCGCCCTGGTGTACGCCCGGGCGAATTCCGGTGTGCTATACGTCCGAGGGAATGCCTATCTCAAAGCGGGGCGCGGCACCGAGGCGGTGCAAGCCTTTCAGCGCCTGCAGGACTTGAAAAACATTATCAATATCGATCCCGTGATGCCGCTGGCCAAAGTCGGCCTGGCCCGCGCCTACGTCCTGGCGGACGACAAGGCCCGCGCTCGGGTGGCCTATCAGGATTTCCTGGCGCTGTGGAAAGATGCAGACCCCAATTTCCCCCTGCTGCGCGAGGTGAAGGCAGAGTACGCCAGGCTGCAGTAGGCTATTAGGCAACCCGCCACCAAAAGGGCGATGGGTTGTACATGACTGCCGAACATTTGTCTTTCCGGGATCGTACTAACCACACTTTCGTATTCGTACATCCCTCCCGGGTGAAATGATCATCTGAAATCCCGGTGGGAAATGAAACACGAAAAAATCATATGGAATCCCGGGACTGAAAATTGGTTTTGCGCAAAATGCGGTCGCACATCCGACCAGACGAACGTCCAGGACGCGGAACTGGAACTGGACCAGCAAGAATGTATCGTCCCCTCGTCGGATACACCCGGAGTTGCGCCAGGAACAGAAACCATCCGGCTCATAAGGAAGCCCTACAAAATGACGCTCAGAACAGAACGGGGTGGCGGACGCTTCGTCGCGAGAGCAGACGACGGCACGCCTGTGATTCAGTTGGAACTGTTTCACGATACAGTGCCCGGCCTGAAGGCCGTTTCTATTGCATTTGAACTGCTCCGAGGAACCACTGGGCAACAGGCCAAGGCTCTGGTGGAAGCGATGAACGAGAGAATCGTCGGAGTCATCGTGACGCCAAAGGATCAGGGCGAGAAGTAGAGGTCCGAGCCAGCCCCAACCGTTCACACCCAGGCGAACAACCAGCCATTAAGTGACCATCGTAATCAGGTCTGTTCGACAGACAACCGTCGGCGCGGTGCATTACCCCTAGTATTCACAATGGCAGTCCTTCACCCATGGAGACTCGGATAGGCAAACTCCTCGATCGATACGAGATTGACGCCGAACTGGGACACGGCGCCATGGGAGTTGTCTATCGCGCTCGTGATCCTAAACTCGACCGAACCGTTGCGATCAAGACAGTCTCGCTTTCGACTCTGGATGCAGAGGCTGAACAGGAGTACCGAAAGCGCTTTGTGGTGGAGGCCCAAGCCGCAGGGCGGCTTTCCCATCCTGGAATCGTGACCATCTTCGATGTGAGAGAAGAACCAGAGCCCTTTCTGGTGATGGAGTACGTCGAAGGCCACTCCCTGCAAAAACTGGTCAGTGATGAGCGGCGCACTCTTCCCCTGAGCACGACCCTTCGTCTGGTGCAGGAGGTAGCCGAGGCCCTGCACTATGCGCATAGCCAGGGGGTGGTGCATCGCGATATCAAGCCGGCAAATATTCTGGTCACGCCGGATGGTCATCCGAAAATTGCAGACTTTGGCGTCGCGAAATTAAACCAGACTGATTTGACCTTACCCGGCCAGATCCTGGGAAGTCCAGCCTTCATGGCTCCCGAGCAACTGACCGAAGAAAAGACGGATGCTAGGTCCGATTTATTTTCTCTGGGCGTGATTCTCTACTACATGCTCACCGGTCACCGGCCTTTTCAGGGAAATAGCACAACCACCGTGTGCTTTAAGCTGGTCAATCATGAGCCACTTCCCGTGTCGGCATTTGAAACCAAGTTCTCACCTGAACTCGACCGAATTGTTTCCCAGGCGATGGCAAAGGATCCGACACAGCGTTACCAATCCGGCATGGCCATGGCCTCAGACCTGCAGGCGCTACGCGAAAGCAGCGGATTTGTACAACGCAGTTCGGGTGACAACGAAAAAGAAGTGCCGCTGGAATTACAGAGAGTGTTTCACAGCCACCAAGCGCCTCCGTTGAGCGGGGCGAGGCGTTCGCGCACTCCTCTTGCTGCCGGGGGCCTGGCGGTCATCCTGGTCGGGGCCGCACTTTGGGGCCTGCATAACTCCAAACCTGAGAGAGCCGATTCGCTCAATACGGAAGCCGCCGTTGTTGCGGGCCATCCGCATAACTCCGAGAACCAGGTCGCAGGCGCGGAAAAGGGGACCACGGCGAAAGCCTCGGTGGCTCGCCCCGAGCAACCCCCAGAGGCAATGTTACAGATTGAAGTTGAGCACCACTTCACCGATGCGCGAGCGTCGGTGTGGCTGGACGACCGGTTGGTATATACGAAATCATTGCGCGTTGAAAAACAAAGACGGACATTGCTGTTCCGGCCCGTGACGGCGCATCAATTTGATGCCATCAAGGTACCCTCCGGCGTACATCAGGTGCGTGTGCGGGTTCACTCTGCGGGGGGCGCCTACGACCAATCGAAAATTATTGTCGATGCACCTATTCGGAGCGCCAGCCTGCTTCGGATCACGTGCGGCCTCAAGGGTGCAGGGCTGCAACTTGCGCTGCAAAAAGGAGTGAATCACTAAGGCCGGGACGCCCTACTGCAGCACCAGCACCAGAATGCGGCCGTCGGAGTGGTATCCGCCACCGGTGGCGTTTTTGGCTCCCTGCACCGGATCGGGGGGCAGATAGTAATACAGGCTCTTGACCTTGCCGGAGGCCTGCAGGGTCTGGCCGATATTGTCGCGCTCACCATCCACCGCGGGATCGATCTTGTGGGTCACTTTGCCATTGCGCTGGTCTTTTTCGAATCCGATGTCGTGGGTGCCCGCGCCTGCCCACACCGTTTGTCCATTCCAGGTAGTCGGAGCTTTCCAGATTCTGAAGTGATGGCGGCTGGCCACGACCGAATACGCCTGGGCCAGTTCATATCCGTAGTCCTGCTTGCGACCAAACAGGTAGAGCTGGCTCATGGGCATCTGTAGATAGTCTTTCTTCTGATAGGTCTGCAGCACGGCTTTCAGGACCGCTTCTTTGTTGTCGATGTCGGCCACATGCCAGTCGGCGGCGTCCAGCGCATCCTTGACCTGCTGCTCGGAGCCGATCAGTACGAAGTTCACCATGTCGCCCTGATTCTGGAACTCATCGTTCACCCGCCGCGGCAGGCCATCAATATCTTTTTGCAGGGATGAATCCAGCTTGCCCGACGACACCTTGAGCGCGGGCGTTGGCGCGGTGGCCGTCGTGGCAGAGGTCGGTGGCACCACATCATTCCCTGCGGGAGCAGCCGACGCCGAGGCGGTAGAAGCCGTTGCGCCCGTGCCGAACTGTCCGGCTAGAAAAACCTGGGCTGCGCTGGCCAGCTTCGACTTGATGTCCTGCGCCGGCTTTTGAGCCTCTGTGGATGCGGCTGGAGACTGCGCCGCAGCAGGCGAAGCAGCAGGCGTCAGCGAGCTGCCAACCGCAGGCGCGGTGGGCGCCGCCTCGGACGCGATGCTGACCTTGACCGCAAAGCTGCCGCTGCAGGGTGGCGTGCCTGACGTATTCACTCCCAGGAACAGATGGCCGGGCGCTTCAACTTTAAGCTGCTGGCCGCTGCCGATCAGGACCGGCACGCCCTGCGCCTGCAGCCTGGCGATCAAGGCTCCGGCTGGCGCCGAGACTACGGGCAGGCCACTGCCGGTGGAACCGCTCACTCCCGCGGGATCGCAGTTTTCCGCTGAGCTGGCGTTTATTTGCAAAACTTCGCCCAAATGCAAATCCACTCCAGTATCGGTCCAGGGCTGTGCGGTTGAGATGGTGAACGAGTAGTCCTTTGATGGCGTTGCAATTCGGAACTGCGCCGAAATAGCGGGAGCTGTGAAAGCTCCCGCCAGCAGAACGAATCCGCCAGCCGTCAGGGAAGGGAACCTCATAGGCAAACTCCGGGTTGGCGCTGTAAGCAATGCCGGAGAATTTTATCGACTATCGCTCGCGGAGTCGAATTGGGGCGGGTCGATGGAGGACGGGGGTCCGCGCCCGTCCTCCACAGTGAAACCCTCGCTACCTGATTACCGCGCCAGCGCGGGTTCGAGTTGGCCTGACTTCAGGCTCGCATAACGCTTGTTGATTTCGTCCCAATTCACCACGTTCCACCAGGCCGCCAGGTATTCCGGACGACGATTGTTGTACTTGAGGTAATAAGCATGTTCCCAGACGTCGTTGCCCAGGATGGGGAACAGGCCCTGGGAGATGGGATTGTCCTGGTTGGGAGTGCTGAGAATTTGCACCTCGCCGCTACGCTTCCCCGCCAGCCACGCCCAGCCGCTGCCAAACTGCTTGGCGCCGGCATCGTTGAACTTGGCCTGGAAATCCTTGAAGCTGCCGAAAGCCTTCTGGATGGCTTCCGCAACCGGGCCGCTGGGATCGCCACCGCCCTTGGGTTTCATGATCTTCCAGAACATGCTGTGGTTAACGTGTCCGCCGCCGTTGTTGCGCACGGCGCTGCGGATGTCTTCCGGCACGGCGTTCAGGTCGCGAATCAAATCTTCGACGCTCTTGGATTGCAGGTTGGGATGTTTCTCCAGGGCCGCGTTCAGATTCTTTACATAGGCCGCGTGGTGCATGTCATGGTGCAGCTTCATGGTCGCGGCATCGATAGTGGGTTCTAGTGCGGAATAGTCGTAGGGCAACGGGGGCAGTTCAAATGCCATATTTCCTCCTCTTATAACAGTCTCAGATGATGGTATCGCGATTGGAGATTCAGCGTCGAATCTGTTTGTTTTCGCCCGAGTATTTGATCTCTGGATGGCTGGAAAGGGGAACGGGTTGCTTGTGGAAAAACTACCCCAAGAGCAGCCACGGATTCGCACGGATCTTTAAGGATCAGGATTTCGGTACCGGTGCAGTTTGAAAACGCCCGCGTGACCGTCACCTGCACGGGTGGAGCGGGCCTTCAGGCCTGCATACCGCGACCGTGTCTGCAGCGGGCTTCAGCCCCCGGAGGTACCTCAGCGGCTGAAGCCACATGCTCTGGGCCGCCCCGATGGCAGCGCTAAGGCGCTGCTCCACCCAAATCACCCTGGCAGACCACCAGAATTTCAAACTGCACCACTACCAGAATTTCTGATTGGCTTATCCGTGAAGCCATGCAAATCGGTGGCCGCTTTTACTGGCTCAGTGCGCGCTGCAATTGCTGGCTGTCGGTGGCATAGGTCAACCCCACCTCCTGGTCCACGACTCCGGCTCGAACCAGTTTTTCGATCTCCTGGTCGAAGTGAAGCATGCCCTCCGAGGCGCCGCCTTTGACGGCTTCGAGCAGGGTTCCCCCGGATGCATCCTCGCAATCGAGGTACTGCACGGTGCGGGAAGTATTCTTGAAGACTTCGAGGATGGCGACTCGTCCGCCATTTTTCCGGGGCAGGAGCTGCTGCGAAATTACGTAGCGAAGGGTCTTGGCCAGACGGCCGCGCAACGATGGCTGCTCTGGCGGCGGAAAAGCGGACACAATACGCTCCAGCGTCTTCCCCGCGTTTGGGGCGTTCAGGCTGGAAAGGACCAGGTGACCGGTCTCGGCGGCTTCGAGGACCATTTCCATGGTTTCCCGGTCGCGCAGTTCGCCCACCAGGATCACCTTGGGCGCCTGCCGCAAGGCGGCGCGAAGCGCCAGCGCAAAGCTCGGTGTATCGCTGTGCAGCTCCCGCTGGTGGATGGTGGACTGCTTGTGATTGTGCAGAAATTCAATCGGATCTTCGATAGTGATAATGTGGCAGGTCTGTTTTTCGTTGATGCGGTCGAGCAGCGCCGCCAGGGTGGATGACTTTCCCGACCCGCGCGCCCCCGTAACCAGGACGATGCCGTCGCGGAGGCTTGCGATTTCTCCGAGATGAGGCGGAAGGCCCAGGGCGGCGAACTCTGGAATTTTGGTGGGAATCACGCGCATCACCACGGCGCAGCTGCCGCGCTGGATGAAAACATTCACCCGGAAGCGGGCCAACCCAGGCAAGCCGAATGAGATATCGCAGGAGCCCTGTTCGCGCAAAACATTGATGGCCTGCTTGTTGTCGCCGATGAGATCGGAGGCGATGCGGCGAGTGTCGTCCGCCGTAAGCAGCCGCAGGCCCGGCCCCTGCACCGGAATCAGTTGTCCATAGACTTCCACCTGGGGCGGGCGCCCGGGCGAGAAAATCAGGTCACTCACTTTTTCGGTGGCGCGTAACATTGCCGCCAGAAGCCCGTGCGTGGCGGCCGCACCGGAGATCGAGGACGGCTCGAACGTAACCTGGAGCGGGGCTGTGCCTGGTGATGCCATTTTCTTTTGGTCAGGAAGTTGGAACCCGAGTGAGGGGAAGTGCTCGGGACCGCGATCTCAATTAAATGTAGCGAAAACCATGGCAGGGTTCCACGAAGAACGTCACGTACATAGACCTTAGTAACACACGTGGCTGTGCAGGGCTGGGTATGTATGGGTCGGATACTCCTGTCCGACGCCTTTGACTTGGGCTCCTCCGTGCCGGACACAGGCAAAGCAAACCAAAGTCAAAAGCGTCGGACAGGAGTGTCCGACCCACACATACGGGCTATTTCTTGGTGGTCTTTTTCTTCGAACCGTAGCTGGTCTCGATGCTGCTCCCGATGTACTGAAGCATGCCTTTTGCGCCCTCGGCGAACTGTCCCGTGGGCTGCAGTTCGAGATACTTATTGAGCGCTTCCGCAGTGCCCGGGGCCGGTATCACCTTGCCCGTCTTGGGGTCCGTGGTGGCTTTGTTGATCAGGTTTACGCCCTTCTGGTAGTACGACTCAGCCTTGGTAGGATCGGCAGCGATCGACTTGTCGAAAGCCGCATTGGCCTCGTCCACCTTGCCGCTGTTGGTCAGCACCGCTCCCTGGTTGTAGTAATACTGCGCCGCGCCCGGAGGATTCAGGGCCGCGGCCTGGTCGTAGGCCTTTACGGACTCTTCGAGTTGACCGGTGCGGGCCTCGGCCTGGCCGAGATTGTTGTAGTAGGCGGCCAGGTTCTTGGCGTCGTCGGGCCTGGGAGTGGTCGCCATGCCTTTCTTCTTGAGGTCGATCGCTTTCTCATAATCGGAGACCGCGTCGGTGTAGCGCTTGGCCTTCTCCGCAGCGTCCGTCTGTTTGGGAGCCGAACTCAGGTGCGCATCGCCCAGCCGGGCCCAGAGCAGGTCGCGCGTGGGATCCATTTGTGTGGCTTCATTGAGAGTGTTCACGGCAGTTTCGAAATCGCCAGTCTGCATGGCCTGGTTAGCCACGGCCAGCTTCTCGTTCAACGCCTTGACCGTGTTGGTCTCCTTGGCAGCCTTGGCTTGCTGCTCCTGCATTTGCTTTAGTTGCTCGGGCGTAATGCCCTTCTGCTGAGCGGCTTCGACCTGGGACTTCTTCAAATCGAAATCGAGCGTGGCCTCGTCGGCTCCCACGGGAAAATTACTGACCTGGTCCAGCTGCTTGCCGTCCTGGGTGAGGGTGACCTTGTACTTGCCAATTTCTATGCCCAGCGAGAAGTACTCGCCCTTCTTGTTGGTCTTCAGGTTGTACTTCCGCCCATTGTCGGTGTTGGCCCATTCGAGGTTGGCGCCAACAATCGGCTTCCCTTCCATGTCTTTACAGACACCCTTCACCGTCCCGGTGGCCTGGGCAAACACCGGGGGTACACACAGCGCTGCCACCGTCACCACCAGCATCAACATCAGCAAACGTTGCTTCATGTTTTTGGCCTCCCGGCTCATAAAACTGATTGATGTCGCAGCACCGGCAATCGGTCCGGCGCGACTAAGCTCTTTCTGCCATTTCCACGTATGGAATCGGGTCCGCGCTGCCCGCATCGCGAAAAGCTCGCAGGCGCAAAACGCAGCTGTCACAGACTCCGCAGGCGCTGTCTTCCCGGCTGTAGCACGACCAAGTTAAATCGAAGGGCGCGCCCAGTTCAAGACCCAGGCGCACGATTTCCGCCTTGCGCAACTGGATCAAAGGCGCAACGATTTCAATCCGCCCATCCTTTGTGCCCAGCTTTATCACCTGGTTGAATGCCTGGTAGTAGGCCGGACGGCAGTCAGGATATCCAGAACTGTCCTGCTCCACCGCTCCGATGTAGATCCTGGCCGCTCCCAGCACCTCCGCCCAGCTCACCGCCACTGAAAGGAAATGGGCGTTGCGGAAGGGTACATAGGTTACCGGAATATTGCTCCCAATGGCGTGCGATTCCGGAACGCCAATGTTGCGATCAGTCAGGGCGGAACCGCCAATGGACGAAAGTGCCTCGTTCCTCACCAACAGCCGGTCACGAATTCCCAGGCGGTCGCAGATGGCGAGAAACGCCCGCCGTTCGCGATCCTCGGTACGCTGTCCGTAGCTCACGTGGACTGCTGCCGCATCGTGATCGCGCGCCGCCAGCGCCGCGCAGACGCAGGAGTCCATGCCGCCGCTCAGGAGGACCACCGCGCGTTGAGCATCCTTCACCATTGCTTAGATGTCGTTCCCGGCCGGATCGCAATCATAGCCTAAACCACTGAAAGTAAGCCAGATCGGTCCTGTAGCGCCAGCCTCTCGCCGGCTGTACGGCGGGCATCCTGCCGGGCCGGTGGGACGCCGGCGCTACTCTAGACCCCTTTCATCGCCGGGTCCCAAATGAACTTGTGAATTTGTAGTCCCAGGCGCGCCGGAACTCCGTCGGCCAGCATCCATTCCGCCAGTTCGCGCGGATCCAGCAGACAGCCTGAGGCATCGCGGACGCCGCTGGCCTCCTTGCTGAAAGCAGGTGAGAACAGCACCGCTTTCACCCGGCGTCCCAGATCGTTATGGGCCACAAAGTCACGGGCAAATTCGTAGTCGCCGCGGTCAGTCAGCACAAACTTGACCTCGTCCTCGGGGTTCAGGCAATCCAGGTTCTCCATGTGAAAAGTGTCAGGTTCGCCCGAGTTCGGACACTTTACATCCACGATCTTGATGACGCGGCGGGGCACGCGCTCGAGTGGGCGCTCACCGCTGGTCTCAAGCAGGACAGTGTAGCCCCCATCCAGGAGACTCTGCATCAGGGGGACCACTTCGCGCTCCTGCAGCATCGGCTCCCCGCCGGTGATTTCCACCATCCCCCCACCGGGACTCAAATTCTCCACTGCTTCGATCACTTCTTCCATGGTCCGGCGCTGGCCGCCGGTGAAAGTGTATTCGCTATCGCACCATGAACAACGCAGGTTGCAGCCCGTGAGCCGCACAAAGATGCAAGCCATCCCGGCGTGCGTGGATTCACCCTGGATCGACTTGTAGATTTCGGTGATCTGCATGGATAGCAGCCTTCAGCTCTCAGCGTTCAGCCATCAGCTCTCAGTTTTTCCGATGTCATCCTGAGCGGAGCTGGATCGGTTGCTTTGCAACCGATCCACGGAGTCGAAGGACCCCTATAGTAATCTAACGATTGAGGCGCAGGGTTGCTTCTTCTCTTCACCAGCGAAACCGCGGGCTACTCCGAATACGTCGCGGTGGTCACATCAGTTTCGAATACCGTGACGTTCTTGACTCGCACCCGGCCCTGGGTCACGCGATCCAGATTTGCGTTGGTCTCGTCGTAAAAATATTTTGCCAGGTTTTCAGCCGTGGGATTCAGCACCTTGAAGGGCTCCAGATCGTTGATCATCTGATGGTCCAGTCGATCGATGACCGGCCTCATCGCCTCCTTCAGTTCCCTGAAATCCAGCAGCAGCCCGGCTTTGTCCAGTTCCTTGCCGGCCAGGGTCACCCGCACCTTGTAGTTGTGCCCGTGCGGGTTTTCGCACTTACCTTTGTAGTTGCGCAGGTAGTGCCCCGCGGCAAAGGAATCTTCGACTGTGACCTCAAACATGAATCCTCTTGGCGAAGAGCGCGAATACGGACGCCACCGCAACGCATGATCTAACCTTCCATTTTACCCCGATACACCACGCAGGTGTGGGTCAGACACTCCCTTCGGCTTCGCTCAGGGCAGGCTTTGTCCGACGCCTTTGACTTGGTCTTTGACTTTGACCCTGGGCTTTGCAGCTTGGCCTTTGACTCGGCCCCGCACCTTGATAGCCAACCTCGATCCACCGGATGCTGGACCGGAGATTCAAGTCAAAAACGGCGGGCGAGGGCGCCCGCCCCACACTATTCCATGCCAAAGAACTCCTCCACCTGCTTCAGGTCGGTGGTCCGCCGATAAGGCGGCAGGCTTTCCACAAACACCTTCCCGTACTGCTTCTTCAGAATACGGTTGTCCAGCAGCACCAGCAACCCGCGATCATGCAACGACCGGATCAGGCGCCCGAAGCCCTGTTTCAGCGTGATCACCGCTGCCGGCACCTGGTACTGGAAGAAGGCGTTGCCGCCGTCGGCGTCGATCGACCTTGACTCGGGCCGCCACCACCGGATCACTGGGCACCGCGAAGGGCAGGCGATCGATGATCACGCAACTCAATTGCTCACCCTGCACGTCCACGCCCTGCCAGAATGAGGAGGTGGCGAACAATACGGCATTCGGCGTGAGGCGGAACTCTTCCAGCAGCGCAGTCTTGGGGGCATCGCCCTGCAACAGCATGGGGAAATCCAGCACGCCGAGGAGGCGCTGGTACACGTCATTCATCTGCGCATAGCTGGTGAACAGGACGAACGCGCGCCCGCGGGTGATTTCCAGCAGGCACCGGATACGGTCGGCGGCCTGCGCCGCAAATTGCGGAGTGCGGGGATCGGGAAGGTCCGGGGGAGCGTAGAACAGCGCCTGACTTTCATAATCAAAATGCGAGGGCAGCACGCTTTCCCGCGCGTAATCCAATCCCAGCCGGCGGCGCATGTATTCGAAGCTGCCACCTACGGCCAGGGTCGCCGAAGTCAGCACCGCGCATTCCAGTTTGTCGAACAGGCAAGTTTTCAGGATCGGAGCCACGTCGATGGGAGTGGCTTGCAAGAATACATTCTGCTTGTCGCGTCCGCCCCGCCTGCGCTCGATCCAGAAGACGGTGTTGCGGTCCTCAGACTCCATCAGGAAGCCGAGTTGCACCTGCAACTCTTGTGACCGGCGGGAGAAGTTGAAGACTTCCTCCGGCTTGGAGGGAAGGTTCTCCAACTCCGAACCCAGACGGGTGAGCGCCTGCTGCAATCCCAGAAACTCGTCGCCGTTTTCTTCCATGAACTCGCGCCGGTTTTCAAAGGCGAAGCGGCCGTCGCCCTGAGGCAACAGCGCGAAGAAGAACAGGGCCCGCTCGCGCACGCTTTTGAGCGCGCCCGAGAGCGAGGCCGAGAGCATGTGGTTGCGCTGCAGGGAAGCTTCGACGTCGCGGCACAGCTCTTCGAATCTCCCGTTACTCACGGAAACTCCGAAATAGCTTCCCGCGATGTCTTCCAGTTCGTGGGCCTCATCGAAGATTACGGCGCCCGCTTCCGGCAGGATCCCGGCGTCGGGCGCGTACTCGGCCTGCTGCTTGATCGACAGGTCGGCAAAAAACAGGTGATGGTTGACGATGATAATGTCGCTCTCCATCGCTTTGCGATGCATTTCAGTGATGAAGCAGCGCTCCCAGGCGCTGCACTTCTGTCCCACGCAGGTATCGGCACGAGCGTCAATCTTGTGCCAGAGCGCGCTCGCTTCCGGAAGCGATGCCAGTTCGGCTCGGTCGCCGGTCTGCGTGACTTTCTCCCAGGCGGCGATGGCGCGGTAGTGCTCGATCTCTTCCAGTCCGCTGAGCACGGGCTGGTCGGTGAGGTCATAGAGCTTCTTGCGGCACAGATAGTTGTTTCGCCCCTTCATGTAACAGGCATTCAGCTTGCCTTCGCCGCCGGGAAAAAGCGCCTGCTCGAGAAAAGGGATATCTTTGAGGAAGAGCTGTTCCTGCAGATTTTTTGTGCCGGTGGAAATGATGACGCGTTTGCCGGAGCGAATGACGGGAACCAGGTAGGCCAGCGTCTTGCCCGTGCCGGTGCCGGCCTCGACGATCAAGTGACGCTTTTCTTCCAGCGCCTGCTCGACCGATTGCGCCATCTGCAACTGTCCCCGGCGGAATTCGTAGGCGGGATGGGTGCGCGAAAGCACTCCGCCCGGAGCGAAGAACTGGTACAGCGAAACGTCGCGTTTCCTGGTATCTGGGACGGGCTGAGAACTGGAAGGCACGGAATCACTATAATAAGCGTTACCGCCGATGTGTGTGGCGAGTGTGTGGGGCGGGCGCCCTCGCCCGCCGCTTTTGCCTTCAGATTTTGGGTTGGTTAATTGGCAGAAAAGGCTGAAAGTCAACAGCGGCGGGCGAGGGCGCCCGCCCCACACACTTGATTTTTTTTATGACCCATCCAACTTTGACCTCACCCTCGGCTGCGGCCGCTGCCGGCATGCCTACCGTCGCCATCGTGGGTCGTCCCAACGTCGGCAAATCTACGCTTTTCAACCGGCTGGTGGGTTCGCGGCGGGCCATCGTCGGCGATGAACCCGGCATCACCCGTGACCGTCTGTATGGCGAGGCGGAATGGCGCGGGCGCCACTTGCGCATCGTGGATACGGGCGGCATTCTTCCCGAAGATAAAGATTTCATTCCGGCCGAAATTTTCCGCCAGGCCAAGGTCGCTCTCGAAGAGGCCGACGCCGTCATCATGGTGGTGGACGGCCGCACCGAAATGGCGTCCCCCGATATTGAACTGGCCCGCCAGTTGATCCGTTCGGGTAAACCGCTCTTCCTCGCTGTCAATAAGGTCGATACCGAGAAAGCAGCAGAGCCTGACCGACGAGTTTCATCGTCTCGGAATCCGCAAGCTCTTTCCAGTTTCCGCTGAAAATGCCCGCGGCTTGGATGACCTGCTGGATGCCATCCTGGAGATTCTGCCGCCGCACCATCAATTAACCACTGAGGACACAGAGGACGCTGAGGAAACATCAGAGTCTCCAGAGACCCATGAGACCAAGGTGGCGATCATCGGACACCCCAACGTGGGGAAGTCCACGTTGCTGAACCGGTTGACCGGAGCCGAGCGATCGATTGTTTCGCCTGTTCCCGGAACCACGCGTGACGCTGTGGATGAGATCGTCGAGCACCACGGCAAGCGCTTCCGCTTCATCGATACCGCCGGCATCCGGCGCAAAGGCAAGACTCATCTGATGGCGGAAAAGCTTTCCGTGGTTATGGCGCGCAAGCACCTGGAGGCCGCCGATATTGCGCTGTTGGTGATCGATGCCACCGAGGGCGTAAGCCAGCTCGACGCCGCCATCGCTGGATACGCCCACGAGAGCGGCCGCTCCATGATCATCATCGTAAACAAGTGGGACCTGGTCCTCAGCGGCAAGGAGCGGACAGGCCGCCAGACCAAAGCTTCGCGCATGCAGGAAAGCAAACGCCCCGGTGATCGTGCCGCCTACGAAGAGCGGGTGCGCCATGCCCTGAAATTTCTCAGCTACGCGCCCATATTGTTCGTCTCGGCCTCAACCGGCAAGGGCACCGAGAAAATATTTCCGACGCTCGAGGAAGTCGCCAGCGAGCGCCGCAAGCGCGTCGGGACGGGCGAGATGAATCGCTTCCTCAAGCATGTTGATTTCGAACGTGCCTCGGTCCCGGCACGCCAGCAAGTCAGGATTTACTACATGACCCAGGCCGCAGTCGGCCCGCCCACTTTCGTCATCTTCACCGACCGAAAAGTGAAGTTGCACTTCGCCTACCAGCGCTTCCTGGAAAACCAGATTCGCAGCGCCTTCGGCTTCCTGGGGACGCCGATCTGGATCAAGAACCGGGCGCGGGACTAGTCTTAATCAAGATCTTTGGTCAGCAATGCCACCCGGTTGATTCCGGCGTTGTGGGCTTCGGCCACGACTTGCGCCACGTACTCAAAGTCGAGGCTTTCATCGCCCTTGACGTACACAACTTTCTCCGCACGGCCCAGGAAGATACGCTCCAGGTCCGGTTCCAACCGCTCCCAGGGCACGGTCTCCTGATTGATTTTGAGCAGAGGAACGCGACTCTGCGCGTCCCATATAACCTGGATCACAATGGTGCGCTCGTTCTGGTGAGGTTGGTCTGCGGTTGCCGGTTGAGGAAGGAGGGCATCGACCTTGTACTCCTTCGTTGTGGCCACGATCACCATGAAGACAATAATCAACACCAGAAGAATGTCGATCAACGGAGTGACATTCATTTCGGGCCGGGACGGACCACCGCCTGCCGTTGAGAACGCCATACGGATTTGCTCCTCTCAGGCACGCGCGTGTTCTGAAAGGATTAGACACTCCGTATGCAGTGAGAGTTCCCCGAACGAAGATCGAACTCATTTTCGACAGAAAGCTAGCCGATGGGCTCAGGCGTCGGTAACAACGGCGGAGGATCGGGTGGAGGCGGCGGTACCACGGGTGGGGGCGCAGGATATAAAAGCGCACTCAGCGGCGCATAACGCGCAGCGAAGAAATAAATGGAATAAGCCGGAAAGAACACTACGGCCGGCACCGAGACCAGCGACATCAGATAGAGCAAACAGAAAATCGCAATCGCCCCCACCACGACCGCGAGGGTGATGGTGTAAAGGTTCCAGGTGAGTCCTGCCGCCATGCCCCCGATCACGGCCACGGCACCGAGGCCGCCGATCGGAATAAGAAATAACAGGAAGACAATCGCCGAAACGATCCCGATAATGATGGCGGCGCCGATGGCCATCACGATCTTCATGCCTATGTAAGCAGCATACCCGCCCACCTCACTTTTGATCTGAGGCCACAGCCTGCGCCAGCCCTCGATGGCGCCAATTTCTTCCAGTGCCATTTGCGGGACCACAAAGTCCTTGGTCATCACGTGGACGACTAGCTGCACCACAATGAAAAGCAGAAATACGAAGAACAGCGCCATGCCGCCAAGAATCAGCGGAATCATGTGCTCCTTGGGGTCTCGCAGCCAGCCCATCAGAAAAGCAAAGCCGGCCGGAATCCCGAGCAGAATGGTGAAACACACCATCGAAGCCAGCGCCAGCAGGATCTGCCAGACAAAAAGTCGCCGTCCCGGGCCCTGCCGCCGGACCCAACTGTGCCTAATGCGACACTCGCGGGTCACCACGCTGTCGAAGAGCACGAAACGCATCACGCTGCTCACGTACAAAAACAGGATGAGCAGAACGAATCCGGCGACGATGAGCACCGCGATCAGCGAAGCGGTGAGCGCGGGATTAATTCCGGCCAGGCCAGATTCCAGAAACCGCTGTGAATTGTTGGGATGCGGAATCTGGAAGCTGCCGGGATTGCAGCCTCCCCCGCCCGAACCCATTTCCCCGGCCAGAAGGCCGACCAGTCCCAATTTAGCCCACTGGCTGGCCCGGAAGGGCCGCACCAACTGTTGCCGGGCATGCTCAAAGGCGGGAGTAATCGCATCCACGGCGGAGATCGGCAAGTCGCACCTCGGAAGATCGCGGTTCGCTGCAAGTTACTGCGAAGTGGGAGTTGGGTCAATGGGATTCTTGGTACTCAGGAGACTGCAGATCTCAGACTGTTGCTTCCAGATTTATAATCCCGCACCGTAAAGGCCAAATTAGACGATCGGCTTTCAATCTGAAATCTGCAATCTAGAATCTGCAATCTCCTGCTTTCACTCGTACCTCAGCGCCTCCACGGGATCGAGCTTCGAGGCACGCAGCGCCGGCACCAGTCCGCTGACCACTCCCACGGCCAGCAGCACCAGCGTGGACAGCATGACCGTGGCCAGCGAAATCCGCAAATGAATGTCCGCCTTGCCGGAATCGTCTTCAAACAGCGGGCCCATCAGGGGCAGCGTGCCTACGGCGGCGGCAATCGCGTAGGAGAGCAAGACGCCGGCGGCGCCGCCCAACAGCATGATGAGCAAGGTCTCGGCCAGGAACTGGAGTTTGATCTGCCACTTCTTTGCCCCCAGCGCCCGTCGCAGACCGATCTCGCGGATGCGTTCATCCACCGAGACCAGCATGATATTCATCACCCCCACGCCGCCAATGCCCAGGGTCAGCGTGCCCACGAACGTGAGCAGCACCTGCAGTCCGATGGTGAGTCCATCGATGATGGGACGGAATTCGTCGCGTCCGAACATCTGAAAGGCCTTCTTGTCGGTGGGAGAAAACTGCTGCCGCGTCGCAATGGCAGCCAGCACCTGGGCCTCGGCTTTCCTCTCAAACTGCGGGGCAACCGGCTCGAAGACCATCACGGCGGCGTACTTCGTGTTCCAAACGTCGCCGGCGGCGCTATACGGAATCCAGGCAGAATCGTCGTCGCTGGAAAAATAGTTGCTCAGCTGGATCTTGCGCGCCATCACGCCGATCACGGTGAAGTGCACGCCGCCGATCTGCACCGTCTCTCCCACTGCCGGACGCCCGCTGAACAACTGCTCCCGCACCCGTCCGCCCAAAAACACCACGCGGCGGCGCTCCAGTTCGTCTCCGGCGGAAATCCAGCGCCCTTCAGACGGGACCTCGTTGCGCATCTCGCCATACTCCGGGCAAACCCCGCGTATTGCGGCCGTGCCCACCATCCGCTCACCATAGCTGATGCCGGGCCGGTCGACGGTTTCCAGGCAAACGTGTTTCACCAGAGGGGCAGTTTCCTTGACGATGTCGAGGTCAGCCTGCTCCAGCCGCACCTTCTTGCCGGCGCGCTGTCCGCCGGGTTGCTCGCTGGTTTGCTGCGGCCAGCAGATAACCACGCTTTTGCCGAAAGCATCGAACCCGCCCACCAGGATGCGACGGAAACTACTGCCGTAAGCGATCAGCAAAGTCACCGTGGCGATCCCCCAGACGATGCCCAGCATGGTCAGCAGGCTACGGGTGTAGTTGCGCCGGAGGGCGATCCAGGCTTCGAGGATGATTTCAGTCAGCATGCTTTAAACCACCCGCGCCCGTGTAGGGACGGGTCTCCGACCCGTCCGGGCCGAGCGCAGCTCGGCGGGCTTTAGCCGCGCAGGCTTTAGCCGCAGTAAGCTTTAGCCGCGCCAGCGCGGCCTGTCCGGGTCAGAGACCCGGACCCACACGGGCCCATCCCACACAAACCTATCCTCCCGCCTCATAGCGTAGCGCTTCTATCGGATCAATCGACGCCGCTCTCCGCGCCGGATACAACGCCGAGAAAATCGCGACGATGCCCAGCAGCACACATGCGGTTGCGCCGGACTGCCACGTCGCTACCAAGCCGGCGAAGAAGTCGGGCATGGGGAGCAGATTCACCAGGAAGCAAATGCCGTACGCGATACCCATCCCGAGGGCTCCGCTGACGAACGCAATCAGCAGCGCTTCAATAAAAAACTGTTTGAGGATGGTGCGGGCGGGCGCCCCCAAAGCCTTGCGTACGCCGATTTCGCGGGTCCTCTCTCGCACCGCCACCATCATCACGTTCATCACTCCCAGGCCACCGAGAAACAAGGTCACGATTCCGACCGCGCCCAGGAAGTACTTCATGCCGTCGGTCATCTGCTGGAAGGCCTTGGCTTCCTGCACCGTGTCCCAGATGGGACAGGCTTCCTTGTCGTTAGGATCGAAGTTGTGCAGGCGCCCCAGCACGGTCTGCACTTCCCGTTTGCAGGCCTCATGCTGATTCACTGACCTGGGCGTAACCAGTAACTGGTCAAACGTCGTGGCTGTGCCCGGCGGCTTGTCGGGAAAGTCCCGCCGCATGGCCGCGAAAGGAATAAATATCTTGTTAACGTCCCAGCCGTCGTAGCTGGAATCCTGCTTCTTTACTGCCATCACGCCGATGACCTTGTAGGGAAACGCGTTCAGGTAAACATCTTCGCCAATGGGGTCGCGGCCAGGAAAAAGCTGCTTGGCGGCATCGCTGCCGAGAAATGCGACGCGGCGCGCCTCCTTCTGATCATCCCAGTTGTAGAAACGGCCCAGGCCCACGTCGAGGCTGCGAATGTATCCGAAAGGCGGATGCGATCCGGTGACGGTAAACGCGGCATTGTTGTAATTGCTGTGGGCGCGAACGTCGTTTTGCTCCAGTTCTGGGATGGCGTACTGGCAGTCCGGCGCTTCCGCCTGAACCGCGCTCACATCGGAATTTTCCCAGCGCAATGCCCGCCCAGCGCGGGCTCCCCCCACCTGCATGCTGGTGCGTCCGTGGAAGACGATGAGAATGTCCTTGCCCAGATTGCGGGCCTGCTCTGCCTGTCCTTTCCGCAGGCCTTCGCCGGCTGCCACCATCAGAACAATAGAAACGATTCCCCAGGCGATTCCGAACATGGTAAGGAAAGTCCGCAGTTTGTGGGCCCAGAGGGTGCGCAACACATCGCCAATGAGATCGCGGAGAACCATTGCTGTATGGACGCAGACGCCTGCCGAACGTAAGCCGGCCAGACCAGCGCCTGAATGCATATACGAGAGCCGACCTGATTTTGTTCAGAACGAGTGTGTCTGTGTGGGGCGGGCGACCCCGCCCGCCGCTTTTGAAGTTGGTCTTTTGGTTGTGGTTTGTGGAACCGTCTGAAATCTAAGTCAAAAGCGGCGGGCGAGGGCGCCCGCCCTACATACATCCAGCCAGCCATCAAACTCTTTCAGTGCCAGCTCGCACTGCTGCCGGTGCCGTTCCTGGCGGTCGCGAATCTTGCGTTCGAGCGCCGGCAGCAGGTCGAAAGTGATGTTCGCCGGCTGAAAGTTCCCGGCATCGGCGTGGGTCACGTAATGCACCAGCGAACCGAAGGCCGTCGGCCGCGGCGGGCACGACCGGATCTGCTCCCGCGGCCAGGGCCGCCGCGTGAATGCCCGCCATCAAACCGGTCGCGATGGATTCAACATATCCCTCCACCCCGCAAATCTGCCCGGCAAAGAACACCGCCGGATGCTTCTTCATCTGCAGCGACTCGGACAATAGAGTCGGCGCGTTGATGTAGGTGTTGCGATGGATTTGCCCGTAACGCAGGAAGCGTGCGTTTTCCAGGCCAGGGATCAGGCGCAGCACGCGAGCCTGGTCGCCGAATTTCAGGTGATTCTGGAAGCCGACCAGGTTGTAGGAATCAGCCCGCAGGTTTTCCTGCCGCAACTGCACCGCGGCGTAGGGAATCCGCCCGGTGCGCGGGTCTTTCAATCCCACCGGCTTCATGGGACCGAAGCGCAGCGTGTCGCGGCCGCGTCGGGCAATTTCTTCGATCGGCAGGCAGCCTTCAAAATAGTTCAGCTTCTCCCAGTCGCGCGCCTCGACCGCCTCACCCGAAACCAAAGCATCGCAGAAGCGGTCGTACTCTTCTTTGGACATGGGGCAATTGATGTAATCGGCCGAACCCTTGTCGTAGCGCGCCGCCAAGTACACTTTGGACATGTCGATGGAATCGGCTTCGACAATCGGGCTGATCGAATCGAAGAAATACAAGTGAGTCGAACCGCTCAGCCGGGCGATCTCCTGTGACAAAGCGTCGGAGGTCAGCGGACCAGTGGCGATGATCGTGATCTGATCTTCGTCAATCTGCGTAACTTCTTCGCGCCGGATTGTAATCAGCGGCTGGTGCGCAAGGTTGTCGGTAACTCGAGCCGCAAAAGTCGTGCGATCCACCGCCAGCGCATGGCCGGCAGGGACAGCGCACTCACGCGCAATCTCGAGCAGTCGCGATCCGGCTCGCCGCATTTCCTCTTTCAGCAGCCAGGGCGCCGTGTTCTCGCTATCGGATTTGAGAGAGTTCGAGCAGACCAGTTCGGCGAAGTCTGCAGTCTGGTGCGCCGGCGTCGAACGCACCGGGCGCATCTCCCAAAGTTCGACCGCAATTCCGCGCCGCGCGCACTGCCACGCTGCTTCCGATCCCGCCAGTCCGGCACCAATAACTTTTACAGCTGCAGTCACCGTGCGCCTCCGGCCACAATTTTCAGCGCGTCCCCGTCCAGGCTCACAGTTTTCCAGTCGTCCAGGAAAGTGGCGCCAAGCCCTTTATAGAAATCGATCGCCGGAGTATTCCAGTCCAGCACCTGCCAGCGCACACCAAAGCAATTTTTCTTTCGGGCAACCGCCGCTACATGAGCCAGCAGCG
Source organism: Terriglobia bacterium (assembly GCA_963831565.1). Lineage (GTDB taxonomy): Bacteria > Acidobacteriota > Terriglobia > Terriglobales > Acidobacteriaceae > JAIQFF01. The sequence goes on from CAWHQS010000005.1 coordinate 41,792, forward strand.
CCTTGCCAATCCCCTTCCCGCGATACCGGTCGCGCACGTAGATGTCCTCGAGAAATAGTCCTGCACGACCCTCGAAGCTGGAGTAGTAGTCGAAGAAAAGGGCATAGCCGGCAGCCTGGCCCTCCCATTCCGCCATCACTACGCGGAATTTGGGCGCCTCGCCGAATCCATCGCGCAACAGGCCGGCTTCGTTCGCCGCCACGGGTAGACGTTCAAAGCCGGCGAATTCATGGATGAGTGTATTCAAGGTGGGCACGTCGCTGGCCAGGGCAGGGCGAATTGATAGCATCGGCATTTCCTTCCGGCGCGCAACATCGCAGGCCATGCGAGCGTTCTCTATTATACGGAGGAGTGTGGGTCCGACACTCCTGTCCAACGCCTTTGAAGTTGTTCCTTGGTTTCGTGTGTCATTCTCCGTTTGCCATGCCAATGAGAGTTTTTCGGGCGGCCAAAAGCCAGGTCAACAGCGTCGGACAAGAGTGTCCGACCCACATTCGGTGGGCTGGCTCTGTAAATCCCTGAGGCCTTATCAGTGCAGATCCGTGAAGATCCGTGGCCAGTCTTTTGCTTACAGGATCACTCTTTCATCTCCCACCCTGCGCGTCACGCGCTCACGGTCGAGATATTCCAGCAGTGGGATCGCGTACTTCCGCGTTACTCCGGTCATGTCCTTGAAACGGGCTACGTCGATCTTCGGCGATTTTGCTTTTTCTGACGCCATGCGCTGGCGCAAATCCAGCAGCGCGTCGCGATGAAAGACCAGGTCTTCAGAAACTTTCACCAGAACTTTATCGCGCAGCAGCAGAGTTACGATCTTCTGGGCGCGAGCTTTGTCCACTTTGAGTCCGGCCAGCACATCTTTCAACGCTGGGACTTTCAGACCAGCCGAGGCGAATGCGTGCTCGATGATCTTTTGGGATTCCGCTTCTTCGTCTTTCATCACCACGCCGCGTCCCGGAAGATGGACGATCTCTCCGGCAACCTCGATCTTCTTCTCGCGCACCAGCATGTCCAGGGCAGCGGCAAAGACCTCGCTGGATGCCCTCGCCAGGTCGCGCAATTCTTCCCTGCTGATCCCGGCGACCAGCGGGTTCTTCCTGTGAAAGCCGGCCACTGCCTCGATGATCGACGATTTCAATTCCTCCATGGCGGGCAGATGTACAAGCAAATCGCCGACTTGAGAGACCGCCGCGGACCACGCTGGAGCGGACACACAAGTTTCAATCTCCTGCCTGGTCCATCCGGTTTCCGCAATCAGTTCTGCGATTGTGATTCCGGCATGACTGCGCCGCGCGATGCGCGCCCGCAGAATCGATTGACTGTCGCCCTCGGCCAGGGTCTGCAAAAAGCCCTCCAGTCCATGCATGCGAGGAACCGGCGATGCATTGAGCACTACACCTCCGCCAATCGTGACGACCGGCGAAAATTGCCGCATGATGAAGCGATCCCCGGGCAACAGCAACGTGGGCTCGGCCAGGCGCAACTGGGCCAAGGCTCTTTCTCCCGGCGAAACCTGCTTTTGTCCGGATCTCTCACCAAAGAGCACGACGGTCGCGATGGTTTCAAACGTGTGGGCGTGCAGATGGACCCGGGCCCGGTCCTTCACGGGCTTTGCCGAGGACAGTAGAGTGAGCGACACATCCAGGCGCGAAGCGCTGTGAAACGTTGAAGGCGCTGCCAGCACCATGCCGCGCGCCATTTCTTGCGTAGTCACCCCGGCAAGATTCAAGGCGGTGCGCTGTCCGGCCACCGCGTGTTCGGCCGCCTGCCCATGCAACTGAATTCCGCGCACCCGCACGCGCCGGCCCGTGGGGAAAACTTCCAGCTCATCCTCCTCGTGAATCGTGCCCGCGACCAGAGTGCCCGTAACCACTGCGCCGAAGCCTTTCATGGTAAAGACCCGGTCCACCGGCAGTCGGGACAGGGCCGAAGAGTTGCGCGCAGGAACCTCGGCAGCGGCCTTAACCAGGGCCTGCCGCAGCTCATCGAGACCAGCTCCGGTCAGCGAACTGACGGCGACCACCGACGAATGCGCCGGATCCAGAAATGAATTGCGCAGAAACTCCTCGACCTCCAGCTTCACTACGCCCAGGGTCTCGCGGTCCACCAGATCGGATTTGGTCAGCACCGCGATGCCCCGGCGCACCGAAAGCAGGCGACAGATATCGAAATGCTCGCGGGTCTGCGGCTTGATCGATTCATCAGCCGCGATCACCAGCAGGACCAGGTCGATTCCTCCCACGCCGGCCAGCATGTTGCGGACAAAGCGCTCGTGCCCGGGAACATCGACGAATCCCAGGCGCAGGGTTTCACCATCAGGGAGAGCCAGTTCGAGGTGCGCAAACCCGATGTCAATGGTGATGCCGCGGCGCTTTTCTTCTTCCAGGCGATCGGCGTCGATGCCCGTAAGGGCCTTGACCAGCGCGGTTTTCCCGTGGTCGATATGCCCGGCAGTGCCGACGATGACGGACTTCATTCGGGAACATTATAAGTGGGCCACGTAGCGTCGTCCCCTAGGGGTGTGGGTCGGACACTCGACGGCAGCCGCCCGCCCTGAGCGAAGTCGCACGGCCGGCGCTACTTTCATTGTGCGACAATAGAGTCTCCCCATATGAGCCCCTCTTCAACAGTGGTTATCACGCCCGAGATCATCCGGGAGCACGGCCTCACTCCCGACGAATACGAGAAGATCAAACAGCTGCTGGGCGGACGCGAGCCCACCATCACTGAACTGGGGATCTTCAGCGTGATGTGGAGCGAGCACTGCTCTTACAAATCCTCGCGCGTGCACTTGAAGAGATTGCCCACGCGCAGCCGCCTGGTGGTGCAGGGGCCGGGGGAGAACGCGGGCATCATCGACATCGGCGATGGCTGGGCCTGCGCCTTCAAGATTGAATCGCACAATCATCCATCGTTTATCGAGCCCTTTCAGGGCGCGGCCACCGGCGTGGGCGGAATCCTGCGCGATATTTTCACCATGGGCGCGCGCCCGGTAGCGGTGATGGACTCGCTGCGCTTTGGCCCGATCACCGCCGGTGGTGGTCGTGGTCTGGGGCGGGCGCCTTCGCCCGCCAGCTCTGGAGCCGGCACGAGCGGGACGCTCGCGCCTACATCGAGCAAGGAGATACACAAGAATCAATCTGTGCTCGAAGGCGTTGTCAGCGGAATCGCTTCGTACGGCAATTGTTTTGGCGTAGCCAACCTCGGCGGCGAAACCAAGTTCGAGCCCTGCTACTCCGGCAATCCCCTGGTCAATGCTTTCGCCCTGGGACTGGTCCGGCGCGACCAGATCTTCTACGCCAAAGCTTCGGGCGAAGGCAATCCGGTCATTTACGTCGGATCTAAAACCGGGCGCGACGGCATTCACGGCGCCACCATGGCCAGCGAGGAATTCAGCGAAGCCTCCGAAGCCAAGCGGCCCAACGTGCAGGTAGGCGATCCGTTCCTGGAAAAACTTCTGCTCGAGGCCTGTCTCGAAGCCATGCAGACCGGCGCCATCGTCGGCATACAAGACATGGGCGCGGCCGGGCTGACCTGCTCCACCTGCGAAATGGGTGCGCGGGGCCACGTCGGGACTGAAATTGAGCTGGACCTTGTGCCCCAGCGCGAAACCGGCATGACGGCTTACGAGATCATGCTGAGCGAATCGCAGGAACGCATGCTGCTGGTGGCGCAGAAAGGCCGCGAGCAGGAAGTTTTTCGCGTCTTCGAAAAATGGGGATTGGACGCAGTCGAGGTTGGCCGCGTCACCGCCGACGGCAGGATGCGCGTCCTGCAGCACGGAGAAGTTGTTGCCGACATTCCGAACGAGGCGCTCACCGACGACGCGCCGGTTTACAAGCGTCCGCTCGAGCGCTGGGAACCGCCCGTGCCACGCGAAATGCCGGAGCACGTCGAGCTGGGAGAGAATTCCGATTTCACCGGAAATCTGAAGCAACTGCTGGCCACTCCCAACATTTGCGGCAAGCGCTGGATCTGGCAACAGTACGATCACATGGTGCAGACCAACACGGTCGAAGGCGCCGGGCGCGGGCGATGCGGGTGTGATCCGCATTAAGGGTTCGCAGCGCGGCTTGGCCATGGCCCTCGACGGAAATGGACGCTGGTGTTACCTCGATCCCCGGCTGGGCGCGATGCACGCTGTGGCGGAGGCCGCGCGCAACGTGGCTTGCACGGGCGCCACTCCCATCGGCGGCACCAACTGCCTGAACTTCGGCAATCCTGAGAAGCCGCACATCATGTGGCAGTTCTCGCAAGTGATCGACGGCATCACGAAGGCTTGCGAGGAACTGGAAATTCCCATCACCGGGGGTAACGTCAGCTTCTACAACGAAACTTTGGGCGAAGGGATTTATCCCACGCCGGTGCTGGGCGTGGTCGGAGTTTTCGAAGACGTGCACAAGGCGGTGCGTCCGGATTTTCGCGAAGCGGGACGCGCCATCGTTCTGCTGCGCGGCGCGGAGCCTGGCGATGCGACCGATGCCGAATCTGCATTTGGATCTTCGGAGTACGCCAAAGAAATCCTGGGCGCGGTCTGGGGCTATCCCCCCGAACTCGAACTGGAAAAAGAGGCGGCTCTGCAGAAAGCGCTGGTGGAGATTGCCCAAATCGAAATTTTGGATTCGGCACATGACTGCTCCGACGGTGGAATCGCAGTCACGCTGGTCGAATCGGGGCTGGCTAAAGGTATTGGAATGAATGTCGATCTGACATCGCTGGGGTTGCCGCCGGAGTTTGTTCTGTTCGGCGAGGACGCGAGCCGCGTGGTCATCTCTTGCGACCGCGAGAACTTCGGCAGAATCCAACAGGTGGCGTTAAAATACGGCATCACGGCAGAGTTGATTGGAGAGACGGCGCCGGAGCGAATTGAAATCAAACTCGATGGCCGGGTGGTCGTGTCGGCGGCGGTTTCGGAATTGCGGGACGTGTATGAGAGCGCGCTGGAGAAGGCGCTGCGGACGGAAGTGGAGCCGATGGCGGCGGATTGAACGAAATTGCCGAGCTTCGCTCGGCTGGGCAGGTGAGACACCTGTCCCTACGCGGGTAGTGGTGGGGTTGGCTGAAAGCTGAGGGCTGATAGCTATCATGTTCGACAAATTCCATGACGAGTGCGGAGTGGCTGCCATCTACGCCCACCCTGAGGCGGAGAAGCTGGCTTACCTCGGGCTGCATGCGCTGCAACATCGGGGGCAGGAATCGGCGGGGATCGTCACTTCCAACGGGCTGACTTTGCGCGCTCATCGCGCCATGGGGCTGGTGGCCGACATCTTCACCGAGGACGTCCTCTCCCAGGTTCACGGCACGCTCGCCATTGGGCACACCCGTTACTCCACCGCCGGCGACTCCGCCCTGTTCAACGCCCAGCCCATCATGGTGCAATCCAACAAGGGCATGATTGCGCTGGCCCACAACGGCAACCTGGTGAATGCGCAGGAAATCCGGCATCGCCTGGAAGCTCAGGGCTCGATCTTCCAGACCAATAGCGACACTGAAGTGATCGTTCACCTCATCGCGCTCTCCAAAGAACAGACTCTGCCGGACGCGATGGCCGACGCGTTGCGCCGCGTCGAAGGCGCTTTCTCACTGGTCATGTTAAGTTCGGACCGGATCTTTGCCGCCCGCGATCCGCGCGGCTTCCGTCCCCTGGCGATGGGAAGAATTCCCCGTCTTGAAGGACAGCGGCAGGACACCATCGTGTTTGCCTCCGAGACCTGCGCCTTCGATCTGATCGGCGCCACCTATGAGCGCGAGGTCAAGCCGGGTGAACTGGTGATCGTGGGGCCGGAAGGCATCACGTCGCGCTTTTATTCTCCCGTGGCTGCGCAGTCGAGCTGCATTTTCGAGCACGTCTATTTTTCGCGGCCCGACAGCATGGTATTCGGCCGCCCGGTGCAAATCAGCCGCGAAGGTCTGGGAAGACAACTGGCGCGCGAAGCTCCGGCCGACGCCGATCTGGTCGTGCCTGTGCCGGATTCCGGGGTGACCGCAGCCGTCGGCTATGCCGCCGAGAGCGGCATACCGTTTCGCTTCGGACTCATCCGCAATCATTATGTAGGACGCACCTTCATCGAGCCCCGGCAAAGTGTGCGCGACTTTGGCGTGAAACTGAAACTGAACCCGGTACGCACCCTGCTCGAAGGCAAACGCATAGTGCTGATCGACGACTCCATCGTGCGCGGCACCACCAGCCGCAAGATCGTACGCATGATCCGCAACGCGGGCGCCAAGGAAGTGCACATGCGCGTCTCGTGCCCGCCCACGGTTTCGCCCTGCTTTTACGGCGTGGACACGCCTTCCAAGAAGGAATTGATCGCAGCCAACAAGTCGGTGGAAGAGATTCGTGAATTCATCGGCGCCGATTCCCTGGCCTATCTCTCGCTCGATGGAATGAAAAAGGCCTGCGCCGACGGCGAGAAGACGACCTACTGCACCGCCTGCTACACCGGTTCCTACCCCACGAAGTGGGTGGATGTGGACGAAATCCTGCCGGCAGCGATCATCCAACCGTAGGGACATTTAACTGGAGCACACGTAGGGGCGGGTGCCCTCACCCGCCCGACCGGGCAAAGCCCGGCTGGTTCTCGGTTTGCGCGCCAACACGAAAAAGGCGATCTGCGCCCGCCCGGACGAGGCGTCCGGGCCTACGTGGTCCTTGCTGCTATCACCCGCGGAATTCCCTGCAGGTCGTTGGTGATTCGCACGTCGTTCCAGCCCGAGAGTAGCTCCCGCACACGATCAGCGATGGTGCCGCTGATCTCCATCACCAGACTGCCTTCCGGCTTGAGCGATTCACGGGCCAGTGGGATAAGGCGCTCGATCACCTCAAGCCCCGAGGCTCCCGCAAACACCGCGTTGCGCGGCTCATACTTGCGGACTTCAAGTTGTACCTGGTCGGCTTCCGATTCGCCGACGTAAGGCGGATTGGAAACCACGAAATCGAAAGCGCCGCGCTCAAGGCCTTGCAGCAAGTCGGTTTGATGGAATCGAATCCGGCCTTCGAGTTGGTGGCGAGCCGCGTTGGCGCGGGCGATTTCCAGGGCGTCAGGTGAAATATCGGTAGCGTCAATTTTCGCTTGGGGCAATTCTTTGGCCAGGGCGAGAGCGATGCATGCTGATCCGGTGCCCACATCCACGATCCGGAGCAAGGCGGCGGGCGAGGGCGCCCGCTCCACATGGGCTCGTTCCAGCACGGTCTCGATCACGTGCTCGGTCTCCGGACGGGGAATGAGAACCGCCGGCGTAACGATGAGATCCATGCCCCAGAATTCCTGATGTCCGGTGATGTACTGGGCGGGCATGCCGTGTTCGCGTTCGGTCAGGGCCTGGTCGTAGCGGCGCTGCTCTTCGGCAGAGAGTTTGCGCTCGGGATGAGCATGGAGATAGGCGCGGTCGCATGCCAGCGTGAACATGAGCAGGAGTTCGGAATTCATCCGAGGCGAAGGGACGCTTGCTGCGGCGAGGCGGGAGATGGCGGAGGCTAAAATGTTGCGGAGCGTCACCTGGTTATTTGATCACGTTATTCGAACACAAGGTTGATAGGGACCGAGATTCAACCACAAAATAGTTCCGCTGCATGCCGTCACGCGGGCGAGGGCGCCCGCGCCACACCTCACACCGCGGTGGTGGCCTCTGTCTTCAACTTCTCTGATTGATAGTGAGTGACCAGGGCCTCGATCAGGGGCTGGAGTTTGCCATCCATGACCTGCTCGAGCTGGTGGATGGTCAGCCCGATGCGGTGGTCGGTTACGCGGTTCTGCGGAAAATTGTAAGTGCGGATTTTTTCGCTGCGGTCACCCGAGCCCACCATGGCCTTGCGTTCTTTCGCCAGCGCGTCCTGCTGTCTCTGCATTTCCATCTCGTAAAGACGGGCACGCAATACCCGCATACCCTTTTCGCGGTTCTTGATTTGCGATTTCTCGTCTTGGCAGCTCACGACGGTGTTGGTAGGGATGTGGGTAATGCGCACAGCGGAATAAGTAGTATTGACCGACTGTCCGCCAGGGCCCGACGAGCAGAAGGTATCAATGCGGAGGTCTTTGGCCTCAATTTTGATGTCAACATCCTCGGCCTCGGGCAGGACGGCGACCGTGACCGCGGAGGTATGCACCCGGCCTTGTTGCTCCGTGGCAGGCACACGCTGCACCCGGTGCACACCACTTTCATATTTCAAACGGGAATAGACCCGCTGGCCTTCGATGATGGCAATGACTTCTTTCAGGCCGCCCACCGAGGAATCAGAAGTGGAGAGCACTTCGACCTTCCAGCCTTGAGTTTCCGCATAGCGGGTGTACATCCTGAACATTTCAGCGGCAAACAGAGTGGCCTCGTCGCCCCCGGTGCCGGCGCGAATTTCCAGGATGACGTCTTTCTCATCGTTGGGATCTTTCGGCAGCAACAGGACCTTGAGTTCTTCCTCCACGCCACCCACGCGCGCTTCCAGCTTGTCGAGTTCTTCCTGGGCGTAGGCCCTCATTTCGGGATCTTTCTCGTCCGCCAGGACGGCCTTGCTTTCGGCGATGCCGCGCGTCAAATCTTTATACTCGCGATATTTTTCGACGATCGACGAGACTTCACTGTGCGCCTTGGCCGTCTTCTGATATCGGGCCGAGTCGTTCATGATCTCCGGAGAAGAGAGCGCCTGCGTTAACTCCTCGTAACGGGCTTCGATTTGGTCGAGTCGTTCAAACATGGGATCCAGTCGTCGGTCATCAGTCATCAGTCATCGGTCTTCAGCAAAACGGGCGCTGTTCACCGTTCAATTCTAGTACTGAATGAGTTTGGAGAGAATGTTCGCGGGGGAACCGCTAGGCTATAACCAGTTCGCCGCCGTGCTCTTTTTCGAGGGCCATGGCATGATCCAGGGCGATGATGGCGCATTCGGCCTGGTCATCGGTCGGCGGTTGTGTGGTAATTCGCTGCAGCCAGAGACCGGGAGCGGTCATCAGCGCGAACAACGATCCGCGATGCCTGGCGGCGAAACGGATGATCTCATACGAAACACCAGCAATCACCGGGAGCAGCGCGATGCGCATGCCAAACTTGGCCCAGAACGTGGTCACCGGAATCACCGCGGACACCAGGATGTACACCACGATCGAGATCAACATCACAGTCATCAGAAAGCTGGTGCCGCAGCGCGGATGGAATGTCGAATACTTCTGCACCGATGCGGTCTCCAGAGGATCACCGTTCTCGAAGGCGTAAACCGTCTTGTGCTCCGCGCCGTGATATTCGTAAACCCGGCGGATATCGCTCCACAGCGAAACTCCCCAGATGAAAAGCAGGAACAGGGCGATGCGAACCACGCCGTCCACCAGGTTGAAAAGGATCTGCTCGCCGAACACGGGGTTCACACGCTTCAGTCCGGTCGCCGCCAGCAGCGGCAAAAACTTGTACATGAAAATAAAAAAGCCGACCGAAATGATGATGTTGACCGCAGCCATCCAGCCCGTTATTTCCAGCTTCTTCTTGTCCGCCGCAGGCGCGGGCTGCAGTTCGTCGAGCGCCACGTTGGCAGAAAACTTCAGGGCGCGGAAACCCAGAGTCATGGCATGACCCAGCGTAACCACGCCACGAACGACCGGCCAAGCCATCCACTTGCGTTTTTCCGACAGCCGTTCCAGCGGCTCGCTGTGGGTCGACACTTCACCGGAAGGCTTACGGCAGGCGATGGCCCACGCGTGCGGAGAACGCATCATCACGCCCTCGAGCACTGCCTGGCCGCCGACCAGCGTCTCCTCGCCCCCTTCAAGGGCAGGCAGCAACTGCACGGCCACCAGGAAACGCCACCAGGTTCGTAAGAAACCCATAAGCTCTTAGATGCCCTTCCAATCATCTGGGCTCAAACCACAAGAGTACCACAGGCGGTTTCATTTAGGATTGAAGCAGGGGAGGTTAAGTGACTAAAGGGACTGGAGTTAGGAAAATGTAGGCGGGAGCGTCCTCACTCGTGCAGACGCGACAAACGGCTCTCGTCCCAGAATCAGAGAAGACTAAAAGAGTACGAACCGGGACGCACGAGCGGGACGCTCGCGCCCACATCAAAACTTCATGATCAAGCTGGCTGAAGCCTGCGAAAGGATCGCGGGCACCACCAAGAAACTCGAAAAGATCGCGATCGTTGCCGACTACCTGAAGGCGCGCCCGCCCGCGGAAGCCTCCATTGCAGCCGTATTCCTTTCTGGCAGGCCATTTCCCCTCTGGCAGGAAACCACGCTGCAGATCGGCGGCAGAGTACTGTGGAGGATAGTGGCTGAGCTCTCCGGGAAAAGTGAAGCCGAACTCACCGCAGCCTACCGCAAGCTGGGGGACCTTGGTGCAGTTGCGGAAGCGGTTCTCCCGATTGCAACGAAACCCGATGTGGGGACGGGCGCCCCCGCCCGTCCTGGCCGGGCAAAGCCCGGCAATCCAGCGCTGAGCCTGCCGGACGTCGCGGCCAAATTCCGCGAGATAGCAGCTGCCCGTGGCCCGACAGCGAAAGCCGCACTAACGCAAGAACTACTGTCGCAGGCCACACCTCTCGAAGCCAAATACATTGTGAAGATCATGACTGGCGATCTGCGCATCGGGCTGAAAGAGAGCCTGGTGGAAGAAGCCATCGCCAAGGCCTACGGCGCAACGTTAGGCGGGGTCCAGCGCGCAAACATGCTGTTAGGAGACGTTGGCGAGACTCTGAAGCTGGCGGCGGCAGGAAAACTGGGCGATGCGAAGATGCGATTGTTCCATCCTCTGGGTTTCATGCTGGCCAGCCCAGCGGAGTCGTCCGAAGAAGCACTCAGCTATTTTGAGAACGCATTGGTCGAAGATAAGTACGACGGTATCCGCGCCCAGGCCCACTGTTCCGACGGCGAAGTTAGAATCTTCTCCCGTACTCGTGACGAGATCACCGAATCCTTCCCCGAATTGCCGGACGCTCTCGCGGGTCTGCCGGAAGACGCAATACTTGATGGCGAGATCGTAGCCTGGAGCTATGACAGTCTTGGGTCTGTAGCGCCGGCGTCTCGCCGGCTGTCCGGCGGGCGTCCCGCCCGCCGAGCCGAAAGCGATGGTGAAGCCGGGACCCGCGAAGCCGGCCGGGCCCTCCCCTTCAGCGCGCTACAGCAGCGCCTGGGACGAAAGCAGGTCAGTGAAAAGCTGAAGCGGCAGGTGCCCGTGGCCTATCTGGTCTTCGATGTGCTTTACGCCCAGGGTGAATTGCTGCTGGAGCGCCCTCTGCTAGAGCGGGAGAGAATTCTGGACGCCCTGCTGGCAGCGCCCCGGGAACCTCGAGTCAGGGCGCGAATTGCCCCGGGAAAACAGGGTCAACTTGAATTCGGCGACGACAGCCGAGAATCGAACCCGCGCGTGATTCGCGCGCCCGTGTTTCAGGCCGCCACACCGCAGGAACTCGATCAGCTCTTTGAAGCGGCGCAGGCCCGAGGCAACGAAGGCTTGATGATCAAAGATCCCGAATCGCCCTATACACCCGGCCGGCGCGGGAAGGCATGGCTCAAGCTCAAACGTGAATTGGCCACGCTCGACGTCGTGGTCACCGCAGTCGAATACGGCCACGGCAAGCGTATCGGAGTGCTGAGCGATTACACCTTCGCCGTGCGCGATGGAGACAAACTGGTGAACATCGGCAAAGCCTATTCCGGGCTGACCGACGTCGAGATTGCCGAGATGACCAAGTGGTTCCTTGAGCACACCATCGAAGATCAGGGTTTTCGGCTGGTCGTCGAGCCCAAGATCGTTTTGGAAGTCGCCTTCAACAACATGATGGAATCCGACCGGCACGAGAGCGGCTATGCACTGCGCTTTCCGCGGATCGTGCGCATGCGGCCGGACAAGTTGCCGGAAGAGGCAGATACGATTGAACGCGCCGCGGAAATTTACCGGAAGCAGAAGAACTGACGGAATTGCTTTGGCGCTCCACCCGACTGTTACGAAACATCTCCGCCCCGACGGACTTTCGCACTGCCCCAGGATTGCGATTGCATAAACGGCAAGCCCCAGGGCGCCCTGGCGCTTGCCATTACCGCTAACTCCGCGTATTCCAATCCGCCTAGTTGCTTCCGGATGGAGACATTACGCCGCGGTCCGTTGCCTTGGCGGTGTGGGTCTCGACCCGGGCCGGAGTCAGAGTGTAAACCCCAAGCTCAGTCCCCACTTCAGTCAGGTAGTACACGTCGCCCACTCGCGTCAGCTTGACCTCAGCCTGCTTCGACGAGAACGCATCGTGCGCGGTTGGAATGAGGATTGCCGATGCGCCCGATTCCTGGTTGCGCAAAACCAGCGTCTGTCCCGTTCCCAGCGAGGATTGTAGAACCTTGTAGGTTCCTCCGGGAAACGTCTTTCCCCCTGCCGTGAAATCCTGCTTGATCTGCACCACCACGTCACCGGTCTGCGCCTGAGAACTTGCAGCCAGCGCGAACAGACCTGCGAACACCACCAGTGCGCTGAACAAATACTTCTTCATGATTTCTCCTTTTGTCTGTGACCGTTGTTGGTTGCTGTTTCAATGTCGGACCCGGAGCGCTCCTGTTCCACGTCTCCAACCACAACCATGGAAATCTGCCGTGAATCAGGCTCGCTCCAAGGTGCTGGCGACTTCTCGTCCTTTAATTCGAACCGCGGTCTGTTCTTGAAGAATCTTCAGTGTGTTTGAAAGATTTGATTCAGCGGGGAAAATGCAGGTGCGCGGATTGTGTCTCTTTATTGTAAAAAAATGTTTGCAACTTGTGAAGAAAAGTGCGTGCGGAGAAGCGCCGATCCGGCTAGTGCCTGTGTTCCTTTGCGTCCGTCGGTCCCGCCACAGGAATCACGCACCCATGGGCCACTTCGCAGACCACGTTTTCGAATTGAATCGTGGTGTGGGCGATGTGAAAGTCTTCGCGCAGGCGATCTTTCACGTCGCGCAGAATGCGTTCGCTGACCGACGGCGGGATGTCGGCAATCGAAATATGGCAGGAAAGCGCCCGCGTCTCTGATCCGATGCTCCAGACGTGCAGGTCGTGGACATCGTTTACGCCCTCAATCTTTCGCATCGCCGCTTCAACCTGCTCCAGCTTGACGCCGCGCGGCGTTCCTTCGAGAAGAATGTTGAGGGTTTCGCGCACGATGCCGAAGCCCGACCACAGAATGAGGACTCCGATTCCAACTGAGAGCACGGAGTCGATCCAGTACTGTCCAGTGGACATGATGGCCCAGCCGCCGGCGATGACCGCCGCGGTCGAGAGCGTGTCGCCGATCTCGTGCAGGAAGGCGCTGCGGATGTTGACATCGCGGCCGGCGCGATAGAGCAGCAGCGCGATCACGCCGTTCATCACCACGCCCGCGGCGGCCACGCTGATCATGACGCCCGCACGCACCTGCTCCGGGTTCTGCAGGCGGTGGAAGGCTTCGTAGAAAATGAAGCCCGAAACCGCAACCAGAGACACCGCGTTAACCAGCGCGGCCAGCACTCCCGCTCGGTGGTATCCGTAAGTCTTGGTGGAACTGGGCGGGCGAGACTGCAGGTAAACCGCGGTCAGGGAAAGCAGCAGGGCAAAGAAGTCAGAGAGATTGTGTCCCGCCTCGGAGAGCAGCGCCAGGGAGTGGGCCCGGATTCCGGCAACCACCAGCAGCACGATGTAGGCGGCGGTAACGACCAGCGAAAACCGCAGGATGCGCGACGTCTTTTCGTCTCCTCCGGGGCTGGCATGCACGTGCATAGCTCAAGTTTAGATGGCCGGAAAGATGGCTTCAAGCGGCGGAAACAGAGGCGGTCAGAAATTGCTGTTAATGTACCGCACCTTCCACCAGTCATACCGCAGGTTATACCGGCTCATACCCTCGCCGACGCGCATGATACCGGTCTGGACCCGGTAAGTCACGGCCCAGTTATCCTTCATCACTGAGCGATCCTGTCGGGTGCCCAGTGCTTCGGCCCTTTGACGCTGCATGCATTTCTTGTAATTGACACCCTGGCTGCAACTTTCGTTGCTGTAGTAGGTGTTCGAATCACGCAATGTCTGCAGTTCGATGTTTTCCCGGAACATTGTGGCGAGCATGGAATCGTACTCGATGTACCAGTCGTGCAGCACCTGCTCGGTCTCCTGGGCGTTGTGCTTGGCCTTGTAGTCGCCGATGGCCTGGACGATCGCGTCAAAGTTTTCGGGACCTTCCAGATTCAGCTTCGGTAGCGGACCTCGTTTTACGTCTAGGTTTTCGTCCGTGATGACCGTCTTGGCCTGGGCTGACTTATTTTTCCGCGTCTCTTTGGCTATTTCTCCCAATGATTTGACCGGTTTCTGTCCGTCACCGATGGAGGAATTATCCTGTGGCGCGGGGAGCGCATAGGTAGCTGTCAGCAGGCCGAACAGCAGTGCTTTCGTCAGCAGTGCCTTTGCGTAAATCATCAAACCCTTTCCGCACGTGGCAGCCCGAAAGCGGCCATTAGGACTGACTCTTTGTCGGCAAATGCTAGCACCAGCTGTGCGTGGAGCAAAGTTACCGGAGTTCCCCGGGTCCGGGCGCCTGAAGGTTGCAATACAATGCTACGCGGAAGAGGAAAGCATGCCGATTCGTGAACAAAACTTCTGGTCGACAACGGTAGAAATGCCGAAGACTGACCCGGCGCTTCCTCTTCCCAGTGGCGTTAACGTGGCTATTATTGGGGGCGGTTTCACCGGGCTCTCGGCGGCGAGGACGTTGGCGAAGCTGGGGGCCAAAGTCACTGTGCTCGAGGCCGAGACCATCGGCTGGGGCGCCAGTTCGCGCAACGGCGGCATGGTCCTTACCGGGCTCAAGCTGGGAGTCAACAAGCTGATTTCGATGTATGGCCGGGAACGGACACAGCGCATGTACGCCGCCTCGCTGGCCACGATTGATTGTGTAGAACACCTGGTCAGCGAAGAAAAGATCGATTGCGACTTCGCCCGCAGCGGGCACCTCGAAGTGGCCTGCAAGCAAAAGCACTTTGACGACTACACCCGCCAGGTGGAAGTGATCGCCCGCGAGTTCAATCATGAGCTCCGTGTCGTGCCGCAGAGCGGAACTGCAGTCTGAAATCGGGTCATCAATTTACTACGGCAGGCATGGTGGATGAAGTCAGCGCCGGCTTGAATCCGGCGAAATACGTGGCCGGGCTGGCACAGGCTGCGCTGAGGGCAGGCGCGGCGGTTTTCGAAAATACGCGGGTGCAGAAAATTGAACGTGAAGCTCAACATGGCACCCAGCACTGGCGAATCACCACGTCCCGCGGCGCTCTGTGGGCGCGCGAGGTTTTCGTCGGCACCAGCGGCTACACCGGAGCGGCGACTCCGGCGCTTCGCAAAAAGCTCATTCCCATTGGCTCCTACATCATCACCACGGAAGTTCTGCCGGAGGCACTGGCGCGCGAGTTGAGCCCGCGCAATCGCATGATCTACGACTCCAAGAATTATCTCTACTACTATCGCCTGACACCCGACCGTCGGATGCTCTTCGGCGGTCGCGCCGCCTTCTTTCCCGAGACCCGGGATTCAATCCGCAAGAGCGCGGAAATTCTGCGGCGCGGCATGATCGATGTCTATCCCCAGCTGCGCGACGTGAAAGTCGAATACGTCTGGGGAGGCACGCTGGACTTCGCCTTCGACATCATGCCGCACGCGGGCCAGATGGATGGAATCTACTACGCCGTCGGCTACGCCGGACACGGCGTCGCCATGGCCACCTGGCAAGGCCAGCAAATGGCGCACCTGATCGCAGGCCAGAAGCCCGACAACCCGTTCGTGGGGATTCCCTTTCCCGGCGCGCCGCTTGGCCTGTACAACGGCAAGCCCTGGTTCCTGCCCTTCGCTGGCGCCTGGTACAAGTTTCTGGATTGGGTGAGCTGAATCGCGTGGTTATAGGGGACGGGTAAAGCTTCGCAACCCGAAGTACACGACCGGCCCCACCGCCAGCGCCGCCGGCCCCCAAAGTAAACCGTAGCGGTCGCTGCCCAGCAGCGCTACCGCGCTCATGATCAGCACCGCGGCCACGCAGTAGATCAGCCCCGCGCGTCCGCCGGGAATTACAAACGGCCGCGGCATATCGGGCTGCTTGCGGCGCAGTTGCCAGGCGGCAAGCACCGTCATGACCGTGGTTGCGACCCGCAGCCAGTTGTAGATGCTGATCAGCTGCACCAGCGAATGCAGGGACAGCAGCCCGTACACCACGGCCGACACGACAATCGCAATCCACGGCGTACCGTAGCGCGGATGCTGGCCGGTCAGTGAATGCGGCAGGTAGCCATCCTCGGCCATGGCGAACGGCATGCGCGTCGAAGTCAGGATCGTGCTGTTGAGCAGCGCCACGTAAGTGATCATGGCAGCCAGAGACATCCAGGCCCCGAGCCAGCGGCCTCCAATGAGTTGCGCCGCCGTGGGGAAGAATCCCGTGTGCCAGCTCTCCCAATTCCCCAGAGCCGCCAGCGAAGCCAGGGTAGGCAAGAAATAAGCCGCGATGGACATGGGGACCACCAGCGCCAGGGCCAGGGGATAGCTGCGGCGCGGGTTCTCCACTTCTTCCGCCACCGTGGAGCATTGCTCGTATCCGGAATACAGCCACAGCCCCAGCGCCAATCCCACGCCGAAGACGTGGAACGTGGGCTGATGCGGGGGGATTACCGGAACAAACGGATTGTGATGCCACTTGGCCAGCCCGATCACCACCAGCACCAGCACCGGCAGCAGAATGAACAGTTCGAGCACCGTGGCAAATTTCCCCACCATCTGAATCCCGCGCACGTTGATGTAGGTGATTACGGCAACGATGGCGAGGGAAACGATGTAATGCCTCCATCCCGTGAGTTCGGGAAAATAGAAGCCCATGTAGTCGGCGAACTGCACCGCGTACACGCTGCCCAGCAGGAAAGATGCGCACCAGTTCCACCAGCCGGCGAGGAATCCCCAGAAATCGCCGAAGCCCGCCCGCACCCAGCGATAGAAGCCGCCTTCGACCGGCATGGCGGTGGTGAGTTCAGCGGAAACCAGAGAGACGGGAATGCACCAGAAAAACGGTATGACCAGCAGGAAGATTAGAGTCATGCCGGGGCCGGAGGTGGTGATCATGTCCTCGAGACCAAAAGGGCCGCCGGTGCAGTACGAGAACATTACCCAGACGAAGTAAAACAGGCCGGCTTTGCGCAGGGCGGACTTCGCGGTGGTAGACACGGGGTTGGATTATACGGAGAAACGATTGCAGATTTCAGATACTTGATTTCAGATCTGAATTCGATCCAGAGATGGAAAGCAAAAAGCGGAGGACAGGATGCCCTCCGGACAGCCGGCGGGACGCCGGCACTACAAAGAGCCATGGGTTAAATTCTGAGATCGTCCAAATCTGAAATCTGCGATCAATAATCTGCACTCAAATAAAAAAGCCTCCCGCTTGCGCGGGAGGCTTTTCGGGGGAGGGCGTCGGGCCTTCCGGTCCGTCGTCCTAACTCAACTATTTCGGAGGCGCGGGCTGGTCCTGGCTCGCGGGAGCCGGGGCAGCACTGGTCGAGGCCAGCGTTTCCAGATCGTTCTTCAGGAGGCTGATTTCGACGCGTCCACCGCTGGTGCGCTTGGTCTTGGCATCTTCGCCGGCGGCCGTGGGCACAGGAGCATTGCCCATGCCAACCACATAGATCCGATAGACCGGGATCTCGTGATTGAGCACCAGGTAACGCACTACCGCGTCCGCCATCTTCTGCGAAGTGGCAATCGCCGTCTGGCCATGACCGGAGGAGAAACCCTGCACTTCGATGATGTAGCCGCGCTGGTCTTTCAACGGCGTCGCCATATCGTCGAGGGCAGTCTTGGCGTTCTTGCTGAGCACGCTCTGGCCGGGACGGAAGCGAATCTCGGTCTGCGTGGAAGCTTTGTACTGATCGATGTTGCCTACCACCTGCTCCACCGTGGTAAGACGGGCGTTGGCCTGGGTCGCAGTCTGCTGCGCCATCTGGGCCTTGTTGCCGGCATCAATCGCGTGCTGGTCGGCTTCATTGGCCTTGGTCGAGGCCAGGCGGATGCCTTCCTGAGCGCGCGAATCGGTGTCCTTGATCATCTTGGTGTTCGATGAGGTGAGCTCGTCCAGTTCATTGACCCGGTCGCGAATGGGAGCGGTCTGCCGCTGCACATACTTCTTGCGGGCAAAGGGATTGATCTTGCCCCAGAAGCCTTCATGTGTGTCGGGCTGCAGAGCGGGCTTGCCGCTCGCGCCGGAAGCGGCGGCAGCGGGTTGGTCCTGCGTGGCGGGAGCGGCCTGCTGCGCCAGAGCGGGAAGCGCCAGCACACCGGCCAGAAGCAGCGCTACAAACATACGATTCTTCATTTCTACGTCCTCCAGGTGGGGGGAGCATCAAGCTCCGCTCCAGCGAAAATACAAAAATATCGGCGTCCTGAAACCGCTTGACGCCTGCTCTGTGTATAACAGGTCGAATGCCAAACCAACGCAAATCTAAGTCGTTAGCTAACAACACATTGTAACGCCGCCGACGGGCGGGCGGGAGCTAAAAAGCGCAACGCCGGGTAATTTTGGCGAATTCTGGTATAAAAACTGCGTGTGCCCATGGATGCAAAAACTTGCGGTAATCAAGTAACACTGGCGTTGCCTGCCACGTACATCCAACCTGTTGTTCTCCAGCACGAAATCCACGGATTCATGATTCTGGTGCGAGCTTGCATCTGCGCCCTGTTTCCCTTGCTGTGGCTCTCCTGCCAGCACACCGAAAAGTTCGACTTGACCCGCCTGCAAGTGCCGCCGGGATTTCAGATTTCCGTTTTCGCGCACGTGCCGAATGCGCGCCAGATGGCCTTCAGTCCGGGGGGCGTGCTGCTGGTGACCGACACGAGTGATGGCAGGGTGGTGGCCCTCCCCGATCCGAAACACGACGGGCACGCGGAACAGCCCGTCCTGGTGCTGTCGGGCTTGAACGCGCCGCATGGCATTGCCTTTCACAAGGGAAAACTCTATATCGCCGAGATCAACGCTGTGCGGCGCTACGACTGGGATGAGGCACAATTGCACGCTGGCAACGGCCAGAAGATCGCAGACCTTCCAGGCAGCGGCGGTGGGCACTCAACTCGAACCATTCTCTTTACTAACGGCAAGATGTACGTCGCCGTCGGATCGAGTTGCAATGTCTGCGTGGAAGACGACAAACGCCGCGCTGCTGTCACCGAGTACAACGAGGACGGAAGCGGCCAACTTACATTTGCCTCCGGCCTGAGGAATGCTGTCGGTCTGACCGTCAACCCGAAAACCGGTACCATCTGGACCACCGACAATGGCCGTGACTGGCTGGGCGACGACCTGCCCCCCGAAGAGGTCAACGATCTCGGCCCGCGCGGCGGCAACGCCGGCTGGCCTTACTGCTACGGCAACCGAGTTCCAGACCGCTCCCAAAGCAAGGATCACGACTGCTCGAAGACCATTGCTCCCGCCGTCGAGATGCAGGCACATTCGGCCCCGCTCGGCTTGCTGTTTTACGACGGAGAAATGTTCCCGCCGGAATATCGCGGAAGTTTGTTCGTAACTTTTCACGGATCATGGAACCGCAGCGTGCCCACGGGATACAAAGTGGTCCGCATAAAGTTCAATGACAAAGGCGAGCCGCAGGGCCCGCCGGAAGATTTCATCAGCGGATGGATCCGCCCGGGAGAAACCAAGAAGGGCAAGTGGATGGGACGGCCGGTAGGACTGGTGGTCGGTCCTGAGGGAGCGTTGTACATCAGCGACGATTCCGCAGGCGTCGTGTATCGCGTAACCTGGAGCCCACCCTGAACCACGTAGGGATGGTGCCCCCGCCCGGCCGGCCGGGCAAAGCCCGGCTGGTTTTTGTTCGCCCAATGCGAAAACCATGGCGAGCTGCGCTCGCCCGCCCGGACGAGGCGTCCGGGCCTACGTAGTTACCGGAACTACGTCCTTCCGCAATATTTCTCGTGCTGCTCGTAAATAAAGTTGTCAGTCATGCCAGCGATGTAGTCGCAAATCACGCGCGGCAGTGGTTCCTGCCCAGCCTTTTCCTGATAGCTCTGCGGCAGGCTTTCCGGTTTCGCCATCCAAAATTCAAACAGTTCCCGGATGACACGTTCAGCATCGTGCTTTTCCGGCTCCAGCGCTGCGCTGAAATAGAGGTTCTGGTAGAGAAATTCCTTGGTGCGGCGCCTTTCCTCTTCAACCTCCGGACTAAAGGTGGCCAGTCGTTGCCGGAAGGCGCGGACATCCTGCAGATTGCGGATGCCCGCCCCCTGGATCTGCTTTTGCAGATTGCGGATCAAATCCCCAACCATTCGGTCGAGAATCCGCTTCACCGCCTCGTTGAACTTGAGTTTCTCCATGGCATGGGGATAAGCGCGGTCAGCCTCGCCATAGAAACCATCGAACCCCGGAACGCCGCCGCGGATCTGCGGAAGGGTCAGCAGGCGGGCCTCATATCCGTCGTCGAGATCGGCCGTGTCGTAAGCGATTTCGTCGGCCAGATCGATGAGCTGGGCTTCCAGCGGCGGACGCTGATCGAGCAGATATTCGGCCAGCTCGGGAAACCGCTCCACAGAATAATCGTGTGAGTGCTTGATGATGCCTTCCCGCACTTCGAAAGTAAGATTGAGCCCGCGAAAGGCGGCATAGCGCAGCTCAAAGTCTTCGACGATGCGCAAGGCGTGCAGGTTATGGTCGAAGAAAAGTCCGTGCTCGCGCATGACGGCGTCCAGCGCTTTTTCGCCGGCGTGTCCGAAAGGTGGGTGACCAACGTCGTGGACCAGGGCCAGGGCTTCGACCAAATCCAGGTTAAGCCCGAGTTGGCCGGCAATCGTGCGGGCGATTTGTGCTACCTCCAGAGTGTGGGTCAGGCGGTTGCGGAAGTGATCGGAGAAACGCCGGGTAAAAACCTGGGTCTTGGCTTCCAGGCGGCGAAAAGCCCGGGAATGGATTACGCGGTCGCGGTCGCGCTGAAAGTCGTCGCGGTAGGGATGCTGGGGCTCGGGAATGCGGCGTCCGCGGGATTGCTCCACCCGCACGGCGTAGTCGGCCAGCATAGGGGACAGTTTAGCATTGGAAGCCTGAGCCATCACCGGTCCGCGAAAACGTAGCGCCGGCATCCTGCCGGCTGTCGGGAGGGCATCTTGCCCTCCCCTCGCTTCGGGCGGGCACGCCCACCGGACAGCCGCCGGGACGGCGGCGCTACGCAGTACCCAACTTCAAACGCATCTCGTTGGTCGGTTCGAATCCCAGACTCTCGTAGAGCGGACGCCCCTTGTCGCTGGCGTGCAAGGTGACATGAACGAAGCCCTCCTCGCGGCACCAGTCAATCATGGTCTGCATGAGCCTGGCGGGCGATGCCCTGGCGGCGAAATGGCGGCATCGGTGTACATGTTGAGAATGGTGGCGCGCCGGCACTGGCCGTCATAAGGATGGCTGGGCCACGGGCTGATCAACACCACGCCGCCGGCCACGATTTGGTCTCCTGAGCACGCCAGCCAGCCCCTGCAGCGTACCGTTCGCCAGTGCCGCAGCCAGATAGGGCGTGCAGGTCGAGACCATCGCAGCGAGGGCCACGGGGTCGTTGTAGCCCATGTCTTCGTACATACCCCGGCGATGGCGCAATAATGCAGGAATGTCGTCGAGCGTGGCCTGCCGAATGAGCACGTCCGGGCTCATTGATTTTCTCCTTCTGGGTGCCCCACCCTCGTCTCTCCGTTCTTTGAAGAGACAGGGGGGCTTCGCGGTAAGACTTATCAGAATACAAAAAGAAAACCGAGCTTGCGCTCGGCCTGGACGGGTCGGAGACCCGTCCCCACACGATCTGGGTTGGGCTACTTGTTCTCTGAGTCTTCCTTGGCCAACTTCATCTTGGCGGATTCCAGCTTTTTCTGCACCCGGGCCAGGTCGTTCTGGTCAACTTCCGCGGCCACGGTCTTGTTCCACTCCGCAAGCGCGCGCTCCCAGTGGGCGGCAGCCAGCTTCAGGCGGCCGGTCTTCTGATAGAGGTCGCCAAGATGGTCCTGCACCGTGGGATCGGTCCCAATGCGCTGCGACGCCTTGATCAGCGTATCTTCCGCGGACTCGTACTTGCCCAGCTTGAAGTAGGCCCAGCCCAAGCGAATCGAGATAGGCACCGTTGGCAGGATCGAGATCGACGGCTTTCTTGATCAGGCCGAGGGCCTCGTCCAGCTTAACCCCGCGGTCGGCCAGCATGTAGCCGAGATAGTTGAGCGCAGTCGCGTTCTGAGGATCGCCCGCCAGGACTTTGCGGAACATCTCTTCCGCTGGATCATATTTCTTCTGGCGTTCGTAGGTTGAGCCGCGGAGGAAGTAGACATACTGCTTGTCCTCGTCCTTGCTCGAGAGCTGTTCCGCCTTGTCGAGGGCCGCTTCGGCCTCGGGCCAGCGCTTCAGACGGCTGTACATCTGGGACAAAGTAATGTAAACGTCGCGGTCCTCCGGCGTACCCTTGAGCAGCGCTTTGACCTGCTGCAATCCGGCATCCGCCTGGCCCATGTCGGAGAGCTGGGCGGCGTATACCATCTTCAGGCTGCGATTATTGGGCAGCTTCTGCACCGCTTCCTTGGCGGTGTCCGTGGCCTGCTGCCATTGCTTGGCTTCGCGGTAGGTATCGATGATCTGCTGGTAGCCGCGTTCGGCATTTTCGTCACCCAGCACCACCATCTTTCTGAAAGTCTCAATGGCCTGAGAATCGTTCTTGTTGTCGCGATAGATCGTCCCCAGCCGCTCCAGGAATACAGACCGGTTGTTCTTCTCCGCCTGGGTATAGCTGTTGTCAGTCTTCTCCGTCTTCTTGAGCAGGTCCTGCAATACCTGGATGGCCTCGTCGTAGCGGCCCTGGGCCTGGTACACGGCGGCTATGTTGTAAGGGACCTCGATCGAGTCCTGCACCATGGATCCGGCCTTTTTCAGGCTGTCCAGCGCCAGGTCGAATTTGCCGCTCTTGCGGTAAATCTCCGCCATGCGCAGGTAGGTTTGCGCATCCTCGGGATTCGCGTCGGCAATGATTTTGTATTGCTCCAGCGCGGCATCCGTCTGGCCGTCATTCATCAGGTTCTGGGCCAGGCCGCGGATGGCGTCCAGATTGTCGTGGTCGAGCTCAATCGCCTTCTGGTACGCGGCGATCGAGTTCTTGTACTGCTTCTGTTGCTCGTAGGTGTAGCCGAGCGCCGAATAGAGTTTGGCGGAACGGGAGGCGTCCGGGATGGAGCTCAGCACTTCGCCGGCGCGAGCGGTATCGCCTTCTTCGTTGTAGAGGTAAGCCAGCGTGGTCACCGCTTCTTCTGACTCGGGATCCAGCTTGACCGCGGTCTTGAACTCCCCCTCAGCCTTCTGCAGATCATTGTTCAGTCGGTAGAGGCGTCCCAGCAAAAGGTGATCGTCAACATTGTCGGGCTCGATCTTGATAATCTGTTCGTACTGGTCAATGGCCAGCTTGAGCACATTCTGTGAGCCCTGCCCCGCCTGAACGTCACCCAGCGAACGCAGATAAATGCGCCCCAGCAGCTTGTGGGCTTCCAGGTTGTTGGGGTCACGCTTGAGAATGTCCTGGGCTTCAAGGACGGCATCCCGAATACGCCCGGTCTTGGCATAGAGCTCGGCCAGCGCCGAAGTCAGATACTCGGAAGTAGGATCGGCGTCGATCGCCAGCCGGTATTCCTCGATGGCTTTATTGGCCAGCTCACTGCGGCCATAAACTGCCACCTGCTCCTCGTACATATGGGCCAGGGTGTAGTGGTAATACGCCGCCGCCTTGTCGAGCTTGCGGGGCGCGGACGCGGGGGCTGATTTGGAATCCGCAGCCGGAGTTTGCTCCGCCGAAACGGCAGGGACGGCCAACAAAAGAATAAGAGCGCAATAAATACTTTTCATCGAGAACCTTCGGCCTCCCCGAAGCATAGCGATTGGATGCCGGACCGCTGCTGGCGGGTGCTTTTCATATTGTAAACCGTGCTGGCGCAAGGGGGTGAAAAAGCGCACTGCGGAACCGGGCGGGTAATGATCGGAAGTACAGGGACTAACAGGATTGAGGATTGACATCATCCAAGGTTGAGGAATGTAAAGAATTGCTTTGTCATCCTGAGCGGAGTGGGGGCTTCGCTCAGCGAAGCCCCTGCGCAGTCGAAGGACCCCTATGAGCGTGACCGCCCATGTGTCGGAGATCTCCAGAAGAAATGTCCCCTACGCTCCATCGCGACAAAACAATACCGTTAAGCTGCTAGGGGTCCTTCGACTGCAGCATCGCATTCGCGAGCGAATGCGACGCCTCGCTCAGGATGACAGCGGGCGATACTCTAGTGCCGGAAGTGCCTCACACCAGTGAAGATCATGGCCAGCCCCAACCGGTCGGCAGCCTCGATGACCTCCTGGTCGCGCACCGACCCGCCGGGTTGAATGATGGCGGTGGCGCCTACCTTGGCGATTTCCTCCACTCCGTCGGGAAAGGGGAAGAACGCATCGGACGCGGCCACGGTTCCCTGCAGCGGCAGCACCGCCTTCATGGCGCCGATCTTGCAGGCATCCACCCGGCTCATCTGGCCTGCGCCGACCCCCACCGTTTGCCCGTCGCGGGCGTAAAGAATTGCATTCGACTTCACATGCTTGGAAACCTTCCAGGCAAATAACAGGGCGCGCCTCTCCTCCGGCGTGGGTTGCCGTTTGGTGACCACCTTGAGATCGGATTCCTGAAGCGCTCGGCTGTCGGCGTCCTGCACCAGGATCCCGCCGGAGACGTTTTTCAGCACCCACTTCTGCGGAGCATGGCTGATTTCGACCAGGCGCAGGTTTTTCTTGGCCGCAAACCTGGCCTTGGCGGCATCGTCGAAACCCGGGGCGGCGATGACCTCGAGAAAGAGCTTGGCCATTTCTTCCGCGGCCTCGCCATCCACCATGCGATTCACTCCGATCACGCCTCCGAAAGCCGACACCGGATCGCACTCCAGCGCTTTCCCATAGGCCTCGGCCAGGGTCTTGCCGGTGGCGGTGCCGCAAGGGTTGGTGTGCTTGATGATGGCGCAGACCGTCTCGTTCAAATTCCTGGGCCAGGTCCCACGCCGCCTGCAAATCCACAATGTTGTTGTAGGAAAGCTCCTTGCCTTGAATCTGGCGGCCGTTTGCGACCCCGCTGCCCGAGCCATCGCTGTACATGGCCGCCTTCTGGTGGGGGTTCTCGCCGTAGCGCAGGTCCATGACCTTGCTGAAGGAGAGGCGAAGATTCTGAGGAAAGCCAGCTTCAGGATGAAACTCGAAATGGCCGTTGGCGCTGACCCGCTCCAGGGTGGACGCGATGGCGGAGTCATAGGCGGCCGTGGTCGCAAAGGCCTTCTGCGCCAGGCGCCACTTGGTGGCCGCGGAGAGCGCTCCGCCCGACGCGGCCATCTCTTCCGCCAGCGCGTTGTAATCAGCGGGCGAGGTGACGACCGCAACATCCTGGAAATTCTTGGCTGCCGAGCGGATCATCGAGGGCCCGCCAATATCGATGTTTTCGATCAGGTCTTCAAAAGGCACACCCGGCTTGGCCGCGGTTTTCTCAAAAGCGTAAAGATTGACCACCACCATGTCGATTGGCTGAATGCCATGTTCGGCGACGGCGCTGCGGTGCGAGGCCATCTCTCGCCGGTGCAGGATGCCCCCGTGCACCTTGGGATGCAGCGTCTTGACCCGCCCGTCGAGCATCTCGGGAAAACCGGTCAGCTCGGAAATGTCCTTCACGCCGATCCCGGATTCGCGCAACAACTTGGCAGTGCCCCCGGTCGAAATAAGTTCCACACCCATGCCGGCAAGTTTGCGGGCAAACTCCACCAGCCCCGTCTTGTCGGTCACGCTGAGGATGGCACGCTGTACCTTCGTCTGGGTCGCGGACATGGCAGCCCTCGAATGAAATGGGAATGTGCCTGGAGAAGGCAGGAGGAAATTCTAACAGCAGTCGTTGGCCCTTGGTCGTTGGTGGTTGGCCTAAGACGGAAATTTTCGGGATGCCCGAGGCCATGGGGCGACTCAGAACTCAGCGGAGGCAGCATGGCACGAGGCCGTGCAGGCAGGGCCAATGACCAACGACCAAGGGCCAACGACTACGTCTTCGCTTTGGCCTTGAGCTTTACCTGGCCGCTCTGCATTTCGACCGTGTATTCGACCAGCTCGCAGCCGTACTGCTTGCGAATCTGTTCGGTCTTTTTCTGAACAAACGAAGCAAAACTGTCGAGATTGCCGGAAACGGCTTCGCCTGATCTCTTCTTGGCATCGGTGAGTGCCTGGTAGAGTTTCTGCACTTTGTCGCGTTCGGCGCGGGCGTCGCCACACTGCATGCTGAAAGGCTTGGCTTCGACGGCTTCGGTAGCCGCCGCGGCCGCGGCCGCATGGCCTACTCCGTAAACCTTGTGTTCCGGCTCATGCTCTTCCACACGCACGCCCTGGACCGAGAGCAGCGCGTCCTGGGGACGCCGGTAGCCTTCTTCACGGATGCGGTTCTTCTTGCGCCACAGATCGCTGTAGATGGCGTAGCGTTGCGCCAGTTCGTTATAGCGGAAGCGCTGCGAAAAGCTCATGCGCCCGCCGTCGCTGAATTTGCGCAGCAGGGAGAGTACTTTCCATTCCACGTCCGTCGGGGGGCGCTTGGCCGGATTGCTGAAATAAATCTCGTACTCAATCTTCAGTCGGCGCAGCTGCGTGTCGAGCACGGTCAGTTCTTCGTCGATGGTCACCCGGGATTCTCCACAGACAGTCTAGGGGCTACCCGGCCCGGGAACGAGATTCCCGTTGGCCACAAGAGGGATAGAACGAAAGTACCCAAAGGCGGCTATCAGCTGTCAGCTCTCAGCCGTCATCCCTCAGCGAACACCTCTGGCCTGCTCGCACCCCCTGCACCTCCACGCTGTCATCCCGAGCGAAGTCGAGGGACCTCCTTTGTGCTGAGGCTTGGTACCAGGCACCGAAACGCGATGCCCAGCTGATTGCCCTGGGGTCGAGAGTTCAGATGTCCAAGAGATTTAACTGAAAGCTGAGAGCTGAGAGCTCTACTTCGCCGCCATCTTCTTGACCATGGCCAGTACCAGCTTGCGGTCGCTGTCGTTGAGGCTGACAGCGTAGCGGCGAATCTGGCTCAGGAAGCGGACCTCGTCATCGGATAGTTGGGGAAGGTTCTTGGAGCCGTTGCTGTGCCCGGACTCGGAGAAGAACTGTGACAGCGCGATTTCCATGGCGCCGGCAATCTTGGCCAGAGTATCGAGCGACGGAATGGTATGGCCGTTCTCCACCCGCGACAGGTAGCAGCGCAGCAGGCCGGTGCGCTTCTCGATGTCACCCTGGGACATGCCTTTTTGCAGCCGGTAGTTGCGGATGGTCTCGCCGATGTTCATAGAGAAAGCTACCAAAGCAGACCCCCGAGGATGACGTGCATAGTAACCAGAGTAGTACCTTCTGGCAAGAGGAATTTCGTTGCACCAGAACCGGTGATGGAGTACAGGGCGAATTCCGCCCAGGGACAGCCGCAGTTACAGCAGCTTGGTAATCCACCTGACTCCACCATTTTTTTGGCTGGGAGTGATCACTTTTTCAGCGTGCCGCCCAGAAAGCTGGTGGTGTGCTTCCATGCGTCGGCAGCGTCAGCAGCGCGGTAGCCGGTCTTGTTGTTAGGATTCTCAAAGGCATGCCCGGCATCGGGATAAATCACAATTTCCACTTTGTTCCCCTGCTGTTTCAGCGCCTGCTCAAACTTCCTTACATCGTCCACCGGGATGCCGCGGTCTTGTCCGCCGAAAATGCCCAGTACTGAAGCGTTAATCTTCTTGAGCGAGGCCGCGTCCGCGGCCAGGTGGCCATAGTTGATGACGGTCGCGGCCAATGTGGGCTCCTGCAGGGCCACGTCGAGCGAGTATCCGCCGCCCATGCACCAGCCAATGGAGCCAATCCGGTCTGGCTTCACGTTCGGTCGCGACTTCAGAAACTCCACCGCCGCATGCAGGTCGCGCGCCGCCCGGTCTTCCGGAACGCCGCGCATGATTTCATGGGCCTCGTCGGGCGTGGTTGCCACTTTTCCGCGGTAAAGGTCGACCGCCAGCGCTACATAGCCCTCGTCGGCAAGCCTGGCCGCCTGCTCCTTGACCCAGTCATTCAACCCCCACCACTCGTGGATGACCACCAGAGCCGGGAACGGACCTTTCCCCTCCGGCGTGTACAGGATGCCCTGCACGGTGTCATCGCCACTCTTGTAGGAGACATTCTTGCTGGTAGCAGCGAGGCTCGAAATCGAAAATACGAGAGAGAGAAGTAAGCAGGCCAATTTCATGTTGAGGTTCCTCGTAGCGCCGGCGTCCCGCCGGCGTCGCGAGGGCGTCCCGCCCTCGCTTCTAAAGGGTCAACTCCATATACAGCGCCCCATCAATCGGATTAGGACGATAGGGTTCAATCTCCACGAATCCCAGCCGCCGGTACATCGCCACGGCGTTGGGCATCACGGGCGCAACGGTATCGAGCCGCATTTTACGATATCCGATGGTTCGGGCCTCCGCGATCACGCTTTCCGCCAGGGCGCGTCCCACCCCTCGGCCACGAAGTTGCGGGCGAAGATAAAGGCGCTTCATCTCGCAAATTCCCGCTTCCAGCTTGTGCAGCGCGACACAACCGGCCAGTTGGCTACGGTATTCGGCTACCAGCAGGCGCCCATCCGGCGGGGCGTAATCTCCAGGAAGTCCCGCAAGTTCCCGGTCGAAGTTCTGAAAACACAGGCTGAAGCCGAGTGATTCCGCATACTCGAGAAAGAGTTCACGCACTTGAACAATCTGGGCCGGCGATTGTGCCTGCCTCAGGCTAAGTCTGGGATTGGCCACGCCATCATTCCTTAAACTTCCTATGCGGCGCGTGAACCAAAAGCAGGTTTCTCCACCGCGCTCGCTGCGCTCCGCTCCGGTCGGGATGACAGAGAGGGACGACTAGCCCATCAACATTCCGCCGTTCACGTTCAGCACGTGCCCGGTAATGTACGCAGCGTCTTCCGACGCCAGAAACGCCACCGCACTCGCCACTTCGTCGGGCGTGCCCACGCGACCCAGCGGGATCATCTTCACCGCGTTCTGCTTGAACTCGTCGCCCAGTCCGGAAGTCATGGCCGTCTCGATGAAACCCGGAGCGACCGCATTGCAGGTGATGTTGCGCGAGCTGACTTCGCGGGCGATGGCCATGGTCAGCCCGATCAGCCCCGCTTTTGAAGCGGAGTAGTTGGCCTGGCCGGCCTGGCCGGTCTGTCCGAAAATCGAAGTGATGTTGATGATCCTGCCCCAGCGCTGCTTGAGCATCGAAGAGATCGCCTGCTGGGTGCAGAGATAGGCCGAGGTCAGGTTGGTGTTGAGGACAGCATCCCAGTCGGCGCGCTTCATCCTCATGACGAGTTGGTCGCGGGTGATTCCTGCATTGTTCACCAGGATATCAATCTTGCCCAGTTGGGCGATTGCAGCCTTGAAGGTGGCCCTGATCTGCTCTTCATCGCTGACGTCCAGCGGGAAAGCCGTGGCAGCGCCTCCCGCCGCCGATGATTTCATTCGCCAGTTCCTGCAGCTTTTCCTGACTGCGCGCGGCCAGCGCCAGCGTGGCCCCGGAGTGGGCGAGCTTCAGGGCGCAAGCCCGGCCGATGCCTTGCGACGCACCCGTCACCAGCGCAACCCGGCCTGCAAGAGTCATGGATTCTCCTCACTCAATGGACAATGGAACGGTGAATTATAACCGGGTTCAATGTGGGCGCGAGCGTCCACGCTCGTGCGGGTTGTCGATTCAGGCGCACAGAACTGAATTCCGCGAACAGCCCATGCACGAGCGGGAGGCTCGCGCGTCCCCTTCTAGCGTCACGACCGACCCGGCGCCTGGACAACCTCTATCTCGCCGCGAAACAGGTATCGCAATACTGGCGGCGCCAGGATGGTGGTCACCGCCGTCATAAAAACGACGATGGCATACGTCGAAGGCAGCACGATCTCTGACTGCAGTCCAACCAGTGCGACGATCAAGGCGACTTCGCCGCGCGGCATCATACCCACGCCAACCTGCAGCGCGCTTACCCAGCCGTCACGCCAAAGCGGCAGCCCGCATCCGACCACCTTGGAAACGATGGCCAGCACCGAAATTACAATCGCGGCCAACAAAATGTTCCCCGTAAACAGGTGCACGTTGAGACGCGAGCCGATGGTGAAAAAGAAGAAGGGCGCCAGAAACTCGGTGATGCCTCCCACCCGGGGGCGCAAGTCCCAGCGGGGAGCGTAGTCGGCAAACATCAGGCCGGCGAAGAATGCGCCGATGATCGCAGCCATGCCGATCTTGGCCGAGAGCCACGAAAGGAACAGGCAGAGCGCCAGCGCAACCATCAGGGGAGCATGTTGGGTGGACAGGCGATCCATTCCCGGCTGAATTCTACGCACAATCCGCGGCGCCACGAAGAGCATGAACAGGGCAAAAGCCGCCGCTTCGAGGCAGAGGACACTGAGATGGACCCACTCCAGTCCGCCGCTCGAGGCGAGACCGGCGACTACTGCCAGCAGCACCATCCCCAGGATGTCGTCGAAGACGGCCGCGCCCAGGATGATCTTGGCGGTGCGCGTCGCCAGCACATGCAAGTCGGCCAGCACCCGGGCGGTGATTCCGACGCTGGTGGCCACCATGGCCGCGCCCACGAAAATCGCCTCGCTGGATGCGTCCCCGCGCCATTTCATGTACGCGAATCCCAGCACAAATGGCGCCACGATGCCGGCAACCGCCACCAGCAAAGCTTTGCGCCCCACCCGGATCAGGTCTTGCGGGCTGGTTTCGAGTCCGGCGCTGAACAACACAAAAATCGCGCCAATTTCCGCCACCGAATTGATGGTGTCACTGGGGTGGATCCAGGCCAGCGCGAAAGGACCGAGGGCAGCTCCGGCCAGGATTTCGCCCAGAACCGAAGGCAGCTTTACCTGTTCAAACAGCTCTCCCACCACCTTCGCGGAAACGAAGATGGCGAGCAGTTGCAGCAGGAGTTGATCGGGAGCGTGCGGCATGACTGCAAGGCAGCATAAGGGAAGCTGTCCATGCCCGCAAATATGAAACCGGGGTGCCCCGTCCTCGTCTCTCCGCTTTGTGGAGAGACAGAGCGGGGTCTTCCGATCCGTCTACTTGATGTGGCAGGTCGCGAGTCCGCGCTTTTCCAGATACTGCTGGTGGTAGTCCTCGGCGGCATTGAACGTGACCGCCGGTACGATCTGGGTCACAATCGGCTTCTTGAAGCGGCCCGACTTCTCCAGCTGCTCCTTGGACCGCCGGGCTTCGCTTTCCTGCTCCGGAGTGTGAAAGAAAATCGCGGAGCGGTACTGCGATCCATAGTCGGGACCCTGGCGATTGAGCTGGGTGGGATCGTGGTTCTCCCAGAATACTTCCAGCAATTTCTCGTAGGAAAGTTTAGCCGGGTCGTACTCCACTTCGACAGCCTCGGCGTGGCCGGTGCGATCGCTGCAAACGTCCTTGTAAGTTGGATTGGCGAAGTGCCCGCCGGTGTAGCCGACCCGGGTTCCCGTAACCCCCGGCAATTGGCGGAAAGTGGCTTCAACTCCCCAGAAACAGCCCGCGGCAAAGGTGGCTTTGGCCATGAAAAAACTCCTCTTTTGTAATGATTGATTATAGCGACATTGCATTAGATGAATTGGCGGCCGGAAAGTAGCAGGGGCATCTCGAGAGGCTGGCGGTTTCCAGTTTGCACCCGGCTCAAGTCGGCATACTATGGCTGGCCTCAAAATTCGCTTGCGCGGAGAAAAGACATGATCTTCATGGGTGTGAACTTGTGGTCAGTGCTGGTCGCAGCCATTTCCACCATGGTGGTGGGATTTCTCTGGTATTCGCCGCTGCTCTTTGCCCGTCCCTGGATGGTCGCCATGGGTTACGATCCGGATGACAAGGCAAGAATCGAAGCGATGCAGAAGAGCGCCGGCAAAAGCTACGCCATTGCTTTCATCGCCTCCCTGGTGTCAGCTTTCGTTCTGGGCAAGATCATCGAGATCACCACGGTGAATAGCGTGCTTTACGGGATGAAAATCGGCTTTGCCATCTGGCTGGGGTTTGTGACCACGGTACAACTCACCGCCAAGCTGTTCGGAAACCAGTCCACCAAGCTGTATCTGATCAATACCGGTTATCAGCTGGTGTGCTATCTGGCGATGGGAGCAATTCTGGCGGTCTGGCCCCGGTGAATCAGTCGTCAGTCGTCGGTCTTCAGCCAAAGCTTTCAACGTACGGTTTTTATCTGACGACTGACGACCGACGAGTGCTATTCCATCACCATGCCGCCCGTCAATTCCGCGACGCGCGGTATGCGGCGTTCCGCACACCAGGTTTCCAGTTCGCCGGCGATCTTCTCGGTCGCCACTGGGTCCCAGTAACTGGCGGTCCCGATCTGCACCGCGCTCGCCCCTGCCAGCATGAACTCCACGATGTCAGCGGCGGTTGAGATGCCGCCCATGCCGATGATTGGAATATTCACTGCCCTCGATGCGTCGTAAACCATGCGGAGAGCAATCGGCTTGATGGCCGGCCCCGACAACCCGGCGGTCACGTTGGCGATGCGGGGCTTGCGGGTTTCAGGATCGATGGCCATGGCCAGGAAAGTGTTCACCAGCGAGATAGCGTCGGCCCCGGCCTCCTGGGCCACGCGTGCCATCAGCGCGATGCTGGTGACGTTAGGCGAAAGCTTCACAATCAGGGGGCGGCGGGATACCCGTTTTGCCGTGTTCACGACTTCATCCAGCGCTCGCGGGTCGCTGCCAAAGTGGATGCCGCCAGAGACTGTGTTGGGACAAGACACGTTCAACTCATAAGCGGCGATGTCCTCGCCTTCATTCAGGATCTCGATGCTGCGCTCGTACTCTTCCCGGCTGTAGCCGAACACGTTGGCGAAGACCACGATATTCTTTATCTTGCGCAGCTTGGGCAGCTTTTCGTCGACAAATGCACGCGCCCCAATATTCTGCAGTCCGATGGCGTTGAGCATCCCGGCTGGGGTCTCATAAAGACGGGGAGGCGGATTCCCCGCCATAGGCTGGGCCGAGAGTCCCTTCACCACGAAGCCACCGAGCTTGCTGAGGTGCACCACGTCCTCAAACTCAATGCCGTAGCCGAAGGTGCCGCTGGCCGCGATGATTGGATTCTTCAGCTGGATGCCGGCAACACTCACCGATAGATCAGGGGGCGCGGGAGCGGCGGGAGTAGTCATCGTGCGCCTCCCGCTGGCGACCAGCCAGTGTCCCTCCCCACAACCTCCTGGCCATCCTGACTCGCGGCTGAGCACTGCTTCTGACTCTGCGTGGAGCAGCGCTTTGGCACTCCATTAGCAGCCGCGGTGTGACTAGCGGCTTCAGCAGCTGAGGTAGCGCCTGGGCTGAACCTGCTCCCTTCAATCTCAGGGGCGCTTCGCTCCCCCTGATCACTCCTCCTGGCCGAGCCCGAGACGCGCCGCGGCGGAGCCAACGCTTCGGTCAGCACCCGCCCGACAGCATGACTCGGGGCATTGACGCCGAGCAGCGAAGCCAGGGTCGGGGCCAGATCCACGGGCTCGGCGTGAGTACGGTATGTTCCCGGCTGAAAGGGCAGGCCATAAAAGGCCAGCGGCACATGAGTGTCGTAAGTGTAGGGCGTGGCGTGATCGGTCCCACCGATGAAGCCGATGGTGAACGGCGGTGGAACGCCGAGCACGTACCACCCGCCAAGCGGGGAATAGCTGTGCAGATACTTCAATCCCAGTTCGGTGTTGGGAGCATCACCCCGCTCCAGCTGGGAGCGCGTGTAGTACGCACGCAGGCCGGCTGTTTTCAGCGCCTCGCCTACGAGGTGTTCCGCTTCCTGCTCGTTCACCTTTACGGTTGCGAAGGCTTCCGAGTTCAGCCAGGCCACCGGATACTCCAGGTCCTCCACGTATTCAGCGGAGTGGGAAAACCGGGCGGACAGCGCGCTGTTGATTTGCGCGCGTATCTTCTCGCCGGAAATGTTCGCCGCGGGAAGGTGCAACCCGGCGGCGAACTTGGGCAAGGGAGCGATCCCATGATCGGCGGAAAGCGCAATCCAGACATTGGCCAGTCCAATCTGGTGTCCCAGAAATTCGAAGAAGCCGGCCAGCTGGCGGTCCATGGCCAGCGCCATGGCCTGCATCTCCGCGGAGTCCGGACCTACCTTGTGACCGAGAATATCGTTGGCTGACAAGCTGATGATCAATAGATCGGTGGCCGGGCCCGTGCCCAGCTTTTCATAGGTGATCAGTTCCCGGGCAAATTCGAATTCATAGTCGTTGGCCAGAGGCGTGGAACCCACCAGATCGTAGAAGTTGAGTGGCTTGCCCTCCGCGGGCCGGGTGCTGCGCAGAACGTTCCCGTCGCTGTCCTTCCAGTCCTGGTTCAGATACTTCTCCGCCCGTTTTTTGTCATTGAAATCCTGCGCCCACTGGGGAAGCTCGCTCCGATAATAAGTGGAAGTGATCCAGGTTCCACTGGCACGATCAATCCAGTAGGCGCCGTTGGCCGCGAAGCCGGCAGGGAGAACCGAAGCGCGGTCCTTGAGCGCAATGCCGAAGACGCGGGCCTTGCCGTGGGTCGCTAGTTTGAGCTCGTCCCCCAGCGTGTCGGCCAGCAAGTTGTGAGGTGAAGCGCCCGGCGCTCCGCCCGCAATACCAACCAGTTTTGTCTGGTCGTCATCCGCCGCCTCGACCATGGCCTTTTTCTGGGGGTCCCACCAGTCATTGGCTATGATGCCGTGGCCATTCGTATATGCCCCAGTCAACAGCGTGGCGTGCCCGGGCGCGGTGCGCGTGTTGGCATAATCGTAGTTGCAATCTGTGAAATCGGCGCCGTGGTCGAGCAGGAGGCGGAAGCCGCCTTCGCCCCACTGGTCGCGATAGCGCTCCAGATAGTCGCCGCGAAACTGGTCGATAACCACAATAACAATCAGCTTGGGACGTGCGTTGTAGGCGGAACCGAAGCCCGTGCCGGTAAGGCCGAGACACAATAGTAATTCCCAGGATTGAGCACCGCAGCGAAGATCGCATTGCGGGGTAGTTTACAGCGTGGCACACCCCAGGCCAAATATCGGACCGGCCCGTGTGGGGCGGGCGCCCTCGCCCGTCGTTTTGACCTTGGACTGAAACCAAATTCCAGGTCAAAGGCAAATTCAAAGTCAAAGGCCGCGGGCGAGGGCGCCCGCGCCACACGTGCATTTCTTACCTCTTTTTCGGTACAGTAGTTAGCTCCCATGCTTGATCTCAACTTCGTTCGCGACAACCTGCCCGTGGTGGAAGAAAAGTTGCGCCAGCGCGGTATGGATCCGGCCCAGGTGCTGAAGGATTTCCATCACGTGGACACTCAGCGCCGCCAAGCGATCACCGAAGCCGAGACCATGAAAGCCCGGCGCAACCGCGCCTCCGAGGACATTGCCAGGCTGAAAAAGAGCGGCCAGGATGCCAGCGCCGCAGATTTCCGAAACCAAGGAATTGCGCGAACAGATTCAACAGCGGGAGAAAGCAGCGGCAGAGTACGAGGCCCGCCTGCAGGATATTCTCACCGGCATCCCCAATCTGCCCCACGCAAGCGTGCCGGTGGGAAAGACTCCCGAAGATAATGTTGAAGTCCGGCGCTGGGGCACTCCGCCTCAATTCGATTTCACGCCCAAGCCGCACTGGGAACTGGGGGAAGCGTTGGGCGTGCTCGATCTCGAACGCGCCACCAAGCTTTCCGGCGCGCGCTTCGCGGTGTATTGGGACCTGGGGGCGAGGCTGGAGCGGGCCCTGGCCAATTTCATGCTCGACCTGCACACCCGCGACCATGGCTACACCGAGGTCCTGCCACCCTATCTGGTGAATTCCGAGTCCATGTATGGCACCGGACAGTTGCCGAAATTTGCCTCTGATTCTTTTCGCGTCCCCCACGGCGAAAAGGATATGTGGTTGATTCCGACCGCCGAGGTGCCGGTCACCAACCTTTACCGCGACGAAGTGCTCGAGGCATCGCGCCTGCCGGTTTTGCTCACTGCGTACACGCCCTGCTTCCGCAGCGAGGCTGGCTCTTACGGCAAGGATGTGCGCGGCATCATCCGGCAACATCAGTTTCAGAAGGTGGAGCTGGTCAAATTTGCGCGGCCCGATACGTCTTACGAGCAACTGGAAAAGTTGACTCACGACGCCGAGGAAGTCCTGCAAAAACTCGGCCTGCACTACCGCGTGGTGGCGCTCTCCACAGGTGATATGGGCTTCTCGTCGGCCAAGACCTATGACCTCGAGGTGTGGCTGCCGGGGCAGCAATTATTTCGCGAGATTTCATCGTGCTCGAATTTCGAGTCCTTCCAGGCCCGGCGGGCGAATATTCGTTACCGACCCGAAGGCAAGAACAAGACCGAATTTGTGCACACCCTGAATGGCAGCGCGCTGGCAGTGGGACGCACCTGGGTGGCCATCGTGGAAAATTTCCAGCAGGCCGACGGCAGCGTTCTGATTCCAGAAGTACTGCAAGCGGCCATGGGCACGGACCGCATCCGGCCAAGGAAATTCTAGTTGTGCACCAGTGTGGTCTGATTTAGTGTGGCCGCGGCCCTGCCCCGAGCGAAGTCGAAGGGGACCGGCCCGCGCTCCCCCGAATCAGGCAGAGTAGTTTGCCAAGCCCAGTCGCCAAAGCCTAGACTTGGAGACGATTTGAACGGAAAAGATTTGACCGAAGCCAGGATGACGACCAGCATTGCCGGAACACCCCCGGTGCCCATGTCCAGGATCTGGCGCACAATTCGCGACTTCATTCTGTGGTCTTACGAACGTGGCACCCTCCAGTATGACGTCATGGTCACCCTGATTCTGTTGTTCGTCTTTCTCTCGCCCTACTGGATCGACTTCCACGATAAACCGGTAGAACGCAATCCGCATCCAATGGGTGTGGTTGTAACTCCCGGGCCGAGCGGTGGATTCATTTATCAGATTGAAGGGTCGGCGGTGACGGGGACGGATGAAGCGAAGGTGCGGCAAGAGCTGCAGAAAATTGTAGAGCCCATAGCTGGGGAAGTGAGCATCATCCGGTACGAAGCCCAACGCGATCGTCAGGGCCGCGTGCTGACTTACAAGGTATGGGTGCAAAAGGAGTAGCGACAGCGCTCCCACTGTGCCCAGTGAGGCAAACATGAAATGCGGCGTGCAGTCGGTTTGCCAACGGGTTCTGGCGGTGGCATGCCTCGGCGCCGTGTTTGCGGTCGGGGCTCTCGCAGCCGATTCCACCCCGGATCCCGCCCTGGATCGAGTTCTGGGCCAGATGGACAGGGCCGCCGAGAAGTTCCGCACCACCGAAGCCAGCGTGGTCTGGGACCAATATCAGAAAGTGGTGGACGAACACGAGGAACAAAAGGGGAAAGTATATTTCCGCCACACCGGAGATAATGAAGTCCAGATGGCCGCCGACATCACCGACCCGGACCAGAAATATGTGCTCTTCAACGGCTCCAAGATCCAGGTGTACCAGCCTAAAATCGACCAGGTGACGGTTTATAGCACCGGAAAAAACCGGGCGGCCTTCGAGAGTTTCCTGGTGCTGGGCTTTGGCGGCGGCGGACACGACATGCTTAAGTCTTTTGATGTTAAATACTTGGGCCATGAAACGGTGGCGGGCATGGAGGCCGAAAAACTGGACCTCGTGCCCAAAACGGTCAGCGTGCGCAATAACGTTGACCATATCGTCCTCTGGATTGATCCCTCACGGGGAATTTCGCTGCAACAGCAGTTTTTCTTTGGCAACTCCGGCGACTATCGGCTGGCGAAATATTCCGACATCAAGATGAACGATAAAATCCCCGACTCCGTTTTCAAGCTCAAAACCACGGGCAAAACCAAATTCATATCGACCCAGGGTTAGACAGCCGGGGAGCTGCCGAAATCTTCGCAAATTGGGGGCTGAAATCCGCCAGCATGGCGGTATACTGAAATTGCGCCATTCCTATTGGTTGAGGAACTTTCACAAATCGACTGCCGGATACCCGAATTGCATGGCCAAGGTTTTTACGATCCCGGTTCCTCCCAAGATTGGGCGCAAACGCCGTGAACGCACGGCGGACCCGCGCTACGTGGACGGCCAGCGCCTGCTGGTGGAAGCCATGAAATACCTGGCGCAAGCCGATCCTATCGCCAACCGGGGCGCCATCGAACTTCTTTCCGAACATGTCCGCACCCGCTTCCGCATGAGCGATTCCCCGCTCAGCTAGTTTGGGTTGATTGCGCAGAGGCTGACAGCAGCAGTCCCGAATTATCTCGATAAGAAAAAATTTGCTGGCCCGGATGAAAAATCCGGATAAGGCACTGCCGTACGCAAAGACGCCGTCTGAAATCAGCTGTCAGCTCTCGCCTGCCAGTCGCTCAGCTTGTGAGATTTAACTGACAGCTGAAAGCTGACAGCTGAGAGCCGCACCTTCAACTGTGACCGCCAGTCAGACGAATGCAACAATCCAGTTTCGTCTTGTGCAGCGATTTCTTCTTGATACTTTCCGCGCACGCCCTCTAAACTCCGAGTTGATAACGCCTTCATTGCAGACCGAATCCGAGGGGGATCTATGCGGCGGGAACTGCTTTTCCAGCGAGCATTGTTTTTTGTTCTCGTTCTCTGCCTGGGTGTGAGCCTTCCTGTTGTGGGCCAGCGAATCACCGGCGATATCGCCGGCGAAGTGACCGACAGTACCGGTGCCGTAGTCCCGAATGTCACGGTGACGGCGGTCAACACAGGCACGAATTTGTCGCGCTCGGGGGTGACCAGCGCGACCGGCGCTTTTCGGATTCCAGAGCTTCCCATTGGCACTTACCGGGTCACGGCTTCGGCCGAGGGTTTCAAGTCCGCGGTGCAGACGGCGGAAGTGCAGGCTGGCGCGGTCATTCAAGCCAGCTTCAAGCTGACGGTTGGTCAACGCACGGAAACCGTCGAGGTGGAAGGCACCGCGCCGCTGGTGGAACTCTCGCCCAACAACAACAACTATGTGGACAATGAAAAGATCGAAAACGTTCCGCTGAACGGACGTGATTTCAACTCTTTGCTGGCCATCACTCCCGGCGTCCAGCGCACTCCGGGGGGTGGATTTCAGGCCATCAGCATCAACGGCAGCAAAGTCGAGTCCAACAATTATTTCATCGACGGTCTTTATAACAACGACCGCTACTACGGAGATTCGGCTATCGGCGAGACCGGCATCGTGGGCATTCCCGCCGTGTTATTTCCTCCCGAGGCTATCGAGGAACTAAGCATTCAGGAAACTCCCTCCGCTGAATTCGGGGTCAAGGGCGGCGCTCCCATTCTGCTCAATATGAAGAGCGGCACGAACACGTGGCACGGATCGGGCACCTGGGTCAATCACAATGGGTTCGGCGACGCCTCCAACTATTTTTCTCAGGGGCAGAAGACGCCGATCCACAACAATCAGTTCAATGCCACCGTTGGTGGCCCCATCGTCAAAGACAAAGCCTTCATGTTCCTCTTCTACGAGGGACAGCGCTACAAATCGCTGGCCGTAAGCAGCCGGGCCGTTCCCACGCCGGATGAAATCCAGGGAGCGATCGACGACATCACAGCAAATAAGCCTGACCATCGATCCAGTCGGCCAGACTCTGCTGAACTACTTCCCTACCGACCCCAGCGGATTTTTCATCGCCAAGAGTCCCACCACCGCCAGCGCAAATACTTTCGGCGTGAAGTTCGACTACCGGTTCAACGACAAGAACAGTATCGCCGTGCGTTACATTCTCGGCGACAGCCTGCAGAGCGCCCCGCCCTTTGCCGGTCTGCCGCCCGCCCCTGACAAGCCGGCGGATTTGTTTAACTCGGTAGCGGCATCGCGGGCCCAGATGGCGGGCGTGAGTTGGACCTCGAATTTTGGACCCAACAAAATACTGGAGAGCAGGATCGGGTTTACGCGTTTCGCGCAACTGCTGGGCATCCAGAACAAAATCGATCCCAAGAGTCTGGGCGTCGATACAGGTCCGCTTAGCCCGGCCGACTTCGGCGTGCCCTACGTTTACCTCTTGCCTTTGGGATACGGCGGTTATATTGGCGGCGTCCAGGGTTATCCCATCACAACCCGACCCGACCAGACCTGGGATTGGTCGGAGCATTTCTCCTGGGTGAAAGGAAATCACACCGTCAAATTTGGCGGTAATTTCCAGAGGGCTTATACCAACAGCCTTCGCAACAATGCTCGCACCGGGTTGTTGCTGGGCTATTTCACCTATTACACCTCGATCTCCGGAGATCCGATTCAGGATTCGATCGAGGAGTTGCTGCTGGGAAAGGCCGACAATGCGAACCGTGCATTCGGGGACACTCATCGCCATCTGGTCGAGAATTCGGTTGGTTTCTATGTGCAGGATGACTGGAAAGTCAAACCTCGGCTGACTCTGACCCTGGGATTGCGCTACGACATCTTTGGCAACCTGCGGGACCGGAACAACGTCGCCGCGAACTTCTTTCCTGGCGTAGGGCTAGTGCAGGTCGGCAATGGGATTAACCGACTCTACCATGTCGACTACAAGGACTTTGGTCCGCGTCTGGGCTTTGCGTGGGACATCTTCGGGAATGGCAAGACGGCATTGCGTGGCGGCTATTCCCTTGCTTATGACGTGCCCAATTTCGGGACCCTGGCGTCTCCGTATTCTCTTGCCGGGGCAACCGCCGGCGCGTTCACCCAGCCGAATCTCGGCCTGTTCTCAGTTTCGATTTTCGGGGACACCGGCCTGGGCAACTCAACCGTCGCGCCCAATCAGGCAAACAACGTTCCTGGCCAAGGCTGTTACGATCCTGTGAACGGCGCAGGCGATT
This sequence comes from Terriglobia bacterium, assembly GCA_963831565.1. Taxonomy (GTDB): domain Bacteria; phylum Acidobacteriota; class Terriglobia; order Terriglobales; family Acidobacteriaceae; genus JAIQFF01. The sequence continues at coordinate 82,573 of CAWHQS010000005.1, forward strand.
ACATCTGCTTCACCCAGGGGCCAGTCTTCGGCCCTAGTCCCACCGGCGAGCCACCGTTTGACGCCTACTCGGTGGTGCCGGATTTCAAAACGCCCTATGCTCACACCTTCAGCCTCAGCATCCAGCAGGAAGTCGCCCGCAATAACGTGCTTACTCTTGGATATTCGGGACAGCGTGGAGAGCGTCTGCTCGTCAATCGAGATCTGAACGCCAGTCCGCTGGGCAGCGCCGGCGATTTCTCCGACCGTCCTTTTTCCACCCAATTTCCCAATCTCAGACACATCGTGCAGACCACCAATCTGGGCAACTCCCAGTACGACAGCCTGCAGGCGTCCTACAACCAGCGCGACTGGCACGGACTGGACACCACTTACAATTTCACCTGGAGCAAGTGTTTCGACGAAAGCTCATTCAACCGGGGCGGCAGCGGAGACTATCCGCAGCTGCAGAATCCGCTGAACGTCGAGGACAACCGCGGCCTGTGTGATCACGACGTGCGTCTGAACTTCAACGTGAGCGGGGTTTATTCTTTGCCAACCATTCCCCACTTTGGCGAGCGGCTGGGCAAGGGATGGCAACTCAGCACCATCTACACCGCGATCAGCGGCCGGCCTTTCACTCCGCTGCTGGGCGGCGGGAACGATCCTTCCGGGCAGGGGCTCTCCGGCATCTCGATCCGGTCCGCCTGGGACGGCACCCCGGTCCACTACAACACGCGCGATCCCCTGCACTATGTAGCCGAGACTTTCACCGCCGGAGCTCAACCCGATCCCTGTGGCAGGGTCGTGTTTGATAGTTTGGGGGACCCTGTCCCGCAGCCGCTTTCACCTTTCTATGTTCCCTGTGACGGGACTGTGGGCAATTCCCGCCGCAACCAGCTGATCGGTCCGGGGCTGAGCCAGTGGGACATGATCTTGATGAAAAACACCAAGATCACTGACCGTTTGAATGTGGAAATACGCTGGGAGGTTTACAACATACTGAATCGGGGAAACTTTTACTACGCGCCCGACAACACTCTCGGAGCAACTTTTGGAACGATCACCAAGACCTCCGACGTGGCGGCGGGGAACCCTGTGATTGCACAGGGTGGACCCCGGAACATGAATTTCTCTTTGAAGTTTACCTTCTAGAGGGACACCGGGATCCGGGGAGTCTGGCCGTGCTAGACTCCCTTTTTCATTCCTATGGCAGTCCGGCGCTGGGGCTCATCCTTCCTGCTGTTTGTCCTGCTTGCGATCTCCACTGTCGCTGCCCAACCTCCCACCCAGCATGCCAAGACGGCACCGCGCCCCACTCCTTCTCAGTATCCCAACATCATCCTGATTACGCTCGACACCACGCGCGCCGACCGCATGGGCTTTCTGGGATCAAAACGAGGGTTAACGCCGCATCTGGACGCGATGGCGAAGCAAGGTGTGGTGTTCACTCGCGCCTACTCCCACGTTCCCCTGACTACGGCTTCGCATACCACGATTCTTACCGGAACTTATCCGCAGTTCAATCACGTCAATGATTTTGGCGTACCGCTCTCCGCCCATCTTCCGTATTTACCTGACCTCTTGCATCAGCGTGGATACCATACAGGCGCGTTTGTGGCCTCGCTGGTTCTCGATCCGCTGGACGGCACGGCGCCGGGATTTGATCGCGGCTTTGACCTGTATGACGCCGGTTTTCATCTGCGCCGGCGGGGCGCAGATCGCTACAAAACAGTGGAGCGCCGCGCCGAAGTCGTGGTCGCGCACGCCCTGGGATGGCTCAGCCAGGTCCCCAATGGACCATTCTTCCTCTGGGTCCACCTTTACGACGCGCACGATCCTTACGACCCGCCGCCGCCCTTCAAGCAACGTTTTGCGGCCCAGCCTTACGACGGGGAAATTGCCTACGCCGACGCCTGCGTCGGCAAATTGCTGGACGCGCTGCGCCAGCACGGGCTTTATGACGAAACCATGATCGCGGTGATGGCGGACCACGGCGAATCGCTGGGCGCGCACGGCGAGAACACTCACGGAGTGTTTCTGTACGATGAGACTCTGCATGTGCCCTTGCTGATCAAACTGCCCTTGAATCGCTGGGCGGGACGCCGCAGCGAAATTCGCGCCGGGCTGGTGGATGTTGCCCCCACCCTCCTTACCGCCGCCGGCCTCACGCCTCCTTCGGAAATGCAGGGGAAATCTCTGCTGGAATTTGTGCAGGCGCCTGATGCGAAGGCCGCCGCTTCGCCCGACCGCCCCGCCTATGCCGAGACTGACTACCCGCATCGGGCCTTCGGCTGGAGCGCCCTGCGGGCGCTGCGCAGCGGAAAGTATCTGTTCATCCAGGCCCCCGAGCCCGAGCTCTACAACCAGACGAGTGATCCGGCAGAGATTCACAACCTGGCGGAAAGCTCGAAGGCAGTCGCTGACACGCTGGCTTCCCAACTCGCAGATTTCCGCAACCAAACCAGCCAGACGTTGGTGGACCTGGCCAAGCCTGATCCCGAGAAAATGCAAAAGCTGCAAGCGCTCGGATACGTCGGCTCCGACACTGCGCCTGCGCAAGACGAAAAAAAACTCACCGGGGCCGATCCCAAAACCCGAATTGAGATTGCGAACCTGTTGCACGATGCCATGTTCGATGTCGAAGATGCGCGCTACGAGCAGGCCATCCCGCTGCTGGCGCGAGCCCTCTCCGTGCAGCCTGATATGCCGGTGGCTAATCTGCAATACGGGATCGCCCAGGCCCGGCTCAAACACTTCGGCCTGGCAATCGTGCCTTTGCGGAAGGCGGTAACCGCGCAGCCCGACAATGGCATGGGGCATTACGAACTGGGGCTGGCGTTGTTTGAAACCGGCGATTGGAAAGGTGCGGCGCCTGAGTTCGAGGCCGCAGCAGCGCGTGCCCCACGCTGGGCGGACGCGCATTTTTCGCTGGCCGCAGTCTATGCCCGCATCGATCGCGTCCCCGAGGCCATGACTGAACTGGACACCACGCTCGGCCTCAGTCCTGATCACTACCGCGCCAACCTGCTGCGCGGGCGGATACTGTCGTTGCAAGGCAATCCACTGGGCGCGCTCGACAACCTGGAGAAAGCAGCCCAGGTCCAGCCCGATTCCAGCGAGGCCCATTCCTTCCTGGCCGATGCCTACCAGCAGCTCGGTCGCGTGGCCGATGCGGAGCGGGAGCGCGCCGCCGCCCGAAAGCTGGCGGGTCCCGTCGATTCAAAGTGAGGGTGGAGCAGCGCTTTAGCGCTGCATTGAAGATTGCCAAAGACAGCGGCTTCAGCCGCTGCGGTATGTACCTCGGGAGCTTAAGAGCCCCATCTCCTTCAAGCGCATTATGCAGGGCCAAGGCCCTGCTTAAGCGCAGCTTATTCCGCAGTACCGGTGCGCAGTGCAGTGCTAAAGCCCCTGTTCCACCCAAAGCCAACTCCCGCCCCTAGAACGAAAAGCGCGCGCCGATCTGCATGATGCGCGCCTGGCCATTTACGATGGGCAGGAAATTCGACCAGTTGCTGGGAGCACTTGCATTGCGCAGCGCCGGATCGCGGGTCACGCCGAAACCGGTACGGCTTCCGGTGATCTGGGAAAACTGCTGGGTGTTGGTGACGTTGAATACATCCCAGCGGAGTTGGAGGCCATAGTGCTCGCCGAGGTTGAAGCTTTTTCCGATCCCGAGGTCAAGATCGATGTAGCCCGGCACCCGGAAGATATTCCGGGGACCGCCCTCTCCGGGGTAGGCGTTGCGGAAGCTCTGATAGACCTGGTTAATGTCGCCGCATCCGCCGAAAAGCTTCGGGTCCGACGTCTCTGTCTTGGTGGGGCAAGTGTGCACCAACCGGGTGGGCGTCACACCGGACTGTGCGTTCCAGTTAGTTGCCCAGCGAGCGTCATCGAAGGGCGAGAACGTGGGCAGACCGGTGTTCCAGCGGAAGATGCCCGAAAGTTGCCATCCACCCAAGGCGGCCTGCCCAATCCCTTTGGCGTCACTCAGAAAGGCTCTGCCCTTGCCGAAGGGCATCTGCCACACGGCCGAGGCGTTAACGTTGTGTTTGATGTCAAAGTCAGAGTTGGCGTAGTTGTCGCGTTGGCGAAGGGGATTGGGAATAAACGGTCCCACCGCGAACGCCGTGTCCGATTGCAGACCGGAAGAATCGTCCAGCGAATGCGCGTAGCTGTAGTTGATGTCGAACGTCAGACTGTTCAGGCGCTCCCGCAGGGACAGGGTAAGCGCGTTGTAGTTGGAGTTCCCGATCGTACTCCAGGTGGAAAGTGCTCCATATTGCGGCTGCATGAAGCGGGTGGCGTCCGGGCCGAATTGTGTGTCGCTGAACAGCACTGAGTCCACCAATGCCTCGGTGTCGGTCCAGTCGTTGCCCGAGAAGAAGAAGCACGGGTTGGACGGGGTCCGACTCTGCATGGCGTAGAACACCTGGGTGTTGGACCAGGTGGGATCGAAGCCGGGGACGGCGGCGCTATCGCTGCACGATGGATCGAGCCCAAAAGTATTATTCAGTATTGTCCCCAGGCCGGCGGGAAAGAGGTTTTCGAAAAAAGGAATAGTTGCGATCTGGCTGGTGTCGATTCCCTTCTGCCGCTGCTTCTCGAGAGCAGTTCCGGCCTGGTACCAGGTCACGCCACTCTGCGGATCGCGAACATTGTTGAAAGTCGTAACGTCCCGGCGGGCCAGCAGGCTGCGTCCCATGCGTCCGATGTAGGAAGCGGTGAAGAGCATGCCGGCGGGCAATTGACGCTCGAAGGTAAAGTTCCACACGTATTCGGTGGGAGCGTGTAGTTTCGAATCTACAGACTGCTCGATACGTTCTCCTTCGTCCAAGGGCTGCGAGAGCGGGAATTGCAGGTTCGGCGGCACCACAACGTTGGGGAGGCCGCGGACGTCTTGAGTGAAACTGGTAAATAACGGTGCCAGTCCAGCCTGCCCGCTCACCTGAGTATCGTAAGTATTCGCCGGAGTGGTGTAGTTGGAAGTAAAGCCCAGAGTGTTATTCAGATCGAAGTCCACGGCCAGGGCCTGGCCAAAGTAGTCGTTGGTCAGGGCAAATCCCCCGCGCACCACCGACGCTCCACCATGGCCCAGCACACGGCCCCAAAAACCATCGCCACCGTCTGGCGACCAGGCCACGGCAATTCTGGGCTGGAAGTTGTTCTTGTCCCAGTTGTACATGGGAGGGCCACCGTTGGCCGGTCCCGACTTGTTGAGCACGATCGGGTCCATGAAGTTCTTGCCCTGGTTCGCGGCCGCCTTGCGCTCCTCGAAATAGGTCCCCAGGGGCACGGTGGGCTGGACTTCGAACCCCTGCGACTCATAGACCGGGCGCTCCAGACTATAGCGAACACCGAGAGTAAGCGTCAGATTGGGCCGGACCTTCCATGTATCCTGGATGTAGCTGTCATAGGCCTGGGTTTTGAAGTCTCGGACCGCCGGCTGGCCGGCCGGCAGCAAGCTACCGTCCTTCCCAAAAGTGAAGTCGGCGGTGTACTGGGAGAAGCGTCCGATGATGGCAGTGGCCGCATTCTGGACTTCCGTGGTGGAATCCAGGCTCTCGTTGGCCCGTCCTCCCGGCAGACCTTGCGCAATCAGATACTGCTGGAACGTATCAGAGATATTCTCCCCCGCCCCCAAATAAAACGACGGATTGGTGACGGCGACGTCGAAAGCATTGCTGAAGCTGATCCGGCTGTTACTTACAATCCGAATGTTGGCGCCAAATTGAATATTGTGGTTGCCCCGGATCCAGGAAACATCATCGGTAAAATTGTTCACCGGCGTGACCCGGCTGAGGGTGTGTTGCTGGCCGTTGGGTTGAAACACGAAACGGAAGCTGATGTCGTTCCCGTTACTGTCCCCGCCCTGGTCGAACGCCTGGCGGGTGTAGCCATAGCGGAAATTATTGACCCAGTGGTTGCCCAGGGTCCAGGTATGACCAGCCGCCACACCCCAGGGATGGTTCCAGACCAGGGGCGGTTGTGTGTCAGGGAACCAACTGGCCTGGGTCTGGTGATCATAGATGACATTAGCCCGGAAGAACGCGACCTGGTTGTTGTTAATGTTGAAATCCAGTTTCGCTACGTGGGAATTCAGTTTCACCGGCGTCGGGGCGTTGAAGCGGAATCCAGACGTATTCAATTGGTCGCCCAGCGATGTATCGTTGGCCGGATACCTGGCAGCGGCTGCGGCCAGGGCATCGAGTGCTGCCGGGTTGATGGCCGGATTGGCAGGGTCCCCATCATGCACAAGGTGGAACGCAGCTTCATTTTGAGCTAGATCAAGAGAGGCCTGTTGCACGCTGTTGCAGGCAGCGTCCGCGCAGTAGCGATAGTTGATAGTCCCCTGTGCCAGGGATGGCAGGGGAACGACCTGGCTTTGACCGGTTCCGCTGGCGTCGTGTCGGGCTTCGTAGCTATAAAAGAAGAATGCCCGGTTCTTGACGATTGGACCTCCCAGGGCCCCGCCATACGTATTCCGGATCAGGGGTTGGCGATCTACTTGAGGCTGAGAATGGGTATTGAACCAGTCGTTGGCCGTGAACCCCCGGGAGCGATAGAACTCGAAGGCTGCGCCATGCCAGCTGTTGGTGCCCGACTTGGTAACCAGGTTCACTTGAGAACCCGACGAACGGCCCTGATTCGCATTGCCGTTGGCGGTAGTAACACGAAATTCCTCGATAGCCTCCGCATTCAGACGGAGCACCGGCCCGGAAGTGATATCGCCACGGTCGCCCCCCAGGGTTCCGATTCCCAGGTTGTTAGTGGTGAGCGGGACTTGGGCATTGCCGCTTTGCGCGTTGTTGATATCTACGCCATCCAGGGTCACGTTTGACTGGTCGGCCCGCGCACCCGTGGTGTAGCCTTCGCGGGTTGAGCCCGGCTGCAGACTCAGCAAATCGACCAGGTTGCGCGCTTCCAGGGGAAGCTGGGTGATCTGCTCAGAGATGAAATTGTTACCCAGGCTGGCATCCTGGGTGTTGATGAGAGCTTCCTGCGAAGAGGCCGTGACCTCAACGACTTCGGTGGCCGCGCCTACCTCCAGCTGGACGTTGCTCTCCGTCTGCTTCCCAATCAGGGCGTGCAGGTTGTTCAGCACGTTGCTGCGGAATCCCTTGGCCTGGACCTCCAACCGGTAGTCTCCGGGAGGGATCAAGTCGAATACGAAGTCTCCGCTCTGGGTTGACTGCGTGGTGCGCGCCGCACTGGTGGCCATGTTGGTGAGGGTCACCGAGGCATTGGCAACCACCCGCCCCTGTGGGTCAGTAATCGTTCCGCGAATGGCGGAAGTACCGGTCTGACCCCACAGTGGGGCCGCAAACAGCAGGACGGCAATCGCTAAAGCCACTCCCCGAACAGAACCCATGGCAGCTCCTTTTTGAGGCTTGCGTGGTTCACCCAATTGGCTGACTGTTTACTTGTAAAAGAAAACCAGGGAAATGCAGGAAAGCACTGTTGGGCCGACATTGTGCAATTTTCGGGCCAACAATTGCAAGCAGAATTTACTTGAGTTATGGGTTATGTCGCGGCGAAATATCCCTATTTTCAGAGGGAAGCTACTGGTTTTCATCAAATTGGGATGATTTTGTTATCTGAACAACGTACTGCCCATGACAATCACCAAGAAGTAGGCCTCCAAGGTGTAGCGGGGCTCCGGATTCTCCAGGCTGCCCAGAAAGCCTGATCGGAGCAGAACAAATGTCAGCACCAGGCCCAGGGGAACGGTCCAACGCACCCGGGACAGACCCGCCATCCCGGCCCCCAGATACAGGAGATTAACGATTCCCAGCGTCACCGCCAGGGCCGACCAGGTGGGATCATCGTTAAATTCCCACCACCGGGTGTCGGACGGCAGGGTCTCCGTGCGTGGACGCAGCCACATGTCGGCGACGCGCAGCAGCGGCAACCACAGGTAGAAACGCAAGGGCGCCTCGCGGATGCGCTGCCCGGCCAAGGCCGCAAAGCGGGCGTCCAGTTCGGGCGTCACGTGAAGCGCCTGGTTATAATCTGCCAACAATTGCTCGGTCTGCTGGCGCTGCGCGTCGGAATCAAAGGCTCGGGCGGGAAGCTTGGCCGCATCCACGGTGTCTCCCGGCACTGGCCAGTAGATCTCCTCGACGGAGGCATAGTCAGCCATCCAGGTCTTCACCCAGCGATTGAATCCGGCGGGAACAAACTCGTCTTCTTCATTGGCATAGCGCGGGGCCAGGGGCTGAAAACGATGGAGCGTGTGCAGATTGCGCCAGGCCCAGGGAGCCAGCGGCGCCAGAGAGACCACCCCGAGGATCAGCCCTGCCCGCAGCAGATGTGCTGAAACCTGGGGAACATGTGGCTGCGGGCGACTCGCCCGCGTGTTGTTCTTCCCGGCAAAAAACAGCAGCACCCCGAGATAGAACTCAATCGCAATCAGTATCAATCCCCCATCGGGACGCAACAGAATCGCGGCGGCGGTGGCGAGACCGCATCCTACCCAGGGGCGCAACCGCATCTGGTCAAGCGCTTCCAGACCGGCGACCGCGCAATCAAAGGCCAGCACGGTAAAAAAAATCTCCAGCGTCTCGGTCAAAGCAGCGGCCGCATAGCTGGCCAGAAACGGACACAACGCCGCCAGCAGAAATGCCGCCTTCGCAGCGCGGGCAGAAACCAGGCGGCGGGCCATGTCCGCGATCAGGAAACACGTGCCGACATCCACCACTGTCTGCAACGCCAGCACTGCCCGGTAGTGTTCCATCCCGAAGATGGCAAACACGGCAGCCAGAAAGGCGGGATATCCCGGCAAGCGGATGTAGGTGGGAGAAATCTCGTCCGGACCGCTCAGGCCGTAAATGCCATGCTGGAGCCAGTTCTTGGCGATGTCGCCATAAACGAAGGAGTCGTTGGTGATGGCCGGGAAACGAAACAGGAAAAGCAAGCGCAGCCCGACCGCAGCTAAGGTTGCAAGCAGAAAAAAACGGAAGTGTTGGCGCACGAGCTGGCGCACGCTAAGAATATACCTCAGCGCCAGTGTAGCGCCGACATCCCTCCGAGTGCGCTCAGGGCAGGCTTTGCCACCTGTCCCGAGGGCGTCCCGTCCGCGGCGGTGCAGGCGGGACGCCCCCAAGACAGCCACCGGGACGGTGGCGCTACTCTCTAGCCCAATTGACCGCCTGAATACCTCAGCTTAGGATGGACATACAGCAATTTTCATGGCCCAACCTGTTTTTTTCGATCCCGGCAAGGCCCGCTGGAAGCGGATACGACTGGCCTTTGACGTCATCGGCGTGAGCATCACGCTGCTGGTCGTTTTTTTTGCTTACACGGCGCTGCGCAATGAGCCCCTGCCCGACCTCCTGCTGCCGCCCCAAAAGCGTCCCTACCGGGCGCTCAAGGAAAAAGAGAGAGAGCGGGCGAAAGAACGGAGAAGATTGGCCTACTATCGGGGCCATCGAAAATCCCGGTCAGCGCCTTCACAGGTAAAACTTAACGCGGAAGAAGGCATCCGCGCGGCATTCTATGTCCCCTACGATGCCGCCAGCTTTTCCTCCCTGCGCGAATACGCCCGGCAGATCGATCTGCTCTTTCCCGATTGGCTACACGCCATCACACCCGATGGCCGCTTGCAGAGCATCGATGAGCAGACCAACAAGTTCTTCGATGTGATGCAGGACTCCACCGTTCGCTCGGTGGATGACAAAGTCATGCCCTTTCTGAAGTCAGAAGAAACCGGCATGGAAGTCTTCCCCATGGTCAACAACTTCGACGGCGCCGATTGGGTGGACGTCAGCGCCTTTCTGAACAACCAGGACGCGCGCATGCATTTTCGCCGGCAGGTGGCGGCGTTTTTAGCTACCGACCGCTATCGCGGCCTGATGATCGACTTCGAGACCCTGGCCCGGAATGCCCAGCCCGGGTACCTGGCCCTGCTCAAGGAACTCTCCGGTGATCTGCATGGCAAGGGAATGAAGTTGTATGTCAGCGCGCAGGCGCGTAACCAGGAGTATGACTACAGCGGCGGTCGCGGCCCATGTTGACGGCGTCGTGTTGATGAACTACGACGAGCACTATCCCTCGCCTGGCACGGCCGGCCCGGTGGCATCGCAAGAGTGGTTCACCGATAACCTCAAAGCGGCGATCAAGGTTGTCCCCAAAGACAAGCTGATCTCTGCCATTGGCAATTACGGTTACGACTGGGTGCACAAGCCGAAGCGTGGCCCCCTGCCGCCGGGCGTTAGGGACATCAACGTAACCGTCCAGGACGCCTGGCTGGCCGCCCGCGACTCGGAAGCGGACGTGGACTTTGACGGCGACAGCCTCAATCCCCACATCAGCTATCTCGACGAACACGACCTGCAGCATGACATCTGGTTTCTCGACGCCGTGACCGCGCTCAACCAGATGCGCGCCGCGCAGTCCCTCGGCATCAGGACCTTCGCGCTGTGGCGGCTGGGATCGGAAGATCGTTCTTTGTGGCGGGTCTGGGATATTCCGGGCGAGGCGGGAGCAGAAAATAAATTGAAGGACGTGCCGCCGGGCCAGGATGTGGACATGGAGGGCAATGGCGAGATCCTGCGTATCGAGGCCCGGCCTTCCGATGGACAACGCAGCATCACCCTGGATCAGTCCACCGGGATCATTACCGATCAGAGCTTCGATTCGTTTCCCGAGCCTTACCGGGTAGCGCGCTATGGATCAAGCCCGGACAAAGTCGCTATCACCTTCGACGATGGCCCCGACCCGGAGTGGACACCGAAGATTCTGGATGTACTCAAGAGCGCCCAGGCCCCGGCCGCTTTTTTTCTGATCGGAATTCAAGCCGATAAGTTTTCCGACATCACCGACCGCATCTACCGCGAAGGACATGAAATCGGGAACCATACTTTTACCCATCCCGACATCAGCAACATTTCCAAGGGATTCATGCGGGCGGTGGAACTCAATCTTACCGAGCAGCTCTTTGCCAGCCGCCTCGGCATCCGCACCATTCTGTTCCGCCCGCCCTATTCGATTGACGCCGAACCTGACACCGAAGATCAGGTCCGCCCCCTTGAGACCACGCAGGACATGGGCTATATCACCATCGGCGACAAGATCGATCCCAATGACTGGCGCGATAATCCTCGCCACAGCGCCGACCAAATTGTTGCCGATGTCCTGTCCCATCTGCCGCCCTGCGCGACTGGCGACATTCGCTGCGGCAATATCATCCTGCTGCACGACGGCGGTGGCGACCGCGAACAGACCGTGCTGGCTCTTCCCAGAATCATCGCGGGCGTGCGGGAAAAAGGACTGCAGATCGTTCCCCTGCATGAGTTGCTGGGTCGGACGCGTGCGCAAGTGATGCCGCCCATCCCTTCCAACCAGCGCTGGATCGCGCGCCTGAACCTGTTCGGATTCGCGCTCTTTCCCCTGGCTTTCAATGCCATGACCTGGATTTTCTTTGTGGGCGACGTGCTGATGACCGGGCGCCTGCTCTTCATCGGCGCCTTCGCCATCTTCGACCGGCTCTGGCCCCGGCGTTATGGAACTCCCGGTGACGCGGCCCACTATCTTCCTCCGGTTGCGGTGTTGATCCCTGCGTACAACGAAGAGAAAGTTATCGTGCGGACCATCCGCTCCGCCCTCACTTCGGACTATCCCAATCTGCAGGTGATCGTGATTGATGACGGTTCCAGTGACCGGACGCTCGAAGTCGCGCGTGCTGCCTTTGCCCTCGAAGCCGCCAGCGGCAGGGTCCTCATCCTGACCAAGCCAAACTCCGGCAAGGCGGATGCTCTCAATTTTGGGCTGGAGCACCTTCGCGGCGAGGAAATCTTTGTCGGCATTGATGCCGACACGGTGATTGCGCGCGATGCCATCTCCCGTCTTATCCCTCACTTCCTGAATCCCAAGGTGGGCGCGGTTGCGGGCAATGCCAAAGTTGGAAACCGCATCAACCTCTGGACCCGCTGGCAGGCGCTGGAGTACATCACCAGCCAGAACTTCGAGCGCCGCGCTTTGAACACCATGGGTGCGGTCAGCGTGGTGCCGGGTGCGATCGGGGCCTGGCGGGTCTCGGCGGTACGCGAGGCCGGGGGGTTCCACACCGACACAGTCGCCGAAGATGCCGATCTCACCATGGCCCTGCTGCAACGCGGATATCGCGTCGAATACGAAGACATGGCTCTGGCCTACACGGAGGCCCCGGTCAATGCTCGTGGCCTGATGCGCCAGCGCTTTCGCTGGTCGTTCGGCATCCTGCAGTCGGTGTGGAAGCACCGCGGCGCCTTTGCCCGCGAAGGTGTACTGGGCTGGGTTGCACTACCCAACATCGCCATCTTCCAGGTTGTGCTGCCCCTGGTATCGCCTTTGATCGACATCATGTTCTTCGTAGGCTCGATCTGGTATTTCATCCAGAAGTCCTTTCATCCCGAATCCACCGATCCCGGCAGCTTTCAGCGTCTGGTCGTTTTCTTTGTGGCTTTCCTGCTGATGGACTTCCTGGCTTCGGCGATTGCATTTGCGCTCGAACGCCGCCAGCCAGACGCCCCCGAAGACCCGTGGCTGCTGAGCCAGGTGTGGCTGCAACGAATCGCCTACCGCCAGTTGTTCTCGATCGTCCTGCTGAAGACGCTCAAGCGCGCGGCGGAAGGCCGGCGCTTCGCCTGGGACAAACTGGAACGGACCGCCGCCATGAGCTACCAGCCTGCGGAAGATCACGAGTCGGTAAAAGTTCCGTAGCACTTCGTAGCGCACAGCCCTGGTAGGACAGGTGTCCTCACCTGCCCGGCCGAGCAAAGCTCGGCTGCTCTCGCGGTCCGATTCGACGCCGGTTTCCCGGTGCTACAATAACCACGAAGAGTCTTACATCTACCCTCCGGCATCGAATATTTCCGAGGTGCGCTCATGGCAACCGTTGAAGCTCCGACCCGCCCACAAACACGCTTGCATGAAGGTCCATTCGTAAATGAACCTCTCACCGATTTCACCCGGGAAGAAACCGCCCGCCGCATGCGCGCTGCCATCGAGAAGGTGCGCGGACAGCTGGGCCGCGAGTACGACCTGATCATTGGCGGCAAGCGGGTCAGGACCAGCGACAAGATCAAATCCATTAACCCAGCCAAGCCCTCGCAGGTGGTCGGGCTGCACCAGAAGGCCGGCAAGGAGCACGTGGAGCCGGCCATGCAGGCAGCGCTCGCGGCCTTTGCCAATTGGAGCCGGACCACTTTCGAAGAGCGGGCTAGCCTGCTCTTCCAGGTGGGCGATGCTTTGCGCGAACGCAAGTTTGAATTCTGCGCCTGGCTGGTTTTTGAAGTCAGCAAAAACTGGGCCGAGGCCGATGCCGATATCGCCGAGACCATCGACTTCTGCGAGTACTACGCTCGCGAAGCGCTGCGCCTGTCGCGCACCGAGCTGCCGGTGCAGATGCCGGGCGAGCGCGACACGCTGATGTACATTCCTCTGGGCGTGGGCGCGGTGATTCCGCCGTGGAATTTTCCCTGCGCCATTATGGCCGGCATGACGCTGGCCTCGATCGTGAGCGGCAACACGGTCATCCTGAAGCCCTCAAGCGATTCGCCGACGATCGCGGCAAGATTTGTTGAACTGCTGGAGGAGTGCGGCCTGCCCGAAGGCGTAGTGAATTTCTGTCCCGGCGCCGGCGCCAGCTTCGGCAATGCGGTGGTTGCGCATCCCAAGACCCGCTACATCGCCTTCACCGGCTCCCGTGAAGTCGGCCTGGACATCAACAAGAGCGCGGCCACGCAGGCGCCGGGCCAGATATGGATCAAGCGCACCATTCTCGAGATGGGCGGCAAGGACGCCATCATCGTGGACGCCGACGCCGACGTTGACTCCGCCGTCGAAGGCGTGGCCCAGGCCGCATTCGGCTTCCAGGGCCAGAAGTGCTCGGCCTGCTCCCGCGCTATTGTTGACGAGCGCATCTACGACGTCTTTCTGGAGAAACTGAAAGCCCGAGTGGAAAGAATCACGGTCGGCGATCCCGCGGAAAATGCCAACATGGGCGCGGTGATCAATGAAGGCTCGATGAAGTCGATCCTGGATTACATCGAAGTCGGGAAAAAAGATGGGCGCATCATCACCGGCGGCGGCCCCGCGAAGGACGCCGGCGAAGGATATTTCCTGCAGCCTACGGTGATCGCCGACATTCCGGCCGGATCGAGACTGGAACAGGAAGAAGTTTTCGGACCGCTTCTGGCGGTGGTCAAGTCAACGAACTACAGCCATGCCCTCGACATCGCCAACGACACCGAATTTGGTCTGACCGGTGCGGTTTACACAAAGTCGAAGGACAAAATTGCGCGGGCCATCCAGGAATTTCACGTAGGGAATCTGTACATCAACCGAAAGTGCACCGGGGCCACCGTGGCGGCGCATCCTTTTGGCGGGTTCAATATGTCCGGGACTGACTCAAAATCCGGAGGGCCGGATTATTTGTATCTGTTTACGCAGGGCAAGGCGGTGGGAGAAAAGATTTAGAGTCTCAATAACCTAAGTATCCAAATCAGGCATAACAGGCTGCCGGCCGCAATGATCCAGACCTTCAGCACTTGCTCCCAGTCGAGAGGAAGGCGTTCCAAGACCCTCATGTCACTGGAGAGGAATTCTTTCTTCCTCTCCACGAAGTAGGTTCCGGTTGGTAGCAGCGGAAGCCAGAACAACACAATGAATACGGTTGTCTTGAACCGCTCCATACCCGTTTCGGAACTGTACTCGTAATCAGCTTTTCCGAAGCGTTGCCGAACGATCCCGTAAGCATGAACCACGAACAGCGATCCGGGGGTCTTCCCTTGTTCAGCTTCGCAATGCTCTTTTTCCGCACGAAAGACATTTAGTCTCTCGGTGCCATCAATCCGCCGTTTTACGAGTTCATTATTGAGAGCTGCAGTGGCTTCGGGGGTGAGTTGTTCTGAATCCAGCGCCAATCGCAACAGTTCTTCGTCTGTCTTAATTTCGTATTGCTTGATCAAGTCCTGCATTTCCATCGCGCGGAATGTTAGTCCAGTGTGGAAGGAAGGTCCCGTTCGACGAGTCTTCGTACTTGACACAAGGCACAACCAATCCGCAGCAATCCCCGATGCTCAATACTCACTCGCTCCGATGAGGGCTGCCGTGCGGGAAAGGCGTAAAATTATTTGCCTAACCGAAAAATAGTTTGTAACACTTCTGTAATAAAGCATTCTCTAAACCCTTCCTAAGATTCTTTTAATTTCCAAAGTTGTGCGAAAAGGTTTTATCTCCGTGATCGAAAATTGCAATTGGACAAGCCGCACCCCGCCTCCTATCGTTAAAGTATGTCCACATCATTACCGTTAGACGATTCCTCCGTTGATTTTCTGCATGAACTGGGCAGCAGTATTTCCTCCGCGGACGCTTTGCATGAAGTCCTCACTCGCGTGGTTGATTTCGCATCGGCCCTGGTGAAGTGCGATTCCTGCCTGATTTACGTTCTCGAGGATGAGCAACTGCTGTTGCGGGCATCCAAGAACCCGCACCCGGACGTGGTCGATCGCCTGAAACTTAACGTCGGAGAAGGCATCACCGGCTGGGTGGCGGAACATCGCGAGCCGGTTGCGGTCTCGAAGAACGCCTCCAAGGATCCTCGCTTTCAATTCTTCCACGAACTGCCCGAAGACACATACGAAGCGTTTCTCTCCGTGCCCCTGATGTCGCGCGGGCGCGTGGTGGGCGTGATCAACCTGCAGCATCGCCGTCCCCATGTGCACAACCCGCGCGAAATACGGCTGATTTCGACTGCGGGCTTTCTGGTGGGAGCTGAAATCGAAATGGCGCGACTTGAAACCGAGAACACCAATCTGTCGCAGCAACTGGAAACGAGAAAAATTGTGGAACGCGCAAAAGGTATTCTGCAGCGCGATCTCTCGATCGATGAAGAGCAGGCCTATCTTGCCCTGCAACGGCAGAGCCGGCAGACCCGCAAATCCATGCGGCAGGTTGCCGAAGCAGTGGTTGTGACCGATGAATTGCGGCGCAACTCGCGCACCAACTAGATCACGGGCAGGGGCGTCATCGGTCGTTCGCTGAAAAAGCCAGCCACGGATTTCACTGATTCACACGGATCAAACAAGAGAAAATTGAGGGATTTATCCGTGAAATCCGTGGCTGGCTTCCTTACTTACGGTGCCCACCAAAAGTGCGGAAGCGGCCACCAGGTTCGATGGCCGCTTCCGCATGGGGAGTTTCACTTCCCGGGCTGAGAGTCGGCGATGGGTCCCAGTTTTGCCGATTCCGTCACCGGCGACCTGGGCGCCATATAGTGGAGACTCAAACCGAGCTCTCCGAGGTACAGCGCGCTCACGAACGATTCTCCACCCGGTTTGCGAGTCAGCACTATGGTGCTGCCCGTATTCAGTCTTTCTGTCGAGACCGAGGCCGGCAACACAATTGCGATCTGCGCAGCTCCGGTTTTGCCGACCATGATGGCCGCCGGCAAACTCGGGGACTGCAGAGAGAACGTGTAAACTCCGGGGGTCAGAAGCACGTTGCCCCAGCGGGCGTCGTGGGTAAGGGTGAACTTTCCGGTGGCGGACTGCGCCTGGGCGGGGGTGGCGCATGCGGCCAACACACCGATGGCAAGGACAACAACGTTGAACAGCATCGAACTGCGAATTGATTTCATGACCTGATCTCCTCTGTGGTTGTCGCGAGCCGACACACCTGCGCGTACGCCGAACATGCGCCGCTCGCGTGATTTGTGTTGGGACGACGAGGTCAGGAATGGAACAACGTCAAACGACAGGAGTTAGGGAGCGAACTTCAGAGTTCGCGGCACCTGGGCTTGCAGTTTGTTTCGCACGAACTATTGGACATTGCTACTGTGCCAGCGCGAGCCACCGAAGTCCAATGCAAAAAATCAATTGTCAATATTCACGCAGCTCACGTAGGCCCGGGCGCCCTCGCCCGGGCGGGCCAGGGCAAGCTGGCCCGTGCTCGTCGCGCGCCGGGGCTTCTAGCGTAGTCCTGGCGGAGGCGGCTGCGGACAAAACCTTGCGGAGCTTCGCTCCGCCGGGCGGGTGGGGACACTCGCCCCTACGTGTTCTTCGTAAAATAAAAAGGCCGCCCTTGGGCGGCCTTTACCTCACCAACAAAAACTCTACGAAGTGACTCCGGCTCCGGCCTGGGGCGTTGCTGCCGCCGCGGTCGCGGCCGCCGCTTCGTTCAGGATGCGGTGATGGATGGTGAACAGCGCCAGTTCCAGCCGGTCGGAGACGCCGATCTTGTCATACACGTTGCGCAGGTAATTCTTGATCACCTGCTCGGTGGTTCCCAGCTGCGACGCGATCTCTTTGTTCTTGTAGCCCTGCACAATCAGAGCGACGATGCGCAGTTCTTTCGCGGTCAGGCGATCGCGCACCCGCAGGCCGACCATATCGTTTTCGGTCAGCTCGCTGGGCACGGCGATGTCCTGCACCCAGTTTTCGCCGCGGGCCACCTTGCGGACACAGTCCACCAGCGCGGCGCTGGTGACGTTGCGATAAACCACGCCGTTGGCCCCCGCGCCCATGTAGCGCTGCGCGCTCTCGCCGGTATCGGCCAGCACCACTACCCGGGTTTTGGCTTTGCTGGCGGCTTGCAATATGCCGGTGAAATCGGAATGGAAGCCGCCTGCTACCACCAGAACCGCAGCGCGAAATTTGTCCAGGGCCATGAACATCTGCTCCTGGGTTTGCGCCTGCGCCACGATGCGCATTTCGTCCTCAACCGCCAGCACTTTGGCGATACCCGCCCGGAAGATGGCTTGATTGTCGGCCAGAATCAATTTCAGCATCTCTTCAGCTCCTCGCCTCTAGTGGCGAACGAAATCGTAGGAGTCAATCACGCAGGCCACACCCCGCGCCTCCGTGGGACCGCCGGCAGGTTCGTCGGTGCGCACCACGCGCCCTCGGCACTGGATGACCACACCCTCTTTGGCCCCCGTCATTTCCGCCGGTAGAGTAATCTCGAATTCGACGGTCGAGCCCATCTCCAGTGCGGCGTCAGCTTTGATGTACACTCCGGCAGCGCTCAGATTCCCTGTGACGCCGCTGTGCTCGCCGCCTTCCTCTGATTTGTGAATCTTAATCGGCAATTCCAGGGGAAACCGCTTCCCCGTGCGCGCGTCGGACACAAGACCTCCTCGCTCCTGCCCATTTCCAGCTGCGAAACCCAGCCCCATGCCGGATCTCCTGAATAGAGCCACAACCATCTGCTTGCGCGGTTATATCACGGATGACGCCCCTCGGAACAGCCTGATAACGCAACAGAACGGGTAAGAACTAGGTTCCCCCCAAGGCGCGCGGGCCCCCATGTTGTGAGCTATCGGCTGAAACTGCCGGAATCTCGACCTGGTCCGAGATCGTCGGGTTCGGCTTCCGCACCAGTCACCTACCCTGATCACCTTAGACAAGCAAACTCATCGCACCGAATGGCAACCAATACCCGTGAAAGCATACCCGGGATCCTTCCTCGCTTTTCTCGTTCTGTTGACGGCTCAGGCCGCCGGTCAGATTCTCCGCGCGCAACCTGCAGAAGCATACGGCAATACTGCCACGTCCTATCAGCCCATCACGGGCCGGCAGCGGATCGATTGGTTCGCAAAGAGCACTCTCGGTCCGGAAAGCCTCTCTGCTGGCCTGTTCACCGCGGGTTTCGGCACTGCCAGAAACAGCCCGCGCGAGTACGGCCCTCACTGGCAGGGCTTGAGCAAGCGCTATGGCATGCGCTTTACCGGGGTTGCCACCGGCAACGCGATGGAGGCGGGTCTTGGCGCTCTTTGGGGAGAAGACCCACGATACTTTCGCGCTGCGGGGAGACCCGTCAAGGAGCGGATAAAGAACATCGTGGTGATGACCTTCGTCGCTCGCCGGGTCGACGGCTCCTTCGCTCCGGCCTATGCCCGATATGCCGCCACCGCCGGTAACAACTTCCTTTCGAACACCTGGAGGGCAGACAGCGAATCCAGCGTCGGCGACGCCTGCCTGCGCACCGCGCTGGGCTTCGCGGGAAGGATGGGCGGCAACGCGTTCGCCGAATTCTGGCCCACCCTCACCAAACACTTGTTTCATAGGCGACAGTAACCGACTGTAAATCCGATTTCTCCGCTCCGACTAACCGATTGCCGCTTTGATTGTCCTGACTCGTTCATCCAGACTTCCGGGCTCGACTGAGACCAGTTCGAAGCCGAAGTCTCGGTAAATCTCTTCGTGAATTTTTTCAAAGCGCACCGTT
Source organism: Terriglobia bacterium (assembly GCA_963831565.1). Taxonomy (GTDB): domain Bacteria; phylum Acidobacteriota; class Terriglobia; order Terriglobales; family Acidobacteriaceae; genus JAIQFF01. The sequence continues at coordinate 101,760 of CAWHQS010000005.1, forward strand.
TCCTCAAAGCTGATTCGCCGCGCTTCGGTAGGCGTGACAAAGCCCAGATTGCGAATGAAGAAGACCCGGTGTTGGTATATTGCTTCTTTTTTGACGCGCTCCAGTTCGCCGGCAAGAAAGGGCGTATGAGGGTGCCCGAGGTAGGCTGCCAATGCCGCGGTACACACAACGCAACGGTCGTGAAACTGAACCTCATCAGGTTGATAAGACGCCCGAATCTGACGATTTCTTTGCAGATTCGCGATTACATCAATGAAGGAGGGATGGGTCCAGGGTTGAACCGTTCCCTGGGCCTGCACGGCGGCGATGACGGCAGTAGCTGCTTCTTCGACTACGCTGAACCCGTCAAGTTCCAACTGACGGATGATCGCTGTCTTCCCTGCGCCCGGCGCGCCGGTGATGATGAATCTTCTCAAGTGGATTCCTTCTCAAGCTGCCGGGGTCTGACCTCAGACCACTCAGTTTTCCACTTTGCGACCTTTTGCAAAAGAGAGTCCCACCAGGGCAAACTCTTTTGCTCATCAAAACGCCCCGCCGCCCCCGCCACCGAAGCCGCCGCCCGAAAAACCGCCGCCGCCCCCGCCGCCGAAGCCTGAACCACTGGAACTCGAGCGCGGCGCCGAGACGAACACCTGATGCATGTCCGACGCCATGCTGTGCATGGAGCTGGAGAAAAATATGGGATTAAAACCGGTCATGCCGTTGGGCGACACGTACCAGTTGGGCGGGTTCTGGATGATCCCGGCAAAGGCCTGCGCCCAGTGATGCTCCACTCCGAGCGCCATGGCATAGGGCAAGTATTTTTCAAAAGTATCCGGTGGCATGCGCTTCAGGCGGTCGGCGTCCACCCGATTCATGAACTCCTGAAATCCCAGCACCGCAATGCGGGTACGCGCTCCCTGCAACGTTTTCGCCGACATTTCGCGCGCGAACAACCACCAGATGATGGCGGAAACAATACCGCAGGCGATGAGAAGTACTACCGAATTGAATATTTGTTTGTACCCGCTGAATTGCGACGAGGAGAAACGGGGCGACAATCACCAGGGCCGCGCCGACGCTGTAACCGTTGGCCGAATCAGGATCGAGCAGGTACATGCCTTTATTCTTCAGCGCCGCCTTGATGTCCTGCTGTATGACTGGAATCGCGGTGTAGAAGCGATTTTTCAAGCTGGAGAGCCGGGTCTGCTGCCCGCCGGCGAAAATATTCTCCAGCATCACGCGCTCGTGAGGCGCCAGCCCCTGCCATTCGGTCAGCGGCTTGACCAGGTGAAAGATGTAGTCCTTGGAGTGGAAGACCAGCAGGGTCGTGTCCACGCTCTCTTCAATCTTTACGTAGCCACGGACCGCCAGGTCCACAATCGTGGATGTAATGTCGCGAGGGTGGATGGTGTCATCGATCAGCGTCCCGGCTTCGGCGGGAGACATTCCCGGCGGCGGTTCGTACATAGGCGCAACCGAACGTCCGGGATCGGGGTCGCGGCCTTTGTACCACCACAGCAGGTACATCACACCGAAGGTGACAAAGGGTAAAAACACGATGGGGTTGCTGCCCAGAAACCAGAAGGCGCGGGTGATCGCACCTGGCTCCTTGAGAATGCCCTTGGGAATAAAGACATCAACCGTCATTCCGCCGCGCATGGGCAGTGGGTTGGTGGTCTCGAAGGCAACGTCGGCCCCGTTGACCTCGGAGGTGGCATCACGCTGGGCCGATCCGTAAACCCCGGTGAACGCCTGCGCCCGCAGTCTTCCCGCCGCTGCCTTGGGTAAATAGACATGCGCCTCGGCGTGATCGATCGGCACCGGCCAGTCGTTGCCGGTCACATTCCAGTAGAACTCGTCGTGGTCCTCAAAATAACGGATGCCGTTGCGGACGATGTAGCTGATCTCCACCGTGCGCGTGGTGTCCACGGCACCGGGGATGTAGATTTTCAGGTCGCGATATCCGCCGGAAGTCTTGGAGTCGTACTTCAGCTTCTGACCGGCGCCGTCGGTGACGGCCGTTACGTCGAGGAACAGAGTGTAGTTGGTACCCCGCGGGCCCGGATACTCGATGGGAATGGTGCGGTGAATGCCGTGCCATTGGCCGATGAAAACCAGGCTGATCCGTTCCTTGACCAGGGCGGTGCCGTCTTCGCTGATCAAGACAGTGTCCTGGAAGTCGGCGATGCGCCAGCTCTGGGCAAACAGCGGAGCCCCGACCAACAGCACACCGACCAGCAGGAGAATTTGGGTGGAGGCGCGCTTCAGCGCGGCAATCCAGCTTCGAGGACGACCGGCTTCAGCCGCTGGGGTCATGGACTCAAGGACGCAGATCAGAGAGTACCTCAGCGGCTGAAGCCGCCCGTTAAATTGGCCATGAATGCAGCACTGAAGCGCTGCTCCACCCTTGCGGACCTGCGCTTCGGCGCTTAGAACTTCACCGCGACCGGTTCGCGATCGGTGGCGGCCACTTCAAAGAACTGCCGCTGCTGAAAGCCGAACATTCCGGCGAGAATATTCGTCGGGAAAGACTGGATCTTCGTATTCAGGTCGCGCACCACGGCGTTGTAGTAGCGGCGCGCGTTCTGGATCGTGTCTTCCGTCTGGCTGAGCGAGCCCTGCAGTTGGGTGAACTCCTCGGAAGCTTTCAGCTGAGGATAATTTTCCGCCACCGCGAACAGGCTTTTCAGAGCTCCACTCAGCTGGTTCTCAGCCTGGGCCTTGTCACCCGGGGTGGTGGCCTGCATGGCCTGGGAGCGGAATTTGGCAATATTCTCGAAAGTGCCTTTTTCGTGGGCGGCGTAACCCTTTACCGTTTCGACCAGATTGGGGATCAGGTCGTGCCGCCGTTTCAGTTGCACGTCGATGTCCGACCAGGCGTTGTCGCAGCGGACACGCAACTGGACGAGGCTGTTGTACATCCCAACCAGCAGGATGACGATGACAACCAGAATGCCCAGGAAGATTAAAGCCATGAACGTCTCCCTTGCGTGGAAATGGGGAACTGGGGCGACGGTAGCACACAGCGCACCCCGGCGCAATCATGCGGCCCGGAGGCGTCGGAAAAGTAGCGGCCCTTAAGAACTTGTCCCCCGGGACAGGCATCATGCTGAGCTTGCGAAGCATCTGGCGTGGAACGGCTGCGCCAGATCCTTCGGGACTGAAGTCCCTCAGGATGACTGCGGCGGGCATTTGCTTCAACCGGAGCCGGAGATACCCGAAATACCGGTATCGAGGGCCGTCTCCGACAGTTTAAGATTACTATGACTGGTATCCCGACCATAAGGGATCAAGAGGTGGCATATCGGCTATCCAGGAAACACAGCGAAATGGCTGGCGGCACTGTTGATTGCTTCGTCGGCAATGGCTCGCGCCCAAACCTGCCAGACGGCGGGCGATATGGACCCGGCCACCGCCTCGGCCCTGACCGCGACGGCGAAGCGTTTCTACGACATGGCAGCGCGGGGGGATTCGGCCTCGCTGCGGCAGAATGCGATCGCCAGTCTGGCCTCGGATTTTTCCGGCATCGAGGGTGCCGTCAAAGAGAACCAACCCAACCTTACCGGGGTGCAACCGGCGCCGCGGCCGCCGTTTCTGCTCAAGGCCGAGGGGACGGCTCCGCTGCAACGTGCCGAATTCCTGTGCGGCATTTTCGGAGCCCAGGGACAGACTCGGGAGAGCGCGGTCTTTGTGATTCCCAACCTTCCCCCGGGCAATTACGGCATCGTCACTCTCGATGCAGCCTCCCCTCAGGGGGCCTACACCGTGTCATTTGTTTTGCAGCAGCAGGCCAACGATTGGAAGTTGGGCGGATTTTACGCCAAGCCCGCCCAGATTTCAGGCCACGACGGCAACTGGTTCGCCAGCCGCGCCCGCGAATTGAAAGCCAAGGGACAGCTCCACAATGCCTGGTTCTACTTTGGCGAGGCCCGGGAACTGCTGGTTCCGGTCCCCTTCATGGCCACCGCGGCCACCGACAGACTATATGACGAGATGCAGGCGCAGAAGCCGGCTGATCTGCCTCCCTTCGATCTGGCCGCAGGCGGCAAGACCTATAAAGTCACCGATCTGTTTCCGATCCCGGTAGGCCAGGACTTCGACCTGGTGGTGCGCTACCAGTCCGCGGATGTCTCTGACACGGGAAAGACGTTTCAGGACAACACCGCAGTGATGAAAGCGCTGGTAGCCAAGTATCCCGAGTTCCGCGAAGCCTTTGCGGGAATCGTGGCCCGCGCCGTGGAACCTTCGGGCAGAGATTACGGCTCGATGCTGGCGATGAAAGACATCAAGTGAGTTTCAGGTTTCTAGTTTCTGGTTTCTAGTTCCCCGGAGTTTGAAACCAGAAACGGGAAACCAGAAACCGTCTTCCTTTCCTACGGTAAAACACACTCCTCCGGATCCTTGTCATCCCGCAGGCCGAGAAAGACCGGAGCGCGCAACTTCATGCCGCCGTCAGCCGTCTCATGGGTCCATTCCGAGAACTTGATTTCCGCCACCAGCTCAGGCTTGACCCAGTGAACTTTCCGCAACGCTTCCACTCCATGGGGGAAGGGAGTGCTCTTTGTCTCCCTCTTCTTCAGCATTTGCCAGATCTCCTTGAGCATGGCTTGATCGAATCCGGTGCCGGCCTGGCCCACATGGATGAGTTCCCTTTCTTGTCGTAGAGGCCCAGCACGAGTGAACCAAAATATGCGCGGGTGCCCTCGGGATCGGTGTAACCGCCGATGACGCAATCCACCGTCTGGGTGATTTTGATCTTCAGCCACTCGCGGCTGCGGCGCTCCTCATAGACACTGCTGCGGCGCTTGGCCAAAATGCCTTCCAGGCCCTTTTGTTTGGCCACATCGAACAGCGCTTTGCCCTGGGAAAAATGATCGGAGTAGCGCACCGGGCCGGTCGCGCTGGTAATTTGCGCCAGCACTTCCTTGCGCTGCTCCAAGGAGACGCGCCGCAGGTCGTAGCCGTCCAGGTAGAGCAGATCGAAGACGTAGTACAGCACAGGCAGATCCTGGCGCGAACCGGTGCGCCGGCCGCCGTGGCGAATTCCCGTGCGCTGCTGCATCAGGCTGAACGACGAGCGCCCCTGCTCGTCGAGAGCGGCGATTTCGCCGTCAAGAATGGCGGTGTCCGCCTTAATCGAACTGGGGATATTCTGCAGCTCAGAAAATTGCGCGGTCAGGTCATTCTGATTGCGCGACACCAGTCGAACCTTGCCCTCGACGATAAACGCAATGGCGCGGTAACCGTCCCACTTGATTTCAAACAACCATTCCGGATCGTCGAACGGGTCATCGATAGAAGTTGCCAGCATGGGATGGATCGAGGTGGGCATGGGACGCTTGACTGCGCCATCCAAATCTTTAACCACGGAGGACGCAGGGGACACGGAGGAAGTCTTCCTGTTCCGCGAGGCCGCTGCGGGGCCAGTTGCATCGGCTACGGCCTTATCTTTTTTTTTTATTTTGCCTTTCTCCGTGTCCTCAGTGTCCTCCGTGGTTACTTTCTTCTTGTTCTTCTTATCAAACTTGGCGATCGCATCCGCGAGCCACGGTGCCTTCACCGCTCCGCGCGAGGCCGGACGGCTGCTCGTCCACTGCGCCGAACCCTGGTCGCCTGCGATCTCGGCCATGCTGCGGCCGGTGAGCGCCGACTCGTCGTACTGATCGATGTCGAAGCCCTTGACCACGGCGTCATCCTGTTTCTTGATCAGCAACCACTCCGTCCCCTTGGTGCCGGGACGCCGCGAGCGCATGTGAATCAACGCGAAATCGCCGTTGAGCTTTTTGCCATGCAGCCGGATTTTAAAATCGCCCTTCTTCAGCATGGCCGAGGCGTCCGCGTCTGTTCCCGGGACGAACTTTCCGTTTACCGGTTCGGGCGACAGCGGTTCCCATGTGCCTACATCCCAGACCATCACCGTGCCCGCTCCATAATTGCCTTCGGGAATGGTGCCTTCGAAGTCAAAGTACGAAACCGGATGATCTTCCACTTGCATGGCCAGGCGTTTGTCGGCGGGATCGAGGGAAGGACCCTTGGGCACGGCCCAGGACTTGAGCACGCCTTCCATTTCGAGGCGGAAATCGTAGTGCAGACGGGTAGCGCGGTGCTTTTGCACTACGAAGCGATGCCTGGACTTCTTCTCCAGCTTGGGAGGCGGCTCGGGAGTGGCCTCAAAGCGCCGTTTGCGTTTGTATTCGTCCAGAGACACCGGATCATTTTAGCCCACTACACCACTTCACCCCGGAGGAGGGAAGGCGGGCGTTATAATTCACGCCAGCCATGCCCCTAGCAACGGGTACACGGCTTGGTCCGTACGAGATTGTGGCCCAGGTGGGAGCGGGTGGAATGGGCGAGGTGTACAGCGCTCGTGACACGCGCCTCGATCGTGTGGTCGCGATTAAGGTCCTTCCCCTCCATCGCTCGGCCCAGGCGGACGCGCGGGAACGCTTCGAGCGTGAAGGGCGGGCCATTGCCGCGCTCAATCATCCCCACATCTGCCAGCTCTACGACGTGGGCTCCGAGGGGTCGATCAACTACCTGGTCCTGGAATTTCTGCAGGGCGAAAGCCTGGCGGACCGCCTGGTCAGGGGTCCGTTTGCGCTGAGCGAGCTCTTGCGTTGCGCCCTGGAAGTCACCGACGCCTTGGACACAGCCCACCGGCGGGGCATCATTCACCGCGACCTGAAACCGGGAAACATCTTTCTTACGGCGCACGGCGAGTACAAGGTGCTGGACTTCGGATTGGCCAAGCTGGTGGACGACGCGGCCCCGGAATCAGCGACAGCTACAGTTTCCCCCGTGACCGTGGCGGGCACGGCGGTGGGCACTATCGCCTACATGTCGCCGGAGCAGGCGCGGGGAGAGGCTTTGGACGAGCGCACCGACATTTTTTCCTTCGGCACCGTACTGTACGAGATGGCAACCGGGAAACCAGCCTTCCATGGCAAGACCTCCGCCATCATTTTCAAGGCTATTCTCGATGAGACACCCGCGGCGCTGTCGCAACGCAACCCGATCCTGCCCGCCAGGCTCGATGACATCGTCAGCAAGGCACTGGAAAAAGACCCGGGCCTGCGTTACCAGTCTGCCGCCGAGCTGCGGGCGGACCTGCAGCGGCTGAAGCGCGATAGCGAATCCGGAAGGATGTCTGCCCAGATCCCGCAGCGGCAGAGTTCCAGGCGGCGGCGCTGGTTTGCGGCGCTTGCTGTGGTGCTCGTCGCCGCGGCAGGATTTGGACTCTACTACTACCTCGGACACCGGCACTCGGCCCGCTCCACCGCCTGGGAACAGCTCACATTTTTCACCGACTCTGCCGTGTATCCGGCTCTCTCACCCGACGGGCGCATGCTGGCTTTCATACGGGGCAGCGGAACTCTCTTCGGTCAGGGCGACGTCTATGTCAAGCTGCTTCCTTCCGGGGACGCCGTTCAACTTACTCATGACTCCGTTTACAAGTCCGGGTACAAGCTCGCTCCGGTCTTCTCGCCCGACGGCTCCCGCATCGCCTACGGCACCATCGATCCGTTTGACACCTGGGAAGTCCCTGTCCTGGGCGGGCAGCCCCGGCTGCTCCTGAAAAATGCATCCTCCCTTTCCTGGATCGACAACGGCAAGCACCTGCTCTTCTCCGAGATTCGGGAAGGCCTGCACATGATCCTGGTCACTACCAACGAGGACCGGGGAGAGAGGCGAGAGGTCTATGTTCCTCCCGGCGAACGCAGCATGGTGCACCACTCCTATCTTTCACCCGATGGACGCTGGGTGCTGATGGTCCTGATGGATGAGAGCGGATCGTTGCTTCCCTGCCAGATCGTTCCCTTCGATGGCAGCGCCAGCATGCGGGTCATAGGACCTTCCCCTGCGACCTGCACCTCCGCCGCCTGGTCGCCCGACGGTAATTGGGTCTATTTCAGCGCGAACCCGGGCGGGCGCTTCCATATCTGGCGGCAGAAGTTCCCTGACGGGCCTCTGCAACAGGTGACCTCCGGCACCACGGAGGAAGAAGGCATCGCGATGAGCCCTGACGGGCAATCATTGCTGACCTCCGTGGGCGCAGAAGATGCCACCATCTGGCTACATGACAGTAGTGGCGACCACCAACTGTCGTCGGAGGGCAGCGCCTGGGGAACCACCATCTCGTGGGACAAGAGCAAGCTCTATTACGAAATGCAAGGCGGGCAGAGCCCAGGGGTTGATCTCTGGGTTCGAGATCTGGCCAGTGGCAGCAGCGAGCGTGTGATCTCGGGCTCCGCCATCCAGCCCGGCAGCAACCTGGTGGGTTATGCCCTTTCGCATGATGGCAAGACGGTTGCACTGTCTGTCAAGAATGATGCCGGCCTGGCTCAGATATGGCTGGCCCCGGTCGATCATCGCTCTTCCCCCCGCCTGTTGGTGTCCCCCACCAGCCAGGACTCGCCCGGCTTTCTTCCCAATGGGGACCTGGTACTGCGCTCCATCGAAGGCTCACAAAACTTCCTATATCGCACCGCTCCGGACGGGACGGGACGCCGCAAGGTCACACCGGATCCGATCCTCGACCTGATCTCGATCTCTCCCGACGGCCGCTGGGCCATGGCATCAGTCAAGTCCAACGAAGGCGAACACCCCGCGGTGACGGCTGCCTTCCCGCTGGAGGGCGGCCCATCCGTGAACGCGTGCACCTTCTATTGCAACGGCCATTGGGACATCAGCGGGAATTTTTTCTTTGTTACACCCGGAGACTGGAATACCTATGTGCTGCCGGTCAACCGAGGTCGTGGCATTCCAGATTTCCCGGCCGGCGATCTCAGTTCGGGTGGCTGGAAGGCTGACAAACGAGTTATGGTGATCCCGCAGGGAATCGACTCAGCCGCTGGACGAGATTATTACTCCTACACCCGCGCTAACACGCGGCGGAATATCTATCGCATCCCGTTGCCCGACTAATCTTGAACCAGCTATGAAGCGAGAATATCCCGATTCGCCACTCGTCGGTGTGGGCGCAATCATCATTCAGGATGGCCGTGTTCTTCTGGTCAAGCGCGGACGCCCTCCGCTGGCCGGAGAATGGTCGATCCCGGGGGGCGTGCTTGAACTGGGAGAGACCGTGCGCGAAGCAGCGGTCCGCGAGGCCCAGGAGGAAACCTGCCTGACCGTGGAACCAACCGAACTGCTGGGCGTCTTTGACCGCGTACTGCGCGACGATGCCGGCCGCACTCTCTATCATTTTGTGCTGATCGATTTTCTTTGCCACCCGGTGGCAGGAGAGGCGCAGGCGGCAGACGACGCCGATGAAGTGCGCTGGTTTACTCCAGCAGAGGCCGGAGCGCTCGGGTTGGCTGAGGACACGGCCGAAGTGGTACAGCTTGGTTTTCAAAAAAGCTAGAGGGGCCGGCGGCTGCATGCTGGCCTTGAAGCGCGTGCGAAAGACTCTCTTATGGCCTGGTTCTTCTTATTCTTTCTGGTCTCGGGTTTCTGCAGCATCCTCTATGAGATCGTGTGGCTGCGCCTGGCCATGGCCCAGTTTGGCGTCACCAGCGCTCTGGCTTCGATCGTGATCTCGGTTTTCATGGCAGGGCTGGGCCTGGGTTCATGGGGGAGTGGACGCCTCATCCGCAAGTACGAAAACCGGGTCCGTGTCCCCGCGCTTCGCTTCTACGCGCTGGCGGAATTATTGATTGGATTATCAGCCTTGCTGGTTCCATACCAGCTGGTGTGGGGACGAAAACTGCTGGAATGGACAGGAGCATCCTCTTCATGGGCGTACTACCTCGGGTCTGGCACCTGGATCGCTCTCACTCTGGTGCCGTGGTGCGCCTGCATGGGGGCGACCATACCGGTGGCTATGCTCGCCATCCGCCGTCGAGAGCCCGAGCGATCGGAGCGTTCTTTCAGCTATCTCTACTTATCCAACGTGTTGGGCGCAGTAATCGGAGCAACTTTCCCCATGCTGCTGATTGAACTGTGGGGCTTCCGGAACACGCTGAAAATCGGGGCGGCATGCAATGGCATTCTGGCATTGTCCGCGGTGCTGCTGAGTCTGGGCCGGACGGAGTCGGAGCCGACCGGCCCACCGCCAGCCACGACTGTGGCGGGCGGCGCGGCGGGCCACGTCTCCAGCGGGAGCAACAGGCCTCTGGTTCTGCTCTTTCTCACCGGATTGACCAGCATTGGCATGGAAGTGGTCTGGATCCGGCAGTTCACGCCCTATGTCGGCACCGTGGTGTATGCCTTCGCTTCCATCCTGGCGACCTACCTCGTCTCAACCTTCACTGGTCTGCAGATCTACAGGCTGTGGAGCCGAAAGGATCGACGCGAAGGGAACCTGATCTGGGTTTTGCTGGGATTATTTGCCCTCCTGCCGCTGCTCGCGGCCAATCCCGGCATCCACATCTCCCGCGCATTGCGCCTGTTCGTGGGCATCGCTCCGTTTTCCGGTGTCCTGGGATTCCTGACTCCCCTGCTGGTGGATCGCTGGTCGGGCGGCGATCCGGGCAAGGCAGGGAAGGCCTATGCCGTAAATGTTCTCGGTTGCATCCTGGGGCCGCTTCTCTCCGGCTTCCTGCTGCTGCCCCTCATGAGCGAACGCTGGGTGCTGTCCGTGTTCTCGCTGCCCTGGCTCCTGATGGCGGTCCGTTCGGACTGGTCTTCAGAGCAAGGCAAAACTCGCTTCAACTGGCAAGCGGGTGTTTCATACGCCGTCGTGCTGGCAGCACTGGCGCTCGTCTTCACTCAGAAGAGTTACGAAGATCAATTCGGCCACAGTGAAGTTCTGCGCGACAACACGGCGACCATCGTGGCCATGGGAGAGGGCAGGAACAAGCGCCTGCTGGTCAACGGAGTGGGAATTACGGGGCTCACTCCCATCACCAAGTTCATGGCGCATCTGCCGCTGGCCTTTCTCGATCATCCTCCGAAGAACGCGCTGGTGGTGTGTTTTGGCATGGGCACGACTTACCGCTCCCTGATGTCATGGGGCATTCCCGTGACCGCAGTGGAGCTGGTGCCGAGTGTTCCGCGCGTCTTCGGGTACTTTCACGAAGATGGTCCCGCACTGCTGCGTTCGCCGTTGTCGCACGTGGTCATCGACGATGGCCGGCGTTACCTGGAACGCACTCCGGCGCAATATGACGTGATTACGATCGATCCGCCGCCCCCGGTGCAGGCCGCGGGTTCGAGCCTGCTCTATTCAAAGGAGTTTTACGCGATCATCAGTCGGCGATTGCGCCCCGGCGGAATTCTGCAGCAATGGCTGCCCGGAGGAGACGTCGTGGTCCGAGCCGCGGTGGCGCGCGCCTTGAAAGAGTCTTTCCCCTACGTACGTGTATTTCATTCGGTGGAAGGTTGGGGCTACCACTTCCTGGCCAGCGAAAGTCCTCTGCCCAACCCGACCGCGGCGGAGATCGCCCAACGCCTGCCGGCCAAAGCGGCCACCGATCTGCTGGAATGGGGCCCGGAGACCACCGCTGAAGGCCAGTTTTCCAGGGTGCTAAGGAACGAAATCTCGCTCGACGACTTGATTGCGCAAGCTCCTGCAGCGCCCGCCCTGCAGGACGACCGTCCGGTCAACGAGTACTACGTGCTGCGTCACCGCAAGGGGCCTCGGCAGTAGCATTGACCGTGTGGGGCGGGCGCCCTCGCCCGCCGCTTTTGCAGTTGCTTTTTGCTCTTTCCATAACCTTACCGGTGACAAAAGCCTCGAATTCCGTTTGAGGGACCTGAAGGCAAAGGCGGCGGGCGAGGGCGCCTGCCCCACACGCGATTCGTGCCATGTAGCGCCGGCGCTACGAAAACCTATTTGCTGGAACGAATCGGCTGAGAACTTCTTGCCGCTTTGGGTGTGAACTTCACCGGCTGCTTCCCTGTCTTCGCAGAAGTCCGCGACCGCCCTGGCGCGACGGCCGAAGCCCCGGTCTCATTCTCGGACATCGCCAGCAACTGCTTCATGATTTGGGCTTTTTCCCACTTCTGGGCCTTCTTGGGCTTCGCTGCGTATTTCCGCACCAGCACGACGCCGAGTGACAGGGCGGCCACAACCGCGATCCATAGAATGGTGATCATCGACGCCTGCCTTCCGGGCGTGGTCAAGCGGGCTCAACGTAAATTGTGCCTTCCAGGGCCGCCAGGACGTAGGTCACCGAGGTTGCTGTCCTCACCCGGCTTTTCGCGGTGTACTCATTCCTCGCCCGGCCCACGAGCAAGCCGGTTACCCCTTGGGCGTCGGACCTCGGGCGTCTCCTCGAGTCAAAGGCGGCGGACAAGAGTGTCCGCCGCCACACGTAGCGCCGGCGTCTCGCCGGCTGTCCCGAGGGCATCCTGCCCTCGGACGGTGGGCGGGACGCCCGCCGGACAGCCGCCGGGACGGCAGCGCTACAAACACGGCCGACGCCAGAGGGCTGAAGTCCGATGCCCGCCAAAATAGAACGGCCCGCGCATTTTGCAATACGCGGGCCGCCCGGTGCACTGTTTGGGATTGACCAAGAGGCGGCCACTCTAAAGGTGGTCCCCTTCGGATAACTCCGGGTCCCGGCGCGACCTGCACGCCGGGTGGAATTACAACCCTAAAATCACCGGTAGTCGTGCGATGGTTCTTAGAGCGACCGCTCTAAGTCACAGCCACCTCACCTGGTCTTTTACTACTCCCACTTGAATCAGAACTTGTCATCAGACCACCTCCTTTCCGGTGTAATTGCACATTAGTACGGAAGACGCGGCCGCGTCAACCGGCACGAAAGTGGGGCGTACATCAGGGGTAATTTCGGTGCCGGATTTTGATTGTGGTGGAGCAGCGTGCTTTAGCGCTACATGGAAAAGCAGCGGCTGCCTTGGTTCTGTTCTGTCAGGTGTCCAGCTACCATGACGCTCTGAGCTCAATGATAAACCGAAATGGCGCTTAGAAAACAAAAACTGTTGCAGGCTGCGAGTTGTCTGCTATGCCTTGTCGTGGCTCAGCGAAACTCTTTCGGACTCGGAGAAACCGAGTTTAGCGGAGGGTATCTCACTGGTGTCATTCTAGATTCACTCGAAATTGGGAGTCTCCTGTTTGTGCTGGCGCTCGTCCTGACATTTCTGCGCCCGCGCATCGGTGCGGCCTTAGCCATCGTGGCTTCTTTTCTCTGCTTGCCGCTGTACCTTTACTTCATCGCACCCGGTCCCTTTCGTCGAGTCTTTGGAGGGGAGTACTCGGTTCCGCTGCAGGCTGATTTTGTCTGGGACAGAAGCGCGATTGCAGGGCTTCTTGTATTCGCAGTTGCGATTTGCATTTGCATCTGGAATTTGCGGAGTGCCGAGCATGAAACAAGGGTAGCGGCCCATTCCCAAGGGTAGGTGTTGAAATCCGGCTTCTATACCACTATCGCAGTCGGTCACAAGTATCTCGGGGCTGAATCCCCGCTCACCAACTTGCACGCAGGCCTGAAGGCCTGCTCCACCCATTGGCGCATTGTCCCTCGTCAGTAGCGCCACGACTTCAGGTCGGCTCCCGGCAGGCGCGGTCTTCTCCATCCGCTCCAGAATCTTCGGCAAATACATCGTGTTGTAATGCAGGCGCGAAAGATAGTTGGGGAGATTGGGATCGCCGTTCCAGCAGTGCTCGGCGCGATCGCCGTATTTCACTTCGCCGTCGTAGGGCGGATTCGTCGTGGATTTCAGAAAATCTTCCAGATAGTAGACCGCGTCAGTCAGAAAATAGGTGTCGGCCGAGCCCACGTAGATGTGGAGCTTGCCCTGCAGCTTGGGACCGAGCGTGGCCCAGTCGCGCTGCATGATAGCGCTCAGATCGTAGTGCTCTTTCCAGTACGCGGCGACGCTGTGGTCGATTTCGCCAGTCTCTTTGTTGAAAATCTGTTTGGGATAGCCATCGTCGCCGACCGGCCCGTAAACCGCCTGCCAGATGTCGAATTGTTCTCCCGAACGGGCGTGCGAACCCAGCGCGAGTTCGTACTGGTTCATGCCCTGCACTGTGCCCAGGGTGCGTCCGAGATAGTCGCGCATGGCGGGCTGCGCGACTTTGGTGTGCGCGCCCATCATGTAAAAGGCGTTGGGGTCGCTGTAAATGTTGATCGTCGTATAGGCGCGAAAATCGACCGGATCGGGACAGGCGACGAACACGCCGTTGTAGTGGTCGGGATAAAACACCTGCACCGCCAGCGATTCCCAACCACCGGTGGAACCGCCGTAGGCGAAGCGCGCCCAGCCTTGTCCGATGCCGCGAAATTGCTTTTCGATGGCGGGAATGAGTTCGGTTTCGATGGCGTCGCCATAGGGCCCGAGGTTGGCTGAGTTCACCGCGTAGGAATCGTCGTAGTAAGGGTTAGCGTGATTGATTTCCGCGATCACGACACGGGGAAATCCGGGCGCAATCCACTGCTGGTAAAACTTGTAGGCCTCCTGCTGCTGAATGCGGTTGTAGCCCGAGATGTGGAAGCGCTCGCTGTAGTCCGGCCTCAGATTGGGATCGGGCGGCTCGGTGCGAAAGCCGCCGAAGTCGGCGTTAAAGTGATCTTCATTGATAATGACTGGAAAATGAACTTTGGGATGCGCGTCAAATCCTTCGGGCACCAAGACGTTGGCACTGAGGTACATGGGACGTCCCCAGAATTTGGTGAGCAGCGCGCTCTGAATCTTCAGATGACGAATATATTTCGTATCTTGCGGCGGCGGGATCGGCGGGATTTCCTGATCGAGCACGATTGCAGCCGGTCCGGCGGAAGTACCCAACATGATCTTGCGCGGAGTGGAATAGAGATTGCCGGGCGCGAGGTTCCAGTGCTGCCCCTCGCCGCGATCCATGGGCAACTTGACCGTGTGGCCATCGGAGCGGTGGAAGGTTTCGTAGCGATGCAATACCGCCTGCACGTAGTACTCTCCCGGCGGCACATCGCGCAGGCTGCGGATGGGATAGCCGTTGGCGGAATCGTCCACCACCACGGCCTGGCCGGGCTGCATGCCGTCCACGTCCATGCCGAACATCATCTGGGTGCGGACCGAATCGTCGATCTGCATGCGGGGCTCGGCGGAAGGGTCGGTCGAAAGCAGAATGAAGACGCGCCCGTCGAGCGGCTGTGCGCTGCGCTCTTTGGGAAACGAAACCGAAAAGCTGGGGCCGGCCGCATGGGCCAAAGGAACAGAAAGTAAGAGGCCAGAAATGAACGTCACCAGAATCGCACTGCGTTTGTGAAAGACCATTTGAGTCTCCTCCTTTAGGGCCCGGGAATGTGTGGCGTGGGCGCCCTCGCCCGCGGCCTTTGACTCTAACTTGTTGACCATCAAAATCAAAACCACGCGGGCGAGGGCGCCCGCGCCACACATTCTCTCCGCAGGTCATGGCCGAGAGGAATCTACCCGCTTCCCACTCCTCTTTCTACACTGGAAGTAACCACCGGGTAACCGGATCTCTGTATTCGACCAAATCCGTCAGCCCTTCCAGCGATACGCGTCGGGCTGAGGCAGGCCGATGTGGGCCAGCACGCGACAGGCAAATTCGTGCGCCAAGGCATCTAAACCATTGGGGCGGAAATAGAGCGCCGGGATCAGCGGGTACACGGTGGCGCCGGCGTCGGCGGCGCGATACATGTTCCGGATATGGATCTTGTTGAGCGGCGTCTCGCGAACGCAAAGCACCAGCGGGCGCTTCTCTTTCAGGCAGACATCAGCGGCGCGCTCGATGAGTTGTGACGCAATGCCGTTGGCGATGCGGGCCAACGTGCCCATGCTGCACGGGATCACGACCATCGCATCGGCGGGATAAGAGCCGCTGGCGATGTTGGCGCCGATATCGGCATTAGCCTGTTGCTGGATTTTGCGCGAGGCCTTGCGGCCGAGGATTTGTCCGGGCAGGTTGCTGCGGCCGCGCAGTCCAAGCTCTTCCGCCATGACGCGCAGAGCGCTGTCGGAGGCGATGAAGTTGACGGTCTGGACGCGTGGGTCGCGTTCTACCGCCAGCAGAAAATGCTTCAGGAAGAGCGATCCGCTGGCTCCGGTGGTAGCGACGGTCAGGTTCTGCGGCGGGTGAGTGGGCAACTTCAAAGCTCCGGCGGAAGCCTTGAGCATAGGGAGCGCACGGAGAGTAAGTCAAGGCGAGGCCCTGCGAGCGGCATAAAGAATGCAGCCCAGGGCGTGAGCTCTGGGTAAGTGAAGGAAGTCAAGTAAGCCCCGAGGGCGAAAGCGGCGGGTGAGGGCGCCCGCCCCACACGACTATGGCATCCACCTCGAGTTTGCGACTGCGGCGCAGTGAGGCGCAGTTGCACGCCCTGGCTGGCGTCGAGCGCGAGATCCGTATCAATGATCCCAACGGCCGCCGCAAATATCTGCAGGATTTCAGCCAAGCCTTCCGCTCCTACGAATCGGTAATCGACGGGCAACAACTGAGCGCCGACCTATGCCGTGGAGACATCGTTCTCATTGGCGACTATCACGCGTTGCCGGCCGCGCAACGCTTTGCCGCAAGTCTGCTGGAGGAGCGCGCCCAGCCCGGAGACCGGCCCGTGGTGCTGGGCGTGGAAACCATCTTTTCCCGCGACCAGCACATTCTCGATGAATGGTGGCGGCGCGAGATTGACGCGGAGGAATTGCGGCAGCGTATTCGCTTCGACCTGGACTGGGGCTATGACTGGACGCCGTTCTACGAATTGCTGGTGACGGCACGCGAGCACGCGGACGCGATCTATGGGCTGGACTGCATGCCGCGGGAGGACCTGCGCAAGATCGGCGCGCGCGATCGCCATGCGGTCCACAAGCTGTCGGAAATCCGGCAACGCCATCCCCAGGCAGTCCTGCTGGTACTCTTCGGCGAGTCCCACCTCGCGCCTGGACATCTTCCCAAAGTGCTGCGCGACAAATTGCCGGAGGAGCGGATGGTCACCGTCCTGCAGAATGTCGATGCGCTCTACTGGCGCGCCGCCGGCGAACCCCAGGAGCGGGTGGAAGCCGTGCGCGTGAGCCAGGATGTATTCTGCATATTCAATTCCACGCCCCTGGAAAAGTACGAGAACTACCGCCTTCACCTCAGCCGCTGGGGACGTACCGAGGAGGAAGGTCCCGACCTCGCTCCCACCATCTACAACCTGATCGACAGCCTGCTGCGCTTTCTCGATATCGACCTCTATTCTTCGCACAACGGCACGCAGCCGAAGTTCCTGGTGGACCTGATGCCGGAAGTTTACTGCCGCACCTCCGACGCTCGTTTGCGCCAACGGCTCTCCCGCCACCATGCCGATGAGGACAAAATCGAAGCCATGGTGCGGCACGTGGAGGAGCGAGGCAGCGTTTACCTGCCCCAGGTCAATGCCTTCTACGTGCGCGAGTTCAAGATGATGTATGCGGCTGAGGAAGCGGCGCGCTTCCTGCATCACGCCTGCCGCGGTCTGCCTTGGCGAGAGGGAACCGGGGAAACTGGGGGGAACACGACTCCTTTCTACGCCCAGACCATGGAATTCGCCCTGGGATATTTTGGTTCGCGAGTGTTGTATCCGGCGCGCCCCGAGGCCGAGGATGCAGGGAGCCGCGAATTGCCCGAAGAAGCTCCAGAATCCCTACGTAAGAGGACGGAAGCCAGCTCCCAATTGCTCGGTTACATGCTAGGCAATGCTTTGTACGACGCCTATCTCAAGGGACGGGTCACGCGCGGCATGTTGCGGCGGTGGTTTCTCGCCCATGTGGAAGATCCGGGCAAAGCCAAGGAAGTGTATCGGGAAGTCGCCGCGAAAGTCCGCGGCCACGGCAAGAAGCTGCCCGCCTCGGTAAGTCCAGATTGGACAGTAGCGCGGCGTCTGCCGGCGTCGAGGGCGTCTCGCCCTCGGCGGTGGGCGGGACGCCCACCGGACAGCCGCCGGGACGGTGCGCTACATTAAAGCAAATGCTACTCTAGACTTGCTGACCACCGAACCTCTTGAACGCTGACTCCATCCGCGAACTATTCGACCAGGTGCGACGGGGCAAGCTCTCCCCCGACGCTGCCGTTGACCGCCTGCGCCATCTTCCCTTCGAAGATCTGGGATTTGCCAACCTGGACCACCATCGCGCCCTGCGCGCCGGGATGCCTGAAGTGATCTTCGGTCCGGGCAAGACTCCGGCCCAGATGGCGTCCATTTTTTCTCGGTTGGCCAAGCATGGCGGCAACATCCTGGCCACGCGGATAAACGCAGAGCAACTGGCCGCGGTAAAAAGGAAAGTGCCCAAAGTCGAGTATCAGCCGCTGGCACGCGCGCTCACTTTGCAGCGCGACCAGAAGAAGTATGGCAAGGGAATCATCGCCGTGGTTTCCGCGGGCACCAGCGATATTCCGGTGGCGGAAGAAGCCGTAATCACCGCCGAAATGATGGGTAACGACGTTGAGCATCTTTACGACGTCGGGGTCGCCGGAATTCACCGCCTGTTAGCGAATCGCGCCTCCCTGACGCGGGCCCGGGTGGTGATCGTATGCGCTGGAATGGAAGGAGCGCTGCCCAGCGTGGTCGGCGGCATGGTCGGCGTTCCTGTGATCGCCGTGCCTACCAGTGTGGGATACGGCGCGGCCTTCCAGGGTCTGGCCGCGCTTTTGGGAATGATGAACTCATGTGCATCGAATGTGAGCGTGGTGAATATCGACAATGGGTTTGGCGCGGGCTATGTGGCGGCGTTGATCAACCGGCTGTAGTGGCCGCGGTGAGCCGCTCTGTGTCGTCAGTGTCCTCCGTGGTCAAGATCCCAAAACCATAAAACCACTGAGGACACCGAGGGAGATTCATCGCACAAAAAAGGGCGCGGCCGAAGCCGCGCCTTCCTCCGATCCAGCCCTGCACGAGCGGGACGCTCGCGCCTACATTAGGAGCCTTTCACTACTTCCAGGTTGTTCTGGACGCTGAAAACGCCGAAGACCTGGTTGGCCCGCATGCCGGCGATTTGCTTGTCCATCGCCGTGGCCACCGTGCCATAGAGGCTCAGCTTGCCATTGTTCACCACAATGCGGATCGGCAACGCCGGATCGCTGGCATAGCGGCCCAGCACCGGATCGCGATAAATCGCGCGCAGGGCACTGATCCGAATGCGGTCGTCGAAGCCCGACACCGGCGAGACCTTGATGTTGTCCACCACATCCTTCACGCCTGGCGTCGTATTCGCCAGCGCCAGGGCTGAGTCGCGGCCCACGTAGTTGTAAGTTTCGCCGTTGAGGGTTGCGATGCCGTCCTTCACCGAGACGTCAACGAAGTTGAACTGGTTGTCGTAGCCGATGCGGTCGTAGTGCAACTTGCGCTCGAGCTTGGCTTCAACGTCGGCATCGGGTGCCGATGAGCTGACTGCAACCAGATTGCGAACACCCTGGACTTTATCCAGCTTGCGGACTTTCCTGGCCGCGTCCAGCTTCTGCTGGTAAAGATCGACCGAGCCGGAGAGCGTCACGATGCCGTCTTCGGTGGTCGCCTGCAGATTGCGGAAGTCCTGCTTTTTGGCCAGCTGCTGGGTTACGCGGGTCTGGATGTCGCTGTCATAGCGCGCGCTGGTGGTCTGGGCCGCCAAGCCGACGCTGAGAACTGCTACGGTAAGAAACGAGGTCACCGCCTTCGAAATGTTTTTCATGGACAATATCCTCTCGCCCGGTGTTGATTAACCGGTTAGTTAATTATTGGATGCGTCTTACACCGATCGAGGATGCCATCGAGCGTCCCTGGACCTGCGGCGCTTGATACTATTCGTTATAACGATTATATTGGGACTGTGGCAAAGAGCATTCAAGCCGAGATCCAGCAGACCAAGCCCTTTACCAGCCTGGAGGACGAAGCCCTGGTCGCTCTTCAGCGCACCGCCGACCGTCTGCAGTGGCGCTTCGGCGAGATGCTGAAGACGCACGGCCTGTCCCCGACCCAATACAATGCGCTGCGCATCCTGCGTGGCGCCGGGGATCAGGGACGGGCCTGCAGCGAGATAGCCGAGCGCATGATCAACCGCGATCCCGACATAACCCGCCTGGTAGACCGTCTGGAGCGCCGCGGGCTGGCCCTACGCAGCCAGCAAGGGCGGGACCGACGGATTATCACCACCCGCATTACGCCGGCCGGACTTGAGCTCCTGCAGGCCCTGGACGGCCCCGTCGAGGAGTTCAACCGGAAAATATTGAGCCCCTTGGGCGAAAAGCAGTTGCGGACCCTTATCCAGCTTCTGGGCGCCGCAAGGGAGCAAGCCGAATAATATTTTGGCACTTTATCGTTATAACGATATTTGTTGTACAGACACGATAAGGAGCACTTCCCATGAGCACCACCGCAACCGAAGCACCCGTAAGAACTATTTCAACCCCTGAGCTCCGCCGGCTTCTGGACCACAAGCGCCCCACTCAATTCTGGAACGTTCTAACTGACGAATGGTTCAAGGGAGAGAACATCGTGGGTTCGCGCCGCGTGCCTTTGGACAGGGTCGGAAGTGAAGTACGGAACACGAATTTGCCCAAGGATGCTGAGATCGTCGTATACTGCGGCGGCCCGAAGTGTCCGCAGAGCTGCATGGCGGCGAAAAAGCTGGCGAAGCTCGGTTACGAAAACGTCCGCGCCTATGAGGGCGGGCTGGAAGAGTGGAAGGCCGCGGGCTTCGCCGTCGAGAGGGCGTAACCTGCTTGCATCAGTACAGCGGGCCGGGTTGGCCCTCTGCATATTTTCCGGGAGTTGGCGCCGGCCTGGCCGAGAGACAGACAGCACAGTTCTGGAGAAGATCTCATGAGCAACGGTTCACATCAGTCTTCGAATCAATCTTGGGGACTTACGGTTTTGCGGGTGGTCACCGGTATCATTTTTTTGGCGCACGGGTGGCAGAAGCTGTTTCAGATGGGCTTCCACGGAACCGCCGGGATGTTCGGCGCCATCGGCATACCCATGCCGGCGGTGTCGTCAGCGGTCGTGACTCTGGTGGAATTCCTCGGAGGCATCGCGCTGGTGATCGGGCTACTCACGCGTTGGGCCGCAGCCCTGAATGGCTTTGACATGATCGTGGCCATTCTGCTGGTCCACCTGAAGAATGGCTTCCTTAAGCCTGGAGGCTTCGAGCACCCGTTGATCATGCTGGCAGCGTGCATCGCGCTGGTCATGCTGGGACCGGGGGCGGCATCGGTCGATGGGGCGCTGACCAGGCGAACCTAAAGACAAATCATGTGGGCGCGAGCGTCCCGCTCGTACCGGCGTGGGGGCGCCCCGTCCAAGCTCCGGTTGGGCGGGAGTTTTGGTTATCGGCGGCGACGCGGCAATTTGGGATGCCTGCGCGAAAGTGGTTTCGTTGATTCTTTCCCCCCGCTACCAAATACCCGGGCGAAAATCTTGTCGATATTCCTGAGCTGACGCTTCAAATCAAATGCCCGCTCAATCTGCGCCCGCGGAACCCGGCTGGTAATACTCTTGTCCTTCAAAACCACTTCCAGAAAATTCCGCCCTTCCTTCCAGGCCCGCATAGCGTGGTTCTGCACCGTGCGATAGGCCTCTTCGCGCGAGACTCCTTGCTCCACCAGGTCGAGTAAAAGCTGCCCGCTGAACACCAGGCCACCCGTACTTTCCAGATTCGCCTTCATCCGTTCCGGGTAAACGAACATGGTGTCGAGCACGTTGGTAGTTTTCTGCAGCATGTAATCCACCAGCGTGGTGGAATCGGGAATGATGACGCGTTCGACTGACGAGTGCGAGATATCGCGCTCGTGCCACAGGGCAACGTTCTCGAAGGCCGCCTGCGCATTCGACCGCACCACCCGGGCCAGGCCGCTGATCTGTTCCAGGGTGATCGGATTGCGCTTGTGGGGCATAGCGGACGAACCCTTCTGCTTCTCGCTGAAGAACTCTTCCACCTCGCGGACCTCGGTGCGCTGCAAGTGCCGCAGTTCAGTGGCAATCTTGTCGAGCGTGCAAGCGATTACGGCCAGCGTGGCGAGGTACGCCGCATGACGATCGCGCTGGATCACCTGGGACGAGATGGCGGCGGCTTTTAGTCCCAGCCGCTCGCACATCCCTTCCTCCAGCTCGGGGCTGAGGTGGGCAAAGGTGCCCACTGCTCCGGAAAATTTCCCCACTCGCATGTCTTCGGCGGCGTTGCGAAAGCGCGCGATATTGCGCTGGGTCTCGGAGTACCAATTGGCCAGCTTGAAGCCGAATGTGATGGGCTCGGCGTGAATGCCGTGAGTGCGGCCGATCATGGGCGTGTCTTTGAATTCCCAGGCGCGACGCTCAAGCACCGCGGAAAGCTTTTCCAGATCGGCGGCGATAATCGCGGACGCCTGCTGAATGAGCAGGGCCTGCGAAGTATCGACCACGTCGTTCGAAGTCAGTCCGTAGTGAAACCAGCGGGCGTGCGGTCCGACAATCTCGGCCACGGCGGTAGTGAACGCGATGACGTCGTGGCGGACTTCAGCCTCGATTTCGGCAATCCGCTCCAGATTGAAGTCCGCCCGCTCGCGGATGGCGCGGGCGGCATCCTTCGGCACCATGCCGGCTTCGGCCAGGGTTTCCGTGGCCGCGACTTCGACCGCCAGCCAGGTGCGGAAACGATTCTCGTCGCTCCAGATGCGGCCCATGTCGGGGCGGGTGTAGCGTGGGATCAACTTGTGTCTCCCCTGCTGTGCATGAGAAATGCGGGACTAGGGATTCTAAATGGAGCAGGAGGCCGGTGACCAGTCGCGCAGACCGGCCCTAGCCGCGAAGCGGCCAAGAATGTAGCCCAGGGCGCAAGCCCTGGGTAAAAAGCAGCAAATGACCTAGCCCTGAAAAGGGCGAAAAACATTGCGCGACGGTTCCGAGCGGTCAGCCTAGGCCAGCGCGATCACGTCGATCTCCACCAGCACGTCTTTAGGAAGACGCGCCACTTCGACCGTGGATCGAGCCGGAGGCGCGACATTGAAATAGCGGCCATAGACTTCATTCATGGCGGTGAAGTCGCCCATGTCTTTCAGGAATACGGTCGAGCGCACAACCTTCTTCAGGCCGCTTCCGGCGGCGGTGAGGATCGCGGAAAGATTCTTGAGCACGCGCTCAGTCTGCGCCGCCACGTCTCCGCTGATCACCTGTTGGTTCGCGGGATCGATAGCCACCTGCCCGGAGACGAAGATGAATCCGTTCGCCCGGATGGCCTGGGAATAAGGTCCAATCGCCTGCGGTCCCTCTTTGGTCGCAATCACGTCGCGCATGAAGCCTCCGAAATCAGTCAATGGAATTAATGCAGATGACTGCAGTTTGAGTCAACTTTACGAGTAAAAGCAGGAGAAGAGAAAAACCGGTGGTCAGTTTGGAGTTGCCAGTTCCCAGTTGGCTGCTTGCTGACGACCGACGACTATATCTTCTGCAGTCTCTGGACGTCGTGCACGCCGGGAATCTTGCGCACGCCATTGACGATGTTTTCCAGGTGCTTCAGGTCGGCGATATCGAGCACGATGTCAACGTTGGCCTGGCCGTTGCTGGTGCGGGCTTCGATATTACGGATGTTGGTCTGGGTATCGCTGATCACGGCGGTAATCTGTTTCAGCATCCCAAAACGGTCGTCGCAAAAAACCGTGAGCTTTACCGGATAGGCGCTGGGCGTGCCGTCGTCCTGGGCCCACTCGACGTCAATGCGACGTTCCGGTTCATAGAGCAGATTGGTGACGTTGGGACAGTTGACGGCATGGACCGCGACGCCCTTGCCGCGAGTCACGTAACCGACGATGGATTCCCCTCGAATCGGGTTGCAACAGCGGGCCCGGTAAACCAGCAGGTCGCCGTGTCCCTTCACCCGAATGGCGTTGTTGTTCTGATCGCCGCCGAAAACTCGCCGCACCACGCTGGCGAGCCCGCTGGTCTTCTCCTGTTCCTCATCCGCCAGAGGTGTGCCGGCCGCCGGCGCCATGCGTCCCAGTATCTGCCGTGCCGAATATTTGCCGTAGCCAATCCCGGCCATCAGGTCGTCAGGCCGCCCCGCGCCATAATCGGAGGCGATCTTCTGCAACTCTTCGTCCTTGATGTCCTTCAGCGATACCCGATACTTGCGCGCTTCTTTCTCAATGAGTTTGCGGCCAATTTCGATGGCACGCTCCCGCTGATGGACGTTGAGCCAGTGCTTGATCTTGTTGCGGGCGCGCGACGACTTGGCGATGGCCAGCCAATCGCGGCTGGGCTTGTGCCCGGTCTGGGTAAGGATCTCGACGATGTCGCCGCTGTGCAGCTTGAAGCGCAGCGGAACCATGCGGCCATTCACTTTCGCACCCACGCAGCTGTGGCCGACCTCAGTGTGAACAGAATAAGCAAAGTCTATGGGCGAGGAATCCCGGGGCAGGACCACGACCTTGCCTTTGGGAGTGAAGGTATAAACCTCCTCCGGGTAAAGGTCGATCTTGAGCGTGGACAGGAACTCGCTGGGATCGGCGACGTCGCGTTGCCATTCCACCACCTGGCGCAGCCAGGCCAGCCGCTGCTCGTCCTGCGCCGAGACTGGGCCATCTTTGTACTTCCAGTGCGCGGCGATGCCCTCTTCCGCCATCTTGTGCATTTCCTCGGTGCGGATCTGCACTTCAAAAGGCGTTCCTTCCTCCGCGATCACGGAGGTGTGCAGTGACTGGTAAAAGTTCGGCCGCGGCATGGCAATGAAATCCTTGATCCGCCCCGGCACTGGCCGCCACAGGTTGTGAATGATGCCCAGCACGGCGTAACAATCCTGCACTGATTGCGTAACCACCCGCATGGCATAGAGGTCGTACACCTGCTCGACCGCAATATGCTGCCGCAACAGTTTCTTGTGGATGCTGTACAGGCGCTTGATGCGGCTTTCCACGGTCGCGGTAATCCCCGCTTCTTTCAGCTTGTCACGGAACAGTGACTCCACCCGCGCCAGGAAGGTTTCCCCGGCCTTTCGCCGCGCCTCGACCGCATCGTGCACCTGCTGATATGCGATGGGATCGACGTAGCGAAAGCCCAGGTCTTCCAGTTCTCCACGGATTTTGCCCATGCCCAGGCGATGGGCGATCGGCGCGTAGATCTCCAATGTCTCCTTGGCAATCTTTTGTTGCCTCTCGGGAGGAAGGTGTTCGAGAGTGCGCATGTTATGCAGGCGGTCGGCCAGCTTGATGAGCACCACGCGGATGTCGTCCACCATGGCCAGCATCATCTTGCGCAGATTTTCGGCCTGCTGCTCTTCCCGGGTGGCGAAGTCGATGGCGCTGATCTTGGTGACACCCTCGACGATGTGCGCCACCTGCTCGCCGAACTCCTTGCGGATATCGACCACGGTCACCGAGGTATCTTCGACCGAGTCATGCAACAGGCCGGCCGCGATGGCCACCGGGTCCATTTTCATTTCGGCCAAGAACCAGCGCCACTTCCAGGGGGTGGACCAGGTAGGGTTGGCCGGAGGCGCGGCTTTGGCCGGCGTGATGTTTCTGGGAAAACTCGTAGGCTTTGCGGATGAGCTCGAGATCGTCGTTGGGCCGGTTGGCCCGCATTCTGCGCATGAGCTCGCGGAACCGGGTCACCGTGAGCACATTAGTCGCGAACTGTTGGCGCAGCGTCGCCATGCACGATTATAGCTGGTTGTGTAGGGCGGGCGCCCCCGCCCGCCGTTCTTGACTCCGGTTTTCGCCGGACGGGACTTCGGGGGGCCGGTGTAAACAATCAGATTCTAATTTGAATCAACTTCAAAAGCGGCGGGCGAGAGCGCCCGCCCCACACTGAGCAATCTGCTAGAGTTGAGACGCGCCAAGCCACCTTGAATCCACAGCGCATTCTCGTTAGCGGAGCCTCTGGGCCGATCGGCGCGGCGCTGGTGCCGGCTTTGAAAGCCGGCGGTGCCACGGTCACGCGCCTGGTGCGGAGCTCAGCCGGTGGAGCAGATCAAATCGCCTGGGACCCATCCCGCCCGCTTTCGCCTGATCTCGTCTCCGGCTTTGACGCGGTCATCCATTTGGCGGGGGAGTCCATTGTCGGCCGCTGGACCGCAGCCAAGAAGCGGCGCATCCTCGATAGCCGCACCCAGGGCACGGGCCACCTTGCGGAAGCAGCAGCGAAAGCGTCACCGCTTCCGCGCTTATTCATTTCGGCTTCCGCGGTCGGCTTCTACGGCAGTCGCGGCGATGAGGTTCTGCGTGAGGACAGCTCATCGGGCGAGGGCTTTGCCGCGGAAATATGCCGCCAGTGGGAAGCCGCCGCACGACCCGCAGCCAAGGCGGGAATCCGCACCGCGCAAATGCGTATTGGAGTCGTGATGAGCGCCGATGGTGGCGCTTTGCCGGAGATGCTTACTCCCTTCCGCCTGGGCCTGGGAGGCCGGCTGGGCAACGGGCGCCAGTGGTGGCCCTGGGTCTCGGTGCGGGATGTCGTCGGCGCAATCCGGTATGTTCTCGACCACGAATCCCTTTCTGGCCCGGTCAACACCGTGGCGCCGAATCCAGTGTCCAATGCGGAATTCACCCGCATCCTGGCTTCTGTCCTGAAGCGCCCGGCGCTTTTTCCCATGCCTGCCTTCGCCGTCCGCCTCCTCTTCGGAGAGATGGGAATAGAACTTTTTCTCGGCAGCCAGCGGGTGGAACCGGCCAAGCTCGTGGGCAGCGGATATCAATTTCAGCATCCGGAGCTGAAAAACGCGCTGGAAGAGATCTTGCAGCGCTGAAGCGATGCTTTACGACCTTTGCGGTACTTCTCTGCGGTCTTTGCGGTTTTACGGTTTTTGGTGTTCGATTGTGGCAGGTCAACATATCCCGCCGACCATGTTGATGGCCTCAGTCTGGACCCTGGCATCATCTCCGAAACCGGAAATCCACTGCACGTCGGGCTCGCGCCGGAACCATGTCATCTGGCGCTTGGCGTAGTTGCGATGTGCCTGTTGCGCCATCTGCACAGCAGTCTTGCGGTCGATCTCGCCCCGGATCAGGGCCGCGGCCTGCTTGTAGCCGAGGGCCGACAGCGGCCGGGCGGTCGCGCCATACTTTTCCAGCAGCCCACTCGTCTCTTCGACCAGCCCGCCGTCGAACATGTGCTGCGCGCGCTGATTGATTCGCTCGTACAAAGCATGGCGGTCGGGATCAAGCCCCAGCCGAACCATACGCCAGCCCTGCAAAGGATCGCGGCCCTGTTTCCACAGTTCGCTCATTTTCGTCCGCGAGGCGAGGCAAACTTCAATCGCCCGCAGAAGCTTAGGCGTGTCATTGGCGTGAATCTTGGCAGCGGTCGCAGAGTCGAGACGGCTTAGGATTCGATGGAGATAGCCTGTCCCCTTCTCTTCAGCACGTTCACGCAGCCGCCCGCGCAGTTCCTCCGAACGTTGGGGACCGGCAAACAGCCCTTCCAGCAGGGCGCGCAGATACAGACCAGTCCCACCAACCACAATCGGCAAAGCTCCCCGCAATTTGATCTGGTCTAAGACTTCCCGGGCCCGGCGGGCGTATTCGCCGGCCGTGATGCAGCCGGAAGGTTCGACAATATCGAGCAGATGATGAACGATGCGGGTACGTTCAGCAGCCGTGGGTTTCGCGGTCCCAATCTCGAACTCGCGATACATGGCTACCGAATCGCAGTTCACAATCTCGCCACGGAAACGTTCGGCCAGCGCCAGGGAAAGGGCAGTCTTACCGCTTCCCGTTGGACCGAGCACAACGATCAGCAGCGGCTCGGGTGAGTCAGTCAGCGGGCACCCCAGGCAATGTGATGCCAGTAGCGGGCAAGAATCAGCAGCAGAACCACCGCCCCGATGATCAAAATGCCGCCGGCTTCAAGCTTGTAGATGTGGGCCTTGGGCGGCCGCTCCGGGGCGGGCTGATGCGACTGTGGGCTGACAGCGGGCACGAGATCATTGTAGCCCCGCGCGGTTGTGTGGCGCGGGCGCCCTCGCCCGCGAGACTCGAACATATCGGAGGGCAGGTTCAGAGCAACAGGTCAAAGGCCGTCGCACAGGCGCGTTCGAATTCAAAGTCAAAAGCCGCGGGCGGGGCGCCCGCGCCACACCACCCAATGCTAAACTGCCTGCTGTCGTGTCCACGCCACCAGGCAGTTCCGCGCGAAAGATCATCCGCTTCGCGATTTTCGAAGTTGACCTGGCGGCGGGCGAATTGCGCAAGAATGGCGCCCGGATTCGCCTGCAGGAGCAGCCCTTCCAGATACTGGTTTACCTCCTGGACCGCGCCGGAGAGGTGGTTACGCGCGAGGAACTGCGCCAGAAATTATGGCCGGCCGACACCTTCGTGGATTTCGACCACAGCCTGAATACCGCGATCAACAAGCTGCGGGAAGCGCTGGGAGACTCGGCTTCGAATCCGCGCTATGTGGAAACTCTGGCGCGACGGGGATACCGGTTCCTCGCTCCCCTGCAATCGGCGGCAGCGAAAGAGCAGGACCCTCCCCACCTGCCCCAAGTCCTGGCAGGAACTGCGGTGCCGACGTCCTTCCATCGTGAACTCGAAGTTCCCTTGCCCCGTCGCGCTCTGACCCGCGGGCTCTTCGGGCTCATTCAATTGATGTATCTGATCTTCTACTTGAGTGCACTCTTTCGTCTGGGTGGAATCGAGCGAATCACCAGCGGGTTTCTTCCAGGGTGGGGAGCGCGCGCTATCTTCATCGCGGTACTGCTGACGGCAGGCGTGGGTATCCCCTTGCGTTGCTATCTGATCTCGGCTGTGGCCTTCGATCACCGAGGATTAGGAGCAAAATTTCAGCGTATCTTCCCGTTCGATATTGGTCCTGGACCAGTTATGGGCGGTGGCCCCATTTTTGCTGGCTGAAAAGATTGGGTTTGGGGCGGCATTTGCCGCCACGGCGGCACTGTTGTATTTGCCCTTTTCGGAGAGAACGCTGCTGCGACTGGCTTATCCCTGCTCACGAAAGCTGCGTATCACCGTCTGAAACCGAGGTAGAAGTGCGTCTGCCCGGCGTGAAGGGGGACTTTCAACTGAGAACTGAGAACTGCAATCTGAGATCTGAAATCTCCAATCTGAAATTTCCGCGTTTGTGAGGAAGCAATGTTCCGAATTGCCTTTGTTCTGACCCTGGTTCTGGCCTCGGCAATTGCCTACGCGCAGGACGCCTCCACCGGGTCCACTATCCATCCACCGGTCCTGGACATTACCTCGATCGACACCAGCGTGGATCCCTGCACCGACTTCTTTACCTACTCGTGCGGTGGCTGGCTGAAAAAGAATCCCATTCCGCCCGACAAGATAGCCTGGAGCGCGTCCGCCAAGCTGTCTGACGACAACAAGGTGCTGCTGCGCGAGGTTCTCGAAGAAGCGGCCGAGGGCGGCGCTTCCCGCGATCCGGTAAAACAAAAGATTGGCGACTACTACGCCGCCTGTATGGATGAAAAAGCGGTTGAGGCTGCGGGCGCGAAGCCGCTGCAAGCGGGTCTGGCGCAAATTGATGGAATGCATTCCAAGGGGGAAATGGCCAGGGTCACCGCCGGCATGCTAGGCCAGGGTGTTTGGTTCGACTTTCAATCAGACCAGGATTTCAAGAACTCCTCCCAGGTCATCGCAGAGGTCGATCAGAGCGGACTAGGCCTTCCCGATCGCGACTACTACCTCAAGACGGATGCGAAATCCGTGGAACTGCGCTCGGCCTACGTGGCCCATGTGCAGAAGATGTTCGAGTTGCTGGGCGATGCGCCGGCGGTCGCCGCGCCCGAAGCCCAATCCATCTTGCGGATTGAGACGGCGCTGGCGAAGGGATCGCTGACCCAGGTCGAGCGTCGCGATCCCAAACTCCTCTACCACAAAATGTCGCGGCGGGAGTTGGAAAAGCTCAGCCCCTCGTTCCGTTGGAGGGAATATTTTTCGCGGGCCGGCCAACCCGGACTGCGCTCGCTGAACGTCACCGCTCCGGAGTTCGTCAAAGCGATGGACGCGATCCTGAAACAGGAGGACCTGGAGAGCCTGAAGGCCTACCTGCGCTGGCACCTGGCCCATGCCAACGCACCCTACCTCTCCTCGGCGTTTGTGAACGCCGACTTCGATTTCTTCGGCAAGACCCTGGGCGGGGCGCAGGAACTCGAACCACGCTGGCAGCGCTGCGTGGGCTACGCCGACAACGATCTGGGCGAAGCTCTGGGACAAGCCTACGTGCAGCGCGCCTTCCCGCCCGAGGCCAAGCAACGCGCCCAGAAAATGGTGAAGCAGATTGAAGATGCCATGCAGCAGGACATCGATGGCCTGCCATGGATGTCTCCGGCGACCAAGCAGCAGGCCTTAGAGAAGCTGCATACCCTGGCCAACAAGATCGGCTATCCCGACAAATGGCGCGACTACAGCGCTCTCGCCATCGTCCGCGATGACTACATGGGCAACGTGCAGCGCGCCCGCGTATTTGAGTTCAATCGCCAGATCGCAAAGATCGGCAAGCCCGTGGACCGGGGCGAATGGGGCATGACACCGCCTACGGTGAATGCCTATTACAATCCCCAGATCAATGACATCAATTTTCCGGCGGGCATCCTGCAGCCGCCCTTTTTCGATCCCCGGGCAGACGATGCTCCTAATTACGGCGACACCGGCGCCACCATCGGACACGAACTGACCCACGGCTTTGACGATGAAGGCCGGCAGTTCGATGCCCAGGGCAATCTGCGCGACTGGTGGACGGCGGAGGACAGCAAGCAGTTTGACCAGCGCGCCAGTTGCATTTCAGATCAGTACTCGCACTATGTCGCAGTCGATGACATCAAGGTCAACGGCCAGTTGACCATGGGTGAAAATGTCGCTGACCTGGGTGGGCTGATGCTGGCTTACCAGGCCTGGAAGAACGAAACCCGGGGTCAGAAGCTGGAATCGATTGACGGATTCACCCCCGAACAGCGCTTCTTCATCGGGTATGGCCAGGCCTGGTGTTCTAACACTCGCGACGAAACCAAACGCATGTGGGCTACCATCGACCCGCACTCACCGGACAAATATCGAGCCAATGGCGTAGTGTCCAACACCCCCGAATTTCAGCAGGCTTTCCAGTGCAAGGCCGGTTCCCCGATGGTGCGGGAGAAGAGATGCCGGGTGTGGTGAAGCTAGTCTTCAGTCGTCGGTCGTCAGTCATCGGCACACCTTTGCCGTCGAACTCTGACTGACGACTGAAGACCGACGACTGAAGAGTGCCTTACTGGATTTCCGATCTGTCCGGGTTGTAGTAGAAGTGGAAGCGCAAAGCCAGATACTGGCCGCCGAACTCGGTGGGCAGCGGTGGAAATGGTTTGGACGCCGTAATCCCGCCGTAAGCGGCGCGATCCAGTGCCACGTCTCCTGACGAGCCGACGATCTGCAGCCCCGCCACCTGGCCGTCCTTCAGGATGGCGAACTCGATCGAGACTTTGCCCTTCTTCATAAGCGGCGCGCGGGCTGACTCGGGGATGATGCGATACCAGTTTTCTCGGACATCATGCAGCACCCGCGCCAGGTAAGGACCGAAGTCCACGCCCATGGTGTCGCTGAGGACGTCCAGAGGTCCGATGGCCTCGCCCGCCTGCTTGCCCTGACCCAGGCCATAGTCTCCACCATCGCCGCCATAGCCTCCGCGGTTTGAGGCCGCCGCGCGGGCTGCCTGCTCAATGGCCGATCCCGGGGACATAGGGCCCGTGTTGAAACTCGGCGTGGGCCTGGCTGCAGGCGGGGTCTGCAGGCGGGCCACCTGGTTCTGGTCCGGAGGAGGCGGCAGCGACGGCTGTTCCTGTGGCGCCGGCGGGCCCTGCGCCGCCGGGGCGGGTGGAGCGGGCTGCGATTGCACCGGCGGGCCGGGCGGGCCAGGACGCGCGCTGTCCAGAATCTTCTTCAATTCCTTGCGATCCAGTTGCGGCGCCTTCGACGTCGCCATCCGGTCTTTGTCCGAGATCCTGTTGGTGTCCGGCCGCTTGGTGAGTTTCTGCTCGTCGGGCGGAAGCTCCAGGTAAGTGAGCTCTTTCTGCTTCATCAGATCTTGCGGATTGATCAGAATCACGGAACGCCTGTGCATCAGGCCTTCCAGACGGGTGGAGTTGACCACCAGAATGACGATTGCCAGGTGAACCACCACCGAAATCCAGAAAGCTTCCCGTTGCCGCGAGCGCGAGAGATCGTCCTGCAACTGAATCAGCAGGGCGGGAACATCGTGCATTTCGAGGTAAGCGGTCTCCCAGCTGCCTGCGTCGTAAAGATCACCGCCCGGGGCGGTGGGCGGTGGCGCTGCTGGGACGGGGTTCCGCGGCGGTATTTCAGTGATTGACATCGACCTGCTGGCTTATCCCATTAGAGACGGCTGTTGCACCCAAGGTTGCAGGGCGGAAACGTTGTTGGCCATTAGCCTTTGGCTTTTGGTCGTTGGCCACTCGTCGAACACACAGCAGAGCTTCGGTTTTAGCCAACAACCACTGGCCAGGGACCAATGGCCAAAGGCCAAGGGACTGATCTTTCCATTCTCGCATCTTTCCCCAATATCTGCGAAAAACCAGGGCGACCCAGACCTTACCTTTGTACCTGACTGGTCAATAAAGGTTACCCTGAAGCGCGGCCGTTGTTTGTCAAGAAGTGTAAAACGAAAAATCGCGCTGAACCATTGCGTAGTCAGTACTTACGCGGCTTGAGGCAGGGGTCAGCGCAACTGTTCGAGTTGGACTTTGTGACCGTGCTCCCGGATCGCGGCCACGATGTCGAGTGCGAGCGCGAGGGCGCGTCTTCCGTCTTCGAATGAGACTACGGGTTTGGAGCGCGTCCGCACCGCCTCCAGGAACGATCTGAGCTCAGCCTGCAACGGTTCTTCCGTCACGATCGCCGGCTTGGCCACCTTGATCTGCGGATTCACCGACGGCGTTCCCGCCGCCTCGCCCACGCTGAAGACGAGTACCTCCTGCCGGCTGTAGTCGAGAGAAATGTATTGCCGGGGCTGAAAGAAGCGCAGCTTGCGGATACGCTCAGTGGAAACCCGGCTGGCGGTGAAATTAGCCACGCAACCAGACTCGAATTCCAGGCGAACGTTGGCGATATCGGCCTTGCCGGAAAGAATGGGCAAACCCACAGCGCGAATTTCCTTCACCGGCGATTTCACCAGCGAGAGCACGACGTCAAGATCGTGGATCATAAGATCGAGAATCACGTCCACATCGAGCGACCGCGGAGTGAATACGCTCAGCCGGTGAACTTCAAAAAACATGGGTTGTGTGATCAGAGGCGCCGTGGCCCGGACCGCCGGATTGAAGCGTTCCAAATGTCCCACCTGACCGATGCGATGCAGACTCTGGGCCAAGCGAACCAGTTCGTCGGCCTCAGCCAACGATGCGGCCAACGGCTTTTCCGCCAGAACATCGACTCCGGCCTGCATGAGGGCTCGGGCGGTCTCCAGGTGCTGCACCGTTGGCACGGCTACGGAGGCGGCCTGCACTTCGCTGTGCGTGGTCACCAGCTGCTCGACCGATCCGAAGGCGCGGCAGCCGAATTCCCTGGCCACGGCGTCGGCCCGAGCTACGTCCGGGTCCACCACCCCCACCAGGCGGACCGCTTCGCCCTGCTGCGCCAGTTGGTGATAGATGCGCGCGTGGTTGCGCCCGAAGGCACCCACTCCGACCACCGCGACGTTGATAAAGT
Organism: Terriglobia bacterium; assembly: GCA_963831565.1. Taxonomy (GTDB): domain Bacteria; phylum Acidobacteriota; class Terriglobia; order Terriglobales; family Acidobacteriaceae; genus JAIQFF01. The sequence continues at coordinate 135,208 of CAWHQS010000005.1, forward strand.
TGTCAGGCAGCTATAAATCTCCGTTCCCCCACACCGGCATTATCCCCGGCACCGGCGTCATCCTGAGGGACTTCAGTCCCGAAGGATCTGGCGTGCGCCAGCAAACGGCCAAACACGACTGCACATCCGCTCTACGCCGGATCCCTTCGCAAGTTCAGGATGACACCTTGCTCCGCGGAATACTTATCACTCCGCGGCCTTCTTCAGCAACGCGATCTGGCCCGCATGATAAAGCTCGTGCTGCACGATCCCGCTGAACATGTAAAAGAAGTTGTGGTAATTCTGGGTCTTGCCCGGGACCTGTTCCCCCAGCCGCGAATCGGGAAAGGAGGCCACCGCCTTGATCAATTCGTGGTGAGTACTCTTGGTGGAATCGATCGCCTGGCTCCAGGCGGCTTCGCTGGTGTCTCTCACCGGCGGGAAATTCTGCTCGTCGGTGAGGGTTACCGTTGCGCCCCCGGTCCGGCGGCGCACGGCGTCATCCCAGGCGGCGATGTGCAGAAGAATCTCCCAGATGCTATGGGCATTCTTGATCGGCCGGGCGGCCGCTGTCCTGGAATTTACCCCGGCCAGCAGTTCGAGAACCGAGTCGCCATGCCAGGCGTTGCCTTCGAAGGCGCGGCGGATTTGATCGGCGAGGCGAAAAGACTCAGTCATGACGTGCTCCAGATCGTCCCCGGGACGATTGCTATGCTTTAGTCGGCCACCATCGTGATATCCGCTGCCTCGGCAGCGGCGATGATGGCATTTCCATCCAGCAAGAGGCATTTACCCGCATCGAGAGCCAGGCAGGTTGCCCCCGCCTGGCGCATGACTTCGATGGTTTTCACGCCGACTACCGGCACATCAAAACGCATGTCCTGATGCGGCTTGGCGATTTTCACCACCGTAAGCCCGCGGCCGAGCGTGGACGCCTCTCCGCCCAGCGACCGCATGATCTCGCCGGCGCGTGCAATTGCGGCGTCCGTGCCCTCCATGGCCTCGACCGCTACACAGGCTGATTCCGCAATTACGACGGTCTGCCCGATATCATACTGTGCCAGATGGCGGGCCACTGCGCGTCCGTATTCGATGTCCTTCTTTTCCTGCGGCGTAGGCCCGCGCTTCGTGAGTACGCCAGCCCGGGCCAGCAACGGCTCCAGGAACGAAGTTGAATTCTCCAGCGTGATGCCCTCTTCGGCCAGGGTCTGGGCGACAGCTCCGAGTAAAGAGTCGGTGTTGCGCGTGCCCAGCGACAGCAGAACCTTCGCCAGCTTCCAGTCAGGACGAATGCTGGAAAAAATCTGCTTGTGTTTTACCTGTCCCGCCATGATGGCCCGGCGAACGCCCTCCCGCTGAAAAGTTTCGATCAGCCGTGACAACTCGCCGAGGGAAAGCCAATGCACCGCCGTGGCGCCATGCCGCTCAATCTCCGGAAGTGCCTCTTCCTTGATGGCGGCCACGACGACTTCAAATCCCTGTGCCCGCGCCGCATCCAGCACCAGCAGGGGGAAGGTACCGTTACCGGCGATGAGACCGATTCGCTCCGCCATGGTTCAAGACACTCCCCCGGAGCGCTGGTTAACGAAGGCATGGGCACAGTGAGAGCGCCCTGCTGCCGCACCGGTTGTCCCCTTGCTTATGCTTCGCGTCACGTAGCACAATCCTCCAGCCGCGAATTCGTCGGAGATACTTCTTATGGATGAAACCCCGCCCATCGTCCAGTACCCGTCAGGATACATGTGGGGCGCAGCGGTACGGGCGGCGGCCAGGCATCGTTTCAAGTTCTCCATCCGGTGCGAAAGTGCCTTCAAGGCACTCATCAAGTCGGGCCTTGAAACCCACAAAGTCGGTTTGTACGAGTTCGCGGAACGTAAAGTCGAAGCCCAGGGCAACGTCGAGAAGCTGGTCCGCGCCATGATCAATGCGCAACTTACGAAAAATCCCGAGGTTGACATCCTCGACGAATGGGCGATCTTTCACGTTCTCTATGACGAGAAAATGTGTCCCGGACTTTGGCCGATCTGCTAGGAAATTCAGGCCTGACTATTTGATCACGCCGCGTCCCGAGGCTTCGATGAATCTTATCAGCATGTCCACGTCCTCCCCCCGCTCGGGTTCGGACTTCAGTCGCTCCAGCGCCTGCGAGGTGTTGAGTTTGGACGCCAGCAAAAGCTTGTAGGCATGATGAATCTTGCGGATGCGTTCCTTGCTGAAGCCCCGCCGCTCCAGACCCACGGCGTTGAGTCCATACGCGTGGGTATCCCGCGCCGCGGCCGTCTTGGAGAACGGCAGCACATCGCGGGTGATGGTCGTGCCGCCGCCAATAAATGAGTGCGCCCCAATGCGCACGAAATGATGCACCGGGCAAAGCGCCCCCACCACCGCCCATTCTCCGACTGTGATGTGACCACCCAGGGTTGCGGCATTGGCCAGGATGACGTGGTCGCCGATGACGCAATCATGCGCGATGTGGGTATAAGCCATGACCAGGGTGTGGCTTCCGACGCGGGTCAATCCCCCGCCCTTGACCGTGCCCCGGTTGATAGTGACAAACTCGCGAATCTCGTTATGGTCGCCGATCTCGAGGCGGGTGGGTTCGCCGGCGTAGGTGATGTCCTGCGGCGCCATGCCGATCGAACAGAAGGGAAAGAAACCATTGTCCGATCCGATGGTTGTCGGTCCCTCCATGGTGACGTGCGACAGCAGATGGCAGCCTTCGCCCAGTTCGACTTCCGGCCCGATCACGCAATAGGGACCAATTTTGCAGGAAGGATGAATCTTCGCGCGCGGATCGATGATGGCAGTGGGATGAACGCGTGCGGAAACTTTCGCCGGGGAGTCAGGCTGCGCTGGACTATTGGGCTGCGGGCGTTTGGCCATACGAGAGCTTTATCGCGGTTCGTCCATCTCCGCGGCGCCATCCGATCCACCCCGCCCGCGGGCTGTGTCCACCAGCTGGCAACTGACGACGGCTTCAGCCACGCGCCTGGCACCAACGTAAACCATTCCCTCCATGCGGACGGCGATCATGTTCGCCCGGGCGCGCCAGTTCTTCAGCTCAACTTCGATGCGCAACTGGTCGCCGGGCACCACCGGCCGGCGGAATTTCGCGCGCTCGATTCCGGTAAACATGATGAGTTTGTTCTGCCGGTCTTCCACTTCGGTGAGCAACAGCGCCCCGCCGGCCTGGGCGATGGCTTCCACAATCAGCACGCCTGGCATGATGGGCAATGTGGGGAAGTGCCCCGCGAAAAAGGGCTCGTTGATGGTGACATTCTTGATGGCCACAATGCGCTGCCGGCGCTGGATTTCAATCACGCGGTCGATAAGCAAAAAGGGAAAGCGGTGCGGCAGGATGTGAAAAATGTCGATAATGTCCAGCGTGGTCTTTTCCGGCGCCGGGGCTGTGGTCCCAGGGTGAGCGGTGTCGGTCATTTTCTCTCGTCTGGCTGTGCTGGTCGGGCGCGAAGATTATACTGTACCGCGACTCGGCCACCGGAATACTGCGAGAATAAGGTAATGTGTCAGTTTGTGTCATGCCTTTCACCTAAGGTGTCATGAGGTGTCATGCTGAGCTTGCGAAGCATCTGGCGTGCAGCGCAGCTGCGGCTGGTTCAGGGTCTTGCAGGTGCGCGCCAACTCCTGCGGGACGGAAGTCCTTCAGGATGACTCCGGGTCTGGGGACTGTTCAGCCTGAAAGAATGCACTTATGAAGAAGAAGGTCCTCAAGAAGCCACAGCCATCCCAGGCCCCCCTTGCCGAAACCGCCAGCCGGCTGCGTTTTTTTACCGAGCGCAAGGATTCCATCACCGAAACCATCCGTCAGTTGGTCGAAATCGAATCACCCAGCGACAACAAACCGGCCGTGGACCAACTGGGCGCGCTGCTGGCTGGACGCTTTGAGAAAATCGGCGGCCACGCAAAATTTCACCGCGCTCAGAATTTCGGCGACCACCTGCAAGTGGACTTCGCCGGTGCGCGCAGCGTCAAACCCGTCCTGCTCCTGGGCCACATCGATACGGTCTATCCCCTGGGCACACTCTCGACCATGCCCTGCCGCGTGGCCGAGGGACGGCTGTGGGGACCGGGCGCACTCGATATGAAGTCCGGCATCGCGCTGGTCCTGCACGCGCTTGAAGGATTGCGTGCCTGGCACAGTGACAGCCTGCCCCGTCCCGTCACTGTGCTTCTTGTGTCCGACGAAGAGGTCGGGAGCAGTTCCTCCCACCCCATCACCGAAAGCCTGGCCCGGAGATCGGAGGCAGTGCTGGTGCTGGAGCCCGCTTACGGAATCAAGGGCGCGCTGAAGACCGCCCGCAAAGGTGTGGGCGAATACACCATCAAAGTGACCGGAAAAGCGGCGCACTCAGGACTGGATTTCGAGAAGGGCGAGAGCGCAATCCTTGAAATGGCAAGGCAAATCGCCGCTATCTCCAAACTGGTTGACCGGAAGCGCGGACTGACCTTGAACGTGGGGCTGGTTTCGGGGGGCACGCGGACAAACGTGATTCCCGCCCAGGCCACCGCTTCTCTCGATGTGCGGGTGGCGCGTATGAAAGACGCCCACAGCATCGACCGCCGCCTCAAAGCGCTCAAGCCCTTTAATCGCAAATGCGAGCTGGAAATCACAGGAGGCGTAAACCGTCCGCCCATGGAACGGAGCTCTGCGGTAGCCACGCTGTACCAGAAGGCTTCCGAGATCGCGCAACAATTGGGTTGGAAGCTGCAAGAAGCGTCGGTCGGCGGCGGCTCGGATGGAAACTTTACCGCCAGCCTGGGAATCCCCACGCTGGATGGCCTCGGAGGGGTGGGAGAAGGCGCCCATGCCCCTTCCGAATCCGTAGTAATCTCTGAATTACCCCGCCGCGCGGCACTGCTCGCAGAGCTGATCGAGCGCGCCTGATGTGGACGCAGGCGGCTCGCCCGCGCGCAGCGCCTGAGTTCGGACCGAAAAAATGCTCTGTGAGCGAAGTCACCTCTGTCTCGATGGACAAATTTCAAGGCGTCACCCTGAACTTGCGAAGGGTCTGGCGTGCGCCAGATGTCGTTCAGGATGACCCAGAAACCAGGTATCGGTTCAACCTAAGCCACCGCCTAAACCTAGATACTTTGACTACAGCCAGCATGTAGCCTAGAATTTCCACAGGGTTCTTCGCCAACTTATGGTGCGCTCAGGAGCGCTTGGCAAACCCACTGGGGAGGTTTCACATGCCTGGAAAACTGGGATTGCCGGAAATACTGATCATTTTGGCTATTGCGCTTCTGATTTTTGGACCCAGCAAGCTGGCCGACCTGGGCAAAGGACTGGGTGAAGGCATCAAGAATTTCAAGTCAGCAGTAAAAGACGGCGAGCAGGACGCGGACAAGAAGACATAGACAGCGCTGACGTTCTCTGAAGTGCCACCACTATCTTCCCCACCCTTCCAGCCCGTGTTCTTGCAGCATCCTGAACACCAGCGCCACGGGCAAGCCCATTACGTTGAAATAGTCACCATCGATACGCGGGATCCAGCGCGAAGCGAGGCCCTGGATGGCGTAGGCGCCGGCCTTGTCCATGGGTTCGCCGGTCGCGATGTAGGAACGAATGCCTTCGTCGCTGAGTGAGATCATCGTTACCAGCGTGGTCTCGGAGCGTATGTCTTCAAACCCGGTTTCCAGCTGGTTCCCGGTTCTCAGTCCGAGGCAAACGCCGGTGATGACCTGGTGGCTCCGTCCTGAAAGCAGACGAAGCATGCGCATGGCATCGCCTTCGTCGTGAGGCTTTCCGAGAAGCTCGCCCTCGACTACCACGATTGTGTCCGCCCCGAGTACGAGCTTGCCGGGATGCTGACGGAGCGCGGCCTGCGCCTTCTCGCGCGCCAGGCGTTCGGCGCATTCGCGCGGCTTCTCTCCCGGCCGTGGCAATTCAGGAATATTGGTTGGGTGCACTGTGAACAAAATGCCCGCGTTGCGTAACAACTCCTGGCGGCGCGGCGACGCGGAAGCGAGTACGAGCATGGCCTCAGATTGTAACGGACGTGAGGCGCCAGCCCTGAGACCTGCACAGCAAACGATGCGCAGGCGAGTGAGCTCTGAGCTCCGACGGTCGAGCTCCGCCCTGTTAGAATCACGTATTGACTGCTGCCCCCATGGACGCCGCCTTTCTCCGCAATTTTGCCATCATTGCTCACATCGATCATGGCAAATCCACGCTGGCTGACCGCCTGCTGGAGTTGACCGGGTCGCTCACCGCGCGCGAGATGCAGGCCCAGGTGCTCGACTCCATGGACCTGGAGCGGGAGCGCGGCATCACCATCAAGGCGCACGCCGTCCGGATGATGTACACCGCGCAGGATGGGCACACTTACCAGCTCAACCTGATCGACACCCCGGGCCACGTGGATTTTTCTTACGAAGTCTCGCGCTCGCTGGCCTCCTGCGAAGGCGCACTGCTGGTGGTGGACGCTTCGCAGGGAGTGGAGGCGCAGACCCTGGCCAATGCCTATCTCGCCATCAACCACCGTCTCGAAATCATTCCCGTCATCAACAAGATCGACCTGCCCAGCGCCGATGTCGAGCGCACCAAGGAGATGATCGAAGGCGCGGTCGGTCTCGACGCCTCCGATGCCGTGCTGATCAGCGCGAAGACGGGTCTGGGCGTGCCCGAAGTCCTGGAGGCCATTGTGAAGCGTGTGCCTCCGCCCAAAGGCAATCCGGACAACCGGCTGCAGGCGCTGATTTTCGACTCCTGGTTTGATCCCTACCGGGGCGTGATCGTGCTGACCCGGGTCTTCGAAGGCACCATCCGCAAGGGACAAAAAATACGTCTGATGTGGAATGGGCGCGTGCTCGAGGTGGAAACCCTCGGCGTTCTGACCCCCAAACCAGTGGAGGTGGAAGAACTGCGGGCCGGCGAAGTCGGCTTCCTGATGGCCAACAGCAAGACTGTGGCAGACACGAAAATCGGCGACACCATTACCGACGAGGCCAATCCAGCCATCGAACCGTTGCCCGGCTTTGAAGAAATCAAGCCCATGGTTTTTGCCGGGCTCTACACCGTGGACGCGCACGAGCACACCCAATTGCGCGAGGCACTGGAAAAATTGCGCCTCAATGATTCGTCATTCTTCTTCGAGCCGGAGAGTTCAGTCGCGCTGGGCTTCGGCTTCCGCTGCGGCTTTCTCGGGCTGCTGCATATGGAGATCATCCAGGAACGGTTGGAGCGCGAATTCAATCTGGAACTGATCACCACCGCTCCCGGCGTGCGCTACAAGATCACCAAAACCGACGGCGCCCTGATCGAGGTGGACAACCCTTCGCGCTGGCCCGATCCGAGCGAGATTGCCAAGGTCGAAGAACCGGTAATCCTGGCCACCATTCTCACCAACGAAGAATACGTAGGCGGGATCCTGAAGCTGGTGGAAGACAAGCGGGGCAAGCAAAAGACCTTTGAGTATGTGAGTTCGTCACGCGTGATGCTGCACTACGAACTGCCACTGAACGAAATTGTGCTCGATTTCTATGACCGGCTGAAGTCAGTCTCCCGCGGCTATGCGTCGCTCGATTATCATCTGGCCGCCTATTGGGAGTCCCCCATGGTGAAACTGGACATCCTGGTCGCAGGCGAGCCGGTGGACGCACTCTCGATCATTGTGCATCGCGATTTTGCCTATGAACGCGGAAAGCTCCTGGTTTCAAAAATGCGCCAACTCATTCCCCGGCAAATGTTCGAAGTCGCAATCCAGGCCTCGATCGGGTCAAAGATCATTGCCCGCGAGACCGTGTCGGCGATCCGCAAGAATGTGATCGCCAAATGCTATGGCGGCGATATCTCGCGCAAGCGCAAGCTGCTCGAAAAACAAAAAGAGGGCAAGCGCCGCATGAAACGCATCGGCCGCGTCGATATTCCGCAGGAAGCGTTTTTAGCGGTGCTCAAGGTGGGCGAGGACAGCTAGAAGTTCAAGCAACCACGGAGGACACAGAGATACACGGAGGAAAGCAAAAACCGGTATTCCTCTGTGTATCTCTGTGCCCTCCGTGGTTGAAGCCTTTATCCGAAACCTACTCCGTCCAGTCAAACGAACGCGTCACCGCTTTCTTCCACATCCGGTACATCTCGGCGCGCCTCGATTCCTCCAGGCTCGGATTCCAGGTCTGGCCCACTGACCATCGCGCCCGCAGATCGTCTGTGTTTTTGTAAAAGCCAACCGCCAGGCCAGCCGCGTATGCTGCGCCCAGAGAGGTCGTTTCCTTGATCAGGGGCTTGACCACAGGGCGGTTCAGAATGTCGGCCTGAAACTGCATCAGCAGCGCATTGTCCACCATGCCACCATCCACGCGCAGGACGTCCAGGGTAATGCCTGAATCCTGCTCCATGGCTTCGACCACCTCGCGGGTCTGGAAGGCTGTCGCCTCAAGCACGGCCCGCGCCAGGTGTCCTTTGTTGACGTAACGGGTCAGGCCGGCGATCACGCCGCGGGCACTGTGTCTCCAGTAAGGCGCGTAGAGGCCGGAAAACGCCGGCACAAAGTACACGCCCCCGTTGTCCTCGACGGTCCGGGCCAGAGTTTCAATCTCGGGACTGCTTCCGATCAGGCCCAGATTGTCGCGCACCCATTGCACCAGTGCGCCGGTGATGGCAATGCTGCCCTCAAGCGCATAGTGCGCGGGGTGGTTGCCGAGCTTGTAGGCAACGGTGGTAAGCAGCCCATGGCGGGAACGCACAGCGCGTTCACCGGTATTCATCAGCAGGAAACAGCCGGTGCCGTAAGTGTTCTTGGCTTCGCCCGATTTGAAGCAGGTCTGGCCTACCAGCGCGGCCTGCTGGTCGCCCAGGATGCCGGCAATCGCAACTCCCTGCGCAGCGCCGACTTTGACCGTCCCGTAAGCTTCGCCGCTGGAGCAGATGCGCGGCAACATGGCTCGGGGAATCGCCGAACGCCGTCCAGCAAGTCTTCGTCCCAGGAAAGCGTATCGAGGTCCATCAGTTGGGTGCGGCTGGCGTTGGTGACGTCGGTGATGTGAAGCCCACCGTTGGGGCCGCCGGTAAGGTGCCAGGTAAGAAAGGAATCGATGTTGCCGAAAATTACTTCACCGGCTTCCGCCTTCTTGCGGACGCCCGGCACATGCTCGAGCAGCCAGCGAATCTTCAAGCTGCTGAAGTAAGTGCTGAGCGGCAAGCCGGTCTTGGCCCGGAAGCGGTCAGCCCCGCCCTCGCGCGCAAATTCCGTGACGTAGTCATCGACACGCGTGTCCTGCCAGACCAGAGCGTTGGCCACGGGCTTGCCGGTCTTGCGGTCCCACAGCACGGTGGTCTCACGCTGGTTGGTGATGCCGATCGCGGCCAGGTCGGCGGCGCGAAGCTTGCCCTGCTCGAGCGCCTGGGCAATCACATCCTGCGTCGACCGCCAGATTTCCTCGGGATCGTGCTCCACCCACCCCGGCTGCGGATAAATCTGTTCGTGTTCCTTTTGCGCCGCCGCTACCGTCTTGCCGGCTGCGTCAAAGACACAGAAGCGCGTGCTGGTGGTGCCCTGATCGATTGCCCCGATGTAGTTGGCCACGCGGGCTATGGTAACGGAGGCCACGGCATACGGCAAAGACGGCAGCACGAAATAGTGCCGTTCGTGGCGATCCCTGCACGAGCGGGACGCTCGCGCCCACATTTCTAGTGTCTGGTAGAGAACTGAAAGGCTATATAGAACAGCTGCACAATGGTCAGTCCGACGATCACATACGTTGCAATTTCCATCCGCCGGCCGGATTCGCGCACGCTCTTCACCACCTCGGCCATCTCCGTCGTGGCTTGCAACAACTTGTCAGTGAGTGCGTCGAGATGATCGGTGGCACTGCGCATTTTGTCTAAGATGCGCGAGGTATCGACCAGAGCGGTCGCCGCCCGTTCGCTGTTGCGCAAGTCAAGCTCGGTTTTGCAGGCAGCCCACCACGGACTTCCAGGCGGATTATCGTACATGCGCTGCCGTATCTCCTCCGAGGAGCGTGAGCGGAGAAGTTGCACCAGTGCCTGGACCGTATCGCTGGTCTTGGGATCGAGAGTCGGAGTCGCCATAGTCGAATGAGAGACATTTCATAATAGGACCCGTCGGTAACCTTGGACAGGTAACGGAAGACCATGCAGATTTTGCCCAAGGCCTTGGACGATCGCCTCAGCCTCGCCTAAGCCACTGATACGGAAGGGTTTTGTGGTTTTAGCCCGCTCTTTCCAACTCCGCCCGGTCCCAGTTCGCCAGGTGGGCGCCGGCTTCGTACGTGCTCTGCAGAAATTCGAGCAGGGCAGTCCGGGGTGAGGTAGCAGTGCGAACGTCGTCGTACATCAGGAAAAACTCTTTCATTCCGGAATGGTAAAACGCCTGGGCCGGACGGACCGGGCTCTGCCCGTAACCGGCCGGTTCAGGGGCCGCGTAGGCGTAAAACGCCGGCCCTTTGATCTCGCCGCCACCGGGCCAGAAGCCCGCGCTGATTACCTCATGCGAGTAGGCTTCGCGCGTGATCGGGTCGGCGCCCTCGCGCTCGGGAGCGCGCCGTCCGGAAAAGCGCGTGACCGCCAGGTCGAAACTCCCCCAGAAGAAGTGCACCGGGCTGTTCTTGCCGATGAAGCGCGAACGGAATTCCTGAAAAATACTGTCCACCGCCAGAAGAATGCGCCAGAAACGGGTCACGTACTCCGGATCGTAGGACGCATGCTGGGTATCGCGATCGAAGGCGATCGGGTCCGGAATTTCGACCGGCATGCGCCAGATTTTTGTCTCGATGCCGACTTCTGCCAGCGCCGCCATGAACTCCTTGTAGAAGTCGGCCACGGAACGCGGCGCAAGAGGAATAACTTTGTCCCGGCCCTCACTGCTCTGGATGACAAGGTGGTGCCGCAGAAAATCGAATTCCACTTCGAAGATGCCGCGCTGGTACGGAATGGCTGAAGTGGTAAGCCCGCGCGCGCTGATGTATAGGGGCACCTCCCACCAGTGATTGATGAGCGGGCTCTGCGCCAGGCGAACCTTGCCCACAATCTGTGTCCACATGTGCAGCGTGGCGTAGGTGTCCTGCCAGGCTTCGAGCGGCAGGGCCGGCCAGGATTCAGGCTTTGCGGTGAAATCGTCCTCGGTCATCGGTCTCTCCTGGCCCCCGCTTTGCAGGCTCCACGGTGCACATCCTGCGCCATCGGGGTAACAGAACTGGCTGCATAAAGACCTCAAGGTGATGATGAGGCAGGCATAGCGTGGGTGCGCTCGATCTTCCGTCTTCTATCGCGGCGCAATTTGCGCCGCTGCCCGATCGTTGATTCTACTCCCCACTGCGATAGCGAGGTCCCTACACTGTCCGGATAGGGCCCGGGTACTGCGACACCAGGGAATCGATGGTCAGCAGCGTGATGCCTTCCACAGTTGCCTGTGCCACTAAGATTCTGTCGAAAGGATCCCTATGGATCAACGGCAAACTCTCCGTGGCCACCACATGATCGCTGATGATTGGCAATTCGCGGTACTCGTTGTCCAGTAAACCCCGGCGCAGCAGCCGCGCATCCACCTTAAAATCCTCTCGGCCCAGACCGCGCTTAATTGCCACTTCCCAAAGACTCGCTGCGCTGAAGAGAAGCTCGTTGTCCGGGTTGTCAATGAGAGCTCGGGCTTGCTTTGACAGCCGCATGGGTTCACCGGCAGCCCAGAGCAGAAGATGAGTATCCAGCAGAAGTTTCATGCACCGCCGCCGAAGATTCGCTCGATCTCCGCCTTGCCCATTCGGTCAAAGTCGTCGGGCACGGAAATCTGCCCCGCCATGAAACCGAGCCGCCGTACTTGAGAACCGGTCGGAGCGGCAAGCGCAGTGACCTTGACTACGGGCTTACCAGCCTTGGCAATAACGAAGGCTTCGCCCTTTGAGGCCTCTTTTATGAGTTTCGAGAGCTGAGTTTTTGCCTGGTGAATGTTGACTGTTTTCATAGTTTTTATCAGACTTAGTTTATCTAGTCTAGTCTATCACGAATCCCTGCAGAATAACACAGGAGTGGAGACCTAAGCTCCCCTGCCTGGGCAAGCTCCTTTTTTGCGCCTGGGGTGGTGAAGGTTACGCGACAAAATCCGGGGAGACTCCTGGCTGCGAGATGCGACGGGCGATCGGAGATGACAAATTGCCTGCGACTATTTTGCGGTTGTCGAGGATGGAGCAGCCGGCCCTGCGCTAGCCTGAATCAGCTTCTCGACTGACGGGGCAACCATGATCAGCAGTTGGGCCTGCGCTTTTTTGGCTTGCTCGACCACCGCCAGCTCTGTCGTCGCCCATGCGGACGGGGCGGGCTCGCCGCGGTCAAGATAATCCAGAGCGGTCAGGCCCGCGCCGCCGAGCGCCGAGAGATTCAGGGAAATGGGCGCGACTTCCTGCAGCAGAAGAGATTTTTCGAACTGGGGCTGAAGCTCTATCTGGTTTTCGCGCCAGCGGCTGAGCATCTCCCTGATGCGGGCTTCGGTGCCCGGCCTGGCCGCGCCGCCGGTAAGTTCGTTGACGGCATCGGCAAATTCCCTGGCAGTCGCACTCTCCGGACGCACCGCGTCCACCACGCGATTCAGCGGCGAAGCACTGCTCGCCGGCGCCGGGGCGGTTTCTTCCCGGGTGTAATCCTTCACCGGCTCGAGCACATCAGCCAAAGTCTTGAGGGCCGCGATGTCCTCCGTTCCGGCAATGCGACGAAGCATGGGAGCGTAACTCGAATTGTGGGTCAGGCCCAATCCGTCAAGCCAGCGGCTGGTCACCGCCATGCGCTGGTACATCGAGTTCACGTCCCGGACGTCCTGGGGCGACCATAATCTTTCGGCGATGGCTGCGGTTCGAGGCCAGATGCGGGAATCGATGTTTTCCGGCGAAACATATTCCGACCACATGCAAGCCTCGCCGCCCAGGATGCGTTTCTGCTCTTCCGGAGTTAGGTTGGCGGCGGCGCCGCTCAGCGGCTCGGTCGCATAATGCCGCTCCGCCGACCACATCAAGTCAATATAAAAGCCGGAAGACAGCAATCCGCGATAGCCCTGCTTCGCCGCCTGGGCCAGCGAGTCCGGCCCGCGCCACGATTGAATCGCGATGTCCTTGGGCAGATCGGGGCGAAGGATTTCATCCCAACCCAGCATGGTCTTGCCGTGCTTGGCCACGATTTTCTGCACCCGCTGGTTGAAGTACGCCTGCAGGTCGGCGTTGTCTTTCAGGCCGTGGGCCTGCATGAAGGCCTGGATCTTGGGATTCGCGTCCCACTCCTTGCCGTTTACCTCATCGCCGCCAATATGAAAAAACTGGTCGGGAAAGAGCCCGGCCATCTCGCCGATGAATTTGTCGAGAAACTTGTAGGTCTCCTCTTTGGTGGGATCCATGGCCGGATCGAAAACGCCCCACTGGCGCTCGATCTGATAAGGCCCCGCCCCGCTGGCCAGTTCCGGATAACCGACAAACCAGGCGGTGGAGTGTCCGGGCATATCGAACTCAGGAACCACGCGAATGCCGCGCTCGCGGGCATACGCGATCAGGTCACGGACCTCGGCCTGGGTGTAGTACAACCCGTCCGAACCCATCTCCTGCAGCTTGGGAAATTTCTTGCTTTCAATCCGGAAGCCCTGGTTTTCCGAAAGATGCCAGTGAAAAACATTCAGCTTCACCGCCGCCATACCGTCCAGGTTGCGCTTCAGCACGTCGAGCGGGATAAAATGGCGCCCCGCATCGATCATCAGTCCGCGCCAGGGAAAGCGCGGGCTGTCGTCGATCGATACCACGGGCACGGAAAAACCTGCGCTCGAAGTCCCCACCAGTTGCAGAAAAGTTTCAAGCCCGCGCATGACGCCGAGCGTAGTCGCGGCGTTCAGCCTGGCGCCGGAATCGGTGACATCAAGCTTGTACGACTCGTCTTCGCCCAACTCCTGCACAGCTTTGGTTCCTGCAGCAGCCTGAATGATGAGAGTAGCGCTGGCGGAGTCGGTGACCTTCATGTCGATGGGAGGCATCCCGGTTTGCTGGCGAAGGTGGCCGAGGAAAATCTCAACTGCACGATCCAGCCGCGCCTCGTGATGGCCGGCGATCGAGACAGAGAAATTTCGATCGATCAGAAGCCGGCCATTGCCCGTCTGCACTTTGGCCGGCAAGGGCATGAGGCTCAGGGGCTGCTGCGCCTGCGCTTCAATCACGGACGTGAACATCACGCACACCATCATCGCCAGAATAGTTCGCACGATTCGCTCTCCCCTGATTTTGCAGACTGATGATACGGAAATGATACGAAGATGGCACGAATTCGGCAGCATAGTGGAAACGGTTGCCGAGGTGCAAATCCTTTTGGAGTGCCGTTGGTGGCTCGGTTTAACTTCGCCCTTGATCGAAGGCGTCATCCTGAGCTCTGCGAAAGGATCTGGCGTGTGCGCGTGGGCTCGCTGCGGTTGTGATGCACGCCAGATCCTTCGGGACTGAAGCCCCTCAGGATGACGCAATAAGAGAGAAACTATATCGCGTGGAGAGAGAATCGAGGTACAGACTACCCTTCGGCCACCATTTCGGTGTAGCAGCCCAGAGCCACGCCCCAGAGGCAGGGCTCGGAGGCCAACCTCTGCAAGCCAATCTCGCCGGCGCTGCAGCTGCCCTGTATCCCTGTCCAGACCACCCGGAACTGCGCTTTTTCGCCGTCCAGCTGCACTTCCAGGATTTCGCCGGGCTTGATTTGGCGGCGCATCCCCTGGATAACCGCGCCGGTGCTGCTCAGGTTCTTGACGCTGGCCAGCTGCATGAAGGGCAGGTCATGCGCGTCCACGCCCCAGATTCTTACCGGCAAACTTGCGGTGACGCGAGGATTGCGACGACGATCCATCCCGTACTCCTTCCGCCTCGAAGCCTGGCTCTTCGATTCCTGCTGCTCTGAGGCTTGCTGCTCAAAGGATGGTACGGTGGTGGGGAGGGGAAGAAAACTTACCCCGGTCACGCTGGTCTGGTGCCCGTGGTCACACTACTAACCGTCTGTCACACATATACTTAGGAGAAAATTACCGGGTTCAATTCGGGAGCGAGCAGGAACCGGGTCCGCGCGGGTCTCCGCAGGAGCCACAGGCGCCGGTTGAGGGTGCTGAAGCGGTCGAACTGCCCTTGGCGCTCACGGCAAATACCGAGAGTTGCGGTGCCAGCTTGCTGCCGTGGCACTTGGGACACTCTGCCTTCTGCTGGCCGTACACCAGGGCCTCGAACTGATGATCGCATTGCTTGCAGATGTACTCGAAAATTGGCATTGCTCCGACTCCTTTTATGACAGCATGCCCTGCCCGTGCCTATCCCCATTTAAAATCATAAAGTGGAGAGTGTGCAAACGAAAACGGCGGCTTTCGTAGCGCGGCCTGGCCTGAGCGGCGGACATCGGCAGACCCTGGCCAGCTTCTTCCTGTCGCGCCGCGCCGCCCTGCCTTCCGCTGAGGCGCGTTTGATCGAAGTCGAGCCCGGCGTCCAGGTCCGGGCTCACTGCCACTGGCAAAGCGAGCGGCAGAGCGCACTGACCGTCATCATCGTCCACGGCCTCGAGGGCTCTAGCGATTCCACTTACATGCTGGGGATCGCCGCCAAAGGGCTTGCCGCTGGAATGAACGTTGTCCGGATGAATCAGCGCAACTGCGGCGGCACCGAAGGCCTGGCCCCGACTCTCTACCATTCCGGCCGCTCGCAGGACGTTGCCGCGGTAGCGCAGAATCTGATCGCGCAGGACCGCATCTCGCGCTTCGCCCTGGTTGGCTTTTCCATGGGCGGCAATCTGGTGCTGAAGCTCGCCGGCGAATGGGGAGACGCAGGTCCAACACAATTTCGCGCGGTGGCCGCGGTCTGTCCGGCGATCGACCTGGCGGCTTCGGCTGACGCGTTGCACCAGCGCAGCAACCGACTCTACGAACTGTATTTCTTATGGAACCTGAATCGCCGGCTGCGCACCAAGGCGCGTTTCTTTCCAGGCACATTCGACACTTCACGCCTCCGCGGCATCCGCAGCCTGCGCGAGTTCGACGACCGCATCACGGCTTTCTACTGCGGGTTTACCGGCGCCGATGATTATTACGACCGGGCCGCGGCCGCGCACGTGGTGGACCGGATTACCGTGCCCACGTTCATCCTGAATGCGGCCAATGATCCTTTCATTCGCATCCTTCCCGAAACCCGCGAGAAGATCCTGGGCAATCCGCACATCACCTTCGTCGAAACCGAAGACGGCGGCCACTGCTCATACCTGGCCAAAGCCAACGGCAGCAGTGACGGCCGCTGGGCCGAGTCCCAGGTCGTGGAATTCCTGCGCGCAATGTAGGCGCGGGCGTCCTCGCCCGTGTGGGTCGGACACTCGTGTCCGACCGCCTTTGACTTTGACCACAAGAGAAGGGAAAGTCAAAAGCAGTCGGACACGAGTGTCCGACCCACACCCGCTCGAGCAAAGCTCGACGCGCTTTCCTATACAATCACGGCGGATGAAGTTCCCGCAGTGGATTCGCGTCGCCATCATCCTGCTGGCGTTCCCCATCTGGCTTTCAGCAGAGCCCGTCTCCCAACTGCGCCCGACCGACTACGTCAACGACTTCGCTCACGTCCTCGATCAAACCACCGTCGCGCAGCTCGATAACATCTGCCAGCAGCTCGACCAGAAAGCGCACGCGCAGATTGCAGTGGTCACAATAACTTCGCTCGACGGCACGGACATTGAGAGCTACGCCGTCGCCTTGTACAAGCAGTGGGGCATCGGAAGCAAGGCCACCGACCATGGAGTGCTGATCCTGCTGGCGGTGCAGGACCACAGATACCGCATCGAAGTTGGCTACGGGCTGGAGCCCATCCTGACTGATGGCAAGGTCGGAGGCTTTGGCCGCGAAGCGGTGCCGCTGCTCCGGCAGAACGACTATAACGGCGCCGTTGCACTCATGACTTCGCGGGTCGCGGATGTCATCGCGCAGGACGCCGGCATCCAGCTGACGGGGGATCGGCCGCAATTCACAGCGCAGCCCCAGGGCGCACCCGAGCGAGGACTGTCCGGAAAACAGTTGCTGATTCTGGGTGTAATTCTGTTGATCGTACTGCTTACTCCCCTGCGCAGCGTTTTGTTCTGGATCCTGCTTTCCGGACTTGGTGGCGGCGGAGGCGGCTACCGGGGCGGTGGTGGCGGATTCGGAGGCGGGGGCGGCGGTTTCGGAGGATTCGGCGGAGGCAGTTCCGGCGGTGGTGGCGCCAGCGGAAGCTGGTAGTTTTGTAGCGCCAGCGTCCCGCCGGCTGTCCCGAGGGCATCTTGCCCTCGGCGAGTCCGAATATCGTTCTGGCGGAGTTCAAGGTTTGCGAAGCAGGGAGGTTTCGGAATGAACGCGGAAAAACAGATCGAGGAATTTGTCAGCCGCATGAAGCAAGCCGCCGGGCAGAACCTGCAGAGCATCGTTCTTTACGGCTCGGCTGCGACCGGAGAGTTTCAGGCTGATTTCTCCAATCTCAACCTGCTCTGCATCCTGCATGAGACTTCATTTCCCAGGCTTTCCGCCATCGCGCCCGTGGCGGAATGGTGGCATCGCCAGAAAAATCCTGCGCCCCTCATCATGACCCAGGAAGAACTGGAACATTCCACCGACGTGTTCTCCATCGAGTTCCTCGATATGCAGCACCATCACCGCGTGCTTTTTGGCGACGAAGTGCTGGGCCCCCTGCAAATCCCCATGCACCAGCATCGCGCCCAGCTGGAATACGAACTGCGCGAGAAGCTGATCCTGCTGCGGCAACGGCTCCTGGAAGCCGGCGACAACGACCGCGCCCTCTGGCAGCTGCTGCTGGGCTCGGTGTCGGCATTCACGACCTTGTTCCGGCACGCCTTGCTGGCACTGGGCGACGCGGCTCCGCACTCCAAGCGCGAAGCCATCCAGATACTGGCCGGCCGTATTCCCTTTGAGCCCTCGGCGTTCCTGCAGCTGCTTGACATCCGCGACCACAAAGCGGACCGCAAACAGTTCGACGCTAAAGATGTTTTCACCCGTTATCTGGCCGCCGTGCAGCACGTGACCGCCGCAGTCGATACAATGCTGGATAAAGTTAAATGAGATGTTCGGCGAAGCGGGTTTGACCGTTTCTGTGACTATTGATTCAGGAGGAAAGTATGGTCAAAGTTCTAATCGTGATCGCTATTCTGGCGCTGCTGGCTTTTGTAGCCTTCGGGCAGTATGTGGGCGTCCGCAACACGCTGGTGACCAAGAACGAAGCAGTAAAGGCCTCCTGGTCGCAGGTGGACGTGGTGCTGCAACGCCGCGCCGACCTGATCCCCAACCTGGTCGCAACCGTGAAAGGCATCGCGCAGCAGGAGCAAACCGTGTTCGGCGACATCGCCAAGGCCCGCTCGGCCCTGCTCTCCGCCGGCACTCCTTCAGGCAAGATTGCCGCCAACCAGCAACTGGACGGCGCTCTGGGCCGCCTGCTGGCGATTGTGGAGAACTATCCCCAGCTGAAGTCGAACGAAAACTTCCTGCGCCTGCAGGATGAACTGGCCGGCACCGAAAACCGCATCGCGGTCGAACGCAAGCGCTACAACGACACGCTGCAGGACTACAACACCTACATCCAGAAATTTCCCAACAACATCTTTGCCGGCTGGGCCGGCTTCAAGCCCAACGACGCCTATTTTGCCGCGTCCGAGGGATCGCGCCAGGCACCGACGGTGAATTTCGCGCCGCCCGCTGCCGCTCCCCAAACCGCGCCGCCCCAGGCCACGCCGCAACCCGCGCACTAGCGTGGAAGCCGATTTCGCTGTCGAACTTGGGGCGGACGACGAAACCCTGGAATTGCCCTGGGCCGCCGCCAATGGCGGCCCGCGCTATTACGACCTGAAGCGTCAGCCTGAGCTTCTGCCTGAGATCGAAGAGGCCCGTCGAGCACCGGAGCTGGCCGAGTTTCTTGCGGTCATGAACTCGCCGAACGGAATTCTGGAGACCGCGAAGTGTGACACCTGGTCAAGCACGGAGATCAATCCCGAAGAAGAGATCTTCGGGGCCGCGTACAAGTTCGGGTCTTATGTGGACATACTGTTCTCGCCGGAGACTACGCGCTGCTCTTTCGAGGAACACGAGCAATTCGCGAGACGGATTACGCAGCTCCTGAAGCGGGTCCCCGAAATTCCCGCAGCCGCTGAATTGCTGGTCCGGCGCTGCTTTTACCACGCTAGCGACGAGACGCGCGACGGCTTCTACATCACGTTCTATCTCTTCGGCTACGGAGACGACGAAGCACAAGCCCGCCAGCGCTGGGCAATTGCGCTGAAGCTGGTAGAGAATGCCATCCGCCAGGTGCTAATGATGTAAACACGACGGCCAATGTAGGCGCGAGCGTCCATGCTCGTGCTGGGTCATCCGCGACGCCACGCTTGGCTTCACAGCTGACGGGCGGGGACGCCCGTCCTCCATGGTGTCCAACCGCCCGCTTTCCACCGGATTCGCAAGATCGACAGCAGCAGCATGCCCAGAAAAATCGCCGCCAGGCCAAGCGACGCTGTCCCAATGCCAGCCGCATGCTTGGGCACAATCGAAAGCCGTCCATATACGAACTCAATGTGCACCCAATAGACCAGCAGAGAGGTTTGCCCCAGTTGAATCAGCGGACTAAATCCCCGCTGGCCCGCGCCCGACCGGCACCACGCATAAGTCGCTGCCAGAATCGCCAGCAGTAGGCCCACCCGAATCAAAAAGAAATTCGGACTGGTATGCCAGAAGTCATAAACCGCATACATTCGTTCGGGTCGGGCATCCATCCATCGCGCCAGATAGATCAGGCCCACTCCAGCCACGCCCGCCGCTGCAAACACCAGACCTTCCCGCCGGCGCACCCAATCGCTGAGCAGAAGGAGTCCGATCGCCAGGCCGGCGAAGGCGAAGGCCGTCCAGGGAAAGATGGGAAAAAGCCAGCCTTGCGGCTGCCCCAAATTATGTACGCCGTCAATGTACGACTCGATGGGCCAGGGCAGCCATTGCGGACGCCACGCAGTCCAGAGCAGCGGGGTGAGCAGGGAAATCAGTAAAGCCACTCCGCCCGCGGTCGCGCCGAGAATCTCCCGCATGCGGGACGGCGGCCCCAATTTCAGCGCAATCCAGCAGACGCCCCCCATGAGCATCATCGAAACGCCAATGGTATTCAGGATGTCCACCCGCAACAGATCGCTCCATGGCGACCATCCCCAGGCGAGTACGTATTCCTGCAGGCGGAACAGCAGCCCCAGCGCCAGAATCTCCGCGCCGCGCCGGATCGTCTTGTGCGCGATTGCGTTCGGCGCCACCCCTTTCTGCCGCAACTTGTCGGTCACCAGCGCGAACGAGATTCCCGCCAGAAACAAAAACAGCGGCGCCGGCAGAGTCCCACCCAATTGGGACCACATGAAGAATGTCGTCTTGCGGGCACCAGGACTCAGCCAGGAGTCATAACAGTGGGTCTGGAACATCAGAACGCAGGCCAATCCGCGCATCCAGTCAATGTAGGCAAGACGATGGGTGGGGTGACGTCGGCATGCAACGCGAAAGTATAAGGCACGAACACCCACGTAGGGGCAGATGTCCTCATCTGCCCAGTCGAGCGGAGCTCGACAGGCTTCTGCAGGCGGCGCAACAGCAGAGCTTCGCTCCGCTGGGCAGATGAGGACATCTGCCCCTACGCAACCCTATTCGCGCTAACCGGTCAGCCGTCGTAAGATATCCCTGTGCCGGACGAAGCCAATCTCGCCACCAAACAGGCCTTGCTGGAGCAGCATCTCCACGACCTGGGGCGAACCCTGGTCGCCTACTCGGGCGGCGTGGACTCCGCTTTTCTCGCCTGGGCCGCGCACCAGGTTCTAGGCAGCAACATGCTAGCCGTTATCGCAGATTCGCCCAGCCTGGCTCGAACTCAGCTCGCGGATGCAACTGCCTTCGCCGGCGAACAGGGAATTCCGCTCGAGATTATCGTGACCAGCGAACTCGACCGTCCGGAATACTCCCGCAATGACGCCTCCCGCTGCTTTCATTGCAAGGATGAGTTGTTCACCAGCATGGAGGAATTTCGCAGCCGCAGCGGCTTCGATTCCATCGCTTACGGGGTAAATCTGGACGACCAGGGCGACTTCCGTCCCGGACAGAAGGCCGCCGAGCAGCATCGCGTGGCCGCGCCCCTGCGCCAGGCTGGCCTCACCAAGCAGGATATCCGCGAACTCGCCCGCGCCGCCGGGTTGCGCATATGGGACAAGCCGGCTTCGGCTTGTCTTTCTTCGCGCATCGAGTACGGGCGCGAGGTGACACGCGAAGCCCTGAGCGTCGTCGAACAGGGTGAAGACGCGTTGCACGCTCTCGGCTTCCGCCAGGTGCGGGTCCGTCATCATGGAGATATCGTGCGCATCGAGATTGCACGTGAGGAACTAACGCGCGCGTTGAGCCCGGAGATGGCCGTCGAATTCACCCGCATCTTCAAAGCTCTGGGCTTCAAGTTTGTCACCCTGGACCTCGAGGGCTTCCGCTCCGGCTCCATGAACACATTGCTGGCCGCCGAAGTTCTAACTCGCGGGCGCTGACCGTGTGGGTCGGACACTCTTGTCCGACGCTTTTGAAGTTGATTTTAGTCTGGCTTTTGGGGGCCAACCATCCAAATTCCACGTCAAAGACGTCGGGACAGGAGTGTCCGACCCACACCTGCGAACGTCCGGCAGGTGGTCGAGTCGGGAATCTGATCCGCAGCACCGCTCCATGGCCTTCCCGGCTGTGTGAGATAATCTTGGTTAATCTTCAATGTACAGGCGGTTTCTAGTGACGTTTCTCCGGCGTGCCACACTTGTGCTTCTACTTGTATGCCTGGGCTGCTCCGCCCAGTCAGCGCCGCCCGAGGTTTCGAGGCGGATCGAGCAACAGGTGCGGATTTTCTACACCATTCCACCCAACGTCAAAGTCGTTCTGGGTCCCACCAGGCCCAGTGAGTTCCCGGGTTACGATGCTCTGACCATCACCTTCGATGGCGGCGACAAGAAGAAGACCTACGATTTTCTTCTGGCCAAGGATGGAAAGACGCTTTTGCGCATGACCAAGCTGGATCTCAGCAAGGACCCCTTTGTCGAGATCATGAAAAAGATCGACGTCAAGGGACGCCCGACCCGCGGCGACAGCAAGGCCAAAGTAATAGCGGTCAACTATGACGACTTCGAGTGCCCGTTCTGCTCGCGCATGCACCAGACCCTGTTCCCCGGTCTGCTGAAGGAGTACGGCGACCGCGTGCTGTTCATCTACAAGGATTTTCCCCTGGCCGAGATTCATCCCTGGGCCACGCACGCAGCGGTGGACGCCAATTGCCTGGCGGCGCAAAACGCGGACGCATATTGGGATTTCGCCGACTACATGCATGCCAACCAGAAAGAAGTGAATTCCGAGAAGGGGCACGACGCTCAGTTCGCGACGCTCGACCGCATCACCACGGCGCAGGGTCAGAAGCACAATCTGGATGGAGCCAAGCTCCAGGCGTGCATCAAGGCGCAACAGGACGACAGCGTCAAGGCCTCCGTCCACGAGGGCGAGGACTTGGGCGTCGAAGCCACTCCCACCATGTTCATCAACGGTGAGAAGGTTGACGGAGCTCTGCCCATCGATGAGCTTCGAGCTGTACTGGACCGAGCCCTGGTGCAGGCGGGCGAGACCGCGCCGGTGCATCCTGCCTCAGCCCCGGCCGGCGCAGCACAGCCGGGGAGCAAATAACCCTGAAACCCGAGATGAGATGGACCGGGCCAAGCATCCACTGGCAAGGCGGAGGACCTGATTTGAAGACACACGATCTTTTGCGTCACAGCCTGGTTGTACTGTTCGCCATTAGCCTTGTGATTTTTTCCGCCGGCTGCACCTCCAAGCGCGCCGGCGACGATGTGGCCGCCACCGTCGATGGCCGCAAGATCTACCGGGCGGACGTGGAGAAGTACTATCAGAACCAGACTGCCGGCTCCGACCAGGTGCCGGTCGGCGAACAGGCCACCAGCCTGCGCCTCAGCATTCTGAAAGAGCTGATCGACAACGAAATCCTCATGCGCCGGGCGGAGAAACTAGGACTGCTGGCCACCGACGAAGAGGTGGACGCCAAGCTGAACGAGATCAAGTCTCCCTACACCAAGGAGCAGTTTGACGCCCGCCTGAAAGAGAAAAAGATCACGGTGGACGACTTCAAGCGCGATCTGCGCCGCTCCCTTACCGTGGATAAAGTCCTCAACAAGGAAATCACCTCCAAGATCAACGTGACTGACCAGGACATCACGAACTACTACAACGCGCACAAAGCGGAATTTAACCTGATCGAACCTCAGTATCACCTGGCCCGCATCCTGGTGACCGCCACACCCAACCCTCAGGTGCACAACCTGAAGAACGACAAAGCGCAGAATGAAGCCGATGCCCGCAAGAAAGTCCAGATGATCATGAACCGGCTGGACAGCGGCGACGACTTCGGCACCCTGGCCATGAACTATTCGGAGGATGCGGAGACTTCGAGCAGTGGAGGCGACCTGGGCTTTGCGCCTGAGTCTTCTCTTCACAACACGGACCCCGGCACTCGGGACGCCGTGGCCAAGCTGAAACCCGGCCAGTACAGCGGTCTGATCACGCTGGCCAACCCCATGAACAAGCAGGTCATGGGATTCCAGATCGTGAAGCTGATTTCGAAGGAGCCGGCGGGACAGCGCGAGTTGGCCGATCCGCGAGTGCAGCAGGCCATCCGCACCCAACTCCGCGACCGGCGCGAGCAACTGCTCAAGGCGGCTTACTACGAGGTCCTCCGCGACCAGGCCAAGGTAGAAAACTATTACGCGCAAAAAGTGCTGGACGGCAACGGCAACGTTCAGTAGAAAGCGATCAACCCATCACACCCACGTGGGCCCGGACGCCCTCGTCCGGGCAGGCGAACGCAACTCGTCAGGGGTTTGGGGTTGGATTCCAGCAGGCTTCGACATCTGATCCGTAATTTGAGGGTTGTTCATATCCGACATCGGAAGGCGCATGTTAGCGAGGAACCCGCTGGCGCCCGGGAGAACAAGGTCGATTGCAAGAACCTGAATGGAGGCCCGGTGAAAGGATTCTTCATTCGTCCGGCATTGCCTTCTGAAAAGCTGGAACTCGAACAGCTACAGATGTGTGCATCGCTCGCGAATGAAGGAGATCGCGATGCTTTACTGGCTCATCCTGACGCGATCCATGTCCCAGTTGAGCAAATCGCTGGAGGCCGAGTGTTCGTTTCGGAGTGCGAGGGCGCGATCGTCGGGTTTGCAGCGATTGAGCCACGGCAGGATGGTGAATGTGAACTCGATGGGTTGTTTGTTAAGCCCCACCTGCAACGTCGCGGAATTGGACAGTCTTTGATTGAACATTGCGCTCAGGTCGCCCGCATGCAAGGGTCCAGGGCGATGCACGTTGTGGGGAATCCCCATGCGGCGGAGTTCTACTCAGCCTGTGGCTTCGAGGTAGTTGGGACAACGGAAACCCGCTTCGGGCCAGGGATCTTGATGCGGAAGCCAGTGTGAATGGAATGGGGGACAGTTTCGTTTGTCCCGATTTCTTTCGCAGGTATCCACATCATCCCCGCCGCGCTGCGTCGATCTTGGCGATGTCGATCTTTTTCATCGGCATCATCGCCTCGAAGGCTCGCTTTGCCTCACCGCCACCAGCTGCAAGGGCATCCGTTAGCGCGCGCGGGGTGATCTGCCAGGAGAGGCCCCAGCGGTCCTTGCACCAACCGCACGCACTTTCCTTGCCGCCGTTGCCGACGATCGCGTTCCAGTAGCGGTCTGTCTCTTCCTGATTGTCGGTCGCGATCTGGAAGGAGAAGGCCTCGCTATGCTTGAACTCCGGCCCCCCGTTGAGACCGAGACAGGGAATGCCCAGAATCGTGAACTCCACCGTCAGCACATCGCCCTGCTTGCCGCTCGGGTAGTCACTCGGCGCTTTATGAACAGCAGTTACTTGACTATCAGGAAAGGTCGCGGCGTAGAAGCGTGCCGCATCTTGTGCGTCCTTGTTGAACCAGAGGCAGATTGTATTCTTCGGTTTCGAAGTCATGCGGTCTCCTTGAATGTAATAGGATTCAGATGAGGGAGGCCAGCGTGAGAGTTGCGCGCCGGAGTGCGGAGATTTGGAGCTCTCGTTGTAAAAGAACGTAGCCCATTCAAAGCCTGCCCTGAGCTTGTCGGACGGCCCGGTTTCGGCTTGAGTGGGGATTTGCTTTTCGGTGGCTGAACCGTACGCGTAGCTCAGCCCTGTACAACCGAGGCCGAGCGCGGATGCTTCCAGTGCGCTCTCCCCCACCCAAGACCGGGCTAGAATCCGCCACCTGCCCAACATCGTGCTACCGGTCTGGCAAGTCACGGGCTGAATCCGGATTGTGAAGGGTAAAGCACAGATTCTGCGGTAACCTCCAGCGAGGAGGGGGCTCATCATGGACCGTCGCCAATTTGTAACTCGTTCCCTGGCCGCAGCAGCAGGTGCTGTGCTCTATCGCCATCCTGGCTACGCGGCTGCGCCACCCTCCGCAGAGCAAGTACCCGGGTCGGTGCCCGATTCGTTAATACGGAATGCGCAATTTCCCGAAGGCTTTCTTTGGGGCACCGCCTCAGCCTCCTACCAGGTAGAAGGTGCATGGAATGAGGACGGCAAGGGCGAATCGATATGGGACAGATTCACGCATACACCCGGGAAGGTCAGGGGCGGGGTTACGGGTGACGTTGCCTGCGATCAGTACCACCTCTATCCGCAGGACATCGCATTAGCCAAACGCCTCAACACGAAGAGCCACCGTTTTTCCATTTCCTGGCCGCGCATTCAACCTGTCGGGACCGGCACCCCTAACATGAAGGGAGTAGATCACTATAGCCGCTTCATCGACGCTCTTCTAGAAGCCGGCATCCGGCCTTGGTGCACCATGTATCACTGGGATCTTCCACAGGCGCTGGAGGATCGCGGCGGCTGGCCAAACCGGGATCTAGCCAACTACTTCGCAGACTATGCCGGCATCCTCGCCAAGCATCTCGGTGATCGAATCACAGTCTGGGCGCCCTTTAACATGCCTTGGGCAATCGCCTTCATGGGCTACGCTGCCGGCGCCTTTCCGCCGTGCCGGACCAGCTTCAACGATTTCCTGAAGGCAGCGCACACACTTGCTCTTGCTCAGGCGCAGGCACACCGCGCCGTGAAAGCAGCATCTGCCAAGGCCACCTTCGGGAGCGCATATGAGATGGCCCCCGCGTATCCGAAGACGGACTCCGAAAACGATCGCGCCGCCGCCGCTCGATACCACGCCATGAACAATGTCTTCTTTCTGGAGGCGGCCATGCACGGCCGTTACCCAAAGGCTTTTGTAGGAGAACCTCCCTATGAGCTGATGGGCTTCAAGGCGGGCGACGAAAAACTTCTCTATGCGCCGCTCGACTGGTTGGGCTTTCACTACTACACGCGCCGCATCGTCTCGGATGCGAGTAAGGAGCAATTCCTCGGCGGCGGTAAGTTTAGCGGCACTGAGATTGAGAACAATTCACCGGGCGGACGCGATCCTTACACGCGCTTCCGGGCCGCCATGCCCACTGAGGGCCCGCTTACCGACGCCGGTTTGGAGGTATGGCCGCGTGGCATGTACGACCTGGTCACTCAGATTTCAAGGGAATACAACCACCCGATCATCGAAATCACCGAGAGCGGCTGCGGGTATCTCGATGGACCCAATGAAGAAGAAAACGGCCGCATACCCGACGGCCGCCGCATCCAGTGGTACCGCGAAGTGCTCGCCGAACTGTCGCGCGCCATCGCCGATGGAGCTCGGGTTCGCGCCTTTCATGCCTGGACCCTTCTCGACAACTTCCAATGGGCTGAGGGTTATACCGAGCGCTACGGATTGATCTACATGGACTTTCGCAACCAGAAGCGCACGATAAAGGATTCGGGCCTTTGGTACGGTCGAGTTGCTGCCTCCAATCGGCTCAATGTGTGAGGGTATGGTCGAAGAACGAGCGAACGGCACGGGGTGATACCGCCAAACAATCTCCTTTGTCGCTTCACTCCCGGTTTGTCGGCCCGAGAGGTATTTCTAAGTTAGTGCTTATGGGGCACCGGCCTCTGCGTGGCTCGGGTGGATCACCCGCCAGTTTTACTCCACAATCGCCAGCACATCGCCGGCATTCACTGCCGCGCCTTCACTTACCGACAACCTCCGCACAATCCCTTTTTTCGGCGACTTGATCTCGTTCTGCATCTTCATGGCTTCAACCACCACTACGCCTTGCCCGGCCTCCACCGGCGAATTCTCTCCCACCAGAAACCGGACCACCTTCCCAGGCATGGGGGCTACCAGATGTCGAGGCCCTTTGTCAGCGTCGCCACGGGCTTTGCGATTGCGCAGAGATCTGGGATCACTCACCTCAGCAGCGTAAGAGTGATCGCCAACCCATATCTGCAGTCCAGACGCCGGACGCTCACGCCTGATCTGCCAGGCCTTGCCTTTGATCAGGATCGAAAGCACATCAGGCTGCGCCAGCACCGCATCGATCTCGACTTCGCATCCGTCCACCAGGCAGCGCCAGCGCCCACTCGCACGATCCAGATTCAGATCGAGGCGGTAGCTGGCTCCATCGATGGTGACGTCGTAAATCATTTTCTAGATTCCAAATGTAAATGGAGGACGGGCGTCCCCGCCGGTCCGAGACGCATCCACCCAGGCTGCATACCATGACGGGCGAGGACGCCCGTCCTCCATCGGTTTTATTAGTCGCGCTACATCAGTCCTTCGGTGCGAGCCGTTCTTTTCCAGCCCGACTCCGCTGCGGCGGCGGTGCCAGACCCGGCTCTTGAAGCGGCAGGGTTCGAGGTCGAATCCAGCACGCTGAATACAGCCGCGGCGATTGCGGCGGTGCTTTTCTCAGCTTCGACATCCTCGCTGCCCGCCTTGGCCTCCAGCAAGCGATCCAGAAAGCTGGTATCGATTTTGCCGGCCTGAAAATCTCCATCGCCCAGAATCCGCCGGAACAAACCCAGGTTGGTCTTGATTCCAGCCACGAAAAATTCCGGCAGGGCCCGAGTCAGCCGGGAAATCGCCTGCTGCCGGTCGTGTCCGTAGCCGATCAGCTTGGCCAGCAGCGGATCGTAATCGATGGGCACGGTCCAGCCGGCATACACTCCGCTGTCCAGGCGGATTCCCGGCCCGGCCGGAGTCATCAGCATCTCGATTTTGCCCGGGCTGGGAAAAAAATTGTTGTCCGCATCTTCGGCGTAAATGCGGCACTCGATGGCATGTCCCCGGATGAGAATATCTTCCTGCCTGAACGGAAGCTTTTCTCCCGCGGCGATTCGAATTTGCAGCTCCACCAGGTCCAGTCCGGTCACCAGTTCCGTCACCGGATGCTCGACTTGCAGGCGCGTATTCATTTCCAGAAAATAAAAGTTCTTCTCCTGATTCTCCAGATTGGGGTCCACCAGAAACTCTACCGTACCAGCGTTGTGGTAATTCGCGGCCTGGGCCACGCGGACCGCGACCTCGCCCATGCGCCGGCGCATTTCCGCATCCACCAGCGGCGAGGGAGCTTCCTCCATCACTTTCTGGTGGCGACGCTGGATGGAACACTCGCGTTCACCCAGATAGACCGTGTTGCCGTGTTCGTCCGCCAGCACCTGCATCTCGATGTGGCGGGGGTTGAGAATGGCTTTCTCCAGATAGACTTCGCCGTCTCCGAACGCGCGCTGCGCCTCGCTCTGTGCCGCTTCCAGGGCGGATTCCAGTTCTTGCGCCGCGTGCACCAGACGCATTCCCTTGCCGCCGCCGCCGGCTGCGGCCTTCAGCATCACGGGATAGCCGATTTTCGCCGCCACCTCCCTCGCCTGCTGGACAGACTCCAGCCCGTGCGAGGTTCCCGGCACAGACGGCACGCCGGCCTTTTCCATCTGCTGGCGGGCGCGGGTCTTCGATCCCATCTTCTCCATGGAAGCTGCGCTGGGCCCGATGAACTTTATGCCCGCATCGGCACAGGCCTGGGCAAATTTTGCATTCTCCGAAAGAAAGCCGTAGCCGGGATGAATAGCATCCGCGCCGTAACGTTTCGCGACGCCAAGGATTTTCTCGATGTTGAGGTAAGACTCAGCCGCGGCAGCAGCGCCGATGGAGTAGGCCTCGTCCGCGCTCAGGACATGCAAAGCGGAGCGATCCACCTCGGAATAGACCGCGACGGAGAGAATTCCCAATTCGCGGCAGGCGCGCATGACCCGCACCGCGATCTCTCCCCGGTTGGCAATGAGAATCTTCTTGAACATGATCTATGTGGGCGCGAGCGTCCACGCTCGTGCTCCCGCGCGCGGTTACAACCCGCCCTCGACCGTAGCGCCGGCATCCTGCCGGCAGTCGCGAGGGCGTCTCGCCCTCGCAGCGCGGAGGGCAAGATGCCTCCGACCAGCCGGCGAGACGCCGGCGCTACGCTAGGTCTTCCTGAAAATACAAAAGCCTCTTCTTATGCAGAAGAGGCTCTTGCCAGCTAAAAGGTGGTCGGCATTCCTACTTGCTGGGCATGGTGATGCCCTGAGCGCCGGGCTGCTTTTCGGCCTTGGCCTTCTTGGTGGCCATGGTCTTGTCCACCCATTCGTCGGCCGTCTTCAAATCCGCGGCGTGGACGGCGGGGTCATCACACTGCAAGTCTCCCCGCTCGCGGTACAGCAGGTTCAGATAAGCCATGGCATCATCGTAATCAGGCCGCAACTGTAATGCCTTCTCCAGTTCCGCAATGCCATCTTCGATCACGGCCGAGCTCTTCTGCCGCAGGTCTTCGCAGACCTTCTTGTTGGCCTTGTCCTTCATGATCCACTCGTCCGGCTTCAGACCCGCCTTGGCGCGTTCTTCCATGCGCGGCTGGTAGCTCTGGGTCCAGTCGATGACCGCCACCGAGTAGTAAGGCTCCGGATCATTGGGGTCGAGGGCAATGGCCTTGCGGTAGTAGGTCTTGGCGTCCTCAAATTTCTTCATCTGCAGGTAAAGGTAGGCGATACCTTTCACACTGTTGATGTTCTTGGGATCGCGCTCCAGCACCGCCTCGTACTGGTCAATCGCGTTCTGTCCCATGCGATTGTTGTCTTCCGCATCGACGCCGGGAATATATTGCTGGGCGAAATGCGGTGGCCAGGTAGAGACGCGCATTCAGCAAGGTGGGATCAAGCGACACTGCCTGCTGAAAATGGTTGATGGCCTCTTCGTACTTGGCGTTCTTGTAGGACTGCACGCCTTTGTTGAGCTGGTCGCGCGCCCTCAGCTTGCTGCAGCCCGTGGTGGCCAGCAACGCCAAACCGAGCGCCGCCATGGCCAGCATTCGTATGCTTGTTTTCATTGCGCTGTAAGTCTCCCTTGCCAGAAATCGTCAGGCCTGTGCTTGTGCCAACGGACGACCCGCACGCGAAGGTGCCAGATGTGTGCGGTTGAGACGACTGGGCGGACCCGCGTCCGCCCCACCACGGTGTATCAGAAAATTACAGGACTAACCGCCGGCTTCGATCTTGGCCGTAATCAGGCCCACTTTATCGACGCCCGAAGCGTGCGCGATGTCGATCACGTTGGCCACGTCGGCAAAGGGGACGGCATCGTCGCCCTTGACGAACATTACCTTTTCCGCCCGCGTCTTGAAGATGTCGGTCAAGCGGCCCTGCAGATTGTCCCAGGTCGTTTCTTCCTGGTTGATCTTCAATGCCGGCGGCTGACCTGCCCCCCGGTCAATCAACTGCACCACGATGGTGCGGTCCGGAGTGGTGTTCTTGGGCGCATTCGGCGGTGGCGGTTGCGGCACCAGCGCATCCAGTCCCTTGGGGGTTAACGGCGTAATCACCATGAAAATGATGATCAGCACCAGCAGCACGTCGATGAGCGGCGTGACGTTCATGTCCGCACTCTGACCGCCACCCGATCCCATTGCCATTCCCATAACAATTCTCCTCGAATCTTTCCCTGCGAATATCGCCGCAATCCCTAGACTATTGGCCACCGCTGGGCGGCGGTGGCGGGGCAGGTGCGGCAGTCGTCTTGCGCTGCTCGGTCAGCAAACCCAACTGGTCCACTCCCGCGGCGCGGACGTTGTCCACGACCTCAACCACCGATCCGAACCGGGCACGCGCGTCGGCCTTCACGAAGACCCGCTTGTCCACCCGATTGGCCAGGCGGTCCCTGACTTTGCCGGTCAACTGGTCGGCTGGAAGCTTGTCGGTCCCGAAGTAAACCGTCCCGTCGCGCATGATCGACACCAGCAGGGCGTCTTCCTTGTCGGCGTCGGGCATCGACTCCGGATTGTTGACCTTGGCCATGTCAACGCTTACACCGTGCTGCAACATAGGCGTGATCACCATGAAGATGATCAGCAGCACCAGCATCACGTCCACCATCGGGGTCACGTTGATGTTGGAGTTGACCTTGACTCCTTCGTTCCGTTTGTTCAACGCCATAAAACTCACTCTCCTGGGCGCTCACTTGCTGTGCGCCCGAGCTGAGGTTGATGCTCACCGCTTCGGCCTTGTGAACCTCACGCCTTCAACCTCAAACCCTTAAACCCGGCGCCGGGGAGTTCACCCGGCACCAGATCAGCCACTCTGAGGTTTGCAGCCTAGGGTTAAGACCTAGCTGCGGCGCATTCCCCGCCGCTTCAGGAAGTAATCGATCAGTTCGCTCGACGAGTTGTCCATCTCCACGTCGAACGCTTCCACCCGTCCGGTCAGATAGTTGAACATCATCACGGCCGGAATGGCCACGAATAGTCCAATTGCGGTGGTCACCAGCGCTTCCGAAATACCGCCGGCAACGGCTGCCAGACCGGTGGCCTTTTCGGACTGAATGCCCTTAAACGCGTTGATGATGCCGACCACCGTGCCCAGCAGTCCCACGAACGGGGCTGTCGATCCGATGGTGGCCAGACCGCCCAGGCCGCGCTTCAGTTCGGCGTGAACGATGGCTTCGGTGCGCTCCAGAGCGCGCTTGGAAGCTTCGATGGTCTCGCCCGGAATTTCACCGCTCTCCTGGTGAGCGCGGAATTCCATCAGGCCCGAGGTGACGACCTTGGCCAGGTGGCTTTTCTTGTTGCGCTCTGCGACTTTGATGGCTTCTTCAATCTTGCCATCGCGCAGGGCGCCGGCCACCGCCGGAGCGAACGCACGCGATTGTTTGCGCGCGGCGCTGAAGGCCATGGCGCGATCAATCATGACTCCGATTGACCAGCCCGACATGACGAACAGAATGATGACCACTGCCTTCGCTGGAATACCCATCTGGTGCCACAGCGAAATCGGGTCCCAACCCACCGCTGCCTGCTCCTGGAAAAACCAGGCCGCCATGGTGGACATATGTGTAAATGCGAGTGCTGCTAGATTGGCTACGAACATGAGTCGCGTTCCTCCTCAGAGCTGGTCAGATTGCAAAACTATTTCATGCTGCGAAAATTGCCTTGCCCTTGAGCACACCGGAGTCTACCCCCCGGCCAGGGTAAAGTTAACCGTAATCTGCGTTTCCACTTCCACCGGCTCGCCATTCAGAATGTACGGCTTGTATTTCCATTGCTTCACCGCCTCGATGGCGGAGGGAGCCAGCATGGGGTGGCCACTGATCAGGCGCAGGTTCTGAATCGTGCCATCCTTGCTGATCTCAGCCTGCAGCAGCACCGCACCTTGGATGCGTGCCTGCCGGGCCAGGGGTGGATAAGTGGGCTGAATTTTGCGGATCAGCAAGCCCTGGGTCACGCCTTGCGATACCCGCACGCGCTGCGGAGTGGCCACCTTGGGCACGGCGATCGGGGTCGAGTTGATGATGCCGCCGATCACGCCGCCCATTTGTCCGCCCGCCGCACCCGGGACACCGCCCACCACGCCGGCCATGGTCGAGACCGGAGGCGGCGCCTCTTCTTCCTTGATCATTTGGACTTTTTCCGGGATCTTGGTGGGGGTGCGCAGTTGCCCGTTAATGATGTCAGTCTGGATTTGCTTTACCACCTTGATGGGGGTCGCAGCGGGTGGCGGTGGCGGTGGTGGCGGCGGTGGCGGGGCCACCAGGAACGTCATCAACTGGGTTTTGGGCAGAGCTTCGGTAAACAGCAGCGGGATCAGTACCAGCACCCCAACCAGTGCGATCTGCAAACCAAACGACAGAAAGGTGGTCAGGCCACGCTTTGTCTTCAGCCTGCCGCCCGATTCAATAAGGCTATCTTCAAACATGAGGATTCTCCTGCAAGACCCTACGTATGTTTAGACACCGCCCGCCTGTGCTTTGCTCCCGAACCCCTCCGAATACTTCACGTTCCACCCGGCCCGCGTCAAACTGTTGAAACCACGTCCAATCCAGCTTCAGACTTGCCTTGGAACTCGCTCTACTGCCCGCTCGCCACACGACCCTTGCTGGGGGCCGCCTTGCTCTTGCCGGCTATGACCGCTACCGGCTTCCCCCGATTCGACCGCCAATCCTGATAGGCGACCAGAATAGGTGCTGCAATCGCGATCGAGGAATAAGTTCCGATCAGGATTCCTATCACCAGGGCGAACGAGAAGCCATGCAGCACTTCTCCCCCGAACAGGTACAGAGCCACTACGGTTAGAAACGTCAGCCCCGCAGTCAGGATCGTCCGGCTCAGCGTCTGATTAATACTCCGGTTTACGATTTCTGACAACTTCTCCCGCCGCATCAACTTCAGGTTCTCTCTGATGCGGTCAAAGATGACGATGGTGTCATTATTCGAATAACCGATCAGGGTCAAGATGGCCGCGATCACGGTCAGCGAGAT
This sequence comes from Terriglobia bacterium, assembly GCA_963831565.1. Taxonomy (GTDB): domain Bacteria; phylum Acidobacteriota; class Terriglobia; order Terriglobales; family Acidobacteriaceae; genus JAIQFF01. The sequence continues at coordinate 168,941 of CAWHQS010000005.1, forward strand.
TTCCTTGTTGGCCAGGGAGAAGGCGCCCACCGTGATCAGGGTGTCGTGAAACACGGTGATCACCGCCGCCACGCCGTAAATCCATTCAAAGCGGAAGCCCAGATAGACCAGCATGCCGGCCAGCGAATATACCACCGCCCACCTGGCCTGGCTTTGCAACTGCTTTCCTACCTGCGGGCCTACGATCTCCACCTGATAGACACCAAAATCGGAGAGAAAGAAGCCATCCTGCAAAGCCGCGACCACCGCCGGGTCCACCGCATTCTTGAGTTCATCGATAGAACTCAATACGCCGCCCTTGGTCTTGTCGCGATAATCGACAATCGCCTTGGCCACGACAGCATAGCGCTGGTTGGCATCCGTCCCTGCCCGCAGCGGATCTTTCTCCAGCAGATAATTGGCTAATGTCAAAGAGCTGCTATTGTTCAGGTCCGGCTTGCCCGCCGGAGCATTGGTCTCCAGCGCGTTGATGATCTGGATCTTGCCCTGATCGAGCGCCTTCTCGCTGGTTTCCCGCACATCCAGATCGATCAGCACTTCGTTATTCGCGATTGCCCCCAGGCGCTGAATCTTGGCCTGCCCCAGGCCTACTCGTCCGAGTGCCGCCCGGATGGCGTTGTCATCCGGCGGGTGCGAAAATTTTACGTAAACCAGCGTGCCCCCGCGAAAATCCACGCCCAGCGGGACACCATGCCAGAACAGCATGGAGAATATGCCCGCCACGCTGAAGAGCAACGAAAAGGCGAGAAAATACCACTTCTTGCCCAGAAAGTCTATGTTTGGATTTCTAAAAAATTCCACGCTGTCGTCAAACCCCTCTTTTCGCTGCTTGATCTGCTTCTTGCGTCCTTTGCGCCTTTGCGGTTAAAGCTTTTACCGAAAGTCGCAGGATCCGCAAAGAGCGCAAACAAACTCGTTCAACTACGGCCGGAGATGTCCCCTCAAATACTCAACGCCTCTCCGCGCTGTTTGCGGCTCAAAATCCAATCAAAAATCATGCGCGAGACAAACACCGCGGTAAACAGGTTGGCCAGCAGACCGAAGGTCAAAGTGACCGCGAATCCCTTGACCGGGCCGGTGCCGAACATGAACAGGATGGCGGCCGAAACGATGGTGGTGACGTGAGTATCGACGATCGTGATCCAGGCATGCGCAAAGCCCTGTTCCACCGCCGAAGGCGGGGTTTTCCCGTTCCGCAGCTCCTCGCGAATGCGCTCAAAAATCAGCACATTCGAGTCCACGCCCATGCCCACCGTCAGGATCACGCCGGCAATTCCCGGCAGGGTCAGGGTCGCTCCGAAATATCCCATGAAACCCAGCAGAATGATCAGGTTCAGAATCAGGGCCAGGTCGGCGTTAATGCCCGCGCCGCGATAGTACACCAGCATAAAGAGCAGCACGGCCAGCATGCCGATGACCGCGGCCTGGACTCCTGCCCGGATGGAATCCGATCCCAGTGACGGACCCACCGTGCGCTCTTCCAGATACTTGATCCCGGCCGGCAATGCGCCCGAATTCAGGACCAGCGCCAAATCCTTGGCGTTCTGGTCAGTCATTCCGCCCCCGCTGATCCGTCCCTGATCGCGGATCTGCTCGTTGATGGTGGCCACTTCCCGCACCCGGTTGTCCAGCACCACCGCCAGCTTGTCGCCGACGTGCGAACCGGTGAAAGCGGCGAACTTTCTTCCACCTTCATTGGTCAGAACGAAACCCACGTCGGGCGAATTGGTATTGCTGTCGCGCCCCACCGTGGCTCCGCCAGAGCGCAAGTCCGCCCCGGCCACCGCCGAGCTGCGTGTCACCAGGTAATACTGCTCGCCGGTGTCATCGCCGGTCCGGCTGCCGATGCTGGTTCCGCGCAGCAGCATCGAGTCCGGAGGCAGCACGCCGTTATGTTGCTGCAAAGCGTCCTGCTCGCTGGAATAGGGCCCGCCCAGCACCTGCTTGATTTCGAGCATGGCGGTGGACTGCATGATCTCTTTCACCCGGCCGGGATCGTCCACGCCCGGCAGCTGCACCAGAATCTGGTACTGCCCCAAACCGTGCTCCTGAATGACCGGCTCGGTCACGCCCAACTGGTCAATGCGGTTGCGGATGGTCTCGATGGCCAGGGTTACAGCGCGGTTCTTCAGCTCGGCCAAGGCCTGCGGCTTCATGGAGAACGTCCATGTGTTTTCCGCGCCCGAGTTGAGGTCATATTCGGGCAGCCGCTCGCTCACCACCGAGCGCAAATCCGAGGTGTTCTCCGGGGGCACGCCTTTGAGCACGATCTGGTCAGGGTGGCCTACCGGATCCGGCTTGCTGATCTCGGTGTAATTGATCTTGTGGGTGCGCAGGTCTTCCTTAAGCCGCTCCACCGCGCGATCCGAATCGCCGTTCACCGCGTCATTGACCTGCACTTGCAGAATCAGATGCGTGCCACCCTTGAGATCGAGCCCCAAATGAATGCGTTCCGTCATCGAAGCCAGCAGCCCGCTGCCCGAGAAGCTCTTCGGAATTCCGAAGATTCCGAACAGAAACAGCACCAGGATGCCAACGCTGAGTCCGAGTTTCCAACCAAGAGTCTTGTTCATGGCTTGACGATTTCTTGTAGCGCCGTCATCCCTTCGACTACGCTCAGGGCAAGCCTGCCGGCTGTCCCGAGAGCCTCTCGCCCTCGGCGGTGCGCCGCGCGGGAGGCACCCACACAGCCGCCGGAAAGGCGGCGCTACTTATGCCGCTTTATTGTTCTTGTCCTCCGGGGCAACCACCGATGCCACCGATGCCCTGGTCACTTCGATGCGTAAATTGTCCGGCGGAACTCGCAGGTGTATGTAGTCATCCCGCAGCGCGATGACGGTCCCGCGCAGTCCTCCGCTGGTCACAACCTTGTCTCCGGTCTTCAGATCGTTCAGCATCTGCTGCCACTTCTTCTGGCGGCGCTGCTGCGGCATGATCAGGAGAAAATAAAAGATGGCAAAGATGAAGATCAGTGGAGCAAACCCCAGCCAGCCCCCCGACCCAATCGTTTGTAGCGCCAGTAAGTTTACGATGCTCATGCAACGACCCATTCCAACCCAATAGATCAGGACTTCGCCCCCTGGCGCGTCCTGGCCCTGTGCATTTTACCGCAGGATTTCTCACTTCCTCAGGCCGGAGATTCTTTTACTTCAGGCATGCACTGGAGATGCCGGACTTATGGTTTTACTCCGGACCGATCCCCAGAAAGAAGTTGGGCCCTGTTCCCAAGCGCAATAGAATGACGCACCGACCGCATGGTGTCAAGGTAGAAGCTGAGGTTGTGGACAGTATTCAGGACCTGGGCCAAAACCTCGTTGGCGGCATAAAGGTGCCGTAGATAGGCCCGGGAGTAGCGGCGGCACACCCGGCAACCGCATTCCGGGTCCAGCGGGCCCCTGATCAGAGGCGAATCTGGCCTGTTTGATGGAAATCCTGCCCTGGGAAGTGAACAGTAATCCGTGACGGGCCGCCCGGGTCGGCAAAACACAGTCCATCATGTCGATTCCCAGGTTGGCATATTCGACAATCTCCTCCGGCGTGCCCACGCCCATCAGGTAGCGGGGCTGGTCGGCAGGCAGATGTTCGAGCGTGGTTTCCACGATTTCGCGGGTAAGGACGCGAGGCTCGCCCACGCTCAAGCCGCCGATGGCGTAGCCGGGAAAGCCGATCTCGATGGTGCGCTCGGCCGATTCCTTTCGCAGCGCAGCATCCATGCCGCCCTGCACGATCCCAAAAAGCGCCTGCGTCGCCTCGACCCGCGTAGGCCCGGACGCCCTCGTCCGGGCGGGCGAGCGCAAGCTCGCCGAGGTTGGTAGATCCGAGTTCGTAAGGGTGGAGCGGTCCAGCCTCGCCGAGAGCGATTGATTTGAATGCCCCGAGGCTGCCGAGCTGCGCTCGGCTGGGCGGACGAGGGCGTCCGCCCCTACGTGGTTTTCCCTCCACGGAACTTCGTGGCAATGTTGCTCAAAATATTTCTTACTGCGCGCCGCCCAGCGCAGGGTCAATTCCATCGACTGCCGCGCCCGCTCTCCATCCGCCGGATACTCCGTGCATTCGTCGAACGCCATGATGATATCGGCGCCCAGCCCGATCTGGGCCTCCATGGCGCTTTCCGGGCTGAAGAAATGCGATGAGCCGTCGAGGTGCGAGCGAAAGGTCACACCCTCCTCGCTCACCTTGCGCAGTTCATTCAGACTGAAAACCTGGAAGCCGCCCGAGTCGGTGAGAATCGCCACGCGGCCAGGCCATGAAACGATGCAGTCCGCCCAGCTGCCGCACCTGCTCCACTCCGGGCCGCAAATAAAGATGGTAAGTATTGCCCAGGAGGATTTGTACCCCGAGCTCTTCCAGGATGTCCTGCGAAACGCCTTTGACCGACGCTACGGTCCCCACGGGCATGAATACTGGCGTCTCGATGACGCCGTGGGGCGTGGCCAGCCGGCCGGCGCGGGCGGCGCCAGAAGTAGCGTCGATCTGAAAAGAAAGGGACACAGCTGGATTGTAGCAATCGGTAAGGGCAGGCTTCCGCGGGCGTGGCTTAGACCCCATCCGGGCGAGGGCGCCCGCGCCACACCTTCGAGGTTTAGCTGGCAGTCAACAGAATGGGCTCGCCTTGGGTGATCACCAGGGTGTGCTCGAAGTGCGCCGACGCTCTGCGGTCTGCGGTGCGTACCGTCCAACCATCGCCGGCGACAAAAGCGCGCCCCGATCCCGCGGCGATAATGGGCTCGACCGTAATCACCAGGCCTTCGGTCAGAATCTGGTTGGCTTCGGGGTCGGCATAATTGGGCACGCGAGGCTCTTCGTGGATGGTGCGCCCAATGCCGTGTCCGCCCAGATCGCGAATCACGGAAAAGCCGCAGCGCCGCACTTCGCGCTCGACCACCCGGCCAATCTCGAATACGCGGAATCCAGCCCGCGCCACCAGCATGGCTTTGGTAAAGGCGCGTTCGGCACATGCAATCAAGAGCCGGCTTTCAACCGAAACCTCGCCCACCGCAACTGTCTCGGCGGCGTCGGCCATGAAACCATCTTTCTCAATGGTGACGTCGAGCTTGACCAGGTCGCCGGCCTCGACCGCACGTTCTCCGGGAATACCATGCACCGCTTCTTCGTTCAGACTGATGCAGTTCACGCCGGGAAATTTGTACACCAGCTGCGGAGCCGACTGCGCGCCGTGCTCCCGCATGACCGCGGCGCCCACTGCATCCAGTTCAGCAGTGGTGATGCCGGGACGCACTGCCTGCTTCATGGCTTCGAGCATGCGGCGCACGATGGCACCCGCCGCTCGCAAGCCGGCTAGGTCGTCAGGACCGGTGATGGACATGCTTCTAGCCTATCGCATTGGAGGGACGGCGAGGCGCGAAATACAGCAGGAGCACGAAACCCGCTACATAAAACGGAGTCACCTGCATGAAGGTAAACCCCAAAAACCGCAGAACCAGGCCATAGAGCGCTATGGCTTCACAGGCCATGAAGATCAGGAGGTAGGTCGCCCGCCAGGGATTGAGGGCAGCAGTGTCTTCCTGTTGGGTGGACAGAACTTTTTCGATTTTCGCCAGTCGGCCACGCCGTATGGCAAACATGGTTGCGATCAGACTGATCGCGACGGCCGTGATCGTGTAAAAAACGAGGGGAGCTTGTGCCTTCGGAGCAGGTCCGAACCGCTCAGCAATCGCCGCATAGAGCACGATGGTCACGAGCAGGAACAAACGAACGGTCCGGAGGAGCTTGAGCGAACTGTCCATAACTCGGATTCTGCCCCAGTGCGGTCGCTTGCAGAAGAAGAAATCACTTTGATGTGCCGGAAGCCGCAATGGGGGAACAAAGCACTGCCGAGCGTTGCTCGGCCTGGACGGGTCGGAGACCCGTCCCCACACAGTCTCGGTAGATTTACGAACCGGTGATTTTCAGGCGGAATTCTTCTGGCAGGCGGTCGCGGATTTCCGCGGGCAGGCGGTCGTGTACTCGTCGCGCGCCCAGCTTGGCAGCATCGACTACCGCCATGGGTGCGGGCGTGGCTACGGCAACCCCCAGCCAGATCAAAGCGGAAAGCGCGAAGCCCACCAGCGCGGCCACTTCCAGCCAGAAGGCGTGCCGGGGGTTGAGATGGAGGATTACTCCAAAAGCCATCAGAAAGACGGCGCCGGACAGCGAGGCCAAACCGATCAGTGCGAGGTCGATATTACGGTGCAGACGCTGGCGGTAGCGGCAGTGGGCGCAGCCGTCAAAGTGGTCTTCGTAGTCTTCACGCATCTCCGGCGCCAGGCCGGAGATGTCGTAACGCCAGCCCGCCAGAATTTTCCCTACAATAGGATCAACGCACTCACTCATACGAGACTACAGCTGGATCGCTTCCATCGGCTGCGATTGTTCTGCCAGCATCACCCGGTTGTGCAGCAATGTCCGGCGTCGCCCCAGGGCCTTTTCCGCTGTCACTCGTGCGAGCTCGGGATGGTTATTGAGCTCAGAAAGATGCGCCAGCACTATGTATGATGCGTTTCCATCATATTCGGTGCATAAGAATTTAGCGAGTTTGTCGTTCGACAGGTGCCCCGTCTGGCTCCCCACCCGCTGCTTGACCGACCAGGGATAGGGCCCACCCCGTAACATTTCCAGATCATGATTGGATTCAATGACCAGCACATCGCAACCGCGCAGTCGGTCGCATACGTTGGGCGGCATGTAACCCAGGTCAGTTGCGATGCCCACCTTGATACCGTCGGCGTGGAGCGTGACTCCTACCGGATCGGCGGCATCGTGCGGGATGGTGAACGGAGTGATCGAAATGTCGCCGACCTGGAAGCCGTGGCCGGCAGAAAAAATCTCCAGGCGCGCGAGTTGCGGCAAATCACCCGACTCGTCACGCAGCGACCGTGCCCAGGCCTGGTGAGTGGGGCCAGTCATGAATACTGGCACCTGAAATTTTCTCGCCAGCACCGCCAGCCCGTAAACGTGGTCAGAATGTTCGTGCGTAATCAGGATGGCGGAAAGAGTTCGCGGATCTTCGCCCTGCGCGCGCATGCGCTTGACCGTCTCGCGGCAGGAAATTCCGGCATCCACCAGAATTCTGGTGCGCGAACTGGAAACGATGGTGCTGTTTCCCCGGCTGCCGCTGGCCAGCACAGAAACCGTAACTCCCATCTTCGAAGAATACTCGCGCGGCCTGTGGAAACGCGAGTAACTAATGGGATGAGGGACCGGTCGTCAGTCGTCAGTCTTCAGCACACAGCGCTGTCATCCTGAGCGAAGTCGAAGGACCCCTACCAGCTTAACCGAGGCTTGCGGTGAAGCGGGTTTGCCTTTTGTCACTCCCGTACTCTCGGGCCGCATCGCGAGACACACTATCGCTCCATGAGCTGAGAGCCGATGGCTGATGGCTGAGAGCTTCCCGCCTACTTTCCAAACAAGATCGTTATCCCTCTCCTCGCAGTCGCTCCACCATACGCGCCGGCGATTCCGGTGAGGAAGCCCAGAAACGATTCGTAGATTTGCGCGCGATCAGGCTTTTCGGTCAACAACGCAAAAGCAGCAAACTGGACGAGCGGCACAAAGACGGCCACGGTCAGCGTCCACCGCCATGGTCGCTCGGGACGAAGCGCGCCCAGCAGCATGCTTGCTGCCAGCACGAAAAGCGCGGTCAGCAACAGATCGCCGATCTTGACATCGAGAAATCCAGCACCCACGCCGAGTACGGCGCCGAGAAGGTAGATGCCACGATCGCCTTTTTTCGCCATGTTAAATGATTGCCGAAATGGAGGACGGGCATCCCGCTCGTCTTTTTGCGCTTCATGAGGGCGGGGACGCCCGTCCTCCATCATGACGCTAGTATTTGTAGAAGCCTCTGCCGCTCTTTTTTCCCAGCCAGCCTGCATCCACCATCTTGATCAGCAGCGGACACGGGCGGTACTTGGGATCGCCCAATCCGTCCTGCAGCACGCGCATAATGTCGAGACAGACGTCGAGGCCGATGAAATCCGCCAGGGTCAGCGGGCCCATGGGATGCGCCATGCCCAGCTTGAACACTTCATCGACCGCTTCCGCGGTGGCCACGCCTTCCATCACCGCATACATGGCTTCATTCAGCAGGGGCATGAGCACGCGGTTCGAAACAAAGCCGGGCGCGTCGTTCACTTCGATGGGTGTCTTGTCGAGCTGCAACGCCAGATCGCGCACCGTGGCAAAAGTTTCCTGCGAGGTGGCCAGCCCACGAATCACTTCCGCCAGTTTCATCACCGGCACCGGATTGAAAAAATGCATTCCAATAATTTTGGCCGGACGCCGGGTCACGGCCGCCAGCCGGGTAATCGAAATAGAGGAAGTATTCGAAGCCAGAATTATTTCCGGACGGCAAATCTGATCCAGGTCACGGAAGATTTCTGCCTTGATTTCGAATTTCTCCGTGGCCGCTTCGATCACGAAGTCGCAGATCGCAAGTTCAGCGCGGCCGAGCACGGGCACAATCCGCTTCAGCGCCGCGGCTTTGTCCGCGGCCGTGATCTTGCCCTTGGCCAGCTCGCGGTCAAGGTTCTTGGCGATGGTTTCGAGGCCGCGATCAAGGAATTTCTGCTCCACATCACACAGGGTCACGCGGTATCCGCTGCGCGCAAAAACGTGGGCAATGCCGTTGCCCATGGTGCCGGCGCCGATCACTCCCACCCGCTCAATTGGCATAAATGATCGCCTCTCCTTCGCCCTAGAACGAACTCAGTCTATCACTCCCAAGTGATTGCACGGCTTAGATTTAAGGTTCGCTTAAGCTTCAAAGAAATACCCTCCGCGGTACAGCCGATTTGATTTGCGTCGGCATCCGAACTTCTAGCAAACCGGTCCCAGGAGTCGTTTCGAGGGCAGGCGTGATTGCAATCAAGCCCTGCGAACGACGGCGCCGGGTGGGAGGAACTATGCGCAGCATGAAAATGGCAGCCCTGGCAGTCGCGATGACCTTGATGTTCAGCGGCCTCGCGTTGGCTCGCGACCATGATCAGTATGATCAGTATAAAGACAAGCATGATCACTGGGACAAGCACAGCGATCGTGATCGTCACCATGACCGCGATCACGACCGCGATCGAGATCATAACAACTGGGGCAACTGGGGCAACAATCGGGACCACGACCGCGACCACGACCGATGGGAACGAGACCACCGTCGTAACGACGGCTACTATGGCGGCGGACAGATTTACAACCGCTACCCTCGTGGCTATCCCAGTGGCGGGTACGGCTATCCCAGCGGTGGCTATGGCTATCCCAGCGGTGGCTATGGCTATCCCGGCGGCGGTTACGGCTACCCCAGCGGCGGCTACGGTCGTGGCGGAAATGGCGGCTACAACTTCGGCTATCAGGACGGCAGCTACATGGCGCGCCGCGACATGGCCCAGAACAAGCCTTTCAATCCGAATCCCCGCAATGAGTTCGGAAACCGGACGCACGGCTACAACGGTTCGTTCGGCGACAAGAACTACTACCGTTCGCAATACAGCAGCGGTTACGCGGCGGGGTATGAGTCGAGCTATCGCGGGGGCAGAGGCTGGGGATACTAGGAGCAGCAGTTAGCAATTGGCAAACGGCATACAAAGGCCGCCAGAAGATGGCGGCCTTTTTTGGGTTCACACGAAATCTCCTTCGTAAGCGATGCTTCTGACTCACTCGACGCTTAACGCCACCCTCAACCTACATGCCAGAGTGCCGCTTGCCCGGTGCCACCCTTCACTGCCGGTCGAGGTTCTCGTCGATGGCGACCTTGCCGCCCTTCTCCACGTCGATCACGCGATGGATGGGCTTGAATCCCGACATGGTGATATCAATGACGTAAGTGCCGGGATTGAGATAGAAGTCCACGGGAGAGAACTTGTCCACAATGCGGTTGTTGACCGCGACCTGGGCGCCTTTAGGCTGGGTCTTGATGTTCACCGCCCCCATGCCCGCCGTGTCTCCGCCGCCGAACAGTTTCTTGAATCGTCCGCCGATCTTGATCTCATCGGTTGAGCCCAGCGCTTTGAGCGCGGGCGCGAAATGGAAGACCTGACCGGATTGCAGGTTGGCGCTGGACGTTTGCTCCAGGTATCCCTGCTTCCTGACCAGGAGAGTGTGCGCGCCCGGCTTGTCCACCGAGATCTGCGCCGGCGTCACACGCCCGGTATCCTTGCCGTCGATGAAAATCTGCGCTCCCGCAGGCTGGCTGCTGATCGCAACCGCAGCCGTAATCTGCGCCAACTGGATTACCAGAAATAATTTGCTGCCGGAAGCGACGTCGATAGTGCGGCTCTCGGGTGCGTACCCCGCGCGGGCAACGGTCACGCTATGCTGCCCGGGCGACAGCCCCGCCAGGTTGAAGGGAGTGATCCAGCTGGGATCGCTTCGTCCGTCAATGCGAACTTCCGCGCCTTCGGGGGTGGAATTGATGTTCAACTGACCGGGAATGACGGTGGCAGAAACAGCGGGTTGCGCCTTGGCCTTCTTCTTGTTCCTGCTGTACCGGGGAACGACCGAAACCGCGGGCGCTTCCTGGCCGACTGCAACCTGTTCCGGCTGTGCCGGTGCGGCGGCCGTCACGGGCGGCTGAGCCGGGTTCCACGCAGGCTTGGCGGCCGCCACTGGCGCGGTCGCTGCCGGCGCTGCCGCCGAACCCTCGTCCTCGGAATTTTCGGAATGAATACGGAGTGCAATCAAGCCCACCACCAGCAAAATAATGACCACCGCGCCGGCGATCGAATACAAGAAGAGCTTGGGCGGGGTTTTCTTGATTTCCTTTACCGCCTTGCGCGCCACTTCCCGCGGCTGCACCTTGGGTTTCTCGGGTTGCACCCGATGCGACGACACTACCGGCTCGGGTTCGGCCTCGGCCGCAACCGGGGGCGGAGGCGGTGCGATGTAAACCTCCTTGAGCGGCGGCAGTTCAGTCATCTCGGAAAAGCTGGGGCCGCGGGCCGCGCCTTTGGCTTCTTCCGCCATCGCCGGATCAACCTGAAATGCGGGAGTCTCGGAGGCAGGCTCAACCGTCTCGGCCGCGGCGCTGGCACGTTCCTGGAAAGTGTTTTGTCCGGATGCTGTCGCCGGGCCTGTGGCCGCTTTGGCTGCCTTCGCCGGCTGGACCGTGGTACTGCCGCCCGCGCTTTCCCATCCCGCAGCCGCGGCGGCTGCTTTTGCCGAAGCGGGTGGCGCCGTGTCATTCCCGCTCCCCGCCTGGGTTGGTGCCGAGGGCGCGGAAGCAGATCGCGTTTTGGCGGCCACACTTCGTGAATCGTCGGTGCTGCGTTCCCCCGCTCCCGCCGTCTTGCCGGATTTTTCAGCCGCTGGCTTCTGTGCGGACGGCGCGTTCAATCCCTGGGCGGGCTGCGCCGGCTTTTTGGCGCCCGCCTTGGTCGCGCTTTCCTTGCAGCGTTCCAGATCGTTGACCAGTTCCTGCCCACTCTGATAACGATCCTCCGCTGCCTTCGACAGCGCCTTCATGATGACTTCGCTCAGCACGGGATGAATCTTGCGGTTGACCTCGATCGGGGCCGGAGGCGTGGCTTCGACAATCGCCTGCCGCACCTGGTCCGCGTCGTCTCCGGGAAAGGCTTTGGTCTCGGTCGCCATCTCGTACAAGATGGCGCCCAGGCTGAAGATGTTGGAGCGGCCATCCACCGGATCTCCCCGCAACTGCTCGGGTGAAACGTAGTGCAGAACTTCCGGCGCCTTGCCCGAAGCCTGGCAGGTAAACGCTCCCATGCAGGAAACGCCGAAGCTCAGCACTTTCACCGTGCCGTCCCACGTGACCATGATCTTGGCCGGCTCCAGACTGTAGTGCACGACGTTATGCGAGTGCGCATGGTCCAGCCCCTGGCAGGTCTGGCGCACGATGTCCTGCAGGTCCCAGATGGAAAAACCTTCTTTGCGGGCCAGCATGGTGGCGATGCTGTTGCCCTGCACGTACTCCATGGCGGCGCAGCACTGAGTATCGATTTGTTCGACGCCGATAAGCTGCGCGATATTGTGACTGCTGAGCGGCGAAGTGCCGGCGGCTTCCTGCAGAATGTACTGCATCAGCGTGTCGGCCTGTTCGGCCAGCACGTTCAGTTGGATGGTCTTCAGGGCGATCGTCTGCCCGCTCTCCGCATCGGCGGCCTTGTAGACCGCGCCAATCTCGGAGTGCGTAATTTCGCTGAGTATCTCGAAACGCCCGATCTTATTGGCCATTGCTCCCTGAGCCCCGATACATCGAATGAATAAGCAGTCTTCTGGAAAGACGCCAGAGGTCGCCTTTTGGGGAAAAGGTGCGACTAGAATATCGCGGCTCAATCCGGGATGGGAGTTACGAAGGTACCCGAAAATAAACGGGTTCTGGTAGGGCCGGCGTCCCGCCGGCTGTCGGGTGGGCGTCCCGCCCGCCTGCGGCAAGTTCTCAGGAATCGAGTTCGCCGAAAGTGTCACTGCCTGGCGAGTCCGAATCTCGAGGCAGAACATTCAAACCAATCCTAAGGTTGCCGATTCACATTCTTTGCGCCCTTGGCGAGCCTTCCTTTACGTCCCTTGCGGTTATTCTTGCGTGATTCAGGCGACATAAAAGCTGTACCGCAAAGGACGCAAAGAGGGGCCGCAAAGTTCGTAAAGTTAGGCTGCACAGTCAAACTGTCCACCACCTCAGGGCGCCACTCGGATGCGCGCCAGATTGACATTGCTTATCCCGCAGAGTAGGGTTGGGCCGCTTCTCTCAAGGGCCCCATACAATTTAAGGAGATCAACATGCGAAAGCGATCAGCGCTTTATCTCGTAGCGGTGTGCCTGTGTCTCGTACCCATGCTCTCAGCCCAGGATGCGGTCAAGACCGATCCCAAGCACTACTCGGTAGTCAGTGAAAACGACCAGGTACGGATTCTGAAGGTGCACTACGGCCCGCACGAGAAGTCGGTGATGCACAGCCATCCGGCGACGGTGGCGGTGTTTCTCACCAACGCCAAGGGACAGTTCACCTTTCCCGATGGTAAGACACAATCCTATGACGTGAAGGCAGGAGACTCGCAATACGAAGCGGCCACCACGCATCTGCCGGAGAACACGGGCGACAAGGGAATGGATGTGATCGTCATCGAACTGAAAAACAAGTAGGCGTGCGCCTCGCGGCGTTTCGAAAAGTTGAGGGTGCCCCCTTCCGCGTTCTTTGCGGAGGGTGGGGGATTTTACTGCGGCTTGGGATTTCGAAAAGTAAGTCAGTTTTCGCGAACATTTTGTGGGTCATTCGTGAAATGAGCCCGCGGGGAATCTCATCTACTCGGCTGGGGGCTCGCCAATCTCCAGTGGCACCGTCTTGTGATCGCGCTCGGACAGCGTGATGGTTTGCGGATCGGAGCGAAGGACGTTGCCCCCTGATGATGATCTGTATCTCGCAAGCAGGCGATAGGTGCCGGGGGCGAGACCTGTAACCGAGAAGTGGCCGCTCTGATCCGTTGTCACCACGCGCAAGCGAAATCGATTGTAGGGCGTCTCTGGTTCAGGCGCGACCCGCACATGTGCTCCGATGATCGCGCCATCATGGCCGCTGACCGAACCTTCCAGTTGCGCACTGGCTGAACTGACCACTACATCGAGTCTGCCGCCCGTGCCGCCGGCCTCCAGTTGCAATCCCTTGTCGATGAGTTCGTCCGCTCCCAGCCGCACCGATTTGACGTACCAGTTTCTTTCCAGTCCCTCCAGCATGATCGCGTAGTCCCCATCACTGACGGACTTGAGCTCGAAAGTTCCATCCTTCTTGACTTGCCCTCCCGCAAAGAACGCCCCATCTTGATCGGCTCCGAATAAGATAATGCGAATCCGATCCAACTCCGGTGGGCCCGCGCCGGCAGCCGTGACCCGACCCTGAAAGCTGGCGCCGGCGCCGAAGGAAATGATCAGAGAGTCGATGTTCTCGCCACTCACTTCGAGCTTCTGTTGCCCCCCGGGCCCATAAGAGCCACCCTCGTCCGCTCCTTTGTACACAGCGATCACATAGCTGCCCGGCGGAATGCCCTTCAGTTTGAAGGCGCCTTTTTCGTCAGTTGTATCCTGGCGAGGAACAACGAAATCATCCATTGCGCGCGGGAAGATAATCACTGACGCGTTCTTAACGGGCTCGCCCCGGCCGATGACGTGTCCAGCAATCTCCACAGTTTTAATTCGCTGCATGAAAACATCGGCCTGCACCTCATCGCCCGCCTTTACAGAAACCACCGTCGCTTGGCTGGCCTGAGCTACTCCGGGGTAGTACACCGGGGCGTAATCGCTGCCCAGAATCTCGTGCGCCATATAGCCCTCATCCCCCGGGGCATTCCAGTCGGGTTCATATGAATCTGTCGCCTCGATGTAGTAATCGCCGGGCTTGAGGCCGAAAATTCGATATTGCCCGCGATCGTCGGTCTGTGCCGAAGAAACAGCGCGGAGTTCCGACTTCCGGAAAAAAGCAAAGCGACCTTCTTCCATCTCGTCCTCGCCGGGTTTGCGGAGAGCAATGATCTCGACGCGAACCACGCCTTCTCCATCTTCGTTGGTGACGCGCCCGGTAATCACTCCGGAGACGATCATGCGAAACAGTACATCGCCGACCCGGTCTCCGGGCTTCAGCGACAACACCGCTCCATCGTCGTTTCCCCTGGCCTGGTATTGCTGGTTCACAAACCCCGGACGGGTAGCAAAAAACCGGTAGCGGCCGGGCGCAACATCCTTGATAAGGAAACGCCCGTCGCTGTCGGTGGTGGCGGCGAACATCTGTTGTTTCTCAGAATCGGAGTGCTCAGGTGTCAGTGAGACCCGAGCCGATTTCAGCGGACTGCCATCGGCAGCGGTTACGACGCGACCAGCGACCACACAAGTCGGCCTGGGAGGCACCCCTGATTTAGCGGCCGGCGGAGAAATCTGTGCCAGCAGGCTCGCGCTTACGACAATCATGGCAGCGGGTAGAAGGCGCCGCATGCGTACCTCTTGGTCGTCCTCGAAAAATGACCATCGGAAAAAGGTTTCCCCGAGGCCAGGCACAAAATCATACGCCTACTCGAAGAGGGGGGATTTCGTGCGTCTGGGTTTGTATGTGGGTCGGACACTCTTGTCCGACGCCGTTGACCTACTCTTCTTTTCGCCGCGGGCCGCCTCTCTCAACAATCTTTGCAACAAAATATTCGGATCACTCACCCCGGAATGGCATCCATAGCGTCCATGAGGACGCCTTGCGATGAAGCTGTCATTCGATCCGCGGGTGCTGGCGTGCCCTGTGCCGCGAAAGCGAGAACCTGGATACTGGCCGCGACCATTCTCGCTTCCAGCATGGCTTTCATCGACAGCACGGTGGTCAACGTCGCTCTGCCTGCGCTCCAAACCAGCTTTCAGGCAAACGTGGTCGATGTGCAATGGGTGGTCGAGTCTTACGGATTATTTCTGGGCGCCCTGATTCTGGTCGGCGGCTCCCTCGGCGATATGCTTGGCCGCCGTCTGGTGTTCCTGGCGGGCGTCACGATTTTCGCCGCCGCTTCCGCGGGATGCGGCCTGGCGTCAAATATTCATCAATTGATCATCGCCAGGAGTATTCAGGGTATCGGAGCTGCGCTACTGGTGCCCGCTAGTCTTGCCATTATCAGTACCTCCTTTGAGGAGAAGAGCCGTGGCCGGGCGATCGGCACCTGGTCGGGCTTTACCGCGATCACCACCGCGGTGGGCCCGGTCCTGGGCGGCTGGCTGGTGGAGCATGCTTCCTGGCGTTGGGTATTCTTCATGAACCTTCCCTTGGCCGCCGCTATCATCGTCATCTCGCTGGGCTGGATTCCGGAGAGCCGCCGCTCCGCCGCAGGACGAATCGATTGGTCAGGCGCGATTCTTGCCACCCTGGGACTAGGCGGCTTGGTGAACGGATTCATCGAATCGGTCAACCTGGGATGGAGAAGTCCGCTGGTATCCGGGAGTTTGATCGTTGGCCTGGCGAGTTTGATTGCGTTTGTGTTTGTCGAAGCCAGGGCCAGTGCGCCCATGCTCCCGCTCGGGCTCTTCGCCTCGCGCCGCTTTAGCGGCGCGAACCTGCTTACACTGTTTCTGTACGCGGCGGTGGGAATTTTCTTTTTTCTATTCCCGCTGAACCTGGTCCAGGTCCAGGGATACTCGACCACCGCCACGGGCGCGGCCGTGCTTCCCCTGATTCTGCTTATCTTTTTGCTGTCCCGCTGGTCGGGCGGACTGGTCGCCCGCTACGGCCCGAGATCTCCTCTGATCATCGGCCCGCTCATCGCTGCTTTGGGCTTCGTTCTGTTCGCCCTGCCCGCAATTGGAGGCAGTTACTGGAAGACATTCTTCCCGGCGGTGGTGGTTCTGGGCTTGGCGCTGGCGGTCACCGTGGCGCCCCTCACTACCGTCGTCATGAATTCCGTGCAGCAGGACCGGGCCGGCACCGCTTCCGGAATCAACAATGCAGTAGCACGCATTGCAGGCGTGCTGTCGATTGCGGTACTTGGCATCGTGATGGTGAAGTCCTTTGCCTCTCGGCTGGACTCCAGCCTCGCCCATTTCTCGCTGCCGCCGGCGGTTCAACAGGAGCTGCATGCCGGCGAGAACAAACTCGCCGGCCTGCAGGCGCCGGCAGGTCTCGATCTGAGCGCGACGGCCACCGTCAGGGAATTCGTCGGGGAGGCATTCGTATCTAGTTTCCGGATTGTCATGATGATCTGCGCCGTCCTTTCCCTGGCCAGCGCTGCGGTTGCGTGGCTCATGATTCCGCAGGATGGTGATCGCTCCTCACCCGCGCCCGCGTAGGGGCAGGTGTCCTCACCTGCCTAGCCGGACGAAGTCCGGCAACCGACCGATCCGGACGCCCTTGCTGGTCACGGTTACCGCCCCAAACATCGCAGCAGCTCGGAGTCCGAGGTAACGAAATCGGCTCCACGCTTGGGTTTACGAGGCAGCCGGTTCCTCAACCCCAAGCAGGCAGATGAAAGCGCCAGGCGGCCGCCGCATGCGCAATTTCCTGCGCACTTGCCCGGGCGAAGTTCTGCCATGTCCTGTATTTCTCGCAGTTAGCTTGGAACGGAGGTTGCAATTAGTGGCCTGACGATATGAGAGCGATGATCACGTCTCTGGTGCTGTTGCTGGCAGGCAGCCTGTCAGCTCAAAACTTCAATGCGCCCAGTGCGGCTTTGAGCTCTGCTCCCAAAAGTTCGGAGCAGGCATTCAGCAAGAAGATATTCTGGACCGAGGTCGGCGCTTACACTCTTTCCAATGTTCTTGACGGCTATACCACCCTGGTCCACCCCGCAGGCTACGAAGAAGCTGGATTCCCCCGGGGAAGCGCATTTCTTCTCGGCCAGCATCCTTCCGCGGCCCGCTATGTGGCGACCATGGGCGCCATGCAGGTGGCATCTTCCTTTGCGGCCTACCGGCTGGAACACAGCCAGAAAAGATTCCTGAGGCTCTTCGGCCACGCCCTGATGATTCAGGGCATCTACGCCCACACCGACGGATACATTGGCAACGTTTTGGTGCTAAACCAAGGCTCCAGCCTGCCCCCAGCCAAGTCAGCTCTCCGACAACGCCCCTGAACCCCGCGAACATACCATCCACTTTCGTGTGGGTCGCAAGCACGGCCGAGTTCGTCCTACCATGCGGTCACCGATTCCCGCGTGACGTACTGTTCAATGGTCACGCCCGTGGCCGCTGTGTCCAGCTGGTGTTGCACTCCCAGCACCGGCGACCATGCCGGGTAGGGAATTGTCGAGTTCGAGAGCGCACCCAGATACATAGTAGTGCCATCGAGGGTGAGGGTCCCGAATCGCAGATGGGTGTTGGTGTCCCCTGGCGATCGGGCCGGGCCTTTCTGGTAGCCGCTCGCGGTCACGCGCTGCAGAAAGTAAGTCATGTGGTGCCACGCCCCGGTAGAAAACTGGCAAGGAGAGAGACCCGTGTTGACCCACGCCAGGACGCCATCTTGCGGAAGCCAGAGCTGCCACTGATTGTTGCGATAGTGGCACTGCGAGCCGAACATGAATTCATGCACGCCATCTTCGAAGCGTACGGTTTGAAACAGGTCGAATTCGACGGCTTGTACCGTGGCTGCGTCGGTGCTGGTTGGAATGTAGAACCACAGGTCCCAAAGGAAATTTGTACTCTCGGGAATCCCACCGGGCACATGCTTCCAGTAGAAAAGACTATCGTCGTACTGGCACTGGCTGTTGACCAGCCAGTGCTGTCCGAAGTCCGGCACGTCGGGCGCGTTCCTGGTATTGGGGTCAAAGCTGTTGGCAAAGGTTCCGATGCTTCCGTGGTTGCACTGCCCGCCCACGTGACTCTTGTTGTCGACGACCCACGTAGAAGATGAAACCAGAGACGGCGCCACCAGATTCGTGATTCGGGCAGCGTTCGCCGGCGGAATCGGTGGGACCAGCCCGGTCACCCTGATCTGATAGGTAGGGCTGGCCAGGAACGAGCCGCTGGCGTCCCAGGCCCTGACATAGATGGAGTGAGTCGTGTCCGGCGGCAGGATGACCCAGGCATCGAGGAGTGAGCCCAGGGTCTGATAGACGTTCCTGTCATCGACATAAACCACATATCCAGTTACGTGCAAATCGCTTTCAGCTGTGGCCTCAAAGTGGACGGGGGAGTTGACCGGGCTGGTCTGGCTGGCGCTGACGCCGGGCGACTGTATCGATACCAGGGTTACGGTGGCATGTGCCGAAATACCGGCGCACAGGCAGAACACCGATATCAGAATCAGCCTCCGACAGGCTAAGCTCCTATGATTGCCCAGCCTCCCGCTTCGCTCCATGGACGGGCATGAATGTGAGAACAACCCCTTGCTTTCATGACTCTGCGCTGTAACTACGGTTGGTGAGCTTTGCTGCTTCATTCCGATGGGTCCTGTGAATCTCGATTTCTGTCGCCAGATTCACAGTGCACCAATGCACTTGGTTGGCCACGAATATGCACACTTGTGCATCCCGTAAACCTCTGAAAGCCGCCAGGGGCTGGCGATAGAGCAGCGAAGTGCTTGGCTAGCAACTGGGCAGGCCGCATCGCGGGAGTGGACTGGAATGGCTTTCCCCCGTAGGCGGGGATTCCCTCAGCGCAGTCAGCTACGCGGGGGCGGCTCACCATCGGCTTGAGAATTACTTCCGACGGGCTCGCCGGGTGCCCACGAAGGGGATCTTTCCCTCGGCTCGTTGCCTTCCAAGGAGCCTAGAGCGATTGTCTCTCGGTCGCGATTGCACAAGCTGAACACTTCTGCTCACACCTGGCCGCAAGATCGGTAAGGCAGACTCCCGGTGGGTTATGGAAGAGATTCCGCGCGCCGAGCGATACCAAGCAACTGCTTACGCTCCATGATGAAATGTGCCGGCCGAGCAAGCAGCAGGGCGAGCCATTGTGGCAGACCGTAGGGATGATATCCCGGCGCTATGTGCCCGCGCACAATCAGGCGAGTAGAGTTCGGCTGCAACCGTTCAAGTACGAACGCCCAGGTCGTCAAATACCCGCCGCCAGGCAAGCGCCATGAGAGAACGAGGCTATGCTCGGGCTCATACTGCACGACCGTAAACACGTCGCTTACCCCCGGGAGCGCCGGGAATACACTCCCCGCCTCGATGTTTTGGAACTCAGGCAGGATGCGATCCGCACTGCGGTGGCCGCCGTTATCAATGAAGTCGTATGCGTACCACCCAGCTCGGCCGGATCCCATCTGCACTAGCCAGGGCCAGACGTCATGAGGAGGGCGACGAATGGTAACTGCGTGATTGACCGAGCCGATGGGCTGGGGGATCAGGCCGTCTCCGGGAAGAGTTCTCGCCTGCTCGCCAGGAGTCGCGCGGACCTGCATGCTACCGTAAGTCGCAAACGCCGCGAGGACTACCAGCACTCCGGAGAACACAATCAGTACTTTCCTTTTCATGGCTACGCCTATCGTGGCCACACACAATTATAGACGTCTGGACGCAGCAAGATGACGCTGCTGACCCTTGCCGCCGGTTGGCGGATTACGGGCAACACGGAAAAAATCCCCTGGAAACGGGCAAATTCTCGACAACTTTCTGACCCAAGCCATGGCGTGAGCCACAACTACCACGTCGAGTTGTTGTACCAACGCAGGACTCGGAGAGCGCGCAGTGTGTTCCAGCGGCTTGCCCCGCCGACATCGGTCTCCATCTTCAATGGAATGTGTTCGGGATGAAGGAGGTTGAGCGGCCAGCGCCCGTTCTGGTGGCGGCGCTCAATCACAATTTCGATGGCATCACGGACGCGGCTGTCGGGTTTGATGCCTGCATTCCGCAGATAATCGAGTCCGCGCAAGACGTCGTAGTGCCAAAACGTCGGGAACGAGAAGCGGAGCCAGCGTTTGTTGATGACTTCGCCGGTGCGAAGCGAGCGGAACATGCAGCGTTCCAGCAGATAGTTTTCGGCCTTCCTGCGGGCTTTGGCGACGGCCGCCGATTTGCGCCCGGCTCGTTCGTATTCGAGCAGCCCTTCGAGCACGCAGATGGTGGTATGGAACGACGAGCGCCGGCTTTTGGGCGCTTCGCAGTTCCAGCCTCCATCTGCGAGCTGCTCGCCCAGGAGTCGCTTGGCCAGCGCGTCGTTCGGTTTCTTGAAATACGAACCGATGCCGAGAATTCTGCCGTTGATGCAAGGCTCGGTTTCGCCGTGAAGGTAGGGCTGGTTGTTCAGCCGCTTGAAGACGAGTTGCTGGTCGACCCGGTCGATCATTTTGCGAGCCTGCCTGCTGGCGGGGTCGAGACCGAGGTCTATCAAGACGGCGAGAGTGTAGAGGGTAATGAGCAAGTCTCGGTCGTCCTTCGGCAAATTGGGCCTCCACCCTCGGGGGGCCCCGCCCCACTTTCCCGTAGCAGATTGGCGCGCGAGAAGTTGGGCTCCCCACCCTTCGGTTGTGACGCGAGACCGCTCGGCTGCAATCGTGTTGGGTGCTTCATCGGTGAGGTCCCTCATGACCTGCCAGCGGATGGCTGGATCAGAATCGAGGAGCCATCTGAGGTGTGTGGGCCGGGGTGCGTAATCGTGTAGGCGCATTCGTACGTTATAGCAAGTGGCGTTTAGGTTTTCACCCGCGCGCCGAAGCGCTCGTTTCGGTTAGTGCGTGTGGCAGACCAGAAGCCACCCGGGAGGGTCAACTTGTAGCCCGATCTGCTTATGGGTCGGGGCCAGGACGGCGTCGGTCGGCAAATCCTGTTGGCTAAGAGGAGTGGGCTGCCTCGGGGTGGAACTTCTTCACGGCAAAAATGGTGAGCACGATAAACAATGCCAGCACCACCAGTTGGGCGACGAGGAATGGCGGCTCCGATTGGGTCGGGGCCATGGCTTTCAGCGCGGGCACCTTCTCGAAGGACTGCACCACCAGAACGAAGACGTTGAGATAAAGAGCAATCATGGCCGTAACCACGTAGATCCAGCGCCAACTGCCGGCCATGTGGAAGCTGTAACGCGCCAGGATCGCAATCGCCAGCACCACCAGAGAGATGATGCCGACTTTATGTGATGGCAAAAGATGCTCGAAGGGAAAGCCGAACCCGGTCACGCTGGTCAGCACCGTGGTCAACAGGAAAAGAGCTGTCATGCCGTTGAGCCGCTTGGCCGAAAACAGCCCGAAGACGACAATCAGACCTGAAACGATGCCAATCAGACTGATGATTACGTGCACCAGGGTAAACGTCGAGAGGGACATGCCTAGCATCATGGGTGCGGATTCCTTTCCGAACAGGGCTGAGATAGTACGCGGGCGCACGGAAAATTTCCACAGGGCGCCGACAGGTTCGCCAGGAACCACGTAGGGGCAGATGTCCTCATCTGCCCAGTCGAGCGAAGCTCGACAGAGCCTTACATTTGGGGGGGAGATAGCGGAGCTTCGCTCCGCCGGGCAGGTGAGGACACCTGCCCCTACGTGGTTCGGATCGACGTCAGCCAGGCCCGCAGCAAGTGCCGCACCTTGGCTCCTTCCGGCTTGCGCCGCACCGCGTCGATCACCGCCAGGCGCGCCCGCACTCCGCGCCCCCGAAATCCTACCCAATAGGGCACATAGATTTCGCCGACGACGGGCACGGCGGAGATATGCAGATCGCGCACCCGGAAGAACCCGGTGGTAAAGAGCAATCTCTGCACTTTGACGATGATAATCTTTTCCGCTTCGGCCTCGCCCAGCATGGGCTCAGAGTAGTTGCGGGTCTCGAGATACAGCACTTCGCGCTCGCCCGGCAGTTGCTCGAAGTGATAAAGATCCAGCGATCCGTTCACCGCGTCCAGGCCAAACACGCGCAGATCGCGCTTGCCGCCATTCAGGATTTCAATCTGAAAGAGGCGGAAGGGAATGTAGAAATCGGCCACCGAGCGCAGCGGACCGAAAGTACTGTCGCGCAGAAAATACAGCATGCCGGAAGAAAAATACTCGGTCGCTTCTTCGCGGGTGACGTTGAGCCTGAGGCTGCGGATGCGCGCCATTCTGAAAGCCCTCGAGCAAGAACGGCGACTCTCACCGGAAGTGGAACCAGAGTCCGATTACGGTGGCCAGCAGCGCCAGGCTGAAAATCACGTTGAGGCGGTGCTCGGCCGCGGTTTCCGCCGCCGGCTTGTGCTCCGGAGGCCGCACCAGGGTGACGTCCATCTTCTCGCCGACTGTAGCGAAGGTCAGGCCGGCCAGTTTCTTACGTTCCGGCGCGGGCGTAGCCAGGCTGACTCCAATCAGCACCACGCAGCAGATGACGAACATCAGGATGGAGTAGTGCAGAAAGTTCATGTCCACCAGGCCGCGCAGAAACGCATTGTCGAAGGCGTGGCCGCCGGCCGCGCGGTCCATCAATTCGAGAATGAAACGGGCCGCGCCCATGACAAAGCCGGTCAGCAGCGAAGTGATCGCGCCCTGCGCGTTCAGCCGCGGCCACAGAATGCCCAGGATAAAGCAGGCCGCAATGGGCGGGCTGATGTAGCCCTGCACGCTTTGCAGGTAGATATAAAGCTGGCTGCTGATCAGGTGAATGAACGGCACCCAAGCCAAGCCGAGCACCACCATCACGCCGGTCATCACGCGGCCGAAGCCGACCAGTTGCCGCTCGCTCGCGTCCGGCTTGATCTTCTTATAGAAGTCGAGCGTGACCAGGGTCGAAGCCGAATTGAAGACCGAACTCATCGCCCCCATCAACGCCGCCAGCAGAGCCGCGATCATCACGCCGACCAGGCCGGTCGGAAGCAGGTTGATGATCAGCGTGGGATAGGCAATGTCTCCGTTCAGCACTTCGCCATGAGGGCCAAACTTGAACAGGTCGCGGTAGAGCGCAACCGCAATCAGGCCGGGCAGCACCAGCATGAACACCGGCAGGATCTTGAGGAAGCCGGCAAAAATGGTGGCCGCCTTGGCGTGTCCTTCATCCTTGGCCGAAAGCACGCGCTGCACGATCACCTGGTCGGTGCACCAGTACCAGATACCGAGAATGGGTGCCCCGAAGAAAATGCCAGTCCAGGGAAAGTCGGGATCGCTGATGGGCTTGACCATGTGGAAGTAGCTGGCGGGCAGCGCGGCGCGCAGGCCGGCAAATCCCCCCACCTGATGCATTCCAATTACGGTCAGGATAACGGCCCCGAAAATCAGGATCAGGGTCTGCACCAGGTCGGTGTAAATAACCGCCGCCAATCCTCCGGCAATGGTGTAAATACCGGTGGCAATGACTAGAATGACCGCTGCCGTCAGCGGGCTCCAGCCCACCACGCGCTCCAGCACAATCGCAGCCGCGTAAAGATGGACGGAGATCTTGGTGAATACATACGCTAGGATGGAAATTCCAGCCAAGTAAACAGCGCACGACCGGCTGAAGCGGCGCTCCAGAAATTCCGGCATGGTGAACACGTTGGAGCGCAGATAAAACGGGACAAAGACCCAGCCCAGAACCAGCAGGATCAGGCAGGCCAGCCATTCAAACGAGCCCACCGCCAGGCCCGAACTGGCGCCGGAGCCCGCCAGCCCGATGAAGTGCTCAGTGGAGATATTCGAAACAAACAGCGACGCCCCGATGGCAAACCAGCCCACGTTGCGGCTGGCCAGGAAGTAGTCGGTCGAGGTGCGTTCCTTGCGGGCAAAGTAGAAGCCGATGGCAAAGATAACCACAAAGTAAACAGCGATAATTGCGATGTCTATATTGGTCAGTGCTTTGTGGGTGAGATGTGCCGCGGTTTCGCCCATACTCCTCCATCCGCCGCCGGGTTCGGGTGAGTTCCGTGCGACATGCTAGTGGATTAGGCAGATAGAGGCAACCGGAATTCAACGTCGGGCGCCGGAGCAAATTCCATGGGTCCGGAAATGTCCTGGGCAGCCACAAGAATTCGTGACTGGCCTGTCGATTTCACCGGGGCTCATTCGACATAACCGTAAGAGCAGGGCGCCGGACTTCCGGAGCCTGGCCTTGGATCGGAAGGAAAGGTGGGGAATGCTAAGGAACTTTTTCGGCGTCCGGGCCGTAACTTTCTGAGTCCCAACGTCGTTCTACTTATCTAAGAGGACTGATTTTAGTGATTTGGGGATTGGACGCAGTTACGGGAGCCGAAACTTTGCGTCTATCCTGATAGAATGCTGGCTGCGGTTTCGGCCGCACCCGTCCTGCAGGCTCCCGGAGTTCGCTATGACCCTGACTCGATTTGTCACCAAAAACGCCTTCCGCAACAAGCGCCGCAGCATCCTGACCGTGCTCAGCATCGGCGGCTCGCTGCTTCTGCTCACTTTTCTGATCACCATCTGGCGCAGTTTTTATGACAGCAAGCCCAGCGAACAATCGGCGCAGCGCCTGATCGTGCGCCACAAGGTGTCGCTGGTGTTCAATCTGCCCAGCTACTACAAGCAGAAGATCCAGGCCATTCCGGGCGTGAAGGAAGTGGTAAACCAGCAGTGGTTTGGCGGGCAGTATATGGACGACAAGCCGGAGCACTTCTTCGCCCAGTTTGGCACCGATCCCCAGGAATTGATGAAGGTGTATCCGGAGTTCAAAATACCCGCCGACCAGCTCGAGGCCTGGCAGCATGACCGTGCCGGAGCGATCGTGGACGTGGGCCTGGCCAACAAGTTTCACTGGAAGATCGGCGACCGACTGAATATCACGGGGAAGATTTTTCCGCTGAACCTGGAACTGACTATCCGGGGAATCTTCAGCCCGCCCGATCCCACGCAGTCGATCTATTTCAATAAAGATTACATCGACGAAGGCTTTCCCAAGCTCAAGGGCAGTGAAGGCTTCTACGCGGTGCTGGCCGATTCTCCGCAGGATGTCCCCAAGGTAGCGCAAGCCATCGACGAGACCTTCCGCAATGCCGACCGTCCCACCAAAACCGAGAGCGAGCATGCCTTCCAGCTGGGCTTCATCGGAATGCTGGGCAACATCAAGGCTTTCATCATGAGCATTTGCCTGGCGGTGGTTTTCACCATCCTGCTGGTATCGGCCAATACCATGGCGATGTCGATTCGCGAGCGCACCCGGGAGGTCGCGGTGTTGAAAACTTTGGGCTTCACCCGCAATAGCATCCTGGGATTGTTTGTGGGCGAGGCGGTGTCGCTGTCCGTGGTGGGAGGCCTGGTGGGCTCATTGCTGTGCTTCTTTATCGTGGGTGCGATGGCCAGCCAGGGTGGAATGTTTACCGGCATGAAGGTCACTCCGGTCACGATCCTGGCCGCACTGCTGATTGCGGCCGTGGTGGGATTCGCCAGTTCTTTCATACCTTCCTACCATGCGGCCAAGGTCAACATCGTGGACGGCTTGCGTCACATCGGATGAATTGAATCGAACAGCGTTGCAGGACGAGCATAAAAATGGCAATCCCTCTCAGCTATAACGTGCGTAATCTGCGGCTGCGCAAGAGCCTCACCATCATGACTGCGCTCGGAATCGCGCTCACGGTAGCGACCGCGGTCTTCATCATGGCGCTGCTGGCAGGCCTCGGCCGCGCCTTTGCCACTACCGGCGATCCCCTCAACGTGCTGATGCTGCGCAAGGGGTCAGACTCGGAGCTGGCTGCCGGCGGAGTCTCGCGCGACGCCTTTCAAGTCCTGAGGGAACTGCCCGGCATCGCCAAAAACAGCAAAGGTGAACCTCTGGTCTCGGGCGAAGACATTCTGGTGGTGGTGCTGCCGCGCAAGGGCGGAACCGGAGAGACCAACGTGACCACCCGCTTCCTCACCCCGCTTGGAATCGAGATGCGGCCCCAGATCCACATCCTCCAGGGCAGATGGTTTACGCCCGGACAGCGGGAAGTGGTGGTAAGCAGTTCAATCAACAAACGATTCGAACATGCCAACATCGGCGACTCCGTACACATCGGCAAAGGCGAATGGCCTATCGTAGGCATCTTCGACGGCAGCGGCACGGCGCACGACTCCGAAATATGGGGCGACGTCAATCAGCTGGTCACCGATTTCGAACGCACGGTGTACTCGTCGGTGCTGGTGCGCGCGACCGATCCGGCGGCGGCGCAGGCGCTGAAGAACCGCGCCAACGACGACCAGCGTCTGGAGCTGAATGGCTTGCTCGAACCCGACTACTACGCGTCGCAAACCAAGTCGGGAGGTCCGATCAAATTTGTGGGCTGGATTGTGGCCTTCATCATGGCGGTCGGCTCCTGCTTCGCCGCCGCCAACACCATGTATGCCGCCGTGGCCTATCGCGGGCGCGAGATTGCCACCCTGCGCGTGATCGGATTTTCACGGCCCAGCATTCTGACTTCATTCATGCTGGAATCTTTGCTGCTGTCTTTGCTGGGTGCGGCCCTGGGCATCATCCTGATGTTGCCGTTCAATGGCATGACCACGGGGACGCAGAATCAAGTGACCTTCAGCGAAGTCGTATTCAGCCTGCAGATGACGCCGGCGGTGGTAATGAGCGCAGTCATTTTTGCCCTCATTATGGGAGTGGTGGGCGGCTTCGCTCCGGCCTGGCACGCGTCGCGCCGCGATATACTGAGCGCATTGCGGGACTAGGGTAGCGATCGGCGGGAGACGCCCGCCGGACAGCTCGCGGGAGGCCAGCGCTACAAAAAGGCTATGCCGATTGACGCAAAACACGAAGACCTGCGCAGCCTGAGAATCGATCGCTCGGCGCGCACTGGCGGCGAGGGCGAACCTCCGGTCTGGGCGCGCCGGTACATTCTTGTTGGGATCGGGGTGCTGGTGCTTCTGGGAGTGGTCGCTCTGTCCTACCGGCTCCTCTCGCGCGATGCTCCGGAGGTAACGGTGGCGCGGGCCTCGGCCCAAAGCAGCGAAATTGGCGGCGTGGTGCTCTCCGCCAGCGGCTACATTGTCGCTCACCACAAGATCAACCTGAATTCCAAGGTGACTGGCCGGGTGAAGTGGATTGGCGTGGAAAAGGGCGACAAGGTCAAAGAGGGCCAGGTCCTGGTTCGCCTCGAAGATGACGAGTTCCGCGCCCAATACGATCAGGCCCGAGGCGCGGCCGAGAACGCCAAAGCTTATCTGGAGGAGTTGCAGAACGGATCGCGTCCCCAGGAAATTCAGCAGGCCCAGCACAATCTCGATGAAGCCCGAGCGACGCTGGCCAACGACAAGATTACGCTCGACCGCACCCGCGGCCTGGTGACCCAGGGCGTGCTGTCAAAGCAGGCGCTCGACGATGCCACGGCCAAGTTTGAAGCTGACCAGCAGCGGGCGGATTCGCTGAACCAGGCCTTCCAGCTGGCCAAGATCGGTCCGCGGCCGGAGGAGATCGCTCGCGCGCGCGGTGCTCTGCAGCAGGCCCAGGGTCAGGCGGACTATGCCAAGTCCCTGCTTGACGCGACCGTGATCCGCGCCCCGGTGACGGGAACCATTCTTGAGCGCGCCGCCGAAAAGGGTGAGTTGGTCACTTCGGGATTCGCCAGCACGGCGGAGGGCGGTCCGCAGGGTCTGGTGGTTTCGCTGGCTGATCTCAACGACCTGCAGGTGGAACTCGATATCGCGCAGGACGATTTTGCCCGGCTCAACCCCAAGCAAAAGGCGGTGGTCACCACCGACGCTTATCCCGACCGCAAGTATGACGGCGTGATCGCCGAGATCTCGCCCCAGGCGAACCGGGCCAAGGCCACTGTCCAGGTGAAGGTGCAAATCCTTAAGCCGGATTCGTACTTGCGGCCGGATATGAACTCGACGGTCAAATTCCTGGCCGACGAAACCAAGCATACGAGTTCCCAGCCGCAGGGAGTCTTTGTACCCACCGCGGCGATCAAGGACCGGGACGGCAAGAAGATTGTCTTCCTCGCATTTGACGGCAAGGCCATGGCGCGGGAGGTAAAAATCCTTTCGCAACGCAGCGACGGCGTGCTGGTGCAAGGTCTCAACGGCGGAGAGGACGTCATCACTTCTGGGCCGCAGGATTTGAAAGACGGCGACAAAATCAAGATCAAAGGACAGTCATGAGCGCAGCTACCGTTCCCCACACCGCAATCCAAACCAAGGTTGTGCAGGCCCGCAACGTCAGCAAGGTTTTCAAGCGCGATGCCTTCGAGGTCAAGGCGCTGGACGATGTTTCGATCGAGATCGGCGGCGGCGAATTCCTTGCCCTGATGGGCCCTTCGGGCTCGGGCAAGACCACCCTGCTGAATATGATTGCCGCCATCGACCGGCCCACCGCCGGCGAGTTGCTGGTGCTGGGCGAAAACATTTTTCGCTTCAGCGATTCCCAATCCGCGCACTGGCGCAACGAGCATATCGGCTACGTGTTCCAGACCTTCAACCTGATTCCGGTGCTTACTGCGTTTGAGAACGTCGAGCTGCCGCTGCTGCTGACCAAGCTTTCCGCGCAGCAGCGCCGCGATCACGTGATGACCGCGCTGAAACTGGTCGGTCTCGAAGAACGCGTCGGACATCTGCCCAAGCAACTCTCCGGCGGACAGGAACAGCGCGTGGCTATCGCCCGCGCTATCGTGAGCGATCCCACCCTGCTGCTGGCCGACGAACCCACCGGCGATCTGGACAGCCACTCCGCCACGGAAGTGCTCGAAATCCTGAAGCGGTTGAACGAAGACTTTCACAAAACCATCGTGATGGTGACCCACGATCCTCACGCCGCGTCGTATGCGCACGTGACCCGTCATCTGGAAAAGGGCATGCTGCTGCCCGGATAGCAGCCGGTGTGGGGACGGGTCTCCGACCCGTCCAGGCCGAGCGCAGCTCGGCAGGGTTTGACTTGGCTGGAGTGCACTTTTTTTGGGGAAGGGCACGACTCGTCGTGCCGCAGGATTCGGAAGCAGCCCGGCTTCCGCCGCCGTTCACCGTTTCAATCCCTCAACATTTTCGTGCTTGATACAAGCTCGGGGTTGCCTACGCTCCGAAGCGGGCGAGGGCGCCCGCTCTACACACTTGGGGGGTTGCGGCGCGTGTGACCGAAGCCGCTTTCGGCGGGATCGGCGACCCACTGCCATGCCCGGCGCCCGTTCTCCCGCACTACGGTGCGCGCTTCACCGTATTCCACCAGACGGTTGAGAACGGTCGTCACCGAGGCCAGCGGATCTTTGTGGCGCAATAACACCGGCGGAATGCGCTGTTGAATGTGCTCGCATACTTCGCGAGCGCCCAGAGGGTGCGCCGCTTCCATCAGCACCATGCGACAGGCCTTGGTGAAACCTGGCTGTCGTCCACCGCTCTTGCGGTCCACCAGTTCCAGCAATTCCTCGCTCAGCACTTCATCGCCGAACAGGTTGGCCAGTCCCACGATGGTCTGTTTCACCGTACCGATGCGCTTCATCACGTCGGCGCGCTGACGCATGAGCTGGCGCAGCTCCTCGTGCGCCGCCCTCACCACTTCCTGAACGTGAGGATCTGAACTGCCAGGAAGACTTCTGTTTCCCGCGCCGTTGCTGCTGCCTCGCCCAATGTCCATGACCCACCCTCCGGAGCTCATTACCGGTCTGCCTCCTGCACGCTCTGCGGCGCCCCCTGCTGGAGCTACACCGCGCCTTGATGTGTGATACGCGAGGGCTCGGCTACTGGTTCCAGAAAAATTGCACGATGCAAATGCTGCTGCCCAGCGGACGGCCCGGGGTGCACATGCTGGCTTAGACGTGGTGAGCAGTGAAAGGTTAAGCGCAGAGATGTAAAATCAGTGCCGAGCTTGATCCGCGATCGAGTGAGAACCGCAAAGAGGCGCCGGCGTCTTGCCGGCTGTCTGGCGGGCAGCCAGCCCGCCCATCGGGCCGGCGGGAAGCCAGCGCTACTTTGTGGCTTCAACCAGAGCAACGGCGAATTGGGAAGTAACCAGTACCGTCTTCTGGGCGTGTCCTCTTAGAACACTCCGGTCCGGTCTTACTTCTTGACAAAACCGAGACAACTGATAAAGTTCGACTTAATTGTTCGAATTTCGATAGGCTCGCCAGGTGCTGACGCATGAAGAATGTTTATGAAGTTTTGAGGCAAAAAGAGCTTGAGCTTTCCCGGTTGGAAAAAGAAGTAGAGGCTTTGCGTGTCGCCGCGCCGCTTCTGTCCGAAGACAAGGAAGCCGGCAATGACAACAAGCCGACTTTGGCTCCATCGGCTGGGTCGCAGCAGCCCATCCGCATCCCCCAGACGGCGGTCAATGCCGCTCCGCAGGCCGCTCGCGCCGCTGGATGGGAAGACACCGCCAAGCGTTGGCCCTAGGTGAGTAGCGGGCGTGAAGCCTGTCCCAGGTGGCAGGCGGCGAATAAATCCGGCCCGGAGCCCTGCTTCGGGCTGTAGCTTTATTAGAGCGCATGAAGCACGGGCGTTCTGCCTGTGTTGACCGGGAGCGGCGGGACACTCATCGCTACCCTGGATCCTACGGCTTAGATCGGGCCGGAAATATCGAGTCAGAGCGTAACGCGTGAGCAACGTATCGCGTGAAATATGAGCGCTTCGGGGCACCCTGCATCGGGCTTGAGTGGAGTCCGCCGGCGCATTCCTCGCTACCCGGTGGCCATCCCTGTGGACATCACGGTGCTGCGCGCCGGCGCGCCGGCCAGCATTCCGGGGCGCTCTCTCGACATTGGCGAAGGCGGTGTAGCCGCGGTGCTGGCCGCCGAACTTCAACCTGGTGAATGGGTTGCAGTCGAGTTGAAGCTGCCCAATGCGGGCCACGCGCTCCAGACCAAGGCCGTCGTACGACACCACAACCAGCTGCGTTGCGGCTTCGAATTTCTGGGGCTTTCGGGCGATCAAAAATCGATGATTCGCAGCTGGGCAGGGACTTCCCAGCCTTTGCCTTCTACGCTGGCCCCCAAAGCGGCGGTTTCTGCCTCCCCTTCAGCCCGGATGACGGCCCCCCAGCCCAGCCCGGCTGGGGGTGTACAGGCGCGCCGGCTGCCCAGGTCCACGCCGACGCGTAATCTGGCCGTGGAACGCCTGCTGCGGCTGACCCTGGGCCTCTTACTGGTCGTGGGAGGCTGGGCGTTGTGGCAATGGCACCGGGGCTGGCAACAATTGGAAGCACGCATGGCCAGAAAAGATGTCCACGCGCGGCCACCCTCCGCCAAAGTCCCTGCTGAAGTGATGGAGCGGTTGCTGGTCCGCCGGGTAGAGCCGTTGTATCCGGAAGCGGCTCGCCGGACCAACCTACAGGGCGTTGTAATGCTCGACGCGATCATTGCCGCTGACGGTACGGTAGTAAACATTCGTCCCGTCAGCGGCGCCGACGGGTTGGTCCCGGCGGCCATGGACGCAGCCCGGTGGTGGCGCTTCCGTCCCTATCGCGTCCAGGGCGAACCCACGCCGGTTGAGACTACGCTCTCAGTCGAGTTCCGCCTGTAGCGCGAGATTGTGGAAGGGCGCGACTTCCACGGCTGCGGAAGGAGCGATTTCCTGGTGGAGGACGTTGGCCTGTATCCATGCTTGAAACGGTTTGGGCGTCAGCCCCTTAGGTACTTACCGCAGCGGCTAAAGCCGCCGTCCTTAGCAGATCTTTAATGCAGCGCTAAAGCGCTGCTCCACCCTTCCTGAAGCGTTTTGGGGCGACTCTGTTCGTGCTTTGCTTCCTCAGCCCTTCATCTGCGACACTGAATTTGATTCAGATTTACCAGGCACTCGCGCTCCATGGGCAGAATCCACGTTCTTTCTGAAAACGTTGCCAACCAGATCGCCGCCGGCGAAGTAGTGGAGCGTCCGGCCTCGGTGGCCAAAGAGTTGCTCGAGAATTCGCTCGATGCCGGCGCCACGCGCATTCAGATCCAGGTCGAGGCCGGAGGCAAGAAGCTCATCCAGATCACCGACAACGGCTGCGGCATGGTGCGCGACGATGCCCTGCTGGCCTTCGAGCGCCACGCCACCTCGAAAATCAAGAATGCAGCCGACCTGCTGAGTGTGGCCACGCTCGGCTTCAGGGGAGAGGCGCTGCCTTCGATCGCCTCGGTTTCCCGTCTGCGACTCGAGACTCGCGCCCCCGATGAGGCCTCCGGGACGATTGTGGAAATCAATGGCGGCAAGATCTTCAAGGTGGAAGAAGGCGGTCTGCCGGTCGGGACTTCCATCGCGGTCCGCGACCTCTTCTTTAATATTCCTGCGCGCAAGAAATTTCTGAAGGCCGAATCCACCGAACTTTCCCACATCGCCTCTCTGGTAACGCACTACGCGCTGGCCCATCCTGACAAGCATTTCGAACTGCACTCCGCCACCCACGCCATGCTGATTGCCCCGCCGGTCGCGGGATACAGCGAGCGCGTGTACCAGGTTTTCGGCAAGGAAGTTCTCGACCAGCTGATTCCCATCGCCGCGGTGCAGCCGCTCGAACGCATCGGTCTGCCACAGCCACCGCCCTGGCGCCGCAAAGAAGAGTGTGGCGCGGGCGCCCCCGCCCGCGAGAGGCCGGCCTCCGAAAAAGAAGCCGGAGATGCCAGCGCAGAAGTCATTCCCGATTCCAAAATTCCCCAATCTCCGGACTTCGGCGAATTCCACGTGCACGGTTTCGTTTCCAAGCCCGAAATCCAGAAACTGAACCGCAACTCGATCTACGTCTTCGTGAATGGACGCCTGATCCGCGACCGACTCATCCAGCACGCCATCATCGAGGCCTATCGCAACATTCTGCCGCCGACGGTTTTCCCGGTGGTGCTGCTGTTTCTCGACCTGCCCAGCGGCGAAGTGGACGTCAATGTGCATCCCTCGAAGACCGAAGTCCGCTTTCGCCAGCAGAGCGTGATGCATGATTTCGTGCGCGACTCGGTGCGCGCCGCGTTGATGAAGGCGCGCCCCGTGCCACAGTTCGCGGTCGAGATCAGCGCCCATCCCACAGCCAGCCCATCGCTTGCGGGACGGGACGCAAGCCCTGATGCGGCCGCCTGGCGCTCGCTCTACACGCCGGCCGGGCCGCAGCCCTTCAGCTTGCAGGCGCCGGCGCCGCCACCGATCAGCGGGCGCTTTCAGTTTGGGGAAGGCATTTCAGTCGAGGGCAACGCCGCCCTGTCCCTGGTTCGCGCCCCCGAGCCCGTGCCCAGTTCGATGGGCAACGACAGCTGCGCTCCTCCCATCCCTGACGAAGCGGACGCCTCGAGCGATCTGGCCCCGGCGCTAGCTTCGCTCAAACCGCTGGGCCAGATTCGCGACTCCTTCATCCTGGCGGTGAATTCGGAAGGCCTGTGGATCGTCGATCAGCACGTGGCCCACGAGCGTGTGCTGTTCGAGAGAATTCTGAAGCAGAGGGCGGCGCAGAAAGTCGAAAGCCAGCGCCTGTTGCTGCCCCTGGTAATCGAACTCACGCTGGCCCAGCAGGCGGTCTTCGCCGACATCGCGGACGAACTGGCTAAAAATGGATTCGAGGTCGAACCCTTTGGCGCCCGCAGCATTGCGGTCAAGATCGCTCCCGCCGGGGTTGACGCTTGCGCCGTCGAGCACATGCTGCAGGAACTGCTTGACCAGTTTTCCCAAGAGGAACAGGCGCTGAATCTGGAGAAGATCCGCGGCCGCATCGCTGCTTCCATCGCCTGTCATGCAGCCATCAAGGTCAACATGCCGCTGGAGAAGAATAAAATGGAATGGCTGCTGACGGAACTGGCCAAGACCGACTGTCCCATGACGTGCCCGCACGGCAGGCCGGTAGTTCTGCGATACTCAATGAAGGACATTCAGAAGGCGTTCAAGCGGATTTGAGCTTCTGGCTGCTGGCTCCTGGCAAAACCTCAGCTGGCAAGGGTCTCAAGCTATAAGCCAGAAGCCAGTAGCTAGCAGCTGATTTATGACTGACAACGAACTCGATCAACTGCGGCGTGAGAAGTGGCACCTCAACGGAACGCCACTGCGAACCCTCGACGAAGCGCATCGCTTCATCGAGTCGGTGGGGTTTTGTCTGATGTATCCCATGCGCCCGCCGCTGCTGGCTCCAACCTTCATCGGCGCCTGGACGGGATCGGACAAACATCTGCCCGCCCAGCAGCATGCTTATGCTGATCCGCGGGCGCAGGAGGCCACTGAAGGTATGGTGCGTCTGCTGCGCAATCATGACGCTTACGAAGCCAACCAGTTTGAAGAGAACAATGCTTTCCTGGTGGCGGGCTCGATTTTTCCTTACTTCTATGCGCTGGTGGGAGAACGCAATCCCAAGCAGGCGCCGCAGCCCAAGCCGCGTTCGGAGTATTCGCAGCTGGCCTGCGACGCTTTCGAACTCATTCGCCGCGCCGGTCCGATTTCGAAGCAGCGGATGCGCGAAGACCTGGGGGGAAGCATTTCGTTTGTCGCGCTCGACCACGCTTTGGGCGAACTCTGGTCGAAGCTGCGCATCACCCGCGTGGACTACAAGCCGGAGGAGGGAGCGTTCTGGGATGTGCTCTACCGCTGGGCGCCGGACGCGGTCCGCGAAGGCATCGGGCTGTCGGTGGGAGAAGCGCTGTCGGCGCTGCTCTCCAAGTATCTGGATTGCGTCATCGCCGCCGACCAGCAGGAAGTGGAATCATTTTTCGGGAATTTTGTTCCGCGCTCCCGGGTCAAGGAAGCGGTCAACGCGTTGCAGGCTGCCCGGGAACTGGATTTCATTCGGGTGGGCAACCGCTCCCTGATCCAGCTGGCACAGCCCAGACCCCCAGTGGTCGCCAGAAACCGGGTAGGGACGGGCACTCCTGCCCGTCCCGGCCGGGCCTAGCCCGGCTGGATTGAAGAGTGCCCCCCGCGACCTTACAACTTACTTCACCACGTCTTCCGTCTTCTCCGCGCCTTTTTTGACTCCATGACCGACCGCCTTCGCGCCTTTGGTAACGCCGTGCCCGGTCTTCTTGGCCACGTGAGTCGTATCCTTGGCTACATCTTTTGAAGTGTCGGCCGTCTTGTCGGCCGCTTTGTCAGTGGCATGCGCCGTCTTCTTCGCAGCCTTCTTGGTGGCGTGGCTGGTGTCCTTGGCCACGTCTTTACTCGTGTCCACCGTCTTGTCGGCGGCCTTGTCGGTGGCATGCGCGGTTTTCTTGGCCGCCTTCTTGGTAGCGTGCGCCGTGTCTTTGGCCGCGTCCTTGGTGGCGTCCGCAGTCTTGTCGGCCGCCTTGTCCATGTCAGATCCCATGCCTTGCGAGTAGGCGAACGATGCCAGCCCAAGCAGCAGGGCCGCGACCATTGTTGTCCATCTTGCTTTCATACGTTCCTCCTGATTGTGTGAACCCGTTCCGAGGGAGTATCCAGCATTTCAGGCGTAAACGCAACGCTGGGCGTCCCACAGTCAGCGGCCTCTTCAATTGCGTCGGGCTTCTTCGCGTCCCTTGTGGTTTTCTTTGCGTCCTTTGCGGTTCAAGAGTTTGGATGATTCAGGCAAGGTCAAACGCTCTACCGCCAAGTTCGCAAAGAGCGCCTAGCCCGGCACCACGCCTATTCCAACTCGCCCTCGAGCGCGGTCAGAGTTTCGTCATCCACGTCCCACTTTCTCAGGATGGCGAAGATCGTCCTGGAACCAAACCCGGCGCGCATCAACTGGCGAAAGATGCGGGCCGCGTCTTTCTGGCTCTCTGGTTTCTGCAGCCGCTTGCGGTGCAGGTAATCGCGGGCCTGCTTCTCTTCGTTGACTTCGTCATAGACCGAATCCACTGCCTTGTCGATCACTTCGCCGTGCACTCCCTTGGCCTTCAGATCGGTAATCACACGCCGGCGCCCAAACTTTTCATTGTCACGGCGGAAGGACGAAAAAGCGGCGGCGTATTTGGCATCGTTGAGATAACCCTGGTCTTTAAGGCGGCGGATGACCAGTTCCATCAGCGTCTTACCGTATTCGGTGTCAGCTTCGACCCGGGGCCGCAGCAGGCGTTTGAGTTCAGCCACCGAACGCATGCGGCGGGCCAGCGCGCCTACGGCATATTCGTAAAGAACGTCTTCGGAATCGGTCTTTCGGGGGCGGGGAAAGGGCATACCGGGCACGTCATTTCATTCGTGTAAATTGTTTGTAAAAAAACAAGATCGCCTGCTTACTACAACTTGAGCATGGAACTCCTGTGCTACCAACTACGTATACACCAGGGATGACTGAAATTCACGGAGTGAGCGGGAGGCGGGCGGTGACTTTCTTCCCGTCGGGTCGTCTATCATGAAAAGAAAAATGAGGAGTCAGTCATGCTTACCATAGATGTGGAAAGAAACGGCGGAGTGGCGGTGGTGCACTGCAGCGGGCGCCTGGTGCGCGGCGTGGAGGTCTGCACGCTCAGGAACGCGGTGGCCTCGGAGAAAAACACGCGCATCGTGGTGCTCGACCTCTCGCAGGTGGAATTCATGGATGCGGGCGGTTTGAACTTGCTGGTGTCACTGCATCACTGGACGCGTAACCACGGCATTCAGCTCAAACTGACGCATCCGTCGCGCCTGGTGCATGAGATGCTCACGCGTACCCGCTTGAATCGGGTGTTCGATATTTCGTCGCTGCACGATGCCCTGGCCATCCTCAGTGGCGCGGATTGTCATCACGCCCGGTACGCAGCCGGATTTCTGGTGCAGGCGCAAGCCTTGGCGGCAAAATAGACCCGTGTGGGGCTCCTGTCCGCCGCTTTTGACTTTGACTCTTGTACAAGACGCTCAGCAGCAGAAGAATCTTCAGTGGTTGTAAGGTTGCAGGCAAAAGGCCAACTTCACACGGTCAGAAAAAAAGGGGCGCGCATGAATACAATGCGCGCCCCTGATTTCTTGAGGCCAACAACTTCGCTACTTGCCGCCGAAGCCGGTTTGCTGCATGGCGTTGCGGGAAATGTCGCTGGTGGAAGAAACACCCTGCATCCGCAACTTGAAGTCGTCGGCGTTGGAGGCGTTTTCCAAAGCAGTTTCGTAGTTGATCAATCCTGCCTGGAACAAATCCCATAGCGACTGATCGAAGGTCTGCATGCCATACTGCGACGTTCCGGCAGAGATGGCATCACGGACGGCGCGAGTCTTTTCCGGGACCAGAATACATTCCCGGATGTAGGCGGTGTTGATCATGACCTCGACCGCCGGAACTCGGCCGTCGCCGTCGCAGCGTCGCACCAGCCGTTGACTGATAACGGCGCGCAGCACCGCGGCCAGCTGCAGGCGGATCTGCTTCTGTTCAGGCGGCGGGAAGATGGCGATAATACGGTTGATGGTTTCGACTGCGTCCAGTGTATGCAACGTGGAAAACACCATGTGGCCGGTTTCGGCGGCGTGCAGCGCTGTGCCGATGGTTTCGAGGTCGCGCATTTCGCCGACCAGGATGACGTCGGGATCCTGACGCAGGGAAGCGCGCAGGGCCGCGCCGAACGACGGTGTATCCACTTCCACTTCCCGCTGGTTGACGTATCCCTTCTTGTCGCGATGCAGAAATTCGATGGGGTCTTCGATGGTGATGATGTGTTCGGCGCGAGTGGAGTTGATGCGGTCCACCATGGCGGCCAGCGTGGTTGACTTACCGGAACCGGTGACGCCGGTGACCAGAATCAGGCCGCGCGGCATTTCGCAAACCTGTTCCACGATCTTCGGCAGATACAATTCATCGAGGGCGCGAATCTTGGTAGGGATGACGCGCAGCACCAGACCCACGTTGCCGCGCTGCTGGAAGACGTTCACACGGAAGCGGCCCAGTCCGGCCACGCCGTAAGCCATGTCGATTTCCGTGGTCTCTTTGAATTTCTGTTTCTGGCGTGCCGACATCATGCTGAACGCCATAGTCAGCATGTCTTCGGCGCTGACGCGCGGCTGGTCGGTCAACGGATTCAAGTCGCCATCGATGCGCAGATGGGGATAGTTGCCTACCTTCAAATGCAAGTCCGAGGCCCGGCGCTCCATGGCGATGCGCAGCAAGTCATCAATATTCATTCGACACTTCCCCCAGATAACCTTCCGTATGATGAACCGAAAAGTCACTGGGCCCAAGATGACCTAAGTAATGCGCGTCTCCCGGCAGGACACGCCTGCCGGATAGGATTTCTGGACGATGTCAAGCCGGTTAGATAGATGAACTTCCTGGGCGCGCAATTCGGGCCGTCGTGATGTTTGAGGGCTTGACGAGGGATGAATCGGGACGAGCGTCCTGCCGAAGCGGCGGTTCTGACCTGACTCTCGGCTTGGGGAATGAGCCAATCTTCCGCCGTTGTGTATGGACTGAGTGCATAGACTTAGTCTATGGACTTAGTCTATACTACCTTGCATGGAAGTGAACATCCACGAGGCAAAAACCCACTTCTCGCGTCTCCTGCAGCGGGTCGCTAACGGAGAGGAAGTGACCATCGCCCGTGCCGGAGTTCCGGTGGCGCGCCTGGTGCCTGTGGAACCGAAGAAGTCGAAGATCCGCCCCCTGGGGATGGACGAAGGCCGCATCTGGATTGCGCACGATTTCGACGCACCCCTCCCCGATGATTTGTTGAAAGAGTTCTACGGGGGCACTCTGCCTGAATTGGAATCGCCGGCGAAGCCTCGCCGGAAACGCAAATGAAGTATCTGCTGGACACAATGGTCTGGCTGTGGAGCGTCGGTCCGGCGCAAACAATCGGGACCGCAGGGCTAGAGATACTTGCCAGTGCACAGACGGAGGTCTATCTCTCAGCGGCTAGTTCGTGGGAAATCGCGATCAAGACCAAGTTAGGCAAGCTCCAACTCCCTGAAGCTCCCGGTCACTATGTTCCCAAGCGATTGGCCGAGCAGGGCATTCGATCGCTTCCCATAAATCAGGATCACAGCCTTCGGGTCTACGATCTGCCATTGCACCATTCCGATCCCTTCGACCGCTTGATCATCGCGCAGGCCATGGTCGAAGAAATGACAGTACTCACCGCGGACCGCGTTTTTGAAAAATATCCAATCGATGTGATTTGGTGCGGAAGATGACGGCGCTGACCGTGACGGCGTGGGGGCGGGTGCCCTGACTCGCCCAGCCGGGGAAGGCCCGGCTATCGGTTCGGCAGCGTGTCTGGGACTGTGCGTGAAATCTCTGGCGAGCTTCGCTCGCCCGCCCGGACGAGGGCGTCCGGGCCTATGTGGGTCTCTTATACGCCTACGGGCTGCTTGCTGCCCACTGGCACGGGTGTAAGCCATTTGTACTTGTCGGGCTTTTCCCCCTTGACGATGGCGTAGAACTCCTTCTGGATCGCCTTGGTGATGGGGCCGACCACGCCCTTGGCCACGCTGATCTTGTCCACCGAGCGAATGGGGGTGACCTCGGCGGCGGTGCCGGTGAAGAAGACCTCGTCGGCGATGTAGAGCAGCTCGCGGGGAATGCCCTGCTCAGTCACCGGGATGCCCAGATCGCGGGCGATCTGCAGGACCGACTCGCGGGTGATGCCAGGCAAAACGGAATTTCCCAGCGGAGCTGTGTTCAACACGCCGTTGCGCACCACGAATACATTTTCTCCCGAGCCTTCGCTCACGTAGCCGTTGGCATCGAGCGCAATGCCTTCGACATAGCCGTTAACGATAGCTTCCATCTTGATGAGCTGCGAATTCATGTAGTTGGCGGCCGACTTGGCCATGGCCGGCAAGGTATTGGGCGCAATGCGGGTCCAGGAGGAGATGCAAACGTCGGCGCCTTCCCCGGAATCCGATGAAAGATACTTTCCCCAGGGATAATTGCAGATATAAACCTCGGTGGGCGAGTTAAACGGGTTGACACCTGCTTCGCCGTAGCCGCGCAGGACGATGGGACGGATGTAGCAGGGCCAGACGCCATTGTTCTTCACTACCTCGGCCATGCCTTCGACCAGCTCTTCGACGGCGAAGTCCACATCAATGCGATAGATTTTGGCCGAATCCAGCAGACGCTGCATATGTTCTTTAGCGCGAAAGATCGCGGGGCCTGTGGGCAGAGCGTAGCAGCGGACCCCCTCAAATACCGACGACCCGTAGTGGACGACGTGCGACATCACGTGCAGGGTAGCCTTGTCCCAGGGGATAAGCTTGCCGTTGTGCCAGATTTTCTCGGTCTTTTGAATTGCCATGAATACTCCTAAATGCGATCGCCGAAAAGAGAACAGGCTCCGTAATCGCCGCGATCAAACTGTATGTCGATTATAACCGAGGAGAAAGCGCCTTCCCCGTCAGGAAAGGGAGCGTGTGGTTTACGATGGTAATCTGACTGCTTTAGTTGGTTCCTGAAGGTATGCTCGCCTGCACGGTCGCCGGGTGTTCGTCCCCACGGAAGTACTGTCCCTTGGCCGCAATCATCTCCGGCATCGCGGCGTAGGGCTTGCTGTAGTCGTTGGCGGCATTCCAGAACAGGAACCCGATCCCGCCTTTGTTCTTCGCGGTGAGCACCTGGACTTCGATATATTTCGGCGAATAGGTCTTGGTTCTCCAGCGGAAAGCCTGCAGCCAGGGCCGTATCACGACGCCGCTGCCCTGGGTGATCTTTTCAAAGCGAACCATGGACTCGCCAATGAAGTGCTCGGGTGCGTCCCCAGGATGGGCAATTCCGTCCATGCCGAAGAAGTGGGAGGGGTAGATCATGGGCGAGAGCACGTCGCAATACTTGGCCATGCGCACGATGTCCTGCCCGGTGTGGGCCAGGTCAACCGGGCGTTGCCAGGCCATGATGCCGAATACGTCAAGCGACAAGAGCGCGCCGGTGGGATGAAGCTCGGCGTAGGCGTGTTTCAGGAAGTCGGCAATGACGTCCGACCGATGCCAATCCGGATGGTCGGTCTGGAAAT
Organism: Terriglobia bacterium; assembly: GCA_963831565.1. Lineage (GTDB taxonomy): Bacteria > Acidobacteriota > Terriglobia > Terriglobales > Acidobacteriaceae > JAIQFF01. Next base: position 209,945 of record CAWHQS010000005.1, read on the forward strand.
AGAAACTGGCGTCTTTCTGGTCGCCTTCCGCGGGGAAGCGCACATAGTCAAACTGAATCTCGTCGGCGCCGGCTTCGGCCGCCTTCTTGGCCAGCGCAATGTCGTACTGCTGCACCTTGGGCTGGGAGGGATCGGTCCAGACCAGCTTGCCGTTCTCGCGCCATGCCTGGCCAGTCTTGTGCGACTTCACCGCAAGTTCGGGATGGGTCTCCACCAGCCGCTGGTCGCGGAAGATAGCAATGCGGGCAATGGCGTGCATGTTCTGCGAGTGCAGGAAGTGGATGTACTTCGGCAAGTCATGGAAGGCGCTGCGGTGGGCCCCCAGCAGCGGGTGATCGAAGGGAATGGTCACGCTTCCATCACTGTCCTTGATATCGAACACCACGGCGTTGCCACCCACTTCACGCCAACGGCGGACGATGCGTATGCCGCGGTCACTGGCGGCCATGATGCCGGTGAGATACACGGCCCGGACTTCATAGTCACGCGATACCGGGATCGATTTCTCCACGATCGGCATGGGCAGCAGTCCGGGAATGATCACCGGCTGGCCGGCCTTGAGAAAGGTGCCTTTGAAATCGGCGTTGGCGCTCCGAATGGCCTCGCTCAGTTCGCTGGAGGTCAGATACGAGGTCTGCGACAGGTAATGACGGGCCACCAGCGGGATGCTGTCGCCCCGCTTGGCTACGTACAAGGCGCTGCCCGGGGGCGCCACCGTGGTCAGGGACGGCTCCGGGGTCTTGGGCACCAGTGGAGTTGAGGGCCGCGAAGTCCGCAGCAACTTGGGCTTCCTGGTCTGGGCGAAAGCCGGCGAAACCATCGCCGGGAAGGCCAAATTTAAGGAAAGAAACAGGATGGCGGCAAGTGATGTGGGGCCCGATGGACGCAAAGTGATCTCCGTGAAAAGCGGCGGTTTTCACGGATGCTAGCGTCGGTCAGGCCGGGTAACCAGATAACGTCGGGTCAGTGCTGGCGAGGTCCAGGCACCGGGCAGGCCAAGGAACTTCCAGGTAAGTGGCAAACTATTTCCCTTTACCCTACTCGCGGTGCGGAGTAACCTCGTGCCCTTTGCCCCCCTTCCCGCATCTAAACCATACAGACAATTGGGAATGAGTGGTTCGCTCGGGATGGAGAGTCGTTTGCAGTAATCGTTTTGCCGAAGGTGGAGGGTGACAGAATTTGTCGCTCTCATTACGAGACGGCGGACCCGCTTTTTCAGGACGTACCCAGGGCCCAGAAAAGGAAAAGCAGGGCCAGACCCTATATGAAAACCGTCGTCAACACCACGCTAGACCCCACTCGTCGCTCCAATGATGCCCGAGAGTTTGAAAGCGCCCTTCGCCGCAGAATCGTCGGTCAGGACCAGGCCGTCGAGAAAGTGGTCGAAATCTACCAGATGTTCCTGGCGGGATTGAATCCGCCCGGCCGTCCGGTGGGCAACCTTCTGTTTCTCGGGCCTACCGGCTCGGGCAAAACCCGGGTGGTCGAAGCCATGGCCGAAGCGCTGTTCGGCGATGCCCGCGCCTGCATCAAGATCGATTGCGCTGAATTTCAGCACTCGCATGAGATCGCCAAACTGATCGGCTCGCCTCCGGGATACCTCGGCCATCGCGAAACCCATCCCTTGCTCACGCAGGAAGCGTTGAACCAGTGGCATACCGAGACCCTCAAGCTTTCGATTCTGCTGTTCGACGAAATCGAAAAGGCCTCCGACTCGCTCTGGCAACTGTTGCTGGGCATTCTGGACAAGGCAACCTTGACCCTGGGCGACAACCGCCGCGTTGATCTCTCGCAATGCATCATCATCATGACCTCGAACCTGGGGGCCGGAGAGATGAGCAACATGGTCGATGGCGGACTGGGTTTCTCGCGCAAGGCGCTGCAGGTGGACGCGGCTTTCGACGACAAGATCAACCGCACCGCGGTCGAAGCGGCGCGGCGCAAATTCAGTCCGGAGTTCATGAACCGGATCGACAAGTCCGTGGTTTTCAGGACGCTGCGCTCGGAACACTTGCAGCAGATCCTGGAAATCGAACTGGGCATGGTGCAGCAGCGCATCCTGATGGCATCGGCGGTGAACCAGTTCGTCTTCAGTTGCACACCCAAGGTGAAAAGCTTCCTGCTGCACGAGGGGACCGATCCGAAATATGGAGCACGGCACCTTAAGCGCGCCATCGAGCGGCATATCGTTTTCCAGCTGGCCAACCTGGTTGCCACCGGGCAGATCAAGCTGGGGGACTTTATTCGCATCGACATGAGTCCCGAAGGCACGCTCATGTTCGTCAAGGAAGCCGAAAATGCCATGGTGCCCATGTTGCTGGAACGCCAGGGCGCGGCGGCCGGAGCGCTTCCCATGGCTCGACCTGCCCGCACCGTGGCCCGGCGCGAGTTCGGCGCCACCGGCACACTGGACGGCAAGTAATTTTCCACCCGTCGGAAGTAATCAACCTCAGGGCGTCAGGCAAACTGGCGCCCTTGCTTTTTTTTCGTGTGGGGCGGGCGCCCTCGTCCGCCGCTGTTGAAGTTGCCTCTGCTTTTTGAGCTGTCCCGGTTTTGGGATAATGGGCATGGCACTGGATTCTGATTGCGTAGGGGCAGGTGTCCCACCTGCCCAATGGAGCGAAGCTCCGCCAGCCGGCTTCGAAACCAATCCTGAGGACAATTCTAAAGATGAGCTTCGCTCATCCGCCCGGATGAGGACATCTGGGCCTGCGCAACCCGTCGGGTCACGCTGATACCGATCCTGCATCTAAAATAGGAGTTATGAGGAGCAAACTGACCATCCTGCGCTGCCTGGCAGTGCTGCTGGTTTTTTGCGTCGTGCGGATCTCGCCACTCCATGCCCGGGTCGAGCCTTCGCACGGCTTCAATATGTTTTCCGCGCAGGAGGAAGTGCAGGCGGGGCAGCAGTCCGCGGCCCAGGTCAGCAAACAACTGCCGATCCTTCCCGACTCGGACCCGGTGTCCATTTATGTCCGACGCCTGGGGCAGCAGCTGGCGGCGCATGCTCCCGGGGAAAAATGGCCATACAGCTTCCACGTAGTGAACCAGAAAGAGATCAACGCCTTCGCTCTTCCCGGCGGGCCGGTATTCGTGAATATAGGAACGATCCAGGCCGCGGACAATGAAGCCGAGCTGGCGGGAGTGATGGCGCACGAAATCTCGCACGTGGTTCAGCGCCATGGCACACGCGCCGCGAGCAAGCAGATGGCGGCGAAACTGCCCCTGGCCATTCTGGGCGGGGTCATGGGCCAGGGTGCACTCTCGCAGATGGCGCAGATGGGACTCTCATTCGGCGTTGGCTCCTACTTTTTGAAGAACTCGCGGAAGGCTGAGTCCGAAGCCGACCTGCTGGGCACCGATATCATGTATGACACCGGCTTCAATCCCCGGGCGATGGCAGATTTCTTTACCAAGCTCCAGGAGGAAGGGGGCGCCCGCGGGCCGCAGTTTTTCAGCGACCACCCCGATCCCGGAAATCGGGCCCAGTCGGTTGCGAAAGAGGTGGCCACGCTGCCGAGCAAGAGCAGTTATCGCAGCGACAGCGCCGAGTTCCGCGATATCAAAGAGCGGGTGGCAGGCATGAAACCGCTTACGGCGCAGCAGATTGCGGCACGCCAGACGCCGGCCATGAACGCATCGGCCGGCAGCGTGCAGCCCGGCGCCAGCCTGCGCAATTTCAGCCACCGAGATTTTGCAATTTCTTATCCCGAGAACTGGCAGGTGTACGGCGACCAGAACTCGGCCGTTACGATAGCTCCGCAGAGCGGGGTGTCGCAGAACGCCGTCGCCTTCGGCGTCATGATCAACACTTACCAGCCCGAGGACGCGAATGTGAGCCTCGATCAGGGCATGCACGACCTGCTGGCTTCGTTGCGCCAGTCCAATCCTGATCTGCGCGAGATTGGGCACGATGAAAATATCCGGGTGAATGGAGTGGCGGGGAAGTCGGTGGATTTGATCGGAACCTCTCCCCTGCGTGACCAGAGTGGACATTCCATCCAGGAACGGGACTGGCTGGTCGCGGTCAAGCGCCAGGACGGCAGTCTCTTGTACATGGTGTCGATTGCCCCCGACAAGGACTTCGAATCGCTGCGACCCACGTTCGAGCAGATGCTGAAGTCGTTGCAGCTGCGGTAAGGCCGGCGTCATATGGGCTCAGCCCCTTTGCGGAGAAGCCTGCTGAGGTCCAAAGTCTGACATCTGAGGTCTGAAGTCTGAGGTCTGAGGTCTGACGCCCGAAGTCCGCCCTACCCGCCCTGCTTCAGGTCGGTGAGCACTTGCCGCGCAATTTCCTTCAGGGTCTCAAACACTCCCGGACCCTGGAAGGCGATGGCTTCAATCAGAGGCTCGTTTTTCCGGCGAAGATGTTTTGACAGGGCGTCCACCGAAAGGACGTTGGGCAGATCACGTTTGTTGAGTTGCAGCACGTAGGGAATCTTGTTGAAGTCGTAGCCGTGTTCCTTGAGGTTGGCCATCAGGTTGTCGAGGGCCTCGACGTTGGCGTCCATGCGTTCTTCCTGGGAGTCAGCCACGAAGACGATGCCATCCACACCGCGCAGAATCAGTTTGCGGCTGGCATCGTAGAACACCTGGCCGGGGACCGTGTACAGGTGGATGCGCGTCTTGAAGCCGCGAACCGAGCCCAGATCCAGAGGCAGAAAATCAAAAAACAGGGTGCGTTCCGTCTCCGTGGCGAGGGAGATCATCTTGCCCTTCTGCTGCTCGGCGGTCTTCTGGTAGATGAACTGAAGATTCGTGGTCTTGCCGCCCAACCCGGCACCGTAGTAAACGATCTTGCAGTTGATCTCGCGGGCTGCGAAGTTGATGAAACTCAAGACTTCCCTCGGACCAGGGGGCCGCGTCCGCATCGGCGCGAACGTCTCCCGGTTGAATTTGGCTTGATGCTGCTGGTTTTATACCACATGGCCCGGTGTCCCCGGCAGGTTACGCAGGTTACTTGTGGAACACTGGCTCCATTTCAGATCGGAGATTGCAGATTGGAGAATTCAGATTTCAGATTGAAAACCGAGCCAGCAGGGAATTTCTTTGCGATCTTTGCGGTTTCCTTTGTGTCCTTCGCGGTAAGAGCTTTTGACCGCAAAGCGCGCAAAGGAAACCGCAAAGGACGCAAAAGGACTAAATTGCAATCTGAAATCTGGAGTCTTCCGTTCAGCGACCCAACCCAACCGGATAGTAGCCTTCTTTTGCGGTCACGGTGAGGCCGGAACGCGCCACCCGCACCTCGATCTCGCGATGCGTGCTGCTGGGGGTGGCGTGGGTCAGATATCCCAGCGTGTACTGGTTGCGGGCATCGCCCAGGGCGCGGGCGTAGGTAGTCTCGATGGCGTCGCGGGAAAATCCGGTGAAAATCTCACCGCCGGTGGCGCTGGCGTATCTCGGCAGGATGTTGTTGTAACCCAGGCGCGAGCCCGAGAAGGGCACGTGTAGTTTTTGCAGCGAGCCGTATCCGGGAATGGCCGACCCTTCCACAGCCACCCCGTACACTTGAACCCCGCTCGATAACAGAACCTTCAGAGTATCGCTGTAGCTGGCGTTGCTGCCGTATTCGCGGCCGTCGCTGACAATGAAAATGACCTTGCGCCGGGTGCGGTCGCGTTTGCGCAGTTCGAGAGCAGCAGCCACGATGGCGTCGTTGAGCACATGCGATTCCTTAGGCGGATTGGTGACCCTGGGGGCGCCGCCTTCAATAGGGCGGCCGTTGACGATCGGGCCCTGCGGTCCCAGTGGACCGCTGGTCACGGGAGGACCGTTGTTTCTGCCGGTCACCATCTTGAGACTGTCCAGCGCCGCGGTTAGACGACGGCCCACCGCGCTAAAGTCGGTCACCCGGGAGACGCTGGTGCTGTAGGTATAGAGCGAGACTTCATCAAATTCACTGAAGGATCCCTCCAGCGCTGCAAAGGTCTCAATGACTTTCTGCACCGCCACGTCCGGCATACCCGTGTCAAAAAGCACCGCCGCCGAGAGGGCGAAGGGATCGGTAGTAAAGAAATTCAGGTTCTGCTTCTTGCCATCCTCGAAGACCGAGAAGTCTCTGGACAAAAGCCCGTTGACCAGGCGTCCGGAGTCATCCTTCACCATGACCGGAACCACCACCTGGTTGGTGTTTACCGTGATTTTGAACAGCTCATCGCTGCCAGCACCGTGCCCGGCAGGGGCCCCGCCTTCGGGTACGGTCGTTACCTTGAAGGGAGGAGGAGCAGGGGCGACTCCGGGCGCATAGACTGGTTCTTCGGTGGGACTGGAGCCGGTGGCACTGGAACTGGTAGGCGGCGCCTGGTTCGGGGGGGGCGGTGCCTGCTCTGGCGGCGCCTGGTTTTGCGGGGCCGGGCCCTGCAAGGGCGCGTTGGGAAAGGGCCGTGAAGCCGACGGCGCGTCCGGAATGTCCTGTTTCGGCTTTTCCTGCTGCTGGGCCGCCAACGTCCCGCAAAACAGGCAAAGTGCCGCCACGCCTGCGCCAAAGGCCTTCGACGTTCTACCAATTACTGAGCACACGGGAACCCCTCCGCCTGACGGCGACTGCCTATATTTGGGATGCTGGGACCTGTAGTTTCGTGCATCTAACCTGATGGAATAGACTAACAAAAAGCGCGGGAGAATATCTGGATGCCAAGAGTCCCCAGGTTTCAGGCATTTGCAGCCTCACTGCTGGCGGTCGCTATAGTGGCCGCCGGCCTGGTCGCCGCACCCCTGGCCCGGGCCCAGCAGCTTCCCCACCTGGCCGGCACTCCTGACCCGGACAATCCATCTCAGGGAAGCCAGGCGGACGAGCGGGACCAGTCGGTAAGCACACTTAAAGTTAATGTCAACGTTGTCCAGCTCTTCTTCAATGTCAAAGACAAGAAGGGCGGGCTGATTCCCAACTTGACCAAAAACGACTTCAAGGTCACCGAGGACGGCAGCCCGCAGACCATCAAGTATTTTACCGCCGAGTCGGACCTTCCCCTGACTCTGGGCATTCTGATCGATTCCAGCGGCAGCCAGCGCGAGGTCCTGGAGATGGAGAAGGAAGTCGGTGCCAACTTCCTGAATGAGATTCTGCGCCCCAAGGACCTGGCGTTTGTGATCAGCTTCGATGTCGATTCCAACCTGTTGCAGGATTTCACCAACTCGCCTCGCCGCCTGCGAGAGGCCCTCAACAGCGCTCGCATTAACGCCCCTCCTTCCAGTTGCGGCGGTCTACCCGGACAGGGCGGTGGGCCCCTGCCCTGCAGTTCGAACCCGAAGGGCACCGTGCTCTACGATACCGTCTATCTGGCCTCGCATGATGAACTGGCCAAGGAAGTGGGCCGCAAGGCCATGATCTTGCTAACCGACGGTGAAGATCAGGGCAGTGAATACAAGATCACGGATGCGATTGAGGCCGCACAGAAATCGGACTCCATCTGCTATGTCCTGTTGATCGCCGATCGCGGCTTTTACGGCTTCGGGGGGTACTCTGGTGATCGCGAGATGAAGAAACTGGCGGCCGAGACCGGTGGCCGCGTCATCGACGTGGGGAACAAGATGGAAAAACTGAAGGACGCCTTTGACCAGATCGCGCGGGAACTGCGCAGCCAGTACAACGTCGGCTACACGCCCACCAACAGCGCTCTGGACGGCACATTCCGCAAGGTGGAAATCCAGGCTGACAAGAAGGACTACAAGATCCAGGCGCGCACCGGATATTACGCGGTGCCGAAGAGAGACTAGAGTTGGCAGATCAGGTGACGTGAGCGCGTTTACAGCAACGGTTACTCAGTGAGCTCGAATTGCATCCGTACACCCTTTACTTTTGATTGCAAAATCGGAAACTTCGTGCGTTTGTTGCTGAGGTCTGGAACACAATCGCCCATCCCTGAGTACGCGACGCTAATCTCATATTTGCCAGGAGAAAGAGCCGGGATTCCGGGAACACAGGATGTAGTCCTCAGCCATGTATGTAAGCCAATCAGTCCGCCCGGTCGGAGCAGCAGGAAGTGGTCGCTCAACCGTTGCTCGACGCTCCGCCGCTTAGGTTTATTTGTAAGGCAGTTGTACTGGACTTCCACGACACAGTACGGTTCCCCGTCCCGGAGTACGTAAAGCTCAAAACCGACGTCGTCGAATCCGCCGCCAAGCTCCTTAGGCACATAAAAGCTTTCCTTGCCTGCGTTTTCCAAAGTAACTGTGATTTCTACGGGTTCCCCGACTTTGTAGACTGACCGAGCGAGAGACGCCTCTAACTTGGGAGAAGTTGGGCTTTGTGCGCCCATGTCTTGAGCGTCGGAAACAAGTGCTGCGGCCAGAATTAGAACGCCTGCAGCCGCTACCCTTTGGAGCATCGTCTGCCCTCCGGCTCCAGCTTATAACGGGGACCGCACAAGCCAAAACATTGTCCTCGTCCTTCCCCGCGTTTTTCCCGGTTCTGACAATGATAGCTGGCGTAACATCGCGATTGCACTTCCTTGACGGGGTCGTGAAGCCATGAAGATTGCCCTGCTCGTTTTCAGTCTAGTCCTCGCGGTTTCGAGCACCGCTTCATCGCAGGCCCCGCCCGGCATCATTTTCGACACCGACATGGGCAATGACGTCGATGACGCACTCGCCCTGGCCATGCTGCATGCTTTCCAGAGCCGTCATGAAATCAACCTGCTCGCGGTGACCGTCACCAAGGACAACAAGTGGGCTGCTCCCTACGTGGACGTGGTCAATCACTTCTACGGACGTCCGGGGATCCCAATTGGCACGGTGCGAAATGGAAAAACTCCGGAGTCGAATCCGATGATCGAGATTCCTTCCGAACGGCGGCGCGCAGACGGCAACTTCGTCTATCCTCACCGCATTTTGGACGGCGCGCAGGCGCCGGAAGCAGTCTCACTGCTGCGGCAGACGCTGGCGAAACAGAAAGATGGGAGCGTCGTGATCGTGCAGGTGGGCTTCAGCACAAATCTGGCCCGCTTGCTGGAGACCCAGGCCGATGTGGCCAGTCCGGACGATGGAACGACTCTGGTGCGGAAAAAAGTCCGCCTGCTTTCGGTGATGGCAGGGAATTTCGCCGACGGCAAAGCGGAATTCAATCTGGAAAAAGATGTGCCTTCCGCGATAAAGCTCTTCCGCGACTGGCCGACTCCGATCGTGGTGAGCGGATTCGAAATCGGCGCGGCATTGGAGTTTCCCGCGACTCGCATCGAGCGGGATTTCACCTACGTGCAGGACCATCCCGTCGCGGAGGCTTACCGGTCGTATATGAAGATGCCTTACGACCGGCCCACCTGGGACCTGACGGCGGTACTCTACGCGGTTCGTCCGGACGAAAAATATTTCTCGCTCTCGCCGCCCGGAACCATCACTGTTCTACCCAACGGTAGTTCTCACTTCGAACCGTCTGCGAGCGGAAATCACCGCTATCTGCTTCTCAAGGATGAACAGCGGGCGAGAACGCTGGAGACGATGATCCTGCTCGCCAGTGAGCCGCCTGCAGATTGCAGACGAAACTAGCCGACGGAGATTCTATTTTTCAGTGGCGAATGCCTTCTGGGCGCGCTCCACCTTGTCTTGATCAGAGCTTTTCAGGCAATGATCCAGAAGAGCATGCCGCAAATCCGCAGGAATCGGAGTAGGGTCGCGAATCGGTGTCCAGCCAGCGAAAATTCGGGCCGCTCCTTCGAGTTCACGGTCAGTCAGGTTTCTGCTCTCCACGGCTTCGATGAGTACTTTTGTAGGGTACTGACGCAGAAGTTTTTCGGCGATTTCCTCGTATCCGGGAAATCCCGACCAAGGTCCGGCACCGGAACCGTACCAAGCCATTAGCGCACGGATTCGGCCACGTGTGTCGGGGTATTGCTTCGTCAGAGCGAGATTAAGAGGCTCTAAATTTGGATATCTCCCGGGAGGCTGGTACTGGCTCAGGGCGTTGGACCACAGAGGTTTCAGGCTCGAAGGCATTGTCTTAAGCCAGCGGCGCTCGTCGTCCTCAGCCTTCTTTTCTTCGCGGTGCAATTGATTGAAGAATTCTCGCGCCCCCTTCATGCCGCGCGCATCGAACCAGCGCAACCACCGGTCCGGATCCCCGTTGTACCAATCGCCATTCCAGACCGAGCTGCCGATCGCCGTCCCTTCGTGGTTCCAAACGGTGGCGATCTCTTTCTTGTTCTCCAACAAGGCAATGTCCGGCCCGTCCATGCAGGCACACTGAAACGGCCCGCCCCTGCGCTTCAGCGTGATCGCGGACTTCAGTTGCTCGAAATCTTTGCGGCTCGATGACCGATAAACCACAAACTCGCGCTTGAATCCTTCGCTATACACGACCATCTCGTCGGCTTGATCAATCAGGGCGAAAAGTTCAGACGTTAGTTGGGGTCTGCTCTTCTCGCCAGCCACGACAGGAAGCGCACATGCAACGAAGGCTAACGCGACAAACAGTTTACGGAACATGGACGAACTCTACTGAAGTCTTGGGAGAACGTCTCGTTACGTTGGTTATTCACGGCAACTTTGGGAAGGATTTTGCCCGGTCCTTCACCCGGATCACGAACTTCAGGCCTGACCACACTTCACTGACGGCGCAAACCTTCACATCCACCAGGCCCGCGGCCAGACCTATCCTCCGCACATCGTTTTCGTTGAGGTCAGTGACCAAACCGGAAGTTCTCTTGGGCCAGCTCACCCAGAGCATTCCCGCTGGCGCCAATCGGCGGGCAAATTGGGGAAACTGTTCCTGCAGCTCTGCCTGGGTCTTGATGAAGATCATGCCGAAGTCAAGCTCGGCCCCGCCATCCTTGATCAGCCGGCACCCGGAGAGGGCGTTTTTCAGCGCGGTCTTTACCTCGCCGGGCAACTGGAGGAACGCGATCCGGAATTGCGGCTTGAGGCCCAGCTTCCGGGGAAGAGGAGTGGCGGAGTAGCCTGCCAGGGCCAGCCGCCTATCGCGTGGGCGCGAAGTACCCGCGGCGGCTGCGTACGCGCAGGCCTTTGTGGTTTTGCGCCAGGATTTCGATCGAGTGGAAGCGGCCATCCGTACGCAAGTCGGCGGGCTTGTAGGAAAGCGCGTACTGGCTGCGCAATTCATCCTGGATTTCCACGAAGGCGTTAGCCACGTCGTTGAGTTGGAAGGGAACGAAGGCGCGTCCGCCGGTAGCCTCGGCAATGCGGTCCAGGACTTTGTCTCCCCCACGACTGCCGCGGCTGATATTGGTGCTGATGGTGTAAACGATCACCTCCGCGCGCTGGGCCATCTCGATGGCTTCCTCGCGGGTGACGTGGCTCATGTTGTCGTCACCGTCGCTGAGCAGGATGATCGCCCGGCGGACCGGCCCGTTCTGCTCTTCCTTCAGCAGCTTGTCGCGGCAGGCAAAATACAGCGCGTCGTACATGGCAGTGCCGCCGCCCGGCCGGAGGGCCCGAACTCCGCGGGAAAGCGCTTCCGTGTTGTCGGTGAAGTCCTGGGTCACTTCCGGAGTGACATCGAAACCGACCACGAATGCTTTGTCGTAGCGGGGCCGGATCGTCTGGTTGAGAAACTCGATGGCTGATTCCTGTTCGAACTTGAAACGGTCCCGGATGGAGTTGCTGGCATCGACCAGCAGCCCGACCTGCAGCGGCAGATCGGTCTCATTGTGAAAGCTGCGAATCTGTTCGGCCGGCTTGCCATCATCGAGCACCGAGAAATCGCGCTTGGCCAGGTTCCTGACATAACGTCCATGCTTGTCGGTGACGGTGAACACGACGTTTACTTCGTTCACCGTCTTGGTAATCGTGGTGGCAGCGTCATCGTCGGGGTTCGCGAGTTTGTCTTCTTTCGCCTTCGGCGAGGCCTCCGATTGCGCGGGTACAGCTTTGGCGGGGGGCGAATCGACCGGAGGATTGGCTTGTGATTGGGCCGTCTCGGACGTAGTCGAGGCTGGCGGCGGAGCAGGCGGAGGCGGCTTGGGCTGGCTGCGTTCCTGTTTGACCGCCGAGGGGGCGGACGGCAGGTCGTCGGAAGAAGTCTGGGCCAGCAGCACTGCCACGAACCACATACTGCCCAGCAATAAAATGACGCCGCGGAACTTCATGTCGCCTCAATTATAGCCTTTGACTGTGTTGGTCGGACACTACTAGCGGAGTCGCAGCAGGAAGTCTTCCAGTTCCGCAGGCAATGGGGCTGTAAAGGACAACGGCTCGCCAGTGCGCGGGTGCTGAAATTGCAGCGCTGCGGCATGCAGAAAATTTCTGGGAAGAGAGATGTGGGCGGCCGGCTTGGCCACCATCTCGCGGGGGGCGCCGTAGAGCGTGTCGCCTACCACGGGATGGCGCAGCGATGCCAGATGGACCCGGATCTGGTGGGTCCGGCCGGTGTCGATCTGCACTTCGAGCAGGGAGAATTTTCCATATGGTGAATCCAGCCGTCGCTCCACCGCGTAGTGGGTAATGGCTTCGCGTCCACCTGCTCGCTTCGTGGTCATGCGAGTGCGCCGCACGCGGTCGCGGCTGATGCTGCTGCTGATGGTCCCGCGATCCTGTTTCATCCAGCCATGCACCAGGGCGGTGTATTTTTTCTTCACCTGCCGGCGCACGAACTGGCTGGCCAGGCGGCGATGCGCTTCGTCGCTCTTGGCCACCACCAGCAGGCCGCTGGTGGCCTTATCCAGGCGATGCACGATTCCGGGACGCAGTTCACCGCCAAGCGATGACAACTGGCCAAAATGATGCAGCAGGGCATTCACCAGGGTGCCGCGATTGCGTTCGTCGTCGGTGGCGCCGGCTCCGGCGTGCACCGTCATGCCCGCAGGCTTATTCACTACAGCAAGTTCGTCGTTCTTCGAAGACGATGTCCAGGGGAATATCTTCCGCCACTGCGCGCAGAGGCGGCTGCGCAGCGGTCCCTGTCACGGCGATGCGTTCCCCTCCACGCAGCCGCAAAGATGCCCGTGCAACGGCATCATTCACCAGCACCAGTTGTTGCGCGATGAGTTGTTGGACACGGGCACGACTGGTTTCAGGAATATGCGCCACCAGAAACTGGTCCAGGCGTTTGCCGGCATCTTCAGCCGCGGGAATCAGAAGTCGAGGCATGTGTGGCGCGGGCGCCCCCGCCCGCGTTCGTCCCCGAAGGGGACGATTGTTTTTGTTTAGGCTGACCTACCGCTGGGCGTGCGCCGGAACGACCCGCGTGGACGACTTCAACCACCAGATCACGCCGCCCGTGATTACGAGGCCGATGGAAATCAGCTGCGTCCCGCTCATGATCCCGCCGAAGACTTCGCCGCGTCCGGGATCGTCACGGATAAATTCCAGAAAGTAACGGGCCACGCCGTAGAGAATGAAATAGGCCGCGAGCACCTGTCCGTCGAACTTCTTGCGCTTGAAAAGCCACATCAGAATGAAAAAATTGGCCAGTTCGACCGCCGCTTCAAAAAGCTGCGTAGGCTCAAGCGGAATTCCCAGCGGAGTATAGGAATTCAAGTTGGCGATGGGATTGGTGAAAGTCACGCCCCAGAAATGCTGGGTCGGCTTGCCATAGCAACAGCCGGCGGCAAAGCATCCCACGCGTCCGATGGCGTGCCCCAGGGCCAGGCCGGGCGCAAAGGCGTCCCAGGTGGCGAGTGCTGGCATGCGGTGCTGGCGCATGTACCAGGCGGCTGCCACGGAGGCGCCAATCAGCCCTCCCGAGAAAACCCCGCCAGCCTGCAGCGTTGACCAACTGAAGATGTCGCCGGGATGAGCAGTGTAATAGCTCCAGTCGTTGACGATATACAGGATCTTGGCGCCGATAATGCCGCACAGGACTACCAGAACGCCCAGGTTCCAGGCGTCGTCTTGATTGATTCCCTGCTTGCCGGAGTTACGGACGCTGATCCAGAGCCCGACCAGGACTCCCGTAGAAACCAGCAATCCGTACGTGGGAAGGAAGAACTTGCCGATATGAAAAAGTTGAGGAAACACTATTAATCTAGATGCGCTGCCCGAAGATTTTGTTACAGCTCAAGGTCGTACCGATCGATTTTAGCAGGAGCAGGCAGGGAGCGTGTTGGGGAGAAAAGAAGCCGACCCACTGTGCCGTGTGGCGGGGCCGAGAATGAACCCGTCGGTAGACGTTGGGCGCCCGCCGAGACCCTTTAGGCATCTCCGCATGGCGGAGCGTTGCACACCGGATCCTAGTTCGAGTCGAGCTCCCGTTCATTCAGCATTGGTTCAAAAATCGGTAACCCGTCATCACCAACCTGGCAGGTCGGCTTTCAGTCAGGATGCTAGGGTAAACATACGGCATTGGCAATAGGGAGGGCGCAAAAAGTTGGCAATCCGCTTGCCAGCAACTTTCGTAAGGGGGCAACAGACCACGCGGGAAGAGCCGCCTCCGGCTGTCTGGCGGAGTGAAGCTGAGTACGAAGACAATAGCGGATAAATTTGTCGTGTTTAAAAAATCAAGGTCAAAAGCGACGGATAAGAGTGTCCGTCCCGCACAAGCAAAACCTATCCAGCGCGGCGCTTGTCTTCCAACACCTCATCGAGAACACTCGAGAGATGCTGGGCACGGCGCAGGTAGTCGCCTGATCCCACGTCCTGATTGCGCTTGACCAGGTGGTATTCGTCGGCGATGTTCAGGGCTGCCAGCACAGCCAGGCGCGCCGTATCCACGGTGTGGGTCTGTTCCGACACCGCGCGCATCTTGCCATCCACGTACTCCGCCAGCTTGAGAATATATTCCGCGTCCGAACCGCGGAGATTGTAGGGTTGGTCGAAAATCTCGACCCGGACAGCGTTATTGCTCGGGTCCTTGATCGCGGTGTGTTTGGTGGCCGTTGCCATAGTCGTTTCTCCTCAGGACGGAGGTCGGGACCGATCAGCTGACCGCCTGCTCCTCGGAAATGGATTCGATCTGACCCAGCATCTTCTCCACCCGGCCGCGGATCTCTTCCCGTTCCTTGCGCAGCCGTACCATCTCGCGGCGCAGACTGTCCAATTCTTCCTCGCGCTCTTCCAGTTGCTGGCGCAGACGCTGGGAATCCCGCTCCGCCGCCGCCCGGGCCTCCCGGGCCGACTTGTACAGCTCAATGGTGCGATAGACTTTCTCTTCGAGCGCCTGAAAATCGTCAGCCGGAACCTGCGCAGATACCCCTTCCGCCATCCTCACAGACATGGTGCCACCACTTCCTCAAGAGAA
Organism: Terriglobia bacterium; assembly: GCA_963831565.1. Lineage (GTDB taxonomy): Bacteria > Acidobacteriota > Terriglobia > Terriglobales > Acidobacteriaceae > JAIQFF01. The sequence goes on from CAWHQS010000005.1 coordinate 225,072, forward strand.
ATTGGGAACTTGAGCGCAGTATAACCCAGAACCCTGTGAATTCGATCAGATGCTTAAAGGCATTTGGTGGGTTGGTCGCAGGCTGGAACCGCGATGGGTGCAAGGGCGTGTGGGTCGGACACTCCTGTACACCTTTGGGGTTGGTTTTGGTGGTGATTTGCCGGTTGTGCCTGTTCTGAGGAGTGCGGGGCAAAGAAAGTCAAAGGCTAAGAGTCAAAGTCAAAGGCGTCGGACCGGAGTGTCCGACCCACAGGGGCGTTACTTATCGTGCTCGCAACTTCTTCAACTGCTCACCGGCGGCGTCCAGCGTGGCATCTTTTTTGCAGAAGGCAAAGCGCACCTGCTGCGCCCCCTCCCGGGCGTCATTGTAGAAACTCGATCCCGGGACCGATGCCACTCCGATGTCTTTCACGAGATATTTTACAAACTCGAGATCATCCGCGAACCCGAATGTACTGATGTCGGTCATGACGTAATAAGCGCCGCGCGGACGAAAACAGCGGAAACCAGCCTCGGTCAGCACCGGGAGCAGGCGATCGCGGCGCTTGCGGTACCCCTCAGCGAGTTCCTGGTAATAAGCCGCAGGCAAAGCCAGCGCCGCCGCGCCAGCTTCCTGTAAAGGCGCCGGCGCACCCACGGTCAGGAAATCGTGCACCTTGCGAATCGCGTCCGTGATTGCAGGCGGGGCTACAGCCCATCCTACGCGCCAGCCGGTGACGCTGTAGGTTTTCGACAAGCCGTTGATGGTGATGGTGCGATCGCGCATGCCCTCGAGCGCCGCCATCGAAATGTGCCGGGTGCCGTCATAAAGAATGTGTTCGTAGATTTCATCGGTGATGGCCAGGACGTTGAATTCCACGCACAGGTCACGGATAAGTTCGAGTTCGCCTCGGGTAAACACCTTGCCGGTGGGATTGTTCGGAGTATTAACGATGATGGCCTTGGTGTGATTGTGAAATGCAGCCCGCAGCTCGCGCTCATCGAAGCTCCACTCGCCATCGGGCGTGTCCGGCGGGCGCAGCTTTACAAATCGCGGCTTGGCTCCGGAAAGAATCGCGTCCGGCCCGTAGTTTTCGTAGAACGGCTCGAAGATCACGACCTCGTCACCGGCATTGCACACCGCCAGCAGGGTCGAGATCATGGTTTCGGTGGAGCCGCAGCAAACCGTGATTTCACGCTCCGGATCGACCGCGATGCCCTGCCACAACTGCATCTGCCGGGCAATGGCGTTGCGCAGGTTCTTCGCTCCCCAGGTGATGGCATATTGATTGACGTCGGCCGCGATCGCCTCCTGCGCCGCGCGTTTGATCTCGGCCGGAGCGGGAAAATCAGGGAAGCCCTGCGACAGGTTGACGGCACCATGCAGCATGGCCTGGCGCGTCATTTCGCGGATGACGGATTCGGTGAAGTGCGCAACCCTGCCGCTGAGGAACGACTTCTGATGGATGGCCGTTTCTGCCATGAATCGAGCCTAGCACAGTGGACGGAAACCACCACAGTCCGCAATAGACAAGGCTGGCGAGCGGCGCTCGCCCTGGCCGGGTCAGAGACCCGCCCCCACACGGACATTGCAGCCCCTGGCGCAGCAAGACCTGTCACGCCTGCGGTTACGCCGCGGCGAGATAGACATATCGCAGGATAAACAGAATCGTAAGGATCCAGACCAGCAGGTTGATTTCGCGAGCTTTTCCCACGGCGATTTTTACCACCGTGTATGAAATCAGTCCCAGGCTGAGGCCGGTGGCAATGCTGAAGGTGAGAGGCGTGGCCAGCATGGTGATAAAGGCGGGCACGGCTTCACTGAAATCCGCCCAGGCGATGTGCGCGATGGATTGCGTCATCAGCGCTCCCACCAGGATGAGCGCGGGGGCGGTGGCATAGCCGGGAATGGCAGTGGCCAGGGGGGAACAAAACATGGCCCCCAGGAAAAGCGCGGCGACGACGAGGTTGCTGAGTCCGGTGCGCGCCCCAGCCGCGATCCCGGCGACGCTTTCGATGTAACTGGTCACCGTGGACGTGCCCGCTACCGCTCCGAAGATGGTCCCCGTCGCATCCGCCACCAGGGCACGCCCGACGCGGGGGATTTTTCCGTCCTTGATAAAGCCGCCCTGTTCACATACCCCGACCAGGGTGCCGACATTGTCGAACAGGTCCACGAACAGGAAGGCGAACAGAATTTCGAGAAGCCCCAGATGAACGGCGCCCCGAAGATCGAGCTGTAGAAGAGTGGAGGAAGGATGGGGCAGAGAAAAGATCGAGGCAGGCCACTGCGTGATGCCGCGCAGTATGCCCAGCAGAGTAGTGCCGACAATCCCGATCAGGATAGCGCCATTGACCTTCCGCGCCATCAGGAACAGGGTCAGCACGATTCCGAAGCAGGCGGTCTGCACTTCCTTATCGGCAAAACTTCCCAGACCGACGAACGTGGCCGCGTTGGCCACCACCAGCTTGGCATTCCGCAGCCCCACGAAAGCGATGAAGAACCCGATGCCGGTGGCGGTGGAATGCTTCAGACAGTCGGGAATGCCGTTGACGATCTGCTCGCGCACCCGTGTGACCGTGAGCACCAGGAAGAGAACGCCGGAAAGGAAAACCACGCCCAGCGCCGTGCGCCAGGGAACGTGCATGTTCAAACAAACGGAGTAGGTAAAGTAGGCGTTGAGCGACATGCCCGGCGCCAGCGCGATGGGATAGTTGGCGTAAAGCCCCATGACCAGCGTGGCCACCGCGGCGGAAAGGCAGGTGGCAAACACCACGCCCTCAACCGGCATTCCCGCCTGCGCCAGGATTTGCGGATTCACCACGACGATGTACGCCATGGTCAGGAAGGTGGTAAGGCCGCCGAGCATTTCCTGCTTCACTGTGGTCTGGTTCTCGGCCAGCCTGAAATAGCGTTCGATCAATCGCTCTCCTCGAGGGTTCGATCTGGTTTAGTAAGGGGTCTTGTCCGGCTTTTGTTGCCAGGCGTGAAATGCAGCCAGCGCATCCTGGCGCATCATCTGCATCATCGGAATCTTGCGCTGTGCCGGGGGCTGGGCGATTTCTCCGTAGATGAACGAATCATCGAATCCGGTTTGCGATGCGTCCGCCGCGGAACTTCCATAGTACACGCGAGCCAGACGCGCCCAGTAAATCGCCCCCAGACACATGGGGCAGGGTTCGCACGAGGTGTAAAGCTCGCAGTCCTTGAGTTCAAAGATCCCCAGTTTCTGGCAAGCCTGACGGATGGCGAGCATTTCAGCGTGTGCGGTGGGGTCATGGGTCAAGGTCACCTGGTTCACGCCCTCCGCAATAATCTGGCCGGTTCGCACGATCACGGTACCGAAGGGTCCACCCCGGCCGGACTGAACGTTCTCGATCGCGAGCTGAATGGCGCGCGCCATGAAAGGATTGCTCATGCGATGCCTTCCGAGCCAGCCAGTATAGCGAACTGTGTGGCGCGGGCGCCCCGCCCGCGGCTTTGACTTGATTTCAATCCTCCGGCCCCGCCCGCGGCTTTTGACTTGATCTGGACTCTCCGCCGCTGGCGGCCCTCGACGCCGATCTTAATGCCCAAGCTTCAGACCTTGTCCGCCGTTTGTTTTCCCACAACCTCGTATTTCCACCCACCCTCTCGCGGGCGAGGGCGCCCGCGCCACACAAGCCAGTTGATATAGTCAAAATGAACCCGATGGCTATTGAATCTCAGAGCGCTTCTGTGGTCCCGCGGCGTGCGGATTTTTCGCTGACCCTGCGCCTGGCCCTGCCGCTGATCGTCGCCGAGGTCGGCTGGATGAGCATGGGCATCGTGGACACCATCATGGTGGGACGGCTGCCCGACAGTGCGGTCGCCATCGGGGCCACCGGCCTGGGCCAGAGCCTCTATCACAGCATCGCTATCTTTGGCGGCGGTCTGCTGCTTGGTCTGGATACTTTCGTCGCGCATGCTTACGGCCGCGAAGATCTCAACGACGCCCGCCTCTCGCTGGTGAATGGGCTTTTTCTCGCGTTCGCATTGACCCCGATCCTCATGCTGGCGGTGTCGTTCTGGCCGGCTCTGATGCAGCGCTTCGGAGTCAGCCCGGAACTGGTCGATCCCATGCGCCCCTTCCTGTATGCGCTCAACTGGGGCACGTTGCCGCTGCTCGCCTACTTCGCCCTGCGCCGTTATCTGCAGGCGGTGAACGTCGTGCTCCCCATCATGTTCGCGCTCATCTCGTCCAACCTGGTGAATCTGGTCGGCGATTGGGCGCTGATCTACGGACACCTCGGGCTTCCCGCCATGGGCATCACCGGGTCCGGCTGGTCAACCTGTATGGCCCGCATCTACATGACGGGCGTGCTGGCGGTCACCTTGCTTTGGGTGGAGTCGAGACGCTCGCTGCCCCAGTGGACAAGCGCGGTCCGCATCGATCTAAGTCGAGTTTGGGCCCTGCTGACGCTGGGAGCGCCGGCAGCCACCCAGATTCTGTGTGAGATCGGGGCATTCTCGGCTGCCACTGCGGTAGTGGCCAGGTTGGGACCCGTCCCGCTTTCTGGTCACGAGATCGCGCTGAATTGCGCCGCGCTCGCCTTCATGGTACCGCTCGGGATTAGCTCGGCCGCAGCCGTACGCGTGGGACAACAGTTGGGAAGAAAAGATAGTGCTGGAGCGCGGCGCGCGGGGTGGTCGGCCATCATTCTCGGAGTCGGATTCATGGCTTGCTCAGGCCTGCTGTTCGTATCGATCCCCACCTGGATCGCGCGGCTGTTCTCGCCCGACCCGATGGTGATTCGCACCGGCGCCCGGCTGCTGCTGGTGGCGGCCGCATTCCAGTTGTTCGACGGCCTGCAGACGGTCGCAACCGGCGCCCTGCGCGGCACCGGCGACACCCGGACGCCCATGCTGGCCAACTTCATCGCCTACTGGCTGATCGGTCTCCCTGTGGGCTATGTCCTATGTTTCAAGGTAGGCTGGGGCGCGGTCGGGGTATGGATTGGGTTGTGCGGCGGCCTGATGCTTATCGGGTCAGCCCTTCTGCTGGCATGGCACCGGAGAAAGTTGCCGGCGTAAAGTTGTTTCTGGGAAGGCACGACTCCAGAAGTTGAGGACAACACTACGTTTGTCATCCTGAGCGCAGGCCTATCTCTTGCCACTTTTCATCGAAGCTTTGCGAACCGTAGCGTAACCAGGTTTAATAACTCGATAAATAAAATCGCACCGCTGCCGATAGGGCAGGAAAGCGCTCTTCATTGCGTTGATGGTAATTTTCTCAAAGTCATCGAGAGTCAGGCCGAAGGTTTCCGCGGCGGCGTCGAACTCGCGGGACATCGTGGTGTCGCTCATCAGGCGATTGTCGGTGTTCAGGGTAACGCGGAATTTTTCCTGATACAGAATTTTAAAGGGATGTTCCGCCAGACTCGGAGTCGCGCCGGTGTGCACGTTGCTGATCAGGCAAATCTCCAGCGGAATTCGCTTGTCCAGAACGTACTGGGCAAGGTCTCCAAGTTTCACGACTTTTCCATCGGCCACGGCGATGTCGTCAATCAGCCGAGTCCCGTGCCCGATGCGATGCGCCCCGCAGTACTGAATGGCCTGCCAGATGGACTCCTTGCCGTAACCCTCACCGGCGTGAATCGTGATATTGAAATTCTGGCGCTGAATGTAATGGAAGGCATCGACATGCTTCTTGGGCGGGTACCCGCCTTCCTCGCCCGCCAGATCGAAGCCGACCACCCCACGCTCGCGAAAATCGACGGCCAGTTCCGCCATCTCGAGCGATACATCCATGTTGCGCATGGCGCAGATGATCAGGCCTGAAACCGTGCCAAAATCCTTTCGTCCGCGCTCCAGGCCCTTCAGTACCGCCGAGACTACCTGCTGGTGCGTCAGTCCCTTGCGGGTGTGAAACACCGGCGCAAAACGAGTTTCAAAATAGACCACGCCATCTTGGCTCAGATCTTCGGCCTGCTCGTAGGCGACCCGCTCCAGCGCCTCTTCGGTCTGCATTACGGCGATGGTGTGGGCGAAACCTTCCAGATATTTGGCCAGGCTCCCCTTGTTAGCTCCCTGATGAAACCATTGACCCAGCGCGGTCGGATCGCTGGTAGGAAGCTCGGCGTATTTCGTTTCCTGGGCCAGATCGATGACGGTTTGGGGCCGCAATACTCCGTCCAGATGCTCGTGCAAAAGCACTTTGGGCAGGCCGGCCAGTTGTCGCTTATCGAACTTCATTAGGGAGCTCCACGTCTCGGACCCGAGGGCCCGGTGCTCACTGATCAACCCCACCGGCCCAATAGTTGCTTCTGAACAATACGGTCTCATCTCGCTCCGGATCTTTCAAACGCACCCGAATCTGGTGCAGCCCGGGCCGAGGGTTCTTCGGTTCGAAGCTCAAGAGGTAGCGGCCATGTACGTGATTGGCGAAGCTGTTCATCCTGGTCTCAAAGCTCTTGCGCGACGCAAACAGCTCGTAGTCGCCTCCGCTCATCGACGCAATCGCCCGGGGCGTGTTTTTTTTCATCGACGCCAGCGCCATCAGAAGAACGCCTTGTACGTTGGGTTGAGCGCCCCAGCCAGCCTCGTCCCGATTGCTGCCGCGTTCGGTATCCAGTACCTGCGATAGCGAAGGAGAAAAAGGAAGAGCATAAACCGCTGTGTTCGTGACCCCGATCAGCTTCACTACATCATCGAGCTTGGCAAAGTGACTGCCATGGTCGCGGGTCTCGCTGATCAGCAGCAGCACGCGCTGGCGGCCCTCGGGCCGTTTGTTCAGCAATTTGACCGAATACGCGACGGCATCGAGAATCGCGGCGCCGTTGTCACCCGCCTGCAGGCTCTTGAGGTCGCTCTCGATAAGTTCGGGGGCGTGGGTGAAATCGCGCGCCAGGGTAAGTTTGCTGTCGAAGAACACCAGAGCCGCCTCGGTGTCGGACTGGCTCAGCACCGGCTCCAGCATTGCGGGCAAGCCACGAATCCTGTCGAACTCCCGCTTGGCTCTCCGCCCGCGCTGCACCGCGATCATCAGCGAGACCGGCCCGGCCTCCGCTGCTTCATCCAGATGGGGCGCCTGTTCGACGCCATCGTCTTCAATGATGAAGTCTTTAGCCTGCAGCCCGTAAACCACATTACCGTTTGCGTCCCTCACCAGCGTAGGCACCACCACCACGTTGGCCTGGGCGTTGAAGGTGGGCTCCTGCGGCGCCGCGGCGGGTCCAAACACCAGCAGGAACAGCGCAAAATGCAAACTGGCTTTAAAGCGGTTCATGTCTTCCGCAAACTATTCTTCCCCGATGTCCTCGTTCCACACTTCGGGATTCGCCCTTATGTACTCGCTCAGCAGCGCCGCGCACTCCACGGAATCAAGATCGACAATGTTCACCCCGAGCGAGCGCAGCCATTCCACGCCGCCCTGAAAGTTGCGGCTCTCACCCACCACCACCGTGCCGAAACCAAATTGCCGGACCAGTCCGCTGCAGTACCAGCAGGGCGCCAGGGTGGTCACCATGATGAGGTTGCGATAGCTGCGTTGCCGTCCCGCGTTGCGGAAGGCGTCAGTCTCGCCGTGCATCGACGGATCGCCCTGCTGCACGCGGCGATTGTGTCCCGCGCCAAGAAGTTTGCCCTGCGCATCGAAAATCGCCGCGCCGATGGGAATGCCACCCTCGGCCAGTCCCTTGCGGGCTTCAGCCAAAGCGACGGCCAGCATTGCGGCGTAGTCCATGCTCGGGTTCGCGCCCCCCGGATTCATTATGACATCCGCTCTTCCCGCCGGCGCTTCATGTTCCGGCTGCATCCTGTGGGGTCAAGGCAGCGAGCCACCACTCTCGTCCTTCTGAAAGTCACCCACGAGCTTGAGCGCTATGCCAGTCAATTTCTGGCGCAGGGCTTCGCGAAGATAGAAGGCGAGCATTCTCGCGGCGGGGGCGTAATCCAGCCCTTCCGGACGGATGTTCGAAATACAGTTGCGCTCAGCGTCAGTGCGACCGGGGCGCGGACCCCATGTGATGTACGCGCCCAGACTATCGGGCGAACTCAGGCCAGGACGCTCGCCGATCAGAACAACTGACACTTTTGCCGGGAGCGCCGCGCCGATCGCATCGCCAATTGCCACCCGTGCCTGCTCAACGATGCACACCGGGCCCACCGAGCATTGCTGGTCAAGCAGCGGTAACACCTCGTCCAGCAAGGGCAGGGCGTGGCGGGTCACCGCCAGCGCAGAGAGGCCGTCTGCAATCACAAAGACGACATCACAGGAAGCAGCGATAAGGGTTGTGGCCGACTCCGGATTCAATTCCCGTCCCATCCCCGGCTTACGCAAGTAGGATGTCCGGTCCGGAGCCGCGCTTCGCAGGACACATGCGGGCAGTGCGCGTTCGCGCAGTCCACCCAACAGCGATGGCACATCGAGCGCAGCATGCACTGCATCCCGGGCCTGGGCGTGAGCCAGTTGAAAATTGAGGACCTCGTGAGTCGCCAAACCGGAACCCGCGCGGTCGAGTCCGACTCGCGCCGGAGTGTATTGCCGAACGCTTCTGGCCAATTCCTCAGTCATGTCAGGGCACCGGATTGGCTCCCGCCGGCAACAGTTCATTCACTGAGAGCCGCCGGAATTCGCCGCGCTCCAGCCAGGCTTCGAATTCCGGCGCTGGCCGCAATCCCAACGCCGAGCGCAAATAGAGCGCGTCGTGAAAAGATGTGCTCTGGTAGTTGAGCATGATGTCATCCGCGCCGGGTACCCCCATGATGTAGTTCACTCCGGCCACGCCCAGCAGGGTCAGGAGCGTATCCATGTCATCCTGATCGGCCTCGGCATGGTTGGTGTAGCAAACGTCGCAACCCATGGGCAGGCCCAGCAACTTGCCGCAGAAGTGATCTTCGAGTCCGGCGCGGATGATCTGCTTGCCGTCGTAGAGATATTCCGGCCCGATGAAGCCCACCACGGTGTTCACCAGCATGGGCCGGTAACGGCGGGCAACGGCATAGGCACGGGCTTCGAGCGTCTGCTGATCACATCCCTGGTGCGCTCCCGCCGACAGCGCGCTGCCCTGGCCGGTCTCGAAATACATGATGTTGTCGCCTACGGTTCCGCGGCGAAGCTCGCGCGCGGCCTGATGCGCCTCATCCAGCAGCGCAAGATTTATTCCGAATGATTTGTTCGTCGCCTCCGTGCCACCGATGGACTGGAACACCAGGTCGATGGGGGCGCCCTGCCGCAACGCCTCCATTTGCGTGGTGACATGCGCCAGCACGCAACTCTGCACAGGAATGGCAAACTTCTCGCGTGCGTAGTCCACCAGCCTCAGCAATGTGCACACCGAAGCAACATTGTCGCCGGCAGGATTGATGCCAATCACCGCATCTCCCGATCCCAGAGAAAGGCCATCCACAATCGACGCCGCAATGCCCACCGGATCATCCGTGGGATGGTTGGGCTGCAGTCGCGTCGAAAGGCGTCCCCTGAGGCCGACCGTAGTGCGGAAGCGCGTCACCACCCTGATCTTGCGCGCCACGGCAATCAGGTCTTGCGCCTGCATGAGTTTCGATACGGCCGCCACCATCTCCGGAGTCAGGCCAGGAGCCAGAGCGGCCAGCACTTCGCCAGTCGCATGATCGTCCAGGAGCCAGTTGCGGAACTCGCCGACGGTAAGAGACGCCACCGGGGCAAAAGCAGCGGCATCGTGCGTATCGACGATCAGCCGGCTGACCTCGTCGGGCTCATAGGCAATGACAAGCTCATCGAGAAAGTGGCGGAGGGGAAGGTCGGCAAGAACGAAGCGGGCGGCCACCCGCTCTTCGGCGCTGGCGGCGCATAAACCGGCAAGCTGGTCTCCGGACCGCAGGGGCGACGCCTTCGCCAGCAATTCTTTCAGATCGGCGAAGCTGTAAGTAACACCGCGAATCGAGTGGGACAGCCGCATGAGAGAGGACGCCGTGCCGACGCCGTCTCCTAATTATGCATGGTTTGTGGCCCCTCGGCGCAGTAGCCAGGTAGACGCGGAAACCTCCTCCCGCCCGACGTTTCTGCCTGCTCGCACGCGCCATTTTTATGTTAGCTTTGGTTCCGCCGATTCTAGAAGTTCAGGTTGCCGAATCATGCCAAGGTCTCAGACGATTTTTCGCACATCTCTGCTCTGCGTTCTGATCTTGCTCCCCGCCGCAGCCCACGCCCAGTGGGCGCCCATGAATCCCGTCACCAACGCGCAGCAACAAGCCGACGGCGTGCTATTCACCATGCAGAGAGGGACGCTCAAGCTTCAGCTGTGCAGCGATTCCATCATTCGGGTTCGTTATTCTGCGACTTCAACCTTCTCCGATCGGCCAGACTACGTGATCGCAAAGACCAGCTGGCCTGAAACCAAATGGACGATGCAGTCAACTGGCGATGACGTCACCCTCACCACAGCGCGCCTGGCAATAACCGTTACGCGCAAGGATGGCGCCATCACCTATCGCGATCTCGAGGGCAAGCAACTGCTGCAGGAAGCCACTCGGAAGTTGACCCCGGTCAAGGTCAATGGCGAGGACACCTATCGCGCCGAATCGTTTGTCAATATTTACGGCTCGCACGAGGCTCTGTACGGACTCGGCCAGCACCAGGCGGGGGTCTGGAACTATCGCGGCGAGTCCGTGGATATATCTCAGGACAACACCAACATTTCCGTCCCGCTCCTGCTCTCGAGCCAGGGGTACGGTCTTTACTGGAACAACGACTCGCGCAGCCGGTTCAACAACCGCTTCGCGAATTACATGTACATCACCTCCGAAGTGGCCGACAACATCGACTACTATTTTTTCTACGGGCCCGATTTTGACCACATCATCGCCGCTTATCGCGAACTGACCGGGCAAGCGCCCATGTTCGGCAAATGGGCCTACGGCTTCTGGCAGTGCAAGAACCGCTACAAGTCGCAGGAAGAAATTCTGGGTATCGCCCAAAAATACCGGGAGCTTCACATTCCGGTGGACAACATCGTGCAGGACTGGTTCTGGTGGAACCGCAAGGGCGAGCACGTCTTCAACAAGAATTACCCCGACCCCAAGGGAATGATCGACCAGCTTCACGCTGAGAATTTCCATCTCATGATTTCGGTCTGGCCTTTCTTCGAGCCGGGATCCGCGGTTTATGACGAGATGGATAAACGCGGCTGGTTCGTGGACAAGTTCAAGTTCGCCAAGCCGCCCTATCACACCAATGGCATGGCGGTGTACGACGCCACCAATCCCGAAGCGCGGAAATATTACTGGCAACTGATGGACAAGGCCCTGTTCAACATCGGCGTGGACGCCTGGTGGCTGGACACGACCGAACCGGAAACCGAAGGCCAGGAGGAAAATATCCTGCTGGGCCACAAGCTGGCCGCCGGCAGCGGCGATCGTTACGTCAACATCTATCCGCTGATGACCACGGGAGCAGTCTACGATGGGCAGCGCAGCGCTTCCGACAAAAAGCGCGTGTTCATTCTCTCCCGTTCGGCCTTTGCCGGCGACCAGCGCTATGGCGTGACCGCATGGTCGGGCGATATCAACTCCGACTTCTTCAGCTTCCGCCGGCAGATTCCTGCCGGCCTGAATTTCGCGCTCTCCGGCATTCCTTACTGGACCACCGACATTGGCGGCTTCGTTTCAGGAGATCCGGACGATCCTGCGTACCGTGAGCTCTTCATCCGCTGGTTTCAGTACGGCACCTTCAATCCCGTCCTGCGCGTGCATGGAACCCGCAAGACCAATCAGAACGAGCTCTGGTCGTATGGGCCCGACGCGCAGAAAATTCTGGTGAGCTTCGACCGCCTGCGCTACCGCATGCTGCCCTACATCTACTCGCTGGCGTGGAAAACGACCAGCGAGAGTTACACGCCGATGCGTCCACTGGTGATGGACTTCCGCACCGACGTTCGCGCCCAGAACATTGGCGACCAGTTCATGTACGGCCCCGCGTTCCTGGTGAACCCGGTCACCGAACCTGACGCCACCACGCGGCGGCTCTACCTGCCGCAGTCGAAGTGGTACGACTTCTGGACGGGATCAGCCGTCGCCGGAGGCAAAACCATCGACGCCAGCGCTCCGCTCAATCGCCTGCCGCTCTACATTCGTGCCGGATCGATTCTTCCGCTCGGCCCTGATGAAGAATGGTCCACGGAGAAGCCCGCCGATCCGATCGAGCTTAGAATCTACCGGGGAGCCGACGCAGACTTTACTCTCTACGAAGATGAAAACGACGGCTACAACTACGAAAAGGGCATGTATGCGACTATCCCGTTGCATTGGGATGAGGCCAAACAGGCGCTGACCATCGGCGATCGCAAAGGACAATATCCCGGCATGCTGGAAAGCCGAACGTTCAGGGTGGTATTCGTCGGGGAGAACCATGGCGCAGGAATCAGTCCCGTGGAACGACCGGACAAGACCGTGGCATATTCTGGAATTCAGGTTGTCGTCGGTCCGTAGAATCCAAGTGATTCGCACGTTGGGTTGCGGCCGCAAATTTTGTGTCGAGGAGAACGTCCGATGAAATTTTTCTGGAAGCAACCAGCTTTCATACTGCTCCCGCTGGTGGGCCTGGCCGGGACCGCTCTGGCGCAAGCCAGTTACAGCCTGCTCTCACCCGACAAGTGTATCGAAGTAAAGATACGGACTGGAGAGCACTTCCAGTATGACGTCCTGTTCAAGGGAACGCCGCTTCTCCAGAATTCGACGTTCTCCATCAACATCGATCACAACACCCTCGGCCTCCAGCCCAAGGTGAAGGCAACCAAGGAACGCAGCTACGACGACACGCTCGAGCCGCCGGTGCGGCAAAAGTTCGCAAAAATCCGGGAGAACTACAACGAACTGCGCCTTACCATGGAAGGCAATTACGCGGTCGTCTTTCGCGCCTACAACGAGGGCGTGGCTTATCGTCTGGAAACTTCTTTGCCACAGGCCGAGGTAAAAGTTTACGGCGAGGAGTCCGTCTTCAATTTTGCCGGCGACTACCGGGTCTACTACCCGCAAGAGGAAAGTTTTTTTTCACACAACGAGAGACATTACCTCCCGATGAACATCGCCACGATCGCGCCCAGCGCGATTGCCAGCCTGCCTGCCGTGGTGGAGGCCGCGAACGGCGTGAAAGTTGCGGTCGCCGAATCTGATATCGAAGACTATCCCGGACTCTGGCTGCGCGGCACCAGCGGCAATGGACTGGCGGCCACCTTTCCTCCTTATCCACTTAAAGAAACGCTCGAAAAGGACCGCGATTTCAAAGTCATCCAGGCGGCCGACTATATCGCCGTGACTCGCGGTACCCGCAGTTATCCCTGGCGCCTGCTGGGAATTGCGGAAAAAGATGGCGACCTGATCACCAATCAACTGGTGTACCTGCTGGCCAAGCCGTCGCAGATACAGGACACCTCCTGGATCAAGCCCGGCAAGGTGGCATGGGATTGGTGGAACGCGCTCAATATCGAGGGCGTGGATTTCAAGTCCGGCGTCAACACCCAGACCTACAAGTACTTCATCGATTTCGCCGCCAAGTACGGCATCCCCTACATCATCCTCGACGAAGGCTGGTACAAGCTCGGCAACGTGCTCGAAGTGGTGCCCGAAGTGAATATGGAAGAGTTGTCGGCATACGCCAAACAGAAAAATGTCGGCATCATCTTATGGATGGTCTGGAAGACGCTCGACGACCAGTTCGACCCCGCCTTCGCCGAATTCCAGAAGTGGGGCGTCAAGGGCCTCAAGATTGATTTCATGCAGCGCAACGATCAGAAGCTGATCAAGTTTTATTACAAGACTTGCGCCGAGGCCGCCAGGCGCCACATGCTGGTTGATTTTCATGGTGGGCAAAGCCAGATCACCATGGTCCGCACCTGGCCCAACATGATCAGCGGCGAAGGCGTGCGCGGCCTGGAGTGGAGCAAGTGGAGCGCTGAAACTGAACCCCAGCACAACATTACCCTGCCTTTTACCCGCATGTTTCTGGGGCCGATGGATTTCACCCCCGGCGCCATGCTGAACGCGACCAAGAAGGACTTCTCTCCCGTCTTCGACCGCCCCATGAGCCTGGGCACGCGTTGCCATCAGTTGGGCATGTATGTGGTGTTTGAAAGCCCGCTGCAAATGCTGGCCGACAGTCCGTCGAATTACTTGCGCGAGCCGGAGATGATGGAGTTCCTGGCTCCTGTTCCGTCGGTCTGGGATGACACGAAGGTGCTCGACGCCCACATCGCGGAATATGCCTTGGTCGCTCGCAGAAGCGGCAAGGATTGGTATGTCGGCGCCATGACCAACTGGACTGCCCGCGACCTGGAAGTGGACTTCTCTTTTCTGCCTGCGGGGACCTTCTGGCTGGAAGCCTACGCGGACGGCGTCAACGCCGACCGCATAGCCAGCGACTACAAAAAGACCAGGACTCAAATTACACGCGACACCAAGCTCAAGATTTCCCTCGCCCCCGGCGGAGGGTGGGCCGCAAGGATTCATCAGTAGATCTCGCTTGTGCAGAGTGACGGACGGGGACGCCGATTCTCCCGTCTTTTCAATCATCAACCTACGTGGAGATGTTCGGCCGATTACAGGAATGCCCTGATTGTCCCACTCCCGCCCCCCCTGTAACTTTGTCCAGCAAACATGCTGTAAAAATTACGAGGAGGTTCCAATGGGAACAATCTTGATTGTAGTTCTGGTCCTGCTATTGCTCGGCGCTCTTCCCACGTGGCCTTACAGCAACAGTTGGGGATACTTCCCCAGCGGCGGACTGGGACTGGTATTGCTGATCGTAGTGATTCTGGCGATCACCGGCAGGGTCTGACGGCGAGATTACTTCTGGCTCTCTTTGGAATGGGTCTCGAAAAGGTGCTTGGTCAGGATTACAAGGGCAAGGATCTGGGTCCATTCCGAGACTATGTTTCCGGCCACCTGTCCCCATTTCGAATCTGGGTCGGCGTGTTTATACACGGCGACCCAGCAAACGCCGGTGGCCAGCAGAAAGAGAGTCAGCGAGTGGTCCGTTATGGCTTCCCATACGGGCCCCCGCAAATCGAGCGGAGGCTTTCTGCTCTCCGCGGAGCCTCGTTCATAGAGATACTTGGTGGCTATCACGGTGACTACCACTCCCGACCAGTCGGCAATGGCGTTCCCGAAAAACGATCCCCAGTGGGTTCTAGGGTCAGCGTTGGAATAGAGCAAAACCCAAAGGATCAGGACACCGACGCAGGCAATACTCAGAGAGTGGTGCGCCAGGAAACCCTTCCTGCGCGGTTTCTTCTTCCTCGGCCCGCTATCGCGACTTTCTTGCATCACGGAGATTAGTTTAAACCTGGTTCGCAGGTGATGATCATCGAGGGGTGTGCGAGGTGGGCGCTTTCCTGGTGCGGAACCAAAGCCCGGCATAAACCAGAAGCGCAATCACCGCGAATACGAAGAAGAAATGGATAAGCTCCACAATCACTATCTCGGGAGGATGGTGTTCGACCCATTCCCGCCACGTCAGCACACCTGATCCCACCAGAGCAAGCAGGAGTTTCCGTGTCGCCCACAGGCCCCTCCAGAATCCTCTGCTCGCGGCGCCGGCGGTATCCCACAACATATGGTCGAGAATCCAGCGCATGGTTTTACGATAGACAGGGAGTGCCATGGCGGGGAGCGTAGCACAAAAAAGCAACGGCATCCATGAGGATGCCGCTGCTCCATGGGATGAAAATGAAGGCCTGCCCTTTAGCGCCGGCCACCGCCACCGTGGGGGCCACCGCCATGCGAACCTCCGCCTCCGCCGCCACGATTGCCGCCTCCACCCCCTCCACCATGGGATGGAGCTGACATGCGAGGCCCGCCTCCCTCACCACCGCGCGGCGTAACGATCGGCTGCCTCATTTCCAGGGGCGGCCGGGAGTAGCCGCGCGAGGCTGGCTGCGCCATGCCGCGTCCCCCAACCGATTCCATCTGGGGGCGAGACATCTCGTAACGCGCCGGGGAATCCGCACCCCGCCCGTTCATGCCGCCTCCGTTACTCATGCGATTGTTCATGCGATCGGGAGAGCCTCCGGACTGCGGGGTGAAGTGCCGCCAGTCGCCACCATTGGTGGAGGCCTCTGGCCTGGGCGAATTGCCCGGCCGCGGAACGTTGGACATCGTTCCGGGGGACATCCGTTCGGTTGGACGATTCATGCCGCCCGAACGCGGCACTGGAGTCGAATTGGAAAATTTCCGCCACCCCGAGCCGTCGGAAGCCGAAGGCCGCGCGCCGCCACTACCAGACGGCGAGGACATCGTCCCCCGGGCTCCGCCTTGAGTCTGAACACTCTGCCCCTGAGACCGGTTTTGCGTCGGACCTGAGCCGAAGCGCTGGAATCCCTGGTTGTCCCGGGAGCTCGCGCCCCGTTCAGACTGCTGCATGCCGGAAGAGTTGGTGCGAACTCCTGGCGTGGGCCTGGCGACCGTTTCGTGCCCGCCGCTGTTGGCGGAGTTCTGGCCTGGTTCGTTGCTCCGCGCGAATGCATGCTCAGCACCGCTCCGCTGGATCGATTGCCGCATGCGCGAGACTTCGTTGTCGAATGATCGCGGCGCGGCTGCCGGCCGCGATTTCTCGAAGAAGTGCTGCTGCGTCCCGCCACGCGGTATTGTTGATGCCACCGCCGGCCGGTTGCTCGCCGATAGCGCCGCACGCGTCGGGACCACGGGAAGATTGCCCTCGATCCTGCGCCCGCTGCGAAAAACTTCGCCGTTCACTGCCACCGCTGCGGATCGGCCCGTGCCGAAGTGCCCCGCCGGAACGGTTGAGATACCCTCACGCACTCTGGAGTTCATGGAGGCCAGCCGCAGGTTGGAATAGGCGCCGCCCCGGCGAAGGGGAGCGATACCGCCAAATCCGCGATTGTTGTAGACATTGATGTTGGTGACGTTGACTACGTTATAGTGCGAGCGGTAACGGCCATACCAGGGATAGAAGGTGTCGCAAGGCCCGATCGGCAACCAGCCGACCGAACCGAAGCCGAATCCCACCCCGACGCCAACCCCGCCGCCAAAGCCGAAGAAGGACACATACGCCGGCGCCCACACCGGACGGTACCGCGGATATCCATAGGCCGGACCAGGCCACCACACCCACGAGCTGTTGTAAACGAACCAGCGCCCGTAGTGATAAGGAGCCCAGCCCCAGGGCTCATACGAAACCCAGGTCCAGCCCCATCCCGGCTCCCACACCCAGCGTCCGCTGCGATAGGGCGCCCAACCTGGACCCGCCACCGGCGCCCATACCGGACCGTAGTCCGGCACCGTCACCCAGCGGCCATAAGCATCAAGGTCTTCTGAACCCACATAGTAGCGATTGGTATTTCTCCATGACTCGGCGTTCAGAATCGTGTGGTCACGGTCGATGTTCCACGAATCCCAGCTATCTTTAGAGGGTGCGTTTTCCAACTTGTATTGCGTGTCGTCGCCCACGCCGCGCACGATGGCCATCTGGCCCTGGTCCACCTGTGTACTCCCCTGGGGCGTGGAAATCTGCGCCGAGCCTTTGCGGACGATGACCGAGGTCTCACCCTCCGAATTTACTTCGATGCGATAAACCCCATCCCTCTGATCGGGACGGACGGCGACGTTCGCCGTATCAATCTCCACCGCGGCGTCGCTGCCCTTGAAAACCGAATAGTCGATTAATCCGCGGTCAACTTGAATCTGGATTTGGCTCCGGGAGAGGCCTGCAATTCCGGCCAGCGTGTTGTCGCCCAGGCGCACGATGTTTCCGTGGTCAAGCTGCACCTCGGCCCGCGAGTTGGCGCCGGTAGAAACCTTGTCGCTGCTCACCACGGGCTGGTTCAGCACCACCGTCGCCCAATCTCCGGAATCACCGCGCTGCGTGGAAACGTCTCCGTGGATCAGACTGATGCGTCCCACGCTCGTCGGGACGTCAGACTGCTCCTGCGCAGGCTGCTCCTGTGCCATAGTCATTGCACACAGGCCCAAAATCAGCGCTCCAACCATCACTCCCAATCGGTTTTTCATGGCCCCACCTCTCGCGAGAAGAACTCGCGCATGATTGACAATGCATGTGCCGTGCCAAACATAGCGGCGGAATGATGGTATAAGTCATTTTATTATCAACACTTTACGGATACATAAAGAGACGCTTAAGAAGGGGGGAAGGGCTCATGGCTCAGTTCAACCGGAGTTGGTGGTTTTCAGCCACACACCACGGAACACGTGGAGACAGCCGACCTTCCGGGCCGCGTTCTCATGCCAGCGCAGGTCGGCCTTCAGGCCACGTAGCGCCGACATCCTGCCGGCTGTCTAGAGGTCCCGCCCTCGGCGGTGCGGGCGGGACGCCCCCCCGACAGCCGCCGGGACGGCGGCCCTACATAAACGCCACTGGGGCTGAAGCACGGCTCTTCCAGCTTGGTCTTGAGCGAGCGTCTCCAAAGCACGTCAGCGCTCCTGTTCCTCGCTCTCTTTTTCTCCCTCGTCGCCGATACCGATCTTGGACAGCCGGTAGCGCAGCGCGTTGCGCGAGAGTCCCAGCATCCGCGCCGCCTGGCTCTTGTTGCCGTGCGCGCGCCGCAGGGCTTCCTTGATCATTTCGTCTTCCCACTGCTCCAGGGTCATTCCCTCGGGAAGCAAACTGGACGGAAAATCGGACGCCTTGCCGGCCCGCGAGTCAATGTGAATGTCGCCCGCCTCGATCAATGGACCTGCAGACAACGCCGACGCCCGTTCCAGGATGTTCTGCAGTTCGCGCACGTTCCCCGGCCAGTGATAGTCCATCAGCATCTTTAGAGCATCCTGCGAAACGCCCGTGATCTTCTTGCCCGAGTCCTGGGCAAAGCGTGAGAGAAACAGACTCACCAACTCGGGAATGTCCTCCTTGTGCTCGCGCAGAGGAGCTATATCAATGGGCACAACATTCAGGCGGTAATAAAGATCTTCGCGAAAGGTGCCGTCCTCGAGGGCCGCCCGCAAGTCGCGGTTGGTGGCCGCCACCAGCCGCACATCGACTTTGATAGTCCGGGTGCCGCCCAGGCGCTCGAACTCGCGCTCCTGCAAGACCCGCAGCAGCTTTACCTGGATTGCGGGTGGCACGTCACCGATCTCATCGAGGAAGAGAGTTCCCTTGTCGGCCAGTTCGAACTTTCCCGGCTTGCTGCGTGGTCGCTCCGGTGAAGGCGCCCTTTTCGTAACCGAACAGTTCGCTCTCCAGCAGGTTCTCGGGAATGGCGGCGCTGTTGATCTTGATGAACGGTCCGGACGCCCGGCGTGATTTCTCGTGGATGGCGCGCGCCACCAGGTCTTTGCCCACGCCGCTTTCTCCGCCCAGCAGCACGGTGGAGTTGGTGGGCGCCACTCGTTCCACCGTGGCCAGGACTTCCTGCATTTTCGCACTGCGCGCCACCAGGTTGGGATGCTGGTAACGCTGTCGCAACGCCTCGCGCAGCGAACGGTTTTCCACTCGCAGGCGCTGCACATCCAGCTCCTTGTGCACCACCATGCGCATTTCGTCGAGGGAAAAGGGTTTGAGGACGTAATCGCTCGCGCCTGCTTTCATGGCCTCGACTGCCGTTTCCACCGTCCCGAAGGCAGTCATGACAATCACCGGCAATGCCGCCTGGAAGCGTTTCACTGCCTGCAGGAAATCCAGCCCATTCATGCCCGGCAGCTTGAGATCGGTGATCACGAGATCGACGGGAGCGTTTTGCAGCAGCTTCAGCCCGGTTTCCGCATCCTCGGCGGACAAGGTTTGGAAGCCGTCGTCTCCCAGGTTGAGTTCCAGAAGACGGCGCATCTTTGCTTCGTCCTCGACAATCAGAATGGTCGCGTTCGGAATCGTCATGAACCTCCAGCTCCCTGCCCAGCCTCTTCCTCCAGCGGAAAGAAGATCACAAATCCAGCCCCCTTCTCCTCCGATTTTTCCAGCCGGATGGTGCCGTGGTGCTCATCCACAATCTTCGAAACGATGGAAAGGCCGAGTCCGACGCCGGTTTTCTTGGTGGTCACAAAGGGATTAAAAATCTGCTCGCGCATTTCCGCCGGCACGCCGGGGCCGGTGTCTTTCAACCTCACCTGGACTCCCCGACGCCCGTTCGAGCTCGCGTCCGAAACCTCAGCCCGAAAGGTCCCGCCATCTTCTCCCATGGCCTCATACGCATTCTGGACCAGATTCAGAAACACCTGCTCGCAAAGGCCCTCGTCGAGCGGTACCAGGGGCAACTCAGCTTTATAGGCTCGCTGCACCACTACTGCGCCGCCCTTCCACTGTTCGGCCACTGATTTCAGGGCCTGGTCAAGCAGGTCCGTCACCCGCAGGAGACGGGTTTCGATACGCAGCGGCCGGGCAAAATCGAGGAAGCGGGTGACCAGCGCGCTGGCCCGGTTGACTTCGCTCGATATGTACCCCGCCAGCTCGCTGGCCAGGGGATTTGAGTTTTCCAGCTTGCGGTTGAGGGTCTCCGCCGATCCTTTGATCACTCCCAGGGGATTGCGGATTTCATGCGCCAGCCCGGCTGAAAGCTGCCCCAGGGCCGCCAGCCGCTCCGAGCGCCGGGCCTCCACCTGGGCACGCTCCAATTGGCGATTCACCTCCGTCAACTGCTCGGCCGCTTGCCGATATTGCGCCGTCGTGCGCCGGTTCTCCAGGGTGAAGCGATTTACCACCATCGCCGCCAGGAAGAAAAACATGATGCGGATGGCGAGTTCGGCTGCACCCGTGGCGGTCAGGGTGTACTCCTGCAGCGCGGGATAGAGATATGAACAGTAGGCCGCCGAAGCCAGCGCGGTCCACAGCAAAGTACCCCAGGAACCAAAATGTATGGCGGCGGTAACGACCGGGACGTAGTAGATCGGGTAATAGCTACTGTTGATGCCAAGCTCGCCGGTGTGATTGATCAGCAGAGTTGCCAACAGGATCTTGATCAGGACCACGGCGGAGCGTCCGTAGCGCGGCCAGTGGGCGATGATCGGCCTTCGGCCAGTTGCACGACCCCAATCGCCAGCAACACCAGCTGCTTGTGAGGTTCCCACACCGGCGGCAGGGCCGCCAGGCCCAGCAGGAAGAACAGCCAAAGCACATCCATCCAGGTGATGCGGCTTTGTTTTTCTTGGTTCATGCAATGTAGGATGCGACCTACGGACCTGACTCGTCAGCAGTGTATCTCGCCTCACATCCGGGGCGTCAACGGACCTTTCTTTCGGACGGACGCCGACGCTGGCGAGGGTTTCGGAAATCTCCGGCCTCTTCCCCGGGCGCGCCCGGTACAATTGCCGGGCCCATGTTTATAAGCTCCACCCAAGATTCCTTAGTTTTCCACAGTAGCCCAAACGGGCCATTCACAGGCTCCCTCCCAGCCCTTACCCTGATGTTGAGCAGACTTCGGGGGAGGGCTGTTCGACAAACGTCCCATGACTTAACCAAGTCTGGGACGTTTTGTATTGAGCGCCACATCGCACGCCTGACCTATCCCATTGCAAAAAAGAAGCAACCTACCAGCCCCGCTGCCGCAGGAAGGACGACGAATTGAAGGCGCTTGTGCTCAAAGAACCGGGGCGCGCGGAGGTCAGGTCAGTGCCGCACCCAGTGGTGGGCCCGGGCAGTCTCCTGTTGAAGGTCCGCATGGTGGGTTTCTGCGGAAGCGATTTGAATTCCTTTCGTGGCCGCAACCCCCTGGTATCTTTTCCCCGAATTCCCGGGCATGAAGTTTCGGCCACGATTGTCGAAGGCAGCAATCTTAACCCCGCTCTTGCTACCGGAGTGGACGTCACGCTATCTCCTTACACCAGTTGTGGCCAATGCGCCTCCTGCCGCCGCGGCCGTCCCAACGCCTGCCAATTCAATGAGACGCTCGGGGTACAGAGGGACGGCGCGGCCACGGAATACATCGCCGTACCCACGGAGAGAATTTATCCGGCGAAACTTACTCTCAAGGAGTTGTGCCTGGTGGAACCGCTGACCGTCGGTTTCCACGCGGTGGCCCGCGGACGCGTGACTGCCGAAGACACGGTGGCCATCCTGGGCTGCGGCGGCGTCGGGCTCGGCGCGGTGGCTGCTTCCGGCTTTCGCGGCGCAAAGACCATTGCCATCGACCGCGACGACGAAAAGTTAAAAACCGCGCGGGCTGCCGGCGCCACTCATTCCATCAACACCACCAGGGAGGGGCTGCATCCGCGCCTGGCTGAGCTCACCGATGGCCGCGGCCCCGATGTGGTCATCGAAGCCATCGGGTTGCCCGAAACTTTCCGGGGCGCTGTAGAAGAAGTGGCCTTCACCGGCAGAGTCGTGTATATCGGTTATGCCAAAGAATTGGTGGCCTACGAGACGAAGCTGTTTGTGCAGAAGGAACTGGACATTTTGGGGTCGCGAAACGCGCTGCCGGATGATTTTCGCGAGGTGATCCACATGCTGGAAGAACATCGCTTTCCCGTGGACGAGGCTGTGAGCTCGATCGTGACCATGGATGAAGCTCCACAGGCCCTGGCGGCTTGGAGCGAGAATCCGTCCCGGGTCAAGAAGATCATGATGCGCATGGACTGAAGCGGGGGCTGTGTTTGTATAGTTGTCCGTCTGGTGGGGGGCGAGTCGCCCGCGACCACACACGAATTAAGAGATCACTCTATGCAAATATCGAACCCCGCCACCAACCCAGCTCCGAGTCACACCCGCCACCAGCCGCTCTTCCCCGCCGGGCATCTCCTGCCTTTCTTCCTGGTTACCGCACTGTTCTTTTTGTGGGGCGTGCCCAACAACCTGAACGATGTATTGATCCGTCAGTTCATGAAGTCATTTGCCATTAGCCGGTTCCAGGCTGGCCTGGTGCAGTCCGCCTTTTACATGGGCTATTTCGTCCTGGCCATGCCGGCGGCGCTGATCATGCGCAAACTCGGATACAAGGCCGGATTTGTGATCGGACTGCTCCTGTTCAGCCTGGGAACCTTTCTGTTCTGGCCGGCGGCGCTGGCCGGACGTTATGTTTTTTTCCTGCTCGCCCTTTTTGTGATTGCCAGCGGATTGTCGTTTCTGGAGACTGCCTCCAACCCCTTCATCGCGCAGTTGGGTGATCCGGAAAGCTCGGAGAGACGCCTCAACTTCTCGCAGGCCTTCAACCCCCTGGGCTCGATCAGCGGCGTCCTGATCGGCACGGCATTCATCTTTTCGGGCGTGGAACTGAGCTCGCAACAGGTTGAGTCACTGAAATCGCAGCACATCTATGACGCGTATTTGCGATCGGAGACGCTGCGCGTGGTCAAGCCCTACCTGGTGCTGG
The DNA here is from genome assembly GCA_963831565.1 of Terriglobia bacterium. Lineage (GTDB taxonomy): Bacteria > Acidobacteriota > Terriglobia > Terriglobales > Acidobacteriaceae > JAIQFF01. The sequence goes on from CAWHQS010000005.1 coordinate 248,256, forward strand.
GAGCGGTCGCGCTGATCTGGGCCGTGCTAATCCTGCGAACCAAATTTCCCGCGATTCAGAGCGAGCATGAAGCCGGTGGCGATCACGGGCGCTTCCGGGACCTGCTTCGCTATCCGCATTTCATGCTGGCCGTAGTGGCACAATTTCTATACGTCGGGGCCCAGGTGGGAACCTGGAGTTATTTCATTCAGTATGTTCAGGATTACACTCACCAGCCGGAGAAAGTCGCAGGATACTTCCTCACGGGTACTCTGGTGGCCTTTGGAGTTGGACGCTTCATCTCCGCCTACCTGATGCGTTTCGTCGCTCCCAACAAATTGCTGGGCACCTATGCTCTGTTCAATATCGGACTGGTGAGTGTGGCCGTGCTGCGGCCGGGTTGGGTCGGATTGTGGGCGGTTTTTCTCACCAGCTTCTTCATGTCCCTGATGTTTCCCACCATCTTCGCGCTGGGACTGAAAAAGCTTGGGCCCAACACGAAGATCGGCGGCTCGCTGCTGGTGATGGCAATCGTCGGCGGGGCTGTGTTGACGCCGCTCATGGGCCTGATTGCGGAGGCCCATGGTATCGCGGGCGCGTATCTGGTTCCGCTTGTAGCCTATGTGTTTGTCGCGGCCTACGGGTTTGTCGGAGCCAAGGCTGGACTCTCTGAAGACGCCGTGTGAAGACGTCTCGGGCTCCGAATAACGCTATATGACAAGGAAAACATTTATGCCTCTCCTGCCTTTGAAATCCTTGCGAGGACAGTTAGCAGGAATGCTGGTTCTTGGAGTTGCCTCCGCTCTCCCTTGCTTTGCCCAACTTCCGGCTTCACCGACGGCTCCCACCATCTCCGAAGATCCGGTCGTGATCGACCAATCGTGGCAGAAGGCGAGCGCCAAGTACGACGCCCCGCGCACTGCGATCCTCACCGAAGTGGACCGGGTCGCGCACCAGGGTCCTTTTCGTCCCGACTGGGAGTCGCTCGAGAAATACCAGGTCCCCGGGTGGTACAAGGATGCGAAGTTCGGAATCTTCATTCACTGGGGCGTCTATTCCGTCCCGGCGTTCGGCAACGAGTGGTATCCGCGCAACATGTACACGAAAGATTCGGAAGAGTACCAGCACCACATCGCCACTTACGGCCCGCAGGACAAGTTCGGCTACAAGGATTTCATTCCCATGTTCAAAGCCGAACACTTCGACCCCGCCGCCTGGGCTCGTCTGTTCAGGGAGTCCGGTGCCAAATACGTGGTTCCCGTGGCCGAGCATCATGACGGTTTCGCCATGTATGACAGCGGCCTGAGCGACTGGACTGCGGCCAAGATGGGGCCGCAGCGCGACATCATCGGCGATCTGGCCAAAGCTGTCCGGGCGGAAGGCCTGCACTTTGGGGCTTCCACACATCGCGTGGAGCACAATTTTTTCCTGGGCGTAGGCCGCACCATTCCTTCCGACATCAACGACCCGAAGTACGCCGCCTTCTACGGCCCGGCGCACACCTGGCTCGAAGCCAAACGGGGCACGCCGCTGGCCAACGATTTCACCTACGTCTCCTCCGCCTGGGCGGACGACTGGCTGGCCCGCTCGTCCGAAATCGTCGAGAAATACCATCCCGACATCATGTACTTTGACTGGTGGATCGGGCAGCCGTCCATCCGTCCCAACCTGACCCGCTTCGCAGCGTTTTACTACAACGCCTCGCTCAAATACGGCGACCACGTTGGCGTCATCAACTACAAAGACTGGGCCATTGAAGAACATTCCGCGGTCCTCGACCTGGAGCGCGGACAACTGGGCGACATTCGCCCCCTGTACTGGCAGACCGACACGTCGATCAGCAACAAATCCTGGGGCTACATCAAGAACGACACCTTCAAGTCGCCGCAGTTTGTGGTGCAGCAGCTTATCGACATCGTCAGCAAGAACGGCAATCTGCTTCTGAACATCGGCCCGAAGTCGGATGGCACGATTCCCGATGAAGTGCAGCAAGTGTTGCGGGACGTAGGTTCATGGCTCGCGGTAAACGGCGACGCCATTTACGGCACTCGTCCGTGGAAGGTTTACGGCGAGGGGCCAACCCAGGTCGCTGCAGGTTCCTTCCACGACACCGACACCGCCACCTACACCGCCGAAGACTTCCGCTTTACCACCAAGGGCAACGCTCTGTACGCCATTGAAATGGGCTGGCCCGCCGGTGGGGAAGCGGTCATCCATTCGCTAGGCAGTACCGTGGGCAGCCAGAAGATTGAGTCGGTGGCATTGCTGGGTTCAGAGGCAAAACTTCAGGTGCGGCAGGAAACTGATGGCTTGCACCTGCAGCTTCCCGCGCACCCTCCCGGCAAGTATGCCTATGCTTTCCGCGTGCTTTTTGGAAATACAGGCCAATAGACTTGTGAAGGTTTCGATCATCACTTTTCCGACGCTGTGCCTGTGTGCTTAGGTTTCCTACGCCGGCGTCTCGATCTTGAACACAACTTGCTCAACATGCGCGAAGCCAGAGTTTGGGATAGGAGTGAAACCATAAAATGAATCGCAGATTCTGCCTGACCTTAGATCTGAAAGCTGATCCCGCGCTGATTGTGGAGTACAAGCGCCATCACCAGAAAATCTGGCCGGAAATTACGCAGAGCATTAAAGATTCCGGAATCGAAGACATGGAGATTTATCTCATGGGCACGCGCATGTTCATGATCATGGAAGTAAACGAAGGCTTCTCCTTTAAGGCTAAGAGTCAGGCCGACCTTCACAATCCGAAAGTTCAGGAGTGGGAGAAACTGATGTGGACGTTTCAGCAATCGCTGCCCGAAGCGAAGCCGGGTGAGAAGTGGTTGCTGATGGAAAGAATATTCAAGCTGGAAGGTTGATGTGGTGGCTTGATTTTCTCTGCGTCCTTTGCGGGTTTCCTCTGCGAACTTTGCGGTTAAGGGTTCTTGTTGACACCGCGCCACGATCTAAATCTTTCACCGCAAAGGTCGCAAAGAGAAGCCGCAAAGAACGCGAAACAACGACGGCTAGACGGCAGCCATGGTTCGCGACTCAGCCAGTCGCTCTGCCAGAAATTCCAGATAACCTTCAACTCCCTCGCCGGTTTTCGCGGAAAGCTGGAAGACCCGCATGCCGGGGCGGACAGCCTGAATGTTTCGCTGGGTGGCTTCCGAGTCGAACTCGACCGCTTCAGCCAGATCGCTCTTGGTGACGATGGCCACGTCCGCGCTGTTAAAAATCGTCGGGTACTTGAGCGGTTTGTCTTCACCCTCCGTCACCGACAGAAGCACCACACGAAGATCTTCACCCAGATCATAGGACGAAGGACAAACCAGGTTGCCCACGTTCTCGATAAAGAGAAAGTCCAACTGGCCCAGATCCCATCCCTCTTCGTCCACGGCATGCTGCACCATGGCGGCCTCCAGGTGGCAGAGCGTCCCGGTGATGATCTGCCTGACCGGAGCCTGGCTGCGAGCCAGCCGCGCGGCATCATTTTCGGTTGCGAGATCGCCGACCAGTGCGGCCACACGATAACGCGGGCGCAGCAGGGTCAATGTCTTTTCGAGGAACGCTGTTTTGCCCGACCCGGGGCTCGAAACCAGGCTCACCACGAACACTCCCGCAGCGTGAAAACGAGTGCGAAGGGCGCGTGCCACCACATCGTTCTGCTTCAACACGTTCTTCCGAACTTCCACCAGCCGAGGTTCCGGGCTCATCACTGTATCTCCAATGCCACTACTTCAAGTTCCTTGCCGTGAACGATCTCAGAAGTCGGCGCGCCGCATTCCGCGCAGCAAAATAGTTGTACCGAACTCAGCGGCCGCTGCACTTTGCAACGTGGACAAAAGATCACTACCGGCACATCCTCGATGACCAGGCGCGATCCGCGCAGCGGCGTATCATCGCACGCCATTTCGTATGAGGAGATCAGCGCCTCCTTCACCACGCCGGAAAGCGCGCCCAGCCTGAGGTGCACTGCGTTGACTTGCACACCACGCTGCAGCGCTTCTGCCTGCGCCATTTCGACAATGCTCATCGCGATAGAAAGTTCATGCATACGAGTTAGGCCGATGCCTCCCGAGCGTCATCCCGAGGGACTTCAGTCCCGAAGGATCCGGCGCGCACCACCGCGATCGCAGGCCCACGCCGCACAAATACGTCACGCCAGATCCTTCGCAAGCTCAGGATGACTTCTGGCAAGAAGCAGCGGAGGAGCAAACGCCGCCAGCGCCGCCTGGCCCAGACTGATCCCGCCATCGTTCGGCGGCACGGCATGGTTTGTCCACACGGAAACCGCTTTCGGCGCCAGCAGCGTCTTCACATCTTCGAGCAATAACTCGTTCTGGAAAACTCCTCCCGACAGAACGATCGTGTCCAGGGCATGTTCGTGGCAAAGCGCAATTGCACCATCCCTCAGGCCCGCGGCAACCCCACGCTGGAAGGCACGAGCGATCTCTCCCGAATCCCGGCCCCGCAGGCGATCCCTGAGCACGGCCTGCAGCAGAGGCCGGAAGTCCAGCTCCGCACCCGTGAAGGGAAAGGTATATGCCTCAGTGACCGAGGCGCCCCGCGCCAGCTGTTCCACCCACATCGCAGCCTGTCCTTCAAAAGAAATTTCCCGGGTAAATCCAAGCAAGGCCGCAACCGTATCGAAAAGACGGCCCATCGAAGTAGTGGAGAAAGTCCGCACGCCCTTGGTCACCAGCTCCTGGGCGTCTCCAAATCGCCGGGGAAAGGTGAACGGCGCCCTGGTCAGATCTGGCAAACCATTCAACTGCGCCAGAAAACCCGCCGCAGCCTGCACCGGGTATTGCGCTGCAGCGTCACCGCCGGGAAGCGCGGCGTTGCGGAGATGAGCGACGCGCTCAAAACCATCTTTGACGCTTCCCACAAAAATCTCGCCGCCCCAGATGCTGCCGTCGTCTCCGTAACCCGTGCCGTCGAAGCTCACTCCAAGCACGCGCTTGTTCCACTCGCCGCGCTCGGCCAGCACGGACGCAACATGCGCGCGGTGATGCTGCACTGCTACCGTTTGACGTGCGCCCAAGCCCGAAGCATGAAGCGCCGAGACATACTGCGGATGACTGTCATGCGCCACCAGCACTTCATCCCAGTCAACGTCGTACATTGCCACCAAGTCAGAAATGGTTTCATTAAAGGCGCAGAAAGCCTCGTAGTGTTCAAGGTCCCCGATGTGCTGGCTGACGAAGGCCTGGCCATCAACCACCAGCGTGATGGTGTTTTTCAAATCGGCGCCCAGCGCCAGGATCGGCCGCTTGCAAGGCACGGCTGCCACGGCCCCGGGAGCATATCCGCGCGACCGCCGCAGGATGACGGGACCGAAAGCACCGTCGCGCACAACAGAATCGTCGACCCGGCGCGCAATGGGGCGCTGGCCAATCAGAAAGGCGTCCGCGATGCCGGAGAGACGCCTCAGGGCATCGTCGTCCTGATAGGCGATGGGTTCACTCGATCGGTTGGCACTGGTCATGACCAGGGCTTCCGGCGCGCCAGCGGCAAACAACAGATGGTGCAAGGGAGTGTAGGGAAGCATCACTCCCAGTTCGTTGTTTTGCGGGGCCACGCCGATGAGCTCGCTTTTTGCCGGCGCCAGCACAATAGGGCGGGCGGAGGAAGTGAGCAGGGCCTCGCTGTTCGAAGAAAGTTTCACCAGCCTGCGGACCTCGTCGAGGTCCCGGGCCATGACGGCGAACGGCTTCTCCTTGCGATATTTGCGCTCGCGCAAAGCCGCCACGGCCGCGGGATTTCGAGCATCACAAGCCAGGTGATACCCACCCAGCCCTTTCACCGCCAGTATCTTTCCTGCGCTTAACAGCTCAGCCGCGTGGTGAATGGCGGATTCCGCTCCGGAGTGGGTCTTTTCCTGCGGCTGCAGATAGTAACTGGGGCCGCACGCCGGACATGCCACCGGCTGTGCATGAAAGCGGCGGTTGCCCGCGTCCCTGAATTCCTCCGCACAGTAGTCGTCCAGTAGCCAGTCCTTCATCGTCGTGTTGCCTCGATCGTAAGGCAGGCCCAGGACCACGGTGTAGCGCGGACCGCAGTTGGTGCAGTTGATGTAGGGATAGCCGTAGCGCGGATCGCGGGGATCAAAAAGTTCTTCGAGGCAATCCTCACACACCGGCAGGTCAGGCGAAATACGGACTGTCGGCCGCTCCCGGCGCTGGCTCTCCCGGATGGTAAATCCGTGCACGCCCAGCGGGGCGACCGCCTTAACTTCCATTTCCGCAATGCTGGCGGCCGGGGGTGGCTGCGTTTTCATCTCGCGCACAAATGCCTGCAGACCCTGCTCGGCGCCCTCCAGGTAGATTTCGACGCCCTCTTCGCCGTTCAGCACCCAGCCTCCGAGGGTGTTGGCCCGCGCCAGGCGATAGACAAAGGGACGGAAGCCCACGCCCTGCACCACACCGCGGACCCGAATGGAGCAGGCGCTGGCCATGATCACTCCACGTCCACGATGCAACTGTGTCCCTGCCAGCCGACTTGGACAACTTTGCCGTCTTCCACCAGCATCGGCACGTTGCGTTGCCCGCGCGCCACTTCGCGCATACGTACGCGGGCGGCGGGATCAGCCTCGACGTCGTACTCCACAAATTCCGAGCGCTTCCATTCCAGCCAATCGCGCATCTCCCCGGTGTAGGGACAGCGCGCAGTGCCGTAGAGTTCAAGCCTGGCCACGGTCGAGCACCTCCAGCGATTCGCGGATGACGTGATAAATCGAAGCCTGCACTTCCTGAATACGGGGAATGTAATCGCACTGCACCACCACCGGAAAATCTGCCAGGCACTTGCGCTTGATTTCGCCACCGTCGTAGCCGAGCAGCGCGACCGTCAGCAGATTCCGTTTGCGGGCTTCTTCAAGCGCCATGATGATGTTGCGCGAGCCGCCGCTGGTCGAGATCGCCACTGCAACATCCTCCGGACGGGCCTGCGCGATCAGCTGGCGCAGGAAGATGGCCTCGGTACCGATGTCGTTGGCGACGGCGGTGATGTTCGCCGGCTCGAGAGCCAGCGACACGGCAGGAACGGGCTTGAAACCCAGCGGCGGAAGCACGCAGTCAATGGCCCAGTCGTTGGCGTCGGTGGCCGAGCCGCCGTTGCCGAAGATGATGAGTTTGCCGCCGCGCTGCAGGCGCTGATGAATGGCCAGCGCCGTGTTGCTGATCTGTTCGGACTCTTCGCGCGCCACCTGGCCGCGTAATTTGGCGTCGTCTTGCACCTTCATCAGAATCGAGCTTGCGACCTCAGCCAGCAGGTCGGCGGTTCCCTGCTTTTCGGTGCCCAGAAACGGATAGAGGAATCCCGACTCGCCTACGTCATGACCCAGTTCGCGATGCTCGAAGAAGACGTGCACCGTCTCCCACAGGGTGTGGTAGAGGATCTCGACCATTTCCTGGTGCATGAATGGGTCTTGCGTGGGGGCATCGAGCGCGTAGGAACCCTCCATGCCAGGGAGAGCGAAGGTCATCGCGTCCTGCAGGTGCGCCACTTGCAGCGTCGCCCAGACCTCGGGATCGCCTTCGGGCGGACCGAATCCCATGACGATGTCTTCGGGATGAAGTATGGCTTCGAGCCAGGGGCGGAACAGGATCGACAGGTCCAGCGCGGGCAGCGCGCGCTTGCCCACAATCACGGGATGAACGAATTCCACCGAAACATGTTGCGCGTCGGTGGCGTAAGGACCGCGCCCGAAGGCGAGCAGGCGCCCTCCGCGCAGAAATCGCTCCGACATCTCGCGGCAAGCTTCGGCCAGCCGCGGCGCTTCGCGCGAGAAGAACTGTTCGTATAGTTCGTTCCTCTCGAGGAGCCGCTCTTCCACCTGACTCGCGAGTTTGACCGCTGTCACCATGGTTTTCTACTTAACAAATGCGCGGCAAAGGATCGCCGACCAGCATGTCCACGATGCGGCTGCCTCCGTAACGGGTCGTCACCAGCACCGTGCCCGCCGGCTGCTCGCGAACTTCGCCAATCACCTGCGCTTCGCTTCCTCCCGGCGCCAGGCTCAGGGCATTGATCGCAGCGTCGGCATACTCGGGCGAGACCACGGCGAGGAATTGGCCCTCGTTCGCAATGTGCAGCGGATCGAGTCCCAGCAACTCGCACGCTCCGCGCACCGCGTCACGCACCGGAATCTGGTCTTCAAACAGGACCATTCCGAGCCCGCAATCGCGCGCCAGCTCGTTTAAGGATGTAGCCGCCCCGCCCCGGGTTGGATCGCGCATCCAGCGGACGCCCGGGCCGGCGGCATGGACCAGAGTTTCGACCAGAGGCAGCACGGAGCGCGTGTCGGAACGAAGGTCGGCTTCGAGATCGAGCTCGCCGCGGGCCAGCAGAATGGTGATGCCATGGTCGCCGATGGGGCCGGAAAGCAGAATCTTATCGCCGACGCGTACCGAGCGCGGATCGATGGTCACTCCATGCAGCAGGCGGCCAACGCCGGTGGTAGTGACGTACATCTGGTCCGCCTTGCCGTGTTCGACGACTTTGGTGTCTCCCCCGGCGATGCGAACTCCCGCTTCCCGCGCGGCTCTCGCCATGGCGCGAACTTCCGCCTCGAGCACTGGCGTCGGCAGCCCGGCTTCGAGCACAAAGGTGACAACCAGGGCCTCGGCGTGGGCACCCGATACCGCCAGATCGTTCACTGTGCCGTTCACCGCAAGTTCGCCGATGGATCCTCCCGGAAAGGTCAGCGGCTTGACTACAAAGCTGTCAGTCGTGATTGCGACGGTGTTCCCGTTGATATCGATGTGCGCGGCGTCTCCCAGGGGCCCGGGGGCCGATCCAAAAAGCAAGGGAGCAAAAAGGCCCTCGACCAGTTTGCGGCTGGCCTTGCCTCCGGCTCCGTGAGCCATCTCGATTTGGGGGTCGCGAAACCGAATGGGCGCCGGCCTGACCTCCGTAGCAACCTGATCATCTAGGCGATCGAGGTCAGGCTGGTCGCCATTGCGGCTTTCCGGTGTTCGTAGTTGTGATAAGCGGCGCATGATCCTTCCGATGAAACCATAAGCGCGCCGATAGGATGCTCCGGCGTGCACTCACGGCCAAAGAGTTTACACTGATGCGGCTTCAGCACGCCCTTGAGCACTTCTCCGCATTGCGCTGCCTTGGGGTCGGTCACTCGAATGCCCGGGACCGCAAAGCGCTGCTCCGCGTCCCATGCGGCGTATTTGTCATTCAGCCGAAGCGCCGACTGAGAAATGAATCCCAGCCCCCGCCACTCGAAATAAGGACGCAGCTGGAAAACCTCGGCCATGGCGCGAAGCGCGGCGCGGTTGCCTTCCCAGGGGACAACGCGCTTGTACTGGTTCTCGACTTTCGCTTCGCCCGCCTTCAGTTGGCGCAGCAGCATGACAATCGACTGCAACATGTCGAGCGGTTCAAAGCCGGAGACCACGATGGGCTTGTTCTGGTCTTTGGCAATCCACTCGTAGGGACGGCATCCGATGACGGTCGAGACATGTCCCGGACCGATGAAGGCGTCCAGACGCATGTCCGGCGAATCGAGAATCGCCCGGATCGCGGGAATGATGGTCACGTGATTGCAAAATACAGAAAAGTTGTCGATGCCCTCAGCCTTGGCGCGCATCAGCGTCAGCGCGGTGGAAGGTGCCGTGGTTTCGAAGCCGATGGCAAAGAACATGACGTGCTTTTCGGGATTGAGGCGGGCCAGCTTCAGAGCGTCGGAGGGCGAATACACGATGCGGACATCCATGCCGCGGGCTTTATGCTCGAGCGGGCTGCCCTGGGTTCCGGGAACGCGCATCATGTCACCGAAAGCGGCAAAGATTACGTCGGGATGTTGTGCGATGGACAGGCCATCGTCAATGCGCCCCATGGGAAGCACGCAAACCGGACAGCCCGGCCCATGGATCAGTTCGATATTTTCCGGAAGAATGTCCTTGAGCCCAAAACGATAGATGGCGTGGGTGTGGCCGCCACAGACTTCCATGAGGCGGTAGTGACGGTCGCTACCGGCCAGACGCCGGATTTCATCGGCCGTTCTTGAAATCAGCTCGGGTTCGCGAAACTCATCAACAAATCTCATGCCGATCCTCCCTCGCAGGCTGGACGCGGGCAGGCGTCAATTCAAGTCGGCGTCGCTTATTTTGAGCTCAGCAGTCTCAACGTCGTCGGTTTCGACGTCATCTGCGTCCTCCAGGCCGTAGCCCTGGACTTCCTGCATGGCTCCCTCGATCTCTCCCAGCGCGCGGAGCGTGTTCATCTGGTCGAGCGCATCGCCCTCACTGATCTTGCTCATGGCAAAGCCGACGTGGATCAGAACCCAGTCGCCGGCCACGGGCCGGTCGTCCTGCAGCAGGCCAAGATCAATTTTGCGCCGCACTCCGACTACATCAACCAGCGCCGACTCCGCATTGTCGCCGGAGATTTCGACGATCTTTCCTGGTATGGCTAGACACATGCGACATCCTCCCGGTTGGTCCTTGGTCGTTGGTCTTGGGTCCTTGGCAAAATCCATGGCCTCCGAGTGTGCGTTGTCCGTTTTGATCACAAGCTCCCGAAGACACTTGGTCGTTGGCCAACGACCAACGACCAACGACGGTTTTCAAGCTTTCCGCGCGGCAATGTCGAACGACAGTTTTAGCTCGTCCTTCAGCTTTATCGTACCCCCGGCGGCGGTCACCGGGCTGATTTGATAATCGCTCTGGCCCACGGAAAACTCTCCGGCGGCGCGCAAAGTGTCATCCTTCAGTGTCACCCGCGCCAGAACCGGCTGATCCCGGGTCACTCCGTGCAGCGAGAGTTCCCCGTTCAGCGTAACCACATACAACCCCTCGCCCATTTTCTGGACTGATGACACCCGGGGGCATTCATAAACGATCTCCGGAAAGCTCTCGGCCTCCAGGACTTCGTCATGCATTTTACGCTCTATCTCCCGGCGGTCCTTATCGCTTATGTCATCGGTCACGGTCAGCGAAGAAGCCCGAATCACCAGCCGGAGAGACGCATCCTCGAGGGCACTCGAATTCCACCGGATCTCGCCCTCCAAGTCCGGGATTGCAATGCTCGGGCTATGGGCGAATGCCGAAAGCATCCCGGTGGCAAACGCCCGGACAATAAATGTACTCCTACCGGCATCAATCAGGTATCGAACTATGGCCGTTTGCGGCGTTCCGACTGTGGTCAAACCGATATTCTCCCTTTGGTTGCCGACCATTCGTCGCCTTCCGCTACATGGCCCGCAGTTTCAAGTAGCGATCCAGGTCGGGAAGAGCCAGATTGGCCAGGTCACCGACTCCCAGTTGACCCATGTAGCGTCTCGCAATCGGATTCGTGAGAATCAATCCCGCACCGAAAACGATCAGCGCCACGCCACTGAGCATAAACAGCGTGTCCTTGTTGTTAAAGCCCGCGTTGCCATTTTCCATCGCCGTCTCCTTCTTCTTTGCAGGATGTTTACCGCTTCAAACCAAGTTCGGAACCCACCTTCGAATCAGGCCCATCCGCGTTCAGGATTCTGTTCACCAGAGACTCCACCAGCTTGACCGCCTCAGCCACCGCCGCATCCACTGGCGCGCTCAGTCCCATCTGGCCTTCTTCGCCTCCGAGAGTTTCCGGCTCGCAGCCGACCAGCAGAACGTTCTTCACTTCGATGTTCATCGCCTTGGCCATGCGCAACACGTTCATGGGATTCATCGCGTGCGCTTCGACCGTGGCCGGAGCAGCATTGGGAACGTCCAACGCTTTCAGATCAGGTTCGATGACATAGAGCGTGCCCGGTGGTTCGCCATGCGGGCACGCATCCACCAGGATCGTGGTCTCGTAGCCGTCCTGCAGGGCGTAGGCGAGATCGAAACCGCGGATGCCGAAGTCCGCTACCCGAACACTCGCGGGAAGGTTGAGGCCCGCCATGCGGCGCACGACTTCGACGCCAAAGGCGTCGTCGCCCAGAAATATGTTTCCGATGCCGGCCACCAGATATGCTGGGTTTCTGCACAGGCTTGAGCTGGCGGAGTTCGTCTTCCGAGAGCGGTTCGACTTCTTCGGCATCGAAGAAGAAGCGATGTCCAGGCTGGCGCAGCAGGCCCATATCTCGTCCCGGGTCGTTGTCGAGCACCACGCAGACGTGGCACTTGCCCTCGTAATCCTGCTCCAGGCATTCGATGGTGGCCAGTCTGGCCGGCCAGAGCAATGTCCATGACATCGCCGCCCTTACGGGGGCGCAGGCGTACACGGCTTCCGGCCCTCACTTCGATTCCAGAAATCTCAAGATGATCGAGCGGCGTCTTCTCCTCAAGCAGCTGCCACTCCCACTCGTTCATTGGGTTTCCTCCCTGAGTGGGCGCAGTCCCCGCAAAACTCCGTGCAGCTTCATGAACTGTTCCGCCGGCATGCTCTCGGTGCGCTCCAGCATGGCGCGGGCGCGCTCGTCCGACTGGCTCATTTCGCGCTTCTCGTCGTCGGTCAAGGTCATGATGCGCAGGGAGAGAATCTCGTCAATTTCGGTGCCATCGAACAAATCGCCCGCACTTTCGGGAGCGATCTGGGGATAGTCATACAGGATGATGGGCGAGGAGAGCAGCGTGTCGAATTGCCCCTCGTCGCCCACCAGCACCGGAAAGGTTCCAACATTCTGGCAGTGCGCGGCAAACTCGCCGAACGCCTCCGGAGGAGCAAGCAGCGAAACAAATCGGCCGTCCTGCACGCCGAGAACGGTGTGGGTCGAGGCCAGGGAGCTTAGCAAAGCGTCGTCGCGGGTGGTGTCGCTCGTCACTTCCAAAGGTGTGGTGTTGCGAACCCGAACGCTGATCTTGAATACTCCGTCCGCAACTCTCTCACTCATGATTTCGACGGCACCGCAAAGTGGCTTTCGTTCGCGGATGATCACTCCTACGATTTGTCCGTTGCCGTCGCGCAAATATTCGAATTGCTTTTCTGCCGGGAAATCAAACGCATCGGGCACCAGTCTGTAGGCCAGGGCTTCCACGTTGTACACCGGCAAAATAACTTCGCGCTCGACGGCTTCCTGCCAGGGCTGGTACACCCGGCTGTTCACTGCAAGTTTCTCGACCGTGCGAAACTCAGGAATCTCACCGGGCAACAACTCATTGACCGGCATGGTCAGTTGGCCGACGGAGCGCGCCACCAGTTGTAGAAAACGTACTCGAACTTCAAGGCCGGTCATCGAACTGCCTTCAACCAGGCACTCGGTCTGCATGGTCCAGGCTTCGCTGCCCTTCTGCGCTTCGCTGTAGGACTGTGGGCAGAGCACGCCAAAATTCCAGCGCTGCTGATTTTTCACCGAAGACGGGCGATAGGGATAGAGCATGTATCCCTCGTAAAGCACCGCTTTCGCAATCTGCTCCACCACCGCGAGATTCATCAGATCACCGTCTCTTCCACCGGAATAAGGCTTTCGAGCGCCTCTTCCCAGGTGGGAATGCCGTGCTTCACTTTGTATTGGTACAGGCGATCGAACGCTTCTTTGTGCAGACAAAGCCAGGCGCTATTGGGATAGTAAGACGACATCATGTCGCGCCAGGTCTTTACCGGCAGCTTGAAGCGGGCTTCCTTGTCCCAGGAGATGGGCGCGACCTGCAGGCCGCCTTCGCTGCCCTCGTAGAAAACCGTGCCGCTGAACTGAACGCAAACCGGGACGTCGCCGTCCGCCAGTCCGTCGAAATATTTGGTGGCCGCCACGTTGAAATCGTACGTGCACGGCACCGGGAGATCGACCAGTGTCGATCCCGTAAACGAAGGCACCACCAGGTTGGCGTGCGTCCATAAGAGACTTCGCAGAGTCTGGCCCCAGCGGCTGGGCTCGCCAAAAAGATCGAGCAATCGTTCCTGATCTTCGGGCGTGTATTTGCGGCGGGTAACTTCCAGCTGAATCTGGCAGCGCAGCGCGACGGTGTGAATCGTCTGTTCCGGATCGGCGTCGGTGAGCCGAAGTTTAAACGCCAGCAGAGGGGTGGCCGCGTGGACCACCACCTCTGCCCCCTCGACTTGAAAGCTCAGATCAGGCATGCGATTCCTCTCCAACTTCCACTGCTCTTGCTTTCAAGCTGGAGAAGAATTCGCCCAGTTCCCGCCACACTTCTGTTCCGCCGGAGAGGCCCTTCCAGTGGATGCGAATCAGGCCTACCAGCTTGTAGCATTCGTCAATGGGAAGCAGGTAGTATTCCGCGGCTGAATATCCGCGAGAGTAGCCCAGCCGGTTGACCAGCAGCCCTTCCACATCGGATTCCATTTCGTTCAGAATCGGATTGTGCTCGACAATATCGTTCCAGGATTCCAGCGCCAGCAGCGATTCCGTGGCGCCCGCCGGGCTGGGATAGAGCGCGATCACCCTTTCTTCCAGGCTGCTCCGGAAAAAGAAAGCCATGTTAATGGGGACCATCAAGCCGTTCCACTCGGCGTCGCTGAGATGGAAGCCAGGGAGAGAACGCACGCGTCGCGGGACGCGCTTGAACTTTACGCCCTGGCCGCTGAACAGGATGGCGCAGGCGTCGCAGGTACAGAGGAGTTTGCGGCGCTCCCGCTCGATCAGGTGCGGATGGCCAGGCGCCTAACCCGACGCTGCATAGTTCGCAGCGCTCCAGCGGCCGTTCGCGGCGCGCAAACTGGCGCAGCGTTCCAAAGCCGTGGGCGGATTCCGTCACTGGTCCCGAACTCATGATTGAAAATCCCAAATCCTCACAAGTAGCGCCGGCATCTTACCGGCTGTCCCGATGGCGTCTCGCCCTCGGCGCGGCGGAGGACGCCCGCCGGACAGCCGCCGGGACGGCGGCGCTGCAAAATCTATTTCAATCCGCGCCCTGCGGCGGATGGACCTCGACCTGTAATCCTCCGGAAGTGCCCACCAGCTTGTCCAAGGCCACAAATCCGGAAGCGGGCTTCTCTTCCAGGCCTTCGATGACCAGCGAACTCAAATCCGGCGCGGCATCGTACATCGCGCCTTCCAGCGTCGTCTGCACGGTTTTGGCGGTTGAGCCGCAAGTGTGCGAGCCGGTCTCCACACGCAACTGGATGACGCCGTCGCTCACGCCCAGCAACTCAACTTCACAGCCCTGCTTGCGCAGCTGCGGCCGCAACCGGTCAACAGCTTTCACCACCCTGGTTTCAATGTCCTCGGGATGGAGGCCGTAGAGAATCAGCACGCTGCTCACCAGCGCATCCCGGCCCAGCCGGTCAATGATGCCCATGCCCGGCTCGCCGGCGTCGGCAACGATATCGAGCGCCTTCTCCAGGGCCGCCCCGTGCAGGTCCATCAGCGACTGCACCAAACCCTTGGTGGCGGCCCGCACCGCCGGATCGGCGATGGCTTCAATTTCCTGCACCAGGCCGCCGATGCGCTGCATGTCTTCCCGAAAATCTCTGCTGTCGGCCACAAGGCTCCTTGAAAGAACGTTGCTGTCATCCTGCGCGAAGTAGCGGATTCGCTTCGCGAATCTGCTACACAGTCGAAGGACCCCCTACCTCGTTGCTGCCGCCAAGTTCCTGAGAGAAAGTTTCCTGAAGCTGCCAGGGGTCCTTCGACTTCACCAACCCATTCGCGAAGCGAATGGGTTTGCTTTCGCTCAGGATGACAGATCTCAAAAAATTAGGAGTGAGAGTGCAGTCTTGAGATGCCAGATCCCCCTCAGTGAGCGTACCTGGCGATTCCTAGCTACCACCCTCACTCCCTCGTCCACCATGGTGCGAGCTCAGGGTTGAAGACCGAACATCGGGGAATGGTGCGTCTCCAGCACCTTGCCGTTCCCCAGATACATGTGCACGCCGCAAGGCAGACACGGATCGAAGCTCCTTACCGCGCGCATTATATCGATTCCCTTGAACTTGTCAGGACCGTTTTCCTCAAAGATCGGAGTATTCTGCACCGCATCCTCGTAGGGACCCGGAGTGCCATAGATGTCGCGGGGATTGGCATTCCAGGGAGTTGGAGGATAGGGGTGGTAGTTGGCGATCTTGCCCTCCTTGATCACCACGTGGTGCGAGAGCACGCCGCGCACCGCTTCGTGGAAGCCGCAGCCAATGGCCTCCTCGGGGACCTTGAATTCGGTCCAGGTCTTGGTGTGTCCGGCATGCAGCTCCGCCAGCGCCTTTTCCATGAAGTGCAGGGCAGCGCAGGCAGCATAGACCTGGAAGTAGGTCCGGGCACGGTCGCGTTCGATGGCGTTGCTCCACTTGGGAATCTTCCATTCGAACTCGGCTTCGGGTAGCGAGGTGGTCTTGGGCAGGTACATCTTGACGCTGCTGCCGGTAGCCTTGATGTAACCGATATCGACCAGTCCGGCCAGGGCGGTCGCCCACAAGCGAGCGATAGGTCCGCCTCCGGTGTCCATCGCCAGGTGGTCGCCGGTGCGCTTGTCGAACCAGCGCGGCGACATGACCCAGGTGTACTTGCCGCCAAAGTCACGTTTTTGCGGCCGTGGGATCGTGGTCTGGTTCCAGGGGTGGTTCTTGTCCACGGGATTGCCCAGCGGATCCGTCTTGACGAAGGTTTGCTGGTTCTTCCACTCGTCGTAGTAAGAACTGCCCAGCAGAATGCGGATGTTCAGGTTGATGTCCACCAGGTCGGTGGTGACCAGCTTGCCGTCCACCACGATGCCCGGAGTCACGAACATGCTGCGGCCCCAGTTCGTCATGTTCTTGTAGGTGTAATCGCAGACGTCGGGATCGTTGAACGATCCCCAGCAGGCCAGCAGGACGCGCCGCCGGCCGACTTCTTCGTATCCCGGCAGGGCGTCGTAAAAGAAGTCGAACAGGTCGTCATGCAGGGGCACGACCTTCTTCATGAACTCCACATACTTCATCAGGCGGACCAGGTAGTCGGTAAAGAGCTGCACAGTCGGCACCGTGCCCACGCCGCCGGGATAAAGAGTGGAAGGATGAACGTGCCGCCCTTCCATGAGGCAGAACATCTCGCGCGTCATGCGGCTCATGACCAGGGCCTCGCGATAGAAAGCGCCGGTAAAGGGATTGAGCGCGGTCATGATATCAGCAATGGTGCGGTAGCCGTGCGCGCTGGCGTGCGGCGCCGCCGTCGATTGCGCTTTGGCCCAGACCTTGGGATTGGTTTCCTTGACCATCTGCTCGCAGAAATCCACGCCGACCAGGTTGTCCTGAAAGATGTTGTGGTCGAACATGTACTCGGCGGCTTCGCCCAGGTTGACGATCCACTCCGCAATGGGAGGCGGCTTTACCCCAAACGCCATGTTCTGCGCGTAGGTGGCGCAGGTGGCGTGGTTGTCGCCGCAAATACCGCAGATGCGGCTGGTGATGAAGTGAGAGTCGCGCGGGTCCTTGCCCTTCATGAAGATGCTGTACCCGCGAAAAATGGACGAGGTGCTGTGACACTCGACCACATGCTTGTTCTCAAAGTCGATCTTGGTAAAAATGCCCAGGCTGCCTACGATGCGGGTGATCGGGTCCCAGTTCATCTCCACCAGGTTCCCCTTTTTCCCGGGGGCGTCCTTCGTCGGTGCGGTAATGGTGCTCATTCGATCGCTCCTTTGGACTTAGTAGGAATCTTGTCAGTAAGACCGAGGGTGGTACCCGGTGGTCAGTTCTGCGCGCGGATGACGCCACTTCGGCTCCTTGTTGGCCGTGGACTGGGTCATCGAACGCAGGGCACGAATCGCCCGGCCGTAAGCGCCGATGGCTGAACTCGAAACCCGGGCGCCCGGCGGTTCATCCATAAAGGGCATGAACTTGTCGGGGAATCCAGGCATGGTGCAGCCGATGCAGATGCCGCCCACGTTGGGGCAGCCGCCGATTCCAGCCATCCAGCCGCGTTTAGGCACATTGCAGTTCACTACCGGGCCCCAGCATCCCAGTTTCACGATGCATTTCGGGGAGCCATACACTTCCGCGAAATCGCCCTGCTCGTAGTAGCCGGCGCGATCGCAGCCTTCGTGGACGGTCTTGCCAAACAGCCAGGTGGGGCGCAGCTGATCGTCGAGCGGAATCATGGGCGCCAGTCCCGCCACCTGATAAAGAAGATAGAGAACCGTTTCCATGAAGTTGTCCGGCTGCACCGGGCATCCCGGAACATTGACGATGGGCAGACCGGCTTTAGACTTCCAGTCCCAGCCCAGATAATCCGCCAGGCCCATGGCGCCGGTGGGATTGCCTTCCATGGCATGAATGCCGCCGTAGGTGGCGCAGGTGCCGCACGCGATCACCGCCAGAGCTTTCGGAGCAATGCGATCGATCCACTCATTGGTAGTGATGGGCTGACCGGTCTTGGGATCGGTCCCAAGCCCCGCCCAGTAGCCTTCTTTTTTTATCTTCTCGTTGGGAATGGAACCTTCGACCACCAGCACGAAGGGATCCAGGTGACCCTTCTCCGCCATGTACCAGAATTTCAGGAAGTCGTCTCCGTTCTCGTAGGCCAGGACGGGATTGTGCAGGTGCACCTTGGGAAGGCCGGGAATTGCTCCCAGCAGAACATCCTCGATACTGGGTTGACTTGCCGCGGTGACCGAGACCGAGTCTCCGTCACAGCCCAGACCGGCGGTGATCCAGAGAATGTGTACTTCGGCGACTGGCGATGGTTTTTGCGTCTTCCGACCGTACGGAACCGTTTCCGCTGCCATAGCTGGACTCTCCTTTCCCGTCTCGCCTGTGGCGACGGGAGCTGCCGAATTTCGGTTTTGCGATTAGCGGATATTTTTAAACGTTGCCCTGGTAGCAGTTCTCTTCGCCTTGGAAGGGAAACCTGGAAAAAATTGCGCCCTGTTACTACCGACGCCCCTAGGATCAACAAAAGCAAAGGCGGTCACAAGCGGGAGCCCCACTTATTCGCTTTCATGGGAAGCACTATTTTTGATATCAGGGTTTCCCTGATGATGACCAGGAGGGTTTATGTAGCGCCGCCATCCAGGGCGGCCGTCGTAAGGGCGTCTCGCCCTCACTGCTAGGGCGAGATTCCGGCGCTACAGTCGGCGAGACACCGGCGCTACATCACGCGGTTTTCTCGTTCATGTTCCACTGGATGGCATGTTGCATCAGCTCGCGCGCGCTGCGGAGAGATAATTTTTCCTTGATGTGCGCCTGGTAGGATTCGACCGTCTTTACGCTGATGTGCAATTCTTCGGCAATCTGCCGGGTGCCATGGCCTTCCCCGATTAAACGAAACACTTCCAGCTCGCGATCGCTCAGGTCGGCGATGGAGGAGTGGCGCAGCGTGCCCGATCCGGTGATGTAGTGTTTCAACATCTTGTTGGCGATGTGGTCACTGACATAAATTTCGCCGCAGAGAATGCGGCGCAACGCCACCAGCACTCTTTCCGTCGCCTCCTGCTTCATGATGTAGCCGTTCGCCCCCGCCCGCAGCGCGCGTTCCGCGTAGATCGACTCATCGTGCATGGAGAGGATCAGCACCGGAAGCGTCGGGTACACATTTCTTATGTTCTTCAGCAGATCAAGGCCGTCCGGACCATTGAGCGAAATATCCACGATGAGAACATCCGGTCTGGAGGAGGCCAGCACGTGCATGGCGCCGCTGGCTTCTTCGGCTTCACCGCAAACCACCAGGTCAGTTTCCTGATTGATGAGCAGCGCCAATCCCTGGCGCACAATGGGATGATCGTCCACCACCAGGATTCTGCTTTTTCTGGTTGCAACGTTAGATTGAACCTTGTGAGTGGAATTCATATTCCTAGTCCTCGACCGGAAACAGGCAAGTAACCGTGGTCCCGCTGATCTCGCCCCGCTGTATCTGCAGCGCAGCTCCGATCATCCGGGCCCGGTAGTTCATAAGATGAAGCCCCATGCCCACGCCTTTGCCTGAAACCTCCGGAATGCCCGTGCCATCATCCTCAATAACCAGGGCGCCCTGACCCTGTGCAGCCGCAAGACGAATCACGATCTGCTCGGGGTGGCCATGTTTGATGGCATTGTTCACGGCCTCCCGCGCAATATAGTAGAGATGAGTGGCCATGGCGTCATCATGAATCAGCACCGGAGCAAAGCACTCGAAGCGGCACGAAACTCCGAACAGGTCCTCCACCTCTCCCGCCCATTGCTGGAGCGCCGACATTAACCCATGCGCATCGGACACCACTGGCAGCAAGCCGCGCGCCAGTTCCCGCGTCTTGTTAATGGCCTCATTCACCAACTTCACGATCTTGGCTGCGTCCGCGGCCTCCGGCAAGTCCTTTTCTACGAGTTTCTGTTCCTGCACCTTGCTCATGAAAGCGATGCCGGTTAGATGCTGTCCCAGGCCATCGTGTAGGTCCTGTCCGATGCGGCGCTGCTCCCGTCCGCTGATCTCAAGAATGGTTTTTTCCAGGTGTTTGCGCTCTGTGATGTCGCGGATGGCGCTCGAAACCAGCACCCCTTCCTCAGTTTCCAGTGGGCTCAGGCTGATCTCCACCGGAAACTCATGACCATCCTGGTGCAAGCCGTAGAGCTCTGCGCCGGCTCCCATAGGCCGAACTCGCGGCTCTTCAAAGAAAGTCTTCCGGTGTTCCGAATGCTTGCGCCGCAGTCGAGGCGGCACCAGCAACTCCAACGCCCTCCCCAACAGCTCTTCCCGGTGATAGCCAAACAACTTCTCCACCTGGGCGTTGACCAGGACGATCTTGCCTTCCCGGTTGACCACCACCACGGCGTCCGGCGCCGCCTCCAGCAGGCCGCGGAACTTGGCCTCGGCTCGCTTGCGCTCTGTGATATCGATGCCCGAAGCGATCACGTAACTCGCGGTTCCGCCGGTACCGGGGAGGATCGTGGTTGACCATGCAATGATTCTCTGCCGGCCGTCGCGACCGACCCATCGGCTCTCGTACTCATTAGGGCGCTCGTCTGCCCGGGTTTTCTGGAACGACGTCTTGAAGTGCTCCACCTCTTCGGGAATCAGAAACAGGTCCCAAATACACTGCCCACGAACTTCCTCGAAAGAATATCCCGTCATCTGCTCGCAAGCCCGGTTGAAGCGGATGATCCTGCCCTCGGGATCGAGCACCACCACCAAAGCTCCCACTGTGTGGAGAATGGCGGAGACCACGTTGCGCTCTTCCTGCAGAGCTTCTTCCGTCCGCTTCAGGTCGGTGATGTCGAACCCGACTCCGTGAATGAACCAGGGCTCACCGTCGGGCTTGCGAATCATCTTGGCTTCACAATGAAACCAGATCACACGGCCGTCCCGCGCCACGACACGATAGGCTGATCGCAGAGAGCTTCCGGTCAGAAACATCTCGGCCGCTTCGGCGCTCCAGCGCTGCTTGTCGTCGGGATGAATGTGGCTATACCAGCGCACCGGATCTTCCAGCCACTCTTCTTGTGAGAATCCCAAAGCCGCCTCGATCTGCGGACTCACGTAAGCCTCGCCGATGCCGCGATCGAGATAAGCCATGAATACAACCGCGGGGATCTGCTCGACCAGGGCGCGATATCTGGCTTCCAGATTGGGGAGCTGGGGATCTGCCGCCGGCGCCGCGGCTGGCTGTTCCGGCGGATACACGATGCGCCGGGCCACGCCGGCATTTTGAGTAAAGACTCCCGCCAGCTCCTGGAGAATCTCCTCAGCCTGTGCAGGGTAAAGATCCGGGTCGGCCAGTGCAGGGCGGGCGTCCTCGCCCGCCGCTTTTGACTTTGGCATTCCTAAACCTATATCCACGTCATGAACTCCACGAGCGTTGCCGCTGGCAGGACAGCAACAGGCACGGCAACATCACACCAAACATCCACACCAACCCCAATCCCAACGGCGTCGGACAAGAGTGTCCAAACCACACCACCGACCCACACACTTTCAGCGCGGGCGCTTGCGCCATCCGGGCTCCTTGTTGAGCGATGACTGGGTGAAGCGACGCAACGCGTGAATGGCGCGTCCATAAGTCTGCACCGCGGCCGAAGACAACAGCGAACCCGGGGGCTGGTTCATGAACGGCATGAACTTGTCTGGAAAGCCCGGCATGGTGCAGCCGATGCAGATTCCGCCGATATTCGGACAGCCTCCGATGCCGCCCATCCAGCCTCGTTTCCCCACGTTGCACTGGACCACCGGGCCCCAGCATCCCAGCTTGACAATGCACAGCGGCGATCCATATTCGTCGGCAAACTGCGCCTGCTCGTAGTAGCCGCCGCGGTCGCATCCTTCGTGCACCGTGCTGCCAAATAACCAGGTGGGACGCAAGGCCTCATCCAGCGGAATCATAGGCGCGCGCCCGGCCGCCATGTGCAGGAGGTACAAAAGGGTCTCCATGAAATTATCCGGCTGCACCGGACACCCCGGCACGCACACGATGGGAATGTCCGCCTTCGAACGCCACTGCCAGCCCAGATAATCCGCCAGGCCCATGCAGCCCGTGGGATTGCCTTCCATGGCATGGATGCCGCCGTAGGTGGCGCAGGTCCCGGCCGCAATCACGGCCCAGGCCTTGGGCGCCAGGCGATCGATCCATTCGCAGGTAGTGATGGGCTGGCCGGTCTTCGGGTCGGTGCCGAATGAAGCCCAATAGCCTTCTTCCTTATTGGTTTCGTCCGGAATCGAGCCTTCGATGACCAGAATAAAAGGCCCCAGCTTGTCCTGCGCCGCCAGGTGAAAGCGCTCCATGAACTCGTCGCCATTTTCGATGGCGAGGAAGGGATTGAGGAAGTTGACTTTGGGAATCCAGGGCAGGGCGCCGGTTACGATGTCTTCGATGCTGGGCTGGGTGGCCGCCGTCATGGCGATGGTGTCGCCGTCGCATCCCAGGCCCGCGGTAATCCAGAGGACATCGATTTCGGTGATCGCAGGTTGAGTTCCACGGCGAGTTTCAGCATCCGCCATTTCGAGCTCTCCCTTCGACCCGCCATATCTTACGCCATCTAATCCGATTGATGCCCGGATCGGCAGTACCCGGCGCCTAGTCCGGAGGAGCGACGCTTCGGTCGTGCAACTCGATGGTGTGCAGGCGGATGCGCACTACTTCAGGATGACTGCCTTTGAACTGAAGACCCCGATCGGTCTGGTCGCCGTTCCAGATACGCAAGGCTTGCCATGAGCCGTTTACGTAGCGGCCCTCTTCGGCGCGGAGAATTTCGAGTTGCTGGTTCTGAGCCTTGCCTACGGTGTCCGCTAGACGGAAACTGACGCTGGCATCAAACCCGGTCACCAGGTATTCCAGTCGACCGAGTTGGGCGACCATGGCTCGCCCGTGAAAATCCGCGTTCCCGGGCGGCATTTCGCCATCGCGCTGCGGAAAGCCGAAGGAAACCACAGCGTCCGCGTCGCTGAAGTGCAACTCCTGCCGCTCGCTGCCCTTCTCTTCCACGGCAGTCTGCAGCTTGCCCTCAGAGTTCAACTGTGCCACCTGGCCGGCCATCGGCTCAAAGAGAGCGTAGTCCTCCGACAGCCAGCCAGGTATTTTTTCATCGGAGATCGTCCAGCCGGTGTAGTCCACGCCAAAGGGCGAGAACCCGATGGCTCCATGGCCCAGCGCATAAAAGAAGTAGCGCCCAAAGTTGTTCTGCATTCCCGTCTCCGGGATAAACAGCGCGTTGTCATCGCGATGATAGGCGGCGATGATTTCGTGATAGAAGCGTATATCGTCGGAGTAGAAGTCGGGCGCCAGGAGATCGATGGCAGGCGCTGCCGCCTTCCATATATTGATGTTGTCCTGCTGCGGGCCTCCGCTGGGGTATTCCTGTCCGGGAATGGCGCGGTCCCGATCCTCCAGAGCGTGCACCGGGTACTTGATCCACACATTGCAATACATGGGCAGGGGATATTCGGCCTTGCCGGCGCGCGCCACCTCGTTGATGTAATGGGCGACGGAGTACGCGGCGAAGCTCTCATCCGCATCGGGACCAAAAACCTGGGACCAGCTGCCACTTCCAACATGCAGCGCGCTGGTCAGCGCCGATGGAACCGCGCCGGCAAAATCCTTCTGGGCGGCCGGCGAGTGGTCGCGGACGGTCCCTATCGAGCCGGATTCGTTCTCCACCTGCACCATGATGACGGTGCGCAGCGCGGCATCCGCCTCGCGGAGGTGACGCATAAGTGCGGCGAAGGCGTGTTTATCGGCCTCGAGATTATTGACCGAGCTGGCGGAAAGAACAGGCAGCACCTTCCCGTAGGCACTCAACGGCTCGCGGATAGCGCTTTGTATCGTTCTTCATCCACTCCGGAATGTAGTGCGCCTGGCCATTTTTCCAGGTGCCGAACCAGAGCAGCACCAGTCGCAAATGGTGCTGCCGCGCCCCGGCGAGCAGTTCATCGACGTTAGAGAAATCAAACTTGCCGGGCTGGGGCTCCATCTGTTCCCAGTAAACCGGGGCTTCAACCGTATTGACGTGCATGGCTTCGAGCGCCGGCCACACGCTGGGCAAAGTGGCCGGCCAGGCGCTGGAATTGTTGATCTGCGCCCCCAAGGACAAGGAAGGGTTTGCCATCCACGACCAGAGCGAAACGTCCATCCTTCTGCTCCAGGCGCGGCGTATCGGCGGCAAGCAGAAGTGCAGGCAGGAGGCAGAGCCCTGCGAGAAATGCCTTGGCAGACGGGGCCAGTCTCATGTTCGCTCCAGTTGGCTTAGGACGCCGGTTCGTGCCGAACTTTACTACGCCCGTGCGTTTCGTGTAAATCGCCAGCCCGGGGAATACGTCAGGAGATCAAAAGAATGGCGTATTCGCAGGCGCGCTCTCAAGCCAGAGTGAAACCCGCGGACTTTCAAGATATTTATTTGGAAACCGGTTTGAGGACAGCCGTATTGCGTTCGTCGCTGGCGATAATCCGATAAAACTTCTTCAGCTCTTCTGCTTTGCTCACCGGCACGCTCAGTTCTTTGACTTCGAATGTGCGGTCATAACGAATGGCATTTCCGGAAACGGCAGTCTTCGAATGATAACTGGCAAAACTGAAGTCCACATCGACCGGTGGAGGCAGATCGTCCACTTCGTAGCCGGGAGGCAGCGTGATTTCGAAGGTGTCGGTGTCCTGCGCGGGCCCTTCGAATTCGACGGGAAAGTTACGTGGCTCCCTGGTCTCCAGCAGGCCGTTGGATTTAGACCCGATCACTCGCGGCCGCACCAGCAGCAGGTTGCCCGCATTTTTGGCGTAATTCGCGGCTTCGAAGGAGTAGTCGAAGCCGAAGGGCAGGTCAGTCTGGTTGAGATTCACCACGCTGGCATGAGTAATCTCGAAGGTTGAAATCGAACTCGCCAGCAGGCCCTCGATGGGCTTGATGCGGTCAATATCTTTCGTGGTGGTGCGCAACGCCCACCGCTGTGACCAGGCCCGATCGCCGACCCGCACTTCCTTGACCTCGCCCTTCAGTGTGCCAGCAGCATCGAGCGAAAGCCTGGCGGTGCGTTGAATGCCGTTCATCGCCGCAGGCTGTCGGGGCACTTCAACCAGTTCACCGCCGTCCGGTGTTACCAGCAAGCCATAGTTGTCCTGCAGGTATCCGCCAATCTGGCCAAATGGTGTCAGTTCGTTGGTTGGATCGAAGAACAAGAGTTTCCCCAGCCTGGGATGTTGCAGCGTGGCAATCAGCAGCGGATTGGTCAGTCCATCGGGTAATTTGATGGCAAGAATCACGTGATCAAACCCGCCCGCGTGCGCCGGCATGTCCGGGGTCACCGATCCCCGCTCCGAATTGATCACCACATAGTACGAATCCACCCCGATCTCATGCAGCATGGAGGCCATCAGGGTCGCTTTGTCCTTGCAGTCTCCGTAACGGTGCATGAATACATCGGTGGCGGGGTGAGGCTGGAAGCCGCCGATGCCCAACTCGATCGCGACGTAGCGAATGTCGTGCTGCACGAACTGCGCGATCGCCATCATTTTCCCCAGGAGCGTGCCTGATGCCGTCAGGGCCGCCACTCTCTGTTTAATGTCGGCAGAAGCGTCGAGCCGGCCGCTGGTGAGATTCCGGTACCAGTTCCCCATCTGCTGCCAGCTAGCGAACCCATTCACGGCAGAGCCGCCTGGGGGAAAGAACGAGACGATCATCTGGCCTGCAACTCCCTCCAGCGGCGGCATCTCGTCTTCCTTTCGAATGCCCTTCACATCGCTGACCACCCACTGCCACTGATTGTTCCCCGCCGGCGCGGGCTTGGTTTCGGGATAGTTGAGCCATGATGATTTGTACTCCCAGCCGGCAGGAAGTTGCAGGGAGTAGTGGCTCTCCCGTACCGGGGGTTCCGACTGGAAATTCCAGACGTCCTGCAACACCAGGGGCTGCTCTTCCTTTTCGTACTCGTAGCCAATGATGTTGCCGGGATCGGGCGCGGGTATGCGCAGCAGCTTGTCCTTTACGTCGGAGACCAGTTCGCTGCCCTCCACCTTGGGCAGAGAGACTTCCACCGCATCCTTGTCCTTCACCTCATAGTCCTTGCCCTGGGCGGGAATGCACCAGCCATGCAGGCTGGTGATCTTCTGGTGGGGATTGAAGGAGACCGCGACCACGCCGTAGTCGCGGCCGCCCGGGCGCAAAATCTTGTACGCGAAACGGACCGTTTTCTTGATCTTGTCGGCAGAGAGGACGGTAACCGTCTTCTCCGAATACAACAGCACGGCATCGGTCTTGTCATCGTGAGCGGGCAGCGGCGCATTGACCAGCGCGTGCATCCACTGCGGGGCGTCACCCCCGGCCGCAGCCGGGGAGACGCAAGCCAGCAGGCTGGCGGTGATGCCCAGCAGAACTCGCGCGATCTTCCGGTTAGTTGGCGGCGCTCGCCGTCCCTGGTTGCAAGACAATTTGTTCCTCGTCGGTGGTTCGCACCACCTGAAAAAAGTTTCGCAGGGCACCATAGTACTTCGGATCCAGGAGGAGAACGTCCACGTTCAAGTTCCGGGTCAGGTGCAGCGTGTTTTTGGAGTTTTCCACTTGCATCGAGTACACGATGACGTGCGCATCCTGCTTTTGGGGCGCCGGCAGGTTGCTTACTTGCCAGCGGCTGGGCAGTTCGACGGTGATGTCATCGTGCTTTTCGAATGGAAAATCGAAATAGATGGGGTGGACCCGGTTGGCGTGGTCGAATACGTGTTTTTCGCTTCCGCTGAAGAGCCCGACGGGAACCAGCGCGCGGCGGCCCGCGCCCGCCACCCAGCCCGGAACTTTGAGATTAAATTCCGCCGTCAGTGACGACCCGGAAGTGCTCCACTCCGGCTTGTTCGTCAGTTCCACTTCGATGGCCGCCGGGACGTATTCGTCTACCTGGTCCTCGAGAAACTTCTTGCGGTTGGTTTCATCTTCATTTCGCATTTCCACGCGCCGCCGCGTGGCTTCCAGACCGGTGTAGGTAATCGTCAGCTTCCCTTCCAAATCGCCCGTGTCTGACAGCTTCAAATTCGCCTTGCGCTCGATGCGCGATACCGCACTCTCCGGCAGCGTGGTCTGGACCCAACTCCCGCCGTCCTTATCGAGCCGTAATCCCGGGACGCTGGTCTCCGGCCAGGTCAGCAATCCGAACGGCGTAAACGCCGCTCCCGGATCGCAATAGATGTCCTTGCCATTGAGTTTGACCAGCACGACATTGGCGTCGAGCTTGGAGCGGTCCATCATTTTGGGCTGGAAAAAATAGTTGCTGCGATCCGCGACCCAGACCCCGTAAGCTTCGAATCCCGCCGCCCGAACCAGCGCGAGATACAGCCAGGTAAGCTGCACTCCATCCGCGTAGCCTCTTTTCCATGCGTCTTCGACGTTGCCCGGGCTCTTCTCCTTCTCCCGCTTCTGCTCCTGCTCCGTCTTACTGACCTCGTAAGAAGTGTTGCGCAACTGCTGCACCCGGGCGTAAATCTTCTGCAATTTCACTTCCGGCGGGTCGGTGGGTGAAACGATCTGGGCCACAGCCTGTTCCATGGCCTTGCGCTTGCCGATGAAACTCTCCAGTTGTCCGTTGAGTTTCTTGCCGGTATTCCTCCAGAACACCGCCGAATCTGGCTCAAACTGATCCTCGCTGTAGGTAAAGTCAACCCGCGACTTCATCTCGTTCTCCGGCGGCATAAAGTCTTCCGTCTGGAAGGCGGGGATATTGCTTGTCTCCAGCCGGACAATATGGTCGGAGCCCTCCGCGGGCGGGGCCGTGCCCGGAGGCAAACCCTGCCAGCTCCAGCGCACGCCCATGGTGCCGTATTCGGCATGGTAGGGCCTCAGGGAAAACCTGGCGTTCTTGGTGAACAGCTCGTCGCTGAGGATCCAGTGCGAGTCGAAAACGAAATTTTCGGCCAGATCGATCGTGTAGTAATACTCGATGACGCTTCCCACTTGAACATCGGGCAGGGTAAAAGTCTTTGCCAGGTACTTCAGTCCCTTGGCCTTCGCGATGGACTTGTCAAAAACTTTTCCGTCGAAATCCGCGATGGACCCGTCGGGCCGAATGGTCCGCGCCCGGATAGCTGTGACGTTTCCCCGGTCCTTGAAATAGGGGATTTCGATGTCGGCGTACTTCCGCCCTTCTTCAGTCAATATCTTGATGCGGAAGTAGTCATTTTCATGAGCTGTACGACCGGTATCGTCCCGGTCCACCTGGCGGAACAGAATGATGGCGGCGGCACCTGGCGCAAGGGGCTCCCTGGTCATCTTCAATTCTTCGGGTGAGACGGGCTGGAATCCAGCGCTCACTGCCGGCGAGCGAAAGGCAGCTACGACCAGGACAAGCAAACAGGTAAACGAAGCGACAACGAGCAGGCGACGAAGTGACACGGTTAACATCCTTCGAGCTGTTTCAGCTCACCTAGACCGTCTCGGCCAGGGACGACCTACGGCACGCGACGATATAAGTGAGTGGACGCGGGGTCAAGAAAAACCTTCCGTCCGGGTATCCCAGGGTGCAATCTGAGTCGGTTTTCCGTCGGGCGGCTACCGCGAGTGAAAAATATTGCAGTAATTACTATCCGAATGGATAGTCTTGGGCACCATTGAACAGCATGAGGGATGCACCATTCCCTTCTCTGTCCTCCTGAGCGGAGCGATAGGTTTCGCTCGCGAAACCTATGGCGGAGTCGAAGGACCCCTATTGGCGGATGAATCCGGCAAAGTAGGGTCCCTCGCCTTGCTCTCACCGCGTGAGCGCACTCGAGCGGCGCTCGGGGTGACACTTTTTTTACGAAATGCCACCTCTTAATGACGATTTACGACGCCCGTGGCTTCAACTCCCCCACGATGAACCAATAGGCCAGCAATCCAGCCAGCAGTACGATCACGCCGAGCTCAAAGCCTGGGACATACGAGCCGTTTCGCTTGATCAGGAATCCCACCGCCAGGGGCGCGACGATTCCTGCGAGGTTTCCGGCAAAGTTTTCTGCCCCGGTCCAAATTCCGATTCTTTCGAACGGGGCGCAGCACTGCAGAATCACCAGCAGATTGCCGGTGGCCAGTCCGACCAGCGAGGCCCCGATCAGGCAACCGATCGCGATTGGCGTAGCTGAGGTCCGCATGGCCGCAATGAGCAACAGGCCCATGAAGAATGCCACGGTCACGATTCCTTTTCGCGTGCGGGTTTCATCCCAGCCGCGGCGGATCAGGCTGTCGGCCAGCCAGCCTCCAAGCGGTTCGGAAACGCCGAAGGTGAAGAAGGCCAGTGAAGCATAAAAGCCGGCCTGCACGATGCTGAGCTGGCGGACGGTCACCAGATAGTCGGGCAGCCAGGTGACCAGCACATACCAGTAGTAGTCGAAGCAAAAAAATCCCAGGCAGATGCCCAGCAGGTTGCGGTTGAGCAACGCACCCCACTGCATCCGGGAGGGTATCGCGGAGGGTAGTGACGCCGCGCTTCGTTCCAGTGCTTTCATGCGGCGGGGAAAAATCCAAAGCCAGGGAACAATCCAGAGCAGACCCGCAAAACCTAGAAGGAGGAAGGTGTGGCGCCATCCCTGACGCACCAAGAGCCACGGAACCAGTACGCCTTCGAGCACCAATCCGGTGCGCGTGCCGAAATCGAAGAGTCCCGAAGGCAGACCCCGATCTTCAGGCGGGAAGAGCACACTGACGATCTTGGTCCCGCCGGGAAGGTAGATGGATTCTCCGACACCGAGAAGAATACGGAACCCGATAAGAACTACAAGACTCTCCGCCAGGCCCGTTAGCCCTTGCGCCAGAGACCAGAGAGCGAAGGCTCCGGCATAGAGCCAGCGCAGATTGAAGCGGTCGGCGCACCAGCCAATGGGAATCTGCATGAGCGCGTACGACCAGAAAAAGGAAGATAGGAGCAGGCCCTTGGTTTCCGGGGTCAGATGGAAATCCCTGGAAATCAGCGGCAGAGCGAATGAAATCGCGGCGCGGTCCAAATAGTTGATCAACGACGCGGTAAAGAGCAGGCCGACGATGCCCCAGCGGCGCTGCTTGGAAACATTCGTCAGATCCATCCCTGGGTCCTTTCCATCGCACGCCAAACCTGGAAACTGAGACTCCTCCCGAGAGCAACCACGCGTGACGAGGCGCGGCCTTTCGGGCGATAATCTCCCCCTGCCGTCGAATCCTGCAATAGTACCGGAAAGGCTGTGATGGTTCGCATCAGCTCAGTTTCGGTTTGTATAGTTCGTGTGCCGCTCGATCGGGTCACGTCCTTCGCCACCCGCACCGTAAGAGCGCGAGAATACTGCCTGGTGAAAGTCCGGTCAACGGATGGCGTAGAGGGCATTGGATTTTGTTATGCCGGCACCGCCGGGGGAAACATCGCCCGGGTTGCGGTCGAAGAACTCTTCGCTCCCATGCTGCTGGGCCAGGAGAGCCATCGCGTGGAGGGATTGTGGGAGGAGATGTATCGCGAAACCATTCTCCACGGACGCGCCGGCACAGTGATGCGCGCTCTGAGCATCCTCGACATCGCCTTGTGGGATTTGAATGCGCGGGCCGCGGGATTGCCGCTCTACCGCTATCTGGGTTGCTGGACGACAGAGAAAGTGCCGGCCTACGCCAGTGGCGGATATTACCTGGAAGGCAAAAATGCACGAAATTTAGGCGAGGAACTCGAAGGCTATGTGGGCCAGGGCTTCCGCGCGGTAAAAATGAAAGCCGGGCGTCTCTCGCCCGCTCAGGAAGAGGAACGGGTCCGCGCCGCCCGCGAAGCCATCGGTCCAGATGTGCTCCTGATGCTCGACGTGAACAACGCCTGGTCGGACCTGCCCACGGCACTGCTCTATTGCAAGCGCTTCGAGAAGTACGATATTTATTGGGTAGAGGAGCCTTTCAGCCCGGATGACATTGAAAATCATGCCCGGCTGGCTTCGTCCATCGGCATCACGGTCGCGACCGGCGAAATCGAGGCTGGGCGGTGGCGCTTCAGGGAGATTCTGGAAAAGCGCGCAGCCGGGATCCTGCAGGCGGACGCGGCCGTCTGCGGTGGAATCTCCGAGTGGCGCCGGATCGCACAGACGGCAGCCAGCTACGACGTCACCATATGCCCGCACTGGCTGCACGATCTGCATGTGCACCTGGTAGCGTCCGCGCCTAACGCGCGCTATGTCGAGTTTTTCCCTGACGACCAGGTCTTGAATTTTCGCAAACTGATCAACCGCCAGTTGAAGGTCCAGAACGGCGACTTGCTGTTGCCTCAGACGCCAGGCTTGGGCTTTGAATTCGACGAAAATGCGGTCGCGAAGTATGCCTTGAACCAGGCGCAACCCTGGACTGAAATCAAATAAATGCGGGCAGCGTCGAAAGTCAGTTATGACCTGCCGGTGGTAAACTGCGCGTATGGCCACCAAGAAAAGTTCTAAGAAGAAAAAGTCGAAACCGAAAAAGGCAGCGCCTAAAAAGAAGCAGGCGAAGACGAAGCCCGCCAAGAAGGCACCTTCCCGGAAAGCGCCGGCAAAGAAGAAGGCGCCGGTGAAGAAGGCTGGAAGCCAGGCCACAGCCGCCCGGAAAAAGGTGGTTGCCCCCGCGAAGAAGCCCCGGCGCAAAAGTGAGCGTTCCTATCGGGTGAGCTTCCAGCGGAGAGCCTCGGGCTCCGCTTCCGCTGGTCAATCGGGAGACTCGCAAGGATTATCCAGAGTCGAGGATGTGGACTCCGAGAGTGTGAACGAATTGATCGAAGAAGGAAATGCGTTCGAGGCCGACGTGGTGCAGGGTGTCACCGACGCCGGAAACGCCGACGAAGAAGAAGTTCACACCCATGAAGTGCCGGAAGATGATGTCCCTGAAGAATATCTGGACAAGGATTAGTCCTACTGAGCTGATCTTCAGGCCCGCCGGAACCATGGGCAGCGAGCGCAGACGCACACCGGTCGCGTCGAAAATCGCGTTGCCGATCGCCGGTGCCAGCCCCACAATCGGGCACTCACCCGCACCCGCCGACGGAATGTCCTTGCGATCAAGCAGGACGGTCTCGATGACGGGCACATCGCTGAAGCGCGGCACGCGATACTTCGACAAGCGACCGTTCAATATGCGGCCATTATCAAATTCAATTGCCTCAAAAAGCGCGCCGCCCAGCCCCATGATGTTCGATCCCTCAATCTGATTGCGTAGGTTGTCGGGGTTGACGATGGCGCCGCACTCGAAGGCCGTGACTACCCGCACCACTTTCACCTTGCCAGATTTCCGGTCCACTGCCACTTCCGCACAGGTCGCGACGTTCCCCAGCTTTTCGTATCCGCCGCCCATTCCGAAGCCCTGGCCGGCAACGGATTTCTCCCGTCCCCATCCGAATTTCTCCGCGGCCGCTTCGAAGACCGCGCGCAACCGCTCGTTCTTCAGGTTCTTCAAGCGGAACTCCAGTGGGTCCATTTTTATCGAGTGGGCCAGTTCGTCCATGAACGATTCACGCGCAAAATGATTCGCCGTGGCGGCCAACGCCCGATACGATCCCTGACGCAAGGGCGAGCGGGCGGGATGAAACCGGATACTCTGGTTCGGGATTTCATAAAACGTTCGGATGCCCGCCGTCCCCGAATTGTAGTTATGGAATTCCCACGCGGTCAGCGTGCCATCTTTTCGCACCCCGCCGTTCACCTCCATCACTCCCGCGGGACGAAAGTACGCCCAGGTAAATTCTTCTTCGCGGGTCCATACCAGTTTGACCGGGCGCTTTGCCGCCCGCGCCAGCCGCGCCGCCTCAATCGCAGTTTCCCCGGTGTGCTTTCCACCGTAACCCGAACCCATGTCCGGCATCAGCACTCGAACCTTGTCTTCGGGAATACGGAAGGCCTCAGCGAGTTCGCCGCGAACCCCGAAGGGTCGCTGCGTGCCCGTCCAGACGGTCAAGTCGTCGCCTACCCATTGCGCCACCGCGGCGCGAGGCTCGAGCGGAACATGGGCGATGTAGGAAACGGTGTAGGTCTGTTGCGAGCGATGATCGGCAGCCGCCAGGGCCTGCGTCACCGAACCTGAATCGAAGACTGCTTCGACTGGCTCATTCCCTTCTGCCGGGGTCTTCTTCAGATAGTCGAAGAGTTCCCGGTTCGAGGGTTGCGGCTCCGATTTCCACTCGGCCTTGATGGCCGCAATGGCACGCGACGCGGTTTCGACGGTCGGCGCAGTCACGCCCACAAAGCTGCCATCGCGGACCACAGTCACGCCTGGGATCAGCTCGGCTGCTTTTGAGTCGAGAGACGCCAGAGACGCTTCAAAAGCGGTCGGCCGCAGAATTTTCCCGTGCAGCATGTCCGGCAACTCTTGGTCTGACGGATAGCGATGCTTGCCCGTGACAAAGTCCCTCCCATCCACCCGAGGCAGGGATTGACCCGCAACCGTCCACTGCGCCGCGGGGACGAGCGAGGTGTCGACCGCCACCGTCTCCGAGAGTTGCTGGCCCTTCGCCAGCGCCGCGTATTCGATGGAGAGTTTCGTCGCCGGATTAGCAACCCTGCCGTCAGCGGCGACCAGGCGCTGTCGATCCACTTTCCATTGCGCGGCAGCCAGGCCAATCAGCACCTCCCGGGCAGCCGCGGCGACTTTCCTGAGCTGCAGATTCATAGTCGGAGTCGTACGGCTGCCGAAGGTCCCCATGTCAAAGGGAGTGAGCCTGGTGTCGCCCATGACCATTTCGATCTGGCTGGTCGGGATGTGCAGCTCTTCGGCGACCGCCTGGGTCAGCGATGTGCGGATGTTCTGCCCCACCTCCACTTTTCCGGTGAAGACGGTGACGCGTCCATCTTCGCCGATGTGGATCCAGGCCCCAATTTCCGCGGGAAGGGTCTCGCCCCGGGAGCGGCCGCCGGATTCCTGCGCGACCGCGGCGTCTTTCAATACGCAAACCACCAGAATGCCGGCGCCAAGAAATTTGAAGAAGCCACGCCGGTCCACTTCGAAGCGATACGCACGGCGGCGCTGCGAGCTCGTAACGCTCCGGTTCACAGGTAGAGGAGACTTCACCCTTCCGCTCATCGTCCGGACTCCTTCGCCGCGCCCGAATCACTAAGAACTCTCGCTGCTTTCCCGATCGCAGCCACAATGCGCGGGTAAGTTCCGCAGCGGCAAATGTTCCCTTCCATGAACTCAACGATCTCAGCTTGGGAAGGATTCGGCTTCTTTTTCAAGAGCGCCGCCGCAGTCATGATCATCCCCGAGGTGCAATAGGCGCACTGCATGGCGGCTTCGTCGAGGAAGGCCTGCTGCAAGGGATGCAGCCGGTCGCCATTGGCGAGGCCCTCAATGGTGGTGATTTTCTTTTCACCCACAGCGCCCACAGGGGTAATGCACGAGCGACGCCACTGGCCATCGATCAGGACCGTACAGGCCCCGCATGCTCCTTCACCGCAACCGTACTTGGTGCCCGTGAGGTCGAGTTGATCGCGCAGAACGCTCAACAGGCTGACCTTTTCGTCTGCTTCAATGGTGCGGACGCTGCCGTTCACATTGAGTTTGGAAACATTGGCCATATCAGGACCTCGCCATCGCAAGCCCTTCGCTTGCCTCGGTCGGCCACAGGATGATGATCCAAGGATAGACGAGCAGGAATTGAGAATCAAAACCCTAACGCGTGATCCGCCGAACAAAAAAGAGGGCACGAGCCGAAGCCGTGCCCTCGAGCAATTACAAGATCTGATGCTCAGAAAGAAAACTTCAGCGCGAACTGCCCGATGCGAGGATCGCGAGCGCTGGTGACCTGGCCAAAGTTGCTGCTCGCGATGTCGCCGTTAGGATTCTCGAACTGAGCATGATTGAAGATATTGAAGAATTCGGCGCGAAATTCCACTGCCATTCTCTCGCCGATCATGGTGTTCTTGAGGAAGGCCATGTCCCAGTTGTTGAATCCGGGGCCGTGGAAGAAGCGGCGGTTCGATGTACCTAAGACACCGATCGTTTCAGAAGAAAACGGGGAGGGATCGAAGAGCTGGTTTCCCGGACCGCGCGGGTTGAAGAAGTGGATCGCCTGGCCGTTGTAGTTGGGCACATCCGCACCGCTGCAGCCGCAAAGGGAGGCATCGTCGCTCTCACTTAAGCGTGACCGGGAAACCCGTGGCAAAACGGGTGATTCCGGAGACACTCCAGCCGCCCAATGCCTTTCCCTTGAAACCGTGGCCATCCCTGAAGAATGGCAACTGGTAGCCGTAGCTGAAGACAAAGTTGTGAGTGATGTCGAACTGCGAAAGCGCACGGCTATTGTTGGGGTTGTAAGGATTGATCGGGTCGCTGAAGCCGGAGGAGTTGTCCAGCGACTTAGACCACGTGTACGCTGCCAGGAAGCGGAAGTCTCCGACCTTCTTTTCCAGGCTGCTCTGCAGCGAGTTGTAGTTGGAATTGGCCACCGTGGCTTCCCAGGAGTTGCTGGAGAAATCAAGTTGGCCGTTGGCCAGTTCGCGTCCGGAGGTTACAGAGTAGGGCCGCGTCCCATTGACGGCGGTGCCGTTGGAGAGGTTGTAAATCTGATCTTCTCCGAAGGGACCGCACTCTTGCCCGGCAGGAACCAGCGGCTGGGTAACTGCAAGGCACTTGGAAGCGATACCTGGATTCGCCTCGATCTGGGAAAACAGATGGCGGCCCCACGAGGCCACGTAGCCGACGGAGAGGACGGCACTCTTGCCCAACTCGCGTTGAATAGTGAAGTTAAAATGTTCAGCATACGGAAGCTTGTTGCTGGGCTTGTATGTAGGGGAACCTGAGACCGGTAGATATATCGGCCAGATTCCCGTGGCTCCCGCCGGGGGAATCGTGAACGGGAAGCGGTTTCCTACAGGGCTGGGCGGCGTAGTTCGGTTCTTGTAGGGCTCCTCCAGGTAAACCGGCACTGGACTTTCGTAAAACAACCCGAAAGGCGCATCGCCGACTTCCACGAAAAGACTCTGGTCCTGAATGGCGGTGTAGTAAAGCCCGCCGCCAATCCGAATGCTCGTCTTCCCTGGACCACCGAAGATTTTCCCCGCGACTCCCTCCGTGGCTGACGGTGAATAGGCAATTCCCAACCGTGGAGCAAAGCGGTTGTATTGCGTAGGCGCCAGCGTGCTTGGTATGCCCGGGTCGCCGGGGAAGACAAATCCCCGAGGTGAATCCGGATAGATTTTCGACTGCACACCGGGTACAAAGGTCTGGATTCTGTTCTGCGTATCGTAGAAGGGCTGGCTCACATCCCAGCGCAGTCCATAGTTTACGGTGAGGTCCGACCTTACCTTGTATGCGTCCTGGGCATACAGGGCGAAATACTTGGTGCGGGAATCCAGCAACTGGTGGCTGGTCTGGTTAAACACGTCGGGCGCGCCCAGCAGGTAATCGGCAAAGTCGTTGCCGGTCTCGCCTCCATCGAACTCAAACCATCCGTTGGAGGTGTAAGTGTTGCGCTCGTTGACCTGGATGTAGCGGACATCGCCACCAAACTTGAGGGTGTGCTTTCCCAGAACTTTCGAGAAACTGTCGGTGATCTGGTAGGTGTTGTTGTACTGGCCGGTGGTGCCGTCGGGCAGGCCGAAGTTCAATCCCAACTGGCCAAACGAAATCGGCGCCACCCCTTCGGTATCGGGGTTCACGGGATTGATCCCCAGCCCGCCCTGGACATAGCCAAAGTCCGTGATCGGCCCCAGTCCGCCCACGGGCTTGTTCTTCAGGAAGGCAAAACGGGTGTAATTCAGATGCAGTTCGTTCACCGTGGTGGAGTTAATGACGGTGGTGTGGCTTACCCCGATCAGTTGGCCGCGAGAATCGGTGATCGCGGAAAATCCCGGCACGTTAGAGGTGAACGCGGGATAGGGGTTCAAAAAGCTGGAGTCATCGAAGTGCCAGTAGAACGACCAGTTGCCGAACTTGTTCACGTCAATCTTGATCCCGAATTTGTCGTCCTTAACGTTCGTTTTTTCAGCTGTGGTAGAGAAGTTTGGCGATCCTGCTGAGTTCCCCGTTGGAGTGGGGATAAACTTCAGCGTTTTCACCGCGACTGGAGACCACGCAGCCTGAGGAATCACCGGCCCGGCCGCGCCCGGAAAGACACACTGGGTGTTAGTGGTACACCCGTTGAACCAGTATTGTTCGCCGGGGCTGACGTTGTATCCCAGGCGGGAGGTAAGAGTGGCGGCAAAGTTCGTCGGACTATTATCGCCGCGAACAGTCGTGGGGTCCCCGTTCGAGTCAACAAACTGCGCATACCCAGTCGTCGCGAGGTCGGAGAAGTCGCCGGTCCGTTCGAGTGGCGATGGAACGCTAATCAGCCCGGAGGAGATTCCCCGTATTTCGCGTGTGCCCTGATAGTCGCCAAAAAAGAAGACCTTATTTTTCACCACGGGCGCGCCGATCGTCCCTCCGAACTGGTTGCGCCTAAACTCACCCCGAGCCGGATCAAAGTAGTTTCTTGAGTCCAGTTTCTCGTTGCGCAGAAATTCGTAGGCGGAGCCGTGAATTTCATTGGTACCGCTCTTGGTGATGACATTCACGATCGCGCCCGAGAACCGGCCATACTCTGCGTTGAACGAGTTGGTCAGCAGACGGAACTCCTCGATGGAATCGAGAGTTGGGACAATGGATGCGCCGTTCTGCACACTTTCTTCGACGTCGCCGCCGTTCACCATGAAGGAATTTGCACTCTCCCGTTGTCCGTTGACAGACACTTGACCACTGTTCTGATTGCCAGAGACCAAGCGATCGTGCTGCGAAGGATCGAAGGAAACCGGGACGACCCCCGCCTGCAGGCCCAGCAAGTCGATGTAGCTTCGGCCATTCAGCGGGATGCCGGTCATCTTCTTGCTCTCGATGACGTCGCCCAACTGG
The DNA here is from genome assembly GCA_963831565.1 of Terriglobia bacterium. GTDB lineage: Bacteria > Acidobacteriota > Terriglobia > Terriglobales > Acidobacteriaceae > JAIQFF01. Next base: position 286,272 of record CAWHQS010000005.1, read on the forward strand.
GTGCTGCTGGTGTCCACCTGGGTCGTGGTCGTAGAAACGTCTACCGTCTGGCTGACCGCGCCGACCACCAGAACAAAGTCGGCCCGGTAATTCTGGTTGACCAGGAGCTTGATGCCGGTTTGAACCGATTTGCGGAACCCCTGCGCCTCAACTTCCAGGACGTATTTGTCTCCCACCGGAACGCTCAGGAACTGATAGATGCCGGATGTGTCCGTCTGAATGCGGCGCTCCAGTCCGGTATCCGGATTCTTAAGGGTCACGGTAGCATTCGGCACCGTGGCGCCGCTCGGGTCCGTCACCGTCCCATGGATTCCAGCAGTGACTTCGGCATGCAGCACGGAGCCGCTCAAGAGAACCACGGCGGCCAGATAGGCAACAGCTTTGCGTAATGAGAGAAACACAAAGCACCTCCCGCAGGCGGGTTTGGAGTGGAAAGGCTGTCGGCTGACGCAGTCAAATTACAGGCCAGCAAGATACGTAGTCAAGATATAATTGGCCGTATTTTATCGATTTAATCGATTTAGTTGGCACTCTTGAGGCAGGTGTGTGATTTTGGCCATTTCCCCCGCTCGGCTCGATCATTGGCACAGGGTTGGAGCCTGTTTGGTCACTTGCCTGCTGGCCGTCTCTCTTTCGCCGGCCAACATCAGCTATGCCGCGGAACCCCAGCCGCCGGCGCCCGCTGTCTCCCCCGCAGACTCCTATTTTGCGTCGGCCCAGAAGGCACTCACTGCCGGCGATCTCCCGACCGCTGCTGAAAAGTTGCGCCAGGCCGTCCAGGCCGATCCGAAATTTGCCCCGGCCTACCTCCTGCTCGGTCTGACCGAGTTCCAACGCGGCGACATGGCAAGGGCAATCGAGAACTACAAGCGCGCCCTGGAACTGCAGCCGCGCTCTTTTCCAGGTCACTACAACCTGGCCCTGGCATATCTCCGGGACCACCGCCTCGAAGAGGGACGCGCCCAGTTGGAGCAGGCTGTGAAACTGGATCCCGGTCAGGCCGACGCCGTCTACGATCTCGGAATTGTGCTCCTGGAACTCAGGCAGCCTGTTGCCGCCCTGCCCCATTTGATCCGCGCCAGAAGGCTGAATCCGCGTCGCCCGGATGTGGCCTTCAATATCGTCCGGGCTGAGCTCGAGGCTGGCCGGGTGGCAGAGGCGCGCGCCGAGGCCCAAGCCGCCGCTAGACGTCTCAGCGCGGATTTCCAGTGGAATGCTGCCTTGGGCCAACTCTTCCTCAAGAATGCCCAACCCCGGGATGCAGCAACGTACTTCCGCGCCGCCAGCCTTGTCCGACCTGGCGATATCGAGACTCGTCACCAGCTTGGTTTGGCCTATCTTGCATCCGGCCAGGCGAGCCAGGTCCTGGATCTCATCGCGGAACCGAAAACCGCCGACGACCATTACCTGCGGGGAAGCGCATTTTATCTCGACCACCGCTTTCCCGATGCTGACCAGGAATCCGAGCAGGCGCTGGCCCTGGCGCCTGACAATCCGCAGATTTTGGTCCTGCGTACTCGCCTCCTGCAACGCGCGGGGCTGCAGGACGCGGCGGTCGAGCTGGCGCAGAAAGCCATGGCGCAGGCCCCGCAATGGGATGAGCCTTACTATCTGGCGGGCGTCAGTCTGTACTTTATCCGGCGCTACGCCCAGGCGGAACAGGACCTGGCCCGGGCCGCAGAACTCAACCCCAGCTCGGCCAGAACCTTGTTCCTCGAGGCCGTGGCCCTGGTCAGCCAGGGCAAGCAGGCGGAAGCGGAACAATGTTTTCGCCGCGCCATTGCGCTCGACCCCAACAATGCCCGCTTCCGCTGCCATCTCGGGATCTTCCTGATGCGCCAGAACGAATATCCCGAGGCTGAAGAATCCTTCCGCAAGGCGATCGAACTCAAGCCAGCCTATGGGCTATCCCACTACGAACTGGGCGTGCTCCTGGCGCACGCCGAGCGCTGGAAGGAAGCCGCCGAGGAGCTCAGCGAGGCCGTGACCCGCGACCCGACTCTCGGTCCAGCCTACTATCAACTGGGGCGCGTCTATTTCCGCCTCGGCGAAGCGGAGAAGTCGAAGCTCATGTTTGCCGAATTCAAAAAGCTCTCGCAGCAACAGGAAAACGACGACGCACGCGCCGCGGACCAGGCACGGGACGAAGACACCAGGAAAGAAACTGAGTTCTGAAGCGGAGACCGAACCTCATCCCGCGAGCGCAGGGCGTGCCACTGCTGAGCTATCGGGCGGTCCATCCTCCATCGATGAGAATCGTTTCCCCGGTGATCAGCGACGCTGCGCTGGAGGCCAGGAATACGACCGCGCCCGCTACCTCCATGGGTTCGCCAATACGATGCAGCGCGGCGATGCGCTCGATTACATCCGAACGGGACTCCGGGTTTGCCAGGTAACTCTCGGTGCCAGGAGTATGGATAAACGTCGGGGCGACCGCATTCACCGTGATGTTGTACTTCCCCCACTCCACCGCAAGGCATTTGGTGAGATGTGCGATGGCAGCCTTCGTCATGCAATACACCGATTCGGTCGGAAGTGCGGCGAACCCGGCCTGGGAGCTCATATTGATGATGCGTCCGCTTTTCTGCCGGATCATGACTCGCCCAGCAGCCTGGCTGGCAAAAAATGTCCCTTTCAGATTGACCGCCAGGGTCAGATCGAAGTCCTCTTCGTTCACGTTCTCTGCAAGGTTGTCGGGCGCGAGTCCCGCGTTATTGACCAGGATGTCGAGCCGTCCGAATTGCCTGACCGTGTGATCGACCGCCTGAAATATCTCATCGAGCCGGGTCATGTCCATCTGCAGGGGAAGGGCCCGGCGGCCCAGCGCTTCGATCTGCGCCACCAGATCTCCTTGCGCGTTCACATCACGCAGGCCGAGCGCCACGTCAGCACCGGCGTGGGCCAGGGCGCGTGCAATCGCATTGCCCAAACCGCGCGCCGCGCCGGTGACAAGTGCCACTCGACCGGTAAGACCGAACTCAGGAAAGCCGTTCAAAGATGCCTCCGATAATCGCGCTGCCCTTCCGCACGTATCCCGACTACGTTGTTACGCTGCTTTCAACCCTAGCTCCACTCATCGGGCGACGCCGGTTATTCTCAGCCGCAGACCCTCAAGAAGGCCAGACGGAAGCGGCTGCAGGTTGTCCATGCCCTGGGGAATGAAGCGTTCACCATAGCGATCGTTCAGCAGGCGGTAGTCGGGAAGGGCGCGTCCGGCCAGAGAATTAATTGCCGTGTTGCCAACCACGATGCGCAGCTCATTCCTTCCACTTTTCAACAGCGATGTTACATCGATGGTGTACGGCGGATGCCACACCACTCCTGCACGCTGGCCGTTTACGTAAACCTCAGCCGCTTCCCGCACCGGGCCCTCCAGGTAAGCCCGCATGTTGAAGGTGGGCAAAGGATCAGGCTTGGCCACCGCTTTGCCTTGGCCGAAATCCAGGACCAGAGAATGTCCAGCGCTTACGCTCGCCGGCAGATCGAGCGCTCTTTCGTAGGTAACCTGCCCGGAATAGTATTTGAAAGACTCCTCTTCGCTCCAGGAGTGAAGCGTGGCCATGTGGCTGGTCTGATTCAGTCCGCTGAAAGTGAGGTTCCAATCGTTGGAGAGATCGATGGCCGGCGAGGGCTTGCCCTCACCCGATGAGGGTCCAGGTTTGGGCGTGGAAACTGAATTTGTGAAAAAGATCAGGCGCGATTCGTAGGGCTGAAGCGAGAGCTCGACTTTACCTGGGTACACGATCGGCGAGACCCGGCCGGTGAAGGCGTCCCACGACTCCGCATATTTAGCGGATGAGCGAAACTTTGCTCCGATGTTGAGCGGCTGATTGCTGGTATTCGCAATGAAGTACAGGCCCCCCGCTCCCAGTTGACGATGAATGAAGCCGACCTCCGGAGTCTTCGGAGAAAAAATGACATCGGGCTGGAAGTAGCTTGCGATAGAAGCCCCCAGCTGGCTTTCGTCCTCCAAAAAGTGACCAGGCGCTCTCTGGTCGCGGAACAGACGCTGGGAGATTTCCTGAATCTGTTTGCTGTCGCTCTCAGCGTTCACCAGTCCCGGAGCAGTGGAAGGCAGGCTGCGGGTGGCTACGACAATGCCTCCATGCAGCGCGTACTGCTCGATCTTCTGGTACGTGGAAAGCGGTAAGCGCTTGATACCGGGCAGAACCAGTAAAGGATAGCGAATGCCAAGAGCATCGATAGCGTCCCCGTCGATAAAATCCAGATTGAGGCCCGCATCCAGAATCTGCGGGATCAGCTCATCGCCCAGCAATTTTCCCATCGATTCGTCGATGCTCAGATTTTCACCGCGTGTGTTGAAACCGCCCTTCGAGGTTACAGGCTCGGACGACTGGCGAGGAATGGAGAAGCCGGCCCATGCGTCATCGTTCGGCAACAACAGGGCAACGTCATTGGCCGGCTTGCCCTGGCGCAGCGCAAAACTGACCCGCTGAAGATATGCCGTGAGGTCGGGCATGGCGAACCACCAGGGATTGTGCGCGTTAAAGGCGCCGGCAGCGTACATGCGCCATCCCGGCTCGCCCGCCATCTGAGGCGAGTAGGGCCAGCCGTGTCCTACCAACTGGTTGATTCCCTGCAGGAAATGCAGATCTGCTTCCGCTTTCATATCGAGGGGGGTGGCGCGAAATGCCGGGGAATGCAGCCAGGTCCAGGTTTCCGATGAGATCACGGGTTTGCCGAACAGATGCCCGGCCGACGCCGCCCAGCGCGTGTCCGAAAACCGCCGCCACATCAGCAGGGTGGCTTTGCCCTCCCCTTCGGGAAGATCCTCATAGCGGTTGCTGGAGAGCGTGACTGGAGGGAATCCATATGTCTGCGAACGAAACAAAGTGTGATGCTGCTGTGCCCATGCGTGCAGGAGCGCGAGAAAACGTTCGTTCGTAAGTTCAGTGAGAGTCTTTGACCAATCGTGCCGGACCGCGGCCGTCTCGGGGCCGGCATCGGCGATCAGTGCCGGCAGATGGGAAGCAAGGTCATAGCCGCGGCGTTGGCGGAATTGCTGCAGCAAGTCGCCCGTCCAGTTGGAGCCGTAGTCCTCCAGGCTGTCGCTGAATACCGCGTATGGGCGATGATCGCCGAATGCTTCGAGCAACCGGTCGCCGACCGCGTGGAGGTGGTTTTCGGTGGCATTCCGATCGTAGTGGTCGAGGACGAAGCCCTCCGCCCCAACCGCAGGCCGTTTCACCATCATTCCGGTCCGGCTCGCAATAAAGAAGACCGCGCTGTATGGGCCGGACAGTTCCGCTGAAATCTTAAGGCGTCCATTCTCAATTGCAGAGGTTGGAAGCGGCTTCGCTTTCGGGAAAGCAAGGGCATCGCCGGAGCCGGGAACCAGGAAAATCGCGATCAACTGCTCGCCCGCCGAAACGCCGGGCACGACGATCGAGCTCGCGTTGGATGGGATCGCAACCGTCTCCACTCGCATTTCACCCGCGGCCTGGGTCACAGGAATATGTGGGCCGCCGAAGGGCCATCCACTCCCCAAAGTTACATCTATCCGCATTCCCAGTCTCCGGGCTTCGGAGGCGGCAAAACGCAGAGCATCGATGTACTCATCGGAGAGATAGGGCAGGTTTCGGAAACCGCTCTGAAGGTCGTCGAGGGCTTGCGGATACAAGGTGGCGATCTCCGCGCCTCCTATGCCCGCCGCCTTCATCTGTTCAAGTTCTCGCTGGATCTCGGGTTTCGTGACCGCGGGGCCGAACCACCACCAGCGCATCATGATGCGACAGTCGTCGGGGGGATGGGCGAAGGACTCCGTGAGTTGGGCCAGGCTTGGGCCGGCCTGGGCAAAGCCCGCAGGAACGCATGACGAACCGAAGAACAGCAGCACTCCAAACGTAGTAGCCCGTGCCCATCGCGCTGGCTTCATGCGGGGTATGATACGCCGGGTCACCTGCGAAGGGTACGCTATCTCCGCCCGCGTGGACCGGGAAACGGCGGGCATATCAGCCCTTTTCCGCGCGAGCGGAGCATGGGGAGCAGCCTATTGGATCTGGAGGGTCGCATTCAGCGGAGTTTCCCCCGAAGACGGTCCGACAAAGATCTTGTACGCACCCGGCAACAGGCTCCAGGCATTTTTCTGCTCATCGAAAATGGACATCACCCGCGGATCCGCAGCCACCGTAACGGTCTTGGACTCACCCGGGGCAAGTTCGACCCGCTGCCATCCCACCAGCCGTTTGAATGGTTCACCGGCAGCCTCGGGAAGTGTCGCGTACACCTGCGCCACTTCGGCGCCGGCGCGCTTGCCGGTGTTCTTCACAGCAAAGCTTACGCTCCGCTGTGCATTGTCGGTCTTCAGGTTGGAATAGGCGTAAGTCGTGTATGAGAGCCCGAACCCAAATGGGAAAAGCGGCTGCTTGTGCCCGGACTCGTACCACTTGTAACCGACCTTCGCATCTTCGTCGTAATGCACCGTGTACTTGGATTGGACGTGCGTGGGCCCGTTCTCCACGCCGCTGCCCTGACCCTCATCCTCCGGGGAAAGCGGCGGAATGACGGGGTGCGGCAGATCGGCATCGCTCTTGGGAAAAGTCATGGCGAGTTTGCCGGAAGGATTCACCTCTCCGGTCAGCACGTTGGCGAGTGCTCTGTGCCCGTTGCTGCCCGCGTACCATGCTTCGACCACGCCGCTCACCTTGCCGATCCAGGGCATGGTCACTGCAGTGCCGGTCTCAAGAACAACAACCGTATGGGGATTTGCAGCCGCTACCTGCTCGATCAACGCATCCTGATTGTCGGGAAGGGAGAGAGTTGCCAGGTCCATGCCTTCCGCCGTCCACTGGTAGGCAAAGACGATTGCCACATCAGCGCCCTTGGCTAGAGCTGCTGCGGCCATCAGGTCCTGGCCGGAGTTGAACTCTATCTTGGCGTTCGGGAGCTTCGCCCGTAGAGCCTTGAGCGGTGACGTTCGGAACCAGATGTGGTCCTGCCAGTGAGTAGCGCCCTGCCCCGGAGGCGCAATCGCATTGCCTCCGGCTGGATCCACCTGGGCTGAACCGCCTCCGGAAATCATGCCCACATCGGCGTGCCCACCGATCACCGCGATGCTCCGAATCTTCGCCGCATCAAGGGGCAGGACCGCTTTGTCGTTCTTGAGCAAGACGATGCTTTTTTCTTCCAGCTGCCGGGCGATATCCAGCCCGCCTTCCACATCGACGACGCCCTTTTCGATGGGATTGTCCACAACGCCGGAAAGGAACTCCGCATAAAGAACCCGGCGCGCGTGCTCATCAATTTCGGCCATCGGCACCTTGCCGTCCTTTGCCGCCTGCAAAAGGGCCGGGCCAAAGTAATTGGCCATGGGTTGTTCCTGGTCCAAGCCCGCCGCCGAAGCCTTCTCGGTGCTGTGGGTACCGTCCCAATCGGAGACAACGAAGCCCTTGTATCCCCAATCCTTCTTTAGAACGTCGCGCAAAGTGTAGCTGTTCTCACAGGCGTAATCGCCGTTGATGCGGTTATAGGAGCACATCACCGCGCCCGGGTGCGCAATTTCGATGCCGATATGGAAGGCGAGCAGATCACTCTCCTGCATGGCACGTTTGGAGATGATCACGTTTACGATGTTTCGACCTGTCTCCTGATCGTTGAGCACAAAATGCTTCATGTCGCCGATGACGTGCTGCGCCTGTTCGCACTTCATAAGATTGCCAACCATGGTCCCCGCCAGCAGCGGATCTTCTCCGGCGTACTCGAAGGTGCGCCCGTTCCTCGGTTCGCGCGTAAGATTCATGCCCCCACCCAGCGACATGTTGAAGCCCTGCGCTCGCAACTCGCGACCGATGAGCGCGCCGTACTCGCAGGCCCCCTGCGTGTCCCAACTCGAAGCGGCCGCTACATCCGAGGGGAGCGCCGTCGAATAGCGGCCATTCTCCCCGCTGGCACGAACCCCGTAGGCGGCGTCAGACATGAATATTGGCGGAATGCCCAAACGCTTGACCCCTACGACGTAGCCTGCGCCGCCGTTGGAGAGATAGGTCAGGGGCATCTGCCATTGGGAAGCATGTTCCATGCCGTTGCCGTGCAAGAGCGCAATCTTTTCGTCCAGGGACATCTGCTTCAGGACTAACTCCGCCCGCTCTTCGGGAGAGAGAGTGGAGTTCATCCAGGGCTGAGTCGCATTCTGCGCCATGACGGAACCCGCGGCCGCAATGAAAACCATTATTCCAGCCAGTACACCGGCTGCCCATCGCTGGAGTTGCCTTAGCTTCTTAGTCTGCATAGCTCTCCTGACTTCGCTCAACCATTTCTAGACTGGGTCACCCGTCTCAGACGCGACCTCCGACAAATCTTCTGGCACTTCAAGCGACTGGCTGATCAAACTCTTGGCCAACATACTTCGATACCCCAATGATGGGAGCCTGGTAGCGCACAAAATCTCAAAAGATAGCCCGATGATCAAAACAGAGAATAGACCTACTCTATCTAATATTCCAATACGAACTATTGGCACCACGCTCATTGACCTGATTGTGAGGTGGGACGCGGTTCACGATATCAGTGGCTAGCCGGCGTCAGCCCGGCTATAGTTTCAACTCGCGAATCGCCTCCCCAGCGCCGCTGAGGTTGGCGAGCCGCATCTCGGAATACTTTCGGGAAAGAAGCACACCGGGGGCGCCGGCACGGAAAGCTGCCAGAACTGCCTTCTTTACGCTTTGCGGCGTGCACTTGCTGTTATTGGGCTCGGTCGGAATATCGATATCGATGCCTGGCCAGATCAAAGTGTTCGTGCCGGCAACCCCCTCCAGCGCGCGTTTGGTCTCGCGGTAGACGTAGTCAGAGGAAAGCCCAGTGTGAGGAATCTGATCGTAGCTGCCTTCCTTGAATCCCATCAGCGCATAGTTCAAATCGATCAGGGCTGGCTTCGAGAGATCTCCATAAAGCGTGGAGCCGATATTGTCCGCGTACAGCGCCATGCGCTCGCCGCCGCAGTTGTTGTACATCACAACTTTTATGAAATCTGAATAATTCGAGAGCTCATGCAGGTCCTGTTCGGCGCGATACATCGGATTGAAGGAATTGTTGTGCCAGATGTGCCAGCCCACCGGCACCTTCGGCTTCGCGGTCTTTACGGTTTTGTAGATGGCGGCGTAGGTTTCGCGAAGACCATCAGTGAAGAGCATTTCCCAGGCGGCCAGTTCGGGATAGCGCAACAATATCCGCCAGAATTGGACGTAGTAGCCGTCGACGGGGCGCTTGCCGCTGCGCGCCGAGCGAACGAATTTTTCCAGCTCGAGAAATCCCTGCCTGGCGCGTTCCACGTTGATTCCGCGCTCTTTCGCCCTGGCCTCACAAAACTGGCAGAAGCAGGTCACGTTGCCGGGATCGATGGGCGGGGTGTCGTGCGTGGCCCCAAGGCTGTCCGAAAGCGCACCCTGCCGCTCGGATCCCCACATGATTCCGTCGATGTCATAGGAACGGGTGTAATCCTCGACCAGTCCGGTAAAGAAATTTCGGTAGTCAGGATTATTGACGCACAGCGTCTCGGCATTCCGCCCATAGAGGTCGCGCTCCTGCACCTTCCCGATGTTCGGCAGGTCGGTGCGAAACACATCTTCCAGCCAGCAGATGACCTTCATGCCGCGCTTCTTGGCCGCCGGGAGCACTTCAGCCAGGATATCCAGGTCGCCGTGGTCGGGGGCGCGCGTGTCCTTGATCACTGTGTTCTTGTAGTACTGGGGATGAGGAGTGGCGAAGTTGCCGCCGTGAAAATTGAGATCGTACTCCTGCTTGCCGTGATCGGGCAGCGGCTGGCCCGGAATCTGTCTTCCGGCGATGCCGCGACCGTAGGTGAATACCGCAAGAAACAGTGTGTTCACGGACGCACGTTCCTGAAGCACATCAAGGACTTTCTCTGTTCCTTCATCGACAAACGAGATAGCTCCGACCTGGATGCCGATCATTTTGTTCGAGGAGGCACTCAGTCCTGTCGTTGGCATGGCCAAGGCCGCGCCGGCCCCGGCTGTGATCTTCAGGAATTCGCGGCGATTCAGGTCGAGGCTCAAGGCATTCCTCCTAACGTTTCGCTAGTGCAGGGTCGCAACACCTGGCGTAGATCGTTCGCCCGCGGTACTGGACTCGTCGACTTCGCGATTTTCGCATTCGCGAACAACCACTGCGCTCAAGATGACAGCATTTCTGTTCGACAAGTCCTACGCCTTTACACCAACGGCTGATCAGGTTTGTAGTTGTGGCGCAGGGTCAATGAGCCATCCGAATTGACCTTCTGCCGGCATGCCCATCGCACCGGATGACGCACGCCCTTCACTTCGAGCTCAGCTTTCAACCGCAGCCCCTCCCATGGGGCGCCTGCAGGCAGCATCAGCATGGCTTGATGAACGCCAATCGGCTTCGGATACCCAGGGTCGACGCAGCCTGATACGTTGATCTTGTTGTCCTCACTGAACACGGTAAGGCGAAGCACTCCGGGAACGGGCGTGATGCCATCGTTTGCGAGTCCGATCACCAGACCGTTAGCTCCATCCCGCTTGAAGGTCCAGATAAATGACGGGCGGATGCGGTAGCCGATCCTGCGGGCCATCTCATCGATCGGCCCGGGAAACTTCTCGTAGTAGCTCAAAATGCTGCGGGCCGACTGGTTGTGCCAACTCCAAACCGACAGATAGTTGACGCCGACATCGGCAGCGTGAGAAATGATCTGCTCGTTGTAGGTAATTCCGTCTTGGTCGATGCTGAAGTTCCTTCGCATCGCCGGTGGTGAAACCAACCTCGCAGATCGCCGCGGCCCAGGGCGGACGGTAGCTCAAGGCCTCGATCTGAGTGTTCTCAATGAAGATGGTGTCGGTGCGCAGCCAGTTGCCGGTGCGCATGGTGCGATCCAGCAGATCGGCGTTGCCCACGTTGCTGAAGTCGGGCTGCGTGTTCGTTGCCAGCGGGACTTTGGTCCAGTATTCGAGTTGCGTCTCGAACATCGTCGCCCAGGTCTGTTCCGCGACCAACTGGCTGGGGAAGGGATTGCCCTCGTAGGGCCAGGTGTGACCTTCGCCCCAGAAGCCGTACATCATCGTATCCATGAACTCGATCTGCGGATGACCGTTGAGTTCGGCGGCCAGCAGCTCATTCAATTCGCGAAACGCAGCCTGGTACGCCGGGTGATCGTAGCGCGGCACGCGGTTATCTTTCTTGTAGCGCATTTCCGCGGGATTGCCCTTCCACTCGCCTTTGAGCTTTACGTAGGGCACCTTGTTGAGAAGAAAGTCCGGCATCCCCGGCTCGGGGACGTCAGGATTCTCCAGCTGGACCCGGAAGCCGATGGGCTTGTCGTAGCGGCGAGCCAGATCGAAGGCAATCTTCCACCACTCCGCGAAGTCGAGCCGGCCGGGCTGTTTCTGGACCTCGCGCCAGTTGGGACGGAGATAGACCTTCTGCACGAAGGGCAGCTTGACCAGGTCCTCCAGAGTTTTTTCCTGGGTCTGGCCGGGAATCTTGAGCGGTCCAGTATCGTCGGAGAGATAAGCGATGAGACCCATGCCGTAGTTGGCGACGATTTCCCGGGACGGCGAAGTAATCATCGAGACATCGCTGTCAGGAACAACCGCGCAGGGACCGTACTGCGGGAACGGCCCCTGATAAAGCCGGTCGGGGACCGCAGGCCCTGATCCCCAATCGTATTTGTCCCAGTTGTGCTCAGGGATGGAGGCGCCGGCGCCGGCTTTCAAAAGACCGACTGTGAGTCCGGTTGCGGTGGCGGATTTCAGGAAGCTGCGTCGATTCATGAGCTCTCCGGCAAGGGCGAAGTATCGGCGACTCGCGCGCGCTACCGGAGATAGTACATCAGAATCGAAATAAGACGAAAGTGTAAGAAATAATTCGTAAGGGCGACATTTTCCGGCACGTAACGCCGCGGTAGCGCCAGGTTCGGGCTACTTCAAGCCCACCCCATAAAAGTAAGTGTAGGTCGGAGACTGCAGCGCTACCGGCACCGCCGTCTGAAAGCTTGCGAAGAGCGCAGCCTTGCCCTCGAACGATACGAAGAAGTCCTGCCGGTCCCCGTTTACCGCAGTGACCCGCGCCGTAAATATTCCATGGCAGGGATCGCTCAGCATGTTTGCCGTGCCATCGTAGATATAGCTGGAATCTGCGAGGGCGACGAGGGTTCCGGTCGCCAAGGTGTTGCTTTGGCTATCGAAGAGCGCGACCGATGCATCCGCACCCACGGTGAGCGTGGCTTTACCCTGGCTGACGGTCCCGGTCTCCACGTTGTTCTGGCCGGTTTGCGCATTGGCCTTTTCGTAGTAGATCGCAGTGTACGTCCCGGCGGTGGTTGGGTTAAAAGCTTTGCTGGCTGTCTTGGGTAATCCGAGGATCGCTCCGTTACCGCCATCAACCGCCCAAAGGCCGTTCTGAGTTCCGAAGACAACGTCATCGGAGTTGCCCTGCGACTCGTGAATCGTGAAGAAGTTTCCCGAACTGTCTTCCTCAATGCTGGCCGCAGGGAACGTACCCCCGCCAAAATAGTCGGGCGACTGGTTCAAGACACCGGCCGGTCTGAAGGAGTCATGCTGAATATCGCCCAGTGAATTAATGGCAACGGAACCGACTTCCAGCCCGCCCGATGACGTGCGCCACTGCATATAGTTGAAGTTCTGTCCTGCCAGGCTGGAGATCGATGTGGGCACGCTTTCAATGGCCGTGATCAGCGCGGGCGCATCGTGGGTCGGGCCGGATTTTGCCGTCTCCACCAGCAAAACAAAGCCCGGAACCTCATACGCCGCAAGCAGGTTGCCATGGGGATCGGTGATCGTATACGTGCCATCAGCATTGACCGTGTAGGAGACGTTGCCGGAATCGCCGTTGGTGTGATTTACGTATTCGATGCTGCGAGCATTCGCATCCAGCGAGATAGTCAGGAAATCTCCTACTGAGGCAGTGCCGTTGTACTTCCGAACGGAACTGGTCGGGGTTGGCGAGGTGGAAGTTCCGCAGCCAATCAAACAGCTGAGTAACGCGAGCATAGCGAGGTTGAGGCACTTCATGGAATGAGGTACTCCTTCTGGCAACCACATCGGCAGTTCCGGGCAAAACCTGAGGCACAGACACTAGTTCTGTTCCCCGAGTTCCGAACAAAGGGAACTTCCATTTTCTTGCGGGCCGATTCCAGATTCAGCGCACCTGGGAGTAGTGAATACTCTTGGCTAGGGGCCGATGCGCAGACAAGATAACGGGGATCCTTGATCACCGGAGGGAAGCTCAAGGTCGAGGGTCGAAGGAGAGGAACTGGCACCAGGCCAGTACGGTTTAGGATCGGAAATGCCGGGCCTGAGTGGGGACAAGACAACGGAAAGCGGTTGTCCGGCGATGCCGTACGGGCGAACCACTCGACTATCCCGGTGTCGCCGTATGCACATCGGTCATGGACTTGGAGTTTTCTGGCCTTCCACCTTCCAGCGGCCCATCAAGAATCGTAAGCAGGCCTTGCTCAGGTTGTTGAGTCGCAATTTCGTAATGCTTTTTCGTCCAATGGTGCGAATTATATGAGTCGCGGCGAAAAACATGTTCAGGTACAAGCCGCGCAAGGTGGGGGAGTACACATGCACTGTGCCTTCCTCGTAGATTCGGCACCCCAGCCGCCGGTTGTGCTCCTGCCCGCCCTCGCCCAGATCAACCTGCTCGACGCCGGCCTTAGCCAGATTTTCCAGCACCCACGCGGTCAGCAGCGATCCCACCGAAAAGCGCCCAAAATCGGGGTGATAACCCGCGTGCTGGCAGTAGAACGTCTGGTTGTAGTGTTGGCCAATCAGAAAGGCGACCGGCATCTTCTCGATGTACATCACATAGATGCGGAGACATCCGCGACTGGCGCAGAACTCCAGGTTGTCATTAGTACGCTGCGCGTCAACCAGCCCGCATCCCAAATAGTGTTGCCAGGTGGTGACATCCACTGACGCGGCTTCGCGGAGGCCCGCCGCCAATTCTTCGGGCTGAGAAAAACATTGAAAAAGGGCTTTGCCGGGGAAGGCCCGCTCGAGGATCCGGGTCTTCCGTCTAGTCTCTCTTCTATTCTTCCCGGAGAGGGCGTGGGCAGGTTTACCCGGAGAGGAGGCCAAAGAAATGAACGAGTAATGAAAGACGTGAGGAACACGTTCTTTCATCAGGAAGCCCGGGACCTCCTGAACCATCCGAAACAATTCTGACTGCAAAGGCAATCGTCGAAAGCACAGCAGGTCTAAATCCGCATTTCGAGTGGCAGCACAAATCTGCAAAGCCAACAATCGATCGATGGCTACAGACTGCTCTCCCAGCCTGCCTCCGCTGACTATTTCCAGTACCTTGACTTCGGGCCCTCGAAGCTTGACGAACGAGACTACGGTTGAAATTCTTTGCTTCTTCACCTGGCCTACCAGAATGGCCCGCGCCGAGCTACCCTGATAAATCGTGACTACGTAAGGATGCAAGATCGTCGAATCGTTGGCAACGTTGTGCAGGTAGTAGTCGAGATCGGTCTCCAGGTTATGGCTGAACCCTGTCCATATGGGCCTGAGATCTTCCACCGCCTGCAAGGTGGTGGCAACCTCCAGCGAAAAACTCCTGCTCGCCTGCTGAACCGGCGGAGGTGAGACAGGCAGAGTTTGCGCCGGTTGTTCCGGCAGAACTTCGAACTGTTCCTGAAAATCGTGCGTTCTATGCATTCGGACGTGCCGCTTGGTCTACTCCTGCGACGCCGGCCAAAATCGCGTGCAGCCTCGCGGCTGTTCTTCGGATTTCGAAACTCTGCTAAGAGCCCTTTGGCGCGGCCTGGCCCATGGCTACCTTGTTCCGCTGATCTGACATCTGAACATAGGATCGCAGCTGTAAGCAAGTGCCCGCGAGCTTATCGTACGCGGCAGTTTCTGTCCCATCGCTTTCGATTTCTCGCTTGATTTTGCCTTATTGGACATCAGCGCCAACGCTCCAGCGGCCGGTGAATTTGCTGGGGGACATATATTGCGCCGTTGCAGTAGCGAAGTCGCAGCCAGCTGACCGCCGCCTGAGATTCCATCTATCATCATGCGTTAACCACGGGAGTCCAGACCTGCATTGACGTCTCCTGACGGTTTGACCAGGCGTAGTAGGGAATAAATGTAAGTTGAACCCGGCGGCTTTGTGTCTGACCTCCGCCGTATCGCGAATACAGGGCCTTGCGCGCGGCGGCCCGTTCGTAGGCCACGCCGGTGTGCCGCAGCACAACCACGCCGCCCAGCAAGTCGTTCTTCATTTCACTCTGGAATTCTGCTCGCGCCGTCTGTCCCAGAGACACCGCGAGATCGCTCAGGGTAACTCCCGCGGGCTGGTCGAGTTCTTCCATGCAATAGACCAGCGGACCGCGTTGCACCGCGACGCGTCCCGCGTCATCGGCGACTTCAGGATTCGCTTGCAGCACTTGTGCCGGCATCTCCATCCGTAAATGAATGACATCGCCCGGTGCCCACTGCCGCGAAATGGGCAAGTATTCTCCCGGCTTCGCGCCCTCTACCGTCTTTCCGTTGACCGCGACTTGGGCGCGGTCTGCCCACCCGGGAATTCGCAGGTAAAAAATAAAATTCGCTGGCTGCGCGGGCGTGACGGTTACTTCGATCATGCCGTCCCACGGATAGTTCGTCTTCTGCGCGACCTTCAGGCCGACGCCGCTTTCGAGATGCCAGTTCAGTTCCGAATTGTCGTACAAGTGCAGGTAGATCCCGTCGCTGCTGGTGCTGTAGAAATATCCCGGCAAGGAGGCAAAGGTGCGCTCCAGGTTCGGGGGACAGCAGGTCGTGTCATACCACGGGTTGCGTATCTTCTCTCCGGTCGCAGGATCAAACGCCAGCGGGTTGCGATAACAATAGAGAGTGCCATCGAGCGACATTCCGGAATTAATTCCGTTATAAAGGGCGCGTTCGATTACATCGCTGAACTTGGCGTCTCCGGTAGCCGCCAGCATGCGCCAGTTCCACATCATGTTGCCGATGGCCGCACAGCTTTCTCCGTAGGCGCGATCATTGGGCAGTTCGTAGGCATTCCCGAAAGCTTCGCCGTCAGAGCGAGAACCCACTCCGCCAGTCACATACATCTTGGTGGAGGTCATGTCGTCCCAGAGTGTGTTCAAGGTTTTCAAGTAAGCCGGGTCGCCGGTCTCCATGTAGTAGTCCGTGGCGCCGCAACAGGCGTACATGGCCCGGACCGCGTGCCCTTCCAGCTTGGTTCTCGCGGTGAACGGGGTGCCGCTGAACATGTAGATGGTTCGGCGCTCGGGCAACTGCAGGCGGTTGTCTCCGGCCAGAATGTAGCCAGCCAAGTCCAGTTGCCGCTTGTCGCCGGTGATGCGATACAACTCGATCAAGGCCAGTTCGATCTCTGGATGCCCGGACACGATGGGTTGTTTGGGAGCGGGACCGTAATTTGGCATTAAGAAATCATCGACGAAATGCACCCCCGCATCGAGCAACGTGCGGTCACCGGTGGCCCGGTAGTAGGCAATGGCGCCCTGCAGCATGTGGCCGATATTGTAGAGCTCGTGGCCGGTGGTCTGGGTTGCGGTAAGCATTCGCAGAGACTTGCGATCATCCTGGTAATAGGTGTTCAGGTAGCCATTGGGCTCCTGGATCGCGACCACCTCGGCAATCATTTTGTCGGTGGTGGCGCGAAGTTCCGGAAGATCGCCCGATTGCAGCGCGAAACCTACGGCCTCGGTCCACTTGTAGATATCGGAGTCGGAGTATACCGGTCCGCTCTGTGCTGCCGAACTCTTGCCCACCAGGCGGCGGAAATTATTCATGCGGCCGTTGGCTTCAAGAAGGTCGTGCATGGTAGGAATGCTCTTGGTTAGGTTGATCTCACGCCGCTGCGCCCAAAAGCCGCTCTGGATAGTCACAGCATGCACCGGAATATCCCGCAACTTCGCGTGCGGCGACTTGGTGAGGTTCTCGATCCCCTGGTCTTTCCACTCCTGATCCTTCCATTCAGCATCCCGAGCAGGCGCGGAGCTTGCCGCCGGAGGTGGGCTGCCGGCCGCCGTGCCTTCAGCCGAACCGGCAAAGAGTCGGTTCGCGGACAAGGACACAATGGCAGCCGTTGAGATCGCGGAAGCGACGAACCGCCTGCGCGAGATTTCCTTGGCTTGGGTCATAGAGCCCCTCTCTGGCACGCTGTTGAGCTTCCTTTGCTGGGGGTGGCACGCCACGCTCCCCGGCAAGGAGCAAACCGGTCCAATGCCGGCGAAATCACAGCCGCCCGTGCCGAAACACCTTATCGTGAAATCGTTTACTCAGCCAAGCCAAAAAATCGCAGCCGGCGTAGGGAGGAACTCGCCCGTACTGTGAAGTCCTCATCCCTGAAGCGATTGGCCCGGACTCGTCCCACCGTTGGCGGATTGCTCCCGGATGACGACCAGCGGGAGCCCAAACAGGAGGGGCACAAAGGAGTAATCTTAGGTTGCAGCCGTGGGAGGTTTGTTCGCGCCTTTTGAGAATGTGGAGGATCGAGTGGCCCATCGCTCGGAACATGTCCTAAGCGCAGACCAGGTTGGAGAACTGATTGGGACGTTGGCGCGCAAGGGGTATGAAGTCATCGGCCCCACCCTGCGCGACGGCGCGATCGTCTATGACCAGATTGAGTCGGCCGAGGATCTGCCCGCGGGTTGGACTGACGAACAGGAACCCGGGCGCTACCGGCTGAAGCGCCGCGAGGATATGGCCTTGTTCGGCTACGCGGTGGGGCCGCAGAGCTGGAAGAAATACATGCATCCGGCGGAAGTGCGGCTCTGGTCCGCCGAACGCCAGGGCGGGACCTTCCGAATCCTGAATAATGAGGTGGAGCCCCGACGCCCGCATGCGCTCCTGGGAGCTCGGGCCTGCGAACTGGCAGCGATCGCGGTGCAGGATCGGGTGCTGCTCGAGGACAAATACCGCGATCCGATTTACGGCCGGCATCGAGAAGGTGCGTTCATCATAGCTGTGCAATGCACGCAAGCGGCGGCAACGTGTTTCTGTGCGTCGATGGGAACAGGGCCCCAGGTGTCGGGTGGATTTGACCTTGTTCTCACTGAGCTCATTGGTCCGGAAGGGCATCGCTTCCTCGTAGCCACGGGCAGCGATCGCGGCGTCGAAGTGCTCACCGAGTTGGAAGCGGTTCCCGCAACGGCAGAAGACCGCCAGCAAGCCGAGGCAGGGGTAGAGGCGGCGCGCCAGCAGGTGCGCAGCATCGACACCGAGGGAATCAAAGAGCTTCTCTATAAGAACTTTGAGCATCCGCGGTGGGACAACGTGGCCAGCCGTTGCCTGACCTGCGCCAACTGCACCATGGTGTGCCCCACATGCTTCTGCACCTCGGTGGAAGATGTGACTGACGTTACCGGAGATCACGCCGAACGCTGGCGCCGCTGGGATTCCTGCTTCACCCAAAGCTTCTCCTATATCCACGGAGGCAGCGTTCGAACTTCTTCCAAAGCGCGCTATCGCCAGTGGATGACCCACAAGCTAGCCTCGTGGATCGACCAGTTCGGCAGTTCGGGGTGTGTTGGCTGCGGCCGTTGTATCACCTGGTGCCCCGTGGGCATCGACATCACCGAAGAGGTCGGGGCTATTCGGGACGGAGGAAAAGATGGAAACCCTTGAACGCATCATTGCGGAGCACCCATTCTTCCACGGCTTAGACGACGACTTCGTTGCCCTGATGGTAAGCTGCGCCTCGAACGAGCGATTCAAAGCCGGCACCTACATCCTCAAAGAAGGAGACCCGGCAAATACCTTCTACCTCATCCGGGAGGGCAAGGTGGCGGTGGAGGTTTTTGCGCCTCAGCACAAACCCATTATCGTTGCGACCTTGAGTGTCGGGGAGATCCTGGGGTGGTCGTGGCTGCTGCCGCCCTTTCAATGGAAATTCCATGCGCGTGCGGTAGTTGACGTTCGTGCCATCGCCCTCGACGGAAAATGCTTGCGCACGAAATGTGAGGAGAACCACGATCTTGGATATGAGGTTTTGAAACGATTTGTCCAGATCATGGAGCAGCGACTGGAGGCGACACGTTTGCAGTTGCTCGACGTATACGCAGTCAAGCGATGATCATGGCGACCGGAATCACAACTGACCCGATACTTCCCCAGCCGTACACGGTACGAGACGTGGCCAAGGAGACACCGGACACTTTTACTCTGAGGCTCGAGCCGGAGATCGCAGTCAACCGAAGCTCGTTCCAGCCCGGACAATTCAGCATGCTGTGGGTGTTCGGGGTTGGCGAGTTGCCTATCTCCATCAGCGGCGACCCAGCCGTGCAGGACCGCCTGGTTTACACCGTGCGCTCGGTCGGGCAAGCGACGCATGCACTGGTAAACCGGCGCGTGGGCGAGGGAGTGGGTGTACGAGGTCCGTTCGGAACAGGCTGGCCGGCGGAAGCCGCGCGGGGGCGGGATGTCATTGTGGTGGCGGGCGGGATCGGCTTGGCGCCCCTGCGGCCGCTCATCTATCAGGTCTTGCAGAATCGGGACGACTATGGGCGATTGTTGATTCTCTATGGTGCGCGAAGTCCTCGCGAGCTGCTCTATCGCAAAGAATTGGCAGCGTGGGCGCGGAATCGCGACACCCAGGTGCTGGTCACAGTGGATTATGGCGGACTAGGCTGGCGTGGGCATGTCGGCGTGGTTACAACCCTCTTCAAGTATGCGCGCCTGCAGCCCGCACCGGCCGTCGCGATGGTCTGCGGACCAGAGATCATGATGCGCTTCGTTACCCGGGAGTTGGAGAACCAGGGGCTAAGCCGCGACAACATCTATCTCTCCATGGAACGCAACATGAAGTGTGCCGTCGGTTTTTGTGGACACTGCCAGTACGGACCACACTTCATCTGCAAGGATGGCCCAGTCTTCCGCTACGAAAAAATCAGAAACTTATTGGAGAAGTATGAGCTCTAAGTCCAAACCCAAGCCCAAAATCGGTGTGTTCAAGTTCGCTTCATGCGACGGATGTCAATTAAGCCTGCTGGACGCGGAAGATGAGCTGCTCGGAATCGCCGGGGCAGTGGAGATCGCCTATTTTCCTGAAGCGTCACGCGCGATGTCGAAAGGTCCTTACGATATCGGGCTGGTGGAGGGGTCGATCACCACGTATCAGGATGCCCAGCGTATCCAGGAAGTGCGGAGGCAATGCAAGACCCTGATCACGATCGGGGCCTGTGCCACGGCAGGCGGAATTCAAGCCTTGCGTAACTGGAAGGATGTCGATGAGTTCATCCGGGTGGTGTACGCCACCCCGCAATTCATCAGCACGCTGAAGCTCTCGACCCCGATCGCGGAGCACGTTCCCGTCGACTTTGAACTGCGCGGTTGCCCCATCAACAAGTATCAACTCATAGAACTAATCAGCGCGACGCTGGCCGGGCGCAAGCCCAATGTTCCCTCCTACAGTGTGTGCCTCGAGTGCAAGCGCAAGTCGAATGTGTGCATTACTGTGGCCCGCGGGGTGCCTTGTCTTGGCCCGGTAACTCAGGCCGGGTGCGGGGCCCTGTGCCCAAGCTACGACCGCGGCTGCTACGGATGTTACGGACCCATGGAGACTCCCAATACCGCCTCCCTGACGAGCCAGTTCCGGATTCTGGGACAGGCGGATAGTCAGGTGGCACGTGCCTTCCGAGGGTTCAACGCCTGGGCGTGGCAGTTCCGCAAAGCCAGTGAGGAGTGCGAACGCACATGACCGTACACGGGACCAGAACAATTCGTGTCGACACCCTGGCCCGGGTAGAGGGCGAGGGCTCTCTTTACATCAAACTCGTGGGTGAACGCGTAGCCGATGTGAAGCTCAAGATCTACGAGCCTCCCCGGTTTTTTGAGGCCTTCCTCCGCGGTCGTCACTTCTCCGAAGTTGCGGACATCACGGCAAGGATCTGTGGCATCTGCCCTATCGCGTACCAGATGAGCGCGATTCATGCAATCGAGCGGGCCCTGGGAATCAGCATCGACCCTGCGGTTCGTCTGCTTCGCCGTCTTTTCTACTGCGGCGAGTGGATCGAGAGTCATACCTTGCATGTCTATATGTTGCACGCGCCCGATTTCCTCGGATACCAGGACGTGATCGCCATGGCGGGAGATCACCGCGCCGTGGTCGAAAAGGCGCTCCGCCTGAAGAAGATTGGCAATCGAATCGTGCAATTGCTTGGCGGACGCGAGATCCATCCCATCTCCGCAGCGGTCGGGGGCTTCTACAAGACGCCCACCCGGCAACAGCTACGTGGCCTGGTGGCCGATCTGGAATGGGCCCTGGAAGCCTCACTGGAAACCGTGCGCTGGACAGCTGGTTTGAAGTTCCCGGACTTCGAGCAGGACTACGAGTTTGTAGCACTTCGTCATCCGGACGAGTATCCCTTCAACGAAGGACGACTGGTATCGAACCGTGGTCTGGATATCGCCGCCGCTGAATACGAAGATCATTTTGCGGAGTTGCATGTAAAACACTCGAACGCCTTGCACTCCGTAGTGCGAGGCAGAGGCTCGTATCTGGTGGGGCCGCTGGCGCGCTTCAACCTGAATTTCGATAAGCTCCCGGAAGTGGCGCGCCAGGCAGCCATCGATGCGGGCCTGCAACCGCCGGTTAAGAATATGTTCCGGAGCATTGTGGTGCGGGCGGTCGAAATCGTCTTCGCTTGTGCGGAGGCGTTGCGAGTCATTCGCGAATATGAGCCTCCTGCGGCGCCACGTGTCGAGGTCCCCAACCGCATCGGTGTGGGCCAGGCGATCACGGAAGCCCCCCGCGGCATTCTCTATCACCGCTACGCCCTGGATGAGAACGGGCTGATCGTTACCGCCAAGATTGTGCCGCCGACCTCCCAGAACCAGAAACGGATCGAAGATGATCTTCGCGAGTATGCGGCGCAGTTGGTCGCCTGGCCCATCGAAGAAGCGACCTGGAAGTGCGAGCAGGCGGTGCGGAGTTATGACCCTTGCATCTCCTGCGCCACCCACTTTCTCAAGCTTGTGGTGGAGCGTGAAGACGCCGGGAACTGAAATGCTCATCATTGGTTGCGGGAATCGGCGGCGAAGTGACGACGGGGCTGGAATCCTTGTCGCGGAGCGATTGCGTAATCTTGGCATACCAGCAGAAACGCGCAGTGGCGAAGCCGCGGATCTCATCGAGGCCTGGAGGGGCGCCGACGATGTGATCGTGGTCGATGCCGTGGTGACTGGGGCGCCGGTGGGCACGGTGCAGGCGTGGGACGCACGGCAGCCACTGGCTTCGGCGAGTAAAGCTGCCTCGACTCATGGCTTTGGCGTGGCAGAGGCAATCGGACTGGCTCAGGTTCTACAGTGTCTTCCGGCGCGGCTCCAGGTCTACGGGATCGAGGGACAGCGATTCGAGCCCGGAATCGAGATTTCTCCCGAAGTGCAGCATGCGATCGAGGACGTGGCGCGCAGAATCGTTGCCCGCTGGAACGCCTGACAAACGGGGCAGAGGCGAGTCGTTCACTTGACCTGTAATGACTTGATGTATTCGGTAAGCGTGGTGGTGAGGCGTTCGGCTTCGCGAGTGTTCAAGTCAGTCAGGGCAAGGAACAGGGGGCCCCAGGTGGGCATTTCCCTGGAGCCGTGCGCGGGTACTTCAACGTCGCCATCAATTGTCTTGGAAACCTCGTTATAGGGAAACTTGCCGTGATTCCGTTTGGCCAGCGTAGTGAGGTCGGGGGGTTGTTTCTTGAGGGCAAGCGCAGCCGGACCCGCTCCCTTCGCATCGTCACCGTGGCACGAAGCGCAGTGTTGCATAAATAGCGCCTTGCCGGATGGCATCGCATTGCCGTGTGTCGCGGCTTTCTTCGGAACTCGTCTCCTGGGCAGAACAAAAGGGGATGGTGAAGAGGAGGATAGCAAGCCAAAACACCGCGCGCGAATGACCTGGCGCCGGCCTGCGCAGGGAATAGCACTCCACACCGTTATCTCGATTCACGTCGGAAGCTCCTTGCTGACGGCGAGGACAGCATACACATTTCTGTCCTCCCATGGCTAGCACCTGGGCCGTGGACGGATTCGCCACGAGGTGAATTGAGTGGGGCGATTGTGATCTTGATCACAGCGCGACCCGTCCAACAAGGAGAACAATACTTGCGGATATCGACTCCGCCACGGAAGATGTCCGCAAAAATCAGAGAGCCAAACTGAAATCCATAAGCAAAGGAGGCCTGCCATGAAGACACTCCATCTCCAAACTCATGACGAAAGCGGTTTCCACTGGCATCCGTTCTATGCGATCTTCTCGCTCACAGCAAGTATTCTGCTGGCGGCCTTGGTTGTGCTCATACTCGTCGCGTCGGCGACCTGACTGGCAGCATCCCTGCCCGGCACACGATGTCGCCGGACTTAGGAGGTCTATATGCAGCTCTCAAGCTTGAAAGAATATCTCGACAAACACAACGTCAAATACGTTGTCATCTCGCACTCGCCGGCTTACACGGCGCAAGGCATTGCCGCGCTAACACATATTCCCGGAAAGGAACTGGCGAAAACGGTGATTGTCAAGCGGGATGGCGAATTGGTTATGGCGGTGCTTCCTGCTTTGTTTCACGTGGACCTGGGGTTGTTTAAGCAGATGACAAGAGCGAAGGCCGTGGAACTTGCATCGGAAGAGGAGTTCAAAGACCAGTTTCCCGAGTGCGAGACCGGCGCGATGCCGCCATTTGGAAATCTCTATGGAATTGACGTCTTCGCCGACGAAAGCCTGGCCAGGGACAGGGAGATTGCATTCAATGCAGGTTCCCACCGAGAGTTGATTCGACTGGGCTGGGGAGATTTTGAAAGGTTAGTCAGACCCAAAATCATCAGTTTCGTTGCGCAGAGAACCGCCGCCGAAGCGGCGTAAAGCCGCCCTCTTCGGCGCCTGTGCGATTCGGAGACGGAAACTACGCAGGCGGTGTCCTGGGCGACCGCAAGCGCAGTGATGGTGGTCACTGTGTGTTGACGGATTCTGATTTATATGTGTGCCTGAAAGAGGAGGCTTGTCATGATCATCGCATCGGAGCTAAAGAGCGGAATGGTTCTCCGTATCGAGAGAGATATTTACAAAGTTCTCGAAGCTGAGTGCAAGGCTGGAGGGGCAAAGTTAACTGGCGTGGTCAAAACCAAGCTCAGCAACGTCACCACCGGCAGCATGTGGGAACGGCATTTCCGCCCACAGGAACGGCTTGAAGATGTGCACCTTGAGCCGCGCATGCTCGAGTTTCTGTTCAGCGACGCCAACCACTGCATATTCATGAACCCCGATGACTTCGAGCAGGTGGAAGTTCCTCGCGCCATTGTAGGAGCGGGCGAGAAATTCCTGCGATCGGGAATGCTGCTGCCGGTCGAATTCTTTGAAGGGAAACCGATCAGCGTCCTCTTTCCAGACGTGGCCGAGGCACGCATAACCAGGACCGCGCCGCCCGCGCACGCCCATCAGGACAGTGCCTGGAAAGACGCCTTGCTCGAAAACGGAGTCCGAATTCGAGTTCCGCTGTTTATTGCTCCCGGCGAACTCGTGCGCGTGGATGTTAAAGCGGGACGCTATGTGGAACGCGCGCGGGCCGAACGAAGACACGCCGCATAGATCTTTAGCGCTGTTCTACACAGGCGTCGATATCTGCCCAGTGACCGCGATTCTATAGCCTGCCCGTAGCCAGCTGTGTCCGGAACGTTGCTGCTCGTCGAAAATCGAGCCGAAACGTCCTGGGCAGCCATTGCCATGTGTCTGTGATCACACCCAGTGGTGATAACCCGCACAGCCGCCCCTTCCGGCCTGGCCTGAAAATAAGGGCAGTCTTGCTCGAGGTGAAGCCATGAAAAGGATCATCATCGTAGGCGCGGCAGGCAGGGACTTTCATAATTTCAACGTAGTCTTTCGCGGCAATCCCGAGTACGAGGTAGTTGCATTCACGGCCACACAAATTCCCGACATCGCGAATCGTCGATATCCGCCGGAGCTGGCCGATGATTTGCAGTATCCCGACGGGATCCCGATCTTTGAAGAGAGAGATTTGGAGAAATTGATTGCCTCGGAGCGCGTGGACGCGGTGGTGTTCTCCTATAGCGACATCTCGCACCAGAATCTGATGCACCTGGCATCGCGCGCAGTGGCTGCGGGCGCGGATTTCTGGCTTCTGGGAACAGAGCATACCCAGCTGAAATCTTCAGTCCCGGTGGTTTCGGTTTGCGCCGTGCGCACGGGCTGCGGCAAGAGTCCGGTGTCGCGACTGTTGACCTTCGAACTTCGGAAGCAAGGCTGGAATCCGGTCGTGGTCCGTCATCCCATGCCCTACGGAGATCTGGCAGCACAGGCCGTACAGCGCTTCGCGACGATTGAGGACCTTGACTTCCAGCAGTGCACGATCGAGGAGCGCGAAGAGTACGAGCCACATATTCGTGATGGCACAGTGGTGTATGCCGGCGTGGATTACGAGCGTATCCTGCGTCGCGCCGAAAAAGAAGGAGACATCATTCTCTGGGATGGCGGGAATAATGACACGCCGTTCTACAAATCTGATCTTGAAATCGTGGTCGCCGACCCGCATCGTCCCGGACACGAACTGTCGTACTTCCCTGGAGAAGTAAATCTTCGGCGCGCCGATGTGGTCGTGATCAACAAGGTGGATACGGCGACGCGGCAGGACATCGAGACCGTCCGACATAACATCCACGTAAGCAATCCTAAGGCCAGGATCATTGAGACTGCCTGCCGGGTTTCGGTGTCTGCTCCCGAACTGGTGAAAGGACGCCGTGTACTGGTGGTCGAGGACGGCCCAACTCTCACCCACGGTGAGATGCCGTACGGCGCCGGAGTTGTAGCAGCGCGGCAGTTTGGAGCCGAGGAGTTGGTATATCCAAAGCCCTTCGCAGTCGGGTCTATTCGCGGCACCTACGAGAAGTACCCCCACCTGACGAACCTTCTGCCGGCTATGGGCTACAGCGTTATGCAGCGCCATGAACTGGAGGAGACCATCAACCGTGTACCGTGTGACCTGGTCCTGATTGCTACCCCGATCGATCTGGAGCGAGTGATTCGGATCGACAAGCCCAGCTTGCGCGTCACCTACAAGGTGGAAGAACTCACACATCCGGGTTTGGTCGAGATACTTGCTCAGTTTCAAGTGCCGGCGGGGGTGGAACGATGACCACCAAGGATTTCGTCTCAATCAGGGACTTCTCCCCATCGGAAATCGAATACCTGCTGTTGCTGGGGCGGCAGATCAAGGCCCACCCCGGCACCTACACCGATACGCTCAAGGGTAAGACTCTGGTCATGATCTTTGAGAAACCATCACTGCGGACCAGGGTGAGCTTCGACGTTGGCATCCAGCAACTGGGCGGTTTTCCACTGTACCTCTCTCCTTCAGAGATCAGCCTGGGCAAGCGTGAATCGGTATATGACGTGGCCAGGAACCTGGAGCGCATGGTGCAAGGCATCATGGTCCGGACCTTTGCGCATGAGATCGTGGAAGACATGGCGCGTTACGCCGGGGTCCCCGTGATCAACGGTTTGACCGATTACAGCCATCCCTGCCAGGCCATGGCGGACTACCTCACCATGTGGGAAACGAAAGGCAGTCTGGAAAAGCTGAAGATCGCTTATGTCGGCGACGGCAACAACGTAGCGCATTCGCTCATGTTCGCAGGCGCGCAGCTGGGCGCCGAGGTTTGGGTCGCAACCCCTCCTGGCTACGAGCCCAGAGCCGACGCGATTGCATGGGCCCACGTGCGGGCTAGCGAGACCGGCGGCAGCTGTCGCATCACCAACGATGCGAAAGAAGCTGCTGCCGGAGCTGATGTGATCTACACCGACGTATGGGCCAGCATGGGCCAGGAGGCCGAAGCAGGGAAGCGGCGTGATGTTTTCAGGAGCTATCAAGTCAACTCCGCGCTGTTTGCCTGTGCCAAATCGGATGCGATTTTCATGCACTGCCTGCCCGCGCATCGTGGTGAGGAAGTGACTTATGAGGTGATTGATTCGCCCCACTCGGTCGTCTTCCAACAGGCGGAGAACCGCCTGCACGCTGAGAAAGCAATCATGCTGGAATTGATGAAGGACGTCTCCGTGGGCCTGATGCGTCCGGCAGCGATGCCGGAACTTGTGCACGCATAGCAGGAGCAGCGATGAGAACCATATTGTTGGCGGTGGGAGGAAACTCCCTGATTCGCGCAGGCGAAAAGGGGACCATCGCCGAGCAGATGGCGAACGCGCAGCGCACCGCGGCCGAGATCACCCAGCTGGTCCGTGACGGCTTCCGCATCGTCCTCACTCATGGTAACGGGCCCCAGGTCGGGGCGGCCCTTCTTCGCTCGGAACGAGGAGCAAGCCAGGTCCCGGGCCTTCCGCTTGACGTCTGTGACGCCTCCACCCAAGGTGAGATCGGCTACCTGCTGCAACAATCTCTCGACACCGAGTTCCGGCGGGCTGGCCTGCGCGTCCCCGTTGTCACGGTACTTACCCAGGTGGTGGTCGCGCCGAACGATCCGGCAATGCAGCGGCCGACGAAGCCGATCGGCCCGTTCTACTCGCATGCCGAAGCCGAGGAACGCTGTTCACGGTTTGGTTGGGAGACGGTCGAGGACGCAGCGCGTGGCTGGCGTCGCGTCGTGCCTTCACCAGAACCCTTGGAGATTCTGGAACTGGACGTGATTCGATATCTGCTTGACCAGGGCGTGCTGGTCATCGCCTGCGGAGGCGGCGGCATCCCGGTGGTTTGGAAAGATGGCAGACTGCGGGGAGTGGAGGCGGTCATTGATAAAGATCGCGCTTCCGCCCTGCTGGCCGCACGCCTTGACGTGGATCTCTTCCTCATCTCGACCGATACAGACTATGTGTATCTCGATTACAAAAAGCCCACGCAACAACCGATTCTCCTGGCGAGCCCGGCGGCATTGCGGGAGTATGCCGATGCAGGTCACTTTCCACCGGGCAATATGGGGCCCAAAGTCGAGTCCGTCTTGCGTTTTGTAACCTGTGAGAAGCGGGAAGCGATCATTACTTCCGTGGAGAACCTGTGCCGTGCAGTGGCTGGATTCACCGGCACTCGCGTGCTGCTGGAGCAGAATCCGCTTGCCCTCGCCATGCCGGGACAAATCGAAGTTCCAGTGGAGAGTGGGTGATCTATGGACGAGCGCATGCTTGCGGCGGTGGTGCAGATAAAAAGCGGACGGGTAGAAGCCAGGCCGAAGCGCGACGGGAAACTGCGGCACGTAATCGAATCGCAGCAATTCACCGTGCCATTGTTGATGGAACTGTTCGATCGCGCGCGCGGAATGGAGCGGGTGGTTGCTCGCGGAGGTTCTCTCGAATACCAGAATCGCATCATGGCCACGCTGTTCTATGCGCCCTCGACCCGCACCCGGCTTTGCTTCGAGGCGGCCATGCACCGGCTGGGCGGCAGGGTCCTTTCCACGGAACATGCACAAGCGTTTTCCTCGGCAATTGAGGGGGAACAGGTCGAAGACACCATCCGAATTATCGGCGGTTACTCAGATGTAATAGTCATCCGCCACTATCAGGCAGGCGGCGCTGAACGCGCGGCACAAGTCTCGCCTGTTCCCCTAATCAATGCCGGAGACAGCGAGGGCGGCCAGCATCCCACACAAGCTTTGCTCGACTTGTACACCATCTACCGAGAACGCCCGCTCGATGGCCTGAGCGTTGCCATCATCGGGGAACTCGACAAGGGCCGCACGGCGCGATCACTGGCGTACCTCCTGGCCAAGTTCGAGCGTGTCAAAATCTTCTTCGTCAGCCCGCCCGAGCTCCAGATGAAGCCCGACATCCTTAACTACCTGGATGAGCATGGCGTGCGCTACGAACTTGAGCCCGACATGGACCGCGTCATCGGCGAGGTGGATGTGGTATATCAAACTCGCATCCGGCCCGAGCGTACCAGCGGAAGCCTGCAGCCGTACGCGATTAACTCGGCACTCTTGCCCAAGATGAAGCAGGATGCGCTCATCCTGCACCCATTGCCACGCACTGTCGAACTTGACGAATCAGTGGATCAAGACCCGCGGGCCCTGTATTTCCGGCAGGCACAGAACGGGCTCTACGTCCGGATGGCACTGTTGACCCTGCTGTTGGAGTGAGAGGAAGGTCTTATGAAAACCGGATTGATAACCGAAGAGAGTCTGCACACGCGTGATTTTGTTGAGCTGGAAAATCAGTACGGAGCACACAACTACAACCCTCTCGACGTAGTGATCGAACGGGCCCAGGGGGTATGGGTCTACGACATCGAGGGCAACCGCTATCTGGACTGCCTGGCTGCATATTCGGCAGTCAACCAGGGCCATTGCCATCCCAAAATTCTGAAGGCCATGATCGAGCAGGCACGCCAGGTGACTTTGACCTCGCGAGCCTTCCGTAACGACCAGCTTCCACGGTTCTACAAAGAGCTTCACGAGCTGACCGGCTACGACATGGCGCTGCCCATGAACACCGGGGCCGAGGCCGTCGAAACCGCCATAAAGACCGCCCGCAAGTGGGGCTACAAGGTCAAAGGCATCCCGGAAGACAAAGCGGAAGTCATCGTATGCTTCAATAATTTTCACGGGCGAACCATCACCGAGGTGAGCTTCTCAACGAATAGTCAGTACCGCGACGGCTTTGGGCCCTTCACGCCGGGCTTTAAAGCTATCCCCTTTGGCGACGCGCAGGCCCTGGAAGACGCCATCACGCCGCACACCTGCGCCTTTCTGGTGGAACCCATTCAAGGTGAAGCCGGAATCATTCTGCCTCCACAGGGATACTTGAAGCGTGCCGCTGAAATTTGCCGGGAGAACCGGGTTCTTCTTCTCGCCGACGAGATTCAGTCGGGCTTTGGTCGGACCGGCAAACTGTTCGCGTATATGCACGAAGGCATCAAGCCTGATGTGTTGATCGTGGGCAAGGCACTCTCCGGCGGCTTCTATCCGGTCTCCGCCGTGCTCTCCTCATGGGAAATCATGCGGCTGTTCGAGCCGGGAGATCACGGCAGCACATTCGGTGGCAATCCCCTCGGCTGTGCTGTGGCGCGTGCTGCTCTACGGGTATTGACAGAAGAGAAACTGGTCGAACGCTCCGCAGAATTGGGGGCCTACTTCCTGGGCCTGCTGCAGACCCTCCACAGTCGCGATCTGAAGGAGGTCCGCGGCAAAGGACTATGGATCGGAATCGAGCTTCTCAGCCCGGCTCGGCCATACTGTGAGGCTCTGAAGGAAGAAGGAATCCTGTGCAAGGAAACCCACGACCGGGTGTTACGGATTTCACCACCCCTGGTCATCACGCGGGACGAGATTAATTGGGCCTTCGAACGCATCAGCAGGGTGATTGAGAATCTCTCGGTACGCTGGCTGTGTGGGTAACAGAAGAGGAGAAATTTTATGAGCACTCATGTCATTGACAAGACCGCCGACTTGGCGGGACCGGGCGTCGGCGACTACCGCGAACTGGAAAAGATTTTGCCTTCAGACTATCACTCGCTGCTGAGCCCAAAAGAGACGCAACAGGCCATCTTCCGCGTAAAACGCTACATCGAAGACAACCTGTGCAGCGAGCTTAACCTGATGATGGTCGAGGTGCCGCTTGTCGTCGATGTCAACAGCGGCGTCAACGACATGCTGGATCGCGACGGCTCGCGCACGCCGGTTCAGTTTCACATTTCAAACGACCACAACCTTCACCCCGTCGAAGCCCAGGTGGTGCAGGCTGCCACCAAGTGGAAGCGTACTGCCCTGAAACAATTCAATTGCAAAGTGGGGGAAGGCATTTGTACCGATATGCGCGCCGTAAGAAAGGACTATTTTCTGGATCACGACCATTCCGCGTACGTGGACCAGTGGGACTGGGAGCGTGCCATCACGCCGGAGCAGCGCAATGTGGTTTTTCTAAAGACGGTGGTGGCGAAGATATGGAAAGTGCTGTTGGGTGCTGAAAAGTTTGCCCAAGGCATGTTCCCACAGTTGAAGGATCCCCGCTATCCCGACCTGCCCGAGCAATTGGTCTTCTTACATGCGGAAGAACTTCTGGAGATGTATCCCGACCTGCCCCGCAAACAACGGGAAACCGAGGTGCTCAAGAAGTTTCCTGCGATCTTCATCATCGGAATCGGCTACCCCTTGCGAGACGGCTACCCACACGAGATGCGCGCTGCGGACTACGACGATTGGGAGACCGACACCCACGAGCAGACTGGTAAACCCACGCACGGGCTGAATGGCGACATCCTGGTATGGAACCCGGTCACCAAGCGGCGGCATGAACTGACTTCAATGGGGATTCGCGTCACTGCCGAAGCCCTGAAAAGGCAGTTGCAGATGTCGGGTCAATCTGACTTCCTGCACTTGCCCTATCATCAAGCCATTCTCCACCATCACATTCCGCTTTCGATCGGCGGCGGCATCGGGCAGTCGCGCACCTTGATGCTGTTGCTCCGCAAGGCCCATCTTGGGGAAGTCAGTGTCTCGGTGTGGCCGGAGATTCTTAAGGAGATGTGCGCGAGAAGAAACATTTTGGTGTTGGAGTAGGCTCAGTGGCAAATGCCTGAACCGCCGCCGTAGCGAACACGCAGTATGCTCCAATCACAGATCGGGGGAGCCTGGTCACGGTTCCGACTTCGTCGTCTCTATAACATCCGAACAGGAGGTGTGCCATGCAAGTAAAAGACGTCATGACCTCGAAGCCCAGTTATTGCACGCAGTATTGGACAGTCGAAGCGGTGGCCGCCCTGATGGATCACGCGGGCACCGGTATCGTGCCAGTGGTGGAAGAATTGCTTCACCGCAAGCTGGCTGGGGTTGTAACCGACCGGGATCTTTGCCTCAGAGTAGTGGCCCCGGGGAAATATCCGGCACAGACCTGGGTAAAAGAATGTATGACATCGCATCCAACTTGCTGCCATCCCGAAGATAGTGTGGAAACCGCATTGCAATTGATGCGGGACAAGCGGGTGCGACGGCTCCCGGTGGTCGACCAACAGATGCAACTTGAGGGGATGCTCTCGATCAGTGATTTCATCCGCTGTGAGGGGGTTGACAGGACCTTGCTCTACCATACTTTGAATGGAATTTGTCAACGCAGCTGCACCATTGAAGGGGACACGGCCGGTAGGTCAAAAGCTGCCTAGAAGGCGGCTGAATAAGCCCGCTTTCACCGCACGCTCTGAAGACTCTCAAAACTCTTGCTGGCCACATTTGTGGGAAGTGGCGCATACCCGAGGTTTTGGGCTTCGCGTTGTCCATCCGACAGGCACCAGGCGAACAAGTCTCTCAGCTGCGCTGCCTTCTGCGGATCGGAGTAGTTGCCGTACACCAGGATCCAACTCAAGGTGACGATCGGGTAGGAGTTTTCGCCATCGGGATCGGGTACAAAGATTCGCAGGTTTTGTGGCAATTGAACGTTAACCAACGCCGCTGAGGCACTCTCGGGCGAAGGCGCTATGAATTTGCCCGATTTGTTCTCGATCTGCGCCATTTTCAGTCCCAGTTGCCGCGCGAACTCGTAGCCGACGTAGCCGATGGAGCCCTCCGCATGTTCAATAGCGGCGGCAACGCCTTCATTCCCCTTGGCGCGCATCGCGTTCCCCGGCCAGTTCACCAGGGTTGCCGGGCCGTAATGCGCACGCCATGAGTCGCTGATCGCGTCCAGGTGTTTGGTAAAAGCGAATGTCGTGCCGCTTGAATCTTGTCTTACCGCGGTCACGATGGTCAACTTCGGCAGATGGACGCCGGGGTTGCTGCGGGCGATGCGCGCATCGTCCCAGGACTTGATTTCGCCGCTGAAAATGGCGGCCAGGGCGGCACGAGAGAGCTTCAACTCCCCGGCAAAATCCGGGAGGTTGTAGGCGATGGCAATACTACCAGCAGTCATGGGCAGCAGTCGGGCGCCGGCTGAGACACGGGCAATCTGTTCATCCGTCATCGCGGCGTCGCTGGCGCCGAAGTCAACTTCTTCCTCCTTCGCCATATTCACATTGACGAAGCGCCGCACCCCCTCGCCGCTGCCCACCGCGTCATAAGCAATCACGGTTTGGGGATGGCTCTTCTGGTAGGTGGAAAACCAATCCTTATAGAGAACCGAGGGAAACGTCGCTCCCGCCCCCCGTAGAAGCACTGCGCCGGGCGGAACAGCTATTTTCGAATTCGCCTTTGCCTCCGGCGACGCCGAACAGCTCAGGGAGAGCAGGAGGGAGGCGGCCGTGAGGAGAGCCGCCGGCCACGCCGACCGAGAGATCCGCCAATTCGTTTCTGATTGCGCCACGGGGTTTACCTCCAATTCGCCACTCCCGACTCGATGCCCGCCGCAGGTGGTTCGGCCGGACTAACTGAATTCACCCCGGATGTACTGTTGCGTATGCCAGTGTTGCGGGTCGCCGAAGAGTGGTTTGGATTCGTTGAATTCGACCAGGTACCCGGTGCGTCCACCCTGGGTGGTGTCGACATAGAGGAAGCCGGTGTAGTCGGCCACACGCTGGGCCTGCTGCAGGTTGTGAGTCACGATCGCGATGGTGAATTTCTGACGCAGTTCGGTCATCAGTTCTTCGATCTTGCGGGTGGCAATCGGATCCAGCGCAGAGCACGGTTCATCCATCAGCAGGACTTCGGGTTCGGTGGCGATGGCACGCGCAATGCAAAGCCGCTGCTGCTGTCCCCCGGAGAGGGACATACCACTCTTGTTGAGTTTGTCCTTGACTTCGTCCCACAGCGCGGCTCCGCGCAGGGCCTTCTCCACCTTGGACGCCTTGTCGCCTTTGTATCCATTCAGACGCAGTCCAAACGCAACGTTGTTGAAGATGCTGGTCGCGAACGGATTCGGCTGCTGAAACACCATGCCGATGAAGCGCCGCACCGCCACCGGATCAATTGAAGCATCGTAGATATCGCGCCCGCGATAGCGCACGTGACCCTCGAAGCGGAAACCGCGCACCAGGTCGTTCATCCGGTTCAGGCATCGCAGGACAGTGCTCTTGCCGCACCCCGACGGGCCGATAAAGGCGGTGATGGAGTTCTTCTTGATCGGGATTTGCGTGTCCCGCACCGCCTTGAAGGCTCCGTAATAGAGCTCGCGGATGTTGCAGTCAACCACCACATCCTCATGCTTCACCTGGGCCATCATCGCAGGGTTCCCTTGGTCGATTGGCATTGCACTCGAAGACATAAAACCCTTCTCCTGTTACTCCCGGACTTGTTTTGAGGAAAAGCTCTGGCCGATAAGGTTGGCGGCCAATACCATCAGCACCAGGACCAGCGCCGCGGCCCATGCCAGCTCCACCTGGTTCTTGAAGGGCATGCCCGCGAAGTTGTAGATCAGCACTGCCAGCGATGCCGTAGGCTGCATCAGATTGGTCCTGCCATGCTCCCAGAGCCAGTAATTGCTGAACAGGGCGGTAAAGATCAGCGGCGCGGTTTCACCGGCCGCCCGGGCTACGGCGAGCATCACACCGGTCAAAATTCCTGGCATGGCCGTAGGCAAAAGCACCATCCAGACGGTCTGTGTCGGAGTTGCTCCCATTCCAATCGCCGCTTCTTTCATGCGTGTAGGCACCATGCGAATGGCGTCTTCGGAGGTGAGAATGATAGTCGGCAACATCAGCACCGACAGCGCGACCGCGCCGGCCAGACTGGAGAATCCGCCGGTGGACAGAACGATCACGCCATAGGCGAAAACGCCAGCCAGAATCGAGGGGAAGCCCGTGAGCACCTTGGCGCAAAAGCGCACAGCCTCCGCCACTTTGCTTCGCGACTGCGCCAGGTAGACGGCCGTCAAAAGACCAAAGGGAACAGTCAGCAGAATGGCCATGCCCACCATGAGTAACGTGCCAACAATCGCGTTACCGAAGCCGCCGCCTTGCTCCAGGGGGGCGGGAGGCAACGAGGTGAAGACGGTTGCGCCCAGTCTCCTTCCACCACGCCAGACCAGCATCAGAACCACACTGAACAGAGGCACGAGCGCGACCAGCGTTGCCGCCGTCGTCGCGAAATTGAGGGCAGAGTCTATCAGCGTACGCGGACGTCGTAACGACCGCTCCAGTTGCGAAAAGTCGATGCCGATAAACGGGTCCGGAATTCCGCCAAAATTCCGCGTGACAACTTTTGTTCCCATGACTCACTACTCCGCGTGCATCAAAGAAGCGCGCTGCAGGATGAAGGCTCCCACAACGTTTACCACCAGCGTAATAGCCAGCAGGACCAGAGCGGCATACATGAGGATGCCAACTTCCTTCGGCCCCGCTTCGGGGAAGTTGTTCGCCAGCAAGGCGGCAAGCGTGTTCGCCGGCGAGAACAGGGAGAGCTTGATCTGGTTGCTGTTCCCGACCAGCATGGCCAGCGCCATCGTCTCTCCCAGCGCGCGCCCAAACGCCAGCACAATGCCGCCGAATATCCCCCGGGAAGCGGTGGGGAGAATGACC
This sequence comes from Terriglobia bacterium, assembly GCA_963831565.1. Lineage (GTDB taxonomy): Bacteria > Acidobacteriota > Terriglobia > Terriglobales > Acidobacteriaceae > JAIQFF01. The sequence goes on from CAWHQS010000005.1 coordinate 321,643, forward strand.
GCGAAAATCGCTTCCCAGCGCGTTGCTCCCAGGCCATAGGCTGCCATGCGCAGTTTGGGAGGAACGGAAACCAGCGCGTCGCGGCTGATGGCGGTAATCGTCGGCAGGATCATGATGGCCAGAACCAGCACGGCGGGAAGAACGCCTGGACCGCTCAGGTCGGCGGAGAAGAATGGAATCCAGCCCAGCTTGGTATGTAGCCAATCACAATACGGGCGAATGAGAGGAATCACCACGAAGATTCCCCATAACCCATACACGACGCTCGGGATGGCCGCCAGCAGTTCGATCAGTTCCTTCAGCACCCGCTCAATCTGATCCGGTAGCCTCTTGGTCACCGGAGTCAAGTGCATATGGAACCTTTTCAGCAGGTTGAATACTGCCGAACTGAGAAACCCTTCACTCAGGAAGATCGCCGCCGCGATCCCAAACACCGACCCCACGATGATGGCAAGAATGGAAGTGTAGAGGGTGCCCCAAATCTCGGCCAGAATGCCGAAGTTGCCGGCGTTTGCGTCCCAGACTCGTCCGGTAATGAATCCCGGCCCCAGGGTCCGCATAGCCGGGACCGCTGCAACCAGAATCCGGACAACGATGAAAGCAACCAGGACCACCGTGAGCCAGGCGAATGCGTAACAGGTCTTGCGGAATACGGTATCGACAAACCGCTGGCGGCTGGTCGGGGCCTGCGTGATCTCTCCCTTGCGAACCTCAAACACGACGAGCGAACCAGCGGCGCCTGGAGGTACCGTCGAAGCTCTAGAGGACATATGGTGACCTCTTCTCGTTACTGCGCTGTGATGTTCGAAGTGGCGGACGTGTCCTTCGCTACCACTGTCGGCGGCAAGGGAATGTAGCCCAACGCTTCAGCTTCTTTCTGGCCGTCGCCGAGTTCGTACTTAATCAGGTCCTGTATCGCAGCGAGCTTTTTGGGATCGTATTTCTTGTAAAACATCTGCCAGGTATAGGTAACGATCGGATACGCATCGTCGCCGGCAGGGTCGGAATTCCACACGATCAGGTTCTCCGGCAACTGCGCGGACGCAAGGGCCGCCTGCCCGGACGCAGTGGTGGCCGCCACGTATTTGCCCGCCTTGTTCTCTAACTCCGCAAAAGGCACATTCTGGCTTTTCGCATAGCCATACTCGATGTAGCCAATCGAACCTGGCGTGGTCATCAGGCTCGCTGTTACACCTTCGTTCCCTTTGCTCTTGGTGCCTACCGGCCAGTTCGGCATCTTGTTAGTCCCAACCGCCTTGTCAAATTCGGGGTTGATGGCGCTCAGGTGCTTCGAGAACACAAAACTGGTCCCGCTCGAGTCCGCACGAACCACGACATTGATGGGCTGATCCGGCAGTTTGGTGCCGGGATTGGCCTTCGCGATTTCGGGGTCGTTCCATTTTTTGATCTTGCCGAGAAAAATGCCTGAGTAGGCTTTGCGGGAGAGCTTCAGGTCCTTCACGTCGGGCATGTTGTAGGCAATCACGATGCTGCCGGCAGTCATGGGAATTAACTGCACCCCACCTTGTACCTGAGCGATCTCCTCATCGCTCATGGCAGCATCGCTGGCGCCAAAATCTACCGTCTTGTCGATTACGCTCTTGACGCCGCTGCCACTGCCCACCGACTGATAGTCAACCAACACATCCGGCCGGCTGGTAGCAAAAGCCTTGAACCACTTGGTGTACAGGGGCGCGGGAAAGCTCGCGCCAGCGCCCTGCAGTTTCACTCCATTCTCTTCCGCATTTTGCGATTTGTTGCCGTTACATGCGGCAAAGGCGAGGATCAATGTGCATGCGAGCGGCAACGTCCAATGGCGAATCTGCATGAGACTCTCCTTGAATTCACGATTAGCTGCGTTGAGATTCAATATTTCGACACCCACAACCCGGCGTGAGGGCGGACTTGCAAAGATTCAGCTTGCCTCTGAAGGATTGCAGCGACCTGAAATCCAGAATCCTAGAGGAACGCAAAAGATAGTTCTGGAATGTTACGGGAGTGTTAAAGGGAGGTTAAAATTGGATAAACCGACAGATCTGAAACATGCGCTTGCCCAAACGGCAGAGAACAAAGAAGGATTCTCCAGTCCATCGCGGCGCGACACGTTGAGCCCGGACGATAGCGCTCCGGAACGCCCAGGCCGCCTCAGGCCGCGCTGCGACGAGTTAGGTCCATCAAGGTCTGTTGCGTACCCATCGTCTGCGAACTCTCTGAATCACCGTCCGGCTGCAACTGGCTATATGTGCCGTCCTGCCCAAGGATCCAGGCCTGTCGTTGGTCGCGCAGGCATAACTCGAGAATGTCCCAAAGCCTTTCCCTGGCCCCGCTCGCCAACACCGGAGCGACGACCTCGATGCGCTTCGACAGATTACGGTACATCCAATCCGCCGATCCGATCAAGAAATCGCCTTCGGTTGGACTCTTCTGGCCATTGGCAAAGTAAAAGATGCGCGAGTGTTCGAGAAAGCGCCCAATAATCGACCGCACGCGTATGTTGTCGGTCAGGCCCGCAACTCCCGGTCTTAAGCAGCAGAAACCGCGCACGATCAGGTCGATGGAAACACCAGCCTGCGAAGCATCACACAAAGCCTGGATCAACTCCGGATCCTCCAGCTGGTTCATCTTGGCTACAATGCGAGCCGGCCGGCCGGCGCGTTGGTTTTCGATCTCGCGGGCTATCAGTTCCAGCACGCGTTGTCGCATGGTTGTCGGGGCTACCAGGAGCGCCGAACACTGCGGGGCGTGCGCGTGACCGGTAAGGTAGTGGAAAAGGTTTACCACGTCATTCGTCAGTAACGGATTGCAGGTAAGCAGGCCAACGTCGGCATACAGGCGGGCGGTCTTGACATGGTAGTTGCCGGTACCGATGTGAACATAGGAGCGCAGGCCACTTCCTTCTTTCCGGACGACGAGGGCAAGCTTGGCGTGGGTCTTAAGCCCCGCCACCCCGAAGGTCACGTGCGCGCCCACCCGCTCAAGTGCCGCGGCCCAGTGCAGGTTACGCTCCTCATCAAAGCGGGCCTTGATTTCCATCACGCACGCAACCTGCTTGCCATGTTCAGCGGCGCGGATCAGCGATTTCACGAATGGGGTATCGTCGCCGATGCGATAGGCGGTCATCTTGATGGAAACGGTCTGGGGATCATCGGCAGCGGTCCTAATGAAATGCTCGACGCTGCCGTCGAAGGAATCATAGGGATGATGCAGCAGCACGTCGCCAGCCTGGATAGCCGTAAAAACCGCAGCCCCGTCCTCCGGAAGCGAGGGATGTTGAACCGGACTCCAGAGGCGATCGCGAAGTTCGGGAATTGGCAATCCCGCGATTTCAAAAAGCGAGGTGTAATCGACCTCTTCCTGCATGTCATAGACATCGCACTGGGACAGCTCGAAGCGTTCGCGCATTGCATCTTTGATGGCCGAATCGGCTCCGGGTCCAAATTCGAGACGAACGATAGGCTCATACCGGCGTTGCCGAACCTGCTCCTCGACTAACACACGGATTTCCGCCACTGAATCATCCTCGATCTCGACCTCCGCGTCCCTCGTGATCCGCAGCACGGTCATGGCGGTGATGGCCATCCCGCCGTAGAGCTTGTGTATATTGCCGCGAATCACTTCATAAAGCGGGACGAAGAGTTTTTGACCCGGATTGAGATCGGTCTCCAGTGCGACCCAGTTTTTCAGTACCGTGGGAACCTTCACTCGTGCGTACATGGAATCACCCCGCTCCGGGTCCTGCAGACGGAAAATAAGCGAGGTAGAAAGGTTCGACAAAAACGGGAAGGGATGTTCCGGATCAATGACCAGCGGGGTCAGGGCCGGGGAAATGCCGGCATCGAAGTATGCGCCGGCCTCTTCCTGTTGGCGCGGTGTTAGTTGGTCCCAGCGATACAGTAGAACCCCGTGTTTGGCCAGGTTGGGAACCACCGTTTTGCGGTAACAGTCAGCCTGATCGCGAAGCATGGGAAGCAATTTCTCGCGTAACTGATGTTGAAATAGATCGCGCTCTTCCTGAGCCAGCCCTCGCCGCAGGACGGCCATGCGCTTCATGAAAAACTCGTCGAGATTGGAGGTAAAGATAGCAAGAAACTTCGCTCTTTCGAGCAAGGGTGTACGGCCGTCCAGAGCCTCGGCGAGAACGCGCCGATTGAAGTCCAGCCAACTCTGATCGCGATCAATCCAGACCCCGGACAGATCCTTGGACAATCGGATGTTCAGCACTCCGTGATCGCCGATCGACGCCAGGTTGGTGGTGCTCATGATTATCTCCTGCCGCCCAAACATTGGGCTCAGAGTCGGAGCGCTATTCTATGAGATTGCCGCGGAAACTATTATTAAATTTGTGTTTCAGTCAAACTGCTGTGCTGCCTGGCCCACTATGGACTTGGCCATCCTTGGTGCGGGTTCGCCTGCGAGGACATCTGGACGAAACCTGGGCCGATGTGGGCCGAACAGCGGCTGCCTGGGTGGGACGGGCAAGTCGTGGGAGCCAGGACCCTATTTTGGGATGGACTGGCGCCACTTGCGTACCTGCTCGACGATACCCCGCTGAAGACCGAGGCGCGGAAATATATCGATTGGACGCTCAGCAACCATGCAGCCGACGGGATGATTGGTCCGAGTTCGAACAACGACTGGTGGCCGCGCATTGGTTTGTACTCACTGGAATGTCTCCAGGGCGATCGTGATGGCGTTGATCGCGTTAGGCCACCCGGTGTAAAAGGCCAGATGTGTGATTATCTCGACTACTTCATCCTTAGTTATGCCATTCTCGCGCGCCCGTTGAAGGTGATGTCGCAGCTGTTCCGGCCGATTCGAAGCAATCAGGGCGGCGACCGTGATGAGACTACGATCGCGCTTCGACAGTCCCGGACGCTCCCAGACATCGCCAAACAGGACGTTGTCTGTTATTTCAGCCAGCTTAGGATCAAAGTCACCGAATAGTTTCTGCGCGGCAGAAGGCTCCTTCGCGCTGCCCATAACTCCTCCTGATGCTGACTGATAATTCCTGTACTGTTCGTCGCCCACCTTTTCCATCCATTCGACGGTCTTCCCATCAAGACTTTCCTGAATAGCGATATGCGTCACACCCGTGTTTGCCGTAGCTCCGTGCCAATGTTTCACGCCGGGTGGGGTCGAGACGACGTCACCTTGCCTAATTTCCTCGATTTGACCGCCCCACTGCTGAATCCAGCCCTTGCCCGACGTAACGATCAAAGTCTGACCCAGCGGATGGCTGTGCCATGCCGTGCGGGCCCCGCGCTCGAAAGTCACGCTGCCGCCTGATGTGTGCGAAGGAGGTCTTGCACTAAAGAGAGGATCAATGCGTGTGGAACCAGTAAAGTGTTCCGCTGGACCTTCCGTGGAGGGCTGCGTGCTGCCTCGCGCTATTTTGATCGTCTGCCCTCCTTGCGGTGACGCAGACTGTGGAGCATCGAAGGCTGAGAGGCTCCCCACCTGAGCAAAGGCGGCACCCGAACCGAATAAAGAAAATGCGGTTAGCATTGTGACGAGCAGTTTCATCTTCGTCCTCCCGATTCAGGCGGATTCATGCTTGAAACATATTTATCCTTCTGCGCGCCTTCGCTTTATTCAGATGCATTTGCTTTGTTCGTTATCGGTGTCAGCGCCCTACTAGTTTCTGCAGTTCTTCAGGATACCGGGCGCCTTGCAACGCAATTTTTGAGGCTGCGGTCTCCAGTTCGCGCAAATCGTCGGACGAAAGTGTAACGTCAACGGCTCCGATGTTCTCTTCAAGACGATGCAGCTTAGTTGTGCCTGGGATAGGAACAATCCATGGTTTCTGCGCAAGTAACCAAGCCAGCGCGATCTGGGCAGGCGTTGCCTTCTTCTGTTGCGCGAACCTGTCAATCAGATCAACCAGTGCCTGATTCGCTTTGCGGTTCTCCGCCGAAAAACGAGGAACGATGTTACGGAAGTCGGTTTTGTCGAATTGCGTGTCTTCGCTGATCTTTCCAGTAAGGAAGCCCTTTCCCAACGGGCTAAATGGAACGAACCCGATCCCCAGTTCCTCGAGTGTCGGTATCAACTCCGCTTCAGGCTCTCTCCACCAAAGCGAATATTCGCTCTGGAGTGCAGTGACGGGCTGAACTTTGTGGGCGCGACGGATCGTCTGCACTCCTGCTTCAGAAAGCCCGAAGTGCTTCACCTTGCCTTGCTGAATCAGGTCCTTCACGGCCCCCGCGACATCTTCGATCGGCACGTTAGAATCGACACGATGCTGATAGAACAAGTCGATGACATCGGTCCTGAGGCGTTTGAGCGAGGCGTCTGCGACCTCCTTGATGTGCTCTGGTCGACTGTCTAATCCCGCCTGTTTGCCGGTTTTCGGATCAAGTTTGAAACCGAATTTGGTGGCGATCACTACTTTTCCTCGGAAGGGGGCAAGGGCTTCACCAACGAGTTCTTCGTTCGTGAACGGGCCGTAGACTTCCGCAGTATCGAAGAATGTGACACCGCGTTCCACAGCTGCTCGGATCACCGAGATCATCTCCTGCTTGTCCCCGGCCGGACCATAGCCGAAGCTCATTCCCATGCACCCGAGTCCCAGGGCCGACACTTCAAGACTGCTTCTTCCAAGTTTGCGTTTCTGCATATTTCCTCCCTCCGAACTGTTTCTCTCTCATCTCGAGATTAGGACCAAACACCGTGGAAGTGGTAGCCCGATCCTTCCGATTTATTGCCTATTCGTCTCATCAGTGAACGAATCACTGGCGCATCCACCGCCACGCAAGCTATCCTAGGCAAGAAGCCGCGAGACCATAATAATGACAAACGCTGGCAAAAATGCCGATCCGTCGCCAGATCAAACCCGTGCATTGCGCAGAAAGCTGGCTCATAAGATTGCCTCTTTCGTTGGGTCAAAAGAGAAACTGATAACAGACATTCCGGGCCTGCTGCTAAGCCGGCGCACCGCCCCCACCAAGCCGGCCTGCGCCACCTACGAGCCCAGCCTGGCCGTGGTCGCTCAGGGGCGAAAGCGCGCAGACCTCGGCGGAACCACATTCATCTTTGACGAGTCACGGTATCTCCTGACCTCGCTCGATTTGCCAGTCACCTGCAACGTGATCGAGGCAAGTGAGGCGGTGCCGTATCTCTGTTTCGTGCTCAAGCTCGAAATTCCCGTAGTCCGGGAGCTTTTGAATCGTGAGGAGATTCAGACGGCCGACGCGCCGCCTGACAGTCCCGCCATGGCGACCGGCGAAACCACGCCCGAGTTGCTCGATGCCTGCTGCCGCCTGGTAGACCTTCTGAACACACCGCAGGACATTCCGTTCCTGAGTGGTTTGATTCAACGCGAGATTATTTACCGAATCCTCCGTGGGCCTGAGGGAGCACGCCTTCGGGCAATTGCCACACTCGGGGATCAGAGCCACCGCACGGCGAAGGCAATCGCCTGGGTCAGGACGAACTACGCGAAGCCGTTACGAGTGCAAGATCTCGCAAAAATCGCGGGCATGGGCGTCTCCACACTGCACCACCATTTCCGGGCGCTGACCGCGATGAGTCCTCTTCAGTATCAAAAGCAGCTTCGGTTGCAGGCAGCGCGGGAACGGCTTCTCACGGATGGTCTGGATGCCGCTAGTGCGGCATTTGAGGTCGGGTACGAGAGCGCCAGCCAATTCAATCGCGAATACAGCCGCTTCTTCGGCCAGCCCCCGATACGCGACATCAAAGCCCGTCGGTTCGCTGGTTCCGCAATGATTAGCGACTGAGCGTTTTCCCTCCATTCCAGGCAATACGCACCTTCCGGGTGTCGCTCCTCGCCTCCCTGGACCAAAACCACGTCGGGCTTGACGAGACCATTGGGAGAAATGGCGACCGATTGTCTCGCCAAGCGGTTCAGATCGATACTCGACCTGGCCGGTGTGCCGCGAATGAGGCTCTATGATTTGCGCCACTCGGCAGCCACAATCGCGCTGCCAGCTGGAGTGTCGCCGAAAGTTGTTTCTGAGCAGCTCGGACATGCCAGCACGGCTTTCACGTTGGACTCTACGCTCACGTGCTTTCGCACATGCATCACGAGGCTGCCGAGAGAGTGAAGGTAATGCTCTTTCGAGCGACACCATGACCAATGATTAAAGGACCAAGGGCTCGGCACCGGATACGATTACGGTGAAGCCTCCCACAGCCCATTTGGCAGCGTGGTATGGCGTGGTGCCCGGAAGGGCCAGGCGACCACATGGTGACGATATCTGCAGGATGCGGTCGCTTTTTTGCTTTCGCATGATCGGCAGCGCAGCGCGGGTCATATAGACGACACCATAAAAGCTAGTGTCGACCACTGCCTTGAATCTCTCAGAGCTCAACTGCTCGAACGGTGCGACATCGCCGTACCCAGCGTTGTTCACGACCCCATCAAGGCGCCGGAACGCGTCCATCGCCATGCGTTGCATCAAGTCTTGACGCATGTCATCGCGCAGGTTGTCGAACCTGGGATCGATCTTCGTCTCTTCCACGACCCTGCTCAGGGCGAACGGATGATCCGCCAGCGCTGCGTTTTAGCTTTTTCAGAACCGCGAGAATGCGGGCGGCCTCATTCGGCTGGAAGTTAAGAGCCTCCATCGCATCGATAACCCGACTGGCTGTCTCGGGAGACACTTTTGCGGCACCTGTGAGGAGGCGAGACACAGTCGCGGTCGAAACCGAGGCCATTTTGGCGACTTCTCGAATCCCCATGTTAGATCTTGTTGTAAAAATCAAACCCTATTCCCTATTGTCCCGATTTGAGTTGCAGAAAAGCAGTAACCCGAAGTTTTGTCGAGGCATACGGTACCAAAGAGATGGATTCTTCGGGCTGAACGCTTGAGACGGGACTGGCCGGGTGAACCAACACATCCCCGAAACTCTCTATCGCGAGTTCTGCAGCATAGATTTTGCGCGGGAAATGCCCCGTCTGGCCGCGGCCGTGGATGCAGAGGAAACACCCGTGTCACGTATGCTAAGCGCCTCCGTGTATTCTGGCTCAACGTTGTCGAAGAATACCCCCTGAAATGATCCTCCGGCTAGTTCCGAAAGGTTAATCTCGAGACTATGCACAACATCTGGTTTGGTGCTGGAAATATCGGCATAGAAGCCAACGAACGAGGCTGAATGTACCCGAACCGAGCTGTACGCTTTTTTCACGTTCACAGGTTCACCGTCGATTTTTATTTGAACCTGTTCTCCATCACTCGGTTCTGCGATTTGTACAAACAAAAGCAGTCGTTCAGGGACAAGCCATGTATTCTCATAGTCCCCTGGACTCCAACGAATGGGCCAACGCGCTCGACGAGCGGACAACTGAGACTTTACGCGCGCCGGAATCAGGAATGAACCGGCCAGAGTCCTGCTGTCGCCTTGTGCCACAACGTCAACTTGCTGGGATTGAACAAAGGGCTGCCCTGCAAATCGCAGTGGAATAGAAACATAGCCTCCAGTTTGAAGAAACCCAGTTAACCGGCCGTTAACTGATACCGCGGAGATTCTCGAAGCTCTATGCAGCAGGACGCCTATGTCTTCGTGCGATCCGGGTTGCCCGGAAATATGGTCAAGCCTGAGAATGCTGCCCCGCAAACTTGCTTTGGCACTTGAATTGGCGGAGTTAAAAACGACGGGCGTTGCAGGTAGGGTCTCAATCGGGACTAGCTTGAGAATTGTAGCACTCGTGCCCGGCAAATCGAGATGGACCGTGTCACCGTTGCTCCAGGTTCCGGCGCCTGCTTTCGCAATCAACATTCCCTCGCGCGGATAGAGCTCTTGCAGCAGAAACTTGCTTCCTGCTGACAGGCCGATAGTCGTATCGAGACGGATATCAGCGCCGACCACTTTATAGTTCGGATTGAATAAGAAAATGTATCCTCGATTGCCGATGACGGCCGATGTTCCATCCGCCTTCCCGATCGCAGGTTGGCCCAGGATGGTCTTCGTATGACGGAGATACTCTGAATGCGTAGTGGTCCACTGCAGCCAACGTCGGATCCATGCTTTGTCTGAATCCGAAAAGTGCAAGAATTCTTCTCTATCACGCGCTGGGATCATGTTAACGACATTGTTCCAACCGCCGGTAGCGATTGAAGAGATGAATGAATACCTGTACCCAAGATAATCCCAATCCCTCTGGCGGAATGCGGTGTACATCATCTTTACCTTCGGTTCACGGTGCTCCGTGCCACTCGATTCCGATACATTCATGGCTCTTTCGGTCTGATGCGTGGCATAACCGGGGATCAATTCTTCCGGAGCAAATTGATAGTTGCGATACCAGTAGTTAACAAAACGCTCTCGGTCGGCGGAGACACGATCAAAATGCAGATCCGGGAACGGCTGAAAGCTTTCGGCCTGCTCATCGTTTCCCGTCGGATGCGGATAACTCCCCGCTAACCAACTCCATGGACCGTATGCTTGATAAGTCTGGCGTCCATCAATCACGATTTTGGGATCAGCCCGGCGCAGGGATTCCATTACCCTTCTCCACCCCCACCACTGCGAATAGTAACTGCCTCCCGGCAAGTTTAAGAATGTGTAGTCAAACGAGTAGCCGGCAATTCCGGTGCGGTGCTTAAAAGCAAGCAGTTCTGCTATCAGAAAATCCTGAAACTCGCGGGATGCCAGATTGGCGTAGACATTCTTCTGCCTCCTGCTCGGATCCGTAACCAGCCAAGTCGCGTTTTGAGTAAAGGGCAGCGAGGGGTAGACGTAAGCCAGCAGTCCCACATGCTTGGTCTTCGCGTACTCCAGCATCTCCTTAATGCTGACTGGCAAGGGGCTATTTTTAACATCCCAACGCCCCTCGCGAATCTGCTGTCCGAGACCCAGCCACAAAACATGTTCCCAGTTCCAGTCGTCCGAGTCCTTCTCTATCCGTGCCAGCGCGTAATTAGCGGGCGCGTACAAGAGATCCTGGATGCCAAGCTCAGATGTCACGTCGATGACGCGCTTGTATTCCTGTCTGCCCTCGGGTTTCGACACATCAATCTGGTAATCATTCAACGTCCAACCGACTTCCACGCTAATGGGTTTGGGCGAGGGTGACACGAGGAATTCTCGAACACAATTGGAAAATGCGCTGATCTCGCCCTGGTCGGCGCCGTCAGCAGCAGGTTCCCGTAACGGCGCCCTCCATTCAAGCATCATCTGTGCTGGAATTCGTTCATTGCTGAGACGATAGAGGCCAAGGCAGGAAATGTCCGAGGAAAATCGGCCCCATTTCGTCTGCCAGTTCATGTCAGCGGTATAGCTTACGGACACAGTTTGGTCTTCTCGCGAGATTTCCAAGAATGGATTTTGCGTGAGCAGCATCACTCCATAATTCTGAGAAAAGCGCAGAAAGTCTCCGAACTTTCTTGCAGGAATACCCTTCGCGAAGTCGGAGTCTTCGCCGAACTGAGGTAGATAAGCTCCAGGCGTGAATTCCGAAGAGATGGCCTCCTGCAAAGATTCGTGCAAAGGCTGGACGTTATGGACAAAGAACGAGTCTTTTGGTGCCGCGATGACCTGGAGCTGCTTCGACACAAAGTCCCAACTCGATTCAACCCTGTACACGACTCTCAATACATATCCACGAAAGGAGTAGGTGTAGATCAGGGACCTGGCTGAGCCCGAACCGATTGTGGGCGTCAACTTCGCGCCGCTAATTTCGAGGCCGTCGATTGTTATGGAAAACGTGTCGTCTTCAAAATGAACGGTGCGATCGAATGTTCGGTTCGTAATCGAGGTTAAGCCGGCCGGGCCAAACACTGCAGTGATCCTGGCGTTTGACAACTCAAAAGTCTGCGCCCCTGCCCAATGTGCGCAAATGAGAAAGGCGAGCAAGAGCGCTGCCCGGGCGTCGAAGCAGAGCTTGGTCTCCCACAAAGAACGCAGCATGGCACAAAAAGGTTTTTCAGAACGCATTCCTCATCCTCAACTCTAACGCTAAGAGACGGCAGGTTCGCGGCATTCGACAATGCAGTGTAAAGATCAGCGCATAAACAGTGTCAGTTGCAGATGACCCAGCCTCCAATAGTTCAAACGAACTATTGCGTGGACCGGCGGCAACGAACAAGGAAGAAAGCGTCTTCGTAGGGATGGGGAACTCGAGGGAACGCTACGAAATGATGCCCCTCTGGATGGCAGCCGTCGCCGCCTCAGTGCGGTCCGACACATCGAGTTTCTCTATGATACTGACAACATGGTTGCGAACGGTGTTATCGCTGATGTTGAGCGCTCGGCCAATTTCCTTGTTCGTCAATCCCTTGGCAAGCATCTCCAGAATCTCAAGTTCACGTGTTGTAAGCTCGGTGCGCATGAGCCGTTCGGCCAAGTGCGCAGCGATGTGACTCGGGACATAGCGCTTTCCCGCGTACACCGCCCTAATCGCCTCGACCATTTCTTCTTGTGGGGTGTTCTTGAGCAGATATCCTTGGGCACCTGCGCTGACCGCCCGATAGACATCCTCGTCCGTTTCATAGCTGGTCAGCACAATAGCTCGGGCATGCGACCCGAGTTTTTGAAGTGCCTGTAAAAGCTGAATTCCAGTCATCCCCGGCATTCTGAGATCTAGCAGCACGATATCCGCGGCTTCGCTTCGCAGCGTCGAGAGCGCCTCCTCTCCACTCGACGCGCACCCTACAACGGAGAATCCCGGTTGCGTTCCGAGCATGCTCGCAAGTCCCACTCTTACGACCGGATGATCATCCACGATAAGGATACGAATGGGCGCGGCTATTTTGTCCATTTAAGCGGAACTCCTTTTAAGGTTATGCCAAATGCGAACGGCCCACTCTCTCGCCGCAAATCTCGGAGGCAGTGGAGCTCTGACCTGTACTCGGGTACCTCCATTTGTAAAACTCGCAATCTGGAATGTGGCCGAAATCGCTTCCGCTCGTTTTCGCATCCCTCGCACGCCGAATCCCAGCGTGTCCCCCGAATCGCTAAAACCGATCCCGTCATCTTCTACCACAAGTCTTACGGCACTCTTCTCGTAGATAAGCAAGATGCCCAGCGTGGTGGGGCGAGCATGCCTGACGGCATTGGCGATCGCCTCTTGTCCAATCCGAAAAAACGTATCCGAAATTCGGATTGGAATGGGTCTCGCGTCACCTGACTCCGACACGTTGAGGCGAACCGATCCTCCGTCTACCATTCTGCAGGCGCAGGAATGTAAGGCGGGCATGAGTCCGACGGACTCGATCGACTCGGGACGCAGAGTTGCGATGCTGCGGCGAGCCTCTTCGTGACTGTGCCGCACCAGATCGCGAGCTACGTCAAGTTGGTTGTGTACGGGAGACACCTGATCCGGAAGATTATTGCGAATGGCCTGCAGTTGAAAACCAATGCCCGCGAAACTTTGCGCAATCGTATCGTGCATTTCATGGGCTAACCTCTCACGTTCATCGAGCACAGCGCGTAGCCTCCAGTGCTCGACGCGGCTATGGATCACCTGAGCCACCAGAACGAAAATGAGAAGCGTTATGACAATGGCAACCAAATGACCAGCTGTCCACCACGGAGGCCCGGCAAGCACGTCAACATCATCGGTAGAAGGCAGCAGCAGCACAAACGGGGTTAAGTTGTGTGTGTATTCTGGATCGACGACACAGACTCCCCTCATTCTTAGCAAACTGTTTTGTTTCAGACGACGTATGAACAGGTCGCCGCGACCGCGATTTACTACTGCGCTGAAGGATTGCTGACCTGCCTGCAAATCTAGTACCGCGGTATTTTCCGTTGGGGTTTCAATTCTTAAGAGACGACCTTCGAGTTCGATGAAAGTCGCATCGAATGCCCCGGTCGCAGCCTGCGACGCCGTGACAGACACTGGGGGAATCGGCTCACGAGCCCACAGCAGTCGAATTTGAGCATGGCGCAAAACTGAACTGAAGTTGCCGGGTTGAGGCTCACCGGTGACTTCCACTTCATCTCCGACCTTGAGGGGAGGTCCTTTGGGGTCCACGACCGCAACTCCACCCGTGGAGTCTTCGACGTACAGCGCAGGCTTCGTAAGGACGACAACCCCGCGCACGGTTACCGGCTGGGAGTCAGTCGCCGAAAGCAGACGCAACCCGGTTATCGATTGAGGAATGGAGGCGCTCGCAAGATCCCCAGGGCTTTTTTCTCGCTCTGCTCCGAATTCCTCGGGGAGCGTCGTAGGAGCTACATTGGCAGCGGCGGGCCCGGTCAAGGAAGCAAAGTCTTGCCGATTCGCGACGGCAGCTCGGACATTTCGCCAAATACCGCCTGAGGAATAAGACCGCAAACCGATCCGTCCGGCGCGAACGCAGTCCTTCTCTGTCATTCGTTGGGTTACGCTGGCTCCGGATTCCGGGTCCGTAGCGGAAACTGCTAACTCGCAATCCATTGCAACCAGCTTGAGGTGATACCACCGAAATGGTTGAACGCCGCTCGGCACTGGCACAGTCTGCTCGCCTATCCAGCCATGATTCGCGCGCCCCAGGACGAGAGCATTGTCACGATTGCGCAAGCCGGCATAATATCCGTTATAGGAGTCCACACCCTCCTCTTCGTCCGAAGAGCGAACCACTAAACCGGCATCGCCATCGCGCCCAAGCAACTTGACGTCCGCTTCCAGCGAGTAGTTCTCCCACTGCGTGGACCCGGTCAGCAACTTTGCCCCGCGCTCATCAGAGTCATTGCGAATCGCACCGTCGGCAAGTTCCCAGGTGCCACCAAATGCGTCCCACTCATCGGCACTACCCCGGGCGAATGAGTCCTGGTAAGGCAAACCCCGGGAGTGGCGATTGATAAATGCAAGTAGCAGTAGACCACACAGAATGCATACAGCTAAACCACCCAGGAGAAGCCGCCGTTTCCTATCCCACACTTTCACTGTAGTCTTCTCCAGGTGTTCGAAAGCAGCCGTTGTGTTTCCGGCGTGTCGAGGTTCTTATTGGTCAACAGTACCGGTGGGATTTTTGTTTCGCCGGGAACGACGTGTCCTTGAAGCTGCGCGGCAAGACTGGTGACCGCTTGAAACCCCATCTCACGACTGTTCTGAGTGATGATTGCATCCACCCTCCCTTCTCGTAGGGGCCTCAGGTCATCCAGATCATCGAACCCGACCAGATGAATTCTGTGTTCTGCATGACTGATTGCGATCGAGCTTCCTCGCGTCGAGGTCGAGGTGAGCGCGACGATGGCTGTGACATCGGGATGCTGACGAAGACTCTCTTCGGCTATCTGCTGATCATAGGGGGTATTGAAGGCCCCTATACGCTTATCGACAATCCTTATCGATGGGTAGTCTTGCAAAGTCTTTTCGAGACTTCGCGCCCGAATCATGATTCCGGCGATGTCCGGATCGATGCCGAGTATAATCACGGATCCCTTGTTCTGCAGGAGCTCTGCCACGCATCTGGCGGCCATGCGGCCTGCTTCCTCGTCATCATTCAGGATGTAGCTCAATTTGCCTCCGGCAGGAATTGGAAGAGAAGAACCGACGATTACGGTCGGAAGCCCGCGTGAAAGTGCGAGTCGAACCGGGGTAATCAACGCCAGCTCGTGATCGGGAGCAAGAATCAACCCCTTGTACCCACGAGCGACCACTTTTTCAAGCAGGGCGATCTGTCCTTGAATATCGTCCTCTCGTGTAGGAGCGTTCCAATAGACGCTCAATCCTGTTTTCTGGGCAGCGATCTCTGCACCGACGTGCATCGGCTCCCACAGAAATGTTCCAGAAGTCCGCGGAATAACCGCAATCGTTATCGGGCTACGGCTATGGCAACCCACGACTATGGAACCGGCTATGATGACTGTTGTTGTGAGAAAGAAATGGAGGAACCTTCGCGGAAGATTGGAGTCGAAGGCGAACATTTGTGTTAACGCTTGATCCCGGCAGATTCTAGCTCACTCTCCCAACCAGAACCATCGCCGGCGCATCATGGCTAGGAACAGGTAGTTTCTTAAGGCAGAGACTGTAGTCCGTCTTTCCGTGGCCGCTCGGCCAATGTGTACTGGTGCAATTCATGGCGCTTTCGCGAGGATGCTTCTTTCAATTCGTTCAGTCTCCTGACCAATTGAGGAAGCTGTTCGGTCCTCCCCGTGCGCTTGGTCGCAAGGATGAGATTGTACATAATCGTCACATTATCTGGAGCAAGCTTGACCGCCTCTGCTGCCTCGGTTCCAGCCCTATCGAATTTTCCGGCTTGCATATATAACCGGCTAAGCACCAAACGAGCACGCGCGGAATTGGGTTGAAGCCTGACTGCCCTTTCTGCCGCGGCTTGTGCTTCTCTGAACTCGTCACTGAGGGCGGGAACACCTTGGCTTCGGATGGCGTCCGCGAGAACGTAATTTAGGTACGGGTCGTCAGGTCGACTTGCCAGTTGTGCCCTTGCGATTCGTTCCGCTTCTTTGGGCTGGCGCAGCTCCAGCTTCGCCATTGCACCCGCAGCCGGACCGTCGGGCATGGCTGGGTCGAGTATTTCTACCAGGTCAAAATCCTTTTCACTCTTCTCGTATTCACCCATTTCCAAGAAGAGTATGCCGCGTGCAAAGCGCAGTGAAGCCTCTCGGGGCAATCGGGCGATTCCGGCATTTATCACATCCACTCCAACCTGAAAGGAACTGTGCGCCAGGCTAAGGTTTGCAAAAGCCACGTAGAACTCCGGATTCTCTGGATAGGCGGCAATTCCTTTCTTCAAAAGATCGACCGCTCGGGGAGTATCGAACAGTGACTCAGACGCTTCCGCGGCAAGACCCAGGCTCTCAGGATCTGGCGGGTCACGCTGTAAAAGCGGATTGAGGGTTTCAACCACCGAGGAATACTGACCCGTTTGAAACTCTGCGACCGCCAAGTTGTATCTTGCTTCGTCGTTGGTGGGTTGCCGATCTAAGGCTGACGAAAAAACTGTCGTCGCCCGTTTCCACTCTTCGAGGCGCCCCAGGCAAGTGCCGTACTCCTGCAGGGTCTCCATACTCCATTGCGGAACAGCAGAGATCCGCTCAAAATAGACGACAGCCTTTCGGCAATCGTGTCGCAGGTACGCCAACGTTCCCAGCATTGCTTGAATAGTAAAGTCGGCCGGACGTACCTTTTCCGCGCGTTCAAGAAGTGGAACGGCTTTCTGACTGCGCTTGCGAAACTCGTCTTGTGCCGCTCCTTCCAACGCTGGAAGGTATTCCCCATCGATCTCTAGCGCAGAGTAGTAGGCCTTAAGCGCTTGCCCAGTCTTGTGCAAACTGTCGGAGGCGAGTCCCTTGAGAGTCCATAAAGCAGCGTTGCGCGGGGAAAGATGCAATGCCAGGTCGCAGCGACGGTCTGCCTCTGCGGCGTTCCCATTGCGTAGCAAGCCCTTTATCTGCGCAATGGGGTCGTCTGGCTGTCCCGCAGATGCCCCAACGGCAACGAAGAAACAAACCACGAGCTTAAGAAATCCCGACATGGGCTTCGCCGAGCAAACGAAAGGGCTTTTTCCGATTGTCGAGCTCACATTGCCTAAAAGCGCCGGGTCGGGGCGCTAGAAGATAATTCGCGCTCCAATCTGGAGATAGCGAGGATTAGCCTGCGACGTCACTCTTCCAAATGTTCCATCGGCCATGTTTCCGTCCACCGCCAGAAGATTCGCGTGATTGAACACATTCAGAAATTCAAATCGAATCTGCAAGCTGAGACTTTCCGCCAGTTTTGTCTCCTTCGAGACACTGGCATCGGTATTCCAAAATCCGGGGTTCCTAAATTTGTTTGTTTTCTCATTTCCTTCTGAAGGCAACGCGGCTGGAACCGTGAACTGGCCCGCCGTGAACATGCCATTCAAGTACGCTAAACGTGAGTTCGAATAATGATATGTCGAAACGTCGGGGAAATCGTAGTTGTTCCCGTCGGCGTTGAAGTCGCCGCCGGTGTAGGGACCGCCCCCGCCCGCGAACTGTTGGTACGAAGCCAGGTCAAACGGAACACTTGTGTATACCGTGAAGGGTGTGCCGCTTTGGATCGCGTTCAGCACGTTGATGCTCCACCCGTTAAGAAGCTTCGATGCCCACCCACGGTTTGAAGTGCCAGGAATGGCGTAATGCATCATCGCCGAAACCCGGTTTGGAGCATCCCAACTTGAAGGGCCCGTGTATTGGGACAGATTCAGATGCGTGGGATAGTTCTGGGAATTGTCCGTCGCGTGCGACCGGGTATAAGAAATGTCGAACACCAATCCGTGCACACTTCGTCCGCGCAAATCCGCAATGAAAGCGTTGTAGTTTGAGGTCGCAGCGTTGAACTCATTTTGGATAGCACCAAAGTTTGGATTCAGCCCTGTCGGAACCGAACTGTTGTGCTGAATCAGATCTCCAGTAAACGTGTTGACGTTCAAGGCGAATGTCGTGCTCCCAACGGCACCGTAATCTGCAATCAGATTGTAGCCGTGCACTCCGGTGTAGCCCACACTCGCGACCAGGTTGCCGGGCAACTTGTGTTCAATGGTCGCGCTGTAGTTGAGGTTGGTCGGAGCGACCAGGTTCGGATCAACTCCACCGATGCCGACTTGCTGCCCCACGTAGCCGCCAGCCGAATTGAGCGCACTGGCGACGAACGCCGGGTACGGGAACCCCTGCGGAGTGGTCTTGGTCGCGCCCAGAGCAAAGATTGGTTGCGCTGTCTGAGATCCCGAGCCAGAGAAGAACGTTGGGATTGCAAAAGATGGTGGATTCAGACGGATCCCGTTTTCGAGATTGCCCAGCGTCGGCATGTCATGGTACACACCAAAACCTCCACGCACTACCCAATCGCCGTTGTGCCCCGGGTCCCAGGCAACCCCGATCCGCGGCGACCAATTGTTCCATAGTCTGCGTGCGAGAACCCGGTCTTTCACCTGCAACTTGCCATTGGCAATTTGCTGATCAAAGGTCGTACCGGAACCTGGAAAGAAGTTGGCAAGTTCAGTCCCCTTCATCGGGTACGGATTCCCAAAGTCGTCCCAGCGCAGGCCGTACGTCACCGTGAGATTCGATTTCGCCTGCCACGTATCCTCAGCAAAGATTCCACCGATCGTGTTGGCAAACCCGTAGTTGTAGTCTTTCGGAGAACCGCTCTTCCCATCGTAGGAAAGGTCCGTCTCGGAGAACGGCTGGTCCTGAACCAAGTCGAGAAGTGAGTTCATCTGAAACGCCGGCAATGAATACACTGGAGCAAACAGCGCAACGTCTGTTCCATGCCAACCCGAATAGCCGAATTTCAGAGTGTGACGCTGGACAATGTGAGTCAACGCCTCTCTCCAGTGTTCGTCCTTCTGCAGGAACTCGCCGTCGGCCCACCCCTCACCATAGCTGGCGCCCAATCCGTTCACGTAAATATTAGGGACGCTGAAGTCCCCGGTATAGCCAAGACGACCGTCCGGATTAAAGTAAGCGAACGACGCTTCGTTGATCGTTGTTGGAGAGAAAGAGTGGGTGTAATTCACTTGCACGGCGTCGGTATAAAGTCTGCTCTGACTCGTAAAATCGGGACGTACATTTGGGGACCCAAACGTCGAACTCATGCGGTTGAAGCTGCCGTAGAGCCTGTCGTTAGTCCAGTCCTTATCTAATCGAAAGTTGAACATCTGCCCATTCTTAAAGCTGGTCGCAGAGAAATTGCCGTTATCAAAAACAGGAGTACCGCAAGGAATGGATGTGGCCGGGGTACCGCCATTGCAGTTTGCCGCGCCGAATGCCTGTAGTGCGGATTGGTTGACCCCGGTAGTCAGCGCGTTCGTGGGGAGATACGTTGTGATCACGTGCGTGCCAACGGTATTGGGGAAAGTTGCCTGCGCCCAGCCCAGGAAAGCGGGATCTTCATAGGTCGTGGATGACGAAAACGCAGCCGAGGAACGCAGCAATCCTGTCGAAAAGAAGAAATACAGTTTGTGCCTCGCCCAGATCGGCCCACCGATAGCGGCGGCACCATTGTTGGAATGAAAAGGCGCGTACTTGCTGACGAATTCGGTTCGCGCCCAGAAATTTTGATCGGTGAAATAGTCGCTAATCTCTCCGTGAAAATGATTCGACCCGGATTTCGTGCTAAACGTCGTGACTACGGAACTGCCGCGCCCATATTCCACCGAGTACGTGTTCACGGCCGTCGTTGTTTCCTGAATTGTCTCTGGAGCCGGTAGTATATCGACTTCACCGGGGCGGATATTGTCGGTGATATCCAAACCATCCAGCACCCACATGTTGGCATTTGCGCTCTGGCCGTTCGCATTCACGTCCACGCCGACGCCCCAATTGTAGTTGTCGGTATTCCCGTTGCCGAGTGCGCTCACGCCAAGGCCTTTGACGCCTGGGGCATAGCTGGCTAGTTCGGTCAGATTGCGGCTCGGCAGGGGAGATTCGGTAAGCTCCGTGGCACCCACGGTCTGTTGATTGCGCGTCTCGGCGGTGTCCAGCAGGGGAGCTTGCCCAATAACCTCTACCGTGCTGCTCGTGTTTGAAAGGGAGAGTTTGACCGGGACATTCAGGTTCTCGCCAGCGGTAAGCGTGACCCTGACGTTGTATGTGGCAAAGCCGCTCGCACCCGCCGACACCCGATATTCTCCGGGAGCCAGGGAGACGAATCGGAAAGCGCCGGAATCGTCCGACTTCAGCGCTGCCTCAAAATTTGTTACGACACTTGAGACCTTCACGTTGGCTGCAGCAACCCTCGCCCCAGTGGTGTCTTCGATTATGCCCTGTATGCTCGAACTGAATTGTCCGAAGCATGCGGTGGACATCAACGCCACGAAACCCGCAACGCGCACAACATTTGATAGAGAAACTCTATGCATACGCCGCTCCTTGGCGACACAAGTCTACGGTGACGATCAGGGCGGAGTGTATTCGAACGATATTCCTCAGGCAATGCTACGGAGCGACCAGAGCTCAATAGTTCATTTGAACCATCTGTGCAACCTTGATGAATAAGGAGCGCGAGCGGGGTTCACTTCCCAGACGGATGTTCCATCACTACGTTTTTGACTGTTTTGCTAACAAGTCAGATGAGCAGGGCCCGTTCTCTTGTCCGTTCTATGTCATTTGCAGGTAGGAATCAAAACGTTCAAAAAGCTCACAATCTAGGGAAATTGACGCCATCGGACACGGTGTCGTCCAGGCATAGGCTTGCAAACAGGTGGAGGGAATCGCCATCATGTTTGACCGACATTCGAGCGGACGAGAGCTCAAACAGTTTATTCGAGACAACTGGTTTCCGCCGGAGCATAGCTCGCTCGCCAAGTCACCAGGTTCGAACCTGCGCCTTGGAACGCACAAGGATAGGAAGAATCGGCGCCGGCAACAGCAACTGACGCAGACGATTCTTTTTGTGCCGGCCGAATGACTGTTTGAATGCTAAGTCCAGGGGAGCACGTGGTGTAGAAAAGACTGAACTCAACCGGAAGGTTGATTCAGACAACAACCACGGAGGCTCCTCAAGGACATATGTATTAGATCGGACTGGATGTTCACAAGAAGACGATCAGCTACTGCGTGAAGGATGCGAGCGGTCGAGTTCACCAGGAAGGCAAGCTTGGGGCAACACGCTGCGAGCTGGACAGCTGGATGAGGACTTTTCCGCAGCCCTGGACGGTTGCGATGGAGGCAACGATTTTTACCGGCTGGATCTACGATCATCTCCATCCGCATGCGACGCAGATCAAAGTGGCACACCCGCTGATGCTGCGCGCAATCGCAGCCGCCAAGAAAAAGAACGATCGCGTTGACGCGAGCAAGATCGCCGATTGCTTGCGCTGTGATTTCCTGCCTGAGTGCCACATGGCTTCGACTGAGATTCGGGACAGACGGCGAACTCTGCGCTACCGCTATCTGCTGGTGCGGCAGATGGTGCAGACGAAAAATCGGATCTCGGGTCTTCTCATGGAAACTGGGGTGACCTACAACAAGCAGCGGCTTCACAAAGTGGGATATTTTCGCGAACTGCTCGCGAGCAACGAAGAAGTGAGTGAGAGTATTCGACCCCTGCTCCGACTGAGCCGGGATACTATCGCGCGACTGCAGAAAACGGAACGAGCCCTTGTGAGTTCGCTGCAGCGAGATCCCCTGCTGACCGAGAGAATCAAGCGGCTTAGAACTGTTCCAGGCGTAGGACCCATTACTGCGCTGAGCTGGGCTCTGGAGATGGGTGAGATTTCGCGCTTCCGGTCGATCCGACAAGCTGTCAGTTATTGCGGGCTCTGCGGTGACGAAAGAAGCTCGGCCGAGAAGTCGATTCGCACGTCGATTTCCAAACAGCGCAACAAGAATATCCAATTTGTGCTGATCGAGGCAGCGAAGTTGGCTCCCAGACAGGATCACGATCTTGCGTTGCTCTATGCGAGAGAGAAAGAGAAAGGAAACGCTAATCGAGCGACGCTTGCGGTTGCTCGCAAGATGGTCGCGTATCTGCTCGCCGTGGATCGGGGCAAACGGGACTTTGTACCTGTAGCGCATTGCAGCAACGCCGCGGCTTAGAAACTACGCCGGCGAGAGACAAACACCAGGATCACACAGCGAAGCAGACTGCCAGGTCCCGCCACTGACCGACTGAGCGAGGGGGATCAAACTCCCGAGGCTTCCTTCTGACTGTTTCAGGACTGGCAGAGAACACACACTCAATCTTCTGTGACGGCCTTCGGGCCCGAGACAGCGAATGGATGTCTGGTTCTGCGAAGGGCAGGAACCACCGCCGAGAGGCAAAATGCGAGCTGAGCGGTTCTGCATCCGAAGGGTGCGCGCTCTCCCGAGCGCGCCTGGGCACCCGTGTTTTCCCTTGACAGAAGACTTACATGGATGTCTGGTTCTGCGAAGGGCAGGAACCACCGTCGAGAGGCAAAATGCGAGCTGAGCGGTTCTGCATCCGAAGGGTGCGCGCTCTCCCGAGCGCGCCTGGGCACCCGTGTTTTCCCTTGACAGAAGACTTACATGGATGTCGGTAAGTCGCTCACCGCCAGAAGGGAAAACTTACCAAATGGCGACTTCCGGAGACTGATCACCGCAGCAAGATCCCCTGAGGCACGCGCATTCAGGAGGTCGTAAGACTTGCGCGGACATGCACCCAGGATCCGGCCGTTTCATGATGGCATTCTCGTAAGTGCGATGAACGCCGCCCATAATCAAATTCTTCCCCAAAAAGAAGCGCTCGGCACCGCTCGGGGCCGCTGGGCGCTTTTAGTACTGGACCTACTTCGATTCCTTAATGATCGCGTCCGCAGCGTTGCCGGCAACGACCCAGCTGGCCGACCCGGCCACGACGGCTTCATCTTCAAACCACAGGAATCCGAAGTCGTCGATACACTCCGGAAAATCCGGCTTGATGATGATGTATCCCGGAATCACAGCACCCGGGATGTAAGCATTGTCGGCGCGATTGTTGCTGTACGTCATCGTCTTCGAGACCGTACCGACTCCAGCTACATACGAAGTGCTCGATACCGGGTGCGTGCCGAGAATGTAGTTGACGGCGCGAAGTGTGTATTCGGGGCTCACGAGATCCGGAAACGCCTTGTGCAGGAAATACATTCGGATGGCCAAGTCCACCACGGCGCCCGATCCGCCCCAGGTGCCGAGGCTTGGGGGCACACCGAAAGGGGTCTCCTCAAGCCGCTTGTCCAAACCCGCCATGTATGTCTTCACCGCTTCGCGCATTTGATCTTTCGCGCTGGCATCCAGGTAAGGCAATGCCCGGACTGCTTTCCAACCATGGAGGTCCATCTGCTCCTGAGCGATCATCTGAGGGAACAGTTCCTTCAGACGGGACTTGTATGGCTCGGCACCATTCGTGGCGATGGTCAATTCCAGAACCGCAGCCCAGTCCAGTCCGATGCCAAATCGGCCGCGGCCGAAGCCGGCCGGCGGAGCTGTTTGCGCGCTAGTGGCACCGGAGTCTGTCTGAGTGCGGGAGCTATCCACTCGCTTACGACCGCCTTGAGCGCCCGAAACCACACCCTGAGACGCAGCCAGCACACCACCTCCGGGGGCACCTGCGGGAGCCCCGCCCCCTGAGCCGCCGCCGGTCGGATACTCCGCTGGGTGAGCCGTCGTGTCCTTCCATGCTTCGATCGCAGTTTCGAGGCAGTCTTTCGCTAAAGCATCGTCCCAGCCTTTCAGCGTATCGGCCGCTGCAGCCAGCGCCGCAATGGCATTCCACTGGATAAACGAGTTGTTCGTCGTGAAGATCCAGCGATCGTCAGGCTTGCCGGAGTAGTCGCCCTTCGTTTCGTTCGGGCCGAGCTTCGGGTCGTAAATGCGGCCGTCAGTTTTCGACGCTCCATCGCCCACCTGTGTGTACTGGCGAAGATCTGGCTCGTGAGTGCCACGGATGGCGTGGCCGATGTTGTGGAACTGCGCCAGGATGAGCAGTGCGCCGTGCTTGACCTGCTGCACCGTATCCGGCACTCCATCGGGACGGTGCATCTCAACCTCCCGGGCGGCTTCATCCACCGTGAGCTCGTCGTACGTGAGATTGAATTCGCGATATGCCAGAGCGAGGCTCTGAATCACGCTCAGCTGCGCAGGCTCCTCCAGGTCGAAGTCGCCGGCGTCGTACCAGCCGCCCACGTTCATCCCAGGGATGTGATCGCCGCCTTTGTACTTCCCGTCCGTCGCTGTTGCTTGATTCCATCCGTCGAATTGTTCGCCGACCACTGGCGCCATGCGGCCATCATCCAGGTGTGAAGCTCCGTGCCACACGCGATAGCCTTCGCGAACGGAAACGTGATCCATCTGCTCCGCCAGGTGATGGTCCAGGCTGTCCTGCCAGATTTTCGCATACGCGTCATTAGAGATGGGAAACGGCGCCGTTCGCTGGTCTGCGTACTCGATGACATAAAGGCCGGGATCCTTCACGGGTGTGAAGTCGAATTTGGAATAAACATAGCGAAGCCAGGGTGTTGAAGGCGTGATCGGGCCCTCGAATACTTGTTTGTAAGATCCGTCTTCCATCAGGCGCAGCACTCTGGCCGTTTTCGGGGCGTCGTACTTCGGGTCGAGCTCGAGCACCGCCACCTTTGAGAAGCCCGGCGCATAACCGACCTGGCTGTGTGCGATCATCGCCGGCCGAGTCCAGTTCGGAATTACGTCCGGTCTGATGTGCCAGACGATGGCGTCTGTGGTCTTGCCTGAAGGGATCAGCGAACGCAGCACGAACCAGCCGTTCTGTGCTCGGTTGCGTCCATCAAACAGCATGAGGTTGGCCGTGTCCGATACTACGTTCACCCGGGCAAGCGCGTCGTCGACTCCCAGGGTAATGCTCTTGCCCTCGGCGAACGGCAGCGGCTGAGTGTATCCCTTGGCCTTATCCCAGTCCTCCAGGTAGTACGCCTTTTTCGGTTCATCAGGCAGAGGCAAAACCTTGGTCATCGGATCGTTAGGTGTACGCGGGAAAATGCCGGCTTTGGTTCCGTCCACCAAGTACGCCTTGCCCATGTAGATCGAGGGCAGGAACTCCAGGTTGAAGCCCGCCCGTCCCGCCAGTTTCTGCGGCAGGGGCTTGTCGAGATTGATGCTGACCCTCACCCCGCCTGGCTCCGCGGCAACTTCCAGCGTGTAGCTGAAGTCGAAGGTGGGGAATGCGAGGTCGGCGGTGAGCCGGTTGTTCTTCTTATCGGCCTGGCGTCCCTTGAGGGTTGCAACCAGGTCCCACTGCTCGGGCGTTGGCATCAGGCGCACGTCGCCGTTCGTGGCGATGCGCCGGCCGTGGAGAATCATCTCCATGGCCGTGTTCTTTTGGTCCACAAAAACGGGATGGTAGGTGCTGTCGTAGAGAAAAATGCTGAAGCCTTGAGTATCGAGGTAATTCTTGTCGGTCACCTTCATGTCAAAATCGGCGGCGGACAGGCCTTGTGCCGAGATCAGGGCCAAGAGGAGACAAACTCTGATTCGCGTGAACATAGGTTGGGATTGATACTGCTCCTTTGCCCATAGATGATATGACATGCAGACCGTCCGGGCGCCGCTTGTTCTCAGTCGCGGGGATTTCTGAGCGGGGTAGCTAGCGGGTCGGCGCGGGGGTGGGAATCGGTACGCGATACCACGCCCGCGACGCTGGATGAGTACGCAGATGCCAGGGCGGAACCCAGAATTCGGCTGTTCTTTGGAAATAATGTAACTGATGAGTAAACTATAGCGCTTCGCGGACAAGCGACTAAACAGCGAAGGTAAGCACGTACGCCGTGCCCATTCGATGCTCGGACCAAATAAGTATCGAACCAGGAATTCGAAGAGAGCGTTGCGACGGCGGTTCGGTGGCGCGGAATCGGTACGTCGTGCATCGGAAATGCCGTGACTCGCAGCGAGCGGCGGCGGCCTGGAAATCGGTAGGTCGTACAAGTCTCGTAAGACTGGAGTCGTGATCAGGGGGCACCCAAATTCTCGTACCCGGGAGATCCCGACTCCTCTCGACATCAGACGGCAGAACCGACGAGTCAAGCGGGTCTTGCTAAGTCGCAATCGTCGGGTTACAAACCCAACGATCCATTGCAAAACTGACCCGGAGCCCTCATCATTCAGAGGAAGGCGCCATTACCTGTTTATTAGAGCTGTCGCGCACACGTGAGACTCGAGCATAGTCTTCCGCGATGCCCGGGCAGACCTCGCCGCATGACAAACTCCAATGGAATCGAGCGGCAAACCCTCCAGGGTTACTGCAACGGCGGACGTCTTCATACTCTTGCGGCTGCTCGATAAAAGGTGCGACCGCCTCGGGTTGCGATAAGTAGATGGCGTGGCTGCCCTTGACCTCAACCACCGTAAAACCCTCCCGCTGGGACATCTGGCGCTGAGCATTAGGTAGGATCATCGTAACTGCCAGACTACGAAAGATCTGGCGGAGAGGGAGGGATTCGAACCCCCGATACCCTTTCGGGTATGCCGGTTTTCAAGACCGGAGCCATCAACCACTCGGCCACCTCTCCAAACCGTTATAAACAAACAAGTTGATTAGTAACCAACACCTTCGTGCCATCGCACAGAATCGCACTTTCAGGTAGGATCATCCCACGGAGGGCAATCCGATGGGGAGATACCAGCGGGGCTACATTTACGAGGCTTTCGGTGCTTTTCATGTGCGATACCGAACTGAAGAGATTGTAGAGGGGAAGTTGCTAAGGGTGCAACGTTCCCACCGTCTCTGCCCCAAGGATCGTGAGCACCCCACAGCCGCCTCAAAGTCGGTGCGCCGTGCGTGCGATGAGTTCATGGCAACCATCAACGCTCAGGCTTCAGGCCCGGAGCAAACTACAGACCTTACCGTTGCTTCGTTTTGGGAACACACCTACCTGCCCTTCATCACTGAAAACCTCAAACCAAGCACCCGTCTCGGTTATCAGCAGGTGTGGAATCAACACCTCAAAGATCACTTCGGCAACATGACGTTGCGCGAGTATCGCAAAGGCATTGGATCACTCTTCCTGACCAAGCTTGCAAAGAAGTATTCCCAACGCACAGTGCAGCACATTAAAAACCTAGCCTCTGGTATCTTCACCCACGCGGCCAACCTCGATTTGATCGAAGCGAACCCATGGAGTTTTTGCAAGGTGCTCGGCAAGACGAAGGCGACGGCACCAACAAAGCATTACACCCTTGAGGAAATTGAAAACATCATTTCTGCGTTGGTTGACCACGTTGATTGTCAACTCATCATGGCTCTTACCTTCTTCATGGGTCTTCGCAAGGGTGAGATTCAAGGCTTGCAATGGGGTGATGTTGATGGGGATTACATCCACGTTCGCCGTAACATCACACGCGGCCATATCACCACACCCAAAACCAAAAAGTCTGTGCGCTCCATCCCCATCATTCAACCGGTCAAGGGGTTGTTACGCTTGTGGCGTGCCAAGGCCGCAACCGAAGATGTTTGGGTGTTCAAACTTAATCTGATGACAGTTGCACGCAAGACCATCCGGCCGGTGCTTGCGAAGAACAAACTTGAGTGGAAGGGTTTTCATGCGGGAAGGCGCGGTTTGGGCACCACGCTACGTGAACTAACAGGGAACAGCACGGCAGCGCGTGATGTGTTGGGCCACGAAGACGAAACTCTCACCAAAGATCACTATGAAGGGAAGTTGCCTGAGGAAGCTTTGAAGGGCATGAGGTTGTTAGAACAGAAGTCGCTCAAAGCGGGTAAGTGAACGTTTGAAACTTACATGAGCATTATTGGTTACGGCGAAAGTACCGCGAGGCTGGTTCCGAACGGCATTTGTGCGCCGTCTGACTCCATGCGAAACTGCGATTCGTTCGATGCAGTCAAATCTGATCCACAGGAGAAGCAACTATGAAAACCAACTTTAACGAACCGGTGATTGATTTTCTCGCAGCAGAGGAAGCCGCGACCACAATGAGCGTTGAACAGTGGTTCGATACCTACGGTGTTGCGATTCTGAAGCGTGAAGCGAAGGGTCTCAAAGCGATGGGGAAGGCAGCGTGCGCGGGCCGCTAAGGAAGTACCCTCCCCCAAGCCCCACCCCAAAGGATCGTGAGTGTAATCGACGATTTTAACGACAGGAACCAGAAGTCTGTCGGTGTCGTTCCAATTCGTTCTGGATTGAGATTGTGCTAAGGCTGGTCTTTTGCTACCCATCGGCGGTCTAGATGCGGATTGTTGCGAGCTTGGCCGGTGCTAAGTTCACACTTCTCCCCCGGAGCAGCTCCGCAAGTCGGACAGCGGATGTCGAGTATCTGTTTTGGGCTGAGTTCCTTTTTCATCGCAAACCTCGTGTAAACAAAAAGGGTCGAACTAACCAGTTCCGGGAAGCCCATCTCGACGGTTTATGCCCTCCTGACAACCGACATGGGCCGATTGTTCAGAAAGCTACCGAGGAGTTCACTATTTATTTGCAAACCGCCGTTGTACTGGACGAAGCCTTTCTTCTTGAACGCACTCATGAATTTACTTACCCTTGCGCGGGTGGTGCCGACCATCTCCGCGAGCGTTGCTTGGCTCACCTTCAGGGGAGTTTCCGGCTTTGATTCCTTGGTTATTTGCCCAAACAACAACAGAACCCGTGCCAGTCGCTTTTCGCTGAAATTGAAGAATTGATCTGCCAGGTCTTCTTCGACTCGAATAACGCGGGAGAGGAGATACGTATTAAGCAACGCTGCAAACTGCGGGTCGCGCTTGAGCATCCGAAGCGTGCTCTCCTTCTGCAATCGAGTGATGTTGGAGGGGCCAATTGATCTCGCCGTGTACATCCGCAGAGCTTGCCCTCCCAGACAGCCTTCGCCAAAAAAGCTATCCCGGAGCAGGACGGCAATTATTGCTTTTTTGCGCCGCGTGGCGGCCATCGTGAGTTTCACCGTGCCGCTCTGGATGTAGAACACAGCATCGGCTTTGTCCCCTTGCGCAAAAATTACCTCGTTGTC
The DNA here is from genome assembly GCA_963831565.1 of Terriglobia bacterium. Classification (GTDB taxonomy): domain Bacteria; phylum Acidobacteriota; class Terriglobia; order Terriglobales; family Acidobacteriaceae; genus JAIQFF01. Next base: position 350,941 of record CAWHQS010000005.1, read on the forward strand.
TCGGTAGCTGCGCACTGTCATCCCACTGCGGAACTTTTTCCGGAAAACTGTGGAACTAAAACCGAGTGCCTTCTTCGCCATCCGTCTCCTTGGCACGGGGAATGCCGTTGCCCTATGTCTACAAAAACGAGGCTAAAGCATAGGGCTGCGGAATGCGGCTCGGCTGGTCAATTTAGGCCATACACAATTGCACACAGTACCTGAGTGGTAATCCCGGCAAAACGACTGTCATCCCCGATACCAAATTTGTAAGCGAAACGTTGGTTCTGTCGCAGCAAGACGCCAAGGGAGCACGTTAAAACGTAAACAACGAGCATCGAACGAATGAAAGCCTCAGAGGATTTCAACCCTGAGGCTTTTAAATTCATTGTGTTGGTTGCAAACTGTTGATGAAGTCGTTCACGTTCCCATTACCTAACACAGCGCGTCCCAAGTTACTTGCCTTTGCTGTCACCCACAAATTCCTTGTAGAGTTCACGTGCTTCCCTGTATCCAATGGCACCGATGCCCGCCTTTTCCGCAAGGTTGATGATGTTCTTGATGGTGGAGAGATGTGACCCCACAGCAGCAAGCAACGGCGCGGCAACATCACCTATGGCAGATGAAGCAGGGAGAGCCGCAAGCCCTGTACCTGTAGCAGCCCCGCTAATCAACGCTTCCCCCGGTGTCATACCTTCAGCCGGGTTGGGTAAATTCCTGATGCGTGCGTTTGGAACGATTGTTGGTTTCGTTGCAGCTTGTGCTTGTGCCTGTGCTTCTGCTTTTTCAGACATCAACGGCTCATCGAACGGATTGCCGTTGTCTGAAGCAACCACGGTTGCAGCCTGTGCTTGCTGGTGGTCTTGCATCTCAGAAGCAAGTGGCCTGTCAAAAGGATTTCCATTATCTTCTGCCATTTTCGTACTCCCTAATTAATAAATGCAGTCGCCTGTTGTTTCGCCTCATAACAAAGGCTGTATTGGCGAACCGCCATGTATGGTGATTGGCCTTGCCTAGAAATCTTTCAAGCATTCCCCGCGTGGCGTCTCGCCAACCCTTAAACTTCGGGTTGCTAGAACTGTTCAGGGATTTAATGGTCTGTAGTTCCTCAAGCTGGCGCTTGAGAAGCCTGATGGCTTTTTGCTTAGGATTTTCTGACTCGTCCACACCTTGGATTTTCATACAAGACCGCAACCAACGCAACACTGTTGGTTGAGAATCACCCATCTACTCTTTACCAAATTTCAACCCAACCTCAACCCTCGGACGTTTGAAAAATTGCTGGCAATACCCATCGCACAGAATCGCACTTTGGGTCTTTGTGGCGAGACTTTTTCAATGACTTAGCGTGTGGCCTGTTAGGTCTAAGTATCTGACTTTAGGTTGGGGTCTGCTGCCTCTCCCGATTTCAAGACCGGAGCCATCAACCACTCGGCCACCTCTCCACGATAATAGTTTTACTACAATCGGGAATATTTTCCTGAGGGTCGTCGGGGGCGCATTTCCTATCCGATTACAAGCGCCGATTATTTCGGACAGCGCTTTTCGCGGTGTACGGTGACAAACTTGTGCGCATCTGCCCTGGAAGAGAAATCTATTGCTGAGGCGGCGGAGGCGGAGAACCTGACATCTTGGAGGCAATATCCTCGTCCGCCTTCTGGTGCAGTTCTCGAAGCTTGGCAAACTCCTTCTGCGCCGCTGCCGGGTTTCCCGTGGCCTGATACAGACGTCCCAGCCGAAGGTGGGCGTCGGGGCGGGCGGGATCCAGCTTCTCCGCCTGGAGAAGGGCGGCAATCGCCTCCTGGTGGTGGTTCTGCTCGGCCAGAATAGCTCCCACATCGAGATAGGCGATGCGAATGTCATTTCTCAGCTGGATTGCCTTTCTGAGCAGAGCCAGGGCCTTCTCGGGATTGTTTCGCTTCATCTCTACGTCGCCCAGGTAAGCCAACGCCTGCGCGTGATCGGGATCGGTGGCCAACTCCCGTTCGAATTCAGCTTTCGCCTCGTCGTATTGCCTCAGCCTCCAGTGCAGGTAGCCGAGGCCAAAGTGCACGCTGGGTTCCTGTGGGGCCGCCTTCGCCGCCGCCTCGAACTCGGCAATCGCCTCATGCGTCCTCTGCAGGCCATCGAGCGCCTGCCCCAGTAGCATATGGGCCGCCGCCGAGTCCGGGTTCTGCTGCAGGAGCTGGCGGAACTGTTCCTGGGCGCAGGAATATTTCTTGGCCCGCAGGCAGCTTTGGGCCAGAACCTTGTGCAGCTCCGCGTTGGCGGGCTCCACCCGGGCCACGGGTTCGAGATATTTCACGGCTTCCACAAATCGATTGGCCCCGTAACAGCTAAGGCCAAGCAGAGTGCGCGTCTGCTGGCTGCCGGGGTCCTGGAGCAGCGAGGCCCGCAGCGAAGGAATTGCTGCCTGAAAATTTCCCTGCTTATATTCCGCCAGTCCCAGATTCACCTGGATGCCGGGCAGCCTGGGATTTAGAGCGATGGCCCTGCGGTAGGCTGCAGCGGCCTCTTTATACCTGCTCTCCTTGGCCAGGATCACGCCCAGGCTGGCAAAAGCGCCGGCGTCCTGAGGATTATGCTGGGCAACTGCCCGCCACGCCTCGGCCGCCTCCGCCAGCTTCCCCTGTTGCTCCAGCGCCATGGCCTGGGCGGGAGTGGCCGTCTGCGGACTAGCGAGGGCCGGCCACGGCAGGACGGCAAGTACCACCAGTGATCTCCAGCTTTTCATGAACAAAATGCGGCACCGGGAATTCGCCCACATCGACAGTTCAGAATAGCCACTCCGGCAGGATGTAGCAATGCGACTACTAGACTGGCGTGGTTTCTTCCTCTCAATGTGGCGTCATGCTGAGCTTGCGAAGCATCTGGCGTGGAGCACATCTGCGGCTGGCAAACCGCGGCGTTGTGCACACCAGATCCTTCGGAACCGAAGTCCCTCAGGATGATGCCCTGGGTTTTGGGGAGTTGCGCCACGCCGTCTCCGGCCCGATGCCTGAGCTTCCCGGAGACGAAAAAAAAAGCCCCGCTCGAACTGAGCGGGGCCAGTACTGTTTCCAACGCGATCTAGAAGATCACCTTTACTCCCAGCTGGATTTCCCTCGGGTCATGAGCCGTAGTGACTGCCCCGAAGTTGCTGTTGGTGAAGGTGTTGCTGACGTCTTTAAACTGCGTGTGGTTAAAGGTGTTGAAGGTTTCCGCACGTAGCTCGAGACGGCTGCCACGCGACTCGCTGAATACAAAGCTCTTGAAGAAAGCTATGTTCCAGTTCTGGCGACCCGGGCCATAGACCGAGTTGCGGGGCATATTCCCAAATTCTCCGGCGGCCGTGGGCGAAAAGGCTGACGCATCGAACCAGCTGCTCACGGTATGCGGAGTGCCAACGCTACCGTTTACATTCGGCCGATTGTTCGAATTGGGCAGGACACTGGTGACGTTGGCGGTCCCGATCAGCGAACCCGTGCATTGCGACGGTGTTGGTATCGCTGCACAGTTGGTAATGCCGCCCTCGGTGATATTGATCGGGTTGCCAGATTGAATGCTCACGACGCCCGACACTTGCCATCCGCCGACCGTCGATTTCAGCAACGTGTTGGAGCTATTCTTCAAGAACGGGATTTCGTAGATGAAATTGACGAAAGCGATATGCCTTCGATCCAAATTCGACGGCCCGTTATCGTAGGCGATGTTGTAGGGGTTAGATACATTGTTCAGGTCCTGCACGTTGTTGCTCCCGGTGGCAGGATCGTAGGCCTTGGAGAAGGTGTAAGCGGCCTGCAGCGAGACGTCCCGGGTCATCTGCGACCGGAACTCTGCCTGCAAGGAGTTGTAGTGCCCATTCTGCACGGTTTCCGACTGCTTAATGGAATGGAAACCAAGAAACGGGACTATCGTGTTGTAGCTGGGGGCGGTACCAGCCGCGATGGCCGGCAGGAGACTCTGATCGGGGAGGTTGGTCTCACGGTAGTCGTTCTGATGTCGGCTCTGATTTCCCACATAAGAAACCGACAGCACCGATTTGGCCCCGAAGCCCTGCTGGACGCCAACGCTGTACTGGTAGACCACCGGCAGCTTGTACTGTTTTCTATCGAGGCCGGTAATGTCGGCGACCGTGATGGGCGCGGTCAGCGTCGTCCCGGTTGACACACTGGTGCTCGGATTGGACAGCAGGACACCGTTGTTGAAAGTGACCGACGTGCTGAACGGAATATTCGGACCGGCATTGTACATGTCGTTGCCCTGAATACGCTCGTACATGGTACCGAATCCGCCGCGGATGATGGTCTTGCCTTGGCCCGTCACGTCATAAGCAAAGCCAATACGAGGGCCGAAGGCAGCCCAGTGGTTATCCACCAGACCCTTGGGAATTCCGCCCTGCCCAGGGATGCCAATGCCGTTCAGATAGAACTGCTGGCCGGCCAGAATCGGGTTGGGACTCGTGCCCAGGCCCGGACTGGTGGGGCTGATCGAGCCGTCGGGAAGGATGACGGCTGCGTTGGCTGGATTGTACAGGTCGGGATAGAAGTTCCCCATCCGGTTGTTGGCTTCATAGGTATGCGGAACACCGTCCCACCGCAGCCCAAGATTTAGAGTAAGGCGTTTGGTGGCGCGCCAGTTGTCCTGAATATACGCGGCCCACGAAACGTTGTTCCAGAGACCGTGGTCCTGCACCGCAAGCTCGTTATACGATTGAGCGTCACCCAGCAGGAAATCGGCAAAGTCGACCCCGCTGTAGTTATTGTTGAAGGTGAAGAAGCCCTGGGTCTGACCGAACAGGTCCTGGACTTTCTTATAAAGGGCCCAACTGGCGCCCATCTTGAACTGATGCGCTCCCTTGGTCCAGGAAATATCGTCACGAATCTGGTAGTCGTCGGCCTTGTTGTTCCAGGGCCAACTCGCCGTGGCGTATTTAGCACCGGTGGCGCCGTCCAGTTTGATTTCCGGGATGCGGTCGAGATTGTTCGGCCCGGTGAATAGCCTCGGCGTGGTGAAGCCGCTGGGACGTGCGACTACGCCCTGGGGAATGATGGCGATCCGGTTAGCGTTGTAGTTGAAGGCCACCTCATTGAGCAGCCTCGGACTGATGGCATAGGTGGTGTGGATCACGCCACTGTACGAGGGGTTGCCGAATGTGTTGTGTGCGGTCGGCACGTTGTCGTCGCTCCACATGGATGTGCCGAAATTCTGCGAGATCTGCTCTGAGACCCAGTGCCCGAAAACCGAAAACTTGTCGCTGAACTGGTGGTCCACCCGGGCAACTTCCTCGCGCACGTTCGTGGGGACGTTGTTGCCGCCGATAAATTGGGTACCGCCATTGGTCGGCGTCGGGAAAATTCCTGCATTGAGAAGCGCCGCAGCATTCGAATCAATCATGCAGGATGGAATTGTGTTGTTGGGGAATGGTGACCCGGGTACCACTCCGGCCGGCGCCACGCCACCCGGGCAGTTCGCGAACTGGTTCGCTACCCCGCTGGGAACGCTGATGATGTTGGATTTGCAGGTTGAAGAATCAGCGGGGTCGGAACACAAGGTTGCCGGGAAAATCGAACCCGTGCCCGCACCGCTCGCATCCGGATACTCAGACCCGACCGGAACCGTCTGGTTGAGCACTTGTCCCTGAATCAGGCTGCGCCATTCCATGTTGTAGAAGAAGAAGGTTGGATGGCTCTTCCAAACAGGAACCTGACCCCCGACGTTGAAGCCGTAGGTGTGGAAGCGTAACTCAGCCACTGGATCGGGCTTACGGTTGAAGTAGTTGCGTGCATCGAGCGCATCGTTGCGCAGGAACTCCCAGGCCGAAGCATGGAACTGCTTCTGGCCGGAGCGAATGACCGCAGTCATGGTCGCAGCGGATGACAATCCGAATTCGGCGCTGTAGTTCGAAGTGAGCATGCGGAACTCGCCGATGGCATCGAGCGAGGGCATCACGTCGGAACCGCCGCCACCCCCACGATCACTGCTCTCGCTGCCGTCGAGCATATAGAGGTTGTGGCTCATGCGCTGGCCGTTAAAGCTCATGGCCGCGTCGCCGCCTACCGGTGTAGGAGTTTGAAAATCAGCCTGCCCGCTGGAAGCTCCCGGCGTCAGGTTGGCCAGCGAATACATGCTGCGGCCGTTGGTGGCGAGCTGAGTGATCTGCTGACCGGTGATCACGGAACTGACTTCGCCATTTTCCGATTGCACCCTCACCGCGTCAGCTTCAACCGTGATGGTCTCGGTGGCGGCGCCCATCTTCAGAGCGAAATCGATGCGGGCGCGATCGCCCACGTTGAGCACGACATCGTTCTGTTGGGCGATGCCGAATCCCGATGCCTCGGCCTTGATGTTGTAGTGGCCGATCGGAATGTCGGCGAACAAGTACTGACCGGTGTCGTTGCCCTTGGTGCTTCTGACCTGGCCAGTTTCGACGTGGGTTGCCGTAATAGTTACATTGGGAACCACGGACCCGGATGGATCAGTGACGGTTCCGACCACGGTGGCGGTTTGAGCCGATGCCGCAAAACTCAAGCCCAGCATCAGCAGGCAGAGAACCAACAGAGAGCGTACACGCCCCTGTTTCCCTGCAACATCAGGACTTCCGGCGCATCTAGACAAAAAAGCACTCATAGTTTCAACCCCTTCGCAGTGGCAAGCTAAATACCCGAGCGTTACGTGGTTCTTCCGGTAACGTTAACGATGCAGACAGGCTTGTACCGTTATTCGTTAGACGTTGTCAAGAAAATTTTGCGTCCGATGCATCAGCTTCATGAATGCTGGCCGGGCCTGAATGGCTTGAGTAGCGGGATTTCCGCGCGGGTGAACGGAAGCTGCGGGGTAAGATTTGGCCGCCCGAAACGGGAAAAAGTTCAAGCTACCCGGAGTGTCGGGAGCCTGCTTACTCCTTGATAAGTCGTGCAAATGCGCCTACATCGGGACGCGTGACCGAAAACCCTGCCCTGGATCTATAACCGCTTATTCCCCCGGCGTGCGGGGCGGTACTGTGGCGCTTTCCTCATGAAAATCATGGGCGGCAAAACCACGACAGGGCAGGTTATTTGCCGGATTGCATGCCGCGAATTTGGTTCATTGGCGTCTTGGGCGATTCAAAGCTTAAGAGGGTTGGGGCGCAGGCCGAACGCTGCAGGTCCATCCCCTCCGCTCGCTGTGCTTCGCTCCAGGCAGAATCATAGCCGAGACCGATTCGCCAGTGGCGTCTTGCTCCCTTGAAGCGAGCAGCGAAAAAATGATTCCGGTGTATTATCCGTGTACGTTCACGGTGCGCTATACTCCAACCTGCTGCACTCGATGTGTTGCTCCCACACTGTCAGTCGTGCCACCATTCACAAGCAACTCGCGCCTCCTGCCGGATCAGTCTGGTTGTCAAGTCGGTATCGGGAGATCAGCGGGCTGCTGATGCGATCCATTCCGTCACTCCGCCTGCTTCATGGCTTTCGACGACCTCTGACGGGGTCGTCTATATTTATATTGCTCCTGCTTCTGCTTTTCCCCGCCTTCGCGAACAGCCAGCAGCCAGAGCCGCAGAAACAATCCTCGTCAGGGATGGGAGTCTCCACGGGTGTGGCCCATCCCGCAGTCAAGGACTCGAAGTCACGCCCCATCACCGCAGGCGGATTCGTGGACGGCGCTCCCGTCATATTTACGGACTTCACCAAACAGGCCGGGCTGGATAAGTTTCACCATCGCTCAGGTACCCCGCAGAAGAACTCCATTATCGAGACTCCGGGTTCTGGCGTCGCCCTGCTCGACTACGACAACGACGGCTGGCTCGACATCTATCTTCTGAACGGCTCCACGATCGCGGCCTTCAAAGGCAAGGAGCCCGCGCCGCGCGCCATGCTCTTCCACAATAACCACGATGGAACCTTTACTGATGTCACCGACAAAGCCGGCGTCAGCAACGAGCGTTGGGGATTCGGCGTGGCCGTGGGCGATTACGACAATGACGGCTGGCCCGACCTCTACGTGGCCAACTACGGCAAGAACCGCCTCTATCACAACAATCACGACGGAACATTTACCGACGTGGCGGAGAAGGCGGGCGTGACCGTCGGAGGCTGGTCCACGGGCCCGACGTGGGGCGATTATGATCACGACGGGCGGCTCGACCTGTTTGTCCCGGGATATGTGAAGTTCGATGCCGACCACCCGCCGATTGCGGGACAGGGCACGATCCCGGCCAATTTCTGCCAGTTTCGCGGAATCAATGTGATGTGCGGTCCACGCGGCCTGCCGGGCGAACGCGACCACCTGTTCCATAACAATGGCGACGGCACCTTTACCGACGTGAGCGTCAAGGCCGGCGTCTCCGATCCCGATGGCTACTACGGCCTGGCCGCCGCCTTCGTGGATGTGGACGACGATGGATGGGTCGACCTGCTGGTGGCCAATGATTCCACTCCCAACTTTCTTTACCGCAATCGGAAGAACGGCACGTTTGAAGACGTGAGTTATGGATCGGGATTTGCGCTCAGCGAAGATGGACGCGAACAGGCGTCCATGGGAATCGGCATTGGAGACTACAACCGCGACGGGAAAGTCGATCTTTTCACCACAACTTTTTCCGACGACTACAAAACTCTTTATAGAAATGACGGCGCGGGCAATTTTTCGGACGTTACCTATCAGGCCGGGCTGGGCGATTCCACCGTTCCGTTTCTAGCTTGGGGAACCGGCTTCCTCGACTTCGACAACGACGGGCTGCTCGACATTTTTATCGTCAACGGACACGTCTATCCGGAAGTGGACCTGCAGGATTGGGGCACCACCTGGGCGGAACGGCCGCAGCTCTTCCGCAATCTCAATGGCTCCAGATTCCAGGAAGTTCCGCCCGCCACGGGAAGTGGCCTGGCCGATGTCATCACGGGCCGGGGCGCGGCGTTTGGCGATCTTTTCAACGATGGTCGCATCGACGTGGTCATCAATGACATCGATTCCACGCCGACATTGCTCCGCAATGTGGTCAAGAACGGCAATCACTGGCTGACCCTGAAACTGGTCGGCGGTCCTAAAAGTCCGAGAGACGCAGTTGGGGCGAAAGTCTTTCTGACTGCGGCCGGAATCCGGCAGCGTGCCGACGTATTCAGCGGAGGAAGTTATGGCTCGAGTTCCGACCAGCGCGTCCACTTCGGATTAGGCACAGCCACAAAGGTGGACAAGATCGAAATCCGATGGCCCAGCGGAACCAACCAGCAGATCAGCACGCAGCCCGTCGACCGCATAATCACGGTAGAAGAAGGAAAGCCGGTGAGCGAGAAGTAGCGCCGCGCTGCTCTATCCTGCCGCCGGGCTGGAATCGTGGTTTGAGCAACCACGCGCTCGTAATGTATAAGACAAAAATCTATGAAACGAATGCACGTTTGGCTTGCCTTGGTCGTTGTCATTGGCAGCATCGCTAGCGCCCAGACCTCCACCCATCCGGCCGACGCCGGATCCAGCTTCGCGACGCGCACCGCCGGGTTGCAAAAGCACGACGGCTTTTTCCCTTACTACTGGGATGAAAAGAAGGGCGACCTTCTGTTTGAACTGTCGCCGTCGGCACTGCAAGGAGAGTTCCTCTACTTCACTGGACTGGGCAGTGGAGTCGGCTCGATCGAGACCTTCGCCGACCGGAGTTCCTTTGGCAACGCCGCAGTGTGCCGTTTCCGCCGGGTGGGAATGCGCGTACTCGTAATCCAGGAAAACACCAGCTTCCGCGCTCCCCATGGTACGCCCGAGTTGCAGCATTCCGTGGAGAACAGTTTCCCGACCTCCGCGCTCGCGTCCCTTGCCGTCGAAGCGGAGCGCGATGGCACGGTGCTGGTGGATGCAGATGCCTTGCTGCTGCGGGACGCATTTGATCTGCTCTCGCAACTGCGCCGTCCGACCCGCGCCGTCGGAGGCGTGATGGTACGCGAGCAATCCTCCAAGGCAGCGGACTGGCGACTGGACAAGGACCGCAGCGTGATTGATCTCGAGCACACCGGGAGCTTTCCCCTCAACACCGAAGTGGAAACGCTGCTGACCTTCGCCACTGATTCCGAGAGCGATCTCAACCAGCCCGATGCGCACTCCCTGAGCGTGCGCGAACACCATTCGTTCCTGGCCATGCCGGCTCCCGGCTACGAGCCGCTGGAGCAGGACCCGCGAGTGGGATTTATCAGTGTTAGCTTTCAGGATTTTGCCCAGCCCTACGATCAACCGCTCACGCGTTACCTGGTGCAACGCTGGCGTCTGCAGAAAAAAGACCCGAATGCCGCGCTCAGTGATCCCGTGAAGCCGATCGTGTTCTATCTTGATCGCGCTATTCCGGAGCCGGTGCGTTCCGCGGCGCGGATGGGCGCGCTGTGGTGGAACCAGGCGTTTGAGCAGGCGGGATTTAGAAACGCGTTGCGCATCGAGGACCTGCCCGAGGGTGCCGACCCGATGGACATTCGCTATCCCACCATCCAGTGGACCAACCGCTCGGGACGGGGATGGTCCGTGGGCCAGAGCCATGTTGATCCGCGTACCGGCGAGATCATTCACGCCGTGGTGCAACTCGATTCGCACCGCATGCGCACCATGAATAATTATTGGGAATCGGTGATGCCCTCGGGCCGCGACAACTCCGAACCAGCGCTGGATACTTTCGCCGCGCTGGACAATCTTGATCCGCGAACCAGCGAAGAACAAGTCATGCTGCAACGCCTGGCGCTGCTCACCTGCCATGAAATGGGCCATGTGCTTGGCCTCGAACACAACTTTGTGGCGAGCACATACGGCCGCGGCTCGGTGATGGATTACTTCGCACCGCGCATAAAAATTCGCGCCGATGGCACCGCCGATCTTTCGGATGCCTACATGCAGGGAACCGGCAGCTACGACCGCTTTGCCATCGAGTGGGGATACAGCCAGGGCAAGCCGGAGAGTACAGTGCCGGAGGAACAGGCGCGGCTGGACGCAATCGTAAAAGGCGCTATCACAAAGGGAATTGTCTGGGGGAATACGGAAGATCCGCGCTGGAATTCTTATGACGACGGAACGGATCCGGTCACCTGGCTGAAAGAGGTGCTGCCCGTGCGGAATTCCCTGCTGGCGCATTACAGCCCGCGCATGCTGCGGCCCGGCGAGCCCAATTCGATGTTCACTTCGCGCTTGCCCCTGGTCTATCTCTTTCATCGCTACGCGCTGGGCGCCGCGATCAACGTGGTGGGAAGCGCCGAGGTGCCGCTCTCGCTGGCGGGTGATGGTCAGAAGCCAATCATCATCTGGCCGGCGGAGGGTCAGAAGCAGGCCCTGCAACTGGCGCTGAGCGCTCTGAGTCCTTCCCAGCTGAATGTCCCGCCGGAAGTGTGGAAGGCGCTGGCGCCAGTTGAGAATCGCGATCCCGATCCGGAGCAGTTTGCCTCGTCCGCGGGCTATCTTTTCAGTCCGCAGGATGGAGCGCGCGCAGTGTCCGAAATCGTCGTAGGCGGACTGCTCGATCCCAGGCGTATGCAGCGGCTGGCGGTGATCTCGCGTCAGGAAATGCAGGCGCCTTCACCGGGGAGCGTGGTGTCGGCCCTGGTAGCTACAGCCTTTTCTGACGCGGCGAAGTCGGCAGCGGAGCGGGACCTGGCGGGCGTGGTGCAGACCGAAGTTGCGGAGCGCCTGATGATTTTGGCCGCCAACTCCGAAGCGACGCCCGAAGTGCGGGCCGCGGCTTTGGCCGGGGTGCGGGAAGTGCAGAGCGCCCTGAAGAAGAATGCGGCGCGCGGGCCCGTGCTGGAGCAGATCGATCACGAGATTAATCTGTTCTTCCAGAATCCGGTGCAGAACACGCCCAAGCTGAAATCGTCAGGGGCGCCGGCGGGGCCGCCGGTGTAGGTACATCGTTCGAGTGAGGAAAAGCGGCGGGCGAGGGCGCCAGCCCCGCACCACATATTAAGGAAACTTTTTGATGAGTTCTCGCCCGGCCCCGGGCTGCTCGAACTGGAAACCGTAGCGAAAAACGTTCCGGTTGCGCACCACTGCGCCGACGGTTACAGGTTCGAGCCGGGACCTGATCTCCAGCCTCACCGCTTCGCCAATGGGCAACTCAACCGGAAGCACGGCTGATATGCCGGTCTCGCTGACGTCCAGGGTCCTGCCGGGAACTGAACCGGCCTTCTGAGAATAAATATTCACATCGATTTCCAGTCGAATTCGTGGGGCCCGGCGATTCTCAGCCTTAGTCCCAGTTTGCAAGTTACCCCTCCCGACAATATCTAGAGCAGTAACATGGTTGACGTCTCCGGATATCTGAATAAGGCTAGTTTCCGGTTTTCCGACCAATGCAATGATGTGGCGGCGGGCGAGGGCGCCCCCGCCCTACATGATCTTTTGCGCTGCTGGATGCCGGGATTCGTAGGCGGTGATTTCCGGCTCGTGTTGCAGAGTGAGCCCGATGTCATCCAGGCCTTCGAGCAGGCAGTGGCGGGTGAAGTCGTCGATCTGGAAGGTGGCGGAGAATCCGCTGTCATCCTGGACCTTGCATTGTTCCAGATCAAGCGTGAGCTGGTAGTTGGGCTGCTCATTGGCGCGGCGGACGATTGTCTCCACCTCGCTTTCGGTCAGCACGACTGTGAGCACGCCGTTCTTCACGCAGTTGTTGGCGAAGATGTCCGCAAACGACGGGGCGACCACGGCGCGGAAGCCGAAATCTTCCAGGGCCCACACCGCATGCTCGCGCGACGATCCGCAGCCGAAATTCTTTCCCGCCACCAGGATGCTGGCTCCTTTGTAACGCGGCTGGTTCAATGAGAACGTGGGATCTGGTAAACCGTCCTTGCCGCGGCGCCAGTCATAAAACAGGAACTCGCCGAAACCGGTGCGCTCGATTCGCTTCAGGAATTGTTTCGGGATGACCTGATCGGTATCGACGTTGGCGCGATCGAGCGGAGCGACTTTGCCTTTGTGCGTGCGGAACGGTTGCATTCGTTCTCCTGGCGTAACGGAGGGCGGGACGCCCTCCGGACAGCCGGCGAGACGCCGGCGCTACTTTGCTACTTACTGAAACTTCCAGTTTCTTATGTCAGTAAAGTGGCCGGCGATGGCGGCCGCGGCTGCCATCATCGGGCTGACCAGGTGCGTGCGCCCGCCGCGTCCCTGGCGGCCTTCAAAATTGCGGTTGCTGGTCGACGCGCAGCGCTCGCCGGGTTGCAGGATGTCCGGATTCATGCCCAGGCACATGGAACAGCCGGACTCGCGCCACTCGAAACCGGCTTCCTGGAAAACCTTGTCGAGGCCTTCCTGCTCGGCGGCATGTTTTACCGCCTGCGATCCGGGCACGACCATGGCCCGCACTTTCGCATTCACATGATGGCCGCGGGCCACGCGAGCGGCGGCGCGCAAATCTTCCAGACGCGAATTGGTGCAGGAGCCGATAAAGACGCGATCAACCGGAATTTCTTCGACGCGGGTGCCGGGCTTCAATCCCATGTATTCCAGCATGCGCTCGGCGGCGTGGCGATCGGCTTCGGTCTTCAGGGAGCTCAGTTCCGGAACCCTGCCGCTGACCGCGACCACCATGCCGGGATTTGTGCCCCAGGTCACAAACGGGGCCAGCTTCGCGGCATCGATTTCGATGACTTTGTCGTACCGAGCGCCGGGATCGGAGGGCAGAGTGCGCCAGTGCGCCAGCGTTTTTTCCCAGTTTCCATTCTGTGGAACAAAGCAGCGGTTCTTGAGATAGGTGAAGGTGGTCTCATCGGGCGCGATCATGCCGGCGCGGGCCCCGGCCTCGATGCTCATGTTGCACAGCGTCATTCGTCCTTCTACAGAAAGACCGCGGACGGCCTCGCCCGCATATTCGATGACGTGACCGGTGGCGCCGTCGGTCCCCATCTGTCCGATGATGCCCAGCGCCAGGTCTTTCGCCGTCACTCCTTCGGGCAGCGAACCCTTCACGTTGATCAGCATCGTCTTCGGCCTGCGCTGCGGCAGACATTGCGTGGCCAGCACATGCTCGACCTCGGAGGTGCCGATGCCGAACGCCAATGCGCCAAACGCCCCGTGCGTGCTGGTGTGGCTGTCGCCGCACACGATAGTCATGCCCGGCTGCGTGAGTCCGAGTTCGGGGCCGATGACGTGAACGATGCCCTGGTTGGGCGAATCCATGTCGAACAGCGGGACTCCGAATTCCTTGCAATTCTTTTGCAGCGCCTGGATCTGGAGGGCCGCGATGGGATCGGTGATGGGAGTGCCGCGGGGCTCGGTCGGAATATTGTGGTCAACCGTGGCCACCGTCCGATTGGGCTGGCGCACCCGGCGTCCGGCCGCGCGCAAGCCGTCGAAGGCCTGGGGCGAGGTGACCTCGTGGACCAGGTGCAGGTCTATGTAGAGAAGAGGCAGGCGGTCGGGAGGCGAAGAGACCACGTGCTCGTCCCAGACTTTCTCGAATAAGGTACGCTTTTCAGCCATGGCAATCGAAGACCATATTTTATCAACAATCAAGAAGGAAGGTGCCTGGGATGAGATTGTGTAGGACCGGGCTGGTGTGGGACCGGGTCTTTGACCCGGTCGGGCGGCCCAAGGGGCCGCAGTCCTGACAACTTCCCAACTGCTCGGCGGTGCTGCGCACCGCCCGACCGGGTCAGAGACCCGGTCCCACACCAGCCCGGTGCCTTAGTCAAAATCCACGGCTGTGAGATTATGATGATCGTTCATGCTCAACGGAAAGCGCATCGCCGTGGTGTTGCCCGCATATAACGCGGAGAAGACCCTGGCCGCCACGGTGGCGGAGTTGCCCGATCTGGTGGACATCCGCATTCTGGTGGACGATCACAGCTCTGACCGCACGGTTGAGATCGCCGGGCAGCTGGGCCTGCAATTCTTCGTGCATGACCAGAATTACGGCTACGGCCGCAACCAGCAAACCTGCTACCGCGAGGCCCTGGCTGCGGGCGCCGACGTCGTGATCATGGTGCATCCTGATTATCAGTACACGCCGCTGCTGGTGACAGCCATGGCCAGCATGGTCGCCTATGGCGTATATGACGTGGTACTGGGCTCGCGCATCATCGGCGGGCAGGCGCTGCACGGCGGCATGCCCTTCTACAAATATGTGGCCAACCGCTTTCTCACGGCGTTCGAGAATTTATTTCTGAGGATCAAGTTGTCGGAGTACCACACCGGCTATCGCGCCTTCAGCCGCAAGGTCCTGCTGGAAATTCCCCTGCTCGAGAACTCGGACGATTTTGTCTTCGACAATCAGGTGCTGGCGCAGTGCGTGAACTTTGGTTTCCGCATTGGCGAAGTATCGTGTCCGACGAAGTATTTCGAGGAAGCGTCTTCTATCAACTTCAGCCGCAGCGTGACTTACGGTCTCGGCGTAATACGAACGACGTTGCAGTTTGCCCTGCAGAGAGCCGGATTGGCGCATTTCCGTATTTTCAGCCCAAAGGGCCGGAAGCTGGAGCCGGGATACGCCGCCTACTACGCCCGGGGGACGGTGGAGCCGCCGGCTTAGAGCCTGGAAGTGTCGCGGCCGGATTTGTGAACAGCCAGAAGACAGCTTCCGAAGCCACGTGGAGGCGATTTGGAAATACCTTCGGAGAGACCGGGGGGTTATGACCGCGAGATCTAACTGGCATCGACCAATAAAGTTGATCGGAGTTTTTGCCGTCTTCCTTTGCGGGTCGATTGCAGGCGGACGATTTGCGGCGGTCGACGAGTCGCCAGACGTGAGGGGTGCGAGCGCTGTGCGATTTCACATCGAGGTGCAAGACCGCCAGGGGACTCGAATTGCAGGCTCCGAAATGAATGCCGGGTCGTCGAAAGGGGCTTCGGCAATGCTGGTTTTGGACCGCGAGTATCAGCCAGGCGATCGCATCATTCTCGGCGGACCACAGCGCATGGCAGTGCGACTGGACGAGAACATGCCCGAGTGTGTGCTCTATCTTCCCAACCCCTCTCCGGGAAGCGCTTCCTATGAGATTCCCTACGGCGTCGAAGAAAAGGACACGGGCAGCGCCTACGCGCCGGAAAGTTTTGCCGGCAAATCTCATCGCGTGGCGGTTCGCGCCTTGAATAGGCACGAGCTTGGCGACTATCGGAATCTCGCCCTGAATCCGTGCGACGTGCGGCAAATGGAGCCGGCGGAGGTCCATATCTTCCCCCACGCCACCACAAACAGCGTTTCCAGGAGCCTGTTCGATTTCGAGGCGCGTAATGCGATTGACGGAGTCATCAAGAACGGCCATCACGGCGTATGGCCTTACCAGTCCTGGGGTCCTCAGCTGCGCACCGACCTATGGTGGAAGCTGGACTTCGGCCGGCCAGTCGAATTGGACAAAATCCGCCTGATGGTTCGCGCCGATTTCCCACATGACAGCTACTGGAAAAGCGCTGATGTTGAGTTTTCCGATGGAAGCCACGTCTCCCTCCAGATCGGATCGTCCGCCGGGTTTCAGGACTTTCCCTTCAAGAAACGGCGAACTTCTTGGCTGCGGATCACCCATCTGGTGCCGGTGGACCCCGGCAGGTGGTGCAGCTTTATCGAGGTCGAAGCCTGGGGGCGGGACCGGCCATAGCCGATGGCCTGGGCGTGTCGGACTCGCGCCTATTTGGCTGCCAACATCATCGCCTCACTGTGCCTGGTAATGAGAGGTATGACATTCCCCGACCCGGCCCTTTCCACCCCGCGGTGTACCCAACCAGGTTTCGTTCCTGTTGGGAGTCGTCTTATGGCGACGCGCGGGCGATAAGCAGCCGTGGCCAAACCAGCTTCCTCCCGGATCAGGACTCCCCTTGGGGAGTCGACCTGCCCCAGTCAATTGCGCCTCCGGGCGGTTGCGGCTAGCATCTAACCAACTACGCTATGGGGACTGCCACCACTACCGCACCCGAACGACATCCGCCCCGCATGGTTTACGGCGAGGTCCTGAGTTTTGCCTACGAAACGTTCCGCAGCAATAAGGTTCGTTTCGCCCTGACCGCGCTGGGGATGGTAATCGGCACCGCTTCGCTCATCCTGGTTGTGACCATTGGCATGACCGGCAAGCAGTATGTGCTGAACCAGATTCAGTCCATCGGGACCAACCAGATCGAAGCCGAATACCAGAGTGGCGGCCAGCGCGTCGCCAATGTCACTCCCGACCCGCTCACCATCGATGACCTTAAGGCGGCGCAGGAGCAAGTGCCGGGCATCGTCGCGGCTTCGCCAGTGGTTTCCCTGGGGGAGCGCATTCCCGTGGGCGGCGGCAAGGAACGCGACATTTCCGTGCTGGGGGTTTTCCCCGATTACAAGATCGTGCGCAATCTGGTGGTCAGTCACCGGCAGATTTTTCGACAGCAAAGACGAGCAGGAACACACCAAGGTGGGAGTGATCACTCAAAAGATGGCCGAGGAACTTTACGGATCGCAACAAGAGGCCATCGGCAAAATCATCAAGCTGACCGGGCTGCCTTTCACCATCGTGGGCACCTTCCGGGAGCGGGTGGACACCTTCGGACAAACTGAAGTCGTTGACTACACCATGCTGATTCCGTACACGGTGAGCCGCTACTTCACCGACACTCCCACGGTGAAACAGATTTACTTCTCGACCGCCGATCCCTCGATGGTGCAGCCGGCAACGGACCAGATCCGGCGGGTCATCCAGAGCCGGCACCGGGCCGAGTCGGTTTACAACGTGATGAATCTCACCCAACTGGTGGTTCTGGCGGAGAAGACCGCCAATGCCTTGACGCTGGTGCTGCTGCTGGTGGCAGCTGTAGTCCTGCTGGTCAGCGGCATTGGCATCATGAACATCATGCTGGCGACGGTCAGCTCGCGTATCCGCGAGATCGGCATCCGCAAGGCGCTGGGCGCCACCAACCGCGAAATCCGCTTCCAGTTCCTCGCCGAGGCCATGACCATTTCCCTGGTGGGAGGACTGATCGGCGTGGTGATCGGCTTAGCGATTCCGTATTCCGTACGTTTTCTGACGGAATATCGGATCCCGATTTCAGGATTGTCGGCCATTGTCGCCATCCTGGTTTCGTCGTTTGTAGGGGTCATCTTTGGGACGGTCCCCGCAACCCGGGCGGCGAAGCTGGATCCGGTGGAGAGTTTGCGCTACGAGTGAAGTAAGGCGCTTCCAGCTTCCAGCTGCTGGCTTCTAGCTTTTCCAATGTCGGCATGGCTCAGAAGCTAGCAGCCGAAGCTGAAGCTGCCTCCGACCAACAAAAACGCCGGGCTGGTTGGCCCGGCTCATTCTTGTTACTCACCTCGCGGGAAAACGGCTAGGTTCTGAGGTCCCCGCAGATTTCTTACATACTTTTGGTCACCGCTTACATCACAAGCGCCAGACCCTCCAGCTCTTTTTGCAGCACGGGCATGGAGCAGCCTGACATCTCAACCCGGCCCACGGCGTCCATGGCTGCTTGAGGCGATACCCCGTAGCCACGTCCCATGAGGAAGACTTGCAAAAGTTCGGCGGCCTCCCGCGAGTCGATCAGGCCTCCCTGCAACAGATCGTTTCGCAGAGCCGTTAATTCGGTGCTGGAGAATCGTTCTTTCATGGTCGTTATCACCTCCGACCTTGACCTGCTTATTTCATTAGACTCACTGCCTGCTGTGAACGTTGCATGCAATTTTCGTGCCGCGTTCGGGCCGTTTTCCCTAGATACGTAAAACACCGCACTTCGGTTTCTTAAACCCCTTATGCTGCGGCAAGTTGCAGGCCAGCTAAATCTTTGGATGCGTCCAGCAGGCGGGTTCTAGTGGCACCAACGGGCCATATCGGCAATTTTCATTATTGACACGTTGTGTCGTTCTGGGACGAGCCGGAGTGACACATTCCGGCTTCAGGAAGGATCGATCACAGCTTCGTCCACCAGCATGATGGGGATGCTGTCCCGCACCGGATAGACGCGGCGGCACTCGGAGCACTTCAGGCTTTGGCCTTCGTCTTTCAGCACCAGCGCCTTTTTGCAGACCGGGCAGACCAGAATGTCGAGCAGGTCCTGGGGAATCATGGGGGGAATTTTACGCCTCCTGTGCGCAAAAGCCCAAAAAAGCCATCAGGCGTCAGCTCTCAGTGAACTGGCATAACCGAAAGCTGATGGCTGATGTTCGCGCCTCTCGGAATAGTTTACGATAACGTTCTGTTACCGGGGGGACGAAGGATTCATGGCCACAATTTTGGATGGCAACAGGATCGCTGCTGAAATCCGGGCGGAGGTTGCTTCTGAGGTGAAGGACATGGCGGCGGCCGGCATTCGTCCCGGCCTGGCGGTCATTCTTGTCGGCCACAATCCGGCATCCGAGATTTATGTTCGCGGCAAGGTGAAGAGCTGCGAGGAAGTGGGAATCTATAGCGAAAAACTCACTCCGCCAGACACAATTCCCACCCCGGAGCTGCTGGAACTAGTCCTCGAACTGAACCGGCGCGACGAGATTGATGGCATCCTGGTGCAGTTGCCCTTGCCGCCGCAGGTGGATTCCAAGCAGATCCTGATGGCTGTGGACCCGGCCAAGGACGTGGACGGATTCCACCCGGTCAATGTGGGGTTTCTATCCACCCAGCGTCCCGGGCTGGTTCCCTGCACGCCCGCCGGCATCATGGAGATCCTCAGGCGCAGCAATATTCCAGTGGCGGGTCAGGAAGCAGTGGTGGTGGGGCGGAGCGATATCGTGGGCAAGCCTACGGCCATGCTGCTGATCAATGCCAATGCCACGGTGACCGTCTGCCACTCGAAGACACGAGACCTTCCCGGGGTCTGCCGGCGCGCCGATATCCTGGTGGCCGCCATCGGCCGCGCCGGAATGATTACCCGCGACTTCGTGAAGCCCGGGGCCACAGTCATTGACGTGGGCATGAACAAAGTAACCGAGCCTGCGGAGTTTGACCGGCTGTTTGCAGGAAATACCAAACGCCAGGAGACTTTCCTGGCGAAGGGGTCAACTTTGGTGGGCGACGCTCATCCCAATGCAGCCGAAGTTGCTGGGGCAATCACACCGGTGCCCGGCGGCGTAGGCCCCTTGACCATC
Organism: Terriglobia bacterium; assembly: GCA_963831565.1. Classification (GTDB taxonomy): domain Bacteria; phylum Acidobacteriota; class Terriglobia; order Terriglobales; family Acidobacteriaceae; genus JAIQFF01. Next base: position 370,874 of record CAWHQS010000005.1, read on the forward strand.
GCCATGCTGATGGCCAACACCGTGAAGGCCGCAAAGATGCGGAGGGGTTCGCGCCTGTCCACCCGGGCGGCGGAGCACGCCCGCAGTGCTTAAGGTAGGGTTGACCGGAGGCATCGCCGCGGGCAAGTCGGTGGTGGGTGAGATGTTTGCCGCGCAGGGCGCGCAGGTGATCCAGGCCGACCAGATCTCCCACCAGCTCATGCAGCCGGGCCAGGCGGTCTACCAGGAAGTTGTGGACCACTTCGGCAGCGGGATTTTAGACCCGGACGGCAGCGTGAACCGCGCCCGGCTGGGGGAACTCGCCTTCGGCGGCCCCGACCGGTCTTCCCGGGTCCAGGAGCTGAATCAGATCGTCCATCCCGCCGTGATTCGCCGGCAAGAGGAATGGATGGCGGAAGTGGGCCGGCGCGATCCTCACGCCATAGCCCTGGTGGAAGCGGCGCTCATTCTGGAGGCCGGAATGGCCGGGGGCTTTGACCGACTAGTGGTCGTGACCTGCCGCCCGGAGCAGCGGGTTGAACGCTGGGCCCGGCGGCTGAAGGTGGACCCGGAAACGGCGCGTCGCGAAGTCGCCCGTCGTATGGCGGCCCAGTTTCCAGACGAAGAAAAGATCAGGGCCGCCAATTACGTGATCGATAACTCGGGATCACTCGATGAAACCGGCCACCAGGTGAGAGAAATTTACGCCGAGTTGAAGAAAGAAGCGTAGTTTGTAGCGCCGCCGTCCCGGCGGCTGTCCTACGGGCGCTACAATTTGGAAGTATGGAAGGTCCCGAACCATGAAACTGTTGCGTCCTGTTCTGCTGGCCGTAATTTTTGCCGGCGCTTTCTTTTACTTCACTACCTACCGCTCCGGCCAGATGCATACAGCGAACTGGTTTGGCCGCCCCAGCAACAAGGTGGAGATAACCGAGGCTGCTTCGAACGGCGCCTTCGACGCTGAAGAACAGAACAATATCGGCGTTTACCGCAAGAACATCGATTCCGTGGTGAACATCACTTCCCGGGCCGTGACCTTTGATTTCTTTTATGGCCTGGTACCACAGGAGGGCCAGGGCTCTGGCTTCATCATCGATAAGGAAGGGCATGTGCTGACCAACTACCACGTGATCGCCGACGCGCGCCAGGTGGAAGTGACCCTGCACAACCGGAAGAAGTACCGCGCCACCGTGGTGGGCACCGACCGTTCTCACGATCTGGCGGTGATTCAGATCAAAGGTCCCGGACTCACCCCCATGGTGCTCGGCGACTCGCGGAATTTGCAGGTCGGGCAAAAGGTTTATGCCATCGGCAATCCCTTCGGCCTGGCCGGAACCATGACCAACGGCATCATCAGTTCGATCCGCCCGGTGCAGGAACCCGATGGCATGCAGATTGACGACGCCATCCAGACCGACGCTGCCATCAACCCCGGCAATTCGGGTGGGCCCTTGCTGAACTGGCACGGCGAAGTGATCGGGATCAACACGCTGATCGCCTCCAACGTGGGCCAGAGCGCGGGCATTGGTTTTGCCATTCCGGTCAACACGGCCAAGGCCGTGCTGAACGACCTGATGACCCTGGGGCGAGTGCGGCGCCCGGCACTGGGGGTGCGAACGATTCCCATTACCCCTGAACTGGCGGACCAGATGGGCCTGGCGGCAGACAGCGGATTGCTGATCGTGCAGGTGGTGCCGGGCGGGGCCGCCGACCGGGCTGGCCTGCACGGCGGCAACGAACGCGCCTACATCGGCAACACTCCCATCACTCTGGGCGGCGACCTGATCGTGGCCATCGATGGCCAACAGGTCCAGGACCAGCAGGACCTCAGCCAGGTCATGAACAGTCATCGCGCCGGCGACACGGTGCGGATCACCATCTACCGGGGAAAGAAGAAGCTCGATGTCAGCGTAACTCTGGGCGAGGCACGGGAAGAAGTATGAGCAGATACCAAAGCTTCAAAGGTTGAAGAAAATCTCGACGCTGCGCGGTGTTGGGAAGGGCACGACTTCACCTGCCCTGGAGAAACTTAGCGTCGCACAGGGTTGGGAAGGGCACGGCTTCAGCTGTGCCACAATCCGCCGGAGACTTGTTACCAGGGTTCGAACCTAGCGGTACGACTGAAGCCGTGCCGTTCCCAAACTATCCAGACACCTTTTTCCTTGCTAAGCCGCTTACGCAGCCGCCTCAGAAAAAGTCTCTATCTCCATTACGTCTTCATCGTTGAGGGTCAGGTCTCCGGCACGCATGACGCCTTCGGCCTGGCTGGCATTGCGGGCGCCCACGATGGCGCCAGTCACGGCCGGATTGCGCAGCGTCCACGCAATGGCAACTTCGCCGGGCGAACGGCCATGCCGCTTCCCGATCTCCCGCAAGCGTTCCGCCAGGGCGAGATTCCGCGACAGCTTGGGCTCATTGAAATTTGGACTGGCGCGGCGCCAGTCGTCCTTAGGCATCTTGGCGGCCCGTTCCCGGGTCATGGCACCGGTCAGCAGTCCCGAGGCCATGGGCGAATACACGATGACGCCAATGCCTTCTTGCAGGCAGTGCGGAAGTATTTCGTGCTCGACTCCGCGGTTAATCAGCGAATAAGGAGGTTGCAGAGAAGTGACCGGTGCGATGGCCTGGGCGCGCCGCAGCTGTTTGACGTCGAAGTTCGAGACCCCGATCCAGCGCACCTTGCCCTGCCGCTTCAAATCGGCCAGCGTCACCCAGCCTTCTTCAAGTTGGGGAGAATCCGGATTGGGCGGCCAATGAATCTGATAGAGATCGATTACATCGATGGCCAGGCGGCGCAGGCTGTCCTCGACTTCGCGGCGGATGGAATCGGCGGCCAAGCCTCCCCGCACATTGCCCTGTTCATCCCAGAGACGGCCGCATTTGGTAAAGACGTAAGGAGGCCGGCCCGGCCACGTCTTCAACGCCCTGGAAACAACTTCTTCAGAGTGCCCCAGGCCGTAAACCGCGGCCGTGTCAATCCAGTTCACTCCCAGTTCGAGGGAGTGATGAATGGCCGCGATGGAGTCATTATCATCCTGCGATCCCCAGGCGAACTGCCAGCCCGAGCCACCGATGGCCCATGCTCCGTAGCCGACTGAAGTGATGCGCAGGTCAGAGTTGCCAAGTTGCCGGGTTTGCATTTCAATCTCCTGGAGGTTTCAGCTGGTTTGAAACAACTCTTATAACGGATCTCGCGCCCGCATACAAAACAGCCTGTGCTCTTTGATTCAGGGTTCCCCGGGGTAGATTCATAAGGAAAATCATGAGTGTTGAATCCATCCGCGCCTTCTGCCTTTCTTTCCCCCACGCTACGGAAAAGCTGCAGTGGGGAGAAGTTCTCTGCTTCAAGGTAGGCGGCAAGATCTTCGCGCTGCTGTCTCTGAGTTCGGTGCCGCCCCGCCTGATGTTCAAGTGCGAACCAGAAATATTTTCCGAACTGGTGGAGCACGAAGATATCATCCCCGCGCCTTACCTCGGCCGCTACAACTGGGTAGCGCTCGAACGTATGGATGTCCTGCCCTGGATCGACACCAGGGAGCTGATCACAAAGTCGTATGAGATGGTGGCGGCGAAGGCCAGGATAACCAGGCCGAACACTGCCAGCACCAGCACCAGCACCCGCAGGACCAGGGCAACCCGCCGCGGATCCAAATCTCGCCGTGCCGGAAAGTGAGAACGGCGATTTTTGCCGGCATGATTCTGTGGAACCGAAGCCGATGTTGCAGTGCTCTCCGGTGCACCCCTGTACTTCCGATAGTTGACCCTCACTCTTCGCGGCAGTAACAATTTTGACAACAACAACCACCTTTGGCCGGACCGGGAGCGGACCGAACAGCGGTCGCCAGATTTAAACCAACCACGGGGAGAATGTCAGTGAAGTTTGCAGTTGCTTTTTTGCTGTTTACCAGTCTTATGGCCTTTGGCGCAGAAGAAGTAAAGAATCTTGAGGACATTCCCAGCTCTGGCGGCACTACGGGTTGCAGCATTCCCCATTGGTGCTGGGAGCACGACAAGGGTACGAATGGGTCATCGACGGGAAGCAGCAAGATATCGGGGCAGCTCCGGCAATTCGATGTCGTGTGGAAATACTACGGAGGAGAACGCTTCCATATTTATCTCGGCCCATCTCACAAGGATGGCAAATCCACTTCCTTCACCCTGGATACTTGGGTTTACTTCAACCAGCTGGCGACCGTCAACAATATCGAACTTGATCTGAACCAGGTCACGCTCAGCGGAAACACCGTGATCTTTGGAATGCAATGTAATTTTGGCAAGGGCATGTGGCAGTACGTGACCAACCATTCCGGCCACCCGCACTGGAACAATTCGAACGTCGCTTGTTCGAGAAAAGTTTGGAAAGGGGACGCGTGGCATCACGTCATCCTGAAATATCACCGGGATTCTGCGGGAAATGTAACCTACGATTCCGTGACCTTCGACACCAAAGAATCCACATTCGTGGGTGCCTCCGGGCCCAGCGTTTTTGGCCTCGGCTGGGAGATCGGGCGCCTGATAGTCAATTTCCAGATTGGTGGAAACAAGACATCTTCGGGCGCGACGGCATATCTGAAGAACCTTGCGCTTACAGGGCAATGATCTGACGCCTTGTCTGGAGATTTCAGATTCCAGATTTCAGACTGTGACCGCATCCCTATACCTGCCTCAGGATCTGTCCAGCGCAAAGATAGCGATCGCGCAGTCAACCTGACCATCTTCCTATCGGCACCCGCACCTCATAGCAGCGGTGCGGGCATCCGGTAGTGGCTCAGTTTGAACCTTGGCTCACAATCCAAGGCGTCATGCTGAGCTTGCGAAGCATCTGGCGTGAAGATGTGCGCGGCTTGGCAAGACCGGGCGCTACGCGCGCCAGATCCTTCGGGACTAAAGTCCTCAGGATGACCCCCGGGGTTCGAGAGATTGTTCAGACTGAGCTGTTGCCGGGCATCCCGATGATTTGACTCCTGCTCTCCGGCTAGGCTAGCCTCTAGCAGTTCCCCTCATGCGACCTCATTGCAAGTCATTCATTCTGCTGCTCTTTATTCCGCTGACCTTGGCGTCAGGCGGGCCGCGTAGCTTCGGGGCCCGCCTGGTCCCGGAGGTAGCGCCTCGAGCCATGGTGGCCAGCGTGCACCGGTTGGCCTCGCGGGCTGGAGTGCAGATGATGAAGTCGGGCGGCAACGCCGTGGACGCAGCAGTCGCGGTGGGTTTCGCATTGGCCGTGGTGCATCCCCAGGCGGGAAACCTGGGCGGCGGCGGCTTCATGCTCGTCCGCTTCGCCGATGGCAAGACCCACTTTATCGACTACCGCGAGAAGGCACCCGCAGCCGCCACGGCCAACATGTATCTCGATGCCCAGGGAAATGTGGTGAAGGATGCCAGCACCGTCGGCTACAAGGCGATTGGAGTGCCGGGATCGGTGGCGGGGATGGTGTATGCGGAGAAGAAGTACGGCAAGCTATCGCTCGCGCGTGTGATGGCCCCCGCGATCAAGCTGGCGGAAGAGGGGTTTGCCCTGGCCGCCGAAGATGCCAGCGACTTGCGGGAGGACAAACAGCTGGGCCAGTTTCCGGAATCGCGCCGCGTTTTTCAGCGCGATGGAAACTATTACCAGGCCGGCGAGGTGTTCAAGCAGCCGGACCTGGCGCGCACATTGAAGCGCATCGCCGGAAGCCCGAATGACTTCTATCATGGAGACATGGCGCGGGAACTGGCTGCTTCCGTACACAAGGGCGGCGGGCTGATCACGGTTGAGGATCTCGCCCACTACGAAGTGAAGGAGCGGGAGGCGGTGCGGGGATCGTACCGCGGCTACGAAATCATCAGCGCTCCGCCGCCATCGTCGGGCGGGACCACCCTGATCGAGATATTGAACATTCTAGAAGGCTACGACCTGGCAAAATTCGGAGGCCGGTCGGCGCAGGCAGTGCACCTGACGCTGGAAGCCTTCCGGCGCGCGTTTTTCGACCGGGCAGAATTTTTGGGCGATCCCGATTTTTCCAAGATTCCCGTGGCCCAGTTGATCGACAAGCGCTACGGCGCGGCCTGGCGGGAATCGATTGATCCCAAGCATGCCAGCCTTAGTAAAGATCTGATCCGGCCTGCAATCTTCAACCAGCTCGAACAATATGCCGCTGGACATATTCCTTCCGGCGCTCGGGCGGAGCCAAACCAAACGACTCACTACTCGGTGGTCGATCCGGAGGGCAACGCGGTCGCGGTCACGACCACGCTCAATGACGGCTTCGGCTCGCGGGTCACTGCCGAGGGCCTGGGCTTTCTGCTGAACGATGAGATGGATGACTTCGCGGCCAAGCAGGGCGTACCCAACATGTTCGGCCTGATTCAGGGGCCAGCCAATGCAATTGGACCAGGCAAGCGCCCCCTTTCCGCCATGGCGCCCACTATCGTGCTGAAAGACGGTAAGCTGTTTCTGGTGCTGGGCTCTCCCGGCGGCCCGCGGATTATCACTACGGTGGCCAATATCCTGATGGGAGTGGTCGACTACGGAATGAATATTCAGGAAGCGGTGAACGCTCCCCGCTTCCATCATCAGTGGTTGCCCGACGTCACCCGCGTGGAGTCTGGATTTTCTCCTGATACCATCAAGCGGCTGGAGGGAATGGGCCACCGCATCGAAGCGCGGGGTTCCTGGAGCGACGGCGAGTGCATCATGATCGACCCGAAACGGGGAGACCGCCTGGGCGCCAGCGACCCGCGCAACAACGGCCGAGCGATAGGATTTTAGATCAGTTCATGTGGGGCGGGCGCCCTCGCCCGCCGCTTTTGAATTTGATTTTGAGCTTGATTACGGCACAGTTCCGACGGCCCCAAGTTTTGGAATATCTAAGGTCCAAGTCAAAGGCGGCGGGCGAGGGCGCCCGCCCCACACAGGTCTGTTCAGTATGCTGAAAGCAATGTCCACACTGGTGTACGTGAAAGAGCGGCTGCATCCCGGGCTGCTGGACGGATTGGTGCGGGGCGGGGCGCAGGCGATCGAGATATTTGCCGCGCGCGAGCACCTTGATTATGCCAACCGCAAGCAGCATGTGCGCGAAATTGCGGACTGGTTTCACACCAGCGGTATTCCGCTCCATTCGATTCATTCGCCCCTGCACGCTGATTACGAGTCAGGGCGCACCGGCGCGCCGCCCGTGAACCTGGCCGCCACCGACCGGGCCCAGCGCATCGAGGCCATGGATGAGATCAAGCGCGCGATTGAAGTGGCCGAGCAGATTCCCTTCCGCTTTTTGATACAGCACATGGGGACCGGCGGCGAATCGTTTGACGACCGCAAATTCGAAGCGGCCATGACTTCCATCGAGCACTTGCGTGCCTTTGCCAAACCGCTGGGAGTACGCATCCTGCTGGAAAATATTCCCAATGAGCTGAGCACTCCGGACAAACTGGTGGAGTTCATCCAGATCACCCACTTCGATGACGTGGGAGTATGCTTCGATTTCGGCCACGCCCATATCATGAGCAACGTGGCGGAAGCGTTCGCAATCCTGAAAGGCCATATTCATTCCACCCACGTCCACGACAATGCGGGAGACCGCGACTCTCATCTGTGGCCGGGGGCCGGGACCATCGACTGGAAGGAAGCGATGGAGTTACTGAGCTCCGCGCCGCATACCCCGCCGTTGCTGCTGGAAATCGAAGCCGACGAGAAGGTGAATCCGGTGGAGAAAATGGGCGAGGTATTTAGCAATTTGGTGATTGAGTAATTTAGTAGTGTAATTTGAAAAGCGGGCTGGGCTTCTCGGTTTTCAATTCCGCAATTTCTCAATTACCCAATTTCTCAATCAATTCTATGACATCTCCTGTAAGCACGATTTCTGATATCGGCAAGCATGAGGGCCAGACCGTCACCATTCGAGGCTGGCTCTACAATCTGCGGGAGAGCGGGAAACTGCTCTTCCCGCAATTCCGCGACGGCTCCGGCCTGATTCAGGGCGTGGTGCCGAAAAATGCCGTGGCACCTGAAGTATTCGACGCAATAAAAGGCCTCACTCAGGAATCGAGCGTGATCGTCGAGGGAAAAGTCCGCGCCGACAAGCGCGCCCCGGGCGGGTATGAACTCGATGTCTCCGGGATTAAGGTTCTGCAGCGGGTATCCGAGAGCGACCCTTATCCCATTTCTCCGAAAGAGCACGGCGTTGAATTCCTGATGGAACACCGTCACCTGTGGGTGCGTTCGCAGCGGCAGGCGGCGATTCTGCGGGTGCGGGCGGAGATCATCAAAGCGGCGCGGGATTTCTTTGACGAGCGCGGCTTTGTCCTGACCGACCCTCCCATTCTCACTCCGGCCGCCTGCGAAGGCACCAGCACTCTTTTCCCGGTCGATTATTTTGACCAGCAGGCTTATCTGACGCAGTCCGGCCAACTTTACATCGAAGCTACCGCCATGGCCCTGGGCAAGGTGTACTCGTTCGGGCCAACCTTCCGGGCGGAAAAATCCAAGACGCGGCGTCACCTCACGGAATTCTGGATGGTCGAGCCCGAGGTCGCCTACGCCGAACTCGACGATCTCATGGACCTGGCGGAGGGCCTGATCAGCTTTATCGTGAAGCGTTGCCTGGAGAAGCGGCGCAGCGACCTGCAGGTCATCGGCCGCGATGTCACCAAGCTGGAAAAGATTGAGGCCCCGTTCCCGCGCATTACTTACGACGAAGCCGCCAGGATGTTGCAGGAAGCACACGCCAAGGGCGCACTGGAAAACAAGTTCGAATGGGGCGGCGACCTGGGATCGCCGGATGAGACCTACATTTCTTCACAGTTCGACAAGCCGGTCATGGTGCATCGTTATCCCGCGCAGGTCAAGGCGTTCTACATGGAGCCGGATCCGCAACGGCCGGAACTGGCGCTATGCGTGGATGTGCTGGCGCCGGAAGGTTACGGAGAAATTATCGGTGGCTCGCAGCGCATGGCGTCCTACGATCTGCTGGTGCAGCGCATTCACGAGCACGGCCTTCCCCAAGAAGCCTTCAAGTGGTACCTTGACCTGCGCAAATTCGGCAGCGTGCCGCACGGTGGTTTCGGCATGGGAATCGAACGCGTCGTGGCCTGGATCTGCGGACTGGAGCATGTGCGGGAGACCATTCCGTTTCCCCGCATGCTGAATCGGCTGTACCCCTGACATCTGTCACCGCCGAGCGAGTGAATGCGCATAAAACTGAGAACCGGGAACTTTTGACTGGCAACTGAAGATAAAATCTCAACCAACCGGAGCGCGCCGGTTCAGGGGAAGACACCGGGCACAACCGTTATCACCAATCCATGACCCCAAGCAATGCAGCTTCGTCCAGTATCGTGCCCAGGAAAATCCGGGTGATTGGGGTCCCGCTCGATCTGGGACAGTCGCGCCGGGGCGTGGACATGGGCCCCTCTGCGGTGCGTGTCGCTGGTCTGGAGGCGCGTCTCGAGGCCCTGGGACATGTGGTCGAGGATGCCGGCAATGTGTCCGTAGCAATCGCCGAACAGAAGAAGGCGGGGGACCCATCCGCCAAGTATCTGAAGGAAATTACCGCCACCTGCACCAAGCATGCCGAACTGGTTCTGAAGACGTTGGAGGTCGGCATGGTTCCCCTGGTGCTGGGCGGAGACCACTCAGTGGCCGCGGGAACGGTGGCCGGGGTGGCTGAGTTCTATCGCCGCCAGAACCAGAAAATCGGTCTGATCTGGATTGACGCACACACCGACATCAATACCCCTGAGAGCTCACCCAGCGGGAACGTTCATGGCATGCCGCTGGCCGCCACCATGGGATTGGGACCAGCCGAGTTGGCCGACATCTTTGATTTCTCGCCCAAGGTGAAACCGGAAAACTGCGTGCTGGTAGGCGTGCGTGACATTGATGCTGTCGAAAAAGAAAATGTCCGCCGGGCCGGCATCGGCGTCTTTACCATGCGCGATATCGACGAGCGTGGCATGCGCACCGTGATGGAAGAAGCCCTGCGCCTGGCGGGACGCGGCACTGCCGGCTATCACGTCTCTCTCGACATGGACTGGATCGATCCCGAAGACGCCCCCGGCGTAGGCACCCCGGTGCGCGGCGGGGCCACCTATCGCGAGGCCCACCTCGCCATGGAAATCATCGCCGACCACGGCCGCATGCTGAGCTTTGAGATTGTCGAGGTCAATCCCGTCATTGACGAGCACAACCGCACCGCGGACCTGGCAGTAGAGTTGGCGCAGTCCGCGTTTGGCAAGAAGATCCTGTAAGAGAAGTGTGGGTCGGACACACCTGCTTTTACCCTAAAGTCGCTCACCTAATGCCCAGGAAGAGCTGGCGTGCGGCAGGACTACAATAGAGGCGTGCGATACTACACCACCAAATCGATGAACGGCGGCACCACGTTTAAATGTGCGCTGTGTGAACACAGCGTCACCACTCTGGATTACAACAGCCTCGAGGGCAACCGCCGCACGCAAGCGGCCACCGCCATGAACCGGCATGCGGCAGGGTTGCATTTCCCGTCGCGGGCCGTGGTCCCCGCCAAGCTGGGTGGCCGCGGGGCACTCTGAATCGTCGGCTGAGTCTGGCGCGGCCGCGCTAACTCCCCAGGGACCGGGCCCAACTGGCGAAGGCATGCCAGGGTGCTGTCATCCCTATGGGCACTCGTATTTGCTGCACGATGATGAGAAAAACGCTCGCCCAGAGTGTAGCGCGATGGACCTTCCGAATTGACCACAAATCGTAGGCCACCAGCATGAGCAGGAAAATGTAGGAGAACAAGCCAGCCGCGATGGGTTTGCCCAGGAAAATGGCGACGGGCCAGCGCGCTATGGCGGCGATCAGCAATGCGATCGTAGCGATGAGGATCAGGCGCTTGTGCGCTGGGGAATCGCCACGATTACGGAAAGCGAAGTAGATCAGCGTCCCGAAAATCAGCATGTCCGTGATGGGCACGACATAGAAAGTCGAGGCATCCAGACCGGGCGGCGCGAAACCCCGCGCCAGCGCATTGGTGCCCGCCAGGACGCCGAGAACCACCATCGCACAGGCCAGAAGAAAACCGAGTATGCCCAGGCGGCGATGGATATCCACCCGGCCAGTCGAGACCAGCGCGGTTTGCGCGAGCAGCAAGAGTATCCAGCAGGAAAATGCGGCGCCATGCAGGTGAATGATGAAGGCGGGCAGCGGGGCACGGATCATCCCCGCCAGGTAATAGGTGCGTGCAAATCCCAGAAAGACAGTGGCCAGTATGAGCAACGCCATGGCCGAAAAGAAAAGGTTGTCGTAACGGCGCCCGGGAACGCGGGTCGCAAACTGTGCGCGATTGCCGGGAGTTGCAGCAGCTGTTGCCATCATGTCTCCATGACGAACGAATTTAGTTGAGATTTCCTGGAGGCCTGGGGGGAGGCACGGGCATTGTATGACACTTTGCCCCCAATACAGAAAACTTCACGGGCGATTCAGCTTCAATTTCCTGAGGTTCCGGTGGCTATTTGGCCTTCATGCAGGCCGGAACTTCAATATTCGCCGGACCGGTGAGTGGGCCATAGTTCATCTGGATCCCGCCGGCGCCGCTCGGATCCACCATCTCGATCCGCAATGGCAAGCCGGTGTCCTTGGCCACGAACAGGTGCACCGTGCCCTGGGTTTTTGCGTTTTCGTGGTCGTAGAACTCATAGCCGTCCGCCATCGCGCCGTTCACGTTCTGGTCGGCGATGGGGTGCAGGTCGGTGAGATTGGGGTTGGGTTGATTGCCCGATGCGTCGCTCGGCGGGAGGTCCCGGCAATGCCAGGAAAACATGTCCCGCTCCTTCTTCAGCATCCGGGGCGCTTCCGCGTGCGCCATTGCGACTCCAGCGGCAGTCATTCCTGCGCCGATCGCACCCATGGGTCCTTCTGCCGCGGCACGGGCCATCGAGGTCGCGGCCATGCGGTCCAACTCCGCCAGGTCGTGAGCTGCCTTTTCCGCGGCCTCCTTCAGTAATCGAGGCACCGCCGCCGAAGTAATCAGCGACGCCCCGCGGCCGTTTTGCACCACCGACCGAATCTCCCAGTCATCCACCGTGCCCGGCACGTCCGTGGCTTGCATTTTGTAGTGCATGATGTATTGGCGTGTATTGCCCTCGACCACCAATTCCCCCGGGCTGAATATGCTCTGGGCCATCTGCGCCATCCTGGGATCGCTGGTCTGTAGAGTCATGACCATGTGATACCCGGGCTGGGTCTTCAACCGCATGAATGAAGTATAGAGGGCGCTATCCAACGGAACGGTCACACCGGCATGAGCGGGAATAGAGTTGGCTGCGCCAGCCGATCCACCTCCCCGTTCGGACCTCCTGGCGTTGCGTTGGGCCATCGAGGCCTGCATACGCTCCCGCATTTCAGGTGGCATGCTGGCCATCATTTGCTGCATCTGTTCCGATGACATGCCCTGCGGCATCCCCTGGGAAGGCATGCCCTGGGGCATGCCGGATGACGCGTCCGGAGTGGAGTCTTGCGTGGTGTTCGTATTTGACGCAGCCGCCGCATTCTCCGCCGCTGCGGCAGCATCTTTCTTCTTCGATTCCGCCGCTAGCATGGCGCGGATCACCTTGCTGCTGACCCCGGCCTGACTGAGCGACTGCAGTCCGGTTGAGGTCAGGTCGAACTGCGTGTCATTGCCGGCAATGGCCGCCACAATCGTGGGTTCTGCCATTCCGGCTTTGACCATCTTGATGACGTCGGCATTGGTCAGGGGACCTTTTTGTTGTGCGGTCACGACAGGTAGGATGAGAAGAACGACGACAACGACGCTTGCCAGCTTGCTTACTCGTGCGAATGACACTCCCATAGGGAGCCTCCCAGTTTGAGCCAATCGAGCCGTGCTGCTCAGAAGAAGAGGGCCGGAACGGGCGGTACCCCGCCCGTTCATCAAGAGTCAGAAGCCGCGGGCGACGGCGCCCGCACCAGCGTTTTATTGAGTGACCGTTTTCACCGCATCGCCGGTTTTGAAGCCGGAGCCTGAAACGGTGGTGGCGACCGACGAAATGTCGTCCACATCTGTGACCTTAACCACGCCGACCGAGGTCGCCATCCGGCGGATCACTTTGCCGGTGGATGGGTCCTTGATTTCCTTGGAGACGCGCTCGACGTTCAGCTGGTCGCCGACTTTCACTCCGGCTTTCGACCCGACATTGAGGATGATCTGTCCTCCATCCACGGCCGCGACCAAGCCCTCAACCACGACGGTGCGCGCCACCAGTTTGTCTTTGTCGGCGATCACTTCGGTGCTGGTTTTCTCTACCGCGGCCTTTACCGCTTCCCCGATGATGGTGCTCTGGAAGTCGCTGCTGCCGAAGTCCGCGTTGCCGTTGCCGAAGCCGTGCCAGTTACCGCCGCCGCCCAGTAGCGAAGTGCTTTCGCGTTGCGATTCACCATGGCCTTCAGCCACCGCCAGAATCTCGCCCGTATCCACGTCCACCATGCGCGCGGTCAGGGACACGATGGCTTTGGACTTTTTGTGTCCGAAACCTCCCAGGCCAAATCCGCCCAGCGCGCCGCCAGCGCCGCCCAGGTTCATGTTCTTGGTCTCGTTGCCGAACTGAGTGATGCTGCCGACGATGATCGCGTCCACGCCCAGTAATTTCCCGATTTTGGCGGCGGAGTTGGGATTGGCGCGGTCGCTGTTGGAAAAATTCTGCTCCGCCATGATCTTATCCAGAGCTTTGCGCTCGATCACCGAATAGCTGCCGTCTTTGACCAGGTAGGTGACCAACAGATCGGAGATGCCCTTGCCTATGTCCACGTCCTGGCCGAAGAGGGCCGAGACATTCCCGTGTACCGTGGCGTAATCGAAATCGAAAATGGCTACCCGTTTTTTGCGGGGGGCGGCCGGCGCCGCTTGCGCGTATGCCGCCGCAACCGAGAACAGCAAAAAGAGCGCGGCCAGTGACATTACTTTTCGCATGACGTGATCTTCCCTTCCCAAAGAAATCAGGACAACGCAGAGGTTCCCGGCCCAGACCGGCCGAGGCTAGCTCGGGGTGCAGCCCTGGTCAACCCAGACGGTATGACATTGTGCAAGAATGGAGGGGCCATATCAAGCCCATATCCATGAAAAAGAGCCATGAAAAAACTGCGTGTCGGCATCCTGTTTGGCGGGCGCAGCGGGGAGCATGAAGTATCGCTGCTCTCGGCCGCATCGGTCCTGAACGCCATTGACAAGAATAAGTACGAAGTCGTACCCATCGGCATCACCAAGGAAGGCCGGTGGCTGACCGCCGGCGACGCGGAACTGCTGCTGCGGGGCAAAAGCCAAGCCCATTCTAATCTTAGGGCGGGTGACCCTGAAGCCACCCCTGGAGCTGCCGTCCTGGCTACCGGTCAGGCGGTGGTGGTGCCACCGGAACCGCAGCGCCCGGGCGGCTCCCTCACCGCATTCCAGACTGAGTCCCTCACCCGCCGGGCCAGCGACCGGGCCATCAATGTGGACATCATCTTCCCGGTCTTGCACGGCACATTCGGCGAGGACGGGACCATTCAGGGATTGTTCGAACTGGCGGATATCGCCTACGTGGGCGCGGGCGTGCTCGGTTCCGCCGCCGGCATGGACAAGGACGTGATGAAGTCCCTCTTCCGGGCCGCCGGACTGCCCATCGTAAAGCACGTCACGGTGCTGCGCAGCGATTGGGAAGCGACGCCGAAGAAAGTGCAGAAGCTGGTGGAAAGCAAGCTGAAGTATCCGGTATTTGTGAAGCCCGCCAATCTGGGATCATCAGTGGGAATCTCGAAGGCGCGTGACCGCAAGGAATTGCCTCCGGCGATGGAAGAGGCCGCCAAATTCGATCGCAAGATTGTGATTGAGGAAGGCGTTGGCGGCAAGAAGCACAAGGCCCGCGAAATCGAATGCTCAGTATTGGGCAACGATAAGCCCGAGGCTTCAGTGCCGGGCGAGATCGTTCCGGGCAAAGAATTCTACGACTACACCGCCAAATATGTTGACGAGGGATCGCAGTTGATCATTCCGGCCAAGCTGAGCAAGGCCGAAACCAAAAAAATCAAGCAATTGGCTATCAGCGCTTTCCAGGCGGTGGACTGCTCCGGACTGGCCCGGGTTGATTTCCTGATGGATCCCAAGAACCGGAAGATCTATCTCAACGAGATCAATACCATGCCCGGCTTCACCGCGATCAGCATGTATCCCAAGCTGTGGGCGGCGTCAGGCCTGGCCTATCCCGAACTGATCGAGCGCCTGATCCAGCTTGGGCAGGAACGCCACGAAGAAAAGAAGAGAAACCAGTACAGCCGGTAAGGCAGTTTCCGGTTTTTAGTTTCTGGTTTCTAGTTCCCGGTTACCGAACGCTTTTCTGGAAACCGGAAACTAGAAACCATCAACTGCCCCTAGTGGCCCAGGAAGCGCTCCAGCACTTCCAGGTCTTTTCCCGCCATGTCCGCGTATTTCTTTGCCCGGACCGCATCGTGGTGTTGCATCGCTTCTTCGGCCTTGAACAGGTTGGCTTTCAGGCTCGCCTGGCGCTCGACCATGTCACCGCGCAGCCCGTAGCCCGAGGCGCTCTGCTCCTGCTGCAGGCGATCCAGGCCGCTGTTAACGGCGGCGGCGCGGTTGGAAAGCTGGTCAACCGTCTGCTCCAGTTCGTCCAATTGAGCTGAAGAATTAGCTGCCTCTGGCGCGGCCATTCCACTATCGCCCTGCGGAGGCGCGCCGGCATCACCGGACATACTGCCGCTCTGGGCCGTCAGCTTTTTGGCACGGGAGTGGCTGGGTTTGGCTGGGGCGAGATTGCTCAGCACCGGCTTTTCCATCTCGGGAGCCGCCGGCGTTGCGGGTGGAGCTGACTGCATCGCACTCGAGTTGTCCACCGAAGCTGTGGTGGCTGCGGGTGCGGCGGGCGGTTGCGACGAATCCGAACTCATCGCACCGGCAGCCGGGGCGTCTGAAGGCGTCGGCTGACTGGGCTGGGTTTCGCTGGGCGTGGCAGTGGGTGTGGTGCTGTCGGCACTCTGCTCCACCGAGTTCGCGTCCGGTCCCTTGGCATGGGTCTTGCTGATCCGCGGCACGTAGATTCCAGCGACCACCAGGCCGGCGAGCACAATGAGAGCTCCCAGAGTCATGTACAAGCCCCGATGACCACTGCCCTGTGCCGGTGGCGGCATGGGCGTCGGCGTAGGGCTCGGAGGCGGCGGGGTTGGGCTCTTCAAGGCTGCAACCGGAGCCGCCGGAGTGGCGGCGGGCGCAGCCGGCACTTTGGGTAACGCCGCCATAGACTCCACGGTGGCAGCTTCGAGCATAGCGGGTGTGGGTGCTGAGACCGGCACGGAGCTCAAAGCATTGCGGAAAGCATCCGCCGTCTGGAAGCGTTGCGCCGGATCCTTGGCAATTGCCATCAGAATAATTTCGTTCAGCGCTGCCGGCAGTCCGGGATGCAGTTCGACCGGCGGCTTGGGCGCCTCTTTAACATGGGCAGCCATGATCGAATAGTCGCTGGTGGCAGTGAACGGGCGCTGCCCGGTCACGAATTCATACAGCGACACGCCCACCGAATACAGGTCAGAGCGCGCATCGGTGGCCTCGCCTTTCACCTGCTCAGGAGACATATAGCTCAACGAGCCCATAGTGGTTCCGGTCATGGTCAGGCTGCGCTCTTCGCCGGCGCGGGCGATGCCGAAATCCATCAGCTTGATGACTCCCTGCGGCGTCAGCATCATGTTGGCCGGCTTGATGTCGCGATGAATGATGTGCTGCTGGTGCGCGTAGCTGACCGCGCTCAACACCTGGCTTATGTAGTTGACGGCGTCGCTCACCGCGATCGGTCCCTTCTCCAGTTTGTCCGCCAGGTTGGTGCCCTCGACGTACTCCATCACCATGTACAGCTGGTTGTCGGCGGTGAATGCAGTTCGGAGCGCTGCAATGTTGGGATGGTTCAGGCTGGCCATCAGCTTGATCTCGCGCTGGAAACGCGCCGCCAGCTCCTGCCGTCCCGCCAGGTCGGGAAGCAGAACCTTCATGGCTTCAATGCGCTCGGTGATGACGTTCCGCACCCGCCAGACCCGTCCCATTCCGCCGCTGCCCAACTCATCAAGAATCTGGTAATCGCCGATACGTTTGTTGGCTTCTTCGGTCATCTGAAAATCTCCCTGTTCCGGTGGACGGAACTCGGCAAGGATGCCTTTATCTGGGGGGAAGGTGGATGTGGGCTTTCATCCGGAAAGCCATGGGACTTCCAAGGCCGTAATTATGCGCTGGCGCCATCCCGGCGGTCAAGACGCCGGCGCCTCCAGGGCTTCCCAGCGGGTGCGGGCTACGGAGAGCTTGTACCGGGCCGCGTTCAGGCTCTTGGCGGCCCTTTCCTGCACTTCTTTGGCAGTCTGAGAACCCGGCGTCACGCCTCTCAGAATTTTCAGGTTGGTTTCGGCTTCGCTAACGTATAAGGCAGCAGCTCCCATATTTTCCGCCGCAATGGGATCAATCGAATGAGCGCGTTGCGTCGCCAGGCTGAACTCTGTAGGAAGGATGGAAATCTGGTCCGGCAGTTGAGGGTGCGATTCCGAAGAACTGGTGCGCTTGAGCCAGTCTTCAATCACATGGATGGCAACCTTGAGTTGCAGGGCCACGGCAGCCACGTCGGTGCGAACCTGCTGATCGATCTGCTTGCGCAGAAAAGAGAGCGTTTCGGCGGCGATTTCCGCCTGCCGGGTAAATACTGCCACCTGTTCCCGGCTCGCATCCGCCTGGCGCTTGGCGTGGACGGCGTAGTAGACGTTGATCCCAGCCAGCACCACCACCAGCAGCACGTTGGCCACGGCGGCATACGCCATGACCTGGTTAACGCCGAGTCCGAAGACTTGCTCTGCCATGCCGGGGAACCGTCCGGGGAAAGTATAACAACGTGTGTCCCCAGGAACACCGACGGTGCCGTCGATTCACCCCGGAGGCTAGGTAGTGGCTCAATTCGAAACCGTCGCTTTCCGGCGTGCATTGCCACAGCGCGGGGCAAAGGGGGTATCTGCTTCACGCCCGATCCTTCACTGCCTGAAGGCCGTTCAGGATGACGCCTCTGGGTAAGGAGAAACTTCAGGCTGAACCACTAGCGGAGGCTTAAGCTACTTGACGTAGCTCTGCCTCCCCCGGTACCATCACTCAAGTTTGCTCTCCGGAGCAGACCTTGGATTTCATGCAGAGTGGCTGAGGGACGAGCCCTACGAAGCCACGACAACCGGATCAGAATTCATTTTCTGGTCGCCCGGTGTCAACTCTCGCCCTACACAGGGGGAACATGAGATTCGGGGTGCCGAATTCTTAGCATCTCGTTCCTCTTTATCCTCTATCCAGGGAAAGAGGATTTCGCGTTTCTGGGCATTTTCCGGACGGCTCGTCCCGACACGCCACTCCAAAGCGAGTGGTTCAATGACCTCGGAAACACGGACATACGAATTGCGCTGTCGCGAATGCGGCAAGAGCTGGGGAAACCAGCCCCGTTCCATCTGCGACGATTGTTTCTCTCCCCTGGAAGTTTTCTACGATTACGAAGCCGTGCGTCCCCTCTTTACCCGTGAGCGCATCGCCCGGGGCCCAGCCAGCATGTGGCGTTACCGCGATCTGCTGCCCCTTCCCGCGAATTATCAGCCCACGGTTCCAGCCGGGTTTACCCCACTGCTCGAGGCGCCGCGTCTGGCTCAGAAGCTGGGCGCGAAGCACCTTTACTTGAAAAACGACGCGGTCTGTCAGCCCTCCCTGAGTTTTAAGGACCGCGTCGTCGCAGTGGCTTTGTCGCAGGCCCGTAGTTTCGGATTCGATACCGTCTCCTGCTCGTCCACGGGAAACCTCGCCAACGCGGTGGCGGCCCAGGCCGCGCGCAATGGATTCAAGGCCGTGATCTTCATTCCGGCCGATCTCGAGCCCGCCAAGATTCTCGGCACCCAGGTTTTCGGCGCCCGGCTGGTGCGCATTTCGGGAAGCTACGACCAGGTCAACCGCCTCTGTTCCCAGATTGCCGATGAAAGGAACTGGGGGTTCGTCAACGTCAACCTGCGTCCCTATTACGCGGAAGGTTCGAAAACCGTCGGCTTCGAAATCGCCGAACAGTTGGGCTGGCGTCTACCCGACAACGTCGTATGTCCGATGGCCGGCGGATCGTTGATCATAAAAATCAAGAAAGCCTTCGACGAACTAGTCCAGTTGGGGCTGGTGGAGGCGAAGTCCGTGAAATATTTCGGAGCGCAGGCTACCGGCTGTTCTCCTATTTCAACCGCCGTGAAGGCGGGCAACAAAGATATCGATCCGCAGAAACCAACCACCATCGCGCGTTCGCTGGCCATCGGCAATCCGGCCGACGGGCACTACGCGATCAAGGTCATCACCCAGAGCGGCGGCTGGTCGGAGGATGTTTCCGATCCCGAACTGGTGGAGTGCATCCAGTTGCTGGCGGAGACGGAGGGAGTCTTCACCGAGACCGCGGGCGGCGTCACGGTGGGCACGGCGCGCAAGCTGTATCGCCAGGAACGCATTTCATCCGACGAAAGCACCGTGCTCTGCATTACCGGCAACGGCCTGAAGACTACCGATGCGCTGGCCGGCAAGTACGAACTCGAAGAGGCAATTGCACCCAAGCTCACCGAGTTCGAAAAGTACATGGAGCGAACCCTGGGCCCTGAGAAGGAAGCTCCGGTGCCGGTGGAGGTTGGATGAACATCACGGTTCAGATTCCCACCGCCCTGCGCCGGCTGACCGCGGGCAATGCGCGCGTAACCTGCTCCGCCGCCAACCTGGGAGAATTGTTTACCGCGCTCGACCAACAGTTTCCCGATCTCAAGCCTCACTTGCGAGACGAGTCAGGAGAAATCCGCCGCTTCCTGAACGTGTACGTGAACGAAGAGGACATCCGCTTTCTGGGCGGAAACGCTTACGCGTTCCAGGATGGAGACGAAGTGCTGCTGGTGCCCTCGATCGCCGGCGGCTCCTATGGCCGTGTGGGACCGGGTCTCCGACCCGGTCAGGCGGCCTGAAAGGCCGCTGGGTTTAGACTTAAATGATGGGAATGCTCCCTCTCCACAACCATCGATATTCGCTCTCGGTTTTGACCAATCCTGCTCGCACCGGATTCTGGCAGATGTAATCGGCCTTCTCCGTAAGGCTGTCATTCGACCTCAAGACATGATCGAGAATTCTTCCTGCCAGACCGGACCATGGCGGTCGAGGAGCATGTTGATCCTCCGGGCCGAGGCACCCTTAATCGCATGCGTGATCTGGGGCAGGCTGAAGTTCCATCCGTCCACATTTCTGAGTGGACTCAGCAAAAGGTGGACGTGACCCGGCATGATCACCGCGGTGTGCAATTCAAACTTGGTGCCATTTTCCTTCAGGCAACATTCGAGAACAATGTCTCTGGCCTCGGTTGGAAGCTGCCAGCGGTGATCTGTGGCGAAGGTGATGAAGATTGGTCGATAGTCTTTTTGGATGTGGGGCAGACGGCGGCGATAGTTGTACTTCGGCTGCATAAACTAGCGGCCCCTTGGGCCGCCCGACCGGGTCGGAGACCCGGTCCCACACAAGCAATTTCAGTCCGCCCAGGGCTGCGGCTTCCTGTCCCAGCGATGAGCCTTCAACTTGCCCCGCAGTGCCTCATCCAGCGGGCCCGCATCGCTGGCTGCGATGTTCTGCCTCACGTGTTCCGGCTTCCTCATCCCAACGATGATGGTGCTCACCGCCGGGAAAGAAAGAATGTAGCGCAGCGCCATCTGCGGCAGCGTCGTTCCTGAAGGCAGCGCGGCTTTCAGCTTTTCCACTCGCTCGATCGTCGGCGGCAGATTTTTCGGGCCGAAATACATGGCACGCCAGTCGCCTTGGGGAAACTTTGTTTCCAAGGTCATCTTTCCGCCCAGACTGCCTTCATCAAGCGGCACGCGCGCAATCACGCCGATATTCAGCTCCTGGCAAACGGGAAAGAGTTTATCCTCCGGCGCCTGGTCAAAAATGTTGTGGATCACCTGCACCACGTCCACCAACCCGGTGCGCAAAGCCTTGAGACCGTTTTCCGGTTCCCAGCGATTGAGGCTGAGGCCGAAGTGACGGATGATTCCATCGTGCCTGAGCTTCTCCACCGTGTTGCGAAATTCCGGCAGGTCCGTCCAGCTATCGTCCCAGACGTGAAATTGCAGCACATCGATGGCCTCCACCCGAAGCTTTCTCCGAATCATGTCAGCGTGCTTGAAAACGTGGTCCGCGGGAAAAACATCCTGATACCTGTATGACGGAAGGGCTGGCCACTTTCCATTCATCGGTGGAATCTTGGAAGCTGCGTACAAACGCTTGCTGGGATTGGGAGGAGAAGAGTTGCGGGTAAGGATTTCGCCCAGAAGGCCGTCGCTCTTGCCATCGCCGTAGGCCCACGCGGTGTCGAAGAAGTTGCAGCCCAGATCGGCGGCTAACTGCAAAGCCGCGAGTGACTCCTTGTCATCTGAGCCCGTCCAGCCACTCATGCCCCAAAGGCCGTGCGCCATTTCGCTGACTTCAAAACCAGTGCGGCCGAGCTTCCGATATTTCATGGTTCTCCTAGGGACGATCTAAAGCTCTTCGATTGTATTTGTTGCAGGCCAAAAAATGTATTGTGCGGCGGCCGGCGACGCTGTATCATCTAACTAACTGGTTAATTAATGCGAGGTCAGGAATGAAGGCCGCTCCTTCCAAACCGCGCCTGGGATCACGCGGACGCCCCGAGCAAAGCCGGGCTGCCATCCTGGAAGCGGCGGTGCAGGAATTCTCCCGCGAAGGCGTCGCCGGAGCCCGTACCGACGCTATCGCTCGAGCCGCCGGCGTCAACAAGGCCCTCCTGTATTACTACTTCAAAGACAAGGACACTCTTTATGGTGCGGTGCTCGATCAAGCATTTGGAGGATTGACCAGCACACTCCTGAAAATTCTGGAACTCGACTTGCCCCCTCGCGAGAAGATCCTGGCTTACGCGGGAGGGCATTTCGATTACATCGCCAGCCACGCGCGTTATCCCCGTATCGTGCAGGGGGAGATGATGCGCGCCGGCCGGGGAGGATCAGCCCAGTTTCAGCGCATTGTGAAGCAATACTTCCGCCCTCTCGCCGGCAAACTTGCTGAGGCAATCGCCGAGGGACAGGCCAAGGGCGAGTTTCGACCAGGCAACCCGCAACAATATCTGCTTTCGATCATTGCCGTGGTTGTCTTTTACTTCATTAACGCCCCGGTGATGCGAATGGTGAGCGGCGCTGATCCCCTATCTCCGGAGCTCATTGCCGCCCGGCGGGCCGCCGTGCTGGATTTCATTTCGGCGGCGTTGTTCCGCCAGGAAGTGGTTTCTGAAGGAGAACGAGATTGAACGCGCGCAATAAATTTCTGATTATTCTGGGGATCATCCTGGTCGCGGCCACGGTCTATTACCTGGTTTCCACCCCGCACTCCAGCGACCTGGTGCTGATCGGCACGGTGGATTCCAATCAGATCATCATCAGCCCGCAGATCCCGGGCCGGATTGCCAAGCTGCTGGTGGACGAAGGCACACAAGTCAAGCAGGGAGACCTGATCGCGATACTTGACCCCTCGGAACTGGAAACAGAGGCCCGCGCCGCTGCGGCCATGATCGATAGCCTGCGTTCCCAGGTTTCAGCCAGCCAGGCCACCAGCGCGGCGACCCACGGTTCGACTTCGAGCAACGTGGTGAATGCCCAGGCCCGGCTGCAAGCCGCCCGCGCCCAGTTGCTGCAGGCGGAAGCCATGTTGCAACGGACCGAGAGCGACAGCCGCCGCATGATCGAACTGGCGAAACAGGGAGTCGCGTCCGACCAGGACCGGGTGCAGGCAGAGAGCAATTTGAAGGCGCAGTCGGCGACCGTGCAATCCCTGAAAGATCAGGTGAGCGCGGCTGACGCTGACTTGAATGCTGCAGTCGCAAACACCCATCAGGCCCACGCCGCTGCCAGCACCGTGCAATCCACGCGCGGGCAACTGGCCAACGCCGAGGCCCAACTCAAGGAAGCGGAAGTCCGTTTGGGCTACACCAAGATTTACGCGCCTTTGAGCGGCACCGTGTCCGTGCGCGCAGCCCGCGAAGGCGAAGTGCTCACTGCCGGCCAGCCCATTGTCACCCTTGTGGATTTAGGAGACACCTGGGTACGCGCCGCAATTCCGGAAACCGAGTCCGACAACATCGGCCTGGGGGACACACTCCGCGTTCGCCTGCCGGGCGGCACCATCACCTCCGGCAAAGTCTTCTTCAAGGCTCCTGAAGCCGATTTTGCTACCCAGCGCGATGTAAGCCGGCGCAAGCGCGATATCCGGACCATCGTGCTCAAAGTCCGCCTGGACAATCCTAAAGGAGCTTACGTTCCCGGGATGACGGCCGAGGTCCTGGTGTCAGCGGACCAGTTGAAAACATCAGCTTCCGGCGCCTCCGCGGAGAAATGACCGTGACTTCGAATTTCAGATTGCAGACTTGTGATTTCAGATTGATGGCCAAGCATGGTAGCTGACTTCAAACCGAACGGCGGATCCGGCGCGCGCGAGCCCGCAACCGACGGTCGCGCCAAGCCCATCAACCCGGGCAATGCCATCGAAGTGGACCACATTGTCAAAAAGTATGGCGACTTCACTGCAGTTGATGATGTTTCCTTCAACGTTAAGGAGGAAGAAATCTTCGGCCTGCTGGGTCCAAATGGAGCGGGGAAATCCACCCTGATCCGCATGATGACTACGCTCATCCCGATCACTGCGGGTTCAGCTCGCATTGCCGGGCACGACGTGAGCAAGGAACCCGACAGCGTTCGCCGCACCATCGGTGTAATCCCCCAGGCGCTGACCAGCGACCTCGATCTGACCATCGAGGAAAACATGAACATCTACGCCAAGCTGTACGACGTCCCGGCCAAAAAGCGCAACGCCACAATCGATGAATTGCTGGAACTCGTGGACCTGACCAAGTGGCGCTCGGCGCAAACCAAGACCCTCTCTGGCGGCATGCGGCGGCGGCTTGAGATTGCGCGCGGTCTGGTGCACAGTCCGCGAATATTTTTTCTCGATGAACCTACCACCGGACTCGATCCGGTTTCTCGCGTAGCGGTGTGGGAGATGCTTACCAATATCAAATCGCACCGCCAGCTCACTATCCTGATCACCACCCACTATATGGACGAAGCTGACCGGCTGTGCGACCGCATTGCCATCGTAGACCACGGCAAGCTGGTGGCTCTCGATACGCCGCCTGCACTGAAGGCCAGCGTGCCGGGGTCGAATGTGATTGAAGCACAGTTCGAAAACGCGCCCATCGATTGGGAACAGCGTCTGCATGCACTAAGCGGCGTCACATCGGTACAGCACGAGGGTGCGGGCATGTACCGCATCCTCACCGGGGACGGGTCGCGGACCACCACCGACCTGGTGGAGGCGGCAGTGCACGCTGGAGTGCAGGTGAAATCGCTATTAGTGCAGAACACCAGCCTGGACGACGTATTCGTCCATTACACGGGACGGCAGTTGCGCGACGAACTGGTGAAAGCGCACAGCTTCGTGATGCCGCCCAGACCAGGAATGCAGCCATGAACCGGATGTTGGCGATTGTCGAACGCGAAATGCGGAAATTTTTCCGCTCCCCGGCGCTGATGATGGTGTCAATGATCTTCCCCCTGGTGCAACTCATCGTGTTGGGCAATGCCTTCGGCGGAAAAATACGCGACGCCCGCCTGGGATTGGTCGATCAGGACGGGGGTACCCAGGCGCTAAAGATCCGCGAGGCTTTTGATTCGGTCCGCGCCAACATGCGCACCTTCCTGCCGATCTATTACACCGACCAGCAGAAGGCAATGGAGGATGTGCGCAACGGAAAAATCGAAGGCGCCGTCATTATCCCTCCCCAATATTCCCGCCGGGTTTACGAACGCGACCGGCCGCAGATCGCACTGGTGGTGGATAATAGCGACAATTTCATGAGCGCGGCGCTCGAGGACTCGCTCGGCCAGATTACCAACGCCCTCAACAATCCCGTGGTGGAGCCGCGCCTTCTGCAGAAAACCGTGCTGCAGATCGTGGAACTCTACCCCTACATCGAATACATGAAGTTCCTTTTGCCGGGCTCGATCACGCTGGCCATATTCATGTCCGTCATGATCGGTGGCGGCATGCTTTACATCGACGACAAGGCCCGCGGCGTCCACGAAGGCTACCTGGTGACTCCCATCACCAAAGCCGAACTGGTTTTGGGACTCAATGCATCCAGCGTGGTGAAGGCGGTGATGGTGGGAGTGGTCATCACGGTGGTAGGCAGCTTGCTGGCCGGGGTGGGCACGCTGTTCAGCTTCTCAACCGCGCTGGGTTTGATTCTGATGATTGTGCTCACCGCTGCGGCTTTGAATACGATGATGTTTCTGCTGGTCGTTCGCGTCGAGGATCCCCTGGTGCCGCGCGCGATTTTTGGCATCCTGAACACGCTGCTGTTTTTCCCCAGCGGCGCGGTCTATCCCATCCAGGCATTTCCCTGGTGGCTGCGCGGCATTGCCAAAGTGGACCCCTTCACCTTTGCCGTCCACGGTTTCAAAATCCTGCTGCTGAAAGAGGCGGGCCTGTCCGCCATCGTGCCCGACATCATCTATCTCTCGCTTTTCGCGGTGGTCGCCCTGAGCATCGCCACGCCCCTGTTCAAGCGCACACTGTGAATGTGTGGCGCGGGCGCCCCCGCCCGCGGCTTTTGAAGTTGACTGCTGGGTTCCCGCTGTTACGGATTCTCTGTTTTTGCAATCGCCAGCTTAGAATCCAGGTCAAAGGCAAATCCAGGTCAAAAGCGGCGGGCGAGGGCGCCCGCCCCACACTCCTGTTCGGGAACTTTTACCTGTGTCCCGCAATCTATTATGCTTAGAGAGCCATGACCCTGCTGGACGCCAAAGTGTACGATCCCGCCCCGGCGCGCCGCCGCAAGATCAGGATCCTGGTCGCCGTGATCGTCATCGTTGTTTTGGCAGTGGTGGTGTGGATGAATCGTTACTGGTCGGAAAAACGGGTGGTGGACAAGTTTTTTCACGCCCTGATGAATAAAGATTACGAAACCGCTTACGGGATCTACTTCGCCGATCCGCAATGGAAGCAACATCCCGACAAATATCCCCGATATCCCTTGAACCAGTTTATTCAGGACTGGGGCGTGGGCGGACAGTGGGGAGTCATCAAAAGCTACAAAGTGAACGGCGCCAGCACCTGCTCGAGCGGCGCCAGCGGTGTGGTGGTGGACGTCATCGTCAACGATCGCGCCGAGCACGCTCAATTGTGGGTGGAGAAGTCCGACAAGACCTTAAGTCCGCCGCCTTGCGAACTCCTGTTTCGTTGACCCACTTAGGCCGGCTGCGCGGTGAGCTGTTCCAGAGTTTTCTGCAAAGAAACCTGGTCGCCCACGTTGAGGCTGGTCTTGGAGCGGTCAATCTGGCGCATCAGGCCACACAGCACTTTTCCCGGGCCGACTTCCACGAACGTCTGGATTCCTTTTTCGATCAGCAGGCGCACTGACTGGTCCCATTTCACAGCGCCGGTGACCTGACGGACCAGCGCATCGCGGGCGCGACTGCCATCTTCGATCACTGCTGCGTCCACGTTACAAACGATCGGAAGTACGGGTTTTTGAAATTGCAGAGCCTGCAAGTCCGAGCCCAGCCTATCCTGGGCCGGCTTCATCAGCGAACAATGAAAGGGCGCGCTAACCGGCAACATAATCGCTCGCTTGGCGCCGCGTTCGCTGGCAAGTGTGGTGGCACGCTCGACTGCCGCGGCGTGGCCGGAGATCACGATCTGCTCCGCGGAATTGAGGTTGGCGGGCTCGCACACTTCGCCCTGCGCGGCATCCATGCACACCGCCGTCACTTTCTCCACGTCCATTCCTAAGATCGCGGCCATCGCACCTACACCCACCGGGACTGCCTCCTGCATATACTTCCCGCGATTACGCACGGTGCGTACGGCGTCGGGAAAGCTTAGCGTGCCGGCAGCGACGTTGCGCGGAATATTCGCCCAGGCTGTGTCCGGCGACAAAGCTGGGGTTCACGCCTTTCTCCCTTAGAACGCGCCAGGCGGCCACGGACACGGTCAGGATCGCGGGCTGCGTGATCTCTGTCAACCGCAGTTTCTCTGCCGGGCCTTCAAAACATAGTTGCGACAGCTTGTAGGCGAGAGCCTCGTCAGCCTCGGCGAAAGTCTCGCGGGCGACAGAATATGTTTCCGCCAGTTCCTTGCCCATCCCGACAGCCTGAGATCCCTGTCCGGGGAAGAGAAAGGCGATAGATTGCGATGTAGTCATATTGGTTTTGCTTTACGTAGGGGCAGGTGTCCCACCTGCCCGGCCGAGCAAAGCTCGGCCAGCTTGCTTGGTTATTTAAGACGCCAAACCCAGGCGCAGCTTCGCTCGCCCGCCCAGACGAGGACGTCTGGGCCTACGTGCTCACCGGCACTGCGGGCCTTAACCCGGCCACTTCTTTTGCAATCTTGTCGTTGATATTGCGCTCGGCAAACTCGGCCGCCACGCGTAGGGCATTTTTGATCGCATTCGTGTTCGACGACCCATGCGTAATGAAGCACACGCCGCGCACCCCGAGCAGGGGCGCGCCGCCGTATTCCGTGTGGTCCAGGCGCTTTTTGAAATCGGCGAAGGCGCTGCGCGACAGCAGATATCCCACCTGGCGTGTGATGGTGGCCTTCAAAGTTTCTTTGAGTGTGGCGCGCACCAGGTTGGCCACGCCTTCCGAGGTCTTCAAGGCCACGTTGCCCACGAAGCCATCGGCCACAATCACATCAACTTTGCCGCTGTAGATGTCGCGCCCTTCCACGTTGCCGATGAAATTGAGCGGCAGCCGCTTCAGCAGCTGGAAGGACTCGCGCGTCAGCTCGTTGCCCTTGCTTTCTTCCTCACCGATCGAAAGCAACCCGACGCGCGGACGCCGGGTGCCGAACATGCTGCGGAAGTAGATCTCACCCATAACTGCGAACTGTTCCAGGTTTTCAGGTTTGCAATCGACATTGGCGCCGACATCGAGCAGGATGGCGACCGTGCTGACGGCGGTAGGAAAAACCGCGGCTAGTGCCGGCCGGTCCACCCCCGGAATTCCGCCCAGCACCATTTTGGCAGTGGCCATCGCCGCTCCGGTGTTGCCCGCGGTCACGAAGCCGACGGCCCGGCCTTCGCGCACCAGCCGGACGCCGACATGAATGGAGGAATCGCGCTTGGAGCGAACCGCCTGCACGGCTTTGTCATCCATGGTGATGACTTCGCTGGCGTGGACGATTTCAATGGGAAGGCCCGCCGCGGCTGGATAGTCCACGAGCTCGGCCCGCAGTTCTTCTTCGTTGCCGACCAGAAGGACATGAACGCCGTGGTGCCGGGCCGCCTGAATCGCACCTTCGATCTCAGGTTTTGGCGCCCGGTCCGAGCCCATCGCGTCCAAGGCTATGACGCTTGGCATGGAGTGTTCAGGCTAGCTGGCTTCTTTGACGTCCAGAACTTCGCGGCCTTTGTAGTAGCCGCACTTGGGGCAGGCGCGGTGCGGCATCTTGCGCTCGTGGCAGTTGGGGCACTCGGAGAGCGAGTGGCTCTTCAGAGCATCATGAGCGCGACGAGTGCTGGTGCGCTTTTGGGAGTGTCGCCGTTTCGGATTTGCCATTCGATTCCTCGGTTACTTTCTTCAATCTCAGTCAGTGGTCCAGCTTGCCTCGAATATCCTTCAACGCCGACCAGCGCGGATCCTCCAGCGGCTCGGCGCAGGCGCATTGTTCCGCGTTCAGGTTCTTGCCGCAGTGGGGACAAAGACCTTTGCAGTCGTCGCGACAGATCGCCTTCAGGGGAAGCGCCAGCAGGAGCTGTTCCTGCAAAACCTCTTCCAGCTCCAGTCCCTCACCTCGATAATAGCTGACCTCGGCCTCGGCGGTGGTGACAGAAAGCTCCTCCCGCCCGGCGTCCGCCCCCTGTGGACGGTACAAGAGATCAAACTTGTGCGCGACATCCTGTACGACCGGTTCAAGACAGCGGGCGCAGGTCATTTCGACCCGGGTCTTCAGGTCTCCGGCCAGTCGTATGTCCTTTACTATCTTGTGCTTGCCGTGCTGCTCCTCGACCAGCTGGGCGCGTCCAGCGGTACGGACGCGCTTCTACCTGTCGCAGGTCCTCCCCAAGGTCAAGCACGCCTGGACGAACTTCCTCTTCGAAATCAATGGGATGCAACTCAAGTTCGTGGATTTCGATGAACATCAGGCACCCCCCGCGCTGCTGAATCGTACCGCGAAGACCCGCGGAAGTACGCTCTGAAGAGCAAATTCTCCAGGAAGTAACTTAAAGAATAATGGCCGTAATAAAGAGTGTCAAGGAAGGGGCCGCGGCGGCAAGTGTGGGGCGGGCGCCCCCGCCCGCCGCTCTTGCTTTGATGCCCCATCATCAGAGGCGCCCCCGCACGAGCGGGACGCTCGCGCCCACATTCAGCGCACCCGGGTATCATGATTTGCCCGAGCCTTGAACCATCCATGACCGAGAGCCCCGCACCCACGAACTGGCAGCACCGCCTGGGAAATCAATTCAAAGCCAACCGGAACCTCGCAACGGGCCTCACGCTGCTGCTGGCGTTTTTGTTACGTCTTTGGAAAGCCTCCGGCACCTTCCTCAATCCCGACGAGGCCATGCACTTCCTGGCCGCCAACAAGCTCTCGTGGGCGGATGCCTACCGGACGAGCCTTACTCTGGCTCATCCTCCCCTGCTGATCTTGCTATTGCACGTGTGGGGAAAGTTGGCGACGTCGGAATTTTTTCTTCGCGTGCCCTCGGTGGTCGCGGGCACGATCTTCTGCTGGATATTTTTCCGCTGGCTGAGCCGCCTTCTGGGTCCCACCGTGGGCTGGGTAGGCTTCATTCTCGCGGGCCTGCTGCCGGTGTTCGTCGAACTGTCGGCTGAAGTCCGCCAGTACCCGCTGCTGCTGTGCTTCATGATGGCCGCGGCATATCTGCTGGAACTTGGCCCGGACGAGAATTCCGCCGGGAAGATGGTGGCCGGCTTCGGCTTTCTCTACCTGGCCATGCTCACTCATTTTTCCGCGCTCCTGTTTGCGGGTGCGCTGGGGGCGTATTCGTTGTGGCGATTGGTGAGCGATCGTCCTGCGCGGCGCATCGTCACCATCTGGATCGCCGGGCAGGCGGGCGCGCTCGCGCTTTTCGCTTTTCTATGGTTCGTCCAGATTTCAACATTGAAAGCAGGCGCAGCGGCGCAGCACATGCAAGCGCTGTTGGCAAACTCCTACTTTCATTGGGGCAAAGATCACGTGCTCGGGTTCGTCCTCGCCAGGACCTTCGGAGTCCTGCAATACACATTCGGACAACTCGCAGTCGGAGACGTCGCGGGCGTTCTCTTTATTGCAGGTGTTGGTCTCCTGTTGATCGGGAAAGAGGCGACAGGCCGCAAGGGGCCGTCTCCGCGCCAGCTGGGTTTATTTCTGCTGCTGCCCTTCGCGATCAATGCCGTGGCCGCGTTGGTCGACCTCTATCCCTACGGCGGAACGCGGCATTCGGCATGCCTGGTCCCGTTTGCGGTTGCAGGCGTCAGCCTGGCGGTCGCCAAGGCGACCCGGCAGCGATTCGCTCCCGCTCTGGGTGTTGCCGTTATGGTCGTTGCCATCTGCCAGATGTTCGGCGCGCCCCATCGCCCCTACATGCGCCGCGAGGACCAGCGCCGCAGCCACATGACCCAGGCCATGGATGCGATCCGGCAAGGAGTCTCTCCCGACGATTTGATCTTCGTTGATTTCCAGACCAGCTTTTTGCTCAGGTTCTACCTCTGCCCCGAAATCAGCTTCACCGGCCTGCCGCCTGCCGCCTTCAGGACATTTTCCTGCGGCGGCCATCGTGTAATCTCCTTGGGCCCGGAAACCAATGTCTTGACCGCGGACTTGTTTCCCCGCCGCTGGCATGAGTTGGTACGCGCCTACGGCTTGAAACCCGGCCAGACGGTCTGGATATTCCAGGCGGGATGGGACATTGGCCTGGCGCAGGAGTTACGGGAAAAGGTCCCGGGATTTCGTGATTTAAAAGCGGAGTCGTTCGGTCGGAATATTTCGTTGTTCAAGCTGACCGTTGCGCAGGAAATTACGACGGGGCCAGTGTTCCGGATTGTTGGTGTAAACGCAGTGGCCGTTGTAGCACTCTTAACCGCGAAATTCGCAAAAATAGAATCGGGTCAGGACGCCGCACAATCATTTTCTCGGGTCGGGTAGATTTTGTATTCTCCAAAGTCTGCCTTTCTAAGACAAAAAGGGAGTTTTTCAACACCCACGCACTTTGAAGCTTGGCTCACAATCCAAAGCGTCGTGCTGAGCTTGCGAAGCATCTGGCGTGAAGCAGGTGCGCGGCTTGGGCAAGCCCGGGCGTTGCGCGTGCCAGATCCTTCGGGACTGAAGTCCCTCAGGATGACCTCGGGGTTCGTAGGATGGCGTCCTGCCTGCATGGTGGCGGAGCAGGCCGGGACGGAGTTACCATCGCCAAGCGATCCCATCGAAGGAGTCCGATCATGCGCTCTGACATCGTGCCCGGAGGCGCCTTTCCCGATTACGAACTGCCCGATCACACGCAAACATTGCGTAGGCTCAGCGAGCTGCAGGGCGATGACCCGCTGATCCTCACGCTCGCGCGTGGCCACTACTGCCCGAAGGAGCACCAGCAGCATCTGGAGCTCGCCGCGTTCTTCCCGAAAGTCGCCGTAGCGTATACCCAAATCGCTACGATCTCCACCGACGACCACCATACCCTTCAGGAGTTCCGTGCGTCGGTCGGCGCCCAATGGACCTTCCTCTCCGACCCGGAGCGGAGGGTTCAGAAGGACCTCGACATTCAGGAGTACACCGACCCTGAGCACAACCCAATGATTCCGCACACCCTCGTGCTCAAGCCGGGCCTCGTGATCCACCGCATCTATAACGGCTATTGGTTCTGGGGCCGCCCCTCCGCGATCGACCTCTGGCACGACCTGCGCACCGTGACCAGCGAGATCCGCCCCGACTGGGACCTGAGCGCCCCCGGGCTCCGCGAGGCCTGGAACGCGGGCGACTCTTCTGCCTTCCATGGGTGGAACAAGCGGGCCGATGCGAAAGCGGCCCCGGTCGGCCGGAAGGAGGAGCGATGACGGAGCTAAACTGCTTGATAACCCCCAATAGACCTCATCGACCGGTTGCAGCGAACAATTGGGGCAAGCTTGCGTAATCCGCTCCCGTGAGAAGGTCCAAGCCGAATCAGTTTCAGCCCTGGAATTCTTTCCATCGTGGGCATCGCTAGGGTGCTAATCTTTTCCATTGCCGGTCTCCCTTATCTCTTGCGTTTCGAACGCATCGATAACTTGGGAGCTCACAGCATCCCGTCGGAAACCGGCCTTCTCATCCCATCTGGTTAGTGCAGTTTGCCGCAACGGAATGAAACAAACGCATCGTCCTGATGGATGTTGCCTGCTGGGATGAAGCAAGAAGAGTAAAGCATACATAATTGTATGTATAGACGTAGTCTTGTCGAAAGCCGATCATAACAAGTGCTCTCCTGCAAATTAGCCTGCGGATAATTTAGGTGGATTATGCCATGGCCCATTCTAGGGTCCAACCCGTGCCGTCTGTGACGCAAGGGCGTCAACGGGAAGAACAATTCCAGCTGCTGGTGGCGGCAGTACAGGACTATGCGATTTTCATGCTGGATCCTGAGGGCGACGTTATTAGCTGGAATGCTGGAGCTGAGCGAATCAAACAATACAAAGCAGAAGAGATTATCGGAAAACACTTCTCTCAGTTCTACCCCGAAGAGGATAAGCGAAACGGAAAGCCAGATTGGGAGCTGACCGTAGCGGAGAAAGAAGGCCGGTTTGAAGACGAAGGTTGGCGGATAAGAAAAGACGGTTCGCGCTTTTGGGCAAATGTGATCATTACTGCGGTAAGGAATGATTCCGGTGAGCTCGTGGGCTTTGCCAAGGTTACCAGGGATGTCACGGACAAAATGCAGGTACAAAAGGCATTGCAGAGAGAGGTTGCTGAAAGACGAGAAGCGCAGGAGCAATTACACCAGTCTGAAAAGTCCCTCCGCCAATTATCACATCACCTTCTGACCACCCAGGATGAAGAGCGAAGACGGATTGGACGGGATCTGCACGACAGTCTCGGCCAGTATCTCGCGGTACTAAAGATGAAATTGGATTCAGTTGCCTCGGTCGTTGGAATCCAGGAGCCAGTCGCTCAAGACGTCTCCCAGTGCATTCGCTTGACAGAAGAGTCGATCAAAGAAGTTCGAACCGTCGCTTATCTTCTTTATCCTCCCATGCTGGAAGAGAGGGGTCTTGAATCCGCGATTCCGTGGTATCTCGACGGATTCTCCGCACGCAGCGGAATCAAGACGACGTTCACCGTGGGAGCCGATTTTGCTCGCCTTCCTCGGGATCGTGAGTTGGCGTTGTTTCGCGTTCTCCAAGAGAGCCTCACCAACGTTCACCGCCATTCGGGAAGTAAAACCGCCGAAGTACGATTACGAACGATGGACGGAATGAGTATTCTTGAAATCGAAGACAAGGGAAGAGGCGTTTCTCCGCTGCTTCTGGAGCAAGCTGGCCAGGACTGGATGGGTGCTTTGGGGGTTGGAGTACGGGGAATGACCGAGCGCTTGCAGCAATTGGGAGGAACTCTGGAACTGATTTCGACCGGCGGCGGTACAACGGTGCGGGCCAAGATGCCAACTGTCGCGTCTCCCTCAGCGCCATCGCCGTAACGCTGGGTCCGGCCTTCCAGAATTCGTTCTACAACCTCCTAAAAGGCCGAGGGAAACTATGCCTGTAAAAATTCTGATTGTGGATGACCATGAGATCGTGCGCGAGGGTGTCAGCACGCTTATCATGAGATCGCGACCGGAATGGAAGATCGTGGGAGAGGCCAGCGGTGGTGCGCAAGCGATCGAGATGTGCAAAGCGTTGTCCCCGGACGTGCTTGTTCTGGATATCACGATGCCGGGCATGAGTGGCCTTGAAGTGGCGTCAGCAATTGCCGATTTGGGTTTGGGATGTCGCGTCTTGATATTCACCATGCATGAGTCCCAACGGCTGGTTGGCGAGGTTCGCCGAGTGGGTGCTCACGGCCTGGTTCTGAAGTCACAGGCTGCACGGGACCTGATTCGGGCCCTCGACAGCCTCCTGGCCGGGGGCACATTCTTCGGCTCAGATCCGTCACCTGTAGCGAACTCTTCGGGCAGCGGCTCGCGGCCACTGGATTCTTCACCCGACCCGGTCGCAAAGGGAGTGCAGAGACCTTAGTCTCTGAAGGTCTCGCGTACGCGCCTCTTATCACGATCCCAAAAAGGTGACGGAAGGTTGCCGCGTCTCTTCCCACCGCTGCGGATTCTTCACTGTTTTTATGCCCCGGATCTCCCTGCACTTAAGTCGCCCCAACTATGCTCCCTGGCCCGCCCTCCGGATTCAATGAAGGTTAACGCCTGATGCGACAGTCCACCCGCTCACGGTTTCAAATACCGTTGTAGACTGACCGCATGGGATCCAACGGGCCGAATGATACCGACTTGAACATGATGGCGCGAGGATTTGCCTCCCAATTTCAACTAGCGTTGGACGGAGAATCTATGCTTACAATCGTGCGACTTCGCATTGCGAAGCGGGGGATTCTACATGTACTTTTCGTGATAGGCCTTCTATCGCTCCCTCTCCTCGCGGGAGAGAAACCAAAGGATGCGGTGCCACCGGCGCCCGTCCCCTCCCTTATTTCGACTGCCAAGAAGGTGTTTATTTCGAACGCCCCCGGAAGCAGTCTGCCTGCGTATTTCGGTGGGCCTGATCGTGCCTACAACGAGTTCTACGCTGCAATGAAAGGTTGGGGACACTACGAGCTTGTGGCCGCTCCCTTTGACGCGGATCTGATTTTGGAGATAAGTTTGAACAGTTCGCTTTCAAGCGTTGGCGGCACCAGTACTTCGGGATGCATTTCCACGAACGATACAGAGCTCAGATTGGTGATCCTCGATGCCAAGGTGCATGTTCCCTTGTGGTGGTTGAACCAAGCGGTCAACCCAAAGATCTCGTTTGGACATCGCCCCGAAGCGGCAGTAGACAGCGCATTTAGTCGGTCAACCGCTACTCTTGTGGATAACCTAAAGAAGCTGATCAGTGAAACTGCAGTTGGGGCGCGTGATACAAACCAGTAGTGGTTCGCTTACCCGTTCGAGAATGAGATTCGTATTCGTTTTCCGGTCGCTGGCGAAAAATCGCCATCTCACCCATTGACCCTCGGGGCCTGGCGAACAACGGCGCAAGCTGGGGAGAACAGCTGTTTACAACCGTTACTGCCAGGACTCCCCTAGATCGCTCGACGCTGCGTGACCATGCAGGACGCTTCGCGCAATCAAACTTCAAGCTGCTATCATTTCTGCCATGTCCACAGCACAACTTTGGGATCCGGCGTCTTACGCGCGAAACGCAAGATTCGTATCCGACTTAGGAGCGCCCGTCGTGGATTTGCTTGCGCCCAAGCCCGGCGAAAGGATCCTCGATCTTGGTTGTGGGGACGGCGTACTGACCAAAAAGTTAGCGGATCTGGGTTGTGAGGTGGTCGCAGTCGATTCGAGCCTTCCGCAGATCGAAGCCGCGAGGAAGCTCGGCTTGAACGCATCCGTGATCAGTGGCGAAGACCTGCCGTACACGGAGGAATTCGATGCCGTGTTTAGCAATGCCGTGCTGCATTGGATCAGGCGCGCAGACGTGATGCTTGGTGGAGTGTATCGTTCTTTGAAACCAGGCGGCCGATTTGTTGCTGAATGTGGAGGCCACGGTTGCGTTCACAAGATCCGGACTGCCTTGGTTCAGGCATTGGACCGCCGTGGGTTTGATGGCGAGGCTCGGGTTCCGTGGTATTTCCCCACCCCCGGCGACTACGCCACCAGGCTGGAAGGCGCAGGATTTCGCGTCGATAGCATTGCGCTGATCCCGCGTCCAACTCCCCTGCCCGGCGACATCATTGGTTACTTGGAAACTTTCGCTCTCAATTTTTTCCAGGGCTTCTCCGACGAGGCTCGCAGCGACTATCTGCGGGAGGTTCGGATGGTCTTGAAACCGCAACTTCGCGATGCGAATGGAATCTGGGTGGCCGACTACGTACGACTGCGATTCGCGGCAACCAAGGCTCGCGACTGATGCGGCGTTTATGTGGCAAGCAGGTCGAAGAAGCTTTTGGGCACCTCGACTAGTTCTTAGCTTTTTGTTTGAGGGTGATCCTGTTCAACACGAACTCCTGTACCAGGCTGCTGAGCATGCGCTCGCCGGTGGAGATAAAGAAATTCTGGAACACTAGCCCTGCGCCGCGGTCCGACGCCGGATAGTAGAGGTTGGAGAGAGCAGACGAGCCCAGATCACCGCCGATGCTCGAGTAGTTGGGTTGCAACCGTCCGTTGTTTCCCCTGCATACGAATGGGCTGGAGAGGGCGTGAAGGGTGCGAGATTTATTTGTGCCCATTCCCCGGTAGTAGTAGCGGGGGTCCTGGCGCAGCAGCGAGGGCAGGATGGCACCCCCAATCATGATGTCGGAAAAGCCGTCGGCAGCGGCTGCGCCAAAGCGCTCGCCGTATCCCTTCACACCCTGGACGTAGCCGGGAGTGCCACCCGCCTGGTTGATGCCGGCAAGCACACCTACCCCGAGAACGGTGAACAGGTCGGTGGAAGTTTTCAGGGCGAGGTGGAACTTTAGCTTGGTGCTAAGCGGCGCCGGGTTGGAATCATAGACGACGTAGAAATTGGGGATGACGCCGAAGACGCGCTGCGTCTCCTCGAGCTTGACCTGCTCGATGGCGACCTCCTCCGGGGTATAAACCACGCTTACCGAAGTCGTCATCTGCGCGATCTGGAGCTTGGTGTCGGTGAGGATTAGGTACTGGCCCGGAGTGAGGACAAAGTCGGGCGAGGTCCAGTCAGCAAAGTCCCGGGCGGTAATGGTGACGCGATAAGTTCCAGGATCGAGTTGCTTGAACTCAAAGAATCCGTAGTCGTCTGACACGAACTTGTGGGCATCCTGAAGGCCAGGGCCTTGCAGGACGACGGTGGCGCCGGCAAGGGTGTCGCCGTTCACATCCGTTACAGTGCCGGTGATATGTCCTGCGTCCGGCTTCGGCGCGTTGGTGTCCTGTGCCGCCAAAGGCGCGGCTATCGCAATGGCAGCCAAAGCCAGCAGCCAGATTCCTAGGGTTCTCACAGCAAGGTCTCCAATGTACCAGCGTGGGATATAACTTACCGTACCAGTCCCGGTCGTCGGCAACTTCCGGAAGTTCAATGCGCAGGTGGGAATTTGGATTTGTTAAGGTCACGTTGAGCGATGCGGATCAATCGCCGCCCACGGCCTTAACCCCGTAAGTGTAGCTCTCCAAAACCCCTGGCGGCCATTTAGGCCAAAATCGGCAGCGCCCGAATGCGTTTCTTCGTGGCCGCATAGATCGCATTGCACAGCGCCGGAGCGAGCGGCGGTACGGGTGGCTCGCCCGCACCCGTAGGCGCTTCCGTGCTGTCCACGAAATAGGCTTCGACCACCGGCGCCTCGTTCATCCGGATGGGCGGGTAGTCGTCAAAATTCCCCTGCACAACTCGTCCCTTATCGATAGTGATCTGCGCGTGCAGCGCGTTGGTCAACGCGAAAATTATCGCGCCATGGATCTGCTGTTCCAGGATGTTCGGATTTACCACTTGGCCGCAGTCGATCGCGCCCACCACCCGGTGAATGCGGGGTTGGTCGTTTTCCATCGAGATCTCGACTACTTCGGCCATGTAGCTGTTAAACGATCCGAAGGTGGCGATGCCCTGATAGTGGCCGGGCGCCAGCGGTTTCCCCCAACCCGCCTTTTCGGCGGCGAGCTGCAGCACGCCACGAATGCGGGCGGACTGCCAGCCGTTGATGTTTTCATCTTTCGAAAGCAGATGGAGGCGCAACTCCAGAGGGTCCTTGCCACCAGCGTAGGCCAACTCATCGAGAAAAGACTCACTGGCGAAACCCGCCTGCAGCGCATTGACCGAACGCATCCAGCCCAGCGGAACCGGGGTCTCGGTCATTACGTAGTCGATCACGGCGCTGGGAAACGCGTAGGTAAACGAGGCTTCGTCCTTCACTTCAGAGTCGGTCCCGTTGTCGGCCGGAAAGCCCTTCTGGATGTTGATCGAAGGCATGACGATGCGGTGCGAGAAAGAGATGGGCCAGCCGCGGCCATCGAGCATGGCGCTCAGGCGATGATAGCTGGCGGGCCGGTAGGTGGAGTTCCGCATATCGTCTTCGCGAGTCCACAGCACCTGCACCGGGGCGTTGATGGCCTTCGAGACCAGCGCCGCCTCCACCGCATAGTCGTGCTCGAGGCGACGGCCGAATCCTCCACCGATGTAAGTGATATTCACTTTCACATTGTCGGGGTCGAGCCCGATCGCGGCCGCGACCGAATCGCGTACGTCCTGCGGCACCTGCGTGGGCGACCAGATTTCACACTCCGATCCACGAAAGTGCGCCACGCTGTTGCCCGGTTCCATGGGCGCGTGGGCCATGAAGGGAAGCTGATACTCGCCGTCAACCCGGCGTCCGAAGGCCTTGGAAATATCGCCAGTTGAGTAGAGAGTGACTGCCTTGTCAGATGCGGACTTCTTCAGCCCCGCATAAATTGCCGGCGAATCGAGAGCACGGTTGGGACCTTCGTCCCAGGTGATGTTAAGAGCCCGCCGTCCTTCCATCGCGCCCCACACGCTTTCGGCCACGACCGCAAGCGCCGAGTCGCCGATCTTGCCGATGTAGCTGACGCCTGCGACCTTCTTCGATTCGTTGTCGTCGAACTTCGCGACTTTACCTCCGATTACCGGGCAGCGCGCCAGCACCGCATGCTTCATGTTGGGCAAGCGAAAATCAATTCCAAAGCCGGCGCTTCCCGCGACCTTGGATGCGGTATCGAGACGGGGCACTCGCTGGCCGACGATCTTGTAGTCTTTCGCATCCTTCTTCAGCGGCGGATCGGTGGGGACCGGCAGCGTTGCAGCTTTCACGCCAACTCTCCGTACGTCGCGCGGCGCTTCGACGAAGAATGGACCACGGTGCTGTTTTCCGCCTTGCACGCCGAACGGGGCACGCCCCATTCCATGGCGGCGGCGCTGATCAACATTTCGCGCGCGCTGGCGCCCGCTTTACGGAGCGGGTCCCACATGCTCTTCACGCTGTCGCTGCCGCCCGTGGACTGGTCACCGTACAACGTGCTGGCGCCCGCTTGCTCCACCACAATCTCTTTCCAGTCCGCTTCCAGTTCTTCCGCCAGAATCATGGGGAGCGATGTACTTACGCCCTGTCCCATCTCGGAGCGCGTGAGCATCACCGTGATTTTTCCCTCGGGAGCAATCTTCAGATAAGCGTTGGGAGCAAATGCCGCCTGAGTGCCTTGTCCCCGGTGCGGGAGGTAGAAGCCCATGACCAGTCCGGCGCCGGCGGCTGCGCCGGCAGCGATAAATTCGCGGCGCGAGAGCCGGCTCACGGTGCGCCGCCCGCGGCCCGATGGATGGCACGCCGGATGCGGTCATAGGTTCCGCAGCGGCAGATGTTACCCGACATCGCTTCCGTGATCTGGTCGTCGGAGGGCTGCGGAGTTTTCGCGAGCAACGCCGCCGCCTGCATGATCTGCCCCACCTGGCAGTAACCGCACTGGGGAACGTCTTCCGCGATCCAGGCTTGCTGCACCCGGTGCAGGCCATTGGCCGACAAACCCTCGATGGTGATGATGTTCTTCCCCACAACTTGCGAAACCGGAGTGGAACAGGAGCGCCGCGCCGCGCCATCCACGTGCACCGTGAGGCGCCGCACAATCCCGCGCCACAACCAAATTTCGTGCCGGTCAGCTGCAGCGTGTCGCGCAGCACCCAGAGCAGGGGGGTGTCCGGAGAAACGTCGACTTTCCGCTCACCACCGTTTACCCGCAGAGTGAACTCTGGCATGAAACCCCGATTCAATTGGACTGAGAGAAATTATGGTAGCGGAAACAGAAGAAAAGGGGAATGTGCCACGCGGCCTACCAGATGGTTTTCAGCAACGGGGACTTGCGGATATTCTCATCTCGCGTAATCAGGGCCAGGCCTTCCGCCCGCGCCGTGGCGCCGATCAGGCGGTCCGCTGGATCGTGCGGGTAATGGTGGGGGAATTGTGTGGCCAGGGCCGCGATCTCCGAGGTAATGGGTTTGACCAGGACACCAGAGCGATCCAGAAGATTTTGCACCGTGTTCTCAACCGTCCCGTGGGATTGTAAAGTCCCGCGGGCAAACAGCGACGCCAACTCCCAAAGCGTCACATCGGAAATGGACAGCCCGTCACTGCTTCTCGCTCTTCGAATCGCAGACGCAGCCGCCTTGGACAGCTTTTCCGGCTGCGTTACCAGCCAGACCAGAACGTGAGTGTCCAGAACGATCAACGCAAGGCGTCCCAGTCTTCCAACGGTGTGACCGGAGATTCAATGTCGCCCAGGATCTTTATTTCGTTCCTCAAACAGCCAAAAATGTCCTCTGGCTGGGTGTCCGCCGGGACTAGCTTGGCTACCGGCCGGCCCTTCTTGGTGATGAGAACGGGCTCGCGGGTCATGCGCACGTCATCCATGAGCTTCAGGCACCTGGCCTTGAACTGGCCAGCAGCAATTGTTTTCATGACCTCTCCAAATGACCATGGTCATTGTAACATGACCACTCTAGAAGAGCTTGAAATACCAGCGGCGACGCGGCTGCTACACTACTTTCCATGCTTCCCGGACATGCGACTGAGGCCGGCACTGCCCGCTATCGCGACCGCTTCCCCAACCTGCGCGATGCCGGCCACTTCCGCCAGGCCGAGCACGTGCCGGGCGTGCGGCAGCTATGGCTGTCGTCGATTGGGCTGGGAACCTATCTGGGCGAGCCCAGCGATGCCGCGGACCAGGCCTACATCGCCGCCATTGAGTCCGGGCTACGGTCAGGAATCAACGTGCTGGACACCGCCATCAACTATCGACATCAGCGCTCGGAGCGCAATATCGGGGCGGCGGTCAAGCACCTGATCGATGACGGAGAGTTGCACCGTGATGAAGTTCTGGTCTGTACCAAGGCCGGCTATCTTTCCTTCGACGGCGATCCGCCCGCGGACCCTCGCGCCTACTTCCATCGCGAATACGCCGAGACTGGCGTCCTTGATCCCAAGCAGTTGGCGGGCGGGATGCACTGCATGTCACCGGCATATCTGGAAAATCAGATCGAGCGCTCGCGCCGCAACCTGGGCCTGGAGACCATCGACCTGTTTTACATCCATAATCCGGAGTCGCAGTTGGCAGATGTGACGCGCGAGGTCTTTCGCCAGCGCTTGAAAGACGCCTTCGCGGCCCTCGAAAAGCAGGTTAAGGCAGGCCGGCTTCAGTATTACGGAGTTGCGACCTGGAGTGCCTTCCGGGTGGCGGACAGCTCACGCGACTACATGGACCTGTTTGACCTGGCGAAAATAGCACATGAAGTCGCGGGGGAACACCACCGTTTCCGTTTCATCCAGCTTCCCTTCAATCTGGCCATGCCGGAAGCCTACGGGCTGGTCAATCAGCGCACCGGGAGAGAGAAGATGTCGCTGCTTTCGGCGGCGACCCGTCTGGGAATCGCGGTGATGGGCAGCGCCACGTTGTATCAGGCCAGGCTCACGCAAGATTTGCCCGATTTCGTTGGCAGTGTTCTGGGAATGAAGACCGATGCTGACAACGCAATTCAGTTTTCGCGCTCCGCCCCCGGTCTCGCAACTTCCTTAATCGGGATGGGACGCGAAGACCACGTGGCGATGAATCTGAAACCCGCTTTGACCAACCCCACTCCGCCCCAGGAATGGAAAAGATTGTTCACCAGGACAAAAGAGTAAGTTGTTCGCCAAGGTCTGAAGTCCGAAGGCTGACGTCCGCTACTTCAGCCCCTGTAGTTTCTGGGTGGCCAACTGCGCCACCTCGCTGGCAGGATTTTCTTTCTGGATCTGCTCGTAAACGCGTTTGGCGTCAGCCGGCTGCTGGGTGGACGCGTAGGTGTCCGCTAGTTCCATCTGTGCTGTCGTCTTCCCCACACTGCGTGTCGGCTTCGCCATCAACTGGTTGTAGAGGTCAATCGCATCCTTGGTGCGGTTGGTGTCGCGGTAAACCGACGCCAGGGCCAGCTTGGCGAGCGCCGCCAGGTCCTCATTGTGGGTCGAGGCTACGCCCTTCAAATCTCGTTCGGCGGCGGCATTGTCGCCCAGCTGCGAAGAAGTGAGGCCCAGGAAATAGCGGGCGAATTCGGCCGTACGAGTGTGCGGATACTGGTCCACGATCGCCTGGAACTGCTTGTGGGCCTCGGTGGTGCGTTCCTTGGCCGAAGTGAAACTCGGGAAATCAGGTTCGGCGGGAGTCCCGGCAGGGCGTAACTGGGTGTCCAGCGTACGCACCGCCTGGTTCAGCTGAATGCTGGCCTTCTGGTCCTGCTGATTGAGGTAGTACCAGCCACCAAAACCTGTCCCCAGTACCACGGCCAGAATCAAGCCTCCGACGATGAGCCTTGACTTGTGCTCCTCGGACCAATGGACGGTCGCTTCGGCGGCCCCCATGGTGGCCCGGCTGAACCTATCTTCTTTGAGTCGATGACGAGCTTCTGCGCGCACGAACGTCCCTCGGATCAGATTAGCGCTGTGGATTGACCGTCATTGAGTCTAACACGATGGCGAAAATCGCCGCCCCGCGTAGGTGTGGGGCGGACACTCCTGCCCGCCGCCTTTGATTTTGATTTTGACTCTGATCTTGACCAGATCGTGGGCGTGATCTCGTTCTTACCCGACTGGGTTCCAAACTCCAGAACCGATTTCAAAGGCGGCGGACAGGAGTGTCCGCCCCACACTGGCTCAGAACTAGCGCGAACTCTCTTCCAGAATCCCCTGTTCCAACTTTTCCTGACACTCGATGCAGTGCCGCGTCCATGGCACCGCCTCCAGACGTTTGACATTGATCTCCTTGCCACAGGCGATGCACTCCCCAAACTCGCCTTCACGCAGGCGTTCCAGCGCGCCGTCCACCATCT
This sequence comes from Terriglobia bacterium, assembly GCA_963831565.1. Classification (GTDB taxonomy): domain Bacteria; phylum Acidobacteriota; class Terriglobia; order Terriglobales; family Acidobacteriaceae; genus JAIQFF01. The sequence continues at coordinate 413,898 of CAWHQS010000005.1, forward strand.
GCAGCAGCTGGCGGTCATTGTTGCTCTGGTGAAAGAGAAACTCCTTGGTGTAGGAACTCGCGGCCCGGTCGGCAATGTCCTGGGCCGAGTCTTCGTCCACGGTACGACCATCCTGTTCCGTGCGAGTGACCATGCGGCGCAGCTCGACCTGCCGCGTTTCCAACCTTTTCTTGAAGTAGTCCAGCTTCTTTTTATCCATGGATAATAACTTCGCGGCCCGCAGGCCGCGTCCTTGAATGCGTTCGGCTATGAGTCAAACGCAAATGATATGCGCTTAAATTGAGATGCGTCAACTGCCCCTGGAGTCTAATCCCGGGCTGGAGCATTTTTAGGCGGGGAGGCTCCGCGCTTGATGGCTCGTTCCAGGGTCTGGTCCAATGCGGCCCGGGCCCGCTCGTATTCCGGCTGAGAAATACTGCCTTGCTTGTGCTCCACTTCCAACTGGAACAACTCTTCTTTCAGCGCTTCGAGCAGCAGCCCGGGACGACCCGAGGCCGGCTGCGCGACCGGAAGGCTGTCAGGAACCTCTACATCAGATGCACCGAAACCGGAGACGGTCGCAAGCGATCGTTCCATAGAACGAGAGCGATTTGTTATGTAGAAGGCTCCCGCGGCCAGCACCACGGCAAATCCCCCGAGGATGTACCACCGATACCTCTCCAGCGGATCGGGAGCATCGATGGGTGGACCGAGTCCCCCGCCCGGCCGAGAGTCACGGCCCGCCGTGGCGCCGTTATCGCCTGGAGGTGCGGCTCCGCCGCTGTTGTCTTCGGCTTCACTCAAAGTCCCCGTGCCTGAAATCTTGAATGCCAGTGGCTGTCCCAGTTCGGTGTTCGAAGCCACTTGCACCACTGTGCTCGGTTCTTTGGGATTTGCCCGGGACTCATAGCCGCTGCCTGGCCCCGCTGAAAACTGCATGCTCTTGGGCAGCATCACGACAAAGTGCTGTGCCGGATACAGTGCCTTGGGATCGATACTCAACTCACCGCTGTAGGGGAGTTCGAAGCCCACCTGAAACAAGGTCTGGCCCGGGCGCAACGGGAAGATGAACGCATAACGGTTCTTTTCCTTCTGAGGAACCGGGTCCGTCTTGAGCGGCTGCCCTCCCGCGGTCTCAGCCGACGACTCCAGGATGCGCGCGCCTTCGGGCAGATAGAACTCAAAGTTCTGGTCGTTCATCTGGGTGCGCGGCGGAGTGGACGTGTTGTTCACCGCGAACAGCCGCGTGCCCTGCAGGTCGTTGCCCTGGGCCTGAAAACGCATGACGTCGGCGGTTACGCTGATGTCGCTAAGCTTTTTGGCTACGTCGAAGACTTGCACTTCGACCGAACTCGTCCCCGGAGGCGCCATGGTGTGGTAGGTCACGCCCTGGTGGACGGCGCGAATCAGGTGTGGCCCCGCGTCCGCAACCTTGAAGCTGAAGTGGCCGCTGGCGTCAGCCTTGGTGCGCGCAGCTTCTTCCATCCCCTGGCCCAGCTTGATGAGAATGACGTCATCTCCGGCGGCGGGCTTTCCCGTGGTTCCATTTTTGAGCGTGCCGCTTAGGGTTTGCGCCGAGGCGACGGAGGAGAGCAGGATTGCGAGAGCAGCCGCAAGAACCTTGGGGGAGAGCTTCAAACTCTGGTTTCCTTTCGGTTGGGGAGTGGACGGGTAGCGGCCTGTTCGAGCCGTGCCATTTCCGCCAGAATGCCGGCGGCCTCATCCTCGAGCGAAGCCTTCAGCGACTGGTAGTCCTGATCGGGAATCTTGCCCGCCTGATGCTCGAAATTCAGATCGCGCAGGTTTTCATAGACCACGTCCTTGCGCTCCTGCAAATACGCGAACCGGGTTTTCTCCGGACCCATGTGCAATCTTCCCGGAAGGTAAAAGACATAGAAAAGAACGCAGAGAGTCACCATGGCGCAGGTGAGAGTTGCGACGGTCATATTTGAGTGTCCTTCCTGGCCTGGCTACGAAAGCGTTCAAGCTCCGGGCCGCTGACTGGCAAGACACCGCCAGGAGCAGCCAACGCGGGCCTTTTTTTCCACGCCAACACGATGAATATCGTGGTCAGCAGCCCCAGAGCAAGCGCGAGAAACGGCATGATCCATGCTACCCGGTTGAAGCCGGTCGCCGGTCGGCGCGGCCAGTACCGTGGGACCGTATTTCTGTACGAAGTCCTGCAGCGTCAAATCGTCGTTTTCGCCGCGATCGAGTCCGGCCATGAGCTCGCCGCGCATCCGGTCGGAATAAGTGCAGCCCACGTGGTTGCACTCCAGCAGGACCTGGCTGCAGCCACAGACGCACATCAGCTTGTGGCCCAGGCTGTTGAAGCGCGCCCCTTCGTCACTAGCGCCGACGAGGGCAAACACCACCAGGGCGAGTGCTCCCGCCTGAAAAACGCGCCACACGGAATTGAGCAACGACTTCATAATTTCAGATTTCAGATTCTTGATTTCAGATTACCTATTTCGTCGCAACTTGCTGTTGGCGCGGCCAGCGCTTATTGTCAGAAGTCATCCCAATCTAAAATCTGCGATCTTCAATCTGAAATCGCCCTCACTTCAGTCTCCAGCTCCCTGCGGAGCAGTCTGGATCCGGGCCGGAACGGGGACCCGGACTGGCGCAGCGTTCGGAATCAGGCCCAGCACGGTTCCACCGATCATGATCAGCACTCCCACCCAGATCCACATCACCAGTGGATTCAGGTGGGCCTTGATGATGGGACGGCCGGTTTGCTCATTCAGACCTTCGTACGTCAGGTAAAGGTCTTCCTTGTAAGTGGAGCGAATTCTAGGCAGCGTCTGTGGCTGCTGGCTGGCTTTGTAAAAGCGCCGCTCGGGATACATGGTCTCGATCTTGCGATCGCCCTTGAAGACGTTAATGATGGCCCACTCGTTGCTGTAATTCGGATTGTCATCCTGGGTGTAAGACTCGCAGACCAGGGTGTAGGGGCCGATGGTCATCTTGTCGCCAAAGCCCATTTCTTTCTCTTTGTCCTGGTTGAAAGGAGTGCCCAGGATTCCGATGATCACCACAGCCACTCCGAAATGCACGATGTAGCCGCCATAGCGGCGAGTGTTGCGATGGAACAGGTGCACCATCGAGGCCAGCAGGTTTTGTCCGGTGTGGCGCGAGATCACGCGGCCGCCGCGGATAAATTCCGATGCGACCGTCAGTATTACCAGGGCGGAGAGCATGGCGGCCATCAGCGCGTAGAAATACGCGATGTCGGTCCAGGGACGAACTCCGAAGATGATCATCACCACGCCGACCGCAAGCGCCCCCAGTGCGGGCCACTTGAAGTTGCGCTTCAGGCTCTCCCACGAGGTCTTGCGCCAGGCCAGCAGCGGCCCCACCGCGGTCAGCAACAGCAACAGCAGAGTAACCGGAATGGCCACCTTGTTGTAGAACGGCGGCCCCACCGTGACTTTGTTGCCTTGCACGTATTCTGAAATCAGCGGAAACCACGTGCCCCACAGCACGGTGAAGCAAGCCAGCAGCAGCAGCAGGTTATTGAACAGGAAACTGGACTCGCGAGAAATCAGCGATTCCAGCTTGTGCTCGCTGCGCAGGTGGGACTTGTTCTTGAAAAAGAAGTAGGTAAAAGTAACGAACGTGATCAGCAGAAACCACTTGAACCACCCGCCGATCGACGACTGTGCGAACGCATGCACCGAGCTGATGATCCCGCTGCGGGTGAGGAAAGTACCCAGAATCGCCAGCCAGAAGGTGGCAAAGATCAGCCACATGTTCCACATCTTCAGCATGCCGCGTTTTTCCTGCATCATTACGGAATGAAGAAACGCGGTGCCGGTCAGCCACGGCATCAGCGAGGCGTTCTCGACCGGGTCCCATCCCCAGTAGCCGCCCCAGCCCAGAACCGAGTACGCCCAGTGCGCGCCGAGAAACACGCCGCAGGTCAGGAAAGCCCACGTCACCATGGTCCAGCGGCGGGTGATGCGGATCCACTTTTCGCCGGGATAGCGCATGATGAGTGCGCCCAGGGCAAAAGCAAAGGGCACGGTGAAGCCCACGTATCCCAGGTACAGCATGGGCGGATGAATCACCATCTCGGGATATTGCAGCAGCGGATTCAGTCCGGCGCCGTCCGCGGGCAATTCGCCCTGCATGAGCGCAAAGGGATGGGCGGCGAAATTCAGCAGCAGCAGAAAGAAGATCTGTACCGCGGCAATGATGGCGGAGGCATAGGCAAAGAGCCGGGCATCAGTCTTGTGCCGCAGCCGCAAGACGAATCCGTAAGCGGCCAGCAACAGCGACCAGAACAGCAGTGAGCCTTCCTGCCCCGACCACAGCGTGGCGAACTTGTAGGGCGCGGGCAGATCGCGATTGCTGTGATGATAAATGTAGGCGATCGAGAAATTATCCTGAAAGGCGCATATCACCAGGACGAGGGCCGCGAGAAAGACCACCGCAAAGGTGGCGATGCCGGCTCGACGCGCGGTTTCACCTAGCCGTTCCGACCCCGGGCCTGGACTGGCCAAGGCCAATACTCCCGCGAGGAACGAGTAAGCACTCAGTGCCAGCGCGAGCAGAAGCGCAAAACTGCCAATTTGTGACATGGGGAGGCCCGAATTTGTATTTTTTCAGAAATGACGGGTTGAAGCAACTGGGATCGCGCGAAAGGATACACTGGAAGGGCAGAGTAACGCGCTTTCGCGTTACTCTGCCAATTCTTGGCCCCGCCGAACTACACAGAAACTCCTCAGCCGTACATCGGAAGGCGATGCCGGCAAGAGCCCTGCCGAGTCCCAGGACTCAAGCGCTGTGCTGGCGGTCTTGGCGGCTCAGAATTTCCTGCTCCGCTACCAGCCAGTCTTCATCCTCATGACCTGGCATATATCCCCGCTCTTCGTAAAGTTGGTATGCACGAATGCGGATTTCCTCTTCCAGATTCGTGGCGAACGTATCCTTCTTGACCTCAACCAGTTTCGGTGCAGGCATGGTGGCAACCTGCTTGCGATCTGTACTGCCATTCCCAACAGTTTTTGCGCGAGCCATAAACGGCACTCCTTATATGTAGACCAAAGGTTCAGGTTCTAGAGCCCTTACCACGAACCGGATTAATGAATGAGCCACTTGCGCGTTGGACTTTCACGCAGGTGGCCCCAAATAAATTGTGGCGAATTTGCATTCCAATCATAAACCGAATGGCGGTGAATGAGGGAGAGAAGAATGAAGAAAATATCTGTTTGCGCGAAACAATTTTGGTAATCGTTTACATCGAAGTTTTAGTAAAAATCATGCGAACTGGTCTCGGCCCGGGTGATCGACAGCGGCATTACCCGCTGCGCCTTCACCGAGATAACGTTATCCTGATTTTGCAGGATCCCTTCCACCATTAAAAACTGTTCAGAAGTCACCAGCAGGCGGTTTTTCTGAAACAGGTCGGGCATGATGATGGCATTGGCGACCCCGGTCTCGTCCTCCAGACTGAGAAACACGAAACCCTTGGCGGTTCCAGGACGCTGCCGTGCGATGACGCATCCGCCAATACGGAGATATTTCCCGTTGGGAATGCCGGCAAGATCGCTGGCTTTGCGAACTCCCATCGCGTCCATGCGTTCGCGGTGGTAGGCCATGGGATGCGGACCCACAGTCATCCCGGTGCCGCGGAAATCAGCCACCAGCCGTTCTTCGGGATTCATGGGACGCAGCGGGGATTTGGCATCGGGCTCGGGAAGTTCGTCCAGCAGCGGCCCGGAGTGACGGACCGAACGCTCGATTTGCCAGAGGGCGTCCCGGCGATGAAGAGTTCCACCACGGAGGCGAGGAGACACAGAGAAATCATTTTTGTCGTTCTCCGCGCTTCCGTGTCTCCGTGGTGGAGCGCCGATGGAATTCAGCGCTCCGATTTCCGCCAGCGTATTCAATTCGTCCTTGCGCAACTCAGGAACGCGCTGGATGAGATCGTGAATCGAAGTGAACGGCGCCAGGCTGCGTTGACGAACGATGGCGTGGGCAGTCTCCTCCCGCAACCCGCGTACATAGCGAAGCCCAAGACGTAGCGCCGGCGTCTCGCCGGCTGTCCGGTGGGCGTCCCGCCCACCGTCGGGCAAAGCCAGGCTCTTTCGCCCCTCCGGGGCTCCGCTCTTTTTCGTGTCTGACCCACGGCTTACGCCGTGGGCTGCATTCTTGCGCCGCTCCGCGGCTGGGTTTGCCGGTTCTACGAAATCGCCGCCTTCCTGGCCATCGGCCAACCGCCAACGACCAACGACGGGGTGGACGTCTGACGACTGACGACCGACGACTGTGCACTTCCACTCCGACTTCATCACATCAATGGGAAATATTTTCAACCCGTGGCGCTGCGCGTCTTTCACAATCGTGGCCGGACGGTAAAAGCCCATGGGCTGGTTGTTGAGCAGGGCAGCGGTGAAGGCAGCCAGGTAGTGACACTTCAGATAAGCGCTGGCGTAAGCAATCAGCGCGAAGCTGGCGGCATGGGACTCGGGAAATCCATACAGCGCAAAAGAAGTAATCGAAAGCACAATCTGCTCCTGCGCCTGGCGCGAAATGCCGTTGCGCTCCATGCCGGCGCGCAGCCTGGCCTCGATTTCTTTCATGCGTTTTTCCGAGCGTTTGAATCCCATGGCACGGCGTAAATCTTCCGCCTCGCCGCCGCTGAATCCTGCGACCACCATGGCCATGCGCAATAGCTGCTCCTGAAAAAGCGGGACCCCCAGCGTGCGCTTCAACACCGGCTCGAGAGAGGGGTGCGGATAGGTGACTTGCTCGCGTCCCATGCGGCGTTGCAGAAACGGATTCACCATCTGCCCCACGATCGGCCCGGGGCGAATAATGGCGACCTGCACCACAATATCGTAGAAACGCTGGGGACGCAGGCACGGCAGGCACGACATCTGGGCCCGGCTTTCCACCTGGAACAAGCCGATGGTGTCGGCCTTTTGCAGCGTGGCGTAAACCGTGGGATCGTCCGCCGGCAGGTGGGCGAGATCCACTTCTTCGCCATAGTGATCGCGAATGAGCGTGATGGAATCTTCCAGCGCCGCCATCATGCCCAGGCCGAGCAAATCCACTTTGATGATCCCCAGGTCAGCGCAATCTTCCTTGTCCCACTGCACCACCACGCGGTCTGGCATGGACGCGGGTTCCAGCGGGACTACGGAATCGAGTTGTCCCTGGCAGATGACCATGCCGCCGGAATGCTGCCCCAGATGACGGGGCAAATCCTGTACCGCTTCGCACAACTCAAAATATTTCCGCAGGCGGGGATGATTCAGATCTAGGCCGGCGTCGTGGAAGCGATGGTCAAGCGCGTCATGAGCATCGCGATACTCCCAGGTGGAGACTGCGGTCGAAACTTTGTCCAGAGTTTCGGGATCGAAGCCCAGCGCCTTGCCCATTTCCCGCCCCGCCATGCGACTGCGATAGGTAATGACGTTGGCAGTCATGGCAGCGCCGCGCTCGCCATAACGTTTGTACAGATATTGAATGACCCGTTCGCGCTGGTCGCCGCTGGGCAGATCGAGATCAATGTCGGGCCACTCACCGCGTTCCTCGGACAGAAAGCGTTCGAAAAGCAATTCCATGCTGATGGGATCGACCGCCGTGATGCCCAGCGAATAACAGACCGCGCTGTTGGCGGCGGAGCCGCGTCCCTGGACCAGAATATTTTCCTCACGGCAGAAGCGGACCAGGTCCCACACAATCAGAAAATAGCCGGGCAGCTTGAGTTTTTCGATCAGCGCCAGCTCACGCTCAATCTGGCGCCGGGCGCGGCTTTGCAGACTGGCGTCCGATCGTCCATAGCGCTGCTGAAAGCCCTCCCGGGTGCGCTCCGCGCAGAAACGACATCATGCTCTCGCCTTCGGGCACGGGATATTTGGGGAATTCGTATCCCAAAGCTTCGAGCGTGAATTCGAGCCGGGATGAGAGTTCCACCGTGTTGGCGAGGGCCTCGGGCAGATCGGCGAAAAGCTGCTGCATCTGTTGTGGCGATTTCAGATGACGTTCAGAATTGCGCGCCAGCAGTCGCCCGGCAGTCGCCAGCGTTTGGTGATTTCGAATGGCGGCGAAGACGTCGCAAAGTTCCCGCTCGCGGGGCGTCGCATAGCAGACGCCATTGGTGGCCAGCAAGGGGATTTTTAGCGAGCGAGCGATTTCAACGGCGGCACGATTGCGTGCTTCCTGCGGGCGATGAAAATGGCGCTGCAATTCCACATAGACGTTGCCCTGGCCGAATATGTGGATCAAGTATTCCACCGAACGCCGCGCTTCTTCCAGGCCGCCACCGGCCAGCGCGGTGGCCAGCGGGCCGTCATCGCCCCCGGTCAGGCAGATCAACCCGGCAGCGTGTTCCTGCAGCTCATCCTCGCGGACAGAGCCTTCGCCTTTCTGCGCCCGCAGTTTCATTTTTGTAATCAGGCGACAGAGGTTCTGGTAGCCGGCGCGGGAAAAGACGAGGAAGGGGAGGCGGAATTCACCACGGAGACACGGAGACACGGAGGAATTCAAGGAAGAAGACCTCGCCTTGATTACGTCTAAATCTGCCTCCTGCCTTTTGTTTGTTGCAATTTTGTTCTCTGTGTCTCTGTGACTCCGTGGTGAAAATTCACATGTCACCTCCGCCCCCAAGTGCGCCTTAATGCCTGCCTTCTTGGCTGCCATGTAGAAACGGGGTGCGCCATAGACTCCGTCACGATCGAGCAGCGCCATGGCCGACATTTGCAGATGCGCGCACGTGGCGATCAGGTCTTCGGGCAGGGAGGCGCCTTCGAGAAAACTGAAAGCCGAGCGGGAATGGAGTTCAATGAACATCGCCCTGGCTGGAGGGGAGACATATTCGCTATTTGTTCGCTTTTTAGTCTGGCCGATGCAAGGCAGGATGTCAAGGGATGCCAACTAAGAACTGACAACCAGAAAACTGACTACCGGTTTTATTTCAGCAGGAGGCTTAACTGGCAAAGTTTCATGGGATTGAAGGATGGCACGAACCCGAGGGTATCACGGTGCGGCGGGCGGGACGCCCGCCGCCACAGCGGCCGGGACGGCGGCGCTACAAGACCAACTACGCCGGGACTTTGGTGCGCTTGCTGGTCTGCTTGATCGTGACCGGATCGAGGAACGTCATCATAGCTCTTAGTTCCTCCCCCACCTTTTCGATCTGCTGTTGCTGTTCTTTCTCACGGGTCCCTTCGAACCATTCGCGGCCGGTTTGGTTCTCCTTGATCCATTTATTGGCGAAGGTCCCGTCTTTGATTTCCCGCAGTAACTGCCGCATGGTTTCGCGGGTTTGTTCGGTGACGATGCGCGGCCCAGCGGTGTAGTCACCGTATTCGGCGGTGTCGCTGACCGAGTAGCGCATGTAGTTAAGGCCGCCGCGATAGATCAGGTCCACGATGAGCTTGAGTTCGTGCAGGCATTCGAAGTAGGCAATTTCGGGCTGGTAGCCGGCCGCGACCAGGGTCTCGAATCCCGCTTTGAGCAGCGCGCTTACTCCGCCGCACAACACGGTCTGCTCACCGAAGAGGTCGGTTTCAGTTTCCTCGGCGAAGGTGGTTTCGATCACACCGGCGCGAGTGGCCCCGATGGCCTTGCCGTAGGAGAGCGCCAGTTGCTTGGCTTTTCCCGTGGCGTCCTGGTGGACGGCCAGCAGCGCGGGCGTGCCGCCGCCTTCGACGAAGACTTCGCGCACCCGATGCCCGGGCGCCTTGGGGGCGATCATTGAAACATCTACGTTGGTCGGCGGAGTGATGGTCCCGAAGCGGATGTTGAAGCCGTGGGCAAACATCAGCGTTTTCCCGGCGGTCAGGTTGGGCGCGATTTCTTTTTTGTAAACTTCGGACGCAACCGTATCCGGCACCAGCACCATGATGACGTCGGCCCAGGCCGACACTTCGGCAGGAGTACCAACGGTCAGGCCGCTGGCTTTGGCCTTGGCGCGTGATTCGCTGCCGGCGGGCAATCCAACTCGCACGTCAACCCCGCTGTCCTTCAAGCTGAGAGCGTGGGCGTGACCCTGGGATCCGTAGCCGATGATGGCGACTTTCTTCGCCCGGATCAATGAAACATCGGCGTCTTTCTCGTGATACATCTTAGCCATTGGTGTTCCTTTCAGTAGATAACAGAGCGGTTTGATCTGTACGGAACTGTTTCGACGCGATTTTGGCTAGACCGAATACGACACGCCCTCATCGGCCGCGATCTCAGGCGTCTTCGTCTGGGCCGGGTTGGCTGCGGCCGAAGTGGTGCCGCGCCGCATGGCGACGATACCGGTGCGCACCATCTCCACCACGCCGTAAGGGCGCAGCACTTCCAGCAGGCCGTCGATCTTGTCTTCGCCGCCGGTGATTTCGATGGTGAGCGATTCGGGCGCAACATCCACTACACGGGCGCGGAACACGCTGGCCAGTTCGAGCACATGCGAACGCGCTTCGTGGGTCGCGGCCACTTTGATCATGGCCAGGTCGCGGGCAATCGCCGGCTCATGCGTGATGTTCTCCACCAACAGTACGTTTACCAGGTTGTAAAGGTTGGCTTCGATGCGCTTGGCCTGGTCTGGATTGGTGTCAACCGTGATGGTCATGCGCGAAACTTCTGGCTTTTCCGTGCGTCCGACGGTCAGCGAATCGATGTTGAAGGCGCGGCGGCGGAACAGCGAGGCCACACGGGTCAGCACGCCCGGCTTATTTTCGACGTAGACCACAAAGATGTTCAGCATTTTTACCTTTATTCGTCCGCGGCGGTTTCGACAATCGGACTGGGCCGCCGGATCATATCGTTCAAAGACGCGCCGGCTGCGACCATCGGATAGACGGTATCTTCCTGCTCCACCTTAAAGTCGATCAGCACGGCGCCGTCGTGATCCCGCGCCGCCCGCACTGTCGGCAGCACCTGCGAGCGCTCGGTCACCGCCATGCTGCGAATGCCATAAGCCTCCGCCAGCTTCACGAAGTTGGGATTCAGCAGCGGCGTGGCCTCATAGTTGCGATCGTAGAAAAATTCCTGCCATTGGCGCACCATGCCCAGAAAGCCGTTGTTGATGATGGCAATGTTGACTTTCAGCTTCTCCTGCTGAATGGTCGCGAGTTCCGACATGGTCATCTGGAAGCCGCCGTCGCCGACGATGACCCAGACTTCGGAATCAGGCCGCGCCACCTTGGCTCCGATGGCCGCAGGCAAGGCGAAGCCCATGGTTCCAAGGCCACCCGATGTAATCAGCGACCGCGCCTTTTCGTGCTTGAAGTATTGCGCCTCCCACATCTGGTGCTGGCCCACGTCGGTCACCACTACGGTGTTGCTGTTGCGCGTTTCCCGCCACAGGTCGTTGATGACGTGCGCGGCGTAGAGGTGTCCGTTGTCGGGAAGCTTCTGCACGTCCCGCACCGCCGAGTCGCCCTTCAGTTTGTCGATGGAATCCAGCCATTCGGTGTGGTCAACTGACTCCACGCGAGGCAGCAGCTCCTTGAGGACTTCGCGCAGATCACCGACCAGGGCTACATCCACCTTGACGTTCTTGTTGATCTCAGCGGGATCGATTTCGATGTGGATCTTCTTGGCATCCTGCGCATAAGTCTTCAGATTGCCGGTTACGCGATCGTCGAAGCGCATGCCCAACGCCAGCAGGAGGTCGGCCTCCTGAATGGCGTGGTTGACCCAGGCTTCGCCGTGCATTCCCATCATGCCCAGGTTCAAAGGATGCGAAGCCGGAAACGCTCCCAGGCCAAGCAGAGTCAGGGCTACTGGAATGCCGGCCTTTTCCGCCAAGGTCAGGACTTCCGCCATGGCGCCCGAAACGATGATGCCGTGCCCCGCCAGGATCAGGGGCCGCTTGGCCTTGTGGATCAGCTCAAGAGCCTGCGCATACTCCGATTCCTCGGGCGAAAGATCAGGACGATACCCTGGCGTCTGCGGCCGCGCTGCTTCCCAATCGAATTCGCAGGAAGATTGCTGCGCGTCCTTGGTGATATCGACAAGCACCGGACCGGGACGCCCGGAGCGGGCCACGTAGAAGGCCTCCCGCAGCACTCGTGCCAGCTGATCAGCATGGGTGACGAGGTAATTGTGCTTGGTGATGGGAAGCGTGATGCCGGTAATGTCGGTTTCCTGAAAAGCATCGGAGCCGATGAGCTTGCTGCCCACTTGTCCGGTAATACAAACGATGGGAGAAGAATCCAGCATCGCGGTGGCGATGCCGGTGACCATGTTGGTCGCGCCTGGTCCGGAGGTCGCGACCGCAACCCCGACTTCGCCGCTGGCCCGGGCGTAGCCGTCCGCCATATGCGTGGCGCCCTGCTCGTGGCGCACCAGAATGTGATGGATATCGCTATGTTTCAGCGCATCATACGCCGGCAGAATTGCGCCTCCCGGATAACCGAAGACGTGCTTCACGCCCTCGCGCTCCAGGCATTCCCACAGAATCTGTGCTCCCGTTTTTGTCATGAACCCTGTCCTCAATCTCAAAGCATTGCGACTCTGGAAGTCCCCGCCGGACCGAAGCCTGGCAAGTGAGAACCGGCAACTGATCACTGTTTTTGATCAGTTTGTTTCGATTCCGCCGCAGCCCGAAAGCGGCGCTTCATTACCTCAACCAGGTCCCCCTAATGTCGGCCGCGACCGCTCGGCGGACGCCAAAGCTGGCCTGCAATCATACGCCCCAGAGATAATCTTCCTGCTCTCCCTCGTGGGTGGCGTGGGCGGCGTGCGCTTTTTCCTTGGCACCTGCCACATCAAGATGTGCGGGCTGATCTTCCTTGCTCAGCGCCGCCATCCAGGTGGACGCTGTCTTGCCTGCGCTGTCCGGAAGGGTGGCGGTCCGGCTGGGCACATCGCGCACCAGTTCGAGCAGGTGTCCATCCTCAATGGTCTTGATCTTGTCGGCCAGGGCCACGAAACGACGGTACACATCGTCAAGTTGTGCCCGTTCGAAGCTGAAACCCAGCTTCTCGTAACGCACCCGCAGGGCGTTCCGGCCCGAATGCTTGCCCAGCACCAGCGAATTGCGGGGAGCGCCCACCGACTGAGGAGCTATGATCTCATAGGTGGAAGGGTCTTTGATCATTCCATCCTGGTGAATCCCGGCTTCGTGGGCGAACGCGTTCCGCCCCACAATGGCCTTGTGCGGCTGCACGTAAACCCCGGTAATTTCTGACAAGAGCTGGCTGGACGGAAACAGCTGTTCGGCAACCGCCGCCGTTTCATACGGATAGTGCTCCGCCCGGACCCGCATCACCATAATCAGCTCTTCCAGGGAAGTGTTCCCGGCGCGCTCGCCGATGCCGTTCACCGTGCATTCCACCTGGCGCGCGCCTGCGCCTATTGCTGCCAGTGAGTTTGCCACGGACAGGCCCAGATCATCATGGCAGTGAACCGAAATGGTCACGCCCTCAATGCCCCGCACCCGGCGCCGCAGGGTCTGGATCAGTTCGGCGAATTCGTGAGGCACGCTGAAGCCGACCGTGTCCGGAATGTTCAGGGTGGTGGCTCCGGCCTCGATCACCGCCTCCAGCACCTCGCATAGGAAGCCGATGTCGGTGCGGCTGGCATCTTCGGCGGAGAACTGGACGTCTTTGCAAAAGGACTTGGCCAGCTTGATGCCATCGCGGGCCTGCTCCAGACATTGCCGGCGCGAAATCTTGAGCTTATGCTGCAGATGGATATCGGAAGTGGCCAGAAAGGTGTGAATACGGGGGCGGGAGGCACCTTGGAGGGCGCGCCATGCCCGATCGATATCGCCCGGACAACTGCGCGCCAGGGCGGCGATCACCGGCCGGCGAATCTCCCGCCCCAGCGCCCGCACCGCCTCAAAGTCCCCTTCCGAGGCGATGGGAAATCCCCCCTCGATAATGTCCACGCCCAGGCGATCGAGTTGGTGCGCCATGCGCACTTTCTCCGCCACGTTCATACTGCAACCCGGAGACTGCTCTCCGTCGCGCAGGGTGGTGTCAAATATGGCAATACGCTCTGCTTGAGCCAAGTCTTCCTCCTCGGCACTACCGGCCGTGCCTGCAAAACCTGCAAAAACTAAAAAAGCCATCATCCGATGCGGTGGATGATGGCCTCCTGCTGATCTTGGTATTGCTAAATCATCCGCCGCTCATTGTCTCGTGGGGTGCAAGCACCAGGCCAGGAATGGCCACGCTAAGGGCGAGTACCAGCACTCGCACCTCCTGTGCCACGCGGCTCACGACGATTACCGGACGATCCATAGAAATTCCCTGTGTCAGATAGGGTATCGGCGCCGCCCCTCCCTGTCAATCCAAATTGCGGTTTGCGCAAATCGCTTTTTTCGATAGATCGACGCCGCGGACGTGCTCCTCGAATATCTGCCTGAGCCGGTCACTCAAGGGTTCGGGTCTGCTGCTCGAGCCTTTGACGAGGAAGACTTCGTGGCACGCAGAGCATTCACCAGAGGCGGCCGGGCCTACCTGGAGTGTGGCGATCAGTTCGGGTTCGTCGTGCATTCCGTCATGCTGCCACAGATTTGCACGGGGGATATTAACGCCGAAGGCACTCCTGCCACGAAGCCAAGATGCACCCCGAACCACGTAGGGGCAGACGCCTCATCCGCCCAGTCGAGCGAAGCTCCGCTATTCGTCCTCCGCCCAAGAACTTGTCGAGCCTTGCTCGACCGGGCGGACGAGGACATCCGCCCCTGCGTGGTTCGTGGTAATTCGGGACCCCACCTTCATTTGACCCTCCTCCCCGATGGGCTTAACATCCCGGTGTGTTCGGGGACATGCTCGGAAAGAATCTCAGCCACTACCGCATAGTGGAGCAGATCGGCGCGGGCGGGATGGGAGTGGTCTTTCTTGCGCACGACCAGCAATTGGAACGCGATGTTGCCATAAAAATTCTGCCGCCCGGCACCCTGGCGGACGAGGCTGCCCGCAAGCGCTTTCGTCAGGAAGCCCTCTCGCTGGCCAAGCTCAACCACCCTAACATCGCCACCATCCACGACTTTGATACCGCCGACCAGACAGACTTCCTGGTCACGGAATACATTGCCGGAGAATCGCTCGACAAGAAGCTGGCCTCGGGAGCGCTGCGCTCGAAAGAGGTGGTTCGCCTGGGCTTGCAGTTGGCTGAAGGCCTGGCGGCGGCCCACGCGCGGGGCATCATCCATCGCGATCTGAAACCAGCCAACCTGCGCCTGACGACCGACGGACGCCTCAAGATCCTCGACTTCGGCCTGGCCCAGTTTGCGCATCCCGAAGGCGATCTCGCGGTGACGGCGAGTCTGACCAGTTCACAGCAGATCACCGGGACCTTGCCCTACATGTCTCCCGAACAATTGCGTGGCGAACCCGTCCGACCGCCGGACCGATATCTGGGCTGCGGGCGCCGTGCTCTACGAACTCTCCACCGGAAGGCGCCCCTTCCCGGAAACGCACGGACCCATGCTGATCAACTCCATCCTCAACCAGGAACCGGAGCTGCCGAGCAAGGTAAATCCCCAAATATCGGCGGGGCTGGAAAGCGTGATCTGGAAGGCGCTGCGCAAGAATCGCGCCGAGCGCTACCAGTCCGTCGGCGAACTTGAAAGAGATCTGGAGCGGCTGACCGCGGGAGTCTCTCCCCAGACCCGGGGGCCGGCGCGACGCTTGCGCCAACGCTTGCTGCTTTGGGCGGATGACGCTGCTCGTACATGTTCGCGGCTGCGGCGTTTATCTTTTGCGCCAGCATCACTCCGGGGGTCGAGGTCAGGCGTGGTTCGCAGCCGCTGCTTCGGCGAAACAGTGTCGCCATCCTCGGATTCAAGAACCTATCCGGGCGTCCCGATACCGCGTGGCTCTCGACTGCGCTCTCTGAGATGCTCACCAGCGAACTGGCCGCCGGCGAGAAGCTGCTCACCATCTCCGGGAGAAAACGTTGCGCGGGTAAAGAACGATCTCTCGCTGCCCGAAACCGACAGCTCTGGCAGCCAGACACGCTCTCTCGCGTCCGAAAGAACCTGGGCAGCGACTTCGTCATTCTGGGTTCCTATCTCGACCTGGGGGATGGCTCCGACATTCGGGTTGACCTCCGAGTGCAGGACGCGAAGTCCGGGCAGATCGTTTCGACCGTGACCCGGCGCGGCAACGAGGCCCATCTGGACGAATCTGATCACGCTGGCCGGTTCCGAGGTGCGCGGCAAGCTGGGAGTGGGGCCGACCGGCGGCCGAGGAAGAGGTAGCGGTCAAGGCTGAACTTCCTGCCAACGTGGAAGCGGCGCGCTTCTACTCGGAGGGCCTGCAGAAGCTGCGCAATTTCGAGCCCCTGGGGGCGCGAGACCTGTTGCGAGAAGGCAGTTGCAGCCGACCCGCGGCACGCCATGTCTCACGCCTACCTGGCCGCAGCCTGGAAGGCGCTGGGCTACGATCAGAAAGCCGCTGCGGCGGCGCAGAAAGCGGTCGAATTTTCGAGCGGCCTGAGTCGCGAGGGGCAGCTACGGGTCCAGGGGCAATACTACGAAGCTTCTCATCAATGGGACAAGGCAATTGAAACCTATCGCTCACTTTACCGGAATGCGCCGGACAATCTGGATTACGGACTACGACTGGCGAACGCGCAGATTGCGGCGAGCAAAGTTTCTGATGCGCTTGCAACTCTGGCCGAGCTGAGACAGCTGCCTGCGCCGCAGGGGCAGGAAGCAGCAGTCCAAACGCACCGACAGGAGCGTGATAGAGCGAGGCGGTTGAACGCCCGGAGCAAAGACACAGCCAACGTCCTAGAGTGAGTCCCTGCTGAACGCCCGGACGCCATCTGGCAGCGGTTGAAAAAGACGCAGCTTCCTCGGGTTTCGTGCTGGTTGCCCGCAAGGCAGCAACACTTCGGATGTCAGACCCCGACGTCCGACGCCGCTTCCGAGGTAATGCGACCTCTTCAGGTCCTTCCGTAATCTCCTATTCGAGCCAGACAAAGAGGATACTCGCCATGTGAACGCCCTCCCCCAACCTAGCCCGGAGCACCCTAATCACAATCCTGGTTACCATCGTCGGGCGCCGCGTTTGAGTCTGTCCGACGTTACTCACGCCGTGCTCCGATTTGAAGACGGCCACCGCACTCAGGCACAACTCGAAGTCATCTCGCTCACCGGGGGCATGCTCAGCCTGCCCAAACCGGCGATGCGGGAATCCCGCGTAAAGCTGATGTTTGTGACTCCTACCGGGCCTGTGCTCGGCACCGCAGAAATGCTCAAGCCCGTCTCCTGGACACAACAACCCTTCCGCTTTGTTGGACTCGATGTCGACGATCAGCGTAGGCTCCAGGAATCGATCCAGTCATCCTTTGGCCAAGTCAGCAAGGACCAGGAGTGGATCGACAAATACCGGGCTGCCCTCGATCACCAGGGGCCGCCGCGCCGCCGCCTTTTCAGTTCGCGCCTGGCGACTCTTACCCTGGCCCTGCTCTCTCTGGGCAGCGCGATCTACCTCTTCGGAATATTCAACCTCCTGAACATCCATCTGCACTAAAGCGGGCGCCCTCACTATCCGGACTCAGTGCGAGTTGAACGATTGCACCGCGGCGTTCTCGTCTTCAAATATTTCAAACAGATTCAGCACGCCAATCAGCTTCAGAGTTTGCACCACGAATTTGGACGGTGTGAGCAGCTTCACTCCTCCGCCACGCTGCTTCGCCGAGGCCATGGCCTTGACCAGGATCCCGATGCCGCTGGAGTCGATCATCGGCACTTCGGCAAAGTTAATGACCAGTCGCGTGTCTCCCGCAGCCATCGCGTCGTCCACCGTCTGGCGGAAACTGTCCACCCCAGGACCGAGCCGTAAGGCGCCGCGAATCTGCACAATCTGAACCTCTGCAAGCCTGCGGACGTTGATTTCCATGGCGCTCCTCCGGGGTGTCTTCGCGCCCTTTGCGGCCCCTCTTTGCGTCCTTTGCGGTAAAAGGGTTTGACCTTCGGGCCCCATCTAAAAGCTTAACCGCGAAGGTCGCAAAGGAAAGCCGCAAAGGCCGCAAAGCTGCGCCCCTCGCCGCCACCAGTAAACATTGACAGGGGCAGGGCGATTTGTTAGATAGCCCGCTCAAGTTAAGGGAGACGCCGCTAATTTGCAAGTGCGTGGCCCCTGCGCCCTCGTCTTTAACTCGAAAATCCTGCCCGGGGGCCGCCGCCGTTGTCTCTCTGCCCGAAGATCACCATCAAAATAACGCGCTGTCTCCCCAGGCGGAGAGATAATCGACCTTCCCTTGGCCAGGCCGAGGGAACAGATTTCGGCTGGGGAGGCGGAGATGTTGGCGTCAAGCAAGGTGATTGGCTTCGTTCCCACCAAAGATTCCACAACCGCCCGCGCTTTCTACGAGGGCAAACTGGGATTCCAGTTCGTCAGCGACGACCCGTTTGCCCTGGTGTTAAGGGCCGGCGAAACCATGGTCCGGATCGCTAAGGCGCAGAATTTTACCCCGGCCCCGTACACCGTTCTGGGCTGGGAAGTGCGCGACATTGAGGCAGTGGTTCGCTGGCTTCAGGCGCGTGGCGTGGCCTTCGAGAAATATCCCTTCGTCCAGGACCAGGAACTGGGAATCTGGACCGCGCCCGGTGGCAACAAGGTTGCATGGTTCAAGGACCCGGACGGGAACGTGCTCTCCGTGAGTCAGCATGACTAACCTCGTCGAACCGGAAGGGAGCTATCAGCAGCTAAAAAACCTCTGGCAAAAAAATGGGAGGCGGGACCGAACCCCCGCCTCCCTGGGGAGAACTTCGTGAACTAGTTACGAACCGCTGTCGGACTGGCCTGCCTCGGTGGGATGCAGCACGCGGAAGGTGTTGCCTCCGTTCGACCAGACCAGCACCAGCGCATCCTGTCCTTTGGGCACGCTGCTTAGCGCATGCTGTACCTCTGCGGCGTCGTGCACCGGCTTGCGATCGACCTCGAGGATCACGTCGCCCTGCTGCAAGCCCGCGTTGTCCGCGGGGCTGCCCGGCTGTACCCGCTCAACCACCGCGCCGTGAACATTGTCCGGCGCCTGCAGCTGCTGGCGCACATCGGGAGTGATGTCACCCAGCCCAATTCCCCAGCGGGGTTTCCCGTTGCTCGCATCCGAAGTTTCATTTTCGGACTTGTCGCGCTTGCCCATGGCTTCGAGAGTCACCGGTGTCGTGACGTTCTTGCCATCGCGCATGACTTCCAGATGGATGGTCGTGCCCGGATTTTGTTCTCCCACCACCACCTGCAATCCACCGGCATCGGTCACTTCCTTGCCGTCAATCTGGGTGATCACATCGCCCACTTTCAGGCCTGCCTTCGCGCCCGGCGAATCCGGTTCTACCTGGGTCACCACCGCGCCGATGGCTTTATCCATGTGGAAGAACCTCGAGTTGTCAGGGGTGACGTCGGAAATTCCGATTCCAATGTAGCCATGCGTCACTTTCCCAAACTGGATGAGCTTCTCCACCGTGGGGCGCACGATCTGCGTAGGGATGGCAAATCCCATGCCCGAGAACGAACCCGAGGGCGAGATCAGAAAGGTGTTGATCCCGACCACTTCACCGTGCGCGTTCACCAGTGGACCACCGGAATTTCCCGGATTGATGGCGGCGTCGGTCTGAATGAACTGGCCCGGTTTACGCGCATCGTCGGACGACGGATTCGGCCGGTTCAGCGCGCTGACAATACCGCGCGTCACCGTGAAGCGAAATCCGAAGGGGTTGCCAAAAGCCAGAACGGTTTGGCCCGGATGCAGTTTCGTGGAGTCGCCCCAGGGCGCGTTGGGCAGGTCGTGACCCTCGATCTTGATGACCGCGAGGTCGGTCAGCGGATCGGTGCCAATCACTTTCGCGGGAAGAATCCGGCGATCACTCATGGTCACGCGAACGTCCGTCGCGCCATCGACCACGTGGTTATTGGTGACGATATAACCGTCGGGCGAGATGATCACGCCCGTGCCCAGCCCGTGCTCGACCCGCGGCTGCTGCTGCATATGCGGCATCTGTTGGCCAAAAAACTGGCCGAAGGGACCGAAGAATTGCTGCATCTCCTCTTGATCACTCCCAGTCATACTGGCCTTGCTGCGCGAAGTCACGGTGACGTTCACGATCGCCGGAGTGACCCGCGCGGCCAGGGTTTCCATGGCATGGTCGAGCGAGAGCAACGCTCCCACGCTGTTGTCATCGAGGGCGGTCGCGGTGGGACCCGGCATCGCCGCATGGGCCGGCATGGCCTTCACGAAATCGTAGGTCACGAATGAGCCCACCATCGCGATCGTCAGTATGGGCACGATCAGACGAAGGCCTAGTTTGTTTTTGAGGTTTGCTATCCAGCTTTTCATCTCTTCTCTTCTCCTGTTCAGTTAGACAACTAATTATTTAGTTGATGGTTGCAAAAAAAAGCTCAAATCACCTTGGCGATAATTTGCTCGGTGGTTAATTTCTGTCCCGGTCCGATCACCGTCACCTGCCATACGCACAGGTTCCAGACCACCGGGCCGGCGGCGTTCTGCCGGGTTTGCACAAATTCGGTTCGCATCACCAGAAACACAGTCGGAGGCGCGACGCTGTCGCTCGCCATGCTGCTGCGAACCAGCATCGGCGGCTTAGCCCGATGCTGCATTGCCTTCGCTGGGATGACATCAGGCTGGCTCGTTCTCCTGAACGATTTCCTCACCCCGGAGGTTGGGATCAAGGAAGCCGAAGCCTTCTCCTGACCACGGTTTTTTCCCGATCGGACATCTTCTGGCTTGAGTTGGAATTTAGCGGGAACGACCTGGGCCCCCATGCGCGAAATCTGACTCCCAAAATCGCTGGCTCCGGTCGCACTCGTCAGCGAAGAGGAAGCTGCGTCGTTCGAAAACGAAACCAGCCGGGTGGGAGCATGGGACAACGCCACCAGGCAGACCAGCGACACGCCGCCTACCAGGACGGGCGCCGGCCTCCACACCCGCGTGGCCCGGGGGCGGTCCACATCCAGAATCTGCGAGACCCGCAGGGAAACGTTCCGCAGCCGGTCAACTGCGGCCTGCGCCAGGGCGAGCCCGCGCCGCAGGAAACTCTTCTCGGCCAGCGCCACCAGACATTCCGCGTAGGCCCGCGGCGTCGTGGTGCTGGCCAGGACCATGTCATCACAGGCCATCTCGCGTTCGAGCGCCAGCTTCTTCTCGATCCACCACACCGCCGGATGGAAGAACAACAGTGCGCCCAAAATTTTCTGCAGCAGGTTGGTCCAGTCATCCCGCCGCCGCAGGTGGGCCAATTCGTGCATCAGGATGGGGTTCAACTCCGCGGCAGAAAGTTCCCGCATCGTCCACGAGGGGATGACCACAAGTGGCTTTGTGAACCCGATGGCGGTCGGCACTCGCAGGCGATCCGATACGCAGAGCTTCGCCGACCTCGGGGAGCTGAACTCTTCTAACGTCTTCCTCAATACGGGATCGAGGGCCGCGACATCGACCGCCACGCAGCTCTTGCGGAGCCGGTGCAGATGGCAGAAACCAAGGCCCACTCGGAGCAGGCCCGCGGCCGCCATAAAAAACCACCCGGCGAATATATAAAGCGCCCACGAACCCGGCATGGTGATCTCGGAGCGTTGTGCCAGGCCGGCGCCGCTCGAAGCCCAATTGCCGAAAAGCGGAAGCGTCGCGATCCCCAGCAAGGCGGCGAACCAGACCGCGAAGCGCGTGTTGGAGTTCTGCGGGCCGAGGGCGCGCAGCACCAACCAGGCCAGCAGCAAGATGAGCATGCCTTCCGCCGTGCAGTTCAGTATTCTCCCAGCGGAAAGCTGGGCCACGGATTGCAGGCTGAACGCGGCAGTCATCATTTCTCTTCTCTCGCTTGCAATAATTGCCGGAGGCGGGTAAGCTCCGCGGCTTCGAGGCCCTTGTTTTCGGAACCAAGGTCTTCGAGAAGGTTCAGCACCAGCAATTCGTGAGAATTCTTGAAGAAGCGGCTGACCAGGTGCCGGATTTCCGAACGGGTGGCTTCTTCACGCTCCATGATGGGCTTGTAAATGTGTGCCCGGCCATCTTTGACGTGTTCAACGTAGCCCTTGTTTTCAAGCACCCGAATGGTGGTAAGAACCGAGTTATAGGCCAGGGCCGGTGTCTCGGGAAGCGCATCGAGCACCTGTTGGACCGTGGCTGAGCCCTTCTGCCACAAGACATCCATCAGCCTCAATTCAGCTTCGGTTAGAGTTTCAGACTTTCTAGGCGGCACGGACCACTTTCCTCACTGGTAATTAGACGCAATGCATGGCACAAACGTCAACTAATAATTTAGTTGCAAGTCGGGATTGTTTGGTTGTCTGGACTGCCAGCGCAGCAAGACCCGGCCACGGATTCGCACGGAGCGTACGGATCGAGGGGCCTGTTATCCACATGCCGTGTAAGTCCGCGGCTAATGGCATCTGGCCGTGAATTTTAACTGCCGGTCAGGCCTCTTATAAAGGCTGGACTAGCATCTAGCCAGTTAGGTACCCACCTTGCAAAGCGAGCCTGTGGGCGCTTATAACTTCTGTACTTCTGATTATCCTGACGGGTGGGGGGCGTATGAGTTTCCGCAACATGGTGGGGGTTCCTACGAGGGTCGTCGTAGTCGTCTCACTCCTGGCGCTGAGCGCCGCAGCTCAAGACAAAGATAAAAAGGAGCTTACCTATACCGTCGGACCCAGGGCAGTAGTTTCTATCACCAATAATTATGGCCCCATTACTGTCCGGCCTTCGCCGAACCGCCAGGTCGTGGTCGAGACCGTAACCCATTCCGATGCGGTCAGCCTGGTCAACGAGCAGCACGGGGACCGCATCGAGCTGCGGTCGATGTCCACCAGCCAGGGCTCGAACCTGGTGGATTACACCGTGCTGGTACCGATCGATGCCTTTGTCAGTTTGCGTTCCTCCGACGGGACGATCCGGGCGCAGGGATTGCGCGGCGATGTCATCCTGGAAGCCGCCGCCGGCTCGGTCGAGGTCACCGATATCCGCGATGCGCACCTGCATGTGAGGACTCTCACTGGGCCCATCAGCCTGACTGACATTCGTGGCACCAACTTGGACATCCATTCGGTAAGCGGCAACGTCAGCCTCCGCAATGTGACCGGACCATCAGTCGAGGTGAACTCGGGAAGCGGGCTCATCTCCTATGAAGGCGATCCCGGCCCCGTGGGAGAGTATTTACTGACCAGTCACTCCGGAGACCTGGACGTCTCGATTCCGGCCAGCGCTTTGGTCGATATCAAGGCGCGCTCTATCAAGGGCGGGGCCGATCCGGACTTTCCCATTGCCAACGGTTTTGCCGGGGCCCACACCGGGAATCTTTTGCTCAAACCCGGGACGATCACCGGTTCCCGGTTTGAACTGCGCTCCTTCCGAGGCAAAATCCACCTCAAGCGCCCCTAACTGTGGGTCGGATACTCGTGGGTTTTGTCATTGGCCTTTGGTCGTTGGCGAAAGCATTAGCCACGCATTTTTGCAGATCTGGATCTAAATCCATTTCTTTCTCTTTTTGTTTTTTATCCGTGTAAATCCGTGCAGATCCGTGGCCGGATCTTCCTAACGGCCAGCGACCAAAGGCCAGCCCGTATTCGATCCACACGGTGACCCGTTGATTCGGCCGTTCTGGTTACTACGGCCTTAAGACCATCGTGAAGGCCCACAGCCGCAAGTAGTGCAACGGCGGTTGCGGTCGTTTCTATTTTCAGTGTAGATTCTTAGAGAGTTGTTCTTCCGGCAATCGTTATGCGGTCATTCTCGAAACGGGTAGCGTTTCTGTGTCTGCTGCTGACGTTGTTTTCAGCAGTGGCATTGGTTGCGCACCATCACTCGAGCGCCAGCGATGCCGCAAAATGTACGATCTGCGTGACCGCCCATTCGGCTGCCCCGCAGGTCACCGCAGTTCTGCCCAACCGCACCTTCGTTCGGGCTTCGATTTCCCGCTCTGAGCCAGTTTCTGCCAAGCAGCGCCTTGTAGCCTTCGCGCTCAGCGTTCGCCCCCCTCCAGCTGTCTAGAAATTCAAAGAGCTGATCAAAACCAAGTGCGCCTTGAGCGCACCTCTTTCCATTTTCCTAGACTCTTTTGGAGGAATCATGCTGGCTTCATACAAGAAGTCGCGGCTTGCCGCTTTCATGGTAGTTCTCTCACTCGCTTGGGGATTTCATGCTTACGCGCAGTCGGGTGGAAGTTCGACATTGGTCACTGGTTCAGTCGTGGATCCGACCGGCGCCGTGGTGCCGAACGCGGTAGTGGAGATTCGTAATCCGGTCAGTGGCTTTGAGCGTACCGTCACCACCGACAGTGGAGGGAAATTCAGCATTCCCAACGTTCCCTTCAATCCTTATCACCTATCGGTCAAGGGACCGGGCTTCGCGGCGTCTGCACAGGACGTGGATGTTCGGTCGATCGTACCGGTCAACGTCAGTATTACTCTGCAGGTGAAAGGCTCGAGCGAAACCGTGACCGTGGAAGGCGCCGGACAGGACCTGCTGGAAAACACTTCCACCTTTCACACCGACGTGGATCGCGGCCTGTTCGACAAGATGCCCCTGGAGAGCGCATCGTCGTCGCTGAGTTCGCTGGTCACGCTGTCGTCACCGGGAATTGCCGCCGATTCCAACGGCCTCTTCCACGGCCTGGGCGACCACGCCGAAAACTCCTTCTCCGTCGATGGCCAGCCCATCACCGACCAGCAGAGCAAGGTCTTCTCCAACCAGATTCCGCTCGATTCCATTGAGTCGATGGAAGTCATCTCCGGCGCTCCGCCCGCCGAATTCGGCGAGAAAACCAGCGTTGTGATCAACGTGACCACGCGCTCGGGACAGGGCATGAAAACCCCCAAAGGCAGCATTACAAGTTCCTACGGCAGCTTTGGCACCGCCGACGTCGGGGTCAACCTGGGCTACGGCGGCCAGAATTGGGGAAACTTCATTTCCGCCAGCGGATTGAACAGCGGCCGCTTTCTCGATCCGCCGGAATTTAAGGTGTTTCACGACAAGGGAAATGAGGAGAACGTCTTCGACCGGGTGGATTTTCAGCTCTCCAAAGTGGATTCGGTTCACGTGAATCTGGGATTCACCCGCTCCTGGTTCCAGACCCCGAACGCCTTCGACAACCTGAATACTGGCGTGACCGATCCGGTATTGGGAAATCCGGTCTCCCCCACCGATCAGCGCTCGCAAATCAAGACCTTTAACATTGCGCCCTCGTGGACCCGGCTGATCAATCCCAACACGGTGTTCACCTTTGGCGGCTTCGTGCGCCGCGACCAGTACAACTACTATCCCAGCGCCAATCCATTTTCCGACCTTGGCCCCATTCAGCAGGAGAGCGTCAACCAGGACCGCACCCTGACCAACGCCGGCCTGCGTTCAGATATTTCCTGGGTGAAGGGGATCCACAACCTGAAAGCCGGAGCCACCTATCAGCAGACGTTCCTCGACGAGAACACCAACTTCGGAGTCGTCGACCCGGCGCTCAATGCTCCCTGCTTTGACGCCAACGGCAAAGCCGTCCCCTGGATCGGCAGCCCGGGACTGAACGATCCTGCAAATTGCGGATCGGCAGTCTCCGCTAATCCACTGCTTTATCCAACTCCGTTCACCTCCAATGCAGATTTCTTCGGCTCCCTGGGCTGCTTTGATCTGAGCCGGCCCACTCCTTCTTCCGCAGACGGATGTGCCGGATCCACCAGCGGCTTGTTCGGCTTTCGCGGACATGCCGACGTCAAACAACTCGCCCTCTATCTGCAGGACACCATCACCAAGGGCCCCTGGTCGCTCAACCTCGGCCTGCGCGGCGATTTCTATAACGGGCTCACGACACACAAGGAAGCCCAGCCTCGGCTGGGCGTGGCCTACAACGTGAAGAAGACCAACACCGTGCTTCGCCTCTCTTATGCCCGGGTGCTAGAGACTCCGTTCAACGAAAACCTGGTGCTGGCCAGCACAGGATGCGACTCGCTCGTCCTGGCTTCGCTGCTGGGTTGTGCGACGCCGGGCGTAGCCACTCCATTTGCTCCGGGCTGGCGAAACGAGTTTCACGCCGGGCTGCAGCAGGCGTTCGGCAAGTACGTAGTCTTTTCCGGCGAATACATCTGGAAGTACACGCACAATGCCTACGACTTCAGCGTGCTGGGCAGCACTCCCATCACGTTCCCCATCGAGTGGCACAACTCCAAGATTCCGGGGTTCGCGGGACGCGTCAGCGTGCCCGACTTCCATGGAGTCTCGGCCCTGATGGTCTTCTCCAGCGTGGCCGCGCGCTTTTTCACCCCTCAGATCGGAGGCGCCGGCGCGGTTCCGTCGGGGACCGTGGGCACGGCATTCATCCCGTTCCGCATCGACCACGACGAACGCTTCAACCAGACTACGCACGTGCAGTATCAGCCCTGGAAGGCCGGACCATGGGTCGGTTTCAACTGGCGTTACGACAGCGGGCTGGTCGCCGGCCAAGTGCCGGTGGCAGACGCTACGGGCACAGTTGACCTGACGGGATTGACTGGCGACCAGCAGCTGCAGGCCGGGCTCTTCTGCGGCAGCACGCGTCCTACATTGACTACACCGCTGGGAGTTTGCACATCCGGCTACGGATCCACGTTGATTAGCTTGCCCGCTCCCGGGAAGGAGAACGACGATACCAACCCGCCGCGGGTTGCCCCGCGCCACCTGTTCGATCTCGCCGTGGGCGACGACAATCTCTTCCACGGAGAACGCTACAAGTGGAGTGTCACCCTGACCGCGGTCAACCTGACCAACAAAGTCGCCCTCTACAATTTCCTGTCAACCTTCAGCGGAACCCACTACGTGACGCCGCGGGCATTGACCGCCCAGATCGGCTTCCACTTCTGAAACCGCGTAGGCCCAGACGTCCCCGTCTGGGCGGGCGAGCGAAGCTCGCCCAGGGGTTTCCGGAAGCATGCCTTCCCGTAACCAACCTGGCCGGGCTTTGCCCGGCTGGGCGGGTGAGGGCACCCGCCCCTACGTGTTCTGTGGCAGGTTTAACATGTCAGCATGACGCGAGTCCGGCTCGGCGTACTGATCGTATTAATCCTGATTGCGGCGCTGTACATATTTCGTGGCGCCGGCCGCTGGCTCGACCGTGAAGACCCGCTTTCCCACGCCGACATAATCTTCGTGCTGGGCGGAGGCATGCCACAACGCGCGGTGGAAGCCGCGAAAGTCTTCGCCCAGGGCTATGCTCCAGAAGTCTGGTGCAGCCGTCCCGACAGCCCGGCGGACGATCTGGCCAGGCTGGGGATCCACTACGTCGGGGAAGAAGACTATAACCGCCAGATCCTGATGCACGGTGGCGTTCCGGAAAGCGCGATCCATATTCTTCCCGGGCCGGTAGTGAATACCGAGGAAGAATTGCAGGAGTTGGGACGCGAGATGCGGCGCAACGGCAAGACCACGGTCATTCTGGTTACTTCGCCGCAACACACCCGGCGCGTCTGGACGCTGTGGCAGAAGCTGGTAGGAAAAGAGCCCAGGGCCATGGTGCACGGCGCTCACGAAGACCCATTCGATCCTGATCACTGGTGGCGAAACACGCGCGATGTGCTTTCTGTAGTGCGCGAAACTCTGGGCCTGGTGAATGCCTGGGCGGGTCTGCCCGTGCCGCCGCACGCGAAACAATGACGCGGCGACCAGAAAGCGCCATCCCAGCGCGGAATCCGGACCTCCTCTCCACCATGCATCGACGATGGAAAGAGGACCGGGTCCGCGATGGACTCTGGCTGGCTGCCCGCTCCTTTGTCGTCCGCATTGGAGAATTTCTGTGGGAGTCCCTGCCCGCGCAGCGCCGCCGGCGCTATGGCGATGCGGAGTATGACTGGGACCACCGCGTCAACACCACCAGCGCGACCGTAGGCTGGCGCGAGCGCCTGCTGGGACAATTTCATTCCGCCTACCAGCCCACCGAGCCCGCGCTTTTCACCGAGATGATGTCGAGCCTGAACATTAATTTTCAGGAATTTACCTTCATCGATCTGGGCTCGGGCAAAGGGCGCGTGCTTCTGATGGCCGCCGACTATCCCTTTCGCCGCATCCTGGGAGTCGAACTGTTTCCCGCTTTACATCGCATAGCGCGGCAAAATCTGGACGCCTATGCCAGCGAATCACAGCAGTGCTTTGCGGTGGAAACGGTGTGTGGCGACGCTCGGGAATTTATCTTCCCGGAAGAGCCCACCCTGCTCTATCTGTTCAACTCTCTGCCCGAGGCCGCGCTCATCGAAGTCATGGCCCGCTTGGACGACTCGCTCCGCCACTGTCCCCGCACCGTGTATCTGCTCTATCACAACCCGTTGCTCGAACCGGTGCTGGCAAACTATCCCGCGTTCAAAAAAATCGGAGGCACGCACCAGTATTCATTATTTCAAACCCGTATGTAGCCAAAGGGTGCCCGTCCAAGCTCCGCTTGGGCGGGGATTTGTGATCATGACTCAACGGGAAGTCAGAAACTTACATATGCGTAAGCGTGCCGGTAATCCTGGTCCGGCGCAATGCCCATGCAAACACAACTCCCGAAAGCGGCAACAGGACCACGGCAAATAGCAGCAGAGCGCGTACCGCCGGCCAAAGTTGCGCGAACGGCGCGCCCGCCAGCAGCGCCTGCCGCATTCCCTCCAGCGAATACGTGACCGGAAGCAGCCGCGCCAGCCACTGCAACGGCCCGGGCAGCACCGACACCGGATACATCATCCCGCCCAGCAGGCTGGATGCGCCGATGATCAGCCAGCGCGCCGGATTGCCGCGTTTGAAGAGCAGCAGGTATCCAGTCGAAATGATCCCCAGTCCGGCGAAGGCCAGAATTGAAACCGCCAGAATGATTGCCGCCCCCAGCCAGTTGGCTTCGTGAATGGGGAAGTGGAAAAACAGCACCCCCCAGGCGAGATAGATCACCGTCCGCATGGCCAGCAGGACGAACGGATACGCCGCCGAAGCGGCCAGAATCATGGTCAGCGGCGTTTCCGTGACCAGCATGGCTTCGAGCGTCCCATTCTGCTGCGCTTCCGTGATGCTGCCGTCAAAGGCGCTCATGGAGACCGTCAGATAGTCGAAGAAGGCGAAGCCAACCAGCGCGAAGCCGAAGTAGTCGCCGCCCGCGGGAAGCGCGTGACTGAGTTCGTCATTCGAAACGAATCGTGAGAGGTAGTAAAAAGTCGCTACTCCAAAGAAAGCTTCCAGGATCTCCAGCGCGAAAGCGATGCGGTAGCTACGGGCGATGGCCACATCCCGCCGGAAAAAGGCGAGGACCTTGCGCCACATACGCTGCGAGTTCATGAGGCTACCTCGGCCAGAAAGCCGGGAGGAGTCAAACGCTCCAGCGCCTCTTCCAGCGTGGCCGTGCCGGTTGCCGTCCGCAGGCCGCGCGGCGAATCGCACGCCAGCATTCGTCCCTTGTCCAGCAAGACCACGCGGTCCGCCAGCTGCTCGACTTCCGCCAGGGTATGCGAAGCGAACAGGATGGTGGTGCCGTGCCGCTCCACCAGTTGCGTCTTCAGAAACCGGCGAAACTCCGCGGCCGCGATCGGATCCAGACTGCGCGTCGGTTCATCCAGCAAAAGCACGCTGGGAGTGTGAATCATGGCCCGCGCCAGCCCCAGGCGATGCACCTGGCCGGTGGAAAGCGTGCGCACCTGGCTGTCGATGTACGTGCCCATGCCCATCAGTTCGGTCAATTCTTCGAGGCGGCGTTCGGCTTCCGCGTCGAAGAGATTGTTCATGGCCGCAAAGAAATGGAGATTCTCTCGCGCCGTGAGCCTTTCGTAGAAGCCGCCGTCGGTGGCGGTGTGAAACCCAAGCTGGGCGCGGACTTGCGGGCTCTGCCGTTCCACGTCGTATCCGGAAACGCTGGCCCTCCCCCGCGTAGGAATCAGCAGAGTAGCCAGGATGCGCAATAGGGTCGACTTACCCGAACCGTTGGCGCCGATGAGAGCAGCAACTTCTCCGGCTCCAACCTGAAACGAAACGCCCAGCAGGGCAGGATGGGTCAGCGGCGAAAAGGGATTCAGAAACGCCCGCACTCCGGTTTGCGGCACCGGGAAATACTTCACGACGTCTTCAACTACCAAGGCGCTGGCGGCCATGTTTTATCGTATACCTGAGTGTACGATGGGCGGGATGCAAGCGCCGCACGGCCTTTCCGGGAAATCATGAGCGACGTCATGACCGCAGAGGACGAACTCTGCCTGCTGCTGGCGCGCGGCCAATTGCGGCCCGAAGAGCAGGACCGCGCCCTCGAAAGGCTCGCCACCCGGCTGCAATGGCCAGTGATCATACAGCGCGCCCGCAGTCACCAGGTTTATCCCCTGGTCTATCGCAACCTGAGTGATCTCGGCTTCTCCGGAGTCCCCGAAGCCGTCCAGTCCGGTCTGAGAAGCCTCTATCTGGCCAATGCGCTCCGCAATCAGTTGCTGGCGGAAGAATTGGCCCGGATATTGAGCCTGCTCGGAGATGCCGGAATACCGGTCATTCCCCTGAAGGGCGTTTCGCTGGCGCTGGCACTCTTCGGCGACCCCGCGTCCCGGGTATGCGGCGACATCGATATTCTGGTTTCGCCTAGTGATGTGAAGCCGGCCCTCGACCTGATTCTTGCTTCCGGCTACGATGCCGAGGTCAATCACCCGTATTTTGCGAAGCTTGCCCTGCGTCACGGCAGGCATTTCAATGCTGTCCGCGAAAGCCGAGGCATCTCCTTCCTGCTGGAAGTGCATTGGACCCTCATACAACACTCCTCGAAGAACGCCGAAGCCGTTCGCAACCTCTGGGCCGGGGCGCGTCCTCAAACTTATTTTGCAGTTCCGGCTTATTCGCCAGGCCCAGAATGGGAATTCCTATACCTTTGCCTACACGCCGCAGACCATGACTGGCAGGTCCTGAAGTGGCTGGTGGACGTTCATCAGACCGTGGTGTCTGGAACGGTGAACTGGCAGAAGGCGATGGAAGAGACAGAACGGCTGGAACTCGGTTTGGTGGTTCGCCAGACCCTGGCTGTGTCCTCACTGCTCCTGGGAACACCCTTGCCGGCAAGCTATTCTCCGGCCTCCCTGCCGGAGGGCCTGCGGATCTTTCCCCAGATTCCTGTTGCTGAAGACTCACCGGAAGCGACCCTGGCCTTCCGCCATCTGCGCCTGCTCACACGGCCTCTGGACAAGTTGGGTTACTTCTCGACCCTGGTTTTTGCACCCAAGGTGACGGACCTGAATTTCGTACGCTTTCCCCGTTACCTTGGCTTCCTCTACTATTTCGTCCGTCCGCTGCGCCTGGTGGGCAAATGGGTGCAGCGGGCGCTGGGCAAGAATGGAGGACGGGCGTCTCGCCCGTCGGCGCGGTAGGACGGGCGGGAACGCCCGTCCTCCATCTCCATCCAACTACTCCACTTTTACTCGACTTCCTTCACCAGCAAGCCTCGCGCCAGCATGTCCTGGGAAAGCTTTAGCAGATCAGCTTCCAGTTTCGCGGTGGGGACGTCGAACTGCTCCAGCAGGGCATGGTGAGCCTCGTCCAGCCGGCCGTTCCCTTGCAGCAGTTCGAAGAAGCAGGTTCCCACCGGATCCAGGCTGTAATACATGCCGGTTTGAAGATTCAGCAGGACCGTCTCGTCGCCGACCTTGCTGGCGAGGACCGCTTCTGGAACCCTGAGATGATCGTTCAGCGCCAGGGTCATAATTCACTCCTCACCGGCTGATCGACAATCATTCGCCGGACCGCCGGCAGCAGGGCAAAGTCTCGCGCATACTCCAGCCGAAAGCAAGGCAGTTGAGTAGTGATTTGGCCGATGGCCACAAATTGACCTTCCAGCCGCACCTTGTCCCGGACATCCAGAGTGAAAGCGCAGCTTACCAGTCTCATGAATGATTCCCGTGGTTGCAGCGAGAGCATGGCCGGTTCCGGTAGAAATGCGTCGCTTTCATCGTTCAGGAAGTACAAACAGCGGAGAGCCGACGCCCCCTCGGCAAATGGAACCAGAGCAGGATCGCTCACCCTGCGTTTGTCCGTGTAGTGGGCAATCTCCGTGCTCTCTGGTGGGACGCTGAATATTCCGTCGCTGGTTTCGGGCCAGAGTCTCACTCCCGGATAACTCGGAATCGCAACCCAATCGTCTGCCTTCTTGCGGAGGACCAGGTAGTCATCGGAAAGCAACTGAAAACCGCTTTGGCCAAAGCATGCCGCCAGGGTTGATTTTCCCTGACCGCTCTTGCCGACGAACGCGATCACTCCCTGGGGAGTAAGAATCGCGCTGGCATGCAAGACGAGGCATTCCCGCCGGCTCAGTACCAGGGGAACGATCTGGTCGAGGAACAGATGCCGGATGGTCGATGGCGGCGTCCCCGGCAGAGGACGGCACCGAATATCTCTCCCGTCCCGCGAAATCAGGAAGTCGCCGCACTCAGGAAAGCGCAGCAGAAAGTCTTCGCCACGGTCGGCAAGTTTAAGCCAGGTCTCTTTGTCGGCATCGGTCCATTGATGGAACCAGTGAACCGCCCCGGTGAAACCCTCGCCGGGAGGCAATACTTCGAAGCGGCAGTCCGGACTTCCGCCCTCCGCCGGGCTCAGTTCGGGCAGGGAAACAGAGCTTTCCACGAGCAACTCACAGACGCGGTAACGGGTCACCCCAGTCACGCCGCGTCCAGCTTCGGCAATCCGACTCGCAGGATTGCCTTGATTCACGAGTGTCGCTACTTCACTCATTTTGTGGCAGGACTAGAATTATAGCCCGATGAGCGGAATCACCGGCCTCTACAACCTCGACGGTCGGCCCGCTACCGACCCGATTCTCCGGCGCATGACGGCGGCGGTCGCGCACCGGGGCCCGGACGGAATCCGGCAGTGGCTTGCTGGTCCCGTCGGCCTGGGCCACTTGCTCCTCCAAACCACTCCTGAATCGGCGCAGCAGATGCAGCCACTTACCAATGAGGATAGCGCGCTTTGCCTCACCCTGGATGGCCGCATCGACAATCGTTCGGAACTAAGGTCCCTACTGGACTCGAAGGGATCGCCGCCGCGCGATGATACGGACGCCGAACTTGTCCTTAGGACCTACGAGTGCTGGGGAGAAGATTGCCCCAGCCGGTTGCTGGGCGACTTTGCTTTTGCCATCTGGGACGCCCGCAAGACGCAGCTATTCTGTGCCCGCGATTATGTCGGAGTTAAACCTTTTTACTATCATCGCTCGGCCTCGCTGTTTGCCTTCGGGTCCGAGATCTGCTCCGTCCTGGCGCTGGATGCTGTTCCCCGCCGGCTGAACGAATCCCGGGTCGCCGATTTCCTGGTGGAAGAACTGGATCGCGAAGATGAAGAATCCACTTTCTATCAGGACGTCCAGCGTTTGCCCGCCGGCCATTCGCTGACGGTAGCTCCCGGCCGCTTTGCCTTAACAGACTACTGGGACCTCAAGTCGCCGCCCGTCCTGAAACTCGGATCAACACGGGAATACGGCGAGGCCTTTCGCGAAATTTTTGTGGAAGCAGTGCGCTGCCGTTTACGCAGCACTCACCCAGTTGGCTCGACTTTGAGCGGAGGTATCGATTCCTCTTCCGTGGTCTGCACCGTCCGCGAGTTGCTGGCTGCGGAACTCAAGCAGCCATTGCATACCATCTCGCTGGTTGATGCCGACGAGTCAAAGTGCGGCGAGACCCCGTTCATTCGCGAGGTCTTGCGCGGCGGCGGGCTCACTCCGCATATGGTTCGCTCCGATCAGGTCTCGCCTATGACGGAGCAGATGAGCGACAGCGACGAGCCCTTTGAAATTTACACCTATTTCACCAACTGGTTCGGCTTTGCCGCTGCTCAACAAGCTGGAGTGCGAGTGTTGCTGGACGGAATATCCGGCGACCACATTATTCCGCCGTACACCTACCTCGCGACTCTGGTGCGTTCCTGGCAATGGAATATTCTGCGCCGGGAATTGTCCTTTGGCGCGAGAGCATTTGGCGAATCCCGTTGGTCGATCCTGCGAACTCACGGCCTGGCGCCGATGCTGCCCGGCATATTTGAATTGTGGCGGCGCCTTCGCGGTCGCAAACCCCGGCCTCATCCGGAGGGTTCATGCATAGACCCTGACTTTGCCCTGCGCACGGGAATTCCGGAGCGTTTTGAATTGAAAAGGCGAAAGCTCTGGGCAGCCGCCCAGGACATCGGCACTCTGCACTCCTGGAGTTTCACCTGCGGCATCCTGCCATTTTTCTTTGAACACTCCGGGAGGCTGGCGGCCACTTTGGGAATTGAAGCTCGCCATCCCTTTTCCGACCGCCGGGTGATCGAGTTCTTTATCTCTCTCCCTCTGCACGCGAAAATGTACAGTCCTTTGCCGAAAAGGGTCATACGTGAGGGCATGCGTGGAATCCTTCCCGAAATGGTTTGCTCGCGCACGATTCTGGCCGATACTGGTGGCGCATTCCTCACGTCGCTGTTAAAAAAGAATTCGGAAGTCATGGGGCTGGCACAACTCAAACAGGCCTTGGGCGCGGCTGAAGGCTATGTTAACCTCGATGCCATAGAGGCGAATATGAACCGGGTGTACTGCGGGTCCCCGGATGCTGGAGATTCGGTTTGGCAGGCTTTGAACCTGGCCTTGTGGCTGAAGAGCAGAAATCTTCACGACCGTGGATGAGGGACTTTAGAGGTGTAGTTTATGGATTCCAAGATTTCATCACCAGCGCACGCACAACCCAATGAAAAACGGGCGTATTCATCTCCCGGCCTCGTCGAGCTGGGTTCTATCGAAGAGTTCGCCCTGGGTGGGGTTGGAAGTGTTGCGGAGATGATGCAGATGGCCAATGTGAGGAAACATCCATGAGTCTGTTGGCCCCGACTCCTCTGTCCAACCACGGCGAAGAAAATTACAGAGTCATGCAGTAATCGAGAGCTTGGTTTCGGTGTACGCTGAAGCTTGGTTTCCTGCATGAGGGATGACAGGTGTCCGAAGAAGATTCTCTGCCCTTCCATCACTGGCTGATTGCCGACACCAGTCGTACCGGCACCTACCAAAAAGCGATAAGCCAGGTTGTCCGCCAAAACGACGTCGTGCTGGATATTGGAGCCGGCAGCGGCATTCTTTCATTCTTTGCCTGCCATGCCGGCGCCCGCAAGGTTTACGCCGTCGAGATGAGCGGGGCGCTGCCGCTGGCGCGAGAGCTATGCGCCGGCAACGGCTTCAACCACATCGTCGAATTCCGCCAGGGGCGCTCCCAGGAGATCCAGCTTCCCGAACCGGTGGACGTGATCGTTTCCGACACCGGATGCAGTTTCGGCCTCCAGGGCGGATTGCTGAGCATATTGCTCGACGCCAGAAAGCGCTTCCTCAAGCCGTGCGGCAGGATCATTCCCCATTCCCTCCAGCTCTTCGTGGCGCCGGTCGAAATCCAAGATGCACGAAACCTGGACATCTGGAATAAAGACCGTTACGGCCTCGACCTTTCCTCCCTCCGCCGGTTCGCGGCCAATACCGACTACCACATCAGAGTCGGGCCTGATGAGACGCTCGCGCCTCCAGCGTTGCTGACCACCATTCACTTTGCAGAGGTCAGCACTCCCTATGTTGCCGGAGATGCGCTTTCCGTGGCGGAGCGAGACGGAGTGATGCACGGTTTCGCCGCATGGATCGCTCTCGAACTGGCCCCCGGCGTTTCCTTCACCAACTCCCCGCTGGCACCCACGGTGGACTGGCTGCACAGCTTTTTCCCGATAGAGACGCCGGTTGAATTAAAAAAAGACGATCGCGTCCGGGCGAAGATTCAAACCAATAATGGCGAAGTGTGGCGCTGGAACGTTCAAATCGAGAGCGGAAACAGCGATGCCGGGAGTTCAGCCACTAAAGCGCGATTCGACCACTCCACCCTGTGGAATTTCCCTCTTGATCCCGCGCAGGTCAGGAAGCAATTTCCTGGCTACGTGCCAACCCTGTCGCGAATGGGTGAAGCGGAGAAGTTTCTGCTGAGCGCGTTTGATGGCAAGCAGAGCGCCGCCGAGCTGACGGAAGAACTGCGGGAGCGCTTCAGTGACTGCTTTCCTTCGAAAGCGGCGGCGGCACAGTTTGTCGCCAGAGTCATTGAACGCTGCACCTAGGTTTCCGCCCCCTATTCGCGCCGTCCTATCTGACCGCCGCTCTCGAAGCATCAATCCCAGACCATCATCGGCGTGAAGCGTTGCAGGCCCGAGTCGCCAATCACTACCTGGTCCTGGCTCTCAACCCAGGCGTGGGCCTCAAAATGTCCTGCATCCTTGCTGACTCCAATCCTGATTCTCGAGGGCAAGCCTTCCTGCCGGAGCATGATATGCAGAACCACTGCCTGGGTAAGACAGGTGGCGCGGGGCACATACTGGCTGATCGCGCGCACCGCCCAACTGAGTTGGTTGGCCGAATAGTGGCTCTGCCGCCGCAAGCGGGGACGGGCCAGGAATGCCACCACCCGCCGCAGCCGGGCGAAAGGGACGATCCACAAAGCCAGCCGGACGGCACACACCAAAGCGGCGGCCCGCAACAATGTAGGGATTTCTCGAAGCGTCGGAACGCGTGCCATGCTGTGGCCACTATATCGCAATGGCCCGAATGTAGGCGCGAGCGTCCCGCTCGTGCGTCCTCAACGAGCGTCCCGGTTGTGTCTCATCAATCCAACCGATGCCAATGTCCAGAGCGTTAACGGCAAAGATGGCAAAGGAAGATCCGCCATGGACGCGAAGGATGGAGCAGCGCCATGAACTGGAGGCTGGCAAGACATAACAGGGGCGGGATGGGGTTGCACGAGCGGGACGCTCGCGCCCACATCATGCCCGCACATCAGCGGATATAATGCCCTGCAATGTTCTTCCGTCTTGGGAAGCCTCTTCATACCCTGTGCCTCATAGCCTCGTTGGTGTCAGCCGCCGGCGCTTTTGCCCTGTCATCGTGGCGCGGGGTTTTGCGTGACGATACCGGAAAACCAGTCGGCGCCGCGACCGTCAAACTGACCGCAGCTGCCGGAGATCGGCATTACGAGGCCGCGACATCCACCAGCGGAGACTTCGCCTTCCCTGACCTGGTGGCCGGAGACTACGACCTTTCGGTGGAAAGTACCGGCAAGACTTGGCACCTGGCGAAACCCATCGTGATTCAGGACGGCGCCGCCCTCACCAGCCTGCTGCAATTGTCTGCCCAGGCAGCGGAAATCCGCGTCTTGCCAGGCGGCGAGGAGACTTCGGCGCAGGCCAGCGGTGGCGAGCGCCTTTCCAGCGGAGAGGTTTCGAGCCTTCCGCTCAATGCCCGCGACTTCAGCAAGTTGCTGCTGCTGGCCGCCGGCACCATGACTGACGCCAATGGCGCCGCCAACTTTACCCAGCAATTCGCGGTCAACGGACAGCGCGGCAGCGCCACCGTATTCGCCCTCGACGGATTCGACACCACCGATCCGGAAATGGGTGGCGCCACTTTTTCCAACTTCAACGTGGACGCCATCCAGGAGGTGCAATCCAATACCGGAGTCTTGACGGCGGAGATCGGCCACGGCGCCGCCAGCTATACCAACGTGGTCACGAAATCCGGCACCAACCAGGTCCACGGCAGCTTCTTCGAGTTTGCCCGCAATGCCGCCTTCGATGCCCGCAACTACTTCGACCACAAGAGCGTCGCCGACGAGCGCCGCATTCCTCCCTTTGTGCGCAATGAATTCGGGTTTACCAACGGCGGCCCCGTGGTGCTGCCGAAGATCTACGACGGCCGCAACCGCACTTTTTATTTCGGCCAGTACCAGGGCTTCCGCCAGGTGCTGGGCACGACGCAAGTCTTTCCCGTTCCTACCGCCGCCGAACGCCAGGGCATCGACACCGAGACTTTTCCCGGCGACACGCTGACCGTGCCCGTGAACCCGGCCATCGTTCCGGTGCTGGATCACTATCCCCTGCCCAACGATCCCAAAGGAGCCTACGGCGATCGCACTTACGCCGCCTCTTCGAAAATTTACACCCGCACCGACCAGTTTTCGGTGCGGGTCGATCACCACATTTCCGACAAGGCCTCGCTGTTGACCCGGTTCAGCCTCAACCAGGTGACCGGACCGCTGACCAATCCCGACCAGACGGCGATTGACCCCAGTTTTGCGGTGCAGTTCTTCGATCACCAGCGCAACGCCGGCGTGAAATACTCGCGGACGATTTCTCCACATCTTCTTTCCGACACTTCGTTCAGCTACATTCGCAGCACGCCCTTTTTCCCCGCCATCAATCACACCCAGCCGGCCATGGCTTTCGGCGACGGATTGTTTCAGGCATTCAACCAGCCAGGCGGCTCAATTTTCGGATCGTACAGCAACCTCTACCAGCTCAAGCACGATATGAGCTACGTGCACTCTAATCACGTCTTCAAGTGGGGAGTGGAAATCCGCTACAACCGCGATGCCACGATCTTCGGCACCAATCCCAACGGCCAGTACACTTTCGGAGGAGGAACGGCTTACTCTCCCGTGCTGATCACCTCGGCCAGCGGCACTCACGATATTCAGCCCGGAGATCCGCTGCCCGATTCGCTTACCGGCCTGCTCACCGCCACTCCGTATTCGTACGGGGTCATCGCGGCGGCGGACGTCACGCCCATCGGCGATCGCTTCGACGAAGCTGCGGTCCGCCGCGAGGCCTACGACTTCTACTTTCAGGACACCTGGAAGGCCCGGCCGAATCTGACCGTCAACTACGGATTACGCTACGAAGTGAACAGCCGCATCCACGAAGCCGAGCATCGTACTTCGCTGCCCAGATTCGTGGACGCCAGCGGCAAAGATGTTCCCTACTGGGACCACAATGCGAAGCAGCCCTTCTACTTCAACCCACAGCCTCCTTATGACCAGGACTGGAAGGGCCTGGGGCCACGCCTCTCGGTGGATTATGCCGTCACCAGTCACACTATGCTGCACGCGGGCGGAGCGATCACATCCCTTGTTCCCAACTTGTGGCAGGACAATTTTCTGACCGGCGCGATTCCCCTTGCGACCAGCCTTTACGCCAGCGCCCTGCCCAATGTTCCTCTGCCCTTCCAGAATTCAGTGGTGCCGGTGACGCTTCCGCCTCCCTACACCACGGCGGGTAAGCTTCTGTTCCCCAACGGAGATTCCAGTCACGTTCCGCCGAACACGCAAGTGGACCTGCAACGCTATCAGGATGATCTAAGAGCTCTCACCCCAGGGAATCAGGTGCAATTGCTTTCGATGGTCGGGCTCGCCAGAAACTTCCGCAACGGTTATATCGAGAGCTACACTGCCGGCATCGATCACGATTTCAGAGACTTCAAGTTCACTGCCGCGTATGTCGCCACCGCCGGTGTCCACCTGTCCAGCGTCTATTCACCCAATAGTTATGGCGGCGCCGATCCCGCCTTTGCGCCCTTCACCCAGTTCGACTCCTCGGGAAACGCAATCGGAGGGTTTGGTCCTGAGAGCGTGATGAGCAGTCGTTCGCACTCCACTTATCATGCCCTGCAAACCGGTGTCAGCAAGAATTCGGCTCGCGCTGGCCTCGGTCTGCAGGCCAGCTATACCTATTCCAAATCGATCGATGACACCAGCGCTGTGCTGGGCGGGCTGGTCGCAGGCGCGGGCGTGGTGCTGCAGACGCAGCCCCAGAATCCCTGGAATCCCGGGGCGGAAAAAGGCCCATCCACATTCGATGCCACCCACTCCTTCACCCTGAGTGTGATCCAGGTGCTGCCGCTCGACCATGTAAGTTTTTTGCGGCCGCTGGGACGAACTCTCACCCGGGGCTGGCAGTTCCTGAACATCACCACCCTGACCAGCGGCGCGCCCTTCACCGTGTACTCGGGAGTGCAGCAAACCGGAGCGGGAGCGGGCGGAGCCGATCGCCCCGACCTGGTGGAGCAGCCGCACTTTTCCACCAGCGGCGCGGTGCGCGAAGATTATTTCGGTCGGGGCTCGGACAACACTTCGTTCTTTTCGATTCCCATCAACGTCCCCGGCGGCACCGGTCCCAACCATGGCCGCTTTGGCACCCTGGGACGCAGCACCTTCCGAGGACCGGGCTTTCAGCAATACGACATAGCGCTGATCAAGGACACACCCTTTGGCCGCCGGGGCAACAGCGAACTGGGCACGGTGGAATTTCGCGCCGAGTTTTTCAATGTGTTTAACCTGGTGAATTTCGGCCTGCCATCGAACATCCTGCGCGGGAGCGGCTTTGGTGTTATCAGCAAGACTGCCGGGCCGTCGCGCCAGATCCAGTTTTCGCTGAAGCTGATTTACTAAGGAAGAAGGAAGAACCCAGAGTGCTACCTGCCGCAAGTCATCTAACTCTGGCAAAGCAGTGCTGTCCAACAACACAACCCTCCCCAGTGTTGATATGCTCTTGCCGTGACTGAATTTGCCGCGACTCGAAGGACTGTTGCAGATCGCGGGAAACGGCTGGAATATTTCACGATTGGCTGGAATAGCCTTGAAGGGTTGGTGGCGGTCATAGCGGGCGTGATCGCGGGCAGCATCTCGCTGATTGGTTTTGGAATGGACAGCTTCATCGAAGTCACCTCTGGTGCCACGCTACTGTGGAGAATGTCCGTCGACGCGGATGAAGAGAGTCGCGAAAGACACGAGCGGTTGAGTATCAGAACGGTGGGCGCCTGCTTCATCGCCCTTGCCGTATACGTTACCTACGCATCAGTCTCTGATCTCCTGGGCAGAAAACCTCCTGAACATAGTGTTCCGGGGATTGTTCTGGCATGCGTTTCCCTTATAGTTATGCCCATTCTCTCCAGCGCAAAGAAGAAAGTGGGAATCGAACTCGGCAGCGCAGCGATGAAGGCCGACGCAAGACAGACTGACTTCTGCGTGTACTTGTCAGCAATTCTGCTCGCCGGCCTACTGTTGAATGCGACTTTCGGTTTGTGGTGGGCTGATTCCGTGGCTGCCCTGATCATGGTTCCCATCATCGCGAAAGAAGGGTACGAGGGAATACGGGGTGAGCGGTGCCACGATTGCCGACATTGACTTTCGCGACGCTTCGCCAACGCTCAGATCGGGGCGAGCCACTACCCCGACGCCCTGCAAACACGTCTCTGCCTGCTGCGCAGTGAACACGGCAAGACGTAACGAACTTAATACTTATCTACTATTGCCGTATTCGCCACCTAGCCCCTAGAGTGTTCGTGCCATGCGGTGGGACAACCTCAAGCTTCGCCTGAAACTCAGCCCCACCGCACGCAAACGAATGTTAATAGCCGCTGTCGTTCTGGCCGTCGTTTATCTGGCTTGCGGAAGCTTTATCTGGTGGTCGATGCACCAGCCGCCGGAGACCTTCGGCCGGGTCATGGCCAAGTTGCCGGGGCCGGTCCCTTTTCTCCTCTTTCCGTTTGAAACCCTGTGGACACGGGCCCGAGCGGGAAATCTGCAAGTGGGATATGCCGCTCCAGACTTCTCCCTGCTCAAGCTGGACAAGACGGAACGAGTGCAGTTGTCGGTCCTAAACAAGGAGCAGCCGGTGGTGCTGGTGTTCGGAAGTTATACCTGACCGCCTTTCCGGCGGGAGGTTCCTGCCCTTAACAAACTTTACGAGCAGTACCGTGATCGAGTGGCCTTTTTGGTGGTGTACATCACGGAGGCGCATCCCAGCGACGTCTGGCAGATGCAGAGCAATATCAAAGACCAGGTAGTGTTCGCCAGTCCAAAAAATGAAGAGGAGCGGGCCTACATTGCTGGAGCTTGCGTACGCAAACTAGGCATAAAGTTTCCCAGCGTGCTGGACGAGTTTGGCAACTCGACCGAACGGGCCTACACCGGCTGGCCCGACCGCATCTACCTGATCGACGCGCAGGGCCGCATCGCTTACAAAAGTCTGCCGGGTCCCTTTGGCTTCAAACCTGACCAGTTGAGCGCAGCCCTGGTTCGCACCCTCGCACCTGGCCATTGACTTTCGAAACCGGGGGAGCCTGCGCAGGCCCCCCGGTTTCAAGCTACTCGTTGGCTGCGCGATTCCGCCGCCGTTCCGCTTCTTCCTGCTCGGCCTGGTCCTTGTCGGCCTCGCTTGTGCTCGACTTCTTCACTGCATCTTTCGCTTGCCCCCAGGCATTCTGGACTTTGCCTTCTACCTGCTTGGCGGCGCCTTTTACCTGGGCTTCCTCGTCGCCGGTCCATTCGCCGACCTGCCGTTGAGCTCGGCCGGCGATGTCCTTGACTTTACCTTCCACTCTGTCCTTATCCATATGATTCCTCCACGATGCATGATTAGACGGCCAGTCAAGGCTAGCTGACCGAAGCGGGGCGATACATCCGCAAGAAGCTGTAATAGGTTGGGGAAGGCACTGTACGGCTAGTGACGGGTTGTTTTGTCGGTGCAGACGAAGTTGGCCGCGTCATCTTTGTCCCCCGTTCCGTTGTATCTCGCCACTTGCAGGATAAGGACAAAGCGGGCGCGTCATTTTTACGCCCTGGCTGGGATCAAGGTCATTGAGGTATTTCGTGGCAATTACTTTCTGCGGGGCCACCCCGGTTTCCACCCAGCGTTCCACGGCGCTCAGCACGTCGCGCTCGGGATCGCCTTGCGGGCCGCTTGCGATCTGCCCAAACGAGTTGGGCCCAGGCCCCATGAAACAGTGTTGCAGTCCCGGGACCATGAACAGCCGGATGAAATCGCCGCTCCCGCTCCCCATCTTTTTCACCACGCTGTCGAAGTAGTGAATGGAGTTGATGGGTGAGATCGCGGCATCGCTCCAGCCGTGATACATGATCAGCTTGCCGCCTCGTTTCTGGAAGGGCCGCAGGTCAGG
This sequence comes from Terriglobia bacterium, assembly GCA_963831565.1. Taxonomy (GTDB): domain Bacteria; phylum Acidobacteriota; class Terriglobia; order Terriglobales; family Acidobacteriaceae; genus JAIQFF01. Next base: position 456,511 of record CAWHQS010000005.1, read on the forward strand.
ATCGGTGGCGTTGAGAATCGCCGCCATCTTTTTGTCCGCCAACTTCGTGTCTTGCTCGAGATTGAACTTGCGGAAGTCCCAGTTGGCATCGTCGAAGATCATGTTGGCAAAAAAATGAGTGCCGAAGGCGAATAGCAGACTTTTTTCCGGCGCCGGACCGGTTATCCATGGTGTCCAGCCGCCGCCCCCAAGTTCGCCGCCCGGCACGAAACCAGGGAAAATCTGGGTGCCGCTCGAAGTCCGCGGACCCGCGTAGATCTTTTTCAGGGCCGCTACCTGCGGTTCGGTCAGACAGCTGTCCGATTCGGTTCCCTTGCACTGCATCTGCGCCGGATCGAAGTGGCAGCCCGCGGGGTCACTGATGATTTCGTCGGCCAAACCGTCTTTCGCGTCACAGGATGCGATTGCCGCGCTGCTTATCGCCGCTAATTTCGCCGGCGCGATGTAACTGGCTGGGTCCGCCAATAAAGCCTGGTTATCCCATGCGGCTGCTGCCAGCAGGTGGGTCCAGAAGTTGGCGGGGGCGCCGGCAACAATTCCGTCGTAATCATCCGGAAACCGTTGCGCTTCCATGAGGCCCTCGCGGCCCCCGTCCGAGCAGCTGGCAAAGTAAGAACGTTGGGGAGCTTTGCCGTAAAACGCAGCAATCACGGCCTTGGCCTGCACCGACATTTCGTGAATACCGCGGTAGCCGAAGTCAATAATTTTCTCGGGATGCCCGAGCGCCCAACTGGCGTCCGTGGCTTCGCCGGCATGGCCGGTATCGGTCGCGGCGCTGGCGTAGCCTCGACGGACGGCGCTGGCCAAACCGGAGTAATCAATTGTTCCAGCAAAGCCTCCGTTGCCCTGTCCCTGGTATTTTCCATTCCATGCTGAGGTGGGCATCCACACTTCGACCTTGACATCCGAGTCCTTCGACGGTCGAACGTCGGCGCGGAGCCGGCAAAACTCCGGGAGCTCTTTGTAACCGGCCGCATTTGGAAAACCCTCCTGCCCCGCTGGCGGAGTGAAGGTTCCCGCCGCGACCACCTGTGCAGAAGTGATAGTGGTCTTTTCCAGCTTAAGAGACGAAAGAGCCGCGCATGACTTCTGCGCATCGGCCGCGGCGGGCAGAATCAACGCCACAACCAGTATCGCGAGCAATTGACGCATTGAACACCCCCCTGGCTAGCTCAATCCCTGAGATCTGAGAACCAGCAACTGATCACGGGTTTTTATCCCCAGTTCGTGTAACAGTCCTGTTTCGCCGCGGCGATTCAAGGGGCTACTCTAACCATCACCACTGCATGAGGCCCAACCGCGGCAGAAAATTTTCCTTTGAATTGTCCCAGGTCTCTGGCCTTCCACAGGTCGCGCACGCCGGCGCTCAAATGGCTGGGATAACCCACATCTTCCCAGGAGAAACCAATCTGCTTTTCGGTAGTGTCACGATTGAGCAGGACCACGGTGCGGCTTCCGTCCTGCATCTGCTTGGCCCAGACTTCCAGGTCGCCATCCTTTCGCACCCGGCGGCCCTCGCTGCCCAGGGGGTCCTGGTTCACCGCAATCACTTCTTTATTGGTGAGAATGTCGTGGATCTCCGGCTTCATATCGCGCAGATCGTTGCCCGCAATCAGAGGCGCGGCCAGGATGGACCAGAGGCTGAAGTGGGCGCGGTACTCCTCGGTAGTCATGCCGCCGTTGCCCACCTCGAGCATGTCGGGATCGTTCCAGTGGCCGGGCCCGGCATAACTCTCGATTCCATTCTGCAGATCGAGGATGTCGAGCATGCCGAGGTGATGCTTGTCCTTGCTCTCCCACTGGTCGCGTATATCGCCGGTGGTGCGCCAAAGATTTCCGCCGACGCTTTCGCCCCAAAGCCACGGCTTGGCCGTGCCCCACTCGCAGATGCTCAACACAATGGGCCGGCCGGTCGCGTTCAGGGCATTGCGGATCAGCGCGTACGCAGCCGGCGCATCCTGGGTCGAAGTGTTGCACCAGTCGTACTTGAGGTAATCGACGCCCCACGCGGCATATTGCAACGCGTCCTGATATTCGTGGCCCAGGCTGCCGGGACGCTTGGCGCAAGTCTTGACTCCGGCGTCGGAATAGATCCCAAACTTGAGCCCGCGGGAGTGAACATAATCCGCCAGCGCCTTGATCCCTGAGGGAAAGGTCTTAGCGTCGGGCACGATGTTGCCGCTCGCGTCGCGCTCCACCTGCCAGCAATCGTCGATCACGATGTATTGGTAGCCGGCGTCCTTCATGCCGGACTTGACCATGGCATCGGCCATCTGCCGGATCAGGTCCTCGCTGACATGGCATCCGAATTTATTCCAGCTATTCCATCCCATCGGAGGAGTAGCGGCCAACGTCTTCTCCTGCGCGGATAGAAACGACGGTGCGGCCAGTAAGCCCAACAGTGCGACCAGAATTCTGGCTCTTGCTGACATGTGCCGATCTCCTCCCTGATTGCTTTCCTTCGTTGGCCAAATCCGGACGCCACCACAACCCACGTAGGGGCGGGTGCCCTCACCCGCCCAGCCGGGCAGGGCCCGGCCAGGTTTTGCAATGTGGCGCCCAAACCCCGGCGAGCTGCGCTCGCCCGCCCGGACGAGGGCGTCCGGGCCTACGTGGATCAGACTCGTGTTTGCGCGTCGGCGAATGCCACGGCCTTCCAGTTCTCGTGTTCGGCCAGCATCATACCATCACTTTATCGCTTCCCCCGGGCAGTAACGGTGGCTCAGTAAGCGTGAATCGGACACTCTTGTCCGACGCTTTTGACGTTCATCCACGACCGGAGAAGTCTGAGCCGAACCTGAACGCGGCTCGCGACCAGGCCACGCCACTCACAAAATACAGATAAACTCGTACGGCACGTTGGGCCCTTCGGCATCTAATCAAGCAGCGGAGGCACCATGAAAAGACTCGGGGCAGTCCTCACAACGGTTCTATTGTTGTTTTTGGGAGTCAGCGTTCCACTCTACTCGCAGCAAGAACACCAGGACGAGAAAGAATCGAAGCCTGAGAAGACGGCCAGGCCGGAAGCGCATCCCCAACCCAAACCGCAACCGGAGCGGCAACGGGAACAGGACCAACAGCGCCAGGAACAAGGGCGGCAACAGCAGGAGCGCCAGCAGCAGGAGCATGCCCAACAGCAGCAGCACCAGAATGAGCAGATGCAGCAGCAACAGCATGCTCAGCAGGAGCGCGCCCGGCAGCAGCAGGAACAACGTCAGAAAGAGCAGGCGCAAGAGGAGCAGCGCGCCCAGCAGCGCCAGAATCAGCAGATGCAGCAGCAGCGTACCCAGCAGGAACACGCTCAACAACAGCAGGAGCGTGCGCAACAGCAGCGGCAACAGCAGGAGCGCCAGCAGGAACAGACCCAACAACAGCATGCGCAGCAGCAGATGCAGAACCAGCATCAACAGGAAGAGCGGCAGAGACAGCTCAACCAGGAGCAGCAACACCAGGCGCAGCAGCAGGAGCACCTGAATCAGCAACGGCTTTCACAGCAGCGCCAGCAGGAACTGATTCGACAGCAGCAGCAGCGGGTGGCGCAATACCAGCAGCATCTGGACCAGCAGCAACGCATCGGCCAGCAGCGGACTGCCGCCCTGCAACAGCAGCGGCGCATGGCGCAATACCGCTTTCAGCAGGAGTATTACGAGCGCGAGCGTGAGCAGGAGGAGCGTTTGCGTCGTGAGCACCACGACTACGACCACGATCCCTACTTCTATACCGCCCCGATTTATCGCTACAACCGCGGTGGCTCGTACTACGAAATCAATCAGTACGGAGCAGACTTGCTGCGGGAGGCTGTGAACAACGGCTATCGGGAAGGTTTCCGCGCCGGCGCCGCCGACCGCGAAGACCACTGGCGTGCCGATTACGAGGATTCTTTCGCCTATCAGGACGCGAACTTCGGCTATAGCGGCTACTACGTGGACCAGGCCGACTACAACTACTACTTCCGTCAGGGTTTTCAGCGCGGTTATGAAGACGGCTATTACGACCGCTACCAGTACGGTGTCTATTCGAACGGCTCGTACAGCGTCCTGGGCAACGTGCTGTCACTGATTCTGAATCTGCAGTCACTGCGCTAGAAAGACAATGCAGTGTGGGGCGGGCGCCCTCGCCCGCCGCCTTTGATGTTGACTTGGAATTGAACCTGGGCAGCAGCAAGTAAAGCCCGCGGCGCAAGCCGCGGGCTCGCTCAACTAGTGGCAACAATTTTGGCAGTGGTGATGGCTTGCCCCACATGGCGCTGGGTGTGATCAGCCACATGCACCAGCAACCCGCCGACCGTCGTGGGCCAGTGCTTCCGGCCTACCCTGCGCCCCTGGTCCAGCGCATTCAGCTCAACGGCCCGGACCCGGTTCTCGCTTCTTGCCAGCGCCGAATTCAGCTCCGCAAAAAGTTCTTCGCGTCTCGCCCCGGGCTCCATCTCGGCGTTCTTCGCGCTCAGTTGCTCATCGTCCAATTCTCGCCCTTCAGCATACGTCAGCAGCCGGTCCAGGCTCCTGGCAATGTGGCGCAAATGAAACGCCACCGGCGCCACGCCGCCCGGACGAGCATTGATCTCCTCATCGCTCAGCCCGCCACACCAGCGTTGCAAGTCTTCTTTCGCCAGTTGCAGGGCATGCACCACCGCCCGTTGCACCGCTGGGATTTCCGGCAACGTACCGCGCAGCCAGGGCTCGGTCAATTCATCTTCGGACATCACTCCACCTCGACAATCAATCAGTCTATCTGCAACGAGGTTGGTAGCGCCGGCGTCTCGCCAGCTGTCTGGCGGGCGTCCGCGCCCGCCGCACTGAGGGTGCGACATCCGCCGACAACCGGAATTGTCATTAGCGGTCAGAGTGCCGTAGGCGAAGATCAGCGCCCTGCACTACAATACTGAGGCACAAAGCCAGTCAGCGCGATGGACCCGTAGCTCAACTGGATAGAGCACTGCGCTTCGAACGCAGGGGTTGGGAGTTCAAGTCTCTCCGGGTCCACCAATCCTCCTGCGAGAACTTCGTTTGTGGTAAGATAGTCTTACCATGCTCACGACGGTTTCGACAAAGGGCCAGGTGGTCGTTCCCGGCAAAATCCGGCGCAAGCTCGGACTGCAACCAGGAGACTCTCTGGAGGCCAGCGTCGAAGGACAACGTATTGTCCTGACTCCCCGCAAAGTTCGCACGCGAAAACCACGTATCATTCGGGACCCGGTCACTGGATTGCCGGTCCTGACCGCCGGGCCCGCGGCTCCCCAGCTGACCAGCGCCGAGGTGCGCGAAATCCTCGCTGATTTTCCATGATCTACCTGTTGGACGTGAACACTCTGCTTGCTCTCGCCATATTGGAGCATGAGTTCCATGCCCGGGTTGCGATCTGGCTGGATCGCCTTGGCGCGCGCGGCGTTCCGGAAATGGCCACATGTTCGATCACCGAATTGGGCTTTGTGCGGGTGCTGGGACAGGCCCAACAGTATGGCTCGTCGGTCGCGCAGGCGCGCGAGCTTCTGCTCAAGGTCAAGAATGGCGATGGAGTGCGCTGGAGATTCATTGCCGATGATCACGACATCTCCCGTCTCCCTAAGTGGGTCCGAACTCCAAAGCAAACCACGGACGGACACCTTGCGGAGCTCGCCAAGGCCAACGAAGCCGTCCTGGCAACCCTGGACCGCCGAATTCCCGGTGCGTTCGTCATCCCCCAGATCCGGCGTTCGTAAAAGCAGCTCAAATGTGCTTAGCTTCCACTCAGCGCCTCCAGGCTCGTCAACCACGGCTCGCCATCCCTAACTCTGTGCATCCCCATAAATCCGTGGCCGCTCCTTCTGCCCGCACGCGCCGCAAACCACACCGTCTATAATGTCCGCTCACATGCCACGTTTTGACGTCACCATCGCCGGAGAACTCAACCTCGACCTCATCCTTTACGGTCTGCCTGACGAACTCCCGCCCGAGCGGGAACTGCTGGCTGACCGCATGATGCTTACCCTGGGCAGTTCCTCCGCCATCGTGGCCCACAATCTGGCGGCGTTGGGAAGCAAGGTAGGTTTCCAGTCGCTGATTGGCGACGACCCCCTGGGACAGATCGCGCTCGACCGCCTGGCCGAAGGCGGCGTGGACGTTTCACGGGTGCGTCGTAGCCAGGGCTCAACCACGACCGGCATTACCATCATGCTGCCGCGCGCCGGCTGGCGCAACATCCTGACCTACGCCGGAACGATCGCCGAGCTCTCCTTGCGCGATCTCGACTTCGACTACCTTTCAGATTCCCGTCATTTTCATCTGTCGTCGCTCTATTTGCAGCAGGCCCTGCAGCCCGACCTGGGCGAACTTTTCCGCCGGCTGAAGGCGGCCGGCCTCACCATCTCGCTCGATACCAATGACGATCCGCAAGACCTCTGGGACGGAGGGGTGAAGGACCTGCTGAAATATGTCGATGTGCTGCTGCCCAATGCGCGAGAGGCCACGAGGATCACCGGGACCGATGATCCGGAAAAAGCCATCCAGCAGCTGGCCGAAATGGTCCCGCTGGTGGTGGTAAAACTCGGTCATGAGGGCGCGCTGGCGCAGCGGGGAAAAGAGCGCTTCACCAGCCCTTCACTGCATGTCACCGCAGTCGATACCGTCGGCGCCGGCGACAGCTTCGATGCCGGCTTTCTGCACGAATATCTCCGAGGCTCGGATCTCCGGGCCTGCCTGGCCAGCGGCAACCGCGCCGGCGCTCTTTCCGTGACCCGGCCAGGAGGAACCGAAGCCTTCCGCGACCAGGAATATCGCGAACGCTTCCTGCGCGACCACGGCGGATAGTTGCATGTGTGGAGCGGGCGCCCCCGCCCGCCGCCTTTGACTGCTGGCGTTTTGAACACGCAGATCACGTGGGGACAGCTGAGGGCGGTTGTCCCCACGTGTTTCTCATTTACACACGAACTCTATGGCGACACTTCCAGCAGCAGATGATCTTTGAATTCTGTCTTGAGCCGGGGAGCCGCATCCGCCGTGGCTTCTACCGTCCCCAGGTCTTTGTCTTCCGCGTAGTCGCGTACGTGATAGCTCCCGGGTGTAAGCCCGCGCAGTTCGATCTCGCCTTTCCACGGTGCGGTCGAAGGAGCGAAGAACGCGTAGTACATCTTTCCGTCTTTCTCGATGGCATAACCTTCAGGCGTGTCGTACCCATAGACGTAGAGATTGCGGAACGTTCCCTTCGACAGCATCTTCTGGTTGTAGATATCGATCCACTTCTTCCAGTGCTCTTCCTTCTCCGGCGTGAGGGCCACGGCCTTGAATTTTGGTCCGGGATCAGGCCACACGAACTTTGTGCCCACCACGCCGCCTGCACCGATGGTCGAAGCGAAATCTTCGCCATGCTCGCGCCAGTTGTTGCCGATGCGATCCATGGTGGATAGCTCGACGTGATCGCCGTACACCGCGGACTCCGGCCCCAGCAGCGCTTTGTACATCTTGATGCGGCGCCGCACCTGCACCGCGCCCACCGGATCAGCCGTCACCGCCTGATCGATGAATGGCAGCCAGGCCAGCGAGGGCGGCGTGCCGCAGGGACAGCTCTGGGTCACGCTCTCCGGCTTGAGCGCGCGGCTGGTCTGAAAGATCGTCTTGTAGACATCGGCCATGGCATTGACCGAATCCTGCGGAGACTTGTGATGGTGCGCCGGGTTGTAGCACATGGGCACGCTGTAAATATTGTCCAGCTTCGATCCGTCGAAGCCCCAGTCGCCGATAAATTTCTCGGTCAGCTTCTTGAAGTACGCCTGCACCTCAGGCACCGCCGGACACAGCGTCGCCAGGTCACGCGTCATGCGCGCATGCTTTCCGTTCTTGTCGAGGATCAGCCACTCGGGATGCTCCTGCGCAATCTTTGACACGATGTATTTGTGCGACTCCCATCTGCCCTGGCCGTCTTCCACCCCCAGCGGCAGCCACCACAGCTGCACCAGAATGCCCTGCTTGTGGAAGTCATCCGTCATCTTCTTGATGGAGTCGCCGGGGAAGGTGTCGGCGCGCGGATTCCAGTCTCCGTAAGTGTCAAACCAGCGATCGTCGAGCGTGGCCCACTTGATGCCAAATTCCTTTAACTTCGGGACCGTGCCCAACATCTGCGCCGGAGTGACGTTGAATTCATAACCCCAGCCGCACCAGCTCACGTTGTAGGCTTCGCCGGAAGGCTTGGGGATTTCCCATCCTTCTTTCTGCAGCACGCTCGACCACAGGTGCAGCGGCTCATAGAAGTCGCCGGAGTACACGGAGACAAAGCTGCGCGGCGTGGAATAGGTTTCTCCGGGCTTGAGCGTGGTATCGGCGGCAATGTCAACGCCGGCGTTGACGCCGCCATCGGCCTCCACTTTGACCGGCAGCGACAACGTCAGCGGCAGGGTTTCCACGTGGCCGACCGCTTCGCCGACCGTGCCCGTCCAGAACGCGACCACCGGAATGCCGCCGCCATAGCCGCCTTTCACCACCGCGCCCATCAGGTTGGGTTGCGCGAAGTTGCGGCCGAGCTTGATGACGTCATCTTTGCCCCAGTCGTAGCTGGCCCCGTGGAAACTCCACATGTCATAGGGCTGTCGCCTTCTTTTCGCCAGGCTGGCATTGAATTTGTGCTGCTGCTCGACGACGCGATCGATGTGAAAATCCTGGGTGCCGGCGTTCTTGTATTCCGCGCTCGAGAGCAGCAGGTTGGGAAATGCGTCATAAACTTCGACTGCAGCGTGCGCTGGATGTTGGAAGCCGGAAGGTCAGGCCTGCGCCGGAATTTCCACTCGCTTGCCGCGGCCCAGCTTGCCCGCGCTGTCCTGAACCTTGGCCGCGCCAAGGTCCAGGGCGAACTGAACTGGTTTGCCGTCCTGCACCAGAACATCACTGCCGCCCGCGCCCGGTTCGTCCAGGGTGAGCCTCTGGTCGCCCTTGAGCAGCGCATGCCTGTATGTATCCCGAAGGCAATATCTGGAACTCGGCTGAACTCGTGGTCAGCACGATGGGCCCGCCCGGCTTCACTTCTACTTTGATCTGCGAAGGTGGCTCCGGCGCCGGAGTTTCGGTCTTGGCCGGCGGACGGCTGCAACCGGTGCTCAGGAAGAACACGGTGAGCGCCAAGAGCACGCCACGAATGCTTGCCCGATCGCAGCAAAATTTTTCCCCAGCGCTCCACTATTTATCATTTCGCTCCCTTGCCCAGGCCCTTGAACTGGCTGAACATTTTCTCTGCGTTCAGGTGATAGATTTTTTCCAGCACCGGATCGGGCAGGTCGAGGCCGTAAATTTCCCATCGACCCTGCCCCGGATGTCCCCAGTAGTCGAACGATTCGTCCGCGGTTTCCAGCCAGCGGAAGTGATTGCGATACATCTCCTCGTCCATTCCGTTGTCGGTGCCGAACATGATGCGGTCCTGATACTTCAAAAAGAATTCGCGCGTCTGCCGCGGCTGCCGGCCCAGTTCAGCCTCGCGCGCGCCGAACTCCACCATGACGTTGGGATGCTCATCGAGCATGCGCGATACCCAGGGCAGATTTTCCGGCCAGCCCATATGCAGGGAAACGAAACGGGTCTCCGGATGCCGGGCAAAGACGCGATTGCGCGCTTCCAGCAACTCCTCCAGCTTGGGATATTGCGGACCGTAAAAACTCCAGTCGGGATGCTCGGTCAACTCTTCGTAGCGTTCGTTGCTTGCCGTCAGTGGGAGAAAGAAGGCTTCCGGATCGCCGGTGTGAATCGAAACCGGAATGCCCAGGCGCCCGCATTCGCGCCACACCGGGTCCAGTCCGCGGATCGTCGATCGCCACCAGCTTGCCGGTCTTGTCGCGCACTCCCAGACCCCAGATCTTTCAGCAACTTCAGCCCGCGAGCGCCGCGGGCGACGGCATCGTCCAGTTGCCGCACCATCTCCTGGCCGAAATCCGGGTCGTCAATCTTGCTCCAGTCCATCTGCGTGAACACGATGAACCGCCCCGGATAGGGCTTCACCATCTCGTCGATCACGTGCTGCAGCTTGTCGCCCCACATGCCGGTCAGAATCACCACGGTTTTCACGTTGGTGTTGTCCATGACCTCGACCACGCGCTTCGGGTCGGCATGTGTTCGTCGATTCCGGCAGCATCGTTGATGTGATTGTGCACGTCGATGACGTAGAACTTCGCCCTGGGCACCTGGTGCGCGGGCACGTGCAGCATCTGGACGGGATGGAAGTCTCGCAGCAGGAGCGTCTTCTTCTGCTCCGCATCGGCGGCCGACTTGTAGCCGATCTGGTCGGACGCCGCCGGCGCAGTCTGCGCCCGGAGCACCGGGACGCAGAGAAGAAGCGCCAGCATCCACGTGGTCTTCGCAACTCATCGCCAACCCCCAGTCTGGCGCGGTTCGCGTCTGCTTAGCAACCAGAACGAAAGTAAAAGTAAGTAATCGGAACTATACAACAGCCTGCTGGGCCGGTTCCCAAAAAAGTATTCGGTGCACTTCGTCCCTGTGCCCTGTGCAAAAAAAGACTGCCAACCGCTGCCCCAACTCTGGCATCTTGATAACAGCAACTTTATTCTCTATGAAGAGGCAAAAGAAATGAGATCACGCAAAGATAAAGTTCTTATGAATATTCTGCTGGGCACGGGCGTCTATCTACTGGATTCCTGGCGCAATCGTATGGGTGGAACGGTGGACGATTTGCGGTCAAGAGCGCAGGACACCTATGAAACCGCCGCCGACCGGGTCAGCCGCGCCAGCGACGTCATCCGTGGCGAAGACAGCCACCTTCTCGGCACGGCTACCGCCGCCCTCCTGGGACTGGGCATCGGCATCGGCTCGGCCTGCTGCTGGCTCCTGCGAGTGGAGAAGAAACCCGCAGCAACATCGCCAGCAAGGCCCGCGACATTCGCGAGCGGGTTTCCTCGCGCGCCGCGGCTGCGACCGGCACTTTCGGCGGATAAAACACCGGATTTCGGGCGTCAGACCTCGGACTGCAGATGCGCCAATGATCCTCTGCGGAATTAGTACGTCTCGGAGTCTGACGTCTGACGCCCGCCGTCGGACTTACCTGCGCTTGTAGTGAATGGGCCAGACGACGGTCCAGGTCTTGCCGCCGTCTTTCGAGCCTTCCCAGCTCCAGTCGAACTCATCGCGGCTGATGTTCTTGAAGACCATGCGCTGCAGGCCCTTGCTGCCGTCGGGACGAGTGGCCTCGCGCGCCAGGATCATCTGTCCGTCTTTGAATTCGCCGACGAAATCGAGATAGCCGCCTTCGTTGTCCACCCAGGTCTGCTTCCACTTGCCCGCCCGAACGTCGAAGATGGAAACGCTCGCCCCCGCAGATGCATGGCATCGCCGCCCGAGAAATTTTCCTGGACGATGCAGCCGTCCAGGATTCGCCGGATGCTGTTGGTTCCGTGAGCGGTCTCGCCCGGAGTATTTCCCGGCCAGGTCAGGTCCCATTCGCCGACCCAGAAGTCGAGTTGCTTCTGCTCCGGCTCTGAACAGGGCTTGGGTTGCGCCGCGGCGTTGTTCTGACGGGCGCTGGCCAGGCAGGTGCAGGATCAGGACGACAAGGAGCAATCAGGGCGATCGGCATCGATGTTCCTGCAGATCGCCTTGGGTCATGCGCATCCTCCGCGAATGTCCTTGCCATCAGACGGCGTCGAGCAGGACAAACGGTAGCGAGACACCGGTCGTCCAGGGCAGTTCATGGCTGATCCTTGTGATAAACCTTTACCCTTGACTCTCGAGCACGCCATCTTTCTTTTTCTCGCCGGCATTCTCGGCGGGGCCCTGAATGCGGTGGCTGGCGGAGGCAGTTTCCTGACCTTTCCCGCGCTTCTTTTCGTCGGCGTGCCTCCCATTCCAGCCAACGCCACCAACGCGCTCGCCCTGTGGACGGGCGCGACCGCCAGCGGAGGCGCGTATCGCAACCGGCTGGATGTGCCCAGCGAAGATGCTGCTGCCGCTTCTGGCTGCCGGGGTCAGCGGCGGAATCGGCGGTGCGTTCTTGCTGCTCGCGGACCCCAGCCCACACTTTCATGCGGGTCCTGCCCTGGCTGATGCTGGGCGCGACCGCTGCTCTTCATTTTCGGCAAGAGACTGGCGCGCCGCCGCTTCTCCAGACCGTCGGACATGAAGTCACCACCGCGGCCATCGTGGGCGCTTCGATCTTCGAAATGATCATCGCCGTGTACGGCGGCTATTTCGGCGGCGGCATGGGCATCGTCAACCTGGCCATGATGGCGGCCGTCGGCATGACCGACATTCATGCCATGAATGCCTTAAAGAGCATTCTGGGAGTGGCCATCAATGGCGTGGCGGCAATGGTTTTCATCGTAAAGGGAGCGATCTACTGGCGGCAGGCCATAGTCGTGATCGCGGGCGCCCTGATAGGCGGATACTTTGGGGCCCACTATGCGCAGAAGTTGCCCCAGGCCTGGGTGCGAGGATTTGTGATCTTGGTGGGGAGCGGCATGACCGCGTACTTCTTTGTCAGGGCTTACGCCTAGAAACTGCAGATCTCAGATTTGCCGGTCCGCGCGAGCCTTCAATCTGAAATCTGCAATCTTCAATCTGTGTTCTGCTTCGCCTACTGCAACGGCTCCGACATATGTTCGTGCACGATCATCCACTTGCCCGCCTGCTTTTCAAAGATCAGGGTCCAGCGCAAGATGGCCATTTCGTGCTTTCCGGCGGTGGTGAGCGCATCTTCCTTTACCGTGGTTGTGGTCCAGGTCAGATTGCCGTCGGTGTGGATCTGGGTGTCATCGCCCAATGTCAGCTTGATGCTCTTGTAGCCCTTCAACAACTCGGTTACGCCCTTCTCGTACTCGGCCCAATTGCTGTACTTCAGGGGAGCGATGTCGAAAAAATTGTACTGGCCCTGGTCGTAGTAGTGGGCCATGTCGGCAGCGTTACCCGCGCTCCAGCCGTCCAGAATTTTTTGCAGATAGGCCTTGTCCGGAGCTCCGGATGAGGTGGTCTTCTTGGGCTTGGGTGCAGCCAGGGTCGAAAAGCTGAGTGCGAGCACACAGAACAACGTGGTCAAAACGCGCTTGTACATTGATGTTTCCCTCCCATGCGGCGAGGAATTGTCGCACATGCCGGGGGAAAGCTCAAAGCCGGGCGCTTCACATAACTCGGCGTCATAAGTGGTTGCGGGTTTGACGCTTTTCCACAGCACACGCTAGAATGGTTGAGTTTGCCTGTACTCACGGCTCCGTTCTGGAGCCGCCCCGCATTCGTTGCCGAAAGCGCCGACGCGGAAAGCAAGCGCAGGAAATTCAGCAGGTTCCCGGCAATCGCGCCAGGCCGCGACGGGCACAAGATTGGACGGAGGCATAAGTATGTACGCGGTCATCCGCGCCGGTGGTAAACAGTACCGGGTGGCGCCCGGCGATGTGATTCGAGTCGAGAATCAAGGCAACGGCACCGACGGGAAAATCGAGTTCAACGATGTGTTGGCCGTCTCCGGTGAGCCCGGGCAGATCGCTCGCCCCGAGTCAGCAGCGCTCGTGACCGGTGAAGTGGTGGAACAGGGCCGAGGCGCGAAAATTCTGGTTTTCCATTACAAACGCAAGAAGCAGTACAAGAAACTGCGCGGACATCGCCAGGGATACACCGCGGTCCGCATCACGGAGATTGCCTACGACGGCCAGAAATTCTCCGCGCCCGACCTCCCGAAGAAAGAGGCGAAGCCGAAGAAATTGAAGCCGGCAGAAGTCGAAGACGCGCCTAAAGCCGCGGCTAAGGCGGCCAAAAGCCCGGCCAAGAAAGCTACCGCTAAGAAAGCAGCGCCAAAAAAGTCGGCGCCAAAAAAGAAAAAGTAGCGCAGGGTTTGAAACAGGAAACCAGAAACTGGAAACTGAAAATCAATGGCACATAAAAAAGGTCTGGGCAGTTCACGAAACGGACGCGACTCCAACGCGCAGCGGTTAGGCTTCAAGGCTTTTGGCGGACAGATCGTCCCCGGCGGCACCATCATCGTGCGCCAGCGCGGCACGCGGGTCAAACCGGGCCTCAATGTCGGGCGCGGCAAGGACGACACCCTCTTCGCCAAAATCAGCGGCCGCATCAAATTCCTCGACAAGGGTTCGATGGGCAAGTTCGTCATGATCGAACCCCTGGAAGCGAAGTAGCGTTCGGAAAGAATCAGACGGGTCGCCCGGGAAACTCTGCGGCCCCAAGCCTCGGCGCGGGAGCCGGGGCATTTTTCTTTTAAGCTGTCAGCTTTCGGCTTTCAGCTTTCAGTAAACGCAATTCTCTGCCGAGCTTGGCTCGGCTGGCGGGTGGGTACCCGCCCTTACGTGGTTCGTGCTGACGACCGATGACCGAAGACTGACGACTATGTTCATCGACGAGGCCAAAATCCGGGTCAAGGCGGGCGACGGCGGTAACGGCTGCATGGCCTTCCGCCGGGAGAAGTACGTCCCGCGCGGCGGCCCTTCGGGCGGCGACGGCGGCAAGGGCGGCGACGTCATCATGGAATCGAGCGAGCGCCACAACACCCTGGTGCACTTCCGCTTTAATCCCGAGTACAAAGCGCAACGCGGACGTCACGGAGAGGGCTCCAACCGTACCGGCCGCGAGGGCGTGGACGTCCTGCTGAAGGTGCCTGTGGGCACGATCGTGTACGACGACGAAACCGGAGAAAAAGTGCACGACTTCTCCCGCCCCGACGACCGAATCGTCATCGCCTGTGGCGGCCGCGGCGGCCGGGGAAATGCGCGCTTTGCCACTTCCACTCACCAGGCTCCGCGCGAGCACGAGCCGGGACGTCCCGGCGAGGAGCGCGTCTTCCGCCTGGAACTGAAGCTGCTCGCCGATGTCGGCCTGGTCGGCTATCCCAACGTCGGTAAGTCCACGCTGATCTCACGCATCTCGGCGGCCCGGCCCAAGATCGCGGACTATCCCTTCACCACGCTCCAACCCAACCTGGGAGTGGCGGTGGTAGGCCAGCCGCCCGATGAGAAAAGTTTTGTAGTCGCCGATATCCCGGGATTGATCGAAGGCGCACATACCGGCGCCGGATTGGGCACGCAGTTCCTGCGGCACATTGAACGCAACCGCCTGCTGGTGCACATGGTGGATGTTTCCGATGCCAGCGGCAGGCCCGATCCGGTCAAGGATGTCGAAGTCATCGCCGAAGAACTGGCCAGTTTCGGGGCCCATCTGGAAGACAAGCCCGTGATCATGGTGGCCTCCAAGATCGACGTGGCCAACAAAGAAAAACTGGCCAAGCTCAAACGCTATTGCAAAAGGAAAAATCTGGAGTTATTTCCCATCTCCGCCGTGACCGGCAAAGGGGTTGATGATCTCAAGTACGCCATCGCGGAAAAAGTGGAAGAGCTTCGTTCACACCCCACCGAAACCACAACTGAGAACTGACAACTCACAACTGAGATCTGTTTCTAAAAATCCCGTGCAGCCTCACAACTCACCCACTCTTGTATAAGTCCTCCACCGCGTTGTGGACCTTGTCCGAAAGCTCTTCCATGTTTCGCAAAGTGTATCCCGCGGTCGAAATGGGCGCGCCCACCCGCATTTCCAGCGGCCGGCACTTGATGTGGTAGGTGTTCATCGGCAGCAGTTCGAAGGTCCCCACCAGCGCTACCGGCACAATATCCACCTGCGCCTTGATGGCAAGAAACAACGCGCCCGGTAGAAAGGGCTTGATCTCGCCATCCGGCGTGCGTCCTCCTTCGGGGAAAATAACCAGCGGCATGCCGCTCTTAAGACTCTTCAGCGCCGCACGGATGCTGCCAATCGAGCGTGACGGGTTCTGCTGGTCCACGCAGATTTGTCCCGAGCGCTTAAGGTGCCAGCCCACAATCGGATACGCAAGCAGTTCTTTCTTGAACGCAATGCGGAACTCGAAGGGCAGATACACATACAACACTGGAATATCCAGCGCTGAAGCGTGATTGACCGCGTAAACGTAGGGCTTGGAAGTGTCAACCGCATCCAGCCCCATCACTTTCGTCGGCGAGGCAATGGTCTTCATGATCAGCCAGGACCAGAAGCGGGCGAAGCCATGCAGGATGCTCCCCTGATTTCCGAACAGCGACACCGGAATGGAAACAATCCCCAGAACAACGGTGTACGCCCAGATGAGGGGATCGAAGATGAGATACGAGCGCAGACGGCTGGGCCATCCGTAGCGTCGGGAGGGCGCTGCCGCCGCGGGTGGACGAGAATTGGAGCAAGGGCCGGGCTGAGCCGCCTCCACTGGGCTGTCCATCTCGATAGGTGTTTTCGCCGGCACTGCTTTTTAGATGCGCACTCCGAGCTGGCGCATCGCCTCTCCTACAATGTATATCGATCCGGTAATAACCACCACAGCATCGGACCGGGCCGGCGCTCGCGCCAATTTGAGTGCGCCAGCCACGTCCGCAGCCTCTTCGATCTTGGTCGAGGTCCGGGCCGCAGCTTCTCGAATCTCGTTCGGCCCAGCGGATCGGGGATTGTCGGCGCGGGTCGCAATCACCCGCTCCGCCAGCGGAAACAGGATTTCAGCCATCTCTCCGATGGCCTTGTCCCGCATCGCGCCAAAAATAATCGTCAGCGGCCGCTCCGCATAACCAGCCGAGAGAGTGGAGCGCAGGGCCCATGCTCCCGCCGGGTTATGCGCCACATCGAATACATATTCGGGGGCATCGCCACTGGCAGGCGCCACCTGGAAGCGTCCCGGCCAGCGGGTTTCGCGAATGCCCCGTTCAATCGAGGCAGCCGCCACTGGAAACCCCTGCCCGCCGAGTTCGACGGCGGCCGCAATCGCCAAAGCGACATTTCGTAACTGGTGGCGTCCGATCAGCGGAGTTTCGACCAGGATCTGCTCCCCCATCACCTGCAGCGGATAACGCGAAACCGGATCTTTCCCAATTCCCCTTACCAGGTACTGGTCGCTGGCCGGACTCACGGGCGGCACATACGGCACCGCATTCACCGCCCGCGCGCCCTGTTCCAGAATCGTGTTCCCGATTACGTCGTTGGCCTGAGGCTGTTGGGGCAGCGTGACCACCACGCCCCCCGGACGGATGATTCCCGCCTTCTCACCCGCGATCTCACCCACAGAGTTACCCAGGAATTTTTGATGGTCGAGCGAGATATCGGTGATAACACTGACCAGCGGTTTCACCACATTGGTCGCATCCAGCCGCCCGCCCATGCCGACTTCCAGCACCGCGATGTCCACCTTCCGGCGCGCGAAGTGCTCAAATGCAATCGCGGTCAGCATCTCGAAAAAGCTGGGATGCCACGGCAACTCGCCTTCGCCGACCAGGCGCTCGGCGGTGCGGTCCACCAGGTCGTGGACCAGGGCAAAATCGTCATCGCTGATCTGCTGTCCATCGATCTGTATGCGCTCGTTGATCCGCACCAGGTGGGGAGAGGTATAGAGTCCGGTCCGCAGCCTTGAAACCTGCAGGATCGAAGCCAGCGTCGCCGCAGTCGATCCCTTGCCGTTGGTCCCGGCAATCAACACGCCGGGGAAATGCCGCTCCGGATTGTCCAGCGCGGCGAGCAACACCCGCATGTGCGCCAGATCGAACTTGTGCGAGGGCGTCTGGGCCAGTTCATGGCCCAGCGCGAACATGCGCGCGATGGCGGTTTCGTAGGAAGACATCAGTCGTCGGTCTTCAGCCAGATCTTAGGGTACCAGCTCCAACTCCGGCGCTTCGAGTTCATGCCGTCGAATCGTCGAACTGGAGGGCCGAACAGGGGAAGCAGGCAGCTCGATGGAGGAACTGACAACCGGGAACTAAAGACTGGCCACTGGGGCTTTATGCTGACGTCTGACGACTGACGACCGACGACTGATCTTCGGACGACTGGTCCATAAAGTCCAGCGCTCGCCCGATGTAGGCCTTCAGCTGCCGCCGATGCACCACCGCGTCCAGCATGCCATGCTCGAGCAGAAATTCGCTGCGTTGGAAGCCTTGAGGCAGCTTCTGGCGGATGGTCTGCTCAATCACTCGCGGCCCCGCGAATCCGATCAAAGCGCCGGGTTCGGCGATATTCAGGTCGCCCAGCATGGCGAAGGAAGCAGTCACCCCCCCCGTGGTGGGGTCGGTCAGGATCGAGATAAACGGCACTCTGGCCTCATCCAGGCGCGCCAGGGCGGCGGAAATCTTGGCCAGTTGCATCAGGCTGATCACGCCTTCCATCATGCGCGCCCCGCCTGAGGCGGACACGATAACGACGGGCACGCGGGTTTCGGTGGCCTGCTCGATGGCCCGGGTAATGGCCTCGCCTACCACCGCTCCCATGCTTCCCCCGATGAACGCATACTCCATCGAGCTCACGATCACGGTGCGCCCATTCAGTTTGCCGCGGGCGTTGATTACGGCGTCTTTCAACCCGGTGTCAGCCTGCGCCTGCTTCAGGCGCGCCGAATAGGCTTTGAGGTCCACAAATTTCAAGGGATCGGTAGAAGTCAGATTGGAGTCGGAAACTTCGTACTCGTTGTCATCCAGAAGCTGGGCCAGGCGGGTGCGGGCATCAATGCGGAAATGGCGATCGCACTTGGGACAAACGTTGAGGTTCTCTTCCAGGTCCTTTTTCCAGATGATCTGCCGGCAAGTCTCACACTTCACCCACAGCCCCTCGGTGCGCACCTTGCGCTCGCCCGAAGTATCCAGCTCACCGGCTTCTCGTTTGAACCACGCCATAGAAATTGAGCAATTGGGAAATTTTGCAATTTTGTAATTGAGAAGCCACCCGGGCTTTCAATTACCCAATTACAAAATTACTCAATTATCAAATCAGTACTCGATCCCTCTCTGCGCCATTACGCCCTTCTCGTAGGCATGCTTGACCTGGCGCATTTCGGTCACCGTGTCGGCGACCTCGACAATTGTCGGATGGGCGTTTCGCCCGGTCAAGATAATGTGCACCATTTCAGGTTTGCTCTTAAGAGTCTCCACCACCTGGGCCGGGTCGAGCATGCCATAGCTGATGGCGTAGTTGATCTCATCCAGGATCACCAGGTCCCAGGTGCCGGAATTGATTGCCTGGGCCGCCTCCGCCCAGGCCTCTTGCACCATGCGGACATCTTCAGGGTCGGGCTTTTCGGCTCCCACCTTCACGAAGCCCCGGCCCATCTGTTTCATGACGAATTTGTCGCCAAAAGCCTGCACCGCATCGAGCTCGCCGTAGTGCCACGAGCCCTTCAAAAATTGCAGCATCACGACGCGCATGCCCTGGCCCACCGCCCGCAAGGCGGTGCCCATGGCAGCGGTGGTCTTGCCCTTGCCCGGGCCGGTATTCACGATGATCAGACCACGGCGGATGTCCGGCATACCGGCGAATCCTTGATTGTACCTGTTCCCACGGATGTAGGCGCGAGCGCCCCGCTCGTGCTTCCTCTATCCCACTGAAGCTAAAAGGAAACGGTCCCCATCGAGAAATGGGCCGAGTGAGAAAACTTGAACAAGAAAAGCACGGGCGGGGACGCCCGCGCTCCATAAATGTTCTTTTAGGCTGAAGGAGAAGTTGCGGACTACGGCATTTCGATGACAGAATGCAGGTCCACTTTGTGGTCGGCGGCAGACGATTTCTCGTCCCCGATCAGCTGGATCGTGACCCGCAGGGCGTTGATCTCTTTCTTGACTTTGGCGACTTCCTGTTCTTTCGTCTTCAAAACTTCAAATGGATTCTTCATCGCAATCAATCCTTAAAGGGGAGGGCTGAGTACACAGCGTTATTTTGCTGCCATCTCGACTCTAGGCCTCCAGAGCCCAATCTGGGAATATCACGAAGGTACACGCCTGAATTCCCGAATTGGTCTCAATGCCCCAAATGATAGGGGTGACCCTTTAGAATAGTGAACCCCCGGTAGAGTTGCTCCAGCAGGACCACCCGCGCCAGTTCGTGGGCGAGCGTCATTTTTCCCAGGGAGAGCACCAGCGTGGCCGCCTGCCGCGCCTGGTCGGTAAAACCGTCCGCCGCGCCCACTGCGAACAGCAGAGGAAGCGGATTCCGGTCCTGATAGTTGCCCAGGAATTTTGCCAGTTCTTCCGAGGAAAGCTGCTTGCCTTGCTCGTCGAGCAGCACCAGGGTGTGCCGCGGCCGGGCATCCCGCGCACATAGCCTCAAAACCGCCGCCTCGTCTTTGAGCGTAGCCCCTTCGACTTCGGCGTAGCGTGACAGACGCGTCAGGTACTCATCCGTCAGCGACTGAATGGCGGGTTCTTTAGTCTTCCCAATCCACGCAACTTTAAGTTTCACCAATGGCATTTCACCACAGAGGACACGGAGAGCACAGAAGACCCCCAGGTCAGATGTAGTCCGAAGCACGTCCGAGGTGGCAGGAGGAGAACTCAGGCCCGCTTCTTCCGCAGGCTGCGCACCGGGACCCGTCTTTGCCTTGCCGGCCCCGCCACCAGCTCGGCCGGCTCCATCCGGCGCGCCGACTTCCACAAGCGTTCCAGGTCATAAAATTTGCGCGCTTTCTCGGAGAAAATGTGGACCACGAAATCCACGTAGTCGAGCAACACCCACTCGGCTTGCTTGTAGCCCTCGATGTGAGCGGGCCGCAGGCCGGCCCCTTTCAAGCGCAATTCCACTTCGTCAGAAATGGCCTGCACCTGCCGCGGGTTCGTCCCGCTGCACACCACGAAATAGTCGGTGAATGCTCCCGACCCCTTTTCCAGTTCCAGTACGGTGATTTCTTCCGCCTTCTTTTCCAGGCAGGCACGGATGGCTTCGGAGACCTGGTGTTTCGAATCGTTTTTAGTCATGCGGGGTCGGTCGTCAGTCCTCAGAAAATCGTCGTTGGCCCTTGGTCGTTGGACAATCCATTGTAGCTGAGCTCCGGGACAGCAGCACGGCGCGTCGTTAGGAGACAGCGGTGTCGGCCAAACGGGAGGGTTGGAGAAACCTGCGCTCGATACTCACATCATTACCACTAACAGGCCGGAGGCTTGGCCAACGACCAAGGGCGAACGACCAACGACGATTTTCCGACGACTGACGACCGAAGACCGACGACTAGCCATACAATCCTTCCTTCTTTATGTACTCTTCCACCGCCGCATCCACGAACTTGCGCAGAGGTTTCTTCGCCACCACCGCTTCCCGGATCGCCGTGGCTGAGATGGCCTGGTGCACATTCTCCAGCAAATGGATGGTCGCTCCACTCAGCACCAGATCCCCCTTGGCCGGCTGTTTAGCGAAGGGCTGGCTTACTGATTGGGGAGGGCGAATTTTCTCCGGCAGGGCATTGGCTACATCGGCCAGGGAATATCCCGGACGGCTGGCCACGATGAACTCGCATTCCCGAAACAGCGCCTCGGCCTGGTGCCAATGCGAGATCTCGGCGAAGGCATCCATGCCGATCAGGAAAAATACGCGGTCGATTTTCTTCAGCGATTCCTTCAGACGCTTCACCGTGTCGATGCTGTAATTCGCACCCGGCACCCCGTCCTTTGAGGGCCGCCCCTTGCCGGCCGGAGCAGGAATCGTGGCCACTCCGGGCGCTTCCAAAACCGAGGGGATAAACGCCTTTTCGCCCATGGTGGCCAGCACCACCATGGCGTAGCGATGGAAATACGGAGTGACCGCCCGGCTCTGTTTGTGGGGTGGAACGTTGGCCGGCACAAAATGAATACGCCCCAGATCGAAGCGTTCCTTCGCCGCCCGGGCCAGCGCCAGGTGGCCGTGATGAATCGGATCGAACGTCCCGCCCAGCAGACCGATATTCATGGATGTGGGCGCGGACGCCCAGGCGCGCAGATCATTTGCAAGTCACTCATAGTGTGACGTTTTCCCACTGCCGCGCGCAAGTCCTGCCAGAGGGGGTCAGCCTTGAACCTTGCGACCTTTGCGAAGTCCTTTGCGTCCTTCGCGGTTTAAGACTTTATGATTCGGACGCAGACAACGCAAAAGTGCATTCTGGGGAAATCGGTTACTCACTCCGCCTCAGGGGTTGTCCCAAGCCCAGGAATCTTTCGTTCATCAGCCCATTGGCACAGCCGGGTAATGTACTCCCGTAACTCGCGCCATCCCATTCTGGGAATTAAATTTAACTCATGCGAGCG
Organism: Terriglobia bacterium; assembly: GCA_963831565.1. Taxonomy (GTDB): domain Bacteria; phylum Acidobacteriota; class Terriglobia; order Terriglobales; family Acidobacteriaceae; genus JAIQFF01. The sequence goes on from CAWHQS010000005.1 coordinate 478,496, forward strand.
AAGCTCCCCCTTCTACTTCGCAACCGCAGCATCGCTCCGGCTCGGGCCCCAGTCCTCCGATACGGCGTCGCCGTTCTCAGCATTATTCTTGCCCTGATTCCAGCCTTCCTGCTTTCCGACGTGGTCGAGAGCCGCCTGGTCGTCTTCGCGGTGGCCATTATGGTCAGCGCCTGGTACGGCGGCTGGAAGCCGGGCCTGGTCGCGACCTCCTTCGCCCTGACCGTCAGCGCCTATTTCTCCCTGGCGGGGGCGCACAGTTCCTCCGACTACCGACGCGCCATCATACATCTGGCCCTGTTCGTGTTTGTGGCCGGACTCATCTGTTGGTTCAATGCCGCGCTGCGCTATGCCCAGGAGGGTTTGCGCCGATCTGAAATCAACTTTCGCTCCCTGGTGACCCATGCTCCCTATGGCGTTTGCCGCTGCGACTCCGCCGGCATCCTGCTGGACGTGAACCCGGCGCTGGTGGCCATGCTGGGCTACGCTTCGGGGGCCGAACTGGTGGGACGCAATCTGGCCAATCTGTATGCCGATTCGCAACAGTGGTTCGGCCTGGCCGACTACCTGCGCTCCCTGCAAAAATTCCACGGCCTCAATGCCGACTGGGTACGCGGCGACCGCTCCATTATCAGCGTGCGCCTCTCCGGACGCGCCTTCCGCAACGAAGCCAACACCATTTTCTTCGAGCTCTTCGCCGAGGACGTCACCGAGCGCCGCGCCCTGGAGCAACAGCTGCGCCAGGCCCAGAAGATGGAAGCCGTGGGCCGGCTGGCCGGCGGCATTGCCCACGACTTCAATAACCTGCTCATGGTGATCTCGGGATACTCCGAGTTCCTCCTGGAGCGTATCGGCGACGATCCCACGCTGCGCGGGCATGCCCAGGAGATTGCCAACGCCGCCGAGCGCGCCACCTCTCTCACCCGCCAGTTGCTGGCCTTCAGCCGCAAGCAGATGCTCGCGCCGAAGATTGTGGATCTGAACAGCGTGGTCACGGAAAACGTGAAAATGCTGACCCGCCTGATCGGGGAAGACATTGACCTGGTTATGGTTCCGGGAGAAGACATCGGCGCCGTCAAAGCCGACCCCGGCCAGATCGAGCAGGTCATCATGAACCTGGCGGTCAATGCCCGGGATGCCATGCCGCACGGCGGAAAGCTGACCATCGAAACCGCCAACGTCACCCTCGACGCCAACTACGCCCGCTTTCATGCCCCGGTGAAGCCCGGAGACTACGTGATGCTGGCTATCAGCGACACCGGCATGGGCATGGATCCCGATACTCAGGCCCACATCTTCGAGCCCTTCTATACCACCAAGGGACTGAAGGGCACGGGACTCGGCCTGTCCACCGTGTACGGCATCGTCAAGCAAAGCGAAGGCTACATCTGGCTGTATAGCGAAGCCGGCAAGGGCACCTCGTTCAAGATCTATCTGCCACGCTTCAGCGCGACCGGAGAAGCTTTGGCTACACAGCCTGCCCTGGCTGCGGATGCCGACCAACCCATCCCCGGTCACGAGACCATCCTGCTCGTAGAAGATGAAGAGAATCTGCGCCGTCTGGCACGCCAGTCACTGGAAACCCAGGGCTACAGCGTGATCGACGCTCCCGACGGCACCGCGGCAATCAAGGTTTCCCAGGCGCACCAAGGCCCCATTCACCTGCTGTTGACCGACGTCATCATGCCGGGAATGAACGGGCGTGAATTGGCCAACCAGCTCTCCCCCACGCGTCCCGAGATGAGAGTGCTGTACATGTCGGGATACACCGAGAACCACATTGGCCACAACGGCACGCTGGACGAGGGCATCACCCTGCTCCAGAAGCCCTTTACCCTCCCCGCCCTGAAGGCAAAAGTGCGGGAGGTGCTCGATACCCCACTCCCTCAGGAGACACACATGTCTGCTCGCTTAGCTCAAACAACTCCAATGGCTCGCACCCGAAACAAGATTTCCTCCCCCTTCCGCGCTACCCGCTTCGACCTCCACCTGCCGCTGAAATACCGGCTGGTCGGAGAAAGCGGCTGGCGTGAGGGCACAACCGAAAACATTAGCCGCTCAGGGATGTTGTTCCAGGCGGAAGAACCCATCGCTCCCAACGCACAGCTCGAGATCAACCTCGTGCTGCCGGCTGAGATCGCGGGACTGGCCGCGGCAGAAGTAGTTTGCCGCGGCGAAGTGGTGCGCACGGCAAGGTCCGAAGAAGGTACCGTGAGCCCAACTCTGGCCGCGAAAATACTGCAATACCACTTCCAGCACGGCTCCCACCTGTCTCAGGCGTGAGTTGCCCGCTGGAATCCAAACGGCGCTGGGCTTAGAGTGGGGCCACCACAGACCACGTAGGCCCAGACGTCCCGTCTGGGCGGGCGAGCGCAGCTCGCACCTGCGGCCCGAATAGTGTCCGTGCCAACCACTCGCTGAAGAATCCTGCTCTTTACGCTTCCCAGAATCTTATTCGCGCAGATATCGTAGATCGAATCGCGCTTCTCGTCGGGAGGAAGATGGAATGGGTTTTCAAAGACGCCAACTGCTACGAATCCTGGCATTTGCCTTCGGGTCGAGCATCCTGAGCCAGACCGAACTCGGCATGGCGGCACAGACAGCCACACCGCCGCCGACCTCTCCTGCCCCCGCGGAGGCTGAGGAGAGGCCACAGTCAGCTGGGAAAACAGAAATGGAAAAAGTGACGGGAATCGGAGGGCTATTCTTCCGGGCTCACGATCCCGCAGCCCTGGGTCATTGGTACCAGCAGCACCTCGGGATCTCGCTCACGCCAACGAGCTACGGAGAAACCGTTTGGCAGCAAGAGGCTGGCCCCACGGTTTTCACTCCGTTTCCTCAGACCAGCAACTATTTCGGGGACGCCCAAAAGGTCTGGATGGTGAACTTTCGAGTTCGGAATCTCGATAAAATGGCAGCCCAGCTACAGGCTGCAGGAATCGCGGTCAAGATTGACCCGCAGTCCTATCCCAACGGCCGGTTCGCCCGCCTGCATGACCCTGAGGGAAACCCGATCGAATTGTGGCAACCGGCAAGACCGGGCGTTGCACGTTAAGGGTGCTAAACGGGTGATGAGTGTAATTAGAGATTTTTCGACAGTAACCCCGAAGTGGAGTCATGCCTTCCAAAGGAAAAGCACACCAGCAGCTACAAGAGCGGCCTCCACCATCCAGATGAATGTTGTTTCTGATAGCCGGTCCACAATGCGTTTTCCGGTGAACGAACCGAATATCATTATCGGTCCGAGCATGAGACCAACCACAACCGCATGGAAGGGGAGAACTGCCGCACCGCGGTAGGCAATCAGCTTGGTGATGTGCATCACCACAGTGGAGAGAGCCTCCGTCCCGATGTAGGCTCCTCTCACAAGCCCATACGCAAGAAAGAATGGGGCCATCAGCGGGCCTACACTACCGAGCAGCGCAGACAGAAAGCTTGCTCCCGCTCCTATTCCCGCAAACGAGTAGATGGTTGGACGCCACGTTGTTTTCAGTCGGCTGTGGCGCCACGCTACTATCAGGATTAGAAAAACTCCGAGGATTCGGGTCAGAGACGTTAAAGGAGCTTTGGCGAACAGGAAACCGCCGATTAAGGCCATCGGCACTCCGCCCACTGCAAACCACGCTACAACCCGCCTGTCCAGTTCCTGGCGATTGAACCACACGCGGCTACCGTTGCCCACAAGCTGAGCTACTGTGAGAATGGGAATGGCCTCACGCACTCCGAATGCAGCAACGAGAACAGGCAAGAGTATTGCGGCTCCTCCGAACCCCGCAACGGCTGCCAGGGTAGCGGCGATAAACGAAACAATCAAAAGGATCCCAGCATGGAATAGTCCCGGCACTTCTCTCCATCAATGTCCCAGCCTGAAGACTATAACTGACGAAATCAGCGTTAGCACTCACAACCCGGCCGCGTGAATTGCGACTACCAATTCCTCGCAAGAGCCATTAAGGACTAGAACCCACACCCTCGCAGGGCGGTGGCGCCCGCGCCACACAATTCGAGCCGATTCTCAAAGAAGGCTTGTACGCTCGTAAGTATCTCCACCCGGCTCTTCGATTCGTAGATCGCCTTGCGCAAGGCAGCTCCGCCCGCCACCCCATGCGTGAACCACGAGGCAAACTGCTTCATCTTGCCTTCGGCCCCCGGCATCTCCTCTTCGATCAACATCTCGAAGTAAGTCCGGATCATCTGGTAGCGGTCGGCCTCGCTGGGCTCGTCGTAACCACGCCCCACATAACCACGCCCCGCGTAGCCCCGGACGCCCTCGTCCGGGGAGGCGAGCGAAGCTCGCCAGAGATTCGTTTCGCCGGCTGCAATCAAAGCCGAGCTTTGCTCCGCCGGGCGGGCGAGGGCGCCCGCCCCTACATGGCTGCAGTACTGTTCAATCTGCCGGAAGATCCAGGGGTTTGACGGCGCGGTCCGCCCGATCATTACCGCATCGCATCCCGTCTGCGCCACCATAGCGCAAGCGTCCCCCGGCGTGCGGATATCGCCATTCCCAATCACTGGAATCTTCACCGCGTCTTTGACCGCGGCAATCCACTCCCAGCGAGCCTGGCCGCTGTAACCCTGCTCGCGGGTGCGGGCATGCAAAGCCACCGCGCACAGCCCGCACTCCTCCGCCATCTTAGCCAGCTCGACGCAAACCACGTTCTCGTCATTCCAGCCGGCGCGGAACTTGACGGTGAACGGTATCGTGACCGCCGCCCGCACCGCCTCGAAGATCTTCCCAATAGCGGGCAAGTCCTTCAGCAGGCCGGACCCACCGTTGCACTTCACAACTTTCTTTGCCGGACAGCCGAGGTTGAGGTCCACCAGGTCAAAGCCCAGGCCCTCAACCATGCGAGCCGCCTCCGCCATGACTTTGGGATCGCTGCCAAAAAGCTGCGCCGAGATGGGATGCTCGTCCTCGTAGAAATGCAGGTAGAGCTTGGCCTTGCGATCCTTCGAGCGCAGAATGCCATCCGCCGAGGTGAACTCGGTCATGATCAGTCCGCACCCGCCCAGATTACGAATGAAGCGGCGAAAGACGGTATCGGTTACCCCGGCCATGGGAGCCAGCACGGTCGCCGGAGCAATGCGCACATTCCCCATCGTGACCGATGAAGGCACAGGTTGTGTGGCGCGGGCGCCCTCGCCCGCGTCCGGCCCCGAATTGTCCCAATACTTGCGCACGTCCCTATTCTACCTATGTGCTCCAAAACAAAGCCCCTGCAAAAGCAGGGGCTAGGAAATCTAAGCGAATCCGCGAAAATCGGCGGCCAAGCCTTACTTCTTGGCCGGCTCCGCCTTGGCATACTTCCGGCGGAAGCGCTCCACTCGTCCAGCGGTATCCATAAGCTTCTGCTTGCCGGTGAAGAAGGGATGGCAGGCCGAGCAGATTTCCACGTGGATATCACCCTTATGGGTCGAGCGAGTCGTAAAACTGCTGCCGCAGGCGCACATAACACGAATTTCGTTGTAAGCGGGATGAATAGCTGCCTTCATGGGGTCTCCAAACTTGTTCGAGACATTAGATTCTAAAGGATTATCGCAGGATTCAGCAACTGGGGGATGTGGGTCGGAGACTCCCTTCGACTTCGCTCAGGGTGCAAAAAGCAAAAACGGCAGGACCGACCTCCTGCCGTTCTCGGTTGAAACTGTGGGCCTACTTACCGCGGTTGACCGCTTTCTTGAGTTCGGCTCCGGATGAAAACTTGGCAACTTTCCGGGCAGCGATCTTGATGGTGGCGCCGGTCTGCGGATTACGCCCGTTGCGGGCTTTTCTCTGCGAGACGGAGAACGTGCCAAAACCAATCAACGCTACTCGATCTCCCTTTTTCAGAGCAGAAGTGATGCTGTCGACTGTGGTGTCGATAGCCGTGGCTGCCGTGGCCTTGCTGATGTGGCAGCTAGCTGAGATTCGGTCAATGAGATCGGCTTTATTCATCTTCTCTCCTGGCAGGTTTCGTTAGTCCCCCAGCGCGCACAGGGGAGGAAGGTACGGACACTCGCTGAGTGGGGAAACCCGACGGCCTTATTTAGCTACCGTCTGAAGAGAATGTCAACTGTGGAAATCCGCGCCGGATGCCGAGTTTGGGTCACGACGAAGAGTCGCTTCCGTCCCCGGCCTGAGAATCCACCTCGGCCACGCGGCAAAGCCCGGAAAAGTGGCCTGCCAGCGGAAAAAAACGAACCTGCCGGGCTCGTCTACCCCGGCGATCTATTTCCTCAGTCCTCCACAACTCCTTCTCCCGCTCCACAGGATGTACACAGGCTCATCGGCTTTGGCACTTGCGCAAAACGCATTGGTGAGTGCACAGTTTAGACAAGGAAAAAAACCCAGGTGATCAAAGTTTCTGCGGACGTGTGTCCTCTGTGTGAAGGTACTGGCTGGAAAGCAGTCTCTATCGGCTCCGACCGTCGTGTAACCCGTTGCGATTGCCGCCTGCAGGCGCGCACTCAGACCCTGCTCGCCGCCGCCCGCATTCCCAAACGCTACGAACATTGCGAGCTGTCCAACTTCGAGTTCGACGGTCCTCATCGGGCGTTGGCTTCGTCCCGCTTGGCCGCCTGCAAATTCGTGGAAGAATATCCGGTGGACAGTACCGGGCTGCTGCTGATCGGCAGCATCGGGGTGGGCAAGACCCACCTCGCGGTCGGCATCATCAAGGAGCTCGTGCTCAGCAAGGGCATTGCCTGCCTCTTCTACGACTATCGTGAATTGTTGAAGCAGATCCAGAATTCCTACAACGATTCCGTTAAGGCCACCGAACTCGACGTCCTGCGCCCGGTATTCGAAACCGAGGTGCTGGTGCTCGACGAACTGGGCGCCGTCAAGCCCACAGAGTGGGTCTGGGACACGGTCAGCCTGATCCTGAACACGCGCTACAACGACAAACGCACGACCATCATTACCACTAACTTTTCGGACGATGTGGGTCAGGACCCATACGCCAACCCAGCCTCGGAGTTCGCCCGCGCCCAGAGGTCCACGCGCCGCGAAACCCTGGGCGACCGCATCGGAGAACGCATGCGCTCCCGCCTGCATGAAATGTGCCGCATCATCAAAATGGAAGGTGAAGACTTCCGCCAGAAATTTCGCAGCGCCAGCTTCAGGTAAATTCTTAGCCACGGATTTCACGGCTTCACGCGGATCAAACACTTGATTCCTTTAGATCCTTGTTATCCGTGTGAATCCGTGGCCGGGTTTCCTCCGTGTCCGCCGTGGTTAATTCAAACTAGAATGCTTAGGTGCTGACCGAGCGCCTGGAGTTCGACCCTGATCGCGACGCGGAAGCATTCGCCGCGGTCCCGGCCGCGTCTGCCGTCTTCCTGCTTCGCGGCGACGATCCCCAGGCCGAACCCTATGTCAGCAAGACCGCCAATCTGCGGCGCCGCCTGCACCGTCTTCTCGGCCCCCCGGAACACGCTCGAAGACTGAACCTGCGCGACCGGGTTCGCTGCATCGAGTACACGGCAACTGGCTCCGACTTCGAATCCGGCTTTCTCCTGTACCGCACGCTGCGCGAGGCCTTCCCCAGCACCTACGCCGACCGCCTGCGCCTGCGCTTCGCCCCCTTGCTCAAGCTGCACATGGAAAATGAATACCCGCGCGCTTCGGTCACCACCCGCCTGGGCCGCCAGGGTGGACGGTCGCTTTACTATGGGCCATTCCCGTCGCGCACCGTCGCCGAAAAGTTTGCCAACGACTCTCTCGACTTCTTCAAGATGCGCCGCTGCGTGGACGACCTCCATCCCGACCCGCAATTTCCTGGCTGCATTTATTCCGAAATGAAGATGTGTCTCGCCCCCTGCTTCAAAGGTTGCACCGACGAGGACTACCACGCCGAGGTAGCCCGGGTGCAGACCTACTTCGACAGCCGTGGCGACACTCTGCTGCGAGAGATAGGCACGCAGCGCGACCAGGCCTCAAGCAGTCTGGACTTTGAAAACGCCGCTTCCCTGCACGCGAAAGTTGAGAAGCTCAGGCCCGTCCTCGCCCAGCTCCCCGAGATCGTCCGCCGTATCGATCAGCTCACCGCGATCATGGTGCAACCGTCGGCCATCCCCGAAGCGGTAACCTTCTTCGTGGTTGACGCCGCCATCATCACCGGTCCGCTCACCTTCTCCATCCAGGCCGCCGAGCACACCAAATCGCAATCCATGGAGTCGCGCATACAGGCTACCCTGGCCGCTCTCCCCCCCAGCACCGCGAAACCTGCACTGGAAACCATGGAGCATCTCGCCCTGCTCAAACGCTGGTTCTATCGCAGCACCCGCTCGGGAGAAATTTTCTTAGCCGACCCAAAGAATGGTCTGCCCCTGCGCCGCCTGGTGCGCGGCATCGCCCGCGTTTATCGCGGCGAGAAACTCGAGGCGGCCCCGCCCAGCACTCCGGGCTCCGAGCCAACAGCACCCTGGTGATAAACTGTTGCGGAAAATACCGAGGAGAAAAATCAAATCATGGCGGACACCAAAGTTCTCTCTAACCAAAAAACAATCCTGGCCAACCAGGCGACCATCGTAAAAAACCAGAAGGGGATCCTGGCCAATCAGGGCGCGATCGTGAAGAACCAGAAGACCATCATCGCCAACCAGGGTGCAATCAAAAAGAACCAGTCGGCGCTCAACGAAATTCTCAAAAATCAGAAACTGATTCTGGCGGCTGTAACCCGGTAGCGCCGTTTCCGCCACTGACCGTGTGGGGACGGGTCTCCGACCCGTCCAGGCCGAGCTTCGCTCGGCCTTTTTTCTTATCGGTCGAGCCGGTGCACAGGTCCCCACCTATTGCAAGGAACGCAATGGATAGGACACCGTCGCGCTCGTGTTTGACTTGCCCGCGCTCCGGACATACGATGTGCGCGGCCCAAGACAGTCAACGCAACTCGAAAGAAAGAAGAGAGGAACCATCAATGAGGAAGAAATCGATAAGCAATGTCGCAGCCGCCGCTGCGATTCTCCTGGTCGTCTGTGTAGCGTCGAGCGCCGCCTTCGCGCAAAAGGCAACCGTGCTGCGTGTGGTCGTGGTTAAGACGGACGATCCCGCCACCTATGCTCAGGAGATCGAAAAAGGCAGGCAGGTCATGAAGAGCCTCGGTATTCAGGGCCAGACCCGGGTATTTCAAGCCCGATTCGCCGGCCCGGAAGCTGGTGCCGTGGTCGTGAGCATCGAGTATCCCAACATGGCCGCTTTTGCCGACGCCGTCGCCAAAACCAATGCCAGCAGCGAATACCAGGCCTGGCTCAAGGGCCTGGATAAAGTCAGAAAGATTGTCTCCGACAGCATCTACACCGAATGGTAGCCTGGCGGCCTGGAAGATCGAAACCCGAGGGTGCCCCACCCTCCTTCGCGCTCTTCGCGAAGAGGGTGGGGATTTTCACCTTCAAGCGTACGACCGCCCAACCGGAATCCAGCAAACTCCTGATTCCCGCGGGCGGGCCAGCCCGACGTGGGCCCGCGTGAGTCACTTGCCCTTCAGTCCGTCGCGCCAGGCCATGACTTCGAGTTCGACCCGGACTGCATCCTGCACAGCAATTACCGGGCGTGCCTCCATTTGAAATGCCGGAAGCATCGAGCAAAACTTGTGGACCGCCAGCGGATCGTCGCACTCCACCAGCAAATGCCCACCCCAGTCGCCCACCCGCACCACGAAGAACTCAATCTTGAAATTCGCTGGCGCCTTCCACTGCCCAAACACCTCCAGGATTCGCTTCTGGGCATTCTCGTACTCCGCAGGCGAACCTTGCGGCCGTTCGTTCCAGCTGATCACGTATTTCATCTCATCTCCTTTTTGATTGCAGATGTCTGATCGATCAGAACCGCTAGAGTCTACTCCTCGGCGGCATCTGGCGGGTGGCCCACTCAAGCCCGGTTTTGGCTTGAGTGGGGCAGTTCCACCGCTGGACAGAGTCTGCCTGCCGCTCGTTCGCGTTTTCGTGCCGTCCATTCTGACTCGATCTCCACCCGTCCCTCACAGCCAGTTGCGTAGTGGCGAAAACTGCTCCACTCCCAGTCCTCCGACCGCTCGCACAAGCCACGCTTTACCGGATTTCGATGAATATAGCTTAGCTTTTCCACAAACTGCGGGTGATTTCGAATGTTGAAATCGTAATACCGCTTTTGCCAGAAATGATCCGCATCGCCAATCAAACGCCGCGATACTCCCTGCTTCAATGACTTCAGCGCGTCAGCCAGGGTATGGTGCTGCGGTTCGCCGAGCAGGAGGTGAACATGCTCCGGCATGACCACGTATCCGTAAACCTGAAGCCTGAAGCTGCGCCGCACGCGCTCCAAGGCTGACTCGAAGATTCTTCGGTTTGTGTCCGCAGTGAATAACGGACGGCGATGGTAGCAACAGAACGTGACGAAATGACTCTGCCCGCTGTGCTGAAAACGCGTTAGTCCCCATGGCACGGGGACAGCCTATTTTGTTTCTTGACCCAAGTCTGTGACGTGTGAACATCCCCACTCAAGCCAAAACCGGGCTTGAGTGGGCCACCCGCCCCGCGTCATCAGCTTCGACCACCAGTCTCTGTCCAAGTGAAGAACGCTCAGCGCGAGGAAACCCTGATGGCAAAGAAAAGCGCGCGGGTGCCCCATTCTAATTTCGCGTCTTTTGCGAAATTAGAGTGGGGATTTTGACCTAGAAGCTTCAGACCTCCCGAGCCCTGTCATCCCGAGCGAAGTCGAGGGACCTGGTGTTCGCTCGCATCGCCACAGGCATGAATAGGGATCGCGCGTCGAACCGCTAGCCGCCTTTCCCCGCCTGATTGTGCACACTCAACAATTGGGCCGCCAGGCAATCCGAAACCAGCTCTTCCATTGCCGACACATCCAGCCTCCCGTTTCGATCAGACGCGTCAGCAGCCTGCAGAGCGCGGAAATATCGGTCACGGCTCTTCAGATTGTCCGCGATTTGCTGTGGAACGGTCGGTTCGCCGGGCAGGTTATATCCGAGCCGGACACACAAGACCAGATACGATGCCGCTCGCGAAGTTCTGCCGTTGCCTCCAAGAAATGGATGAATCCAGTTGTGGCGCCACATCACATAAGCCGCGAGGTGGATCGCTGAGCTGCCAAAATTGTTATTCACGTACAAACACATTTCTTCCACCAACGGCATTACCTGCTCCCAAGGCGGAGGCTGATGAAGCGTATCGTCAGCAGTTCCCGCGCGGCTTGGATATACAGGACCCATGCGGAAACTGCCTGCGCAGCCATAAATGTCGCGTATGGCCAAGTAGTGAAGGCGGGCAAGGATTTGTGGTTTGAGTTTGAATTCAGGAATGAACTCGGTGACCATCTGCTTTACCGCGTCAAATTGCAAAAGGCCGTTCCTCGATTCGAGGTCGGCCTTTTGTTCTGGCGTGTCGTAAAGTTGATAAGCTGGGCGTGGCACTAGCGAGCGCTCACTTCTCGTTTTTTAGTTGCTCCGCAGCCCGGTTAATCCTGTCCCATGTGATGGAATCATTCTCAATTTTGGTGTTGCCATAGGCAAAACTGCGCCTCTGGCTTTCAGCCTGCTCGGCCGTCATCTCCACTTTTCTCGCCATTTCTATCAGTCTGTCCAGTTCTTCCGACATGAGGCACCTTCTTAATGTTGATACGACCAGAAATGGTTCAGTTTATTGTTCCGAGATGATGATAGCGCGCCCTCGGGTTGTCAACAAACGAATAGCAGCGAAACGGAATTGGTAGTACCTGAATGGTTCGCGTAAGAAACCGCCAGGCTCAAACGGGAACCTGTTGCAAGCAAGAGTGGGCCAGCGGCCAAAGGGTGGGCTTCGCGCGTTGTCGTTCCGAAAGCGAATTGAGAAACGGGTCAACCGGGGCCCTCATGCTGGTCGGAACCTGCCCCGTCGCTCCGCTCCCGCTTCGCCTTCAGAGCGATCTGATACTGCCTCTCGCCCCACTCAGACGAATACTCCCAACCGTCGGCGTGGGGGCGTCGATCCGGACACAATTGGCAAAAGCGAGTGTTAAAACCCTGATATGCGTCGTCGAGTGAGCCGGCCTTATAAACGTAGCCGTGTTTCGAGCACTGCATCGACTTCGGGCCGATCGGCAACCCTAACTGTTGCCCCAACGTGTGCGCAAGGAGGGAGACCTGCGCGAGGGTTACGAATGAATGTTCGCAGTGGCGCAACACTCTTGTGGGGTCGGAATCCTTTACCCCAGCGTAGAACATCTTTGTGAGAGGGTGATCCGGCTTGTCAAGCGGAATGCCAAGGGATGTCGCCATGTTCTCATAAATCTGCTGGTGCGTGGCCGGTGTGTCGCCTTCTTGGTCGACGCCATTCTTTCTAGCAATCGCGCGGCACAAAAGCTGCTCTGCGTCGGCTCGTTCATCCTGATCGTCAATCTCCTTGACCACCTGCCGTGCCCAGTCGGAGGCCTCGGTAAAGCCCTCCTCCGAAATCTGGACTGCAAGACTAGCCGAGAACTTCACTACATTGTATTCACTGATCCGATGTGCGATCCATGCGGCCAATTGCAGGATTTGGAATCCCGATCGCCTGTACCGAATCGCTTCATCATTTCGACCCTCTCTATCTAGCACGATCAGGAAGGTAGGCAAGCCTTGTACGATTCTTACAAGCGCGTGGGGCACCGAGCTGCGGTATTTCGAGTTCGTGGCGTAGCGGGCTAGACGGACCGCTTGATTGTACTTCAAGCGAAACAACTGCTCTGTTTTAGCCTTCTCCAAAGCTGCATAGGCTTGCCACATTGTCAGGCCCGTTTCCTGATGCGCCCTGGAGTTCATAAACAACCCGATGATGCGATGACTCAAGACGTCCAATTGAGCGGCGACTCGCATCATAAGGGCTGCAAATTTCAGTTCCGGTGGGCCGTTTCTGGTGAGCGTCTGTAGTTTCTGTGCGATTGCAAGAGTTGCATCAGGGCGATGTGCCTGAGGAGAGTGTGCCTCGAATAGCTTCTTTATCGTGATCTTCTCCTGCTCGAGAAGAGCCCAGTACTTGTTTTGAGTGCTGCTTTGCTTATCAGACAAAACCTCGTTTATGACTTCTTCCGCCTTGTCATAGGCGCGAGCCAGAAAGAGTCGCTGGAGCTCGTGGAGTCGCACCGCATCGCTTCGATCTCTAAGATCTCTCGCAAGTTTCTCTCCAGCGATATCCGGACGGAGTCCCTCCAAGAACTCGGGCAAGGGGGTCGCCACGACTGCCCTCGTAGCGATCATCGTTGCAGCCCTGTTCACCTCTCTAAGCATTCTCTCGACAGTTGCTGGCAACTCGTTGGCGGTTTTTATTCGAAGCGTAACTTTCTCGTTGCTGTTGGAATCGGCCAGCCCAGGCAACTGCTTATCCAACTGAGGCACAGCCCAGAACACCCTTCTACCAACGATATCGGCGTGCATGACGACGACTGGTATATTCAACTGATCCAAGTAATATGCAAGATGCTTTTTCTTGATTTCCGCCGCAACGAAGGGAATAGACTTCAAGTATCGACTTTTCCGAGAACTCTTTAGTTGAACCTTAAATATGAATCCGGTCGAGTGGAAGCGGCCACCTTCATCGCTGAATACCTCGACCTCAAAATCGATACCATAATCCTCACTCTGCTCAACCTTCCGGACCACCCAGCCGCGAGTCTCAAGGTTTTCGCGGAGCAACCGCTCTCCCGCAGCACTGATGACGTGTTGTCCAGCCCGTTCCACAACAGATATTGTATTCGGTAAATCTGGAGTATGTGACCCGGAGCCAATCTTAAGACGAGGTAATCCCGTCGATAGACGGGGCGTTCCCCGGCTCTCCGAATATTCGCGGCGGCCGGGTACCCCGCGAATCGGAGGACTCAAGTCAATGGTTGAATCCACGCTTGTCTTTGACGATCTCAAACTTAGTAAAACCTGCACGTCCTTTGATTGTTATTACTTGCCCGGCCAGAGGTCCAAGTGTTTGATCTATTTCGGTTAAGGAAAGTGAACACCGCGAGCCCGCGATAACCTTCTTTAGTTCCAGTTCTTCCCCGAAAGGGGCGAAAAACAAGCCACCGTCATCTTCGTTCAACGCTGCCCAAATACGGATTTCCTGTTCGTATTTCCATGATCGAACTTGGTGAATAACATTGTTTCTGCATCGTCCAAACCCGGCTTGGTGGGAAAGGGCAATCGTCTCGACACGTACATAACCCTCTTACAAAGGTCGTCAGGAATTTCAAAACCAAGACAGATACCTTTATGTTTGTCGCTGTAATGCGCCCAAATTACAGGGTCTCGCCAATCAGCACTAAAGCATAGGATGCCGCGTCGCGTAGCTAACTCACTCCGAGTCTGGCGCACCGCATTTCGATAAGCTCGGTTTGAAAGCTCCCACGGCAGAAGTTCGAACGGATCGTTGAGATCGCTGAGAATGGATATTTTTATTCGTCTCTCGCGCAGGCTCTTAAGCCCAAAGTGTGTATCCAAAAACTTATAAACTTGCATATGCGAGGCTCGTTTCTCAAAAAAAGGGGCCACGGCATAGCCGTGACCCCTCACAGTCCTTGTCTTTCTACTCTCGCGTTCGGAGGAACGCTAGCCACTTTCGTGCCAGCAATCCCCCACCAACGAGCCGCCTAGCTGCACCCGCTCGTACTCCCGCAGCTTCCGCACCGGTAGCAGCTTCCATTGCGCGTCATGATGGATCCGCAGAAGCTGCAGGTGGGGGCATCGCCCAGGTCGATGAGTCCGGCGAGGGCGTCGGCGGCGTGGACTGAACCCGGCGTCGGACCTCGGACTTCGGACCTCTGGTCGGAAGCAGTCGAGCCGGTCACATCGTCTGCGCCTGACGGCTGAGGTCCGGCGCCCGGCGTCCGCAGTCTGAGATTCTCGAACAGCATGCCCTGCTGGCCGGTCAGGAAGCGCAACTGCAGCCAGCGGAAGATGTAGTCCATGATCGACTTGGCGTAGCCGATGTCGGCATTGCCGGTCCAGCCGCTGGGTTCGAAGCGAGTGTGGGCAAACTTTTCGCAGAACAGTTTCAGGGGCACGCCATGTTGCAGCGCGATGGAGACGGCCAGAGCGAAGCTGTCCATCAGGCCGCTGACCGTGGAGCCTTCCTTGGCCATGGTGATGAAGAGCTCGCCCGGGCTGCCGTCGGGATAAAGCCCGACCGTGATGTAGCCCTCGTGGTCGCCCACCTTGAACTTGTGGGTGATGGAGGCGCGCTCTTCCTGCAGCTTGTGCCGGACGGCGCGCGGCGGAGCGTTGAGATCGTCTTCTTCAAGGTGCTGCGCGGCCAACGCGGCCGCAGCGTCGCCCTTCTTCGAGAGCGCCGTCGTGGTGCCGGAGGCGCTCAGCGGTTGCGACTTCTTGCATCCATCCCGATAGACTGCCACAGCCTTCAACCCCAGTTTCCATGCCTGGATGTAGCACTCCATGATGTCTTCCACGGAGGCATTCTCCGGCAGGTTCACTGTCTTAGAGATGGCGCCCGAAATAAAAGGTTGCGCCGCCGCCATCATTTTCAGATGCCCCATGTAATGGATCGACCGCGTCCCCTTGGCCGGCTTGAAGGAGCAGTCAAACACCGCCAGATGCTCGTCCTTGATATCGGGCGCCCCTTCAATGGTCCCGGTAGCGTCAATGTAAGAAACAATCTTGTCCGCTTCCTCGTGGTCATACCCCAGCTTGAAAAGCGCGGTGGGCACAGTATTATTCACAATCTTGATCATCCCCCCGCCCACCAGCTTCTTATACTTAACCAACGCCAAATCCGGCTCAATCCCGGTAGTATCACAATCCATCATGAACCCAATTGTTCCTGTTGGAGCTAGAACTGTTACTTGGGAGTTGCGGTAGCCGTGTTTTTCGCCGTGGGCGAGGGCTTCGTCCCAGGTGGCTTTGCTGCTCTCGTAGAGGTTGGTTGGGACGTTGGTTTTGTTGATGTTATTTACTGACGCGCGGTGCATGCGGATTACGTCTAAGAATGGTTCGCGGTTGATGTACCAGCCGGGGCAGGCTCCGCCGGGCATGGCTGCGGAACTGCGCTCCGCCTGCACGAGCGGGGCGCTCGCGCCTACATTGGCACCTAGATTCGTTTCGGCCAGACCTCTTTGTGTTGGCTCTGTGGCTGGAACTAACGCGGGGCACACTTCGGCGATGCGCGAGGATTGCAGGTAGGCTTCGCCGCACATGATTGCCGTCACGCAGGCGGCGTAGTCGCGTCCGGCGTCGGAGTCGTAGGGGAGGCCGGCGGCCATCAGGAGCGCGCCGACGTTGGCGTATCCCAGACCCAGGGGACGGTAGTCGTGCGAATTTTTGGCGATCATCTCCGTCGGGTAGCCGGCGTTGTCGACCAGGATTTCCTGCGCGGTGATGAGGACATCCACCGCGTGGCGATAGGCTTCCACGTCAAACGTGCCATTGGGCGCGAACTTCAGCAGGTTCAGGCTGGCCAGGTTGCAGGCGGAATCGTCGAGGAACATGTATTCCGAGCACGGGTTGCTGGCGTTGATGCGGGCCGTGTTCTTCGAAGTATGCCAGCGGTTGACCGTGGTGTCGTACTGCATGCCGGGGTCGCCGCAGCGCCAGGTGGCGTCAGAAATCCTGAAAAGCAGGTCCTTGGCTTTGAAGTTCTGCATGGGGCGTCCGTCTTTGACGGCACGGGTGGTGAAGCCGTTGTCGCGAAGGACGGAATACATGAAGTCGTCGGTGACGCGGACGGAGTTGTTGGCGTTCTGGAAGAAGATGGAGGAGTAGGCGTCCGAATCAGGAGAAGACCCGTCGTATCCCGAAGCGATCAGGGCGTGCGCCTTGGCTTCCTCTTTCGACTTGCACTCGATGAAGTCGACGATATCCGGATGGTCGATGTTGAGGATGACCATCTTGGCGGCGCGGCGAGTCTTGCCGCCCGACTTGATGACGCCGGCGAAGGCGTCAAAGCCCTTCATGAAGCTGAGTGGACCGCTGGCGGTGCCTCCGCCGCTCAAACCCTCAGTGGAAGACCGCAGCGAGGAGAGATTGGTGCCGGTGCCTGATCCCCACTTGAAGAGCATGCCTTCGGTCTTGGCCAGAGTAAGGATGGAATCGAGCGAATCTTTCACCGAGTTGATGAAGCAGGCCGAGCACTGCGGCGTGCTGTAACCCGTCACTCCGAACTCGACTCTTGCCCTGGCGGGGTTCCAGTGCCAGTTCTGGGCGTCGGAGTTGGGCTCGATGCGGTCGCATCCTACGTTGAACCATACCGGCGAGTTGAAGGCGGCGTACTGGCGCAGCAGGATGTGCGACAGTTCGTCGTGGAAAGTGGCGCCGTCTTCCGGCGTCCTGAAATAGCCCTGCGACAGACCCCAGTCGCGGATGGTCTCGGCCACGCGCGTTACCAGGGCGCGCACTCCACTCTCGCGCTCGGGCGTCCCCAGCGTGCCATGCAGATATTTGCTGGCCACGATATTGGTGGCCGTCACCGACCAGTCTTTGGGAACTTCGACGTCCTTCTGCTCGAAGATGGTATTGCCCTTGGCGTCGGTGATCAGGGCGGTGCGCTTCTCCCATTCGATTTCGTCGTAGGGAGAGACGCCGGTCTTGGTAAAGAAGCGGCGGAAGCTGAGACCCGGGGTCTTCTTGTTGGCGGTGTTTACCGAGATTGGGCTGGTTTCGGCGGTGGGGGCTCCTGCTTTTACCTCTGCCATTTCTGTCTCTTCTTTCCTTTTGGAGTCTTGATCTTGTTTTCTAATCGATTTCTAATTTCCAGTATCGCGCAAATCTGGGCTTCTCTTAAAAGCCAGTTGCCGGTTTCCAGTTCTCTGTTCCCAGTTCGGCAGATTCAGAGAGCCAGCGTTGCAATGCGGTATAGGCTGCATGACGCTGAGTTGCGTCCTCAATGACTGCACAGCGAGAGAAGCAGCGGCCGGCGGCCAGGTGTTCGCGGGCCGGACTGCCGGGCAGGAACAGGCGGCCAAGGGCCATTCCCAGGTCATCGGTTTCGGAAATCTGAAAGACAGCGACCATGCGCTTGCCGCCGGTGGCCGGAGGGACGATTTCTTCTCCCAGGGCAAAGACTCCGGGCTTGCTGGAAACCAGCGCCACGCTCGAGCTGTCCACACAACGGAACCACGGTGACCATTGCACGCGGCGATAGTCGAACGCGGGTTCGACCCCGTGGCGAGCAAAGGACTCACTGACCATGCGCTCCAGAACTTCCATCACAAGCCTCAATTTCTGGCCTCGAAGGAAAGGGATTGCCAGCCCTTACTGCGAGGCATTTTCCACAGCCTGACTTGTCAACTGTCGTCGCTCCCTCGGGAGGAGTTCAGCGCCCGCAATCGCACAACAACGAGGGAACGGCCACCGCACCAGCAACCCGCTCAAGAACGGGTGGCGTCTTCCATTATTTGGCAGGACGGCCGGAAGTCACCTCAACCTCGACCGATCCTTTGTTTTCTTACCCTTACCCAGCCCCGAAATGCCCTCACTTCGGAGGCTCACAAAGCCTTATGGGATGCAAACAGTACGCCCGTATGTTGGGGCTGTCAAGAGGGTATCCCTATATATTGTATCTCGATCTTAGCAAGTGGGATGCTGCCCCCTCGCCCGGACTTTTCCACAGGGGCATATTTCGGGAGTTTCACAGGCAAAAAGCTCGGCGGCACGATCGATTGAGCCACCCAGATTTGCCGTGGTTTCCAATGCTTCTCTGCCTGGTCGCGGCCCAAAGTTCGGGTGTTGCTCACGCCATCATCTCGGCTCGGGCCGAGCTCCGGCGCTTCAGATCCGCAATGGGAAAATTTCGTCGGTTCAGCAGGGGCCACTTCTCAAGGGCGGGGCCCATGGCTACATAGACATCCTCAAAAATTTCGCGAGGCGCGATTCTCAGCGTGCCGTCGGAGGACTCGACAAGATAGTCACCTCTTTGCCCGCGATGTTCGCGTCCGAGCGCATCCCGGAACTTCAGGGGACGGGTGAGCTGCCGGGCGCGGATCAGAAATCGCGTGCGATAAACTTGCCATTCGCTTTCTGCTTTACTCACGTTGTTCCACCCTTGGGGGAGGGAAGATTACTGGAATTGGTTGTCAGCAAAAACGCAGTTTGCCGTGGCTGGATTTTCTGTGAAGGTGAAAACGAATCTACGCGTGATCGCTGGTGCGGTCAATCCCCAAGTTCGGTGCAAATCCGAAAATCTCTGGAGGAAATCTCTGGGGCGAGAGCGAGACGGCGAAATGCGCGATGAGGTGCTGCTGTAGCGACGATGGGGGCCATACCATGAGCCCGGATCAACTGTACGAAGCAGCTCACAACTGGAAATTTCCACAAGCCGAAACCTGGAATCGAGAGGGCCGGCGGATCCTGAACCAATAAGGAGACGAAAACCGCTCCTCGATTTTTCATCTCCTCCAACTTTGTCCTGTGCGATTTATGAATTTAGCGAACCATTGTTGAGTTAGCGCGGAACGCGGTAAAGTATCGGTCGAGTATGGCGAACGACAGAGAAAAGGAAGCCGCCGCGCGCGCCAGCCTGCGGTTTGTGCGCGATGGCGATATCGTCGGGCTGGGAACGGGATCGACCGCTGCCTTCGCGGTGCGCTTTCTGGGCGAACGAGTACAGGCCGGGCTGAAGATTCGCGGCATCCCTACCTCGGTCCATACCCAGGAACTGGCGGCCAGTCTGGGCATTCCGCTGACCACACTGGATGAAGTTCAGGAAATCGACGTTACCCTCGATGGGGCCGACGAAGTCGATCCGCAACTCAACCTGATCAAGGGCGGGGGCGGGGCGCTGCTGCGGGAAAAAATCGTGGCTTCAGCGACCCGGAAGTTTGTGATCATCGCCGATTCCAGCAAGCAGGTTCAGATGCTGGGAAAATTCCCCGTCCCGGTGGAAGTAATCAAGTTCGCCGAAGCTCTGGTGGCGAAAAAAATTGCCGCGCTGGGAGCGGCGGTCAAAGTGCGCGCGGACTCTTCGGGCCGCAAGTTCATTACCGACGAAGGTAATCACATCCTCGACTGTAATTTTGGCACGATTCCCGATCCGCCGGCGCTGGCCCGAGAACTGGAGGGGGTGCCTGGCATAGTCGAGCACGGATTGTTTATCGGAATGGCGGCCATGGCCTTAATTGCGAAGGGGGATCAGGTGATTGAGCTGCGGCGCGATGGCCATAAAGAGGGTTAACCGCGGAGGACTCAGAGGACACTGAGGGAAACCGGCGCTACGTGGCAATCTCCCGTAGCGCCTGCAACAGCCTTTCCACTTCTGCAGCGGTGTTATAGTGCGCCAGCCCGATGCGCAGGAAGCCGCCATCTTTTTCCACATCAAGCCGCTCGGTGAGATTCAGAGCGTAGTAGTTGCCGTCCCAGGTAAAGATGCCGCGCTCGCCTAATCTGGTAGCGAGTTCCAGCGGAGTGTGGCCTGCGATGCGCACCGCGACCGTGGGACAACGACGGTCAAGCCTGGCGACATCGCTGATGCCGTAAAGTTTCAGGCCGGGAAGGGCGAGCAATCCCCGCATCAGGGTCGCCACCAATTCGTGTTCGTGCTGCCGGATGGCCCCGTATGCCGCCAGCAGCGCGGTGCGGCGCGTGGATGCCGACGGGTCCACCCGGCGTCCCAGATCGGCCAGATAGTCAACGCAGGCAGCGATTCCAGCAATGCATTCATGATTCAGCGTGCCCCACTCCCAACGGTTGGGAACGGCATTGGTATTGGCGCGCACTTTATAGGGTTGCAGGCGTTGCAGATGAGCACGCTCGCCATAAAGAATGCCCATGTGCGGTCCAAAGAACTTGTAACTTGAACACACCAGGAAATCGCAATCCAGGGCGCGTACATCCATCGGGCCATGAGGCGCATAGTGGACCGCGTCAATGTACGCCAGCGCGCCCTTCTGATGCGCCAGGCGGACAATTTCTCTTACATCATTGATGGTGCCCACTGCATTCGAAGCGTAACCGACGGCCACGATCCGGGTCCGGCTGTTGAGCTTTTGCGCCAGGTCGGCCAGGTTGAGGGTGCAGTCGTCGGGGTTGATGTCCACGAAGCGGATGGTCACGCCGCCCTCCTCGAGCGCCCGCCAGGGTGAGACGTTGGCGTCGTGATCGAGATGGGTGAGGAGAATTTCGTCGCCGGGTCCGAGTTCGCGTCCGAGGGAGCGGCTGATGGCGAAGGTGAGGGTGGTCATGTTGGGGCCGAAAACCACTTCATCCTGGTCGCAGGCGAAGAAATCCGCCATGGCGGCACGGGCCTCGGCGATGATGGCGTCGGTGCACCGGCTGGTGGCATAGGCGCCGCAAGTGTTGGCGTTTGAGTTCTTCAGATAGTCACTGATCGCGTCGATTACGCGCTGAGGAACTTGAGTACCGCCGGGCCCGTCGAGAAAGACCGCCGGCTGTCCGGCCACGGTCTGCGACAGTGAAGGGAATTGGGAGCGTACCCAGGTGAGATCGAGGGCGGCGGCTTCGGTGGGTGCAATCGGCATAGGGTCCTTGGTCGCGCCGGCGTCCGCCGGCTGTCCCGAGGGCGGTCCCGCCCTCGATTGTTTCTCCCCCATCAGTCTCAGCCCATCATGGTTGTGTGTTCCGGCTGGATCTTATAGATCACGCGGGTTTCGGTGGGCTGCCGGTAGGGATACTTGTCCACGCCCAGATACTTCTTGGCCATCTTGTCGATGTGCGCGTCGGCGCCCTCTTCGGTGATTTCGACCACGCGGCCGCGGATTTCGAGATAGCGGTAGGGATTGTCCGGATCGACGATGGCCAGAGCCACGCGGGGGTCGCGCCGTACGTTGCGGTCTTTCTGGCGGCCCTTGGCAGAATTGAAAATGACGAGGTCGCCTTCCAGATCGCACCACACCGGGGTCACCTGCGGGCGGCCGTCGGGCATCAGTGTGCCCAGACTGGCGAAGGCACGCTTGCTGAACAGATCACGATACTTTTCGGGGATGGCCGAGGACATGCATACCTCCTGAGAAACCTGGTGAAATATTGGTCTGGAGATTATAGACGTTCAGGGCTTGGGGGGAAGGTCAAAGCGCGGACAGGCGGGGGAGCTTTGGCGACGGCCTTCCATCGTTTACAATGGGCCGCTTTTACCCAGTTCCAAAGAGTTCGACGATGCTCGCCTCCCGATCATGCAGACAGGAAATGTGGATTGCCGTTGCGGCATTGCTGCTCGCCGTCAGCAGCGCGGCGCCCGTTTATGCGCAGGCGTCACAGCCGAAAGCCCCACCCACCGTGGTCTTTATGACCGACTTCGGCGTGGTGGATGATTCAGTGGCGCTGTGCAAAGGCGTGATGTATTCCATTGCGCCGGAACTGCGCATTTTGGACCTGACTCACCAGGTCACGCCGTTCTCCATACTCGACGGCGCCCGCTTTCTCTACGGGGCGACGCCTTACTTTCCCGCTGGCACGGTGTTCGTGGTGGTTATCGATCCAGGGGTTGGAAGCACGCGGAAGGCGGTAGTGGTGAAATCGAAGCGTGGGCAGTATTTTGTGCTGCCCGACAATGGGCTGATGACGCTGGTCGAGGACCGCGATGGAATTGCCGCCGTCCGTGAGATCACGAACCGCGATTGGATGATCGGCGCCGCCTTGTCGTCCACATTCCATGGACGGGACATTTTTTCGCCGGTGGGCGCGCACCTGGCCCACGGCGAGGACTGGACGCGCGTGGGGCCGGAAATGGCGGCGAACCAGTTGGTCCGGCTCGATCTGGTCGCTTCCCGGCTGTACGAGCGCGGACTGAGCGGCGAAGTAATCGCCACCGACGGTCCCTTCGGCAACCTGGTGACCAACATCAGCGCTGAAGACTTTCTCAAGCTGGGTTACCGTCCCGGGCAGAATGTGCACGTCAGCCTGGGCAAGACGGACATGAACATTCCTTTTGTGAGGACGTTCAGCGACGTGCCTCTGAAAAAACCGCTGCTGTATATCGATTCGCGGGGACACCTGGCACTGGCGGTAAATCAGGGTAGCTTCGCGGCCACGTATGCGATCCAGCCGCCGGTCCCGATTCTCCTCCCTCGCGCGAAAAACTAACCTCGAAGAACCACGCGGGCGGGGGCGCCCGCGCCACACTTCATCTAGGGACTGGGCGATTGCTCGACGTCTTTCGCCATTTCGGGCAGCACTGCCCGTAACAGGGCAACGAAGTCGGCTTTGACCCGCTCGCCGGTCTCGAGCACCTCTTCGTGATTGATGACCTGATCGAGAATCCCCGCCGCCATGTTGGTCACGCAGGAGATCGCCAAGATTTTTATTCCCATGTGGCGCGCGGCGATCACTTCGAGGACAGTGGACATCCCCACCAGATCGGCGCCAATCGTCCGCAGGTAACGGATCTCCGCCGGAGTCTCATAATTCGGCCCCAGCAAAGCGGCGTAAACGCCCTGATGGAGCGTCTTGCCCGCCTTCTGCGATGCCTGCAGGGCGATCTCCCGATAGGGCTTCCAGTAAGCCTGGGTCATGTCCGGGAAGCGCGGGCCGAAGCGATCATCATTCGGGCCTGCGAGGGGATTCTGTCCCTGCAGATTGATGTGGTCGGTGAGCACGACCAGTGCACCTTGCTGGTACTCCCGATTGATGCCGCCGGCGGCGTTGGTAAGAATCACGGCGCGGATGTTCATGCAGTCAAAGACCCGCATGGGGAAGGCGACTTCGCTGGCGGAATAGCCCTCGTACAGGTGGACCCGTCCCTGCATGGCGGCTACCGGCACACCGGCGGCGGTTCCGATCACCATCTGTCCTGCGTGACCCAGGGCGGTTGAGCGCGGAAAGAATGGAATGTTGGCATAGGGGATGCGCGTGGCGTCGGCAAGTTCGTCGGCGAAACCACCCAGACCGGAGCCCAGGACCAGCCCAATCTTAGGGCGCAGAGAGGCTTGCGAAAGCAGAAACTTTGCGGATGCGGCGGCGTTGGTAAAGTCGTTGGGAGTACTCATGGCTGCCGGTTACAACCCTGTCGTCAGTTCCCGGATGATAGTTCGTAGCTTGTTTTGCCAGTCTACTCGGGGCGATTGCTGAGTTGCGATAAATTTGTTCCGCGCGTGAAAGCCGCTACCAGCAAGGTTTTAGGAGGATTTTCACAATCAGGAGCCGTACCCGTTCGGAGGCTGCGCAGGGCGCTCGGTTCGAAAATCAAGGCTGATTGCGGAAAAGCACTCTGTAACTCTCACTCTTTGCACCAGGAACGCTGCAGGTGGCTGTGGACGGCCTGCACTCGATTGATTTTCCAGTAGATAAAACGACGCCTTTTTTATTGACTCCAGAAATGAAAGGAGTAAAAACAGAATCGTTCTTTGACAGCTTCTGAAGTTTTCCCGGTTGGTGCGGCGTCCGGGGCTCAAGCCAAGTCACTCTCTGCATCGCAAGATGACGGAGGGAAGGCGGGTAAGGGTCTATAGCAAAGCGCTGGTCGAGGCGAACAAGAAGAAATGTCGGAGGCAGGATAGAGTCCCGAGGCGTTAGGCAGGTTTATCCGGTTGGCGGTGAGCCCGGAGCCCAAGCATGATCGCGCGTGGCAGCCCGCAAGGGCAGCTGCGAGAGCAGGTCGGTGAGGGTCTAAAGCGAGCTACTGGCCGAGACGAATGGGCTTAACATCACCTCGGGGCTCTTATTTTTTGCCTGGTCAGGGTCCCTGCACCACCTGCAGCTTCTCAGTCGGTTCCAGCCGGGCGCGAAAGATACTGTTCGTTGCAGCCACTTCCCCAACCGCATCCACATGTACGTCGTAGGATCCCCGCGGCAGGTTCTCGGCGAACGGAATTTCAAACTCGTCGGTGTCTTTGTTCAGGGTGAAGTGCTGATAGCCGACAGCTGTGGCCCGGCCATATTCGTTGACCGCCAAAGCAATCACAGTGAAATCGAAATCGTCGCCGGTCTGGTTTGATACCCGGATGGCAGCTTCCAGCCGATGGCCCGTCACTTTGGGCTTCCGGCTCCACTCCACCACCAGGGGGGCCACTGCGGGCAGGATGAATTCCTTTTTCTTTTGAGCTGGAGGTTTGCCGCTATCGGTGACGGTCACGATGAAACGAAAGCTGTCAACTTCGGTGGGAGTACCGCTGAGAGTTCCGTCCGAAGCCAGTTCGATGCCCGTGGGTGGCGTGCCAGCGGTTACTTCCCAGACAAGAGGAGTGATGCCGCCCTGCGCCTCCAGCTTGAAGTGATAGGGCCGGCGCAGGAACGCTTTGGGCAGGGGAGCGCTCGATATTACGATGGGCTCGCCCGTGGCCGCACCCTGCTGGGCGCTGGACGCTCCCAAGAGAGCCAGAAGCAGGAGCCCCGATCCCGCAACCCTCAGTTCCATAGGAATCTTAGATGGCACTTTAACACTGGAAGGAGCTCTTAAAACGTTCGGAAGGCCAGTGCGAGGGAACGTACTGCTCCCAAGGTCACCCTGCACTCGACTCTTGCCGCTCCGTCACGGTAAGCTAAATGGTTTTGTGGAGGGCGTAAGAAATGCAAGATGCAGTCGCCAGGCTTTGGCCGGAGATCCAATGGATCGAAGACAAGAAGCTGCGCAGCCAGGTGACCCAGACCTGGGTAAGGGCCTTGGAGCGCAGCCCGTTGAAGCCAGACGACCTGAATCGCATTCCCTTCACGCTGTTGGTGCCGAACTGTCCCATCACTTTCATGGAGCACAAGCGCTGCGTGGTGCACATCGCGCGGCAGAGTGCTGAAGCGATGGAGCAATTCATGGGGCGCGCCTTGCCCATCCAAATGGATACGGTAATCGCGGGCGCCATTCTGGCCGACGTGGGCAAGTTGCTGGAATACGAAGTGGGGGCGGACGGCAAGAGCCGGCAGAGCGAGCGTGGAGAGGCGTTACGCCATCCCTTTACCGGAGTCGCGCTGGCCCTGGAATGCGGGGTTTCCGACGCGGTCTGCCACATCATTGCGTCCCACGCCGCGGAAGGCGACCTGGTGAAGCGCACCACGGAAGCCTACATCGTGCATCACGCCGACTTCATGGCGTTCTTGCCCTTCAAGAACCCTAAAAACATCAAGTTGAAATAGGAGATTTTGCGTTGGCTACGAAACCAGCAGTCGCCCGAGAAACGATTACCGCCGGCATGTCGCGCTGGGCTGCCGGCCTGAGCTATCCGCAGCTTTCGCAGGAGGCCGTGTACCAGGCCAAGCGCTTCCTGCTGGATTCCCTAGGCTGTGCGCTGGGCGGATACCAGCAGCACGATGTGAAGATCGCGCTCGAAGTGCTCGACGAAATTGCCGGAAGCGGTCCAGCCACCGTGATTGGCACCGGCAAGCGCATCGATCCGGTCTCAGCTTCGCTGGCCAATGGACTGATGATCCGCTGCATGGATTACAACGACATTTACTGGAAGCAGGACCCGTCGCATCCCTCCGACATTTTTCCCGCGGCGCTGGCCGGCTGCGAGCGCGCGAAAGGCGATGGCAAGGAGTTGATTGTCGGGCTGGTCCTGGGACATGAGTTTGAGATGCGATTCTGCGAGGCTGCTTTCCCCGGCATCCGCGAACGCGGCTGGCATCACGCCACGCTGACGGCGTTCGTCTCGCCCATCGTCGCGGGCCGCGCCCTGCATCTGGGATGGGAGCAGATGCAGCATGCCATCGGCATCTCGGCCAGCCGTCATGCGACCCTGGGTGCAGTCACCGCCGGCAAGCTGACCATGATGAAGAACACGGTCGATCCCATGGCCACGCAAAGTGGAGTGCTGGCTGCACTCATGGCCGAGAAGGGTTACACGGGACCGGAACACGTGGTGGACGGCAAGGAAGGCTTGACCCACTGCTTCGGCCCCGCATGGAAATTGAACCTGCTGACCGACGGACTGGGAGAGTCGTGGCGCATTACGCAGTGCGGCATGAAGGCCTTTCCGACCGAGGCCTTGACTCACACTCCGATTTCCGCGGTGCTCGATATCGTCAAATCGAACGACCTGAAGCCGGAGCAGGTGGAGAAGGTGCAGATTCGTTCTTTGGCCCGGGCGGCGGATATTCTTTCTGATCCCAGCAAGTACGATCCCCAGTCGAAGGAAACAGCCGACCACTCTCTGCCCTACGTGATTGCGGCGGCGATTGCCGAGCGCCAGGTCACGCCGGTGCAGTTCGAGATGAAGAAGATCATGGACCCCACCATCCGGGCGCAACTGAAGAAAGTTGAAGTGGTAGCCGATCCCGAGATCGAGAAAGTCTTCCCGGCACTGCAGCGCGTGATCGTAAACCTGACGACAACTGACGGGCGGATGTTTACCAAGCAACTGGATTATCCCAAGGGTGATCCGCGCAACCCGCTCTCTGATGCGGAGGTCGAGGAGAAGTTCGCAGCGCTGGCGGAAGGTGTACTGTCAGAAGGGGCGCAGAAGAAGCTGAAGGCCGCGATCTGGAACCTGGAGAAAGTTGGGTCGGTGAGCAAGCTGATGGCGCTGATGACGGCGGATGGGAAGAAGACACCGGGTAAAGTCCTGGGGAAGAAGAAAATGAAGACGCGCCGATAGCCAGAGCGGGTGAGTGCTTCCGTCGGGAAGCGCTGTGGAAGGGCACGGCTTCAGCCGTGCCAAAAGCCGTCCGGCTTTGATTCTCATTCCTCGCGGAGCGAGGAATGGGTCCCTGGTCGCTGCGGCGTGGACATCCAAGCCGAGCTTTGCTCGGCCTGACCGGGTCGGAGACCCGGTCCCACACGGGCGGGAGTCATTATGGGTCAGACCGTCGTTGAAAAAATCGCGCAGGCGCATCTGGCTGAAGGGCCGAAGCGGCCGCTGCGTACCGGAGACTTTGTGGCCATCCGGCCGCATCGTGTGATGACGCACGACAACACTTCGGCGGTGATGAAGAAATTTCAGACCATCGGCGCGAAGAAGATCCAGAATCCCAAACAGCTGGTCTTTGCCCTGGATCACGACATCCAGAACCGGGAAGATTCGAACCTGCACAAGTATGAGGCCATCGAGGGCTTCGCCAAATATCACGGCGTGGATTTCTACCCCGCGGGCTCGGGCATTGGTCATCAGATCATGGTGGAGCGCGGGTACGTTGTGCCCGGGTCTTTCGTGGTGGCTTCAGACTCGCATTCGAATATGTACGGCGCGCTGGGAGCGGTGGGCACGCCGATCGTGCGCACCGATGCGGCCGCGGCGTGGGCAACGGGGGATTTCTGGTGGCAGATTCCGCGGTCGATACAAGTTGTGCTGGAAGGCGCACTGCCCGCGGGCGCAACCGGGAAAGACGTCATCATCACGTTGTGCGGAATTTATAACCACGATGAAGTTCTGAATTCGGCGGTCGAATTCAGCGGGCCGGGCGTGGCCAGCCTCTCCATGGACGCGCGCTTTTCCATTTCCAATATGTCCACCGAGTGGGGGCCGCTGGTGGGATGGTTCCCGGTGGACGAGGTCACCATCAAGTATCTGAAAGGTGTGAAGCAGCGACTGGCGGCGCTGGGCGTCGAGCGCTTCACCGACCGCGACATCGCGAACTGGTCGGAGAACCCGCCGCGGCCCGATCCCGATGCCGTCTATGCCGCCCGCATTGTGCTCGACTTGTCGCAGGTGACTCCGCACGTTTCCGGACCCGACACGGTGCAGATCATGGCGTCGCTGGCCGAGATCGAAAAACAGAGGATTCCGATCCAGAAGGCTTATCTGCTTTCCTGCGTAAATTCGCGGATTGAAGACCTGGCCGCTGCGGCCACCGTGCTGCAGGGCAAGAAAGTTGCGCCCGGAGTGAAGCTGTACCTGGGCGCAGCCAGTAAATGGGTGCAGGAAGAAGCGGAGCGGCGCGGCATCTGGCAGACGCTGCTCGACGCCGGCGCGAACCCACTGCCCGCGGGGTGCGGGCCGTGCATCGGCCTGGGCGTCGGCTTGCTGGAGCCGGGCGAAGTAGGGATCTCTGCCACCAACCGCAATTTCAAGGGTCGCATGGGGTCGCGCGATGCGAAATGCTATCTCGCCAGCCCGGAGGTGGTGGCTGCTTCCGCCGTGGCCGGCTACATCCGCGGCCACTCCAAGATGGCGGACCGCAATCCGGCCCGCGACTACAAGGAATTTCCCGCGGGCGCCGCCGCCGAGAGAGTCGAGATTCTGCCCGGCTTTCCCGAGCGGGTACGAGGGCGGTTGGTGTTTTTGCCCCAAGACAACGTGAACACCGACGCGATTTACGGGAAAGACTACACTTACCGCGACGACGTTACCCCGGACATCATGGCGAAAGTGGTGATGGAGAATTACGATCCGGAGTTTGCCAAACGAACGCGGGCCGGCGACGTGGTAGTGAGCGGCTTCAACTTTGGCACTGGATCGAGTCGCGAACAGGCGGTCACCTGTCTGAAGGCGAAGGGGATTCCGCTGGTGATCGCGGCCAGTTTCTCGCAAACCTATTTGCGTAACGCTTACAACAACGGATTCCTGTGCGTGGAAGTGCCCGCGCTGGTGAAGCGGCTGCGCGAACAGTTTGCCAAAGAAATCAGCGCCAAAGAAAAGACGATCATTCCCGGAGACGAGATTGATATCGATTTCACCTCCGGCATGATCGGCTGGCGCGGAGAGAAATTCGCGTTTCCGGCGCTGGGCAGCGTGCCGCAATCGCTGGTAATCGCGCAAGGTGTGGAGAAGCTGGTAGCCAAGCGCTTGGGATTGGGTTAGGACGGTTTCCGTGTAGGGCGGGCCTGTCGCCCGCAGGCGGTGCCGAGGCAGAAAATCAGTCGGGTTTCAGACCAGGTTGTTTTCGGCAGTAGGGGTCCTTCGACTTCGCTCAGGATGACACGAGGAGAATTTCGAGGATGGCGAAGCATACAGTAGTGACCATGCCGGGCGACGGTATCGGAAATCAGGTTCTGCCCGAGGCTTTGCGGGTTTTGAAAGCGGTTGGCTTCGACGCCGAATACATTCATGCCGACAT
Source organism: Terriglobia bacterium (assembly GCA_963831565.1). Lineage (GTDB taxonomy): Bacteria > Acidobacteriota > Terriglobia > Terriglobales > Acidobacteriaceae > JAIQFF01. The sequence goes on from CAWHQS010000005.1 coordinate 508,291, forward strand.
CGGGTGGGAGATCTGGTGCAACGAAGGTAACGCCCTGCCCGATCGCACTATTGATCTGCTCAAGAAGCACAAGCTCGGATTGTTCGGCGCCATCACGTCGAAGCCCAACAAGGAAGCCCAGGCGGAGCTGAAGCCGGAGCTGCGCGGGAAGGGACTGGTTTACTACAGCCCGATCGTAACCATGCGGCAGAAGTTCAATCTGGATATTTGCATGCGCCCCTGCATCGGGTTCATCGGCAATCCGCTGAACTACATTCGCAAGCGCACAGATGGCGGCTTCGACGAGCCCAAGGTTGACACCACGGTTTTTCGCCAGGGGACCGAGGGGATGTACGTGGGCGTGGAGTGGACGAACCCTCCGGAAAACGTGCGCGCCGCGCTGAATACGCACCCCCGCTTCAAGGCGATCAACAGCGTGCCTGGGCCTGATCTTGCCGTTAGTGTACGCATCATTACGCGGGCGGCGGCACGGCGCATCGTCACCGCGGCTTTTGAATACGCGAAGAAACGCGGCTTCAAGGGCGTGACAATTTGCGAGAAGCCGAACGTGGTGCGCGAAACTTCAGGGATGATGGAAGAGACGGCTAAGGAAGTAGCCAAGGGCTATCCCGGAATCGCGCTGTGGTCCACCAACATCGATGCGCAGCTGATGTGGCTGAACAAGAATCCGGAAGAGTACAACGTGATCGTGGCGTCGAACCTGTTTGGCGATATCCTGTCCGATGCCTTCGCCGGGCTAGTCGGTGGATTGGGCTTTGCCGCGTCCGGCAATATCGGCGACGAGGTCTCGGTATTTGAGCCGACGCATGGCTCGGCGCCGAAGTACGCTGAGCTGAATCCTCCCATTGTGAATCCGATTGCCATGATCCTGTCCGCGGCCATGATGCTTGACCACATTGGAGAGGGCGCGAAAGCCGAGCGTATTCGCAAAGCGATTGCCGAGGTGGTGCAGGAGGGCAAAGTGCGGACGTATGACATGATGCGGGTTTCCGGCGGCGCGAAAGCGATTGGCCAGGGCGCGGCCAGCACGGTCCAGATGGGCGATGCGATTCTGGCGAAGTTGAAGTAAAGGTGGCGAGGGCAGGATGCCCTCGCGAGAGCCGGCGGGACGCCGGCGCTACATTGCGGAACGGTGCTCCGCAGGACAGCCGAGGGCGGCTGTCCCCACGCAGACTCTGGTGAATTATGACGGATTCGGCCGAAAAATCGGCGAGGATCGGCGAAGCCGGGCACTGCGGCAAGGGGGTACGCTCGGATGTACACGTGGCTATCGAGGGTCGGGACAGCGGCGGCCTCGAGATCACGATGCAGTCGCGGGTCGCGCCCTACTACGGCGACGCCATTCTGGCGCAGGCCCGGCAGGTGTTCGAAGTGCTTGGCATCAAGCATGCCCGGGTCGAAATCCGCGATGAGGGTGCGCTGCCCTTCGTAATTTCGGCACGGATCGAAACTGCGGCGCGCCGCGCCGGGCTGGGCCTGGGCCGCAAGGCCTCGCCGGAGAAAATCACGTTGCCGGAGCCGTCGCCGCGCGATCGCTTGCGCCGCTCGCGTTTGTATCTTCCCGGCTCCGAGCCCAAGTACTTCATCAACGCGGCGCTGCACGGGCCAGACGCCATCATTCTCGATCTGGAAGATTCGGTTCATCACGCGGAGAAGGACGCCGCACGCATTCTGGTCCGCAATACGCTGCGGGCGGTGGATTTCGGCAAATGCGAGCGCTTGGTGCGCATCAATCAACTGCCCATGGGCCTCGAGGATCTGGCGGAAATCGTCCCTGAATCACCGGACCTGGTGCTGCTTCCCAAGGCGGAGCTTCCTGAGCAGATCGCGGAAACCGATCGCATGATCGGGGAGCTGAAGGGGCGCTACGGCATCACGCGTCCCATCTGGTTGATGCCGATTCTGGAGTCCGCTCTTGGCATTGAGAACGCGTTAGCCATCGCACAGGCCAGCAAGAACGTCGTGGCGCTCACCATCGGGCTCGAAGATTACACCGCTGATCTGGGCGTGACCAAGACAGCGGAAGGCCGCGAGTCGCTTTATGCCCGCTCGCGTTTGGTGAATGCGGCGAGGGCGCTGGGCGTGCAGGCCATCGATTCCGTCTTTGGCGACGTGGGTGACATGGACGGGCTGCGGCGCTGGGCGGAGAATTCTCGCGCGCTCGGGTTCGAAGGTATGGGGTGCATTCATCCCGGACAGATTCCGGTGATTCATGAGGCCTTCGCGCCTTCGGCTGCCGAGATCGAAAAGGCGATGAAGATTGTCGCGGCCTTCGACGAGGCCCAGCAGCGTGGGCTGGGAGTGGTCAGCCTGGGATCGAAGATGATTGATCCGCCGGTGGTGCAGCGGGCGCAGAAACTGGTCGACATGGCGAAGCGAATGGGTAAGGCCTGAAGGATTGGTAACAGTGTGGGGGCGGGTCTTTGACCCGCCCAGGTCGAGCGTATAGGGGTTTCACAATCAGCGGGCAATCTGCCGAGCTTCGCTCGGCCTGACCGGGTCGGAGACCCGGTCCCACACACGAATCAAGGGAGCGGAATGACGGATCGAGCCGAGCTGGTGCAGAACGCCGCGGGACGCATGGTGCCGGCCATGGTCAATGGCAAGCCCCAGATTCCTTACCTGGGCGTGGCCAAGTACCAGCCGCGCGGACGCAAGGCGGCACCTCCGGTGCGTTCGAGCAAGGATTATCCCGACAACGGCGACAAGCGCGTTCCCGATCTGGAGACTGCATTGCGCAAGTGCGGCCTGCGCGATGGCATGGTGATTTCGAACCATCATCATCTGCGGGACGGCGACCAGGTCGCACTCATGATGCTGGAGGCTGCGGCAAAAATCGGCGTTAAAGACCTGCTCTGGTTTCCCAGCGCATCGTTTCCTTCGCAGAAATCCGCCATCGATCTGATGCAGTCGGGGGTGATCCATCACATCGAAGGTTCGATGAACGGGCCTCTGGGCGACTACTGCACGCAGGGCAAAATGCGCGGCCTGGGCGTTCTGCGCTCGCACGGCGGCCGCTGGCAGGCCATTCAGGACGGCGAAGTTCATATCGATATCGCGGTGATCGCCGCGCCCACTGCGGATGCCTTCGGCAACGCCGATGGATCGCATGGCAAGTCGGCGTGCGGATCGCTGGGCTTTGCGCTGGCCGATTCAATCTATGCCGACAACGTGATCGTAGTCACCGACAACCTGGTTCCTTTTCCCTGCATTCCCTGGCAGATTCAGGGTAACAATGTCGACCATGTTGTAGAAACCGATTCCATCGGCGACCCGGCCAGGATTGTTTCGGGCACCACCCAGATCACGCGGTCGCCTGACCGGCTGCGGGTGGCGGAGTACGTGGCCCGATTCCTGCGCGATGCCGGAATCATGCGCAACGGATTTTCCTTCCAGGCGGGAGCGGGCGGCATCGCGCTGGCGTTTGTGGACTACCTGCGCCGCATGATGAAAGAAGATGGCGTGAAAGCGCGCTTCGTTCGTGGCGGATCCACGCGCTACCTGGTGGAGTTGTTACAGGAAGGATTGACCGACTACATACTCGACGGCCAGACTTTCGATCTCGATGCGGTGAAATCGATCGCCAGCGATCCCCGGCACGTGGCGACTTCTCCGTTTACGTCCTACAACTATCACGGCAAGGGATCGTTTGCGTCGATGCTGGATGCGGTGGTGCTGGGCGCGACCGAAGTGGATGTGAACTTCAACGGCAACGTGGTGACCCACTCCGATGGCAGACTGCTGCATGGCATCGGCGGCTGGCAGAACTGTCTCGAGGCGGGATGCACAATCCTCGCGGTGCCATCCTTCCGCGATCGTATTCCGGTGATTGTCGATGAGGTGACTACACTGACCGGCCCGGGTGAACTGATTGATGCGGTGGTGACGGAACGTGGCATTGCCATTAATCCGCGGCGCCAGGATTTGCTGGATGCGGTGAAAGGTTCAAGTTTGCCGATCCGGCCAATTCAGGACATCAAGACGGAAGTGGAACGCATCTGCGGCGGCAAGCCAATGCGGCCAAAGCTGGGCGAGCGTCCGGTGGCGGTGATCAAGTGGGTGGATGGAACCGTGCTGGACACCGTGTGGCAGGTCGGTTAGAAAATTCAGGCCACGGATTCACGCGGATTTCCACGGATTTAAATTCTTAAGGGTTTATCCGTGAAAATCCGCGTTAATCCGTGGCCCTGAAGTTCCCGCTACTCATTCTTCATTGCGTCAATCAACTGGAAAAGCTGGGTGCGGTCCACCACTTCGACGAAGGGCTTGCCCTGCGTCTTGTTACTGACCACATAAATTGTCGGGGTGTGATTGATGCCGACGCGCTGGCCGGTGTTCTTGTCCTGGTTGATGGCTGCGGCCAGCTTGCCTTGCGGATCGACGACGAAGGGGAGCTCTACTTTGTGGTCGGCGGCAAATTTCTCCGCAAAACCGCGCAGGGTCGGCGGCGTGATCTCCGGCTGATGCTGGAAGATGTAGTCGCGAAACTCGTTGCCCAGTTCTTTCGATTGGGTATCGAAATAGCGGGCAATGACGGCTGCATCGTAAGACCAGTTGTGCATGGGCAGCGGGAAGTCGTGGCGGACGACGGGGATCTTGTAAGTGCGGGCAGCCTCTTCGACAAGGGGAGCGGCGCGGCGGCAGTCGGGACACTGCAGGTCCTCAAATACCACCAGGGCGACCTGGGCCCCCTTGGGCGGCCGGAGCGCCGGATCAACGTTCTGGGCCGAAGCCAGGGAAGCCACCAGCAATAAGGCCAGAGCGAATACGGTGTAGTGAGTCGTCATAATTATTTGGATGCAGGTCTCCTGCAATTTCGTTGACTATTCTATGGTAACTGACCTGGCTGGGTGGTACACGCTAAAAGCTTGATTTACTAAGGACACCCCTCAGGCCTCGCTCAAGGCAGGCTCGGTCGCACGCAGTGACCCTCCTCAAAGCAGGCGCAACTGTCGCCGTTCCAGGCCGAGCAGTTTTTCCTTGATGGGCAGTCCGCCGCCGTAGCCGGTGAGTTTGCCATTGCTGCCGATAACGCGATGACACGGGATCACAATAGGAATCGGATTCGAGCCGTTAGCCAAGCCCACCGCGCGCGAGGCGTTGGGATTGCCAATCCGGCGGGCCAGTTCGCCGTAGGAGATGGTTTCTCCGAACGGAATTTCGCAGAGGCGATTCCATACCGAAAGCTGAAACGGCGTGCCTTGGGGCGCGAGCGGCAGATCGAAAGTCTCCAGTTCACCCGCGAAGTAGGCCCGCAGCTGGCGAATGGTTTCGTCCAGGCATTCCGCGTTTTCACGCTCGTGGGAATCAGATGATACTGGATTTCTTCCGTTAACAAAATCGATGCGCCGCAGGCCGCAGGCGTCGGCAACGATCAGTAACGGCCCGACCGGACTCTCCATCCGCAGGCAGCAGTTATTGCTCGCAATTGTGGTCCCCGTCATGATTCCTGAATAAAACATTTAACCACAGAGGACACAGAGAAGACTTTCCCTCGGGAGGGAGCAATTCATATCACAGCCGCCTGCTCGCGCCGCTTGGCCTGGATTTCGATGAAAATGTGCACCAGCGATACTGCCGCTGGAGTGACTCCAGGAATGCGGGAGGCGTGGCCCAGGGTGCGAGGACGGATTCTGACCAGCGTTTCCTGTATCTCGCGGGAGAGGCCACTCACCGAACCATAGTCGAACCATTGCGGAATGGGGTGCTGCTCGGCTTTCTTGAGGCGGTCGATGGCGCGCTGTTGTTGCAGCAGATAGCCGGCGTACTTGATTTCCGTCTCGGCGGACTTCAGCTCGTTGCGGATTGTTGAAGAAACGCCGGCCACGGATGGGCGCGGATTTTCACGGATTTCTTCTTCGAAAAACTCCGGGGCGAGATCACGTAGAACAGGGAGCAGGCGCTCGATGGTGATTTCCGGGCGCTTGAGTAGTTGGGCCAGGCTTTGGCCGATGGCGGAAGTCCAGTCGTTGGTGGCTGGCTGCTGATGATTGGCCTCGGCCGGGCTTGGCTCGGCTGGGCGGACGAGGGCGTCCGCCCCTATGTGGTCTTGGATAATCTTTTCCAGCATTCCGGCGGTGAGCTTTGATTTCTCCAGCAGCGCCTTCATGGCTTCGTGGCGTTGCTGTTTGGCCTGGAAGTCGGACCACGCGCCATCGGAAATCAGGCCCACGCGGCGACCGTGTGGCGTCAGGCGGCGGTCGGCGTTGTCGATTCGCAGATGCAGGCGGAACTCGGCGCGCGAGGTAAACATGCGGTAAGGCTCGTTGGTGCCCTTGCTGATCAGGTCATCGATCAGGATGGCGGTGTAGGCCTCGGTGCGATCGAGGACCAGGGGCGCTTCTTTCTTCACCTGCAGGGCGGCATTGATGCCGGCCATCAGGCCCTGGCAGGCGGCTTCTTCGTAGCCGCTGGTGCCGTTGATCTGGCCGCCGAGAAAGAGGCCGGCGATTTTCTTGGTCTCGAGGGTGCGCTCCAGTTCGGTGGGGTCGATGGCGTCGTATTCGATGGCGTAACCGGGACGCAGCATGTCCGCATTCTCGAGGCCGGGGATCGACTTCAGGATCTCCATCTGCACTTCGACCGGCAGCGACGTGCTCATGCCGTTGACATAGATTTCGTGCGTGTTCAGCCCTTCGGGCTCGAGGAAGAGCTGGTGCGTGATCTTGTCGGGAAACTTGACGATCTTATCTTCAATGGAAGGGCAGTAGCGCGGCCCGACGGAATGGATTTGCCCGCTGTACATGGGGGAGCGGTGGACGTTCTCGCGGATAATGCGATGCGTCTCCGGCGTGGTCCAGGCGATGTAGCAGGGGACCTGCGCGTCGTGATGAGCCACGCGGCGAGTGCGAAAGCTGAAGGGAGTGGGATCAGCGTCGCCGGGCTGAATCTGAAACTTCGACCAGTCGATGGTGCGGCCGTCGAGGCGCGGCGGCGTTCCGGTCTTAAGCCGGCAACCTCGCAATCCCAGTTGCTTCAGCGCTTCGCCCAACAGCACGGCGGCCGGTTCGCCGGAGCGTCCCGCGGGATATTGCTGCTCGCCGCAGTGGATCAGGCCGTTGAGAAAGGTGCCAGTCGTGACAATGACGGCAGCCGCGCCGACCGTGCGTCCGTCGCGAAGGCGGATGCCGATGACTCGCTTGCGCTCGCGGTCGTCAGCCGTTGGTCGTTGGTCGTTGGCCGCTGTTGCGCTACCGGCTTGGGATTCGGAAGACCGGTTTTCAGTTGGTAGTTCCCGGTTCTCAGCAGTTTGTTGCTGCTGATCGCCATTCGCCGTTGGGGAATTCGCTGACGACCGACGACCGACGACTGACGACTGCTCTATGATCAAATCCACAACTTCCGCCTGCTTGATCTTCAGGTTGGGCTGCGATTCCAGCACTTCGCGCATTTTGAGGCGGTAGGCCTGCTTGTCGCACTGGGCGCGAGGCGACCACACCGCCGGGCCTCGGGAAGTGTTGAGCAGGCGGAACTGTATGCCGACCGCATCCGTGATCTCACCCATGATGCCGCCCAGGGCGTCCACTTCACGGACCAGGTGTCCCTTGGCGATTCCGCCGATCGCCGGATTGCACGACATCTGGGCGATGAGATCGAGATTGAGGGTGTAGAGCGCTGTCTTCAGGCCCATGCGGGCTGCGGCCATGGCAGCTTCGCAGCCGGCGTGTCCGGCGCCGACGACGACTACGTCGAATTGTTCGGTGAAGGGGGACACGGCTGGCTTTCATTCTAGCAAGGTCCGCTCAACTGAACTGAATGGAGGACGGGCGGGGACGCCCGGCCTCCAAGTGCAGCTAGAATTGGGGACCGCCGATATCGGTGAAGGTGGCTTCCTGCCACTGCGCCGAAGGAAAATACCAGTGGCTGGCACCGGCTTCGTGATTATTGCCGCCGGTGCCGTAGGGAAAGGTGGGGGAACGCCAGTAATCCATGCCCATTTGCAGCAGGGCCCCGGGAGAAATCAGCACCCGGGCCTGGACGGTACAACCTTCGACCTTGCCGGCCGGGAGCAGGGCGCGCGGAGAGGGGCTCCAGAAGTGCCAAACCCGATCACTGCGCTGACCCACGGCCAGTACCACCGAATGATTCCGCGGATCGTAAGCCAGCGGAATGGGACCGTGGACGTCGCTCGCAAACCACGGTTGGCGCCGGTAAAGCCCGCCGAGCACCTGGCGGTCGTCATTGAGGACAACCTCCCGGCCATCGATCTGGCAGGTCAGCCTGGTCCATGCGACCTCGATCTGGGCCGATTCGTGGCCTGGCACCCGCGTGTCGGCAATCGCGATACCCCAGAGCCGGACTGAGCGGAAGTTGGCAGGTGCGGGCACCGGATTCACATATCCAGCTTTGTAACTTACTTCATCCGGAATTCGCGGATCGTTCGCCACCACAAAAGCTGATGGGCTGGCGCCGCGCCCCTGGGGCGTGACCACCACGATGTTTGAACTGGAGACGCGGTGAGGAACAATCGCGACCACCTTCTGCGGAGAGTCGAGTTCGAAGACTGCCGCGGTTGCACCAAACAGCACTGCGGAAATCCGCTCCAGATTCTTGCCATTGATTTCCACCAGTGTGCCCTCGGGACCGCTGGGGGGAGAGAAGCTGAGTATCTCCGGCGGACCAGTTTGAGCGGCGGCCAAGTGTCCGGCTAACAGGAGCAGGCCATAGCCGGCGGACTTCGCGATGGCGGTCCAGTGAATGCGCGTTGGTGGAAACAATCTCTCTCCCCCAGGTCGGGTTCAGAGTACGGGAAGGTCTGGCGGGCAGGATGTGACGTCCGTCACAGTGCGTCTCGCAACCGCTGGCAACTCCCTGGGCTCAGTACAGTCCTTGGCCTGGCAGGGGGCGCTACAAAGTTGCGAGCCGGCGTGGGCCGCCCGTATATTGGCTCTTTGATTTCGACAGGACTTCTCAAGATTATGGCCAAAGCAATCCCTCTCGGAGCACGCGGCGAAGTCGAGCAAACCGTCGAGTTGAAGCATACCCTGGCCGCCCACAACCCCAATCTTCCTCCCGTATATTCCACGCCCGACATGATTCGGTTGATGGAGATCGCCTGTTTCCAGGCTCTGCAGCCCTTTTGCGAGGACGACGAGATTACCGTCGGAACCGCCATCAACATCGAGCACCGCGCCGCCAGCGGAATCGGGGCCAAGATCCGGGCTGAAGGCGTACTGGAGTCGTTTGACGGGAAGTTTTACACGTTGAGAGTGACCGCGCGAGATGAGACCCGGGAGATAGGGCGGGGAATGGTTGGCCGGACCGTTGTGAGTGTGGGAAAGTTTCTGGAGAAAATGAACGATAAAAAGATCAGTGGCTAGTTGGTAGTTGTCCGTTCTCAGTTGGCCGGCCAGGTTTCATCGTGCCCGAAGCGCAAAACACGAAGGTCAAAGCCTTTCGCGCCATGCATCGAGGCGGGCAGGTTCTCCTGCTGCCCAATGCCTGGGATGTGGCCAGCGCGCGGGTGATTCAGCAGGCCGGTTTCGGAGCAATCGCTACCACCAGCGCCGGCGTCGCCTTCAGTTTGGGATATCCCGATGGCCAGCGTATTTCGCGCCAGGAGATGCTGGAGGTAGTCCGCCGCATCGCCTGTGCGGTCTCGGTTCCGCTCACGGCCGACGTCGAGGCGGGATACGGTGTCCGCCCGGAAGATGCCGTCCTCACCGCGCGCGACGTCCTGGCTGCCGGCGCAGTCGGGATCAATGTGGAGGATGCGACTGGCGATCCGCAGCGTCCGCTCCTGGACCTCGCTCTGCAGGTCGAAAGGGTCAAGGCGGTGCGGGAGTTGCCGATCGTTCTCAACGCCCGCACTGACGTTTACCTGCTCCAGATCGGGGCCCCGGCAAAGCGTTATGACGAAGCCCTTCGACGGCTGGCGGCGTTTCGCGACGCCGGTGCGGACTGCGTGTTCGTTCCCGGGCTACGTGACCCGGAGACTATTGGACGCCTGGTGAAAGACTTACAGTGTCCGGTCAATATCCTGGGGGGCCCGGGAGTTCCTCCGGTGCCGGAGTTGCAGAAGCTGGGAGTGGCCCGGGTGAGCCTGGGTTCGGGGCCGATGCGAGCAACGCTCGGTCTGCTGCGCCGGGTGGCGGATGAACTCAAAATTGCGGGAACCTATGCGACCTTGGAAGGCGCCATCCCCTATTCAGAAGTAAACCGCATGATGGAATAACTGAAAATTCAATTGATCAGCACCATGGCGGCGCCCATCCAGCACGGCTCCGATTCGGCATTGATCTGTACATGGCAGCTACCCTGCGCGGATGTACGATGGAAGCGTGGAACAGATGGTTCAAGGCGTTCTCGACTACATCCGCCGCCAGGATCTTCTCCACGCCGGCGAGCGGGTAGGAGTCGCGATCTCAGGCGGGGCCGATTCGGTCGCTCTGCTGCGCATCATGCTGGAGTTGCGGCAGGAACTTGGTGTCGTGCTCAGCGTGGTCCACTTCAATCACCAACTGCGCGGAGTTGAAGCCGAGGCTGACCAGCAGTTCGTCACGCAACTTGCCCACCGGCACGATCTGGAGCTGCACGTCGGCAGTGGCGAGGTCGCAGCCCACGCTCGAAATCAGCACCTGAGCACCGAGGCTGCCGCCCGACAGCTTCGCTACCGCTACTTCCAGCAGCTTTTCGAGGAGAAGAAACTGAACCGCGTTGCTACCGGGCACACTTTGGACGATCAGGCTGAAACTGTTTTACTTAGAGTTGTTCGCGGAGCTGGAACCCGCGGGCTGGCCGGAATTTATCCCCAGTTGCAAGTTAGAGATTCTCAGTTCTCAGTGGTGCGTCCATTGTTGCAGACCAGGCGGCGCGCGCTGGAAACGTATCTTGCCGAAATCGGTCAGGAGTGGCGCGAAGACTCGAGCAATCGTGATCTACGGCACGCGCGCAACCGTGTACGCCACGGGATTGTGCCCCGGCTGGAGCGCACTCTCAATCCGTCCGTACGTGAAACGCTGGCGGAGACCGCCGACATCGCGCGCTCGGAGGAAGAGTACTGGCAGAGAGAAGTAGGACACGTCCTGCCTGAAATCTGGCAAGCGGGGCGCCGGACCCTCGAGCCCATCGGGCTGGCGGCGTTGCCTCTGGCGTTACGGAGGCGGGTGGTCAGGGCGGCAGCGGAGTCGTTGGGTTTGCGGCTCGAGTTTCGTCACGTGGAAGAAATTCTTGACCTGAGCTGCAGAGGAGCCCGGTCCGTCAAGTTGCCGCAGGGTTGGGTCCTTACCCTGGCCAAAGGCGGATTGCAGTTTGATTCCCCCGGCTCAGCTGGGGCAGCGAAGTCAGACTATCAGTACATCTTGTCACTTCCGGGCGCCGTCGAGATTCCAGAACTGGGGGCACGGTTTGAGGCGTCGCTAGTGTCGGGGAGCGCAACCTCGGGTTATAATCCCGACCACATGCTTGATCCGGCATTGCTGCAGAAAGAGTTGACTGTGCGCAACTGGCGCGCGGGCGACCGTTACTGGCCGGCCCATAGCAAGGCTCCGAAGAAGATCAAGGAACTGCTACAGGAGCAAAAGTTGACCGGCTCGGAGCGCAAGCTTTGGCCGGTCGGGGTGAGCGGACGGGAGATCGTGTGGCTCCGCGGCTTTCCCGCGCCGGCCCGATTGCGTCCGCTTGATGGCACCCAGGGGGCCCTGGTAATTCGTGAGTTGGCCAGTCCGGGAGGACCCAAGCATGAATGAATTCGCAAGGCCGGGGCTGCCGCGCACCGTGATCCCCGCCGAGCAGATCCAGAAGCGGGTGCGGGAGATGGGGAGGCAGATTTCCGACGACTACCACGGCCAGTCCATCCACCTGCTGGCCTTGTTGGAGAATGGCTTCATCTTTATGGCTGACCTGGTGCGGGCGCTGGAAGTTCCCGTGATCTGCCAGTTCATCAAGCCCAAATATCGTTTGCACGAAAAGGATGGCTCGGGTGGGGTTTTGGAGATTTTCTTCAGTCACGAGCCCGACATTCGCGGCCAGAATGTGCTGGTCGTGGAAGGCCTGGTGCACTCCGGGATCACTACTGAATTTCTGATGAGCGACCTGAAGGCACGGGGTGCGGCGTCAGTAAAACTGGCCACCCTGCTGGACCGGCAATCGGCCCGCCGGGTTCAATTACAGCCCGACTACTTCGGTTTTCTGGTGGATGAGGCCTTCCTGGTGGGTTACGGTTTAGGCTCCCCAGAGCAGACCAATCGGAATCTCCCCTATATTGGCGCTGCAAGCTGAAGTGAAACCATGACTTAAGTCATGGGCAGAACGGCGACATTTTTCCCCTGGGAACGGTTAGAATACGAGTTTGGCAACTTGTCCAATCCAAAACCTGCGGCCAGGCATCTAAAATAGGTGCAGCCAGTGGTTCGTGTTGGCGTGCGCTTGTCATCAGGAGTCTTCGGTGAATTCTACAGTCAAGACAGTGATTTTCTGGTTGGTGATTGTGCTCTCGGTCTTCCTGCTGTGGCAGGTGATGAAGGCCGGAAACGCGGGACAGAAGGACAAATCGGTCAGCTTCTCGCAATTCCTGACGGATGTGGACCAGGGCAATGTAAAAGAGGTCACCATCAACGGCCAGGAAGTCCGCGGCACCTACCGCAACGATAGCTCCGCCTTTCATACGACCGCCCCGTCCAACTATCCCGACATGATCAAGACGCTGCGCGACAAGGGCGTCAGCATGAATATCCGCGACATTACCAGCGGCAGCTGGCCGCTGCAGTTGCTGGGAACGTGGGCCCCGCTGATTCTGCTCGCCGCCCTCTGGTTCTTCATGATCCGACAGATGCAGACCGGCGGCAACAAGGCGTTATCGTTCGGCAAGAGCCGGGCCCGGCTGCTCTCGATGCAGCAGAAGAAAGTCACATTCAAGGACGTTGCCGGGGTTGACGAAGCCAAAGAAGAACTGAAAGAGATCATCGAATTCCTGCGCGAGGCGCAAAAGTTCCAGAAGCTGGGGGGACGGATCCCCAAAGGCGTGCTGCTGGTTGGACCTCCGGGAACGGGCAAGACCCTGCTGGCACGGGCCGTAGCGGGTGAGGCCAACGTTCCGTTCTTCTCCATCTCCGGCTCCGACTTCGTTGAGATGTTCGTAGGCGTGGGCGCCAGCCGGGTTCGTGACCTGTTCGAACAGGGCAAGAAGAACGCTCCCTGCATCATCTTTATTGACGAGATCGACGCCGTCGGACGCCATCGCGGCGCCGGCCTGGGCGGCGGTCACGACGAGCGCGAGCAGACCCTGAACCAGTTGCTGGTGGAAATGGACGGCTTCGAGTCCAACGAAGGCGTCATCCTGATGGCTGCCACGAACCGGCCCGACGTGCTCGATCCGGCTCTGCTGCGGCCGGGGCGATTTGACCGGCGAGTCGTGGTCAGCCGTCCCGATGTGCGCGGACGGGAAGAAATTCTGCGCGTGCACACCCGCAAGATTCCCCTGGCGGATGACGTGGATCTTTTCGTGTTGGGCCGCGGCACCCCGGGCTTCTCCGGCGCAGACCTGGCCAACATGGTGAACGAGGCGGCCCTGGCGGCGGCGCGGCAGAATCGCAAAGCTGTGCTCATGTACGATTTTGAGCTGGCCAAGGACAAAGTCCTCATGGGCGTGGAACGCAAGTCCATGCTGCTCTCGGATGAGGAGAAGAAGAACACGGCCTATCACGAAGCTGGCCATGCGCTGGTGGCGGCCCTGCTGCCTCATTCGGATCCCTTGCACAAGGTGACCATCATTCCTCGCGGAATGGCTCTGGGCGTCACCATGCAATTGCCCATCGACGACCGGCACAACTATTACAAGAACTATCTCGAAACCTCGATTGCCATCCTGATGGGCGGCCGCCTGGCAGAGGAGATGTTCCTGGATTCGATGAGCACCGGCGCCGGCAACGACATTGAACGCGCCACCGAACTGGCGCGCAAGATGGTATGCGAGTGGGGCATGAGCGATCTGGGACCGCTCACCTTCGGCAAAAAGGAAGAGCAGATCTTCCTGGGCCGGGAGATTGCACAGCATCGTGATTACAGCGAGGCCACGGCGGTCAAGATCGACGCGGAAGTGCAGAAGCTGGTCAAGCGCGGTTATGACTCGGCCAAGGACCTGCTCCATGCCAACCGCGATGTGCTGGTCAGGATCGCGCTGGCACTGATCGAGCGCGAAGTGCTGGATGCAGCCCAAATCAAGATGATCATCGACGGCCAGGAACTGCCCAAGATCGTCCCGCCACCCAAGGCCGACGACGGGGTACAGCAGGTGATCAAGCCCGACCTTCAGCCGGGACGGGCCAAAGGCGGCGAACGGCCGGCGCCAGCGTAGAGCGAGCGTCGGACCTCAGCAAGGGCGGCCAAAAGCCGCCCTTTTTCTTGCGATAAATCCCTTAACAACTCCTATCGTGTCATCCTGAGCGAAGGACCCCTATCGTCTGCTGAGATGTAGGCGACGACGAGCGCGGTAAGTATGAGAGCTTCGCGGAGGGAATAGGGGTGCTTCGACTGCGGAAAGCGGCCGCAAGCGACCGCTTTCCTCCGCTCAGCAGGACAGAATACCTCTACCGGTTCACCGCCTTCATCATCTGCTCAGTGTAGCGCTGTCCGGATGCCGCCCCGTGGGGAAAGGCCTCTGCCAGGCGGCGCAGGTCTTCGGGCGTCAGGCGAATCTCGAGGGCGGTCACGTTCTCTTCGAGATACTGGCGGCGTTTGGTGCCGGGAATAGGCACGATGTCTTCGCCCTGCGACAGCACCCAGGCCAGCGCGAGTTGCGACGGCCTGCAGCCCTTCTCCTTCGCCATCTCCTCCACCTGCCGCACCAGGTCGATATTCTTCTGGAAGTTTTCACCCTGAAAGCGCGGCGAGCTCCGGCGATAGTCATCGGGAGCCAGGTCTTCGAAGCGCTTGAATTGGCCGGTAAGAAATCCCCGTCCCAGGGGGCTATAAGCCACGAAGCCGATACCGAGCTCGCGGCAGGTGGCGAGAATTTCGTCTTCCGGGTCGCGCGTCCACAAGGAATATTCCGTCTGCAAAGCCGCGATGTGATGGACTTTCACGGCGCGCCGCATGGTCGCTGTGCCGGCTTCGGAAAGACCCAGATAGCGCACCTTGCCTTCCTTCACCAGCTCGGCCATGGCCCGCACCGTGTCTTCAATCGGAGTGTTGGGATCGACGCGATGCTGGTAGTAGAGATCGATGGCGTCCACCCCCAGCCGCCGCAAGCTGGCTTCGCAGGACTGGCGAACGTACTCCGGCCTGCCATTGATGCCACGCGCGCTGGGGTTGCCGGGATCACGCACGATTCCGAACTTGGTGGCGAGGACGACTTTATCGCGCTTGCCCCTGATGGCACGTCCCACCAGTTCTTCGTTTTTGTAAGGGCCGTAGACGTCTGAGGTATCGAGAAAGTTGACTCCGAGTTCGAGGGCGCGGTCGATGGTGGCAAGAGACTCGGCATCATCGCGTCCGCTGTAAAACTCCGACATGCCCATGCAGCCCAGTCCCATGGCGGAAACCGTAAGGCCGGTGTGACCGAGTTTGCGAGTTTTCATATGGAGGACTCCGGAGGGAAATCAGAATTGCGCTTCACAAGGATAGATGCATATCCGTGAGCGACGATCCCGGACTTTCGGCTTCACGTAGCCAGGGCTTCTTGCCGGCTGTCGCGGGGCTATCCTTCAACTTCGCTCCGGACAAGCCTTGCCCCCGCAAGGGGCGGGCGAGACGCCTACGTGATAGCCGCCGGGACGGCGGCGCTACATGACTGTCACGGGTGAATTCAGGACGTGATCGCGATCAGCGGCCTGGTTCGCTCCGTTACTTCGCCGATTTCGACTGCCGGCACTCCCGCTGCCTGGAGATCACGGAGCAGGTTGGGAGAATGTTCCGCAGCGACCGCGATCAGTAGCCCTCCAGCAGTTTGCGGATCAAACAGGATTGTCCTTAGTTCCTCGGGAATTGCTTCGTCGTAGGCCACTGTACACTCCGCGAAATCGCGGTTGTTTTTCAGGCCGCCGGGGATGTCACCGGCGTGAATGCAATCCAGAGCGCCTTCGATTACCGGGATTTGATTGAGGTGGAAGTGCAGCGAGACATTCGAGGCCAGGGCCATCTCGCGGGCGTGGCCGATCAGACCGAAGCCGGTGACGTCGGTCAGGGAGTGGACGGGCAATGCTGCCGAGCTTCGCTCGGCCGGACGGCCGAGGGCGGCCGTCCCTACGTGGTTCGCGGTGGAGCAGAACGCGGTGATGACTTCGCTGGCAGTTTTGTTCAGCGTGGTCATCGAGCGGGTGGCGGCATCGATCCAGGACTGCCGGGCGGTCCCTTTCTTGATCGCGGTGGAGATGACGCCCGTGCCCAGCGCTTTGGTAAACAGTAATCGGTCGCCGGGCTGGGCGCCGCCGTTGGTAAATATCCGGTTGGGATCGATGAGGCCGGTCACCGAATATCCGAACTTGGTTTCCTCGTCACGGATGCTGTGGCCACCCACGACAGTGCAGCTTGCTTCCATCATCTTCGAAAGTCCTCCGGCCAGAATTTGCTCCAGCACTTCGAGATCGCCCTTGGCCGGGAAGCACACGAGAGCCAGCGCGGTAACCGGCCGGCCGCCCATGGCGTAAACGTCGCTTAATGCGTTGGTGGCGGCAATCTGGCCAAAAGTGTAGGGATCGTCCACCATGGGCGTGAAGAAATCCACGGTCTGCACCAGGGCCAGGTCGGGGGCGATCTGGTAGACGCCCGCGTCATCGGCGTGATCGAAGCCCACCAGTACGTTGGCATCGTGCTGACGCGGCAGTTTGCCGAGCACCTGGTCGAGAAGAGCAGGGCTCAGCTTGGAGGCGCAGCCGCCGGCCTTCACGGTTTCGGTGAGACGGATTTTGACTTCAGGCATAAGAACATTCTAGAAGAAACTGTCGAATTTAAGGATTTTCGAATTGCCGGGTTGATAAGCCTCAAGCTTTTCAATTCGTCAACGCTGTAAATTCGACAATCGGAAAATTACTTCGCCGTCACCTCCGTGACCCGCAATTCCGGATACTCATGGTTCCAGTCGGCGCTGACGTGCTCGAAGATGAGGCGGAAAGGTTTGCTCTGGGCCGGCGCCAGAGGGGCGACGCGGAGATCCACCGCCTCGGGGTAGGGCCCACTGGTCTGGAGAATGCGCAGGGGGACGTCCTCGACTTGTACCACCTGCCCAAGCGAATCCTTGAAACTGACACTCGCCACGGCATGACTGACGGTTTGGTCTCCGGTATTGGTCACGGTGCCATCAAGATAGGTGACCGTGGCCCCCACAAAATTCTCGGCCGCGCTCATCTTCATGTCGGAGAACTTCAGGTTAGCGGCGTAGGCCGGGGGCGCATTTGCAATTTTGGAATCGGTGCGCAACAGGAGGGAAGCGATCACCACCACGATGACCACCAGCACCACGCCGAATACGATCGGAAGCCAATTAGAACTACTCTCTTCCGGGGTCGTGGGCGTGGGCTGGAGCAGAGTTCCCATGAGGAGATTGTACGGGAATTCAAGATTGGAGATTTTAGATTGATGATTTCAGATTGCAGATTTCAGGCCAGACAGAGAGCTTCAATCTGAAATCTCGAATCTACAATTTGAGATCGTATCATTCGCCACCGACGATCAGGCCGTCGATGCGGATGGTTGGGCTGGCCATGGCCCCGCGAAATTCCAGGTCGCTTGCGATCTCTGAAATGTTGAAGAACATCTCTTTCAGATTGCCCGCCACCGTGATCTCCTCCACCGGGTAGGTCAGCTCTCCGCCTGAGATCCAGAGACCGGAGGCGCCCCGGGAATAGTCGCCGGTCACCAGGTTGGCGCCGTGGCCGAGAAATTCGGTGACGTAGAGGCCCTCGGTGATGTCAGCGATAATTTCCTTCGCAGTCTTGGTCCCCGGTTGCAGGAAGTAATTTCCCGGACCGATTCCCGGAGTGCCGGCAAGTCCGCGGGAGGCGTTCGCTGTAGTCTTAAGGCCGAGTTTCTTTGCGGTGTAGGTGTTGAGCAAATATGACTTGAGCACGCCCTTCTCAATCACCACCGTGCGTCGGGTCGGAATGCCTTCGCCATCAAAGGGCGCGGTACCGAAACCTCCGACCATAGTGCCGTCGTCGATGATGGTGACATGATCGCCGGCGATTTTTTCACCCAGCTTGCCCGCCAAAAATGATGCGCCGCGATAAACCGAGTCTCCGTTGATGCCTTCGAAAATATGCCCCAGAATGGACGTGGCCACCATGGGATCAAGCACGATGGGCACCTTCGCGGTCTTCACCTTGCGCCCGCCCAGGCGCCTCAAGGTACGCTGCGCAGCGATCTTCCCTACTTCTTCTGGAGAACCCAGCCGACCCAGATTGCGCGCCACCGAGAACCAGTAATCGCGCTGCATGCCGCCATTTTCCGACTGCGCGATGGGCACCGCCGCGACCGAACAATAAGACCGGCGGTATTCGCCTACAAATCCGTGAGAATTGGCCAGGACTTTGTGACCGGTGGCGGCGTCGAACGAGCCGCCTTCAGAATTCTTGATGCGAGGGTCGTAGTCGAGCGCAGCCTTCTCGGCACGGCGGGCGTAGTTGATGCGCTCTTCCCCAGGCAGCGAGTACACGTCGGCGGAGTAGAGGTCAAGATCGCCAGCCAGAGAGCCCAGCTGCGAAGCCTCCGGAATGCCGCTGAAAGGATCTTCCGAAGTGATCCTGGCCAGCTCAAGCGCGGACTTCAACATGCGATCAAGAGCGTCGCGGGAAAAGTCGCTGGAGTAAGTGCTGGCGGAGCGTTGGCCATGAAAGACCCGCACGCCAATGGAGCGGGAGCCGGCTTCCTTGAGAGTTTCCACCTGCCCCAGACGGACGAGCGTGGAGAATTCATCGCCCTCACGGACGACGCATTCGGCGGCCGTCGCGCCTCCGGCCATAGCTCGGCGGACGATGTCCTGTGCGAGATCGCGAAGATCAGTTTTCAGTTCCTGGTTTCCAGTTTCCAGTTGAGTTTGAGGCATAAGAAGGTAATTTCAGATTTGTGATTGCAGATTTCAGATTTAAGACCCGCCCGGAAACGGTTTCAATCTTCAATCTATAATCTGCAATCTGAAATGTTCTACTGCATGAATCCGCCGGGATCTTTCTTGGCCGTTCCGCCGACGGTCAGACGATCAACTTTCAGGGTGGGAATGCCGACTCCCACGGGCACGGCTTGCCCGTCTTTGCCGCAGGTGCCGACGCCTTCATCGAGTTTCAGGTCGTTGCCGACCATGGAGACGCGGGTGAGTACGTCGGGACCATTGCCGATCAGCGTCGCGCCCTTGATGGGGGCGGTGACGTGGCCGTCTTCAATGAGATAGGCTTCGGAGGCGGAGAAGACAAACTTCCCGCTGGTAATGTCCACCTGTCCGCCGCCAAAGTTTACCGCGTACACGCCGTGCTTCACCGAGCGGATGATGTCTTCCGGATCGTCTTGCCCGGCGAGCATATAAGTGTTGGTCATGCGCGGCATGGGGATGTGTTCGTAACTTTCGCGGCGGCCGTTGCCGGTGTCGGCCATGCCCATCAGGCGGGAGGAAAGCTTGTCGCTGAGGTATCCCTTCAGAATTCCCTTTTCGATCAGGACGGTGTTCTGCGTGGGCTGGCCTTCGTCGTCCACATTGAGCGAGCCGCGCCGCCAGGGCATGGTGCCATTATCGACCACAGTGCACTTTTCGCTGGCTACGCGTTTGCCGATGAGTCCGGCAAAGGCTGAGGTCTGCTTGCGATTGAAGTCGGCTTCGAGGCCGTGACCGACCGCCTCGTGCAATAGCACGCCGGGCCAGCCCGGACCAAGTACGACTTCCATTTCGCCGGCCGGAGCTTCACGCGCGTCGAGTTGCAGGATAGCCTGGCGGGCAGCTTCTTTCGCGAAATACTCGGGAGTCTTTTCACCGAAGAAAAAATCGAGGGCAACGCGTCCGCCGCCGCCGGAAGTGCCGCGGGCGGAATTACCCTCGGTTTTGGCGATGCAGGATACGTTCATGCGGGCCAGGGGCTGAGAATCTTCGGCAAAGGTTCCGTCGGAACCCACCACCAGAATGTTGCGCAACTCGTCGGAGTAGCTGGCGCGAACTTCCTTGATCCGCGGATCGTAGGCGCGGGCCGCCGCATCGCCGCGCATGACCAACTCAACCTTGGCGGTTATTTCCGCATCCACCGAAGGCAGCGTGACTGGGTAGAGACTGCGCGCGGCCCTTTCCTGGAAACCCACCACTGGTGTCTTGGAAGGCCCGCTGGCGATCAGGGCCGCGGTGCGCGCCGCATGCAGAATGCGCTCGGACGAAAGATCGTCGGTGTAAGCGTAGCCGGTACGCTCGCCCACCACCACGCGAACCCCGCAACCCGCGGAGATTCCCTGGGAAGCGGATTTCACCATGGACTCGTCCACCATCAACGATGTGGAAGAGAGGTACTCGAAGTAAAGGTCGGCGTACTCTCCGCCGGCTGAGAGGGCAGCCGCCAGGTACCGCTCCAGATCATGTTCGGTGAGGCCGTAATGCTGGAAAAAGAAGCGATTTTTATCCACGGTAGTTAGATGTCCTTGGACCGGGAAAGACTCCCCGGAAGTCTTTTCATTATCCCACATGGGTTAAGTGTGGGTCGGACACTCCCTTCGAGGACGGCTGTCCCCACGTGGACTAACGTGATGGTCATACGTCACAGACACGGATTCGGGAAGGTGAAAGCATCTTAATCATGACCCCCGAAGCCCTGGCTCGCACAATCGAGGATTTTCTCGCGGGCGCGCGAGATGCCATCGTGCTCGATGACGGCGCCGCCATGTTTGACCTGGCGCGGGCCAGGTATTCCATTTCCGGCGAGCGCAACAAATGTCTGCTTCATCTTTGGTCGGACGAGAGAAACATGGTCCGGCGAGTGCTGGACGTGGAAATCAAACATGAAGTGTTGCGGTTGGCGGTGCAGCGGCTGGGGCAGACGCATCCCTCCAAACTGGAAATTTGCCGGCAACGCGACCGGCGCACCCCGACTGCGAAACGCGCGGCGCGAGCGGCCTACCAGCGCAGCCTGCAGCGTACCCTGGAGCGCCGCTTTCCCGCTTATCGCGCCTCTCCTCTGACTACTTCTCCGGACCTGGAGCGATCGTTTGGACCGATTTACGCTCGCGGGCTACTGCGCCGCGGACAGTCCGCCTTCGCGGTTCTGGGCGTCAATCCGCAGGAGACCCAGTCCTCGATCGATGCCGCTCTGACCTTCGGAATTCTTTGGCTCGACGCCTGCCGCCTGGCGCAAGCGGGAAAGGCGATGGTGGAAGGTCTGAAGCTGTTCTTACCTACGGCGACCTCCGAACTGACCCGCGAGCGCATGGCACATTTACACCCTGGCGCCGCCAAGTGGCAGTTATACGAACTGGACAGTCGAGACGACAAACTCAGGGAAATCGAGCTTTCGGACCGCGGCAATGTGAGAACCCGGCTGGTGCACTGGACGGACGAAGCCCGGGCCAGGGAGCGGTTTGCTGCGGCCATCAATCGGGTCCGGGAGTTGATGCCGGAGGCCGAAATGACGATCGTCTCGCCGGCCGAGATCGCGTTCCGCTGCCATGGACTGGAATTTGCCACGGCACGTCTGGCGCACCAGCCCGGAACGCTGTGCCCCACGGCAGAGATCGTATTTGGAGTCGGTGCGGACGAAAGAGTGCTCGGAGAACAGAACGCAGATGTCTTCCGATGCCTGGTGCACAGCGTGGGAGAGGTCCGCCATGCTGAAGGCCCGCGCGATCATGCGCTGTGGCGGTTGCATCCCGAACGCTGGCTGGAATCTCTGGTGGTGCAGGATGTGTGCGAGGTGGACGAGCGCCTCGATGCCGACAGCCTGTATTCCCAGGTGCCGGCCTTCTCGGCCTCGGACCGGGCCATGATCGATGTGCTGACCACCACGCACGCAGGCAGGCTGGCGGTCGTCGAACTGAAGGCCGACGAAGATATCCACCTGCCGCTGCAAGGTCTGGACTATTGGTCGCGGGTGGCGTGGCACCATGCCCGGGGAGAGTTCCAACGCTTCGGATATTTTCCCCAACGGGAATTGTCGAGCGAACGGCCTTTGCTGTTTCTGGTGGCACCGGCGTTGCACGTGCATCCCGCTACCGACACTTTGCTGCACTACATCTCGCCCGAGATTGAGTGGACGGTGGTGGGTATTGACGAGCGCTGGCGCAACGGAGTCAGAGCCGTATTTCGCAAGCGCCCGCGAGACATAGAACCAAGGATCGACCCCAAATCCCGAAACGACAGGTCCCGTGACTGCGCCTGACCGGGCCTTACGAACACGCAGATATCATCACTTGCGGTTGTAGCGCCGGCGTCTCGCCGGCTGTCGAAAGGAGGTAGGATTCGCTCGACATGGATTGCCTTTAGGTGCCGGCGAGACGCTGCAGAAATCTACTTCTCAGGCCAGGCCCCCAGCAGGCGCCGGACGTCCACCAACTGGGCCACGTGATATGCGTTGTGGTCGGCCAGCAGTAGGGCTTCGCGCAGGATGGTCTGACCATCTCCCCAGGGAATGCGAGCATAAAGATCAGTCTTCGGATTGGCGACCAGGTCCTGCATGGCCTTCAGGTCCTGGCGAAATTCCTTGATGCTGGCATTCCAGGCGGCGGTGTTGGGCGGAGCTTCGCTGCGCGGCCAATAGCCCTTAGGCCAATCGGGCGATACATGCTTTCGATTGCGGCTGAATTCGAGGATGTCCCATTGCGCGATGCGCAGGTGCTCGAGCAGCATCCACGGGGAATGCGGAAACCCTGCCGGCCTCACGCCCTTTAATTTGGGCGGGATTCCTGCGATTGCGTCTTCGAAACGGGCGTGCGCGCTTCCGCCCTTGAGCAATTCCAGCAAGTGTTGGCGCAAAGAAGCGTCGTGGTCAGGTTTCATAATCGTTCGGCCCTCTTCCCCGGACGGACCGGGCGGGTTGGCCCAACCAATTATAGAGATGCAAAAAACAGTTAAAAGTTCTCGCAGAAAAATGACAAGCCTCGCGTGGACAGGGATCACCGTGCCGCGATAACCTACTTGCCCAAGGAGTTTTTATGCGTCTATGGATGGCTCTGCTGGTATCGCTTGTTCTTGGAACTGGCGTGATCTCCGCGTTCGCGGCCATGCCGGCGGTGGGTACGACCGCTCCTGACTTCACCCTCCCTTCACAGGATGGCACCCCGGTCAGTCTCAGCGATTTGCGGGGAAAGTGGGTGGTGCTCTATTTCTATCCCAAGGACGGGACGCCGGGATGCACCATCGAGGCTCACAACTTTCAGCGTGACCAGCCACAGTATTCGCAGCGCAACGCGGTCGTAGTCGGAGTCAGCGTGGACACCACCGATTCCCACAAGGAGTTCTGTTCCAAGGAAGGCCTGAATTTCAAGCTGCTGGCCGATACCGAGCACAAGGTGGTCAAGGAATACGACTCCACCATGAACTACAAGGGCGTCGAAATCGCGGCGCGCAACACTTTCATCATTGACCCGCAGGGCAAGATCGAGCGCGCCTACACCAGTGTGGATCCCAACAAGCATAGCCAGGAAGTGCTGGCGGCCCTGGGCGAATTACAGAAGAACTCGGACATTCCGCTTCAGAAGTAGTTTGTTCTGGATGGAGGACGGGCGTTCCTGCCCGTCCCGCCCGCCGACCCGGTTCAGTCCTCAGAGCGCATGTCACGCCGGCGTTTAAACTGTAGGTATGAACGTCCGACCCGATCAAGTTCCGTATCGCGATTTCTATCGCATACTCCTTACCTCGGTTGGTCCGCGTCCCATTGCATGGGTTTCCACGCTGAACCAGGGACACCTGAACCTGGCCCCCTTTTCATTTTTTAACGCGCTCTCAGCCAAACCGCCGCTCCTGGGCTTCTGCCCCTCGCTGCGCCAGATAGATGGCGAGTCCGCTCCCAAGGACACGCTGCGGAACATTCGCGAGAGCGGTGAATTCGTGGTGAACGTGGTCACCTTCGCACTTGCCGAGGCCATGAACCTGACCAGCGGCGAATATGACCCCTCGGTGGACGAATTCGCGCTGGCGAAACTGACCACCCGGCCCTCCCAGGTAGTGCGGCCTCCACAGGTGGCGGAATCTCCGGTCAGCTTTGAATGCAAACTCAACCGGATCATCGATTTTGGCACGGAGGCACCCAGCAGCAGCCTGGTGATTGGCGAGATTGTGTGCGTACACCTTGAGGAAAACGTTGTGAAGGAAGGGCGCCTGGATCCGCACTCGCTCGACCTGATCGGACGCATGGGCGGCACCCAATATTCCCGCACGACTGAACGCTTCGACATGAAGCGCCCTGAGCTACAGCGCCGCTGAGGGTGCTGGTCCCCGAAAGTTGGCGTTCTACAGTGAAGTCCTTCCCGCGCTACTTGATGAGCCCGATGGTGGGTCGCGTGGCTACCAGGTAGCATTACAAAGAACGAAAACAAACTGAGTGATGTTTCATGGTTCTGGCCGGACGCGCGGCGCGCTCCTCGCGCACAAACCTCTGTTCGAGCAAGTTCCCAGATGATTGCGCCCAATCAGGCGAAGGAGTTTCAAATGAAAATCAGGAAATCATTGATACTGGCATTAACTATCGGATTGTTCTTAAGCACATTCGCCATGGCGGAAGATGAGCCTTCCGAGCAGGTGAAACGCCTGGATGCCTCGGCGGCAGTGCTGGATGAAATAATGGGAACTCCGGACAAGGGGATCCCGGAAGAAATTCTCGGCTCCGCCGAATGCGTGGCGGTGGTCCCGTCCATGGTGAAGATTGGCTTCATCTTTGGCGGCCGTCACGGACGAGGCCTGGCCACCTGCCGCACCAAGTCCGGGTGGAGCGCCCCCGCCCCTTTCACCATCACCGGCGGCAGCTGGGGACTTCAGATTGGCGGCGAAGCGGTTGATCTGGTGATGCTGGCCATGAACGACCAGGGCATGGCCAAGATGCTGACCAGCAAGTTCAAAATCGGCGCCGACGCCTCCGCCGCAGCTGGGCCGGTCGGCCGTCACGCCGAAGCGGAAACCGACTGGAAGATGCGGGCCCAGATCCTGACCTATTCGCGGGCCCGTGGGATTTTCGCCGGCATCACCCTGAATGGAGCCTCCATCACGCAGGACAAGGATGGCACGCGCATCCTTTACGGCAAATTGATTCCCGCCGCTCAGATTCTTAAGGGAGGAGTGGCCCCGCCGGAAGGATCGCACCAGTTCATGGCGGCAATCAGGAAGTATGCCAACCAGGCCGAAGTAGCCGAAGCTCCGGAACGCCGGACGGAAGGGACTTCCGCATCTGAGCCGCACGCCCGGATGCTGACTTCTTCGGAAGCGCAAAACGCAATCCAGGAGAAGCTGAAGCAAGAGCCGGGGTTGAACAGCAGCAAGGTGGATGTGACATTGACCGCCGGAACGGTGAAGCTCTCGGGATCAGTTCCCAGCACCGAGGATCGCGATAAGGTGGTGCGAATCGCCAAATCCTACGCCGGGAATCGTGAAATACAGGACCAGCTGGCGATTCAGGCTGAACAGAACCGTTAACCGGAACTCAGAAATATCAGGCCCTGCTCTCTGGAACGCGGAGGGTGGGGCCTTTTACCTGAGATCAACCCTAGTCGAGATCAATCTTCTCAAACCCCAGGCCCTGCAACAGGCTGGTGATGGTCGAAGCCGCGTGTTGTTGGGCAGTTTTCAGGATGCCATCGGCCAGGGCAGCCGCCAAGAGCTGGCGTTCCGCCTCCTGGCGTACCTGGGTCTCAAGATTGGGATCGGTGGGCACCAGCAGCCCGGTCTGCCGGGAATAGACCCGCGTTTTGGCGCTGTCCAGCCGCGTGCTGAACACCTGTGCCTCCGGCAGGTGCAGGTGGATCTGTTTCCCCTCCACCTTTACATCGCCCGGCTTCAGGGTAGAGAAGTCAATGCCGGCAACGACTTCTCCGTGCACCAGGAGCAGCAAGCGGTCCCCCGCCAGGAAATCGGGAAAGATGGGGTTCTCCCTGGCGCCGCTTACAACTTTGTCCATGGTGTAAACCACTGTCTCCAGCCGCTGGAGCTGCTGGATGCGATTGACCACTGTGGGCTGGCTGACATCGATGCTCAGGGTTCGCCCAGTCACCGCCGACCAGAAACGGCCCAACATCGCCGGGCCGGAACTCCGCGACAGCAGGATGAATCCCATCAGGCCCAGTAAGAGTGCGCCAAGGAGCAGCCCGGCGATGAGGGCAAACACAAGGGAGGTTGCAGATCGGCCGGTTTTGACTGGATCGGGCATGCGGGCAACATTATCACTCCAAAGACATACGTAGGGACAGATGTCCTCATCTGTCCAGTCGAGCGCAGCTCGAGCGGTTCGTGTATCTCCCGGAAGATGGAGGAGCCTTGCTCCGCCGGACAGATCAGGACATCTGTCCCTACGTATTTGGCGGGGCCGAAGATGCTCACTGCAACGAAATGGTTGCATTTTTATACCGCACCAAGGTAAGATGCACATAGGACGCAGCAGTCAAGGCGTTCAACTCGTCGCTGTACGCCCTTTCTTCCAACGGTTCAAAAAGTGGCCCAATAGTATGCGTGGGGTGACCCTAGCTCGCCTCGCAACAGGTTCGGAGAGACCCTATGGCGTGGTACGCGTATTGCATCACTGAGCAGCAGACTCTGGCCAACGGCACACGTTCTCGTCGTCCTTCCCTGCTGGAAGGGGTTCAAGGCGTGAACGGAGCCGCGGTTCTGGCCTATCCCAGCGGAGAATTCAACATAGTCGTCAGCGAGTACGAGCGCGATAACGTGCAGTTTGGGGAGAAAAACGTCCTCGAACATGCCCGCGTCGTGAGCGTCTGCTTCCGCAGCGGAACCGTGCTTCCTTTCCGTTTTGGCACGATTTTCGATTCGGATGAGGCGCTTCGGCAGGCCGTACGGTCAAACCGCCGCACCTTCGGCCAAAGCGTAGCCCGGCTGCGCGGCAAGGCCGAAATGCACCTGAAGCTGCGGGTAAAGGATGGCTCTCTGCGCGAGGCCATGGCCGAGATCGTCCTGCCCGACACGGTTGGCGGCGACTATCTGATCAAGCTGCGGGAAAAAGCCTCCCAGGACCGCGAACGGCGAACCAAAGCCCGCGCGCTCTCGGTGCAAGTCCACAAGTTGTTCAATCCCCTGGAAGAAGAGATCAGCTGCAAGCGGGTGGATTCGGACGGAATGCTGATCGATATTGCCCACCTGATTGATTCTAAATCCATCGAAAAATATCAGAATCGCTACAGCAGCGCCGCCAAGCAGTTAAAGAACTGTGAGCTAGCCATCAGCGGCCCCTGGCCGCCGTATCACTTCCTGCCCGGCAAGCTGCGTATGGTAGCGGGCAACTCCTGAAAGCGGACGTCGGACCTCGGCCCTCATCGGCCTTGGACTTTCGGCTGATGTCCGACGTTCGAGGGTCATACTATGCAGCGAATGTGCAGGATTCTGCATTCCGACCCTCGCCACACCCGCCTGTAGCTTCTTCTTCCAGACCAACACCATCGCTTCTAAGTGATGATTTTGCAGTGGTTTGCCGAACTATCGGCGGTTTATCTCAGGACGTGCTGGCTTTGGTTGCGGAAGTGCACTTAAGAGAGCAACCAAAAGAGGCCGCTGATAAATGACCTTCACTCTTTGTTTTTCTCGACATCTCTCTTGTTGCCTTTCCGGCCGCCGGATCGGCTCTCCGCTTCGCCATTCCTGACTCAACCTTCCACTTCGCCTCTTTTAATTGTGGCCCCAGCAATGGGGCCATTTTTTTGCCGGGGACTTTGCTCCTGGTTCCCGCTTGCGCCCCCGGCACAGAAGCATTAGTCCCGGGATTGAGGTAGTCTTTCCTCAACATGCGAAAGACAAGCCTTGTTCTACTGCTGGCCTTGGCCCCTGGCATTCTCCTTGCCCGGAAGCAAACTGTTCCCGTGAATTCCGATTATGAACGTCCGCAGGCGGCGGCTACCATTCCACTGCCGCCGGAATTGATGCAGCAGCTCTCGGCAATTCGCGATGCTGCCCTGACCGACGACTACGCCTACCAGGAGGTGGCCCACATTACCGAAAACATCGGCCCGCGGCCCGTGGGATCGCCCCAGGCACAGGCCGCGATCGAGTACGTAGCTGGCGAAATGCGGAAGATCGGGCTGGAGGTTCATCTGGAACCGGTGCAGGCGCGCCATTGGATCCGGGGAGCTGAATCCGCTGAACTGGTGGAGTATCCCGGACAAGCCCCAGGAACCACACAGAAGATTGTGCTCACCGCATTGGGGGGAAATCATCCCACGCCGCCGGGAGGAATCACGGCGGAGGTCGTCGTGGCCAACAGCTTTGCCGACCTCGATCGTCTGGGGCGGAAGAACGTGGCGGGAAAGATCGTCCTTTTCAACGTTGTCTTTGACAAGCAGAAGGCAGCCGGCGGCTATGCCGGCGAGGCCTATGACGAAGCAGTAGCCTATCGTGCGCTAGGGGCGCAAAAGGCAGCCGCGCTGGGAGCGGTTGGCTCGCTGGTCAGGTCCGTTGGCGGCGCGGACTATCGCCTGGCGCATACCGGAAACAGTCGCGCAGCCAACATTCCAGCTGGAGCCGTGACCAGCGAAGATGCTGATTTGATCGCTCATCTCGCCTCGCAGGGCAAGGTCCGCATGCATGTTGTCCTGACCTCCGGGACAGCGGAAGAAGTCGACACATTTAACGTGGTGGGAGACCTGAAAGGCTCCGAGCATCCGGAGCAGGTAGTGATCGTCTCCGGCCACCTCGATTCCTGGGACCTGGGAACCGGGGCGATTGACGACGCGGCGGGCGTGGCCGTCGCCATGGAAACCGCACAACTGATGCAGCAACTGCACCTTCGCCCCAAGCGGACGCTGCGGGTCATTGCCTGGATCGATGAAGAAAACCTGGGACGAGGCCACGTGGCCTATGCCAAAGCCCACGCCGCCGAGATCGGCAACCACGTGGCCGCAATCGAAAGCGACCTGGGAGCGTCTCATCCCATGGGATTCCGCGCCAGGATCAGCGCCGAGGCCGTGGTCCGGCTGCAGCCCGTGCTGGACGTGCTACAACCTTCCGGTGCAAACCTTATTGTGCTGAGCAGTGACAGTCCCGAGGCCGATATCGAGCCCTTGGCCAAGCAGGGCGTGCCCGCGTTCGGCCTGTTGCAGGACGGCCGCACATATTTCAACTACCACCACACCGCCGCCGACACACTGGACAAGATCGTTCCCCGCGAGCTGAGGGAAAACGCGACCGCGATGGCCGTCATGGGGTACGCGCTGGCCGCCATGCCTGATCCCTTGCCCCGATAAAGCGGGGCACGTAGGGGCAGGTGTTCTCACCTGCCCTGCGGAGCGAAGTTTTTTGGACGCCAGGAACCGGTCGAGCTTCGCTCGACTGGGCAGATGAGGACATCTGCCCCTACGCGTGGTTTGGATCGCGCGAGCGGGACGCCCCATTTGGCGGGTGCATCCCTTTGTCCGGCGGACCATCTAATAGGGTGAGCACAAATTTATGGGAAACACATTCAAGACCGCTTTTCTGCTTACTGCGCTGACGCTGTTGCTGATGGCGGTGGGCCGCGCTTTAGGCGGGCAGAACGGGATGTTGCTGGCACTGGGCATTGCCGTGGTCACGAACTTCGTTGCCTATTTCTTTTCGGACAAGATCGCGCTGAGAACCTATCGCGCACAACCGGTCACGCGAGAACAGTTGCCGCGGGTCTACAACGTGGTGGAGCGGCTGACCCAGAAAATCGGCTTGCCGATGCCGAAGATCTACGTCATCCCTACCGATTCCCCCAACGCATTCGCCACCGGGCGCAATCCGAAGCACGCCTCGGTCGCGGTCACCCAGGGCATTCTGGGCCTGCTCAATGACGAAGAACTGGAAGGCGTGCTGGCCCACGAACTGGGACACGTAAACAATCGCGACATCCTGATCAGTTCGGTGGCGGCTACCATCGCCGGCGCCATCACCTGGCTGCGCTACGGCGCCTACTTCGGGATGGGCGATCGCGACGATCGTCGCGGCGGAGCCATGGGCGGTTTGCTGATGCTGATCCTGGCCCCGATCGCCGCCATGATGATCCAGATGGCGGTTTCACGTTCGCGCGAGTACGCGGCTGATGAAACCGGCGCGCACTTTACCGGCAATCCTTACGCTCTGGCCAGCGCTCTGGCCAAGCTAGACGCATATTCGCGGCGTGTCCCGATGATGGGCACGCCTACGACCGCGCACCTGTTCATCATTCAGCCCCTGTTAGGCATGAATTTCGGCAACCTGTTTTCCACCCACCCGCCGATTGCCAAACGCATCGAGCGGCTGACCGGAAGGCCGGCCGAGTTTACCCGGTAAGCTGTCAGCCATCAGCTTTCAGCCTTCCGCTAAGGCCAATGGCGATCGAGTTCGGCTCGGCTGAAAGCCGATAGCTGAAGGACTGAGAGCTTGAGTGTGACGTTCGTAACGCCTCCTACCCGCCGCAACCGCGGCGGGCGCATAGTAGAATTTCTCGATGTCGCCTGAAACCGCCATTGCCGCATCCCACCGGGCAACCCAGCTGGAAAACGCACTACGCAAGGTGATCCGCGGCAAGGATGACGTGGTAAGACTCGCTCTGGTCTCGGTACTGGCTCGGGGACACTTGCTGATCGAGGGCGTGCCCGGGGTGGGCAAGACTACTCTTGGCCAGGCGCTGGCTCGGGCCATCGACTGCACTTTTCAGCGGGTGCAGTTCACCAGCGACATGCTTCCGTCCGACGTTCTGGGCATCTCGATCTACTCTGCCATCGAGCAGCAGTTCGAGTTCAAGCGCGGGCCGGTTTTCACCAACGTCCTGCTCGCCGATGAGATCAACCGCACCACTCCCAAGACCCAGTCCGCGCTGCTCGAGGCCATGAACGAAGGCCAGGTCACGGTGGACTCCCATTCTTATTCGCTGCCGCAACCGTTTCTGGTGATCGCCACTCAAAATCCGGTCGAGCACCACGGGACCTATCCTTTGCCGGAGTCGCAACTGGATCGCTTCCTCATGCGGGTGCGGATGGGTTATCCCGATGGCGAGTCCGAACGCGAGATTCTGCGCTCCGAAGCGGGGACCGCTCAGTTAGAACTCCTGGAGCCGGTGCTCACGGGGGCTGATGTGCTCGAAATGCAGCAGGTGGTCACTCAGGTGCGGGTCGATGATTCGCTGGTCGGCTATGTGCTGGCGATTGTTCGCGCTACCCGCGAGTCCGAGCAATTCTCGCTGGGGGTTTCGCCTCGCGGCTCCCAGATGCTTTACCGCGCCGGGCAGGCGATGGCGTTTCTCGACGGCCGGAACTTCTGTGTCCCGGAGGACTTCAAGCCGCTGGTGGTGGCAGTATTCGCCCACCGCGTCGCGGTGAATGGCCGTTACTCTTCCACCCTCAAGAAATCCGAACAGGCCGAGCAGGTGCTCCGGGAACTGGTCGAAACCATACGCGTGCCGGTGTAGGGCGGTTGCCTGCCAATGCTGACTGGGAAAAAACCAGTCGTCAGTTTTGAGTTCCCGGTTCTCAGTTTGCCGTTCATAATAGTCACCTCATGTCATTTCTTCGTTTCCTGATGCTGCTTGCTCTGATCGTCTGGCTGGGGGGAGTGATATTTTTCCCGGTGGTCGCACAGACTTCTTTTTCGGTACTGCCTACGCGCCATCTGGCGGGGTCGGTGGTGGGGCGTTCCTTGGGAATCCTGCACTGGATGGGAATGATCTCAGGGGTGGTCTTTCTGGCCAGTTCGCTGCTGTTGAGCCGGATGAGCAGTGGCGAAGCACACTGGTTCGCGGCCCGGAATGTGCTCATCTGTGTGATGCTGCTGCTTACGCTGATCTCGCAGTTCGGCATCATCCCGCGCATGAACGCGATCCGGGCCTCGATAGGGGAGATCGACGCCGCGCCGGTTGACAGCCCCGCTCGCATGCAATTCGACGGCTGGCATCATTGGTCCACGCGGATCGAGGGCGGAGTGCTTCTGCTCGGCCTGGCGGTGGCTTATCTGACGGCACGCTCCCTGACGTGATCTGGCTGTTATCATCTTTGTGTCCCTATGAAAACTGGCATTATCGGCCTGCCTCAGGTGGGCAAGACCTCTCTGTTCCGCATTCTCACCAAGGCGCATCTTTCCGGCCAGGCCCATTCCAACCCGCGCGAGGCCCATATAGGAGTGGCCAAAGTTCCGGACGAACGCCTCGACCGCCTGGCGGCGCTCTACAACCCGAAGAAGCTGACCCACGCATCTGTCGAATATGTGGACGTGGGCGCCATTGGCCAGGAGGCCCTCAAGGAAAGCGCGTACGTCGGGCACTTGCGCAATGTGGACGCCCTGGCCCACGTGGTCCGCGCCTTTGATGATCCTTCGATTCCGCACGTCGGGCCGGTCGATCCCCTTCGCGACATCAAGAACGTCGATTTCGACCTCATGGTCAGCGACCTGGGACAGATCGAAAAGCGGCTGGAGCGCCTGGAAAAAGACCTGAAGAAGATGCGCACGCCTGACCTG
Organism: Terriglobia bacterium; assembly: GCA_963831565.1. GTDB lineage: Bacteria > Acidobacteriota > Terriglobia > Terriglobales > Acidobacteriaceae > JAIQFF01. The sequence goes on from CAWHQS010000005.1 coordinate 540,779, forward strand.
GAGAAAGAGTTCGATCTTCTGAAACGGGCCAATGTGCATTTGGGGACCGAGCGGCCGCTGCGCGAAATGGAAATGACCCCGGAGGACAAAAAGCGTCTGCGCGGCTTCATGTTCCTGAGCGAGAAGCCCATTCTTTACGTGCTCAACGTCGGGGAGAGCACGGAGTTGGGCAACGATCTCGAAAATGCGATCACCAAGTACAACTTGACCGAGGTGGCATCGCGGCCCAATGCGTCTGCCTCGGCGATCTGCGGAAAGGTGGAAGCGGAACTCGCGGAGATGAGTGACGCTGATGCAGCCGAGTTTCTGGGCAGCTACGGTCTGAGAGAAAGCGGGCTGGTACGCCTGATTCGCACCACCTACTCGCTGCTCGGACTCATTTCGTTTTTCACCGCCGGCGAGGACGAGTGCCGGGCATGGACCATTCCGGTTCACACCCGGGCAGTGGAAGCTGCCGGCGCCATCCACTCCGATCTCGAAAAACACTTCATCCGCGCTGAAACCATCCGCTGGGAACAGCTGCTCGAAGCCGGGTCTGAAGCGAACGCCCGCGCCAAAGGCACTCTGCGCCTCGAGGGCAAAGATTACATCGTGCAGGATGGCGATGTGATGCACATCCGGCATAGCGGCTAGTTCCGTTTTGAACTGAGAACTGGGAACTTGAAACCGGCGACTGATAACAAACCAGTTGTCGGTTCCCAGTTTCTGGTTCTCAGTGTTCATGCGTCACATCTTTCCCAGCGGGATGTTGCCATGATTGTCCCAGGAGGTATTTATGGGGCAGTCATACCGGGACCTGATTGCATGGCAAAAGGCCATGGATTTTGTCATGGACGTTTACCGCACCAGCAAGGCATTTCCGCGGGACGAACTCTACGGGCTCTCCAGCCAGGTGCGAAGATCAGCGGTTGGGGTCCCGACCAACATTGCGGAGGGGCAGGCACGTTTCTCCGCCAACGAATTTCATTATTTCCTGGGACGAGCCCGAGGATCGCTGGTCGAAGTCGAAACCCAACTGATGATTGCCCAGAAGCTGGCGTACTTCACCCCGGAGCACGGCAAGCACCTCCTCGATCAGGCAGCCGAGTTAGGAAAAATACTGAACGGCCTGATCGGCGCGATTCGTCCCGCGGCATAGCTGAGACCGGGGAACTTGAGACCGGGAACTGATATCATCGCCCGCGTACATGCATCCCATTCTCCTCAGCCTTCTGCTCGGTCTCACCGCGGCAGGAGCCAATGTTTTCGGCGGCGCTATCATCGTCCAGAAGAATTGGGACCGTTCTTACCTGAAGTACTTTGTGGCGCTGGGTGCGGGATTCATGCTGGCTACAGCGATCATAGAGATTTTCCCTGCCAGCCTGGAACTTCGTGGCAAGAGCGCCGCCTTCCTGGTTCTCGCCGGATATCTCATCGTCCACTTGTTCGAACATACGGTTACACCCCACTTCCACTTCGGCGAGGAAACCCACAAGGATGCATTCGTCCACGGCCACCGGGGATACTCGGTGCTACTGGGACTGATTATCCATACCTTTTTTGACGGCATTGCCATTGCTTCCGGCTTCATTGTTTCCAACTGGCTAGGATGGGTCATCTTTCTGGCGATCTTCCTGCACAAGATTCCGGAAGGATTCACCATTGCGTCGGTCATGCTGGCCAGCGGACAAAGCCGGCGCACCGCCTGGGGCGCGTCGATGCTGCTGGGCGCGTCGACGCTGGCCGGGGTCTTCACCATGGCGCTGTTCCGCCATCAGGTCAGTTACGGCCTACCGCTGTCTGCAGGCGTGACGATTTATGTGGCGGCTTCAGACCTGATGCCGGAGGTCAACCGGGAGCCGGGCGTGAGGATGGCGCTGGTGGTCTTCCTGGGAGTGGGATTACTTTTTCTGCTCGATACCCTGGTCCACGTGCACTAGCTGGTGTGGGTCGGACACTCCTGTCCGACGCTTTTGACTTTCTTGACCTTCAGTCCTCCAAGTCGGTAACCACGCCACGACCAAATAAATCAAAGTCAAAGGCGTCGGACAGGAGTGTCCGACCCACACGATTTATTCCACCGTGTGCTTTGCCGTGTAGCCTTCCCGGGCCATGACGGTGTACTTCACGTCCTTGCCTTTCTGGTCTTTTACTTTCAGCGGGCCCCCGTCGGGAGCGACTACTTCCACTTTCAGTTTGCGATAGGTGCCGTCCAGTTTGGGATTGGTGGGGTGGTAGGCCAGATTGTACTGGTTACGGATATCGCCGATGACGTCGTGAAAAATCTCCGGCAGCTCAGCCTGGAACCGGGGAAAGTAGGCACGTCCTCCGGTCATGCGGGCAAAGGTCCTCATTTCGTTATCGCCCTGCAGGTAATCCATCTCGCCCACCGGAATGCCCATACCGTGGGTGTACCCGCATTGATGGGCCTCACAATAGTTGCGCACCGCAAAGCCCACGCTGATGGGGAAAATGGTGACGTCGTGCGTGCTCTTGATCTTCTTCATGATCTCGTCGAGGTTGAGCTTGCTGAAAGTGTCCACCCCCGTGGTCACCAGGATGATGTACTTGCGTCCCTGGATCTGGTCGACGCGGTCCAGCGTGTCATATAAGGCATCGAACAGGTTGGTCTCGGCGAATCCCGGTATGCGCAACTGATTCAGCGCTCCATAGACCGCCTGCTTGTCCTGGGTGAAGTCGGCCAGGATGTGCGGTTTCATGTCGTAGGAGATCACCGCCACCCAGTCATTCTTCTTTAGGGCATTGGCGAAAGAGTAGCTGGCGTTCAGCGCGTCCACCATGAAGTAGTAGTTGGTGGAGGCAAATTCAACCAGCAGCACCGCGGTGATGGGCGCCTGCGAAACGTCGAAGTCGGTCACCGACTGCTGGACGCCGTCCTCCAGAACACGGAAGTTGTCCTTTTTCAGGCCAGGGATGAATTGCCCGTCTTTGGTGGTGACCAGAACGTCCACGTTCACCAGGGGCACGTCCACCTTGATGGAATAGTCGGGCATTCCCTCCACTTTTTTCGGCTTTGCCGGGGGCGGTGGTGGCGGCGGTTCTTCCTTCTTTTTCGGAATGGAATAGGGTCCGACGTCGTTCTGGGGACCGCCTGCCTCGGGCGGCGTCTCCTGCTTCTGCCCGCTGGCAGCTGGTTCGGACTGGTCTTGTGCGACCAGCCCGGGCATCCCCACGACCAGGAATAGCAAAGGCAACACCATCAAGGAGATGGTGCTAATGGGCCGGACCGAAAGCTTCAGATTTCTAATCCTGTCAATGGAAAACATGGAATTCCTCGGCAAATCGATATGCTAGTATAGACGCAGGGCTTCGCGATTGGGATGTTTCGCACCGCCTTGGCTGTCGCTTTTAGCCCTTCTTCCCCCGGCAAGAGCAGGATGCAAGGCCCGAAGTGTAAGGTTTTGGTCGCTGAGCACTGGGCTCCAGGTTCAAATTCATGAGACGTGCGCTTTTCTCCACTGTCATTACTCTCCTTCTCTCTTCAATACTCCAGGCCCAGAGCGCAAAACCGGTTGAGACCATTCCGGTGAGCGAGATCCATGCCGGAATGCACGGCGTGGCTTATACCGTTTTCCAGGGCACTAAACCGGAATCCATGGGGGTGGAGGTTCTTGGGATTCTGAAGAATGCCAACGGCCCCAAGGGCGACATCATCCTTGTACGTTTGTCGGGCGAGAAGGCGGAATATACCGGCGTGGTCGCCGGCATGAGTGGGAGTCCGGTGTATTTGAATGGCAGACTGGCGGGGGCGCTGGCCTTCCGCATCGGCGAATTTTCCAAGGAACCGATTGCCGGCGTCACTCCCATCGCTGAGATGTTCGAGATCAGCGCCATGGACCGCAGCCCAGGAGGCAGCACGGTGAACGCCGAGGCCGCGGTGCACGCATCCACCCGAACCTCGGGTCCGGGAGCTGACAGTTTTGCCGCCAAGGATTACGCCAACTATCTAAAGCCGATTGAAGCTCCGCTGGTGTTCAGCGGATTTTCGCAGGAAGCCATGCAGCGTTTCGCTCCCCAGTTCGCCAAGGCCGGGATCGTACCCGTGATGGGAGTGGGTTCGGTCAGCGAAAGCAAGCAGCCTGAACCGTTGGAACCGGGCTCAGCCATCAGCGCGATCCTGGTGCGTGGCGATATGGACATCGCAGCCACCTGCACCGTCACCTACATGGACGCCCACCACCTGCTGGCCTGCGGGCATCCCCTGCTGCAATTTGGCAGGGTGGATTTGCCCATGACCAAAGCGGAAGTCCTGGCTACGCTGCCCTCGCCGCTCAACGCCTTCAAGATCGTAAATGCCACCGAGCCGGTCGGCGCTTTCGTGCAGGACCGCCACACCGGCATTCTGGGAGAGTTTGGCAAGCAGCCGGAGATGATTCCGGTGACTTTGAATATTCACGGTGGGGCGACCAGCAAACAATTTCACTACGAGGTGCTGAACAACGCGAACCTGAGTCCACTGGCCATGATGGCAACGGTATTCAACGCGCTGCACGGAGTGAACGAGTACGGCGAAGACACTACCTACCGCATGAACGGCCGCATCAGCGTGAACGGATATCCTGATGTCACGGTGCAGAACATGTTTGCGCCGTCGGATGGTGGACAGCCGGCGGCGGTCATGGCGGCGCTTTCACTCGGGGAACGCTTCAGCCGCATCTACGACAATCCCTACGCCGTGCCGGGTATTCGCGGCGTGAAGCTTGATTTCGACCTGGTGCGCGAACGGCGCTGGGCCCGCCTCGAAGGCGCCCGCACCGACCTGATCGAGGCCCGTCCAGGAGATGAGATCACTATCGAAACCGTGCTGCGTCCCTACCGGGGCGAGGTGATGCTGCAGCAGATTCCCATCCATATTCCCACATCCACGTCCCGGGGGCCGCTGCGCATTCTGGTCAGCGATGGCGAGACCCTCGACCGCCTGCGCCACGGCAACCCGCAACTGGGACGAAAGATGGATCTCGCCTCCACCATTGCTTTGCTCAACAAACAGCATGTGAATAATCGCGTGTATGTTTCGCTGCTGGAGGCTGATCCGGAAGCCATGGTCGCGGACAAGGTCATGCCCACGCTGCCGCTCTCGATCATGAATGTGATGGACAGCATGCGCGGCACCCAGGAAATGATCGTGCAGGGCGAGTCGTCGGTCAACGAGGCGGCCACCGGCCCGCTGGATTATGTGGTGTCAGGTGCGCAGGTCCTGACCATCACGGTCAAATAAAGCGTGCAGTGTGGCGCGGGCGCCCCCGCCCGCGGCTCTTGATTTTGAGTTCACTCTCGCGGGCGAGGGCGCCCGCGCCACACATTCAAGAAAAGCCTCCCGTGATAGTCTGAATTCTTCCGCTCCAGATCGTGATGAGGTAACAAAATTGGCAATCCGTCCGCGCAAGCAATTCTTTCTGGTTCTTACTGTTTTATTACTCTTCGCAACGTTCGCTTCCGCCGAGGGCACGCGCACCTGGGAGCAATCCAAGTTTGAAGACTTGAGCAAGGGTGCGGCAACGGGCGTAGCCATTCGCAGCACCGGCGGCCTGGAACTGGCGCCCGCCTTTAAGGCGATCTCGACCACCCCGTCCACCTATATCTGGTCGATCGCGGCTGACCAGAGCGGAAATCTTTATGCCGCCACCGGTGGACCGGCCCGCGTCTATCGCATCACACCGCAGGGGCAATCCTCCACCATCTTCGAGCCTCAGGAGTTGCAGGTGCAGGCTCTGGCGGTGGACAAGAACGGCATTCTTTACGCCGCCACCAATCCGGATGGGAAGGTATATCGCATCGAGCACATGGCCGGAGTCGCAGCCACGAAGGGCAAAACGGAGAACCCCAAGGCGACCAGCGAATTCTCTGCCTCCGTATATTTCGACCCCGGAACGAAATACATATGGGACTTGGCCTTCGATAGTGCCGGCAACTTATACGTGGCCACCGGCGATCATGGCGAAATCTATCGGGTGACTCCGAAAGGAGAGCACTCCGTATTTTTCAAAAGCGACGAAGCCCACATTCGGGTGTTATCGGTGGATGGGCAGGGCAATCTGATAGCGGGCTCGGACGGCAGCGGACTCGTCTACCGGATCAGGCCCAGCGGCGAAGGTTTCGTGGTTTACAGCGCCCCCAAAAAAGAAATTACAGCACTGGCGATCGACAAGGCGGGAAATATATATGCCGCCGGAGTGGGAGAAAAACGTGCTGGGCCCATTCCGTCAATCTTCCCTTCGCCGGTCACCACTCCCACCCCAGTGCCCACGGGTGCGCCGGCACAGCCTGGCATGGTGGTGCTGAACCCAAGCGCTGCTCCACCCGCCTTGGTGAGCAGCATCCCCCTTACCGGATCCGGAGCAAGCGGCGGCTCGGAGATTTACCGGATCGCGCCCGACGGCTCGCCCCGGCGCATCTGGGCCTCGCGCGAGGACCTGGTGTACGCCCTGGCTTTCGATTCCACGGGACGCCTGTTGGCCGGGACGGGAAACCGTAGTCATGTTTTCGCCATCACCGGCGAGGATCGCTTCGTCGATCTGCTGAAGGCCAGCGCCACCCAGGTCACGGCTTTCGCCAAGGCTCCGGCGGGCGGGCTCTACGTGTCAACCAGCAATCTCGGCAAAGTATTCCTGCTGGGCGGGTCGGCTGAATCCGAGGGCAGCTACGAGAGCGATGTGTTCGACGCCAAAGTGTTCTCCCGCTGGGGCCGCGCCGAATTGCGCGGCGCAGGGCAGGTCCAGCTCTTTGCCCGCAGCGGCAACGTGGACAATCCCGACCGCAACTGGAGCCCGTGGCAACCCGTCGATCTGCTGAAAGATCCGGTACTCAATGTGCCGCCGGCCCGGTTCATCCAGTGGAAGGCTGTGCTGCATGCCGGGTCTACCGCGCCTGCCGTGGACAGTGTGCTGCTGAACTACCTGCCCAAGAACGTCGCTCCCGACTTCGACGATGTCACCGTGCAGGTGGGCGTGCGTTATCTGCCCATGCCCAAGCTCGCGCTGGTGCCTGATACCAGCGGGACCGCGGCCGCAAATCCGCAGCCACGCCTCGACGCACCGCCTCCCAGCACTCGCGACTCCGATTCCATCGGCGTGCGGTGGACCGTCCATGATGACAACGACGACCAGATGGTTTATTCGGTCTATTACCGGGGCGACGGTGAAACCCGCTGGCTGCTGCTGAAGGATGACCTGACCGACAAGTACTATTCCTTCGACGCATCGCTCCTGCCGGATGGGGGCTACACCGTCGAAGTAATGGCTTCGGATGCGCCCTCGCATTCTCCCGGCCAGGCGCTGACTTCGACCCGGGACAGCGCACGCTTCGAAGTAGATACCACGCCGCCCCGAATCGAAGAGCTCAAAGCAGCCGTGCAAGGCACGCAAATCCAGGTCAGCTTCCACGCCATCGATGGATTTTCCAACATCAAGCGCGCCGAGTATTCCGTGGATGCTGCCGACTGGCAATATGTGGAACCGGTGGGACAGTTGGCAGATTCAAAATCGGCGAACTATGACTTCCAGGTGGCCGTGCCTGCGGGCGGGAATCCGGCATTACCGGACCCGGCGAAAATATCTTCCGAGCACGTGGTAGTGGTTCGGGTTTATGACCGCTTTGACAACATGAGTTCGGCGAAAACGGTAATCCGCAAGTAAGTAGTTTGGAATGCCCCGAACTACGTAGGGACAGATGTCCTCATCTGTCCGGCGGGAGCGAAAGCTCCGCACTCGTTTCGGAAGACCGGTCGAGCTATGTTCGACTGGACAGATGAGGACATCTGTCCCTACGTGGCTGGCGTGATCTGGTCCGCATTGCGCAGTTCCGGAAAGGCCCACGCCCATATTGCGATTACCGCCAGCGTTCCTACTCCGCCGAGCACAACTGCCGGCACTGTCCCGAACCAGTGCGCCGTGAGCCCGGACTCAAACTGGCCCAGCTCGTTTGAGACTCCGATAAAGATCATATCCACGGCATTTACCCGTCCGCGCATTTCGTCCGGAGTGGCCAGCTGCACCAGGATGGAGCGAATGATCACGCTGACCATGTCCGAGGCGCCGAGCAACAGTAGCGCTACCAGAGAGAGCGCCAGGCTGCGCGAGACCCCGAAAATAATTGTGCATACGCCAAATCCAGCCACGCACCACAGCATGGTGAGTCCGGCATGCCGCCGCAGAGGACGGTGGGCCACCAGGATGGCCATGGCCGTCGCTCCCACGCCCGGAGCGCTGCGCAGCAGCCCCAGTCCCCAGGGGCCGGTCTGGAGAATCTCGCTGGCATACACCGGCAGCAGCGCCACCGCGCCTCCCAGCAGGACGGCAAACATATCCAGAGAGATTGAGCCGAGGACCAGCTTATGGTTCCAGATGTAGTGGAATCCAGCCAGAACTGTGTTCCAGGTAACGGGTTCCCGGGGCCGGGCCTGGGCCTGCAACCTGATTCGAAGAGTTGAAAAAACGGCTGCCAGGCCCGTGACTACCGCGGTGGCGTACACCGCCGTGGGCCCGCGCGAGAGCGCGTACAGAAATCCGCCAATCGAAGGCCCGAGAATGGTTGCCGCCTGAAAGATGCTGGCGTTCCAGGCCACGGCATTGGGAAAATGTTCCTCGGGAACCAGCTGCGGCAGCAGCGCCCGGCTCACGGGAGCATTGAAGGCGCGCACCACGCCGACCATGACTACAACAGCATAAATCAGGCGAACCGAATGGCTGCCGCGCCAGGCGATCGCCCAGAGCAGTCCGGAGGCGACGGCAAATCCGCAGTAACACAAGGTGACCACTTTGCGCCGGTCGAAGCGGTCCGCCACATGTCCCGAAACCAGAAACAGAAGCATGCCGGGTAAAAACTGGGCCAGGCCGATCAGCCCGAGATCGAGCGGCCGCCGGGTGATCTCGTACACCTGCCATCCCACGGCCACCGACTGCATTTCCAGCGCGGCTACGATGAAGAACCGCGCCGCCTGGTAGATGGTGAAGTCAGGATAGGTGAACGCGATGCGGCCGGCCGGAAGGCTGGGTCCGGGAAAATTCGTTTCGGGAAGACTGGGCTCGAGGGATTCCGCCATCCTCAACTACTGTGCCACAGAACCGCTGTGGATGGAGCAGGCGTTGGGGCGAACCTCAGGCGCTAAACGCGACGCATTTCCGATGGCCGGGCGGCACGATCAAGGTCGTGCCCTTCTTAGCTACGCTGGCAGTGCCGCTCCACCCTGATGCCTCGCTAGCGGGTGGAGGGCCTCCAGGCGGGCAACAAATCACTATAATCCGCAGCGTGCTGGTATTACTCCGCACTGTCGGGTGGCTGGCGTGCGTCGTGTACGCCACCATCCCAGCATTCTGGTTGTGCATCCACCCCCGCGCCAAGTATTGGCGCACACGGCGGGGTTCTCCCTATCGCCTTCTGATACCGCTCTGGATTGCGATGTGGGTCGTGCTGGCGGCAAGCACCGCGCGGTGGCGAGGCCTGCCACTCTACGCCACGACATGGAGCTGGTTGCCCGCCTCCTTGATCTTGACTGCTGGACTCGGAATTTACCGGCGCTCCGGAGCCGGATTCAGCGCCGCACAGCTCGGTGGGCTTCCGGAACTTATCCCCGGACATCCCGAACAGCGCCTGATCACTTCTGGAATACGCACCCGGGTGCGCCATCCGGTCTATTTGGGACACTTGTGCGAGATGCTGGCCTGGAGCGTGGGAACCGGATTGGCGGTTTGCTATGCCCTGACCTTGCTCGCGGTGATTACAGGCGTCCTCATGGTCCGGCTCGAAGATAGAGAGCTGGAGCAGCGATTCGGCGCCGAATACCGCGAGTATCGGCGCAGGGTACCGGCGGTGGTGCCCAGGATTTATTCGGGAACGGTCGATAGTGGGTCTTCTCGGTCGACTGAAAGTTAGTACAGGCAGGGAGGAGTTGGCGTGGTGCAAGCCAATCGCAGGAATTGCACCTGGTTCTCGGCCGCATTTACTTGCCGACCTTGCTCCCGGTTTTTATGGGCGGCCCGGTGCTGTAAACTGTCGCCTCACGAAGCAGTCCGTCTGCCAACGGAGGTCTGAACGTGTTCGCCAAAGAAATCACTCGCCGGGGATTCATCGCCAAAGTTGGACAAGGTCTGGCCGTCGCCAATCTTGGCGGGACGCTCTTGAAGAGCGCTGAGGCACTGGAGGTGCCGGATCCGCCGGGCAAGAAACTAGGATGGGCGATCGTGGGCCTTGGCAGCCTGGCTATTAATCAGATCCTGCCGGCGTTTGCGAAATGCGAAAAGTCGAAAGTGGTGGCCTTTGTCAGCGGACATCCCGACAAAGCCAACAAGTTGGCGTTGCGCTACGGAGTGAGCCCGAAGAATATCTACAACTATCAGAACTACGACACGATCAGGGACAATCCTGAAGTTGACGTCATTTACATCGTGCTGCCCAACGGGATGCACGCCGAGTACACGATTCGTGGGCTCCAGGCCGGCAAGCATGTGCTCTCGGAAAAGCCCATGGCCAACACGCCCGCCGATTGTCAACGGATGGTGGATGCCGGACGTAAGGCCAATCGAAAACTGATGGTGGCTTACCGCTGCCGCTATGAACCCTACAACCAGGAGGCGATCCGCATGGCGCGCCAGCAGGAACTGGGGCCGATCAAGGTCATTCTGGCGGATCACGGCTTCAATATCGGCGACCCTGCCCAGTGGCGGCTGAACAAAGCACTCGCGGGAGGCGGATCGCTCATGGACATCGGCATCTACTCCTTGCAGGCGGCGCGCTACCTTACCGGAGAGGAACCCAGCGAGATCAACGCCATGATGTACACCACGCCGGGTGACGTGCGTTTCAAGGAAGTGGAAGAGACGATAAATTTTCAACTGCGCTTCCCCAGCGGGATCCTGGCCAATTGCACCTCCAGTTATGGCTACTCGGGGCAAAATCGCTATCGGGCGGTGACGACCAAAGGGTGGTTCGAGCTCGAGCCTGCGACCCAGTACAGCGGCTTGCGGATGTATGTGCACCACGACAACACCACCGAAGAGCGCCTGCTTCCCGTGCGCGATCACTTTGCGCTTGAGATGGACCACATGTCCGGTTGCGTGATGGAGAACAAAGAACCGCTAACGCCGGGAGAAGAGGGATTGCGTGACTTGACCATCATGGCTCGCATCTACGAAGCGGCCAGGACCGGGAAGATGATTAAGCTTTGAGAATGAAATGAAGAGGCGGGGGTGCCCCATTTCTCGCGTTTTTTGCGAGAAGTGGGCTTGGGTTCCGGATTGAATCTATCCCCGCACGAGTGGGTGCCGATGTACAGCGTCAAAGTCAAAGGCGTCGGACAGAGCCTGCCCTGAGCCAAGTCGAAGGGAGTGTCCGACCCACACGGAAAAAAGAAGAACTTGGCCAACCGGCCATGAGGTCAACTATGAAACTGATTCCAAGTCTCATCTTCTGTGTTTTCGCTTTGTCACCGCTCGCCCATTCCGCCACCCAAACGCAAGTCTTCTCCACATCAGCGGGGCCGGTCAGCATCACGCCGCTGAATCATGCCAGCACGCTTATTGAGGCGGGGGGCAAGGTCATCTATCTCGATCCCGCCAAGCCAGTGTCATTCTCCGGAGAGCCAAAGGCCGACCTCATCCTGATTACCGACATTCACGGCGACCACATGGATCCCGATGCAATCAAGGAAATCAGCAAGGCGGGTACCGACATACTGGCGCCGCCCGCCGTGGTCCGGACCGTGACCAGCGCCAAACCCATTGCCAATGGAGAAACCAAGACCTGGCAGGAGTGGACTATTGAGGCCATCCCTGCCTACAACCTGAAGCGCGGCCCTGCGCCGGGGAAGCTCTTTCACGACAAGGGGCGCGGCAACGGTTACGTCCTCACTTACGGCGGCAAGCGTTTCTACTTTTCAGGCGACACTGAAGGTGTTCCTGAGATGCGCGCGCTCAAGAACATCGACGTGGCCTTCGTGTGCATGAACCTGCCCTACACCATGCCGCCTGAGGAGGCTGCTGAGGCGGTCAAGGCCTTCCATCCCAAGATTGTGATTCCTTATCATTATCGCGGGTCCGACCTCACCGTTTTTCAAAAAGGATTAGAAGGGACCGGGATTGAGGTCCGGTTGCTGGACTGGTATCCGAAGTAGGGCACCCCACCGTCGTCGAAGTGCGATGGATAGAAAGCGCGCGGCCCGGCCCACTTTCATTTTCTAGCAGGGCTCAGCTTCACCTCGCTGATTTGGATTGTCGGCTGAGAGTTCGTGTAGTTGGGAATATCTCCGACGATAGCCGACGCATGCGGGCCGAAGCTGGCCTGGTACTCCTGCACTGAGTCAAACATGAGATGTCCCATTGCGATATAAGCCGGGGATGAATCAGCTGGCACGCCGGATATGCCTTGCTCAACGAACACCCCGCGCAGCGCCGCTCCCAACAGTTTTTGCACCAGCGGAATATGGTGGGCGAGATAGTAGTCCATGTCGAACTTGGTTGTCTCAGAGTTGGGATAGAGCACACTGACCTTGATCATGGTGCCTCCGTTTGTCGGAAGAATTCTGTCCCAGGCTGTTAGCCCGGGACTTTGAGCAATCGATCTGCCGTAGGTGTCCACTCACATGCGCAAATTACTTTGCGCTGTGTACCGTGCTGCTGATGGTTTGCGGCCGGCACTGCAAGGCATGCCCGATCAACTGCTTCGCATTTTCTAATTCTTCGCCGGCCAATTCCAGGCGCGGCGGGCGCACCCGCGCATTTCCCATGCCGGCTTCGGCCTGTACCAGTTTGATCAGCTGAACAAACTTGGGGGCCGTATCCAGACGGAGCAGGGGCAGGAACCAGCGGTAGAGCTCGAATGTTTTTTCCCGCTCACCCTGGCTGGCATAGTTGAACAGTTCGACGGACTCACGCGGCAGGGCGTTGGCCAAGCCGGCGATCCAACCCGTTGCCCCGACGGAGATGGCTTCCACGATGGCGTCATCCACACCCACGAAAATTGCGAGACGATCTCCGAGCAAAGCGCGGATGGCTGCGACTCGTCTGACGTCCGTACTGGATTCCTTCACTGCGGCCAGGTTTTCGTATTCCGCCGCCAGTTCCTGAATTTGCTGAGGAAGGAAGTCGGTGCCGTAAGCCACAGGATTGTTGTAAACCATGCACGAAAGCGGAGTGGCCGCGAATACGGCGGACACATGGGCCTTCATCTCCCGCCAATCGCCCTGATAGACGTAGGGCGGCAAGACCATGAGCGCGTCGCATCCCGCATCGGCCGCGGCTTTGGCCTGGGCCGCAGCTTCGGCGGTGGAGAGCGCGGAAATCGAAGCCACGACCGGGCCGCGCCCGCGCACGGCTGCAACCGCTGTCCGCACGATTGCGACTCTTTCATCGAACGAGAGGGTTGCGCCTTCACCCAAAGAACCCAGCACCACGACTCCACTGCAGCCATTGTCGAGCAGCCAGCGGCAATGTTCGGCCAGGAAGCCGTGGTCAATCTTGAGGGCTTCATCAAAACAAGTCGTAATCGCCGGCATTACGCCTTTCCAGATCATCCGCGGCCTCCTGTGGCCTCACTGTGCTCGGTCTCCGGTGTATGGGCAGGCTTCGAGACGATCCGACAGGGCCAGTAAGGCTCAACCGGAATTGCGGATTTCCTGCCCGTGATCTGATCGACCAGCAGCCGGGCGGTGGCGAGGGAGGTGGTAATTCCCAGTCCTTCGTGGCCCGTGGCGAGAAACACAGTTGGGTCTCCCGGCCAGGGACCGATCAGGGGCAGCTTGTCGGGGGTGGCGGCGCGAAATCCGGTCCACACTCTGATGGTGGAGAGCTCTGCCAGGTTCGGCATGTACTCCTGCGCGCGTTGCAGCATGCGAGTGAGAATACCGTTATCGACTTCCCCATGCTCCGCCCCGTACTGGCGCGATGAACCGACGAGAATTTGTCCGGTCTTGCGGGGTTGCACATTGAAAGCCACGGAATCGGCGGAGGAGGAGTGCGCGCTCTTCAGGTATCCCAACTCAACCAACTGGTGACGGACGAATCCAGGGTAGCGATCGGTAATCGCCAGATGGCCTTTCCGTTTCTTGACGTTCAAGCCCGGAGTAAGCGCGGACGCCCAGGCGCCGGCCGCGTTGACGATAGCGGCCGCGGAAAGCTCCGTACCGTCGGCGAGGCGCACCAGCCCTTTTCCGATCTCTGAAACTGAACCGCCAAGGTGGAGTTTCGCGCCCGCCGCCTGGGCGCGTTCGATCAAAAAGCGTGCGGCGCAGGGAGGATACAACACGACGTCCTCGGGCACGAGCAAGCCGCCGGCCATGCCTTTGCTCAAATTGGGTTCGAGACGCTCCAAGGTTTGGGGATCGAGGACCTCGGTGGGAACTCCGCGCTGGCCGTAGTAATTCTGTTTGCGCCTGACTTCGGCCATCTCTTCCTCATCGGCCGCCACCCAGATCGTTCCGCATGGTTCGTACTCGACGTCTGAAGGAAGGTCTGGACGCAACTGCTGCCAGAGTTGCTGCGAGTAGCGAGTGAGGGCGAACTGGGCTTCGGAATCGTCCATGACTACGATGTGGCCCATGCCGGCTGCAGTGGCACCGCCTCCAATCACATCGCGATCGATGACTGCCACCCGCATGCCCTGGCGGGCACACTCTTCCGCGCAAGCCGCGCCTACGATACCCGCCCCAACCACAGCGATGTCATAGCTAAGCCCACTCATCGCCGAATTCCCATGCAGAATGGATCGCGCGGGTCGAGGACCAGAGTCGCATCCGCGTTGACGAACGCTGAGCCCTTGATGCTGGGGTGTACTTGCCCGTCGCGCACCGTAATGCTGCCGTCAAACACGCTGCCGACAATGCTTTCCTGTTTCCACACCTGGCCTTCGCGCAGCTTGCCGTCGGCATGCAGGCAGGCCAGCTTGGCGCTGGTTCCGGTACCGCAGGGAGATCGGTCATAGGCCTTGCCCGGGCACAGGACGAAGTTCTTGCTGTTGACTCCGGGCTGGTGCGAAGGGCCGAACAGTTCGATGTGGTCTATCTCTTCCCCGTTTGCGCCCGTGATCCGGTTGGCGCGCAACGCCTGGCGGATCGCCCAGGTAAAGTTCGTCAAAGACTCCACGTTTTTGAGGGCGAGTTCGTGGCCCTGGGCTTCGACCAGAAAAAACCAGTTCCCGCCCCAGGCAACATCCCCGCACACCCGTCCGAAGCCGTGGACCTCAACCACGACCTTGGCCGCGCTGCGATAGCTGGGGACATTGTTCACCGTCACTTCCCCACTGTCGTGGAGAATGGCGCTTACCGTGCCCACGGGAGTCTCGATGCGATGCTCTCCCGGCTTGATGCGGCCCATATAGGAGAGTGTCGCCACCAGCCCAATGGTGCCGTGACCGCACATGCCCAGGTATCCCACGTTGTTGAAAAAGATCACGCCGGCGGCGCAGTCCGGGTCAATCGGTTCACACAGGAGAGCTCCGACCATAACGTCTGAACCGCGCGGTTCATTCACCACGGCGGAGCGGAACTCATCATGTTTCGCGCGGAATCGTTCCAGCCTAACGCTCAGGGGGCCGCCTCCGAGTTCAGGGCCGCCGCTGACTACCAGCCGCGTAGGCTCGCCGCCGGTATGGGAATCGATCACCCGAATTTTGCGGATACTGCTGGTGGTCATGGATAGTCGCGCTCAGGCAAGTCCCTTATCGTCTTACAGCACGGCACTGCTCGACACCGTGGCGGGCGCCCCTACAATCGTGCGCTAATGTATAGAATATCCCCTGGCGAGGGCAAGTCTGGTCGTCGAGACTCACCTGGCCAGTTCTGAGAGAATCATAGCGCCGGCGTCCCGCCGGCTGTCGGGAGGGCGTCCCGCCCTCCTACCGGGAAAGTCCGACGCTGCTACCGGGAGACTGGAATGAACATTGAGGGAGCGCGAATCTGTTGTTTTGCGGTTCTGATGGCGATGGTCTTGCTGCCCGGCGCCTTGCGGGCACAGAACACGCCCGCAGCGGGAAAAGCTGGCATGGAGAGCCGTCGTACCCAGTTGCTCTCGCTGTTCGACGAAGAATGGCAGTACGAACTGCGTTCCGACCCTGAAACGGCGACATCATTAGGGGACAACCGATACAACGATCGTCTGAGTGACCGGTCTCCACAGTTCTATCAGTCCGACGAGGAAACCAGACGCAAGTTTCTGGCCCGCTTCGAGGCCATTGATCCGGCTGGGTTGTCCGCCCAAGATACGCTGAGCCGCGAGTTGATGATCCGAAACCTGCGCCAGGACATTGCAGGCGCGCGCTTCAAGCCCTGGGAAATGCCAGTCAACCAGATGGACGGGCCACATCTCGGATTGGTGGAGTTGGTCACCTTGACGCCCTTCAACAGTGTGAAGGACTATGACGACTATCTTTCGCGCTTGCATCAGGTCCCCGGGATGCTCGAACAAGTGACCGGCAACATGCGCCAGGGAATGAAGGACGGGTTGATGCCGCCCCGTTACCTGCTGGAAAAAGTGGTGCCGCAGACGCAGGAGATTGCGAACACCGAGGCTGACTCCAGCCCTTTTGCCAGACCGGTAAAGAAATTTCCTGCCGGCATTTCCGAGGCTGATCAGAAGCGCCTGCGATCGGCGGTGCTGGCCGCGATCAATGATGAGATTCGTCCGGCCTACAAACGTTTCGCCACGTTTGTCGCGGACGACTACGCGCCTCACGGCCGCACTGAGCCCGGAGTATGGGCGCTGCCCGATGGCGCCGAGCGGTATCGTGTTCAAGTCAAACGCATGACCACCACTGACCTGACTCCGGAGGAAATCCACCAGATCGGACTCAAGCAGGTGGCCGAAACTGAGGCCGACATGCTGACCCTGGCCCACAAGCTGGGTTTCAATGATCTGGCCAGCCTGAACGAACATATCAAGAACGATCGCAGGTTCTATGCCACTTCCGGTGAGCAGGTGCTGGACCTCTATACCAAATACACGCGGCAAATGGAGAAGGAACTGCCCAAGCTCTTCGGTCGCCTGCCGCAAAACAAGCTTGAGGTCATCCCGATGGACCCATTTCGCTCCAGGAATGCGGTCCCGGCGGATTACATGCCCGGAGCACAGGACGGATCACGTCCCGGGCATATCAATGTGAATGAGTGGGACCCGGAGCATCGCCTGACCTTGAACATCGAGGCCATCGCTTACCACGAAGGCGTGCCCGGACATCACCTGCAAATTTCCATCGGTCAGGAATTGAAAGACCTGCCTGCATTTCGCCGGAACGGAGAGTACACCGCGTTCGTTGAGGGTTGGGCGCTGTACTCGGAACGGCTGGGAAAAGAGATTGGCTTCTACCAGGACCCGTACAGCGACTATGGAAGGCTGGAGAACGAAATGTGGCGGGCCATCCGGTTGGTCATCGACACCGGAGTGCACGAGAAGCACTGGTCGCGGGAGCAGATGGTGGACTTTTTCCATCGCTACACCGCGATGGACGAGCCCAACGTGCAAACCGAGGTGGATCGCTACATTGCCTGGCCGGGACAGGCCCTGGCTTACAAGCTGGGACAATTGGAAATCTTGAGATTGCGCGAGGAGGCTCGCCAGAAACTGGGGAGCAAATTCGACTTGCGCGCATTCCACGATGAGGTGGTCGGCAGCGGTCCGCTTCCGCTGGATGGGCTGCATACCCAGGTGGAGAGGTGGATCAGCGCGCAGGCGGCGAAACCATAATCTTCTTCTGGAGCGCATTCAAGCAAGGATGGGTGATCGGTTGCTGGATAGTTGAGTGCCGCCCGTTCTTCAGGCGATGTTGCGCTTGAGCTTTGCGACGCGAGGTGCAGACGCGAACTCTACCCGGTTGCGGCCGGCCTGCTTGGCGCGGTACAAGGCCTGGTCCGCGGCCCGGATCACATCCTCGACTTCGCGGATCCGAGCTTTGGGTTCGGCCACACCGATGCTGACGGTGACGGAGATTTCGGAAACTGGGGCTTCATCGGCTCGCCGGCTCGGCGGCGATCCCCTTCTCGACGCGGCCGCCCGCCGCGCTTCGGCCCTGCGTTCCGCACTTCGCCGCTCCTGACCGCGAAAAGTCTGCGCCTGGGCTTCCTGATGTCGGTTGTCCCGGCCCGGCGAAGGCTGCCCGCGAGCGCCACTGCGGCGCTCCTGGCCGCCGCGCACCCGAAAAGTCGACACTTCTATCACGGAGCGGAGCAACTCCAGATGAGGCATGGCGTCCTTGGCTGACTTTCCCGGAAACAGAATGGAGAATTCCTCTCCGCCCACGCGATAAGCGCGGCCTCCGCCGCTCACACTGGCAAGCTTGCCCGCGACCATGCGCAGGACCTGATCGCCGGTCTCGTGCCCGTAGGTGTCGTTAAACTTTTTAAAGTGATCGATGTCCACGACCGCAATCGCGAAGGGCTCTTCCAGTTGGAGCAGAGCATCATTGAAAGCGCGCCGTGCCGGTAGCGAAGTCAGTTCGTCCTCGTAGGCCAGAAGATAAGAGTTCTCGATGATGGAACTGATCAGGATCAGGCCGGCCGTCGCCAGATAAGCGGTCGTAACCGGGCCGACTGCTCCAGCCTGAAAGGCAAGGACAGTAGCCGCCAGCGCCCAAAGCAGGCCGCTCTCTGAGGGCTTGCGATAGAGCAGAAAACGCGCCAGCAGGACCCCGAACGCGGCCACGAATATCAGCACGGCCAGGGTAGAGAGCGGCGTCCCGGGGAAACGTCCGAGAAAGCGGGGGTGCAGAAAAGCGGGAGCGACGGTCTCTCCGGGACGGCAGATGATGGCAACAAAAACCGACTCGAAGAACAAGAGCGCCAGGCGGGGGAGGATGGCGGGAAAAACCAGTCCTCGTTCGCGAAACACGGAGAAGGCGACGAAGTTCAAGGGGAGCAGAAAGGCCACGGCATCGAGGGCGATTCGGCCTGGCCCGCCGGAAACGATGCGGCCCGAAGAGAAAAAATCCAGGGCGCGCTGGGCTAGAAACAAAGTAAGCAGAGGAAAGAGGATGCGGCTGGAGTGGAAGCGCCAGGCCAGAAGAATGCCGGCGGCAAAAACGGAATAGAAGTAAAACTGGATGGCAGAGGAGGGAATGGCGCCAAAGGCGCCCCCAAACACCACGCTGGCTGCCAGCAGGAGAATGCCTCCGGGCAGGACCAGGGACTTGAGCGTCTTTGGGCTCCAGAAATTCACACCCCGAATCCTTTGATCCACATAGTGGTTACGATTATCTGCCTCATATGCAAAGCGTGGAAGTGCGTGTGAGTGACGGCGCAGGTTCCAGCCAGTTCCGTTTCAGCCCTGGGTTCCGTTTGCGGGAAACGAGACCTTTGATCAGGGCTGAATCCCTTGTCCCCGCTGCCTTCCTGACTAGAATCAGATCAGTTCAAATTAGATTGATCTTATGCGAATTCTAGTCGCGGAAGACGATACTGCGCTGGCCAGTTTCGTAAAAAAAGGCTTGGAGTCCGAGCACTACGCGGTGGATGTTTCAGCCGATGGAGAACAGGCGCGGGCCATGGCGAGTGAACTGGACTTTGATCTGGTGGTGCTTGATCTCAACCTGCCCCGGCTGGATGGAGTGGCCATTCTGCGCTTCCTGCGCACCCGCAAGCCGAGCATGCCGATTCTGGTACTGACCGGGCGCACCCGGGTGGAAGACCGGGTGCTATGCCTGGACCTGGGCGCGGACGACTATCTGGGCAAGCCGTTCTCCTTCTCCGAGCTGTCGGCGCGCATCCGGGCCCTGATGCGGCGCAGTCACTTGCCGGCAGAGTCGGTACTGGCGGTTGACGATTTGAAGCTGGACCGGGTGGAACGCCGGGTGGAGCGGGCGGGGCGGCGGATCGAGCTCACCTCGAAAGAATTTTGCCTGCTCGAATATCTCATGCGCAACGCCGGCCGCCGCATTACCCGCGCCATGATCATCGAGCACGTGTGGAATCTTTCCTTCGATACCTGCACCAACGTAGTCGATGTTTACGTCAATTACCTTCGCCGCAAAGTGGACGATGGTTATGGCAAGCACCTGATTCATACCATCCGCGGAGTGGGTTACGAGCTGAGTGCGCGCTCCGACAAAGCGCAGGCCGCGGGAGCCGGAGCGGAATCATGAAGCTGAGCACGATGTCAAATCCGACAGCGGCGGCAAACGATGAACCTCGTCAGCTGGTTTCCGATCTGTTTCACCAGCTGAGCCAACCGGTGACCACTCTGTGTTGCTCACTGGAACTGGCCCAGTTCCAGACTCCGACCCCGGAACAGTACGGCGAGATCGTGAATCGCGCCCTGGAACAGGCGGAGAAAGTTTCGTGGCTGGCGATCGCCATCCGTGAACTGTTTGATGCGGGCCAGGCCGGGGAGGACAGCGAAGTCCTGGAACTGCGACGGGGAATCGAGGACGTGGTCGGCGATCTGCTGCCGGTGGCGGAATCGGCCGGAGTGCGGATCTGTTATTCGCCACGCTCTCCCTGTCCGGTGTGGTTCGATGCGCGGCGCCTGCGCCAGGGGTTATTTCATCTGCTGGGATTTGGGGTTGCATCGGGCGGCGCGGGCTCGGTCATAAAGATCGAGTTGGAAGAGCGTGGGATGGAGGTGCTATTGGCCCTCACCATATCGGGCCAGGGCGAACGCGACGAGGCATCGGCTGCGGGACCAAATCATGACCACCTTCCGCACGATCTGGTGCTTCGCTTGGGGCTGGGAATCGCGCGCGCGATCTTTGAAGCCGCAGGCGGAAGTCTCCGACTCAAGCACGAGGCTGATTGCCTGACGGTGGAGGTACGGCTTCTGGGGAATGGACCAGGTTGACGGGCTGCGCGGACAGGTGAGGACATAGTGGGTTTCGCGAAGCGGGCCTCGGTAGCCTACACATCCAATCCGATCGATCTCATGAGCTCCAGACCATTACTCTTCGTGACCACGCCCTCGCGCAGCCGGTAGTCGAATTGTATTTTTCCGTCCTGGAACTCATCCTGAAAGTGAACGTTGTGCAGGTGGCCTTCGGGCAGCCCGCCGATTTCAGTGAGCGCCAGATCATGGGTGCTGATCAGTCCAATGGCTCCGCGTTCGACCAGCGCCCGAACCACGCCTTCCGCCCCGATACGGCGATCTTTCGAGTTTGTGCCTTGCAGCAGTTCATCGAGCAGAAACATGAGGGCGGGCTGTCTCCCCGCCAGATCGAAAATCCTGCGCAGCCGGGTGATCTCAGCATAGAAGCGCGAGCTGCCCTCCTGCAGAGAATCGTTGATGCGGATGCTGGCCCCCAGACGCAGCGGGGTGAGGCGCAGAGAGCGCGCCCGGACCGGCGCGCCAGCCATGGCCAGCACCGTGTTGATTCCCACGCAGCGCAGCAGGGTGCTCTTGCCTGACATGTTGGACCCGCTCACCAGCAGCACACGGGCGTCTCCACCGACTCGAACGTTGTTTCGAACACAAGCTGCCAGCGGCAGCAGCGGGTGCCCGATCTCGGTACCTTCGAAAAGCGCGTCGCCTTCCACGAATTCAGGGAAGGGGTCGTCCGGATGTTCGTAACTGTAGGTTGCGAAAGAGAGAAGAGCTTCGATTTCGCCAATCGCATTCACCCAGCTCCGCACCACGTGTCCGTGAGCGCGGCGCCAGCGTTCGGCTGCGAGCGCCACCTGCACCGAATACATCATGGGGGCGTCAAGCGTCCGCACGATGAAGTGCTCGCGGGAATCGATCAGATTGACGATGGTCCCCAGTCGAGCCAGGGCCCGCGATCCGGGCATCTGGTGAGAGAGGAGATCAGACTGCAGCGCCTGCAGCCGCGGCGAGTGGAAGCTTTGATGTTCGAGTAGCTTCAACATTCCGGAAAGCATTTCCAGACCATGGAAAGTCTGCTCGGTGCCGTGCAGAACGTCCGCCAGGGGCTGGCGCAGACGATAGGTTAAAACCGCTTCGGCGATCACTACCAGAACCAGGGGAGTCGCCATCCCCCAGAACGACCAAATGAAGACACAACCGACCGCTGCGGCGGCCAGTGCCGGAGCCAGCCAACGGAGCCCTTGCGGACCCATGCGGTTCGGGGCTTCCGCCCATCGGGTCAGAGCCTCGGAATAGACCCCGACTTTGGCATCTTCCCCAAGCACGGCCAGGTCCTCGGCGAGATCGAGTTGCGGGCGCAGTTCGGCGACCGCAAGATGCCGTTGCCGGAGTTGGTCGAGAGATGAAGGCGAGAGCAGCCATTGCGCCAGCGTTTCCTCCCCCATGCGAGTTCGGGCCACCGAGAGCAGTTCGAACAAGCCCCCGCGGCGGAACAAGTCGAGGTCGGAGGCATAAACATGATGAGGATCGTCGAAACGCTCTCCGGTTTGTCCGGTGCCCGGCCATTGGTCTGCCATCCGGGCCAGTCCTTTGCAATAGTACGAGGCAGCGCGTCGTGCCAGGTCCAGGGCGCGCAGGACTTGCGAATGATATGCCGTGACGGCAATGAAAAGTAGCGCCGGGACGAGCACCCAGGTGAGCGAGAACATGTGTCCACGGAGAGACACCCAGGTCATGGCTGCGGCCGCGACGACCAGTGCCAGGCGAAGGTTTCCCAGCCGAATGTGAATCTTCTCGTGCCCGGCGGCGCTGGCCTCGCGCGCACTGAGACGCTGCTTGTATTCCTCGGCGGCAGACACGACTTGAGAATATATCAGCGAGCAGGTGGGGTTCCGGGCGCCTTGCAGAGACCGACTCATTTCTCCGAGCAAATGAAAGACAGCTGTCCCGCGCGCCACTGGAAAAATCCAACGCCCAATCTCCGATACTGCGGGATGAGTCTCCGGGCCGGTTTCCCACTTCAACACTCTCTACGGAACCGGGAAAGATGCGCGTGCCCCAGGTATCTCTAATCTCCTACTAATCCGCTTCTTAACTCGCCGGCTTCAAATCCTTGTATGTCCGATTTGCTCGACCCTGCTGCCCCGGGACTTCGGAAACAGGCGACCCTTTCCGACGGAGATGGCATGCCCGAAAGGAGCCAACGGGCCTACACCGGCTGGCAGAACGATGATGAACGCGAACGCCTGCTGCTGGAACAGTTGCCGCAGGTGCGCTACATTGCGCGGCGGATTCATGAGCGGCTACCGCGCCACGTGCCCCTGGAAGATCTGGTGCATGCCGGCGTGGTGGGCCTGATCGACGCGCTGAATAAGTTCGATCACGGCAAGCATGTGCAGTTCGGTTCGTATGCCAAGTTTCGCATTCGGGGAGCGATCCTGGACAGTCTGCGGGAGATGGACTGGAGCCCGCGCGACCTCCGCCGGAAGGCCCGGCGTTTGGAGGAAGCCAACAACCACTTGCGTTCGTCCCTGGGGCGCAATCCCACTGAGCCCGAGCTGGCGGCGGAACTGGGAATCGATTTGCGGGAATTGCAGTTGCTGCTGGGGGAACTTTCCGGGCTGGAGGTCGGCAGCCTGCGCATCGAGTCTTCGCGCGACGGACGCGAAGAAGACCTGTGCGAATATCTCCCGGACGATTCGGAAAAGACACCGCTGTTCCTTTGTTTACGTTCCGAGATGAAGCAATTGCTGGCGCGGGCCATCGCGGAATTGCCGGAAAAAGAGCGGCAAGTCATGGCACTCTACTACTACGAGGAACTGACGATGAAAGAAGTGGGCATCGCCCTGGGAGTGGGGGAGTCGCGGATTTCGCAGATCCACTCGATGGCAGTAATCCGGTTGCGTGCCCGCCTGGCCGAATTGAGCGAGGGAGAAGGCGGCCCCGAAACCGCTCGAGGGGCGGCGGGCGGGGCCTAGGAGCCCACACTAGATCAATGATTGGACTCCCGCGGTTCAGAACCGCTCTCCACCCTCCCGCCAACCTCACCCTTCATTCAGGGCTTCCTTGACTTTCTGCAGCAGAGCAGCGGCTGAAAATGGTTTGGGCAAGTAAGACCATCCAGGTTGCAGCCCTCTTCGGGTGACCAGATTCTCCGGATATCCAGAGATGAAGATGGCCCTGATGCCCCGGCGGAGCTTCGACAGTTCCTGGGCCAGATCGCGGCCATTCCGGTCAGGCAAGACCACGTCGGTCAACAATAGTTGCACCTGTTCCGGATGCGCGCGAAAGGCCGCGATGGCTTCGGCTGCATTTCGTGCCGTCAGCACGATGTATCCCGCCGCACCCAGAATTTCACTAGCTACCTTACGAACAAACTCTTCGTCTTCCGCCAGCAGGATGGTGGATCGCCTGAAGGCCAGGGCTCGAGCCGTGCTGGCGTTACCTGCCGGTGCTGCTCGGTTTCTATCTTCGAAATGCATTTCATCAGACTATGCACTTGAACTTCCATCAGCGGTGGGGCCGCTCTGTCGCGGTCGCAAGTTGAAGAGACAAGACTTACGCTGCACACGATGTCTGGAAGAGACTGTGCGAGGCAGGAAATGGGAATGCGACTTTCCGTTTCGGGAGGGGCCTCAAGCGTTTTCAGGGAAGACCTTGGGAGGGGCGGGCCGAGCAGCGGTGACCCTCTCGCGAATTCATTACGGCCGTGTCAGCAGGGTCTCGTAGGGGTCGAGAACGACCTTTCGTGTTCCTGTCGGCGCCACCAGCCGGAAGCCGGTTTCCGGACCGTCGGCGAATACCTGGCCCAACAGCACATTCTTTCCTGCCAGCGCCGCATACACCGGTACGACGGTCACCAGTTCTTTGGGCGCATCCTCTTGCAGGATCGTTCCAGTGACCACCACACTCCCGGGTTTTTGCAGATACTTCACCGACTGCAATTTCAGATGGGGAATCGCCGTGCCATTGATCCATCCTTCATAAAACCACTCCAGCGACTGGCGTCCTTCGTAGCGCAGGGAGGCGGGCAACTCCTCTTCGAAGACCTGGAGCAATTCGCGGGTATTGATGGCTCGTTCCTGAAAACGTTCTCGCGCCCTGTTGAGGGCGCGCAAGAAGGGCGCATCTGCCTGGGCGTCTGAAAGATCTGTGGAACGCCCGCTGCTTTTGCGGGCCGCATCACGCAGCATGTATCGCAGCATGTGAAATAGCCAGGTGCCTCGACCATAGCTGACGGCCTCATATCCCTCGGGAAAGTGAGAGCAGTTGAGCCGGGTGCCGAAGGTGACCGGACCCGCGTCCGCCAGCGGAGATCCCTCTTTGTTCTTGACCAGAAGATTCTCGCGATATTTCTCCATGACCGCGTGAAACTGCGGCGGCGATTGCGACTCGAGCAGCAGCAGGGCGCTGTAGTTGGCCAGTGCTTCGAAGAGCCATTGATCACGGTAGCTTTTCCAGGACAGCAGATCGCCCCACCACTGGTGGGCTGTCTCGTGGGCAATGACGTTATCGCTCAGGACCTTTGCCACCGGGCCCATTTGCAAATGCGATTTTTCCTGCGGGGTGAGAAAGGAAAAGCTGGAGAGGAAAATGAGCGAGGGCCACCCCTGGCTGACATCGCCCGGCATCTGGGTCAGAGCCAGGCTGGAATAGGGGTAGGGACCGAAGCGTTGAGCGAAAAACTCGACCGCGCGCGCGGACGCATCCGCGACCGCCTGGGCATTGCGCGCAGGAGATGGAGGAGGTGTATTCACCGTGACCTCGTCGTTCGGGTTGATCCGCGGAAAGGGAACAAGAGGCGGTGGCAAGACCAGCGCCTGGGTCGTACCTTGGGGGAAAGTGCGCTCCACGCCGGAGGCGGCGTAGGCTTCCACCACAACCTTGCCCGCCCGCGCTTCTACTCGCGAGTACTTGCCCAGGTTAAACCCGGCAATCGGCATAGGACGGTCCGAAACCCAATGGCTGGATTGTTCACCTGGCGGCATATCGGCGGGCCTGCCCTCCAATCGCTTACCGGTTGCAAGCAGTGTCCAACCAGCGGGATAGCGGAATTGCAAATCGAATTTCGCCATCTCCAGCCCGCGATTGGGATACCACGTCCCGCGAGCGCCTACATAGAGCAGCCCGGCACCAGCCTCGGAAAGTACGTCGCCGCCATATACGAAGTGCAGACTAATCTGTTCCCCGGCGCGGAGGGGCTGGGGGAAGACGACAGCCACCAGATCGTTTCCCCGCCGTGCCAGCTGAGTGCCCTCGAGCGCCTGGTTGTGGATGAACTCCAGCGGGTGGCCGTCGGCTTCGACCTTGCTGATCTGGAGGAAGCGGGACAATTCGAAGAGCACGGCGCGCTGCCCGCCCTGTCGCACTTCAAGCTGCACGAATGCCTCGGCATCGAGTCTGGTGGGCGGCGCTACCTTGGCCTGGATCTTGTATTGCGAAACGCTGACTGCCTCGGGCTTCGCTTCTTCTCCCATGACACCGGCGGCGTCGCCGGAGCGGCCACCGGGCTGGCCCAGGGCGAATGCACTCCACACGTCGTAGTAACTTTCACCGTCGACCCTCTTCTGTTGGCCTGCCCAGATTTGTTCCGCCGCCAGCGAGTCGTAGAAGAGATCGAACGTCCCCAGCTTCCGTCCCTGCAGGCGCGCGTGCAGCATGCGGTCGTCGTCCGCGGGCAGGTTGGATTTCGCGGGCGCGGCACCGTCCGGCCCCGAGGTGGGCAGGGTATTGCTGAAGCTGAGCAGCAGCCGCAAGGCGTCGAGCTGGGCCAGGTTGTGGGCAGCGGAGTCCCACTGAGTCAAAAATTCCTGGGGGTTCTCTGCCGGACGGAGCGCCGGCTGCAACTCGGCAAAGGTGTTGTCATTGAAACGGAAATATCCGGTGACAAATTTTTCTTCCAGGATGGCCGCCCCGGTGAAAAGCATCATGGAGGCCCGCTCCGCCTGGTCGTTGGGGATCAACAGCACTTCTCCCTCGCCTTCAAAGAACGCCCCCGTGACGTGGCCGGCAACATCTTCGGTAAATGCGATGGTGCCATCGTCAAAAGTGATGTGAAAGGCGGCGCGCTCGAGCGTCACTTCGCGGATGTGATAGACCCGCGACTTGTCGAGCCCCACGCTGCGCAACTTCATGTAGAGGGCTTCCGCGGATTGGTCAGGTGGACTTGCAGTCGCGGCTGCAGAAGATGGTGGGGGCGCTACCGCCGGAGCTTGCGCGCGACTGGGGGGCGGCGCCAACAAGGCCAAAGCCAGCCCACACAGAGCCAACGTCTTAACTGGAATAATTCTGATTACCTTGGTCACGTAGGTGGGCTTCACCCCTCTTGCTAGAATGCGCCATAGTGCGGGCATCTGTCATCTTCCTACTATTGTCGGGCCTGTTCCTGGGCGCCGCCGGCGCCTCCGCGGAAGTGATCCGCCTTAAGAACGGCCGCACGATCTATGCCGACCAGGTCCACGAAAATGGCTCGCACCTCGAGTATGAGGTTGGTGAAGACTCTTACGCAATTCCGAAGTCACTAGTCGAACGCGTTGAGGCCGGGGGAATTCGTCCTGAGCGCGCCTCCGCCGGCAGCAAGGGTTCAGAAGACGTTCCCTCACTCACCCCTGCCGACAACCTGAAAAGTCAGCCGGGGGTCAGCGACAAGATCGTCCACGACGGCAAGGTGGATTCCGACGCGCTGGCCGCGATCGAACAACAAGGCAATGGGCCGGTGACCGCAGCCGCGTATTTCATCGCCGGAAAGCACGAGATGGAGCAAACCAATTTCAGCAAGGCCCGCAGCTATTTTGAGACCGCGCTGCGCTTTGATGGACAAAATCCCACAATTCTGAATTTTTACGTCGCGCTGCTCCTGCGCACCGGGAATGCGGTTGAAGCCTTGCCTTATGCGGAACGCGCGGTACGAATCGCGCCCGATTCGCCCGACACCCTGGCCATCCTGGGCTATGCGCAGTATGCCAGCGACCGCAACAAGGACGCCATCCGCAGCTGGAAGCGTTCTTTACAGCTTCGTCCCGACGCCCAGGTGCAGAGATATCTGGAGAAGGCGGAAC
Organism: Terriglobia bacterium; assembly: GCA_963831565.1. GTDB lineage: Bacteria > Acidobacteriota > Terriglobia > Terriglobales > Acidobacteriaceae > JAIQFF01. Next base: position 568,563 of record CAWHQS010000005.1, read on the forward strand.
GCGATGCCAGCGCGGAATCGGAGTTCACGCAAAACGAGAGCAGCCACTTCACGCTGAAATATGAAGGCCGGCAAACGCCCGAGTCATTACGCCGCGATCTGGTTTCCACCCTGGAGTCGCACTACGGCGACCTGGTGCGCGATCTTGGCGTGGCGCCGCGCGGCAGTATCGCCGTCATCCTCTACACCGACCAGGCTTTTTTCGACGTTACCCAATCACCCTCATGGGCGGGCGCGGTCAACGATGGCAAACTGCGCATCCCGGTAAACGGGATGAGTTCGGTCACTCCTGAATTGTCACGCGTGCTGAAACACGAACTGGCCCACTCCTTTATCAACCAGCTATCCGGGGGACGCTGCCCGCAGTGGTTGAATGAGGGTATCGCGCAAGCCATGGAGCCGAAATCATTGTCGTCGCGCGGTCGCCGCCTGGCCGGACTCTTCAAGGCACAGCAGGAAATTCCATTCAACGCGCTGGAAGGCAGTTTCATGCGCTTTTCAGGTCTGGAAGCCATGCTGGCCTACGATGAGTCCCTGGCCGCGGTGCAATTCATCATCGACACTCAGGGCGTGAGCGAACTGCAGCGCATTCTGCAACGACTCGCTGAGGGAAATTCCCCCGAATCCGCTTTGCGCGCCACCATCCACGATGACTACGGCCAGTTGCAGACTGATGTGGGCAAGTATCTGAGCAGCCAATACGGGGAGTAGGCAACGCGAGAAACCAGGCCCTGTTCGTCGTCGTACGTCTTATCCGCCGTAGATGTTCGTGTTCAGGAATTCATTGCGGAATTTGCCGCGCGGATCGTAGTGCTTGAGCAGCTCCTGGTAATCCGGCAATTTCGCGTAGAGTGTTTTCAGCCGCGCCGGCGGCATGGTGAAGAGTTTGGCCCAGTGCGGCCGCGCCTCAAAGGGTGCCAGCTGTTCCTCGATCACGGGCAATAACTCTTTGACCGCCGGCCATTCCGGCTTCCACGTGAAATGAATCGCCAGCGATGGCCGCTGGTAAGCAGTGCTCATCCAAAGATGGTCGGCTTCAATGGTGCGCAACTCCGAGATAAAAAGATGGGGCCCGACGCGGTCCCGCAGTTTTTCCACCGCCAGAATGGCCTCATATCCCCGGTCGCGGGGGACAAAGAATTCGCTCTGCAGCTCTGCCCCGCTGCTGGGCGTAAAGTTCATGCGGAAATGCGGCAGCCGTTCGTACCACGGCCCCGGAATACCCATCTGCTCGGTGCAATTTTCCGCGGAATGACCGGCCAAGGGATGAAGCTTCTGGGTTGCGAGCTTGGCCCCATAAAACTCCGGTGCGAATTCGAAAGACTCTCCAGGTTCGACGCGCCGCTTTATCCAAACTTGGGTGGCGCGATGATTTTGCCAATCGGTGAAGAGACTGACGCTGTACGCGCTTGAAAAAATATCGTCAAGATGATCTTCCAGTTGCGTCAACGACAGATTCTCGTACACGACCTGTCTTACCTGAAATGTCGGCTGTACGTCGAGCGTAACCTTGGTGACTACGCCGAGCCCGCCCAAAGCGACCACCGCGCCGGAAAACCGGTCACCATCCTTTTGCCGGGACAGGGCCACGACTTCACCATCAGCCGTGACAATTTCCATCGCCGACACAGCTGTGGATAGATTGCCGTTCTTGCTGCCTGAACCATGCGTGGCGGTGGCGCATGCGCCCGCGACGGAAACATGGGGCAAGGAGGCCAGGTTGTGTACGGCAAAACCCTGGCCATCGATGTACGGCGCAAGCTGGCCGTAGGTGACGCCTCCTCCGACGGTAACGGTATGCGACTTTGGATCTAGCGCAATCTGATCGAGAAGCTTAAGGGAGATTTGATTTTCCCTGCTGTCGGCGATCCCGTTGAACGAATGGCGCGCACCCAACGCCTTCAGCTTGCTGCACTTCTTTACGACCTGCTGAACTTCCTCCACCGTCTTGGGGAGATGCAGTCGGTCGGTGCTGTATTGGTAGTTGCCGGACCAATTTGTACGAGGCGCGGATGGTTGCTCTGCATTCACCAGGCGCGACAGCACGCCGCCGGTGATGAGAACGCCAGAAGTTTTCAGGAACTGTCGTTTGTCCATAGTGGCCGCCGTTCGCAATCATATATCGAAATCAGATGCCGTAGGCCTGGACGCCTCGTCCGGGTGGGCGAGCGCAACTCGAGAGGTATTCAGCCGATCTGGATCAGGTCGCGGGATCCCGGCGCCGCCGCGGCCGAAGCGGGAAGCTGTGGCGCGCGCCACGAATCGAACACCGATACCTGATGGACACAGGAAACCGTGCAGTTGGGGGCGCAGGTCTTTTCCGAGAGATACTCGCGGCGAATGTCGTCAATTGTGTACTTCTCCAGTGGGACCGCTGGATAGCCGCGCTGCTGGGAGCAGTAGTGCACCAGGCCGTCTTCGCAAATGTAGAGATAGCGCGCGCCGGCGCGGCAGCGCCATTGGTTGGGACGACCTTGCGCAATGTTGTCCTGGAAGCCGTTGATGCGGGTGAAACTGCTTTTCTCCATCGACTTCATTTCGTTGTACACCCGGCGCTCTTCATCATTCAGCGGCTGCAGCTGTCCCGAACCGTCATGAATGATGCCGATGGTGGAGCTGAAGCCCAGGCCCAGAGCCCGCCTGCCGATGGTGAGCGCGTCCTGCGGATTCTTTACCCCGCCGCCCACCACGGAATTGATGTTCACGTGGAAATCGGCATGTTCGGCAAGCAGTTCGAGTTTTCTGTCCAGCACTTTCAGACTTTTTTTCGAGACCTCGTCCGGGGTAACGTTGTCGATCGAGATCTGCAGCCATTCCAGGCCGGCGCGGTTGAGTCGTTCGATGCGCTCCGCCACCAACAGATAACCATTCGTGATCAGCCCGGCGATCATGCCCCGCTTGCGGATGCGCCGGATGATTTGATCGAGTTCGGGATGAAGCAAAGGCTCGCCGCCGCTGATGGTGATGACTGACGTTCCCAGTTCGGCAAGCTTGTCCACGCGCTGAAACATGGCCTCGGTCGGGACCGGCTTGGAAAAATCGTCATACTCGTTGCAATATTCGCAGGCCAGATTACAGCGCCGGATGGGAATAATATGCGCCAGCAGCGGATGTTCCGTGGAGGCGAACGCGCCTGCAATCATGCGCGCTCCCCGCAAGTTGCGGTGGAAGGCCTTCAAACGACGGCGCACAGTGATTCGGGCTGAAGCCATGGCGACTGCTTTATTAGAGCATAGAGATGTCCGAAGTGCACCGATTGGGCAGCGTTTGGCGATATTCGTGAAGCGAATGGAGAATCTGAGAACCGGGAACTTCTAACTTTAAACTGATTTGTTGTTCGAGAATAGCAACCTTCGCTCACCCAGAACACAAGAAGTCCGACACCGTAGGCCAGTCAGGAAATCAACTCGTGCCCGGCAGCGAGTAGCGCTTTCAGCGCTGACGCCGCAGCTTCCTCTTTCACCAGCACGTAGTCGGTATCGAAGGTTGAAATGGCAAAGATAGGGATGCCGCTTTGGGCCAGCGGGTCGATGAAGGAGGCCAGCACTCCGGTCAGGGAGAATGGGAAGGGGCCTTCCAGCTTGAGGCAGGTCCAGGGCGACTCGCATTTTGCGTTTTGTGGAAGCTTGACTGACCGGGCAGACAACGGACAGTTCTTCGGCGGTGCGGGTTACGCAGACGAAAGGCGTATCCACGATCGCCGCTGGAACCGGGGCGTCGGGCGCCAGGCGGCAGATAGCGTAGGTGTCTCGCAGGCGTCGGAATTTTAGCGGCATGAAAGGAGTCTCCACGGGCTCTTTGTGTGAAGCTTAAAAGCCAGCCGAGCCCCGTCCCACACAATCTCAAACGGTGCCTGCGGCTTTCATGACTGCCGCTTTGGCCAGCAGGCGGGTGGAATCCAGCGTCGGCAACGATGACGAATCGGGTGTGACCAGCAACGGAATCTCTGTGCATCCCAGGACCACCGCATCGCAGCCCTGGTCGCCCAGGTTCCGGATTACCTCCTGAAAATATGTTAGAGAACGCGGCGTGAAGTCGGCGTTTACCAGTTCGTCCATGATGATCTGGTTGATCTTCTCCCGCGCCTGCGGTGCTGGGATGCGGTGTTCAAGGCCGGCTGCTTTCAACTTTTCTGGATAGACTGGCCCCTCCATCAGGTAGCGTGTGCCCAGTACCCCTATGCGCTTGAAATGGCTTCGGTGGGCTTCACTCGCGACCTCTTGAGCAATGTGCAACCAGGGACGCGGGGAGCGGGGTTCGACCAGATCGAAGGCCTGGTGAATGGTGTTGTCGGGACAAATGAGAAAATCGGCACCCGCTGCGGCCAGTTTCTGAGCCGACGAGAGCATCAGATCGGCGACGCCGGGCCAATCGCCGGCATAGATGCAATCCATGTATCGAGCCAGGGAATGGGTGTGCATCGAGACTTCGGGGTGATCGTGGATCCCCATCAGATGCGCGCCCTCGAGCGCAATGGTGCGGTAGCAGAGCGCGGCTCCCTCCGCGCTGCAGGCCACGATGCCGATGTGCTGCGTCATGGGATCTCTTTTCTATTCCTGGGCGGCCAGCTTCTCGACCTGCTGGAGCATCGCGTCCAGGTCGCGGCGCGAATAATACTTGCCACCCACGACGACCCCAAAAATCTTGCGCGTGTTGCGGATGTCATCGAGAGGATTTGCGTCCAGAAGCACCAGATCGGCCACGTGCTGTAGTTCTACTACTCCGTATTTGTCCATGTTGGACATGAACAGTGCCGGGTTGAAGGTGGCGGACTGCAAGGCCTGCAGGGGAGTGAACCCGCTTTTTACCAGCCATTCCAGTTCATCGTGCAAGCTGAATCCGGGAAACACGTAAGGGTCGGGGCCGTCGCTGCCGGCCATGAACCGCACTCCGGCGCCGTGCATCGCCTTGACCAGTTCCAGATCGCGGGCGGCTTCGGCCTTGAGGGCCGCGAGTTCTTCGGGCGAAGTCTTTTCGCGTAGCTTCACCGGATCCCATTGCGTGCGGATGGACGCGGGAACGTACTTCAGTCGAGGATCGGATCCCAGATCCGCATCATCGATCCGGCTGTTGGTCTCTGTCCACACCAGCGTAGGCACCTGCCAGGTGTTGCTCTTCGCCAGTTGCAGGAACAACGCGCCCGCCTTTGCCGGGTCATAAGTAGCCATGATCTGCAGGCCGAGTTTCTGGTAGGCGACATAGTCGCGTTTATTCAGGGCGGCGAGGCCCTGGCCTCGAAGTTCGTCTTCGCGGGAGGAGCAGGCGAGCAGAATTCCGGTGAGGTGCTCGATACTTTTCTGCCCCGCCGTAGCCGCTTCGCGTACGCTTACGGAATAGGGAACGTGCCCGACGAACGGGATTCTCTGTTTCGCAGATTCATCGGCAATTGCGAAATATGATTCGCGGGGGACGGAGAGAATTTTGACGAAATCCAGGCCTCGCCTTTTCACCGCGTCCACTGCCTGCCGGGCATCTTCCGGCGAATTCACCGCGATGGTCTGCCGGTCGCTCTTCCCGGCCGCCAGAAACGGACCAGCCAGCAGAAGATGCGGCCCCAGCAGTTCCCCGCTCTCGATGCGGTTGCGGCGCTGCTCGAGTACATCCGGGTCGCCGCCCATGTCCCGCACTCCGGTCACGCCGTTGGCGATGTAGAGCGGGTAAATCACCTTTTCGTCCCACGCCGGGGAAATAAAGGCGCTATGCACGTGCATGTCCCAGAGTCCCGGGATCAGGTATTTTCCATTGGCATTGACGATCTGAATGTTCCGGCCCGGGCCGACAAAACCCACCTTGGCCAAGCCGCTGATCCGCCCTTTCTTGATCACGACGGTTACACCTTGGGCGATCTCTCCGTCGCGCATGCCCACAACGTTGACATTGGTGAATATGAGCACATCGTTCTTGGTTTTGGGCTGGTCCCCGGCCCACAGGAAAGCAGTCAGGAACAGCCCGGCGATCAGAGATGCTTTCATGCCCCAGAGCTCCGGAAGAATGCGAATCTGGAAAATCTAAGTGTGGGCTGCGGCTGCGTCAAACAAATTCAGAAAAGTCAGCTTCTTCTCCGCGGGAAGAAAAGAGGCCTCGAAGGAGTTCCGCGCGAGCTCTCGCAGGTGTTCTTCGGTAAAGCCGAAAGACTGCTGGGCCAACTGGTATTCCCGCGCCAGGGACGTACGAAACATGGCCGGATCGTCAGTGTTGAGCGTGATCATAATTCCCTGGTCAAAGTACTGCCGGATGGGATGAGCGCTCAACGATGGACAGGAGCCGGTGCGCAGATTGCTGGTGAGGCAAATCTCCACCGGGACCTGGCGGGTGGAAAGTTCTTCCACCAGCTCCGGGTCCTGCGCGGCGGTCAGGCCGTGTCCGATGCGCTCGGCGCGGAGATTGAGCGCGCCCCAGACCGACTCGGGCCCGGCATTTTCACCGGCGTGGGCGGTCAGGTGCAGTCCGTTCTCGGCGGCATAGGCGTAGGCATCGCGAAACAACTCCGGCGGCCCCTTCTGCTCGTCGCCACCGAGGCCGATGGCCACGACGTTCCGCTCCCGGAGGCGCGCCGCCACTTCGAAGACCTCGCGGGCGGCAACCGGGCCGAACTGGCGCACCGCATCGAAGATCCATAACAGCGAGACGCCAAAGTCGCGCTCACCGTTCTGGCGGCCTCGATCCAGGCCTTCGAAGATCGCCTCGAAATTCTGCTTGCGCCACAGGCAAACCCCGACCGACACATACACCTCGGCATGCAGCACGTTCTGCGCTTTGAGCCTTTCCATCAGGCGGTAGGTGATGAGTTCGTAATCGTCGGCGGTCCGCAGATCTTCGGTCACCGCCTTGAAGGCCATCAGGAAGCCGTTGAAATCCTGGTAGCTGTAAAGCTGTTCGATTTCGGCGAGGCTGCTGGGTTTACCGTGGCGCTGGCGCAGTTCGAGCAGGGTGCGTGGGATCGATCGCACCTTCCAGATGGAGATGCAGCTCGGCCTTGGGCAGGGTAACGATGAACGAGCTGGGCTGCGACGCCATGCTCTTATGATTGTAGATTGAAGGAGGAGGGTTGGGGGAATCGATTTGAGATTGAAGATTTGAGATTGAAGATTTTTACAACTCGAAGGGGTTCTCGCCTTTCGCTCTGCAATCTGCAATCTGCATTAATCTAAAATTAAAAATGCCCTAGCTCTTGGCTTTGGCAAATTCGCTGTGATGGCGGCTGTAGAAGATGTAAATGGCCAGGCCGATCGCAAGCCAGATGACAAAACGCAGCCATGTAATCACAGTCAGTCCGGTCATGAGTCCGCCACACAACACCACCGAGATCAGCGGAAACCAGGGAACAAAAGGTACGCGGAAGGCCCGCGGACGATCGGGCTGGCGGCGGCGCAGAAAAATGACGCCCAGCGATACCAGGACAAATGCGAACAGCGTACCGATATTGGAGAGGTCGGCGGCATCACCGATGTCCACCAGCCCAGCCGGTATCCCTACCGCGAAGCAGGCAATCCAGGTGGACCAGTAAGGAGTCTTGTACCTGGGATGCACGGCGGAAAAAAGTTTGGGCAGCAGGCCGTCGCGCGACATGGCGTACCAGATGCGCGCCTGCCCGTACTGAAAGACCAGCAGCGAGGAAATCATGCCGGTGAGAGCGCCCACTACGATGACGGAGCGGAACAACGGGTGCGCGCCCAGGTATTTCAAGGCATAGGCCACGGGCGCTTCCGCGGCTTCGCCGGAAACGAAAGTCGTGTACTTCATCATGCCCAGCAGAACGATCGCAACCCCGACGTAAAGGATGGTGCAGACGATCAGCGAAGCGATGATGCCGAAAGGCAGGTCGCGCTGCGGCGTCTTACACTCTTCGGCCGCAGTGGATACGGAATCGAAGCCGATGTAGGTGAAGAACACGATGGCGCCGCCGGTAACAATTCCGGCAAATCCCGAGGGAGCGAAGGGCGTCCAGTTGGCTTTGTTCACCAGCATCCCGCCGACTACGAGGAAGGTGAGGATAGCGCCGATCTTGATCATCACCATCACGTTGTTGGCGCCCGCCGATTCCTTCACGCCCCGCACCAGCAAGCAGCGTGAGAATAAATACGATCAGGAAACCGGGCACGTTGAAATACGCGCCCGTCCAATGTCCCGAAGCCCAGACCGGGCTTGCCCATGCGCTCGGCAGGTTAATCCCGAATGCAGCCAGTTGCGCTTTGGCATATCCGCTGAAGCCGACAGCGACCGCCACGTTGCTGACCACATATTCCAGGATCAGGTCCCAGCCGATGATCCAGGCAAAAATTTCGCCCAGCGTTGCATAGGAATAGGTGTAGGCGCTGCCCGCGATCGGAATCATCGACGCCAGCTCGGCATAGCACAGGCCGGCAAAACTGCAGGCCACGGCCACCAGCAGAAACGAGATTGCGATAGAAGGACCGGCTGGCGGACGCCCGTGCATCAACGCTCCCGCCGTAGAACCGGTGCGCAGGAAGGTGCTGATCAGGTCCAAAACCTGCGCGTGCAGAATGGACGGCGCTTCGAAGTGCTCACCCGCCGCAGCCGTGCCGGTAAGCACGAAGATCCCCGAGCCGATGATGGCGCCGATGCCGAGCGCAGTGAGCGACCATGGCCCCAGTGTCTTTTTAAGACGATGTCCGGGTTCGTCGGCTTCCGCGATCAGCTTGTCGATGGACTTGCAGCAGAGCAGCTGGTGGTCAGACGTGCGGGCCGTTGGTGGTTGTGCCAAAGGGTTTTGGTCTCCTGTGCTTTCGGCATCAGCAACCAGCCATTGGCACCTGGCATTCAGACCATGAACGTTCTACGCTCACCGCTAATTGCCGAGTGCCGATGCCAACTGCTGCTCTTACCGCTTCGCGGTACCGCGCGCCATCTTCTTGACTTTGCGCTTGGCTGAACCGCGGGCGTATTCGCGGGGCTTCAGCGGATTTTCCGTCTTGCGCTTCTTGCGCGATGCCCGCTTGCTCTTCTTGCGTTCTTCCTTGCTCAGTGTGCTTGTGTTTGCCATGAGTGCTGTTGGTTTCTCCTTAAGAAATCGCTGCTGGCTGCTAGCTGCTGGCCAAACAGATTCAGAATCCTCGGTGTGGCCAGAAGCCAGGAGCTAGCGGCTGGAAGCGCTCTACACCCCCTCCAGCTGCGCATACTTCTCCACCAGCTTCTTCAAACCGAAGCGAGGGAATTGTACCGTAATCTTGGCCTCTTCACCTTCTCCTTCGCGCTGGTATACAGTGCCCTCGCCATATTTGGGATGGCGAACCTTCTGTCCCGGGCGGAACCCCTTCTTGCCTCTGGGCGGCTCGACTGGCACTTTGGGCACGCTGAATTTCTTGCCTCGCGAGGCGAAAAAGTCGGCAATATTCTCGATGGAGTTGTAGGACTTGCCGGAATAGGACACTGCCGGCGCGCGTGGCTTCTGTGGATTCGTCCAGGCTGCACTCTGGTCCTCATCTTCATAGGCGTAGTGAGCCGATTCCTGCTCGTGTGGCTGAGCCCGACTCGCCCGCGAATATCCGCCCGCGGGCGAGTCGCCCGCGGCCACACGACCTGCTCTGGCTCTTTTGGATGTTCCCAGGTCTTCCACCAGTTCGACGGGAATCTCTTCGAGAAAACGCGACGGAATGCTGGCCTCGGGCAGATCCGTACCGTAACGTCGGCGATAAACTGCCCGGGTCAAAATCAGCGTGTCCATGGCGCGGGTCATGCCGACATAGCAGAGCCGGCGCTCTTCTTCGATATCGTCGGGCTGCAGGAAGGTCCGCGAATGCGGGAAGAGTCCTTCCTCCAGGCCTCCGAGGAAAACCACGGGAAACTCCAGGCCCTTGGCGGCGTGCAAAGTCATCAGCGTGATCTGGGCGCGTTCGTCGTAGGCATCCGCATCGCTGACCAGGGCGGCGTGATCGAGAAACTGGTCGAGAGTTTCATCTCGGTCCCGCGAATCCATGGCGGCGTTCACCAGTTCGCGCAGGTTCTCAACCCGGGAAAAGGCTTCGGGCGTGTCTTCTTCCTCCAGCAGCTTGATATAACCGGTGCGGTCGATGAGAAATTTCAGAATGTCAGCAGTGCTGGGAGTTGGGGTTGTAGCACCGGCATCCTGCCGGCTGTCGTGGAGGCGTTCCGCCTCCACTTCTTCGGCGAGCGGGCCGTTCGCCCGTTCCAGTGCCGGCGGGACGCCGGCGCTACCTTCGCCAGCGGATCCCAAGTCACCCCCGAAATCGAATGAGAAGTTGTCGGGACTGAAATCAGTGTCATCCTCAACAGGCGGGAGATCGATATCTTCGTCCCCCCGCTCAGCCTCAGCCGCCGCAGTCTCTTCCAGCCGCTCTCCTATCGTGCCCGACAGGATGGCGCGCCCGTCGTCGATAATGTTGGTGAAGGCCTTGAGAGCGGCCAGGGCACGTTGGGGCAGTAACTGACGCTTGATCACTTCCGCAATCGCACCCCACAGCGAGAGGCCGGTCTCAAGCGCAACCCGTTCCAGGGTCTCAATACTGGTCTTACCGATTCCGCGCACCGGCGTGTTGATCACGCGCAGCAGTGCGATGGAGTCATCCGGGTTATGGATGACCTTGAGGTAGGAGATCATATCCTTGATTTCGGCGCGTTCGTAAAACGAGAAGCCTCCAACCACGTGATACTTCAGGCCATAGCGGCGCATGGCTTCTTCATACAGCCGGGATTGCGAGTTGGTGCGATAAAGCACTGCGGCGCGGGCACTCTCGCCCTGGTCGGCTGCCTCGCGCAGATATTTCGAGATGTAGTCAGCGGCAAAGAGGGATTCGTTTTCGCCGTCCGGAGCTTCGTAGTAACCGATCTTTGAGCCTCCCTGGCGCGAGGTCCACAGGTTCTTCCCTTTACGCTTGATATTGTTCGCCACCACCGCCGAAGCGCCCTGCAGGATGTTCTGGGTGGAGCGGTAGTTCTGTTCCAGGCGGATGATCTTCGCCTCAGGGAAATCCTTCTCAAATTCCAGGATGTTGCGGATGTCAGCGCCACGCCAGGAATAAATCGACTGGTCTTCATCGCCCACCGCGCAGATGTTGTGATGAGTGCCCGCCAGCAGCCGCATCAGTTCATATTGCGGGCGGTTGGTGTCCTGATATTCGTCGATCATCACGTACTGGTAGCGGCGATTGTAATAATCGCGAACCGCCGGCGCCGCCTTCAGCAGACGAACCGTCTCGAGCAGCAGGTCGTCGAAATCAAGAGCGTTGGCCTTGCGCAGCTCCTTGCGATATTCCTCGTAAATGTGGGCCACGCGCTCCGTCTTGGGATCGCCCGACTGCAGATAAACCTCCTGCGGGTCGAGCATGTGGTTCTTGGCCCACGAAATGTGGGAGAGGATGGAGCGCGGCGTGGTCTGTTTGTCGTCAATGCCGAGCCGGCGCATCGCCGACTTCACCAGTTGCTGCTGATCAGACTCGTCGTAGATGACAAAGCTCCGGGTCAGCCCGATCGGCGGCTGGCCCGGCACGGCCGAAGGAATGCGCAGTTGTTCGATGTCCCGCCGCAACACCCGCACACAGAAAGAGTGAAAGGTAGAAATCGTAGGCTTGGCAATGGAGAGGCCTCCAACCAGCTTGTCCACCCGTTCGACCATTTCCTGCGCGGCCTTGTTGGTAAAGGTCATGGCCAGAATAGCCTCTGGCATTACGCCCAGATTTTCGATGAGATACGCGATGCGGAAGGTGATGACCCGGGTCTTGCCACTGCCCGCCCCGGCCAGAATGAGGACCGGGCCGTCCGTGGTCTCAACGGCAGCGCGTTGTTGCGGATTGAGTTTGTCGAGGAAGGACAAGACCGGAGCCGACTCCATGACGTACGTTCAATTTTACATGGAACCCGCGGCCACATTGCCGAGGAGGAGCTTCTTTTGCCGGGCCGCTGGCTACTTCTGCATGTCGGCCACTGCCTTCACAAAACTGTCGTCGCCGACGAAGTACCTGAAGGAATCGTCCTTGAGGGGGTCGGGCATAGTCTCTCCCGCGATTATGTTGGCCTTGTACCGGTACGCGAGCCGGAGTTGTTCGATCGCTTCCGGCATCATCTTCATTTCGCCGTAGGTGCAGGCCAGGTTGTAGTAGAACATGGGGTACTCGGACTCCTGAGTCAATCCGTACTCGAAGGTTTCCTTCGCCTTCCTCAGGTTGCCACTGATCCCATAAGACATGCCCAGGTTATCCACCAGGACGCGGAACGTGTCTCTCTGCAACGTGCGCTTTTGTTTTTCGAGATCGAGTGCCTTCTGGTAAGAGCGAGCCGCAGCGGAGTAGTCCCGTTGCAGATAAAACCTGCTGCCCTCGCCCAGGTAGCGCAGGGTATCACCGGCTGGAGGCGTGCCTGCGCCTTGATTCTGGTCGCTGGAGGCAGTCTGGTCCGGAAGCAGCTTTACCGAACTCAGGATCTCTTCAAAGAGCTTCTGCTCATCAGGTTCGAAGCCGGCCTTGGACAAGTGGATTTCGGCGCAGAGATTTCCGCTGCCGAGGTAGGCATGGATCGTCTTCTGGTGAATCTTATGTCCCCGGTATTCCGGCACGATGTATTCGACTCTCGCGATTCCGTCTCTTACCTGCGATTCATCGAGATCGTCACGCTTCATCGGAGCAGATTTTTTGGTGGCCGGCCACCACTCGTCCCGGCATTTTTCGGCGCTCGCTGGAAATGTAACTCGCTGCAGAAAGGCCGAGATGCCAAGATGATCAGGCCGGTCAAAGGCGCGTAGCTGTACTTCTTTCCCGTTGGGCGTGACAGCAGTCTGGAATGTGGTCGCTCCCACGTCCAGCTGCAGGATCCCTGGAACTCCGGGGATGGACATTTCAGCTCGATTGCCGGCGCCCGGCTGGGCGAAAGCTTTGATTGCACACAAAACGGCGACGAGAAACGAGGCGGTTTTCATCCTGGCGAGCGATTGTAGCAATCCCCGACGAGCCGGAGCCGAGTCAGTTCACCTTTCCTGAGGTCGTGGCTCGGGCCCCGTCACATTCTTCACAGGGACAGACATCGCGCAGAAACTGCCAGGAATAGATGCCCAGCTCGTGGCCGTCATTCCAGTGAAATTTGATGGCGTACTTGCCCACGGCGTCGGCCGTCAGGGGCTTGGCCGCCTCCTTGAACATGGGCAGGGCGCCGGGCGCGAGTTTGGGCCGCTCGCCCGGCCGGCGTCCGGCCTTGCCGCGCTCGTCGTCACAAAGAGCGCAGGGGCAAGCATCGCGCAGGAAGGGGAACGAATAGTGGGAGCGGTGGCCGTCCTTCCACTCGATGTCCACGCCGGTGCCGGTCGTCAGGTTCACTTTGACCGACTTGGGATCGGGCGGCGTCACTTTTTCAGTATAACCTCGTGCGTGGGTCGGACACACAGGCTGGCAAAACCCCGTAAATTCAGATAAAATCAACCTTTTACAGATCAAGTTCTGAACTTACCTGGAGCAGTCAATGGCACAAGTATGTGAGATCTGCGGCAAGGGGCCGCAATTCGGAAACAACATCAGCCACGCCCATAACATCACCAAGCGTCGCTGGAACGTGAACCTGCGTCCGGTGCACGCCAAAGTGGGGGCCGCGACCAAACGCATCCGCGTCTGCACCTCCTGCCTGAAAAGCGGCAAAGTCGTCAAAGCCTAAGAGCGGAATTCGAATTCCTTACTTCTTGATGGCGTCATGCTTCACAGCCTTCAGGCCGTGAAGAATCTGGCTCGGGTCAGCTGAACCCGGCCAGCTCCTGCGTGCTCTGCTGCTCCAATTTCATATACGTCGTGATACGATATATTATGAATGGACATAGAGAACACTCTCGCTCTCCCGGATTACCGGGCCCTGGCCGAGTTGCGCTACCAGATTCGCCGCTTCCTGCACTTCAGTGAGCAGTCGGCGCGGAAAATGCGGCTGGAACCGCAACAGCATCAGCTGATGCTTGCCCTTAAAGGACTGCCGGACGGACTGCACCCGACCATTGGAACGCTGGCCGAGAGATTGCAGCTCCAGCACCACAGCACAGTCGAACTGATAAACCGGCTCTCCGCCGGAGGCCTGGTGCGGCGGAGCCGTGCGGGGAATGACCGCCGCCAGGTCCTGCTGGAGCTTACTGCGAAAGGCGAAAAAGTACTTCGTAAATTGTCCCTGGACCACAAGGCCGAGTTACGCACCCAGGGTCCGGCCCTGATCGCGGCCCTGGAACGAGCCATACAGCCGGCAAAGGGTGTTCAATCCTTGGCCCCTAAAACTCCTTCTAGACAATTCGGGGAAGCAGGCTAGATGTGACGGGGCCGAACGAGAAAGAAATTTCCAGAGATGGCGCGGGCCGCGAAGCCCGCCCTACGATCGCGGCCACGGGCGCACAGGTTGGCGACACAACTCTGGCCGAGCCTGCCCAATTCCGCATGGTGCTGGTCTCTTTCCTGGCGGCGGCGATTGGCCTGGTTGCCGGCGGTATCGCGTTTCTCCTGTACCGGCTGATCGGACTGCTGACCAACATTTCCTTCTACGGCCGCTTCGTCGCCGACTTTACCAGCGCTCGTCACAATCATCTGGGGCTGTGGGTCATCCCGATTCCAGTCATCGGCGGACTGATCGTCGGAGTCATGGCGAAGTATGGGTCATCAAAAATCAGGGGACACGGCATTCCCGAGGCCATGGAAGCAGTGCTCTTCAATCGCAGCCGCATTCAGCCGCGAGTGGCGATTCTGAAGCCCATCTCGGCCGCCATCGCGATTGGAACCGGCGGCCCCTTCGGCGCCGAAGGCCCCATCATTCAGACCGGCGGCGCCGTGGGATCGCTGGTGGGGCAGGTTTTTCACACTACGGGGTCGGAGCGCAAGGTATTGCTGGCCTGTGGCGCGGCCGCCGGCATGTCCGCGACTTTCAACACGCCCATTGCGGGCGTGATTCTTGCCATCGAGCTGCTCCTCTTTGAATTCAAGGCGCGATCGTTTATCCCCCTGGTTATTGCCAGCACCCTGGCCACCGCTGTTCACATGCAGCTGCTGGGCGCGGGCCCGATGTTCACGGTTACGGCCATGGATTTCGGCGTCCCCAGCGCCCTGCCGTTTTACCTGGCGCTGGGAGTGGTTTGCGGCCTGGCGGCGGTTGGCTTCAGCAAGTTGCTTTACTGGACCGAAGACCTGTTCGAGAAGCTGCCCATTGACCAACTCTGGTGGCCCGCAATCGGGGCCCTGGGACTGGGCATCATCGGGTACTTCGTTCCCCGGGTGCTGGGCGTCGGCTATGACACCATCAGCGACATTCTGAACGCCAATCTCGCTTTGAAGTTGCTGATCGTGGTGATGCTGGCCAAGGCGGTGGCCCTGGTAATTTCGCTGGGTTCGGGAACGTCCGGCGGCCTACTCGCGCCCATGTTCATGTCGAGTGCCGCACTGGGCGGAGTATTTGCCATGGGAATGAATGAGGCCTTCCCTGCCGCGCACCTCTCGGCCGGAGCATTTGCCCTGGTGGCCATGGGCGCGGTGTTCGGGGCGGCCTCACGGGCGGCGTTCTCTTTTATCGTCTTTGCCTTCGAGATTACCCGCGACTACAACTCGGTATTGCCCCTGATGCTGGTCACCGTCATTGCGGACGGAGTTGCCATCCTGCTAATGCCCAAGGCTTCCATCATGACCGAGAAGCTGGTCCGGCGGGGACTGCGCATCCATCAGGACTACGAAGCCGACGTGTTGCAGCAGATGGTGGTGTCGGAGACGATGGACCATGAGGCACCCACGCTTCCAGCCGAGATGCCGGTACGCGACCTGGCCGAACGTATTGCCCGCCACGAGCCAGAAGCAAGCCGTCACCAAGGGATGCTGCTCATGGATGCGGAAAGCAGGTTAGTGGGAATCATCACCCGCGGCGATGTCTTGCGGGCGCTTGATCAGGATCCCTCCGGAGCCATGCGTCTGCTCGAAGCAGGAAGCCGCAAATTGATCGTGACCTATCCTGACGACACCTTACATGAGGCCGCGGCTAAAATGCTGCGCAATAATATCGGCCGCTTGCCGGTGGTCGACCGCAAAGATTCGCAGCATGTGGTTGGCTATCTGGGAAGGCCGGGAATCATGGCTGCCCGGCTCCACCGGTTGGACGAGGAGCATGTGCGTGAGCCGGGTTGGGTGAAGCGGTTCCAGTGACAAGCCTTACTCCTTGATGGCTTCAACCAAGAGCTATCGTGAGAGAAATAAATGGGCAACACGTCACAGGCCGCCAACAGGGCTGCGCCGCTGCGCGCCAGATCCTTCACACGGCTGAAGCCGGGTTCAGGATGACGCCGGTTCTTATCTAGGGTTTGGATTGAAGCGCGCCCACGCTGATCCTCTTCTGCGCCGCTGCAATCAGCGGTCGAAGCGCCTGCACGGACACGCCCAGGGTGCCGCCGGAGAAGCCATCGATATAGGCTTCGTTGATGCCGATGACCTGGCCCTGGGAGTTGAATACCGGGCCGCCGCTGCCGCCGTGGGCGGTAGGGGCATCGTAGATAAGCTTGTCTCCGACCACGTCGCCCAGATGTCCGCAGGTGGCCGACGGACGGATCAGCGACAGCGCTGCCAGTTCGTTGGCCGCGCCAATGTCATCGCGGCGATAGGCCAGGCGCTCGTAAACTGCCGGCGGCGATTTCGCCACCATCCCCAGCACTCCCATGGGGTATCCAACGACCGCGACCAATTCTCCCGGATTCGAGGCCCGCTCCGCCAGCGGCAGAGGACGAAGGCGGCTGATGGCCTGAGAATTTTCCACGTGGAGCACCGCCAGGTCCCCGCTCGCTGAAAGCACCAGAGGCGTGATATCCACCGGCAGGGGGAATCCCGGGAAGAAAGCGACGAGTTTTTCCAGCAATGGCTTGGCGCCCCGGCTGATCAGGGCATCGGCTTCGGAGTCTCCGTACCAGGGCTCGGCCACGTGACGGTTGGTGGCCAGCAGGCCTTCCGCCACCACGAAGCCAGTTCCGGAAATGCGGGCGCGCAGGGCGGGCCGGTGTCCCGGCATGGCGACCTGGTAGATACCAT
This sequence comes from Terriglobia bacterium, assembly GCA_963831565.1. Classification (GTDB taxonomy): domain Bacteria; phylum Acidobacteriota; class Terriglobia; order Terriglobales; family Acidobacteriaceae; genus JAIQFF01. The sequence goes on from CAWHQS010000005.1 coordinate 585,547, forward strand.
AGATGTAGCAGATGGAATTGCGATAGCGGTTCAGGACCAGCGCCGGCATGGCTTGTTCCTGCTTCAGTTCATCCACATCGCGGGTAAGCTGCCGGAGTTCGTCCTGGTGATCGTTGGCGATCACTGGGCGCGCCGGCGTTGGTGCCGGCACCGGCAGCGGGGCGGGCGGAGCGTAGTAGTGGGCCATGACGCCAGTCCCTATGATCAGGAACAGGCCCAGGACGACTTCCACCAGCCGGGCCCATGTGGTGCAGACCGGCTCTTCTTCCGATGAATGTTGCTTCTCGACCATGAGGACAGAGTGGCTGCCGCGGGCAAATTGGGGGAGGGAAATGCGTGTCCGCCGGGCATCCTGTGAGCTACTATCTTGGGGCCTGGAGGCCGGGTCTTCTAGGGTACGGAAGGTGATGTACGGGTGGACCTATGGCTCTTTGATACCTAGCCGTTGCGCCATCTCCTCATAGAGAAAGCCCTCGCCCACGCGGTAGGGTTGCACCCACTCGCCGTCGATGACAAATTGGGGGAGGGCGCGCTTTCCGGTCCGGGCGATCACTTCGTCGGCCGCCCCAGGCGTAGTTTCGATGTCAACCTCCTTGAAGGGAATGTTATGCCCCTGGAGGAAGCGCTTGGCCACCCGGCAGTCGGAACACCAGAGCGATGAATAGACCACAAGTTCCATAGGAATTTCTTTGCGCCCTTTGCGCGATCTTCTTTGCGTCCTTTGCGGTAAAGCCTTTGACCGCAAAGAGCGCAAAGGATTACGCAAAGTTCGCAAAGAAAAGCCGCCAGCGTAAACTGACGGCTGATAGCAGATAGCTGAACGCTGCCTAATTCTCGTACAACAGCACGCCTTCGGCCTTCTCCGAGTCCACCGGACGGTAGTACAGCTTCTGTCCATCGAGGAAGACTTCGATAAAAGCCGGGCGGGTGGTGATGGTGCCCTGGATCAGCGCCTCCGACAGCGGGTCTTCGATGTACTTCTGCAAAGCCCGACGCAGGGGACGAGCCCCGTAGCTGCGATCGCCCACGGTCTGGCTCAGGATCCACTTCTTGGCTTCATCGGTTACCGTCACCGTGATCGACTTCTGGGCCAGGTTCTGGTTCAACAAGCTGACCATAAGTTCCAGAATCTGGATCAGGTCCTGTTCGCTAAGTGCCGTAAACAGAATAATTTCATCCAGACGGTTGAGGAATTCCGGGTTGAAGGTGCGTTTGACTTCACCCTTGACCAGGTCTTCGACCTTGCCCGAAATCATGTCCTCATTGGTGGACTGGAAGCCCAGGCCTTCGCGCTTCTGCAAGTGCCGGGCGCCGATGTTCGAGGTCATGATGATGATCGTGTTCTTGAAATCCACCGTGTTGCCCAGGCCGTCGGTGAGCTGGCCATCTTCAAATACCTGCAAGAGGATATTGAAGACGTCCGGGTGGGCCTTCTCAACTTCGTCGAGGAGGACGACGGAGTAAGGCGCGCGCTTCACGCGCTCGGTGAGCTGTCCGCCTTCCTCGTAACCGACATAGCCCGGAGGCGAGCCGATCAGCTTGGAGACCGAGTGCTTTTCCATGAACTCGGACATATCGAAGCGAACCAGCGATTTCTCGCTGCCGAACATGAACTGGGCCAGGGTGCGGGCAACTTCCGTTTTGCCGACGCCCGTGGGTCCGAGGAACAGGAACGATCCGATGGGCCGGTTGGGGCTCTTCAGGCCGGCGCGGCTGCGGCGGATGGCGCGGGCCAAGGCGATGATGGCCTTGTCCTGCGAGATGATCCGCTTGTGCAGCTCTTCTTCTATGCGCAACAGTTTGGCCGACTCTTCTTCCTTGATGGAGGTAATGGGGACCCCGGTCCAGCGCGACACCACATCCTCGATGTCCTCCCGACCGACAACGCCGGTGGAGGATTCATCGAGGTGGTATTTTTCGCGAAGAGCGCGCAGGTTCTCGCGCTCCTTGCGTTCCTCATCCGAGTAGAAGCGCGCCTTCTCGAACTCGTGGTTCGCGATGGCGTTCTCCATACGGTGGACGATGAACTTGATGCGCTTCTGGACTTCCGTGATTTCTTCCGGCAGCGAAGTCTGGCGCAGCTTGACCCGCGCTCCGGCTTCGTCGATCAGGTCGATGGCCTTGTCCGGCAGAAAGCGGTCCGGAATGTAGCGGTTCGAATGCGATACCGCGAAGTTGATGGACTCGTCGGTGTAAGTGACGGCGTGGAACTTCTCGTACCGGTCCTTGATCCCGAACAAGATCTTGGTGGCGTTGGCCTCGTCCGGAGGCGGAACTTTCACCGCCTGGAAGCGGCGTTCCAGCGAGCGATCTTTCTCGATCGACTTGCGATACTCGCCCGGGGTGGTGGCCCCGATGCACTGAATCTCTCCCCGCGACAATGCCGGCTTCAGAATGTTGGCCGCGTCGAGCGAGCCTTCCGCCGAGCCTGCGCCCACCAGGGTATGCAACTCGTCAATGAAGATGATGGAGTTCTGCGATTCCATCAGTTCCTTCATGATGGTCTTCAGCCGCTCTTCAAACTGGCCGCGGTACTTGGTGCCCGCGACAATCAGTGAGAGATCAAGTCCGAGGATGCGCTTATCGGCCAGAAACGACGGGACTTCTCCGTCCGCGATGCGCTGCGCCAGCCCCTCGACGATGGCGGTTTTACCCACGCCGGGCTCGCCGATCAGCACCGGGTTGTTCTTGGTGCGGCGGCACAGAATCTGGATGACGCGCTCCAGTTCGCCGTCACGTCCCACCAGCGGGTCGAGCTGGTTGTCCATGGCGGCCTGGGTCAGGTCGCGGGAAAATTCGCTGAGCAGCGAAGACTCGCGCTGACGCTGGGGCTGCGATTTCTCCTGGCTGCTGCGCGCCAGCTCCTCCCGAATGGTCGACAGCCTCAAACCGCGTTCATGCAGAATTTCAGCCGCAAAGCACTTTTCTTCTCTGAGTAAACCCAAGAGCAAATGCTCGGTCCCGATGTGCTTGTGCGAAAGCCGTTCCGCTTCTTCCGCGGCATAGGCCAGAACCCGCTTGCATTCATTGCTGAGTGGAAGATCAACCGAGGTCGAAACTTTCTCCCGGATGGTGGTGTGTCCTTCGATCTGCTTGCGAATGGATTCGACTGAAGCATGCGAACGCAGAAAGCGATTGGTCAGGGCTTTGTCTTCGCGCAAGAGTCCCAGCAGCAAATGCTCCGTCTCAATATAAGGAGACCCGAACTGGCTGGCTTCATAGCGCGCAAAAAATATGACGCGCCTCGCTTTTTCCGTATAACGTTCAAACATAAAGCCCTACCCCCCTGGTTTCCCAAGGACGGATGTCCCCGGAAACCATCGGCCCCAAGATCATTATGCAATCAAGCTTCCGTCACGTCTATGGCCCGTAAGCGCCGGTTTGTGAACTAGAGTCCCGTTACCAAAGAAACCTGACTTCAGCCCCTCGCGAACGTTTGCAGCACTTACAAACTTTCTTCGCACTTCTTCCATTTCGGCACGTTGGGCAAAAGTTTGTCAATTTCCGTCATCCCTAGCCGGAAAGCGTCTCCGGCACGACTTCTTCCACCTTCCCGCGCTGCAAACGCAACACCCGGTGGCAGCGGCGCGCGAAGGCAAAATTGTGGGTGGCAATAAGAGAGGTGAGCTGGTAGTCGCGATGGAGCCGGGCGATCAATTCAAAAACCGAGTCCGCTGTACGGCTGTCGAGATCTCCGGTGGGCTCATCCGCCAGCAAAAGCTTGGGCTGGGTGATGAGTGCCCGGGCCAGAGCCACCCGCTGCTGCTCACCGCCGGAAAGCTCTCCCGCCCGGTGATGCGAGCGCTGCTCCAGTCCTACCTCGTGCAGCCACCGCGAAGCTTCCCCCTCCGCCTTCTGCCGGGCCAGACCCCGAAGCAGAAGCGGCATGGCCACGTTTTCCAGTGCCGTGAATTCCGGCAGCAGGTAGTGGAACTGCCAAACGAAACCGAGTTCATGGTTTCGGAACCCGGCCGCGTCATCTTCCGAGAGCGAACTCAATCGCAAGTGGGCGCAGTATACGTCACCCGAAGAAGCACGATCAAGAGCGCCGAGGATGTGTAATAAGGTACTCTTGCCCGAGCCCGACTCGCCCACGATGGCCAGCATTTCTCCCTTGGCCACCTGAAACGACAAATTGTCAAAGAGCACCAGATCGGACTCGCCCGAGCGAAAGACCTTTTTCAGACCTTCGACGCGCAGCATCGTTTCCTGTTCAATTAGATGCAAAAGGCCGGCTCCTCGGCTCATACCGCAGCTGCCTGCCATAGCTCTCAGCTATCCGCAAGCGCAACCTCTCATTAAAGCATGAACACCGGTCCGAAACCTCCTGCTCCCTCTTTGGGAACGTTCATGAAGGAAACCTTAAGCCCAATTCCCGGCAAATACGACATAACCATGGTCATCACGATCCTCCGTGTGGCGGGATCCACGCCAAACGTCCTTCAGCCACTTTGTCGACCGCCCCGGCAGACGCCGGTCACGGTGCGAGAACACGGGCGTCAGGCAACCTGTGGTGTGCGAATGGGCCGCCACATTCGATCGGTGATGACAACCGTTACGGTCCACAGATAGAGCACCCACGTGATGCCCGGCACAGAGGGCAAGAAATCGGGGAAAGTATTGAAGGCGGCGTGGAACAAGGCCGCACTGAGAATGGTTTTACCCGAACGGTTATACAACCAGGTCGTCAGGATGGTAAGTGGGAGCAGCAGCAGCACCCGGTTGCCGACATAACTCGCCAGCGTGGCGCCAATCCCGCCCGTGTAATCGAGAGGAGCATGCCACAACGCCCAGGGCAGCCACACCAAGACGCTCGATAGAAGCGGAGAATACTTCTTTTGCAGATGGGGAAGCAGAAAACCGCGCCAGCCCGGCTCCTCGGACACACCTCCTCCAAAAAAGAAAGTGGATGCGTACGAAACCGGGAATAGGACCCTGTAGCCTGAGATTCCGGAGCCTGCAGTCCAGCTCAAATTGGCAGGCAGAAACGGGCGTCCCAGCAGATGAAACAGAATTGCCGGCGCCACGAGGTATACCGCAAAACAGCCGAAGGCGATCACCTGCCAGCGCCACTTCATGGGATGAACCAGGGTCCACAAGAATGCACGCGTACCGGAATCTCCGGAATAAACTCCCGAAACAATCCAGGCCACGACCATCGACACTAGCACGGCCGGAACGAGTAGTTGCGGGGACAGGGCCTCGTCCATGCGGAGCCTGTGAAAGAGCACGTAGACCGACCCAGCCAGCAGAAAGACCGCTATGAAGCACACCAGGCGGGCCCGCGATCGGGACGGCGTGGCGGCCTGGCCTCCATGAGAAACAATCATGCCAGCGAGGGCGGGAGCATAAATCCCGAATCCGCCAAAGGTGACCATCTGGCCGTGTGAGATTGCCAGGCCGGGAAGCCACAGTACCCACGCGATGCCAAATGCAAGAAGCAAAAATGCCGGGATCGGGTAAGAACCGCAAAATGGCCCATGCTTTTCATGGCTGGTCAGCCCCCTGGCAACTTAACTTCTCGGGCCCGGTTGAAGCCTGATTCCCGTTATTCGTAGCGCAACGCTTCCGCGGGGAGAATGCGCGCCGCCGACCAGGAGGGATACAACGTGGCGATCAGGGAAATCCCGATGGCCACCAGCGCAACCAGCATGCCATCGATCAAGCGGGGCGCGAAGGGCACGTAGTCGATTGAATAGACCTCGGGAGCCAGCGACAGCAGGTGGTAGTGGCCTCCCGCCCATGAAAGCGCGTAGCCGAGCACCAGCCCAATCGCAGTTCCGATGACGCCAATCAAGAGTCCCTGGGTGATGAAAAGACGGCGCACCTGCGCTTTCCGCGTGCCCATGGACATCAACACCGCGATATCGCGCGTCTTTTCCATCACCATCATGGTCAGTGAGATCAGAATATTCAGAGCAGCGACGAAGACGATCAATCCGATGGTGATGAAGGTCACCAGCCGCTCCAGCCGCAAGGCACGGAACAGCGCCTTGTTCTGCTCCATCCAGTTGGTGGCCATGAAACCCCTGCCGGCAGCCTGTTCCAGCTGCTCAGCAATCTTCCCAGCCTGATAAATGTCGTCCACCTTGAACTCGAGTACCGTGATCTGGTCACCCAGACCTTCCAGATTTTGGGTGTCGGAGAGACGGGTGAATGCCCAGGAACTGTCGTAGTCGAAAAAACCTGAATTGAAAATCCCCACCACACGGAAGCGGCTGTACTTCGGAACCAGCCCGAACGGTGTAAGTTCTCCCTGAGGACTGGTGACCAGCACCACCGAGTTCAGCGTGGCGTCCAGATCCTCGGCAATGTCCTTTCCCAGAACGATGGGCGGCATCGCGGCGACGCGCTCCTGCACCGCGTTCAGATCGTCAGGAGAGTTCGTGTGGGGGCGGGTCGGAGCCTGCCCTGAGCGGAGTCGAAGGGACCCGCCCACGCCGGGTTGAGGAGCCGGCTCCGTGCGTTCCGGATCCAACGGATCCATCGATCCAATCTTCACCGTGCTCAGCAGGTCGCTGACCTTGCGCTCATAAGCAGGAATCATCCCTTTCAATACCGCCCCGCGGGCCCGCGGACCCCTCGAGATCAACACTTGCTCGTAAATTGCAGGCGCAGTGCCGACTACGTGTGGCTGCCTGGACAAACGCTCCATTAGCGGACGCCAGTTTTTGATACCGTCGCTCTCCACCCGCAGGAGATTGATGTGCGAGGTGGAGCCCAGCAGGCGGTCCTGAAGGTCCTGGCGAAATCCATTGTTGATGGCGAGAGCCACTACCAGCGAAGCCACTCCGGCAGCGACCCCGGCGATGGAGATCCCGGTAATCACGCCGATGACAGCCTGGCGGCGCTTGGCGCGAAGGTAGCGGGTGGCGATGAAGAATTCAAAGCGCATGGAGGAAGCTATCAGGCGTCAGCTATCAGCTTTCAGCCAGATCGAATTATAGACGCCGCACGCTCTGGAGCCTGAATCCATCCTCAACCTGGCGTCATCTGGGACCGACGGACGCGCCCAATCTACCCGCCCTCGGCGGCCATACTCCGGCTTCCCTCGCACCCGATATACTGTGGCTATCTGAGCGCTGCGCTCAAACCATCCGGAGGCGGAGCACTTGAAAATATCGGGACAGTCAATCATCGGATTCCGTTCGGCCACCAGCTCCGGGCTACCTTTTCGCGCTACCAATCCCCGCACCGGCGAGAGTCTGCCGCCGGACTTCTTCTCCGCGGGAACCGACGCAGTAGATCTGGCGGCCAGCCTGGCGCATGAAGCGTTTGCCACCTACAGCCGGATTTCAGGCCGTGAAAAAGGGAAGTTCCTGCGCACCCTGGCAGCCAAACTTGAAGCCGCCGTGGATGAGCTGGTCGAACGCGCCGAGCAGGAGAGCGCTCTGCCCAAGACCCGCCTGCAAGGCGAAACCGCGCGCACCTGCGGCCAGCTTCGCCTGTTCGCGCAGGTGGTGGAGGAGGGTTCGTGGGTCATGGCCCGCATCGACCGGGCTGATGCCGCGCGCAAGCCGGCTCCGCGGCCCGATCTGCGCTCCATGTTGCATCCGCTCGGCCCCGTGGTGGTCTTCGGCGCGAGCAATTTTCCCCTGGCCTTCTCGGTGGCGGGCGGAGACACCGCCTCGGCGTTGGCGGCCGGAAATCCCGTGATCGTCAAAGGGCATCCAGCCCACCCCGGCACCAGCGAACTGGTGGGCCAGTTGGTGCGAGAGAGTGTTCGGGAGTGCGTCTTGCCGGAAGGAGTTTTCTCCCTCCTGCTGGATTCCGGCACCGGCGTGGGCGTAACGCTGGTCAAACATCGGCTGGTAAAGGCCGTGGGCTTTACGGGATCGCATAGCGCCGGGAGGGCGCTGATGGACCTGGCGGCCGCGCGTCCCGAACCCATCCCCGTGTTTGCCGAGATGAGCAGCACCAACCCGGTTTTCATTTTGCCGGGCGCGCTCCGGCAAAGCGGCGACGAGCTAGCCACCGGAGCGTACGCTTCGGTCACCCTGGGAGCGGGCCAGTTCTGCACCAAGCCCGGACTCTTATTCCTGCCCCAGAACGGCGACGCCACGAACTTCATTGAGAAGCTGGGGAAGCTGGTCGTCGAGTCCCGTCAGTTCAACCTGCTGACGTCCGGCATACGAAGCGCTTATCGATCCGCCACTGCGCATCGCCAGACCCAGCACGGAGTGAAGCTCCTGGCTGCACGGCGGGCTTCTGCTGACGACCAGGAGCTCGGCGTAGGGGCCGCGCTCTTTGAAGTCGACAGCGAATCATTTCTGCAAAACCCCGACCTGGCCGGGGAAGTCTTCGGCCCAGCCACCCTGGTCATCCGCCACTCCAGCCATGCCCAGGTCCTGGAACTGGCGCGCAATCTGGGCGGGCATCTGACTGCCACCATTCATGGCACGGAGGCCGATCTCCGCGAGTTCAGTGACTTATTTGCAATCTTGAAGACCAAAGTCGGGCGGCTGGTATTTAACGGCTTCCCGACCGGGGTCGAGGTTTCCCACGCCATGGTGCACGGTGGCCCCTATCCGTCGACCTCCGATGGACGCTCGACTTCGGTGGGCAGCGGAGCAATTTTCCGCTTCTGCCGCCCCGTCTGTTACCAAGGATTCCCCGAGTCCACCCTGCCGGAGGAGCTGCGCGACGGCAACCCGCTGGGCATCTGGCGGATGGTGGATGGAGAAATGACCAAAGAAGCGCTACCATGCTAAAGTCTAAATCACGGAGAGGTGGCAGAGTGGCCGAATGCGGCGGTTTGCTAATCTCCCGAAAACCCTTGCTGGAAGCCTGTTTTCATCGCTTTAGCAGTTGGCAACAGAGTTGCGTTGACCGCATTTGACCCTGTCTGTAGCTAATCGTGCAGTAAATCATGCAGTAGAAAATCCCCTGAACAGACCGCCGCACACTTCGATTGTTCACCGTTCCGACGTTTAACCATGCAGTAGAGACACAATCATGCAGTAAGACACGGCACGAAGGTGGCATTGTTCTGGGCACCGTGAGTCAGTAGAATTCAGACAGCATCAAGAGCAGCCCGTCCATTCGCGACGGTGCTCACCAACCGAGGGGTCAGGTTTTCGATCTCCACGGTGGTCGCCTCTGGGCAGATGCGGCGGTCGAGAAACGACCGCAAAGGAGAACATCCTTGCACTCACCACAGGAGGAACCAGTCTCGCCTGACGTTCTCGTCAACAACGTCGGGACGCTGTACACGTTCTGTCCCTTGACTCTTCGGGCTAAGGAATGGATAGACGAGCATGTTCAGGACGATGCTCAGTGGTTCGGGTACGCACTTATCGTCGAACATCGTTATGCGTGGGGGCTGGCTCAGGGGATTATGGCGCGCATCGAACCGCCGAAGCCGGGAAGCTTCGAAACCTGTTTGCAGGCCCACATGACGAATGCATCTCGCGTCTTTGCTCGGCAGTGCCGTAGGTTCTTTTCGAGCCGTATGATAGCAGCATTTCGGTCGACGTGCGATTCAGCCGCGAAGTCTTCGAGAGATTTGAGTTCCGTTTCGAACCAATGCTGGACATTGGTGCTTTGTCGAGTTGTGGTGCTCGGTGGACTTGAGCCATTTGTCTTTGTTAAATCGATTTTCATTTTGTTCTCCTTTGAGCAAAAAAATCGCCAGACCCAAACGGGTCTAGCGTTTGGCAATCGTTGCGTTTACGCCGTATCGTTTTACCAACGTGCGATTGCGCCGTCTTGGTGGAAGGCCCGAAGGCCTTCACTCTTGATACCTATGTCCGGTCTTTGCGACCGTGAGCAGATGGTAGCTCTCTACCGATTTCTTGAGAAGATTCCAAGAGTCACAAAATATCGGTTACTTCCGGATGGCCGTGTTCTGTGGCGGGTCGATTAAGATTCGCTGGCGTGCCAGGCGGCCGGCGGACCATCCCACGGAGACGTCGCGGGCGCCTGAAGGCGGGGTGAGTCGGGCGAGGTAACCGTCTACAGCGCGGGGAGTGCCGGCGTCACTTCGTGGAGTGGCGGTGCGTATTTCCTGGGGGAGTTTGTTGCTGTCGAATGTTCGGTGGCATTAGCGTACAAACTGGTGTTGTGTATTTATATGTGATAGCCAAGACTTGGACCTTGCATGCCGTGCTGTCGGATGGGACAATACTGTCAGCTAGATCCTTGGGTGGGGCGAACAAACGGCGCAAGCTGGTGAGAACGCCTGTTAACCAACAATTGACTTCCGGTTTGTCCGTCATCCACGCCTAACCCTTCCTGATCGGGCTCGCAGGTAGTATGTGAGGCGGTTTTTCGAAGCTTTCAGGCGTCGGAGCCAGACCAGTTGAAGCCGATGTGCTTGCTCGAGCGGCCAGTGCGATTCCACTTAAGGGACTATTCCAGCTACAGTCCAGCTACCGTAGCTTCGCGTACTCCGTCTTGGCTTCCTTCAGGATGGGGATGTCCGGGTCGGCGTGTCTCCGCTTCTCGAGTATGAATGACCGGAAGGTGAGGCTAAGGTAGCTCCACTTCAAGCGAATAGATCTCGTCGACGCTCACATCACGAAGCAAGAGAGCGGCGCCGTCGGGAGTTACACCGCTCCAGAGTCCGCGCAAATCCTTCAAATCAACGATCAGTTCAGAGCGTGCTTGTCCTACTTTGACCCGGCGATATCCGTTGGAGGGGTTGGCGTAATAGATATACCGCCCGTCTCGCGACCAAATCGGCAAGTTTATCAGCCCGGGTTCGGAGACCCAGTCTGTCCATTTCTGAGTGTGGAAGTCGAAGATCAAGAGTTTCTTGTTATCAAAGGTAACGGCAGCGAGGTGCTTGCCATCCGGAGACAGGCGAGGACTATACAGGTTCTCCGAGCCCGGGAAAATAGAGACCTGTTTGGAACTAAGATCCAAGACCTGAAGGGCTACCTTCTCTGAGCTTCCCGGAATAAACGGAGTGCGGCCGAAAATCATTCTTTTGCCATCTGGAAACCAGTGAGCATCGGCCTGATACTCCTTCTCTGAAAGCATTAGCTCGGGTGTCCCGCCCTGTGCCGATATCAGGAAAATGCTCCAGGGCTGTCCCGCTTGCGCATTAATAAAGGCGATGTGTGTACCGTCGGGAGACCAGCGTGGAAGGGAAACCGAAACTGGTGGAAAGGTCAGTTGGACCCGTTCACTCCCATCAGCGCGACTGCGCCACAGGGTACCCTCGGGGTAAGAGACGTAAGCGATCCACTTGGCGTCTTGGGAAAAGTCCAGGTCACCGGCCGAGATTCCCGAAAGAAATGGCAGGAACTGGTGGGACTTGCTGTCATAAACAACCAGTTCACCACGCGGCAGGTGGCCATTTGCGAATAGCTTCTTACCATCAGGACTTGGTACCGGGAGACCAAGCGACATAGGGCCATTTGTCAACTGGAAGGGCTGTGAGAGCGCTTTGTGAAAAAGGCCCGCAGATTCCCGCACCGCCCAGATATTGAAACCATCGGTATTGCCGCCGACGAAAAAATAATAGCGGCCATCCGCACTCCAAACACCGCAGCACTCTGAGAGCGGGCTGTGCCAATCGGGGAGCAGCGCGTGAAGACCGCTGCCATCGGCATGGACTTCCCAAATCGAATAAGAGTTGGTCTGAGGAGTTTCGAGCGTGAACCGAAGGCGAGTGCCGTCCGGGGAAAAACGAATCCTCTCTGGCCGGCCAGAAACCGTAATCAATTTTCGCGCGTTTGTTCCGTCTGCGTTGGCCAGGAAAATGTCGGACCCCTTGGCAAACACTAGTTGCTTACCGTCGGGAGACCACGCGGCCCAGTGGGCGAAAATATCCGAAAGATGGCGGGGCCTGCCTGACGGCAGAGGCAATATCCATGCTTGTGCTTCGGCCTCCGGACCGAGGAACTCAGCCACCAAGAGCTGCGAATGGTCGGGAGAAATATCAAACATTCTGGTGTTGCTAAATGGAGTGGGAATGACCGAGGTATCACCGCCGGTGACGGATCCTTGAACCAGAAACTCCTTCAGACCAGTGCTCTCATTGATATACAGCCGGGGACCGTCAGTCAGAACATTGCCTTTAGAAACAGCGTCATGGGTAATTTGGATTGCCTTGACTATTTTAGGCGGAGGAAAAGGCCGACTGAACCAAATAATCATTCCGGCAAGCACGGCGACCACTACCGCCGTCGGAACCAGAATCTTCCAGAGGTTCCGGTTGCTAGCCTTCCGAGATTGGGCTACGTCGACAGCGGCCGATGACGGTGAGGCAGAAGTTGGAACTAATCCCGATGTCAACTCTTGCTGCGTCCCAGACAACGGCGATACTTCCTTCGTTATTACGGCGACCGCGCCGGAACTGGCCCCCGCCAGCCGTCCCGTTTCTGTATCGCGCTTCAGCCGTTGCAAGTCAGCGCGTATCTCTGCCGCTCCCTGATATCTCAGATTGCGGTCTTTCTCCAAAGCCTTAATGACAATTCGTTCCAGTTCCGTGGGCAAGTCAGGATTCAACCGCAGTGGCGCTACTGGAGATCGGTTCAGAATCGCGTCGAATATTAATCCCGTACTTTCGCCACGAAAAGGCAATGCACCGGTTGCCATCTCGTAAAGGACCGCGCCGTAAGAAAACAGGTCAGTTCGTGAGTCCAACTCCTTCGCCCTCACCTGTTCCGGCGACATGTAGGCTACGGTGCCCAGCGCCGTCCCAGGACTGGTAAGGTGCGCCTCTGCGGTGGCCGTAGGCTGCCCCATGGCATCAGCCTCTGCGGCGCTACCCGAAGCCCAGGTTCTCTTGGCCAATCCGAAGTCGAGTATCTTCGCGTGCCCGCGTTTGGTCACAAAAATGTTCGCGGGCTTGATGTCGCGGTGCACAATGCCCGCTGCGTGCGCCGCGTCCAGGGCGTCGGCGATCTCGATGGCGAGCGGAAGAAGGAGTTCGATTTCGAGCGGACGTCGGCCAATGCGATGCTTCAGCGTCAGCCCGTCCAGAAACTCCATGGCGATGAACGCCCGGCCATTTTCTTCTCCAATGTCGTGGATGGTGCAGATGTTCGGGTGGTTCAGAGCGGAAGCTGCTTTAGCCTCCCGGCGAAAACGCTCCAGGGCCTGGCGATCCTGGGCCATCTCTTCCGGCAGGAACTTGAGAGCTACAAAACGGTCGAGCCGGGTATCCTCGGCCTTGTACACCACACCCATGCCACCGCCGCCGAGCATCTCGATGATGCGGTAGTGCGAAATGGTTTGGCCGATCATGGAATCGAGCCATGGTAGGTGGGGTATCTGCACAAGTCAATGAAAGCCGAGAAGTTGGCGGTCTCTCAAAAGGGTTGTTGGCGAAAAATCGCGATTACACTCACCATCCGACCGGAAGCCTGCCGGGTTTTCTTATTTGCTTGTAACGGAGATTGCTATCTTACCTTCCGCTTCAAGCAACTCTAGCGCAGCGTAAATGGACCGTGGGTCCTGCTTGGTCTCGGCTGATAGATGCCCGTCTCCCAGTACCACTCCCTTGCAACGCCGTATTGCTGCGTAGACTTCATCGGTGAGCCGTGATTGCTCTTCGTTGTTCCTTGAATAGAATCCCATGCACGCAATTATCCCACCACTCGTCAAGGCGGATCGCGGCAGATTAGGCCGCCACGGTTGCTGTCGCAAAATCGCGATAACGCTCAAAACCCCCTGCCGGGGCCGGGTCAATGCATTATGAGAGAGCGGCCCTGTTGAGTGGCGTAAAGCGGGATGTAGGGCAAGAATCAGAGGAGAAGATAGGCAAATCGGCTGAAGAATGACACTTTACCTTGAGGGAAAGAGCTCCGTTGAGCGCGAATGAACTTTCCCTCAAGGAGGCAACTGCATGAGTCGCGACATCAAGTATATCGGCATGGACGTGCACAAGGAAGCGGGGGTGATCGCTGTTCTCAATAGCAGTGGCAAACTGGTAATGGAGTCGATTGTCGAAACCAAAGCCAGCAGCATTCTGCAGTTTATCCACGGTCTGCGGGGCGAGTTGCCTGTGACCTGGGAAGAAGGGACCTGGGCGGCTTGGCTCTACGATCTGCTGCACCCCCAGGTGGCGCAAGTGCTGGTCTGCGATCCGCGGCGCAATGCCTTATTAAAGGAAGGCAACAAGAGCGACAAGGTGGATGCGCGCAAACTGGCCGACCTGTTGCGCACGGGAATGCTGCGCCCGGTCTACCACGGAGAACATGGACTGCGGACGCTGCGCGAGTTGGGGCGCAGTTATCAGACCCTCAGCCAAGACCTGAACCGGGTGATGAACCGGATCAAAGCTCTGTATCGCGGCTGGAGCATCCCTTGTGCAGGTACCCAGGTGTATGCTCCGCGTTATCGGGAAGAGTGGCTACAGAAGATCGAGCATGCCGGCGTGCGCCGGCGAGCCGAGCTACTCTATCAACAGTTGGATGGATTGCAGGGATTGCGACGAACCCTGCGCCCTGAGTTATTGGCGGAGAGCCGGAAACACAAAGCCGCGAAACTACTACGTCAGATTCCCTGCATCGGTCCGATCCGAGCCGCCCGCTTGATCGCGTTGATGCAGACGCCGCACCGGTTCCGGAGCAAACGTCAACTCTGGACCTATAGTGGGCTGGGCATTGAGACCCGCGACAGTGCGCAATATCGCTACGTGCACGGACAACTGCAACGTACGAAAAAACCGCAACAGATTCGTGGCCTCAATCAGAATCACAACCACGAAATGAAAGAGATCTTCAAGGGAGCCGCGACCCGAGCCAGCTGTGGGGTGGGTCCGTTACGCGACTTCTATGTGACGTTGCTGGCGAAGGGAATGAAGCCCGAGATGGCGCGTCTGACCTTAGCCCGAAAGATCGCGGCCATTGCTTTGACACTTTGGAAGAAGGAGGAACGTTTCGACGCGGAACAACTGAAGCCGCAAGCCGCTTGAGCGTTGCACAGAACTCAGGTGGTCTCCCAGGTTTCACGCCTCGGTGGTGACCCATCGGTTCTGGCGATGCTCGGGTTCGAGGGAGAGTATCCATGCGCTCATTAGGCGTTCCGGGTGCTGCCATCAGCACCCAGTCTCCGGGTCAATCCTATGCCCCCTCGGATAACCCAAAAAAGCCATAGGCCTCGAGCCTCACATAGGATGATGGTTGGCACTTAAGCCAACGGTTGGCTTGCGCAGCTTCGCAACGAATGGTGTCGGGACCGCTGCATGAAACCACTCAAGGGAGACCAGCAACTGCGATCCGTATCCCTGTCGTACTCTGTGGCGCTCCAGGCGTTAAAACCAAAATCCTCTCCACGAAAGAACAAGGGTCCTGGATGCAAGCACCGATCGAGGTCTCACGGAGAGGAGTGGAGAAGTGTTTTTTCTTGACATCCTCTCTCATAGGATGAGTGCTAACGCCAGTTCTCGATAGTTATGCTGGCGATTCGATGACGGCAAGTGACCTTTGCTGATGGGGTAAGGCTTCGGGGGTCGCGAAATGTTTCCTCTTCGCGCCAAACGATGTATCTTGGGAAGCAGCATTCGCTAGGTAGGTCACTCTGTGCCCAACCGCGTCTGGTTTCACATCCTTCTAGTGACGGGCTTGATCCTGACCAGTGCCGCTGTCGCTCAGACTCCGTCGGATAGCGAAACCAAGGTTACTGGGCGCGCCGAACTAGTAACCTTATCCGTAGTCGTAATTGACAAATCGGGATCGCACGTCGAGGACCTGAACAAGGAGGATTTCACGCTCCTGGAAGATGGCAAGGAGCAAAACATCGCCATCTTCGAGAAAACCAAAAGAGAGGCCGGCTCAACCTCGCACCTGCCTTCACCGCAGAAGGGCTTTAGCAACGTGCCGACCGGAGATGCGTCTCTGACGCAGCTGACCATCATTGCGCTGGACATGATCAACACTCCAGTCCCGGACCAAATTCGCGCCAAGGACGAAATCCGGAAGTTCCTGGCTGACTCCACGAATCTAGGACGGCCAATTTCCCTGTTAACCATCAGCCGGGCTGGAGTGAGATTGATTCATCACTCTACCGATGATCCGAAATTGCTAGGGGCAGCCCTGAATCACGTGAACCGAAGTCAGCCCCCGGTCATGGAGGAACCTTCCTGGGCATTCCTCCCGGACGGCGACGACAAACTTTCAAAGATGCTACGGCCAATGGGCGAATTTCAGATAGACGCCGACCAGGCGGAGCTGTCGCTCGAACGTCGCACGGTCATCACCATGACTTTGCAAGCACTACAGCAGATCGCGGCGGCCTTCTCAGGACTTCCTGGCCGCAAAAGCTTGATATGGGCGACCGCGGGTTTTCCATTCACCATTAACGAGACGACGATGGCCCTGAAAGAGGGTGGTGCGGGCTTGGACTCCCCGGCCGAGATGGTATCTCTATATCAGAGAACCTGGAACACGCTCACCCAGGCCCAGATTTCAGTTTATCCACTCGACGTTCGCGGAACAGCGAATTTGGAGGGACCGTCGCCGGTTGCGACCAAGAAATCTCTCCCAGATCCTTTTCTCCACGGCCAATGGCAACAGGCGGGTGCCATTGGGACCTTCGAGTCCTTTGCACGAGCGACAGCCGGTCGCGCCCTCTTCAACCGCAATGACTTGAAAAGCGCGCTGCAAGAAGCGGCTGAGGATAGTGCCAGTTATTATTCGCTCGGCTACTATTTCAATCGCATTGACAAGAAGACGGGCTGGCATAAATTGGAGGTGAAAGTGAAGCGTGACGGGGTTCGGGTTCTGGCGCGCAGCGGGTTCTTTGTGGCGGACCCGGCAGTTCCTCCCCGGCACGATGCAAAAGACGAGATTCAGATCGCGCGAGAATCGCCGCTGGACTACACCGCCATCGCAATTACCGCCAAGTGGGATCGGGTTCAGGCAGCGTCAGGTGGGAAGAAGAAGGTCATCTTCGTTCTCACCATGCCTCCAAATTTCGCCGATGTAGACGAGAGCGACCGTAACCATTTCCTTCTGGAATTCTGGACTACAGCCCGAACCCCGACCGGATCATCGGCAGCCGATGTGGAACAGACAATGGAGGGTCATTTCGAAGCAGATGCACTCGACCGTTTCCGTCACAAAGGGACCGATTACCGGGGCGCTTTGACAGTACGTCCCGGCGACTACACGGTGCGCTTTGTGGTGCGAGACCGTCTGAGCGGGCGCATCGGCAGCCTGACCGCACCATTAACCGTCGCGCCCTAGTAGAGCGGAAAATAGCCCGAGAGAATCGAGGGTTGGTAGCACTATCGTCCTTGATCTTGCTAATTGACCGGTTAAAGCTGCTCGTAGGAATTGTTGGATGCGGGGGCGGATTCTTTGTGGCTAAAATGCTGGAATTCAAAGTGGCTCACCCATCCGATTCTAGGGCCCCTCACATAAAATGCATGGTTCCGTTCCCTGTTTGCGCCAACCAACGATAGTTTGCTGATTTCTGCATGCTCCCGACCCGAATCGGGTTACGACTGTCACGGGCCGTGACTGTTGAAACATCGCGTCTCTGACAATGTCGGCGGTGTCAAGCAGTTTTCGAGCACACTTCAGCATGCACTCGTAGAGGAGCGCCATTTCGCTCTCGTAGAAGCGGTTGCTTTTGCTCTACCAACCCAGGCTCGCTCGTAATCAATATTCAGGTCTGGAACTCGGCCCGACCCATGCATCTCTTCGGTCTCTTACTTCGATCATGATTATTACTTCGGACTCCTCGGTGAAGAGGAGCGGGACGCCCAATCAATTACTCGGTGTTCTATCGCACACCATCGCGATTTCCGGACTGTCCCGCGTGCGAACCGAACTTTTTCACCTGCTCGTAATCCCATCTCTGGCGCATCATCCAGTACAACCGGACCGCCAGCTTACGGGCCATTGCGACCTTGGCAATCTTCCGTCCTCGTCGCATCATCAAGTGGAGATACTTGCTGCGCCACTCCGGCAAGCTGCGCACCGTCACCTGCGCCGCTCCCACCAGCAGGAAACGCAACATCGAGCTCCCCTGTTTGGTGATGTGCCCCAACCGTCGCCGGTTGCCGCTGGATTCTTCCAGCGGTACCAGCCCCAGATAGCTCGCCACCTGCTTACCGCAGTGAAAGCGCTCGGTCCGGCCGATGATCAGCACGAAGGCCAGCGCGGTCAAGGCACCCACCCCCGGATGTGTCCTTAGTCGCTGCGCCTCCGGGCACTTCTCGACTTCCTGCTCGATCGCCTGACTCAGTTCCGCGATGGTCGGGTTCAGTCGATCCAGTAACTCCAGCAGATCACGTCGTCGCCGGCTGGCCCACGGTGCCAACCGGAACGATTCCAGTTGCTGCCGTCCCTGTTCCCGCCACAACCGCTTCTTGCAGCGCAGTCCTTCGTTGAGGGCCACGGCTTGCAGTTGATTCATGATCCGGGTACGCGCCTGCACCATGCGGTGGCGATGCCACAGCAGTTGCCGCAGATCCCGGTTCTCCCAGCTCGGCACCCAGATCTGGGGGAAGCGGTCTTCCAGCAGCAAACGTAGGATCAGCTGCGCGTCCTGGCGATCCGTCTTCTGCTTTCGCACTCGCTTCGTGCGGATCTCGGCCGCGTCTCCAATCCACAACTCAAACTGCAACTCGGCCACGAGTCGTTCGAACCAGCGTGTATGCCCGCTGGCTTCCATCCCAACCCGTACCTTCTGGCCCGCCAGCGCGCGGTAGAACGTTTCCGCCTCCTCGCGATGGGCTAGCCGCCTTTCCTGGAACTCTCCGGTCTCGGTATCCACCGAAGCAATTTGCTGAAACTCGGGGTGGAAATCTACTCCTATAATGATCATCGTTCGGCTCCTTTCTCCCGAGCCTGTTGGTTGGCTTTATCACCACCAACTTTACTCGGGCGTCGGAGCCGACATTGTCATGGAATCAATTACACTCAAAATCCCCCCAACTCGGATACCAGTCTGTGTCCGATACGTGGGGTCTCGTCAAGGTGGTCCGCAAGGTCGAGTTTAAGCTATTACAATTTATGAACGGCCCCAAGCTGATGAATCGCAATGCAACAGCGGCAAGTCTTTCGGCTGCTGAGACCTGCGTCGAAACTGGCGATCCGCCGTCGTAAATGTGAGACGAAAATATCTTTGTAAGCCTCACTTACCGTCAGCCGTCCCGCCCGTCGCAGCGGCTTCTAGGAGCTTGATTCCCTTTAACAGAGCCTCGGGAATCGCCTTCACATACTTGTCCGTAGTGACCGCGATGTTCTTGTGCCGGAGCAGTTCCTTCGCAGCGAGAGCGTCCCCGGTCAACTGCGTCAGTATCGTCGCTGCCCCACGTCGGCCTGCATAGAGCGTTTTCCATTCAATCTTTTTCGCCGCGAGTGTCGGAACAATCGTTCGCCCGATGACGCTCCTCAAATCGACGGGCTTGCCCTTGATGTTCGGGAAAATCCATCCTTCGACAGGATTGCCACGCTTCGCACGCCACAAATTGAGCGGGCTGAGCACGGGTGCAATCAACGGGAGTGATGCGACAGACGATGTCGTCTTGGTCTGACCAATGACGTTGCGGGCCACAGCACGACGGATGTGAATCCACTGCAAGCCTTGGTCGTCTGCCACGGAGTCGACATCCTCCCAGCGGAGACCTTGAATCTCTCCGGGCCGAAGTCCGAGGAAGAATGCGAGAGCGACGATCAACTGACAATCGACGTGCTCGACGAGAGCACTGATGATGTCTTCAGCCTCTTCAAGCGTGTAGTGAGCCGTCTCGCCGGGTTCCTTAGTCTTCCCGAGCACCTTGACATCGTGCCACGGGTTGGACTCGATGACGCCGACGTTGACCGCATGGGCGAAGACGCCTGACGCAAGAGACCGGATGTGCTGAATCGTCGCCCTCCCCAACTTCTTCGCAAGGGACGTGAGAAACAGGCTCCCCATGTGCGTCTTGTAATCCTTCAACGCTGTCGTCCCGAAGTGAACGCTGAGATGCTGGCCCCAAATTTGTTTGTAGCCGTGAACCGTCGAGGCTCGGAGATTCTCCTCCGCGAAGGGCAGGTACGTCTTCTCCCAGAAGGCTGCAATGGTCTGGTCGTTGACCGGAGCAGCGTTCGCATTCACGGTGTCCATGTGCTCGGCGGCTTTCTGCTTGACCGCCTTGCACGTCCGGCTGTGGTATCTGTCGTCCTTGCCGCAGAGACGATAAGAGCGTTGCACCCGAGTCGCCTTACCGTCTACAATCGCGGAGACGTAGTACCGAAGGAAAAATGCACCTGATGCTTCATAGATGTGACCCGACTGGTATCTGCCCATGCGCCCTCCCAAGGACATCGTCAGAATACCAATCATGCAGCAAAAATGCAGTAAATCTTAGGTAACCATAGTAAGTTGCTTGTTTTCAATCGGAGAGGTGGCAGAGTGGCCGAATGCGGCGGTTTGCTAAACCGTTGTACTGGCTAATACCGGTACCGAGGGTTCGAATCCCTCCCTCTCCGCCACTCACTCATAGAGTGGGACTTAGCTTCAACTACTGCATTGCCTTTGGGGTTGTTCCCCTCATCTGGAGCACAAGGTGGAGCACAATAAGGCCTCAGAGAACTGCCTCATTGCTGCTATCGCATCTGGCGATGCGGTTTTAATGTAATGGTTTTGGGTGGTTGCTACGTTACTGTGCCGCAGAATGCGCTGGATCACTGAGTCATCCACGCCAATGCGGTTCAGATTCGACGCTAAGCCTCTGCGGAAGCCATGCCAGCCGTGCCGCTTCGATGCGTACGCCGGCTTGCAACCTCAGCTTTCCAAAGCTGATCGTGTTCATTGCGTAGCCCGCCCAGATACGCTCGCCGATATCAAAAGCGTTCTGAAGGTTGTACTGAGTGGATGGACTGGTTCCCCCGCCTTGCACTGCAGCCAGTATCTTTGTGAAATCCGTGACAGGCCCGTAGATATAGTTCCCAAAATAATAGTTGTTGTCGTGGAAGTTGCTTAAGAAGTTGCTGGCAATCTGGCCGCTCGCGGCATTGTAGAATTCTCGATCGTAACGCTGGGTCTTGGCGGCGTCCCAGCCCTTGAAGCCCACCTCAAACGAGCTGAAGTGTGAACCGAGAGAGTATTGCTTGTTTAGCGCAATGTCTCCCACTACGTCCCGCTCGAAAATACTGTTGTTCTCGGTGAAGCCAAAGCCGAGCGTGTATGCGCTCAAGTCGTAAATCTTCACTCCATTGAGAACCTGAAACTTTGGAATGAAGGGATTTTTTGTGTCAACTCCGAACGCTACACTATTGTCGCTGGAGCCAGGCCCGTCGAACCCCATGCGCGGAAATCCTCCCGTATAATGGGCCTGCGACAGGGCGAGTGAGCCCGGAGGCTCGATCCGAGCGCTTTGAATTCGGTTCGGGTCGCAAAAGTCAAACCAGCTCGTCGATTGCGAATCACCTCTAGTGGGATTTCTGGCTGGCACGCTGCGGTGCGAAGCTCCGATCAGGCGTGCCAAATCTGCTGACGGCGCGTTTGGGTAGGAGGCCGGCACGATCGCTTGACCTGCAACTCGCCAATCTTATCACTCCATTCTTAGCGCCTCAATCGGACTCAAGTTCGCGGCCTCGCTGGCGGGGCGGTAGCCGAATAGCACCCCAACTCCGCTCGAAACTACGATGGCGACAAAAACAGCCATCCATGAAATGTCGAGCGGCAAGACATGTTTGGTCGATACGGCGACAGACCAAACCAAAGTAAGAGCCATTACGACTCCCGCCAAGGCACCTGCCAGGCTAATGAAGAGTGCCTCCAAGAGGAATTGGAGCCGGATCTCAGCCGATCTTGCCCCTAGAGCCTTTCGAAGTCCGATCTCGTGAGTTCGCTGCGAAACATTGACGAGCATGATATTCATGATGCCCGTTCCAGCTGTAATCAGTGTCAATGCGGCGATCGCGAGAAGCACAACGCTCATGGCGAACGCAATCTTGCTGGCGGTCTGCAGGAGAGAAGAGAGGTTCTCGACTAGGTAATGCGCTCCTTTGCGGTGGCGGTTGATCAACAAGCGCTCCATTTGCTCAGTCAGTGTCGGAACCTGTTCAGGGGATACTGCCTGAGCATAAATAACCTGGAAGAAGTTGTCACCTGTGATGTCTTTGACCAGGGGAAAGGGGATGAGCAAGGTTTCGTCCTGTATCTCGGATTGCCCGAAAGTGGGCACGCCTTCCTTGAAAGTTCCAATGATGGTGCAACGAAATTGCCCGACCTGAATAGTATTGCCCACCGCGGGATCCAGGCCAAAAGCGCCTTGAACCATACGGTCCGTAATCAGGCAAACTTTGAAGCGGGAAAGAAAATCGTCCCGGTCGAAATATCTACCGGAGATAATTCGCAAGTTGCGGATACTCTCGAAATCTTGTGTAACTCCGACAAGTCGAGGATGGAACGCTTTGCCCCTGAGCTGGAGGTCGACCGGCAGGTCATAGGTGCCAGCAACCGCTCTAACGCCTGGTAGATCCTGACGCGCGGCTGAGAGGTCGCCCGGCGTTAACTCGTCCTCCGGCAAGTTGGTGGTTCCAGCCCGATCAAGCGAGGCATATGCAAGGTTGGAACCGATCCCTTCGATCTGAGTGATCATGTAAACCCTGCCGGTGGAGGCGATCGTGACGACCAGTACGATCGCGGCACTGCCGATGACAACTCCCAGCATCGTGAGAGAAGCCTTTACCTTGTCCACCGCAAGCGCCCACACGGCAAAGCGAACGCTCTCCTCCCAATGGACAGCCGCTCCGTCGTTGGCATCAAGGAAGCGCATAGTTTGTCAGCAAGTAGTTGCCGGAATTCTCAGTCACAATGCGTAATTTGGACTTGCCGACGAGTTGTGCCAGATGAGGCATTTCCGTGCCGTAGGCGAGTAGATAGCATCGCCTCGGTCCGATCCATAGCGACGCAAACTCTCGGTCATCAATGAATGTTCGGGGTGCTGCGGGCGCGTAAGATCCGTACTCGAGGTTGTTGGTCCGGCCGTTCAAGAGCAACGCAGTTTTACCGGTATAGAAAAACACGGATGAGAAGGCGTAGTAAGAATTGGATTCAATCAGCTGACCAGGAGGAGTGCGTTCCAGGGCTTGAGCCAGAGGATAAGAGCCCAGATATGAATCGAAGCGGACGAGCGCAATCCGGGCTGCCTGAAAAAAGATGATCATGCCCACGGCAACAACAAAGACTACCGACCTAGGTTCGCGTCTCCATCTTGCGGTCCCGATGGCAATCCCTCCGAACGCGAGCGCAGCAATAAACAGGGGCAATTTTAGGTAGGCAAACGCGTTGAGGGTCAGGTCTCGGATGTGTCCCATCGACAGCGTATAGAGTTCGGGGTGTTGGGTGAGCGTTCTTGAGATGTTGCCCTGTGCAGGCAAGCGCCAAACCAGCACGAGCAGGACTGTGAGCACCACGCCCACGACCGAGGAAATTGTGAAGAGAGCGGCCGTGGCCGTGCGAATCCTTCGACCTCCGATGCTAATGCCCGATCCTACCAGCAGCGCCAGGGCAGGATAGATCGGCATGGAGTAGTACTCCTGCGTGGTTGAAAGGGTAAAAAACAACAGCACTACACCCACCAAGCAAACCGCCATCAGCCTTGTTCGTTCAGCTCGGAAAGTGGCGTTCAATGACAACCTCGGAACGCCGATCAGAAAAGTCGTCCAGGGGAATATCCAAACCAGGTTCAGCAGCCAAAACCAAAGTCTTGGCACGGTGTTGTAATCGCGCGGGTATCGCAGGTTCAGAAAGCGCAAGAGATGTTCGTTGATGAAATAGAACCAGAAAAATCCCCGATATTCGCCGGGCGCGCTATGCATCGAAAATTCAAAATAGGGCGGGTTGCGGAGGGTCGCGAGTACATGCCACGGCAAAGCGATCGCTAAAGCGATGGTGATCGCTGTGCCTACAGTCAATCGACGCCACGACCTGATGGAGAAAAGTTGCCGAGTGAGAGCCATGTAGGCGATACCTGCCAGCACCGGAAAAACCACGGCGATCAGGCCCTTAAGCAACAAGCCGGTTCCCAGACACGTACCCAGCATGACCGACCAGCGAAGCGGCAGATCTTGTTCCGGCTCAAGCAGCGACAGCCAGGCCCAGGTGGCGCCTGTAATGGTCAAAGTAAGCGCGGCGTCGGGGATCAATATCCGCGTGAACAGAAACAGTCCAACCGAAGTGGCGATAGCGATGCCGGCGTACAGCCCTGCTTCCTCGTCGAATGCCCAGCGTGCGAAACGATAGGTAACCCAGCACAACACAACAGCCGCGAGGGCGAGCGGCACACGCGCAGACCAATCATGGACCCCGAATGCCTTGTACGAGAGTGCGATCAGCCAATAAGTAAGGGGCGCCTTCTCGAGATAGGTAATGCCGTCAAGCCGCGCCGTAACCCAGTCGCCGCTTGACAGCATGTTCCGGGCGATCTGTGCCTGAACCGCGTCCACGTCGTCCATGAGACGAGGCGGGCTCACGATGTTTACCAGAAAAACGAAGGAAGCTACTAGGACTACAATCCAGCCCCGTCGAGAACTTCGACGCTTGGGTTCAGGGGTCTTGCCTCCTCTGACGTTGGCTCGATCTTCCATCGTTTCATCCAGATCAATAGAACCATTAAGCCCCATAAGTGGTATCCGAGATTCGCTCTTCTTTGCAGATGCGCGCTGATCTGTTGCTTTACAGCAGGCCAGTGAAATAGCCCAGTCGCCAAAACCGCTTCCTGCGACAACGTGTCCAGCAGGAGAGGCCGCAGAACCCCGCGCAGCCACTCATGAATGGGGACATCGAAACCAATTTTCGGCCGCTGCAACACAGTGTGGGGCAACTTGTCCTTCATCAGGCGGCGCAGCACATACTTGGACTGAGATCCCCGCAGCTTGAAGCGTTCCGGCAAGCTGGCAGCGAAGTCGACGATTCGCTGATCGAGGAAAGGCGGGCGGACCTCCAGGGAATGAGCCATGCTGATGCGATCCACCTTATACAGAATGTCGTCGGGCAAGTAGTACCGCTGGTCGAAGTCCAGATAGCGTTGTAGACCACGGCCGTCGATCATCTTTTCCAGCACAGCATCCAGGGGGCCGGAGTCGGCAAATAAGAATAGTCGCTGCTTTTCCGCCTCCGAAAATGTTCCGTTCCAGAACACATGTGCCAACTCTGGCGATAACAGAGAGCCTTGGAGGAATCGCTTGATCTTGTATTCCAGGCTGATCTTTTCGTCGGACACGGGAAGAAATGTGGCAAGCGACAAAGCTGCCTTACGCAGTTGATGGGGAACCTTGCGGGCCATCGCATTGTAGCGATCGGCTCGATAGGTTAGGTAGCCGCCGAACAGTTCGTCGGCCCCCTCGCCCGTAAGGACGACCGTGACATCCCGGCTCGTCATCTGGGCAAGGAACCAGAGCGGCAAGGCGCCGGCATCCGCACTGGGTTCGTCAGAGTAGTAGGCGATCTCGTCGATAGCATCCAAAAGGTCGGCGCTGTCGCTGAGATCAAATTCCGAATGCTTTGTGCCGAAACAGCTGCTGACTTCCCTAATGTATTTGCTCTCGTCGAATGAACGCCCCTGAAAAGTAATGGAATAGGTTTGTATTGGACCCCTTTGCGATTGCGCGGCGTAATGCAGAATCGTCGATGAGTCCAGGCCACCACTGAGCCAGATACCAACCGGGAGGTCAGAAACAAGTTGCTCTTTCAACGATTGGGTCAGAAGGCTGTCCAGTTCGTCACAAGCAGCATCGATCGATTTCGGGGCCTTGTGCACATCAGAAGCAGTGACAAAAGAGTGTACCCGGCAGCGTCCGCTCTTCCACTCGAGCGAGTGCCCCGGCATGAGCTTGACGACACCCTCGACCAAAGTGAGAGGGCCTGGAACGTAGTTGAGACTGAGAAAACAGTTAAGGCCCGCGAGACAGATGTTACGTCTGACTGTAGGATGGAGGAGAATACACTTCAGCTCAGAACCGAAATAGACCTCGCCATTGTGGAGGTAGTAGTAAAGAGGCTTGATGCCCATGCGGTCGCGGGCGAGAATGAGACGGCCTTCGGACCGCACCCAGATCGCAATTGCGAACATTCCCCGGAACCGCGAGAAGCACGATCCGCCCCAGCGCAAGAAGGCGCTGAGGACGACCTCGGTATCGCAGCGCGTTTCGAATCTAAACCCCTCGGCTTCTAACTCAGCACGCAATTCGGAATGGTTGAAAATCTCTCCGTTAAACACAACAACCACGTCGCGGTCCGCACTAAAGAGAGGCTGATCACCTCCATCCAGGTCGAGGATGCGGAGGCGAGTTGCCCCTAGGGAAATCCGTTCCGAGTAGAAAGTGCCGTGATGGTCA
Organism: Terriglobia bacterium; assembly: GCA_963831565.1. Lineage (GTDB taxonomy): Bacteria > Acidobacteriota > Terriglobia > Terriglobales > Acidobacteriaceae > JAIQFF01. The sequence goes on from CAWHQS010000005.1 coordinate 611,781, forward strand.
GGGCCCCGGTGTGCCAGAGCTTCCAGAGCCGTGGTGAGAAGTCCTGCGGGCAATGATCCAGCAAGATGGGAATACCCGAGGATTCCACACATTTGCGTCAGCTCCGGTTGGCCAGGGAAGTTATGTGACACCCACCATTGGGTACAAAGTCTTAACCAATTAAGACATGTTGTCAACTGGATGCACCCGGAAGAGCAAATGGTTGTCCTCGTCTTGGCTCTCGAACAGGAGTTTCAGGCTGTTCGTACTGGTTAGAGTTCTCGATCTGGGTACCGCGGGAGAAGCAATCGAGCGCGGCACACTTCTCTTTCCTTGACAAACTACGTCTTAACCGATTAAGAACTAGATAGTGCTACCGCGAAGGACAATGCAACTGCAGGGAGACGTGGAAAAGGCGGACGCCTTCGCGAATTTGGATGAGTCGGAGTCCAAATCACAAGTGGTGTGTGAACGGTGCCAAACAAGTCCCGCCTCTTTTAGCTACCAACTGTTCCCCGCCAAGCGTCTCGTTAAAGGCAGTCGCTGCGCTAGCTGCTTTCTGGATTTGCTACGAGGCCTGCGGTGTGTGGAGCACTTACAGCGGAATGCAGAACGGGGCACTCATGGTTAGGCAAGTCAAGATGAAAACTCACCTGATTGCTGTATTGTTCGCTTTGATAGTTGGGTCAAGCTTGGTCCTGGACAACGGAGTGGCACAAACCCGATCTGCCAAAGAACCGTCGAAAAACCTGTTCATAACGGGGTGTTTGGTTAAAGGGGATGAGCCCGGCGAAGTCTGGCTCGCGCAGAAGGATGGGAGAATCTACGGGCTCGAGGGTGGGAAGATTGACCTGAATGCACACCTAGGCCAGAAAGTCGTGGTGATGGGGCACTTTCTGCCGGAGGGTAAGGAAGAACCTGCCGAAGAAGCGAAAAAGGAAAGCAATGCTGGCAAACGCGAAACCGCGGACTTTCGTGTGCGCACGCTGAAGATGATCAGCAAAAGCTGTACGCACAGCGACTGAAATCCGCCCTGACAGCGAGAGCACTACGGAGAGAGATCGAATCAAGTTAGTGCAGTTTAGCGAGTTCGCTTGCGTGGTCCGTCTATATCATCTGGATCAACCTGCCCCGTAACCATTCCTACGGCTCCGGTGATGGCGCCAATCGCGAGAGACCGCCATTTCGGGGGACTCGCGAGTGGCATGGGAGTTTCATCCCAGACAGCGTGTCGGCTTCGCGCTTCGACATCCCCCTTGACGCTCGCAGACTTTGTTGCTGTGGTAGCGTCGCCGGCCGTCGAGGCATTCAGCAAGGGCAAGGGTGCCGGAGGGATATCCAGAAGCGATTTGATCGATTCTGCTCCAGAACGGGGCGTCATTTGTACCGTCTCCATGCTTAAGGCCTTGGGCGTAGGAGAATGAGAAGCCTTGACCCCCGCCCCTCTCTTTCGCAATGAGGACGAGGGGGCATTGCCAGATCCAGCAAACAAGCGGGCCAGGCGAATCGGTGTATACAAAGATATTCCCAGACCCGGCAGCAACAAAAAAGCAACAGTTGCGAGAACGCAGACAAGTCCCGCACGAGCAGCTTTTCGAGAAGGAGAGTAGATCGAGGGTTCGCTGAGAACGGTCTGAAGTCTGACCTTGAGCCGGGATTCAGAAGAAAAAAAAGTAATTCCCAGCGAAGACATCCGTCTAGTCATGAACCAGCGGGCAAGATTCGTAAGACACACTGCATACCGCAGACGCGCCTCGCTGGATTCTCTTACGACCGCATAGTCGCAGGCCAACTCTCGCTCCCATCGCAGATGCCGATAGGCTAACCACGCCAAGGGATGGAAGAAAACCACGCGGCAACCCAAGGCAGCCAGCCGATCCCACAAATAGTCATGTTGTCTAACGTGGAAAAGTTCGTGACGTAGAACATCTTTAAGCTGATCGTTATCGAGATAAGGGACCAGTTCCAGGGGCAGCAAAACGTGACTGCGCCACCAGTAACAGGTGGCGGGGGAGCGCAGGTCGGCAGCCAGGCGTAGTTCACAGCGTTTGACGTGCAATTCGTCGCAGAGCCATTCGAAGCAACTCTGCAATTGCGCCGATGGCGGGAGCGTTCGTCCCAGAGTAGAGTTGAGTCGCCTTGACTCGAAAAATAAATACAGTACTGAGATTAGAAAAAAGAAGAAATAGAGGAAGGCGACAGCGGGGGAGATTCTGGAAAAGTACGACGCCCACGGCTCCGGCATCGGCATGACTAGATGCAGTCTCGCCGCTGAGGGTAATGGCAGAGAATGAACTACCGCAAGAACCGGTTGGGTCCCTCGGGCTGGTAGCCACAACGAAACCCAAGCTGCAACCGCCCAGACGAGAAAGCCGCCCCAGATTCGGACACGGAGACGAGCACTCCGAATGAAAGCACAGATCGACAGAGTCGTCAGGTAGGCGAAGGCAACTTGAAGAAAATATGTGACCGCAAGGCCAAGGCTCGCAACGGATCGGTCAAACTGCATCATAGTGCCGCTCTTTTAACCCTTAAGTCTTGCGATCAGCAACGCTTGCCTTGCGATAGCTTCGGATCAAACCTTCCAGTTCTTGCAACTCTTTATTCCCAATCCGCTCATCCTCCAGCAGATTGACCAGCAGCTCCGTACGGGAACCGCGAAAATATCGTTGGATTAAAGATCGCAACGAAACCCGACTAACCTCGCGCCGCTTCACTCGCGGCCGGTACACAAATGCGCGACCGCGGATCGAGTGGCTGACAAACTTCTTATTCTCCATGATGCGCAAGACGGTTTGGACTGTCTTGTAATTTAGCCGGCTATCCGTGGAAGCCTGCAAAAGATCGTCGATCGTGCCTTCTTCGAGAACCCAGAGAATTTCAAGCAGCCGAAATTCTGCGGCGGTGGGCATCACGATTGGTCGGGACAATTGATCCTCGTTAAAGCTGAAACGACTCTGCATCTGTCCCTCCACTGCAGAAGGACAAATCTTATCGGAAAGCTTAGCAGTTCACCTAAGGGCTATCAATAGCGGCGGAGTGCTGGCGCAAAACTGTCCCCTTTTGACGATTCGAGGCTGATTGGCACAAATGTCGGCGACACCACAGCCCCTCTCGACTTAACCCCCGCAAATTAGGACGAGGTCATGAAAACATCTCTACTCAGCAGCGCAGCGTGTTTTTGTTCTCCGCAATTGCTCCGTGCTGCGCTCGAACCTCAGGTTGGCAAGCTGGAGGTTCGGGTGTTCAGACTTGCTAATGCCCGGAACACAAAGCGGAGCACAAGAACTGCCGAATGAGAGGAACCGAGTCCGCTTCGGAGCCGCGCGTCCGACTGTAAGTGTTTGAAAACGAGTGAGGGCGGCGGGAACGATTCATTTGCTAAACCGTTGTACTGGCTAATACCGGTACCGAGGGTTCGAATCCCTCCCTCTCCGCCAGACCTTTTGTAATCTGGCAGTTGCAAATCGGTGATACCCACACTGATACAGTCTCAGTGAAGTACACCGATGGCCAACCGCGAAGTCAATCTCACTAAAAGGGGTACCAAACACTGGGCGGGTGGCGGTATTGCCGTGTTCTGGCGTCCGCCAACGGGCCTGCGGAGCGGTGTGGGTCGGACACTCTTGTCCGACTGCTCTTGACCTTCCTGACATCGTTGTCGTCAATGGCAATGCAGGAACGGCGTCAAAAGGGCGCGTACTATCTCGGAAGGCGCGAAGGCTCCAAACGGATAGATAGGCCATGCGTGCTCACGGCACTGCCGTCGACAGCTAACGCGTCGTCACTTTTTGCGGCGCTCGGAATCGAACGGGCAGCGGCGGAGACTTGCGAGCTCGGCCCGCTCGACGCGGCCAAAGGAGTTTTGGGGCATGGAAACAGGTCGTCCACTATTCATCCCGGTGATCCTGGGTACCGCCAGAATGGGCCGCATGAGCCTGCACGCGGCCCGGCTCGTCACCGACGAGCTGGGCAAGCGCGAGGGGGTGGAGACCGACCTCATCGATATTGCAAAGCTTCCCCTGCCCACAGACGACGCCGGCGAAGCCATCAAGCAAGCCGACTTCTCCGCCAAGATGAACCAGGCGGACGCGCTGGTGATCGTTTCACCCGAGTATAACCACGGCTATTCCGGTCTTTTAAAGCACGTCCTGGATAGTTGTCTCAAGGAATACATTCACAAGGCGGTTGGCATAGTGGGAGTGTCCGCAGGGCCATTCGGCGGAGCCAGGGTCATTCAAAATTTATTGCCGGTAATGCGCGAGATCGGACTGGTTACGATTTTCTGGGATGTAAATTTCTCCAGTGTCCAGAACGTGTTTGCGCAGGACGGCAAGCTCCTCGACGAATCCTACATTCGGCGCATCGACAAGTTTTTGAAGGAACTCATCTGGATGGCGAAGACGTTGCGCCAGGGTCGTGAGCAAATATCCATGGACCCACCTCCGGCGACGAGGCTGGCCACAGTGGCCAACTCTGAAAAGACGATTTGCCCTAGCTGCAAAGTGGAGATGAACCACCACTGCAACAAGGTTCTGTACGCCGCCGAGCCGCTAGATACGGAGAAAGCTGATCCAAGCCTCGGCGGATTCGTCGCTCAGTTCCATGCATGTCCTGAATGTGGCGGTGGCACAGCTGGCCCCACCTAAGATTCTTCGCGGCACACCTGGCTCCTCCGCGCACAGACTCGCGGCTGTTCCCGGCCGTTGGGAAACTCTTTTGGAATTTTTGGGGTAAATCCTCAGACTCAAGGCAGTCACGTTCTATTCGGCGACTGGGTGCTGTTCCTTTACATATTCCGCGGCAATGTAGATCTCCTGGCCAGCGAAAGCCCGAACCTGTTCTTTGTTGAGCTTCCAGTCTTTTCGGAGCATTGCCGGAGAAGGCAGGCGGCGGATCAACCCTTTGATGTCAACGGTGATGGGCCCGCGATGAACAAAAGAGTTCGGCAAATCGAAAACGACGAGCATTCGTGAATCCATCGCCCCGGATACCACGAAGACACCCTCCCTTGGTCCCGCGCTGAGCATCACGTCATTCAGGTACACCATGTCTCCTGCCATTGCTTTGGCATTCTCGCGGAGAAGCGAATCGATGGAGGACGGCGTATTGAGGGCCACGCGAGCAGCCATATCACGTTCCATGATGGGATCCCAATTGTGCCAGACGATTGCGGCAACAAGGACGAATAGCAGCCCGGTCATGACCATGACCACGATCGGGATCGAGAAGGTACGTCGCATCTTACCCGCCCTGAACTCCATGATGGAATGCACGAAACGCATCATACCGTTGCGAGGGCCCATGAGGAATACGGGCAAACCCTTACTCGTCGCGGAGAAGCACTGTATTCACCGGTCGGGTTGGCCGCTGCGCGGAGTCTCGAGTGCCGGCACCCTGTTCGATTACTCCGTCGACGGGCATGATTCGCAGGGAGTGGCTGTCGTGACCGCGGGTGGAAGTGCGTCTTTCAATTGCTTAAGTTCCGCCTGAACCTTTGCCCAATCTTTTGGTTTGCGCTTGATCGCGTATGGCGCATCCGGATGTCCAAAGAATTCCAACAGCTCGGCCTGAACCTCGGGCGATGCGCCACGAAAATCCTGCTTCGCCAGTTCGTCAAGCAATTTGGCATGGGTCTCGTCATTGAGGCGGTATTTTCCCGGTCCGGATATTTCACCCGTATCAAAATTCTCATTCGGCAGGTGAAGGCGGTCGGTGCCCACCAGCGCCAGCAGGTGTCGATAGCGATCCAGAGCGGTGTTGAAACTCGCTTCGAACATTCGCTCCGTCTCTGCCGTGGGTGTTTTAAGTTCCAGTACCTTCAGGGGCCCGAATTTGGGGATGATGCGAATGAGGAAAGCGAGGAATCTTTCGCAAAGAGTGGGCGGCTGATAATTGTTTCCCCAGTTCTTTTTGTAACTCGCGCGCGAGAGATTGTAGAGAAACTTCCTTTTCGTGATGCCAGGCTGATCCTTCGTGATCTCGTCTTGCTTCAGACTCCAGGCAATGCGCGTTGCCTTGGGAATAAGCTGGCTGACATCGTGACGATACGAACCGACTACTTTGTCTTCGTCGGAAAGGACGCTTTTCAGGTCCAGGCCGTAGGTCTCCTGGAACGCCTGTTCCAAGAGTGGAACCGCGACTCCGAAGCCGATGAAATCATGGTAGCTGTCGGGAGCATATCGCCCGCGCGCTACCTCCAGCACATCGAATCCAAACTCCGTCTTTACGTGCGCCAGTTTGTCCTGTTCATAAGTAACGGAATCGCCATATTTCCTTTTCAGCTTGGGATACAAGATCGGGACCGCGCGATTTGTGCCTATGGGGTGACCCTGGTTGTCCGCGACATAGTGGGCGAGAGCGCCCAGCCCAAACGCGAAACCGTTGATGTCCGTGGCATCGCGAAGCAGAGCCAGGACGAAATCCCCGCTGCGCACATAATGGGTCAAGTCACTGAAGAAAAAGCTCCCATGCGGATAGTAGCCCATGTCCTGGATGATGGCTCCGCCGTATGCGTAGCCGTGCGCTTCCTTGATCTGCGATGGTGTCGCACCAGGAAAGCGCTGCAGCAGCAAGGGGCGAATGTTGATGTCCCACGCACTGTCGACGATGGCTTCATGCGCCAGGACGGCGTAGGCCTCGGTCTGGGAGGGGTAGCCCACAGCCAACACAAGGACTGCGATAATGACAAGGCTTCTCACCAGAGGGTAATGGCTCAATTCGAAGACCATGCCTTTCCAGCGGCGTCATCCTGAGGGACTTCAGTCCCGAAGGATGTGGCGTGCATCGGCAGCAGCGCAGGGGTAAAGGGATGTATCCGCAGCACACCAGATCCTTCACGGCCTGAAGACCGTTCAGGATGACGCCTGTGGGTAGGAAGCAATTTCAAACTGAACCACTCCCCACCAGAGAAGTCCCTTGATATCTCGCATGCATCAGCATTTGCACTCGCCCCACTAAGGTACAACTCCCGGAACCGTGCACGTTTTGGATGCTACCAGACCCGAAACAGGACGTACCCGGCGATGGCGATCGCGGATTCGGCCCGGCGTGATTGCATCAATCTCAGTGCATCGTGGCCTCCTGCGGGCCCTGGAACTCCATGGCGCTAATGCGCTTGCAACCCAAAGCAGACAAGGCGCCTCCAAGCACTGTCGCATCGGGGATGTCTCAAGTGCTCCAACCCGCCCGGTGCGCCAGTCGCGACGACTTGAACCGGCGTTTTGCCCGGTTTGGCACTCGGGCATTGCGGCCGTCTTTCTTGATTTTATGGGCGACTCTTTTGGCCTTCTTCCGGCCCTTCCGGCTTGATACTGTCACAATGGCGTTGGCCGACCACCTTTTAGAAAGTGAGCAGGCTACTTGCGATTCCAAGACCACATCAAAGAATCCGTTATGGCCGAGCTTTTTCGACGCCTGGTTGTGCTGTTTGCAGTCGTTGCCTGTGCGTCGCAATTTACGCATTCGCAAACTACGGACTCCCGGTTGCCCGATAGTCCGTCTCATGCGCAGGAAGCAAGTGGAGACGGCGTGGATTCACCCTCACACCGGGAAGTCTCGTGGCGCAGCCTGCCGAGGGATTTTGTTCACGATCAAAAGGGTATTTGGCTGTCGTTCCCCGCTCAACTGGCGAAGGGGCACTATTGGCTCCCGACACTGGCCGTAGTGGGCGGAACCGCCGGGTTGATCGTCGCTGATCCCCACGCGATGCCTTATTTCCGTTCGCATGCGCAAAATCTCGATGACGTGAACGACACCTTCGACGCCCCGATTACAAGTGCGGAGGTGATACTCTTGCCAGCGTCCTTGATGGTCTCGGGCTATATCCGGCACGACTCGTACCAGGTGGGCACGGCATTGCTTGCTGGAGAAGCTTATGCCGACAGCGCGGTGGTAGATCTCGCGATCAAAGCTATTACACGCAGAAAGCGTCCCTCTGATGTCGCCCCCGGCGCTCCCTTTAATGACACTTTTTTTGCGGGCGGCAAATCGCCCTTCAAAGGCAGCAGTTTTCCATCCGGGCATGCTGCTGGCGCCTTTGCCGTAGCCACGGTGATTGCGACGCGGTACCACACCCACCGATGGGTCCCGTGGGCGGTTTACGGATTCGCGACTGCAGTCAGCTTTTCCCGCGTAACCAGCAGTTCGCACTTCCCCTCCGATGTCTTCCTGGGGGCAGTCCTTGGTTACACCATCACGCGCTACCAGGTGCTGCGGCCCAGATTCTAACTTGAATCAGTAAGCCGCTCCCGATACCCGCATGACGCCGAGGGTGTCCCGTCCAAACTTCGCTTGGGCGGGGGCTTCTTGCGACTCTCCGGCATTAGAACCGTCTCGCCAGGACTTGTCGACGCCTAGGTTTTAGCCGGCGGTTTCGGTGGAATCTCGGCATAGCCTGGGGTAGCTTTGGCCAGATTCCGGTCGAGCGAAGCCTTGGCGTCGCCGATGGACCAGCGAATTCCGCCGCCGAGCAGGTTCAGGAAAAATGTATTCGACCAGTTTTCCGGGCGGTCGCCAATGGCGGTGTAGAAGACGCGCCCTTTACCATGCATCCGCGCCCAGGTTGCGGGATACGGAGGGCGCTGGTAAGGCTCGCCTTTCATGCCGTGGGTGTCGAGCGCGAGAATCACGTGAAGGTCCGGCGCAAAGTCCTTCAGCGAATACCACTCGTCAGTGAGGCTGACGGGCGAGCTCACGCCTTCGAGGCCGGGAAATTTCGCGTCCTCCACAATGAGGTTGGCGGCCTGCAGCCGGGGTGTGCTGCCATGGGTGATGAACTCGCCGCCCAGCATCTTTAAATAGGGATCGGAGTTCGCGCCGTGGGCGATGTAACGATTGGAATTGTCTTTCGGGTCGGGCTCGGTATGAAAAGTGTCGGCGGCGGCGTGAACTCCGACAAAGCCCAGCCCACCGTGGATGGCGTCGAGCAGCGCCTGCTTGCCGGCCGGCGACATGGCCGGATTTCCGTCCGTGCCCACCGTGGTCAGATCGCCGGTGGTAAAGAAAAGTAACGCCGCATTCTTCTTGAAGTCAGGCGAATCAAAAACCCGGCCGTCTTTCGTGGCCGTGACCTCAAAGCCGTGGTGTTCTCCGAGCGTCTTGACTGCCTGTTCCAGGATGCTGGGATGCCCGGGCGTGACCTTCACCACCTCGTGTTCGAAGCCCGAGGACTTGGTGAAGATGAGCACGGATTTCTTCCCGGCGGCAAGCAGGCGGTTCGGCAAGGCAAGTCCGGCGCCCGCGATGGCGGTGGCCTGGAGAAAGTGACGGCGGCTGAAGGATCGGTTCATTCTGTTCTCCTCGAGAGCATACTAGGCTGCAACGAGCTTCGACTCAACTGCCGGCCGCCGTATGAACCGTCTTCACGTGATGGTCGAATTCACGCTGTAAAGTCTTTTGATATTCTTCCCGGCTCGGACGATGGCTCGTAGAGTTTACTCGGATTTTCGTATCCGTGCATGCCGTGCATTCTGCTTCGACCGGAATATCGCCCAGCCATTTGGTGACGCGAAGGAAAGGCTTCTTCATATTCTTAGTCTCCTACAAGGCCTTGGTCCCGGCCAACTCCAGTACGCCTCGAGATGACATCACTATTGCGGAGACGTTGGAGTTGTATACTCACGTCCCAGCGGTTTAGAACGCATCGCGCAAAGGATCTCTAATGAGACGCATAATCCTGGCTTCATCCCTGCTCTTGCTATTGACCGCAGCCTCCTTGGGGCAGACGCAAGCAGCTCCGACGGCACCACCGCAGACTCCCGCGGTCATAACCAGCCCCGAGGTCCACGCAGATAACACTGTGACTTTCCGCTTTCGAGATCCCAACGCGCACGAGGTCATGCTGACCCTCGAGGGCGCGAAGCCTGTTCCCATGGAGAAAGACAACCAGGGAGTCTGGAGTTTGACCACCGCGCCGTTGACGCCGGATTTCTATGGCTACTCGTTTGTCGCTGACGGCGTGGGTCTGATTGATCCTTCCAATCCTTCGATGAAGCCCAACCTGCTGCATACCGAGAGTCAGGTACATGTGCCCGGGCCGGCTTCGCTGCCGTGGGAGATCGGCGACGTGCCGCATGGCCTGGTCCGTCATCATTTCTACAAGTCGGGAGTGGTGGGCGATGAGCGCGATTTCTACGTTTACACTCCGCCGGGCTACGATCCGAAGGCGAAGCAGCAGTATCCCGTGCTCTATCTGCTGCACGGCTTCAGCGATGATGCCAGCGGGTGGACGGCGGTGGGGCGGGCGAATGTCATCCTCGACAATCTGATCGCGCAAGGCAAGACCAAGCCCATGGTGGTGGTGATGCCGCTGGGTTATGGCGCGCCGGAGATCGTTGCGCCGGGGCCGCGGGCCTTCGCTCCTGAACTCCGCAAAAAGAACTACGACCGCTTCATCCAGGCCCTGTTCACCGAAGTCATGCCGCAGGTGGAAGCGGCCTACCGTGTATCCAAAGACCGTAAGTCGCGGGCGATTGCGGGGCTGTCGATGGGAGGCGCCGAATCTCTGCTCACCGGACTCAATAATCTGGACAAGTTTGCCTGGGTTGGCGCCTTCAGTTCCGGAGGCCTTACTGAAGACTATGACACCCAGTTCCCCGGGCTCGACGCGAAAGCCAATGAGAAGCTGCGCGTGCTCTGGATCGCCTGCGGCACCGATGATCGCCTGATTGAGCCAAACCGGAAGCTACGGGCGTGGCTGGACTCGAAGGGTGTCCACTATACGCCGATTGAAACCCCCGGCGCGCATGTGTGGATGGTGTGGCGGCGTAACCTGGCGGAATTTAGCGGGCTGCTGTTCCGGTAGGAAAGGCAGTTGTCAGTCGTCAGGTATCGGTCGTCGGTCTTCTGTCTCGGCTTCGCCGACCGAACCTGGGGTGGAGCAGGGCTTCAGCCCTGCAACCAGCACCTTTGAATGAGGGCTTCAGCCCCCGAGGGCTTGCTTCGTTACCCCGCAAACCTCTCACCCAGCGAGGCTTAGCTTTCCACTTGCAGGGCGCGTCGTACAACCACTTCCGTAATCTCCTACTCTTTGCCAGCCCGTTCCATACTGGGACACATGCATGGGTAGGCATCTCAACCGCACCCTCTGAATGGCGCCCTCCCCCCCCAATACGCGTCGCTGGAAACGAAAGCAGGTTGACCTCCAGGTCTTTGTCATTCTGCGCGACGGGGAATCCAAAGTTTTCGTGCCGGGAAGGCTGGCTGAAATCAGCAAGGGCGGCCTCGCCCTGTATGCGGGAATCAATCTGCAGCCGGGGGACCCCATCGAGGTCGAGTTGCCGGCGCCCTACTCCCGGGTGAAAGGAACGATCCGCAACCGGGACGGCTTTTGCTTCGGTGTGGAATTCCTGAGCTCACTCTCATCGGCCGCCCGGCCGGCCAGCCGCAATCTGGCGCTCTTCCAGCAGCGGCATGAAGCTTATCTGCGCGAAAGCGAAGAGGAGATCAGCCGCATGCAGAAAGAAGTTGCGGCGATGCGGCGGGCGGCGGCGCAGGCGGAGGAGATCAAGAAGTTGTGATGGCTGGGGTAAGCGCCCTGCTGCAACAGTTGAGCTGCCTCCTCATATGACAAAGCGGCAAGTTGCCGGTTTCGCGGTCTTTTCCGCCCTGCTCCTTGGGCTGGCATTTTTCTACTGGTTGGCTCCAATACTCGACTACAGAGCACCGGGCTGGGTCCTCTACGTCTGTGGACCGCTCATTTCCTTTGGGTGGGTGGCGTACTAACAGAGCGACTTCGCAAAGCGTCGACAATGATTCGTGTAAACGGTGCTTTCAACACTCCTCCTCTGGCGGATATTCGTAGGAAGCGTGGTTCTTGGCGTCTCTCTACCCAACACGACTGCTCACAACCCGTGCGAGAATAACGGTGGCACTAGGGCTGACCGCCTTCGTTTTCGCTCTCGCAATTCGGGGCGGCCTGCATTTGGGTCGTACAGCATCTGGATCCCTGCTGCCGTGGGATTTCCTCCTGCATGGTCGGGCACTCATCGCCGCAAATATCGCCTTGTACCTCTACTTGTGCTGGCTCGGATTTTGGTTTATCCGTGGCACCGCGGGACCAGAGCGGGTTTTCATGGTGGGTTGGTTCTCCAATATCCTACTGGGCCCGGTTGAGAGTCTGCGACCTCAGTGGGCCGGAGCCATCGGGCACATCGGTGCATTTGGATTGGGGGCTGCGCTCCTCGCAGCCTTGGCACTTCTGCTGACCCCACCGGACGCCTCTGCTTCCAACGGCAGAACTGATGCCACTTAAGCCGTAACTGATGTCATAACGACGTCGGCCTCACCACGGACCGAGTAGACTTTGCGGTATCCAACCAAAAAGGCTCGGAACGAAGGAGGCCGAGATGAAGATTGTAGGTTGCGATCTGCATGCAAGACAACAAACCATAGCGATGGTGGACAGCGAGACCGGCGAGTTCACGGAGAAAACCATTTCCCACGAAGGGAATGCAGTACGAGAGTTTTACGCGGCTCTGGCAGGTCCGGTGGTGGTGGGCATCGAAGCCACCGGATCGATGCAATGGTTCTTGGAACTGCTGGAGGAGTTGGGGATCGAGTGCCGGGTGGGTCATCCAGCAAAGATCCGCGCGAAAGAGACGCGGAAGCAGAAACACGATCGACGGGACGCACGCTTGATGTTGGATCTGCTCATCGAGAATCGCTTTCCGGAGATTTGGATGCCGTCGACCGCAGAGCGGGACTTGCGAACCTTGCTGCGAGACCGACACCAGTGGGTGAGGATGCGAACGCGATTGCAGCACACGTTGCAAGCGATCGCACTCAATCATGCCTTGCGAAAAGGCCATGCTCTCTGGAGTGCAGCGGGGCAGACCGCACTGGAGGCCTTGTCTCTGCCTGCCTACACCGGTCAGAGACGGACGGAGTTGCTGAGCTTGTACATGCAGTTGCAGAAGCGGATCCAGGAGCTGGATAAAGAAGTAGAAGCACAGGCCCAACAAAGACCCCAGGCGCGCCGGCTGCTGACGCATCCCGGCGTGGGTCCGGTGACGGCCTTGGCAACCGAGGTATTTCTCGGCGACCCGAGCCGCTTTACCACAGGCAACCAGGTGGCTAGCTATATCGGGATGATCCCGTGTGAGCACACCAGCGGGAAGCGGCAGCGCTTGGGGAAACTGACCAAGCAAGGCAACTCGCTGCTGCGCTACCTGTGGACCGAAGCGACGATGCACGCAGTAGGGAAAGACCCAGAGCTGAAACGCTTCTATCGGCGCAAGCTCATCCAGAAAGGAATGGGCAAGGCGAGGATCGCGGCGGCACGGAAGCTGGGCATCCGGCTGTGGATTATGGTGCGCGATCAGATCGATTACGAAGAGTTCTGCCGCCGTGGAAAGTTGCGGCAGAGTGGGGAAGCCCAAGCGGGGATGCCTGATTTCAACAGTGGTCCTGCGCTGCAGTGACCGGGTTAACTGAATAGGCCACCCGCCTCCCCAAAGGGAGGGGAGTTTGCATAACACATCATGATCGACGATGACCGAAGAGATGTCTGGTGGGTTACGCCACCACAATGATGAAGAAAACGGGCCGAGCCATGCGGTTGGACCACACAAATCATCGAAGTAAGACCGTTACTCTTTCGAAAGGAACAAGTGCGTCTGCGCTTACGTGAAACGTGTGCCCGAAACCACAAAAGCAAGAAGCCCAACCCCTTGACACAGCTGACGTCGTTAGAGATGTTGTTAAATCGCGATCGCACGCATTGACCGGGGTAGAGCGTAAACAGCCCGTTACATCGGCAACCCGCCCAAGAACCAAACCGGGCTATTCCAGCCACTGCGGATTCTGGTAAGTCCCGTCAAAATTGTGTGACGTTTTGTAAAGCTCCCATTCGCCTTTCTGGGCTACTGGCGCGGTTCGGGCGAGGAGCGCGGCAATCTGCTCCTGGCTCAGCGGCTTGAAGGTTCGGGCCACTTTCAGCGCCTGTTGCAGAATGGGCAGCGAATCGCAGCCGGTGATGACCACGCTGGTGGGCAGCGTGAGCGCGTACTGCAGGCACTCGACCGGTTCGGCCGCCTTGCTCTTGAGAATCAGGCCGTCGCCCATGGGCTTCATGCCCAGCACTCCGATGTTGTGTTTCACCAGCACGGGGAGCACTTTCTTTTCGAAGCTGTCGTAGTGGGCGTCCATCAGGTTGAGCGGCATCTGCACCGTGTTCAGGGTGAAGTTGCGGGCGAAGGCGGCGTTCAGCATTTTCAGGTGAAAGTCGGGGCTCTTGTGTCCGGTGAAACCGATGTAGCGGACTTTGCCATTTTTTTTGGCTTCGAGAACCGCCTCCATCCCGCCTTTCGGGGCAAAGATGAGATCGGGATCGTTGTCACGAATCACTTCGTGGAACTGCAGCAAGTCGATGGTGTCAGTCTGCAAACGGCGCAGCGACTCGTCGATCTGGCGGGCGGCGCCCTGGCTGCTGCGGGCGTCAAGCTTGGTCATCAGGAAGGCTTTCTTGCGGTATCCGTCGCGCAGGGCCTTGCCCATGCGGACTTCGCTGGCGCCGCCGTTGTAGTCCCAGCAATTGTCGAGGAAGTTGATGCCTTCATCGAGCGCGGTGCGGATGATGCGAATGCTCTCCTGCTCGTCCCTCTGGCTTCCCAGGTGGTATCCGCCCAGACCGATGCAGGATACGTTTTCGCCGGTGTTCCCCAGGGTGCGGTAGGGGATGCCGTTTTTTACTTCTGCGGCCCATACGCGTGGCAGCAGAGTGCCGGCCACGGTAACGCCGGCGGCGGTCTCGAGAAACTCGCGGCGGGTGACGGCATGCTTGGGATCAGTCATGGGAATGCCCTCTTGGTCAAGGCTCTGCAGTCATTATCCCACCGGCGACGGTGGAAGCGCCACGACCTACGTAGGGGCAGATGTCCTCATCTGCCCAGTCGGAGCGAAGCTCGACCGGTTCTCGCACACGAAAAATAGCGGAGCTCCGCTCCGCCGGGCAGATGAGGACATCTGCCCCTACGTGGGTGGTGGTGGCTTGAGATCCAGCGTGAGCTCTGGATATTTGCCTCCAACCGAGATTTCGCTGCAGTTGTCCAGCAGCCAATCCGCGCCTGCGGCGTTGAGTTCCGCATCTTTAACCGTCGTGCGGAAGGCTATGACCGTCGCGCCTGCTGCCTTGCCGGCGCGGATGCCCGCAGGCACGTCTTCGATCACGACACAATCAGTGGCAGCAAAGCCGAGGACCGACGCGCCTTTCAGGTAGGGCTCGGGATGCGGCTTGCCATTCTTTATATCGTTCGAGGTAACCATTCGTTCGGGGACAGGCAGGCCCGCGGCGCGCAGGCGGGTCTCGGCCAGCGGCCGGGTGCAGGAGGTCACGATGGTCCAGCGGTCAGGGGGCAATTCCGTGAGCAGGCGCAACGATCCTGGAAGGAGTACAACGCCCTCCAGGTCCTCCATTTCGCGGCGCTCCACTTCGCGGTTCTCGGCGGCGTGATCGGCATGGGGCAGGTATTCGCGCACAGTGGTAAGGCTGGGGCGTCCGTGCGCTCGTGCAATGACCTCGTCGGGATCAAAACCGTGCTCGACTGCCCAGCGATGCCATACCCGGGCCACGGCGCGGGTCGAGTCGATCAGGACGCCGTCCAGGTCGAACAATATGGCCTTACATTGAATTCGAGGCATGTTGGAGCTGCGGATTGCAAAGTATACCGGAAGTTCGCCACGGACCACGTAGGGGCGGACGCCCCTACGTGGTTCTTGGTTAACCGGCGCTGCCGGCGGTGGCCACCTTGGCTTGCGCCGGTTTGTCAGCCAGCATCTTGCGGATTTTGCGCCGGAGGTCGGCCGGCGTGAAGGGCTTCTGGATGAAGGACACACCCGGAATCAGCATGTCTGAGCGCACGAACTCGCCGCTGTATCCGGTCATGTAAAGGATTTTTATTCCCGGGCGAAGTTCGCGGACTTGTTTGGCCAGAGCGGGGCCGTTCATTCCGGGCATGATGACGTCCGTGACCAGCAGATCGATCACACCTTTTTGCTGATTGACGATGCGTAACGCTTCCTGGCCCTGGGGCGCGGACAACACGTTGCAGCCGGAGGCGCTCAAGGCCCCGCAGATCAACTCGCGCAGCGGCTCCGCGTCTTCCACCACGAGCACAGTCTCTCCCGAGAACACAGGTTCGGCGGGGTTGTCCTTGCCGGGTTCGAGTGCGGCCCCCGCCTGGGCTTCGGAAGGAAGAAATATCTGGAAGGATGATCCGCGCCCCAGCGTGCTTTGCACTTCGATGCAGCCGTTGCTCTGCTTCACGATTCCGTAAACGGTGGCCAGTCCCAGCCCGGTTCCTTTACCTACGGCTTTCGTGGTGAAGAAGGGTTCGAATATACGCGCCTGAGTTTCCGGATCCATGCCGGTGCCGGTGTCGGTCACCTCCAACAGCACGAAGCGGCTGGGTGACGCGCCCGGGCCCGCTTGAGCGTCCACCTTTTCGACATTTTTCGTCTGGATGCGCAGGCTGCCGCCGTGGGGCATGGCGTCGCGCGCGTTGACTACGAGATTGAGAACGATCTGTTCAATCTGTCCGGGGTCGGCCTTCACCCGATCCAGTTGCGGGTCCAGAACGAATGAGAATTCGATGTTTTCCTTGATCAGGCGCCGCAGCATCTTGTCCAGGGCGCCGACTGTCTGGTTGATATTCAGGACTACGGGCTCGACCACCTGCTGCCGGCTCAACATCAAAAGCTGGCGAGTGAGCGAGGCGGCGCTGTTGCCGGCCTGCTTGATCTGCTCCAGGCTGCGGCGATCGGCGTCGGGCACATCGGTCCGCTCAAGCAGCAAATCGCTGTAGCCGTTAATCACGGCGAGCAGGTTGTTGAAGTCGTGAGCTACGCCGCCCGCAAGCAGGCCGATGGCTTCCATCCGTTGCGATTGCTGCAAGAGTTTTTCCGAGCGGGCCAGAGCATCCTGGGCAAGCCCTTTTTCGGATTCGGCGCGGTTAAGCACGAAGGCCAGTATCCACACCAGGGTCATGAACAGAACGATCTGGACAACCACCAGGCAAGCGATGTTCAGGCGCACGTCGCTCGAAAATAATCGGCTGTGAATGCATGCGGCGCCAAGCAGCGCCGGAACGATCGCCGTCACCGGCAGCAGCCGGCGCGCCAGCCAGCCGCCTGCGTAGGAGCTGGTGAGCACTGCCATCAGGCCCAGGTCCGCGCGACAAAACAAGAGAGCCAGAGAACCAACCAAAAATCCGGCACCGGTGTGAAGGGCCATCGAGGTGTACTCGATTGAGCCGTAAAGCAGGGGCACACCGTACAGGTATCCGACGATGGCGAAAAGGGCGCTCAGTCCGGTAACCGCTGCGAGACTCTGGGAGAGCCTGGCTTGCTTCTCGAAGAAGGCCAGCAGCAGAACGCTCAACCCGGCAATAAAAAAGTTGAAGGCTGTGATGTGGGCCATCCTGCCGGGATAGGACAACTGCACCACGTCCCTGAACAACAGCTGGTCGATCCCGAGATTGGCGTGGAATACATATTCGGCCAAGGTCAGCAGTCCGACCAGGCTGACCAGCGCCGCGGAAGCGGCACACCAGAGTTGCGAGTTGCGGGTCTTTTTGGAGTGAGTCAGCAGAAACAGGGCCACGCCGAGAAACAGGAAGCCGATGGCCGTGTTCGGCTTCATGGTAATCCGCCCGGGCAGAACGGTAGTGAGAAGCCCGACATCCCAAAGCCAGCCGAGCAACACCACGCTTCCCAGGAGCACTAACAGAATAGCGCCGAGGCGGGCGATGGTCCGGTAGGTCGTGTATGGTTCCTGGCTCATGGCAAGGAGTCGCAATCGGTTGCGCGCAAGAGTCAGCTAAACCAGATTCCAGCTGATGCCTGTGCCGCGCACTGAAACGCCGGGCCGGGGATTGCCCTGGGTGCGCACACTACCCGTTCATAGTGTCTATAACCGGGGCCGCGGGGAAAGAGTACAAAAGTAATGCGAGCATCGTGGACGCGTGGCCCACTCAAGCCCGGTTTGGCTTGAGTGGGGCTGTTTGCACAGCACAGCCTTAGCGATGGAGACTGACACGTTTTCACGAGAGCGGAGGGGCGGGTCGAGATTGAGTCCGGATGGATGGCACGAAAACGCGAACGAGAAGTGGCGAGATTTTTGACCAGCAGTGGCACTGCCCCACTCAAGCCAAAAATCGGGCTTGAGTGGGCCACCCGCCCGCCAATTAAATAGTTTTGTGGAAGACCTTCAGCTCTTTGGGGATAATGAAAACGGCTTCTTCCTTGGCCAGCTGAAGTTCCTGGAATTTTTCCTGGGACATCTCGACCTGGACCGGCGCTCCCCACTCGCTGAGCGCTTCAACTTTCACCAAAGGGCCGGCGGAATTGATGTGTTTGATGATGGCGCGAAAGTTGCTTCCGCCATTGGGCTGGCGCTGAATTTCCAGCAGGTGCGGCCGCACATAGACTATGTCTCCGGTTTCCACATCATGGATGGCGGGGTTCTCTTCGTCCATGCGGCCATGGAACAGGTTCACGCTGCCGAGAAAGTTGTAAACGAAGGGCGTGTTGGGGTGATGGTAAACCTCGTCCGGGCTGCCAACCTGCTCGATGCGACCTTCGTTCATCACCGCCACCCGGTCGGAGACCTCCAGGGCTTCCTCCTGGTCGTGGGTGACGAAAACGCTGGTGATGTGGACTTCGTCGTGCAACTGGCGCAGCCAGCGGCGCAGTTCAAGGCGGACTTTCGCGTCGAGTGAGCCGAATGGTTCGTCGAGCAGCAGAACGCTGGGCTCGACTGCCAGGGCTCGGGCCAGGGCGACCCGCTGGCGCTGGCCCCCGGAAAGTTGCGAAGGATAGCGGCCGGACAAATTCTTCAACTGGATCAGACCCAGCAACTCGTGCACCTTGTCGTGGATCTGTTCCTTCGACGGACGCACATTGCGGGGGCGGACCTGAAGTCCAAAGGCTATGTTTTCGAACACCGTCATGTGCCGAAAGAGGGCGTAGTGCTGGAAGACGAAGCCCACGCGGCGATCGCGGGCGGTGCGGTGGGTAGTGTCCTCGCCGTCGAACAGAATGGTCCCGGAGTCGGCGAATTCCAGGCCGGCGATGATGCGTAGAAGCGTGGTCTTGCCGGAGCCCGACGGGCCCAGCAGCGCCACCAGTTCGCCCGAGGGAATCTTCAGAGTGACGTTGTCGAGCGCGGCAAATTGCCCGAACTGTTTGCTGATATTTTTGGCTTCGATGCTCATGCGATTTGTCCTTCTCCATCCCAGCGCGCGGATTCCGCTTGCTGCCGCCGCGCTCGCCATTCGACGACGGTCTTCACCAGCAAGGTGGCCAGGGCCAGCAAGGCCAACAGGGAGGCCACCGCAAATGCGGCCGAGAATTGGTATTCGTTGTAAAGAATTTCGACATGCAGCGGCATGGTATTGGTGCGCCCGCGAATATGCCCGGAGACCACCGACACCGCGCCGAACTCGCCCATGGCGCGGGCATTGCAAAGAATCACGCCATAGAGCAGGCCCCATTTGATGTTGGGCAGGCTGACGCGGAAAAAAGTCTGCCAGCCGCTGGCGCCGAGGGCGAGTGCCGCCTCTTCTTCCTCCTGTCCTTGCGCTTGCAACAGGGGGATCAGCTCGCGGGCCACGAAAGGAAAAGTTACGAAGATGGTGGCCAGAACGATTCCCGGCACAGCAAAAATGATTTGCAGATCGTGCCGCCCCAGCCACGGTCCCAACACGCCTTGCAAGCCGAAGAGCAAAACGTAGATCAAGCCAGCCACGACCGGCGAGACTGAGAATGGCAGATCAATCAGGGTGATCAGCAAACTCTTCCCGAAGAATTCAAACTTGCCGATGGCCCAGGCCGCAGCCACTCCGAACACAAGGTTAAGGGGAACGGCGATGCCGGCGGCCAGCAAGGTCAGCCGGATCGCGGACAGCGCATCGGGCTCGCGCAGGCTCACCCAATAGGTACCGACTCCTTTGGCGAACGCCTGAGAAAAGACAATCGCCAGGGGCAGGAAGATAAACACCCCGAGGAAGGTCACCGCCAGGGTGATCAGAACCCAACGGACAGTAGCGGACTCGCCGGTTGCTGCAGTCGCAACTCGCCGCGCCGGCAAGAAGTTTCGCGTGCTGAGTGGAAGAGTAGTTGCCATCGCTAGTGGATCTCCTCCGCGACCAGGGCCGCCGTCTTCTCGTCGCGGCTGCTGCTCCACTTCTGCAAGAGATTGATGGGCAGCAGCAAGATCAATGAGAACACCAGCATGACCACGGCGATGGCGGTTGCGCCCGCATAGTCGAACTGGTCGAGCTTGGTCATGATCAGCAAGGGAGTGATTTCAGTTCGCATCGGCATATTGCCAGAGATGAACACCACGGAGCCGTATTCGCCAATTGCGCGGGCAAACGCCATGGCAAAGCCAGCCAACGCAGCGGGCAGAATTGTCGGCAGCACCACCCGCGAAAACGTCTGCCAGCGGCTGGCCCCCAGGCTGGCCGCGGCCTCTTCGAGTTCCTTGTCCATGTCTTCGAGAACCGGCTGCACACTTCGGACCACGAACGGAAGTCCGATGAAGGTGAGCGCAATCGCGACCCCGAGCGGCGAGTACGCCGACTTGAGTCCTATAGACGCCAGAGGACGGCCGAGCCAGCCGTTGGGCGCATAGATCGTGGTCAGGGCAATGCCCGCGACCGCCGTCGGCAGAGCAAAGGGAAGATCGACCAACGAGTCGAACAGGCGTTTGCCGGGAAAGCTGTATCGCACCAGCACCCACGCCACCAGGACGCCGAATACCAAATTGATCAAAGCTCCGATGAGCGAGGCCCCGAAGGTCAGGCGATAGGAAGCTACAGCACGCGGAGAAGCAACGATGTGCCAGAACTGGTCCCCAGCTAAGAGCCGACGCTTTCAGAAAAGTAGCCGCCAGCGGGATCAGCACGATGAGGCTGAGATACAGCACGGTGAAGCCCAGCGCCAATCCGAATCCCGGCAGGTTGCTGCGTTTTTTGAAAGTGAACGCCATAATGTTTACTGACTGGGCTGGTAGATCTGGTCGAACACGCCTCCATCGGCAAAATGTTTCTTCTGGGCTGCCTGCCAGCCACCGAAAACTTCGTCGATGGTGACCAGCTTCAGCTTCGGAAAGGTTGAGGCGTACTTCCTGGCCACGGAATCAAGCCGCGGCCGGTAGTAGTTCCTGGCCGCAATTTCCTGCCCCTCAGGCGTGTACAGGTATTCCAGATAGGCCTGGGCCACCTTCCGGGTGCCTTTCTTGTCCACTACCTTGTCCACGATCGAGACCGGTGGTTCAGCTAAGATGCTTTGCGAGGGCACGACGATTTCTACTTTTTCTGGTCCAAGCTCTTTAATTGACAGAAAAGCCTCGTTTTCCCAGGCAAGGAGCACGTCCCCGATCTCGCGCTGGACGAAAGTCGTGGTGGAACCGCGCGCCCCGGAATCCAGCACGGGGACGTTTTTATACAAACGCTGCACGAAATCCTGCGCTTTTTGTTCGCTTCCGCCCGGCTGCTTGAGCGCGTAAGCCCAGGCCGCCAGGTAATTCCAGCGGGCCCCGCCCGAGGTCTTGGGATTGGGCGTAATCACCGAAATCCCCGGCTTCACCAGATCGTCCCAGTCCTTGATGTGTTTGGGATTGCCCTTGCGCACCAGAAAAACAATGGTTGAGGTGTAGGGCGTGCTGTTCTCGGGCAAGCGCTTCTGCCAGTCCGCGGGGAGCAAGCCGGCGTTCTGGGAAATAGCGTCAATGTCATACGCCAGGGCAAGAGTGACAACATCGGCCTGCAACCCGTCAATGACCGCGCGGGCCTGCTTGCTCGATCCTCCATGAGACTGCTCGATATTGACCGTCTGGCCGGTCTTTGCCTTCCAGTATTTGGCGAAGGCCTGATTGAAATCCTGATACAGCTCGCGAGTGGGGTCGTAGGAAACGTTGAGCAGCGTCACCTCGCCGCCCTGCGCTCCGCCCGGGATTGACAACAGGAGCAGCAGTCCCGCAACCAGTAACCCCGTAACCACCAGAACTCTCCTCTGCATTACCTTCCCCTTTGAAAGTTTCACGCGGCGCCGCGAACCCGGTCCCGGGGCCGTAAAAAGCAAACGGCCCACGATTCTGATTCGTGGGCCGCTTGAGAAATCGAATGTCTTGATCTGGCTACATTCCATCCCCACGTCCACGATGATTGCAACACGTGCAACGACAGCACGTACAGATACAGTTCGTGGAGATGTGGTTGGCTACCATCCGGAGATAGTATACGACATAATTGCGACATAAGTCTACTAACATGATAGACATTATGGGAGTATTGTCAAGAAGGGCGCGGGACTAGGGCTTCGGCGAGGCGCCCGATTGGGAGCGCTCGCGCTTCGCCTCTTCTGCCCGCCCCAGGTGGTCGTAGGCCTGGGCCAGCAGGGCATGGGCCTCCGCGAACTCTGGCAGCCGGCTGGCCGCAATCTCCAGATGAATGACCGCGGTCTTGTAATCACCGCTCTTCAGGAGACTGGCGCCCATTTCGTAGTGCGCCCAGGTCGAGTCCGGCTGGAGCTCGATCGCGTGGCGCAAATACTCAAGGGCCTTGGGGTACTGTTGCTGGCGAGCGAGAGCAGCTCCCATGACGAACTGAGCCAGGTACATCTTTGAACCCGACGCCAGCACTGGTTGCAGTGTGGCTGCGGCCTTCTCCGGCTTTCCTTCATCCAGCTGCGCCAGCGCCGACAGAACTTTGTTCGAGGTTGCGATGCCATCTTTCGGATCGACACCGGTCACTTCGGTACTCGGGCCCGCCGATTTCTGCAGGCCTACATATCCCAGAGAGGCCAGCTTCTGCATTTCGCTGGAGGTAAGTTCAGGACCTCCAGAAGCACTGGGGTTGCTGAAGCGGCGGTCGAAAGCGTCCAGCTGACCGGCGATAGTTTCGAGAGTGGCCTTCGAAGTCTGGGCCAAGTTTCGGCTTGCACCGGGATCGGCCGAGAGATCGTAAAGCTCAGGCCGCGGCGCCTTGATGTAGAGATATTTGCCTGCTCGCCAGGATTCCAGCGAACTCCATCCGAACGCCCGCTGCGGAAAATCGCTGACCGCGTAAGAGGCCTGATCGGAATTCGTTCTGGCAATCCGCATTAAGGATTGCCCCTGCATCTGCGCCGGGACAGGCACGCCCGCGACTTCGAGCACAGTGGGAGCGACGTCCACCAGTGAAGCCCGCGCGGCCACCCGCTTGCCGGCATTCTGGTCCTGCGGCAGTTTCAGCAGCAGGGGCACACGGATGGTTTCGTCGTAGAGAAAGACTCCGTGGGTCTCCTCGCCATGCTCGCCCAGGGCCTGACCGTGATCAGCGACGACGACCACGAGTGCGTCGTCGTACAGCTTCCGGGCTCGTAAAACGGCAATCAGCTTTCCTGCGGCGGCGTCCGTAGAGGCCACTGCGGCATTGTAGGACGCGCCGGACGCAGCCTCCGGATCATTCAAATGCACCCACAGAAAAAAGGGGCCTTTAGGATTGCGAGCCAGCCAGGCTGCAGCCCGAGCGGCGACTTGCGCTGCCGAACGATCGATTGAACCGTGTCGGCCCGGACTCTGCTCAGGCGGTTGGAAACCGGCATCGTAAACGGAAAATCCGCGGTTGAAGCCGGCAGCCAATCCGTCTTTCGGATCGAGCGCGATCGAGCCGACGAAGGCGGCCGTGCGATATCCACCTGCGTGCAACAAGTCAGGGACGAAGGGCAGAGTGGACGCCAGCCGGGAGCCGAACTCGCTTGCCCGGTGCGTCTGGGGATAAGTGCCGGTAAGGATGGTCGCATGGGAGACCACCGTCAGCGGCGCCTGCGAATAGGCGTGCTCGAAAACCATGCTCTGGCTGGCCAAGTTATCGAGGTTCGGCGTGATTTTCGCTTTTGAGCCGAGGAAGCCCATGCGATCGGCGCGCGTCGAACTCAGGGTGATGAGGACGATGTTCGGCTTGCCGGCCGCTCGCATCGGAACCGCGTGGGCGACGATGAGAACAACGAAAAGTACAGGAACAATCCGGCGGAACATGATGTCAAGTTTACCGCAGTGGTTGAAGACGCACGCGGGCGAGTCGCCCACGGCCACACAGGGCCGCCTGACATCGACTATCATGGAGGCGAGGATCACAGCTTACCTTGCGCTTTCTACGAATCCGGAACCTGGGTTTCTTCCTGCTGGTGTGCGCTACGGCTGGCCTCCTGCTTTCCTGCCAGCCCCGGAGATGGCACGGTGATCAGAAGCTCATCATTCTGGGCATTGACGGGATGGACCCGCAACTGTTGAAGAAGTACATGGCCGAGGGCAGGATGCCGAATTTTTCGGCACTGGCAGGAAAGGGGTCGTTTCGCCTGCTCACCACCAGCATTCCACCACAGAGCCCGGTCGCCTGGTCGAACCTGATCACCGGCATGAACGCAGGCGGGCATGGCATTTTTGATTTCATCCATCGCGACCCCAAAACGCTGCAACCCTATTTTTCGGCTTCGCGCGTGGAACCGCCAAAGCATGGCATTCACGTGGGCAGCTGGGTGATCCCGCTCGGGGGGGGCACTGCCGAGCAACTTCGCCAAGGCAAGGCCTTCTGGGAAACGCTGGATGATTACGGCGTGCCCAACACGGTCATCCTCATGCCCTCGAATTTCCCTCCGGTAAAAGCCCGGGGATACACCCTGTCGGGCATGGGCACGCCGGATTTGCGTGGCGGCTACGGCACGTTCTCTTTTTATACCGATGACCCCATGACCGCTGCGCGGCGTGGTCGAAGGCGGACAGATTATCCCGGTCCAGGTGGAAGATTCGCAGGTGACCGCAAAGCTGATCGGACCGGACAACACATTCCGCAAAGGATCGCCGCCAACACTCGAACCCTTCACAGTTTCCGTCGATCCTCTGGAGGCTGTAGCAAAATTCTCGGTACAGGACCAGACATTCGTGCTGCGCGAGGGCGAATGGAGCGACTGGGTCCACATTCAGTTCCAACTGATTCCATTCATCGGAAACGTAAAAGGAATCTGCCGCTTCTATCTGAAGCAGGCACATCCGCGTTTCGAGCTGTACGTTTCGCCCATCAACATTGATCCCGCCGATCCAGCACTGCCCCTCTCCACTCCTAAGAGTTATTCCCGCAAACTTTCGGAAGAGGTAGGCGAGTTCTACACCCAGGGTATTTCCGAAGATACAAAAGCTCTGTCGGCCGGCGTGCTTGACGATAAGGAATATCTGGAGCAGGCGAAAACAGTTTTGGCGGAACATCGCCAGATTTTCGACGCCGAGTTTCCCAGGTTTCACTCCGGCGTTTTCTTCTTTTATTTCTCCAGCCTTGATCTGAATTCGCACATGTTCTGGCGGCTGATCGATCCGCAGCATCCGGAGTATGACGCCGGGCTGGCCGCCCAATACGGGTCGGCATTGCCCGAGTTTTATCAGCAGATCGATCAGGTGCTGGGCGAAGTTTTGCAGCGCATGGACGACCGCACTACCCTGCTGGTGCTCTCCGATCACGGTTTCGCTCCCTATGACCGCTCGTTTAATCTGAATACCTGGCTGCTCAATAATGGCTACATCACATTGAAAAGTGAACCCACTCCCGATCAGAATCAGGCCTTCGCCAATGTGGACTGGAGCCGCACCCGCGCCTATGGGCTGGGATTGAATGGTCTTTATCTCAATCTAAAAGGCCGCGAACGCGAAGGAATCGTCGAACCGGGGGCAGCCGCGGATGCGCTGCTAGAGGAAATTAAAGAAAAGCTGCTGGCCGTGCGCGACCCTCAGAACAATCGGGCAGCCATTACGCGGGTGGACCGTGCCAGCGAAGTTTACCAGGGACCGTACGCGCGTCAGGGGCCAGACTTGCTGGTGGGCTACAACCGCGGCTATCGCGCGGGATGGCAAACTATTCTGGGCAACTTCCCCGCCGACGTCTTCGAGAACAATACCAATCCATGGAGCGGCGACCATTGCATGGACTACACGTTGGTTCCGGGTGTGCTGTTGAGCAATCGATCCATCGACGCTGCCAGCCCCGCTTTGACCGACATTGCGCCCACCATCTTCGCGCAATTTGGAATTCCTCAGCCGGGCAGTATGATGGGACATTCCGTTCTTTCATCGAAGCAGTGACGCGCGTCACAGGTCAGAGCACAAGGAGGCGGAACCATGTCCTCGCAGAAAATCAAGATTGAAGGCGAGTTGCTGGAAAAGGCGAAACAGTGTGCCGAGGCTTCGGGCTACGCGTCCGTCGAGGAGTTCGTCTTGCACACAATCGAGAAGGAAGTAAAGCGCCTGTCGCCTGACCAGGGGGGCGGTACCGAGTCCAAGGAGAAAGTGACAAAACGGCTGCAGGGTCTGGGCTACATCGAGTAGCCGCTTCATGGTTTCTCCTCGCAAATCTTAATGGCGTCATCCTCCATCCCGGCCGGGTTTGCGCTCTCCGACTTCGCGGCCAACATTCCACTCTTATGGGTGCTTGCGATTTCCATCGTGATTGGATTCCTGATGGTGATCGTGTTTCGCTACGCTTCGGATCAAAAAGCGATCGGGCGCGCGAAAGACCGCCTGAAGGCTCACCTGCTCGCCGTCCGCCTGTTTCAGGACCAGTTGCCGGTGGTGATGCGCGCCTATGGAAAAATCCTGCGCGGAACCGGCAGCTACCTGCGCCTGGCGTTCACGCCGTTCCTGATTGCGATTCTGCCGATCACTTTCATGATTGTTCAATTGGACCGCTATTTCGGCTGGATGCCGCTGCAGCCGGCGCAAACTTTCCTGGTGGAGGCGCGAGTCGAAGATCCCGCCGCCCTCAACCAGGCTTCACTGCAACTGCCTCCGGAACTGTCGAGCTCCGCTTCAGCGGTGCATGTCCCGAAAGAAAAGGAAGTGGTGTGGCGCGTGGTGGCCGGGCGCGCCGGAAATTACGACATCCGGATTACCACCGCCGGGCAGACGGTTTCAAAGCAGGTGGTCGTGGCGCCGGGGCTGGCGCGGGTTTCGCCGGTTCGATGGAAAGACAATTTCTGGGAGCGCATCTTCACCTCGGGCGAACCGGCCTTGGCGGATAATAGTCCTGTGCAATCGATCGCCATAAATTACGCTCCGCGCGAGATCAGCTTCGCCTGGACGCAATGGAACTGGATTGTCCTGTTCTTTGTGGTCTCGATCATCGCAGGCTTTATTTTCAAGAGCGCGTTGGGAATTCAAGTATGAAGTGGCTTCCATTACGACGAAACCGGCGCGGCCTGATTCCGTCTGTGCTTCTGATCATCGCGCTGGTGCTGCTCTTTCCCCAGCGCAGCGAGGCGTACGCGGGCCCGGGCGCGGGCTTCGCGGTCCTGTCCTCGTTCTGGACCATCTTTGTCGCATTTCTTTACTCCTTCTATGCGCTCATGACCTGGCCCATTCGACAGCTTTTGCGAATGTTCCGGCGGCGCAAAGCCTATGGCAAAGCGCAAGTGAAGCGCGTCGTGATTGTCGGCTTCGACGGCATGGATCCCGAGCTTGCCGGCCGCTTCATGGGCGAGGGCAAGCTCCCGAACCTGGCCAAGCTTCGCGACAACGGAACCTTTCGGCCGCTGCGGACAACTTTCCCCGCGATTTCTCCGGTTGCATGGTCAACGTTTCAGACCGGAGTCAATCCAGGCAAACACAATATCTACGATTTTCTGGCCCGCGATCTGAAGAACTATCTTCCTTATCTTTCGTCGGCGCAGATCAGCGAGCCCAAAAGGCACTTGAAGATTGGCAAATATTCGCTGCCTTTGGGCAAGTCCGACGTCAAGGGCCTGCGCAAGGGGACGCCCTTCTGGCACTGGCTGGGCAAGGCGGGGGTCTTCTGCTCGGTCATTCGCGTTCCGGTGACTTTTCCGCCGGAGAAGTTTCCCGGCGTGCTGCTTTCCGGCATGTGCGTGCCCGATCTGAAAGGCAGCCAGGGGACATTTTGCTTTTGCACGACACGAGCAAGCAGCGACAAATTTCGCGAGGGCGGCGTCCGCATTCCCATCGAGCGTAACGGCGCCGGATTTCACTCCTACATTCCTGGCCCGGAGAATCCGCTGGGGACGGGCAGCGAGTTGCGCGCCGACTTCAAGCTTCGTCCCGATGTGAAACGCGGCCAGGCGCGAATCGAAATCGAGTCTGAAACCTTCACCATCAAAGTGGGCGAGTACTCGGAATGGATCCCAGTGAAGTTCAAGGCGGGCATGGGATTCACGGCTCGCGGCATCTGCCGCCTCTACCTGAAGGAAATCTCGCCCGAGGTTGAGGTCTATGTCACGCCGGTGAATATCGATCCCGGACATCCCGACCTGCCCATTTCTCATCCCGTGACCTATTCGATCTATCTGGCGAAGCTTTTCGGCCCCTACGCCACGTTGGGACTTGCTGAAGACACCTGGGCGCTGAATGAAGAAGTGCTCGACGACGATGCGTTTCTGGCGCAGTGCTATGGCAATCACGAAGATCGCGAGCGCATGTTCTTCGACGCGCTGGAAAAAACTCCGCAAGGCCTGTGCGCGTGCGTCTTCGACACCACGGATCGCGTGCAGCACATGTTCTGGCGCTATCTGGACAAAGATCATCCCGCGGCACGGGATGTGCCGCAAGACCAGAAGCCGCGCGTGATCCAGGACCTCTACGACCGCATGGACACCCTGGTCGGGCGGGTCATGCAGCAGATTGACGACCAGACCCTGCTGCTGGTGATTTCCGACCACGGCTTCCGCTCGTTCAACCGCTGCATGAACCTGAATGCGTGGCTGCATCAGAACGGCTACCTGGTGTTGAAAGACGGCAAAAGCGAAAGTGGAGACTGGTTCGAAGACGTCGACTGGTCGCGCACCCGCGCCTACACCATGGGCCTGAACGGGCTTTACATGAATATCAAAGGCCGCGAGCGCGAGGGCATCGTAGAAGCCGGAGCGGAAGCGGAGGCCCTAAAAGAAGAACTGCGGAACAAGCTCGACGGCCTGGTCGATCCGGCATCCGGCAAAGTCGGCATCACCGGCATGTTCGACTGCGACGCAGTTTACGCCGGCCCCTATGTTGACAACGCGCCCGACCTGATCGTCGGCTACGGCGAAGGCTTCCGCGCGTCGTGGGATTCGGTCATGGGCAAAGTGACCACCGCAATCTTCGAGGACAACCTAAAGGCCTGGAGCGGCGATCACTGTGTTGACCCACGGCTGGTGCCGGGCGTGCTGTTCTCAAATCGGAAGATTGCGATTGAAAAGCCTGCGATTGTGGATGTCGCGCCTACTGTGATGAAGCTGTTTGGGTTGGAATTGCCTGCTTACTTTGATGGGAAGGCGTGGGCCGTGGCGGCTGCGAGCAACAAGTAACCTGGCGCTAGGGAAAACGGAGATTCACACTTCCTGCCTTGGTAATACTGGCAATAAAGGGCGGGTCATGCTTTCGGCAGATTCGAGCCATTCTAGGTAGAGCAACGATCAGCATCTCTGCCATTTCCGCGCCACTGTAATTTCCCGATGAGAAGTAGAATTCCCGCACCCGATGTTGCAGGACTGCTGTCTTCTCCAGTTCGTTGTATCGAATCTTCTTGTCCTTGGTCACCAGCAACCAACCCTTCTGACCCACGAAGGGCAGCCAAGTAGTGTCTTCCGTACCGGGCCTGAAGTGTTGGCCGTGACGCTCGTACTTCACGCCATGTTGGGCGAGCGCGTCGAGAATGGGTTTGCAGTTGTGAAGATTTTCGTCGAGATACAGAACGAAGTCTTCAGGCAGCGACGGCTGCCGTCTTCTGCTCCCAGCGGATTGCTTCTTCGATCTGCCGCGGCTTGACGCCATATTCGGTGGCAAGGTCGTCTATGGATTCCCGGGCATTGAACCTGGAAGCGACTACCGCAGTCGAGATGCCAGTGCCTGCAATCACAGGCTTCCCAAATCCCACGGCAGGACTGATCAGAATTAGCTTGGGCTCGTTTTGGTTTCGCTCCATGACAAACGGGTAAAACTTGAAGAGCCCTTTGGGATCGCGCTCAATGCGCTCAAGATAAAATTCCATCACCCCGGGAATCAGTATCTGCCGGTCCTTCGACAAATTCACGACGCTTCCTAGATGCTCGATGAACAAGTCACGGCGGTCGGTTTGGAATGCTTGTTCGACGAGAGGATGTTTGTGCTCGACATACTTCGCGAGATTGACCAGTGCCTTGCGAACTCTGGGGATCTTCACTTCGTAAATGGCCCGCATGCTGCTGAGCATGTGACACTCCAGCAAGTTCATGAACGACAAGCGAGAGGGCTCGCTCTTTGCCAGCCTGACGAGCGGAGGTACGGAACCTGCCCCCCGCACCCAATAGCGCAGAGTGTTGAGCGGCACTCTCAGATATTGGGCGGCTTCTGACAAGCCGTAGATCGGAATCTCCATTGCGATGTTAGGTGTTGGTTTCATGCTCATGTGTCCCACTGCAAGCATAGAACATGCCGGACGACGTGTCATTGCCTGAATGGGCAGGAACATCGCTGTCTAATCAGGCTGTGTCGTCGAAATGGAACGTTGGGATCTTTGTAGTTGAGACTGGCTCAACCGCCTTACTGAATCAGCGTCCCATTCGCCGGCTCTTCTTCCGGCGGGATGACCACCGACGCCGCTACCCGATCGCCCGGCTCCAGGTTAAGCAACCGCACGCCCTGGGCGGCGCGGCCGGATTCGCGGATTGTCTTCGAGTCCATGCGGATGATTTTGCCGTATTGGCTGATCAGCATGACCTCGGAGTGTTCGTCGACCTGCGCGATGCCTACGACTTTGCCGTTGCGTTCGGTGGTTTTCACGTTGATGACGCCCGAGCCGCCGCGTCCCTGCAGACGGTATTCGTCGGCGGGGGTGCGTTTGCCGTAGCCGTTTTCGGTGACGGAGAGGATCAGCGAGCCCTTCAGCGGCAGGGTCTCGTCGGTGGCAGTGGCTTCCGGCATGCCGGCGTCGGCTGCGGCTTTGGCGGCTTCTTCTACCGCCTTCTTGATGTCCTTCGGCGTCGTCGCCATGCCGACTAGGTAGTCGCCCTTTTCCATGCGGATGCCCCAGACACCGTATGCCTGGCGGCCCATGGGGCGGACGTCGGCTTCGTCGAAGCGGATGGCCTGGCCTTCGTGGGTGGCAAGGAAGATGATCTGCTGTCCGTCGGTGAGACGGGCGGCGACCAGTTCATCGCCCTGCTCGATGCTGATGGCGTAGATGCCGTTCGAGCGCACGTGGCAGAAATCCTTGAGCTCGGTCTTTTTCACATAGCCGTTGCGGGTGGCAAACAAAATGTACTGGCCGGCTTCTTCCAGGTTGCGCACCGCCAGCATGGTGCGAACTGTCTCTCCCGGTTGCAGGCCGACCAGGTTGCCGACGT
This sequence comes from Terriglobia bacterium, assembly GCA_963831565.1. Taxonomy (GTDB): domain Bacteria; phylum Acidobacteriota; class Terriglobia; order Terriglobales; family Acidobacteriaceae; genus JAIQFF01. The sequence goes on from CAWHQS010000005.1 coordinate 643,095, forward strand.
GTTTGCCTTTGCCCGCGGCGCTGATGTCGGGGATCTCGTACACCTTCAGCCAGTACACGCGGCCGGTGTTGGTGAAGATGAGAATGTAGGCGTGAGTCGACGCGATGAACAGGTGCTCGACGAAATCCTCGTCGCGCGTCTTCATGCCGGTGCGGCCCGTGCCTCCGCGGCGCTGCATGCGGTAGGTGGAGATGGGGGTGCGCTTCATGTAGCCGCCGTGGCTGACCGTGACTGCGACTTGCTCGTCGGCGATCAGGTCTTCGAGATGGATTTCGGCAGCTTCGTCTTCGATCACCGTGCGGCGGTCGTCGCCGTAGAGCTTCTTTACTTCTTCGAGTTCCCTGACGATCACGGCGCGCAGTTTCTTTTCCGAGCTCAGGATGGATTCGTAATCCGCGATGTGCTCGCGGGTGACGGTCAGTTCCTTGGTGATTTCGTCGATGGAGAGCTTGGTCAGGCGATGCAGTTGCAGTTCGAGAATCGCGTCGGCCTGGATTCCGGTAAACGGCTTTTCCGGATCGCGCTTGGGGGCGCGGCCGGTGGTGTTGATGTCGATTTTCTTGCCGGCAAAGTAGGCGACCAGGTTCTCGCGGGCTTCGGCGCGGTTGGCGCTGGCGCGGATGATGGTGATCACGTTGTCCAGATGATCGAGCGCGGCCAGGTAGCCTTCGAGAATGTGTTCGCGGTCTTTGGCTTTCGAGAGCAGGAAGGCGGTGCGGCGGCGGACCACGTCGACGCGGTGGTCGATGAAGTGCTTGATGGCCTGCACCAGGCCCATTTCCTTGGGCTGCCCGTTGACCACCGCCAGCAGGATCATGCTGAAGCTTTCCTGCATCTGGGTGTGCTTGAAGAGCTGGTTCAGGACGAGCTGGGGCTCGCCGTCGCGCTTGAGTTCGACCACGATGCGCATGCCGTCGCGGTCGCTTTCGTCGCGAATGTCGGAGATGTCATCAACGACTTTGTCATTCACCAGTTGCGCGATGCGCTCCACCAGGCGCGCCTTGTTGACCTGGTAGGGAATTTCGGTGATGACGATGGCTTTGCGGTCTTTGTTGAAAGTCTCAATGCCGGCCTTGGCGCGCATGATGAAGCGTCCGCGGCCGTTCTTGTAGGCGTCCACGATTCCCGCTTTGCCGTGAATGATGCCGGCGGTCGGGAAATCGGGGCCTTGCACGAATTTCAGAATTTCGGCGAGCTGGGCATCGGGATTGTTCACCAGGGTGATGGTGGCATCCACGATTTCGGTCAGGTTGTGGGGCGGAATTTTCGTCGCCATGCCCACCGCGATGCCGTCTGATCCGTTCACCAGCAGGTTGGGAATGCGCGCGGGAAGAATGTCGGGCTCGGTTTCGTTGCCGTCATAGTTGGGGCGCATATCGACGGTGTCTTTGTCGAGATCATCGAGCAGCGCCGTGGCCACGCGGGTCAGTTTGGCTTCGGTGTAACGATCGGCCGCCGGCGGATCGCCATCGACCGAACCGAAGTTGCCTTGCCCATCTACCAGCGGATAGCGCATGGCAAACGGTTGCGCGAGCCGCACCAGGGCGTCGTACACCGCGAGGTTGCCGTGGGGATGGTATTTGCCCATGACGTCGCCGACGATGCGGGCGCACTTGCGGGTGGACTTGTTGGGCGCCAGGCCCATCTGCTGCATGGTGTAGAGAATGCGGCGATGCACCGGCTTCAATCCGTCGCGGACGTCGGGCAGCGCGCGCCCGATAATCACCGACATCGAATAGTCGAGATAAGACTTCTTCATCTCCTCTTCGATATTGACGGGTTGAATGTTGAGCGCGCCGGGAATGCCGGTGCCGTCTCCGCCGTTGGGCGGAGGAGTCAAGGGGAGTTCAGGATTCTGATCGTCAGCCATGTAAGCTTCTAGCTCCTAGCTTCTAGCTTGTGTGGAGCGGACACTCCCTTCGACTTCGCTGGGGGCCGACATGTCCACTGCCTTTGACCTGCTCTTTTTTAGTCGTTCATACTTAAGACTGAGGGTTCAAAATCAAATTCAAATGCGTCGGACAGGAGTGTCCGACCCCCACGTAATAGCTCAGCCATCGTTTCGCTCTAAATAACTGCATTTACAGGAAGTTACCGTGAAGTCGCGATGTGAGAATTATACCATGAACGAAGCCGCAAAGCGGCCGGAATTCCTGCTTCCCGGATGACGAATCCGGTTCGCAGCGCGGGGCCGCGTCAGTGGGATAATCTGGGTCTGCACGGGTCAACTCTATGGAAACTTTGAAGGGAAAGATAGCTCTGGTTACGGGCGGCAGCCGCGGTATTGGAGCAGCCGTTGCGCTGGCGCTTGCGGGAGCGGGAGCAGATGTCGCAGTCAACTTCCGGGTGCGCTCCGAGGACGCAGAGAAAGTCTGCGCTGCGATCAGGAACCTGGGGCGGCGCACCTTGGCGGTTCAGGCTGACGTTTCACAATCCGATCAAGTGAAGAGAATGGTTGCGCAAATTGAAGGCGAACTCGGTGCCGTGAATATTGTGGTGAACAATGCGGGAATTGCCCGGCAGCTCAAGCTCGAGGACATTGCCGAAGCAGACTGGGAGGAACACATCAGCGTGAATCTGAAGTCCGCATTCCTGGTCACCCAGGCGGTGCTGCCGCAGATGCGGGCCCAGCGCTGGGGGCGAATCATCAACATTTCTTCCACCGCGGCGCAGACGGGCGGGCTGGTGGGACCGCATTACGCCGCGTCCAAGGCCGGGATGCTGGGGCTGACGCACTCCTATGCCGCGCTGCTGGCCAAGGAAGGCATCACGGCCAACACGGTTTGCCTGGCGCTGGTTGAAACCGACATGTTGCGCGCGAACCCGCGCGCTACTGCGAGCGTGATTCCGGTCGGGCGCTTCGGCACCGTGGACGAAGTGGCCTCGGTGGTGCTGCTGCTCGCGGAAAATGGTTATATGACCGGGCAGACCGTCAATCCCAACGGGGGATGGTATCCGAGTTAATGGCGGGAAGTAACCTGGAGGGACTTACCTGAGCTTCCGCAAATGGCAGTCCTGATTGCGTTGTTCACGTCGTGGCTGGTGTTCCGGGGAATCGGAGCGCTGGGGGTGGGTGCACTTGCCACATGGCAGGGTTCGGCGGTCTATGCGCTGACTCTGATGTTCGTCTTCACCGGAATCGCACACTTCAACAAGATGAAGCATGACCTGGTGCGAATGGTTCCGGCCCTGTTTCCGCGACCGATGCTGCTGATTTATCTCACCGGCGTTCTGGAATTCATGGGGGCGGTCGGATTATTGCTGCCACGCTTCCGCGCACTCGCGGGCATTTGCCTGATCGCGCTGCTGATCGCAATGTTTCCCGCCAACGTGAACGCCGCGTTGAAAAAGACAACCCTCGCCGGGAAAGCGGCCACGCCTCTGCGGCTGCGAGCGCCTATGCAGGCTTTGTTTATCGGGCTTCTGTGGTGGGCCACACGTCCATGAAAAAGGCGATTGGGCGAGACCTAGGGCCGGACGACTACTTCGTTAGGGCTGGACGGCAGCACGAACTTCACACCGCGCTCCTGGTTCAGCCTTAACGTCGCGGGCACGTCGAGGTCGGCAATCTGTATCTTCCGGCTCCAGGAGCCGGTGGTCCAATAATCTGCCTTGGAATAAATGATCCCGCTCATGATGGTGTAATCGCTCACTTCTTCCCGGCGGCCATCGTGGAATACGAGGATCGCCGGCGGAAGCTCGCGCAGCGGTTGAACTGCGCCCTTCCGGCCCGGCACCGATCGTCTGGCTTCAGGCAAGGCCAAGGCCGATTTCTCCGAGTAGTCGGGCACCGCTTCTCCGCCCGGCCCGGCCTTTGCGGACATGGTAGTCCGCACGAAGTGATCGCCCTGCCATTCGATCAGCAATGACTCGCGCGGGGCCGCCGGCGCGGGTGGCGGGGCCGGGACCGAAGCCGTAACCACGATCACCTCGGGCTGCGCGGTCTGCTGGGAGTCGTAACCCGCATCGGAATCCGGATAGAAATACGGATAGGGAAACAGAAGCGCGCCTCGCCCTGACGCGTGCCCCTGATGGAGGCGAGCGGATCCACCAGTCATGCCGTGTCCCGGAAACCCGGCCGCCGATGACCCGCCTCCGGCTGGCCTGATCCCGGCAGAGCCCGCGCTTGCGCCGAAGCCTGCCTCTCCTGTGCCGCGAAGCTGGGCCGTGACTGGCGATATCGAGAGTGCGGCGGCGAGGAAGGCGAAAGTAAATCGGCCTGGCATTATTTGTTGGATTCGGGGTTCGGCGGTAACCGGAAATCTATGCCGCGATCGTCATTCTGCTGCGCGGTGGACATCAGGTCCAGATCGGCAAGCGGGATCTTGTGATGACGTCCGGGTGTCAGATCGTACAACATGTCTCCAATCACAGCGTAGTTCTGAACTTCCAGTTGGTGCCCATCTTTGAAGACCAGCACGGTCTGGGGCTGGTCGGCTACTGGTGTCTCGGCCGGTGAGGGTGTTGCCGCAGAATCAGTTTCAGCCTCGGAACGGCTCGGCCGATGCGCGTAGGCGTCTGCATACGAACGTGCCGGCTCGCCGGGTCCGCGGCGGTCGAAGATGGTGGGGCCTCCACGATAGTCCTCTTCCCGCTGGGCTTCTCTTGGTTCCGCTCTTGGGTCCGCCGCATCGTCGGTTTCGGATTCACCCACAACCACCGGGTAAGCGTAAGGCACGTACACCGCGCCACCGCCGGGGAAAAACTGTCCGCTGCGATGGTGCTGCCGCTGACCCCGCGACGGGTTCGGATTTACCTGAAACAGATTGCAACAACCAGGCTGATTGAAAACTGGGTTCCTTGGTTGAAGCCCATTGGGTCCGAGCGCTGTGATGCTGGCGGGCACCCCGGGTGTGGAATTAAGGTGGCCGCCGAAGTTGGTCGAGGTCACCGACGCAGGAGTCCCGTTGATCTGTGCATCGGCAGCGGAGGCGAGAAAAACCAGTCCCCCCAGGACCAGAGTAAGTACCGCTACCGTGGCTGAGTTCAGCCCCTTCACATGCGAATCATACCCCAGTTTCGAAACCATGGCGCAGCCCCCTGAACAAAAACCAGCCTTTTAGTTAGAGCCGGTGGGAGGCAGGATGGTTTGTCTATTTTTTGTCAACTTCGCGGAGGTTCTAAGTCGTTGAAGAGTAAGCCTGTGAAGATAGTCACCTTCACACCACGCGTGCCAGCTCCCACAGGTTCCAGGCGGCGTTGGCCACGAGCAGGCCCCAGACGCCGGCCAGGACGACTTGACGATGGCGAGTCTCCAGCAGATCGGCGGCGATGCCGGCCACAAAGACGAACAGGAAGGGTACAACGATGAACTGAAAACCGAGGCCGGGATAGTGTGGCGTACCCACGGCAAGCGCCAGAGACCAGGCCGCGACCAGCAGAGGCGCCGTGTTGCCGAAGTAGCGCGTGCGAGGCCAGCAGAGATATGTGATGAGGGCGACCGGCAGGGCCAGCACCAGTGCGGGAGTGCTTTGTCCCAGTTGCGCCAGCACCTGGCGATAAGCCTGCGGCATGGTGTACGCCTTCCAAGAGAGACCGAAGAACGACGCATGCAGAACCCCCTGCGAGAAAGCGCGCGCCCGAAAAAAGTAAGACGCGTAGACCAGGAGAACCCCGATGCCGCAAGCCACTACCCAGATCGCCGACGCCGCCAGGCGCCGCGTAGGGGCCAGGTAAAGCGTGAACGCCAGAGCGGCGGGCACAACCACAATCAGCGAGAACTGTGAGCCTACGGCGAGGGCCAGCGATAGTCCCAATAACACAATGCGCCGCCAGTTCCACAGGACCACTTCGCGCGGAGCGTACAGAGTGTGGGCCACGGCGATAGCGGTGAAGATGGCGCCGAAGGCTCCCCAGGCGGCGCCGACTTCAGGCTCGGCAAACCACAGAGCGCAGGAGCGGACAATCCCTGGCGAGAAGCAATAAAGGGCCAAAGCTACGTATCCGCCGGCATTGCCGAAGAGGCGCCGGGCCACGTACCACAGCGAAGCGCCGAGGAGCAGTCCAAAGCCCAGGTAAGGGACCGCAGCCAACCAGTGCAGGGCCCGAATGTTCTGCGGCTGTAGCGCGACCGGCCGCAGCCACAGCGGGGCCGCCGCGATCAGATACCACATCGGCGAATGGTGGGCATCGTAACCGCGGTCCCCGAAGACGAGACGGAGAGCCGGATCCATTTCGTTTTCGAAGTCTTCCTCGCCCAGCTCGGACGCCTTGCTCTCATCCGTACTCGACCCTGCGCCCAGACTCTTCCAAAGTGCCCTCCCACGCTCCAGCCGGTAGATCTCCACGGGGTTGACGGTCCCGTGGCGGACTCCTTTTTCCACCAGCCATAGACACTGCGCCAGAAAGACCAGCAGCAGGCATGCCGCCAGCACCTGCGGCTGGCCAAATCGTTCGCGAGTGAAGAATCGGGTCATGAGCAACCGGCGAGTGTTTTACCATGGCGGGGGACGAATCGAGAAACTTCCCCGATGGACGAACCAAAGATGGAGGAACCTGAAGACAGCCTGTCGGGCAAACTCGAGGAGGTTTCTCCCCCGTCTCCCACACCCGGCGGCGCCGCCGGTTTCGAGCTGACGAAGCTCTCTCCCTTCGAGGAATGCACGCAGAAGATGTTTATCGGACGGAGCGGCCTGCGTCCGATATGGCGCCTTGTGCTTTATCTCCTCTTGTACCGCGGCCTGCGATTCTGCCTTTACGTTCTGATCGCTTATGGCCTCCCCGATGTGTCACGCCTCTGGCTCCAAACCGCTGCCGAGCTGGGACTAGCCATCATCGTGCTGCTTCCCGCGCTGCTCATGGCCCGGATCGAAGATCGGTCATTCGGCTGCTACGGCTTGCCTGCATCTAACGCCTTTGGCCGGCTTTTCTGGATGGGCGCGCTGTGGGGGATGTGTTCCCTCACCGTGTTGATGCTGGCGTTGCGCATAGCCCACGTCTTTTATTTTGGGGCCGTCGCCCTGCACGGCGCGCGCCTGCTGAAGTTTGCCGTGTTCTGGGCCGTGTTCTTCTTGATCGTGGGCTTCTACGAAGAATTCTTCACCCGCGGGTACACCCAGTTCACCCTGACCGAATCCGTGCGCTTCTGGCCGGCGGCGATCTTGCTGTCGCTGGGATTCGGAGCGCTGCATCTGGAGAACCCGGGCGAAGACTGGGTGGGAATTCTAGCCGCCATGATGATCGGCTTTTTCTTCTGTCTGACCCTGCGGCGCACGGGGAACCTCTGGTTTGCCATCGGCTTTCATGCTGCGTGGGACTGGGGCGAAAGCTACTTCTACTCGGTCCCTGACAGCGGTTGGACGCCTCCCGGCCACTTGCTGCACTCTTCCCTGCAGGGCCCGCGCTGGCTGAGCGGCGGCTCGGTCGGACCGGAAGGCAGCGTCCTGCTCTTCGTGCTGCTGGCGCTGCTGTGGGTGGTATTCGACCGGGTCTATCCCGAGGTGAAGTACCCCAGTTGAGGAGAGTGTGGGACGGGCGCCCTCGCCCGGTGCTTTTGAAGTTGACCCTGTTCCGCTGCAGCATGGGAATACGTCGGCTTCCAACACCAGAGTCAAAATCAAGAGCGGCGGGCGAGGGCGCCTGCCCCACACACGTTCATCTACCACGAATAGTGCACGGTGTAGGTGACCACTTGCTCGCCGTCGGGCGCGATGGTCACGGGAAACTCCACGGTCTGTGCGTCCGTCTTGCGCGACGGATCCGACTGCTCGCTCAGCTTCCAGTTGGTCCAGCGATACAGGTGCTCGACCACGCGCACCGTGACTGCTTCCTTCTTATGATTGCGCACCCGGATTTCAAAGGACTCATCCATCCAGTGCTGGGATGAATCGACGCGATAGTTGGTGCGCTTGCGCTCACCCACTACGTCAAACGAATTGCCGGTGAAGATCCGTATGGTTTCGTCTTTCGGAGTGTGGTCAATCACGTTCTCGCCGACAAATTCCAGGTGCCCGTCGGTATCGCGGCGATAGAAACGCAGCTTGCCTTTGGGCAGGGCGATGCCAAGATGATTTGCTTCGGCGTTCTTGAACTCTTCCATCACCCAGACCTTGGGATTCGACTGCGTGCCGTAGTTCTGGTCCTGGCGAATCTGCTCCAGGTTGTAGTAGCCGTACTGCGCCACTTGCGCGCCGTCATACACGTAGAGCCGCTGGGCATGGATGCCGGTCGAGCGCACGAACTCCACCTGCTTGGTTTCCTGATCGTGCAGCGTGGTCGGCCGGGCCAGAGAATAGAGATGGAATTCGTCAAACGATTTCTCGCTGACGACAGGCGCAGCGGCATCATTCATGGCCTTCGCTTCCGCCGCATACATGCGGCCGGCAACCGAAGCGGGCTGCAGTTTGTTGACGTCGCCCGCCATCAGCTTGATGTTGGCGTTTTCAAACGTCTTGCCACTCTGGTTGCGCATGGTGATCCAGCCCACCATGTCGAGCAGGTCGGTCTTGCCCTTGGGATTGTCGGAGACCACGATGTTGTAGTCCGACTGCCAGCTCATGCCGCCGGCGACGTATGAAATCTCGGCATCGAATTTGCCGGGATCGTTGGTCTGAAGCAGCCAGCTCAGAGTTGGCTTGAGCACGGTGTCGCCGGAGAGCGCCGGAAACAATGGCTGGCCGGGCAGGCCGAAGCGCAGCACTCCATCCACTTCGATGATGGGCTGAGTGAAGGAAGGCTGCTGATAGTTCTGCGCGTAGTAAGTGCTGGGAATATACCCGCTGCGCACGATCTTGCCTTTGATGATTTCCTGCTTGTCGGCGCGCTGCACCAGAAAGTCGATGGTCTTGCCTTCGTAAAACGAAAGCAGCAATTCCTGCGAGATGGGATCGTTGCGGTAATTCTGTTCCAGCACCTGCAACGACCGCCCGCCGGGATCGCGAAGAATTACGGAATCCGGCTCCAGATGGGAGGCAATGCCGGCAAACTGCGCATGGTTTACACCCGGCCCGAGATCGAGCGGCACATACTCGCGCGCCACAAAGAAATTCTGGTTGTAGATGGTGAGCGCGGGCTGGTTGCTGCTGTCGGCAGCCTTCTCCTGAGCCTTTTCCTGTCCCATCACCACCCCGCACAGCACGAGCAGGGTCGAAATAAATCTGATCAGCAGCAACTTCTTCATTGTCGTTTCCCCTTGGTTTTCATTGGGCGGGAAGGAGGAGGCTTTCCCGTCCTATGGGAAGAACGCGGGGGCGGGGGAAACTTGCAGGGAGTTTTTAACCACGGAGGACACAGAGTGCACGGAGGTAACCGCTGGTAACCGCCAGCAGTAGTGTCATCCTGAGCGGAGCAGGAAGTTCGCCGCGCGAACTTTCCCGCAGTCGAAGGACCCCTACCTGTTCTCGGATCGATGCACCTGGAATTGGCGGGCGAGGGCGCACGCCCCACACAAGCTTCCTAAATATCCAGGTTCTTCACATCCAGCGCGTTGTCTTCGATGAACTTGCGGCGGGCTTCGACGTCTTCGCCCATCAGCGTGCTGAAGATGGTTTCGCACTCGGCCAGGTCTTCGAGTTTCACCGAAAGCAGGGTGCGGCGCTCGGGGTCCATGGTGGTTTGCCAGAGCTGTTCCGAGTTCATTTCGCCCAGACCTTTGTAGCGGGTCTTGTCGTATCCCCGGCTGCCGGCTTCCTTGATGTATTCAAAGAGATCGCGCGCGTTGGTTTTTTCGACTACTTCGGTCTCGATCGCTTTTTTCCTGGCGGCCGGCTTCGGGGACTTTTTCTTGCCGGCATCTTCGGCCTCAGCCGCCGCCTCTTCGCCGCCTGCTTCTTCTTCGGAACTACCGGCTGCAGAGGCATCGTTAACCGCCTCGATCACAAACGGTGGCTCCATGTAGGGTTCGACCTGTTTGAACTTCGACAGCAGTTGCCGATACTCGGCGGTCGAAGCCAGCTCCCAGTTGATCAGGTGCTCGGCGCCCTGGGAGTTGACGTACTTGACCTCCCATAGATTGTGCTCTTCATCGAAGAGGGACTCGATGCTCTTGAAGTCGCGCTCCTTCTGCAGCTTGTTCAGCTCTTTTTCCAGTTTCTCGATCTTTTTCGGCGCGGCCTTTTTGTCCCCTTCAAAGTCCGCGCGCTTGGAAAGATCGAGGCGGGGAAGAAGTTCGGTGATTTTTTCGTCGCGCAGGCGCTTGTTTACCTTGTCGAAGAAGCCGAAATACTCCTTCAGGCCGCTGGCGAACTTTGACAGCCCGGCTCCTTCGAGCTTGGCCGCGCCTTCGCCGTAGCGGACGATGATGCTGTCGGCTGCGCGCTTCAGGATGATTTTGTCGAGAGCGTCGTCGTCCTTGATGTACTGCAGGGTCTTGCCCTTTTTGATCGAGTACAGCGGTGGCTGCGCGATGAACACGTTGCCGCGCTTGATCAGCTCCTGCATGTGGCGAAAGAAGAAGGTGAGCAGCAGGGTGCGGATGTGGCTTCCATCCACGTCGGCGTCGGTCATCAGAATGATCTTGCCGTAGCGCAGTTTGGTGAAATCGAAGTCGTCCTTGCCGATGCCGGTGCCGAGCGCCGTGATCATGGCGCGAATTTCTTCGTGCCCCAGCATCTTGTCGTAGCGGGCCTTCTCGACGTTGAGGATTTTTCCCTTGAGGGGAAGAATGGCCTGAAAGCGCCGATCGCGTCCCTGCTTGGCGGTGCCGCCGGCAGATTCTCCCTCTACCAGGAAAAGCTCGCAGCGTTCCGGCTGGCGTTCTGAACAATCCGCCAGCTTGCCGGGCAGGCCGCCGCCGTCGAGCGCGCCTTTGCGGCGGGTAAGATCGCGGGCCTTGCGCGCCGCTTCGCGCGCACGGGAGGCTTCGATGGCTTTGTTGATGATCTTGCGTCCGACGGTGGGGTTCTGCTCGAGATACGCGCCCAGGCGCTCGTTCACGAACGCCTGTACGACGCCGGCGATATCGGAATTCAGTTTGCCTTTGGTCTGGCCTTCAAACTGGGGCTGCGGAAGTTTCACACTAATGACAGCCACCAGGCCTTCGCGCACGTCGTCACCGGTGAGATTTTCTTTAACGTCCTTGAACAGGCCCATCTGCTGGCCGGCGTAATTGATGGTGCGGGTCAGGGCCATGCGGAAGCCGGAGAGGTGCGAGCCTCCGTCCACGGTGTTGATGTTGTTGGCGAAGCTGAACACCGACTCCGAGTAGGCATCGTTGTATTGCAGCCCGATCTCCATGACTACGCCGCTGCGCTCGGCTTCCATGTAGATGACTTTGTCGTGCAATACCTGCTTGCCCCGGTTCAGGTGCTTGATAAATTCGGCGATGCCGCCGTTGTATTTGAACTCCGCCGATTTTGCCTCGCCGGTTTTGGCTTCAGTCGTGCGCTCGTCGGTCAGGGTGATGAGCAGGCCTTTGTTCAGGAACGCCAGCTCGCGCAGGCGCTGCGCCAGAGTATCGAAGTTGTATTCGGTAACCGAGAAAATGCTTTTGTCGGGCAGGAAGTGGACCTTGGTCCCCAGCTTCTTGCTGGCGCCGGCTTTCTTCAGCTTGCTGGTGGGTTCGCCCTTGGAATAGGTCTGCTCCCAGGTGAAACCGTCGCGCCAGATCTCGAGATCGAGTTCTTCGCTCAGCGCGTTCACCACCGACACGCCGACACCGTGCAATCCGCCGGAAACTTTGTAGGACGACGCATCGAATTTTCCGCCAGCGTGCAACTTGGTGAGCACCACCTCTGCGGCCGGAATTTTTTCGCCGTCGATGTCCATCATGTCCACGGGAATGCCGCGGCCGTTATCGACGACGGTGATGGAATTGTCCAGGTGGATGGTGACTTCGATCTTGTCGGCGTGACCGGCGAGCGCTTCGTCGACGGAGTTGTCCACCACTTCATAGACCAGATGGTGCAATCCCATCTCGCCGGTGGATCCGATATACATGGCGGGACGTTTGCGCACCGCCTCCATGCCGCCCAGCACTTTGATGGAGTCGGCGTTGTAGTCGCCGTTGCCCCCGTTAACCGCGGCGAGCTTTCCGTTTTTTACCTTGGCTTCGTCGATGGGAGTGATCTCTTTCGTGGCCATTCCGCTCCGTGGAAAATGCCGGACTCTGGAGCGCGTCCGGCAGACTCTTCCGTAGTCCTGAATTTTGCCTCAAATCACTGAAATTATTAACACTTACGGCTTCCGAGGTTGTGGCTAATTGTACCATGAGAAGCCGCATTTTTCGATCCCTGAACCGGGCAGGTAAATGCCGCCTGGGACCACGCGGGAACCCGTGTGGGTCGGACACTCTTGTCCGACGCCTTTGGGGTTGATTCTGGGATTTGGAGGCGTTCTGGATTGGCCCCCCCCCGCCTGCGAGAATCAAAATCAAAGGCGGCGGGCGAGGGGCGCCCGCCCCACACTTGTCAGCGCACGAAATTGCCCCAACCTGATAGCATATTGGCAGGGAGATCCCAGCTCAGCATGAGTGTGCCTGTATCGCAGATGTGGACGGTGGCCAGCTATGTCATCCGGCAGAAGCTTGCCCGGCGGAAGCAGTATCCCCTGGTGCTGATGCTGGAGCCCCTGTTCCGCTGCAACCTGGCCTGCGCCGGATGCGGCAAAATCCAGTACCCCGCCCACGTCCTGAAGCGCCAATTGACCCCGGAGGAGTGCTTCCGGGCGGTGGATGAGTGCGGCGCGCCGGTGGTTTCGATCCCGGGCGGCGAACCGCTCATGCACCCCGAGATTGACAAGATTGTCGAAGGCCTGGTGGCGCGGAAGAAGTACATCTATCTGTGCACCAATGCTTTACTGCTGAAGGAAAAGATCCATCTCTTCAAGCCCACCAAGTACCTGACCTTCAGCGTTCACCTGGACGGACAGAAAGAGCACCACGACTTTGCCGTCTGCCGCGAGGGCGGTTATGACATTGCGGTGGATGCCATCCGCGAGGCCCTGAAACGCGGCTTCCGGGTCACCACCAATACCACGCTTTTTGACGGAGCCGATCCCAAGAGCGTGCGCGCCTTCTTTGACGACATGATGGAACTGGGCATCGAGGGCATGATGCTCTCCCCCGGCTACTCCTACGAGAAAGCTCCCGACCAGCAGCATTTCCTGGGACGCGCCCGCACCCGGCGGCTTTTCCGGGCGATCCTGTCGAACCGCGAGAAGGACTGGCGCTTCAATCTGTCGCCCCTGTTCATGGAATTCCTTATGGGCAAGCGCCACTATGCCTGCACTCCGTGGGGAATGCCTACATACAATATTTTCGGCTGGCAAAAGCCCTGCTACCTGCTGCAGGACGGCTATGCTGACACGTTCGACGAGCTGATCCGCGAAACTGCCTGGGAATCCTACGGCACGGAATCGGGCAATCCGCACTGCGCCAACTGCATGGTGCACAGCGGCTATGAAGCCTCGGCGGTGAACGATACCTTTGGCTCGCTCGAAGGCTTTTTCGCCACGGTCAAGGGTACACTCTTCACTCGCTATCGCGATGAAGGCGCTTTGCGACTGCTCGACGAACCGGTAGAGCCGGCCCATTCGCTGGTGCAGATTGCTACGCCAAGTGAATCACTCGAGGAGACCCGGGCGTGACCGGGAAGGCCGCCGGGCACGTGCATCCCGAGGCTGAAGCTCAGTCTTCTCCTGACACGCTCGAAGTCTCTCCCGGATGGGAGCACGAAAAGCTTGAAGGCTGGGTCCCTGCGCTGGCCTCCGAAGAAGAAACCCGCAAGGCCTTGGAAAAAGCCTTCGACTACCGCGGCGACGTCACTATCACCCGCAAGGACGGCAGCACGGTCGAAGGCTACCTTTTCGATCGCAAGACCGGGCCGACGCTGGCTGACTCACTGGTGCGAGTTCTTCCCCGGACCTCCAACCAGCGCGTCATGATTGCCTACTCTGACATCGCCGCCCTGGCCTTCACCGGGCGCGATACCGCAGCCGGCAAGAGCTGGGAAGCCTGGGTCAAGAAGTACGTGGAAAAGAAAGCTGCCGGTGAGAAGCACATCGGGCTGGAGCCCGAAGCGCTGGAGTAATTCCCCTGTCATCCTGACCGAAGCCCCTGCGTTCGCTTGCGAACGCAAATGCGAAGTCGAAGGACCCCTAGCAGCGGCAGAAACCTATGCGCTCAGAGCTTTTCTGGCGCAACGCAAATCCCCAGTGCCTCCAGAGCGCGGTCCCTATAGGGGACCTTCGACTGCGCTCAGGATGACAGTTCCTAACGTGTTCGTGGTGTTGTGCGAGGTGTGATCAGCGAGTTGGTTTTCGCGATGCGAAACTTAGTCTCTCGATCAGTTCATTTACTTCGTCTTCGCTCCCGCCGATGAACGTAAACGAAATTGCGTAGCTCCTCTGCACCAGGACCAGCGACGTCTGCCGCATGGTGAGCGTGCCCCGCGGCTTGCTGAAGTCGCCACGCACCAACTTCGTGGTGCCGACTGACAGCTCATGGGCTTCGTTTACTGCCTGAAAGCCCTTGGCCGTGGTCAGGTCGGCCAGCGACTCGAAATAGTCGGCCTCGGTCTTCATGCCCGCGGGAAGCGGTTCAACTGCGATCACCACCGCGGAATTAATCGTGTCGCCGGTTGCTTCCGGAGGCCGCTCGAAGATGGCCAGCAGTAATCGGGACTCAAACACCTCGGCGGAGTCGTCCTGCATGTCGGCGGTGCGGTCCACCCATCCAAATGGGAGTTTGTAGCTGAATTCAAAAGCTGAGTTGCGGTACACACCCTGACTGATGGCCCCTGGGTCCGGCATCGACGATTTCGAGGGGACCGGGGACTTGGAGGATGAATGAGGCGGCTTGTCCTGCCCCCACAGGACTGCCGCCAGCGAAATCAGAAGGATGCCCGCGAGGAATCGAACCATGATTATTGAACCATGATTGATGTTACGCCATGCTCTCGCAAGCCGGTGTGGGTCAGACACTCCCTTCGACTCGATCCGGCCTGGCGAGTACTCCGGTCAGGACGCTCCCCAGGGCGTTGGCAACCCTGCACGAGCGAGGACGCTCGCGCCTACATCAGCCCGATCACATCAGGCGGCGCGGGCCGTCAGGGGCTGGGTGCAGAAGCCGCAGCGCCGGGCGTCGATAGGAATCTCGCTCAGACATTCGGGACACTTCTTGGTAGTGGGATCGGCCGGCGCCGGAGCTTTGCGCATGCGCGCAATCAGGGCGTTGATCGGGGTCACCACGAAGAAATACACCGCCCCCGCAACCAGCAAAAAAGACACTGCGGCGTTGATGAAATCACCCACCGGAAACGGCGTGCCGTTTATGGTGAAGCTGATGGCCGAGAAGTCAGGCTTGCCAACGATGGCCGCGATGAGGGGTGTGAGAAGGTCCTTGGTGAAAGCTGTCACCACGGAACCAAAAGCCGCGCCGATGACCACGCCGACTGCCAAGTCAACCACATTGCCACGAAGAATGAACTGCTTGAAACCGCTAAGCATGGGAAAGCCTCCAAAGCGCAAGGCGGCTAATTTACGGTGTCGACGCAGGGTCGGTCAAGCTGAACGACTTGTGTGTGGGAGTATCTCAGATGCGCATGGGCATGACGATGTAGCGGTACTTGTAGTCTTCGCTGTCGGCGGGCCGGAGCTGGCCGGCGGACTGGGGATCCTTGAATTCGAGTTTTACGTCGCCGGCGCCGACGGCCTTCAGGAAATCCAGAATGTATTGGGCGTTGAAGCCGACCGTCAGGGAGTCGCCCTGGTAACCTGTTTCGATCGAGTCTTCCGACTCGCCGGTTTCGGTCGAGGAGGCGGAGAGTTTGACTTCACCCTTCTCCAGCCGCAGGCGCACGGCGCGCGAGCGCTCATCGGCGAACTGGGCGACGCGGGATATGGCCGCGCTCAGCTCGTTGCCGGCCAGGGTGACGCTCTTGTTGTTGTCCTTGGGCAGGACCGCTTCGTAGTTGGGGAACTGCCCCGTGAGCTGGCGAGAAGTCAGCAGCCGCTGTCCGATCCGGAAATACAATGTGGATTCGTCTTTCGCGAACTCGATGGTTTCCGCGTCGGTGGAGTCGAGCAAAGACTTGAGCTCATCCATGGCCTTCTTGGGAATAAGGGTTTTCAGCTCTCCGGAAACGCCTTCGAACTTTTCTCCGCTGCGCTCGATGTGGGCCAGGCGGTGCCCGTCGGTCGCCACCATGGTGATGGACTCAGGTTTCAGCACCATCAGCGCGCCGTTCAGGGTATAACGCGATTCCTCGCTGGCAATGGCAAAGCCGGTCTTGGCGATCATGGCGCGCAATACCTGAGCGGGAATCTTCACTACACCAGCGGTCGGAAATACCGGCAGCGTGGGAAAATTCGACCGCGCCATCCCCACCATCTTGGTGTTCGACCGACCACAGCGGATGCTGATCCAATGGTTCTCCAGCAGCTTGATGGTGATATCGGCATCGGGCAGCAGCTTTACGTAGTCGTGCAGTTTACGGGCTGGGATCGTACAGGAGCCTTCCTTTTTAACCTTCGCATTGCACACCGTGCGCAAACTCAGATCGAGGTCGGTGGC
Source organism: Terriglobia bacterium (assembly GCA_963831565.1). Classification (GTDB taxonomy): domain Bacteria; phylum Acidobacteriota; class Terriglobia; order Terriglobales; family Acidobacteriaceae; genus JAIQFF01. Next base: position 659,542 of record CAWHQS010000005.1, read on the forward strand.
GGTGAGCGAAAGCTTGTCGCTCGAGGCTTCAAATAGGTAGTTGGAGAGAATTGGAATCGTGGTCTTGCGCTCCACTACCCCCTGGGTCGCAGTCAGCTCTTTTAAAAGTTCGAATTTGCTGACCGTGATTTCCATGGTGGCGGTCCCTGTGGCTGAGGCCAAAGCTTCTACCGGCATAACCCAGATCTCCCGTCAGGCAGCGCTACTTTGAATACTTCCCTTATATCAAAATAAAAACCTATAAAACCAGCAGTAACAGTAGAGGGGTCGTAAAAGTGGAAATTGTGTCCAAACCCGCATCCAACCTGTTTCTGCGCTCAGGCCTTCATGTCGAAAATTAGCCCACTCACCGGCGGAGATGAAGGTATCCTTTGGCCGTGCCTCGCGATTGTCACCGTCTCTTACACACCTTCCACAACCGATTCACAGCGCCGCTCAAGGAAGACCTTGCCGTTGGGTGGAAATACGGTTTGAAGCCACTATTCATCCACCCAACTGCTCAGTCATCTTATTGATCAACCTGTTCAAATCCTTGTCGGTCTTGCGGGTGACATCGATCTTGTCCACCGAGTGCAGCACGGTGGTGTGATGCTTGCCGCCAAACTGGCGTCCGATCTCAGGCAGGGAAGCCTCGGTGAGGTGCTTGGCCAGGTACATCGCGATCTGCCGCGGATAAACGATGGCACGCGAGTTGTTCTTGGCCTTGATCTCCACCAGCCGCAATCCAAATTGCTCGGCCACGGCTTTCTGAATCGACTCGATCGTCACCTTGCGGGCCTGGGAGTCGATAAAATTCTTGAGCACCTGCTGGGTGTAGGGCAGGGTGATCTCGGCGCCGATCAGCGAAGAGTGTGCCACCAGGCGGATGAGCGCGCCTTCGAGTTCGCGAACGTTGGACCGGATGTTGGAAGCGATGTAGAGCGCCACATCGGTGGGCAGGATAACTTTCTCCTGCTCTGCTTTCTTCTGCAGAATCGCGACTTTGGTTTCAAGATCCGGCGGCTGAATGTCGGCGATCAGTCCCCACTCGAAGCGGCTGCGCAGCCGGTCTTCGAATTCCGCTAACTCTTTGGGAGGCCGGTCGCTGGCGATCACGATCTGCTTCATGGACTCGTGCAGAGCGTTGAAGGTGTGGAAGAACTCCTCCTGGGTGCGTTCCTTCTGGGCGAGGAACTGGATGTCATCCACCAGCAGCACGTCTACACCGCGGAACTTGTCGCGGAAGCTGATCATCTTGTCGTAACGCAGCGAGTTGATCATCTCGTTGGTGAACTTCTCGCTGGAGACGTAGCAGATGGCCGACTGGGGCTGGCGGCGCTTGATCTCGTGACCGATGGCCTGCATCAAGTGGGTCTTGCCCATGCCGACGCCGCCATAGAGGAAGAGGGGATTGTAGGCCTTCGAGGGACGTTCCGATACCGCCTGGCAGGCGGCATGCGCGAACTGGTTTCCGCTGCCGATGACGAAAGCGTCAAACGTATAGCGCGGATTCAGTTGCGCCGCGCCGTCCCAATCAAAGCGCGACTGGGAGGCGTGCGAACTGGCAGGAACCAGGTGGGCGGAAAGTCCGCCGTCGTGACGCACGGGAGTAGAGGCGGGATCGTCTTCCGGCGTGACGAACTTCACTTCCTGGAACTCGAGGCCAAGATTATCCAGCGCTTCCTGGATGAGGTCCGCGTACTTGTCCCCCACGTGGCGAAACTCCGCGGTGGGCACGCGCACGAAAAGGACGGGCCCCGCGGAATGGCTGTACTTGGTGGGCTTCAGCCAGGTGTCGTAGGAATGCCGGTTAATCTTTTTTTCCAGCGCGTCCAGGACGCGCAACCACGGATTGGGAGAGAGGCTTGGGCTCGGAACAGACATAAAATAATTTTCGTGGGGCTGCGGCCAGATCAGCGCCCGGTATCAGAACTTGTGCAGCAAAAATGCTTTCATTTTCCAGCAGCAAAAGAGCCTTGATTGCTGGCTGTTTACCCTGGGTCAAGAAAATTTCTGTAAGCTGGATCAGTCCGGCATACTAGCACAAAATTTTTCCGTCTGCGGGAATCTTGTTCGCGGACTTTTTTCGTTGCTATGATTCAGAACCCTAACCGAACCTCCTGTCAAGTGTTGAACTTATAACTGTCGCGCGAGTGGTGCAGAAGTGAGTGTAGGGCGGGCGCCCTCGCCACCGCTGTTGACTCGGACTTTTGTATTTGACCATCGCCCGCGACCGTGTGAGCCTGCGCGAGCGGAAAAATCCAAAGCAACCGCAACCGCAAAGGCGGCGGGCGAGGGCGCCCGCCCCACATCCTTCGCTTTCCCCGGTTTGCCCGCTTGCGCGCCGTCATTTATACTTCTCATTCGCTTCAAAAGAGACCCAGTCATCAGGAGCAGCGATTTTTCATGCCCAAGCGCACATTCCAGCCTAACCGTCGTCACCGCTCGAAGACGCACGGATTTCTTACGCGGATGAAGACCAAGGCCGGCCGCGCGGTAATCTCACGGCGGCGCGCCAAGGGCCGCAAGCGGGTGTCAGTGAAACCCGGCTTCCGTGAGTAGTGCTTCCCCTTTTCCGGAATTCGCAGAAGATTCGCAATCTGGGTTGAGGCGTGCTGTGAACGCACTCGCGGCCGATGGCAGCGGCGACCGGTCCGGGACGGGCAGAAGCAGGTTCCCGCGCAGCGTGCGCCTGCTTCGGCACGCGGATTTCGAGCGCGTGTACAAACAGGGGCGCCGGCATTTTGCCGCCCACATGACCGTGTTTTACCTCCCGCGCTGCGAAAGTGATGGCGGAGTGCGGGTCGGCTTCACCGTGGGAAAGGCGCTGGGCGGCGCGGTACTGCGTAATCGCATGAAGCGGCGCCTGCGGGAAGCGGTCCGGTTGCATGGCATGATTCCAGCCGCAATGGATGTGGTGATCAATCCCAAAAAGTCGCTCCTGACCGGAGGGTTCATGGATGTGCAGCGGGAAATTCGCCGCGCATTCGACGTGATCGAAAAGTCAGCGGGAAAATCATGAACCAGAGGGCCAGAAGCCTCGTACTCATCCTGTTACGCGGATACAAGTGGGCGCTCTCGCCGCTCTTGCCTCCGGCCTGCCGCTACGTGCCCAGTTGCTCCGAGTACGCGATGGAAGCGGTGGACCGCTACGGTGTGCTACGCGGCGGCCTGAAGGCGCTGTGGCGAGTGCTCCGCTGTCATCCGTTTGTCCAGGGCGGTTACGATCCGGTGGTGAGATTGAACAACTTCAGCGTAACGCAGAGTGCGGCGCCGCCCGCCAGTCGCGCGGTCACTGAGTAGCGAATTTGCCTGACTTCAACAATCCTCAACAAGATCCCGGCATGGAGCGCCGGCTGCTGTTGGTGTTCGCGCTTACCTTTCTGGTCATTATTCTGTTTCAACCCTTACTGAAGAAGTACATGCCACAGACGGCCACGCCAGCGCCCGAAACTCCGGCGGCGGCTCAGCCAGCCGCTCAGCCGGCGGCGCCAGCACCCGCGGCGGCCGAAATCCCGGTTCCCGCCAAGGGTGCCAGCAAGCAGGCTGCGGCTGAAGCTGAAACGGTCATCGAAAACGATCTTTATCGCGTTACCTTCACCAACCGCGGCGGCCTGGTCAAATCCTGGATCCTCAAAACGTACTTTGATGAACAGGGCAAGCCCCTCGAATTGGTGAGCAAAGCGGCGGAGAAGTACGGATTCCCGTTGTCGCTGTGGACGTACGACGAGACCCAACGCAATAAGTTGAACTCGGCGCTGTACGTTGCTTCGGAGTCAGGCAACCTGCAGGCCCCCTCCCAAATTACCTTCGAGTACTCCGACGCCGATGTATCGGTGCGCAAGACTCTGAGCTTTGACCACACCTACGTGGTGCACCTCGAAACCTCGGTCATTTCGAAGGGCAGCCAGGTCGCGGCCTTCCCTATGTGGCCGGCTGGTTTCGGCGATCAGTCGAGTCCGTCATCCTATGCCGGCAGCCGCATCGAGCACCAGTACAACGACAAAACCGAGCGCCTCGACATCAAGAAAGTCAGCGGCGGGGCCACTCTGCTGGGCCCGTTCAACTGGGCCGGCGTGGTGGACCAGTATTTCGCCGCGGTCTTTCTGCCCGACGACATTCAGAACGCTGCCATGGTCACGCTGCGGCATCAGCTTGACGTGCCCAAGAACGCGAAGAATCCCAATCCCCAGGAGACGATCAAGGAAGACGTTCTGGGAGTTGGCGTGGGCAACCTTCGCGGGCCCAGCGTTCAACGCCTGTATGTGGGGCCAAAATCACTCGGTGTTCTCGAAGCTGTGGCAGTGCCCACCTTGACCGGCGCGCCGCCGGACTTGCGCGCACTGATCAATTTTGGATTTTTTGGGGTGATCGCTCGCCCCTTGTTCCTCTGGCTCAAGTGGACATTTGGTTGGATCCACAACTGGGGCTGGGCCATTGTCATCCAGACCCTGATCATCAATGTGGCGCTTCTGCCCTTGCGTGTCTCCAGCATGAAATCGGCGCTCAAGATGCAGAAGGTGGCGCCGCAGATCAAGGCCATCCAGGAAAAGTACAAGAAGTACAGCATGCGCGATCCGCGCAAGCAGGAGATGAACCAGGAGGTCTCTGCGCTGTACAAGGCGGAGGGCGTGAATCCGGTGGGCGGCTGCCTGCCCATGGTCATCCAGATGCCGTTTCTGTTTGCCTACTACAGCATGCTGGGCGCGGCCCTGGACCTGCGGCAGGCACACTGGCTCTGGATCCACGATCTATCTTCGCCCGACCCGTGGCATCTGCTGCCCATCGGAATTATTATCACCATGCTGCTCACGCAACGCATGACGCCGCAGCCGGGCATGGACCCGTCGCAGCAGAAGATGATGACGTTCATGATGCCGCTGATGCTGGGCGTCATCAGCTGGAACCTGGCTGCGGGTCTGTGCCTGTACTGGTCCGAGGGCAACCTGATTGCCATTGCGCAACAGGCGGTGATGAACCGCACCAGCCTGGGCCGCGAAATGCGCGAGATCGCATTGAAGCGGGCGAGGAAGAAAGATAAATAAGCTGTCAGCCGTCAGCTGTCAGCCGTCAGCTTGAAAATCGTTTCGACCCGAGAATTCCGGGCAAAAAGTTGTGGATGTTTGAGATTTCGGAAAAGGTGGAAAGCTGCAAGAAATAAGCTGAGAGCTGACGGCTGAAAGCTGAAAGCTGAGAGCTTTTTTATGTCCATTCCCGACAAAATCGCCGCCGCCAACAAGATCAACGACCTGCTGAAAGGCATTGTCAGCCACGGTGGATTGCGGCTGAAGTACCGCATCACGGTGGACCCGCCCCTTGCCGAACAGCGCGACTGGGAGCGTCCCGAAATTCTGGTGGAATTCGTCGGTCCGGATTCGCCGCTGCTGCTGGAGCGGGGCGGCGAACTGCTGCGCTCGATTGAATTCCTGGCGCTCGAAATGCTCCGCCTGCCGGGAAACGAGCACGAGAAAATCTGCTTCGACTGCATGAACCATCGCGGCATGCGGCTGGAAGAGCTGCGCCTGGCGGCCGGAGTGGCGGCAGACAGAGTACGCAAGACCAAAATGCCTTACGAGTTTGCGCCCATGTCGTCGCGCGAGCGCCGCATTGTCCACCTGGCTCTGCGCGATGAAAGCGACCTGCGCACCCAAAGCGAAGGCGAAGGTCTGCGCCGTTATGTGGTGGTCTATCCAGAGAATTACAAGCCCGCGGCGGGCAAGCCCCCGCGGAAAACCCTGCCCTGATTACGCCCGTGTGGGGACGGGTCTCTGACCCGTCCATGCCGCGCCACGCTCGGCCATCCGCGGCCCCGCGGAAACTGCCTTCACCCGCTACAATCTCCCCGTGAACCTCGACGACACTATCGTTGCCATCGCCACACCGCCTGGCCGTGGCGGCATCGGGGTTGTGCGCATTGCCGGGCCTGACGCGCGCGCGATGGCCGCGCCCATGCTGCGGCTGAAGCACGAACTTGTGCCCGGGCGGGCGGTGTTTGGAGAACTGGTGGAGCCGTCTGGAGCGGACTCCCTCGCCCGACTGGAAGCCGGCAGCGGCTCAGAGGCAGAAGAACAAAAGCAGCGGGCAGGGGCGTCCGCTCTACACATTCGAACCCACAGACAGAATCAGCGCATCGACGAAGTGGTTGTCACCTATTTTGCCAGGCCGCATTCCTATACAACTGACGACATCCTCGAAATCTCGGCCCACGGCTCGCCTGTAGTCTTGCGCCATGTGGTCGAACTGGCCCTGGCCCGAGGAGCACGTCTCGCTGAGCCGGGTGAGTTCACCATGCGCGCGTTTCTGAATGGACGCATCGATCTAACCCAAGCCGAGGCTGTCCGTGATCTGATCGAGTCGCAAACGCTTTATCAGGCGAAGGTGGCAGCTCAGCAGCTGGAGGGCGCACTCTCCCGCCGGCTACAGCCCATCAAACAGAAGCTGGTAGAGCTGATCGCTCTGCTGGAAGCCGGCATTGATTTCGCCGAGGACGACGTCTCGGTCCTTCCGGCGGAGCAAATCATTGGGCACATCTCCGCGCTTCGAACGCCACTCGAACAACTGGCCGCCTCCTTCGCCTATGGCAAGCTGGTCCATGAGGGACTGATGCTCGCGATTGTGGGCCGGCCCAACGTGGGCAAATCAAGCCTATTCAATCGCCTGGTGGAAAGTGATCGAGCCATCGTCACCGCCGCACCCGGAACTACGCGCGACCTGGTGACCGAAACGGTTGCGCTGGGCGGGATTCCTGTAAAGCTGGTTGATACCGCCGGCATTCGCCGCGCCCTGGATGAGGCGGAAGACATTGGCATTCGTAAATCCATGGAAGCCCTGGCCGACGCCGACCTGGTGCTGGTGGTGTTGGATTCTTCTGAACCGGCGGGGAGCGAAGACTTCCGATTGCTGGAGCTGGCTGGGCAGCGGATCTCCATTCTTGTGGAGAACAAATCGGACAAGACCAGTTCGCGGTTCCAGGTTCCCGGTTCTCAGCTGCGGCGAGTGCGTGTGTCGGCTCTGACCGGCGAAGGCGTTCCTCAGTTGCGGGCTGAGATCCTGCGCCAGGCAGGAGGAGAGTCAGAGGGCAGCCGCGAAACTGGCTTCTTGACCAACGCGCGGCATCAGGGTCTGGTGCGCGATTCGCTGGCGGGGCTTGAGGCCGCGGTGAACGCGGCGCGAAGCAAGGTCCCGCACGAGATGGTCCTGCTCGATCTGTACAGCGCACTGCGGCCACTCGATGAGATTACGGGGGCCACTACCAACGATGACATCCTCAACTTGATCTTCAGCAGGTTCTGCATCGGAAAGTAGGTCCCGGCAGAAAGCCTCCGCTATTTGGAGAGGGCAGCCAGGGCCGCGCGGAACATGACATCGAACTGCCCGTTCTTGGGGACCGATGCCAGCGCTTTCTCCGCCGCGGCGCGCTGATACCCCAGGTTGACCAACGCCGAGAGCACGTCTTCCTCCGCTGCGCTCATAGCGGGCGCGGCCGTAATCTCTCCATGCTTTTCGACGGCCAGTTTGTCGCGCAGTTCCAGCACCATGCGCTCGGCGGTCTTCTTCCCGATTCCCGGGATCCGGGTAAGCCGCGCAATATCGTTGCCGCGTATGGCGTTGACCATTTCGTCGGCCGCCATTCCACTCAGAATAGTGATCGCGAGTTTGGGCCCGATGCCGCTTACGGTGATCAGCTTTTCAAACAGCGCCTTTTCGCTGGAGCGCAGAAATCCGTAGAGCGCCAGCGCGTCCTCCCGCACGTGAGTGTGGATGTGCAGCGCGACCTCCCCGCCGACCCCGGGCAGCTCGGAAAATGTAGGAACGCTGATGACCACGTCATATCCGACGCCGCCGGTCTCAACGATGGCCTGGTTGGGATGCTTGGCCAGCAGCTTTCCGCACAAATGAGCAATCATAGGAACCAGTCGTCAGTCGTCGGTCTTCAGTCGTCAGCAGACTGATGGTTTTTCTGAGAACTGACAACTGATGACTGACGGCTAGAATAAAGAACCCACAAGAATCAGTGGTCAGTTTCTGGTCGTCGGTTGTCGGCAGAATCTAGTTTTTCTGACGACTGACAACTAGAATAACGAACTCTGTTTTCGATTGGGAGTGATCCCAAAGTGCTCGTAGGCCAATTGTGTGGCCACCCGCCCTCGCGGCGTGCGGTTCAGGAAGCCGATCTGGATCAGGAACGGCTCGTAGATCTCTTCGATCGCGTCCTGCTCCTCGGCCAGGGCCGCTGCCAGTGTGTTCACGCCCACTGGGCCGCCCTGATATTTCTCGATGATGGTCAGCAGCAGCTTGCGGTCCACTTCGTCGAAGCCGTGACGATCGACTTCGAGCATCTGCAGCGCTGCCTGGGCGGTCGGCAAATCAATCTTCCCCGCTCCCCGCACCTGGGCGTAGTCGCGCACCCGGCGCAACAAACGGTTGGCGATGCGCGGAGTACCACGGGAGCGGCTGGCGATCTCGAGCGCTCCTGCGTGGTCGACCTCGACTCCAAGAATGTCGGCCGAACGTTCCACGATAATGCGCAAGTCTTCGTGCGTGTAAAACTCGAGCCGCAGCACAATGCCGAAGCGCGACCGCAGGGGCGATGACAGCAGTCCGGCGCGGGTGGTAGCTCCGATAAAGGTAAACGGCTTCACGTCCATGGTGTGAGTGCGCGCCGACGGGCCTTGCCCGATCATGATGTCCAGCTTGTAATCTTCGAGCGCCGAGTAGAGGATTTCCTCGAGCGCGGGCTGCAGCCGGTGCACCTCGTCGATAAAAAGCACCTGTTTGTCGCGGACGTTAGTCAGGATCGCGGTCAGGTCGCCCTTGATCTGCAGGGTTGGCCCGGAAGTCTGCTGGAAGGGGACGGCCAGTTCGTTGGCGATGATGGTGGCCAGCGTAGTCTTGCCCAGCCCGGGCGGACCGTAAAGCAGAACATGGTCCAGCGCCTCGCCGCGTGATTTGGCGGCTTCGATCGCGACGGCCAGGTTTTCCTTGACCTTGGGCTGACCGATGAATTCCGCGAGGCGCTGCGGCCGCAGCTTCAGCTCAAACGATGAATCGTCCTCAACCGGCGCCGCTGACACGATTCGCTGCTTGAGGTCGGGAATGTTTTTGGCAGTAGCCACTGACTGGATGGTAAGGCGAAAAGAGAAATTGGGCAATCAGCAAGAACCACGTAGGGGCGGACGCCCTCGTCCGCCCGGTCGAGCGCAGCTCGACAGGGAGGCTGACAAAAATCTGCGGTTTTGGGTACTCTCACGGTGAGCTTTTCAATATGCGGCGTCCTGCCGGTGTCACAATCATTGCGATGCTTTTCTTGCTCAACGCCGCCTACCTTTGCAGCCTCAGCATCATCATGCTGATCTCGCCTGAAGTCCTGTCAAGCCTCAGAGGCTTGCAGTCGTTGAGGGGGACGGGAAATGGCGGCCCATATGTAGCCCTATTTGTGGGCGTAGTTTGGGCTCTCATCGGCTGGGGTCTCATCAGGATGCGCGGGTGGGCCCGCCTCGCGGCCATGCTTTGGATAGCCCCGGGAATGGCCTTCGGCATTGTCGCATTGACTACGGCGTCACGCTTTCATTGGTCGCTGCTATCGCTGGGACTGGAAATTCTCGCGGGGATGGTAATCGTGTGGTACCTTTTCACGGCGCCGATAATCGAACAGTTTTCTAAAACCACAAAGACTACCTAAGAGGCGGGCAGGTGAGGACACCTGCCCCTACGTGGGCATTGCTTTTTATTTGCGTGCCTTGGCTGGCTCTTTCTCGCCCACGCGCTTGCTGACCTCGAATACCATCTTGCCGGCTTTCCTGTCGGCGTCCACGACCACGTGATCGCCGTGCAGTACTTCGCCGTCCAGAATCTTCAGCGCCAGCGGGTCCTGCACCAGCTTCTGGATCGCCCGCTTCAGCGGACGCGCTCCGAAGTTCGGGTCGAAGCCCTCGGTGAACAGCAGGTCTTTGGCCGCATCGGTCAGCTCGAGCGAAATCTTGCGATCGGCCAGCAGGCGGCGAACGTCTTCCAGACGCAGCTCGATGATCTTCACCAGCTGCTCTTTGCCCAGCGGACGGAAGACAATTATGTCGTCCACCCGGTTCAGGAACTCCGGCTTGAAGTGGCTGTGCAGCGCGTTCATTACCTGCTTCGAAGCTTCATCAAATTCTTTCTCCGAACGCGTACCCTCGGACTGAAGGAAAGCAGAGCCGATGTTCGACGTCATGATGATGACCGTGTTGCGGAAGTCCACGGTGCGGCCCCGGCCGTCGGTCAGGCGGCCATCGTCCATCATCTGCAGCAGGACGTTGAACACATCCGGATGCGCCTTCTCGATTTCGTCAAACAGCACCACCGCGTAGGGGCGCCGCCGCACCTGCTCGGTGAGCTGTCCGCCTTCTTCGTAGCCCACGTAGCCGGGAGGAGCGCCGATCAGCCGCGAAACCGCGTGCTTCTCCATGTACTCCGACATGTCGATGCGCACCATGGAGTGCTCGTCGTCGAACAGGAACTCGGCCAGGGCGCGGGCCAGTTCGGTTTTGCCCACGCCCGTCGGTCCCAGGAAAATAAATGACCCAATGGGCCGCTTAGGATCGCTCAATCCCGCGCGCGAACGGCGGATGGCATTGGCCACGCGCTCAAGGGCGGCGTCCTGGCCGACCACTCGCTGGCGCAGGCGCTCTTCCATGGTGACCAGCTTCTTGACTTCGCCTTCGAGCATTTTCGAGACGGGAATGCCAGTCCACTTCGAGACGATGCGGGCGACGTCTTCTTCGTCTACCTCTTCTTTCAGCATTCGTGTGGCGCGGGCGCCCCCGCCCGCGCTTCCGTCCATCTGCGCCGTCAACTTCTTCAGTTCTTCTTCGGCCTGCACCAGCAACCCGTAGCGTATCTCCGCCACTCGTTGCAGATTGCCTTTGCGCTCCTCCGCCTGCTCTTCGATCTTGAGCTGCTCGATTCTTTCCTTGAGCGCCCGGGCGTGGGCAATCATGTCCTTCTCCCGTTTCCAGTTGGCTTTCAGCGCATTCGACTTTTCCCGGAGTTCAGCCAGCTCTTTTTCAATCACCGCCAGACGCTCTTTGGAGTTGGGGTCAGACTCCTTCTTCAGCGCCTGCTTCTCGATTTCGAGCTGCGTGGCGCGACGCTCCAGCTGGTCGATTTCAGTAGGCATGGAATCGATCTGGATGCGCAGAGATGCCGCCGCCTCATCGATCAGATCGATGGCTTTGTCAGGCAGGAAGCGGTCCGAAATATAGCGATGCGACAAAGTAGCCGCGGCCACGATGGCGGAATCCTTGATGCGGACGCCGTGATGGACTTCGTAGCGCTCTTTTAATCCACGAAGGATCGCAATCGTGTCTTCAACGTTGGGTTCGCCAACGAAAACAATCTGGAAGCGGCGTTCGAGCGCCGTGTCCTTCTCGATATACTTGCGATACTCGTTAAGCGTGGTGGCGCCGACGGCGCGCAACTCACCGCGGGCCAGCGCCGGCTTCAGCATATTGGAGGCGTCAATTGCGCCTTCTGCCGCGCCCGCTCCCACCAGGGTGTGCAGCTCGTCGATGAACAGAATGATTTTGCCCTGCGAGTCTTCGATTTCCTTGAGCACCGCTTTGAGGCGGTCTTCAAACTCGCCACGAAACTTCGCGCCGGCCAGCATGGCACCCAGATCGAGCGCCACTACACGCTTGTTCTTCAGGGCTTCAGGCACGTCGCCCGAAATGATGCGCTGGGCCAGGCCCTCTACGATCGCGGTCTTGCCCACGCCGGGCTCGCCGATCAGCACCGGATTGTTCTTGGTGCGGCGAGAGAGCACCTGCACCACGCGGCGAATCTCTTCGTCACGTCCAATGACCGGGTCAAGCTTTCCCCGCCGCGCTTGCTCGGTCAGATCGCGGGCGTAACGCTCCAGTGCCTGGTACTTGGCTTCGGGATTCTGGTCCGTCACTTTCTGCGAGCCGCGCACCGAGGTCAGGGCTTTGAGGATGGCGTCGTACGTGGCACCCTGCCGGGCCAGGATTTCCTGGGCCAGGTTGCGCTTCAAATGGGTGATGGCCAGCAGCAGGTGCTCGGTCGAAACATATTCGTCCTTAAAGTTGGCGGCTTCCTTGAAGGCCCGGTCCAGAAGGTCGTTTGCCGCCTGGGACAGCGTGGCCTGGGCAGCTCCGCCGCCAGAAACTTTAGGCAGGCGCTCGATCTCACGGTAAGTCTCATTGAGGACGGCTTGCGGACCGATGCCGATCTTCTCCAGCACCGGCTGCACAATGCCTTCTTTGTCCTCCAGCAGCGCCGCCAGCAGATGCAGGGGCAACAGTTCAGGATTGCCGTGCTCGGAGGCAAGGTCGTTGCCCCGCTGTACCGCTTCCTGCGCTTTGACTGTAAGTTTTTCCCAACGAATCGCCATGGCAAACTCCTCAAAGGACAACAATCAGCAGTTGGCATTTAGCCATTGGACTGACCAGACCAGATGCTAAGTGCTAATCGCCGATTGCTCAAATGAAAACGGGAGACGGTCTGTTGTCCGCCTCCCGTCAAGTAATCTGGCGACGGAGAATGGCGGGCGCGAACGCCCGTCCTCCATCGAGCCAGATTACGCGGCCTTGCTCGGGCCCTTGCCCTCCAAGGTCTTTTCGCCGCCTACGTTGACTTTAATCTGCTTGGGTTTGGCTTCGGCCTTCTTGGCCAGCTTTACCTTCAGCACACCTTTCTCGTAGTTGGCGGAAACGCTGTCCGTGTCCACCGTGTTCGGCAGGGTGAAAGTGCGAGTGAAGCTGCCATACTGCCGCTCGATGCGGCGATAGTTCTCTTCTTTCTCGTCCTTCTCCAGCTTGCGCTCGCCGTGCACCGTCAAGGTGTTGTTTTCGATGCGGACGTCAATGTCCTTTTCATCAATCCCCGGGGCTTCAATCTTCAGCGTGACGTTGTGCTCATCTTCGTACACGTCAACCGCAGGCGCGAAGCTCGAGGTGGAGAGGGACTCGTCCTTGCCCTCGTTGAACGAGGCATTGAACAAGCGGTTCAGGCGATCCTGCACGCTGCTGAACTCGCGGTAGGGATCCCAGCGGGTTAGTACAGTCATAAAATCCTCCTCAGGAAACTTTCAAAAGGTTGCAAGGCCATTGGTCACTGCCTTGGATTTAATTTAGCGTACACTCATAATAAAATATGAGTGTATTACTGTCAACTATATTAGAGGTAGTATTTTCAGTTACTTAGGTAGGCTACGACGCATTTCAGGTACTCCGTTTCAGGTACGTTCAAAAGGATGGGATGATCCTTGGCTTGCCCGCGGTTTTCCACGATGCGAAGATTTCTGTGAACATCCCGGGCCGAATCTCCCACGACTTCCAGGTATTGGGCGGGGCTGACGTGGTAGGAGCAGCAGCACGTGACCAGAATGCCGCCGGGGCGGAGCATCTTGAGTGCCCGCAAGTTGAGCTCTTTGTAGCCGCGCAGGGCGGTCTCCAGGTTGGCTTTGCTCTTGGCGAAGGCGGGAGGATCGAGAACGATGGTGTCGTAGCGGCGTCCGGCGTCGGCGTAGTCACGCAGCAGGTCGAAGGCGTTGGCCTCGACCCATTCGATGTCGCGGCCGTTGAGGGCTGCGTTGCGGTCGGCCACCTCGAGCGCGGGGCGGGAACTGTCCACGCCGGTGACCTTGGAGCAGGACTGGGCCAGGTGCAGAGCAAAGCCACCCTGATAGCAGAAAACATCCAGGGCTTCCCCTTGAGCGTAGCGCGCGGCGGCAGCGTAGTTCTCGCGCTGGTCGAGGAACGAACCGGTCTTCTGGCCTTCCAGGGCCGCGTAGTGAAAGCGCACACCATTCATGGTGAAAATCGTGCTGGTCTTTTCGCCCTGGACCAGGTCCGATGGCCGTGAGGGCAACTGTTCCAGTTCGCGGATTCGGGGATCGACGCGTTCGGCGATGGCTGCCGGTTTCAGCCGTTCGTTGAGCTCAGAAACAATCAGGTTGCGGACGGGCTCCGCGTCCATGGCCTGGGTCAGGGCCTGGACGGAAAGAAGGTCGTTGTAGCGATCCACGATCAGCCCGGGAAGAAAATCGGCTTCGCTGAAGATCACACGGTAAGCGTCCGTGTCGCGGACCACGCGCTCGCGATAGCTGATTGCGCCCTGGATACGTTCTCGCAGCAGGCGGCCGAGATCATTCACGGGCTGGGGCGAGAGCATGCGTATGGCGATTTGGGAAGCGCTGCTGTAGAGGGCTGTCCCCAGAAATTTCCCACGCTCATCAGCGACGCCCACGGCCGCGCCCGGCGCAATGCCGTTAGCGGAGACGATATCCGAGCGGTACACCCAGACGTGGCCGTCCTGCAAACGTTTCGCGCCCCGGCGGGAGATTTTCACCACAGGAATCGACGAGGCGGCTGGCTTCGAGGGCATGCCCATGATCTTACCTTGGGGGGCGAACCACCACGAACCACGTAGGGGCAGATGTCCTCATCTGCCCAGCGGGGCGAAGCCCCGCAATTTTGCTGCCGGGCAAGATGTCGTCGAGCTGCGCTCGACCGGGCAGATGAGGACATCTGCCCCTACGTGGTTTGTGGTGGTTCGGTTTCAAATCAGCTGGCGGCGGGATGGGATGACGGAGGGGCTTCGACAGGAGCTTCGCGCAGCGCTTTTTTCAGGTCGGCGTGTAGTTCGTCCAGTTCGGTCATGGGCAGTTCCGACGCCCATTCCTCGAGCTGCTGTACGTCCAGCGTGGTGTGGAGCCGCACTCCGGACTTAATGTCGTCGGCAAAGGCAGAGCTGAAATCTCCTGGCTGATTCTGGGTGTCGCCGATCTTCCTGCCGGTCTGGGCGTCGTAGACTCGCCGGCTGGCGCTGCCATCGGTGTTCAGGAAGGCAAAGAAAACTTCGCCCAGGTCCTGATACTCCGCCCGGTAAAACCAGGCTTTGTCCACGTGGGTCTTGGGTCGGGCCCGGCGCTTGGCGGTCAGGCTAGGCTTTTCCACGGCCACTCCGGTGGCGGGATCGAAGTACAGAACGCGCTGACAGGATTCGCAAACTACGATCTGTCCGCCGCGGACTTCGTTATAAGTCTGCGGGCGCAGCATGACCTGGCATCCCATGCATTTCTGATCACGAACTTCGGCGATTCCGGAGCCGCGAAATTTAGCCACGCGTTCGAACTGGCGGAGCAGATCTTCGTTCACACCGGCGCGCGCCTGGTCGCGTTTGGCATTCCACTCAGCCAGTAGTTTTTCGTCTTCGGCGGTGCGCTCGCGGGCCGCGGCTTTTTCTTTCTCGATCTCCGCCATCTCGGCTTTCAATTCCAGCTCGGCGGCTTTCACATCTTTGTCGCGGGCGTCGGCGTTAAGCATTAACTCCAGAATCTTGTCTTCGTTGGCCTTGATGTCCTGCTCGGCAAACTGGATTTCGTGCAACAGAGCCTTGTATTGTTCGTTGGTTTTTACGGCGAGAGACTGGTCGCGATACTTGGAGATTTTGCCCTGCAGGTCCTGAATGGCGCTTTCGTATTTTCGCTTCGTCGCCTCGTCGGCTTTGACCGCAGCCTTGGCCTGTTCCAGCCCGGCTTTGGTCCCGGCCAACTTTGCTTCGATGGCGGCCACGCGTTTGGGCAGCGTGGCGACTTCCTGGTTCAGGCGGAGGATTTCGCGGTCCGCCTGCTGTAGCTCCATGAGGTGTTGCACGTCTGGAAGCATTGGGCTGCTGTAATTTTAGCATGGGGGTCAGCACGTAGTTCTTGCCCGGATACCCGAACTTTGTCATCCCAACCGGAGCGCCGCGAAGCGAGCGAAGTGGAGGGACCTGCTGTTGAGCTGCTTGAGACAAGCCGCCGAGCCCTGCTCGGCCGGGCGGACGAGGGCGTCCGCCCCTACGCCAGCGGTGATAGGCTTTCAGCGAGGGCCATTCTCCATGCAACGAATCACATTGGGTAACTTCGAACTTACCGCCGTCTCGGACGGGACCTACCACCTCGATGGTGGAGGCATGTTCGGTGTCGTCCCCCGCAGTCTGTGGGAGCGCAGAGTAAAGCCGGAGGGCAACAACCTTGTCCCCCTGGGATTGAATTCAGTGTTCATCCGCACCGGATCGCAAACCGTGCTGATCGAGACCGGCGTGGGTAACAAGCTGTCCGAAAGAATGGTCAGGATATACGGCCAGCCCGCGGAGTTGCTGGACAAACTGGCCGAGGCGGGAATCGCCCCGGAAGATGTGGACATCGTCATCAACAGCCATCTGCACTTCGATCATTGCGGGTGGAACACCGTCCGCCAGGGCGAGAGGATTGCCGCCACGTTCCCCAAGGCGAAGTATTACGTGCAGGAAGGCGAGTGGAAACACGCCCACGAAAATCAGCGCGATGGAGTCAGCTACATCACGGAGAATTACGATCCTCTGGTCGAAAGCGGACAGATGACGCTGCTGCGCGGCGACGCGGAAATTGTTCCCGGCATATCGGTCCGTGTCTATCCCGGGCACACCCGCGCCATGCAGGCGATCCTGGTCGAAAGCGGCGGGCAGACGGCGTGCTACATATCCGACCTGATTCCGACCAGCGCGCACCTTGACCTGAACTGGGTGATGTCCTATGACTTGTACCCGCTCGAAACCATCGAAAGCCGCAAACGTTATTACGCACAGGCGCTGCCGGAAAAGTGGCTGACCATGTTTACCCACGACGCAAAATTGCCCTGGGCTTACGTGGTGAAGGATGAGAAAGGGAAGATGGTGGCGGCGAAATAAAAGAATCACGCTACCGCGACCCTTGGACCGCCGGGTTTGAAAATCCCCGCCTCACTCTTTAATTAATCAGATATTCACCTGTCCTCGTTGATTTCAACACCGTCCCCGGCATAGGTTAGCTCAACGCCACGCGTCATCCCACCAAATGTTTCAGGAGGTTCTATGAAATTCCCGCAACCGACTCGTCCTGCATACCGGCTTCCCATACTGATTGTCGTCATGTTGATCGCGGCGACTGGCAGCGGAATTGCAGAAAGTAACTGTCAGTTGAAATCGCCCAGCGGACGCATTAAGCACGTCATCTACGTGCAGTTCGACAATACCCATTTCCTGCGCGACAATCCCAACGTGCCCTCGGACCTGGAGCAAATGCCTCACCTGCTCAATTTCATCAGAGACAATGGCACGCTGCTGGCGAATGACCACACCGTTCTTATTTCGCATACTGCAACCGGCATCCTGACCTCGCTCACCGGAGTTTACCCTGACCGCATGGGACAGCCGGTGTCGAATAGTTTCCGCTATTTCAAAAGCGATGGCACCACCCGGACCGGCGTCGCCTTCGCCTATTGGACGGCGCCCCTGTTTGATCCGGCGGGCAGCACCACCGACTTGACACCCGAGATGATCAACGAGAACGGCAAAATCGCTCCGGCACCTTGGGTGCCCTTCACGCGTGCCGGCTGTGACTTTGGCGCGGTCGCGACCGCGAACACGATCCTTGAGAACACGGCGATTGACATTCCGACCGTCTTCGGCGCCGGCTCACCTGAGGCGATTGAAGTCGCGGGCGATGGTGGCGCCGCGGGCACCCAAGCATTCGCCGACTTCGTGGGCATCGGAGTGCACTGTGCGAAGAACTCAGCTCGCTGTGCGGCCTCAGCCCACGCGCGGCCCGACGTACTGAGTGACGAGCCAGGCGGTTACAACGGCTTCAACGGCCTGTTCGGTGCTGCGTACGTCAATCCCATCATCAAGCCCAGCGGTCCCGTGACCGATCTCGACGGCAACGTAATCCAGGATGCCAACGGGCACGCCGGTTTCCCCGGTTTTGACGGCATGGAGGCCACGGTTTCTCTGGGATATGTTGCCCAGATGCAGGAGGCCGGCATCCCTATTACCTATGCTTATGTCTCCGATGCGCATGACGCGCACGGAACCTCCGGCAACATCCACTTCGCCTATGGTCCGGGAGAAGACGGCTATACCCAGCAATTGCAGGCCTATGATCAAGCCTTCCAGAAGTTCTTCGACCGGCTTGCCGCCGACGGAATCAACAAGCGCAACACACTGTTCGTCTTCACCGTTGACGAAGGCGACCATTTCGTAGGCGATGCGCCGACTCCCGATGGCTGCGACGGCGTAACCACACCCTGCGTCTATGATCGCGTGGGCGAAATCAACGCCGACCTGCGCCGCATGGTCTTCACCCAATTCGGCGACTCGACCGTTTTCTCCGTGCACTCCGATGACGCGCCGACGGTGTATGTCAACGGCACCAGCACTCAGCCGCTCCGCGACCAGACCGATCCCATCGTCCGCAACCTGGAGCGGGAGCTGGCCGGGCTCAGCTGGCTGAACCCATACACCGGCGTGGTCGAGAACAACATCATGGTTGCGCAAGTGGACCATGCCGGCATGAAGACGCTGCACATGGTCACCGCCGATCCCTTCCGCACGGCCACCTTCACCCCATTCGCCGACCCCAACTGGTTCTTTTTCGCTACTGGTGCGACTGCCTGCGCCACCCCGGACGCGTGCGCGTTCATCCCGGCGCGGACCAGTCAAAGCTTTGCCTGGAACCACGGCGACATTCAAAGCGAGATCGCGACCACCTGGGTCGGTTACGTTGGCCAGGGTGTCGAAAACAGCAGAATCGACCGGCAAACCTGGTCCGATCACACCGATGTGCGCCCGACCATCCTGAGCCTGGTCGGATTGAAGGACGACTATGTTCATGATGGGCGCGTCGTTTCCGAGGTTTTGGAAAACAGCGCTATCCCCTTCGCGGTCAAGATAAGTCCCGCCTTCACCGCACTGGCGAGAACCTACAAACAGCTGAACGCGCCTTTTGGGCAGTTTGCCATGGCCACGCTCAGGGCATCCACCAAAGCGCTGGCGTCAAACGATCCGGGCGACGCTACTTACAACTCCATCGAAGGGCGGATCCAGTCGCTCACATCGCAGCGGGACGCCCTCGCCACCGAAATAAAAGCGGCGCTCAACGGCGCTGAATTCAAGGGGCAGCCTATTGGTACCTTAAAGGCTCTATTACTCGTTGCACGGGCGGGCATATTGCTGGGACAAGCCAACAACCTGCCTCACTAAGCTCGCGAGCCTAACTCTCTAAGTGCCCCGTCCAAGCTCGGCTTGGGCGGGGCTTCTTTGGATCGTCTTCATCGGAGACCTCCTGATCTGCGAGTGCACCAAACGAGCACGGGGGGCCGTTCCTGTGCGGGTGCGCCCAAGCGGAAAATCCTCTCTCGTGTTTTAGTCAATACACTTCTGGATCAGCGGCAGATGTGGGCTGCCCGCCCTGCCGGAGCCCCGATCATCGCGGCTTCTTCTTCACCTGTCTGGTAGTTTTGCGAGGTGGAGGGATTCGCTGTGCGTTTAAGGAAAGGTCGGGCGTTCCCAACTTTTCTCGGAGGCTTCGCTCGATCATGTCCAATGGAATCTGCCCAAGTGCTTGCGCACTTTGGTATCGTGCGTTAAGGGCGATGCCTGTCGAGCCCCCGAAGGCTAGATCGAAGTCCTGGAGAGGTGCCTCGGGCGGCCAAATTCCGGCAACTATCGGCTGCAGGCGCTCGATCAACTTGCGGTGGAGTTCCTCCAGATTCTCTTCGGCAGGCTTGGGCGGCGGGGGCGGCGGCGGTGCGGACAGCCGCTGCATCAGCTGCGCGAGTTCGCTCTGGCTCGCCACGCTGGCCAGTGATATCTCGGTTTTCCGTCCTGAACGTCTTTCGATCTCGCGCTCGGCTTGTCGCAGCTTGTCGCTGGAGACCTCTTTGGTCGAGATCAGTTGGATCGCGATGTTTTCACGCCCCACCTCAACCTGTTGAGACACCAGCGCGCCCCGCGGCAGCAGTCCGGTCAGGACTTCTTGCACGGCTCCTCGTGCTACCGTTTCACCCGCCACCTGCATGAGTGCCGTTCTCAGGGGGACAGCAACCGCACCCAGCAGAACCGCCAGCATCAAAATGCGCCAGGGCAGCTGGCCTCCATTGGCCAGCACTCGTGAAAAGGGCCCGCGGGCCAGCCTCTGGGCAAATCGCTCGCTCTCGCGGAAATGGTCCATCTCAGCGCGGATCTCCGGCGAATTCATTCCGATCAGCAGGAAAACCACAAAGGCGCTGCTCACGATGGCAACCAGGTTGGTCAGAAAGAGCAGACCTGCGCCGCCCATGATGCGGGTGTTCACCGCACTTCCCAACCCGAAACCGATGGTGCACAAAGGCGGCATTAACGCCACGGCAATGGCTACGCCCGGCAGCGTGGTAACCCCGTTCCCGCCCCCCGCCCGGCTGACCGCTACCGAACCCGCTAACCCGGAGAACAGGGCAACCCCAAGATCGAGGAGATTGGGGTTGATGCGCGCCAGGATTTCGCTGGTGGGAGAATGAAACGGCAGGAGCCAGACGATGAAGGCGGAAAGCGCAATGGCCAGAGAAATACTGGCGACCAGGTTGCCGATTGCCTTGATTGCCAGGTAAAGATCGCCTGCGGCGAGGGCCAATCCTGTGGCCATGATCGGCCCCATCAGCGGGGAGATCAACATCGCACCTATGATCACAGCCGGGCTATTTAAGACCAGCCCAAAGGCGGCGATGCCCGCCGAAAAAAAGATCTCCAGCCAATAGTTAAAGCTCGAGACGTCAGCGGCAGCATAGATCTGGGCATAGATCTTGGGCTTGTTGCGCGGATCGATTCTTAGCCATTGCTGGAGCTGAATTCGCTGCCGGATTGCGTCGCCAACTTGAACCGCCATTTGGCCGTCCCCTTCAGGACGAAATCCCTCGTGGGTCGATTTAGACTAACACTGCACTGAAGGCTGGTCACCTCAACCCGGGTTCTTGCCCAAACGGGAATGAGATCGCCATGAGCGATCAGTGCCATGTAGGTATTCTGCGAGTGAGAACGGCAGCAAGGATTTGCCAGTGATGAAGATAAGGCGCAATCTTCTTTTCCGGCACTGGTGTGCAAGGAACCTCAAGTGACGACCCGCGTGATCGTCACTCAACAACAATGAGGCTCCTAGAAGTTGAATTTGATTGCCAGCTGCACCTCGCGCGGTCCCACTGACGTAGAAGTAATCTGTCCAAAGCTGGGGTCGTCGACGGAACTGTTCGGGGTGCCAAATACCGGATGATTGAGGGCATTCTGCGCCTCAATGCGGAACTCGACATTCATGTCTTCACGCACACGGGCGAGCGAGAACTGCTTGCCCAGGGACAGATTGCAGGTAAACGACCACGGCGTGCGTATCCCGCCAAAGGCTCGCGGAGCATTACCCAGCGTGAAATCGTTCGGCCGCTGAAAAACGCTGATATCCGCAAAGTACTGGTCAACCCAGTCCGGCCCATGATTGCGGCGAGGCGTTCCCACGATATTCGGCCGTTGTCCGCCGTAGGTCGGGAGCGAGTTTCCATCCGCGAGACCAAAGGTCAGCGGCCGCCCGTCGGCGATGCGCCAGATCCCGCTGGTCTTCCAGCCGCCCACAATCGCCTCCAGCACGGGAGACATGTTACCGAGAAAAGCCCGGTTCCGCCCGAAGGGGAGATCGTAGCTGTAGCTGAACTGCACCACGTGCGGAATGTCGAAGGTGGAAAGGCTTCGTTCCAGCCATGGCTTGTTGGGATCCTGCAGGCTGGTGAAGCTGCCCAGCCAGGTGACGTTGTCGTCGGCCTGGGAAGAGTCATCAATCGACTTCGACCAGGTGTAGGTCACCAGGAACTGCAGTCCGTTGGAGTAGCGTTTCTCAGCCAGCAGTTGCAGCGCGTGATACGTCGAATTCGCAATCAGTTGAACGTCATTGGCCACACCTGTGAACTGAGGAAAGGGCAGCAGCAGTTGGTATTTCTGAACCGTGGGGGAGGAGAGGACGCTATTCGGGTCGCTGATCGGTCCCCCGAGTTGCGACGAAAACGGATTGTCCACAGGGTTGAGGAGAGCGCTGATGTCCGCCGAGGGGCTCTCGATCTGCGGCCCGAGGATGTTCAACTGGTTGGCGCCGCTGAAAGGAAGATGCGTTCCCTTCTTCCCTATGTATTCCGCATTGAGCAACACATCCCCGGGCAATGAGCGCTCGATGCCAAAACTCCAGCTCTGCTCGTAAGGCGTCCGGTTGGCGGCGGCAGTGCGAAGCGGGCCGTTGGCATTGAAACCCACATCGTTCATCAGCCCAAGAGAATTTCCTGTGGGCTGAATCAACCCGTTGGGATAGGGGTTATTCAGGTGAAGGTAGGGAGTTGCGTGATCGTTCTGATAAGTCTCGATCACGTTGGTGTACTGGTTGAAGCCCTGGCCGCCATAGGGGACAACACCGGTCACCCCCGACCGTGACTGCCCGTAGTAGATGCCGTAGCCTCCCCGCACTACCATCTTCGGTGCGAACTGGTAGGCGAAGCCGAAGCGCGGCTGAATGTCGTGCCAGTCGGTCACATAGTTGGTGCGCTGGCTGGAACTGGCAAAAACTTCGCCGCCATGCAGTTGGAGCGTTACGGGATTGCCCTGATCGTCAGTGTACGAGAGACTGCCGCCGTTCAATGGGCTGGTTACATTGGGGTCGAAAGAGTTCTGCCGGTTATAACGATCGGTGCGGGGGAGTGTGACGTCATAGCGCAGGCCAAGGTTCAAGGTCAACTTGGGAGTGACCTTCCAGTTGTCCTGGGCGAAGAAGCCGTATTGGTAATTTGTGGTTGCGGGCCGGAACTGGATTTCATAGTAGGAGTTGCCGGTGTCGTCATTGGCCATCGTGCCCATCAAGAAGCTGGCCATCGCGTCGCCGCCGCAACTGGCAAAGTCCGTGGATCCTATCGGGCAGCCATCGGAACCGTGCTCGTCGAAGGTGAAAATCCCGACCGGTGCGTTCGTCTGGATGTAGTTGATCTGGTGTATCCGGCCGTCAAAGCCAAATTTCATCTCGTGCGCGCCATGCACCTTGTCGAGCGTGGCCGTCAGTTGTCCAGTGTCCTGGCCCAGCCGATAGTTGCCATACGGGTCCGTGCCGATATTGGTCGAGCCGTTATTCAGATACTCACTGAGGTAAACGGCAGGAACGCCGGCAAATCCGTTGCTCTGCAGATATGACGGGAACCCCAAGGTGCCGAGAGGATCCGAAACACCTTGCGGGTTGTAGGCATCAATGTGCCACACCCCACGAGTAAAGCCGAGGGTTACATTCAGCAACAGGCTTGGACTGAAGGTGTGGGTATCGTTGATGGCAAACAGGTGCGCATTGGTCCAGCCGGGACCGCCCTGACAAGGATCGGTGAAATTCTTGAAACAGTTAAGGCCTTTACCATGGTTGTACTCGTACGAATACTTCACGCTGACCAGGTTGTTTTCATTGAAACGGTGGTCGACCTTGATATCGAACTGATCGTTGTAGCCACGATTCGAGCCTGATCCAAACCAGTTGTCGTAGATGCCCTGCCCCGATATGTTCGGTTCCGGAAAAAGCTTCAACATGTTCTGCGCTACCGGATCGATCAGATTGCCCGGGGTGTTTGGCGGTTGCAGGTTGGCCGGAAGCTTACTGCTGCCGGGGCTGGTGTAAGTGGCGAGATTGTTGAAGGGAAT
Source organism: Terriglobia bacterium (assembly GCA_963831565.1). Classification (GTDB taxonomy): domain Bacteria; phylum Acidobacteriota; class Terriglobia; order Terriglobales; family Acidobacteriaceae; genus JAIQFF01. The sequence continues at coordinate 683,032 of CAWHQS010000005.1, forward strand.
AAACGAATTGTTGTCGTTTCTCACGGCAGAACCCGTTCCGGGGTCGAAGAAACGACGGTAGGGATCCCAGATCTGACCGGCGTCAACGCTGCAACGCCCAGCGTTGTTGAAGGAACCACCTTGCGCAGCACACACCTCGCCAAAATCTCCGTTGCGCATCAGATCGGTTGCTACTCCAAACGTGGCCGTGCTGAGCCCTGAAGAGCGCAAGCCGTCGTAGTCGACGAAGAAGAACGTCTTGTTTTTGATGATCGGACCGCCCAGGGTGAAACCGTAATTGTTGCGGCGAAGTGGGGGGAGGGGCTGTCCAAAGCGGTTGGCGAACCAGTCGTTCGCATCAAAGATCGAGTCGCGTACGAAGTCGTAAGCGCTGCCGTGAAACTTGTTGGTCCCTGAGCGCGTGATCATGTTGACCACCGACGCTCCGGAGAAACCATACTCCGCGCTGAAGTTGGTCTGCTGCACCTTGAATTCTTCGATCGCTTCCGGAGATGGAAGATAAGTCGCTTGGGTGACGCCGCCGTTCGGTTCGGAATTGGTGACCGAAGCACCATCGGTCAGAATGTCAGCGGTCGACCCGCGGCTTCCGTTGGAGACGAAATTCGTGCCGGTACAGGTGGCGTCGCACTGGTCATCCATTTCAGTGACGCCGGGAGCCAGAGAAGTCAGGGTGATCACATTGCGATCAATCAGCGGCAGGTCATTGATGAACCTGCGATTGACCACCTGTCCAGTTTCCGCATCTTCAATTTCGATGTTGCGCGCTTCTGCCGCTACCTGGACGGTTTGGCTGGCGCCCGCGACCTTCAGGGAGAGGTTGGTGGTGGCGTTCTCGTTGACGTCCACTTTGAACTTGGCGCTTGTCGCCTTTTCGAAGCCTTCGATTTCCGCCGACACCGCGTAGACTCCAGGCGGAATGGAACGGAACAGATATCGTCCACTGGCATCGGAAGTCGTATTGAAGGCGAATCCCTTTTGCTGATCCGTGAGGACAACCTTCGCCCCTTGCACCATGGCGCCGGTAGCATCGGTGAGTTCGCCACTAACCGTTCCGAAGTATCCCTGGGCCACAAGCACGACGCGGTGCGAGGGCGAACAGCAGCGCTAGGAATGTGGCTTTCCAGGAGTTGAAGGGAATCGGGCCCCATGTGCGCATCTGACCCTCCTTAAGATTACGACGGACCAGTGATGCCCCGCGAAGACGCCAAGATGCTACATCAAAATCATGTTGCTATTCCAGAAGGAAATGCATGCCCAAAACGATTTAATAGTATTATGCGGGCTGATGCGGGATGCGGTGCCAATCGCCGAATAGGACGGAAAAGGGCGGGCAGATCACAGGTCCGCTCATCATCGGGGGCGACGAGAGGTCCTGTCATTTGTCAATGCCAACGGCTACCTTCGATGCTGTGCTCCTCAGCACCGCGTGAGCCAGGTATGCCCTGTTGTTATCCCCGCCATGAGTTTGACGGGGATAGCTATAGGGCCCGGGAAAATTCCTACCCCCATACCAGAACCGGGGTTGGTTCTCCAGGCCAAGGCAGTGAGTGTAATCGCCAGATTTCGACAATGATGGACCGAGAGCCGGGGCGAAGAACACCCGGAATGGCCGTTTCTCCGATTGGGCCTCGCTTTGAAACACCAATGCCCGGCCCAATTACCGATAGGAGTTCGGACTCCAGTGCAAACCTGATCCCTGTTTTGGTAATTGGATTCACGTTTTTTGTGATCCTCCTGGTCGCAGGATGGCGTTTCTTTGGAATTCTGGGACCGGGCTGGCATACCGAGCGCGGTAAGGGGGGCCAGGGAGGTCAATGAGTGTAATTGATTCCATGACAATGTCGGCTCCGACGCCCGAGTAAAGTTGGTGGTGCTAAAGCCAACCAACAGGCTCGGGAGAAAGGAGCCGAACGATGATCATTATAGGAGTAGATTTCCACCCCGAGTTTCAGCAAATCGCATCGGTGGATACCGAGAGCGGAGAGTTCCAGGAAAAGCGGCTAGCGCATCGTGAGGACGCGGAGACGTTCTACCGTGCGCTGAAGGGCCAGAAGGTGCGGGTTGGGATGGAGGCCAGCGGGCATGCACGCTGGTTCGAACGACTCGTGGCCGAGTTGCAGTTCGAGTTGCGGATTGGAGACGCAGCCGAGATCCGTACGAAGCGAGTACGCAAGCAGAAGACGGATCGCCAGGACGCGCATCTGATCCTGCGTTTGCTGCTGGAAGACCGCTTCCCGCAGATCTGGATGCCGAGCTGGGAGAACCGGGATCTGCGGCAACTGCTGTGGCATCGTCACCGCATGGTGCAGGCACGCACTCGCATCATGAATCAACTGCAAGCGGTCGCGCTCAATGAAGGACTGCGCTGCAAGAAGCGGTTGTGGCGGGAACGCGGACGGCAGCAACTGGAATCGTTCCGGTTGGCTCCGTGGGCCAGCCGGCGACGAGGCGATCTGCTGGAGTTGCTAGATCGACTGAACCCGACGATCGCGGAGTTGAGTCAGGCGATCGAGCAGGAAGTCGAGAAGTGGCCTGAGGCCCAGCGGCTGAAGACGCATCCCGGAGTGGGTGCCTTGACCGCACTGGCCTTCGTGCTGATCATCGGCCGAGCCGAGCGCTTTGGCTCGGGCAAGCAGGTAGCGAGCTATCTGGGACTGGTACCGCTGGAAGAGTCGAGCGGGAACCGGCGCCGGTTGGGACATATCACCAAGCAAGGCAGTTCGATGTTGCGTTTTTTGCTGGTGGAAGCAGCGCAGGTCACAGTGCGCAGCGTGCCAGAGTGGCGCAGCCAGTACTTCCACCTGGCGATGCGACGAGGGCGAAAGATCGCCAAGGTCGCGATGGCTCGTAAACTGGCGGTTCGTCTGTACTGGATGATGCGTCGGGAATGGGATTACGAGCAGGTGAAAAAGTTCGGTTCGCACGCGGGACAGCCCGGAAATCGCGATGGTGTGCAGTAGAACACCGAGTAATTGATTGGGCGTCCCGCTCCTCTTGACGGAGGAGTTCGAAGTAGTAATCATGATCGCAGATAAAGACCGAAGAGATGCATGGGTCGGACCGAGTTCCAGACCTGAAGATTGATTACGAGCGAGCCTGAGTTGGCAGAGCAAAGCAACCGCTTCAACCAGAGCGAAATGGCGCTCTTCTCCGAGTGCATGCTGAAGTGTGCTCGAAAACTACTTGACCCCGCCGACATTGTCAGAGAGGCGATTTTTCGCCAACTGCCTTAATTTCGATTCGATGAGCGAACGTAACCTAGACGCCAAAGTCCTTTCCTACTACTCTTTACCCAGAAATCTATGCTATCCCTCTTGGTTTCAATTATCGCGAGTTGCGCAATCGTATTGGGATTCGCCTTCATCCTCAGCAAAACCGCGGCAAGCGTGACCAACAAGGTGGGCCGTTTTGTCGTTTTGTTCGTGCTGTGTTTGCCATTAAATTTCAGTGTCAATTACGTCAATGTTCGGCTGCTTGGCTACCACAAGATGGGCTGGACTGGGGCATCCATTATTGCTTTGGTTTTTGCCACATTCCGAACGTTCTTGCCACCGCAACCGCACAACTCAAATATTCCATGACCTCCCTTACGCGTGCGAAAAGCAATCTTGCTTGCGAATAACTGTCGGTAACGCATTATAAGAGGGCGTCCCTTTAGGAGTAGGTTATGAGCGCAAGCATCATTCCCTACGAAAGGAACACCCTCCATGAATAGCGAAAAGTATATTGGGCTCGACGTTCATCAAGCAACCATCTCGGTGGCAGTGTTGGATTCCACTGGCAAGTTAGTCATGGAATCCATCCTGGAAACAAAAGCCGCGACCATTCTGGAGTTCTTTGCGGGGTTGCGCGGAACTTTGTCGGTCACCTTCGAAGAAGGAACTTGGGCCGCGTGGCTGTACGATTTACTGAAGCCGCATGTGGCCAAGCTGGTGGTGTGCAATCCGCGAAAAAATGCTCTGCTCAAAGACGGAAACAAAAGTGATCGTATCGACGCCCACAAGTTGGCCGAACTGTTGTACCTGAACAAGCTCAGCTCGGTCTACCATGGCGAGACGGGCGTGCGCATGCTGCGCGAGCTAGCCCGGAGCTACCTAACCATCATCAAAGATCTGACCCGAGTCATGTGTCGGTTGAAAGCGGTCTATCGCAGCTGGGCGATCCCCTGTGCCGGCCGGGACGTCTACTATACCCGTCATCGAGCCCAGTGGCTGGGCAAGATCAAGGAAGCCGGCGTCCGTCGCCGCGCCGAACGACTCTACCAGCAACTGGACATGCTGCAGTACTTGCGCCAGCAAGCGCGCCGCGAGCTGTTGGCGGAGAGTCGCAAGCATGCCATCACCGTCAAACTACGGCAGATTCCCTCACTGGGACCGATTCGCTCCGCCTTGGCGGTGGCGCTGATCCAGACCCCGCATCGTTTCCGCACTAAGCGACAGCTTTGGGCTTACAGCGGACTTGCTTTGGAAACCCGCACCAGTGCGGAATATTGCTATGTCAAAGGCGGACTGCGACATTCTAAGAAACAGATCTCCATTCGCGGTCTGAACAAGGACCACAATCATGATCTGAAAGGCTTGTTCAAAGGTGCGGCCACCAGGGCCAGTGTACTGCCCGGCCCGTTCCAGGATTTCTACCAGAGCATCACTGGCCAAAGGTATCAAGCCAACCATGGCGCGTCTCACGCTGGCGCGCAAGATTGCAGCCATCACGCTAACTCTATGGAAGAAGGGAGAAAACTTCGACGCTGACAAACTGAAATCGCAAGCCGCTTGAGCGTCTCGCGGGAAGAGCCCCCTCCATCTCCGGTGATCTTTTCTGGTGGTGGCCAGTTGGTTCTTGAGACGCTCGGGTTCGAGGGTGAGCATCCTTATCGCCTGTAGGCGCACAGTGCCCTGTGGCACTGAGCCTCTGTGTTAACCCTATGCCCTCTCGGATAACCCGAAAAAGCACTAGGCCTCGAGTCGCAGATAGAACCATGGTTGACACCGTACAACCACGAGTGCTTGCCAGTTTCAGAAACCGATCGGCGTTGTCGCTACTAATGAACATGCAGCTGCTGAGATGGAGCAAAGCAAAACCCGAAACCACAGGGCAAGACACAAGACTCGAGCGTCACTCCTATCTGACAAGGGACTGGATGCCGCGAACCATAACCCGCGCTTCCGGCGGAGGTAGAAGAATGTTCTTGACATCCCCTCTTATAGAACAGGCGTTAGCACTCATTGAGCTCTGCCCTGGCCCCCAGCGCCAGTCCCGGTCCTGGTATGGGCGGGTGTAGGAATTGTCCCGGTGCCTATAGCTATCCCCGCCATGAGTTTGACCCACCCTCCACCCTCCAATAAACTGAAAACATTCCACATCGCACCTAACCTATGGCAGATAGCATTCATGTCAAGCTTCCCGACGGGTCCGTGAAAGAAGTTCCCCGGGGGACGACCGCCCTCGATATCGCCAAATCAATTGGCCAGCGTCTGGCCGACGCCACGCTGGTGGCTAAGGCGCGACCCTTCGCGCCGTCAGAGCAAAGCTCCAACGGCGATCTCATCGATGTCACCCGGCCGCTGGAGAAAGACACCGACCTTCGCCTGCTGACGGACCGCGATCCCGAGGCGCTTGAAGTTTACCGGCATTCCTCCGCACACCTGCTGGCCGCGGCGGTGCTGGAATTATTTCCCGAGACCAAGCTGGGTCACGGGCCGCCGACCGACACGGGATTCTTTTACGACTTCTACCGTCCCACTCCGTTCACGCCGGAAGATCTGCAAAAGATCGAAAAGAAGATGCAGGAGCTGGTGCAGCAGGACATCCCTTACGCGCGCGAATTTCTGCCGCGCAACGAGGGGCTCGCCAGGTTCAAGGGCGAAGGCGACTTCATGAAGTGCCACTTCATCGAGCAGTTCACCAAGCCCGATGAAAAGATTTCGATTTACAAGACGGGCAAGTTTCTGGATTTCTGCCGCGGCCCGCACATCCCTTCGACGGGGAAGATCAAGGCGTTCAAACTGCTGAACATTGCCGGCGCCTACTGGCTGGGCGACGAGAAGAACCCGCAACTGCAGCGCATTTACGGAACGTCATTCTTCTCTAAGAAAGACCTCGACGATTTTCTCAACAAGCAGGAAGAGGCCAAGAAGCGCGACCATCGCGTGCTGGGGCAGCAGCTCGATCTGTTTTCCATCCAGGAACTGGCGGGGCCGGGGCTGATCTTCTGGCATCCCAAGGGCGGGATCATCCGCAAAGAGATGGAAGACTGGATGCGCGCCGAGTACCTGAAGCGCGGCTACGCGCTGGTGTACACGCCGCACGTGGCGCGGCGGCAGTTGTGGCAGACCTCGGGACACGAAGGCTACTACGCCTCCAATATGTTCGACGTCATGGAGCTCGACGACGCCGAATATCGCCTCAAGCCCATGAACTGCCCGTTTCACATCCTGATTTATAAAGACTCGCTGAAATCGTATCGCGATCTGCCGGTGCGCCTGGGCGAGCTGGGCACGGTGTATCGCTACGAGCGTTCGGGCGTGATGCATGGCCTGCTGCGGGTGCGGGGCTTCACCCAGGACGATGCCCATATTTTTTGCACCCCGGAGCAGATCGAAAAAGAGATCGCCGATTGCGTCGAATTCGCCCGCGATGTGCTCAAAGACTTCGGCTTCGATAAATTCCAGACCGAGCTTTCCACCTGGAACCCTGCCGATCGCAGAAACTTCGTTGGCAGCGACGAGCAGTGGAACTCGGCCACGAGTTCGCTCGAAAAAGTTCTCAAGCAACTGAACATCGAATACACCACCATCCCTGGTGAAGCCGCGTTCTACGGCCCGAAAATCGACATCAAGCTGGTGGACGCCATCGGGCGCCTTTGGCAGCTTTCCACGGTGCAGTTTGATTTCAATCTGCCGCAGCGCTTCGGCCTGGAATACGTCGCCGAAGACGGATCGCGCAAGCAGCCGGTGATGGTGCATCGGGCGCTGTATGGATCGGTCGAACGCTTCTTCGGCGTGCTGATCGAGCACTACGCGGGTGCGTTTCCGGTCTGGCTGTCCCCGGTGCAGGCAGTGATGATTCCGATTAGCGAGCGCCATGCCGATTATGCCAACAAAGTTGCTGATCAGCTCAAAGCAGTTGGTGTGCGCGTGCATGTGGATGCGCGGAACGAGAAGATGAATGCCAAAATCCGCGAACATGCCATGCAGAAAGTACCATTCCTGCTGGTAGTCGGCGATAAAGAGGCTGAGGCCACCAAGGTAAACGTCCGCACGCGCGGGAAAGAGAAGACCGAAGACATGCCGGCGGCGGAGTTCGTGGCAAAGATCAAGGGGCTGATCGAGCAGAAAAGTCCGGGCCTGTGAGTTCCGAATTGGCACGGCTTGCGTAGGGGCAGGTGTCTCACCTGCCCGGCCCGACGAAGTCGGGCGATAGAATTGTCAGTCGTGCCGCAACCCTTCTACCGCCGCAATCTTCCGCATCTTCAACGCGACTGTAAGCCACACTTCCTGACATTTTGCACTTATCAGCGATGGATGCTGCCTGACTGGGCACGGACCATTGTGATGGACGCCTCCCTGCGCGCGAACCAGTGGACAATCGATCTCCGCGCAATTGTGGTCATGCCGGATAATGTCCACATGATTTTTACGCCCCTGGTAGACATTGAGAGGTCCGAGGTATTTTGTCTTGCGCGAATTACGAAAGCGATCAAGGGAACCTCGGCACACTTGATTAATCGCCAGCTTGGTAGGCCTGGACGGGTATGGCAAGAGGAGTCCTTTGATCGAGTGTTGCGGGTTTCAGAGAAGCTCGACGAAAAAATTGTTTATATTTTGAATAATCCGGTGCGGAAGGGAATGGTGAATCTTCCCGAACAATATCGTTGGTTGTGGGTGGCGCCCGTCCCGGAGCCGAGCGTTGCTCGGCTGGGCAGGTGAGGACACCTGCCCCTACGCGGGCGACGCTGATCATCGGCGTTATCTCCGATACCCATGGCCTGCTTCGCCCCGAGGCACTCACCGTGCTGCGCGGTTCTGACTACATCATTCATGCCGGCGATATCGGCGATCCCGACATATTGAAAGAACTGGGTGAGATTGCTCCCGTCACCGCTATTCGCGGCAATGTGGATCGCGAAGCCTGGGCGCGGAAGATTCCCAACACGAATGTGCTGGAAGTCGGCGGTGTTTCTATCTATGTGCTTCACAACCTGAACGAATTGGATTTGAAGCCCGAAGCTGCGGGATTTGATGTTGTCGTCTACGGGCACAGCCATGTGGCCGCGCAGGAAATGAAAAATGGTGTGCTCTACTTTAATCCCGGCAGCGCGGGGCCCAGGCGGTTTCGGCTGCCGGTCACGGTTGGGCGGCTATATGTGAAGCACGGTAAAGCTTCTGCGGAGATTGTTGAGATTGTGCCGGGGGCTGAGTAGCCGAGCTTTGCTCGACCGGGCCGACGAGGCGTCCGCCCCTACGCGTGCGCTGACGATGCATCCCTTACGCGGGAGCTGGGGTCGGTGGTGCTGGCGGAGCCGGGGGTGGGGCGGGGTGGCCGCCGCCGGTGTTGACCAGATCTTTCAACTCTTTGCTGGGCTTGAAGAACGGAATCTTTTTGGCGGGAACTTCCACCCGCTCGCCGGTCTTTGGATTGCGGCCGACGCGGGGTTTGCGCTGGCGGGTGCGGAAGCTGCCAAAGCCGCGGATCTCGATCTTGTCGCCAACGCGAAGCGAACGCACGATGCTGTCGAAGATGGTCTCGACGATCACTTCACTGTCCTTGCGCGTTAACTCCGCCAGCTTGGAGACTTCGTCTATCAGATCAGCTTTTGTCATACGCTCCTCAATCCGTCTGGATTATACGGGATGGCGGCATTTTCAGGAGCCGCAATCCTGTATAAACTTCTCAAATTTCAGGGGTTTTATGCAAGCGGCTTTTCCGCGCAAGCATTGCTGGCCGGGTTCCAGGGCTTAGGTTTCTTTCGCTCCTTCGGAGCTTAGTCACGGACGAAGCTAACCCAGGGCGGAGCTTCTACTTCCACAAGTAGTAGAACCCGGTGTGCTGGTCTAATAGCTTTTCCCGGGTGGGCAGCCACTGGGAGACGTCCCCGAACAGCAGATCGAGCACGGTCTTGCGGTCCTTCTCGGGGTGAACCAGGACGGGCTTGCCGGTGATGCCGACCGCCTTGGCGGTGTCGTCCACCGCAGCTTCGAAGTCGGCGATCTGATCGATCATGTGCATGGATAGAGCCTGCTCGCCGGTCCATACCCGCCCGTCGGCGATGGCCTTGATGTCGTCCACCTTGGCGTGCCGGCCGTCGGCCACGGCTTTGACGAACTGGCCGTACATGTTGTCGATCAGCGACTGCAGGTAGGCGCGTTCCTTGGGGGTCATATCGCGGGTGGGATCGCCGGTGCTCTTGTATTCGCCGACGGTCAGCACTTCCGGCTTCAGCTTGGCCCAGCGCAGCAGGTCGCCGTAGTTGACCCACTCGGTAATGACGCCGATCGATCCCACTACGCTGCCGTTGTCGGCGTAGATCTTGTTGGTGGCGGAAGAAACGTAATAGGCGCCGCTGGCGCCCACGGTTTCGATGGAAGCCACGATGTGCTTCTTCTTCTCGTCGCGAACCCGTTTGACTTCGCGATAAATCTCTTCCGAGGCCGCCACCCCTCCACCCGGCGAGTTCACGTGGATGATGATGGCCTTGATGGAATCGTCGTCACCGAACTTCTTGATCTGCTGTACCACCGTGCCGGGATCGAGAATGACGCCTTCCAGTTCCACCACGCCGATCTTGTCCCCAAAACTGGCGCGGAACGAGGCGTTCTCGCCTCCGGCATGCAGGGCAAGATAGACCAGGGTAAACACGGCCAGCACGAAGAGGAAGAAGGCTCCTCCCCCAATCACGACCCACAGGAATGTGCGCGAACGTCCGTTTTCAGCCATACAGATGGCATAGTTTAGCACTTGAGGCAATTTCCGGTTTCTGGTTTCCAGTTTCTGGACATCGGAAACTCGTCTTTAACCGGTTCTTGACTTGGGTTCGTCCGGTTGGAGGGATTTGATGAGTCCATGCAGGAGGCGACTTACTTCCCCGGAGCGGTCAATCAACTCAGCGACCTTGCTTGGGGGTCAGAAAGCCCAGGTTACCCGCTATCACAATCTGGGTCTCCATTTCGATCAGCGAGCCTCGCGCCTGCCCGAGAAACTGCCTGAACTCTCCCTTCCGATAATCTGCCCTGCCCTTCGGCAATATTGCTGGCGGCCGATACTGCTGATCGTCTCAACTGGCTGGTTAGCCCGAACATCTCCTCGCTCGGGAAACTGCGCGTGGCATGATAGATCTCAGTAACCAAGGCCGCGGCCTTTTGCCAAACAATCAGGTCTCGATACGAGCACCCCATGGTATTTCCCCCAGTAGAAACTAGATACTAGAAACAGAAGCTTGTCTGTGACGCTCGAACATCACGGGTCCGCAATGCTGGAAACCAGAAACCATGGACCAGAAACTGCTTCCCCACTTGACGCACGCGCAAAGGCTTCGTAACATTGCGCCCCTACTGGCCTTTGCGGCCGGCGCCCCAAGGGAAAGGCTCATGAATCGTAGCTGGAGGTCGGCTCGGTTGCTGGTCCTGCTGGGGACGGTCTTCCTGTTCGCGACCTGCTCACGCCAGAACGCAGGCCCGGAGTCATCCGAGGAAGTTGCTTCCCGGCCGGGCTCTGCAGGCGCGCTCCACCTGGCGGCTGATCTGAGCACAAAGCCCGGAAATACCTTTCAGGCCACCTTTACAGACAAAGTGGTGAAGATGGAGCAAGCTGCGTTTATCAAGTCCATCCGCAGCATCAGCAGCGACAACACTACCTTTGTTTTCGATCCCTCCGACGATGCGGCTTCGAAGCTGCATGAGGGCAGCATCCTGTTTGTGCCCGGGGTGGCGATGCGCAAGGTCGATGTCGCGACCCGCCAGGAAAATAATCTGGTGGTGGTCACAGAAGATGCGCCGCTGCTGGAAGCCCTGAAGGATGCCAACATCAAGTGGAGTGCTCCGGTAAATTTTGCCGCAGTGGCGCGAGCGAGTGCCGCAACCCCAGAATCGCCACCGACTGGGCTCGACCAGGTTCTGGGAGGACTGCATGGCACGGTACATGCCGATAGCGGCGGCCTCAGCCTCTCGGGCGAAGATGATGGCTGGGCATACACCGTCAAGGCCTCACCGCTGCCCGACAAGCTCAACCTGGACCTCGACGTCTCGCGCAAATACAACGGACTGGTGGTCAAAGTGACGGGTTCGGGTTACGTACAGAATTTCGAGACGGCTGCCACCATCATGATCCAGGACAGCCAGCTCAAATATTTCGACTATCAGAACAAGAACCTGAACGGGCAGGTGAATTTCGGCTGGGAAGCGGCCAAGGACGAAGCCGGGGTTGAAGCAAACGAGCAAAGGATCAAGCTCCCTTCTTCCTTCACCATTCCGCTGCCGATCGGGGGGCTTCCATTTTCGCTCGAAGTCAGCGAGGCGCTCCTGCTTCATCCCGCCTTCACCGGCGGCAAGGAAGTTGCCCGCGGACGGTTCAATGTGGCCTACAACGGTGTGCAGGGGTTCAGTATTGATCAGGGAAACGTGAACCAGGAGGGCCAGGGCGGCGCGGAGGGGTCCATCGTGGACAACTTCTCGCTTTCGCCGATCGCGCCAGTAGGATTCGTGGCGGCCGTCGCCATGCCGCGGATCGAATTGAAGCTGGGCACCGACACCGTCTTCCAGGTGGTGAAGCAATTCGCCCCGCCCGGCCTGGCCGACGCCGCTTTGAACCTGCTGAAGAAGACCCCCTTCGGCAGCAAGATCCAGCAGGCCGTGTCAGACAAGTTGAAGACCACCGGCGCGGCCTATGCCCAGGTGATCATTACCACGTCAACCATCGCGGCAGGAGCGGGTTCGCTCATACCCTGCCAGAAGGCGCGGCTGATCACTACCATCCAGGTGGGCGCAAATGCCACCATCCTGGGTAAAGAAAAGGGCAAAGTTTCAAAGGATATTTTTCATCAGGAAAAGACCATCGTGATACCGCCCACGAAATCTTGTGATGTGTAGTGTGGCGATGAGATCTTAAGGGAGGCAAATCGAATGGCTGCATTCTGTGTAAGTTGTGGAAACCCACTGGCCGATGGAGCGAAATTCTGCACCAAGTGCGGCGCCACTCAGCCCGCCGCTCCGGCTGCGCCCATGGGAACGGTGATGCCCCCGGCGACGGCAGCGCCGCCCTCCAAGGGCAGCAGCACGGCGATGAAAATCCTTATCGGCGTACTGGCCTTTTTTATGTTCCTGATTCTGGCGGTGGCCGGCAGTTGTGCCTATATCGCCTATCGGGTCAGGCAGAAGACTCATGAGTTCTCGGAATCCATGCACACCAACGCCAAGCCCTACACCGGCAGGCGGCAGCCCTGTGCCATGTTGACCACCAGCGAAGCGGCAGATGCCCTGGGCCAGCCGGTCGAATCGGTGGAGCAGCGCGGCACCACGGTTTGCGAATATTCCTATGGCTCCAACGGGCAGCATTTCGATGTGGAATACACCTGGGAGAACGGCGGCATCACCATGGGGATCGCGCACGGCGCCATGAAACATATTTCCGGTATGGACACGTTCACCACCGTGGAAGGTATCGGCGATGAGACTTACATCGCCCCCGGAAACTCAGCTCTCATGATGCGTAAGGGCGACGTCATGGTAAACATCGACCTGCGCGAATCCGGAGTGAGTGCGGATGCAGCCAAAAAAATGGCAAGCAAGATCGCCGGACGCCTGTAGTAGTGGTGGTGGTTTGCTGTTCAGCAACTCTCGATGATTCCCCGCCGGGGAAGGGCACGACCTTACTCGTGCCACCCGGTGCTGCAACGGCAGATGTGGAAGGGCACGACTTCAGTCGTGCCGCTCATCGCCGAAAGCCTGCTGCGCTTTAGCGCCCGAGGTTGGCCGGGTGCAGCCGCTGAGAGCATTGGATACCCTATGCCGTTTTGCGGACAGTGCGGATCGCCGGTTGGCGCAGGCAATTTCTGCGATAAATGCGGCGCCCGCCTGGCCCAGCCTTCCACGCCCGCGCCTCCAGTGCAAGCCTCGGCCCCACCCCCGCTTCCTCCCGTTCCCGCGCCTCCGCAACCAATGGCCCAGACCGCCGCGCAGGGCAGCAGCGTACTGGTCAAGGTCCTGGTAGCTTTCCTGGTTTTTATTCTGCTCATCGTCCTCGCGGTGATGGGCAGTTGTGTTTACATCGGCTACCGCGCCAAGAAGAAGGCCGATGAAATCCGGCAGGCTTACAAATCGAACGACCTGAACCGGCTGGCCGGAGCGCTCGGCGCCCGGTCCTCGAAGGACGCTACGGGATCCCGGGGATCTTCGGAGAGCGGCTCCTCGAATTCGGCCCCTCTTTCCTTCCCTGCCTGGACGCCCTCTTCTGGAGGTGAGTCGGGAAGCCAGGTTCCTGTGCGGCCCGGACTCACGGTGGTCACGGCCATCGCTCAATATGGCGGAGACTACGAATCCATCAAGCGAATTCAGCAGGTATCCGCGACCGCGGTCAACCTCTCTTACCGCGCTGATAACGTCGCCAACCCTCTGGGCGGGCTGCAGAAAGAAACCGGTGAGCAGACGCCGAAATCCGGCGGGTCGGTCACCGCCTCCCGCACCGTCCGTACCCAGGACCTGCAAACCGCGCACGATTACATGGAGTGGTTTGGTTCCAACCAGCCCGAAGTCATGCCTGGTACAACTGCCATCAGCGTTTCGCGGGAAGTGCTGGCCGAACTCAAGGGCAAGGGGGAAACAGAATTCAGCTTTCGGGTGGGCGGCCTGAAAGGAATGGCAGGTTCATTGCTGGGCGCGCTGGGGCAACTGGCGGGCGGCGGCGCTGCCGGCGCTCCGCAGGCGGCCAGGGATCTGGGCAACATGGGCAAAGCGGAGTGCACCCTGAAGCGGGCAGGAAGCGGGCTGGCTTCGTTTCCGGTGCTGCTGAACGACCGGCGGATATCGCTTCCTGCGGTGCATGCGCAGTGCAACACGGACGAAAGCCTGAATGATTTTTACTTTCTCGATGATCTCGCCAACCCACTGGTGCTGGCCTGGAAACTGGGAAGCAGCGATACCCTGCAGGTGGTGAAGATTTCTTATCCTCCTCCGTCTGCTGCTTCGGCGGCCGCTTCATCCGGCGGGGGCGGCGGTTCGGGCGCGGGAGCAGGCGCGGGCGGCGGGGGTGGCGGCGCCGGTGGCCAGCACATCGAGCAGGAGTTGAAACAGACCGGACAGGCCGAGGTTTACGGCATCTACTTTGACTTTGCCAGCGACAAGATCAAACCTGAATCCGAGCCGGTGCTGCGCGAAATCGCGGACGCGCTCACTCACAATCCCACCTGGAAGCTGCGGGTGGAAGGGCACACCGATAACATCGGCGGCGATGAATACAACATGGACCTGTCGCAGCGCCGTGCCGAGGCGGTGAAGTCGGCGCTGGTGACTCGCTATCACATCGCAGCGGACCGCCTCACACCGAAAGGTTTTGGTGCCACCCGTCCCAAAGAACCCAATGACACCCTGGCCGGACGCGCCCGCAACCGGCGGGTGGAACTGGTGCGGGAGTGATTGCTTCCCAGCTTCTGGTTTCCAGTTTCTAGTTTCCCGACCCAACGATTTTTCTCTGGTTTGTCCCTGCCGCAGCGCATCGCGATATGGATATCCGTGAACCGGATCGCTGGGAATGGCATCAATACTACGAGGCGCGAAAAAACTCCTCAGTTGGGTCGATCGACCTCGAGGAACCAGGAACCTATGAGCACACCAGCAAAGACGTTCAAAATTGGCGGCGATCTTGAAGTAAACCGGCTTGGATATGGAGCCATGCGGCTGACCGGCAAAGGCGTTTGGGGTGAACCCAGGGACCGGAGCGAAGCCAAACGAGTTCTTACGCGCGCGGTCGAATCAGGCGTGAACTTTATTGATACGGCCGACAGCTATGGACCGGCGGTCAGCGAACCGCTAATTGGCGAAGCGCTGGCGCCCTTTCCCAAAGGGCTGGTGGTGGCGACCAAGGCCGGCTTTACTCGCCAAGGGCCGGACAAATGGGTCCAACTGGGCCGTCCGGAGTACCTGGTGCAACAGGTGGAGATGAGTTTGCGCTATTTGAAGACCGATGTAATCGACCTCTGGCAGTTGCACCGGATTGACCCGAAAGTTCCCGTGGAAGAATCGTTGAGAGCGATTGCGAAGCTGCAGAGTCAAGGCAAGATCCGGCACGTCGGGCTCAGCGAGGTAAAGCCAAAGGAGATTGATCAAGCCCGCAAGGTGATCAAAATTGTGAGCATACAGAACCTATACAACGTCGGCGACAGGCAGCATGAAGATGTAGTGCAGTACTGCGAGAAGCACGGGCTGGCCTTCATTCCCTGGTTCCCCGTGGCTGCCGGCAAGCTGGCAAGGCCGGGCGGCGAATTGGATCGGGTGGCGAAACGGCATGGCTCGACAGTCTCGCAGCTTTCCCTGGCGTGGCTGCTGCACCGCAGTCCGGTGATGCTACCGATTCCGGGGACCTCATCGGTTGCGCATCTGGAAGAGAATCTGAAGGCTGCCGAGATTTCGCTGTCGGCTGACGACATGAAGGCCATCGAAGACGCAACCGGGTAGGAGCGAGCGCTCGTCCATGAACCTGGTCTGGCAGGCTGCGCGTCCTCAGGCTATCTCTCGCATCCGCGCCACTGAGCTATCAATGGGTAAAGTAGCTATGACATGCGTTCCATTCGCGTCCGAGTGAATCTCCAGGCTGCCTCCCAGTTGCCCCAGTCGCTCTCGCATTCCGCTTACCCCCACTCCGCTGGGACCGGATGAGGTCAGCAGCGACTGTTTCTCCGGCGGCACTCCTTTGCCTGCATCTTCGATCTCGAGTCTCAGGTTGCGGCCCTGCTGGACCACGCGAATTCCAGCCGTAGGACTGTCCGAATGCTTATGGATATTGGTCAGGCATTCCTGCACGATGCGGAAGACCGAAATCTCGGCGTCCTTCGGAAGGCGGGCCAAGTCGGGGGGCATCTCCAGATCGACTTTAATCCCGCTGCGTTCTGAAAACCCCTCCACGTACCATCGCAGGGCCGAGGCCAGGCCGGCTTCGTCCAGCAGGGGTGGGTGCAGCAGATGCGAGATGGTACGGATCTCCGCGCTTATCTGGTTGATCAGGACCGCGTTCTCAGAAAATGCCCTCGCCGCGGCCGGGCTAAGCTTACTCAATTCATCGCCCACTACTGCATTATTCATACTGAGCGCGGCGAGCAGTTGCCCAACACTGTCGTGCAGTTCACGGGCGAGACGGCGCGATTCATCGTCTCGAATCTGCATCAACCGGCCGGAGAGTATACGCAGGCTCCGATTCGCGGCGTTCAGCCTTGAGGTCCGCTCTTCGATGCGGGCTTCAAGATTCTCGCGTTCCGTGCGGAGATCATCTTCGACCTGCTTGCGTTCAGTGACGTCAGTGCAGACCCCGCGCATGTGTGTGGGCCTGCCGGCGTCGTCGTAAAAGACCTGTCCCTTGCCCTCCATCCATCCGAAGGTGCCATCGGTCCGGCATTGCCGGTAAAGCACGCTGTAATTTCCGTCGCCGGCAACGGCCTGCTGGATCAGCAAGGGAATTGATACCCGGTCTTCGGGGTGTACCCCCTGAAGAAAACTTTCGAAATTGCCGCTGAACGAGCCTGGAGTTTGCCCATGAATCTTCTCCATGTTGTCCGACCAGCGGACGTTGCCCGTCCGCATATCCCATTCCCAGGTGCCGACATTGGCGGCTTCCAGGCTGAAACGGGTGCGAGTTTCGCTCTCCCGCAAGGCTGCCTCAGCGCTTTCGCGCCTCGCCACCTGGCGTCGCGTGGCTTCTCCCATGAGCGCAATGACCGAGGACAGGAGAAGGAACGCCAGCAGCCCGAAAATCTCGGTCGAACCCTGGACTGCGAACGAGTTGTAAGGCGGCAGAAACCAGTACAGAATGGCGCCGGCTCCCAGCAGGATGGTTACAATCGAGGGCCCAATACCGCCGTACCAGGCGGAGAAGACCACCGCCAGAAACATGGTGTTATACGGGTATTGATCTCCGATAAGGGGATCGAGGAATTTGCGAAGTAAGAGAGCGGTTACGGCTGCCAGTATTGCCAGAGCGTAGCGGGTTGCGTTACGCCTGATATCACGCATGACAGTTCCCCAGAACAGATTGAGCGGTGAATCGAACCCCAGCACTATCCTTGTATAGCAGCCCTAGTATATAGAGACTGGGCGGAGTTTTAGAGAGCTTTCACGGCGAGATCACCCGCAGCGCGCCGGCCGCAACCCTTACCTGCACCGGGGTAGAACAGACATACTCGCCATCGGCGTAAACGTCTGATGGTCGTTCGGTTTCAATTCGCAGCCGGTCCGCCTGGAAATACGTAACCTCCGGGAGATTCAAATGACGGCCGGAAAAGGCCGAGGGAAAAAGCCGCAGCAGGCGCACCTTTGCCATGGCCTCGACCACGCAGACTTCCAGCTTCCCATCGTCGAGCCGAGCGTCGGGCGCGATCCTGATGCCTCCACCGTAGGTGGGAGTGTTGGCAATGGCCACTACCATGGCGGGCCCGGCGTAGCGAGTGCTCAAAAGGCTTTCTGCGAACGAGGCCTGCACAGTCACGCCTAAGGGCCGGAAGCTGGACAGGGCAGGCAGAAGGCTGAGCAGATAGCCGCCGCGCCGGCGCAGGGCGCGGGGAAGGCGGTTGGCACGGCGCGCGATTTCAACATCGAGCCCCACCCCGCCGACACAACAGAAGTAGTGCTCCGTTCCAGGGTCGTACAGTGCGGCCGCCCCGCCCGCGCCCGGCGGAACCACAGGCGCGATAACGCCCAAATCAACCTGGCGCGCGCTGCTGCGGCCGGAAACGAAGTGGCGCCACGCCGACAGCGCATCGCCCACGCTGCACAAATGCAGCGCTCGGGCAAAATCATTACCGCTGCCATGCGGGACGACCAGCACCGGAAGCTGCAGCTTGACCAATTGCGGCAGATGGCGGTGCACCGTGCCGTCGCCACCGAAGACCAGGACGGCATCGGCTTCATTGCCGTTCGCCGGCATCCCCAACTGCCACGCAGCATCACAGCAGCCTGCGAAAGGCTGGAGATGAGTGGCGGACGAACCCAATCCAAGGATGGCGGCAACTCGCATTTGCGCCGCCCGAGATTAACAAACATTACGCGGGGAAGTCGAAGGGAGTCAGTTTGGAACAATCCCACCGGGGTGGAGCAGGCCTTGGCCTGCATTCGACCGTCCAGCGGAAGCCGCATGCTGCGCGCCGCCTGGTGGCAGCGGTAAGAGATGCTCCATCCAGAATCGCCCTGCGGACCACCAGATTCGAACTGACCACTACCCTCTGGTAACCTTGAGTTTGAGCGACAGAAGTGGCATACTTACACAACTGGCCCAAAAGCTAACTTCGCTGTTCTCCGCCGCTTCCTGAGGGAGCCTTCCAAATATGCGTTTGTCCGCTGGTGTAGCGGTGTGCCTGTGCTTCAGTTGGTTTTTGACCCTGGCGGGTTGCGGCGGGGGTATTGCAGCTACTGCTCCTCCTCCTTCCAACGATACGCCTCCTACTATTACGGCGCATCCTGCCAGCAAGACCGTAGCCCCCGGCGCGACCGCGACTTTCTCTGCGGCCGCTACCGGCAGCAATCCTTTGACCTACCAGTGGCAGAGGGACCAGGTAGCGATTTCGGGCGCGACCTCGGCCAGCTACACCACGCCTCCTGTATCGATGACCGACGATGGCGCCCAGTTCCGGGTGGTGGTGAGCAATGGGGCAGGCAGTGCCACCAGCAATCCGGCAACCCTGAATGTGAGCAGCACACCACCCCCGCCGCCGCCGAGCGTGGTTGACATGGTGACCTATCACAACGACATCGCCCGCACCGGGCAGAACTTGAAAGAGACGATTCTGACCACTGCGAACGTCAACTCCAGCACCTTTGGCAAACTCCGCTCGCTTTCGGTGGATGGAAAAGTCGATGCCCAGCCGCTCTACCTGTCCAACCTCGCGAATATCGCTGGGGGGACGCACAATGTCCTCTATGTCGCAACCGAACATGGCAGCGTCTATGCCTTTGACCCCGATTCCGGCACCCAGTTGTGGAAGATTACGACCCTGGGCTCAGGGGAAAGCACCAGTGACACGCGAAACTGCGACCAGATCAATCCAGAGATCGGAATCACTGCCACACCCGTGATTGACCGTCAGGCGGGCCCGCACGGCGTGATCTATGTGGTGGCTATGTCAAAATCCGGGTCCACTTACTTCCAGCGGCTGCACGCGCTCGACGTCACGACCGGTGCGGAGATGTTCGGCGGACCGAAATTGATCCAGGCCTCATTCCCCGGCACCGGAGACAACAGCAGCAACGGCCGCGTGGTCTTCGACCCGGCGCAGTATAAAGACCGGGCGGCGCTGCTTCTGCTGAACGGGGTGGTGTACACCACCTGGGCGTCGCACTGCGACATCCGTCCTTATACCGGCTGGATCATGGGATATGACCAGACCACGCTTACCCAGACCACGGTCCTGAATGTGGTCCCCAACGGCAGCGAAGGCGCCATCTGGATGGCGGACACCGGACCGGCTGCTGACAGTGCGGGAAATATCTATCTCCTCGACGCCAATGGAGACTTTGGCACCACCCTCGATGCCAGCGGATTTCCCAGCAACGGCAACTACGGCAACGCCTTCCTGAAGATTTCGACCTCGGGCGGATTATCGGTGGCAGACTACTTCGAGATGAGCAATCAACAGCAGGAAAACGCTTCCGACGCCGACCTGGGTTCCGGCGGAGCGCTGGTGTTGCCCGATCTCACCGATGGCGGCGGCAACGTGCGGCATCTGGCCGTGGGCGCCGGTAAAGACGGCCACATCTACGTGGTCAACCGGGACGCGATGGGCAAGTTCAACGCCAACAGCAACAATATTTACCAGGACCTTTCCGGCGTGTTGGGCGGCGGCGTATTCAGTATGCCCGCGTACTTCAACGGAACGCTCTATTACGGCGCGGTCGGAGACGCGATCAAAGCCTTCAAGATTACCAATGCGCAGTTCGGGAGCGGTCCAGCCTTCCAATCCAGCAACAACTTCGGCTATCCCGGGACAACTCCGAGCATTTCCGCAAACGGCACCAGCAACGGCATTGTGTGGGCGGCGCAAAATGCCAGCCCGGCCGTGCTGCACGCCTACGATGCCAGCAATTTGCATGAGCTATACAACAGCAACCAGGCCAGCGGCGGCCGCGATCAGTTCGGGACCGGCAACAAGTTCATCACTCCCACGGTCGTGAATGGCAAAGTGTATGTGGGGACGACGAACAGCGTGAGTGTGTTTGGGTTGCTGCCGTAAGGGTCGTTCAATGTAGGCGCGAGCGTCCTCGCTCGTGCACTGTCATCCTGAGCGGAAGTGGCTGTTTCGCTTCTGCGAGCAGCAGCGCAGTCGAAGGATCTCTACCTCACGCAGAATACCTGGGTTCGTCTCCCTGGCATCCTATTTTCTGAAAGCGTTCAGATAAGGTAGGGGTCCTTCGACTCCGCAACCCGATTCGCACGCGAATCGGATTGCTCCGCTCAGGATGACAGGTTTGTCTCGATGGATATTGTTACCATCTAGCCGGTAACGCGAACTTTCTTAATTTTTCTTCCCACCTGCAACAAGATTGGTTGCTTGAAATCCAACAAAACGACGGAATCGGTCTTAACTTCGCCGTTCACCTTCACAGCTTTCTGCTTAAGCTTCCGCACTGCATCACTCACCGAGTCCGCAAGGCCTACGCGCGCGAGGAGCTTGTCTATCCTCACCAGTCCTTCCGTTGTTACTTCCACCGCTGCCTCGACCTCTTCGACATCCTGGGGAATTTCATCCTTCTGGAACTGCTTTGCCCAGTCCTCCGTCGCTTTCGCCGCTGCCTCTGCGGAGTGAAAGTCAGTTACGATGCGGCGCGCCAGGTCTTTCTTCGCTTCCATGGGATGCGACTCGCGCTTCATCTTCTCAATCTCCGGAAGCTGGACATCCGTGAGCAGCTCGTAGTATCTCCACATCATCAGGTCGGAAATCGACATCACCTTGCCGTACATTTCAAGCGGCGGCTCCTGGATGCCGATAGCGTTGCCCAGCGACTTCGACATTTTCTGCACGCCGTCGAGGCCTTCGATGATGGGCGTGGTCAGCACCACCTGCGACTCCTGGCCGTAGGCGCGCTGCATTTCACGGCCAACCAGCAGATTGAATTTCTGATCGGTGCCGCCCAGTTCGACGTCAGCCTGAAGCGCGACCGAGTCGTATCCCTGGGCGAGCGGGTACAGGAGTTCGTGCAAAGCGATGGGTTTTTCTTCCTGGAAGCGCTTATGGAAGTCTTCGCGCTCGAGCATTTGCGAGACGGTGAACTTGGCGGCGAGCCGGATCCAGTCCGCGGGCTTCATCTTGTCGAACCACTCGCTGTTGAAGCGGGTCTCGGTCTTGGACTGGGAAAGAATCTTGAACACCTGCGCCATGTAAGTCTTGGCGTTGCGCATGATTTCTTCTGCGCTCAGCGGGGGGCGGGTGGCGGAGCGTCCGGTGGGATCGCCAATCATGCCGGTGAAATCGCCAATCAAAAAGATGACGGTGTGGCCGAGGTCCTGAAAGTGCTTGAGCTTGCGCAAAAGCACGGTGTGGCCGAGATGGAGATCGGGCGCGGTAGGATCGAAGCCAGCCTTTACGCGCAGGGGCTTGCCGGAAGCGAGGGACTTCTCCAGCTTGGCGCGAAGCTCGGACTCCTTCACAATTTCGGCGGAGCCTTTTTTCAGGTAAGCGAGTTGTTCCTCAACCGGCGGGAAGGTGAGCATAGAGTAAAGATTATAGCGGCAGCACGGCCCACGTAGGCCCGGACGCCCTCGTCCGGGTGGACGAGCGCAGCTCGTCTTGGTTTAAAGTCGGGAAGCGGGCGAACCCTGCCGAGGTTACGCTCGGCTGGGCGGACGAGGGCGTCCGCCCCTACGTGTTTCGTCGTAGCAGCCTGCGCCCTGCGATCTCAAACTTTCCTTGAAGCACAATATTGATCGCCTCCGAGTACGCCACATGTTCCTGTTCCAGAATGCGCTCCGCCAGGGTGTGCTCGTTATCGGCGTCCAGCACCGGCACAGTCTTCTGCACGATGATGGCTCCGTGGTCCAGTTCTTCATCGACGAAGTGCACGGTGCAGCCGGTGACCTTCACTCCGTAGGCGAAGGCTTGCTCTTGTGCTTCGAGACCGGGAAACGCCGGCAGCAGCGAGGGATGAATATTCAGGATGCGCCGCGGAAATTGCTGCACGAACCAGGGCGAGAGCAGGCGCATGTATCCCGCGAGACAAACGAGATCGACTTTGTGCTGTTGCAGCATGGCCACCACTTCGCGATCGTGTTCTTCGCGCGCCTTGCCTTTCGACGGAATGACCACGCCTTCCAGCCCCATGCGCTTTGCGACCTGCAGGCCGCCGGCATCGGGCTTGTTGGAGATGACGACCGCGACGCGCGCGTCCGGAATCTTGCCCGCTGCGACGTTGCTGGCGATGGCTTCGAAGTTGGAACCGCGTCCGGAGAGGAGGATGCCTAGGCTTTTCATGGGAATCGATTAATGATTATTCACGATAGGGCATGTTTGCGTCACGCAGAGCCAATGTAGCGCCGGCGTCCCGCCGGCTGTCGCGGGGGCATCTTGCCCCGCAGCTTCTGCTGCAATTGAGAGCACGAGCGGGACGCTCGCGCCCACATTGCTTGCGGCCACATTCTGATCCCCACGGCGGTGGGCGGGACGCCCACCGCGACAGCCGGCAAGATGCCGGCGCTACATCGCGATTTGCCCGCATCTTTCAGGTCGGATATAGTTTTTAAGAGCCATGTACCAGGATTTCCACGCCACCGATCGCTGGACCAAAAACCAAGTGCACTGCATTTATCAGGCGCTGATCGTCGCCATCGCCACGCGTCATGCCGACGCCGTCGATATCAAGTTTTTGGTGGATGGGCGCGCGGTATGGGTCGCCCTGCCGCATCCCGCCTGGGTCGAATACAAGAAACGTACCGGCAAGGTGATCACGGATCAGCTCGCGGTGGAAATCGCCGGGTACTATCTGAAGACTGCGCTTGAATCCGGTGAAGGCGTGGGCCGGGAAATGTATTCCTTGACCGTGGACGAGACCTTGAAGCACCTCGAAGCCCTGGTACAGCAGCCGGAAGCCCAGCCGGTAGAGTAATTGAACTACGTAGGGGCAGATGTCCTCATCTGCCCCAGTCCAGCGCAGGTCGACACGGTTCTTCCATGCGCGCAAATAGCGAAGCTTCGCTCCGCTGGGCAGATGAGGACATCTGCCCCTACGCGGTTCGTTGTAATTCCTCGAAGTCACAGGCGGCAGATTAGCAGTTCCCGCTCATAGATCATCTCTGGGGGCAGGTGCGCGTGCAGCAGGATGAACAACTCTTCGTGACCGATCACTTCCGACTTCCACGCTGCCCGGTCCACAAACTGTAACTTCTCAAATTTTTCCTTGGGGAAATCCAGCCCCTTCCACTCAATGTCTTCGTAATGCGGAGTCCAGCCGATCGGCGTCTCCTTGCCTTGAGAGCGGCCGTGAACCCGGTCCACGATCCATTTGAGCACGCGCATGTTGTCGCGGAAGCCGGGCCAGACAAATTTGCCGTCCGCATCTTTGCGGAACCAGTTCACATGGAAGATGCGGGGGGTACGGCTGAGCGAGCGCTGCATCTTGATCCAGTGGCGAAAATAATCGCCCATGTGGTAGCCGCAGAAAGGAAGCATGGCCATGGGGTCGCGGCGGACCTTGCCGACTTCTCCCGCCGCGGCGGCGGTCATCTCCGATCCCATGGTGGCGCCGACGTACACCCCGGCGCTCCAGTTGAATGCCTGGTAGATGAGCGGAATGGTGCTGCCGCGGCGGCCGCCGAAAATAATCGCGCTGATGGGAACGCCGGTAGGATCTTCCCAGGCGGCGTCAATGGTGGGACACTGCGAAGCCGGGGCGGTAAAGCGCGCATTGGGATGCGCCGCCTTGGCGCCGGTCTTCCTGGCAATCTCCGGCGTCCACTGATGCCCTTGCCAGTCCAGCAACTCCGCTGGAGGCTCATCCGTCATGCCCTCCCACCAGACGCCGCCGTCGGGAGTGAGAGCCACGTTGGTGAAGATGGTGTTGCGCGAGAGCGTTGCCATGGCGTTGGGATTGGTCTTCTGCGACGTTCCCGGGGCCACGCCAAAGAACCCGGCTTCGGGATTAATGGCCCGCAGACAGCCTTGCGCATCGGGTCTGATCCATGCGATGTCGTCCCCCACCGTCCACAGCTTCCAGTCCTTGAGCCCAGCGGGCGGCACCATCATGGCGAAATTCGTCTTGCCGCATGAGCTGGGGAAAGCCGCCGCGACGTAAGTTTTTTTGCCGTGCGGGTCCTCTACTCCGAGGATGAGCATGTGCTCCGCCATCCAACCTTCGTCGCGCGCGATGTTGGAGGCGATCCGCAGGGCAAAACATTTCTTGCCCAAAAGCGCGTTGCCCCCGTAGCCCGAACCGTACGACCATATCTCGCGGGTTTCGGGGAAGTGGACAATGTATTTTTCCAGATTGCAGGGCCAGGGCACATCTCTCTGTCCCGGAGCAAGCGGGGCTCCCACGCTGTGGATGCAGGGAACGACGCGCTGCTCGTCCTTGTCGATTTCCTTGAAGACGTCGATCCCAATGCGGGCCATGATGCGCATGTTCACGACCACATAAGGAGAATCAGTGAGCTCTACCCCGATCTGCGACATCGGCCCACCCACTGGACCCATGCTGTAGGGCAGAACGTACATGGTGCGTCCTTGCATGCAGCCCTTGAATATTTCCTTTAACTTGCGGCGCATGGTGTAGGGGTTTTCCCAGTTGTTGGTGGGGCCGGCGTTGTCCTTCGACAGGGAGCAGATGAAGGTGCGGTCTTCGACCCGGGCCACGTCGCTGGGATCGGAGCGGGCCAGGAAACAGCCCGGCCACAAATCCTCATTCAGTTTGGTGAAGGATCCGCTGGCCACCATCTCGCGGCAGAGCTTGTCATATTCCCCTTGCGAGCCGTCCACCCAATGAATGTCCTTGGGCCTGGTCAACTCGGCAGTTTTCTCAACCCATTTAACGAGATGTATATTGCGCGTCAGCGGACCGCGCGATCGTGCAGTTTTCATAGCCATCCTGAACAGGGAAACAGAAGCAGGCGCAAGGTTCTGCGATGTGCGTTATCGTACCTTCCATTTTGCCAGAGATGCGGATGAATTGCTTGCCGCGGGAAGATTTCCGGGCGCCGCAGAGATATGGCAGAGACAGCTAATGAACTGTAAGAGTTAGGTTTACCTTTCGCCGCCTGTTGCCGGCATTGGTTCCTTGCCCAGGGCAACAAGAAACTTTCTTTTCTTCGGCGATTCAGGTGGGTCGCGCATCTAAATGAAAAAGCCCAAGCAGGCCACATTTTTGAAAGCTAATCCTATGTCCCAATCGCGTCCTGGAATGACCGTCGGAGAACTGTTTGCCGCCTGGGGGAGCATCCTGAGCGGCCGTGCCCCCATGTTGTCGATCGAAATTACCCGCGAGTGTCCGCTCAGCTGTCCGGGATGTTATGCCTACGGCGACTCCCATCTGGGCGGCGAGAAGAAGTTGACTGAACTTTCGGACCTGCGCGGCGATGCGCTGGTGGAGGGAGTCCTGGGGCTTATAAAGAAGCACCGGCCGCTGCATGTTTCGCTGGTGGGCGGCGAACCCATGATCCGGCATCGCGAACTCAGCCGCATACTCCCCGAACTCAGCCGGCGGAATATTTTCAGCATGGTGGTGACCAGCGGGATCATTCCCATCCCGATGGAATGGATGGGATTGCGACGTAACCGGGTTGCGGTTTCGATCGACGGCCTGCCCGAGCACCATGATCCGCGGCGCAAGCCGGCCACCTATGAACGAATCCTGGAAAATATCCACGGCCGCGAGGTGAATATTCACTGGACCATCACCGGGCCGATGATGAAGCGTCCCGGATATCTCGAGGAATATCTGGCATTCTGGCAGGCGCGGCCGGAGGTGAAGCGGATCTGGGTGAGTATCTACAGTCCGCAGCACGGCGAACAGACACCGGAAATGCTCACCCGAGAGGAACGGCAGCGGGTGGCAGAGGAATTGCCGGGCCTGCGGGAGGCCTATCCGAAACTGCTGATGAATCCGGGAATTGCGCAAGCGATTCTGGAGCCGCCGAAGAATCCGCAGGAATGTCTCTTCTCCAAAATGTCCACGAACTTCTCGGCTGACCTGAAGACGCGGGTCGAACCCTGCATTTTCGGGGGCACGCCGGATTGCAGCCAGTGCGGCTGCGTGGTTTCAAGCGGATTGCATCATGTGCAGCAGCGCAAGCTGGTGGGCCCGCTGAGCATCGGACATCTGGTCCGCGGTTCGACTGCGGTGGGCTCGCTGATGAATCGGCTGCGGTCAGGCTCGGTGATGCCGGCGCGCTGGCAGGCGCTACCTTCCCGGTCACATGCAACGGCCGATCTGGTGCAAATTGGCTCAGGCAGAGCGGAGTAGTTGAAGTCCACTTGAATGTGTGGGGCGGACACTCCTGTACCGACACCCTTGACTTTCTGACTCGCGTCCGCTGGAGCGCAGCTCGACAGTTCTTGCTAAGCCCGCTTTAGCGCGCGCACGATGACCACCAGCAGCACGGCGCCCAGAATCGCCACCAGAATGCTGGGAATTAACCCGCCGCTGGTGTAGATGCCGAGCACGCGCAGCACCCAGCTGCCGAATATGGCGCCGGCAATGCCGAGCAGAATGTCGACCAGAACGCCGTAGCCCGCGCCTTTCATGATCTTGCCCGCCGCCCAGCCCGCGACCAGACCCACCAGAATGATGTAGATCAAACCGCCGCCCACGAACATAGGTGCCTCCAAGTCCGCCGCGGAAGCGTATGCCCGGGGCAGCGCCACCTGCTCACGCGGCGCGAAGGCTCGCCCCTACGTGGGCCGTGGTGATTTGGATTCTGTGGTTAAATTGCTGCATGTTTGCCCGCAGGATTCGCGTGGAGTACGAACAGAACGGACGGCGCCTGCCTTGCCCGCTGAAGTGGCTGGACAGTTTCTCCATGCGCAATTTCACCAACGCCAGCGTCTTTGACAACACCCTGCCCATTGCCGATGGAGTGATGGAGATTGGGACCCACGTTCCCGTCCAGGAATTGAAAACTGCGATGGAGGACTGGTTCCGGAAGAAAAGCTATTTGCCGAAGGAAAGGCAACTTATGGTGAGCGAGTCGAACCTTCCCCCAGCGTGAAACGGGAATAACTAAGTACTAAGTGGCAACTGCCAATTGCTGTCTTCTACTCCCCGTAGTGCAGCAGCGAAAACACGTCGTACTCTTTCAGCTTGTCACGCCCCTTCAGGAAAGTCGAGTTCGACCACGAATCCAAGACCCGCAATTTCCGCGCCCAGCGAGTGGGCCAGCCTGGCAGTAGCTTCGGCGGTGCCGCCGGTGGCCAGCAGGTCGTCCACGATCAGCACACGCTGGCCTTTCTGGATGGCGTCCCGGTGAATCTCGAGAGTGTTGGTGCCGTATTCCAGGGCGTAGTCGAACTTGGCGGTGGCCGCGGGCAGCTTGCCGGGCTTGCGCAGGGGGACGAAGCCGGCATTCAGACGGTAGGCGACGGCCGGACCGAAGATGAATCCCCGCGCCTCCATGCCGAGCACCAGGTCGATGCCGGCCTTGAGGTAGTGTTCAGAGAGCGCGTCGATCAGCATGGCGAGGCCCAGCTTGTCCTTGAGCAGGGTCGTGATGTCGTAAAAGAGGATGCCCTTCTTGGGAAAATCCGGCACTTCGCGGATCAGCTTTTTCAGCGGCTCGCAGTCGAGACGCGACTGCTGCGGCGCGGGATTCGACATTTACCAGGCTCCTTCAATGCGAAAAGTCGTGAGGCCGGCGACCGGCTTGGTTTCGGTTTCTTCGACGTCGTCCACGCGGGCGGCTCGCGGTCCGGCGCGCAGACGCGATCTCAGTCCGAGCAGTTGGTCGCGAGATCCCATGGCCAAAACTTCGACGCTGCCGTCGGCATTGTTGCGCACCCAGCCGGCGATGCCGAGCAGGTGTGCTTCGCGCTCGACGAACCAGCGAAAGCCCACGCCTTGTACCCGTCCGCGGACCAGGAAGCGGCGCGCCTGCGTAGCTTTTTCAGTCGAAGTCATTTATCACATCTGTCATCTTGAGCGGAGGGGCGGCTTCGCTTTGCGAAGCAGCTGCGCAGTCGAAAGATTCCTATTGTGCAAGCTAGCGGCGGCTACGATACTGCCGGCTTAAAAAAAACACTGGGCCAGCAGCATTCTTACTATAGGGGTCCTTCGACTCCGCGGAAAGTTCGCGAAGCGAACTTTCCTCTCCGCTCAGGATGACATTACGCCCGCGACAGGTACGCACCTTCCGCCGTATCCACGCGGATCTTTTCCCCTTCGTTGATGAAGGGGGGAACGTGCACCACCAGTCCCGTTTCGGTCTTGGCCGGCTTGGTTACGCTCGAGGCTGTGGCGCTTTTCAACCCAGGCTCGGTTTCAACCACGGTCAGCTCAACCGTCTGCGGCAACTCGATTCCTACCGCCTTGCCGTCGAAGAATTCCACTTTGATCTGGAGATTGGAGATGAGGTAGTTGACGGCATCGCCCAGAATCTCACGGGTCAGATGGGTTTGCTCGAAGTTGGTGGTGTCCATGAAGTAGTAGCTGTCGCCGTCGGCGTAGAGAAACTCCATCTCAACCTCATCCACCACGATCTTCTCGATGGGATCGGGCGAGCGAAAGCGGTGCTCGAACATGGCGCCGGTCCGCAGGTTGCGCAGTTTGGCCTGGATGAAGGCGCGCAGGTTGCCGGGAGTGCGATGCTCGACGCTGAATACGGAATGCAGATCGTTGTTGTGCTTGATGATCATGCCGGGGCGAAGCTGGGTGGCGGGGATAGCCATTGCTGGGTAAGTCTCCTTAAGCTATTGCGATTGCATCGGCGGAAGGCGGCAGGCCACATTTTCCGCAGGATACGAGAATCCAACACTTTATTTTACACGGGCTTGAACTGATTTGGGAACCGGACCCCGGAAGTCACCTTGAAAAAAGAAGAAAGAAAGCCGAGAACGCGGACCCGGCAGCTAGAATCAAACATACAGACAGACTGGACTCGAAAGGATTCTTCTATGCACATTGGAAAATACGAAGCTTCAGAAGCCGGCAATGCCGCCGGGACAGCCGTGACTTTTCTGCTGATCGGGCTAGGCGCGGGCGCCCTGCTCGGCATGTTGCTGGCTCCCAAGGCCGGCAAGCAGATGAGAAAAGATCTGCGCCGCAAATTTGACAGCGCCCGGGAAACCGTGGATGAGTGGACCGACGACGCCAAAGAGTTCGCCGAAGAGGCCATGGAACGCGGCGCCGAAATCGCCGACGAAGTCCGGGAAAGGGTAGCCCCACTGGCCAAGGCCATCCGCCGGTAAAGCGGAACTTCGGGCGTCGGACCTCGGACGTCAGGCGTTGCTCTTGTAGCGCCGGCGTCTCGCCGGCTGTCGCGAGGCCATCTTGCCCTCGCCGCTCCAAGGTCGCAGAATGAAGTCCGAGATCTGAAGTCTGACGTGCTACCGGCTGTCCGTTGAGGGTGGCGGGCTGAAATCGCCACGTACTTACGGCTGCGACCGCCTTCTCGTCCAGGCCCATTCCCAGCGAGCGCTGGACCCGGATTTGGTGCGGCAGCCCGTCCGCACCGACCACCAGCCACAGCACAACCGCGCCCTGATACTTCGCCTTGCGCGCTGCCTCGGAGTAATCAGGATCCGGATCATAGATAGGACGCGGCTGAGTCACGCCGCCAATGCCCGGACGGAAGACGTTGCCTGTATCGTAGGGCCCAAAGCCCGGCCCGCTGCTCGGACCCACGCCGCCGCAGCAATTGCTGCCGATGCCGCCCCCCCTGCCAGGACCATTCGATGAAGGTCCCTGAACCGCAGAGAGCGGGTCACCGAGCTGCGCCAACTGGGGAAGTTTAACGTCTGACAATGCCATAACGCTGGGTGGCTCGGGCAGCTTCGGATCCGGGTTCAAAGGCACTGCTTCCGGTGGAGTCAGCTGGTCGGCGAGGGTCAACGTCGGCAAAGCCCCTCGAGACACGGGAAGAGGATCGTGGGTGCCACCGCTACCATGCCCACCGGGCTCCTGCGGCAGAAACGAGATCGGACCGATGTTCATGGCATGGCTTACCCTGGGGCCAGGGTCGTTGGGCCGACCCGGAATCCAGGTAGCGAGCCATAGGACGAGCGCCAATGCCATGACGTGGACAAGGAGTGAGGCCAGAAAGTTTTCCGGCCGAGTGCGGTAAAGACCAATGTTGTCGCTGAGAGGCCCAGGGAAAACCGACGTGGGTGTGCTCGCCGTCATGGCCGCTCCCTCATAGCGAATCGGGATTATTTTTTAGTGAGACGCGGACGGTCGGGAAAGGGATAACTGCGGCGGGCCGCCTGGTGTCGGACCTGGCAACGGCGAGGGCAAGATGCCCTCGCGACAGCCGGCGAGACGCCGGCGCTACAAAGACCATGCTGAGGTCCGACGTACCTATTTGAAGATGGACGCGAAGAAGCCCTTTACTTTTCCGATGACGCCTTTGCGCGGCGGTTCCGGCGGCGGGTCAGCCATGGTGAGCAAGGGAGCCGGCGTCGTGGGCCGTGACATAGGCAGAGTTCCGGCTCCGAGGTCGGGCGCCGCTGCCGGCGGCTGATCGCTGGCCCGGAAGACGAACGGGGCGTCCACTTGTGCGTGAGGGACGTTGGGCGAGGGGGCGGGCAGGTTCTCGGTGCCGGGAGGTGCGATGGTCAGCGTGACCTGGGAGGGAGACTCTGGTTGCGCGGGCATGCCCGAAGTTGACGCCGGAGACGGTTTCGTCTCTTCTCCGGGCTGCGCCAGATGCACCGTCGGCGGCAGGTCTTTTTCGGAGACCGTGGGCGCAGGCATGGCCGCCCGCAGCGCTGGGATTTGCGGCGGCGGACAACCGCAATCGTCGGGAACCGTGGTCTCCATCTGGTTCAGCTTTCCGGAACGAAAGAGAACCTGCTCGTTGGGCTTTACCTGGTAGGTACCATCGCCCATCAGTTCAGAAACGATCACCGAGGCTGTGTTTCCCGGCAAGGCCCGGACGCACGTGTCCCCCCGGGCATCGGCGCTGATGGCGTAGTGCAATTCACCCGGGCCCGCGAGCAGCATGCGGAAGTCCGGCGTCACGATTGAATCGGCGGAGGCATTCACGGTGTAGTGGGCTTCGAGGGCCCCGGTGCTGATGCCCAGCATCAGGTCGCGGCCATTCTGCGAAGGCGTCACCGAAAGAGTTGTCTTGGGACACACCCGCACTTCGCCGCCCCGCGCCAGGCGCAGGATCGTAGTCTCCAGGCCCGCCGTCACCGCGGAATCGGCGGAAAGGCGGCTGCCTGCTTCTACCACCGCTCCCGTAGCTCCCGGGACAACCGGAACAAACGCCGGCTGCACTCCCTTGGTGAAAGCGGGAACGGATGGAGTCTCAACGTTCCGCCGAGCCTCAGCCATGGGATGCATACGCACCAGCAGTCGTTGGCCCTGGCTGTCGCTGCTATAGCCAACGGGATGCACCAGGTCCACGACTATGCGAGCTACCGGCGGCGTCTGCTGAAACTGATTTATGCGCACCGCGCTCACCTGTTCGCTGCCTACCGCGATCCGCTTGCTCGGCAAGCGGTCCAAGGTATGGGGAAGGTCGATGACCAGCCGGGGCGGGTTGTCCAGGAACTCAATCGCGGGCTGGGGAGCCTCGCTCGAAACGATCTCGAGCGCAGGTCCTTCGGCGTCGGAAATCATTTTCACAGAACGCAGAATGGCCGGCGGGCCTTTGGGAATCGGGGGATCATCGGGCGTCTGCGCCAGGCCAAAGCCGGCGCCCAGCGTAGCCGCCAGCAGCGAGAACCACACAAATTGGCAGCCGATGCGGGGCAAAGACTTCATCTCTCTCAAACTGGGGTTGTTATAGCTGCAACAATATCACTGCCAGGGAGTCCGGAGAAGTAACAAAGGTGCGGTCGGCCATCGGGCCTCGGACGCCGTTGGCACGCCCACCGTGTGGGTCGGTCACTCTTGTCCGACGCCTTTGATGTTGATTTTTGCTTTAGATTTCGAAAGATAAGTCCCAGCCGAAAGCGTCGGACAAGTATGACCGACCAACACACAACCCGCCTGCCCTACGGTTCGGCCAGGAATTCGTACTCGTCGATTACAGCGGCCACGGCCACTTTGCCGTTGCCGTCATCGACGCGCACGACTTTCCCCTTGCAGCGCACGCGAATGCTTTCAGTCAGAGTAATTTCAGGCGGAAGGGTAAGGGTGAATTCAATGACCGACCCCGGGGCGATGGCCGAATCCAGGTAAAAGCAGATACCACGCGCACTTACGTCGCGAGTCTGAGCGCTTCTTTCTTGCGATCCATTGTCTGAGTAGGTGACAGCCACGGGTAACCGCAATGCAAAACGGCGCGTAGCTCGCTTCTCGGGTTCAGCCTCGGCCATGAGCTCTCCGTAAAAGCTGCATAAGCATGGCGTTTAGAGTGCACTGTGTCAAGTAGTTTAGGCACGCTTTGCGGCTTACAATGTTGCAGATATTTGCTCCCGCCGAGCCCGGTAAGTGTGAGTCGGACACTCCCTTCGACTTCGCTCAGGGCAGGCTCTGTCCGACGCTTCTGAAGTTGGTTTGTGGTTAGTAGCTCCAGCTCTGGAAACTCGGTTGAACGTTGAGGATTAGGTCTGAAGCGAAGGGGAAGAACTCTGGTATAAGCTAGAGACTCTCAGTCCCAGCCTATGGTCTTCGTACTCGACAATTACGATTCTTTCACCTACAACCTGGTCCAGTATCTGGGCGAGCTGGGCGCGGAGGTCGAGGTGCGGCGCAATGACCAGGTGACGCCCGTAGAGGTGGAGGCGATGCATCCGGAACGGATCGTACTCTCGCCGGGTCCGTGCACGCCCCAGGAAGCTGGAATCACCATCGACCTGATCCGCCATTTTGCGGGCAAGGTGCCGTTGCTGGGGGTTTGCCTGGGGCATCAGGCCATCGGCGCGGCGTTTGGAGGGAAGGTTGTGCGTGCGCCTCACCTGATGCATGGCAAGACCAGCCCGGTGCAGCACGACGGCAAAACCATCTTCGGCGGCCTGGCTTCTCCCATGACAGCCACGCGTTACCACTCCCTGATCGTCGAAGAAAAAAGTCTGCCGGCCGATCTGGAAGTAAGCGCCTACACCACGGAGCGCGATGGGACACGCACCATCATGGGGTTGAGACATCGGAAGTTTCCGGTGGAAGGCGTGCAGTTTCACCCCGAGAGCGTGCTGACCGATGAGGGGAAAAAGTTAGTCGAGAATTTTTTGGGAATCTAGTGTTGCGGTCGCGCGTCATTCCTGTACACCACGCCACCTTTCATTACAAATACCACCCGCCGGACGGCCGTAATGTCTTTCAGGGGATCGCCATCGAGCGCAATGATGTCCGCTTGCAGTCCGGGCGCAATCGCACCGATCTGATCGGCCATGCCCAGGGCTACCGCGTCCAATGAGTTGGCGGAGACCATTGCAGCCATGGGGTCTACGCCGCAGTCACGCACGCGGAAGATGAAATCTTCCGCGTTGCGGCCGTGCACGCCCGCCACGGCGTCTGTGCCATAAACAAGCTTTAGTCCCGGAACGCGCAGCGCTCGCCTGATGAATTCCTGGTGCGCCGGGATGAGTTCCTTCATCGCCGCAAAACCCTCTTCCGTGTAGTAAGGCGGGGCGAGATACCGGTCTTTGTACTGGAGATAGGTTTCAAGCAGCAATCCGGCTTGCGGATCAAGGTAGGTTCCGCGCTCGGCCATCAACTTCAGATCGTCGTCCGACGCCCCCAGTCCGTGCTCGACCTCGGTGCATCCGGCCAGAGTTGCGGCGCGGACCGCATCTCTGAAAGCATGCACCAGCGTACGCAGGCCTAGCTTTCTGGCCTCATCGCAGGCCGCATTCAATTGCTCCTGGGACAAGGTCATCGCGCCCCGGGTCATCCCTCCGGAGGCGTGGATTTTGATCAGGTCCGCGCCTGCGGCCTTTTGTTTCCGCACAAAGGCGCGGATCTCATCCGGCGTCCCGGTTTGCTCGCCTCGCCCCATGAGGGGCTCGACAGCGCTGAGGATGCGAGGGCCGGGCAGCAGGCCCTTCGCGATGGCATCGCGCAAGGGAACATCGTTGGGCGAACCAACGCTTTGAACAGTGGTAAATCCCGCCATCAATGTCAGCCAAGCATTTGAGGCGGAGGCGTATGCGGCCTCCTGGGTAGTTCCTGCGGGGCCCGCATTCTTTCCGTCAGGGCCAAAGCTCCAGGTGATGTGGACGTGCGCATCGATCCAACCCGGCAGCACGGTCAGGCCGCGCAAGTCGTAGTCCACCGGCCCCGCCTTCGGATCAAGTGCCACAATCTTCGAGCCCTCGATCACGATGCGAGTACCGTGCAGCACACCGCCCTTGCCATCGAGCACAGCGCTGGCCGCGATTACGATGCGTTGGTGCTGCACCGGCGACTGCAAAGGAATTTGTTGCGCCAGAGCGCAGACGCTAGCAATGACGCATAGGGCAATCTCTGCGGATTGCATGGGTCGCTTTCTCCCTCTGAGGAGTGGATCAATTCTGCCACAATAAACCACGCGATGTAGGGATGGTTTTTCTATCGATACACAGCGCAAAGCGGTGCGCTGGATCGAGCACCCGGCCGCGACCGGGTGTGATCACGGCAAAGAACTGCGACCCCTGAGCCGGATTGAGAATCTTATTGAGAGTGGTCGCCAGTGATCGCGCGGAGGCCCGCATATGAAGCTCAACCACCTGAATCTCACCGTCTCCAATGTTCTGGAAACCCATCGCTTCCTGGAAAAATACTTTGGCCTGAAGAGCTATGCAGGCACGGAGCCGCGCGAAGCGGTGAGCTTTCTGTCCGACGACGGCGGCATGGTACTGGCGTTGTTCCGCGGGGCAAAAGGCGCCGAGGTGAAATACCCGGCGGGCTTCCATGTCGGCTTCATCCAGGAAAGCGAGGAGCGGGTCAACGAGATCAACCAACGTCTGCGGGAGGATGGCTACGAGGTCCCAAAGCCGGCACGCCTGCACGGCTCCTGGACGTTCTATTTCAACGCGCCGGGCGGCTTCATGGTCGAAGTCCTGCGCTAAGCCCGCCACGGCCGTCCGGCTTCGGAGAGCGCGTCGATACAAGACAACGTTCGACCCGACGAACCTCTTCCGAATGAACCTCAACATCGCGCCTGGGCGTGGTGGTCACAAGCACCTAAGGAAATAATTGTCGAAGTTAGGCGTGAAAGGTGCGGGTGCCTCGTCGAGAGGGTGCGAGGGAAGCGCTTTTATTTCGCCCGCAACAGCAGGACCGGGGCGCTGATGTTGTGCTGTACGCGGCTGGCCGTGGTGCCGAGAAATACATCCGCGAGGAAACGGTGGCCGTGAGTGCTCATGGCGACCAGGTCGCAACCCTTCGCCTTCACCCATTTGATAATTTCGTCCGCGGGTTCGCCGTAGGCCAGTTCTGCCTGGGCGGGTATGCCAGCCGCCTCGAACTCGGCCCGGACGGTCTCCAGATAGGCGGTGTCTTCGGTAATTTCCGGGCTGACTGCGTCCCGGCCATAAGTCCTGGCTGCCCATCCGTCGGCTACGTGCAGCAACACCAGCCGGCTGTGCGCGAGCTTCGCCAGCTGTTTGATGTGTTCGATGATGGCGCGGTCGCTGGGCGTGCCATCCAAAGTCACGAGAATGGTTTCGTACATGCTGGCCTCGCTGCAACCGCCCATCATCCGCCGACGATGACTTGCCAGGCTGCTTTGAGCGAGTCGGGCAGGCCGTAGATGTCCATGGAGGTGATCAGGATAGCACTGGCCCAACCTGCCCCCAGCAGCAGCCACCCGTTCTTCCAGGTCCCCATCCGCTTGCGCGAACTGGTGAAGTGGAGCAGCGGGAACATGGCGAAGGGTAGTTGGAGCGCCAGTACAACCTGGCTCAGAGTTAGAAGATCGGTGACGCTGCTGTCGCCTCGCAGGCCGATAATGAAGACCGCGGGCAGGATCGCCAGGGAGCGGGTAATGAGCCGCCGCACCCAGGGTTTGATCCGCCAGCGCATGAAGCCTTCCATCACCACTTGCCCGGCCAGGGTGCCGGTGATGGTGCTGCTCTGGCCGCTGGCCAGCAGCGCGACCGCAAACAGTGTGCTGGCAGCCGCCGTCCCCAGTAAAGGCGCCAGGGTCAAAAAGGCGACCCGAATCCAGTCACTGGATGCGCCGAAGCTGACCACCTGCCCTCCCGGCACGGTCACGCTTTGCTTGCCAAAGAACACGGTTGCTGCCAGCACCAGAATGGCCGCGTTCACAAAGAAAGCGACGGTCAGCGCCACCACAGAGTCGATGGTGTTGAAGTGCAGGGCGCGGCGAATCGAGGGCTCGTCCTTTTGCAGCTTGCGGCTTTGCACCAGGGCGGAGTGCAAGTACAGGTTGTGCGGCATCACGGTGGCGCCGATGATGCCAATGGCGACGTACAACATTCCCGATTGACGAAAGCTCGGGGAAATCAGGGCCCGTCCCATCTCCAGGAAGCTGGGCTGGGTCTCCGGGAGAATAAAAATCTCGATGAAGTAGCACACAAAGATGGTTGCAATCAGCAGCAGGACGACGGCTTCTATGGTGCGCATCCCGAAGCTTTGTAAGGCCAGGAGCAGAAGCACGTCCAGCCCGGTAATGATGACCGCCCACAGCAGGGGAATGTGGAACAGCAAGTTGAGGGCGACCGCGCTGCCCAGCACCTCCGCCAGGTCGCAGGCGCCGATGGCCACCTCACTGAGCAGCCAGTTGGGCCAGCGGCTCCACTTCGGATACCAGTCGCGGCAGCATTGGGCGAGATCCTTTCCGGTTACCACGCCCAGGCGGGCGGAGAGGACCTGCATGAAAATGGCCATCAGGCTGGCCAGGCCGACTACCCACAAAAGTCCGTACTTGTACTGGGCGCCCCCTTGCAGGTCGGTTCCCCAGTTGCCGGGGTCCATGTAGCCGACGCTGACCAGAATCGCCGGGCCCACAAAGGCCCGCCACTGCTCCCAAAACCCCGCCTCATGGTGCGGCACCGCGACCGAACTGTGTACTCCCTCGAGAGACAGGTGGCCAGAGGCTTCAGGCTCGGTCCCTGCCACGCTCGAACCGGATGGCGTGGTGAGGTCGGGTTGCCGGTCCGAGTTTTTCATGAATGGTTCTGCCGGAGGCTTAGCACCAAGTCAACTAGTATACACAGAAATATGTTAACTGTGGTTAATTATATTGAACGGCCAGGCAGGCGGGAAACCCAGATTTTTTCTGCCGCGGGGCGGCCCAAAATCATGTTCCCGGCTGGGGTTCGGATAGAGAGTGTCTTGTCGTAATTACGTTCGACCAGGCCGACTTCAGCCCCAGGCCGGATGCCGCGGGTTTCGAGGAATTCCAGGAGATGGCGGTCGCGCTCGTAGATCCCGCTAACCCGGTAACGCTGGCCCGCATCCGCCTGTGACAGCAGCAGCAGGCCCCGCCGGCGCCGGCTGGTGGGACTCTCCAGTTCGCTCAGATTGCCGTGCGGACAGGCCCCGCCGCGTCCCAGCCTGGCCAGCAGCTTGGCCTCGAAATCAGGGGAGACGGCGTGCTCCAGCCGCTCCGCTTCGTCGTGCACCTTGTACCATTCCATGCCGAACATTTCCGTCAGCATGCGTTCGATCAGATGATGGCGCAGCGTGAGCTTGCGGGCGATCTTGCGTCCGGCGGGAGTAAGGCTTACCTCTCCACCGTTCTGCACCCGCACCAGGCCATCTTTTTTCAGGCGCCGCAGCGCCATGGTGACCGCCGGCGGCGAGACCGAAAGCCAATGCGCCAGCGTGGCCGAGATGACCGTCTCGCCTTCGCTTTCCGCCTCGAGGATGGCCTTGAGGTAGTCTTCCTTGGAAACAGTGATCATCTGGGGACATTATACGGGCAAGGTTAATCGTGGTTAATCTAAATCCACCACCGAGGCACAGAGACACGGAGGAAACAACCCAGGTCGAATCGGCCTGATCTGACGCTCCAACCGCTTGCGCCAAACGCTTCATCCTGGATTTCTCCGTGTCTCTGTGCCTCCGTGGTAAAAGATGTTCGGCCGAGTTTGACATCGTCCCCACGTCACCCTAACCTTGTTGATCTCCGGCTATGAAAGTTCTCGTCATCGGAAGCGGGGGGCGCGAGCATGCCCTGGTATGGAAGCTGCGGCAGTCGCCGCGGGTTTCACAGGTATATTGCGCGCCGGGAAACGGCGGTATTGCGGAGGAGGCCGAGTGCCTGCCTGCGGACGTGAAAAGCATTGACTCGCTGGTGGCGGTGGCGGAACAGGTGCGCCCGGACCTGACCGTGGTCGGACCAGAGCTGCCACTCTCCCTGGGAGTGGTGGACGAATTCACCCGGCGCGGGTGGCATATCTTCGGACCGAGCAAAGCGGCGGCGCGGCTGGAGTCGAGCAAGAGTTTTGCCAAGGAATTTCTGCAGCGGTATCACATTCCCACCGCGCATTTCGCCATCTGCGACTCCATCGACGAGGTCATGGCCGCCCTGCCTCACTTTCACGCGCCCGTGGTGGTGAAGGCGGATGGATTGGCCGCGGGCAAAGGCGTCGTCATTTGCCGGACCAAAGAAGAGGCGGCCTCGGCTGCGGCTGAAATGTTCAGCGGAAAGACGCTGGGCGAAGCCGGACGGCGGGTGGTCCTGGAAGAATGTCTGCAGGGAGAAGAGCTTTCATTTTTGGTTTTGAGCGATGGCGAGCGAGTCGCACCCCTGGTGGCGGCCCAGGACCATAAACGGATTGGCGACGGCGATACCGGTCCTAACACCGGCGGCATGGGGGCCTATTCGACTGCCAGCATTGTGGACGAACCCATGACCCAGTGGCTGTTGCAGCACGTCGCCCGGCCGGTGGTGGCCGGCATGAAGGCGGAAGGCGCGGAGTATAAGGGCATCCTGTACTGCGGATTGATGATGACGGCGCGCGGTCCCATGGTGCTCGAATTCAACTGCCGCTTTGGCGATCCCGAAACTCAGCCGATCCTGATGCGACTTGAAAGCGACCTGCTGGAAGCGCTTGAGGCCTCGATCGAAGGCCGGGTCAGTGAGGGTGATTTTCGCTGGTCGCGGGACGCATCCGTCTGCGTGGTGATGTCTTCCGGCGGATATCCTGGCACTTACGAAGTGGGCAAAAAGATCATGGGGCTCGACGATGCCGGCAAAGTCGAAGGGGTGAAGGTCTTCCATGCAGGTACGACCCGGCGTGACGGCTCATTTTTCACCGCCGGCGGCCGGGTGCTGGGAGTGACCTCGCGGGCGGCGGATTTAGCGACGGCAGTGGAGCGTGTGTACAAGGCCACGGCGAAGATCGGTTTCGAGGGGGCGCATTACCGCAGCGACATTGCCTCCAGAGCGCTTAAGAAATAGTTTCCGGTTTCTCGTTTCTAGTTAGCAGTGCACAAAGGACATTCATGAGCACAAAGCCTCGGGTTTCGATTGTGATGGGAAGCGACTCTGACCTCGACATCATGCGCGAGTCGGCGAAAGCCCTGGAAGAGTTTGGGATTGAATATGAGATCGACGTGACTTCCGCGCATCGCTCTCCTGAACGCACCGCGGAATTCGCGCGCAGGGCGGCCGGGCGCGGAGTTCGCGTAATCATCGCCGGCGCCGGGGGTGCGGCCCACCTGGCGGGAGTCATCGCCGCCCACACTTCTCTGCCTGTTATCGGCGTGCCCATTCCATCCACTTCACTGCAGGGCATGGATTCTCTGCTGGCCACGGTGCAGATGCCAGCAGGCATTCCGGTAGCGACGGTCGCCATCGGCAAGCCCGGAGCTACCAATGCAGGCATCCTGGCAGCCCAGATTCTGGCCCTTTCGAGCGACCCACTGGCCAAAAAACTGGCCGCCCACAAAGAAAAGCTGGCCAACAGCGTGGAAGAAAAATCGCGAAAACTGAAGATTACAGTGGGAGCGTCTTAAGTTCGATGTAGGCGCGAGCGTCCCGCTCGTGCGGCTTTACGATACACACAGCACGAGCGGGGACGCTCACGCCCACATTTGTTCAGAGGTTCAGACTCTTCAGATATTGCCGCAATGGTCCGCCCAGGTCGGCGCGCTTCAGCGCGAATTCGACTGTGGCCTTTAAGAAGCCCAGCTTGTCGCCGGTGTCGTGGCGTTTGCCTTCGAACACGTAACCGTAGATTTTTTCTTTCTTCAGGAGCTGCTTCAGCCCATCGGTAAGCTGCAGTTCGCCTCCGGCGCCGGCTTTGATGTCTGACAGGGTTTCAAAAACGGTCGGAGTGAGAATGTAGCGGCCGATGACGGCGAGGTTCGAGGGTGCTTCCTCGGGGCGCGGTTTTTCCACCAGGCTCATCACCTCGTACAACTTGCCATTGGACCCCGGTACCGGCTTGCCTTCAAGGACTCCGTATGCCGAAATCCCCGGACCTTCGACCACCTGGGTAGCCAGCACGGAACACTGCGTCTGGTTGAAGACATCCATCATTTGTTTCAGGCAGGGCACCTTGGCATCGATCACGTCATCGGCCAGGAGGACCGCGAAGGGCTCGTCGCCGACCAGTTCGCGGGCGGTGAGGACGGCGTGGCCCAGGCCCAGCGCCTCTTTCTGCCGCACATACGCGATATGGATCAGGTCAGAAATCTGGCGGACGATCTGCAGCAGATCGGTCTTGCCGCGCTCCTCCAGCATTTTTTCGAGTTCATAGCTGACGTCAAAGTGGTCTTCGATGGCCGACTTACCGCGTCCGGTGACGATGATGATCTGATCGCAGCCGGACGCGACTGCCTCCTCGACGCCATACTGAATGATGGGCTTGTCCACCAGGGGCAACATCTCTTTGGGCTGCGCCTTGGTGGCCGGCAGGAACCTGGTACCCAGGCCGGCAGCGGGAAAAACGGCTTTGCGAACTTTTTTCGCCATTTGCTGACTTCCTCTTCGCCGCATGGACCCGAAGGGAGCATGATGATTCTAAACCCGCCTATGCCGGGAGCGGCCAGTGCAAAATTACAAAGTCGGGCTGTCGCTTCCCAACATGCTCCTGCGGATGATTTTCATGGGCACCGAACCCTGCCGCATGAAACGATCATGGAATTCCCGCAGCGTGAATTTGCTGCCCTGCTGTTTCCGGTAGTCTTCACGCAGCTTCAGGATCTGGAGTTTGCCCAGATTGTAGTAGAGATACGTCGGGTCGGACGTACCACGCCGGGCTTCGACCTCGGCAACAGGCGGGACCTGGAACCCTTCCTTCACAAAGAATTCCTGCCCCTGCTCCAGCGTCATCTTGCCGGTGTGCATTTCGATGCCGACTATGAAGCGCGCGTTGCGTAACAGCGCGTCCAGCAATTGGCCGAGCCTTAGCTTGGGATCGTGGTTGCCGTAACCTTCGTCGAGCATCATCTGTTCGGTGTAGTGCGC
Organism: Terriglobia bacterium; assembly: GCA_963831565.1. Lineage (GTDB taxonomy): Bacteria > Acidobacteriota > Terriglobia > Terriglobales > Acidobacteriaceae > JAIQFF01. Next base: position 724,669 of record CAWHQS010000005.1, read on the forward strand.
CCAGCCTTCCGCATTGCTGGCGTTGTACAGCAGCTTGCGGGTCTTGGATGGGGCCGACTGGAGCCAAAGAAATTGGGTGTAGTGCCCGGGATAGACCTCATGAATGGCAGTGCTGATGATCGTTCCCCGGTTGAAGCCTTGCATCCACTGCTCGACTTTTTCCCGCTTCCAGTTCGGAGCGGGCAACGTAACGTTGAACATGGCCTCCGTGGCCTTGGTTTCGTAAGCGCCGGGCGTGTCCATGGAGGCGGTGGTCAGGGCGCGCTCAAACGGCGGCGTCTCCTCCACAATCGGCGGGACCTGGGATGGAATGGTGATGATGTGGTGCTGCTCGATGAACTGCCGCAATCCGCCCAGCGTGTCGCGGAAAGTCTGCAGCAACTGGTCGGCGGGAGGGTGGTCGTGGCGCAGATCGGCCAGCACAGCCTCCGGGCTGCGATGGGGATCAATCTGGGCGGCGACTTCTTTGAAATGCTGCTGGTTGCGCCGCAGGTCCGCATAGCCGATCTCGAGCAGGTGGTCCAGGGGAATATCCACCATCTCGTCGTACAGCAGCTTCTTGCGGAAATTCTCCGCGCCCAGGCGGAAATCGCCATTGGATACGGGCAGCAGATCTTTCCGCATGAAGTCCTGATACTGGCTCAAGGCTGCGATGGCCGCTTCGTTGCTGGCCTTGAACTCGGCCAGCAACTTCGGGTCCTGTACCTGCCGGAACGCTTCCGGAACATCGTTCTGGAAAAACTTGATGTTGTCAGGCATTTGCTGCAGAGACACCTGGGTGTACACCCTGGGAGGATTGCTGATGTTCTGCCGCGCCGCTTCCAGGACGCGGGGAATCTCACGCTCGCGCGAGATCACGGAGCGGAGACGATCGGCTGCCGACGCAAAATCACGCCGCATGATCAGGAAGACGCCGTAACTCAGGTCCGAAATATAAACGTCTGGATCCTTTCGCCACATCTGGATGTTCTGCAGCTCCAACAGCCGCGCCTGAATGGCAGAAGTCAGGACCTCCAGATCGCCGGCCGATTCCTGGGACAGTTGGCTGCTCTGAATTGAACCGAATCGCTTCTGGAACTTCAGCAGTTCAGCGATTTCAGCGTCCATGCCCGAACGCGAGAAATCTTCGAGCTGGCCGTCGTATTGATGGAAGCCTGCCTGCGTGCCAGCGGTGGGATGAAATTGAAAATAGAAATCGAAATACTCATTCACCAGCGTGTTGAATGCGGTCTGGGGCGGTGTGGACGCGGCCTGGGCAACCGCACTAGAGGCAAACAACGCGAGAATCGCAAGGCAGAGGGTGGGTGCAAACAGTGGTCTAATCATTTTTTGAAATTGAAAGCGTTTCGAGTTTCACCTCACGACGGCACGGACGGCAAAACTTGTGCCGAGGGAGACAGTTCATCCAGCAGTCCCCGCAACTGTGCCAGCACGTCCGCCGGAGAAACTGCCTTGGAAACATACTTCAGAGTACCGTCCGGGGTAAACTGCGCGCCGCGCTGCGAGGAGACGAATTTCGCCAGCTTTCCCGGATCGATTTCCGCATTTTGCCGAAACTTGATGGTCACCAGATCGCGCTTGCGCTCGATGGCAGTCGCACCCACCCGCATCGCCAGCAGCTTCAGCGCGGCGTATTCCAGAAGGTTCCGCACCGCAGGAGGAGGCTCGCCGTAGCGGTCTTCCAGTTCAGAGCGGACATCGTTCAGGCGCGACTCGTTTTCCACGCCGGCCACCCGTTTGTACATTCGCAAACGCTGGTTCTCTTCCGGAATATATTCCACCGGGATACGAATATTGAGTCCCAGGTTGAGCTGGGTTTCGGGTTCATCCGCCGCGGCCTCGCCCTTCATCTCGCGGACGGCGCGATCCAGCATCTGGGTGTAGAGCTCAAAGCCGACGGCCTCAATGTGTCCGCTCTGCTGGCCTCCCAGCAGGTTGCCCGCGCCGCGCAGCTCCAGATCGAGCGCCGCAATCTTGAAGCCCGCTCCCAGGTCGGAAAACTCTTTCAGGGCGGCCAGCCGCCGGCGCGCGATGGGAGTCAGCTCGACTTCGGCCGGCAGCAGAAGATACGCGTATGCCCGGCGGTTCGACCGGCCGACGCGGCCGCGCAACTGGTAAAGCTCGGAGAGTCCCAGGCGATCGGCCCGGTTGATGAGAATGGTGTTGCACAGCGGGATATCGAGGCCGTTTTCGATAATGGTGGTGGAAACCAGTATGTCGGCCTCGTGATGCATGAATTTCAGCATCACCTTTTCCAGTTCGCCTTCCGACATCTGTCCGTGACCCACGATGACGCGCGCCCGCGGCACCAGGGCCTGCAGCTTGGCGGCAATCTCCCAGATGCTGTCAACGCGGTTGTGTACGAAGAAAACCTGGCCGCCGCGTTCGAGCTCCTGCTCGATGGCGGACTGGATCAGCTTCTCATCCCAGCTGGCGACCACAGTCTGAATCGCGATGCGGTCCTTGGGCGGAGTCTCGATCACGCTCATGTCCCGCAATCCGACCAGGGACATGTGCAGGGTACGCGGAATCGGAGTCGCCGACATGGTCAGCACGTCTACCTGCTTGCGCATCTGCTTCAGGCGCTCCTTGTGACGCACGCCGAAACGTTGCTCTTCATCCACCACCAGCAGGCCGAGATCGGCGAACTTCACATCTTTCGAGATCAGGCGATGCGTGCCGATCAGGATATCGACTTTACCGGCCTCCACCTTTTGCAGAATTTCTTTTTGCTGCTTCGCTGAACGGAAGCGGCTGATCATCTCAATCGTGACCGGAAAAGCCGCAAAGCGCTGCCTGAAAGTTTCGTAGTGCTGGAAGACGAGGACGGTGGTGGGCGCGAGCACGGCCACCTGCTTATTGTCGCTGATGGCTTTGAAAGCGGCGCGCATGGCGATTTCCGTCTTGCCGTAACCCACGTCGCCGCACAGCAGCCGGTCCATGGGCTGAGTGGATTCCATGTCATGCTTGACATCCGCAATCGCGGTTTCCTGGTCCTCGGTCTCGCTGAATTCGAAGGTGTCTTCGAACTCCCGCATCCATTCATTGTCGGAGGAGAAAGCATGGCCCTGGGCGGTCTTGCGCTCGGCGTAGAGCTTGAGCAGCTCGTCGGTCATGTCCTTCATGGCCTTGCGCACGCGGGCTTTGGTCTTGGCCCAGGCCGCCGTGCCCAAATGATTCAGTACAGGCTTCGCCCCTTCCGATGAACGGTATTTCTGCACTAGGTCGAGTCGCGTCAGCGGAACATAGAGGCGTGCGCCCTCGGCGTATTCGAGCAGCATGAATTCAGCGTTGCCGTTGCCCTGGTTGATTTCCTTCAAGCCCTGGTACTGCCCGATGCCGTGCTCGACGTGGACGACGTAATCCCCCACCTGCAAGTCGCGGAAGTCGGAGAGAAAAGCTGAGGTCTTTGATTTCTGGCGTTGCGGGCGGGAGACCACCGACTCGGACTCATCGAATAGATCGCGGGCGCCAAGAATCGAGAGGTTGGCGTCGGGAAAGGTAACGCCATCGGGCACGTAGGCCTTGGCCAGCGTGGCGGTGAGCACTTCGCCGGAGAAATAGGAAGTCTCGTCGGCGTAACTTTCCCCGCTGCGAGTGCGGCTGCCCAGGCGGAAAGACACGGCGTACTCGCTGAAAATGTCGGCCAGGCGTTCGACTTCGCCAGTGTTGGGGACGGCTATCAGGACGCGCTTGCTCTCCCCAATCTGCTTTTTCACTTCCTCGAGCATGGCGGGAACCGAGCCGTGGAAGCGGGGCGCGGGCTGGGTATGAAATGAAATCGCCGCCGCAGCGTCGTCGCTGCGCTCGATGTCCAGGTGCTCGACATCGGCCCCGGCCAGGCTGGAAAGCTGCCGCCACCAGTCTTCCGGCGCGAGATACAAGTCTGCCGGCCGCACCAGGTTGCCTACGCCACTGCTCTCATGGGCTTGCTCGATGCGTGACCAGACGTGATAGAACTCGGTTCTCAGCACTTCCAATTCATCGGTCAGGACCAGCGCCCGAGGCATCAAATCGAAAACGGTGTGATTGGCGCCGGCCACGGGCGCATAAAACTCCCATCCGGGAAATACGGTGACTCCGCCGGAACGCACCGCCTGCTCAATGATTTCCTCATTACCGGTAATGCGCTTGCCGGAGAGGCGGGCATGCACCGCACCCAGAAGTTCTTCGCTGACCGGAGTCTCTGTCAGCGGCAGCAGCAGCGCTTCATCCACGGGACTCGAAGAGCGCTGGGTAGCAGGATCAAACTTCCGTATGGATTCGACCTCGTCACCGAAAAACTCGATCCGCACCGGACGCTCGGCTTCGGGAGAATACACATCGAGAATGCCGCCACGCAGGGCGTATTCTCCGGGCATCTCGACCACGTCGGTGGAGTGGTAGCCGACCGTGTTGAGATGCGGGAGCAGCGCGTCAACGTTGAGCATTTCGCCGCGGCGCACTGTACGTGCCAGGTCGGCGTAATATTCGGCCGAACGCAGGCGGAGCGCGGTCGCGGCCACCGGTGAGATCACAAAGGACGCAGCGCCGGTGGCGATTTTCCACAGCGCCACCGCCCGCTCCTCCTGGATTTCCGGGTGGGGGGAAAGATTCTGGAAGGGGAGCACATCGCGGTTAGGCAGCGCGACCACGGACTCAGGATCGGCGGCGCCCGTCAGTTCGCAAAAAGCCTGCAGCACCGGAACCAGGTCCTCAGCAGCGCGATTGTCCGCGACTACGACAATCAGCGGGCGCCCTGCCGCCTTCTGCAGCAAGACCAAAAGCAAAGCTTTTGCGGTAGGAATCAGTCCAGAGACACGAATCCTCCCCGTGCCCTCTTTCAGATGGGAGGCCACACGCGAAAAGGCCGGCAACTTTTCCACGTCCGTGAAAAGATCGCGGACGAAGGGGAGAACCATCGCTCTTGATTTTAACAGGGCGGAAGGAAAGGCGTTAATGCAGGCGCTCGTGCCCTCGCTCGTGCTGTACCTTGCACGAGCGAGGACGCTCGCGCCTCCATCGAAACAGCGGAGCTTTGCTCCGCCGGGCAGGTGGGACACCTGCCCCTACGTGGTTCGTAGCAGGGGTCGGGTCAGGCAAGTGGGGCCGCCGCCGCCGTTGACGCATAGTTCGGACCCGGGGAAAGTTCGCACGTCAAATCCAGCCTGACGGAGTTTCTGATTGGTCCCCTGATTCTCGTCCAAAGCGAGCAGACGTTTTTCGCCCAACGCGAGCACGTTGCAGGCGAGCGTCTCGCCCTCGGAATATTCGATCTCAAGCAGGCGATAGCCACTGGATTGCAGCAACTCGACCGTCTCTACCGCCAGCCAGGGTAAATCCACCAGCGCCGTCTGTTCGTCGAGCAGGCTCATCAGCGACATGAGATGCAGACAAGCCGACGGTCCCGCACCATACGGCAGCGCCGCCGAAAGCACCTTAACCCCATGCGGCTGAAGCAGCGCGCTCATCTGCGCGATACCCGCCCGGTTGGTGCGATAGCCCTGGCCGATCAGCAGAGTAGTTGAATTGAGCCAGACCATGTCTCCGGCTTCAGTTTTCCCGGGCGGGTGGATTCGACCGAGCTCGGGAATGCCCAAACTCCGGCAGAACTCAAGCTGGCGCTGCGCCTCCGGAATGCGGTTGAGTTTGCCGGGATGCAGGGCGATCAGTCCGTGATCGGACGCCAGCGAGGGGTCGTGAGTGTAAACCGCATCGAGCGAAAGATCCGAGGCAGAAGGGAGATGAACCACCTCCGCGGCGGCGGATTCGAGCTGGAGGCAAAGTGCATCATGCTGGGCTTGCGCGGTGGCGAAATCCGGCGCGCGCAGAAATCCCAGCTCCTGCCAGCGCTCTGCGGCGGCCGGCTGGTTCCATCCCGCTGTACGCGGCGAGCACACCAGTACTCGCTGCAGGCGTCCCACCATGGAATGACCGTTGAACGCCCTGCCGTTGATCGCGACACTCTGCAATTCGCCCGATGGGTTCAAATGAGTGCGACCACCTTTCCGATTGCAATCTAAACAGGTCGAATGGCAAAAGCAATCTGGGAAGGAGGGGCGCCTGCCGGAATCGAATCAGGGCTGGGTGCCCCACTCATTCGCGTGGTTTGCGAATAAGTGGGCTCTGACAGGTGGCCCACCTTTTAGTAAACGAGTTTTACCTGAGAGGTTAAAGCGGGTGCCCCGTCCTTGCGGGGTTTGCAAGGGCGGGGCTTTTGGTGCGTGAGGCAATCCGCTTGAGGCGGGCGGCGGGCCATTGGTTTAGTTTCACTCGCCCGGGATGATTTTGAGCGTAGTCACGGAAACTGCTCCACACCCACTGTCCAGGTTCCAGCACCAGACCCCGCTTGACCGGATTCTCATGCATGTAGCGCAGTTTCTCGACCTGCTTGCGCCGCGTCCACACGTTGAAATCATAGAAGCGGGCTTGCCAAATGTGAGCCCACTGGCTCTCGTCTTCCCGCCAGAATGTGGAAGTGTTCCGGCATCACCACGTAACCGACCACGACAAAATCGTAGCGTTGACGGGTTTGCTCTAGCAGTTTCGAGGAACAGAGTCCGCCGGCCAGACTTACCCAACAACGGCAGGCGACGGTAGCAACTGCAGGTAATGAAATGCAGATGGCCGGTCCCGTGGTATCGCTTGAGACCCCAAGGCATGGGGGCAGGGTCAAGCCTCGGAGAACCGATGTCAAGGTCATCGGTCACAGCCTGAGGTGCGCAAAGCCCCGCCCTCGCAAAAACCGCAAGGACGGGGCACCCGCCTTGAGCCCTGAGGTAAACTCGTCCACGGAAAGGTGGGCCACCCGCCTATACTTCCTCTCAGAAAGGGGAAAATGAAGCTATTATTCGGGCGCCTAAGCGTTGGGTTAACCTTGGTGCCTTTCTGTTTGGCTTCCCTATGCCTGTGGGCCGCTGTAGGGGTGCAGGAGGTGCCGTCCGGAACTCAGACGCCTTCTGCACCCTCTGATTTTGAGGCGAAGATCGTCGACGGAAGAGTCCTGGTGCGCCAAAAAGGAAGTCAGCGGTGGGAAGAAAGTTCGAAACTCAAACAGCCTGTTGCGATCGGATTGTTGGATGGCAACCGCAAGATCTACGTGGTAACAAAAGCCATTAAGTTCGGAAAGGCAAAACATACTGAGGATCCGGTCTATCCTCCCAGCGAAAGAAAAGCCCTCAACCAAGGCCAAGTATCAATGCACGTTGTTGTAGACGAGAAGGGGGCAGTGCGACTTCCAACGGTCGATGCAAGACCAGGCCCGGAGTTTACAAAGGCAGCGATTGAAGCCTTGCCGATGGGACTACGGAGTGGGATTTTCAACCTTGGCGGAATGAATATACGCAGCGCCCAGTTCCAAAGACTCTGCCGAACTTCGACGATCCCGACGATGTAATTCGATATGTCACAGCGTCAGCAGTCCGAGGTTCTGTCGAAGATTTATCGACTAGAGTCAAAAATGCGAAATTTGTACCACCTGAAACTCTCAATTTTGCGGGACAGAAGGTGCCTTGCTACGTCATCCGTGCTGAATTCCAGAACCGTAAAGGCGAGCTTTTTAGATCAGCACAACTGACCTTCTGGATCGAGAAAGAACGCAAGGTAATCCTAAAAAAGTTATCGCTACAATTAGCAGCCCTTCTGTTCTCCAACCGTTGCGTAGGGTAAAGGATGTCGAGACGACCGACTACACAATCGTAGATTTACAGGAGCAGCCTCCGGCTTCACTCTTCCGGTTTTCTCCGCCAACCGGGGCTCGACAGGTACGTCGCCTATTCTTCGATGATCGCAATATCGATCTCACTGGCCTTCCTGCTCCGCCTCTTAAGATGAAAACGCTAGATGGAAGGCCCTTCGATCCTGATTCTGTCAAAGGCCATGCCGTGCTTGTGGACTTTTGGGTATCGTGGTGTGTGCCATGTGTTCAACAGATGCGGAGCCTAGCAAAGTTAACGGACAACCTCAGCAGGCAGGGTTTGATTTTTCTTGGCATCAATTGGGGCGATGACGATCCGAAGACGGCGCTTGAATTTCTCAAAAAGAACCGTTACGAGTGGACAAACCTTCGCGCCGACAGCAAAACCACAACCGCGTGGATGCTAAATGGTGTGCCCCTAGTGGCGGTCATCGATCCACAGGGCAATATTGCCTACTACCACACTGGCTATGAAGAACCAGAAGAGGCTGCCATCGTTAAGGCTCTAAGGAAGATCAACCCCAGTTTCAGCACAGGAACGGGGTTGTGTCAGTAGCTTGCCTTCAAACCCGAAAACAATTGTCGACGCATTATAAGAGGGCATCCCTTTAGGAGTAGGTTATGAGCGCAAGCATCATTCCCTACGAAAGGAACACCCTCCATGAATAGCGAAAAGTATATTGGCCTCGACGTTCATCAAGCAACCATCTCGGTGGCAGTATTGGATTCCACTGGCAGGTTAGTCATGGAATCCATCCTGGAAACAAAAGCCGCGACCATTCTGGAGTTCTTTGCGGGGTTGCGCGGAACTTTATCGGTCACCTTCGAAGAAGGAACTTGGGCCGCGTGGCTGTACGATGTACTGAAGCCGCATGTGGCTAAGCTGGTGGTGTGCAATCCGCGAAAAAATGCTCTGCTCAAAGACGGAAACAAAAGTGATCGTATCGACGCCCACAAGTTGGCCGAACTGTTGTACCTGAACAAGCTCAGCTCGGTCTACCATGGCGAGACGGGCGTGCGCATGCTGCGCGAGCTAGCCCGGAGCTACCTGACCATCGTCAAAGATCTGACCCGAGTCATGTGTCGGTTGAAAGCGGTCTACCGCAGCTGGGCGATCCCCTGTGCCGGCCGGGACGTCTACTATACCCGTCATCGAGCCGAGTGGCTGGGCAAGATCAAGGAAGCCGGCGTCCGTCGCCGAGCCGAACGACTCTACCAGCAACTGGACATGCTGCAGTACTTGCGCCAGCAAGCGCGCCGCGAGCTGTTGGCGGAGAGTCGCAAGCATGCCATCACCGTCAAACTACGGCAGATTCCCTCACTGGGACCGATTCGCTCCGCCTTGGCGGTGGCGCTGATCCAGACCCCGCATCGTTTCCGCACTAAGCGGCAGCTTTGGGCTTACAGCGGACTTGCTTTGGAAACCCGCACTAGTGCGGAATATTGCTATGGCAAAGGCGGACTGCGACGTTCTAAGAAACAGATCTCCATTCGCGGTCTGAACAAGGATCACAATCATGATCTGAAAGGCTTGTTCAAAGCTGCGGCCACCAGGGCCAGTGTACTGCCCGGCCCGTTCCAGGATTTCTACCAGAGATCACTGGCCAAAGGTATCAAGCCAACGATGGCGCGTCTCACGCTGGCGCGCAAGATTGCCGCCATCACGCTAACGCTTTGGAAGAAGGGAGAAAACTTCGACGCTGACAAACTGAAATCGCAAGCCGCTTGAGCGTCTCACGGGAAGAGCCTTCCATCTCCGGTGCTCTTTTTCTGGTGGTGGCCAGTTGGTTCTTGAGACGCTCGGGTTCGAGGGTGAGCATCCTTATCGCCTGTAGGCGCACAGTGCTTGTGGCACTGAGCCTCTGTGTTAACCCTATGCCCTCTCGGATAACCCGAAAAAGCACTAGGCCTCGAGTCGCAGATAGAACCATGGTTGACACCGTACAACCACGAGTGCTTGCCAGCTTCAGAAACCGATCGGCGTTGTCGCTACTAATGAACATGCAGCTGCTGAGATGGAGCAAAGCAAAACCCGAAACCACAGGGCAAGACACAAGACTCGAGCGTCACTCCTATCGGACAAGGGACTGGATGCCGCGAACCCTAAACCCGCGCTTCCGGCGGAGGGAGAAGAATGTTCTTGACATCCCCTCTCTAGCACCAACTACGGCAGTCCCGACTGCCCGGTCGGGGGTTCTGAGTGAAATCGCGATGTTACGCCAGCGATGCTTGTGAAGCCGTACAATATGCGGGATTCTTTCAAGGAGGCCCCAGTTGAAAAGACTAGGCTGCCTGTTTGTTTTCGTTTTTCTTTTTCCGGGAATCTGGGTGGACATCGTCCATACTCAGACGCCAAGTCCAAAAGCTAGTAAATCTGCCATTCCCAAGACTTGGGATGATGCCGAGATGGCTGCCCTCGAAATTCCTTTGGCCAATCCCATGGGGTCTCCGAAGCAGGTGTCCGCCGACTACTACTACCGGGTACCGGTCCGGCCCATCTACAAAAGCTACCCCGTATATGCCGCGGGTCACGAACCAACTGGCTACTTGGAATCGCTCAAACATAAGGACCCGATAATTTATTGGGATGACAAAGGTCACGCGCCAACGCTCGAAACAGAGGCCGACTGGATAAATGCTGGTGAAGCAGTATTTGACGCGCCGATAGGCGATGGAGGAATTGGAGGATCGGAACCGACCGACCTATACGTTCGTGATCCAAAGTTTCTGGAGATGACGGGCGCGCTGGTCGCCCGAGATGGCACGCTGCCATACTTCCGTTATGTGGTGAAGAAAAAAGGTGAAGTCGAGATTGGGGTCCTGGCGTGTGGCATGTGCCACACTCGGGTTATGCCAGACGGAACTGTTTTGAAGGGAGCACAGGGCAACTTTCCCTTTGATCGTTATTTCGCGTTCGATTATCTCCGTTCCGGCTCAAAAGTGGCCCCCCTGCTCGAACGAAGCCTGTACGCGACCCCGTGGATCAATTCTGATCCTCTTCCTTCGACCAGCAGCATGCCTCTTGAACAAATCGCCGAAGTTCACCGGACGATTCCGCCGGGAGTCGTTGCACGCAATAGAACGAGTCCCTTCGCTCCGGCACAGGTACCCGATTTAATCGGAGTCAAGGATCGCAAGTATTTGGATCGTACGGGCCTTCAGCAGCAGCACTCTATTGTGGATTTGATGCGGTACGCCGCACTCAATCAGGGCGGCGATGATCTTGCTAATTTCGATGGTTTCGTTCCGGTCGACTTCCCCGACTTCAAGCAATTGCCAAAGATTGAAAATCTCGATCGGGACCGTTACAGCGACGAGCAACTCTGTGCCTTGGCCCTGTATATCTACTCGCTGAAGCCCCCTCCGAATCCCAACAAGTTTGACGCGCTAGCCGAACGCGGCCAGGAGCTTTTCAAGACTAAGAGCTGCATCATGTGTCACACCCCGCCGATGTACACCAACAACAAACTGACAATTGCGACAGGTTTCACTCCATCGGCTGACGCAGAAAAAAAATACGATATTTTGTCTTTCTCAGTCGGCACTGACCCTAACCTCGCGCTGAAAACAAGGCGCGGAACCGGCTATTACAAGGTCCCATCGTTGCGAGGTGTCTGGTATCGGGGGATGTTTGGCCACAGCGGCTGGTGTGCGACGCTGGAGGACTGGTTCGATCCCCGCCGTCTGCGAGATGACTATGTGCCAACCGGATTTAAACCCTACGGCATGAAGACGTATGCTGTTAAGGGACACCCTTTCGGATTGGACCTGTCCGCGGAAGATCGCAGAGCTCTTATCGCATTCCTCAAGACCCTGTAGATCCTGTGATTATCAGCGTGCCAGTTGCAGCGAGAACCGCATAACCTTGCGTGCCGAGCCATTCGACCGAGCGTGCCGCGAGTGCAGGTCGCCATGCCGCTTCGTTAGAGGCGACGAACCCATCCTTAGCACTCTAACCCGAGAGGGCACGCCTTTCCATCAACTGACGCAGGCGTTAGCGCAACTTTGCGCCTTTTGTTCGCCAGACAAACGAAACATCCAGATTAGCGCATAAAGCACTTATTGAGGCTTTGAATTGTTGCTTAACCTATCCAAATATATGCTTCCACGAGTGATCACCATCAAGGGATTGCGGAGGGCATGAAAATCCGACGTCGGATCGTTCTGATAAACGGTTAGGTCAGCGTCGAAACCGGTTCGAACCGAACCCTTTTGCCTCTCGATTCCGAGACAGGCCGCCGACTTTGCAGTCGCAGCGTCGATGGCCTCCGCTGGGGCGAGCCCTGCATCGGCGAGCTGCACTACCTCGTCGATCAGCGTATGATCCTCTTCCGATCCATATGACGAATCAGAGCCAGCGATGATTGCTACTCCCAGCTTTCGCGCAATGGTAATCGCCTGACGAGCTCCCTTAATCATAGTCTGCACTCGCACTGCCAGGGCTTTGTCCTCGGGAGATCCATTTGCTCCCGGGTTCGCAAGTGCATAAAAAGCAGACAGCGTTGGTGTGAAGCAAACCCCGCGTTCCTTCATTAACCGGATTGTCGGCTCAGTGATCAAAGAGCCATGCTCAACGGTTCGTACGCCAGCCCTCACCGCTGCGGACACTCCGTCATCAGAGTACCCATGAACTGCGGCCGGAATGCCTAAGGCAGTAGCTTCCCTCACGGCCGCCTCTAACTCCTGGTCGTTCAGGTCTCGGTCCGTCGGCTGAGCGCTCAGAACACCTGCGCGACCGTTCGCAAACACCTTAATCCAATCCACATGGTGCTTAGCGTTGTCGTCCACGACGCGCCGAACTCCGTCGACCCCGATTCGCTCTAACGGCCTCAGATCGTCGAGGTCGGGATTGTCCAGGAAGAGCGAAGAAATGTTTGGGACAAAAGTGTTCGGGTGAGCTACCACTGGAAATCCCGCTGCAAGAATCTCGGGCAAATCCTTGTCCCCACGCGAGTACAGCGCCTTCAATCCTATATCCTCATATCCGGTCGTCAACATACTTCTACCGGTTGTAACGCCATCGGAAAGCATTCTTTGTGCTGACTGGATGTCGTACACGTGTACATGAGCGTCAATGAAGCCAGGCAGCACCCATGCGCCTCGCAGATCGATTTTTCGGTCAGATTCCGACGTTTGCCGAATTTCAGATGAGGGCTGAATGTTCGCAATGCGGTCTTTCACCATTGTGATCGCCACGTCGTGCTGCGGTGATGAGGCCAATCCGGTGAAGACGTTCGCGTGTTCTAGGATCAGCACGGAGCTACTCTCCTGCGCGCGGCACACACCAACGCAAATCAAAAAGATTTCGAGGATGAGCCAGACCGACTTCATTTTTAGCCCCTCATGAAGGCAGAGGGTTGTCCGTTCACTAGACGTACATAGCATAGCGGTTCGGAAAGGGTTTCGCGCGACATGACGGGACGACGAACAGGCTATACCTTCAGCGAGAAATCCCAAAGTGATGAAATCAGGCGATTACACGCAATATAAAAAGGCGCCCACTTTTGCGATAGGTTGTGATTGTCCGCACCACCAAGCTAGCGAAAAGGAGCGCCTTTATGAGTCAAGAGAAGTATATCGGCCTGGACGTTCACCAGGCCACCATTTCGGTTGCCGTGATGGATGCTCAAGGCAAGCTGATCATGGAATGCCTGCTGGAGACGAAAGCAGGCACGATCGTTGAGTTCATCCAGGGACTGCAGGGGACTCTGTCGCTGACCTTCGAGGAAGGAACGTCCGCTGCCTGGTTACACGACCTTCTGAAACCCCACGTCAGCCGATTGGTGGTCTGTGATCCGCGAAAGGCTGCCCTGTTGAAAGATGGCAACAAGAGTGACCGGATCGACGCGCGCAAGCTGGCGGAGCTGTTACGCACCAACCAACTGAAGCCGGTCTACCACGGAGAGCATGGAGTGCGCACCTTAAAAGAGCTGGGGCGCAGCTATCTGACCCTCACGCAAGATGTCACGCGGGTGATGAATCGGATCAAAGCCCTGTACCGCAGCTGGGGCATTCCCTGTAGCGGTACGACGGTGTACGCTCCACGGCATCACGCCGAGTGGCTGGCCAAGATCGTGGAACCAGGAGTTCGGGTTCGAGCCGAGCGTTTGTATCAGCAACTCGATAGTCTGCAACCGGTGCGTCGGCAAGCGCGGCGCGAACTCCTACTCGAAAGCCACAAGCATCCTGCCGTGAAGTTACTGCGTCAGATTCCTTCGATCGGTCCGATTCGCGCCGCCCTGCTGGTGGCCTTGCTGCAGACACCCCACCGCTTCCGTACCAAGCGACAGCTGTGGGCCTACAGCGGTTTCGCGGTCGAGACTCACGACAGTGGCGAGTACCGCTGTGTGCGGGGCAAACTGCAGCGCAACCGCGAGCGCATCACAGTGCGCGGTCTGAATGACAATCACAATAAAGATCTGAAGAGTCTCTTCAAAAGTGCTGCCATCTCTGCCAGCACGCATCCTGGCCCCTTGCACGATTTCTATGCGGCTCGGATTGCCAAAGGGATGCGGCCGACGATGGCCCGTCTTACCCTGGCACGAAAGATTGCCACCATCACTTTAACTATCTGGAAGAAAGGAGTGAGGTTCGACCCCCAACAATTGCATCGGCAAGCAGCTTGAGCGTCTCTGGTGAACAGGCCTTCCCATCTCGGGAGTTCACTTGGATGATGGTCGGTCGGGTTCTGGAGATGCTCGGTTCGAGGGGAGTATCAGTCAATGAGATCGGCCCCGTGTGCTTGGGCACCGAGTCACACATTACACGCTATGCCCCCTCGGATAACCAGAAATAGCCATAGGCCACGAGCCTCGGATAGAACCATGGTTGACCTTGAGCACCAGTTTGGCTTGCCGCTCTTTCGAACTCGATGGCATCGCCACCATCCGCGCAGGAAACTTATGAGCATGGGCAATCGGCCAAGCTTCTCCAGAGAAGCGCAACTTCAGTGGGCTGGATCTCGAGAAACAAATCTCGCCTCCGGTCGAGGCAGAACTTTTTTCTTGACATCCCTTTTTATAGAACTCATTGACCTCTCAATTGCTCAAAAGAACGGTGATTTGTTTTTCCTTTTTTACATGGCTCATGCCTCTGTGCTTCAAGTCTGCCCCGACCTCACTCCCTTCGTTGGTGGGTGGGGTAACTTTAGGGGGGATATAAATGCTCACCCCCCGCCTCGTTTGACGGGTTAGTGTGTATACGATGCGTACATGTACACACTTGATCTGCCCTGCTTTTGCTCGTGCTGCGCTGTGCTAAAACTTGGGGGAAACTGGAGCTGGGCCGGAGTTGGTGGTGGAGGGCTGTGCGTTCCGAATGCCGATTACTCCGAGTCCCGCGGCTTCGTCGTTGCTCTGCTCTTTGATGAGAAAGTACAATATAAGACTGCATGAGTGTGAACGAGTTCTGTGAAGAAGAAGATCCTCTCGAAAACGACGATCGTGATCGCTCCAATTTCGTCCGGGAGTTAGTCCAACGTCCCAATGAGCCGGGCCTGCTGCCCGCGGCGCACCTAGCCCCACCTCCCAGACGCATAGTGCAGTTTTGGGACGATCTTGGCCGATTGCCCGAGGATGTTAGGGAGTGCATGGAGTCGTGGAAGAAACTCGAACGGTTCGGATTCGAGCTTCAGGTTTTCGACGAGAGTTCTGCTAGGGAATTTATCCGGATCCACTTGGGTTCGAGATATGAGAAAGCATTTGACAAGTGCTATCACCCTTCAATGAAGTCAGACTACTTCCGCTACTCCTACATCTTCGTGGAGGGAGGGTTTTATGTTGACGCTGACGATGTCTATCACGGAACGACAATCGATCACCTCTTTACAGATGGGCGATTGAAGCTTCAACCTTTCTGCCACGACATTGCGACGGCTCAGATGGTTCCGCCCTCAGTTTTCCTCAATCCGGGGGCAAACCAGTTAAGTTGGATTTTCTACTTCAACACTACGCCTTTGATCGCGGTTCGCAATCATCCCATCATGGAACGTGCACTGCTGAACGCTACGACATCGCTTGAGCAAGAATCGAAAGGCGGGTTGCCCGAAGTCCAGGCAGCTACCGGCCCCGGCAACCTCACCAGATCCGTATTTGAAGTGGTTACTAATGAAAGCCACCCGGAGGAAGTGCTGTTCGTTGTGCACGATTGGGAGAAGACTTCCACCAGTAAGTGGCCACTCAGTTACCGGAGTGATAAGAGAAACTGGAGGCTTTCGAATCAGCAAGCGTATCGGGCCTCATGGCGCGCGGAGGAGCCATGAACTTGGTGCGCCCTCCACTCGCTGTCAGTCAAGCTTTCCGATTCTGGCTGGCTCTTCGGAGGCTCCTGCCGAGGCAGAAGTGTCGAACATTCGGTGTCCACGGAGCGGAGAAAGGTCCTGGGGTTGAGAAGATCTATGTCATCAACCTCGATCGTGAACCGGGCCGCTGGTACAAGATCGAGCAAGAACTCAGGCACATATTGGACTCGTCGGGATCTGGCCTCTTGAGCCTGACTGAGCGGCATACTGCCGTCGATGCTAATGCATTCTCGCAGGAGCCATCCAAGGATGCCGACATTGATCCGCATTATACACTTGGAGATCAGCTCTTTGTAGAACCCCAACCTTTAGTTCTTCCCACGCAGCTCGAACTAAATGCTCCAATTCGAATGAGTCGAGCTGAGATCGCAGTCGCTCGCTCGCACATCAATGTTTGGAGGCAGGTTGCGGCAAGTGATCATGCATATGGACTTATTCTTGAGGACGACGTATGGTTTCGTTCCGGGTTTACACGATACTTTGACCAGGCGTGGAACGAACTCGTGACCGGATCTGATGAGGATGGAAGATTCGACGTTCTTTATGTGTCGTATCTCGAGGTGAAGCACGGTGCGCCAAAAACATTTCTGTCAAATAACGTATTCCGCCCAGTGCGCGGGCTCTGGAATCTGTCCGGATATGTTCTCTCGCGCGAGGGTGCTCAGAAACTCCTTCGACTCCTTCCTTGTCGCGGCCCCATTGACCTCTGGATAAATCATCAATTCAAAGTTCTAGATATACGCGCCACTAAACGGCCTATTATTAGCCAACGACCCGACGCTACATCCACCAACTCATATTCAATACTCCCCACTCTCACTAAAATTGGCGCGATCAGTAGTGAAGGAGCATCCCGATTTAACATCCGCCCAACTGAGCATCCAGTATTTGCCTTCGGACCTGAAGGCTCCGGCCATTCATCGCTTGCAATGGCTTTGTCCATGCTCGGATACAGATGCTGCAGTGATCTCCAAGCATTACCAGTTCCTGAACTAGAACGGCTTCTTGCGGGAAGAGGCGATCGGGTTTTTGACGCATATGTAAACATCGGATCTTTGGACGCGAACGTCAGGGGACTCCGAAGCCGCTACCCGAAGGCAAAGTTTATTCTTACCTCAGCCACGGGCACCATTGCAGATGACACCTTCCTCAGCGTTGAGAACGACCTCAATGGTGCCGACATCGCTGTGCTTCATTCAGAGGAACCGAATAGATGGCAAGTCGTTTGCGAACACCTCAGATGTGCACCGCCCGCTTGCTCCTTCCCAACGCTGAAAGACCTTGGCAAAAGACCAATTCTCGACGTAGCCATTGAAGCCGACCAAGGCGCAAAATGCAAAAGGCCCAGGCGTGACAGGTCGCCATGGGTCATTGAACCGCGTAAGTGGTGGCAAGGCATTCGCTCCGTCCCGATTGAGGATGGTCAGACGGGCACTGGAACGTTTGTTAGAATCAACGACTGTTTGGAGTACCTCGACACGAGACGCTGGGTTTTACGAAATGACACTTTCACGGACAATTTGGCGTTGTTTCGCCCCTCAAACGTCGAGTTCAGTTCTGGAATTGGGGCTGCGCTTTCCGTCAGAAGGGAGCCCCTGGGCGTTCGAGACTATACAGCCGCTTCGTTATGCAGTCGGGATCAATACTTGTTCGGAAAATTCGAAGCGATCATCAAAGCTTCAAATGTACCGGGGGTAGTCACCGGATTCTTTCTCCACCGTAACTCACCACGACAGGAAATAGATATCGAGATCGCAGGGAATCGACCAGACCGCCTCTTGGTAAATGTCTTCTACAACCCAGGTGGCGAAGGAGCACACTTTGACTATGGCTATAGAGGTGCTCCAAGCTATATCGAACTCGGGTTTGACGCATCCAAAGCGAGCCACCGCTTCGCAATTGAGTGGAATCCGTGCGAGATCCGCTGGTTGGTTGACGATCATCTGGTCCATAGACGCGCGATCTGGGATCCGACGCCAATCCCGCACCTTCCAATGGCGCTGCATGTCAATATTTGGCCGTCTCGTTCTACCCAACTTGCCGGGCGACTCAACAATCGACGGCTCCCAGCAACCACAATAGTAGGATCGATCGCTCTGGAAGCGACTTTCGTTATTTCCTCGTCCGGCCTGATGACCTTACGCCGGTCAAGTTAGGCTGGGTGTTAACTACAGTCAGATAGCACTATGAAAATTCTATCATTCAATCCGGCCCACGATGGCGCATTCGCCTATCTTGAGGATGGACATTTGGTGGCCTCAATTGAGGCTGAGAAAAACTCTCGTTATCGACATTCACCACTGTCCGTTTCGGATGTGTTCGGCGTTCTCGGCGAACTCAATGAAGTTCCCGACGTTCTTTGTAAAGGTGGCTGGTGGCCTAGCGACGCGCCTATGTCTGAGCAGCACGTTCTTGCTGGGTACCATGGCGTCAGTAACAGCGACATTATTGTTGGTCAAAAACGCCTATTGGGGAAGACGGTTCAATACTTCTCATCTTCCCACGAACGTTCCCATCTTCTCTGTGCCTTTGGCATGTCGAATCTACCCAAGGGCACTCCGTGCTATGCGTTACTGTGGGAAGGAGTGATCGGCTCATTCTACGAAATCGATTCCGAGTTGAACTTGACAAAGCTCGCCGATGTCATGCCTGAGCCTGGACATCGTTATGCCCTGCTCTACGGTTTGGCGGATCCGACCTTTGATAAGAGTGTTGCAGAGTTCTCCCGATTTTCTGACGCCGGAAAGCTCATGGCTTTGGCTTCATTTTCGAAGCGAAGCAAGCCTTTGGATGATGAGGAGAAAATAATCGAGTTTCTAATGCAGGATTGCTTGCACCTCAAGCCGAAGGAGTGTGAGGTGTTGCGGCATTTCCGACACTACAACGTAGGGCTGGATGATCCGGAGTTTCGTAACTTCGCAGGTATTTTCAGCGACAGAATATTCGATCGTTTTTATCAATTTGCCAAGTCGAATATGAAGAGAGGAATGCCGTTGCTGATCAGCTGGGGGGTGCGGACTAAATTGTGATTGGAACACGAAGTGGAGGGAGACCAATCTCTTTTCCGAGGTATTCGTGCCTCCTGTTGCCAACGATTCAGGCTCGGCGATCGGCACGGCGATTGACGCGCAGTTCCATTTTACAGGGAACCCAAAGATAGATTGGAATGTCTACTCTGGTCTTGAGTTTATAGCCAATGACGCAATCGATGCATCTTTATTTGATGAGGACAAGACGAACTATGCAATGATTGCCGACATGCTGGCTAACGACCTCATTCTCGGATGGGTGAGCGGAAAATATGAAATCGGCCCGCGTGCGTTGGGAAACCGTTCAATTCTTGCTGCACCATTCCAAGAAAGCACCAGGGTGCGGCTAAATGAGATTAAGCAGCGCGAACAATTTCGTCCGATTGCTCCTGTTTGCTTGGAAGAAGAAGCTGCAAGATGGTTTGGCTGCGATCACGCCGAGCCCATTCATGCTTTACACGCATCGTGTAACAACGGACGCGCTGGCTGCGGTTACCCATGTGAATGGGACTGCGCGCATTCAGACGGTGTCGTCTGTGACTAACCGACATTTGTATGAGCTGCTTATCGCGTTCAAGGCACGTACCGGTTACGGCGTCTTGTGCAATACCTCTCTGAATTTCAAAGGAAGAGGATTCATAAACAACATAGCCGATCTCTCGGCCTATGCCGATAGAGCACAATTTGGATGGCTTTGTGGTTGAAGGGCGAAGCTACATGCTGAAGTCGTCGAAGAATTATCAAGCGTACTTGAGATCGTCAAACTCTGGCGCTGGTCGGTTGGGGAGTCGCGGATAGTCGCCACAGCGAGGGCTCGATGGTCAGATCTCGCTGCTTCTGGATTTCGGCTCGGGTACAATGAGCTGCCCTCTTACTGCCGCAGGCGTAGGATCTCCGCCTGTACTTGCGCAGTAGTCAACTTCCGCGTCAGCATCGCATCTACCGCGCCGTTACTGCCCACCTTCGGATTCAGACGGCGACACATCTTCTCGATCTGGGTTCGCGTTGCCGGTTTGAAGTTCACACGAATGTCGACGCGGCCTTCCCGAAGTAGTGCGGGATCCAGCGTTTCTGGATGATTCGTCGTCATCACAATCACTGCGCCGTCAGGGGCCGTAATGCCGTCCATGCAATTCAAGAGGCAGCTAAGACTCACGCCCCGCGACTCTTCGGTTTTAGCTTCGGGATTGCGTTTCACGGCGACCGGTGTCGTCTTGCGCTCTGGCACAACGGCGTCAACATCCTCCAGCAGTAGCATCGACTTCCGCGGCAGATTAACCATGAGCTCAACCAGACGGTCATCATTCATCCCTGGACCGGCGATGTTCAACAAGTGCAGATTCAATCCAAAGTGCCCGGAAAGCGCCGAAGCGAGTGACGTCTTACCAGTTCCCGGTGGGCCCTCAAATAGAAAGTTCAGGTGGTACGGGATGCCACGCTTCATGTAAAGTGCCCGAGTGCCAAGAAATTCAGAGATGGCATTCGTGATTCTGCTCTCATCCTCTTCGGGAATGTCAATTGTCTTGATGTCTCGCGGCTGAAATGTTGGCAGTCGTCGCCACCATCCGTCTCCCGAAATGTAGCCCCGGACCTTTCTTCGCTCTGCCTCACTCGCGCACATGATGATTTCTTGCACGATAGAACGTGCGGATTCCTGTTTACTACCTAGCAGCATCAGCGTTATAGATTCTGGTGCTTTGGTGCCGCCGCCTACATTAGTAGTTTGTTCTTTGTCAGGCTTATTGCGCTCCAGCCAGATGAACATGCCTCGGTGCCGAAAGAAGTGGTTGCCATAGGCTGGCGTGAACAACGCCCTCGATTCCGTCGAGAAATCTTCTCCCGCATCACGGTATAGCGAGCAGTTTATCTTTCGCGCCCGGCGAGAATAGGGCAGCGTATCCAGCCAGACCTTAACCCATTCAAAGAGCGGATCGCTGTCCAAAATTGTGACGCTGACGGTCCATCTGCCCTTGATCCACTGATAGACGGTCTTGGGTAGATCCCGGAGCAATCCCATTACAGCTCCGGTCGCCATCAGCACAAGGCCGCCACTTATGACTGGGTTGCTTAGTGCGGTTCGTATCGCCATGTCTCGTTGATCATACTGCAATGGATGGCAGGTGTACGGTCAGCGCCATCCAGGCAACCTCCGCCACCACTCCGCGCCCGCTTCACGCTTTTTCGCCATTGCCCCGCGCCACGATTGTCACCGCACGCGATCCGCGTGCGCCAAGGGCACCGGGCGCTACCACTTCTGGTCAGTACTCCTCTCCCATTCGACCGCCAGGCGTCCCGCAATCCTATCTATCGCAGGTCGGCCAGATGGGCCTCGGAGGTGCATATCTAAAACGATTTCCGCAACACCTTCAGCCTGACCAACAATTTCGTATCCCATTGCTATAAATCTACTCGCTGTTGTTCCACGCGAAAGACGGGCGTTCTGAACCTCGAAAACGTGGTGTGGCGACGAGAGTATCTGGCCAGTAAAAAGCTCGAACAATGTAATCCCGAAAGAAAATAGGTCACTTCGAACAGTCACGTCTTTTGGTGTGAGGGCCTGCTCGGGAGACATGTACTTCAGAGTGCCCAGACCTCGCTGGCTGGTAACGGTCAACGTTCCACTGCTGACCGAGGCTTGAAAATCTCCCCACTTCATAATCCCAAAGTCTCCAAGCTTGGCGCCGGGCTGGAGGTCTACAGTAGCCGTGAGGGGAAGAAAAATGTTGGCGGGTTTGACATCACGGTGAACTAGCCTTTTCTGATGGATGTATTGCAACGCCTGAGCAACATGTGTGGCGATGGACAGCCTCTCCGGCGTCAGCACGAAGGCTTTCCGCTCTCCCTTTTCGGTTCGGCGGCGCTCTTCTCGTCTGATGTAGTTCTCCAGAGTAGTTCCGTTAACCTCCTCCATAAGGATAAAGGGATTTCCCGGACGACCAGTTGAGAAGGCCTTTCCTCCTATATTTTCCTCGTAGGCATGGATTGTCACTAAGCTCTCATGCCGCAGTTGCTGTGCGCGTTGTCCTTCGCGGCGAAACCGAGCAGCTACGTCATCGAATACAGCCTCGTCTATATATTTAGGGTCGGGTGCGAGCAACTTAATTGCATACCGTGCGCCGTCCTTAACCCTCTCGGCCTTGCGAACTAATGCCGCCGCCCCATCCCCCAGCTTTCCGCGAAGAACAAACTCGTCACCCCGCACGGTGAACTTCTGTCCCGCTTCTGCCTTGCACAACTGTCGACTTAGAGGATGGATCATGAGGCGTAATCGTTACGCATTCTACCAATTGAGTCGTGCAGTTAATGTTAACAGGCGTTATCGCAAGTGTGCGCTTTTTCTTCTCCTGGTCGTAGAGGTGAATTGCCGGATTGCACGTTCGTACTCGCGCAGGGTGGAAACCTTGACGGCCTCCTGACGCCAGATCTTCTGCAGGATGCGCCTACTCAGCCCCTGCCGCATCAGCTTGCGGAGGCCGATTTTCTTGACCAGTCGGCTTAGAGCTCCGCCTGGTATCGCAGTCACGTCACCGGTTTTAGCACGTAGAGCCTGGTATTCGATGGGCCGCTGTCTGATTGCGTCCAGGTCATCGCCCTCTTCCCACCGCCGGTCGACCTCCTTGCCGATTCGACGGTGCTTTCCTCCAATGATGTGTGCCCTCTGCAAGAGTCCTATTGTCTCGGGCCTGCATGACTCCCCGTTTGGAGCCAGGCTTTTCGATTCCGGATGACGGAGATAGTCATGGAGGAGCGCTCCGAAAGTCGCAACGACCGCCCGTTCGCCAAATGCAGCTGACTCAAAGCTTGTCGTGAACCGGTATCGTGTCCTGTCCCTCGAATCGTCGATGTTGATACAAACTGAATTTATCCATTTCCGCTGGTCCTTCTCAAATGGCGTGACTAGAGTGAACTTGTCGGGGTCGACGTCCGTCGGGTAGCCGCAGGGAGCAAGTATTGGCACCAGGAAGAAGTTGTAAGGTCGGAATCGTCTCCATCGGTGCATGCGCCGCAGGAGGCTCTGAGCGGTAACGGCCATTCGCATCATCTGGGGCCGCCTGAGCCATGCCGGTTCGCTGGGATTGAGCCGGAGCACTTTCCGGACGATGTATTCCCAAGCTTCATAAACCCACTTGGGCAGTTCGTGATCGTCATCCCACCCATTGGGAGAATCAGCGGGAGGGTACAGGTATCCGAGCCCATGGGCCTTCGGGCTGATGATTGTGATCTGATCTCCGTGCCGTTCATAGGTGGCGTAACGCTTGGCAGAAATGACGAATGCGAGCAGTTGCCGAAACGCATTCTTGGGATCAGAGCCAATGTAGTTGTCCTCGGTGAACCTCAAGATTGAGCCGCCGAAGACATAGGGGTTAAGGTCGGCAAATCGGTCGATTATCTCCTGTACCTCTGTGCGGGGCAGGATTCGCGCGTTCTTGCAGCCAGGTACGCCGGTCAGTGCTCCGCCTTCGTTGTTACTCACGATGCCTACGGCGTCCGTATCTGCCCAAGCGTAAGCTCCACCACGCTCAGAAACGCATTTTTCGAGCATGCCCAAAAGAAGGCGGCCACCAGCTGTTATAAGTGAGCCCAGATATGGGGCGTACCAGTCCCCTTGGCGTTCTATGACCTGAGTACGCTTGTTTGGGATGAAGGATTCTTCACCCGAATACACCTGCACGCGCACCGACTTCTCTCGCGGCAGTGTTTCAGGATTGATCTCAACGAAGCACCCATAAATTGAATTGGCGAAGATTTTTAGCCAGTGGTAGAGATCCTTATTGGACTGATTCCGCATGCGTTCTTCGATGACCTTGCGGAAAAGGTCGTCTCTGCGCGGGTCGATTCTTACTGCACCCCGCAAACGTACAGGCTTCAGGCCGGGCTGTCTGCCGTGTGGCACTAGTCTGAGAGCCCGCTCAATACGGGGAACCTTGCCATCGTTCTGGATGGCGGAGTTAATCAGGTCAGGCCCTGCGACCCAGATTGGTTTGTCATCGGTGAGATAGTTGTTCCCGACGTTCTGAGTAAACCCGTTGTACATGGTGCGCACTGGCAGAACGTCGCCATGGGGCTTCACGAGCACGAAGAACCGCAGGTCTGGCCAGAGGCTGCGGTCAAAGCATTTCTCAAGAGTGATTGTCTCTAGTAGCTTTTGGACGTCTGCCGTCGCATCCTCGAAATCGAGGTCCTTGGCGGTAAGGACCTTCATCAACTCCATAAGCACACAGACCGTCGGGTACTCTGAGGTGAAATCAACCGGCGCGACAGGTAGCTCGACATGGCGGATTCTCGCCTCGGAGCGCCCACCTGTGTAGCTTTCCATCGCAATGCCCAGAATTTCGCCTGGAACGTTGAACTTCTCAGAAGGCGGAATGATGCCCATCTTCTCGAAGTACGACTTCACGAACGATGCTGGGGAGTAAACCTTGTCAGGTCTGCGACGAATGGGATGGAGGTCAAATTCCTGTTTGGCAGCGTTGAGCAGGGCCGCAGTGCACCGCACGTCCTGGCGGCCGTATTCGATCTCGGCAATAGTGACCTGCCCGGTTGGGGTGTGGTCATCTTTTTGCGGCAGATGATACTTCTCAAATGCCTTCAGTTCACAGGCACCCTTCAGTGACAGAGATTTGTGGAATTCTGCCCAAAGCAGGGTCCTTAAATCAAGGAATCCCGCCTTGCCGATATCGGTTCGCTTCACCTTTCCCTTCTTCGGCACCCATTCAGCGCGGAAGCGGATAAAAGCCTTCTTGCTATCGAGGGGCTCAATCAGAACGCGCGGATGGGTTAGCTTTTCGTTGCCGTCCGGATACTCCGATAGGACCAGAGACCATTCGTTTTCATCTCCCGGCTTCCATTTTGTGGCGAGCCTAGCCAGGTCATAACAGAGGTTGAAACCCACGATAAGCGCACCCTTGCGGGCGTACCTGTAGAAGACCGTCCTTACAAAGTCCGACCGCGAGTGCAGTGGGAATCGGGGAGGCAAGGATGGGGGATGGTCTGGGACGGCACTCTGGACATAAGCTTCCAGGACTTTGCGTTCCCGCTTGGGGAGATCGTCGTTGAAGAACGCGCCCTCTTCCTCAAGCACATAGGCGGTGCCCTCTAGTTTCAGCAATCGGTAGAAGCCGAACGTTAATTCTTGGCTGACATCGGTGCGGGATTCGCAGTCAAATACCAGGGCTAATTCAGGCCACCTCCGAAGGTCGGCACGGGGATGGCCCGTGCCGCTCCGTTTATCTTTCGGTTCGTTCAGCGGGACCGTGTGGGCTCGGAAATAGAGATCATGCGTCCCGCTCATGTTCGGCACACCTCCTGTTCTGTTTCGCTACATGGTGGTGCAAAGCCTCAATCACCATCCAGCCGAAGACGAGCAGCGCCTTGAGCACGCGTAGACTCCGCTCTACTGGGTCCGGGGTATATCGGAGATCCAGGCGAATCTGGGTCAGCAGCACGTGGAACCTGTCGTGATGCTCGCCGCAGAGCGGGATCGTAAACCATGCGATGTGATTACGCCCACCAACGTGGTTCGCTTCCACCCTTTTGGCGCTACCGCAAATGACGCATTTGCTAGTTTCGCCGCCCGCCCTGCTCATGACGGCCTCACCATTGCACGGTAGAGACCTTCAAACGGCGATTCTTGCTCAGCCAGGGCGACTAGGATTTCTTGGACTTTTTTCGGGCTGGTTTCGAGCCGGACGCCCCCAATTACAAGTCTCCTAGGAAGCTTCTTCATCTTCGAGAAGTTACCGCCACGGGCGGCGTTGATGGCCGCCATCCACTTACCGACCTTCTTCCGCTCCCGCTGGTTCCGCGTTGCAACGGGAGTCCGCACGTCTGGAGTAGCGGTTGGGATGTAGAGCGTCTTCCGGCGCCGACTGCGTACCTTAGCCCGGATTCGTCCCGAGGAGTCTTTCTCCAACTGTGAGCCGAACTCCCTGAGCACCCATCGGGGGTCGAGCCCGCGTTTGTGGGCAGTAGGTGTAAAGGCAAGGGACGAATCGGCCGCCATATCGGCCACAAGGCGCTTTCCTGCCTTGAGCCGCTGCGATCCGTTAAGGGATTGTGCTCGCTTATCAGAGGTGGATTTGGTGCCGCGCTGCTTTCGCGCTGAGCGCTGATTCTTTGCGAGCTTGGTTTTCTGGGTGGAAGATTTAGTTGAGGAGCGGAGAGAGCGAGACTTCTTGGAACCTGACATAAGACACTCCGGGCTTGAAGTGTCATCTGTCGGTTCTTTTTGCTCTGGCCTGGGCCTCGGACCGTTTCGCCCCGGTTCCCGCCGTCCCTTTTGCGACGCAACCACGATGATGAATGGTTGCGACCTACTCAGAAGGGCTTGACGCCCGATCCATTCGGATCGTTCATCGTGGGGGCCGGTCTACTTCGGGATGTACCCATCAAGACAGACGCTTTGAGCACCTGTCCATAGGCTTTTCTACTCAGATACCGAGTTAAACAAATTATGGAACTACTCGAAGAGTCTGTCAATGCATTATGAGAGAGCGGCCCTGTTGAGTGGAGTATAGCGCGGGGATGGAGGGCAAGAATCAGAGGAGGAGATAGGCAAAATCGGCTGAAGAATGGCACTTTAACCTTGAGGGAAAGACTCCGTTGAGCACGATGATCTTTCCCTCAAGGAGGCAACTCTAATGAGTTACGACGTCAAATATATCGGAATGGACGTGCACAAGGAAGCGGTGGTGATCGCTGTCCTCAATAGCAGTGGGAAGCTGGTCATGGAGTCGATCGTGGAAACAAAAGCCAGCAGCATTCTGCAGTTCATCCACGGTCTGCGGGGCGAGTTGCATGTGACCTGGGAAGAAGGGACCTGGGCGGCTTGGCTCTACGATCTGCTGCAACCCCAGGTGAAGCGAGTGCTGGTCTGCGATCCGCGGCGCAATGCCTTATTAAAGGAAGGCAACAAGAGCGACAAGATAGACGCGCGCAAGCTGGCCGACTTGTTACGCACGGGAATGGTGCGACCGGTATATCACGGAGAACATGGACTGCGCACGCTACGCGAGTTGGGGCGCAGTTATCAGACCATCAGCCAAGATCTGAACCGAGTGATGAACCGGATCAAAGCTCTGTATCGCGGCTGGGGCATTCCCTGTGCGGGTACTCAGGTGTATGCTCCGCGTTATCGGGAACAGTGGCTACAGAGAATCGAGCATGTCGGCGTGCGCCGGCGGGCCGAGCTGCTCTATCAACAGTTGGATGGATTGCAGGCGTTACGACGAACCCTGCGTCCCGAGTTATTGGCGGAGAGCCGGAAACATAAAGCCTCGAAACTGCTGCGCCAGATCCCCTGCATCGGTCCGATTCGCGCCGCCCGCTTGATTGCGCTGATGCAGACTCCGCATCGCTTCCGTAGCAAACGGCAACTCTGGACTTACAGTGGGCTGGGCATTGAGACCCGCGACAGTGCGCAATTCCGTTTTGTCGGTGGGCAACTGCAGCATTCCAAGAAGCCCCAGCAGATTCGTGGTCTCAATCGGAATCACAACCACGAGATGAAAGAGATCTTCAAGGGAGCGGCTACCCGAGCCAGTTGTGGGGTGGGGCCGTTGCGTGAGTTTTACGTGGCATTGCTGGACAAAGGGATGAAGCCGGAGATGGCGCGTCTGACGTTAGCCCGAAAGATCGCGGCCATTGCTTTGACACTTTGGAAGAAGGAGGAACGTTTCGACGCGGAACAACTGAAGCCACAAGCAGCTTGAGCGTTGCACAGAACTCAGGTGGTCTCCCAGGTTGGATGCCTCGGTGGTGACCCATCGGTTCTGCGATGCTCGGGTTCGAGGGAGAGTATCCATGCACTCATTAGGCGTTCGGGTGCTGGAATCAGCACCCAGTCTCCGGGTCAATCCTATGCCCCCTCGGATAACCCAAAAAAGCCATAGGCCTCGAGCCTCACATAGGATGATGGTTGGCACTTAAGCCAACGGTTGGCTTGCGTAGCTTCGCAACGAATGGTGTCGGGACCGCTGCATGAAACCACTCAAGGGAAAGCAGCAACTGCGATCCGTACCCCTGTCGCACTCTGTGGCGCTCCAGGCGTTAAAACCAAAATCCTCTCCACGAAGAAGAAGGGGCCTGGATGCAAGCACCGATCGAGGCCTCCCGGAGAGGAGTGGAGAAGTGTTTTTGCTTGACATCCTCTCTCATAGGATGAGTGCAGGACGATTGTCGGTATGCTATTGAAACAACATGAGATAATAGGTAACGACAACAACGGGCCTGCCGATCGTTGGACGCGGTCGACAAGCCCTAACCACCACGGGAGGAATGACTCCGATGGCAGCTTCGAGCACAGTACCTAATCACGACGGATCCCGCAAATCCTGGATTGGCAAAACTGGTGTACTCACCCTCGCTGGCTTTGGGATCAGTGTGCGCATGCAGCGCGGCCACCTCGAAATCGAGGACGGCGTGGGCTCTCAGCGCCGCAAGATCAGGCTCGCTCGTGTCGGGCACGGCCTCAAGCGTCTCGTACTCGTTGGCTCTGACGGGTTCGTATCACTCGCCGCACTGCGATGGTTAACAGATCAAGATGCCGCATTTGTGATGCTCGAACGCAATGGCAAGACGCTCTGTGTCACCGGCCCGATCGGTTCATCTGACGCAAAATTAAGACGCGCCCAAGCTCTTGCCATCGGCAATGGAATGGGACTTGAAATCTGCCGGAGACTTATTGAGGCCAAACTACAAGGTCAGGAAAAAGTGTTACGGGAACATCTGAATCGCCAGGCCACCGGTGACACAATCGCTCATTTTCGGAACCAACTAAGTTCGACAGAAAGCTTTGACGCGATACGCAATATTGAAGCGAACGCAGCCGCTGCGTTCTTCCGTGAGTGGCGTGAGCTTCCTGTGGCCTGGCCAAAGGCTGACCTGGAGAAAATCCCAGCACACTGGCGATTTGTCGGGAGTAGACAATCGCCACTAACTGGCGGCCCGCGTCTTGCCGTGACACCTGTCCATGCCCTCCTGAATTACTGCTTCGCCTTACTTCACGCCGAAACGAGATTGGCAATCTCTGCGTTAGGGCTCGATCCCGGCTTAGGCCTAGGTCTCCACACGGATACTGCCGACCGTGACTCTCTCGCCTTCGATGTCCTCGAACCCATCCGCCCCCGCGTTGAGGCGTGGATACTTGATTGGATCGCGAGAGAACCATTGCGCCGAGTTGACTTCTTTGAAACTGGAACAGGCAATTGTCGCCTCAGGTCTCAGATATGCTCCAAGCTCAGCGAGACAGCTTCCACTTGGGGAAAGCTCGTTGCGCCTTGGGCTGAATACGTAGCGCGAACTCTTTGGGCTGGCGGGAAATCTAGGCGCACTGGCCATTCAGTTCCTCCAACACGTCTCACACAGCAGCGACGTACCGAGGCCAAGGGCAAAGTCTGGATAAGCAAAGTCGAAGCACCGAAGACGGATCATCTCTGTCGAGGCTGCGGAAAAACGATCACGAACGAAAGTACCCATTGTGCCAATTGCGCTGTAGAAAAAGCGACCGAACGCCTAAGTGGCGTTGCGAATTTGGGCCGCAAAGCTGCACGCAGCCCGGGAGCTCGTGCAAAACATGGGGCGACACGGCGAAGACATGCAATTGCATGCTCGGAATGGGACGCATCGACGCAGCCAGCCTGGATCACCGATCAGGTGTACACCGAGGAAATCCAGCCTCAACTATCGCGAGTGTCAACCTCAACTATCGCATCGCGGATTGGGGTGTCACGTTGGTACGCAGGCCGCATTCGGGAGGGCTACCGTCCGCATCCTAGGCATTGGCAGGCGCTCGCCCAAATGGTTGGCCTGGATTGTCTTAAACCATAACTGCGCCAGAACAGGGTGGCCGAAATCGGCCGCATGACCCGCCTCAAGATCCCTGGGTTGTGAGCTCCATACCGAGTGGCGAAGGTATAGATAAACCAATGTCGTCACACCGCTACTCAACTCTGTCTCGAATGATTGTTGTGACCAGATCCCACCGGCATTTTCGGGTTAAAGCGCCTTACCAGTTGATCTGTTCGTCTTCTTCCTTGCGATGTTCCGCCTCTGCGCGGTGCCTAAGCTGTCTGGCAAGATCAGTGAGAAACGGTTTGACAACGGTCGGTGTCGCGGCGTGGCCGAGCACGGTTTCTACTTCGCGAGCACAACTTTCATAATGGAGCGAAAACGGTCCGACTACAACGCGATTCATGTGTTCGGCTGCCGCGCTCACATTCCCGCGGATCAACGCGTTATCTGGGTGTAGCGTTAACAGTTCGACCGCAATCGGCCAGAAACCGTCCTTCGATTCGAGACAGGAAGAGATGAATTCCGCGCTGCGCTCGTTTCGGCGTGCAATACGCACGAGAACTTCCCAGTCCCGCGCGAGATCCAGGACTTCTGGAAGGTGCCACTTGATACGCCATGCGACGAGTGGTGACGCCGAAGCAACTTCAAGCAACACCTCGACGCAGCGGCCCGGATCTGACGCCCAAAGCGCATTCCAGAATCTGTTGCCACCGTGGCGATCCAACGGTTCCCAGCTTCTCCGGTCATGTGGAAGGGTTATGTAGCACCGCAGCAGATTGAACGCCCGATCACGATCTGTGGGTACCAGAGCGGCGGCTACGAGATCGAAATCCCAAGCCTCGCCGCGATCAGGAGTCGCCTCAAAGGACTGCCACGCCAATTCAGCCAAATTGCCTTCGATCGGTTTTTGGGAATGGACCCACATGGCAAGAAAATCGATGACTAGATCAGCACTTTGAAGTTCTGGGCCGGCGATGGCCCGGAGGAGGTCGGCAGCTTCATCGCCAGTCAGCGGCCGCATCCAGCCGCCAGCCATTAGCCTGCGCTCTGCGCGTTCAGGATCGACCAATCCGCCGTTGATCACACCTACAACTCGATCGACAGCCGCTCGATTCGCTGGCAAGAAGGCCGTGGCACCAACGATTGCAGCGCCACGGACCCGATTGGCTGAAGTGAGTCGATCTAATCGCTGCGCAACCTCAACGGGCGCTTCCGATCCACGCCCGCCAAAATAGCTTGTAAAAGGCTGCTCGCCGGACTCCTGTTCGCCTAGCCGTTCGGTAGTTTCACGCCATCGGTCTTCACGATCGAACTTGCCGAGCAAATAGAAAAATTCGTGAGCGCGCTTTGCTTCCGGTGAGGTTAACCAACCTAACGCGTCATCCGACACAGCCCCGCGGTTTGCGGCGGCAGTCTGCGCCAATCGCTTGATTTCAATATCGCTGCGGAAGACAGGCTGCCCGTCCTGATCGAGTTGCTCATCGCCGAACTCCCACGCACCAACCCAGCGTTTCAGCTTGATGTCGAAAGAGGCAGCGTCGAGCGTTTGCAGGAGACGACGGACACGTACGGTCGCCCCCTCAAACTGTTGCCCTGCGGGAATTCCTCGGGACACAATACCTAAAGTAGCGACGTAGTTTCCGATCTCGATCGGCACGCTTCCCCTCAGCACATCAGGGCCTAGCGTTTCGAGCAATTCCACTCCCGCATCGGGATTCGCCTGGACCGCGTACTCCCCGATTGAGGTCATGATAACCTGGCCAGCCTTCCTCGCAAGTTCGAGATCGGGATCCTGCATGAGTGGACGGCTGAGATCGATAAGGGAGCGAAGGTAATCCCGAAACTGTCCGTAGGTCACAACTGGAACCGCATCGAACGGTTCTGGCCCTTCACTTCGCCGCAGGGTCACTACTCCGGTTCGGTTGAACGCCTCATCGACCGCCTTCAGAACCAACAACTTCTGTGCCTTAGAAGCATCGGGCGCTAACTGCTCACGCAATACCGTGAGTCGATCGGTCAGCGCCAGCGGAAACTGCGGGTGAGTCGGATGGAAGCATTCGGCGAAAACGCCCGAAGAGTTATTCGAAATCTGCTCGTTTTCGGCCTCTGCAAACAATGCCAAACACCTCAGTGCCTGCAGCGCGCTTTCACTCCGGAAGAGAAGTTGCTCGATGGTCCATACGAGATCGCGGCGCACCCCCCCGGCGATCGCGAGCCGCTGATCGAGCGACATTTCCCTGAGGCCAGCGAGGAGCAAGTTCGCCACCCGACGCGGAACCGCTGGAGCGACCAATCTGAGCAACGGCACCTCTGCGAGAGCGGTGTGGAACGCGGCTAAGCGACCTGTACGGAAAAGTTCCTCCCAAAAGTTCTGCGCTGCGTCGCTTCGGAGCTGTCGTAGACGTCTCAACAAGCGCGCTCGACCCAGTGGAGGCAGCGCGAGAAACAGCGCAGGAATGTCACGAGCACGTCCCGCAAGCAGGATGCCCGCGAAGTAGTTTGCCAACACAGGAGGGACGACCTCCAGATAACTGCCGGTAACGCGCAGTAACCCAGACCCGGTCATTGCTCTCACATCTGCCAAGATGTCGTTCGGTTGAAATCGGCGAAATGTGTCACAAACAACTTGGAGTTCCGCCGCGGCCAGCCCGCTGAAGCCTACAGCGGTCATGATGCTGAGCAAGCGCAGACGATCGACTGCATCGCGGCCAAGGCCTGTTCGGACGCGGTCTTCCAACCGGCTGCCTACCTGGTCGAAGAAGTTCGCGCCCTCGACTCGAAGCTGTTCTCCGATGGACGCGGCCGCGATCAGAACCCCCGGATTTCCGCCGGACTGCTCGATTACCCAAGATTCTACGCTGTACTCCAATCGAGCACCGGCAGTAGTGAGGAGTTCGCGCGACTGACTGTCGCTCAGAGGATCCAGGGTCAACAGCTTGACGCGAGGATCGCGGCCATAACTGGCCACATTGGCAGCATCCGTCGATGGTACTGTCAACACGAGTTTGAGTTCTTCAGCGAGGGCCGCCGTGATGAGGGCATCATATGTGCTCTCGTCGGGGTCATCGACGACGATGATGAGCGGCTGGCCGGGTGTGCGCAGTGCGAGTAGGTCCGCGACAGTCAGGGTCCGCCCCTCTATAGCAACCACAGCGTCGAACGGTCTGTGCTGGGTGGCGTCGAGAGCGAGACGGGTCTTGCCCATGTCCGGGCCACCGCTTATTAACACTATGCGAACAGCGTCATCGTCGACGGCCGCTTTGGTGGCGGACAACACGTCCCTGCGGCCAACCAATGTTGGAACGGCTCCCGACAGCGCCTGTCGATTGTGACTAGTCCAGGATTTCTGCCAGCTGGCGAATCGCGCCGTGGAGAAATACGCGGACCGGAGGTGCGGCAGGTTGTTGAGCATCGCCGCGATTTCGGCCGCCCCAAACACTTGAACTCGAACGTCGGGGGAACCTTCTGCGATCGCTGCCCCCAACTCGTTCTTTTCGGCGATCGTTAGACTGACGTTGGTGAACAGCAGGTATTGGTTACGGGCACGACCCGTGCGTTCCCTCACTTCGTGTGCAGCACCCCTGAGTTCCCGCCGAAGATCGGCAATTATTCTGTTCCGTTCTCGCGCCGTCGGGTCCCGCTGCTTGTACTGGACCACGGAATCGCCTGGCATCAAGAGAGAACCTGGTGGTGGTGTGTACGGAGGTACCTCGATGACCAACTCAGCATCAACTCCGTTGTCGGCGACGAAGACTCGCTCAGTAAACGAAAATTGCGTAAGTCCTGACGGACGGGAAAGCGCCCAGATAATGGCATTGCACATGGATGCGAACCGCTGAACCGGGAACTCCCTGCCAATAATCAGCTCAATCTGTTCTGCGGTAATCTCCCTACCATGAACAAAGCTCACAAAAACCTGCCCCTGCTGTAGGATCTCTTACCACCATGGTATCCCACACTGCGGGACATCGATTCTGGGCGGATTACGACAATTTTGTCTTGGGTTAGCTGTTCCAATCGGCGACAAAGATTCACGTAACAAAAGCTGGCCTAGGGTGCTTCCAGACCAACGCCAACTCCAACTCCAGATCATCTCATAGCGCGAGCGAAGCGAGCGCGCCCCGCGCCAGATCAACTCCAACTCCAGAATTACTCCAGCCCAGATCAGCTCCAGGCCAGCTTCAAATCCAGCGCAACACGAGCAAAAGCAGGGCAAATCAAGTGTGTACATCTAAGCATCGTATACACACTAACCCCCGCCTCGTTTGACGGGTATATATGTATACGATGCTTACATGTACACACTTGATCTGCCCTGCTTTTTGCTTGTGTTGCGCTGGATCTGGAGTTGGGGGGGCTGGAGCTGATCTGGAGCTGGAGCAATTCTGGAGTTGGAGTTGCGCTGGCGCGGGGCGCGCTCGCTTCGCTCGCGCTTTGAGTTGAGCTGAGTGGGCGGGGCTCCTGCCCAAAAGAAACGTTGGAGTGTGGAGCTGGGGCACTGAAGTGACGCGCTGGGTCTGGAGTTGAGTTATGTTGGAGTTGGAGCGCGCTGAGTTGGGTTAGATCGGGTTGAGCTGTGTTGTGGGCTGTGAGTCACGGTTTTTGAACCAGCACTTCTCCCCCTCGCGCGGGGAGCTGCTAGGCGTGTAGCAGTTCTTCCCTCTGTGCACAAACCCAAAAAAAAAAGGGCCGCGAGAAAGCTGCGGCCCCGAGCAATAGGTTCGCCCGATCTTTACCATGCGGTACCTGCCAACCAGTATGTCGGATAGTAGCAGGCGCAGGCCGCTCCCTGAGGGAGAGCTACTCTGAGCGGGCAAACGGGACCGACAACTGTGTAGCAGGCGGTTGCAAGGGAGG
Source organism: Terriglobia bacterium (assembly GCA_963831565.1). GTDB lineage: Bacteria > Acidobacteriota > Terriglobia > Terriglobales > Acidobacteriaceae > JAIQFF01. Next base: position 759,320 of record CAWHQS010000005.1, read on the forward strand.
AATATTGGGTTCTGATAAGTCTCGCTCCATCGAACCTGTCGGAATTGAGGTTGTGGTCCCAGGTGCTTGATTCACCATCGGGGGCCTGCATCACGAGTTTCGTGTGGTGGATGTTTTTCGTGGTCTGATCAGCTATGTCCCGTGTATTCTGGGCTGCGGCTGGGCTGCTGAGCATCAAGGCAGTGAGCATAACCACGACGCCAGACAATATTTGACCACCGAACAGTTCATTGAACATTGAGCGTTTCATAATCATCTCCTTTAAAAGTGGGTTGGCTTTTCAGCCTTCACTTACCAATGCGATGTGAAGTCGAAATTGGGGTCATCGCAATGCTCTGAATCGGGATCTGAGTCTTGGGTGAGGCAATGCAGGGGCCGTTCTGATACGCCAATACTATCTGGGCCAGTTGACTTTTGATGTGGCTTCTGGCTGAATTGCCGTAGAATGGCGACGGGCCAGCGGAGCGTATTCTTAGCTGAAAGAGTCGTTGATGGAGCAGGCACCTCTTAAGGATGTAACGGTCCTCTTGGCAGCGGTCACCAAGGGTGATCGGGAGGCTCTAGCTGCACTCATACCCCTCGTTTACAGCGAGTTACGGCTACTCGCAGGTCGCTACATGCGACGAGAGCGAACTGACCACACTCTTCAGGCTACAGGTTTGGTGCACGAGGCATACCTCAAGTTAGTGCAGCATCCAGTGGAGTGGCAGAATCGCGCGCACTTCTTTGGAATCGCAGCCCAAGCGATGCGCCAAATCCTAGTTGACCATGCACGCGGCCATGGTCGCGACAAACGAGGCGCAGGGCAACAAGTCTTGTCTTTGGAGGGGGCCCTTGTACTCTCTCCCGAAAAGTCACCCGACATTCTTAAACTTGATGAATCCCTAAACAGGCTGACAAAGCTCGATCCGCGCCAAGCCAGAATCGTGGAGTTGCGCTTCTTCGGGGGACTTACTGTTGACGAGACCGCGCATGTGCTGAATGTATCTCCGAAGACCGTTAAGCGGGATTGGAGCATGGCCAAAGCATGGCTCCATGGGGATCTTAGACAAGACCATGGTGACCCTACCCCAGGACTGGGACAAAGTTAAGGCGTTATTCGCCGAGGCGCTGGAGTTGAACCCCAATGCGCGTTCGGAATTCCTCCGCGACAATTGCCCGGATAGCACATTAAGGGCCGAGGTCAAACGCCTCCTTAGCGAGCATGATAAAGCCGGGTCGTTTCTCTCAACCGCAGCGATGGGCCATTTGGAAGAAGAAAACGACATTCGAATAACATCCCCCCGACTTACCCCGAATGAGTTGCTCGCGGGACGATTCCGCATTGTTCGATTCATCGCTAGCGGAGGGATGGGCGAAGTCTATGAAGCTAAGGATGAGGAACTGCAGGAGCAAGTTGCGGTCAAGGTTATTCGGCGAGAGATCCTGGCACAACCGGACACTCTAGGACGCTTCAAACGCGAAGTTCATCTCGCACGGAAGGTGACCCATCCGAATATATGTCGAATCTTTGATCTGTTTCGCCACCGACCCTCCACTTCCGAAGAAATAGTGTTCATCAGCATGGAGCTGCTACATGGTATGACCCTGGAAGAGCGACTGAAGAAGGATGGGCCACTTAATGTGACGGAGGCGATTCCAGTCGTTGCTCAAATGGCTTCGGCGTTGTCGGCTGCGCATGCGATCGGCATCATTCACAGGGATTTCAAGCCTGGAAATGTCGTGCTCGAAGGCATGGCGGGGAAGTGGCGGGCAGTCATCACAGATTTCGGACTAGCGTTGCGATCCTTGCCCTCGGAAACTTGTACTGTGTCGACTGGTCAGGGACTCTTGGGAACCCCAGCGTATATGTCTCCCGAGCAACTTGAAGGCCGACCGGCGACAAAGTTGTCCGACATTTACGCGCTTGGCTTGGTTATCTACGAAATGGTCTCTGGGGTTAAGCCCTTCCAAGGAGATACCCCGATTTTGGCTGCGTTGAAGCGTTTGACCGATCCACCGCCCTCCCCACAAAAATTCCAAAAGGAACTGACTGCAGTCTGGGAATCGGTAATTCTGCGTTGTTTAGAACGCGACCCAATACTGCGATTCGAAAGTGCTGACTTGATCCCTAAGGCTTTAACTGCCGAAGTCCCACTTCAGACACTTCAGAGTGTAGCAACCAAGCGACTCAGACGTTGGCTTCGGACGGCAAGCGTGTTTCTAGCGGTTGCAGCTGTGATTCTCGGTTATTACTGGTACAAACAAGGCGAGCGGCTCAAAACGAATTTGCAACTGCGACAATTTACGGCCAGCTCCGCAGACAATTTCATTGAGTATGCGGTTATCTCTCCCGACGGCAAGTATCTCGCCTACCTAGAAAAAGCAGGTGCGCTGTTCCTGAGCGTGATTGACACCGGGGAGACCCGAGTCCTTGAACCGGTCTCAGGCGACGTATTCCCCTTGAGTTGGTTTCCGGATGGGACACAGCTGCTGGCAACACGATGGAATGATAGCGGTCTTTGGAAAGCCTCAGTGCTTACGGGTAAGCTGAGTAAACTGCGAGACAACGTGGCAGATGCGGTTGTCTCTCCTGACGGCAAGCATATTCTATACGTTGACGCGGCCGCTCACGAATTTTGGATCATGGGACCAAATGGTGAAGGCGCTTATCGAGTCATGGTCGTAGAACCTGGTGATCGGTTGTTGGATTTCTCTTGGGCTCCGACCGGGAGACGGTTTGCTTATGCCATCAGTAAACGTCGAACGGACGGAAACACGGATACGCTGATTGAAAGTAGAGATATACAAGGCACGCAACCGACAGTAATTCTCACTACAACCCAACTGATAGATGATCCTGGACGAGGATTATGTTGGCTGCCGGACGGACGCTTAATTTATTCTCTAACCGAAGCGCCTCCCAACCAGAGAGACTCTAATTTATGGGCAGTAAACATCGACCCGTCTACGGGTCACCTGCGTCGCGCGCCGGAACGACTTACCAATTGGGCTGGCTTTAGAACGACAGATATTAGCGCCACAGCTGATGGGAAACGCCTGTCATTCGTCAAATCACGATCCCAGACTAGTATCTATATAGCTCCCGTAGCTGCAGGCGAAAAATCCAGCATTGGGAAGGTGCGCCGTTTGACGACGGATACTTGGGCAACGGCGGTGGATGGATGGAGCATCGACAGTAGTGCCGTTTACCTGAGTTCGAATCAGAGCGGGAGATTCCGCATATACCGACAAGACTTGAATGAGCAAGTTTCCGCACCTTTGATCTCTGGACCAGAGGACTACTATGACGCCCACCTTAGTGCAGATGGCACTTTCCTACTGTATACAGCAGATCCGAAACGGGGAAGTTCCGAGGTGGGAAGTTTGATGAGTCTCCCCGTCGGGGGTGGTACGCCCTCGATGATTGCTACAGGTGACTACGATCATCAATGCGCTCTTCCTCCCTCCAACGCGTGTGTCCTTTCGGAAAAGCAAGGAGTCCGAGTAAATTTTTATTCGCTCAACCCGACCCGTGGACGCACAGCGGAACCCTTCAAATCAATAGAACGGGTTCAGAGCTGGAGTCTATCGCCTGACGGAAAGAACATCGCTTTGATTGAATATCAAGAGCCGACCCAATCGCAAATCCCAGTCAGCCGATTGCAAATTCTTTCGCTCGGTACGGGTACTTTACGGACACTAGAGCTTGCCAAGTGGACTCAAAGCCAACTGCAAGATATAAGCTGGTTCGCTAATGGTAAAGATCTCTTTGTCACAGCTTTCCTACCATCAGGAACTGCCCTCTTATCGGTGGGCCAAGAGGGAAATGCGAAAATTCTTTTCCAACAAGGAAGGAATTGGCTATGCTGTCCCAAACCCGCACCTAACGGCCGACTACTAGCGTTCTCAGTCGTAGAAATTCAACGAGACGTAGCGCTCATCGAGAATTTCTGAAGAGGTTCTCGGGGCTTTAAGGGTACCCGGCAGAGTCGCCAAGCTGTTGGTGAAATCAGCCGGTGTGCAGTCTCGATCAATGGCGCAAATGACGGGAGCAGAACCATGATGAATATCAGCCGGCTCTTTATCGTTGTTTTGGTGGGCTTGCTAATTAGCGCTTGTAAAACGCCTCCGGGCGGCGCGGGTGCTGGTGCAGCACTACCCGTGGTAGCCGCCGGAATTCAGTCGACCTGTATTTTGGGGCCCGACAAGATGTTGTCCTGCACGGGCGCAATGGTGGGCAACGGAACGCCTCTTGGCGAACATCGTGACCCTATTCAACCTACCGGCATTGGAAAGGTCAAAGCCATCGCGCTGAGCGCCTATTCTCATTTGGGTTGCGCGATCGTGGGCGACTCAGCGACGACAGGTCCCTCGGGACCTGTTTGGTGTTGGACCGGTAACGGACTCCCAACACAGGTTAACGACGTGACCGATGCCATCAAGATCAGTGTCGGCGGACCCGGCGCCTGTGCGATTCTGACAGATCGCTCCCTCAAGTGCTGGAAGCTCGATGATGGCACTGGCCTATATTCAAGCGCCTATTTCCTGGCCTCGCCGAGCTCTGTGCGGGGGCTCACCGGCTCTTACAACGATGTATCGGTCGGCGGCCATTTCGCCTGCGCAATCGAGCTGGTTATGTCGCAAGTCTATTGTTGGGGGCGAAATGATTTTGGGCAGCTCGGCCAAAGTCCGATAAGCGCTAGTGCGAATGCCGAATTCGATCCCAAGATTGTCAGTGGCATAACGGCAATCGCTGTGGCTTCCGGTCAGACCCACGCCTGTTCCATCGCTCCAAACAGGTCGGTGAACTGCTGGGGGGAAGCGGACTTCGGTGAATTGGGTAATGGCTCAACGACCCCAGGAAGCAACCCCATTCCCCAGACCGTTGAAGGCATCAGCACCGCCGTCAATATTTCCAGCGGTCGCGCTTTCAGCTGCGTCACGCTGAGCGATCTGACAGCCAAATGTTGGGGGCAGAACCTGCCTAGTGAGAAGACCGCTGGAACCCTGGGCGTTGGTAATCTAATTGGCTCCGCCTCTCCGGGCCCGCCACCCAGCATAACGTTCATCAAGCCGCAGGCAGTCAGCACGCCTGTCACCGTCCGGGGACTCAAAGGAGCAGTTTTCATTTCCGCTAGCATCTCGCACGCGTGCGCGTCCGGTTGGGGCGAAATGTTTCGCTGCTGGGGAACAAACACTGAGGGTGAGCTTCCGGGCTTTAACTCGCCGGAGGGTAGCGGCGTACCTGTACCTTAATTGAGTGAACGCGGGCGGGTAGCTCACTTTTGCCGGGTTGATTTTCGCAACGGCGTTAGCACAGGTGTGAGAAAGCAAGCGGTTCAGTCAGTGAAATCCCGATTTTTCGTCAACGTCAATCAGGGTATTCTGAAACCTGAGAGCATCAAAAGCAATGACGGACTCGGCAAGCAAGGATCGTCAAATCGCTAGAAATGTGGGCGAACTGATTCATCACATCAATGAGCGTGTTGCGCCCGATGGGAAGGTTCTTTGGTATCGAGGACAGCGCTCGGCCACTTGGCAAGTCCAGCCAACTATATGGCGGGAATATAAACCGGAGGAGGAACGTAACTTTACTAACCGCTTTCGCGCACGCGCTTCGACTCGACACCAGTCCTTGCCACTGTACGATGACAGTGCCATATGGCTGAGCTTAATGCAGCACTACGGACTTCCGACGAGGTTACTCGACTGGACGCGGTCGCCTTTGGTAGCAGCGTATTTTGCGGTAGAGAGCTACATATATGAGCGTTCCGTTGAACCTGTGGATGCGGCCGTTTGGGTGCTGAATCCCCATATCTTGAATAACCTTGAGGGTTTTGGACCAATCACACCATCCATAGACGCTCACATGTGTGAAGAAATGCTAAAACCAGCATTCACCGTCGCTGCAAAGGAAACTGGAAAGGTTCTCTGCGCCATGGCTGCTGAAAAGGACGTGCGAATGTTCGTGCAGCAAGGGTGCTTTACCGTTCATTCGGATAAAACGCCGCTTGATGAGCGCAGCAACTGGGAACGTTACCTGAGCCAGATCATTATTCCAGCGCAATACGTTAGGCAGGTGGCGTTGGAAATCGATTTATGTGGGTTCCGTAAAGGTGACATATTTCCGGATCTCGGGAACCTTGCCACCGAGCTTAGATCAAGACGTCCTCCTTTGTGACCCGACAATCCGCCGCAACGATGCAGGAGGATTGTTGACCGAAACCAGGTGTTATCACAATGCGTGCGGTCTGTCTTCTCCGAGTCGTAGTGGTGAATTGCCGGATTGAACGTTCGTAGGAATCGTTCCTTTGCATTTCGCCCCGTCGAAGAGTACAAAGGACACCGCATGTGAGGGGGTCACGGCTACGCCGTGGCCTTTTTTGTTGGGTATGTCCAATGATTACTCGCGCATCACTAATTTCGGTGAAAAATCTGAAACTAGCCTGGTTGCGCATTACGACAGGGAGAAACCTCCAGCACAAGCGATTCTTTCGCCACCTGTACGGGGCATATGAGGCGGGCCTCGACTCAAATCTAAGGCTGCTCCACGAAAAGCTCATCGGTGGCTGGAAAGCCA
>CAWHQS010000006.1:0-151924 GCA_963831565.1 Terriglobia bacterium
AATCCGCCGGTACTTAGTACCTTGGGGGTTCAACTCCCCCTCCCGGCACCAAGGGTTCAATAACCTCAACCTCGGGCGAAGTGACATCCACTCTTTCATGCTACTGGCCCCGTGAAACAAAATTGGCCGGTCGCCATGGTCGTTCTCATTCACCAATAAAGCCATTCTGTGAAGGCAGTTTTCACTTTGTCGCGTGGGGGAGAATCTGCTGATGCATATTCTGCAACCGGCGCTCGATGTGATGGGGAGTGCAAAAGTGGCCTGGGCGACGAAATCAGGGGAAGGGTGAGGCGCCTGCACCGAGTTCGTGGTCACTACACTCGGCCAACGACCCTCGCCTGCACCTCGGCCTCGACGCCGAGACCACCGTCGACCTGGCTATCTGATGGACCAATGGCACAACTGAGACGATTGCCAAGGGGCAGCTGACCAACTCGTCATCATTCGAGAAGGCGCCGGGATTGTCGCCAAACAGAAATTCCGGTAGCCGAGTCTTATTTCCGGATCGTCGCAGTGGAAGTCAGGGCCAGATTGTCCCCAAAGTCTGGGTTTTCGGGTCTGCGCAGAGTGTGCGCAACCGATCTCTACAGCACTGATCGGAACTGCGCGAGAAGGACACCGCAAAGGCTCGGGCTGATGCTGCCAAAGCCCAGTCGGACTCTGACAAGGCTGGGCTTTAGTTACCTCAGCCCGGGGTCTACACCAGCGGCGGGGTCCCGTAAGGCTGCATGATCGGAAACGCTGGGCCGCGCTGACTCGCCGGCACTCGGCAAGTCGAATTCCCGTCCACAATCGAAGCAGACGCGGTAGGTGCGCCCTTTGATCGTGAACACGCGACTCCGGTGACGATGCCGGCAGCCCAAGGTGAATTGTACAATCCAATGCAGCGGATTCATCCCTGATCGCGCCTTCGTTCGCAGCTTCCGTTGGCGTCCAGCCAGTCGAGGAGAGAGCGTACGCTGCCGCGAGCCAGAGCAATCGCACAATCCGCAGCTCCGTAGTAGAGATTGATCGTGTCGCCGTCCTGATCCATGGTGTAGCCACAAGGAAATACGACGTCATCGACGTCGCCGTGGCGCTCATAGTCGGCTTCGGGTCCGAACATCCAGGAGTCACCTCGCAGCAGGCATTTTTCCGGATTCTCCAGATCAAAAAGGGCCAGACCCAAACGATACAGGCAGCCCGAAGGCGTGTGCCTCACTCCGTGATAGAAAACGAGCCATCCCCGGGAAGTTTCGATTGGCGGAGGTGACAACCCGATCTTGTTGGCGTCCCACCAGGCGCCCCGGCGGGCTTCCAGCATCAGCCGGTGCCGGCCCCAATGATGCAGGTCCGGGGAGTAGGAGATCCACATATGCGCCCCGAGCTTTGTCATGGGACGATGAATGAGCGCCCAGTATCCGTTGATTCTGCGAGGCAGCAGGGCGGTGTCTTTATCGTCCGGCGGCATAATTACGCCGTAGCGCTCGAAACTGCGGAAGTCTTTGGTCAAGGCGAGAGATACACCCGGGCCACCACGCGAGTAGGACGTGTAGGTGACCGCGTATTGCTGCAGTTCGGGCACGAAAGTGATCCTCGGATCTTCGATGCCCCAGACCTCCTCCGGAAAGTCATTCGGGCTGGGCATCAGAGTCGGCTCGGGGTCGATTTGCCATCCGTCGACACCGTTTCGCGACCGGGCAGCGCAAAAATGCGATAAGCCGCGCCGATCTTCCACGCGGCACAGCAGCAGGGTGGTCCCGTCCGCGAGCCGCGTGGCGCCCGCATTAAACACGCTGTTAATCGAATACGGCCAGTCCTTACTGGTTAAGATCGGGTTGGCAGGATGACGATGAAGTAGCGGCTCGAAATGAGTGCTCAGAACGTTTATAGGCTGTTGTGCGGGCATGGTCATGACTGGATTCCCTTTGGTTCAGACTCTTGCAGTGAGTGCATTTCGAGGAGCGCAATCAAAAACGACAGCGTTGATTCCGCGCCCTGGTTCTCATTGGCGCGGTCAGGATGCAGGCCATCCCGGCAGCCGCCGGAGACGGAATCGTAAAGTGGAAGTTGCAGATCGTTATCGCCCAGGAACCAGTTGAAGCCCGACCAAGCCTGGTTGCGCCACTGATTGTCGCCTGTCGCCCGATATGCTTCCAAACAGGCGGACACGGCGCCGGCGGCCTCGATGGGCTGTTGATCGAAGCGGGCCGGTGCGCCACCTTTAAGGTAAAACCCTTGCGAGCCGATCGGCACAAAATGACGGTTGGTCTGGCATCGCTGCGTTTCCATCAGCCAAGTTAAAGACTCGAGTCCGGCAGCAAGCATAGTTTCATCCGCGCACGCCGCTCCCACCAGCAGCAGGGCCTGAGACAGCCGCGCATTCCCGTACGCCACGACATTCTCAAACCACTTCCAATCCGGGCGCCGTATCGACTCATACATCGCGAGCAATCTTTGGGCCAGAACGAGTCGCACTCGTTGCGCGTCGCGGTCGCCGGGATACGAATGGAGGTACTCCTGAATTCCGAGCACGGAATAGGCACAGGCCCGAGGACTGTGGAACTCGACCACCGTCGGCAGCGAGAACTCGAACAAGCGGCCGGCCGCGCCTCTGAGCCCTCTATTTGCGGATCGGGCCAAGAGAGTACCGAGGGCCCATAGTGCCCGCCCGTGAGAATCTTCGGATCCCTGCTCTTCCTTCCAGCGGTGGTTGTAGCCAAGGAAGTTGCGGAACCGTTTCTTCTCCGGGTTGAAGGCGTGCTGCAGGAAGGCTAAATAGCGGGAAGGCCAATCTGGGTTAGCGGCTCGGGCGGTTCCGATTTGACCAATGCCGTGTTGATCTTTTCTCAGTTGGTCCAGCAGCACGGTAAAAATGAGCGCCCGCGCATTGTCGTCAGTGGTATATCCCTCGGCTCGATTGGGGATGGTGAAGATCGCGTGCTGTAATATCCCCGTATCGTCGGTTAGCGCATTCAGGTGATTGAGCTTGAACTCGGGCAGATGGTTCAGTGATTTCTCGTTGGCGCGAGCCGAGAACTGCACCCGCGGAGTTTTCAGGCGATCGCTGCGAACCCGCGCGAAGCTGGCCAGATAACCCTGCGCCACTCTCTTCCAGATCATTTCGCGCGCAAACAGGTAGGCGCGTTTGCGCATGGCATGACGTGTCGCCGGTGTGTGCAAGAGTTCGATTGTCTTTTGCGCGATAGCGTCGGGATTCTGGAAAGGGACCAGCGCGCCGCGTCGGTCGTCCAGCAACTCAATGGCGTGCCAATAGGGAGTCGAGATAATCGCTTTACCCGCGCCTAGCGCATAGGCCAGGCTTCCGGAAACCACCTGCGCTTCATGGCGGTAAGGAGTGATGTAGATGTCGGCGGCGCCCACGAACTCCGCCATTTCCTCGGGGCTGACGAAGCGGTCGTGGAAGATCACCTGCGATTCCACTCCCGCTTCCTTCGCCAGTGCCTGCAAGCTATCGCGATACTTATCTCCCTCGCGGCGCAAGATGTGAGGGTGGGTCGCGCCTGCGACCATGTAAACCACATTCTTATGCTCAGCCAGGATCTGCGGCAGCGCTTGAATGACGTTTTCGATTCCCTTGTTGGGGGAGAGCAGGCCGAAAGTGAGAAGTACGGCCTTCCCTTCCACACCGAAGCGGTCTTTGTAGAAATTAGGATCGAGGAAGGGCAAGTCCGGAACGCCGTGCGGAACCATGTCGATTTTGCTGCCGGGCACTCTAAAGATTTCCTGCAGGAACTGGGAGGAGAGTTCGCTCATGACAATGAGGCGATCCGAAAGCTCCGCAATCTCTTCCATCACCTGGAGTTGCTCGGGATTCGGCTCGCGCAGAACGGTGTGCAGGGTGGTCACGACGGGCATCTTCAAAGCTCGCAGAAGACCCAGAATATGGCTGCCGGCCGGCCCGCCGAAGATTCCATACTCGTGCTGCAGGCACACCATGTCGATATTGTTGAAGTTCAGGAATTCCGCGGCTTCCTGATACGACGACAGATCTTCCTGGGCGAGCGCCCACCTTACCCGCGCGGGATAGTCATATCCAAGCTCTGTGTCGTTTACGGGCAGCGCCAGCAGTCGAGCGGTACCATATTCCGCCGAGATCGCGCTGCACAAGTCCGTGGTAAACGTGGCAATTCCACATTGACGCGGAAGATAATTCCCGATTACGGCGATTCGTGAGGGCAGCGACGCCTTCGACTGTGATCGCGCCCCGCCGGCTGCAAGCCCTTCTCGCGGTAGCGCGCGCGGGTTGACGACTAGCAGGCTCGCCTTAGAAAACACAGGGTTTGGCAGTGACATGGATCCTTAGTCGAGAATGAGGGTCGTAAAACCAGTTTTTTCGGAGACCGCCCTATGCGACCTCGAAAAGCCGACTTGGGACCAGGGTTGGCTGGTCTGGTCACTTTTCACTTGTTGGGTTGAGTGCACCGCTACACTTCAGTATTCAACGAAAGTGACCTTCTGGACTGGTCAAAATTGACCAGACATCACGGCGCAAGTGGGGACGACGCTCGTGGCCGCCGCATTTTGACTTGGATCTGCGTTCGGAACTACCGAACTCTGCAGCCATCGGGAAGGGAATAACGAAACCAAGATCAACTGCGAAGGGCGGACAGGGGTGTCCACCCACAGCTGCGGATTCAGATCAAATTTGACCATTTCATTTATGGACAGCGCTGCATTATGTACTCATGAAAGTCAAGAAGGACCTTGCCATCAGTGTTCGTTGCCCCACCTGCGGCGCCAGGCCGGGAGAGAAATGTGAGCTCAGCACGGGGCTGCCTCGCACCGATCCACATCGCGACCGGCGCCTGACGGCTGTGGACAAGTAGATGCCTGGACGTTGACCTATTCGCCGTAGCTCCGGGATGTCCGCCGTTTCTGAGCGTCATCCAGATAGCAGCCTGGTTGGAGATGGCGTGCGTGCGCCGAAACTGTGGCGTATGGCAAACCCAGGAAGCGCTTGGCAACGATTCCGGTTATTTCAAGGCTGTTGAAGTTTTGCGGCTTTAGCCTCGCCAGAATCTGCTTCACAGCGTTCTCGACCTTCTCCGCGCCAGGCGCGCCGAAGAAATTCACTTTCACCTCCGCCGCCATAAAAAAGAAGTTCCATCCCGCGACCTGGATGCTGCGATCAAAGGCAGCGCTTAGCGCCTGAGGCAGTCTCCAGTTCCCGGAGTAGGGCGCGCTCTTAAGGTCACGGAGTGGCGTCATCTGTGCAAATCCCTCGATGAGAATGGAGCCGACTTGGACGGTTGGTGGCATGAATCCTCCTGAACCGATTGGCCGGCGGTCTAGGCTGAGGGGCTGGACAGCGGTTCTTGAACCAGTCCCAGACTGGCTGAGTGCCTTTGAAAATACTGTGCAGAATGGATCACTTCGGGCTAAGGGAGTTGCGGCGCTGCGAACCCTGCCGCGATTTATGCTAGGCCGGCCGCTCGGGCCAACTATACTGTATGGACGATGAGTTCTACCGCCCTGGTCAAGAAATCCCGCGAGTTCAACCCCAAGACTTTCCTGGCAACCATCGGCGCCGGCAGGAAGCTGCTGACGGTACCGGAAAAAAAAGCAGTCTTCACCCAGGGCGGCCCTGCGGACTCAGTTTTTTATATCCAAAAGGGCAAAGTGAAGCTCACCGTCGTTTCAAAGATCGGCAAGGAAGCGACGATCGGCATTCTGGGGGAGGGGAGTTTTTTCGGGGAAGGTGCGCTCGCCGGACAGGTTCTGCGCATGGGATCCGCCGCTGCAATGACAGATTGCGAGCTGTTGCGAGTCGATAAGAAGGCCATGATGGACGCCCTTCACCGCGAACATTCGTTTTCCGATTTGTTTGTGGCCTACCTGCTGGCTCGGAATATCCGCTATGAAGAAGATCTCGTCGATCAGCTGTTTAATTCCAGTGAGAAGAGATTGGCCCGGGTTCTTTTGTTGCTGGCTCATTTCGGCAAGGAAGGCATTCCCGAAACCGTGGTTCCCAAAATCAGTCAGGAAACCCTCGCCGCGATGGTTGGGACCACGCGTTCCCGAGTCAGCTTCTTCATGAACCGGTTCAGAACGTTGGGTTTCATTGACTATGCAGGAGGACCGGACGGCGGACTCCAGGTGCACAGCTCTCTGCTTAATGTAGTACTGCACGATTGAGTAGTTGCCTCTTCCGGCGGGCGTCAGAGCCCTGCCGCATTCCAGGCAAGACAATTTCTGGCGCGACGTGATTAACCCGCAAGACGGGAACACCCTTTTGCAAGCGGATCTCTTGTGCCTGGGGCCTAAGCATCTCCAGTAGCTTCACCTGCGAATGGAGTGAGCAATTTAGACCTGTCATTCTTCTCCGGCGTAGGCGATAATGGAAGTGGAGACGAGCCCTTCTTCTCTCTCCTTCAGGTCCTCTGAGCTAAGTCAGCCTATCTGAAGTCCCCCCTCTTTCCACACTGAAACTCAGGAGACTTCTTAATGACCCCCAACGTCGTCGCGGCGATAGAACCCACGTCCGGTGCATCAAGGGATGCTCGTCAGACCCATACGAGTAAGCGCTCACCCGCCGAGAACACGGCAAGAATCAAGGAACTCGGTTTCACCGCCTCGAAGCGAATAAAAATATACGGCGTGCGCTATCAACTGGTTTCGGACCCCTTTGAGGATGGCCAGTGCACGGCGGTTCAAGTAGTCAGTGAAAATGATCGAACCGTAAGGACGCTTCGGCTTCCGGCGGCAATTCTCGTAGGCTTGGCGGATCGATTTCGAAAACCAGTCAGGTTAAGCGGGCAGGGAATACCTGCAGCTCAGGCAAGTTGACACTCCCCTCACCGAACAGGTGGCTTGACACCAAGGGAAGTGAGCAATTGAGACCGCCAGGGTCGAGGATTTGAGGATCATGATGGTGGACACAAGCAGTCCTTCTCGCTCTTTCAGGTTTTCTGAACTAAGTCAGCCCATCTGAGTTTTCTCCCCTTAAAGTTGGATGTTCTGCACGTCCTAGTGTCCAGTCCGGACAAAGCTATTCCGGCGGAAGTGTTGGGCAATGCAAAATGCATCCTCGTGATACCGGATCTGATCAAAGAATGAGCGCCGCGTCGCGGCAGATCGTCAGAGGTTAATGCAGCATGCGGTCCTGATAGCTTTGTACTGGAGTTGCCCTTGGACATCTATCTGGTTGACGGCACTTACGAGTTGTTCCGGCACTACTATGCTCTGCCGTCCGCGCGGGACCAGGACGGTAGGGAAGTAGCCGCGGTCCGGGGCGTCCTCGCTTCGGTGCTGGGCATGGTCAAAGGCGGCGCCACACACATCGCGGTCGCGACCGATCATGTTATCGAATCTTTTCGCAACGACCTGTGGCCGGATTACAAGACCAGCGAAGGCGTTGAACCCGAGCTGTTAGCGCAATTTCCGTTGCTGGAAGATGTCCTCTCGGCGGCCGGCATTGTGGTCTGGCCCATGGTTGAGTTTGAAGCGGACGATGCCCTTGCTGCTGCAGCAGTGGCGGCCGCTCAGGATGCGCGTGTCGAACGCGTGATCATCTGCACGCCCGATAAAGACCTGGCCCAGTGCGTGCGCGGCAACCGCATCGTCCAGTTGAATCGCCGGACCGGCGTTACCTTCGACGAGCCTGGCGTGATCAAGAAGTTCGGCGTCCCGCCGGAATCGATCCCAGACTATCTGGCCCTGGTGGGAGATTCCGCCGACGGCTATCCCGGACTTCCGGGCTGGGGCGCGAAGTCCTCGGCTGCCGTCCTGGCCAAGTTTGTGCATCTGGAATCGATCCCGTCAGAGGTTCGGGAGTGGCGTGTGAACGTCACCAACGCGAGTGCTCTGGCAGCCACGCTCTTGCGGGAACGCGAGCGCGCACTGCTCTTTCGCACACTGGCGACGCTGCGCACCGATATCAAGCTCTTTGAGGATGTGGATCAACTGCACTGGAAGGGCCTTACGGATGGCTATGACGCGCTGGCGGCTCGACTGGACGCGGCGCGAACTGAGACCCGGCGGTCCGGGGCGCACCGTTCCCGGGGAGGGTCGTAAAAAAGATGGGGGAAGTCTTTACAGGGTGAAATTTGCCTTTTTCCAGGGTGAAGCTTGCCTGCAACGGGTGGAGCAGGCCTTCAGGCCTGCAATCCATGTGCTCACTGATGCGGGCTTCAGCCCTGAGGTACTTGTAACTGCTCCACTAGAATGCAAAGCAAGTACCGCAGCGGCTGAAGCCGCTGTCATGGGCAAATCGTTAATGCAGCGCTGAAGCGCTGCTCCACCCTGACGCTGCGCCGGCCGGGCCTGCGCCAGTCGGGCCTGCGCCAGTCGGGCCTGCGCCAGCCTGACGGCAAGCTTGGCTTCAAGCCCTCGCGGGAAGGCATGCGGGCCTCGGACAGACAGCGCCGAAAAGGGGTAACCATGAATTTCCCAGATGAACTTGTCCTCCCGGACACCAGCTGCAGACGACCTTGGTGTTTTGCCCAGTGAGAGAGTGATGGCTAGGATGGTCACGAGCCCTTCCCCGGAGATAACGATGCTTCGTTGGTTGACAGTCATTGGCGCTCTATTCTCTCTATTCTCGTCCATTACCGCCGGACCAAAGACCAGATCCTCCAGCGTCCATGCCGCGACGTCCCGGTGGTCGCTTGCCGTGAAAGCGAATAATCAGTTTGACAATTGGACCTGAGTTCGCTAAGGATAGCCCGTTCGTTGCGGAGGAGGCCATCATGACACCAAATGACACGGGCGACTGGCGCGACCTCTTTGACGTTGCGTTGTTTGAGCCGAACCGGGTTAAGCTGCGAAAGCGCATCGAATATGCCCGGCACGCCATCAACGACCGGCTCGAAGTTTTAATGAAGCAGCCAAGCGAGGGCGGGAGGGAGATGTCGGAGCGCATCGCGCTCAACGACGCATTAACCACGCTCACGGAACTCCACAGGATCGTTTATGCCCGGAAGCCGAGCGCGCATGTCGGCGGCCAAGGCCGGGCCGCCAGTTAAGACGGAGACTGAGCGCTGGTACGGCAAGGGCGGTTCAAGGTTGATGCAGCCAGCCCCGCACGCAGGATTTTGCAGGAAGGAATGCAGTTGGCGATAAAACCATTCCCGGATTCCATTCCATCCGAACTCCCCCCGGCGAAGCTCTATCTCGATGACATAAACGAGATTTTGCAGATCCTTACTGATTCCAGTGAGGACTGTCAGGCCAGCTTCGTGGTGGGCAAATCGAAATGTGACACCCTGGAGGATCTGAAAGACCTGCGGGGCCGCACCACCCGTTTCGTGCTGAACATCTGCTCTCCGGGAAAGCACCAGACTCTTGAACTCACGCCGTCTGCCACCCGCATACACATTCATGAAATTGGCGACCAGTTGCCGGCCTGGGCAAAATATGTGAACGTCGCTGCAATCTTTGAGAAGAGAAGGCTCAGGCTGAAATCTTTCGTACGCTCGACAGCTTCGTGGGTATTTGCCGCCTTATGGCTGGTGGCGGTCGCAGTCTGGGTATTCGCCCCCCATGTCGCCAGGCCCGTCTCGATTTACAAGCTGCCTAACATCGCGACCGGCTTTTTGCTGGCCGTTGCTGTCGTGTACTACTTTGTCAGTTCGCACAGCATTGTTTATCTGCGGTATCCACAAAGAGTTGGTGTGGGCCGGTGGCTCGAAGATCACAAACCGGAGATTATTGTGGGCGCGGTATGCGCTGTGCTGGCAGTGATTGCCACCCAGGTTGTAGAAAAGGTCTGGAAGTGATCTTCCGTACTGGCAGGGTGGGAGCGAAAAAAGACCTCATCGAGCCGCGGATCTTCCGCTTATAGGGGTCCTTCGACTCCGCGAGATGTTTCGCAAGCGAAACCTCTCGCTCCGCTCAGGATGACTCCGAGGAGTTTACTACCGCTTTGCTTTGACTTCTCAGTATCTCTCCCACCAGGAACAGGTCCGTCAGTAGCGCCCGAAGATGCACTGAGGCGTTCAGATTGTCGATCAACTGGGAGCTGATGGCAGGCTGGGCCCGAACCAGTTCGAGAGCGGCCAGCGAATCCTGCGCATCCCGGTCAAGGACCGAGATAAAGCCCTGGTACTTCGCGGCGGGTTCAAGTCCTGATTCGGCTATCGCACGCGAACAACTCGCGGCCAGCCCGGTCAAGGCGCGAACGGCGCGCTGCAGAAAATCGCGGACCTGTCCTCCGGCCTGACTGCCTTGTTCCGTGGGCAGGCCCTGGCCGGCATAGGCCAGCATGAACTCATAGCACTCTTCGATGGCATCGCAGCGCTCGAGAAAATCAGTCGCCATCAGCCATCCTTCGCGGCGCATTGGGCGACGCCTCGACCACCCACCGCTTTGGATCGTGCTCCTTCAGGTAAAATTCCCGGCTCATGGTGCCTACGATCATCGATGCGGTGATGGGAAGCTTCTCTGGCCGGATGGCGAAGTACACATGCACGATGACCAGCGTGATCAGTCCCACGCCTGCCAGTCCGTGCAGCACGTACATCAGGCCCCAGGTCATGTCGCTGAAGAGATAGGGATTGCGCGGGAAGAAAATGGTGCGCACGCGCGACATCATAAACACGCCGGTCAGGATTACCGACATCCCGGTCACGATGATGGCGCCGTGGTAAAGCTTGTTCTCCAGCGGATACTTGGCGAACTTCCGCGGCAGCGCCGAAGATTTTCCCATGAAGCGCTGGACTCTCTTCCACGCGTCTTCGAGGTCGGCCCGGTCCGGCCAGATCGACCAGAAGTCCAGATAAAAGGACGCGTGGATGATGTGAAAGATGATGGAAATAGTCAGGACGGTGCCTGCAATCCAGTGATACGTCACCCAGTCAAAGCGGACGCCGACCTTGGGCAGGAATGCGGTAAACAGCAGAACGAACATCGACGCTGCCATGATCCAGTGAAACAGCCGCGCCGCCAGCGAGTGCCGGGGAATGCGGGCGGGCAACTGGGAGGCGACCTTCGTGGAAGCGTCGGCGACAAATTCCTTCTCCTTGGCGAAGTATCGGATGTAAATCGCGTGCACGACAAGGAAGAGCATTCCCGCAATGAGCGCAACCCAGATCAAAAACCACGCGATGTGGATCGGAACGTTCTGCCCCAGCGGACTGGTTGCCCACTCTATGATGCCCATGCTGCCTCCTGCACGCCGCTGATGGAGCGCTTCACCAGGTTCCGCATCAGCGGAATTTTGTAGGCGTTGAACTGCAGCGGGACGGCTCCCTGTACCGCCAGTTTTCCCGCCATTTCACCAGTGGCGGCGGTGCGCGGCTTGCCGCGCACCGCGTCTTCCACCGCCTTCAGGCGCAATGGACGGGCGGCGGCGCCGTTTACCGCAATGCGGATGTTTTGAATCGTGTCTCCCGATAACCTCATGGCCGAAGCCACGTTCAGCAGCGGGAAGTCCCAGACATTTCGGTCGCGAACTTTTTCGAAATAGAACTGCGCGCCTGCCCAGGTGGAGGGAATGCGAATCGCCGTCAGCAAATGTCCAGGCTCGAGAATATTCATGTGCGTGATGTCGATGTCGGGCCCCAGGAAATAATTCTCGGCATCCACCACGCGCTCGCCTTTGGGAGTCTGAATGACGAACCTGGCGTCGAGCGCGATCAAGGCCGGCGCGGAATCGGACGGATTCACCGCCACGCAGCGCTCGGCATGAAGAATCGCGTGCTCGCGATTTCTGCCCACCGGGGTGTCGGCGTAGCAGATGTTGCCGCCGGCGCGATAGCAGGGCCAGCCCGCCCGGTAGTACCAGCAGCGCGCATCCTGCGACACGTTGCCGCCCAGCGTGCCCTGGTTGCGGATCTGAGGCGATGCCACCAGTTCGGCGGCCTGCGCCAGCAAACCGTATTTTTCCTTGACCACGGGGTGGCGCACAACTTCCGTAAGCGTCGTCATGGCGCCGATTTCGATGCCGTCAGCACTCGTGCGCACGCCCTTGAGTTCGTCGATTCCGCTCAGGTCCACCAGCGCCTTGGGTTTCTTGATGCGGTCCTTCAACCAATCGAAGCTGTCGAGGCCGCCCGCCATCACCCAGGCATCTTCTCCCTGCTGTTCGAGCAAGCTTTTGGGCGTCGGCGATGGAGGTCGGCTGATACAACTGGAACGCCGGCATGATGTCTCGTATTACCGCCATGGTTCTCTCCGTTTCAATTCTTTCTGCTCAAAGCGGCATTAAATGAATGCGGTCAGGGGGTCCTGCATGGGCCGCCCGGCTTCGAGCGAGGTCAGAATCGTGTCCAGGTTGACCGGCGCGCGGCGATAGATCTCATCGCCCAACGCATCCGAGAGAGCGTTCAAGATCGCGCCGCACCCGCCGCCCACCGGGGGTTCGCCGATGCCGCGCGCGCCCACCGGGGTCTCCGGGTCCGGAATATCCAGCGCCGCCCATTGCATGTCCACAGGCACGTCGAGGATGGTGGGCGGCTTGGTGTGGTAGAAGCGCCGCGAAACGGTGTGGCCATACTGCGGATCGAACACCCACTTCTGTCCAATGGCGTGACCGATGCCCAGTATCGACCGGCCCAGCACCTGTCCGGACAGCGCTTTGGGATGAATCACAGTTCCGACGTCAGCCACCGCGAGGAAATCCGTGATGTAGTACTTGCCGGTTTCAGTATCCACTTCGACTTCGGCGAAGCTGGCCACGTAGGAAAACGACTGGCCATCGTGCGGGTACTTATCTTTGGCCGCCGCCACCAGGCCCTGTCCCGCCAGGCCTGCGATCGAAGCCTTGGTGTACTTGTTCACATCTTCGGGCGCTTCATGACCGTCATATTTGCCGCCCAGTTGAATGGCACGCTGCGCCGCCTGGGCCAGGGTCATGCTCTTGCCGCCGCCTTTGTGGAAGACGCGTTCGTTGGCGACTTCATACTGCTCCGGTTTGCCGCCGTAGGTTTTGGCCGCGATTTCCTGCAGCTTCGCGCGGGCATCCATTCCCACCGCGTGCGCCGCGCGGGTCATGGCGTGCGTGGTCTGGCTGCCGCCGGAGACGCAGGTCCAGGGCAGGTTCTGGGAAGTGTTGCCCCAGGTGACATCGCACTTTTCCCAGGGCACGCCGAGCACTTCAGCCACCACGCGGTGAACGTCGCTGATGGATTCGGTGCCCAGGTTGCCGATCCCCGATTGGATCGCGATCCGTCCATCAGGCCGAATTACGATAAGTCCGTCGTAACCGGTCGAACCGGCGAAGAAAGCGCTTGACGATACGCCCACCCCACGCACCCTCGTGCCGCTCCGCTTGGGGCGCGCGATCCGCTCTTTCCATTTGAACTGTTCGGCGCCGCGGTCGAACGCTTCCTTGAGAAAGGCGCTGGTCGAGTGCCCGCGCTTGCCATTCATCTCCGGTCCGAAGGGAGCTTTCCCCTCGGGCGCATTGACCTTCCGGATTTCCACCTGGTCGAGCGAGAGCTGACGCGCCGCCTTGGCCAGAATCGGCTCCATGATGATGATGCCCTGCATGCCGCCGGGCGCGCTTTGCGGACCGCGGGGCGGAGTATTGGTCAGCACGGTCACGCCCCGCCAGCGCATCGCTGGCGGCTGATACAGCAGCGAGACGATTCTTCCGGAAGCACCCGCGTCGCCCACCGCGTCGTAGGGGCCGTTGTTGCAGATGGCGTACATGTCCACGGCGGTGATCCGTCCGTCCTTGGCAAAGCCGACTTTCATCCGGGCCTGAAAGCCGGGCCGCGCCCGTCCGATGAAATGCTCTTCTTCGCGGCTTATGCGCATCATTACCGGAGCATTCGCTTTCTTCGACAGCAGTGCCGGAATGATGGCGAAGATGTAACCGGTGGCTTTACTGCCAAAACCGCCGCCGGTGTACTCGCTGATCAGCACAATCTGGTTGGGATCCATATTCAGCCAGCGTCCCAGGCCAGCCAGGGTTTGCACCGTGCTCTGTGTCCCCATGTGGACGAATACTTTGCCGTTCTGCCAATAAGACAAAGCAGTGCGAGGCTCGAGCGTCTCATGGCTGCTGTCCGGCGTGACAAAGGTTTCGTCCAGAACCAGCGCAGCACTCTTCAGGCCCGCCTCCACATCGCCGTAAGACCACTCGTCCTGCGCCTTGCCCATGGGCAGGCGGCCTTGTTTCAGCTCGGCGAAGTCGGCATCGGTCCACTTAAGTTCTCCGATTTGGGGCGGCGGGGGGCTTGGCGGTCTCTCCCCCGGTTTGGCCGGAGGCACCGGCTGCCTGACCCAGACGTTGCCCTCGTTGCGTGCATTCGGGCCGTTGGGGCGGAGACTGTCGAGCGGATCGACTACGAAGGGCAGATGTTCAAACTCAATGTCAATTTTTTCGATGGCCTCGGCGGCCGTCAATTCGTCCACCGCTGCCACGGCCAGGACGGGCTCGCCCTGATACGTCGGTTCCATGGTGAGCGCCTTTTCCCCTTGCTGGTTGGCCTTGATCACGACCCCGAGGTCGGTCACGCTGTCGGCGGGCGCGGGAAGATCGTCCTGGGTAAGAATCGCCTTGACCCCAGGCATGGCCAGCGCCTTGCTCAGATCAAGATGCTTGACGCGCCCGTGCGGAACGGGACTGAGCAGCAGCTTGCAAAACAACATGCCGTCGGCGCGGAAGTCTTCCGCGTATTTCGACTTGCCGGTAACTTTCGCATAGAGGTCCGGCGTGGTGTAGTCCTTGCCAATGAGCTTG
This sequence comes from Terriglobia bacterium, assembly GCA_963831565.1. Taxonomy (GTDB): domain Bacteria; phylum Acidobacteriota; class Terriglobia; order Terriglobales; family Acidobacteriaceae; genus JAIQFF01. The sequence continues at coordinate 14,630 of CAWHQS010000006.1, forward strand.
TACTTGGCTCCGAACTTTTGTTGAGCGGGCTTGCTCTCCGGGCTAGGCATGGTTCACCTTCCTCATGTTTTCTGCGCCTTTCATCATGGCGGTGAGGATCTTGTCGTAGTCCTGGCAGCGGCACAGGTTTCCGGAGATGCCGTGCGCCAGCTCCGACCGGCTGGGATTGGGATTAGATTTCAGGTATCCGACAGTCGCCATGATGAAGCCGGACATACAAAAGGCGCACTGGAATCCCTGCTCATCGATGACGCCCTGCTGTACGGGATGGAGCTTGCCGTCGGCACTGGCCAGCCCTTCGATGGTCTGAACTTTCCGGTTCCGTACCGTGTGGGTAAGCACGGAGCAGGAATAATGCGGCACGTCGTCGATCAGGACGGTGCAGGCCCCGCACTCGGCGCGGTCGCAGCCCAGTTTGGTACCGGTGAGACCCAGTTTGTAGCGCAGCGTCCAGGCCAGGGTCTCCTGCTTCATGACGTCAACCCGCCGCGGCTGGCCGTTGACGTTCAGCGTGATCAGTCTTTCCCCCAGGCTGTCCGGCGCCTGACCAAACACCGTGGAGGCACGAAAAAGATAGTTCGCCGAGGACACCGCCACGCCGCTGCCGATGACCCCTTTGATGAAGTTGCGCCGCGAGATTCCCTTCGCCGTCTCGTCCATCATCTTGTGCAATTGGTCATCCATGGCCAGCCTCCTTTCCTCGGTACATTGAACTCCCAACCGACTATTTTTTGCAAGCTGCGAAACCGTGTCAAACGAGAAATTCTAAGCAATACGTTAAGCCCTGCCGCATGATCGGATCGGCTACTTCCAGTTGGAGAACGCGCAGTTCCCCGCATCCGGGAACATACTGGGGACTTCAGTCCCAAAGGATCTGGTGTCCCACACCCGCGCTTGCCCATACCGCGCACTTGCTTCACGCCAGATGCTGCGCAAGCTCAGCATGACGCCTCCGGACTCAACAGGCAGAACTCAGACTGAGAACCTTTCCATGTCAACCGCAGGTTTACAAAAACCCTGCCGGAATGATACGTTCCGCGGTTATTTCCGTTACCATTTAGCGCGAGGGAAAAGATGACACTTCGATGGATGTGCGGTTTAACACTTGCCCTGACCCAACTGACTTCGGCCCAACCCGCCCCGGGACAGGCCCCTGCCGTTCCATCGTCTTCCCAGCTCACAGGCTATAGTGCGGCAAACTCGCCCCGTGAGAGCGATTGGGAGAAGAAATTCCGGGACGGCATTTCGCCGGCGAATATTCGCGAAAACATGCGACGCCTGAGCGCGCGCCCCCACCACGTGGGATCGCCCTACGACAAAGACAACGCCGAATGGATCCTCTCCAAGTTCAAAGAGTGGGGATTCGACGCCAAGATCGAGAGCTTCAACGTTCTGTTTCCCACTCCCAAGGTTCGCGTGGTCGAGATGCTGCAGCCCACCAAATTTCAAGCCAAGCTGCAGGAACCGGTATTGCCGGTCGATCCCACGAGCGGCCAGACCGCTGAACAACTCCCCACCTACAACGCCTATTCGATCGATGGAGACGTGACGGCTCCGCTGGTGTACGTGAACTACGGCAATCGCGAAGATTATGAACAACTCGATCGACTGGGAATTTCGGTCAAGGGCGCCATCGTGATCGCGCGCTACGGATCGGGCTGGCGCGGCATCAAGCCCAAAGTTGCCGGCGAGCACGGAGCTGTCGGCTGCATCATTTACTCCGACCCTGAAGGCGACGGTTATTACAACGGCGACGACTACCCCAACGGCGGCTGGCGCCCGCGAGAGGGTGTGCAACGCGGCAGCGTGATGGACACCGACTATCCTGGCGACCCCCTGACACCGGGCGTGGCCGCGACGGCCGACGCCAAGCGCCTCTCCATCAAAGAAGCCAGGACGATCACAAAGATTCCCGTGCTGCCGATTTCCTATGCCGACGCGCTTCCGCTGCTTTCGGCGCTCCGCGGTCCAGTGGCTCCCGAGAGCTGGCGCGGAGCGCTGGCCATCACTTATCACATCGGCCCCGGACCAACCCAGGTGCACCTCAAGGTCGAGTCCAACTGGGACATCAAACCGCTTTACGACGTCATTGCCACGTTGCCCGGCTCGGATGGCGGCCCGCCAATGGGTGCTGCGCGGCAATCATCACGATGCCTGGGTGAACGGAGCCGACGATCCCATTTCCGGCCAGGCCGCCATGCTTGAGGAAGCGCGCATGCTGGGCGAGTTGCATCGCCAGGGCTGGACTCCGAAGCGCACCATCATCTACTGCGCGTGGGATGGAGAGGAACCCGGTCTGCTGGGTTCGGTCGAGTGGGTTGAAGCGCACGTGGGTGAGCTGAAACAACATGCCGTCGCTTACATTAATTCCGACAGCAATGAGAGAGGATTCCTGTTCCCCGGCGGCACGCAGGATTTGCAAACCTTCATCAGTGGGGTGGCGCGCGATGTGCCGGACCCGGAGACCCACATGTCCGTCTTTCAACGCGCACATCTCGCCGGCATCGCAAGGGCCAAGGATGCGGACGAGCGCAGCGAAGCGCGCAAGCGCAGCGATCTCGCCGTTCATGCGCTGGGTGACGGATCGGACTACACCGCCTTTCAGGATTTTGCCGGAATCTCCGCCCTGAATCTTGACTTTGGCGATGAAGACGACGGCACCCAGTATCATTCCATCTACGACGACTTCTACTGGTACACGCACTTCGCTGACACTGATTTCTCCTACGGACGCGCCCTGGCGCAAACCGCCGGCAGCGCGATGATGCGCCTGGCGGGGGCTGACCTGATTCCCGTGGATTACTCGCCTCAGGCCGACGTCATCGCAAAATACGAGAGTGACCTGGAGAAGCTGCTCAAAGACAAGCAAGCCGAGTTCACTGAACGCAATCTGGAGCTGCAGGAAGGTGTTTTTACAGCGACAACCGATCCGCGCCGGCCCACTCTGCCTCCGCCGGTCGAGGTCGTGCCGCCCTACATGAATTTTTCGCCGATGAAGAATGCGATTGAGCTTTTGAAGAAAAGTTCAGAGCATTATTCCAAGGCGCTCGCGGATTGGCAGGCCAAGGGTTCGCCCGCCCTTTCCGAGCAGTCGCTGGAGCTGGTAAATGCAGACCTGCTCAAAGTTCCTCGTCTGTTTTTGAACGAGAAGGGGCTTCCGGAGCGACCCTGGTTCAAGAACCAGATTTACGCGCCCGGCGCGTACACGGGTTACGGGGCGAAGCCGATCGCAGCCGTCCGCGAATACATGGACGAGAAGAAGTGGAAAGAAGCCGAGGCGCAGATTCCTCAGGTTGCGCAGGTGATCGAGAACGTCGCAGCTGGCATCAACAAGGCAGCCGACGACTTGCAAAACGCACATTGATGGAGGACGGGCGTCCCGCCCGTCGGGCCGGGCGAGGACGCCCGGCCTCCACCCAAAGGAACCAGCCTGATGATCGTGAACTTCGCGGAGCGCGCGCACAACCACAACTGGGAGCTGGACCCGGTCACGCGATCCCTGCTCGACACCGATTTCTACAAGCTGCTGATGCTGCAGTTTATCTGGAAGCACTATCCCAAGACTCCGGTGTCGTTCTCGCTGCTGAATCGAACCACGTCGGTGCGTCTGGCGGAGATGTTTGCGCCCGAAGAATTGACGGCGCAGCTGGAGCACGTCCGTCGTCTCCGCTTCCGCAAGTCAGAACTGGTGTGGCTTGCGGGCAATACTTTTTACGGTCAGCGCGGGATTTTTGAACCTGCGTTCCTGGCGTGGCTGGAGCGGGATTTCAGGTTGTCGGACTACGAGTTGTCGGTCAAGGACGGCCAGTTCGACCTCTGCTTCAGGGGCCTGTGGACCGAGACCACGATGTGGGAGCTCTACGCCCTCGCGATCATCGACGAGCTGAAGACGCGGGCGAATCTGAAAAGGCTGAGTGAGTTCGGCCTCGACATTCTTTATGCCCGGGCGAAAACCAAGTTGTGGGGCAAGCTCGAACAGTTGGTGGGCGTGCCCGAGCTGCACGTGGCCGACTTCGGAACCCGCCGCCGGCACAGTTTTCTGTGGCAGGAATACGTCGTGGAGGCCATGGCGTCGAATCTGGGCAGCGCCTTTACCGGAACTTCCAACGCGTTCCTGGCCCACAAGCACGATCTGGAGGCGATTGGGACCAACGCGCACGAAATCCCCATGGTCCTGGCCGCGCTTGCAGCCGACGATCAGGCACTGAAGGCCTCTCAATACCACGTGCTCGAGATGTGGCAGCGGACCTACGAGGGCGAACTCCTCATCATGCTGCCGGACACATTTGGAACCACGCAATTTTTGAAGAACGCGCCGGAGTGGACCGCGGACTGGACCGGCCAGCGTATCGACAGCAAGAATCCCTACGAAGCGGGCGATGAATACGTTCAGTGGCTGAAGGCGCGCGGTCGCGATCCGTACACTAAGTTGATCATCGCCTCCGACACGCTGGACGTGGATGAGATCCTCGGCCTGCATGCGTATTTTGGCGGGACCCTGGCGAAGGGGATGACACCCAAGGATTTTCGCAGCGCGTCTGATTTCGAGGACCGCGGAAAATGGACGCCGGGTCGCCGGATTCGATTCAGCTCGGGGTGGGGCACATTGCTCACCAATGATTTCCGCGGCTGCGATCCGGCCGGGGGGAGCGGATTTGATCCGGCCAGCCTGATCTGCAAAGTCACTGATGCCGACGGTCGTCCAGCGGTCAAGCTTTCGGACAATTATGCGAAGGCGCTGGGGCCGCCTTCCGAAATCGAACGCTACCGCCGCGTGTTCGGCACGGCGGGAGTCAGCAACGCCCCGGTCATCGCGTGAACGAATCGCGTAGGGGCAGATGTCCTCTTCTGCCCGGCGGAGCGAAGCTCGGCTATTTCTTCCTGTCGCTAAAAACCTGTCGAGCTTCGCTCGACCGGGCAGATGAGGACATCTGCCCCTACGCGGATTGTGGTCGAGCCGCAGGAGCGAGGGCGCTCGCGCCCACACCAATCTTTCTGTGCTACACTCCGGCAGATTTTTTTGTTCATCTCTTTTGCATGTCCAGGGGTCATACAGATGAAGCTTCGGCCGAACCTTCTGCCCATCGCGGCACTCGCTCTCCTGTTATCGATCTGCCCATCCCATGCAGGCGCGCAAGCGGCGCCGGCTGCGCTCCGGCCCATTACTGTTGACGACTACTTTCAGGTGCGGGAGGTCGATGACCCGCAGATCAGCGCCGACGGTCAGTGGGTCGCATACACGGTTTCGACCTTATCGCTGAAAGATGATGAAGAGAAGACGCGAATCTGGATGACGCCCACCGCCGGTGGCGATGCCATTCCGCTGACCCTGGAAGAGGTCTCATCCGAGCATCCGCGCTGGAGCCCGGACGGCAAGTATCTCGCGTTTCTTTCCAAACGCGACGAGGGCAAGACCCAGGTATGGCTGCTGAACCGGCAGGGCGGCGAGGCCCAGCGCCTCACCGAGACCATTCAGGACGTGAAGAATTTCGCCTGGTCGCCGGACAGCAATCGCCTGGTGCTGATGCTGCAGGATCCCACGCCGGAGGACCTGAAGGAAGCCAGCGAAAAATCTAAAGAAAAGAGCGAGGGCAAGGAGATCAAGGACAAGAAGCCCAAGGCTCAGCGTCCCTGGGTGGTTGACCGTTATCAGTTCAAGGAAGATGAGATTGGTTACCTGGAGCGCTTCCGCACGCATCTTTATGTTTTCGACATCGCCAGCAAGGCGCTGACCCAGGTCACCTCCGGCGACTTTGATGATGAGCATCCCGCCTGGTCGCCCGACGGCAAGCTTCTCGCCTTCGACAGCAAACGCACCGGCCCGGACCCGGACCGAAACTATGACTCAAACATCTGGGTGGTGGCCGCCGATAATACAGACAAGGGCGCGCACCCCACGCAGGTCACGACCAGCGCCGGCAGCGAGGATTCGCCGGCCTGGTCGCCGGACGGTAAGTGGATTGCGTACGAAACTCAGCCCGATCCCAAGCTCTTCATCTACGGCACCAGTCACATCGGCGTTTCTCCGGCCGGCGGCGGCGAAGCAAAAATCCTCACCCGGGCCCTGGACCGCATGTCCACCGCGTCACGCTTTTCGCCTGATGGCAAGTTCATTTATTTCATTGCTGACGATGACGGCACTCAGAACCTCTGCCGTGTTCCCGCCGCAGGGGGTGAGATTACCCGGCCCATCGCGGGCCGCCTGATGCTGTATTCCTATTCCGTCGCCAAGTCCGGCGAAGTGGCGGCGCTGATCACGACTCCGGATCGCCCGAGCGAAATTTTCACCATCCCGGATGGCAAGCTCACGCGGATCACGCACGTTAACGACGCATTTATCTCGCAGCTCAAACTCACCACGCCCGAATACGTAAAGTTCAAGAGTAAAGATGGAACCACAGTCTCCGGCTATCTCTACAAGCCGCTCGACTACGTGCCCGGAAAGAAGTACCCAGCTATCCTTCGTCCTCACGGCGGCCCGGTCTGGGCCTACTACGCCGAGTTCACGCATCTGGCGCAACTCTTTGCCGCCAACGGTTATGTGGTTCTCTATCCCAACCCGCGCGGTTCCACCGGCCGGGGGCAGGACTACGCCAAAGCCATCTTTGCCGATTGGGGCAACAAGGATTTTCAGGACGATATGGCCATGGTGGACTATGCCATTGCGCAGGGCCTGGTCGATCCCGACAAGCTCGGTGTTGGAGGATGGTCCTACGGGGGTATCTCGACCGATTTCATCATTACCCAGACCACCCGTTTCAAAGCCGCCATCTCGGGCGCCGGCGCGGCCCTGTTCGCTTCGTTGTACGGGCACGACCGCTACATTCGCGACTACGAATTCGAGTTGGGATATCCCTGGAAGGACAGAGCGGTCTGGGACCGGGTCTCTCCCTTCTACAAGATTGAGAACGTCACCACGCCGACGCTGTTCATGGGCGGCGACATCGACTGGAATGTACCCATCTTGGGCGGTGAGCAGATGTATCAGGCGCTCAAGAGTATGGGCCGCGAAACTGAACTCGTGGTTTATCCCGGCGAATATCACGAATTCAAGGCTCCCTCGCATCTCAAGGACCGTCTGGAGCGCTATCTGGCCTGGTATGCCCACTACGTCAAGGCAGATGGCACCCCGGCCAGGCCTGCTGCGAAACCAGAGCACTGACGCCGGCGGTTTTGTAGCGCCGCCGTCCCGGCGGCTGCCGTGGAGGCGTCCCGCCCGCACCGCCGAGGGCGAGACGCCCTGGGGACAGCTGGCAGGATGCCGGCGCTACATAGCGCGGGTGTAAGCCCCACGTTTCTCCGGCGCCCTGGCCGGGTGTATCCTGAACAAGGGTCTTATGCGGCTGTTTGACTACCTGAAGTCGATCAAGTCTCCAGAGCATCGTCTGGCTTGGCTGGTGGCCATTGCCGTTGACGCGATTCAGATCGGCGCTTTACCGCTCTTTGTCGGCGGGGGGATGTCGCCGGCGGACGCCGTACTCGACGCCGGGGCGGCCGTAATCCTCATCCAGCTGCTGGGATGGCATTGGGCCTTTCTGCCCACGCTGGCGGCAGAGCTGGTTCCCGGCTTCGACCTGTTTCCCACCTGGACAGCGGCAGTTTTCTTCGTGACCCGCCAGCAGGTTCATCCGGGAGAGCCTGAGATTCTGCCCCCAGGTCCCGCGCCCGCTCGTCGGCCGTGAGCCTCAACTAGAGACGAGCGTTCAACTCGTGCGAAAACGCCGCGGACTGCACGAGCGGGACGCTCGCGCCTACATTGTTCGCTCTTCAGGTCTGCCATTGCTTCAGTTCTAGGCTGGAAAAACGCGCACAAAACGAAACGCCCCGGACTCGGTTAAGTCCTGGGGCGTTCGTTGAACAACCTCTCCCCCGAAAAGCTGTTCTCCAGACAATCTCGGCGGCGATTCCGGCGGGATCAAACACCACTGAATCTCGCGTACCTGAACTTCCTAATCGCACTTTAAATGCCAAAGACCATTCTCTCTAAATAACTGATGGGATGAGATTTTTGCTGCTCGAAACTCTATCGCAGAAGCGACTTGCGCAAAGACTTGCACACCTGTGGCGGCAACTGGTCAGGGCTTACTACTTGGCTGGAGCGGTGTACTGAATTCCCAGCTGGTCGAAGAGGAAGCTGAGCACGTCCGACTCTTCCTCGATCTGTTCATCGACCGCGGTTCCGATGCCGTGTCCGGCGTTGGAGCTGGTACGCAGAAGAATGGGACGGCCCGAACTGGTCGCTGCCTGCAACCGTGCCGTCATCTTGCGCGACTGCATGGGATTCACGCGGTGATCGTTTTCGCCGGTGGGAAAAAGAATGGCGGGATATGCAGTCCCGTCCTTCACATGATGGTACGGAGAGTAGGCATACAGGGCCTTGAATTGGTCAGGGTCCTTGACCGTGCCGAATTCGGTGACGTTGAAGGCCCCGTTGGGATCGAGTTCAACGCGCAGCATGTCGTAGATCCCTACATAGGAGACGACGGCACGGAAAAGGTCGGGGCGCTGGGTGAAGGCCGCGCCCATGAGCAATCCGCCGTTGCTGCCGCCGATGATCGCGAGGTGGTTAGGAGAAGTGTACTTGCGTTCAATCATGTGCTGGGCGCAGGCGATGAAATCGTCAAAGACGTTTTGCTTGCGGGTCAGCCGGCCCGCCTGGTGCCATTCTTCGCCGTACTCCGCACCTCCGCGCAGGTTTGCGATCACGTAGACCCCGCCCTGGTCGAGCCAGGCCCGGGTGAACGCACCGAGGAAAAACGGTTTCATGCTGATTCCGTATCCGCCGTAGCCTTCTAGCAGGGTGGGATTGGTCCCGTCGAGCTTGGCGCCGCGGCGGCGAATGATGTTTAACGGGACGCGGGTGCCATCTCTCGAAACCGCAAACTCGCGGACAACCTCAGTGTCGTCGAAGTGGACGGGCGAAGTGCGAAACAGCGCGGTCCGGATGGACTTGCCGGTGGCAGCCTCAAAGCGGTACCAGGCGGAAGGCTCAAGATAGGTAGAGATGCCGAAGATCACGTCGCCGCCACGGGTGGGCTCTACCTGGTAAACGGCTGAAACCGGCGGCAAATGCGGTCCAGGCAGCGGATGACCCTTGAGATCGAATACGCGGATGCGCGAAGGTCCACCCACGACATCCGTGACATAAAGGCGTCCTGGAGCGGGCGCGAACTCTTCGATCGAAGCCCGGGAACTCTCGTCCGCGGCCGAGCCTGAACTTTCGGGCACGATGACCTTGGCCTGGGCAAGATCCAGTTGCGCCAGTGGAAGGCGCAGGATCTGGCCGCGCGGCGAGTCTTTGCGGGAGAGCAGGTAAAGGGCGGCGTCCGGGCCGGGTTTGACGGCTACGATTTCGTCCGCGAAATGCGTGATTTGGATCCAGTGGCCGGCCGCGTCCATGACGTAGTGCGCGAACTCGCCGCCATCGCCATTTGCCACCGCGGCGATCAGCCACCGGCCATCCTCGCTCGAATGCAAGTGGATTTCGGCGATACGGGGAAATTCCTTGCCGATCACATACGTGTCCTGCTTGCTGTCGGTCCCGAGGCGGTGAAAGTAAACCTGCTGGTAGAAATTAGCGTCGTCGGGCGGTCGCTCGTTGCCCTGGGGGTAGCGTGTGTAATAAAAACCGGAGCTGTCAGCCTTCCATTCCAGGCTTCCGCCGGCGGTGGCGAAGTTGACGCGAGGCACCACGTCGGAGAGTTCCTTGCCGGTGGCCACTTCGAAGACGTGAGCGGAGCTGTCTTCCGATCCATTCTCGGAAAGCGCGGCGGCAACGAATTTGCCGTCGAGCGATGGCACGTAAAAATCCACCGCGATGGAACCTTTGGCGCTTGAGGCGTTGGGATCGAAAATGACCCTGGCGCCGGCAGGATCATCGGCCGAGGGCAAAGCCACCAGCATGGGTTGTTGCTGGGGTGGCTGGTATTTCATGGCGAACAGAGTGCCGCCACGGTATTCCAAACCATAGTAGGCGGCGGAACTGGCGCTGAGCGCCTGTTTGAGCATTTGCCGGATCGCGGGACGAGCCGGCAGATGGTCGAGATACTCACGGCTGCGCGCGTTCTGGGCCGTATTCCACTGCTTGACCGCGGGATCGTCCCAGTTCTCCAGCCAACGGTAGTCGTCAGTGACCTTGATGCCCTGATACTCGTCAGTGACAGGGTGTTTGGCGGTCGCGGGTGGCTGGGGGATGGACGGAGCCTGGGCCGGTGCGACCAGGGACAGCAGAAATATAGCCAGGGTCAGGCGGGCAGAAACAATGATTTTCATGAGTGCGCCTTTCGGTGGAAGCGGCCGGCGGAATGTCGCGCATTTTATACCAAGGCGCCTTCGGACTCACACCCACTTTGGCACTTTTCCGCGCCGCGAAGGGCTCTCGTGGCGACGAGGTGATTTATGAAGAGGATTCGCCGCGCTCACCTCGCCCGCGGCTCTGGTCGCCCGCGGCCACACAAGCGAGACTATTTGGGCCGGGTGATCGCACCTTCCGAGGCCGTGGACACCAGCGCCGCGTACTTGGCGAACACTCCGGTAGGATATCTGGGCTGCGGCGGCTTCCACTGCGCCATGCGCTGGCGCAGAGCGGCGTCGCTGACTTCGACTTCCAGAACGCGCTGGTTGACGTCGAAGTGAATGGTATCGCCTTCCTGTACGGCGGCGATGGGGCCGCCCAGCGCGGCCTCGGGAGAGACATGCCCGGCCATTAGGCCGCGAGTGGCGCCGCTGAAGCGTCCGTCGGTCAACAGGGCCACGGACCCGCCCAGGCCCTCGCCGACAATCGCCGCCGTGACGCTCAGCATCTCGCGCATCCCCGGGCCGCCTTTGGGCCCTTCGTAGCGGATCACCACTACATCCCCCGCCTTGATCCGTTTTTCGGTGACTGCGGTCATGGCGTCTTCTTCGGAGTCGAAAACGCGCGCTGGGCCGCGATGGCTCAGGCGTTCGTGGCCGCTGATTTTGGCCACGCATCCCTCGGGCGCAAGATTGCCGTGCAGGATGACCAGGCCGCCGGTTTTCTTCAATGGCTTGTCCAGAGGCGCGATGACTTCCTGACCCGGAGTTTCGACTGCGCTCTCACCTTCTGCGCCCAGGGTCTTGCCGCTGACCGTAAGTGTGTCCTCGCGGAGGTATTTCCCCTGCAGCAACCTTTGCACCAGCAAGCGAATGCCGCCGGCCCGGTGCATGTCAGCTGCCACAAAACGCCCTGAAGGCTTCAGGTCGGCCAGCAGTGGAGTGCGCTCACTGACTTTCTGGAAATCGTCAATGTGCAGGGGAACGCCGGCCTCGCGCGCGACAGCGAGCAGGTGCAGGACCGCATTGGTCGAACCACCGGTGGCGGCGACGCCCGCGATCGCATTCTCGAAGGCGGGCCGAGTGAGGATGTCTCTGGGGCAGACGCCTTGATGCAATAAGTTCATAACCACCGCGCCGCAGTCAAACGCGACCTGGTCTTTCTTAGGGTCCATGGCGGGAACGCTGTTGAAGCCCATGGGAGAGAGGCCGATCATCTCCATTACCGTGGACATGGTATTGGCGGTGTACTGGCCGCCGCAGGCCCCGGCAGCGGGGCAGGCAACGTCTTCTAGTTCGTGCAGTTCGGCATCCGTCATCTTTCCGGCGGCGTTGGCGCCCACGGCTTCGAATACGTCCTGAATGGTTACGTCTTTGCCGCGATAGCTGCCGGCCGCGATGGTGCCGCCGTAGAGTACCAGGCCGGGAATATTCAACCGGGCGAGGGCCATGGCCCCGGCGGGAATGGTCTTGTCGCAACCCACCACGCAGACCACCGCGTCGAACATCTGTCCGCGGCAGACCAGTTCGATGGAGTCCGCGATAAGCTCGCGGCTGACCAGCGAGGCGCGCATGCCTTCCGTGCCCATGGTCTCGCCGTCGCTGATGGCGATGGTATTGAACTCCATGGGAGTGCCGCCGGCGGCGCGGATGCCTTCCTTCACTTTGGCCGAAAGACGCCGCAGGTGGAAGTTGCACGGCATGGTTTCGATCCAGGTGTTGGCCACGCCGATGATCGGCTTGCTGAGATCGCTGTCGGTGAATCCGACTGCCTTGAACATGGCGCGGGACGGGGCGCGGTCGCGCCCGTCCGTGATGCCGTGACTGATGTGTTTGAGATCCATGGGAGAAAGATTATGACAGAGATGGGTTCATCTTAGAAACCTGGAGCGGGCGGGGAAACATGCGGCGCGAGATCTTCTTTGCGTCCTCTGGGTAGTGGCTTAGCTTTAAATTCTGGTGGTCTGCCAGGGCGAATTTGGGTGAAGCAGCGCCTTAGCGCTGCGATCAAGACAGTGCAGGGCATGCGGCTTCAGCCGACGAGGTACCGCAGGGGCTGAAGCCCGCTGCCAGATACGGTTGCGATATGCAGGCCTGAAGGCCTGCTCCATCCGTTGCCGATGACGGTCATGCGGGCGTTTCAGACTGAGCCCTACCGTCCTTCGCGGTAAAAAGCTCTTGACCGCTTTTGTGCTGTATATTCTTTCGCGGTGGCCACGGAATGCCGACCGCTGAAGGAAGGCGCGGAACTCAGGTGGGGGTCCTTCGACTCCGCATGCCCGTTCGCAAGCGAACCGGCAGGCCGCGCTCAGGATGACACCGGGAAAATATGGAGAAACAGCAAGAATTTTTCCAGATCGACCAACTCGAGCAGCAGCGGGCGCGGGCTGGGAAGTCGTACCTGGAGTTTCTGCGCGTGCCGGCCATGAGCGCCGGAGTCTATATCTTGCCCGCCGGCGGCACGGACCTGCAGAAGCCGCACCAGGAAGACGAGATGTACTACGTGGTGCGGGGGCGGGCACGCATGAAGGTGGGGGCGGAAGATCAGGCGGTTAGCCAGGGAAGCGTAATCTTTGTGGCGGCGCAGGTGGAGCACCGCTTCTACGAGATCGCTGAAGACCTCGAGCTTTTGGTGTTCTTTGCTCCCGCGGAGAGCTAGGCGGTTCACTTTCAAATTCCGGTTTCTTGTGCGAGGCGTCATGCCGAGCTCGCGAAGCATCTGGCGTGAAGCGCATTTGCGGTCGGCCCGCGATGGTGCAGGTCTGCGTAATTCACGAGTCAGCCACGCGGAGGCGTCATGCTGAGTTACTCACGCGGCCCCGAAGATGAATTGTGGGAGTTGACGATCGCGCAAGTGCTGGATCGCGCGGTCGAACGCTGGGGCGACAGCCTGGCCCTGGTCTCCTGTCATCAATCGAAGCGCTACACCTGGCGTCAGCTGCGCGATGCGGCCGACCGCCTGGCGCGCGGTCTGGTGTCACTCGGCATACGGCCCGGGGACCGTGTGGGACTGTGGTCCACGAACTGTGCCGAGTGGGTGCTGGTGCACCTGGCATGCGCGCGAGCGGGGGCGGCGCTGGTCAATGTGAATCCGGCGTATCGCACCCACGAATTGGCGTTCACGCTGCAGAAATCGCGGATGAAAGTCCTCTTCCTGTGGGAACGGGACGGCAGAGCAGAGTATGCGCAGATCCTGGACGAGGCGCGGTCGGGCAAGCAGTTGAGCCTGGAGCACGCGATCTTCTTCGGTACAGATTGCTGGAAAGAACTGTTCACCGCGCAGGCCGGGATCGAGGCCGCCGTGATGCCAACGGATGTTGCCAACATTCAGTACACCTCAGGGACCACGGGCCAACCCAAGGGAGTAATGCTCACGCATCGCAACCAGGTGAATAACGGGAAGATGCTGGCCTGGGGCATGCGCTACACGGAACGCGACCGGATCTGCGTGCCAGTGCCGCTGTATCACTGCTTCGGGTGCGTGATCGGGACCATGTCCTCGCTGGCCAGCGGTGCTGCCATGATTCTTGCCAACTGGACATTCGATCCTCGGGCGACGCTGCAGGCAGTGCAGGCGGAGCGGGCGACATCGCTTTATGGCGTGCCGGCAATGTTCATCGCGGAGCTGGGATTGCCGGATTTCAAGTCGTATGACTTGTCCAGCCTGCGCACCGGGATGATGGCAGGCGCGCCCTGTCCGGTGGAAATCATGAAGCGGGTGATGTGCGAGATGGGCTGCGCCGAATTGACCATCGGATATGGACAAACGGAGAGCGCGCCGGTAGTGACCATGTCGCAGCCGGATGATCCCATGGAGCTCCGGGTTTCGACCATCGGAAGGGCATTGCCCTGCACAGAGATGAAGATTGTCTCCGTGCTCGATGGCGAAACCGTGCCTGCCGGCGAGCAGGGCGAAGTTTGCGCCCGCGGCTACATGGTGATGAAGGGATACGACCAGGAGCCCGAGGCGACGGCGCGTGCCATCGATGCCGAAGGCTGGCTGCACACCGGAGACCTGGGGCTGATGCGCGAAGACGGTTACATCTATCTGACCGGGCGGGCCAAGGACATGATCATCCGCGGCGGCGAGAATGTTTATCCCCGCGAGGTGGAGGAGTTTTTATATACCCACCCCAAGGTGGCGGAGGCGCAGGTGGTGGGAATTCCGGACGAGCGCCTGGGAGAAGTGGTGTTGGCCTGGATCCGGTTGAAGGCGAATGAAAGCTCTACCGAAGAAGAGATACGGAGATTTTGCGAGGGGAAAATTGCTTACTTCAAGATTCCGCAGCATGTGCGCTTCGTGGAGCAGTTTCCCATGACAGTGACGGGGAAGATCCAGAAGTTCCGCATCCGCGAGATCGAGGTTGCAGACCGCGGCCTGGAGAAAGTCGCAAAGCGGGACACAGCATAGACATGACGAGGCGCATGAAGTGAAGGGTGAACGCGTGATTGCCGCGGCCGCAGTCTTTTCCGAAGCCTACGCCGTCTTGGTTTCCTTACCCGGGATCCAGTAAATTTCTTCCTTTAACAATTCCTTGGTGAAGCCGATGCGCTGCAGCATGCCCTTGCCATGCTCAATCATTTGGGGATGACCGCACAAATATCCCACCGAATTGATGCCGTTCAGGCACCACTGGTCGGTGTATTTGCGGATCAAGTCATCCACCCGGCCGATTTCTCCCGTCCACTTCAGATCGTCCCAGGGACGGCTCACCGTGGGGACATACTCCAGCCACGGCACTTCCACTGCGAATTTCTGCAACTCGTCGAGGTAGCCGAATTCCCAGGAGCGGCTAGCGCCGTTGAGCAGGAATAATTTGTGTTCGCCCGCAAACCGGCCCTCTTTCCAGTCTTTGTAGAGAGTGCGGACGTAGCTCACGAAGGGCGCAATCCCGGTAACGGTGGAAATCAGTAAATGATTGGTGCGGCCGCTCCTGGTGTCGAGGGTGAAGCGTCCCTTGGGAACTTTTCGCATGAGCATTTCATCGCCGACTTGCAGCTTGTAAATGTCGGGCGTCAGTTCGCCGTGGGGGACCAGTTCAAAGAAGAACTCGATTTCGCTCTCATAGGGCGAGGACACGATGGAATAAGGACGCTCCGAGCGCTTCTCCGCGCGCTGCAGCCCGAGGGTGGCGTACTGGCCAGGTGCGAATTTGAACTCGCCGTTGGCCCGCACCCGGATCATCCACAGGTCGGACGCAAAGTCCCTGCGCTGGGTGATTCTGGCCTGGTAAAACCTGTCGTCGGCAGTGCTCATCGCGGCCGCCCCTCGAGTTCGGCGAGCCTATAAGGTGCCTGAGTATGCGCGTCCGTGGCAAGTCGGAAGTGTCCTGGCCTGGTTTACTGATTCAGGACGGGCTGTTGCGGAGACGGCGTAAGCCGCGCTGATGTGGTTGCTTTGGCGGAAGGTTACACCGTCTGGGCCTGGCTCCCGGTCGGGGCCAGCGTGTCGCCAATCAGCTCGCGGCGGTGGCGAAGTCTTTGCAGCGAAATTTGGATGGTCTCGTCGGCCGCCCTATTGCCTGACGCGCCAGTTTCCGCAGCCACCCGGGCGGCGTTTTCCGAAAGGGCAGAAGCTACTTCCAGCAGGGCCAGGAGCGAGTCGGCGTGCAGCTTCCACAACGAGGGCGCATTTTCTGCCCGCTTGAGTTCCTCGAGTTCCGTGGTCATGCGGGCGACCACGGCCACAATGCGCAGCAGCACCCGGGCAACGCTCCCGCGCGGGCTCTTTTCTTCAAGGTAGTCAGCGCTGCAAGCTTCCGCCTCGGCCGGAGTCAGCGTGAGATTGAAGAACCGCATGGGCACGACCTGACGGAATTTCGGGTCGGCCACCCGCACGAACACGCGGATGGATTCCTCGACCTGGCGGATCTTGGTCTCTTCGGTGGAAATCTGTTGCGGAGTGACCGCCGCGCGCATGGCATTGACATCGAACGCCGGTCGCGAGGGGCGCGCGGGTTGCGCCCGAGCGGCGGTTGTGCGAGAAGTCTTGGCCGGCGACGCAGTGCGGACAGCGGCGAAATAAGACGTCCTGCGAATCGGCGGACGGCGTTCCAACGCCTGTTTCAGCTTGGAGATGCGGCGAAACTTCTCCAGGGCGGTGCTGTAATCAACTTTCAGCAATTCGCTCTCTTCCAGCGCAGCCACGTGTTCGACGGTGACGTCCACGCCTTCCACATTGCCCAGAATCGTGCCGCCCTGCTCCTGCAGGGCTGCGGCGAAATCTCTTATCTCGGTGGCTGCGGCATGAAAGAACTCGTCAAATTTTTTGCCGAAAGCCGCGTTATAAGGCGCGATGGTGGCCAGCACCCCGGGATGATAGAACGACGCATCCAGCGATTGTTTGAGCTCCCGCACCCGCGTGATGATCTCCGACTCGAGCAGCGAGTTCAGGTCGTGGCAGTTCTGGGCCTGCTCTTGCAAGGGATCGAAGCGTCGCAGCAGTTGTACGTGCTCCTCGGGCAACGAGGGAACGTCGCTGTCGGCCAATATTTCGATCAGGGCAATCTCGAAGGGCGAAAGCGGCAGCGAGCCATCGAGCCCATAGCCGCGGCGCTCCCACTGTCCGGGCACGCGGGGATGGCGATAGAGAAACGTGGCCACCAGGTCGGTCTTGTCGCGATTTACGTCGCTGGTATCTTTCTTGCGGGTGAAGTAGCGCAGGACAGCTTCGGCGATTTCGGGGTCGGTCTCGGCCGTGAATGCGCGTCGCAGCATGGCCGGCGTAATGGCCTGATCGAGCAGGCGCAACCAGCGCCGCATGCGGTCAAGCGTGGCATGCACTTCGCCATCGCCTTCCTGCAGCGAGATGGCCTCCAGGCCGGCGGGAACCGGGACTTCGCCTCCAATGGAATCCTGCAGCAGCTTCTCATAGAAGCCCTGCACCGTGGCCAGGATGGCCAGCTCCCATTTAGGATCCTCTACCACACTTTCACTCCCGCTGATCTGAGCCTGCGGAATGCTGTGAACACAGGTTTGGATTAGTAAAACCTAAGGCAGGCTTCCCACACAATCGTTTTCCCGAAGGGATGGCACTAAAGTCACAATGGAGTGTGGGCGAGATTAAGTTAAACACCCACAGTGTCATCCTGAGCGATCTCGCTCCTTCGCTTGCGAAGGAGCAGGTGAGTCGAAGGACCCCTATGGCAGTGCGCGGCCTGGTAGAAGGGGTTGCAGCTGAACGCAACGGTTCGAAACTGCCACAAGCGGACTTTCTGAGGTAGGGGTCCTTCGACTCCGCATGACCGCTCGCAAGCGAGCGGTCACGCTGCGCTCAGGATGACAGCCCGTTATTTCTTCAGGTCTTTCAGAATCTCGCGGGCCGCGTTGGCCCCCGAGCCGCCGGTCAGTCCAGCCCCGGGATGCGTGCCCGAGCCGCACAGGTACAGATTCTGGATCGGCGTGCGATAGCGTGCCCAATCCAGCAGCGGACGCATGGTGAAGAACTGATCAAGTGAGAGTTCGCCGTGGAAGATGTGCCCACCCGTGAGGCCGTACGTCTCTTCCAGGTCCTGGGGAGTGATGATCTGGTGACTCGAGATCAGCTCGGGCAGATTGGGCGCGTATTGCGCGAGCGTCTTGACCACCGTGTCGCCGAGCGGGACACGCTGCTTTTCCCAGTCGCTGCCTTTTAGTTTGTAAGGAGCATATTGCATGTAGATCGACATCACATGCTTGCCCGCGGGAGCGAGCGAGGGATCGGTGAGCGATGGAATTGCGACTTCGAGATAGGGTTGCCGGGAGAAATTTCCGTACTTGGATTCGTCGAAGGCGCGTTCCAGATAGTCGATTTCCGGTCCAATGTGAATGCGGCTGCTCAAGGCGCGGTCGTGATTCTCGCCTTCGAGGGCGGTGAATTTGGGAAGTCCGGCGAGCGCCAGGTTTACCTTGGCCACTGTGCCCGGCATGCGATAGTGCTGCAGCTTCATGACGAAATCGGGCGAAAGCTGTGCCGGATCAACCAGTTTCAGCAGGGTGCGTTTAGGATCCGCATTCGAGATCACCGCTTTGGCGGTAATTTCTTCGCCATTCGAAAGCACGACCCCGCTGGCGATGCCGTCCTTCACGCGAACTTCGATGACTTCGGCGCCGCTGCGAATCTCGGCCCCGGCCTGCTGCGCCGCGGCGGCCATGGCCTGCGTGACCGCGCCCATACCTCCGCTAGCGAACCAGGACGTACCCGCCGCGTGTTCGTCTCCGGCGGCGCGGATGAGCAGAACCAGGCTACTGCCCGCGGACCATGGGCCCAGGAATGTCCCGAAAATTCCACGTGCGGCAATGGTGGCGCGCAGCAGTTCAGTCTCGAAATATTCTGCTACCAGATCAGCCACCGCCATCGGTCCCCAGCGCAGCAGGCGGTACATGTCGCGTCGCCCCAGTTTGCGCAGGGCGCGCCCGGTATTGAGCATTCCCCACAGATCGCCTGAACTGGGATTGTCGATGTCGGGCGGGACCAGGGTAAGCGCCTTGCCAATGACGCGGCCCATTTTCGCCAGCGAAGCCTGGAACTGGGGATACCTGGTCGCATCCTTCTGGGAGAACTCCGCGATCTCCTGGGCGGCTTTTTCGGCGTCGTTGTAAAGAATGAGAGCACGGCCGTCGGGTGACAGCGAGGTCACGGCGACATCCGTCTTGATCAGGTTGAGGCCGTGCTTTTCCAACTGCATGGCTCGCACGATGTCGCGCCGCAGCGGTCCCGCCGAGTGCGCCAGCGTGGAGCAGCGGAAGCCGGGATGGAATTCCTCCGTGATGGCTGCGCCACCAGGTTGCCCGCGGCGCTCCAGCACCAGCGGCTTGTATCCGGCTTTAGCCAGATAGAAGGCGGTGACCAGCCCGTTGTGACCGCCGCCAATGATCACGACGTCGCGTTGCCCAGGCACGTTCGCTTTTCGAGACATGCTCAGGCCGCTCCCTTGAAGTCTTTCAGAATTTCGAGCGCCGCCAGCCTGCCCGGACCGCCCATGATGCCGCCTCCGGGATGGGTCGCGGATCCGCACATATATAGGTTTTTGATCGGAGTACGGAATTGCGCCCAGCCCGGCACCGGACGAAGGAAGAAAAGTTGTTCCAGGGAGAGTTCGCCCTGGAAGATGTTGCCTTCACTCAAGCCGAACTCACGTTCGAGGTCGAGCGGCGTGACCACCTGGCGATGCAGGATGATGTCCTTGATATTGGGCGCGTACTCGGCAATGGTGTTGATCACGTTGTCGCCGAACGCCTCCTTCTGATCGTCCCAGTTCAGGCCGGGGCGCAGCTTGTAGGGCGCATACTGCACGAAGCAGGACATGATGTGCTTGCCTGGTGGCGCGACCGACGGGTCGGTCAGCGTGGGAATCACCATGTCAATGTAAGGACGGCGCGAGAAGTTTCCGTACTTGGCGTCGTCGTAAGCGCGCTCCATATATTCCACACTGGGTGATATGGAAATGGCGCCGCGCAGGTGGGCCCCCGGTCCGGGTATGGCCTTGAAGTTCGGTAGCGCGTCGAGCGCCAGGTTCACTTTGCCGGAAGAGCCGCGATACTTGTAGCGGTTCACGTCTTCCAGAAATTCCGTGGGCAGCGTGCCGGACTCGAGAAACTTCGTGAAGGTCATCCGGGGATCGACGCTCGACGAGATGATGTCCGCATAGATTTCATCGCCGTCGGAGAGTACTACTCCCTTGGCTTTGCCGTGCTTCACGATGATCTGCGCGATTGCCGTCTTGGTGCGGATCTCAGCCCCGGCTTCGCGGGCGGCGTCGGCAATGGCGTTTGAAATTGCGCCCGTGCCACCGCGGGCAAATCCCCACGACCGGAAGGCGCCGTCGATCTCTCCCATGTAGTGATGCAGCAGAACGTAGGCCGTTCCCGGCGAGCGCACGCCCAGGAAAGTTCCGATGATGCCCGAGGCCGACATGGTGGCCTTCAGCACATCGGTTTCAAACCACTGGTCCAGGAAGTCGATGGCGCTCATGGTCATCAACTGCACCTGGTTGTATTTGTCCTCGCTGGTCATGCCCTGGAAGCGGCGGCCGATGAACAGCAGTTTCATCAGTTCTTTGGGATTGAGCGTCGCGGGATCGGGCGGAACCATGCTCAGGATCGGTTTCACGAAACGGCACATGGCCTGCATGGCCTTACCAAACTCGTCGTAGGCCTCGGCGTCAACTTTCGAATGCCGTGCGATCTCGCGATGCGTTTTGCCGTGGTCGTTCACCCGCCAAAGGTAGTCACCGCTCGGCATGGGTGTGAACGTTCCGTCGAGCGGGAGGATTTCCAGGCCATGGCGGGGCAAGTCGAGATCGCGAATGATCTCCGGCCGCAGCAGTGAGACCACGTAGGAGCAAACTGAAAACTTGAATCCGGGAAAGACTTCCTCGGTGACGGCAGCGCCGCCGAGCACGTGACGGCGCTCCAGCACCAGGACTTTCTTGCCGGCGCGCGCCAGATAGGCGGCGGTGGTGAGGCCGTTGTGGCCTCCTCCGATAATGATTGCGTCGTATTTCGAGTTGCTGCTGGAAGCCATCTGGACCTTTAGCGCCGGGCGCTGAATTCAATTCGCAGGGATTTTAACAGGAATGGCCGGAAGCTGAGCGTATCGCGAATTCCCGTCCACGGAAAATGCTGGAAGGAGGTCAGAGGCCGCTTTTGAGGACGGCCCAGCTCAGCATCGCGTTGGTGGACGAACCCATCATCGTGCCCAGTGGAAGACGAAATTGATTGTATCGGGAAGCGTAATCTTTGTCAGCCTGACTGCGAGTCAGGTGCAAGGAATTGCTGCGAACGATCAGGACTGCATATAATCCAGCACGAGCAGGTTTCCTCCGTCTACTCCGTGTCCTCTGTGGTTATTAGAGTTTTTAACCACGGAGGACACTGAGGACACGGAGATTGAAGGAGCTGCCTTTGCCAGTCGGAACCGCGTTTCACGATAGAACTTTTCCGCTTTGCCAGAGCCTGAACTACCGCGAGTGGTCGGGCTACTACGCGGTCAGCGTTTATGAAGTGCATCACGAGCACGAGTACAACGCCATCCGCAATGCGGCCGCGCTCATCGACATCTCGCCGCTCTACAAGTATCTGATTACGGGCAAGGACGCCACCAAGCTGGTCAACCGCATCATCACGCGCGATATCTCCAAGGTGAGAGTGGGCCAGGTCATTTATTGCTGCTGGTGCGACGAACAGGGAAATGTGATCGACGATGGCACCATTACACGTTTGGAAGAGAACAAGTATCGCTGGACCGCCGCCGACCCCAGCCTGCGCTGGTTCCGGCAAAACGGTTTGAACATGGACGTCCAGGTCGAAGATATTTCGGAACAGCTCGCCGCGCTGGCGTTGCAGGGGCCCACGTCCGGCAAGCTGTTGAAGGCGGTTGTTGAAGCCGCGGACATCGCCAATCTCAAATACTTTCGCATGGCGCGGGGCAAGATTGGCAACGTTTATGTGGACATCTCGCGCACCGGATACACCGGCGATCTGGGTTATGAAATCTGGGTCCCGTGGAACGATGCGGTGAAGGTCTGGGACGCGGTAATGGAAAAGGGCAAGCAGTTCGACATTCACGCCGCCGGAATGCTGGCGCTGGACGTGGCCCGGGTTGAAGCCGGCTTGCTGCTGATCGAAGTGGATTACACCAGCGCGAAGAAAGCGCTGATCGAGTCGCAGAAATATTCTCCTTACGAACTGGGCTTTGGCAAGATGGTCCACCTGGAGAAGGAAAATTTCATCGGCAAAGCGGCGCTGGTGAAGCAGCAGAAACAGGGTGTACCGCGGCAATTCGTCGGCCTCGAAATTGATTGGCCCGAGGTCGAAGCGCGCTACGAAGAATTCGGCCTTACGCCGGCCGCGCCCAGCCAGGCTTCGCGCGTGGCCGTCCCTGTATATCTGGGCGAAAAACAGGTCGGCAAAGCCACGACTACCACTTGGTCGCCAGTGCTGAAGAAGATGATCGCACTGGCCAGCGTGGACACAGCGCACTCGCAGATCGGCACCAAGCTGCAGATGGAAATCACCATCGAAGCCATGCGCCAGCAGGTGACGGCGAAGATCGTGAAGATGCCGTTTTTCAATCCGGAGAGGAAGACGGCGACGCCGGTGTAGCCTTATTTACCACGGAGGCACAGACACACGAAGAAAAACAGAAAGGTCTTTCTCCGTGCCTCTGTGCCTCCGTGGTGATTAAGGCCGTTGTTCCCCCGCTGCCCTTTTCTTCCCTGCCCAATAGATCCATGCACCAATCAGTACCAGCAAGCCCGATAATCCCACAATCTTGATCACCGCCAGCAGCTTGTTGGGTTCGTCCGGCTGTGGGATCAGAGACAGTCCGATAGTGAAGATCGTCGTCATCAGGCCCACGATTGCGACCATCCGGGCCACCACCTTGCCGCCAGGCACGCGGATCACGTCGGGCCCCGCGGGTTCTTTCTGCAACTTGAACATAGCCCCAAACAAGTACAGAAACGGAATGAAATAAGTGATCACGCCCATGCTGACCAACACGTCGTAAGCGCCCTTGATGCTGGTGCCGGCCTGTCCCAGAAAGACAAACAAGGAGCCAAAGATAAACTGGGTCAGCAGGCCGACCCACGGCGTCTTCCAGCGAGGATGTAATGCGCCGAATGCGGGCGGCAGAAAGCGATCGATCCCAGCCACAAAAGGCAAACGCGCGCCGGCAGCGAGATACGCGCCGGCTGCGCCCACGTTGCTGAGCGTGATCAGCAGCGCGGCCAGAGGAATTACGCCTTCGAAACCGACACGCTCCGAGGTCTTCGAAATCGCCTGCATCAATCCCTGCAGGTTGCCGACTTCCGCCGCCGGTAGTGCCACCAGCACGCTGATCGTCCCTACGATGTAGCAGAACGTCACCGTCACGCCAGCGGTCAACAGAGCCCGGGGAATGGCGCGGCGAGCGTTCTTGATTTCTCCTCCCATGATGGACGCGGTCTCCGATCCGGTGACGGCATAGATCAGCACCGACCAGAAGATCATGTCTTTGAGCTGCAAACCTGGTGTCATGGAATGCAGCGTGAACGAAGTGGCCGCGCCATAGCGATGCCAGGCCACCGCTCCCATAGCAACGATGATCCCGACCGGGATCCACATGGCGAACGCGCCCAGGTTGTGCAGCCACGTGCCCACGTTGAGCCCATAGATATTGAGCAGCGTAGCCAGCGCGAGCGCGAGCAGAGAGAAAACGATGTAGTACGTCGTGTTGTTGGAGAAGCGCGCCCAGTCGTGTCGGATGTAAAGCGCGTTGCTGGCGGCGAAGTACAGCACGGCAGGGAAGTAGGGAAGATTGCAAGCCCAATATGTCCAGGCCGTGATGAAACCCGCAAAATCGCCGAACCCGCGCTTCGCCCAGACATAAATCCCGCCCTCCTCCGGGTAACGCGATGAGAGTTCGAGGACGGAGAGCGCGAGCGGAGTGTAGAACACCAGAAAGGCGCCGATCCAGATGATGATCGAACTCGGCCCGGCAGCGGCGGCGGTGGCGATCCAGCGCAGGCTGACGCCGGTGACCACATAGAACAGCACCAGGTCGCGAAAGCCCAGGACCGGTTTCGGCTGGTTGGTATTTTCTAAATCGGCGACGGAAGCGGTGTGGGCGCTTAAGGTCGGTGGGTCGGAGGCTGGTCCAGTTTCATCCACTCTTCGTGTACGCAATCAGGTGGCTGTGAACGTAAGAATGCCGGTCAACCAGTACAGCGGATTGTCCCCTTGGCGATAAGCGGAGGGTAAGTCCCTAAATTCTCCGGGTACGAGAAAAGATAGGGCGGTTCGCTGGTCAGGTGATTGTAGAGACATCGCGAGCATATGCCAACTGAGTTAGCTGCCTGACTTCCGGGGATGCGTCATCCTGAGCCCGGCTCCAGCCGGGTGAAGTATCTGGCATGCGTTGGACCCGCGGCTTGCGTACACACGTACGCGTCCACGCGAGATGCTTCGGGGCTGAGGCCCCTCAGCATGACGCCTCCCTCGATGATTGAAATGCATCAGGACATGCGCGCCGAATTTCTGCTCATGCGCTTCCAGTACAAATATCCAGGCACGCCGATCGACACGATTGCTGCACCCCAGAAAGCTTCGGCTGGGCGGGTGACGATGGTGTTCAGCGTCCATGCGCCTCCGATGATGACGTAGAGCGCGGGCAGCCAGGGATATCCGGTGCAGCGGTAGGGGCGGGGAAGCTCGGGGCGCTTCCAGCGCAGGATGAACAGGCCGATTACGGTGAGCGTATAAGAGAGCACCATGCCGAACATCACGTAGGTGTAAAGCTGGTCGTAACGTCCGCTCAGCGTGAGCACCGCGCCCCAGATGCCCTGGCCGATCAGGCTGAATGCGGGCGTTCTCCATTTGGGATGGACTTCCGCCATCTTCTGGAAGAAGGCGCCATCGCGGGCCATGGCGAAGTACACGCGCGCGCCGCTCATAGTGCAGCTGGCCATGGCGCCGAAGCAGGACACCGCAATCAGCGCCGAGAGCCACACGGCGGCCGCGGGAGAGAATAAAGCAACCGCGGCGGCATGCGCGATGATTTCGTGTTTCGCGATTTCGCCCATCGGCAGCGCGTAAACGTATGTCATGTTCATCGCCATGTAAATGATACCGACCGCGACGACTCCCAGAACCATCGCCCGGGGCACGTTCCGCCGCGGATCTTTCACCTCTCCCGAAACCCAGGTGATGTAGACCCAGCCGTCATAGGCCCAGAAGACTGCAATCAAGGCCACCCCAAACGCGGAGATCAATTGTCCCGAAGTCAATCCCAGGTTGAGGCTTTGTCCCGGTGCGGCTGAGAAGTGATGCCAGTCGCCCTTGCCGATGGCGAAGCCCAGAATTACGAAGGCAGCCATGGCAGCAAACTTCGCCCAGGTGGCGAGATTCTGCAGGATCGTGCCCCAACGCAGCCCCACCACGTTGATCCAGGTCACGATAAAGATGGCAACCAGCGCGACCACGTGGGCGCGGGTGAGAACCACTCCGGCGGCGGCGAAGATGACATGCTCCGGGGAAATCGCCGGCACAATTCCGCCCAGGTACGCCGCCGAAGCCACCGAGAGTGCCGCGATAGTGCCGCCGTTGGCGACGCTGAACAGCATCCAGCCGTAGAGGAATGCGGGCAGGTCTCCGTAGGCTTCGCGCAGATAGACGTACTGCCCTCCGGAGTCAGGAAACATCGAACCCAGTTCGGCGAAGGCGGTGCACCCCAGCAGCGAAATGCCAGCGCCCAGAATCCAGACCAACAGGAAGAGCATGGGATGGGGCAGCGGGCCGGCAATGTCTTTCGCGGTCAGGAAAATCGAGGAGCCGATGATGCCTCCGCACAACAGCAGTACGGAGTCGAGCAGGCTAAGCCCGCGAACCAGGCTGGGCGATTCGGACTTCGCGCTGGAGGGAGAGACGGAAGGCAGGCTCATCAATTATCCCATTCCCAGTTCATCGGGAGATTCCAGCGGAGTTCCGCAGCGCCGGCAGATAACCGCGGAACAGTCGCCGCAGGTAAGAGGGTCGGTAACTTCCTGGCTGCACCGGGGACAGTAGAGTGGCTCCGGGTCAGGCTCCGGCTGCGGGGTTGAGCTCATGAGGATGGCAAATGTAGCATATGTGCGTCACCGCGAACCACGTTCGTTCTCGAACCACGCTCGCCTCGAACTACGTAGGCCCGGACGCCTTCGTCCGGGCGGGCGAGCGAAGCTCGCCTGGCTTTTGGGGAATGACCGGTCACGGGGAAGCAAAACTCCCGCCGGGCCCTGCCCGGCTGGGCGGACGAGGGCGTTCGACCCTGCGTGGGCATCGATGGCGTTAAGATAATTCCATGCCCGACAAATCTCCCGCTCCTGACGAAAAGCTGCAACTCGAATTTAACCGCTGGGCGCTGGCCGGTGAAGGCCCGAAGATGGAAAACCATCATCTCGACATCACCGAGAAGACCCTGCGGCTGATGGACCTCCGCCCCGGCGAGCGCGTACTCGATTTGGGCTGTGGCTCGGGGTGGGCGACGCGGCTGTTGTCGCGTTTGGTGGGCGATGGGCCCGAAGGTTTTGGCCAGGTAGTAGGTCTTGATGTTTCCGACGAAATGGTCCGGCAGGCCCGCGCCGCTTCCAAGGACTTTGAGAATATTTTGTACGTGTGGGGATCGGCGCAGCAGATTCCCTGGGAGGAAAACTTCTTCGACAAAGTCTTGTCAGTGGAGTCTTTTTACTACTATGCGGACCAGGACCGGGCGTTGTCAGAACTTTTTCGGGTCATGGCGCCGCATGGGCGTTTGTTCATCCTGATCAACCTGTACCGCGACAATCCCTACTCTCTGCAATGGGTGGACAAGCTGAACGTCCCGGTGCACGTACGTTCCGAGGCGGAGTATGTCGAGCTCTTGAAGAAACACGCGTTTGAAAACGTCGAAGCGCAGCGCATTCCGGACGACACGCCCACGCCGGACGACTACCAGACGAAGTCCTTCCACACTCTCGACGATTTGCGAGCTTTCAAAAAGATGGGAGCGCTGCTGCTGACGGCATCCAAGCCCGACCTGCGGACCCCGGCCCCATGCTACACAATTTACTAAGACCCTGTGTGGGGCGGGCGCCCGCGCCCGCCGCCTTTGATTTTGACCTTGTGTCCTGCAGGAGCAGTGCACTTTCAACGGAAGATTGAGCTAAGTCAACTTCAAAGGCGGCGGGCGAGGGCGCCCGCCCTACACGCGGCAACTACTTCACCAGGCGGTTGTATTTCTTCAGCACCTCGCGCAGGCGATCGTGGGGTAGGCCGATGACTTCCACGTCGTTGATGCCCTTCATCGTCTTTGCGGCCACCATGGCATTGACCACTGCTTCTTCCGTGGCCTGCACCGTGGCGAGGAAGATCGGGTTCAGACGCTGGTTGGGAAGCATGGTCAACGGGCGGAGCCCCTTCGGTTCCGCCGCTCCGGGGTTGGCGGTTGAGAAGGCGATAAAAATGTCTCCCGAACCATCGCCGGAGAAACTGCCATCTCGGCCAAGACCTAATGACACTTTTCTGGCCACGCGCTTCAATTGGGTCGGAATCAGCGGCGCGTCGGTGGCCACGACCACGATGATGGACCCGACATCATCATCGCGGACGGTATGTTCACTGATCTCGCGACCCACTGGCACTCCGGCGATACGCAACTGGCTGCGGGATCCGTAGTTACACTGCACCAGCACCCCGACCGTGTAGCCGCCGTACTTTGAATCGAGCACGCGCGAGGAGGTCCCGATTCCGCCTTTGAATTCGTTGCAGATCATGCCAGTGCCCCCGCCCACGCTGCCTTCTTCGACTGGGCCGCCCTTCGCGGTGTCGAGGGCATGGAAGACATGCTCCGGCTTGACGTGAAATCCGTTGATGTCGTTTAACTCGCCATCCCAGGTTTCGGCAACCACGGGCAATGACCACCAGTAGCCGTCGTCGTCCGGGGGAGCATTCTTTACCCGCCAGGCAATGACCGCGTCGCGCACCACGCCGACGCTGTGCGTATTCGTGATCATCACCGGACCATCGAGAAATCCCGAATCTTCGACCCAGGTGGTCCCGGTCATTTCGCCGTTGCCGTTTAGGGTGAACCAGCCGGCGAAGACCGAATCCTTAAAATTGTGGCCGCGGGGCAGAATGGCGGTCACACCCGTTCGTATCGGACCCACGCCAACTTTCAGCGGCCCGCTGCCGGAAATCAGGGTGGTCTGGCCGACCTCCACGCCCCTCACGTCGGTGATGGCATTGAGCGGTCCGGGCGTACCATCGAAGGGAACCCCCAAATCGCGGGCGCGGCCGGTTTGGGCCGCGGCGGTGGCGAGCAGCAATGAAAAAGCCAGGGCAGCGTGCAATGCTCTGACTGCTTTCAGCATCAAAGTCCTCCGTGGTAGTTTTGGCAGTATAAAGGTATCCCGTGTTCGTCCTCGGGTACAATTCCGTCAAGGCGGAGGGTGGAATGGAAAACTGGAAGGTGGCGCTGGTGAGTGGTGCGGCGGGCGTGGGCACGGCGATGTTTCTGAAGAAAAAATGGACGGCCGGAATCATTCTGGCGGGCGTCGGACTGGCCACGCTGGCATCGGAATATCCCGAGAAATTCGCCGAGGTGCGCCGGCGGCTGCCTGACTTCATCGAGCGCGGCAACAATTTTCTCGAAGTCGCAACCCGGGTGGGAGATCGCCTGGCGGAAGCAGCGGAGAGCCGCTCCCAGACGTGGTACGAGTCTCTGCTCACCAACTGACTTCGCTGAGGGTGGACGAACTACTCGATGCCCAGAGTCTTACGGGCATCGGGACTAAGCCGCTCTGGAGTCCAGGGCGGAGTCCAGACCACGTTGACGGTGGCATTGCGCACGCCGGGCATCTGTTCCACCCGAGCCTTGACCTGTTCTCCGATCATGACGTGCGAGGGGCAGCCCTGGGCCGTGAGGGTCATTTCCACGGTCACGTCCTGTTTCTCCTCCGGCGCGGGATCAAAACGGACCCCGTAAATCAGTCCCAGATCGACAATGTTGACCGGAATTTCCGGGTCGTAACACTGCTTCAGGGCGCTAAGAACTTCGTCCTCGGTTAGGGTAGCCATGCATTCTCCTCAGATCGATACCGATAGTTTACACGCCCGGCTGCAGTCGATGTCCAGGACCTCAACCTAATGACTCCAGAAGCGAAGCGGAAAATCCAGCTGCTGCTAGTGGTTGCGATCGTGGCGGCAGGCCTTCGTGCCGGCTATGTTGTGTACGAGCGGCGCGCCAGCACGGCCGAAGAAACCAAACCGCAGGCGCCGCCCCTGAATCCTGACTATTACGTCATTCCCAAGAAGCTCTATCCATACGATTTGAAGTCGGCCAAACAGTTGACCCAACAGCCGGTGTGGGTCCGGGAAGGTTATCGCTTCACCTACTACCCCTACGACCAGTCGCGCCACCGCACCGATTTTGCCCATGAGGTCGGTTTGCTGCTGCCCATCCAAAAGCTGGAGATCAAGGATGTGGTCACCGATACCGCACCCCACTCTGCCCATCTGCGCCAGGTGATGGCGGTGTTCGAGTTGGAGGGCAAGACTTATGCCGTCCCGATCGGCTCGCAGACCGGCGACAGCTACCAGATTTACTCCGACGAAATGTTCTTCATCCAAGACCCGCACGAGTTGTACAAGCACTGGCCGGCCGATGTCTGGGCATCCATCGAGCAGCACCAGATCAAGCCCGGGATGAATGAGTTTCAGGCCTACTTTGCCATCGGAATGGGAGTCCCCGAGCGATCCAGCGATCCAGCGGTGAAGACAGTCCACTATCCCAACGGAGGCAAGCCGGTGACCATCACCTTTCGCGACGGCAAGGCCGCTGAGATCACGGGCGGGTAAGGGAAAGCATTTCAGATTGAAGATTTGAGGTTGCAGGTTTTCTAATCATAATTTTCCTCGGGTTTCCTGCAATCTAAAATCTGCAATCTCTTCACTTCACCACCGGCGATTTGTCGCTTGCCGGACCCTGCTCATCCGCGTGAATTTCACCGTCTTCGTCGGCCCAGAAGGAGCGGTGCTCCGCATCCAGCTGCTTGGGGGTGAGGGTCAGGTCGAATCCATCTTTGTTAGGCCGGAAGCCGACGGAGTAGTCGCCACGCTCCGGACTCACCATCCGCTTGGTAAACGATCCGGTGTGCACCAGTTGCGCCAGCGACGTCGCGAACTTGTCATTCTTTTTTTTGTACAGCTTCTGGGCCCGCAGAACCGTCCGCATGTAGCCCAGGGCAGCAGCTTCCGAGTCCGATCGGGCGGGATCGCCCTTGAACTTGGGCTGGTATGTTGTCTGTGCCGCGGCGGCCAGACAGCTCACCAGCACTGTCGCCGCAACCCACCGAATATATCGTTTCACCGTCTGCCTCGTGATTTTATGAGTAGTTACCCATCACATTTTAGATGCTAAACACGTTACCGGCGTAATCGTTATGGACCAGTCGAATGTTCTCATCGCCGGCAAATGCAGCTATGCTAATCCAGCTTTCGGAATAAAGCAGGAAACCCTATCAAACAGGAAACCCTATGAAGGCTGCAACCGCCATGAAGGCTTCACCAGCAAAAAAACCGGCCATCCGACTGGCTGTGGTGGAGAGCGATCCACTGCGCTTTGTGGGATTTCGCGCCCTGTTTGACTCGGAGACGGACTTCGAACTGATCGCGGCCTCGTTGCCCGACATCGGAAGCCTGCCGAACATTGATCTGGTGCTGCTGGGAAACCGCAACGGACAGAACCTGTTCGATCTCATGGCCAGCCTCAAAGCCAGCCGTCCTGATCTGCGTATCATTGTGACAGGTTCGGGCATGGACGAGGAAACCATCCTGAAAGCCATTGCTTCCGGCGCCAAAGGGTACGTGGACGAAGCGGCCTCGCCGGCTGAGTTTGTGCAGGCTATTCGCATCGTGAACCAGGGCTCAGTGTGGGCGCCGCGCCGTGTTCTCTCGTTGTTCATTGAGCGTGTCAGCTCCGCACCTGGCCGAGTCTTTCCCGCCGGCCGAGTGACTTTTACCGACCGCGAGAAAGAAGTGCTGGAAATGCTGGTGGCGGGCCGCTCCAACAAGGAAATCGGCTCTGCTCTCGGTATCGAGGAACGCACCGTCAAGGCCCACGTGGCCAAGCTCATGCGGAAGGTTGGAGTCCAGAACCGGATTGCGCTTTCGGTGCACGCGATCACGCACTCGCTGGTCACGGCGAAGTAAGACAATTCTAGAATTTACGAATTGCCGGTTTAGAATCCGTAATCCGTCAATCCGTCAATCCGTCAATTCGGCAATTCGGCAATTCTTCAATCCCTCATTCTTCAATCCCTCAATCCAGCAAAATCCAGGTTTTTTGCAGCCCAAGGGCGAGGTTACTTTAGGACAGTGACCTGGGTAATCTTGCCGCTTTAGCCGGCTCGACGCATACTCACTTCACCTACCACAGAACCTGGGAGACGGGGTTGGGAGCGGAGATTTAGGGTCACCGCTACTGGCCCCGATTTTTTTGGCTGCAACGATTTTCCTGCACCCTGATTCTCGGCCTCCTACTTTCCTCCGCAAAATCCGCTAAAATCAATAGTACTGAGTTGCAAATAGACTCTATCAAGTCCAGAAAGTCAGGAAGAAATGAAAAAACTGCTGCTTCTGTGTGTAGTCGCCTGTCTCGCCCTTTCCACGTTTGCCAAGGATGATGATGACCAGAACAAGGCCGAAGACCGCATCAAGGCCGCTAGCACGGTGCTGGATGAGATCGAATCCGCTCCTGACCAGGGCATTCCGGAGGAAGTCCTGGGGTCGGCCGAATGCGTGGCGGTCGTGCCTACCATGATTAAGGGCGGTTTCATCGTGGGTGCCCGCTTCGGGCGCGGCGTTGCCAGCTGCCGCACGCCCAAAGGTTGGAGCGCACCGGCCTTCTTCACCATCAAAGGCGGAAGCTTCGGCCTGCAGATCGGCGCCCAGGCGGTTGATCTGGTCATGCTTATCATGAACGACAACGGCATGAAGAACCTGCTGAGCAGCCAGTTCAAACTGGGGGCGGATGCCAGCGTAGCGGCCGGGCCGGTAGGCCGACATGCTGCCGCTGACACCGACTGGAAGCTGAAGGCGCAGGTGCTGAGCTATTCCCGGGCCCGTGGATTGTTCGCCGGCCTGGAACTGAGCGGCGCGGCCATCGACCAGGACAAGGACGCCACCCGCCAGTTCTACGGCCGCATGGTGCCCTTCAAGACCTCGCTGACCGGCACCATTGACGTTCCTGCCAATGCCTACCCGTTCCTGAATACACTGGCCAAGTGGGCCAAGACGGCAGCCGCCAAGTAAGCCGCTTTCAATGTAGGCGCGAGCGTCCCCGCTCGTGCTGCCCTGCACGAGCGGGGACGCTCGCGCCTACATCAAAAACGTCCCGGTTTGACATCCCACCGTCCCCTTGCTACCGTCACCAGTTTCCCCTAGATGCGTCAGCGATTCGAGTACGCGCTTGCGTGGCCATTCATCAAAACGCTGAGCCTGTTACCGCGTCCTCTCGCGCGCGCCGCGGCGATATCTCTCGCCTGGATGGTTTACCTGCTACACGTGCGGCTGCGGCGAGTGGGCATGCGCAATCTGGCCATGGCGATGCCCGAGAAGAGCCGCAGGGAGCACGCCCGGATCCTGTGGGGAGAATTTACCTCGCTGGGCCGCCAGTTGGCTGAGGTCTGCCAGTTTCCCCGATACACCAGGGAAAACGTGGGCCGGGTGGTGGTCTATGACGGTTTTGAGAACTACGAACGGGCCGCCGCTCGCGGCAAGGGCGTATTGTTTCTTACCGCTCACTTTGGCGGCTGGGAACTTTCCGCTTTCGTTCACTCCCTGTATGGCCACTGGATGCACGTTGTGGTGCGCAACCTGGACAACATCTATCTCGACCGTCTGATCCAGCGTTATCGCTCGATGCACGGCAATACGACGGTGAGCAAAGACAATTTCGTGCGCGGACTCCTGGAGGCGATGAAGGCGGGAGAGGTGGTGGGCCTGCTGATGGACACCAATATGACTCCGCCGCAAGGTGTGTTCGTGAATTTCTTTGGCATTCCCGCCTGTACCGCCAGCGGACTGGCCAGAATCGCCCTGCGCACCGACGCCGCCGTGGTCCCGGGCTTCACCATCTGGGACTCCACGCTGCGCAAGTACCGGCTGCGGTTCGATCCCCCCGTCAATCTGGTGCGCACTGGCAACGACGAAGAAGATATCGTCACCAACACCCAGATCTTCACCAAAATCACCGAGGAGTATGTTCGCCGCTATCCCGACCAGTGGTTGTGGGTGCACCGGCGCTGGAAGACGAGGCCGCCGGGTGAGCCGGGGCTGTACTGAGAAGGGCAGCTTCTAGCTGCTGGCTACGAGCTTTTTGCCCGGCGCCAAGGTCGGAAGATTGCTGCTTTGAGGGACGAGCCGGTGGCTAGAAGCCAGTAGCTAGAAGCGGGTCCTTCAAAACCAATCGCTGCGGTAGGCGATCCACCAACTGGCGTAGGCGATCGGGATGGTTGCCACCAGCGCCCACCAGATAGGCAGGATGAAGTCCGCGGCCAGCCCCAGCACCGTGAAGGCGGCCCAGAAGATTTTCTTCTCCATGCCAACATTCTAGACCCGGGCTGGCTTTTCTTTCGCTGGCCAAACGTATACAAAGGTGCAATGAAGCGGTCACTCCTTTCGGTTGCCCAATCTCTGCAGGCGCAGGTAGTAGGAGATGGCGCGGTCGAAGTCAGCGGAATAGCCAGCATTTCGCAGGCAACCTCGGTGGACCTGGTATTTGTGGAAGATGAAAAGAGCTTGCAGGCGGCGCTGGGATCGCGAGCCGCCGCGGTCATCGCGGGTGAATTCGCCCGGTCTGAGGGTTCGAAGAAAAATGGTGAAGGCAAGCCGCTGCTGATATGCCAGCATCCCAGGCTGGCGTTTGCACGCTCCGCACAACTTCTTTGCCCCGCGCCGGAGCGGCAGCCCGGGACCCATCCCACGGCGGTGGTGCATGCATCGGCCAGGCTGGGCAGGAACGTAATCGTGGCCGAGCGCGCTGTCATCGGCCAGCAGGCCGAAGTCGGCGATCAGACCTGGATTGGAGGCGGTGCCGTAATCGGTGAAGGGGTTCATATCGGACGGGATTGCGAGATATACCCCAATGTAACCATCTACGCGGGCGCGCGCCTGGGCGATCGCGTGATCGTTCATGCCGGAGCGGTACTTGGTGCGGATGGCTTCGGCTATGTCCGCGATCTGGCGAGCGGACGCTACGAGAAGTTTCCCCAGGTGGGACGGCTCGAAATCGGAGACGACGTGGAGATCGGGGCCAACTCGACTGTCGATCGCGGAGCATTGGAAGTGACTCGCATCGGGCGCGGCGCCAAGATCGATAATCTGGTGCACATCGGGCACAACTGCCAGATCGGGGAGGATGTGGTGATCGCCGCCCAAACCGGGCTCTCCGGCAGCATCGTGATCGAGAAGAATGTTGTGCTCGGTGGCCAGGTGGGCATCGGCGAGCACGCCCGTCTCGAGGAAGGTGTAATGCTGGGCGGACAAGGCGGTGTTCTCCCCAACAAGGTGCTGCGCGGCAAGGGCGTGGCCTTCTGGGGAACGCCGGCGCGCCCGGTGCGCGAATATTTGAAACAGCTGGCGGCGTTAGCGCGCCTGGCTAGGAAGTAGTCGTTGGTCATAGTCGTTGGTCCTTGGTCGTTGGCCAAAACCCGATGCCGCAGACGTCATTGGGTGCAAGGGCTAACGACCAACGACCGACGACCAACGAACAACGACCAACGACCAACGACCAACGACTATTTCCCCATGGCTCTCATCGTGATCGGCGGACATTCGCGTGACGTGGGCAAGACCAGCGTGGTCGCCGGGCTGATCGCTGCTTTGCCCGAGTACAACTGGACGGCGTTCAAAATCACCCAATATGGGCACGGCGTTTGCTCGATGGATGGGAAGCCCTGTCACTGCGCGACTGACGATCATAGCTGGGCCATTTCGGAAGAGACTGATCGCTCCGGAGATTCCGATAGCTCTCGCTTTCTGGCTGCCGGCGCGGTCCGGGCATGGTGGGTCCGTACCGAGCAGGGACGACTGGCTGAGGCCATGCCCGCGATCCGCCGCAAACTGAAAGAGTCCGAGAATGTGATCCTGGAATCGAACAGCATTCTCAAGTTTCTGCGTCCCGATCTTTACCTTACCGTTCTCAATCCCGCAACCGCGGACTTCAAGGCCTCTGCGCAGGAGCTTCTCGATCGGGCGGATGCTGTCATCCTGCACGAAAAGCCGGCCTCAGTGCCGGCGTGGCGGGGGACTTCCCTGAAACCTGTATCGGGTCGACCCATGTTTCGGATTTCTCCGCCACCATATGTCACCTCTCAGATCATCGAATTTGTAAGGCTAAAATTGACCACGGAGGACACTGAGCACACGGAGAAAACCTGAGCACTTTGTCTCTGGTGTCCTCCGTGGTGATCTTGTGAACATGCCAGATCCCATCAAGCCGACGGTTTCCCTGGAAGTCCTGAATCAGATCGACATTCGTGTCGGGACTATCCTCTCAGTGAACGACGTGCCAAACTCCGATAAGCTGGTTCAGTTGCATGTGAGCCTGGGCGATCACGAGCGCACCATCGTGGCCGGAATGAAAACAGAACGCACAAATCCGCAAGAGATTGTCGGCCGGCAAGCTCTGTTCGTAGTGAACCTGGAGCCGCGCAAGATGCGAGGCGTGGTCTCCGAAGGCATGCTGTTTGACATCGGATACGCCGACGGCGTGAGACCTGTGCTGGCCACGCCGGAGAGTCCGGTACCGGACGGCACCCGGGCGGGCTAAGGCTTGCGCGCCTGCGCCAGTTCCCACACCTTGGCGTATTTCCAGGAAACGTACACCCCGTGGCAGAGGTGCAGCAGCAGCCCTTCACGGCCGTCGAGAAAGCCAAAGCGAAGAAAATAGTTATAGACGAATGTCATCACCGGACGCACTGCGATATTCATGACGCTGAATCCCGTCCGTCCCTCAGCCACCGCCATCTCTGCCCCCAGGGAGGAGTAGCGGTTCATGTGGGCGATATAGTCGGAGACCGTGGGGTAGCAGTGATGCAGGAGAGCGCCCTGCTTGAGAGTAGCGGTTGCGCCGCTGACTTGAAGCGTCTCGTGCACGGCGCGATCTTCGAAGCGACCGCAACCGCGACGGAACAATCGCAGCTTGGGGTCCGGCCAAAAGCCTCCGTGTTTCATCCACCGGCCGAGGAATTCGTTTTTGCGCCGGATCCAAACCCCGGCGACTGGCTGCTCGCCTTTTACGGCGATGCAATTTGCTAACTCGATACGGGCATCCTGCATCATGAAGGGATGAGCATCGGTCCTTCGCTCCAGCGCCTCCATCCGCTCCAGACTCTCCAGCGCGGTGGCAATGGCACTCTGCAGTTGCCCGTCCAACTCCTCATCCGCATCCAGGCTCAAGATCCAATCGCCCGTAGCCTTCTCGATCGCGGAATTTTTTTGCGCGGCGTAACCCTTCCAGGCTTCCACAAAGACGCTTGCACCATACGACTTCGCAATTTCCACGGTCTGGTCGGTAGAACCCGAATCCACCACAATGATCTCGCCCTGCCCGTCGCGCGCCAGGGGACGCACGCTCTCAAGCGTGCGCGCCAGGTTGGCCTCTTCGTTGCAGGTGATCAAAACCACGGAGAGCTTCACGCGGAGAGAATAAACCGTAAGGCCACACGGGCGGAATCCCCGCAGGGGTACGAGTGTGGGTCGGACACTCCCTTCGGCTTCGCTCAGGGCAGGCTGTGTCCGCACGTCCTTGACCTTAGGTCTCAAGACGTGATGCGGGCCGTCATAGCACGGGAAAGCCCACCAACAAAACCAACTTCAAAAGCGTCGGACAAGAGTGTCCGACCCACACAAAAAAACTACTGCGGTGGAGCCTGCGGTGGCATCACCGACTGTGGCACATCCGGCCGCGCAGATACAAAGGGAACGGAGGGCATGTGCGTCACTTCGCCGCGTTCGGCGTCGGCCAGCAGGATGCCGGAGTGGTCCAGCAGCAGTCCGGTAGCGCGATCCAGTTCTACCCGGGCCTTTTCATAGGCCGCCATGGCCGATACCAGCGTGGACTCGGCCTGCGCCAGAGCGCTGCTGTTCTGCAGCACCAGCGTGGTGGTGGAAGCCCCCAGGGCATATTTCTTCTGTTCGGCATCCAGCGACTGGCGTCCCAGGTCTACCGCCGCCTGGGCGGAAGACACGCTGGCCCGGTTCTGCTGCACTGCGAACTGGGCGTTGCGGATTTCGATGCGCACCTGGTTCTCTAGCTGCTGCAGCCGCATCTGCGCCTGACGGTATTCCAGTTCCGACCGGATCTGGGTCGCCTGCGCCACCCGGTTTCTCAGCGGAATGGTCAGCTGCAATCCGACTCCCTTGTCGGGAGCGGTGGAATTGACCAGTTGGTTGAGCGTGCTGCCGTAGCTCACCGGCGTCACTGGATTTGTCGAGCACCCGAAGGGCTGCGGGGCCGGAGGTGGCGGACAGAGGTTATTAGCATTCTGTGCTCCACCCAATCCCGATCCGCCGTAGTAGCCGTAAAGATCCAGCGAGGGCAGCAACGAACTGCGCACTGACTTGATGCTGATCTCCTGGTTCTTCAGGTTGATGCGGGCTTCCGCCAGTTCGCTGCGACGGCTCAGCGCTTCGTTCACCAGGTCCTGCGTCGGAACCACCGGTTCCTGCTGGGGCAACTGCATGATGGAGGTGGGGATCACTTCGGCATCCGCCAACCTGGGATCGACCAGAGTCCGGCTGAGCGCATTCTTCATCAGCAGTTGCTGCAGTTGCAGGTTCGTTTGCGCCAGCGTGAGCTGTTGTTGATCGCTCGCCACCGTGCTCTGCGCCCGCACCGTTTCGATGGGAGCCAGAGTGCCGATTTCAACCTGCTTCTGGGTATCGGAAAGTGTTTTCTGCGCGAAGGTCAGAGACTCGTTCTGTACCCTCACGTTTTCGTATGCGTACACCAGGTCCCAGTAGATGTTTTCGATCTGGTCGACGGTAGTAATAATCTGCAGGCGAAAGGCCACGTCGGAAATCTCGCGGTTGTTTTTCGCGATGCGGATAAAGCGCGTATTGGGCGCGAAACCAAAGCCCTGCAGCAGGTGCTGGGTAAAGCGGGCCTGAAAGTTGGAGCCCAAGGTCGGGCTCAGCGTGGCAAATGTCGAACTGGTGGTGGCGCGGGTGTTATTGAATCCCACCTGGAGGTTTGAGCCCCACTTGAAGCCCTGCAAATAGGAAAAATCCGCGGTGGTCGAGTTCTGAACGGTAATGGGCTGGGCAAAGGTGCTGGAGGACAGAATATTGTTGTGATCGAACTGCAACGAGCCGGTAACCAGCGGATCGAAGCTGGTGATCTGCGGCCCGCTCCCTAGGGTGCTGGTGACCAGACCCGACGCGCCTCCGCCGGCTCCCGCGGTTCCACTCACGCTGGTGCCGCCCGGGCCGGACCCGATGGTCCCGCCCAACCCGCCCGCGTTGCCCCCGGGCGTGCCCTGCAGCAGGCCCAGGCTCACGCCCAGCGTGTTCGCGCCCGCGTTGGCCCGCAGGACGTCGGTGTCCGCGATGTTAAGGTTGTAGCGGGAAATGGCGATGTCCAGATTGTTTTCGAGAGCTAGCGCCACCGCGTCGTTCATGGACAGATAGAGCTTGCCGTCCCGCAACAACTGCTCAATCCGCGGCGTGTTGAGCAGGTCCGCCGGCGGCAGGTGCCGGGGCATGTAGGGCGCCACCGGATTGGGGAAGTGCGAGTTGGGCTTCGAATAATCCTTCACTGCCAGACGCTGCGGTCGCGGGCTGTCGGGTAAGGCCGCGGCCGGCTGGGTTGCGGTCTGGGCCCAACTCATGGCGGTTAAAGTACCGGCGAGGACGAGCGCAAGAGTCCGCCGAAAGGCGCATTGCAATGCCGACAAAAACATTCGATTCTCTCCCTGCACAGTCTGATGGTGAAGAGCGCAAAGGCTTCTGGAAATCAAGCGATGGTACGTAAAATACGGGCGCCAGGTTTCATTTTTGTGCTGGCCCGCGCCGTTTCTGCTTTTCGTCCCTGGGTCACGAATACGGGTCGCGATTTGAATAAAATAGTATAGCTGACGCTGCTGCCTTGCCCTGAAGCCACGCCTTGGCGCCAGAGTAAAACTTTGTAAAGATTTTCAACCCGATTGGATGATCATCGGTAGCGGGAAGACTCCAAACAATCGTCATGCGCAATCTCAAATTAGTCCTGGCTTACGATGGCGCGGAGTTCTCCGGATGGCAGGTACAGCCTGCGGCGGCGACCATCCAGGGCACGCTAGCTTCGGCTATTGGACGAGTGACGGGTGAAAAAGTCCTGCCTCAGGGTTCGGGCCGCACCGACGCAGGCGTGCACGCGCTCGGCCAGGTGGCCAGCTTCATTACCCGATCGCCCATCCCGCCGGAGAACCTGGTAGTTGCGCTAAATGACCTTCTGCCCTCCACCATCCGGGTGCTGTGCGCCGCCGAAGCCCCGGCCGAATTTCACGCTCGAAAGTCGGCCCGCGCCAAGACGTACCGCTACCGCATCTTTCGCGGCGCCATCTGTCCGCCATTTCTGGCGCGGTATGTGTGGCACTATCCCTATCCCTTGGACGAAGATTATATGCGGGAGGTAGCGCCCTTGATCGTGGGCGAGCATGATTTCACCTCGTTTGCCGCGGTTGACCCCGAGCGGGGACAGGAGACAGACCGGTCGAACCTCCGGCACATTTTTTGTTCGCGCTGGGAACGGCAGGATGATGAATTCGTCTACACTGTGCGAGGCAACGGGTTTTTGCACCATATGGTGCGCAACCTGGTAGGAACCTTTCTGCTGCTGGGCAAAGGCACCCTGCAGGCTTCCGACCTGGAGCGGATTCTGGAAGCACGTTCGCGGTCGGCTGCCGGAGCAACCGCGCCCGCCGGCGGCTTGTGCCTGCTAAGCGTCGAGTATGGCAATGTGGCCGCTGGCGACCCACCCGCGGACCTGTAGCGCTGCACCGGTGGTGGTTTTGTTCATGGTGACCGATCTGCAAATCGCCGTTCGTAAGATAGCCTCCATCAATCCTGCGACGGGCGAGCTTCTGCGCCAATTCGAATGCGCATCGGAAGCCGACGTTGGCGCCGCGGTTGCCCGCGCTCGTGCTGCCCAGCCTGCCTGGGCCGCAGCGGGCGTGCGCAGGAGAGTTGCGGTCCTGCGTGAGTTTCAGGACCTGGTGTACCAGAGAAAGTCCGAAATCGCGAAATTGGTTTGCCGTGAGGCCGGCAAGCCCTATGTCGAGGCGCTGCTCACGGAAGTGCTGGTAGTGCTCGACGCCGCCCGCTTCCTGATCGACAACGCTTACCAGTTGCTGCGAGATGAACCCGTTCCGCACGGCAATCTGGCCATGAAGACCAAGTCCGGGTGCTTGGTGCGCGAGCCCTATGGCGTGGTGGGAATCATCTCGCCCTGGAATTACCCTCTTTCAATTCCGGCCACCGAGAGCCTGGCTGGGCTGGTCGCGGGGAATGCCGTGGTGGTGAAACCCTCGGAGTTCACCTCGCTGGCGGCGATGGAGCTCGATGCACTGCTGCACCAGGCGGGCGCGCCCCGCGATGTTTTTCAAGTGATCATCGGTGACGGCGCCACGGGAGCCGCCCTGCTCAACTCTGCCCTGGACAAGTTGGTGTTCACCGGAAGCGTGCCCACCGGAAGGCGGATCGCGCAGAGCGCGGCCGACTGTCTGCTGCCGGTGGCGCTGGAACTGGGCGGCAAAGACCCGATGCTCGTACTCGACGATGCCGATGTCGAAATCGCTTCCCGCGGCGCGGTCTGGGGCGCTTTCGTTAATGCCGGTCAGGCCTGCCTTTCCGTCGAGCGCTGCTATGTGCATCGCAGCCTGTATGCTCCGTTTCTCGAGGCCTGTGTGCGCCAGACCCAGCAGTTGCGGGTGGGCAACGGAATGGACCCTGAGATCGAGGTTGGCCCGCTGATCCATCAGCGCCAGTTGCAGAATGTGGAATCCCAGGTCGAAGAAGCCCGGGCCCAGGGAGCACGCGTGCTGGCGGGGGGAAAGCGCCTGCCGGAAATCGGGCCAAACTATTACGCCCCGACGGTGTTGGCGGAGGTCACTCACGAGATGCGTATCATGCGCGAAGAGACCTTCGGGCCGGTGTTACCGGTGATGCTCTTCGACCGCGATGATGAGGCTGTCCGTCTGGCCAACGATTCGGAGTACGGCCTGGCGGCAAGTGTGTGGACCCGGGACCGCGCCCGCGGGGAGGCCCTGGCGAGACGCATCCACGCGGGAACGGTCATGGTGAACGACGTGGTCTCCTGCTTTGGCATCAGCGAAGCTCCCCACGGAGGCGTGAAGGCGAGCGGCATAGGCCGCTCACATGGCCGCTTTGGCCTGGAAGAAATGGTGCGTATAAAATATGTTGCTTCCGATCGGCTGCCAGGAATGGAAAAGATCTGGTGGTACCGCTATGGGAGTGCCTTCGCGCGCCAGATGGAGGGGTTGCTGGATGCGCAGTTTGCCCGCAGGTTGGGTCACCGGGTACGGGGCGCGGCGAGAGCAGCGGGAGCGCTAAAAGGCAAAAAGCGCGGCTAGCGTGTGTGGGTCGGACACTCTTGTCCGACGCTTTTGGAGTTTGCGGTTGATTCTGGCAGTTGGCCCGAACGCTCACCCAAGGTGAGTCTTTGGGAGACAAAGTCAAAAGCGTCGGACAGAGCCTGCCCTGAGCGAAGTCGAAGGGAGTGTCCGACCCACACGGGATGAGGAAACGCGATGACTCCAAACTCTGATCAAAAACGCGAACTCCTGCGGCACACCGTGGCCACGTTGGCCTACCGCGGCGGTAAGGCTGTCCGCAATGCTCCTGCGGGGTTTGCCGAGTTTCGCGGCTGCCCTTCAGGGCGCGCCGCCGGACAAATCCTGGCCCATCTGGGCGACCTGCTCGATTGGGGACTCTCCATCGCGCAAGGCAAACAGAGTTGGAAGAATAGCGAACCCCTGCCTTGGGACAAGGGAGCAGAACGCTTCTTTGCCGCGCTGAAGCGCTTCGACGATTACCTGGCCTCGGCCGAGCCTTTGCATGTTCCGGCAGAAAAGCTTTTTCAGGGCCCGGTGGCTGATGCCCTGACCCATGTAGGACAGATCGCGATGCTGCGGCGGATGGCTGGCGGCCCGGTAAAAGGCGAAAATTATTTCGTCGCTGAAATCGTGAGCGGCTGCGTCGGACCGCAGCAAGCCGAGCCTAAGAGAGAGTTCGATTGAAGGCGATAGAGCGAAACGCTTCGAGTAAAATGAATCCGTAAATCCGGCGGCGTTTTGCCGCGCGACGAGGATCGCCATTGGCCACCGAAACCGCGACTGCTCCTCCCCAGCTTCCCCATCACAAAGTAAAAATCAAGAAGCCAGGACAGCGCTCCTGCAACGAGAACAACGCCAAGGGAAAATTCTGCGGCGGACACCTGAAGCGCTGGTTCTACACCACGGATGTGGTCGAGCAGGCCTGCGGCGATGCCGAACAGGCCTGGGGACCTGACGCCGAGGTCTATCGCTGCGAGCATTGCAAGACGCTTTACTTGCCAAACCAGGAGGGAGTGCGTGGGCTCAACGTGGCCGGGCAGGGACAGACTTCGATTTTTGGGTTGACGGTGGCGCCGAAAAAATAGATCGGCCCACTCTCATACCGCCAGGTGCCCAGGTTGGTGGTCTCCGGACATTTCCTTGTGAATACTTCCGAACTTATCTACGACTGGAACCAGATGGATGCCGCCAGGGTGCGGCCCAGGGGAGAAGTCCTGCTTAACGATGAGACTCTGCGCGATGGATTGCAGTCGCCCTCGGTGCGCGATCCTTCGATCGCCGAGAAAATTCAGATCCTGCATCTGATGGAAGCTCTGGGCATCAACTCGCTCGATATGGGGCTGCCGGGCGCAGGACCTCGCGCCGTCGCGGATTGCGAGGCACTGGCCCACGAGATCGTGCGCCGCAAGATGAAAATTCGCGCCAACTGCGCCGCCCGCACTCATGAACATGACATCCGGCCGATTGCCGAGATCGTGCAGCGCACCGGGCTGAACATTCAGGCCGCAACCTTCATCGGCTCCAGCCCGATTCGCCGCTACACCGAAGGCTGGAGCGACGACTTCCTGCTTGAGACCACGGATAAAGCCGTGAAGTACGCTGTCTCGCTCGGCCTCGAATGCATGTACGTGACCGAGGATACCAGCCGCTGCGATCCGGCCATGGTGAAACGCCTTTATTCGACTGCCATCAGTTGCGGGGCGCGGGCCATCGCGATTTGCGATACTGCGGGACATGCCACCCCCATGGGTGCATTCGCCCTGGTGCGCTTCGTGCTCGAAGAGGTGGTGAAGCCTTCCGGCGAAAAGATTCGGGTGGACTGGCACGGTCATTGCGACCGCGGCCTCGCCATCGCGAACTCCATGGCCGCGCTGATGGCGGGTGCGGAATGCGTCCACGCCTGTGCCCTCGGAATTGGCGAGCGCGTCGGCAACACCCAGATGGATCAGATGCTGGTGAACCTCAAACTCATGGGTATTCCTCCCTGGGCTGAGCAAGACCTGACCAAGCTGAAGGAATATTGCCAGGCCGTATCGAAGGCCACGGGTGTGCCTATCCCGGCCAACTATCCGGTAGTCGGTGAAGACGCGTTTCGCACCGCCACCGGGGTGCACGCCGCGGCCCTCATCAAGGCCTATAGGAAAAACGACGTCGAGCTGGTAAATGCCGTGTACTCCGGAGTGCCGTCGCAGATGTTCGGACTGGAACAGATTATCGACATCGGTCCCATGAGCGGGAAGTCGAACGTGCTGTTCTGGCTGGAGCGTCACGGCGTGCCCGCGAGCGATGAAGTGGTGGACAGAATCTACAAACTGGCCAAGGCCTCCAACCACACGCTGAGTGAGGCGGAAATCCGGCAGTGCCTGTAAGCCATGGAGCACGGGCGTCCCGCCCGTGCTGCCTGGTGCGCGCGAACCATCCCCCGCACTGGAGTGATCCTGAGGGACTTGAGTCCCGAAGGGATCCGGCGTGAGGCCGATGTGCCGTGTGCCCCAGTACGTAATCCGCTGCACGCCGGGTCCTTCGCAAGCTCAGGATGACGCCTTCAAGGGGAGATTTAGTGCCCGGTGGAAACCTAAGTGTTTGATTCTCTCCAAATATGTAGTAATATAAATACATTATTGGATACAACATGACTGCCATCCCAAACGTGCAGATCGCGGGCGTCACGCTGGATCGGCCGGTTGACCTCTCCAGCAGGAAGATCCAGGAAAAGCTCAGCCCTTCCGCCATATTGGCCTTCTTCCGGCTCACCGATCTATGGAACCTGCGCGACGAAGATGCCCGGAGTCTGCTCGGCGGAATTTCCAATGGCACCTACTACAGCCTGAAGCGCCGTCCCGCCAAGACCCTCGATCAGGACAAGCTCACGCGCATTTCGCTGCTGCTTGGCATTTTCAAGGCCCTGAATGTCCTGTACAGCAGGAGGCTGGCTGACGCCTGGGTCCAGCTGCCCAACCGCAATCCCATGTTCGGCGGTGAATCGCCCCTGCTTTCGATGATCAAGGGTGGCGTGCCCGCGATGATTCGGGTGCGGCAGCTGGTGGATGCGCGGCGCGGCGGTCGCTAGTGGCCCCTCGTATCACCCCGCTTGATCAGGACGATACCCATCGTCTCATTCCTGCGCGCTACAGCGATGAGGGCGCGAGCG
The DNA here is from genome assembly GCA_963831565.1 of Terriglobia bacterium. Taxonomy (GTDB): domain Bacteria; phylum Acidobacteriota; class Terriglobia; order Terriglobales; family Acidobacteriaceae; genus JAIQFF01. The sequence continues at coordinate 59,165 of CAWHQS010000006.1, forward strand.
TCCTGGCGCGGCTCACCTCCGACCGGCAGCAGCAGCAGGATCTTTTTCAGCTCGATGGCGCCACCAATGAAGGGTTGCTGGGAGAAGCCAATCTCCTGCCTGGTGTCACCGTTCATGAGCTTGTTTTCGGAGTGCCTAACTGGCATATCGTTAACGCGGCCTTCACCCACGCACGCCCCGAGGGCAGCCGCTTTAACGGTCCGGACCGCGGGGCCTGGTATTCGGCGTTTACGCTCGACACCGCGCAAGCCGAAGTTGGGTTTCACTTTGCCCAGAGTTTGCGCGAAGTGAATTGGGAGGAAAGCGAAACCGCGACCTACCGCGAGTATCTGTCCGACTTCCGCGCAGAATTCCACGACCTTCGCAAGAATCCCGAGTACGTGGCTGGTCTCGATCCCGCAAGCTATGTTACGTCGCAACGTCTAGCGCGAGAGTTGTTGAACCAGGGATCGGCGGGATTGATCTACCCCAGTGTTCGCCATCGCGGAGGCACCTGCCTGGCCTGCTTCCGCCCGGCGCTGGTGACAAACGTCCGCACGGGCTGGGTCGTGACACTCGAATTTCCCAATGCCTTCGCCTCCCCCAAGGTCCATATCGACAAAGGACGGAAGAGGACATAACCACAAAAGCTCCACGACCTGAAGTAACCAGCCGCTACTACAACATCCGTTATAGCGATGTAAGATGGAAAATCGGTCATTAGCGGTTGGTCGTTGGTCATCAGTCTTTGGACACCAGTCATTGGGCACGAGTCTTCAACATGAGAATGCAGTGTCATCGTTGCTGAATCCGAAGAAGACCTCATGAAGAAGGGCCACGACCAACGACCAACGACCGATGGCCAACGACTGAAGACCGACGACTGAATCCTGACCATGCCCCGCTCGCAACCCGAAGTCTCGGAGCCGTTTCCTGGAGCGCAACAGGAAGTGGCGCATCTTTGTTCGCTACCCGAAATTCGCGGCGCTTTTACCTGGTTTCGCGCCCAGGAGCCGCAGTTTGCGCACTGGCAGCTGGAGTTGGCGCGTATTCCTGCGCCCCCCTTTGGCGAAAGTGTCCGGGCCCAATGGCTGGCGGACAAGTTTTGCGAGCTCGGCCTGCAATCGGTTCACACCGATGAAGTCGGCAATGTTTTCGGCACGCATGCCGGTTATGGACACGGACACGTCTCACTCAGCGCGCACCTGGACACGGTATTTCCCGCGGGCACACCGCTGAACATCCGGCAACAGGGCAGCCGCCTGTACGGGCCGGGGGTTTCGGACAACGGTGCCGGCGTCGCCGCGATGCTGGCTATCGTGGCGGCGTTGCGCGCGCTGAACATTCGCCATGCCTTGCCCTTTCTGTTTATCGGCAATGTAGGCGAAGAAGGGGAAGGCGATCTGCGGGGCATGCGCCACATTTTCTCCCAGCCGCGCTGGAAGGGTGAGATCCACTACAGCCTGGTGCTGGATGGCGCGGGCGCCGACACCATCGTGGCCGAAGCCCTGGGCAGCCGCCGTTTCGAAGTGATCGTGCGCGGCCCGGGCGGCCATTCCTGGAGCGATTTCGGCGCGCCCAACCCGATCGTCGTGCTGGCGCGCGCGGTGCAGGCGTTCGCCCAGACTCCGGTCCCGGCCCTGCCTAAGACGACCTTCAACGTGGGCGTGATTCGTGGCGGAACCTCGGTGAATTCGATTCCCGAATCAGCCAGCATGCGAGTGGACATCCGTTCCACGTCGATGGCCGAAATGGAGCGCCTGGAGCGCGCTCTGCGGCAGGCGCTCGAGCAGGCGGTGGAAGAGGAAACGCGGACCACGGAGACGCGCACGGCTTCACGACGGCGGCCCTTCGGCCTGAGTTACGAAGTGGTGGTGATCGGAAATCGCCCCGCCGGCGAACTCCACCCCAATGCGCGAATCCTGCAGGTGATTCGTGCGGTGGATGCGCAGTTGGGCAACGCCGCCCAGGTGCAGCGCGCTTCCACGGATGCCAACATACCGCTATCGCTGGGACTCGAAGCGATCGCTATCGGCGGTGGCGGCGCCGGCGGTGGCGCGCACACTCTGCAGGAATGGTTTGACTGCAGCGGGCGAGAGCTCGGGCTCAAGCGCATCCTGCTGACTCTGCTGGGGCTCGCCGGAGTCGCTCTATGAAAGCAGGAAACAGGAGCTTTCTGCCGGCAATCGTTGTCATAGCGATAGGTGCAATGCTCGAGGCACAAAATTTGCCCACCCAACCCAAGGCCGACATCATCTTTCTCAATGGGAACATCTACACCGGGGTGGTGGATACGTCGTCGTTTCACGCCATAGAACATGCGGAAGCGATGGCGGTGCGCGCTGGGCGCGTTGAAGCCGTCGGTCGCGGCAAGCAGATCCTGAAGCTGAAGGGACCGTCCACCGAAGTGATCGATCTGGGCGGGCATTTCGTCATGCCCGGCTTTAACGACGCGCATATGCATCTGGCCAACGCCGGTTTTCAACGGCTGACGGTTGACCTGATGGGAGTGAAGTCGCTGACTGAGTTTCGCGATCGCATTCGGGCCCGAGTGCAGGACGCCGAGCCTGGCGAGTGGATTGTGGGCGGTGGCTGGGACCAGACTTTGTGGCCGGTGAAAGAACTCCCCAGCCGCTGGGACATTGATGAAGTGACCACCGACCATCCCGTGTTCCTGGAACGCGTAGATGGACACATCGCTGTGGCCAACACCCGCGCCCTGCAACTGGCAAGTCTTACCGTGGCCAGCAAAGACCCGGCGGGGGGCAAGATTGATCGTGATACCACCGGCCAGGCCACTGGCATTTTGCGCGAAAGCGCGCGCCAGGCCGTGACCAACATCATTCCCAAGCCCAACCACGACAAACGCCGCCAAGCCATTGAAGCCGGGCTGCAGGAACTGGCCCGCAGCGGCGTTACTTCAGCGCAGGACAACTCCGATTCCGGCGACTCAAAGCTGTCCTGGGACGATTTCCTGATCTTCGAAGAAATTGAGCGCGAAGGTAAGCTCACCGCGCGAATTACGGAATGGTTGCCCTTCAACGATCCCTTGCCGGTGCTGGGGGAGCATCGCGCGGCACATCCCCAGTCCGACAACCTGCTGCACACCGGCATGCTCAAAGCCTACATGGACGGATCGCTGGGTTCGCGCACCGCCGCGCTTCTCCAACCCTACGCTGATGACCCGACTAATTCCGGACTGCCGCAGTATGAGCAGGACGTTCTTACCCGCTTGACGAAAGAGCGCGTGAACGCGGGATTCCAAATCGGCTTCCACGCCATCGGCGACAAGGGAGTCCAGATGGCTCTCGATGCCTTCGCCGCCGCCGAGAAAAGTTCGGAGCCTGCCCTAAACGCAGCGAAGGGACCCGTCCCGGCCGAACCAAGCTCGGCTAAGGCTAGACCAAACGCCGCCCCCGATCTCCGCCCGCGCATCGAACACGCCCAGGTCACCAACCCTCTGCAAGTGGCAAAATTCAAGCAGCTAAAAGTAATCGCCTCCATGCAGCCTTGCCATCTGCTCACCGACATGAATTGGGCCGAAGCCCGGCTGGGACCGAAGCGCGCCGCGCACTCCTACGCCTGGGCGGAATTTCTGAAGAACGGAGTGACCCTGGCTTTCGGGACTGACTATCCCGTTGAACCGGTGACGCCCTTCCGCGGGCTCTACGCCGCCGTGACCCGCAAGAGCGAAGATGGCAAGAAGGAATACTATCCGGCGCAGAAACTGAAGCTGGAACAGGCCATCGCCGCCTACACCACCGGCTCGGCATTTGCCGAGTTCGCGGAAAAAGAAAAGGGCACGCTGGCCCCGGGCATGCTCGCCGACCTCATCGTGCTCGATATCGACATCACTTCCGTGCCCCCGGAAAAAATTCTCACAGCCAAGGTGTTGCGCACGATAGTGGGCGGGAAAACGGTTTACCAAGCCAAATAGATGCACATGTAGGGGCGGGTGCGCTCACCCGCCCAGCGGAGCGAAGTTCCGCCTGGGTTTTGGCTGGGTTCCGAAAACCCAGGCAATCTGCGCAAGGTTCCGGTCGAGCCTGGCACCCCAAGGCGAGCTGCGCTCGCCCGCACGGGCGGGACGCCCGCGCCCACATTGCGGTCCGGGCCGCAACACTTTTCCCGTAATCCGCGTCTAACTTTCTGTGACTGCCATGGACTGGAAGGTATAATCGATCGGGCAGACATTATTCGGAGGAAGTCATTATGATTCAGCGCGCAAGCGCTCTTTGGGTACGTTTGAAGGCGAACCGCCTGGCGTACAGCATTTCTATCCTGGTCACGTTGACCGTGGGTATCCTGATCGGAACCGTGATCTCCTCTGGAGTGAAGGGCCAGGACAAGAAATCATCCTCCTCCGATGCGGCCATGTTGACCGTGCCCTCGCCTCAGACCCTTTCCAACCAGTTTTCGCAGATCTCGAAGCAGCTCGAGCCCAGCGTGGTCAACATCAACACCGAATCCACCATCAAGACCCCGCACCGGCGCCGCGGCGTTCCCAATGGCGACGACGATGCCAATCCCTTTGACGATTTCTTTGACCGCTTTTTCGGCGGCCCGGGCGGTCAGGGTGGCCAGGGACCCGGCGGCGGCGCGATACGCGAGCGTTCCCTGGGTTCGGGCGTGATCGTTGACCCGAAGGGTTATATCGTCACCAACCGGCACGTAGTGGAGAAGGCCGACCGGATTCGCGTGCGCCTGCAGGACGATCCCCCGGGCGTGCTGCACGAAGCCAAAGTAATCGGATCGGACCAGGAAACCGACCTGGCCGTCATCAAGATTGAAAGCGACAAGGCGCTCCCCGTCGCCAAGCTGGGCAATTCCGACAGTATGCAGGTGGGAGACTGGGTGCTGGCCGTCGGCAGCCCGTTTGGATTGCAAGAGACTGTGACTGCGGGGATCGTTTCCGCCAAGGGCCGCAACATCGTTCCCCAACGCCAGTTCCAGTCGTTTATTCAGACCGATGCCGCCATCAATCCGGGCAATTCCGGCGGCCCCCTGGTCAATATGACGGGCGAGGTCATCGGCATCAACACCGCGATTCTTACCGACACCAACGCCTACGCCGGCGTGGGTTTTGCCCTGCCCTCGAACACCGTGGCCCAGGTTTACAACCAGCTGGTCGGCCCCGACCACCGGGTATCGCGCGGCTCCATCGGAATCATGTTTAACGCGCTGGACAACCCCGCCATCGCGAGAGTGTACGGAACCGGATCCGGTGTGACCATTTCGGATGTAACCCCGGGCAGCCCGGCGGAGCAGGCCGGACTGAAGGTAGGCGACACCATCGTCGCCGTGGACAGCAAGCCGGTGAAAAACGGCGATGAACTGGTGGCCGATATCGCCGCCCGCAAGCCGGGCTCCAAGATCACCGTCGGATTTATTCGCAATGGCAAGAAGCAGGACGCTACAGCCACCGTGGCCGACCGAGCCAAGCTGTTTGCCGCCCGCCTGGGCGACGACGAAGAAGACGGCCCTGAGGCTGGACCCAAAGAGAGCAAACTCGGCGTCAGTGTCCAGACCTTGACCCAGGAGATGGCGGACCGCCTCGACGTTCCCGCGGGCAAGGGTGTAATCGTGAAGGATGTGAAGGCCGGATCATTTGCCGAGGACGTCGGCTTGAGCCGGGGTGATATCATCCTCGAGGTCAACCGGCAGGTGGTGGACAACGAGGAGCAATTCAACCGTGTCACCGCCACTCTGAAGAGCGGACAGGATGTTGTGTTCCTGGTACGCCAGCGGGGGGCCGGCCGCCAGGGCGGAACCATCTTCCTGGCCGGTACACTTCCGTAACTCGAAGCTGGCACAAAATGGGCTGGTACTGGAGGCGGGGATAGTTTACCCTGCCTGCTCGATCGGGAATTGCGGGGTAACCCGTCATTGTGTTACTCCCGGACCACGATTGTGAAAATTGGCGGCTCCATTTCGACTGTGTGCTTGAGCGCGGGCTGTACTGTGCTCCTGGCCTGTTGCACGCTTGCGGCGCAGACCCACAGCAGTTCGTCAGGGGGAAAAAAGTCCAGGGTGAAGGTGCTGGCTACGTCCGCCCATCCCAGTGCCCACAGGAGCAAGAAAGCCCGCAAGAGTGCAAGATCGCGCAAGCGGGGCCAGGAGAAGATCGACAGCACGCGCGCCCGGGAAATCCAGGAAGCGCTGATTCGCGAGCACTATCTGGACGGCGCCGCCTCCGGCACCTGGGACGCGAAGTCAGAGAGCGCCATGCGGCGCTACCAGGCCGACAATGGCTGGCAAAGCAAGACCGTCCCGGATTCCCGGGCGTTGATCAAGCTGGGATTGGGCCCCAACCACGACCATTTGTTGAATCCGGAAAGTGCCATGACATCGCAACCCCAACCGCTCCACGCCGAACCGATGCTGGAGCAGACGTCGACCATGACCACCCAGCCGCAGAGATAAACTCAGACCTCAGACCTCCTAGTTACTTCAAGTCTCAGAGATCGACTCTCGACTATGTTGCCAGCGGTAATCTCGAAAAATGTTTGCCTGGCCGTCGAAGAAAGAGAATCGGCCGAGGTCTGACGTCTTACGTCCGTCCTCCCCCTACCGGCTACTCTTCTTCATGGCTGGATTGGGAAAATAGGGCAGAGGCTGGTCGCTGATAATCGCGCGGGGGTTACCGTCCACCAACGCCTGGGCGACGTCCTGGCCGCAGAGTTTCGCGACCTTGTCTCTTGCGGCTGAGAGCCCGGGAGGGCGATGCTTGGTGTCATGAGCGTCGGTGGCCAGCACATGCACGGCGTCGCGTTCGAGCAGCCACTCCGCAGCGCGCATCACCTTCTGTCCCCAGCCCCCAGTCACCGCCGAAGCCGTCACCTGCACTACGCAGCCCTGGTCCACCCACGCCAGCACTCGTAGCGGCGTCTCTTGCAGAATCGGATTGCGCTCGGGATGCGTGAGTACCGGCTTGATACCCACATCCGCCATGCGGGTGAAGCACTCGTTGATTTGCGCAGGAATGCTGTAGTTGCTCAACTCCACCAGCAGGTAGTGGCTGCCGTCAATGGTGTAGCGCTCCGGCGAAATCATGACTTCCTGCAGGTTGTCATAGGAAAGATGGAAATCGCAGCCCAGACTCAGTTGCGGGGCCTTACCCACCAGCATCTGGAGATACTCGAGATTCTTGGCCAGAGTCTGCCGGTCGTATTGAAAACGCTCATTGGCATGTGGAGTGGCCACGATGTGTTCGATGCCGTCGTCTGCCGCCATCCGACACATTTCGAGCGACGTGTCCCAGGATTTTGAGCCATCGTCAACTTTAGGCAGGATGTGGCAATGAATGTCGATCACGTGGACTGCCGAGGGGGAACGGCGACTAGTTAATTTAAGCAGATTTTCATCGAAAGGCCAAGCCGGGTGCGACCCTTATCGCTCCGAAATCTTATGTGGGCGCCAGCGTCCCGGTCGTGCAGAGGCCTCCGCCCGAGGTAACCTGCCGCACCGGTTACCCGGTGCCGAAAGCCCCTTCCATGCCCTATTTGCCCATGGTAAGCACGACGCGGAAGCGGGCCCGTCCGCTGATCATCTGATCGTAGGCTTCAGCCACTTTGTCCAGCGGATAGCGTTCGATCATGGGCCGAACCCCCGACAGAGAACTGAAGCGCAACGTGTCCTCGGAATCGATGGACGAGCCGGAGGGCCATCCCCGGATGGTCCTGCGCGCGAAGATGAGTTGCAAAGGCGTAACTGTGATGGGTTCTGTGCTGGCGCCGACAATCACCAGCTTTCCGTCCGGGCCCAATCCGTCGACCAGGGCGGAGATTGCCTTCGAGTCCGGCGCCGTGGCCAGAATCACGCCCGCCCCGCCCAGGGCTTGCAGGGCGGCCGCGGGCGCGCTGGCAGCGCTGTCGATGTAATGGTGAGCGCCCAGTTGCCTGACCAGCGCTTCTTTGTCCCCGCCGCGGCCAATCGCAGCCGTGCGGAAGCCCATCTGGCGCGCGTACTGAATTCCCAGGTGCCCCAGGCCGCCGATGCCCTGTACCGCCACCAGGTCACCGGCGCGCGCACCCGCGTTGCGCAGCGAGTTGTACACGGTGATGCCGGCGCAAAGCAGCGGCGCAGCTTCGTCCGCGGGTAATTCATCGGGCATGGCCGCGACTGCCTCGGCTGGGACCACTACGTACTCGGCGTAGCCGCCGTCGAAGCTGATCCCGGTAATTTTCTCAGACTGGCAGAGAATGAAATTGCCGCGACGGCAGGGGTCGCAGACAAAACAATGTCCGCCATGCCAGCCCACGCCCACGCGCTGGCCCGCTTTCCACTGCGTGACGTCGCCTCCAACCGCGTCGATGCGCCCGGCAATCTCGTGGCCCGGAACCCGCGGGTACTGCAATCCGGGAAAGCCCGACTGCTTTACGATAGCGTCACTGTGGCAGACGCCGCAGGCCTCCACCTTGATCCGAACCTGCGCCCGCCCAGGCTCCGGAATCGGACGTTCCACCACTTCGAAATTTCCACCAGGTTTGCTGACTTGCGCGACTTTCATGACTTTCCTCAACCCTAGAGATGGCAAAGGGAACGGTAGAGATGCAGAAACTGTAACCATGAGGGTGCCCCGTCCTCGTCTCTCCTTTTTTTGGAGAGACAAGGCGGGGAAGTTGTCGTGGACTTACGCCCTTGCACGAGCGGGACGCTCGCGCCCACAGCCGGCTTACTTGTATCGTTCCGCGATGAAATCACCGATCGATTGATAAGCCCTGGTCAACGTGGCTTCATCGGGCAAGAACACGATGCGGAAGTGCCGGGTGCCGGCCTTCTGACCAAAGCCGGAACCGTGTACCACGAGCACGTGTTTGGACCGGCACAATTCCTTCACGAAGACGTCGTCGCCTTCCTTGATCTCGATGCGGGGGAAGGCGTAGAACGCCCCGCGGGGAGACACACAACTCACGCGCGGGGTTGAATTGCACCACTGGACGGTGAGGTCGCGGCGGGCGCGAAGCTTGTTGCGTACTTCCACCAGGTGATCCTGAGGCCCGTCCAGCGCGGGTTTAATGGCGTATTGTTCGGGATGGTTAGCGCACAGGCGGGCGCGCAGCAGACGATGAATGCCTTCCACGTAGGGCTTCACCGCGGCAGCCTCACCGCTCACTACTCCCCATCCGATGCGCCAGCCGGGCGCGAGATAATTCTTCGACAGCCCACCGAACGTCACGACCGGCACATCGGGCGCGACCGCGGCGATCGAGATGGAGTCTGTCCTCTCGCCAGAGTCGAGAATGAGCTTGTCGTAAATCTCGTCGGCGAAAATGACCAGATTGTTACGCCGCGCCAATTCCGCCAACTGTTCCAGCATGCGGCGGGAACAGATTGCGCCCGTGGGATTATTGGGATTGATCAGGACGATGGCCCGGGTCTTCGCATTGATCTTGCGCTGCAGATCGATCAGGTCCGGCTGCCAGGCATCGTCTTCGTTCAGATCGTACGGGGTGACCGGAATGCCGAGCTTGCACAGCACGGCGGAGTAGAGCGGATAGTCCGGACTCGGAGTCAGAACATGTTCGCCGGGATTGACCAGGGCAGTCAGGCATACATCGACCGCCTCGCTCGCGCCTGAAGTTACAAACGCATCCTGCACCGTCGAAATACCTTTGCGAACCGCCTCGCCGCGAATCGCCTCCAATGCTTCCGGGATGCCGGGCGAGGGCGCATATCCGTTCCTGTTCTCCCGCATAGCCTTGTACACGGCCTCGATCAGATGTGGCGGAGTTGCGAAATCAAAAATGTTGGGATCGCCGACGTTGAGCGCCAGGACCTTGTGCCCCTGGCGCGTGACCTCATCAGCCACCGACGCCAGGTCGCGTATGGCGTAGCGGACATTGTCGAGGCGATGGGCAGCGGCGACTTCGCGGATTTGGGTGCTGGGCATGTTGTTCCGTCTAAAGCAAAACTTTTTAACCGCAAAGGTCGCAAAGAACGCCGCAAAGTTCGCAAAAAAATCCCTTGCTACGCACTGGGTAGCCAACGACCAAAGGCCAACGACCAACGACCAACGTCGGGTTAATCCACCCGATCGATCTGCGCTTTCTGCAGGCGGTCGGAGTAATCCACGTACACCGCCTTCCACTCGGTGTAGAAATCAATCGCGCCCATGCCGCCTTCGCGATGGCCGTTGCCTGTGGCTTTTACGCCGCCGAAGGGTAAGTGCACTTCGGCGCCGATGGTCGGCGCGTTGATGTAAGTGATTCCGGCGTGCAGGTCGCGCATGGCGGTAAACGCCTTGTTCACGTCCTTGGTGTAGAGCGCGGACGACAGCCCGTACTCAATGCCGTTGGCGATGGCAATCGCATCTTCCAGGTCTTCACAAGGGATGATGGAAACGACCGGCCCGAAGATTTCCTCCTGCGCAATGCGCATTTTCGGATCAACATCGACGAACACCGTCGGCTCCATGAAGTAGCCGTGCTGGTATTCGCCCTGGTCGAGGCGGTTGCCGCCGCACTTCATCTTCGCGCCTTCGGACTTGCCGATCTCCACGTAGCTGAGATCGGTCTTGAGCTGGGCCTCGTTGATGGCCGGGCCCATCTCGGTGTTTTCATCCAGGCCGTTGCCCACTCTCAGTTGCTTGGCGCGATCGACGTAGCGCTCCACGAACTCGGCATACACGCCTTTCTGCACGATGATGCGGCTGGTGGCGGTGCAACGTTGTCCGGTGGTGCCGAAGCCGCCCCAGAGGCCGCCTTCGATGGCAAGGTCGAGGTTGGCGTCGTCCAGCACGATCATGGGATTCTTGCCGCCCAGTTCCAGCGAGCAGTGTTTGAAGCTCTTGGCGGCCGTGGTCCCGACGATGCGCCCAACCGCGGTGGATCCCGTCAGCGAGATGGCGCGGACTTCAGGATGCTCCATCAGCGGGCCTCCCACCTGCGCGCCGAATCCGCTGACAATGTTGATCACGCCCTTGGGCACGCCCGCATCGGACAGCGTGCGCACCAGATTGTAAGTGGAAAGCGGCGTGTCCTGCGCCGGCTTGATCACGCAAGTGTTGCCGCAAACGATGGCGGGCAGCAACTTCCACGATGGAATCGCCATGGGGAAGTTCCACGGCGTGATCATGCCGCACACCCCGATCGGGGTCCGCACCGCCATGGCGAACTTGTTGGGCAACTCCGACGGCGTAGTGGGACCGAACATGCGGCGGCCTTCACCGGCAAAGTAGTAAGCCGTGTCGATGGCTTCCTGAGTGTCGCCGCGAGTCTCTTTAAGGATCTTGCCCATCTCGCGGGTCATGTCGCGGGAGTACTCTTCCTTGCGCTCGAGCAGCATCTCGGCGGCGCGGAAGACGATTTCAGCGCGGCGCGGGGCCGGTACCAGGCGCCACTTGGCGAAGGCGCGGCTGGCGGCTTCAACCGCATTGTCCACGTCTGCTTTTGCGGACTTCTGAAAGATGCCGACTACGTCGCGCGTGTCGGCGGGATTGCGGTTTTCAAAAGTCTCTCCGGTCGAGGAATCCACCCACTCGCCGTCAATGAAGTTCTTGTACACCTTGGGTGCAGTGCTGCTGCCGAGCGCGGGCGGGCTGGTCAGTGTGTCGGTTGCCATAAGAGTCTCCTGAGTTGCAGGGAAGAATGCGTGAACCTCTATGCTACAGGCGGGGCTGAGGGTGCGGCAAGCGGCGGGTATCTTGTAGCGTCGGCATCCTGCCCGCCCGACAGGAGGGCCTTGCAACGTTAGGAAGCATGAGCAGAGGGCGCGGACGCCCTCCGGATAGCCGGCGGGACGCCGGCGCTACAGATCGGCGTCGCTTGACAAGCCCCGGCGAGAGTACAAAATCCCCGCGCTCCCTCGGTGCCTTTATAAGTGCGAGGGAACGATTGGGTGAACGGCAACGTATCAGGTGGAGGGCGCGACAGCGTCTCCAGGAGCAGAATCTTCGTGGAATTACAGATTCAGAATTTATCCAAAGTCTATAAAAACGGCGTGCGCGCGCTGGACAACGTCTCTCTTACCATTCCCGTGGGCATGTACGGCTTGCTCGGCCCCAATGGCGCGGGCAAGTCCACGCTGATGCGTACCATTGCCACGCTGCAGGAGCCGGACAGCGGAGAGATCCACCTGGGGACGCTCAATGTCCTGCGGCAGAAGCAGGAGTTGCGCAAGACGCTGGGCTACCTTCCGCAGGAGTTTGGCGTGTACCCGCGCACCTCGGCGCAGGAAATGCTCGGTCATCTCGCGCTGCTGAAGGGCATTACCGACTCGAAGCAGCGCAAGGACACGGTCGAGGCGCTGTTGCATCGCACCAATCTCTACGAACATCGCAAGAAGGCGCTGTCCGGATTTTCCGGCGGCATGCGGCAGCGCTTCGGGATTGCGCAGGCACTGCTCGGCAATCCGCGCCTGCTGATCGTGGACGAACCGACGGCGGGTCTCGATCCCGGAGAGCGCAACCGCTTCTACAGCCTGCTCTCCGAAATCGGCGAAGACGTCATCGTGATTCTCTCCACCCACATCGTCGAAGACGTGATGGAGTTGTGCACCAACATGGCCATCATTCACCAGGGCAAGGTGCTGTTTGCCGGCGCTCCCAGTGAGGCGGTCAGCTCGCTCGAAGGCCGCATCTGGCAGAAGTCGGTGGCCAAGCCCGAGGTCAAAGACTACGAGCAACGCTACCGCGTCATCTCCAGCAAGCTGATTGCGGGCAAGCCCCTGATCCACATCTATTCGGCGGAGAACCCGGGGAACGGCTTCACCCCGGTGAGCGCGGATCTCGAAGACGTCTTCTTCAGCCGCATTTCCGGGATCGCGTGAGACCAGCCATGTTCAAACAGTTCTTCAACTTCGAGGTCCGGTTCTGGCTGCGCTCCTGGATGCTTTGGGTATTTTTCCTGATCGTGGCGTTGATGTTTTTCGGGGCGGCCAGCAGCGACCAGATCACCGTCGGCAGCTCGCTGAAAAACACTTACCGCAACGCTCCCTGGGTGGTGGAGAACTTCTACGTTGTTTGCAGTCTGCTGACACTGCTGATGACGACGGCGTTCGTGAACTCTGCCGCTTCGCGCGATTTTGCCCACAACACCCACCAGATCCTGTTCAGCACGCCCATCCGCAAACTGGATTATCTGGCCGGACGCTTTCTGGGCTCGGCGCTGATTGCAGTGATTCCGCTGCTGGGCGTTTCCGTCGGGATTCTGGCCGCGAAGTATATGCCGTGGGTGGACGCGGAACGCTGGGGCCCGGTGGTGTGGGCGGCCCACTGGAAGGCGATTCTCGTTTTTGCCATTCCCAACACCCTGTTCATCGCGGCGGTGATCTTTGCCATCGCGGTGCTGACCCGGAGCACGGTGGTTTCGTTTCTGGGCAGCCTGGCGCTGCTGGCGGGATACGGAATTTCCCGGGTGCTCACCAGCGACCTGAAAAACCAGAAACTGGCGGCGCTGATCGATCCCTTTGGCATCGACCCTTTTCTCTACGCGACCAAATACTGGACCGTGGCCGAGAAGAACACCCTCTCCATCGGCTACTCCGGATATCTGCTGTGGAACCGGCTGATCTGGCTGGGGGTGGGCGCGGCGATCTTTGCTTTCGCGTACTGGCGGTTTAGTTTCGCCGAAAGAAGTCCGAGGAAGAAGAGAGTCAAGGCGCAGGAGATCGCGTCGATCACCTCCACCGCAATTCCAGCGGCAGACAGAAATTTCGGCGCTGGCGCCGAGTGGCTGCAATTCTGGGGCACGGTCAAGATCGAATTCAAGCGCCTGGTCAAGACGACGACGTTCATCGTGATCACCGCCTTCGCCCTGCTGAACTGCGTGCCGGCGCTGATCTTCAGCAACACGGAAGGCTTTGGAAACACGTTCCTGCCGGTGACTTACCGATTGCTCGAAGTCATCGCGGGAACGCTCTACCTGTTCCTGATCGCCATGATCACCTACTTCGCCGGTGTCCTGGCCTGGGAGGAGCGCGACAGCGGCACCGACGAGGTCCATGACGCGCTGCCCAATCCGGAGTGGCCCACGTATCTGGCCAAGCTTACCGCGCTGATGAGCAGCATCGTCATCATTCTGGCTGTCGTCATGTGCGCGGCGCTGCTGGTGCAGTTCTTCCACGGATATCACCGCTACCAGATCGGGCTTTTCATTGCGAACCTGTTTGGCATCGACCTGCTCGGCTTCGTCTTTCTGGCCATTCTGGCGTTTTTTATTCACGTCATCTCGCCCAACAAGTACGTCGGCTACTTCGGATACATCACGTTCCTCCTGCTGACCACATTCATCTGGTCGCCCTTGCATATCGCCACTTACCTGGTGCAGTTCGGCCAGGCCCAGACCATGACCTACTCGGATTTCTACGGATACGGTCCGTTCCTCGAGAGCTGGTCTTGGTTCATGCTGTACTGGATGGCGTTTTGCGTTTTCCTGGCGGCAGTCACGATCCTGCTATGGCAGCGCGGACGTGAAACCAGTTGGCGCAGCCGAATAAGAAACGCGCGTTTGCGCTATCACGGGGCGGTGCGCTTTATCGCCATCGCGGCCGCGATCGGGTTCGTGGCCACTGGCGGCTGGATTTTTTACAACACCAAAGTCCTGAACACGGTGCGCAGCGAAAACGACAACGACCGCCTGCAGGCGGACTACGAGAAGACCTACAAGAAATTCGAGAAGCAGCCTGAGCCGCGCATTACGGACGTGAAGTACGCCATCGACCTGTATCCGGAATCGCGCAACATGACCATGCGCGGCCAGCAGACCATCGTGAACCAGACCTCCAAGCCGCTGACTGAGGTTCACTTCACGTCTGGCCAACGACTATCAAACCACCATCGAGATACCCGGGGCGAAGCTGTCCCAGGATGATCAGCGTCTGCACTACCAGATTTACGCTCTAACCACCCCGATGCAGCCCGGCGAATCTCGCGTGATGCAGTTCACCATGCAGACCCGGGTGCGGGGCTTCGAGAACACGCTGACCAACCGCGCCGTGCTGCCGAACGGCACTTTCATTCATAGCCAGATCGTTCCCCAGATCGGGTATCAGCCCGGCAACGAATTGGACGACAAGAACAAACGCAAGCGCTTCGGCCTCAAGGAAAAAGACCTGATGCCGGCACTCGAGCAGAACTGCACTGCCGACTGCCGCGACAGCTACATCAGCAATAACTCCGACTGGGTGAATGTCGAAACCGTGATCAGCACCTCGCCCGACCAGATCGCGATCGCACCGGGCTCGCTGCAGCGGGAGTGGAGCGAAAACGGCCGCCGCTACTTCCAGTACAAGCTCGACCATATCGGACTCAACTATTACTCCTTCCTGTCGGCCCGTTATGAGGTGGCGCGCACCGAGTGGAACGGCATCAGCATCGAGGTGTACTACCTCAAGGAGCAGCCCTGGAACGTTCCCAAGATGCTGAACTCGGTGAAGAAGTCTTTCGAGTACTACACCAAAAACTTCGGCCCCTATCCGCAGAAGGAAGCGCGCATCATCGAATTTCCGCGCCTGGCCGCCTTCGCCGAGGCCTTTCCCGGAACCATGCCCTACTCGGAGTCCATCGGCTTCATCGCCAGCATCCAGAAGCCGGATGACATCGACATGGTCTTCTACGTGGTGGCGCACGAGATGGCGCACCAGTGGTGGGGCCACCAGGAAGTGGGAGCGAACATGCAAGGCGCCACGCTGCTGGTGGAGACCCTGGCCCAGTACTCCGCCCTGATGACCATGGAAAAAGAATACGGCCGCGATACCATGCGCAAGTTCATGCAGTACGAAATGGACAACTACCTGCGCTCCCGCGGCGCCGAGTTGCTGAAGGAGCGTCCGTTGTTGCGCGTGGAGTCGTCGCAGGGATACATCCACTATCGCAAGGGCAGCGTGGTGATGTACTACCTGCGTGAAATGATCGGCGAGGAAGCAGTCAACCGTGCAGTGCGCAAGGTGCTGAACAAGTATGGATACGCGCCGCCGCCGTATCCCACGTCCTATGCCCTGGTCGATGCTCTGCGGGAAGAAACCCCGCCGCAACTGCAATACCTCATCCAGGACCTCTTCTATGACATCACGTTATTTTCCAACCGGGCCGTGACCGCAACTGCCCACAAGGGATCCGGACGGCAAATACCAGGTCACGGTCGAAACCGAGGCGCACAAGTTCAAAGCCGACGAAAAGGGCAACGAGACTGAAGTTCCGGTGGACGACTGGATCGAAGTCGGAGCGCTGGCTGCACCGGAGAAGGGGAAGCGTTTTGGCAAAGTCCTGCACCGCGAGCGCGTCCACATGACCAGCGGCAAAGCCAGCTACAGTTTCACGACGGACGAAAAACCGGACAAGGCCGGCATCGATCCGCTGCTATTGCTGATCGATCGCGTGCCGGATGACAACATGGTCGAGGTCACGATCGAGCGTTAGGCACCCCAAACTCATTCGAACCCTCAGCGGGGCGACTTGCATTCCGGCACAGCTACCTCCGACGGAGCCGAGTGAATTCAAGGCACAACGCCAGACCGGTTAGTAGTTGAAAACTGCAAGAAATCGTTCGCATTGATGAGGCGAAGGACTATGCGCACGACGACCGGGAAGTGTCGTCGTGTCGGATCATGCACGATGACTGGCGCGAAGAGTTGATAAGGCACGCGGCGAGTCTCGAGCTGGCAACCCCCGGCGGCCAGTACGTTCTTTGCCCACCCGCTATCTCGCCCGTAGGTGAGCGCAATCAGGAACCCGTCGGGCTCTCGAAACACATTCACTGGCGTCCGGTAAAGCCGGCCTGACTTTCGGCCTACGTTGGTAATAATGCCGAAGCCGGGCAATCGGCTCGCGAACCGGCTCGTGATCCGGTTCGTAACAGCGCGATTGAAAGCTGCTACCTGCCTCTTGCGAAACCGAACCAGAAGAATGGGAGCCAGCAGGAGTGTGATTAGGGAGACAAACGCAACAATCATCATGGTCGATTCCTTGCTGTCATGTGCACCTCGAACATGATCGTCAACCGACTACTGCCAGTGCTGATCAGCTTTTCGCCCGCAGCCACACCTGCCAGACCAATAGCGCAACGTAGCTCGCCGCGAGGAAGGAAAACAGCAGGGTTAGAAGAGCGTGTCCTACGAC
Source organism: Terriglobia bacterium (assembly GCA_963831565.1). Taxonomy (GTDB): domain Bacteria; phylum Acidobacteriota; class Terriglobia; order Terriglobales; family Acidobacteriaceae; genus JAIQFF01. The sequence goes on from CAWHQS010000006.1 coordinate 76,200, forward strand.
AAACGCTTTTCCCTTGGGCCAGTCAGCGTGGGAAAAGTAAATCGCATCTACCAGAATCCGCGTCGTCCAGTAAGTCCCGATGAAACAGGCAAGTCCCAAGGCGGCGCGGTCGCCTCGGAGCAGTTCGGTGCGGAGGGCTAACGTCAAGGTGCCAAAGGCAATGATCGTCAGCACTGTGAATCCGCTCTGTACCCAGAGCAGTTTCCGATTGAACGGTATCAATTGCTGTAAGTCGTGCTTCCAATGCAGTCGATAGGGCAATTGAAAGCTGGCGAAGAGGATCACAAAATGCGCCGCGCCAACCAACCACAGGTCGACACCAAACAGCCGCTGCACGATGGAATCGGTCATAACGCGTGAATCGCCTGCATGAAAGGAAGTATTACACGCAGCACAAACCAGGGGTGAAAGAGCCCGAAGACCGGTAGGGTAAGAACTGCCATCATGAACCACCAGCCCCGCACTCCCTGCCCCAACCCGAACCGCCTGCCGATTTCCGAACGCTCGACAGTCACTCCGACGCCCTGCAACAAGAAATAAAGCGTGGGAAGACCATAGCCTCCGCGAGCGGGCAGCGAGATTACCAAATCGTGGATCAGCCCAGAGACCACGAAGACCAGGAAACCAGCCACGTCGGGCCCTAGCCCTCGATACAGTGGGCGAAAGATCAACTCGTGGGCAAGCTGCCGAAAACCATGATTCCATCGTCTTCCCCAGAACTCTCCCAAGGAAGTCGAACGGAGAGGTGTAGACATGATGGATTGGGCATTGACCCCGAGGGTCTGCCACAGGAGAGCGACCATCTGGAAAGTACCGAAGTGAAGGAGCAGGATCAGACCTATCATTCCGATCCAACCGCGTAGAAGGGGTTGTCCCTGCGGAATGGAGCGCGCCATGCCCCAGAGCAGCATTGCGCCGAGAATCGTTTCGAACGTCGCCCAGAGCCAAGCCATGGACCCTGGCGGGGACACGCGTCGTCTCACATCCAAGAAAGCATCTGCATCCATTCCCGGCCAGGCCAGGAGATAGGCAACCGAGCGCCACGCGGGGTGAAGGACTTGCGATCGCTGCCTGCAAAATGTCAACCACTTCAGGCTGAGATAAATGGCGAACGAAAGAATCCACATGAATACCCAAGGCCGTAATAGATCGCGGCAAGCCACAGCCGCCAGGGGCAGGACTAAGATCGGCAGCCAGACGCTTATCTTATTGACGGTTTGCACGTGGGGCAGTCGCAATCCACATCGATTTGTACCAGAGACTGTTCGGAACATCCTGAAAAGAGGGGACCCACCTAGTGCAGTAACCGGATAGCCTGTTCGCTGTCCCCAGCACCGCGGTACATGACCGCCGGGGGTGGTACCCAAGGTAATCAACTATGCCCTGCCAGTTATGCTTGTGATACTCTCGGAAATACCCCATATTCTTAGGGTTTGACTGGCGTCCGGTGGCCTTTGTGTCTTCTTCAAGTAGCAAACCTGGGATCCATGTAGCGTGGAAGACGGTCACCTACCGCAGCGTGGCTCTGGCGGTGCTGTTTGCCGCTGTCGTGCTCTTTATCGGGATGAATTTTGCCTTCCCGCAATTCACCCAAAAGGGAGTGAAGTCGGTCAGCAAGCTGGGCGGCAGTCTGCTGGAAATGATCGCGGGAGCTGGCGGGAAAGCCAAGTCGGGCTCGCCCAACTCACAGCAGGCGCATATCACGGCGCTCGACGGAACGGTGCGGGTCAAGAAGGCCAGCAGCAACAGTTGGGTAACGGCCGACTACAACGTCCCGCTGGAAAAAGGCGATGTGGTCCAGACCGGTTCGGAAGGCATGGCGAAGATCGTCTTCGGCGACGGCACCAACTACACAGTGAAACAGGATTCCCTGATCGTGATTGAAGAAAACTCAGCCAACGACCAGCAGCAGACCAACGTCTCGGTGGCGGTGAGCACCGGAACGGTGGATCTCACCACCGCCACTTACGTCCAGGGATCGAAGTCGCAGGTGATCGTGGCCGGGGCGACCGCCTCTCTGGCGCCGGACAGCGCGGCCATGGTGCGCAACGATCCCAAGGCCGACCAGCACGAGATTCTGCTGAAAAAAGGTTCTGGCGAAATCAGCCGCAACGGCGAGGTGGTGCACCTGGCGGAGTGGGAGAAAGTCGGGTTCCAGTCGCAATCGCCGCGCATGGCCAAGGTGAAGGAAATCGGGCCACCGACGCCGATTTCGCCGGCCAACATGATGCCCATCTTCACCTCGGGCGCCTCCAAGCCGGTGGAGTTTTCCTGGACGCCGATGACCAACGCGGTAGGCTACCGGCTGCGCATTTCGCATAACCCGTATTTTTCTTCGACCATCGTGGATCGCCGGGTCAACACCGCCGACGTGATCGTCTCCGGCCTGGGAGAAGGCGCGTACTACTGGCTGGTCCAGTCCTACGATGCCGAGGACAAGGAGTCAGTGGAGAGCCAGAAGAACCGCTTCACCATTATTCCCAAAGGCCAGAACACAACCGCCATCGACCTGGAACTGGATCCCTTCATGCAGCATGGAAAGGTAATTGAGCTGACCGGAAAGACCGAGGTGGGGGCAAGAGTGATGGTCAATGGCAGGGAAGTGCCCGTGGTTGGGGCCGACGGCAGCTTTCACTACTTCATGCCTCCGCTGCCGCCGGGCGAGAGCCTGATCACGATTACGGCCCAGAATGCCAAGGGTGGAGTGAATACGGTCCAGAAAAAGATCGTGATTCAGTAGGTTTTCTTTGCGTTCTTTGCGGCTTTCTTTACGTACTTAGCGGTTAAAGATTTGCCTTATAGCAAGCTCAAATTCTTGACCGCAAAGTTCGCAAAGAAAGACCGCAAAGGACGCGAAGGACCCCGGATAGATTTGGGCTCAGCCAGTAAAAAGCCGGGATTTCGGGAGGATTACCCGAGGTGCCGGGTCTTTGGTTTGAGGGCGAAGCGGGCGTTATCCCATAGAATTAGGACACGGCCCCCCACCCGCACGGCAGCAACCGGGTACGCCCGGTAATGACAGCGGTTCGAGAGAGCTAAATCGCGTATGTCATCTAACGGATTCCATTCTTCGACGCGCCTGCACAACCTGAGATCGCTGTTCAGTATTTTTTCCAGCGATCTTGCCATCGACCTGGGGACGGCCAACACGCTGGTGTATGCACGGGGCAAGGGCATCGTGGTCAACGAGCCCTCCATTGTCGCCATCAACAAGAATACCGGCGAAGTGGAGGCCGTGGGCAAGGAAGCCAAAGAGATGCTGGGCCGCACGCCCGGCAACATCGTCGCCATCAAGCCCATGAAAGACGGCGTCATCGCCGACTTCAAGGTCACCGAGAAGATGCTCAACTACTTCATCCAGAAGGCGCATAACCGCAAGATGCTGGTGCATCCGCGGATCGTGATCGGTGTACCTTCGGAAATCACCCAGGTAGAGAAACGCGCGGTCATGGACTCGGCGTATCGCGCCAAGGCCAGCGAAGTCTATCTGGTCGAGCAGGCCATGGTGGCTGCCATCGGCGCCGGCCTTCCGATTACTGAACCCAGCGGCAACATGGTCGTGGATATCGGCGGCGGCACCACCGACATCGCTGTCATCTCACTCAGTGGCATCGTTTATTCCCGCTCCGTGCGCATGGCCGGCAACCAGATGGACGAAGCGGTGATGAACTATCTGAAACGAAAATACAACCTGCTGGTCGGCGAACGCACTGCCGAGCAGATCAAGATGGAGATTGGCTCCGCGTATCCACTGGAAAAACCGCTGACCATGGAAATCAAGGGCCGCAACCTGATCGAAGGCGTGCCCAAGACCATCACGGTGGACGACAGTGAAATTCGCGAGGCCCTGAGCGAGTGTGTTTCGACCATCATGAATGCTATCCGGGTGGCGCTCGAACGCACTCCGCCGGAACTCTCTGCGGACATCAGCGATCGCGGCATTGTGCTGACCGGCGGAGGGGCGTTGCTGAAGAATCTGGACAAACGTATTCGCGAAGAAACCGGGTTGCCGGTCTCGATCGCTGACGATCCGCTCTGCAGCGTGGTCCTGGGCACGGGCAAGATGCTCAGCGATTTCAAGCTGCTGCGCAAAATTTCAATCGAGTAGTTGTGAATCAGTTTCTAGTTTCCGGTTTCTGGTTTCCAGTGTGTGCAATGGAGGACGGGCGTCCTCGCCCGTCTCGCGGTTTCCGCAACCATCCATCGTGTCGCCGGTGTCGAAACTAGAAACCAGAAACCAGAAACCAGAAACCCGAAACTGTATTTCCATGGAAAATCTGATGAGCCGCTACCGCAACGTCACCATCCTGGTGGCCATCCTGTTTGTGCAGGTCCTGGGGCTGGCGGTGCAGGTCAAGCGGCGGTCGAGCGCCGACGAATCCACCCGGGTGATTCGCCTGTGGACGGTCAGCGCGGTGACTCCCCTGGAAAAGGCCCTGGTCTGGTGCCAGAACGGTTTGGGTGGTATCTGGAGCAACTATGTTTACCTGCGCGGAGTACGGCAGGAGAATCGCGAGCTGAAATTCGAGATCGAGCGCCTCCGCCTGGAGCAGGTCCGGCTGTCCGACGACGCGCAGCAGGCGCGCCGGCTGCAGGCCCTGCTGAGTTTCAAGGAAACTTACATCGCCAAGACCGTGGCCGCGCAGGTCATCGGTTCCAGCGGCAGCGACCTCTCGCGGTCGATCTATATCGATAAGGGGACGTCGGCCGGGGTGGACAAAGATATGGCGGTGATTACCGCCGACGGCCTGGTGGGCAAGGTATTGCGGGCGTTTGGGTCCTCGGCGCAAGTGCTCCTTATCAACGACCAGAGCAGCGGAGTAGGTGTCATTCTGGACAAGTCGCGCCTGCAAGGGGTCATCAAAGGGACCGCATCGGGCGAGGTCGTGCTGGAGAAGGTGATGACCGACGAGCAGGTGACGCCGGGCGAGCGCATCGTGACCAGCGGCGGCGACCTGATCTTCCCCAAGGGCATTACGGTTGGGACAGTGATGAAGGTCACTCCGGGAGCCGACCTCTTCCTCAATATCCGGGTAAGGCCGTCCGCCGACCTGAGCCGCCTCGAAGAAGTCCTGGTGATTACAAGAAGAGAGGACCGCGCGCCTTCGGTGGCGGAAACCAATTCGGTCCGGGCGGTGGACATTCTGACCCAGCGCCTGCCTTCAGTCCCGGACAAGCCGGCTGGGGACGCGAGCCAGCCACCCGCGCCGGTGGCTCCTGCCACAACTCCGAAAGCCTCGGTCGCTTCGCCGAAGCCGAAGACTGAGGCTGGCGTAAACAATTCAGCGGGCAGCTCGGCCGCTGCAGGGACGAAGGCGCCTCCCGCGCGCAAGCCCCTGGGTGCGGACCGTCCAGCATCGGATCCGCCGGCCAAGCCGACGACCGCCAAGCCTGCGCTCTCAAAACCTTCGGTCGCGGCGCCTGGGCCGTCAACTCACGCATCCAAACCGGCATCGCAGCTTGGGACTACGGAGGATAAACCTCACTAGCGTGCCCATCACTTACACATCTCAGGAACAGGTAGAGGTTTACCGGTTCAGCGCCCCGGCGGCCATTCTGATTCCGCTGATCGCCATTTTCCTGCAGGCATTTCTGCCCTTGCGGCTGCATTTCTTCTCTCTGTTTGATCTGCCCCTGCTGGTAGTGATTTTCTTCGCTGTGGCGCGGCGCAGCCAGGTGTCAGGACTGGTTACCGGAGCGCTGATCGGCCTGTTGCAGGATTCGCTAACCCATCAGCCCATCGGGATTTACGGCATCGCAAACACGGTAGTCGGTTTTGGGGCCTCGTCCCTGGGCGCCAAGCTGGACGTCGAGAATGTAGGGGCCCGCTTCCTGGTGACCCTGTTCTTTTACGCCGTACACGAAGTGGTGTACTTCACCGTGGCGCGCGGGCTGGTCAAATTGACCCTGCAGTGGAGTTGGGGACACGAGATCGGCGGCGCCCTGCTCAATGCGGCCACCGCAGCGGTCCTGTTTACCCTGCTGGACCGGTTTAAGCAGAGAGCGTGAGAACCGTCGTTGGTCATTGGTCGTCGGCATCAGATCCCCCGCCCGCATCGCCATCCAACCGGTGATGTCCCTCCGTCACCGTTGATGACAACAAAAGCGGTTCCTCCGCCGGTCTACAATAAAACTAATGTGCCTGGCCAACGACCAATGACCGACGGCCAACGACGAGTAGCTGACGACCGACGACTGACGACCGACGACTGATCCATGTTTGGCCGCGACGAAAAAGTATCGGGAACCCGCCTGACTGCGGTGCAATACATGATCCTCGTCGTTTTTCTGGTGCTGGCCTACGGCCTGTGGCGGCTGCAGGTGGTGCAGAGCGACTTCTACTCGGCGCTGGCGGAAAAGAACAAGACCCGCGAAGTCCCCATTCTGGCGCCCCGCGGCAAGATTCTCGACCGTGAAGGCCGCGTTATCGTGGACAACTATCCTTCCTTTACCGCGTTGCTGTTGCGCGACTCCACCCGCGATCTTTCCGGGGACGCGGACATGATCGCCAGAGGTCTGCACCTGGATCCGACGGAAGTCCGGGAGCGTCTGCACAAGTTTGCCGGCACTCCGCAGTACCAGCCCATCTATCTCAAGGAAGACATCACGCCGGACGAGCTGGCTTTCATCGAGTCTCATCACAACGAATTGCCCGAACTGGACACCATCGTGGCCCATCGCCGGCTGTACCCGCGCAATGGCTTCATGGCGCACCTCGTAGGCTACGTGGGCGAGGTCAGCGAACAGATGCTGAACCAGCCGCGTTGGGAGCTCTACAATCCCGGCGACGTGGTCGGCCGGTCCGGGGTCGAGCTGGAATATAACTCGATCCTCATGGGCAAGAATGGCTCGCGGCAGGTCCTGGTGAACAGCAAGGGAAAGGAAATGGGGGAACTGGAGCAGAAGCCGGCAGTCCCCGGAAAGCAACTCAAGCTGACCATCGATATCGACCTGCAGATCGCGGCGGAACAGGCTTTGAACGGGAGAAACGGAGCCATTGTCGCGATGGACCCTCGAAGCGGTGAAATCCTGGCCATGGTCAGCCGTCCGACTTACGATCCCAATGATTTCGCGGTGCGAATTTCCAATGACCAATGGATGAAGCTGGTCAACGATCCAGATCACCCCCTCTTGAACAAGGCCATTCAGGCGCAACTGGCTCCGGGTTCGGTGTTCAAGATCATCATGGCTACCGCCGGCCTGCAGGAAGGCATCGCGCAGAACATGAAAGTGAACTGCACCGGTGGGGCGTCATTCTACGGACGCTATTTCAAGTGCTGGGTCGTGGCCGAGCACCGTACCCACGGCATCACCGACATCAGCAAGGCGATTTACCAGTCCTGCGACGTTTTCTTCTACACCCTGGCGGAAAAGCTGGGCATTGAGCGCATCGCGAAATACGCCATGGCGTTCGGCCTGGGTCAAAAGACGGGAATCGATTTGCCGCAGGAAGTCAGCGGAGTCATGCCGTCGGAGGAATGGAAGATCCGCAATTTCAAGCAAAAGTGGTATGCCGGCGAAACTATTTCAGTGGGCATCGGACAGGGAGCTGTGGCGGCAACGCCGGTCCAGTTGGCCCGGGCGATTGGAGCGATTGCCAGCGGAGGTTTGCTGGTGCGGCCGCATGTCACCGACCCGCGGGATTTACCGCCAGGGATTGTGCCGGCGTCGAATGTGCCCGATGAAGTGAAAATTCCGATCGATCCCGCCAACTGGGAGACCATTACCGACGCCATGGCTGGAGTGGTGAATCCTGGCGGGACGGCGGCGCTATCGCATTTGCAGGGCATTGACTTTGCGGGGAAAACGGGCAGCGCGCAGACTATCAGTAACGCGCTGAAGGCCAAGATGGGTGCCGCCGGCAAGGCCAACTTCAAGGACAACGGTTGGTTTGCCGGAGTCGAGCCGCGGCGCAATCCGGAAATTGTGGTGTGCACCCTGTTGGAAGAAGGCGAACACGGCTATCTGGCGGCCCGCGCTGCGGGCCAGGTCATTAAGGCGTACGTGGACAAACAGCGCCGCCAACCCACCAAGGTCGCAAGTTCCGGCAAAGTGGACATCGGAGCAGTCTGGAATACTGGGTCGGGAGATGACAACGGCTTGCATGCCGGGCATTTCGATCTGGAAGTATCGAGGTCACACGCCCCGCTGGCAGTGGCGGCGCCCGGGTTACAGTAGCGCCGGCATCTTGCCGGCTGTCCCGAGGGCGGCGCTATTTAGCGAGAGGCGGGCAGGAATCAAGGTACTAACGTTTCGACGACTGAAGACCGACGACTGACGACTGAACTCAATGTCCAGATACATTTCATTTCGCGATTTTGACTGGCTGCTGCTCATCTTTGTCCTGATGATCTGCGGGCTGGGGGTGATGGAAATTCGCAGTGCCACCTCACACACCAAATTCGCGGGAGCGCATATCCGGCAGATCTATTGGATCGTGGGCGGCCTTATCGGCATGTTCCTGGTGAGCCTGGTTAACTACCAGAAACTGCTGGACCGGGTGCACTGGCTCTATATTGCCGCCATCGTCTCCCTGATGAGCGTCATGCTTTTCGGACAGAAATACCTGGGCGCCCGGCGCTGGATCAAGATGCCCGGAGGGGCGCATTTTCAGCCCTCGGAGTGGGTAAAACTGATCCTGATACTGGCGGTAGCCAAGTACTTCGCCGATCTGCACCAGAGAGAGCTTACCTGGCCGGACTTCATCAAAGCCGGCGCCATCGTGCTGGTGCCCATGCTGATGGTGTTGCGGCAACCCGACCTCGGCACCGGCCTTACCTATCTGCCGATCGCCATCGTCGGCCTGTTTCTGGGTGGGGTCCGGTTCAAGCAGGCCGCTATCGTGACCATTGCCGCAGCCCTGCTGTTGCCCCTGGCGTGGCATGCCTTGAAGCCCTACCAGCGCGACCGTCTTACCAGCTTCATGCACCCGGAGGCCGACAGTCAAGGCTCCGGTTACCAGGTGAACCAATCCCTGATCGCGGTCGGGTCAGGCGGCATCTGGGGAAATTCGGAGGGTTCCCAGACGCATCTCGCGTTTCTGCCCGTCCCGCAAACGGACTTTATCTTCGCCGCCTTCGCCGAAGAACATGGTTTTGTAGGTGCCCTGGCGGTAATGCTGTTATACTTTGTAGTGCTGATGCGATTGACCCAGAACGCGCAAACGGCGCCCGACCGCGCTGGCACGTTCGTGGTGATGGGTGTGGTGGCGGTGCTTAGCTTCCATATTCTGGTCAATGTCGGCATGGTGGTTGGCTTTATGCCGGTCACCGGAATACCCCTGCCGCTGATGAGTTATGGCGGGTCTTCTGTCCTGTTCATGTTTCTGGCGTTGGGCATTGTAATGAATGTCCGCATGCGCCGTTTCGTTAACTGACGCAGGATGAAGAATGGCAGGGGGTTAGCCGCGCTTGCCATCCGCGCGGAAAAACAAGATTAATTACGATCGCCCTCGCGTAAAGAGGGCACACGCCGGCTGGAAATGCAGTTAAAGCCGGGCAGGATCAAGCAAGCGCTGCCAGGCCGGTAACGGCCCCCTCAGAGTTGAGAGAGCGGTCACAAACCTGGCGAAGTGCAATGCGATAAGTGCAAAAGATTCCTAAACTTACGCAACGGATTCGGTCACGGAGAGAACTCCGGGGCCGGGGCTGTCCTTTGTCCAGGGCGGCTATCGCAGCGCTTGATCCTCCCAGTCTTTTCCTGGCTTTCATCCGGTGATCCCGCGGCCGCCTGACGGCCGGGGACCGGAGTTCGCATGACGAAAGAATTATTTGTCTCTTCCACGCCCCACGAAACCAAGGTGGGGATGGTCGAAGACGATCTGCTCGCTGAAATCTACCTCGAACGGGAAAACGAATACACTCTGGCAGGTTCCATCTACAAAGGTCGCGTGACCCGCGTCCTGCCTGGAATGCAATCCGCTTTTGTCGATATTGGTCTGGAACGCGATGCCTTCCTCTATGTCTCCGACTTTATGGAGTTGGAAGACTCCGAGGACCTCGACGAAGTTCCCACTAATCGGCCCGCACCCGAGCGCTATCAGCCGCCGGCGCAGGCCGAAGCCCACACTGGCGAGAACTTTGCTGCTCCTGTCCTGGCAGAATCACAGGCCTCGGAACATTTGGACACAGAACCGGGAAATGGCGATCCGCCTGCAGCCGGCGAATCCAGGGAAAATCGTGGCAGTTTCCGGGGCCGGCGTCGGCGCCGCGGACGCCGCGGCGAGCGCCTGCCGGAAAGCAAGTTCGCCCGTCCCGAAGCGGAAGCGCCGCGGGAAGCCCCCCGCACTGAGCGAGTGGAGCGCACCGAACGGCCCGAGCGATCGCAGTTCTCCGAGCGAAGCGGACGGTCGGAACGGCCCTCGAGGACGGAGCGTCCCGAGCATTCCGAATACGGACCGCCGCCGGGGTATCAACCCATCATTTTGCCGGGAGAGTCGATCTCAAAATATCGCGGGCTGGCGCAGGTCCGGCCTGCACCTGCTCACGAGAGAGCTGCGGCCCCCGCCCAGGACGCGCCCGCCCGGCCGATCGCCGAGATTTTTGCGGATGATGAGCCCATCTTTGCCTCAACCCCAGCCTCAGCCCCAGCCTCAACTTCAGCTCCTGCCGTTGCCTCTGAACCGTTTCGGGAGCGCGCAGAAGAGTCAGAGCGGCCTCAGCCGGTCGGCGCCGACGATACATCAAGCGCCTGGGACCGCGGACAGCAACGCCTCCACCAGATGAACGTGGCCGCCGTATTCGGTGGCGAAGCTACCGAGCAGGAGGAGCACGAACCAGCCAACGACGCCGATGAGAGCGACGACAGGTTAGTAATCGTTGCCGAGGATTCACATCGGGCCGCCCCTGCCGGTGCCGGGGGCACGGTGGAGGAAGAAGAGATCGAGGAGGAAGAAGCCGACTTGGCCCACTACGTCGAAGATCTCGAAGAAGATGCTGCCTTCGAGGAACTCGAAGAGGAAACCCACGCCGCCGGTGAACACGAACACGCACACGAGCAGCCCGCACGGGAAATCGCTGCCTCCGCGGAGCCGTCGCCGGCGGACGCTGTGCCCTTTTCTCCGGAAGCGATTTCTTCGGAAGAAGTGGATGTAGCGGCGGCGGACGAAGTTGACGAAGAAGCCGAAGAAGAAGCCGAACTGGATGAAGCCCAGGCGGAAGCGGAAGCCGTGCTGGCCGCCGAAGCCGGGGGTACGGGAATGACCGAGGCTCGCGCCGAAGTTCGGGGGCCCGCCGGCACGGCGGGCTATACCCAGCGCGCGCCCCGTCCGGGATACGATCGCCGTCCCCAGCGCGGCGGCCGCCGCGGCGGTGGCGGACGCAGGTCGCGCAGTAACCAGCAACAGAATATGCCGCTGATCACCGACCTGCTCAAGGAAGGGCAGGAGATTCTGGTCCAGATTGCCAAGGAGCCCATCGGCAAGAAGGGCGCTCGCATCACCAGCCACATCGCGCTGCCCGGCCGCTTCCTGGTGTACATGCCGACCGTGAATCACACCGGGGTGTCCCGCAAGATTGCTTCCGAAGAAGAGCGCCAGCGGCTGAAGCGCATCATCCAGAGCGAGCGCGAGAACGGGCACGGCGGATTCATCGTCCGCACCGCCGCCATGAATGCCGCGGAAGAAGATCTGCGCGCCGACATCCGTTTCCTGAAAGGCCTATGGACTGAGATCAAGTCTCGTGCCGATGCCGGCAAGGGACCAACCCTGATTTATCACGATCTCAACGTAGTCGAGCGCGTGCTGCGCGACCAGGTCACTTCCGATTTCTCCACCATCTGGGTGGACAGCGACGAAGAGTACGAACGCATTCTGCGCTTTGCCAACCGCTTCCAGCCCGCGCTGGTCAAGCGGGTCAAGCTCTACACCAAGGAAACGCCCCTCTATGAACAATTCGGCCTGAGCGAGGAGATCAACAAGGCGCTCAAGTCGAAAGTCTGGCTGAAAAGTGGCGGCTACATTGTCATCAACCAGACCGAAGCGCTGGTCGCGATCGACGTGAACACCGGCAAATACGTAGGCAAGACGACGCGTCTGGAAGACACCATCGTCAAGACCAACGTGGACGCGATCAAGGAGATCGTGCGCCAGATACGATTGCGCGACCTGGGCGGCATCATCATCATCGATTTCATTGACATGGATGAACGGCGCAACCGCCAGAAAGTCATGCAGGCCCTCGAAGAGGCCCTGCGCAGCGATCGGGCGCCATCCAAGGTGCTCCAGTTTAACGATTTCGGACTGGTGGCCATTACCCGCAAGCGGGTGAAGCAGTCGCTCGAGCGCACCATCGGTTCCCCCTGTCCGTACTGCCAGTCCACCGGCTTTGTGAAATCGGTGACCACGGTTTGCAACGAAATTTATCTGGAGATGCGCAAGATCGCGAAGCATCTGGAACACGCGGATGTGATGCTGCGGGTCAATCCCGATGTGGCCAAGGCGCTCAAGGCCAATAACGGCAAGGCCCTGATCGAGATGGAAGAGATGACCAAAAAGACCGTGATCGTGAAGAGCGATCCGGCGCTGCATCAGGAGCAGTTTGATATCAACTGAAAAGCAGCTTCTGGCTGTTAGCTCCTAGCTTCTAGCTTCTAGCTAGTTCCTCAACTGCAGAATGGAGAACGGGCGTCCTCGCCCGCTTTTCTTTTTGTGCCGTTTGCGTCATCACCCCGCTGCATTGCACAATGACTCTCTGGGCCCAGGAGAAACTGTGAACAAGCGCATTCGGAGTGTTCTTCTAGCGGGATCCTGCTTTTTCTTGACCGTGTTTTGGAGCGCGCTTGCCTGCGCGCAGCTTCCCGCGCACCCCCTTAAAACCCGCAACGTTGTCCTGATCGTGAGCGACGGTTTACGCTGGCAGGAGATTTTCACCGGGGCCGACCCCACGCTCATGGACGGCGAGCACGGGGGCATTTGGGCTGACCCCAAGGACCTCAAGCAGAAGTTCTGGCGCGACGATGTCGGCGAACGGCGCATGGCTTTGTTCCCGTTTCTGTGGAGCGTGGTCGCGAAGCAGGGGGAGATTTACGGCAACCAGACCAAGGGCAGCGTGGCGCGTGTCACTAATGGCATGGCATTTTCCTATCCCGGCTACAACGAAATGCTGACCGGACATCCGGACCCCAAAATCGATCGCAACGAGTTCGGTCCCAATCCCAACCTGACCGTATTTGAATGGCTGAACCGGATGCCGGAATTCCACGGCAAAGTTGCAGTCTATGGCACGTGGACCGTATTCAAAGACATCTTCAACGAAAAGCGCAGCCGCCTGGTCATGCAGGCGGGATGGGACCTGCCGGAGAAAGGGAAGCTTACCCCGCGCCAGGAACTGATCAACGAACTCTACCGCACCACCACGCCCCTGGATGACGAGGACACCTACAATTCGTTTATTCAGATTCCGTTGCTGGACTATGTGAAGACGGCGCATCCGCGAGTGTTGTTCGTAGGCTACGGCGAGACCGACAACTGGGCGCACCAGGGACGCTACGATCTCATGCTGGAGAGCGCTCATGGCTTCGATCACTTCGTTCAGCAACTCTGGGAAACCATGCAGGCGATGCCGGAGTATCGCGGCCAGACCACTTTCATCCTTACCACTGATCACGGCCGTGGCAGCGGGCTGGTCGAATGGAAAGAGCACGGCGTGGATGAAAAGGGTTCGGAGAATATCTGGATCGCGATGATAGGCCCCGATACTCCCGCGCTGGGAGAACGCCAGAATGTGGGACCAGTCACGCAATCCCAACTCGCCGCTACCGTCGCCGCTTTCTTGGGCCAGGACTATCCCCACGAGGTATCTGCAGCGGCCAGGCCATTGCCTGATGTGTGGTGACCATCCTGGAGACCGCCACAAACTGCGTGTGGGTAGATGAGGGCATCCGCCCCTAGGTGGTTTGTGTTCTATCGCGGCCGCCGGTATTCAGCGTCGAACACCGTCTCCCACGTCCTCCCCGCATCCCGCGAAATCTCGATTACCTGATGTACCCGGCCGCCAGGCAGGGGCGTGAGCGTGGTGCGATCAAGATGCGATTTACCGTCTGGATGAAGGATTTCTCCCTGGAATCGGACGCTGCCGTCTTTCGTTTCTGCGATCAATGCTTTCTCTTTGATCGGTCCGGCGTCGGTTACCCAAACCTGCTTCCACTGTTGCTTTGCGCGCTGATAGTAGAAGAGACTCTTGCCCTCACCGCTGCCGTCCGCTTCCTTCCAGTTCTCGACGATGGCGCATCCGCCCACAATCTTCTCGACGACATCAGTGCCGTTCAACTTGCCGTCATGATTGTCGTAGACATCCCAGGCGCCGACCCAGAAGTCGAATTTTTGGTATTCAGGATCGCTTTGGCAGGGACTGGAGGGGGCGCGGCTGGCGGATTGAGCGTTCAGCGAAGTTAACCTGGTGAGAGAAAACAGTAACACCGCCGTCCAGTTTCGAAATCGCATGCCGCCTCCCCTGCAAGAGTCACAGACGGGAGAGGCGGCAAAATGTCACCGCAGCCGCTAACTCTTGCCGCGGCCGGCAATCATGAGTCCTGCTCCGACCACGAGCATGACCGCGCTGATGGCAGGCGAAACTTTTTCACTATCGTGAGTTTGAACTCCGATATTGACATCACCGGCCTTGATGCCGTGGTTTTCGGAGTGCGGAATCGCGACGAAGAACGAAAGGATCCCCAGAATCACAACCGCCAGCCCCACTACAAATAGAGCCTTCATTAGAAGCCTCCAGCTTGAGAGTCGAGTGCATGGACCCGAGCGTCCATCGGCCGCTTAAGATGCGGTCGAGGACCAGCGGGATGCATCTCATCCCTTGCTATCGGCAAAATCGCGAGCAAACTCCACCAGGCTACGGAGTGCAATTCCAGAGGGCCCTTTGGCAATCCAGGGCTTCTGCTCTTCGGTCCAGGCGGTGCCGGCGATATCGAGATGCAGCCAGGGCGTCTCCTCGGCGAACTCTTTCAGGAACATGGCCGCGGTGATGGCGCCGCCCCATCGTCCGCCGGAGTTGACGATGTCGGCGATGTTGGAGCGGATAATCTCCTTGTATTCGTCGTCGAGCGGCATGCGCCACATTTTCTCGCCCGCTTTATCGAGCGCCTGGCTGAAGCGGTTGTACATGGCGTCATCGTTAGCAAAGATGCCGGCATTGATCGAGCCTAAGGCAACCACGACCGCGCCGGTAAGCGTGGCTGCGTCAATCAGGTGAGTGCAGCCGAGCTGGCGTGCATAGAAAAGGCCATCCGCCAGCACCAGGCGTCCTTCGGCATCGGTATTGATGATCTCGATGGATTTGCCCGACATGGCGATCTGCACATCGCCCGGTTTTTGCGCTTTGCCCGATGGCATATTTTCCGTGGCCAGAATAATGGCCGTAATTTTCAACTTGGGCTTCAACAGAGCGATGGCGCGCATGGCGCCGATCATGGTGGCGCCGCCCGCCATGTCGTACTTCATCTTTTCCATGCCGTCGCTGGGCTTGATGGAAATGCCGCCGGTGTCGAAGGTGATACCTTTTCCCACCAGTCCCAGGACTGGTTTTTCGGGAGCACCGGCCGGCTCGTAACGCAACACAATCAACGTCGGCGGTTCGTCGGAGCCCTGGGCCACGCTCCAGAAGGCGCCCATTTTGAGTTCCTTGATCTTGTCGGTGCCGTAAACGTCACACTTCAAGCCGACTTCCGCTGCCATCTTCTTCGCGCGGTCGGCGAGGATGGTGGGCGTCATGCGATTGGAAGGCTCGTTGACCAGGTCGCGAGTGAAATTCTGCGATTCGCCGACGATGCGGGCTTCCTCCACTGCCTGCTGCAGTTTGGCCTGATCGCCGCGAGCGACCACGGTGAGCCCGTCGATCCTCTGGTCCTTGCGGTCGCTCTTGTAGTAGTCCGGATCGAAGTTGCCGACAAAGGCGCCCTCGACGATGGCCTTGACTGCATCTTCCGTCTTCAAGCCCCGCCTCGGGCGCGAGGAAGGCGAAGCTGCGCAGGCCTTTGGCTTTCAGCGTGCGCACGGCAGCGCCGGCAAGGCGGCGCAAGTCGAACGCAGAAAAAGTGTTGGCTTTGCCGCCGCCCAGAAGCAACAGCCGTTTGGCTTTCAGTTTCGCCGGCCGGTGCAGCAGCGTGGTTTCGAAGACTTTGCCAGTCACCTCGCCCCCAGCGATCACGTCGGCAGCCGCATCCTTGACGGCAGTGTCGGCAGTTTCGATCGAGACCTGCGGTTTGTCCTTTTCTGGACGATCTTTTTCTGGACGATCTTTGTCGCCGCGATTCTTATCTGCTCTATCGAGCACGATCACGACCAGGCATTCGGTTTCTACATCGGCAGGATTGGAGAGGGAAAGATTAGTTTTCATGATTGTGTGGTTCCAGTATCGTCGGCGGGAAGGGAATTAGGCAAGAGCTGTTGAGAGACGCTACTCCGGGGAGTCGGCATCTTCGTCGTCCGCCTCCAGCTTTTGCCAGACCACAAAACAGGGGAGGCCAACTGCAATGGAGCACCCCATGATGAGCCAGCCCACATCTTTCGTCACTGGAGCGAACATGAAAGCCAGCCCCGCTAGCACGCTCAGGCCTTTGGCGATGGCCCTGACGATTCGTCTTACCATAGGTTCCTGAACGGCAGTCGCTTCCGCGGAATTATAGAGGCTTTGCTACTCTTTAGTTCTTAACCCCCAATCTGTCCCACCATCTCGATCGCACGATGTTTCTGGGCCAGCGTAGTCCCCGGTCCGAAGGAAGTCGCGGAGTAGTGCGGCTACGTGTTGACGCACGTTGTCCGCAACCACAGGATGACTATGGACAACAGAGAAGTTTCAGAACTAGGTGCTGGTTCGACGTCAAAGCACTACGATGGTGATTCCCAGATTCCGCCTGCCCAGATCGGTGTCCTGCTTCAGTTCGGGGTTCGCTTTGAGAAGGGCCCAAGCCTGCTCGTCGGAGCGGGCCCAGTTCTCACCGAAAATGCAAGCACGAATCTCGCCTCGACTCGCCCTTTCGGTTAGGAGTTTTTGCGCCGCGATGCGGATATCGCCGCCGGCCCCGCTCGATCCATAGCCGTGAATGAGCTTAAGCGCAATACATCCCGCCTCGCGAGAGCGCGACAGTTCGCGCTCCAGATGTTGTAAGGCTTCGGGGACGGTCGGCATGCCGGTCTTGAGGTTGACGGTTCTGATGCTCTTGACCTCAGTTATGTAAAGTACCTCAGTGGCTGAAGCCGCCGCCAAAAAATAAGGCCATCAATGCAGCGCTGAAGCGCTGCTCTCCCTGAAGCGGGGTTAAAGCGCGGTGCTCTGAAACCGACTCCGAACCGTGATGTGCTCTCCTCAGGGTCTCGATCTTCATTGTGTTGGCCCGGCCACATTGTGTGTAGCGATCAACACTCTGCGAACCTCCAGCTGCCCGTAACCCGCGTCCAGTCAGTGTCTTCCGCGATGGCCGCACTCGTGCCATCTCCCTGGGCGGGCAGTGACCCAGGAGGAATCTATGACGCAACTCAACTTGTCCGGCAGGCAGTCCAATCACCCGCAGCAGAAATCGGCTGCAGAACCCGAAGGCGGATCGATCAGGAACCAGACCGTGGGGGCGCTGGGAGCGCTCGCCATGTTTGCCGCCGTGATCGTGATCGGCAGCTGTTCCAGCAGCAAGCCGGTGGCAGTGCAGCAACCCGTTCAACCCACGGCACCGGTTTCAGCTCCCGCCGTTGCCACGCCGGCCCCGCCCACCGCGCCGGTGCAGGCGAAAACAAAAACCAGGAAGCACCGGGCGGCAACTCTTTCCTACGTCAACCGGGAGTACGGACTCTCTTTCAACTTTCCGCGAAACTATCGGCTTAAGACGGGTAACGCAGTGCAAGGTGCCCCGGGCCTGACTGAGCCGGCGCAGATGAATTTTGTTCATCCCGGCGGAGTGATGCTGGCAGCTGTGGAGATGCCGCGCAACTCATATCCCGGTACCGATTTCGAATCCGCCTTCGTCAATGCCAGCGTGAATCCGGGTATGAGCTCTGAAGCTTGCGCTCAATTTGAGCTTCCCGAGCCGGGCGTAGGAACGGAAGCCTCGTCCTCAGCAAAGATCGAGGATGTCAAGATTGGCGCCCTTGAGTTCCATGAAGTCGAGAACGCCATGATGAAGCAGGCCGACGCGCGCTACTATCACGTCTTCAGCCAGGGGGCTATGCTATGAATTTGCCCTGGGAATCGGGACCGACGGCGACGTCAACGTGGAAGGGATCACGCCGGTCGATCGTGAACAGGTGTTTGGCAAGCTGGAGAGGATTCTGGCGACGGTGAAACTTCAACCTGCGGTGATGCCAGAGACCCAGGCTCCGGTTCCGTCGGTTGCCGCCACCGCGCCGAGCGACTCTTCTCCGACCCCGGAACGCGAAGCGACCAAGCCGAACTTCTAACCGGTGGGAGCACCCACCACCGAATTTCCCGGACCGCCGGCACTGGCCGTCGGTCCGGGCTTTTGACTGAATGGAGACTGGTAGGTCTTGAATCCGGCGCGTCGCATGCCCCGGATCGCTTCCGGGTTCTTCATGAAAGTATTCCAGACAAAGCCGGTGCGAGCGTTCTCCGCCATCAGCAGAGTGATTCCGGTGTCGATGGCGACCACGTCGCTGTCATACCAGTTTTTTAGCGGATTAAAAGCGTTCACGAATCCATACGTGCTCCAGGCGTTCGGGTATCGATTCCTGATGTTGCGAAGCACGTGCATGACGGGTTGGGGTAGAAACGGCAGCGAACCGCCAGTCGCGCTGGGAACCACGCTGCCATCGATGGGGCCCATGGCGGGAGGCCCACCCCAAACCACGTAGCCTCTGTCCGAATCCGATGCGGTGATGCCCCAAAGTTCATCGCTATAGTCGGGAAATTGTTTTCCCAGTTCAACGCAGAAGCGGCGATGCACATCGGTGGCGATGGTGGAGTTTTGAAAATAATCCGCATAGCGGTCGCGCTTGCCGCGGAAATCGAACCAGGCCTGGGAATACTGGTGCACAAACAGGGGCGCGAACGACCCTATGTAACGCAGCCCGTCGTACTCGAAGATGTTTCGCTTCCAGGCGTCCCAGGTTTCCGCCTTCAGGGGATGGGAAGACGAGCCCATGCCCAGCAGATACATCATCATCAGCTCGCTGTAGTAATCCCAGCGATAAGGCAGGAATCCCACTTCCGGGAGCCAGCCGTGAGGCAGCAGATTGGTGTCCTCCGAGAGCCAGGTCCAGTCCACGCGATCGAAAATCGCGCGGGCCAAGTCGCGGATTTCGGAATTTTCGAAGTGCTGCCGGCAGCACAGGATGCCGCACAGCAGAATGGCTGTGTCCACTGAAGAGATTTCCGAATCCCACAGCCTTTCGCCGGTATTGACGTTGGCGAAGTGATAGAAAAATCCGCGATGGTGGGGCAGGGTCTTCCACAGAAATCGTAACGAGTTGAGCACCCGGGCGCGCGCATCGTTCAGGGAAATAAATCCGCGCTTTTCTCCGATGCAGAGCGCTGACAAGCCAAAGCCGGTGGCCGCGATGCTGGCCACCACGGCGTTGTCGGTCGATGCCTTCCGCGCGTTGCACCGGTCTTTGACCAGGCCGGTCAACGGATTGGCCTGCTCCCAGAAGTAGCAAAGGGTGGTTTGCTCGATTTCGTCCAGGAACTGGTCATCTTCCTGCGTAAGATAAGTTCTGACCGGAGGTGGCGCCGGGCGCGCGCGCTGCTCCGGCGAGGGCGAAGCGAATCCCCATTGCGTGCAGGGCAGGCAAATTCCCAGACTGGCCATCTGCCTGAGAAACTGCCGGCGGGAACGGACTATGGGACCAAACTTCCTCTCATCCACTTCACAAATCTAAACGATCCTGCCCCGCGGGACGATGGGGGAGGGCAAACTAGGGTAACAGGAATGGTTACACCGCCTGAGCCTAAAGACCTTGACGAAAGATTAGGCGAGACTAAAAAATCTGGTCTGCGGGCGGGCATCGTAGAATATGCCAATGAAGGTAACGGGATGACCGGAAAACGCAGGCTGGTCATGTGGACGGCCACCATGGTCGTCGCGGCCCTGATCGTCACCGCGATACTGCTGACCCATCCCCACGCCCGGCCCATGACCTTGCACGGTGCGGTGATCAGGCAGGATGCCGATCCCACCAAGGAACTGCCCCTCGCCGACGTTGAAATCCAGGCGCTTTCCAATAAATCCGTGATTGGCGAGGGCAAGTCCGATGCTTCCGGTTTTTTCACGGTCACGTTGCGCACCCGCTTCTGGATCGGCCGGGCGGTGATGCTCCAGTTTCGCCACGCTGACTACCAGCCGCTGGACCTTAAAGAATTTGTGGGAGACAAGTTATACGTGGCCCACATGGTGCCCCTGCCGCACGAGATCAAGCCCGCGAATCGTCCGATGGTCACGGTATCGAATGTGCTGGCCCGCTATTCGATCAAGACCATCAACACGGCCAATGTGGGCAGTGCGGTCAAGACCTTCGAAGTGGTGAACACCGGCAACGTGCCTTGCCGGAAACAGCCGCCGTGCTCACCCGACGGGCAATGGAAGGCGGCGATCGGTTCGGCGTCGCTCGACGCCGGAGAAGGCAACGAATTTCGCAATGCGCGAACGTCGTGTATTGCAGGGCCCTGCCCTTTTACCAAGATCGAGGGAGAAGATTTTCTGCAGGGCGGTCGCGAGGTGACAGTGTCAGCCCGGAACTGGTCGGACACGGCTACGTTCCTGCTGGAGGCCGAAGTGTTTCGCCCCATGGTCAGCGACATGGTGCGGACATCGCATCCCGTGAAGTTCGGGCAGGCGCTAAACTTTACCGTGCCTGGATCGGCGGAAGGAGTCAGCATTCAGGCCGAGATCAACGGCGAGACCATCACCTTCCCCTTTGGCCCCAATCTCTACCTGAGCTGGGCCGATTGCAACGCACGCGTGAATAAAGATCAGACGAAGGTCTATCGCTGCGAACTCAAGCCCGGGTATAAGTTCCCGTAAATCTTACGCTGGGTGGGTGCCCCACTCATTCGCGTCTTTGGCGAATGAGTGGGTCTTCCTCGTGATTTAACAAAGAGTGATGTGTGAGGCACCCGGCAAGAGATTAGGGTGTGTCCCGTCTGTCCGCGGTTTATCCCCGATTTTCCACTGGTCCTTCGTCTTGCGCCGAACAGTCGGCGCACTGATCCGAAAACATGTGCAAAATTCACTTCCTCGTAATGTGCGGTTAACCGCCCTGCAACACTCGCCTCTTAGAGTCGCTTGCGTGGAGGTACTCCTAATGCATTTCCAGAAGTTCGCCGCCTGGATATGGCGTACGACAGCCCGGTTGACCGCGCTTGCCCTGCTCGCTCAGCCTCTGACGCCCGCTTTCGCTGCCACGCAAGACAACTCAAACAACACCAGGACTCCCATCAAGCACGTGATCGTGATCATTGGAGAGAACCGAACTTTCGATCACGTTTTCGCGACTTACAAACCCAAGCATGGGGAGACGGTGGACAATCTGCTTTCGCGACACATCATCAACGAGGATGGCACTCCCGGCCCAAACTATTCGCAATCCAGTCAATTCTCAGCCGTTGATACAGACAAGGACAAATACCAGATCAGCCCGCGGGGCAGAAAACTTTATCCCAATCTGCCGACTCCGCTATCGGGTGGCCCGACCACTGCTTTCTTCCCAAGCGAGGCCGCTGCCAAGCAGGTGCAGATCGGGCTTCCGCAGGGTTACTACAAATTTATGACGACAGGGGGAACTGGGCTCAAATCAGGCGACCCGGACACGCGCATTGCTGACGTCACCAATTTACCGCCGGGGCCGTTCCAGCTTACCTCGTCCACTCTTCCCTATGATGCCTATGCTGCCAGTCCGGTCCATCGTTTCTACCAGATGTGGCAACAGTTCGATTGCAATGTCGGATACGCCACCAGTTCCAATCCCAGCGGCTGCCTGGCCGATCTTTTTCCCTGGGTGGAAGTCACGATTGGCGCCGGGTCCAATGGCAATCCTCAGCCGGCCGGGTTCAATGCTTGCAAGCACGGGAGAAGGCGGAACCGCCATGGGCTTCTACAACGTGCTGCGCGGCGACGCACCCTACCTGAAGTGGCTCGCCGACAATTACGCCATGAGCGACAATTTTCATCAATCTGTTATGGGCGGTACCGGAGCCAACCACGTAATGCTTGGAACCGGCGATGCCATATGGTTTAGCGATGGCCATGGGCATGCCCGGGTGCCTCCCCACAATCAGGCCGTCGCCTCCGGCAGTCCAAATTCAGGCGTGGTCGATGAAATTGAGAATCCAAATGCTCAGCCCGGAACCAATAACTTCTACACCGAAGATGGTTACGGCGGTGGGTCTTTCGGTTCGCACTCGTTCGGCGGTGGAACCTACAGCGATTGTTCCGATTCCAATAGGCCAGGTGTCCGGGCGGTTCTCCAGTACTTGAGTGACCTCAATGTAAATCCAAGGTGTGCGCCCGGCCACTACTATCTTCTCAACAACTATGCTCCCGGATTTTACGGCGACGGCAGAGATGCCTTTGCTGACATCAAGAATCCCAAGGAGACCGTATTTACCATTCCACCGTCAACCCTGCGCAGCATCGGCGACGAACTGCTGGAGCACAATATCTCCTGGAAGTACTATGGCGATCAATGGAATACATATGTCGCCAATCCCGACGGCAACTACGTCGACCCCAACAACCTTTACTGCAACATCTGCAACCCCTTCCAATATCTGACTTCCATCATGACCAATGCGGCGGTGCGGACAACCCACCTCAAAGACACTGCCGATCTCTACCACGACATCCAGAAGGGAACATTACCGGCGGTGTCGTTCGTGAAACCCAGCGGATGGGTGGACGGCCATCCTGCTTCTTCGAAGCTGAACTTGTTTGAAGGTTTTACCAAGTACATTGTGGACCGGGTGAAGGCCAATCCGACGTTGTGGAACGATACCGCAATCATCGTGACCTTCGATGAAGGCGGTGGCTACTACGATTCCGGATACGTGCAGGCGCTGGACTTCTTCGGGGACGGAACCAGGATTCCGACCATCGTGGTTTCGCGCTTTACCAATCCCGGACACATCTCACACCAGTACGCCGATCATGTCTCCATCCTGAAGTTCATCGAAGCTAACTGGAAATTGCCGCCGATCACGAATCGCAGCCGCGACAACTTCCCCAATCCAAAGGCGACCAAAAACAATCCGTATGTGCCGCTAAACCAGCCGGCCATCAGCGACTTGATGGACCTGTTTTCATTTCCACAGTGACTCCGTCTATCTGGTTTCCAAGGCCCACTTCGGTGGGCCTTTTTTAGGTCGCAGCTGAGGCCGGGCGATATGATCAGGCAGCTGGCCACGTTTCAAGGGCGCGTGGCCCGCCCTTTAGTCACGCGGGTTCCCCAGCTACGGCTTCTCCTCCCGTCGCGGTTTTCGACGGGGTGGGCACCCCGGCCCAACGTCTGTGATCCTCACCCTTGCCGGGTGCCCCGCACTTCTAGCGGCCTTTGCGTGACCGGTTGACGGCTTCTCTGGCTTCTTTGTCGGCGGTGCGGCGGCGTTCGGTTTCGCGCTTGTCCCACAGCTGCTTGCCCTTGGCCAGTGCCAGTTCAACTTTCACTCGGCCATTCTTGAAATACAGGCGGGTGGGTATCAGAGTCAGGCCCTTCTGCTGGGTCTTGCCGATCAGCTTGCGAATCTCCTCCTTGTGGACCAGCAGCTTGCGGGTGCGCAGGGGCGCGTGGTTGAAGATGTTGCCGTGGTCGTAGGGGCCGATGTGGCAGTTGAGCAGCCACAGTTCGCCGTCCTTAAGTAGTCCGTAGGAGTCCTTGAGGTTCGCTTGTCCAGCGCGGACCGATTTGACCTCGGTGCCAGTCAGGGCGACGCCAGTCTCGAATTTCTCCAGGAGAAAATAATTATGGGCGGCCACCCGGTTGACGGCGGCATCGCGCTGGCCGGCCGCCGTAGGGTCGCGGCGGGGATTCTTCTCAGGATTCGGCTTGGTTTGATGGGAGGGCGCGCGGGCCATGCAGTCAGTAGCTTATCGCATACCGCCCTGATCTGGGGGCGAGCCTCCACACTCGAGGGCCAGGCAGACGATCGAGGGGTTGGACGCATCTAGGCTAGCAAGGGGCCGGAGTTTGGAATCCGAACACGCAGTACGAGGGCGATGCTCGCGTCCATTCTGGTAACCCCTTAAGGACTAAGACTACTGAGTAACTGCTACCAGAGCAGTCACTTCCACGCCCGAGGCGCGATGCTATAATCAGCCAGCTTACTTCTCAAATCAGCGCATATTCAGCGGCCTGGCCCGGGGTTTTGGCCGATCCCCGAGGGAAGACTGCCTGCGAGGGATCCAGTGAAGACACGCCTGATTCGCCCGGCAGCAATCGCATTGCTTGTGATTGCGGTAACCCTGCCGATCGGCGCCGCCGACAGCGCCAAGTCGCTCTACAACAAAGCCAAAGACGCCGAAGCTCGCCAGAACTATGAAGCCGCCTATGACCTGTACAAGCAGGCCTACGAGCAGAAACCCAGGGATTTGGCCTATCGGGCCTCGTACGAGCGCACCCGCTTTCTGGCTGCCGCCTCCCACGTTCATCGCGGACAGTTGTTGCGGGACGCAGGCAAGTTGCAGGAAGCCCTCATCGAATTCCAGAAGGCAGCCGAGATCGATTCCTCGAGTTTCATCGCCCAGCAGGAAATCCGCCGTACCCAAAAGATGATTAATGACGCGGGCAGCGCGCCGCCGACTTCGGCTGCGCCGCCGCCCACCGGCCTGCAAAAACGGGTGCAGGAAGCGCAGGGGCCGGTCGATCTGGCCGCCATCTCGAACGTTCCCATCACGCTCAAGATGACCGAAGACACCAAGATCATTTACGAAACTATCGGCAAGCTGGCGGGACTCAACGTACTGTTCGATCCCGACTACACTTCGCGACGGATCAAGATCGAATTGAATGGGGTTTCGGAGCAGGAAGCTTTGGAGATCGTCGCGCTTGAATCCAAGACATTCTGGCGTCCGGTGACCCCGAATACGATATTCGTCGCTTCCGACAACCCGGCCAAACGCAAGGAAATTGAACAGAGCGTTATCAAGACTTTCTACCTGGCGAACCTGTCGCAGCCGACCGAATTGCAGGATGTGGTCAACGCGCTGCGGCAAATCCTGGAAATCTCCCGCATCCAGCCCCTCCCTTCGCAGGGCGCCCTGGTGGTGCGCGGCACACCGGACCAGATTGCGCTGGCGGAAAAACTGGTCGGTGATCTGGACAAGGCGCGTCCCGAAGTCATCGTCGAAGTGGCCATCATGCAGGTCAGTCGTGACAAGACGCGGAACCTCGGCATCAGCCCGCCCACCAGCGCCACCGTGGCGCTCCAGAACAATATCAACACCACCACCGGCACCACCACCACTGATACCAGCTCGAGCACTTCCGGGACCGCGAACCAGATCAACCTGAACCGGCTGGGCAACCTGAACGCGACCGATTTTACGGTGACGATTCCTCCCGCCACAGCCACCGCTCTCTTCAGCGACAGCAGCACCAAGCTTATCCAGAACCCGCAGATTCGAGCGGTGGACGGGCAGAAGGCTTCCCTGAAAATCGGCGACCGCGTGCCCGTGGCAACCGGCTCGTTTCAGCCCGGCATCGGCGGCGTGGGTATCAACCCGCTGGTCAACACGCAGTTCCAGTACCTTGATGTCGGCGTGAATATCGACATCACGCCCAAGGTGCATGCCGGGCGCGAAGTCACGTTGAAGGTCTCGATGGACATTTCATCGGTGACCGGGCAATCAAACATCGGCGGTATCAGCCAGCCGGTGATCGGCCAGCGCAAGATCGAGCATGAAATTCGCCTGAAGGAAGGCGAAGTAAACATCATGGGTGGAATTCTGGAGGACCAGGACATCCGCTCCCTGAGCGGCATCCCTGGGCTGGCGCAGATTCCGATTCTGAAGTACCTGTTCTCGCAGACCAACGTCGAGCACAAGGAAAACGAAATCGTCTTTGCCCTGATCCCGCACATCATCCGGGCGCGTGACGTCACCGACCTGAATGAGAAGGCCCTGGAAGTGGGAACGGCGTCGGCCATCGAGTTGCGGCGCACCAGCGAGGCGGTGCCACCTGCGCCGGTAAACCAGGCGACTCCGGCGGCGCAGACCCAGGCGCCGGCACAGCCGACGCAGGACGCTCCAGCCATGGCTGCCGGCGAAGCCAGCTTTGGTTTCGATCCGGCCACCTTGACGCAGGCGCCGGGCTCGACTTTCGCCGTCAATGTGATGCTCAAGGGAGCGCAGAACGTATATTCCGTGCCTTTGCAGGTGAGTTACGATCCGAAGATCTTACAAGTGGTGAATGTGTCGAACGGCGGTCTGCTCTCGCAGGACGGCCAGGTTGTGGGGATCGTGCATCGTGATGATGACTCGACCGGCAC
This sequence comes from Terriglobia bacterium, assembly GCA_963831565.1. Taxonomy (GTDB): domain Bacteria; phylum Acidobacteriota; class Terriglobia; order Terriglobales; family Acidobacteriaceae; genus JAIQFF01. The sequence goes on from CAWHQS010000006.1 coordinate 102,632, forward strand.
GCTGCAGATTTCGGCCACGCGGCCGCCGGGAACAGCCGGCGTTTCCGGACAGGGCACGGTGGTGACACTGACCTTCATGGCGAAGGCGAGCGGGCAGTCTACTCTGGCAATTTCTAAAGGTGGGGCCCGTGATCCATCGATGCGCGCCCTGCCCGTGGCTGGAGCCGTGGCCACAGTCACGGTGCAGTAGCGCGCGGGGGCTCATCGAGATGCCGGAGAGTGCTGAGAGGCCAGCTTGGCCATGCGTCATGCCGAGCTGGCGAAGCATCTGGCGTGGAGCGCCACTGCGGTGGGCAGCCGATGGCGTGGCTGCACGCTGGACGCTATAAGGGGAAAACCACTGCCACTGTCCTCCCGAGAGCTTAAAGTCCAGGCAGTTTTCGACGATAATGGTCTAATGAGGTCTGTTGCCCTGAAACCCAGCCCCGCAAGCGCCCTCCGCGGGTTCACGCTCATTGAGTTGATCGTGGCCACCGCCATCCTGGTGATCCTGACCGGGCTGGCCGTGCCCATGGCGCGCGTGGCCATCATGCGGGCAAAAGAGCGGGAGCTGCGCCATGATCTCTGGGAAATGCGCGACGCCATCGATCGCTATAAAGACGCCGCCGACCGCCAGGCGTTTCAGATCAAGGTCGGTACCGAGGGTTATCCCCCAGACCTGGACACGCTGGTCAAGGGTGTGGACGTGGGCGGCAAGAAGGTCCGCTTCCTGCGCCGCATTCCCGTCGATCCCATGACCAATACTACGGAATGGGGCCTGCGCTCCATGCAGGACGACCCCGACTCGGATTCCTGGGGTGGACAGAACGTCTTTGACGTGTTTACCAAGGCGCAGGGCACCGGCCTCGACGGCACGGAGTACAGGACCTGGTAATGGCACAACTCAGCAACCGGCGGGAGCGCGGCTTCACTTTGATCGAGCTGATGATCGTCATCAGCATGATCCTGATCCTGGTGTCGATCTCCATTCCGGCCTACAACCAGTCGATCCTGCGGGCCAAGGAATCCGTCCTGCGGCAGGACTTGTTCGAGCTGCGCTCCCTCATTTCGCAATACACGCTGGATAAACAGAAGGCGCCGCAGTCGCTCGATGACCTGGTCCAAGCGGGATACATCAAACAGCTCCCCAACGATCCCATGACCGGCAGCAACAGCACTTGGACCGTGGACCAGGAAGATTCCGTGATGTCTGTGGACCAGCAGGAACCCGGCATCAGCGACGTGCACAGCGGGGCCGCCGGCATGTCGAGCGACGGGACGGCCTACAGCAGTTGGTAATGCGGACTTCGGACCTCGGACCTTGGAATGAATTTCTCTGATTGACGGTCTCCTGATTCAGCGCCCCTTTTGCGTCCTCTGCGGCTTTTCTTTGCGAACTTTGCGGTTTAAGATTTTTCGCAGATTTCCGGGCATTTCTATAATTTGAAGAGTTTGAGCGCAGGCACTAACATCTAGTCATGCCGGTTGAAACCGAAATCACTCCCTCCATCTACACTCCCATTCGCGCGCCGCGCGGGACCCAGATCACATGCAAAGGCTGGCAGCAGGAAGCCGCCATGCGCATGTTGATGAACAATCTGGACGAAGAAGTTGGGGAACGGCCGCGAGATCTGGTGGTCTATGGCGGCACGGGGCGGGCGGCGCGCAGTTGGGAAGCCTACCACGCGATAGTAGCGTCGCTGAAGAGCCTTGAAAATGACGAGACTCTGCTAGTTCAGTCAGGCAAGCCGGTGGGCGTGTTCAAGACCCACGAGTATGCGCCGCGCGTGCTGATCGCCAATTCCAACCTGGTGGGACACTGGTCCAACTGGGAAAAATTCAATGAACTGGAACGCGCCGGACTGATGATGTACGGCCAGATGACTGCGGGTTCGTGGATCTATATCGGTTCGCAGGGAATCGTGCAGGGGACGTTCGAAACCTTCTCAGCGGCCGGGGAAAAACATTTTGGCGGTAATCTCGCGGGCAAATTGATCGTGAGTGGCGGCATGGGCGGCATGGGCGGCGCGCAACCGCTGGCCGCAACCATGACCGGCGCGGCATTCCTCGGGATCGACGTCGATGCCGAGCGCATCAAGAAGCGTTTGAAAACCGGGTATTGCGACTTCATGGTCACAACCCTCGACGAAGCGTTGCGCATCCTGAAAAACGCGCTGCGAAAAAAGGAGAATGTTTCCGTCGGCCTGGTAGGGAATTGCGCCGAGATTATTCCAGAGCTGGCCGAACGCGGCGTGTTGCCCGACATTCTGACGGACCAGACCTCGGCGCATGATCCGCTGAACGGATACGTCCCCAATGGAATGAGTCTGTCCGAAGCGCTGGAGCTGCGGCAGCGCGATCCACAGGCCTACCAGGAGCGGTCGTTGGATTCGATGGCCCTCCATGTCGAAGGCATGCTGCGCCTGCAGAAAATGGGAGCAGTAACGTTTGATTACGGAAACAATATTCGCACCTTCGCATTCCAGCGCGGCGTTAAGAATGCGTACGACTTTCCCGGCTTCGTTCCGGCCTATATCCGGCCTCTATTCTGCGAGGGGCGCGGCCCCTTTCGCTGGGTGGCGCTGTCGGGAGAGCCGTCGGATATTGCCGTGACCGACGACCTGGTGTTGGAGCTGTTTCCAGAGAACAAAATCCTGCGCCGATGGATTGACCTGGCGCGCAAACGCATCAAGTTTCAGGGACTGCCGGCGCGTATCTGCTGGCTGGGCTATGGCGAGCGCGCGCAATTCGGCCTGGCCATGAACGATTTGGTGAAGAAAGGCAAGCTCAAGGCGCCCATCGTGATCGGGCGTGACCACCTCGATTGCGGCTCGGTCGCATCCCCGTTCCGCGAGACCGAAAGCATGAAAGATGGCAGCGACGCGGTGGCGGACTGGCCCCTGCTCAACGCCCTGCTCAACACCGCAGCGGGCGCCTCCTGGGTTTCAATCCACAATGGCGGCGGCGTGGGCATCGGCTATTCCCTGCACGCCGGTCAGGTCACGGTAGCCGATGGCAGCGAAATGATGGCCAAGCGAATTGAGCGTGTGCTGACCACGGACCCAGGCATGGGCGTGATCCGGCACGTGGACGCTGGCTACGAAGAAGCAAAGGAATTCGCGCGGAAGGCGCATGTAAAGGTGCCGATACCCATGTAGGGACGGGTCTCCGACCCGTCCAGGCCGAGCAAAGCTCGGCTGGGTTTTTCCCCTGAAACAAGCCTAACGGCTTTGCTGAGCTCCGCTCAGCCCGGACGGGTCGGAGACTCGTCCCCACACAGTCACTGCTAAACTAATCACTCCGTGACCCGTCCCGCGAAAAGCGAAGCTCCTACCGATCGCGCGCTCCTGCTGGTCAACATCAGCCAGTTGCTGACGCTGCGCTCTTCTTCCGAAATCTCCGGCCCACGCCGCGGCCCTGATCTTCAGGAACTCGGCATCATTAAGGATGGCGCGGTTTTGTCGGTAGGGAAAAAGATCGTCTCTGCCTGCAAAACCAAAGACGCGCTGCGCGACCCATGGATCAAAAAGAACCGCAAGAAAATTGTCGAGCTCGATTGCGCCGGACAGGTAGTCCTGCCCGGATTCGTGGACTCGCACACCCATCCTGTTTTCGTCGCGCCAAGGCTGGTGGATTTTGAGCAGCGCATCGCAGGCGCGACCTACGAACAGATCGCGGAAGCCGGCGGCGGCATTCGTTCGAGCCTGGAGGGCGTGCGCAAGGCCGGCAAGAAACTACTGAGCGACAAAGTGCTGAGCGCCTTGCACGAAATGGCGGAGCAGGGCACGACCACGGTCGAAGCCAAATCAGGCTACGGCTTGACGCTCGACTCCGAGATCAAATCCCTCGAAGCTATCCGCGGCGCAGCCGCCAGATGGCCAGGAACGGTGGTGGCGACCTTGCTGGGCGCGCATGTCGTGCCCAGTGAATTTCACGGCCGGGCACAGGAGTATGTCGAAGTCGTTTGTAAAGAGATGGTCCCGCTAGTGGCCGCGAGAAAGCTGGCGCAGTTTGTGGACGTCTTCACCGACCGCGGTGCCTTTACCGCGGAAGATACGGAAAAGATTTTCGATGCGGCCAAGAGACACGGCCTGGGAGTGCGGGCCCACGTCTGCCAGTTGAGCGAAACTGCGCTGCGGCCGCTGTTGCGTTTCAACGTCGCGTCTTTCGACCACATGGACCACGCCAGCGAAAATGACATCCGCCTGCTGGCGAAATCCGAGACGGTCGCGACTCTGGTGCCGGGCGCAAATTATTTTCTGGGCCTGGATCGTTTTCCGCCCGCGCGCAAGCTGATCGACAGCGGAGTAGCGGTAGCGTTGGCCACCGACTACAACCCAGGCTCGTCCCCGACGCTCAGCATGCCCTTCGTCCTGTCCCTGGCATGCACTCACCTGAAGATGTCACCCGCCGAAGCGATCGCGGCCGCCACGATAAACGGCGCCTGGGCTTTGCGCTTGCAGGAGCGAAAAGGATCCATCGAACCAGGCAAGGATGCGGATCTCGCGGTTTTCGACGTAGAAGACTATCGCGAGATCGCCTACTGGGTGGCCTCGAACCGCTGCGCATTTACAGTTCTCAACGGAGCTGTGGCGCCTTCCCGGCCGCACTAGTACGAGGCAGCGAGGCCGCCGATTTGAGCGAACCCAACTCCATTGCTATAATCGGGTCTGTTCCAAACGCTTCCAGCGTCTTGACTGCCTAGCATTGACCGGCAAATCCGTCCAAGTCCTCGCGTGCCCGACGACGCACCCGGCGCCGGCAGAGAAGCTGTGAGCCCACAAATGTGGCCAGGTAGCTCAGGTGGTAGAGCGCAGCCCTGAAAAGGCTGGCGTCGGCGGTTCAACTCCGTCCCTGGCCACCATCATTCCAAATAACTTAGCGGCCAAGAGCCGAAATTTCCAACCCACGATCCAACCCATGATTCTCACTGAACTCGCTCTGTGAGCAGGTGAATTCTGTCCCCCATCAGCTGTTCCAGGAACTTGCCTTGCGCATCCCGCATGGAGTCCATGTCGGACTGCGCATAGAGTTTCATGGTCGTGCCGAAGTCCTCGTGGCGCAGCACACCCTGTACGGTTTTCGGGTCCACTCTTCAGCTTCACCAGGGCCGTTGCCAGCGAATGGCGAAAGTTGTGAAAACCGAATCGCCCCTTCCAGTCCGCAGAAATGACGCCGGCGTTGATCGCCGCCGGGCGCAAGTATTTCTGCACCATGACGGACGCGGACAGCGGCTTCTTGCCTCTCAGCTTCACGCTGGGAAACACATAGTCGCTTTCCTTGGCATACTTTGTTCTTTCCCGCCATGCGAGGAGGAAGCCAGCCAAAAGCGGATGCATGGGAACGGGAGCCTTGGACGCTTTCGACTTCGGCTCTTTCAATCTTCCCCACACATAGGCTCGTCTCACGTAAATCACCTTCCCCTCGAAATCGAGATCCATCCACATCAAGCCCAACAGTTCTGATACTCGCAGAGCAGTGGCCGCGTCGCTTAGAGTCAACGTGCGCCTGGGCTCTGGAATATTGAGAAGAACCTCGAACGCCTGCTTCGGCGTCATGACTATTGCCCGATAGTCGCTCGTGGTTCGTTGGCTCACCCAGTTCATGGGATTGCCTTCCTGCTGGCGAGGAAGGAAATTGCATCGCTGCCCGTGCTTGAAGACCAGGCTCATGATGCGGCGGATTTTGTCGATCGTGGGATCGGCTAACGCTTTCACCTTCTTCTGAGTATTTCCTTTGCGCAACTCTCGAAACCACGCCTCGACATGCCTCGATTCCACAGCCAGAGGTGCCAATTTTCCCCAGCGTGGAATAATGCGGTTGATCAGGTGTCGCTCGTAGGTCTCGACTGTGGGGAACGCTTTGGGACGGGCCGACTCCGATTGATCGATTCTCAACTCGTTTTCGATGTAGTCTTGGCAAAGCTGACCAAACGTCCTCGGCGTTCCCTGGAAGGGCTGGAATTGGTTGATGGTTTCGCGCAGCTTCTGACGATCGACTTCTCTCGACGCATCCGCCAGGCTGGGACCGATATCTCTGACAAGACCTATGGCGGTCGTGCGTTCGACTCGTTTCCCATCCGAGCGAGTGGCGTAGTAGCGAAGTACCCACGTCGGACCCTCCGCGCGCATTATCTTGCGTAGACTGCCTATTTGATACCTGGGCATCAAACCCTCCTTGGTGGTTTGCGTGCTCCAGGTGGCCGCTCGTCGCAGCTTAGCATGTACGCGTGCAACTCCGACAGGAGGAATCTCCACTCTCTCTTCTTGGCGAAGGGATCGAGCGGGTGGCCGGGGATGAGCCCTTCGCGCACCATCTCGAGCACGTGGCGACGGGTTGTCCGCAGGTAGTTGGCCGCGGTGTCAGGATCGACGAAGGGTTCGACGGGCGCAAGTGGCGCTACCGGGACGGCTTGGGTAGACATCATAATCTCTGTCCTTGGGATTTCCAGCTCGCTTGGCCCAGTGTTTTCCGGTGGATCCCAGCAGATCCGCTGCTTCTCTCAATGTTCAGAGTTGCTCAAACACAACCCCCAGCCGCTCTTGGTGTTCTGTGGCCCGCAGCCACGATTCATCTTTTCTCGCTCCAAGCGTCGCTGCAATCCTTCCGGATTATCCAGTTGCCATGGCCGGGGAATCTTTCGGGGTGATAAAGGGACTGTCGAGTTCAATCGGAAACCCAAACTCTCGAAAGCCACCGTATCTCGCGCGGCTCCGCCAAGCTTTTGAAGTACCCCAACACCTTTGACCGAGCCATTCTTGGTCGCACTGCCATGACTACCAAAACAAATACGGCGGCGGGATTTCGCTGAAAGAATTGGGAACGTAGGGTTTCGGATCAACTGGAGTACCCGCTGTAATGCGCTGCTGTTGGGCGCAATCAGCGCAGCGTGCCCTCATTCATCTTCTTCTGCGGGCTTTGATTTTAGCGGGTACCTGTGGTAGGTTACATGTAACCAGGCAGGGAGATAAAATGCGAGCACGAACTCACTCCAAGTCGTCTCGGGATAAGGTCAGAGCGCACCGCAAGCGCCTTCGTCAACAGGGGTTACGGCCTATCCAGATTTGGGTCCCCGACATGCGCTCGCCTGCTTTTGTGACAGAAGCACATCGGCAGTCGCTGGCTGTTGCCAATAGTCCTCACGCCAAGGAGGACCAAGACTTCATCGACGCTGTCTCTGATTGGGGCGCGGTGTGAAGCGCGGTGAAATTTGGACCGTTGCGGGCGGCAAGGATTATGCCGGGAAGCCCCGTCCTGTTGCGATTCTTCAAGACGACCGTTTTGACATGACGGATTCGATCACCATATGCGCCTTCACTTCTGACCCAACCGATGCTCCTCTGTTTCGGTTGCCGGTCGAGCCCAACGAAAGCAACGGGCTTCGCGCTGCTTGCCGGCTGATGGTGGATAAGATCACGAGTGTTCGGAAATCAAAGATCGGCACGCGTGTTGGCCGCCTTGCTGACGAGGACATGGTGCGGCTGAATCGTGCCGTTCTCGTCTTCTTGGGTATCGCCGCTCCCAGCGACAACGAGCCACTGGAATCATAACGTTTCTATTCCTCTGAATCCGTCGCTGACGTTTGGTGCTGTCCGATCGACTGCATCTTAGCGGTCAAGCTTCTCAAGGCAGGTCCGAGAGTCCGCTCTGCCAAGCCGGCATTCATCATCTCGAGTAGGGCCCAAGCCAAGCTCACCCCAGGGCCACAGTAGAGGAGTGACATCGGCCGAAGGCAACGAAGGGCAATTCACAAACTGCACACTAGCCACAGAAGCCGAGAAGCTGGACTATTTTGTCGGTAGACTCGGCGAATCATGGCCAGCTTCCGCAGCGCATCTACCGATCGCCGCACGGTCGCCCCACCACCACACGCTATTTCGTCGACAAGTTTCCGCGGTTTCTCTCGAGCGCGTCGAGCGCGCCGTCCCCTGTGGTCGGGTTCTGTTATGTGGAAGGCGGCACGGGGAAGCCCTCGGGGTTCGACACCTACCTGCTGCAGTGGAGGGAGTTGTTCAGTCGGCTAGACCGTTTTCGGATCATCTATGTGGCTGCGAATGAGCGGAGGTTTCCGAAGGCAGGGAGGATTTTCAGACGTTCATGTGGGAATGGAGTTGAGGCGGTGCGGGTCGCGAGGGATCCAGATATCGAGCGCTTGCGCGAGCACTTTCAGGCTCGCAATCTGTTTGACCGGCGCGAGACAAGTTCGTTTGGTAAAAGCCGCTTGGACCGGTTGCGAGAAGAGCTGAACGAGTTCGCAGGCCCCCCGTATGAAGCCCTATATCGCCGGTGGCGGGAACAGGGCGATTGCGTTCTCGGTGACAGTACACGCAGCCCGGGACAGTGCGCAGGAGGCTTTGCCAGCTATCGATTGGATCACGACTACGAACTGTTCGGCGGGCTAGGGCGGAAGATACCGGCATGAAAGAAATGCGGAATATTGCGGACCGTGGCGGCAAGCACCATGGTCCGGTGCATGGTCCACCCGGAACCTGGGTCTATCGTCTGGAAGGGGTAGGTAGGACGGTGCGAAGAGGGGAAGAGATGCCTGAAGCGCGACCGCCAGGAAAATGTTCAAGGGCGGGAGCGACCCCGGTTTGTGGGGCCCCTGAGCCGCCACAAACCCGCTTCGTTCCTATCGTCGCTTCGGGGGTCGCTCCCGCCCTTGAGGAACTGCGGTTGGTGATGGGGATCCCATGATCGTGAACAATTGGAGCATACTGTCAAAAAACATAGTGAAATCAGGAAAGGAAACCATGCCGTTCTCATTTCATCCCTCAAAGAGTTAAGCGAGCCAAGCAGCAAATTCACATGCTTCAATCGTATAGGACCGGTCAGTCGAAAATCACTGCCGACGAGCTTTCCGACCAAAGCAGAACGCGCTCAATCTCTCGTTCATGGCTTTCTAAATGCGATATCAGCTTGGATCACCTTCAAGTAGTTGCCGGCCGATTCGAGAGCTTGCTCGGCATCATGGTGAGAAACAAATCCTGTGTCGTCATAGAGGGCTGCATTGCGCTTCCGGCGAAGACGATCAAAGACGACCAGCAGACTAGCATGTTTCTTGTCGATGTGCGACCGAACGAAATCGATGATGGCGACGTGGTGGCCAGGCTGACTTCTCGCACGGAGTCCATGGCTGAACATGAACCCGAGGGAAGCTTTCAGCATTGCTTCATACGCCTGCTGAAGACAAGCTTCCTCATCAAAAGCGAGAATTTTGTGAGCCGAGGCGAGCTTCTTATCCGCGCTCGTGAGAAAGCGTTCAATCTGCGCCCAGTCAACGGTGTGCGGTTTTAGTCTCTTCATTTGAAGCTACGAGCGGGATACGCTTATTGTGCCAGACGCTTTCCAGAAACGCATCCTTCCGAGCGCGGCGCAACTCGAATTCCTTCGGTGTCAGCACGGTGTAGTTGATTTCGCGCCCTAGTTGCCGCTCAAGGGCTCGCACGGCCTGTGCTAAATCTTCCTCGCGCGGGGAGCCAATCACGAGCACGTCTATATCGCTGGCGGCGTCCTGCTGGTTGCTTGCAAATGAACCGTATAAGTACGCCTCGTCTATTCCCTCAATTCTTTTGACGGATCGTGCAATCAACTGTGCCGCGCCAATAGTCTTCTTGACGATCTTTCGCACTTCATCAAAAAGCGGATATTCGCGGCTCAGTTGAAAATACTTTTGGCGGCCAATCACCTCCGACCGAAATAGACCATTCCGCTCCAGGCGTCCCAGCTCTTTCGACAGGTTGGACGGATCGATGTTCAGCCGCTCCGCCAAGTCGCGCAAGTGGTGACGGGCCGTCGGGTTTGTGAAGTAATAAGCCAGCAGTTGCTGGCGCGCCTTGGAGCGAAGGTCAAGCATGTGGTATAACACTACCACAAATGTGGTAATAGCTGACAACGTTAAGCGAGGAGCTTGCTCGGGAATGCCAAGGTGAAATCGCTGCTTGCGGGGCCTTCTGCGACTGTGTTTTTGAACCCACGATTTCAACCCACGATTCGCATGTCTCTCACGGCTTCTCAAGGACTTAGGCGGCCACCTAGAGTCACTTAAGTGGTTGAAACTACAGCATAATGTTACACTGAAAAGGCTGGCGTCGGCGGTTCAACTCCGTCCCTGGCCACCATATCTTTCAATGGTTTAGCAGATCAGCCCAAAATTTCACACCTGTGATTTCACACCTGTGGTCTTGATCGATACTCCGCTCATTGGCACGCCATACTTGAGAGTCCCATCACAGGTGCATTTGGACGCTGACTTGTTTCGCTATAGAGTTAGCTGGGAGTGCAAACGATGCCATCAGCGCCCGCGATGACTACCGCAAAAGCGTTTGCACCGGTAATGCGGTTGATGCCGATGGTGGCACTGCTATTTGTATCGGCGATCAGCCTCGCCCAGGATACCGGCCGAAGCCCTGATGTTAAGTCAACGCTTTATCTCCATGCGACCTTGATCGACACTGATCGCGGCGTTGTGCGTCCGAACACCTCGTTGCTGGTGCGCGGTGCATATCTTCAGGCCGTCGACGCAAATGAACTGCGAGTTGCATCCGATGTCAGTACGGTGGACCTACAAGGAAAATACGTACTCCCGGGTTTAATCAATACGCACGTCCACCTGGCAGTCGGTAGACCGGATCCCATACTGGCGCGGGCCTATTTGCGGCGCGAGCTTTATAGCGGCGTAACTACTGTGCGCGACATGGCAGATGACGCACGAATGCTCGGCGAACTCAAGCGGGAGGCCACTTTCGATGAGATCGAGTCGCCAGATATCTATTACGTGGCGCTCATGGCGGGTCCGAGATTCTTCTCCGATCCTCGCACCCATGATGCTGCGCTTGGCTTTGAACCCGGCACTGCCCCTTGGATGCACGCTGTCACTGCAGATTCTGACTTGCGCCAGATCATCGCCGAAGCACGAGGCACTGGCGCAACCGCCATAAAGATCTACGCGGATTTGCCGCCTGCTATTGTTTCGGCGCTCACCGCCGAAGCGCACAGGCAAGGTTTGCTCGTATGGGCGCACGCATCTGTGTTCCCGGCGGGACCGATGGACGTTATTAGGTCGGGCGTGGACGTTGTGAGTCATGCCGATTTCCTGGCTTACCAACTCGCCCCGCAAATCCCGCCCAGCTTCGCTGAAATGACACCCCTGAATGAACACGGCGACTTTGACGGTCCCGTAATGCGCGCAATCTATCAGGAAATGAAAGATCGAGGCACCATCCTCGATGCCACCGTCGATGTAACGTACAAGCACCCTTGGAAGAACTTTCCCCCCTCAGTCGCCAGCGCGGTGACTGCTGCCGCCCATCACCATGGGGTGATGGTATCGGCGGGAACAGACGACGATCCTGACTGGAGCGATCCGGATAGCGCTTTAGTCGGTGAGATTGTCCGTCTCGTCGACAGTGCAGGCTTCACGCCGATGGATGCTCTGAAGGCCGCAACCATTGTCGCTGCGCGGACCGTCGGACAACAAAATGCCCTGGGCAAGCTCGAAACTGGATACGCTGCAGACTTCGTCGTGCTGAAAGATAATCCCCTCGATAATATTCAAAACGTCCGTTCCGTGGAGTTTGTTGTTAAACACGGAATCCCTCACATGCGCAAAACCTACGAGCCTTTCAGACCAAATCCCACGGCATCAAAGGCACGCAGCCAATAGAATGCCCCCAACGCTTAGGCGAACATCGGCGCTGGTCACAGAATGGGCACGATAAATCACCGAAAAGGCTGGCGTCGGCGGTTCAACTCCGTCCCTGGCCACCATTTTAATTCTTTATTTATCAATTACATACAAACGTATTTATTTTTACGTGCTGCGGATGTACTCTATTTCGAGATCAGGAAGGAGTCGCCGCGGTGCATGTCATACTCTACAGACGCCACAAAGCAGCATGTGAACACAAGGGAGACCCGCAATACAAACGCTGTCATTGCCCCGTCTGGTTTCAGACGAATCAGGACGGGAAGCAGAAACGCTGGACAAGCCGAGAGGTGACTTGGGAAGCTGCTCAGCGAATCGCAAATCACCTGATGCAGCAGGACGAGGACGCCCGACTCGGTCGTACGGTGCCCGGGGCTGCCAAGACCGTCAAAGAAGCGATTGAACGCTTCCTCGTTGCGAAGCGGAACGAGAGCCTGAGTCCTGATACGGTTTACCGTCACGAGCAGATCACGAAACTCTTGCTTGACTTCTGTGACCGTCAAGGAATCTTCTTCGCCAAAGACATCACGCTCGATCATTTGAATACATGGCAAAGTGCTTGGACGTTGAAGGCCCCACAGGCTGTCCGTTCCCGGCAGGAGAAAGTCAAGAACTTCTTCAAGTATTGTCTGGCCTCGGGGATGATCCCGACGAATCCGACGGTTCAGTGGAAAGGCGTCAAGATCAAGGTCAGCGACCAGAATGTCCGGGCATTCAGCCAGTCGGAATACGACAAGGTCATCAGGAGTATCGATGAGACGCAGATGACGCCTGCGAATAAGGCCCGCATCAAGGCCCTGATGCAGCTACAGCGATGGTCTGGGCTGTCTCTCGTCGACGCTGTCTGCTTGTCCAAAGATGAACTCAGGCAGGAAGGGAATACATTCCGGGTTGTCACCGATAGGCAGAAGACAGGAACCCTCATCAACAATGTCATCCCTGCATGGCTGGCTAAGGAACTCCTTCAGACGAAGAATGGAAACCCTGTCTTTTTCTTTTGGAGCGGAACGACGACGCCTGAAGACGCCCCTTCATACTTTCAAAAACTCTATCGCAAGGTCTTCAAAGCGGCAGGTATCGAGGGATCGAGTCACGACTTCAGGCACACGTACGCAGTCGAACTCTTGAAGTCGGGTGTCGACATCAGGACAGTGAGCAAGGCTCTCGGCCACAGCAGCGTGACAGTTACAGAACGCTTTTATTCGAAATGGTGTGTCGGACAACAAAATAACTTGGACAACACGTTGAGAATGGCGTTAGGCGGGTAGACCCCGAGACCCAGAGGGTTAGGGCGGGCCGAGAAGCATCGGCCCAGTATCAGCGAGTGACACTTCATCGACTGAACCACGACCTTTGGGTTATGAGAATGGAAGATATCCTCTAAGTGCTGTCGAATCAATCGCCCCAAAGGCAAAATTAAGCTGTCAAAACAGGTTCTGGAGGCTTAAGTGCTGGCGATTCTAGAGCGTAGGAAGAGCGAAGGTTTGTCGGCTTATCCGCAGGCGGGACACGAGCGACAGAAGATGTTACGACAGTTACGACTCGCATTGAAGCTTTACTACCAAGCTAAAGATCCTCAGAAGGGCTTCGGGGAGTCGCGAACCAGCCACGTCTTGATACGCCTTCGACCGTTTCCCCTTCATTCCCATCCGAACAGCCCATTTTCGAAGTCGAAAGATACCTTGCGGAATCCCATCTTGGCGAATCCTAAGAGACCATCGAAGTCATTTGGGCGATCAGCGCCTCCATCGGCGATGGCCACGTTACGCGCCCCGAGATTATCTCCGCCGATTGACACCCCAGCGCGAAGCCATCGCAGGTGAGTCATCCCGCCGGGGCTGGTTATGGAAGTATTCGGATCGAGACGAAGCTGCTCCTTCGTTGTCTGGAGCCGGTCGCGATAGACAAGCAGTCCCCCAGTCCCTGAATCGATCAACAAGCGAACTTTCTGTCCATTGATCTCCGCCTTCACGGTGAGAAACGGCACTCGTGTTTCAAAATGGACTGTCTTTTCGCTCGGCACGATGGGTCCAAAAGCAATCTTCCTCCTCGGGTAATCAATCGTAAAGCTGTTGGTGCTCAGGATGTCCAGGCCAACAATTCCCCCCAAGGAAATGCCCAAGCCCCGCTCCATTAAGCTAAGGTCCTGTACGACGACTCTGAGGGAGCGAGCCTGCAGTGGGCCAATCTGGATACGCGGCAAGACGAGGCTTTGTGTCTGAATCGTCCCATTCAGGGTCTCCAGCGATTCTGTCTCTCCCCGCAGCTTTAGTCGGTCGGCGATTTCCTTGGTGATGGCAGTCGGGCTCGTGCCCGTGTCGAGGATCATGTTCACATTCTTGATCGGTCCGATAGTTGCTTTCACGATGATCAGATTGTCGTTGTAGAGTTCGAACGGAATCTCGGTCTTGGCTAAGGCTTGCTTTTCAACGTCTTTATGACTTGGCAGAGGTGATGCGAGGCACAAAGAGCCGAGGCAACTTCCCAGAAACACAATGAGGCCCCCCGCAACCCCGGTGCTTAAGCGGCTTCCAAACCAGTGTTTAGACCGATGGCTTCTACCGAGCCCTGAATGCTGCCCCTTCATCCATGTTTTCATGTCGTCCTCCTCCGCGCGGGTTGCGCGGTGAGGGCGACCTTGGGCTTCAGGTACGACTACCTCAATGCATCGGAGCTCTATTGCGGATCAGCGAAAGGTCGAAAGAAAGTCAAAGCAGCTAACTCACTTAGACTCAAGAGACTGCAGGGTGAGACTGGCTAGCCGGAACACGCGGGCCGCGAGCACATCGATTGAAATTCGGTGCTAGACTGGGGCAGTTGAGGCGGACGTCTGTGGAACAATCTGTCCATTCTCCTCGGCTAGTCCGGTTTGAGAGCTTTGAAGTTGACGTTCGGGCGGGAGAATTGCGCAAAGCTGGAGTGAGGCTGAGACTCCCTGGCCAGCCGTTTCAAGTTCTAGCTATCTTGCTGGAGCGCCCCGGCGACGTGGTAACGCGGGAGGAATTGCAGAAGCGGCTGTGGCCGGACACGTTTGTCGACGTCGATCACAACCTGAATACCGCTATTAACAAAATTCGCGAGGTGCTGGGCGACTCGGCGGAGAGCCCGCGTTTTGTTGAGACGTTGCCCCGGCGCGGTTATCGGTTTATCGCGCCTGTCGAGGGTACCCAGACTACCAACCTAGATGGCGGCTCAGGCGAGCGGCAGGGATCGCGGATTGCGTGGGTCGGCCGCAGCTCGATCCTGTTCGTCGTCCTCGTACTGCTCGCCGCAGTGGGCTTTTTCATTTACAGACGTTTGCAATCTCCTACAGCACTGGCGCAACGAATGCTTACTCGCCTCACTTTTGACGATGGTCTGCAGATCGGCGCTACGTGGTCACCAGATGGCCGGTTCATCGCCTACAGTTCCGATCGTGGGGGCAAATTCGATGTCTGGGTGCAGCAGCTCAGCGGGGGCGATCCGGTGCAGATCACCAAAGGACCTGGTCAGAACTGGCAACCCGATTGGTCACCCGACGGGAAGTACATTGCGTATCGGTCTGAAGGCGGGGAAGGAGGCTTGTTCGTCATACCCGCGCTGGGCGGTGCCGGATTGGAGAGAAGAATCTCAGCTTTCGGATATTTCCCTCGCTGGTCCCCGGACAGCTCGCAGATTTTGTTCCGGACACATTTTGCAACGCTGGATTCTACTGACAGGTTCTACGTCGTGCAGCTAGACGGCAGCTCACCCCGCGAAGTCCTGGCCGAATTTCTCGCACAGCACGAGTTGTGGCCAGGTTCGGCCGCATGGCATCCCGACGGTAAGAGATTGACTGTCTGGGTCGCAGACCTCACAAGCCCCAGTTTTTGGACAGTGCCGATTGCCGGCGGTGTCGCGATTAAGTCGGAGATTGCTCCTGCGATCACAAAGGAGTTATTAGAAGTAGCTAGTGACGCTACGAGACAGGACTATCAGACGGAATTTCCTTTCGCTTGGGCACCTTCGGGTAAAGCCATTTATTCTTCGAGTTCCTTCAGGGGAGCGAGAAACATTTATAAGGGGACCATCGATCCGGAGACCCTGCGAATCACCGCAATCGAGCGCTTGACCACAGGCCCAGGGCCAGACACTGAAATTGCTGTCTCTCCCGACGGCAGGCGGTTGGCCTTTACGGCAGAGTCAGAGCATATTCGCATTTGGCTCTTTCCGTTCGATGCCAGGAGTGGCCATACCGCTGGCAACGGCAAGCCGATCACATCGCCTGGGATGAGGTCGGCTGATGCCAGCCTGTCGCGAGACGGCAACAAGGTGGCCTTTTTTGGTGAGCGCGCCGGAAGAATGGAGCTGTGGGGAAAGTCGATCGTGGACGGACGCGAGGCCCCCATCACGAACCACGATTCGTTCGGTCTCGCACAGTGGTCTCCCGACGGCACGCGTCTTGCATATTGGCGAGGAAAATCTGGGACCGGCGAGGGCCAGTTCATCGAGCGGTCGGCCGAAAGTGGGATCGAAGAGCCACTCACAGCGTTATCCAACAGAGGAGGGCCTGTATGGGATTGGTCCTGGGACGGCAAAAGCCTTCTGGTATTGCAAGAAGACAGTGAAACACACCGGATGGAGGTGTGGCTGTTGCCCGTACCCGCAGTGCCACATGCCGACGCTACGCCACGAAAGATCATTTCCGATCCGCTTTACGATGTTTATCAGAGCAACTTCTCTCCCGACGGTCGATGGATTGTCTTTGAAGCAGCCAGAAACTCACCCAGGGCGGCTGAATCCAAACTATTTGTGATACGCGTAACGGGCGGGCCTTGGATCCCAATTACCGAAGGCAAGTATTGGGACGATAAACCTCGCTGGTCGCCCGATGGCAAGACGATTTACTTCATTTCTGGCCCTGGGGGTTTTTTCAATGTTTGGGGAATCCGTTTCGATTCTGCCCAGGGAAAGCCGGTTGGAGAACCGTTCCGGGTCACGGCATTTAAGAGCCCCAGGCTGATGGTTCCGCAGAAGATAGATGAGGTCGGGTTTGCGCTGAGCCAGAACAAGTTCGTGCTAACGATGGAAGATCTTTCCGGGAGCATCTGGGCGCTCGACAATGTGGGTCCGTAGAAGTACGACTAATAGAGTCGAAGTAGGGTTGCGAACAGGTTGGTCATCTCAAGTCTCTCCTCTCATTTCACGCACTGGTTGCGAACATCAATGGAATCACGACGAACGGAGCAGGATTCCGACTATTGTTGCGGAAACTGTTGTAACAGGCGTTAGCACAAGCTCGCGCCGTTTGTTCGCCAAAATCCGGGTCAACGAGTGAAATCGCGATGTTTCACCAACTGAGATAGTTCCTGCATCGCCGTCGTGCGTAGGTACGTCGCAGACCAACTATTCCGAGGTTATCCCGATTGTCTCTAGCCACGTCTCCATCAACTGAGGCCATCCCGTTATCGGAAGCTTCGCTGCGCCGCAGCCCAAACGCATGCCCGCCCTGCGCATACAAATGCATCTCCACGGGAACGCCAGCCTTTTTCAGCGCGATGTAGTACGCCACCGATTGGTTTACGCCGTCCACGTTGTCATCCTCTGCCTGCACCAAAAACGTTGGCGGCGTCTGCCGAGTGACCGGAACATTCGGATTTAACGCGTAGGTCTCGCCGCCAACCCACAAATGGCCCGGATAAACACCCACCGCGAAATCCGGACGGCAGCTTTCCGTGTCTGCCGCATCGACAGGCTTATACAAACGGCGCGCGAAGTGCGTGCTGATTTCCGCCACCAGATACCCGCCCGCCGAAAAACCGAGCACTCCAATCTTGTGCGGATCGATGTGCCACTCCGCAGCGTGCAATCGCACCAGCCCCATCGTTCTCTGCGCATCCTCCAGCGCCAGTGTTGACTTCGCTAGACCATTATTGGGCCGGCAGTCGCAGTGCCAGTCATAAGGCAGGCTCGGCACTCGATATTTCAGCAGCACGCATGTGATCCCCTTGGACGTCAGCCAGTCGCAGACTTCCGTGCCTTCCAGGTCGATGGCCAATCCCTCAAAGCCCCCGCCAGGAAACACGACCACCGCAACGCCCGTATTTTTCCCGGTTGGCGAATACACCGTCATCGTTGGCCGCGTCACGTTCTTCACCCAGACGTACGGCTTGCCGGCAACCGGGTCGTCCTTGCCAGTTGTCTTTGCGTCCTCCGGCCCCGGGACGGGCTGCACATCAGGCACCGCTCCGGGCCATATTGGTACTTGCGTATGTCCCGGCGATGGCTGCCAGGCAGGCGTTTGCGCTCGCAGAACGGCAAATCCAGAGACTACACAGAGAGCAAGGATTAAAGGCTTTATCACAATTCACCTTGTTTGTAACCCGCGATTGCTTACGCAGCAGTCTATGGGCGGTAGGCTTCTTGTCGCAGCGAGGGAACCTAGATAGTCAAAGAGTCTGGTGCAATTTGTCGTGCGTGAGTCCCGCGATGATTGACGTAACCAGATGGGATTACACTCAGAACTCAGAGTCCGGGCCGAAGGCTGGCAGCAGACCGAAAGCGTTCGGGACGCAGAGCAAACAGGCAGCCTAGCTACCGAGTCGGCCAACGCTCATCAATCTCCTTCATAATCTCTTCTGCCCAGCGTACCGCGTCTGCAATCGCGCTCATCGTGGCAGGAACCCGCTTCTCCGTCGTACTGAGCCAGTTTCCGCGCTGCAAGGTGCCGTGACGATTCACTACTTTACAAACTGCCGAATTTCGACGTCTCTTCTCTCCTGAGCTTCCTTGGAATTGAGGACTTCAGCGATGCGGGCCGCTGGCACAACGTAGCTTACCCCGATTTCGGCTTGATTACCGGACACCATCTGCTGTCCACCGAGGACAGTGGCTTGAACTTGATTGAGAAAACCGCCTGCAAGGATGCCAAGAAACCTAAGCCTTTGTCCCAGCATAAGGCTGTTGCCGCGAAGGCCACCTAAATTTAGGAATACGGGCGAACCGCTATTGCCGGGCCAACTTTGAAGTTCCGCGATAAATGCTTTCTCTTGCCCATTGGGGGTGTTGATCGGCTCGTCAGTCATCAGAGCCAGCGTTCCGCGTCGCACCACTGGATAGTTGCGCTTGACCCCGTAGTACTGTGCCATCAGTCCAATGAAATACAGATTATCGCCTTCCTCGATAGCATCCGTCTTTAGAGTGGTCTCGTCTACAAACATGGCAGTCGGGATATCTTTGAAATCAACCGTCTCTTGATTTGGAAGCAATGGAACCACGGCCACATCGTCAGCTTCATTCTGACTATGAAACCATGAGAGCGTCCCATTACTGTTTTTCACTGGCAGATTGACGAAGCCAAAACCGGGATCAGCGGTAGGCGACTTAAGATTGAGCCTCACTTTAACGGTCGGGAGCAGGGTGCCATCAGCATCAAGCAGGACGTGCTTTGCTGTGACGAGATAGTTGAAAACGAATGTAGGGCCACCCCGTGGGTCAGGGTAGCCGACAAAAAAGCCAGTTCCTAAGACCACCTCAACGGATATCGGATGCCCCTGCGCATCCTTCACCGGCGTTTTGTCAGGATTTAACGGGTGAACTGTGCCGAATAAAAACACAACCGTTTTTTTCTGCTCAGCGATAGATTGAGCTGTTGAATGTGTCGAGAGCAAGAGCGCAGGTACAACAAAGGCAAAGGTCAGACGAGCCAGAGTTCTCATGGTTGTCTTGGCTCAGCGTGAAATGGAGAAGCGGCGTTCTCCGTTAGTGTAAGATTCCGCCCCTTCGGGGCGGGGATTTTCAAGGCATCTTGGGGTCTATCGTCCGATGACTTTTTCGGTTCTGTGAACAGCGCGAGAGGGTTAAGCTCGCGCGCTGCCCGCATCGGCTCGATGAGCCCCGCCAAGTTATCCCTCAGCATGGTTGCGTCCCCGCAGAGCCCGCTTCCGTTTCACTTGGCGAAGTCATTTTAGCTGGATTGCAGAACCGCGCAAACCTTGAAGACATCGTCTGCTGCCGGCGAAGTTGCCGCTGCCTACGAGCTTCTTCTAACTTGCGATCGCGAGCCGCGTGGATCTCGGCCTGGCGTCCGGCGAGCCTGTCCTGCGGTGCCACATAGCCGATCGCGCTGTGCAGTCGCACCGTGTTGTAGTGATCCACGTAGATTTGAATCAAGCGGCGCGCATCGTCCAGCGTCAACGGGGTCAGGGGCCGGATGCACTCCCGTTTGAGCGACTTATGCCAGCGTTCGATCTTCCCGTTCGACTGCGGGTAAAACGGCGAGGTGCGCACGTGCGTCATCCCCGAGATCCGAATGAACTCCTTGAAGTCCCGCGCGATGAACTGCGGTCCGTTGTCGGAGATGATCCGCGGCTTAGCGTCCGGGTACTTCTCCTTGGCTCGTTCCAGAATCATCTCGATGTCCGCTTCCTTCATCGACTCCCGCAGATCCCAATGCACCAGAAAACGACTGCATCCATCCAGCACGCTGCATAAGTAATAGAACGTGCCCGACAGGTTGATATAGGAAACATCGACATGCCAGTGCTGGTGCGGCTGCAGCGGCTGTTCGAAGCCGGTCCCCTTGCGCGACGACTTACCTTTCCAGCGCGACAGTAGTCCCGCTTGTTTCAGCACTCGCCATACGCTCGCCGGACTGACCGCTACCACGCCTCCATCCAGCATCATGAACGTTAGCCGACGATAGCCCTCCAACGGATTCTTCAGGTGGAAGTCGATGATGGCTTCCTTTTCCCACGGCTCCAGCCAGAAATCTCGGGGTACCCAACCGTTGTGCTCATTCACTCGTCCATAGCGCTGCCGCCAGTTGTAGAACTTGCTCACGGTGACCCCCAGCCAATGAATGAATCGGCCGACGCTGATCTCGGTCTTCTCCGACCAGCGTCGGACGAAATCGACCACCTGATCCCGCACATCGTGCGGCACCCAGGTCTCGGTCAGAGTTCCCCAAGGCTTTTTTTTAGCGCGATATGCTCCGCCATCAGCTCGGCCAGGACCTCGTCCTTGGTCTGCACCTTCTTCTCCAAGAACTCAATCCGTTTCTGTTTCTCCTCCGCCTGGCGGCGAGGACGTTCCGTCGTTTGGAAGGCGGCCGCTCCGTTCTCGAAGAACTCTTTTTGCCAGCGGTAGAACACCGTCGGCTGCAGGCCCAGTTCTTCACACAGATCGGAAACCGGGACCTTGTCTAAAAGATGGCGCCGCAGAATTGTCTTGGCTCAGCGTGAAATGGAGAAGCGGCGTTCTCCGTTAGTGTAAGATTCCGCCCCTTCGGGGCGGGGATTTTCAAGGCATCTTGGGGTCTATCGTCCGATGACTTTTTCGGTTCTGTGAACAGCGCGAGAGGGTTAAGCTCGCGCGCTGCCCGCATCGGCTCGATGAGCCCCGCCAAGTTATCCCTCAGCATGGTTGCGTCCCCGCAGAGCCCGCTTCCGTTTCACTTGGCGAAGTCATTTTAGCTGGATTGCAGAACCGCGCAAACCTTGAAGACATCGTCTGCTGCCGGCGAAGTTGCCGCTGCCTACGAGCTTCTTCTAACTTGCGATCGCGAGCCGCGTGGATCTCGGCCTGGCGTCCGGCGAGCCTGTCCTGCGGTGCCACATAGCCGATCGCGCTGTGCAGTCGCACCGTGTTGTAGTGATCCACGTAGATTTGAATCAAGCGGCGCGCATCGTCCAGCGTCAACGGGGTCAGGGGCCGGATGCACTCCCGTTTGAGCGACTTATGCCAGCGTTCGATCTTCCCGTTCGACTGCGGGTAAAACGGCGAGGTGCGCACGTGCGTCATCCCCGAGATCCGAATGAACTCCTTGAAGTCCCGCGCGATGAACTGCGGTCCGTTGTCGGAGATGATCCGCGGCTTAGCGTCCGGGTACTTCTCCTTGGCTCGTTCCAGAATCATCTCGATGTCCGCTTCCTTCATCGACTCCCGCAGATCCCAATGCACCAGAAAACGACTGCATCCATCCAGCACGCTGCATAAGTAATAGAACGTGCCCGACAGGTTGATATAGGAAACATCGACATGCCAGTGCTGGTGCGGCTGCAGCGGCTGTTCGAAGCCGGTCCCCTTGCGCGACGACTTACCTTTCCAGCGCGACAGTAGTCCCGCTTGTTTCAGCACTCGCCATACGCTCGCCGGACTGACCGCTACCACCCCTGCATCCAGCATCATGAACGTTAGCCGACGATAGCCCTCCAACGGATTCTTCAGGTGGAAGTCGATGATGGCTTCCTTTTCCCACGGCTCCAGCCAGAAATCTCGGGGTACCCAACCGTTGTGCTCATTCACTCGTCCATAGCGCTGCCGCCAGTTGTAGAACTTGCTCACGGTGACCCCCAGCCAATGAATGAATCGGCCGACGCTGATCTCGGTCTTCTCCGACCAGCGTCGGACGAAATCGACCACCTGATCCCGCACATCGTGCGGCACCCAGGTCTCGGTCAGAGTTCCCCAAGGCTTTTTTTTAGCGCGATATGCTCCGCCATCAGCTCGGCCAGGACCTCGTCCTTGGTCTGCACCTTCTTCTCCAAGAACTCAATCCGTTTCTGTTTCTCCTCCGCCTGGCGGCGAGGACGTTCCGTCGTTTGGAAGGCGGCCGCTCCGTTCTCGAAGAACTCTTTTTGCCAGCGGTAGAACACCGTCGGCTGCAGGCCCAGTTCTTCACACAGATCGGAAACCGGGACCTTGTCTAAAAGATGGCGCCGCAGAATGGCCACCTTCTCCTCAGCAGTGTAGTGCTTGCGCTCTTTTCTCATACGTTCGCTCCGCTATCTTAACGGACGAACGCTTTCTCCATTTCCAACTGAGGCGGGACAGAATGGCCACCTTCTCCTCAGCAGTGTAGTGCTTGCGCTCTTTTCTCATACGTTCGCTCCGCTATCTTAACGGACGAACGCTTTCTCCATTTCCAACTGAGGCGGGACATGGTCATCTCCTTCGCTGGCGAGACTAACACAATTTAAACGGCGAAGACAAGGCGAAAGTATGTATAATGCCCTCGTGGACGAAGGCCGTAAACGCGTGCTGGCTATCGTGGCAGGGATTATCGTGGCGCGTCATCTGGCCACGGCAGACGATCTGTTCGGCGAGCCACAGGGAAGCCCACGGGCTGACAAGATGGTAGCGGCTGCGATTCAGTGGCGGACAGGAGCATGAGGAAAATTGACAATGTGTTCGGATAGGAGCCACTATTTTTGGGACAGCGAAAGGGAGTGTTTTGCATGCTTGCTTGCTACATAGACGACAGCGCGGATGCAGACAGAAAGAAAGTCTTCTCTGTAGCTGGCTTTGTAGGGGATTCGTCAGAATGGTTCGATGTCGAGCGGTATTGGAGTCGAGCCTTGGAGCGGGAGGGGATTGATTACTTCCGCACTTATGAGTGCCTTAATCTTGAGGGTGAATTTCGCCACAAATTGGTCGATAAACATGGCCTCACTGTTGCTAGGGTCATAGCAGATGCCCTGCTCGCGGAGTTGAAGCAGATCGTATCCACTTCTGACATATACGCTTATTCTCTGGCTGTATTGATGGAGGATTATCGACAGGTTTTAAGCGAACCGGATGGCGCACTTGTTCTCGATCCTGACCCTTACATTGGTTCCCACTATCAATTGATTAGCTTAGTGCTTAAAATTGTGCCAGGAGTTTCCCGGCACGGAGATTTGCGCCTTTCTCTATGACGAACACAGCAAAGCCCACCTCTTGCTGGAGGGTTGGGAGACTTTCAAGCTAGCAAATAGAAATGGGAAGCATGCTGGAACCCTCGCCCCATTGGACGACAAACAGCATATTCCGATCCAAGTTGCAGATCTTAGCTCATACCACTACTAGGCTGTATGACCAACTACCGATTGATGAAGTTGCAGCCCACGCTAAATTGAAGCATTGGCTGGGTGACAACCTGACCAGTGCTGGATATTGCGCTGCCAAATATTTTCCGGTCCCTCGTGGCAGTGAATGCGCAAAAAAATCAGAGAGTTGCACGGTGAAGCCTCAGGCGAATAATTCGGATCGCCATTTGTTCAGCGGAGGCCTTTGGCGAAACGCCCCGCCAATCGCGCTAAGGTTTTGGCGCTGTGTTCTCAATGCATATGCAACCGCTGGGTCTTTGCGAGGCTTAATTCTGATCCACCGAGTGCGACCTCCTACAAACTGTCCTGTCCAAAGTGCTATGGGTCTTTTTCCGCAACAGATCAGCATTGTGCCTTGGGCTACTCCAGTCGAACACTCCAAGTCTGCGAAACGACCGCCAAGGAAATAAACGACCACCCCTCTTTTTCGCCCCGTTTTCGCCCCTCTATCTGCTATCCTCCCGTCCGATGGCATTCCAGCCCATGCCGTTGTCACGCAGACCTCTGCCCTTTGACCACCCCGAGTGGATCTTCGAGTTGAAGTACGACGGCTTCCGCTCACTCGCTGTCATCCAGAACGGGCGCACACAGCTAATCTCTCGCAACGGGAATCCCTTCAACTCTTTCGCAGACCTACGCAAGGGACTGACTTTGCCGCTTGCTGGAAAAACTGTGCTCGATGGGGAGATCGTCTGTCTGGATAAGCGCGGCCGGCCACAGTTCCGCGATCTTCTTTTTCATCGCGGTGAGCCGTGCTTTTTCGCATTCGACCTGCTGATGGCTGATGGCAAGGATATGCGGTTGGAAAGACTGACAGACCGCAAACAAGAACTCAGGCGTCTGATGCTCAAAGCCCCCACATCTCGACTGCGATATGCCGACCACGTAGAGCAACACGGTACGGCGTTATTTCAGCGTGTGTGCGAGATGGATCTTGAAGGGATTGTAGCCAAGCACAGCCTTGCGCCGTACACGACGGAGCGCACGACGTGGTTCAAGATCAAAAATCCCAAGTATTCTCAGATGGAAGGCCGCGAGGAATTATTTGAGCGCGAACGCCATGCCATAAGGAACCCGTGGCTGGTTGGCATTCGTGTGAGCTGGCTTGCGTAGAGGTGGAACAATGAACTGCCAAATTGAATACGGATCTAGCGACAGCGACATCGGTATGCCATGCGGCAAGACTGCCGTGGCGGAGTGCGCTGACTGCGGAGCTGCACTCGGTCCCGACTGTCGAACTTGGTGCTGCGGTGAATCATTTTGTGAATGGTGCGGCGATTACCACGCGACACATTCATGTGTGAGGAAACCAGTTCAAAACGAGCGACATGTTTTTGGTTCGCACAAGGCTGGGTAGCGCCACATCGTCTCCCGGTTCTGCGTGACCAAAAAAACTTGCGATTATACTCCCTGCCCGGAAAATTCTGTGGAAGCGTCTGTGGAAGAAAAGGTGCAAACCCTTCGCTTTTCCTTTGTTTTTTAAGGTATACAATATATAGGGATACCCTCTTGACAGCCCCAACATACGGGCGTACTGTTTGCGCTGCTAGTCACCTCTTCGACCGGAAAAGAACCCGATTAAGACGGTGAAAAGCGAAAGGGCCGGATGAGTTAATGGCTCACCCAGCCCTCGCCAAACCAAACGCAGCCGAGATGCTCAAACGGCCACGCTCTGTTTTAGGAGCAGAGCTACGTTACCGCTGGGCATCCCGACTGTCAACCGAAACTGCGAACAATCACCATCGGGAGATCAAATGAGTGCCTTTCAGGTAACGTGCATCAATAAACGCGGGGCGCACCTCAACCCACACGAACGAATCGAATACATCGGCAATCAAAGCGGAAATTGGAAGCTGTCAGAGGCCGATGCAATCCGAAGAATCAGTACCGGTACAGATTCTTTCTATACGTTGGTTAACGGACGACGGGCAGATGTCGTAGTGGCTCAGCACAATGGCAGACCGTATTTGAAGACCACTGCCGACGGCTACAGTCCAGATAACTTGTTAAGCCTGAGTGAATGCACGAACTGCAACATCAAGTGACGTTTAGTTACCGGGAAGGGCAAGAGATGCTTGCAAGGCGAGAATCTTGCCCGACCCGTCACGGCAGCGGCTGCCGTGCAGTGGGTGGATCGTATTATGTGGAAGATTGACGACGTATTTTCAGGTTACTCCCAAAGATTGATGCCGATCCGAAACAAGGAGATTGTGAAATGGCCCGTAAGACGTTTTTTAGTTTTCACTACAAACCCGACTGCTCTCGCGCATCCCAAGTGAGAAACATGGGAATGATTGAGGGTAATGCCCCAGTTTCCGACAACGACTGGGAAACAATTACAGGCGGCGGTGACGCTGCGATAGAGAAATGGATTGCGGGTCAGCTTGAAGGTCGGTCGTGCACAGTGGTGTTGGTAGGTCAGGCCACCGCCGCGCGAAAATGGATATCCTACGAAATAAGCGAATCATGGAACAAGAACAAAGGAGTGATCGGAGTCCGTATTCACAACTTGAAAGACTTGAACCAATCCCAGTCAATACGAGGTGGAAATCCTTTCGACTACGTGACCCTCAAAAAAAACAATGCAGCGCTATCTACCCTTGTGAAACTCTACGACCCACCATACACGGTCAGCACCGATGTCTACAATTACATCAAGAACAATCTGGCTAGCTGGGTGGAAGAAGCAATCAAAATCCGAGACGCGAATTGAGATGAAAGCGAATCTCTGATGGCCGAAGTATCAAAATCGGAAATGCTCCGTCACTATTCGAAGGAGCTTCAAAGTGGTAATGCTGCGCTTTTCATTGGCGCTGGCATGTCACAGCCATCGGGCTTCGTGAATTGGAAACAGCTCATGCGCGACGTCGCATCAGAACTTGGCCTCGATATCGACCGCGAGTCCGACCTTATCGCCGTAGCCCAGTATCACGTAAATGAACGAAAAGGGCGGAGTCGGATCAACCGCTTACTGCTAGATGAGTTCACCAAGGACGCCGATTTAACTGAGAAGCATCAGCTGATTGCGACACTGCCCGTGCATACTGTATGGACGACGAACTATGACGAGTTGCTGGAGACTGCGTTCCGTGAAGGCCATCGTCGCCCCGACGTCAAAACTACCAGGGAAAATCTGGCTCAAACTCTGCCCAACCGAGATGTCGTGATTTACAAAATGCACGGTGACGTTCGCCAACCTCATGACGCGGTGCTAACGAAGGAAGATTACGAAACCTACGGTGAAAAGCGGGAAGTTTTCTCGACCGCATTGAAGGGAGACTTGATTGAGAGAACATTTTTGTTTCTTGGGTTTAGTTTCACAGACCCAAACATTGACTATGTTCTGAGTCGCATCCGAGGACTTCTTGGGCAAAACCAGCGCGAACATTATTGCATCATGAAGTGGCCCGACGCTCCAAAAGAAACCACGGGGCCAGAGCAAGCAGAGTACGAATACCAAAAGCGACGACTAGAATTGCGAATCTCGGATTTGAGTCGTTACCAAATTCACGCAGTGATGGTTGACAGCTACGACGAAATTACAGACATCCTTCGTGAGCTCAACCGTCGTTCTCACCTGAAACACATTTTTGTATCAGGCAGCGCACACGATTTTGACCCTCTAGGCAAGGATCGCCTTGAGAGGTTTTCGAGTCGGCTTGGCCGCGAAATCATTCGTCGTGGCTTCAGTCTCGTGTCCGGCTTTGGTCGCGGCATAGGGGGTGCAGTTGCTCTCGGTGCATTGGAGCAAGTTTACGCTGACAGCCTGCCTATCAGCCGCGTTCTGATGTTTCCGTTTCCACAGAAGGAGCCACAGGGCTTTACGAAGCAGGCATTTTATTCGCAGTATCGAACAACTATGCTCTCGAACGCCGGGTTTGCTGTCTTCGTTTCTGGAAACCGAAATGACCCGGCTACCGGGAAGGTCGTCGCCGGAACTGGAGTCATGGAGGAATTCGATGTCGCTTGCAATTTGAGTAAGGTGCCCGTGCCTTTCGGTGCAAGCGGCTGGGCAGCACACAGCATTTGGGAGAAAGTGAGCGCAGAGGCGGACAAGTATTACAGTTCAGATGTGTCGGCACCATTGAAACTTCTCGGAGAACCTGGAAAGTCGGACGACGAGTACATGAATTCGATCTTCAGAATTATTGATAAATTAGCAAGCTGAGAGTCCCCATGCCCCTGCCATTACGCCTTAGACTTCCTGAACTTGGCCCAACGCGCACGCTGTGCAGCGGCGATCTTGGCCCTACTCTTTGCTGACATCTTCCGCCGTTTACGGCTGGGCTGCCCTCCCCTGTACACACCAGCAAACGCCATCAGTGCCGCATTCAAACCAGACAACTGTTTCTCCACGCGATCTCTTTCTTTTCGCAACTGCTTCATTATTGAAGACACGTTTCCCATTGAGTTCCCCCCCTCAGCGGCGAACAGCCAGCAAAACCCCCTATTGGGCTGGCGGTTTCTGCTGCATTTGCTGTTCATTCATCTTCGTAAACGCATCCCACTGGGCCTGCGACATGGGAGCGTTTGGTACGCATGAAGTGCCGATCAAGTACCACTCACCTTTGCGTTTCAGATACGTGTCTAGGCAAGTCAAGCGGTAGTCGCCGTTGAGAGCAGAATTTTTATGTCCGCTGTCAGTTTCGACCGCCTTGTAGCTGACCAGAGCTGTATCGCCATAAGTGTCGACCTGCAAATCAGAGAGCTTATTGGACATCTTTACGTCGGGATCATTGGGATCTGGTTTCTTCGTCGCCGCAACAGCCTCAGATTTTGGTCCGTGGTAGAGGTGCCCAAACAGGACGACCACGGAGCTGGTGCCATCATAAAGATACTTCTGGAAAGCGTCAGTCATTTCGGGGCTGTTGAAACTGGGTATAGTCGCGAACTTTTGTTCAATGTCAATCAGCTTCTGCTTATCGACATCGTTGGTCTGTGCAACGGCAAAGACGCAGATTAGCAGGACTAGGGTCGCAAGGATTTTGCGAGACATGAGAATCTCCTTATCGGGCGAAGGCATTCTGCTCGTGAGCAGCGCGTAGTGTCAAGGGTGCTCTCAACAGGGTGCTCTCAAAACCGACCCCAAGGTGTGACATCGAATTGCCGGTGTCAAGAAGGGGCGTAGGTTTGTGGCGCATCATGGGGAAGCTTGATAATGTGTCTGGGAAAGACTGAGAAATGTCGCGTCGCACCAGACAGCTGGGTGATCGCAGGCTGAAATGAACTTGGACGATTTTCGTCAATCGCTCAGCGCAGCCAAACCGCCTGCGGAACTCACACTTGCGCTCCTCGGCCTATGGTGGGATGCCAAGGGCGATTGGATTCGGGCTCACGAATCTACTCAACAGGACGAAGGCCCCGAGGGTTCGTGGGTTCACGCTTACCTGCATCGCAAGGAAGGCGATCAGGGCAACGCAGCCTACTGGTATGGTCGGGCTGGCAAGCCCGTTTGCAGGGAGCCACTCGATGCGGAATGGGTGAACATTGTGAGAAGTTTGCTCGAATAGATTTCAAGAGTCAGTGAGCGGAAAGAATGGAGTCAATTTCCCAAGATTGGCGCAGGGATGACCTCGCCGAGATGCGCGTTGACTTGCTTCCAGTCCGGGCCTAGCATTCTCAGCCAGACAGGGAGTTCGGTGGATGATCGGCCAGACCATTTCGCACTACCGCGTGGTCGAGAAGCTCGGCGGCGGCGGAATGGGGGTTGTCTACAAAGCCGAGGACACCCGGCTGCATCGCTTTGTTGCCCTGAAGTTCCTGCCGCCGGAAGTTGCGCGAGACGCCCAAGCGCTAGCCCGTTTCCAAAGAGAGGCGGAGGCTGCATCCGCCCTGAACCATCCCAATATCTGCACGATCTACGACATCGGTGAGCAGGACGGGCAGGCGTTCATCGCGATGGAGTTCCTCGACGGCGTGACGCTGAAGCACTTGATTGGTAACCGTCCCATGGAGCCGGAGAAGCTCCTCTCTCTTGCCATCGAAGTTTCGGACGCACTCGACGCTGCGCACGGTCAAGGCATTGTTCATCGAGACATCAAGCCAGCGAACATTTTTGTAACTAAGCGGGGGCACGCCAAGATTCTCGATTTTGGTTTGGCTAAGGTCACGCCGACCTTGGCGGACAAGCATGTCGCAGATGCGAGTGCAACCGAAAGCATTAGCGCGGAGCACCTGACCAGCCCAGGGACGGCGCTGGGTACTGTGGTTTATATGTCGCCGGAACAGGTGTTGGGCAAGGCGCTCGACGCACGGACCGACCTGTTTTCCTTTGGTGTTGTGCTGTATGAGATGGCTACTGGAGTTCTGCCATTCACGGGGGACACGTCGGGGGCAATCTTTGACGCCATTCTACACAGGCCGCCAGCCTCACCTCTGCGTTTGAACCACGAATTACCCAGTGAGTTGGATCACATCATAGCCAAAGCCCTGGAGAAGGAACGCGGCATGAGGTACCAGCACGCCTCCGAAATGGAAGCCGACCTTACGCGCACAAAGCGGGATACGGGTTCTCCCCTGGGTGGAACGGACGTCCGAAAAACGACACTACGTTTTGCCAAATATAGACGAAGTTACGGAAAACTTGCGCTGGCGGGCGGCATCCTCGTCGCTTGCGTGATGTCTGTTCTTTTCTGGCTGACGAAGCATCCCGCCCAAGGAATGGGCCTCCACTCTATTGCGGTGCTGCCGCTTCAGAATCTCAACGGCGATCTCGGCACTGACTATCTGCGCTTCGCCCTGGCCGACGAAATCGCCAACGTGCTCACCTATTCTCGCACGCTGGATGTCCGCCCTTCAGCACTGACCCGAAAGTACGCGAATGCGGATTTGGACTTGCACCGAGCGGGCCAGGAACTTCACGTAGCTACAGTCCTGACCGGACACTTCTTGAAACAGGAGAGCCATCTTCTAATTACGCTTGAGGCGATCGAGACCGATAATGACCGGATGCTGTGGCAAGTCAATCTGAGCGGTTCCACGCAAGATTTGATTGCAGTGCAACAACAGCTCGCGACGCAGGTTCGTCAGGGTTTGTTGCCCGTCATGGGCGCTGCTGGCGGCTTTTTGGAAACTGGCACTCGGCCCAGCAATCAAGCAGCCTACGATCTCTATTTGCGTAGTGTCTCGGCTTCCCGCGATCCGGTCCCCAATCTGGAAGCAATTAAGGGACTAGAACGCTCGGTGGAACTAGACCCGAACTACGCCCCGGCCTGGTCTGAGTTAGGACAACGCTATTACTACGACGCCACCTACTCTAGTGGCGGAGAGTTAATGTTCCAACATTCCGCGGCTGCATTGGAACGCGCCCTAGCTCTCGATCCCAATCTCGCTGGAGCGGCTGCACAACTCATTGTCAACCGTGTGGATCGTGGCGAGTTGGTCAAGGCCTATAATGAGGCCACGGCACTGGTGAAACGTCGACCGGAAAGCGCTTGGGCCCACTTCACTCTCAGCTATGTTCTGCGTTATGCAGGCATGCTCGAAGAGTCTGCTCGACAATGCGATACCGCCGTTACCTTGACTCCGGGAAGCTACCAGTTCCGTTCTTGCTCTTGGGCCTTTATGGAGTTGGGCCGCTTTGACAGGGCCGACGATTTTATCCAGTTTGATGCCGGCTCCGAGTGGGCCGCTTATGCCACTCCCTCGCTGCTGTTGAGGGAAGGCAGGCTGGCCGAAGCACGCGAGGCAGTAAAGCGCATGCCGACTACCCCCCACTATCACCGGGATCTCCTTCAAGCGTGCCTCCAGGGATCGCCCTCCGACGTGGACGCGATGGCGAACAAGACATTGACGACACCTAACGATCCAGATCCCGAGCTCATCTATTATGTGGGTGCGATTTTGGCATTTTGCGGCAAGAAGGATGCGGCGGTGCATCTTTTAAAGACAGCCATCGAGAGTAACTATTGCTCATATTCTCAACTCCAACTAGATCCGCTAATTGCCAAGTTGCGACCGACGCCAGAATTCAGCCAACTGCTCACCGCAGCGCACGCCTGCCAAGAGGCGGTTCAAAAGTCCGGCGAGCAGAATCCCTGATCCTGCAACCGTCGACACCTCCGACCTCGTTTCACGGCGCGGATTGACTTGGATGAGTAGGCCGCCGCGAGATCTGCGGCGGCCCAGTGGATTGGTGTTACTTCCGTCTGTTTGAAGGGAAACCGATTAGTGATTTGTGGTTGTCTTCGCAAACTGCAACGCGGCGACGACGGCGTGCAGTGCGAGTGTGGATCTTGCGCGCGACCTTCTCGCGGAAGATCGTGAATTTTCGAGATCCGCAGCTGCAAATGAGTTGATCGTCGATCCATTTGGCATGATGCCGCTTGCTCTTGCGAGTGCGACTTGCTGGTTTTACCTTTAATGCTTTCATATTTTGCATTCTCCTTTTTTGTCATAAACGCAAAAAGCCCGGCTCAATGAGCCAGGCTTTTTGCGGTGGAATTTTGTCTACTACACGCCAAACGGCCCCGTTTTAGGGGCCGTCGGGGACACTTTGGGCTACAGCTATTATACAGATTTACGAGATTGAATCGTACAGATCGTGCGTGGTTGACACTCGTGGTAGTGAATGGAGAATCAGGAAGCGCCGCGGGCGGACTTCTCCCAGATCGTAGTGTCCAAATCGCGCAAAGAAACTCCTGCATCAAGAGCCGCTCTCTCGAGAAGCTGAAGTGCATCGAGGTCGGACACACGGTGTCCCACGCATTCGCCAACGAACCTGCAGATATGGATGTCAGGCTTAGTTGTGTTTGCGCCAAAGAGCATGCGCATGTACTGGAACCCTGCCACACCAAACCCGGAGATGCCTAGTAACCCGTAGTCGCGGGGGCGAGCTTCCCTCGCCCAACGCTCGAGATTCGCCAGTTGTTCGGCGGGCGAAGCTGTACCGCTCACCGTCACCAACCAATCGACTGCGGCGTTCAGGGTCGCCGCGCGAGCTTCGTCGTTGTAGTTAAGGGCTTGGGTAACGAACCGATCAGCCGAAGGGTAGGTAGAGATCAGATCGCGTAAATCAGATACTGAGCAAGTTCTGGGATGCTCCCCTTCAAAGCGGTCGAGTCTAGGGACGACAAACGAGTCATAGCGGCGATTAAGGGAGAGGACGCAATCGAGTACCCGTAGGGCGGGTTCGCGACGCCACGCCCGGTCCGAAGATGTCCGCACAGAAGGAGCCATGCGTCGCAGAGCAGCGACGAGTTTCTCATGATCTGTCGTGCCAACTTGGTTGGGTCGAGGGGGAGCCATATGCACGCGAGAAGGAGGAGGTGGGCCCTCTCGTCTGGTCGGCAGTTGAGCAGTCGCAATTCGCACGGCAGGCGCATCGATGCTGCCCCTAGCTATTCCGTCCCAGGCTGCGAACCTATACCTGTCTCTGCCGAGTCTTTCTAAAAACCGCGGGTAATTCGTGTAGTCACCTCGATTGCCATCGTTGCTCGGATCAGCTTTTATCGCGTCTTTACAAAGATAGTCACTGGGGAGGATCGAGCCGTGATTCGTGCCTGGATAGTGTTTGTCGATTAGATCGAGCAACCCCCTGCGCGAAAATTCACGATCGCTGAAATGCGTAGCGGCGATATTGTAGATTTTCTGCCTGTTTGAGAGCACAGAATTCTCCGAAAGGATAAGCGGTCACATTGTACTTGGATCGCACGTCTACTCTGTCAAGGTTTCGGGGATGTAGACCTGGCGCAGCGGGATCAATCCTTTGTATCTGGCGTCGAGTTGGGGATAGTACTTGTAGACCAGATCAACGAGTTCGTTTCGGCGTTTCGGGGGGGCTGACCCTTGAGCCACGGATTGAAATGGAGATCCCCGATCCAGTCAATGTCTTCGTTTCATTTGTCCCAGATTTTCTTGTCGTCCGCAGACGTGTTTCCTTCACGGACACTCTTGCGCCGAAACCCGTCGGCGCATTTGCGGCTTGCTCAGGTGGGAACACCCAGCTTGGGCAGAAGCCACTGCGTCGTGACTATGTAGAGCGCAATGAATCCGACAACCCACACCCAATCGGGCATATTTCCTTTCGGGTTTATCTGCTGACCCCTAGTTTACAGGAGAACGTTAACCGATGCCGAGCGCCGAGCGGTACGAAAATAATTGGAAGTTCAAATCCTGACCCGAACCCTGCAACAAGTCTTTTCTCTTTAGCTCTTAATTCTTGCCCACGCAGGGACTGTCGGCAATCCGACGTAGTCGGGCCGGGAGTCAGTCGGAATCGCGACCATGCTAAATTGCATGTTCCGCACGACATACAGAACCGCGCTTTTCTTCTTGACCTCCGTCAAGAACGGAGTAAGTATGCTTCCGCTTTTTCCGACGCCTAGCCTGCTTAATTCATCAAGACTGAGATTTTGTTGCGAGGATGTGCGATCGGGCATTGATGAAGGGCAGAGTCGTCGAGGTCATGAGCTTGGTGCGGGACAGTTCGGCGTCACGACCTGAGAGAGAGGATTTTGAACACGGCTCCGCAGGAACCAGCGACTGGGAGTTGAGTTGGGAAGCAAGGAAAGGGATCAACTGCTGTTGACGGCAAGGGCGGCGGAGCGGAACAGGTTCTGAAAGGGCCAGCCGCTGGCGAGATGGAAGCGGACGCAGCGGGCGGTGTGGCGGACGCGAGCACCGATTTTGAAGAGTTGGGCGCGCAGAGTTTCGATCTGCGCCGAGCGCCAAGGCTGGGGCAGATGCAGGCGAAACAGATTGACCAGATTGTAGGCGAAGCCGTAGAGCAGCAGGCGGAAGGCGTTGGCCAGAAAGCGATGGCAGCTCAGGCGGTCGGCGCGGAAGCCGTTTTTGAATTCCTCAATGCGGTTCTCGCACTCGCCGCGATCGTTGTAGAAAGCGAAGACTTCGGAGGCACGTCCGGCGCGGTTCGTAATCACGAAGCGCAGGTTGGTGCCGGTGGCCGTGTGTTCGGCCTTGTAGCAGATGCGGCGCTGGCGCGGCCAGGAGCGGGCGCGATGAGGGAAACTGGAGAAGCTGCGCTGCGGTAGCTGGGTGCGGCGATAGCGCCGTCTCAGTTGCTTCTGCAGAGGTTCGGCACGTCGCTGGAAAACGCAGTTGGCGGGGATGCCGAGGGCGTACTCGATCTCGAAGAACTCGCAGAACTGGTAAAGCAGGGGCAGGGCGAAACCGGCGTCGCCGCGCAGTTTGATTTTTACGCCGGGGAAGGCGGCTTCGAGTCGCGGCACCAGACGCACCAGCATGGGCACAATGCGGGCATGACTGGAGGCGTTTCCTCGACGCAGGCGCGCCGCAAGCAGGCATCCGCTGTGGCGCTCGAAGATCAGCATGGGGTGATACATGGGCTGACCGTAGGCGCCGTTGAAAAAGCTGAGCTGCTGCTGGCCGTGGGTGGGATCGTCGGTGGAATCGATATCGAGCAGAATCTCGCCGCGCTGGCGCACCTCACGGCCGCAGAGACCGACGAACTGCTCGACCAAAGCGTCGTTGAGGTGCACCAAGTCGCGGGCGCAAGGCGCGTTCTCCCAGCGGCTGAGGGTGGGCTGGGAACCGAGCGGGTCGCCGAGTTTCTGATCGGCGACGATCTGCAGCATGGGATCGTGGCGCAGGCGGTCGGCATCGTTGGCGTCTTCGTAGCCGGCGACGATTTGGTAGATGCGTTGTCGCAACAGTTCGAGCGAGTCGTGACGGACGCGCTCGTCCTCCCGCGGATCACTGAGCAGCGCGGCCAGATCGCGGGTCAGATGATGGCGCTCGTCGAAGGCGCGCAGAGGCAGCAGGCCGGCGTCGCTAGTGATCTGCCCGCCGGAAAAATCGGCGCGAACGGGTTGATGACGGTAGAAGGCGAAGGTCAGCTGTGGTAAAACACTTTGTATCAAGCGATGGATGCTCCGAAAGGGAATGCTGGGTGCGCAAACCCAGTGTTCATCATTCCTTTTAGAGCATCCTTTCTTTTTTGGCTAGAGACTGGGTGAATAATCCAGGCTAGTCCGCTCAACAGATGACAGGAGCCCTATACGTCGCACGGAGTCACATCTCAACTCTCGACTATCAGACGAACAGGAGGAATGATCATGAACGTCAGACCTACACTCATCGCTATTCTTGCGGTCGCTGCGATCTGTATCGCTGCCGGTTCCGCCATGGCCAAGGAAGTCAGCATCAAAAACCACAGCCAAAGCCAAGTCAAAGGCAGCTGTGGCGGTGACGGCGATGTATATTGGATTCCCGGCAGCTCTGGCCACACTTATGGCTGCATGCACGGGGATGGCAGCGGCATCGTTTGCAGCGGTGTCACGGCAGCTCAAAAGAAAACCTGCAGCACTTTTCGGACGGGGTCGTTTCCCGCCCCAAAGTTGCCGACGAGGGACGAGGCTGGGAAGGCTGAGACGACCGAGAAAAAGTGAGAAGGAGCTGTTGATCTAAAACGGCAGTTTCATTTCTTCGAGCTGCTTCTCTGTCTCCTTCGATGGTTCGAGGTATTTCTGCGTCGTGGCAAACGACTCGTGGCCTAACCACTCTTGCACCGTCCGCACATCGATTCCAGCGCGGAGCCAGCGGGTGCCAGCGGTGTCTCTGAAGCGATGGAGGTGCCATTCTTTCTCGTCGAGCTCCGCCAGTTGATGAAGAATGCCACTTGCCGCACTTATGACCTCGCCCAGACCGTGCAATTAGGCCGCAAGAGGTATCGGGATCGTGGATACTAAGAGGCGGGGTGCTGTGATGCCCAAAACTGCAAAGAGAATCGTCCTCGTCGTCGCCGCCTTCATCGTAGTTGTATTCGCCATTTTCCTGTTCAACCAGACGATGCAGATCGTCCAGTCGGCGCGAGCGGTCAATATCGTTTTCGGCAACGGCGTGATGTGGGGTCTCATTTTCACCTACTGTCGGCTCCTTGTGGCCCTCCGACTAGATCATCAGCATTCCGCATGTGCAGGCTTGCAAGAATCGAAGCCATGACGCCGATTTACATCTGGAGACTGATGTTCATGAGCGAACCGGGACGCTTGTTGTGCCGATGCGCTTGGGCATTCGGGCAATAGCCAACAGCCCAGCCGAGGGCGAACGCCAGCAGTCAAGACAAGCACTTCATTTGTGATAGCCAAGACTTGACCTTGCACGCCGTGCTGTCGGATGGGAACAATACTGTCAGGTATACCCTTGGGTGGGGGCGAACAAACAGCGCACGCTTGTGCTAACGCCCATCTGATTACGTCAACTGATTGCATCGTGGTGTGCGGATGGGGCGCACACCGTCTGAAGGAGGTTGCGGAATTTGCCTTGACGCGCCATATCTACATATGTAGAGTTAAGCAATGAGACTGCGCAAGTCACCCCAGACCATGCTGGTGCTGGCGGAATTTCTGCAAACCCCTAGTGACTGGAAGTACGGTTACGATATCAGTCGGAGTACAGGGCTGAAGTCTGGCACTCTGTACCCGATCCTAATGCGCTTGGCCAGCCGCGACCGCGCACTATTAGAAACGCGTTGGGAGACTCCAGAGGCTGGTAAACCACCACGGCATATGTACAGGCTCACCGCTGCTGGTTTGCAGTACGCACGCCAAGAGTTGCCGTCGCGTTCGATGCGTTCTCGTGTGCAGCCAGCATTCAGCGGGGTGAAAAGCTGATGACGATTCGAAGATTGGCTTCCGCAATATTAACCGCTGCTATTCGACACGCATCGCCCGGCGTCCGAGAATGGGGCACCGCAATGCTGCGTGAAATGGACTTTGTTGAAAGCGATTGGGCCGCCCTGCTTTGGGCGATTGGAAGTGTACCCGTTCTTTTCAAACATTCGGAGGTTCCGATGATTGACCCTTCCGACGTCTTCTTGAGAGCGCAAGCGCTGATGAAGAAGGTTCGCCGCAGAACTCTGATGGGGTATGGCGCGTGCATCATTGTGACTGCGTACTTCGCCTCGTTTATCTTCGTCCCTAATACGCTCCTACGCATTGGGTGTTGTCTGGCCATTCCTGCAACACTCTACTTGGCATATCAGCTATATGCGCGGCGGCCCGGCG
This sequence comes from Terriglobia bacterium, assembly GCA_963831565.1. GTDB lineage: Bacteria > Acidobacteriota > Terriglobia > Terriglobales > Acidobacteriaceae > JAIQFF01. The sequence continues at coordinate 140,128 of CAWHQS010000006.1, forward strand.
AGTTGCCTCTGGAAAGTGGTTTGTCAGCGTGCACCGACTCTTATCGAGCAGAGCTGGAGCGACAGCGCGACTTTCACCGTGGCCCATGGTTGTGGTCGCGCTTGGCTATCGTTTTTCCAAGTTACATGCTGTTCTACATCGGCTTCGCGATGGCGCATCCAGAGTTCGGAAGGGGATTTGCCGCCGCTGTTGCCACTTGCCTCATAATTATGGGAATTGTGGCAGTGCCGGGGAATCTGCGATTATCCCGTAAGTATCAGCGGCAAATCGACGAACTAGATGCGCTGCCAAAGGGCAAGTAGTCGACAAGACAGGGTCGGTTGGCGATAAATCGCGATTTGACTCATCGACCGGGGTCGGGCATTTCTCAATGAGTCAAATCGCCTGCGTTTAACGACAGTTATGTCCGTTTTGCGGCATAATCTGAGTGATGACGCTCAGCGACTTGAAGCAATTCCTCGATAAAACGGTGACACTACGCATGACGGACGGCGAGATTGCCAAGGTGAAAGTACGCGCGATTGACGAGGAATACGACGACCTGATCGTTGATGTTCTGGAAACCTCTTCCCCAGCGCGTTACCGGGATCGCTCGGATGCTTACACTTTTGCAGCATCGGACATCGAGTCTGCTGAACTGGCGCAATAGATCAGGCACATGCGACGGGTCAATGAGTGCTAACGCCTGATAACAGCAATTGAGATTTGAGCAACTGAGGACGGAGCCTTCCCGCAGCCTCTTTATTCAGGAGAGAGCCTTGGCGATCCGCTCGCGGTCAGAGTCTAGAACCCATTCGTTGAAGGTTCGGTATATAGGCAGGAGTGCCGCGCGGGTGGCTGCGATCATGTCCAGCCCCCGGTCATCGTACATGTGCACGATTATCGCAGTCGCGGGATTGAGGAAGTAGACACGCCCCGATACTGACGGTGTTTGCGAGTGGTCGGCATGGGCGATGCCTTCTAGCACCGAACCGTATTGAAAGCTCCAGGCTGGCAGTTGTCCCCATTGCAAATAGAAAGTCTCTTGTTCGCCTTCATCCTCCGTCGTCACCTCCAAGCTCTGGAGTTCGACCGGATGCTTTAAATCAAACGCGCCAGGAAGGGAAAACACTCGACAATACCGCTGCCGCGCAGCTGGAGTAATGTTTTCCGGCCACTCCTGCGCAATGATGACACAGATGTCTTCCGCTGCGAAAACGGCCTCGTATAACTTGGGCGCTCGCTCCCGGAAGGTTTCAAGCCCAAGCTCAAAGCGAAGACCCAAAGGCCATCGGTAAAACAGCCCTCCACCAAGAACCAGTGACGGAAACCTTTCGCTCAGATACGCGGCTAGATCAAATTCGCAGGGCGGTGACATCACTCGAGTGTAACTCGGCGCTCGATGGTTGGCGTAAAATCGCGGTTACGCTCACTGACCCTCGACCGGGGGTTTTGAGCGAGATCGCCTGATTTCGTCAGTTGCTGTCCAGAAGCTCAGCTAGAACATACAGGGCTGAGACTCGCAGGGCTATTCCCCCTGACCCACCAAAAGGAATTGCCGCTTCTTGTTGTCGGGCAGCAACAGTTCATAAACTCGATAAGACTCGTAAGGCCCTGACCAATGCTTGTCCATTACTAGCCTTGCCTTGTAGTCGCCCAACTGGAATAGTGCGTTAGGCGAATGGAGCGATTCCAGTTCACATTTCTTGCCATCAATGGTAACGATCAAGCTTTCGTAGTAGCTCGAAGAGCGGGTATCACGCACCATTCGCGTCCCACTAACGTGGATGTTGATGCTGTAATCGCTATCAGCAGGCACAGACCAGCAGAGCACGGAGCACAGCAGGAAAAAGACTAGGGTGAGATGCTTCACGGCCCCTCCTCTAAGGATTCAATGCGAAATAGTAGCAGGCCAATAGAGCATTCCAATTGGCGTTAAATCGCGTCTCTGACAATGTCGGCGGGGTCAAGTAGTTTTCGGGCACACTTCAGCATGCACTCGGAGAAGAGCGCCATTTCGCTCTGGTTGAAGCGGTTGCTTTGCTCTGCCAACTCAGGCTCGCTCGTAATCAATCTTCAGGTCTGGAACTCGGTCCGACCCATGCATCTCTTCGGTCTTTATCTGCGATCATGATTACTACTTCGAACTCCTCCGTCAAGAGGAGCGGGACGCCCAATCAATTACTCGGTGTTCTACTGCACACCATCGCGATTTCCGGGCTGTCCCGCGTGCGAACCGAACTTTTTCACCTGCTCGTAATGCCATTCCCGACGCATCATCCAGTACAGACGAACCGCCAGCTTACGAGCCATCGCGACCTTGGCAATCTTTCGCCCTCGTCGCATCGCCAGGTGGAAGTACTGGCTGCGCCACTCTGGCACGCTGCGCACTGTGACCTGCGCTGCTTCCACCAGCAAAAAACGCAACATCGAACTGCCTTGCTTGGTGATATGTCCCAATCCGGCGCCGGTTCCCGCTCGACTCTTCCAGCGGTACCAGTCCCAGATAGCTCGCTACCTGCTTGCCCGAGCCAAAGCGCTCGGCTCGGCCGATGATCAGCACGAAGGCCAGTGCGGTCAAGGCACCCACTCCGGGATGCGTCTTCAGCCGCTGGGCCTCAGGCCACTTCTCGACTTCCTGCTCGATCGCCTGACTCAACTCCGCGATCGTCGGGTTCAGTCGATCTAGCAACTCCAGCAGATCGCCTCGTCGCCGGCTGGCCCACGGAGCCAACCGGAACGATTCCAGTTGCTGCCGTCCGCGTTCCCGCCACAACCGCTTCTTGCAGCGCAGTCCTTCATTGAGCGCGACCGCTTGCAGTTGATTCATGATGCGAGTGCGTGCCTGCACCATGCGGTGACGATGCCACAGCAGTTGCCGCAGATCCCGGTTCTCCCAGCTCGGCATCCAGATCTGCGGGAAGCGGTCTTCCAGCAGCAAACGCAGGATCAGATGCGCGTCCTGGCGATCCGTCTTCTGCTTGCGTACTCGCTTCGTACGGATCTCGGCTGCGTCTCCAATCCGCAACTCGAACTGCAACTCGGCCACGAGTCGTTCGAACCAGCGTGCATGCCCGCTGGCCTCCATCCCAACCCGCACCTTCTGGCCCTTCAGCGCACGGTAGAACGTCTCCGCGTCCTCACGATGCGCTAGCCGCTTTTCCTGGAACTCTCCGCTCTCGGTATCCACCGATGCGATTTGCTGAAACTCGGGGTGGAAATCTACTCCTATAATGATCATCGTTCGGCTCCTTTCTCCCGAGCCTGTTGGTTGGCTTTAGCACCACCAACTTTACTCGGGCGTCGGAGCCGACATTGTCATGGAATCAATTACACTCACCATCCGACCGGAAGCCTGCCGGGTTTTCTTATTTGCTTGTAACGGAGATTGCTATCTTACCTTCCGCTTCAAGCAACTCTAGCGCAGCGTAAATGGACCGTGGGTCCTGCTTGGTCTCGGCTGATAGATGCCCGTCTCCCAGTACCACTCCCTTGCAACGCCGTATTGCTGCGTAGACTTCATCGGTGAGCCGTGATTGCTCTTCGTTGTTCCTTGAATAGAATCCCATGCACGCAATTATCCCACCACTCGTCAAGGCGGATCGCGGCAGATTAGGCCGCCACGGTTGCTGTCGCAAAATCGCCATTTCACGCAATATAAAAAGGCGCCCACTTTTGCGGTAGGTTGTGATTGTTCGGATCACCAACCTAGCGAAAGGAGCGCCTTTATGAGTCAAGAAAAGTATATTGGCATGGACGTTCACCAAGCAACGATCTCAGTTGCTGTCATGGACAGCTCGGGCAAGCTGATCATGGAATGCATCCTGGAGACCAAAGCGGCCACGATTCTAGAGTTCATCGATGGGCTACGCGGAACTTTATCGGTAACCTTTGAAGAAGGAACTTCTGCCGCCTGGTTACATGACCTGCTGAAGCCTTACGTCAGCCATCTTGTAGTCTGCGATCCGCGAAGAAACGCCCTGTTGAAGGATGGCAGCAAGAGTGATCGGATCGATGCGCGGAAACTGGCCGAGTTGTTACACGGCAACAAGCTCCATGCTGTGTACCACGGAGAGCACGGGGTGCGCACCTTAAAGGAGTTGGGGCGCAGCTATCTGACGATCACGAAAGATCTCACGCGCGTCATGAGTCGGATCAAAGCGCTGTATCGCAGCTGGGCGATTCCCTGTAGTGGTACCACGGTCTATGCTGTGCGGCATCGCGCCGAATGGCTGGCCAAGATTCCAGAACGCGGGGTTCGTCTGCGGGCGGAACGGTTGTATCAGCAACTGGATCTGCTGCAGCCGGTGCGCCAGGGAGCGCGACGCGACCTGATGGTAGAGAGCCACAAGCACCATGCCGTGAAATTACTGAGACAGATTCCTTCGATCGGTCCGATTCGTGCCGCCTTGCTGGTGGCGTTGCTGCAAACGCCACACCGTTTCCGTACCAAGCGACAGCTGTGGGCTTACAGTGGTTTCGCAGTCGAGACTCACGACAGCGGCGAGTACCGCTTTGTGAGAGGGAAGCTACGACGAAACCGGGAGCGCATCACCGTGCGCGGTCTGAATCACAACCATAATCACGATCTGAAAAATCTGTTCAAAGGCGCTGCCATATCTGCCAGTACTCGGCCTGGACCACTCTGCGATTTTTATGTTGCTCTGGTAGAGAAAGGGATGCGGCCGACGATGGCGCGTCTCACCCTGGCACGAAAGATGGCCGCCATTACGTTAACCATTTGGAAGAAGGGAGTGGAGTTCGACGCCAAACAATTGAATCGGCAAGCAGCTTGAGTGTCTCGCGGAATGAGGCCTTTCCATCTCCGACGATTCTCTCTGGTGGTGGTCGGTCGGGTTCTCAAGACGCTCGGTTCGAGGTGAGTATCAGTCAATGAGATCGGCCCTGTGTGCTTCGGCACCGAGTCACCCATTACACGCTATGCCTCCTCGGAGAACCAGAAATAGCGATAGGCCACGAGCCTCCGATAGAACTATGGTTGCCACTTAAGTATCCGTCTCGCTTGCCATCTCTCAAGACTCGATTGGCGTGGTCACCACCGGACGATGAAAGCTACAGGAATGGAAGACAACTCAGAAGCAAAACCTCTCGCGCAAATCGAGAGGCACTCTTACTGTGAAGTGGGCTGGATCTCGAGACATAATCTTCTCGCCCTCCGGTCGAGGGAGAACTTTTTTCTTGACATCCCTTTTTATAGAACTCATTGACAGATCGTGACCATACGTGGATCGGCGAGGCTCACGCTCAGTCCGCAGGTTTCCCATCGAACCAATAGTTTGTTCGCCACCTGACTTCGAGCTGAGGTGGTCCGTTTAGAACCTCTATCCTGATGGCATGGAACCCCGGTGCGGGCGAAGTTGGGTGGAAGCTAAGCGTGTAGCCGTCGTGAATGTCATGCGCCAAAGTTGAGACCTCAGGCTCCAAATCATTTTCATCATGGAATCGCACGCGCCTCCCGCCAGATAATGCCGCGAACTCCGCAGCGGTGTTTTCACGCATGGCCTCCAAAACGGTAGTGTTTGAGGTCGAAACAGAAATGGTGTCACTCAAGAGGGTGCCTTCCGGGGACGGAGAAAACGTAAAACTGTATATCGTCGCAGCGCTCTGAACTAGTCCCTGCAACACTTCTTCTGTATGGGCCATACTTCCCTCGTCACGCGCCTGACTGATCAGGAGGATGATGCGGCGAAAGTTTGCTGGCTGGTCCTGGAGCAGTTTGATAGCGCAGTTCACAGCGTCAACAATTGCTGCACCATGGTCGCCGCCTGTAGGGTGAGTTAAAGCGTGATAGAGCGCATCGTTATTGGTGGGGAAGTTCCATATTTCTTCAGGGTGACTGTCGAACGTTACCAGAGCGATTTTGCGGGACGAACTTCCGAGCGTGGATTCAAGAACGGTGTCGAGCTTGCGGTAGTCCTGAAGGTGGCTGTAGGCCGCTCCACCGGTTTGCATGAGCACCACGACGGCGACGGGCTGATTGGTCGCCCACTCCACAGATATTTTCTGCTCAACCTCGTTGTCGGTGAGTCGAAAATGATCCGCATCGAGATTCGTGACCTGCTCTCCTGAAGCAGTTCGAACCAACGTTGGGACGATCACCAATGTGGATCTGGATCTGATTGTAGGCCTAGAAACTTCGTGCCGCGAAGTCGTGCTCTGCGCTAGGGCGGATAGAGCCGCAAGACTGACCATCCCGATAAACGCAGCTGTCTTCACTCCCGGCAATCTCCAGAACTTCGATTATCCTCGCTTGACGATTAGTCTATTCTTTGTTGGTGAAAAATCGCGATTACACTCAAAATCCCCCCGACTCGGATACCAGTCTGTGTCCGATACGTGGGGTCTCGCCAAGGTTGTCCGCAAGGTCGAGTTCAAGCTACTACACTTCATTGGATCGTCTCGAAGAGTGTCCTGCGATTCCACAACCGTTCGATCCGATCTTCTCGGCGACGACGCTCGGTGAATTGCTCTTCAGTTTCCTTGCTGGCATCTCGCCAGTTCTTCGGGTCGGAGACCATGAAAATTAAATTTGTATGTGGCGGCATAAGGTTCTCCAGTCAGTCGCTCGTTGCCCATCATAAGCCTGCCCCAGAACCCAAAGCTGCCCATGCAGAGGCATCGCTGACCTTCAGGTAATATCCCGTGCTCGCAATGCTGGCGTGACCGCAAAGTTGGCGGACGTTCTCAATCCCCGCCGTCTTGATCGTGTGCATCGCACGGCTGTGACGCAGGCAGTGCGTGTGTCGTTTGTGTTTCGGGAGTCCGGCCAGCTTCGCGTACTTAGCGAATCGGTAATTCGCATTCTGCTTCGTCAGCGTCCCGAACAGCCGTTCATCAGGTCGCAGCCGTCTGAGCAGCGCGTCAATCGCTGGTCTTTCGTTGAGCAGCGGCTCGTCGTGAGTGACAAGGGGCTGAGTCGTCTTCAGCGAGCCTTTCAACCGTTGGACGGTCACAAACCCGCCGTCAAAGTTCTCCGGCGTCAGCGACAGCACTTCGCTGATCCTGTGCGAGTGGATGTACTGGAATGTGAAGAGAAGCCAATCCAATTCTGACTGCTCCCGTGCGATCTTGAGAACCGCCAACACTTCATGCCTTTCTAGGTGATTCATTTGCGCTCCGATCCCGATCTGAGCCGTGGTCTGCCGCCCAGCTTGCCGTTCTCTGCTGACGACTTTGCCTTGCGATCCGTCCTGATCCGGCCCATGGCAGCGGCCACCTGCTTGCGCGAGATTCGCTTATGACAGTGGGGACAGATCATGTATTCAGTATAACCTAACGATAGGTTATTTCAAAGACCTTAGTGTACGCGATACACTCGGCCAAGATCGGCCAGCCTTGCCCCGTAACCCTATGCGACTCAACCCCAAAATCCCGTAGGCCACACCCGAGCGCCCAAGCGATTGCGAACGAAATTTATCGCTTGGCCGAGCACTCTGGAAATGTCGATACGATTTTTCAGCGGCTGGGCGCACTGTACTTTCGATATAAGTACAGTGATAGAGCAAAGGCACATAAGAATCAATAGGTTACGAACTATTGTTTACCGTTTCGTCATCAAGAATCACAAGTCAATTTCGGCTACTGTATGGGAAAGTACGGGTTTAGCACGGGAATTGCGACGAAGACCTGTCCGGCCCCGAGGCACGCCGAGGGCCAAAGTCGCCGGGGAATAGGTGACATCAGGTGACCAGAGACTATCTCCTTTATTTTCATGGCATTAGCGGGTCCTCTTTCAGGACCCGTCGCGGCCACTCCCGCCCCGGCCCCAGCACCCATCGGCCTGAGGCGCGAGGCCGGTCCACGTCGAAGTCGCTGAGCCAGAAGGACTTAGGCCATAAAATTTTTGGAAAATTTTTACGTAGTATAATCTCGGGTCGCTAGTTCGAGGTTCCGATCCTGGATCGGAACTTCCCGCAGAATAACTCGGGGCGACACGCTGGGGCCTCTTTTCCGCGTAAATCCTTCACTGTAATATAGTTACGGGTACAATATTCGGCCCTTTTCCAGCCCTCATGTACTGGCCCGGGGCCAGTAGATACGCCGGGATCGCCCGGAACAAAGGCTGAAAATCCCGTGAAAAACCCGAGACTATTCAGGTGGCTGAGTGGGAAAAGTTGAAATCGGTGCGAAATACTCTCGGAACCCGCGCCAATCGTGGCTTTCGTCTCTTCTTCGCCCGGCTTATCCCCGGGAATGGACGACGTCATTTCTGTGACAGAATACGACGGTGGCCGGATTGCCCGAGAATATCGGATATAACACCCCCGGCGCACCCCCGGCGCACTCGCGGGACACCGGACGGCGACACCCCGGTGGAGACGGCGGTCGGCGACAGAGCGACAGAGCGACAGAGCGAGCGAAATAAGGCTTGACAGCCGTCCCCGTTTATGAGACCATTATTGGGGAGTGACTCTATTTTTGTGCTTGACAACCCGCCCCTGTCGTGATATCTTGAAGATAGGGAGAAGCGATCTCTCCGAGGGTAGGCAGTAAGGCCGGAAGCAAGGCCGGAAGCAGCCGAAATCTTCGCTTGACTTTCGCCCCGTGATGTTGTACTATTGATGTAGAGATAGGCCGATCTGGCCCGTGACACCCCATTACCCCGCGACACCCCACATCCCATCTGACCGCGACACCCATCCACAATCGTGACACCAGCCGACACCCGGCGCACTAGGGCCTGACACCCATAAGAATCGCTACACCCGAAATCCGTCATTTCTCGGTTCAGGCCCGAGATAGTCCCTAAGGCAAAAGCCCAGCGGACAGTGCGCCCCAGACTCGTCACCGGGTCTGGGGTTATTTTCTTTTGGAGACAAACGATGAACGACACGACGACGACTCGACCGTGGCGATCCATCCCGCCCGCCCCGCCCGACCCGCAAGTCGATGGTGACGCCTGCCGTGGTTGGACGTACGACGAATGCCGTCGCGGGCGAGGGTTGCAGCCGGGACACGACAGGCCTCGACCTGCGAGAGAGACAGGATCAATAGTCTCGGGAAGGACATTATGGGATTCAAGACAATTGTCGGATATGTCGGGACAGGAGAACCCACGCCTGACCTCAACCCTGAGTTGAGTCGGAATGAACGCAAGGTTCTCGCGTTCTATCTCTCCCTTGTCGCCGGGGAGACTGATCCGTTCAAGAAGTCACACTTTCGCCGGAGTCACGAGACTATCGCGAAAGCGACAGGCTTGAGCCAGAGAACTGTGCGCCGGATCAACCGACGGTTGGCCGATCTCGATCTCATCTCATGGTCATCCGGGTATGGCGGTCGGCGCGGAGCCGGGGGGTCGAAGAAGGCCGCATGCATGCCGAATGAGTACAGGCTCGACCTCGATATCATCGCCGGACAGAAGCCCGGGCGGGACGGCGAGACACGACGATACTGTGGGAGATGAAGGGAGACTGGCAATGCGCAAATGGCAACTGGCAACAAGCAACTAGGGACTTAAGGCGGCCAAAATGCAATTTGTGTATCGGGTAACACGTTTTTCTGAAGGCGGCCATCTCTAAAGGCGGCCAAAATGACGGCAAGTCATTGAAGCAATAGAAGTAACGATGGGACATGAAAGGGTGATTATGGGATTCAAGACGACGTTTGATGCGCGGGCACTTCCGCCCGAGGGCTGGAATCGGGCGACATTGACCCGAATTGAAGACGCAGGGACGAAAAAATCAAAAGAGACGGGCGAGACGCACCACTACCTCAAGTTCAGTTTTCATATCGAATTGCCAGATGCGAGCGCGACGATCACCAGAGAGATAAGTGACGTCATCATTGCCAACGATCCGCGCAGCAACTATCAAGATTCGGAATATTACAAACTGCTGACGCGTGGATTCGGGATCGTGCGCAAGCGCGGGGCTGAGTTTGACACCGATGAAATTGAGGGTCGCCCGCTGCAAGTCATGGTCGCATGGACGCGGAAGAAAGATGCACGAGGCCGCGAAAAGATTTATGCGCGAGTGACAGACTATCGGACAGATCGACCTGATGTCCTCAACGTCACTGTCGTCCCGGCTGCTGTCATGCAGATGAAGCGACAGGCCCGACAGAGCCGACAGAGCCGACAGGCCCGGCGGACACGGGGTGGACGATGACGACAATGACGACAATGACACCGACGCCAATTGAATCACTCAAGATTTTATGGACGCAGTTACTTGGCGAACTTCCGCCCGACGCGCAGTTCATCATCTGGTTTGAACTTTATGGTGAACCGTTGACTCGTATCGGGATTACGAAGACTGGGATGAAAAACCTGCGAGATCGGACATATTTCAAATCTCTCGATCATCGTATTCGGTTTGCCGCCCGGGTGATGCATGACAGGAAACAATTGGAAGAAGGCAGCCATGACGGATAAGACTGACAAGACCGACATCATCGAATCGACGCTGACTGACATCATCAAGTCGAAGGACTCTACGACGACGCAAAGATTGCTGGCACTAGATCGACTGCGCAAGATTGAGCACCAACGGTCGAAAGATGCGCTCGCACAGGAGTGGGCGCGATTGAAGGCCGAAGAGATCAAGTTGAAACGGCGTGAGAATGACACGATCAATGCCGCCATTGAACTTGACAAAATCCGAGAAAAGACCCGATTGCTTGTAGAGCAACGAAAGCGTAGGGCGGCGGACAAGGCCGAATCCCGGGCACTCGATAAGGCACTCGAAGAGGCGGAGCAATCATGACGCGAGAAGAGTTGCAGAAGATCGTCGACAATCCGCTGACTTCTCCGTCGAATCGGGCGAAAGCGCAACAACTGATTGAGAAACTCGATAGGCCGAAACCGAAGCCTGTGAGCGCACCGACAGTCGCTCCTTCGTTGGATGACTTTGAGAAGATGTTTCAAGGGCTGACCGCAGCGCAGCCGACTCAATCGACGCCGACGCCGAAAATGCACGAAACAGAGAAGTCTGAGACGAAAATTTTCGCGGACGAGCAGCAAGCCGCGAAGAAGGTTTTGCTAGAGCCAGTTGAACGAAAACACGGGACTCTTTGGTCGGTTGACGGCGAAGAGCATATTTACCTCGCGTTCAATGAGGAGACGAAGACTCACATTTTGACACCGCTGCGCAATCGTGGGAGCCTTGCCCCGGTCACCGTCAATGTCTCCGAAGAAAAATTGCTGGGCCGCGACAAGCCCCGGGGCAAAGAAGAACCACGGTTCATCAGCGACGGATTCGTGGGAACCCTCGCGCAAATCCGTGAACGAAACAGACAGCGGCAAACCCAAGCGGCGGCTGAACTACGTGCACGCGGCGGGTACGCGGTCGGCACTGGCGACCCTGAGGTGTGGTGATGCGCGAAAGACTTGATGATTTTTTGTGGGAGAACACACTTTGGATCGAGAAAACCCCTGATCCGTTTCCGGTAAAACCGTGGACACGAATTGGCGACAGGCGGCATCTGTTCGAGGCGCATTTTCCAGTGAGCGATGCGGCTGAGAAGGCGTATCCGCCCGGGTCGAAGAAACCCGTACACTTCGTTTTCGGGATGGTGTACGACTTAGGTATCGAGGATTTTGCAGTGCGAATGAAGTATTGGGAGAAGGCCGTCGCGGAAGGACTGAGTGACGGCGTTTGGTTACAGAGGAAGGAAACAAAATGAGCAGCGAGACAGAGCGCGACCTCGGTGTTCTTGTGAGGGAATACCTTCACAGAACAGGCCGCGAGAATAATGATAGGAATTTTTTAACAGCCGTGGCGACAAACCCGGCGTGGCGTAAACGGTATCCAGCATGGAAGCAGGCCGAAAGCAAGAAGCGGCAGGCCGATGCAGTCGC
>CAWHQS010000007.1:0-316988 GCA_963831565.1 Terriglobia bacterium
AGACGCTCTATCCAGCTGAGCTAAGGGCGCAGGTTTTCAATCACTTAGCATTTTCATGTTTCCAGCTTCGACGACCTGCAACTGCCTGGTTGAGTAAGGCAGAGCGGGTCATATGGAAAACTGGAACATATCACGGGAGAATATCACAAAGCTCCCGAATACGGCATCGGACGCCAACCGCTGGCGACGGTGCGGATCTGCTTAACCTCAACTCGAATTAGTCATTGAGGACACACAGAAGCGGCGATGCCCAGAAACAAACGCCGCCATGTGAGCAATCCTGCTCAGCCAGCCCATGCGGAATACCGAATACTGTTGCCTGGTTCCGTTGAGCCTTTCAGGGCGATTGTGGGCGGGACAAATTCTTCCAAGATGCTCCAGGGTGAGCAGAAGGACGTGACTATGCTTTGGACAGTTTTTGTGGTGCTTCTGATTTTATGGCTTTTGGGCTTCAGCCTGCACGTGGGCGGAGGTCTGATCCACCTGCTGCTGGTGGTGGGACTGGTGGTTTTGGTCATTAATCTGGTCAGCGGCCGCCGAACCGCGGTCTGACCGGACCTGATGTCATCGACGTGTCACTTGCATTTTTAGGAGGGCGGCAAATGTTGAGCACAAAAAATTGGATTTACCTCGGGTTGATCGTGGCTGCGTTTGTGATTTTGATTCCGCGCAGCGTGGCGCAGACCATTTCGTGTTCGTCCGACGACGGCAAGCGTCACTATTGTTCAGCGAATGGATCAGGGCGAGCGCAGCTGGTGAGGCAGCGTAGCGAGTCGGCCTGCACCGAAGGCTACAGCTGGGGATCGGATAACCGGGGCATCTGGGTGGACCATGGCTGCCGGGCTGACTTTGCGATGGCGGGTGGCCGGGGTGACCGGGACCACGACCGCGACCGCGACCACGACCGGGACGGATATCACGGCGACAACTATGGATCCGGCTCGGGGCAAGTGGTCTCATGCTCGTCGGATGATATGCATCGGCACTATTGCCCGGCGGACACGCGAGGTGGCGTGCAACTGGTCAAGCAGAATAGCGACTCGTCGTGCCGGCAGGGTCGCAGTTGGGGTTTTGATCGGCGCGGCATCTGGGTCGATCACGGCTGCCGGGCTGACTTTCAGGTTGGCCGGTAAGGCAGGCGCCGGTCCACCACCATTCGCCTCGATAAGCGCACGCATGCTAAACGCAGCCATCCTGGGGGCGGGATCGGATTATGCTCCTTCAGTGGCCAGCAGGGTTCTTCTTGGCGCTGGTCGCCATGTCGAGAATCCTGCTGGCTTTGCCATGCGTCCCATCTACCTCGGTCGGCCGAAGAACAGGACGTAGCCGTCAGGGTCGCAAATCTCGAAGCCGCGGAGACCATCGTGGGTGTCTCTAAGCGGTGCGCTGAAGGCTGCGCCGTGATGGGAAAATTCGACGGCGAGCCCATCGGGGTCTGGCGCATAAACGTAGGCATCCCACCTCATGGAGGGATGCCGCTTGGGATTCGGCAGGGGAGACGTGTCTTTATCGGATTTGACGAGGATCTGCGCTCCGTCGCGGGCGACGATGGCGAAAAAAGGGTTTCGATCGGGCTGCTGGAATGTCGTCTCAAAGCCAAGTTTGTCGCGGTAAAATGCGATGGTTTGATCGACGTTGCTGACGATGAAGAAGGGTGAAATCGCCGGCGTCGTTGGTCGTGTCATAAGCGAGGACTCTCTCGCACCATGAGATCGTCGGCATTTTACGCCAAGACACGATGGATAGCTGTTGAGAACAGGCATGGGTGTTGAAAAAGGGTTGACGGCCCGGGACGCGACTGCGGGCGCATCTACACTCGGTTACTCTCTGTGATTCCACATCGCGAGGGTATTCCGTGGGCCATGTCAGACCTTTATGCTCCCTGCGTTTTGCTGGCCACAAACGCAGCCGTTGGAGGGGGTTGATTGACCAGGATCCAGAACATCCCGATGCGTCGGATGGTCTCGCTAAATTGGTCGAAGTCAACCGGCTTCTGCGCGTACCCGTTCACTCCTAATTCATAACCGTCGATCCGATCGCGTTCCTCCTTGGACGAAGTCAGGACGACAACCGGTATTGTCCTGGTTCGTTCGTCTGCCCGGATGGCGCGCAACACTTCCAGGCCACCGATTTTGGGAAGCTTCAAGTCGAGCAGCACGAGTTTCGGGGGATGGAGAGAGTCCCGATCCGCATAGGAACCGCGGCAAAAGAGAAAGTCCAGCGCTTCGGCCCCATCCTGCGCGACTTCAATGCTATTGGCGATCTTGCTGCGGCGCAATTCGCGAATGGTTAGTTCTGCATCCTCGGGGCTGTCCTCGACCAGCAGAATCTCAACTCGCTCCATGCATCTTCTCCTCTTGAATCGGAAGTTTCGTTTCCTGATGTTCAGGACTCTCGGGGCTGGTGCCTGCTTCGGGTGATCCGATGGTAAAGAAGAACGTCGCCCCGTGATCGAGCTTCGCTTCCGCCCAAATCCGACCGCCGTGTTTTCGAATTATGCGCTGCACAATCGCCAGACCCACGCCTGTGCCTTCAAAATCGCAGGCCTTGTGCAAGCGCTGAAAGACTCCAAATAGTTTGTCCGCATACTGCATCTCGAAGCCCGCACCGTTATCACGGACAAAAATGACGTGCTCGTGGTCCTGCTCCATCTGGCCCACCTGGATCACGGCATGATCGCGCTTCTGGGTGTACTTCACGGCATTGGACACCAGATTCATGAACACTTGCTTCATCAGTCCCGGATCGCATTTTGCGCTGGATAAATCTCCAATTAGCCACTCTACTTCCCGGCCTGAACACTGCGGCAAAAAGTCCTCAATTGCCTCCTGGAGCAGCGAATCCAGCGGCGTGTCCTGAATCAACAGTTTGTGCCGCCCGATTTTCGATAAATTCAGCAAGTCATCCACCAGGCGCCCCATCTGGCGGGCACCTTCCCCGATTTTTTCCAGACGGCGCAGGCCTTCCGCATCGAAACGCGGCCCATAGTCGTCCAGCAGCATATGGGAGTATCCGGCGATGTGGCGCAGCGGCGCACGCAGATCGTGGGCCACGGAGTAGGCAAAGCTTTCCAGCTCAATATTGGTCTCAGATAGCTCGGCCGAGCGGCGTTCCAGGTGTTCACTTGCATTACGCAGATCCCGATCCGCCTGATTACGCCTGCGAGTTTCCCAGTGAATGACCAAGCCCTTCACTAACAGCATGAAGATGGCCAATGCGTTTCCCCACAAAATGACTATCTTTGTCTTCGACTCACTGCGCGCCGCCGTATCTAATCGCGTGTTTAAGAGCTGTATTTCCGTGTGGCGTATCTCGTCGATATGGATCGCGATCAGGTCCATCCATAGTTCGCCGTGATTCTGGTGGGCCAATGCTTCCACCCCAGCCTCCAGTCCGCTCTTCTTCCTGATGTCGATTCCGCCGGCCAACTCCGCCAATCGATCCGCGAGGAGCACGTCCATCCGGCTGATGGCAAGCTGCTGTCGCGGATTGTCCGAGGTCAGGCTTTCAAGCACCTTGATGTCCTGATTCACCTTATCGACGCCCGCCCCGTACAGCGCCAGGTGCTGGTCCTCCCCCGTAAGCATGAAAGCTCGTTGGCCGGTTTCAGCCTGGGTGATGTCGATACGAAGGGTTTGGAGTGCCTCTAACACCTGGTACGTGTGTCTGACCCACATCCGATCCATTTCGCTGCGGACCTGGCTGTGGTAGGAGAGCATGCCGATCGCGGCCATAAGAATCAGCACGAAGGCGACAATCGCTTTGCTCAACCAGGTCATCGTGGGTCCTTGGAAATCCCCTTTCTTCATCGGCCTGAATCAGGGAGGCTTGAGGGCGCGTACGCGCGGTGTCGGAGCAGGGCGGCTTCAAGCCTGGTATACGCCACCGTGGGTTCTTGATAAGATGCCCGGCGCGGAGGGTGATCTCCGCCACCGGAGGTGGCTTGAACTGGACCCGACGAGCAGGACTTGGTCACGTGTTTTTTGCTACCCTCTTTCTTTCAGCCGCTTTTCTTTCCCTCGGACTGACCCCCTCAGCCCAGGCGCAGGCTTCGCCCTCAAATGCGACGGCGGAAAGTGGAAGCGCTGCTGCCGCGCAGCCGTTTGACGTTAGAGCCGCGGTGGATGCTTATCTGGCGCGAATTCCTGCCGACCAGCGCGCCCGCTCCGACGCTTATTTTGAAGGCGGCTACTGGCTTCTGTTGTGGGACTTTCTGTCCACCGTGATTGCCATGTGGCTGATGCTGCGTTTTCGCTGGTCGGTGCGGATGCGCGACCTGACGGAGCGCATGACCCGCTTCAAAGCGCTGCAGTCGGTGCTGTACTGGGTGCAGTTCGCGGTCCTGTTTGCGGTGGTGGTCTTTCCGCTGACGGTATATGAAGGTTATTTTCGCGAGCACCAGTATGGGCTCTCCAATCAGACGTTTTGGCAATGGATGCGGGACCAGGTCGTCGGGCTGGCGCTGACTGCTGTGTTGGGCGCTCTTCTGGTGGCGCTGTTGTTTGGCGTACTCAGGCGGCTGGGCAAGAACTGGTGGCTGTGGGGAAGCGCGGTGATGATCGGGTTCTACGCCGTCGTGGTGATGATTGCGCCGGTTTTTATTTCTCCTCTCTTCAACAAGTACACCAAGCTGGAGGACCCTCGCTTCAAGGTACCGACAACCTGCTGAAGCGCTGCTCGCTGGCTGGAGTCGAGGCCACCATGGGCCACGAAATGGGGCACTATGTGTTGAACCACGTGTTCAAAGGCCTGGTGTTCTACGGGGTCGCAGCGGTCATCATGTTTGCGTTTTTGAATTGGGGGCTCCAGGCTGGACTGGCGCGTTGGGGAGAAAAATGGGGAATCGGGGGCATCACCGACTTGGCCATCGTGCCCCTGGCGGTTTTGCTGCTAGCGGTTTTCTCCTTTGTGACCACTCCGCTCGACAACACCATCACTCGCACCATGGAATCCGAAGCCGACCTGTACGGCATCAATGCCAGCCAACAGCCGGATGGAGAGGCGGAAGTCGATGTGATGCTGGGCGAATACCGGAAAATGGACCCTGGGCCGATTGAGGAATTTATCTTCTTCAATCATCCCAGCGGACGCACGCGAATCACGGCTGCAATGCGCTGGAAAGCGGAGCATTTGCCGGGGGCGCCGCTCGGGCGGTGAGGAGTCTCTGGTGTGGGTCGGTCCCAAACCTTCATGGTCCGAAAATGGGCCACTGGCAGGCGGTTTGGAGGATTTCCACAGACTTCGGCAGGGCTCGTGCCAAGGCATCCGCTGAACGTAAATCTTTCCCCCTAAGGGGCAATTCCTACTCGATTACTGAAGGTTTGGGTCCAGCATTTTCAGACACTTGCGAGTGGCAACGGGGATGCTTTACACCTCAACAGACGAAGTGGCGCGCAACGGGGCGCTCCAGAGAAAAAACTTCGGCCAGAGGTTTTCTTGAGCGCCCCTTGCATTTTCGGCAAATCATAGCCCTCTCCCCCTCCCCCCTTAAATCCTGGCAAGCCAGCGATGTGAGTGCGCCCCCGGAAGAACCTCGTCAACCCACGACGAACCTCAGATACTAAAGCGCCATCAAGTCTCAGCGACTTAGCGGCACGACTGAAGTCGTGCCCTTCCCAAAGCCGAGCTACCTCTGCTAGAGCGGGAAGAACTCGAGGATCTTTAGGCGAGGATCAACTGTTCGCCCAGGTCGAGCCCCGTGCGGCGTAACAGGCCTGCAATCACGGGTTCCTTGAGGCGCGAGGCGTCGAACTCGACGCGGACGGTGCGCTCCGCCTCGTCGAAGCTGATCCGGCGGACGCCGTAAACTTCGCGCATGCTGTCGAGCGCGCGTATGGTGGCCTGTGTGGGTGGAGTGTGGTAGCGGTAGGCTACGTCCAATTGCGTCATTTGGCTTTTCCTGGATCAGCCCAGTGCATCACCGCAAGTACGTCGCGGAATATCCCCTGGATAGTTTCAGTCTGGGGCCCTGCATCATTCTGCCCGCCGTTTGAAGATACAACAATCGATTATATAAGCGAATGAATCTAATATGGTTCAGTTGAATTTCGCAATGCCGGCACAGGCGATATGGACAATTCTCCCAAATCCCCGACCACGGTGAAAGATCCAGTCTGTGGAATGAACGTGGAGCCCGCCCACGCCAGGCACAAAGTGGATCATGCCGGGAAGACATACTACTTCTGCTGCGCCCATTGCCTGGAAAGGTTTCGCACCCGTCCCGAGGATTACCTGGCTGGGCGTCCGGTGCCAGGCGCGGGAATGCAGATGATCAGCATCGCGCCCGCGACCAAGGTGGCGCCAAAGAGTATGCCGGCAAAGCCGGCCCCGCCTGCCACCGTGGGCGCCTACGTTTGTCCCATGTGTCCGGAGGTACGATCGGCCAAGCCCGGGGCCTGTCCGCGTTGCGGTATGGCGCTGGAGCCGGAGATGCCGGTGGTCGCGACGCGAGTGGAATACACCTGCCCGATGCATCCGGAAATTGTGCGGCCAGGGCCGGGGAGTTGCCCGATTTGCGGTATGGCGCTGGAGCCGCGCACCGTCACCGCCCAGGAAGAAGACAATCCTGAGCTGCGCGACATGACGCGCCGCTTCTGGATCAGCCTGGCACTGACATCACCTTTACTTCTAGTTGCGATGGGTCACATGCTGCCAGGCGTGCTCAGGCTGCTGCCGGAAGGCTGGCAGCCTTGGATTGAGCTGCTTCTGGCCACGCCGGTGGTGCTGTGGGGCGGAGCGCCATTTTTCCAGCGGGGCTGGACGTCCATCGTCAATCGCTCCACCAACATGTTCACGCTGATCGCGATGGGAACGGGCGTGGCCTATTTGTTCAGCCTGGTAGCAACCCTGTTCCCGCAAGTATTTCCGGCGTCGTTCCGTGAGATGGGGGGAAGGCCGCCGGTGTATTTCGAGGCGGCGGCGGCGATTACGACGCTGGTCCTGCTGGGGCAGGTGCTCGAATTGCGGGCTCGCAGCCGCACCGGCGCGGCTATCCGTGCATTGCTGGATTTGTCGCCGAAGATGGCGCGAGTCTTGCGCGACGGGCGAGAGGAAGATATCCCGTTGGAACAAGTGGTGCCGGGTGACCGGCTACGCGTGCGTCCGGGCGAGAAGGTTCCGGTGGATGGCACGGTGCTCGAAGGCAATAGCGGAATAGATGAGTCGATGATTACCGGCGAGTCGATTCCGGTAAGCAAGGGACCGGGCAGCCCAGTGATCGGGGCGACGGTGAATGGAACCGGATCGCTGGTGATGAGCGCGGAGCGGGTAGGAGGCGAAACCCTGCTGGCGCAGATTGTGCGCATGGTCAGCCAGGCGCAACGCAGCCGCGCTCCCATTCAACGCCTGGCGGACCGGGTGGCGGGCTGGTTCGTTCCCGCGGTGATCGGGATTGCAATTCTGACTTTCGTCGCCTGGAGTCTGTTTGGCCCGGAGCCCCGGCTAGCGCATGCTTTGGTCAACGCGGTGGCGGTGTTGATCATTGCCTGTCCCTGCGCGCTGGGGCTGGCCACTCCGATTGCAATCATGGTGGGGACGGGACGCGGCGCGCACGCCGGGGTGCTGATCAAGAATGCGGAAGCGCTCGAGATCATGGAAAAAGTTGACACCCTGGTCATCGATAAAACAGGCACGCTGACCGACGGCAAGCCGCGAGTCGTTTCCGTTCTCCCCGTGCCCGGCGGGAAGGAATCGGGCGGGGGTGAAAATGAACTTTTGCGCCTGGTGGCCAGCGTGGAGCAGGGAAGCGAGCACCCGCTCGGGGCGGCTGTCGTCGAAGCCGCCAAAAGCCGGGGATTGGTTTTGACGAGCGCGGGAGAATTCCAGTCGAACACCGGTCGCGGAGTGAATGCCCGAGTGGACGGCCGCAAGGTTCTGGTTGGCAACGAACGATTGCTGGAGGAGAGCGGAATTTCTGCAGCAGCGTTGGCGCAGAAGGCGGAAGAGCTGCGGCGCGCGGGGCAAACCGTGATCCTGGTTGCGGTGGATGGGCAGGCATCGGGCCTGATCGGCATCGCGGATTCGATCAAGGCTTCGGCGCCTGAGGCCCTGCGCGACCTGAAAGCGGAGGGCTTGCGACTGGTCATGCTGACCGGCGACAGCCGTGCTACAGCGGAAGCGGTGGCCAAGACTTTGGGCATCGAGGAATTCGAGGCCGAGGTCCTGCCCGACAAAAAATCCGAGGTGGTGCAGCGCCTACAAAAAGAAGGGCGGACCGTGGCCATGGCTGGGGACGGCATCAATGACGCGCCCGCGCTGGCGCAGGCCGATGTCGGCATCGCCATGGGAACGGGCACCGACATCGCGATGGAAAGCGGCGGCATCACGCTGGTGAAGGGGGATCTTGCCGGCATCGTGCGGGCGCGCAAACTCAGCCAGGCGACCATGCGCAATATCCGGCAAAACCTGTTCTTCGCGTTTATCTATAACTCGCTGGGGGTGCCGGTTGCGGCGGGTGTGCTCTATCCCTTCTTTGGTCTGCTGCTGAGCCCGATTCTGGCGGCGGCGGCGATGAGCCTGAGTTCGGTTTCGGTGATTACGAATTCACTGCGGCTGCGGAAGGTGAAGCTGTAGGGTTTCGAGCTATGGGGTTCGAACTCTCCGAGCTACCTCCGGCCCGAGAAGCCGAAAGTGATCCAGGTCCCAGGTATAGATAGTGGTCGCGTTGGCTTTGAGGGCGCACTGGGCCAGCAACGCGTCATAGATTGTTCCTCCTACGACTCCCTGAGTCACCGCAGAGGCGATGGCAGTGCAGTAGTCCCCTTCGTCGAGGGTAATGATTGTCAGCCGTTCCCGGATTTGGTCGAGAAAGAATAGCGCCTGATCTCCGCCCATTCGCTGTCCGCCCGGCATACGGGTCAGGCTGGCGTAAACCTCAGCGAGGGTGTGGGCGGCACAGCAGGCGTTCTTCTTGTCGGCCCTCAGATAGGCAGCAGCGCTGGGCCGGTGGTGCTCATGCTGGAGCAGGATGGCTGCAATCAGGACCGAGGTATCAAAGAAGATCTTCACTTCTTGAACTTTCCCAAGACGTGGCGGTGGCGCTCGGCCCGCACCCGGCGAATGGTCTGGTTTACCACTTCGGCGGAAAGTGGAACGTCAGAACCGGAGTCGAAGACCCACATTCCCTGTTTCTTGTACACCCGTCCCTTACCCGGCGCGGGGCGCAGCACGATTTGGGCTTCGGAGCTTTCGAGTTCCAGGGAATCGCCGGGGCTGATCTGCAGTGCGTCCCGCACCGGTTTGGGCAGGACTATCCGGCCGGCCTTGTCGATGGTCAGGATGGCGTTCATACTGACATGCTACCATATGAAATGCCATTTATTATGCCATTAGTAATGCCATTCTTGTGCGGGCCGGTTTGAAAAGTAGGACCCGCCCGGAACCCTTCATGCGCGGTGCTATACTCCGCCGCACCATGGATAGGGCGCTTGCACGTCGAGCGGTTGTCGTCGGGCAGCTGATTTTTGCGGCTCCTGCAATCACGGCGATCTTGCTGGTCCCATTCCTCGGCTGGTACATGTTTGGCCCTTTTTTGTTTGTGTACTACGTCCTGGCCGGGGTGACTTTTGGATGGCAGTGGTACGCGCTCGCATTGCCCGGCTGGAAGCAATGGTTAGCGCGGAACGGTGTTCAGGACGAAGAAGCACAGCAGCTTACGCATCGCGCGGGTCTCGCCTGGTTAGGAGAAGGTAAGATCGGCCCGTTCGCTCTCCATACGACGGCGGCTGCGGTGTGCGGCGTTTATTTGGGCCCCTGGCTGCTTAGCCGTTGGTTCGTTTGGATACTCCCGTTAGCCGGATCGGTCCGCGCTCCCACCGGTACTGACTATCTGCAACATTTCGAGGTGGCAAGTGTCGTTCCTGCTTTCGTTGTGGGTTACGTTCTATCGCTTTACTTTCGAAGGCAGGCAACGTGGGCCTGGATTGTGCCCACGGGTGTACTGGTGTACTGGTGTACTGGTGTACAAACTGCTCACATTCGCCGATCCGTATGCGTCGGTTCTGGTTTCCCACTTTTGGACCCGATTCTCTTACCTTCTTCGTCATCCAGCGAACCGGGCCCACTTTTGCCCCTGACTTCGGTGGGGTTGATCCCCTCCGTGTTGCAGAGCAGGTGTTCGTGATCGCGCCTTTTTATGCCGGTCTGGCGTACAGCGTAGGAGCACTTGCGGCGCGTCATAGTGTGTTGCAGCAACTCTTCGGACGTGCTCCAGGCGTGCAACCAGAATCCGAGGTAGGTGCAGACAGAGAAAACCCCTAGAGGAAAAGCCCTTCCCGGCTTCTTCCTTGCTAGCCCGACAGCTGGCGTTCGATCGCGACGTTGAGCCCGCGCGTTCCAAGAGAATGGACAGGTTTTCGCTTAGGCCCTGCACCACCCAAGTCAAAATCCGGCGTCAACCCCAAAAGCGATAACCACGAAGGACACCAAGGTACACGAAGGAAATCCAAAAACTCTCGGGTGATTGGGCGTCCGGCCTCTGAACGCCGGTGGCACAATAGAACGTTGTGAGCGCGCAGATCTCTTCGACGACATCTCCGGTCCGCAAGCCCGGCATCTCGCATGCCTGGCGCGCCTTGCGGTGGCGCAATTTTCGACTGTATTTCAGCGGCCAGACGATTTCGCTGATCGGCACCTGGATGACGCGCCTGGCGACCAGCTGGCTGGTCTACCGGTTGACGGGATCAGCCCTGCTGCTCGGCATCGTGGGGTTCTCGGGACAGATCCCCACGTTCCTATTTGCTCCCTTTGCCGGGGTATGGGTGGACCGGCTGGATCGCCGCCGGGTGCTGGTAGTGACGCAGGCGCTCGCCATGCTGCAATCGCTGGCCCTAGCCGCGCTCACGCTGAGCCGGCACATCAATATTCAGGAAATCATCTGGCTCAGTGCCTTCCAGGGTCTGATCAACGCATTTGATATGCCGGCGCGGCAGGCTTTTCTGGTGCAGATGGTGGAAGACAAGCAGGACCTGGGAAACGCGATTGCGCTGAATTCGTCGATGGTGAATCTGGCCCGGCTGGTGGGCCCGTCTCTGGCGGGAGCGGTAATTGCGGTCTCTGGCGAAGGCGCCTGCTTCCTGATCGACGGGATCAGTTATATCGCGGTCATTGCCTCGCTGCTGGCCATGCGGCTGACGGAGGCCGCCGCGAAACCTACGGTTGATTCCATGCTCAGTCAACTCAAGGAAGGCTGGGCCTACGTCTCCGGCTTCGCGCCGGTCCGCACCATTCTGCTGCTGTTCGCGATGGTCAGCCTGATGGGCTGGCCCTTTACCGTGCTCATGCCGATTTTTGCGGGGAAGATTTTGCACGGCGGTCCGCATTCCCTGGGTTTTCTGATGGGGGCCGTGGGAGTAGGCGCCCTGGTTTCGGCGATGTCTCTGGCCCTGCGAAAGACTGTGCTGGGGCTGGGCCGGATGATTCCGCTTTCGACCGCGGCCCTGGGCGCCGGCCTGATCCTGTTCGGCGTGTCGCGGATTTTGTGGGTATCGCTGATGCTGATGCTGGTCTGCGGTTTTGGCATGATGCAGCAGATGGCCGCCAGTAACACCATCATCCAAACCATTGTGGAAGACAACAAACGTGGCCGGGTGATGAGCTTCTACGCCATGGCCTTTGTGGGCATGGCGCCCTTCGGAAGCTTGCTGGCGGGCGTGCTGGCGCACGCCATCGGCGCGCCTCGGACGGTGATGTTGAGCGGAGCCTGTTGTCTCGCGGGAGCGGCCTGGTTCGCCACGCAACTGCGGGCGATCCGAAAATTGATTCGGCCCATCTATGTCGATCTGGGCATTCTGCCAGGGGTAAACGCGGTGATTCGGGACAGCGTAGGCGGCTGACAAAATCCGACGATCGGACCGGAAAGATATGGCCGAAGGATTGCTCTTGCACCATTCTGGCAATTGACACTGTGCCCCCCGTATTCAACAATTGCTTCAACATTTCATTTCAACCAGCGGAGGGGCATTTATGGCGGACGAGGGCGAGGTTCACGGCGCGTCGGACAGTAGTGCGGGAAAGTGGATCCTGCTAGCGCTCGCGGTGCTTTATGTCGCGGGGTCGCTCTATTTCATCTTTGATTTGCGCGGTCGCATCGACAAGATGAGCAAGAACCAGGCGGCCAACAGCGTTCAGCTTGCCGACCTGGGCAAGCGCATGCAGTCCGCTGAAGCCGACGACGAAACCCTGGCCCAGCAAGTGGGCCTGACCAAGAAAGAGATGGCGGCGCGCTCCGCCGACCTGTTGCGGCAGCAGCGTGCGGCGGAGGCGCGCCTGGCGGAGCAGCAGAAGCAGCAGATCAGCGCAGTCAGCGGGGAAGTGGCGGGTGTAAAGAGTGACGTGGGCGGAGTCAAAACCGACGTGGCTTCCACCAAGGCCGACCTCGAGGCCACCAAGGCCAAGCTGCAGAGCACGATTGGCGACCTGGGTGTGCAGAGCGGCCTGATTGCCAATACCCGTGGAGACCTTGAAATCCTCAAGCATCGGGGCGACCGCAACTACTACGAGTTCACCCTGATCAAGGGAGCCAAGCCCCAGCCGGTTGCTACGGTGGCGTTGCAACTGAAAAAGACCGACATAAAGAAGGGAAAATTCACCCTCAACGTCACGTCGGACGACCGCACCATCGAGAAAAAGGACCGCAACGTCAGCGAGCCTATCCAGTTCTACAGTGGACGCGATCGAATGCTCTATGAACTCGTGGTCTGGACCGTGGAAAAGAACAAAGCCACCGGATACCTGAGCACACCCAAGACTGCGCCGACGCCGGTCACGGCGTCGCAATAGGACGCATGTATCCCGGCGGTCATGTTCTGGTCAGCATCGCGCTGCGCACGACGGTGATTTATGGGGTCGTGCTGCTGGGTATGCGGCTGAGCGGCAAGCGCGAAGTGGGACAGATGACGCCCTTCGACCTGGTCCTGCTCCTGCTACTCAGCAATTCCGTGCAGAACGCAATGACCGGTCCGGATACCTCGGTTCTGGGTGGAGTCGTCGCCGCCGCGACCCTGCTGCTGCTCAATTACCTGATTGCCGAGCTTTCCGGCGGGAACCGGCGCTTCCGCAAATTGGTGCAAGGCCAGCCCAGTTTGCTGGTCCACGACGGCAAGATCATCGCCGCCCACATGGCCCGCGAGCACGTCAGCCTGGATGAGTTACACCAGTCGCTGCGAGAGCATGGCATTGCGGGATTGCCCGACGTGGCGCTCGCGGTGCTCGAAGTCGATGGCTCCATCAGTTGTCTGAAATACGACGAGATCCAACCCACTGCCTCGACTCACCTGGCGCACCGAAGATTCATGAAGAAACACGAATAAATGCAAAACCGGCCACGGATTTTCACGGATCAGAACCCTAAAAAGTAAAATCCGTGGAAATCCGTGTGAATCCGTGGCGCATTCTTACTTAATCAGCACCAGGGGCAGGGGCTGATCGTAGGGCTGGATCACCACGCTGAGAGACTTGCGCTTGTCGAAGCCGTCCTTGGTTACGGGGAAGGTCACCACGATCGTGCCCTGGGCCTGGCCGCCTGGCGGGATTTTCGTCTCCGGCGGCAGGGGCGTCAGGGCGTGTTCCTTGAGCGCGGGAAAAGCCTGAAAGTAACGGTCAAAATCCACTGCCGAGGCGGCTTCATCGCTGAGTTCGCCGCTGTCAGTGGCGATCTTGGCTTTAATGTCGTGAATCCACAGCGACTTCTCGCCTGAATTGTAGACGGTAACATTGATTGCCACCATGACCATATTCTGATCTGGAATTTCGACCGCGGTGATATTGTCCACCGAGCCTCCGCCCTGCGGCTTGGCGCGGTCCACGAAGGCGAAGATGCCGAGCAGGATGGCGGCAACGCCCAGGACGATGGCGACGATCTTAGCCGGTGGCAGATTGCGCTTCGCGGTGCCAAATTCCTCGGCAATGTCGATTCCGGGACCGGGGCCGAGATCCACGGACGAAGCGGGCTGCGATTCTGGGCCCGACTCCGGAATGGGAGTGGGCGACGGTGTAGAAGGGACGTCTTCAGGCATGGCAGGCCTCGGCAGCGCTAATTCTATACGCTTCTGAACCGCCCGCTCGAAATCTTCGCCGCAAATCAGAGTGTAGGCGCGCGCGTCCCACTCGTGCCGGAAGTGAACGGACCATTAGGAGTGGACGGGCGAGGACGCCCGTCCTCCATGGTGGGTCACCGGGCGAAGGGAGGCGGGTTGCGTTCGGCGAACTGCCACTGGTGCCAGTAAGGATAGACCGGCTCCTGCTCGCTGGCGCGATCGAGGGTTACGACCTGAGCCGGCGAGAGCGACCAACCCTCCGCGGCGAGGTTTTGTCGCAACTGCTCCTCATTCCGGGCGCCGATGATGATGGTGGAGACCGTAGGCCGCTGCAAGAGCCAGTTCAGCGCGACCTGAGGTACGCTCTTTTCAGTTTCTTTGGCCACCTGCTCCAGGGCATCGACTACTTTGTACAAGCGCTCGTCTCCTACCTGCGGGCCCTTGTCGCTGGTCTGGTGCAGGCGGCTGGTGGCGGGCAGGGGTTCCCCGCGCCGGATCTTTCCCGTCAAACGGCCCCAGCCCAGCGGACTCCAGACGAGCGCACCCACGCCCTGATCCAGCGCGAGCGGCATAAGTTCCCATTCGTACTCTCTTCCCAGCAGCGAATAATAGACCTGGTGCCCCACGTATCGGGTCCAGCCGTAGCGGTCGGAAGCGGCAAAAGACTTCATCAAATGCCAGCCGGAAAAATTGGAGCAGGCGATGTAGCGTACCTTGCCGCTCTCGACCAGATGGTTGAGCGTGCTCAGGACCTCTTCGACGGGAGTGAGGGCATCGAATCCGTGCAGATGGTAGATATCGATGTAGTCGGTGCCCAGGCGGCGCAGGCTGGCTTCACAGGCCCGGATCAAATGATAGCGGGATGATCCCACATCGTTCGGCCCCGTACCCAGGCGGAACGTGGTCTTGGTCGAGATCAGGACGTCCTGACGCCTGCCCTCGAGGGCCTTGCCGAGAATTTCCTCGGAAAGGCCGTTCGAATAGACATCCGCGGTGTCGAAGAGATTGACGCCGGCTTCCAGGCAGATGGAGACGAGGCGAGTGGCTTCGGCTACATCGCTGGCGCCCCAGGCGCGAAAGAATTCAGTCCCTCCACCGAAGGTGCCGGTGCCAAAGCTGAGTGCGGGTACTTTCAGGCCGGAACGGCCAAGCTGTCGGAATTCCATAAAAAATAGATGCAACGCGGTGGGAAGGGATGCGCCCTTGTTGTCGAAAACCGAGCACGCAGCTACACGTTTTACCAGGCGTGCTTCATTGCTTTGGCAAACCGTGGCAGCGGCAGGGTGTTTAACACGTCTTCTTTTGTGAGCCAGGCACGGCGGGCTTGTAGGATGCCGAAGCGAATCTTGTCCATATGAGAGGTGTGGTGGGAGTCGGTATTGATCACGATCTTTACACCGTGCTCTTTCGCCAACCGGAGATGACGGTCGTTGAGGTCCAGGCGATCGGGATAGGAGTTCAATTCCATAGCCACCTTTTTTCGCGCGGCGGCTTTCAGCACGGCATCGATATCGAAGGCATAGGCATCGCGGCGGAGCAACATGCGTCCGGTGGGGTGGCCGATCAACGAAGTATTTGGATTCTCGACCGCTTTGAGCAGACGGTCGGTCATCTCCGCCGGAGTCTGGTTGAAATGGGAGTGTACGCTGGCGATGACGATGTCCATCTGTTCGAGAACCGAGTCGGAGAGATCGAGCGTGCCGTCGGCCAGAATGTCCACTTCGATGCCGGCAAAGATTCTGATATCGCCGAGCGTTTCGCTCACGGCGCGAATGCGCTTGATGTGTTCCACCGCGCGCTTGTCGTCGAGGCCGTTGGCGAAAGCTAGGTTCTTCGAGTGGTCGGTGATGGCCATGTACTTGTAGCCGTGCTCCCGGGCGGCTGCGGCCATTTCTTCGATGGTGTTGCGGCCATCAGTTTCGATGGTGTGCATGTGGACATCGCCTTGCAGGTCGGCCTGGGTGATCAGATGGGGCAAGGTGTGGGCTTCGGCGGCATCGATTTCGCCGAGATTCTCGCGCAGCTCGGGCGGAATGTAATCGAGCTTAAGCTTGGCGTAAATCTCTTCTTCGGTCTTCCCCGCGACCGGCTTTTCGGTGTCGAGTTTGGCCAGGCTGTACTCGCTGAGGGTGTATCCCATTTTCAGTGCGCGCTGGCGCAAGGCCACATTGTGGGCTTTCGAGCCGGTGAAATACTGCATGGCGGCGCCGAAGGATTCCGGAGGCAACAGGCGCACATCCACCTGCATCCCGCCGCGCAGGCGAAAGCTGACTTTGTTTTCGCCGCGGGCAATGATTTCCATCAGACCCGGCAGTTTGATGACGTGCTCGATGAGCTTTTCCCGCGTGGGGTCATCGCAGCAGGCCTTGCCTGTGACCAGAATGTCGAGGTCGCCCACGGTTTCACGTCCGCGGCGCAGGGAACCGGCGGGCGTAACTTTTTCGACGCCGGGATAGTCGTGGAGGTGGTCGATGATTTTCTGCGCCTCGCGCTCGGCGACGTCAAGCAGGAAGCGGCCAGCGATGCGGCGATAGTCTTCAATGGCCTTAAGCAGCTTCTGTTCCTGCTTTTCACCCATACGGGGAAGTTCGCGGATCTTTCCTTCTTTGGCCAGCTTGGCCACGCCTTCGACATCGCTCACCTGATAGGCGCTCCAGATCAGGGCGATGGTCTTCGGGCCCAGTCCCTGAATCTTGAGCAGATCGAGCATTGAAGGGTGATATTTCTTGAGTAAGTCTGCGTGCAGCGAGAGTTTGCCCTCCCTGAACATCTCCTGCAGGTTTAGCAGCATGCCTTTGCCGATGCCGGCGATTGCCAGCACTTTCTTGGGCTCATCGATCAGGTCGGCGATCTGTTGAGTCTGGGCCTCGATGGCTTCGGCGGCGTTACGGTAAGAGCGGATGCGAAAGGAATCCTGGCCGTCGATTTCCAGCAGGTCGGCGGTTTCATACAGAATACCGGCGATGGCTTTGTTGTCCATTGCGATAAAGATTAAACAAGTTGGGGCTGGAGGGAAAGTTCCACGACGATGGAGACAGCTTGCCTGTGCACGGCGGCGAGGGCAAGATGCCCTCGGCTTGACGCCGATGTTACAGAAAGGCTCTCGGACAACGGTAGTAATCGCGAGAGCCTGTGCGGCGATCTAAGAGCTTAAGAAGCCTTGGTGACGTTGGCGGCCTGTGGGCCTTTCTGTCCTTGGGTAACCTCAAACTCAACTTGGTCGCCTTCCTGAAGACTCTTGTAGCCCTCGGAGGTGATCGCGCTGTAGTGCACGAACACGTCGGGGCTGCCATCGTCGCGCCCGATAAAACCGTAGCCCTTGGCGTTATTGAACCACTTCACCGTACCTTTCAAACGTTCCACGTACGCCCCCTCGGGCACGTTCTCTTGTCTGCGAAGCGAGGCCGTACCCCAGCATTTGAGGCAATTGTGCTGCTAGCGGGGAGTGCTGTCAAGCAATTGCGGCACAGAAACGCCGCTAGCGGTGCGGCTTTGAACTGGCGCGTGACTGGTTCAACCAAAGAACGCCGGAAATGGTTTTGGCGTCCTTGATGGTTCCCCGCATGACCATGCGAACGGCCGTCGAAAGGGGCACCATGCGAATGTGGATGACTTCATCCGGTTCCGGCTGGGCCTGGCCACGGCGCAGGCCGCGGGCGAGAAACAGATTCATGGTCTCGGCCAAAAAGCCCGGGCTGGCGTAGAAGCACAGAATGCGCCGCCAGCGCGAGGCGGTGTAGCCCGTCTCCTCCAGGAGTTCTCGCTTGGCGGCGCTTAGATCATTTTCGCCCTTATCGATGCGTCCGGCAGGTAGTTCCCACAAAAGCTGGCGAGCGGCGTGGCGGTACTGGCGCTCGAGCAGGATGCGAGGCTCGGCCCCGCTGTCTTCGACCGCGAGGATCACTACCGATCCGGAGTGACGCACAATGTCGCGACGAGTGCGCACGCCGCTGGGCTCAAGCACATGCTCCTCGAAGACCCGAAAAGCGGGTCCGTGATAGACCTCGCGGGAGGAGAGCACGCGGGCTTTTTTAACGGCTTTGGGCATGGGAAATACTATAAAGCACGGCGCGCTTGCAGCCGGAAATGCAGAACGAATTATGTAGCGCCGGCCGGACAGCCGCCGGGACGGCGGCGCTACCAAGAACGCCAGATGTTATTCTGCGGCGATGGCAGTCAAGCCGCGCATCGCGATTGTGGGGCCGGGAAGGCTGGGGAGCGCGCTGGCACTGGAACTCACGCGGGCGAAGTATCGGGTGAGCGCAATCATCTCTGGCAATAGCATCGCGTCTCGCCACAAAGCCCGGGCGCTTGCCCGGCAAGTCTTTGCCCGGTGGAGTGCGCCCGATGCGCCCTTCGATGCTGATCTGGTCTGGTTCTGCGTGCCTGACCGCGAGATAGCGCGGGCGGCACGGCAGCTTGCGACGCTGGTCGAGTGGAAAGGCAGAATCGCGCTGCACTCGAGCGGTGCGCTCGCGAGCGATCAACTGCAGGTCCTGCGGCGTCGCGGGGCAGATGTGGCTTCGGTACATCCGCTGATGACTTTTGTGAGAGGCTCGGCTCCTTCCCTCAAAGACGTGCCTTTCGGCCTGGAGGGCGACCCGGCGGCCTTGCGGGTCGCGCACAGAATTGTTCGCGCTCTGGGCGCAGAGGTATTCTCCATTTCCCGGAACCGCAAGCCGGCTTATCACGCCTGGGGAGCGTTTACCTCTCCGCTGCTGATTGCCTTGCTGGTCACAGGAGAAAGAGTAGCGCGTGCCGCCGGCTTTTCGAGCGTCGAAGCCCGCAGGAAGATGATGCCGATTCTGCGGCAGACCCTGGCCAACTATGCAAAGCTGGGTCCGGCGGGAGCGTTCAGCGGGCCGATTGTGCGCGGGGATGCGCAGGTGGTGCGACAGCATCTGTCGGAGTTGAAGAAGATTCCTGGGGCAGCGGACGTTTACATGGCGCTGGCGCGGGCAGCGCTGCGGTATCTGCCGGTGGGGAATCGGAAGGAAATGGAGAGGCTATTGCGAAAGTAGCAATCACAGTCCGCCGGCTGGCCGCTGCCGTTTAGCGTTATGTGAACAGTGAGTGCGAAGAGACTATAGGGGTCCTTCGACTCCGCAACTTCCTCGCGAAGCGAAGAAGTTTCTACGCTCCGCATGACATAGCGCTATTTCAGGTCAGCATGAGTCTCTCGATTTTCCTGGCGCGGCCCGTTACTTCGTCGCAATCGATCACCACCGCGCAGAGGCGAACGTCGCCGGTGGCAGCCTCGAAGCGCGCGGGCATGTTGTTCAGGAAGCGGGCGATGATCATTTCTTTCTGCACTCCGATCACGCTGTCGTAGGGTCCCGTCATGCCGACGTCGGTGATGTAGGCGGTGCCGCCGGGCATAACGCGCTCGTCCGCGGTCGGGATGTGAGTGTGCGTGCCGACGACGGCTGTAGCCCGGCCATCCAGATACCACCCCAGGGCAAGCTTCTCTGACGTAGCCTCGGCGTGCACATCGACGAAAATCACTTTGGCTTTAATCTCTTTCAATAGCTGGTCGACGACACGGAAGGGGTCATCGTTGGCGGCCATGAAGACGCGTCCCTGCAGATTGATCACGGCATAGGGGGCGCTGTTCTTGCGGCCCTCGTACACGCCCCATCCGGGCATGCCGGGCGCATAATTTGCCGGACGCAACAGCCGGCGGGCGGGGCTGTGCTGGTTGCCGTCGGCGCTCTGAAAGTAGTCGATGATTTCCCGTTTGTCCCAGATGTGATTGCCGGTGGTGATGACATCGATGCCCAGGTCGAAAAGGTCTTCCGCCAGCGCTCCCGTGATACCGAAACCTCCGGCTGCGTTTTCACCGTTGGCGATCACGAGGTCGATGGTGTGGTCCTTTACCAGGCCGGGCAGACGGTCTTTGACGATGTTGCGCCCGGGCCGGCCAAAAATATCGCCGATGAAGAGAATATTCATGATGGAAGATGCGTTTCGATGGTAACACGCAAGAAACCGTCGTTGGCCCTTGGCCGTTGGTCTTTGGCCAACGACCAACGACTAACGACTAACGACCAGTTCTGCTGTCTTCAGAAAATCGTAGTTGCCGGAAGGATTCAGCGTGAGGTTGTGCACTCGCTTCGAGTGCACCAGCACATTGTCGTAGTACCAGAGGTTGATGTAGGGCAATTCGTCGGCCAGGGTGCGTTGGAGTTCCGCGTATAGCTGCTTGCGGGTGTTGCGGTCGAGCTCCTGGCGAGCCTGATCGATCAGCGCGTCCACGCGCGGATCGGCGAAGTATCCCCGGTTGGCGCCGTTGGGCGGAAACTTGGAGGAGTGGAAGACATACTCGAAAATGTCGGGGTCCTCGTTGCCGCCGATCCAGCGCAGGGAATAGACCTGGAACAGGCCGTGGGTCACGTCGGAGAAAAAAGTCGCAAATTCGAAGGTGCGAATATCGAGCGCGATTCCCACCTGATGCAATTGCTGTTGCAGCACCGCCGCCATCAGCCGGGTGCTCTCTTCAGTGGACGACTTCATGGTGAGATGAAAGCGAACACCGTTTACCTCCGGATATCCTGCCTGCTCAAGCAACTGGCGGGCGCGCGCTGGATCGTGGTCATAGGCGGGCACGTCGCCGTTGTAAGCCCAGCTTTCCGGCGGCAGAAGGCTGTTGGCGGGCCGGGCAAAGCCGCGTTGCAGATATTCGAGCAGAGGGCGGCGGTCAATGGCATACGCGAGGGCCTGCCGAACGCGCTCGTTCCTGAGAATAGGATCGCGCAGGTTGAACGCAATGTACGCCAGCACAGTGCCGGGGGCATGCATGACGGCGAGATTCGGGTCATGCTCCAGAGTCAGGACCATGTCGGAAGTCAGGGCGTTGATGGCGACGTCGGCGCTGCCTTTGCGCAACTCCAGCGCGCGCGTAGTGGTATCGGGCACCACAATAAAACGGACTTTCGAAAGATGTGCTTTTGCTCCCCAGTAGTCGTCATTGCGGGCGAGCACAACATCTTTGTCCTGCTCCGCGCTGACGAAACGGAAGGGACCTGAGCCGATGGGCTGGCGGCCGACCTCGTCGCCACTGCCGTAGGGGACAATGCCCATGGCCCCGTCCGAAAGATTCCACAGCAACGTAGCGAAAGGCTCTTTTAGGTGGAAGACGACGGTGTTGTCATCGCTGGCATCGATGTGGTCCACGAAGCGGTAAACCGCGGCTTTGGCACTGCGGATTTTTCCCTGCAGCAGGGAGTCGAACGTCCACTTCACGTCGCGAGCGGTCAGGGGGCGGCCGTCATGAAACTTGACGCCGTGGTGCAGGTG
The DNA here is from genome assembly GCA_963831565.1 of Terriglobia bacterium. Lineage (GTDB taxonomy): Bacteria > Acidobacteriota > Terriglobia > Terriglobales > Acidobacteriaceae > JAIQFF01. The sequence goes on from CAWHQS010000007.1 coordinate 21,330, forward strand.
GAAGATGTAGGTCAGCGGATCGGGAATGTCCCAACGCTCGGCCAGGCCGGGGGCGACGTCAAGGTTGTTGCCGCGGGTCAGCAGGTCGTCAAAGATGAGGTCGTCGATGCGCTCCGATTGCGCGTCCAGACCGACGCGCGGATCGAGGTTGGTGGGGCTGCTCTCGATGATCATCACCAGCGTGTTGGGATCGGGTTTGCTGGAGCAGGAGAGGGTGAATACGAGGAGGGCGACAGCGGCGAGGGTCCGGAATATTTTCAGCGAAGGCAAACAGCAGGTCCCTCGACTCGTTTCGGCGCGCGCGCGCGCCTCCACCTTCGCTCGGGATGACAGACCTTTTTGCTGACTTTCATGCATACGAAATCTTCCCCAGGATTGCCGGGTGGCTTGCACCCGTTGCGGAAGGAATATTGGACGGTCGATGGTTCCACGTTTCGTACGCCATGAGTGCGAAGGCGGCTGCTTCCTTGGCTGCGGACGGCAATCCGAACTCGTCGGAAGCGCGAATGGCCATCGGCATGGGCCGAAGTTCGTTGGCCAGCATGGCCAGCAGTGTGGGATTGTTGGCGCCGCCACCGGAGACCACGAACTCCCTGAAACGTCCGCGACGAGGTAGTACGAAGCGGCTTATGGCATCGGCGATCGAGCGCGCCGTCAAAGCTGTGGCGGTGGCGACCACATCCGCCTTACGCGCACGTCCGCAATGCTTAATGAATTGGCGGGCAAATTCGCGTCCGAATTCTTCGCGTCCCGCGGTTTTGGGCGGCTGGCGGCGGAAGAATTGGCCGCGCAAGATCCCAGACACGACCAGCTCAAGTACTCCGCCGGAAGCTGCAATGCGGCCGTCGTGATCATAGGGCTGGCCGAAGAGGCGTTCCGTGACCGCATCGATCACCATGTTGCCGGGGCCGGTGTCGAAGGCCGTGACTTGTTTCGCCGACGCGCCCGCCGGGATCGCGGTCAGGTTCGCGATGCCGCCGATGTTTTGCACGATGCGACCGATTTGTCGATCGCGGTAGAGCAGGTAATCGAGAAAGGGAACCAGAGGCGCGCCTTTGCCTCCGGCGGCCATGTCGGCCGGGCGGAAATCAGACACGACGGGGACGCCGACGCGCGCGGCGATCACGGCGCCTTCTCCCGTCTGCCAGGTGACAGCCAGTTTCCGGCCCAGGAATTTTGCTGGCTCGCCCTGATGATAAAGAGTCTGTCCATGACAGCCGATGAGTTCCACCGTCACGCGGAAACGGCGCTGGGTGGTGAGCACGGCCTCGGCGTAGAGTTCGGCGAGAAGGAAATTCAAGCGGGCCAGGTCGGCTACGCTGGCTTGACGCGCATTCATGGCTTGCAGCACCGCTTGCCGGACTGCCTTCGAGTATGGGTACTCGGCTTGGGCTAAGAATTTGAAAGTTAGTTTGGAAGGGTCAAAGACTCGCGGGCGAGGGCGCCCGCGCCACACGAGCTGGAGCAGGGCCACGTTGATGCCATCGGCCGAGGTGCCGCTCATGACGCCGGCGACGATCATGAACTCGCCGCTCCGAGTTTGGCCAGATTGACCTGCTCCCCGAGTTCCCATACCTGGCGGGACAGTTTTTCGAGTTTTGCCTGAGTGGGCGCCGGCGGTCTGTGCTTTAACTCGGCGGATTTCTTTTTGAAGGCGAGTACGTGCGCGGCGGACTTCGCTACCCGTTGCGCAAACTTGCGGTTGTCCCCCGCTTCCCTAATGAGGGCCTCGTAGGAGCGGGTGACGTATTCCTCGATATGACAGATCAGGCACAGGTCTCCCCCGGCGCGGACATGCTCTACGGCGGCCTGCTCGATGGGCGCCGCCTTTAACACGCCTCCCATTTCCAGGTCGTCGGAGACGACCAGGCCGCGATAGCCGATCTTTTTTCGGAGGACATCGGTGATCCATTTCCTGGAAAGCGATGCGGGAGTGCGGTCGTGCGTGATTGCCGGGTAGTTGGCGTGTCCGATCAGGATCATGGGGAGTTCGCGACGCAAAGTCCGGTAGGGATACAGGTCTTCGGCCCAGAGCTTCTTCCACGGCTTGTTGATCGAGGGGAGTTCCTGATGGGTATCGAGGTTGGCTTCACCGAGGCCGGGAAAGTGTTTGGCGGAACCGAAGACCCGGGCTGCGCGCAATCCCTTGAGAAATTCCCGGGCGTAAAGGACCGCTTGTTTCGGATTTGCGGAAACGGCGCGCGAGCTCATGACAGTTTTTGAAGGCTCGAAGGCCAGGTCCACCACCGGCGCGAAGTCGGTGTTGAATCCCAGAGCCCGACAGCATTCGCCGATGACTTTGCCGTGTTTGCGGAAGAGCTTACGGTCGCCGGTGGCGAAGACATCGGCGGCGGAAGGGCTTGGGCCGTTGATGTTACGAAAGCGATCGACCCGGCCTCCTTCCATGTCCACGGCGGTGAACAGGGGTGCTGACACGCAGGCCTGGCAGTCTTTCAGAAGGTTGTAGGTTTGCTCTCCGCCGGTAATGTTGCGGGCGAAAAGGATGACGCCAGCGGGTTGAATGCGGGTCAGCAGATCAGCCAGGCCGGGTGACATCTCGGTGCCGTCGAAGCCGATGATGAGGAGTTGCCCGACGCTGCGGCGATGATCGGAGGAATTGTTGTGTCTTGGCATTGTCAGCAACTATTCAAGTAACACTTTCCTTGGACTTTCTTCGCGTCCTTCGCGTTTTCTTTGCGACCCTTGCGGTAAAAAGCTCCTGACCGCAAAGTTCGCAAAGAAAAACCCAAAGATCGCGAAGAGACTCACCGCGGAATCAGACAAACCTTCATTCCACTTGCTTTTTCAGCTGTGCCAGCAGGTTCAGCGCCTCCAGCGGAGTCAGAGAATTCAAATCGACTTCTCGCAGCTTGTCCAGTACTGGTTGTGTCAGCGGAGTGAAGATGGTTAATTGCGCCGCTGGGGGAGTTGAACCGGGCGAGAGATGTCCCATCAGCTGACGTTCCGCGCTCTCATGTTCGGCCAGCACCTCGCGTGCACGCACGATGACTTCGTGGGGAAGGCCCGCCAGTTTCGCCACCTCGATTCCGTAGCTGCGATCGGCGGCGCCAGGAGCGACTTTGCGGAGAAACACGATGCCGCCGCCGGTTTCTTTTACCGTCACGTGATAGTTCTTCACGCCGGAGAGCTGGTCGGCCAGTTCGGTCAATTCGAAATAATGAGTGGCGAAGAGCGTCTTGGCGCGGGTGCGGGCGTGGATGTATTCAACCGCCGCCCAGGCGATGGCCAGGCCGTCGTAGGTAGCGGTTCCGCGCCCGACTTCGTCAAGAAGAATTAAAGACCGTGGAGTTGCGGTATGCAGGATGGCGGCGGTCTCCGTCATCTCGATCATGAAAGTGGAGCGGCCGCGGGCCAGGTTATCGCTCGCCCCGATTCGGGTGAACACGCGGTCCACGAGTCCCAGGCGGACCGAACGCGCCGGCACGAACGACCCGGCTTGCGCCATGATCACGGTGAGTGCGGCTTGCCTCAGGTAGGTGGATTTGCCGCCCATGTTGGGGCCAGTCAGCACCATAATGGCGTTGGTGGTCGAGTTCAGAAAAAGATCGTTGGGCACGAAACGGTCTCCGCTGCCCAGTTCGAGCTGTTCGATGACGGGGTGGCGTCCAGCCACGATCTCCAGGTCGGTGGAGTCGTCAAACTTCGGGCGGCAATAATTTCGCAGGGCCGCGATTTGGGCCAAGGCCGACAGAACATCCACCTCGGCCAGCGCCAGCGCGGTCTGGCGGATGCGGCGGGCCTCTCCGGCGATGGCCGAGCGCAACTCGGCAAAGAGGCGGCGCTCGATGTCGACGATCTTTTCCTGGGCATCGAGGATCTTCGATTCGTATTCCTTCAACTCCGGCGTGGTGAAGCGCTCGGCGTTGACCAGGGTCTGCTTGCGTTCGTAATCGGGCGGAGCCAGGTGCGAGTTCGCCTTCGAGATTTCGAGATAGTAGCCAAAGATCGAGTTGAACTTTACTTTCAGGCTGGCGATTCCGGTGCGCTGGCGTTCGCGCTGTTCGATTTGGGCCAGGAACTGCTTGCTGTTGCGGCTGAGATCGCGGAGCTGATCGAGTTCCGGATCGACACCCGGCTGAATGACGCCGCCATCGCTGAGAGAGATGGAGGGTTCCGGGACGATGGTAGCCTCAATGCGCTGCCGAAGGTCGGCGAGTTCATCAACCGTGGAATGAAGTACGGCCAGGCGCTCTCCTCGAGGGGATAGCGTGGCGCGCGCGGCTGGGTCGGCCGCGGCCACACCTGCGCCGGCCACACGTTCCAGAGCCTTGCGGACTGCCGGCAGCTTCGCCAAAGAGGCGGCCAGGGCCAGGACGTCGCGCGGGTTGGCGGTTTCGAGCGTGACCCGGCTCAACAGACGCTCCAGATCAAGGATGCCATCGAGCGCGCGGCGGAGTTCTTCGCGGGCAATGGTGTCCTTGACCTGGGCCTCGACGGCATCCAGCCGGGCGTTGATTTCCGCGATGTCGATGGACGGACGCAGGAGCCAGGAGCGCAGCAGGCGCTTGCCCATGGGCGTGACAGTGGCGTCGATCGAGCGGAACAGCGTGATTCCGGCATCGGCGCCGGCGAAGAGCGGCTCGATCAGTTCCAGGTTGCGAACCGTGACCGCGTCGAGCACCAGGCAAGTTTGGCGCTCGTAGAATCCGATGCGGTCCACGTGGCTCAAGGTTCCGCGCTGGGTGGAGCGGACGTAATACAGGATGGCGCCGGCGGCAGCCGCAGCCGCTGGTTTGCCGGACAGGCCAAAACCTTCGAGCGAGAGCACTCCAAAATGATTCTCCAGCAGCGGGATGGAGTGGTCGGGGGCGAAGATCCAGTCGTCGAGCGGAGTTTCGGCGTAGCCCGATTTCATTGAAACCTTCGCGGGCGAGGGCGCCCGCGCCACACCAGGGTCCTCAAATAAGGGCGCGGACGATGCGTACAGCACTTCTTTGGGGCGCAATTGCTGGATTTCTTCCTGGATTCTCTTGCTGGCGTCTTCCCCCTGGAATTCGGTGGCGCGAAATTCGCCGGTAGAGAGGTCGAGGGCGGCGAAGCCTGCGCGCTCGCCGGTCTGTGCGATGGCGGCCAGGAAGTTGTTTTCCTCGGAACTGAGCGAAGAATCCGCCGCAGTGCCCGGCGTGACTACTCTTGTAACTTCTCGCCGCACCAGCTTCTTGGCCAGGCGCGGGTCCTCCACCTGCTCGCAGATCGCAACCTTGAAGCCTTTGCGAATCAGCTTGGAGATGTAACCCTCGGCGGCGTGGTGTGGCACGCCACACATGGGAATGGCGACGCCCTTCTCTTTGTTGCGGGAGGTCAGCGTAATCTGCAGTTCTTTGGCGGCCAGAACGGCGTCGTCGAAGAAGAGCTCGTAGAAATCTCCCAGGCGGAAGAACAGCAGTGCGGTGGGATGCTCCTTCTTGATGGCGGCATACTGCCGCATCAACGGGGTGGACGGCTCGGTCATTTCAACGGGCTTCGTGCGCGGATTATAACAAAGGCAGGGCTGCTGTTCGGTGCTGACAAGAAGAGCAAGAGAAGATGAGTCAGGTTCACAGTTGACGCGCCATCTTCGCCGATGTTTTCCTTACAGCCATGGAATTGCGCAAGGATCCTATTACCCGCTCCTGGGTGATCACCGGCGATGATGTCCCGGAAAACGCTCCCCGAGCCGAGGCCTTTTGCCGGTTTTGTCCGGACTCGCCGATGGCGGCCCAACTGGTTTCCCACATGCCGGGGGTCCAGGGCGAATCCTGGTCGGCGCGTGCCGTGGTCCATCCCGCGCCCCTGTACCGGATTGAGGGCGAGCCGACGCGCCGCGGCGATGGTATTTACGACCGCATGTCCTCGATCGGTGCCCACGAAGTGCTGGTGGAGAATCCGCACCACGACCGGCAACTGTGGAACGCGACTGATGCCGAGATCGAACAGTTCCTGCTGCTGGCGGCGAACCGCATTCAGGACCTGAAGCGCGATGCGCGCTTCAAATATGTCAGCATTTTCAAGAATCACGGAGCCAACGCCGGCCAGGAATTCGAGCATCCCACTTCACAGCTTACCGCTACCACGTTCGTGCCCCGCCGGGTGCTTTATGAATTGCGCGCCGGCCGGGATTACTTCAAGGCCAAGGAACGCTGTGTCTTCTGCGACATCATTTCCCAGGAGTTGCAGCAGAACCAGCGGGTGGTCGAAGTGCGAGGCGACTTTGTCGCGTTTTGTCCGTATGCCCCTCGCGTGCCCTATGAGACCTGGATTATTCCGCGAACCCACGAAGCCGCATTCGGCCGCTTCGGACTTGCCCGACCCGCCATCTTGATCGATCTGGCGGCCCTGTTGCGCCGTACTCTGCAAAGGATTCGCACCGTGACGCGGGAATTTCACCTGGTGCTGCACACTTCGCCCAATACCTCGTTTCGCTCGAAGAGTCTCGATTACTGGAAGACCATCGATGACGACTACCACTGGCACATTGAAATCCTGCCGGTGATTGGAGGCCGGGCGCGATCCTACACCTTCAAAGAGGTCTATTACTCGCCCGTGACTTCAGAGACCGCGGTCAAGCGGCTGCGGGAAGCGATGATCGAAGGATGAAGGCGGACGTCGGGCGTCAGACATCGGACCTTGGGCTCGCTATAATGACTCGGTTCCTGGAGGGCGATGGGTTGATGCGCTTCATTTGCTGCCTCTTGTTGCTGGGCTCAGCATACGGTCAGAGCGTTTCCAACGCTCCCGCCAACTCGGCCACCGCCAAGCAGGAAGTTCTCTGGCAGAAACTCGAAGCGAATATTAGCGAAGTGGATCGCGGCCTCGATGGCGTGCTGGGCGTTGCCATTCTCGACCTGGGCAGCGGAAAGAAGTTCGTTCTGCGTGGCGACGATGTTTTTCCTCAGGCCAGTTCCATCAAGGTGGCGGTACTGGCGGAGCTTTACCGTCAGGCGCAAGCCGGCAAGCTGAAACTCACCGATTTGTACACCGTGCAGGCGGCCGACCTGGTCCCGGACAGCACCATCATGGGCGGACTCACGCCTGGCGTGACCCGGGTTACCCTGCGTGATCTCGCCACCATGATGGTCGCAGTCAGCGACAACAGCGCGACCAATGTTCTGATTGATCGCGTAGGCATGGAGAATGTGAATGCCCTGATGGATTCTCTTGGCTTCTCGCACACCCGCCTGCGCCGCAAGATGATGGACCTGAAGGCGGCCGGCGAGGGCAGAGAGAACATTTCGACGCCCGCTGAGATGATGGCGTTGCTCGAAGACCTCTATCGCGGCAAAGTCCTGAATAAACAAATGACCGCAGACTTCTTCGCCATGCTCAGCACTCCCAAGAGCAGCTTCATCCCGCGGGACTTGCCCGAGGGCCTGAAGATTGCCAACAAGCCCGGCGAGCTGGAAGGTGTGCGAAACGACTCGGGCGTGGTCTTTGTGGAGAATCGCCCCTACGTGATCTGCGTGATGACGACGTACCTTCAGCGCGAGCGGGACGGCGAGGAGGCTATTGCGAAAATCTCGGCTGCAGCCTATCGCATGTTTGACCGGCTGGCCCGGGCGAGCGAATATGGGCGCGTGGTCTCGCCGGGAAATGGCAAATAGTCCTTGGTCCTTGGTCGTTGGCCGTTGGCCAAAACGAGACTGAGGCGGTCAACGACCAACGACCAGGGGCCGACGACTGGCTTTTATGACTGTGCGGCGCATGAAGACGTACACCGGTGGTCAGGGATACGTTTATCAGTACTATTTCGTGGGGAAGCGCGTGGCTTTGGCGGACGCTCCCGAAGCTCCGGCCGGCGAATACATTTTCGACGTCACTTCGGACCGCAAGACCACCTTTGCGGTGAGCGTCTTCCTGCCGGACGAATCTCTGCAAACCTGGGCAACGGAGCACGGGCGTGGGCTGACGGACGCCGAGCAATATGGGGCGGTCAAGCTCAGACTGTTTCAGGCCTTTGACGAAGTCGAAGACATGCTGGCCGATGGGCGGCGGCTGGTTGTAACTTCGGCCAGTCTCGAAAAGGCTTTGGAGGCGCTGGGCGTGCAGTAACGGGTTACGTAGCTCCGGCGTCCCGCTGGCCCGATAGGCGGGCAGAGCCCGCGGTTTTCTTGCGGTCTTTGAGGGTGCGCACCAGCGGAGGGCGAGACCCCGCCGCTGCCTTGTGCCCTTCCTGCTCTTCTGCCCTGGCTGCGGTGCAGACTATAATCACTGCAGCGGACTGGAACCATTGCCGGTTCGACCTGTCACTAATTTATGCCAATACTGTGGCTCCGAGTGGCGCTGGGCTGCTACGCGGTGGGATTGCTCTATGCCCTCCTGGCCCTGACTCGCACCAGTTCGTTATTGAACCGGGTTGCGCTTCCCGCGATGAGTCTGGGCATGGTGTTTCAATTCGTGTCCCTGACCGAGGCGGTGCTGGTATCAGGGCAGCTGACGCTGGCCTCGGTGCACAATTCGGAATCGCTGCTGGCGTTGCTGGTGATGACGGCATTCATGATCGTGTTTCTGGTGTACCGCACGACCTCGCCTGGCATCGTGGTGTTTCCCCTGGTTTTCGTTTTGACGTTTGTCGCGGCCACTACCCAGCAGCCGTTTCTGGAGGTTTCGCCGGGCATGCGCCGGGGATGGCTCTTCGCCCATATTGCCATGATTTTCATTGGCTATGCGGCGCTGTTTCTGAGCTTCGCCGCTAGCCTGCTCTACCTTCTGCAGGAACGCAGCCTGAAATCGAAAAAGCCGGCTGGAATTCTGCTGCGCCTGCCCGCTCTCGAAGTGATTGACCAGATCGGCTATCGCTCCCTGCTGCTTGGCTTTCCCTTCATGACGCTGGGATTGATCGCGGGCAGCATCGTGGCCCAGGCTACTTACGGGCATTTGGACTTTCTCGATCCCAAGATTTTTCTTTCGCTGCTGATGTGGGCGGTTTACATGGTGATGGTGTTTACCCGCTGGAATGCGGGCTGGCGGGGACGCCGGGCCGCGTATCTGGCGACCGGGGCTGTGATCGCGGCGGTCATCGCCTGGTCGGCAAATTACTACAGTGCGATTCACGGGTTCGTCCAGTCATGAAGTTTCAACTCATCGGGGTGAACCACAAGACCGCGCCGGTCGAGGTGCGGGAGCGACTGGCCATCTCCGAGTCGCGAATGCCTGAGGCACTGAAGCGCCTGGCGGGGCATCCGGGCGTGGATGAAGGGATCATCCTGTCTACCTGTAACCGGGTGGAAGTGCTGGCGCAAACGAAAAATGGTGTGGTGGACCTGCGCGCCTTTCTCCGCGACTACTTTCAGCTAGATCCATCGGACTACGAGCCTCACCTTTATGAATACAGCGAAAGCGATGCGGTCCGGCACCTGTTTCGCGTGACCTCGAGTCTGGACTCGATGGTTGTGGGTGAACCGCAGATTCTGGGGCAGGTGAAAGAGGCCTACGCCTCGGCCCGTGCGGTGGGAGCGGTGCACTCCCACCTTGATCTGCTTCTGACCCGTGCCTTCGCCGTGGCCAAACGGGTGCGGACGGAGACCGCAGTGGGTTCATCCGCGGTCTCGGTGGCCTCGGTGGCGGTGGAACTGGCGAAAAAGATCTTTGGATCACTGCAGGGCAAGCACGTGTATCTCGTCGGCGCGGGCAAGATGAGCGAACTGGCGGCGCGCCACCTGATGGCGCATGGCGCCGAATCTATTTTTGTGGCCAATCGGACTTACGATCGAGCCCAGCAGCTGGCCGCGCGCTTCGAGGGGCAGGCCATTCTCTTTGACCAGCTCTACGAGACCTGCGACCGCGCCGATATTGTCATCACCTCGACGGGCGCCCCCCACGCCATCTTCCGGCGCGAGCATGGAGAGTTGTTTCTGGCGCGGCGCAAGAACCGCCCCATGTTCTTTATCGATATTGCGGTGCCCCGCGATGTCGATCCCGGGATGAACCGGCTGGACGGCATCTTCGTTTACGATATTGATGACTTGCAGCAGGCGGTGACTTCGCACGTCGCGGACCGCAGGAAAGAAGCGGAGCGCGCGGAGGCGATCATCACTTTCGAGGTGGAGCGCTTTCAGGTCCGTCTACGGACGCTGGATGTGGTTCCTACCATCGTCTCGTTGCAGGACCATCTGGAAACCATTCGCCAGGCAGAAATTGACCGGGTGCGCGGCCGCCTGGGGCCGCTCTCGCCGGAACAGGAATTGGCGGTCGAAGCGCTCACTCGCGGCATCATCAACAAGATCATGCACACTCCGATTTCTACTTTGAAGACAGCGGTGCGGGAGGCCGAAGCCACCACCGTGGTGGATGTGGTGCGGCGGTTGTTCGATCTTCGGGATAAAAGTCCGCAAGAAAAGGACTTGCAAGGCAGAAGGAAAGACGACAGGAAAGCGGCGAAGTCCGGCGGCGGCGAATCCGGAGTGGAGAGGTAGTGACCCGGCTGCGCATTGGTTCCCGCGGATCACAACTTGCCTTGTGGCAGGCCAATCACATCAAGGCCCTGCTCGAACAACGCGGGCACGGCGTTGAAATTGAAATCATCAAGACCACCGGCGACCGGATTACCGATGTCGCTCTCGCCCAGGTCGGCACCAAGGGCATGTTCACCAAGGAAATCGAGGAAGCGCTGGCGGAGAAGCGGGTCGATCTGGCGGTGCATAGTCTGAAGGACCTGCCTACCGAAATCCCGGCGGGATTTGAGATCGTCGCCATCACCCCGCGCGAGGATGCGCGCGATGTTTTCTGCTCGCACCAATACAACAGTATTAAAGAACTGCCCAACCGGGCCAAAGTCGGCACCAGTAGCCTGCGGCGGCAAGCGCAACTGAAGGCGCTGCGGCCTGATCTCGACATTCATGCCTTGCGCGGAAATGTGGACACGCGCCTGCGGAAACTTGAGGCCGGCGAGTACGACGCTGTCATCCTGGCCGCCGCCGGGTTGAATCGCCTGGGCAAGCGCGAATCCATACGGCAGGTGCTCCCGGCGAAGCTGATGTGTCCGGCGGCGGGCCAGGGCGCGCTGGCAGTCGAGATTCGCAAGGACGACCGGGCCGTGCAACGGCACTTGGTTTTCCTGGAGGACAACGCCGCGCGCGTTACCACCACGTGCGAACGTGCTTTGTTGAACAAAATGGGAGGAGGCTGCCAGGTGCCGATCGGGGCGCTGGCGGAAATCGTCAATGGCCGGCTGTATCTCGACGCCGTGGTCGCGCGCCCGGACGGAGCTAAAGTGCTGCGCGAATCCGGCGACGGAGACGATCCCGTGCAGGTGGGTGAGGCCGTGGGCGAGGCGCTGCTGCGTCGCGGCGGAGACGCGATCCTGCGCGAAGTGTACGGGAGAGTAGCGGCCGCGCCTCAGCAACCGTAAGGGTTTGGCTGCGCGGCCGGGTGTGGTCGCGTGTGACTCGCCCGCCTTTGTGCGGCCATTCTTTTTGAAATGATGAGATCAGTCAAGAAATCAAGAACGCCCGCACTGACCGGAGTGCGCATCGTAGTGGGTCGCGCCCGCCATCAGGCCAGCGCGCTTTCGTCCGGCCTGCGTGATCTGGGCGCCGATGTCCTGGAAATTCCGTTCATCGAAATCCGCAAGCCCCGGTCCTACAAGGGGCTGGACGGAGCACTGAAGAATCTCTCCGAGTATGACTGGCTGATCCTGACCAGCGTGAATGGAGTGGAAGCAGTCTGGGAGAGGCTGAGAAAACTATGCCTGGGAGGGCAGGCGATGCGTCATCTCAAGGTGGCTGCGATCGGACCGGCTACCCGGCAAGCCATCGAGAAGCACGGCGTGAAAGTGAAGGTTGTGCCCCGCGAGTATGTGGCGGAGTCGGTGGTAGCCAGCCTGCGGCGGAAGGTGAAAGGGAAGCGCGTGTTGCTGGCGCGGGCGAAAGTGGCTCGTGATGTGATTCCGCGTGAACTGCGGAAGGTTGGGGCCCGGGTGGACGTGGTCGAAGCCTACGAGACGGTGATTCCGGAGTCTTCACGGCGACGGCTGCGTGCGGCCCTGAAATCTCAGAAGCAACGTCCCGATTGGATCACATTTACCAGTTCGTCTACGGTGAGAAACTTTCTGCAGCTACTCGGAGAAAGCCGCGGGCGAGGGCGCCCGCGCCACACGGGCAAGGAACCGAACCGGGTGCGGTTTGCTTCCATTGGGCCGATTACTTCGTCTACTCTGCGGGAGCTTGGGCTACCGGTGGACGTCGAGGCCACGCAATACACGATTCCAGGTCTTATCCAAGCCATCGTCCAGTGCGGACTCTAGGATGCATACGAAGGTTCTCATGGGAGGCAGGATTTGTCGCTAAGACGTTTTTTCGTACTGCTCGGTCTGGTTCTGGTGGTTTCCTTCGCATTGGGCCAGACCGCTGCATCCGATTTCCCGCCGGATGAACTGCTGCAACGCATCACTGCCGAGGGAGTGCGCGCGCACATGGCGTTTCTGGCCGACGATCTGCTGGAGGGGCGAGGCACGGGCACACGGGGTTATCAACTGGCGGCAAATTATGTGCGGGCGCAATTCCAGGAAATGGGTCTGCGGCCGGCGGGAGTAAACGGGACATTCTTCCAGAACGTTCGCTTCCGGAAGATTGAACTCCTGAAGGATAAGAGCTCGCTGACCCTGAAACACAAGGGCACTGCCCGGACGCTGGTTCTCGACAAGGACTACGTGATGGGGGGCGACCCGCTCTCCGGCGACACCAGGGCGGAGGGCGAGGTGGTGTTCGTCGGGTTCGGCGTGAGCGCGCCGGAGTTCGGCTACGACGATTATGCGGGGATCGACGTCCGGGGCAAGATTGTGGCCGCGTTGTATGGCGCTCCGGCGAAACTTCCGTCCGCTCCCGGCGCCCATTTTTCTTCCTCGGAGCAGAAGCTGCGCATGGCCGCGGAGCATGGGGCGATCGGATTCCTTACTATCTGGGCAGGCAAGGTGGAACAGCGCACTCCATTTTCAGAATACGTGCGTTTTTCGAAGGGGCCGGCGCTGCGCTGGCTGGATGACAAGGGTATCCCGAATGACGTGCAACCGAAAATCAAGGCTTATGCCAGGATAAATTCCGCCACGGCTGCGGCCCTTTTTGAGGGCGCGCCGAAATCGTGGAAAGAAACCCTGCACGCGGCAGAGGAGAATCAGCCCCAGGCTTTTCCGTTGGCGACAGTTGTTTCCATGCACGTAGTCAGCCACTACTCGGAGCTGGAAAGCCCGAATGTGGCGGCCATTCTGCCTGGTTCCGACCCCCAGCTCAAAAATGAATATGTGGTCTTCACCGCGCATCTCGATCACCTCGGCATCGGAGATCCGGTGAAGGGCGACAGCATTTACAACGGGGCGGCTGACAACGCGTCGGGCACGGCGGCGCTGCTGGAAATGGCGCGGGCGTTTTCCGAAATGAAAACAGCTCCGCGGCGCTCGCTTCTTTTTCTCGCCGTGACGGGGGAAGAAGAGGGTCTGCTGGGTTCTGATTACTACGCGCACTATCCGACCGTGCCGATGGCGCAGATCGTGGCCGACATCAACATGGACGAAGTTTCTTTCCTCTACGACTTCAAGGATATTGTGCCCTTGGGGGGCGAACATTCCAGCCTGGGGGCGGTGGCGGATGATGTGGCCCGGCACATGGGTCTCACCGTGAGCCCGGACCCCATGCCGGAAGAGGTTTATTTCATCCGCAGCGATCAGTATTCCTTCATTCTGCAAGGGGTCCCCGCCTTGTATATCGGAGAAGGGTTGCAGGCTGTGGATCCGAATCTTGATGGCAAGAAGATGCAGTTCGATTGGGAGACCCAGCGCTACCATCAGCCGAGCGATGACATGAATCAGCCCTTCGACTTCAACGCGACGGTTAAGTGCACCCGCGTGGATTTGGCGGTGGGCTATGAGATCGCGCAGCATGCCGAGCGTCCGCACTGGAACGCCGGCGACTTCTTCGACAAATTCACCAAGAAAGAATAATCAATGTTGGCGCGAGTGTCCCCGCTCGTGCAGCTTCACCGCAGAGCCAGCACGAGCGAGGACGCTCGCGCCAACATTTTGATCACTGGTTGAGCGAGCAGCCGCAGTCTGCCGGTGGGACATGCGCCTTCAGGAACTGGGACACGCGCTGGTAGGCGTCGACCTGGTTCTCCACCCGGGCGAAGCCGTGGCCTTCGTTCTCGTACACCTTGTATTCCGCAACACCGCCGCGCTTTTTTACCGCATCCACGACCTGCTGGGCTTCTTCCTTGGGACAGCGCGGATCATTGCCGCCGGCTAGCAACAGCAGGGGCGCCTTGATCTGATCCACGAAGAAAATTGGGGAGCGGTCGTGGAACAAATCTTTATTCGTCTCCAGGTCACCCATGGTGGCGAGATCGGATTGCTGCAGCACCGGATCTTCATTGGCGATCTCCGTGAACCAGTTGACAAAGGGCACGATGGGAACGCCCGCTGCCCACATATCCGGGGCCTTGGTCACGCCCATCATGGTCATGTAACCGCCGTAGCTGCCGCCCATCAGGACCAGTTTCCTGGGATCGAGATAGCCCGTCTGCTTGATCCAGTCGGCGGCGGCGAGAACATCCTGCAGATCGCCTCCGCCCATGTCGAAGAGGTTGGCATGCTGGAATTCTTTACCGTAGCCGGTGGACCCGCGATAGTTGGGCGCAATCACCATGTAGCCCTGGTTGACCATGTGCTGAATGATGCGGCTGAACGAATTCACGGTTTGCGCCGTGGGGCCGCCGTGAACATAGACAACGGCGGCGTTTTGTCCGCTGCGCGCCATGTTGTAAGGCACGTACACGAAAGCGGAGATGGTCCACTTGCCGTCGCGGCTGGGAAAGTGCACCAGAAACGGTTCGACCATGTCCTCCGAGCGGACGCCCGCCACCAGCGAATGCGTAATCTGTTGCGATTTGCCGTCGGCCACGGAATAGACCCAGACATCCTTGGGTGAGGTCGGGCCATTGTGGGAGTACAGGAGGCGCGATCCATCTCGAGTGAAGGCCGATTCCGCGCCCGCCGGCAGGTTTACCCCTTTGGGTAGTGGCAGGGAAGTGGTCTTTCCGGAAGCCAGATCGTGTACGTAGATGTCGGTATTGCCGTCTACATTGGCGGTCCAGGTGACGGACTTGCCGTCTGGCGAAAAATTGCCGCCTTCGATCTCCCATTTGTCCTGGGTGAGCCAGTCGATCTTTTTGGTGCCGATATCAAGCAGGCCGACGTTGTCATAGCCGTTGCCGGCATTGGAGGTAATGAGCAGGCGCTTTCCATCGGGAGAGAATTCGTTGGCGGTGTAGAGCTGTTCGCCCTGGTGCGGGGTCAGCAGGGTACTCTTGCCGGACGCAACTTCGGCGATGTAGATATTGGAATCGGTGCCCTTGGCCTGTTGCCGGGTGTATGCGATCCACTTGTTGTCTGCGGACCAGACGGGGTTAACATTCATCTTGTCCTTGGGCGTGCCACTCGTCAGATGCTTGGTGTCGCGCATCAGCGTGTCGAAAATATCGATTTCGAACACCGACGAAGTCTTCGGCTTCACCGTGTAGGCCAGATAGCGGCCGCTGGGCGACCAGGTCGGACTCTCTTCCGCGATCTCACGCGTGTTGGTGATGTTGATGACCTGTCCGGTCTTGGGCGAGACGAAAAAAATGTCCCACTGCTCATCGCCGTCGTAGTCGGAGATGTAGGCAATCCATTTGCCGTCGGGCGACCAGGTGGGCGAAGTCTGGCGCTGGTCGCTTACCGTGAGTTGCGTGGGCCATCCGCCCGCGGCGGGCACCAGCCAGATATTGTTGCGGCCGCTGATGTTCGAGACGAAGGCGATGCTCTGGCCATCCGGTGACCAGGTGCTGGCCCCGACCGAGCGCGTCATGAACAGGCGTTCGATGGAAAGGCTCTGCTGATTCTGTTCCACATTCGCGTTGGGCTTGCTGCTGATCAGCTTGGGATCGGTGATCACCGTGGGTGTCGGAAGTTTTTGAGACAGGGCAAGGGTGCTCATAGAAATGACGGTGGCCAACAGGATAAGAGTGCGCATACGCTAGAGAAAAGTGTAGCAGCTGTCATCCTGAGCGTAGTAGCTTCTTCGCGCAGCGAAGAAGTTGCGGAGTCGAAGGACCCCTATAGTACCGCGACGCTCGGTTGCCCACGGCTCACAGCTCGAGTGGGGGCATCGTTGCGCTAGGGGTCCTTCGACTTCACCCGTCCATTCGCAAGCGAACGGACGGCTTCTGCTCAGGATGACATTACTCGGGAGTGATGACACTACTTGGCGTTCTTGTGGATTTCGACCGTGCTCCAGGTCTTGTCGGCGGCGTGGCAGATGTTTTCCAGCGGACAATCGGCACATTTGGGACGGCGGGCAATACATAGCTTGCGGCCGTGCCAGATGATCTGGTGAGAGAACAGGGTCCACTTTTCGCGTGGGATGATCTGCATCAGGTCCTGCTCGATCTTCTTGGGGTCGTCGTTGCGCGTCAGTTCGAGGCGGCGGCTGATGCGGTGCACGTGTGTATCCACGACCACGCCCTCGTTTTTCCTGAACCATGTGCCCAGGACGACGTTGGCGGTCTTGCGGGCCACACCGGGCAGGGTGAGGAGCTCATCCATCTGATCGGGCACCTGGCCGCCGAAATCACTCACGATCTTCTTCGCGGCTCCGACAACCGACTTCGATTTGTTCCGGAAAAAGCCGGTGGAGCGTACGTCCGGCTGGAGCTGCTCAGGGGTGAGCGCCGCGAAGTCCTGCACGGTGGGATATTTTCTGAACAGCTCAGGCGTGACCATGTTCACGCGAACGTCGGTGGATTGAGCTGAGAGAATGGTTGCGACCAGCAGTTCCCAGGCGCTGTGGTGGTGCAAGGCGCAGGTCGCATCGGGATAGAGGTTATTCAGCCGCTGCAGAATCTCCTGGACCCGCTCGGGTGCCGTGGGATTGTAGGTCTTTTTGCTGGCTGACTTCTTAGTGGCAACGGGGTCTGTGTGGGGACGGGCACTCTTGCCCGTCCGGGGCGTCCGCAGGACGCCTGGGTTATCCCGAGGAGCGGCCTTGCGGATGCCTTCATGGCGTCCGGTACGTGCAGGTTGGCGCGGGGTGATGCCGCGGGGCATGAGAGCTCCTTCAAAGCGAGGGTCAATCTTAGCAAATTGTCCGAAGAATGAACCGGGTGCGAAGACAAGATCCAGCCGTCCTGCGGACGGCCTGGACGGGTAAGAGTGCCCGTCCCCACACTTTTTTTCGTCCCCACACGTTCTTTGCCTAGCCTTTCGTAATGCCGCCGAACCACCGGCCTAATTGACGGGCTCAGCCTGTCCCGGTACCCTGAAAGAGATTTCCAGCGATGCGGGAGTTTTGACGTGGCAGTGAAATCCATCCAGCTCGGTCAGGTATGGCGGAACGACAGCGATGGCAAGGACTACCTTGTCACCAAGATGTACAGCGAAGTGTTTACCCAGTACGCGGTGTTGCGGCCGGCCGGTTTGTCGGCGCCCGATGTCGCCACGGTCCGGGTAAAAGTGAACAAGAACGCCAGCGGCGCGTCGCTTCCCGGATACACCTTCACTCAGGAAGGCGCTTTCTGAGACCTGCCGTCCTTGGGGCGGTTGGGGCGGGTCCCTTCGACCCCTTTCTGCAAAAGTTCCTGCCCTCTTCCAAACCCGCGTTCCCATTTATCATGTTCTCCGCATGACCGAAAAAATTCTTGCCATTCTGTTTGTGTTTATCAAGTCGGTGGTGGCCGCCACCGGCTATTCCGGGATTGCCCTGCTGATGGCGATCGAGTCGGCCTGCATTCCGCTGCCTTCTGAATTGATCATGCCCTTCGCGGGGTATCTGGTGTTCGAAGGTTCGATGAAACTGCTGTGGGTGGCGACCGCGGGAGCCATCGGCTGCAACCTGGGATCGCTCGTGGCCTACGAAATTGGCTACTACGGCGGCCGGCCAGTGGTGGAGAAATACGGCCGCTGGATCCTGATGGGCCGGCGCGAACTGGATTGGGCCGACCGCTTCTTTCTGCGCTGGGGATACCTGGCGGTGCTGATCGCACGCCTGCTGCCGGTGATCCGCACCTTCATTGCCTTGCCGGCGGGGATTGCCCGCATGCCGCGTGGACGCTTCCACATCTATACTTTTCTCGGGTCCTGGCCCTGGTGCTTCGGTCTGGCCTGGCTGGGCATGAAGCTGGGCGAGCATTGGCGCGAACTGGGGAAATACTTTCACCAGCTTGACCTGGTCATCGCAGTCGCGCTGGCCGCCGGCATCATCTGGTTTGTGTGGTCGCACTGGCAGAACCGGATCCGGACGGAGTAGGTCCCCAAAATCGTTGCAGATTTCTGATTTTGGATTGCAGATTTCGCTGCAAACTTAGTCTTTTAAATCTGAAATCCGCAATCCGCAATCCGCAATCGTTCTTGTCTGAGGAGAAAAACCGTGAAGCATCTCATTCTTTTGCTGGTGGTGCTGATGATGGGCGTTATTGGCAGCGTGGCGCAGAATGTGACCACCGCGCCGGGTCAGCCCTTTGTGGTCGAGTATTACTACAAGACCAAGTGGGGGCACGCCGACGAATTTCTCCGCCTGTTCAAGAAGAACCACTACCCCCTGCTCAAGAAGGAAGTCGAGATGGGGCGCATGCTCAAAGTCTGGATGGACCAGCCCCGTTATCACACCACCGAAGACGGGCGCTGGGATTACCGCGTGACCATCGTGTTCAAGAACGCGACCGTGGCCAACGAACCCTTTGAGGAAGATGCCTTGAAGAAGCAGCTCTGGCCCGATCAGGCGGCCTACGAACGTGAGGAACAGCGCAGATTTGAGATTCTGGATGCACACTGGGACTTGCCGGTGAAGACTCTGGATCTGGAGAAGTAAGAGCTTTTAACCACGGAGCACACTGAGGACACGGAGAAGCCGGCTTACCTCTGTGTCCTCCGTGACCTCCGTGGTTGAAGAACTCCGGGATACAGCCGTTCACGTTGCTTCCGCGGCCATTCGCTGGTCGAGCGGTTGCAAATGCTGACTCAATACGAGAACATAGCGGTTCGCCTCAAATTCCCAAAAGCCCTGAGGAAGCAGCTTAAATATGCCGACGCGGCCGAAGAACGCAAGAACCAAGAACGCAACCAAGCCATCCGTCAGTGAGATCCAGGCGCCCACGGGCAAACTGGGCATCATGATTCCCGGCATGGGGGCCGTAGCCACTACCTTTGTCGCCGGCGTGGAAGCGGTGCGCAAGGGCATTGCCAAGCCCATCGGATCGCTTACCCAGATGGGCACCATCCGGCTGGGCAAGCGTACGGATGCGCTCGCGCCCAAGATCAAGGAGTTCGTTCCTCTGGCATCGCTCGACGACCTGGTGTTTACCGGCTGGGACATTTTTGACGACAACATGTATGCGGCGGCCTCGAAGGCCGGTGTGCTGGAACGTGATCTGCTCGACCAGGTGAAGCCGTTCCTAACGTCCATCAAGCCGCGTACAGCGGTATTCGATCACAACTACGTCAAGAAGCTGGACGGCCCCAACGTCAAAAAGGGCAAGAACAAGATGGATTTGGCGGAACAGGTGCGGGCCGACATGCGGGAATTCAAGAAGACCTCCGGCGCGTCGCGGCTGGTCACCATCTGGTGCGGTTCGACTGAAACATTTATTGAGCAGACCGCGGCCCACCAGTCGCTGAAGTCGTTTGAGAAGGCCTTGACCCAAAACGACGAAATGATCGCGCCTTCGATGATTTACGCCTACGCCTCGCTGATGGAGGGCGTGCCCTTCGCCAACGGCGCCCCCAACCTGACCGTGGATCTGCCCGTGATGCAGGAGCTGTCGCGGGAGAACTCGGCGCCCATCTGTGGCAAGGATTACAAAACGGGGCAGACCCTGATCAAGACTATCCTGGCGCCCGGATTCAAGGCCCGCATGATCGGGCTGAACGGTTGGTTCTCCACCAACATTTTGGGCAATCGCGACGGCGAGGTGCTGGAGGATCCTGGGTCTTTCAAGACCAAGGAGGAGTCCAAGCTGTCGGTGCTGGAGCACATTTTGCAGCCGGAGCTTTATCCCGAGCTCTACGGCAAGTTCACGCACAAGGTCCGCATCAATTATTACCCGCCGCGCGGCGACAACAAAGAAGGCTGGGACAACATCGATATCTTCGGATGGCTGGGCTATCCCATGCAGATCAAAGTGGATTTCCTGTGCCGCGATTCGATTCTGGCCGCGCCCCTCGTGCTCGACCTGGTGCTGTTCCTCGACCTGGCGCAGCGCAGCAAGGAATTGCGCGGGCTGGGAATCCAGGAGTGGTTAAGCTTCTACTTCAAGTCGCCCATGAGCGCGCCCGGACTTTATCCCGAGCATGATCTGTTCATTCAGCTGATGAAGCTGAAAAACACGCTGCGCCATTTGAAGGGCGAAGAGCTGATCACGCACCTGGGACTGGAATATTACTGAGTTTAGAAACGAGACATCAGACCGCAAGGCCTTAAGGAGATCAGGAAATGGCAGTCAAGATTGCGAAGACAGCAGACCGTAAGAAGGAAATGGACACCACCAAGAGCACGGATTGTCCCAAGTGCGGCAAACCTACACGCATCGTGAAGCGGGTGAAAGACCGCGAGCGTGGGGTTCCCGGCGGGATTTTTATTTCCTGCTCGGCCTGCGAATTCTACGAGAAACTCTAGCGCCTTTAACTGCTGCAAACCGGTTACGCTCATGAGAGGTGCATGAGTGCGACCGCGATTTTGCACCAATCATAAATCAGCCAACGAGCGATCAGGGAGACTCGGGACATTCTGTGGGCAGCGCGCTGTCTGCAGCCCGTCGGCGTTCAATCAGACGCTGACCAAGTAGGTCGTACTCAAATAGCCAAGTTTCATGGGTGATTCCACCCGCCAGCCCCGATGCCTTAACAAACAAGAGATTTGTTTGCGCGTTGAAACGCACATCGCTGGGATAGACGTAATCGCCAGCATTAGCTGCTTCCAATTCCCGACCTGGTGTCGCGTAGCGAGCTGTGATCCGGCCACCCGGCATTTGGTATCCGACAACGATCACCTTTGAACCGTCGCTGAGCGTTACGGGGGTTTCCCACTCGCGAGTATGAGGGCCTTGCACTCTGCGATTCGCCGAGACCGGAATGCACGCCGCTGATTTGTAGCCGTCGATTATTGGACCATGTGAAATCGAAGGATTGTTGCTAACAGTGCAGCAAGCGAACGTGAAGCAAAGGACCATTCTCATGTTGGGGACGTTCATGTTCGGTGCTGACGAGGGTGACATGAAAGAATGCAATCTCGATTCAAGAAGATCATAACCGACGTAAAACAGCGTTTAACACTCTCAACGAGGAAGAAGGAAAACCGGGGCTAAGCGCTGACTGCCAGGCTCATCTGCTCCAGAATCGAGCGCGCTTCGTCCGCTGGATTAGCTGCCGCGGTGATGGGGCGGCCGACCACGATGTAGGTGGCGCCGGCCGCGATCGCCTCGGAGGGCGTCACTACTCGGCTTTGGTCGCCGTGGTCCTGGCCTGCCGGACGCACTCCGGGAGTCACAATCAGAAAGTGGTCGCCCAGCTCTGAGCGTAGTTCGGAAGCTTCCAGAGCGGATGCGACCACGCCCTGACAGCCACTGTTGAGGGCAAGCGCCGCCAGGCGCAACACCTGGTCCACGACGCGGCCGCGTACCCCGATCTTGTCGAGATCCTGATCGTCCATGCTGGTGAGCACGGTGACGCCCAGCACCATAAGGGCGGGGCTTACACTGCGAGCGGCTTCAGCTGCGGCATGCAACATCTTGCCGCCACCGCTGGCGTGCACGGTAAGCATTCCAACCCCCAATTCGGCCGCCTGATGCACTGCTGCCGCAACCGTCGTCGGAATGTCGTGATACTTGAGATCGAGGAAGACGCGGCGACCGGAGGCGATCAGGTCGCGAACCACCCTGGGACCTTCGGCGGTGTAGAGCTGCATCCCCACCTTGTAGGTCAAGGCAGAGTCGCCCAGGGCCGCCACGATCTTCTGGGCGGCGGCCGCGGTGGATACATCCAAAGCGACGATCAGATGCTGTCTCGGATCGTACATCCTAAGGAAGTGTAAGGGATTTGGAGCTTGCAGGCTAGTAGTGCAGGGCGGCCATCATTTCCGGACGTCGGCTGTTCGTCTTGCTGTTGATCACGTCCAGGCGCACTCGCTGCAAGCCTTTCGACTCGAAGTGGAGCACGCGCGCCGTGTTGTAGGAAAGATCGATAATCCGTCCCGGTACGATGGGCCCGCGATCGTTGATGCGTACCACCACCGCCCGCCCGTTATGGAGGTTGGTCACCCGCACCCAGCTACCCAAGGGAAGCGTGGGATGCGCGGCGGTCAGGTCGTACATGTCGTAGGGCTCACCGCTAGCCGTGGCCCGGCCTTGAAAATAGCTTCCGTACCACGACGCTGTCCCAATTTGATACGGCTTTGTCCCGGCCAACTTGCCTGGCACTGCCTTACTTCCGGTCTTCACGGACTCTGAGCTGGTCGGTCGCTGAGCCGCCCCTAGGCTGACGACCATTAAAACCGTCGCCAGTATATGAGCTATATGTCCTCGCATTGTCACCTCACATCTCTAAGTCGTTCGCAGTCTTTCGCACCCACCGTCGCCAAGGATTTGACAAGGCTACCGGGGTAGGGGCCGCCTGTCAATGCGGATTTAACCGTAGCAAGATGCTTATCTAGTAATAGATGTCTTACGTAACATACTGTTAATCTTGACTAATGCTACCCATATTGCTGTAGTCAATAGCGTTATATGTTTACATACTAGTAAATACAGTCTAAAGTGTAGCGGAAGGAATTTATTACCTTCCATTTGGTTTCAACGGGTTACGAGCATTACCTCGGTTTGCGCCGAGGTAATATTCGGCTCAGGATTTTGACCTGATGTGGGCGCGAGCGTCCCGCTCGGGCTGGGCTGGCTGTGTCGCCGAGGCTCGGGATTGGGACGGACGGACTGACGACGCTCCGGGAGGCGCTGAGACCCCCGCACGAGCGAAGACGCTCGCGCCCACATCTGAAGCTGTTACATTTGCCCTATGGCCCAGGTTCCACCCGTGGTGCTGACTATTGCCGGGTTTGACCCCTCTTCGGGAGCAGGGGTCACGGCGGACGTCAAGACCATCGCCGCTCATGGCTGCTATGGCGTGGGCTGCATCACGGCCTTGACTGTCCAATCGACGGCCGGGGTTCGGCGGGTCGAGACGGTCAATCCTGAGTTGATTGCGGAAACCCTCCAGGAACTGAACGCTGACGTTGAGATTTCGGCGGTTCACATCGGTATGCTGGGTTCCGGGAAGGTCGTGCGGGTAGTCGGCGATTTTCTGGAGAAGTCAGAGCTGAACCATGTGGTTCTCGATCCCATCATCAAATCCTCCTCGGGCTACGATCTGATCGATGCGGCGGGACTGCGTCTTCTGATCGAACGCCTGCTGCCACAGGCCACAGTCATTACACCCAATGTGGACGAAGCGGCTGCCCTCACCGGACTGACGGTCACGAACCTGGAACAGATGCGTCAGGCGGCCACCCGGCTGCATGAGATGGGTGCGACTGCCGTGGTCATCACCGGCGGCCACCTGGAAAAGGCCATTGAACTTTTGAGTTTTACCAGTCGCCAGGGGACGGAGCAGGAAGTATTCAAATCCAACCGGCTGGAATCGAAGTCTACCCATGGCACAGGCTGCGCATTCGCCACCGCGATGGCCTGCCACCTGGCGCAGGGTCGCGGGCTGCCCGAGGCCGTTCTGTTGTCGAAGGCCTACGTCGCTGCCGCGATTGCCAACGCCCAACCCCTGGGACAGGGCACCGGACCAGTGCACCACCTCTACCGCATGCATCAACAGAGGCGGGTTGTGATCAACGACCCGGCGTAGGAGCTGGCGAGGGTGTGGGTCGGACACTCCCTTCGCTCAGGGCAAGCTTGTCCGACGCCTTTGAAGTTGATTTTGATCTTGCTGACATGCCATCTTCGGAATCGATGTGGGTCACTCTCGTCCGACGCTTTTGAAGTTGATTTTGCTCACATGCCGGCCGGGGAGCAACGCGAAAACCTGGGGCGAGCTTCGCTCGCCCGCCCGGACGAGGGCGTCCGGGCCTACGTGGGCGGCGTGATTTTCAGCGTTTCGGATCAGGAGACTTCTTGAGCAGCAGCCCCGCGGCGAAGGCCGCGATGGCTCCCAGGAGCCACTGCATACGATAGAGCTGGACAGCCTGAAAATCGTTGAAAGTTTGAACGCTGTAGATCATGCCCACGGCGATCCCCGCCATAATCAGACACGCCATTCCGATCAGGAAAGCGACCATGGAGGCGGTGGACAGGCCAAGCGCGCGCTGGATGTTATGGAACTCCAGGTAGAGCGTCCAATGTGCCTGGGTTGAGGACCGTGTTTCACGGGAAGCGCCGCAAACATGGCAGAAGAGCGAGCCCACCATGAACTCGGTGGCGCAACCATCGCAGACCTCCACCAAGCCCGGGCGAGGCGCCTCGCCCGGGACTACTGGAGGCCGCCAGAACTCGTGTTGCGCATCGTGCACGACGTTGGGCATAACAATCCTCGCCTTTCCCAGATCGCAAGCCGGTGACCAAAAACCCAAGATTGCTAAGTCACTGAAACGCCGATTCTTTTGCGATCAAGCCCGAAGACTGCGGTCTCCAATCGGGCAAGAATTACCGCTGGCACTAGGAAAGATGCGCTCGATTGATTATGAAAAGCTAATTCTGGTGATTATGAAAAACTCATTCTGGAGCCTGATTATAGGCACAGTTTCCTTCCCTCAGTTCGACGCGAATCTTAACCTTTTTGGTTCACGGCGGACGCTGGCCGGCTTCAGGTAAACTAAAGGTCAGCGACCCCGGACGACAGAGAATTGGCTTTTCCCCTTCCACGCCGCGCTCTTCGGCTTCTCAGCTGCGCCCTGCTGGCTGCGCTGGCCATGGCGTCGTCGCCAGATGCCAATCCTGCCTCACTCGCCTATCGTCCCCATGATCCGCTGAACCTGACCGCGTTCAACCATTTCTACAACCTCGACTACGACCGGGCGGTGCAGGAGTTTGAACAGGTGCTGGCGCGGCATCCTGACGATCCCTTCGCGGTCAATCACCTTTTGACCGCGACCTTGTTCCGGGAACTTTATCGCATGGGTGTGCTGAACACGGGCGAATACGCGAACGACACTTTTATTTCAGCGCCCCACCGTCCGGCAGAGCCGAAGGTGAAGGAGCAGATCAAGAATCTGGTGGAACGCGCCCTGCAGCTGGAGGAAAAGCGCCTGGCCGCAAACCCGAACGATGTGGATGCCCTGTACGCCCGCGGCGTGACCCGGGCCCAGTTTTCCACCTACACCGCGCTGATCGAACGCGCCTGGTTTTCCGCCCTGCGGAATGCCGTAGGGGCGCGCCGCGATCACGAACGCGTGCTCGAACTCTCTCCCTCCACGGTGGAGGCCAAGTTGATCGTGGGGGCGCACAACTACGTTGTCGGAAGTTTGCCCTGGGGTGTGAAGGTGGCGGCTTCGATGGTTGGGTTGGGAGGAAACAAGGAAAAGGGCCTCCAATACCTTAGAGAGTGTGCCCAAGGGAACGGCGAGACCAGCATCGATGCCCAGATCCTGCTGGCGGTGTTTCTGCGCCGCGAACACCGCTACGATGAAGCCTTGCCGATTGTGCGCGCGCTGGTTCCGCGATTTCCCCAGGACGTACTGCTGGCGCTGGAGGAGGGCCACCTGCTGCGCGCAGCCGGGCACACTCAGGAGGCAGCGGCGGTTTATCGAAGAATCTGGCAGGCGGGCAGGGAAGGACACTATCCCGGCCTGCACTATGAAATCGCCGCCCTCAGCCTGGGTGACCTGCTGCGCGCCCAGAAGGACTACAGTGCGGCCGCGACCGCGTACGAACAGGTGGGACAAGCCCCGCAGCCGGATGAGGAGGCGTTGCAGAAGGCCAACCTGGGGGCCGGGGAGATGTACGATCTGCTGCAAAAGCGCGATCTGGCGCTGGCCAAGTATCAGGCGGTGGTGGCCAAGGACGGCAGCACGGCGCCGGCCGAGACGGCGCGCAAACGGATGAAAGAGGCCTATCGGGAGAACTAGGCTTGGGAACCTTCCGGTGTCATGGCACGTATTGTTGAGTAGATATGTTGAGTGTGGAGGAGATCATGTACTGCAATTACTGTGGCAAGGTGATTCAGGATGACGCCAGTCATTGCGCTTATTGTGGCAAGCGAATCGGGAGCGCGGTAGCGCGCAGGCGTCTGGTGCGCCCTCGTGGCGACCGCAAGATTGCAGGAGTCTGTGCCGGCTTCGCGGAATACTTCGATCTCGATGTGACCCTGGTCCGCCTGGTGTGGTTGGTTACGGCGGTGATGACTGGTATCGGTTTGCTCTCGTATCCCATCGCCTGGGTGGTGATGCCGGAAGAACCGCTGCGAGCTGAGGTGCCGCAGGGGCATCAGGCTGAGGCCTCGTAAATTGGATGCGTGTGTGTGGGTCGGACACTCCTGTCCGACACCTTTGGGGTTGATTTTGAAGTTGGATTTTGGGTGGGTTTGACACCGGTTCCTGGACCTCAAAGTCAAAAGCATCGGGCAAGAGTGTCCGACCAACACAACGACCCACACATAGGGCGATGATTCACTTCACGAGTGGCGACGCAGAGATTGCCTACAGGGTGCTGGGGAGTGGGCCGCCGGTGGTGCTGCTCCATCCATTCCCCGTGCATCATGAATTCTGGCTGCCGGTGGCCCAGGTCCTGTCCCGCTATCAATTAATCCTTCCCGACTTGCGTGGACATGGTGAATCATCCGCCGGAGAGGGGCCAGCCACCATGGAGAAGCAGGCGGCCGATATCGCGAGAATTCTTGATCGGGCGGAACTGGGGCGGGTGCCGCTGGCGGGAGTCTCCATCGGCGGCTATGTGCTGTTCGAGTTCTGGCGGCGCTATCGCGGGCGAGTCGCGGCGCTGGCGCTGTGCAACACCAAGGCGCCGCCCGACTCTCCGGAAGCGAAAGCGGGACGATTGCAGGCTGCCGCCGAGGTGCTGGAACGGGGCACAGAGCCCTTCTTCGAGAGCATGGTTCCAAAATTGATGGGGCAGACTACACGCCAGAGTCGTCCCGACCTGGTGGATGGCGCTTTGCGCATGATGCGAAAGATGTCCGCGGGAAACGTTGCCCAGGTGCAGCGCGGCATGGCGGAACGGCCGGATTCCGTGCCGGACCTCAAAACGATCAACGTGCCAACCTTGATTGTGACCGGCGATGAAGATGTTGTCACCGGTCCTTCAGAGGCGGAGTTGATGCGGCAAAATATTGCCGGCAGCGAAGTGAAGATCATCCCTCACGCCGGCCACTATTCACCCTGGGAGCAGCCCGCGGAAGTGGGCAAACTGCTGCGCCAGTTCTTCGGTGACATGTAGGCGCGAGCGTCCCGCTCGTGCTGTGGCGCCAAGACGGCCTGCACGAGCGAGATGCCGAGGCCAACATCAATTTGCCTCCGCCCTGCACGAGCGTGGACGCTCGCGCCCACATGCGACTTGGCGGGCTTTGTTACAATTCTTCCGGCATGCCTTTACCGACGACGATCAATACTCTCCTGGTTCCCGAAAAGACCGTAGCCAGCGCCAAGGGCGATGGGCCGACGCTGGACATCGGCGGAGCGTCCAGCCGCGTCTTCCTGCTGACCCTGGACATCACCAACATTATCGAGCAGGAAGCTTTGGACGTGAGTGTCTACGGCTCCGCTGATGGCGCGGCCTGGGGGACGAAAGCGCTGACTGCGTTTCCCCAGAAGTTCTACCGCAGCCAGCATCCCCTGCTGCTCGATCTGACCGGGCATGCGGAGGTGAAGTTCATCCGGGCGCACTGGGAAGTCAATCGCTGGGGACGGGGGACGGAAACCCCGATGTTCGAATTCCACCTCGCCATTCGGGAAGTGCCGCCGGAGATTTTGAAGGAAGCCACAGCCGAGGCCAGGGCACTGGCCTAACGATTGCAGATTTCTGATTTTAGATTTCTGATTTCAGATCAAGAGCGCCTGCCGGCGTATCAAGACTTGCTCATCAAGCGATGAATTTGATTTCCACTGTCATCATGCGTCCCGCCCGGAGTGTGGCCGGATCGCTGCGGTTGCCCGGGGACAAATCGGTTTCGCACCGCTACGCCATGTTGTCGGCTATCGCGGAAGGCGATACGCGGCTGGAGAATTTTTCCACCGGCGCCGATTGTGCCAGCACTCTGAGCTGCGTGCGCACCCTGGGCGCCGAGGTGCAGCGCACTGGGAACAACGTGGTCATTCACGGTCGGGGCCCGAAATTACAGGCGCCAACGTCTCCTCTCGATTGTGGGAACTCCGGCTCCACCATGCGCATGTTGAGCGGCATTCTGGCGGGACAGGATTTCGCGAGCCAGCTTACCGGCGATGAATCGCTTTCCCGGCGTCCCATGGCGCGCATCATCGCGCCGCTAGAAATGATGGGGGCGAAGATCACCGCCCAGAACGACGGCCGGCCGCCTTTGCAGGTGCAGGGCGGAAAATTGAAAGCGATCCGCTACGTGATGCCGGTGGCCAGCGCTCAGGTCAAATCATGTCTGCTGTTCGCCGGTCTGTTCGCCAGCGGAGAAACATCGGTCACTGAACCGGTACGCACCCGCGATCACAGCGAACTGGCGCTGCGCGCATTCGGGGCGGAAATCACCCAGGCGGGTCTTGAAACGCGGATTGCGGGCGGGCAGAAATTGCGGGCGATTGAAGCGGCGATTCCGGGCGATATTTCCAGCGCAGCCTTTTTCCTTTGTGCGGCGGGATTGTTTCCGGGCGCGGAACTGACCATCGAGGACTTGCTGATGAATCCCACCCGGGCGCGGCTGCTGGATATCCTGATTCTGCTGGGCGTGGGAATTTCGGTTACCCAACTGGAAGAGCAGCATGGGGAATTGCGGGGCACGGTCAAGGTAGAGGGGCGTGAGCTGAAAGGGATCACCATTGCCGGAGCCGATACCGCGGCCCTGATCGACGAAATTCCGGTGCTGGCTGCGATCGCGCCCTACACCGAAAGCGGGATCGAGATTCGTGACGCGCGCGAGTTGCGGGTGAAGGAGTCCGATCGCATCGCGGCCATCGCCACAAATCTGCGCGCCATGGGAGCGCAGGTGGAAGAGCGCGAAGATGGTCTGAAAATTCCGGGAAAACAGAAGCTGCGCGGAGCGGACGTCGATTCTCTCGGCGATCACCGTATCGCCATGGCCTTTGCGGTGGCCGCCTTGCGTGCGGAAGGGGAGACACAAATTCGTGGAGCGGAGGCGGCGGTCATCTCCTATCCCGGTTTCTTCGACGCGCTGGAAAAAGTAGCGCAGCGCTGAAAAGCTACCTGCGTTCCCCTATCCTGGTTGCGTCAAATTTATTCTTCGCGTAGCAGGTTTGCAGGATCGATGTGCAGGGCCCGCTTCACGGGGCCGGCAACCGAAAGTAAACCGGTGAGCAACAGAGTCAATGCCACCGCAGCCAGAACAAAGGGATCCTGTGCCGACGCCTGGTAGACGATCGCCGATAGCACCCGGCTGGCGGCAACGCCGAGCAGCATCCCAACCACAGACCCGCTAGCCAGCAGGACCAGCATGCGGCCAAGCGCCGCCGAAAGAACCTGCTTGCCTTGCGCACCGAGTGCGACCCGAAGGCCCAGCTCGCGCAGCCGCTTGCTGACGGTGTATGAGGCAAGGCCGAAAGTGCCGGTGATGGAGAGCAGCAATCCAAAAGCGCCAAAGATGCCAAGCGCGACCGTTGCCACTTGGGAGACAAAGAACGTCAGTCCGAGCTGGTTCCTCCAGGGACTCGATTCCCGGACAGGAATGGAGGGGTCAAGATCACGCACCACCCTGCGGACGGTAGCTGCCATATCGTTCGTGGCCTCTTCCGAGGAATCGGGCCGCAGCCGCACAATCAGGGATGTTTTCGTAGTTGGCCTCTGCGAGATTGGGAAAAACACGGCCGCTTTCTGGTTTTCACTGAGAAAGAGATATTTTCCATCCGCCGCGATGCCCACGATCTGAATCTGCACGCCGGAAGAGTTCTTGAAATAGCGGCCAACCACGTCTTCGGAGTGGAAGAGACGCCAGGCGAACTCGCGATTCACAACCGCAACCGCCGGGGTCCTCGCGGTGTCGCTGAAACTTACATCGCGCCCCGAGAGCAGTGGGGTTTCAGCAGCGGCAAAGTATCTCGGCGAGATGTCGTAGCTGTAGGCGCCGAAGGCCCGGTTTGAGGGTCTGAAATCGGTGGTCGGTTGCGGGAAAATATCAGACACCACCGTATCCTGAGAGAGCGGCGTGGATTGCGCGTATCCGGCTGCTTCCACTCCTGGAAGGTGCGAGACTCTTTCCAGCAACTGGCGTTGAAAGTGGTCGGCAGCGTCGCCCGAATAGCCGGCCTGACTCAGCTCGAATTTCGCCACGACGGCATGCCTGGCATTGATACCCATGTTCATGGTCATGGTCTTGCCCAGGCCACGCAGCGATACAAAGGCCGCCGTAACGGTGATGCAGCAGAGCGCGATCTGTGCGGCCAGCAGGACATCGCGAAGCGCCCAGCGGCGTCCCGCGGTGGACTGGCTGCCGCCGCTTTTGATCGCGCTATTGGGATCGGTCTTGAATATCTGCCACAGCGGCATCACACCGAAGCCCACGCCGGCGAACGCCGAAATGAGGAATGCCATCACGATCAGGGATGGCTGCGGCATGATATGAAACTTGAAAGGATATTCGGTGGGGGGATGCCAGTTGGCCAGGCCGGTCAGTGCAATCCACGCCAGAACGCAGGCGCAGATTCCCCCGAGGATCGAAATCACGAAGGCCTCGACCAGGACCTGGCGGATGACGCGCCAGCGGCTCGATCCAATGGCCAGGCGAATCGCAATCTCGCGGGTGCGGTCCGCGGTTCGCGACGCGAACAGGCCGCCCAGGTTGGCGCAGGCCGCGAGCAGCACAATACCCGCAAGGCCCATCACGCCGGCCAGAAATGCGCGGGTTGGGCCGCTGATAAAGTCACCCACCAGGCCTGGGCGGGTCAGAGTGAGGGTCAGCTTTTCCTCGTCTTTCGGAAACTCGCGGGCGGCGCGGGCAGCAATCGCGTTCAGTTCAGCCTGCACCCGGGGTGTGGTGACGCCGTCCCTGAGGCGCACGATCGACCAGATATTTTGATCGTGTCGCGATTCCAGCCAGTTGTAGCCGTTCAGCGATGCCTGATTCGCCAGGGGAACGAAAATGTCAGGCTGCAAGAATTTTTCAGTGCCGTAGAACCCTTCCGGAGTAACGCCGACGATGGTGTAGGGCTGCTTATTAAGGCGGATGGTCTTACCTACAATGCTGGGATCGGCGCCAAAGCCACTTTTCCAGGCGGGCCAGGAAAGCACTGCGGCCTGTGATGCGCCGGGATGATCGTCGTCCACGCGCTGCAGCAGGCGCCCGAGGAAGGGCTTGACGGCGACGGCCTCGAAGTATTGCCCGCTCACTTCAAATCCCCAGACGGGCCGGGTGACGCCGTTGGCCTCCAGTCCAAAGCTATCGACGGTGAAGGCGCCAACTGCCGAGAACACCGTATTTCCATCCCGGACATCGCGCACTTCCGGATAGGAAAAAATGGGATAAGACTCATTGCTGTGGGCGAGCGTCATTACGTGTTCCGGGCGAGGCACATCAATGGGCCGCAGGATCAATGCCTGGATCACTCCGAAGACGATGACGTTGGCGGCGATCCCGAGCGCCAGAATGAGGATTGCGGTGAGGGCAAAGCCGGGAGAGCGGCGCATCTGGCGCAGGGCAAAGCGAAGATCATGCAACAGGCTGGTCATGGTCGGCCTCCCGGACGACGATGCGGCTACATGGAAAGCAGGGCAATTCGAGAGCCAAAACCTCGTACAGGCAACTTCATGATAGCGAAGTGACTTGCGGGGTTCACGATAGGGTGGGGCCGGAATCAGGTGTCCGGTTTCGGCGGAGGGTGTCCGTGAATGAACAGCGGCGGAAGGCGACAGCGGCCACTCGCCGCCACCGCCCGCGCCTTGAGACTATTGCCAACCGGCCTTAGTTTGCGTGCTCCACCCTGCCGCGAAACTTGATCAGGCCGTTGCTGTCGTTGACACTGGCAACATCCTGGTTGGTGTATACCCTCTTCGCCTTGGCCCGAACACCAGTACCCACAAGTTGCGCGGCGCCGTAGCTGCTCTGAAACATAGCGGCTCCGAGTTCAATTCCTTGACCAGAGGCTCCGGTGGCGGTGGGTGCAGCAAAAGGTGCAGACGCACTGAGCCGCACTCCCGGCGCGTACCAAAGCGGCTGGTTAACGGACACGAGGCGGGTCGCACTCATCGTGCTCGTGCTGGCCCCAACCGTGAGAACGGGAGTGTCCAGAGTCAAGGACGGCGTCGCCAACGCCTCAGGCGGAGCCGATGGAGTGGTGAGGCGCGGCGAGAAGGGCCGAGCGTAGGTTCCGGGAAAGGCCTGATCGCTTTGAGCGGCAGCGAAGATGCAGCAACAGACTACGACTAAAAGACTGACCAAGTGACGCATGGTGTTCTCCTCCACTTCGAACTTTACCTCAGATTCCAGACTGGGCGGGCAAGATGCCCGGCCGACAGCCCGGCGGGACTCCGGCGCTACCTAACTTCCTACATATCGAGCGTAGAGGCTGCGGGCCACGGCCGTGTCGGTGGTGCCTTTGATGATGGCCCGGCCATCGGGGAACAAGGTCATCTCGTAGGGCCTGAGCCAGAACTTCAGGACAAAATCGTTGTGCCGTACCGGGCCGTGGGGCTGAAGCCGGGCGCTTACTTCCACGAAGTCAAGCGGCCGGTGGCTCTCGTGGATCTGCACCGAGTTTCTTCCACACAATGTGATGTGGGGGCGGCCTTCGCCTGCAAGATGAACAAAGTCGCGCTCGCCGCAGGTGCGGCATCCCGGACGCGGTCTTCCGGCATTGACCTCGGCGCGCTGGTTGCGCCATACATCGAAGGAGAGCAGGGTGCGCCGGACTTGTTGGTTGGCGCGCACCAGCAATTTGATGGCTTCAGTCGCAGCAATCGAGGCTGCCAGGTTTACGGCTGAATTGAGCACCCCGGCGGTTTCACAAGTCTCGGAGGCGGCGCGCGGCTGATCGGGAAAAAGACATGCCAGGCAGGCGGTCTTTCCCGGCAGCACGTTCATTGTGATGCCATAGCTGCCCACGGCAGCAGTGTAGATCCACGGGAGAGAAGCCTTCACGGCAAAGTCATTGATGAGGTAGCGGGTCTCGAAGTTGTCGGTGCCGTCGAGCACCAGGTCGATCCCCTCCAGCAGGGCCTGAATGTTGGCGGGGACGAGATCCTTGACCATTGGCTCAATGGCAATCTGGGAGTTGAAGGCTGCAATCCTGCGCGCGGCCGCGATTGCCTTGGGCATCGCTTCGGCGGCATCGGCTTCATCGAACAGGAACTGGCGCTGCAAATTGCTGGGCTCGACGTAGTCGCGATCGATGATGCGCAGGTTTCCGACGCCGGCGCGGGTCAGCAGGGAAGCCAGGGCGGAGCCGGTGGCACCGCATCCGACCAGGGCTACGCGGGCACTGGCCAGCCGGTCTTGCCCCTCCTGTCCGATTCCCAAGAAGAGCACCTGTCGCGAGTATCTTCCCTCCAGTTCCAAAGAGGTCACCAGTTCCCAGCCTGCAAACCTTTATTATAGGTGCCGCGCGGTATCCCAGGCCAAATGCAACACTGTCGGCTAGCTATTCATCGAACCGTTATCGCCTGCACTTGCGAGGAGCTGGTTTGCGCTTAGAGGGAGCGGTGGGGAGAACCCTGACAGGGCTGGTGCTCGCCGTTTTCCTCGGCCCGAGCGGGGCGGCACAGTCGGCTCCGGCCACCGGACCTGGCGCAGCACCTCCTGCGCAGCCGTCCACGGCCCAGAAACCGGCTGCGCCCGTGCCGACGGTTGGCGGAATGGCCGACTACCAGGGTCTGATCGTTCAGAAAATTGACTTTGCCGACCTGCCCGCGGCCAACACGGCCGGGCTGCTTGACTTGATTCCGCAACAGGCTGGTGCCCCTTTGGAACGCGAGAAGGTGCGGCAAAGCATTCAGGCGCTGCACGCCACCGGGCGCTTTGCCGATATTCAAGCTGAGGCCGAGCGCACCCCGGACGGCCAAGTCGGGTTGACATTTCGCATGCGGGCGAATTTCTTTGTGGGCCAACTCTTCGCGGATGGGGCTCCCAATCCCCCGGCTGCCAACCAGATCGTGAATGCATCCAAGCTCCAGTTGGGAGAATTGTTCACCCGGGAAAAGCTGGAGCGCGGACTGGGCGGCATCAAAGAACTGATGGAGCAGAATGGATACTACCAGTCGTCGGTCGGCGTCGAGGAGCAGCCGCAAGCTGAGACCCAGCAGATGAATGTGCTGTTCCGGCTCGTGCCCGGGAACCACGCCAGGGTCGGCCGCGTGACGGTAAGCGGCCCGGCGGGATTTTCCGTGGGCCAGATTCAGGACATTGCCAAGATGCACACCGCGGACTACGTGACCGTGCAACGCGTCAGCCGCGCCCTGGACCGGCTGCGGAAAAAGTATCAGAAGCAGGAGCGGCTTTTGTCCCAGGTCGCAATCTCCAGCCGGACCTACCGTCCGCAAAGCAATACCGTGGACTACGCTTTTGAAATCGAGCCCGGACCCAAAGTTGAAATCGCGGTCGAAGGTTTAAAGATCAGCCGCAGCCAGATTAAGAAGAATGTCCCCGTGTACGAAGAAAATGCGCTCGACGATGACTTGCTGAACGAAGGCCGGCGCAATCTGCTCAACTACGTGCAGGGCCTGGGCTACTTCGACGCCAAAGTGACGGTGAAAAAAAACTCGCTGTCGACCGGCGAAATGCGAGTGACCTACGCGATCGACGCGGGCGAGCGGCACAAACTGGTGAGGCTGGTGTTGACGGGCAACCATATTTTCAGCGAAGACCAGATTCGGGCCCGCATGCAGATTCAGCCGGCCGGGCGTTTTCTCGCGCATGGCCGTTACAGCCAGGCGCTCTTGAGCGCGGATGTTCGCAATGTCATTGCCAACCCCTATCGCGCCAACGGGTTTCTGGATGCCACCATTACCCCCAAGGTGGAAGACAACTATCAAGGCAGGGAGAACGATCTGGCGATTACGCTGCAGATCGACGAAGGCCCCCAGACCAGAGTGGGGACCTTGCAGATCGTGGGCAACGAAACCGCCCTGGCCAGTCCATTGCCCGATCTCAACATTTCTCCCGGACAGGGGTTTGCGTATTCCAAAATCAACGAGGACCGCGAAATTGTTCTCAATTACTATTTCAACAACGGATTTCCCAATGCCACATTCGAGGCATCGGCGAAACGTTCGGCCACGGATCCTCAGATCCGGGATGTCACTTACACCGTCCACCCCGGCGAACAGGTCATCGTGGACCATGTGTTCACGGCGGGCCTGAACCACACCCGCCCTTTTATCGTGCAGCGCGAAATCCAGATCAAGCCGGGCGATCCCCTCAGCCAGATCGATATGCTGAATACCCAGAAGCGGCTCTACGACCTGGGTATCTTCAGCCAGGTGGATACGGCGGTACAGAATCCGGACAGCAGCGAGCGGAAGAAGAATGTTCTGGTGAACGTGCAGGAAGCCCGGCGTTACACCTTCAATTACGGCCTGGGATTGGAATTCCAGACGGGACAGCCGAGTTCGAGCGATACTCAACCTCTGGGAAAGACGGGATTCAGCCCGCGGGTCTCGTTTGGCATGACGCGTCTCAACTTTCGCGGCCTGAACCATACCGTGAACCTGAAGGCCAACGTGGGCGGCCTGCAGCAGCGCGGACTGATCAGCTACGACGCCCCACGCCTGTTCAACAATCCCAACTGGCGACTCACCTTTACGGCTTTTTACGACAACACGGTGGACGTCACCACCTTTACTTCACAGCGGCTGGAGGGGTCGGTGCAGGCCGAAGAGATCATCAAC
Organism: Terriglobia bacterium; assembly: GCA_963831565.1. Taxonomy (GTDB): domain Bacteria; phylum Acidobacteriota; class Terriglobia; order Terriglobales; family Acidobacteriaceae; genus JAIQFF01. Next base: position 57,300 of record CAWHQS010000007.1, read on the forward strand.
AAGGCCAGCATCATGACCTATCGGCTTACCTACCGGCGGGTGCGGGCGACCGACCTGAGCAAAACCGTCAGCCCTGACCAGATTCCGCTGCTCTCCCTGCCCACCCGGGTTGCCATTCCCAACTTCAGCTACATTCGCAACAAACGCGACAACGATCTGGAAACTACCAAGGGGAACTACACCACGGTGGACGGCGGCGTGGCCGACAGCCATTTTGGCTCGGAGACCGATTTCGGCCGCTTGCTGCTCCAGAATTCCACCTACTACTCGATCGGGAGAAAGCGGAACTCGGACCAGAAATTTGTTCTCGCCCGCTCTACTCGCATTGGAATTGAAATTCCCTACGGGAATACGGTCATGCCCCAGCTCGTGACCAATCCCCAGCCGGGGGGTGATTGCCCGTCGCCTCTGGTGTGTTTGCCCCTGGCTGAACGTTTTTTCGCCGGCGGAGGAAACTCGCATCGCGGGTTTGGACTGAACCAGGCGGGACCGCGCGATCCCAACACCGGTTTTCCACTGGGGGGCACGGCACTATTTGTGAATAACATTGAAGTGCGCATGCCCCCTCCGACTCTGCCTTTCTTTCAGGACAACATCAGTTTCGCCATCTTTCACGATATGGGAAACGTCTTTACAAACGTCCATGACATGTTCCACAGCTTGCCGCGCTGGTCGCAGAAGGACCCTGGGGTGTGCCTGCAGGAGGCCACCAGGAAGCAGTGCGACTACAACTACATTTCTCACGCCATCGGCGTGGGTGTGCGTTACAAGACACCGGTGGGCCCGGTGCGCTTTGATTTCGGGTACAATCTGAATCCGCCCGCGTTCCCGGGCCAGAAGACGACCACCGTTAACGGTGTGACGAGTACCGTCTTCGAGCCCCAGCACGCCAGCCATTTCAACGTTTACTTCAGCATCGGACAGACTTTCTGATGGATAGAAGGATTTCTATTTTCGTCTGCCTGGGAGCGCTTCTCACGCTTGCTTCCTGGGCCAGCGCGGCCGAAGTGATCGACCGCATTGTGGCCACCGTGAACGGCCACATCATTCTGCTGAGTGACTGGGAGGATTCGCTGCGCTATGAGGCCTTCAGCGGTGGACATCCCCTGGACCGCATGACCGTCGAAGACCGCAAGGTCGCTCTCGATCGCCTGATTGATCAGGAGTTGCTGCGCGAACAACAGCCGGCTGCGGACCCACCCCACGCCTCGCCGGAGGAAGTGGCCCAGCGCGTGGCCGAGATTCGTAAACAGTACTCCGACGCCGAAACCGATCTGGGTTGGAAGGCTTTGCTGGACAAGTACCGGCTGAGCGAGGAAACCCTCAGGCACCACGTAGCGGTAGAACTCGATCTGATGCGCCTGGTGGACGCGCGCCTGCGGCCATCGGTCACGGTGGATTCCAAAAGCATCGAGAGCTACTACAACCAGGAACTCCTGCCTCAACTCCGACAATCCGGTGGACAAAGCGTTCCCCTGGCTGAGGTCACGGGCAAAATCAAGGAGCTTCTCACCCAGAAGAAAATCAGCCAGTTGCTGATCACCTGGCTGCACAACCTGCGGGCTGGAAGCGAAATCCGTGCCGAGGCACTTACTCCCGCTTCCGGAGGCAGTAGCCAATGAGTGAAACCGGCGCGAAGCCGGCACGGAGCAGGATCTGGAAGTATCTGCTCTGGCTGATGCTGGCGGGTGCGCTGGTGCTGCTGGGCGTGGGTTGGTACAGCACTACGGAGTCCTTTCGGGCGCTGGTGCGCCAGCGTTTGATTGCCACCCTGGAGCGAACTACCGGCGGCCGGGTCGAGCTGGGGAGCATCCACGTCGTCCCCTTCCATTTCCAGGTGGAAGTCCGCGAACTGACCATCCACGGCCGCGAAGGGCCGCGAGAAATTCCCTTTGCCCACGTCAACAGTCTGATGGCGCAGGTCAAAATCTGGTCTCTCCTGCGGAGTGGGCTGGGGTTCAACTACGTCGTGCTCGATCATCCGGTCGTCCACATCATTCTTTATTCCGACGGCACCACCAACCAGCCGGAGCCGAAGGTGAAGGCGACGTCGCCCAAGCAGACGATGCAGCAGCTTTTCGCGCTGTCCATCAGCCGTTTTGAAGTGCGCCGCGGCGAATTGATCTGGGGGGACCAGCGAATGCCGCTGGATTTTGCCCTGCGCGACGTGTCGGCTGACATGAGTTATTCACTCTTTCGCGGGGTCTATGAAGGGAACATTCTGCTGGGCAAGGCGGACAGTGCGTTCGGCGGATATCGCCCCTTTGCCTGGACCGCAGAGGCCCACTTCACTTTGGGCAGGAACCGCGTCCAGTTGCGATCGCTGAAGGCCACCTCGGGGCGTTCGCGCCTCGAGGCCACGGGCCAGCTGGAGAATTTCAGGCAGCCCAAAGTCGTCGCGGGCTATGAGGTCAGCCTTGATCTGGCCGAGGCGGCTGCGATCATCCGGCATCCGGAAGTGCGGCGCGGCGTCCTGCAGTTGACGGGTCATTGCTCCTGGTCAGCGGATGATTTTTCGTCCACCGGCAAGGCTTTGTTGTCGAATCTCGATTGGCGGGACGCTCCGGTAGGTGTGCACAACGCGAGCTTGAACGCGCAGTATGCGGTGACTCCGAGCCGACTCCTGCTTTCGCAGATCCAGGGGCACGTACTGGGTGGAAGTGTTACCGGCGATGCGGATGTGGCGCAATGGCTCAGCCCGCAACCCGCGAGCCGCAACGCCAAAGAAAAGCCGGCCAACCGGCAGACCGGAAGCGCGCGGCTTCGGTTTAAGGATTTGTCCGCGGCGGAGATTGCGGCCGCGGTGGCCACTGCTTCACGTCCCTTTCAAAAGATTAAACCTGCTGGACTGGTCAGCGGAAAGGTGGACGCCAGCTGGAAGGACAGCATCGGCAACACGGAAGCTCAGTTCGTGGCCGATGTGGTGCCGCCGGCGCTGTCAACCAAAGCGCAATTCCCGCTCACTGGGCACGCCCAGGGCATCTACCGTTTCGGTCCCGGCGAGTTGGAGCTTGCGGAATTGACCGCGGCCACCCGCGCCACCCAGGTGCACGCGTCCGGCACACTCTCGTCCACAGCGGCGCTCAAAGTCATGGTCACCACCACGAACCTGGGCGAATGGCAGCCGGTTTTCAGCGCGGCGGGATATGCCGGCCAGATTCCGGTAACGCTGAAAGGGCACGCCTCGTTCAACGGTACCGCCACGGGAAAGCTTACCCAGATCGCGATCACGGGTAGTTTGCAGTCGCAGGACTTCGAAACAACCGTTCCCGCCACCGCTTACACCCCGGAGAGAACCATCGACTGGAACGCCCTGCAGGCCGACATTCAACTGTCACCCTCAGTGTTCGCCGTGCGCAACGGTACTCTGAGCCGCGATCCCGATTCGCTCAAGTTTGATTTTCATGCCCAACTTGCTGACAGGCAATTTACCGATAGCAGCCCCTTCCAGGCACATCTGGATACCCAGAATGCGGATTTGACCGGCATTCTTGCCCTGGCAGGTTACGCCTATCCGGTCACCGGAACGGTAGATCTTCACATGCAACTGTCTGGAACGCGCTCCGCACCCGAAGGGCAAGGCAGCATGCAGCTCCGCAAGGGCAGTATTTACGGCGAACCGGTGGAGCGCTTGACGTCGGACTTGAATTTCGAGGGAGAGGAAGTCGAGCTCAAGAATATTCAGATGGGGCACTACGAAGCCAATGTCGCCGGCGGCGCCACTTACAATCTATCCACTCACGCCTATCACTTCAATCTGACTGGTAGCAATTTTGATCTGGCGCGGGTCTCCACACTGCAGAGCGCGCGCATCGCGGTGAGCGGCCGCGCCGACTTTACCGCCGACGGTTCCGGCACGCTGGAAGCTCCCAGGCTCAACGCCGCCATTCATCTCCATGATCTTACGTTCGACCAGGAACGTGCCGGCGACTTCACCATCAACGCAGTGTCGCAGGGACCGGAACTGCGCATCACGGGACAATCCCAGTTCGAACAGGCGGACCTCAAGATCGATGGCCAGGTGCATCTGCGCGAGGACTGGCCCGCGGATGTGTATTTCCGCTTCCACCAGCTGGAGCTGGACGCGGTCTTCAAAACCTACCTGCGCGGGGCGGTAAACGGACATTCGCGGGCGGACGGTGAGGTGCACATGGTGGGCCCGTTGCGGCGGCCCCGCGAATTGCAATTCATCGCCAATGTGGACAACCTGGACGCCGATGTCGAAGACGTAAAGATCAAGAACCAGGGCCCCATCCGTTTCTCGATTGCCGACCAGTCCCTGCAGATTGACCAGTTCCACCTGGTGGGAGAGGACACCGACATTGCGGCCACCGGCAAAGTGCACCTGAGCGGAAACCGCGAACTTGACCTGCGGGCCCAGGGCCGGGTGAATTTGAAGCTGATCGAGAGTCTCAATCCCGATTTCACCTCTTCCGGCGTGGTCTCGGTGGACTTGTCGGTGGGGGGCACCGTGCCCAAACCGCTTACTCAGGGCCAGCTGAGGGTTGACCACGGCGCCATCGCCTATATTGATCTGCCCAGCGCGCTCAGCGATATCAACGGCTCGCTGATCTTCAATCAGGACCGTCTGCAGGTTCAAAGCCTCACCGCTCACACCGGTGGCGGCCTGGTGACGTTTGGCGGTTACGCCACGGCGTACAACGGCAAGTTGAATTTCGACCTGAGTGTGCGCGGCGAGGCTGTGCGCTTGCGCTATCCCCCGGGCGTCAGCGCCACGGCCAATGCGGATTTACATTTTGTAGGAACTTCTTCCGCCTCGACATTGAACGGCGAAATCATCGTCACCAAGCTTGCCATGACTCCAGGCTTCGATTTCGGAGCGTATCTGGAGCGTTCGCAGGCTTCTGTACTGCCGCCGACCAACCGGTTGCTGAACCGGATTCGCCTGGATGTTCACATTGCCACTACTCCCGAATTGCAGATGCAGACTGCCAGCCTGCGGCTTTCCGGTGACGCGGACCTGCATCTCCGGGGGACGGCGGGCAAGCCTGTCATATTGGGGCGCGCCGACATTATCGAAGGCGAAGTGCAGTTTAACGGGACCAAATATCGCCTGGAACGCGGCGATATTACGTTCATCAACCCGGTGACCACGACCGCGGTGCTGGATTTGCAGGCTTCCACCCGGGTGCGCGACTATGACATCACGCTCAACCTGAACGGCCAGATCGACCGGCCCAACGTCACTTACCGTTCGGAGCCACCACTGCCCACTTCCGACATCATCGGGCTACTGGCCTTCGGACAGACTTCGGAGGAGTCGGCGCAGCTGAACCAGTCACAGTCCGCCTTCAACTCGGGGACGTCCAGCGCAATCCTGAGCGCGGCCCTGAACGCGACGGTCAGCAACCGGGTGCAGAAATTGTTTGGCGTCAGCCGCATCAAGATCGATCCCCAGGGCCTGAACACGGAAACCTCATCCACGCAAACCGGTCCGGCGGTCACTATCGAACAGCAGGTAAAGAACAACCTCACTCTCACTTACACCACCAACGTCGCCCAGGCGTCGCAGCAGATTATTCAGGCGGAGTACAACATCACCCGCAATGTTTCCATTGTGGGGGTGCGAGACCAGAACGGCGTGGTCAGCATCGATGTACGGGTGCGGCAGCGCAAGAAATAACCACACAGTCCACACCACAAGAGCATTGCCGACCGGAGGAGTATTCTGGAGCGGCCTTGGTTGCTGAACTCCAGCCCGATCGCTTCGCGGTCGAACGCCAGCGTATGGTGGAGACCCAACTGCGCGCCCGCGGCATCCGCGACCAACGTCTGCTCGACGCGATGGCGAGTATCCCGCGTCACGAGTTCGTGGAGACGCGCTATCGCGATCAGGCCTACGAAGATCATCCTCTCCCGATTGCTGCGGGCCAGACGATTTCGCAACCGTACATCGTGGCGCTCATGCTGGACCTTCTGCAGCTTGAGCCCGCTGCAAAGGTGCTGGAGATCGGAACCGGCTCGGGCTATCAGACCGCCGTCCTGACCCAACTGGCGAAACACGTTTACTCGGTGGAGCGCCATGCGGAGCTGGCGCGGCAGGCGGCGCACACCCTTTCCCGCCTGGGTTTGACTAACGTCACCTTGGTGACCGGCGACGGAAGCCGCGGCTTGCCAGAATATGCGCCCTTCGACGCCATCATTGTCTCGGCCGCGGCGGCTCAGGTTCCGCCCGCGCTGTTAGAGCAATTGCGTGAGGGCGGGCGCATGATCATCCCGGTCGGTCCGCCGGAGGCCCAGGAGTTGCAACTGGTTCGCAAGCAAGGCGGGAAGGCGCTGACTGTGCTGCGCGAGGGATGCCGTTTTGTGCCGTTGATCAGCGGCGGGGATCCGGCCTGAGCTGCGCGATCGAGAGAAGCACAAACTCAGCCTGTGGGTCTGACATTCCAGTCCGACGCCTTTGAAGTTGACTTGCTCCTTGGGGTCTGGGTGTTTGCACCGTCCTGCCTGACAGCTACGGAAACTTTAGAGTGAAGTTCAAAATCAAGGTCAAAGGCGTCGGACAGGAGTGTCCGACCCACACCGATTGTGCTTTACAATCCTGAGGTGGCGCTGCTGCGCAATTTGCGGGTGACTCTGGAAATGATCAAGTGGGAGCATTCGGTTTTCGCGCTCCCATTTGCCTTGTGCGGCGCCATGCTGGCGGCGAACGGGTTGCCCGGGGAACAGCAGTTGCTGTGGATTATCGTGGCCATGATCGCGGCGCGCTCCGCCGCCATGGCCTTCAACCGGCTGGCCGACGCTTCCATTGATGCTGCCAATCCGCGTACCCAAACCCGGGCTTTACCAGCTGGAACGCTGACCCCTGCATTTGTCGCGACCTTCGTGGTCTGCTCCTGCGCGGTGTTCGTGCTGGCCGCTTCCCGGTTGACCCACCTGGCGCTGCTACTCTCTCCCGTCGCGCTCGCCATTGTCTTGCTTTACTCCTACACCAAACGCTTTACGCGCTGGTCGCACCTGGTCCTGGGCTTGGCGCTGGGCATTGCTCCGTCTGCCGCCTGGATCGCGGTACGCGGCTCGTTTGATCCCCGTATTCTGCTGCTTACCGCCGCGGTCACGTTCTGGGTGGCTGGTTTTGACGTACTGTATGCCTGCCAGGACTACGAATTCGATCGCGAGGCGGGCCTGCACTCCATTCCGCGCTACTTCGGGATCGGGCGCGCGCTCTGGATTGCTCGCTTCTTCCACCTGCTCATGCTGGTCCTGCTGATGGGATTAGTAGTGGCCTTCGGACTGGGCAAGCTGGCCGTGATCGGCGTGATCGTGGTGGCGCTGCTTCTGGCGTACGAACACTCCCTGGTGTCGTCTGACAATCTGTCCAGGCTGAATGCCGCGTTTTTCACCATGAATGGAGTGATCTCAATTGTGTTCTTCCTCTTCATTGCCGGAGATCTGTTGCTGAAGAAGTAGCCGGAGGCTGGTGTGGGTCGGACGTTCTTGTCCGACGCCCTTGACCTTAGGTTTGGAATCAGGTCGTGGTTTAGTTACAGATCGCGGTTACGAGATAGCCAAGATCAAAGTCAGAGGCGTCAGGCAAGAGTGCCCGACCCATACCAGCCCGGATGCTATCATTAAGGCGATGCTTACCATGCATTCCTTCCAGACTGACGATGCCCGGCTGGGGCCAGTCCACGACCGGGTTGTGGCGGGGGAGCGACTCAGCGCGGACGACGGCCTCGCCCTCTACCGTACCGGCGATATTCTGGCGGTAGGCTGGATGGCAAACTACGTCCGTGAACGCATGCACGGCGACAAGACGTATTTCAACGTCAACCGCCATCTGAACCCGACCAACGTTTGCGTGGCCGCTTGCCGGTTGTGCGCTTTCGGCCGCAAGAAGGACACCCCGGGCGCCTACACCATGGCGCTCGAAGAAGCCTTCGAGACGGCGGCGTCGGGCTACACCGAGGCCGTTACGGAGTTTCACATCGTCGGCGGCTTGCATCCTGATCTGCCATTCCAGTATTTTCTCGACCTGATTTCAGGGCTCAAGCAGCGTTTTCCGCAAGTGCACCTCAAGGCCTTTACCATGGTCGAAGTGGCTTATCTGTCCAAGCGGGCCAAGCTCTCGATTCGGGAGACCCTGGAACAGTTGAAAGCCGCAGGCGTGGATTCACTACCCGGCGGCGGGGCCGAGATTTTTGCCGACCGGGTGCGTCACATTATTTGCGACCACAAGATCGACGGCGATCAGTGGCTGGATACGGCCAAGCTGGCGCACCAGATCGGATTGAAGTCGAACGCCACCATGCTTTACGGCCACGTGGAAAACGACGAAGACCGGGTTGACCACCTGCTCAGACTTCGGGCGCTGCAGGACGAGACTCACGGCTTCCAGACCTTCATTCCCCTGGCCTTCCATCCCGATAACACGCCGCTGCAACATCTGCCCAAGACCAGCGGCATGCTCGACATCAAGCAGATCGCCATCAGCCGTCTGGTGCTGGATAATTTCCCGCACGTCAAAGCCTACTGGCAGATGATGACCCCGAAGATCGCGCAGATCGCGCTGCGCTTTGGCGCCGACGACATAGATGGAACCGTGATCGAAGAAAAAATCTACCACGATGCCGGCGCCACTACTCCGCAAGGCATGCGCCGCCAGGACCTGGTTCGTCTGATCCGTGAAGCGGGCAGGGAACCGGTGGAGCGCGACACGTTATACCGGCCGGTCACACGCACCGAAACGTCGGTCACTGTCGCGGTGTAGCGCGGCGGAAGGTTCAACAGAGTTTCTGGAAATTATCGCAGGACATTTCAAATCACAGAGAATGGCTCGAAGAAGGCCTCGGCCAATTGTCACGAAGAGATCTGGTCATTCCTACCGGTTCCGAGAAAGCCACGTCCCGCGTTTCATCATTTTGGCTATTTATCAATCTTAACACTCGGCCCTCCGACGCGGAATGGCTCTTTGGTTCCAATCTTGATCAATTCATGGCCGACAAATCGCCGTAATTGATCCGACTTTTCGTCCTTTCCCTTTCCCCTGGGGGTGTAGAATCGGCTTGTAAGGACGAATAGAGCTTCACGGGACCCGCTACCCGTGTTCTGAGGCTTGGCATGAATGTCCATATCAGCTATAAGCTGCGTAAAACCCCTGATCTCGAAAAAGAAATCAATCACCTGGTGGAAAAGCTGCGCAAGCGGCTACAGGTTTTTCGACCCGAACTGCTCCACCTGAAGGGCGTTTTGGAGCAACCCTCTCCGCGCAAGGGGGTCACTGTGTCCTTGAACCTGCGCCTGCCCTCAGGCCAATTGGCGGCACAGCGCTCAGCCCCAACGGCGGTGGCGGCGATCAAGATTACCTTCGACGATCTGCTGCAACAGACCACCCGACACAAAGCGTTGCTGAGAAGTTCGCACAAGTGGGCGCGGCGCCGGTCGGAAAGGTCCCGGTCCGAAGCGCAGGTCCCGTTCGAGCAGACCCTGGCGTCGGTTCGTCCGTCGACGGTGTCCGCCGAAGATATACGCTGTTACGTGAATGCGAATCTCTCGCGCCTTGAGCTTTTTGTGGAGCGCGAGTTGTATTTTCGCGAGGCTGCCGAGCAGATGGTCCCCGATTCCGTCACCAAGGACGAAGTGATTGACGAGGTCATCGCCGGAGCCCTGGGCGATGGCGGCGATAAGCCTGACAAGCTGGCCCTGGAGCCGTGGTTGTACCGCCTGGCCATCCATGCCATCGGCGACCTGCAGGCCCGGAGCTGCGATAACGTGGTCTCGGTCCACCTGGAAGACTCGGCGCGCATGCCGAATGTACGAGCCAGCGACGAACCCGAACTTCAGTTTCATCAGCCGGATGAAACCCTGACCCGGGAGAGCATGATCGCTGACCGCCGCACCTCCACACCGGAGGACATCGCCTCGTCGGACGAGATGAACCGGTTGGTGGAGGGTGCCCTGGCGGCCACCCGGCCGCGCGACCGCGAGGCGTTCATTCTGCATACGGTCGAAGGATTTTCAGTGGCAGAGATCTCTGCCATCACCGATCGCGAGCCGGAGTCGATCCACGCCTCGATCATCGCCGCCCGGGAACACTTGCGGCGCTCGCCACCGATCGCCAGTCGATTCCAGAAAAGAACGCTCCAGAGCACGGGTACCGACTGATTTCTGCGGCAGCGTGTTCGTTCTGTCGCACTCAGGAGAGATTGAAATGATCACCCGCGAAGATATCCGGGAGCTGGCCGAATTTCAGGGCAGTGGAGCGGATTGCGCAATCAGTTTCTATTTTCAGCCCGCCCGGCCCAGCGACAAGTCGCACCGCGAGCAGGCGATCCTGGCCAAGGACCTGGTTCGCCAGGCCCTGCGCGAAGCGGAAAAAAACGGCCGCAATGGCTGTGCCCGGAGTGATCTACAACGAATCCTCGACCTCACCGCGGAGTGGCAGGGCAATCACGCTCGGGCCAAAGCGGTATTTGCCTGTGGCGGCCGGAGCATCTGGCGCGAATTCGACTTGCCGCCACAATTTGCGAAGACTCAACTGTTCGTCAACCGTCGCTTCCACCTCAACGAACTGGCCGTGGTTCTGGGCCGGCAGCCGCGCTTGCGAGTGGCCATTCTGGATCGTCACCGGGCGCGATTTTTTGATCTGCATCTCGATGAAGTCAGGGAGCAGGAGGCCCTTTTCCATAATCTGTCCCGGCGCGGCCGCGGCGACGGCTTTCTGGGTTACGATGCCGGCCATGCCGAACGCAGTGTGAACGACGAGGTCCTGCACCATTTCAAGAACGTGGCGGAAGTCCTGAAGCAGGGACTGGAAAAGGGAGCTTTTGACCAGTTCATCATCGGATGTCCGGACATCCATTGGCATGACTTCGAGGCCCACCTTCACCCTTACGTCAGGCAGCGGTTGCTGGGGCGCTTCGCAGCTGACGTGGGTAAAGTCAGCGAAGAGCAGGTGCGCGAGCAGGGCGAACGCATGCTGCGAGATTCGCTCACTCAACACCGGCATGAGCTGGTGCGTGAAGCCTTGGGCCAGGCCCGGAGCAACGGTCGCGGCGTGACTGGCCTGCGCCGGGTGCTGCGTTCGCTCGAAATGGGGGAAGTGCAGACCTTGCTGATGGCCGAAAAGTACACGGCACACGCGGTCGAATGCCCGAGCTGCGGCCATCTTGACGCGCACATGGTGCGCTATTGCCCAGTGTGTGGACGGGGCACGCAGAAATTGGAAGATGTGTGTGAGGCCCTAGTCCCCGCGGCCATCCGTCGCGACATTGAGCTGGTGTACGTAAAGGATGAGCCCGAGTTCGAGAATGTGGGCGGCATTGCCGCGCTGTTGCGTTTCCGTTCCAGCCGGAAGAAGGGCGAAATAGCCGCGGCCTCGTAAGGAATTCTTCAAGCCGCGCCTTTGCGCGGATGGTTTCTAATGGATCTGATCCAAGAAATCCGCGGTCGGTTCCTGCTTAGCAGGACATGTTATCCTCTTCGGTTCTAACAACTTCCTTCACATCATGGAGGACCGCAAATGGCCTTTTCACGCCGGGATTTTCTCTCTACCGCCGTGGTGGGAGCTGTCTCGTTGGGGTTGGAGGGAGAAGAGCGGAAGCAACCTGACAAAGCCGTGGCGGCCGCTGCGGCCGGCAAGCGTCCGATTATCATCAGCCCCGCCAACGGATTCGATTACCTCGACGACGCCTTCGCATTTCTGAAAGACGGCGGCGATACGCTCGAGGCCGCTCTGAGAGTCGTGAAAGGCCCCGAGAGCGACCCCAACGATGACAGCGTCGGACTGGGCGGATTGCCGAATGAAGAAGGCGTGGTGGAACTCGACTCCTGCTGCATGCACGGTCCCACGCGGCGGGCCGGGTCAGTCGGCGGCGTGCGCAACATCAAGAATGTTTCACAGGTGGCCCGGGCGGTGATGGAGCACACCGGGCACGTGATGCTGGTGGGAGAAGGCGCCGAGCGTTTTGCGGTGGCTCAGGGTTTCCCGCGCGAGAACTTGCTGACCGAGCACTCCCGCAAGATCTGGTTGCTGTGGAAGGAGACCCATTCCGACTGGTGGGGGCCGGGATTATCCAGTCCCGACTGGCATAAGCGGCTGCCTGCGGCGCCCCACGCCGATGATTTCGAGCGCCGCATCGAGCGCATGAAACAGGTTGCTGCGGATATCGGAATTGAGCCGGAACAGCGCATGGTGGCGATCCGCAAAGTCTTGTTTCCCCCCACCGGAACCATCCATTGTTCCGCGCTGAATGAAAAGGGAGAGATTTCCGGCAGCACCACGACCAGTGGCCTGGCCTGGAAGCTGCCGGGACGGGTTGGCGATTCTCCCATCATCGGGGCCGGCTGCTATACCGACCAGGACGTTGGTTCAGCCGGCGCAACAGGCAGCGGGGAAGAGAACATCAAAGTCGTGGGAGCGCATACGATTGTGGAGAACATGCGCCACGGCATGTCACCCTTCGATGCCGGCATGGATGCCCTGAAGCGCATTGTGCGCAACTACAACGGCGACATGGACCGCCTCCGCTTCATGGACATGACGTTTTACGCCCTGCGCAAGGATGGTGCCTACGCCGGCGTCTCGCTGTGGGACGGCTACGAGGTTGGCAAACCGCACAAGATCGCAGTGCATGACGGAAGCAAGCGTCTGGAGAAGACGGTCAGCCTGTTCGCCGGGGTATCGCAGGAGTGGCCGCCGACGCCGCAGTAAGGGTGGACAGTACACTGAAATAGTGTACACTGTATACGCATGAAGAACATAACCTTAAGCGCGGACGAAAGCCTCATCGAGCAGGCGCGGCTGGTGGCGCGGGCACAACACAAGACACTGAACGCGGCCTTTCGGGAGTGGCTGGAGCAGTACGCGGCACAAGCCGGAGGAGGGGCTGCTGTCGATGCCCTGATGCGCCGTCTTCGCCACGTGCGATCGTCAGGGCCCTATACTCGGGAAGAGATGAATGAGCGGTAGATTTTTTCTCGACACAAACATCTTTGTTTACACGTTCGACGCAAAATCGTCCGCCAAAGCGAAGCGGGCGACTCAACTTATCCGACGGGCCGCGGACACGGGCGACGGACTGGTCAGCTACCAGGTGGTGCAGGAGTTCTTCAACGTTGCCTTCCGGCGGTTCCAGCACCCGATGAACCTGGCCGAGGCCGAGCAATATTTGATCACCGTGTTTCGCCCGCTACTGGCGGTTCACTCCTCGCCTGCTCTGTACGTCGAAGCCATGCGCATAGCGGGAAAATATCGCTGGTCTTGGTATGACTGTCTTATCGTCGCTGCCGCGCTCCAGAGCCGGTGTAGCGTGCTTTACAGCGAGGACCTCCAGAACGGGCAGGAGATCGAAAACCTCCGCATCGACAATCCCTTTTCTTGACCTTCCTGACGATCTACGCGAACCGCACCTTCACATCCGGCCCCTTCTCCAGATGAATGCTGTCGATGAAGCGCACTTTTCCGGTGCGCAGGGTCAGGACTACCGATGAGGTTCGCGTGCCTTCGCCGAAGAAGCGCACTCCCTTCAGCAACGATCCCTCGGTGACTCCGGTGGCGGCGAAGATGAGCTGCTTGCCGGGCGCCAGGTCTTCGGCTTCGTAGATCTTGTTCTTTGTCCTTGATGCCCATGCGCGCGATGCGTTCTTCCAGTTCGGGCTTGTCGATGACCAGGCGTCCCAGCATGTAGCCATTCAGGCAGCGAATGGCGGCGGCTGTGATCACGCCTTCGGGAGCGCCGCCCGAACCCATGACCGCGTGGACCCCGGTCCCGATGACGGCGGCTGCGATGCCAGCCGACAGATCACCATCGCCGATCAGCCGGATTCGCGCTCCCGCCTTGCGAATCTCGGCAATCAGCTTCTCGTGGCGCGGCCGGTCGAGCACGATGATCACCAGGTCCTCAACGTCACGGTGCATGCGTTTGGCGATGTTCTTGAGGTTATCGACCACCGGGGCGTCGAGATCGACGGCGCCCTTGCAGGACGGGCCCACCACGATCTTTTCCATGTAGCAGTCCGGCGCGTTCAGTAGTCCACCACTCTCGGAAGCGGCCAGCACGGTGATGGCGCCGGGCGCGCCGGTGGCGCACAGGTTCGTGCCTTCCAGAGGATCGACGGCGATATCCACTTCGGGGACTTCGGTGCCGTCGGGAAATTCGGCGCCGACTTTTTCGCCGATGTAGAGCATGGGCGCCTCATCGCGTTCGCCCTCGCCAATCACGATGGTGCCGCGCATGGGAATTGAATCCATGGTCTTGCGCATGGCTTCCGTTGCTACCTGGTCGGAAAGCTTGCGTTCGCCCTGGCCCATGGTGTGGGCGGAGGCGATGGCCGCCGTCTCCACCACCCGCAGGAACCGGGATGCCAGATCACTTTCGATGTTTCGGCCAAAGGTCCTGGCCTTTGCTTCAGACTTAACCACAGCTGTCATGAGTGCCCCCCAGATGATTAGAAGTCGTACCCAAGCGCGGTCAAAGAATATAACGCCGATGGACTGTAAAGGGAAAGTTACGAGCGGGGAGCCGCCGGGCCGGAGTTTGAGGATATCTTGTCCCGGGTGGCTCCGGCGTCAATTAACGGAGCGGACGAGACCGGGGGAGAGCAGAACCAGAGTGCACCCCGACGAGGGATAGCAAGCCAGAACGCCGCGACGGAGCAGGCGGGCATTGCTCCCGGTGGGAAAGGGCACCCTGAATGTGGTTGCGGATAACGTCTTTGTCGCGGTTCGAAGCTTCTCTGACCCGCTGATGAACTTTACCTCTTCCAGTTTAGGCCCGGGAGCGAAGAGAAAAAAGAACTCTGCGCTGGCTGTGTCCGGCACGAGTCGAGCCAGCTTCGTGGTTCGCATCTGGCTGAGGTCTGCCCCCAGGGAGACGCCGACGGCCTTCGACTTGCCCGGAGCCAGATGATCCAGCCGTTTCTGAGTTTCCGGCAGATCGGAATTTACTGCCAGCGCCAAACGATACATGTGGATGGCCTCTTGCGGCTGGTGCTCCTGTTCATACACCTGTCCCAGGTGGTCGGCGATGACTGCGTCCTGTGATAGCTCCCAGGCAGAAGACAGGTACTTTTCCGCCTGGGGGAGGTCGGACATTTTAAAGTACACCCAACCTAACGTGTCCCAGTAGGCGGCCAGACGAGGAGTGTGCGCCAGACCCGATACCTCCAGAGTGTCGAGGTGGACGGTTCTTGAAGCGTCTTCCTCCCCCTGGACCGCGTCCTTGGCGTACTGCAACGCTTCGGGCAGGCTGACGCCGGCATCGGCCAGCTCATAACCGACGTCGTTCTTGAATCCTGGATCCGGTTCGCTCGCGAGTGCCGCGGTCAGTGCGGCCTTCCCCTTCTCCTGGTTGCCCGAACGCAAATAAACCGATCCCAGCAGGAGCAGCAGACGGGCATCTTTGGGATGCGCTTCGGTAGCTGACTCCAGTGTGGGCACAGCCTCGGCAAATCGTTTCTGACTTGTAAGAATGTTAGCCAGCAGGATCGCTGCGCCGCGGTCGTCGGGCTTCATCTTGAGAAGGTCCTGCAGGGTTTTAATGGCGTCATCCGAGCGGCCTGAGCTGCTAAGCGCCAGCGCCAGCATCTGGCGGGGAACGGGAGACTGCGGGTCGGAATCAACGGCTTTGTGAAAAGCGTCCACAGCGAGATCATTCTTGCGGGACACCATGTAGAACTGTCCCAGCGTGACCCAGGAGCGAGTGAATTTAGGGTCGGCTTTGACCGCATGCTTCAGTTCCTCAATGCTTCCCGGCAAGTCGTGTGCCCGCGCTTTCTCCCGCGCCTGGCTTTCAGCGCGCATGGCGTCGGCGTTGTTGCTGTCGGGCAAGTTCCATGCCGGGTTGCCCGTGGCACCGTCCCTGTCGGAGAGGGGCGAAGAAGTGTCCGACAGCACGATGTACTGGTTCTGATCATCCTCGATCGCCTTACGGAAGGATTTGTAGGCCTCGAATTCAGCCATGGGAACTTCGGCCAGTTTCACGACCAGGCGACGTCGCGCAGTCAGTAGACCCTGCTTGGATTCGTAGGAGGCCTGATACTCCGCAAAGTCGCGTTTGACGTCCACCGATCTGGGCAGCAGAACGGTATACCCATCCGGCAATTTGATGGTGGCCTCGAGGACGCTGTCACCGGGGCTCCCTAAGGGCAGAGGCCAGGCAAAACTGGTTTGATCATTTCTCAGGGCGGGCATCAGCATGGCAGGAAAGGGGGGCGTGATGCGATGGTTCTCCCAATCGGAATAGTCTTTGCGGGTGTAGTCATAACTGTAATGAAACGGCGTGTCGGTGGCTTCGGGAGAACTTGCCACCACCCCGCTCACAGTCCCGCCGAAGCCCGAGCCAAAAGAGATCTGCTGGACCAGGTTGTTCCATTGCGATTGTGGGACCCGCCGGAATACGGTACGGAAGACGAGTTCGAGGTCGCTGCGCGAGCTTTGCTCCATATGCGCGTCCAGGACCCCGGCCTTGCTCAGCGTTCCTTCAGCCTTGAAGACGGAAGACCTGGGAAACGGAGGGTCCGCAGGAGTCGTGATGAATAATGGCGTCCCGTCGTTTGGAATCACCAGGGCCGGCTTGTCGCGCAGCTGGGGAAGAAGGTAGGCCAGAGGTGCGAGTTCCGAAGTCGTGTCGAGCCATAGATAGCTGCTCCCCCTGGGCAACACCGTGATTACGTGGTTGAACGGGGAGATCGAGGGCACGTCGGGATCAATCTTCGTTCCAGAGCTGATCAGGGCCGGATATGCGGTAATGCCAACCGACTGCAGCAGTGATGCCAGCAGGGTGTGCTTGTCCTTGCAGTCTCCATATTGATTGCTCAGAACATCGGCGGCGGAGTGGGGCTGAAACCGTCCCAGGCCGAAGGCGATGGCGATGTAGCGGTATTGCGTGCTTACGTAGTTATAGATGGCGCGAATCTTGGCGTCTTCGTCGGCCGCACCCTTGATGAGCTCGGCGGCTTTGGCGCGCACTTCGGGGCCGGGTTGCACTCTATCTTTTTGCAGGGAGCCGTACCAGCGTCCAACTTCCTCCCAGCTCTGGAAGCTGGAGAGCTGGATCTCCGGGGCGGGCGCGAGGCCGCGGGCATTCTGATACTGGATTCGTTCACCGTCCAGCTTTTCCTGCTCTGGAGTTTTGCTCTCGAGGTTGGAGCCGGACCAGCTAAAGACGCGCCGTCCCGCCTCCTCGGTGATCACAGGCTTCGATTCCGAGCTTTTCCACTTGACGGCGCGGTCGCGGGGAATACTGATCTCGACCTTTTCCTGCAAGACAATTCCGTCATGCGAGAAGTTGTAGGCGTACCAGAACTGGCCGGGCACCAGGGGTTTGCTGTCCTTGGAGTGCACCTGGAATTCGAGCACGTCGCCAGTTCCCAGACCCTTCACGGCAACGTGTTTTTCCCGCTGGTCGCTGTACATCGGGGCCTCGCGGGAGCTCTCGGTGGTCATGTCCTGGATGTTGTCCGCCGGGGTTTCCACGACCGTACCGTCCGTTTTATGGACGCGCACATAATCGATGTCCAGAGTCTCGCTGGAGCTTTGATAGGAGAAGACCAGCAGGCCGAAGCGCTGCACGCCGGCGTCCGACTGCAGGCGCACCCGGGTTTTTGATTCGCGGGTACCGGTCCCGTCGTTCTCAAACACGACTTTCGTGGAATACGACTCAACCACGGCCGCTTCCTTGGAGTAGTCAGGCTTGGCCGGAGACTGACTCTGCAGGGGAACGGCGAGGATCAAAAGTATGGCCGGGAAACAGATGGCAGGAAGGCACTTCGACATAGGATGCATGTATTTATCGTGATTCTGAACAAAAGACAAGTAACTACGGCGGGGATAGGGTTACGGTTCGTCGCAGGTCAAGCTAGCTCTGGCCGCGCTAAGTACCGGGCGTAGCGCTAGAAGGCATCAATCCCAGTCACGCTCTGGCCGATGATCAAGGTGTGAATGTCGTGGGTGCCTTCGTAGGTTTTCACCGACTCCAGGTTGGCCATGTGGCGGAAGATGGGGTATTCGTCGGCGATCCCGTTGGCGCCCAGGATGTCCCGGGCCATGCGGGCGCATTCCAGCGCCATCCATACATTGTTGCGCTTGGCCATGGAAATATGCTGGGGAGCGGCCTTGTCTTTATCTTTGAGGCGTCCCACTTGCAGAGCCAGCAACTGGGCCTTGGTGATCTCAGAAATCATCCAGGCAAGTTTTTCCTGTACCAGCTGATGTGAGGCGATGGGTTGATCGCGAAACTGTTTGCGGAACAATGAATATTGTAGAGCACAGTCGTAACAGGCCATGGCGGCGCCCACGGCGCCCCAACCGATCCCGTAACGCGCCTGGCTCAAACACATTAGCGGAGATTTCAAGCCCCCGGTTTTGGGCAACAGGTTCGATTCCGGGATGTGAACGTCCTGCAAAGAAAGACTGGACGTGACCGAAGCCCGCAGCGACCACTTGCCATGAATGTCCTCGGCGCGGAAGCCGGGGCGATCGGTTTCGACCAGGAAGCCACGAATCGTGTTGTCCTCGTCTTCCACTTTGGCCCAGATGACGGCGACGTCAGCGATGGAGCCCGAGGTGATCCACATCTTCTCGCCGTTGAGGATGTAATCCTTGCCCGACTTTTTGGCGCGCGTGCGCATGCCTGCAGGATTGGAACCGGAATCCGGCTCGGTGAGGCCGAAGCAGCCGAGCTTCTCGCCCTTCTGCATCAGCGGCAGCCAGAATTGTTTCTGCTCCTCGCTGCCGAAGGTGTAGATGGGATACATCACCAGTGAGGAATGAACGCTGACGAACGAACGGACCCCGCTGTCACCCCGCTCCAGTTCCTGCATCACCAGGCCGTATTCGACGTTCGACATCCCGGCGCAGCCGTAACCGGTGAGACTGGCGCCATAGAGGCCAAGCTCCGCCATGGGTTTGACCAGTTCGCGGGGGAAGCGGCCGGCGCGATTGCATTCCTCGATGATGGGGATGAGATTGTCCTCAATGAATTTGCGCGTAGTATCGCGGACCAGGCGCTCGTCGTCCGTGAGCAGGGAATCGAATTCGAGGAAGTCAACTCCCCGGAACTTGATGGCCATCCGTGTCTCGATTCTGTTTCTCCGCCGCGCCGTGCGCGGCGAACATTGCCGGAAACCAGGGGCAGGCACTCAGGCAGTGGGAAACTCTTGAAGGTAACAATAGGGTGGGAGGACAGTCAAACCATCTGGCGCTTCGGTGGTGTCCTAACTGCCGCCGGCCGGTGGCTGACGACTCTGCCGCACCGGCTGCAATCCCCCATCACACTTTAGGGCTAGGATCGCATCGTCCCTCCGAACCTCGCCCCGCGCAGAGTGTGCCCAATTCGATCCGAACCCAATTTGGGCTGCGCTCATACTGAGAGCCCCGGCGAGGCCGTTTGACCAGTAGAACTTTTGACAAACTTTTTGCAAGTTCCGGACGTGCCTGCGGCATAGGGCATCTAAGCTTTAAGTAAGTTGCACAGGGGCCCGAAGACAGGCACAATACAGCGGTTTGCCAGACATGACCATGAAAGTGAGCCAAGGATCGGTGACGCGGGCAGTACTAGCGGCGGTCCTGTGTCTGGCGACATTGCTCGTTCCCGCAGTCGCGGCCGATGCACCAGCGATTCATACCTCACTGGACCAGGGGTTTCGCCTGCTCTACAACCTTGATTTTGACCAGGCGCACCAGGTGTTTCTGAGCTGGCAGCACGAGCATCCCCAGGATCCGGTGGGGCCCACGGCTGAGGCGGCGGGAATACTCTTCTCGGAATTTCACCGGCTGGGAGTGCTCGAGGCGCAGTTCTACGAGAATGACAAGAGCTTTTTGAACCGCGACAAGCCGATTCCGGACAGTGCCGTACGCGACCGTTTTAACGCGGCCCTGGCCCGCGCTCAGAGCACGGCCAGCGCCCGGCTGGCTACCAGCCCCCAGGACCGCGACGCGCTATTTGCCATGACACTTTCGTCGGGCCTGCAAGCCGATTACGCTGCGCTCATCGAGAAGCGGAACATGTCCTCCCTGGGTTACACCCGCGACGCCAATAACTGGGCCGACAAGCTGCTCGCGGTGGACCCTGATTGCTACGATGCCCGGGTGGCCACCGGTTTCAGCAAATATATTATCGGGAGCATGGCGGCGCCGTTGCGTTGGGTGTTGCGGCTGGGAGGTGTGTCGGGGGACAAGAAGCAGGGAATCGTGGAGTTGCAGATGACGGCCGACCATGGCCGTTACCTGGGTCCGTTTGCGCGCATCCTGCTGGCCATCGCCTATGTCCGCGACAAGGACAATACCCGGGCTCGGGAAGTGCTGGCTGCCCTGCGGGACGAGTTTCCTAAAAACCCGCTGTTCGCGCGCGAAATCGCCCGGTTGGACTCAGGTCACTGACGTTGCAGTAACTGCGTAGGCCCGGACGCCCTCCTTCGACTTCGCTCAGGAACCGGGCGCGCGAGCAACGCTCGCCTGGCGTTTGCCTGCCTTACAAGAAAACGTGCGGAGCTTCGCTCCGCCGAACGGCTAAGGGCATTCGTCCCTACGTGATCCCATGCCGTTCACTGGAAATTCACCACGTTGTAACAGTCCTGTAACATTCACGGCGTAAAACTGCCCCATCAAACTAATAAGGAGGAACCATCGCGTGATACGCCGCATTGCGCTTCTTTGTATTGTTCTGGGTATTGTTCTGGCTATGCCCGCTTTCGGGCAGACGACTTTGAATGGGGCTGGCGCAACCTTCCCTAATCCGATATATCAGAAGTGGTTCAGCGAATATCACAAAGCCCATCCGGAGATCGAATTCAACTACCAGTCCATTGGCAGTGGTGGCGGTATTCGTCAGGTTCTGGCGCAGACGGTGGATTTCGGGGCCAGTGACGGTCCGATGACTGACGAGCAACTGTCCCAGGCCAAGGTCAAGATCCTGCATATCCCGACCGTACTGGGTGCCGTGGTCCCGGCGTATAACGTCTCTGGCGCCCCCGCGGACCTGCGCTTTTCCCCGAAAACGATCGCTGATATTTGTCTGGGGAAGATTGCCAACTGGAATGACAAGGCCTTGGCGGCGGACAACCCGGGAGTAAAGTTGCCCGATAAGCAGATCATCGTCGTGCATCGTTCGGATGGCAGCGGCACCAATTACATCTTCACTGATTTCCTGTCCAAAGTGAGTAATGATTGGAAGAGTGAAGTGGGCAAGGGAACGTCGGTGAAGTGGCCGGTGGGCCTGGGGGCCAAGGGCAACGAGGGCGTCGCGGGGATGATCCGGCAAATGGATGGATCGTTCGGCTACGTGGAACTGATCTACGCAGTGCAGAACCACATTCCCTACGGCACCGTGGAGAATGCAGCCGGCGCCTGGCTGAAGGGCAGTCTCGAAGGGGCGACGGCCGCCGCCGCTTCGGTAAAAGAAATGCCAGCCGACTTTCGTGTTTCCATCACCAACGCACCGGGTAAGGATGCTTATCCGATCTCCAGTTTCACCTGGATGCTTATCCCTACTCAGTCCAAGGACCCTGCCAAAGGCAAGATCCTGGTGGATTTCCTGAATTGGATGCTCGATCACGGGGAAGGCATGACTTCCCAACTCGCCTATGCACCCCTGCCGGACAACGTTGCTGCCAAGGTGAGGGACGCGATCAAGCAGGTAAGGTAGGCCACGGCTCCATTCCTACCGGGAAACATTCAGTCAGAGCGTTCCCCAGCGTCCCCGGGGCGGCCAGCCAGCCGCCCCGTCTGACCCTTGGTTATGGGGTGTTACGGTGACCCAGTCCTGACTAGCAACGATGTTCTATACTGACGCTGCATGGGGCTGGTGGACCGCGCAATTGGGACCCCGATTGCGGCGGCCCGCAAACTGGCGTCCAGCCTGAACTGATCCAGAGCTGGACCTCTCCGGATCAGTTCGTTTCCCGCTCCATTGGCTTATGGCTCGCCTCGCGCTGGACAATCCGGCCTACTACATCAACCGGGAAGCTTCCTGGCTGGCCTTCAACCGGCGCGTCCTCGAAGAAGCGCAGGACCAGCAAAACCCGCTGCTGGAGCGGCTGAAATTTCTCGCCATCTCGGCCAGCAACCTGGATGAGTTTTTCGAAGTTCGCGTGGCCGGCCTGGTGCAGCAGATTGAAGACGGATACACCGAAGCTGGACCTGACGGCCTCACCCTGGTGGAAGAGCGCGACGTGGTTTCGCGCGACACCCACGAATTCGTGGACGATCAGTACCACTGTTGGAACGAGAAGTTGCGTCCGGCGCTGGCCGAACACGGCATCCGCGTTCTCGGCCTGCACGAACTGGACTCACGCGCCCGCGCCTTCATCGAGGAGTACTGCGAGAAGGAGCTCGACCTGCTGCTCACGCCGGTCACAGTTGACCCTGCGCACCCCTTTCCGAGAGTCATCAACAAGGCGCTGTGCGTGGCTTTTCTGCTCCGCCGCCGCCGCCGTTCCGCCCTTACTTACACGGGAGTGGTCACGGTGCCCCGTGCCTTGCCGCGCCTGGTGCGGCTGCCTTCGGATGGAACCGACGACTTCATTTTCCTCGCCGACCTGGTCGCCTTCCACGCCGCCCGGATGTATCACGGTTACGACATTGTTTCCTCGGCTGCGTTCCGCGTCACCCGCAACAGCAACCTGTACCTGGCGGAAGAGGAATCGCGCAATCTGCTCGAATCGGTCCGCACCGAGCTGCATAACCGGCGCAAAGGCGATGCGGTGCGGCTGGAGATCGAGGCGGACGCCGATCCGGAAATTATCGAACGCCTCCGCGTCAACTTCGAATTGGAACCCTGGCAGGTCTTTTCCGTTCACGGCCCGGTGAATCTGTCGCGGCTATTCAACATTTACGAGCAGACGGCGCATCCTGACCTCAAGTTCAGGCCTTTTTCTCCGCGCGAGTTGCGACTGACGGCCAAATCGCAGGACCTGTTCGAGGAGCTGCGCCGCCATGATGTCCTGCTGCACCATCCCTTCGACTCCTACGACGCGGTGGTGTCGTTCATTGAGGCGGCCGCCCAGGACCCGCGGGTGCTTTCCATCAAGCAGACGCTCTACCGCACGAATGAGCACTCGCTGATTGTGCCGGCCTTGATTTCAGCGGCGGAAAAGAAGGAAGTCACCGCGGTGGTGGAACTCAAGGCGCGCTTCGATGAGGACACGAATATCCGCTGGGCCCGCGATCTCGAGGATGCTGGAGTGCAGGTGTTCCATGGCCTGGTGGGACTCAAGACGCATTGCAAGCTCTCGCTCCTCGTGCGCCGCGATCTGGACGGGGTAACGCGGCGCTACGCCCATTTGGGAACGGGCAACTACAATGCCAGCACGGCACGGATCTACACCGACTTGAGCCTGCTGACCGCCGACCCGGAGATCACGGGCGCGGTGCACGACGTTTTCAGTTTTCTTACCGCGTATGCCGAGCATCCCAACTACGAGCCCTTGCTGGTGGCGCCCCTGGACCTGGCGGAACGGTGCCTCGGCCTCATCGAGCGCGAGGCTGAGCATGCGCGTCACGGACGCCCCGCACGAATCATTGCCAAGATGAACGCCCTGCTGGACAAGAACATCATCATGGCGTTATACCGGGCCTCGCAGGCCGGAGTAGAAATTGATCTGCTGGTGCGCGGCATTTGCGCCTTGCGCCCCGGCGTGCGCGGAGTGAGCGACCGCATCCGGGTGCGCAGTATCGTGGGCCGCTTTCTCGAGCACAGCCGTATTTTCAGCTTCGCTAACGGGGGCCAGGAGGAGGTCTATCTCGCCAGTGCCGACTGGATGCCGCGCAATCTCTATGAGCGCGTGGAAGTCATGTTCCCGCTGAAAGACGCGCTGGGCCGCGAGCGCGTTCGCCATGAGATCCTGGATAGCTACCTGGTGGACAATGTGAAGGCCCGCGTGCTGCGCAAGGACGGGGTTTATGTCCGCACCTGGCAAGCGGAGGGCAAGCGCAAACCGCCAGCGGGAGCAGGAGCCTTCAGCTCGCAGGACTTTCTGCTCGGCCTGGCCGAAGGCAAACAGTCGGTAGAAGCCATGCCGGTGCCTGCGCCTCCCAGGAGGCGTCGGGTCGCAGTCGGGAAGGGACGGTAATCCAGGATGATTCTCTATTTCCTGCGCCACGCCAGCGCCGGGCAGCCGGTACGGAATCTCAAGAAGGATGAGAAACGCGCCTTGGATGAAGCCGGTGTGCAGCAATGCGGTTACGTGGGCCGCGCCCTGGCGGCTTTAAATGCGCAGGTGGACGTTATTATCTCTAGTCCCCTGAAGCGGGCCGCGCAGACTGCTTCCCTGGTGGGCAACGAAATGGGTTACGAAGGCAAGCTGCAATTGGAAGATGCGTTGCGCCCCACCGCCTCGTTCGCAGATTTTCGCAAGATGCTCGACAAGTACGCCCGGCACGATGCCGTCATGGTGGTGGGCCACAACCCCACGCTCAGCGAGTTTCTGGGGCGGGCGATCAGCGCAAGCGGCTGTGAAGCGGCGATCGAGCTCAAGAAAGGCGCAGTGGCGCGAGTGGAAATGAACCGCAACGCGGCCTCGCTGAGCTGGTGCCTCACCCCCAAAATTCTGCGTACCCTCTATGCTGCCGCGGCGGAAACGTCACGCCCGAATACCTCGCGGAAATAGGCTTTCTCCTTTTCCACGGCCCACAACTCCAGATCCACGCTGGCGCGCGCTTTGGCGCGAAGGATCAGCTTGACCTCGCCCCGCCCTGCCCGCACACTGGCCCCTCGCACCGCGCCGCTGCGCCCGAGGTTGAGGGCGCGCGCCAGCCGCAGCAGCAGGGAGGCTTTACGCACAAATTCCCGGTCGGCTGGGGGCAGGACTTCAATGGCGGCATCGCCAGCCGAGGGCCGCGACTTGCCGAGATAGCGAGCGATCGCCGCGATGATTCGTCTTTGCTCCGGCGTGTATCCCAGGATTTCCGAGTGGGCAATGATGTAGTGGGCGTGGCGATGTCGCCCGTTACGATTGACATAGTCGCCAACTTCATAGAGCATCGCCGCCGCCGACAGCCATTCCGCATACTCGGCGGGGAGCCGGTGCAGCGCTTTCAAACTCTTGAATAGATGCATCGCGAATTCGCGGACTTGCAGGGCGTGGTCCATGTCCACGCGGTAATGGGCGACCGCGGTGCGGATGGAGTCCCAGCGCTCCGACTCGATGTGCTTGCCTGAACGTGTGCTGCGATCGTACTCGGCTGCCATTTGTGCCAGCAGCCCATCCCGCAATCCCAGGGGAGAATAGCGGAAGCCTGCCAACTGGCAGCGTTCCAGAAGTTCGGCATAGACCTCCGCACCTGCGATCACGATCTCAGCCCGCCGGGGTCCGACGCCGGAAAGTTTCTTGCGTTCCGCCACGGGGAGACGCGCCAGCATCTTGGCGATCCGGCGCATCTGGGCGCGCGAGACCGCGGCGGCGCGCGAACCCTTCGTCTTGTACAAGCCGTGACAGACCGCGGCCAGGGAAGCGGCCGTGCCCGAGGTCGCGATCACGGTCTTGGGCCGGGATCGGGTAATCCGGTCAGCAATACGTCCAATCTCTCTTTCCACAAATCCCCGCAGACGGCGCAGCTCCGATTTGCGGGGTGGATCATGGGTCAGAAACTCGTTGGTCAGACGCACCGCGCCCAGAGGCAGGCTGACCGTGTCGCGGATGTGACCCTTGCTCGAAATGGTCAGCTCACAACTTCCGCCGCCCAGATCGACCATGAGGGTCACAGCGGCGCTGACCCGAAGACTTGAAACCAGGCCCAGGTGAATCAGCCGCGCCTCTTCCAGTCCGGAGATGATTTCCACCTTCCATCCGGTGGCCGAGCGCACCCACTCCAGGAAAGCCCGGGAGTTGCGCGCGTCCCGCACCGCGCTGGTGGCCACCACGCGCACCGTGTCCGCGCCTTCCTGTTGCACGGCGCGATGGAAGCGCCGCAGCGCTTTGACGGTATCGTCGATGGCCTCGGGCGAGAGAAAACCGTTACGGAAGACGCTGTCGCCCAGGCGCGTGACCTGGCGGTCTTCGTGAATTTCCACCAGACGCCGTCCGGTAAGGCGGGAGATTTTCAGACGCACGGAGTTCGACCCGATATCGACTGCGGCTAGAGTCGGCATGGCGAGGGCACCAGTGTACCGCGATGGGTGGTCACGTGGGGCGACGGGCTAGCGCGGGGTCTCAAATGGGAATATAGCCGGCTACCAGCACCGGGCAAGGGAAGGGGATGGGCGAAGAACCGCTTTGTTATGCTACCCGGATGCCGCGCACCTTCCTCATTGACACCGATGTCGCCTCTGACGACGCTGTCGCTCTCATCATGGCCCTGCGAGCTCCCGAGGTCCGTGTGGTCGCCATTACGACCGTGGCCGGAAATGTGGAAGTACAGCAGGCCACCCGCAACGCTCTTTACACCGTGGAGCTCTGTGGATCGACCGTTCCTGTTTTTGCCGGCGCAGAGAAACCGCTGGCACGCGTGCATCAGAGTGCGACCTGGTTTCACGGCCGCGACGGACTGGGCGATCACGGCTATCCGTCGCCACGTCAGGCCGCGGGAAAGTTGCACGCGGTCGATGCCATGCTCGACGCCATCGCAGCCAATCCTGGAATAGTAGTGGTCACTCTCGGACCACTGACCAATCTTGCCCTGGCCTTGAAACGCAAACCCGCCCTGGCGGCGCAGGTCGGTCGCTGTGTGGTCATGGGCGGCGCGCCCTGCTGTGAAGGCAACGTAACTCCCGCGGCTGAATACAACATCTGGGTCGATCCGGAAGCGGCACGGATGGTCATGCTCAGCGGCCTCCCGGTGGAGCTCGTGGGCTGGCAAACCTGCCGCGGTGATGCTGTCCTCAACGAAGACGACATCTCAAAGATTCTGGGATTCAAGAACGAACGTGCCCGCTTTGCCATCGAGTGCAACAGCCGCGCGCGCGAAGCCTACAAAGAACAGACTGGAGAAGACGGCATTTCACTGCCCGACCCGGTGGCGATGAGCATTGCGCTCGATCCCACCATCGGAACTCAGTGGAGCGAACACTATGTCGAGGTCGAGACCTGCAGCGAGTTGACGCGAGGGATGACGGTTGTGGATCGCCTTAATGTCGGGGCAGACGAGCGGAACCAGGCGGTCTGGGCCGATGCCATGCGGAAGGGAAGGAAGACCAAAGTCTGCTGGACCATCGACAATCGACGCTGGAAGGAAGCATTGTTTACAGCCTTGCGATGAATTTTACCGGTGACGGCGGGGTGGATCTGTTCTCGCAATACTCGTCAGATCATGTGGATAGATCGAAAGCAGCGGCGCGTCGCGGGCCTGTCGTGATCAGCTTTTCGATACTTTCGACCGACTGAATACCGCCACGAGCGCCAGGGGCGGTGCAGTTCAGGGCGGCAGCGGCACAGGCGAAGTCGAGCTGGCGGGGCAGGGGCCAACCTTGTAGAAGTCCATAACTAAATCCGGCGTGAAAAATATCGCCCGCACCGGTTGTGTCCAATGGCTGTACGCGAAAGGCGGCCGCGTAGTAGAACCGGGAGCCATCCCACGCCAGGACGCCTTCGTGGCCCAGCGTGGCCGCGGTCAGGCGGCCGCCGTAGCGGGTGCGAACTGCGGGCAGCGACTTGCGCAAATCCGATTCGCCGGTGAGGCGTCCTGGAATGTCGCGGCTGGTGATGAGGTAATCGATTCTTCCTAACAGATCTTCCACGCCCGGGTAGAGATCGTCGAGGTCAGCGATCACGGGGATGCCCGCCTCCCGGGCCCAAGCCGCGGCTGTCACTGCGGCTGCGGTGTCATGGCCGTCGATGTGAAGCGCGCGGGCACCGCTGATCCATTCGCGCCGCAGTTCTTCCGGCAACAGAGTCAACCGGTTGTCGCGCTTCCAAAGCACAGTGCGCTCGCCGGCGTCATCCACCAGGATGACCGCCTGCTGGCTGGCGCATCCCGGAGCGGTGAGGAGATGAGTCTCGACACCCAGGCGTTCGAACTCGGCGCGATGAATCGCGGCCGCGCTGTCATCGCCGATCTTGCCCACGTAGCGGGTGCGCAGGCCCCAGTGCTGGCAGGCTGCGACCGCGCTTGCGACCTGGCCGCCAGGCAGGACGTCGGCCGAGCGAAATTCAATTTTCGATCCCAGCGCGGGATAGTGCGGCAGGCGAATCAGCATGTCGGTGGCGTTCAGCCCGACGCCGACCAGGTCAACCTTGGACGATTCGTTCACGATGGATTCAGTTAAAACGGGTAGTGCGCCAGAGTGTAACGCCACAAACCAGAAGCAGGGCCAATGTCGACGCGATCAAAAGCACCGCCGGCCCCCAATGAAATGACATGCGCGGGGCGCGCGCCAGGGTGGCGAAAAACACGAATATGCCGCTGGCGACGGCAACCAGCAGCCAGTCCCATATCGGTGCGTGGCGGCTTGACTTCACCGGTTGTCTGCATGCCCTGCATCCGGGCCTCGACGTAGTCTTGCGCGATGTTGTAGCGGCGGGATTCGCGCCGCGAGGCTTCCTGCCACTTCGCCTGCTCCTTGCCGGCGGCGGACGAAAAGGCAATCGCCGCCACGCCCAGCATCATCAGCAGTGAACCTCCGATGACTTGCATGTAGGTGGAAGTGCCGCTGCCGTGCAACTCGCCGAAAACAAAAACGCCCCAGAGCAATCCCCAGAGCTGATTGGAGTTCGATAGCGGGATGCCGCGGCTGATACCGACATACTTCGCGGCATACTGCTGAAAGACGTCGCCAATCACCCAGATGAAGCCGCCCAGCATCAGCCAGAACAACACATCGCGCGCGCCGACCAGTTCATGCCAGAGCGGGGCCGCTCCAAGATAGCCGATGGCAAGAGCTGTCATCATCCCCAGTTCTCCGAAGGTGAAGAAGGTGACAAAGGAAAGCGGGTTTATCCCGGACAGGTAGGCCTTGCGGTACGGGATGTACATCGTTCCCCACAGAACACCCGCGCCCAGTGCGGCCCACACGCCGCGCATGGAATGGGCAGCGGGGCCCTGAGTCGAGGACGCAATCGCCAGCAGGGTGGCTCCCGCGCACATGATCAGCGCTCCGCCCAGCACACCCGTCCAGCGCCGCCACCCCGCCTGACGCAATTCGTTAAAGAAAACGAAACCCCAGAGTATGCCGAGAAGACTGTTGGAATTCCACAGCGGGAAGGCGATGCTCAATCCAATGTCGCGGATGGCGAAGATGGTCATGGTGTTGGCCACGGCCCATAGACATCCCGCGAGCAAGGCCCAGATGATGAGGTGAGGCGCGCGGCGAAGGTCGGCGCGGACCGACGACGTGCCCAGGATCAACGCCGGCAGGCTCCAGCGCGCCAGAAAAACGCCGGTCACCATGATGAGCGAAATCACGAGCGGCGACACGCCGACGGACACAAGCTTGGTTGGCGCCTCGGCAGCACCCAGCCAGGCGCCCGCGGTGAACCCGGAAAGGATACCCAGCACCTGCAGCTTTCGAGGGCGTGAAGTCACCTGATCCGTGGTCTGCTTGCCGGACATGACGACCGATTGCATGTTCCCCTGGTCCTCGCTTCAGTGGTTCAGTGAATGTATTCCAGAAGCAGCAGGCCGCCGATCAGGACTGCTACCGGAACCCAGAACTGTAAGTCAGTCAGCACGCTGGTCAGCCAGTTGCCGGCTTCTCGGTTGTCAGTGGGTTGCATGTCTCTTCCGTAAAAGCTCGCTGCGCGGTGAGCCGTACGATTATAGCGATTGTTCGAGCTCTTTCAGGGATCAATAGTGTGGCGCGGAGGCCCTCGCCCGCGTCAACGCATGCAAGCCATAAACCACATGGGCACAGCCGCCCCCGGCTGTCCGGCCCGAGCGCAGCTGGGCGAAAGTTATTTCTCCTTGCGAGACCAGAACCCGCACGGATCGGGCAACATCAACCCGGCCTGATCGGGACGGCTGAAAGCCGCGCCTTCCACCGCCGAGTGCCGTGGCTTGCCGCGACGGCCGCGTGGGGCGAACTGGTGGGTGAAGCACTCAATTTGAAATTGGGTGAATAGCGGTCAGTCATGTTTGGAGTTTGAAGGAATCGGTGAGACTATTAGGATTGAAATGGCAGGGGGTGGCGGCATGAAATTCCGAATTGCTATGTGGGCGAGTGCGGGCTTTCTCATTGCGGCCGGCTGGGCACTTTATGCCTTCGCAAGCGCGCCTCCAGCGATGACCTCCGGCGACCCGATTGTAAGTCTCGTAGAACTTACCTGCCCGATCGTATTCGCGAGTATTCACTTCCACTTTCCCCTCGGGCTCTATTGGTCCCTGGTTGCGAATGCTGCCACGTATGGTCTGATCGGTCTGATGGTGGAAACTGTGCGGCAGCAACTTCATCCCGAGCCCAAATTGAGCCGCTAGGCCAGGAAATAGCCCGGCTGTCTCCGGCTACGCCAGGCGACGCGGCGTGGCGAAGAAAGCAATCACAAACAATACGCCCAGCAGCAAGTCAACCCCGCCGAAGATCAGGTCGGAGGCATGCATGCGGTGTTGCATGACAAGAATTACCACCGCCACCCCGTAGCTGAATTTTTCGAACAGGGAAGGAATCATGAGGGGCCGGTAGCGCGCCGGATCGGTCGCGATGACAAAAAACGCGATCTGCCACGCCAGAGCGGCCCCTATGAATCCGTAAAAGAAGCCGGGGTGGCTGATGGAGGGAGGATCGTTGCGGCCGATCAGGTCGAACATGAAGTAAAGCGGGGTAATGACCAGGACGCCCCAGACGGCGGCAACCCGGAAGACGATTTTGGCAAATTTCACGGTCTTCCCTTTCTGTAAGAAAAAGTACCCAGGCGGCGGAAGCTGGCTCCGGGATGGGCCTTGAATCCAGCGCTGAAGCGCTGCTCCTTCCCGAGTTCAGCCGTGAAGCCTTACTGCACCTTGAGTTCAACAACGAAGCGCTGCTCCACGATCTGTGCCCCGGCGTGCACACTTTACCAAAGTGCGAAGTCAAAGGCGTCGGACGAGTGTCCGACCCACACATGTTATTTTATTCATGGCGCAGGGCTTCGATGGGGTCCAGGCGGGAGGCACGGAAGGCGGGAACCATGCCGCTGACCAGACCGACGAAACCCAGAATCAGGGTGGCCGCGATCAGGGTTCCGGGGGCGATGATCAGGCGGATGTCGCCGGCCTCGCCATTTTTGGCGAAAGCGCTGTATAACGTAAGCCTGCCCACGGAAAGCGCGACGGCGTAAGCCAGAATCACTCCCAGAACACCGCCGATGAAAGTGATGGTCAAAGCTTCGGCCAGGAACTGCATCAGGATGTAGCGCCGGGGCGCGCCCAGCGCCTTCTGCACGCCGATTTCACGAGTACGTTGGGTGACCGAGACCAGCATGATGTTCATCAGGCCGACACCGCCGATGCCCAGCGTCAGCGTGCCGATGAAACCCATCAGCACCTTCAGCCCCAGAGTAATGATCTCGAACTGGTGGACCTGCATCATCAGGTTGAACACTCTGACCGCCTGGCGGTCCGTCTGATTCAGCTTGTGCGGCACTGCCAAAATAGAACGCACTGATTGTTCCAGGCGCTCGTATTCAGGAGTCAGGTAGGTGAACCAGATGGAGTCGAGGTAGTGGGTATCTTTCAGGTCGCTCATGGTGGTAAAGGGGACATAAATGACGCGGTTGATGTCGTCATTTCCCTCCTGCATCTTGGCGTCGAGAACGCCCACCACCTCGAAGCTTAGGCCATCCAGACGAATGTGCTCACCCAGGGCGCTGCGCCCAGAGAAGAGTTTTTCCTTTGCTTCCGAGCCGATTACCGCTACTCGCGAGTGCTGTATCTCGTCTTCGGCATTGTAGTAGCGGCCCTGCGCCAGTTTCAGGACGCGAACCGCAGGCACGTTGGGATAATTCCCGGTGACAGGAAAGTCGAAGACCCGGGTGTCGTACTGGACGTGCGCCTGCTTGCTGACCTCGGGAGTGATATTGGTGATCTGGGGGAGGTTGGTGCTGAGCGCGTCCACATCATCCAGAGTAAAGCGGACGAGCACTCCCGCCTTCTGACCGCCAGCCTGCATGGAAGTGCGGCCTGGAACCACGATGACCAGCTTGGTGCCGAAATTAGCAAAGATATTGGCGCAGGCCTGGCCAAAACCATCGCCGTATGCCAGCAGCATGACCACGGTGGCGATGCCCCACGCCATGCCCAGCATGGTGAGCGCGGTGCGGCGGCGGTTGTGTCGCATGGCGCCGTAGGCTTCGCGGAGCAGATCACGAAACATATGAGATCGTTGGGTAATTTTGTAATTGGGTAATTTCTTAAGGCAGGAACCCGCACCGTCTCTTCAATGACAAAATTACCCAATTGCCCAATTACAAATTTCATCACTCCTGCCGAAGCGCTTCCACCGGTTGCAGCATGGCCGCCTTGCGCGCGGGATAGAGACCCGCGACTACTCCCGCCAGGGTCAGGCTGCCAATCGCCAGCACGGCCGACATCGGCACCAGTTTGGGGGGATCAAATCCTCCCGGTCCATGCACCGTACCCATCATCGCCATCAAGCCGCCCGCCAGACCCATGCCGATCAGTCCGCTGCCCAGGGTGAGAAGCAGGCCTTCCAGGAAAAATTGAAACAGGATACTGCGGTTGGTAGCGCCCAGGGCCTTGCGCAATCCGATCTCATGGGTGCGCTCGCTGACCGCCACCAGCATGATGTTGATGACGCCGATGGCGCCCAGGGCCAGCGTGACCATGCCCACCGCTCCCAGGAACATGTTCATCACGTCGAAAATCGTCCCCACCATTTGTGATTGCTTGATTGTGTCCCAGCTATCGAATGCGTTTTCATCACTGCCGTCGAAGCCGTGATTATGGGCGATGATTTTATAAACGTCGCTCTGGGCCAGTTCGTGGTCAGCCCTCACGGTCGGCTGGTATTCAATAAACGAAATGGAGTTTTCGTGGTTTTCTCCCTTGAGCGGGAAATAGGTGGCCATCACCTGGAATGGGATGTAGCCCCGCATGTTCAGCCAGTTGTTGTCTCCACGGCCGAGATGCGGCATGCTGCCCACAACTTCGAACCGGATGCCGTTCAGCAAAACGAAGGCGCCAACCGAGGGACGCCCGGGAAACAGGGTTTTCAGCAGTTCGTTCCCCAGGACGATTACATTGCGCCTCTGCGATCCATCCAGTTCATTCAGCCAGCGCCCTTCCTTGAGGGGAAGATAGCTTATGTCGCTGAGCTGAGGCTCGACCCCCAGAATCTCACCTCCGGCATTGGAGAACTCGCTCACCTCGTGCAGATCGGTGCGGGAAAGCAAAGGACAGGCATTGCTGACGTGAGGGGCCTGGGTGCGGATATCCATGTAGTCCTGGTAGGTCAGCAAATAGGAGCGGGCGGAGTTCATGCTGCCCTTTACCGCGGGCGCGCGTCCGGGGAAGATAAACATGATGTTCTTGCCGAACTCGGCCATCTCGCGCTTGTTGCCCGAGCGGAAGCCTTCGCCCACGCCGACCAGCAACAGTAAGGATCCGACCCCCCAGGCGATGCCGAACATGGTCAGAAATGACCGCAGCTTGTGGGCCCACAGGTTGCGGAAAATCTGCACCAGGATGTCCAGCAGCGAGCGCATAATCTGTGCCATTGTACCTTCTCCCCGTTATAGCAGGAGCGTCTAAAGTGCTTATCCGGGGCCGTTCTTAGGGCAGCTTGCGAATCCCCTGATCTGTTTTACGGCAAAGCCCGTTGCAAAGTTGCAACGAACTCGGCGGCTGACGGCTAAGTCCAAATCAAAGGCGTCGGACTAGCGTGTTCGACCCTCACACGGGCCGATCAGTCGAACTGGATCAGCACAATTTCCGGTGTCGTCCCCAGCCGCAGGGGTGGCCCCCAGGTGCCTGCCCCGTAGGAGACATAGACGAGCAGATTGCCCAAACGTTGCAGGCCATAGACAAATTTTCCATAGATTCGGGAGGTGATCCAGGTAAAAGGGAAGAACTGCCCGCCATGGGTGTGGCCGGAGAGCTGCAGCGAGAAGCCTTCCTCTTCGGCTATGCGCAGGCGGTCGGGCGCGTGAGTGAGCAGGATGCTGGCCCGGTCGCGGTCCACCTCGGCGTGGCGCAGGACGGAGCGGAAGTGCTCGTCGTTGGTGGAATCGCTGTAGTGCACGCCGACGATCTGCAAACCATCGACGGTGACTTTCTCGTTGTTCAGGACACGAACGCCTGAGTACTCGACCGCGTCCAGATATTTGGCGGAATCACTGAACTGTTCGTGATTGCCCAGGACGAAGAATGCTCCCAGTGGAGCCGCCAGACGCGCCCAGGGTTGGGCAAGTTCCCGCACCCGCGCCACCGTGCCGTCGTACATGTCGCCGGCAATAAAAACGATGTCGGGCCGCAGGTGGGTGAGCGTAGTCACGATGCGCCGCATGAAGCGCGAACCGCGGACGTGGCCGAGGTGAGTGTCAGTCACCAGCGCCGCCACCCGCCCGCGCCACGATGCGGGCAGGTTGGGCAGCGTGACGCTGACTCGCCGGACCCGCGTCCAGGCGGCGTTGATCATGCCGTACAAACTTGCCAGCAGGGCGATTGCGAGAAATACAATAACCATCTCTCGCCGGTCGGGATGCAGTCCCAACAGCCGGGCGCCGCCGTAGCTGGTCCAGCAGAGACCGGCCGCCAGAAAGCAGAAACTCAGGGTCCCCAGCCAGGCCGCGGAGAGGGTGTAAAGGACGCGTACTGCGAGATGAGAGGAGCGCCAGGCCAGCAGCGAGGCCAAAACGAAGCTGATCGAGAGCAGAGCGAGCGCTATTGCAATAGGGGAAGTTTTCGGCGCAACCGGCACTCCCCAGAAGAATGCCCAGGTCTCATACAGAAGCCAGTGAGCCAGAAACAAGACAGCTTGAATGACTGCAATGAAAACAACGATTCGAGACCTCAAGGGCGGGTTCTCTCCAGTCGATCGACCAATTGTTAGATGAGGTTGACTGGCAATTGGATTTGCAGGTTATTTGCAGGTCTGTGTGGGGTCGGACAGGAGTGTCCGACCCACACCGAAATTGTTATCAGGCGACTGCCGCCGCTTGCCGCGAGAGTTCGCGGCCGGTGGGAGGAATTCTCTTCGCCACCAGCGCAGCGCGAGTTTCGGTAAGAGTGTTTACCGCCTGGCGAAACTTGGCCCGGGTCACGTTGCGCAACAGCGCCGCGAGAGCCGACTGCTGAACTCCGCCAAACAGTCTTTCTGCGCTCTCCGCCAGTTGGACCCAATCATGCCAGTCGCCCAGAACATCCTGCATATGGTTGAGGAGCGCGATCAGGCGCTTGGCCTCTGGATCTTGGTCCGCAAGTTCCGCGATATAGCGCGCCCGCTTGCCGGCAATCCTGTACTGATGCAGGGTTCGCTCAGTCACCGCGCCCTGGTCCACTTCCACTGCGTTCAGCTGTTGCCGCGCCAGAGCCAGGGGTTCGGTATTCTTCGGAATCTCCAGGCTGCCTGCGGCGCGCTTCAGACGCTTCCGGATTTCAGCCATAGTCTTTTTGTCCAGGGATTTGACAAGCCTCTTTTCCCGCTGAGCACGTTCCTGGGCCAGAGTTCGAAGAAGCTGGGACTTGCGTACTGCTTGCTCCGGGATCTTCAGGCTGCGCAAGGCTGCACTCTGTACATCCAGGTCGCGCACCCGGCCGGCCTTTTTTCGCAGGCGAGCCAGAAGCTTGAGCAGCTTTTTGTCATTGCCGTTGCGCCGCTCAGCCAAATCTGAAATCAGTACTTCCACTCTCCGGCTGGAGGTGCGGAATCTATGGATATTCTCCGGAGCTGGTTTTCCGGCAAGCTTGGCCAATTGCCGGCTCAGTTTGCGGAATGTAGCGCGAGTATTTTCAGGACGCAGCATAGGCTCAGAAACTATTGAGTCTGACAGCAAAATTTGTGCTACACCATGTGTATCAATAGGCCTGACCCGGGCACTCGGAATCGGTGAAGCTGAAGTGCCAGGTTCCTCAAGAAGAAGCTTCCCAGAGGCAGGAGCGAACAGTCATTTTAACACTCCTGTAACACGATCGTGCTACCTTGCCCGCAATGGCTAATCGAGCTATGGGAGCGCCTCGACTGACTGGCCCACAACCCGTTCCGGAACATGCAGTTGCGGCGGGCTCTGGGGCCCAGGTGCAGTCCCTGATTAAGGCCGGCGACAGCCGGCGCGCCGACGCTGCGTTCTTCTACGCCATGCTGTGCTGCGGGGGCTCCGTGCTGGCGCTGGTTGGCCTGATTGTCTATGAGTTGATCACCAAGTCGAGCCTTTCCTGGCATGCCTTTGGCTGGAAATTCTTTTTCCAGAGCGATTGGGACCCGGTTAATGACCAGTTCGGGGCCTTGCCTTTCGTTTACGGTACCATCGTGTCTTCGATACTGGCGCTCCTCATCGCCGTACCCCTTGCGATCGGCGTAGCGGTCTATATCACGGAGATGGCGCCGCGGCGGTTGCGTGGGGCACTGGCCTTCACCACAGAGTTGCTGGCTGCCATCCCGAGTGTGATTTACGGACTGTGGGCGATCTTCGTTCTGGTGCCTCTGCTCCGCCAATATGTGCAGCCCTGGCTGGCGAAGTACCTGGGCTGGACCACTTTCTTCGAAGGCCCGCCTTATGGTATTGGCATGCTGGCGGCCGGAATCATTCTGGCCATCATGGTGATTCCCATTATTTCCTCGATCACGCGCGAGGTCATGACCGCAGTCCCGCAGCAACAGCGGGA
The DNA here is from genome assembly GCA_963831565.1 of Terriglobia bacterium. Classification (GTDB taxonomy): domain Bacteria; phylum Acidobacteriota; class Terriglobia; order Terriglobales; family Acidobacteriaceae; genus JAIQFF01. The sequence goes on from CAWHQS010000007.1 coordinate 93,946, forward strand.
GGCCGTGCTGGCCCTGGGGGCAACGCGCTGGGAGATGATCCGCACCGGCGTGCTGCGCAATGCTCGCGCCGGCATCATGGGCGGCATTATTCTCGGCCTGGGCCGGGCGCTCGGCGAGACCATGGCGGTCACCATGGTGATCGGCAACCGTCCTGAAATTGCGAAATCTCTCTTTGCGCCGGGATACACCATGGCCAGCGTGATCGCCAACGAATTCAGCGAAGCCACCGGTGACGTCTATCTCAGCGCCCTGGTCGAAGTCGGACTGGCGCTCTTTATCGTGACCATCATCGTGAACATTCTGGCCCAGTTGCTGGTGTGGACGGTGACCCGGGGCACCCCCGCGAGGAGCCATGCCTGAAACGAAGATGATGCTCCCGGCGGATTTTGCTGACGCTCCCATCGGCCTATGGCGGCGCGGCTTGGATTTCGGAGTCTCGGTGGCGGCGATCGGAGCGGTGGTCCTGGTGCTCTTGCCGCTGGGAGCGATCTTCGGCTATCTGCTCTATAAAGGGTTCGGCTCCATCAATTGGGCTTTCCTGACCAGGATTCCCAAGCCTCCCGGGGAAGCGGGCGGAGGCATGGCGAACGCCATCGCCGGGTCGATGTACATTCTGTTAATTGCCAGTTCGCTGGGAGTCCCGCTGGGCATTGGAGCCGGAATCTATCTGTCGGAGTACGGGCGTGGGACTCGCTTCGGCAACCTGATTCGCTTCACCGCGGATGTGCTCAACGGCGTGCCTTCGATCATCGTGGGCATCGTGGCCTACGGTTTGGTGGTGTTGAGCCAGGGACACTTTTCGGCCCTGGCGGGCGGCGTTGCCCTCGCCATCATGATGGTTCCCACCATCACCCGGACGACGGAAGAGATGTTGTTGCTGGTGCCGCAGGCCATGCGCGAAGCGGCCTACGGTTTGGGCGTATCGCGCTGGCGTACCACACTTTCGATTACGCTCCGCACCGCGACCTCGGGCGTCATCACCGGAGTGATGCTGGCATTTGCCCGGGTGGCGGGGGAGACGGCACCTTTGCTGTTCACGGCGTTCGGCAACCAGTATTGGAACTGGAAATTGGAGCAGCCCACTGCGGCCCTGTCTCTGCAGATCTTTACCTATGCGATTTCGCCCTTCGATGATTGGCACCGTCAGGCGTGGGCGGGTGCGTTGATCTTGATTATCCTGATCGTCGCTTCGGTCGGGGCGGTGCGGCTGGTGGCCAGCCGCGGTATGCTTAAGGGAGCACACTAAAGACTATGGGCGTGGGAATCCAAGTCGACAAGCTGAACGCCTGGTTCGGCAAGACCCAGGCCCTGTACGACATTGGGATGACGGTGGCTGCAAACCATGCCACCGCGATCATTGGGCCGTCGGGATGCGGCAAGTCCACCTTCGTGCGCTGCCTGAACCGCATGCACGAGACGATTCCGGAAGCGCGCGCGACTGGACGAGTGCGTATCGGCGAGATGGACGTTTACAACGGGACTTCCGCGGTGCAGATTCGCCGGCGCATCGGGATGGTCTTCCAGAAGGCGAATCCGTTTCCTACGATGTCCATTTACGACAACGTGGCGGCCGGATTGACGCTCAACGGATTCCACGACCGCAAGCGCCTGGACGAAATCGTCGAGCGCTCGCTGGAGCTTTCCGCGTTGTGGGACGAGGTCAAGGACACGATGCGCAAGAAGTCGGGCGCCAGTCTCTCCGGAGGCCAGCAGCAGCGCCTGTGCATTGCGCGCGCCATCGCCGTCGAACCGCAAGTCCTCTTGATGGACGAGCCCTGCTCGGCCCTCGACCCGATTTCAACCGGCAAGATTGAAGAGCTCATCTTCCAGTTGAAGGAACGCTTCACCATTGTGATCGTGACCCATAACATGCAGCAGGCGTCACGGGTCGCGGAATTCACCGGATTCTTTCTTCTGGGCAAGCTCATCGAGTTCGATAAGACGGAAAAGATTTTCACCACCCCGTCCGACAAACGGACGGAAGACTACATCACAGGCAGGTTTGGATAATGGCGCGCACCCGCTTTCTGCAAGGACTGGACGATCTCCGGGCCCGTTTGCTGCGTATGGGCGGACTGGCCGAGCAGGCGGTGGATCGCGCCTGTCAGGCATATAACGAGCGCGACCTGACGCGCTGCCGCATGGTGCTCGAGGGCGAGACCCAGATCAATATCGCCGAGCGCGAAATCGACGAACAGGCCTTCGACCTCCTGGCCATGCAGCAACCCATGGCCGTGGACCTCCGTTTCATTCTCGCGGTTACCAAGATCAATGCGGACCTGGAGCGGGTGGGCGACCAGGCGGTGAATATCGCCGAGCGGGTGATGGACATGGTGGACCTGCCCAAGGCCGACTTGCCAGTGGACATCCCGCGCATGGCAGCTGCGGTTTCCGCCATGGTGCGCCGCGCCCTGGAATCCTTCATCGAAGGCAAGGCTGAATTGGCGCAAGCTGTTCTCGAAATGGACAACGTGGTCGATCGCATGAAGGACGAAGCCTTCATTGTGCTGGTGAAGTCGATGAACGATCATCCCGAGACCACGCGCCAGGCACTGGACGCACTGCTTGTTGCCCGTAATCTGGAACGCGTGGCCGACCATGCCACGAACATCGCGGAGGACGTAATTTTCTGGGTGCGCGGGGCCGACGTCCGGCACAACGTCACGCCGGAACAGCCAGAGCATCATGAAGTTACGGATACTCATTAAAGTATCGGATTTTACCCACCCCCGATGAGCGATTCTCCTGTAGGGGCGGGGGCATCCGCCCCTACCGGGGTGTTGCTGATCGTTCCTTCGCCTTTTCTTTTGCCGATGCCGGTGCTACAAGATCTTTCAGACTTTTCTGGAGGAATCTTGACACGTCTTCCCGGACTCATCTTCCTCATTGCCGTTTTTCTCGCGCCCCTCCCCGCACAGGACTCCGCCAAACCACGTCGGCTCTCCCTGCCCACCAGCAAGGTGCTGGACACGCCTTCGCCCGGCCGCATTGGCGCGGTGAACAGTTTCCCCGCAACCATCGCGCTGAGCCCTGACGGCCACTACGCGGCGCTGGTGAACATGGGCTATGGCACGCAGCAGGCGCAGGCGCACCAGTCCGTCGCGATTCTTGATCTGCAGACCAACCAGCTCAGCGATTTTCCCGATGCCCGCTTGTCCGACACCGCCCACCAGAGCTATTTCATCGGTCTCGCCTTCAGCTCCGACGGCGGCCACTTATACGCCTCGATGGGCTCAATCTCCGACCCAACCGGCGCGAAGCGGGGCAACACCGGCAACGGCATCGCGGTTTACAAATTTCAAGATGGCAAAGTGACTCCCGAGCGCTTTCTGAAGATAGCTCCGCAGAAGATTGCCGCCGGCAGGAAGGTGGCATTTGGAGTGCGCGAGACCGCCGCAGGAACCGCGATTCCTTATCCCGCCGGACTGGCCGTGATTCCAGGCAAAGGCAGCGACCGGTTGCTGGTGGCCAACAATCTCTCCGACAGCGCCGTGCTGCTGGACTCTGCCGACGGGCGTGTTCTACAGCAGTTCGACCTGAGCACGCACGAAATGATTCCGTCGTCGTTTCCCTATACCGTGGTGGTGAGCCGCGATGGCCGGCGTGCCTGGTGCAGTCTGTGGAATTCCTCCCAGGTAGTCGAGCTGGATCTGGAGAAGGGAAGTGTGGCGCGCTGGATTTCGCTGCTGGAGCCGAAAGATCCGATTGCGCCGGGCTCTCATCCCACCGACCTTTTGCTCAGCCGGGATGAAAAATGGCTCTACGTGGCTCTGTCCAACGCCGATGCGATCGCCACCGTCGACGCGACTTCGGGCGTAGTCATCCATCTCGCCTCCACCAACCTTGCCGGACAGGAACACGCCGGGACTTACCCCACTGCTCTGGCCCAATCGGCCGACGGCACGCGCCTGTTTGTCGCGGATTCTTCGTTGAATGCAGTTGCAGTTTTTGACTCTGCGGCGCTGACGAAACCGGGCATCACTTTTCCCTTGCCGCAACAGGCTCTTGGCTTCATTCCAACCGATTGGTATCCCAGCGCCCTGGCGGTCGGCGGAGACGACCTGCTCATCGCCACGGCCAAGGGAGAGGGCGCGGGCCCCAATAGCGGCATCAGCCAATTGAAGGGCGAACGCCGGCGGCGCGAGCATCCCTACATTGCCACGATGATGTACGGTTCGCTCTCCCGTCTGAACTTCCGCAGCGCCGAGAAGCGCCTGCCGGAGTTGACACACCGGGTCGAGGAAAGCAATCTCTTCAATTCGGATCCCGGAAAGATCACATTTCAGACCGGATCAAATCCGATTCACCATGTGATTTATATCCTGAAGGAGAACCGCACCTACGATCAGATCCTGGGCGATCTGAAGCTCGGCGACCGGAAAGTGGGCAACGGCGATCCCTCCCTGACCATGTACGGCGCGGAGGTGACGCCTAACGAGCACAAGCTGGCCCTGCAGTTTGGAGTGCTGGACAATTTTTATGACAGCGGCGAAGTTTCGGGCGATGGCCACGACTGGTCGAATGCTGCCATCACCAGCGACTACAACGAGAAAACCTGGCAGATCGCCTATCGCGGCAAGGAACGCATTTACGATTACCAAGGCACGGTCGCCGATGAATCTCCTCTGGAACTGGGCGAACCTGATGTGGACGCTCCCGGCACCGGCTATCTCTGGGACAATCTTGCCGGCCACGGTGTGACCTACCGCGACTATGGCGAGTTCATCACGGGAGTGTGGTGCAAGGCGGCAAAGAAATCGGGCGCTTCGCCGAAGGAGGGCACGCCCTCTCCCTATAGCTCGGAGTGCAAGCGCGCCGTGGTCGGCAAAGGCGATCCGCTTCCAGCCGATGTCGGTCAGCCCCACGGATCACCCAGCCCCTGGCCCTGGCCGGTGCCGGTATTGAAACGCATGAAGGCCAGCAAGGCGGCCTTGCGCGGCCACTTCCATCCCGGGTTCCCGGATTTCAACACGGAGTATCCGGACCAGCTGCGCGCCGACATTTTTCTCAACGAGTTTGAGGATTTCGTGCGCGCCCGCAAGGAAGGCAAAGGAACCGAACTGCCGGCGTTTGTGCTTCTTTATTTGCCGGACGACCACACCCACGGCACGACGCCTGGCAAACCGCGCCCGGCGGCCTCGGTCGCGGACAACGATCTCGCCGTCGGTCGTGTGGTCGAAGCCGTCTCGCACAGTCCTTACTGGGATGACACCGCCATCTTCATCATCGAAGATGACGCCCAGGATGGCGCCGATCACGTGGACGCGCACCGCTCGATTGCCTTCGAGATCAGCAAATATTCGCCGGGCTCGCCCGGCCAACCCTTCGTGGACAGCCGCTTCTACACCACGGTGAACATGATGCACACCATGGAAACGCTGCTGGGCCTGCCGCCGATGAACCAGAATGACGCTTACGCGCCAGTGATGGCGCCCTTGCTCACGGGACCGGGAACCCAGCCGCCGTTTACGGCGGACTGGACCAACCGCGATAACGGCCTCATTTACCAGACCAACCCGGCCAAGGGCCAGGGCGCAGCCGAATCGGCGAAGATGGACTTCACCCGTCCCGATGCGGTCAACACTGCGGTCCTCAACCTGATTCTGTGGCGCGACCGCATGGGCAGCACCCCGATGCCGGCACCAAAGCACAGCGTATTCCTGCAGAAGGGGTCGGCCGATAAGGACTGAGATGCTCGTATGGGGTGATTCCTGTGTGGGGACGGGTCTCTGACCCGTCCAGCCGAGCGAAGCTCGGCCAGGTTTTGCTTTGAAATCACAGCCGAGTTGGAAGCCGGGCTGCGTTCGGCTGCACGGCTGGGGGTGACTGTTCCCCCCGGTGGACATCAGGGCCCAAACACCAGACGAGCTGCGCTCGTCCCGGACGGGTCAAAGACCCGTCCCCACACGAGGAAAAGCACGCCTTTTTCATTTTCAAACGAAGTTCAGCTGACAAGGAGACCGCACTAGCCATCCACAAGCAAGGCTCAGATAGAATCTCGGCATGGCCCCCGCTATCCAATGCCGCGACTTGCGCAAGACCTACGATGGCAAGGTAGAGGCTGTCCGCGGCTTGAATTTGGAAATCGACGCGGGCGAGTGCTTCGGTCTTCTGGGGCCGAACGGAGCAGGGAAGACCACTACCATCGAGATACTGGAAGGATTGCTCGCGCCTACCTCGGGGCAGGTCACGATTTTGGGCCAGACCTGGAAAGAGAACGCGAGCGAGCTGCGCGAGCTGATGGGCATCTCCCTGCAGGAGACCCGCCTGTCGGAGAAGCTGACCGTCCTCGAAACCATCAAGCTGTTTTCCGGCTTCTATCGCCAGCCCCGGGCGCCGATCGAGGTGCTCGAGCAAATGCAGCTCAGCGAGAAAGCCGATTCCTGGGTGGGCAAGCTCTCCGGCGGCCAGAGGCAGCGCCTCGCGGTGGCGACCGCGCTGGTGGGCAATCCTAAAATTCTTTTCCTGGACGAACCCACGACCGGGCTCGATCCCCAGAGCCGCCGCCAGCTCTGGGACATCATTCGCAGTTTCCAGCAGGCCGGTGGCACGGTCCTGCTGACCACGCACTACATGGATGAAGCCGAGCGCCTGTGCGATCGTCTGGCTATTATCGATCACGGCCAGGTAATTGCCGAAGGAACGCCGCCGTGTCTGATCGAGCGGCTGGGCGGCCACCACATGGTGGAATTCCAGGTCAGCGGCAGCTCCAACGGTGATGGCGTCGAGGTCTGGCGGGCGCTTCCCGGAGTCGAGTCGGTGCGCCATGACAACGGCTTCGTTTGTCTGAATGTGCGCGAGCCCCACCTGACCATCCCGGCGTTGCTGGACGCGGTGGAGAAGCAGGGCAGTCATCTGCTGCACCTGACCACGCGCCAGGCCAGCCTGGAAGATGTGTTCGTGCGCCTGACCGGCCGCCATTTGAGGGAAGATTGATGATCAACGCTGCCCACGTAGGGGCGGGTGCCCACACCCGCCCGGTCGAGCGCAGCTCGGCGGTTTTGTCGTCGTTTGTGAATTGAGTCGGGAGAGCCATCGATGACCGTCGCTCAAAAAGTTCCGCCCACCCGGCTCCCGCCGGCTCCCTCGAGCCAGCCGCCCCGCAACGGGCGCTGGTCTGGCTTCAATCATCTGCTGATGGCGCGCCTGCTGGAGCTCAAACGTGAGCCCGAAGTGATCTTCTGGGTCTTCGGGTTTCCCGTGCTGCTCGCCCTGGGGCTGGGCATTGCCTTTCGAAATAAGCCAGCCGATGTTACGCCGGTTGCCATTGTGGCCGGTCCGGGAGCGGATGATGCGCTGAACTTGATCCAGCACTCGCCGCGAAGTTCCTCAATTCACGCCTCGGTGGTGGCGCAGCCGGAAGCCCTGCAGGGATTCCGCCTGGGAAAGTACGATCTGGTGATCGTACCCAATGGTACGAACAGTTTTCAGTATCGCTACGATCCCGCGCGCCCGCAGAGTGTGCTTTCCCGCGCCGAGGTGGACGACGCTCTGCAATCCGCGGCCGGGCGAAAGGACCCGTTGCCGACCACGGCGGTGGCTTCCAGTGAACCGGGATCGCGTTACATCGATTTCCTGATTCCCGGGCTCCTGGGAATGAACCTGATGAACTCCGGTATGTGGGGCATCGGTTTTGCGCTGGTGGATATGCGCCAGCGCAAGCTGCTCAAACGTTTTGTGGGCACTCCCATGCGCCGTAGCGATTTTCTGCTGGCCCTGACCAGCAGCCGCCTGGTGCTCATGGTGATTGAAATCGTGCTGCTGCTTGGTTTTGGTGTGCTGGTCTTCCACATGCGGGTGCTGGGCTCGGTATTCACGATTTTGCTGCTTACTACTGTCGGTGCCGTTTCCTTCGGAGGGCTGGGCCTGCTCACCGCCAGCCGGGCCCAGAAAATTGAAAGCGTGAGCGGGCTGATGAACCTGGTGATGATGCCGATGTGGATCTTCTCCGGTGTATTTTTCTCCTCTGAGCGATTTCCGGCCATGTTGCAGCCGGTCATCAAACTGCTGCCCCTGACCGCCCTGAACGACGCCTTGCGCGCCACCATCTTGCAGGGTGCGTCACTGGGTGCCCAAACGGGGCGCTTGCTGGTTTTGCTGCTGTGGGGTGGAATCTCTTTCGCGCTGGCTCTCCGCTGGTTCCGCTGGACCTGATAAATCTTTCTAAATCATGCTAATCCGCTGCATTAATGGCGCATCGGGAGGGCGTACCGGGTGTATAATCGAGCTAGTGCTCTCGAAAATACACTTTGCAGCGGCAGTCGGCATACTGCTGGTTTTGCTGGTTATTTTCGTCTGCCCGGCGGTGGACTTGCCTGCGACTGCACTGCGTGCCCAGCAGGCATCGGTGCTGCTGCTTCTGAGCATCGCGCTGTGGGCCCGTTTCCTGTTTATGCGGACCTGGGCCGCTCCGATGCGGCAAACCATCACCCGCTATCTGGCTGTTTCGGCGTCCGTTTCTGGCCCTTCGTCCCTGGCCGGCGTTTTGCTCTGTTGAGCTGAACTGCCGTTCTATCGTCAGGGCCACACTCACCCCTAGGTTCAGGCAGAGTCTGGTTTGTCATGCTTCCGTTCCCGCACTCCGGAGGTGACATGAAGGTAATCGAGCGACAGATCACTTACGGTCCATTTCTGGAGCAATTGCGCTCGGCCCCGGCCCGTATCCTCTTGCTCGACTACGATGGCACCCTGGCCCCGTTTTGCGTGGATCGTAACCTGGCCGTTCCATATCCCGAAGTGCCGCCCTTGATCGTCCGCATTATGAAACAGGGGACTCGGGTGGTGCTGATCAGCGGCCGCCCGGTCAGGGAATTGCTCCTGCTCACCGGGATCTCTCCCCAGCCGGAAATCTGGGGAAGCCACGGTCTGGAGCGGCTCATGGCGGATGGCAGCTATGAAGTGAGCTCGGTGCCCGCGCACAAGGACTATCTGGTGGCTGCGGCGGCGATTCTTCGCGATGCTGGACTTGAAGACCGCACTGAAATCAAGCCGGGAGGCGTGGCGGTGCACTGGCGCGGTCTGAGCCCGGCGAAAGCGGAAAAACTTGCGCGTGAAGTACCAGAGCTTTGGCAGCCGCTGCTCGATCGGGCACCGTTAAGTTTGCTCGAATTCGACGGAGGCCTGGAAATTCGGGTGGCCGGCCGAGGCAAAGGGGATGCGGTTCGCGCCATCTTAAAGGAATCCGGGCCCGGTGCGGCGGTCGCCTATCTGGGCGACGACCAAACCGACGAGGATGCGTTCCAGGCGCTGAAGGGCAGCGGACTGACGGTTCTAGTCCGTCCTCAATCACGGCCGACCGCAGCTGAAATCTGGCTGCAACCACCTCGCGAGCTGCTCCAGTTTTTGCAGGAGTGGATTCGTGCTTCAGGAGGGCAAGGATGAACGAAATCAAGGGACGAGTTATCAATGTTTCGAACCGGCTGCCGATACTCATCCGGAAACACGCTGGCGGGGTCCGGCTGGAGAGAAGCTCCGGCGGCCTGGCCACCGCCCTCGAAGCGGGCTGGCGCGACCAGCCCGGAGTCTGGATCGGCTGGGCAGGCACGGGTCCGGAGGAAAACATCGAACCATTCCTGGTCCGGGCTGCGCATCGCCGTTCCTATACTCTCCGCTCGGTAGCTCTCACCGAGGAAGAGACCGCCAAGTTCTATTCCGGCTTCGCCAACGAAATCATCTGGCCCCTGTTCCACGACATGCCTTCGCGCTGCAATTTCGATCCTGAATACTGGGAAATCTATCAGCGCGTGAATCGCAAGTTTGCCAGTGTGGCCGCCGAAACTGCGCAAGACGACGATTTTGTCTGGGTCCATGATTACCATCTGATGTTGACCGCTTCTGCCTTGAGGCAGGCGGGAGTGCATGCGCGCATGGGGTTCTTCCTGCACATTCCATTTCCTTCCCCCGACGTGTTCGAAAAGCTTCCGTGGAAAAAGCCCATCCTCAAGTCGTTGCTGGAATTCGACGTGATCGGGTTCCAGGGCGATCGCGACCGCTCAAATTTCGTGAGCTGTCTCGAACGCCTTCTGCCCGAGGCCGTGGTCGAGCACGGCATGCCGCATCTGCGGGTGAATCAGGCAGGGCGGCAAACCGTGGTAGGAACCTTTCCGATTGGCATCGATTTTGAGGCGTTTGCGCGCGATGCGGAGCGTCCGGAGATTGCAGCCCACGCCGCCGAGCTCAGACGCAGGGTGTCGGATGACGTGCTGGTTCTGGGCGTGGACCGGCTGGATTACACCAAAGGGATCCCCGAACGGCTCAAATCATTCCGCCTGCTGCTGCGGCGCTTTCCCGAGATGCGTGGTCACATCACGCTGGTGCAGGTGGTGGTCCCCAGTCGCGAGGAAATTCCCAACTACAAACACTTGCGCCGCGAAGTGGAGCTGCTGGTCAGCCAGATCAACGGCGAGTTTACTGAACCCGGGTGGGTGCCGGTGCACTACATACATCGCAATCTGGGCCGGGATGAGCTGCTGGCCTACTATCGTGCCGCCGACATCGGCCTGGTGACTCCACTCAAGGATGGAATGAATCTGGTCGCCAAAGAGTTCTGCGCCGCCCAGATCGACGAACGCGGCGTGCTGATCGTCAGTGAGTTCGCCGGCGCCGGACCGGAGTTGCGTAGCGGGGCGATCATTGTCAATCCCAACGATTTTGCCGAGGTGGCCCAGGCCCTGCACGACGCCGCGCACATGAACGCCGACGATAAGCGCTGCCGCATGCGGTTGCTGCGCCAGATCGTCAAGGACCACAACGTGCACCGCTGGATCAGTTCCTTCCTGCGGGCTATTCCGGAGCCCGTCCCGGCGAAAGGTGATCCGGGAGGAAATTCCTGGGAGCGGGCGGCTAAATCGACGGAGCCTTCCCGGAAAGTTATGCCGGGTGTAGCGCTGGTGGCCGCTGCGCTCTCGCCAGCCAGTCGTTCGCGCTATGCGATCGGCAAGGATGCCAGGCTTCGCGTGATGGGTAGCGCCGCGGGCGAAAGTTGATTCTTAAGATTGTCATCCTGAGCGGAGTTGGCCCATTCGCTTGGCGAATGGGCCAACGAAGTCGAAGGCCCCCCATAGCTCGTACCTCGCTGGTTCTCACGGGCATGTGCCGACGTTCCCTACGCAGGCCGAGATTTATCAGGTAGGGGTCCTTCGACTGCAAGTTTGCTTCGCAAGGCGAAGCAAACTCTTGCTCAGGTTGACGCATACGTTGGCATGCTCGTTACTCCAACTGCCTGCCTTTTGCCTCATCGCAGCCGAGTTCTTTCGGCACAGATTGCGATCTGGGATCCGTCGCGTCAAGCGGTAGCCGCACCTCAACGGTCGCATCCTGGCAGTCGCGTACCAGTTGCACATGCCCCCGCTCAAATTCCGGGGGCAGCAGGGAACGGTTGCTTCCGATGTACTTCTCGAGATAGGTCATATCGAATACTGCGCCTTCAGGCATCTGCCACTCTGCCCGAAGCCTGTCGGCCACTTCCTTCTTGGCGAAGATCTGCAGTTTTCCCATGTGGTATTGCTGACCTTCCATCACGGAGGCAGAGAGAATAACGGTTGCATTGGAGAGAATCTCGGTATCCGGGATGACCGTGAAATCGATGAAGCCTCTCGAGGTATAGAGATCACGAAGAGCGTCAAGACCGCTGGCTATCCTGTCCCTGGCGAATAGATCTCCTTTTTTTAACGGGAACTTATTGCGGAGTTCGTCCGCGTTGAAAGCGTGGTTTCCGACGAAGCCGATTTCCGCCAGCCGGTAGCGTGGGCCCTCCAGAACGTCGGCTTCCACCGTGACGGTCCTGGGCACGGCGACGGGGTCATTCGGACGGATGCGCAAGCTGTTGAGCACAGCGCCGAAATATCCCCGGTTTTGGAACAGCGCTCGGACGCGCTCTTCTATTTCGTCCGAGTTCTCGTCAAAGCAGGAACCTGTCATCTCGCTTTCAATGGTGGCGAGCTCGTCTGAACCTAGCGTTTGGGTGCCGTTGATCGTGAAGTCGGTAATCGACACTCCGGAGTTCTTGCTGGAACGATGGTCCTGCTCTTTCGAGCAGTCGGCGCGCAGGGAGGCTGCGAGGAAGACAAAGGCAATAGACGCTATGAAACCCCGGCTCCTCAATTACGGATCTCCAGCAACGGCTGAGGGAAAAATTCTATCGTCATTCAGCTTGTCGAATGCCGCTGATTACTCCAACTGCTTGCCTTTAGTCTCCGGCAATTGTGTCGCCACCAGACACGACAGCAGAAACGAAACACCGCACAAATAGAAAGCCCAGCTTAAACCCCTCGCCTGTCCCACGCTTCCGATTACAAGGGGGGCGATCGAGCTCATGGTGCGCGCGCCGTTGTAGGTAAAACCCAAAGCGCGCGCCCTAACCGCAGTGGGAAAAATCTCGCTGCCGATAATTCCCGAGCCGGAGAAGAAGCCGGTGCCGAAAAACGCCAGCACCGTGCCCAGCAACATCAATGCCCACGGCGCTCTGGCCGCGGCGTAAATCGGTACTATAACTGCCGCCATGAAAGTATATAAAATAAAAGACTTGCGACGCCCCAAATAGTCCGCGACCCAGCCGAAACTGGCGTATCCAGGGAACATTCCCACCAGGTTCAACACCACCAGCAGAGTGGTGGTGCCCATGATTCCGAAGCCCCGTCCGCCTTGCTCTACGGGCAAAGAAAGGTAAGGCGGAATCCAGGTGAACAATCCCCACCAGGCGAACATGCCGAAGAAATTCATGAACAACAGCGCCAAAGTATGTCTTGCGTACGGCGCCTCGAACAGCTCGGCGAATCCCATTTGCTTGGCGCTGGCCCTGGAGTCGTCAGCTCGGCCGAGCTCACGTTGCCGCCACATTTCCGACTCGGGCACGCCACGGCGAATCCATAAGACCAACAGCGCGGGCAGAATTCCGACGAAGAATGCCATGCGCCAATCGGCATAGTGCAGCACCACCCCGGTTACCAGCGCGGCCAGAGCGTAACCGATGGCCCAGGAACTCTGGACGATCGAGATGGCTTTGGCCCGCAACTCGGCCGGCCAGGTCTCGGCTACCAGGGTGGCGCCTGTGTTCCACTCCCCGCCCATTCCCAGCCCAAGGATGAAACGGAAAGCTGCCAGCATCAGCACCGAGGTTGCGAGCCCGGAGGCGAAGGAACATACCGAGTAAGTCAGGATGCTCAACATCAGGGCGCGTTTGCGCCCCAGCCGGTCGGCGATGAATCCAAAGGCGACGCCGCCGATTCCTGATGCCAGCAGAGTCAGGCTGTTGAGCAATCCGGCGGTCCCCTTGGTCATGCCCAGGTCAAGCATGACGTGCGCCAGCACCAGGGCGTAGAGCATGGCGTCGAAAGCGTCGAGCATCCAGCCCAATGCGGCGGCCACGAGGGTTCGGCGTTGCGCGGAGGTGGCTTGAGTGAAGGGGAAGGCCAGGCTGGTTGCCATCGGACGGATTGTTAATGGTTAGCGGTGAATTGGCAATCGAAAATCTGTGTTGGCATTAAGGCGGGACAAGCAACTCCGCGTCCTCGGTGTCCTCTGTGGTTTCCTCGTTTGAACCACGGGAGGACCGAGGACACGGAGAGGCAATTCTGCCTACGCCGCTTTCAAAAGATGAAAGTATCTGCGGGCTTTGCGCACATCACGCGCTATCTGTTCGCGCAGTGCATCGACCGAGGGGAATTTAATCTCATCGCGCAGACGTTGTAAGAAATAAATCTCCACTTCCGTGTCGGGCGCCAGTTCGATGGGATGAAAGTTCAGAAGGTGAGTTTCGACCGCGAATGATTCAGTCCCGAACGTGGGACGTCCGCCCACGTTGGTCACGGAATCGAAGCACTCCTGGCCCACGCGCGTGCGGCTGATATACACGCCATCGTTGGGCACGAATTCTTCATAGCGGCTCAGATTGATGGTGGGCACGGTGTATTTGGAGCCGTATCCTCGCCCCCGGCCCGGAGTGGAGAGCACGCTGAAAGGACGCCCCAGGAGGTGCCGGGCGCGGCTGACCCGACCTTGGCTCAGAAGCCGGCGGATGTGGCTGCTGGAGACGGGCTCGCCGCGCAGTTTCATCTCCGGATACACTTTGACCTCGAACCCCATCTCGCGTCCGAACTCGGCCAGCATGTCCACATTGCCCGCAGCCTTATGTCCGAAATGAAAGTTGTAACCTTCATGCACCTCGCGGGCGTGGAGCTGTTTGCTAAGGATCTTCTCCGCGAAATGCCGTGGAGTCATCAATGAAAGATCGCGTCCGAAAGGCAGGAGCAGAACTGCGTCGAGGCCGCTGGCCTCGAGCAGGCGAAGCTTTTCCGGAGTGGGCGTAATCAGCTTGAAGCCGGAATCGGGCTTCAGGATGCGGACCGGATGAGGTTCGAATGTGACCGCCATCGCCTTGGCACCCTCCTGCCGCGCCCGGTCCACGATCTCTTTGAGCACATGGCGGTGAGCGCGGTGAACTCCGTCAAAGTTCCCGATGCTTACCAGCGTCGGGCCGAAGTCCGCGGGAACGTCTTCGAGTTTGTGGAAGACATGCATTGAAGGCAGCTTCTAGCTCCTGGCTCTTAGCTAAATCCAAAACCTTTCTAAATCTCAAACTCAAGTTTCATGCCATCGTACGAGAGCCGTACGTGCGGCGGCAGGGACGCATTCGTCTCCGCGTGCGGCAGATCGTGGCAAATATGGGTGAAGAATGCGCGCCTGGGTTGGACCCGTTCCACAATGCGAAGCGAATTCTCTACCGTCGAATGCGTGGGATGAGGCTTGTGGCGCAACGCGTCCAGAAACAGGATGTCTAGATTCCGCAGCTGCTCGAACGCGGCTTCAGGCACGGAACTGTGATCGGTGAGGTACGCGGCCGACCCGAAGCGAAAGCCGTAGATTTCAGTTTCCCCGTGAATCACGGCCACCGGTTCGAAGCGTGCTCCGAACAGTTCCAGCGGCCCTTCCATGGGTTTGAGCTCCACCTGCGGGAGTCCGCCAAATTTGTAGTCCGCATCAAAGATGTAGCGGAACATGTTGCGGACGAACGCAACCACATCGGGACGCGCATAGAGCGGCAGCCGGCCCGGTTTGTGACGAAAGCTCAGCGGGCGCAGGTCGTCAATGCCAAGAATGTGGTCGGCGTGAGCGTGAGTGTAGAGCACCGCGTCCAGGCTGCGTATGTTTTCACGGATCGCCTGCTCGCGAAAATCGGGAGTCGTATCGATGAGGATGGCTCGCCCACCATACTCAATTAACACGGAGGGCCGGGTGCGACGGTCGCGCGGGTCGGAAGAGCGGCAGACGGCGCAGTCGCAACCAATGGTGGGCACTCCCATGGATGTGCCGCTCCCCAGCACCGTCAGCGTGGCTTTCATCGTTTCGCGGGGTTCGTGCCGGTGGCCTGCGGCGGCCGGGCCAGCGCCTTGGTCACTTCCACATAGGCCATGCGAAGTTCGTAAAGGCAGTTCTGCAAAAAGTTTTCTTCCGCGGGCGTGAGGTTGCCCTTGGTCTTTTCCGCCAGGAGGCTGAGGGTGTCGATGGTCTGGCGCGCGCCCAGGAGATCGATCCGCGGCTGCCCTCGCTCCTCCTGCATGAGCCCGAGTTGCAGCATGGCGGTCATGTACAAGGAGGCCATGAAGCGCTCGAAGGTCATCTCCATTTCTTTTGCGGAGTGGCCACTGAGTTCGACCCGGGCATCCAGTTCCTTGGCCGATCTGTGGTAAGCGTCGGCTTGTTCCTTCTGCTCAGCCGCGCTCGGACTTGGCGGCACCGACGGATCCAGCGAAGATGTATCCAGAGGCGAAGGTTCAGCCGCGGCAGGTCGCACTTCTGCGGCCGCCGGCGCGGCCGGTTTCGAGGTCGAGACTTCTTCTTCGCTGACTTCCTGGCGTAACTCACCTTCGGGCGTGAACAGTCGCCGGTCGGTTATGGTAAAGCTTTCCTGTTTTTTTTCAGCCATGATTCTTTCCTTGGATTACTTGAATGCTTCCGTGAACGGCAGGTTGGCGACACTGGCAGCGCTGCCGTCGGCCTCGACTTGCCTGCCCGGGGTCGCTACTTCGCGGCGGATGTAGCCGAGTGCTACCCGGCGCTCGCCGCCGGCGAGGGGCAAGGAAGCGGCGCTGGTAATTTCGCCCACGTCCTTGCCTTCCACCTGAATCTTGCTGCCAAGGGTGGGCAGCGGCCCGTTGATTTCGAAGCCGGCGAACTTACGGCGCACCTGGCCGCGCGAGCGGATGCGCTCGACGATCTCCTGGCCGACATAGCAACCCTTGGAAAAATTCAAAGCGCGCTCCTGCTCGGTTTCCTGGGGCAAGTCGCGTTCGCGGATATCGATGCCATAGCGGGGAATTCCGGCGGCAATACGCAACAGGTCGAGCGCCGCTGGCCCCACGGCTTTGGCTCCGGCCTGGGCCAGCGCTTCGTACACCGGATCCAGGTCACCGGGAGCGAGCCACAATTCAAAGGATTCCTCGCGCGGGTTATCGCCACGCACGAGAGTCACGGCAGTTTGCTGCCGGGTCGCTGCAACAAATTGCAAAGGCATGAGGTCGGGCACTGCGAACCCGGCTGTTTGTAGGGCTGCCCGGGACTTTGGCCCCGAGACTCCTATGGCTGCCAGCTTCTCGCTTGCCACTTCGACGTCGTCCATGATGATGTACTTGTCGAAGACGGCGAGGATTTTCTCCAGTTGCGCATGGTCGGTATCGACGATCAGCGACTCTCCCCGATTGTAGGCGTACAAATCGCCCAGGATATGCCCCTGCGGATTGAGGAGAAAGGCGTACACGCCCTGGCCGGGCCCGAGATCGCGGATATTGTTCGTCACCATGCCGTTCAGCCAACGCACCCGGTCGCTGCCGGTGAGCGAAACCTTCGCGCGCAAGCTGAGTCTGTAAACTCCGGTGGACGCAAGCAGCGCCTGAAATTCGGCGCGAACGTTGCCAAAGTCGGCTGGCGGCCGAGCCGTGGTCGAAGCGGGCGCGTCCACCGTGTTTTGTTGTGCGGTCACGCTCATTTTCTCGTGCTTTGATTATATAGCGCTCCGGTGGAGCACGGGCGTCTCCGCCCCGATTTGCGGCGAGACCGGCGGGGACGCTCGTCCTCCATTTTCTTTCTTTTTTCTTTTCTTTGCTCCCCGCCGACCGAGTTGATAATCTTCCATCCCGTGAGCCCCAAGAAACGTATTGCCATCATCCCCGGAGACGGCATAGGCCCGGAGGTCATTGCCGAGGCCGTGAAAGTCCTGCAGGCTTTGGTCGCCGACGTCGAGCTGACCCATTTCGACTGGAGCGCCAATCGTTACCTGGCTGACGGCGTTACGGTCCCGCCGGACGGTTTCGCCATGCTGGAACGCGATTTCGACGCCATCCTGCTGGGTGCCTTCGGCGACCCGCGTGTGCCTTCAAATATCCACGCGAAGGAAATCCTCCTGGGTATGCGCTTCAAGATGGACCTTTACGCCAACGTCAGGCCAGTGCGTTTGCTGGACGCTTCGCTCTGCCCGTTGAAAGGAGTCGAACCCCGGGACATTGATTTCGTGGTAGTGCGCGAAAACACCGAGGGCGTTTACGTCGATGCGGGCGGCGTCTTCAAGTCGGGCACGCCGGACGAGGTCGCCGTGCAGGAAGACATCAACACCCGAAAGGGTGTGGAGCGGGTGGTCCGCTATGCCTTCGAGTATTGCGAACGCCATAAGAAACAAAATGGGACTCCGCGCCAGCACGTGCTCCTGTGCGACAAGTCGAATGCCATGACTCACGCGGGAGGGTTATGGCAGAGGGTGTTCAAGGAAGTCGGCCGGGAGTATCCGCAGATCACGCCGCAGCACATGTACGTTGACGCGCTCTGCACCCAGATGGTGCGCGATCCGCGGCAGTTCGATGTAGTCGTGACCAACAATATGTTTGGCGACATCATCACCGACTTGGCCGCCGGGCTGCAGGGCGGCCTCGGCATGGCCGCCAGCGGAAATATTCATCCCGGAAAAACGTCAATGTTCGAGCCGGTACATGGTTCCGCCCCGCCCCTCGCGGGAAAGAACATCGCCAATCCCCTGGGCGCGATTCTCACGGCAGCGATGATGCTGGCGCATTTGGGCTTGACCCACGAAGCGGAAAGGATCGAGGCCGCGGTGCTCGAAGCAGTCCAGCAAAAGAAGACCACGCAGGACATCGGCGGCAGCCTGGGTACGCGGGATGCCGGGGACTGGGTAGCGAAACGGGTCGCAAGGCTGAGTGCCCACAGCGGCTAAAGCCGCCTCCTCTTGCGGCTGTTTTCGCACGGCTGAAGCCGTGCGCTTCCACGGTGCTCGCCCCATGTACGGACGGGATGGATTATCACGCCTTGAGGGGCGGTGGAGATGTGATGACCCTCACTCGAGAGGAAAAAGATTCCTGGAATGGGCAGACGCGCCGCTACAGGCCCGGCATTCGCTGACTCCGACGACCGGTCAGCAGGGCCAGTTCGCGCCATTTCCAGTGGCAATCGACATCACGAAACCCGATCTCCCGCAGCCATTGCAACTGCGTCTCCAGAGCCAGCAGCTGGTTGGAAGGGTCTTCGGTCTCCGCCGTGCATCCGATGTGCCGCAGGAACTCTTCATGAAGCTCGGGCGTAGGAGAAGCCACGTGCTCCAGATTGCAAAACACACCTCCGGGGTTCAGCCGGGCATAAATTTCGGCGTAAAGCGATCGCTTGCGTTCATGGGTGAGATGATGGATCGCGAAGCTCGAAACCACGGCGTCGAAGCTGCCTGACTCGGGAAGGGGACTCTCCAGATTGTGAGCCACGACCGTGACCGAGGGATCGCCGGCAAAACGCTGGCGTGCAGCCTCCAGCATGGCGGGAGAGAAATCAATGGCTACCGCGGTTGCGTTGGGATGCGCCAATTTGACCAGGGCGAGCAGACGTCCGTCGCCGGTACCGAGATCGAGAATACGCCGAGCCGATGCAGGGATGAATTCCAGAAGTGTGGATTCGCCTTCAACCCGGTGCGGGATGGAGTCGGCGCGGCCCAGGTAGTCCAGCGCGTGTTCACTTGAGGCCCAGAGATTAACGCTCATCTGAAAAGTATAAACTCATATCCAATGGCTAAATCGAAGATGGGTGGCAAGCGGCGTCAGGCGTCGATCCTTGAAATTGCCTTTCTTGTGTTGCTGTTCACCGTGTCTGGGCAGGCCCAGGCGGGACTGCGGACGGCAGCGCGAGAAGCCGCGAGCCAGTCGCTCGCCCGCACACAACCGGCCACACCGGCTACCACTACCCCGAGCGCTGCTGAAGAGCCGAAGATCTCCCCGCAGGAAGCGGAGAAGCTCTTTCTCTCGGTAGATCAGATTCTCCAGTTTGCCAGTAAGGACACATTGTTTCCCATCAAGCATGAGGTCAAGCGGCAATTGGTCAGCCGCGAGGAAGTAGAAAGCTATGTCAGCAAGCACACCAGCGAGGATGAAGACGCCAAACGCCTGCGCCGTTCCGAACTCGTGCTCAAGAAGTTTGGACTGCTGCCGCGAGACTTCGACCTGGGAAAATTCCTGCCTCTGCTCTTAAAAGAGCAGGTCGCAGGATACTACGACCCCAAGACCAAGACGGTGAATCTTCTCGACTGGCTGGGTGCGGACCAGCAGAAGCCGGTCCTGGCGCACGAACTGACCCATGCGCTGCAGGACCAGTCTTTCAATCTCGAAAAATACATGAAGCCGGTGGACTCCGACCTGGCGAAGAAGAAGGAAATCACCGCACAGGACATCGAGAATGATGAAGTCAGTACCACGCGGCAGGCCGTGGTCGAGGGCCAGGCCATGGTCGTGCTCGTGGACTACATGCTGGAGCCCATGGGCCTGTCGCTGAAGAATTCGCCGCAAGTGGTCCAGGGTTTGAAGGACGGCATGCTGGCCGGAACGCCCGACTCGGTCCAGTTCCGCAACGCGCCCATATACATGAAGGAGGCGCTGACCTTTCCCTATCGTTACGGCATCGACTTCATCGCTGAGCTGCTGATCAAAGGGGGGAAAGACCAGGCCTTCGCCGAGCTTTTTCGCAACCCTCCGCGCACCACGCGGCAGATTATGGAGCCCCAAACCTATCTTTCGGGCGAGCGCCTGGAGCCCATGCACCTACCCGACCTGCGGCAGATTTTCAAGAATTACGACCGCTTCGATGTGGGCGCGGTTGGTGAGTTCGATGTGGCCGTGCTGATTGACCAATATGCCGGATCTCCAATTTCGAATCAGCTCTACCCGCACTGGCGAGGAGGTTATTACTATGCCGTGCGTCCCAAAGGTGATCCCGCTGCACCCTTGGCGTTGCTCTACACCTCGCGCTGGTCCACTCCGGAAAAAGCAGCCAATTTTGCCGCGATCTATGCCGCGGGCCTGAGCAAACGCTACCAGCATGTGCAGGATATGCCGGAAGCCGGAAAGGAACCGGCGATCGAGACGGCCACACCGGATCATTTGACCGGCAAGCGGACTTGGCTGACCGAAGAAGGGCCGGTCGTCATCGATGTGCAAGGCGACACGGTCATGGTCACCGAGAGCCTGGACCAGGCCACAAGCGAGAAGTTGCAAGAGGAAGTATTTGGAATGGCCGCAGGCGCAAGATAGATTTTTGATTGTGTAGGACCGGGTCTCCGACCCGGTCAGGCGGCCCATAGGGCCGCAGGTTTTCGAGTGATGCCCAAAAAGGCAGCGGTGCTGCGCACCGCCCGACCGGGTCGGAGACCCGGTCCCACACGCCCCCTGTATAATCACCATTTTGTCGCTCGCGCGTTCTAACTCCGAGGAGACCTTTGCCACAAGCAGAAATAGGAATCATTGGCGGCAGCGGGCTGTATTCAATGCCCGGCCTCACCAGAGTCAAAGAAGTACGCGTGAAGACGCCTTTCGGGAAGCCTTCGGACGCCTACATCCTCGGGCAGCTGGAGGGCCGCAAAGTCGCGTTCCTTGCCCGTCACGGTCGGGGACACCGCATTCTCCCCACCGAGCTCAATTTCCGGGCCAACATTTATGGCTTCAAGCAACTGGGTGTGGAGCGGATTGTTTCCATCTCGGCCGTGGGATCGCTGAAGGAAGAGCATAAGCCGCTGGAGTTCGTGATCCCGGACCAGTTTTTTGACCGTACCCGTCACCGCGTGGACACGTTCTTCGGAAACGGCATCGTGGTCCACATTGCATTCGCTGATCCCGTCTGCCCCCAACTCTCCCAGGTGGTAGAAGGCGCGTGCAGCAAAGCCGGGGTCACCGCCAAGCGCGGCGGCACTTATGTGTGCATGGAAGGGCCGCAGTTTTCTACCAAGGCGGAATCCAGTGTCTATCGCAGCTGGGGCATGGACGTGATCGGCATGACCAACCTGCAGGAAGCCAAGCTCGCCCGCGAGGCGGAAATCTGTTACGTCACGGTGGCGATGGTCACGGACTACGACTGCTGGCATCCGCACCATGACTCGGTGACCGTGGACCAGATCGTCGCCGTCCTGCTGAAAAATGCGGAGAACGCAGCCCGGGTGGTGCGCGAGACGGTGGCCGCCATGCCCAAAGAGAGAGGCTGCAAATGCGGCTCCGCCCTGGCGCACGCTATTCTTACCGACCGCAGCAAAATTCCGGCGGCCACTCGTCAGAAATTGAAACTCATTCTCGATAAATATCTGAAAGCCAAGAAAGCATGAGCATCGTCGCGGTGGGTTCTGTGGCGTTCGATACCATTGCCAGTCCGTCGGGAAAAGTGGAAGACGTTCTGGGCGGCGCGGCCACGTATTTTGCCTTGGCGGCCAGCTATTTCACCGATGTGCGCGTGGTCGCAATTGTAGGCGAGGATTTCACCGCCGAGCACGAGAATGTCCTGAAAAGGCGCGGGGTAGATACGCGTGGCATTGAACATGCCAAAGGGAAGACCTTTCGCTGGGGCGGGCAGTATCTCGACAACCTGAACGAGGCCCGGACTGATTTTACCGACCTCAACGTATTTCAGAATTTTCAGCCTCACATCCCGCCCGACTATCAGGACTCGCAGTTTCTCTTTCTGGCCAATATCCAGCCCGACCTGCAGGCCGCGGTGCGGCGGGAGATGAAGACAGTGCGCATGACCGGCGGCGACACCATGAACTACTGGATCAACAACGCACGGCCGCAGCTGGCCGAAACTCTGAGGCTGGTGGACGTGCTGTTGATCAACGATACCGAGGCCAAAAGCCTGGCGGCAGAGAGCAACCTGCCGCGGGCCGCGCTGAAAGTACTGGCCATGGGGCCGCAGGCGCTGGTGATCAAGCACGGCGAATACGGCGCCACCATCTTCTTCCGCGAAGGCGCGTACGGCATCGGCCGCCATCCCTTTCGAGCTCCGGCGCTGCCCATTGAAGAAGTCAAAGATCCGACGGGTGCGGGTGATTCTTTTGCCGGGGGATTCATGGGATACATCGCCTCGCAGGGAGAATTGAGTCGCGAAGTCCTGAAGCGCGCGCTTTTCTACGGCGGAGTGCTGGGATCGTTTGCGGTGGAGCGTTTTGGCACCGAGCGATTGCAGTCGCTCACGCGGAAAGAAATTGATGCCCGCTTCCAAATCTTCCGTGAGCTGACTCACCTGGAATGAGCGCGCAGCCGATCCGGCGCTGGGACCAGGAAACCGCCCTGCTGGCATGGCTGGCTGCATTCGTTTCGCTTCTTTCCTTTCTGTTTTATCTCCGGCACGGCGAAATCCTGCTCTACGGCGATGCGGTGGCGCACATCAACATTGCCCGCCGGGTTTTCGATTCCCGCACTCCGGGGCTGCTGCAACTGGGGACTGTCTGGCTGCCGCTGCCCCACCTGTTGATGATTCCATTTCTGCTCTCCAACTGGATGTGGAAAACAGGAGTCGGCGGATCGATTCCCTCGATGGCCGCCCACATCTTTGGAACCGTGGGGATTTTCCGGCTGGTGCGCAGTGTGCTGGAGTCGGCTTCTCCGTCCAGCCCCATGGTCAGATTCACGGCGTGGCTGGCGGCCCTCTTCTACGTCGCCAACCCGAACCTGATTTACCTGCAAGCCACGGCCATGACCGAGCCGCTCTATCTGGCCCTGTTCATCTGGGCCGTTGTTTATTTCATCGAATTTGTGCAGGAGTGCAGCCAGCCCGGCGAAAGCGCGAACCCGCCCGCCAAGTCTGCCCTGCTCAAATGCGGGATTTGCCTGGCTGCCGCCTGCCTGACCCGCTACGACGGCTGGTTTCTGGCAGTGGTCATGTGCGTCGCCGCGCTTGCCGTGGTGCTTCCGGCCAATCAACCGGGCCTCAGATTCCGGCTGGCAAAGTTCATTCTGGTGGCGGCAGCCGCCCCGGCCTTGTGGCTGGCCTACAACGCGATCGTCTATCGCAATCCGCTGGAATTCGCCAACGGCCCGTATTCGGCGAAGGCCATCGAACAGAGGACGCCGGGTGCGTTTCATCCCGGCAGCCATGATCTTCCCACTGCCTTCAGTTATTTTCTGAAGTCGGCGGAGGTGAATCTCGCCTCGGAGGGCTGGCAAAAGCTCTGGATCCTGCTGGCATTGGCGGGAGTGGTTGCGAGCCTGGTTCGGAAGCGCTTTCAGGGTCGACTGTGGCCGCTGCTCCTGCTCTGGGTCCCGATGCCGTTCTACGCGCTTTCCGTTGCTTACGGCGGCGTGCCCATTTTCATGCCGGTGTGGTGGCCGTTTTCCTATTACAACGTGCGCTACGGACTGGAATTGCTTCCGGCATTCGCGGTGTTTGTGGCTCTGGCGGTTTACTTTGCCGTGGACCTGCTGCAGCGCCGCGCCTACAGGTTTTCAGTGGTCGCGGCGGTCGCGGTCTTCGTGGCCGCGAGCTACGGATTGATCTGGTCGGCTCCGGTCTGCCTCGGTGAAGCCAGGGTCAACTCGCCCGGGCGCCTCGCCGTGGAACGGGAACTTGCCGACTTTCTCAAGGCCCTGCCTCCGGATTCGACGCTGCTCATGTACCTGGGCGAGCACGTCGGGGCGTTGCAGCAAGCCGGCATCCCGCTGCGACGGGTGATCAACGAAGGTAACCACCGCACCTGGAAGCAGCCGCTGGACCGAGATGGATTGTGGGAACGGGCGCTGGCCGATCCTCCGCGATACGCCGACTTCGTTATTGCCTTCGAGGGTGATGCCGTTTCTACCGGGGTACAGAAACGGGACCTTCTGCCTCTGGCGGTGATTCATGCTTCGGGGGCGACCCAGGCAACCATCTACAGAACTCGCGCCCCGTCCCGGTAATCATCTGGGTTAACTTGCGGGCCGGGAAGCCGGCAGGGGCGGAGTTTTCCGGTGATAAAATCCAGCCACCTAAGGTCCCATGCCACTCGTGCAACATATCCACGAAGTCCTGTTGAGCGAGATGTCTTCGGCTGGAGTTTATCTGTTGCGTCTGGTGCTGGCGGCAGTCCTGGGGGGTGTGATCGGACTGGAGCGCGAGATCAAGCATCGTCCCTCCGGCCTGCGCACCAATCTTTTTATTTGCGTCGGCGCCGCGCTGTTTACCTTACTCTCGGATGCGCTGGCGCTCCGCTACATCGGCGACCATACCCGTATCGCGGCGCAGATCATTCCCGGCATCGGATTCATCGGGGCGGGCTCCATCCTGCACAATCGGGACAATCTGGTGACCGGCCTCACCTCTGCCGCCACTCTGTTCGTGGTGGCCTCGGTCGGCATGGCGGTGGGAGGAGGGCTATATCTCACTGCGATTTTTGCCACAGGACTCATTCTGGTTTGCCTGTTTCTGCTGGGCAATGCCGAGCAGAAACTCAATCTCAAGCTGACCGTGAACAGTTACGAAGTGACCGGCAGCAGCGCAGATGACCTCAGGGCGGAAGTCAACGCCGCGTTGGAATGCATCCACGCCATCATGAAAAACGTGCAGGTGGCTGAGACCAGGCAGCATGTCCGTCTCCAGTTTGAGCTGGAAGGAACACGTAGGGAACAGGAGAAAGCGTTGCAGGCGTTGAACCGGTCTTCGTTGATCGAGAATGTCGTACCTCTGGGGCCGGTGCAGACCGAATGACGCCATCGCATCGAGTCATTCCCTTCGTGAAGGCGAATGCCTGCGGCAATGATTTCCTGATTATCGATGGCTTGTACCTTCCAGCCGATGTTGCGGAATTCAGCCAACGCATCTGCGATCGGCATCACGGTGTGGGCGCGGACGGCGTAGAGTGGCTGTTTCCCACCCCGGACGCGGACGTGCGTGCCCAACTGTTCAACGCCGATGGTTCGGAAGCAGAAATTTCCGGCAACGGCACCCGCTGTGTAGCCGCCTACCTTTGCTCGGAACGGGCTGGGGAACGGTTTGCGATTCGCACCGGCGCCGGGGTCAGGCACTGCGAACTTCTCAGTCGCAGCGAATCCGGGTATGAGTTCGAAAGCGCCATGGGCGAGCCGCAGGTTGGAGAAGAACTGAACATACGCGTGGCATCGGGCGAAGTGCGCGGCATCCCGGTCTCCATGGGGAATCCGCACTTTGTTGTGTTTGTGCCGCAGTTCCCTCCGGAATGGCAGGCCGACGCCGCGGAAATCGGGCGTGATCGCCACTTCAAGCAAGGGGTCAACGTCGAGCTGGTAATAATTCAGGACTCGGGTAATGTCGAAGTCAGGTTTTTCGAGCGTGGAGTCGGCGAGACCCGGTCTTCCGGGACAGGTTCGTGTGCGTCCGCGGTCGCCGCCATCGCCACCAAACGCGTCCAATCGCCCGTGAGGGTTCACGCCCCGGGCGGAGTGCAGACGGTACGATGGGAGAACGAGGTTTTTCTTCGGGGCCCGGCGGAACTGGTCTGCCGCGGCGAGTTTTTCGACTAGGGTACGGTTCGGCGTTCACGGTTAGGATGGGATGCAGATGTCCTCGCCTCCAGAAATTGCGCGTATCAAGCCGCCGGCGCTTCGACCCGGCGACACCGTCGGCATCGTGGCCCCGGCCAGCAATGTCAACCGGGAACTGCTGGAAGCGGGCTGCGCGGCTTTGCGTGATATGGGATACAAGCCCTTCTATTTCGATTCCATCTTCGAACGCGATCTATACTTCGCCGGTTCCGCCACGCGGCGGGCCCGAGAACTGGAAGAAATGTTCATCCGCGATGAAGTGCGTGCGATCATTTGCGCCCGGGGCGGATATGGCGCAAACTATCTGCTTGACCTTCTCGATCTGAAAAAGATCAAGGCGCATCCCAAGATTTTTGTCGGCTACAGCGACCTCACCACCCTTTTGACTTACTTCGCGGACGCGGCCGGGCTGATCATTTTTCACGGCCCCATGGTGGCCAAGGATTTTGCGCACGCCGATGGCGTTGAGCGAAACTCCTGGGAGCGCGCCTTGAATGGATCTTCAGAATGGACGCTCGAACCGGATTCGGATGTGAAATCGCTGGTCGCGGGGTCCGCGGAAGGAATTCTCTACGGGGGATGTCTCTCCATGCTGGTGGCTTCTTTGGGCACGCCCTTTGAAGTTCGCACCGCGGGCACAATCCTGTTTCTCGAAGATATCGCCGCCAAGCCCTTCCAGATCGACCGCATGCTCATGCAGTTGAAGCTGGCCGGAAAACTGACCGATGTTCGAGGCATTGTCTTTGGCGAAATGCTGGATTGCACGCAGAACAGCAATCAAGATCAAGGCTATACCCTGGAGGAAGTTGTGATGCGCGTGGTCGGCGATCTGGGTGTGCCCGTGGCTTACGGTCTACATTCCGGACATGTATCGCGTCGCAACATTACTTTGCCGTTCGGTGTGCAGGCGGCGTTGGGCGTCTCGGCCAGCGGGGTCAACCTTAAAATACTGGAAGCAGCCACGTCGGCCGCGGTTTCCTCGCGGTCTGCGGTGTGAGGCAAAACAAGAATAACCACGGAGGACACAGAGTGTCCCCGCGCGACGGCAAGAACTATGAGCGATAAACGGCATATACACCTGATCGGCATTTGTGGCACCGCCATGGCATCCCTGGCCGGGATGCTCAAGCAGCGCGGCTTTCGCGTGACCGGCTCCGACGCCGCTGCGTATCCGCCCATGTCCGATTTTCTGGCTTCTCTGGATATCCCGCTCGCCCAGCCCTTTGCGGCGGCCAATCTGGATCCGCGGCCGGATATGGTCGTGGTCGGAAACGCTATCTCACGCGGCAACGTTGAACTCGAACACATTCTTGACCAGCGTATTCCGTTCTGCTCGCTACCCCAGATTTTGCACGACGAATTCCTGCGCGGCAAAGAGGTGCTGGTGGTGGCTGGGACGCACGGCAAGACCACGACCACTTCGATGCTGGCCTGGATCTTCCACAGCGCCGGAGTGCAGCCTTCGTTCCTGATTGGAGGCATCGCGGAAAATTTCGGCAGCAGCTTTCAGTTGGGCGAAGGCAAGCATTTCATTCTCGAGGGCGACGAGTACGACACCGCGTTTTTCGACAAGGGTCCGAAGTTTCTGCACTATTTCCCCGACGCGATCATCCTGACTTCGGTGGAGTTCGATCACGCCGACATTTACAAGGATCTGGACGCGGTGGAAACGGCCTTCAGGCGCCTGGTGAACCTGGTGCCGGGCCGGGGCCGGATCGTCGCCCTGGACACGGGCGAAAGCATCGAGCGCTGCCTGGCCAAAGCGTTTTGTCCGGTGGAGC
The DNA here is from genome assembly GCA_963831565.1 of Terriglobia bacterium. GTDB lineage: Bacteria > Acidobacteriota > Terriglobia > Terriglobales > Acidobacteriaceae > JAIQFF01. The sequence continues at coordinate 121,518 of CAWHQS010000007.1, forward strand.
GCTACGGAAGCAGCCCAGGCGCGACCTGGCAGGTGAAAGATTTGCGGCTGGATCCGGCCCGCACCTCCTGGACTGTGCTGCGAAACGGCAAGCCCTGGTCGGATTTTGAATTTGCTCTGGCCGGAGAATACAACGTGCTGAACGCGACTGCGGCGGCGGCCCTGGCCTCCGGATGCGGGATTCCGAAGGAGCAAATCGCCGCGGCTCTGAAAACGTTTAAAAGCGTGAAGCGCCGCCTGGAGGTGCGGGCGCAGGTGAACGGCATCACCATCATCGATGATTTCGCGCATCATCCCACGGCGATTGCGGGCACCCTGAAGGCGCTGCATGCGCGCTATCCCGGGGCCCGGTTGTGGGCGATTCTCGAGCCCCGGTCGAACACACTCCGGCGCAACGTTTTCCAAAGCGAACTGGCGCGCAGCCTGGCGGTAGCGGATGAGGTCGTGGTGGCGAACGTATTTAGGTCGGAATCCATTCCCGAGAGCGAACGCATGGATGTAGCCACGCTGGTCGACGATCTGCAAAAGCATGGGACGCGCGCCCGCATCGTGCCCGACGCCGATGCGATAGTACAAACGGTAGCGCAGGAAATGCGGCCCGGAGATGTCGTCGCTATTCTTTCCAATGGCGGCTTTGGTGGCATTTACGAAAAGCTGCCGCAACGTTTGAAATCAATTGCCGGAGGCGCTTCGGGCAACCATTCGCTGAAGGCGTCCGCCAAAGCGTGAAGCGCTTGCCCAGAGCGCGACTCGCCCTCGCTTTGATCTGGTTCGCCGCGCTCATGGCGATACCGGCGAGGACCCAGAGTGCCCAGCCTTCGTCGCAAGCGCCGGTGCGATACGTTGTCTCATTGGCCAACCGCTCCGAGCACCTGGTCGAGGTGAAGATGCTTCTCACTCCCGGCGCACCCGAACGCGATGTGCAACTGCCGGTCTGGAACGCCCTTTATCAGGTGCGCGATTTCTCCCAGTACGTAAGCGGGGTCCGGGCCAAAACCAGCGATGGGCAGTCCCTTCCGGTGCGCAAGGTGGATAAGACTACGTGGCAGCTCGGCGGAGCCGAGCAGGGCGCGGAAATCGACTACGAGATCTTTGCTGATCAATCCGGCCCCTTCGGAGCGCAGCTGAATTCCCAGCACGCCTTCTTCAACCTGGCGGAGATCCTGATGTATCCGGTTGAAGGCCGCGATTCTGCCGTGGAGGTCTCGTTCAGCAGCCTGCCTGCGGGGTGGCACATCGCGACCGCGCTGTCCTCTTCAGAAGATGGCTTCACGGCGCCGGACTACGACCACATGGTGGACGCTCCGGTTGAGCTCGGCACTTTCCAGGAATCAGACTTCGACGAAGCCGGCGGGCACTATCGCGTCATCGTGGATTCCGATCCTTCGGCCTACGACATGCGGAAGATCGTCGCCACGCTGCGGCGGCTCGTCTCCTCGGCCACGGTGTGGATGGAAGATCGGCCATTTCGAGACCTATTTGTTTTTCTATCACTTTCGGCCGGGAGCGCCGGGCAACGGCATGGAGCACGCCAACGGCACCGCCATCGATCTCGGCGTGGAGACGCTGGCTAACAATCCCCAGGCACTGATCGGTCTGACCGCCCACGAATTTTTCCACCTGTGGAATGTGAAGCGAATCCGGCCCCAGTCGCTCGAGCCGGTCGACTACACCAAGGAAAACTACACGCGAGCTCTATGGTTCAGCGAGGGCGCGACCACCACGGCGGCGAACATTATCCTGCTGCGCGCCGGCCTACTCGATGAAACCCGCTACCTCAAGGGCCTGGCGGCAGAGATTGGCGAACTGGAGGGGCGTCCGGCCCATCTCAATCAATCGGTGGAAGAATCCAGCCTGGACGCCTGGCTGGAAAAATACGACTACTACCGCCTGCCCACGCGCAGCATCTCTTATTACAACAAGGGAAACCTGCTGGGCGTACTGCTCGACCTGCAGGTGCGCGAGGCGACTCATGGCGCCGCCTCGATTCGCGATGTCTTTCATTGGATGAATGAAAATTACGCGCACAAGGGACAGTTCTTTCCCGACAGCGACGGAGTGCGCCGTGCCGCCGAAGTCGTCAGCCATGCCGACCTGGGATGGTTCTTCCGGAAATATGTTGCCGGGACGGACCAGATTCCGTGGGATGATTTCTTCAAGAGCGTCGGGCTGCATCTGTCGCGGCGTGTGATGAACATCGCCGATGTGGGATTCGTCGCCACCCGGAACTTCGACTCTGCGCTGGTGGTGTCTGCGGTGACGCCGGGAAGCGCCGCGGAGCTCGCGGGCCTCGCGGTGGGAGATTCAATTCTGGAAATCAACGGGCAGAAATCCGACCGCGGGTTCAGCGGACGCTCGGCTGATGTCCACCCGGGCGATACGCTTCGCCTCCGCATCCACAATGCGGCCGGGGAACGCGAGTTGCACTGGAAACTGGGCAGCCGCCAGGAGATCGACCTGGAGCTGACCGATCTGGACAAAATCACTCCAGGGCAGAGGGCTCGTCGGGCGGCGTGGCTGAAAGGCGAATCCCAGCCCCTGGGGACTGCTCCATGATGCGCACCATCATAATGCTCGCGTTCTGGAGTCTGGCGCTTCCCCTGGCGGCGCTGATTTGTTTTCCCTGGACGTTTCTGACCGGGGACATTCGCTTCCTTTATCGGGTTGCCATGGGGGCGGCCGGGATGGGTGCGCGCCTGGCCGGGATACGGGTGCAAACCATCGGACTCGACCGGCTTGATCCCAAACGCACCTACGTGTTCATGTCGAACCACGTATCCAACATCGATCCGCCCGTCATGCTGCCACTGATTCCGCGCCGCACTTCGGTCATGGCAAAGAAGGAGCTTTTCGACTATCCCCTGCTGGGGAAAACCATGAGGATCGGTTCCCTGGTGCCGGTCGATCGCGGAAATCGGGACGCGGGCATCTCGGCGGTGCGGGCCGCAGCTGCGGTCCTGCGCCAGGGCATCAACATGACCATCTACGTCGAAGGCCATCGTTCATTCGACGGCAAATTGCTGCCCTTCAAGAAAGGTCCATTCTATTTGGCCATGGAGTGCGGCGTGCCGGTCGTGCCGGTGACCATTTCCGGTTCACATTACGTCATGCCCAAAGGCAGGTTTGCCATCAAGCCCGGGACCGTCACCCTGAACTTCCACTCGCCCATCGAACCGGAAGACTTTGGCAGCCGCGAACAATTGATGGAAAAAGTCAGAAGAGCTATCGATAGCGGCTTGCCGGAGGCTATGCAGGAGGAAGGAGTGTCCTCAGTTTCCTCGGTGTCATCCGTGGTCAATCCTTTGACGCCTTAGCGCGCACGGCGCGTGCGATTTCGGGCAGCCGGCTCAGCAGCGCCGAATACTTCAGCCAAAGTTTGTGCTCGACAGCCGGTGCGCCACTGACAATCGCGCCCGCCTCAACGTCACCCGCTACACCACTCTGAGGTGTGACGATGGCTCCATCCCCGATCTTGCAATGACCGACCACGCCCACCTGCCCGGTCAGAATCACGTTGTTGCCCACGTCGGTCGAACCCGCCAGCCCCACCTGTGAAGCCAGCAGCGAATTCTCCCCAATGCGGGAGCCGTGACCAACCTGCACCAGATTGTCGATTTTGGTGCCGCGGCCGATGCGGGTCTTCTCCACACTGGCCCGGTCCACGCAGGAGTTGGCCTGGATTTCCACGTCGTCCTCGATGATTACCGGCTCGGGCTGAAGAATTTTGTACCAGTGGCCGGAGTCATCCTTGGCGAAGCCGAAGCCATCGGCCCCGATAACAACGCCATTCTGCAACAGCACGCGGTTGCCCAACTGGCAGCCTTCCCTTACCACAGCATGGGCGTGGGCGAAGAAGTTGTCGCCGATGCTGACGTCGCGATAGATGACCACGTGCGCCAGCAACACCGCGTCCCGGCCAATTTCGACGCCCTCGTCGATGACCACATAAGGCCCTATGTGCGCCCCTGCGCCAATTTTTGCCGAAGCATGCACCACCGCGGTCGGATGCACACCCGGCGCAAAACCCGGCGCCTGGGAGAAAAGTTCGAGGGCATGCGCAAAAGCCAGATAAGGGTTCTTGCTGCGCAGCAGGGCCGTGGACACGGCAGGAAACTCCTCGCTCACGATCACGGCGGAAGCCCGGGTGGTCCGTGCCGCACCGGCATACTTGGGATTGGCCACGAAGGTAAGTTGTCCCGGGCCCGCGTCCTTGATACCGGCGACGCCGGTAATTTCGATGTCCGACGAACCATTTACCAGCCGGGCGTTGAGAGCAGCAGCAATCTGTGCGAGTTTCATGGGCTTTGTCCTGAGCTTGTGGGCAGACCTGTGATTGTAACGGAGCCGGACGGGTCGACTCGTGTGGCGACGGGTCTCTGACCCGTCTAAGGCGAGCAACGCTCGGCCTGGTTTCCTGAAATCAGTCCTGAGTTGAAGACGAGCTTCGCTCTGCCGAAGGTCAGGGGTCTGTCCTCCGTGGGCATTGCGGCCAAAAAGCCAGACGAGCTGCGCTCGTCCCGGACGGGTCAGAGACCCGTCCCCACACAAGCACAGGAATTCAGACCAGGCCGAGAAGCGAGCCCACCAGGTACAGCGCTTCCAGGATCGCCAGGGAAATCAGCAGGACCTCGCGCAGCCGGGAACGCGACAGGGCGGTCTGCAATTTGGCGGGGTGGGCATGCGCCGGCACTCCTTCGAAAAGGGCTGCCGAAGCTCCCGCAAAGCCGGCGAACGGGGGCGCCTGCCCGATTCGAGCCACGCTTGAACGGGGCGGCGTGGCAGTAAAGTACTTGCGCTCCGCCAGCGGGACCGTAGGCAAGGTGATCAGCGAAGACCACCGCGCCAGCTGCATCGAACCCGATTTCAGGTCCGCATCGACTGGAGCAGATGTCAGCTGCAGGGGAGGCAGGCGTTCGGGCGCGACCCGATCGGCCAGGTTGCGCAGCAGGGAACTCCACCACATGTGTCCCATCTGGTCGCTGACCAGCTCGCCAACATCCACCGGCCGCGATTCCAGCTCCAGTGGCGGCAGGACCTCGGGATTGATCACGTTCCCCAGATTCGTGAACACCGTCCGATACCAGGGCAGGCTGACCGCGTCGCCGATCAGCATTCCGGTGTTCACCGGCCGCGAAGTGAGCTGCAGCGGCGGAAGCTTTTCCGGAAAAAGGCGATCGCGAAGATTTCGCAACAGCGACTTCCACAGCGGGCCGGTGACGCTCGCCGGGAGCAGAAGATTCAGTTCGTGACTTTCCTCAGGCTCAGCCATAGCTGGATATGCACCTATCTAAAATGCCCTCTCGCTGGGGCAGGCGGTGAGCGCCCGGAACGACGTGCAATCCGTCCTGGCTGGGGTTGGTACGCTTGAGAGCATAGTGTGACACCATCTGAACACGACCGACAAATCCACCTTTACCTTTGCTAATATGTGCAACCTGAACTGGTCGCTCTGCCATCTGGAACCATTGAACGAACAAGGCACCAGGAACGGAGAACAGAAATGAAACTGCGCACCGTCTTCGTCGCTTGCACAATTTTAGCATTAAGCTCCGCGGTTTTGGCCCGTCAGGCTGCTGACGCGCGCGCCACTGAGCGCATCACCCGGGAAGTCAGGCACGAGCTGCTGATGCTTCCATATCTCAACGTGTTCGACTATCTGGCTTACAAGGTCGATGGATACAACGTGACCCTGATGGGACAGGTCACCCGCCCGACCTTGAAGTCCGACGCCGAGAACCGGGTCAAGAAAATTGAAGGCGTTGAGCACGTGGACAATCAGATTGAAGTTCTGCCCGTCTCCCCTAATGACGAGCGCCTGCGCCGTCAGCTTTATCGAGCCATCTATGGCTACGGACCGATGCTGAAGTATGCCATGGGCGTGCAACAGTCGATCCGGATTATCGTGAAGAACGGAAATGTGACGCTCGAAGGCGTGGTGGACAACGAAGGCGACAAGAACATCGCCAACATCCGTGCCAAAGGGGTTTCCGGGGTGTTCGGCGTCACCAACAATCTTCAAGTGGTAAAACCCTGACCTCGGGCGTCAGATCTCGGACCGCGATACGGTGAGAGAGGTGACGTCCGCCTTCTTCACTCGCCGAACATTGGCACCTGCCGGGTGTCCGCGGGTGCTCCTTTGCGGCGGCGGTGTGTTGCTCCGATCACGGCCAGGACAGTCAGTGACTCCAGTGCGCTGCGGGGAACGAAAATCCTCTGCGTGTTCGAGCGCAGGTCGGGCGGATTGATGAGGAATCCCTCCGCCGTGGTCAGGCTGAGGTCGTTGGGCATCATGCCCTCCAGAACTTCGTTGTCCTTGAATTTGAGTCGGATCCATAGCCCTTCCGTGCGCGGACGGCTGGTGAAGGTCTTGCGGGTGGGCGATTCGAAATCCCCGAATTCGCGGACAAAATACACCGCCTTGATGTCCTTCAGATCGATCGCCACCACGTTGCCCGAGGTGTTCAGGAGTTCCAGTTTGCCTTCGCGAACGAAATTGGCCGGGGACACGTGTCCGTTGATCGAATCCCGGTCCATCTTGCGAACCACGACTTTCTTGTGGGTTGAGGGCATGGGAAGGTCAGTCGTCAGTCTTCGGTCGTCCGTCTTCAGCCGGCTGCCAGCTATTCCTGACGACTGAAGATAGACGACTAACGACTATTTTGAGGGATTCTCGCACTTTTCGGGTAAAAAGCGGGCCTCTTGTACGTTCCTTGTAGCCAAACCGTTAACCTTGTGTTATTTTCTGTAGCTTGCGGCGTCCCATCTCATGTATTCTAAGCCTATTGGATAGAGTCACTTACATGAAAGCGGCCGGAGTGGTGTGCGTTCCCGGGGTGAAGCCTGTGGAAAACCTACTCTCTGCTGTGGCAGACCGGATCGCGGAGCCGCGTCCTTAAGCAAGATGGCCGATTACATATACACCATGGAAATCCGGCTGACGCCGGACCAGCAGCGCGGCGTCACCCTGGTACAAGACATCGCGCGCGCCGCCGGTATGAATATTTACCTGACCGGAGGCGCGGTCCGCGACATCATCAGCGGCCTTCCCATTCGCGATCTGGACTTCTCGGTGCAGGGCAATCCCCTCAAACTGCAAAAGGATCTGGAGAAGGCCGGCGTCCGGATTGCCGGTGTCGATGACGACGTAAAGGCGCTGTATTTGGGCTTGCCCGGCAACGTGCGCGCCGAAATCAGCATGGCCCGCCTCGAGCACTACGAAAAGGCCGGCAAGCCACCGGTAATTTCTCCCGCCACCCTCATCGAAGACCTGCGCCGCCGGGACTTCACTGTCAATGCCATGGCCCTGTCGTTGAACCCAGGCTCGCGCGGCCTGCTGATGGATCCCTTCAACGGCGCCGCCGATATTGAAGCCAAGCTTCTCCGGGTTCTCCATAATTACGCCTTTGTCGAAGACCCCTCGCGGCTGATCCGTGCCAGCCGTTTCGCTGCGCGTTTTCACTGGCCGCTGGAGGAACGCACCCAGGCCCGCTTCGAATCCGCTAAAGAGAACAATTACATCGAGTACATCACCAATAAAGCTGTGGGCTATGAGATTGCGCAGCTGGCCTACGAAGACGATCCTCTGCACATTGTGCGAGTGCTGGAGAAGGAAGGCTGGCTCAAGGTGCTCAATCCGCACTGGACCAGCGCCAAGGTAGATACGGCGCAGCTGGGCCAACTCCTCAAGACGCGCCAGCAGATGACCGAATTGGGCTACGCCCCGGATCCGGCGCCGGCCGTCATGTATTTCCTTACCGCCCGGCTCGCCGACAAAGATATCGCGGACATGCGCAAACAGATTCCGCGCAAGGACTTGGTCGAGTCCTGGCGCGATCTGGAGGACCACGCCAAGGACCTGGCGAAACGGCTTGTCGGTAAGGAAGCCGCCACGCCCTCCCGTGCCTGGAAGTTGCTCTCTGAAGCCCGGCCCGAGATGATCCTGTTCCTCGCGGTCACCGCGCGCCAGCAGGCGGTGGCGCAGAAGATCAAGAGTTTCTTCACCAAATGGCGGCAGGTGCAGCAAAAAATTCCGTTGCCGGAGATGACCGAGCTGCACATCACGCCCCAGTTGCCCGAGTACGCCAAGATCGCGCATGACGTGTTCATGCTCTTGCTCGATGGCAAGTTGCGATCACGGACCGAGACTCTGAAGTACCTGAAGCCGCTGGCGCCTCCGCCTCCGCCCCCGCCTCCACCACCTCCGCCCAAGCGGGGAAGGGCGGCCAGGGCTGCCGCGGAAGCCGCCGCCGCAGCAGCAGCCGCCGCAGCCGCTGCGCCAGCAGCCGGGAAGAAGAAGGGAAAAGGGCAGGTCCCGAAGCTTGTGGCCCCGGCGACGACCAAAGCGGAACCTTCGAAGGCGGCCGCTCCCCCGAAGTCCGAGAAGATCAAGGGAAAAACAACGCCGGCGCTCGCTAGTAAGACTCTGACCAAGGCCCCAACCAAGAACAATAAGAGCAAGAAGAAACGCTGAACCCTGCGCCGTACCCCATTCAAGCTTTTTTGTGTAAATGCTTTCAACAGTCCACAATTCCTAACCTTGGGCGAGGGATGAAGACACTCGGAAAGATTCTGCTTGTACTTTGCCTGCTGCTCGGGGCAGCAATTACTTTCACCATCGGCTGGCGACCGTTTATCGGCCCCAGAGCCAGGGCCACTACCAGCCGGCAGTTCGAGCGGACTCCCGAGCGCCTGGCTCGCGGCCGCTATCTGGTCGTGGGGCTGGTGGGCTGCGAAAGCTGTCACACGCCCAAGGACTGGAAGACGCACGGAGCCCCCAACCTGCCGGGCATGGAACTCGCAGGACAGATACTCCCGCTGCCCACTCTGCCGGGAACGGTCGTAGCTTCGAACCTGACGCCTGATCCGGAAACCGGCGCAGCCCGCTGGACCGATGACCAGATCGCACGCTCTATCCGGGAAGGCATCGGCCACGATGGGCGCACCATTTTCCCCATGATGCCTTACGGAGCCTACCGCACTCTTTCCGACGAGGATGTTGCTTCCATCGTGGTCTATTTACGTTCGATTGCGCCGGTGCACAATCCATTGCCGCCCACCAGGGTGAATTTTCCGGTCAACTATCTGATCCGCACCGTCCCGCAGCCTTTGACCAGTCCAGTTAATGGTCCGGGTCCGCAAGCCAGCCCGGTGGAACGTGGAAAATACATGGTCACTGCCGGTTGCGGGTGCCATATTCCCGCTGATCAGAAGGGACCGATTCGCGGCATGGAATACGGCGGTGGAGAGGTTTTAAAGGGACCCTGGGGCGAGGCGACCAGCGCCAATATCACTCCGGACGCTTCCGGCATCGGCTACTACGACGAGGCGCTGTTCCTCCAGGTCATGCACACCGGATTCGTGAAGGCGCGAAAGCTGTCTTCCATCATGCCCTTCGGAGAATTCACCAACCTCACCGACGACGACCTGAAGGCGATCTTCGCATATCTGCGAACCGTCCCTCCGGTGAAACACCGGGTGGACAACAGCCTGCCACCAACCTATTGCAAGCTCTGCCGCCAGAAACATGGCGGCGGAGACCAGAACTAGTCCGGCGAAGGTTTGCGGTCTGACAGCGTGGCATTCAGTTTTCGCTCGCCACGCCGAGGGCAGGATGCCCTCGGGACAGTCGGCGGGCCGGCGGCGCTACACGAAGATTTGACAAACCGGGGCCGCCGGCAGCGCTATAATCCCCGGTATGCGGCGCTGGTTGGCCAATGCGGCGTTATCCGCAACGTTGCTGGCGGCTCCCTTGCTGGCCCAGATGCACGGCGGGTCTCGGGGAGGAGCGTCCAGGGGCGGAGCGTCGATGGGACGCGGCGGATTTTCCTCGGGCGGCGCAATTGGCTTTCGCGGCGGCGCAAGCTTTGGATCGGCTCCCCGCTTGGGCTCGGCTCCGCGCTTTGGAGCAGGATTGGGCACCGGATTACGTCAGCCCGCCTTCCGCTCTGGTGGCTTCTTCAGCGGTTTTCGCCGGCCGGTATTCGGCTCCCGGCATTTCCATCACCGCGCCTTCTTTGGTTCGGTGTTTCCGGGCTACTACGGGTATTACGGCTATCCTGCCTACTACGGCAGCGATTTCTACTCGACCCCAGACTACTATCCGGGTTACGACTACTACGGATCTTCGTACTCCGCCCCCGCATACTCGGCCCAGAACGATATAGCACGGCAGCAACAGGACATTGACCGTCTGGAGGATGAAGTCGCGCGCTTGCGGGAGCAACGGGAAACACAACAACAATCGCGGGAGGCGCCAGGGCCGCAAACCGAGAGCCCATCTGAGCCCACCCTGCTGGTCTTCCGCGACAAACACACGCAAGAAGTCGAGAACTACGCGATTGTCGGCGGTACACTCTGGATTTTCAGCGAACAGCGGGCCGCCAAACTTCCGCTCTCCTGGCTGGATCTCGAAGCCACGACCAAGGCCAACGACGATCGCGGCGTGAACTTCCAGGTTCCGCGATGAATCTCCGGCGAGCTTTGCCTGCCCGAGGGCGTCCGGGCCTACGTAGTTTCATGTGGCCAAAGGCGACGCGTGTGGCGCGGGCGCCCCGCCCGCGTTTTTCTTCTGTGGATAAACTCTCCGTCGCTCGTCCCCAGTTTCCCATTAGAATAAGAGCAAGCAATACGCCACGGCACCCATGTCCCAATTCGTTCACCTGCACCTCCATACCGACTACTCCATGCTCGACGGCGCCTGCGACGTGGAAAAACTTGTCCAGCGGGTGAAAGAGCTGGGCATGCCCGCGGTTGCCATGACCGACCACGGCAACATCTTCGGCGCCGTCCATTTCGTGAATGCCGCACACAAGGCCGGGGTCAAGCCGATCGTCGGCTGCGAGCTTTACATCTGCAAGAAGGACGACCACAACATCGAGCGCACGCCTCCCGACGGCGATACCTATAACCATCTGCTGGTCCTGGCCGAAAACGAGGAAGGCTACCGCAACCTGGCCCGGATCACTTCGGAAGCGTCATTGCGCGGCTTCTACTACAAGCCGCGAGTAAGCAAAAAATTTCTGGCGGAACACTCCAAGGGGCTGATCGGACTCTCCGGCTGTCTGAAAGGCGAAGTCGCCGAGCGCCTGATGGAAGAGAACTACGACGCGGCGCGGGCGGCGGCCGCCACCTACCGCGACATCTTCGGTCCGAACAATTTCTTTCTCGAGATTCAGGACCAGGGCCTGGAGCAGGAGCATCGTATTCATTCGAATCTCTTCCGCCTGGAAAAAGATCTGGGGCTTCCGATGGTGGCTACCAACGACAGCCACTATCTTTGCGAGGACGACGCCCACGCCCAGGACGTGATGCTGTGCATCCAGACCGGCAAGTCCATTCAGGACACCAACCGCATGAAGTTCCAGGGCAGCGGATTTTTCGTCAAAAGCCATGACGAAATGTCCCGCGTGTTCAAGGACGCGCCGGATGTTCTCTCCCGCACTCTGGCCATCGCGGAACGCTGCAACATGCGGCTGGAAAAAGTCAGCAATCCGTTCCCGCACTTTGACGTGCCTGAAGGATATACGCTCGATAGCTACTTCGAACACGTAACGCGGGAGGGATTCGCGCGCCGCCTGGAGGCTTTGCGCACGGTCGGGCAGGGCACGGCGAAGCATGGCGTCGCCGATTACGAGCAGCGTCTGGCGCAGGAAATCGCCATCATTCAGCAAATGCAGTTTTCCGGATACTTCCTGATCGTTTGGGACTTTGTCCGTTACGCGCGCGAGCATGGCATCCCGGTGGGGCCGGGCCGCGGATCGGCCGCCGGTTCGCTGGTTTCCTATTCCCTGCGGATCACCGATATCGATCCCCTGCAGCATGAGTTGTTCTTCGAGCGTTTCCTGAACCCCGAGCGCATTTCGCTGCCCGATATCGACATGGATTTCTGCATGAACCGGCGCGGCGAAGTGATCAGTTACGTTACCCAGAAATACGGCCGGGAGAATGTGGCGCAGATCATCACCTTCGGTACCATGGCGGCCAAGGCGGCGATCAAAGATGTGGGACGCGCCATGGATATCCCCTACGCCGACGTGGACCGCATCGCCAAGATGGTCCCTACCACTCTGAACATCAAGCTCGAGGACGCGATCCGCGAATCGCCCGCCCTGCAACAGGCCTACGACAGCGAGCCGCAGGTGCGCCAGCTGCTCGACACCGCACGCAGACTGGAAGGACTGGTGCGCAACGCGGGAGTGCACGCCGCCGGCGTCGTGATTTCTCCGCGTCCGCTTACCGAACTGGTTCCGCTGCATCGCACCAAGAACGACGAAATCGTCACCGCCTTCGACATGGTCGCCATCGAAAAAATGGGCCTGTTGAAGATGGATTTCCTGGGGCTGACCACCCTGACCATCCTCGACGACACGGTAAAACTGATCGCGCAGACCCGCGGCGAACAGATTGATCTCGCCGCGCTCCCGCTCGATGACCGCGAGACCTACGAAAAGGTGTTCCACAGCGCCCTCACTTCGGGCGTCTTCCAGTTTGAATCCCGCGGTATGCGGGACGTGCTACGCCGTTACCAGCCCAACACCATCGAAGACCTCACCGCCTTGAACGCGCTCTACCGTCCCGGCCCGATTCAGGGCGGAATGATCGACTACTTCATCGACCGCAAGCATGGGCGCAAGAAGATTGAATACGAACTGCCGGAACTGGAACAAATCCTGGAAGAGACGTTCGGCGTGATCGTTTACCAGGAGCACGTAATGCAGATTGCCCATCGCCTGGCTGGCTACTCGCTGGGGGAAGCCGATCTGCTGCGGCGCGCCATGGGAAAGAAAAAGCCCGAGGAGATGGCCAAGCAGCGTGAACGTTTTATCGAAGGGGCGGTGCAGCGCGGCTATCCTCCCAAGAAGATTGAAAAGATCTTCGACCTGCTGGCCAAGTTTGCGGAATACGGCTTCCCCAAGGCACACTCGGCCGCCTATGCGCTGCTGGCCTACCAGACGGCGTATCTGAAGACCCGCTACCCCGTCGAATTCATGGCGGCCTTGCTGACTTCTGTGACCGGCAACACCGACGACGTGGTGAAATACATCAACGAGTGCCGCGAAATGGGTATCGCCGTCGAGGCTCCCGACATCAACGTGAGCGACGCCAACTTCACGCCGCATGGCAACGCCATTCGCTTTGGTCTGGCCGCGGTCAAAAATGTTGGCCACAATGCCATCGAGTCCATCGTTGCCGGACGCAAAGAGCTGGGCCGCTACAGCTCGATCTACGAATTCTGCGAGAAGGTGGAATTGCGTTTGCTGAACAAGCGCGTGCTGGAGTCGCTGATCAAGAGCGGTGCCATGGATGGACTGGGCCGCCGCGCCCAGCTTATGGCGGTCCTAGACCGCGCCATCGAAGGCGCGCAGAAGACCCAGCGCGATGCCGAGAGCGGCCAGCATGGCCTGTTCGGCGTCTTCCAGCAGGAAGAAGTTTCCGCGTCGCAGAACAAACTGCCCGATACCCCAGACTGGGACGAACACACCCGGCTGGCCAACGAAAAAGAGATCCTCGGTTTTTTCATCAGCGGTCATCCCCTGGAAAAATATCGCGACAAGCTGGACGACTTGCGGGCGCTCTCGACGGAAGAGATTGCGGCGCTCGGCAAGTCCACGGGCAAGGACGAGAACATCACCACCGCCGGCATCATCACCAACCTCCGCGTGCTGAAATCCAAGCGCGGCGATTTTTACGCCCAGGGCGCCCTGGAAGATATGGCTGGCACGGTCGAAATGCTGGTGTTTCCTGAGGCCTATCGGAAGCTGCAGGACAAGGTGAAGCTGGAAGTGCCAGTGCTGATCCGAGGTGGGGTGCGTATCGAAGAAGGCGCCAATCCGAAGCTGACCGTGAACGACATTCTTCCGCTGGAAGATGCCAAAGTGCCGTTACCGAATTCGCTCCGCATTCGGGTCCCGCTCGAGACCGCAAATGAGTCCACGGTGGACGCGTTGCACACCCTTTGTGCCCAGCAGAAGGGAGCAGCCAAGGTGTTGTTTGACGTGGAACGCCAGGGGGATTTCATGGTGGTGATGGAGGCGGAAGGCTATAATGTCCTGCCAGACCGCAACTTCATCGCGCGCGTCGAGCAACTCTGTGGCCGGGGCGCGGTGCGGGTGATTGACTGACACAACAGCCGGAGTGGGAACTGGACTCGCGGGTAGGAAAAAACACTCCGCTAACCGCTTCATGACGGGCCGTACCGAAATCTGCGGCGGATAAGAGTTTCCATTCAAAAGACTTCCAAGGTGGGGGCAAAGAACGCACCACCGGTGCCCAATGAAGCGCTGGTGATGGCAGGGGCCGAGTTCCTGCTCTCCATGGTGGAAGCGCGCTTGGCCAGGAACGGCGGCGGCAAGATGGAGTCTGGGGAAAAAACACACCAGGAGTTGGAGAAGGTCGAGGAGCAGATCGCCCGCTTGCAGGCGGCAACTGGCCCCGACGAGGCCACAAAACGCGAGATTCAGCAATTGCGCGACCGCATCGAAGCCTTACGCAAAGACATGTCAACCTCCCATTCCCAGGCCTGGGACAAAACGGAACTCGCGCGGCATCCCCAGCGCCCCTATCCGCTCGACTACATTGAACGCATTTTCACCGACTGGAGTGAGATCCACGGCGATCGCGGCTATGCGGACGATCCCGCCATCATTTGCGGGATGGCCCGCTTCCACGGCCAGGAGGTGATGATCGTCGGACATCAGAAGGCCCGCGACACCAAGCAGAAGGTTTACCGCAACTTCGGCATGCCCAACCCGGAGGGCTATCGCAAGGCCATGCGGGTAATGAAAATTGCGGAAAAATTTGGCCGCCCGCTGCTTACCTTTGTGGACACTCCGGGCGCGTATCCCGGCCTGGGAGCGGAAGAGCGCGGCCAGGCGGAAGCCATCGCGCATAATCTGCGCGAGATGGCGCGGCTGCAGATTCCCATCATCACGACCATTACAGGCGAAGGCGGAAGCGGCGGGGCGCTCGCCATCGCCATCGCCGACCGCGTGCTGATGATGGAAAACTCGATTTATTCGGTGATCTCACCGGAAGGCTGCGCCTCCATTATGTGGCGCGATCCCACCAAAAAAGCAATCGCTGCCCAGGCCATGCGCATCACCGCAGAAGACTTACAGGAATTAGGCTGCATTGATGGCATCGTACCCGAACCCGAAGGAGGCGCCCACGTTGACCACGAGGCCGCTGCCGCCCTGCTCGATACCACTCTGCAGAAGCAAATCGGGGAACTGAAGAAGAGTTCCGTGAAAGAATTGGTCGCCACGCGCTATGCCAAGTTTCGCAAGATGGCGCAATTCTTCACCGGTGATGACTAAACCATAGCTCCGGCCGTCCTTTTGTGTGGGTCCGACCCACACTGCGTTTCGTCCGGGCCACGACCCACGTCCCTCCGTGCCTAACCAAGGCATTCGCCTAACTGCTACGCTGAATTTCCTGCCATGAATTCAAGGCCCTGACTTCAGCCGTTGCAGGACTTTCAAAAGTTTCCTCCCAGGTTCGGGGAGTCCAAATTTGTTCTTCGTGGGCCCGCTCAGCGTCAAAATTCAGCGCCTGGTCTTTCTCTGCCTTTGGCTCGAGTCGCTTGTCGGATGCGGGGGATCCTCGCAGGCTTCCATGCCCGTTTGTGACCCCAACTCAGCGCCGGAAGTACTGTCGCTTACCATCCAGAATACCGACCAGGAGACTCTGCAGAATTACCCCGTTGCCATTTCTCTGGATGAAACGGTTTTCGATTTCACAGTTCCTGAAAATGAATCAGCGGTTTGGGACGCTAGCACCCTTCGGCCGATACCAGCCTGGTGGGAGTCTTACGATGCGGCGGCCGGGAAAGCGCTGCTATGGGTGAAAGTGCTCGGGATGGGTCCGCAAGCATCGCAGAGCCTTCTGTTGACGGCCGGGCATGCGACGGGTTGCGCAGCGTCCTCGTTCGACGGTTATTCGGTCTTTCCTTTTTTTAGCGACGTCCATGGCGTCTCCGCCTGGCACGCTACGAACCAGCTCAAAATCACGGATACGGTTACTGTGGGCCCGCTGTCCATTGGCGGCCGCAGCGTTATCCAGAGCGACAACTACTATAACGGCTTTCCCGGCGTGGCCCAGGCGTCCAACGGAGACTTCGTGCTGGCGTACAAGAAGGGGACAACTCACGTGGATAGTCCGTTGGTCGTATTGCGGCGTAGTTCGGATGGAGGCACAACCTGGAGCCCTGAAGTCGTCTATTTTGATTCCTCGGTGCCCGACCCGGCTTTACTTCGGACTCCGCTTGGCGCTCTGGTCATGGCCCTGGGCAAAGCGGACCCGAGTGGTCGGGAACTCGCGGCCTACAGCCGTTCAACCGACAACGGCTTGACCTGGGCACCTTTCACTTTCTTCAATGATCCGGCCACCGATATCAGTAGCGTGGCCCTCTCGCTGACGGTTGGACAGAACATTTACGGAGCGGGCTACGGGCCATACACGCTGGGTGCCGGCAACGCTCCCGGCCTGTGGTCGTCGTCGGACGACGGCCTCAACTGGACCAAACTCTCGTCGCTTCGTCACATGGGCGATCCCGCTCTCAGTGAAACCGCAATTGCCCATACTGCTTCGAACACATTGTTCGCCATGATGCGAGCGGACGACAGTCTGAACACCTACGGGCGCTACTCCCGCGATATGGGAGTGAGTTGGGGACCGTTGCTGTCTTATACTTCGCAGGTCGGCGTCCTGCAAGGGCCAGTCATGGTAAAGGCCGGATCGGCGCTCATTCTACTGGGCCGCGACACCGTAGCGATTCCGGGAGTGCAACCGCCCAACATCAACGGGTATCCCCGGCAGCTGGTGGCTTTCGTTTCCTACGATGGCGGAAAGAACTTCGGTTACGGCACCGTACTCGACGCTTACACCGGAAGGCAAATCGATGGCGGCTATTCCTGGCCCATGCTGTTGCCCAGCGGGAAAGTGTACGTGGCCTACTACGCCGACTCGCACAATCAACAGAAGCCGGATATCAAGGCCCTGACTTTGTCCGTAGGCCCATGTTCAACGCTGCCCGCAGCTTCCATCCACGTGCTTAGCCAGCTCGCGCCCGGACTCGCCACCCAGGCCCTGAATTTCGACCTCACCCACTATGCCCTGGAATTCCGCTTCCGATCCAATGCAACGCCGGAGGGGAGTCAGTTTTCAGTGTTGCTGCAGGGCCAGGTTTCTGGAGCGCCTTCGCCCCTGGTCAATTGGGAACTACCCTCCACCCACGCTGCCGATCCGACTTCGCAATCAGGAATTTTATCGAACCAACACTTCGTACCCGTTCTGAGCAGCTTCAGCTACGGCCAAAACTATCGTTTGCGGACCGTCGTGGATGAAATGCAGGGCACCCAACAAGCGTCGGTGCTGGATGATTTTGGAAACCTGATCAGCAGCACCACTACTCTGCCCCTGGCGCAGGCAAGTTCATCTCATGCCACCACCATCCAGATCGGCAACAACTCCACCCTGCGCGCCACTGACACCCTGCTGGATTTTGTCTTCGTGCGTCCCGCCGCGCAGGTGGAACCAGTGGTGACTGTCACGCGAGTGCGCTGAACCGACTGAGATGTTTCTCATGCAGGTACATTGGCGCTCTTGCGCCGCTGGCTGCCGTATAATAAAAGGTTCTGCCGCATCAGCAATCGCGGGCGGACGCGACTCCGCTCCAGGGACAAGGAAGGGAAGGGAATGGCCACCACGGATGTATCTCTCCACGCTGAGAGCCGCCAACCAGAGCAAAAACCGGTAGTAAACAACATGAGTATCCAGGTCGCGACCGTCAACGGTTCCGGCTCGCAAAGTTCCAACACAGTTTTGCTGCGCAGCATTTTTCAGATGGGAGTTCCAGTTTCCGGCAAGAACCTGTTCCCCTCAAATATTGCCGGCTTGCCCACCTGGTACACGATTCGTGCCAACAAAGACGGCTACATCGCGCGCAAAAAAGAAATTGATTTCGTCGTCGCCATGAATCCTGAGACCGCCGCAGGAAGACGTGATGTCGGTGGCGGCCGGCGCCGCCGTGCTGTACGACGAACCCTTGAACCTCAGCACGACTGCGCTCCGATCTGGTTTTTTACGCCGTTCCTTACGACAAGCTGGTTGCTCCCGTGTGCCCTGAGGCCAAGCTGCGCAAGCTGGTCAAGAACATGATTTACGTGGGTGTGGTGGCCAAGCTGCTGGAAATCGACGTTGCCGAAGTCGAAAGAGCCATCCGCAAACAGTTTTCCAAGAAGGTGAAAGCGGCCAACCTGAACCTGGCCGCGGTCAAAGCAGGGTACGACTACGCGGCCGCCAACCTGGTCAAGCGCGATCCCTATTTCATCCAGCGCATGGACAAGACCGCGGGCAAGATCATCATTGACGGAAACTCGGCCGCGGCGCTGGGCTGCATGTTCGCCGGCGTGACCATGGTGGCCTGGTATCCCATCACGCCATCTTCGTCTTTGCCCGAGAGCATGATTGATTACATGAAGCGCTTCCGCATCAGCGCCGACGGAAAAGCCACCTTTGCCATCGTGCAGGCGGAAGACGAACTGGCTGCGATCGGCATGGTGCTGGGCGCGGGTTGGGCCGGTGCGCGCGCCATGACCGCGACCGCCGGGCCGGGGATTTCGCTCATGGCGGAATTTGCCGGACTGGCCTACTACGCCGAAGTTCCGGGAGTGATCTGGGACATCCAGCGCGTCGGTCCTTCCACCGGTTTGCCGACCCGCACCTCGCAGGGCGATATTCTCTCCACCGCGTTTCTTTCCCACGGAGACACCAAGCACATCCTGCTGCTGCCGTGTTCGGCGGAAGAGTGTTTCAGCATGGCCGGCGACGCTTTCGACCTGGCGGAGCAGTTCCAGACCCTGGTGTTCGTCATGTCCGATCTCGATCTGGGGATGAACAACTGGATGGCCGATCCCTTCAAGTATCCGGAGAAGCCAATCAGCCGCGGCAAAGTATTGAGCAAGACGGATCTCGATCGCCTGGGCGGCTTTGCCCGCTACGAAGACGTGGACGGAGACGGCGTGGGCTACCGCACCCTGCCTGGCACCGATCATCCTGCGGCCGCTTACTTCGCGCGGGGCAGCGGACATAACGAGAAAGCCCAGTACAGCGAACGTCCCGACGACTTCGAGCGCAACATGGAGCGCCTCAACCGGAAATTCGAAACCGCTCGATCGTTCGTGCCCCGTCCGGAAGTTGACACCGGTAAGTCAAAGATCGGCATTCATCGGCTACGGTACCTCGCACTGGGGGCTGATCGAGGCTCGCGACCAGTTGCGCCAGGAGTACAACATCGAGACTGACTATTTGCGCCTGCGCGCCTATCCCTTTACCCGGGAAGTCCACGATTTTGTGAAGCAACACGAGCGGGTTTACGTGGTGGAACAAAACCGCGATGCCCAGATGCTGACCCTGCTCAAGATGGACCTGGAGGCAGCGCTTCACACCCGTCTGCGCAGCATCGCCCACATTCACGGCCTGCCGCTCGACGCGCGCTCGGTCACCGACGAACTCATGACCATGGAGGGTAAGTAAATGGCGACCAGCACTCCCGACCAGCCGGCTCCGGCACCGAAAACCAATCGCATTGGCCTGGCGGTCCTGGATTATCGCGGCGGCAAGACCACCCTGTGCGCGGGCTGCGGCCACAACGCAATTTCCGAGCGCATCATCGACGCCATGTACGAAATGGGTGTCCCGCCCGAGCGCGTGATCAAGCCCAGCGGCATCGGCTGCTCCTCCAAAAGTCCGGCGTACTTCATGGGGCGGTCACACAGCTTCAATGCCGTTCACGGCCGCATGCCCTCGGTAGCTACCGGCGCGGTGCTGGCCAATCGCCACCTGATCGCTCTCGGCGTCAGCGGCGACGGCGACACTGCCTCCATCGGCGTGGGCCAGTTCGTTCACCTCATGCGGCGCAATCTGCCCATCATTTACATCATCGAAGACAACGGCGTTTACGGATTGACCAAGGGCCAGTTCTCCGCCACCGCCGACATGGGATCGACGTTGAAGACCGGCGTGATCAACGATCTGCCTCCCATCGACACGTGCGCCATGGCCATCACGCTGGGCGCGACTTTCGTGGGCCGGTCTTTTTCCGGTGACAAGAAGCAACTGCACGCCATGATGAAAGCGGCCATCGCGCACAAGGGCACAGTCATGCTCGACGTGGTATCGCCCTGCGTGACCTTCAACGATCACGAAGGCTCTACCAAGTCCTACAAATA
Organism: Terriglobia bacterium; assembly: GCA_963831565.1. Lineage (GTDB taxonomy): Bacteria > Acidobacteriota > Terriglobia > Terriglobales > Acidobacteriaceae > JAIQFF01. Next base: position 141,745 of record CAWHQS010000007.1, read on the forward strand.
CATGAAGGACCACGAAGAGCCGCTGCAGGAAGTCAGCTTCGTGCCCGCCTTCGAAGACATCGCCATCGACTACGATCCCGGCACCACCATCGATGTGACCATGCACGACGGTTCTCACCTCCGCCTGCGCAAGCTTGAAGAAGAATACGACCCCACCAACCGCATCAAGGCCATCACTCGCCTGAACGAAGCCCACGAAAAAGGCGAAGTTCTGACTGGCGTGTTCTACGTCAACTCCAAGACCCCGACTTTCGTCGATCTTCTGAATATGACGGATGAGCCCTTGGCCACCCTGCCGGAATCTGCAGTCCGGCCGGGCAGGGAAGTGCTGGAGCAAGTGATGGAGGAGCTGCGGTAGTCACTATGTTATGTATTACCAGTAACATGGGCAAATCAATATTTATATTGATTATTCCTGGCCGAGAGGTAAGATAGAGCAGGAGGCCGGGACCATGTCCACCGCCGCGACCAAGAAGTTCACGCCTGAGATCGACGCCCAGCTTTACGACGAGTTCGTTGCGGTTGCCGAGCAGAACGGGCAAACCAGACGGCATGTTCTCGAACAGGCCCTCAAGTTTTATCTGCACAATGTGGTTCCGTCCCAGCACCTGGTTCGCCCCGAGGTAATGGATGCCTTCGAAGAGTCGGTGGCTCGCAACCGTGACCTGCTGCAGCGTCTCGCCAAGTAGATGGCCGATTACCTTACGGTAGCGGAAGTCTACCGGATGCAGCATCGATTGATCGAAATGTTCGGCGGTCTCCATGGTGTCCGCGACAAGGGCGCTGTCGAGGCCGCCGTTTTTCGTCCGCAAACCGGATATTACAGCTCCGTCGAAGAAGAAGCGGCTGCGCTGATGGAGTCGCTTGGAAATAACCACGGCTTCCTCGACGGCAACAAGCGCATCGCCTTCACCGCCGCTGATGTCTTTCTGCGGCGCAACGGCTTTTACATCGAGGTGGAAGGCTTGGATGGACACGCGTTCATCGTGGGCTCGATGGAACGGCAGGAATTCCGCTTTGTTCAGATCCTCGAATGGATCCGTCGGAACCTTAAGCCGCTTGTTTGATTGGATTTCTTGGCTCACTGCCAGCATCCGCCCTGCGGGCCGGACAGGAATGCCGTAATAGCTATTGGAAGAATTAGGGCATGGGGCAGTCGGAGTGTGTCAGGTCGTTGAGATAGGCATCTCTCGCGTTCGCCGTACGCGTGCAATCCACCATGCCAGCAGACAGATCGCAACAATCGGGGGTAGGCACAACAGAAAACCAACAAACACATCGAAACTGGTGAATCGGTACTCGTAGTAAACAGCGATGATCGGCTCTAATTTGGGTTGGATTCCCAGTCGCTGCGCCTCGATGGTCAGTGCTTCATAGGTGGGGAAAGCTGTGCGCTTTCCGGCCTGTGTGTCCAAGAGGAAGAACCAGTCCACCTGATTGCTATCGCCCCCCGAACTCCCGAACCATTTGCTGTCGGAGGCCCCAAGAATGTATTGTCTGGCCACCTGAACCGTGCGTACGCCCGGCACGGCGTCTTCCTGTTCTCCCACTGCGTCACCGGGCTGTGTTTTCGGGTTGTACACCCAGCCCTGGTCGGTCACATCAATCATCAGGAGCGCATAACCGTTTGGAAGAGGACAATGCCACGTGTCGCCCAGACCAGCATCACGATGAAGGACGGTCTCGTTGATGACCGCCTGAAACACAAACACCATCCCAGCCCATGCAAGACAAAAGAAGGGGAACAGGGTGACGGCAAGAATTACTCTCCGGCGGCCCTGTTGTGCTCCGCTCGTGACAAACGACGCTGCACTTCTCAGAATCAGCGCACCGATCCCAGCGAGAATTGCTCCCGCGATCGCCCAGAACACCAAAACAACGCCTATACCCATTCTGGGGCAGCTTAACATGTGCTCTGAGTTGTAGTCAGGCATCTACACGATCGAGTCCGCATTCTCCGCAGTTCACCCTTCGACCTCAGTCATGTCTTCTCGAAATCCGCCAACACCCCGCTGCCAACCCTTAGCGCCGAAACAGCGTCAGAGAACCTGCGCCCATGATTGAAACGAGAGTCAGACCGGCAAGCAGGACGCTGCTGATCGTGATATCACTGGTCGTGATCGCCGTCGTGACCCTGGTCGTGACCGGAATCCATCTCTCCAATCCGTACCTGCGCCGGAAGGTGGTGGAAACGCTTGGCCAGAAGTTCCACGCCGATGTTGAGCTGAAGGAATTCCATGTCTTCCTGTTTCCTGGTGTGCGGATTGAGGGCTCAGGACTCGCTCTCCGCCATGAAGGCCGCACCGACGTTCCGCCCCTGATTTCAATCCAGCAGTTCTCTGCCCAAGCCGGCATTCTGGGCCTGCCCTGGAAGCCGTGGAAGGTGGACCAGGTCACGCTCAAGGGACTGGTCATACAGATTCCTCCCAAGGGAGAGCGGGGGAATCAGAATTGGCCAAAGGCGAAGAATATTCCCGTCCTGATCGGAGAAATTGTTTCCGACGACGCGGAGCTACGGTTGCTGCCCAAATCTGCCGACAAGGACCCTCACGTCTTCGCTATTCACCACCTGGTAATGCATTCGGTCGGGCTCGACCGCCCCGCCTCGTTCACCGCGCAGCTTACCAACGCAGTGCCGCCGGGCGAAATCGTAACCAAGGGAAGTTTCGGTCCGTGGAGTCCGGATGATCCTGGCCAGACGCCGCTGGCAGCCGAGTACACGTTCGACAAGGCCGACCTGGGATACTTCAAAGGCATCAGCGGGCATTCTTTCGTCCAAGGGAAGATTTGGCGGCGTGCTGGAAAAGATCGAAGTAGAAGGCAAGACCTCGACACCTGACTTCACCGTGACCCTTGGCGGGCATCCGCTCGATCTGGAAACGGACTTCAGCGCCACCGTGGACGGAACCAACGGAGACACCTTGCTGCACCCGGTGACTGCGCACCTGCTGAATACCGTCATCGTGGCCCAGGGCGGCGTGGTGAAGCCTCGGGACAAGGACAAGAAGGGCAAGGAGATCACGCTCGATGTGACGGTCGACAAAGGCAGGATTGAAGACTTGTTGCGCCTGGCGGTAAAGACCAACCAGCCTCCTCTGACGGGGGCCATAAACTTCAAGACGAAGTTTGACCTGCCCCGCGGAGCGGGCGACCTCTCTGACCGGTTGAATCTGAATGGAAAGTTTGACGTCGGACAGGCGCAATTCACCAGCCCCGATGTGACGGCAAAAATCGAGAGCCTAAGCCGCAAGGCGCAAGGCCAGCCGGAAAACAAGAATGCGGGCAGCAGCGTCTCCGAGCTGAAGGGGAACTTCATACTGGATAACGGCGTGATCAGTTTCCGCGGTCTCACCTTCACTGTTACCGGAGCCCAGGTCGCTCTCGACGGCAAGTACAGCCTGGACAAAGAGGACCTAGACTTTCACGGCAAGCTGCGGATGCAGGCCAAGATCTCGCAGACGACTACCGGTGTGAAGTCATTGGTGCTGAAGGCTGTTGATCCTTTCTTCCGCAAGGACGGACAGACCGAGTTGCCGATCAAGATTACCGGCCAGCGTGACCACCCCTCCTTTGGCCTCGACCTCGGGCATAAAGAGAAAGAGAAAGAAAAAGGCGAGTGAACAACGTAGCGCCGGCGTCTCGCCGGGCTGTCCCGAGGGCATCCTGCCCTCGGCGTGCGGGCGGGACGCCCCCACGACAGCCGCTGGGACGGCGGCGCTACTCAAACGCTCACGACGGCAGAGGCCAGCGTAGCTCCTAGGCCGCTCCGCGCTTCTTCGGTTCCGTGGAGGGCTCCGTGGGTTCGCCGGAGTGTTCGGGGCCAGCGCCGGGCTCGGGAAAATCGGTATCCGAAGATTTCAACATGGGGTCCTGGTCGCGATGTCCGAGTTGGCCCGGCATGGAAGTATTGTCCGGCTCCAGTGGTCTATCCTGTTCTACGGCGCCTTTGCCCCGGTCCTGGTCGTCGGCGAGAGCGGCGTCCAGATCTTTTCTCGAGTCAGTCATGGCGTGTCCTCATCCAGGCGCGTAGTCGCACTCGGCCCGGCCTGGTTAGCCTATCGCGAAACTTTTGCCTGTGGGAAGGGTTAATCCTGTAGATTTGACGAAAAGGATGAGGAGGGCGGAATGAGAGCTCTGCTACTGGTTCTTTCAGCAATCATGCTCTTGACGTCGGCCAGTTGGGGGCAGACTCCGTCGGGGCAACAGGCGAATGCCAGCGTGGCCGCTCACAAGCGCGAAGCCAAGGAGCACGCCGCGCGCCATCATCAACGCCGCCGGCACCGCAAACATCGCCGTCATGGCAAGGCGTAGCCGGATCGGTGAGAGGCTCGGCTATTCCGGTTTACGCGTCGCCCCCGTTGTGGCCACTCCCAGTTTGCGCAGCCGGTCTCTGGCCTGCAAGGCCTCGTTCGATTTGGGATAGCGCTGCATTACGTGGCGGAGGGATGCAATTCCGGCCTCCTGCTGTCCCAGTTCAATCAGAGCCAGACCCTTTTTCAGTTCGGCCGAGGCTGCTTTGTTGCCATCGGGAAAACTCTGCAGCACCTGATCGTAACTCTTCACCGCAGCCGCGTAGTTTCCCTGCTTGTACTGGATGTCGGCCAGATAGAAGCTCGAATTCCCGGCCAAGTCTGTGTTGGGATAAAACTTCACGTAGTCCGCGAATTCTTGTGCCGCCAAGTCGTTCTTGCCTGCCTGGTAGTCGCGCAGGGCATTGTTGTAGAGAACATCAGGAGGTGGAGCCGCTGCCGCCTGCTGCTGTTGTTGGGTCTGCTGCACGGCCATGCTTTGCTGGGCCGCCTGCATGTCCTCCAGTTGCTTGCTCACTTTGCCCAGCCTGGCTTTGAGTTCATCCAGGGTATCGTTCAAGGACTGGATCTGGCCCGAGAGCTGGTCGGCATGAGCGCCGCTGTCGCCCTGTTGCTTCTGCAGAGTGGTCTGAAGATCGGTCACCGAGGTCGCGACCTTGTTGGCTCGGTCGGTACTCTGTTCGATGAGGTGCTGCAGCACACCCATGCGCTCGTCAAAAGACTGCTGCATGTGGGCAATTCTGTCCTGCAGGTCCTGCACCTGGGTCTGAAGTTGCACCATGTCTTTGTTAACGCCCCAGACCGGCGTGATGCCGGTGCAGAGCAGTGCAACAAGAGCAAGTATTAAGGGATATCGTTGGATTTTCATAGTCCAATACCTACGATGCGAAGAGTGTGTGTTGCGTCCAGGCCAGAGGACGAAGCAGTGATGTAGCGCCGGCTTGTCGCTGCGGCAGGGAGGTGACATCAGTACCTCCGAGCGGGCGAGGGCGAGACGCCCTCGCGACAGCCAGCGGGACGCCGGCGCTACAAAGCCTTACTTACCGTACACGAAATGACCACGCCGGTTCTGCTGCCAGCACTGCTCGTTTGATTCGGTGCAGAAGGGCTTTTCTTTGCCGTAGCTGATGGTCTTGACGTGGTCGGCGGCGACGCCTCCCTGTACCAGGGCATTGCGTACGGAGTTGGCGCGGCTATCGCCCAGGGCCAGGTTGTATTCCGTCGATCCCCGTTCGTCGCAGTGTCCTTCCACCGTGAAGCTGATGTTGGGATGCTGCTTCAGGAACTCGATGTCGCCCTGCATGGACGATTGCTGGTCCGCGTTGATATCGCTCTTGTCGTAGTCGAAGTAGATGTCCTTCACGGTCTGTGAGAACAGTTCTTCCTCGGTGGCCGACGGTTGAGGTGGCGGCGGTGGGGGCGAGGTCACGGTGACCCGTGCCGTGGCGGTCTGAGTTCCGCCCGCTCCCTTGGCGGTCAGGGTGTAGGTGGTAGAGTCGGCAGGAGTGACGCTCTGCGACCCGCTGGGCTGCACTGCACCCACGCCATCAATGCTGACGTCGGTCGCGTTGCTGGTCTGCCAGGTCAACGTGGTGGACCCGCCCTTCTCGACGGTGTTGGGGTTGGCCGTGAGCGAAGCCGTGGGCGCGGCCGGCGGTGGGGGTGGCGGCGGTGGCGGGGGCGCCACTTTCTTCTTGCAGGCGCCCAGCGTCATGATCGTCATCAGGACGAACGCTAACATCATCCATCTCAGGTTTCGTTGCTTCACTCTGCTCCTCCGTACTCTTGGTGCGCAGTGATTGCGATCGCCGCGCCCAGCTCAGGTCCGGAGAGGGGAATCGTGCCCCGCCTCTTCCGGGAATTAACTGCAAAAACGGCAAATATGATTCCATGAATAAGTTCCGTAAAAATCACTTCCAGCTCCAGTTGGGTTGACTGTTGGCGCCCGCAAAAGTCAGCTGTTTCTGGTTGGTACCATCGGCCAACATGGTCCATATCTGGAGGCTGCCGGCCCGGCTGGATTGAAAAATGATGTGCCGTCCGTCCGGCGACCAGTATGGGAAGTCGTTGCGCCCGCCGTCGTGGGTCAACTGCACCCACTGCTTGCTGGCAATGTCCATGATGTAGATGTCCTGGGCCCCCGGGGCTCCGGGGCCGTATTTACGCATCCATGAAACCACCAGGAACTGCCCATTCGGCGACCACGCCGGAGAAACCGCGTAGCCCTGGTCGGTGAGCCGCTGCACGTTGGTGCCATCGGCTTCCATGGTGTAAACCTGCGGCAGGCCGGTGCGTCCGCTTACCCATGCAATTTGTGAGCCTGTCTTGCGGTTCCATGCGGGAGAAACGTCGGGACCTTTCGAGGATGTAATGCGTTTCAGTCCCGCGCCCGAGGTGTCCACGGAATAGATTTCCGGATCTCCGCTGCGCGAGGAGGAAAAAGCGATTCTGGTTCCATCCGGTGACCACGCCGGAGACAGATTGGTTCCACCGAACCGCGGAAATGAAACCAGGCGGTCCAGGTCGAGCGAGTACATGAGAATTTCCCATCCCGACTTGGTCATCGAACTGAAGGCGATGCGCGAGCCATCGGGCGAGACGCGTGGCGACAACGAGATCGAGCCCAGATGAGTGATGGCGTGCTGGTTGGCGCCGTCATAATCCATGGCCCAGATTTCCTTGTGTCCGCTGCGGCTGCTCACGAAATAAATCTTGGTTTCCGCAATCCCGGGAATTCCGCCACCCAAGCGGAAGATAATTTCATCGGCGAACTTGTGTGCCGTGGTGCGGGCGGCATCGGTGGTGGCGGCGTCCTGATACTGCTTGCCCAGCACTTGCGGCGAGGCAATATTCTTCACATCGTAGAGCCAGCCCTGCACCGTCATGCCATTGCCGGAGACGCCCAGGTTGCCAAAGGCCAGCATGGCTGCATTCGGCGGCGGCGCGCTCCAACCCTCGAACTTCACATCAGCAGGAGTTCCCACTTGTCCCAGCGGGTAGAAGCTTTTCGAGACCATGTCGAAGATGCCGGCATTGTCCAGATCATTCCACAGGGTTTCATTGAACGCCTTGAGCAGGTCGGCGTTCTTGGCATCCTGAGTGGATGCATTGAAATCAGGCACCGCCAGGCGAACCTTTTCAACGCCCAGCCCGGTACCGGTCTTGATCCAGTCCTGAGCGAAGCCCGAGGTCAACAAAAACAGAGGTAACAGTAGTAAGAAAAATCGCTTCATTAATAATCGCTTCCTGACCATGTTAGTAACTCGCTGCTACACTAACTCCCCTGATCCGGCGTCATCCTGAGGGACTTCAGTCCCGAAGGATCTCGCGCTTACTCGTACGGGCCAGCCGACCTTTTATCCGCTCGACGCCAGATCCTTCGCTCAGGACGACGTCTTAGGAATAAGGGATGACACCAAACCGCCCACAACTGTAAGTTCAAAAGCACCTTGTTATCTTTTGTAATCGAACCAGAACTCTACCGACACCTTATTCGCGGCATAATCCGAGGGCAAGGGACCAAAAGTGTCAATGCGCTGGATGGCCCGCGTGGCCGACTGGTCAAGCGATGGGACACCGCTTGATTGCTCCACCTGAACGTTCGCCGGGTGGCCGTCTCGCATCACGTCGAAAGTGATGTACACCCGCTGTGCCGTCGAGATGCTGGGGTCAACTTCATACTTCAGCCAGTTTTCGGAGACCTTCTGCTGTACCACGCGCACGTACCAGGCATAGCGCGATCCGAAATCGCCGCCTCCGCCGGTAAAGCCGAAGCCGCCCTTGGCGCCGTTGGCGTTGAAGTTGCCATAGGGCCCGCTGACCGGGCCGCCCTGTCCGAAGGGGACTTCGTTATCGGCTTCGACGACCGGCTCCGGCTTGGGCTTCTGGTGAGTAGCGCTGGCTTTTGGTATGGGCTTGACCTTGGTGGCTTTGTCCGGGATCGGAATCGCATCCGGCTCTTTCTCCACCGGCTTGGGTTGCGACTGCGTCAGCCCCTTGGAATCGTTGGCCAAAACGTTTTCCGTCTTCACGGGATTGGCCGGCAGGGGGACGTTGCTTACCAGGCTAACGCCCATGGCATCGCCGCCGCCGCCCGCACCCCAGCCTTCACCGCTGCTGCGGGGCGCGACCACGGCGTAGAGCACAATGGCGCCCGCAATCGCGATGTGCAACCCAAGCGACCACGTGAGGTTGCGGCCCCAGCGGTCGTGTTCGAAAAAAATCTCAGCGTTTGCTGCCATGCGCGTCCAGGGGTTGAGTGACGATGCTCACGTTGGTGATGCCGGATGATTTGACCGCGTCCATTACGGTCGCGAAGGCGCCGAAGGGCACATCCTCATCGGCGCGGACGAAGATGGACTGGTGCTGAGGGTCGCGAATCTTCTGCTTGATCCGGGTGGCGATTTCGTTGATGTTGATGGGGTCGTTGCCCAGAAAAACCCGCTGCTCCTTGTTGATGCTGATCACCAGCCGCTCTTCGGTGATCTCTTTCACCGTCCGGGTCTTGGGCACGCTTACTTCGATGCCGGATTGCAGCACCGGGGCCGTCACCATGAAGATGATCAGCAGCACTAAGACCACGTCCACCAGCGGGGTGATGTTGATGTCGGAGAGAGAGGTTTGGGTTCGTCCGTTCGAAGCCGTAAAGGCCATTACCGCTGTACCCCCGGAGCTTCCGCCGTTCGGTAGGCGGGCTGCGGCTGCTGGCGTTCGACCGCGTTCAACACTTCCATGGCAAAGTCGTCGCCGCGGGCAGCCAGCTCGCGAATCGATCCACCGATCAGGTTGTAGGCAATCACAGCCGGGATGGCAGCCACCAATCCGGCAGCGGTCGTAATCAGAGCTTCCGAAATCCCAGGCGCGACCGCGCGCAGGGTGGCAGCCCCCGCCGTGCCCAGGCCGTGGAAGGCGTCAATGATGCCCCACACCGTTCCGAACAAGCCAACAAACGGCGTGACCGCGCCGGTGATCGCCAGCCAGGGCAAGTTGCGCTCAAAGCGGGTCAACTCTTCCGAGTTCGCGATCTGCATGGCGCGCTGTATGGCCAGCGGGCTCCTGATGATGCCATTGGCCACCGCGCCCTGCCGGCGGTACTCCTCGAAGCCGCCTTCAAACACTCCCACCAGCGGGCTGGGACGAAACTGTTCCGCCACTGCGCCTACATCCTGCAGGCGCTGGGCCTTGCGGAAGGCGCGCACAAAACGGCCGCTCTGCACCCGCGCCCGCCGCAACACGCTCCACTTGGAAAGAATAATCGCCCAGGAAACCAGGCTGAAGATGAGGAGGATAAGTAGGACCACCTTGGCGACGGGGCCGGTTTCACCCACCAAGTCAATAATTTCGCCGCCGACCGCTGCTGCCAGCAAGGGATACAGATTCATTGTTTTTAGGAGGATTCCTGCCTCGATTATAGACCATGGCGGCGGCCTAATTCGCGGGCGAACACGATCCATTAACCCGCCCCCTGTGCAAAAACGCGGTCCGTCCGCCCGGCATCCTAAGAGGTTGATGGCTAGCAGAACTTAATATCCGAAGGAGGAGAAATGACGCATTACGGCACGCTCCGCGATTATCGTTTCACCGATGCTGATGAGGCCACGGATGTCCGCGGCTCGAAGGTGTATGGATTTGGCGATGAGAAATTGGGCAAGATTGACGATGTGGTTTTTGATCACTCTACAGGCCACATCTATTACGTCGTGGTCGATACCGGGGGGTGGTTGTCCAGCAACAAGTTTATTGTGCCTCCGGAAGCGCTCCGGCCGGCGGTGGACCACGAGGGTGACTTCCGAGTTGACCTGACCCAGGATCAGATCGAGAGCCTCCCGCCCTACAACGAATCGGATATTGAGTCCGAAGACAAATGGGCCGCCTACGACGGCCGTTACCGTTCGCAGTGGGAAGCGAAGCCGATCATGCACCGCGTGGCCACTGATCGCAATATCACTCCCACCACGCCGCAGCAGATCGACGCGGGGTCGGGAAGCCTTCCCTCAATCGAAGAAGAAACCGTCTCCGACATCACGCCGATGAGGACTGAGGCGTCGTTGGGTGTGGATCCCAGTGGTCCCAGCCGGCGCTGGGACACGTTTGAAGATCGCCTGCGCCAGCGGCGTCAGGAAATCATCTCGGTCTGTCCCACCTGCAAGAATTCACCCGCGTCCGAGACCGCCTCCGAACGCGAGCGGAGCGATCGACGGAAGGCCAGCTAGTTTTCCCGCATCCACCCGAGGATGCCTGAAGGTGCCCCATTCATTTCGCGCTCTTTGCGAAATGAGTGGGGTACGTCGCCAGAGCTGTTTTTCATGCTATCCTGCGCTCAACTTTGTTCAGCTCACAATTCTGCGTTCCAGGACGCCGGTGCTCATCGAACTGCGGCTCGAGAACTACGCGGTCATAGACAATCTGGCGGTAGAGTTCGCGCCCGGCCTGAACCTGCTGACCGGTGAAACCGGTGCGGGAAAATCCATTCTCATCGATGCCCTGGCACTTCTGCTCGGGGACAAGGCCTCCGCCGAGGTGATTCGCGCCGGGGCCGACAAGGCCACGATTTCCGCTGTTTTTGAAGTTGAAGGCGGAGCGGAAAAGACAGTGGCGCAAATCCTCGAAAACAACGGTATCGACCAGGAAGATGAGTCGGTCATCCTGCGCCGCGAGATTGCGTCGGGCGGCAAGGGACGGGTCTTCGTCAACAATCAGCCAGCGACGGTCGCAGTTTTGCGCCAGTTGGCGCCGTATCTCGCCACCATTCATGCGCAGAACGAGTCGTTACTTTCTTTCGACGCGTCAACGCGCTTGCGCCTGCTCGATAGCTTCGCCAATATTCCGCTCGCTACGACGGCGCGAAGCGTTTTCCAGATGGAAGAGCATCAACCATCGCATCGAAGAACTGCAGCGCGATGAACAGGACCGTTTGCGTCTGCTCGATCTGTGGACCTTCCAGGCGCGTGAAATTGAGGACGCCAGGCTGCAGCCGGAAGAAGACGAGCGCCTCGAAACCGAAAAGCGCGTTCTGGCCAACGCCGAGAAAATCCACAGCGCGGCCATGAACGCCTTCGATTTGCTGTACGAGGGCAACGCCTCTACGGCCGCTTCGTTACGCACGGCGCAAAAACACATCGAGGAGCTGGCTCGCTACGAGCCTAAATTTCAGGAGACCATGGCCACGCTCGAGACCGCCCGCATCAGCGTGGAAGATGCCGGCGCCAGCCTGCGCGACTATGCCGGAGGCATCGAGGCCTCTCCCGAACACCTGGCCGAAGTGGAAGACCGCCTCGCCGCCCTGGACCGGCTCAAACGCAAGTATGGTCCGACGCTCGAAGACGTGATCAAGCACGGCGCCGAAGTCAGCCGCAAGCTCTCCGAGATGGAGAACAAGGATGAAGTCCTGCGGCAGCTGCGTGCCGAGCTGGCGCAGGCGGCCGAGGAGTACCTAGCTGCCGCCCGTGCTATTTCCAGGAAGCGCTACGAAGCCGCCCGCAAACTGGAAAAGTTGGTGGAGACTGAAATCAATGATCTGGCGATGAAGTCCACTTTCCGAATTGAAGTAAGCGGCACCGATGAGGAAGGGAACTGGACCGCCACCGGATTCGACCAGGTTTTGTACATGATCGCCACGAATCCAGGTGAGCCTTTGCGGCAGCTCGAACACATCGCTTCCGGCGGAGAGCTGTCGCGCGTCATGCTGGCCCTTAAGGCGAGCGTTGAGGCCTCATCGGGCAGGAAGCGCAGTTCCGGGGCGCAACGTACCTTGGTCTTTGACGAAATTGACACCGGAATCGGGGGCCGGGCGGCCGAGGCCGTAGGCAAGAAGCTGAAGAGCCTGTCCCGCTCGAACCAGGTCCTTTGCGTCACCCACCTGCCCCAGATCGCCACCTTCGCCGACCATCACTACCTGATCGAAAAGAAGGCTGTCGGCGGACGCACCCGCACCGGCGTCCACCTCATCACCGGGGACGAGCGCACCGAGGAAGTCGCCCGCATGCTGAGCGGTGCCAAGCTGACCGAGACCTCGCGCAAGCACGCCGAGCAGATGCTGAAGACCAATGCCTAGAGGGGGATCACCGTTCGCTGCCCAGAAACACCCAATCGCTGCTAATCCTAGGCCTTTCTACGGCTTACGTTGACCAACTGGGTACTTCTCCGATAGTCTAATCGCTAACTATCCATAGGGAACGTGTACCCTGAGAAGGCAGAATATGGCCCAATACCCGGACGAAAAGACGTTGCTTTTGCTCAAGCCTCGCGGATTCTGTGCCGGCGTGGTGCGGGCCATTGATATTGTTCGCATTGCCCTCGAAGCCTTCGGTCCGCCGATTTACGTACGCAAGGAGATTGTTCACAACCGTTTTGTGGTTGAGGATTTGCAGAGTAAGGGCGCCATTTTCGTGGACAGCGTGGAAGAAGTCCCAAATGGGGAACGGGTAATCTACAGCGCCCACGGGGTCTCGCCCGAAGTGCGAGAGGCCAGCGAGCAACGAGGATTGCGCGTGATTGATGCAACCTGTCCCCTGGTCACCAAAGTCCACGTGGAAGCAGTAAAGTTCGCCAAAGAAGGGTATTCGCTGATCCTGATCGGCCACCGCGACCACGATGAGGTCATTGGGACGCTGGGCGAGGCGCCGGTCGTGACCCAGGTCGTCGGCTCCCCGGACGAAGTGGCTTCGCTGACCGTAGCCGACCCCAGCCGGGTGGCTTATCTGACCCAGACCACTTTGAGCCTCGATGAGACCAGGGACATTATCGCCGCGCTGCGCCAGCGCTTTCCCAACATCAAGGGACCGGCGGCACAGGATATCTGTTATGCCACTGAAAACAGACAGGTAGCGGTGAAGCAGGTAGCTTCAGACGCTGATCTGCTGCTGGTGGTGGGCTCCGACAACAGCTCCAACTCCAACCGCCTGGTAGAAGTTGCGCGCAACCTGGGCACGGGATCGCATCTAATAGATAGCTTCCGCAACATCCGGCCGGAATGGCTGGAAGGTGTGAAGACCATTGCCTTGACCGCGGGCGCTTCCGCTCCGGAATGCCTGGTCGAAGAAGTCGTGAAGTTTCTGGGTACCGAAGGCTTCGCCAACGTGCAGGAAGTCGAGGTCATGCCGGAGAACGTCAGGTTCGGCCTGCCTCCTGAAATCGTGGAAGCTATCGCCGCCGCTCCCAGCGGGGCGGCTATGGAGTAGCGACAGCAAATTATGGAAGACGCCTCCCCCCTCTCTGCCTCTGCGATGCCGCAGATGCGCTTCGGAAAAATTGATGATCTGATCAGCCGGGTGGCCGCGGCCATTGACGGCGCGCGCAACTGCCTGTTCTCCGAGCAGTACGAAGATGGTTACTGGTGCGGCGAACTGGAAGCCGATGCCACCCTCGAAGCCGACTACATCATCCTGCATGTTCTCTTGGGAACCGGCAATCCCGAGCGTCTGGCGAAGGCTGCGCGCTACATCCTGCAACATCAGAACGAAGATGGCGGATGGGGAATTTATTTCCGCGGTCCATCTAATATCAGCGCTTCGGTGAAATGCTATTTCGGGTTGAAGCTGGCGGGCTACGCCGCCGATCAGCCTGACCTGGTTCGCGCCCGCAAGAAGATTCTGGAAATGGGCGGCGTTACCGAGGTCAATACCTTTACCAAGATCTATCTGTGTTTCTTCGGGCAGTACGATTACGATGCCGTCCCCGCAATCCCTCCCGAGATCGTTCTTTTTCCCAAGTGGTTCTGGTTCAACATCTATGAGATTTCCTCATGGTCCCGCGCCATTCTGGTGCCGTTGTCCATTTGCTACGCCAAGAAGCCGTTCAAGAAGATCCCCGAGGAGCTGGGGGTTGAAGAGTTGTTTGTGGGCGGGCGCGAGAAGTCGCGCATGCATTTACGCTGGGACAAGAAGCTATTTTCGTGGCGCAACTTCTTTCTGTCGTTCGACCGCCTGACTCACTGGTTTGAGCGGGTGCACATCCGGCCGCTGCGCTCCATTGCCCTTAAAGTCGCCGAGAAATGGATGCTGGAACGCTTCGAGATGAGCGACGGGCTGGGAGCGATTTTCCCCTCCATGATGAATTCCATCATCGCCTTGCGCTGCCTGGGATATTCCGTGGACGATCCCCAGGTGATTCGCGCCATGGATGAATTCGAAAAGTTGGGCATCGAGGAGAAAGACACCTTCCGCATGCAGCCCTGCAAGTCGCCGGTATGGGACACGGCCTACGCCCTGTTCGCGCTGGGCGAGAGCGGCGTGCCGGCTGCCGATCCCCGCATGGTGAAATGCGCCGACTGGATCCTGCAGAAACAGGTCCGCATCGCGGGCGACTGGAAAGTGAAGAACAAGCACGGCCAGCCTGGAGGCTGGTATTTCGAGTTCAACAACGAGTTCTATCCCGACGTGGACGACAGCGCCATGGTCTGCCTGGGTCTGACCCACGTCGATCATCCCAACGGGCGCTATCTGCGCGAGTCCGTCCAGCGCGCCATTGACTGGATTCTCTCCATGCAATGCCGCAACGGCGGCTGGGCGTCATTCGACAAGAACAACGACCGCATGGTGTTCCAGTACGTGCCCTTTGCCGACCATAACGCCATGCTCGATCCGGCGACGGTCGACATCACAGGCCGCATCCTGGAGATGCTGGCGGCTTACGGTTACGATAAGAACCATCCCGTGGTCAAGAAGGCGCTCAACTTTATCCGCGCCGAGCAGGAACCGGACGGCTCCTGGTTTGGACGTTGGGGAGTCAACTATATCTACGGCACCATGCTGGTGCTGCGCGGCCTGGAAGCGATGGAAATCGATCATCACGAGCCTTACGTGCAGCAGGCCGCCGAGTGGCTGCGCATGGTGCAGAACCCGGACGGGGGATGGGGCGAGACTTGCGGTTCGTATGACGACCCCAATACCAAGGGCGTCGGCCCCAGCACTCCTTCGCAGACGGCATGGGCCGTCATGGGATTGCTGGCCGCTCACGATACTCGCAGCGACTGCGTGGTGCGAGGCATCGCCTACCTGCTGCGCACCCAAAAGAAAGACGGATCATGGGACGAGCCCCATTTTACCGGCACCGGCTTTCCCCGCGTCTTCTATCTGATGTACCACATGTACCGGCAATACTTCCCACTGATCGCGCTGACTACGTACAAGAAAGTGATGGCGGAGAGAAGCAGTGCTTAGCAGTTGGCAATTGGCTCTTGGCATTTAGCCTTGCACGTCAAAGGCGCAACGCTTCGGGCCAATTGCCAAGTGCAAAATGTCAAATGCTGGCTTTCGTCACCGGTGCGACGGGATTTGTGGGCAGTCATGTGGCCCGCGCTCTGGCCGCGCAGGGCGCGGATCTTCGGCTCCTGGTCCGACCCAGCAGCGACCTCAGGAACATCCAGGAGCTGCAGGCGGAGCGGGTGATCGGCGATCTGCGCGACGCCGCCTCCCTGAACAAGGCCGTGGCGGGATGCGATGTGGTATTTCATGTCGCGGCCGATTACCGCCTCTGGGTCCGCGATCCTGACCAGATGTACCGCTCCAATGTTGAGGGCACAAAAGCGATTCTGGAAGCAGCGCGGGAAAGCAGAGTGCGCCGGGTGGTGTACACCTCGAGCGTCGCGACCATGGGATTTCAATCGAATGGGCACCTGGCCAACGAAGAATCGCCGGTCTCCCTGGCCAACATGATTGGTCCGTACAAACGTTCGAAATTCATGGCGGAAGAAATCGCGATCGCGGCTGGGAGATCGGGAATGGACGTGGTGGTAGTAAACCCCACAACTCCGGTGGGCGAGCGCGACATCAAGCCGACGCCAACCGGGCGGATCGTCGTCGATTTTCTCAAGAAGAAGTTTCCTGCTTATGTGGACACTGGCTTGAATCTCGTGGATGTGGCCGAGTGTGCCCGCGGTCACGTCGCTGCGCTGGAGCAGGGAAGAAGCGGGGAGCGCTACATCCTGGGCGGCGAGAACCTTACGCTGAAGCAGATTCTCGACAAGCTCGCTGTCATCACCGGACTGCCCTCGCCGAAGATAAAGGTTCCCTACGTGGTCGCTCTGGCGACCGGCGTGGTCGATCAGGTGGTTACGGGACACATCCGGAACCGCGAACCTCGCGCCACCATCGACGCTGTCCGCATGGGCCGAAAGAAAATGTTTGTGTCTTCAAGCAAAGCCGAGCGCGACCTGGGATGGAAAACCGTCCCGGTGGATGACGCGTTGCGTCGGGCGGTCCAGTGGTTTCAGGCAAACGGATATGCCTAGGTCACGCAAAAACCGTGTGGGACCGGGTCTCCGACCCGGTCAGGCCGAGCAAGGCTCGGCAAGGTTTTGACGTTGCCCAATCAGCCGAAAATCGCGATCGTAGCTGCCCTGGAGCGCGAGGTGCGCCCGCTGATAAAGCACTGGAAGGCAGTCGGACGCGAATTCGACGGTCGCAAGTACAAGTTTTTCGAGAACGAGCGCGCCGTGCTGGTTTGCGGGGGTATCGGGCCGGAAGCGGCCCGGCGCGCGACCGAAGCCATCATCAAGCTGTATGCACCGGTTTTGGTGCAGTCAGTCGGGTTTGCGGGAGCGCTCGATTCCACCCTGAAGGTGGGCACGGTGCTGGCCCCGGTTTGCGTGATCGACGCCAAAGATGGGAGCCGGGTCGAGGCCGCGGTGGGACATTGGGTGCTGGTCAGTGTTGACCAGCCGGTCAGCGTCCAGCAGAAAGCCAAGTTGGCGGATGCCTACTGGGCGCACGCGGTGGACATGGAAGCGGCAGCCGTGGCCCGTGGGGCCCAGGCGCACGACATCACCTTTGTTGGGCTTAAAGCCATTTCCGACGAAGCCGATTTTGAGATGCCGCCGCTCGCGCGATTCGTCACCGGCGAGGGACAGTTTCGCACCGCGGCCTTTGCTGGGTTCGTGGCTCTCCGCCCCTGGCTTTGGCTCAAGGTATTTCGGCTGGCACAGAACAGCAACAAAGCAGCCGCCGCGCTCTGCGGATGGCTGGAGCAGTACAACCTGGAACCGGAAGAAGTGGGAGACCCGGAACCGGGCTTGCATCCAAGTTCCGGAGGGCGGAATCAGGATTGATGAAGGCTCCTCAGATTCGATTATGGCCATAGCCGGACAACTCGCGATTGAAGAAAACAAGCAGGCCATTCCTGCCACCATGCTGGCGGCCGTTTATCGCGGCGTGAACGACGTCCGGCTGGAGACTGTCCCGGTGCCGCCGATTGGAGCTGGCGAATTGCTTCTGCGGGTGCACACTTGTGGAATCTGCGGCACCGATCTGAAGAAAATTGCCACCGGCTCGCATTCCGCGCCCCGCATTTTTGGTCACGAGACCGCGGGCGTGATTGCCGCTGTGGGCGCGGGTGTGCGGAACTTTCAGCCCGGCGACCGGGTGGTCGTCTTCCATCACATCCCCTGCGGCGATTGTTACTACTGTCGGTACAAAACGTTTGCCCAGTGCGAGACCTACAAAAAGGTAGGCTGCACCGCCGGCTTCGAACCCTCGGGCGGCGGCTTCGCCGAATACGTCCGGGTCATGGACTGGATTGCGCGCAGGGGCACGGTGCGCATTCCGAAAGATGTTTCTTTCGAGCAGGCCTGTTTTGTCGAACCCGTCAACACCTGCATGAAGGGCATCGAAAGGCTGGGTTTACAGGCTGGAGAGACGGTTGTAGTAATAGGTCAAGGTCCCATCGGTATCATATTGAGTGTATTGGCTAAGCGGGCTGGCTCCACGGTAGTCACTTCCGATTTGTATCCCCAGAGGCTTACAATATCTACAAGTTACGGCTTGGGGAAAAGTATTGATGCCTCGCGTACCGAGGTTGTGAAAGCGGTACGTGAGCAGACCGAAGGACGCGGTGCAGATGCAGCCATCCTGGCGGTCGGTGGTAATGGTTTAATCCGGACCGCGATGGATGCGGTGCGTCCTGGAGGCCGGGTTTTGCTGTTCGCGCAGACCGTTCATGGGGAGTCAACATTTGACCCTGGGGCAGTTTGCGTCGATGAAAAAACGCTGTTGGGGTCGTATAGCGCTTCGATCGATCTGCAAGAGGCTTCGGTGCAGTTTGTTATGAACCGTGAAATGGATCTGGAACGGTTGATTACGCATCGATTCTCGTTGTCGAGCAGCGTCGAAGCTCTGAACCTGGCTGCCCACCCCCAACCCGATTCTATGAAAATAGCGATTCAACCGGGCAGCTCGTGGGAAGGAATCCGAGCGTGAACGGTAAGATGACAGCAGCCGTCCTCTATGGCAAAGAGGACGTAAAAATTGAAAGAGTACCCATCCCTCGCGTTGGCGACGGAGAAGTACTGGTCAAAGTGCAGGTCGCGTTGACTTGCGGAACCGACCTGAAGGTGTACCAGCGCGGCTATCACGCGCGCATGATTGTCCCGCCGGCGCTCTTTGGGCACGAACTGGCGGGAGTCATTGAAGAAGTCGGGCACGGGGTGCGCGGCTTCAAGAAGGGCATGCGGGTAGTGGCGCTGAACTCGGCGCCCTGCCAGATGTGCTTCTACTGTTCCAAGCACCAGGAAAATCTCTGCGAAGACCTCCTGTTCAACAACGGCGCCTACGCCGAGTACATTCGTATTCCGCGCCGCATCGTTGAAACCAACATGCTGGCGGTCCCCGCCGACGTCACCTACGAAGAAGCGGCCATGGTGGAGCCGTTGGCTTGCGTGCTGCGCGGATTGCACGAAACCGGAGTCGAGATCGGCGACACCGTCACCGTCATAGGCGGCGGGCCCATCGGCCTGATGTTCGTGCAGGTCGCGAAAGCCACCGGGTGCAATGTCATTTCCGTGGTGAAGCGCGATTCCCAGGTGGCAGCCGCCAAGCGCATGGGCGCCCATGAGGTAGTGCAGATCACCAAAGTAAAAGACGCGGTGGAAGCGGTACGCCTGATTTCTCCTGAAAAGCGCGGCAGCGATGTCGTGGTCGAGGCTGTCGGCCGTCCCGAAGCCTGGGAGTGGGCCATCGACATGGTGCGCAAGGGCGGCACGGTCAATTTCTTCGGCGGATGCGCCAGCGGCACCAAGGTCCAGATGGACACTAACCGCCTGCACTATTCGGAAGTTACGCTGAAGGCCACGTTCCATCACACGCCGGAGACGGTGCGCAAGGCCTTTGCCCTGATCGCGGAAAAGAAGATTCGCTCTACGGACTACATCACCGGAGAGGCGCCCCTATCGCGGTTGCAGCAGGTCCTCCGCCACATGCTGAACCGCAACGGTGATATCAAGACAGCAATCATTCCAGGTCACTGAGGCCTGATCATAGACTCAGGGTTCAGCGACGGCCTTGAGAGGTAGCGGGACGGTACCCGTTCTCTATCGTCTGGTAGAGACAATACGGGCGACATCCCGCGATTGACGATCCGCATTTTCACACGGGGGGACGAAACTGACTATGTCATCCATCGCCAGCAACGACTCCCGTTTTGTGCCCATCCCCCTGGCTTCCGGCTGGGACCGGCTTCCGCCGGGATATGCGATCCCCGAACGAGCACCTTCCACTGCCGAGGCCCAGGAGTACTGCCGCAGCCTGGCCCGCAGTCACTACGAGAATTTTTCTGTCGCCACCTGGTTTCTACCCCAGCGACTGCGGCAGCATTTTTTCAATGTCTATGCCTACTGCCGAATCTCAGACGATCTGGGCGATGAAGTGGGCGACCCGGAAGCGTCCCTGGTGATGCTCGACCAGTGGCAATTGGAGCTCGATGCCTGCTACGCGGGCTCGCCGCGCCACCCGGTCTTTGTGGCGCTGCAAGAGACGGTGCGGAAATTCGATATCCCGCAACAGCCCTTCGACGACCTGCTGAAAGCCTTCCGCCAGGACCAGACCGTCACGCGCTACGAAACCTTCGAAGATCTGCTCGGCTACTGCCGCTATTCGGCGAATCCGGTTGGCCATCTTGTTCTCTATCTTTGCGGCTATCGCGACTCTGATCGGCAGGCCCTTTCCGATTTCACTTGTACCGCGTTGCAACTGGCCAATTTCTGGCAGGACGTAGGCGACGACTACGCCAAAGGACGGATCTATCTCCCGCTTGAGGACCTGTACCGCTATCAGGTAAGCGAAGAAGATATTTCGTCTGCCCGCAACACGCCGGAATTTTGCCAAATGATACGCTTCGAGGTGGAGCGGGCGCGACAGTGGTTCGAGCGTGGCTTGCCCCTGGTCCAACAGGTAGACCGTGAGCTGGCAGTCGATATCGAGTTGTTCAGCCGCGGCGGGCAGGAAATTCTGAGCGCCATCGAGCGCCAGGGACATGCCGTGCTGGGCCGGCGTCCCGCCATCTCCAGGAGCCGCAAACTGGCGCTGGTGGCCCGGGCCGCGCTGGGGAAGCTGCTGGGGAGCCGGGTGGGGAGCCGGATATGAGCGCCGCCGTGCAACCCATGCCCTCGCCATTTTCGCCGACTTCGTCGCAAATCGCGGTCGCATATTCGGTATGCCGCAGCATCACCCGATCGGCGGCCAAAAATTTCTACTATGCATTTCTGGTCCTGCCCCCAGCCAAGCGCCAGGCGCTGTGCGCGGTCTACGCCTTTATGCGGCGCTGCGATGATATTGCCGATGACTTCAAAATACCGTCTTATGAAAGACGGCAAAGGCTCGAGGCTTGGCTGGATGCTTTCCACCGCGCCGAATCCGGTCACCCCACCGACGATCCCGTGCTGCTCGCCCTGACCGACACCCAACGGCGCTTCAAGGTCCCCGTCGAACTGCTCGACCAGTTGGCCTATGGCACCGGCATGGATATCCAGGACGGCGCGGCGGATTCATCTCCAGCGGACGCGCCCCAGGTGCTTTACCGCACTTTCAGCGATCTCCGCTTGTATTGCTATCGCGTGGCCTCGGTGGTCGGCCTGGTTTGCATTCGGATATTCGGTTATCGCGATCCCGCAGCGGAAGGCCTGGCGGAAAATCTCGGTCTGGCCTTTCAGCTCACCAATATCATCCGCGACATTCAGGAAGATGCCGGCATGGGCAGGATCTATCTTCCCGCCGAAGACCTCGATCGCTTCAAGATTGCACCCGCGGAGTTCCGCCAGGCCGCGATTCCGGAGCGCCTGCGCTGGCTGCTCGCGGCCGAGGCCGACCGGGCCCGTGAATACTATGACGCTGCCAGGGAGCTCATGCTTCTCATCGACGAGGACAGCCAGCCCGCCCTCTGGGTGCTGGTGAGCATCTATCGCCGCCTGCTGGAAAAAATCTCGGAGCGCAAGTATGACGTCTTCGGCAAGAAGATCAGGCTCACGGTGCGCGAGAAAGTCATCATCCTGGGAAAGGGTTTGGTGAAACGCCTGGCTTGATGACGGAGCGCTGGACACAATCTCCAAAAGTAGCAGTGGTAGGAGGCGGCCTCGCGGGATTGGCAGCCGGAAGCGCGCTGGCTGAAAGTGGTTTTCGTGTCACACTGTTCGAGCGGCGTGCCTACCTGGGCGGCCGGGCATCGTCCTATCAGCATCCCGGCACGGGCGAGGTGGTGGACAACTGCCAGCACGTGCTGCTCGGCTGCTGCACCAACCTGATCGAGTTCTACCAGCGCATTGGCGTCGAGGACAAGATCCGCTGGTACGACCGCATGACTTTCCTCGAGCCCGGCGGACGCGCCTCGGTAATCAAACCTTCGGTGCTGCCTGCTCCTCTGCATACGGCGCCCGCATTTCTGCGCGCGTCATGTCTCAACCTTACGGACAAACTTGCCATAGCGGCAGGGCTGGCGGCTTTAACTCCCATCGCGCCGCGCGACACCGGAGAGTCCTTTCTGAAGTGGCTGCGCCGCCACGGGCAAACCGAGCGTGCTATCGATCGCTTCTGGAAGACTGTCCTGGTCAGCGCGCTGAATGAGGAAATTGATCTCATCTCGATCCCTTACGCCGCCCAGGTCATGCGCGAGTCGTTTCTGAAGTCCCGAAGCGGCGGGACGCATGGGCGTGCCCACGGTTCCGCTCACCGACCTCTACAACCGGGCCGGAGATTATATGACCGCGCGTGGGGGAGAGATACGGTTCCGCGCCGCTGCAGAATCGTTCCGGGCCGAGTTTGCCGACGTGAAGCTGCTTCTGCCGGACGGAGAAGAGAGCTTCGATTTCGTAATTTTCGCCGTACCTTTCGACGTGTTGTCACGGATGTTGCCAGACACCACGGCCGCCGAGCCGCTGCGGCAGACTCTCAACCGCTTCGAGACCTCGCCGATCACGGGCATTCACATGTGGTTCGATCGCCAGATCACCGACCTTGACCACGCCGTGCTGCTCGACCGTACCATCCAGTGGATGTTCCACAAGTCGAAGCTGCTGGTAGCGTCGGGCGCGGCGGCCGAAAATAGCTACGTCGAGCTGGTGGTCAGCTCATCGAAGACCCTGGTCGAGAAATCTCGCCAGGAGATTATTGACCTGGCGTTATCGGAGCTGCGTGAGTTTCTGCCCGGGGCGCGGGCCGCCAACCTGGTGAAGTCAACGGTGATCAAGGAAGTTCACGCCACCTACTCGCCGCGGCCCGGGATCGAATCGCACCGGCCGAGTCCAGAGACAGTATGGCCGCGCATTTTTCTGGCGGGAGACTGGACCGCCACAGGATGGCCGGCCACCATGGAAGGCGCGGTCCGCAGCGGCTACGCAGCCGCGCAATGCGTGGCCCGGGTCGCCGGACGGCGCGATGCCGCTTTTCTAGTGCCAGACCTGGCGCCGGCGGGTTTCATGCGGCTGTTTGGTTGAGGCCGTGCCACAAATCACGCAGCCCCGGACGCCCCGTCCGGAGAGGCGAGCGGAGCTCGCCCTGATTTCTTCAATTGAGGCGGCCGAAAAACCGAGCGGGCCTTGCCCGGTCGGGCGGGTGTGGGCACGCGCCCCTACGTGTCAGCGCGCGGCGGTGTTGCGCGCTTCCGGGGACAGTTTCGAGTAGATCAATGATTCCACCTGGCTCCACACCTTGGGATCGCACTCAATTTCGGTGTGTGCTTTCACCACGAACCGGTCGAACCAGGGGTACCCTTCGCAACTGATGGGATTGGCCTTGTAGTCAAAGCGGTAGTTACCCAGAATTTCAGTCCGTGCCGGGTCCGCGGCCCGAATCTGGGAGCGCCCATGTACGATGCCATTGGGCTGGTAGAAATTTACCGCTTGTTCAACATTAGCGGGGATCACGGCATCGTTCTGGCCGATCTTAGCCACGCTATCCACCTGCACGGTGAGCAGGACGGGAATGCCGTCTCGCTGGAGCTTACGCGCGAGAGATACGGTTTCCGACGCGCCCCAGCTATGGCCAAAGATGATGATGCGGGCCTGCTGTTTTTCATCCGCTGACAACCTGCCGTCGTGGTTCCCATCCAGGTGCCGCAAGACTTCCTTGTAGGCTTGATCGCGGTGACGGTTCGCGAAACTTTGTACATACACGCCTTCGGGGTATTCATTGCGCAGGTGTTCGACAACCTGCACCGTGCTGTGCACGCGATCGTCGTGTTTGACGAAGCCGCCGACAAAGCCGATGACCATGGCGGGCGGGACCGCGCGAGTCCCACTTGAAATGACGGGACCCGGTGATCCGGCCTCTCCAAAGGCGAGGACGAAAGTCAGGAACAGCGGAACAATCCGAACGCAGCTGCGGACACAGCGCATGGCAGGGAGAGAATCATAGCAAGAAAGACAGGGCGGGAGCGGATGAAATTTCCTGGGCGGAATTGACGGCTGAAATAGTTTGCGCTAGATGGGAATTTATTTGCGCTCAAACGCAGTGTGTCGGACTATTCGGTGCCGGGCAGGGCACTGTCGCCCAGGCCGAAGGCGGGCGCCGCCTTGGCGAACGCGCCGGCCCGGTTGGAGCGCACGGATTGCAGCAGGCTCCAATCGTTCTTGAATTCCACCATGCTCTCGCGGCTGTGCTTTGGACTTTTCAGGACGTGCCCGACGCGGGCCAGAACCAGCTGGTAGGCCAGGTCTGAGTCCGTACCCGCACTGAAAACGTTGCTGGCGCTCAGGCCTACCCGGGACGATTCGTCGCCATCGGAAACTTCCATCCAGAGCGCGCCATTGCGGTCCGCCACGGGCGTACCGGCGTCGTCTAGACGGCGAAAGAACTTCTTTACGGGGCCGCTCAGATGCAAAGCTCCGCTGGTCGAGGTGCCCGGCTCAGCGACGGATTCCGTGACCACGGAGGCGAAAGCAGCGCGATACTGCTTCCATTCCTCGGCCGTGCCCACCACCCGGGCGCGCTGTCGATCTCTGTCCGCCTCGAGTGTTTCGACGCGGGCATCATTATTCGCCGCCCGGGCCTGCTTGATTTGATACTCCGCTTCCGTGGCCTCGATGGTCGGATGTTTTTCCAGCTCACGCTGTGGGTTGAAGCGCCCGGTGAGGATGTAGGAAGCCGCCACGAACGGCAGCACATGGTCGGCAAAAATCAGCATCGGCACCAGCAGCTTTTTGGAACGGACCAGTTGCTCGGTTCCGCCCCGGCACTCGCTGCTGCGTTTGATGGTGCCCGGCACCTGCGCAAAGTGGAGCACCCGGAAATCCGCCTGAGGATGCCGGTTGGCGTAGCGGGTGAAAGAGCGAGCTATGGCTTTCGGGCTGGTCATGCCGAAGTCGTTGATGTAATCGGGTCCCGTGGCGTTGGGGAAATAGGTGTTGATCACGCGCCTGGTGAAATTGGCGCAATTACGGGTCATGCCGTTAAAGTGGTTTTCGTTGGGAAGCGAATTAAATTCGTCGATTAGGGCGAGGTCCTGCTTGACCGTAGTGGCCACCACGAACACGTAGATACTGCGGGCCAGCGTGGCACCGACCATCTCCCGCCACTCCGCCTTGTTGCTGGTCTGGCAGGACTCACTGGCGCAGTAGTCTGCCAGATAATTCTCGCGGTATCGTTCTTCCAGCACGTGCTTGATCTTCTGGGAGCCGACGATCGGCCGGTAGCGCGGGTTCTCAACCCCATACAGGTAGACGCTGACGGGCACCACATTCCATTCGAAGGGCTGATCCTCCCCCAGGGTGGTGTAGTTGCTCATGACCGAGCCCTGCTCTCCGGGAAGGCAGAGCCGAAGTTTTACCGGAGATTCGGGACAGATGCGCGAAAAGTAAACCGCGCTGTGCCCCGAGCCCGTGATTCGGGCAACGCTGGTGTCGAGCGATTCGTTGAGCACCACGCCTACGTCGCCATAGGCCCTGGAACTGGCCAGGCATGCCAGAATCAATGCCAGCCCAAGAAACAGTATCGCCCGTCCCGGGTTCCTGGTGGAGGAGGCCGTCATCGGCGACACCTGCGAAAATGAATTGCGATCCGGCAAACTGATTCCTTCCTTGTGTCAAAACCTTCCGCTTGAACCTTCTCTGTAGGATTGTTCCAACCTCGTGGGAGGTTGTAGGTTCCATATTGGAACTCGCCTCCGCGCCGCGTCGAGAAGCTGTGTTATCAATATGTTAGACGAAACCGCTCCCACGCATTCTCTAACACTGTCCCGTTTAGCAAAAGTAACCTTCGTTATGGACTTTAGTAACGCCGGAGATATCCTGGTCGGAGGCTCGCCAGGGATCGGGTTCGGTGAGACAGAAGGGAGAGTGCTAGGCGGCCAGCAGCACCACGCCGCCGGCTACCAACAGGGCCGCTATCCAGCGGCGGTGATCGACCCGTTCATGCAGGAAAATCTTTGCGGCCACCGCGTTGGCCACGAAGGTTAGGGAAGCGGAGGCAGGAGCCACCAGACTTACGTCCGCCCACGACAAGGCGAACAGCAGGCTGAAAAATGCCAGCGCCATCATGAAAATACCTAACATGAAGCTGGGACGCCGCAGGATTCTACCCACCACGGTGACCAGTCCGGCACGGCGCCACAGGTCCCCTACATCGCCCACTTTCTTCATGGCGCGAGACAGGAGCACATCTCCGGTGGTGGAGGCCAGGACAACCGCCATAATCGCACCCCAGGTGTAGGCGTGTTTCATGGCTCGGCCCTCGAACCCACAGTCTCCGGCTCTTTATCCGACTGCTCCTGATGAGCGGGATGGCGAGTCAAGGCGGGGCCTTGGGTGACGAACCCGACTCCCGCCGAGATTAGACCAATCCCGACCCAGCGCAAGGTGCTCACCTGTTCATGGAGAAAGAATTTGGCAATCAGGGCGAGCAATACGTATCCCAGAGACGTGGCGGGCAAGACGTAGGTGAGATCGGCCCAGGACAGGGCGGTCATGTATGCAGCGAAGAATGCCAGCAGAAACAAAATCCCCAGGGCAACCCAGGGATCCAGAATGGTAAAGACCAGATCAGGCAAGCTGTGCAGGGAGATGCTGCCAACCTGCTTCATGCCGCGCGCGAGAAATGAATCGCCGATCGCAGCGAACAAGGTGACACCGGCCAGCACCAGATACTTGCGAAACGTCACACGGTCTTTCTTTCGCCTTTAGGCCTTCACGGGCTCAACCACGGTCGCAGTGTCGCCGCGCTCGCGCTTCTCTTTGACCCACTTGTTGCGGGAGGCGCGAAGTTTCAGGAAGCTCCTGGCGTCCTTGTAGAGACGCTTGCGCTCCCCGCTGTTGAATGCGGCCTTCTTCAAGATGCGATAGATGGCCTTGGGCCGGAAGTAATACTCGTCATAGAAGCGATGCACAGACTCCATGATTTCGTCCGCCGGCAGACCGGGATACTGGATTTGAGCCAACTGGTGCCCGCCCTCATCCACCATCTTGGTGTCCGCCACCATGAAGCCATTCTTCACTGCGTAGTCGTAGAGTTCAGTACCGGGATAAGCGTGCGCCACCGACACCTGGATGGTCTCTACGTCCAGCTCCTTGGCAAAGTTAATGGTGTTGTTGATGGTTTCCCGCGTCTCGCCGGGCAGGCCCAGGATGAAGTCGCCGTGCACGACCAATCCCAGCTTGTGGCAATCCTTGGTGAACTGGCGTGCGCGCTCGATGGTAGCGCCCTTCTTGATGTTTTTCAGAATCTGCTGGTCGCCGGATTCATAGCCCACGATCAGGAGCCGGCAACCCGCTTCTTTCATCGCCTTCAGAGTCTCGTAGTCGGTAGTAACGCGCGAAGTGCAGGACCACGTCATATTCAGCGGTTTCAGCTTGGCGCAGAGTTCGACCGTGCGCGCTTTCTGAATGTTGAAGGTGTCATCGTCAAAAAAGAATTCCTTCACCCAGGGCCAGTATTCCTTGGCCTTGGCCATTTCGCGTGCTACGTCGTCGGTGGAGCGCTTGCGCCAGGCGTGACCGCTGGTGGTCTGCGGCCACAGGCAGAAGGTGCACTGCGCCGGGCATCCCCGAGTGGAGTAGAGCGACACGTAGGGATGGAGCAGAAAGGGCACAGAATAACGCCGTGGATCTAGATCGCGATGGTAGATATCGGTAACGTGGGGCAGGGCGTCCAGGTCCTGAATCTGCGGGCGGTCGGGATTGTGGACCACTGCTCCGTTCTTCCGATAGGAAATTCCGAGAATTTCCTCCAGCGGCTTGCCCTGCGCGAATTCGACCACCGAATAGTCGAACTCTTTGCGGCAGATAAAATCGATGGCCGGAGCATCTTTTAGCGTCCGCTCCGGCAGGACGGTGACATGCGGTCCCACGAAGGCAATCTTGATATTGGGATTGACGTTCTTGATTGCCTGCGCCAGCCCGATGTCCCCGGGAAAACCGGGCGTGCTGGTGTAAAGGACCAGAAACTCGTAGTCCTGAGCAATCTTGATGGTCTCCTCGGCGGAGATGTGGTGCGAAGGAGCATCGAGCAGGCGAGCTCCTTCCAGCATGCCGGCCGGGTACGCCAGCCAGACGGGATACCAGTAAGACTCAATCTCGCGTGTGGCGGGCCACCGCGAACCGGCGCCGCCGTCAAAATTCTCAAACGATGGCGGATTCAGAAAAAGCGTTTTTAAAGGCATAATTGTCAGTAAATTATATTAACATTTCGGCACGAATTTTACCCGCATCCCAGGTACATTCAAGGTACATACACTAACCCTTGTGCAGTTCCCCAAATCCTTTGCAGCGTTGGAGTTAGGTACGCCGTCGATCATTGGCCGGCGCCCACCCAGCTGGCCAGTTCGCCAGTCGCTCGCAACAGTGTGATGCGGGCCCGTTCCAGCTCAAAATTTGCGTCCTGTAACGAATTGTAACGCTCGTTCACCTGCTCGCGTGCATCCTGAACGTCGTGCCAGGCAGCGCTGCCTGCATCCACACGCACACGCAGCGACTCCAGATTGGATTGCGCGACCTGATATTCAAGATCGGCCACTTCCTTGGCCGCGGCCATCTGTTCCACCGAACGCTGCAGGCGCAGAGTTTCTTCCGAAACCTGGTTCCTGGCCGTTTCCGCGTCCTTCCTGGCTTTCAAGGCGAGAGCATCGGCGGCTTCGGCGCGGGCGCGCTGGGTGGGACTGAAGAGAGGAAACTTGATGACCACTCCCAGCGTGGCGTTGTGCCGCTGAAAGCTGCCGGGCTGGAAAAAATTCTGATAATTGTTGTAAGCGGCCAGCAGACCGTACTGCGCTGCAAAGTCCACCGACGGCAGCATGGCGCGATGTTCGCCGCGAGCCCGCAGGCTCTCCGCAGCCGCCCGGTCTTCCGCTGCCTGCACGCCGGGACTGGTCTGCGCCGCCTTTCCCGCCAGGTCGTCCTCCTGTTTGACTTCCGGCAAGGCAGGCATCGACTCGGACTCGGTTTCGATGCCGGCGGGCGGCAGCCCGGTCAAGTGCGAAAGCCGGTTGCGGATGACGTCGATGGCGCCTTGCGCCTCCGCCAGCCGCAAGCGAAGACGCGCTGTGCTGAGATGCGCCTTGTTCTGCATGATGGGACTGTCAACCCCCTCCTTGATTCGCTCGCTGACCTGTTGCTCGGTCTGGAGCGCGGCCGCGTGCTCTTCCTGCAAGTGTCCCACTAGCGCTTCCCACTTGCTCAGTTCGGCATAGCTCAGCACGGTGTCTTGAATCACCTGGTTGCGCTGGTCCTTGGTCTGCAAGGTGGAAGCGTTCCAGTCGGTTTTGGCGGCACGAACAAAATCTCTTAGAGACGGATTGAACACGGCAGACTGGCTGTTGAGATTCACGATCGAGGGCGCCGAACCCTCCAGGCTCAACGGATAACCCCAGGACTTGCCCAGGCCCGAGCCCAGGATGAACTGTGGGATGTACTGGTTCCGCGCTTCGCGATAGGAAGCGAAGACACGCTGCTCATCAGCGTTGGCCGCAGCCGCGGTCGTGCTGTGCGAGAGGGCCAGTTCGACGGCGCGCTTCAGCGGCAAGGGCTCGGCGGCCAGCCGGGGCAAGGCGAGAAAGCCAACGATCAGGAAGGCACAAAGACGCGAAAAGCAGCGAGGAGCAAAGTTCATCGCTTCACCTTCTAAAGAAATTCGATGGGATTGTGCGCATCGGATTGTGATCAATGATCTCACGTACGGGCGGGTGCCCTCACCCGCCCGGCCGCGCAAAGCCCGGCTGGTATTTATCGCGATCGAATGCAACGCATACTTGACCCGGCTGTAGACAGAAAACCACGGCGAGCTTCGCTCGCCCGCCCGGACGAGGGCGTCCGGGCCTACGTGGATTTTGCTTTTCAGCGGTTGAGCCGGTCCAGAGCTTCCTGGGCGCGCGAGAAATTCCTGGCCAGAGAAAGGGCGGCGCGATATTCCTGGGCCGCTCCCTGCCTGTCACCCTGCTTCTCCAGAGCAGTGCCCAGCAGGTAGTGGGCCTTGAATGCCGGAGCTTCTTCGACCTTGGAATTCAGCGCCAGATAGCGACGCAAATATTGCACGGCCGCCGGGAAGTTGCGGCCACTGCGCAGCAGCACCTCTCCCGACTCCATGATAATTTCCGGGCGATCAACCTGAGCCGAGACAGCGTGATTGATGGCGTCTTCCATGTCATTCCAACGTTCGCGGTGGCGGAAAAACAGCGCCAGGTTGAACCAGGTGAGGGCGCTGCCGTGACTGGCCTCAATAGCGGCGCGGTATTCCGCTTCCGCCGTGGCGAAGTCCTTCTTTTTCTCGGCAAGGCGGCCCTTGAGATAATCGGCTTTGGCGGGATCAAGCGCGCCCAGTGCCTGGGCCTGCGCTTCGGCCTTATCGCGACCGCCGCCGACGATGCCGGGCGCTTCCAGATAAAATTCGCCCAGGTCGCTGCGGGCGTCCACGTTGTTCGGATCCAGTCTCACTGCCGCTTCGAACTCGTTGCGTACTTTGCCGGCCAGAGAGGCTGCGCTTAGAAAGTTTGCTGCGTCCGCCTTTTCGCCATAAATCCGCCCCAGCCACATGTGGTACCGGCTGTTGTTGGGATCGAGTGCAACCGCCTTCTCGCAGGCTGAAATGCCGCGGTCCCAGTCGCCCATGGAAAAATACACGCGGCACAGCAGGTTGTGAGCTTCGGCGTCGCTGGGCGAAGTGCTGATCTTGGAACGCAGGGTATTAATGGCTTCGTCGGCTCGCCCGGCAGCCAGCAGCGCGGGAGCAGAATCGTCGCCGGCAGCCAGGGCCGCGGCGGAGAACAAGGCCAGGAACAGAATGATGATCCGTAATTTCATTTCTCGTATACCTAACGGACTACCTTTACCGCCACGCCTTCGCGTAACGGCTTGGAGTTGGTCGAAGCCAGCGCCAGCAGCGCCTTTTCCGTAACTCCACTAGTGATTTCCACCTGCGTGAGATTCGAGATGGATGTCTGAACCTCCCGCCGCTGCAGTTCGTTGTTCACGATCTGGTAGACGAAAGTCTTGCCGTCATCCAGACGAACCGCCTCGCGAGGCATGGTGAGCGCATTCTGGTGCTCGGCGGTCACGATCGTGACTCCGACGTTAATGTTGGGCAGAAGCTTGAAGTCCTGGTTATCCACAATGCAGGTGGTCTCTCCTACATTTCGCGTTCCCAGGAGCTTCACGGTGGACGGAATAGTGCTCACCGAGCCCTGCCAGGTTCGTCCCGGGACTGCATCCCAGGTGAGATCGATTCTTTGTCCGCGCGCCAACCGCCCTATGTCCGGTTCGTCGACGTAGGCACGCACCAGAACTTTCGAGAGGTTGGCCTCCTGCAGGACGAGGTCTCCGGGACTGACGTAAGCTCCCTGGTGGACGGGAAGGGCATACACAATTCCGTCGAACGGGGCGCGGATGTTCAGTTGACTGAGAATATTTTCCGCCGCCGCATAGGCACTTTGCGCCTCCGCCTTCTGCGCCTCCCCGCGCGCTATCTCGGGCTGCGAATAGCGCTCCTTCTGTTTCTGCTGCACTAGTTTGAGGTCCGCTTCCGCTCCCGCCAGCTGATCTTCGGCTTGTTTTACTTCGCCGGGTGCGGCCGCGCCCTGCTCCTGCAGGCGTTTCAGGGCCTCGATATTACGTTGCGCCGTGTCACGCTCGTTGCGGGACTTGACCAGTTGAGCTTCGAGGGTCAGAACTTCTTCGCGGTTCCCGCCCCTTTCCAGGGCGCTCACATCAGCTTGCGCAGAGCTGACCAGGGCTGCAGCTCGGGCCGCCTGGCTCCGGGCATCGGCGTCATCCAGTTGCGCCAGGAGCTGTCCCTTCTTTACGCGATCGCCCTCTTTGACCAGCAACTTCTTTACTGTGGTGCCGACCGGCGCGTGGGCTTCAAAACTCTGCAGTGGTTCGACCTTTCCGTTGGTCGAAATCACACTGCGAATCGTGCTGCGCTCTACCGTCGCGGCGCGTACGGGAATCGCGTCGTCGCGCGACATGAATGACGCCAGCAGCAGTACGGCCACAGCAATTCCGGCTGCCCATACCAGCCAGCGATGCCGGCCGAAGAACCCGTTGTGGTTTGCCGTCAATGCCATGTTGCCGCTAGATAATGTATCACCGCGCCCCTGAGCGCAACCTTAACCGTGTTAAGAACTTAGATGCACGATATCTGGCAAGGAACCGGATTTGTAGCGCCGGCGTCTCGCCGGCCCGATGGGCGGGCAAAGCCCGCCGAACGAAGAGAGCGTCATTTACCAGAAACTGAGTCATGAGTCCTACTCCGCAAAATCGCCAGGTAAAGCCTGCCCTCAGCGAAGCCGAAGGGGATGCCGCCGGCGCCACCAGAGTCTGGTTACAATAGCGTGATGCCGAAGCCACGTTACACCGAGGCGCACGCCGCAGCGGGTCTCAACCACAAGTTTCCCGCCATCGAAACCTGGTCGAATCAGTTTCCCGGCTATGAGATCGTAGTGGATGACCCGGAATTTACTTCCGTTTGTCCCAAGACCGGCTTGCCCGATTTCGGCACCATCACCATCCGCTACATGCCGGACCAGCATTGCCTTGAGCTGAAATCGCTGAAGGAATATTTGCAGAGCTACCGCAATCTAGGGATTTTCCAGGAGAACATCGTGAACCGCGTGCTGGAAGACGTGGTGCGCTGGGCCAATCCGGTGTGGGCGGAGGTAAAAGGGGACTTCCGCCCGCGTGGCGGGATATCGACTGTCGTGGTGGCCAGATGGCCGCGGCCGAAAGGGAAGAAGCGTTAGTGAAATTTTCCCATCTGTCATCCTGAGCGCAGCCAGCACTTCGCAACGCCAAGTGCTGGCGCAGTCGAAGGACCCCTATGAGGGGACAAATGCGG
This sequence comes from Terriglobia bacterium, assembly GCA_963831565.1. Classification (GTDB taxonomy): domain Bacteria; phylum Acidobacteriota; class Terriglobia; order Terriglobales; family Acidobacteriaceae; genus JAIQFF01. Next base: position 174,569 of record CAWHQS010000007.1, read on the forward strand.
GGTGCATGATGGTCTGCGCTTCTCCAGGAATGGTTTCCGAGATGCTTGAGATCTTGCTCTGAACAGTTGCTGAGGTAGGGGTCCTTCGACTGCGCTGACGATTCGTTCCGAATCGGTCAGCTCCGCTCAGGATGACACCGTGTGGATTAGCGTGCATGTTATATTCCTTCCCCAAGTGACCCAACGCAAACTTTATCCCTGGACGGCGCTGGTCCTGCTGACCACCCTGAACTTTCTCAACTACATCGACCGCTCCGTCCTGTTTGCGGTGCAGCCGCTGGTGCGGGATGAATTTCACCTCAGCAACGCGCAGCTGGGCTACCTTACCAGCGCCTTCCTCATTTTCTACATGATCGCCGCGCCTTTTGTGGGGCCGTTGGCCGACCGCTACTCGCGCAAGCTGATCATCATTCTGGGCGCCATCTTCTGGAGCGGGCTCACCCTGCTGACCGCGGTCACTCACACTTACGGCGAGTTGCTGCTCCGCCACACCCTGGTAGGAATCGGCGAAGCCACCTTCGTGACCATCGCTCCGACCTTCGTCGCCGATCTTTTTTCGGAGGAAAAGCGCGGCCGCATTCTAGGTATCTTCTACCTGGCTATTCCGGTCGGGACCGCCGCCGGGTATCTGCTGGGGGGCAAGCTGGGCCCGGTGCACGGCTGGCGCTTTCCCTTTTATGTGGCAGCGGTTCCGGGCTTTCTGCTGGCACTTGCGCTGGCCTTCGTACCCGAGCCGGAACGCGGCCGTTTCGATTCGCTCAAGGAAACCCGGGAGCGGGGAACCATCTGGGGCCTGGCGCGCAACCCGGCTTTCTGGACTGCCACCCTTGGCATGGCCATGATGACCTTCGCCCTGGGCGGACTTCAGGTGTGGATGCCGACTTTCCTCTCCCAGTCGCGGGGCTATTCCCTGGAGTCGGCCAACGAAACTTTTGGCGCCATCATCGTGGTTGACGGAATCGTCGCGTCTCTGGCCGGAGGCTGGCTGGGAGACCGACTGCTCCGCCGCTACCGCAGCGCCTATTACTCGGTGTCCGCGGTCAGCATGGCGTTGGGAGTACCGGTCATGATTGTGGCGCTGTTTTCCAAAGGGCCAGCGATGTTGCCGGGAATAGCCATCGCGGCCTTTCTGTTGCTATTGAATACCGCACCGCTGAATGCGGCCCTGATTAATTCCGTCGGGGCCCACATCCGCGCCACTGCCATCGCGGTAAACATTTTCATCATCCACATTCTCGGCGATGTACCTTCTCCCACGCTCATGGGCTACATCGCCGACAAGCGCTCGCTGCAGAGTGCGTTCATCGGCCCGGTAGTCGCCATGGTCCTTTCTTCTGCCATACTCTTCTACGGAATGAGATTCGCACCGGCCGTCGGCACCGACAAACATGGACAGCCGGGTGTGCCGGAAACGTCCGCGGGATGAATTATTTCCATTGGATTGCAGGGTGTGCCCTCGGCCTGGTCTGGCTGTGGCGTCTCGCCGACGCAGCCGTCGGCGTGCCCAAAATTGCCGATATCTCTGGCGTGGAGTGGGACCGCAAGCCGCCGGGTAATCCGCGAGTCAGCATTGTTGTTCCCGCGTGTAATGAAGCCGCTGACATTGAGGCCACGCTCACTCGCCTGCTTGCCCTCGAATACGACAACTACGAGGTTATCGCAGTCGATGATCGCTCCACCGATCATACGGGCGAAATCATGGAGACGATTGCCGCCGCGGCGCCTCCGGGTCGGCTCAAGGTCATTCACATCTCAGAACTGCCTGCGGGCTGGATGGGCAAGCCGCACGCCATGTGGAGCGCCAGCAACCTGGCCGCTGGCGACTGGTTGCTGTTCACCGATGCCGACGTCCTGTTCAAGCCCGATGCTCTCCGCCGCGCCCTGGCTTTTGCTGAATCCGAAGCCGCCGACCATCTCGTGCTTTTTCCCCGCATGATCATGAAGCACCCGGGCGAAAGGATGATGATTGCTTTTTTCCAGACCCTGTTCGTCTTCGGACATCGTCCCTGGAAAGTCGCCGATCCAAGAACCAAAGACCACATCGGCGTGGGCGCGTTCAACCTGATTCGCCGCCAGGTTTACGACGCCCTGGGCACCTACCAGGCACTGCGCTTTGACGTGCTCGACGACATGAAGCTGGGCAAAGTCGTTAAGAATGCCGGCTACGCCCAACGCAATGTCTTTGGCGCCGACCTGATTTCCATCCGCTGGGCCAAAGGCGCGTGGGGGGTGGTGGACAACCTCACGAAAAACTTCTTCGCCATCATGTCCTTCCAGTGGCCGCGTGCCATAGCTTCGTGCTTCGCCCTCGCCTTTCTCAACCTCATGCCATTTGTGGGCGTCGCGCTGGCTCACGGGTGGGCTCGCCTGGGCTACGGAGTCGCACTGTTCTCGATGTTTTCCATCTACGTCGGCATGTCGCGGAGGTCGGATATTCCGCCGTACTATTTCGTCTTGCATCCTGTCAGCACAGCCCTGTTTCTCTATACCATGCTGCGTTCGACATTCTTGACCCTGGCACGCGGAGGCGTGGTGTGGCGAGGAACGTTCTATCCATTGGAGGAGTTAAGAAAGGGCATGGTGTAGGGAGCAGGAGATAGAATCACTTCGCCTTGCGGGAGATTGAACATCGATGAAACCTGAAACGATGCTTTGCGTGTGCTTGGTACTTGTCCTTGCTCCCACCTGCCTGATCGCGCAGGCGGGGTCTGCCGAAGCAGAGGTCATAGCGCTTGAGAAATCCTGGAACGACGCCGAACTGCGTCACGACCCTGCGGCGCTTGCCCGGTTGATGTCCGACGATCTGGTACTGACCGAGCCCGACGGTAGCGTGATCGGCAAAGGAGAGGAGGTAGCCTTTACTGCTGATCCCGATGCGCACTTCGAAATTCTGGAATCTGAAGACATGAAAGTGTGGGTCCACGGCAATGTTGCGGTTGTAACAGGTGCTTATCACGAAAAAGGAACCTTTCATGGCAAATCCTTCGAGCATCGAGGCCGGTTTACTGACACGTGGGTCCGCGATAACGGGACTCTACGATGCGTCGCAGGGCATTTCAGCGTAAGTGTTAAGGACTAATCCCCCTGGCCACCACTGACCTCACTGTCGAAGTTTGTGTCGACTCTCTGGACTCTGCCAGCGCAGCCGAGCGTGGCGGAGCGAGGCGAGTGGAACTGTGCGCCAGTCTCCTGGAGGGCGGAGTGACTCCGAGCGCGGGCCTGATCGCCACAGTCCGGCAGAAAATCTCGATCGGTATGCACGTAATGATTCGTCCGCGCGGTGGCGATTTCTACTACAGCGCCGATGAGTTTGAAGTGATGCGACGTGATGTGCTCATGGCTAAACAGCTGGGCGCTGACGGCGTTGTCTTTGGAATCCTGGAAACCAACGCGAACGTCGACATTCAGAAGACACGCGCCCTGGTCGATCTGGCGAGGCCACTTAGCGTGACCTATCATCGCGCCTTCGACATGTCCGCCGATCTGTTCCGGTCGCTGCAGCAGGTGATGGAAACCGGAGCTGACCGGATCCTCACCTCTGGAGCAGCCCCAACCGCCGTTGAAGGCGTCGCAACCCTGCGCCAACTGGTTGAGCACGCGGGCCAACGTGCAATCATCATGGCGTGTGGTGGAATTGATGAGCAGAACGTCCAGGCTGTGCTGGAGAAGACCGCGGTGCGGGAGGTCCACGTCGGGTTGAGGACGCCTGTCGTCAGCCTCATGCGCTACAGAAACGAAAACATTTCAATGGGAATTCTCGAGGGTAACGAATACCAGCGATACATCGTGCTGGAAGACAAAGTTGCGCGCCTGATACGCGCGGCGTCGGGGCATGACGTGTAGATTCGCCCATCGGGCCGGCGGGACGCCGCTACCCTATTGTTCCGGGTCTTCCGGTGCCTGGGTGACAACTTCGGCCGGCTGTCGCTTCGAGGTTTTCCGTTTTGACCTGGGATGGCTGAACGTTCCCGCGCTGTAGCGCCCCTTCTTTTCCACGTCGTAGCTTTTGGGCAGAGGAGGGATTCGGGCGCCGGCGCCTCTCAGTTGCCGGTATTCCTCGAGGACGATCTCGGCACGCCCGTCGTACTCCTTGACCTTGCCGTGAATCTCAATCATCCGGCCCTGCAGTTGCCGCACATCCCCCACGCTCTTCAGGTCACTGGGAAAGATCACCACCGTGAAGGGGCAGAGCCGGAAGTCATCGCAGAAGTCCAGAAAATGAACTCCCCGTGAGCCCTGCTTGACCCTTATGACCGTGCCCGAGATGCACTTGATCTCGCCCACATGTTTCCTGGCCTCTGGGAAAGGAAGGCAATCGGACCAGGACAGGCTGGTCAGCAGCAGGGTAGCGGCCAGCAGCGGGCATTGAATGATCACGAGCGAATTGTATGGCGGGAAAAGCTATTGCAGGCGCGCGCAGGCAAAAGAAATCGACGTATTTCCCGAAATAGAAACAGCCGGGGCCGGACAGATACCGGCCCGCGTCAGACATGAATGATAGGGAGCTTAGCTGAACGACTTGACTGCGCTGGCCTCGTCGTCCTTCACGTCGAAGACGGTGTACAGCTTGGTGATCTGCAGCAGGTCGTGAACCTTCTTGGTCAGGTTGAGCAGCTTGAGTTCGCCACCCTGGTTGCGCACGGTGGTGAAAGCGCTGACCAGCTCGCCGATGCCCGAGCTGTCGATATAGTTCACGTCTCCGAGGTTAAGCAGGATTTTCTTCTGCCCCTTGGAAAGCAGTTCGCGCACCACATCCTTCAGAATCACACTGCCTTCGCCGAGAGTAATGCGGCCGCTGCAGTCTACGATGGTGACGCCGTTAACCTGGCGCGTACTGGTCTTCATGCTCACTGGGAAGCCTCCTTAACGCCCTCGGACGGACCGTGGACGTGTTTGACAAGTTTAATTTCGGTGCCCGTCTGGGAGGGGCTGATGTGCACCTCGTCCATGAACGAGCGTATAAGAAAAATGCCCCGGCCCGACGTCTTCAAAAGATTTTCCGGCGCCAGTGGGTCTGGGATCTTCTCCAGGTCCAGCCCTTTGCCCTGGTCCCGGATGGTGATCACCAGGTTGCCGCCGGTCTGCTCGAATTCCAGACTGACCTTCTTGCCGGGATCGTAAGCATTGCCATGGAGCACGGCGTTGACTGCGGCTTCCCGCACCGCCATGGCGATCCTCATGACCTCGTCATCGTCGAAGCCCAATTCGGAAGCAATCCGGTTGGCTGCCTGCTCGGCGCTGTCGACGGTCTCCAGCGTCGAATCCAACGTGTAGGAGACCCGCTGTTCGGTCATGGCAAAGATTTTTGGGTACAGCTTCGTGAATCCGCTCTCCGCTGTTCCGCGCTCTGGCCGACGGCGAATGCTTTGCCATGGCCGGGAACGGTAGTTGCAGCGAATGCGGTAGTTTGCCCTTATGCCCCGGAAATGTCAACGCGGAGCTTGATTTTAGGGCTGGGGCGGGCTGCCTGCGGGTCGTAATCCAGCCCTCTTTGCGCTGTTTGCGTCCTTTGCGGTTCAAGATTCTCGAACGCTTTATTCGAGATCAAACCCTTTACCGCAAAGTTCGCCAAGTAGGGCCGCAAAGGACGCAAGGAAACCGAAAAGCTCCTGTGGATTCTTACCCTTCAGTTGAGTATTCTCGAAAGTATGTTGACCTTTGCGCTTACCGAACTGCTGGGTATCCCGGTGTTTGACACCGCCGGAAGCCGCTGCGGCCGGGTGCGCGAAGTGGCCCTGATTCCCCAGGAAGACCGGGCCCGGATTGCGGTGTTGATTGTAAAGACAAGTGGCGGCGACCGCATCCTGCCCTTTGTATCCGTCACCTCCATCAACGGGGGCGTTCGCACCGACTCGCCCACCGCCGCCTGGGCCAACAGCGATGGCGCGGAAGGCATGCTGCTTCTGGGACGTGATCTTCTGGACCAGCAGGTCATCGACGTCTTCGGCAGGAAAGTCGTCCGGGTAAACGATCTGGACCTGTTGCAGGAATCCGTCGGCAACCGTCCGGTGCTGAGAGTCGGCTCGGTGGATGTCGGCCCCCGCGGCGCCATCCGGCGATTGCTGAAGGGCGTGGTTCCCCTGGTGGCGTTGCGGGCGCTGCTGCGGCAAATCCCTCCGCGCAGCATTCCCTGGGACTTCGTTGACCTAATCGAGACCGATCCCGCCCGGCGCGTAAAGCTCAAGATTTCCCACGAGCGCCTGGCCAGACTGCACCCCGCCGACATCGCCGATATCGTCGAAGACCTGGCTCCTGACGAACGCGAGGCGGTGTTTGAGACCCTGAATGAGGAAGTGGCGGCCGGAGCCCTGGAGGAAGTCGAGCCCAAGGTACAGAAGGCGATTCTCGAGTCGCTCGATTCCGAACGTGCGGCTGAGATCGTGGAGGAGATGGAACCGGACGCGGCCGCCGACCTGCTGGCTGACCTGCCCGAAGAACGCACCTCGGAAATCCTGCTGGAAATGGAACCTCAGGAACGCAAGGAAATGGTTGAACTCCTGGAGTTCAAGGAAAACAGCGCCGCCGGACTGATGAATCCCGAGTATCTGGCGGTTCCCGTGATTGCCACGGTACACGATGCCATCGAGGTCTTGCGGAGCTTTGAGGGCGGGGTTGAAACCGTCAGTACGATCTATCTCGTGGATTCCCACGGCACCCTGGCAGGAGCCGTACCCCTGGCAAAGCTGGTGCTGGCCAGCCCCGACACCCCCATGCTTGCGTTGACCCAGGAGCCGTTGATCTCCACTCGCGCCAGCGCCAAGGAGAAAGACGTCGCCGAACTCTTCGACAAGTACAATCTGCTGACCCTGCCCGTGGTGGACGACAACAAGAAATTGACCGGAGTCATTACCTCCGACGACATCATCAGCCTGCTGCGCGCCAGCCTGTAAAAGATCGTCGTTGGCCGTTGGTCCTCGGCCGTTGGCTCAAACTCATCCTATTGAGGTTTAGCCAACGACCAACGACGAACGACGGTTTCTCTGATTTCACCTACCCAGATTTCCTCTATGCATTTATGCTGATCGGTCACTGCCACGATATGTGTGCGCCGCATGACCTTCCTGAAACGCTGGAAAATCCGGTTTCTGATCTTCTTCGCGGTGGTCGGTCCGGGCATCATTACCGCGAACGTGGACAACGATGCCGGCGGCATCTGGACCTATTCCGCGGCCGGAGCCCAGTTCGGACACATGCTGCTCTGGACCATGATCCCCACCACGATAGCGCTGATCGTGGTGCAGGAGATCGCGGCCCGCATGGGCGCGGTGACCGGCAAGGGTCTGAGCGATCTGATTCGCGAAGAATTCGGATTCCGTATCACTTTTTTCATGATGATCGGCCTGATCATCGTCAACTTCGGGAATGTGGTCACGGAATTTGCCGGTATCGCCGGCAGTCTCGAACTATTCGGCCTCAACAAGTACTACACCGTCCCGGTCTGCGCTGTCATTGTGTGGCTGATCGTGGTCAAAGGCCAGTACAAGACGGTGGAGAAAGTCTTCCTCGCTGCGTCGTTTTTCTATCTCACTTATATCGTTGCCGGATTTCTGGCCAAACCCGCCTGGCTGGAGGCCCTCCAGGCCACCATTGTCCCGCCGCACAAGGAAATGTTTCTGCGGCAGGATTACCTGTACATGGTGATCGGCGTCGTCGGCACTACCATCGCACCCTGGATGCAGTTCTACCTGCAGGCTTCCATCGTGGAGAAAGGCGTGACCCGGCGGCAGTACAAAGCTTCGCGGCTGGACGTGATCGCCGGGTGCGTCTTCACCGACATCGTGGCCTGGTTCATCATTGTGGCCTGCGCGTCCACGCTTTACGTGCACGGCTACCACAACATCAGCGACGCCAAAGATGCGGCCCAGGCGCTTCATCCTTTGGCGGGTGACTATGCCTACATCCTTTTCGCCATGGGATTGTTCAACGCCTCGCTGTTTGCCGCCTCGATTCTGCCACTTTCCACCGCCTACGCGGTTTGCGAGGGGCTGGGATTTGAGTCGGGAGTGGGAAAGCGATTCAGCGAAGCTCCGGTGTTTTACTGGCTCTACACCATCCTGATCGTGGCCGGGGCGGGCGTAATCCTGATGCCCAATATTCCCCTGGTGAAGATTTCCATTCTGTCCCAGGTGGTGAACGGAATCGTGCTGCCTTTCGTGCTCGTGTTCATGCTGCTGCTGGTGAACAAGAAGGAATTGATGGAAGAGTATGTGATCACGCCTCTCTACAATGTGGTGGCCTGGGCCACGACCGTAATCATGGTGGGATTGACGCTGGCCTGGTTCTGGACCCTGCGGGGCGGCTGACCGTAAGGGGCGGACACTCTGTCCGCCCCACACCGGCTCTAGGCGATCTTTCCGTCGGCGAGCTCTCTCACCAGTTGCCGATCCGCTTCCAGAAAATCAAACGAAGGCAGATCGGAGCGTGTTGCCCAGCGCATGTCCTTGAAAATCCGGTTCTCGATTTCGCCTTTGTACTCGCGCACAGCGTAAAAACGCAATTCCACCGCGGACCGACTGTTGTATTCGTGGTGAAGGCGCGCCACTTCGTCACCGATGGTGGCATCAATGCCGAGTTCCTCATTCAATTCCCGGCGTAAGGCATCACGCGGCTGTTCGCCGGCTTCGATCTTGCCTCCGGGGAACTCCCATTTCAACGGCATGGTCTGGTGCCGGGTGCGCTGACATACCAGAAGGAGGTCATCCTTGAAAATCAGCGCGGCCACCACCTGCTTCAGGGATGGCGAAGGACTCCGATGAGGAGGGCGTGCTGATTCTGATGCCCGACTGTCCCCGGTGGCGCGCGCCTGCTCTTTCCCACTCTTCATCCCGCGAACTTTTCCATCTGCTTGCCCACCAGGGAAGCGCAATACTCGACCAGGGTGCGATCTTCATCTCCGAATGCGGCCGGAAAGTGACTGTCAATATCCAGCTCGCCGACCACCTTGCCGCGGACAAATACGGGCACCACAATTTCAGACTTGGTTTCCGTGGAACAAGCCAGGTAACGGCTGTCGAGGCTGACGTCGTCCACCACGATGGTCTTGCCCGTGGAAGCGGCTGCCCCGCAAATACCCTGGTTCAGGGGAATGCGAGTGTGCGGCGTCATGGCTCCCTGAAAGGGCCCCAGGGCCAGCATGCGAGGTTGCGAATCCGCGGGTTTGTTCTCCAGCATGTAGAAACCGACCCAGTTGTACTTCAGCATGCGATCATGCAGCACCTTCACCGTCTCCCACATGAAATCTTCCACCGATCCGGCGGCTTGGTTTATGCGGTCGATCTCTTTCCTGACTTCTGCAAATGCGGAACCAGGAGGCATAGGTGTCCCCGACCACTTAGCCGAGGCGCGTGAGATCAGACTCGCGCCTCAGTGATACATCTTAGCCCTTCGGGTTGTGGAAAAGCATCGGGATGAATCGCCGCCGTCAACGCTCGCAGGCCATGCACCAGGGTGGGAGCGGGAGTGTTCAGAAGCTCATCGCGGATGCAGTACACTCGGCCGGCCAGCACCGCAGGCATCTCCTGCCATCCCCGATCACGGACAATCTTTTGCAGCGGGACGCGGTCGCCGGCCCCGCACCAGGCCGCCACCACGACTTCCGGGGCATGGGCCAGAACCGATTCCGCTGAGGACTGTCCTCCAGGCTCGCCCACGAACTCGCCGCCCGCAACTTCGACCAACTCCGCCACCCACCTCTGGGACGCAATCAACGGCTTGCCCCACTCCTCACAGAAAACGCGAGGCCGATTCCCGCTCCTTGCCCGGGCCCGGAGGCCCTCGATCCCGGCCTGCATGTTTGCAATCACGAACTGCCCCTGCTCCCCGGCATTCACGGCTCCAGCGATGGTGGCAATGTCGGAATAAATGTCAGCCAGCGTCTTCGGCGCCAGCCCCAGAAAGCGAATGCCCGCTTTCAGGATTTCCACCACCGCCTTTTCCTGGTAAGGAACGGCGGCGATTACCAGGTCGGGATGGGCGGCTAATATCTGCCGGCTCTGCGCCGTCCATGAATCGGCGACGATGCTGCGTTCGCCGTTCTTGACTTCCGGACAGATATCAGCGCAATACCGGGTGCAGGCCACCACCCGGTCCAGTCGGCCCAGCGCAGCCAGGATGACGGTAGCGCTGGGCTGGAGGCAGACCACGCGCTGCGGAGTATGGTCGGAGGTCACTCCCCCATCGTACAGGCCTTCCGCTTTTTGGAGAGCGAGCTTTTTACACAATCGCTGCCCACCCGCTACAATCTCGCGGAGGGTTTCTGTCCATCATGTTCATTCACATGTTCGCGTTTCGCTGGAGGCCGGAAGTCACGGAAGAGCAGAAACAACGCGCCATTGCCGAAATACGAAAGCTGCAAGGCCAAATCCCGGGCCTGCAGGAAACCCTGGTCGGAGTCAACACTTCACCGCGCGGACAAGGCTTCGAACTGGGCGGCGTCATGAAGTTTTCCGACGAGGCTGCCCTGCAGGCCTACGGACCCCATCCCATCCACCAGAAATTGCTAACCTGGCTGGTGCCTCTGATTGATCCGATCGAAGTGGATTTCGAGGCGGGGATTTAGGGTTATCGATGTACTCGCCGCAGGTCCTCGATCACTTCCAGAATCCACGCAACCCAGGCACAGTCACCAATCCCGACGCCTCTGCCCAGATCGAAAACCCCGCCTGCGGAGATGTCTTGAAACTCACTCTGCGAGTCGCGGCCGGACGCATCGAAGACATCCGGTTTCTCGCCCAGGGATGCGTTCCCACCATGGCCTGCGCCTCGCTGCTGACCGAACTGGTGAAGGGGAAGACAATCGCTGAAGCCCGGCAGCTACGCGGCGAAGAGCTGCTTCAGTTGATTGGTGGTCTACCCCAGGCCTCGAACCACGCCAGCCACCTGGCGCTGGAAACGCTATCCGCACTCCTGCAGCAACTGTGAACTGGGAACTAAGAACCGGCAACTGCTTCGGGATGATAAACCGGCCAGGCGCGCTGGGCGGCAATCGCCAACAGTTCCGTTGTCGGATTAATGGCAAAGGGATGCCGTGCGATCTCCAGCATGTCCGCGTCCCAGATGGAATTTCCAAAGACTGCGTCGGGAGTGCGCGCAATGACTTCGCGGATGGCCTGCGGCTTGCCCTTGCCGCTGGGCACGCGGACGATTTTATCAGTGACCTTTCCGGCTTCCGCCACAACTGCGGCCGCCAGTATGCGCTTGGGTGGAATTCCAAAATGCTTCATCCCCGCCTGGATGACCCATTCACTGGTGGACGATACCGCCCAGACCTCGCAGCCGCTGTCGTGCAGGCGGAAGACCAGGTCTTTCATCTCGGGAAAAAATCCGTTCACCATCTTTGCATCGAAGAACTCCTCCGCCGCGCGCATCACATCGGCCTCCAGCAACCCGCGATTGATAGTCACCATTTCGGCGCACATGTCGTCTTCGCTGACCTTGCCCGCCAGGTAGTCGGCGTAGCGAGCCCAGGCCCAGCGCACGATGTCATCAGCGACCAGGCCGCGGTTCAATTCCCACTCAAAGAACCCGAACCCCGCATCGCCGGACCAGAGTGTGCCGTCACAATCGAACACGGCAAGCCGGGGCTCGAACTGTAGGACCGACTGGATGAAGTCAGCAGTTTTGACCGAAGAGTTCAGCGGTGCATTCTCAGGATTCATGCGTATGGGGAAATTATCTCGTTTGAGGATTTAACAACGCTGCATAGTCCTGGGGCGTATTCACATTCATGGTGACATGAGGATCATCTACCGGAAGGTACAAAAGGTGCTGCTGATACTGGTGTTCGACGTCTCTTGCGGTCGCGGTGGCCGGCGCCTTAAGAAATACTTCGATCATTTCGCGGCCGGCCAGGAAGGGATGCCCGTGGCGTCCTCCGTATTCCGGAACCACCGCCCAGGTCTCGCTGGGTGCTGCTTCAAATGCCGCCCGCAGATTGGCCAGTGTCGCGGTCCTCGCGGGCGGACGATCCACCAGGGTGATCATGGCGGCATCCCGCCCCAGATCCAGAACGGCATGCAGGCCGACCCGCAGAGAGCTGAATTGGCCACCCTCCGGCGCCGGGTTTCGCACCAGCGAGCCGCCCGCCGCGTACACCACCGGGGCCAGTTCATGCTCATTGTTTCCGACCACCACCACCACCTGGTCAGTTGAACTCAGGGAACGGATCGCGGCCGACAAAAACGTCTCACCGGAAAACGGCATGCCCTTGGCTACCAGAGGCCAGGGCAGCAACGCTTTGTCCGACCCCATGCGCGAGGACTCACCCGCCGCCAATATCACTCCGCACCAACTAGGCGCCCGGCTCATGTAAGGAAGATAGCAAATATTGAGGTTCAACGAGGCCTGAATCGCTGGGATGAGAAAGACGGCGCTCCTGCAGGCGGGCGCCGAAGCGTGTTGGTAGGTCTAAATGACGGTCCAGATTCTTAGCCGCAACGGAGATTATTTGTCCCGAAGTGCTACGAAATCGGGGCCAATTGTGTTGGCTCTCTCGAACTGCTAGCAACCAAGGCTACAACGAGTTGCATCACACCCCCAAGTCACAAACAAAGCCCGTACAAGAATGTCGACTATGCCCACGGCCGAACGGCTCGCCACAGATGCTTACGCTGACCACGTAAATCCTCAATGGGTCAAGCTGCTCAGGCTGCTCGAGATGAATCTGAGCTATGAACGTTGCATGGGAACGGAGTTGTTTACCACGGATGGCCTCCGGATCCTCGATTTCCTTTCCGGCTACTGCGTACACAATACGGGCCACAACCATCCCGCAATTGTGTCTGCCCTGAAAGAAGAGCTGGACAAGTCGGGGCCCGTAATGCTGCAGAGCAACGCCTCCGAACTCGCCGGTGAATTGGCGGAGCGGCTTTGCCACCTGGCGGGCGGTGGGCTCTCCAAAGTGTTTTTCGCCAGTTCAGGAAGCGAAGGTGTCGAAACCGCGATCAAGTTCGCGCGAGCGTACACGGGGCGCGTTGGTCTGCTCTCCTGCGACCGCGCCTTCCATGGCCTGACCTGTGGCGCACTCTCCTTGATGAACGGTGAGTATTGGCGTAACGGCTTCGGGCCGCTTCTTCCTGAAACCATCACGGTGCCGTTCGGCGACCTCGCAGCTCTCGAAAAAGCACTGGCGACCAGGCGCTATGCCGCGTTCTTCGTGGAACCTATCCAGGCGGAAGGCGGCATTCGTGTGCCTGGGCCAGGCTACCTTAAAGAGGCGCAGGACCTGTGCAGACGCTACGGCTCCCTCCTGGTCGCCGACGAAGTTCAGACGGGGATGTTCCGCACCGGTCCATTCCTGGCGTCACACCATTTCGGTATTGCACCCGACATCGTGGTCCTGGCGAAAGCTTTAAGCGGTGGCCTGGTTCCAGTGAGTGCCGTGCTCATGTCGGACGCCGTGCACGGCTCCGTGTTCAGCTCCTTCAAACGCTCGATTGTCCACGCCTCTACCTTTGGCGAAAACAGCCTCTCCATGCGCGCCGGCCTGGCAACCCTCGATGTGCTGGAACGCGATCGCCTCGGCGAGTGCGCTGCACAAATGGGTATCGACCTGCAACGGCAAATGGCCGAAGCTCTCTCCGGATACGAGATGGTGAAGGAGGTTCGTGGCAAGGGTCTGTTGCTGGGTATTGAGTTCACGGCTCCACGAAGCCTTACACTGCGGGCGCCATTCGAGGCGTTTGCCAGGATCCATCCTGCCATGTTCGGACAGATTCTTGTCATGCGCCTGTTCCGTGATCATGGGATCCTGACCCAGATTTGTGGAAACGACTTCATGGTGCTGAAGGTCGCTCCTCCCTTGGTGGTTACTCCACGGCAGATCGCCGAGTTTGTCCGCGCGATCCGCGATGTTGTGGAGCTCGCCCATCACTCCGGTTCGTTCTGGTCGGAAGCTCTTGGCTTGGCGCGGAGAGCGATCAGCTTATGAAGCAACGCTACCGCCTACGTACAGAGGACTGAAACCATCCCATCATGCAAATTGTCAGCGCTGCCAGCGCATTCCCCAAACACTACTATCCCCAGGCAGTTTTGCTTCAGGCACTAGAGACGTACTGGGGCGCGGAGTTGGAAAACCCGGAACTGTTCCGCCGCCTGCATCGCAATACAGGTGTCGACGGGCGCTATCTTGCGCTGCCGGTTCAAGCCTATCCGAAACTTTCCGGGTGGGGCGAGGTAAATGACCTGTGGATTGAAGTGGCCCTTGACCTCGGCAAGCAGGCAATGTGCCGTGCTCTGACCCATGCAGGACTCGCAGCTCGGAACTTGGGTGCGTTCTTTTTCACGTCGGTCACCGGCATAGCCAGTCCTTCGATCGATGCTTTGTTGATCAACCGAATCGGGCTGTCGCCGAACATCCGGAGGGTGCCCATGTTCGGGCTCGGTTGCGTGGCGGGAGCGGCGGGAATTGCCCGCGCCGCCGATTACGTGAAGGCTTATCCCTCGCAGCTCGCCGTTCTGCTCTCCGTTGAACTCTGTTCCTTGACCATTCAGAAGGAAGACCTGTCTCCGGCTAACCTGATCTCCTCGGGGCTCTTTGGTGATGGTGCGGCGGCCGTAATTGTGGCGGGCGAGAACTTCAGCGGGTTTGCGCCGGAGGCTGAGCAACTGGGCCCCAGAATTCTGGCGACGCGTTCCGTGTTTTATCCCCACACCGAAGAAATGATGGGCTGGCGGATTTCCGAGAAGGGTTTCCGGATCGTCCTCTCACGCGAGGTCCCGAACCTGGTTCGAAAGCAAATAGGCAAGGATGTGGACCAGTTCCTCGTCGAAAACGGACACACTCGGAGCGACATCGGAAGCTGGTTGCTCCACACCGGTGGCCCGAAGGTGCTTGAAGCCATACAGGACGCGCTTGACTTGAATGATGGTCAGCTCGACGCTTCCTGGGATTGTCTGAGGAAGATGGGCAACTTGTCGTCGGCGTCGGTCCTGGTCGTGCTGGAGGAAGTCATGAAACAGCGGCGGCCAGCGCCCGGAACGTTGGGATTAATGGCGGCCATGGGACCTGGCTTCTGTTCTGAGCTCTTATTACTGCAATGGTGAAAACAACGGATGTCTTCGTAGTTGGAGGCGGGCCCGCTGGTTTGGCTACCGCCATCGCGGCCCGGCAACGCGGTTTCGATGTTGTCGTGGCGGACGGGACCCAACCGCCCATCGACAAACCGTGCGGTGAAGGCCTGATGCCCGATGGTCGAGCAGCACTCGAAAAGTTGGGAATCGGCATTCCAGCCGAGATCGCCCATCCTTTCCGAGGAATCCGTTTCGTCAGCGGCGAGCTGAGCGTGGAGGCGAGTTTCCCCAACGGTAGCGGCATCGGAGTGCGCCGGACTGTGCTGCACAGCATTATGGTTGCGAGGGCGGAGGCGGCGGGAGTTACCTTGCTCTGGCAAACTCCAGTGACTGGGTTACATTCCGAGGGTGTGCTGCTCGGCGGGCACACGGTGCGCTCCCGCTGGGTGGTGGGCGCCGATGGAGGTCACTCGCTGCTTCGCCAATGGGCAGGCCTCGATCGATATCACTATGATCGGACCCGATTTGCCTTCCGCCGGCATTACCGCGTTTCCCCTTGGAGTGACTGCATGGAACTGCACTGGGGCCCGAGGTGCCAGATCTATGTCACTCCAGTTGCGGCGGACGAAATCTGTGTGGCCCTGATCTCCCGCGACCCGCATCTGCGCCTGGACGCGGCTTTGCCGGTCTTCCCGGATCTTATGTCGCGCCTGCGCGATGCTGAACCCTCGTCCTTAGAGCGGGGCGCGATTTCCGCAACCCGCAAATTGCGCCGGGTGCACCAAGGGCGCGTCGCCCTGGTCGGGGACGCCTCCGGCGCAGTCGATGCCATTACAGGCGAGGGCTTGTGCCTTTCGTTTCGCCAGGCCGAGGTACTGGCCGAGTGTTTCGCGGCAGGCAATCTGGAACGTTATCAGCAAGCGCACCGGGCGCTGGCCAGGCGTCCCACACTGATGGCCCGACTCATGCTGACTCTCGACTGGAAGACTTCATTCCGGAAGCGAGTGATGCGCGCCTTCAGTTCCGATCAGCGGCTGTTTGGCCGTATGCTGGCCATGCACGTCGGCGTGCTGTCGCTGGCGGACTTTGCGACGAATGGGCTTTCACTGGCATGGCAGGTGTTGAGTGCATGAGAATGCTTGCTCCATGAAGAATATGGCCAGACGAAATATCCCTCTTTTCATTCTCCTGACCGCCACGCTCGCGTGGGGACAGGCACAAGAGGCCACGCTGAACTTCGACCCGGCACAGACTACGGTGGATTTCACTCTCGGCGACGTGCTGCACACCGTGCACGGCAACTTCAGGCTGAAAACCGGCCAGGTCCGTTTCGATCCCGCCACCAACTCAATCAGCGGCGAGATTGTGGTGGACGCGCCCAGCGGGAACAGCGGCAGCACGGGCCGGGATCGCAAGATGCACAAGGAGATTCTCCAGAGCGCTCGTTATTCGGAGGTGACTTTTCGCCCCGACCGGGTGGACGGGAAAGTACTGGCATCCGGGCATTCGTCGGTGCAAGTGCACGGCATGTTCGGAATCCTTGGCGCCGAGCACGAGATCACAGTTCCCGCGCAGGTTGAACTCGCGCCCGACCATTGGAGTCTGACCGTCCACTTCGCGGTGCCCTACGTAAAGTGGGGGTTGAAGGATCCAAGCACTTTCATCCTGCGAGTGGAAAAGACAGTCGACATTGACCTGAACGCAAAAGGGCCGAGTCCCTGGCCTGCACCTCGCTGATTCCTTTATTGCTTGCGCAGGGCCTTGATTTGTTCGACGAGCGTGTCGATTTCTTCCGACGTCAACTTGCCGGCGTACTTGGGCATGCGGCCTTTGCCGTCGGTGAGGATGGTGCGCAGGTCGGCGGCGGATATGGCCGTGTTTTTTTCCGAAGTGAGCGATGGCCCCCCGAAGTGGCGGCCTTGGGCGGTTTTACCGTGACATTTTGCGCAGTTCTTTTGGAAGACAGGGTTGGCGGTGAGGGTTGTGTCCGGCGGCGTCTTGGCGAAGATTCCAGCAGGTGCAAAAAGCACAAGGCAGATGGCGATGGTGAACCCGGATGCTTTCAAGATGAACCTCGAAAATTGTCTTGGGCCGTTAGATGCCTAAAAAGAACTCGGGGAAGTTCAGGTCGGCGAAGCCGGACCGGAGCCACTCCCGCTAAACTTCCTCTTCCGATTCTTCCATCTCCTCATCCGCTGGATCAGCCGTCTCTCGCGTGCGCGAATGAAACCAGCTCATGTGCGGCAGTTCTCGCTCCACATGCCGGCGCGCAGCAATCAGCTCGGCTGTAATTGCGACTGCGATCTCCTCGGGCGTTATGGCTCCGATGTCGAGTCCAACCGGCGCATGCACGCGATCGAACAGCTCGGGTGCAAGGCCTTCTTTGGTCAACTCCCTAAAGATGGTGATGGTCTTGCGCTTGGAACCGATCATGCCGATGTAACGGGCCGGGGTCTGCACCGCCCAGCGCAGCACTCGCATATCGTCGCGATGTCCGCGGGTGACGATCACAAGATAGGAAGACTCATTGGGAGCAAGTCGCGCCATGGCCTGGTCGAAATCTTCGGCAATCACTTCTTTGGCTTCAGGGAAGCGTTCGCGATTGGCGTAGGCCTCGCGGTCGTCCACCACGGTCACGTCGAAGCCTGCGCTTTTCGCAATCTTATAAAGGTTTACAGATACGTGACCTGCACCAAAAATGTAAAGTGATGCTGGAGGTAGAACCGGCTCCACGAAGATGTCGAGGGTACCGCCGCAGACCAGCCCCGTGTCGTACTTGGGATCCTGATTAAGATTGAAAGTCAGAGTGCGGGGCTTCTCGCTTTCCATGACTTCGCGTGCCGCCTGCCATATTTCAGCCTCGACGCACCCGCCGCCAATCGTGCCCACGATGGAGCCATCGTCGCGCACCAGCATCTTGGCAGTCTTGAAGGAGGGAATCGAGCCCCGCGCGTTGACGATGGTCGCCACCGCTCCCCGTCGCCCCTGCTGCCGCAGCTTGACGATCTCCTCGTAGATGTCCATCGCAGCTTGATTATCAGTCGGTTAACAGGAGGAGTCAACAGGACCAAAAAAGAAGCCCCGGCAATCACTCCGGGGCTGCTGGCGTTTGACCAGCGGGACTTGAGACACGGCCTGTCAAACCGTCTTTAATGATCGACCGGGCAGGACATGCTGTCAAGATTACTGCATTCGCCTGTGATAATTTGACTTCATCTCGGAGGAACCATGAAGGCCGTCCGTATCCATGAATTCGGTGGTCCTGAAGTTCTGCGCTACGAAGAAGCGCCAGACCCCAAACCGCGGCAGGACCAGGTTCTGGTTCGCGTAAGAGCCTGCGCTCTGAACCACATCGATCTCTGGATCCGAAAAGGTCTGCCGGGAGTGACCTTGCCTCACATTCTGGGGGCGGACATCGCCGGCGAGATTGCCGAGGTAGGCGAATACATCACCGGCTTCAGGCCGGGTCAGAGGGTGCTGCTCTCGCCGATGCATTTCTGCAATCACTGCGCCAGATGCGCCGCTGGGCTTCAGAACCTGTGCCCGGAGTTCACCGTGCTCGGCAACCGCGTCGATGGCGGAAATTGTGAGCTGATCGCAGTGCCTGCCGTGAACGTAATCCCGATTCCCGATAGTCTGGACTTCAACCAGGCCGCCAGCGTTCCGCTGGTGTTCCTGACGGCGTGGCACATGCTGGTGGGGCTCGCCCACATTCGTCCGGGACAGGCCGTGCTGGTATTGGGTGCCAGCTCCGGTGTGGGCATCGCCGCCATCCAGATTGCCAAACTGTTTCACGCCAGCGTGATTACCACCGCGGGCGACGAAACGAAACTGGAGAAGGCCCGGGCACTGGGCGCCGACTACGGTATCAATCATTACCAGCAGAAGATTTCCGAGGAAGTCCGCAAAATCACAAGCAAGGAAGGCGTGGACATTGTCATCGAGCACGTGGGCTCCGCCACCTGGGAGGAGAGCATGAAGTGTCTCAAGCCCGCCGGCACTTTGGTCACCTGCGGCGCCACCACCGGATTCAACGCCAGCATCGATTTACGTTTTTTATTTTCGCGCCAGCTCTCCCTCCTGGGTTCCTACATGGGCACCATGGCGGAATTGCGCGAGGTGCTGGGCCATATTTTTGCCGGACGATTAAAGCCTGTGGTCGATCGAGTTTTCCCCCTGAAAGAAATTCGAGCAGCGCACGAATACCTGGAGCAAAGCCGGATGTTCGGCAAAGTCGTGTTGAGTGTGTAGAGCGGTTGCACCAATGATTTTTCTGGAACCCGGAAGCCCGGGGACGTGAGGCGACATCAACCGGAGACTTTTGCCCGAATTCAGTTGCCGCGGTTTAGCCAATGTTTGGCTCTATCTTCCCACGCCGGGGCGGGCCGGTTGGGGCGTGTCGTTTGCCTGCGAATCTTCGATGAGCGGCTGTGCCCCTGCCGTTGCTGTCTTCCGGTCGGCATCCTGGGCTTCAGCGTTTGTCAAAAGAGGGGCCGCCACGCGCAGCGCCTCAACTTCTCCTTGCAGCCTGGATACCTCAAGCTCCTTCTCTCTGAGAACTTCGTAAACATCCCTCATATGTGGGCCCCTAAGTCTGGTGCCGGCTCCGCGTAAACAAACAAGGCTTGGCCTTGTGGTGCGAACACAAGAACTCCAAACTCGGTTAAGTCATGCGGCGTTTCCGTTTTTGGCTGCGTCGGCTGGGAAGCCTCATTCCTCAGACGAGGTGCAGGCCGATGGAGGTTGCCTTGCATTTTTTGGTACCAACGGAATCAAGCAGGAGGGAATGAATACGATTTCTGCGATGCAGATTCGTCAGTTACCCAGGTCACGGTACGGTCCGTCGTACCACAGTAACTTTCACGAATCACCGTACTGCACTACTTTCGAAGTGGCGAACCACAGGGACTGCGGGGTTTTCAATTGCGAAACGCCGCTAGCCAACAAAATTCTGGAAGTTGGGATGAGGATGGAGCAGCAAGTCAATCGTCGCCGCTGGGAACGCTATCCGTTCGACGCCTCGGTACGCGTCGTGGTGGATCATGCTCTACCCGATCAGGCTCCGTTCGATCATTCCGCTCACCGGACCGTCGTGGATGCCCGCGGCGTCCATTTCAGCGAGGGCGGGCTGTGTCTTTTCGCCGCCGCCAACCTGCCGGTGGGAGTCCATGTCAAAGTCGAGTTCAAAAACCCTCACACGGATGAGCCAGTGCGAGTCCTCGGCAAGGTTCGTAACCGCAGCGTTTATTTGTACGGCGTGGAATTTCTTTCCGACAAGTTTGAAGATCGCCAGCAACTGGCGCGCCTGAGCGCCGAACTCCGCAGCGGCAGCCAGCCTTCCGCCTAGTAAGCCCGTGTCTGGGTTGGACACTCTTGTCCGACGCTTTTGAAGTTGACTCTCCTGGCCTGATCAAACTTAAACGCAAGTTCAAACCAGAATTCAAAACCAAAACCAAAGTCAAAGGCGTCGGACAAGAGTATCGGCCCCACACCCTTCACTTGCGGCGGGCTTTTCCCCTCGATCTGACGTCCGGGACTTCTTCGCCCAGAGCGGTGGCCAGGTCAATCTGATGGTCCTGTTCATCCACCAGAATCTGTCGGATCTGCTCCGCCAGCGCGAACTCTCCCAGAGCTTCGCATTGTCCGATGCGCTCGCGGTAATTCCGGATGGTGTCGTTTTCGTTGGCCAGATCGAAGCGCAGCATTTCCCGCGCGTCTTCAGAAGTCTTGACCGGCAGCGGATCCACCGTTGGCATCTTGCCCAGATAGTCAATCTGCCGCGAGATGATCAGGGCATGGTCCAGTTCCTGCTTGGCATGGATGGCCAACTGGTCGGCGATGTTCATGAATTCGGCGCCCTTGAGCACCTGCGAGTACACCACATAGCCGATAATGGCCTGGTACTCGCGGGAAAGATCTTCGTTCAAAAGATCGGCGAGGCGGTCGCGGGAAATTTCTCGTTGGTTGTCAGCTGCTTTCGATTCAGCCATGAACTTTCTCCTGTGGGATAAAAAAATACTGTGGGTATCTATCCTACAACTTTTTGCAGCAGGGACCCGATGCCGGCAATATTCTTCAGCAGGTCGTCGGGGATGTTGTGCCTCTCTTTGAGATATTCCGGGCTGTTGTAGGAGACCCGGACCTGGCCGCCGGCATCCTGCCAGATCAACGCCTTCAGGGGCAGATCAATGGCGAGCGTAGGGGAGGCGATCATCAGCGGCGTCCCGCCCTTGGGGCTGCCGAAGATGATCACTTGCGTGGGCGGCATCGTGAAGCCCGCTTTTTCTGCTTCTCCACCGTGGTCGATGCGGCAAAATTCAGTCAGCCCCTGGGCCTTGAGCAAGGCTTCCAGCCGGGTGATCGTTTCCGCCACCGAGTAAGGGCTGCTGAGGTGGACCATTCCATTGTCGGGCAGGGAAGGCATGAGTCTCCTCCTCGAAATGCTGAAGTTCGAGCCGCCCCATTTATTTCTAACATACGCCTCAGAGCATTCACCAACCGCCCGGCCCGCCCGGTCACTCTGGCATAATTGGGGCGCGGCAGCAGGGCATTTCAACCGATCCACCCTGGAGAAAAACATGAGCGACCCGGATCGAACCATCGATCGGAGAAGATTCCTGGCCGAGTCCGCAGCCCTACTGGGCGGAGGTGCCGCATTCGTCAGGACAGCTCTTTCGTATGACAAGATCCTGGGCGCCAACGACCGTATTTCGGTGTGCCACATCGGCAACGGGAGCCGGGGCCGGGACTTGGACTGGATTGTGTCGCAGCTGAAGACCAGCCACAACGTGGAGACTACCGCGGTCTGTGATCTGTGGCGGCTGAACCGCGAGAAGGCGGTCGCGGTGAATGCCAAGTATTACGGGCGTGCGCCGCGCGGGTATCAATATCTGGAGGATGTGCTGGCTTTGAAAGACGTTGACGCGGTGATTATTTCAACGCCCGAACATTCCCACTCGCCCATCCTGAAGATGGCGGTAGAAGCCGGCAAAGACGCCTACGTTGAAAAGCCGATGGGCAATGTGCTGGCAGAGGCCAAGGCGGCCCGCGATGCGGCCATGAAATTGAACAGGATTGTACAAGTGGGTACGCAGCATCGCAGCGAACCTTATCCCCAAGCCGCTCGCGACTTGGTTCAGGCCGGAGTTCTCGGAGAAGTGAGCAAGGTGGAAATTGTCTGGAATTACCACGGTCCCCGGTGGCGTGGACGCGAGGAAACGAAGCTGCTGCGGGAACAGGATACGGATTGGCGGAAATGGCTGCTCACCAAGCCCTATCGCCCATTTGACCCGCAAGTCTATTGCGAATTCCGCTTGTACCGGGAATTCTCAAGCGGCATTCCCGATCAGTGGATGAGCCACGCTTCCGACCTCGTCCATTGGTTCATGAACGACAGCTTTCCCCGTTCGGTGGTGGCTCATGGCGGCATTTTTGCCTGGCACGATGGCCGGGAGAACGCGGATACGTTTCAAGCCTTGCTGGAATATCCCAAGGGCTTTCTGGTGAGCTACTCCACCAGCTTCGGCAACGACTCCCCGGGCTTCACCCGCTATATGGGCAAGAAAGCAACCTTGATAAATATCGGAGGCGAGGGCAGTCCGCGATACCAATTGGTCGAAGAGAAAGGGAATCATGAGGACAACGCCAACATCGACCAGGCGAGAACCGCGAAATACGTTCTTCTCCCGGGCGAAACCGAGCTTCCGCCCATGGGCATCGATGACCTGTCGCTGGGACACATGGCGAACTGGTTCGAATGCACGCGCTCGCGGCAGCAGCCGAATTGCACCGTGCAGGATGGATTCGCTCACTCCGTAGCCTGCATGATGGCGGCGGAGGCTTACTGGTCAGGCAGAAAGCAGTTCTGGGATGCCGCCACCGAGACGATTCTGGATCGCGCACCCGGGAGCTAAGCGTGGGGCCAGCCCACCATCGCTTCTATCAAACCAACTGAGGCTGCCCCACCCTCTGCGAATTTCAGAGGGTGGGAGACGATGCGCTCAACTTCTTGAAATTCTGGCGTTGTTCTTGGCGCGTCCAGTATTGATGCAAGCGGATAGAAGACTGCGCCAGGCCGCACAGGTCCCACCCTCTGAAATCGACCAGGCTAGGGCAGCCTTCTTTAGAATTAGGTCGAGAAAAATCAAAAGCGAGGGTGGGCCAAGCCAGCGATGTGACCCAACCTTCGCGGTCAAAGATGAACGGGCCTGCCAGCCTGGGCAGGCGCGGTTTCCGGCGACCACGGATTGGCCGGTGATTCCCGCCGCTCCGCTTCGTGCGGCATCGCGCCTGCGAGCAGCAGTATGGCGCCGCAATACATTAGTGTATCCGCCATGTAATTGAGGCCCTCGAGACTGGCGCGTTCTACTACTGCGATGGGCACGTACACGACTAACTCCACGAAGAGCACGGTTAGGCCGATCCACGTGGCTGCGGCGCGGGTTTTCCTGCCGACAAGCAACAGGACGCCAGCGACTGCGTAAACCACGGCGACCAGATACGTCCAAAGGGCGTGTCCGAAGATCCACGGCGAAGTCAGCCGTTCCAGCGGAACCCCGGGAACGTGATCGGCGTGCATGAATTGCTCGAAGCTGTAAAACAGCACGGGAATGGCAATGAAGTAGCGAGCGATTGTTGCCAGGACGCGTTGGCCGCGCTCACGCCCAGGCTCGGCGAGGCCGGCTGCCAGCGCCAGAGCGCCGCCGCTGAAGGATAGCTCCCGCAGCGTCAAAGTCAGACCAAACCGATCCCGCAGATTGTGTGCCCAGCCCGGGGCGTCCATCAGCACGACGAAAAGGAAAAACGTGAAGGCCAGCAAACGCGCCGCCAGACGCGCCTGGATCTTGGTCACCAGGCTCAGCGCGGCGGCGATAAAGCAGGCGCCTACGAAGTACGCCCAAAACAGATGCCACGGAATCCAGCGCGGCACGATCGACGCGACGGCCTTGGTCAGCGTGAAGTGTTCGGTGCCGAAGGCCGCGAGTGGCGCCGCGTAGAAAAGCGGCCCGACCAAAATCAACTTGTCCCATCCGCGCGCCTTTTGCCAATCGCCGCGAAGAAAGATCGTGACCAGCCCGATGGCGAGAGCCAGTCCAAAAGCAAGATACGACCACATCACCGTGCTCGGAATTGTGACGAAGGCCATGACTGCCGACGAATTCAGTAAGTTGGCGCTCATGATGATTCCTTTCCATCGGTCGCGGCTTGCCCGAGTCTCATCAAAACCAACTGAGGCTGCCCCACCCTCTGCGAATTTCAGAGGGTGGGAGACGATGCGCTCAACCTCTTGAAATTCTGACTTTATCCTTGGCGCGGCCAGTGTAATGCAAACGGATATAAGCCTGCGCGCCAGGCAGGCCGCACAGTTCCCCACCCTCTGAAAACCACAGAGGGTGGGGCAGCCTCATTTAGAATTAGGTCGAGAAAAATCAAAAGCGATGGTGGGCCAGCGCGCCTGGGATACTCAGTGAATTACCGCAGGGCCCACGCGTCTCACCTTCTTCACCCGCCTGGTTTACAATAAACCTGTCATGGCAGACGGACTCAGCTTCGGCCCTTACACCACCACCGAAAACGGCAAGAAGGTAGTCAAGGAACTGACCCTCGGGAATCCCACGCCGGAAGGCGTGGTGCTGACCACGCTCGATTCGGCGGTCAACTGGATGCGCAAGAATTCCATTTGGCCTCTGACTTTCGGCTTGGCCTGCTGCGCCATCGAAATGATGTCCATGGGCGCATCCCGCTTTGACATCGCCCGCTTCGGCGCAGAAGTGTTTCGCCCCTCGCCCCGCCAGTCTGACCTCATCATCATCGCCGGCCGCGTCTCCAACAAGATGGCGCCGGTCATCCGGCAGCTTTGGGAACAGATGCCCGAGCCCAAGTGGGTGATTTCGATGGGAGCCTGCGCCACTTCCGGCGGAGTCTTCAATAACTATGCCCTGGTGCAAAGTGTGAACCAGGTGATTCCTGTCGATGTCTATGTTCCGGGCTGCCCGCCGCGTCCCGAGCAATTGATCTACGCCATTACGCTGCTGCAGCAAAAAATCCAGCAAGAGCGCGGCTCGGTGCGGCGCGCCTTGAACCTCGCCTGAGTTCCTGAAATTTACTGCGGTGCGATGAAGCTGATGGTGATCCGGGTGTCTTTGGGAATGGCCTTGCCGTTCAACAAGTAGGGGCTGTACCGCCATTTGCGGACCGCATCCATCGCCGCCGCCGACAGCAGCGGATCCCCGCTCACCAGCTTCAGGTCGTCCACCCGGCCTTCAACGTTCACGATGGCGTCGATGACCACCTTGCCGGTCATGTGCATGCGCCGCGCCTCCGGAGGATACACAGGTTGCACCTTATGGATCAGTTCGCCTCCGGAGGTGCCCTGCGAGATGGGAACGCTCAGCCTGGGTAGCGCCGGCGCGATCTCAATCACTTGCCCGATCGCCGAACCGATTGCCGAAGCAGGATCGGCTGGGGCGGCACTGGATGCCGCGATCAGGGGAACCTCCCCGCTCTCCGGGACCGCCGCGGGTGCAGTCGGAGGACTTGCGGCGCGGCGGTCAGCCGGCGGGATCGTTCGGCCGAGTTGCCGGCGAACCACGTCATCGGGAATATGAACGACGGCCGCGACTCCAGCGGAATGTGGTTGGGAGAGTTTACTGGGTCGCGCTTCCGGATACACCACGTCGGAGGTTCCGGCAAATCCAGTCCCAGCGGGGGCATTCTCATGGACCGGCGGGACGGCGTGAGCGGGGGTGGGAGCGAGCTTTCGCCTGCGGGACACGACACTGGCCTCATACCACGCCCTCCAGCCATAAACCGACAGCAGCGTCAGCCCGACTACACCCAAGGCGATCATCGCTGCGAATCGCCACTTTTTCCGGGCGATGGCGTTTTTGACTTGCGCGCTGGCGAAGACTTCCCGCACCTGGGCCAGCGGGACTGCAACTGTGACCGGAGCAGCCAGCTCTGGCGGAGCCTCAACCACGGCGGGGGCTTCAGCTATGGTCTCGTCCAGGCTCACAGCCTCGCCCAGCTTTTCCGGCTGGACCAGTCCTGTTGCCGTGCCCTGAGCCTGGGAGACCGCTCCCCGCGCCCAGGCCGCCTCGGCTAGTCCTGCCAGCCGCTCCAGGAGCTCCATCTTGTCTCCCGTGAAGGCATAGGACTCGGTCGAGAACGCCTCCAACACTCCCACCCTGCCATGCTGCCCGCGCAACGGCACGACGGCGATGGATTGCAGCCCCATCTGGCGGCAAACCTCGGCATCGACGTGGAAATCGCGGCTGGCGTCATCGCAGCGCAGGCTCACCCCGGTACGCAGGCATTCGCCCGAGATTCCCGAGTCCACGTTAAGCCGGTCGCCCAGCTCGGGCGCGGTTTCGCCGCTTCTGCCCACGCACACCACGGCACCGTCCCGGGGCATGGCGATAGCGGCCCCGGTGGCGCCAGTCAGGGAATGAGCCGCCACCGCGATAGTCCCCAGGATGGTATCTGTGGGCTGAGTGTCGGACGCGATCATCTTCCGCAGCTTGACGAAAATCAGGGCCGCGTCCGACTGCCGAATGGTTTCCTCGGAGACTTCCGACCGAGTTCGCACCGCAACTCGTGATCCCGTAGATTCGGGAGGACCTGGGGTAAGGGGAGGGAGAGGGGCCATTGTTTACAACCTGTTGCGAACCGCCACCGAAGCGGCCGCCCAGCCACAGCCGGCAACCTGTACAGGCCGAGTGTGCGGCAAACCAACCCGCTTGTCAACGAAGGATTTGCCTCAACTGGCCTCACCGGAAGCCGCTTTCACGGCTTGCGTCAAGAGTCCGTTCTTAGGCGGAGCCGCAGCGTCGAAGCTGCAGTAAGCGCTTTCAAGTCAATGAGAGCTCTACTCCTCGATAACTCTCATTACAGGGGAGATTGAGCGCAACGAAACGTAGGCGGGCGTGATTGCCCGGCGATCCCGATCAGGTTCCCAAGTTTTCCGAGTTGCCGACACGTCCGTGATCCGCTCGGGTCACGCCGTGGATGTGTCGCAGTCTCAATTCAAGTTACGGATTTAAAATCGCTTGCGGGCGCGCGGCGCGTCTCACGGCGCTCGCTTTTGACCCAATTCATTGACGCAGTTTCAGGCACAGCCTAGCATGGTCGGGAGGGAGTGCTTCGTGATCGGTCAGATGCTCGGTCATTGCCGTGTCGTGGGAAAGATCGGGGAAGGAGGAATGGGGGTCGTCTATCGTGCTTATGACGAGGTCTTGCACCGCGATGTGGCGGTGAAAGTCGTCAACAAGGACGCTCGTCTTGACTCATCCGCCAGCCAGCGTCTGCTCCAGGAGGCGCGCGCTTCTTCTTCGCTTTCTCATCCCAACATCTGCACCATTCACGAAGTCGGCGAGACAAATGGCGAGCTCTACATCGTCATGGAGCTGGTTGAGGGTAAGTCTCTGCGCGCCTTGAGCGCAGAAGCCGGACTGCCACCGGAGTCGGTCCTGCGATACGGAGTTCAGATTGCCAGCGCACTAGGCCGCGCTCATGACCGCGGCATCGTTCATCGAGATCTGAAGACGGCAAATATCGTCATCGCTTTTGACGGTCTGGTTAAAGTGCTCGACTTCGGTTTAGCCAAACAGGTGGGTGGCGGCATATTCGAGGGCACTACCCGCTCTTTTGCCACCCTACAGGACGCATCCAGCGTAAGCGGTACTTTGCCGTATATGGCACCCGAAATTCTGCGCGGAGACGCGGCGGAGTATCGGAGCGATTTATGGGCGCTTGGGGTAGTGCTCTATGAGGTGGCTTCCGGACGCCTGCCCTTTGAAGGACGCACCGGCTTCGAGATCAGCTCGGCCATCATGCGCGAAATCCCGAACCCGCTGGGTCCTCCCGTACCCCCCGGTCTGTGGGCCATCATTCAACGCTGCCTTGCCAAGGAACCGATACAGCGGTATCAGCGTGCCGGCGAAGTTCAAGCAGCGCTGGAAGCGGTTCAGTCGGCTGGAATCGTTTCCGCCAGTCCCAGCCCCGATCCCGGCGCGCCCAGAACTACCGTCCTGCACAGCGTCCGGCACGCTCAGGTCAGAAAGGGAGACTTTCTGTTGTTGCTGGGAACGACAAAGGGAGCGTTCATCCTTCGCTCCAACGCGCAGCGCAGCCGTTGGGAGGTAGGCGGCCCTTATTTTCACGGGCACAGCGTTTACGCCATGGCCTATGACAACCGGCAGGGTCAGCACCGCATATGGGCTTCGACGGCGAGTTATTGGGGAACCCTGCTGCGATCGAGCGACGATTTCGGCAAGAGCTGGACCAATCCGCAGCAGGCCCCCGTCCGTTTTCCCTCCGATACCGGTGTTTCGCTGAAGAACATCTGGCAGATCGCTCTGGGTCGGCCCGAAGAGCCGAACGTACTCTATTGCGGGGTAGAGCCGGCCGGACTTTTCGAAAGCCGCGATGCCGGAGAAACCTGGTCTCTCATGCGGGGGCTGTTCGATCACCCGCATCGTCCACGGTGGATGCCGGGAAACGGCGGACTGGCTTTGCACACCATTCTGCTCGATCCCGCCGACAACCAGCGGATGTACGTCGCCATCTCAGCCGGCGGCGTTTACCGGACCATTGATGGCGGACGCACCTGGACGGCTCAAAACCAAGGCATCCGCGCCATGACCATGCCGGACAGGTATCCTGAGTTCGGGCAATGCATACACAAAATTGCGATGCATCCGGCTCGTCCCCAACGCCTTTTTCTGCAAAGTCATTGGGGCCTGTACCGCTCCGATAACTCTGCCGAAAACTGGCTCGATATTGCTAACGGCGTACCGTCGGATTTTGGTTTCGCCATGATCGCGCATCCCAGAAATCCCGACTGCGTGTTTGTCATTCCAGTCGAGTCCGACCAGTTTCGCTGCGCCTGCGAGGGCCGGCTGCGAGTTTACAGAACCCGCAACGCTGGCGCCTCATGGGAACCTCTCATGCGCGGCTTGCCCCAGAAACGGGCGTATGAAACCGTTCTGCGTGATGCCATGACCGCAGATTCGTTCGATCCAGTCGGAATTTACTTTGGCACACGGAGTGGGCAGCTCTTCGGTTCGCGAGATGAAGGAAAGACGTGGCAAAGGATACTGGAAGGGTTGCCGTCGGTGGTGTGCGTGCGTAGTGCGATCGTCGAGGATGCCTCGGGCAGTTCAGGGCCGACCTTCGCTAAGGCCGCGGCTTCACATCGAACGAAATCGCTGTCGAAAAGCAAGACGCGTCGATCGAAGAGGTGATCCATGCCGGTCACTTTTCATATTCCAGGGGCGTTGCGCGAATTTACCGCTGGACACAGCGCCGTCGAGATCGAGCCTTCGCCCGCAACTCTGGCGGACGCATTGTCGGCTCTCTGCACTCTATATCCGGGCGTTCGCGATCGCATCACAACCGAGCAGGGACAAGTGCGGGAACACATTAACATCTTCATCGGTGATGAACATATCCGATATACAGGTGGACTCGCGAGTCCACTCTCCGCTGGAAGTAAGATTTCTATCGTCCCCGCCGTTAGTGGTGGCTGAAGAAGAATTTCCGCGATTATACGTAATCGGTAGTAGCCAGGCTTTCTGCGCGGCTCAACCCTGCGAATAAACAGGAACACATTACAGCCGCCTTGTGCAAGAACGCATTTTCGGCCTGATGCCTGTCGATCTGCATGTATCACGGGCAAACTGGAAGCCAACTGTTGTAACCAGACGTTCGCACAAGCTTGCGCCGTTTGTTCGCCGGGATACCGCGCTCATTCGCGTCTTATGCGAATGAGTGGGGTGCTTGAGGCTATTTCCATCCCTGAACTTTTCGTGCGGAAAACTTTTTTTCCAACCGGTGCTCCTGAGAGTTTACCCCCGCTGGCGTTAGGGCAGAGCGTTCAGATAGCAACGTCCACCGGTGCTCTGGGCTGGGGGCGTGGGCGGAGCCAGCCATGGAGGATTGTTGAAGTCGAAGAACTCCGTCATGTCCATCTGGTGCGCATCCCGGGCGGTCAGACTGGGGACGCCAAAGCGAACTTCGATCAGCTTGAGAATGGCAGTAAGGTCCGCGGGCGTGTGCGAGACATAGTTTTTCTTGGCAAAGGGAGAAACCACGATCAACGGGATGCGATAGCCGGTGTACACAAAATCGCAGGTCGGACCCGTCGTCGTGGTGCAAAAGTCCCCCGACACCAGATCCTTGGGCTTGATCCCATCCGGGCTCACGGTGGCAAGGGGCGCAACGTGATCATAGAGGCCCCCGCTTTCGTCGAAGGTCAGGATGAAAGCTGAGTCAGACCATGACGAACTGGTCATCAGCGCGTTGATCAGGGTCGATACGTAACGGGCCCCGAGCTGAATATTGATGGGAAATTTGTCGGAATCGGAAGGATGTTCGTCCAGGCCAGCGTTGCTGGCGGGTTCGATGAAAACAACTTGCGGCAGGGTTCCATTTTTCAGGTCGGTAAAATACTGCGAGATGGGAACAATTTTGTACGGCCAATTTTTGGGAATGGTTTGTCCCCAGGCAAAAAACTGAATGTAACTGAGCCTCATCAGGCAGGCGTGGTCGTAAGGCGGTCCGGTGCATGGGCTATGGGCTGGGTTGACGTAGATTCTCCAGCTGATGCCTTTGCTCTGCAGCTCCTGGAAGATCGTCTGGGCTGTGAGGTGCTGGCTGTCCGCGCTGTTACTACCCACTTTGTACACGTCTCCCTGCGAGGTTGCAGCATAGAGGTATTCACGGTTGGGGTGGGTTCGCGTCATGACCGGGTGAAACCAGCGGTCCGATGTGGCGAAGTTTGATGCCATGAAGTAGTAGTAGTTCAGATCTTTGCCCGTGTAGTAACCCATGGCGCGCTTGCCGTCAACGTCAACGTAGGGCGGCGGAAGAAACCTGGCATCATGGGCGGCGGTGCGAACGAATCCGTTCAACATGGCCGGACGCAGTCCGAGAGGATCGTTAACGTCCCAGTCGCGATGGGCCTCGTTCCACGAGGGGCTGGTGTTCTCGGTGCACTCGGTGAGCAGTTCGAAAGAGGCTACGGCCGGACTGTTGGCGTTTATCTTGCAATCGCTGGGAGGAGGGAAGGCGGGATCGCAACCGGGTACGGCTGGCGGCGGCCCGTAGAGCGGCGCAATGCCGGACTTAGGATTGAACTGAGGCAGGCCATCGAAGGATTGATCGGGATAACCATTTTGGGCCCAGTATTCGCGCAACTCGCCGAAGTACTGATCGAAGGAGCGGTTCTCCTGGGCCAGAACGATGATGTGACGGAGGCGGCTGAGGCCGGGTACGGCGCTGGATTGCTTCGTCGGCACTGACGACTGCGCCCAGGTAGTTCCCGCCAGGAGTGCAGCGATCCCAACCACGAGCAGAGACTTGAGATTCCACATGAATGACATGAGATCACGACTCCCTGGATTACCCGCCAACCAAGACTAACCCATTCGACCGCGTGGTTGTCGGTTCAATGATGTTCTTGGATGTTCCGTATGTAGGAGCGGTTGTTCGCTGCCCCATGCCTCGAGCACTTTGCGAAGCGTGGGAGGCCACGGGCTGGGACGTGAAAGCTCTGACTGTTAATCGGGTAAGGGGTCCTTCGACTGCGGAGGATGACACGACGGAGTTTAGGCGCTGGCCTTATCAATCAGGGGCAGGGTAGGCTCTCCCTCACTCTTTACTGTTGCCGTGGCGGCATCCAGTTCCAGTTGTTCCTGGCCGCTCAGCGCGGTGACCCGGCCGCGATAGGTCTTCAGGTGTCGTTGCGCGGTATCAAAGGCTTCCTGTGCCTTGTTCAGGTTCTTGCCGACGGTTTCGAACTGGTTCTGGAAATGATCGAACGACTTCTGCGCCTTGGCCAGCTCCAGGCGGCTCTTCTCGAAGCGGCTGGCGACTTCATACCATTTGTGCACCAAGGCAATCGTCTGCAAGGTCATCAGCAGAGTGTTGGGTGAGACGGGAAACACGTGCTGCGCATTGAGCCAGTCGGCGAGCTCGCGGTTGCGGATTGCCTCCATGTAAAGGGTTTCGCTGGGCAGGTACATAAGGGCGATGTCTGTGGTGCCGTGTTCGGGCTGGATGTAAGCCTTGATCCGCCGGGCTTCGGTCTTCATCACGCGGACGAACTCGTGCCGGGCATCTTCGATTTCCGACTCGACATTGCTTTCAAAGAGCGCCAGAACCTGTTCGCGCGGAAACTTGGCATCAATCGGCAGGCGGCGATCAGGGAACTGGATGACGGCATCGGCGCGTCCGTTGCTATCGCCGGCGGAAGACTGCATTTCGAACATGTGGGCGGGCAGAAAATCCGACAGCAAACGCTCCAGGCTGGCTTCGCCAAACTGGCCGCGCAGGTGGGGCAGTTTGAGCATGTTGTTGAGGTCGTTGATGGAGTGTCCCAGGGCTCCGACCTCGCGCAACTGCTCTTCGGCAGCCTTCAAATGCTGCTGCACTTTTTCGAACTGGGCAAAGCCTTCCTTGATGTTCTGGTCGAGTTTTTGCTGTACCTGATCGGTGATGGCGAGCAGCTTGGCGTCCACGCGGTCGCGAATCGAATCCAGGCTCTGCGCCGTTTTCTGATTAAGATTTTCGAACTCGACCTTGAGCTGGGATGTGGTCAGCGCCAGCGAGGTGGTCAGCTCGGTACGCGCCTCGCGCAGATCGTGAGTCTGCTCCCGCCGTCCGCCGGTCAGCTGGGCTTCGACTGAGTTGCGGATTTCGTTGAATCCCTGGGTCAGGCGGTCGGTCACTCCCTGACGTAGCTCTCCCTTGGTGTTTTCGAGGCGGGTGGCCATGTCAAGCGTGGCATCGTTGAACTTCTGGCTAAGGGACTCATGAAGCAAAGTCGTCTGCCGGGCAAGGTCTGTAATTTCAGCGGTTTGGGAAGAGCCGGCCGTCCGGCGAAAAATGGCCGCGAGCAGTACCAGAAGTACAACGTTCACCACCAGCAGTATGCCTATCAGTAATGTCCCCATCGTAAGGTGCTCAGATTGATTTTAGGGTCTAGCGTGAGGGAAGCAAAGCGGAACTTTGATTTCGCATCCATTGGGCTGCGAGATCACGACTCATATGACCCGGGCCCTGATAACTTCTTTCGCGATATTGATGGCCACGAGCTTTGTGGGGCTCGAAGTCCCAGCGCAAGCAACGGAACCACCAGTTAAGTCGGCGGAGACCCAGCCTTCTCCCTATTACGACGCCGACGCTGGACGCCAGTTGCTGGAAATGGCCAATCGAGAGCGGGCGAAGGCCGGCCTTCCCCCTTTGCAGGTGGACGACGGATTGACCCAGGCGGCGCGGGCACATGCCGCAGCCATGGCCGCCCAACAGAAACTTTCTCACCAGCTTTCCGGTGAACCCACTCTGGTGCACCGCCTGGCAGCCAGCACCAGGACCCATCTCGACCAGTCGGGAGAAAATGTCGCGTTTGCGGGCAGCCTGGACCAGGCGCAGGACAGCCTGATGCATTCTCCGCCACACCGCGCCAACTTGCTGAATGCCGGGTACAACGTTGCTGGGTTTAGCGTGGTGCGCAGCGGATCACTACTGTATGTGACCCAGGATTTCGGGCACAGTTTGCCCCGCTATTCCGAGGCCGAAGCGGAGGCACTCGTGGCCAGGAGTGTGGATCGCATGCGGGCCCAGAGTCACCTGCCCGGGTTGCAGCGCATGGACGGCAGGGAAGCTGCGTCCACGGCTTGCACCATGGCCGATGCCGATTCGTTGCGAACGTCAGGGCCGATGGCCCGCGCAGTCTTACGCTACACCACTTCCGAGCCGCAGACGCTTCCTGAAAATGCAGTGCAGGTGATCAAGGATCGGTCGCTCGCGTCTTTCGCCGCCGGTTCCTGCTACGCCCGTACGCGCACCTATCCCACGGGGGTGTACTGGGTTGCGCTGTTCTTCTACTAGAGTGCCCACGGCACGTGTAGCCAACCTCAGGCGCTAAAGGGCCGCACGTTTTAGCGCGGTGGCGGCACGGGTGAACGCGTGCCCTTCCCGCCCTTTCCCCTTTCGCCCTTACAGGTTCGCGGGACATCGGACCTATCCAAAGCCGATCTGCCGCGTATGCTAGTCTGCTGGCATCTAAAGTAGAAGCGCGGGTGGACACGTCTTCAACAATACGGGTTGGCACCGCGGGCTGGTCTTACAAAGACTGGGAGGGAGCTTTCTATCCCCCGGGAATGCAGCACCGCAAACAACATCCGCTGGAAATCCTGGCGCGCTGCTTTGACATGGTGGAGATCAACACTTCCTTCTACGGACACATCAAGCCGCATCTGGCCAAACTCTGGGCGCGGAAAGCGGAGGCGGTGAATCCAGATTTCATGTTCACCGCCAAACTGCATCGCTCTTTCACCCACAACCCCATGGCCGTGATGGAGCCCACTTCGGCCGCGTCCATTAAGCCCAACGATGAAGACGAAGCCCTGGCGCGGGAAGGGCTGGAAGCGCTGGCGGGAGAAGGGAAGTTGGGCGCGCTGCTGATTCAATTTCCGGTTTCGTTCAAGAACACATCGCTGAACCGAGAATATCTGGAAAAGCTGCTGCGCCAGTTCATCGAATACCCGCGTGTGGTCGAAGTCCGCCACGATAGCTGGGAGAATCCCGATACCATCAACGACTTCATGCAACGGAACGTCTCCTTCTGCAACATCGACCAGCCGCTGATCGGCCGCTCGCTCGTCCCCACCGAGCACGTCACGTCTCCGGTGGGCTACGTGCGTCTGCACGGACGAAATTACGACCAGTGGTTTGACGCCGACACCGGCGCCGACCGCTACAACTATCTTTACAGCGAGGCCGAGCTGTCGGGATGGAAAGATAAGATCATTCGGATCGCGGGCAAGGCCGAAGTCACTTACGTTGTGACCAACAATCACTTCGAGGGCAAGGCGGGAGTCAACGCGCTGCAGCTAAAAAACATGATCACGGGAGAGCGCGTAAAGGCCCCGGAGCCGTTGCTGAAACACTATCCTGAGCTGAACAAGATCGCCGATCCGATCTACGATGAAAGGGCGAATCCGGATCTGCCGCTGCTGGCGTAGGTTTGAATGTAGGCGCGAGCGTCCTCGCTCGTGCAGCGGTGAGGCAAGAGCGAGAGAGTCTTATCCGGCTTTACTCGCTTCTGGAAGATTCGGAACCCACAACCAGCGATATTCCTCTGCGGTTCGCACCAGTCCAGCCCGCACGGGGTTCTGGACCATATATTCAACTTTCGCACGAATGCTCTCCTCGCGCCGAAGCAGGCGATCAAACGATTTGCGCTGCCACACCTGCCCGTTGCGATTCAGGAAATGATTGATCCTGTGGGCGGATGTGCCCTTGATGCCTTGCATGATCTCGGCGACGCTGTGGAGGCTGTCGCCCTCGTATAGCGGGGGTGAAGATCAGGTGAACGTGGTCAGGCATCACGACAGCCCCATGCAAATTGTGGAGTGTCCCATTTCCCCAGTTGCAGCATGCCAAAACTATCGAGCGAGCTTCTGGAGGCAAGGTCCAGCGCAGGTGAGTGGTGAATGTTACGAAAATTGCTTTGTTGTCGCCCTAGTAGTGGGGCAGATGACGGCGGTATTCGTAAACGCGGTGCATCCGACACGAATATCACAAACTGCGGTTGCGCAGAGAGTGGTCCGCGCCAAGTTAAATTCTTTGGTTTCGAAATGGGAAAGATACTTGAGGGCATGCGTTTGTGGTGCGGACGCACGAGCGAGGACGCTCGCGCCTACATTTATTTGGCGGCGAGTTCTTCTTTGGCGGCGTAGTGCGATTCTACGTAGTCATCCAGAATCTGGATGAACTCGGCGACAATCTTGTCGCCCTTCAGTGTAGTGAAGAGGCGACCATCGACGTAAACGGGAGCTTTCGGTTCTTCAAACGTTCCCGGGAGCGAGATGCCTAGGCTGGCATGTTTCGACTCGCCGGGGCCGTTTACGACGCAGCCCATGACGGCCACTTTCATTTCTTCTACGCCGGTGTAACGTCCCTTCCAGACCGGCATCTGGTCGCGCAGGTAGGATTGAATCTGCTGCGCCATTTCCTGGAAGAAAGTGCTGGTGGTGCGGCCGCATCCCGGACACGCGGTCACCTGCGGGGTGAAGCTGCGAATGCCGAGAGATTGCAGAATCTGCTGCCCCACGCGGACTTCTTCGGTGCGATCCCCCCCGGGCGCGGGCGTGAGCGAGACCCGGATGGTGTCGCCAATGCCTTCCTGTAACAGCACGCCCAGGGCGGCGCTGGATGCCACAATGCCCTTGGCACCCATGCCGGCTTCGGTCAGCCCCAGGTGCAGCGGATAGTTGCAGCGCGAAGCCAGCGAGCGATAGACGTCGATCAGGTCCTGCACGCCGCTGACCTTGGCGCTGAGAATAATTTGATCCGGTCGCAGCCCGTATTTTTCTGCCAGGCTGGCGGAATTCAGCGCGCTTACCACCATGGCTTCCATAGTTACTTCGCGCGCGTCTTTGGGTTCGGGCAGAAGCGAGTTCTCGTCCATCATGCGGGTCAGGAGCGACTGGTCGAGCGATCCCCAGTTCACGCCGATGCGTACGGGCTTCTGGTTTTCGACTGCAACCTCGATCATGGTGCGGAAATTGTTGTCGTCCTTGCGCCCTATGCCGACGTTGCCGGGATTGATTCGGTACTTGGCCAGGGCGCGGGCGCACTCGGGATATTTCTTGAGCAGGATGTGTCCGTTGTAATGGAAGTCGCCGATGATCGGCACCTGCACGCCCTGCTTATTGAGTTGCTCAACGATGGGTGCGACCGCGGCGGCGGCCTCTTCGTTGTTGACCGTGACCCGCACCAGCTCTGACCCGGCCCGGGCCAGGGCGGCGACCTGCTGCACGGTGGAGGGAATATCAGCAGTGTCGGTGTTGGTCATTGACTGCACCACAACTGGTGCATCGCTGCCGATCCTTACCCCGCCAATCGAGCCGGTAACGGATTTTCTGCGCTGAATGTCTGCCATGGGGAAGTTTTATTCTAGCACGGGGAAAGGAAGCTCTCAGTTGTCAGCTGTCAGTTGTCAGCGCTTAAAGGATGCAGAATGAGTGGATTGCGGCAGGGGTCTTACATGTTCGGTTACCTGGTTCGAGGCCGGAGAGGCGGTCCAAGCAGCAGATCCCTCCACCGCGCTCCGCTCCGGTCGGGATGACAGAGCTTTTTCGGAAGTCGGGAGCCAGCAGCTAGAAGCCAGCAGCTGAGAGCTGAAAGCTGCCCTTAAGGCATTCTTCCCATCACGCTGGGCAGCATCTTGGCTACGTCATTGTAGATGACCATGACGGCGAACAGGACCAGGAACACGAAGGCTGCCTGGTAGATACGTTCTTTGATGCGCAGGCTGATGTCCCGGCGGATGATGCTTTCGACGAATAACAACAGAATGACTCCGCCATCCATAATGGGAATGGGCAGTAGGTTAAAGATGCCGAGATTCAAGCTGATTCCCGCGGTCAGTTCCAAAAGTGGAGTCCAGCCCTTCTTGCTGGCGGCCTGCCCTGCGGCGCGCCCGATCCCGATTGGGCCCTCGATGGAGCGGATCGAAATCTTGCGCTGAATCATTTTCTGGACCAACTCGAGGATCAGAAGCGAGCCCTGCTTGTTCTGCTCGACCGAGCGCCGAAATGCCGCCGCAAACGGCAACGAAGATACCTTCATGGGTGCGCTGCCAATACCCACGCGGTAGCGCTGATCGCCGCGCATATCGGACAAAACCGGCTGCACCGTGAAGTCAAGGAGCTGGCCGTCGCGCTTGACCGTGATCTGAATGGGCTTGGCCTGGGTACGCTTGAGGCTTTCGATCATGGCCGCGAGGCCGGCAATCGGCTTCCCGTCCACGTTGATAATCTCGTCGCCCAGCTTCATTCCGGCCTTTTCGGCGGGCATGCCCGGCTCCAGATCGGTAATTGGAAAATTCGGCTCTTTCGGCTCCCATCCAGCAGAACCCATCTGGTTCGGACCGTAGGCCTCAGGCACGATGGTTTTGCTCAGTATCTGGCCGTCGCGCTCGATGGCGACATCAAGGGGCTGGTTGGGATTCAGAGCCTCACGTGGAATCACCTGTTCCCAGGTGGGATTCTGGATGCCGTCGATGCGAACGATGCGGTCGCCGATCTGGATTCCGGCTTTGGCCGCGGGCGTGTCTTGCGCCACCCATCCAATGATCGCCGGCTCATCCAGCACCGCGGGGTACTCGTAACGCACCATGTAAACACAGGTGAGCAGGCCCACCGCAAACAGAATGTTCATCGCCGGCCCGGCCACGGCGATCAGGAAGCGATGCCAGCGGGGATGGGACATGAATTCCCCGGGATCGCCGCTGCGCTCATCCATCGGGTTTTCGCCGCTCATTTTGACGTAACCGCCCAGCGGCAATACGTTGATGCGGTAGTCCGTCTCGCCCTTTCTGAAACCGAACAGGCGCTTGCCGAAGCCGATGGCAAACTGCTCCACCCGAACCCCCAGCAGCTTGGCCACGGCGTAATGGCCGAACTCGTGAATCAGGATCATGAATCCCAAAATCACGCCGACAGATAACACTGCAGTTAAGAATCCAGACATATATGAAATTGGTCTACTCCGCTTGCATTGCGGCGGAGACCGGTCGTGAGCCCTCCGGCCTTCCCCCCACCCGCTCAACTCTCTCGAGCGCCAGCACCCGCGCGCCGGAGTCCGTTTCCAATACCTGCTCTATAGATTCTAGCTTGCCCGCTTCCGTTGCAGAGAGTACTTCCCGGATCACTTCGGGAATGTGGTTGAAACCGATGCGGCCCTGCAGAAACGCCTCCACTGCTATCTCGTCGGCGGCGTTGAGTGCAACCGTTTTCGCACCCCCGGCCTCCGCCGCTGCATAGGCCAGGCCCAGACAAGGGAATTTTTCCACATCCGGCGGCAGGAATTCGAGATGCCGTAAGTCCATGACCGGGAACCGCATAGCCGAAGGAATGCGCTCTGGATAAGTCAACGCATACAGGATGGGCAACCGCATATCGGTTACAGAAAACTGAGCAAGTATGCTGCCATCCACAAACTCGACCATGGAGTGAATGGTGGATTGCGGATGCACCATCACCTGCACCCGGCTGGGCGGCAAGTTGAACAAACGGCAAGCCTCGATCACTTCGAATCCCTTGTTCATCAGGGTGGCGGAGTCAATCGTAATGCGCTGCCCCATTTTCCACGTGGGATGATTCAGCGCCTGGGCCACCGAGATCGAAGAAAATTGCGACTTGGGTGTGTAAAGAAATGGTCCGCCCGAGGCGGTCAGCCAGATCCGCTCCACCTCTTCCATCCGTCCGCCGCGCAGGCACTGGTGGACCGCATTGTGCTCGCTGTCGATGGGCAGCAAAGGCTTGCCTTGGCGACGCGCCTCGGCGGTGATCAACTCACCCGCCGCCACCAGGCACTCCTTGTTCGCCAACCCGACCGTTTTTCCCGATCTCACGGCTTCGTAGGTGGCTTTGAGCCCAGCCACGCCGACAATCGCGCTGACCACGAAATCCACATCCGGATGGGTGGCCACCCGCACGGTTCCAGCTGGGCCATGCACGACTTCAACACTCTTTATTCCTGCTGTCTGCAGACGAGAGCGCAGAATCTCGGCATCGACCGCGGTCGTAATCGAAATGAGTTTGGGCCTCCAGCGCCTGGCCTGCTCAAAGGCAGACTCCACATTGCGGCCCGCGGCCAGGGCAACCACCTGGAAGCGCTCGGGATAAGTTTCGACCACGCTGAGCGTACTGCGCCCAATCGAGCCCGTGGATCCCAGGATGGCAATGCGTTTCATGAGCAGAGTTCGGGTGGGGCGCAGCCAGGGGGGCGGCTTACTGCATCACGCGCCAAGCCGCATAGTACCACAGCAGCGGGGCGGCAAAGAGCAGGGCATCAATTCTGTCCAGCATGCCGCCGTGACCGGGAAGCAGCGTCCCGGAATCCTTGATTCCCGCGCCCCGCTTGATCAGCGACTCCACCAGGTCTCCTAGCTGCGCGGCGATATTGATGGCTGCGGAAAGCAGGATGATCGGCCACAGGGGCGCCTTCTCGAGGGCGAACAGGCCGTCCTTTTTTTCAATCAGCCGCGCATTCAGCAACGCCGTGCTGATGGGCAGCGCGTAGTTGTAGAGCAAAATGCCCACTCCGACGCTGGCGATCATCGAAGCCAACGCTCCTTCCCAGGTCTTCCGGGGACTGATGCGCGGCGACATCAGGTGGCGTCCCAGCGATCGGCCGACAAAGTAGGCAAAGATGTCGCCCGCCCACACCAGCAGCAGCAGGTAGAGCAGAAGGAATGCGCCAGAGGCTTGCTCCCGAATCTGCACCAGGCACCCCAGAGGCAGGGCAATGTAGGCGAACGCAAATGCCGAAGTCATGGCGGCGGGAAATCCGGTGCTGAGATCGGCCC
The DNA here is from genome assembly GCA_963831565.1 of Terriglobia bacterium. Taxonomy (GTDB): domain Bacteria; phylum Acidobacteriota; class Terriglobia; order Terriglobales; family Acidobacteriaceae; genus JAIQFF01. The sequence goes on from CAWHQS010000007.1 coordinate 214,959, forward strand.
GCCTCATGGCGATCACCAGAAAGACAAATGGAGCAATCGCGGCCACGAAGGCCGCGCTGCCGGCAAACACAGATGTGGAGAGCAGCGGAGTATTACGCCCGGGATTCACTGCCAGGAAGAGGAAGAACAGTCCGACGAAAATGTAGGTCGACCAGTACATTGGCGTGACCTTGTAGGCCTCTGAAATCTTCAGCAGTTCCTGGATCGCCAGCAGCGCGACCAGGGCCGCGATCAGAGACACCACGGGTACAGGGGCCCGCAGCACCAGCAACAGGACGATCGGGATCAGGACCAGCGCGGTGAGAATTCGTTTCAGTAGTTGCAAGCCAGGTCAACTCCGGCCCGTCTTGGATGGGTGGGGAAGAGAGGCGTGGGCATGGGGTGCGTGGTCCGCCAGGCCGCCGTAACGCCGCTCGCGCTTTTGATACTCCGCGATGCCTTCCAGTAGGTGCACCCCGCGAAACTCCGGCCACAAGGTCGGAGTGACGTAGATTTCAGCGTAGGCCAGCTGCCACAGCAGGAAGTTGCTCAGCCGCATCTCGCCGCTGGTACGCACTACCAGATCAGGATCAGGCAGGTGCCGGGTGTACAGGTTCTGCGACACAGCGTCTTCGTCGATTTCGAGATGGTCCAGCCCGCCGTTGCGCGCGGCGGCGTCCACGATCGACCTGAAGGCGTCCACCAGCTCGGTGCGCGCGCTGTAATTGAGCGCCAGGGTCAGCACCATCCCGGTGTTGCCGGCCGTCGCCTCCCGCGCCCATGCCATCTTTTCCTGCACCGAGGGCGGAAGCTCATGCAGGCGTCCGATGTATTCCAGGCGAATGTTGTTTTTGTTCAGAGTAGGAACTTCCGCCTTCAGATAGCGGCACAGCAGGCCCATCAGGAAGTCCACTTCACTGCGCGGACGCTTCTTCCAGTTCTCTTCGGAGAAGGCGTACAAGGTCAGCCAGGGAATCCCGATGCAGGCCGCAGTTTCCACGGTAGAACGCACGGATGCAACTCCGGCGCGGTGTCCGGCCATGCGCGGCAAGTGGCGGCGGCGCGCCCAGCGTCCGTTGCCGTCCATGATGATGGCGATGTGTTTCGGGAGCCGTTCCGGATGCAGCTGTCGATAAACTTCCGTTTCCTTGCGATCCAGCCCGGCAGGAATCGTCGCTTGCAAGCTAACCTCTGCTGTTTCAAGAAGCTAACACAGGGTGGCGGTGGTTGCAATGACTCCAAAGAGGGAGGTGTGGGTCGGACACTCTTGTCCCACACCTTTGAATTTGATTCTACCTAATAACAAAAAGGCTTTTTGGCTCGAGTGTGCGGGAGCGCGGACAAGCGGCACCCCAGAGAAGGAAAGTCAAAGGCGTCGGACAGGAGTGTGCGACCCACACCCAGACCCATGCTCCTGCATCGCTGATATCAGGTGTGGACACACCCGAACTTTTGCGATTATCCTCGCGCCCATGAACCGACGAACCTTCCTTCAAGCCACCGCCGCCGGCGCCACCTCGCTCGCCCTCTCCCACAACTCTTTTTCCGCTGACGCCAACCCCGACCTGGCCGTCATCCGGAAGGAAATCGAAAGGCGCCATGACGAATCGGTTCAGCGCCTGCAGGAGTGGATTCGCCAGCCTTCGATTGCCGCCGAGCACCGGGGCATAAACGAAGGCTGCGATATGGCCATGCGTCTGTTGAGCGAGGCCGGCTTCCAGGGAGCCACGAAAGTCTCGACCGACGGCCAGCCCGGCATCTTTGCCACGCTTGACGCCGGCGTCGCGCGCACCCTCGGGATCTACTTCATGTATGACGTCAAACAGGTCGATCCCTCGGAGTGGTCGTCGCCGCCCTTCGACGCGGCTATCATCGATAAACCTGGCCTGGGCAAGTGTGTCGTCGGCCGCGGCGCGGTCAACCAGAAAGGTCCGGAGGCTTCCTTCCTGGCCGCTCTGCACGCCATTCGGGGCGCCGGGCGCAGGCTTCCCGTCAATCTGGTGTTCGTGGCCGAAGGCGAAGAAGAAATCGGCTCGCCGCACTTCCCGCAGATCGTGCGCCGCCCTGAAGTGCTGGGTGCGTTGCGCAAGTGCCAAGGTATTTACATACCTGCCGCCGAACAGGATCTCGACGGCAAAGTGACCATGACTCTGGGGGCCAAAGGCATCGTCGAACTCGAATTGGTTTCCAGCGGAGAAAAGTGGGGACGAGGTCCGCGAAAAGATGTTCACTCCAGCCTGAAAGCCATGATTGACAGTCCGGCGTGGCACCTGGTGGAAGCGCTCTCTACGCTGGTTTCGGCCGACGGCAACACGCCGGCCATTGACGGTTTCGCCGACAAGGCGCGTCCACTCTCCGTTGCGGAAAAGAAGATGATTGCCCAGGCGGCCCGCCGCCTCGATGAAAACGTTGCCAAGAAACAGTACAGCGTCGAGCACTGGATCCACGACGTCAACTATGTGGAGGCCCTCGAACTGCTGCAGTCGCGGCCCACGGTCAACATAGAAGGCCTGGTGGGTGGCTATACCGGTCCCGGCGGGAAAACCATTCTTCCGCATCGCGCCGTGGCCAAGCTCGACCTGCGCCTGGTGCCGGACATGAAGGCCGACGATGCACTGGCAGCACTCAAGGCCCACCTCGCCAAACGCGGTTTCGGAGACATCGAAGTGAATATGACCGGAGGCTATGACCCTAACAGCACTTCGGCTGACGCGCCGCTGATTCGTGCCCAGGTGGCGGTCTATCGCAGCAAGGGGATTGATCCGATCGTTTTGCCGCGCAGCGCCGGATCCTGGCCGGGATATGTTTTTACCGGTGATCCGCTGCACCTGGCTGCGGGACATTTCGGATTGGGGCATGGTAGCGGTGCCCACGCACCCGACGAGTATTTCGTGATCGAATCCACCAATCCGAAAGTGCAGGGAATCGACGGGGCCGTGCTCTCGCACGTGGAATACCTCTATCAGATGGCGTCGGTTCCCCGGGTGGCGACGGATCTCTGAACCGTCTGGCCGAGCGAAGCTCGGCTAGGGGAGATTCCGGATTATGTGATCCCTCGAGGAAGGACATTGGTCCAGCTGGTTCTACACGGGATTTGCGGCGCTGCATGCTTTGACGCGGGAGGGCGCCTGCGCCACATTAAGTGGAGCCTACTTCGCTTCTTCGGGGACAACTTTAAGCTCCAGCCTTTCCGTCCAGCGCAGCACCGTCAGCACGGTGTTGATGCCCACCCGCGCGTCCGTGAGCAGGCGGTGCAAGTCGTCGACGCCGGCCACGGGCTGGCCATCTAGCGCAACGATCACATCACCTTCGCGCAATCCCGCCTTCTGGCCGGGACTGCCGGCAGTGACCGAGATCACGACCACGCCAGTTTCCTGCGGCAGGTTGTAGAAGCGCACCAGGCGGCGATGCAAAGGCGTGGTCTGGGCCTCGACGCCAATGTAGCTGCGACGTATTCGTCCTTCCTGCAGCAGGCGTCCGGCCACGAACTTCGCGGTGTTGATCCCGATGGCGAAGCAAAGCCCCTGCGCGCCCATGATGGTCGCTGTATTGACGCCCACGACCTGGCCATCGGAAGTCACCAGCGGGCCTCCGGAATTGCCCGGGTTGAGCGAAGCGTCGGTCTGGATCACGTCGTCGATCATCCTTCCTGAACACGAACGCAGCGATCGTCCGAGCGCGCTTACAACGCCAGCCGTCACGGTGTACTGGAAGCCGTAGGGATTCCCGATGGCAATGGCCAGCTGTCCCACCCGCAGCTTCTGGGAATCGCCCAGCGGAGCCACCACCAGGCCGGGTGCGTCGTTATTGGGGATATCCACGCGCACGACAGCCAGGTCGGTGGCGGGATCGTCTCCGATGGTGCGGGCCGGAAAGCGCCGCCCATCGGCAAAGGAGACTTGGATGCGGGTGGCTTCGTGAACCACGTGGCTATTGGTGAGAATCAGACCGTCGGGAGTAAACACGAAACCGGAGCCGCCGCCCTGCCGCTCGCGCGGCTCGCCGGAGCGGCTCTGCGCCGCCTGGGCAACATCGATCTTTACCACCGATGGGCTGAGCCTCTCCGCAGTGCCGACCACTGCCTGCGAGTAGGCATCGAGCAGCGCGGCATCGTTCAGAGAACCGCCACTGGAGGTTTGCGCCACCGGTTCGGAATAGTCTGCGACAGAGAAGGGAACGGCTTCTTCACTCATGATCTGCTAGATGAAAGAAAGCGTGGCTTGGATTCACAGCTGTCATCCTGAGCAGGAATTGCTTTCGCTTTCGAAAGCAATTCCGGAGTCGAAGGAGCCCTACCCTGTTTTGTGAATGAATTCCTGATTCTGTGGAAGCGTACATCGAGGCCTTCGTGGAAAGGTAGGGGTCCTTCGACTTCGTACAGCGTTTCGCTGTGCGAAACGTTGTACTCCGCTCAGGATGACAATTTCTACTGCTTGGGGCGCAGGCGGGTGGCCGCGCTGGGCAGAATGCAGGCGTTGGAAGCCTCAGCCAGGGATTGTTGGAGCGCGACGCCCACCACGGCAAGCTCCTCCGGCTTCATCAGCCGCTGCATGCCCTCGAACAGCTCGCGCTCTTCCTTGCGAATGTGGGAAGCCAGTTTTTCCACCAGGGCCTGCAATCCTGCGGCATGCAGTTTGCGGGCGGCGGCGCGGGAAAAGAAATCACGCAGCAAAATATGTCCGGTCACCAATTCCTGGACCAGGGACTGCAGCTCGGGAAAGCGTGCCGCCACGGGAAACAATTCTCTCTCTTCGGCGGCAAAATGAAAGGTGATCTCTTGTTCAAACATCTGCTGGATTTCGGCTTGCCACGCCTCGAGATCGACCCCGCCGGCCTGAATGGCGCGATCCAGGCGTACACACAGCGCCAGGCAGTGCTGATGCTGGTGGGAGAGAGGAATAAGATTCTTGTCACGAAGCATGTTTCTCCATTGTCCGCGCGGGGCGATAACAGCGCAAGCACAAGCCCACCGCGGCAGGTAACGCCGGTCACCTGACCTGACGCTGTTAAGATTGATGTCCGGAATAGAGCAAGGGATTCAGGCGCTGGCGGTTATCGCCTGGGACGTTTCCTTGACCGCGGGTCGCAAAGTCAGCCAGTCGGTACGCACGCTGTCCCACTCCTGGATCAATATGCCGTAGGACTCGAAGAACTGGCGGATTTGGGCCCGCTCCCAGCCCACTGTTTCTTCCAGGATCGGTCCCAGAACGGCGAGGGCGTTGGTGCTGAGGACGGTCCTCCTCGCAACCTGAGAGATGTGCTTGGCCTCCGACACTGCGATGGTGAAGCCGTCACGCATCTTGACGTGCAGCATCACGTTGATATCCGAGCTGCCGTCGCCAGTGTAGATGATGTGGTCCGGCCCGATCTGCAACTGTGCCTGCAGCTGGTCGAGGGCGGCCACCTTGCCATAGCCGGCGGTAGCCCGCACCAGGCTTTCGATCTCGCCGGATGCGTTGTAAATAAATTCGGTGCCGTAAATGTGGTCGCGGGGAACAATCCCCTCCAGCGCCGACTGGATCACTTCCACCGGCGAGGCGGAAATCACGTAGAAGTCGAAGTGATACCCGTCCACTCCGTTCTTGAGCACCTGGTAAAGCAATTCGATATTTTCTTTCAGGCGGATGTTCTTGCCGACTTCGTACAAATGCTGCTTGCGGACTTTCTTGCGGAACTCGGGATCATGCAGCAGGAGATAAGACAGCTCCGCCCCCTGCTGCACCAGGTTCAGCTTGGCCATGCCCTGCGCCTTACGTTCAAATTCCGCAGTCGGTATGCCGACTAGTTCACTCAGCACGTAGCCGGAATCATCGAAAGTAAGGGTCTGGTCAAAGTCGCTGGCAAAAAGGTATCTCTTTAAGGGCTTCTCACTCATATGAACATTAGATTCCCCTGGGACCCCGGAGGGCCCATAAATAACATCGATAGGAAGCATTACCAAAGTGATGCCGTTTGGGGCCGCCGTAAAGGGACATACCGAGAATGAGTGCTAAACAATGTAGGCGCGAGCGTCCTCGCTCGTGCGGGGCAGAAGGGGTTCATCGCAAATTCCCCGCCTCTCCAAAACCTGGAGAGACGAGGACGTGGCACCCTCGGCTATTGTCTGAAGGGGCGCGCACATGCCTGTCGTGTCTTTACTAATCTGGGCTCACCATTGAGAATGGATACATCGCCCCGTAAGCCCGGCACGAGCGTGGACGCTCGCGCCCACATTGGCTGGAGCAAGGGCAACAGGAGCAGGTTTAACTATGGCAGCTACCGGAGAACTCATCCGCCTCATCAACTACGTGGACGACATCAACACTACCCTCCGCCGCATCAGCGCATCCATACCGCTGATGGAAGCAGATGAACGCAAGCGTCTCGCCGAAAACATTCGTTCCGCCAGCACCAACCTCAATTCTGTCCTGGGCCAACTGGAAAAGGGACAGTAAGTGGCCGAGGTCCACACCATCGCCGTCATCGGCGCTGGCCGAGTGGGCCGAGGCATCGCGCAAGTGGCGGCCCGGGGCGGCTACAGGACGATTTTGGAAGACCTGTTGCCCAACGCCCTGCGCCGGGCAGAGAGTGAAATCCGTAATCAGTTTGATCTGGCGGTGGAGGCAGGCGGGTTTTCGGCCGACGCCGCCCGGGCCGCATTCTCCCGCCTGGAATTTGCCGGCAGTGTTGAAGAGGCTGCCCGCCAGGCCGATCTGGTCATCGAGGCGGTCCCGGAAGAATTGGAATCGAAGATCGAGATCTTTACCCTGCTCGACAAAATCTGCCGCCCCAGTACCATCCTGGGCTCCCATATTTCCACGCTCAGCATTACCGAGATTTCCCGCGTCACTTATCGCGCCCCGGATTGTGTGGGCATGCATTTCGCGGAACCGCTGGCTAGCGGGAGAAGATTGGAAATCATCCGTGGTCAGGATACTAGCGATGACACCGTGGCCACCGCCACGGAAGTGGGAAGGCGCATGGGCCGGGAAGTTGTAGTCCTCGACGAGAGGCCGTGTGGGTCGGACACTCCTGTCCGACGCCGTTGACTTTGGCTTTGGATTGGCGTTCAGGTATCGGACTCTGACCACTCAAGACCAAGTCACAATCAAACCTGACTTCAAAGGCGTCGGACAGGAGTGTCCGACCCACACAAACAAGATCTCTACTTGTTGATGTCCTCCTTGGCTTCCAGACGCCTGGCGAAGGCTTGTAACGGCTGCTTTTGTCCGTCGGGCGCTCCGGCTACGGCTACGTTCATTTCTTTCGCCGCGTTGGCGAAGTCGCCCTGCGCAGAAAACATTCGCGACAAGCCCACGTGCACGATCCACTGGTCGGGGTTCTTTTTGGCGTTGTCGCGGTAGATGGCAAAGGCTTCCGTCTGCTTGCCGTCAATTTGCATCTGGCGGGCATAGCTGTGAAGCTGAATAGCGTTGGCCATGGTGAGCGCCTTGTCGCGCGCGGTGGTGGCCTCTTCTTTCCTCCCCAGGGCTTCCAGGACACGTGACTTGGTCATGAAGTTGTCAAAGCGGGCTTCATTCTGAATCGATTTGTCGGAATAAGTCAGGGCCTCGTCCAGATCGATCTTTTCCTGTAGCAGGTAGTTGGCCGCATCGTCCCACCCTTCCCAGGAGTATTGGGCCAGCCCGCGAAGCTGGTGATGCAGGTTCTGTTCCACGATTTCGTGGGTGTTCACGCCCACCTTGAAAGGAACCGCGACCTTCTCCCAGCGCAGCGTGACCGCAGTGGAATCCGGAGTCACATCATCAAAGTCGTAGGTCAGGGCTTCGTGAAACTCCGAGGCCTGGGGCTTGACCGTGACCCGGAGCGCATCTTCCGCCTGGTTGTAGGTGAAGCTGCCCCAGGAAGTCGAGTTCCGGGAAAAGATGACGGTCCATTCGTTCTCCGCTGGAATCATGTGCAGGCCGTACGCCCCCGCGGGTAGAGGTTTACCTTCGATGGTCACCGGATCGGTAAAAGTTATGGTGGTGTTTTCGTTGGCGCCGGCACGCCACACCTGGCCGTAAGGCACCAGCCCGCCCCAGACTTTCCTTTTGTTCACCATGGGGCGGTGATAGTTGATGGTGACATCGGTGATTCCGATGCGCTGGGTGATAACGGCATGCTGGCTGGGGCGCGGTAGATTCAGAACGAAGGACTGGGCCAAGCCCAATGACCCGAGCAGCAGCAATATCTCCACCACAAACAAGGCACGCAAAAGCAGTTTGAGCACGGTGCAAACCTCCCAATCGGAATTGTTTTTGTTGTGAAAACCGAAACAGGCCGGGACGAATCAGAACGGTCGTTTAGACGCCTCGCGCGCCGCCTGGTTAGCACTCCGGGGTCGGGGGCGGAGTCGTCGAAAATCAAGCTATCCTTTTGCCTCTAACCCGGTCTAAAGAGAGGAGGGAAAAACGCGAAATTATGGGAACTTGCGGGCCTGTGAAGGCGTAATACACACTGCAGGTTGTGGAGGCTGCGCTGCCCGGACATCCCGAACCCTCCCCAACGGCCGCTAAAAGCGATAACCTCATGAACGTGCTTTTTGAGATTGTTCGCCAATCCCTGGCTACCCTCTGGGCGCACAAACTGCGTTCGTTCCTGACCATGTTCGGAATCGCCTGGGGTGTAGGCTCACTGTTGCTGCTGGTGGGGTTGGGGGAAGGTTTTCGCAGCGGGCAGGTGCGGAACCTGGCGAGCCTGGGCCAGGACATCATGTTCATTTTTCCGGGCAGAATCCCGGCGGTAGCGGGCAATCTCCAATCCGGCCAGACCTACCACTTTACCTACGACGATTACGTTGCCATCCGCAAAGAAGCGCGTACCCTGCGCGCCCTGTCGCCTGTAATTAACCGCGAAGACATTCGCGCGGTCAGCGACTACGGCTCGACCAACGGCCAGGTATTTGGAGTGACCCCGGAATATAACCAGATTCGCACCGTGCCGGTCGGAACCGGCCGCTGGCTGAATGAGGAGGACAACACGGAGCGCCGGCGGGTGGCGGTGGTGGGCTGGGAACTGCTGAAGAATGTTTTCCCCGGACGCCCAGCCGTAGGCGCAACCATGCTGCTGAACGGCATTCGTTTCGATGTGATCGGGGTGCTGGCCAAAGTGGGGAAAGACGGCAACAATGGAACCAACGCCCGCATCTTTGTTCCGGTCGAGACCATGCGCAACCTGTTTCCGCTGAAGCAGCAGAACTCGGAAGGCGCGCTCTCGTTCATCAATTACCGCCCGCTGAACAAAGCTGAGCACCTGCGATCCAAAGAGGAGATTCACCAGATCATCGCGCGCCGCCACGGCTTCGATGCCAAGCTGGAAGATGCCTTCGAAGACTGGGACACGATTGAAAACTCGCAGCGGGTGGGCAAGATCTTTGACGCCATGGATTATTTCCTCGGGGTGGTGGGATTCGTCACTCTGGCGCTGGGCGCAATCGGCATCGTCAATATCATGCTGGTCTCCGTGGCTGAGCGTACCCGGGAGATTGGCCTGCGCAAGGCACTGGGGGCCACTTATCAGAATATTTTGACCCAGTTTTTCATCGAGGGCGCATTCCTCACCCTCTTCAGCGGAGGAATCGGGCTCTTGATTTGCACGGTCTTTGTCACACTGCTGGCCCAATTGCCAGCGCCGCAAGGATTTGATACGCCGCGCATCGTGCCTATGTCGGCCCTGGCGGCCATTTTGTCGCTGGCCATCGCCGGCGTCGTGGCTGGAATTTATCCCGCGCGAAAAGCCGCTTTGCTGGCCCCGGTTGAGGCCATGAGGCAGGAGTAGCCGTGATCCACGAGCTGGGAAGCCAGGCCTATGGCGCCCTGCGCCATAACAAGCGGCGCAGCATCCTCACCATGCTGGGCATGGCTTGGGGCATTGCGACCGTGGTGCTGCTTCTGGCCTACGGCGCGGGTTTTGAGCGCGGCCTGTGGGCCGCCTTCCGTTCCTTCGGCACCAACCTGGTGTTCGTGTTTCCGGGACGCACGTCACTGCAGGCGGGCGGCACCAAGGCGGGGAGTGAAATCCGTCTGACCATCAGAGACCTGGATTACATCCGCGACGAAGTGCCTCTGCTCAAACGGCTCTCGCCCGAAGTGTTCAAGCAGAGCACGGTGGCCTGGGGCACGCGCAGCGCCAGCTACGGCGTGAGTGGCGTATATGCCAACTACGCTCGCATGCGCCGTATGGAATTCGCCGAAGGCGCTCCCTTTGGCGAAGCCGAGGACTTCACGCACGCCCGCGTCGCTTTTATGGGAGCCGACGCCAAGAAGAAGCTCTTTTCCGGCCAGAACGCGATCGGCGAAAGCATCCGGGTGGATGGCATCTCCTACCAGATCGTGGGCATACTGAAACACGTCATCAACAACAGCGATGATAACCTGAACGAGCACATCTACGTGCCCTTCAGCGCCATGAGCGATCTGAAAGACACCTATTACCTGAACTCGATTGTCATGGAATACGAGGGCGACAACGCCAAGGTAGTGAAGGCACTGCGCAACTCCATGGCATTCCATCACACCTTTGATCCCAAAGACGAGCGGGCGGTTTTCGTGTTCGATGTTTTTTCCGACTTGCTCGACCTGCGCGTGATCACCACAGGTATCAAGATCATGCTCGGCTTCATAGGCCTGCTCACGCTGGGGATCGGCGGCGTGGGGCTGATGAACATCATGCTGGTTTCGGTGACTCAACGTACCCGGGAGATCGGCGTCGAAAAAGCTCTGGGCGCGCATCGCTGGCACATCCTGTTCCAGTTCCTCGCCGAAGCCATGGTCATCACGGCGCTGGGAGGATTACTGGGCGTGGCGTTTGCCTATCTGGTCTCCTGGTCCGTCCCTTCCCTTACCCTGTGGAGCGCGTTTCAGGAAGGCGCTGACGAAGGCGATATTCACCTGACCATCGACTCTGCCACTCTCATCTGGTCCACCGGCATTCTCAGCCTCGTGGGGATCGTCAGCGGCATGCTGCCCGCCATAAAAGCAGCAAAGCTCGACCCCATCGAAGCACTAAGATACGAGTAAAACTGAGAACTGAGATCCGGGAACTGAGATCGAACCGGACCCCAGACCTCGGAATCCGAAACCAGAAATCCGACAACAGGAACTGGAAACCGGAAGTCAAAAGCGGCGGGCGAGGGCGCCCGCCCCACACACGATAGAATCATTAAGTGACTGACCCCAATCCGCGGCTTGAACGTGTGCTGGAGCAACTGAAACTTTACGAGCATCCTTTACTCGATTTCTCCGCCCGGGCCAAGGGCGAGGCCGTGGAAGTCATCATCCAGTTCAGAAGTCCGCCGGTTCCTGTGCATACGTACTACTTCGAACTTCATCCCCGGGACCTCGATCATCCTCAGTTTGAGTGGGGATTCCAGCGGCAGCTCTATGACTGCCTGCATGACTACATCGTCGAGATGTTCATCCGCACGCCCCAGGACCGGGCGGACCGGCAACGAAAGGGCTTGTGAGCCTGCGCCAGATCATCGAACAGGAGATTGGCGAGCGCGGGCCCATCCCGTTTTCGCGTTACATGGAGTTGTGTCTCTACCATGCCGAGCTGGGCTACTATTCGCGGAATGCGGAGCAATTCGGTAAGGCCGGGGATTTCTATACTTCGAGTGATGTGAACGCGGTATTCGGACGTCTTCTGGCCCGGCAGTTTGACGAAATATGGCGGGTTCTGGGATCACCCGGCCAGATCGAAATTCTGGAACTCGGCCCTGGCCGCGGATTGTTTGCACAGGACGTGCTTGCCTGGTCGGAGAAAAAGTTTCCTTCGTTCTTTCGCGCTCTGCACTACTCACTGGCGGAACATTCACCCAAACTGCGAGAGCGCCTACGGGGCGTGCTCACCAGGTTTCTGGAGAGTGGGACGGCGTCTTCGGTTTCGGAGGGTGCCAACGAAGGCCTGCAGGTGCGCCGGCCCTGGTTCTCAGAAGCGTCAGGGGCCACGGCTACGGTCCGACCCGCCCGCGATGCTGCTGAGAGCTTCTACTTTCCTACCGGGAAGACTGAGGAGGCCACGATTTCAGTCGCGCCCAATAATGCCATAGACGAGCGGGCTCTCGCCCCCGAGGTCCCCATCATCGTGTTCGCCAATGAATTCTTCGACGCTTTTCCGGTCGAGATACTCAGCGCTCAGGGAGCACTTCGCATCTCGGCTGAGGCCGGGCGATTTGTTGAAATGTGGGTCCCGCCTTCTGCTGAAGAATTGGAATTCATTGACCGCTATGGGGTGCATCCCGAGCCGGGAGAACGGGTCGAGGTCCCGCTGCTCGCGCAGCGCTACATGGCGGGGTTGGCCACATCGCTGCGCAGGGGAATAATTATCGTGGTCGATTATGGCTACACTCGCCCCGAGCAGCTTGCCGGCCGCCATCGTGGGACCCTGATGGCGTACCGGCAGCACGCCGCCACCCCTAATCCCTATTCAGCGCCAGGTGAACAAGACCTCACGGCGCACCTGAACTTTACCGCTCTCTCCGCTGCGGCGGAGGGAAATGGCATGCAAGTGCAACCGCTTCTGACCCAGTCGCAATTTCTGATGGGCATCGGCGAGGCGAATCAATTTGCGGATGCCTTTGAAGAGTGCCGCCTGCCCCAGGAGCACGCCAAAGTCGCCTTGCAGCTCAAGCACCTGGTAACGCCTGCCGGGTTGGGGGAAAGCTTTCACGTTCTGGTGGCGGCCAAAGATGTTGACCCTGAGCAAGTGGCGAATCTAAGCGGGTTGTCTTTCGTCAAGAGCAGGCTGTAGGCAGGGTATGAGCAGGAATTCTCCAGCCAATAAGAATCTTTCATACGGCAAGTATGGTTCTCGGAGCTATGGCAGGACATCTATCGAAGGACTGTGGGCCGAACCGCGGCGGGATTAAAGGAGATCCAGATGGAGACTGAAGCCCGACCAGCTTCCTGGAAAATCCTGCTTGCTTTCTCCATGATTTACTTCGTCTGGGGATCGACCTTTCTGGCGATCCGCGTCGGAGTCCACGAAGTGCCGCCGTTCCTGCTGGCGGCCATGCGCTTTTTCACCGCAGGTCTGGTTATGTATACCTGGCTGCGGCTGCGGGGGACGCCGGCTCCGAGCCGGCGGGAGTGGGTTGCGGCCGCAGCGCTCGGCGGCCTCATCTTTGTGGTCGACTATGGATGTTTGTTCTGGGCCGAGCAGCGTGTGCCTTCCGGGATCGCGGCCGTGGTGCTGGCCACCATCCCCGTATTCATCACCCTGATGGAAATCGCCTTTCTGCGAACCCAACAGCTCACGCTTCGTCTCGCTCTGGCACTGATTGTGGGCCTGTGCGGTGTGGCTGTGCTGATGAACCATTCGTTTTCTCTGGGCGAAGTGCCCGTCAATCGCGCCGGCGCCATGGCGTTGCTGGTCGCGGCTATCACCTGGTCGATCGCTACGATCTTTACTCGCCGGCTTCCCCTTCCGGCCTCGAAGCCGATGAGCGCGGCTGCCCAGATGCTCACCGGAGGAACACAACTCTTCGTACTCACGGCGGTCTCGGGTGAGTTCAAAGGCTTCCGGGTGCAGGCAGTATCGTGGAACGCCTGGTTCGCGCTGGTTTACCTGATTATTGCGGGTTCGATCGTAGGCTTTACCGCTTATGTCTGGCTGCTGCACTGGGAATCGGCGACGAAAGTGGGGACTTACGCTTACGTCAATCCGGTGGTCGCGGTTGCCCTGGGATATTTCCTGGGCGGGGAAGCGGTGGGGCCGAGAACGCTGCTGGGGACGCTGCTGGTGCTGGTGAGCGTGGTGGCGATTACAACGATGAAGAAGGTCAAGGAACAGCTCCAGCGTTCAGCCGCGGGCCAACTGATTGAAAATACGGGCGAACAACCTGTTTGAGATGTATATACGTTAGTATATACTTGGGAAAAGAGGGATCGGTCCTATGCCTGCCATTCGATCGCAACTCGTCAAGTGGGGTAACAGTCAGGCGGTTCGCATTCCTAAGGCTGTGATCAAGCAGGCGCGCCTGCACGAGGGCGACGAACTCGAAATTCAGGTTCAGGAAGGGCGCATTACGATTGAATCGCTGCGCCCGAAGCTGACGCTGGAGTCCCTGGTCGCAGGTATCACCCGAAAAAATCGCTACCCGGAGCAGAGCTGGTCTGAGCCAGTGAGCAAGGAAGTCTGGTAGTGGCCACCTACGTTCCCGATGCCGGGGACATCATCAAGATAGATTTGGACCTTCGGACCGGTCACGAGCAAGGTGGTTGGCGTCCCGCACTCGTGCTTTCTCCCCGAATCTACAATGCAAAGACCGGACTCGCTGTTGTAGTTCCAATTACCAACCGAGAGAAAGGCTACCCATTCGAAGTCCCGCTTCCGGGCCAGATTAAGACCACGGGAGTAGTCCTCGCCGATGCGGTCAAGAACGTGGACTGGCGGGCACGCAACGCCAAATACGCTGACACTGCGCCGGCAGAGGTGATGAAGGCTGTGCAGGAGCGACTCCGTGCCCTGCTGGGATTGGCTGAGTCATAGTGCCCTATGGGCGCGTCATTCTCTCCGGCTTCATCAACTGGTCGAACTCCTCGCCGCTAAGATAGCCAAGCTTCAATGCCGTCTCCCGCAGGCTGCTGTGTTCGACGTGGGCGGTGTGGGCGATCTTCGCTGCTTTGTCGTAGCCGATCTTTGGCGTCAGCGCGGTCACCAGCATCAACGAGTTCTTCAGGTTCGCATCCACTTTGGCGCGATCTACCTCGATGCCCTTGATCATGTACTCGACATATCCGTGGCAGGCGTCGGTGATCAGCGTGACGGAATGCAGGAAGTTGTAGATGATCACGGGCTTGTAAACATTCAGCTCGAAGTTGCCTTGCGAGCCGGCGAAGCCGACTGCGGCGGTTGCGCCATGGACCTGCACGCAGACCATGGTCATGGCCTCGCACTGTGTAGGGTTCACCTTGCCAGGCATGATCGACGAGCCGGGTTCGTTCTCCGGGATGATGAGTTCGCCCAGGCCGGAACGCGGCCCGGAAGCCAGCCAGCGGATGTCGTTCGAAATCTTCATCAGCGACGCCGCCAGGGTTTCCAGTGCGCCCTGGGCAAAGACGAGTTCGTCGTGCGCGGAAAGCGCGGCGAACTTGTTGGGATGAGAGCGGAAGGGAAGCCCCGTAAGCTCAGCGATTTTGTTGGCCGCACGCTCCGCGAATTCCGGGTGCGCGTTCAGGCCCGTGCCTACCGCGGTCCCGCCGATGGCAAGATCGTAAAGTCCGTCGAGCGCCTGCTGCAGGCGCTTGATGTCCCGCTCCAGCAGACTGGCCCAGCCGCCGAATTCCTGCCCGAACGTGAGAGGCACGGCATCCTGCAAATGGGTGCGGCCGATCTTGACGATATCCCTGAAGTCTTTTGCCTTGGCAGCAATCGCGTCGTGCACCGTCTGGATGGCGGGAATCAGCGCGTTCTTCACCCGCTCCGCAGCCGCGATGTGCATAGCGGTGGGGAAGGTGTCGTTGGATGACTGCGACAGGTTGACGTCGTCATTGGGGTGAATGGGTTTCTTCGATCCCAGTTCGCCCCCCGCCAGTTCGATGGCGCGGTTGGCGATGACCTCGTTGACGTTCATGTTGGTTTGCGTGCCGCTGCCGGTTTGCCAGATGCGCAGCGGGAACTGGTCGTTGAGTTTGCCCGCAATGACTTCGTCGGCAGCCTGCACGATGAGCTTCGTCTTATCGGGGGAGAGCTTGCCCAAGTCGTGGTTCACCAGCGCGCATGCCTTTTTCAGGATGCCAAAAGCCCGGATCAGCTCCGGCGGCATGGTATCGCGGCCAATATTGAAGTGCAGGAGGGAGCGCTGCGTCTGCGCGCCCCAATAGACGTTGGCCGGGACGTCGATTCGTCCCATGCTGTCGGATTCAGTACGCGTCTTCGGTTTCGCGGGCGCTGCCATGTTGGGTCCCTGAGGATTGGAGCAACCGGGAATTATAGCGCGGCGAGGAGGCTGCGTTCGCAGGCCAGGAATTCTCTGCGGTCTTGACGGTTAGAATTTTAACCGCGGAGGACGCAAAGCAAGCCGCAAACGCCGCAAAGGATTCGGTCCCATCCTGCTTACTTTCCCCCGATGACTACGAGCGGGAGGGTCACCTGGCAACGGGGGGAAAGGCCCTGCCTGCGCAGCGTGCTAGAATCTTTACCTTCCAGGCCAGCGTATTGCTTTGACTACGCCCGGCCACTTTGGGGTTGATTTCAGCTGAGACGAACGACTTGATTACCAAACAGAGTTCCGGTGCGACCCAGCAGATCCCTGACACTCTGCCGCGTCCGCAGATGAAGGGCGAGCCGGACACGAGTGCTGAGGTGATCGTGATCGGCGCCGGACCTACCGGACTGGCCTGCGCCATCGAAGCCCAGCGCGCTGGCTTTAAAGTCATGGCCATCGACAAGGGATGTGTGGTCAATTCCATCTATCACTATCCCGCCAACATGTCGTTCTTCACCACGCCGGAGTTGCTGGAAATCGGCGACATCCCCTTCAGCACCGCCCGGCAGAAACCCACGCGTGAGGAAGCGCTCGAATACTACCGTAAAGTGACCGAGCACTATCATCTCGATGTCCGTCAGTATCAGTGGGTCAAAACGGTTACCGGGAGCGACGACGATTTTCAGCTCACGGCCACCGACACTCTGGGCCGCATTTATGACTACCGTACGCGCAAATTGATTGTCTCAACCGGCTACTACGATTTGTCGAACCCGTTGAATATTCCCGGCGAAGACCTCGCCAAGGTTTTTCACTACTACCGAGAACCGCATCCATTTTTCGATATGGATGTCGTAGTCATCGGGGGCAAGAACTCCGCCGCCATCTCCGCGCTCGATCTCTGGCGGCACGGCGCGCGCGTGACGCTCGTGCATCGCGGCGCCAAATTGCATAACCACGTCAAGTATTGGATTCTGCCGGACATCGAAAACCGGATCAAGAACAGCGAGATCGCAGCTTACTTCAGCAGCTCGGTTGTGGAAATTGGGGCCGACTACGTCGATCTCGACACTCCGGAAGGCCCGGTCCGCCTGAAAAACGATTTTGTCTTCGCCATGACGGGCTACCATCCGGATTACGATTTCCTGCGTTCGATGGGCATCGAACTTTCCACCGACCAGTGCCGTCCGGTGTGCGATCCGCAGACCCTGGAAAGCAATGTGCCCGGCATCTATGTGGCGGGGGTGATTGTGGCGGGGTCAAGGACCAACGAGATCTTCATCGAGAATGGAAGGTTTCACGGCCGACAGATTGCCGACCATCTCAAGCAAAAACTGTCGGGCAAAGAACCTAGGCGAGCGTGACGACGTCTTCTCCCAACTGCTGATTAATCAATCGAGATACCAGGGCCTTGAGTCGCTCTCCGGTCTTGGACAACACGAAATCCTGTTCCGGCTCTGACCAGTCCAGCTTGAAGCTGGTGGCCAGCGCGGAAATCCAGATTTGCCGCACCGGAGCATTGGGAGAGATGACGAACTTGCTGCGGTCTTCGAACGAAACATGCAGCGCACCCGACTGGTCTTCCACTTCGATCTCGGAAGACTCTTCGGCCCGCATGAGCGCCTGCTTCAGGGATTCAAGGGCAGAGTCGGCCCGCTTGCGAAAATCGATTTCATCAAGCATGGGTAGATTATAGTCGGTGGTCGTTAGTCGTTGGTCATTGGTCGTTGGCTGAAAGCCCCAGAGGCAACGCCGGACCTCAGACTTCGGACCTCAGCTTCAGGACCTCAGTGGTTGGGGTGATCGCTGAGGTCCGAGGTCTGACGCCCGACGGCGGGACCAACGACCAAAGACCACGGCCAAAGCCTAGCGACCAAAGACCAAAGCCCAACGACCAGCATGGACCTGCAGCCCGAACGCGCATCCACATCGATCTCGCTGTCCTCGTATTTGCGGCTGGTGCGCCACAACCGCAACTTCCGGCGGCTGTGGCTGGCGCAGATCGTCAGCGAGATTGGCGACTGGTTTTATACGCTGGCGATTTACAGCTTGCTGCTGCAACTCACCGGGCGGGCAAGTTCGGTCGCGCTGGCCCTGGTACTGCAGGTCCTTCCCCAGACGTTCATTGGTCCAGCTGCGGGAGTCATCAACGATCGGGTGAGCCGGAAGCGGGTCATGATCGCCGCCGACCTGGCGCGAATGGTCATCGTTTTTGCCATGTTGCTGGTGCGCTCCCGTTCCACCGTCTGGCTGGTCTATCCGCTGCTGTTGATGGAGACGCTGATGGCTGCATTTTTTGAGCCCGCCCGCACCTCGGTGATTCCGAATGTCGCTGCGCGGGAAGACGTGCTCGTGGCCAACACGCTTTCGTCGGCCACGTGGTCGGTGAATCTGCTGGTCGGTGCATCGGTTGGAGGAGTCGTGGCGGCACTGTTCGGGCGCGATGCCGTATTCGTGCTCAACGCTCTTTCATTCCTGGTGTCGGCGATGCTCATTCGCGGGATGCGTTTTGAGGAGCCGCATGCCCAGGATGCGGCCCCGTTGCGCCTCCGCGATGCGATTGATCTTTCGCCGGTAATCGACGGCATCCGTTATGTGCGTCGGGACCGCCGACTTCTGGCAGCAGTATGTGCCAAGGCCGGCGAGCTTATGATCGGCCCCAGTTGGGTGCTCTTCACGGTCATGGGCAACGGTTATTTCCATGTGCAGGTGCGTGGCATCAATCCACAACGTACAGCCATGCTGGGCATGAGCCTGCTGCTGGGGGCGCGGGGGATTGGCGCCGTGATGGGTCCACTGTTCTCCGCCCGCTGGGCGGGCCGATCCGGCCAGCGACTTCAGCTTGGCATTTTCTTTGGCTATCTCACGATTGGGATTGGATATCTCGGCCTGGGCTGGTCCCCGAACATATGGGTGGCGTGCGCGTTCATTGTCCTGGCGCACTGCGGGGGATCAACCGTCTGGGTTTTTTCCACTACCATCCTGCAGTTGAACACGGAGGACCGTTTCCGCGGCCGCGTCTTCTCGGCCGACCTCGGTTTCTCCATGCTGACCATTGCCATCGGCGCTTACGTCTGCGGGATCTTTCTCGATCGCGGAGTCTCGGCGCAAGTGGTGGCGTCAGCGACCGGAGTCGTCATGCTTTTGCCGGCGCTACTGTGGGGCTGGGCGATGAAGGCGGGAGAGCGATCACGTATTCCAGTGACAGAGGCTTGACCAGGCCCGAGATGGCCTATTTCAAAACTTGGTCAATCTTGGCGGCCATAATGAAGTCGCTCTGGGTCAGGCCATCGACCTTGTGCGTCCACAGAGTGATCTCCGCTCTCCCCCATGCGAGCAGGATGTCGGGATGATGTCCCTGACGTTCCGCGATCTCTCCCACACGGTTCACGAAGTCGAGTGCCTGCCTGAAATCCGGAAACGTAAACGCCCGGGTGAGGTGATGCTCGTTCACCACCGTCCACTGCGGCACCAGTTGCTGGATGCGTTGCAGTTCCGCTCCCTTCATCGGAGGCACGCCCCCGCGGCAGGGAACGCAGTCCTGGCTGGCAAGATCTTCCGGCATGAGTAGTTCTCCTTCTACTGCGGCGGCTTCATGTCCACCTGATTCATCGGACACTCGCGCACGCTCTGGGTGCAACTCTGAAACTGAAGGTTCTTGTCCATGCAGACCTCGAGGCTGACCAGTTCTCCCGCATGACAGGAAATACGAAACGCCTGCAGTGGAGCGTGGTTGGCATCGGCAAAATTCTTCTCCAGATCCTGTACGCTGAAGCGCTGCTCGTGGTCCAGCCTTGGATACTGCTCGGGTACGTGTACGTTCCTGAAAGCCTGTTCGACCCTGGCGAAGTAATCCTGCGCCGAGAGTCCGCTGCAGGTGCCATGCTTCTGCCACTCATGCTGAATCAGTCCGCGGGTTGGCATGAAGTTGAGCATGTGATCGATGGTGGCGGCCGCCACGGGCGGGGCCGTCGAACACGACATGGGCGGCGCACCGCTATTGGCTTGCGGCCAGAGCCCATGCAGCACAAAGGCTGTGTGTCCGCCGGTTCTGCATTCGCTCGAATGGTCAGTGGGATGACCCGCGCAGTAGTTGGGCGCCCAGGAAAGCGCCAGAAGGTAATAATCGAACTGGCCTGCTCCGCTTTCAGAGTCGTGATGGTGATGGTGATGCTTGGCGAAGGCCGAGGGAGCGAGAGAAAGAAGCAGGCAGAACAGAACGGATGTGACAAAACGCTTCATAGGCTCGTGGGAAACCGCTCCCACCTTTGCGCAAAAAGCGCGCAAAGATGGGCACCCAGCGGTTTGGGCTAGAAGGGAATATCTTCGTCGCTGATCGGGCCCGATGCCGTTGCCGGCTCCGGTTCCGGAGTACGCTGGTCGAAGTTATTTCCTCCCGAGGCGGCGCCGCGCGAACTTCCTCCGAAATCTCCGCTACCACCAGCTTCGCCACGGCCGCCCAGCAGAACCAGATCGTTTACGACAATCTCAGTCATGTATTTCTTTTGCCCGGTCTGTTTATCGTCCCAGGAGTGGGTACGCAGACTGCCCTCGATGTACACCTTCGAGCCCTTTTTGAGATACTCGCCGGCAATTTCCGCGGTGCGCGCCCAGGCGGTGATGTTGTGCCATTCCGTGCGGTCCTGCCACTGGCCTTCCTTGTCCTTATACCGATCGTTGGTAGCCAGGGTGAACTTTGCCACGGGTGTACCGCTGGGCGTGGCCCTGAGTTCGGGATCCTTGCCAAGATTGCCGATGAGAATGACTTTATTGACGCTCTTACCTGCCATAAGTGCTGCTCCTTCCGCCCCTTCGCGTGGACAGTAAACCAGGGAGCCGGAGAAATAAACGGAATTCGAGGGGCTGGAACGCCACTATACCAGAATCCCGCCGAAGAGGTTGTGATGGATGAACAAACGGACATCGGACCTTGGCTTAAGGCCGCCGTCTTTGGGTTATAATACCGCCGATGCCGGAAGAACCGCTCAGGGGAATCGTCGGGATGGTGCCCGACGAATTCAAACACGAACCCAGGTCCAAGGGGCTGCTTACCGCACGCAAGAAAAAGCCCAAAGAATTGGCGGTCATCACCGAGTGTTGCACCGGCTGCGCAGGTTCGCCTGCCTGCGTGGAATATTGTCCGGTGGAAGACTGCATGTTCTGGGTCCCGGATGAAGATAATTCTCCCTTCGGCCGCATCCAGGTCGATCCCATTCTCTGCATCGGCTGTAACAAGTGCACCAGCAAAGGACCGGATGGCTCGTTCCTTGATGGTTGTCCCTGGGACGCAATCGTGATGGTGGACACGGCCGAGATCGAAAAAGAAGTCGGAGTCATGCCCTTCTAACTGCCAACCGGGAACTGAAAACCGACAACTGAGGTCTTAGAAAAAACTGAAGCGAAGCCGGAAGCCAAAGTCCACGGCAAGTCGCTGTATACGCGCTTCCAATCCCCAGAACGAAATCTAACCGGGCGGGGCTGAGCTACTTCGCCCGATCTTGTATCGCTTGCTCGGTTGCCAGGGCCTGTTGGCGAATGTGGTCGGGGACCTCCGGCAGCTCCCGCTCATAAGGCCGGATGGCGGGAATGTCATCGGGCCGGCCGACCAGATAAAGCGCGCGCAGAGCCTCCCAGACCTGTTCGGTTCCCGGATCGAGGACGGCGATAGGGTCGCCGGCCATAACCGTTTGCCCGGTCCTGACGGACAACTCGCGGAGCCGGCCGCTTGTGGGCGACCGCACTTCCACGGTCTGGCCGCCCGCTTCGAGCTTGGCAATGATTCCCCTCTGATGGATGGTTGTGCCCGGAGCGCTCGAGTCCGTGATGGCTCCGGCCTGCGGCGCACTGACCTTCGCCGGTTGCAGCAGGGCCACGATCTGCGGCCTCCCGGTAGCGTCGCCGAAGCGGACCAGCGAGAGCGCGGCATTGCCCCGCACCATAACAGAGGGGTCGTCCAACATCTTCAGAAGCGCGTCGTGGAATCCTGCCTGCGCCGCGTCTTTGCTGCTTACATCCTGACCCATGACCCAGGCGTCGGTGTTGCGGACCTCTTCGATAGGGTAAGCGGCAAGGCGAACCACGTCGGGATACCAGCGCGTGACGCTCGGATCATGACGCGTCACTCGCTCGCCGATCTGCACCAGCGCGTGCTGGATGTGACGCGGCTTTTTATCGTCCTGAAGATATTCGGCCAACTGCTTGTCCGAAAGCTGCCGCCCAAACCAGGTGTTCCACCAGAACAGAAACGGCATGAGCACGATCAGCCAGCCGGTGACGAAAAAAAGCAGCCGGTTGCGAGTGGACATCCGGGGCTTGGGGGGCGGATTGACGGTTTCTGTGACCGGCGACGGGGTTTCCTGGGCAGAATCTGGGAGAGCTGACATGCTTGAATCCACGGAAACTATATCAGAAGCAGGGAAGGCCGCCTCGGCCACGTACAAGCTTTGGCCGCGGCGGTGGGTGGGGACGCCCAGCGGACAGCCGCCGGGACGGCGGCGCTACAACGGGCCAAGCGCGATAGTTTTCTTCCACGCTGCTTATTCCACCACATCGGCATCCAGCACGCGCTCCTGCTCGAGGTAGTGAGAGACGGCGTACTGTGCCAGAAGCGGCGTTTCCAGCCGGATTTCCGCACCCATCCATTCCCCTTTGGCGTGGGGCTGATCCGCGGCATGCTCGCAAGCTCCGCCCGATCCGAATTTCGGGCCGAAGGCGGCGCTCTGGATTTCGTCAAACTGGCGCAGGCCACGCCACGCCTCATCGCCGACGGTGCCGGAGACGTCGATCTTCAGTTTCACGATGGTCATGAAGGCATTTCACCACTCGGAAGTATTTTTCCTGCGTCTCCGTGTGACCTATCCAGCCGCAAACAAGTGGTACAACATCACGTAGATCACCACGCCGGTCACCGAGACATACAGCCATAGCGGGAAAGTCCAGCGGGCAATCTTGCGATGCTTGTCGTAACGCTCTCGCAGGGCGCGGCTCAGCGTGATGATCACCAGGGGCACAATGGCGATCGCCAATATGGTGTGTGAAATCAGAATGCTGAAATAGACCGGGCGCGACCAGCCTTGCCCCTGAAAATGCACCGAGCCCACGTGCGCGTGGTAGTACAGGTAGGAAGTCAGAAACAGCGCGGAGGAAATCAACGCGGTGATCATCACGGCGCGGTGCGCGGCCATGCGTCCACGCTTGATGTAACTTCGTCCTACCAGCAACAGCACGGCGCTGGTGCCGTTGAGCACAGCGTCAATCACCGGGTAAATCGCGTATTGTGCGGCAACCTGCATCATGCGGCGGGCTTGGTCGTCCGGCGGCTGACCATGATAAAGGAAAGGCCGAACATGAAAGCCGAAAACAAGACCAGCGTTGCCAGTGACGAAGCTAAGGGAAACTCGGTCAGGTTCCCGGGGTACAGCAGGTCGCGTAGCGCCTCAACGCCATAGGTGAGAGGGTTGATTCGGATGAGAAATCGAATCCAGCTGGACGCGCCCGTCAGCGGGAACAGGGCCCCTGAGAGCAGCCACAGCGGGATAAGGAACAAGTTAATGATGGCATGGAAGGCCTGTGTGGAATCCATATACCACGCGATGGTGAAGCCCAGTGCGGTCAAGGCAAAAGAGACCAGAAAGACCGTCACTACCACCAGCAGAAAACTCGTCACGCCCAGATGGATTCCCACCAGGGGAGCGAAAGCGAGAAAGATCAGGCCCTGAATCGCCGACAGGGTAGTGCCGCCCAGCACTTTGCCCAGCACAATCGCGGAACGCGGCACCGGCGCCACCAGCACCGACAGGAGAAAGCCTTCTTTGCGGTCTTCGATCACTGACATCATGGTGAAGATCGAAGTGAAGAGCACAATCATGATCAATGCGCCGGGATAGAAGTAGTCGAGATAATGCTGCTGTCCCGCGGCATCACCCGAACGAAAAGAACTACCGAAACCGGAGCCAATCACCACCCAGAACAAAAGAGGCGATGCGATCACACCCACGACGCGGGCGCGCTGACGGTAAAAGCGGACGAGCTCCCGCCACCACAAGGTAAATGCTGGAAGCAATACTCCAGTGGTGGGAGGGGCATGTGCCGGAAGGGTTGCCGTCTGGGTGACCACGTCAGCTCGATTTCCGCGCCGGGGGCGCCTTCTTAACCGCGAACTTCTTGCGTGCTTCGAGATATACGTTCAAAAACAGTATGCCGGAAAGGGCCAGCATGATGATGCTCATGAAAAGCCCGTCCACGGTAGTGATCAATCCGTTTTCAACTGTCCAGCCAATTCCCGCCAGCGGAACCAGTCCCAGGACAACTGAAAGCACCAGCATCATAGGCTATCTCCTTGTAGCGCCGGCGTCCCGCCCGCCGCGTAAACGATGGCCATCAGCCACAAGCGACGCTGAAATTCGGAACCGTTGCCACTTGAGGGCGGCGAGACGCCGGCGCTACGATGGTGGCTCGGCATCTTCAGTCCAGAACTTGTGGCCGGTGCGGTGGATGAAAACGTCTTCCAGCGACGGTTTGCTCACGGAAATCGCTTCTATCTCGCCGGGAAAAGCCTCGACCACGTCAGTGATGAAGCGGTGTCCGTTTTCCCGCTCCAGACGGACCTGGCCTGCGAGTACTTGTGCCTGCAGGTTGAAGCGGGCGCGTATCCGTTCCGCGAGGGATTCCACGTCCCGGGCATCGAGCAGAATGATGTCGCCGCCGATTTCCCGCTTCAGCTCGCTGGGAGTTCCCAGCGCGACCAGCTTTCCTTCGTTCAGGATGGCGAGACGGTCGCAGCGCTCCGCTTCTTCCATCAGGTGTGTGGTCACAATCACCGTGACTTTCTCTTCGTCGCGCAGGAGCCGGAGATATTGCCAGAGGTCGCGGCGCGCACCGGGATCGAGGCCGGTGGTGGGTTCATCGAGCAGCAGTACAGAAGGACGGTGGAGCAGTCCTTTGGCTAGTTCCAGCCGGCGCTGCATTCCGCCGGAAAAGGTCTCGGCTTTGTCCCGGGCGCGATCGGACAGCCCGATGATGGCCAGCATTTCCGCAATGCGGGATTTCAGCGCTGCGCCGCGCAATCCGTAAAGATGGCCCTGGTGCCAGAGATTTTCGGCGGCAGTCAACTTCAAGTCGATGCTCTGGGCCTGGAATACCACGCCAATCTGCCGTCGCAACTGGGTGGGCTCCCTGGCAGCGTCGAATCCCTTGATGACCACGCGTCCGCCGCCCGCGACCATCAGGGTCGAAAGGATGCGGAACATGGTGGTCTTGCCGCTGCCATTGGGCCCGAGCAGTCCGAAGAGTTCAGCAGGGCGGACGTCGAAAGAAACTCCGTCCAGGGCAGTGCGTCCGTCGTAGCGGTGGACGAGGTCCTGGACCGAGATCACAGCGGGTGCAGCAGTCGCAGCGTTATTTTGGGAGTCGAGCGCGGCGTAAACAGGGGCTTTGGAGACCACAGGGTATTTTATCTGGAACTGTCGAACTGTGCTTGGTTTAGGCGCCCGGTCAGTTTCGCGATGCAGCCTGCAAGACTCGGGTTCACTTCGGATCGAGCATCATTAGGGCAAACAGCAGGGGCAGGTAGAAGACGGTTGCCTGCAGGAGCTGCCGTGCCCGTTGCCTGGAGCGTGCGTTGCCAGTCGCCAATTTTGACCTAGCCAGCCGCCCCCCGACATAGAGAAGCGCCATTCCCAGCACCAGGGCGCCGGCGAAGTACAATTTGCCGGACATGCCCAGAAAAGCAGGCAGCAGACTTACAGGAATGAGCGCCAGGGAGTAAAGCAGGATCCGGCGTCCCGTGGATTTGCCGTCCGGCTCCACCACCGGCAGCATGCGGATTCCGCCGTCCTCGTAGTCCTGACGATAGAGCCATGCGATCGAATAAAAGTGAGGGAACTGCCAGAAGAAGACAATGGCAAACATCACCAGCGCACCCCACTCCAGCTGGCCGCGAGCCGCAGTCCAGCCCAGCACGCCCGGCATGGCTCCCGGGAAGGCCCCGACGAAGGTGCAAACCGGGTTGACCTTCTTCAGCGGAGTGTAGGCCCCAAGATACACCGCGGAGGTTCCCAGCGCCAGCCAGGCGGTCAGGGGATTCAGTGCCAGACCCAGATAGAGGGCACCGCCCAGGGTCATCAGCGTGCCCACCAATGCGGCGTGCAGCAGACTGAAGCGTCCGGCAGGGATGGGACGCTGCGCGGTGCGCCGCATCCGGGCATCAGTCTCCCACTCCATCACTTCGTTCAGGGCCGCGGTCCCGCCGGAGACCAGGCCGATCCCCAGCAGCGCGTGAATCAGTCCCCAGGAAAGGGAAGAGACGCCGGACTTCAAAGCTCCGAAGTAGTAGCCGCACCACGCGGTCATGATAATCAGAGTGGTCACGCGCAACTTGGCCAGTTCGGCATAGTCGCGCGCCAAGGTCATCGCGCCGCTGCGCGGGACTATCAACGATTGTGTCGCCGTACTCATGCTGCCACCGGCTTCCGATCCCGACTGGGATTGCGTTCTCCAATTGCTGCTGGGGCATGCCGCCAGACCTGCACGGCCAGGACTGCCGTGGTGGCCAGCAGCAATGCTCCCACGGCCACATGCGCCACGGTTGAGGCGACCATGGGAAATTCAGGCTGCACCGCGTCATGCCCCCAAGCCACCCGGGTGAGGAAGGCAACGAAACCCAGGCACAGTTGGGCGATTAACAGCGCGAGCATAGTGGTGGCGGGCCGCCGCACCCTGTCAATCGCGGAATATCGCGATAAAGCGCGAATCGAAGTCCAGGTCAGCACGATGGCCACTGTCGCCGCGTTCAGCACGTGCGGCCACCAACTCAGGCCGTGATGGCGAAACATTGCCCCCAGGATCAATTGGAGATAAAGCACAGCGATCGAAAGCAGGCACAGCGTGAAGAGACTGGGGCGGCGTTCGTCGTTTTCAATCCGCGGGGTTTCTTCCACCCAGCTTCGACTGGTGAAGAGTGCGATCAGGATGGCCACGCAGAAGAAAGTCTGCGCCAGTGCCGCATGCGCCGATGAGATTGCCGGAGGCAGGTAGAAGAGCACCGTGATCCCGCCCAGAATTCCTTGTGCAATGACCAGACCTAATGCGGTGATGCCGAGATATTTCATCCAGCGGCGAGGGTCGGCGCGCCAGGTCCAGAGCGCGAGAATGATGGTGAGAAATCCCACAAACTGGGCAATCATGCGGTGGGTGTGCTCGAACTTCACCCCGCCAACCAGGTGCGGGATCTTGTACAGCGAACCAAATGACGTCGGCCAATCGGGAACAGAAAGGCCTGCATCATTGCTGGTCACGAGCGCGCCGGCGATGATAAGAAAAAAGGTCACCACCGCCACAAAGATGGCGAATCGGTGATGGGCCCGGTTGTACGGTATGGCAACAGCTTTCAGAAGCGGCTCCTGGGAGGTCTTTGTAGCGCCGCCGTCCCGGCGGCTGTCCGGTGGGCGTCCCCGCCCACCGGGGGAGGGCAAGATGCCCTCCCGACAGCCGGCAAGATGCCGGCGCTACCTCACACACTTTACGGTTTGAAGCCCTGATCGACGGTTTTGCTGTCTTTGGCGGCCAGAGTGACTTTCTGGTCCTGCTCACCCAGCTTTTCCTGGACAAACGCCAGCGTGTAATCGCCTGGCGGCAGGCCCTTGATTTCATACTTCCCGTCCGCGCCCGTGATCGCGTAGAACGGCGTCTTCACCACGTTGACGTACATCTTCATCCAGGGATGCTGGTTGCACTTTACCGGCAGCATGATTTCTTCGCGGGCGAAATTCTTCTCGATCGCGGCGGCCTTCGGGGGCTGGGATTCGTTCCACTCACGATTGTCCTTCGGAGTGGGATGAATATTGTGGGTGGTTTCGTCGTCGTTGCGGATCTCGATATTTTGTCCTGCCATCACGCCCAGAACGTGAGGATGGTACTGGCAGCCCTTCTGGTCAATCGTGACTGAATCCTTGGGCACGTCGAAGGTACGGTCGCCCAAACCGTCTTTCACATAAACGAAGACATTGGCCAGCTTGCCATCGTTGGCCACGATAGTCTCGGCCATGTTGTTGCCCTTGCAGGCCGCGTCCTGGCTCATATCAATCTTCGCCGCCTTGGGAGCTGCTCCACCGAAAGTCACGGTGCCGCTCACGCTGGCTGCTGTAGCCGGATCGATCGGCGTTGAGGTGGCTGCCGGTTTCATTTCCGAGCTCGGCGAGGTGGTTTGCTCCTCGTTGGTGTTCTCCTTCTTGCTGCAGCCCGCCAGCAACCCCAGTAGACCAAGCAGGAACATTGCCGCCCATAGTTTCTTATTCATTATGTCGCCCTTTCGTCAGATGTAAGTCTCAGAACCGTCGTTGGTCGTTGGCCTTTGATCGTTGGCAAGTATCGGTGGCCATGGCCAGAGGCCAACGACTAAGGACCAACGACGGGTTTCAAAACAGAACATTCTACCGCGAACCTCCGCTGCTTGCCGTACCGACCTTCGCGGCCGCCTGCTTCTCCCTGCTCCGCGGCTGGGTTGAAGCCTGTCGGCGTCCCATGGAAGCCGCCACCCGCCGCTGTTCGTCCGGCGTGAGCTGGAATATGTAGTCCACCAGCAGCCTGCTTTGATCCTTGTCATACCCCTGGAAAGAAGGCGGCGTCGGACCGGCGAAGACCCAGTGATTATTTTCCCGTCGAAACAACCCCGAAGGCATGGAGGTGCCGGGACTGATGGCCTGCGGGTCCAGGATCCAGCGCTCCGCCCAATCCGGCTTCAGGCGTTCTTTCGCCAGCAGGAAGTTGGGCGCGGTGGCGATTTTGTCATGCTGCGGATCGCCGGTAGCGTGGCACTTCAGGCAGGGCGCGGCCGTGCTCGAGAACAGGCTGCGCGCCATGTCGGTCTCTTTGGTGCTCAACACCGGAACCTGCTCCGGAATGTACGGCATGGGCTGCTGCGATAGCGCCTGGAAGAAGCGCACCAGCTTCCGCAGTTCGTTGTCAGAGAACGAGAAGGTCGGCATGCGTACTTGCAGATAGGGACGCACGCCATTCCGGTTGGTGTCGGTTGTGGTCAACGCTGGGTTGGAAAGAAACTTCCGCAGCCACTCCGGATCGACGCGCGCCCCCTCAGTCAGCAGCTTGGGAGGCAGCTGCTCCTGTATATCCTGGTAATGCTTCATGCCCATCAGGACCGTGCTCTGGTCGGGCGTGAACTGGTGACAGCCTACACAGTTGTATTTGCGGACAATCCACCAGCCTTCCTGAATATCGCGGCGTGCATCGCCGGGCTTGTACTGATAGCTGTCGGGCAGGGAACTTTCTTCGCTTCCCATCAGGAATGTGGTGAGGTCCTGAATCTCCAGCTTGGAGAGATGCAGGTTGGGCATGCGCAGGGCTTCGGTCTCAGACTTGACCTTGCCCTTGTCATAAACATTCGGCTCAGCCAGTTTGTGCTCAAAGAAGCCCTTGTGGTCATACCACGGCTCCTTGGCGGGACCCTCCGGAAGGCGAGCCAGGTCTTCAGCATCGGTAATCGGTTCGGCATGCTTGCCACCACGTTGCGCGATTTCAGTGAACAGAGCGAAGTCGAGACGCTCGATCGGCTTGCTGCCTTCGTAGGTCAGCTCAGTGCCGATGCGGCCTTCGTCTTCGAAGCCCGAAATCTCGTGGCAGCCGGCGCAGCCGTAGTGCCGAATCCAGGTTTTGCCTTCTTCCTTAAGCTCGGGATCGTCCATGTAGGGAGCCGCGGCATATGCTGAAGGCTCCTCTTTTTTCTGCGTCATCAAATAGGAGGCAATGTCCTGCGCATCTTCTTCGCTCAGGCGAAGGCTGGGCATCACGGTCATGTTCTGTACTTGCAGTTCGTGACCGTCGTTGGGACACTGGCTGTGTTGTAGGTCAAACTGGTAAGGCAGGCCTTTCTTGGCGTAGTCCTCGGGGCCGATGTCCTTCTTCTCGTACGGACAATACGGACGTGTGCGCTCCCGCGCATTGTGAATCCAGCGGACTAGGTAATCGTAGTTGGCTTTCTCGCCCACCCGCGTCAGGTTCGCAGCGAAAGTCCCGCCTTGCGTCTGATCGCCTTCACCGATGGAGTGGCAAGCCAGGCAGCCGCGGGTCTCGAACAGTTGCTGGCCGTGCTCAGCGTTTCCGGGTTTTTGCTTGGGGAGAGCGTCTTTGAAGCCGGATTGCCACAGATAGGCCGAGATGGTCTGAATCTGATGATCGGTCAGCCGGAAATTCGGCATCTTGGTGGTCGGGCGAAAATCCGTCGGTTTCTTCAGCCAGACCGGAATCCAGTCCCGGTTCAGCTTGAGCCGGACGTCTTTCAGATTCGGGCCGATCTTTTTGATGTCCTGCATCAGGCTGTGAGTCTGGAAATCGAGCTGCTGGATACGGCCGTCGATCTTGCTGTTAGAAACCCTGAGGGCCACCGCCTCCTGGTTCAGGCGGTTGG
Source organism: Terriglobia bacterium (assembly GCA_963831565.1). GTDB lineage: Bacteria > Acidobacteriota > Terriglobia > Terriglobales > Acidobacteriaceae > JAIQFF01. The sequence continues at coordinate 245,267 of CAWHQS010000007.1, forward strand.
CTTCTTCGTTGCTGGAAGCCGCGTCGGCCTGCTTCATCAGGTCCGCGGCCGTCTTTGAATTGTCGATCTTCTGCTGGTCAAACAGTTTCATCTGCTGCGCAATCGAGATCAGGTCTTCCGGTTCCTTGTCGTAACCCTCATAGCGATGGCAGCCCATGCATCCGCGCTGGCGGAAAAGGAACTTGCCATTGGAGATGTGCGCGCCTACATCACCCACCGCCAGGTGCATGTCGGCGGCGTGGCAGGTCTGGCAACCGGCTTCGGCATTCTGTTTGGGAAACAGCGGCCACAGCCAGTGTTCGTAGTTGCCGTGTGCTTTTTCCACGCTGGTCGTGGCTCGTCCATTGCCTTGATGGCAAGGCGAGCAACCGAACTTGTCGGGATCGTGGGTCTTGAGCAATTCCGGTTCGGGATGGCTGGTGAAGGCTTGAGCGTACTCATCCGGACGCTTCTCGCCCTTTAGCATCATGACCGCGGAGGTGACTCGGATCGGCTCGCGTGCGTTCATGTGGCAGGACTCGCAACGGTCCACGATATTGGCTTCAGGCACGTTGATCTGAACGATCTTGGGGTCCCAATCCTCAGCCTTCGTTTTCAGACCGTCAATCTGGGTAGGGGTGAGGTCCACCATGTGGTCTGAAATGTAGGCCGAGGTCTGGTTGCTGGCCTCAGTGACCGGCTTCAGCACTTCACCCAGTTCGGCGCTTACTTTGGTACGCTCCGCCTTGAGCGAGTTGTACGCCTCCTCCAGTTCCTGGAAGTTGTATTGCTGTCTGTGGCCGTCGGGAAATTCGACGGTGGCCTTCCTCTTTTTATAATCGTCAATATCCTCCTGCTTGCTCTTTTTGCCGGAGGCGCTGGTTTCGGTCTCCAGTTCATAGGTGAGGGCGTTGACGTAGGCGCGGCGGTCGGTGAAGACGTTCTGCACCGCGAGAATCTTCGCGCTCAGATCGGAAATCTGTTTTTGCAGCTCATCGCGCCGGGGCTTAGCGGTCTCGTAGGCGTCCTTGTAGGCCTGTTCCAGTTTCTGATACTGCGCATCCTGCTCGACGTCCTTCTCTGATTTTGACGACTTCGACCGTGCCGTGTTCAGGAAGGCGGTGTAGCGGTCCTTCCATTGGTGCTGAAACGCCTTCCAGGGACGCTGTCCGAAAGACTCGTCCCACAGGGCCCAGAACAGCGTCACCATGAGGATCATCATGGCGATGACGTAATACGCCGCGTAAGACTTGCTTACAATCGGGTCCTTCTCGGGGACAAGTGGCACCTAGATCCTCCAAAGTCAGTCGTCAGTCTTCGGTCATCGGTCTTCAGCGAACCATTCATCGTCAATCGTTAGGGGTGGCCGACGACCGACGACTGACGACTAAACGTTAAACCACGGCGTTATCCAGACGTACTTGATATGCCACGCCAGCCGCAGCAGCATTTTTGCCGGCAGGGCCACCATGCTGAGCACGAAAAACATCATGATGGAATACTGCAGCAGGCTCATGCGTTTGTAATCCTTCGGGTTGTAGCGGCGGAATAAGGCGTGCATGATGAAGCCGCCTATGGCATAGAAGCCGCCGACCACAATGCCGCCGAAAATCGCCTTGCCCAGATTCGAAGTAATGCCAAACAAGTCCGGCAGATCGCGGTTCACTTCATAAATAAGACGGTTGTGGTCCCAGGTCTGGCCCGGCCAGAACCATTGCCATCCCGGGCCGCGGATGAACGTCCCAATAATGATCATCGCGATCCATAGGATGATGAAGCCGAACAGGAATGTACCAATGGAAAATTTGCGCTGTTTCCAGGTGTAGTAGCCGCTGCCCAGCGGGTTCGTGTCGATGTAAGGAATCGCCATCAGGCCGACAATGATCAACGTAGGCATGACCACGCCCGCGATCCAGGGATCGAAGTACACCAGCATTTCCTGCAGGCCCAGAAAGTACCAGGGAGCCTTCGCCGGATTCATGGTCAGGTTGGGGTTTGCTGGCTCTTCGAGCGGCGCGTTCAGCGTGATCGACCACACCATAAGAATGATGGTGACGATCATGGCGGCAAGAAATTCCACGCGCAGCAGAAAAGGCCAGACGTGGATTTCCTTCTGCCAGCCGGGGCGGAAGGGCCAGCTCTTGCGATGGTGGGTCTTGGCCATCGCCGGATTGGTTTCCAACTCGCCGATCAGTTCATCGTTGGCCTTGGCCTGCTTCCACGCCAGATAAATGTAGAAGACGAGCAGAGGAATCAGCCCTACGATGGGCACATTGTCAGGCGCCGAGCATATCTCCCAGAGTTGTCGCCAATCCATAAGAACTCCCGAGCCTATGTGGGGACGGGTCTCTGACCCGGCCATGTCGAGCGAAGCTCGACCAGTCCTTGCCGGCCTACAAATGCAGCCGAGCTACCCTCGGCACGGACGGGTCGGAGACCCGTCCCTACACAATCCCGCCTTACTTCTTCGGTTCCTTTACTTCCGAAGCCAGCATCACCGGCGCCGGTCCCGAGATGCCGCCGTCTTTGCGTACACGCCAGAAGTGCACAATCATAAGCACTGAAGCCACAATCGGAATTCCGATGCAATGCCAGATGTAGGAACGCAGCAGCGCGTTCGCGTCCACGATCGAGCCGCCCAAAAGTCCGAAGCGCACATCGTTGTAGGGCGTCATGCGCAACGCCGCGCCGAACGGGCCTTCGTGACCGAGCAGCGGGGTGGCCCGCGCCATGTTCGTTCCTACCGTGACTGCCCAGAAACCCAGCTGATCGTCCGGCAGCAGGTAACCGGTGAACGAAAGCAAAAGGGTAAACACCAGCAGCAGAACGCCGATGTTCCAATTAAATTCGCGCGGCTTTTTATACGATCCTGTAAGAAAGACGCGGAACATGTGCAGCCACACTGCGATCACCATCAGGTGTGCCGCCCAGCGATGCATGTTGCGCAGAAGCTTGCCGAAGGGTACGTCATGTTCGAGATAAAGGACGTCGCGGAAGGCCTGCACCTTGCTGGGATGGTAATAAAACATCAGCATCACGCCGGTCAGCGTGAGCACGATAAAAAGGTAGAAGGTGATTCCGCCCATGCCCCAGGTGTAGCTGTAACGGACGGCATCGCGGTTGATCTTGGCCGGATGCAGATGCAGGAAGACGTTGGACAGCACGCCCAGCGCGCGGTTGCGGGGCGTGTCGTCATGCTTGTGGCGGAAGATCGAGGTATAGACCTGGGTCTTGGTCGGATCTTTCAGACCCTCGATCTGCTCCTTGGCCTTCGCAGGCATATCGGTCTTGAGCGACTGGACGTCTTCCTTGATGCCAGCCTTGACCTTTTCCAGCAGGCCAACCTGCTTCCCGTTCTTCCCGTTCTCTTCAGGCATGTAAACCTCGTCTCATCTCACGTAGGGGCGGGTGCGCTCACCCGCCCGGTCGAGCAAAGCTCGACCGGGTTCTATGTCGGCAGGAACGCCCCCGGATCGTTGAAGTGGGTGGGCTGTCCCTTGGGCCACTGATAGAGCTTGGAAACATCCACCAGAATTTGACCATCGGGCGCGATTTCCACCTTGGCCCGATCCATGGGACGCGGCGCTGGTCCCTCGAAGTTAATGCCTTCGCTGTCGTACCCGCTGCCGTGGCAGGGACATTTGAATTTGTTCTCCGCTGGCTTCCAGTCGGGAGTGCAGCCCAGGTGAGTGCAGCGCGCGTAAATCACAAAAATGCGGTCGGGCGTGCGGTCCACCCAGATGCGGAATTTCTGTTGAAATTTTGTGTCCACGCCCAGGCCAAAATCCGCGGGATAGCCGATCTTGAATGAAGTCGCAGGCTCGAAGAGAGTGCGCGGCAGAAAAAAGCGGAAGAAAGCGATGAACCACGCGGTCATGAAGGCCGCGAATGCTGCCCAAGCAAAGCGCCGGCGCGATTGATTGAGATCGTTGTCGTCCGGTCCCACCGAGGCCACGCCCGCGGATGCGGCGGCTCGCGAAGTCCCTACGGCTGGGGTACCCACGTAAGTATTCGACTCGCCGCCACGTGCAACCGTTGCCGCGGCTGAAGGTGGACCGGTGGCAGGGCGTGGAGCCGCGGCAACTGCTCTGGCGACGGGAGCCGCAACCGCGGCTGCTACCGGTGCCTCTGCGGCCGCAGGTTCGCCCAGCAGGGCTGCGACTTCAGAATCGGTGAGCGCGGGCAAGTTCTTGCGGCCACGGCGGGCTTGTTCCGCGGCAATGGTGGACTTGCTCCACTTCTTTCCTTCCGCCACCCACTTTGCAACTTCCGCGCTGATAGGTCCGCCCGGCGCCTTTGCCGGCACGGCCGCCGCCGGCGCTGCAGCAGCAGCTGCCGTAGGAGGCGCGCTGGCCTCTACCGGTTCACCCAACAGCGCAGACATTTCCGCATTGTTCAGCGGCGGCAAGCCCTTGCGGCCGCGGCGCGCCTGCTCGGCGGCGATGGTGGACTTGCTCCACTTCCTTCCTTCCGCCACCCATTTGGCGACTTCTTCGCTGATGCCTCCCGCCGCTGCGGCCGGAGCTGCGGGCGCGGCTACTTGAGCCGGAGGCGGGCTGGCCGGCGCGGGTGGGGCGGGCACGCCACCTTCCTCCCACGACATGGGCTGGCCGGCCTTGAGCGCCTCGATGTCGGCGTCGCTCAGAAGCGGCAGCCCTTTGCGCTGGCGATAGGCCTGCTCCATGCCGATCACGGAGTTGTTGAGTTCCGGTCGAGGCAAGGGCGGTAGATGCCCCAGAATTCCCGTCTTGGACTCGTCTGCCATCCGTTCCTTCACTCCTTAATTACCACTACACTCCAACCCACCGAATCGTAACCCACCGGTCCCTGATCCACCGAGGCTAACAAATCTCTGCGGAGCTTTGCTCCGCCGGGCGGGTGAGGGCACCCGCCCCTACGTGGGCGGCGGTTAGTCTGCTGCGACGAGGAGCTCGCTCTCTCGGATCTGATCGACTCCAATCGCGCTTCTTATCAGAGCCGCTAATGCTGCGATGAACGCCGGCGAATCATTCAAGCCGGACGTCATCTCGAACTGCTGGATGCCAAGAGCGGCGGCTTCCTTGCGTGCCTCGTGGTCAATCTCGCCCAGCGTCTCCACATGGTCGGAGACAAACGCGATGGGTACCACACAAACTTCGCGCACTCGCTCTGCCGCGAGCTCACGGAGGGTACGGTGCAGCGAGGGCTGCAACCATTTGCTGGCGCCGACCTTGCTCTGGTAGCAGAGCCTGTGGCGATGGCGCCATCCTCCTCGTTGCATCACCAGTTCGACCGTCTCTTCTATTTGACGCTGATAGGGATCGCCCTTTTCGATGACCGACAGAGGCACGCTGTGCGCGCTGAATACGATCTCCGGGCAACCTGACTCGGGGAAGCGGGCCAGCGTTTCATCAATCTTCTCGACCAGAGCATCCAGATAAAGAGGCTGGCGATAAAAGGGCCCGATCGTCTGCGTCGGCGTGTGATCAGGAAAGAGGCGGCGCCATTCGTTGAGACTGCTTCCGGTCGTTGTGCTCGAATACTGGGGGTAAAGAGGCAGGAGCACGACCTCCTCGCAGTTTGCCGCGCGCACCTGTTCGACGGCCTCAATGGTGAATGGGTGCCAGTAGCGCATGGCAACGAAACAGTGAGCGTCGATGCCTTCCGCCCGGAGCCGGTCCTGAAGGGCGTCGGCTTGTTGCTGGGTGAAGCGCCGTATGGGCGAGGCCCCGCCGATGGCCGCATAGTGGTGTTGCACTTTCTTGGCGCGAGTCGCGGAAATCAGTCTGGCCAGGGGCTTGCGTCCCAGCCGGGCAAAAGGGAAATCGATGATATCGGGATCGCAAAAAAGATTAAAAAGGAAGGGCTCAATCGCTTGCGGCGCGTCAGGGCCGCCGAGCTGAAAGAGAACTACTCCTAGCCGCCGTCTTGGGTTAGCCATCCCCCGGGGTTCCTTGAAGAAGGAGGATGTTACTCAAAATCCGTGGGCCGCGTCAACGAAGAGTTGCGGCTGATGCGCTATTTCGAGGTTCGATGGACCTCAATCTTGTTCCCGATTTCGATACTCATCAGGTCTTCGCCCACCTCCAGCGGTCCGGAATAAGTTTTTCGCGTCTGCGCCACCAGGTTGGCCGCATTCGGAGGCACAATGTGCGAATACACCGCCAGCCTGGGTTTTACCTGGCTGAAAATAGTTCCCGCCCGTTCGGCGGTGGTGTGGTGCGCGATTACTTTCTGCGTTCGCTCCGGGTTGAACACAGCGTTGCCCCCCCGAAAAGCTTCGGGATCGATCACCTCGTGAATCAGCACATCTGCTCCCTCAGCGAAGCGGATCAGGTTCTCGCTATATCGGGTATCGCCGGAGAGCACCACGGAGTGTCCGCCATAGTCAATGCGGTAACCGAAGGCAGGTTTGATGGGAGCGTGGTCAACCGTAAAGGCAGTCACTTTCAAACCGCCATTCTGGTACACCACGCCCTGCTCGATGTCTTTGGCCACGACGACCACGCCCTGAGCGGGAAGCATCTCATCCACGTCGCGCCGCATATGGATATCGAACTGGTAGGCCTGCTCCAGGTGCGACATCATGTCCGCTGTGCCCGCCGGTCCCCAGACCCGCAGAGGCGTGCTCCTGCCCAGGATCCAGCCAGTCAAATAAAGATCAGAAATTCCGACAATGTGATCGGAGTGCAGGTGAGTCAGAAACAGAGCTGTAAGGTCATCGAATGGGGCCTTGAGTTGAAAGAGACGCTGGGTGGCGCCACGTCCGCAATCGAAGAGCAGCTTCTCTTTTCCCGCCTCTACCAGGATGCTGGGGCCGAAGCGCTCCATCACCGGACGGGGAGCGCCGGTGCCCAAAAGAGTGACCTTGAGGTTCTGGGAAAATGCAGGCAGGCCAAAGGCGATGGCCGCAACGAGGAGCAAGACGGCCTTCGGCCGGAGATCCTTGCCTGGGTTCATAAGTTTACGCGTGAGAAGACTCAGCTTGCTTGGGAACGTGCGTGCTGGTTGCCATGAACTGAATAATGGAATCAGCAAACTCCGAGGTCCCGGCCTTGCCGCCCACATCGCGAGTCCGTTTGTCTTCGGTGCGATAGACCTTTTCCAGGCCATCATGAATCATATCGGCTGCGTGGTGTTCACCGAGGTGACGCAGCATCAACTGGGCGGAGCGGATGACCGCCGTCGGGTTGGCCAGGTTCTTGCCTGCAATGTCGGGCGCTGATCCGTGCACCGCTTCGAAGATGGCACAGGTATCGCCCAGGTTGGCGCTGGGCACGAATCCAAGTCCACCGACGAAGGCGGCACAGAGATCCGAAATGATGTCACCGTAAAGATTTTCCATCACCAGCACGTCATATTGGTAAGGATTCATCACCAGCTGCATGCAGGTGTTGTCCACAATGTGCTCGCCGTAGGTGATTTCGGGATATCCCTTGGCCACGTCGCGGCAGCAGCGCAGAAACAGGCCATCTGAAAGCTTCATGATGTTGGCTTTGTGAATGGCGTGAATCTTCTTGCGCTGGTTTTTGCGGGAATATTCAAAGGCAAAGCGTGCGATCCGGGTGGAGGCCTTTTCGGTGATGATCTTCAGGCTCTCGACCACGCCCGGCACCACTTCATGTTCGATCCCGGAATAAAGGCTCTCGGTGTTTTCCCGGACGATGATGAGATCGACGCCGGGATAGCGGGTCGGAATATGGGGAAGGTTCTGAATGGGACGAAAGTTGGCGTAGAGCTCGAACTTCTTGCGCAGGGCAACGTTGATACTGGCAAAGCCTCCGCCCACGGGCGTGGTCACCGGCCCTTTCAGTCCCACCCGGGTGCGTTCGATAGATTCGATCAGTTCCTTGGGAATATATTCGTTGTACTTGGCGAACGCCTCCGCTCCCACCTGAAAGATTTCCCAATCGAACTGCACCCCGGTGGCTTCCAGAATGCGCACCGTAGCCTGCATGACCTCAGGGCCGATGCCGTCGCCGGGAATCAGTGTGACCTTGTGAGCCATGTTGATGTGCTGATGTCGAGCGGGCGCCCTCGCCCGCTTGGCTGCAAATCAAAGTCAAAAGCGGCGGGCGAGGGCGCCCACCCCACATAAAACCTGCTAACTTTTTACCGCGCCTTTGCTGCGAACTTCGGGTGCTTCCTTGGTCTTTAACAAATCTTTCAGCTCGGCCATGAACTCCTGCACGTCCTTGAAATCGAGATAGACCGAGGCAAAACGAACGTAGGCCACTTTGTCATAGCGGCGCAGCCGGTTCATGATCAGCTCGCCCACTTCGCTGGTCTTGCGCTCGCGCTCCGCCGACTCGATGACGAACGCTTCCGCTTCATTGACAATCTGCTCCAGCCGGCTGATGGGTACGGGACGCTTCTCGCAAGCCCGCAGCAGGCCATTGAGCACTTTCTGGCGGTCGAATTTTTCCCGGCGGCCGTCCTTCTTGACCACCATGTAGGGGATTTCGTCGATCCGCTCGTAGGTGGTAAAGCGCTTGCCACATTTCAGACACTCGCGGCGGCGGCGGATGGAATCGGCTTCCTTGCTCTCGCGCGAGTCCACCACTTTGTCATTTTCGAAGCCACAGAAAGGGCACTTCATGTCAGACGGGAGTCTTCGCTTGCAATTGTAACAGGGGAGTAAGACGGTGCCGGCGCCGGCGCCGGCGAACCCACGTAGGCCCGGATGCCCTCGTCCGGGCGGGCGAGCGCAGCACGCCGAGATTTTTGGGTTCGGCCAGGAAGAAACGCCCGGGCCTTGCCCGGCCGGGCGGATGAGGGCACCTGCCCCTACGCAGACTCAGCCGGCTGGAGGCGAAGCCGAGGCTTCGACTTCCTCTTCGTCTTCTTTCTGGTGACTCTCCTTGGAAAGTTTGCGAAACGACAGCCGTTCGCGGTGTGCGAGCAGCAGGCCGGCCGGAATGACCGCTACAAACGTCACCAGCCAGAGCATAATCCCGCAACTGGCTGCCAATTCTTTGGGCACATCGAAGATATGTTCCAGGGCCGCGATGGTGGCGAGTTGTGAGCCGCCCCCCACGCCGGGCAGTTGAATCACCGAGCCCACCATGCTGGATCCCATGAGAAGAAGCACCTGGCTCTGGGGAATCTCCAGTGCATCGGTGTGATAGGCGTGGGTCACCTCCTTGTACGAAACTGCGATCATTGCCCACATGGCCACCGAAACCACTGCCAGCATTATGAACGACCAGACGTCGTGGATGGTGTGCAGGCCGCCGCGAAATTCTCGAATTCGCGTGGCCACCCGATGACCCAGATTGGCTGCGACATGAGCAAACTTGTGCTCGACCCAGTCGGCCAGTGCTTCTCCGCTTCGGCTCACCACGATGGCTCCTATCGTCAATCCAATCGACAAAGCCAAAAAGGAGAGCCCCACCTTCTGAAAAACACCGTTGTAGGGGAGGCGTCTCGGAGCGATGGCGAAAAAGGCTGCCAGAACCAGCAGAATTGTGAAAGCTCCAATGTCGAAGATGCGCTCCACCGCCCAGACCGCCAACTGGGAGGAAAACGACAAGTCCTCCCGGCGCGCAATCAGATAGGGCCGGATCAGCTCACCGGGGCGTCCCAGGAGAGCCAGGCCCGTAAAACCCACCAGAGTGGGTCCGACCAGCTTCCAGGATGAAGCCCGCGGACGCACGGGACGCAGAAAAATCTTCCAGCGCAGCGCACGCAATCCGTATCCCAGATAGATCAGAGCCACGGCGTGGAAGAGGTGGTAGATGTGCGGGGGCTTGCCCAAGTTCCCGCTTTCCCGCCAAAAGGTGGCCCAATCGAAGTGGCGCCAGGTCCGAAATTGCATGTAAACCAGCACCGCGAACACGACGAACGCCAGCGTGTACAGAAAAATGCGTTTTCTATCCATGTCGAAGGGGGGTACTCCAACGGCTGGCACGGCGCCGAGCACGGCACTGACCCAGGCGAATGATCCAAAGCAACCGCTCCAAGGTAAATGAGGCCGGGGCGCGGGTCAACGCATCGGGCCCTCAGGAGTGACTACAGGTCCAGAAACGGGATGCCTCAACGCGACGCCTGGGATGAAAGATCGGCAGGGATGGCGGCCTGCCGGGCGACCGCGGGCTGGGGCAGAGCCTGGCGCTTACGATTATTTCTCGCGCTCGCAGCCGTAGCTTTGCGTTGGGCGATCTTCTTGCGATTGTAGTCGCGAACGATTCGCGCCACGTAGGCGCGGGTTTCCTGATAGGGTGGCACGCCGCCATACTGTTGCACCCGCAGCGGTCCGGCGTTGTAAGCGGCCAGTGCCTTGATCACATCGAAGTTGTAGCGCTGCAGCAACTCGGTCAGGTAGCGGGTGCCGCCCTCAACGTTGGCGCGCGGATCGAAAGCATTGGAGACGCCCAGCCTGGAGGCCGTTCCCGGCATCAGTTGCATGAGCCCTTGCGCACCCTTGGGAGAAACGGCCCGCGGATTAAATCCGCTCTCGGCATGGATCACGCTGCTGATAAAATCAGGATCGATGTGATGCCGGTCGCTGATGGTGTTGATTACTTCGTTCAGGTCCTGCGGCTTCAGGCTCTGCGGTTTGGCCATTCTGGCCGGCACAACGACGGTCGCGACGGTTGTAATACTGCCCGATAAAGGGGTTGGAACAACGGCGGGAGACAAGTCCTTCTCGAATCGCTCGATCTGGGCAGTCGCAATATCAACATAGCCCTTATCGCCCCCAAGGTAGAGACGGGTGGCTGAGCCGACTGTTTCGCGGCGCTCGTGGCGGATGGAAAAGCCGTTACGCAGGATCGCCAGTTCGGCGCCAAGAGAGGGCAGGGCGAGGAGCAGCACCCCCAGCACGATCCCGATCTTTTTCACTGAGCTCATATTGTAGTTCGCCGCGCTGGCTTGACTTTGTGGCGCTGGCATCTTGCCGGCTGTCCCGAGGACATCTTGCCCTCGAGGTGAGGGCGGGACGCCTTCACGACAGCCGCCGGGACAGCGGCGCTACGAAAGACCCAGCACTTGATCTATCGCCGCAGCGACCCCGCTCTGATCATTCGGCAAGGTCACTGTCCAGCCGTCGCGGCGTAACTCCTCGGCCGCATTCCCCATAATAAACGGCACTCCCGCGAAGGCAAGCATTTCTATGTCGTTGTAGTTGTCACCAATGGCCATGACCTCTTTGCGGGGGATGCCGCGATGGCCAGCCCATCGTTCCAGGGCATGGCCCTTGGAACAACCCTGATTGAGCACATCCACGATGGAAAGATCGCGGACCGCGTACTCGGTCCGGAGCACAGTAATGTCGTTGTCAAGGTTACTGGCCGCCAGCGCAGTTAACGCCTGCTGCATGCGCGGGATGGAGCCGCAGAACATGGCTTGTACCGGATCGCTGGTCAGTGCGTCTTCAATGGGGATAACGAAGTCAATATACTGCAGGTTCTTTTCCAGCCAGCGCTGAATGCTCACATTCAACTCATTCATGTGCTCCAGCACGATCGCGCCCTTGGCATCCGTATCGAAAGTCAGGACTGTGTTTCCGCGAAATTCCCGCATGGCGGCGCAGAGCCGGCGACAGGTTTGCGAGGGAAGCATGTCGCGATGAAAAGTTTCGCCCCCCAGCGAGCGCGTGATCGCACCGTTTGAGCTGATCACCCACAAATCGAAGCCGAGCTGCTGCACAATCGGCAGGGCAAAAGTGTGGCGCCGGCCCGTGACCACCACCACCTCCACCCCAGCCGCATGGGCGCGGCGCAACGCCGCCATATCAGCCGGGGAGATTTGAAATTCAGGATTCAGCAGAGTGCCGTCGATATCGACACCCAGAAGGCGGATGGGAGGTTTCACTAACTGGATTTTAGCAGCAGAGGAACGAAGCACCAGGGCCCGGAGTCTCAAACCGGTTACCGCAGTTTATATAATCGCCCGGGACCCGCGTACTATACTGCTGCATCCGCATGGGATCACTACTCTTTTTCGCATTTTCGTGGTGGGGCATCCTGTTGCAGGCGTTCGCGATCATTCACTTCATCCGGCGCCGGCCAGACACGTTCTGGCTGTGGATCATCCTGATTGGTGGCTGGCTGGGGGCGCTGGTGTACATCGCGGTGGAAGCCATACCCGATGCCGGTCTTCTGCGGCAGTCGTTTAAGGTCTTTCCGCGGCGCAAGCGCATCCGTGAACTGGAGGCGGCCATTCTGGATAATCCCTCTGCCGGAAACTACGAAGAACTGGGCGACCTCTACCTCGAGGAAGGGCAGTATGCCAGGTCGCGGCAGGCTTATGACAAATCAATCTCATCGCGTACCGACTCGCCCGACCCCTTCTACCGTCGTGGCGTGGCGGCCATCATGATGGGGGATTTTGCCGCCGCTCTTCCCGACCTCGAGCGTGTAGTCTCCAGCGATCCTACCTACGATTTTCACCGGGCCGCGGGATTACTAGCCCACGCCTACGCCAACTCTGGCCAGACGGAAAAGGCGGCAGCGCTCTTCCAGCAAGTGGTTAAAATTTCCACCTCTTCCGAAACCTACTATAACTACGCGTGCTTTCTTGCCTCCCAGCAGCGCCACGCCGAGGCCCGGGAGTGGGCACGGCAAATCCTGGCCAAGAAGCCCACCATGCCCGGATATCTTCGCCGCCGCGAGCGCCCGTGGTTTCGCAAAGCCAACACCCTGTTGCTGCGCCTGCCCTCGAACTGAGAACTGACAACCAAAAACTGACATCTGAAAATAGAAAACCAGAAGGAAGGCCTTCGCGCGAAACGGTTCGGCCGTGAATGTTAAACTTCCGAGGTGTCCCGTATCGCCTATCTGGAGTGCACCAAATGTGGTGCACATGTCAGTGCCGACCAGCCACAGACGGTTTGCCCGAAGGACGGGGGCGTGCTGTACGTCCGCTACGACCTTAAGAACTTAAAGAATGACTTTAAGCCTGCTGCGCTGGCCTCACGTCCGGCAACCATGTGGCGCTATGCGGAAGTGTTGCCGGATGCCCCTTCTGTAACCTTGGGCGAAGGTTTCACACCCATGCTGCACAGCCAGGAGTTTGCCCACGCCTTTATTAAGGAAGAAGGCCTGAATCCAACCGGTTCCTTCAAGGCTCGTGGGATGTCAGTCGCGGTCACCATGGCGAAAGCCTATGGGCTGAAGAAGCTAGCGGCGCCTTCTGCCGGAAACGCCGCCAGCGCCCTGGCTGCCTACGCTGCAGCGGCCGGTATCGAGGCCTACATCTTCATGCCCGGTGACGTGCCCCTGGCCAACCGGGTGGAATGCGAAAGCTACGGCGCCAGGGTCACGTTGGTGGACGGCCTGATCAGTGACTGCGCCCGCATGGTCGCCGAGCGAAAGGAGAAAGAGGGATGGTTCGATGTCTCCACGTTGAAGGAACCGTTCCGGGTCGAAGGCAAAAAGACCATGGGATACGAGGTGGCGGAGCAATTGGGCTGGAAGCTGCCGCAGGGCATCATCTATCCCACCGGAGGAGGGGTCGGCCTGATCGGGATGTGGAAAGCCTTCGAGGAGATGGAAGAGCTGGGCTGGATTGGATCCGAGCGTCCGAAGATGGTGGCCGTGCAATCAGCCGGTTGCGCCCCAATTGTTAAAGCGTGGAAGGAAGGTAGGTCCACAGCCGATTTCTGGGCGGATGCGGCGACGCTGGCCGCCGGACTCCGCGTCCCCAAGGCCTATGGCGACTACCTTATTCTTGACACCCTGAAAGCCAGCAGCGGCATGGCAGTAGCGGCAACTGACGCAGAAATAATGGACGCATTCCATCACTGGGCCCGCGTGGAAGGAATCTTTGCCGCTCCCGAGGGCGCGGCTTCGCTGGCGGCTTATCGCACGCTGCGGGCCCGAGAGTTCTTCTCCGCCGAAGACCAAGTCGTCCTCTTCAACACCGGTTCAGGTCTGAAGTATCTCGATGTAATCGAGAAGGAAAAGAAGAGCGGGGCTCCGGCGGCAAGGCAAATCGGCGGCATCATCGGGCCATATTGAGTAGCGCCGGCATCCCTTCGACTTCGCTCAGGGCAGGCTTTGCCGGCTGTCCCGAGGGCGTCCCGCCCTCGGCGGGGCGGGCGTGACCCCCGCCGCCACAGCCGCCGGGGACGGCGACGCTACGAGAGGCCAGCAACTCCTCTTCGTGCTACATTTCCCACAGCGCCTCTCGAAATCATGGAACAGCGACTCATCCTCATCAATCTGCTGATCAAGCTGGGCGTGGCGGCCTCGGCGGCCAGCATACTGGGGCGCTCGGTGGAGTTCAAGTCGCTGCTCTTTCGCGATGAACGGAACTGGAAGCAGCAAATCTATCTCGTCCTGTGGATCGGTATTCCGCTGGCCTTAGGCGTATGGATCCGCTTCGGCGCCAGAAGTTTTGCCGCGGGCGACTTGTCCTTCGAAACCACCATGCTGCTGGGTGTGATTGGCGGACGCTTCACCGGCGTGCTGGGCGGCCTTCTGCTGGCGCTACCCGCGCTCTGGCACGGGGAATGGGCGACCCTCCCGTTTAACGTTCTGTGCGGCTTCGTGGCCGGGCAACTGCGCAATTTCGCTCCCAATCGCGAAGACATCTGGTCCTTTTCCCCGTTCGTGGACCTTAGTATTTATCGCTGGATCCGGCGCAACCTGCCGACACCCCACCCCTTCGAATGGCAGACCATGTTTTTCGTCACCATTGTGGGGTTGCGCTTTGTGCAAACCGAGCTCTCGCGCTTTGCCCCCAATCGTACCTTCAGTCTGGAAAGCCCCACCTGGTGGGTGGAACTCCTGATTTACGCTACCTCGGTTACCGTCATAGGAACCGAACTCAAAATCTGGAACAGCGTCCGCATTCAGATCAAGCTTGAAGATCAGGAACGCCTGCTGCTGCACTCCCGCATGGAGGCGCTGCAAAACCAGATCAATCCGCACTTCCTTTTTAATACTCTGAACTCGGTGTCCTCGCTGGTTCGCTTTGATCCCGACACCGCCCGCCAGTTGATCATCAAGCTGGCCAACATCCTGCGCCGCTTGCTCAATAGCAGCGACGCCTTCGTGCCCCTGCGCGAGGAACTGGAATTCATCGACGACTATCTGGATATCGAAGTTGTCCGCTTCGGCCGCGACAAGCTG
The DNA here is from genome assembly GCA_963831565.1 of Terriglobia bacterium. Taxonomy (GTDB): domain Bacteria; phylum Acidobacteriota; class Terriglobia; order Terriglobales; family Acidobacteriaceae; genus JAIQFF01. The sequence continues at coordinate 260,302 of CAWHQS010000007.1, forward strand.
CGGGTGGTGAAGGAACTCGAGACTTCGTCGCTCGACACCATGGTTCCCAGCATGCTGCTGCAGCCTCTGGTGGAGAACTCGATCAAGCACGGCCTGTCGTCAAAAATTGATGGCGGCAGCATCTTTTTGCGCAGCCGCCTCACCGATTCGCATTTGATCGTCGAAGTTGAAGATGACGGAGTGGGTATGGGCTCGGCCAATCTGATTGAGCGGCCGACCGGCCTGGGCGGGACCGGCATCGGCATGGCCAACGTGGCGGAGCGCCTTAAGGTGCTTTATGGCGATACCGCCCGGATGACCATCGACAGCCGCGAAGGGAAGGGAACTCTGGTCCGGCTGCGCCTGCCCGTGTTGCAAGGATCGGGCGCGATCCCGGAAGCCTTCTACGAAGCGCGTTCCAGCACGCGCCGGTAAAACTCTTCATATTGCGGAATGATCCGGCTGGCGCAGAAGCGCGATTGCGCCACCGCCCGGCTGGCCTTGGCCATCTTCCGCAACGAGGTTTCGTCGCTCAGCAATTCGATGGCATAGCGCGCCATGGTGTCCACGTCGCCGACGTCAGCCAGGTAACCGCTCTTGCCGTGCTCGATCAACTCCGGGATGCCGCCCACGCGAGTGGCGATGGGCACGACTTCACAAGCCATGCCTTCGAGCGCGGCCAGCCCGAAGGATTCCAGTTCGCTGGGCAAGAGCAGGATATCGGCCAATGCGAGCTTCTCCTGCACCTGGTCCTGCTTACCCAGAAAGATCACGTCGTTATGAATGCCCTTCTGCACCGCCAGCCACTCGGCCCGGGAACGGTCGGGACCGTCTCCGACCATCAGCAGCTTGGAAGGAATCTGCTTGCGCACCCGGTCAAAGACTTCGATACAGTCGGTCACCCGCTTCACTGGACGAAAATTGGACAGATGCAGGAGAAGGCGCTCGCCATGGGGCGCGTATTCCTGTTTGAGTTCCGAAGCCTCTTCACCTCGGCAATACACGTCGCAATTGACGAAGTTATAAATCACCTCAATGTGGTTCCGAATATCGAACTCACGCAGGGTTCGTTCCCGCAGGTATTGCGAGATGGCGGTGACCCCGTCGCTTTGCTCGATAGCGAAGCGGGTGATGGGAAGGTAGGAGCGGTCGAGGCCGACCAGCGTGATGTCAGTGCCGTGCAGCGTAGTGACGAAGGGAAGCTTGCGTCCGCGCGGCTTGGCGGCCATCATCTGGCGCGCCAGTAACGCGCTCACCGAATGCGGAATTGCGTAGTGCACATGCAGGAGGTCAAGATCGTAGAGTTCGGCAACCTCCGCCATGCGCGAGGCCAGCGCCAGATCATAAGGAGGATATTCGAAGAGCGGGTAGCGGGAGACTTCCACTTCGTGATAGTGAATGTTGGGATGCGGACCGCTTAGCCGAATGGGCTGAGCGTAGGAAATAAAGTGAACTTCGTGGTCGCGCTCCGCCAGCTCGAGCCCCAACTCGGTTGCGACCACGCCGCTGCCTCCGTAGGTGGGATAGCAAGTGATGCCGATTTTCATGCCTGTCCCTTCTGGATCAGCACTCGGGCTCCTCACATTCGATGGCAAGCGGGCAGCGGGGATTCAGTTTTTGCCTGCGGTTTCTTTGCGCGAGGAGGGATTAGCCTGCGCCCTGGGCGTTCTCCGAGGTGCCGGAGTCAGCTGCCATGTTCTCGATCTGCTGCTGCAGCCGTTCCTGGGTCTCTTCGTCGAGACCTGTGAATTCAATGCCCATGCCCACTCCGCCATCACACGAGCGGACGATTGCGGGGGTATTAACTCGTTGAGCATCCAGCCACAAGGTGACGCTCAAGACCTTTCCTACCGGAAGCGGCAGCATGGTCTCCACATAACATCCGCGACCGCTTATGTCAGCTGATTTCGTCCGCATGTGCGAGCCCACGCCGTCCGGGTCGCGCATTTCAAGGGGAAAGGGAACGCGGTGCCGGGGAAATTTTCGCTTGTTTTCGTTCGCTGGCGCGATGCGAGGAGGTGGTTCAACGACCTGCTCGCTCTGCTGCATTTCCTTTTCCCAGGGGCAAGGTTGTCCCTCGATCAGATTCACTCCTACTTCGATTTTGTGCGCCTGTCCGGCATCGACCACCCAGATTACCTTGCAGCGTGCTTTCTGGTCACCGACCTGGACCGCGATCACATCTCCCGGCTTCAACTGAGTTTCCAGGCCGGAGAGCTTGGCACCGTGATGGCTGATGTTCCGGGCCTGGGCGTGGTTCAGGAATGCATGACCGTCTGCTCCCATGCCAAAAACTCGGATCGGCAATTCTACGTGGAGCCGGGGTTCTGGTTTTTCTGACATGCGGGTTGATTCCGACAGTAACGCCACAAGGCGCTCAAGCAAACCGCTAGCATTTAATCATATATCGGCATATTTGGGCCCTTTCGTTACCTAGGTCTCCATTCCGTCGAGGGTGGAGGGCGCCAGGGCCACTCACTCTGTGGCGCCCAACTCCCGGAAGGAGACGACCTCAACCCCGTTCGCCGCCAGCAAATCCCGGGTCGAAGGAGAGGTCAAGATGCGCAACTCCTGTTCACGTGATGCCCGCAGCCGGGTTCGTATCCCCTGGAGATCGGCATCGTTATAGCCGGGGTGACAAACCAGTTCCCAGGTTCCTTCAGGAAGATTTTCCACCATGAGGCGAAGCAAACGTTCGTTGAGCGCCCCTGTCGCAACAATGGCGAGGGTCCCGTCCGGCGTGGATACTCCCGCTTGCTGCGCCGCCTCGCGAAATTGTCTCGCCAGGCTTCGCAACAGGCCGACCTCTGTCCACCTTTTCCATAGACTGGGGGACGCCGCCAGTTGTGAGCCCTGGATTCGCTCAAAAGGATTTCGTATGGCCCGGATGCCGCAGCTCCTGGCCGCCTGCAAGAGCGGCCGCAGGACGCGCGGGAAAAGGTGGGTGTGTTTATGTGAGTCGAGGTGAGTGACCGTGATGCCGGCCGCCTGCAGCTGGCGGATCTGGGCGGTGGCTTCAGCTTCGATTTCATCAGCCTTCAGACGGCCGAGCAGGGCGAGCGCTCCAAACCTGACGATGCCCCCGCGGAAGCGCGGAGCTGCAGCGCTGTGGCCGGCGCGGTTACCGTTGTCGAGCAGACTGTTGACTTGCGCTTGATGGAGCAGCGGAGCACCGTCCACCAGGACGACGTGGCAGCCCACCCCCAGCCGCGGAGCGGATCGCGCTACTCCAACCGCGTCCTCGAAGGCCTGGCCGTTGGCCATTAGAGTGGTCGAACTCACGACCCCGTGCTCATGGGCCTCCACGATGGCGCGATTCACACCTGCTGTGAGACCGAAATCGTCAGCGTTGATGATCAGGCGGCGCACGGCGCCAGTCTAGCAGGGATGTGCGGAAAGACACCGCATGATCGGCTTCTGGTAGCGCCGCCGTCCCCGGCCGCTGTGGCGGCGGGCGTCGTGCCCGCCGCGCCGAGGGCGGGACGCCCTCGGGACAGCCGGCAAGATGCCGGCGCTACTTTTCCTTATCCTAACTTCTTCGCCGCCCGGACCTTTGCCCATCGGGCCTTTTGGGCCCGGCGGATGGCAGCCCGACCCTTGGCGCTCAAGGCACGGCGCGTTCTTTTCTTCGCCGGACCGCCATTGCTGTAAACTCCCGCAAATGCGGCCAGCGCCGCATTCAATCCGGATAGCTGTTGCTGTACCCGGGCCCGCTCTTTCTTCAACTGCCCGACAATCCTTGACAAGTCTCCCATTGCAGTAAGATTCCCCCTGCCGTCGATTGTAACAGCGTGCCAGAAACGGCAGTGTGGACGCCCCTTCCGCCCGCTGTCAGGTCCTGGACCCGGCACGAAATTAGCCGCGTGATGGTCGCGCCCAGCCTGTCTTGGGCCCTCGCGGTGGGGCATCGATGGTAGGATTTTGGGCCGAGGCGAAAGCGTGTACAAATCATGAAACTCTACCGCACCACTTCCGGATACGTCGTAGAAGAACACGATCTCTTTCATTCGCCGGAGACAGACCGCGGGCGCAGTGAGCCCTGGGAATCATTGACTGCGAAAGACGACTTGTATGGCTATCTTCGGCGCCAGGTCCAGAACGGAAGCTGGATTGAAGCAGCACGCCCCGCACTCCAGGACCTGCGAGCTCCCATCGGAAACCAGGAAGTGTGGGCGGCGGGAGTCACCTACTATCGCAGCCGGGAGGCGCGCATCCAGGAATCGAAATCGGCCGGAGGCGGCGACTTTTACGATCGGGTTTACGACGCCGAGCGCCCTGAACTCTTCTTCAAGGCCACCCCACATCGCGTGGTCGGTCCCAACGGAAGAGTTGCCATTCGCGACGACTCTTCTTGGTCGGTGCCCGAGCCCGAGTTGGCCCTTCTCATATCACCGAAAGCAAAAATCATCGGCTACACCATTGGCAACGACATGAGCTCGCGCGGTATCGAAGGAGAAAACCCGCTGTATCTGCCCCAGGCCAAGGTGTACGACCGAAGCTGCGCCCTGGGCCCCTGCATACTGGTTGTGCAGGAACCCCTGCCGTCGTCCACGGAAATCAGCCTGGAGATCACGCGCGGGACGAAGAGCGAGTTTGCCGGCACCACGACGCTGGCCAGCATGAAACGCGATCCGGTGTCGCTGGTGGAGTATCTGTACCGCTGCAACAATTTTCCCGCCGGCTGTTTTCTACTCACCGGCACCGGGATCGTACCTCCTGATTCATTCACGCTCGCGCCCGGCGACGAGATCCGCATTGCCATCACCGGCATTGGGACACTGGTCAATAGAGTGGGTTGATCCATCGGGGCTTGATCATCCCACAGCGATTTCTTGATAAGATAACCGCACTGCTCCTCAATCTGCTGACCGCCAGGTCGATCTGATTTTGGGTATGCAGGTGAAAACAGGATGGGCGGTTAGCTCAGCTGGTTAGAGCGCCTGCCTTACAAGCAGGAGGTCGCGTGTTCGAATCACGCACTGCCCACCATATAAATCAACTACTTACCAAGTTTGCTATTTGGTTACTGTGCCGCAAATGTGCCATAACTTCAACGGTCTGGATCGTGGTTGCTGTTTGTCCCGTTCAAGACGCGTCTCACCTGCTCTAGTTCGGGGTGTTGATACTTCATTGCGGTTGTCGGACTGCCATGCCCCATCGTGCGCATGACGACCGCAAGATTGCCGGTACCCTGCAGCACTCTGGTTCCATAATCGTGGCGCCCACAGTATAGGACCAGCTTTTCCGGAAGTTCGGCCTCGCGTCTGGCGTCCCGGAATTTCTTGTCCACGGTTGTCAAATGTCCCGAAGCTGAGAAGGCCGGGAAGACCCAGCCCTCGCGCCGTTCCCCGCAGCGACCCTTCAGCAAATCCAGAACGCGATCACTGAGTGGAACGAACCTCCGGCCGTTTTCGGTTTTGCTATCGCGAACGAAAAACACACGGTTGCTCCAATCCACGTCCTCGATGCGCGCACAAAAGAGCTCTTTCTTGTTGCGCATCCCGGTATCCCGGACGAGCACAACCACGTCGCGGAAAGTGGCGTGCATTTTGGGAGTCCACTTGCCGCTCTCTAGCAAACGGTCGGCAGCAGCCAACAGCTTGCGTTCCGCCTCTTGATCCAGCCTGAGAGTGCGGCCGAGTTCTTTCATCAACTTCAGTTTGGGGGCCTTCGCAATCAACCCCCATTCTTCTGCCTTGTGCAGCATCCGGGGTAGGGTCTTCAGGGCACAGTTGATGTTATACGGGCCGCCAGGGAAGGCCAGCGCGTCAACGTCTTCTGCAGTAATGCGATCCATCTTCATGCTCGCAATGCCGGTCTGCTCCAAGAGACGCCATCCGCTGCGGAGGTAGCTCTTGGACTTGGCCGCAAGCTTCGCATTGTCAACATAAGACATGAATCGCACAACGAACACCGACAGCACCGGGGGTCTTTTGCTAGTTTGTGTTTTGCCTTCAGCAACTGCTGCCAAAAGCTTTGCTGCCCTCTCAGAAGCGGCAGTTTTGCGGGTTTCTTTGGTTGATCCGCGAAAACGTTCCCCGCGGATCGTGAAGTCATACCACCAGTAAGGGTGGCCAGGTCTCTTAAAAAGGTCCACGCTTGGTCTCCACGAGCGCTCGCACGGAAGATGTCCGCGTGTTTCTACGGATGTATTCCCGCAGATGCTCCTGATGGTATCGCACTCCTCCCTCTTCTTTCACGTAATCGGGCCCTCGGCCTTCACAGCGCCAGCGCTCGAGTGTCGATGATGGTCGACCTAGGAGTGCAGCGGCTTCCTTGGTGGTTAACATCTTGGTGACCTGCATTCTTGCCGGTGGTGGCGGCTCTGTTGCCGCGATCGATTGTCTTTGGTCATCTCTGATCACGGGCTGGGTCGAAGAGTGGCTGGACATGCATGAACTCCAAGATTGAAATCCGGCAGTTAGCCTCAAATCGGCTCCCTAGTCGAACGGGCTGCCCGGCGTTGCTACTTTGCCGAGTCATTCGGATCTAGGCTCGGCGCCTGGCTAGCTGAAGGAATTGAGCAGCAACGGCGGCATCAACGTAAGGTTCGAAATCCAGTGTGTTGGTGGTAGGGGTCGCCGGCCCCTACTGGGTTGACATTGGGTCCCTGTCTCACGGAACTCTTCTCCGCGGGGAGCGCCCATCAAACTCGGCAAATTCCGTTGCGACAACGTATGCCGCACGCACATTTTTCCAAGCTTTAGCATCGCGGGCAAAAAACTACTCGCTGCTCATCGATTTATCGTGTTTGATTCGCCCGCCATCCGCACCGCCTGCCGGTGATGATGGCCAGGCTGAGCGTACGTGCAATAGAGTTCGGTTTCTTTCCAATTCCTATCAGAAGTGTCGGATTCTGCCGAAATCCCACAGCTGCCGCGTGACGGCCACTGGGCGGCCGAACGCCTGAAGAAATCGTGCCGAACTGCACGTCTCGTTGGAGAGCTTCGTGGTTCTCCAGCTCAGCCCTTCATGATCTTTGGGTCGAGTACCCTCCCTTTTCGGTGGAATTCGATATTTCCGTTACGTTTCGAAAGAATGTGAAGGTTCTTTCCGGCTACGCTCGCAGGACGAAGAACGCCAACAAGAGCAGTTTGGGAGCACGCTAACCTCTCAGGGCGGTTCCAGTACGAGCAATAAGGAAAGCGAGATCGTTGTCGTTCTTTCCTTATGACCAACGACGAGCGCATCACCTCGATCCGGAACCTCGGTTACAGCGAGCGGCAAGTCTGATTCCTGTGCCTTGTTACTCTTGACGGCAGATATTTCCTGCGCCGCCAATACACCTTCTTTTTGGGCCCAGGAGTGAGCGGGAATGCGGGCCGTTTCATCGAAAGGGCCATTCGCAAAGGTCAGGTTCGGGCGCATGAATCGGCCAATCGCACCGTCATCTATCACATCGGTGCCAGGCCCTCCTTCGAAGCAATCGGAGAGCAGGACAATCGCAACCGGTGAAGGCAACGACTATGCCTCATCAAGATCAAACTCATGGGTTTCGACTACGTCCTTGCCCATCGCGAGCATCAGTACCTGGCCATGGAAACCGAGAAACTGGACTACTTTTCAGGTACCCTGGGAATCGATCCCAGCTATTTGCCTGGGCGCATCTATCGCTCGAACGACGGTCAAATCAAGACCGCTCGGTACTTCCTGGACAAGTTCCCGCTCTTCCTCTCGGGCTCGCCTGGCGCGGCGCCTCCTGTGGTCTGTTTTGCTACATCGACGGGGCGGTTAGAAAGCCATCGGGCTTCGACACTTCCTTGCTGCAGTACACAGATCTGTTCGCTCGGCTGGATTGGTTCCGGGTTGTGTACGTCGCGGCGGACGAGTCCATGTTTGCTGGCTGAGAGGGATTTTCTCGCGCCTGTGCGTGGGTCCGGCAGAGGAGCGAACGGCATGCTCCTCGATCCGGAAGTGCGGCGACTGCTGGATCATTTTCACCTCGTGATCTGTTAGAACGACGGCAACGGCCTTGTTCGACAAGCACCGACTGGACCAACTCAGCGATGAGTCAAGGGAGTTCCGAGGGCTGAAGTACGAAGTTCTGTACCGCCATTGGCAACAGCCGGGCGACGGGGCTGTTCCCGACGCAATGGGCCCGGGAGGACGACTGTCGGTCCGTTCACTACCTATCTGCTGACTACTGACCATAGGCTCTTCGGAGGACCTCTGGCCAATGACAACAGCATGAAAACGTGCCGGATCAGCGGACCATGCCCATAGTTGGTTTGGTCCGGGCTGCGGTCCGGTGAAAGGTCCGTCCTTGTCAACGGTAAAGAGAGGCAGAAGAATGACTTCCATAAGGAGCCGCGGTCTGCAAAGTGCCGCCCGCGGGGTCATGAAAAGGGCGGGAGCGACCCCGGTTTGTGGGCGGTCGAGCCGCCACAAACCCGCTTCGCTCGTATCCTCGCTACGGGGGTCGCTCCCGCCCTTGAGGGAAGTGAGATCCATACATGTTCTACATGCCAAACAACATCCATTTTTGAAGCGGCTGGACAAGGAGAATCCACAATGGCAGGACCACCATGATTTGCAGACACGACAGACCACGCGGGTAAAGTCCCCTATCAAGGCAGCACTGATAGGACAGCCTCTAACGCAACTAGGTTACGAGAGGATCAGGGCGACGCCGGGGGGCGGCGTCTTTCCAGAGGGCAAAGAAGTCTTGGCATTTGATGCGGCTCTTGGTGGTATCGCCCTGGAGCGCGTAGGCGCGTGCGGCGGTGTCGGAACGCGTTGATTGTGATCGCTCGGAACCGTCCCGAACCAGGGACAACTAGTATTCGATTCAGAACACAGTTAATCTATTGTATAGGGGCAAACACAATGACGATCCAGGTCGAACTCAACGCGGAAATAGAAGCGCAGCTCGTGGCCGAAGCCCGCGTCCAGGGCATACCTCTGGAAAAAGTAGCGGAACGTCTCTTGCAGGAAGCTCTGGCTTCTCGCTCTCTGCCTCAAGTGAATCTGACTGTGGCAGAGTTCCATGCGATGCTCAATGCCCTGTCAGTAGGTTCCGAGGGATTGCCCAAGCTGCCGACTGAGAGCTTCACCCGCGAGAGTTTCTATGAGGACCGCGCCTAAATGGTGGGCACGGCATACCTAGTTGACAGCAACGTCCTTCTTCGCTGGGTAAAGCCAGATGATCGTGACTATCCCCTCGTGGTTTCGGCGATTGATGCGACTCTGAAGGGCGGTGCTGTGTTCTGCTACACGTCACAGAACGTTGCGGAATTCTGGAACACTTGTACTCGTCCACTTGACCGCAATGGGTACGGCCTGTCTCCCCAGGAAGCTGATCGTCGGGCGCGGTGTTTTGAAGACAAGTTGCGGCTGCTGCCGGACAGTTTGGCCGTACACCACGAATGGCGCAAACTGCTTGTTGTGAGTAACGTCTCCGGGGTTCAGGTTCACGATGCGCGATTGGTGGCCGCAATGCGAGTACACGGCGTCGGCAAGATTCTGACGTTCAACGAAAAGGACTTCGCTCGTTACACAGATATCGAAGCCATTAATCCTCGAACCATTTCAGCGAAGCATCCATGAGCGTCTGAGTGCAGAGCTGCTCGTCGAGATCTGCAATCACTTAACCCTGCGTGCCGACAGAAAGGTACGATATTGAGCGGTCGCGCTCAGCCCGCTCTTCGGACAGATTCCACGTCCTTACTCCACTCCAAAGTTACTGTGCCGTAAATGTGCCGCGACTGGTCTAAAGCAATGAGGTTTTCGAGGTTTTTGAGGCCACCTCGGGACCTTCCGTGCGAGCTGATGTTGGGGGTAAGCCATTGATTCATTTAGGCAGACGACACTTTGTCTAGTCCAGTGAAGTTTACCTTACAAGCAGGAGGTCGCAGGTTCGAACCCTGCACTGCCCACCATATAGATCAGCGTCTTGAAATCAGGAGGTGGGACGCTGGAGAACTGGCTGCGATCCCGTTGCGAGAGTGACGATCTTTTCCACATGTGCTTGATCGGCATCACGCATCGACACTGATACAGTGAACCTCATTCCGTCTGCGGAAGATGTCACTCACTCATGAGCAAGATTCGTGGAAGACCTGAATCTCGTCCCGTAAATTCCCAATATCGCACCAAGATTGAATAAACGCTCAGGCCTATTTCCCCCTCCCCCCAAAGGGCGTAGGCGAGAGACTGCTGCATCAGATTGCGACGAGTGAGCCCGAGTACAATGGCCTTCGGATCGAGCAACTCACTGAGATAAGCAATCGAATTTGCGATCGCGACCGCACCCCAGACCTCGATCACGGAGTTTTTACCCTCCAACTTCACCTGTACCCGCAACGACGATAGAAACTCACTCCGGTTGTCCAGGAGATTTACGTGAAGAAAGGCGATCGGGCCTTCGACCTTAAAACTCTCCTCGATCTTGCGAACCAAGGTATGGCGCTGCGCAGAATCGTTCGCGTGATGGGGAACGAGGTTGACTTTCTTCTGCGCGATAGAATCCCAGACCCTGGCTGAGTTGTCATCCACAAATCTAACGTCCGCAACCCGCATTTCTGTGGACCGGTAATAGCGGCTGATAGCGCTGGAGAGGATCAGAAGGAAAATAAATGCGGCTGCAATAATCACCCCGGCAGGCCGCTCAATCACATTTGCGATCAGGGTATAAGCGAAGATGGCAGTGACCAGCCAAAAATATGCTGGCAGCAGCAACTTTGTGAGTCCCTGGAGAACACGTTCGCGCGACAGCGCCAGCGCTACCGCCACCGCTGCCGAAAACATGAGTACGAGGACGCCTGTAGCGTAGGCGCTTCCTTGTGCCTCCACGTTGGCTCGAAATATCAGGGTGATCACAATGTCGATCGCCAGTAGCAGCAAAACGAGTGGCCGGCGATAGGCCACCCAACGAGGCGCCATTCCAAAGCGCGGGAGATAACGAGGGATGAGGGCCAACAGTCCGGTCATCGCCGAGGCACCGGCAAACCAAAGCACCAGGATGGTGGACAGATCGTAGATCGTTCCGAATGCGCTGCCTAATAGTTCGTGTGCCAAATACGCGATGGCGCGGCCATCGGCTGCGCCCCCGGCGCGGTATGCGCTTTCCGGAATAAGCAATGTCGTCACTAGACTTGACATCAGCAGCATGACACTCATGATGACGGCAGCGGTTAGCAGGAGCTTCCTGGTCGCACGAATCCTTCCCTTGGGCTGTCCCACCGTTTCTTTCTCAGAATCTGCCGACACCAGGGGCATTACCGATACGCCGGTTTCGAATCCGCTCAATCCCAGCGCCAATTTCGGGAATACGATCGCCGACGCAACGAATATGGCAGTCCAGTCACCGAACGAATGCAGGCCTCCACGCCATTGCGATAACAATCCAGGGTGCTGAATAATCAACCCGAAACCCCAGGCCAGAACGAATGCGTTCAGCGCGAGGTACGGAATCGCCACTGCCGCAGCCAGGCCGATGGCTTCTCGAAATCCCAGCAAGAAGACTACGGCGAGCAACGCTAGCAACAAAAGAGTGCTCGCAATATGGGAGTCGCCCAGATAGGGGTGCAGGAACGGATTTGCAATTGCGTGCCTGGCGGCGTCGGCCGCGGAGAGTGTCATCGTAATGACAAAGTCAGTGCCAGCAAAACCGAGCAGCACCAGCACAAACAGTTTGCTCTTCCATCCCGAGAATAGATTCTCCAGCAGTGCGATGGAACCCAGTCCAGCGTATGACCGCCGCGCCACTTCACCATAAACGGGAACCGCGCCAAACAAAGTGACCAGAACTAACACCACCGTTGCTGGAACAGAAAGGACCCCGACAGCCAAAAGGGCAATTCCTGGCTGATACCCGAGCGTAGAAAAGTAGTCGACCCCAGTCAGCCAAAGAACCAGATACCACGGTCGCGTGTGTTTACCGGTAGCGGGTTTATCTAACGGCCTGCCGCTGAGGAAAAATCTGCCTAGCGCCGTCCTGGGTGGTGCAGTGCGGCGCGCCGGAAGAGAGAGAGGATCGGGGCTCGTTATTTCCATTATTTGCTTACTCGAGCATTCATACCGCCCCTACACTATTGCTCTCTCGCGGCGGTGGACTTGGGCGAGGTTTCATTGGATTCGTCCGGATGAACATCCGTTTCCTCAATCAACTTAGCCGCTGTGTTCGCTGAGACCCAGCCGTCGTGCATCGCTTGCTCGATCGCACTCCGTTCCGCGGTTTTCAATCGCCGCCGCGCGACCTGAAACTCCTCAGTCAGGCGGCCCTGGTTTTCGTCGAAAATAGTATTAACCGTCTTATTCGCCTCTTCCTGTCTCGCCTCCAGTTCGTGGTGGAGTTGTTCGTATACCGGACGCGAAATCAGTTGCCCGACTGCCATAGTTTCAAGTTCGGAAAGCGCGTTTGCGATGGCAACCTGACGGACGCGGGCACGGGAATAGTCATCGTCGTTGCTCTGTCCAATGCCCAGCAGGCGAATCAAAGGCTTCATCGTGATGCCCTGGACGACGATGGTAAACGCAACCACTCCGAAGGCCATGGTCAACAGCTGGGCCCGATAGGGAAAGCTGGTCCCGATACTGAGAACGAGCGCGAGGGAAAGGGCGCCGCGCATACCTCCCCACACCATGATGTGTTGCCAACGCAGGGGGATTTTGGCCGAGAAGAGATTGCTGACCGGCACAAGCCCATACACTGTGAGCATTCGCCCGGCAAGAACCGCCGCTATGGTCAGCAGAATGCCCCTCCACATTTGCAGCAGATCACCCATCCGCACCTGAAGTCCAATAAGCAGGAACAGGATGGAGTTGATAAGAAATGAGGCATACTCCCAGAACGACCACAGCGCGATGCGCGTGCGCGAGCTCATCCCGGTACGCACGCCAAAATTGCCCACCATCAGCCCGGCGCCAACGGTAGCAATGACGCCCGACAAGTGCAGCGATTGGGCCAGAAGATAGGAACCGTACGCCAATATGGTGGTGAGAGTAATCTCAATTCCCGGATCGTCAACTCTATGGGTAAGCTGGCTAAATACATAGCCCAGGACCAATCCCACGGCCGCGCCGCCTGCGACGTCGACAACAAAATCCCGAATACCGGCGGTGATTTGCAAGTGAGAGCTGGCAACGGCTCCAAAGAGAATCCCGTACAAAACGACGGCAGTTCCGTCGTTGAATAGACTCTCTCCTTCAACCGTGATCGAGAGTCTTTTATCCACCGCCATGTCCTTGAAAATGGCGAGGACCGAGATCGGGTCTGTAGCCGCCACAATCGAGCCGAAAACCAGGGCGACAAGAACGGGGATCCCAAGCGCAAAGTGCACCGCAAAACCGGAGATCAGTGTTGCCGCGAACACCCCCACGGTTGCAAGCAGGAAGATCGGAACGAGATTCTCCCGCAACTGCCGCAATTGAATTTTCAGGCTTCCCTCGAATAAAAGGGCAGGAAGAAAAATGATCAGGCTGACATCAGGCGTCAGCCAGTCTGGCGAGTGAGAGAAGAGCCTCTGCAGGACGGGCAGATGAAATGAACCGAGGAGGAGGCCTCCTACGACTAGAGCCACGGTATAGGGGACTCTAAGACGCGCAGCCAGCACCGCGATAAGCGAAGCCGCAATCAGCAGCCAGATCAGGAACTCAATAGTGGAACTTGGTGTCATTTGTTTCTTCTGCCAGGCTCGCTACTTTTTAGACCAGGGACTAATCTGACCGAACTCCCGACTTGGGGCGTAAAGCGGTCGCGACCGGCTCGGATATTGAACGGATGTGAAGGTCACGCTGAGGAAATGGTATCTCGATGCCTTCTTTTCGGAAGGCCTCGAAGATCGCGAAGTAGAGGTCGCTCTTCAATCGCGCCGGCGTCTGCACTTGCTGAATGGTCCAGACCCGGAGCTGGAAATTGAGAGAGTTGTCACCAAACTCGATAAAGATAACCTCTGGGCTGGGCTCGGCGAGAACATCGGGATGTTTCCGTGCCACCGCGATGAGAACCTCCCGCACCACCCCGGGATCGCTGCCGTAGGAGACGCCCAGCGCGAGGGAGATACGCACCTGCCGGTCATTGGCGGTCCAATTCGTAACACTCTGGTTAATAAACTCCGAATTGGGAACGATAATCACTACGTTCTCGTTGGTCCGTATCCAGGTGCTGCGTCCGCGAAGCCGGACCACATCTCCGTAGGTGTCGCCCACTTGGATCCGGTCGCCCAGTTTGATGGGCTGCTCGAGCAACAGAATCAACCCCGCGACGAAATTGCTGACAATCGCCTGCAAGCCCAGGCCGACGCCAATTCCGAGCGCTCCGCCCACCACCACCAGGCTGTTCAGATTCACGCCCAACGACTGCAACCCTATCGTCAACCCCAGGACGAAGACCAGGTACGAGATCACCTTCGCGGCGGCGTACTGCTGCCCGATGGGAAGTGGCGTGTGCTTGAGAACCCTCTTCTGCAGGACGAGCATGGTGAAATGAGAGAACATCACCAGCGCTACGATGAAGATCAGGACTTTGAGAATGAAGAAAATCGTGACCGGCAAGCCGCCCATACTGAATAGTGGCTGCACCAGAAAGTGCTGCACTCTCATTCCCGCATCGCCAAAGGCCGCAGCGTACCAGTTTTCGAATACTCCGACGGAAATCAAGAGCAACAGCGCCACGGCAAGCAAGAACATCACTCCTCGGCGAGATACTTTCACGGCATGCGCTCCTTCCCAAGTCACGGCTGGTGCTTGTTCCGTTTGTTCATAGCTGCTGTCCCCAGAGTCTCTCACAAAGGGTCGGTCCTAATCCGTGCCGATCATTTGTTGTACACCGGGGACTGTGCCCGTCGTCCTTCCTCAGTGAAATGCGCGCGGCACCTGTTTCCGCGGAACCAGGTCGGTCAGAGCATAGTCTGCGCCGATTCCTCGCCTGTAAGAAATGCATGCCGCTAGAATCCGCCGCGCCACCTTCAGGGTTTTCCGGGTCAGGCTCGCGGGGTCGCACGACTGGTTTCTTCACATCTTCTCCCTCTCCCTTCTGTGGATGCAGGTCGGCGATCCGAATCTGCGCTTACACTTCTCCATCCGGATCATCTTGGTCTTCGACTTCTGTCTACCGACGGGTGGCGGATGTGCGCTCTGGCGATGGATTCTAAGGGCATGAGCAGTCTTGAAGGTCCTGCAGCAGAGGCGGCATTTGAATCTGCGTCCTAATCTGGGTAACATCCAATCCCTCTATCAGCGAAAGCCATTGCTTGAACTCTACCGGTCGTTCTACGCGGAGTTGCAGGCGATCTTAGCCTAGGCGAAGTAAGGGCGGTACGCCTGCGATTGAAGCATGCGGCGTCGCAGGTGAAGGTATCGAGTGCAAGATGTGCCTGCCTTCAACGCGACCGGGTCCAGCTGGCTGGGTGCGCTTGCAATAGAATTGGGAGGTCCCTCGTGTCCCGGAGGCTCGACGTTATGAGTTACCGTATGCGCCACACGGGTACTCGCGTTTTCGCGCTTCTCATGTTGCTCTCGCTGCTGGCTGGGCCGCTTGGCGCTCAGCCCAAACCTCAGCCAAAGGAAATTCCTCCGGCACCGGGAGCCCAAGTCACCATCAATGGGGAGACCCTGTTCTCCGTGCCGGGGGTGCTTTCTTTTTCCGCTGAGGACCGCGCCAACGCCATCAGCAGGCGCATCAAGGAACTCTCGAAGGAAGTCCTGTTCAAGCCCGATTCGCTGTCGGTTGCGGATTCGGACAGTTCAACCGACATCATGGCGGGTGACGTAATCGTGATGAGTGTCACCGACCAGGATGCGAAGCTGGCCAAGCAGTCGCGCCAGGACGTGGCCAATGACTACGCGCAGCGCATCCGGTCGGCCTTGTTGGGACTGCGCCGGGAATACAGCCTGAAGAGCATTCTCCTCGGTGCTCTGTACACCTTGATCGCTACGCTGGTCCTGCTCCTGATTTTCCGCATATTCGGCCGCGTGTTTCCCAGTGTTTACAAAACGCTGAACGGCTGGCGTGGCACTCGGATCCGCTCAGTGCGAATCCAGCGATTCGAACTGCTGCCCGCGCACAGGATCACCGATTTCGCGATTGGGATCGTCCAGCTGCTTCGCCTTATTCTTGTCCTCATAATCGTGTATTTCTATGCATCGTTGGTGCTTGGGTTCTTCCCCTGGACACGTGGGTACGCCCAGGTGCTGGTTGCCTATGTACTGTCTCCGCTACGTCTCATCACTGACGCCGCGATTGCCTACCTGCCGAACCTGTTTTTCATCGTGGTTATCGTCCTTGTCGCGTCTTACCTGGTCAAATTCATCAGAATGATTTTCAACGAGCTCGGACGCGGGACCATCAGCTTTCCGAATTTCTATCCAGAATGGGCGGAACCTACCTACAAGATCGTTCGCTTTCTGGTCATGGCGCTGACCCTGATCATTGTCTTCCCCTACCTGCCGGGGTCGAAATCGCCTGCCTTCCAGGGAATTTCAATTTTTCTGGGAGTGCTGTTCTCTCTTGGTTCCACTTCAGCGATCGCAAATATTGTTGCCGGCGTGATTCTCACTTACATGCGCGCATTCAAAATCGGCGACCGGGTCAAGATCGCCGATACCATGGGAGATGTAATGGAGAAGACCCTTTTAATCACTCGCGTCCGCACCATCAAAAACGTGGAAATCACGATTGCGAACGCCATGGTCCTGGGCAGCCATATCATCAACTTCAGCTCCAGCGCCAAGGAGCAAGGGCTGATTCTGCACACCACGGTCACGATTGGATATGACGCCCCTTGGCGGACTGTACACCAGCTCCTGATCGATGCGGCGCTCTCGACCGAGGCGATTCTCAAGCAGCCGGCGCCATTTATTTTTCAGACCGCACTCGACGACTTTTATGTTCACTATGAGCTGAATGCCTACACTGACCAGCCGAGCCAGATGGCCAAGACCTACTCCGACCTGCACACGAATATTCAGGATAAGTTCAACGCTGCGGGGGTGGAAATCATGTCGCCGCACTACTCATCGGTTCGGGACGGAAACCAGATCGCGATTCCGGAAGACTACCTGCCCAAGGGCTATTCTGCCCCTGCCTTTCGGTTGGGAGTGCTGCAAGATATCGTCGATGGGCTGAAGGGGAGATCCAAAGGTGCCCCGGAATAACGGCGAACCTGCAATTCCAGCTGGCCTTCTGCAAGTGAAAATTCCGCGCTTGTCCTGGGCAGACTTTGAGGATGACGCTCCTGTAGAAACTGGATCAGTTTCTCCGGCCCGCACCCTCCAAACGCGAGCAAAAGTGTTCGCACCAGCGGAATACGCTCTCATTACGCACTTTGCGCCGAAGCTTTCTCATTCGTGTTCGCCGTTCTTTCGCAGTCATGCGATAGGCCTGATGCAATGCTTCGGCGACTCCCTCAATGTCATAAGGGTTGACCAAAATTGACCCGTTTCGAAGTTGATCCGCAGCGCCCGCGAACTCACTCAGGATCAGGACTCCGTGGTCTCCTGCCTGAGCCGCGCAAAATTCTTTCGCCACCAGATTCATACCGTCCTTTAAGGGTGTAATCAGCGCGATGTCGGCGATGCGATAGTGCGCCAGCAAATCCGGCCGCTCCAGGTGGCGATGAATGTAGTGAATCGGAACCCATCCGGAGTCGCCGTACTGCCCATTGATCTGGCTGACCAATGTCTCGATCTCAAGTTTCAGTTCCTGATATCCGGGAATATCCTCTCGACTGGGAACAACAATTTGGACCAAGGTAATCTGGCGTCGCAGCGACTCATGCGACGTTAATAGATGCTGAAACGCTCGGAGGCGCTCCGGAACGCCCTTCGTGTAGTCGAGACGGTCCACTCCAAGGACGATCTGGCGACCCACTACATTTCGGCGAATTTCAGCCGCGCGATCAGCCACCTCGGGTTGTTCCGCTCCACCGGCAAACTCGTCGAAGTCGATCCCAATCGGAAAACTTCCAATCGACATATTCCGGCCATCAACTTGAGCGTGGAATTGTTCTCGCGAGCGACGTAATTCCAGATGGGGCAAGAAACGGCGAACGCAGCCGGCAAAATTACGTTGATCGCGCGGCGTCTGAAATCCAACCACGTCAAACTCGAAGAGTGCCCTAAGGATCTGGCTGCGCCAGGGCAGTTTTTCGTATATGTCGAGGGCCGGAAACGGGATGTGCAGAAAGAATCCGAGCCTGCACTTCAGGCCCACCTTGCGCAACAATTCTCCGACCAGCATCAGGTGGTAGTCATGGATCCAGACGACAGAATCGTTGTTTGCTACTCGAGCGACGGCTTCGGCGAACTTGCGATTCACGTTCACATAGGCTTTCCAATAAGCGGGATCGAAATTACATCTCGACTGGAGATCGTGAAACAAAGGCCAGATGATTTCGTTAGAGAAACCCGCGTAGAAATCTCTTCTTTCGTCCTCGGTCAGGGAGACGGGAATGAGGCGGCACGGCGAATCAGAGCCGCCATCCGCCAGCAACTGATCAATTTCGTTTTCGCATTCCTCACCGGGCCAGCCGATCCAGTAACCATTTCTAGCCTCAAGAACCGGTCGCAGCGCCGTTACCAGGCCGCCCGAGCTGGGTTTTAAACGAGGTCCATCCGGGCCGAGTTCGACGGTCGCAGGCAGCCGATTCGCGACTAAAATCAGATCTCCAGATCTTTTCATGTTGCATCTCCGCAACGCTCGTGCCATTCCTGCAAGAACGTCAACAATCGGTCCGGCGGATGAATCCACATTTCCGCATTGGTTTCCCTCCATTCCGGTCGAACCAAAACGGTGAGGCCAAAGTGCCATCGTAGTCCAGAAGCAGGGCTCCGCGACCGTGCTCTTGCGGTTTTTCGAAGAACAGGTATCTTTGCAGGTCTCGCATCAATGATGAGAATAGCCGTCCAAATCGTTCCGAGGTGGGAAAATGCTTTCCCCCTTCGGGACGGTCGCGGCTGGAATCGCTGGCGACGGAAAAAGCAAGAAGCAGGGAAAGCTGCCGACGCCAGGACAAGAAAAAGAGCCGGCGCGGCATGGAACGCTCGCATCGCCGTTAAGTCAAGGTCGACTACACGACGAGAATGATCATTAGAAGCCCGGCGGCGAGTTGACCAAGATTGTCAACGAACACCGATTATATCAATAAGGATTATCAAGTGTTCTCGCGGTGTGCGACTCAGCGGCTTCAACGAACCGTCACGCATCCCTAGGTGGCAGCAATCAGCGCTTTCGCGGGACTGGCAAAGGGGGAGATCAACGGCGAACTGTGAACTACAATAGGCGCGTCCGAATCAACACGAGAGGCTACCGCAGCCAGGAGATGGAAATGAGCGTCAGTCCCGCAGAACAGGTTTTCGAGGAATTACTTCCGTATCTTGAAATACTTGATGCCCAGATAGGCGGCCTGATCCAACTATTGAAGGATCGGGGCATCACTACAAGCGAAGAGTTTGCCCAATACGTGCAGCGGGCAGACGCGGCCAGTGGTGTCAGAAAGCGTGGTATGCGAGTGAGGATGGAATATTTGTTCTCCTCCGCTGCCAAACGAAGCGCCTCAAAATAACCTCGTTAAAGGCCGCGGCGCATGCCAACGTCGAAAGCAATCCTGGGCATCAGTTTTGCCGTCAAATTCTTTTCGGAGGAAGTGCGATGCGTGTTTCAACTTTATGTGCGATGTTGCTGTGTTCAACGCTTTACATCGGCAAAACGTCCACCCAGACAGCTCCACCCGCCACAGCCAACAGCGTTTGCACCCTTGCAGACGGAAAGGAGCTGAGCCTGCGTTATAACCCTGCCTCCGGAAACGGTAAAGAGAAGCTGCCCATGGGCGAGGTCTGGACGCCCGGCGGTTCCCCGATGAATTTATTCACCCAAGTCGCCGTTTCAGCGGGCAATTCAGAAATCCCAGTCGGCGCTTACAGCGTGTACATCATCCCCGACAAAAAGGGGTGGACCTTGATCATTAACAGAGGCGTCGCGGCGGGCAGCAAATATGACGAGCATCAAGATCTGTTGCGCGTTCCGATGCAGATCGGACATTTGAGCACCATGGTTAAGTTCAAGGCGACTTTCGTTCACATTGCTCCGAGGCAATGCAACCTGCGAATCTATTATGGCAAGATTGGATCCTGGGTCGAGTTCAAGGAGAGGTGACACGGCGCCTCGCGGCGGTGGCGTCTTATCTTTGTCGACGGTTATTCAGCTCCTGTGTCAGTTTCAATTGGGGAGCACATGCCGTTCGCCATGTTCGTTGCGGTATGCTTGACCTCAATTCGAGCCGAATGGTCACCTGCATCTGGGTCATGCGCCGAAATCGCGAATTATTCGTCATTCTAAGCTCGGAGGATTGCTGGCGGACGCGGCATAAGAAAGAATGATGCGCCCCGCCAATGGCTTCGAGCATAGCGATTTCATATCCCAGCGAATTTCTTTACAGGGTTCAGTACCGCGGCTTCGGCAAAACGTTTAAGAGTTACAACCCGACCGTCTTGAGGCAACGTCGCCAAAAGCTACTAGTTGATACCAGTGATAGCTCTGTGGTTGCTCGGCTAGCGACGGCCGAAAGATCCTGGAGCTGATCCTGCGGTGCCGACAGAAAGCGACGACATTGAGCGGTCGCCCCCGGCAGCCACCACGTCCTTATTCCACCCCAAGTTACTGTGCCGTAAATGTGCCGCGAGTGGGCCATAGCAATGAGGTTTTCGAGCTTTTTGAGGCCACCTCGGAACCCTCCGTGCGAGCTGATATTGGCGATAAGCGATTGATTCGTTTAGGCGGACTGCACTTTCTCTAGTTCTGCGAAGTCTGCCACAAGCAGGAGGTCGCGTGTTCGAATCACGCACTGCCCACCACCTTACCCAGTAAAATCGGCAGTTGTGACATTGTCAGTTACCGGGCCGGGCTGGTGGTTTTACCTTAGTTTTACCTCTCAGGGTGCATTGGGCTTCCATTCTTGACCTTCCGGCTAGGGCGTTGTTAAGTGTAATGAGCACATGAAAAACAAGAAGGCGCGTCGCCCAAGCGTGTTTATTGGATCTGCTAAGGAAAGTCTGAAATACGCCTATGCGATCCAGCAGAATCTTCAGAAGGTCGCAGAACCCACTGTTTGGGATCAAGGCATCTTCCGACTCACGAAAACAACTATAGAAAGCTTGATAAGGGCTAAAGATAAGTCCGATTTTGCTGTCTTTGTATTTGCCGCCAACGACGTTGTTCGCCTCGGCGGTAAGAGCTACGCTGCAGTTCGGGACAACGTAGTATTTGAGCTAGCAGCCTGGGTGCAAGTCTGGCTACCTGAAACAAAAAGATGGTGTGATCCACAGGGATCGTTCGTAGAATGCGCGCATGGCGATGAGCAAGCGGAGTGGCGGGGAGAAGCAAGAAGACATCTGGATCGCGCACACGGAGTTGGCGGTAGCGCCGGGGCATCCTTTCTATAAGCGGTTGAACGAGTTAGTGGAGGGTGCCGGGTTCGACGAGTTTGTGGAAGGATTATGTGCACGCTTCTATCACGCGCGACTAGGGCGGCCATCGCTGCGGCCTGGGGTTTACTTTCGAGCGCTGCTGGTGGGGTATTTCGAGGGGATCGATAGCGAAGGTGGGATCGCATGGCGGGTGGCGGATTCGCTAGCGCTGCGGCGGTTTCTGCGGATCGGGTTGGACGAACGGACGCCGGACCACTCGACGATATCGCGAACCCGGCGATTGATCGATATCGACACGCATCGTGAGGTGTTCTCGTGGGTGCTGGGGCTGCTGGCAGAACGCGGACTGCTGAAGGGGCAGCGGATGGGCATCGACGCGACGACCTTGGAGGCGAACGCGGCGATGCGGTCGATCGTGCGACGCGACACCGGCGAGACGTATGAAGAGTTCTTGCGGGGATTGGCCAAGGCGTCTGGGATCGAGACGCCGACGCGGGAGGATCTGGCGCGGCTGGATCGGAAGCGCAAGAAGCGGACGTCCAACAAAGAGTGGAAGAGTCCGGCGGACGAGGACGCGCGGATCGCGAAGATGAAAGACGGGCGCACCCATCTGGCCCACAAGGCCGAGCACGCCGTGGATATGGACACGGGCGCTATCGTGGCCGTGACGCTGCAGGCGGCCGACCAGGGAGATACAACGACGCTGGATGAAACCTTATGCCAGGCCGGTGAGCAGGTGGCGGAACAGATTGGACGGGAGACCGAGTTGCGGCCGAAGCATGCGCCGAAGATCAACCTCAACGGGATCGAAGAGCTGGTGACGGACAAGGGCTACCACAGCGGAGCGGTGGTCCAGCGGGTGAAGAGTTATGAGGTGCGCAGCTATATTCCGGAGAAGAAGCAGAAGGGACGGCGCCACTGGCAAGGCAAGCGCGTCGAGCAGCAGGCGGTCTACGAGAATCGGCAACGGGTGCGGGGCGCGTACGGCAAGAGTCTACTCCGGCGACGGGGAGAGCTGATCGAACGCAGCTTCGCGCACTGCTACGAGACGGGCGGTATGCGACGCTGCCATCTGCGGGGGCGGCAGAACATTCTGAAACGGCAGTTGATCCACGTGGGAGCGTTCAACCTGAGTCTGATTCTGCGAAAGCTGCTGGGAGCGGGCACGCCGCGGGAGCTTAACAATCGCGCTGGGAAGGTGTTTTGGCGACACTTGCGCTTTCTGCTGTGCCTGATGACGAGCGTTTCTCCTGCCCGGCGACTTACTGCCGCTGTTGGTCAGTCCCTCGTATCATCTTTCCGTTGCCGCATGCCTCGTCACCGCTCGCGAAATATCAGCAGTTCTGCCACGGGCTGCTAGGGCTGTTTATGGGCAAACTGGGAAGAGACCGGGTTTTCTTTGCCATCCCGACCGGTACAGGACGGCTTCGTATTCCCACGGATCTCGCGGGGCTGACTACTGGGCATTTTGATCCGAGTCGAGGAGACAAAAATCATCGGGCGGCATTGGCGCCTTTCTGCAATGAACTTAGTGAAGAGATTCGAAGACTCGGACGGAAGGTTCCTGCGAAGGTGCAACCGACCGCAAAGCAAAAGGGTGATCTCCGCATCTTAGAAGCCCCGTATGACGCTCAGGGCCAAGTCGTGGATATAGCCGCCATTCTCAATGCTGCGATCGTGGATAACAAATTACACATCCAAATTGGAAACCACCTCGCGACAGACCTCGTGCCCAACGGCGACCCCTGCGTAAACGTTCCTAAAAAGGCCACCGTCCGGTATAGATATGGAAACCGGGATCTGACAGAGATTGTCGGTGAGACCGGATACCTCGATCTACCCTAATTTCTTGCCCTTAACGGTCTTCTCGAGGGGCACCAGCCGCCCTGTCTTTCGTCCGCACGGCAGGAGAAGAGGTCACGCAGAAACCACTTCCCAATGCAATTCTGCCGTGCGGGGGCTGTGCACCGCTGCGCTGAATGGAGAAAGCCAGGAAAACGCAGCGCAGATACAGCCCAATGTCATCTACTTTTGCCCGAACTCATTAGTCGTCTGTAGGCATCACGGTGGCCCGGTCGTCGGCATCCTGCGCGGTCTGGCGCAGGGCTAATAGAGTGGTGAGGTCGAGCGATCTCAGGCTTTGCTAAACTGGGCTGGCCATGAGCGTGATTGACGAAGTTCTGGAAGCCAACGAAATCTACTCGCGCACCCACGAGCTGCGCCGCCTTACTCCGCGGCCGGCGCGCAAGCTTGCCATTCTGACTTGCATGGACACGCGGCTTTCCATCCGCACCTTGGGGTTGACGACCGGAGACGCTCACATCATCCGCAACGCGGGCGGCATTGTGACGGACGATAGCTTGCGCTCGCTCCTGGTATCGCACTACGTGCTGGACACCGAGGAAATCATGGTCATTAACCACACCGATTGCGGCCTGATGCGTACCAGCGAGGAGGAGTTACGCACCAGAATCCAGAACCGCACGGGGACCGCAGCCATCGCTCCGGCATTCTTTTTTGCCTTTCAGAATATCGAGGAGAACGTGCGTTTCCAACTCCAGAAACTGCATACCCATCCCTGGATTCCGAAAGAGGTCTCGGTGCGAGGATTCGTCTATGACGTAAGCAGCGGCCGCTTGCGCGAAATTAAATAGGCCTGGAGCGGCCAAGGCTCAATCCGTCGTAGGCTCAAGTTGTACAACCAGCGTCCGCGGTTGCCGGCGCCGCGTACTCGGTTTTACTTTCTTCTGGCCACTACCATCAGCGATGTCCCGATGGGAAGTCTGTGTCCACCGCTTAGCCAAAGGGTTTCAAGCTTCAACAGGGCCGTAAGCAATCCGTTGATCACCGGGAGCACCTGAAATTCTCTGAGGGTCAGCGTTTTCGCGTCGTCGAGGCCTGGCTGCTGGCGCCTGGAACTCAGCTTTCGAAAGAGCCACACGAGGGGGAAAATGCAGGTCATGAATTGGCTCAGGAATTCCACCTGGAATCCTGCTTGGACCAGCCGACCCCGAATTTCTTGTGAGGAATAACGGCGGCAGTGGCGGGCCGCCTGGTCAAAATAACTCCACAGGTACTGGTGCGCCGGAACCGTCAGCATGAGCCTTCCTCCCGGAGTCAGTGCCTCCCGCAGCGCGCGTAATGTCTCCAGGTCTTCCGGCAGGTGTTCGAGAACATCGAACATGCCGATCAAGTGGAACGGTTTTCCGAAGGGGCAGTGGCGCACATCGCCCTGTACGAGTGGGCCGGCAGATCGTTCCTGGGCAAAGCGCAAGCCATCAAACCACAATTCCAGGCCGACCACCGTGCCGTCGGGGCAGGCCCGGCGCAGGGTCCGGAGCACGTTTCCGGTGCCGCATCCTACCTCGAGGACCCGATATCCCGGGGCAAGTGCAGAAACCAGCTGCCTGCTCATCTTGAAAATCAGATGATTGCGTGCCTGGAACCAGAAGTGGCGGTCTTCGACCCGGGCCAGTTGCTGGAAGAAAGCTGGGTCGTATCCGCCGGAAGATTCAGACCGGGCCGAGGGCGGTGTATTCAACTCCTCGACAGGGTCGAGGCTGCTCATGAGGCGATCGCGGTCCTTCGTGTCATTGTGCCGAACTCGGTCACCGCGGATACGACGCGCGCCTGATCGTCCTCTGACAAATCATTGTAGAAGGGTAGGCGCAGCACGCGTTGGCTCATGTCCTCGGTAATCGGACAATCCCCAGGCTGGGCCTCGAATTTGCGCCCCATGTCCGAAAGATGCAAGGGCACATAGTGAAAGACGCTCAGAATGCCCTTGGCCTTCAAGTGTGAGATCAACGCCTGGCGTTCTGCCAGCGAATTCATGATCAGGTAGAACATGTGATAGGACTGCTCACATCCGGCCGGGACCACGGGTAGCCTGACGCCCGTTTCCTCTGCCCAATACTGGAGGTGCTGCCAGTAGAACTCCCAGACCCGCTTGCGCTTGGCATGGATCGCCACCCGGGCCTCCAGTTGGGCGTACAGGAATGCCGCCAGGAGGTCTGAAGGCAGGTAGCTGGAGCCGAGATCTACCCAGGTATATTTGTCGACCTGACCCTGGAGGAACTGATTGCGGTTGGTTCCTTTTTCGCGAAGGATCATGGCCCGCGCCACCAGTTCAGGATCATTCACCACCAGGGCTCCGCCTTCGCCGCAGGTGACATTCTTGGTTTCGTGAAAACTCTGCGTGCCCACACACCCGAAAGTTCCAGTGTATCGACCCTTGTAGCGCGCAAAGAGTCCGTGCGCATTGTCCTCTACGATCCGCACCCCATGGCGGCGTGCCACGGCTGCAATTGCATCCATCTCACAAGCCACGCCGGCGTAGTGCACGGGAACAATCGCCCGGGTTCGAGGGGTGATCAAACGTTCGAGCTGAGCATCGTCCAGGTTAAGAGTGTCCGAGCGTATATCGGCGAAGACGATGCGGGCACCGCGCAGGGCGAAGGCGTTCGCGGTCGAGACAAAGGTGAAAGAAGGGACGATGACTTCATCCCCGGGCCCGCACTCCAGCAGAAGGGCCGCCAGTTCCAGGGCGTGAGTGCAGGATGTGGTGAGCAGTACTCTGGGGACTTGCAATTCCTGCTCCAGCAGGGCGTGGCACTTGTGGGTGAAGGGACCGTCACCGGAGGCGTGGCCGAAAGCGATGGCCTCGCCAATGTATTTGTACTCGTTTCCGGCCAGGCAAGGCCGGTTGAATGGAATGGCGTAGTTCATAGTTTGCGAAAGACGAACAGTTTCTGGGTGCCATAGTCGCCCGCGGCAGGGAGGGCGGCAAACCATCGATTCCATTGAGCGTCGGGATCCGCCACATTCAGCGGGGCTTTCGTGGCCTGCGCCAATAAAGGCTTCAAGACCCGAGTGCCAACGTAGTAGGTGCTGGCGAAATTGCAAAGCTCGACGAGTCGCATCTCACCTGTCACGGCAGAGATCACCTGGTCCTCGTCCAGGTACTGATTGAACGGGGGCATCGGAATCGGGTCCAGGCCCCACTCGCCACGGAACTCGTTGAGCCGCCGCCAACCTTGCAGAGTTGCTTCGGAAAGCAGCAGCGTTCCTCCCGGCTTCAGCACGCGTACGCACTCGTGCAAGCCCTGCCGCTGGCGTTCCCACGTACCCAGGTTGATCAGTACCCTGATGACGACAACCTTGTCATACGCTTCGGAAGGTTCCTTGAGTTGGGTGATGTCACCTTCATCGAATTCGACTGAGCCCGCAAGTCTGTCCGTCATGCCGGCAGCACGCAAGCGCGCCTCCTCGATCATCCTGGGAACGTAGTCCAGGCCGCGCAGCCGTATGCGCCGGGCACATGCCAGTTGCAGCGAGGAATAACCGTTGGCACAACCCACATCCAGAACATGGTCGCCATCGTCCAGGCGCCCGACGATTTCCTGAATCTCCAGCTCGATGACCCGGTGGTCGGACCACGAGGCGGCCGATGCCTGCCCATGTTCGTGCGCCTGCCTGGTCCAGAAATCGTAAACCTCGGCCTGGGTAAATTTCGTGGTCATCGGGAAGAGCCGCCTACTATGAGGCTCTCTACCTGCTGGTTGGTGTCGCCCAATCGAACCACATAGGGGGGCTTCTGCAGGCTCCGAAAATGCATGCGGGCCAGGTATTCTCCGATGATTCCCAGCGCGAACAACTGGGCTCCCGAGAACAGGGCGACAATCGAAGCGAGAAAAGGGAATCCGGGGACTGGATTCCCATACTTGAAGTAACGAATCAGGACGAAGCCCAGTACGCAAAAACCAAAAATCGTAAACGCGAATCCCACCAGACTGGCGAATTGCAGCGGCAACGTAGTGAAGCCGGTCATCATGTTCATGGCGTGGGTGATCAGTTTGCGGAAGGTGTAACCGGAGGTCCCTTGCCGGCGCGGTTGGTGGGCCACGGGAGCAGCTGCAAAACGGTTCGTGCCCCAGGTGAGTAACACGTCAATGGACACGAACGATCCTTCGTAGTGACTGAACGCGTTGGCCACTTCCGCTCGAAAAGCACGAAAGGCGGAAACCTGGCGGGCTATCTTTGCTCCCATGACGTTCTGCAGCGCCATCTTCGTGACCGATGAAGCCAGGTCGCGCAAAAAGCCGTGCTCTTCATTTTCGGGCGTGCCATAGACGACGTCAAAGCCCTGGGCCAGGACCGCGAGCAATTTCGGGATCTCCTCGGGAGGATGCTGCAAGTCGTCATCGAGGGTCACGATCACGTCATACTGCGTTGCGCGAATGCCGCACAAGAGCGCGTTGTGCTGGCCGTAGTTGCGCATCAGGTTGATGGGATGAATCCAGGAATTTCGCTCTGCCAGTTGGCAAATGACCTCCCAGCTCTGGTCCGGGCTGCTGTCGTTGACCAGCACCAGCTCGTAGGCCGATGCAATTCTGCTGAGGATTTTCTCCAGGCGTTGCACCAGTTCGGGCAGGATGGCTTCACTGCGGTAAACCGGCACTACCACCGAGAGCCCGCCGGGTCGCGAATCGATGCTATGAATCATGGCTTCCATCCCTCAGTACGGAGCGCGTTGGGATACATCACATCGATAAAAGACATGATTCAGGACGCATGAATGTGCGTCTTATTCGAACACTGGAGGTTGAAAGTGTGGCGATTCTACATGTTTGCGAAGCGCAGGAGCAAGGGAGAAACCTGCCGAATGGACGTATCAATTGCGGTGCGTGGTTGCTTGGCGAACGTTGTGGCGGATTCGGAAACTTCGCGGTGACAAGACTTGAGTGCCGCATGCCTGAGCAAAATCTTGAACCGCGAAGGACGCAAAGAAGGGCCGCCAAGGACGCAAAAGATCTGGAATCAGAAGACTCGTGGATGGCGCAGTTCGAAAATGCACCGGAGCGGTGTGCTATTTTGATCACGCGGAGGGATCGTGAGCGACAGTCCACGAGCGTCTTTCAAGCGACGCATGACGACCGTCGTGATTCTTCTCGTCGTCCTCGCCATCTACAGCTATCCCTACCTGGCAACCACTCGAACGCTGCAGTCTAGCCAAGTCCCATTCTCATTCGCTGCCGACCTTAGTCTCTACCTGAATCTTGGCGAGTTGGGTTCGGCTCATATTCAGCCAGCCGTAAATCCTTACTACGGCACTCCGATGCAGCCGGGACTGTTTGGCTATCTCACGTTCGATCTGGCTTTCAGAGTTTTTGGTTGGCTGGAGAATATGGTCGGTCACAACCTCTGGTGGGCCGTGCTGATCTGGAATTGGCTTTGGTGGGGGGCAATCTTTGCCGCCGCCCTGTGGCTCTTTCGGCTGGCGCTGCCCGAGGAAACGTCATCGGTACTTTGGCTCGGTATAACTCTGCTCTTCTTTTTCAACTTCGGGGTGCTCAAGTCATTGCTCGTGGCCTGGGTGCATCTTCCGGCTACGGGCGGATTTGAAGCTTTGAGTCTGCCCTACATCCGCGTCTTTTTTCCGCAAGTGCCGGTCGCGCTCCTGCTTTTCTATCTCGCGCTTCAGATTCGTGTGCTGCGCTCCTCGAAGTGGTACGACTGGGCTGGGATGTGTGCGCTGCAAGCGGTTGCGCTGGCGACGTTTCCCTATGCCACGCTGATGATGGCGGGAAGCACTTTCGTGGTCGCATTGGGCTGCTTTGGTTCGTCACTGACCGGCGTCCGGCTCAAGGCGATCATCCCTTACGCTTTGGCATGTGCCGCCATAGACTGCATGTTTCTGCTCCACCGCATGACGCGCGGGACGCAGGATTCCCAGTTTTCCTTTGTCAGGTTCCGTCCCTTGCACATTTTCGATCTCACCGGCGGAGCGGTGATCTTGCTTCTCCTGCTGGGCCTTCTCACTCTGATTCTCCCCCCGGCCAGGTCGCGCGAAGCCAAGTGGACGGTCGTAGGGCTGGGCACCTCCAACGTACTGTTGATGCTTGCCGATGTCGTAGTGGCGCCATCGCTTCTGATGTCCTCTCACGGCGGCTACTTTCTGCATGGCACCATTGCGGTGCAGATCACTTACCTCCTCTCCGGGCTGGGGATGAGGAGGACGCGCTTCCGGTCATGGATGAGACCTGCGTGCCTTACCGCCATTTTTCTGGTGACGGTCAACGGGGCCATGCTCGCATGGGGCAACTACCGGTCGTTTCTGCCACAAAACCGGGAAGTAAGTGATCTGGCGAAGGCGATTGCTTCGGTGCAGATCGATAAGCGGGACCTGATCATCGCCCGTGCCGATACCGTGGATGACCTGTGCTCGTGGGTCCCATTGTTGAATCGCGCGACCGTGCTATTTTGCCGCAGCGCGCAATACGAGCTGTCGGATGCGGAGCGGCGTGGCTTCCATCGCTTGCGGCAGGCGTTTTATCTCTACTTCACTGGCAAAGACAGTCGCTGGGTGAATAAAGTCGTACGCGATTCTGCTGCCTTTACTGAACAGGACCGCCTGGCCTTCGCGGGCGAAATCAATCCCTCGGACAAGGACACCCTGGAAACCGGGAAAGCGGAGATTACGGCGGAGCTGATTCCCCGGCTGGCGGAGGTTGAAGAACGACAGGGTCCGGCGCGGGATTTTTTTCGCCCGTACGCACGCGTTCTGGTGGTTGATCATGCTACGCATCCCACTTTTGCGAAGGAACGCTTGCTGGCATACGTGTCGATCGACTCGGAGCAAGAGGTGGGCGACCTTGTATTGTTGTGGTGCACACCCCAACCAGGACGTGGGCAACCGGAGCATCCCATGGAGACACTTCCGGTGACGGTTCTCCCTATCAGCCCGGATCCTGGAGCTGAGACAGGGGCGGAGCAGTTTCGGGGGCGAGGGCGGGGGCGTCGTCGCGGGTGAAGCGGTCTTTCAGTCTCAGGAAGGCCTCCTCGAAATATCTTCGCGACACGTAAGCCAAACCGACTGCCGCGCTTCCGGCGATCACAAACCTGATAACCACCAACTCGAAATGCCCGTCCGACGGGAGCCACTGGGGCCAATAATTCCGGAGCAACTTGTCGTAAATCCGGAAAACCAGCAGGTGGATCAGATACAGGCCATAGCTGATGTAGCCGAAGAACCGGAGCGTCGCAGAGTTCACGTAATGCTTGCGGGGGCTGGTGCCCAGCAACAGAAAAAGAAGGAGAACTCCGGCAAAGAAAATATGGATCACGCTGTATTGCAGGGCGGCGCCGAGGCTTCGCTGCATGGTCAGGATGCCGAATCGGGCACCGACGCCAGCGAAGATCAGCGCCAGCATGAACAACCCCGCGCAAAGCCGGGCCACTCTTGCCCGGGATAGAGAACTGCGCAACCCGACCGCCAGCAAACTGCCCATGGCCAAACCGTCCGCTACGAACCAGGTGTACCAACCAAGTCCGGCCGTGTATCCGTAATGGAAAGCCACTCCGCGAAGCAGGGGAACGACCGCACAGATCGCGGCCGAGGCAAGGGCAACATTTCGAGTACTCAATTTGCGGACCAGCGCGGGCCACGCGATGTAATAGTGTTCTTCCACTGCCAGCGACCATAGCGGGCCATAGTCAGCCGGCACTCCGAACAGGTTGGTGAGGTTCGCCAGGTAAATGAAACTCAATCCCAGAAAGCTTGCGGAAGCCTGGTGGAGAATGGCCAGAAGAACCAGCAGGGAATAGTAGGCGGGCAGAATTCGCAGGGCGCGGCGAGTGTAAAAGCGCGAGTAGTAGCGGGGCTGGTTGCGGGAATCGAGCAAAATCCCTGTGATTAGGAAGCCGGAGAGCACGAAGAACAGGTTGACGCCCATCCAGCCCGGTTTAGTGGCGAGAAGGATGATTCGCGACCAGCCGGTAAAGTGAAGTCCGCTGTAGGGCCAGAAGAAGGCGTGCAGAAAAAGAACACCCAGTATGGCCAGGCCCCGCAGGCAATCCAATTCGGGCATGACCGGACGAATCAACTTCTCTGTGGCCACGAAGGTTGGGTGTTGCTTCACTCGCTCACGTCGGAAAAGATCTGCGTCAGGACGAGATTATACGTTCGTGTACTCTTCGTGAACCAGTCACGTTAGTATATTCCCGCAACGGGAGGCAGCGGAATGTGCGGCATCTTCGGCATGCTGGCGACTAACGGCACTGTTCCCCCGTTGGTGCTGGAGCGGGCCACGGAGTCGCTGGCGCACCGCGGCCCGGACGATCGCGGGACGGTGGTCATTGAGGCCAAAACCGCGCCTCGCCTAGAAGTCGGCTTGGGCAGCCGGCGGCTGGCGATTATTGACCTCTCTCCGCTGGGCCATCAGCCCATGCAGGATGCGGAAACCGGCAACTGGATCGTTTACAACGGTGAAATTTACAACTTCCGCGAACTTCGGGCGCGGCTACAGGGCGAAGGGGCGCAGTTTGTCAGCCAATCCGATACCGAGGTGCTGCTCCAGGCGTATGGTTGCTGGGGCGAGAAGTGTCTGGGCGAGCTGCGTGGGATGTTTGCCTTCGCCATCTGGGATGCCAAACGTTCGCGACTACTGCTGGGCCGCGACCCTATGGGCATCAAGCCGCTCTACTACTGTTCCTCGGGTCCGTATTTCCTGTTCGCTTCTGAGCTGCGCACCCTGTTGGGCACAGGACTGATTGCGCGACGGCTCGATCCTGCCGGCCTGATCAACTACCTAAATTTTGGATCGGTTTCCGAACCCAACACCATGATTCAAGGCGTATCTGCATTGCAGGCAGGCCACTACGCGGTGTGGGAGGGCGGGCGGCTTCGCGACACAATGTACTGGGACTTGGCGCCGCATGGTCAGGCGGGTACGGCCGCAAGTCATCTGGTGGGCAATGCGACGGCGCGTAAAGATCTGGAAAATGAGATTTACGCCACTCTCGACCAGGCCGTCCGAATGCAGACTGTGAGCGACGTTCCGGTGGGCTTGTTTCTTTCCGGCGGCATCGACTCCAGCACTCTGGCCGGCATTCTGAGCCGGGCGGGGAACCGGCCCAACACGTTTTCCATCATTTTCCGCGAGGCGGAATTCAGCGAAGCCGAATATTCCCGCGCGGTGGCTCGGGCCTTTGGTACAGAACACCAGGAGATCATGGTTTCACAGGGCGATGCGCTCGACGCCATCCCGTACGCGCTCCAGGCCATGGACCAGCCCACCATCGACGGTCTCAATACATATCTGATCGCGCGGCAAACGCGCGCCGCAGGGATCAAGGTGGCTCTTTCCGGTTTGGGTGGAGACGAGTTGTTTGCCGGCTACTCCAGCTTTCGCGACGTTCCGCGCCTGGAGCGCTTTGACCGATTCTGGGGGCACTGGCCTGCAGTTCTGCGGCGGCCCTTGGCCCGTATGTTTTCTAGGCTGGCTGCGGAGACGGACCAGAACCGGAAACTCGCCGCCATGGGAGAGCGGGAGGGGACCATCCATCCCTACTTCCTGGTGCGCGCCCTGTTCACTCCCGGACAGAGCCATTCGCTTCTGGCGTCGGTCCATGAAGCAGCGCTGGCGCGGGCGAATACTCCTGCGTGGGAAAGCCTGCGGCAGTCTCGTGAACTCGACCCCATCAATCGTGTTTCGTATCTGGAAGTACGTAACTACATGCTTAATACCCTGCTCCGAGATTCCGATGTGATGAGCATGGCCCACGGGCTTGAGCTGAGAGTGCCCTTCATCGATCATCAGCTGGCCGACAAACTGATGACCCTGCCCGGCGCGTGGAAGGTGGATGACAACGTGCCCAAGCCGCTGCTGGTTGGGGCGTTGCAGGGAGCGTTGCCGGCTGAGATCGTTCACCGCAAGAAGCAGGGCTTCACTCTACCCTTTGAGCGCTGGCTGCGGGAGAATCTGCGGCCGGAAGTGGAGGCGGCCCTGCAGAAAATCGGCCGCGGGCCGCTCGGGGCAGTGCTCAATCAGCCGGCCGCCATGCAGGTTTGGGATGATTTCCTGAATCAGCGGACTTCATGGTCCCGCGTCTGGTCGCTGTATGTGCTGGAGCGGTGGTGTGAGTTGAATTCAGTTACCGCTTAGGCCGGGAACCGGCACGCGTTCCATGTAATATGTTCCCAGCGTATTCCCATGCCATGCAGGAATTGGAAGAACCCAGGCAGATCCAGCTTGCCGCTCCCCCGGTGTCGCTTCCCGTGAGCGTGATTGTTCCGGCGCGAAATGAGGCCCACAACCTGGCGCGCTGCCTGGAATCACTGCGCGGGGTGGGCGAAGTGTACGTCGTCGATTCCGCCAGCAGTGACGGCACGGCCGAGATCGCACGCTCCTTCGGCGCCAGGGTGGTGCAGTTCCACTATGCCGGGGGATGGCCCAAGAAGCGCCAGTGGGCGATGGATACGCTTCCTCTCGCCTATGATTGGGTTTTTCTTGTTGATGCCGACGAGGCCCTGACCCCGGAGCTGGCCGCGGAAATACGGCTGGCCATTCAGGATGCCAGCATTGACGGTTACTACATCGCTCTGCGGGTCGTTTTCCTGGGCCGGCCCTTGCGCCACGGCGGCGCCGGATTTTATAAGCTCTCACTCTTTCGCCGTGGCAAGGGCCGCTTCGAGTGCCGCCTCAGGGACCAGGACGCCTCCATGGCCGACATGGAAGTGCACGAGCACGTAATCGTGGAAGGCAAAAGCGCAAGACTGAAACATGCCTTGCGGCATCACAACGTGGAATCCATCTCGCGCTACATTCAGAAGCATGACGAATACTCCAACTGGGACGCCCGGGTGTGGCTCGAAGGGGAAGCGAATTCCGCGGAGTTGCCGCCGTCCTTGTTCGGAAATCAGGCGCAGCGGCGGCGCTGGCTTCGCCAACGGCTGTTTGCTCTCCCCGGTTCGTCGCCGCTTTTGTTCATCTACCGGTACTTCTTTCGTCTCGGGTTCCTGGATGGTGTGCCCGGCCTGATTTACTGCGGCTTTCAGGGCATGCAGTTTTTTCACATAAAAGCCAAGATTTACGAGTTGCGAAGCAGGAAGGATTGACGCCGTCTCATGTGCGGGATTAGCGGTCTGGCCAATTGCGGAGACAAAGAGACCCTGGCGCGCATGACGGCGATCCAGGCCCACCGCGGTCCCGACGACTCCGGACTGTGGGAACAACGTTTCCCTGATGGCTCGTACTTCGCCCTGGGCAGCCGCAGGCTCGCTATCCTCGATCTCTCTCCTGGCGGCCACATGCCGATGTGTAACCCGCAGCGCACGCTGTGGATCACTTACAACGGCGAAATCTACAATTTCCGCGAGTTGCGCCGGGAGTTGCGAGCCAAGAGGCACCAGTTTTTCTCTGAAAGTGATACCGAGGTGGTGTTGCGTCTTTACGAGGCCGAGGGGCCGGATTGCGTCAAGCGGCTGAACGGTATGTTCGCCTTTGCCATTTGCGATCTCCGCTCCGGCACGCCGACCCTGTTTGTTGCGCGGGACCATTTTGGGGTGAAGCCGTTTTATTACGCGCACCAGGGCAACCGCTTCGCCTTTGCTTCTGAGATCAAGGCATTGCTGCAAGTCCCCGGCATTGACGCCGAACTCGATCCGGAATCGTTGCATCAGTATCTGACCTTTCTCTGGGTGCCCGATCCCGCGACCATGTTTCGCGGCATTTTTAAGCTGCCGGCAGGTCACTACGCAATTCTTCGGGACGGTCAGCTCGAGCTGAGGAAATACTGGGACCTGACATTTCCTCCCGCGGATGCGACCTACACCCGGTCGGAAGACGAGCTGGCGGAAGAGATTCGGGAACGTTTCCGGCGCTCGGTGGAAGGCCAGATGGTGAGCGACGTTCCAATCGGCGCCTTCCTGAGCGCGGGGCTCGATTCTTCCAGCATCGTGGCCATGATGGCAGGGGCCCGCCGGCAGCCGGTGCGCACCTACACCATCACCTTTCCAGCAAAATATCGCATGGGGGAAAACGCGCTGGACGATCCCGAGGTCGCTACTCGGCTGGCACAACGTTTGGGGTGTGAGAACCAACGCATTGTGGTGGAGCCGGAGGTGGTCGATCTGCTACCTCGGCTGGTCTGGCACATGGACGAGCCTACCGCCGATCCCGCCATCATTCCCGCATACCTGGTCTGCCGCGAGGCGCGCAAGCAGGCTACGGTGCTGCTCTCAGGGGTCGGGGGCGACGAACTCTTCGCGGGATATC
This sequence comes from Terriglobia bacterium, assembly GCA_963831565.1. Classification (GTDB taxonomy): domain Bacteria; phylum Acidobacteriota; class Terriglobia; order Terriglobales; family Acidobacteriaceae; genus JAIQFF01. Next base: position 295,701 of record CAWHQS010000007.1, read on the forward strand.
GCAAGCACGCCGCACATTACTGGGCAGAGGCTTACCAGCGTGTCCCCGCATCTGCGCGCCACCTGATTTCCGGCGCGATTGCGGGTTTGCCCAGCCTGCGAGGCACGCCGGCAAAGGGAAGCTTGCGCCTGATGAAGAAAATGACGCGCAGCGCTTCGCTCTCGCCGGTGGACCGATTCGTGATGAACAGCACCTATCTGGATTCCGGGCAGAAGGGGTCACTCTATGCGCCGGCCTGGGGCAGGGAGATTTTCGATTCCGATCCGGCCTTAAGGCACCGCGCATGTTTCGCGCAGGTGGAGGGCTCAGATTTCCTGAACCAGATGCTCTATCTCGACACCAAGATTTTTATGGCGAGTCTCAATCTCACTTACAACGACAAAATGAGTATGGCGTCGTCGGTGGAAGTCCGGGTGCCGTTCCTCGACCGTGAGCTGGCCGAGTTCGTGGCCTGGAATGTGCCTCCCCGACTGAAGCTGAAGGGCTTTCTACGCCCTACCACGAAGTATATTTTCCGCCGGGCGATGAAGCATATCTTGCCGCGCGAGGTGTTGTCGCAACCCAAGGCTGGTTTTGCCGCCCCCATCGACTACTGGCTGGCCCATGATTTGAAAGAAATGACGGATGATCTGCTTTCCGAGTCGCGTGTTCGCGAGCGCGGCCTGTTCCGTCCCGAGGCGATTCGCGGGTTGGTGGAGCAGCATCGCCGCGGTACGCGGGATTGGTCGATGCAGATTTGGCAATTTCTTACTCTTGAACTCTGGATGCAGGCCTTCCTCGACGGCGGCGCGGCCATAGTGACCGATCTGGACGGCCGCGCGATTGCGTGAGGCGAAGAACCAAGGCATCAACCACGGAGGATACGAAGTACACAGAGTGGTTCCTTCGGGGTTGATGCCTTTTCGTAATACCGCCCATGTAGGCGTGTCCCTTTCGACACTAGTGCTATAGTTCGGGAAACCAGCATAATCATTGCTTCCTATGTCGGTAGCGGCTCGTCTCGACTACTATCGTCGCGTTTCCAGCGCATATTTATTGCCGGGGAGGAGCCAGCTTACTTTCTGGCATGACCAGCCGCAGTTGAATCCCCGTGCATCCATTGGCCAACTCGGGGAATATTACATGCCCTTCCACGAGAAGGCGGATTACATTGGGCCGTATGATGCCGATGGAATTCCTCTGCTCAACTACCACGGCAGGATTGGTCTGCAGTACAACCCCATTGCGATCTCGCAGTGGGGGCTGGGGAACTTCAATGTTTTTCTTCGCTCCAAAGCCGGGGAGCGCAAGAGAAGGTCTGTCGCCACGGCTGACTGGCTGGTGAAGCATCTGGAGCCGAACTCGTTTGGGGTTCCGGTCTGGCACCACATGTTCGATTGGGAATACCGGACTCCACTGAAAGCACCTTGGTATTCCGGCCTCGCCCAGGGGCAGGGAATTTCTTTGCTGGTGCGAGTGGCGCGGGAGACAGGCAAGTCCGAATATCTCGAAGCCGCCACGCGCGCGTTCGTCAGTTTTTCGAAGTCAACTCAGGAGGGGGGAGTCGTCTTCACCGACGAACGCAACGACATCTGGTTCGAGGAGTACATCGTGTCACCACCCACCCATATTTTGAACGGCTTCATCTGGGCCGCTTGGGGCGTCTACGACTTCTTTCTGGCCACGGGAGAGAACGCGGCGGAACAGCTGTTTGCCCGGGCGGTCAACACTCTGCGTGAAAATCTCGACCGCTACGATCTCGGGTTCTGGTCACTCTACGAACAGTCCGGCACGCGCCTGCCCATGGTCGCCAGCCCTTTTTATCATCAGTTGCACGTGGCGCAGCTGCGCATGATGCACCGCTTGACCGGCGACGACTTCTTTTCGCGATACGCCGATCGTTGGCAGACCTACGCCCGCAGCCGGACCAAGCGGACCCGCGCCCTCTGTTACAAGGGCGCGTTCAAGCTTTGCTATTACTAAGAGTGCTGCGGCCAAGTGAAGGCAAAGACTTAACCGCAAAGGGCGCAAAGAATTCGCTAAAGGCGCAAAGATAAAGGTCGCGGAGAGATTTTGAAGATTCTTTACGTCTCACAATATTTTCCGCCGGAGATGGGAGCGCCCGCCGCCCGCGTGGCTGAACTCTCGCGCCACTGGGCGCAAGAGCGGCACGAGGTTACTGTGCTGACCGGGTTTCCCAATCATCCCACGGGCATAGTGCCGCCGGAGTACCGCCGTAAGTTCCGCAGACTCGTGGCGCGGGAAAAAATCGACGGAGTGAATGTCGTCCGCACCTGGCTGCTGCCCTTTCCCAACCGCCGGACCTACGAGCGCATGTTGAACTACAGCTCGTTTTGCTTCTCCGCGGCCGGCACCGGAACGTTCACTGAGCGTCCGGACGTGGTTATCGCCAGCTCGCCCCAGTTGCTGGTCGGTCTGTCCGGGTGGTGGCTGGCGCGCTGCAAGCGGTCACGCTTCGTCTTCGAGGTCCGCGACCTCTGGCCAGAGTCGCTGGCGGCGGTGGGCGTGGGGACAGCGGATTCTTTGGTCTATCGCACCCTGGCCCGGATTGCCGCCTTCCTGTACCGAAATTCCGATCACATCGTGGTCGTCACTCCGGCCTTCAAAGAGTACCTGGTGCAGCACATGCAGGTCAGGCCGGAGAAGATTTCGGTGATCGAAAACGGAGTGGAGGCGGAGCTCTTCAGTCCCAGAACGGAGAGCGATCTGCGATCCAGTTTGGGGGCCGAGGGGAAATTTGTTGTTTCCTACATTGGAACCATGGGCAACGCCCACGGCCTGCAGACCATGGTCGAAGCTGCAGCGCAACTGCAGAATGCCATGCCCGACATCCTCTTCCTGCTGGTGGGGGAAGGGGCGGAGAAGGAGCAACTGGTCTCTCTGGTTCGCTCCCGTGGCCTCACCAACCTGCGCTTTGTGGACCAGCAAGCGCGGGAAAAAATACCGGCCTATATTTGTGCGTCGGATGCGTGTGTGGTTTTGCTCAGGCAGTCCGAGATCTTCAAGACTGTCATTCCCAGCAAGATGCTGGAGTTCATGTCCTGTGCCCGTCCGGTAATTCTTGGGGTTGAAGGCCAGGCGCGCCAGCTTCTGGAGGAGGCACAGGCTGGAATCTGCATTGAGCCAGGAAATTCCCAGCAACTGGCGCACGCGATTCTGCGCCTCGCTGGGGACTCACAACGGCGGGAAATCCTGGGTCGCAATGGACGCCGCTACGTCCTGCAGCGTTTTTCACGCCGCCAAACCGCGATGGCTTATCTCGAGGTGCTGAGGGAACTGCTGGGAGAAGAGAAGCGGCGCGCGGTCGCGGCCTGACCAGAAAATCGCGCTAAGGCCGGATGGCCACAATGCTGACCGCGGTGGCAGCCTGCATGGCGGCTTCGATAGTCTTGGACATGACCATTTTCCGCGCGCTGCTGGGCACGAACAGGATGTCCTCCGCCTTCATGGGAATGTCAGGGACTTTGGCCTGCAGCATCTTCTTCAACTCGACCGGGGTTTCTGTCGTTCCGTTCGGCCCTTTGCGAAGGATCCTGACGCCGTTCAATTTAGCGGTCGAGGTGGTCCCTCCGGCCAGGGCGATGGCTTTTAATACGGTCAGATTGTCGCTGTCCATCAGAAATCCGCTGGGCCGGCCTACTTCTCCCACTACGTAAACTACATCGGCTTTGTGAACCAGGATGGTGTCGCCCGGAGAAACCAGGATGTTGCTGGCGGGATTGTCGGTCAGCTTCCGGCTCAAGGGCACAGTCACCGGCTTCTCCGACTGGTTACGATGGGTCACGGTAATGCTCTGGCCTGCCTTGTCGGTGAACCCGCCGGCCGCGGAAATAACGTCGAGCAACCTCGGCTCGCCCATGATTGGGTACACCCCGGGCCTGGCAACTTCGCCCAGCAAACTGGCTCCTTGTGAAACGGACTGATCGACATTCAAAGTGACGTGCGGATTCTTTACGAATCCGCCGTCCGAGAGCCGCTTTTCGATCAAGGCCTGCGCTTCTTCGACGGTGAGGCCAGCCAAATGGACGTAGTCGATCAGCGGCAGGTACACGTCGCCATTGTTGCCCAGCCTGCTCTTGGTGCTCAGTTCGGGCACGTTGTAGACGCTGATGTCGAGCAAGTCCCCCGTGCCCAGTCGCGCATCCAGGCCGGCTTCGTCGGCGGGTTGGGCTGTTTCAGCCTGGGATGGTGCGGGCACGGCTGCAGGGAAAACGGGCTCGACTGGCCGTTGCGCGGGCTTGGGTGATTGATTTTGTGCAGCGCTCATCACGGCAAGGGCCACAGTCAGCCAAAAAAAGAGCGGAACATAGAGTAGCCGGGTCGGAATCCTGGCGAAGGACGACATCTCTGGACCTCTTGGCATGGTGGCGAGAACAAAAGTCTAGCACACACGAGCGCAGGTTCCCGTTAACTGCGCGGGGACAGCCGCGCTCGGCGGTCTAGCGCAGCAATCGTCCGCAATTTTAGCTCCACTGTAAAGACGGTCGAGTTAAACTTCGCCGCACCACCGAGAGCGGGTGTCGCTCACCTGAATCAGTTCTTCCACCCAAAGGAGGAGCTTTTCCGATTGCGGTCCAACTCCCGAAGTGAAAGCCTGGGTTAACCTTTTCTGCACTCGTCCCAAGTTGATGATTGCGGGGCAAATTTCACCACGCTATATTCCGAAACAAGTAGCCATCAAAATTCTAGAAGCTTTGTTCGCGGCGCGACTGCTCTCAGACATGTGCCTTCGTAGTTCTCGAAATCGATGCAAACCGGTTGACGCAAGAACAGGTTTGAGATTTCAGGCGGGGGATTTGGCGCTTCGAGTTCGTTCTTGACGGCTCGAGGTTCGGGATCACAACTCTGAAATCTGCATCCATCTACGGGCCGAGGACAATCAGTTGACACTCTTCTACTTGGGATTGTTTGCTACCTCGGTGCTGGCGTCATTTGTTCTGACCAGGTACATACGCAATTTGGCGACGGTTCGCGGCTGGGTCGCGGGTCCCGGCCTGGATCGGCACTTGCACAAGCGACCGCTGCCGCGCCTGGGCGGAGTCGCCATCTTCCTGACGTTCTGGTTCAGCTGCGCCCTTGCCTGGCTGGTCGGTTGGTGGCACCCTCGACTGGATTTCTGGTTTTCGTCCAACGCGCTGCTCACTATCCTGCTGCCCGGCTCGCTGATTTTTCTGCTGGGCCTTTACGACGACTTGCATCCCGTGGGTCCGTACGTCAAGTTCACCGTGCAGGTGCTGGCCGGGGTCATCTTGTTTGCGGGCGGACTAGGCATTCTGGACCTGCCCGTCCTGTTCAGCGGGCACCATCTTTCCTGGTTTATCGGGCTGCCACTCACGATTTTATGGGTTCTCGGTGTCACCAACGCTTTTAACCTGATCGATGGTCTGGACGGGCTGGCGGCGGGTTCTGCGCTGTTCTCCACCCTGGTGGTCTTCGTGGTTGCGCTGGTCAGCCATTCCTACTTTGTGTCGGTGATGACCCTGATCCTGGCGGGCGCCATTCTCGGCTTCCTGCGCTTCAACTTCAATCCCGCAACCATTTTTTTGGGAGACTGCGGCAGTCTCTTTGTGGGTTTCATGCTGAGCGCCCTGGCGCTGCAAGGCATGCAGAAGTCGCCCACCATCGTTGCCGTCGCCATTCCCGTGGTCTCATTCGGTCTTCCAATCCTGGAGACGACTCTTTCCGTGGTGCGCCGGCTCATCAGTGGCCGGCCGGTATTTGTGGGAGACCGGGAGCACATCCATCACAAACTTCTGCAACGAGGCTTATCGCAGCGCCAGGCCGTGACCATCCTCTACGCTGTGTCCGCCGTTTTTGCCATGCTCAGCCTGTTCATGCTCTGGCCCACGGGGAGTACGGTGGGTCTGGTTCTGGCGGTGTTGGGCATCGGGATCTGGATCGGAGTGCAGCACCTGAACTATCTGGAGTTCGGAGAGTTGCGGCGTGTGGCCCAGCGTTCGCTCGAGCAGCGGCTTATTTTCATCAACAATCTTGCCATTCGCAAGGCGGCCGAGGAACTCAAAGCCACTTCCGATTTCGAGCAGCTCTGCCGGGTTCTCGAGGCTGCCTTCTCCAGTAATGATTTCGATGCCCTCGATCTGCACCTGCTGCGTCTGCCGGATGAACTGGCCGAGGTCCGCGACTTGCAGGTTATCTCCGCCGGCAAGCCCCACTTTCAGTGGAGAAAGCGCGGCAGCCACTTCAGTGCCGAAACAGTTCCGGGGTGGAGTCTGACACTCGATCTGGTGGCGGCCAACAATCGCCGCAGAGGTTCGCTCACGATCTACCGCCTCTACGACGGGCGCGATCTGCAACTCGACATGAATCTGCTGACATCGCTATTTCCGGTGGCCCTGGCCGACGCCCTGGATCGTGTACTTCGCCAGGCCGTCGAAATCGAGGTCGTGGCTCCACGGGCCTCCGCGGCGCAAGCCAGCTGAAATCCGGGCTTCTGGCCACTGTTGCTGGCCAAACCTGCCGGCTCTTTCACCCTCCATTCCAAGCCAAGTCACGCAGACATTGTCAGAAGCCGGCAACCAGGAGCAAAAATCTTTTTATCCACAGGTTGAACCAATTGCGTTACTTCTTGCCGACCGCAGCCGCATTTAATTTCTTACTTCGCTTCCGGCAGGAGAACCCAGCAAGATGGACTTGTACAAGTTTCGTGACGCTCACTTTCTCGGTTTGCAAACTGCGGTGTTTTGCGTGGCCTGTGAATTGATCAGCGAAAACAACACTCCGCGCTGTCTGGCGTGCGGAAGCCTGGCGGTGATCAGCCTGTCGCGCGTGCTGGGAGGATCGCTGCGCCGTCAGCAGACTGCGCATCTGATCGCTGACGCCGAACTGGATCGCCTGGTGCACGAACTGCTGCGCACCGTGCCCCTGTCGTCATCTCCGGACCTGGACGACCACCTTCCGGTATCGTTCGCCTCGCTGGCCCCCGGACGCAGTCATGTCAGGCGCACCCAGCAGCAGCCCACGGTTGTGCCGATCGATTCCGTGGCGTTTTCATCTCCTGAGCTTGAGCTGGAGCCCGCCATCAGCTTGATCGCGGAGCGGGCGCAAACTCTGACGGGGGCGAGCGGCGCCGCGATTGCCTTGCGCAAGGGCGACGAAATGGTGTGCCGGGCACGGGCCGGGCGCAATGCGCCTGACCTGGGCGTGCGTCTCCAATCCGATTCCGGGATCTCCGCCGATTGCGTACGTACGGGACAGATCGTGCTTTGCCACGATGCGCAATACGACCCTCACGTGGATACGGGGGCATGCCAGCGGCTGGGAGTGCGATCCATCCTGGCGGCCCCGCTGCGCCATTTTCGCCGTACGCTCGGCGTTTTCGAAGTCTTCTCCAGCGCGCCGCATGCCTTTGCTGACCGCGACGTGGCTACCATGCAACTTCTTTCCAGCGTGATGGTGGCTGCCCTCTCCCGCTTTTCACCTCGTCGCCAGACCGCCTGAAACCGTCAGCCACGAAGGTACACGAAGGTACATGAAAGAAGCTACCGCCGGCCTGGTGGCACTTCGTGTGCTTTGTGCCCGAGGGGTTTTGCGCTTGCATCGCGAAACTCTTTCTTTTGCCCGGCAAAGTGATGTGTGCGGCGCGCCGGTCTGAGGTAATATGTTAGGAACTTTGTATGGAGCCTACCGGGATCAACCCCGCCGGTATTTCCCGGCAATCCAAATTTGCAACTGAACGTCGGCACGCTTTGCGCCACAGAACGCACAGTCCCGCCTACGCCAGGGTGAACGAATCTCCCGGGGACGCGCCGGAGCTCAGCGAAATTCTCGACATCAGCGAAGCCGGTATGTCCATTCAGACGTCGGCTGCGTTGCAGGTCGAACACGATCTGAGCCTGTGCCTGGATCTTTCGGAAACAAAAACGCGAATCCGGACCAGGGGGCAAGTAGTGTGGTCCGACACTTCTGGACGTGCCGGAATTCGTTTTGCCCGGTGGCCGGAGGAGTCCCTGGACCAGCTCAAAGAATGGCTGTTTGTGAACGTACTTACCGCTTTTGACAATGCCGGTGCAACTTCGCCCGCTGGCGAAGGATGGAACAATACTTCCAACCACCTGCCGGCTTCGCATACTATGGCCAGAGATGAACTGAAATCCGAAACGCCTGCGATTTCCGGCAATGGCAGCCGTCGTGCAGGGCTCGAAACGGTGCCGAGCGAGAGAGAAAGAGCGAGAGAAACAGAAGTGGAGACGAAGGGGATCGATCGCGAAGCCGCACTCCAACTGACGGCGGAGCGGGCATTGGCCCTCACCCGGGCTACCGGGGCCGCTATTGCCCTGTCCGAGGGCAGCGGCAGTGAGATGATTTGCATGGCGAGCGCCGGTTCGGACGCGCCGCCTTTTGGCACCCGGCTCCAGGTCGGTTCGGGATTTTCCGGGGAATGCGTGCGCACTGGGCGGTCTCTGCGCTGCGATGATTCCGAAACCGACGATCGCGTGGATCGTGAGGGTTGCAAGGCGCTCGGAATTCGCTCCATGGTCGCGGTCCCGATTCGCCCGGGGAACAAGGTCGCAGGGCTCCTGGAAGTTTTTTCACCGCAACCCTACGCCTTCAACGCCAATGACATCAGCGCCCTCCAGCAATTGACCGGGAGCATTCTTCCGACTCTGATTCCCGTACCAGCTGGCTACGCTGCACCGCCGCCGGTACAAAGATTGACGTCATCGCCGGCGCTTTCGGCGCGAGTCGAGCCCCGGCCCGCCGAGGCTCCAACCACGACCGCAACCCGGCCGGTCACGGCGGTGCGGCCATCGGGCCAGCGATCGTGGCACAAGATTCTGCTCGTATCCGCGATCGCCACTTTTGTTTTCGCAGTGCTGTGGCTGATTGCGCCCTGGATCTCCAGCCAGATGCGCTCGTCCGTCCGCTCCCCATCGCCAGCTCGACCGCAGGTTTTTTCGAAGTCACCCGACCTGCCGGCCAATACCAACGATCTGGCCAGCTTGCGCAAAGTGGCCGAACACGGCGATCCCGCGGCGCAGTTTGCTCTCGGCGCACGCTATGCGACTGGGGAAGAAGTCAAACAGGACTACACTGAGGCGGTGCGCTGGTTCACTCTGGCCGCCGAGCAAGGGCACATCCTGGCGCAGGCGACTTTGGGTGCCTACTACTGGGCGGGCCGAGGTGTGCCTCAGGACTTGACCAAGGCCTACTACTGGTCGGTCCTGGCCCAGGCCGGCGGTGATCAGGCAAGCAAGTACCGGGTGGCCGTGCTCGCCTCCCGCATGAGCCGGAGCCAGGTTCTGGCGGCGCAAGAACAAGCCAACGACTGGCTCAATAACTTCGCCAGCCGTTCCCCTTCTTCCTCCCGGTAGGCCCCTCGAAAGGGGTCTAAAATAGAGGCAGAGGTTCCATTCCGTGGCGACCCTTCGCGACATCGTTTACCAGAATGTCCGGGAGGGCGATCTGTACGAGAAGCTTGATCGCAACCGGGTGCGCTGCTATGCCTGCGGCCACTGCTGCCCCATTCCAGAAGGTCAACCCGGAGTCTGCAAAGTGCGTTACAACCAGGGAGGCACCCTATATGTGCCCTGGGGATACGTGGGCGGAGTGCAGTGCGATCCCATCGAAAAGAAGCCATTCTTCCACGCCTACCCGGGCGCGTTAGCCTACAGTTTCGGAATGCTGGGCTGCGACCTGCATTGTGCCTACTGCCAGAACTGGGTGACTTCTCAGGCGCTGCGCGACCCGGAGGCGGTCTCGGCTCCCCTGCAGGCTTCGCCCCAGGCCCTGGTGCAGGATGCAGTGCGCCAGGGTGCAAGAGTTCTGGTCAGCACCTACAACGAGCCGCTGATTACCGCGGAGTGGGCTGTCGAGATATTCAAGCAGGCTCGGGCTGCCGGACTCATCACCGGCTTTGTATCGAACGGCAACGGCACCCCGCAGGTCCTGGAGTACATCCGGCCTTGGGTGGATCTCTACAAGGTCGATCTCAAGAGCTTCGACGATCGCCACTACCATGAACTGGGGGGACGGATCGGGCCCATTCTTGAAACCATCAGGGCCTTGTATGACATGGGAGTGTGGCTGGAGATCGTTACTTTGCTGATTCCGGGCTTCAACGATTCCGAAGATGAGCTGAAGGGCCTGACCAATTTTCTGGCCGGCGTCTCGCCCTATATTCCCTGGCACGTGACCGCATTTCACAAAGACTACAGAATGGATGACCCGGACGACACTCGTCCCGAAGACCTGCAACGCGCCGCCGATATCGGCCGGAAAGCCGGTCTGCGCTACGTTTACGCTGGAAACCTGCCCGGCAAGCTCGGTGATCTTGAAGACACGCGCTGCCACCAGTGCGGTGATACATTGATCAGGCGGAGTGGTTACTTTGTGCGGGATTACCGTGTGACTTCCGACGGGAAGTGTCCCTCATGCCAGGCCGTGATTCCGGGCCGGTGGGCGGCCGGGTTTGAACGGCAGATCGCGGATCACCCTTTCTTGCCGCGTAACAGCTCGCGTTTGGTTACAATCCCGAGCTAGGATGCGACGACGGCAAGCGGCCTTCATCTTCGCGTTTTTGTGTCTTACCGTTGCCTGCTCGCCCCGCGATTTTCTTACGCGGCGGCTGGCCACGGACCTGATCGCGGGTTCTGAAACTTTCAAGACCACACAGCTGTTCTGGCTGCGCACCGGGATCATCTCCAACAAGGATTACACTTCGCCCGAATATCTGGTGCTGCGCCGTCATGGCTGGATTACGGCCACAGGTGCGGCCTGCAGCGCTGACCTGGGTCCGGCGCCCTGTTGGGACGTAGTGATCACGCCTCTCGGTGTAGATGCGCTGCGCGATTGGGTAGCCGCCACTGCCGCCACATCGCAGTACATCAGCGTGCCGGTGGCGCAGCGAGAACTGCTGGGGCTGAGTGGCATCCGCAAGAATGGAAATTTTGCGGATGTTGATTTCCAGTGGCGCTGGGCGCCGGTGAATGAAGTGGGCGCTGCTCTTTATGCCAAAGGCACCGAATACAATTCGACGGTGGGCTTTGTCCGCTACGACGACGGCTGGCGCGTAATCGAAGGCGGCCCACTGAGAAGCAGCCAAGCTCTCAACGATGCCTTGAAGAACGCAGAACCGGTGCAATAGCTCCCGCATAGCACCTGCCGTCCAGGTGGTTTTCCCCTCTACAAGCTCAGGGCAGGCTCAGGGGCGTCTCGCCCTCACCCCCGGAGGGCAGGATGGACTCGGGACAGCGCAAGATGCCGGCGCTACTTTTTTCCGATTACAGTCCTGAAGGCTTGCTGGCGGCGCTGGCGACATTCACGCGGTGTGAGGTGGCGGCGTATTGTGCAATGCCTTTGTACAGGCCTTCCGCAATTTTTTGGCGATAGCTTGAGCTCTTCAGTTTGGCTTCGTCTGCGGGGCTGCTGACGAAAGACACTTCGGCAAGAATGGCGGGCATCGATGTTCCCGTGAGCACTACGTAAGAAGCCTTCTTCACGCCGCGGTTGCGGATGTCCGGAACCTGGGTCGCCAGCACATGGTAAAGGGCCTGCTGCACCGCCACCGCGAAACGGCGCGACTTCTGCACCTTCTCGCGAATATCGACATTGTTCCAGTTAGCGTTCTCCGCCGCCGCGCCTTCAGCATCGGCATCTGAAGTGCGCGCTTTGACCGACGAATATGTGTTGGTGTAGTAGGTTTCCGAACCGCGGGCCGAGGAATCGTCGCTGGAGTTTGCATGCACCGAGACGAAGAGGTCAGCCTGGGCCAGGTTGGCGATTTCGGTCCGCTTTTCCAAGGGAAGATAAGTGTCATCCTGGCGGGTATAAATAACTTCCGCCCCCAAACGGCCCTCCACCAGTTTGCCCAGGCGACGCACGACGTCGAGAACGACATCCTTTTCCAGCAAACCCTTGCGCCCCACCGTCCCCAGGTCCCAACCCCCGTGACCGGCATCGAGCACCAGGCGGAACTTCGGCACGTGCGCCCGCAATCGCCCTTCGAGCTTGTTTTCCACTCGGGCCGGGGCCGCCGGCAGGAGCGCAGCTTGCGGCTTGATATTGGCTTTCGGCAAATCAGGGACGGCGTGCTCTATCTTGCTGGCATTCCGGATTTCCACCACCAGCCGGTAAGGGTTGGATTGCAGGCTGACGGAAAAGTCCGAGGCGCCCGTGGTTTCCAGCACGACCCGGGTTATGCCCTTCGTCGGCTGGGCAATGCGAACTCGCGCCAGACGGCCGTCTCCAATCTCGATGGTTTTGCCGAACAGTCCCGGCGCCAGCGAAGTATCGTGGAGGTCAATGTAGATACGCTCCGGAGAGCTCAGGCGGTGGGCCTCATATTGCACTTCGCCCTGCATGTCAATAATCACGGTGCTGGAGTCCAGGGACGAGACATGGTATATGCCCGTCACCAGGGTCCGCGCAGAATGCTTTTCGTCCGTACCTGAAGATGGTTCGTCTTCCGGTACGGGTGGCGCCGGCTCAGGCTCAGGCTGTGCTGCCACAGGTGCAGCAACCGGGGGCGGCGTGAGCGATTGCACCACGGATGCCTGCCGTGATTTCCACCACAGTCCTGCTCCCGCCGCCAGGGCCAGGACAAGCAGCAGAATGACGATTGCAACACCGGTGGTGGATCTCGGCTTTTTCTCGTACTGCTGAAAAATCACCGGCTGAGGCTGTGGCTCCGCCAGCCCGGCGGGCGCGAAGTGGTCCCCCGCTTCCGCGGGTGCGGTAATGTCGTCAGGCTCAAGGGCGTGAGACGGAGTTTCGACTGCTTCGGCCACCAGCCGCTGCGAAATTTCGGAAAGCCGGTTCTCTTCTTCCGGCTTCATGGCGGACAGAATCAGTTCGGCAAGCAGACTCAAACTGCGAACGTCGCTGTCATTGAAGCCATGCGGTTCAGCGGAGAAGGCCTCCAGCAGGCCGATGGTGCCATGTGCCGATGCAATAGGCACAGCCACAATGGAGCGAGTGCCCAGGTGACGGCAGACCGCGACGTTCACCCGCGAGTCGTTCTCGGCGTCGTTGCAGCGCACGATTCCGCCACTGCGCAGGCAGGCTCCGGAAAATCCTGATTTCGGGTCCAGGCGCGCTCCGGGCTCAGGCACGACAGTTCCTGCTGCCGCCCGGCAAACAATGGCCTCTCCCTCCGCCATGGCCACCGCCACGCCATCGGCTCCGGTGAGGGTGAGGGCGTGTTCCGCCACCAGTTGCAACACCTCATCGAGGACAAATTGCTCCAGTTCCCAGACGTCTGCATTTAACGGTTCGCCGCTTTTCTCGCGGGCGCGCCGCTGGCGTATTTGCTCATGCAGGCTGGAAAAAGCCAACAAAGCCTGCAGAGCTTCGTGTCCGGGCGTGTAGCCGAAGGATGAAAACGCGGCCCGCGAGAGGGATGAGGAGCGCGTCGCACCGCTCCCGTTGTCGGGTAACCGGTTACCCGGTGATCCGCTGTCGGGCAATCCTAGATTCGAATTGTGCGGATTGGCACCCATGTGTGCAGTGGAAAATCCTGTGGATTACTTTTCCTCAGGCGACACGGCGTCACGAGGGAAATGTCTCTCGAATCAACCCTTAGAGTCCACAGCGCCGATACGGCCATTGGGGGATCGCCGCACTGACAGCTTTTAAGTTACAGTGGATTTGCTCCGATCGCAATATCGGCGGTGCCCCGAAAGGTGCGGGCCAACGGGATCAGCGGTGACAATCCCGTGACGGACCTGGCCCGGTTGTGGAATGCAGGATCTTGCACCACGTCGCACGTTAAGCGTATCCTTCTGAAATAGAGGAGTTTACAGGCTGTGGCAGATGAATCGAAGAAGAGGAAATCGCGCTGGCTATGGCCCCTGGGCGTAACCGCTACGGGCCTGACTGGCGCTGCAGTCGTGCTTTTGCGCGGCTGCTGGCATAACAAGATGAGTTGGCCGGTCCGCTCCCATGGGCATTCCTACCAGGTCTGCATGGGTTGTGGTATCAAGCGTCTTTTCGACGAAAAGGCCTTTTGCGCTTACGGCCCCTACCGCTACGATCTCAATGGCCTGATTGCCTGGGACCGCGCCCATAAGGGCGAGAGTTATCCTCAGGAAGAGCGTCCTGCGTCCTGACGGTGTGAATCGGAGAACCGGTCGGGATTGTTCAAACTGAGTCCTTGCCAGAAACCGGCGTGGTTGAACCAGCGTCGGTACTGAGAACCTGCGAGACCCTTGGCTAGAATTTCGCCATGGATTCTCGCGTGGCGCCGCCATCCAGTGCAGCTGGCCTTACACCCCTCGGCCGACGACTTCATTACCGCCACCAGATTCAGAGCCTGGCTTACGTCAATCTGGACCAAGCCAACGGCGGCGTCATCCGCAATCTGGGTGACACGGGTTTGGCCCTTCAGGCCGTGGCTCCGCTGTACATAAACCAGCAGGTTTTTCTGCGCTTCGATCTGGCCAATCCGCGGACCCGTATCGAAGCCACGGGCCGCGTGGCCTGGGCCGATCCCGTGGGCCAGGCAGGGATCGAGTTAGTGCTTGTTTCTCCGCGCTCCCGTCGTTTGCTGAAAGAATGGATCTTGATCCAGCTCCTGGCGGCCGCACAAGCCTCGGCCGGGGATGCGACCTTCTTCCACAACCACATCAGCCACGAGGCTACGGAGCTGTTGTTTTCCTCGCCAGCGCGGCCGTCGATCCGCCTGGAACCGGAACCGGCCGGCGTGCGACGCCGCCAGGGAAGTGAAGGTCAGCCCCGCACGATGCATCTGCCCTGGTTGCCTTTCACCATTTCAGCGCCGGTGCTTTCGCGGCTGGTCGATGGACTGGTCTTGCTTTCTGCCGTGCTTCTTTTCGCGCTGATCTGCATCGCGATGGCGGGGGTCTTTCCAGCCTGGCCTGTCGCACTGGGGATGGGCTTGGGCGTGGCTGTCGTTTTCGCAGTGCTTTATCGGTTTCTGTTTTTATTCTGGATGGGGGGCACACCAGGAGACTGGCTGGCGGGGATCACCGACAACGGGTTCGAGGGAAATGAAATGCCAGCCGACGACCGTCCAAGATTTCGATAGAGGACGGCGGACTTCAGACGCAGGCCTTCAAACTTCAATACGTGAAGTTCCTGGCTGCGCTTTCAGAATTGGCTTTGCCGAGGCCCGAAGAGTGCGCCCGAGGTCCGGCGCCTGCCTTAGTGGGTGAAGTACTGGCGCTCCAGCCAGAGTTGCAGCTCCCGCTTCATGCGTGGGGCGGCGTCCACGAAGCGGATGCCGGCATTCCCTTGTTTGTCCTGCCACGCCAATTGGCCCAGGAACTTCATCGCAAGCCTGGTTCCGGGCAGGGTGAAATTCACGTTCACTCTTCCCGTGGTCAGTTGAGGTTTCTGCAGGCGGACGCCGATGCCGCCCTGGCTCAGGTTCAGAAGATGAGCGCGCCGACGTTTCCGGGCAGCGCAGGTCAGCGATACTGGAACATCCAGAGCCGCGCGATGGTAACGCAGCCGCTCGTCCAGGATCATGTTCCGCGCCGCCGATAGAGTGTGGACCGCCTGCTCCACCGAGATCGGTTTTTCAAAAACAAACGAAGCGCCTTGGGACTCAAGGTGCTTCCGGCCGCCGGAGCCACTGACGATGATAAGGGGCACCGCGTTTCCGATGGTGCCATCCTGCAACCCTTGCAGGAAACTGGATGCGCCGCAAAGATCGCAATCGATGATGAGCGCGTCAATTTTCGACCTGGCCAGTTTGGTGCGGGCGCGTTCCGGCTCTGACTCCACATCGACTCCGATGTGCAAACCGCCGAGAATGCATTCCAGCACGCTGATTTCCTGAAAATCGCGCGAGACCACCATGGATGAGAGTGTCATCCCGCAACTGTAGCCGGGTGTGTAGTCACTCCCTAGATAACCAAGGTAATGAAGCAGTCGTCGGTCGTCCGTCTTCAGTCGTCAAAATGCGCCCGCGCCATTTCTCTGCTGAAGACTGAAGCTTGACGACCGACGACTCGGTCACAATCGTCACGATGCTGGCGCAAGTTTGTCCCGGGGTGAAGTTGGCGCGGACTAGTTGCTGCATGGGGAAGCGGTTCCGCTCGTCGCCGCAAAAGCCGATGGTGGATGGAACGCCGCCGCGCTGAAAGGTGACAAATGTGACTTGCACCGTCGTCCCACTGTTGCCGATGACGGCACTGACTTGCACAACACTCACCACCCCGGTGATGCTCGAAGTGCCGGGATTGATCGCTCCACCAAAAAAGAAGACGCTTCCGCAGCCGGAGAGCGTGACGATCATGCAAATCGCCAGCAAGAGGAAAAGGGAGAGTCTCACGGGAACCCTGCCGGTTAACTTCGGCCTAATTTTACACCCTACAGAGCCGAGGTCTGAGGTCCGAGGTCGGAGGTCTCCAGTCCGACGTCCGCAGTCTGCCTGCGGATTTCCTGCCAAAGCTCCTGGCGTCCGGCTCCGGTCCTCGCGGAAAAAGGCAGGATGGGAGACTGCGGATATTCCTGGGCCAGAGTCTGCAGCGCATTCCGCAACTGGTTGCCCGAAAGCCGGTCGCTCTTGGTGGCGACGATCAGGGTCGGGCGTCCGATGCCGGAGAGAAAATCCAGTAACTGCCGGTCGGCGGGCTGCGGCGGCACGTTCACGTCAATGAGGGTCACGCAGAGCGCCAGGCAGGAACGCTCTTTCAAATAAGGATCGATGAAACTCGGCCACTGTTGCGAGATTTCCCGCGAGATCTTCGCGTAACCATAGCCGGGCAGGTCGGAAAAGACCAGTTCCGGCTCGGGCTTTCCCGGCCAGCGGATTTCGAAAAAGTTAATCGAGCGGGTGCGGCCGGGAGTAGAACTGGTCTTGGCTATTTTGGTGCCTAGAAGTGAATTGATGACGCTCGATTTGCCAACATTCGACCGCCCCAGGAACGCGACTTCGGGCAGCACCGGAGGAGGGAAGTGGCTGGCATCGCTCACCGACATCATGAAGCGGGCTAAAACACGCATAAATCAGTTTGCAGTTTTGGCGGGGAAGTTGCAAGCCGGGCACTCGCAAAAAAAGAGATCAGAGCGTGCGGCTTTTCCGGACCGGGGAGTTTTCACGACTCTGCACGCTTGCAGCCGGCTTACTCAAGTCCCAGCGGACGCTTCTTTTCGACGTCCTCCGCTCTCACCGGTTTGTACTTGTTCCAAAGATACAGGATGGCGGCAACCACGATGCCAGTAGCGAGGCTGCCGAGAAAGAACCAGCGGTATGCGGGCAGCCAGATCAGGAGAATAAATACCAGCGCCGCCGCAATAAGCAGGCTGACGCCGCCTCGCAGGTGGCCTCTAAGTGGCTCGGGTTCAGGATTTCCTTCCACGCGTATTCCCGCCGTTATTTTATCCAAAGAATAAGAAGGGCTGCCGCCTCCTGGAGGTGGTTTTCTTTGCGACCTCCGCGCCGTCCTTTGCGATCTTAGGCCTCAGAGCTTTTAACCGCAAAGGACGCAAAGGAACACCGCAAAGGTCGCCGAAGGACGGCGGTGGCCGGGGAAACAAAAAGGCCCGCTTGCGCGGGCCCTGCGTGAGACTGATTGTAGGAAGTTACTGGTGGGCCGCCGGGCTCTCGGCGGGTGGAGGAATGGGGGCGATAGGCTGCGCTGCCTCCTCTTCGCTGATTGCGGGCAGGGGGCGCTCCAGCGCCACGGCCAGCACCTGGTCCATGGTTTCGACGAAGTGCATCTTCATTGCGGTGCGCAGGTTCTCCGGGACTTCGGCTACATCTTTTTCGTTGTCCTGGGGTAGGATCACTTCGAAGAGTCCGGCGCGGTGTGCGGCCAGCAACTTCTCCTTCAGCCCACCGATGGGCAACACCTTGCCCCGCAGCGTAATCTCGCCGGTCATGGCAATGTCGCGGCGGACGGGAATCTTGCTGAGGGCGCTGGCAATCGCGGTAGCGATGGTGATGCCGGCCGACGGACCATCCTTGGGAATCGCGCCTTCCGGCACATGCACGTGGATATCGAGGGAGCGGTAGAAGTCGCGGGACAACCCCAGGCGATGGGCCCGCGAGCGGATGTACGACATGGCCGCCTGCGCTGACTCCTGCATTACGTCGCCGAGTTTCCCGGTGAGCGTGAGTTTGCCTTTGCCGTCCACGACTGTGGCTTCAGTGCTCAAGATCGAGCCCCCGACTTCGGTCCAGGCCAGGCCAGTGACCAGGCCGACTTCACTTTTCTCGTGGGCCAGCGTGTCGCGGAATTTGATCACGCCCAGGAAATCGTTGACGTTGTCCTGCCCGACGGCGACGTTGTAGGTTTCGCCTTCCTTCACCACTTTGCGCGCCACCTTGCGGCAGACGTTGCCGATCTCGCGCTCCAGGTTGCGGACA
This sequence comes from Terriglobia bacterium, assembly GCA_963831565.1. Classification (GTDB taxonomy): domain Bacteria; phylum Acidobacteriota; class Terriglobia; order Terriglobales; family Acidobacteriaceae; genus JAIQFF01. The sequence goes on from CAWHQS010000007.1 coordinate 313,996, forward strand.
CCCGCTTCCCGCGTGTAGGAACGAATCAGGGCGGTGATCGAGTCGTCGGTGAACTTGATGTTCTTGTCGGTCAAGCCCGCCTGCAGCAGCTGCTTTTTGACCAGGAACTGTTTGGCGATTTCGACTTTTTCCTGCTCGGTGTAACCATGCAGACGCAGCACTTCCATCCGGTCCTGCAGAGCGGGCGGAATGGTGTGCATGACGTTGGCGGTGGCGATGAAGAACACTTGCGAGAGGTCGTACTCGACGTCGAGGTAGTGGTCCACGAACATGAAATTCTGTTCCGGGTCGAGCACCTCGAGCAACGCCGCCGAGGGATCGCCACGGAAATCCATGGACATCTTGTCCACCTCGTCCAGCATGAAGACCGGGTTCTTGGTGCCGGCTTTCTTCATCATCTGGATAATCTGTCCGGGCAGAGCGCCGATGTAGGTGCGGCGGTGACCGCGGATCTCAGCTTCATCGCGCACGCCGCCCAGCGACATGCGGACAAACTTGCGGCCGGTAGCCTTGGCGATGGACATTCCCAGCGAGGTCTTGCCCACTCCCGGAGGTCCGACGAAACAGAGGATCGAGCCTTTGGGATTCTTTACCAGCTGCCGCACTGCCAGGAATTCAAGGATGCGGTCTTTGATCTTCTCCAGGCCGTAGTGGTCTTCGTTCAGGACCTTTTCGGCGCGGCTGATATTGCGGATTTCCTTGGACCGCTTCTTCCATGGAACCGCCAGCAGCCAGTCCAGGTAGTTGCGCGAAACCGTGGACTCGGCCGACATCGGCGGCATGGCTTCAAGCTTCTTGAGTTCCTGCACTGCCTTGTCGCGCACTTCCTTGGGCATGCCGGCGGCTTCGATCTTCTTCTTCAGTTCGTCGAACTCGCTCTTCTCGCCCCGGCCCAGTTCTTTCTGGATGGCCTTGATTTTTTCGTTGAGGTAGTACTCTTTCTGGGCGCGCTCCATCTGCCGCTTGACCCGCGACTGGATGGTGCGGTCCATGTTCAGCTTTTCGATTTCGATGTCGAGCACGTCTCCGATTCGGGTCAGACGCTCGCCGGGATCGAAGATTTCCAGCAACTCCTGTTTTTCTTCGATGGAAAGCTGCAGATTGGCGGCGATGGTGTCGGTCAGCTTGGCCGGGTCTTCCATGCGTACGGCCGCGATCATGGTTTCGTAATTGAGCGACTGGCACAGCTTGACGTACTGCTCGAACAGGGCCGTCACCCGCTGCATGCCGGTCTCGATCTGCGGATTGGTCTCGGTGGCGTAGCGGGCCACGCGGAGCGAAACCTGCATGAAGCCTTCGCTCTCGCTGATCTGAAGGACTTTGCCACGTTCGATGCCTTCGACCAGGACCTTGATGTTGCCATCCGGCAGCTTCAGGCTCTGCACGATGTTGACGATGGTGCCCACCTGGTAGATCTCGTTGGGCTTGGGCTCATCGATGCTGGCATCGTGCTGGGTGGCGAGGAATATCTTCTTGTCGGCCGCCAGCGCCTCTTCCAGGGCGCGAACGCTCGATTCCCGTCCTACGACAAACGGAGTCATCATGTAAGGGAAGATGACCACGTCCCGGATGGGCATCATGGGTAATTTCTTGGTCTCGAATTTTTCCTTAACTATGCTCACTATTTCTCCCGAACACCCGAGTTGCGTTCGTTGTTGGCTGCCAGCCGCTGGCTGCTGGCTCCCTGCGTCTCACCTTAACCACCCCAGCGGACGTTAGTTTACCCCGCCTTTTCCATCATTGCGAGGGTTACGCTGCGTTTCTCCACCATTTCCCGAGTCACTTCGAACTCCTTGACCTTCTTCTGGCTGGGCAGGTGGTACATCAGGTCGAGCATTAACTCCTCTAGAATCATGCGTAATCCGCGAGCGCCGACCTTCCGCGCCATGGCCTGGCGCGAGATGGCTTTCAAAGCATCATCGCTGAATTTAAGGCGCACATTCTCGAATTCGAAGAGGCGCTGGTACTGCTTGATGATGGCGTTCTTGGGCCGGGTCAGGATTTCGATCAGCGCAAACTCGTCCAGGTCCTCCAATACACCGACCACGGGCAAACGGCCAACAAACTCGGGAATCAAGCCAAACTTGATCAGATCTTCCGGCTGGATGTCGCTCAGCAGTTCGAAATTCCGCTTGCGGCTGACGGCTGGAGTCTCTTCCGCCTCGCCCTCTTCCGCTCCTGCCTTGAAGCCCAGAGATTTCTTGCCCACACGACGTCCGATGATTTTTTCCAGCCCCACAAAAGCGCCGCCGCAGATGAACAGGATGTTGGTCGTATCCACGGGTGTGAATTCCTGGTGGGGGTGCTTGCGTCCGCCCTGGGGAGGCACATTGGCAATGGTGCCTTCGAGGATCTTCAGCAACGCCTGCTGCACTCCTTCTCCGGAAACGTCGCGGGTAATGGACGGGTTCTCGTCTTTCCGTCCGATTTTGTCCACTTCGTCGATATAGATGATGCCGGTCTGGGCACGTCCCACGTCGCCGTCGGCTGCCTGCAACAGTTTAAGGATAATGTTCTCAACGTCCTCGCCGACATAGCCGGCTTCGGTCAGGGTGGTGGCATCCACGATGGCGAAGGGAACGTCGAGCATGCGGGCCAGGGTCTGGGCCAGCAGGGTCTTGCCGGTACCTGTGGGGCCGATCAGCATGATGTTCGACTTGGCCAGTTCGACGCCATCGCCAGCGCGCTGGCGATTCATATAGATACGCTTGTAGTGGTTGTAAACCGCCACCGCCAGTTTCTTCTTGGTCTGCTCCTGGCCGATCACATACTCGTCGAGGAAGGTCTTCACTTCCTGCGGCTTGGGCAATTGATTGGGGGTGGTGGTGGGAGGCGTCGCGGTGCGGTCATCTTCCAGGATGGAATTGCAGACCGCCACGCATTCGTCACAGATATAGGCCCTGGGATAATCGCTGGGGGACGAAATCAGCTTGGCCACTGCGTCCTGCGATTTATGGCAGAACGAACAGCGCAACATCTCCTCGGTACCGGTC
>CAWHQS010000008.1:0-663801 GCA_963831565.1 Terriglobia bacterium
GGGCGATGTCCTAGGCCAGGCTAGACGACGGGGACCACGATGATGAGGTGGGGGCCTGCGACTGAGGTTTGATGGTAACAGTGCGGCCGGAATAGTGTCAAAAGATAACCGCTCCTTCGGATGCGATCAAATCTGAATTGCGCGAATCTCGCTGACTCACTTCCCCGATCCATTGCGAACGCAAGTGGTGCGGTTGGCCCGCTATGTCTTTACCGGTGGCCTTGCAACTCATGTTTTGTTTCATTTCGCCTGCGCGTCACTCGTGCGGCAATTTACAATTAATGGCAGACCTTGGTCGACGAGTCTTTGATGCCTGATCCTCTCTACCTGAGCCTTTGGTTTTCCGCCTTCGAGGTGGACGATATGTTGCCTCACGCCCTGGGTGTGATGCGCCAATTTCCGTTTTCGGTGGCCCGGCCCGGCATCACATATTTGGCCCTCCGTCCCGTCTCCTGGAATGAAGCTACCATCCTCGAGCGGCGTTTCGCTCCGGGAGTTTCGGCGGAGGCCGCTGTGCTCATCGCATCCGACCTGCTGCACGAAGATTACGCCTACATGTTTGAAGCTTTCTGGGACCTATGGGTGGTGGCTGAAAATGGAGAGTGGGCTCTGCAGCCGTCTCCGGTGAAGTTTCTCGTCCACGGTCTGGAATTCGATGAAAAAGTCTACCAGCAGGAAGGCCACGTCCAGGTGGATCTTGGCCCGGATTCGCCTTTTCTGCAGGAAGATGTGCCCCTGACCGCCGAGGCGGGAGCGCGAGTGCGGGCCAACGTGCAGAAACTTGTCGAGTTCAGCAGCAAGGTGGAAAAGAATTCCGGAGCGAGTGCGCGTCTTTTGTGGTCGGAGTCGGAACAGAATTTCGCACAAAAGCTGATTGCCCGGCTGCAGAAAGTACAATAAAGCTTCAAACCACAGGGGCAGAGGACACGGAGGAAACCGGGTAAATTTCCTCCGCGCCCGCACGCTGGCGAACCGCTATTTCGTTCTTCCCCCTTCGACTTTCAACTTATCGGCTGCCGCTGCTTGCGCTGCCGCGAGGCGTGCGGTCAGAACGCGGAAGGGCGAGCAGGAAACGTAGTTCAGCCCGATCTGATGACAGAACTCGACTGACGAAGGTTCTCCACCATGTTCGCCGCAGATGCCGACTTTGAGATCGGGCCGGGTTTTCCGACCTCGCTCTGTGGCCATCTTAACCAACTGTCCGACTCCCTCGCGGTCGAGGACGGCAAATGGATCCTGTTTCAGGATGCCTTCCTCCAGGTACGTGGGCAGCACCTTGTTGACGTCGTCACGGGAGAAACCGAACGTGGTTTGGGTGAGATCGTTGGTGCCAAACGAAAAGAACTGAGCTTCTTTCGCGATCTCATCCGCCACCAGCGCGGCCCGGGGCAATTCGATCATCGTACCCACCAGATAGTCCACCTTCTTCTCTTTCTCTTTGAAGACTTCCTGCGCCACCCGGTGTACGACCGCCCCCTGGTTCGCCATTTCTTTTCTTGTGGCGGTCAACGGAATCATTATCTCGGGAAAGACCTTAACGCCGTCCCTGGCCACGGCCACAGCCGCTTCGAAGATGGCGCGGGCCTGCATCTCGGTGATCTCGGGGTACGTGATTCCCAAACGGCAGCCGCGGTGTCCGAGCATGGGGTTGAATTCGTGCAGGTCTTCCACGCGGCGCAACAGAGTGCGGAGTCCCTTCAGCTTCGGAGAACGCGGTTTGGTGGCCTCGAGCACGGCGATCTCGACCATCAGATCTTCGCGGCGCGGGAGAAACTCATGTAGCGGCGGATCGAGCGTACGAATGGTGACGGGGAAGCCATCCATGGCGCGGAACACGCCGATGAAATCGGCGCGTTGCATGGGTAGAAGTTTCTTGAGTGCGGCGCGGCGGTCTTTCTCGTTGTTGGCGAGAATCATCGTCCGCATGTGCGGCAACCGGTCCTCGGCAAAGAACATGTGCTCAGTGCGGCACAAGCCGATGCCTTCGGCGCCGAAGGCGCGGGCCTGAATGGCGTCACGCGGAATGTCGGCGTTGGCGCGGACCCTCAGCTTGCGGAAGGGTTCGGCCCAGCCCAGCACCTTCATGAGTTCGGGATCGTCGGGCCTGGCCGCAACCGTGTTGAGCTTGCCTTTGATCACGCGGCCAGTGGTGCCGTCGAGCGAAATCCAGTCGCCTTCCTTGAAGACCTGGCCCTTCACGCGCATCTCGCGCGTTTTTTCTTCCACCTGGATGTCGCCCGCTCCCGCCACGCAGCACTTGCCCATGCCGCGGGTGACGACGGCGGCGTGGCTGGTCATACCGCCGCGCGAGGTCAGAATGCCGACTGCGACTTCCATTCCATGGATGTCTTCCGGCGTGGTCTCCGCTCGTACCAAGATGACCGGATTCTTCCGGCTGTGACCGGCCTTTTCCACGGCTTCGTCGGCGGTGAAAACGATCTGGCCCACGGCTGCGCCCGGCGAGGCGGGCAGGCCTGTGGCCAGCACTTCGATTTTTCCGCCTTTCTCATCCAGACCGGGAACCAGGAAGTCGTACAGCTGGTTGGGCTCGACGCGGAAGATGGCTTCCTCCTTACTGATGAGACCCTCCTCCACCATCTGGATGGCAACCCGCACCGCGGCGCGCCCGGTGCGCTTGCCGTTGCGCGTCTGCAGCATGTAGAGCTTGCCTTCCTGGATAGTGAATTCGAAATCCTGCATGTCGCGGTAGTGCTTTTCCAGACGGGTGGTGATTTCGCGCAGTTGGTCATACACGCTGGGCATCACCTTCTGCAATTCGAGGATCGGGACCGGGGTACGGATGCCGGCCACCACGTCTTCGCCCTGCGCATTCATCAGGAACTCGCCGTAGAACTCCTTCGCGCCGGTAGCGGGATTGCGGGTGAAGCCCACGCCCGTGCCGCTGGTGTCGCCGAGATTGCCGAAGACCATGGCCTGCACGTTGACCGCAGTGCCCAGCATGTCGTCGATGTTGTTAATGCGGCGGTAGTGCTTGGCGCGGTCGTTCTGCCAGGAGCGGAACACGGCATCGCGCGCCATCACAAGCTGTTGGTGCGGGTCCTGGGGAAAATCCTGTTTGGTATGTTTCTTGACGACCTTCTTGTATTCCTCGATCACTTCCTTGAGCGCTTTGGCGTCGAGATCGGTGTCAAGTTTGGCCTTCTTCTGTTTCTTCTTGGCATCGAATACTTCGTCGAAGGCGGGCTTCGGGATGTCCAGCACCACGTTGCCGAACATCTGGATGAGCCGGCGGTACGAATCAGCGGCGAAGCGTGGATTGTTGCTGCGTTTCGCCAGGGCCTCGACGCTCTGATCGTTGAGGCCGAGATTGAGGATGGTATCCATCATGCCGGGCATGGAAAACTTCGCGCCCGAGCGCACACTCACCAACAGCGGGTTCTCGCCCTTGCCCAGCTTCTGGACCTGCAGCTCTTCCAACTTTTTGAGCGCCGCATCCATCTGCCGTTCGACTTCCGCGGAAACGCCGTTGCTGCGCATGTATTCCCGGCAAGCCTCGGTCTGAATGGTGAAGCCCGGGGGCACGGGCAGCCCGGCGTTAGTCATCTCGGCGAGGCCGGCGCCCTTGCCACCCAGATCGTCTTTCATCTTGCCGTTGCCGTCGGCCTTGCCGCCGCCGAAAAAGAAAACGTACTTTGTGGCGGGGTTCTTGTCCTTAATCTCAACGCTGGTTTCGGGGAGAGTTTGCGTCGCCATAATAGGTGTTCGTCCTTTATTGTTTCGAAGATTCGTTGGATTCCTTGCTTTCGGTCACGATCTCGGAGAAATCGGCAATGGTGGAGAATTCCTTGAGCAACGTTTGCAGCAGCGCCAAACGGTTGGCCCGGATGCGCTCGTCCGCGACCATGACCATGACCTTGTCGAAAAATGCATCTACCGGTTCCCTTGCCGTCGCGAGTACCGACAGGGCCTGTTGATACTCCCTCTTTTGCCGGTGTGCTTCCACTATGGGAGCGTAAGTCGAAACGTAGGCAGCGAGCCTCGTTTCTTCATCAGCGGAGTCCGGCAGGGTCTGAAACTCTGCCGCGGGATCGATTCCGGCTCCCTTCGCCTGCTTCAGAATATTGCGCATACGTTTACAAGCCGCCGCAATGGCCTGGAATTCGGGCATATGCAAAACGCCCTTCAACGCCTGCGCCCGGGCCACGGCATCTACCACATCGTCGGCATCCGGCGCCAGCACAGCGCTCACCACGTCATAGTTGAAGCCCAGGGCGTCGCGCAAATAAAACTCCAGGCGCTCGCGCAGAAAATGCGCCACGGATCCGTCGTAGTCGGCCGCGGCGGCGAATTTCTTCTCGGCCACTGTCCCGCGATAGGCCTCGCGTGCATCCTTGAACAGTGGGCTGAGACTCACGGGCAGCTTGTGTTCTGCGATAGTCCTGACGATCCCGTTGGCTTGGCGGCGCAGAGCAAACGGATCTTTCGATCCCGTCGGCTGCAGACCAAGAGCGAACATTCCCGCGATACTGTCGGCCTTGTCGGTGATGGAGAGGACAGCGCCCTCGACCGTCCTCGGAACTGAGTCTTCCATGGACTCGGGCTTGTAGTGATCGTAAATGGCGACCGCCACCGCTTCGCGCGCTTCGGCTTTCAGGTCGGGATCGAGTTCCTGAACTCTGGCGTACAAGCCGCCCACGATGCCCTGCAACTCGGTGAACTCCTTGACCAACTCGGTGGTCAAGTCGGTCTTGGCCAGCAGTGCGGCTTTATGCACAACACCCGGGCGAACCGCGATGCCGCCCTGGCGAATCTTCTCGCACAACCAACTGCATACCCGCTGCACCCGCAACACCTTGTCCCAGTAGCTGCCGAGATCCTTCTGAAAGGTGACGTTCTTGAGCCATGCCGTCCGCTCGCGCAGCGGATGCTTCTGGTCGGTCTGCCAGAAGAAGCGCGCGTCGTTGAAGCGCGCCCGCAGTACGCGCTCATGGCCGTGCCGGATGATGCCGTCCGGATCGCCGTCGGTGTTCAGCACCGCCAGAAAGTGCGGCGAGAGGCTGCCCCGCGAATCCTCGACCGCAAAATACTTTTGATGGTCGCGCATGACCGTGACCAGGACCTCTTCGGGTAATTCCAGAAATTCAGGATCGAATGCGCCCAGAATTGCCGCCGGCCATTCGGTCAGGTTGACCACGGTGTCGAGCAGCGACTTGTCCTCGCGCCAGCGCGCCCCGGGAATGGTGCGAGTCGCCGCGTCGAGAGCTTTGCGAATCTGCTTTTCTCTCTGCTCGCGACTAAGGACCCTGGCTTGCTTCAGAACCTCAACATAGGAATTTCCGGCGCGGGGAATCGTGACCGATCCGTCGGCCAGAATTCGGTGTCCACGCGATTGATTTCCAGCGCGAACTCCAGCGAACTCCAGCGGGATGACCTTCTCATCGAGCATGGCCACCAGCCAGCGCACGGGACGCACGAAGCGCTCACTCGGCTCTCGCCAATACATGTTCTTGGGCCAGTAGATGGATGCGATCTCTTTGGGCATGGCCTGAGCCAGAATCTCAGCCGCGGAGCGCCCCTTCCGGGTGACGATTGCGGACAGGTACTCGCCCTTCGGAGTGCTAGTGCGTTGCAACTGGGAAAGGTCCACACCTGCTTTTTTGGCGAAGGCATACGCGGCGGGGGTGGGTTGGCCATCCTTGAAAGCAACTGCAACCGATGGGCCGGTGACTTGCTCGACAACGTCAGGCTGTGCCACCGGAACACTTGGTGCCAGCACCGCGAGGCGGCGAGGTGTATCGAGACTGGCCAGAGCACCTTCGGGCAGCAGCCGTTCGCGGTCGAGGAGCTTGTACAGGCGTTCGCGCAGCTCCAACGACGCCGCGTCAATCATCCGCGCCGGAATCTCTTCGCATCCGATTTCGAGTAGAAAATCTGGCATTAACCTTATTCCCTGAGTTCCTGAGCGGGGTGAGTTCGCTCACTAGTGAGCGGACTCACGAAGTCGAAGAAGCCCTGGAAAATCCGAGCTCCTGCCCGCAATAGGGGTCCTTCGACTGCGCGGAAACTTCGCGAGCGAAGTTCCCACTCCTCTCAGGATGACAATGCTCACGCAATGGTGGGCGCTACTTCCTTCTTCTTTACTTCATTTTCCAGCGATGGTCCCTGCTCCACTTTCGACTTCAGCTCCGCTCGTTGTTGGTCCACCCATGCCTTCGCGATTCCCACCGCTAGCGCTCTCACCCGCGCAATCACGCCTACGCGCTCAGTCACCGAAATCGCGCCGCGCGCGTCCAGGATATTGAACAGGTGTGAGCACTTCAGGCAGAGATCGTACGCCGCGAGCAAGGGAAAGCGTTGCTTGCCGCGCCCGATGCCATGGCCCGTCTCTTTACCCAAAGCCGAATACTTCTCCAGCAGGGCTTTGCACTCTCCCTCGCACAATTCAAAATGCTTCCACGCTTTTTCCACCTCGGCCAACTCGAAGTTGTACACCGAAAATTGCAGCTCGTCGGCCAGCCTGACATCGCCGTAGGTCGTGACGCGGGCGCTTTCGGGATCACGCGCCCACACGATGTCATAAATCGAGTCTTTGTCCTGCAAAAACGAAGCGATGCGCTCCAGCCCGTATGTAAGTTCGGCCGAGATGGGGTCCAGATCGACGCCGCCGCACTGCTGGAAGTAGGTGAACTGGGTGATTTCGAGGCCGTCGAGCATAACCTGCCAGCCGATTCCCCAGGCGCCCAGGGTGGGCGACTCCCAGTTGTCTTCTTCAAACTTGATGTCGTGCTGGCGCAAATCAATACCCATCGCGCCCAGCGATTCCAGGTAAAGCTCTTGCACATTCTCCGGCGGCGGCTTCAGGATAACTTGCAATTGCATGTGCTTGAACAGGCGGTTGGGATTCTCTCCATAACGTCCATCGGCCGGTCGGCGCGAAGGCTGCACATACGCAACCTTGTAGGGTTGCGGCCCCAGCACGCGCAGAAAAGTTTCCGGCGCCATTGTGCCCGCGCCGACCTCGACGTCGTAGGGTTGTTGCAGGACGCACCCACGCTCCGCCCAGAAGGTCTGCAATCGCAGGATCAGTTCCTGGAACGTGAGCGGATTGGCATGAGAAGGCGGCATGAAGATTTTTATGTGTAATTCCCAGTTCGTCAATTCTTGGTTCTTAGTTCGTGATTTTCAGTTCTTAGCGGAAGCAAGCTAAGAACTGATCTTCTCCAGCATTCCCGCCGTCACCAGCTTCTTTTCAATGTGCCTCTGCAGCGTCTGTATCAGAAATTTGCGCAGATCGCTTCCCTGCTTCTGGGGCCAGGGGGTTCCCGCAAAACCTTCGACTGGGGCACGAAACATCCGGGCAGCCAGCGCCCGCGATTCCGCGGATATCTCGGATGAAGCCAGCCGCTTGTCCTCGGTACACAGCAAGCCGTCGGTCAAGGCGTGAAAGAAGGCCCGGCTGCCATTCAGGGTGCGTCCGCAAACCATGCACTCGCCGAGGTCGGGCAGATAGCCCATCAGGCGGGTCATCCACAGCTCAAAATAGGTCACCGGCATCCAGACGTCGGGCCCGCGCAAGCCCGCGAGCACCGAAAGCGCCAGGCGAAACGCAGCATCATTGGCCTCGCGATCCGGCAGCAACTCGTCGAGCAACTCTGCCACATGCGCTAGCGCAACCGCCCGCGGGTAAGTCACTTCTGTCGCCAGCGGTGATTCCAGCACCTCGCAGGAGTCCAGCCGTGCCAGTTCCTGCCGCTCGCGATCTTCGTAAAAAGCCCGAACGTAAGTCAGCGGTTCCAGCGCACCCCCGAACCGCCGCTTCGATTTCTTGGCTGAGCGCGCCACGCCGCGAACTTTCCCTTCCGCTCGCGTGAACAACGTGACCAGCAGATCGGCTTCGCGCAAAGGATACGTGCGCAGGACGATCGCTTCCGACTCCTTCAGCGTCATGGAAGCCCAGCGGTTAACGTCTGATTGTAATGGAGCGGTGGGGAGATGGGAAGTAATGCAGCTTTCAGCTTTCAGCTTTCAGCCGTCAGCTATCGGTTTGCGCTACCGCATTTATTGATAGCGGATGGCTGAAAGCTGAGAGCTAAGACGCTACCTTCCGAAATACTTCGCATTGCGCTCGGTGAATGACGCCCACTTCTCCGGCAGATCATCCAGCGCGAAGATGGCCGACACCGGGCACACCGGCACACAAGCTCCGCAATCGATGCACTCTACGGGATCGATGTACAGCATCTCTTCTTCGGCATAGGCCGGCGAATCCTTCTTGGGATGAATGCAGTCCACCGGGCAAGCGTCCACGCAGGCGGTGTCCTTGGTTCCGATGCACGGTTCTGCGATCACGTAGGTCATTGTTTCTGTCTCCCTGGCCAGCCGAGCTGTACTGAACTCGTTATATTAGCAAGAATGCGCGCTACGGGTGCAACTTTTGGAGGTTGTTTCGATTAACGTCGCGAACCCCTGGAGGACCGGCGTCCTCGCTCGTTCCAGCCTACACGGTCGGGGACGCCCGAACTCCATCGCCGCAACTTGCTAATCCGGCTAAATTCTGCAAAAATAATGGTTTGTCTCAGCCTGCCTGAAGCAATTAGGAAAGGAACATAAGCTCTGTGTTAATGATTCGTCTGTCGCGCACTGGTGCGCGCAAACAACCGCAGTATCGGGTGGTGGTCATCGAAAAGGAACGTGCGCGCAATGGCCGTCCGGTCGAGGTGGTCGGGACCTACAACCCCCGCACCAGCCCGGCCAGCATTGAACTCAAGCGTGAGCGCATCGACTACTGGGTATCGAAAGGCGCGAAGTTGTCGGATCGGGTCAGCAAGATCGTCTCCCGGCCGGCGCCGGCCAGTCCCGTTCCGGTTGCCTGACCCAGGTTTGCGCCCTCCGGCTATTTCAACGCATAGAACAGGATATCCCTATGAGCGAGCCAACCGGAGACATGCGAGTCCTGATCGAACAGATTGCCAAAGCTCTGGTCGATGATCCATCCCAGGTCGCGGTCAGCCAGGTCGAAGAAGACGGTGAGTCTGTGCTTGAGCTTACGGTTGCCCCGAACGATCTGGGCCGGGTGATTGGCAAGCAGGGACGAACCGCACGGGCCATGCGCAACCTGCTGGGCGCGGCCGGTTTGAAGTTCAACAAGCGTTTCGCGCTGGAGATTCTGGAATAACCGACCAGTTCATCACGCTGGCGCGCGTCCTCAAAACCCAGGGACGCCGTGGCGAAGTCGCAACCGAATTGCACAGCGACGTCCCGGACCGGTTTCAACCAGGTATGCGGCTGTGGGCCTTGCCCAAGGATGGGGACGGACCCCGGCGTGAGCTAAAGATCGAGGAACTGTGGCCCCACAAGGGTCATCTGGTCTTGAAGTTCGAAGGTGTTGATTCGATTTCCGATGCCGAAAGCCTGATTGGATGCGAGTTGCAGGTTCCGGCCAGTGAGCGATCGCAGCTGGAGCCGGGTTGGGCGTACGTCAGTGATCTGGTGGGATGCGATGTCTACGACGGCGATCGCGAGATTGGCTGGGTCCAGAATGTAGAGTTTGGAGCGGGCGAAGCACCGCTGCTTATCGTCAAGGCGGGAGCGAACGAGTACGAGATCCCTTACGCCGAAGCGTATCTGAAGAACGCAGACCTTGAACGAAAGAAGATTTACATGATTCTGCCGGAAGGCATGCTCGAACTGAACGCTCCGTTGACGGCGGAAGAGAAAGAGCAACAAAAGGTCAGCAATAAAAAAAAGATGAGTAATAAGAAGCTGTCATCCTGAGCGGAGCAAGTGCTTCGCTTTGCGAAGCGCTTGCGGAGTCGAAGGACCCCTACCTCATAAAGATGCAGTGGGTATGGGGGTGCTTCGCCGCGCGAAGCGCGGCTCGGTTGCTCAGCATGACAATTTGCTGTGTAGTTCCAAGGTCCAGCGATGAAGATCGACATCTTAACGATCTTTCCTGACTTCTTTCGCGGACCACTGGACTACGGCATTGTTCGCCGGGCCCGCGAATCTGGCCTGGCTACGATCGAAGTTCACGACTTGCGGGCGTTTGCGCACGATCGGCACCGCACCGTGGATGACCGCCCCTTCGGCGGCGGCGAAGGCATGGTGCTGAAACCGGAACCGATCTTTGAATGTATTGAAGGATTGAATATCCAGAATCGCGCGCAGCGCCTTGCCCCCGGTGCGAAGCAGAGCGTAGTTCTGTTGTCGGCACAAGGTCGGCGCTTCGACCAGAGCGTGGTGGAGGAACTCGCGGCCCTGGAACGAATTGTCCTGATCTGCGGCCGCTACGAAGGCGTGGACGAGCGCGTGGGACAGCATCTGGCCGATCGTGAATTGTCTATCGGCGACTACGTCCTGAGCGGCGGCGAGTTGGGTGCGGCGGTGATTATGGATACAGTCACCCGCCTCATTCCCGGCGCCCTGGGTAACGAAGCGTCGGCGCGACAGGAATCGTTTTCGGCGGGGACGGCCGTGCAACCCGGAAGCGCCGATTCCACCTGCGCCTCGGGTGGGTTGCTGGACTATCCGCATTACACCCGGCCGGCGGACTTTCGCGGATTGCAGGTGCCTGAGGTTTTGGTATCAGGCAACCACGAAGAAATACGCCGCTGGCGCCGGCGCACGGCTTTGGAGAAAACGTGGCGCAACCGGCCCGACTTATTAGATGGAGCCGCTCTGGGCGACGAAGACAGAGATTTGCTGGCCCGCATCACGGGCAAGGACAACTGAATCATTAAAGATTTCTGGTACTGGGGGAAAAATCGTGACCAACCTGATCATCGAAAAACTTCTGGCTAAGACCAAGCGCACCGACATTCCGGCATTCGTGCCGGGCGACACCATCCGGGTGCACGTAAAAATCAAGGAAGGTGACAAGGAACGGCTGCAGGCATTCGAAGGCGTCGTGATTGCGCGCAGCCGGGGGCCGCAAGCCAGCTTTACGGTGCGCAAGATCAGCTTCGGACATGGCGTCGAGCGCATCTTCCCGCTGCATTCCAAAGTAGTCGACAAGGTGGAATTGCTGCGTTCCTCGAAAGTGCGCCGCGCCAGGCTGTACTATCTGCGCGGTCTGAAAGGTAAGGCAGCCCGCCTGAAGGATGTGGACCGCGAGCAGCCCGTGGCCGAAGTGGCCAGTACCTAGCTGACGCCGGCCATCAACTCCGTATGTGGGCGCGAGCGTCCTCGCTCGTGCCCGCTAGCGACGCGCACCCGAGGAGTCGCACGAGCGCGGACGCTCGCGCCCACAATTAGGCTGAGGTCCGAGGTCTGGCTTATTTGTGGATCTCGAACTGCAATGTATCTTCGAGATGCTTCTCGGCTAGCTTGCGGATCAGGAACTGCAGCATCTGGCGCTCGCCCTTACGGATCTCGTGGAATTCAATTCCGAGTCCTACCTGGGGCTCGGCATGCTTGACCTGACCCTTCAGGGTCAAATTCTGGTCATCCACATGGAGCGTCACCTGCAACTCTGTGCCAGCCGGCACCATGTGCTTGGTCAGGACCAGGCACCCAATCTCTGACATATTCTTCAAGACGACCTCGGCTTTGAAGGTGTGCGCGCCCTGTTCTACTAGTTCAGCGGTTCCTTCCAGGCTAAAGCGTTCGCGGCGCCGCCGCCGCTCGTGGGACGCAAAGGTACGAGGCCGCTTCACGTTCCCGTCCGACAGAACCGGCTCATAGACTTCCACCATGTCCTTCAGTTCGGCTTCCCACATTGTCCGGTCGGGTTCCACAGACTGCAGCCCGATCTGACCCGCCATCTCCGAATTCGCTTCTCCTACCCAGACCACGCGGCAGAACGCCTTGTTCTTGCCGCGTTCGATGGCAACGACTTCTCCCGCTTCCTTCACGCAGCGCAGGCCCGTGACCCGGGCGCCGTGCTCGGAAATATCGTAAGTGCAGGCAATTTCGAGACAGGGCTTGTGCGCGTCATCCCAGTAGGTGACACGAATGGGAAGGGCCAGCTGAATGCGCTTTTTCTGGCGCTCTGGCGATGCTTTGGGAATGTCTTCTTTCAAAATAGGTCCGGTACGCTGATGGTTCTCTAAGCTGAACCTAGCAACCAGCGGCGCAGCCGTCAATTTACTCCGGTAATGGCACCTGCTGGTTACCCGTTGAGCCGATGAATCCACGGCAGTTAAGCACGGATGCGCTCGATCGGGCGGACGACGGCATTCGCCCACAGGGTCGCTTCAGGAGGGTTATAATTCCCCCCGAATCCGGTTTCGACCTGGATCGTGATCGCTGGCATAGGCTTATTGGGGAGATTCAGCAATGAGACTCAGTGAGGCAATTTTATTAGGGAGTACGGTCTTGACGCCCAAGGCGGGCGGGCAACATTTTCCGGAGACGCAATCGGGCTGTGCACTGGGAATGGCGGCCATCGCCAACGGCTGCACCTTTCACACCGTGAAGCAATTTGACGAGCGCGACCGGCGGACGCTGGGCACCGAAGGTGTGTGGGGAAACTGGGTGCTGCAGAAAGTGGTGCGCCCATGCGATTGCTGGCGTTTCTGGATCGCGCGCGAGATGCGAATCAAGGACATCATCACGCACCTCTTCGACTGGCATGTCATGGTCAAAAAGAATTGGACTCTGGAGCGCCTGGTAGCGTGGGTGGAAACAGTGGAACCCAGGAACTTCGACCTTTCGGGGAGCATACCCCCGGAAATTCTCGAAGGGCGCTCACAAATGAAGATCGTGGGCCGGTCGCGGGATATGGACAACCGGCAGTCGCGGGTCTCGGCTATTGCGGTCCGGCATAGATCAAGACGGAGACGTGGCGCTATCTGAGGACAGTTTTGTTCACCTGCCAAAAATCCCCGCCCAGGCGGAGCTCAGACGGGCACCTTCGAGAGTGAAATGTCGGCAACAGCCCGCGCGATCTGCTCGAAGTTCTAGATTTTCAACTGGACTGATGAAACGATTCCTGAGCCTAGGGATGCTGGGAGCGGTGCTGCTCGGAGGCGGGGCCCCACCCGCGCTGCAGGCCGACACTGGGCAGGATGCGTGGTTGCGCTACGCGCCCATCCCAACTGGGGATCGAGCCAGGTATGAAGGCTTCCCTGCGGCACTGATTGTTCTGGGGGATTCGGGCGTGCTGACGACGGCGCGGGATGAGATGGGCCGTGGCGTCCTCGGGATGATTGGGCTGACTTTGCGCCACGACGCGAATGTCCGGGAGAAGACGATCATTCTTGGGACGGTCGCCGCGATTCGGCAAATAGTGCCCGGATTCGAGCTCCCCGACCCGATCGAAGGCGACGGCTTCGTTCTCGCCAGCAAGCCAGTCCGCGGTTTCGATTGCCTCATTATTACTTCGACCACCGAGCGGGGTGTTTTGTATGGCGTGTTCGCATTCTTAAGCAAAATGGCGCGAGGGGAGAACATTACCGCTCTCGACGATGTCAGCCAGCCCCCCGTCTCGATGCGCTGGGTGGACGAATGGGACAACCTGAATGGCACGATTGAACGCGGGTATGCGGGAGCATCGATTTTCTTCGAGAATGGTGGTGTGCGCGCGGATTTAACCCGCGCCGGGCAGTACGCGCGCCTGCTGGCATCGGTCGGCATCAATGGATGCACCATCAACAATGTGAATGCCGATCTGCGGATTCTGGACGACAGCTTTATTCCACAGCTGGCGCGGATCGCTGAAGTTTTTCGTCCCTGGGGAGTGCGACTGGCAGTGTCGGTTGATCTGAGCAGCCCCAAGGCTGCGGGAGGTCTGGACACTTTTGATCCGCTGGACGCTCGCGTCATCGCATGGTGGAAGAAGAAGGTGGATGCGATTTACCGGCAGATTCCGGACTTTGGCGGATTCGTGGTCAAGGCCGATTCGGAGGGCCGCGCGGGACCATCATCCTACGGGCGGACCCCGGCGGACGCGGCCAACGTGATTGCGCGCGCTCTGCGGCCGCATGGCGGCATGCTTTTTTATCGCGCCTTCGTTTATGACCATCATCTGGACTGGCGAAACCCGAAGAACGATCGTGCCCGCGCCGCTTATGACATCTTCCATCCCCTGGACGGAAAGTTCGACGACAACGTCATCATCCAGATCAAGTATGGCCCCATTGATTTTCAGGCCCGCGAACCGGTGTCGCCGCTCTTTGGCCGACTGGAGAAGACAAACCAGGGCATCGAACTGCAGATCACGCAGGAGTACACCGGCCAGCAGCGGCATTTATGTTTTCTTCCGCCGATGTGGAACGAGATACTGGATTTCGATCTGCGGGTAAACGGCGGCGCGACTCCGGTCAAAGAACTGGTCGCGGGGAAGATTTTTCATCGTCCGGCGGGCGCGTTCGTAGGCGTGGCGAATGTGGGCATGGACGCGAATTGGCTGGGGCATCCCTTGGCCATGGCCAATCTCTACGGATTCGGCCGGCTGGCGTGGAACCCCGATCTCAGCGCGAAAACCATCGCGGAGGAGTGGACCCGGCTGACCTTCGGCAACCACGCAGCGGTGGTGAAGACCATCACCGAACTGCAAATGGCCTCCTGGCACGCGTATGAAAGTTACACCGGACCTTTAGGGGCGCAAACGCTGACCGACATTCTGGGCAGCCACTACGGGCCGGGAATCGCATCGTCGGAACGTAATGGCTGGGGACAGTGGCATCGCGCCGACCATGCAGGCATTGGCATGGATCGAAGCACGGCAACCGGCACTGGTTTCGTCGGGCAGTATCCTGCGGCTATTCAGAGTCTGTATGAGTCGGAGAAAACTACTCCCGACAATCTGCTTCTATTTTTCCATCACGTGCCGTACACCTACGTCCTGCATTCGGGCAAGACCGTGATCCAGCACATCTATGACTCGCACTACGACGGGGCAGAACAGGCGGCGGATTTCGTGCGGCAATGGAAATCTCTGCAGCACTCGATCGACGACGAACGCTATGCTGCCGTCCTGGCGCGCCTCGAATATCAGGCCGGACATGCCATCGTCTGGCGGGACGCCATCTGCAACTGGTTTTTTCGCACCTCCGGGATTGCGGATGAGAAGGGGCGGGTGGGAAACCATCCTGACCGCATTGAGGCGGAAGCTATGCAGCTCCAGGGCTTCGTGCCGATCAACGTCGAGCCATGGGAGAACGCTTCCGGGGGCAAGGCTATTGAGTGCGGCAGGGCTTCAGGATGTGTGGCTGCATTCCGCTTCGACCGCCCCTCGGGACAGTATGAAATGGACGTACAGTATTTCGATCAGAACAATGGCACATCGAAGTACCGGGTTTTGGTGGGCGATAAAGAGGTGGATGAATGGATTGCCAACGATCACCTACCCGCGACCAAGCCAGGCGGCGACTCTTCCACCCGGCGCACAATTCCCGCGCTGACACTTCATCCGGGTGATGAGATCCGCATCGATGGAGTACCGGATGGAGAAGAACACGCGCCTCTCGACTACATCGAACTGCACGCCCTATCGGATTGAACGGGTGCCCCACCCTCGTCTCTCCGTTTTTTGGAGAGACAGGGTGGGACTGGAAGCACCGTAGAAACCGCCACGTCTTGCTTTCCGGTGGATGGCACTTAGAGAATGCCGGAGTGCGCGGCTCACTCACCTGACACGAAATCCCCACCGGTCCCTCCAGAAACGGAGAGACGAGGGTGGGGCATCCTTCGCTAGCGGAAGTTGCTGATCAGAATTACGTCGCTGGTTTCATTGCCGCGGGCGAGCAGGAGCTCTTTGCCGTCGAGGGTCCAGGAGAAATCGAAAACCACGCCGGAGGTAAAGTTCGTGATCTGGCGCGCCGGTGCGCCGGACAAAGGTTGCTCCCAGATATTCGAAGCGCCGTTGCGGGTCAGGCGATATTGAATCGCCTTTCCCGAGGGCGACCAGTGCAGAAAGCGTCCCCCGATTGGGAGCGTGGCGACGAAACGTGAGCTCCCGCCGGCTGTGGTAACCACGCCCAGTTTTCCTACCGGGACTGGGCTGCCCTCCTGGTACGCATAGGTCACGAGGGTTCCGTCCGGCGACACCTTGAGCGCGAACGCGTCCTCGGGCGTGTCCGCTACTTTGACCGGATCTGTGCCTTCCGCTGACATGCGGTAGATCTGGCTCTTGACCGTGTAGAAGATCGACTTGCCATCGGGCGAGCAATCGGCATCCTGGCCTTGGTCCAACAATTTCTTGCTGTTCGAACCATCCGCATCAACCCGCCAGAGTTCGATTTTGCCGTCACGGTAGGAATTAAATATCACGTACCGGTCAGCACAACGCGCCAAGGAAATCAGACTGTGCGCCTGAGAGACCAGCACCGTCCGGCCGGTGCCATCCGGATTCATCAGCCACACCTCACCATCAGGGCTTCGAGCCAGCAGTTTGCCGAGCGGGCCGGGCGTGATCAGGTCATAGGCGGGTTCGCCGGAGGTGAGTTGGCGGGCCTGCACTATGTCGGCGCCCGGCGCGGCCCAGATGTCAGAAGTAAAAACCCGTTGGATGGCAGCCAGCGTTTTGCCATCATGGGTCACATCCATGCCGGTGGTGTAGTCCGACAGATCATTGGTGAAGCGGTGTATTGCGCCGCCAGGATAGTCGATGCTTTGCAGCTGACCTCGACCAAACAGGCTTTCTGCTCCCGACGCGATCAGAGAGTCACCGTCGGGCATCCACACCGCCCTTCCGATGGTTTTCCCGCCGGATGAAACCAGGAGCCGCACCTTGCCATCCGCCACATTGATCACATGGAGCTGCCAATCAACATCTTTGCCGCTCTTCAGAATGGGCACGGCAACCGTCTTGCCGTCAGGCGACCAGGTGGCTCCGAACATAAATCGCGAATTGCCGGGGAAAGCGGCCAACAGGCGCTCGCCGCTTCCGTCCAGCTGGGCGATCCGTACTTCGATCACGTCGCGCTCCGGAATTCCGCGCTGGAAGACGAACTGTTTACCGTCCGGCGAGAAGTCGATGGGAGAATCGATATCGCGAATGAGTTGCCGGGGCGAACCCCCGAGCACAGGCATTTGATAGAGGTAACGGTAGTTCTCCGTGCTTTTGTCCGAACGTACGAAATAAATGTAATTGCCGTCGGGAGAAAAACTCAGGCCCGCGATTTCAACCACATCAGGGGCCAGCACCTGAACATCACTCTTGGTGGCAACATTGCGCACCCACAGGCTCTGCTTCTCCGCGTCGCGCATGGCGTAGACGATGTAGCGTCCGTCGGGTGCAATCGCCACCTGGTTGGCCTTACCGTTTTCCGTCAGCTTCGTGATCTGCATATTTTGCAGATTGAAGGCGCGCGGCCGGTTAAGAAGTTTATAGCCGCCGAAACCTGCCGCCGCGAGTACGACCGCGACCGCGGCGGCGATGGCCAGCTTGGGCAGACCTTTTTTCTCCGACGCCACCGCAACCGGCAGAGGCGCGGACTGCGAGGACATGGCGCCGGCAGGTTCTGCCGCAGGCGCACTCGGGGTTGAATCATGGGCAGCGCGGACGCGTCCTGAGGTGGAGTCGCGTTTGAGGCGCTTCAGATCGGCGCCGATCTCGGCGGCACTCTGGTAGCGCAGATCGCGGTCCTTTTCTAGAGCCTTGTTGATCACCTCTTCCAACTTGGGAGAGAGCTCAGTGTTGACACGCACGGCCGGGGTCGGCTCGCGGTTCAGGATGGCGTCGAAGATGACGGCGGAGGTATCGCCGCGGAATGGAACCATGCCTGTGCCCATCTCGTACAGGACGGCCCCGAAGGAGAAGAGATCGCTGCGCGCGTCGAGCTCCTTTCCCTTGGCCTGCTCCGGCGACATGTAGGCCACCGTGCCGATGGCGGTCCCAGGGCTGGTCAGATATTCCAGGCTGACGCCGGTCGTAACCTCGGTGTGTGAGCCTACTGGCGCCGAGGAACTGGCAGCGGGAGAAGTGACCTTTGCCAGGCCGAAGTCGAGAATCTTGGCGTGTCCGCGCTTGGTGACGAAAATGTTGGCAGGCTTGATGTCGCGGTGAACAATGCCTTCGCTATGCGCGGCGTCGAGGGCGTCGGCGATTTCGATGGCCAGGCTGAGCAGCACATCCAAGTCCAGCGGGCGGCCGGCGATGCGATGCTTCAGGGTCAGGCCGTCCAGATACTCCATGGCGATGAACGCCTGGCCATTCTCCTCCCCAATGTCGTAAATAGTGCAGATGTTGGGATGGTTGAGCGCCGAAGCTGCCTTGGCCTCGCGCCGAAAGCGCTCTAGTGCCTGGCGGTCCTGGGCTACGTCTTGCGGGAGGAATTTCAGGGCCACGAAGCGATCGAGCCGAGTATCTTCGGCCTTGTAAACGACACCCATGCCGCCACCACCCAGCTTTTCGACAATGCGGTAGTGCGAGATGGTTTGGCCGATCATGTATAGGCTGATCGTCAGGGCTGACGTAGGAGCAGCGCTGGCGCCCCATCTTAGGCGGACAAGGGGGCCAAGTCAACGCGCTGAGCAGCAGGATGTGAGGACGGGAAAATCGGCCCCACCTCCGGGGGAACAGCGCGCTGGGCGACGGCGCGAGCGCGCCAGACCGAGGCCCGCTCGCGAGGGGGTGCGGGCAATCAATGAGCGCTGTCGCGTGATTTCGACAGTTATCGCTTGAAACACTGTTTCCCGCGCATTAACGTTGTGGCTTGGGGTCGAGGATTTTGTCTTATGAATACCGCCAGGCGCGCCATCGCTGCCACACAAGCACTGCTCATCTTCCCTGCCCTCCTCTTCATGGGTGCGCTTATCGTGAGGCAACTGTCGCCACTCCAACACGAACCGGCGTACACGGCTCAGCGGATCGTCATGTGGTACGCGGGGAGAATGTGGACATTGTGGGTGCTTCTCATCACGCTACCTTTGGCGGTGCTCGTCACCGGATGCGTCATATTCCTGCGGAGCAGGAGGGACCTTCCGCGGGGTGTGCGGGAAGGGTTCGCCGCAATTCACGGTGAGTCGGCGATGCCATTTGTGGCTGCGATGACATTGACGGCCGGAGTCGTTCTGGCAATCGTGGCCATGCACATGCTGGCCAACTGACGATCTTCGGATTTAAGGTGTGGCAGAACCCCACGCGATTCATCTCTGCCATAACGGTTTCAAAATCGCCAGTAGCACTCATTGACCGGGCCTGCGGCGAACAAACGGCGCAAACTTGTGATAACGCCTGTTTTCAACAATTACGCTGGACGTGCCAGCCCGCTGCTAATAATCTGACCGCCGGAGCAGCGATAGAGTTCAATCAGGAGGCGAGATGAATCTACGAGTGGTCAGGAGTCTTTTGCTGGGCATTGCGTTGGCGGTGTTGCTTGGCGATCCGCATGCGTTGCGCGGGCAAGCCAATCCGGGCGAGCCCACTGGCAAAACTCGTACCTATTACGTCGCTGCCGATGAAATTGACTGGGACTATGCACCCACGGGCCGCGATGAGGCAATGGGACAGCCCTTCGACGAGGTAGCGAAGGGTTACACCGAAGCGGGGCCTCACCGCATCGGCCGTGTCTACAAGAAGGCAATCTACCACGAATACACCGACGCGACATTCTCAAAGCTGAAAGTGCGCCCGCCGGACGAGCAATATCTGGGCTTGCTGGGACCGATTCTACGCGGAGAAGTGGGCGACACCATCAAGGTTGTCTTCAAAAACAACGCCTCATATCCCTATAGCATGCACCCGCATGGAGTCGTTTACGCGAAAGATTCCGAGGGCGCGGGCTACAACGACGGCACCACGGGCGCGGACAAGGCCGACGACGGTGTGCCTCCGGGCGCTACACACACTTACGTGTGGCAAATCCCGGAGCGGGCTGGCCCCGGACCGAATGACCCCAGTTCCGTCTTTTGGCTTTATCACTCGCACACCGACGAACTACGCGATGTGGCTTCGGGCCTCTTTGGAGGAATCATCGTTACACGGCGAGGCATGGCGCTCCCCGACGGCCGGCCCCGGGACGTGGATCGCGAGTTCGTCACCATGTTCATTGCCATCAATGAGAACGAGAGCTGGTATCTGGACAACAACATCCGCGCGCACTGCACCGACCCCAAAGGCATAAACCGGCTGGAGGTTCGACTTGTCACTGCCGGAGGGATGGCGGGAACCATCGCTGGCACAGGCTTCGTGGACACTAACATCAAGTGGTCGATCAACGGCTACATCTTCGGGAATATGCCGCTGATGACGATGAAGCAAGGCGACCGTGTGCGCTGGTACGTGACGACGCTGGGCGACTTCAACAATGCGCATACGCCGCATTGGCACGGAAACACGGTGCTGGTGGCCGGGCAGCGCACCGACGTTCTCTCAGTGGTCTCAGCACAAATGATCACCGCTGACATGGTGCCCGACGCGCCCGGTATCTGGCTCTATCATTGCCACATCAGCGACCACATGCTTGCAGGAATGGACGCACGCTACGAAGTCAAGCCGCGCTAACCAAACCGAGTAGCAAGGATGACGCGGGGGTTGGCGTTAAATCGCCATAGCACGCATCGACCGGTTTTTTGGCGAACAGATGGCGCAAGCTTGTGCTAACGCCTGGTCTATAAGAGGAGATGTCAAGGACATTCTTCTCCCTCGACTGGAAGGAGAGAGAAATTCCGTGACTTCCAGCCCCTGGTTCGTGCTGCGCGCCGTTGGGTTTTGGTTTTCTGCCCTTTGGTCCGGACGCAAGTCCTGCGTGGTTCCATCTCCGTTGCATTTTTATCGTGTAGCGACGACGCCGATCAGTTCCTGACGCGGGCAAGCCGTGGCGGTTGCCTGGTGGCAACGCATAGATCTATCTGAGGCTCGTGGCCTAGTGCTTTTTTGGGTTGTCCGAGAGGGTATAGGGATTACACAGAGGCTCAGTGCTCAGTAGCACGTTCGCCTACAGGCGTTAGGGATACTCACTCTCGAACCCGAGCGTCTCAAGAACCGATCCACCACCACGGGAGAAAGAATCACCGGCGATGGACAGGGCTCCTACCCGAGACGCTCAGCGGCTTGTGACTTCAGTTTCTCGACGTCGAAGTTGGCTCCTTTCTTCCACAGTGTCAGCGTAATGGCTGCGATCTTCCGCGCCAGGGTGAGGCGCGCCATAGTCGGCTTGATGCCTTTGGCCAGCGAGCGCAGGTAGAACTCCCGAAAGGGTCCGGGCAGTATGCTGGCCCGGGTCGCCGCGGCCTTGAACAAACCCTTTAGATCGTGATTGTGATTCTTGTTCAGGCCGCGAATGAAAATCTGCTTTTTGGATCGACGCAGTTGGCCTTGCAGGTAGCAATATTCTCCGCTGGTACGCGTTTCCAAGGCCAACCCACTGTAGGCCCAGAGTTGGCGCTTCGTGCGGAAACGCTGCGGGGTCTGGATTAGCGCCACCGCCAATGCCGAACGAATCGGTCCGAGCGAGGGAATCTGCCGCAGCTTGGCCGTGATGCGATGTTTGCGACTCTCCGCCAGCAGTTCGCGTCGCGCTTGTTGCCGCAAGTGCTGCAGCATGTCCAATTGCTGGTAGAGTTGCTCGGCTCGCCGGCGAACACCGGCCTCCACGATTTTGCCCAACCACTCACTCCGATGACGCTGATAGTAGACATCTCGCCCTGCACACGGAATGGCCCAGCTGCGATACAGCGCTTTCAGCCGATTCATGACCCGGGATAGATCTTTGACGATGGTCAGATAACTGCGCGCCAATTCGCGCAGCATGCGTACCCCAGTCTCGCCGTGGTAGACCGGCTTGAGATCATTGAGTCGTAACCGTTCCGCCAGTTTGCGAGCGTCGATCTTGTCACTCTTGTTGCCATCTTTAAGTACTGCCAGTTTCCGCGGATTGCACACCACCAACTCGGCCACGTGCGGCTTGAGCAAATCGTACAACCAGGCCGCCCAGGTCCCTTCTTCGAAGGTGACCGACAAAGTTCCGCGCAGACCGGCCAAGAACTCGAGAATGGTCGAGGCCTTTGTTTCCAGAATGGATTCCATGATTAACTTGCCCGTGGAATCCAACACCGCGACCGAGATCGTTGCTTGATGAACGTCCAGCCCAATATACTTTTCACTGCTCATCGAGGGTGCTCCTTTCGTAGGTGTTCATGCGAACGATGACAACCTACTCCAAAAGGGGCGCCCTCTTATAATGCGATTGCAACAGGTATCATAGCCTCATGATGACTCTAACGAGGGCAGCACAGTTCGTGATGTCAGGAGATTGAGATGAAAGTGGACCCTGCCAAATTCAGGGAAATGCTCCCTGCCGAGCAAGTGTTTGAGGAAATGCTCCCTTATCTCGAAACACTTGACTCTCAGATTGGCGGCATTGTCCAACTGTTAAAAGACAAAGGCATCACCACAAATGCAGAATTTGCCAAGTACGCGCAGCGAACCGACAACGCAAGCAGTGTCAGAGGGCGCGGTATTCGCGTGAGGATGGAATATTTATTTTCCTCCGCTGCTAAGAGAATTGCTGACTAGTGACTGCAGACTGCCTTGCGTCGCCACTGGGATCTTCGCCCCTGGCCGTTGGACACGCGTGGGGAACAGATAAGCCGGACCAAGGGGGTGTACTCGGCCGGGTTGCACCGACGATGCGCCAACCAAACTCGGCGAATGGCTTCGCCGGGTCAAAGCCGGGTCGAAAGCTTTGCCTTCATCAAGAGCCCCTTCAGTGACATAATGCTTTCAACTGGGGCGGTGCAAATGTTTAGCTTATTGGTCCGCGGGCTGGCCCATATCATGAGCTGGCTCTTCATCGTAGGTATGGTGGGTTGCCTCGCCGTCATTCCGGTCACGGCATATCAGCTATTCAGCGTGCTTTTCGAGAAAGACAAACCTGACGAAGTCAATCCTCAAGGACAACGCGCCACTTAGGTCTGGCCTGACTTCTCGTTGTCCCTGCCGAACAGGGTAGCAAAATCCTCGATGGCAGTGAGCAGTACGACCAGGGCGGATCCCAGCGCACCCACCACAAACATAGCTTCCAGAAGACGAATGGCGATAGTCGTAATCATGCGGAGAACTCGAGCCTCCACATCAGTTAATCGCCAAAGGCATAAAAAAGCCGTAAAAAGTTCATAAAATTTCCATAAGTTATCGTGGGTAGAACCCGGAAGGGGCTAGTTTTGCCGGAAAGTGAGATGCAGCGCCCCCCCATGAGAAACCTGTGTGGGGTAATCGCCGTTCCCCCCTGCTAGGCGGCCGCGGACAGAGAGCGAACCCGCAAGTCATCGCTGACTGCGTGCTCAGAAACAGCAATGCCGACGGACAACTCCGGCTCAATCGTTCCACCCAGTATCCGGCTCAGATGGAGCAGGGACTGGCCTCCGCAGCCGGCACAATGCCCGTTCTGGCCCTCGCTGATGACCTCGCAGTTGGCACACAGCACTGCGGTTTGAAGATGAACCAGATTCGCGTCGAGCCAAACTTGAGCACTCATACTTGTCCCTCCCGTATCGGGTTGGATCAGATCCGCCAACATCCGCCACCAGATGACAATGGGCGCAGTTCGGTTGCCAAAGCAGAAGCAACGGAACTGGCTTATTCGTAGCAGAGTTGGATGCCGATCCCCGGGGAGAGTGATCGCTACTAGGAAAACCCTTGCACACGGTCCTGCCGGGTGGGAAGCATCCCCCGCCCCACATTGAGGTCGAAACCACAGTCTGGCAGGTAACCCGTTACTGTAGTAATACTGTATCGGCGCCGCTCGACGACGCCATAAAACACTAAGGACAGCACGATGCTGCTCCGCCCTGCAGACCCGGTCCACCCTAAATAGGGAACCTTAGTTCAAGTCTGCAAGGAACCCTGATGAATATCAAACTACTTGAAGACAAGATTTCGCTTGGCCGGGCCGCCGCCCAACAGGCTGCCGAGGCCATTCGTCGGGCCATCCATAAGAGCGGAAAGGCGCGATTTATTGCTGCGACCGGCGCCTCCCAGTTCGAGTTGCTGGATTCTCTCACCAGCTTGCCAGACATTGCCTGGGAGCGAGTCGAACTTTTTCATCTCGATGAATATATTGGATTGCCGGCGAATCATCCCGCGAGTTTCAGAAACTATCTGCTGACCCGGCTGATCCATAAAGTCGGGATTACACATTACCATCTGCTCGATGGCGAACAGGAACCGGCGGAAGTCATCCGCGATGTCGGAGACGCTCTGCGGAAAGCGCCAATTGACGTAGCTTTTGTGGGGATAGGAGAGAACGGCCACCTGGCCTTCAATGATCCTCCCGCGGACTTTGAAACCGAGGAGCCGTACATAGTTGTCACGCTCGACGAAGCCTGCCGGAGGCAGCAACTGGGCGAAGGCTGGTTCACAAATCTCTCCGAGGTTCCACGACAAGCCATCTCCATGAGCGTCCGCCAGATTCTTCAGGCGCGGGAAATTATCTGCACCGTGTCGGAGGCGCGGAAGGCACGGGCCGTCGCAGCTTGCGTTGAGGGCGAGATCAGTCCGCTTGCGCCTGCCTCGGTTCTGCGCACGCACCCCAACACCACCATCTATCTGGATAGGGACGCAGCTGCACTTCTGACCCAGGCCCCGGCATAGAAACAAAGCACTCATGCGGGGCGGCCGCGGGCGGCTGCGCTCGCAGAGGCTACACGGGCGAGGGCGCCCGCGCCACACGGGCCGGTTTTCATTACAATACGAGCATGCCTGACTCATTGATCATCGCCGGACGCGAGTTTCGTTCCCGGCTCATTGTGGGCACGGGGAAATATAAATCTTTTCAGGAGACGGCACGGGCGCTGGAGGCCAGCGGCGCGGACATGGTGACCGTGGCAGTGCGGCGGGTGAATCTGGACCGCAGCAAGGAATCGCTCCTCGATTATCTGGATCCGAAGAAATATTTTCTGCTGCCCAATACCGCCGGTTGTTACACCGCGGATGAAGCCATCCGGGCGGCGCGCCTGGGCCGCGAAGTTGGCCTCTCCGATTGGGTGAAGCTGGAGGTGATTGGCGACCAGGCGACGCTCTATCCCGACGTGCAGGCCACGCTCGAGGCCACCCGGGTATTGGTAAAGGAAGGCTTCACGGTTCTTCCCTATACCTCTGATGACATCGTCTTTGCCAAGCGGTTGCTCGATGCCGGCGCAGCCACCGTTATGCCGCTGGGGGCGCCGATTGGGAGCGGGCTGGGGATTCAGAATGCCGCCAACATTCGCATCCTGCGGGAGATGATCACCGGCGTTCCGCTGATTCTCGATGCGGGGGTGGGCACCGCTTCCGATGCTGCCCTGGCGATGGAACTGGGAGCTGATGCGGTGTTGATGAATACGGGAATTGCGAATGCCCAGGACCCGGTGCTGATGGCAGATGCCATGAGGCATGCCGTGCTGGCCGGGCGTGAAGCTTATCTGGCTGGACGAATGCCGCGCAAACTTTATGCGACCGCGAGTTCGCCCCTGGAAGGTGTGGTGCGCTAACTCAGAGCAGAAACACCCACAGTGGAGTAACAGGCGTGATTACGAAAACACCGTGGGCGCCGGTTACTGAGACTGCCAAGCCCGCTTCTTTTCTTCGATACCAGCAGACATTTCTCGAATTTTCTTCCTTGACATTCCTGCCTGGTGTTCGGAGAATGCGCTCGCGTGGTCGGTCACCAAATCGTAGGGAGGTTCTCATGTTTAAGATCCATCTCGCCATTGCTGTGTTAGTGGCAGTAGCCTTTCCGCCCGGAAGCCTCGCAGCCCAACGCTCTTATGGTGACTCCGGCGAGTACGTCATCCTCAGCGCGCAATACGGCACTGCCCAGCACCACGTGGACGTTACCAACCGGTTGAAGGAGCTGGCCCGCCAGGACCGCACCTTCCGCATGGGTAACAGCACTTTTGGCGTGGACCCGGACAAAGGGCGGGACAAGACGCTCCGCATCTATGCCCGGGGGCCGAACGGGCAGGTCCGCATGTTTGAATATCGCGAAGGCAGTATGGTCGACGGCTCGCAGTTCCGCAGCTGGGGTCGGGGCGACTGGGGCCAGGGCGGCTGGAATGGAAACTGGGAGGGCGGCGGCTATGAACCACAACCCGAGATGAATGCAGCCCTCCAGAACCTGCGCGAGGCCCAGAGAAACCTGCAATTAGCCTCGCGCGACAAGGGCGGCCACCGGGCGAACGCGGTGAGGCTTGTCGACCAGGCCATCGCGGAGGTCGAGGCCGGCATTCAATACGACAACCGGCATTAATGAACATGACAATCTGTCTTTAGGCCTAGTGGCTCCTCCCGGGCTGAGGTCCAACCTCCCCTCTTCGCGACGCGAGGCTGGAGGGGCCACTCATCGACGGACGCCGTTCGTTACCGATCCAGCAAGCCCTTCTCGCCTTGAGCCGCAAGCTTAGGTCGAGTTTTCCTTTTTGAACAGAAGTCTTGGGAATTCACAGCTTATCCACAGTCCGATAAGGGCTAAATTGCTCCTTGCATTGAAGAAGGGAAACATCCGTGAAGGGAAAGCAGAAGATTCTGGCCGCAGCCGCGCTTTGGGGGGGATGCGCCTGGTTCGTCAGCATGGATGTGGATTTCCTGGTGACCCATCTCCAGAGTGCTCCGCATTGGCTGCTGCAGGGTTTTCGCGCCCTGTTCATGGGAGCCAGCGTAGCCATCGGGTACGTGGTCTACCGGAAGTACCTTCTTGAGATGCAGACCCGCAGCGAGAAATATGCGGAGATCCGGGCGCAGATCCGCCGGTTGCTTGCCGATTTGCTCACCGTTTCCGATGATGAGTTGATCCACCAGCTGCAGCGCACGATCCAGCGTATCGAGCAACTGCTCAAGCGCCATGACCCTGAGGCGGCCCGCCGCGGTGCGGAGCCAAAAAAACCCAAGGTTGCATGAACCGGGCCGAACACCCAGGGGAGTGAAGAGCCGGAAGCGCGAAACTGGCGCAAGGTCGGCGATTTAGCCCGGGCCTCAAGACCCTCTCGCCGGAGGTTCAGAAAATGAGAGACACCGTCCGATGCCCCTATTGTGTATCAGGCTCTGAGTCTTCCGCCATGGTCGCCCACGTGGATGGCAGATACATCTGCGGCAGGTGCGGTCATACCGCGTATCCGGACGATGCAGCGTATTCGTGCCGCTGCCCCCAGTGTCAGGAGTTGGCGGACTCCAGAATGGCCAGTTGAGACAGATGGCAAGTCTGACTTGGGCTTCAAAGAGTGGGAGCGAAGACTTTGACCCTGGCCACCAGTCACTTGGCCCAAAACCGGCGGGCTCCCCATCCTCCTTTCGCGTTCTTTGCGAAAGAGGGTGGGGCTTTTAAACAGGCCGCGAATTGTCCATGATTGACCTCCGGGTGGCGACAAATTCAAACCAATAACCGCAGAGGTCACAGAGAAAGCCCGGTTCTCGCCTATCCGTTGGCTGGATATCTTGAATAACCCTGGCTACGCCAGGCCGCCTTCGCGGGCGAGTTTTAGCGCTTCGATGGCGGCGCCGCGCGCTCCGGCGGTGTCACCGTTCGGCATTACATAAATTGGAATGCCGGCCTGTTCTTCGCGCTGGGCCGGCATGGCCGCGCGGATCTGCTCAATGAACCAATCCTGAAACGGCTTGGCAGTTTCGAGAGCGCCTCCTCCGACGATGAATGCGTCGGGGTCGAAGGTGTTCACCATCTCGTCGAAGAACAGACCCAGGGCGTGAGCCTGTACGCGGAAGACTTCCCTGCCGAGCGAGTCGCCCGTTTCCGCCAGACCGCGAACTAATTTCGCTCCCTGATGAAGATCGACTTTGCCCAGTTCGTGACCGGGATAGTGCGGCAGAAAGTAAGGCAGAATATTCTTTTCGATGGCGGTGAGCGAGCATAGCGATTCCAGGTCGCCGGTGCGCCCGCAATTGCATTCTGGCTTGATGCCCCTGGTTCCGGTGATGCTCTGATACGGAATCAGCACATGGCCCAGTTCCCCGCCGAATCCGTTCTTGCCCTTCACCACATTGCCCTCGAGAATGACTCCGCCGCCATTGCCCGTACCGATGATGCTCGAAATCGAAGTCTCGCGGCTGTTGGAACCGAAGATGGCATAGTGTCCCCAGAGTGCGGCAGCGTTTGCGTCGTTCAAATAGGACACTGGCTTGCCGAGCTTGTGCGCCAGACCTTCGCGAATATCGAAGCCGGCCCAGTGGGGGTGGACAAAGTTTGTGGAGCCTCGAGCGCTGAGCTGGCCTGAGGCGCTGGCGGGGCCCGGCGTATCGAGGCCGACGGCGACCACGTCGTCCAGACGAATGCCGATCTTTTGAGTGGCCATCTTGAGGCCGTCCGCGATTTGCTGCAGACAGATATCGGGCCCCTGCCTGGCCAGAGCTGGATGCTCCAGCAGTCCTTCGATGAGGAACTTCTCCTGCTGGTCCAGCAACGTGTAGTTGATGGCAGTTCCGCCCAGATCGATTCCGGCAACGACTTGCACAGTTCTCTCCTTGAGTGCTGACAACCGTCCCGCCACAGGTTAGCAGAACCTTATCCGAATTCTACCGGGAACAACGTGAGTGGCCGGCGTGGACTTCACTTCGTTGCGCTCTGAAGTTACAGAAGAGGCGGGGTACCCCACCTCGTCTCTCCGTATTTTGGAGAGACAGGGTGGGAGCGCGAGGCCTAAGTCCGCCCTGTCGTCCAAAGTACGGAACGACGAGGACGGGATACCCGCGATCATTCCATTCCCAGTTTCGATGGAGGATGATTCATGAAACGCAATCAGGACCGCCGGTGCTGCGATCCTGCGCTACACCGGCGTGGATTGGCTGGGCTATTTCCTGGCTGCCGGCAGCTCGTAGTCGCCTTCGATCTCGCTGACCATGTTCCCGGAAGAATCGGCCTTACCTTTATAAGTTCCCTTGCCTTTGATGCCCTTGAACTTGCCGGTGCCGCCGGTATAGCTCCAGGTGCCCTCGGTGGTGCTGGGCTTACCGTCCATCATGGTGTCGTTTCCCTGAAAGCGAACGTAGATCTTGTCACCATTTGAGAGGTTGGAGACGTGGTAGCCGGAGCCGCGCACCTTGGCGCCGCTAGCGTCGCTGTAGGCGACGTCATAACCGTCCTTGGTTTGCACTTCTCCATATTCCATCGCCTTCGTCCAGGTGCAGGCGAATTTGCTGATGGTAACGGAATGGCCGGGACGGTCGCCGACTTCAATCGAGTACGCCGGGTCGGGCTTACCGCAAGAAAGCGTTCCGGTGGTCTTGGTTTGACTGCTGGCCGCAGGCGCCAAGGTCAAGGCCACCCCGAGAATCAGGAAAAACTTGCTTCGCATAGTGCCTCCTTGTTGCGCAGGGATTCTGCGCGACGGCAGGCGCAAAGTCAAGCTCGGGCCCTTCCTAACTAGCGGTCAATGAATTCTCCCAAAAAATGTCGCGAAAAAAATTCGCGATACTACGCAGCAATACCTCAAACCGGTGACCAGGCAGACTCCTGTGCCTGTGCTTCTGGCTTTGGCGAACCTATATAAATGCAAAAACCTTCGCGTGTAGAACGCGAAGGCCTTTGGGTCGTCCCCCGCTTGCGGGCGGCGGTACTTCGTGAACCTACTCAGGCTTGTTTTCGGTTGGCGGAGCAGGAGGCGGGCCGCCCATGCCATGGCCATGCATCATGCCAGCTCCCATCGAGTCCATGCTCTTTTGCATTCGATCCATGTGGGTGACCACCGTTTCCCACATATCCACGTTGTTTCGCCAGCGTGATAGCTCGTTCGGATCCTTGATCGTGAGAACGTTAGCCTTCATCTGAGCGAGCGAGGACTTCATCTTCTCGATGTCAGCCCTCATGGCCTCCATCTCTTGTTTATGCATCTCCATCATTTTCTGGTGATGCTCGGCCCGCATTTGGTTTCCACTGCCAGGGCCGGGAGGTGCTTGTGCTGTTTTGTCCTGCGCCCACATCGCAGGCGTCAGAACGAATATCAGGACTAGTAGGAAAGTCTTAGTCTTCATTGCAGCTCTCCTTTCCGGAAACGTCGGACACGGTGAGTATAGACCCCGAGGAATTAGGTGGCGTACCGAAAGTGATGATTGGCGATGCCGCCCAGCAGTTCGATGAAAACTTTTGACGGATGAAAGCAAAGAGACTAATCAGGCAGGTTCTGCAATTTCTGCGGATTGGACGCGGCGGAAATATCGCCGCGGTACAGTGTAGCGCCGCTTTCCTCTCGGCTGTACCGCGGGCTGTTGATCTACCCTCGGCGGGGCGGGACGCCCCCACGACAGCCGCCGGGGAGGGCGGCGCTACGTTACTTCACAACATTTTTACGCTTTCCACGTGGATGGTATCGCCCTTGATTTCACCGGTGACGGCCACGTGATGACCTTCATGACCTTTGAGCGCGTCCTGGTTGTCCACGGTCAGGACCTTGTTATCGCCGTCGGTCACCACGACTGCCATGGCCCCGGCTTCGATGCATTTTTTTGTGCAGGCGGCAGCGCCGGCGTTGGCGCCTTTGACTCCGCACTTGGAATCGCTGACCCAGCCCTTTACCGTCTGGGACTTGCCCATGTCATCGGCTGACACGACAGCCACCATGAGGAACAACAAGGAGAGGGCGAAACAGATTGCGAGCAGTTTCTTCATGACTGAATTCCTCGAGTTTTTGGCGGCCTGTAGCCGCGGATTGTAGCAACGCCCCGCTGCGAGCGTTTCTGTGCTACTTGGATTGACGTGGCGAGGTAGCAGTTGGTTACTCATTAATTTTCCCAACTGGAAGTTGAGAAAGTATACCACCGGGGCGGCCTCCGGAGTCACCAAGGCCATGTTCCCCGCCTCTGCCCGCAGACGAACCTACCGGAGCCTTGCTCCGCCGGATAGATGGGGACACTGCCCCTGGGCGGTTCGTCGTCTGAGGGCTGGCGGCCGAAGTCCGGTTCTATTTCTGGGCCGCGTTGGTGGCGGGAATCTGGAGCGGAGGAGGGGCGGGAGCTACATAAACAACTTCGCCGGGGCGGGCATAATGTAACTGCTCACGCGCCTCTTTCTCGATGGTTTTAGGATCGGTCTGGAGAGCCTTGATCTGGCCGTTGTAATGGTCGTTCTCCTTCTGCAATTGGTCGATTTCGTGCCGCAGGTTTTGGTAATCGGCGCGTTTTTGCCGGTAAACCACCATGCCATTGGCCCCGAACATGACGTGGAGAAACAGCCAAACCGTGAGTGTTGCCACACCCACGGTGGCCAGGCGGCGCCGGGAAGCGTACACCCAGGCAGAAGCTGGGCGCAGTTGCTGCTTGATGCGCTGGCCGAAGGCCTCGGCCTGGGGGGCGCGGTCAACCAGCGCGCTTAGGCTGCGCTGGGCTCGCGGCATGACCCGGATTTTC
Source organism: Terriglobia bacterium (assembly GCA_963831565.1). GTDB lineage: Bacteria > Acidobacteriota > Terriglobia > Terriglobales > Acidobacteriaceae > JAIQFF01. The sequence goes on from CAWHQS010000008.1 coordinate 31,175, forward strand.
GTTTGCTCTATTCGAAGATCCATTGTTTGGCGGCGGTGCTCAGTTTCTCCAGGTCTTCTTTACTGCGCGCCTCGGAATAAACCCGGACAACCGGTTCCGTACCCGATAACCGATAGCAAACCCATGAGCCATCCGCGAACAGCAGTTTAAGGCCGTCGGTGCGCACGACCTCAGTGATCGTCCGGCCCATGAGATCGCGGGGCTCTCGCTGCAACTTTCCAGTGAACTTCTCCTTCACCTCTGCCGTCAAGTGGAAGTTCTCGCGCAGGCTGTAAAAGGAACCAACTTCGACAAATAGCTCCTGCAATTGCTGTCCCAGAGATTTGCCGCGCCGCGCTACCATTTCGCAGCACAGCAAGCCGGCCAGCACCCCATCTTTTTCGGGGACGTGGTGGCGGATAGACAGCCCGGCGCTCTCTTCGCCGCCGATGGCGATCTTGTCCTGCTTGATCAGCTCTCCGATGTACTTGAATCCCACCGGAGTCTCATGCAACTCGATCCCGTGATGTCTGGCAACGGCGTTGATCAGGTTGGTGGTGGCCACCGACTTGGCTACGCCGTTTTTCCAGCCCCGGCTCTGGACCAGATAGTCGAAAAGCAGGGCAACGATGTAATTGGGGGTGAAGAACGTGCCGTCCGCGTCCACGATACCGAAGCGGTCGGCATCGCCGTCGGTGGCAATGCCGATGTGCGCCTTGGTGGCTCGCATCTGTTTCCGGCATCCTTCGAGCAGGTGGTCGTCGGGCTCGGGGGCGTGGCCGCCAAAGAGGACGTCGCGACAATCGTGAACGGTGGATACGTCCACGCCGGCCTCGCGCAACAGCGAGTCAGAATATCCACGGGCGGCGCCCCAGAAGGGATCAAAGACAACGCGCAGGTCGGCCTTCTGAATAGCTTTGAAGTCTACGATTTCGCGCAGCCGCGCCAGGTATGAGCCGCGAGGCTCGAGGGCCTGGGCGGCCACGGTTTTTCCTGCGAGCTTCGCTTTCCCGTTGTCCTCATCGCTCGCGGCGATTTCGGCTTCGATTCGTTTCGTCACCTCGGGAAGCGCCGGCGCACCGTCCGGCGTGGAAAACTTGATGCCATTGTATTCCGGTGGATTGTGGGAGGCGGTGAAGTTGATGGCGCCGTCGGCTTTCTCGCGAATCACCGCGTAGGCGATGGCCGGGGTGGGCGCTGGTTCCGCAATGAGCAGCGGCGTGATGCCGTGGGCGGTGAGAATTTCGTCCGCCATGGCGCAAAAGGTTTCCCCCAGGAAACGCGGATCGCGGCCCACAATGACTCGCGCGCCCGAAGCTTTTTGCGAAACTACGTAGCGGGCGATTCCGGTCACGGCGCGGCGCACGTTGGCGAAGGTAAATTCGTCGGCCATGACGGCACGCCAACCGGAGGTTCCGAAATGAATCTGTGTAGCCATCTTAATTCTCCCCAACCCGACGGGGTGCTACCCTTTCAGCCGTAAACTGAAGGCTGATTCTATATGACAGACAAGATTCTCATCCTCACCACCGCGAGTTCCAAAGACGAGGCGCGCAAGATTGGTCGCACCCTGGTGGAGCGGCTGCTGGCGGCCTGCGTAAGTATAGTTCCCCAGGTAAATTCAATCTACCGCTGGGACGGCGAGATTGAGGAGGCGGAGGAGCTTCTGCTGATCGTCAAGACTACGCGCGGCGCATTTGAGCGGGTGCGGAACGCAATCAATGAGCTTCATTCATATGATGTGCCGGAGTGCATCAGTGTGGCGATCGATGAGGGCAGCACGGAATACCTGAGTTGGATTGGGCAATCGGTGAAATAGATTTGATGTAGGCGCGAGCGTCCCGCTCGTGCGTCTTCAATCCTGATGATGCCAAATAATGATGCACCCGCACGAGCGGGACGCTCGCGCCCACATTTCACATCGCGGCCAGGGCCTGATCGAGATCGTCTACGATATCTTCAACGTTCTCAATCCCCACCGAAATACGCACCAGGCCGTCGGTGATTCCGATTTCCCGCCTTCCCTTTGCGCCCAGGGCGGCGTGCGTCATGGTGGCGGGATGCGAGATCAGGGTTTCGACGCCCCCCAGGGATTCCGCCAGCGAGCACACCCGCACCTTCTTCAGCATCTTCTTCGCGTTGGAAAGCGAACCCGTTTCGAAGGTGATCATCGAGCCGAAGCCGGTCATCTGCCGTTGCGCGAGGTCGTGTTGCGGATGTTCCTCAAGGCCGGGGTAGAAGACTCTTTTCACCTTCTTGTGGCAAGCCAGGAATTCGGCGACGATCCTCCCGCTGCGGTCGTGCTGCTCCATGCGCACGGCCAGAGTCTTCACTCCGCGCAGGACGAGCCAGCACTCGAATGGAGAGAGAATCGCTCCCGCAGCCTTTTGCACGAAACCGAGTTTGTCGGCCTGCTCTTTGGTGGTGCAAACGACGACGCCGCCCAGGCCATCACTGTGTCCATTGAGGAATTTTGTCGTGGAGTGAACTACCATGTCGGCGCCCAGGGCAATGGGCTGCTGGAAGTAGGGCGACATGAAAGTGTTGTCCACCACCAGTTCGGTTTTTTTGCGGCGGCACACCGCGCTGATGGCTGCGATGTCGCTGAGCGACATGAGCGGGTTGGTGGGCGTCTCGATATATACCATGCGTGTATTCTTGCGCATCGCCCGTTCGACATTCTTCGCGTCTGAAGTGTCCACGTAGGTAAATTGCATTCCGAAGTTGGCCAGGACCTGATTGAAGAGGCGAGGCACACCGCCATAGAGATCGTTGCCGCAGACGATGTGATCGCCGGATTTGTACATGGTGCAAATGGCGTTGATGGCAGCCATACCGCTGGCGAAGGCGCGCGCCGCGCTTCCTCCTTCGAGCGCCGCCAGATTCTCCTCGAGGCGGGTGCGGGTGGGGTTCGAAACCCGAGCGTATTCGTAGCCCTTGTTTTTGCCCAACTCCTGCTGCACATAGGTGGACGTGGGATAGATGGGAACCGTGACTGCGCCCGTTTCAGGATCGGGCTCCTGCCCGGCGTGGATGGCGAGGGTGGCAAAGCCCGGTTGTTTGTTTTTCATGAGGAGCTTTCAGCTATCAGCTGTCAGTTCTGGTTCATCGGGTTGATTCTTGAGTCTGAATTCATTGGTTGTGAATTTGTGAATTGGCTTTGTCAGTTTTCAGCTTCAAGTTCTCGGTTCCTCAGAGGCTGAGAGCTGACCGCTGACGGCTGATAGCTGCTCTTTCAAATTCCACCTTCAAAGATCTTCTTCGACAAATAGCGTTCGGCTGAATCCGGAATCATGGTTACTACCCGTTTTCCCTGGCCCAGCCAGCCTGCCACCCGCAGGGACGCCACTACATTGGCCCCGCCGCTCGAACCGGACAGCACGCCCTCGCGGGCCGCCAGCGCTTTCACCATGGCGAAAGCGTCCGCATCGGTGACCATCAGCACCTGGTCGCACACGGAGCGGTCAAAATTTCCCGGGATAAAGCTCGCCCCAATGCCTTCCACTTTGTGCGGGCCGGGCTTGCCTCCGCCCAGAATCGAGCCTTGAGTTTCGACCGCATACGCCAGCACCCCAGGCAGGCGCTCCTTCATGTAGCGCGCCACGCCGGTAAATGTGCCCGCCGTGCCTGCGCCGATGACCAGCGCATCGATGCGACCTTCCATCTGCTCAAAGATTTCCGGGGCTGTGGTTTCGTAGTGATAGTCGGGATTGGCGGGATTTTCGAACTGACCAGCCATGAATGCACCCGGCGTGGACGCCACGAATTCATTGGCCCGCCGGATCGCTCCCAGCATGCCGTCAGCGTCCGGAGTGCGGGTCACCTGGGCACCGAGAGCACGCATGATCGCGACTTTTTCCTCGGAAAAGCGCTCCGGCACGAACAGGGCAACCTTGTACCCACGCTGGACCCCAATCAGCGCCAGGCCGATACCAGTATTACCCGCGGTAGCTTCGACAATGGTGCCTCCGGTCTGCAGCTGACCGTCGGCTTCGGCGCGCAGAATAATCCCGCAGGCCGCCCGGTCCTTCACGCTGCCGCCGGGATTGAGGTATTCCAGCTTGGCAAAAACACCGGCAGCATTGTCCGGGACCAGCTTCTTCAATTGCAGGATGGGAGTATCGCCGACAAGCTCGGAAATGTCGTCGGTGACGCGCAGGCGCTTACCCTCGGTGGTTTTTGTCTGCACTCTACAGGGTACGGAACGCGGAGCAGAGCGTCAATGGAGCCGGCAACAGTTTAGCGACAGGCTTTACCACAAAGAAACATTCTTCATTTGGAAGGAATGGGCGCTGGATTGAAAGATCAGTTTCCGGTTTCAGGCCGGTTCTCAGTTTCCGCCGCCGGCGGCTTCCTCCTGGCCGGCGTAATAGCCGCTGCGGGTGCGGACGGTGAGCTTGCCGTGCCCCGGTGCGCGGGCATCGACCCTGATCGTGCGATATCCACCCACGGTCCTGGGGGTCGTGGGCTTGTAACCGATGGTGTACTGGTTGCGGATGTCACGGGCAACCGTGCTACTGATGTTGTCCACCTCGTCCAGCGTGCGGGGGAAGAACGCGATGCCTCCAGTGCGCTCGGCAATGGTTTGCAAGGCGCGTCTGGCACGCCTTTGCCGCTCTTCCCCTAGCAGTCCAATGGCGTACACCGTGGGCCCATTCTCTTCCTGTAACCTGCGCACTGCCTGTTCGAGCGATTCGCGGCTGGCGTCGTCTTCGCCATCGGTGACCACAAACAGGATTTTCTTCTGCAGCTTGCCGTGTTTTTTCAACTCGTCGGCCGAGGCCACCACTGCATCGTAAAGAGCAGTTCCGCCGCGAGTCTCGTATTTTTCCAGGGCGGTCTGCAACAGGTTGATCTTGTTGGTGAAGGGCTGATCGAGGAAATACTCGTCGCTGAAGTTGACCACAAACACTTCATCGGCGGGATTACTGGCGCGCACCAGATTGATCGCGGCCTTGACCACGCGGGCGCGCTTTTCGCGCATCGATCCGGAATTGTCAATCACGATGCCCAGGGAGATGGGAATGTCCTCATGGCGGAACGACTTGATGACCTGGGGCTTGCCGTCCTCGAACACGGTAAAGGCGTTGCGGTCGAGGTCAGTGATGATGTGCTGCTTGTCGTCGATGACGGTGGCATGCAGCAGGACCTCCTGGACCTCGGAATGGAAAACGAAGCCGCCGGGCTCGACCCCAGGTTCCTGGCCCTTGGTAGCCGGAGCCGGTGTCGCGGTCTCGGATGCGGGTTGGCTGGGGGCTGGCTGCGAGCTGCGGGGCGGAGCCTGGGGCGGGGTCGTGTTCTGGGCCCAAATTGTCAAACTGAACAAAAATAACGGGATAAGCCTAAGTCTTACACGACTATTCCGTTGGCGCATAGTAACCCGTCTTGGCATACACCCGCAGCGGCGGCAAACCCTTAGGTGGAAGCAGCTTCACCTTTATCTTACGCCATTTGCCGTCATGCCCCGGGTTCTTTGGACGGTATCCGAGCACATATTGGTTGCGTAGCTCAATCCCTATTTTTGTAGCAACGTCTGCCAAATCATTCGGGTTGTCTATGGTAAAGGCCCGCCCGCCGGTGAGCTCGGTGAGATCGCTCAGCAGGGCGGGGCCCAACTGTTCCTCGGGAGTGGACATGTAGCGGTCGTAAATGCCAATGGCATAGATCAACAGGTCGGCTTCCTTCACCACCGACCGGATCTCACTCTCGGTGTAGCGGCTGTGGTTGTCACCTCCGTCGGAGATGATCAGCAGGGCCTTCTTGGGATACTTGGCTTGCCTCATCTTGCTGACGCCGAGGTAGATGGCGTCGAGCAGCGCGGTACGGCCCTTGGGAATGGTGTAAACCAGCTTGCCCTGGATATCTTCGATCGATTGGGTAAAGTCGGAAATCTCCTCCGGCTTGTCGGCGAAGGTGATCATGAAGAATTCATCCTGCGGGTTGGCCGCTTTGAAAAATTCGATCACGGCCTCGCGGGCACGCTCGATCTTGCTGCTCATGCTGCCGCTCATATCGAAGATCACTCCCAGGGAGACGGGAGCGTCTTCACTGGAAAAATGGCGGATATCCTGCCGGTCTTTGCCTTCAAAGAGGGTGAAATTCTCTTTGTCCAGTCCGGTCACCAGCCGATTCATGGGGTCAGTAATAGTGACCGGCACCAGCACCAGGTCCACATCGACCTTGAGGGGCTTGGTGTGGGTCCTCAAAGAGGGATCCATGATCTGCTTCTCGACTACTGGGGGCTGAATTCTTGGGGTAACGTGGACATCGTCCACCGGGCTCTGCGCCCATGAGACACGGGGAACAGAAGCGTAAACCAGGGCCAGAAATAGAAAGACAGAAACGGTACGAGCCTGCTCTTTGGGCAACATAAGCCTTCTCAGGGTCCAGGGTAGGGCCAAGCGTGACCTTCGAGCTTGGGTCGATGGGCGGGATGACCCGCGCCCATGAAGGCGGGCCATAATTACCTCATTGTTCGCGATACTATCACAGCTTCAAAACGAGTTGTCATGCTTCTGTCATGTTTTCTCGCAGCTCTTGCGATGGCAAGTACGCTGCAAAGGTTTGCCTAGTTCGGGTCGAAGCCAGGATTGCTCCCGGACATCCGTCCACCCTGCACGGCCGGCCCCGCGATCTGAAACCGTGTGGGTCGGACCCTCTTGTCCGACGCTTTTGATCTTGATCGTGGGGTCTCCCGGGAGGGTCAAAATTCAAGTCCAAGCGTCGGACAAGAGTGTCCGACCCACGCTACACAAAGCTCTTGTACAATTTTAGATTCCACTTTCAGCCATGGCACACATTGAGCCCTTTCGCGCCCTTCGTTACGACCCCACCCGGGTCTCGATTCCACAAGTCGTCACCCAGCCCTACGACAAGATCACGCCCGAGATGCAGGACGCCTACTATGCTGCGAGCCCACAGAACCTGGTGCGCGTTATCCTGGGCAAAGAGCACGTCAGCGACCACACCGGAGAAAACCGGTACACCCGTGCGGCACAGTTTTTTCGGGACTGGAGACGGCAAGGCATCTTTTTGCAGGACGCCCAACCTTCGCTCTACCTCTATGTTCAGCGCTTTACCGTCCCCGGTCGAGCGGCTGAGCTGGAGCGGCGCGGCATTATCGCGCTGGGACGGATCGAAGACTACTCCGCCGGCGTCGTATTCCGCCATGAGCAGACTCTGGCCAAGCCCAAAGCCGACCGCCTGGAACTGTTACGGGCCACCCGGGCCCACTTTGGGCAGCTTTTCATGCTGTACAGCGATCCGGCAGCCGAGATCGAAGGCCTGCTCGCGCCCGGCGGCCAGCCCGATCTCGAAACTCTTGATGAATATGGAGTCTCCCACCGGGTCTGGAGGATATCCGACCCCGGCCTGGTGAACCTGGTACGGGGTAAGATGCGGGACAAAAAGCTGATAATTGCCGACGGCCATCACCGCTACGAAACCGCGCTGAACTATCGCAACGAACGCCGCGCTGCCGCCCGGCCGTCAGGGTCGGCGCCCCGGGAGCGCGCTTCGCTCCAGGATCCAAAGGGTCAAAACCTAAGCGCGGCTACCGATCCCGCAGCCCCGCCCCACGATCTGGTGATGATGACCCTGGTCAACATGGACAGTCCCGGCATGGTCATCCTGCCTACCCACCGCGTGGTTCACGGCCTGCCGTCATTTTCCCCCGCCACCTTTCGGGATGGGGCCAGCGCCTACTTCAGCGTGGAAGAGGTGGATGCAGCCGTGGACGCCGCCCGTGCCGCTGTCATTCTGCGCGAGGCCGGGCGCATGGGAACCGCCCTGCTGGCGGTCACCTCCGACCGGGTCTTTCTTCTCGACCGGCCCAAGGCTGTGGACAGCCAGATTTTTGCCGGTTGGTCGCTGCGGCAACAGGCGCTCGACGTGGTGCAGTTGCACAAGTGCTTGCTCGAAGGCGTGCTCGGGATTTCGGAAGAAGCCATTCGCGAGCAGAAAAACCTGCGCTACATACGCGACATCGGCGAAGCCATGGCGCAGGTGAGGAGTGGAACGGCCAATGTGGCCTTCCTTATGAATCCCGCCCGCATGGCGCAGGTGCGTGACATTGCTTTCGCCGGTGAAGTCCTGCCCCAGAAGTCCACTGATTTTTACCCCAAGCTGCTTACCGGTCTGACCATCTATGCGCTGGAGTAGCCGATCTCCGGGCCACGCCGCTCTGGCGGTGATGGTTGGCATGGCTGTCTCGCTGGCATTGCTGGTTTCCGCCGTGGTGGTTTCCGGCTTCGCTGAAGAGAAGCGCCTGGCGGTTTATTCCAGCGCAGCCAGTTACTCCCTGCCGGTCCGGGAGCAGAATGGCGCGGAATACGTTGGCCTGCTCGAAATTCTTGAGCCCCTGGGGTCGGTCAGCGCCCGGACTGATGGCGGCCTCTGGAGACTGAGTTTCAACCGCCTGGAAAGCGAATTCACTCCCGGGCAAACCCGGGCGCGGGTGCAAGGAAAAAGCTTCGACCTGCCGGCCAACTTCTGGCTGGAAAACGGGCACGGCCTTGTGCCCCTGAGTTCGCTTCCCGGACTCATGCAGCGCTTTCTGGGAACGCCGGTAAATTTTCACGAAAGTTCGCGGCGCTTGTTTATCGGCAATGTGGCGGTCCACTTTACCGCACAGGTAAACAAGACGAATCCTCCCACCCTGGTGATGAATTTCACTTCGCCGGTGAATCCCACCATCGCCACGGAACCAGGGAGATTGCGCATGGTGTTCAACCGGGAGGCGCTGGTCCCTCCCGGATCGCAGACCTTGACCTTTAACAGCCCGGTCATCCCTTCGGCTACGTTTCAGGAGAGCAATGGGGCGGCGGAGATCGCGGTGAACGGGCCGGTTCCGCTGTTCGCGACCTTCAGTAACAACGGCCGCACCATTACGATTACGCCCGCGCCACAATCGGCGCCGAGCCCGCAGGCCCCGGTGGCTCCGCCCCCCGTGGCTCCGGGCGGCCCGCCCCCGCAAGTCCCGTCTGGAGCAGTTGCGGTCCCGCCCGCGGCGCTTTCGACTTCAGTGCAATATTTCGTGGTGGTGGACGCGAGTCATGGCGGAGAGGAGCGCGGCGCCGCGCTCAGCGACCAGTTGGCGGAAAAAGATGTCACCCTGGCCTTCGGATTACGCCTGGGGCAGCAACTGCAGGCGCACGGTATTTCCACCCTGGTGCTGCGCGAGGGAGACGCGACCATGACCCTCGACCAGCGCGCGAACATGACCAATGCGGCTCATCCCGCGATCTACATTTGCCTGCACGCAACCTCGCAGGGCACCGGGATTCGGCTCTACACCGCATTGCTTCCGGTTGGCAGCGAGAACCAGGGGCCGTTTCTTGACTGGAGCACGGCACAATCCGGGTTTCGCGCTGCCAGCCAGAGCGTCGAAGCCAGCCTGGCGACGGAGTTGGGGAAAAAGCAGATTGCGGTGCGTTCCCTGCTGGCGCCTCTGCGCCCCTTGAACAACATCACGGCAGCCGCCGTGGCTATCGAAATCGCGCCCCCGTCGGGCAAACTGGATGACCTGAATTCCCCGGCCTACCAGCAGATGGTGGCGGAATCGGTGACGGCAGGAATCGAAGCCGTGCGCAATCAACTGGGAGGCGCGCGATGATCCCACGCCACCTGATTATCGGAGTCGCTGCCATGCTGGCGGTGGCGTTGGGAATGAGCGTATACGCGTGGCGGATGCGAGGCCGGGCCACGCAGATCGAAACCCCCGCCGAATACGCTCACCCGGTGGCGGCGCCGGTGCAAGGACCCACCGAACAGGTCACACTTTACGTCGCCTACGACGATCCCGGCGTCCTGCGGGCACAATCGGCCAGCATTCCGCTGCCGGCGGGACGCCAGGAACGGGCCCAGGAGTTGCTGCGGGCGTTGCTCGGCCTATATATGGATAAATCTTCCTTCCACCCGTTGGGCCCGGGGAGCGAAGTGCGCGACGTTTATCTCGTAGATCCCGGGCTGGCCGTGATCGATGTCAATGACGCCTTTGCCGACGGGCATCGCTCCGGAGTTCTGGTGGAAGAACTCACCGTAGCCTCGCTGGTGCAAACTTTGGCCACAGGTATCCCTGGAATCAATCGGGTAAAGATTCTGGTGGGCGGGAAGGAACGCGATACGCTGGCCGGGCATGCTGACTTGTCGTGTGTTTATGATGTTTCGGCGGTGGGGCAGATGGTGGGGGAGTTGCAGAAGTAGCTTCTGGCTTCTGGCTATTTAGAGTCCAGAATTCTGGAACGAATACGGCTCATTCCAAAATAACCAACCCTGAGCCTGCCGGGATCGCGCCCCCAATGTTATGGATGAGATTTCCCGTTGTGACCATTGCCGTTGCTGATGCCTCGCCCATGGCCGTTGTTGAAGCCGTACAGTTCGCGCATGGTCAGGGCATTTGTCCTGATCAGGTTCATCTGCTCATAAATGTATTGGCGAAGATCAGCTACGTCCAGGACCCGACTTCCGTTGTTCAGGTGGGCATAGACCAGATCTCCTCTGAGGCTTTCGAGCACGGATAGCGCGATTTGTCTTTCGTTAGGGTCCATGAAAGGCTCTCCACTACGAACAACATTTTCCACAATCTACAATACTTCCCTGATGCACTTTAATCTGTGCAATTGTGACCACCTGCCGAAAGCATGTTCTGCCACATCCCAGGCGCCAATTGCCGCGGCTCCTCCGGCTGCTAGAATCCTTGCATGTTCTATCGTTCCGACAATCGCTCGCCGGACCAGATGCGGCCGGTCAATATCATCCCCAACTTCATCAACACGGCCGAGGGATCGGTCCTGATTGAACTCGGCAACACCCGAGTGATCTGCACTGCCTCGGTCGAAGAGACCGTACCGCAATTCATGCGCAACCGGGGCAAGGGCTGGATTTCGAGTGAGTACAGCATGCTGCCTCGGGCCACTTTGACGCGCACGCCGCGCGAGGTGAACAAAGGGCGTCCCAGCGGACGCACTCATGAGATCCAGCGGCTGATCGGGCGCGCGCTACGTGCCGTCACCGATCTGGATCGTATGGGCGAGCGCACGATCTGGATTGACTGCGACGTGATCCAGGCCGACGGCGGGACCCGCACCGCGTCCGTCACCGGGGCCTTCGTCGCCCTCGGTCTGGCTCTGGAAAAGCTGGTGCAGGCGGGTACCCTGACTTCAGTTCCCTTCCGCGACTATCTGGCAGCCGTGAGCGTCGGAATTGTAGACGGCGAGATCCTGCTCGATCTGGCCTACGACGAAGATTCGCGCGCGGACGTGGACATGAACTTCGTGATGACCGCAGGCCGCAAGCTGGTCGAAGTACAGGCCACGGCAGAGCATCAGGTGTTCGACGAGGAACAACTGGGAAAGATGATTGCACTGGCGAGCCAGGGCGTGCAGGCCCTGATCGCTAAACAGCAGGCCGTGCTGGGGACGCTAACCCTGCGGCAGTAGAACTGTATCTGAAATCTTGAGCCCGAGTTGCACGAAGCTCCAAATGCGCTCAGCTACGGTTTAGATTGGTCCACCGAGCGATGAAGCGCAGCGCGGCCCACCCTGCGCGTTGCGCGAGGGTGGGGCACCCTCATTTGCGGTTCCCCCAATCATTTTCCGCCCGCGATCGGCGCGACCACGTAGACGTATTCCAGCACTTCACTCCCCGTGTTGGTGACGTTGTGCCGCGACCGGGGAGGAATGTAAGCCAGCATTCGGGAAGAGATGGGCAGCGCTTCCCTGCCCTCGATCTCGGCCTTGCCCTGTCCCTGCAGAACTACCAGTGCTTCTTCGTGCTCCTGGGTTGAATGCTCGCCCACCGACTCGCCCGGCTTGAGCCGGACAAAACCGCTGCGCATCCCCGTGGTCTGTGGAGCACCCCGCAGCAACGGGCAATCGCTGCCTGAGCATTCCAGATGAAACGACAGGGGTTGATAGGACTGCTGCTGCGATGAAGTTGACGGGGCAGAGAAGGCCACCGCGATAATGGCGATCACTATGCAGAATTTCATGGAACCTCCAGAAGATGATAATTTCCGGTCAGTGCGAAGTTTGGGCGCGCTCCGCGAGAAAATTGCTCTGGCACGCTTTTGCGGCGGAAAGCAGCTGAGGAAACTCAGGAGTGCCCCGCAGGCTCGCCATCAGGGGATCGATCTGAAGAGCCGAGTAGGCACAGTAACGTCCCTCAATGGCGCTCTTGACCAGCCGCAGGGCAATGTCCTGTTTTCCGCAGGCGGCCATTAGCGTGGCGTCCCAGTACCTGTTCTCGGGATCGGGATCAGCGAAAAAGCCGGGAGTAGATGCGCGAGTCTCTTTGTCCAACTGGGCGGGGGACGATGGCGAGAAACAGGCTATAAGGATGCCACTGAAGGGATCATCGGCAGCTATTTTCTCTGCGCTTGCCCGCGCCTCTCCCCGTTTGCCCGCGCGTTCGAAATGGAGAGGCATGTTCGACAGGACCCAACCCGAACCCGGGTCCAGACGCAGAAAATCCATGGCCCGCTCGGAATTGCCCACCAGGTCAAATACAAAAGAGCATGATCGGAATTGATAATTCCCGGGATCAAGCGCCACCGCCTTGTCGCACTCGGGCGCGGCTTCATCGAGCATCCCCCCGTAGCGCAGCACATAACTCAGGGCGAAGTGCGCCATGGCATTTTCGGGATGGCGCGCTACCAGAGCTTTTGCGTCCTGGTAGGCCTTGCCCAGCTCACCTCTTTCTACCCGGTTAGTGATGAGCAGCCCGGCTGCGTCGCTGTAGTCAGGATCGAGGGCCAGGGCGCGCTCGTGGGCGGCAGTCGAACGCTGAAACATGGCCTCGCCGCCATTCGAGTAGTGGGAGTCGTAGTAGTAGCGTTCTCCCAAGGCGCGCCACGCGGGCGCATAAGTGGCGTCGAGACCAACCGAACGCTCCAGCATGGTGATGGCCTCCTTGTTAGGAGCGGCATCATGAGGCAGGGAGACGCTGCGCAGGTAGAGATCGTAGGCCTCTTCGTTTTTGGGACGCGTTCTGGTATCGGCTGCATTGTCGCTTGCGCCCAGGGCCGGAACCAGCCCCTGGCGGACCCTGGCCGCGATCTGTCCCCGCATGGCAATCATGTCCACCGCCCCGACGCTGAGCGTGTCGCGCCATACGGAACGATTGTTGGCGACATCGACCGCTTCCAGCGTGATCTGTAGCTGGTCGCCTTCCTTCAGGTAGTGGCCGGTGACGATGTTCGTCACTCGCATCTCGCGCCCCGCCTGTTCAAGGTCCAGGCTGGCAGTGTTGTATTTGCTGGTGGTGGCGAAAGGACGAATGGACAACGAGTGTACATAGCTGAGCGCTGTAGCAATTTCGTCGGGCAAGGCGAGGCGCAGGAAATCGACGTCCTTGTCAGAACTCATATTCTGAAAGGGCAGGACGGCGACGGTGGTGGGGTTGGCGGAACTGATGGCTGGCGGAGTGCGATGCTGCTGGAATTGCCAAAAAACAACAGCGCCGATGGCGACCGCCACAACGGCAGCCAGCGCGATAATCTTTCCGCTGATCTTCCAGTAAGACCGATTCTGGCTTGAACTCGGCGCGGCTGAAACGTGCTCGGGAGCGCTGTGCCGTCCGGAACTCGAGGCTCCCGCCGTGACCCTGGCTACTTCGCCGCTGACGCCCGCGGGCAATACTATCCGCCCGGTGTCAGTGTCCCGCTTCAGGCGCTTGAGGTCGCTCGCCATCTCTGAGGCATGCTGATAGCGCAGGGAGCGATCCTTCTCCAACGCCTTGTCGATGATGTCTTCCAGCTTGGCGGGGACGTCGGGATTCAGACGAACCGCGGGCGTCGGCCCTGAATCCAGAATGGCTTTGAAGATCAGGGCGGAGGTGTCGCCACGAAAGGGCAGAGTACCGGTGGCCATCTCGTAGAGCACCGCGCCGAAGGAAAACAGATCGGTGCGGGCATCGAGTTCCTTGCCTTTCGCCTGTTCCGGCGACATGTAGGCCACCGTGCCCACCATGGTGCCCGGGCTGGTCAGGTGCTGTTCGCCGATGGTGCCCGTCATGGTGTTGGCCGATGCCACCTGGTTGGACGAACCGCTCGCAGGGCGCAACCTTCGCCAGCCCAAAATCCAGGATCTTGGCGTGGCCGCGCTTGGTGACGAAGATGTTGGCGGGCTTGATGTCGCGGTGGACGATGCCTTCGGAGTGCGCCGCATCGAGGGCGTCGGCAATCTCAATGGCGAGCGAGAGCAGCGTGTCGTTCTCCAGAGGACGTCCCGCCACCATGTGCTTCAGGGTCAAGCCATCCAGAAACTCCATGGCGATAAAGCGCTTGCCCTCGTATTCGCCAATTTCGTAAATGGTGCAGATGTTGGGATGGTTGAGCGCGGAGGCAGCACGGGCCTCACGGCGAAAGCGCTCCAGCGCCTGCGGGTCCTTGGCCACATCGTCAGGCAGGAATTTGAGCGCGACAAAACGCCCAAGCGAGGTGTCCTCGGCCTTGTACACCACGCCCATTCCGCCACCGCCCAGCTTTTCTACGACGCGGTAGTGCGAGATGGTCTGGCCGATCATGCTTTGACGAACAATCGAGTCGGGCCAATGTTAGGTGGGAATGCAGCGGCAGTCAATGAAGGGAAGGGTGGCTGCGGCGTCCACGTGCGAAGCGGTCGGGCGATGCAGCGGCGTCCACCGTTGCGTCAAGCCGTCCGTCGCCGCCGCACGAGCGGGGACGCTCGCGCCTACCTTAATCTGTCTTGCCCTTGGCCGAGGCCGAGAACAGCGGCGCACCCCAGGTGCTGATGGCGAGCAGGGATCCGAAGAGGATGATCGCGTCGAAGCTGGAACGTCCTTCGCGGACGAAGTAGACGTCTTTCAAGTTCAGCCACAGGGCGAACTCATCGAGGGTCAGCGCCGCGCCCATTCCGTATAACAATGACATCACGCTGCTGGCGAGGATGGACGAGGAATCGCTACCATTGCCCAACTCGCACAGCCAGCCGTAGCCCACGAATAACAGGATCAATATCCCGAACACCAGGTGATGGATGTGGCGTCCTTCCATGATCACGTAGTGGAAGGGCGGAATGTGGTGCACGATGCAAAACACCATGACCCGCACCGTGGCGAAGGTCACAAAGAAACTGACGGAGGCGATAAACAGCCGCCGCCGCGGACGGTCGGCAATGCGCTCCCGCAAAAAAGGACCCAGCCGAGTGCGGCGAAGCAGGAAGAGCAGTGCGGCCATCGTCGCCAGGAGTAGAGGCAGAAGGACCCAATCGATATGCAGGCGCATATGGCATTAGACCTCTCCGGAGATGTCCGGGGCAAACACCGGGGCCGAAATCGGGTACTGGCAGTTTGAAACGCCCGCATCACCGTCATCTCCAACGGGTGGAGCAGGCCTTCAGGCCTGCATATCGCGACCGTCTCTTGCAAGGGGCTTCAGCCCCTGAGGTACCTCAGCGGCTGAAGCCGCATGCTCTGCTCCGTCCTGATGGCAGCGCTCAAGCGCTGCTCCACCCAAAATCGCCCCGGCAGACGACCGGAATTTCAAACTGCACCACTACCCGAAATCGGTAGCGCTCATTGCGGGGCGTTCTGAATGGTTTACAATTGGAGCGATTGCACGCAATCGTCGGAGGAATTTATGAAACTTACACCAGGAAAGCTGGCCGGGCTCAAAAATGTTTCCAATGAGCGCGGGGTCATCGCCGCGGCTGCCATGGACCAGCGCGGCTCGCTGCAAAAATCGCTGGCCAAGGAAAAAGGTGGCGATGTGAGCGATGCCATGATGGAAGAATTCAAATCGCTGGTGACCCAAGTGCTCACCCCGCACGCCAGCGCCATACTGCTGGATCCGGAGTGGGGCCTTCCGGCCTCCAAGCTGCGGGCGAAGAATGCGGGGTTGCTGCTGGCTTACGAGAAGACGGGATATGACAAGACCGGCCCCGGGCGTCTGGGCGACCTGCTGGATCTGTGGTCAGCGCGCCGCCTGAAGGAAGCCGGTGCGGACTGCGTGAAGATCCTGCTCTACTACACGCCCTTCGATCCCAAAGACGTCAACGACAAGAAGCATGCCTGGGTGGAACGGATCGGCGACGAGTGTCGCGCCAACGATATTCCGTTCTTCCTTGAATTCGTCGGTTACGAAGAAGGCGCAGACGAAAAGGGTCTGGACTACGCCAAGAAGAAACCCCAGATTGTTGCCGCCAGCATGAAGGAGTTCAGCAAGGACCGCTACGGCGTGGATGTTCTGAAGGTCGAAGTGCCGATCAATATGAAGTATGTGGATGGCACCAGGGCATTCGGCGGACAGAAAGCTTACAGCAAGATGGAAGCCATGGGGCTGTTTCTGGAAGCGGCGACAGCCACCACCAAACCGTTTATTTACCTCTCCGCGGGCGTAAGCAACGCCGAGTTCACCGAAGCGCTGGAACTGGCGGCGCAGTCGGGAGTCAAGTTCAACGGCGTGCTGTGCGGCCGTGCTACCTGGAAGGAAGGCATCCCGGTGTATGCCAAGCAGGGCGCCGGCGCCTTCCGCGATTGGCTGGAGTCTGAAGGGGTAAAGAACATCAACAACGTGAACGACCGCCTGAAGGCCGCGACCCCCTGGTATTCGATTTACGGGGTCGAGGCGGCGTTAGTGGGTGCGTAGTCCGGAACTCCTTTCCGGCTCTGGTTTCTGGCATGGGGCCAATGGCAGGTTGCGTTGGCCCCTTTCCTGGAGGAACGATATGGGACCCTCCACACTAAAGTTGTTGCCGCTTTTCATCTTTTTTCTTGCGTCTGCGGCCCTCGCGAATCCGAATATCCCAAATTTTTCCGATCTAACCATCAAGACGCGGCGCCATGATTCCGTCGACTCGGCAGTGGAAACCCTGTACTTCAAGGGATCGAAGCAGCGCCGGGAATACTCCCGTGACAAACCGTCCAAAATGAAATTTGTCAGCATCAGCCGGTGCGACGAGCGGAAGAGGATCGACCTGAATGAGGAGGCCAGGGTTTACGCGGAACTTCCAATCATAGATTGGTCGGAACAGCGTAAACGCGTCCGGCCGATACCGCCATCCGAGATGAGCGGCGCTGAGGTCACGATCACGATCGATTCAATCGACACTGGTGAGCGACGCCAGCAGGGCGTCTATACGGCCCGACACGTCAAAATCAGGACCACCGTGGAATCCGGACCTGGCGCCACCAGGCCATCCAGCACGGAAGAACGCGACGGGTGGTATATCAACTTGCCAGGCCTCGGTTGTGAAGACCCAGGCCAGGGAATCGGATTTCTTTACGCGACATTCACTGCCGGCGGACGGCGCGATCGCATACATTTCAAACGACTGGGCACTGCCCCTGCCGGCTTTCCTCTGGAAGAGACTACAACCAGGACGGAACAAGGCAAGAGCACCGTCAGCAAGCTTGAGTTGCTGGAGTTTTCCGGCTCTACCCTCGATGACGCGCTATTCCAGGTCCCCAAGGGTTACTCTCCGGCATTGAGCACACCGCACGGCGGCTACGACATGACGAGACCGGAAACGCTGGCCAATCGCATGCAGGTGTACTGGGCCGAGCTGAGAGATTGGACAAAACACTGGTTCTGATGACGGTGTACGCGGTGATTTTCTGTCAACCTTAGAATGAATGACGCTCCCCTCACCGCGTTGATCACCGGCGCTTCCGGCGGCATCGGATACGAACTGGCCAAGCTCTTCGCCAAGGACCATCACAATCTTGTTCTGGTGGCCCGCAATGGACCCAGGCTCAAGCAGGTTGGAGATGAGCTTCAGCGTCAGTTTGGCATCACGGTCAGGACAATGGCCCTCGACCTCGCGGCCCCGACTGCCCCGCAGTCTCTGTTCGAGCAACTGCGGCGCGACGGAGTTAAGGTCGATATTCTGGTCAACAACGCCGGCTACGGCAAGTTTGGAGACTTCGCAGAGGTCGGGTTGGAGGAGAGCGCAGGCCAGATCCAGCTCAACATCACCGCCCTCACCTATCTCACCAAACTCTTTCTCGGGCCGATGCTGGAGCGCGGCTCCGGCAAGATCATGAATGTGGCTTCGACCGCGGGCTTTCAGCCCGGCCCCCTGATGGCGGTGTACTACGCCACCAAGGCGTACGTGATCTCGTTTTCGGAGGCGCTGGCCAATGAGTTGGCCGGCAAGGGCATTACCGTGACCTGCCTCTGTCCGGGAGCGACCGAGACCGGGTTCGCCGGCCGCGCCGGCAACGACCAGTCGCGCCTGTTCAGGAAGCTTCGCCCCATGCAGGCGAAGGCCGTGGCGCGCGTCGGCTATCAAGGATTGCTCAAAGGAAGCACCATCGTGATTCCAGGATTCCGCAACTGGCTGGTTGCCGAATCGGTGCGGATTTCGCCCCGGAAATTGGTGACGGCAATCTCGCGCTGGGTATCGGAAAAAGCGGAGTGACAACGGCGCTCGCGTGTCAGCACGGAAAACTCCTCTGGATAAAAGCCCTTACGCCCAACCTCCTGACCGTATAAAATCCTCGTTCGCACATCTTCACACACCATGAATATTTTCAGGTCTTCCCTCTTCCTGTTGCTGTCTGCATCCCTGGCCGCACAAACTATTACTCCCCGGGCCCGCGCCATCCACAACTCCGCCATCGTCGTGGATACCCACGCCGACACGCCGCAGCGCTTTCTGTACGAGAACTTCGATATCGGCACCACCGATCCAAAAGACATAGGCCACATCAGCCTGGACAAGGCCCGCGCCGGCAACCTGGGCGCGGAATTCTTTTCCATCTGGGCCGATCCCGAAACCACCAGCGGACATTTCGCCAGGTCCACTTTCGACATGATCGATTCGGTGTACCAGCAGGCGGCGCGCCATCCCGACCGCATGATGATGGCCTTCTCGGTCGCTGATATCGAACGCGCCCACAAACAGAAGAAGCTTGCCGCCCTCATGGGGATCGAAGGCGGTCACTCCATCGAAAACGACATCCACCTGCTGCGCGACTACTACCGGCTGGGCGTGCGCTACATGACGTTGAGCTGGTCAAATACGAATGAGTGGGCCGACTCCTCTGGCGATATCGACGACCCCAAAATCCAGCACCACAACGGTCTGACGGATTTCGGCAAACAAGTGGTTCTCGAGATGAACCGCATGGGCATGATGGTGGACATTTCCCACGTCGCCGACAAGACCTTCTTTGATGCCATCGCAACCAGCCGGGCGCCTGTTATCGCTTCTCACTCTTCAGCCCGCGCGTTGACCAACCATCCCCGCAACATGACCGATGACATGCTGCTCGCGGTGGCCAAAAAAGGCGGTGTGGTGCAGACCAACTTCTATTCCGCCTTCATCGACGAAAATTACCGCAAGGCCGCCGAGGCCCAGATGAAAGCAGCTGAGGCCGCGGTGGAGGCGCGGGTCGCGGAGTTAAAGGCGGCCGGCAAACCCGTCACCTATCTGGACAAAGACCAGGTCGAGCGCGAATGGGCCGCCAAGATTCCGCGCCCTCCGCTCAAGAGCCTGATCGATCACATCGACCACATCGCCAAGGTCGCCGGAGTCGATCACGTCGGCCTGGGCTCGGACTTCGACGGCGTAAGCGGCGCCATGCCCGAAGGCATGGACTCCGCCGCCGACCTGCCCAAGATCACCCAGGCCCTGCTGGATAGGGGCTACAGCGAAAAAGACATCCACAAGATTCTGGGCGGAAACCTGCTGCGCGTCTTTGCGGAAGTAGAACGGGTGAGCCGCGAGATGCAGGCCGAGTCGGCTCAGACCTCGACCAGTAAATAGCATTTTGGGAACTCTAGGATAGAATCATATTTCGCAGTCACAACTCACGTAGGGGCAGGTGTCCTCACCTGCCCGGCCGGGCAAAGCCCGGCGCTCAGGAGCGTCCATGAGAAAATGTTTCTCCATCTGTTTGCTGATTGCGGCCGTGGTTTCGTCAGGATGGTCGCAGACTGCGCCCGCGCACAAAGCCGCGCCCGCGAAGACGCCAGCCGCTGCCGCAGCCAAACCGGCAGCCGCTACGCCCGCCCGGCCCACCGCCATCATCGAGACCACTGCGGGCAAGCTGACCTGCACGCTGTTCCCTGACGTAGCTCCCATCGGAGTCGCCAATTTCATCGGCCTGGCCCAGGGCACCAAAGACTGGACCAATCCCATCTCGCACGCCAAGAAGCACGGCGTCCCGCTCTACGATGGCACCATCTTCCACCGCGTGATTCCTGATTTCATGATTCAGGGTGGGGATCCCGCCGGCAGCGGCAGCGGCGATGTCGGCTTTGAATTCAAGAACGAAACCTCTCCTACCGTGAAGTTCGACCGCCCCGGACGCCTGGCCTATGCCAACGCCGGTCCCGGCACCAACGGCTCCCAGTTCTTTATCACGGAGGTTCCGTATCCCAGCCTGAACGGCGGATATACGCTATTCGGCCAATGTGACGAGGCCAGCGTCGCCCTGGTGAAGCAGATTGCGCGCATGGGTCGTGACGCCAATGACCGCCCCTACCGCCCGGTCAAGATCACTCACATCATCATCACCAAGGGCGGCGCTGCCCCCGCAGCCAAACCACATCCAGCCACAACGGCGAAGCCGGCAGCAAAGAAACCGGCCGCGGCCGCTCCGCCTCCAAAGTAGCGCCGGCGTCTCGCCGGCTGTCGTGAGGGCATCTTGCCCTCGCATCCGCAAAACGAAAGGATCCCATGCCCCGTCAACCCGGTACCTACGCCGTCTTCAATACCAGTGAAGGCACCATCGTCTGCCGCCTTTTCGAAAAAGAAGCGCCCAAAACCGTGGCTAACTTCACCGAGCTTGCCGAAGGCAAACGCGAGTGGACCCACCCCGTCAGCCGCAAGAAGAGCAAAGACCGCCTCTATGACGGCACCATCTTCCACCGCGTAATTCCCGACTTCATGATCCAGGGCGGCGACCCGGCGGGCACCGGCTTCGGCGGCCCCGGCTACCAGTTCGAGGACGAAACCAAAGGCTCGCCGCACAGCTTCGACAAACCCGGCAAGCTGGCCATGGCCAACTCCGGCCCCAACACCAACGGCTCCCAGTTCTTCATCACCATCGCGCCCACGCAATGGCTCACCGGCAAGCACACCATTTTCGGAGAAGTCGTGGAGGGCTACGACGTGGCAGAAAAAATCGTCGCGACTCCGCGCAATAGGCAGGACAAGCCGCTCAAAGATGCCGTGGTGAAATCGGTCACCATCGAACGCGTCTGAGAACAGAGAACTGGAATCTGGTTTCTACATCGCAAACCACGCCGCTCGCAATTCACCGGTTCGCTAAGATCGGAACGTCAGCGGAACGGATCATCCGTTCGTCGGAGGTCACGAGGGTCAATCCCAACACCTTTGCAGTGGCTACCAGAAAATGATCTCCCGGATCGCCGTGCGCGAGATTCAGCTTTGGAATCTCCAGGGCAACATCGATCGTCAGGGTCGCCTCATTCAACGGCCTGATCTCGAGTGCTCTTCTGGTCCAGGTCTCGACATCCATCCCCTCGAGCTCAATTCTTTTTTTATGGTAAAGAAACAGGACTTCCCAGACGCTGATGGGCGAGAGCCAGAGTTCATTTTCTGTATTCGCGAGCTCCCGTAGCACGCGACTCGCAAGGCGCTTGCGGTCGCCGACACTCCAAATCCATATGTGGGTATCCAGCAGTAGATTCATTCGTGCGATGCGTCCCAATCGTCTTCGCTGCTGATCGGACCCACGATATCCCCGACAATCCGGATCGTGCCTTCCATAGAACCCAACCAGTTTTTGGGACTCTTTTCAGGAGTCGGAGGCACTATCTCAGCCACCGGTTTCCCAAAACGCGTGATGCGGATCGGCGTACGCGTCTTGCGCACCTGCTCCAGCATGCCCAGGCATTTGGCCTTGAACTCCGAAATGGCGACCTCTTTCATCCCTCTATTTAACCATGGTCAACGACCATGGTCAATTGAGGTAAAGGGGGATACGATGAATCAGGCGGGTGCCCCGTCCTCGTCGTTCCGTTTTTTTGGAACGGCAGGGCGGGGATGTTGAGGAATTTTCAGGGGATTTCAGTGGTCACCATAGCCCACCCTGTCTCTCCACAAAAAGGAGGGGGGCACCCCGCTCAAACCCCGATCACCGCCACCAACTCTTTTACTGCTGCTGCACTCTTATCCAGCGCGGCTTTTTCTTCGGGGGTAAGTTTGATTTCGATGATCTGCTCCAGACCCTTGGCGCCGAGTTTGCAGGGCACGCCAACATACAATCCGCTGATCCCGTATTCGCCTTGCAGGTAGGCGGCACAGGGCAGAATCTTTTTCTTGTCTTTGAGGATAGCTTCGACCATCTCGGTCGCGGCCGCCGACGGAGCATAGAAGGCGGAGCCGGTTTTGAGATACCTCACAATTTCCGCTCCGCCGTCGCGGGTGCGCTGCACCAGGCGCTCCACTGTGGCCGCATCCATTAACTCTGTAATCGGTATGCCCGCGACCGTCGAGTATCGCGGCAATGGAACCATGGTATCGCCGTGCCCGCCCAGCACAAACGCGGTCACATTCTCCACGCTGACTTTTAATTCCTGCGCGATAAATGCACGGAAGCGCGCCGAATCCAGCACACCGGCCATGCCGATCACGCGCTCCCGAGGGAAACCGGCCATCTTGTACGCCGCCTGGGCCATGGCATCCAGCGGGTTCGAAACAATAATCAGAATGCAGTTCGGCGAATGCTGCACCACCTTGCCCACGACATCTTTCATGATCTTGTGGTTGGTGTTGAGCAGATCGTCGCGGCTCATTCCCGGCTTGCGTGGGATGCCAGCGGTAATCACGACAACATCAGAATTCGCGGTATCCGCATAATCCTGCGTGCCCAGCACATACGAATCACGCTTCTCGATCGGCATGGCTTCGAGCAGGTCCAGCCCCTTGCCCTGCGGCACGCCTTCGATGATGTCGATCAACACTACGTCCGCCAGTTCCTTGGAAGCAATCCAGTGAGCCGCGGTTGCGCCTACGTTGCCGGAACCAACAATTGTCACTTTCTTTCGCATGAGTAGTCCCTTTCGGAGCCACGGATTTCACGGATGAACACGGATAGACGAAAATATCCAATCCGTGTATATCCGTAAGATCCGTGGCAGGCTTTTCAGATAGCGGTCAGAACACCCGCGCCCATATTCTCGATGATGTAATTCGCGAACTCGCTGGTCTTCACTTTGGTGGCGCCTTCCATCAGCCGCTCAAAGTCGTAGGTCACTTTCTTCTGTTCGATGGTGCGCTCCAGTCCGTGTTCCACCAGGTCGGCGGCTTCATTCCAGCCCAGGAAGCGCAGCATCATCACTCCGGAGAGAATCACCGACCCCGGATTGATGACATCTTTGTCCGCGTATTTGGGGGCAGTTCCGTGGGTGGCCTCGAAGCAGGCGAAGCCGTCGCCGATATTGGCGCCCGGCGCGATGCCCAACCCGCCGACCTGTGCCGCGCAGGCATCGGAAATGTAGTCGCCATTCAGATTGGGACAAGCCAGCACTGAATACTCGTCCGCCCGGGTCACCACCTGCTGAAAGATCGAGTCGGCAATCCGGTCATTGATCATCAGCTTCTTTTTCCACGCACCTTTGCCATGCGTGGCATAGATCGCTTCCAGAACTTTCTCTACTTCCCTGTAAACCGATTGGCGGAAGTCTTCCGTGGCAAACTCCATGCCGGGCTCGATCAGCGCGGCATTCTGTTCGATCGAAATATTCGGGTCTTTATCTTTGTTGCCGAGAATCCAGCTCTCGCGTTCGGTCACAACTTTATCGCGAAATTCCTCGGTCGCCAGTTCGTACCCCCACTTGCGGAAGGCGCCCTCGGTAAACTTCTGGATATTTCCCTTGTGCACCAGGGTGACGCTCTTGCGTCCGCTCTGCAGCGCAAATTTGATGGCCATGCGCACCAGGCGCTTGGTCCCGGTAATCGAGATGGGCTTGATGCCCACGCCGGAATCGAGACGCACCTGCTTCTTGCCGCCTTTCAGCATGTCTTGGTTGAGGAACTCGATCAGGCGCGCCGCCTCAGGCGTTCCCTCCTCCCACTCGATGCCGGCATAAACGTCTTCTGTATTCTCGCGGTAGATGACCACGTCCATACGTTCGGGATGCTTCACCGGCGAGGGCACGCCCTTGTAATACTTCACCGGACGCACGCAGCAATACAGATCGAGAATCTGCCGCAAGGCCACGTTCAGCGACCGGATACCTCCACCCACCGGAGTAGTCAGCGGCCCCTTGATGGCCACGCGAAATTCGCGGATGGCCGCGACGCTGTCATCGGGCAGCCAGGTATTAAACTTCGCCATGGCCTTCTCGCCGGCAAACACTTCGTACCAGGCGATGCGCCGCTTACCCTTGTAGGCCTTCTCCACGGCCGCATCGAACACCCGCACCGAAGCCTTCCAGATATCGCGGCCCGTGCCGTCACCTTCGATGAAAGGCACAATGGGATTATCGGGCACCTGGTAAGTGCCGTTGCTGTAGGAAATCCGGGCCCCATTTGCCGGAACCGGCACACCGTTATAGGAAGCCGCCATTAAACCCTCCGTACTTGATGGACGAAACGATTGTGGGTCAAAACATGCAATTATAAAGCACCACACACCGCGTAGGGGCGGGTGCCCTCACCCGCCCGGCCGAGCGAAGCTCGGCAGTCTTGCCGCGCAACACAGGAGCTGCGAACCGTAAGTATCCAGCCGCCGCAGAACCGAACCTCGGCGAGCTCTGCTCGCCCGCCCGCACGACGGCGTCCGGGCCTACGTAGGCTCTGGCAAGGCACTCCCGCTACAATGCGAGCATGCACCTCGGCTCTCTCCGCCTGCTGGCCTTACTCATGACCTGGGTTCTGATTCCACTTCCCGCGCCCGCCCAGCAACCGACAGCAACGCCCTCTTCCGCGCCTGCTCCAATCCCCGATGCTCCCTCCAAGAACCCGCCCCACGCCTTCTGGGACCGCACCAACATCCTTCTCTTCTCCGGCGTCGCTGTCTTCCGGGGCCTCGACTATGCTTCCACCCGCAACTTTCTGGCGCGCGGCCGCGAAGAAGTCCTCATCCCGGATGACATCGTCAATAACTCAGCGGCATTTGCCAGCCTGGAGGCGGCGGGAACGCTCACCTCGGTCGGCCTGTCCTACTGGATGCATCGCGCCCACCACCACAAGATCGAACGCTGGATTTCAATCGTCCACATCGGCGTCACCGGCTTCGGCGTGGCAAGAAACTACTCCCTGAAATCGAAGCACTAGGACATGTGTGGGTCGGACACTCCTGTCCGACCCACACCAGAGTGTCCAATCCCCAAACCGCGTTCCAGGTAGTGGCTCAGTTTGAAAGTTCTGCTTACCCGCAGGCGTCACGAACGGCATTGAGGCCGGGAAGGATCTGGCGTGAAGCAGATGCACTCTTTGCCCGTGCGTTGCTGCCGGTGCGCACCAGATCCTTCGGGAGTGAAAGTCCCTCAGGGATGACGCGCTGGAAAGGGATGGTTTCGAATCGAGCCCAAAGCGGCTTATACTGTCCGCAAGCGTTTCTCAGGAGATCTCATGACCTGGTTCTCTCCCCTCCCAGCCTTCTGCATGCTTGCGATTCTGGCAGCGCCTTACAGCAGTCAGGCGGCAGCCGCCAGCTCTGACCGCACCCAGTTCAGTCACGACATTCGCATTGAGTCCGGCGAAAGAGTCGGCGATGTGACCTGCATCGCCTGCTCGATTCACATCCGGGGTCAGTCATCCGGCGACGTCACCGCCATTGCCGGAAGCGTATTCGTGGAGTCAGGCGCTTCGATTTCGGGAGATGTCACGGCCATCGGAGGCAATGCCCGAGTGGAGAGCGGCGCCCAGGTGGCCGGCGACCTGACTGCAATTGGCGGGAGCGTGCGCCGCGACCCGCAGGCCAGCGTGGCCGGCGATGTGACGACCATCGGAGGAGGCGGTGCCTGGATTTTTCTGATCTTCCTGCTGCCCTTCCTCTTTCTCGGCGGGATTGTTGCCCTGATTATCTGGCTGGTTCAACGCGGCCGGCGCCCCGCCCCCGTGCCCGCATACACCGTGCGCCGAAGCTGATTGGCAGGTGTGGCGCGGGCGCACTCGCCCGCGAGTGTTCGGGGGCGGAAATATTGGTTGCAAATTGGTGAACCCACCGAGGGCGAGACGCCCTCGGGACAGCCGGCAGGATGCCGGCGCTACTCAAACCGGTCTCGCTTACCCTCCAAACACCCGCTCGTAGATCTCCCGCACCTTACCGAAGGTCCGCTCCAACTCGATCTCCAGGCCATCCTGAAATTCGCGTTCCAGAATCTGGGCCGTCAGCTTCTCGCTGACTTTCCATCCATGCTCGGTTGCAGGCAGCCATTTGCCCGCCCGCCCGACGACCAGCCGCGACACGTGTTCCACCGTACGCACCAATTCCGCCGCATGGTCGAGCACCCCCGCCTCGCTCTTACCCAGGACCCCTGAATCCACGCAGCGCCACAGCCGGTCGCGCAAGCTTCCCTGCTTGTCGGCCACACCGTGCTTCACCAGAAGAAAGCTGGTAATGAAGTCAATGTCATAGATCGCCCCCGGCGAAGACTTGAAGCTCTTGCCGGGCCCTTCCGCACTTTCGAGTTTCGCCCGCATCTCTCGGACGGCCCCGGCGAATCCCGGATCGGCGGCAAATCTTCCGAACAATATCTTCAGCACTGCCAGCGCGTGTTCTCCCTGGGTTTGAGATCCTGCCAGAAAGCGCAGCTTGGTGTACATCAGCGCTTCCCAGGCTTGGGCCTCGTGTTCGAAGTACGCCGCCAACTGTGTGGGAGTGGAAAGCAGTTCGCCTTCGCCGCCCCGCGGCCGCAAGCGCGCATCCACCGGAAACACGGTTCCGTCCCGAGTGTAAGCCGCCAGCGCATGCATCATCTGTTCCGCAGACTTGGTCAGCGCGATGCGGTCGCCATCCTCCGGGCACACAAACAACACGTCGGCATCCGACAACAAATCAAATTCCCCGCTTCCCAGCCTGCCCACCGCCATGACGGCCAGCTCGCCGGCGTCGGCCAGGCGGACCGCCGTCGCCATCACATCTTCCGCTGCCGCCGTGGTGGCTTCGAAGGATTCGTACACATCGCGCAGCTCGATGACGTCTCGCGCCCCGACCACGAATGCCCGGTGTCGGAAGTGCCGTCGCAGCATCGCCAGCTTCTCCGCGTAGGGGGCCGGCGAATCGGCCAGATAAGAAAACACGGGGTCACGGGCGGTCTCCGTCAGCCCCAGAGACTTTTCAAACAAATACCTTCCCCCGGCGTGTGGGACTTCTTCCAACTCCGCCAGCGTGACAATTTCCTCGGGATGGCGAATGAGGATCTCAGTCAGGTAGTCGCTCGATTCAAACAGGACCAGCGCGCGACGCAGCCCCTCCTGATGTTGCAGAACGGTCGCATAACGTTGCGAACTGCCGAACGCCGACCCCAGAAACCGGTAAAGATTCTTGCGTGCCTGCGGGTTCAAATCACTGCTACCCACAATTTCATACAGGGCAGGGGCGTCGATCGACAGCCGTTCAAGAATCTGCTGGCTGGACGGGTCTGTCGTGGTCGGTTCGAGCGCGCTCAGCAACTTGAATTCAGCGCCGGGCAACTGCTGCCGGCCGCGAGTCTGCTGCTGGTAGATAATGCGCTGATAAATTTCGGCCACCGTCGCCATCCGCCGTTGCACCACCGACGCCAGGTCGCCCGACCGGTGCTCCCCCGGCGCATAACCTTCCATGGCTCGCTGCAGCACGCGCAGGTCGGTCTCAGGGGCCGGTAAACGGTGAGTCTGCTGCCCCTGGCGAAGTTGCAACCGGTGCTCCAGATGACGCAGGAACTCGTAGGCGCTGGTCAGATCATGAAACTCCTTGCCGCTGATGTGGCCCTTGTCATGCAATTTGTGCAACGAGAACAGGGTCCCGCCCGAGCGCAGCCAGGGTTCGGCTCCGCCGTACACCCGCTGCAGGCACTGCACCAGAAATTCAATATCGCGAATGCCCCCGCGGTCGACCTTCACATCGATAGTCTGCTCCGGCTGCCCCAGCGTCTTTCCCAGCTGGCGCCGCTTCTGCATCTTCTCGCGTGTCACCAGCGCCGTCTTGATGGCGGCAAAATTCACTTGCTCGGTATAAACGTATGGCTGTACCGCCCGAATAAAGTCGCGAGCCAGGCCGGTATCTCCGGCCGACTGCCGAACTTTGATCAGCGCCTGGCGCTCCCAGTCGTGCGCGGCCTCGGCGTAGTAGGTCAACGCCTGCGACAAGCGGATGGCCAACTCCCCTTCCCCGCCCTGCGGCCGCAGGCGCAAGTCGATGCGGAATACCGGTCCCTCCCCCGTGATCCGCGAAAGGATGTCGGTCGTGTGCTGGGCCAGGCGGATGAAAGTATTCGCGATTGGAAACCGGCGTCCGGGGTGGCTCCTCGCCGTCGCCGTAGATGTACATCAGGTCCACGTCCGAGCTGTAGTTCAGCTCGTTGCCTCCCAGTTTGCCCAGGGCGAGGATGGCAAACGGCGTGTCCACCCGCCGGCCCAGGGCGTCGAGGTGCTGCGGCGTGCCGTAGCGCCGCTGCAGTTTACTGTCCGCCTCGCGCAGGGCCTCCTCGATCAGCACATCGGCCAGAGCCGAGATTTCCGCCGTCGTCTCAGCCAGGGGCGCGATTTTCAGAACATCGCGCAACATGATGCGGACATATTCGCGCCGCTTGAAGCGTGCCAGGGTGAGCGCAACATCGTGGTCCAGCGAGCGCGTCCGAAAGCGAGCCAGGCTTTCGTGAAATTCTTCCTGGGAAAAGCTGCGGTCAAGATTTTTCTCTCGCAGAAAAGACGGCAGCAGGTCGGCATTCTGGATCAGTGTTTCGCCCAGAAACCGGCTGTGGCCGAAAACCACAATGGCGTAGTGCGCCAGAAAATGATGCTGTTCCAGCAAGCGCACAATTTCGGCCGACTCGCACAAGCGCTCAAACAGAGAGCAGGGCGCCATCCGGATCCGGGGCCTCCGCCAGCAACCCAGGCAAGGCCGCGGCCAATACAGGCGAAAGCCGCGCGCCAACGCGCTCCAGGCTACCTTTGGCCAGGTCAGGATTGCGAAACCCACAGCCCGTGTGGGGGCGGGTCTCTGACCCGCCCAGGCCGGGCAAGGCCCGGCTATTTTGCCCGGGATCGGCGCTCATCCCGGTCAGCTCATTTGGCAGTTTCGATGGAGGCAAGACGCTGGACTCGGATTTTCAGCATACCCTCAATACCTCCTGGTCCCGAAATATTTCCGCACCCCGATGGTGTTGTAGCGCCCCCAGGGTCCGTTGGGTCCAAGGTCCGCCCCGCCCAGATTCCTGTCCCGCGCTCCAAAGCGGGTAAACAGAAAATGCTGGGTCACGCGCATTTCGAAGCCCTTACCCAGGTAGAGTCCGCCGCCCCACGAGTTTTCCAGTCCGATCGCGGCCATCGACCAGGTGTAGAGCGTTTGCGGAAGGTTCTTGCCGAACAGGAAGCGGGGCTCTCCGAAGAGGAAGAACCTGCGGAACTGTCCGCGGCCAAAGGGATGCGCTTCTATATATCCCGAAATCATGTAGCGCGCGAAGGCGTTGCAGGGATCGCTCACGCCGCCCGAAATTCCCGCGTCCGCACGGCAGATGTTGGGATCAATTTCGTTATGCGGAGGCGCCAGATCAAACTGCCCATATCCCCAGAAGGTGTCGCGGGGAAGGAACATCCGCTCCGTACTGTCGTGACTGACAGCAGGTTGCGCCGGCTCCGTTTGTGCTGAAAGTACGCCTGACAGCGTCAGACATAGAAACATCCAAGGCAGCGCCTGCTTCATGAGGCCTCCGCAAGAAATTTTGCTGCACTGACAGGAATCAGTCGCCCACCAGGGCGCCACATTGTAACCCGTTGCGCTCCGCAGCCCCCTCCGGTATTCTCGTTCCAGTCAGGAACTGGACGTTCAGCAGCGCCAAGGAGACAGTCATGAAGGCTGTGCGCCACCGAAATGTCCTCGCATCTTTTGTCCTGGGACTGGTGATGGTTATCGTTATGGCTGGATCCGCTGTCGCGGCAAATATTTACGACTTCACCCTGCCTTCAATCGACGGCAAACCCATGCCCCTGGCGGACTTTAAGGGTAAGGTGGTTCTGGTGGTCAACGTCGCCAGCCGCTGCGGCTTCACCCCGCAATACAGCGCGCTGGAGTCTTTGTATGAGAAGTACAAGGACCAGGGCTTCGTCATCCTCGGCTTCCCGGCCAACAATTTCGGCGGACAAGAACCCGGCACCAACGAAGAAATCAAGACTTTCTGTTCCCGTAAGTACAATGTGACCTTTCCCATGTATAGCAAAGTGTCGGTTAAGGGTGAGGACCAGATTCCGCTCTACCAGTACCTCACCAAACAGACCGGTCCGTCGATCGCAGGCGACATCAAGTGGAACTTCACCAAATTTCTGGTTGACCGCAACGGCAACGTGGTGCAGCGCTTCGAGTCCGCGGTAACTCCGGATTCGACGGAAGTACTCTCCGCCGTCGAAAAGCAGCTGAGCCAGAAATAAGCGAGGATCTCAACTGCCAGCAAACGATTTCTCCTGATCTCGCTCCCAACCTTGTTCTACGGAAATTCATATCAGATTTTTCTATTCCTCCAACAACTAGAATCAATCGTTTGCCTAAGTCCCAATAACGCTTAGGGATACGTTTGGCCCGCGTATTGCTATGACACACAGCACCGGGGGTGGACAATGCCACAGGAGGTCTCTATCTCCTACCAAGCGGTCAAGAGCAAGGTCTACAAGCTGGTTGACGCCATGGTCGAAGGGGACAAGAACACCGTCGAGGTGCAGGAGTCCATTCGGCGCTGGTGGAAACTCATTCATCCTTCTGATCGAGCCGTAGCCCAGAAATATCTGCTCATGGTGCTGGAGAAGTCGAACTCCACCCTGGGAGCCATCGTCCTCGGCCTGCCCGAGGTCAAGGAAGTAAAGCCGACCCGCGACCTGGACATGGATAGATTTCCGGCGCGAAGCGATCGGACTGCGATCAGCAGCCTGATTTAAAACTCCTCTTTTTAAGATGGAAAGGCCCGGCTACTGTGCCGGGCTTTTTTGTTGGGAGTTGGTGAGGGTCGGACCCTCCTGGCCGGCGCCCTAGACTTGATGTTGGTTTGAGGAAGGTCAAAATCAAGGGCGTCGGACAAAGTGTCCGACTCACACAACACTGGACCCACGACATCGTTTAGATGTCGTAGTACAGCGCAAACTCATAGGGATGCGGTCGCAGTCTCACCGCGTCCACTTCTTTGGTACGTTTGTATTCCACATACGTGCTTAGCAACTCTTCGGTAAATACGTCGCCCTTGAGCAGGAAGGCGTGGTCGCGCTCCAGGGCATCCAGCGCATCTTCCAGCGAGCCCGGCATGGACGGTACCTTGGCCAGCTCTTCCGGCCCAAGGTCGTAGATGTCTTTATCCAGCGGCTGTCCCGGGTCCAGCTTGTTCTCGATTCCATCCAGGCCTGCCATCATCATCGCCGCAAACGCCATATAGGGGTTGCAACTGGGATCGGGCGGCCGGAACTCCACTCTCTTGGCCTTGGGCGATGCTGAATACATCGGGATGCGGCATGCCGCCGAGCGGTTTCGCCGCGAGTAAGCCAGGTTCACCGGCGCCTCGAATCCCGGCACCAAGCGCTTATATGAATTGGTGGTCGGAGCAATGATGGCCGCCAGCGCCGGTCCGTGCTTGATCAGCCCTCCGATGTACCACAGCGCCATCTGCGAGATGCCGGCATAGCCATCGCCGGCAAACAACGGCTTGCCACCCTTCCACAGCGACTGGTGAGTGTGCATGCCGCTGCCGTTGTCGCCGAAGATCGGCTTGGGCATGAAAGTCACCGTCTTGCCGTACTGGTTGGCCACATTCTTCACGATGTACTTGTAGAGCATCATGTGGTCGGCCGAGCGCACCAGCGAATCGAATTTCAGGTCGATTTCAGTCTGGCCTCCGGTCGCGACTTCGTGATGGTGGCATTCCACTTCCAGATCGCAGTTCTGCATGGTCATCACCATCTCGCTGCGCAGGTCCTGGTAGTGATCGGTGGGCGGCACCGGAAAATAGCCTTCTTTGTAGCGCGGGCGGTATCCCTGGTTGTTCTCCACCCGGCCGGAATTCCAGCGTCCTTCTTCCGCATCGATGAAGTAGAAGCCGTGCTGTTCGCGCTGATCGAAGCGCACATTGTCGAAGATAAAAAACTCGGCCTCGGCCCCGAAATAGGCGGTGTCCGCCAGGCCGGTCGAACCCAGATACATTTCCGCCTTCTTCGCGATGTAGCGCGGATCGCGGTCGTAGCGCTGCTTGGTCACCGGGTCCACAACATCGCACACCATCACCAGCGTCGCAATCTCGGTGAAGGGATCGAGGATGAACGAGTTCGGGTCGGGCATCAGCAGCATGTCGCTTTCGTGGATCGCCGCCCAGCCCCGGATGGACGAACCGTCCATGCCAAAACCCTCGTCAAACGCAGCCTCGCTCAGCTGGTCGATGGGATAGGAAACGTGGTGTTGCAGTCCGGGCAAGTCGGTAAAACGCAGGTCGAACATCTTGACCCCGTTCTTCTTTACGAACTCCAGAACGGTTTTCGGGTCAGCCATGAACAGTTCCTTTCAGATTCGCTCCTGATCCCCGTCCTGCGACTCATTCGGCAGTGGCGGGGCGGCTAAGTGCCGCATTTTAAGGGATGTTAACCTGCCTGCTACAATCTCGCTTTGTACAGTGCCGGACGTAACTGTAAAGGGACGCAGCCTGTGCAAGGAAATATATTGTTTTTATGGCCGGGATAACCAGCCCTTATGCCCCACGGGCTGAGTTTTCAGACAATTACGCGGCGCGGCGTTAAAGCAATCAGCATTCAGCACTCGGTATTCAGTACTTCGCGTGCTGATCCTTGCTCCGAAAAACGCCTGGGGTTCCGGGGGATCGAAAGCTGAGGGCCGAGGGCTTTCATGGACTTCGAACAACTAGAAACGTTTCTCCAGGTCGCGCGCCACAGCTCCTTCTCCCGTGCCGCCGAGAAGCGCTTTCGCACGCAGCCGGCGATCTCGTCGCAGATCCGCGCCCTGGAGGAAGAAGTTGGCGCCAAGCTGCTCGACCGCTCGGGCGGGAAAGTTTCCATCACCGCCTCGGGCAAGCTTTTCCAGAAATATGCTGAGGAAATTCTTGAAGCCCGCAAGGCAGTGCTGGTCGCGATCGCCGAAACCGAACGCGTGCCCCGGGGAGAGATCATCGTAGGGGCCAACGAAGGCACTTGCCTGCACATCCTTCCCGAAGTCTTTGCCGAGTTCAAGAAGCAATACCCGGATGTGGCGGTCAACATCACTCGCGCCGATTATGGCAAGATCCTGGAATCGGTCATCGACAATTCGGTGGACTTCGGCTTCATGTCGATGCCGGTGACCGACCCCCGCCTGACGGTGGTTCTGATTCATCGCGACGAACTGGTGGTCATCGCGCCTCCCCAGCACCCGCTGGCGAAACTAAAATCCGCACCCATCTGCGAAGTTGCCAAGTTCCCCCTGGTCATGCCCAAGGCTGGGCACACCCGCGATGCTCTGGAAGATTTGTTCCACGAAAACAAACTGAAGCCGCAGTACGCCATGGAACTTGATTCCAGCGAACTGCTCAAACGCTTCGTCGCCGCCGACGTAGGCGTGGGCTTTATCGCCCGCTCCAACGTGCAGGAAGACGTACAGGCCAAAGTGCTGGTCGCCATTCCCATGGCAGAGGCCCCGATTCGCCGTGACCTGGCCCTCGTATTCCGGAAGGATAAAGCGCTCAGCCGCGCCGCGCTGGCCTTCATCGACACCACGGTAAAGATCAAAACCGTGGACCCCGTCGCCGCAAAGCGCTGACGCACCTTGAACCGCGTAGGCCCGGACGCCCTCGTCCGGGCAGGCGAGCGCGGCTCGCCAGGGTTTCATGCTTGGGTTGAGACTGAAGAGCAGCGGAGCTGCGCTCCGCCGGGCGGGCGAGGGCGCCCGCCCCTACGTGTTCTTGGGTTAGAATCGCGGCAGTGAACCGGACCCTCCCAGTCCTTCTGCTGGCCTGCGCTTGTCTGCTTTCGGCCCAGACCCGCAAGCCTTCCCAAACTCCTTCGTCGTCCAGGCTCATCTCCATCAACGTGACGGGGTCGAATCGCTACACCCCGGAGCAGATCATTGCCGCCACCGGTCTGCAACCCGGCCAGACCGTGAGCGAGGACGACTTCAAGGATGTGAGCCGGCGCCTGGGCGAAACCGGCGCTTTCAGTGACGTCGCCTACACTTTCCAGTTCGGTCCCGAGGGCATGAAGCTTGCCTTGCAGGTCACGGACGGCAATCCTTTCGTGCCTGTCCGCTTTGAGAACTTCGTGTGGCTTTCCGATGAGGAATTGTTCGACAAGCTGCGCACCCGCGTGCCTCTTTTCCAAGGCCAACTGCCGGTCGGCGGCGACCTCGCCGACGAGGTCTCCGAGGCTTTGCAGGTCCTCGCCATCGAACTCAAGCTCCACGGCCGCGTCGATTATCTGCGCGCCGGCCCCGAGGACGGCCCCATGGAGGCCTTCGAGTTCAGCATCACCGGCCAGCCCATCAGCGTGGGCAAGATCGCTTTCAGCGGCGCCAGCCCGGCTGAACTGCCTGAGCTCGAGGCTGCCGCCCGGAGACTTTCCGGTCAGGATTACGTGCGCAGCCGGCTTATGCTCCGGGCGGAGAAGAATTTCCTTCCCGTATTTCTTGCCCGCGGCTACCTCAAGGCTAGCGTCGGCGCGCCCCAGCCCAAGGTGGTTGAGGAGACGCCTGAAGAGACCTTAGTGGACGTCACTTTTCCCGTCACTCCCGGCAGACAGTACAAAGTCAGTGGGGTCCAGCTTTCGGGCTACAAGGATGTGTTTCCGGTCGAGAAGCTGCGTGCGCTTATTCACCTCCAGCCCGGTGAACTGGCGAATGCCGTGCAAACCGACCAGGATGTGGAAGCGCTAACCAAGTTGTACGGGACGCGGGGCTACATGGGCGTCAAAATCCGCCCGGTGCCTGAAATAGACGACGGCGACTCTACGGTTCGTTACGTTTTCCAGTTTCAGGAGGGCAGCATCTACAAGATGGGAGACCTCGAAGTTCGCGGCCTGGACAGCAAAGCCACCGACCGCA
The DNA here is from genome assembly GCA_963831565.1 of Terriglobia bacterium. Classification (GTDB taxonomy): domain Bacteria; phylum Acidobacteriota; class Terriglobia; order Terriglobales; family Acidobacteriaceae; genus JAIQFF01. Next base: position 66,287 of record CAWHQS010000008.1, read on the forward strand.
TGCTGGCGGCGTGGAGGCTGCTGGCGGGGGAGACCTACGATTCGGACTATCCCCGGCAGTTCCTGGACTCCATCAGCGGCCAGTATCCTGCCGACCAGTGGAAGATCACACTCCACGAAACCACCGAAGACCAGGACAAAACAGTGGACGTCTCGCTGCATTTCGATCCCATAAGGTAGGACCGGATACCCCGTCTCTTGCGCCCTCTGGGGTATATCGGGGCATCTTGCGGTCGTTTGATCCTGCCCGAAGGCGCGCCAGGGCGCCCACCTTTTCGCTATTATCGTGGATGGGGCCTTGTCCCTTCCCGGCATCTAAAGGAAATGTACGCAACAAAGCCCAACCCAAGGAGAAAAGTTCGAATGAGTTCCACTCCCTCGAGATTCGCCATCGCCCTCGCGACCACATTCCTGGGCGCAACCCTGTCGCTATCCTCCGCTCTGGCGGCCAACAAGCCCCAGGCCTTCACCGGTAAGGTCAGTGACGCCATGTGCGGGGCCAACCACATGATGGCCGGCGACGCTGCCGAATGTACCCGCGCGTGCATACGCAAAGGTTCAAAGTACGCTTTGGTTGTGGGCGACAAGGTGTACACGCTGGACACCAGCGACAAGGCCGCCCTGGATCAGCTCGACAAGCTGGCCGACAAGCAGGCGAAAGTCACCGGCGAGGCCAATGGCGATTCCATCGCCGTCCTTTCCGTGGCCGCCGCCAAGTAAGCCTGGCGCCTCCGGAAGTATTCAAGTCGACACACAGGGGACTTTTTTTCCGAATTACTTGGATTTTCATATTGTCCGCGCAAGTCCCTATGTTATGTTTTAGCGAATTTACCCAAAGTGCTTCCGGAGGAACCTCGAATTGTCTAAAGACATGGTCCCCAAAAAGATTTTCTTCACCAAGGGGGTCGGGAAACATCGCGAACGTCTTACGTCGTTTGAGCTGGCGCTGCGGGACGCCGGCATCGCCGCCCAGAATCTGGTTCGAGTCTCCTCGATTTTTCCTCCACAATGCAAGCTCGTACCGCGCTCCACGGGACTGAAGTATTTGAGCCCCGGCGAAGTCGTCTTCGCGGTGGTGGCTGAGAACTCCACTCACGAACCGCACCGCCTGCTGGCTTCGAGCATCGGTGTCGCCATCCCCGCGGACCGCAATACCTACGGCTACCTCAGCGAGCACCACTCCTTTGGCGAGACCGAAGATGCAGCCGGCGACTACGCCGAAGAGCTGGCCGCGGAAATGCTGGCCACCACGCTGAACGTGGAATTCGACCCCGACCGTTCCTGGGACGAGAAGAAAGAGATCTATCGCATCTCCAACAAGATCGTCCGCACCGCCAACGTCACCCAGTCCGCGGTAGGCGACAAGCGCGGCCTGTGGACCACGGTCATCGCCTCCGCCGTCCTGATCTTCGACTAAAACTAAAAAAGGCCCATCGCTAAAACGATGGGCCATTGCCTTGGTAGCGCCGGCGTCCCGCCGGCTGTCGCGGGGGCGTCTCGCCCGCGCGCTCTAACCTCTACTTCCGCGCCAGAACCTTCTCCTTCTTCACCTTGTGGTTCTGCCCGTTCTTTCCCAGGCGCTCCAGCACCGCGGCCACGATCAAGGGCAGGCCCACGGTTGCATCCAGAAACACTTCGCCAAACTTTCCGCCCTCAGCCGGCGGCACAAACTTCCCCCACGAGATAGCCTCGCTATAGGGACTCCCGGACAACCCGCCCCAGAACACGGGTTCGGGACATATTCGCAGCCCGTAGTGATAGCGCTTGAGCGGAACGTTTTCCCCCATGCGCCGGTGCCGCAATTCGATAAACGGCCCGAACTGCTGCGACCAGTTGCGCGGCACTCCCCCGCCGATGGTAAAAATCCCCAGCCGTTTTTGCCGTAACAATGTGGAGGCAAAATGTTCCAGGTCCTCGAAGGGATCGAAGCGCAGTTTGTGCCTTCCCGCCGCTTCCCGCATGCGATTGGAGAGCGCGACATCCAACCCCAGTTCCGAGTCGGTGAAGGCAGGCACGAAAACCGGCACGCCTTTCTCGAACGCCGACTTCAAAATTCCCCGTTGCCCCTTGGCGTGTTCCGCCAGGTACTGTCCAATGGCGTGGTTGAGTTTGTAAGAACAAAGCATCTCGCTGGGGTCCCATTGCTCCAGCACTTCAAACATCACCCTTTCCACGTCGTCGAGATTCCGTTCGGGCTCCAGCGTGTCGTAAACCCGGTTGTAGCCCTGCTCGTAGAGATCCTCATCAGAAACTTCGGGGTTGTACCGGAAGTGGGCGCGTCCGGTGGCTTCCACCAGTCCGTGCGCCATCAGGGCTCCGGTCGACACGATCGCATTCACTATGCCGCGATCGATCAACTCCGTGATCACCAACCCCTGCTTGGCCACAGTCATCGCCCCCGCCAGGGTCATCACTACAAAACAGTCCTTGTCGCGGGCCATGGCTTCCAGCACGTCGGCGGCTTCACCGAGTTGCCGCCCGGTGAACGCAGTTTTGGACATCGCCCGCACCAGGTCGTCAATCGAGCGCACCTGGCCGAGGTCGAGTGGCTCCAGTGGAACCAGCCGGTCTTCAATCGGATCGTGTAAGTGGCGCTCCATTCCCGCGCCGTCATGGTTGTCTGGTTTCAAAATTACACCCCCAAGTTATGCTGCACTACTCTACTAGAACCGCACAATCTATTGCCACTGACAAACAGAAACTGAAATCCGGGAACTGCTAACTGGGAACTGATATTCTATTTCTCTTTTCAGGAGGCCGCCGCTTTGCCGCCGCAGAAATTCAATGTCGGACTGATACAGATGTCCACCACCTCCGACCCTGACAAGAATTTGCAACACGCCATCGACAAGGTCCATCAGGCCTCGGCGCGGGGCGCGCACATCGTCTGTCTGCCCGAACTTTTTCAGACCCAGTATTTCTGCCAGCGTCAGGACGCGAGTCTCTTCGATCTGGCCCAGCCCATTCCCAGCCCGGTCACGAACCGGCTGGCCACCCTGGCAAAGCAGTTGCGGATCGTCCTTATCGCGTCTTTATTCGAGAAGCGCGCGCCTGGCGTCTATCACAATACGGCCGTCCTTTTTGACGCCGACGGCTCCCTGCGCGGCCTCTACCGTAAAATGCACATCCCCGACGACCCGCTGTACTACGAAAAGTATTACTTCACGCCCGGCGACCTGGGCTATCGCGCTTTCGACACCGCCGTCGGCCCCGTGGGCACACTGGTGTGCTGGGACCAGTGGTATCCCGAAGGCGCCCGCCTGACCGCGCTGCAGGGAGCCCAAATCCTGTTCTATCCCACCGCTATCGGATGGCATCCCTCGGAGAAAGCGGAGTTCGGAGAGTCGCAGCACGACGCCTGGCGCACCATCCAGCGCGCCCATGCCATCGCCAATGGCGTGTACGTGGCGGTCGTAAATCGTGTAGGACATGAGACCGGCGACATCCGGGGCAAAGCCGCCGCTGGAGATGGCCTGGAATTCTGGGGCGCATCATTTCTCTGCGACCCCTTCGGCCGCGTGATCGCCGAGGCCTCGCATGACAAAGAAGAAGTTCTGATCGGCGAAGTCGACCTGGGGGTCGTGGAAGATGTCCGCCGCAACTGGCCCTTCCTGCGCGACCGCCGCATCGACAGCTACGGCGCGATTACGAACAGGCTAAGCGATTGATGAGTAAGAACGTGTGGGGACGGGTCTCCGACCCGTCCAGGGCGAGCAAGGCTCGCCAAGCCTTTGGCTTTTTGTTCAGCTCACGCCATGAATTCAACACCCGTCCAGATGAAGCCTTCTCCGCCGAGAGTCCGCTATCGCATGCCCGCCGAATGGGAGCCTCACGCCTCCACCTGGCTGGCCTGGCCGCACTACCGTGGCGACTGGCCCGGAAAATTCGAGCCCATCCCGTGGGTGTACGCCGAAATCATCCGCCATCTGGGCCGGCACGAGCGCATTGATCTCATCGTCAACAGCGCAGCTTCGGAAAAGCACGCACGCAAGGTCCTGAGCAAGGCAAACGCTCTCAGTAAGAATGTTAGTTTTCACCGCTGGCCCACCAACCGCGTCTGGACCCGCGACTCCGGCTGCACCTTCGTAATCACCGATGTTCACGTAGGGACGGCCGCCCCCGGCCGTCCGGTCGAGCGCAGCTCGACAGTCTCTGCCATCAAGTGGCGCTTCAACGCTTGGTCCAAATACCCCAACTATCAGCACGACGAAAAGATCGGCAGCCGCATGGCCAAGGCAGCCCACGCCGGGGAAATCCGCCCGATGCACGGAAGATCGCGAGTCGTCCTCGAAGGCGGCTCCATCGACGTCAACGGATGCGGCACTTTGCTCACCACCGAAGAATGCCTGCTCAGCAAGACGCAGCAACGCAATCCAGCGATGGCCCGCGCGGACTACGAAAAGTTGTTTTCAGATTTTCTGGGGATAACCAACGTGATCTGGCTGGACTCCGGCATCGCCGGCGACGACACCCACGGCCACGTTGACGACATCACCCGCTTCGTTTCTCCAGATACTGTCGTCACCGCCATCGAGAGCGACCCTGACGACCCCAACTACGAGCCGCTGCGGGAAAATATCCGCCGCCTGCGCGCCAGCACTGATCGGGACGGCAAGCCCCTGGCCATCGTCGAACTCCCCATGCCCGGTCCCGTGGTTTTCGAAAAGCGCCGCCTCCCCGCCAGCTACGCCAATTTCTACATCGCCAACGGAATCGTGCTGGTCCCGGTCTTCAACGACCCCAACGACCGTGTCGCCCTCGACATCCTCGCCGACCTCTTCCCCAACCGCGAGATCATAGGCATCTACTCGGGCGATTTGATCTGGGGCTTCGGCGCCATGCACTGCATGACGCAGCAGCAACCATCGCTCGAAGCTGTCTGATAGCCTGTGCCGGCTCGAGCAACCGGTTCTTAATCAGAGAATCAAGCGCTGGTGGCCACGAGCCAGATATTGAACAAGCCATTGCAGGGTGCTGGCGGAAATTTTATATGTTGATGGAGTTCTGGTCCCAATCAGGTCCGCGATAGCTGAATCCCGAATAGCGATCCGTGACCCCAAATGCGTTCATATCACCAGGTTCGGTGGTCTTCCAGATTGTGACCTGGTCACAACCCCGCTCCGCCATATTGGAATAGAGCGACGTCCGCACAAACTGCAGGTACTCCCGAGCGGCTTTTGGCCTGCAGAAGTAACCTTTGTTGAAGCCGCACAGCACCAGCGCCAGGCGCCCCGGTCGAGTGCCCAGAAACTGAAAGACCGCTTGAGTCACTTGCGGATATGCAGGCGAAAAAAAATCGTCGAATACTACCATGCCTCGGTCCGACAGGAGATGGTCAGCGATTTCCAGGTCGTTCATTACCGACTGGCCACTGTGTTCGCCATCCACATGAATCCAACGAAAGCCATGGGTACCCTGGGCAACAAAAGGATGGCGGGCAAGAAGCTGCGATTGTTCCTGCAAATAGTGGCAAGTTGCTTCCGGCACCACCGGGCTGATGCGCGCTTTAACCTCGTCCAAAGGCAGGACGTCGACAAAAACACAAGCGTCCTCAGCCCCGCAGTGCAGTGCCGCAAGGGCAGCTGACTTTCCTTTCCAGACGCCGATTTCCAGCAAGTTTCCTGAAATCTTTCGCTCTTGCTGATGACTCAGGAAGCTGTCCCAAATGGCGATGGCCGGCGCCTGGAACCAACCCTCAACGTCTGAGAAATGTTGCATGTACTGATCAAAACGTTTCATTGAGACTCCATATTCCTCATGTAACTTGTTCGTCGCGGACAATCAAAGAAATCGAGATTGGTGCTCTCCCAGTCAAGATAACCGCATGCCGTTGGGTCCGCACTATTGACCCAGGATTCTATGCTCAGAATGGCGCATCGGTTTCACTCGCCCCGGAGCAGCAAGCACACCTGAAGTTCAATCGCCTTCCTTCGCCAGATTATTTGGGTTCGTCGTTTCGAACAATAAGGAGTTTGGCACCATACAGGTGCCTCGCCAGCCAAAAGCTGATAGCTATGAGGCAAAGCTAACTTTTGTGACGACTGAAGACCGACGACTGACGACTATCTCTTATACTGCGTGGGCTGCGGCCCCTTCTCCAGCATCTCGCGGTTCCAGATGGCCCCTTCGCGGGTGTAGCTGGCCAGTTCGAAATCCTGGGTCAGTTCCAGCGCGTCGGTAGGACAGGCGTCCTCGCAGAGGCCGCAAAACATGCAGCGGCTCAGGTCGTAGGTAAAGTTGGTGAGTTCCTTGCGGCGGGTTTTCTCGTTGCGTTCACTCGAGACTACAATCAGATTTTCCGGACACGCCAGCGCGCACAAATCGCAAGCGATGCACATGGTCTCGTCGGTATCGGGATTCACATTCAGGCGCGGCGCTCCGCGGTAGCGCTCCGCCACCTGCGGCCGTTGCAGCGGATACTGCTCGGTGTAAATCTCTTTGGGATCCTGATAAAGGAAGGTGACCTTCAGTCCCTGAAGCAGGTCCACCATGAAGATCTTGCGCAGCAGGCTCGGAATGCCCATATCGCAGTAAGGATACCACTAACCGTCGTCATGACAGAAGGACTCTGCCGCGGATGCGGATGCGCCATTTCTCGGCTACTCACAGATGCCCTACGAGCAAGATACGTGGCAGATTGCCAACTTCCCGATCGCCGGTGAAAATCCCTGCGTCTTAATCTATCTGCTCTGCCTCTCTGTAATGTCCACTAGCCTGGCAGCAACGGCTCAAGTCCTGCCCTCATCGAACGGCGCTTGCACCGTAAGCCCTTCTGGAATAGAGGGCTGCGAGTGGCATTCCGCGGTTGCGCGGCTTGCGGGCGCCAAAAACGAAGGGGGAACGCCAAGGCTTTTCGTAACGCACTACAAATTGGAGCCCGGAGCACCATTAAAAAGGCCCGTTGAGGGCTATGACAATTTCGTTGTGGCTCTGAACAGCGGAGAACCTACGAGCGGGGCCAAATCAACAGAGAACACCCTCAACGTCAGCGCCGGCACAGTTTTGCTATTGCCAAGAGAAGAAGTCTATCTCTTGCGAAATGTTGGCAAGCAGGGCCTTGAGTTAGTCCTTATCGAAGTAAGGAAGTGACCGACAAGCCCGTCACGCTTCCCAAGGCTCGGTATCCCCATATCGTCCTAACCAACTCGCATTCGCACAGAAGCCGCCCCATTGACGGAGTCATCGGGCGGCCTTCAGGCTCTCTTGTGTAACTTGAATCAAACTGACCCACTACCCGGGTCTCGCATTCCAACGACGTTACCGGGCTAACCGAAATCGGACGGTGGCAAAGGTCTCTACTTCCACGGCTGCGCCGTTGAAGGTAGGGGGCTTGAAAACCCACCCTGAAAGCGTCTTCGCGGCCGCGCTCACGAGTAGTGGTGCACCTCGCCGCAAATGAATTTCCTTGACCCTGCCGTCCGTTCCGATCACGATTCTGAAAACGACATCGCCCCGAACTCCAGCGGCTCTCGCTTCCGGAGGAACCTGTGGCTCAACTTTCTTTAATAGGATTTTCGTGGAGGCGGCCTCTATCATGTGCAGCCGTGAAGCAGTACTGATCCGCGGACCATCTGAATGCAGTTTGGGTGACGGCCTGACTTGAAAGAAAGCCGGAAGCTGCCCTTGCGTCAAGGTGCAAGCCAGCAACACCTTGACGATCAGCAGTGAAGGGACCGGATAGATACCCATAGTCTCTTAGACACCGCGCGCCGATCGCAAGTTCTGTGCGTCCCCAGGCGTTAAGATGTTGGGGTCCGCCTCATCTCCATGACCGTCAACCAAACCGCCGACGCCGCCTTGCGGTATCACGATACCACCAAGCACTCCTACGCCAGCGTCCGCAACAATCAGCATTCTCTGGACTTCAACAACCAACCCATCCCCTTCAAGATTTATCCCACACTGGAGCCCTCTCCCCTGCCCTCAGAACTGCGCCAAACCGGCGTGGCCGCGCTCTCTGCCATCTCCGAAATCATTCCTCCTCAAACCAATGCCTCGCCGGATCTGGAAGCCATCGCCCAACTGCTTTACCTCTCTGCCGGCATCACCCGGCACCGAAAATACCCCGGGGGCGAGATTTATTTCCGCGCCGCGGCCTGCACTGGAGCGCTTTACGAGGTCGAACTCTATCTCGTCAGTGGCGAGCTGCCGAATCTCGAAGCCGGCGTCTATCACTTTGCCGCCGCTGAGTTCGGCCTGCGCCGGTTGCGCGCCGGAGACTATCGCAGCGCGCTGATCGAAGCCACCGCCAATGAACCCGCAATCGCCCACGCCCCGCTGACCATCGTCTGCACCGCTACCTACTGGCGCAACGCCTGGAAGTATCAGGACCGCACCTACCGCCACTTCGGATGGGACAACGGCACTCTGCTCGCCAACCTGCTGGCTGTTGGCACCGCCCTTGGTTTGCCCGCAAAGGTAGTGTGCGGCTTTGTTGACAATACGATGAACCGTCTGCTCGATGTCGATCCGCAGCGCGAGGTCGCTTTCTCATTGGTGCCGCTCGGCTACGCTTCCGCTCCTCCGGGACAACTCCCGGCAAACCTCGATCCTCTTGGACTCGAAACTGTCCCACTCTCCCGCCATGAGATCGACTATCCCCTCATGCGCGAGATGCATGCCGCGTCGTCGCTGGTTTCGCCGGAGGAAGTTGCAAGATGGCGCGGAGGAACTCCGCTGGCACACTTCCCGCCTCCCACTGGACGCGTCGTCGAGCTTCAGCCTCTATCTGACGCGGCCATGCCTCGCGACCCCATCGAACAGGTCATCCTGCGGCGAGGCTCCAGCCGCAGGTTTGCCCGCACGCCGATCACGCTGGCGCAACTCTCCACCATGCTCGACCGTGCCACGCGCGGCGTCCCCGCCGATTTCCTCGATCCCGCAGGATCGCAGCTCAACCACCTCTATCTGATCGTGAATGCCGTGGAAGATCTCGAGCCCGGCGCTTACGTCTTCCATCGCGGCCGCGGAGTGCTCGAATGTTTGAAACCAGGAGATTTCCGCGACCAGGCCGGATATCTCGGATTGCAGCAAGCACTGCCCGCCGACGCCGCGGCCGATGTCTTCTTTCTCGCCGACCTGCGCCCCATCCTGCAGCGCTATGGCAATCGCGGATATCGCGCTGTGCAACTTGAAGCCGGCATCATCGGTGGCAAGCTGTATCTCGCCGCCTATGCCCAACGCCTGGGTGCCACCGGCCTGACATTCTTCGACGACGACGTGACCGCCTTCTTCTCTCCTCACGCCGAGGGCAAGAGCGCAATCTTCCTCGTGGCGCTCGGCCACAGCGCCAAGACCAGGACCTAGCGCAACCACCGTCAAAACCCGTCTGTCTTGAGGTCGCTGGTCCGACGCGATGCCGACCTACAAGTCCGCTGGGGTGCCGGATGCCACTCATTCGCGTTTCCTGCGAATGAGTGAGGAAATGCGGGAGGGAAATGCAGGGTCAGACGGATCGTTCCCCGACTTCGCGAAGCTCGGAAACCTTCCTTGGGCAAAGAGCTAGGGAACATTCCGTCTGTCCCCGTATTCGTCCCGTATTTGCCGTCCCCGTATTGTCTAGCGTTTCTAGTGTAGGCTGTGGCTGGGGATGGAACAGAACGAGTTTGCCGTACTCTTGCGGGAAGGAAAGCAGGGAGGTCAAAAGGCAGAGACATTTCGGTTGAAGTTTCGATGTTGCTCTGCACCCATCGGTCGACAGTGTCTTGGTCAGCATGAATGGGTGCGGAACTACAAGATCGGCCATGTGCAGGTATGCCTTCGCTCCCTTCGTGTCCTCGATTGACCGAGCTTTCGCCACAAAGGAATCGATTGAGCCGGGTGCCCCACCCATTTGCGTTTCTTGCAAATGAGTGGGGCACCCGGCAGGTCACAGCTATAATTTTGGTTTCTTGCTGAGGACCTGCACGATGACGGAAAGAAGCAAACATCCAACGATCACTTCGCCAAACCAAAACTAACGCCAATCGGTACTTCCCAGGTACGTAGATCGGCAGTAAACGTACATGCCTAACGTCAGTGTGCTTAGAACCAGGAGGAAAACTCCAAAGATGCGCTTTCGCAAAACAGCGCTACGCGAATGAGAGCGCTTAACGTTCCCGGCGTCGCGTTGTTCGATTGGCTCTTCTGTCTCTCTTTTAAGGCTCATCCCTGCAATCACTGGTTCGCAGCGTCTTGTATGCACTTGCATCCACGTTGTGGGGAAACTCAGGCAAACTCGGGGACAGACGGAACGTTCCCCGACTTCGTGAAGCTCCCAACCTTCTTGGGCAAAGAGCTAGGGAACATTCCCTCTGTCCCCGAGTTTGTCTACCCATCACTTCTTTGGATGCGACGTACTCAGGGCCGAAGCCGAGATCAGAAGTTGACCCTCGGCGCCGTCGATCAGTTCCAGTTTCATTCCAGGGTTGCTGTGGTGAGCCGTGATTTCTACGACGGTCGTGCGGATGTAATAGACCTTCCCCGCCTCCGCCCGGAAACTCAGCGCCGCGCTCTGCCTGGAGTAGATCTTATGGCTGGACTGCCACTCCGTACACGCAGCATGCTCCCCGGGATCCACCGAAACAAAAAAATAAGACTTCCCGTGGTTTGCCCCTACCCAGGAACCATCAAGTCCTACCCTGCTCGTGACCCAGCCTTTGCCGATAACGCCACCGTCCTGGCTCTCGACATGCAAGAAATAAACCAGAGCCTTCCCAGCTTCGGGCTGAGACATGGGGTGTTGCGTATTGTCGGTTTTCACATCAAATTCGATGTTGCTGGGGCCGCAACCTGCAGCGGTGCGGGCTGCTGTCGCAGTGTCTTCCTTCGGGGCTGACATATTCCCTTGCGCGCGGCCAGCGACGGCCATCGACCACGTAACCAGAACAACCACGGTCAGCGTTTTCATCAGGCATACGTTAGCACGAAGGCCCCTTGTTGCTGCAAATGGGGGCGCTTCCATCAACAACCGCCCGAGCAAGTGCGTAAAATGAATGCGCACAGGCCGCTGTCGAACGGAACAGTTCCATGATCGTGATCATCGCGGGCCTCCCGGGGACAGGCAAGAGCACGCTGGCGCGAACACTCGCGCAGCAGTTACAAGGCGCGGTTCTCGATAAGGACTCTATTCGAGCGTCGCTCTTCCCACCCGCATATGTCGAGTACTCGCTATCGCAGGACGATTTCTGCGGGGAGATCATGCTGCAAACCGCGGCGTATCTGCTGTCCAAACATCCCGAGCTGCACATTCTGTTGGATGGCCGCCCCTTTTCGCGGCGATACCAGCGCGACCGTGTGATCGAATTCTGCTCCCAAGTACGGACCGCTTCGGCCACACTGGAGTGCATCTGTTCTGAGGCGTCTGCGCTAGCACGCATCGCGGAAGCTGTGGCGGCAAACAGCCACCTCGCCGCCAATCGCACGCCGGAACTCTATCGCGAAATCAGAAAGGCATGGGAGCCGATCGACCCACCCAAATTCGTTATCGACACCGACGAAACCCTGGAATCATGTGTCGATCGAGCGCTGCGCTATCTGACGCCGCGTACCTTCGCACCTGAGAGTTAGCGGTTATGGTCTTTCGGACGCCTGCTACTCAACGATGGCGCGAGTGGTAACGTTGAAAACAATGGCTTACTCTCCCCGCATCACCAAAGTCACCTCGAAGCGCAAGAACTCCTCACCCCACGTGCTATACTGACGTTGCGTCTAATACCACGGCTGTAGTGCGGTTGCTCTGGTTTGTATCTGAATTCCCGCCTAATTTCCCTCCGTACGTCTTCGGCGTAAATACTGGCCAATGCTGGTTGCTGCCCGCCTGTGTGCGCGCCGCCTTGCTTCCGCCAACAGAAAAAGAGAAAAAACATCAATGCAGAGTTTCACAGAATTACCAATCTCCCCTTATACCCAGGAGAGATTGTCGTCCCTTAACTTTTCCATCCCAACCCCGGTGCAGGCCGCGGCCATTCCGCAGGCACTTGTCGGCAAGGACGTGCTCGCTACCGCTCAGACCGGGACCGGCAAAACCCTGGCCTTCCTGATTCCGATCATCGAGCGCCTGCTTCAGCCCGCAAAACCTGATTCCGGAAAATCCGGCATCGCCGCCCTGGTCCTGGTTCCGACTCGTGAACTGGCCATGCAGGTGGTTGACCAGTACAACGCTTTGCGCGGCACGAAACTGTCGCCCGCGGCCCTGGTCGTAGGAGGCCTGGCGGAAGGAAACCAGCTGACTGCGTTGCGCAGGGGAGCGCGCATTGTGGTTGCCACTCCTGGCCGGCTCGAAGACTTCCTGGACCGCCGCCTGATCAGTTTTCAGAGCCTTCAAGTTCTGGTGCTCGATGAAGCCGACCGCATGCTGGACATGGGATTTCTTCCCGCGCTGCGCCGGATCGCAAGAGTTCTGCCCAAAGATCGCCAGACCCTGTGCTTCTCGGCCACGCTGGAAGCGTCGGTAGCCCATCTGGTCAGCGATTACACCCGGAACCCGGTGCGGCTGGCCTTCGGCTCCACTTTGAAGCCATCGGAGAACGTCCGCGTCCAGGCCTTCGAAGTTGATAGCGACCGCAAGCAGGAGATGCTGCACCGCCTGCTTTCAAAAGAAACCGGCCGCTGCCTGGTCTTCGCCCGCACCAAGCGCGGCACTGAGCGCCTGGCCCGAAACCTGAACCGCGAGGGCTTTGCCGCCGCCATGATTCACGGCGACCGCTCGCAGTCGCAGCGCACCGCCGCCCTGACCGGATTTCAGCAGGGACGCTTCCGCATCCTGGTGGCGACCGACCTGGCCTCGCGCGGGATTCACGTGCAGGACATCGCTCACGTCATCAACTACGACCTCCCCGAGGTGGCGGAAAACTTCATCCACCGCGTGGGCCGCACCGGACGCGCCGGCGAACTGGGAGTGGCCTCGACTCTCTTCGGCCGGGAACAGCGCTCCGAGCTGCACCAGTTGGAACGCACCCTGGGTATCCGAATGGAAAGAATGCAGGCCGATGACATTCCGTTAGGAAAACCGGCCCGCACCCCGGTCCACATCGATCCCGCCGAGGCCCTGGCCCGAGGAAGAATGGTTCGCCTCCCCGGAGAAGTCCTGCAAGTCCAGATGGGAAGCTAGTACCGCCACTCACGTAGGGGCAGGTGTCCTCACCTGCCCAGCGGAGCAAAGCTCCGCAAATCTCGCGAAACTAAACTGAACTCCCGTCCCGGTGCCTGCGTACCATAGTCGGGATACCGCTATGGCGAACCGAAGGCGTCGGACAAGAGTGTCCGACCCACACTTACTGATCCCGATCCTCCTCCTTGCCGTTTCCCTGCCAAAGGCGAAGGCGGACGAACCTCTGACCGCCGACGCCGTCATGGCCCGGGTAGCCACTAATCAGGACAGCAGCGAAAAGCTGCGCAGCCAATACCTCTACCAGCAACACATCCAAATCATCGCCAGAAAGACCAACGGCAAGGTCCTGCGGGAAGAGACCGCCGATTACCAGGTCGTCCCCAAACCCGACCATACCGACAAGACCCTCCAGCAACTCACCGGCCGCTACTGGCACAAGGGGAAGTACGAAGCCTTCAGCGGCGAGCCTGCACCCGAGGCCGATAGCACCGATGGACAACTGGTTCACGAGTTCCGCGAAGACCTGACCAACGACGACTCCAAGGACGGGTTGGCCCGAGACCTCTTCCCGCTCACCAGCGACCAGCAAGAAGAGTACAAATTTCGCCTGCTGGACCACGAACCATTCGAAGGCCGCCAGGCCTACCACATCGCATTCACTCCGAAAGACGACGATGACACGGATTGGGCCGGCGAGGCCTACATCGACGCTCAGGAGTTCCAGCCGATGTACGTATTCACCAAGCTGTCGCGCCGCCTGCCCTTCGGGGTGCGGACATTTCTGGGCACCGACCTGCCCGGCATCGGATTTGCCGTGCACTACCGCAGACAGGAAGATGGAGTCTGGTTCCCGGTCAGCCTGGGCAGCGAATTTCGCATTCGCGCCCTGTTCTTCTTCAATCGCAGCATGACTGTGTCTCTGGAAAACAAGGCCTTCGAACACACCCACGTGCAAACCAAAATCGTAGGAGCGACGCAATAACGAAGGTGTGGGTCGGACACTCTTGTCCGACGCATCTGAATTTGCTTTTGCCCTTGAATTTGCCCTTGCCCCTGCCTTCGCCTCAGGTTGATCGGCAGCTTACTCAAAACTTCCGTTAATCCTGGGGAATACAGAAGCAAAGTCAAAGGCGTCGGACCAGAGCGTCCGACCCACACGGTTCCCGTATAATTTCTCGACACGATCTCAGGAGGCAGCCCATGGCCAGCGGCCCGGACAGTTTCGCGGAGTTGAAACAGCGCCTGCGGGCCAGTTGGATGGCCGGCGACTTCGGTGAAATTGCAAAACTAAATGTCCGCGAGGGAGAAGGCTTCATTCAACGCCTTAATCTCAAGCCGGGCACGAAAGTCCTGGACGTGGCCTGCGGCACCGGAAATCAATCCATCCCCGCTGCCCGCGCCGGCGCGGACGTCGTCGGCCTCGACCTCGCTCCCAATCTTCTGGAACAGGCCCGCAAACGCGCTACCACCGAAAATCTGAAAATCGAATTCATCGAAGGTGACGCCGAAAAGCTGCCCTACGATGCCGCCCGCTTCGACGTGGTGATGTCCATGTTTGGCGCCATGTTCGCGCCGCGGCCGGAGGTTGTGGCCGCCGAACTACTGCGCGTCTGCCGCCCCGGCGGCCTGATCGCGATGGGAAACTGGACTCCGGAAGGCTTCGTCGGCCAGACGTTCCAGATCACCGCGCGTCACGCCCCGCCGCCGCCCGGCATGCTGCCGCCGTCACTCTGGGGAGTCGAGAAGGTGGTCACCGAACGCCTGGGCGGAAAGGCCCGCCTCGAAATGAAGAGGCGGGAACTGCTTTTTGATTATCCTTTTGCCCCGTCCGAGGCCGTCGCTTTCTTTCGCAAATATTTTGGCCCCACCAAAACCACCTTCGCGCGCCTCGACGACGCCGCTCAGCGCGCCCTGGCCGACGACCTCACCCAGCACTGGATCAGGAACAACCTGGCCGACGCCACTCGCACCGAAATAAAAGCAGAGTACCTCGAAGTGCACGCCACGGTGATTTAAGAGGTAGAGGGTACCCCGTCCAAGCTCCGCTCGGGCAGGGATTTTCTTGGAACACCGACGGTTAATCTACACCGCCGTCGTGGGATCGATGGTCGTGCCGATCTCCGTCACCTTGGTGGCCGGGAAGCCGCTGAGGTCAGCATGCCGATGGATCAGCGCTTCATCCTTGGCCAGATACATGCAGTACATCTTGTTGGCGGTGACGAACGACTCCAGCCACTGGATGTCCGGCCCCAGCTGGCGCAGCACCTGGTTCGACTTGGCCGCACCCTGCTGCAATTGTTCCCGCTCCAGGCTGCCGATTTTCGGGATCTCGCGCTCGATCATGTATTTCTTCATAGCATCCTCCTTTAGATACAGTCGCCAGTCATCGGTCGTCAGTCACGAGGACCCCGCCGTCTCCGGGGGAATGGCTGAAGACAGGACGACTGAGAAATGACGACTGACAACCGACAACTGACGACTGCCTTCGTTACTCTGCGAGATTAGTGACAAAAAGCTCTTGCCACAAGATGGCAGATTTGCCATTATACGTAGGTGGTTAAGCCATTCTCATTTTGTTCCGTAGGGGAAGACCAGCCATGACCGACGTCACCGTCCTGTTCCTCGACGGAACTTTTTCTTCTACCGCGATCGGCCCCATGGAGGTCTTCCGTCATACCGGAACACTGTGGAACGTTCTCACCGGCAAGCGGCAGGCTCCCGGTTTTCGCGTGACCACCGCTTCGGCGGATGGACGCGCGGTCCGATGTGACGGTGAAATCCGGATCCAGCCCGCCGCGGCGCTTGCAGATGTCCGCAAAACCGACCTTATCTTCATCCCGTCCACCGGACTTAGTCTGGACGACGTGGTCGAACGCAATGCGGCGGTGGTGCCCTGGCTGCGGCGCTGGCACAAGCGCGGCGCGGCCATCGCCAGCGTGTGCTCAGGTGTGGGTCTGGTTGCCGCCACGGGCTTGCTCGACCGCAAGCGCGCCACCACGCACTGGGGACTGGCTGAGCGCTTTCGCGAGAAATATCCCAGGGTGAAGTGGATGCCGGAATTAATGGTCACCGAAGACCGCGGCTTCTACTGCGGCGGAGGAGTGAATGCCTCGCTCGATCTCAGCCTGTACCTGGTGGAACGGTTCTGCGACCACGAGGTTGCCATGCAAAGCGCCAAGGCGTTGCTCATCGAGACCTCGCGTGCCTGGCAGGCGGGCTTCGCTATTGTCCCGTTGAAGACTGATCATACTGACGACAGTATCTCCAGCGCACAGGAGTGGCTGCACCAGAATTTTCACCAGACCTTCCCGCTCGAAGCGCCGGCGCGGCGCGTGGGCATGAGCCTGCGCAATTTCGTCCGCCGCTTCAAGCAGGCCACCGGTGACAGCCCGCTGACCTACCTGCAGAAGCTGCGCGTGGCTGCGGCCAAACGCCTGCTCGAAGCCGACCATCGCACCCTGCAGGAAATCAGCGACGCCGTCGGCTACCAGGACCCAGCCTATTTCCGCAGCCTGTTCCAACGCCACACCGGCGTCTCTCCCAGCGCCTACCGGAGAAGGTTCGGAACGTAGTGCACGCGGGGAGAACAGTGCATGTGTAGCACCGGTGCAGGTGTAGGGACGGGCCTCCGACCCGTCCAGGTCGAGCAATGCTCGGCAAGATTTCGTGAAGCAATCCAGCTCCAGTGAAGCCCGCCGTCGAACCTCTGCCCATCTGGACATCCCAATCCGCCGCAGCGTACCTTTGAATTATGGCAACCTCTGACGCCGGTCGCCTGACCGACCGGCAATTTGCGCGCATCGCCCGCGCCCTGGCCGAACCGCGGCGCTACCAGATCCTCAAGGAGATTGGGGCCTGTGCCCATTCGATGCCCTGCACCGTCCTGCTTAAGAACCACCGCGTGAGCGCCGCCACCATGTCTCACCATCTCAAGGAGTTGGAAACCGCCGGCTTGATCCAGATCATTCGGGAAGGCAAGTTCGCCAACCTGATGCTGCAACGCGACGTGCTGCGCGCCTACCTGGCGCGACTCTCCAAAATCTAGTCGGGGGTGACCACAGTTCGTGGCGGAAAGTAATTTCGCATCTTTCTCGATTCGATGATTATCTAATTATCGAAGTTACCCAATACGGGGACAGGAGATTTCACATGAGCGAACTGACAGGCAAAGTGGCTATTGTAACCGGCGCATCCAAGGGCATCGGCGCCCAGATCGCAAAAGACTTGGGAGCTGCGGGCGCGGCCGTGGTGGTGAACTACGCCTCCAGTAAAGAGGGCGCCGACCGCGTGGTGGCGGATATTAACGGCAAGGGCGGCAAGGCCATCGCGGTGCAGGGCGACGTCTCGAAGGCTGCAGACGTGCAACGCCTCTTCAAGGAAACCAAGAAAACCTTTGGAGCACTGGACGTGCTGGTCAACAACGCCGGCGTCTACAAGTTCGAACCGCTCGAGGCGGTCACCGAAGAGGAATTTCACCGTCAGTTCAACACCAACGTGCTGGGCCTGCTGCTGGCCACGCGCGAAGCGGTAAAATATTTCGGGCCCCAGGGCGGAAGTGTGATCAACATCGGCTCAGTCGCCAGCCGGCTAACACCGCCGACGTCATCGGTTTATTCCGCCACCAAAGGCGCGGTGGACGCGGTCACAGCCGTCCTCTCCAAAGAGCTGGGCCCAAGAAAAATCCGGGTCAATTCGATCAACCCGGGAGGGGTCGAGACCGAAGGCGTCCACACCATGGGCATCATCGGCAGCGACTTCCAGAAAGGGATGGTCGCGGCCACGCCGCTGGGACGCTTCGGCCAGCCGGAAGATATCGCGCCCATCGCCGTGTTCCTGGCCTCCGAGAACTCAGCCTGGCTGACCGGCGAAACTCTGCTCGCCTCCGGCGGCTACCGGTAAAACCGGGTGCCCCACCCTCGTCTCTCCGTCTTTTGGAGAGACAGGGTGGGAGACACGGGCTGCTCTCAAACAGCTTCGCCCACTTGGAGACGCCTTCATCTGTCTTGGCTGGGCCAAGGTCTGCGGGATTTTATGGTGTCGCTTCGAAACCCACAGCACCGTGGACTGGAGTGCTTCAGCGTTGCGGGGACGCTCAGAAAACCAGGCTTCAGCTCCGTTCGCTCCGCCAGCTGCATGAGGGATGGCGAAGCGTAGAGGCCCAACCGCCGTGAACAGCGCGAACCATGTGAGACTGGAATACGCTTAGATCATGCTGAGGGTTACCGTCACCCACTTACCGGTTGGAATGGTTGTGACCAGCTTGATCACGTAGGGAGGTTCTTTTGTCACCCAGAAGATGCTGTGGCTCTGGTTGGCATAGTTTCCTTCAGTGTCAACCGGCCACGCCAGCACTTGCTTCCCCGGCCCGGCATCCACCAACTCCTGCTTGCCTACCGTGAAAGTGATCCAGTCCAGTTCGTCCCGGTCTTCTGAAAGCGTCGGGAAAGTAGCCTTGAAGCCCTCTTTGAGCGGGAGGGTGGCAAGCAGAACCCCGTACATTCCGCCGTTGTAGTCGAAGACCGGCTCTTTCATCTTCAGCTGCCCGGTCTGGGTTTTGGCCGGGTCGGCAGAATCTCCGCGCCGATACGTCACCAGGGCGCCGTCGAAATCGCGATGCGCCCACTCTCCCGTGTCGCTACGCTTGAAATCCATCGAGACTGGAGACATGTTCCTCGGGTCAAACACGTTGGCGTAGGTAGTGACGATGTTATATTTCGCGTAATCGGCCATTTGAGTGCGCTGGAGCAGGTGGCGCCCATGAGCTTCCACTTCCGTGAGTTCATCCGTCCACACACCCACCAGAAAGGGTTCTTTCCCCGGAAATGCGTAAACCACCTTCCACGCATTTTTGTAAGGCTTGAGAAACGATCCATCTACGGAGGGATCGCCAAGCTTGAGCTTGAGTGGAGCCGCCGCCGGATTCTGGGCATTTCCAGCGGATGAAAGCACGACCAGCGCCGTGAACGGTAGAAGAAAACCGAGCCATGCCAACCTGGTAAACATGGGATCTCCTTTTCTGCCCACATTCCGGTGGGGACTTCTACTCTGACGCAAGCTAAACCGATTGGTAAGCGAACTGGATAGTCGGAGAGCCCGGCCGTGTTCCTGCGTTGTCTACTCCCAGTCCGTGGAATCCTTTTGGCGGCACGAAAGAATGCCCGGAGACAACAGAGCAGCTCTGGCTCGATTTCTATCGTCGAGAGTAGGTAGAATAGCGTGACTGCAAAATCTTCATGGTCAGCCTTCAGAAATTCAACCCCGCGCGCACGGTGATACTTCCGCGTGCCATCTATGGTCTCCTCTGCATGCTTTCAGGATTACTTCTGTTCGCCGCGGTCTCACCCCGGTGCGTCTCGGCCCAGACGACACCGGGTAGCGCGGCCTGTCCCGCGCCTGAAAGCCAATGCGGCATCACCTGTGCCGATCTCGCCAAGGACCTCAGTAACTGCGGGAGTTGTGGAAACACTTGCCAGATGGGAGAGAACTGCGCCCACGGCAAATGCACTCCGCGGATAGCCTGCAAGGCGGGCCAAACCAATTGCAGCGGACGCTGTCTGAATCTGAATAAGGATAAAGACAACTGCGGCACCTGTGGCAACGCCTGCGCGTCCGGCCAGAAGTGCTCCAAAGGGGTCTGCACCGGGAGCGTTCGAGCCAAAACAACCACGCCGACGCCAACTCCGAACCCGAGTCCCGGGATTGGGCCTGGGAGTTGCTCATTGGGCAAGGAATGGTGTCAAGGAAGCTGCGTGGACACCATCACATTCACCAACGACGATCAGAATTGCGGGCGTTGCGGCAACCGTTGCTCCATTCCTTCCGAAAGCTGTACCGGCGGCTTCTGCAGCTGTGCGCCGGCTTACACCAGCTGCATGGGACAGTGCGTCAGCAGCAGCAGCTTCATCAGCGACAACAACAACTGCGGTAGCTGCGGCCACTCCTGCTCCATCGGCCAGAGCTGTCTCGGTGGAACTTGCCAGAGAACCTTCCCCTGCCCTCCCGGCGATATCACCTGCCACTGAGAAATGCCTGGGTTGCGTTTTGCCTCATCTTCCGCACGAATGAAATTCGTCAGGCCCTGCGCAGTCAGTGCTGGCGCTCTCAGGCGGAGTTGATCATCTGTCTACACCCCCACTCAGATGCTATGATTACCCCTTCGTGCCAAGCGTTTTGACCCTCATCTTCCGGCCCGCGTATAGAAAGGTGAACAAAGCAGTCGTCCTCTGATGAATCAATGAATCGCCGATTCTCCATCCTCACCCTGCTCGTACTGTCCCTCGGAATTTACGTCGCTACCGCCGCCCAGCCGGCGCTGCTCGACGATGCCGACGCCTCGCACGCACTGGTCTCCCGCGAGATGCTGCAGCGCGGCGACTGGGTGGTGATGTATCAGGATGGCATTCGCTATCTCGAAAAGGCTCCGCTGCATTACTGGATGGTGGCGATCAGCTACAAACTCTTCGGACAAGGCGCCTTCCAGACCCGGCTGCCGCTGGTCCTTTCCGTCGCGGGACTGGTCCTGATGGTCTATTTTTTTGCCCGCCGCTTTTTCGGCGAGACGGCGGCCTTTTACTCGGGGCTGATCATATGCACCAGCGTGGGACCCTGGCTGTTTACCCGCGTGATGGTCCCGGAGGCCATCTTCGCACTGCAGTTGACCGCGCTCTTTTACCTTTTCCTCCGCGGCTGGCAGGGCAGCCTGGACACGCGTGTCGCCTATTGGGGCGCTTCGGTTGTCATGGCGCTGGCTGCTCTTACGCTGGGTCTGATTGGGGTGCTCTTCCCTGTCGGCGTGGTGTTCTTCTTTATCCTGTTCACGCGCAGCTGGGGACGCTGGCGCGAGCTGCGGATTTTCTCCAGCACTTTGATTTTTCTGGTCATCGCCGTGCCCTGGCACTGGCTGGCGGAAGAACGCTCGCCCGGATTTCTGTGGTCTTACTTCATCAACGAACACTTCAAGCGAGCCCTCGGTACCCGCTATCCGCCCGACTATGAAGCCGTGCCCCTTCTCCTGTGGTGGGCGCTGCACCTGGTGTGGTTCTTTCCCTGGAGTTTTTTCATCGCCTATGCCCTGCGAGAATTTCCGCGGCCGAAGACCTGGGGACCGAAGATGGAACATGTCCAGCAGGCCCGGCTGCTGCTCTTCATCTGGGCCGGACTGATTCTGTTTTTCTTTTCGCTGACCTCGGGATCGCGCATGGAGTACTACAGTTTCGGCGCCTGGCCTGCGATTGCCGTCCTGCTGGGAATCGGGCTGAACGACGCCGAAGAAGTGCGCGACCGCTGGTTGCCGCGCTTGCAGGCGGGGCTCGCCGTCATTGGAGTTCTGGCCTCGGTGTGCCTGGGCTACCTGGTCCTGAGTTCGCTCGACGTGTCATCCAAAGGCGGCATCTCGCACCTCATCCAATATCACCCCCTGGATACTTACCGGCTGTCGATGGCGCATATCTTCGACCTGACGCCGCAGACTTTCGCGGCGCTGCGCGGTCCGGCAGTTTTCGCCATCCTGATCTTTATTATTGGTTTTGGCAGAGCATGGCTGTTGCGGCGGCGCTCGAAGAACTTCGCCGCCACACTGACTCTGGCTTTCGCCATGGCGCTGTTTTTCTTTGCCGCCAACTGGGCTTTCAAGAGGTTCGAACCGCGCATGTCATCGCGTGCGCTGGCCGACGCCATCCTTCCCTATCTCCGGCCCCAGGACCAGATCGTGCAGTACGGCGACTTCAATTCGGGCTCGAGCATTCCCTTCTACACTCACCGCCACGTATGGATTTACAACGGACGCTTTGGCACCAATCTGGAAATCGGTTCCAACTATCCCGACGTTCCGCCCACGTTTCTGGACGACAGGCAGTTCCCCGCTTTCTGGAAGGGGCCCGAGCGGGTATTCATTTTTGTTCCGGAAGAATTTCGCAAGGACGCGCTTTCCCGATTGCCACCGGATTCGAGCTACCTGCTGGCCGAGAGCGCCGGAAAATATATCTTCGTGAACCAGCCGCTGCGCCCGGACCTTCCGCTGCTCGCATCCGTGCTGAAGCGGCATCCGACGGAGTAAGCAGTTGAGCGGCGCGGAAATTCCTCCCCGAACCGACGAAGCCGGCAGCGACGAACTGTTCATGGAGGAAGCTCTGCGCTCCGCGCAGCGAGCGCTCGAGGCTGGAGAAGTTCCAGTGGGCGCGGTCGTCGTCTGCCAGGGCAAAATCGTGGGACGCGGCGGCAATCGTAACCTTGCTGATTGCGATCCCACCGCACACGCCGAAATTGTCGCCCTCCGCCAGGCCGGTGCCGCCCTCGGCAACCATCGCCTGGAAGACTGTGAACTGTTTGCTACAATTGAACCGTGCGCCATGTGTGCCGGCGCATTGGTTCATGCCCGGCTGAAACGCCTGGTTTACGGCGCCGATGACCCCAAGGCAGGCGCCATCCGGTCGGTGATGCAGGTCCTGAATCATCCCAGCCTGAACCACCGCATGGAAGTCCGCAACGGCGTTCTGGCGGGGCGTTGTGCGGAATTGTTGCAAAGTTTCTTCCGCCAGCGGCGGGAGGAGCACTCGTCGGTCGTCAGTCCTCAGTCGTCAAAGACCGACGAATTTCCTGACGACTGAAGACCGGCGACTGACGACTGCTTTCCGGAGAGGTGCGTGAGTGGTTGAAACGATCCGCCTCGAAAGCGGACATACCTTAACGGGTATCGGGGGTTCAAATCCCTCCCTCTCCGCCATTCTTCTTCTAGGTCTGGCGACAGGGCCCCTCAGCTTTCCTGGTTAGACCGGGTCACGCTCTCTTGAAAAATTGCACTGCGCGCTCGTGCTTCTCAGCCGCCGC
Source organism: Terriglobia bacterium (assembly GCA_963831565.1). Classification (GTDB taxonomy): domain Bacteria; phylum Acidobacteriota; class Terriglobia; order Terriglobales; family Acidobacteriaceae; genus JAIQFF01. The sequence goes on from CAWHQS010000008.1 coordinate 89,201, forward strand.
GCGACTCCCGAACGTTCCCAGGTTCCGTCGCCAGCCAGTCTTCGGGTTCTTCTTTCTCGAATATAAACGGTACTGTCCGGATTTTAATTTGCGAATCATGCCGTTGAGATGCGGATTGGGGCGAGGCGGTTTGTCAGGCCACGGCCGCTATAATCGTGACGGTCTGAGAACTGAGAACTGATCGTAACTGACAACTGACTATGGAAATTCGCCGCCTCACAGATCTCGATGCTGAGTCCTACCAGCAGCTTCGCCACGAGGCGCTGAAGCGGGAGCCGCATGCCTTCACGGAATCGGTGGCCGAGCATCAGGCCATGACCTTGGAGACGATCAGAAATCGTCTGGTCTCCGTCGAGGACAATTTTGTTCTTGGCGCCTTCATCGATCGGCAACTCATCGGGACGGCTGGATTCTTTCGCCGCCGGGGAGAGAAGATCCGCCACCGCGGCGGAATTTGGGGAGTGTACGTCTCGGAGGAGTGTCGCCGAAAAGGCGTGGGCCGGGCCTTGTTGGCAGAGCTGATCGGACTGGTGCGGCTCTTGCCTGGCATCGAACAGGTCGCGCTGGCGGTCAGCCGTCAGAATGCGGGAGCCAAGTCCCTGTATGAGTCCCTGGGGTTTGAGGTTTACGGCTGTGAAAGGCGCGCTTTGAAAATCGGCAGCGAATACGTGGATGAAGAGTTGATGGTGTTGTATTTTCGCGCTTAAATTCTTCTGTTTTGGCGAGGCCGGTCGGAGGCAAGCACCGGGGGCCGTTCGCACGACGCTCGCGAAAGCGACCTGCGCGGCGGAGAAATGCGCTTATACCACGAAGTATTTGGCCCCGGGGTGGTGGACCACGATGGCCGATGTGGACTGCTCGGGATCGAGCAGGAAGCCGCTGGTCAGGCGCACTCCGATATTTTCCTCGGGATGGAGCAGGGCAAACAGTTTGGTCTGGTCTTCCAGATTCGGGCACGCCGGGTAGCCGAAGGAATAGCGCGAGCCGCGATACTTCTGGTGAAACAGGTCGCGAATGTGCGGCGAGTCTTCGTCGGCAATGCGCAACTCTTCGCGCATCTTTTTGTGCAGGTATTCGGCCAGCGCTTCGGCGGTTTCGACGCTCAGGCCGTGCAGGTAGAGATACCTGGTGTACTCTCCAGCTTCAAACAACTTCTGCGTTTCCACCGATGCCCGAGCGCCCATGGTCACCAGGGACAATCCGATGACATCCATTTTTTCCGATGACTTCGGAGCGAAAAAGTCAGAGATGGAAAGCTTGCGGCCTTCGCGCTGGCGGGGGAAGGTGAAGCGCACAAGCTCTTTGGCGTTGTCTTTCGGGTCGTACACGATGGTGTCATTGCCCTCGCTCTGCGCCGGAAAATATCCATAGACAACTTTCGGTTCCAGGATTCCGCTGGCTATCACTTCTTCTTCCAGCTTCTTCTTGATGGGACGGAATTTCTCTTCCACCAGCCGCAGATAATCTTCCTGCGACGCGGTTTTCAGCTGCCACTGGTTCTTGAACAGGGCAGTTTCGTTGATGTAGGGGAAGAGTTCCGTCAGGTCGAAGTCCTTGCGCACCTTTACCCCCCAGAACGGCGGGACGGGGATATTCGGCGCATCTTTCACCACCGGACTTCTCTCCGCGAACACCGGTCCGGTTTCCTCATCGACCGCAGCCGCCTTGGCATACTCCTTGACCGTCCGTCCTTCCTGCAGCCGGGCCTGCTTCTTGCCATTGGCCGTGGCCAGGTCTTCCATGATGTGCAGGCCGGCAAAAGCGTCGTCGGCATAGAACACTGCATTCGAGTATTCGCGGCGCAGATCGTCTTCCACGTATTTACGAGTCAGAGCGGCGCCGCCGCAAATTACCGGGAACTCCAGTTTCTGGCGTTCCAGATCCTGGATCACGTACTTCATCTCGAGCGTCGATTTCACCAGCAGGCCACTCAGTCCGATGGCGTCGGCCTTGTGCTCCATCGCCGATTTGATGATGACATCGCCAGTCTGCTTGATCCCCAGATTCACGACCTTGTAGCCGTTGTTCGAGAGAATGATGTCCACCAGGTTCTTGCCAATATCGTGGACGTCGCCCTTCACCGTGGCCAGCACGATCGTCGCCTTTTGCGAACCAGCCTTCTTCTCCATCTTGGGCTCGAGATAGGCGACCGCCTGCTTCATCACTCCGGCGGAGTCGAGCACCGAAGGCAGTTGCATTTTGCGCGCGCCAAACAGATCACCCACCGTGCGCATGCCATCGAGCAGCACGTTGTTGATCAGGTCAAGCGGCGAATATTGCGTCAGCGCTTCTTCCAGTATTTCTTCCAGGGTCCTTTTGTGCGCGCCCTCGCCGACAGCTTTTTCCCCGTTGATGATGGCAAACTTCAGCTTGTCCTCGACCGACAGCGTCTCCACGTGCGCCGTGGTCTCGGTTTGCCCTTTGCCTTTCTTGCCGGCAAAGTGGTTCATGTATTTCTGCAGGGGATCGCCGTCGGAGGCGGCATCGCGATAAATCAGCTTCAGCGCAAGGTCAACTTCTTCCTGAGGAATCTTGTATAACGGATAGATTTTGGAGTAGTTGACGATGGCCATATCGAGCCCATTGTTGACCGCTTCGTGCATGAAGACCGAGTTCAGCACGCGGCGCGGATAGGCATCGAGCCCGAAAGAAATGTTGCTGACGCCGAGAATCGTCTTCACCTCGGGCAGTTCGTGCTTGATGCGCTTCACCGCCTCCAGAGTTTCGATCCCAGCCGAGCGATAATCTTCCTGGCCCGTCGTGATGGGCAAAGTCAGGGCGTCGAAGATCAGGTCGATGCCGCGCAGACCGTATTTTTCCGTCGCCAGTTTGTAGATCCGTTTGGCGATCGCGACTTTCTTATCGGCCGTCAGCGCCATGCCGTCTTCGTCAATGGTCAGGGCAATCACGGCCGCGCCGTAACGCCGCGCCATGGGCAGCACTTTCGAAGTTCGCTTTTCGCCATCCTCCAGGTTGATCGAATTGATGATGGCCTTGCCCGGAATGCGCTTCAGCGCTTCTTCCACTACGTCCGCTTCCGTCGAATCGACCAGGATGGGCGCCGGCACACGGGTCGCGACTTTCTCCAGGATGGAGCTGATGTAGCCCTTTTCGTCTTCGCCGACGATGGCACAGCACAAGTCGAGCATGTGCGAGCCTTCGTTCACCAGCTTCTTGGCCATGGCCAGAATATCGTCATACTTTTTTCCGCGCACCAGGTTGCGGAAGTTTTCCACCCGCGTGGTGGTATTCATCTCTTCGGCGACTACCAGCGGCTTGGGATCGAGATCGAGCGGGACGGATGTGTAGGCACTCGAGGCGGCCGCCGTCGGCTTTACGTCGCGATGCGCCGGCTCAAGGCTGGCCACGGCATCGACCACTGCCTTCAGATGTTCCGGGGTGGTGCCGCAGCATCCGCCCACGATGCTCACGCCGTATTCGCCGACGAAACGTTTGTGATATTGCGCCAGCTCGGCAGGGCTGAGCTTGTACACTGCGCGTCCGCCTTCGTTGTGGGGCAGCCCTGCATTGGGCAGGATCGAGATCAGCTTGCTCGAATTCAGCCCGAGAAAGCGCACCGCATCGTTCATCTCCTTGGGGCCGGTAGCGCAGTTCAAGCCAATCACATCCACGTCAAAGGGTTCGAGTGCAGTAAGAGCGGCGCCGATCTCGGTGCCAAGCAGCATCGTGCCGGTGGCTTCGAGCGTGACTTGCACCGTGACCGGCAGGCGTTTGCCGGTTTTCTGCATGGCGTCGAAGATGCCCACCAGCACGGCTTTGGCCTGGAGCAGGTCCTGGCAGGTTTCGGCCAGCAGCACGTCCACGCCGCCTTCGATCAGGGCGGCAGCCTGTTCGGTGTAACCTGCAACCATGGTGTCGAAGGTGATGTGTCCCAGCGAAGGCAGCTTGGTCGTCGGCCCGATCGATCCCGCCACAAAACGCGGCTTGGCCTTGGTCGAAAATTGCTGTGCGACTTCTTTCGCAATCTTCGCGGCCGCGATGTTGATTTCCGCAACCTTGTCCTGCAGATCGTATTCCGCCAGCACCACGCGGGTCGCACCGAAAGTGTTGGTCTCGACTACGTCGCAGCCGACCTTGAAGAAGTCAGCGTGAATGTCCTTGATGATGTCCGGGCGGCTGAGGACCAGCAGTTCGTTGCAGCCTTCCTTGCCCCAGAAATCGTCCACACTGGGGTTGCGGAACTGAATGTTAGTCCCCATGGCGCCGTCGTAAATGACGACGCGGTCGCGCACGGCTTGGAGAAAGTCAGACATTGGAAAGCGGTTGTTGGTCGTAGGCCGTTGGTCGTTGGCCAGAATCAAAGTCCCCTGGCTTCACTCAGGAACCAGGTCGCTTGTGGCCAACGACTGACGACCAACGGCCAACGACGGCTCCTGCGTATACACAAACGCCGGCCCACTATGGGACCGGCGTCTGATCCTCTGACAAAACTTAATGAAGTTTAGCTCCCCTGTTCAGGTAACGAAGGTGCGCCAGCTGCCACTTCATCTCGATTGAATATTGCGTTGGCTCCCATATGCGCTGGCATGGGGGCCAGCATCTGCTCTTTGCGGTACACCAGGTTGCTGGCATTGAAACTCGCGATCTCGAATCCGTGCCCGTGGGTAATGGCGTCGGTGGGACAGGCTTCCACGCAGTAGCCGCAGAAGATACATCGATTGTAGTCAATGTTGTAAACCTTGGCGTAGCGCTCCGCGCCGCTCACCCGCGCCTCGGCCGTGTTCTCCGCCGCTTCGATGTAGATACAATTGGAAGGACACGCAGCCGCGCACAGGAAGCAGGCCACACACTTCTCCAGACCATTCTCGTCGCGCTGCAGCACATGCACGCCGCGATAGCGCTCCTGAAACTTGGCCCCCTTCAGCGGACCAGGCCCGTCGGGATAGTTCTCCACCACCGTGGGCTCAAACATCTCCCGAAAGGTAATGCTCATACCTTTGGCAATGGCCGCTATGTTCTGAAGCACTGGCATACTCTGTAGTATACCGAAAGCCCTCAAGCCTGTGTGGCGCGGGCGCCCTCGCCCGCGGCTTTTGACCGTGAAACCGAATCCTGGGGAGGAAGGCAGCCGCCCGCAGTTGTATTGCACAGCCGCAAAGGTATATCGTTTTGTCTCTACTAAGTTCCCTATCAAGTCTGGCACGTCCACTTCGTTTAATAATCGTTTCGAGAGGAGAAACACATGCCTGATCTATTCGAGCAACTCAAGCAAAAATATCAACCAGTCCTGGAAAAAATTCAGCAGGAAGGTGCGCAACTTCTAAACCTGAACGTGGATGGCAACCAGCTTTACCTGAAGGCGATAGCAGTCTCAGAGGCCAGCAAGAACCGAATCTGGGATGCGATCAAGGCCGTCGATCCAACCTTTTCCGATCTGAAACACGACATTCAGGCCCGCCAGGGTGTGCAGGACTACACCGTGCAGCCGGGCGACAACCTGTCTAAAATCAGCAAGCACTTCTACGGTGATGCCAACAAATACCCCGTCATCGCCAAAGCCAATAATCTGGAGGACCCCGACAAGATCAAGGTCGGCCAGAAGCTGGTCATTCCCGCTGCTGCTTAACTGTCCGTTTGGGGCGGACACTCTTGTCCGCCCCATTAGAATCACCCGGGAGGAAAAGGAAAACGATATGCATCTCCTATGGACACTGCTGATCGGGCTGGTCGTCGGAGCGGTAGCGAAATTTCTCATGCCCGGCAAGGACCCTGGTGGAATCATCATCACCATGCTGATCGGCATCGCAGGATCTTTGGTTGCCACCTATGCCGGCCGCGCTCTGGGTTGGTATCAGGAAGGACAGGCCGCAGGCTTCATCATGTCGGTCGTGGGTGCGATCGTTCTGCTCGCCCTTTATCATATGGTCCGCCCCAAGACCACATAAGCGCATGTGTGGGTCGGACACTCCTGTCCGCCGCCTTTGACCTTGCTTGTTGGTCTTGACTTTAGGTTTTTGTCTTGACTCTAGGTTGGTATTGACCTCGGTAGCTTAGTCGGGAGCAAAACATGCGCTGGACCCCAGGTGGCAGCAGTGACGACGTAGAAGACCGTCGCTCCGAAAGCGGAGGCGGCTTTCGCCCCGGAGGCATTCACCTGGGCCTCGGCGGCATCGTCATTCTGTTTATTCTGAGCCTGGTCTTCAAACGCGACTTTCTCTCGCTGGTAAGCACCGGGTCAATGGACACGGGCGCGACGGCCGCGCAATCCGACCCCGCCCGCGATCAGCAGGAACAGCCGCTGGTGCAGTTCGTCACTTTTGTGTTGAACGACACCCAGAACACCTGGAGCCAGATTCTGCCCCAGCAGGGCGTTCCCTACCGCCACGCCAAACTGGTCCTGTTTCGCGATGCCTACGACTCTGCCTGCGGCATGGCGCAGTCTGCCACCGGCCCTTTCTACTGTCCCGAGGACGAAAAGGTTTATATCGATCTCGGCTTTTACGATGAGTTAAAGCAGCGCTTCGGCGCCCCCGGAGAATTTGCCGAAGCCTATGTGCTGGCCCATGAAATCGGTCATCACGTGCAGAAGCTTCTGGGCATCGAGGCCAAGATGCGTGCCGCACAGCAAAGTAACCCGGGGGCAGCCAACCAGCTTTCGGTGGCTCTGGAACTGCAGGCCGACTGCTTCGCCGGCGTCTGGGGCCACTCCACCCAGCAACGCAACCTGCTTGATCCCGGCGACGTAGATTCAGGCTTGAAGGCCGCCGCCGCTGTCGGCGACGATCGCATCCAGCGCATGTCGCGAGGCACGGTCAATCCCGAAACCTTCACCCACGGAAGTTCCGCCCAACGCATGCAGTGGTTCCAGCGCGGCTTCCAGGACGGATCGATCGCAGCCTGCAATACGTTCCAGTAAGCGCGTGAATTCCGAGCGTGCCCCGTCCAAGCTCCGCATGGGCGGGACTTTTAGAGGGGTTTCATCACTACGATCAGAGGGGTAAATGCGGAAGGAGCGGAGAATCGGAGCCACGGTGGGCCGCGAGGGCTGCCCCACCCTTGCGCTTTTTGCAAGGGTAGGAACCACGGACGTTGGCACCCAGCCGTTCTGCACTGTTGGCCCGCCGATGGCGGGCTCGCCTCCAGATTAAATCCGTAGTCGCAAGATCAGAGTACATAATCAGGGTTCGACCTTGATTGTGATCTTGAAACCCTCCGACTTTGACGAACCCCACTCATTCGTAAAAGGCGCGAATCAATTGGGCGCCGGGCAACCAGCTTGTCAATCCCCTCCTCCGCCCCATTTCCCCTCAACCCCTTCATTCGCTGGACACAATACTTTGGCCCACCCTGTCCCATTCCCCTCATTCAAACTGCTATCCTATAACTAGAAAGTAAATATCAGGCGCGGGCGACGAGCTCGCGCCTTTTTCTTTGTTCGGGCGTGCCGGCCATCGGCAAATGCGGGGACGCGATCACGGGTTTCCCAGTCGCCTTAAATTTTGCCCAGGAAAACTCGAAACGGCTGCAGCTCGAAAGGACACAGCTTTCAGGAGCCTGTCCCGTGAGCAGCCGAAGGCTGTCGCCGGTGCGGTTTGAGAAAACGCCGGCGCATCCGAAATGCGTGCCCTACCCACGCCGGTCGAGCGCACCTGAAATGTGCGCTCCCCGGGAGAAGAAGCGCGGGCCCATCGCCGCGCCTCTTTAGTTGGGGCCATGGAAAACAGCGCGGAAGTTCCCGCCGGGCAGCGCGCCGGCCGGGACAAAAAGGGTAAGCCACAGAAAGGCACGGATAAACAGCGGGGAGAGTTGGCCGAAATGAGCTTCATGCTCAAGGCCGCCGGCCTGGGATTCGGCGTCGCCAAGCCCTGGGGAGAGAGCGAACGCTACGATTTTGTCCTGGATACAGGAAAAAAATTCTGGCGCGTACAAGTCAAGTCCACGTATGTGGCGCGAGCCCCCAAGTATTCGGTAAATGTCTGCCGGAGTATCGCTGGCAAGAAAAAGACGTCATACACGGCTGACGAAATCGACATTCTGGTGGTTTATATTGTCGCCGAGGATGCCTGGTATGTGCTCCCGGTGGCGGTTGTCGCGGTTCGCACCCGTCTTTACTTCGTTCCTTTGGGAAGCAAAAAGGGCGGCGTTTACGAAAAATATCGCGAAGCTTGGCACTTGATGAAAACAGAACCAGCGAATCCCGATCTCGCCAGATCCAGTGCCCTGGGACTCTGAATGTGGGCGCGAGCGTCCCGCTCGTGCACCAGCGCGCGAGCGCTGCCGGGCGGACGAGGCGTCCGCCCCTACGTGCTTAATCCAGCCCTAATTCTTTCCACTTCTTGTCCACGAGCGCCTTGGTCTTTTCGTCCATCAGGATTTCGTCGGGCCAGGGACGAGTAAAGCCTTCGCTGGGCCACTTGCGGGTGGCATCAATCCCCATTTTCGAGCCGTAGTTGGGCAGGCGCGAGGAATGGTCCAGCGAATCGATCGGGCCCAGCGTGAACTGGATGTCGCGCTCCGGATCGATGTGGTTCAACACTTTCAAGGTAACCTCGCCGATGTCCTGCACATTCACGTCTTCATCGACCACGATGATGCATTTCGTGAACATGGCCTGGCCCAGCGACCAGATGGCATTCATCACCTTGCGCGCCTGGCCGGGATAGGATTTGCGAATCGACACCAGCATCAGGTTGTGGAAGATGCCTTCGACGGGGAGGTTGATGTCCACCAGTTCCGGAATGGTCAGCCGCATCAGCGGAAGAAAAATGCGCTCGACAGCCTTACCCATCCAGCCGTCTTCCATGGGCGGCTTGCCCACGATGGTCGTCGAATAGATCGGATTTTTGCGGTGGGTGATGCACGAAACGTGAAAGACCGGGTAAAGATCTTCGAGCGAGTAGTAGCCAGTGTGGTCGCCGAAAGGGCCCTCGCTACGAAGTTCGTCGAGGTGGACGTGGCCTTCGAGGACGATCTCTGCAGAGGCGGGAACTTCGAGGTCAACCGTTTCGCACTTCACCAGTTCAACCGGCTTCTGCCTCAGAAAGCCGGCAATCAGATATTCCTCCACGTCGGGCGGTGCGGGCACGATCGCGGAAAAAGTCAGGGCAGGGTCGGTGCCGATGGCAACCGCAACCTCCATCTTGCCGCGGGGGCGCTCGCCCTCGATCAATATTGATCCGCCTGAAGTACGGGCCATGACATCGACCGCGGCACTGGCACGGGCGGGGACGCTCTCACCAACATTACTCTGGGCGGCTGAGCGGAGTGCCTCGCGGTAGTGTTCCGCCCCTTGTTTCTGGCGCTGCCAGTGCATGCCGGTGGTGCGTTCATCGTAGATCTGCAAACGGTACATACCGACGTTCCGCTTGCCTGTCTTGGGGTCGCGCGAGACCACGCAGGGCAGCGTGATAAAACGGCCCGCGTCTTTGGGCCAACATTGCAGGATGGGAAAATCGAACAACGAGAAATTATCGCGTTTGATGACTTCTTTGCACGGGCCCGTGGCCACGCTCTTGGGAAAGAACTTCCCCATTTCTGCCAGCATGGGCAGCATCTTTACCTTGTCCAGAAAACCCTGCGGAGATTTCACGTCCATAAAAGCCCGGATGCGGTCGGCCACCTGGTCGAGAGCGTCAACTTCCAGGGCCAGGTTCATGCGGCGGGCGGAGCCGAACTGGTTAATCAGGACTTGCGCTCCGGGATGGCCCTTGATGTTCTTGAACAGCAGAGCGGGCCCGCCCGGCTGCACGGGCGGGACTCCCGACGCCTACATGTTTACTCACGCGGTCGGTGATTTCGGCGATCTCGAGGATGGGATCGACTTCAGTGCGGATGGTCTTCAGTTCACCGCGCGCGCTCCAGCGCCGCGATCCAATCCCGCAGATCTTCGTAGGCCAAAATCTTCTCCCGTTTGGAAACGGCAATTATACGGCAGAGAGGATGTTCTGACCGCTTGCAGCGTCGGAGAGGAATGGTCAGTCAGTCTGGAAGTGTACCCACGGTGTCATCCTGAGCGAGGCCGCCTCTTCGCTGGCGAAGAGGCGGTGGAGTCGAAGGACCCCTATCGCCGAAACGGCAGCCGGCGTGTTCGGTTTTTTCCCGGCGCCAGGAATCTCCCAGGTGCGATCGTCATTGCCATCGATACAGATTCTTCGATCAGTGACGTTTTCGCTTCGGGAAGCAGCTATGCAGGATGACTCGTCGAGTTGGGATCACAATTCCAAACTGACCCACCACAGAGGAGCCGTTCCGTGAAAGATCCGCAGGTCGAAAGCAACGATGCTACGCCGGGGCGTGAGATCGCTACCTCTCTGACATCGCCGCATGGACTCGACGAAATCATCGCCACGTTTGGAAACATCTACGAATATATCGGGCCAGATGGCCAACTCGACCCTCGTTGGGAGACAGATTTCCTGGCGAGAGTTAGCCTGCCGTTTCCGCTGCGCCTGGCCTGGGACCCGTCGCAATCCATCACCCGGATGACCTGCCATCGTCGCATGACGGGCGTTTATGCATCGGTCTTCGACAACATTCAGCAGAGCGGCCTGCAGGCGTAGAGTCACCAGTTTCGGCGGGTGCTTCGCCTTTCGTCCCCAGCGGACCGGAAGCAAACTGTCAGCCCACAGCTGGGGTATCGCGATCGATCTGAATCCGGAAAGCAATCGCAGGGGTCCGCCGGGGACATGGATGCCCGGCTGGTTGAGATCTTTCGATGCGCCGGATTTGAGTGGGGAGGCGACTGGAAGGGCAAGACTCGCGATCCCATGCATTTTCAATTCTGCACCGGCGTATTGAATCCCGGCTCGATCAGCCGACTACCTCGCATTGGCATCCAGGAAATCTGGGGTTAACAGGGTTTGGGAGTCTGGCTTGGGATCTGGCGTGGAGCAGTCGGTTTGGATCTGGTTGCTGATGCAGTCTGGTTTGGGACTGAAGAATTCGGGATGAAACGGTGGGAAGCCAGTATGGTTTTCGTTCGCGGTTCTCAGATTATTGGCCAGGGAGCTTCAGGTTCAATATATAGTTCTTGGGCACGATCCAGACTGACCATCGAGGTGGATGAGTGAAGCGACGCGTGGTGATCACGGGCATGGGGGCGGTGAGCCCCAACGGCGTGGGCAACGCTGCCTTCGCCGATGCAATTCTCCAGGGGCGAAGCGGCATTCGGCGGATTACGCGTTTCGATCCATCTGAAATTCAGGTACAGATTGCAGGCGAGGTTCCGGACTTCGACGAATTGGCCTGGGTCGAGAAGCGGGAACGAAAGCATGTGTCCCGGGTTTTGCCGCTGGCCCTGGCGGCAGCGACTGAGGCCCTGCAAACGGCTGGAATTGACGCCTTCTTCCCTGCCGCTCGAAAAGAAGCGGCGCTTCGGCGTGATTCTGGGATCGGGCGGCGGATCGCAGGAATTTACCGAAGAACAATACCGGTTATTTTTTCACGAGCAATACAAGCAGATGAGTCTGTTCTGCGTGCCCACCGGAGTGATGGGCACGTTGTCCAGCGAACTGAGCGTGCGCTTCGGGTTGCGCGGACCCAGTCATGTCGTGACCACCGGTTGCACTTCATCCACCGACGGCTTCGGATACTCGGTGCGGCAAATCCAGTCGGGCAGGCTCGACCTGGTGTTGAGCGGAGGCGCTGACGCACCCATCTCTCTGGGCATTGTAAAGGGATTCATTCTGATGAAGATTCTGACCGACTCATGGAACCATGCGCCGGAGCGCGGGTCGCGGCCGTTTTCCGTGGACCGCGACGGTTTTGTGGTGGCGGAAGGATCGTGGATGTTTGTGCTGGAAGAATACGAGCACGCTCGCGCGCGTGGCGCCAGGATGCTGGCAGAGATTGCCGGCTATGGTTCGACCTGCGAAGCCTTTCATCGCGTGCGCTTGCAGGAATGCGGCGAGGAGCCGGCGAGAGCGATTGGCCTGGCGATGAAAGAAGCGGGGATCGGGGCCAGCGATGTGGACTACGTGAATTTGCACGGGACTTCGACCCAGTTGAACGATCGCATCGAGACCCGGGCATTGAAGCTGGTGCTGGGCGAACACGCGGGAGGGGTGCCGATGTCCGCTTTGAAATCGCAGATCGGGCATCCCCAGGGAGCGTGCGGTGCGGCGGGCGTGGCGGCCACTATTGTCGCCATGCAGAACGGGCAGATTCCCCCGACCATCAACCTGGAGACACGGGACCCGGAATGCGATCTCGACTACGTTCCCGACGTGGGACGGAAAAAAGCGATCGAGCACGCGGTGTGCAACTGCATTGCCTTTGGATCGAAGAACTCGGCGCTGGTGTTGCGGAATTGTGCGTGAGGCAGTCGTCAGACTTCAGTCGTCGGTCGTCAGGCATCAGTCGTCAGCGAAGGCTCTAAGGACCAACGTTGCGGCTGGGGTAGTAAGGGTTGGCTGAAGACCGAAGACTGACGACTGACGACTGCTTCACGTCTCGATCAGGTGCAGCACCGTGCCCTCCACCTTGGGCCAGGCGTTGGAGCGGGGATCGATCAGGTCCGAATGTCCGGCGGTAGAGATTTCCAGATAGTGCACGTTCTCGCCACGCTTTTTCTTTTGCTCGGTGTAGTTGCGGCTGAAAAACGGCGGTACGGTGTCGTCCGCCGCGCCGTGAATCAACCATTGCGTGGCTGAAGAGATCTTGAGTTGCATGGGATCGGCTTCGCGGTAGTGCTCAGGAACCCGGCTGGGCTCTCCACCGAGGAAATCCACTACCGCGTTGTCGCTCAGATGAAGTTCCCAGGCCTGCTGCAAATCCACCACGCCCGCAAGAGAAATCACGCGCTTGACCGTGGGCTCGTGCCCGGCCAGACATAGCGCCAGTTGGCCGCCCGCGGAGTGGCCCATGACCAGCACCTTCGAGAGATCCAGATGGTAGCGTTGTGCGATTTGTGAGGTGAAGCGGTAGGCGCTGCGTACATCTTCGAAGGTCCCCGGCCACCCTCCTCCCGGATTACCTACCCGGCGATATTCCACATTCCAGGTCGCCAGCCCCTTGCCGGTGAGGGCAGCACAGAGGTGTCCGGCATGCTTCAGGTCGTATTTTGCGCGCCAGTAGCCGCCATGAATGTTCAGCACTACCGGGAAGGGGCCGGGGCCTTTGGGCAGGCGCAGCTCTCCGAACTGATTGGGGTCGGAGCCGTAAGGCAGGCGTGCATCGGCTGGAGGCGGCGGCAGTGTGAGGATGTCGTCTGCGGGCATGGAGTGCGAACTCTCGGGCCGGGGACTGAATTTAAAGATTCAGTTCCCGGTCTTGAGTTCCCGGTTCTTAGTTGCCTTTGAGCTTGAGTTTGGATTTGTTTTCTTCGAGAAATTCTCGAAGTTTGTCAGAGGCCTCGAGCAGACGCGTCCACTGTTCGTAATAGAGGGTCACGGGAAAACGGCCCAGGCCGTACACGCTGACGCCGCCTTTTTCGCTGACCCGGAATTCCAGACTACCAGTGCGGCGAGGCCCCTGCTTCTCGAGTTCAGAGAGACGGGCCTTGAGTTCTTCATAAGTCGGTTCAGGCATGAAAATTCCCTCAGAGAATTGAAAAAGATAAGCGCATTTGGAGCGGGAGACGGGGATCGAACCCGTGACATCCAGCTTGGGAAGCTGGCGTTCTACCTCTGAACTACTCCCGCGACCGATTTCAGGGTACCACTGTGGCGAATTGCGGGCAATGCGGCTAGTCGATGGGCTCGACCGGGGTGCCGCGGTTGGGCAATTGTACGACCGTGATGGCTGCGAGGACGAAGACGATGCCGACGACTTGCAGCGGGCGCATCAGTTCGCCCAGGGCGATGGCCGCGATCACGATGGAGAATACCGGCTCCAGGCAACTGACCACGATGGCGCGGGTAGGTTCGAGGTGTTGCAGGCCGGCAAAGTAGAAAGCGAAGGGGGCCAGCACCGATAGGAGCGAGAACAGCAGCAGGAAGAGCCACTGGGCAGCGGAATAGTGGGCGGCGACAAGTTTCCAGGGAGGGTTGACGAGGAGCCAGAACAGGGATGCGCTGCAAGTCGTGTACAGCAGCACGATCCAGCGGTCGCGGCGGGCCAGAATGTCGTGGCCGCCAATGTTGTAAAAGGCGAAGGAGAAGGCCGCCAGCAGGGCGGCGAAGAGGCCGACGGCATCGAGGCGCAGCCCGCCGCCCCCAAACACGCTGCGGAACGCGCCAATCACCAAAGCGATGCCTGTAACTGCCAATCCGACCGCCGCGACCTGCTGCAGGGTGGGTTTTTGCAGGCGGCGAGCGACGGTGTAGAGCAAAACCCAGATCGGGGCTGTGTATTGCACGATGATCGCGGTGGCAACGTTCGTCCTTTGAATCGCGAGATAGTAGAAGTAGTTGGAGGCGGCCACGCCCAGAATGCCGATCAGGAACAGTTGGCCGAGATCACGCAGTGGCAGGCGCAGGCTGCGGCGGCCCCGGAGCAGCAGCAGGATGGGGAGAAGGACAAGAAAGGAAAACGAGGCGCGGCCCTGGGAAAGAATCAGGGGATCGATGGCGTTGACCTGATGGAGGCCGGGAAGGCGGCCGGTAAAGGCGGCGCGGCCGAGAGTGGCGGAGACGCCCCAGAAGAACGTGGCGGTGGCGATGTAGAGGTAGCCGCGGACGGGATGGCGGGCGTCGGTGCGCAACGTTGGCAGATTACAGCAAAAACCATTGCCGAGCTTCGCTCGGCTGGGCAGGTGAGACACCTGCCCCTACGTTCTTCGCCTGATTATCTCCGGTTGTCGGTTTTGGGTTCGGGGTGGATCAGGACGCGGAACAGTTCGGGAAACTCCTGCTTGAAACGGATTTCGAGTTCGGTGGAAATATCGTGCACGCTGGACAGGGGCAGGTCGTCGGCCATGGTGCAGTGGGCGGAGACGTAGATGCGGCCGCGCACGCGTTTGATCTGGATGTCGTGCATGTCGAGGATCTCGGGAGATTTGGCGGCGACCGCTTTCAGGCGCCGTTCCAGCTTGGCGTCGTGCAAGAGTTCGTCGCCGGCTTCGATGGTTGCCGGCTCGCTCTCGATGTGGGTGAGGATGGACGAAATTTCAGGCACGTCCTGGCGAATTTCCGATTCGAGGACGGTGACGCGGTCGTGGGCTTCCTTGAGGCTGAGATTCTCGTCGAGTTCGAGGTGCTGTTCCACGTGCAGGCGCCCCTGGAAATCCTGCACGCTGACGTCATGAACGTTGAAGTTGTAGCGAGTGGCGACGGCGCGGACACGATCGAAAATATTTTCGGTGCGCAAAGCGCGGGGCACGGAATGCACGATCACGTCGGCGTCGGGCAGCACTTCATGGACGGCGCTGGTCACGGCTTCCGCCATCTGCTCGGAGCGCTGGAAGGTCACATTGCGGGCCACGCCGACGGAGAGATCGGCAAAGTAGCGGTTGCCGGCGCGGCGAATGCGCACGCGGTCCACCTCAAGCAGGCCATCGACGGCGGAAACCGCGGCGACAATCTGGTTGCGCACTCCGGCGGGCGCAGCGTCGAGCAGGGCGTCAATCGTGCGGCGGGCCAGGCGCGAGCTTACGTAGACCACCACGCCGGCCACAAAAAGCGCGGCCACCGGATCGGCATCGCGCAGCCAGCCTATGCCGTACATTCGTCCGAACAGGACCAGGAACAGGCCGATGATGACGATGCCGCTCGACCAGATGTCGGTGGAGAAGTGGAGGGCGTCGGCTTCGAGCGCCTGGCTGTCGTACTTGGCCGCGATCCTGCCGAAGGCGCGGGAGCGCCAGAAATCCACGGCCATGGAGATGAACATGACGACGAAGGCGGCGATGCTGGGCTCGATTTCGACGTGGTGGAAGAAGAGGCGCTTGACCGCTTCGTAGATGATCCAGATGCAGGTGAGCAGGAGCAGGCCGGTCTCGATGAAGGCGGAGAAGTTTTCCACCTTGCCGTGGCCGTACTGGTGATCGGCGTCGGCCGGCTTGTCGGAGACACGCACCGACATCAAAGTAATGATGGCCGCGACCAGATCAAGCACGGAGTGCAAGGCTTCCGAAAGAATGCCCAGGCTGCCGGTGGTCACACCCACGACGATCTTGAGGGTGGTGATGGCGAGCGCCGCCAGCACGGAGTTTCCCGCCACGGCGCGCTTTTCGGCGCGCATGGACTCCGGACTGTAAACCGCGGGCGATCCCGACATAGCGGCATTATAGCTGTGGGGCGGCGGCGGACTTCGGGCGTCAGACTTCAGACCCCGGGCGGCGAGCGTCAGGCCTCGGGCGTTGGACCTTGGACCTGAGGCGCGGTTCGGGTTTCACCGCGGCTTATTTGCTATGTATCACGGAACAGTTGTTGTAGAGTTCATGGTGATCATCAGCCTGACCCTTCGCCGATATCCCGAAGCTTTAGTCCACGTTGGTCAATTCAGCCTCATGCGCTTATCCTCATGCGCTCAAACAAGGAAGGAAACTCTGCATGCATCGTGCTACACGCCGTTTCGTGATCGCCGCTCTGACAGTTGCCAGCGCCACTTTGGGCGCGCAGGCGCAATCCGCACCGATCAAGCCTGGTTTATGGGAGATCCACAGCGATCGCGAAGTCAATGGAAAGAAACCGCAGGATGCCAGTGACCGGATGAAGAATATGAGTCCGGAAAAGCGCGCCCAGTTCGAAGCCATGATGAAAGAGCACGGGGTGGCCACGGACGGCTCGGGCAAGAGCCAGGTTTGCTATACCAAGGAGAACCTCGACCAGTCCGCCTGGGCGAGCCAGGCGATGGACTGCAAGGCGACGTTCAGCAGCCGCAGCGCAAATTTCTGGAAATGGCACACCAGTTGCCCCCAGATGGGCATCGAGGCCGACGGCGAAGCGCATTTTCCGAATTCCGAGAACTACACTCTGAAGTCGGCCTCGGTGTCAAAGCGCGGCGACAAGGCGCTCAATTCGAGTACGACGATGACTGGAAAATGGCTGAGTGCCGATTGTGGCAGCCTGAAGCCGCTGGAGGCACCACACTAGCCGCGCGCCACTCGTATCAGGATCGATCGAAGATAGGCTGGTTCCGGGGGGCCAAGGTTTCCTGTTCGCTCACGTGGCGTCCGGTCGGTGAGTGTAATCGCCTGATTTCAACATCTACCTTCCCCTAGAGCCAAATCGCTGAGGTATGCTGAGTGTCGATGAAGCCCAACATCTGGGAATTTCTCAGAAGGCCGGATGGAGCCTATACCGTGTCTCACAATGGCAAACTCTTATCTGATTCCATCCCCGAGAACTCGTTCGAGTCAGAGATTTGCGAACGTTATGGGTTCTGCGGCAGGGAATGCCGCGATATACGCGAGCAATTAAACCGCTGCGGAAAGTGTACCGTTGACTTGACTTCAAGCAGTCCGGCCCACTTGGCCATATCGTGAGTGCAATCGCCTGATTTCGCCAATCATCGGCTAGCTCCACACCTCTGTCATGATTAAATACCTCAATGAAAGCCTTCCAAGTGCACCTCAATGGCAGGAAGCTCTGCACAGCAGGTTTTAGCGAACGTGATGTAGTTCTTACTGCGATTGTCGACTACGTGAGCGGGCATGGTCGGGACGAGATAGCTTTAACAGTTGGCGGACTTATCAGCCCGAAGGGAGAGCATGCGCGCTGGGTTAAGCGCAAGAAACTTCGGAGCGGCGACGAAATACAGGTGAAAATAATCGAAACGGAATCTGCCGACGTCCCACAAGAACGACACATCCGGGCTGAACATGGTCCTCCCACACCGATGCAGCAGAAGCAGTACGTTCGACAAATGGCAAAGAAATTTGGCTGGACAGTCACTGCTGGACGCTCGCGGGCGGGCAAAAGGCGAAAGTAACTGTTGCAAAATCGCGATTTCACTCATTGAGCGACCGACAGGCGGTTCTGATTGAAATCGGCTGATAACGACAACATTGCTCAAACACATCTGGACTGAATTTTTGTGCAATGGCGGCGTTCATCACGGAAATGTAAGACGAATAGTACGACCTTTCGGAATCGGTCATAATGTCGAGACCAACTACCCGAACCTCTAGTCCATGCTGCCGTAGGCACCGGTCGGTTTCTGGCTGCACTCCAAAGGGGAATCCATAATCCGGCAGGACATAGCGCCCCTGAGCCAAGTCCGCGCGTGCATCCCGCGCACCGCAAACTGAAGGCCCAGCGAAGCAGAACTTTCTCGGGATAAACAAAATCGCCGCCAAAGCAAGAAACACTAGTAATACGACGTGCCACTTTTTCATCTTTTCTCGAATTCCACGAAGACGAGGCAGAATAGAAGGTACCGCTTATCGCCACTGAACCCTAGTCCACTTTTGTGCCAGCCGATTGGCGATAAATCGCGATTTCACTCATTGACCCGGATTTTGGCGAACAAACGGCGCAAGCTTGTGCTAACGCCTGATAGCGACAGTTGACAGGATGTACGTATCGGTTGCACGCATACAATGGCAGTCATGGACGATGCGACTCGGAATGAAATTGCTGAGTGCCTTGAGCGACTCGCAAGCCAGCCTGCTTGGGACGCGGAATTGTGGCAACGCTGCTACGACCTCGTAGGGGCAAACGCGGATGACGAGTTGTTGGCATACCTCCACGATGATCTCATCCACTACACCGGAACTCCTCTCTTCAGGTCCGAGCCTCTTCCAGCCGACCTAGGGAAATACTCTCAAGAGTTTCTGGACTTTGCCTCTGCGATACGGTCACGGATGTCGCTGGCACAATTTAAGAAGCTATACGCGTGGTAGGGCGGAAACGTGGTGTCGAAACATCGCGATTTCACTCATTGACCCGCATTTTGGCGAACAAACGGCGCAAGCTTGTGCTAACGACTTAACAACATGTACGCAGCAATTCTATTAATTCGTCCGGGAGTTCATCTCGATTTTGAGCCTAGCAGAATGGGCTCGGTTTCGACCAGCCTAAGAAGTTTCACCATCTGCCGCGTCCGATCTTTGTATGTTTTGAAATGTGGACTCTGCAGATGCGATTCGTAAGCAGCTGTATCCCTGTAAATTTCGAACAATCTGATCTGTTCAGGATGATCCTTGACCGAAACGGCATCCAGCGTTAAGACCCCAGGCTCAACGCGAATCGAAGTCTCGATTTCTTCTTTGAGAGCGAGCTTGTAGGCCTCAAGCTGCCCCGGGTCAATCTCCAGTTCTGCTATCCGCACAATCGGGTCTCCAACCGATTCGGCGGCACATCGTTGACCCCAGAAGAACAATGACGCAACCAACGACGTCCCGAGCAGCAGCGCTAGTCTCCCCGTCATATGGACCTCTTTTCTCAAGATTCAGTTTAGGCGGGCTGGCCCCCCTTTCCCTAAATCTGGCACACTCTGAGGCTGCCCCACCCTTGGGCTTTTTGCAAGGGTGGGAGGAGGAGGCTTCAACCATCCTCGACGTTTCCGATCGCTCGAATTCCCACTGGGGCGGGGGCCCAGCTATCCCACTCAAGTTCACCCTTGGCGGTGGATGGGTTCGAGGGTCTCACCCTTGCATAAAGCGCAAGGGTGGGGCAGCCTCAGTATGGCATGAGTATGGAAAGGGTGGGCCAGCCCGGCCGAGTTATCATTGCGAGTGCATGGCCCAAACCGTTGAGATTTTCATTCGACTGCTACATGAAGGAACCGAGTGTTCACGACCCACGCGGGCGGTGGACTTGGGGAATGGCCTGTTCAAAATCCTTCCGACTCCCAATTACGATCTCGGCGATGAGGTCTGGGAGTTTCCCCCTGACTCAATCGTGCGTACCGAGGTCAGGCGGTCTGAGGGAAAGGAATTTCGGCTCGCAATCTCGCCGTAGCTGATTCTGAGTGCGAACGTTGTTTAAAACAGATAATCCCGCAAAGAGAATCCAGTGTTGCCTTTGTGACGTTAGAATTGCAGCTTTGGACGAGATCAGTGGACAAAGCTGAACAGCCGAGTGGGTGGGGCATCATGGATGCTGCCATTGTTGGGGCGGTATGGTACGCGGGCACGCTACTTTTTCTCGCGCTGAGCATGTTCGCGGTTTACTCGACTCCTTCTCTACACTCAGCTCTTGGTTTTTACCAACTCGACGCTAATTTGCCCGTCTTTGTTGGGGTTTTAGGCGGGACTCTGCTTGCTGGACCCCTCGTGATGTGGATCGTCCACAAGCGGCGGATCAGCAGCTTTGGACAGAGTATTCAGTGGGGTTACAGCAACCGGTTTGTCGTATGGGCGTTACTGGCCGGTTTGGCCTTGGGAATTGGCTATTCCTTCGCCAAAGGCACGCTTCTGGGGAGCGGCTACCAGATAAAAGGATTGGCGTATATCGCCGCCTTCATGGCGACAGCCGGACTTGCGGAACCGCTTACGGAGGAGATCTATTTCAGGGGAATACTTTTCGTGGCACTCGCTGGCAGGTTTGGGAAAATCCCGAGTATAGCCATCGTGACCGTGCTGTTTTGTCTTGTCCACCCAAGGCATTTTCTGACGGTTTTACCCCTCGCCATCGTGTTGGCAGGAATACGACTTTACTCTAGTTCGGTTAGAGCCTGCTTCGCGTGCCATGCCGCATATAACCTGTCTTTAGTCTTGTTCATGTTCCCGATCAGCCGCTGAGTCCGGCTCTGGATTGCTGTTGTAACATCGCGATTGCACTCATTGACTCGGTACTCGGCTCGGGCCGACCCTCTCTACTGAACCTGCGGGATTCGGGATTCGCCGATCGATAACGTCCCGCATCCCTGCGAAGGCGGCGTACTCTTCCTCGCTGCACTTGTTCCGAAGTGGAAAGGTCCGATGTCCGCTCTATGCTAGGATTCTCGGTGCAGCTTTGCGCTCGAGCCCCTGGGAGGAATACTGATTTGACGACTTATCGACGATGGCTGTGTTGTTTGCTTTTGAGCGCCGCGGCGTGGGCACAAACGGCAAAACCGGCGGCCCGTCCGGCACCGCCTAAGGCGGCCGCAGCAGCGGCGGCGCCCGCCAGCAAGACGGTTGAGGGGGCGACCGTGGCCCCGGGCACGCCGGTGATTACGATTGCCGGGTTATGCGACAAGCCATCGGCCGCCAAAGCAGCGGATTGCAAGACGGTGGTCACGCGCGCCGAGTTTGAGCAACTGGTGAATGTGGTGGCGCCCACCATTGCCCCACCTGCACGCAAGCAACTGGCAACCCAGTACGGCATGGCCCTGGTGATGGTACACAAGGCGCACCAGATGGGTCTGGACCAGGGAGCGAAGTTTCAGGAACTCATGCGGGTGGCGCGCATCGGGGTGCTCACCAAGGAACTCAGCCAGAGCCTGCAGGATGAGGCCGGCCATATCTCAGACAAAGAGATCGAAACCTACTACCACAGCAATGATGCGGAATTTCAAGAGGTCGAACTGCAGCGCGTCTTCATACCGCGCAGCAAGCAGGTGGTGGAAAGCAGGGACAAGCCGGCGGACGACGCCGCCAAAAAACAGGAGCAGGAATCCGAAGACGCCATGAAGAAACTGGCGGACGCGCTGCGTACGCGGGCCGCGGCGGGAGAAGATTTCGAAAAGCTGCAAGACGAGGCCATCGCCGCGTCTGCAATGAAGGGCAAGCCTCCCACCAAGCTGGGCAAGGTGCGGCGCACCAGCCTGCCTCCTGATCAAGCCGCGATTTTCAACCTGAAGCCCGGGGAGACTTCGCAGCTGATCAGCACCCCCAATGGATACCTGGTGTACAAAGTGGGGGAAAAAGACACTCTGCCCCTGGACAAGGTGCAAGCTGAAATTTCATCCACCCTGCGCTCGCAGCGCATGCAGGATGCGCTGCAGAAGATTCAGCAATCAGCCACGCCGGAGTTGAACGAGAAATATTTTGCGGAAGCACCGGCGGCTGCGCCGCCAGCGGGCATGCAGGAAGATCAGGGCGCGAAGCCGGCGATGAAGGCTCCTCCATCCGGTCCCAAATAAATGGGCGACGCAAAACCAACCGTAGTGGTGACGGGGATCTCCGGCAATCTGGGGAGCCGCCTGCTGCCGCAACTGGCGGAGTTCGACGTGATTGGCGTGGACGTGACGCCGCCAGCGACCGATCTTCCGCTGCGCTTCGAACGCATGGACCTGGGGGAAGAGGAATCCTGCCGCCAGCTTTTCTTTCTATTGCGGGAA
Organism: Terriglobia bacterium; assembly: GCA_963831565.1. Lineage (GTDB taxonomy): Bacteria > Acidobacteriota > Terriglobia > Terriglobales > Acidobacteriaceae > JAIQFF01. The sequence goes on from CAWHQS010000008.1 coordinate 111,251, forward strand.
TCGAGGGCCGAAGCTGTCATCCACCTGGCATTCGTGCTGGACCCGGTGCGGGCGGGAGTGCTGGATCTTGATCGCATGTGGCAGATCAACGTGGCCGGAACGGCGCGGGTGATGGAGGCGATTACCGAGGCCAATCACGAAGAGACGGTGGTCCGGAAATTTATTTTCCCCAGCAGCGTTTCCGCCTACGGGCCGGAGCTGACGGGGCCGGCGACGGAGGAACATCCTCTGGGCGCCCATACCCTGCCCTATGCGATCCACAAGATGGAATGCGACAAGGTGGTGCAACAGCGGGCGCCCGCGCTGCGAGGTTGCAGCGCGTATATGCTGCGTCCGCATATTTTTGCCGGGGCCAGCGTGCAGAATTACATGCTGGGCGCTTTTCGGGGCACGCCGGGTGGACTAAGCAACCGCGCGGCCAGCATGAGGAGCCGGGGAAAACGGCTGCCTTGCATGCTGCCGCGGGGGCAGCGGTATCTGGAGAACCGCATCCAGTTTGTGCATGTCGATGACATGGCCAGGCTGATCACGCGGATCCTGCAAAAGACGGAACCCGAAGCGCAACGCCTGACCGTGCTCAATGTGGCCGGGCGGGGCGAGCCCTTGACCTTCGAGCGCTGCATCGAAGTGGCTCAGGCCAAGCTATTGCGGATGCCGGGCAAGCTGGCGTTCAGGATGGCGCTGAAGATTCTATGGCAGCTGGGGATTACAGCCATCCCGCCCGAGGCGGCACCCTACATGACCAGCGAATACATCATGAATACGGACCGCCTGCGGAAATTTCTGGGCGAGAATTATGAGGATGTGATCCGTTACACGATTGCGGAGGCGTTTGCCGATTGCTTCAAGAGCGAGACGGCGGTGAAGGTGGAGGAGCCGGCGGCCGAGGTTTAGGGTTGCGGCGCTTCTGGGTGCGAGGGCGAGACGCCCTCGCGACAGCCGGCGGGACGCCGGCGCTACTTTTTGCCGCGATACAAGCCGGCGATGCCCAGGGTGTACGGGGTCCAGGATGAATCGCGGAAGCCGGTTTCGCGTATGCGTTGCAGCATTTCGTCGGGGGCGGGAAAGCGCGCCACCGATGCGGGCAGGTAGGCGTAGGGTCCCTTCACTCCGGAGATTAGTGTGCCGACCGCGGGCAGGACGCGTTTGAAATAAAGCCGGTAGCAGTTTCCCACCAGACCTTCGGGCTCTCCGAAATCCAGAATGCCAAATTCTCCGCCGGGGCGCAGGATGCGCATGATCTCCTGCAGTCCGGCATCGTAATCAGCCAGGTTGCGAAAACCGAAAGCGGAGGTGACCAGATCGAAATGCGCGTCGGGAAAGGGCAGGCGCAGAGCGTCGGCTTCGATCCAGCGCAAAGGAGTGGCGGCGGCTTTTTGGCTGGCGCGCTGCAGCATGGCGTGGGAAAAATCGGCGCCCAGGATTCCGGGGGAGGAGTTCCCGGCTTGCCGGCGCAGGGCGAGCGTCATATCTCCGGTGCCGCAACACAGATCCAAGACCCGCGCTTCCGGGCGGGAGAGAATGGCTGCGAAGGTTCGGGCGGTTTTTCTCCACCAGAGCCGGTCGATATTGAAGGAGAGGAGATGGTTCAGCAGGTCGTAGCGGGGCGCGATGGAGGTGAACATCGCGCGCACGGCGCGAGCGGCGGATTGGGGGTCGGTAGCACCTTCAGGAGTGGCGCCGAGGACGGCGGATTTGGTGGAATCGGTCACGTTGGAAATTTCTTTTGCCGCCTGAACATCCGGATGAAAAATGGTCGGAGTGCGAACCCCAGGGGCTGAAGCCCCACCTAGCTTTCGAGCGCTAGATGCAGGGCCAAGGCCCTGCTCCACCCGAACCCAATGTCTTCCTGCCCGTGCCGAAGCTGCTAACGGGAGAGGCGGCGCAACTCATCGACTGCTTCGATCACCACCTGCTCGGGCACGTCGTTTGCGATTTCGACCTTGCCGACTTCGCAGGGCAGGACAAAGTGCACGACCCCGTTGCGGGTCTTCTTGTCGGATTGGAGCAGGCGCAAGATGTCGCGGCTGCGCGACTGGACCCTGGGCAACGGTCCCAGAGCCCGCACCGCATCAATAATGCGGGCGGCGGCGGCGCGGTCGATTCGATCTACCGCAGATGCAATTCTGGCGGAGGCGATCATGCCCCAGGCGACCGCCTCGCCGTGCAGGAAATGGCGGTATCCGGTTTCCGCCTCGAGGGCGTGGCCGATGGTGTGGCCGAGGTTCAGCACGCGGCGCAGTCCATTCTCCCGCTCGTCGGAGGAAACCACTTCGGCTTTCAGCCGGACGGATTCGGCGATGATCCATTCCAGTTTTGCGGGGTCGCGGCGCAATTTTTTGGCATTGACGGATTCCAGGGCACGGAACAATTCCGGTTTGCCGATCACGCCGCATTTAAGGGCCTCGTAAAGACCGGCGCGGAATTCGCGGTCGGGCAGCGTGGTGAGGACGTGGGGATCGATCAGGACCATGCGGGGATGGTGGAAGGTACCGACCAGGTTTTTGCCGGCGCGCAGGTTGACCCCGGTTTTGCCCCCGATGGAGGCATCCACCTGCGCGAGCACGGTGGTGGGAATCTGCACCAGTTCGAGGCCGCGCATGTAGAGCGATGCCAACAGACCGGTCACATCGCCAACGACGCCGCCTCCGAAAGCCACGACTACGGAATTTCGGTCTGCGCCCAGTTGGCTCAATTGCTCGGACAGCTTTTCTACCGTGGCCAGCTTCTTGTGGCGTTCGCCATCGGGCATTTCTACGATTTTTGTGACGAATCCCGCGGCCGCCAGTGCAGCCGTCAACGTCTTTCCCCATTTGCGGCGCACAGGCGGGACGGTGACGATGAACAGCCGTTGACCTTTCGCGCTGAGGAGGTCGCGCAGGGCTTCGCCGGAACGGTGCAGGAGGCCGTTCTCGATTACGGCATCGTAGGGGCGTGGTGGAAGCGCGATGGTTACGCGGGTCATGCGTTCTCATCATAACTTAAGCGGAATCCGACTGGAGGCTACGTCGCGCTTGGAAACTCGGGCGGCGGCGCTGCACGAGCGGGACGCTCGCGCCTACATGGGGCGCTTGCGCCTACATTGCTTTCCTGGGGTGGGCCACAGATGCGATAACGGAGACGGCGAGGACACCGGCTACCACCGCCAGAGCTATGTGGGTCGGAATCTCGAAATAGTGGGACAGAAGCATCTTGGCCCCGATGAAGACCAGCACCAGGGAGAGTCCGTAATGCAGGTAGCGGAACATTTCCATCATGCCGGCGAGGGCAAAGTACATGGAGCGCAAGCCGAGGATAGCGAAAACGTTGGAGGTGTAAACGATGAAGGCATCGTGGGTAATGGCCAGGATGGCGGGGATGGAGTCCACAGCGAAGAGCAGGTCGGTGGTCTCGACGACCAGCAGGACGACGAACAGGGGCGTGGCGTAGAGTCCGGCGCGGCGAATGAAGAACTTGTTGCCTTCGTAGTCTTTGGTCACGGGCACCAAGCGGCGGAACAGATGCAGCACCGGATTCTTCTCGGGATGGATCTCAGCTTCCTCCTGGAAGAAAAGCTTGATGCCGCTGTAGACCAGGAAGGCGCCGAACAAGTAGACGATCCAGTGGAACCTCCGGATGAGTCCCACGCCCGCCGCGATAAAAACCGCGCGCATGACGAGCGCACCCAGGATTCCCCAGAACAGGACTTTGTGCTGATGGGCGGGCGACACATGGAAAAAACGGAAAATCAGCAGAAAGACGAAGAGATTATCGACGCTCAGCGAGAGTTCGATGACGTATCCGGTGACAAACTCGAGAACCGGAGTGCGCCCGTGCCAGAAGAAAATCACAACTGCGAAGATGGCAGCCAGGGCGATCCAAACCGCGCTCCAGACCAGGGCCTCGCGGAACTTCACGATGTGGGCGCGGCGATGGAACACGCCCAGGTCCAGCACCAGCATGGCGAGAACGAAGAGATTGAATAAGATCCAGAACAGTAGCAATCAGCGCCCCTGAAAAACCGCGTGTGGGAGGACACTCTTGTCCTCCACCCTTGAGTCTGACTCTATACCCACAGGCAACCAGCGGTCTTATCGACAATCAAAATCCAAGACGAATCAAATTCAAAAGGCGGCGGGCGAGTGTGCCACCCCACACTCCCCAATTCCGGCTGCTTGCCACTTTTCCAACTGACTTCAGGCTTCCGAGGAACTTTCAGGTTCAATTTTCAGATTTCAGTTTTCAGATCTCAGTTCTCAGTTTCTAACAGGCGGATGGTTTCCAGGATTACGCTGCCGGCGATCTCAATACTTTTGGGGCTGAGTTTGTCCATGGTGTCTTGGGGGGTGTGGTGGAAGACGTTGCCGTAGCCGTAGTCGAGGTCGATGAGGTCGGCGCTGGGAACGCCCAGATGAACAAAGGGCAGGTGGTCGTCTTCGACGGCGATGGTGCGGGCGAAGAAATGGGACTGGTAGCCCAGTCGGGTCGCGGCCTGGTAAACCAGGTCTTCGAGGCCGGGGGTGGAGTTGGCATCGCGGTCGATGTTGAGGTCAGCGTCGCCGATCATGTCGGCCAGGAGGAAGGCCTTGATGGTTTTCAGGGTGCCATCTTTCTGCCATTTGTCGGCCAGGTGGCGGGCGCCGTAGAGGCTGTCGGTGGCGGTCCAATTTTTTACTGCTTCTTCGCCGTCGGTCCATAACAGCCACACGCTGTAGCCGGCGCGTTTCTTGCCGCGAAGCTGGTTGGCCAATTCGAGAAGAATGGCGGTGGAAGAGCCGCCGTCGTCGGCGCCTACATAGCCGGTGTCGCGCAGTGGGTAATTGGTGTCGTAATGGCCGGCGATGACAATCACGCCAGGGCGCGTGCCGGGAAACTTGGCGATGATGTTGCGCACGGGAAACTTGCCTTCGGGGGTGTCGGCGGTGAAGGAGTCGTCTTCGACGTGGTCGCTCTTGAGGTGCGTCAGGATGTAATTTTCAAGCTTCTTGTGATTCGGGCTGCCGATGGGGCGCGGGCCGAACGCGGCCACCTCGCGGGTGTATTGCAGGGCGCGGGCGGCATTGAAGGATTGGGCAGGGGCCAGCCCGGCGCAAAGCAGAAAACTCAGCAGGACGAGACTGCAGCAGCGCCGGCTTCCCGCGGGCTTTCGTAAGGACATCCCGCCCTCACTTCTCCTGTCAGCAGCTTGAGCCTTTGCCGAGCTTTGCTCGGCTGGGCGGGCGAGGGCGCCCTCCCCTACGTGAGTGCTGGTGGTACCAATTCTCGTCATCGATCTTTTCGGGCCTGGCGGGCCTTGCGTTGCTTGGGATGTACCAGGAAGGCGATGCCGATGCTCAGGACGTAGAGCGCGACCATGGGCGCGGCGAAGATGCACATGTTCAGGATGTCTGTGGTGGGAGTAATGATGGCGGCAATAATGAAAATTACCAGGATCGAATAGCGCAGGTTGCGCCACATCCAGCCGGCGGTGACGATGCCCATCAGCGATAAAAAGAAAACCAGGATGGGCAGCTCGAAGATGACGCCCATGCCGATCATGATGGTGAGGAACAGGTCGGTATATTCGCCGATGGTGATCATCGGTTGGAACTGTTTGCCGTAGTCGATGAGGAAGCTCAGGGCCGCGGGATAGACCATTTTGTAGGCGAACAGACCGCCCGACAGAAACAGCAGGACAGTGGAAAACATGAAGGGAAATACGTAGCGCTTTTCGTGGCGGTAGAGGCCGGGAGAAATAAACATCCAGACCTGATAGAGCACGACGGGGGAGGTCACGAACAAACCAGCGAGGGCCGCAACCTTCAAGTAGAGATTGAAGGGCTCGGTGGGGTTGAGATAGACCAGTTTTTCGGCCATCCCGTTATGACGCAGGGCATCCATGATGGGCCGCTGCACGAAGCTGAAAATGAATTCGTGATAATTCCAGCAGGCGAAAAAACCGACGGTGACGGCAATGATGGAGTAAATGAGGCGGCGGCGCAGTTCCTCGAGGTGGTCGAGGAAGCTCATGGCGGTAAGGCCGTCGCGGGATTCGTCGGCGGGGGGAAGCTCGGCGGCCATCTCAGGCATCGGGGGCCTTGGCCAGCGAATTCGTCTCAGGGACAGAAATTTCGGGGCGAGGCCCGCTTCCGGAGGTTATGGAGCCGGCCGGCGCCTGGACCGGGGGAAGAATGGTTTGCCTGGAGTTCTCGAGATCGAGTTGGGAGATCTCGGACTCGATCTGGGCCTTGAATTCATTCGAAGCCCGCTTGAATTCATTGAGGGCCCTTCCGATCTGCCTTCCGATCTCGGGCAACTTCTTAGGCCCGAACAGGATCAGGGCAAAGAGGAAAAGGAAGATCATTTCTGGGAAACCCAGGTTCATGTGTCCATGATACTGCCGGAGTGAATTGGCGGCAATCGAACTTCAGTTTCCAGTTCCCGGTTTCCAGTTTCCGGTTTCACGAGTAGAGGGCGGACACCAGAGACCTGACCTGCAACCAGCGGCACCGATAGGGCAGGATTACCAAGGAGTTAACGATCTTACGAGGAGCTGTGACCGGGAACCGACTGCACCTTCAGCGCATCTAAAAATGGACAGTTCCGGGTCAGAACCAGAAACTGGACACGGGAAACCTGAAACTGTCGCTCAGGTTACTTCCGGGTAACCGAAAAGGTGGCGAAGCGGGCTGGACAGCGTTATACTTCGATCAGACGCGCTGTGCTGGGGTGTTTCTACGTCCCCGGCGAAGGAAAAAATGATGGTGGGTAGTTCTCGTCGCGCACTCTTCCTGGTTGTATTCATCCTCGTAACCTGCGGATTTCTCGGGATCGTATTTGGGCAGAAGATCAATCCTTCGGCCGCTCCCGGCGGAGACGCCGACGTCCGCGACAGCTTGCGGCAGTTCACCACGGTGTACGACGTGGTGGAGCAGAATTATGCGGAGCCGGTAAACCCGGACAAGGCAATCTACAACGGGGCCATTCCGGGCATGCTGCATGTGCTCGATCCGCACTCTAATTTCTTCGATCCCAAGGCCTATTCCCTGCTGCGTGAAGATCAGCGCGGGAAATATTACGGGGTGGGCATGACGGTGGGGCCGCGCAATAACAAGGTGATCGTGATTGCGCCGTTTGTGGGAACGCCCGCCTATCGCGCCGGCATCCGGCCGGGCGACATTATCGCCGCGGTGGATGGCAAGCCTACCGACAACATGAGCACGGGCGATGTCGCCGACCTGTTGAAGGGGCCCAAGGGAACCACGGTCCACATCACGATTCTGCGCGAAGGCGCGGACAAGCCGCTGGAGTTCGCGGTGGTGCGCGACGAGATTCCGCGCTACAGCGTGGACCTGCACTTCCTGATCAAGCCGGGAATCGGCTATATGCACGTGTCCGGCTTTAACGAGACTACGGAACATGAAGTGGCGGACGCGCTCGACCAGATGGGCGACCTGAAGGGATTGATTCTCGATCTGCGGCAGAATCCCGGAGGGCTGCTCAACGAAGGCGTGGGCGTGGCGGACAAGTTCCTGCACAAGGGACAACTCATCGTTTCGCACCACGGCCGCTCTTCACCGGAAAAGAGATACACGGCGGCACACGGCAACGGCGGCAAGGATTATCCGCTGGTGGTGCTGGTGAACCGGGGAACGGCTTCGGCGGCGGAAATCGTGGCAGGCGCGATTCAGGACCATGACCGCGGACTGATCGTTGGGGAAACCACTTTCGGCAAGGGACTGGTGCAGACGGTGTATCCGCTATCGGAGAATACCGGACTGGCGCTGACCACGGCGAAATACTATACCCCGAGCATGCGTCTGATTCAGCGCGACTACGCCAACGTCTCGCTGTACGACTACTACTTCAATCGCGAAAGCGAAGAAAACGAACACAATGCCAGCCGCGAAGTGAAGCTCACGGACAGCGGGCGCACGGTGTACGGCGGCGGTGGCATCACGCCCGACGTGAAGATCCCGGCGGTGAAGAGCAATCACTTCCAGGATTCACTGCTGCAGCATTACGCCTTCTTCAATTTCGCAAAACATTATGCGATCACTCATCATCCGGCCAAGAATTTCGAAGTGGATGATGTGGTGTTGCAGGACTTCCGCAAGTTTCTTGACGACGAGAAGATTGCCTATACCGAGGCGGAACTGCTGGACAATAACGCCTGGGTGCGGTCCAACATCAAAAGCGAAATCTTCGTGGATGTGTATGGACAGGAGGAAGGGCTGAAGGTGAGGGCGGAAACGGATCCGCAGGTAACCAAGGCGCTGGAACTGCTGCCCCAGGCCAAATCATTGGCCGAAAGCGCCCGCAAGATAGTGGCGGAGCGGACGGGCGGGCATCCTCTGAGCCAGTGAGCACGTAAATTCTTCATAAAGAAGGCCCGGATGATCGGGCCTTTTTTGTTGTACGCGGGTTTGCGAGGGCGGGACGCCCTCGCCACAGCCGGCGAGACGCCGGCGGTACTGGACTTTCTTCTCGTTGACTTGGCCTCATTTACCGATCATAATCCGCAATTGAGGCTGGTTTTGACCCTTGCCGGCCGCGGGTTTCCGTACATTTGGATGGCCAGCCCCTGGAGCCCACTTCCGGCTGATTTTGTTCGTCCCTGGGGCCCGGGGGCGGGGTCAAGCCGATGCTGAAACAGGGGGTCTGGATGCTGGCGGCGGTTCCGGCCCTGGCTGCGGGATGGACTGACTGGCGTTTCCGCCGCATCCCCAACTGGCTGACGGTGCCGGCGCTGGTGGCAGGAATCGCGCTGAATTCGCTGGCTGCGGGCTGGTTGGGAGCCAAGGAGTCGTTGCTGGGCGCGGGGCTGGGGCTCGGATTATTGCTGCCATTTGTGCTGATCAGAAGTCTGGGCGCCGGGGACTGGAAGCTGGTGGGCGCGCTGGGAGCGTTTCTAGGTCCGTCGCGGCTGATTGCGGTGCTGCTGGGGACGATCCTGGTGGCGGGGCTGATGGCGGTGGTGCTGGTCATCTGGAAGAAGCGGGTTGGGCGGACAGCCCGCAATCTGGTCCACATGGTGGCTGGGTTGTTTATGCTGCACCTGCCGGGGCCAGAGGTTTCGCTGGATAATCCGGAATCTCTGAAGATACCGTTTGGAGTGGCGGTGGCGGTGACCGTCGTTCTTTATACTGTGGGGCAGGCGTGGGGAGTGGTATGAAGCAGATTCAGAACAAGCGATGGGGGCGAAGGCTTCTCCACGAGGCTTCGGGAGCAGAGATTGCCGAGGCGGCGGTGGTGCTGCCTCTGTTGTTCATGCTGCTGTTTGGAATTATGTGGTTCGCGCGGGCGTTCAATATCTACACGACGGTGAACCGGGCGGCGCGCCTGGGAGCGCTGGCTGAGGCGGCTAATAGTTGCGCGACTTGTGGAAACGCTTTTCGAACCTTCCCAATGACATCCGGGACAACGTTGTGTATCCCATTCTGATTGCTTCTCACCTTGATCCGGCGCAGGTACAAAACTTCACCGTGACAAGAGATGTGATCCTGAATCCGGGGTCGCCCATTATCGAACACGGATCGGTGGTCAGCCTGGATTACCCCTACAACTTCAAATTGAACGGGTTCACTTGCTGCCCACCCAGGTTGTCGCCAATCCTCCCGAACCTTACGGTCCGGGCGCAAGCGCAAGCCCGACAGGAGGAGTAGCAGTGTCAGTGGCGGGCAAATTCGAGCTGCGGTCATCGGGAGAGGGGTGGTCTTTGGCGCGAGCATTCTCCGAGCTGTGGGCGAAGCTGCGGGGGAATGAGGGCGCGGAGATCCTGGAATTTGCGGTTTCGCTGCCTTTGCTGATCGTGGTGGCGGTTGGAGTTTTCGATTTCGGTTCGGCGTTCACGGTCAAGCAGAAAGTGGGCAACATTGCACAGCAAGGGGCGCGGGTCGCGTCCAACCAGCCTACAGCCGATCTTTCCCTGAACGGAGCTTGCAGCGCTCCGGCCTCGATTTGCTCGGTGCGCGACGTGGTGGAGAGCAACCTGGTGGCCAGCAAATTGAATGACTGCGGTTTGGGAGCTGCGGCGGGCGCAGCGAGTGGCTCGCTGAGCTGGACGTTTACCGCCAATGCCGGTTGCGGCGGAACCCTGACGCTCAAGATTGAACGTGGATATGTCTATACCGCCACGCTGCCGAACCCGCCCTTTCAGGCGAACTATTCGATTGAAGGCACGAGGGTGACGCTGAGTTATCCCTACCGCTGGCAGTTTAACCGGGTGGCTCCGTTAATTGCGCCGGGCGCGACTTATCCGGCCACGACGCAGATCAACTCGGTCGCGATCATGCAGAATCTGAATTGAAGGATGGCTTGTGACCTACGTGAACACGGCGCATCGGAAAAATGAACGTGGCATCACCATCGTGCTGGTAGCGATTTCGTTGCTGGCGTTGTTGGGCATGGCGGCGCTGGCCATCGATGTATCAACTTTGTACATGGCCCACGGGGAGGCGCAACGCGCGGCCGATGCCGCGGCCCTCGCGGGTGCCCGGATGTTCGCCTCTTCCGGGTACACCTCCGCCTCGAGTACGCTGGCGGCTTCCGATATCTGCCAGACGTCCGCGGTCCCGGGCGCGGCGGCCGCCGCCAACCGGCAAGCGGAAGCGGTGGCAGCGCAAAACCTGGTAGCCGGACAGCCGGCAGCGGTGAAATCCATCACCTGCATTACGACGGCTGCGAATCCTCAGATTGCGGTTACGGTGCAGCGGACGGCGTTACCTACTTTCTTTGGACGCATCTGGGGAGGCCTCACCAATACCGTTACCGCCACGGCGGTGGCTGAGGCGTATAACCCGTCGGGGTCGGCGGCGCCGGTGCAGATGACGGGGGTCAAGCCCTGGCTGATACCGAATTGCGATCCGAACAATGGCGGACCCGGAGACTGCGCCGCCGGCGGTCGCTTTGTCGATAACATCTCGGGAGCGATTCAGAATACAGGCTCGTTCGTGGGAAAGACGATCACTCTGGTTCATGTCACCGGCGGTGCTGCGCCGAATGTGAACGCACCCGTAGCTGGTGACCTTCAGTATTTTCGAGCGTCCGTGCCCATTCGACCTCCGGAACCAGTCTGCCCCTCTACAAGCGCTGTCGGTTGCGCGCAGGTGGGGAGCGACGATTACCACGACAACGTCGCCTGCTCCTCAGCGTTTCAGTTCAGTTGTGGACAGACCGTCGGAGCGGGTCAGACGGTCTTCGTTGGCGGGGGATCGGGGGTCCTTACTAACGAAGGGACGCAATGCCTGATCCATGCCAGCGGCCAGGGAACCGGCTTTGGCCAGGATGTTTTGACGGACGTGACTCCCAATGCTCCTCCCCTCGCCATCACCGGCGGGGACAATAATCCGAATCCGCTTTTGCAAGGTGTGACCAATATCAGCCGCAGCGACTCGGTTGTTACCGTCCCTATCTACCACAGTGCCGCAAACGTCAATCTCTGCCCGGGTGGGACGTGCACGGGGACCGGCACGATTGTGGGTTTCCTGCAGCTGGGAATTAACGAGAACGTGGCAGGGGCACCCAATGGACAGGTGAGAGGAATCATCCTGAATGTTGCCGGCTGTAACACCGGCGCGGGCAATCCCGTACTCTCGGGCGGCGGTGTGTCTCCTATTCCTGTGCGGCTTATTCACCAGTAAGACCCTATTCGTCATCTACGGCTGCAGATTTGCTGCAGCACGAGCGAGGACGCTCGCGCCTACATTTGCTCGCGCCTACATTTATTGCGGCGGCGGGGGTCCCTGCTGGTCCGCGCCTTGCTGGGGCTGCGGTATCTCGGGCTGGGTTTCCTGCGGCATCGGCATGGGTTCTGGTTCGGGCTCGGGTGGAGTGTCGGCGACCGGTGGTTCGGGAGTGGGGATGGCGGGTTGCGATATTCCGTCGGCGCCGCGGTAGGTGAGGACGACGCTTTTCAGTTTTCCGGGTTCGCGGTCGGAATCGACCATGATGAAGTTGAAGCGGGAGCCGTTGAGCAGAGAGACCAGGGCTTCGCGGAGGGGCAGCGGCGGGAATGCTGACCACGATCTGTTCCTGGGCGGCGCCGGGGGGGATGGAAATATCGGTGCCGGTCTGGCGGTGGACCTCGTTGAGAATCTGGGCCAGGCTGACGTGATCGGCCACCACGCTCAAGCGTCCGTTCTTATAGGCGACGTCCAGATTGGATGCGGGTTTGGCCGGCGTCGGGGTGTAGGAAACATTATCAAGATGGCCTTTGGCAGCGGCCTGCTGCTGGTCGGACATCAGCTTGACGATGACCGTCTTGCCATCGGGGAAGATCTGGTAGTGCTGTGGGCTGTTGAGATCGATGACCACACGCGTGGTGGGGGGATTCTCGCTGTAGCGCGCGACCCGAAAGCCCTTCAGGTCGCCCTGATTGAGCAGCTTGGGGCGCAGACCGCCGGCCGGTTGGGAGTTGGGAAAATCCAGGATAAGGCGATCCGGATCGGTGATGACCTGGCTGCGTAAGACCACCGGTTGGCTGGCTGCAATCTCTACCGTAATTCCGCTGCTGGTGCTGGTACACTTCACGCTTTCGAGCGTGGCCAGTGGTTTTGCGGCAGGCGGAGGGGCGGCGTGGAGCAAAATGGCAGCCCCCACAACCACAAACAAAGCGATCAACCATGGACGACTGTGCATGACTACTCTCACGCCCGATTTTAGCAGTCTGAACAGAGATCGGGAGTGACTTTGGGCCTTCCGAGTAATGAGTTTGGGGCACCCGGTGTGCGGTTTTGGGATGGGTCGGGACGGGAATGTTGCCGAACTTCGCTCGGCCGAACCGGGTCGGAGATCCGGTCCCACACGCACGGTCAGTCGACCGGAAATCGGGCCTCTCAAACCAACTGCCAAAGCAAATTCCCTTACACAAAGTTCATTTCAATCCCTAGGGGTCCTTCGACTCCTCTGATCGTCCGCAGAGCGGACGAGCAGACTCGCTCAGGATGACAGGGACTTACTTTTTCTCGTCCGGGACCGGGGCGGCGGCCGAGGCCGAGAGCCGGGTGATCTCGGCCAATTGTTTTTGCGCCTCTTCAATTTCCGCGGGCTGAGTGGCAAATTTCAGATAGTTCTGAATGTGAACAGCGGCTTCCGCATACTGGCGTTCTTGCAGAAGAATGACGCCCAGGAGGTATTCGAGCTTGGGGAGCTGGTGCTGATCGTCTATTTTCACGCCCTGGCGGGCGCTTTTCTCCGCCTCGGGGAAATTATAAAGATAGTAATTGCCCAGCGAGTTGCGCAACCAGGCCTCGGGAAAGCTTACCGGATTCAGGGCCAGCAATTGGGTGGTGACGCTGACCAGCGCCTGCCATTGTTTTTGCTGCATGTCCAACTCCGCCAAACCGCGGTATGGGTTGACATACTTGGGGTCGGCGGCAACGGACTGCTCGAAGGAATGGCGCGCCTGGACATCGTCGTGCTTGTGGAGCTGGACGCGGCCCAAGTCGAACCAGGCAACGGCAAACCTGGGATAAATCTCGACCGCTTTAGCCAGCAGAGGTTCGGCTTCGTCCCACTTTTCCTGCTGTAATTTTTTGCTGCCCTTCTCGTAGGCTTTCTGCGCGTCCTTGGGCGCCATGGCGCTGGTGGCGCTGATGGTCAAGCCCTCGACCTGGCCCATGCGGTGCAGGACCAGGCGGCCAATATCGGCGCTTTCGAAAGTTGTGAGCCGGGTGTTCAAATCGATGGGCTGCGAGGAGAAGCCCGGCAGCTCGGCCAGCAACTCGCAGTCGCGCCAGTTGCGCTGGGCCCCGCGTCCCATGCTGGAGCCCGCGGAATCGACATCGGCACCACTGAAGTCCGCAGTGGCGGGCGAGGTCCGGTCGCCCAGTTCGAAACTGAAGCCGCCGTGCGAATCAGTGTGGGTCACGGTCTGCTTATGGCCGCGGCATATGGTCTGAATGGTGGCCGATTCCGTAATCTGGGTGCCGTCGTCGAGCACGACCTTGCCGGTAATAAAAGCTCTTTGTCCCATGGTGGTGTCGGGCGGATTCAGGTTAGGTTGCATCGGGCCCGGGCTTCGAGTGGGGCCGGGAGTGCCGCGGCCGCCCGTAGGCTTACCGGTCTGGGCAAAAGCGGCCAAGGTCAGGGTGAGGAGTATGCAGCAGGTAATGCGGTAGTTCATGGCTAGCCCCCGGTAACAGATTGGGCCGATTATACGTCGGGAGGGAGGAGGAAGCGGCAGGGTTATTTTTGGGGAGCCCAGTTCCTGGTTATTGGTTCTCAGTTCTCAGTTTAGGCTGGGGACGAGTCTGCTATAGTTTTTCGCAATCAGAGGTGTTTGATGCCACGAATGGTTCGCTGTGGACTGATACAGGCGCGCAATGTGCTGGGTGCGGAACACTCGTTGGGAGAGATCCGGGAAGCCATGGTGCGCAAGCATGTGGAGATGATCGAGCAGGCGGCCCGGGAGGGGGTGCAGATCCTGTGTCTGCAGGAGTTGTTTTACGGACCGTACTTCTGCGCCGAGCAGGACCCGCGCTGGTACGAACTGACGGAGGCGGTCCCGGATGGCCCCAGCGTGCGGCTGATGCAGGAGCTGGCGGCGAAACACCACATGGTCATCGTGGTTCCGGTATACGAGCAGGAGCTGCCTGGACTCTATTTCAACACGGCTGCGGTGATCGATGAGGACGGACGTTACCTGGGAAAATATCGCAAGCACCATATTCCGCACTGTCATCCGGGATTCTGGGAGAAGTTTTACTTCACGCCCGGCGACCTGGGCTATCCGGTGTTCGCCACAAAATACGCAAAGGTTGGAGTGTATATCTGCTACGACCGGCATTTTCCGGAGGGGGCGCGCGCCCTGGGATTGAAGGGCGCGGAAATTGTTTTTAATCCCTCGGCCACCGTGGCCGGGCTTTCCGAATATTTGTGGGAACTGGAGCAGCCGGCACATGCCGTGGCCAACGGCTACTTTGTCGGCGCCATCAACCGCGTGGGCGAAGAGAAGCCGTGGAGCATTGGAGAGTTTTACGGCAAGAGTTATTTTTGCAACCCGCGAGGCAAGATCATCGCCCAGGCCAGCCGCGATAAGGACGAGGTGCTGGTGGCGGATCTTGACCTGGACATGATTGCGGAAGTGCGCAAGGTGTGGCAGTTCTTCCGCGACCGGCGCCCGGAGACCTACGGCATTCTGACCACACAAAGCGGAAAAACGGGCTCGGGGGACTAAGAGCGTACTTGCCTTGTCAGCAGGGACTGGATTGTCCGTGTATAAGATTATTTTCACGAATACAGATGCCACCTCCAACTGCCCGCGCCAATATCGAATCCAGTCCTCTTTATAACCCTGATCTTGCACCCACCGTTTTGCCCGGCGAGGCGGCCTCAGGTCACCGCGGGGCGCGGACCTGGGGCACGTATAACTATGCGGCGCTCTGGGTCTCGATGTCGGTCAACATCCTGACCTACATGCTGGCAGCCAGCCTGATCCAGGGCGGGATGAACTGGAAGCAGGCGGTGTTCACCGTTTTTCTCGGGAACTGCATCGTGCTGGCGCCAATGCTGCTGAATTCGCATCCCGGCGCGCAGTACGGAATTCCCTTCCCGGTTCTGGCGCGGGCCTCGTTCGGTGTCCTGGGGGCGAACGTGGCTGCGGTTCTACGCGCACTCGTGGCGTGCGGGTGGTTTGGCATTCAGACCTGGATTGGGGGCGAGGCTATCAATGTTCTGCTGGCTACGGTGTGGCCGGCGTGGAAGGCGGTGCCGCACGGCGCAGGCATCTGCTTTATGGCCTTCTGGCTGATCAACCTGGCGGTGATCCTTAAAGGAATTGAGTACATACGATTTCTGCAAGGGATCAGCGCGCCCGTCCTGCTGGGCGTGGGTTTGCTGTTGCTGGGTTGGGCCTATGTGCAGGCGGGAGGCTTTGGACCAATGCTCTCGGCGCCGTCGCGCTTCACCAGCTTTTCGGAGTTTCTGAAGTTTCTGATACCCGCCTTGAACGCGACCGTGGGCTTCTGGGCAACGGTTTCACTGAACATTCCGGATTTTTCGCGCTTTGCCCGCAGCCAGCGGGCGCAGGTGATCGGCCAGGCGCTGGCGCTGCCCACCACCATGACGCTCTATTCGCTGGTGGGAGTGCTGGTGACTTCAGCCACCGTGGTGATTTACGGATCGGCGATCTGGGACCCAGTGCAACTATTGAGCCGTTTTCACTCGCGTCTTGCCGTGGTGGTTTCGCTGATTGCAATTCTACTGGCGACCTTGAATGTGAACATTGGCGCCAACGTGGTTTCTCCGGCCAACGATTTTTCGAACCTGTGGCCGCGCAAGATCAGTTTCAAGACTGGGGGCGTGATCACTTGCTTCATGGGTATCGCCATCATGCCCTGGAAGTTGCTGGACAACTATAAGACGTTCATCTTCGGCTGGCTGGGGGGATACGCAGCGTTTCTGGGGCCGGTGGCGGGTATCATGATTTGCGACTACTGGGTGATACGGAAACGGGCGCTGCTGGTGAACGACCTTTATCTCCGGGGCGGGGCCTACGAATATTCCAGCGGGTTCAACTGGAAGGCGGTGGGCGCCCTGTTTCTTGGCGCCGCCGTGGCACTGGTGGGGTTAGTGGTTCCTGCTTTGCGCTTCGCTTACGACTACTCCTGGTTTGTGGGGTTTGCGGTATCGTTTGTTGCCTACCACGGGATGATGATTAGCGGTAAGTCACAAAACCCCAGTTGATGGTTATTCGTTCTCGGTTCTCAGATAGATTTCGAGGCTTTCGGGGGCCTGGCGGAATCTAATCAAGTAGAGCAATGGATGCGAAGTCCAACCCGCGGGTGGTGATTGTCGGAGGCGGCTTTGGCGGGCTGCTGGCGGCGCGCACGCTGGCGCGGAATCCGGTGCGAGTGACTCTCATCGATCGCCAGAACTTTCATACTTTTCAACCGCTGCTTTACCAGGTAGCGACCGCCGGATTGTCTCCGGGAGAAATCGCCGCGCCGATTCGATGGATTTTGCGCAGCCGGCGGAATGTCGAAGTGCTGATGTCGGAAGTGCAGGACTTCGATTTGGCACGCAAAGTGGTGAAGCTGCAGGATGGTGAGGTGGCCTACGACTACCTGATCGTGGCCTCGGGCGCGAGCCACGCCTATTTTGGCCATGATGATTGGGAGCCGTTTGCGCCCGGCCTGAAGACGATCGAAGATGCGTTGGAGATACGGCGGCGCGTGTTGCTTGCATTCGAGTTGGCGGAGCGCCAGGCGGCCAGCGGTAAAGAGCAGGTGCAACTTAATTTCGTGGTGGTCGGGGGCGGTCCCACGGGGGTGGAACTGGCGGGGACGCTGGCCGAAATCGCGCGCCGGGCGCTGGCCAACGAGTTTCGTACCATCGATCCGCGGAAGACGAGGATTGTGCTCTTGGAAGGCGGCCCGCGGCTTCTGCCTGCGTATCCCGAAGATCTCTCGCGCAGCGCCGAAGAACAGTTGCGCCGGTTGGGTGTGGAGGTGCATACCTCGGCCATGGTGACTGGTGTAGAGCCGGGGGCTGTACAGATGGGGAAAACGCGATGGCCGGCCGCGGTCATTCTCTGGGCGGCGGGAGTCGCGGCCTCGCCGCTGGGAAAGAAACTCGGAGGACCGGTGGACCGGGCCGGACGGGTGCTGGTAAATCCCGACCTCAGCCTGCCGGGGCATCCGGAGGTCTTCGTGATTGGAGACCTGGCCGCACTCAAAGACGAAAACGGAAAGTGGCTGCCGGGGGTCGCGCCGGTCGCCATGCAGGAAGGCAAAGCCACGGCGCACAACATTGCGGCTGAATTGCGAGGCGAACCGCGCAAGAATTTTCATTACTTCAACAAGGGGAGCCTGGCGACCATCGGGCGCGCCGCGGCGGTGGCCGATTTTGGGAAAATTCATATTTCGGGCTTTGTGGCCTGGCTGGCGTGGCTGTTCGTTCACATCTTTTTCCTGATCGGGTTTCGCAATCGCATTATCGTGATGGTGCAGTGGGCTTGGTCCTATTTCACGTACGAGCGCGGGGCGCGCTTGATTACCGGGGACAAGTCTTTGCCTGGGTGGAGTGAGTTGCGCCCCGAGGAAGCAGAAAGGGGCACCGCGGCGGATTGATATCGTTGAGTTCTGGCGCCGGCGTATCGGCGGCTGTGGGTGGGCGTTCCGCTCCTCGGCGGGGACTGGATGCGCCCGCGACAGCCGGCGAGACGCCGGCGCTACTTTTTTTGGGTGGGGGCTTAATTTGCGAGACAATAGAGGCGACGGGTGTAGCTGATGAGAATGCTTTCCGGTTCGCGAATGTTGCTGGCCGCAGTTTTGCTGTGCGTCGCCATTCCTTCTTCCGCAGAAGTTTTGAAGATTGTTGTCAACGACACCATTCATCCCATCACCGACGAGTACATCGGGCGCGCGCTGGCGGAGGCCGCACGTAGCAAAGATCAGGCGTTGCTCATCGAGTTGAATACGCCGGGCGGCCTGGTCGATTCAACGCGGGACATTATTGAGAAGATCCTGGCTTCGCCGGTCCCGGTGATCGTATACGTGACGCCCAGCGGAAGCCGGGCGGCGTCGGCCGGTTTTTTTATCCTGGAGAGCGCGGATGTGGCGGCCATGGCTCCGGGAACCAATACCGGGGCAGCGCATCCGGTCACGCTGGGCGGCGGCAAGATGGACGACGTGATGAAGGAGAAGCTGGAGAACGACGCCGCCGCGCTGATGCGTTCCGTGGTTTCCAAACGCGGCCGCAATGTCGAGGTAGCCGAGAGCACGGTGCGCCAGTCGAAGTCTTTTACCGATCAGGAAGCGCTTTCCCAGAAGTTGATCGACTATGTGGCAACAAGCGAGCAAAACCTGCTGCAGCAGATGCAGGGGAAAACCGTCAAGCGCTTCGACGGGAAGACGGTCACACTCAACCTGGAAGGCGAAAACATTCGACCGTTTGATATGACGCTGAAGCAGCGGATCCTGGCCTTCATCATGGACCCTAACATCGCATTCATTCTTCTGGCGGTAGGAGCGCTGGCGCTGTATGCGGAGTTCAACCATCCGGGGGCGGTGGTGCCGGGGACGGTGGGAGTTGTGTTCATCCTGCTGGCAGTTTTTGCGCTCAATCTTTTGCCGACACGTTTTGCGGCGGTGGTGCTGATTCTGGCGTCGTTCGCACTGTTCGCTCTGGATGCCAAATTTGCCACCCATGGGGTCCTGGCGATCGGCGGGATCGCAACCATGGTTTTGGGCGGACTGCTCCTGGTGGACGCGCCTATTCCAGAGATGAGGGTGCACCTGCTGACCGCGCTGGCGGTGAGCATTCCGCTGGGCGGGATCACGGTGTTTCTCATGAGCATTGCTCTGAAGGCGCGAGCCAACAAGGTCACGACCGGAGCGCAGGGGCTGGTGGGAGAGATGGGTATCGCGCAGACTTCTCTCTCGCCACGCGGAAAGGTCTTTGTTCACGGCGAAATCTGGGATGCCATGTCTGCCAGCGGCGTGCCGGCCGGACAGACTGTAGTGGTCGTGGCCGTGGACGGATTGCAGTTGCGGGTGGAACCGTCTGCGACAGTGGAGCGTACTCCGGCAGTCAGCACGGTTTGAGCCCTTGTTGGCATCATGCGAGGCACTCCCATCTCCGGCGAGATGCCGTATGCTTAAAGCAGTTGCGGTACAACAGAAGCGTTCCTGAGGTCCAGGCGCGGAGGCTTTCCCCATGGGTCTTTCTTTCTCGGCCATCGTTACCATCGTTGTGGTTTTGTACCTCTTCAGCTCAATCAAGATCCTGGCCGAATATGAACGGGGCGTGATCTTCCGTCTGGGCCGCCTGTTGGGACACGAGAAGGGTCCGGGCGTGATTCTGGTGTTCGCTCCCATCGATCGCATGGTGCGCATTTCACTGCGCCAGGAAGCGATGGAAGTTCCGCCGCAGGACATCATCACGCGTGACAACGTCACTCTCAAAGTAAATGCAGTCATTTTCCTGCGGGTGATCGATCCCCGTAAGGCGGTGGTTGAAGTTTCCAACTACGTGTACCAGACCTCGCAGTTCGCGCAGACTACGCTGCGTTCGGTGCTAGGCGAACAGGAGCTGGACGAACTGCTGGCCCATCGCGAAAAGATCAATCTGCGGCTGCAAAGCATTCTGGACACGCACACCGCGCCCTGGGGAGTGAAAGTCACGAATGTGGAAGTGAAGCAGGTGGACATGCCCGAGTCCATGCTGCGGGCCATGGCCAAGCAAGCCGAGGCGGAACGGGAAAAGCGTTCCAAGATTATTCATGCGGAAGGCGAATTCTCGGCCGCGCAGCGCCTGGTGGATGCCGCCGCCCTGCTGGCCAAGGAACCGGTCAGCGTGCAACTGAGATATTTGCAGACGTTGACCGAAATCGGAGTGGAGAAAAACACCACCGTGGTCTTCCCGGTTCCGGTGGATTTCTTCTCCGGCATTCAGAAACTCCTGGGCAAGGCGGATGAGGGTAGCCCGAAGAGCTGAGGGAGCGGTGCGAGGTGGAGTGATCCATGGCGGCTTCTGAGGACACAGAGATCACGCTGGGCACGGGCAAGATGCTGGCCCTGTTCTTCGGACTGGTGGCGCTGTGCGCCGTGTTCTTCGGGATGGGATTTTCGCTGGGGAAGAATTCCGGCAAAACCAATGTGGAGCTGCAGGGAGGAACGGGTTCGTCCACCGTGCGCCCTACGGCAGTCAAAGCCGCCGAGTCTCGCCCACCCTCCGATCTCACATTCTACAAGGCAGTCGAACAGAAAGATCCGCAAGCCGACCTGACGGCCAAGAGCCCGGACACGCCGTCGAGCACCGCGGCCAAGACGGCTCCTGCCGACGCCGATGCGCCTCCCGACCCCACTGCGATCTCAGGCCAGAACAGTTATTTCGTGCAGGTGGCGGCGGTCAGCAAGCAGGAAGATGCCGCGGCCCTAGTGGATGCGCTCAAGAAAAAGCAATACGCCGCCTTCGCCGCCAGCGCGGGCGGAGACAAACTGTTTCATGTGCAGGTGGGTCCCTTTTCCGACATCAAGGACGCGGAAGGCGCCCGCAGTCAACTGGTGAAGGATGGGTACAATCCGATACTGAAGAAGTGAAGAAGCGGGCTGCGGGCTTTGGGCTTCGGACTTCAGACTTCAGACTTCAGACGATTTGACTGTTTTTCCTTCCCGAAAGTTTCATTTAGCTCTGATTTGCTTCGGGAGGACTCATCCGGTAATAGGGGTCCTTCGACTCCGTGAGAGGTTTCGCGAGCGAAACCTCTCGCTCCGCTCAGGATGACACCCGAGGTGTGAGGTCAGAGGTCCGACGGCTGAAGTCCGACGGCTGCTTTACCTGCTGAATCTCTGCTCTTTCCAGG
Organism: Terriglobia bacterium; assembly: GCA_963831565.1. Classification (GTDB taxonomy): domain Bacteria; phylum Acidobacteriota; class Terriglobia; order Terriglobales; family Acidobacteriaceae; genus JAIQFF01. The sequence goes on from CAWHQS010000008.1 coordinate 132,516, forward strand.
GGTCTCCGTACATGTGGTAACCGTTTTGTTCCCAGAAACCGGGATGGTCGTGCTGGAGAAATTCGAGCCCGCGAACCCACTTCACCGACTTCCAGGCATATAGATGAGGAACGATGAGGCGCAGCGGGTAGCCGTGCTCGGCGGTGAGGGGCTCACCGTCGTGATGGGTGGCGAGCAGGACTTCTTCCCGGTCAAGATCGGCCAGGGGCACATTGGCAGTGAATCCCTGCTCGGCGTGAACCAGGACGTAGGCGGCTTCGGGCCTGGGATGGACGCGGGCCAGCAGTTCGCGGAAAGCCACGCCCTCCCAGTGATTGTCGAAGCGGCTCCATCGGGTCACGCAGTGAAAGTCGCTGGTGCGCTGGATTTTGGGGAGCGCATTGAATTCTTTCCAGCTGAGCTGGAGAGGCGAATCAACCAGGCCGGTGATGCGGAAGTCCCAGGTATCGGGATCAAACCTCGGCACCGAGCCGTAGTGCAGGACGGGCCATTTGAGCGTGAGCGATTGGCCGGGAGGCAGGAGGCCTTCGCTCTTCTTCAGTTTCTCGAGTTGGCGGCGATCATTGCCTTCGAATAGCAAGGGCGGACCTCGGGCGGACTTCTGGCTTCAGATCATTTGAGTATCGTTCCTTTCCAAAAGTTTCACCTTCTAACACGGACCATCAGCTTATAGGGGTCCTTCGACTCCGTGAGAGGTTTCGCGAGCGAAACCTCTCGCTCCGCTCAGGATGACAGGAGGGAGAGGTCTGAGGTCTCACGCCCTTATATTGACATCTGTCGATTCATGGTTTATTGCTTGCGCATGAGTCATTCGGAGCAGGAACTGGATCGGATTCTGCATGCTATCGCGGACCCGACACGGCGGCGGATCTTGCATGCGCTTAAGGAAGAGGGTGGGTGTTCGATCGACAAAGAGGTGGGGTTGTGCGCTTCGGACATTGAGCAGCGCATTCAGCTGTCGCAGCCTACCATTTCTCATCATATGGCGATTTTGACCAAGGCGGGGGTGGTCGAGGCCAAGAAGCTTGGGCTTTGGGTCTGGTACCGGCGGAATGAGGCGGTGCTGCGGGGGTTTGGGCGGTCGCTGCGGAAAAGTCTTTGAGCTTGGTAGCGCCGGCTGATCTGCGGGGCATCGTTCGACGTCGGCTCAGGACAAGCCTTGCGGCCAGGGGCGGGCAGGATGCCCGCCCGACAGCCGGCGAGACGCCGGCGCTACAACAGCCGGGGCACGAGCGCGGCGCTCGCGTCCACATTTTCTAATTATTATTTTTAGCCGGCGACGGCGGCCTGGGTTTTTTGCAGCAGGCGGCGGGCCTGGGATATCAGGTCGCCGACTTCGAAGGGTTTGACCAGGTAGGGGACGTTGTTGGTGTGCAGGAAATCGCGGATTTCGGGCTCCAGGGCGCTGGAGAAGGTGAACATCAGGTGCTTTTCCAGGCCGGGGCGGTTTTCTGCGATCCATCGATAGACATCCGGCGCGTTCCAACCATTCGACATCTTGCCGTCAATAATCATGGCGTCGAATGATTCCTGCAGCAGCCTGGCCTTCACTTCGTCGCCGTTCATGAGGGTCACGACTTTGGCTCCGGCGCCGGCCAGGACATCGCGCTCGAATTCGAGAACGGCTTCTTCGTCTTCGACCAGCAGTACGTTGCCCTCGATGACAGACTTTCGCGAAGAAGCAGGCAACGCGGGTTCGGGAACGCCGGCGCGGTCGTTGGCGGGCAGACGCACTTCGATGATGGCTCCGCCGTCTTCCCGGTTGCGCGCGGAAATGTCTCCTCCGTGTTCCTTGATGATGCCGTAACAGATGCTGAGTCCGAGGCCGGTGCCCTTGCCGACGCTCTTGGTGGTATAGAAGGGATCGAAGATGCGATTGGGTTCCTTGATGCCGGGACCGGAGTCCTGAAATTCAGTGATGACAGTTCCGTCCTGAGTGTAAACCCGGACTTTAAGAGTGCCGACTCGGCCTGATTCCAGCATGGCGTCCACGCCGTTGTTGATGATGTTGAGAAACACCTGCTCGAGCTGGTGAGGGTCGGCGGTAACCGGCGGAATTTCAGCCTCGATGTCGCGCTCCACCTTGATGTCGTTTACTTTGAGGTCGTAGTCGCGCAGCGCGAGAGTCTCGTCGAGCACCTTGCAAATATCGACTTGTTCTTTTTGCGGCTTGCGCTGGCGGGCGAAGGACAGCAGGTTCTGCACCACCCGGTGAGTGCGCTGGGCCTGCTTGAAGAGTTTGCTTACGAAGTCGGAGGCGCGCTCTCCCAGGCCTTCACTTTCGAGCAGCTGGGCGTAGCCGAGAATGGCGGTCAGCGGATTGTTGAGTTCGTGGGCGACACCGGCGATCAACTGTCCTACCGCTGACATCTTTTCGCTCTGCAGCAATTGTTCCTGAGCGCGGCGCAAGTCTTCGTAGGCGCGGCAGGTTTCCTCGTAGAGCCGGACCTTCTCAATCGTAGTGGACAACTGCCGGCCAATGGCAACCAGCAGGCTTTCGTCGTTGCTGGTGTACTCGCGGCTCTCGCGGCTGCTGATGCCCATGATGCCGATGGGTATGTCCTTTCCCCACAGTAATACCCAGATCCAGGAGGCCAGGCCGTCGGCGCGAATGAATTCCGCGACCTGGGCGGGCAGATGCGGCAAGTAGTCGGTGGTGATGACTTCGGTGCGGGAACGGGTCACCAGCTCGCCGAAGCCTTCGGTGAACCTGACTTCGGAGAGGCGGGCGCGTTCGGCGCTGCGCTGACCCCATCCGGCGCGGCGGCGGAAGGTGGTTTCGTCCAGATCGCACAGATAGATAGAACCGGTTTCGGCGCCGAGCAGGGTGATCACCTGGCGCAGTGTGAGGTTGAGAATTTCGTCCAGGTCGAAAGACTGGGTGGCGATCACCGCCATGGCATTCAGAGCATTGAGTTCGCGATTGCGGCGCCGGATCTCGTCTTCGGCGCGCTTCTTCTCGGTCATGTCGAGCAGGAAGCCCTGGTAGCGCTCGATCTTGCCCTCGGCGTTGCGGGTGGCGAAACTGCTCTCCATGGCGCTGAGCAGGGAGCCGTCCTTGCGGCGCAGGGTGACTTCAAAGTTGCGAACGTAGTTGTGCAGTTCCACTTCGCGCCGGAAAACTTCACGCTGTTCGTGGGAGGCGTAGAGCTCGGCGTCCACGTTCACGGCCAACACTTCTTCGCGGCTGCCGTGGCCCAGCATGCGGATGAAGGCGTCATTGCAATCGAGCAGTTTGCCTTCCGGGGTGGCGACAAAAACGCCTTCCTGCACCTGTTCGAAGAGCAGTCGGTATTTCTCTTCGGCGATGCGGCGATCGGTGGTGTCGCGCACCACGTGAATGGTGCCTCTCTGCTTGCTTCCCTGCTCCACATAAGAAGACGTGGAGACCATGGAGAAGCCACCGAAGCCGGGATCGGGGCCTTCGTGAAAACCATCCTCGGCATGCCCGCAGTAGGGACAGCCTTGCCACTTCCCGCGATTGTGAGGCAGTACGGCTTCGCAAGGCTGGCCCACCACATCGGCGGGCGCCTGGTTGAGTCGTTCCAGCAGAGCGTGGTTGGCCTTCATTACACGAAAATCGGAATCGTGAAGGAGGACCAGGTCATGGATGGAGTCGAAGGTGTTGGTCCACTGGCGATGGGAGCGCAGAATCTGTTCCACCAGGCGCAGGTTTTCGACGGCCAGGCCCAACTGATGGGCGGTGGTGACCAGAAATTCCATTTCGTCGGGCGAGTAGTGAAGGCGGTGAGCGCCGCCCAGTGCCAGAGTCCCGATGACTGACTTCTTGCCCAGCACCGGCACCATCACAACATGATGAAATCCTTCCTGTTTGAGATAGGGGCGGACGGTTTCGGAGGCGGCGGAGGTAACCAGCACGACCGGCACGGTACCGCCGAGGGTACGTTCAAAGTCGTCGTCCAGGGGGACGGAGAGGCGATCCTCAAGAAAGCCCTTGGAGAGGCCGATATGCTGGGCAATGACCATGCGATCGGCCTCGAGCAGGCGAAACCAGGCCGCCTTGGCGCGCATGAGCCCTTTGAGTTCCTCGAGGGCAGTGGCCATGATGGGCCCGTGTTGCTGAGCGCGGGTGATGCTGGTGGTAAGGGCGTTGACCACGCCCAGGCGGCGCATGTGCAACTTGTAGTCATCGAAAACCAGCAGCAGCATACTCAGCCCGGCCAGCAGGCTTACCATCAGGTTGAAGCCAGCCGGCAGGTGAGAATCGATGGGCGCCCAGTGGAGGTGGAGCAAGAGCATGCTGATACTGAGCAGCCAGGGGCCCATTTCCCAGCGCGCCCAGCGGTAACGAATGAGGCGATAGGCGGCGGTGAAGGCGATGATACGGTAAGCCACTTCCAGGGCCACGCGCAGAGTAATCGATTGCGGCCACAGCCAGATGCGAGCCCCGCAGAAGCCCATGATGGTCAACGTGATCAGCATCAGGGGCAGCAGCAGTCCCCGGGCATGGGTATAGACGAAGATGGCGGCGGCGAAGAGGCAGATCGCCAGGACAAATTCGGCTTGCGAGATGGCAATCAGATAGGTCGGGACGGGTCCGGCGACGTGGTCTGCGAGGGTCCAGCGGGAGACGAAATAGGCCAGCCAGCCGAGGGTCCAGATCAGCAGGTAGCGCTCGCGAAAGGCGCGGAAGACCAACAGGCTGGCGGCCAGCAGAAGCAGGGCCGCCGACTCCTGTGGGGACAGACCGGGAACAGTAATGTCCCTCACCGCAAGCCAGGTAGAGAAGCTCAATAGATTCATCGCAAAAGGGGGGGAGCGCTCACTTCCTTAATAGCACGATTCCCCGGATGGCCAATGGGCTTTCCCTGACCTTCTGGTTACTTTCGGAATCTCGGAACTACGGTAGAATTGGCCGTAGTCTATAGAAAATCATGCCAGTTGATCGCATCCTGGTTGTTGACGACGAGGAGACCATCCGCGAGATCGTCTCTTCCATGCTGACCACCGCGGGGTACAAGTGCAAACAGGCGGGCTCGGGGATGGAAGCGCTGGCGCTGCTCGAGTCGGGTGACGAATTCGAACTCATGCTGTCCGACCTGATGATGGCGAACCTGGACGGCATCGGTCTTCTGGAAAGAACCAAAGAACGCTTTCCCGAAATGCCAGTGGTGATGGTCACGGCGGTGCACGATATCTCGGTGGCGCTGGCCGCGATTCGCAACGGCGCGTATGACTACCTGCTGAAACCCTTCGAACGCGAACAGCTTTTGGCCACGGTGCGCCGGGCGCTGGAGAATCGCCGTTTGAAGCTGGAGAACCGAGCCTACCAGACCAGTCTGGAGTCGCTGGTAGCGGCCCGCACGGAACAGCTGAAGAAGACCCTGGCCGATCTGGAGCGCTCCTACGACATCACTCTGGAAGCATTGGGTGGCGCCCTAGACTTAAAAGATGCGGAGACGGAAGGCCATTCGCGGCGGGTGACCGCGTTCACCATCGCCATCGCACGGGCCATGGGGCTGCCCAAGGACCGGATCGACGTGATCGCTCGCGGCGCGTTTTTGCACGATATCGGCAAGATGGCGATTCCCGACAAGATCCTGATGAAACCCGGGGCCCTGACGCCGGATGAAATTACCATCATGCGGGAGCACTGTTACCACGGCTACCAGATCCTGAGCCGGATCCCGTTTCTGACGGAGGCGGCCGAGATTGTCTATTCCCACCAGGAGCGCTTCGACGGGACGGGATACCCCCGCGGCCTGAAAGGCGATCAGATCCATCTGGGGGCGCGGATGTTTTCGGTGGCGGACACGCTGGATGCCATTACCTCAGACCGCCCTTATCGTCCTGCCCAGTCCCTGCAAGCGGCCCGGGAAGAAATCGAGCGCTGGTCGGGGCGGCAGTTCGATCCCCAGGTCGTGAAAGTATTTCTCACCATGCCGGAAAATATCTGGGGGGATTTGCGGCGGCAGATTGGCGCGGAGAGAGACCGCTTCGCTTATTCCACCAGCGCCAAGGGCTCCATCTAGATTCGCAGTATCTCGCTGACTTCCAACCAAAAAACTCTTAACCGCAAAGAACGCAAAGGACGCAAGAAACACCTGCCCTTAAGGTTGGGTTCATTTAACTCGCCACCTGCAGCGCAGGCAGCAATTCGGTTGCGGCATACATCCAACCCAACTGGCAGGTCGCTCTTGCCACGTGGAGGTCTCGGTTATGGCTGGGCTTCGCTGGTTTCTGTGTTTGACTCTGGCTCTGGCAACTCTGCCGCTGCTCGGCGAAGAAGAGAAATCCGCCGCGCCTGCTCACGCCATTCCCTACGGAACCACGTTTCTCATCCGTCTTGAGGACAGGCTCGACGTCAGCAGAATCCAGCCGGGGAAACGGTTCAAGGCCAAACTGGCGGAAGACCTGATGGGTCCGGATGAAACCACGGTTCTCCGTGGCAGCAGGATCAGAGGACATGTGAGCGACGTGGGCAATGGGTTTCATCCCCGCCTGCTGCTGAGCTTTGACGAGATCGAAACCCCGCGCGGGTGGGCGCCACTGATGGCGACGATCATCGACCTTCCGGGCGAGCACGGCCTGAAGGCAGGAGGGGACGAGGGCCAGATCGAACGGCAGGGGCAAGGCAGCAGCGCGCATCGCGATCCGGATTCTGACGGCATTGGCGCGAAGGCGGGAGCTGCCGCCAGCGTGGTGCAAGCCATATTCAGCGACCACAGACTACAACTGCAAAAAGGCACCATGCTCGAAGTGCGGCTGGACCACGCACTGCAGGTCCCCTGGCGGTGAGATGGGTTGTGGGTGGGTCGGACACTCCTGTCCGACGCCTTGGACTTGAGGTTGAGATTGCCAAAGAGCCCCGACCTCCGACCACGAGGCTTGCAATAGAAAAGTCAAAAGCTGAAAGTCAAAACCTTAGAACCAAAACCAAAGTCAACGGCGCCGGACAGGAGTGTCCGACCCACACAACCCTGTGGCATCATGTACCCCTGGTGCAGGAGAGAATTTATGAGAGCTACGATTGCGCTGGTGATAGCACTGCTCGCATCCACCGTCGTTCTGAGCCAGGACCGTCCTACCATAACCGCCCAGCCCAACAGCATTTTTGTGGGCGCGGATGGCAAGTTTGAGGCGAATCCTGATACGGCGCTGATGCAATTCAATATCTCGGCACAGGAAGGAACCTCGCGCGAGGCTTACGACCGTGCTTCGAAAGCCGTGGAGCAAGTGCGGCAGATTCTGCGGTCCAACGGGATCGAGCCCAAAGCGGCGGAGATTGGTTACTTTTCCTTGCAGCCCGTTTATGACTACAAGACGCCGAAGCGAAAGCTGGTGGGATACCGGGTGAATGCAAATGTTTCGCTGAAGCTGAAGGATTTTTCCAAGGTGGCGCCGATTGTGCAGCAACTGGCCGATACCGACGTCACGGAAAATCAGTCGCTGAACTACACGCTGGAAGATATGGACGCGGCCAAGACGAAGGCGGTCGAAGATGCCTACCGGCGGGCCCGCGAGTCGGCGGCAGTGCTGGCCCGGAGCGCGGGGCGCACGCTGGGAGAACTGTCTTATGCGTCGGTGGACACGTTTGAGAACGTGCATCCGATGCCCATGGCACGATCCATGATGAAGATGAATGTGGCGGGCGGCCCCCGCGCCTACGGAAGAGTTCACACCGCAGACGATTTCAGTGACGGCGCATGTGAATGCCCTGTTTGGGCTGAAGTAGGCCGTGGGTGTGTGGGGCGGGACTCGCCAGCTCGCGCCGTCGCTTTTCAGCCAAACAGCTGTCGACGTCCGGCACATGACCATCATCCGGCAACTTGAGAGGCAAATCGCAGCGATGAGTCTGAGACTCTGAAGTTCTGCTGAAACTAATTCAAAGTCAAAAGCGGCGGGCGAGGGCGCCCGCCCCACATTCACTCTTGGGATGCGGCCGGCGTCCAGGGGGACTTCGCGCTGGATGACCATTTCCAGGGTGGTACCGGCTTCCAAGCGCACGTCGTTGCCGCGGCTGAGGAGTCCGATGGCAGTACCGATTCCGCCGCCGATTCCGGCCCCGATCAGTCCACCCTTCGCGCCGTTGCTCAAGCCGCCGATCACGGCGCCGGTTCCGGCGGCGGTGGCCACCGTTTTCGCCTTCTCGCCGGTCTGGCTGTCCTGCCGGATGGTGCCTTCTTCGTCCTTCATCGAAGTCTTTTCCGCTCCAGGGACATTCTCGACGGAGCCGGGCAGCACCACGGTATAGCCGCTGGGATAAATGAGAGTGCTGAAGTGCATGAGGACCTCGGCGCGGCCCTTGATATGACCGCCGCGCTTGACACTGCTGATGCGGCCCTGCACATAGGTGCCGGCGGGAATCAGGATGCGATCGTTGATTACGACCGGAAAGGTGGTAACGGCATAGACGGCATCGCCTTCGCGGGCGTTCTTTGTAGAAATGGATTGCTTCAGCGCCAGCGGCACCTTGGTGCCGGAAGGAACCGTAAGCTGGGCGGCGTCATTGCTGGCAGCGGACGGGTCTGGTCGAGTTGCGGGATTTGACTGGGCCGCGGCCAGGCCGCTTACCAGGAACATCACAACAATGATTCGCATTCTGCTGGTTGGCATCATGAACTCCCCAAAGCGAAGGCCAGACGAAACGGCGTCAGCAGGGCCGATATGACAGTACGATGCAAGTTGAAGCGCGAAAGTTTGTCGGAATCTTTCTTCGACCCTAAATGCTGGCAGAGCGCTGATTTTCCCTGACGTTGCCCATGAACTGGGACTGCAGACGCTGGGCGCAGAGTTCGCCGCACACATGCAGAGTGCCTTCGCGGGCCGCAATTTCGTCATCCCAGGCGCAAAGGTAGAGCACCGGCCGGTTAAATTCGGCGAAAGAAGCCCACATCAGCCACCAGTGGTCGGTGCTGCCCTTGAGTGTGCCGCAGTTGGGCCCGGCGCAGCGGTACATCAAGTTTGCGGCGGGTGCAGGTTTACCAACTTTCATCCTCAACTCCCCCGGGGCGAACGAATCGGTCTTCGGACACGAGACAGTAGATATTCTAGCGGAAGTGAGGCACGACGGCGGTACCTAGAGCTACTTGTAAAGCAGGTACTTCTGGCGCACCTGGAGGAATTTTTCCAGGGGATCCCGCCAGTCATCGGCAATGCGGCGGGGATCCTGGCCGGCGGCGATGGCGTCGTACACCGACTGGTTGTTCAGCAGCTCGATCAGGCGCTCCATGTGATATTGCTGGGGATACAGTTTGTGCAGCGCGGAAGCCAGCTCGATGCCCAATTCGGCGGCGTCAAAAGCGTTGCGGTCGATCAGGATAATGTTGACGCCTTCGCATTTCTGGCCGGCATGGACACTGGCGTTTGGGGTGAAGGTCAACGGGACAAAGCGCACGCCGGAGATGTTTCTCGCGTTCAGATATTGAGACAGCTCGGCGCCCCTGATCCAGGGCGCGCCCAGCAATTCGAACGGGGTGTCGGTGCCGCGGCCCACCGAAACGTTGGTGCCTTCCACTACCCCGACACCGGGATAGAGCGTGGCTTCGGTGAGGCTGCGCATGTTGGGCGAGGGATTGATCCAGGGCAGAGCGGTGGAATCGTACCAGTCGCCACGCATCCATCCATCCATCGGAATAACCGTCAGCCGGGCATTGATATTGCGCTCGGTATTAAACATTTTTGCCAGCTCGCCCATGGTCATGCCATGACGGACGGGAACGGGGAAATAGTTTACGAAACTGTCATGGCCGGGATCAGGGATGGCGCCCTGCACGAAGGAGCCGGTGACCGGGTTGGGGCGGTCGAGAACAATCATCTCGATACCCGCTTTGGCCGCGGCTTCGAGAAAATATCCCAGGGTGGTCTCGTAGGTGTAAAAGCGGCTACCGACATCCTGCACGTCGAAGACGACTGCGTCGAGAGTTTTCAGAATATCGACTGGTGGCCGGCGAGCGGCGTCGGTGTTGCCGTAAACGCTATAGACGGGAATGCCGGTGGCCGCGTCCTTCGAGTTGGCAATGTCGGTGGTGTCCAGCGCGCCGGTCACACCGTGCTCGGGACTGAAGATGGCATCGAGCGAGATACCCGGGGCATTGGCCAGGACATCGATGGTGCGGCGGCCCTGCGAGTCCAGGCCGGTCTGGTTGGTCAGCAGCCCGATTTTCTTTTTGCCGTCGGCGGCGCGGATCGAATCGAAGTTGTGAGCTTCGAGCACGTCGATCCCGGTCTGCACTGTCCCGTTGCGTGTGGCTATGCGGCGGGCCGCGGTCTGGGCCTCGTTGTATCCGGTGATGTTCTTCCAGCGCAGTTCATCTTTCTCGCTTACGGTCAGCGGAAGGGCGGCGGCCACCGCGGTGGCCACTTTGGAGCGGAGGGCCACCACGCTTCCCTGTCCGCGGGGATGGACCGAGTTGGTCAGCAGGATGATGTAAGTCCGGGTCGTCGGATCGATCCAGATCGATGTGCCGGTGAATCCAGTGTGGCCGAAGGATCCGACCGGAAGAAGATTGCCGCGGTTGCTGGAAAAGGGTGAATCGATGTCCCAACCGAAACCTCGCAGCTCTTGCGCGGTGGGCGGTTGTTGCGGCGTGGTCATCTTCTCGACCACGTCCCGCGCCAGAATCGGACTGCCCTGCAACAGGGCGAGGGCAAATTTCGAAAGGTCATCGGCGGTGGAGAACAGGCCGGCGTGTCCGGCCACGCCACCCATGCGGCGCGCCCTGGGATCATGCACCACGCCGCGCAGCATCTTGCCTTGCTCGTCGTATTCGGTGGGCGCAATCTTCGGCCGCCACGCTGCCGGCGGCAGAAAGCGAGTGTGCGCCATGTGCAAGCGGGCGGAAGATTTTCCGGGCGCAGTATTCATCGAGCGTGGTTCCGGTTACGCGTTCGACCAGCGCGCCCAGGGTAATGAAATTGGTGTCACTGTAGATGAACCGGGAGCCGGGCGGGTAAACCGGCGTCTCGGCGTAGGCCAGACGGAGAGCGGCATCGCGGCCCTGCCAGGGCGGATCCAGATCGAAGTCTCCGCGCAAGCCAGAGTAGTGAGTCAACAGGTTGCGGACGGTGACGTCGTCTTTGCCGTTCTGAGCGAATTCAGGAATGTATTTTGCCACCGGATCGTTCAGCCGGACTTCGCCCTTTTGCACCAGTTGCATGACGGCTGTGGTCGTGGCAATCACCTTGGTGAGCGATGCCAGGTCGAAAATAGTGTCGGCGTCATGGGCTCGCGGCGGGGCTCGAGGGCGCGATTGCCGAAGGCTTTGCGGTAGATGACTTGTCCGTTGTGTCCCACCAGCAGCACTGCGCCGGGAGCCTGGTGGTCGTGGATGGCGTCGAGGACGATGGCGTCGAGGACGGCGAGTCTTGGATTGCCTGGGGCCTTAGCGGTGGCTGCGATGGCCAGCAGGGGAAATAGGCTGACAACTAACAAGACGGCGAGGTGACGCGCGTAACGACGAGTTGGGGAGATTGAGTGGATGCCTTGAATCTAACAAGTGGCGAGACATTGCTCAAGAAACCGAAGTGCTAGGGGTGCCGTTTGTGGTATCACGGTGCCGCACGGAGCCCGCTAGCCGAACAACCGTTCGTAGCGCCGGCGTCCCGCCGACTGTCAGGTGGGCGGCGTGCCCACCTCGCGCGGGAGGGAGTCCGCGCCAACAAGCAAACTGCCAACGAGGAACAAGAAACTACCCACGATCGCATCAAATGCCATTATGAATACTTGGTGAGAACGCTGATTACGTCAACTACCGCGCTATCGTAGGAGAGGGGTTCGGTTGGGAAGATGGTGCTTCACGAAAGGAGTCGATTACGCGATTGACTTCAGCCTGCTTCAACTTCACGCCAGAACGATCGTCGCCAGCGATAAGGATTGTGAACCAGTGCTGGTCTCTCCTATCGAACAAATGCAACACGACATTTTGCCAGCCGTGCGGCAAACCACTGTTTTCAAAACCTCGGTAGTCCTTGGTCTCGAAAGAGAAAATATCCGACGCCGCGACGCTGTGCTCGAACCACAGACCCTTAATCTCCAGTAGGGTCCGACTGCGTGCAAAGTCGGTATGGGAGCGAAGTGGGGACAACTTCGCCGGGGTCGCGGAAATGACAGCCTCGAATTGCTCATACTTCGATTGGTGGACCCCGGCGTCGAAAGCTTGCCTGAAACTGCCCTGATCGACTTGGCCAGAGAAACTGTTGATCGGGTTCCAATCGAAATAAGAGGGATTGTTAAACTTTACGATCTGCCCGGTCTTGAACAGAACTTCGACCGTGCTTCCTTCGTTTCGTTCCTTGTCGATCTCTTTCCACGGAACCTCGAAAGTGTAGCCATAGTAGGAAAGAGTGGTGCCATCAGCAATCGAGGTCGCGGTATCGGTGAGGGGCCGGGGAACAGAACTCCAGCCGCGTGGTGGAGCGTCATTTAGACGGAAGAGCATCGGACGTAACCTGTAGTAGGTTATTGTTTGCGGAACAAAGTAAACGCCCAAAGCTAGGATGACGGCGGCAAGAATGCTCCACCCAAACGCATACCTGCTAGGCCATTTCTGCTGTCGTTTCCGTGGCAGGTTGTCCACACCGTATTAGACACCAGCAAGGGTGGAGTCCTCTGTTTTGAAGGCAAGAATTGTCAATTGGCGTAGTATCGCCATTTCACGGAACAACGCTTAACCTCTTTTTGCGAGACGAGTCCTGACTACATTCCCGCAACCGGCACCTTTACCCTTCCGCGGAACTTTGTTATAACCCGAGTATCGAACACATCACACCTTTGTCCAAGAATCCTGCCTCGGCGAGTGCCGGAACGCAAGCCGCGCCCCGCTTCCCTGCTGCCGCATACCAGGGGCAGGATGCGGTTTTTGGCCGCGCCTTTCACGTCCTGCAAGAAGCTGTTACGCGGGAGACCTTCCCTGCAGCTTCGGTTGCGGTTACGTATCAGGGAAAACTGGTCGCGCTGAAGGCCTTTGGGCGCTTGACCTACGAACCCAGCTCTCCTGCCGTGACCGTGGCCACGGTCTTCGATCTGGCTTCGGTCTCGAAGGTTGTCGCGACCACCGACCATGGCGATGATTCTCTACGAGCGCGGACTCATCGATCTGGAGGCGCCGGTGGTCAGCATCGTGCCCGAGTTTGCTGGGAGCGATACGCGGAGAGGCGAGGTAACGGTGCGCATGCTGTTGGCGCACTCTTCCGGATTGCCGGCGTACGAAAAACTCTTTCTCAAGGCGAAGACCAGGGATGAACTGCTGGCGGCTGCTTGCGCCACGCCGCTGGCGGCCGATCCAGGCACAACAGCGAAATACAGCGACATCGGCTTCATCGTCCTGGCGATTGCGCTGGAGCGTATCGCCGACGAAGGCCTTGACCGTTTCTGTCAGCGCGAGGTTTTTGGTCCGCTGGGGATGGCGCACACCACGTTCAATCCGCCGGCCGGGTGGCGCGCTTCGATTCCTCCCACCGCCGATGACCGCACTTTTCGCAAGCGGATCATCCAGGGCGAAGTACAGGATGAGAATGCCAGCGTGCTGGGCGGTGTGGCGGGACATGCCGGCTTGTTCTCCACGGCGGAAGATCTGGCGACATTTGCTCACGTTCTGCTGCAGGGAGGAGCGCCGCTGGTTCGTCCGGAAACCCTGGCGTTCTTTACTCGCCGCGAAACCTCGCCGGCTGGCACTTCACGGGCATTGGGCTGGGACACGCCTTCCCCGCCATCGCAGTCGGGAAAGTATTTTTCTGCCGCGTTCGTTTGGGCATCTCGGCTACACCGGGACTTCGCTGTGGATTGATCCCGAGCGGCAGCTTTCTGTCATTCTGTTGACCAATCGCACCTGGCCCGACTGCGAGAATAAAGCGATCAAGGATGTGCGCCCCGCATTTCATGACGCCGTGGTGGAAGCGCTGGAGAAAAAGCATTGAAGCGAAGATCGAGCACGCACGCGGGAGAATCTGAGCCGCCTTACTACCGAGCAAACCAATCTCGCTTCCACTGACCTGGACCTGAAGTCGGCGCTGGAAGTAGTGCGCGTCATCAACGCTGAAGACGCCAAGGTGGTAACCGCGGTGGAGCGCGCCCTGCCACAGATTGCGCGCGGGGTTGGCCTGATCGCGAACGCTCTGCAGAGAGGCGGAAGACTGATCTATGTTGGCGCGGGAACCAGTGGACGGATTGCCGCCCTCGATGCGGCGGAGTGTCCACCCACGTTCAACGTCGACCCGCGGACGGTGCAGTTCATCATGGCGGGGGGGCCGGCAGCCCTGGCTTCGGCCGTCGAAGCGAACGAAGACTCGCGCGACCTGGGCAAACGTGAAATCGCGAAAAGAAAGCCGGGGCGGACTGATGTGGTCGTAGGCATTGCCGCCAGCGGGCGCACTCCATTCACCATCGCCGCCATCGAGTACGCGCGGAGCAAAGGCGCGCATACCGTTTCCGTGACCTGCAACCGCAACACCCCGCTCGAAAAGGTGGCGCACCTGGGCATTGTGACTGAAGTGGGGCCAGAGGTGATTTCGGGATCGACTCGCATGAAAGCGGGCACGGCGCAGAAGATGGTGCTGAACATGCTCTCCAGCGGAGCCATGACCCGGCTGGGATACGTTTATGGCAACCTGATGGTGCACGTCACCCCGCGAAATTCAAAGCTGGCGGCGCGCAGCGTGAACATTCTGCAGCAGGCGGCGGACGTCAGTGCGGAGATCGCTGCGCGGGCCTTGCGGCTGGCCGGAAACAGCGTCCCGGTAGCGCTGGTCATGCTGCAGGCGGAGGTGGACCGCCGGGAAGCGGAGCGGGCGCTGAAATCGGCAGGCGGGCACGTGCGGCGGGCGATCGCCGCGGCACGCAGTTTGTAGCGCCGGCGTCTCGCTGACTCTCACGACGGGGGAACCGCCGGCGACCGAGGCTGTCTTGCCTTCGGGGTGGGGCGGGACGCCCCCACGACAGCGGCCGGGACGGCGGCGCTACCAAACCCCGTGCGGGCGAGTCTGCCCGCGACCCACAAGTCCACACGAGACTCACTGCGGGCCGTGTCCTCCGGAGTTACCATTTGCCCGCTACTCTTCCCTGCCATCGCCATTAGAATAGACAGGCCTATGGATAAGTTTGTCATTCGCGGGGGCAATCCGCTGCTGGGGACAATTCGGGTCAGCGGAGCCAAGAACGCCGCCCTGCCGGCCATGGCCGCTGCCCTGCTCACGGAAGAGCCGGTCATTCTGGAAAATATTCCGCAGGTGCGCGACATTGAAACCACCCGCAAGCTGCTGGCGGCGATGGGCGCCGAGGTCGAACTGGGCTATGGCCGGGCCCAGCATCGCACCACGATATGCGCGCGCAATCTGACCAGTCCCGAAGCATCGTACGAGTTGGTCAAGCAGATGCGGGCTTCATCGCTGGTTCTGGGGCCGCTGGTGGCGCGCTGCGGGCGGGCCCGCGTGTCTTTGCCGGGCGGATGCGCCATCGGCGCGCGTCCCATCGATCTCCACATCAAGGGTCTGGAGCGTCTGGGGGCCAGGATCACGCAGGATCACGGATACGTAGAGGCCAGTGCCGATCGGCTCAAAGGCGGAGAAATTCTGTTCGACAGGATTACCGTGACCGGCACCGAAGACTTGCTCATGGCGGCGACCCTGGCCGAGGGCGAAACCGTGATGCAGAATTGCGCCCGCGAGCCCGAAGTTGCCGACCTGGCCGACCTGCTCAACAAAATGGGAGCTCAAATTGAAGGCGCGGGCACTTCGACCATTCGAGTCAAGGGCGTCAGCAAGTTGCATGGCGCGAAACACAGAATCATTCCCGACCGGATCGAGGCTGCCACCTTCATCATTGCCGGAGCCATGACCGGCGGGGACCTGAACATCTCAGGCTGCGAGCCCGCGCATCTAGGCGCGTTGCTCGAAAAGCTCGCCGAAGTCGGCGTCAAGACCCGGCACACCGCCGACTCGGTGCGGGTGATGGGAGATGTCCCTATCAAAGCGGCGGACATTGTGACCGAAGAGTATCCTGGCTTCCCTACCGACATGCAGGCGCAGTACATGGCCTTGGCCACCCAGGCCGAGGGGACTTCGATCATTACGGAAAACATTTTCGAAAACCGCTTTATGCACGCGCTGGAAATGGTGCGCATGGGCGCCAACATCAAGATTGAAGGACGGCGCGCGGTGGTACGCGGCCCATCGCCTTTGAGCGCGGCGGCGGTGCTGGCTTCCGACCTGCGGGCGTCGGCGTCGCTGGTGCTGGCGGCGCTGGTGGCGGAAGGCGAGTCGATTATCGACCGGGTGTATCACATCGACCGCGGCTACGAAAATATTGAGGAAAAGCTCAAAGGTGTGGGCGCGCAGATTCGCCGTATTGGAGAGATTCTGCCCAAACGGGCGGCGGCCCCGGCGCGAGTGTAGGCGCGAGCGGCCCCGCTCGTGCAGCTTCAGGTGGGCACTACCAGTCTCCCGGGAACGAATGCCTAAAACAGATCCAGCGCCATCTTCAGCGACTGGTTCAGTTCCGACAGCTTGGCCCGGGAAAGAGATCCCAGGAAATACGTAAGGTCGGTTTTACGAAGACTTACGAGGTTGTCACACATGATCCAGCTGGGATGCTTCAATCCTTCATCAGGCCCGACGCCCACCTGAGTGGAAAGCCCTTCACCGCTGCTGAATACAGGCGCACATATCACCGTGGAGAACTTCGAGTCGATGAGCACCTGGCGGCTCACCACCACGAAGACCCGATATTGCTTCGGGTCACCTCCGGGCTTGTGGACACGATAGAGTTCTCCGCGCTTCACGCCAGCTCCTGATCAGGAATTACCTGCCTGCCTCGTCGGCCGAAGAGTCCAGGTCCATGCCCTGGAATTCGATGGCATCCGCAGCCTCGGCATTCAGGCGCTGCGCCGCCCGGTTCAGGCGGTCCAGGTCACGGGCCTGCGCCTCGGCCCGCGCTCGTTGCCGCAGGTAGTGGCGGAGGACCCGCTCAATGAAGGATGACCGGGAGTGCTTCGAACCCGCCAGCTTGTCGATGCCGGACAGGACATCGGTAGAGAGTGTGATGGAAGTCTTCTCTTTCATACTACTATTATGCTACCACAAGGGATGTTTCGAGGGCAGCGCTGCCAGGTTTTGAGCTTGGCTCGGCTGGACGGGCGGGACGCCCGTCCTCCATCCATTCCATCTTCGTCCAGTACAATGTTTTTCGTTCTGCGGAGGACGTTCAATGCCATCGCGCCAGCTGTCGCCCATTTTCGTAGTGCTGCTGGTCTCGCTCACCATGCGCGCGCAAACCCCTGAGCTGTCGAAGGAGGTGCAGGAGTTCGTTCGCGTTAACTCCGGCAAGATTGTGCTCACGCATGTGCGGATTATCGACGGCACCGGAGCGGCGGCGGTGGAAGATCAGAACGTGGTGATCGAGGGCGGAAAGATCACGGCGATCACCAAGGGAACCGATGTGGCGGAGGACAAGAGCACCGCGGTCCTCGACCTTCACGGACATACCGTGATGCCGGGCATGGTTGGGATGCACGATCACCTGTTTTATATCGTGCGGCCGAATCTCGACAGCCGGCGGCATTTCGACAATCCTGTCCTGGTCACCCAGATGACGTTCTCGGCGCCGCGTCTTTATCTCGCCGGCGGCGTCACCACCATGCGCACCACCGGCAGCGTCGAACCGTATGCCGACCTGAACCTGAAACGCGACATCGATGCCGGCAAGCTTCCCGGCCCGCATATGGATGTCAGCGGACCGTATCTGGAAGGCGCGGAGAGCTACTTTATCCAGATGCCGCACCTGACCGGCCCCGACGACGCGCGGCAGACGGTGGAGTATTGGGCGGATCGCGGAGTGACGTCGTTCAAGGCGTACATGAACATCACGCGCGCCGAGTTGAAAGCGGCGATCGATGCGGCCCACAAGCGCGGCATCAAAGTGACCGGCCATTTGTGCTCGGTTACCTACAAGGAAGCGGCCGAGCTCGGCATCGATGATCTTGAGCACGGCTTTTTCGTCAACACTCAGCTTGACGCCGGCAAGAAGCCCGATGTCTGCAGCGAAAGCGAGGGCGACGAAACTCTTGCCCGCATGGACCCGAACACGTACCGAGGCGAAGGACCTGATCAATACGCTGGTCAGCCATCATGTGGCCATCACCTCGACTCTGCCGGTATTCGAAGGAGACCTGGGCGGCGGGCGTCCGCCGCTGCGGCAGCAGGCCCTGGACGCGATGAGCCCGCAGGCGCGGGAGGATTTCTTCCTGCTGCGGCAGCCGCGCCCGGCGTCGGCGCCGGCGCCGAAAATTGATCCCGCGACTGTTGTGGAAGCATGATCTGGAACTGGAACGCGCCTTCGTGGCCGCCGGCGGATTGCTGCTGGCGGGGCCTGATCCCACGGGGCGGGGCGACGTGCTTCCGGGGTTCGGAGATCAGCGCGAGGTGGAGCTGCTGGTCGAGGCCGGATTCTCGCCCGTCGAGGCTATCAAGATCGCCACTCTGAATGGCGCCATTTATCTCGGCCGGGACAGGCAGATCGGCTCGATCGCCACGGGTAAGAACGCGGACCTGGTGGTGATCAAGGGAGATCCGTCGAAACAGATTTCAGATATCGAGAATGTCGAAATTGTTTTCAAGGACGGCGTCGGCTACGACTCACGAAAACTGCTGGACTCGGTGCGGGGACGGTACGGGCAGTATTGATTGGTTTCGATCACCGAGGGTGCCCCATTTGTCGCGTCTTTCGCGACAAGTGGGGAATGGATGGCTGGGCTTTGCCTGGCAGGACAGCCGAGGGCGGCTGTGCCCACATGGTTCGGGATCGAACGAAGGCACCGAATCTCGCTTCTTGCTTCCGGCTCCGGGCTGCGACTATTTTGTTGGAGTGCATCGACGATTCCTCACGATAGTTTTGCTGGCCTGGTTCTGTCGGCCAGGAATGGCGCAGGTCGCGCCTTCTCCATTTCCGACCGGTAAGGTGATTCCCAAAGTTGTGTGCAGTGCGGACAGCAGTCAGAGTTATGCGTTGTACCTGCCTTCCACTTTTTCCGCCACCCGAAAGTGGCCGATCATCTATCTTTTTGACCCTCTGGCCCGGGGGGAGGTTGCGGTGGAAGCGGCGCGGGCGGCGGCGGAGAAATTCGGCTACATCGTCGTAGCCTCGAACAACTCCCGCAACGGCCCGATGGCAGACTCGACCGCAGCCGCGAATGCGGTATGGCATGACACGCAGGAGAGGCTTCCGGTCGAAGAAAGGCGTCGTTACCTGGCCGGGATGTCGGGCGGAGCGCGCCTGGTCACGGCCATCGCGCTCTCCTGCGACGGTTGCGCTGCCGGCGTAATCGCGAACGCCGCCGGATTTCCCATCGACAAGGCTCCACAGCGCAACATGAAATTCGCCTACTTTGGCGCCGTGGGCAATGCCGACTTCAACTATGGCGAATTCGTTGAACTTGAGGAAGAAAGCTGGATGAGGCCGGGGCGCAGTACCGGATCCGCATCTTTGATGGCCAGCATGGATGGGCGCCGCCGGAGGTGTGGCTGGAGGCGCTCAACTGGATGGATATTCGAGCCATGGCGGCAGGGCGCTTGCCGCGCGATCCGGCGCGCATTCGGCAAACTGCGGATGAAGAACTGGCCCGGGCGCGCGACTGGCAGGCGAAGAATAAATTGCTGGCGGCGGTGCGCGAGTATGAGTCCGTGGTGCGCGATTTCAAAGGCCTGATCGACCTAGGTCCCGCAGAGAACGTCGTTGGCTGAACTCGCCAAGAACAAGGAAGTGCGAGCGGAACTAAAGCAGGAGGCATCAGCGGTGGAGCAGCAGGCGCGGATCAGCGAGCCTTTTGCCGAGCAAATGTCGGCCATTGCATCGGGTGACAGCGACAACGTTGATCTGAACGCCCTCAAGCGCGACTTTGCCGATCTCAAGAAACGCGCAGACAGTATGCCGAAATCGGACGACGTGAAAGCGCTGGTGGTGCGGCGGGCGCTGGGAGGACTGGTGATCGCGGCGTATGAGGCCGGGCAGCACAGCATGGAAGACAAGAACTATCGGGCGGCGCTGGCCTATTTTGATCTGGCGGCGGCGGGGTCGGCGAATCCGGCCTTCGCGCACTACCAGAGGGCGCGAGCTTACGCGATGCTCGGCGATAGGAAAGACACGCTGACCGAGTTGCGGCTGGCGCTGGCGGCGGGATTCCATGAGGGGTCGGCGCTGACTGGCGGGGAGTTTAAGCCTTTTCAGGGGCTGGCAGAGTTTCAGGCGCTGGCGGCGGAGTGGAAGGCGGCGGGCGAAAAAGAACAGGGCAATCCCTGAGTTTGCGCACGCCTAAAGCAGGTCCCTCGACTGCGCATGGCGATTCGCAAGCGAATCGTCGTGCTGCGCTCGGGATGACAGGGTAATCCAGGCTTGCAGCTGTCATCCAGACCGAGCCATTTGAATCGCTTTGCGAATCAAATGGAGGTGGAGGGACCTGCTTTTTCTGTTGGCGCGCCGAGGCGCGCTGCTCGCGGAATACCGCTTCCCTAGAAAACTCTCCAGACGAAGTGGGCAATCAGGGCGAACAGCACGATCAGGAATCCGGTAATCCAGATGAGGAATCTGGCGGTGAGCTTTGGGGATTCGATTTCTTTTTTGTCCATGCGTAAGGATACGCTCCGTGCAAAGCGTTGCCGAGCTTTGCTCGGCTGGGCGGGTGAGGGCACCCGCCCCTACGTGGGTTCCAATTTGGTAAGGTATGTTTGATGTTAAAACTGGTTGCGTTGGCGGCGGTCATGTTTGTGCCGGTGGTGGGACTGGCGGGAACGGTCTCGGATATCGAAGGTGCGCTCTTCGTGGCGGTGCAAACATGACGAGGGACACGCGTGGATCTTCGGACGCGACGACTGCTCTCGTCGATAGTCCTTCCGGGGATGGGCAGGCGCGGCGCTTCGATGTGTCATGGAGCGCAAATGGCGGCGAGCGCTGCAGCACTCCGCTGGGCGTTCTCGATACCACCTCTACCTATTACACCTACGATGTCTGGTGGTATATCAGTGACCTCTCCCATGTGAACAACCTGGAGTTTGATTTAAACCAGGTGCTGCCCAACCGCGAGACCGTCATTTATGGCACGCAGTGCTCCTTCCGCCTGGGGAGATGGAAATACACGACGCGAGAAGGCGGGAAGGCGCGTTGGAACACGTCGAATCCGACGTGCAGCCGCCGGGAGTGGACGGCCAACACCTGGCACCATCTGGTGCTTCAATTCCATCGGGACGAGAGCGGCGTGGTGACCTACGATTCGGTGAGCTTCGACGGGAACGTGCAAGCCTTCAATGACGCATCAGGCCCGAGTAATTTTGCCTTGCGCTGGTATCCGCCCGGACTGCAGGTGGTGAATTTTCAGATCGGCGGTGACGATTCTTCCCAGGGCACAACTGCCTACCTGCATTCATTCTCCATCACCGGCGGTGCGGAGCCGAGCTCTTCCCGGCTGACGGTTCCGGTTCATTAAGGACTCTTATTCCCTTTGGCCTCATCAATCTGGTTCCCGGAAAATGGCCGAGCTTGCTCGGCTGGGCAGGTGAGACACCTGCCCCTACGTGAGTCGTGGAAAGAGAAAGGCCGCGATGTTTAATCGCGGCCTTTTCCGGCTAAGGTGAGGTTCCGCGGGCGAGTCGCCGCGTCCACACAGTTCAATGACGATGCTTAGTGGCGGCCTCCGCCGTGTCCGCCGCCGCCGAAACCACCGCGGCCACCGCGGCCTGGGCCGCCTCGGCCACGCCCCCGGCCACCGCCACCGCCGCCGGGGCGACGTCCGCGGTCTCCACCTCGGTCTCCACCTCGATCGGGGCCACGATCTCCGCTGCGTTCCGGACCGCGGTCACTTGGGCCGCCTCCGGCTACGGGAGCGTCGCGGTTGAAGTTGGGTTCGTCGTCGGCAAAGTCGGCGCCGCCTTCGATGGTCAACGCGGGTGCATGAGCGGGTTCACTGCCGCCGCTCTCTCCTCCACCGTCTTCGGGCGGAAGTTCGCCGCCGCCCATCTTGGCGCGCTGCTCCTTGAGGATGGCTTTGCGCGACAGGCGAATGCGGTTGCCTTCGACGGCCAGCACTTTTACCAGCACCTGGTCGCCTTCTTTCAGCTCGTCGCGAACGTCTTTGATGCGGTGCTCAGCGACTTCGCTGATGTGCAGCAGGCCGTCGGTGCCGGGGATGATTTCGACGAAAGCGCCGAAGTCAGCCAGGCGGGTGACTGTGCCGAGATAGGTCTTGCCGATCTCGGCCGTGGCGGTCAGATCGCCGATGATCTGCAGAGCCTTGGCAGCCGAGGCTTCGTCGTTCGAGGCTACGTTGATCTTGCCCGAATCCTCGACGTCGATCTTTACGCCGGTGCGCTCGATGATGCTGCGAATCATCTTGCCGCCGGGCCCGATGACGTCGCGAATCTTGTCCACCGGAATCTGCAGGGTGTAGATACGCGGCGCGAAGGACGAAACCTTTTCGCGTGGAGCGGAGATGACCGCGTTCATCTTGTCGAGAATGTAGAGGCGTCCGCGCTGGGCCTGGGCCATCGCTTCGCGCATGATCTGCGCCGTGATGCCTCCGACCTTGATGTCCATCTGCAGGGCGGTGATGCCGTCTTTGGTGCCGGCGACTTTGAAGTCCATGTCGCCGTAGTGGTCTTCGGCGCCTGCGATGTCGGTCAGGATGGCGTAGTTCTCGCCTTCCTTGACCAGGCCCATGGCTACGCCTGCGACCGGAGACTTGAGGGGAACGCCGGCGTCCATGAGGGACAACGAAGCTCCGCAAACCGTGGCCATCGAGGATGAACCGTTCGACTCCAGGATGTCGGAGACGACGCGCATGGCATAAGGCCACTTGTCTTCGTCCGGCAGGACGTTCGAGATGGAACGCTCCGCCAGCGCGCCGTGACCGATTTCGCGGCGGCCTGCACCGCGCAGAAATGCAACTTCTCCAACCGAAAACGGCGGAAAGTTATAGTGCAGCATGAAGCGCTTTTTGGCTTCGCCTTCGAAGACTTCGAGGCGCTGCATATCGTCGCTGGTGCCCAGGGTGGTGGTGACCAGGGCCTGGGTTTCGCCGCGGGTGAAAATTGCGGATCCGTGGGTGCGGGGCAGGACGCCGACTTCGATCCAGATATCGCGGATCTGGTCGAAGGCGCGGCCGTCGGGACGGCGCTTCTGGTTGATAACCTGCTCGCGGAAAATACGTTCGCGCAGAGTCTCGAAGTAAGTCTTGAATTTTTTCTGGGCGGCTTCGTCCTCAGCTGGGATGGCAGCCTGCAACTGCTTTTTGAGTTCCCTGACCAGAGTGTAGCTTTCCGCCTTGGGATGTTTCTCGGTGTCGAGACGATCAGTTAGGTCGGCGCCGACCCGCGACTTCAGATCGTCGTAGTAGGCCTGGTCGAACTCGGGAGGAGTGACCGGGCGCTTGGGCTTACCCGCCTTTTGCCGCAGGTCGTTGATGGCGGCGCAAATCTTCTTGATTTCGGTGTGGGCGAATTCGATGGCGTCCACCACCGTTTCTTCCTTCACCTCCTTGGCGCCGGACTCGATCATCACGATGCCTTCAGAGGTACCGACCACCATGATGTTCAGCAGGCTCTCGCGCATCTCGCCGTAAGTCGGGTTGATGACGAATGCGCCATTGACCAGTCCTACGCGCACGGCGCCGATGGGGCCTTCGAACGGGATGTCGGAGATGGTCAGGGCGGCGGAGGCGCCGTTGATGCCGGCGACGTCGGGATCGTTTTCGGTGTCGGCGGAGAGGACGAAGGCGATGACCTGGGTCTCGCAGCGGAAGCCATCCGGGAACAGAGGCCGCACCGGGCGGTCGATCTGGCGGCTGGTGAGAATTTCACGCTCGCTGGGACGGCCTTCGCGCTTGATGAAGCCGCCGGGAATGCGTCCGCCGGCGTAGGTGTATTCGCGATAATCAACGGTCAGAGGGAAGAAATCGATGCCCTCGCGGGGATCGGGGTTGGCGGTGGCAGTGGCGAGAACGACGTTGTCGCCGATGCGCACAACGACGGAACCGTGCGCTTGCTTGGCTAATTTTCCAGTTTCAAAAGAGATGGTTTTACCGCCGGCAAGTTCAACCGATACTTCTTGTTTCATGATTCATTTCCTTTTGGCAGGAGGACACTCGCGCGTGCGTCTGTGGAGAGGCGGCACGGTTGAAGAGCAAGAGCCAGTAGCGTTCTGGGAGGCCGGAAACACACCGTTCGCGGCTTTTTCCTTGTTTCGTGATGGCCGTCTGCGCAACGGCCAGATGATTCCGATGGTGGTCCGGCGAATACACCCCGAGCCGGGAACGGCCCCGCAGGAACCTACTTGCGCAGGCCCAGCTTATGCACAACCGTCTTGTAACGGTCGGAATCGTATAGCTTGAGGTAGTCCAGCAGGCGGCGTCGCTTGCTGACCAGCATGAGAAGACCGCGGCGCGAGCCATGGTCCTTCTGGTGCGTTTTGAAGTGATCCGTCAATTGGCCAATGCGCTCGCTAAGCAACGCGATCTGGACTTCGGGGCTGCCCGTATCGGTGGGATGCGTTCCGTACTGGTCGATGAGGGATTTCTTTTGCTCTCTGGCTAGCACTAACCCGATGCGCTCCTGTCTTCTAGTTTCAATTTGATCGTAACGTGCAATTAAGGTAACACGCTGAAGACCAAGGTGTAAAGGCGGAAGGGCTTGGTGGCAGTGGCTCAGTTTGAGGTTGGGCTCACGATCCAAGGCGTCATGCTGAGCTTGCGAAGCACGTGAGCGGATTGGTGCAGGCGGGCGCTGTGCACGCCTGATTCCTTCGGGACTGAACTCCCTCAGGATGACTCCGAATCTGGGTTGGCAAACTGCCACTACCGATGTGGGACACCTGACTTCGGACCTCAACAATTCCCTATTCTCGGAAGGGGCGTCATACCAAAGGAACATGCTGATTTGGCATCTGAATTAGTATAGTTATGCCGACTGCCATGACAGTGCGATGTGCTCAATGCGGCCAGGAGAATAATCCGCAATACCGTTTTTGCGGCATGTGTGGGGCCCCGCTGGGACCACCGCCGGCGCCGGTTTCCAGCGAGGCGGGGCGTGAAAGGATGAGGCCGCCGGTGAGCGGGCCTTCTTTTCTGGGACTGGGAGATGAACGTTCCCGAGACCTGGACTACCTGCTGGAGGATGACGCGCCCCGGGGGCACGGGCGACTTTACCTTACGCTGTTGCTGCTGATCCTGAGCGGAGGGTTGCTGGCCTGGCATTGGCAGCGTGACGGCTATCCCTGGAGGTATCCTCAGAAGGCGGCTGTCAGTAGCGTGACCGTAAGCCCTGCGGCTCCGGCTCCGGATGCAGTCGCGGCAGAGGCTCCCCCGGTTGTGCCGGTGGAACCGACCGCGAACCCGGCGCCGCCGGAGACGGCAGCAGCGACGGGAGGGTCAGTCCAGACTACCGCCGGACCCACTCTGGCCGGATCGCCTCCCGCCGGGCAGACCGCGGGGGGCAGCAACACTTCTGATAACCCAGCCGCCGCTGCGAAACCGGCCGACCAAACCTTGGCGCCGGACCAGAACCCCGACTCCGGAGAAGCTGCGGCGCGGGCGCCTAATGCCGACGCTTCGCCGGGAAGCGAAGCTGGGACCGCAAAGCCACCCTCCCCGGAAACGAAGGCCCCAAAGGAAACGCGAATCGCAGCTACGGCACCCATGCCGAAGGCGCCTGCACTTAAGCCTTCGCCGACAGCTCCCGCAACAACGTTTGAAGACCGGCTGGTGGCCGATGGCGAGAAATATCTCTACGGGCGGGGAGTCCCCGAAGATTGTTCCCGGGCGCAGAGAAATCTGCAAATCGCCGCGCGGGAGTCCAATGCCAAGGCCCAGACCCTGCTAGGCGCCATGTACGCGACCGGGCACTGCGTGGGCCGCGATCTTCCTACCGCCTATCGCTGGTTCGCCAAGGCGCTGCATGGAGACCCGGGGAATTCGCGGGTGCAGCGTGATCTGGAAGTGCTGTGGAAGCAGATGACGCCGGAGGAGCGGCAGGTGGCGATGAAGAGCCAGTAGGAGCTGGACTCCGCCTGGCTGACGGCGTCAGCGGATTTTGCACCCAGTGATCAGTTCCTCGTTCTCGGTTCTCAGTGGTGATGGTCAGCGGCGGTTTCGGGCGAACTCATGACCAGGCGTCCGTGTTGAACCCCCTTGGTGCTGATCAGGCGGTCTGCCAGTTTTTGAACTTCTTTTGATTGGCCGCGAAGCACGACTACCTCGAGACAGCTTTCGTGATCCAGGTGAGCATGAAGCGTGGAGATAATCACGTGATGATGCTCATGCTGGAGATCGGTGAGCTTCTCGGGCAAGAGGCGGGTGTGATGGTCGTAGATGAGAGTGACGGTGCCGACCACGAAAGCGTTGGGGGCGACCACGGCGGAGCCGACCAGGCGGTCGCGAATCAGGTCGCGGAACGCTTCGGAGCGGTTCTGGTAACCTTTTTGCGCGATGAAACGGTCAAAGCGGCGAAGCAGTTGGGTATCGATGGCGACCCCGATGCGGCTTAGATCTCCCATGTAGGGCCCTCTCTGGTCAAATAGTTTACTCTCCCTTCGCGTAATCGATTGTGGGCCGGACGGATAGGGCAAGAATCCGCGGAGGGGCTGGAAACCGTACTTTAGAAAGGATGAGATAACTGTTTGTCCGGCGCTGAATTAAAGGCAGGGTTGAGCGACGTCTCGCTGGTCTGGGGGATACGCTCGGGCGACGAGAGCGCGATGGCAACGCTCTATGACCGCTATTCTTCCCTGGTGTACGCGGTCGCGTTGCGCGTGCTCGGCGATACGGGCGCAGCGGAGGACATATTGCAGGAAGTGTTCATGCAACTATGGCGCAATCCCGCGGCATTTGATTCAGGGCGCGGCAGCCTGGGGGCCTGGCTGGGCGTGATTGCGCGCAACCGCGCCATTGATGGCTTGCGCAAGCGGCGTCCGGAAACCGATATCGCCGAGGTTGTGGTTTCGGTCGAACCGGACATGGCAGATGCGGCGGAGCGATCGCGCGCCATGGAGAAAGTGCGGGGCGCGCTGCTCGGAATGCCAGAGGCGCAACGACGCACACTGGAGATGGCCTACTTCGAAGGGCTGACGCACACGGAAATTGCGGCCAAGACCGGAGAGCCGCTGGGCACGATCAAGACTCGCATTCGCGCTGGATTGCTGGCGTTGCGAAAGGCATTTGAAGTATGAGCGCACACGAACAATTCGCCGACGACCTGGCTCTGCTGGCTATGGGAAGCCTGGAGGGTGAGGAGCGCGTCAGGCTGGAGAAACATCTGGAAGAGTGCCCGGCGTGCCGTCGCGAGTTGGAACGGCTGCGGGGAGATACGGCCTTGCTCGCGTTGTCAGCGTCTGGACCCAAGCCGCCGCAACGCTCGCGCGAGCGATTGTTGAAGGCGATTGAGCAGGAGCCTAGAGCACAGAAGATTCCGGCTCGGCGCTCGTCATGGAACTTTATGCCCTGGCTGGCAGCGGCGGTGTTCGTGCTGCTGGCGGGATTCTTCTTTCGGCAAAGCGACCGGCTGGCGCAGCGGGTGGCCCAATTGCAGAACGAATCAGACCAACGGCAGGCCCAGCTCGAACGTGCTCGCGAAGTGGTTTCCACACTGACCTCGACGGACGCGATGCGGGTGACCCTGGTGGCGGCGCAAGCTCCGCCGCAACCCCAGGGCAAGGCGATCTACGTTCGGGAGCGTGCGAGCCTGATTTTCCTGGCCAGCAACCTGCCGGGTTTACCCGCGCAGAAAACGTACGAGTTGTGGCTGATTCCGACCAATGGAGCTCCCATCCCGGCGGGAGTGTTCAAACCCGATGCCCGGGGCAGCGCGACCGTCATTGAGCCGCCGCTTCCGGCAGGAGTCGAAGCCAAGGCATTCGCGATTACGATTGAGCCGGAACAGGGATCGGCAACGCCTACCATGCCGATTGTGATGATGGGCGCGGGCGAGTAGATTGAACCACCGTCTCGACGGCTGTGCAGGGTTGTCGCACGCCGCCCGAGGGCACGGAGCTGGAGACCCTCAGGACAGCCGGCAGGATGCCGGCACTACTTGTTGAGGATCGGTGGTGTCAGGCTTCTTCGCTTTCCTTCAACCTGGCGATCACTCCGAAATCCTCCAGCGTGGTGGTGTCGCCTTTCACGTCGCCGCTGCTGGCCAGTTCACGCAACAGGCGACGCATGATTTTGCCACTGCGGGTCTTGGGCAGAGTGTCGGTGAAGCGGATGTCGTCTGGCTTGGCCATGGCGCCGATTTCCTTGGCAACCCATTTCCTGAGTTCGTCTTTGAGTTCGGGAGTGGGCTTTCTTCCCTGCTCCAGGGTGACAAAAGCCGAAATGGCCTGGCCTTTGATTTCGTCGGGACGCGCCACCACCGCGGCCTCGGCAACGGCTTCGTGCGCCACCAGTGCGGACTCTACTTCCATGGTGCTGAGGCGGTGGCCGGAGACGTTGATCACGTCATCCACCCGGCCCATCACCCAGTAGTAGCCGTCTTTGTCTTTGCGGGCGCCGTCGCCGGTGAAGTAGGCCGGCGGAATCTGTGACCAGTATTGCGACACATAGCGGTCGGGGTCGCCATAGATGGTGCGCAGCATGCCCGGCCAAGGCTGCTTGAGAACGAGAAAACCGCCCGAGCCTTCAGGGACAGGTTTGCCGTCTATGGTGACGATCTCCGGCACCACGCCGGGAAAGGGACGTGTGGCCGACCCCGGCTTGGTTGCAATCGCGCCCGGGATTGGAGTGAGCATGATGTGCCCGGTTTCCGTCTGCCACCAGGTATCCACGATAGGACAACGGTTATGACCGATAACATCGCGGTACCACATCCAGGCCTCGGGATTGATCGGCTCACCCACGGTACCCAGCAGGCGCAAGCTGTCAAGCTTGTGTTTTCTGGGCCACTGTTCGCCCCACT
Organism: Terriglobia bacterium; assembly: GCA_963831565.1. Taxonomy (GTDB): domain Bacteria; phylum Acidobacteriota; class Terriglobia; order Terriglobales; family Acidobacteriaceae; genus JAIQFF01. Next base: position 161,397 of record CAWHQS010000008.1, read on the forward strand.
TGATGAAGGTACGAATGGCCGTGGGCGCGGTATAGAGAATATTCACCTGGTGGCGGTCGATGATGCTCCAGAAGCGGTCGGGCTCAGGGAAGTTGGGTGCGCCCTCATACATCAGGCTGGTGGCACCGTTCTGCAGCGGTCCGTAAACGATGTAGCTGTGCCCTGTAACCCAGCCGATGTCGGCGGTGCACCAGTAAGTGTCTTCTTCCTTGAGATCGAAAACCCACTTTGTGGTCAGATAAGTACCCACGGAATAGCCACCGGTGGTGTGCACGACGCCTTTCGGCTTGCCGGTGGTCCCCGAAGTGTAGAGGATGTAGAGGGGATGCTCGGCGTCCAGCGGTTCGGCGGGACAATCGTCCGTGACAGAGTCCATCAGTTCATGCCACCAATGATCGCGTCCAGGCTGCATGCTAATCGGCGAGGCGGTGCGCTTGTAGACAATCACATGCTTCACCGATGGGCAAGATTTCAGCGCCTCTTCCACCGCCGGAAATAATTTGACCTCCGCACCGCGACGGAAGGAGCCGTCCTGAGTAACGACCGCCACGGCTTGGGAGTCGTGAATGCGATCCACCAGGGCATTGGAAGAAAACCCACCGAAGACCACGGTGTGCGGGGCGCCGATGCGGGCGCAGGCCAGCATGGCGATGGGCAACTCGAGGGTCATCCCCATGTAGATGGCTACTCGGTCGCCTTTTCTGACGCCGAGCGATTTCAGGACGTTGGCGAATTTCTGCACTTCGCGGTGCAGCTGCTGGTAAGTCAGGGTGCGGACTTCGCCAGGCTCGCTCTCCCAGATCAGAGCGGCCTTGTTTTTCCGGAAGGTTTGCACGTGGCGGTCGAGGCAGTTGTAAGAAAGATTGATCTGGCCGCCGACAAACCACTTGGCCCAGGGATGATTCCATTCCAGCACCCTGTCCCACTTTTTGAACCAGTGCAGCTCGTTTGCGATTCCGCCCCAGAATTTTTCCGGCTCCTCGACCGATTCGCGATAGATGCGCTCGTATTCTTCCAGGCTCTGGATGTGCGCCCGCTGGCGAAAGGGCTCGGGGCATTCGAACTTTCTATCCTCGTGCAGGACGGATTCGATATTGCTGCGGTCATCATTGCTGCGGTCATCAGGCGGGGCGGGTTTCTCGGGCATGCTGGTCCCTCGGGTTATGGGGGTTCGGGAAAGCGCATTGCAGATTCTACAAGGGGGAGAGCGGAATGTCTGCTGGCGGGTGACGGCAATGTTGGCAGGCGACTCCAGTCACAGAGCTTGGAAGGATCTGAGGCGCTTATGGGGCGCTCTCCCGGGCGCATATGCCTACGCGCCAGGTTCCCTTCGACTTCGCTCAGGGCAGGGGTCTTCTGACTGGAGTCCCTCTGGATGACGCCGAGAAGGGAGATTTTGGCCATGCCGGGCAATGACGATCACACATCCAGAAATCGGTCCTGGTATTTCTCTTCGGGCAGCAGGCAGGTTTCGTATTGCCCGAAGATGCGGTAGCGATGGCGGGCGATCACGCTGTATCCCCAGTCACGCAATAGTTTGGGAAAAATGCGCAGGGCAACTGAGGCGGCACGCCACAAGCCACCCATTTCGTACAGCATGAAAATCACGGCGTCGGAGCGGACTATGGGCCGTTCACCCTCTTCTTCGACTACATATAGTGTGTTCAGATCCTGGGGGTCAAGGCCGTGAGGTTTCAGGATTCGAGCGGCATAGGTACTCTGCAGCGAGGCGAAGCGGAAGCGGGCGCGCCGATCGCGCTTCAGGACAAATCGCACCAAACGGTTACAAAGGCCACAAACGCCGTCGTAGAGAAGGACCGGATTGGCGAGATCAGGCATGGCAGGCGGAGACTAAAGGCAGAGTCCTTGCCCTGAAGATATTCTTTCGCCCCTTCCGGGCTATGTCATCTCCCGTTCACCCAGGGCTTGCGCTCTGGGCTGTATTCTCTCGCCGCGTCGCGGCTACGGTGGTGATGATCCAATCAGCGGGGAGCGTCGGGCTTTCTCTGCAGTTCGGGGACGTACTCTGCGATGCTTCCCTTCTCCAGCAGGTAGTTGCCTGGACCCTGGTTGCCGCGAACGGTGCGGGCGAACTCGGCCACGAAGAAACCGGCGCGCAGGGCTTCGGTGAATGCCCACCGGGTGGCTTCCCGCCATTCCCGGGCCAGGCCGGGATCTTTTTGCTCGACGGTCAAAATGTCGCTGGGGATTTGGATGGCGATGCGCTGCCGGGCCAGGGCGGCGGACAGGTCATTGCGCAGGGGCTTGCCGTTACCGTTGAACTGCAGCAGCGGCTGCAGGCGCGAAAAGGCGTCGAGGACCTCGGAGCGGTGGTCCTTGCCCTGCATGCGATCGCGAACCCTACGGCTGGCGAGCGGCCATCTTACCCACAGACGATCGGTGCCGTTCTGGTGAAGGACGCTCGAAGTTTCCGGCCCGTAGAAATCAATTTTGTAGCTGTCCGAAACCACACCCAGTTTGCCGAAGTTGAGGTGGGCGTTGCGGCTCTGTAAAGGATCAAACGTCCAGGTCATTTCCGGGACACGCATGGCCAGGGCGCGTTCGCGTTGGGCCAGCTTGAGTCTGTAGCCCAGATCGAGGTTGCGGTAAGGCTCGCGCACGGCCAGCATGTGGGAGTGCAGGGTGACATGTCCAGACTCCATAGCCAGGAAACCGAAGGCGAATCCGGCCAGCTGCGAGCCATCGAAGGCGCCGACCCAGACGCTGCCCGCCTCTTTGGTTGCGATCATCAGGGTCAGCGGCATGACGTCGCGGTCGTCGAGTCTCCAGACTTCGCGTTCCAGAGCTTCGGCCTGCTGCAGGTCTTCGAAACTTTGGAGGTCGCGGATGACGATCGGCTTTTGAGGAGAGTCAGGCATGGCTGGACGAAGGCGTCCAATATACGCGCAGGGGGATGTTTGATGCCACTTGCGCGGCGCTTCTGTAGGGCTGTCTGTCGGATCGCTTCCCACAGCGGACGCTTGTCCCGGGGGCGGGCGGGAAGCCAGCCCGACAGCCGGCGAGACGCCGGCGCTACAAAATTCAGCCCTGGACGCGGGTGGATTTGCCACTCCAGAAATTTTCGCGGAGCTGGCGTTTCAGCATTTTTCCCGTACCAGTCTTGGGTAGTGGGCCTGCCACAAACTGCACGACGCGGGGCATCTTGAATTTCGCGATGCGGGGCTTGAGGAAGGTCAGCAGCTGTTCCTGGTTCAGCTGCTGCTCGGGTTTCAAGACAACGATGGCGACAGGGATCTCACCCCATTGCGGATCGGGGGCCGAGACTACGGCGCACTCCAAGACCGCGGGGTGGGCAAAGATGGCTTTTTCGACTTCGATGGAAGAAATATTTTCGCCGCCGCTGATGATGATGTCTTTCTTGCGATCCACGATGTGGATGTAGTTCTCTTCGTCCCAGACCGCCATATCTCCGGTGTGCAGCCAGCCATTGCTGATGGCCGCTCGGGTGGCATCGGCTTCGCGGTAGTAGCCGTCCATCACGTTGTCGCCGCGGACAACGACCTCACCCACGGTTTGCATGTCGCGGGGAACATCGCGCATTTCGGCATCCATAACGTGCACTTCGGAGCCGACCAGGGGCCAGCCTGCGGCCGCGAGGTGGCTGAGCCGGTCGGTTTCATCAGCATAGGTGACGGTGCCCTTGGTCTTCGCGGTTGTAATCACGGGAGAGGTTTCGGTGAGGCCGTAGCCGGAGCATACTTCGCAGTGGAAAGCCTGCTCCAGGCGGGCAATCAACTCGGGCGAGGAGGCGGCGCCGCCGGTCATGATCGCCTTCATGCTGGAAAGGTCAAATTTGCCGAGATCGGAACAGTTGAGCAGCGCGTTGGCCATGGTAGGGACCAGGGTCATGGCAGTGGCCCCTTCCTCCTGAATGAGGCGGAACACGGTGGTCGGTTCGAAGCGGCGCACCATCACGTGTTTAGCTCCGCTCATGGTGATGCTCTGGGGACGTCCCCAGCCGTTGGCGTGAAACAAGGGGATGGTGTGCAGCTCGACGTCAGTGTCCTTGCAGGGAAATGACGCGAGCAGGCCCAGGGCGTGCACGTAGAGGGTGCGATGCGACAGCATGACTCCCTTGGGCATGCCGGTGCTGCCGCTGGTGTAGAAGAGTTCGGCGATTTCGTTTTCGTCGAAGGAGAAAATGTCGGGACGCGGGATGCGATCGCGGGCCAGCAAGTCTTCCAGCAACAAGTCCGCCTGCGGGACGGGTTGGTCAATTGCAATATAGCGCCGGATGCTGGGGCATGATTTTCGCAGCTCCTGGACCAGCGGGGCAAAGTCGCTCTCGAAGACCAGCGTGCCGGCACTGGCGTGATTGAGAATGGCGGTCAGCTCGGCGGGCTGGAGACGGACGTTGAGCGGCATGGCGATGGCGCGAATGAGTGGCGGCCCGTAATAGCCCTCAAGTAGCTGATGGTTGTTGAAGCTGAGATAGGCGACCCGGTCGCCGGGACGGACACCTTCGGAAAGGAGCCCGGCAGCCAGGCGTTCGCAACGTTCTCCGAACTGGGCGTAGGTAAATGAACTGGGGCCTGAGACCACGGCTCTCTTCTTCCCGTAGAGATCGACGGCCCGGTACAGGCAGCGGATGGGGGTAAGCGGAACGTTCATAGTCAGCTCTGGAGTTTCTTGTGAACCCCGGTGGGCATGATACACGAGGCAGCATCACGCAGAGGCGTACACATGCTGGTGAGCGACTCGGCCGCAGGAATGGGTTTTTCCACATCGCCTGGCGTTGGTATGATGCGCGCCAAATCCTTCACCCGGCTGAAGCCGGGTTCAGGATGACGCCACTCCGCGTTTTGTGAGAGGTCTGGCTTTGCACGAGCGGGACGCTCGCGCCTCATCTATTTACTCCAGCAGGTCGGGTTGCTCGCGGACGATTCTTGCCCACAGCGGCTGGAACTGGAACCAGCCGGCCATGTGCGAGCCAATCTGCTGCTGGGTGATGGCGGCGCTGGCGGCGTCGATCTTGACCGGAGTGCCGACCGCTTCGGCCAGGAGCTGGGCCTGGCAGCTTCGTTCCATGGTGATAAACCACCATGCGGCCTCGTCCACCGTGTGGCCTACCGTCAGCAGGCCGTGGTTGCGGAGGATGACTGCTTTCTTTTCTCCCAAGGCCTGAGCAATGCGCTCGCCTTCGGAAGTTTCGTAAACCACTCCGGTGAAATCCGCGAATAAGGAGTGATCTTCGTAGAAGGCGCAGGCGTCCTGGGTGATGGGATCGAGCAGGCGGCTGAGCGACGACCAGGTTTTTCCGTATAGCGAATGAGCGTGAGCGGCGGCCACGATATCGGGACGAGCAGCGTGGACCTGAGAGTGAATCGCGAAAGCGGCGCCGTTGACCGGATATTTGCCTTCCACGACCTCGCCGCGGTCGTTCACCAGAATGAGGTCGGAGGCGCGGATCTGGCCAAAGTGCATGCCGAAGGGATTGACCCAGAAATGGTCAAGGCGTTCGGGGTCGCGGGCGGTGATGTGGCCGGCCACGCCTTCATCGAATCCGAAGCGCGAGAACAGGCGAAAGGCACCGGCCAGGCGCTGCTTGCGATGCCGGCGTTCCTCCTCCAGCGTGGCAAAGCGGGGGGCTCCGGGGATGTTGAGAGGGTTCTGGGTAGCTACGGCCATGGGCGCCTCCAATGCAATGACGCGACAACTATAACGCTGCCGCAGAACACTCGCAATGCGCTGCCTAAGGGTAATACCGAACTACCCACTCGGCCACGCAAGCAGGGCTTGGCCTGGGCCTGGCCTTCCCCGCTCTGGCGTTCCACGACGACGGAGAAAACGGCTTCGCGAGCGTTGCCGACATCCTTCAGCGATTGCAGCGTGAAGCGGGCACGGATTTTTGAACCGGCAGGTACCGGCGCGGGAAAGCGCACCCGGTTCAAGCCGTAGTTCACGACCATGCCCACTCCCTCTGGAATCTGGAATGCCTGCTTTGACAGATGGCTGAGCAGGGAGAGAGTCAGAAATCCGTGGGCAATGGTGGCGGCATAGGGCGATTCCCTTTGGGCGCGGTCGGGATCGAGATGGATCCACTGGCGATCTTCGGTGGCTTCGGCGAATTGGCGGATGCGCTCCTGGGTGATTTCAAACCAATCGGTGGTGGCGACTTCGCGTCCCACGAAATCGTTAAGGGCGTCGAGATTTTTGAAGGTCACGGGCGGCATGGAAAAATCGCTGTTCACCTCGGTTCATGAGATCAGGGCCACAGCGCGCAGAACATGGTACGGCTTACCTGGCGCTAAAGGCGAACTTGCCGCACTCGGCATGCGAGGTTTCACGGGGACGAAGTTCCAGTTTGTCAGTTACTGGTTCTCGGTTCTCAGCTGCGCTCGAAGAGGCCGGCGGCGCCCTGGCCGCCGCCTACGCACATGGTTACTACGCCGTAACGCGACTGGCGGCGATTCATTTCGTTGGCCATGGTTCCCACCATGCGGGAGCCAGTCATTCCGAAGGGATGGCCGATGGAGATGGATCCGCCATTCACGTTGAGTTTGTCCATGGGAATGCCCAGACGGTCGCGGCAGTAAATGACCTGCACGGCGAAAGCTTCGTTGAGTTCCCAGAGATCGATGTCGTCAATTTTCAGGCCCTGACGCTGCAACAGCCTGGGCACGGCAAAAACTGGCCCAATGCCCATTTCGTCGGGTTCGCAGCCGGCGACTTGGAAGCCGCGGAAAATCAAGCTGTAGGGGATGCCGAGCTGGTCGGCGCGCTGACGGGACATGAGAAGGGTGGCGGAGGCGCCGTCGGAAAGCTGGGAAGAGTTCCCTGCCGTGACCGAGCCTTGTCCGCTGTTGGGATCAAAGTGGGGCTTGAGCGCCAGCAATCCTTCGAGCGTGGTGTCGGGACGGTTGCACTCGTCGCGGTCACAGCAGACTTCTTCGGTGCCGATTACTCCTCCGGTCTTTTTGTCGAGCACCGCTTTGGTAACTTTCATGGGAGCGATTTCGCCGGCAAAAAATCCTTCCTGCTGGGCGCGGGCGGTACGTTGCTGGCTGATCAGAGAATATTCATCCTGGGCCTGCCGGCTGATGTGATAACGCTTGGCGACAACCTCGGCGGTTTCTCCCATCACCATGTAGAGCCCGGGATATTTCTGCTTGACTGCCGGGCTGGGATCGTTATCGCGAACGATGAGGCTGATGGTTTCCACGCCCCCGCCGATGGCAGCCTCGGCGCCCTCACTTACGATCTGGTGAGCTGCCATCGCTATGGCCTGCAGACCGGAGGAGCAGAAGCGGTTCACCGTGATGGCAGCGGTAGAAACCGGGAGGCCGGCGTGCAGCGCTGAAACGCGCGCGATGTTGTGTCCCTGCACCCCGTGGGGCTGGCCGCAGCCCAGGACCACGTCTTCGATTTCTTTGGGATCGAGTTGCGGGGTCTTGCGCAGTACATCCCTGATGCAATGGGCGGCCAGATCTTCGGGCCGCGTCATGTTGAAGGAGCCGCGGAACGACTTGGCAAGGCCGGTGCGCGAACTGGCTACTACGACGGCTTCTCTCATCTGGTCGTTGGCCCGTGGTCGTTGGTCGTTGGCCAAACATTTATCCGATGGTGCAAGAGCGTATGCGGCTGCAACTTATTGTTGATCGAAGTCGGCGAAGGTGCGGCCTTCAGCGGCCAATTTTTTCAGCAAAGGGGCAGGCTCCCAGAGTTCGCCATGGATGCGCTGAAACTCGGTGATGCGATCGTAAACTTTCTTTAGTCCCACAGTATCGGCGTACCACATGGGTCCGCCGCGATAAGCCGGGAAACCATAGCCGTTGATGTAGATGATGTCGATATCAACCGCGCGGGCGGCGTAGCCTTCTTCGAGAATGCGGGCGCCCTCGTTGACCAGGGCGTAGATGCAGCGATCGACGATCTCTTCAGCCGGAATCTGGCGCTGTTGAATACCGTCTTCGGCCGACCACTTCTTCGTCAACTCAGCAACTTCTGGATCGGGCGATGGACGGCGGTTTTCGTCGTATTTGTACCAGCCCGCGACAGTCTTCTGGCCGAAGCGACCCATCTCGCACAGATTGTCAGCCGCGAAGGCCTGCCGGATCCCCGGCTTCTCCAGATGGCGATATTCCTTGCGGATGCGCCAGCCGACGTCGAGTCCGGCCAGATCGTTGGTGGCGAGCGGACCCATGGCCATGCCGAAATCGTAGAGCGCCTTGTCCACTGCTTCCACGCTGGCGCCTTCTTCCACCAGGAAAACCGCTTCGCGGACGTAGGGATGGAACATGCGATTACCCACAAAGCCGCGGCAGTTGCCGACCAGCACGCCAATCTTTCCCAGTTTTTTCGAAAGCTGCATGCAGGTGGCGATCACTTCTTTGCTGCTGGCTTTGCCACGGACGATTTCGAGGAGGCGCATGACGTTGGCCGGGCTGAAGAAATGGGTGCCAATGACCGACGCGGGCCGCGAGGTGGCGGCCGCGATCAGGTCAATGTCCAGGGTCGAAGTGTTGCTGGCAAGAATCGCTCCCGGCTGGCACACGCGATCCAGCTCGCTGAAGACTTCCTTCTTCAGCGCCATGCCTTCGAAGACGGCCTCGATGACGATGTCGGCCTGGGCGAAATCGGTGTAGTCCAGAGTGGGCCGGATCAGCTTCAGGCGCTCGTCAACCACTGCCTGGGTGAAGCGTCCGCGCTGCACGGAGACGGCGTAATTCTTGCGAATGTTGGCGAGCCCGCGGTCGAGCGCAGCCTGGTCGGCTTCCTTGAGCACGACCGGGATTCCGGCGTTGGCAAATACCATGGCGATGCCGCCGCCCATGGTTCCGGCGCCAACCACGGCGGCGGAGTTGATGGGGAGGATCGGCGTTTCCTTCGGGATATCGGGAACCTTGGCCACTTCACGCTCGCCGAAAAATACGTGAATGAGCGCCTTCGACTGGTCGGAGTAGAGGCAGTCGATGAACAGCCTGGCTTCGACCTGGCATCCTTCCTCGAAAGGCAGCGTGGTGGCGGCTTCGATGGCATCGATGGCGGCCAGGGGAGCGATCAGGTTGCGCTGTTTCTTGCGCGCGGTGTCGCGGGCGGCGGCGAAGATCGGAGCGTTTTGTTCGGGCGTTCCCAGTTTCTGATTGCGCTCGCGAGTTTTGGGAGCGGGCTTTCCTGCGATCTCCCGCGCGAAGGCGACTGCTCCTTTCAGCAGATCGCCGTCGATCAATCGATCCACGATGCCGGCCTTCAGCGCATCCGGCGCCTTGACCGGATTGCCGTCGGTGCACATCTCAACCGCTTTGGCGACGCCGGCGAGGCGCGGCAGGCGTTGCGTGCCTCCTGCTCCCGGAATGAGGCCGAGTTTCACTTCCGGCTGTCCGACTTGCGCGCCGGGGACGGCAACGCGGTAGTGGCCGGACATAGCCACTTCCAGGCCGCCGCCGAAGGCGGTGCCGTGAATCGCCATGACGACTGGCTTGGAGCAGTTTTCTATTTTCAGCAAAAGCGGGAGCAAGCCGGGACCGGTTTTTGCCTTGCCCGAAGTCATTTTGGTGAATTCTTTGATGTCGGCGCCGGCGATGAAAGTGCGGCCGCCCCCGATCACTACGGCGGCAACCACGGCGGAGTCATTATTGATCTGATCGATGGCTTCGGAAATGCCTTCGGGCACGCCGGGGCTGATGGCATTCACCGGCGGGTTATTAATGGTGATAATGGCGATGTCGGCGTCTTTGGTTAGTTGGATCAGGTCGCTCATTGAGAGCTTTACCTCCGGAAGGACACTTGATTGTAGCTGCGATGAGCCAGGAAACGAAAGAAGTCCACGCTCGAAACAACCGTCCACAATTTCCCGAGCGCGGCGGACACCCCGCGCCAAGCCGTCATGAATCAACGCCAGAAGTGCATCCTGTGCACGCGCGGCGGAGCAACTCACGCTCGTCCAGGTTTATCGGCTCATAGGGGTCCTTCGACTGCCTGCATGCTTCGCAAGGCGAAGCATGCACTCCGCTCAGGATGACAGGGGGGAGAATGGGGTGATACCTTCTTGATTTCCATTATGGCAAGGACGTCCACGAGTGTATCCGACGGCAGAGCAAGACAAACAATCCTTCCTGGTGCAGGGTATGGGGATCATTCTGCTCATTGCCCTGGCCAAGCTGCTCTTTCATTGCTACTTCAACAATCGTTATGGCTACTTCCGCGACGAGTTTGATTACATGGCCTGCGGAGATCACCTGGGGTGGGGATATGTGGACCAGCCCCCGCTGATTCCATTTCTGATTCACGTTAGCCGTGCGCTGCTGGGAGACTCGCTGCGCAGCATACGTTTTATCCCGGCGCTGGCGTCTTCACTTCTGGTGGTGCAGACGGCGGTGCTGGCCCGCGAATTTGGCGGACGGCGATTCGCCCTTCTGCTCAGTGCGGTGACGGTCGTGGTGGCGCCGCAGTACCTCTCCAACGGCAGCTTGCTCGGAACCAACTGTCTTGAACCTAATCTGTGGATGGGTTGCGCTTATTTCGCGATTCTCGCCATCAAGCGCAATGATCCGCGCTACTGGCTATGGTTCGGCGTGGTCGCGGGCCTGGGCCTGGAGGAGAAGTATTCCATAGCGCTGTTCGGGTTTGGCATCGTGGCCGGACTGCTGCTCACGGAGCAACGCCGCGTCTTCGCCAACAAATGGATATGGCTGGGCGGAGGGGCTGCGTTGCTTATTTTCCTGCCCAATCTGCTGTGGAACATTCATTACGACTGGCCGTTTGTGCAGTTGATGCGTGGCATCCGGGCTGAGGGTCGCGACATTGTGCTGGGGCCATGGCAATACTTCTTCCAGCAGACGCTGCTGGTCCTGCCCCTTACCGCGCCCATCTGGATCACCGGCCTGATTGCGCTGTTCTTCTCGGAACGGCTGAAGAGCTACCGCGTGCTGGGCTGGAGTTACCTGGTCTGCTACGGTGTTTTCTTCGCCCTGCACGGCAAGAGTTATTACCTGGCTCCGATCTATCCCATGCTTCTGGCGGCGGGCGCGGTAACCATCGAGAACGCGCTCGACCGCCCGCGCCTGACCTGGATGAAGCCGGCGATCGTTGATGTTGCTGCTGGCCAGCGGTAGTCCACCTCGCCCCGGTGGTGGTGCCGGTTTTGTCTCCGGACCGATTTATTGCCTACATGAAATACCTGCCAATGAAATTGCCGGTGATGGAACACGGCCACGAGCGGGCAGTCTTGCCGCAGTGGTACGCCGACCAGTTCGGGTGGGAAGAGATCGTGGCCGAAACCGCGCAGGCCTGGAACCGGCTAAGTCCGGGGGAGCGCGGCGATTGCGGCATCTTCGCCCAGGATTACGGCCAGGCGGGCGCCATCGATTTCCTGGGCCGGCGCTATGGCCTGCCGCCTGCGCTGAGCGGCCATCAGACCTACTTCCTCTGGGGACCGCGGGGATATTCAGGCAATTGCATGATCGTGCTCGACGACACCAAGGAAACGCTCGAGCAACTTTGGGACAATGTCGAGTACGTGGGCACGTCGGCAGATAATCCTTACGCGCTGGAAAAAAACATTGATGTCTTCATCTGCAAGGGGGCGAAATTCGGCACGCTGGCGCAGCTGTGGCCGAAGGTGAAGCACTGGCGCTGACGGCGTATTCCTGGACCGTGGCACAGTTCCTCCAGTTACAATAGTCGGTACCAGTTCATTCGTACTTCTGCCATCCGGCCCACCCTGTCTCTCCAACAAGCGGAGAGACGAGGGTCGGGGCACCCAGATGAGGGATCGATCGATGTCATCTAGCCGCCCGGGGGCCGAAAGCTGTTTCCGACGAGATACCTGCTGTTCCGCTGACCATTGAGGGTTACAGCGTTCTGCATCAGATGATGCGGGTTCGCTGGGCGGCGTGGCGCCAGCTGGCGGCGGCGGACAAGAGCGCGATCGTCGATGAGGCTGCAGGGCGTTCTGGCCGGGATGGAGCAGAATTTCGGCGGACAATCCGCGCTGTTTTCTTTGCTGGGACACAAGGGCGATCTGATGTTGGTGCATTTCCGGCGTTCGTTTGACGAACTGAACGCGGCGGAATTGCAGCTGGCGCAGTTGCGGCTGGCCGACTTCCTGGAGCCTGCCACTTCTTACCTTTCGATCATCGAGCTGGGGTTGTACGAATCCACCATCAAGGCGTATCAGGATTTGAAAGATCGCGGCATCGAAGCACACTCGGAAGCGTGGAAGCGCGAGATTGCCGAGGTGCTGGCGCGGCAGAAGGAGGCCATGCATCCGCGACTGTTTCCGGAGATGCCACAACATCGCTATGTTTCGTTCTATCCCATGGACCGGCGGCGGGGCGAAGCCGTCAACTGGTACACCCTGCCCATTGCCGAACGGGCGCGGCAGATGAATGAGCATGGATTAGTGGGGCGGCGTTATGCCGGAGAAGTGCGGCAGATCATCACGGGGTCGATCGGGTTTGATGACTGGGAGTGGGGCGTGGACCTTTTTGCGAATGATCCGCTGGTGTTCAAGAAACTGATCTACGAAATGCGCTTTGATGAGGTGAGCGCGGTGTATGCGCTGTTTGGGCAGTTCTATCTGGGCGTGCGCGTGCCGGCGGCAAGCCTGGGCAAGCTGCTGAGCGGCGTGTTGCCGCCGGCCTAAAGCTTTTAACCGCAAAGGACGCGAAGCAAGGCGCAAAGGTCGCAAAGAAAGTCAATCTTTTCACCGGTCCCGGAGCACACATGGCAACCCTTGGCCTGATCGAGTACAACGATGCGAGTGCGGAAGTGCGCGCGGTTTATGACGACATCATGGCGACCCGCAAGACGGACTGGATCAATAATTTCTGGAAAGCGATTGCGCATGATCCCGCGACGCTGAGGCGTACCTGGGAGGACGTCAAGCAGATCATGGGGCCCGGAGCGCTTGACCCGCTGACGAAAGAGTTGGTCTATCTGGCGGTGAGCGTGAGCAATCAATGCGGCTATTGCATTGCGTCGCATACCGCCGGGGCCCGCGGCAAAGGCATGACGGACGCCATGTTCAAAGAACTCATGGCGGTGGTGGGAATGGCGAACGAGACTAACCGGCTGGTAGCGGGATACCAGGTGGAGATCGACGACAGGTTCAAGGTTTAGGAGGCCACGTGGCGCATGAACTGACCACTTCCTACTTGCGGGACTCGCTCTCACTCTTCCGTTACTACAAGAAGCTGACGGAGCGAGCCATGGAGCAGGTCACCGACGAGCAACTGACTGCCGCGCTTGACGGCGAGATGAACTCCATCGCAATTATCGTCAAGCACCTGGTGGGTAATATGCGCTCCCGCTGGACGGACTTCCTGACCAGCGACGGCGAAAAACTGGACCGCAAGCGCGATACCGAGTTTGAGGACCCACCGGCCACCAGGGCCGCGCTGATGGGGGTGTGGGAGAAGGGATGGGAGCTCGTATTCGCTGCCCTCGAGCCGTTGTCGGATGCGGACGTTGAGCGCACGGTCACGATCCGCGGAGAGCCGCACTCGGTGATGCAGGCGATCAGCCGTCAGCTGGCGCATTACGCCTATCACTGCGGGCAGATCGTATTCCTGGCGAAGCATCTGCAATCCAGGCAATGGACGGCGCTCACGGTGCCGCGCGGCAAGTCGGAAGAATTTAACCAGAGAGTGGTGGCCAAGGAAATCAGCCAGCGTTAGGGATTTCGTAACGCCGCCGTCCCGGCGGCTGTCCGGCGGACGTTGCGCCGGCGCGGCGAGGGCGGGACGCCCTCGCGACAGCCGGCAGGATGCCGGCGCTACGGTCGAGGCTTTTTTCTGGATTTGGGGAATTTGTGCTCGTGCAGCTTCATGTCTGCCTTGCGGCCACGGAAGGTGATCCCCTCGGCCTCCAGCCGGAAGCGCTGTTCGAAGGCGTAGTCTCCGCGGAGTTTTATGGCGCCTCCTGCGCCCAGTACGCGTTGCCACGGCAGTCCCACGGCGCCGCGCAGCGCCGCCACCACCTGGCGGGCAGCGCCGGGAAAGCCGGCGGCTTTTGCGACAGCTCCATAGGTTGAGACTTTTCCGCGTGGAATGCTGCGGATCGTGCTGATGATCCTGTCGCGCATGCTGGATTTTGGCGAGCGCATATTCTTACCGGTTAATTTGTGATACCTCAGCGGCTGAAGCCGCTCAAATGGCAGATATTATTGCAGCGCTGAAGCGCTGCTCCACCCTTGCAACCGATCCGGCCATTTGGCGCTGCTTGCCTGGCCGAGCTTCGCTCGGCTGGGCAGGTGAGACACCTGCCCCTACGTGGTTTTGGGTTATCCATAATTCACAGTGCAATCCAGCCTATCCGGATGAGCCACAGAGAGCCGGTCGAGATCAGGAGCCACAGGATCACACCCAGCAGCATGGGGCGATGTCCAACTTTCTTCAGGGTGGCGACGGAGATGCCGCTGCCGATCAAGTAGAGGGTGGCGGTAAGGCCGATTTTGGCGGCGCGCGATAGAAGGCCGTAGGCCGGGGTTCCGGCGGGCAGGTAGGTGTTGCAGACGGCGGCCAGGCAGAAAAAAGCGATGAACCAGGGCCACTGGATTTTTGCCCGCGCGTGCTTGATCAAGGCGGCGCCGAGCGACATGGGAACGATCCACAGGGCTCGGGCCAGCTTCACGGTGGTGCCCACGGCCAACGCGACCGCTCCGTACTTGGCGGCGGCACCCACTACTGAACTGGTGTCGTGAATGGCAAGTGCGGCCCACAGGCCAAATTGGGTTTGACTAAGATGCAGCGCGGCTCCGATGGCGGGGAAGGTGAGCAGCGCAACCGAGTTGAGCACGAACACCGTGCCCAGCGAGATGGCCATTTGCTCGTCGCTGGCGCCCGTGATGGGCCCAACCGCGGCGATGGCGCTGCCGCCGCAAATGGCTGTGCCGGTTGAGATCAAAAAGGCTGGAGTGCGCTGCATTTTGAGCATCGCACCCAGAGCCATGCCGACCACCATGGTGAAGCTGATGCCGAAAACGGTGTAGAGAAATCCGGAGCGGCCGGCGCGGACCACGTCATGCAGATTCATGCCAAAGCCGAGCCCGACCACGGAAGCCTGCAGCAGGTATCGGGAGAGCTTCTTCGCACTCTTGTCGAAGGGATGAGGGAAGCTGAAACCAAAGACCAATCCCAACGCGAGGGCCACCGGCGGCGACACAAATCCGCTGGCGGCAATCGCCAGTCCGAGGAGAAAAACGACTTTAGCAATCATGCTGACGGGCGTGAATGCAGGAGCGGGAGAAAACGCAAGGTCCCTCGCCTTGCCTGGCTCCGCGAACACGGTTGCTGCGTTCGCGATGACGCTCTGGTGAAGGCGTGGCCCGAGATCGCCTGACTACGCGGCCGCGCCCTTTCCGAATGACGCGATGGCCTTTTCCTCGCTGTCGTAAACTTCAAATACCGTCAGGAGCTTGGTGACCTGCAGCAGATCGCCAACACGCTGCGTCAGATTGGCCAGCTTTACTGCGCCTCCAGCGTTCTGCGCCGTGGTGTACAGGGCCACCAGCGTTCCCAACCCGCCGCTATCAATGTAACTTATGCTGCCCAGGTTCAACACAATCTGGCTGTTCTCGCCGATCAGTTTCTTGAGGGTATCGCGGAGCAGCGCGGATTCTTCGCCGAATACAATCCGGCCACTGCAATCGACGATGGTTACGCCTTGCGAAACCCGCGTGTTAAGTTTCAACTGCATGGGACCTCCCGGTCTGGCCTGAGCCGACCCAGCCCAAAAGCCTATTCCTTGCGCGCGTTCTTCGCAAGGGGCCATTTGGCGTTGACAGGGGCCATTTGGCGTGGGCTTTGGCGGGGCGATCAACGAACTGGAGCGCTAACCTGCGGTTGCGGGCAATTCGGGCGGGGCCCAGAGCGTTACCGCAAAGATCGCAAAGAAAACCGCAAAGGACGCAATGAAAAAGCTCGAGGAAAGCGGAGTGTGCTCGGTCGCATCAACCAACCTCTCTGGAATGGACTGCCGCGGGGCGATGGCGAAGGTATAATTGGTGATTCTCCTCCCATGAGCTATCAGGTCTTAGCCCGCAAGTATCGTCCGCAGAAATTCTCCGAGGTAATCGGGCAGGAGCATGTTACCCGCACCCTGAAGAATGCCCTGGAACAAGGCCGGACGGCGCACGGGTACATTTTCAGCGGGCATCGCGGGATCGGCAAGACCACGGTGGCGCGCATTCTGGCCATGGCGTTGAACTGCCGGTCGTCGGATAAGCCGGTGGCGGAGCCCTGTGGAGTCTGCGAGTCGTGCACCGAAATCCGGGCGGGAAATTCGGTGGACGTAATCGAGATCGACGCCGCCACCAATCGCGGCATCGATGAAATTCGCGAGTTGCGCGAGGGCACGCGGTACCGTCCGGCGCGAGACCGTTTCAAGATCTATATTCTCGACGAAGCGCACCAGATCACGGACGCGGCTTTCAATGCACTGCTGAAGACCCTGGAGGAGCCGCCCGGACACGTGGTCTTCATGCTGGCCACGACCCAGCCCGAGGACATCCCGCAGACCATTCGATCGCGCTGCCAGCATTTCAGTTTTCGCGCCGTGGGCTTTGAGGAAATCCTCAACCAGCTCAAGGACCTGTCCGGGCGGGAAAACATCGAAGCGGATGAAGATGCGCTGGCGTTGCTGGCTGAAGCTGGTGACGGTTCGATGCGGGATGCGCTTTCTATTCTCGATCAGGCCATTGCTTCGTCCACCGGCCGGCTGACGGCCGAGCAGGTGCGGAACCTGGTAGGCGCGGCGCCCTCGGGCGTGCTGGAAGAAGTCATGCAGGCGGTGGCCCAGGGATCGAGCGAAACCGTGCTGCGGCTGGTGGACCGGCTGATCAGCGAAGGCCACAGCCCAACTCACTTCGCCCGGCAGATGGTGCGCTTCCTGCGCAATACCGTGGTGGCCAGGATCGCGGGAGCGGACTCTTCCCTGCTGCAGATTTCGAGCGACGAGCGGCAGCGGGTGGCCCGCATCGCGGCGCTTTTTGAAGAAGAGGATCTGGCGCGGCATTTGCAGATCATGCTGCGCACACACAGCGAACTCGGTTACCGGCAGGAGCAGCGTTTTCATCTGGAGCTGGGCCTGTTGAAGATGACGCACGCCCAGCGCCTGCTGCCGATCGAGCAATTGCTCAGCGAAACAGCGGGTACCGCTGCGCCGAGGCCGTTGGGCAAACCATCGGTGGTGCCGGGTATCAAAAGACCGGAGCCGCAGCAGGCAGCGCGTTCCACGAATGTGTCGCCGTTCGCGGCGGATTCCGCGCGGAAGAGCGGAGCGAAGCCGGAGCTCTCCGCAGAGAGTAGTCCGATGTCTGGGGTTCACGCCGTTGCGGGCGGCGCGGCGGCCAGTGTGGTGATGGGGTCGGCAGCACCAGCCGCGGTCGTGCAGCAGGCGCCGGAGATGTCTCCTGAAATCCAGCGAGCTCCGGAAGAGCGTCCGGTTGAGCTGCGCGACGCCGTGCTGAATGCATTGAGCGGCGCGGGACAGCGCATTCTGGTCAACCTGCTCGAAACCGCCGAGTGGCAGGTGGAAGGCAGTGAGGTGGTGATCAAGGTTGCG
The DNA here is from genome assembly GCA_963831565.1 of Terriglobia bacterium. GTDB lineage: Bacteria > Acidobacteriota > Terriglobia > Terriglobales > Acidobacteriaceae > JAIQFF01. Next base: position 178,923 of record CAWHQS010000008.1, read on the forward strand.
TCATCGCCGGCGGTGATTGAGATGTCTCTGGGCGCGGATGCGAAGCGTTTGATGATTGCCACCGCCAGCGGGGCGCTGGGGCGAGCGATGAAGCTGCGGGTGGTGCCGGGCGGAACGGCCCAGGTTGCGGCCCGGCCTGTGTCGACCAATGGCGGCGGCCGCGGGCGCGCGGAGCAGGACCCGGTGGTGCAGCGCATGAAGGAAAAGTTCGGGGCGGAAATTCGGACCATTATCGATTACAAGGACAAGCGCTAGGATCGCCGAGAAAGGCGGGGACAAACGCCATGGGCGGATTCAACCTGCAGGAACTGATGTCGCAGGCCAAACAGCAGTACGAAACCCTGCAGAAGAAGATGCAGGAAACCGTGGTCGAGGGCTCGGCCGGCGGCGGCACGGTGACGGTGAAGATGGACGGCAGCAAGCAGGTGCTGGACATCAAGATCGATCCCGAGGCGGTGAAGGCGGGCGATCTGGAGATGCTGCAGGACTTGATCACCGCGGCCATCAACGGCGCGGGCCGAAAAGTCGATGAGGCCATGCAGTCCACCATGGGCGGGATGCTGGGCGGAATGGGGATACCGGGACTTGTAAGATTGAGTAATTGGGAAATTTGGTAATTGAGTAATGTCGAAAGCAGATTGCTGAATTACCCAATTCCTCAATTCCACAATTTCGAAATTACTCAATTACCCAATTTTTCAAACTTTCTATGTCTAAATTTGCTGAGCCGATGGCGCGGCTGATCGAATCGCTAAAAAAACTGCCGGGCATTGGGAGCAAGAGTGCGCAGCGGCTGGCCTTTCATATTCTTCGTTCTTCCGACGAAGATGCGGAAGGGCTGGCAGCGGCGGTGCGCGATGTCAAGGCCAACCTGCGCCTGTGCTCCATCTGCAATAACATCACGGATGTCGATCCCTGCGTGTACTGCAGCAGCGCGACGCGCAACCAGCGGATGGTGTGCGTGGTGGAAGAACCCACCAACATCGCGGCCATCGAGAAGACCAGGCACTTCAACGGCGTCTATCACGTGCTGCATGGATCGATTTCGCCCTTGCACGGCGTGGGGCCGGACCAGTTGCGGATTTCGAACCTGATGCGGCGGGTGGACGACGGGCAGGTCGATGAAGTGATCCTGGCCACCAATCCGACCATCGAGGGCGAGGCAACCGCGACTTATCTTTCCGGCCAATTGCGGCGCGCGGGACTGAAAGTAACGCGGATTGCGATGGGGATTCCGGTGGGCAGCGACATCGAATATGCCGACGAAATCACCATGCTGAAGGCGATGGAAGGGCGTCGGGAGCTCTAGGGCCGTCGTCGTGATTGGCGTGCTCGTCATGTTTCTCGGTCGGGCTTGGCGCAGGCTTCGTGGCACCGGTAGTGTGTTAGTAGGTTTTCCCAGTTGAGAAAATCTTTTCCCACGGGGCCGTCCGGCAGCTCTGCAGAGTCTCGAAATATGTAATGATCAATATCTATATTTATCAATAACTTACAGATATTTTAGAAGGAAGTTGAGCATGATGTCTGGGTTGGCATGGTGCTTGCACTAGGTAAGGCATGTTCCTCCCGTCTCCGTTTATTTTTGGCTGGCACGAGATAGCAGTGACATTTCTGGTCAAACTGACCAGAGAACGCTTGTTGCCAGTTCGCGCCGCGTGGTGATGTGACCGCATCTCAACTCGACGCTACTCGAAACCGGGCCAACCAGCCCGGTTTTGTTTTTTGGGGCGTCGGACTTCAGGCGTCGGACTTCGGACCTCGGAGTTCGGCCATCAGACTTCAGCTTGGTTGTGGGAACATCTCTGTCGAGCTTTGCTCGACCGGACGGCTGAGGGCAGCCGTCCCTACGTGGTTTGTGGTCACCTACGTGGTTTGCGACTCTAGTGAACCCGTTTCCAGGAAATAGTTTTGCTCTTCCTGGGTGGGCTCGATGCCAGTGGGCCAGGCGCCGCCGTTGTATTGCTGCATGCGGTTTTTCCACTTGAGGAATTCGGTGATGGTTTGGGGCTCGATGCGGATTTCTACGCGGCGCAGGCTGGCCAGCAGCAGATTCATCTCGTAGGCCAAGCCGGACGGTGTGCGCAGGTCGCGGGCGGAGCGGCGGACGACTTCGACTTTGCGCTTGCGCAGTTCCAGAAGGCCCCAGCCTGGGGGCAATTCCTTGAGCTGAAGCAATGCCGGGGGAGTGAGATAGAAACGTTCGCAACCCAGTCCTAGCTCCTGCTTTTGCCGGAAGGGCTTGTCGCGGTCGGCCAAAAAGTCGGCGCGGGATATCTTGCACTCGATCAGGACGGAATGAGAGGCACGCTTCCATCCGATGGCGTCGGGCATTTCTCCACTGACGCAGGCCTGCTCGGAGAGGACCACGCCGCAGCGATAGGCGCGCAGCCACTCCACGGCTTTTTCCACCAGTTGCGCGTGGGTCATGCTGTATCTGTACGCGGTGAGTGCGGAAGATGGAAGTGACTGATTAGCTTCGGGTCAGCTTCTGGCCTCTGGCTTCTGGCTACTGGCTGGTTTCCGCTTTCTAGTTTCTGTTTTCCTGATTTTTGGCTCGGCGATACTTTCATCGGCTTGATCATGACGGGGCGACGATAGACGATTTCCAGCAGGTGGCGGGCAGCGGCGATGGCTTCTGCCTGGTTGTCGCGGGCAGAGTAGCCCTGGGCTGCAATCAGCAGGATTTTGTTTTTGTTTGCATCGTTTCCGTTCACGACTTGCAGGCGCTTGACGCGGTGGTCGCGGAGGGTATCGAAGGCGTTGGCCAGGCGAAGCATGGCCGCCAAACGTGATATGTCTTGCCTTTGTTCCAGGGACAAGCCACGGAGCGGTTTTTGCCCGGCGCGAGGCAACGCACCGCGATGATAGCGGGCAACGACCCCGGCGGTGAGCAAATCCTGGGCGCTCCAGCCCAGCGGAGGCGGGAGGCGGCGGATCATCTGATACGAGGCCTTGTGGTGACCTTTCTCATTTTTGGACCTGCCTACGTCGTGCAGCAGCGCGGCAGCCTGCAGAATGGCGCGCTCCTGAGCGGCGGATCCTGACCCTTTGCCTATGGCCGCCAATCCGTCATAGAGCTGAAGGGTCAGCCGAGCCACGTGCCGCGGAATGCTTGAAGTCGGGGTCCAAGAGACGAGGCCCACAGCTTCAGGCGAAGCAGGGCGGCGGATTCGGTTTGCTTCCGGTCGGGGAGCTGGCTGCGCCAGACCTGCCAGAGCGAGTCTTTGTTTTGTGGCATCACTTTCTGGCGGTAAGCCTCGATTCTCTGGACGCGCTCCTGCTGAATTCTGTTTTGCCAGCGGGAGCGGGCATCGCTGTCGGGGAAGACGTTGGCGGCAACGGCGGCGGGCCAGAGAACGTCGAGATCGTGAATCTCGCCCAGCAGGTCCTGCATATGCTTGAGATCGTCGCTCCAGGCCGCGTGCTGCTCGGGCAGGAAGTTTTCGACGATGTAGCGAAAGCGCTTGATGCCGATACGAAGCCGGTGAAATGCGGCCGGAGAGGCGCTGCGCATGGCCTGGCGGTGCAGCTTGTGGGCTTCGGTCCAGCGCTCGAGCGCGAGATGACGAAAGACCAGACTGCCCGGCCGGAACCTTGCCATCCGGCGGGGCAGTGAACGTCCCCAGCGCTGCCACTGCTTGCGGTCGAATTGTGAAAGGGCCTGCATCGCTTCCTGCTGCAATTGAGGCTCGCGGGCAACGACGGATTGCAGCAGAGGTCCGGTGACGGGATCGTCCGGCGTGTCCAGAAGGTGCACCCATTCCTGCATCACGTGCACGTCGCGCAGTTCTCCCAGGCGGCGGAAGAGGCGCTTGCCTGCTTTCTTCATGTCCCTCCAGGCAGGATCAGGATCGAGGACAGCGACGCCGTCCGCCATGGAACAACAGCGGCGGAGGGCCACCCGCAGGTCGTGTACGGGGTCGGGCGCGAAGCTGAGGCTGGCCCGGTCGCACTCCTCGAGGACGCGCTGCATCCAGAAAGCTAGACCGGATTTTTTTTGGTCGGGCTGGGCGGGCATGGGCGACGACGATTCTCTTTAAGCTGGCTGCAAAACGATTCACACTGGCCGGGATGTACCTCAGCGGCTAAAGCCGCCCTCAGGGCAGGGCTTTGATGCAGCGCTGAAGCGCTGCTCCACCCTGCGATAGCGCGGCTCCATCCCAACGCGACGCTGCCCGACCCAAAGTCACGGTCTGAAGCTGCGACCTGAAATCAATGCCTGAAGTCGGGACCTGGATCACGGCTTTTTGGCGAGGTTGGACCCTCACGGAAGGCCAATTGGCGGTATTACCTCCGTAATGTGTATCTTCTCACGGTTTCGCATTACCCTTAGCCGTTAGCAGAAGGCCTTCTAAGAGGAGCCGCGTATCTCAACGGCAGACACAAGCAAAGACAGCAGGATCGCGTCCGCCCGGGCGTTTGTTCACAGTCTGAACATATTGGTGAAGTACGTCCGCCTCTATGGGCTCGACCACAAACGCACCGAAGGGCAGTTCGCATCCACGTGGAAAGAACTGCAGGACGGCCTGCCCAAAGGAGCCGACGGAGCGTTCCTGTTGGGAGTCTCGGAAAACAAGCTGCTGCTGGACGGAATTCCCCTGGAGACGGGGCAGGCGGAGCGCAGCTTCGCTCAACTGCTGACCACGGCGGGTCTGGCCAGTATCCATTTTTCGAACCAGGTCACCAAAGACGAATTTATCCAACTGGTGCGAGCCTTCGCCCTGGGGGGATCGCGCGCCCAGGATGTGGTCAAAGAGATCAAGAGCACCTTCGGCGACAGCAAGACGGCTTCGATCCGCATCAACGAAGTAAGATTTGTCGCTGCCGATCCATCGACCGGCGAGATCAGCATCGCAGCCCAGATTGCAGCCCAGACCCTGGGCCCGGAATTCAAGCAGTGGCTTAACGATCCGCAGAAACTTCTGCAGCTGATTGCGGCTGCGGAGGGTGCCAAGAGCGGTGGCGTGCCTGGGGGCGCTCCGGTCGGCAGCGTTCCGAATGTCGGGTCCGGCGGTGGAGGGGGCGGTCCCAGCCACGGGTGGCGGAACCTGGGCGGGCGGCGTCGTGCCCTTGCAGGAAGAAGAAGTCATCCAGACCATCCGCCTGCTGACTCGATTTGGAGAAGTGGGCGGCGACCCCAACGCCGATACCACGGCCCTGCAGAAAGAACTGACCACGGTTGACCCCAATACCAAAGTCAACCTGCAGCAACTGCTGGGAAGCCTGGCAGCGCAGACTTCGGTGGAGCAGACGGACAACACTCCACTGCTGATGAAAGCGGCCGAGCACATGGCCATTCGTTTCGCCCTGGAGCGCTTCCAGAAGGGCGAAGTGAAGGTCAACGCCGTGCACCAGATGATGGAGCACATGAGCCGGCAGATGGACACGCTGCGCCAGATCCTGAAGCTGCAGGAAGACAAGATGAGCAAGGCCGGCATTCTGGTGGAGTCGCATGCCGACATTCTGGACCGGATGTTCTGGGCGGAAGTGCCGGAAGCGGGCAAGAAGAGCGTGCTGTTGTCGCATGAGGCGCCCTGCGTACCGCCGCGCAACGTGCGCCAGTTTGTCGAGATACTGCTGGACCGCGGCGACAAGGAAACTGCGGTTGCCATTCTGCAAAATTACCTGAATTGCCTGGATGCGAAAGATATTGACCCGCGCCGCAAAATCGCCACCGGCATAAGCCAACTGGCCGACCTGTTCGCGGCTGCCGGCGGAGAATTGATGGCGGCATCCATCCGCAAGATCGGCGACCTGATGGGCAAGGAATCGGACCCCGACCTGCAAAGCATGCTGAGCGCGGCTTTTGTACGGCTCAGCACCGAAGCCAGCACCCACAAGCAGTTTGGCGCCCTGAACGAACTCTGTATCGCGATGGAGAATATCTCGAAGCAACGGCCGGTGCTGGCGACTGAGCTGCGCCCTCGCATCGGGGTGGAAAACCGATTGCCGGAATTTATCGAAGAAGCGATGTACCTGCCCCAGCTTCCCACCGACCTGCTTCAGGTGTTGCGCCGGACGTCGGGGGCGGCGGTGGAACACCTCTCGGAGCGGTTCTTCCGCTGCATGCGACGGGAAGAGTGTGACCGGATCATAGACATTGTGAAGGAGCTGGGAGCACCCGCTCAGCAACAGCTGCGCGAGAGCCTGCGCATGGGGCAGCCGCGCCAGGCCGCTTCGGTGGTTGGACTGCTGAGCCGGCTGGACGTGCCCACCCTGCTGGAGTTGCTGCCGACGCGCCTGCCGGAGTGGAACCGCTTCTATCACGACGTGGTGGTGCGGCAGGTGGCCTACGGCGCGGCCCATGATCGGGGACGGTCCCTGTTGGAGCTGCTGGAAATTCTTGATGCGCTGGTCCTGCCCCAGGCAATTGACGAAATCGGCATGAGCGGCGATCGCAGTGCGGTCCCACCGCTGGTGGTCATGGCGGAAGCCGGCGAAGCGCAGGGACGCTCCGCGCTGATGCAGCTGAAGGCGGTAGAGTCGCTGGGCCGGCTGCGGGAGAACGATGCGGTGCCGGTGCTGCGCGGCCTGCTGGAAGCGAAGAAGATGTGGCGATGGAGCCATCACCGGGAGTTGCGCATTGCCGCGGCCCAGGCCCTGGTCAAGATCGATCCTCGGTACGGCAGCCAGGTCATGGCCGAAAGCGGACTGGAACCCGGAGAACTGGCGATCGCACCCCTGGATTCAGCGCCCGCGTGTCCGTGGGTGAGGCAGCGGCGCTACGAGCGCATCGTGCTGCGCCGGACGCTGCATGCGACCATCAGCAGTTCGTGGGGAAAATCCAGCATTCTGATCCGTGAATTGAGCCTGGGCGGGGGTATGGGCACTAAAGAGGACAATCTCCGCGTGGGCTCGGAAGCCAACATCGACATTGCCACCGGCGGCCGCCACATTCGCGGACAAGTACTGTTAAGACGCGCCCGGGTGAACGAAGTCGGCTTTGAGATCGTGAACACCGACCTCGAGAGCCGCTTCCGGCTGCGCCGTATTCTGATGGATTCTCTGGAACACTCGCCCGGAACCCGGGAAGGCGATTGGGACGGGCAGCGTAAACCGCAATTGATGTAGGCCTTCACACCTTCAAGAAAATCAAGCCCCGGACCCACCCTGTCTTTCGCAAAAATCGGAAGACGAGGGTGGGGCACCCGGCGGGCAGCCTAAACCGCAATTGATGTAGGCGGTCACTGCAAAAAACATTCCCCACCCATTTCGCAAAGTGCGCGAAATGGATGGGGCACCCTCGATATGCACCAAAACTTCTTACTTTACCTTGGCGAAGATAATAACCAGGGTATACAGCGCCAAAGACTCGATCAGGGCCAGACCGAGAATAAGCGCGAACTGGATGCCGGAGCGGGCCGCAGGATTACGTCCCAAAGCTTCGGCCGCAGCAGCCGTAGCTCTACCCTGCGCCAAGCCACAGACCGCAGACGCAATCGCCATGGAAAATCCAGCGGCGATGGCGACCCAATTGACCGCGCTAGCCGATTCTCCGCCCTGCGCGAATACGGGCACGGCCAAGAACATGAAAGCCAGTGCCATGAACAAATAGCTCAACAGTCTACGCATTGTGTTTTCTCCTCGTATGAATTACCGCCAGTGGGTGGTTGACGTCCTTGTGCAGTGCAGACGCCCTCACGCTGAACGGCGCTTTGCCAGTTTCCAGTTTCTGGTTTTCAGTTACTGGAAACCAGAAACTCGAAACTGATCTTTAATGCTCTTCCGCTACCGCGCCCGACAGATAAACCATGGTCAGGAGGACGAAGATATAGGTTTGCAGCAGCGATACTCCGATATGAAGGCCCAGGAAGATGATGGGCACTCCGATCGGGACCAGGGAGAAAAAGACCATGGTTACCATGTCGCCGGCGAACATATTGGCGTAGAGGCGGACGGTCAGCGAAAGCATCCGGGCGAGATGGCTGATGATCTCGATGGGGATCATGATGATAGCCAGCGCCCACATTGGCCCAACGAACTGCTTCAGGTAAGCGATGCCGTGATGTCTGAACCCCTGGGCCTGGTAGTACACGAAGGCGCAGACGGCGCATCCCAGAGGGACCACGGGCACGGCTGTGGGTGATTCGAAGCCCGGGATCAGTCCGATCAGATTGCAGATCAGGATGAAAAACGTCAGGGTCACGAGGAAAGGCGTAAAGCGCTCGCTGTGATGTCCGATGATTTCCTGGCTCTGGCCTTCGACGAAACCATGGGCCCCTTCGAAGATATGTTGCAGGGCGCCGGGTTTGTCCACCGAGAGCCGGGCCCGCACCAGGAAGAACAGCGTCACCAGAAACAGGAAGACCAGTAGTTCCATGGCCACGGCATTGGTAATGGGAGCTTGGGGGTACTGGGGATCAATATGGAGAGCTTGCAGCAGTCCCGTGACCGGGCCGGCAAAGAGGCGGTTCAGGATTTCGGTAAACCAGAGTTGTTCAGGCATGAATTACGCTTCTAGCTAGCCGATTCTAGATACCGCGCGCCAGAGCGACCCACGTCTCATAGGCGGCTTCGCACGCGATGGCAGCCACGGGCAGGAACAGGCCGGCGAATAACCCGTAGAGACTCGCGGGAGAAACAGTGAATATAACATAGGCTCCGAGGCCCATCAAAACGTAGCGCAGCAGGAAGCGCAACACCACGCCGCTACTGGAGTGCACCTGGCCGGGCTGGGTGGCGCGATCGGCCAGCGCGGCCACCACACGCTTCAACCAGTAGAAATTCAGATAAGCGACCACGCTGCCGCAGCCGAACCCGAGAGCGATGCGCCAGCCGTAATGCCACCACGCGGCCGCGGTCAAGGCGACCGCCAGCAGCAGCATGAAGCGAGAAATCCGGTCGATAGCTCCAGAGTAGAAGGCTTCTCTGCTGGGGTCGTCTGTCACGGGCGCGGTGGCGTTCATGGGGGAGCCATCATTTCGATTCCGAGGACAACGCTGCCCGGATCAACTCGACGAAGCCCGCGATGATGCCGAGAATCAGACCTGCGAGATAGAGCCAGGTGGTGTGCAGCCAGCGATCCAGGGCAACGCCGATTAACCAGCCGGCTACGGTTGCAGCCGGGAATACGAAGGCCAGTTGGCTGTACTTGGCCAGCTGGACCCAGCCGCTGCGCTCCGGTTTCGAATTGTTGTCCTGACCAGACATGGCGACAGGCGGGAAGGCGCTTCCCGGTTCTTCCTCCGTGCACCGCGGGTCTTAGCGTACCAGAGTGGCGACCGACGTGGTCTGCGCGATGCCCAGAGACCAGTTCACGATGCGGATGAATTGTTCGGGGAAGATTCCGATATAAACCGTGGCGAATGCGGTCACACCCAGCGCCAACCGCATTCCGGCGCTAATGGGAAGCCGGGTCTTGTCCAGGGCTTCGCGCATAAACATCTGGTTGGCGATGCGCATGTAGTAATAGAGGCCGAAGACGGCGTAGAGGACGGCCAGCGATGCCAGGATGTAGTGGCCGCTTTCGATCAGGCTCAGGAAAATAAAATATTTTCCGTAGAAGCCGGCCAGCGGCGGGATGCCGGCCAGCGACAGCAGGAAAATAAGCATCAGCACAGCTTCGGTGGGAGCGCGGAAGTAGAGGCCGGCGATGTCGTCCATTTCGTCGCCAATTACGTTGCGCTGGCGCAGGGACGCGATCACTCCGAAGGCCCCCAGGTTCATGAAGGTATAGACCAGCAGATACAGGAGAATGCCCTTGAAGCCGTCGAAGAAGGCGGGCGCGGGGTAGGTGACCGAAGCCAGCGCAACCAGGCCCAGCAGCATGTAGCCGACGTGGGCAATGGACGAGTACGCCAGCAGGCGCTTGAGATTGCTCTGGGTCAGTGCGGCCAGGTTGGCGCCGGTCATGGTCAGAATGGAAACGAAGATCAGCAGCGGCACGTACACCGTCCGCAGGGGATACAGGCCCCAGATAAAAATGCGCAGCAGCATGGCCCAGGCGGCTGCTTTGACCGCTACGGACATGAATCCGGTCACGCTGGTGGGGGCACCTTCGTAGGCGTCGGGCAGCCACTGGTGGAAAGGGATGGCCGCGATTTTGAAGAAGAGTCCGACCGAGGTGGTCAGCAGGGCGATGATCGCGATCGGGTCAATGTGATTAGGATGAGCGGCCGCCATCCGGACCAAGCCGCTTCGAATTCCCAGGAGGCTGGTGCTACCAGTCAGGCCGTAGAACAGGGACAAGCCATAGGCAAAGATGCCGGAGGAAAACGCGCCCAGCAGCAGATATTTCAGTGCGGCTTCGTTGGAGCGGCGGTCAGTACGCAGGAACCCCACCAGCACATAGGTGGAGATCGCCATCAGCTCCAGACCGATGAAGATCAACACCACATCGAAACCGGCGGCCATGCACATCATGCCCACTACGGAGAACAGCAGCAGTGAGTAGAATTCGCCGTGGTTTTCGTGCTCGATCTCCAGATATCGCATCGACATCAGGATGGAAATCGCCGCACCGGCCAGGAACAGGTACCAGAAGTAAATGGTGAAGCGGTCCACCACCATTGCATTCAGGAAGGCTGATTCTCCGGGCAGGCCGACCGAATTCAAGGCCATTTGAATCTTTACGATTCCGGCGGCAGAAAACAGAATGCCAACCAGCGCGGTCAGCGCATTGAGGCGTTTCCATTGGGCGGGCAAGATCAAGTCGAGGAGTAATATGCCCAACGCAAACAGGGTCAGCAGGATGACGGGGAGCGCCATCAGGTAATCGACCCGGCCGAAATTTTGCGCTAAGTTGCCCGACACTTATTTGCTTCCCTTCGACTGATTCAACGCCGCCTGCACAGCCGCGGCATTCTCCGCCTCATCCGCGGGCCGGATCGCGGCATTCACATTTTGCACTCCGGGATAGTCCTTTCCCCGCACGGTGTAAACGATCTGGTTCACCGGCTGCTCCAGAATCTGGAAAAACGGCTTGGGATAGAGGCCGATCCAGAAAGCAATGATGACCAGGGGCGCGAAGGTCAGCAATTCGCGCGGTGTGAGGTCGTGAAGCTTCTCATTTTTCGGATTGGTGACCGTTCCGAAGAACACCCGCTGGTAAAGCCACAGCAGGTACGCGGCCGCCAGAATCACGCCCGGCACGGCCCAGGCCGCCCACTTCCAGTTTTCCATGAAAGTTCCCTGCAGGATGGTGAACTCGCCGACGAACCCGTTGAGCAGCGGCAGTCCCATGGAAGACAGGAACATGATCATGGTGATAGTGGCGTAAACCGGCATGACGTTGGAGATGCCGCCGTATTCGGATATTTCGCGGGTGTGGCGGCGCTCGTACAGAATGCCGACGATCAGGAAGAGCGCGCCGGTCGAGATGCCGTGGTTGATCTGCTGCAGCACCGATCCGCTGAGTCCCGCCTGATTTAGCGCGAAAATTCCCAGAGTGCAGAAACCCAGGTGGCTGACCGAGGAATACGCCACCAGTTTCTTCATGTCCTTCTGCATCAAGGAGACCAGCGCGCCGTAGATGATGCCGATGATGGAGAGTGCGATCATCCAGCCCCGCACCTTGGGATGCATGACCACATCCGGGAAGAATGGCAAGGCGAAGCGGACGAAGCCGTAAGTTCCCATTTTCAGCAGAACGCCGGCCAGAATGACAGAGCCCGCGGTAGGTGCTTCCACGTGCGCGTCCGGCAGCCAGGTGTGGAATGGGAACATCGGCACCTTGATGGCGAAGGCCAGGAAGAATGCCAGAAACAGAAGGATGGCGAAAGTTGAGCCATACGCCGGATCGTGAAAGATCAGCGGGGCCGTCTTGTACAGAGCCTGAATACTGAAGGTGTATTGCCCGGTCAGATGGAAATTATAGAAGTACAGGAACAGCACGGAAAGCAGCATCAGGACCGAGCCGAAGAGGGTGTAGAGGAAGAACTTGATGGCGGCGTAGAGTTTTCGCGGGCCGCCCCAGATGCCGATCAGCAGATACATGGGGACCAGCATGGCTTCCCAGAAAACGAAGAACAGGAAGAAGTCGAGGGCCATGAAGACGCCCAGCATGCCGGTCTGCAGAACCAGAAACCAGATGTAGTATTCCTTGACCCGATTTTCGATTGCGGTCCACGAGGAGAGGATGGAGATCCATCCCAGCAGCGTGGTCAGCATGATCAACAGGAAGGAAATGCCGTCGATGCCGAGGACGTAGCCGGCGCCGATCGAAGGGATCCAGTTATTGGGTGTGCCCTCCATGAATTTGAAGCCGGGCTCGAAGCGCAGGGCCCAGAACCAGGGCACCAGCGGGATGGAAACCAGCAGTCCGGCCAGAGCGAAAATGTTGGCGATCCAGCGGATGGCATCCTTGTTCTCTTTAGGCACAAAGATGAGCAGCAGCGCGCCAGCCAGCGGCGTGAAAAGAATGATGGAGAGAATGTGATTATGCATAAAGCAGTCGTCGGTCGTCAGTCTTCAGTCGTCGGCAAAGCTGTTTGCTACCGCACTGCGTAATAAAAGACGAAGCCTACCAGGCCAATCACCATCACCAGGGCGTACCACTGCACCAGGCCCCACTCCAGCAGGCGCACGGGATAAGACAGCATCCGGGACAAAATCGCGGGGCCGTTTACCAGGAGCCCGTCGATGATCCACTTGTCCCACCAACTGGAGATGGTTCCGCTTAGGCGCGTCATCCAGCCGGCGCCATTGACTGTGCCATCGATGATGCGCGCATCGAACCAGGAGGAGGCTTCGCCCAGTCCCATCACGCCCAGGCGTACGTCTCCCACCTTGCGGCGGCCGGTGAAGGCGTAGTCGTAGGCTTCATCCACGTAATACTTGTTGAGCAGAACGGTGTAGAGCTGCGGCGAGGCTTCGGCAATGGGCTCGGCGTAGCCCTTGCCGGCATCACGGTAAGCCTTCCACGCCATGCCGAATCCCGCTACGGCGGCAGCGATCGAAAAGGCCATCAGGAAATATTCCACGGGGCTGGTGTGTTCTTCCTCTTTGCGCCCCGCGGCGACCTGGGACGACTCTCCTTCGGCGCGAAACACCGGCGCTTCCCGGGCGAACACGGGCCCGAGAAATGTCTCGAAGCGATTCGATCCGCCCAGGCTGTGGGGCCAGCCCAGCCATCCGGCAGTGATTGCGCAGAGGGCGAGGACGATGAGCGGGACAGTCATCGACTTCGGCGATTCGTGAATGTGGTGCTCCACCTCGTGGCTCATGCGCGGCTGGCCGTGGAAAGTAAGGAACATCAGGCGAAACATGTAGAACGCGGTCATCAGCGCAGTAACGTAACCTACCAGCCACAACAGGCGGTATGCCCCGCCTTCGGAGGTCCAGGCCTGCCACAGAATTTCGTCCTTGGAGAAAAAGCCGGCGAAGGGCGGGATGCCCGCGATGGCAAAGGTCGCGATGAACATGGTCCAGTGAGTAATCGGGATGCGCCGGTGCAGGTCGCCCATGTTGCGCATGTCCTGCTCGCCGCTCATGGCGTGGATCACCGATCCGGCGCCCAGGAAGAGAAGGGCTTTGAAGAAGGCATGCGTAAAGACGTGGAACGCACCCGCGGCGAAAGCACCGACCCCCAGGGCGAGGAACATGTATCCCAACTGGGAAATGGTGGAGTAGGCCAGCACGCGCTTGATGTCGTTCTGCACCAGCGCGATGGTGGCGGCAAACAGAGCAGTGAAAGCGCCGATGATCGCCATGGTCTTCATCGAGCCAGGTGCCAGAACAAACAGCGCATTCGAACGCGCCACCATATAGACGCCGGCCGTGACCATGGTCGCGGCATGGATCAGGGCGGAAACCGGGGTGGGGCCTTCCATGGCGTCGGGCAGCCAGACGTAGAGCGGAAGCTGCGCCGACTTGCCGCACGCGCCCACGAACAGCAACAGCGTGGCGGCGGTGATGATGGGATCGCCAATGGCAAAGTGTCCGCTACGCGCCATGTGCGTGATTTCCGTCAGACGCAGCGACCCGAAGTACCAGGCGATGGTGAACATGCCCAGCAGGAAGCCGGCGTCACCGATGCGGTTGACGATGAATGCCTTGTTGGCGGCGGTGCTGGCGGAGTGGCGATGGAAATAGAAACCGATCAGCAGATACGAACACAGGCCGACGCCCTCCCAGCCCACGAACATCAAGGCGTAGTTGTTCGCCAGGATGAGGGTGAGCATGGAGAACATGAACAGGTTGAGGTATCCGAAGAAGCGGTAGTACCCGCCTTCATGCGCCATGTATCCGATGGAATAAATATGGATAAGGGTGCCGACGCCGGTCACGAACAACAGCCAGATGGCGGAAAGCGGATCGAGCAGGAAGCCAGCGTCGGCGTGGAATGCGGCCGGAGTGCCGTCGCGCTTGACGTAGTTCATGTGGCCGGTGTCGGTGCCCAGCCAGGTGTAAACAATCTTCTCGAAAGGCTTGCCCGGATTGTCCTGAGCGTACCCGGTGTATTGCCAGACTGCGAGGCAGGCGAAGACAAACGCCAGCGCCACCGCGCCAACACAGACGGCGCTGACGGTCGCCTTCTGCAGCTTGCGGCCGAAAAAGAACATGATGGCCGCACCGAAGGCGGGGAGCAGCGGGACGAGCCAGATGTAGTTGAGGAAGAACATGTTTTAGTCGTCGGTCGTCAGTCTTCAGTCGTCAGCCGTCTAGCTTTTAGCTCTCTTACCATTTCATCAAATCCACTTCGTCGATGTTCACCGTCTCTTTATTTCGGAAGAATGCGATCAGGATTCCCAGGCCAACGGCGGCTTCCGCGGCTGCGTCGGTGATCACGAATATTGCGAAAATCTGTCCGTGCAGGCCCCATATCCGGGAAAAGGCCACCAGGTTCAGGTTCACCGCATTCAGGATCAGTTCGATGGACATGAGCACGATGACTACATTGCGGCGGGTCAGCACGCCGATGACGCCCAGAATGAAGAGGGCGGCAGCGACCACGAGATAGTGAATGGTTCCGATTGGACTCATAAAAACTAGTTCTTAGATTCTTAGTTCTCGGTTCTCAGTGCTAGATCCTCTTCTTTGCCATGACCACTGCGCCAATGATCGCCACCAGCAACAGTAGCGAGGCGATTTCGAAGGTAAACATGTAATTGCCGTAGAGCAGGACCGCCACCTGCTGGGTGTTGGATTGCTCCGGCATCTGGATGGCGCGGTCGGGGAACAGTGCCCTGCCCTTCACGTACACCAGCACGAAGAGCGCGCCCAGGGCAATCGCAGCCGCCAGTCCTACCAACCATTGTTTGTTGAACTGGTCTTCTCTTTGCGACTTTTCAATGTTGACCAGCATGATCACGAACAGGAACAGCACCATGATGCCGCCGGCATAGAGAATGATTTGCACGCCGGCGACGAAGGGCGCGTACAGCATCAGGTACAGAGCCGCTTGTCCCAGCAGCGACACGATCAGGGCCAGCGCGGAGTGCACCGCATTCTTGCGGGTGATGACCAACACGCCGCTCAGCACGGTCAGTGCCGACAGGAAATAGAAGAAAAAGGTTGTGGCTACTGGAGCCATATGTTTTCCTGCGTCAAAACAATATTCCCGCAATTGCGGTCAGAACCAGGACGCCGATTCCTAACGGCAACAAAACTTTCCATCCTACTTTCATCAGTTGGTCGAAGCGGTAGCGCGGGAATGTGCCGCGGTACCAGATGTACATGTACATGGAGAACGCCACCTTGGCGCTGAACCAGAAAATGTCCTGGATGCGATCACGCACCGGCGGAAGAAAAAGGACCACGCCGATCAGGGCCAGAACCGCGCCGAATCCGCCCAGGCCGATGGTTTGTATTTTGAAGTAAGGATGCTTCGGCATGCGGGCGGTGCTGTAGAACGTCAGCGCGGCGAGGAACAAGAAAACCAGGCCGGGCACCAGCGAGAACACCAGGTCCCAGGTTTCGCCGCCCAGGGCGTTGGGGAAGGGACGCATCCAGCCGCCCAGCCACAGGGTCACTGCGATGGACGAAACCGCGATCATCGCCGAGTATTCCGCCAGAAAGAAAAGCGACCAGCGGAAGCCGCTGTATTCGGTGTGAAAGCCGGCGGTCAGCTCGGATTCGGCTTCCGGCAAGTCGAAGGGGGCGCGATTGGTTTCCGCCACCATCGCGACCGCGAATATAAAGAACGCGATCAGTCCCAGCGGGAAAAACTTGAAAACGAACCATACCTGCTGAGATTGCTGGGCCTGCACGATTCCGATCATGCTCAGGGTGCCGGTTCCCTCTTTATTCAGACTGGTCATCAGGACCGCCGAAATCACCGCCAGTCCCATGGCGATTTCGTAGGACACCATCTGCGCGCTGGAGCGCAGCGCACCCATCAGCGGGTAGTGGGAATTGGACGCCCATCCCGCCATGACCACGCCCAGCACGCTCAACGACGAGACCCCGAGCATGAACAGCACGCCGATATTCATGTCAGTGACGGCGTGGGTTGGGCCGAAGGGCACGACGATAAAGACCGTGAATGCGGTGATCACTACGATCAACGGGGCGACCCAGAAGACGAACGGGTCGGCCTCGGCCGGCATGATGTCTTCTTTGATCAGCAGCTTGAGCGCGTCGGCGATGGGCTGCAGCAAGCCGTGGGGGCCGACTCGCATGGGGCCCAGGCGGACTTGCATGTGCGCCAGAATTTTCCGCTCCAGCCAGTTCATGGCGATCACGGCGACGGACAGCCCGAGGAAGATCAGGATGATGTAAACAAATGCCCAGAACATGTTGCCCGCGGAACCTGGAGTGGTGTCGCTCTTGAGGTAGGAGGTGATGTAATCGAGCATCAGCGGTCCACCTCGCCGAGCACGATGTCCAGGGTTCCGATGACGGCGATGACGTCAGCCACGAGCGCACCGCGCACCATCATGTCCAGGGCCTGCAGGTTTACAAATGATGGCGGCCGCACTCGCACCCGGTAGGGCTGCGTGGAGCCATCGCTGACAATGAAGTATCCCAACTCGCCTTTGGGGGCCTCGATGGAATGATAGATCTCACCCACTGGCGGCTTCATCACTTTTGCGACTTTGGCCATGATCGGGCCGTCCGGGATCTTGCCGATTGCCTGCTCAATGATGCGCAGCGACTGCCGCATCTCCTGCATGCGGACCATATACCGGTCGTAGGTGTCGCCGTTCTGGCCGACGGGAATTTCGAAATCGAAGTCAGGGTAGGCGGCGTAGGGCTGGGCCTTGCGCAAGTCCCATTTCACGCCGCTGGCGCGCAACACCGGTCCGGTCACTCCCAGGGCAATGCACTCTCTGGCGGAAATCTTGCCAACGTCTTTGGTGCGCTCGACCCAGATGCGATTGGTGGTGAGGAGCTCTTCGTACTCGTCAATCTTGGGCGCGACGAAATCGAGGAACTTCTTGACCTCGCGCTCAAAGCCGTCGTAGGTCTCGTAGGAACATCCGCCGATGCGGAAGGCGTGGGTGGTCAGGCGGGCGCCGCAGTATTTCTCGAAAATCTTGAGAATTTCTTCGCGGTCGCGGAAGGTATAGAAGAGCGGCGTGATGGCGCCAATATCAAGCGCGTGCGTACCCAGCCATAGCATGTGACTGGCCAGCCGGTTCAGTTCCGTGAGGATGACGCGGATGTATTGGGCGCGCCGCGGGGCTTCCACGTTGAGCAATTTTTCCACCGCTTCGCAATAACCCAAGCCGTTCGAGACCGCCGCCACATAGTCCATGCGATCCACATAGGGATTGAACATGGTGTAGGTGCGGTGCTCGGCGATTTTCTCCACCCCGCGATGGAGATAGCCGATGACGCACTCGGTGCCCAGAACCTTTTCGCCATCGAGTTTGAGGATGACGCGCAGCACGCCGTGGGTGGCGGGATGCTGCGGGCCCATGTTAATGATGAGTTCGTTGGAATCGAGAAATGTTTTGTCGTGCTGCTCGAGTTCGAGGTGGGAAGTGCGGTCGATAGTCGTTCGGTCGGTCATTGCCCGCTCTCGATCCCCAGGTTGATCTGTACCCACTCCTGGTCCTGCTGAATGATGCCGTAATCCTTGCGCAGGGGATGACCTTTCCATCCATCCGGCAACAGAATGCGCTTCAGGTCGGGGTGTCCCTCGAAGCGGATGCCGAACATGTCGAACACTTCGCGCTCCAGCCAGTTAGCGGTCGGCCAGATCGGAACGGCGCTGGGCACGGACTCGCCTTCGCCATACGAAGCCTTGACCCGGATACGCTCGTTGAGCAGGAACGAATAGAGAATCCAGACGACTTCGAATGGCCGCTCTCGCTCCGGATAGTGGACGGCGGTGAGATCTACGCAATAGTCAAACTGTTCCTGATCGCGAAGAAGTTGCAGCAGTTCGGGGACAAGCGCCGAATCGGCAACCATATATTTTTGTCCGAGATAGGTTTTGGCCTCACGGATGCCTGAGCCGTATTGTCCCTTGAGCCGGGAAATCATGGGCGAATCCCAGGGCAGGGGGGCAGGCCCGCTGGGCTTGGGAGGGGCGGCATGTTCGGCTGCTTTCGGGGTGGTGGCGGCGGGTTTTTCCGGGGACGACTGAAGGCTGCCGGGAATGGGCTCGCCCGCAGGTTTCGTCTCACCACTGGGCGGCGGTGTAGGGGATTTTGTTTCCTCAGGCATAGCTACGGAAGGCGCAAACCTCCGGCGCCGTGGGCGTTTAGAAGAACGTTAACTTCTAACAGCTTGCAAAGTAAGTGTCAATCGCGGAGCTGAAGCGCAGCGGCTCAATTTCGGAACCATCCTTTCCAGCGGCGTCATCCCGAGGGACTTCAGTTCCGAAGGATCTGGCGCGCCTCGGCAGCAACGCAAGAGCAAGGGGTGCATCTGCTTCAGGCCAGATCCTTCACGGCCTGACGGCCGGTCAGGATGAGGCCTGTTGGTAAGGAGAAATTTCAAACTAGCCACTACCGGCGGCGGACCGCGTCATCTCCTCTGCTCCGCCTGATAACTTTCGATAAGTTCGCGAATGCGCAGAGCGTCGGCCTTGCGGTGGCCGTGACTCAGGATGGGATCGGTACCGCCCGAAGAATCGATGCGAATATTGGACCAGATTATTCCGGTTGAAATCTGCACTGAGGCAACTTTCCCAAGAGCTATGCTTTCTTCGTTGCTGCCAAAGAGCCGCGACTTTACCCGGCTGACGTGCTGCGGAGTAACGATGATGCGAACCGGGAAGAACAGATTGCCCTTGGTCCAGCGGCTGGCGGTGAAGGTTTCGGAAGCGGGGGAATCTGGCATGGGAAAATCGGAGCGTGAAAAGCTACGAACAAAACTCGCGGAGCTGCGCTCCGCCGGGCAGATGAGGACATCTGCCCCTACGTGATCATATCCATTCCAGGGCGCCTTTTTTCCAGATCCAGATATAACCCACGACCAGGATGAGCAGGAAAATCAGCATTTCAATTAGGCCGAATACGCCCAGCGCCTTAAATTGCACCGCCCACGGGAACAGGAAGATGGTTTCCACGTCGAAGACTACGAACAGGATAGCGACGATGTAGTAACGAACGGTGTAACGCCCGCGGGAGCTGTCGATGGGATCGATACCGCATTCGTAGGGCATCAATTTAGTTTTGCTGGGACTGTCGGGGCGCACCAGTTTGGCCGCCAGGAGCGTCACAGGAAGCATCACCGCGATGAATGCGATGAAGATGAATATCGGAACGTAATTTTGCGGCATGGACGCCTCGGAGACGCAGTCCGAACCATTCATACTACCGCCGACCTCTCTTCCCTTCAAGATCGGAGTTCGTGGAGTTAGCGGTGGGCACGGCGGCTGGCATCAAAACCCAGCCGCCGCAGGTGAAACCGGAGCAATTACTTGTAGGTTACGGTCGAGGAGGACAGATTATCGCGGTGCGAAACCGAGTCCACCATCGACTCGAAGGCCGCAACGTTCATGGGACCCGCCTTACTTGCGCCCATCAGGGCTGCATTCAGTTTGTCCAGGCCGTCAGCATTGGTCGTGATGACGTCGATCCAGAAAGTTCCCGGGGCCTCGGTGTGGATCGCCTCAGTATCGATTTCATATTCAACGATTGAACCGTCGGCCAACAACTTCTCGAGAAGAGGCACGACGAAACCCTTGCTGAGCGTTTTAAGCGCATCCTCCGGCGCTTCCGACTTCAGTTTGTACATACCCACGCGGGTATAGACGTTCTTGTAAGTGCCTGGCCGCCAGTTGTAATAACGGCTGACGAATATCCCGTCCCCGTGCCGAGTGGCGCTGGCGAGCACGGGTGACGTGGACGTACCGGACTTGTAAAACTTGTCGAGCGTGGTCAGCACGGCTGCCATGGACATTCCCGACCACCAGTTGTCATGCGTCATCCCATCGGGTGTGTGCACCAGAGTCAGGTCACTGCCGAAACCGACAATAGTGCCGTCCGCCACTGCCTTCTCCAGGATTTTCTCATCGACTGCGTTGGCCTTCTCCATGTCGGCCCATTGTGCGCGGGGAATATTCCAGAATGCGACATAGCTGTACATCGGTGGCTTTTCCTTCGGTTCGTCTTGCGCCTGAGCCGGTATGGCAGAGGCGGCCATCATTGTGAGTACACACACACCTGCAAAAATTCCACACAATTTCCTGTTCATCCTTTTCCTCCTCGATGAGTCGCCGGCTGGGGGGAACGCCGACGCCGGTGCTGATTCCTGTTGCTGGGTAGGTTGCGTACGGAACCGTACGCTGTGCAAGCTCGAATGTCAATGAAGCCGGATGGTCTGCGGGTCACTTTGGGGCGCGGATGATTCCGGGGAGCATGGAGGTGAGCTTATCAAGAAAAGGCCGCCTTTAGCGGACCTTGCTCCATTGAACAGCCGAGGGGCAGCTGTCCGCACGCGAGTGGTGGCGCTGCTCAAAATCTTTTGACAGGAGGCCGAGCCTTCAGCTATCTTTTTAGGGATGAGTTTTCTTTCCCATCTCCACCATCACCATCATGTGCACAACATGTCGGCGGGGGTGTGTTGAGGTAGGTTAGATCCACTCACAAGATTCGGCCCGCTGACGCGATTCGCGACAGCGGGCTTTTTGTTTCTAGCCACAATTTGGAGATTGCGATGAACCCAGAGATTGACTTCGACAAGATGCAAGGGCTGCTGCCCGCCATTGTGCAGGATGCGGGCAGCGGCGAAGTGCTGATGCTGGGCTTTATGAATCGGGAAGCCTTTGAACAGACTTTGCGCGCCGGGTACGTCACATTTTTCAGCCGCACCCGCAATCAGCTTTGGACCAAGGGCGAGACCTCCGGCAACCGGCTGGAAGTGATTTCGGCCACGACTGATTGCGATCGCGACACGGTTCTGCTGCAGGTGCGAGTGCACGGGGAAGGCGTGGTTTGCCACAAGGGCACGCGTTCCTGCTTCACCGAAAATCTTCCCGTGACGACGCCATCCGCTCAGACCGAAGGATCATTGTCATGAAGCTGCGCATTGGAATTCCGAAAGGGAGTTTGCAGGAAGCGACACTGCAACTTTTTGCGCGCGCCGGACTCAACGTGTATACCAATGGCCGATCGTACTCCGCGAGCACTGCCGATCCTGACGTCGAGTGCATGCTGATTCGGGCGCAGGAGATGGCACGGTACGTGGAGCATGGCGTGCTCGATGCCGGACTGACCGGTCTCGATTGGGTAATGGAGAGCGGTCTGGAAGTTGTGACCGTGGCCGACCTGATCTACGCCAAGCAGAGCCGCGGCAAAGTGCGCTGGGTGCTGGCTGTGCCCGAGTCTTCGGGCTACCAGCGCGCGGAAGATCTCGCGGACTGCATCGTCGCCACCGAGTTGGTGAACGTCACGCGAAATTATTTCGGCAAGAAAGGGCGTGAATGTGCGGGTGGAGTTCTCCTGGGGGGCGACCGAGGTGAAACCTCCCACGCTGGCGGACGCCATCGTGGAAGTCACCGAAACCGGCAGTTCGCTGCGCGCCAACCATCTCCGCATTATCGATACGCTGCTCGAATCCAACACTCAGATCATCGCCAACCGCGCTGCATGGAAAGAGGACGGCAAGCGCCGCAAGATCGAAAACCTGGCCGTGATGCTGCGCGGCGCGATGGAGGCCCAGGGCCGGGTCGGCCTGATGCTGAACGTCCGCAAGTCGGATCTGGCAGCGGTGCTCGGGGTGCTGCCGGCTCTGCAGAAGCCCACCGTGGCCACGCTCAGCGACGATGCCTGGGTGGCGGTGAACACCATTATTGAAGAGTCGGCGGCCTGGGAGATCATTCCCCGGTTGAAGGCGGCGAATGCCGAGGGCATTGTGGAATATCCGCTGAACAAGGTGGTCATGTAATGCGGATTCTCGAAGGTCGCGCGGCCGAGAACTACGTGCGCAAACTGGAGCAGCGGGGACAGAAACTGGACGCGCTGGAGCCGCGAGTGCGCCGCATTGTCCAAAGTGTGCGACGGGATGGGGACACGTGCGCTGCGGCGGTACGCGGAACGGTGGGACGGTCTCGGAGCCGACGATCCGTTGCGGGTTTCGGAAGACGAGATGCAGGCCGCGCTGAAGAGTTCGTCGCGGGAACTGCGATCTGCGCTGCAGACGGCGGCCGGCAACATTCGCAATTTCTGCGAATGGCAGAGCCCTCGCGAGTGGATGCGAGAGAAGCAGGGGCGCAAGCTGGGCCAACTGGTGCGGCCGCTCAGTTCCGTTGGATGTTATGTGCCCGGCGGACGCTATCCCCTGCCTTCTACGCTGCTGATGACGGTGATTCCGGCGCAGGTCGCGGGTGTGAAGGAAATTCGCGTGGTGTCGCCTCGCCCGGCACAGGCCACGCTGGCGGCCGCGGCCCTGTTGGGAGTGCGCGAGTTCTATCGCATCGGAGGCGCGCAGGCGGTCGCCGCGCTGGCCTACGGCACGAAAAGCGTTCCCCGGGTAAACAAGATCGTGGGTCCGGGAAATCTGTTTGTGACCACCGCCAAGAAAATTGTGGCCTTTGATTGCGCCATCGACTTTCTGGCGGGTCCGACGGAAGGGCTGGTTCTCTGTGATGACGGCGAGCCGTCTTTCATCGCATCTGATCTTGTGGCGCAGGCGGAACATGATCCGGACGCTCTGGTGCTGCTGGTCACGCAATCGCGAAGGTTGGCGCGTTCGGTCTCGCGCTCGGTGGCGGCGCTGGCGCGGGGGAATGCGGTGGCACAACAGTCGTTGCAGAAACACGGGGCCGTCCTGCTGGCCGCGTCTTCTGCCCAGGCAATTGCCTGGACAAACCGGATCGCTCCAGAGCATCTGACCACTACGCGAGACAAGCTTCGAGACATCGTGTGCGCAGGATCAATCTTCATCGGAGACTACTCGGCGCAGGCTGCCGGAGATTATGGCTCCGGGCCCAACCACGTATTACCCACCGGCGGGGTCGCCCGTTTCCGCGGCGGGCTGAGTGTGAGCGACTTCCTCAAGATCATGACGGTGCAGGAAATTTCTCGCGCGGGCTTGCGGAACATTGCGCCGTCAATTCTGACTTTGGCTGAAGCGGAAGGGCTCGGGGCCCATGCGCGCTCGATCGAGTTGAGGTGCGGCCATGCTTGAGGCACGTGAGGCAGTGCGCAAGTTGAAACAGTACCAGCCGCCTCTGGGCGACCGCTCGGGCCTGCGTCTGGATTTCAACGAGAACACGGGTGGATGTTCACCGCGAGTCATGGAGCGGTTGCGACAGTTGCGTCCGGAGCAGATGGCTTGTTACCCGGAACGCGAACCGGTGGAGCGCGAGGTGGCATCGTTTCTGGGATTGCAACCGGAGCAGGTACTGCTGACCAATGGCGTGGACGAGGCCATCCACCTGGTGTGCGAGGCGTATCTGGAGCCGGAGGACGAGGCGCTGATCGTGATTCCGACTTTCGCGATGTACCAGATTTGCATGGCCGCGACCGGCGCGCGGGTCATTTCAATTCCCGCGTGACAAGGATTTTCGATTTCCTACCAGCAAAGTGATGGCTTACACAACCGCGCCGAAGACACGGCTGATCGCCATTGCGAATCCGAATAATCCGACCGGGGCGGTGGCGTCCGTTGAAGATTTATTGCTGATCGCCCGGAGCGCGCCCCAGGCGGCAGTGCTGGTGGATGAGGCCTACTTCGAGTTCCATGGCGAATCGCTGCTGGAATACGCCGGGCAGGTGCGGAACCTGTTTATTGCGCGCACATTCTCCAAGGCCTACGGGATGGCGAGTTTGCGAGTGGGGGTGCTGGCGGGCGCGGCGGAACAGATTCAGAGTCTGCGGCGGGCCTGCTCGCCTTACAACGTGAACGGAGTGGCTCTGGCCTGCCTGCCGACGGCGCTGGCCGATCAGGAATATGTTCGCGGCTATGTGGACGAGGTGCAGGCCAGCCGAAAACGGCTGGAAGAGGAATTTCGGCGACTGGAAATTCCCTTCTGGCCCAGCCAGGCAAATTTTGTGCTGGGGCGGATCGGTCCCAGTCACGCGGATTTCGTAAGGGGAATGAAAGCACGCGGGATTCTGGTGCGCGACCGCTCGTCGGACTATGGCTGCAGCGGCTGCGTTCGTATCACTGCCGGCTGGAAGGAACACACGGAGCGAATGCTGGTCGCACTCCATGAAACCTTGAAGGAGATTGGCTGGGCGGCGGAAAGAAGGCGGGCATGAGACGGGCGCGCATCGAGCGAAAGACGCAGGAAACCGCGATCCGGGCGGTGCTCAATATTGACGGGCGAGGACACTACAAGGTCTCCACTGGCATCCGGTTCTTTGATCACATGCTGGAGTTATTTGCCCGCCACGGCGGTTTCGACCTCGAGCTCAAGGCCCAAGGCGATCTCGACGTGGACCAGCACCACACGGTGGAAGACGTAGGCATCGTCCTGGGCGAGGCCTTCCACAAGGCGCTGGGGTCGAAGCGCGGAGTTTTGCGCGCAGGATATTTTGTCATGCCCATGGACGAAACCCTGGGTTTAGCGGCAGTAGATTTCGGTGGGCGTGCGTCCAGCGTTGTCGATACGAAGGTGCGCCAGCGGCTGGTCGGCGATCTGCAGGCTGAACTCGTTTACGACTTCTTCGAAGGTTTTGCCCGGGGGGCGCGCGCCAACGTGCATGCCCGGGTGCTCTATGGCCGCTCCAACCATCACAAGATCGAATCGTTGTTCAAGGCGTTCGCACGGGCGCTGCGGGCGGCCTGCTGGCGAGACCGGCGGATGGCCCGCCTGTTGCCCAGTACAAAGGGGCTGCTGTGATCGCGATCGTTGACTACAAGGCCGGAAACCTCGCCTCGGTGAAGAAGGCGTTTGACCATCTCGGCGTCGAATCGGCGATTACCGCGGACCCTGGGACGATTACGCGGGCCAGCAAGATCGTTTTGCCCGGCGTGGGTAATTTCGAAGCCACCACGGCGCTGTCAGGCGCTTTGCAGGAGGCGGTGGTGAGAGCGATCGACCGGCAGGTCCCGCTGCTCGGCATTTGTCTGGGCATGCAGTGGATGTTCGAGTCGAGCCGCGAGGCTCCGCAACTTCGCGGCCTCGGCCTGTTCGCAGGGGAATGCGAGAAGTTTCCGGCGGCGGTGAAATCACCGCATGTGGGCTGGAACCAGTTACAGGTCAGCGGAGCCTCACGACTGTTGCGCGGACTTCCTCAGGATTCGTTCGTGTATTTCACCCACTCCTACCGGGCTCCGGTGGTCGAGGCCACAGTGGGCAGGTGCGAGTATGGCGGAGCTTTTTCCGCCGTGGTGGAAAGCGGGCAGGTCTATGGAGTTCAGTTTCACCCGGAAAAATCAGGGAGCGCAGGGCTTCATCTTCTGCGCAATTTTTGTGAATTGTAAGAACCAGCCGATGTTGACCAAGCGCATTATCGCCTGCCTGGATGTGGACGCCGGACGCGTGGTGAAGGGCGTGCAATTTTCGGACTTGCGCGACGCCGGCGATCCCGCGGAACTGGCTTTGGCCCATGGACGCGCCGGCGCCGATGAAGTTGTGCTGCTGGATATCTCCGCGACCTACGAGAACCGATCTACCCTGCTCGAGGTGGTGCGGCGGACGGCGCGGCAGTTGTTCATTCCATTCACCGTGGGTGGAGGCATCCGGTCGCTTGAGGATGCCGCGGCGGTGTTCGATGCCGGAGCGGACAAGGTCGCAGTCAATTCCGCCGCGCTGGCCGATCCGGCACTGATTGGCCGAATCGCCCAGCGCTACGGCTCACAGGCGGTCATCGTCGCTATTGATGCTCTGCGCGTCAGCAACGGCAACAGGTCAGGTTTCGGAGTGAAGGCAACGGGAGGCCGGCACGCCACCGGACGCGATGCGGTGGCGTGGGCCGGCGAAGCGGAACAGTGCGGAGCGGGCGAGATCCTGCTCACGTCGATCGATCGCGATGGCATGCGCGACGGCTTCGATTGCGAACTGACGCGGGCAGTGGTGAGTGCGGTCAACATTCCGGTGATTGCTTCCGGGGGCGCGGGAACCGCGGCACACTTTATCGAGGTCTTTCGCGAAGGGCGGGCGGATGCGGCCCTGGCGGCGTCCATCTTTCACCTGGGCATCACTCCCATCGGCGAGCTGAAGCAGGAGTTGCAGGCCTCTGGAATTCCCATGAGGTGGCCATGCTGATTCCTTCGATTGATCTGATGGGCGGCAAGATCGTTCAACTGGTGCAGGGAGAAAAGAAGGCGCTGGAGTTCGACGACTTCGAACCGTGGCTGGAACGCTTTGCGAAGTATCCGCTGGTCCAGATCATCGATCTCGATGCTGCCATCGGGCAGGGAGACAACCGCGGGCTGGTGCGCTCTCTCTTTCGACGGCTGCCTTGCCAGGTGGGCGGCGGAATTCGGACAGTGGAACGAGCCCAGGAAATGCTCGCGGACGGCGCGTTGCGCGTTATCATCGGATCGTCTCTTATCAGGGATGGAAGAATTCAGAGTGCATTTGCCGAGGAGCTCGCAGACAAGTTAGGTGCGGACAAGCTGATCTTCGCGGTGGATTCCAAGGGCGGCAAGGTCGCAACTCGGGGATGGCGGCATCTGACCGAGATTTCCGCGGCGCAGATGATGCGCGCTCTCGAACCCTGGTGTAGCGGCTTTCTCTATACCCACATTGATACCGAGGGGCTGCTGCTGGGCATGCCGCTCGATGTGGTTTCTGAACTGCGCAGCGTGACCGATAAACACCTGATCGTGGCTGGAGGCATCAGGACGCAGGAAGAGGTGGACCGCCTGGACGTCATGGGGGTCGATGCCGTGGTCGGAATGGCGATCTATCTTGAACTGCTGAAAGTGTGAGCGGGTACAGTCAGGCGATCCAAAACGTCTTCTTATCGGCCACTTGTTTATAATCGCTGTTCACGATTCGCGACAGTGAGCTCAGTAAACAAGGAATCCATTGGCACTCGACGAGAAGATTTACGAACTGCGGCGGGAGAAGCTGAAACAGATTGAAGCTCTGGGACAGCAGGTCTATCCCCGCAAGTACGAATTCACCCACACGATTCCGCAGATTCTGGCGGAGTACACGGAGAAGACTGCGGAGCAACTGGAGAATCCGCGAGTCAACGTGCGCGTCGCGGGGCGCATCATGGCTATCCGGCTAATGGGCAAGGCCGGGTTTGCGCACCTGCAGCAGGATGGACAGCGGCTGCAGATTTACGTCAAGAAAGATGCGGTGGGAGAGAAGGGGTTCGAGTTGTACAGGCTGCTCGATCTGGGCGATCACATCGGAGTCAGCGGATATCTGTTTCGCACGCGCACCGGGGAACTATCGGTGCACGTGGAAGAGATCACGTTTCTCTCGAAAGACCTGCTGCCGTTGCCGGAGAAGTGGCATGGGCTGACCGACGTCGAGCTGCGCTACCGGCAACGCTACGTCGATCTGGTGATGAATCCTGAGGTGCGCGAGGTTTTTATCAAGCGCAGCAAGCTGGTGCAGTCCCTGCGGCGCTTCATGGACGCGCAGGGATTTGTCGAGGTGGAAACGCCGATGATGCAGCCTATCGCGGGCGGAGCGGTGGCGCGGCCGTTTGTCACCCATCACAACACGCTCGACATGGACCTGTTTCTGCGCATCGCTCCCGAGTTGTATCTGAAACGGCTTACGGTGGGCGGCTTTGATCGGGTGTATGAAATCAATCGCAACTTCCGCAACGAAGGACTGGGCTGGCGCTGGAATCCTGAGTTCACCATGCTCGAGTTCTACCAGGCCTACACCGACTATCGCGGTGTAATGGACTTGACCCAGCAACTGATTGAGCAGGCCGCGAAAGACGTGACTGGTGGGACCAAGGCCAAGTGGGGCGACGACGAGATAGATTGGGCTGGTTCGAACTGGCGGCGGATGACGATGCGTGAAGCCATCATTCACTATTGGCCGGAGGCTGCGGGCGCGAGGCCGCAGATGTCCGACTTCACGTCGTCCGAAGGAGTAGAGGACCTGGTGAAGCGCTTTAACTCGGCGCATGCGCATGTCGCTTACGATCCGCGAGAGCCGGCGGGGAAAACCATCGCCGCATTGTTCGACGCCGCTGCGGAAGAGCATCTGGTTCAGCCGACGATTATTTATGAGTTCCCGACTGCGGTGTCACCACTGTCCAAGCAGAAGCCGGACGAGCCGGACTGGACCGAACGCTGGGAAATCTTTGCCGGGAAGATGGAGATTGCCAACGGCTTCAGCGAATTGAATGATCCCGAGGACCAGCGCCGGCGCTTTGAACAGCAGTTGCAGGAGCGGGAGCGTGGTGACGAGGAAGCCCACCAGATGGATGAGGATTACATTCGAGCCCTGTCCTATGGCATGCCGCCCGCCGGCGGAGTGGGCGTTGGGGTCGACCGGCTGGCTATGCTGCTGACTGACTCGCATACCATCCGGGATGTGATTCTGTTTCCATTGCTCCGACCGGAAAGAACCTTAACCACGGAGGACACCGAGGACACGGAGCGGTAGACACTGGTTTTCGGGATCTCCGGAACGCCCTCCCCCGGCGGAAATACATTGCTAGCCGAGGCGAGTCCGGCAACGTCTAACCGTCGAGAGGAGCAACCCCACATATGAGACGAATTCTTGTTTTGTTCGTTCTGGCGCTGTCATATCACGCTTACGCGCAGGAGGCAAAGCCAACGCCCACACTCAGGAGCATTCTGCTGGAACAACTGCGAACCACCCACAACCAGAAAGAGTGGTTTGTGCCTGCGAACACCGCGGTGGAAGGGCTCACGCCAGAACAGGCGAGCTGGCAGGACGGAAAAGGAAATCATTCCATTGGGCAGCTCACCAATCATCTGGTGTTCTGGAACCAGGAGGAACTGGCAAAGTTCAAGGGCGAGCCTCCGGTGAAGTTCAGTGGCGACAACAACGAAACCTTCAACAACTTCGACAGCAAGAAATGGGCGGCCACGGTGCAGCAACTCGACCAGGTGATGACGGACTGGGAAAAAGCCGTGGAAGCTGCGGACGACAAGAAACTAGAATCGTGGTATTCCATCATCGCGCACATCGGCACGCACAACGCGTACCACATCGGACAGATCATCTATATTCGCAAGCTGCAGGGCTCCTGGGACCCGGAGAAGGGAGTCAAATAGATTGGAGGCTTGATGCGCCAGTGTCTTCCTGTTGCCGCTGCGGTGTTTGGTCTCTGCGTCTCGCTATTTTGCCAGCAAGCAACATGGCCGCCTACGCCGGAGCATGTGACCTTGAAGCTGTGGCCGAACGGTGCTCCTGGCGCCGAGCCTAATCCCGCCCCGGAGGGAAACACCACGACCGCCAAGGACCATGTCGTCGCCGGACGGCTGGTGTATCGGGTCGGCAACGTTTCCACGCCGACGCTCACACTGTATGCAGCCAAGGCCAACAGCAGCGGCGCGGCCGTAGTGGTTTTTCCCGGAGGCGGATACCGCATTCTCGCCATCGATCTCGAAGGCACTGAGGTGTGCGACTGGCTCAACTCCATTAAAGTTACCTGTGTGCTGCTGAAATATCGCGTTCCTGATTCCGGCCCTTATCCCAAATCAGCGGCAGCGCTGCAGGACGCGCAACGCGCACTGGGCATGGTTCGCTCGCATGCGGCGGAGTGGCATATTGATCCCAACCGTGTTGGCGTGCTCGGATTCTCTGCCGGAGGGCACCTGGCCGCGGCCCTCAGCACGCACTTCGATCAGCGCCTCTACCCGGCGGTGGATGCCGCCGATCAACTGAGCTGCCGCCCGGATTTCGCCGTGATCATCTATCCCGGCTACCTGGCTCTTTCCGAGCAGAACTTTGCACCCAACCCCGATATTCACGTTACGGAAAAAACGCCGCCTTCCATTCTCGTCCAGGCGGAGGATGATCCGGTGCATGTGGAGAATTCCACCGTGTACTACATGGCCCTGAAGAACGCCAAAGTGCCGGCTGAAATGCATCTCTACGCGCAAGGAGGACATGGCTACGGTCTGCGCCACACCGACTTACCGGTCACGACCTGGCCTCAGTCCGTGGCAACCTGGCTGCACACGATTCAGGTGCTGCCATCGCCGAAGTGATTTGCTGCTGCGCAGGTGGGCCGGCAGGGCTACACGCGACTTTACCGGCGGTTGGACCCGGGAGGGACCCCACTCATTTCGCAAAAGGCGCGAAATGAAATGGGGCACCGTCGAAGTGAGTGGGTACGCTCAGCGATAAGGATGGGCACCATTCTTCATTTCCCACACAGCCCTTTCGGCGTCCAATCGTGTACGAGAGTGATGGCCGGCTTGGACGATTGGTGAAGGATGAGCACAAGAGCCCGACGCTGTTCGGTGCCAGTGGCTGTAAGGTGCATCGGCACGCCGCCGGGCACAATCACAGGATCGCCACCCGCACGTCCAACAACCTTGCCTTCGGGTGTCTCCAGACAGGTTTCCCCCGCCTGGGTGTACCAGGCTTCCGGGCCGGCGTGAGAGTGGATCGATGAGGTCATGCCGGGACTCAAAACCGCTTCCATATACTGTGCCGAGTACTCTTCACCGGCGGTGATCGGAAGGGGACCGATGCTGGCGATGCGCTGGCCGTTGGGCGACTGCCCTTCCGACTCTTCGATAGTCAAAAGCCACACCTTCCCCAGTGACTCCAGGACAGTGCCTCGTGGTCCCTTGACCGCTTCTGCTGCCGCGCGCGTCGGATAGACATCGAGATGCCAGAAAACCTGTGATTTTGTAGGCGTTCCTATGGGCTGGTCCGCCATGATCCAACATCCCAACTCCTCTGTCCGCTGGCTCGCCGGTTTGCAGATGCCCATGGCAACACCTTGCGCAAATGATTGCTTACACACCATAAACATCGCCAGCGACAGGGCGGCGATGGCCAGCACACGCGGCGAATACGGATAAATTCCTGTCGATCGCATTTGCAATCACCCCTTTCGCTCTCAGTGCCCCGCATTATAGGCGAAGCCCGTTTTTCCAGCGTGGGTGGTCCGGGGGAAGTACGATAATCTTAAGGTCATACTTTGAGGTCATGCGATGTGCAGAAATATCAAAACCCTTTTTAATTTCGATCCGCCGGTGACTGACGAGGAAGTCCGCGCGGCTTCACTACAGTTCGTGAGAAAGATTACCGGCTTCAACAAGCCTTCCAAGGCCAATGAGGACGCGTTCCTGAGTGCAATCGAGGAGATTTCCGGGATCTCGACGCGCCTTCTGCGTTCGCTCGAAACTACCGCGCCACCGAAGAACCGGGAGGAAGAAGCGGCCAAGGCGAAGGCCCGGGCAGCTGAGAGATTCGGCGCCTGAGCTCGGCTCACACCTCATTGCCTAGACCCTTTCGGCCCGCCCGGATAACAATTGTCTTGAGTGTTATTTTCCATGGCTGCGGGACGAATTTCTTTCGTCCCTTCGTCCCTTGCGCTGCGTCTAGAATCCAACGCGTATGCGCTTCGACTTCGACTCCGAGACCCGGCGGCGGCTGGGCTACCGCCTGATCGACCAGATCGACTCCTTCTATTCTTCGCTGCCCGATCGTCCGGTGCAGCTTCCAGTCGAGCAGCGCAGCTATGGACCGCTTCACCATGCGCTTCCGGAAACCGGTGAAGATGCGGAAAAAGTGTTGGACCAGCTCTTTCGGGAAATGGTGGAGCAGGGGTTTCATGTCCCCAGCGCCAACTATTTCGGGCTTATGAACCCTACGCCTACCTATATGGGCGTGTTGGGCGAGACCCTGGTGGCGGGGCTCAATCCGCAACTGGCGACCCTGGCGCGTTCGCAACTGGCGTCCAAGATCGAACTCGAAACCGTGCGCTGGATCGGGGAGCGCGTGGGCTGGCCCGGCGAGTTCAACGGAACCTTCACCAGCGGAGGCAACGAAGCCAACTTCAGCGGGCTGGCGTTGGCCCTGGCATCCAAATTTCCGGACGCGATTGAAGAAGGCGTGGCCGCGATCGGCGGACAGCCCGTGTGTTATGCCTCGGCGGAATCTCATCATTCGCTCGACAAGTCCGCGGGGTTGTTGGGAATCGGACGCAAGGCGCTGCGGCGGATTGCAGCGAACGAGGCTGCGCAACTCGATCCGCAAAAATTGGAACAAGCGATAGCGGAGGACCGCGCTGCAGGACGAAAACCGTTCTGCGTGGTGGCGACCGCGGGAACCACGAACTCAGGGACGGTAGATGATCTGATTGCCATATCGGAAGTGTGCCGGGAGCAGCAGTTGTGGTTGCACGTGGACGGCGCTTACGGCGGTGTGGCCATCTTTTCCAATCAGCATCGCGACCTGGTGCGAGGCATTGAACGGGCCGATTCGCTGACTATTGACCCGCACAAGTGGCTGGCTATGCCGTTCGCCGCCGGCGTAATTCTGACCAGCCATCCCGAAGCTCTGGAGCGCGCGTTTTCCGTGGCCGCGCCGTACATGCCGAAGGCCGCGGGGGCGCAGTTGCCCGACAATTCCCGCATCAGCACCCAGTGGACGCGGCGCATGAATTCCCTGAAACTCTGGTTGACCCTGCGGGTGCACGGACGGCAGGCATATGAAGACTTGATCGATCGCCAACTGAGGCTCGCAAAGAGCTTTGCCGAGTGGGTGACAGCCTCGGAAGATTTCGAGCTGGCCGTGGCGCCGATGCTCCCAATCGTCACCTTCCAGCTCAAATCTGACGGGCGGCGACAACTGGCCGCCGAGCACGACGCTATCGTGGAAGAAGTTACGCGCGACGGGAGCCGTTGGATCTCGGAGACCAAAGTGCGGGGACAGAGCGTGCTGCGCATGATGGTGATCAGTTATCTGACCGAGGAACGGCATTTGCAGGGCTTGGAAGCTGCTTTGGCGAATGCAGCTAAGCAACTGAGATTTCGGGCTGCCGGATGAGTCGGAGTGGAAAGACACAACTCATTTCGCAGAGAGCGCGAAATGAATGGGGCACCGTCGGGATCAGATTGTATCGACCCTGGGGTATCTCGGGATGCACTAGGATTGGTGCAGTGTTCGGCCTAGACTTTCAGTCAGTTCGGGCCAGATACAGGCAGCGCTATCGTAGCGTCCCTTCTGCCTCCTGGACGCTGGGTCGGTAGCGCTTTGCTTTTCCTCTCGGGAGCGGTCACTTCTTCGCAGTCCGCTGCTCGTCCCACTTCCACGCCGTCGCCACAATTTCGTCAAGCGATCGTGTGGCCTTCCAGTGCAGCAGTTTTTCGGCGCGGGTCGGATCGGCGACCAGTTCCGGAGGGTCTCCGGCGCGGGGGGGCGCCAGGCGGCTGGGCACCTCACGTCCAGTCACCCGCTTGATAGCGGTGAGAATCTCGCGAACAGAATGGCCGCGGCCCGTCCCCAGGTTGACCGCCTGCGAAGTCCCGCCTGCCAGATATTCCAGCGCCAGCACGTGCGCCTCGGCCAGATCGCTCACGTGTATGTAGTCACGCACACAGGTACCGTCAGGTGTAGGGTACTTGTCCCCAAAAACCTCGAGCGCTGGACGCTGCCCACGAATAGCCTCGAAAGCAGAGGGTATGAGATGGGTTTCAGGGCTGTGCATTTCGCCGATGGTTCCGGATTCGTCCGCCCCGGCGGCGTTGAAGTAACGAAGATTGATGTAGCCCAGGCCGTAAGCGGGGCCGTAGGCCTCGAGCGCCTGCTCGAAAATCAGCTTGGTGATGCCATACGGGTTTACCGGGACGCGAGGCAAATTCTCGGTCATTGGGACTTTTGACGGGACGCCGTACACCGCACAACTGGAGGAAAAGATGAATTTGCGAACTTTGGAGTCGAGCACCGCATTCAGCAGGGTGACACCGTCCACCACGTTGTTCTGAAAATATTTTCGGGGATTGATCACCGATTCGCCTACGTAGGCGTGGGCGGCAAAGTGCATGACGGCATCGACGCGGCTCAGGACTGGGGCCAGTTTGGCCGTGTCCGAAATATTCCCTACGATCAACTCGAAGCCGCGGGCGAGTTCGGCGTGGCCGGCACCCAGGTTGTCATAAATGATGGCTTCATAGCCGTGGCGCTTGAGCGCCAGTGCGGCGTGACTGCCGATGTATCCTGCGCCTCCGACCACTAGAACTGCCAAGTGTGAGCTCCCTTCCTCTTGTCTTGCCCGAACAGGAATGGTGGATTTTAGCAGAGATGAACATTCGAGAACGGGTTGAACAGGAGGACCACGAAGCTGGCTCGCTAAAATAGTTAGAAAATGCGCGCCGACTTTCGCCGGCGCCCGCACTGGATCAGAAGGAATAGAGCAGGTCAAACTGCATGCGCTGGAGGTACGGCTCCTGATCGCCGGCTGTGACTCCGGGCGCAAGAATCGCATGCTGCAGGTTGCTGTTCAGAGTACGGCCAATCCACAAGTTGTAACTGGCAACGGTGTTGGACTGCAGCTTCCACAGAGCAGAGATCCGGTTTTGCAGCAGGTTAGAAGGCGCCCGGTTTTCGCTTTCGAGGAAGGACGAAATGGCGGAATCCTGCTCCTGGCGGTACCAGGCGTAGCCAATCTGTATGTCATTCCTGTTCTTCAGTTGCCCCAGGCTGAAATCGACCAGGTAGGCGTGCGATTGCTTGCCCAGATCGGTCAGGACATTTCCCTGCGAGTCCAACGGATGGTTGGCGGCATTCAAATTGTTTTCGTACTCCAGCATCAGGTTGACGGGGAAACGACTCCAGCCGGTCTTGATCTGGTTGTTCAGGATAAAGTCGGCATAGAGGAACCCGGAGAGGAAATGAAGTTTGCCGGCCCCATCGGTGAAGGTCGAGTTCGTAAAGCCCTGGGGACCGTAAACGCAGGGCGCCGTGGTGGGGAAGCCGGAACCGGTGGCGCATCCCGGCCCTTCGCCTGGCGACTGTACGGCGAAGGCGGATGCGTTGAGGATGGCGTCGGGGAATCGCCAATCGAGAAGACTGAAGGATGCGGTGCTGTTCATGAAGCCGAAATCCAGCTTGCTCGAGACCTGGCCGCCCACCGCGAAGGAATCGTCGCCCTTGGAGGATTCGTTGTAGAGCAGCTGGATGCCCTGGACCGTAAGGTTCTTGATGACCGGGCCCTTCATATCGAAGGAGAATTTTTCGGTGAAGCCCTCGGGGTTCAGATCCGAATCGAAGGTCATCGGGGTGCGCTGCCAGGTAAAACCAAATTTGCCACCGGTCAGGCTGATCCACTTTGCAGCGCCGGGTTGATAGGTTATGTAGGCACGGTCGATACCTATCGTCTTGCGGGTAAAGAAATTGGTCAAGGTTTCGTTCGTGCTATTGGAATCGCCGAGGGACCCTGAAGTAAGCAGGAAGCCACCGGTAAAGTCGTCGTTCAGCTTGCCTTCAAGGCCGAAGCGCATCCGAATACGGGCGCGATTGCGGGTCACGCAAGCGGAGCAATCCTGAAAGAAGTCTTCGCCCCGGACGCGAATATCGCCGGTGAAGCGTAAGCGTCCTAAGGCGTCCTGCAAAGCGTTGAGCCTCTTGTTCTCATCCTTGGACTGCTTGTCCACGAGCGCGAGCGCGGTTTTTGTCTCAGTGACGCTGCTGGAAACCTGGTCGGCCTGGCGCTGGGCCTCGGCGGCCGACTGCTGGGCTTGGGCGGCCGTGGCTTGCGCCTGCTCAGCGCTGCCCTGCACTTTTTGCGCGGAGGCGCTGGCCTGTTGCGTCGCGTCGAGGAGTTGCTGCAGCTGGGACTTCAGTCGCTCGAGCTGTTGGCGCTGCTCCTCGGACTGCCTCTGCTGCGCT
Organism: Terriglobia bacterium; assembly: GCA_963831565.1. GTDB lineage: Bacteria > Acidobacteriota > Terriglobia > Terriglobales > Acidobacteriaceae > JAIQFF01. The sequence continues at coordinate 214,954 of CAWHQS010000008.1, forward strand.
GCCAGAGCATCTCGCAGCTCCCTGCACCTCCTGCGCGGTGACGCGCGCTGAAGCCGACGGCTTCTTCGCGATGGGTTTCCGGGGACCAGCCTTGGAACCAGCGCTGGTCTGGGCCGCCAACCCACTGATCAACAGAATGAATGTGCTGAACCACAAGAGCTGTCTCATTGTTTCTCCCTTGGTTTAGTTTTTCTTCTTGCGCTTACCGGCCAGGACTCGGGTTGCCGGGAACGGCGAACCCGTAACCTCGCAACAGATCCTGGATCGGCGGCGTTTTTACGAACTCTACGAATTGACGAGCGATGTCCTTATGGAGCGAAGACTTCAGGATCACGGCCCCCTGCTCGATGGCGGGATAGTCTTCCGGGGGAATTTCCGCGTATCTGCCCTTGTCTTTCATGGATGGGGCCAACGCGAGGGACAGCGCCAGAATTCCAACGTCAGCGCTGCCGGAGACAACGAACGTAGCGGTTTGCGAGATGTTCTCGCCCAGCACGAACTTCGGGGAAACCTGGTCGTAGAGGTCTTCGTGGCGAAGGGCTGCGACCGCGGCCCGTCCATAGGGCGCATGGGCGGGGTTTGCAATGGCGATCTTTTGAATACCGGGATCGAGCAGGACCCGCAGGCCTCGGCCCAGGTCGAGTTTCGATTGGCTGGGCACCCAAACCACGATTTTGCCCGTGGCGTAAGGATAGAGGGTGTTTGGTTCGGCCAGGCCAGCCGTCTCCAGCCGCCTTGGGTAATCAATGTCGGCGGAAAAGAACACATCAAACGGAGCGCCGTTTTGCAGCTGTGCAAAGAAGTTGCCGGAGGAACCGAAGATCAGCTTCACCTGTTTTCCGGTGGCTTTCTCGAAGCGTTCGCCCACATCGTGGAAAGCAAACTGAAGGTCGGAAGCGGCGGCAACGGTGATCTCCTGCGCCGCGCAAAACCGGCCACCAAACCCCGACATCAGAACGACTACCAGAACCAGCCGCTTGAAATTCATGGTTTTCATGCTCCTGCAAAGGAATCGTAATCCGCATCAGGTAAGTCGGTTTAAATTAGATATAAGTGACCTGTCAAATCGAATTGAATCAGCTCAGAGTGGGGTGGAACGAGGCGGTTTCAACAACAGCGGAGGGTCAGGGTTTCCATATCAGGGCCTCTGTACTCGCAGGATCATGACCTCAGTCGACTTGATAAGAGCCGCGGCGATTTGCCCTTTTTGCAGACGCAGTTCGCGAACGGCGTCCGATGTGATCACCGAGGTGATCCGCTGTCCGCCAATCGACAAGGTGATCTGGGCCATGATTCCGTCGATCTTGATGTCGAGGATGCGCCCTATCAGCTGGTTGCGGGCGCTGATTTGCCGGAACTGAGCGCGACGCTGAGGAACCGGCATCCTCTTTTCGGCAAAGTGAAGATGCTTATCCAACTCGCGTTCGGGAATCCGGTGATGTCCGCCCTGGGTCTTGACGGTGTGCAGCTTGCGCGTATGGATCCATCGCTTTAGCGTGGAATAGCTGATGCCGAGCACCTTGGCCGCGTCCCGGGGGCGGATCAGCTTAGCGTCTTCAGTCAAGAACCAGTTCCTCCACACGTTCCAGGTTGCGATTCATGGTCAACGCTTAATGAGACAGAAACAGCAACTCAATCTTCTCTTCTACGCGGATTTCCGGGAACCACCATGGGTAACACTCTCGCATCCTCGTTTGTCTTCTTTCCCGGGCGCTTGCCGGCTTTGACAAACTTCGGGTCAACAATATCGGCCAGGGTGGTGTGCTCCAGAATCTTAGCGGCGGCGTTGCGGACCTCCATGAAGACCTTGTAGAGAGCGCGGTGCTCGAGGTCGCTATCGATCAAACTACGAAGCTGCTCGGCATCGCCGAAAGGCGCCAGGGGGCCGTCAATCAGGCGAATGATCTCGCTGAGGCGAATTTCAGCAGGAGGACGGCGCAGCTGATATCCACCCTTGGCGCCGCGCACACTCTCGACAATGCGGGCATTCTTCAATTCCAGAAGGATAAGCTCCAGAAACTTTTCCGGGAGCACCTCTTCATAGGCGATATCGCGAATGCGGATGGCCCCCTGGTTGTAATGGCGGGCCAGCATCATCATGGCCTGCAGGGCGTAAAGGCCTTTCTGGGAGATTTTCATACCGTCCTATGATGACATAAAACCCTATAGGGTTGGTAGGGTTTATTCAGCTTTTCGGAAAACCAGGAGACGCCCGTCCTCCATACCACCTCGGCTAGTTTATGCGCAGGACCTGGACGGTGATGTTGTCCGGACCGCCGCGCTTCTTTGCGGTGTCAACCAGGGCATCGCAGATTTCAGCAGCATTCTTCCCGACCACGGCCTTTTGAATTTCGGCTTCGCCAAGCAGACTCCACAGACCGTCGGTGCACAGGACCAGAACGTCCCCCGATTCGAGGGCAACAGGTTGTGGCGGACAGTCGGGCGTGACGGTGTTACCGGCTCCCAGTGCGGCGGTGAGGATGTGGCGCTGAGGGTGGGATTCGGCCTCCTCCGCACGGAGCACGCCGTTCTGAACCAATCGGCTGACGTAGGAGTGATCGTGAGTAAGACGTGAGATGGAAGATCCGCGCAGCAGGTACAACCGGCTGTCACCTACGTGTGCAAAATAGAGCTGGTGGTCGAGCAGGGCCATGGCGGTGCAGGTGGTCCCCATACCCTGGAGGTCGGGATATTTGGCAGCGTATTCCTGGATGCTATGGTGGGCGGTCTGAAAGCCCTGCAGGAGCCAGGCGCGCGGGTCTCCATCGACCGCGTTGGCATAGATCTGTTCGATCACTTCGACGGCAATGCGGCTGGCTTCCTGGCCGCCTTCGTATCCGCCCATGCCATCGGCCACAATGGCGAGCCGGCCCTTGGCGGGGAACTGCGAATCGCTGGCCGGTTCCCAATAGGAATAGCGGTCCTCGTTATTTTCTCGCTGGCAGCCGACATCGCTGAGGCCCGCCAGCTCCACACCGGGCCGAACTCTCATTCCACCCCTTTTACTTCGCAAATACCCAAGCGGATTCTGGATTATACCGGACGGAAGGCGAATCGATAGTGAAGGTTGAGCTGACTGTTCGTTCGTCGGAACAGCGACTGAGCCGGGACCCATTGAGATAGTCCTTGCGGGAGGTGTTTGCCCTCGGCTCGCTCATCGGGCGGGTCTGATTTTGTTTGCACTTCTTGCGGACGGTCGCGGGCCCAGCCTGACATCCCGCGGGCGGGAATTTCAAACCGTTGGCTGCCGAGTAGCAGAATTATGAATATGCGCCGGCACTGTCCTACAATGCCGGAGAGAGATACCCACCATCGAGAATCGGGAACACGGAAAAATGGCGACGGCAGCGACGGTGAATGGGCAAGAGGAGCACGAACAGATTGGCAAGGCTGCAGGTCCGTGCGTGATGGTGCTTTTCGGAGCGTCGGGAGACCTGACCAAACGCAAGCTGGTGCCGGCGCTCTATAACCTGGTGAAAGCCAAGCTGCTGCCCAAGAATTTTGCGGTGATGGGCGTGGCCTTCGACGATTTAAGCCGCGACCAATTTCGCGAGCAAGTAACGGGCTTTCTGCAAGCCGAGGACCGCGGCACGGAAGCCTGGGAGTGGTTCACCCAGCGGCTCTACTATCAACGCGGTGAATTCGCCGATCCGGCCACGTACTCGACCCTGGCGGTGCAGCTGGCCGGCGTCGATAGGGAGCATGGCACCCAGGCCAATTACCTGTTCTATCTGGCCACGGCGCCAAAGTTTTTTGCCACCATCGTGCAGCAACTGGGCAAGGCCGGACTAGCCGACCAGAAAGATGGGTGCTGGCGGCGAGTGGTGATCGAAAAACCTTTCGGGCACGATCTCGACTCTGCCAAGGCCTTGAACCGGAATGTCAAGGCGGTGTTGGCGGAAAACCAGATTTACCGCATCGATCATTACCTGGGCAAGGAGACGGTGCAGAACATCATGGTGTTTCGCTTCGACAACGCTATCTTCGAGCCCATCTGGAACCGTCGCTACATCGACCATGTGCAGATCACGAACGCGGAAACGGTCGGAGTTGAACTGCGCGGCGGATACTTCGACACGGCGGGCACGTTGCGCGACATGGTTCCCAACCACATCATGCAACTGCTGAGCCTCACCGCGATGGAGCCGCCGGTGTCGTTTCAGGCCGATGCGGTCCGCAACGAGCAGGCCAAGATCCTGCGGGCGGTGCAACCGCTGGATTCAGAAGATGTTCTGCATTCAAGTGTACGCGGGCAGTACGGCGAAGGAGTGATCGCAGGGGAGAGAGTGGCGGCATACCGCGCCGAGCCTGGGGTGGCGCCCGAATCGAAAACCGAGACTTTCCTGGCCCTGAAGCTGAACATCGACAACTGGCGATGGGCAGGCGTTCCGTTTTATATCCGCACCGGAAAACGGCTGGCGCAGCGTCACACGGAAATCACGATCCAGTTCAAGCGCACTCCCTTCGAGATTTTTCGCAATGCGCCGGTCCACAACCACACCAACCAACTGGTCATGCAGATACAGCCGGTGGAAGGGATTTCACTGAGCTTCGGGGCCAAGGTTCCGGGACCGGTGCTGCGGGTGGGGTCGGTGGACATGAGTTTTGAGTACACCAAATATTTTGGCGCGGACGCGTACACCGGCTACGAAGTTCTGATCTATGAGTGCATGATCGGGGACGCGACTCTTTTTCAACGCGCCGACATGGTGGAGGCGGGCTGGAGTATTGTGGACCCCATTCTGGATGTCTGGCAGGCCCTGCCTCCACGCAGATTTCCTAACTATCCGTCGGGCACATGGGGTCCGGCGGATTCCGATGAATTGCTGGCCCGCGACGGCCGGCAGTGGAGGAAAATCGAACCATGATTCTTGCAGGCGACATCGGTGGAACCCGTACCCGGCTGGCTGCCTTCGAAACGGAAGGCACCAAGCTGAAGTGTGTGGTGGAAAAGACTTATCCCAGCCAGGAGCGCAGCGGCCTGTCCGAGGTGGTCGCTGAGTTTGTCAAGAAGGAAGGGATTCCAGTGCACAGTGCGTGCTTTGGCGTGGCCGGCCCGGTGCGCGCAGGACGCAGCAAGATTTCGAATCTTCCCTGGACCATTGATTCACGTGAACTGGCGGCGCAACTCAAGCTGCCTTCGGTAGGGCTGATTAATGATCTGGAGGCTTATGCGTATGGGGTGGATGCCCTGGAGTCGAAGGACCTGGTGACCCTGCAGGCCGGGGCGGAGGACGCGGAGGGAAATCGCGCCGTCATCTCGGCCCGGACCGGACTGGGGGTGGCGGGCCTCTACTGGGACGGTTTCCGGCATCATCCTTTTGCCTGCGAAGGTGGGCATACGGATTTTGCGCCCAGGACCGAAGTGGAAGTCGAACTGTTCCGCTATATTCTGAAAAAGTTCGGCCACGTGAGCAGCGAGCGCGTTCTCTCCGGCCCGGGAATCAAAAACATTTATGACTTCCTTCGCGACACCAAAAAAGCTGAGGAACCGCCGTGGTTGAAAGAGCAGATGGACAAGACGCACGATGCGCCGGCCCTGATATCGCAGATCGCGCAGGAAAAGAAAGCGCCGATTTGTGAGCAGACTTTTTCCATTTTTGTCAGCCTGTACGGGGCCAAAACCGGGGACTGCGCCTTGACCTTCATGTCCACGGGTGGGATTTTCATTTGCGGCATCATTGCCGCGAGAAACCTGAGCAAGATGCAGGACCCGGCCTTTATGGAGTCGTTCTTGAGCAAGGGACGCATGCGGGGATTGCTGGCGGACATGCCGGTGAGAGTCGTGTTGAATGATGATTGCGGGATCATGGGCGCCGCCCGCTATACGCTTATTCAGAAGGCGTTTGGGAAAGCGAAGAGCGGGGGGAGTTAGCCATTGGCACCTGGCAATTGGTAGTTGGCTAGTGCCCATTGCTACTTGCCAAGTGCTCTCAGTCGGAATCTTGCAGTAGTTGCGAAATACCATCCAACGGAATTCTTACCCACGACGGACGGTTGTTGAGTTCATATCCGAGCTCATAGACGGCTTTATCCAACAGATACAGGTCAAGCAGGAGGGCCAACTCTTCCCTTCCCTTGGGAATGAAGATCGCATTCCCCGAGGTGTCGAGATAGGATTTCAGGAAGGTTGCGGACACCCACTTTTGCCAGTATTGGGCCCGGCTTCCGAGGGCTTGCAGGTCTTCACCCCGCGGTCTTTCATTGCTGCTCTGCTGCAACAATGGCGCGTATGCGGCGTAGTGGAACGAGCGCAGCATGCCGGCAACGTCCTGGAGCGGAGAGCGTTTCCTGCGGCGTTCCGCGAGCGAGCGCGCCGGTTCACCTTCAAAGTCGATGATGACGAAGTCGCTGCCGGTGAAGAGGACCTGGCCAAGATGATAGTCGCCGTGGATGCGGGTGACCATGGCAGTGCTCTTCAGTTGGGTGAGTAACTTAAAGCGGCGGCGCGCAATTTCTTCGAGCTGGAGAATTTTGTCTGCCTCCTGCCGGGTCTGGTCGGGCATTCCACACTTGAGACGACGCAACAGGTCGAAATTGGCGGTCAAGAGTTGTGCCGCCGACTCGGCGAACGCCCGATGATCGGCCTCGAGAATCGCCTGTGGCGCGAAGTCAGGGTCGTCCGGCGCGGAGGCCAGAGCGAGGTGGAGCTCGGCGGTCCTGCGCCCCAGCAGCGCGGCCGAATCGAGATAGGGACCGATTCGCTGGCTGACCTCATCCGGGACGGGCTGACCGCACAAAGTAACGAGCGGGGCATGAGGAATTTCGCTGGCGCCTGGACGGCCCAGTAGTGGCGCCTTTCCGTAGTATTCCTCCAGGCTTCTCAGAGTGAACTGCCAGGCATCGCCTTGGTTCGCGACGTAGCCCTGGAGCATGCCCAGCGAACTTGTGGCTCCGTGTTCATCCAGGTACTCGAGGTATCCGGCGAGCGGGGGCACATTTCGAAACGACGATTTTTCCGTCAGGAAAGAACCGATTTCGAGATCAGGGTTCAGCCCAGGTTCGACCCGGCGAAATATTTTCAGCACCAGTCGTTTGCCGTAGACCACAGAGCTGTTGCTTTGTTCCGCATTCATGAGTGACGGAGCGAGCGATCCCGGGGCAGGCTGCCAGAGGGATTGCAGCGCTGAGGTGGACAGGGCACGAATCCGACCCTTGATGCCGGGCAAGCTCGTGTTCTTGGCGATGACTTCGAGCAGTTGAGTGAGAAATTGCTGGTCGGTGAGAGCATCCTTGAGGATGATCTCTCCAGCGAAGTTGGCGGGCGGGATTCTCAGCGATGAAGCATCGGCTTCTCCCGAGATGCCGACCAGAGGGAGGGCGTAGGTTTCCATGGAACCGCTGGCGTAGTTGACCCGCGCAAGAACAAGATAAGAGCTTACGAGGTTGAGCGGTACGATGTCCGGGATCTCGACGGATTGAATCGGGCGTGCTTTCCCGCCAAACCAGCGTTGTTGCAATAGAAATTGTGGCAGGGCGGCGGGAAGATGAGTCTGCAAAGTGGCGAGGAAGGATTTTTCCGGCGATGAGTTGGCGGGCATGGCGGCGGCTGTCGAGTCAGTTCTGTCAGGTACCTCAGCGGCCAAAAGCCGCCTCCCTTTTCGAATTTTAAATGCAGTGCTAAAACGCTGCTCAACCGCTCTCAGAGCGGCGCCCCTATCCCGAAGGGGCTGCCCCACCGCCTGCTGGCATGTTAGAGCGGGGAAAGCTCGTCTTCCCGTTCTTTTCCTTCCTTTTTTTCCTGGGAGAAGCGGGCTTCCAGAAATCTTCGGGCCAGGTCCTGGCCGCCGAGGCCGAAAGCGATGGCCAAGCCCAACATGACCGCTCCCAGCACAATGGCAAAGGCGAAGAGCATGGTGGAGTCGGCCAGGCCGAGTTCCTCAAAGACTGCGGACGCGGTGAAAACTGTAATCAGGACCCGGGCCGCGGAGCTGAGGAGGCGGGGTGAGGGCATGTCAGTGTTGACCGCCCAGAGCAGGGCTGCGCGGGAGAAAAAGCTGGCTGCCAACAAACCGATGAAAAGGAAAATCAGGGAGACCAGCAATCGGGGCAGAAACACGAAGAAACGGGTCACGTATTCCTGCATGCCCAGGATGCCCAGCGCGCTCACTCCCACCAGAATGAAGCCGAGCCATGCAGTCCAGAAAGCAAAGCGGCTCACCAGTTCCGTGGAAGACGGCAGCGCCGCCTTGTTCAGCAGTTGGGCGGCCCCGGCGCCCTCGGAGAGCTTGTCAAACTTGATCAGGCGCAACAAGCTGCGCAGGATTGCCTTCACCAGATATGCGATGATCCAGCCCACCAGGACGACGATCATCATCACCATCAGGCGAGGCAGGAAGCGCACGAATTCGCGGACCAATTCCTGCGTGGCCTGAGTCAATTCATGAACAATCATTTCGCGCATGGTAACCTCACTTTTTTCCGTTCCACAGTTCCAGCAGCGACGGCTTTAAACGCTCGCAGGTCAGACAATAGTTTTCGATGTTCTGCTCCACCTGCTCTCCGGAGGCATCCCGGTTTTCGACCAGAAAGGTGAATGCCCGCCCACGGTAAAGCGGGGCCAGCGCCTGGACAATATGGTCCCGGCTAATGACAGCGTGGTGATACGAGGCAGCGAATTCGTAGACGGTGCGAGCCCAGAGCTCGTCTCCGTAACAGAACCCGTCTTCGGCCAGAGTGGCGATTCTTTGCAGCTCGGCCAGCGTGGCCGGGGAAAGGATCGACTTGAGCACGGGCTCCAGTTCGGCGACACCGGAGTTGAACATGTCGCGCAGCCGCTTGCGATTTACGCGCAGCGGTTCCAAAGTCACTTCCTGTTCTCCGCCCAGCGTGGCGACGGCTTGTGAATCATTTTTCCCGCTCCAGAGCGGGAAGTTGGATTCGAGCGACCAGAACAGGGCGCCCACGGTCTGGCGCATGGCATCAACCAGGTCGGCGGAGCGGGCGTCCAGTCGAGGTTTGACGCCGAGAAAGGATTGCGCCAGACGGAAGCCCCCGGTGATGGCGGAAATCGTCAATGCGATTTCGGTACCGGTCTGACCGACTTCGTGGACCCAGATCTCCTGTGCAAGAAAGTGGCTGGCCAGCGACCCGGAGAAGCTGAACTCCGACGCGTAAGGCTCGCGCACCCGTTTGCCATAAAAGGCGCGGGTCATGGGATAGACCAGGTTGCTCATCAGCAATCCGTCAAACTTATGGCGGCGGTAGAGCGGAGTGACAAAATCGAAATTCCCCTGGTACACGGGGCGCAGCAGGCGCTCGATCCACTCCGGCTCGATGGTGGTGGATTCGGGAGAGACTACGGCGCAAGCGGAAACACGCAGCAGTTCCGCCGAGGCCAGAATGGTGCGCAGCGCGGTGCCGGTCGCCGGACCTCCGGGATATTCCGCGCTGATGCTGTGCAGGGTACGCAAGGCATTCAGGTCGGTGGAGTGCTGCAAATCGTTGATCGAAGCTCCGCGGACCAGGTTCGAAGTCTCGTCTCGCGAGCCACCATCCGCATTGACAATTACTGCGCGTTCCCGGGGGAAATATTTCAGCAGGCCGGCGCGAATGGTTTGCACCACCTGGCCGACGGTGGCGGCGTTATTGTAGGTGGGCACACCTACAAGAACATCGGCCTCGCCGACATTGATCAGCTGGCGAAGAAACTCATCCGTAAGAATGCTTTCCTCGGCCAAATCGTACCTCCGCTAGAATTCCCTGCCTGATGATCTCCAGCTCAGATCTTGCGCAGACGGAACCAATAAAACTGGTATGGGCCCAGAGTCAGGAGATAAGGCAACTCCCCTACCCGGGGAAAAATGTTTCGGCCAAACATCTCGATCAGGATATTCCCTTTGAACTGGCGTAGATCGAGCTCCACCGCCTGAGCGGTGCTGGAAAGATTGTTCACGACCAGAATGGACTCGCGGTCCAATTGTCGCACGTAAGCCAGAATCCGGTGGTTCGCGGGATAGAGAAACTCGATCGAGCCGCGGCCAAATACCGGAGTGGACTTGCGCACCTTGATGATGCGCTTCATCCAGGAGAGCAGCGAGTGGTCAAAACGCTTCTGGGACTGGACGTTCACCGCCTGGTAGCCATAGACCGGATTGAGCATGAGCGGCGAGTAAAGGCTTTCCGGGTCGGCGGACGAAAAACCGCCGTTCCAGCCGCCTTCCCATTGCATGGGAGTGCGGACTCCATTGCGATCGCCCAGATAAATGTTGTCGCCCATGCCGATTTCGTCACCGTAATAAATGATGGGAGTGCCGGGCAGCGACAGCAGCAGTCCGTTCATCAACTCGATGCGCCGGCGATCGTTGTCCAACAGGGGCGCCAGCCGGCGGCGGATGCCGACGTTGATGCGCATGTGTTTGTCGCGAGCATACTGGTCGTACATGTAGTCGCGCTCCACGTCCGTGACCATCTCCAGGGTCAGCTCGTCGTGATTGCGCAGAAACAGGCACCACTGGCAGGGCCCCGGAATCTGGGGAGTCTGCTTGAGGATTTCAGTGATGGGCTTGCGGTCTTCCAGCTTCAGGCCCATGAACATTCTGGGCATGAGCGGAAAATGAAACGCCATGTGAAACTCGTCGCCCTGGCCGAAATAGGCGCACAAATCGGACGGCCACTGGTTGGCCTCAGCCAGCAGCATCTTGCCGGGATAGTGCTGGTCCAGCTTGGCGCGCAATTCTCTCAGGACAGCGTGGGTTTCGGGCAGGTTCTCGCATGACGTGCCTTCGCGCTCGACCAGGTACGGGACTGCATCCAGGCGAAAACCATCCACTCCGAGCTCCACCCAGAACTTCATCACGCTCCACATTTCCTCACGGACAGCCGGATTGTCGTAGTTGAGATCGGGCTGATGACTGAAGAAGCGGTGCCAGTAATATTCCTTCGAAACCGGGTCCCAGGCCCAGTTCGAGAGTTCCGTGTCCACGAAAATGATGCGCACGCCCTGATACTTAGTGTCCGTGTCACTCCATACGTACCAATCCCGTTTGGGATTGTCGCGCGACTTGCGCGACTCCTGAAACCAGGGGTGCTGATCAGAGGTGTGGTTCAACACCAACTCGACGATGACACGGATCCCGCGCTCGTGGGCGGCCTGGAGAAAAGTTTTGAAGTCTTCCAGATTGCCGTAACTGGAGTGGACCGACCTGTATTCCGCGATGTCGTAGCCGTCGTCACGCAGAGGCGAGGGAAAGAACGGCATCAGCCAGATGGCATTGACGCCCAATTCCTGCAGGTAGTCGAGCTTCTGCGCCAGGCCGCGGAAATCGCCGATGCCGTCCGCGTTCGTATCGTAAAACGTGCGCACGTGGACCTGGTAGATGATGGCATCCTTGTACCAGAGCTGGTCCTGAGACATGGGCAAAGCGTTTCTCTCCTGCACTTCACTGCCGGTTATACAAAATAGTCCACGCCGTTTTCCGTGCGCACACGCCGCCTGATACAAAAGATGTGGGCGGGCAAACGCTGGGGATTGAGTTCGACATAGTTGCGCGGACCGTGCCAGACGTATTTCGCATCGGTCAGCAGATCGTGCATCTGATAGGGCTGACGCGGGTCAAGGTGGAACAGGTCCAGCGGCAAATCGAGCATCCCGGCCTGGGTGCGATAGGGGTCCAGGTTGACCACCGCGACAATGATGTTCAGCAGGTCGTCACTCGCCTTGCTGTAGGCGATGAGCTGCTGGTTGTCCACGGGATGAAAGCGCAGGCTCAGGTCGCTGTGCAGTGCCGGGTTTGCGCGGCGAATCTGATTCACTCTTGTAATCAATTCAGCCAGGCTTGCGGGATTGTCCAGGTCCCAGTTGCGAATCTGATACTTTTCCGAGTCGAGGTACTCTTCACTTCTCTCGCGCACCGCGCGGCTTTCGCACAGCTCGAAAGCGGGACCGTAAATTCCATAGTTAGCGCCGAGAGTAGCGGCCAGCGCCAGGCGGATCACGAACGCGGGGCGTCCACCCTGTTGCAGAAATTCAGTAAGGATGTCGGGGGTGTTGGGCCACAGATTGGGACGGAAATACTCGCGCACATCGGTTTGAGTGAGTTCGGTAAAGTATTCCGTAAGCTCCTGCTTGGCATTGCGCCAGGAGAAATAGGTGTAGGACTGGGTGAATCCGAGCTTGGCTAGTTCGTACATCACTTTAGGGCGAGTGAAGGCTTCGGCAAGAAACAGGACGTCGGGATAGCGGTCCTTAATGTCGGTGATCACCCATTCCCAGAAATCAAAGGGCTTGGTGTGGGGATTATCGACGCGGAAAATCCGGATACCCTGATCGATCCAGTAGAGCACGACGCTTTCTAACTCCTCCCACAGCTCCCGGCTCTTTTCCGTCTCAAAATCGAGCGGATAGATATCCTGATACTTCTTCGGCGGATTCTCTGCATACTGCACGGTGCCGTCAGGACGTATGCGGAACCATTCCCGGTGCTCGGTTACGTAAGGATGGTCAGGCGCGCATTGGTAGGCCAGGTCGAGCGCCACTTCCAGCCCCAGCTGCTTTGCCCGCGCCGTGAGTCGCTTGAAATCCTCCAGCGTTCCCAACTGGGGAGCGATGGCTTTGTGACCACCTTCTTTAGATCCGATGGCCCAGGGGCTGCCCACATCGTCAGGCAGGGCTGTCTCAGCGTTGTTCTTTCCCTTGCGATTCACGCGGCCAATGGGGTGAATCGGGGGAAGATAGAAAACGTCGAAGCCCATTCCAGCAACGTAGTCCAGCCTTTTCATGCACTCCTGCAAAGTTCCGTGGCGACCGGATTGAGAGGACGAAGAACGGGGGAACATCTCATACCAGGCACTGAAGCGGGCCTGATCACGATCGACGATCACTGCCAACTCCCTGCCGTACATGGTGGCGCGGCGGCGGTCCGCATGCCGGAGCATCAGAGCCTTTAACTCCGGACCGGCTGATTTTTTTACGGCGGTTGCCATGTCTGCCGGCGACAACTTGCGTATTTCGTCGGCCAGGGCGGTGAGCAAGATTTTGTCTTTTCCCGTGGCCCGGGTGGCGGTGGCTTCTATCAACTGGACTCCGACCAGAACGTCCACGGATATATCCTGTCCGGCTTCAAACTTCTTTGCCAGATCGCGGCTCCAGGACTGAAAGCGGTCGGCCCAGGCTTGCAGAGTATAAAGATGCCGACCCTGAGTCGGGACACTGAACTCGCCCTGCCAAACGTCGTTGGGCTGCGGCTCCATGGGAACTTCCTGCCAATCAGACTGCGTAGCGGGCTTGTGCAACAAGATGGCATGCAAAACATCGTGCCCGTCGGCGAAGATGTCGGCGGTTACTGCCACCCGATCACCAACCGTGCGCTTGATGGGGAAGCGTCCGCAATCGACTTGCGGCTGGACGTTTTCAATGACGACTCTGCGGGAAAAGGCCGGCTTGATGGTGCTGTTTCCTTCGCCCGTCATGCGCGGTACCGACCTCCTGCTTGGAGTTGCAGCTGCCATTCGTTAAAGACAGGCGAGGTACATTCAGAAACCCGTCGGGGTGAGAAAACAGTGATTATTCGGTGCGTTTTTCAAATTTATCATATGCCGCGGCAGACCGCGCGCAGCCTTCGACACTCTATTGGGCAGGGTGAGCCAGATGAGACAACGGCATCCGCATGGAGTTCGCACCGCGCCATTGCCCGCGGCTTCAGCCTACAAAAATGGCAGCCTCAAATCCCGCCAGTGACAGCAGCGAGAGTAGGCCGGGGTGCTCGACGGGACGGGAACCACTCCCCTCGCCGTAAACCGTATCGCTGGTTCGCAACGCCATCCGCCAGGAGTGGGCGTCAGCTGCAACTGGAATGCTCTGCGCCTCGGGGGAGAAATTGCAAACCAGCAGGATCCCGCTGCCTGCCGGGTCCGAGCGCTTCATGATCAGCCACTTTGCCTGCTCGTCAAACTGGATCTCGGTGAGGTCCTTGCGACCGTTCCCCAGGCTGGGATGCTGCTTCCGTAGGAGGATCAGATCGCGGTAGAGACGCAGAATTTCGGCGTGAGGAGAAATCGCAATCTTCGACCAGTCAAGCTTGCAGCGCTCGAAAGTGCTGGGGGCTTGCGGATCGGAGAAATCGCCTTCGGAGTAGTACATTCCGAGTTCCTTCTTACGTCCTTCAGTTACCGCGGCTGCCAGGCCGGGGTCCTCGAAGCTGGTGAAGTAAAGGAAAGGCGCGGTCTCTCCGTATTCTTCTCCCATGAACAGCAGCGGCAGGAAGGGAGAGCACAGGGTAAGGACCGCTGCCAGCTTCTGTTGCCCGGCGGGAACCAGAGTTGAGAGCCGCTTTCCCCGGCTGGTGTTGGCGATCTGATCGTGGTTCTGAATGAAGCCGACGAACTGCTCACCCGGCCGCTCCTTCGAGGAGCTGCCGAAGTGGCGGCCGCGATAGCGTGAATATTTCCAGTCGAAGACAAAACCATCGGTAATGGATTTCGACAGATCGGCGATGGCGCCAAAATCCATGAGAAAGCCTTGCCTCTGCCCGGTCAGGAGGGCGTAGAGCGCATGGTGAAAATCGTCGTGCCACTGCGCGTCGAGAGCATACCCTCCCGCTCCCCGGGGATTGATGATGCGAACATTTTCGAGATCGCTCTCGGCAATCAGCCAGGCCTGGCGCTGGAGACACTGCGCCTGACGGTGAAACGCTTCCGACAATTGGTCGAGGACATGTCGAGCACCGAAATCATAAATGCCATGGATGGCGTCGAGGCGAAGCGCATCAACGTGATATTCGGTAAGCCAGTACAGGGCGTTGTCGATGAAAAAGCGGCGGACGCCGTCGCTCTCCGGCCCGTCAAAGTTGATCGCCTTTCCCCAAGGCGTGTGGTGGGCGTCGGTGAAGCAGGGAGCAAAATCGGGAAGATAATTTCCTTCCGGTCCGAGGTGGTTGTAAACCACGTCCAGCACCACAGCCAGGCCGTGCTGGTGGCAGGCATCCACTAGTTTCTTCAAACCGATGGGACCACCGTAGGAAGACTGGGGTGCGTAAAGGCTGGCGCCGTCGTATCCCCAGTTTCGATTTCCCGGGACCTCCGCTACCGGCATAATTTCGAGCGCGGTTATGCCTAGATCGCGAAGGTAGGGGAGCCGCTGAATGACGCTCTCAAAGCTGCCTTCGCGGGTAAATGTTCCGGGGTGGAATTCATAGATGATAAGGTCACGCAGAGGAATTCCCGGCCAACCCTGATCGGACCAGCGAAATGACGCGGGGGTTACGACGCGGGAAGGACCGTGGACACCGCGGGGTTGCCAGCGCGAAACCGGGTCGGGACGTTCACGCTCGCCTTCGAGCACGTAGAAATAGTCTGCCCCTTCGCTGACCTGCGGGACGGTTGCTGCAAACTCTGAGTCAAGAGAACGGATCATGGGAATCGTACGCGTTCGTTCTCCGAGGATCCGCACCGCCAGGTTGGTCAGGTTTGGGGCCCAAACCCGGAACTCCACCTTGTCATCGCCGCGGACCGATGCGCCGAACTGAAGTTCCCAGGCTCCTTGGGTTGAACTATTGGACATCCGCGGGTTCCTCGACCTTGCGCTGAACATTTACCAGCATGGCAATCGGCAGGTGCGCAAAAGCGTCGGCGACCGGCAGGGCAAAGTCTCCATCTCGCGAAGCCGAAGCAACTGTCTTTCCGGTGAACACGTCGCGATACTGGACGGCAGGAATCTGCTTGCGCAGGACAACTTCCGTGTCCCCCCAGGTTTCGGCCCCGACGGGGTGGCGAACGTCCGACTCAAGTTGAGCAAAGAAGCGCCCGGCCAGCACCAGGACCGTGGCCCCACGGAAGGAGCGCGCGAAAGCGACCACGTGCTTGTTTTTTTCCCCCGCCGCGCGTAAGGGAATGTAGCTTCCATGGGCAAACAGCGCGCGATGTTCGCGGCGAAAACGCAGCGCGCACCGGGTTACGTAGAGTTTCAGACTACCGTCCGCAGGGTCGGCGAGCAAGCGATCGACAAGTGCGGCGGGGTCCTCAGACTCGGCGGTGTGAAGTTGCGCGAGCAGACCCTGCAGCCGCTCGTAATCCACGGCGCGGCGATTGTCAGGATCGGCCAGGCTGAAGTTCCACACTTCGGTCCCCTGGTAGAGATCCGGGAGACCCGGGGCTGTAATCTTCAGCAAGGCCTGCGAAAGCGAATTGAAGATTCCTGCTTTCGCGATCCTCGCCTGGAAGGGCGAAAACTGGTCGAGGAAGGGCCTGCCGGCAGAGTTGTCCAGGATGGAGTCGAGGAAGCCGTGGACCGCGGCTTCGTATTCAGTGTTGGGGTTGATCCAGCTGGTGTTAACTTTCGCCTCGCGCAGGGCCTTCTCCATGTAGGTGTGGATCCTGCCGACAAAGTCCGCGTACCCGGAGGGGTCCATCGCGGTCAGCGGCCAGGCGCCCAGGAGTGTCTGATACAAGAAGTATTCCTCGTTCGCGCTGGGTACCTTTTCACCGGCCACCTGGATTTTCTTTTCCTCATTCAGACGCTGCCAGACGCGGATAGCCCGGTACCACTCCGCCGGGATTTCCGACAGTACGTTGATTCGTGCCCGCACGTCTTCGCTGCGCTTGGTGTCATGGGTGGAGGTGGCCAGCATGGCGTTTCGCCACGACTGGCGGCGGACCAGATTTCTACCGTGGAAGAAGCCAGGCGTAACCCCGAATCGATCGGGAGATCCGCCAACCTCGTTCAGCGACAGCAGCGGACAGTAACGATAGAACGCGGTATCCTCCAGCCCCTTGGCCATCACCGGCCCGGTGAGCTGCTGGAAGCGCATTACGAACAGGCGGCGCTCGGCGCGGTCGGCGTCGCTGATGCTGTCCGGGTCGTTAAGCAGCAGCAAGTCCTGTATGAAATCGAAAACTGATCCGCTGGTTGCCGGGTTGCGGCGCTTCGCGGTCTTGATGGCGCCGCGGATGTAGCGTTCGTCCTGCTCGTCAGGATGCTGGGTGTCGGTCCGAATATAGGTGCGGTATACGGGAAAACAGGCAATCACTTCGCGCAGGGCGTCGCGCAAACTCTCCAGAGTGAAGTCGCGGGAGCGGCGATGCTGCTCGGAAATGCGGTCCAGGCGGCGGGAGAGCACGTTGAGTTCGCTGGACATCGAAACCTGCATGACCAGCCGTTTGCTCTCGTAAATCAGATCCGGATAACTCTGCGACCAGCCGGTAAACTTGCGGTAGAGGCGCTGGAAGAAGCGTCCCTTGGAGTGGTCCACGAAGAGTCCATTCAGCAGGTTGAGAAAGCCGTAGCCAGTGGTGCCCTCGATGGCCCAGCCCGGCCGCAGCTCTTCATTGCCCACCAGGATCTTTTCCGCGGCAACGTAGAGACGTCGTCGAGTGCCGATACCAGAAGCGTTGGCGGATTTATCGCCGGGCAGTGGAGCCTTGGCCTGAAGGTCCTCGAAATAACCGAGAGGATCGAACAAACCGTCGGGGTGGTCGATGCGAATTCCTGACACCAGCGATTTCTGTATCAGCTCGAAGGGAATGCCGTGGACGACGGCGAATACTTCCGGGCTCTCCACCCGGATCGCGGCCAGGTCGTTGATGTCGAAGAAGCGGCGATAGTTAATTTCGTCGGAGGCGACCCGCCAAAAACTCAAGCGGTAAGCCTGGTCATCCAAAATCTTCTCCAGCGGATCAAAGCTGTGCGGGTGTCCTTTGCTGCCATTGATGATGGCCAATACTTCCTTCAGACACGCCCGGACCACATCGCTATCCTCCACCAAGGCGGCCAGACGGCGGCGGATGACCTCCTTCTCGCGCTGGCGTTCACGGACTTTAGGCAGGTCGGTGTCCTCGCGGCGCGGGAGATGCGAGATCGCTGTGATAATGCTCTCCAATTCCAGCACGTGCCCGTCGCTGTCGGTAAGCTTTTCTTTCGCCTTCGCCAGAATGCGTTCTAAAAGCGGGGACCAGGAACGCGGAGCCAGCGGAAAGTGGGTTCCCAGCGAATCCAGGACAAATCCACCGCCGTCAAACAAGGCCCGAATGGATTGATTTTCGAGTACCAGGCCAAACTGGTCCGGCAGAAAAGGTAGAAGGACCTTGTTGGCCAACTCTGATTTGGGAGGGCTCCAATCAATATCGAAGTAGCGGGAGTAGTCCGAACTGGGCCCGTTCTCCAGCACATCCCACCACCACAGGTTCGAGGGATGGGTGATGCACATGTGGTTGGGCACAACGTCCGCGACCAGACCCATGCCCCGTCGCTGCAAGCTCTCAGCGAATTCGGTGAATTGTTCCTCCGAACCGATTTCGGGATTGAAGCGAGTGTGGTCGGTGACATCGTAGCCATGCATGCTGCCGGGGTGGGCCATCAAGAAAGGGGAGGTGTAGCAATCTGTGATCCCCAGATCGTGCAGATACGAAACTACCGCCGCGGCCTGGTTAAAGGTAAAGCGAAGATTGAGCTGAAGGCGATAAGTTGAACAGGGGACATAAGCCGGTTCTAATGAAGCTCTGCGGTTCACTCAATCGCCTCGGTCGTAATCTGATCGTGCAATGGAACGCGGCTGAAGACGCCGCCGGCAACCTGGCGCCTTTGCGGCCCTGAAATGTCGTTGTGCCGAAGCGGGTTCGACCGCCTGCTGCACGCCCGAATGAAGTATAAACAGATAAGTCCGGTCCTGTGGCACTCGAAATGAACATGGGGCATCAAATTTGCGAGTCTTGCTGATAACCTAGCTTGACGGCAATAACTGTTCCGAAGATGCAGGAGCGGTGGCAGCAGTTGTTCGTGGCCGATTCAGGAAGAGATTGAAGGAAAAATCCACCAGATTGCCCTACTCGCCCCTCGTCGCGCGCGTACTGAGGCCGACAATCCAGGAGACTTGATGGAACGGTACGTATGCATTCATGCGCATTTCTACCAGCCGCCGCGGGAAAATGCGTGGCTGGAGGCTGTGGAATACCAGGATTCCGCTTATCCCTACCATGACTGGAACGAGCGGGTCACGGCGGAATGCTATGCCCCTAACAGCGCCTCGCGCATTCTGGATGGCGATGGCCGCATTCTGCAGATCGTCAATAACTATTCGAAAATCAGCTTCAACTTCGGTCCTACCCTGCTTTCATGGATGGAGGAGAAGAGTCCAGCGGTGTATGAAGCGATCCTGACCGCCGACCGCGAAAGCCAGCGCCTTTTCTCCGGCCATGGCTCGGCCGTGGCCCAGGCCTACAACCACATGATCCTTCCCCTGGCCACGCGCCAGGACAAATACACTCAGATTCTTTGGGGCATTCGCGATTTCGAAAAGCGATTCGGGCGCCATCCCGAGGGCATGTGGCTGCCGGAAACGGCGGTGGATCTGCAAACGCTGGAAGTCCTCACCGAGTTGGGCATCAAGTTCACGATTCTTTCTCCATACCAGGCGGGGCGGGTGAGGCCGCTGGGTGGAAGGGCATGGCGCAAGGTGGATGGCGGCAGAGTTGATCCATCGATGGCTTATACGGTGCGCATGACCTCCGGGCGAGCTATCAATGTATTTTTTTATGATGGTCCTATTTCTCGCGCCATCGCCTTTGAGGATCTCCTGGCGGACGGCAAGCGCTTCTCCGACCGGCTGCTGGGCGCATTTTCCGATGCGAGGACATGGCCTCAACTGGTTCACATCGCCACCGACGGCGAGACCTACGGGCATCACCGGGCCTATGGCGATATGGCCCTGGCCTTCGCCTTGCACAATATTGAAACCAGCCAACTGGCGCGCCTGACCAACTACGCGGAATACCTGGAAAAGCATCCGCCCACGCAGGAGGCCAAGATCATCGGAAACACTTCCTGGAGTTGCGCTCACGGGATAGAACGCTGGCGCAGCGATTGTGGTTGCAACTCAGGCGGCCATGCCGGATGGAACCAGCAGTGGAGAGCACCCTTACGGCAGGCCTTCGACTGGCTGCGCAATGAGGCCGCTCCTCGTTATGAGGCCGAAGCGAAAAAGCTCTTCGCGAATCCGTGGCAAACCCGGGATGCATATATCGACGTAATTCTCGACCGCTCCCGCGAGAACATCATTCGCTTCATGACCGCGCAAGCCAAGCGGGAGGTTTCACAGGCAGAAATCGTGACCGGGCTGAAGCTGCTTGAACTGCAACGTTATCTCATGCTGATGTACACCAGCTGTGGATGGTTCTTTGACGACCTCTCTGGAATTGAAACGGTACAGGTGATTCAGTACGCCGGCCGCGCCCTGCAATTGGCCGGACAATTGTTCTCCGACGACGGTCTGGCCGTGCCGTTTCTTGACCTGCTGGCGCAGGCACGCAGCAACCTTCCCGAACAGGGCGATGGCCGCTCCATTTACGAGCGCTATGTGCAGCCCGCGATGGTTGACTTGGAAAAGGTCGGCGCACACTATGCCGTCAGCTCGCTGTTCGAGGAATACGGACAGAACACCCGCATCTATTGCTACGACGTCGAAAAGATGGATTACCGTACTTCGCGACAGGGAAAACTGCGGGTGGTGCTGGGACAGGCCAGCATTACATCGGAAATCACGTGGGATTCGGACCAGGTCACTTTTGGGGTATTGCATCTCGCGGACCACAGCGTAATTGGAGGAGTCCGGCAGTTCCAGGGCGAGGAAGCCTACCGCATTCTCGACCATGAACTCGACCAGTCGCTGGTGAGCGGCGACCTGGCGGAACTGGTGCGCCTGATCGACAAGAACTTCAGTTCCGGCACCTACACTTTGCGACTGCTCTTCCGCGACGAACAACGAAAAATACTTGGGATTATTCTCGAGGAAGCGACCAACGAGGCTCGCGCCATGTATCGCCATTTTAACGACGAGCATGCGCACCTGATCCGCTTCGTGACCGAGCTGGGAGTGCCTCTGCCCAGGCGCTTCCGGCTGGCCGTGGACTTCACGCTGAATTCGGAGCTGCTCGACGCCTTCTCGGCTGAAGACGTGGACCTGGTCAAGTCCAGGACAATCCTGGAGGAGATACGGCGCACCGGCGTGACACCCGACGCCGTAACTTTGGAATTTGCGTTGCGCCGCACCATTGAGCGCCTGTTCACCCGCTTCGTTGCCAACCCCATGGAACCCGGCCTGCTGCAACGATTGCAGGAAACCATTGCCCTGGTCATCACTTTGCCATTCCAGGTCCGCCTTTGGGAGGCTCAGAACACCTACTATGCAATGATGCGAACGACCGCCGGCGATGTTCGGGAGCGCGCCGAAGGCGGAGACGCCGCGGCCCAGGCCTGGCTGGATGGCTTCGTGAAACTGGGTGAAGCGCTGAAAGTGAAAGTGCAGATTAACGCGGCAGTGGGCGCCGCTTAGCGTGGCTGCCTCGCACAACCATCCCCATCACACAAATGCTAGATTCCAGCGTCCTGGCGGGCACGCTGGATGTCTCTTATGTCTCCCATCGCGATAAGGACGAACTGGCGGTCCACAACTGACTGGTCGGGCGGATTCACCTGCAGATCCGAAGAGCCTTCGGTCGTAGGACGCTTCACCCCGAGAACCAAAAGGTTGTAACGACCCTTGAGGTTCAGATCATGCAGGGAGCTGCCAGCCCATGGTGAGGTGGCGTTGACCTCGATCTCCTCCACGCGCACGGTCCTGCCCTGCTCTTTGAGCATGGTATCGAGGAAGCCGACCACGTGCGGGCGGATCAGTTCACTGGCCATACGCAGACCTCCGATCTGGCTGGGCGAAACGGTGGCATTAGCGCCGGCGCGCAGCATGCGTTCGGCAAATTTGCGCTCGGCGGAGCGCGCCACGATGCGCATCTTCGGAAAGCGCTGGCGCACGATTACAGTTACCACCAGGTTGTCTTTATCCAGAGGCAGTCCGGCGATCAGGCCGGCGGCGCGGCTCAGTCCGGCTTTCTCCAGAATGTCCTCCTCCGTGGCATCGCCAATGACGTAAAGCATTTCCTGCAGGGTCCCTGGATGCAACTCCTTCAACTTCCGGATATTTTCTTCGGAGATGTCCACCACCACGTGAGGAGTGTTCGTCTTCTGCAGCTCTGCCACCGCATGCCGGCCGGTGTCTCCCAGGCCGCAGACAATGTGGTGGCCGGTCAGCTGGTCAATATGATGTTGCATCCTGCGCCTCCAGAAAGGCTTCTTGAATTCCATCTCCACCATAAAGGCGGCCACGATCGAAAAAACATAAACGGTGATCGCGACCCCAAAGAGCACAATGCCGATGTTGAATACGCGCAGCACGGGATTGTGGCTGGTATCAACAATTTCTCCGTAGCCCACACCGGCCAGGGTTATGACCGCCATGTAGAGGGCCTGGAGGAAGGTGACGGAGGGGCCGCCGAGCACGCGATATCCGGTGGTGCTGATCACGATCAGAATCAGCAACAGACCGAGCGCGAGCAGGAGACGTTTGCGGAGGACCATCGCGTTATCGCCGCCATTCGTCGATCAGATTCGCCACCAACCCGCTCCATCCGGTCTGGTGGCTGGCTCCCAGACCCATTCCACTATCGCCGTGGTAGTACTCGTTGAAGAGCAGGCACTGGTTCCAGTGCGGATCGTCCTGAAACTTGTGGTAGAAACCGAAACACGGGCGCTTGCCGTCCGCTCCGCGTTTGAAAATCGAGATCATGCGGTCGGCCGCTTCACGCGCGATGTCGTGGGGAGTAACCGGTTTCTGGCTGCCCGCAGTCGGCAACGAAAATTGCGGGCCGACCGCATCACCGAAGCGCAGGAACGAATGGATCAGCAGGTAAGAGGTCGGGAACCAGACGGGACCGCGCCAGTTAGAATTCCCTCCCTTGAGCTTGACTGCCGCCTCTCCCGGTTCGTAACCCATGGCGCGGTCCCCGAACTGGAAGGGATGCTGTTCATGATATTTGGACAGGCTGCGGATGCCGTAAGGCGAGAGAAATTCTGCCGGGTCCCAGATGCGCTGCAGCAGGCGTTTGAACTGGTTGGGATCGGCAATCGAGAGCACATAACGCTTCTTTCCGTCGCCCACCGTGTAACAGGCGTCGCCCACCAGGTCGGGACGGTTCTGGATGAACCATTCGACGTCGCGCAAGAAACCGGGGTGAGCCGCGAGCTCTTCGCTTTCGAGGACCTCGATGGCGTAAAGCGGAATCAGGCCGACCAGCGAGCGCAGGCGGAACTTGTGAAACTCGCCGTTGGGATAACGGAGCACGTCGTAGAAGAAACCCTCCTGCTCGTCCCATAACTGGTAGTTGCGGCCGCCCATCTTCTTCATGGCCGCGCCGATGTAGATGAAGTGCTCGAAGAACTTGGTGGCCACGCCTTCGTACACACGGTTCTGATTGGCCAACTCCAGCGCAATGCGCATCAGGTAGAGACAGAAAAAACCCATCCAGCCGGTAGCGTCGGATTGTTCGAGGATGGCGCCGTTGGGAAATTTTTCACCGCGATCGACGACGGCGATGTTGTCCAGTCCCAGAAACCCGCCCTCGAAAACGTTGTTGCCCTCGCTATCCACCCGGTTCACCCACCAGGCGAAATTCATCAGCAGCTTGTGCAGACATCTTTCGAGGAAGACCGTGTCGCCCTTGCCCGTGCGTTGCTTTTCACTCTGGTAAACACGCCAGCAGGCCCACGCATGCACCGGAGGATTAAGATCGGAAAACTCCCATTCGTAGGCTGGAATCTGGCCGTTGGGATGCTGGAACTGCTCGAACAGCAGCACCCACAGATTTTCCTTGGCAAATTCAGGATCGACCAGGGCCAGCGTGGTGCATTGAAAGGCCAGGTCCCAGGCGGCAAACCAGGGAAATTCCCACTTGTCCGGCATGGAAAGAATGCGCATCGAGTTCAGATGGCGCCAGTGAATGTTGCGCATCTGCTTGCGTGATTCCGGCGGCGGAAACTTCGGATTGTCGCCTTCCAGCCAGCGGTTTACATCCCACAGGTAAATCTGCTTGCTCCACAACATGCCGGACAGGGCCTGGCGCTGGATAATTTTTTCTTCTTCAGTAGCCCGGGCGGGATGCACCGAGGCGTAAAACTCGTCAGCCTCAGCCTTGCGCCGGCGGACGATTTCGTCCACATCGTTGAGCGGGACCGCCAGTTTTTCCGGAGTCAGGCGCAGCCGCAGGATCATCGACCCGCCTGGCGGAACTTTCTGCTGGTAGTGAATGCAGGACTTCGTGCCAGTCTGTCGCGGGTTCACGCGGTCTTCATGATTGATGATGTGGCGGTGGAAGGCATCCTTAACGTAGGGCTTGCGATTGTCCGAGCAACCGTACAGGCGCACCGCGTTGTTCTCGTTGTCGGTGAACAACGCTTGCCCGCCCGGCGGAGCGTAAAGGTAGTGCGGCCCGAGCGAGTAAGGAAATTGCAGGTTGTGCAGGCTGGTGGCGTTCGAGTCATCGGCCACGAGTGCAATCTGATTTCCGGCGGCCTGCAACCGGATGGAAGGTTCAGCGCCCGGCGGATCGGTCCAGGCCCAGGTATTGCGGAACCAGAGGTGCGGAAGCAGGTGCAGGTCGGCGGCCTCCGGCCCGCGGTTGATGGCCTCGATGCGAACGCAAATGTCTTCCGGCCCGGCTTTGGCATATTCGATGAAGACATCGAAGTAGCGGTCCTGATCGAAGATCCCTGTGTCCAGTAATTCGTACTCGGGCGCTCCCACCTGTCCCCAGCGGCGACGGTTTTCGTCCAGCAATCTCTGATAAGGAAACTCGCCCTGCGGATACTTGTACAACATCTTCATGTAGCTGTGCGTGGGCGTGTTGTCGAGATAGAACCAGTATTCTTTCGCGTCCTCGCCGTGATTGCCTTCGTTGCCCGTGAGCCCAAACATGCGCTCTTTGAGGATGGGATCACGCCCATTCCACAGGGCCAAGGCGAAGACCAGAAGCTGATAACGATCGCAGATTCCCGCAATGCCGTCTTCACCCCAGCGATAGGCTTTGCTGCGCGCCATGTCGTGGGTGAGAAATTCCCAGGCACAACCATCAGGACTGTAGTCTTCGCGCACGCTGCCCCAGGAGCGTTCGCTGACGTAGGGGCCCCACTTGCGCCAGGGCGCGACCGGGTCGGCGTGTTTCTCGCGCAGCCGCTGATGCTCGGAAGTGTTGTTTTCCATGGTCGGAGTCGGCGCCACTATTTGCCTTGCCCAGCTTCGTGACCGAGCGCGGCGCCGATTCTCTGGAGCTGCGCCGCAAAGGCAGGCGCGTTGTAGGCCGACGGATTCTGCACCTGGGCGAACAGCCCCGCGATCGCGACTTGCACATCGTTGTCGGGAGCGCCGTTCTGCTTGCAGACGTTGTACAGCGAATCAAGCGACATGGTGGCTTGCTCGGCAGCGCGCTGGCCCTGCAGCGCAATGCTCGAGTCGGCAGCAATGCGGCGCATGATTTTTAGCGTGAACCCCTGGTCGTAGGCGCGATCGTTCAGTTCGCGGGTGAGCGAGTCCGCCACCGCGGCGGCTTGATCGGCCGAGGCCGCGATCTGCTCACGGTCGCCGCTGAGTTGTCCCATCAGGCTGTTGAGAGTTGCGACCTCCGATTCCAACTTGGCAGCGACGGTGGCATCGGTCGCGACGGCTGCGTAACGGAAGACAACGAAGCGCGCGGCGTTCCATGCGGGGACGCCCGGCGTGCGTCCGGCGTAACCTGCTTCCTGCCGCCAACTGTCTTTCGGAGCGGTAAGGCTGTGGTGGCAGGCTATGCAATCGAGTTCTGCGTACTCCGGCCAGGTCGAACTGCGCACCCGGCGGGCCAGGCGCTGCAAGCTATCGCGCAACTGCATGCCCTGCCCTACGGCCCATTCTTTGGCGCCGAACCACGGAATGTCCGTGGGTTCCTTCCAGTGGCGCGGCATGACTGCGCTGAAAAGGTTCAGCTCAAAGGTCAGGTCAGGATGCCCGGCGGCAATCATCTGGTGATCGACGAATTTCTCCGCGGTGCCTACGTGACAGTGCAGGCAGGTGTGGCTGCGGACAGCTACATCGCGCAGATCGATCATGCCGAGCTTCGCCTTTTGCTCGGGCGATTGATTCTCCCAGCCCTTGACCGTATGCGGCCCCAGCCAGCCTGCAGCCGGACCGTGGCAGCTTTCGCAACTCACGCCGTCGTTCAGGTCGAAGGTCTGGGCTCGCTGCTCGGCCGGGACCGCGAGGGCGTGACAGGCCAGGCACTTCTCGTTTTGCTCCGGCGGTGATTTCAGATTCAGGATGCGTCCGATGCGAAGCGAGACCTCATTGGAAAGAACCTGATAGGCGCGAGCATGTTTGTCCTGTCCGGCCCAGATGCTGTATTCGTTTTGAGCAACGTGGGTGATCTGCCTGGGCTGAATGCTGCCGTGGCAACTGCTGGAGGCGCAACCTCCGGGGCCGTTGTATTTTCCCACCGGGGAAGTCTGGCTGACGCCGGTAGTAACCAGCGTGAAAGCAATCGCAATGCCGGCTCCGCGTCGGAGATATCTGCGGCCGGCTGCGGCGAGAGTGGGCATTCCGCGCTTCATGATTGAACGGTGTCGAGCAATGATTCAGGAAATAGAGATTTGGCTTGCTTATACCCATTCCATCCCGCGAAATCAATTGACAGTGTGGTACGTGGGGAAATTCGCGAGACGTACCGATACGCGCTCGAGCATCTCCCGAGAGAACCTTTGCCGTTACGATGGCGGGCGAAGGCATGACGCTATGATGCAGAGCTAAGGGGATTCTCGCGCCGTGTTCGACGAACTCAGAGGCATCCAGCACGAATTCGGCTACCTGCCCGCGGACCAACTGCGGCGGCTAGCGGCCAGGATCGATGTACCGCTGAGCCAGATCCACGCCGTGGCCAGCTTCTATCCACATTTTCAGCTCACGCCTCCACCTCAGGTGGATGTGAGGGTGTGTGCCGACATGAGTTGTCACCTGCGGGGCGGCGTCGAAGTGAAAGCTGCGCTGGATCAGGCTTTTCGGGGTGCCAGTCCTGAAGCAGTGAGTGTCCGCGATGTCTCCTGCCTGGGGCGCTGTGATCAGGCGCCGGCGATTTCGATCAATGATCGAATTTATTGCAACGTTCAGGGCGAACGCACCGCTGCTGTAGTCAGGGACCTGCTGTCGGGTGGCGCACTTCCTGAACCCGTGCGAGATCGTCGGCGAACGGCGGTGGTGTCCGATCCCTACAACGGCTCTTCGAACTATTCGGTGGTGCGGCGGTTTGTGGAAACTCGCGACTGGGCCGGCATCGTCGCGACCCTGAAAGCCAGCGGCCTGCGCGGCATGGGCGGGGCCGGCTTCCCCACCGGCAGCAAGTGGGAGATAGTCCGCAATGCTCCCGGAAAAGAGAAATACATTGTCTGCAACGCCGACGAGAGCGAACCCGGCACAATCAAAGACCGCTTCATCATGGAGAACGCGCCCTGGCTGGTGATCGAAGGCATGATCACCGCGGGCCTGATCACGGGCGCGCGCCGCGGAATCCTGTACATCCGCCATGAGTACGAGAATCCGAAAGAAATTCTGCAGGAAGAGATTCAGCGTTGTTACCGCGAACAGCTGTTAGGTCCAAACATCCTGGGGAGCGGCCTTAGCTTCGATTTGGAGATTTTCGTGAGTCCGGGCGGATACATCTGCGGCGAGGAGAGCGCGTTGCTCGAAGCCATTGAAGGCAAGCGGGCTGAGCCTCGAAACAAGCCTCCCTTCCCGGGGACGAATGGTTTGTGGAACCAGCCCACGGCGATCAACAACGTGGAGACATTCGCTTTTGCGACGGTGATTCTGGTTCGCGGCGTGGAGTGGTTCAAGTCCCAGGGAAAAAATGGATCGCCGGGCATGAAGTTTGTCGGCATCAGCGGTGATGTGAACCGGCCCGGAATTTTTGAAGTGCCGATGGGCACCAAGTATTCCGAACTGATTCAGGACTACGCTGGCGGCGTGCTCGACGGCCGCGCGCTGCTGGGCTTCGCGCCCTCGGGGCCGTCTTCCGGATATCTGCCCGCATCCATGGCCGATCTTCCGCTGGACTGGAATGCCCTGGCCGCGGCCGGTTCGATGGTGGGTTCCGGCGCGATTGTGGTTTGCGGCGAGGGCCGCTGCATGCTGGATATGGCGCTGAACGCGGTGCGCTTTTATCGCAATGAGTCTTGCGGCAAATGCGTTCCCTGCCGTGTGGGATCGCAGAAGATGGTCGAGATGCTCACGGGATGGACTGAAGGCCGGGCTTCGAATTCGGATTTGCAACTCCTCGACGAACTCTCTTTTGCGATGAAACTGACGTCCATCTGCGGGCTGGGACAGATCGTTCCCGCGCCCATCCAATCGGTGCTGAAGCACTTTCCCCAGGTGGTGGATGAGCACGTCAAGAACGGGCGCTGCCCGGCGGGCGTTTGCGTCCCGAAACGAGGGACGGCATGAGTTCGAGGCCTGCGCCCGAAATTCAGCTGACCATCGATGGCAGGCAAGTTTCGGTTCCCGCCGGGACCACAATCTTTGACGCTGCCCGCATCAACGGCATCCCCATTCCAACGCTATGCCATCAGCAGAATGAAAATCCGGTGGGCGTGTGCCGGGTGTGCGTGGTGGATGTAGGACAGCGGGTGTATGCCGCCTCCTGCATTCGTCAGGCGGAAGCCGGGATGACGGTGAAAACGGCGACCGAGCAGGTGCAAGGCGCGCGACATACCCTCATCGAATTACTGATGTCCGACCATCCCGCGCCCTGCGCCCGGCAGTTGCACTCGGGAGATTGCGAACTGGAACATCTGGCCGCGGCTGCGGGGATCACCGAACCCCGCTTCCCGCGCCGCGCCACGCCGCGAGGAAAGGATGACTCCTCGGCGGTGATCGCGGTGGACCACGAGTCCTGCATCCTGTGCGACCGCTGCATTCGCGGATGCGACGAGATCCGGCACAACTGGGTGCTGGCCCGTCGGGGCAAGGGATATCAGGCCGGGATCGCCTTCGATAATAATCTCCCGATGGGTGGATCGTCGTGCGTTTCCTGCGGCGAGTGCATGGTGTCGTGCCCCACCGGTGCGCTCACCAACAAGCGGATTGTCGGAACGGAGTTGGGAGAAGGCGACGTTCTCGATCCCGCCGAGCTTTTGCACCTGCCGATTTTTGAAAATGTTTCCGGCACATTTCTCGAACTCAATCAAAAGGCGGTGGTGAAAAGACGCTTCCGCGCCGGGGAGATCATCTGCCGCGAAGGTGAGTTCGGCTCGACCGCTTTCTATATTCTGGAGGGCAAGGCGGAAGTTTTTCTCTCCAGCCCCATCGCGCACGTCAGGACCCAGGGCAGCAGTAGTGGGTTCTTCAGCCGCCTGAAGAGCATGCTCTCTCCGCGCGAAGAGGACAGGCGCAGCGAAGAATCCTACCGGCCGTTCATCCCGATCGATGCCTCGGTCGATTTGCCTTACGACAATCCCATCGCGGGGCTGGGGCCGGGCGACCTGTTCGGCGAGATGACCTGCATGAGCTACTATCCGCGATCGGCCACGGTGCGGGCAAAGACCGATTGCGTGATGCTGGAAATGCTGCGCAACGTGCTTGACATCCTGCAACGCAACAAAACGTTCCGTGCACAACTGGAACGCAACTACCGCGTCCGGGCACTGGATTCGCATTTGCGCAGCGTTCCCATCTTCGCACCTCTGACCAAGGACTTCGTCGATCACTTGCGCGACCGGGTTGAATTGCTGCGCTTCAGCCCGGGACAGGTGATCTGCCGGCAGGGCGATGCCGCCGACAGCTTCTACCTGATCCGCATTGGCTTCGTGAAAGTTTCGGAAGAGAAACTGGGGGGCGAACTGGTGCTGGCCTATCTGGCGCGGGGCGGCTACTTCGGCGAGATCGCGCTGCTCACCGGCAGCCCGCGCACCGCCACCTGCACCGCCCTCGACCACGTCGAAGTAGTGCGCATCTCAGGCGAGGATTTTCAACTGATGCTCGACCAGTTTCCCGACGTGCGGCAAAGCCTGGAGGCCACCGCGCACGCACGACTGGCTGAGAACCAGAGCCGCACCATCCGGACCGAGAATGTTCCCGTGGACCAGTTTCTGGCCCAGGGGCTGATGGAAGCGCAGAGCCTGCTGGTGCTCGATCTCGAACGCTGCACGCGTTGCGATCAGTGCGTGCGCGCGTGCGCGGACGCACATGACGGCGTAAGCCGACTGGTGCGCGAAGGCCTGCGTTTCGACAAGTACCTGGTGGCGACCTCGTGCCGGCAGTGCCGGGATCCGCTGTGCATGGTGGGCTGCCCCGTGGGCTCGATCCGCCGGCGTAACACGCTGGAAGTAATTATCGAAGACTGGTGCATCGGCTGCGGCCTGTGCGCCACCAATTGTCCCTACGGCAACATCAATCTTCATCCCTTCCCGGTTGAGGTGGACGATCCGGTTCATCCCGGCCGGCAGATCGCGAGCGTCAGGGTCAAGGCGACGTCGTGCGATTTGTGCCACGATCACGCCGAGCCCAGCTGCGTGTACGCCTGTCCGCACGACGCGGCGCACCGGGTGAATCCGCCGGAGTTTTTCGCCAATATCATTCAACCGCAGAGCATGGCAACGAAGACGAGGAACTGAGGCCGCATGCGGATCGACGAAACCCACCGCCAATGGTTTGCCGGAAGCCTGATTGGGCTGACCGTGGCGTCTGTCGTGTATGTGCTTTACAGCTTGCGTTCCCCGCAAGGCGCGCGGGGCGGCAGCGCATTGGGACTGACTTACGGCATCGTTGGATTCGGCTTCATGCTGTTTGCCGGACTGCTGGGGCTGCGCAAGAAGTTTCCCATCTGGCGAGTCGGAAGAGCACAGTCCTGGATGCGTGGCCATCTGTGGCTGGGATTCCTCAGCTTTCCGCTCATCCTTTTCCACGGCGGCTTTCACTTCGGCGGGCCGCTGACGCGCGTCATGATGTGGCTGTTTGTTTTTGTATTCGCCAGCGGCATTCTGGGCGCAGTGCTGCAGCACTTCATTCCCCGCATCCACACGGCGCAGCTTCCGATGGAGACGATTTACGAGCAGATTGACCGGGTGCGCGGCCAGTTAGCGGAGGAAGCAGTCCGCCTGGTGGAAGAGGCCTGCTCGGCGCTGGAAGGCGAGGTGTCGCACGCCAGCGAATTGCAGCGGGCCACATCCGCGAGCGCGGGAAAGATGGGAGGCCTCACCGTCGCCTCTGGACTCCAGGCCGATGAAAAGGTCAGCACACAACTTCGGCATTTCTTAGTCAGCGAAATGGAACCGTATTTAAGCCGCTCGGGCGCGGGCGGAATGAGTCTGAGCGACGCTTCGCAGGCCCGGACCATGTTCCAGCAATTGCGCGTGCTGTTGCCCCAGAACCTGCATTCCAGCGTGGACGACCTGGAAAATATCTGCGAGGAAAAGCGCCAACTGGACCAGCAGAGCAGGCTGCATAAAATCCTGCACGGCTGGCTGCTGGTACACATTCCGCTGTCCTATGCGCTTGCTGCTCCTGGGAGCGGTTCATGCGGTGATGGCCCTGAGGTTCTGAGACTAGGCGATGCTGCGACGTTCGCGAACCACCAAGAAACTCGCCAAACGCATTGACCTGCAATATTTCACGCGGCCGCATGCCTTCCGGCGCTGGCGCTTCTGGCTGTCCGTGGCGGTGCCGGTCATCGCCCTGGGATGGCTGGTCACGCAGCGGGCGCAGGGCGGACAGCAAGTCTATTCGAGCGGGCCGCTTTCCGCATCGCACGCGGTGTTCACGCAGCAGTGCAGTCTTTGCCACCTGGCCCGCACGGCAAGTTTCAGCGCGCAGGTGAGCGACCAGGCTTGCCTGGCCTGCCATGACGCACCCGCGCACCATGCCAGCCAGACTTTCACGCCAGCGTGCAGTTCGTGTCACCTGGAGCATAAGGGAGCGCGCTTGCTCGTAGCGACATCCGACTCCAGTTGTTCGCAGTGCCATGCCGACCTGCGCGCGCGCGATGGAAAGCCGCATTACGCAGCTTCCATTGTGGCGTTTACCAAGGGGCATCCTGAGTTTTCCGCGCTGCGCGCGGGCAAGCCGGATCCAGGAAAAATAAAGTTCAATCACTATGTCCACCTGCAACCTCATCTCATGGGACCGAACAACCAGCGTGTGGAGATGAGTTGCGACGACTGCCACCGCACGGCGATGGGGCTCGATGGATGGCCCTACGCGGCGGTCAGGGATGCATCTCAGGCCAGCGAAAGCGTACCTCAGGGGCTGAAGCCCGCGTCTTTCGCGGACCGTGGTGGCACGGCTGAAGCCGTGCCCTTCCCAGCCGCGCAATTTCCAAGCAGTTTAGCGGTCGCGACGAAGGGGACTGAGGACCCGCAGGCCGCGGCCCGATCGCGCTACATGACGCCAATCACGTTTTCTCAACATTGCGCGGCGTGTCACACCTTGCAGTTCGACAAGCGCTTTGGCAATGAGCAAGCGCCACATGATAAGCCGGAGGCAGTGCATGCATTTCTGCTGAAAAGATTTGGAGATTACATCGCGTCCCATCCCGCAGCGGTGCACGAGGTGAACCCGCCGGATCGCCAGATTCCGGAGCGGGTGCGCGTGCCGCGGGTTGCGCGCAATGCGACGGAGTGGGTACAGTTCCGCACTGAAGATGCGGAATGGCTGTTGTGGAGCAAAACCTGCAAGCAGTGCCACACCCTGAATCCTGGAGCCGGCCCTCTGCCAGTGGTGGCAACCTCCAATCTGACGGTTCGCTGGTTGCCTCACGCCCGGTTTGATCATCCCGCCCACCGCATGATGACCTGCAGTGCCTGTCACGCGAACACGCTCAACAGCCGTGAGACCTCCGACGTGCTGTTACCCGGCATTCAGACTTGCCAGCAGTGTCATCGCGAGGACAAACCCAGGGAAGCGGCCGAGGGACGCTGTTTCGAGTGCCATCAGTACCACGACTGGACCAAGGCCAAACGCACGAAGGGACGATTTACGATTCCGGAGCTGCGTGGCGTGGCCCGGCTGGACACGCGCTGACATTTGCTCTTCCCGAAATTGGCGCGCCTCGTGAGGCAGACTCATGATCCGACGGCACTCGTGCCCTGGTGGAAGAGCATCTGCCAGCGTCCGTCGCGGAGCACCCACATCGAACTTCGCAGAGAAGTCCGCCCCGCCTGATGGGCATCAGCCCGACGAATCGCTCGGTAGGTGACCAACGCGGTTTCCGCCGTTAGACTCCGGACGCAGAAATCGGCGATCGATATCTGACCGCCTGTTTCCGTCCGTAGGGCCTCGAGGATTTCGGATTTGCTGAAAATACGTCCTGAGCTGCCAAACTCGCAGAAGTCGTCGGTGAGTAAAGATGCCACGGCCTCGGGACTTCGCCGGATTTCGGGTTGGAGCATATCCTCTTCCAGCTTTCTTAGTTGCTGAGCGATGGCGTCCGATGCCTCAATCATAGGTTTGGTTCCGTGCGTCCAGTTATCTGGTGCCAATCGACGGCTGCGCCGGTTGCTGGCCGATGGGCGACGGTGGACTGTCCGTCACCGTAAACATCTTTCCATCCCTTAGATACATGCGTTCCATCTCCTGCCGGTTGAAGGGACGCGCCCCGCGACGCCCGAAGACAGCCAGCTGGTTGCCGCTCTCATCCACGGCGCGGTCGCGATCAATTCCTTTCGAAATGGCGAGCGCCGGGCCGCGCGTGCGATAGCTGGCAATCAGCCTGGGCGTGGGACGCGGGCTGAATCCACTGAAGGCTGGGTTATCGACCGGCGAGAAAAGTTGCACGACTTTCAATCCGTTGGCCCCGTCGGCGACATAGGCGAAGAGGCTTGAACTCACCATACCCAGTTTCACGTCGTTGGTGTCGTTGAGCGCGCCGCCGGCGTTGAAGAATTCCTCCAGACGTGGTTGTTCAGGGCGTTCCACATCCACGATTGCCATTCCCTGCTTGCCGGCCGCGACATAAGCGTAGGTGCGGGCCACGTAAATGTTTCGCGCATCTTCGAGCGGAACCAGTGCGCCAGAGACCGGCTTAGGCTGGGCCAGATTAGTGACGTCCAATACTTTGAGTCCCTGCCGGTCAACCACGAAGGCGTAGCGGAACTGTATGGCGAGGCCGCGCGGCTGCAGCAGAATGGGCGCGCCGATTTCCGCGACGATCCTGGGCTGCAGCGGATGGTCGAGATCGACGACCACCAGTCCGCGATCACACAGGATGTAGGCGTAGGTTCCGGCGATAGTGATGCGGCGGGCGCCGTTCAGCGCGCCCTGCGGATTGAAGGTCGCGGCCCGCTTGAGGAAGTTGTTCGCGGGATTGCCGTCGAGCAGCGTGCCAACTCCCGGGCTCTTGCCTTTCAGGTTGGGATCCCCCACGATCACCAGTCCCTCGTATTTGTCGGCGACGTAAAGAAATCCGTACATGAGGTGGATAGCCTGCTCTTCGTTCTCCGCGCGATGACTGCGCAGCGGGTCAACTCCGAGCGTGGTCGGCGTCGCCACCGCCATGGCGTACTTCGTGGGCAGGAAAAAACGCTGGCCTAACGGAGAAACCGGCGCCGTCACCATGCGTTCGGAAATATCCTTGTTGTCGATGTTCGCGATATCGAAAATGCGAAAACCGCCCTTGCCCATCGCCGCGTACAGATATTCTCCCCGGGCCTGCACATCGAGGACTTCCGAGCCCGCGTGATGATAGGCCTCTTCGAGCTCGCTGTGGGCGGCGACGTGCTTCCTGTAATTTTCAGGATAGGCGATCTTCTGAAAGTCGCTGCCAATCACCGCTGGCGGTTCGTCATGTTCGGTGACGGCTACGGCTTCGTAGCCGCCTTTGCCGCTGGCCACGAAAACATAGCGGCCCATGAAGTTCATGAAATTCGTGCCCTGGAGGAGGAGTTGCGCCATCCAGGCATTGTTGTCGTTGGCGCGCGAGACGTGGCAATCGGTGCAGCCTTTGGTTTCCTTTCCGCGCACGGTGTGTGGAACGAAGGTGCTGAAGGCCTGTCCGCTGAAGCCTTCGGCTGAAATCGTCTGTTGCTGGTAGTAGAGCCAGTCGCGATCGTTGTTTTGCGAACTGACCAGCACCGCACAGGCCGACCGCACCGGCGCCACGCGATTGCCCGTCACCGTGCCGTCGATTCCCAGAGTGTAGATGTCGTCGCGCAGGACCTGAAAATTGTAGGAAGTCCAGTTGCGCGTGGTGAGGCCCTCGTTGTGCAGCATGGGCATGCGCTGGTTCGCCGTCATCGAAAGATGGCAGCCGTAGCAGGTTGGCGCCCAGGACGAGTGGCAGGTGTAGCACGTCATTTTGCTGTTCGGATGCGCGAGTTTTGATTCTCCTGTGCTGGGAACGTCTCCCCAGGTTTGACCATCCTGCTGGATGGTCTTTGCCAGGCGTGATTTTTCGCTGTAGTGCTGCGCGCCGGGCGTGATCGTATCGAGCACCTGCACCACTTCCCACTCTTTGTCTTTTTCTAGCATCGAGCGCTGATACAGCCGGCCGTCCTTCCAGTAGAAACGGCGCTCCTGCCAGGGGGTACGCAAGCCCGCAAGGTTGGTCCCGCCCTTCGGAGCGGCGATGCCAGAGGTGATCAGCGTCGCGCGCTGCTGAATCGTGCCGTGGCAATCGATGCAATCAATTTCGATGGCGTTGCGGGTTTCTCCGTAGAGCTTGCCGTTGCCGTGGCTGTCCTGCTCGAAGTGGCAGTCGATGCAGTGCATTCCTTTTTCCAGATGGATGTCTTTGAGGTGCACTGCTTTCCCGAACTTATCGGGATCGTCGAACGGGACCTTCTTGTCGTCCTGGTCGAGCAGGTTGCCTTTGCGATCGTGCTTGAAGACGGCGCGGAAGATCCAGCCATGGCTGTGAAAGTCGGCAAACTGGGTGTGTTGCAGTTGCCGGTTGAACTCCGGGGTGCCGGTTTTCTCCAGGAACTCCGGGTCCGACCACAGGCCGCGCACGGCGGAGCGTTCGGGATTGCGAGTCTGAATCTGGTTTTGCTCGGCTGCGCTGGGATGGCGTTGCTGGGCCGGCCACATATGCTGGCCATCCATTTCGTTGTCCCACCAGGTGTAACCGAAATAAGTCGCGACCATGTTCGTCCCCGGGTGCATGTGACAGACCATGCACTGGCTGGACGGAATCGAGCGCGTGAACTGGTGGCGGATGGGATGTCCGGATTGATTCCGCGGGATGGTGGGATCGGCGGTGATCGTCTGTCCCATATTTCCGGCCGACGCGTAGGCGCCGGAGTGTTCCGGTGAACGGTCGTTGGCGTACACCACGTGGCAGGCACTGCAGCCGCTGGCGCGGTAGTCGCCCGCCTGATCGTTGGTGCCGGGGAATGACAGCAGCGGATCGAACAGGCGAGTCTTTTGCAATCCAAGAAAGACTGGATCGGTGCGCAACTCGGTGCCGAAGCCGCGCTCGCTCAGTTTGATTTCGGGCTTGCCGGGCTCTTCCTCGAGGCTTGGATTCCCGACTTCCGGCTTCTTCCGGCTGCCCCGTTCGAAGACGCGCAGGACGTTGCCGGGCTGCGAAATCTCCCAGCGCTGCAAGCGGATCGAGATACGGCAGCACTCCCTTCTTGCTGATCTCCTCCGGCGTGGGCGGCGGGAAGGTGAGCAATCTTTGCGGCGTGCCATCGGGGCCGTAGCTCTCGCCGAAGTGCGCCGTCTTCAATGGAAACGCTCCGTTGTTGTAGAGCGCGGCGCTCCACAGCATGGCGCCATGGGTCATCATGCTGGTTTGCACTTTTCTTACTTCAGCGGTGTGACAGCCGCTGGTGCCGCAGGTCTTTTCGGCGACGCGCAGGTCACCCGGGTTGACGAAGCGAATGTAGTTCCAGTCCTCGGCGAGCCACCGCGTGTAGGCTCGCGTCGGATTGGCGGAGCTGCGGGCGTTGTCCGGGTTCCGAGGCTGAGGATGGGCCTGACCTTTGGCCTGATCGTATTGTGGAGAGTCCTTCGGAGTGTCGGCGGTCAGGCGCACTTCGGCATTGCCACCGTGACAGTCGGTGCATCCCAGCCGCACAGTGCTCGTGCTGTGCATGGTGGGAGCGTCGGTGGCGGTGTGGCAGGTGATGCAACCGGCGGATTTGCGGTCGGCCTCGGCCTGGGATTGCAGCAGGAGGACATCGGAAGATGTCTGCGAATGGGCGAGAATCTGGCTCAGGAGCGCGAGGCTTAGCGCAATGAGGAACAGGTGGGCCGGTTTGGACAACTTGCTTCGCATTCGATTTCCAAATTCGTACAACTTATAGCTTTTTGTTACGGCCGCACGAGCGAGGGCGCTCGCGCCTACATTAAAACTGAAACTTTATTCTGGCGAAGACTGAGAATAGGGTCTTGCCGTTGTAAATTTCTTCGAAACCCCGGCCTGGAACCAGCGACGATATGCCACCGGTGAGGACAATGTTTTCGCTGAGCGGTGGACGATATTCCACGCCCGTACCCAAATCTGTCCCGATGCTGTGGCGAATCCCATGCTGGAACAGCAGAATTTCCAGCGGTTCAGTCCGGTCAAAGCGCAGGTAGTTGCCGTTCACGAATGCGCGCAGCTTGGGCGTGAGGTTGAAATCCGCGCCCAGATTGAACAGGTAAAGACCGGGATTTACGAAGTTGGCCTGGCCTTCTTCTTTATTCGAACGCAGGCTGGGCAGCAGGCTCATGGGATTCATCAGCCCGATGCCGGTCCCGGTGAGGCGAAGGCCTTCGTGGTCCCAGAAGCTGAAGGCGCTGCCGGCAAAGTGAGTGTCATCGACAATCGTGTCGAAGCCGTGGGCGGTGCCGTCGGTGCGGGAGGCTCCGGAGCGGTCGCTGGAATCGCCGGAGGCGTAGAAGAACGAAGCCCGGTAGCGAACCCAGTCTTTGTCGGCGGAGACTTCGAGCGCGGCCATTCTGGCGTTGATGTCAACCCGGCGTCCGGCGATGGGATTGAAATCATCGTGGCCAAGGACCTGGTAAAAAGCGTGGCTGAGGTTGATGCGGCCAATGTGTCCGTTGCTGGCCCAGCCCAGGTAGTAGGCCCGGATGGCATGCGCTCTCACATTTCCGTTTACCACCGCGCCGGCAGGCGCCGGACGGACCAGAAATCCGTTGTCGTCGTAGTGAATGCTCGGGTCGTCGCGGTTGTAGTGAAAGCTGAACTCCGTGGTGTAGCCCTTCGCAAGAAAATCCTGTATGTAGAGGTTGGCGACGTAAACCTGCTGTCCGCGATTTTGAAATGTGTTCAGGCCGCTGTTCGTATTCTTCTCGAGAAAGTTGAACCAGGCCAGATTGTAGGCCAGGCGGTTGGAACGCAGGTTTCCGAACACGCGCACTCCGGGCTGTTCTTCGGAGAACAGGAAGCCGCGAAAGTCGCTGGTGAACTGCTGGATGCCGGCACGAACTGAAACGAAATCGTAGTTCGGGCTCAAGTCGCGGATCTTGGCTTCGACGAAGGCTTCCTGCAATCCCACGTGCGTGTCGAAGCGATTGATTCCCTCCCGGGGATCCACGTTCACGATGCCGCGCTCGCGGGTCTGCAGGAAGTTGAGGTTGATCTCGGGGGTGACGCGCACGCGAAAATCGACCGGGCGGAATGAAGTATCGCCGCGGAAGAGGTCGAAAGAGAAACGCAGATTCTGCGTGAGCAGGGCCTGCTCGCCGCGACCGAAAAAGTCGCCGCTGTCCGGACGCTCGGTGTCCACACCGCTGGGCAGCGGCAGCCGGCGGCCATCCACGGCGGTTTCGCTGGTGCCGGTAAAGTTGAAAAACCAGCGCTGTCCGAAGATGGGATAGTCGCCCTTGAGGCGATTGCGATTGAACGGATCGTACCAGTGGCCCTTGACGTAGGGCGCGTCGCGCTGCTGCTCGTAGCGCCGCCACTCCGGCATGGCGGTGTCCCAGCGGTTGGGCTGGGGAGAGAAGTTCGCGGACTCTGGTGGGATTGCTTCGGCACCCGATTCCACAGCGGCGACCTCAGAGGCTGGATGATTCATGCCCGGATAAGGCGCAGTTGGAGCGGCCACGGCGGGGGTACGGGGCGTTCCCGGCAAACCGGACGGCCCCTTGTTTTCCGGCGTAAGGGCAGTCAGCGCCTGCATCTGAAGCTCAAGGGTTGAGAGCCCGGGCTTCAATAGCTCCAATCGTGGAATTGCGAGGGTCTTGAATCCCGGCTTGGTCAGTGTGAGTTCATAGATCGCGAGCGGCACATCGCGCAGCCGGAAGATTCCTTCCGCGCCAGTGCTTGTCTCGTAGTGAACACCCGAGGCATTGCGCAGGTCGAGGTGAACAGCGGGAACTGCCCTGCCTTGCTGGTCCCGCACGATTCCCTGCAGCGACATGAATGTTTGCCGGACGATGCTCCGGAAGCTGCCGGCCCGCATCCGGTCTGCGCACCCGCCTCCTGCGCCAAGGCGAAAGACAACAACGAAAACAGGCAGAGAGAAATGGACAGTCGCAGCGTCCATGCAACATGCGGCGACCTGGACCACAGGAACCCGTGCCAGCATCGGCCTGTCAGCACCCGTCGCCACCATCCCAAGGAGAGTTATGTCTTTTCGTACCATAGCGATTCTTCGCATGCAACAGAACTGCGGCCGGTGACTTTGGTTTGTCACTGGTACCGACACAGGAAACCAAAACTCCCGTCATAATTGTTAAACTCGCCCGACGAGGGAGTGCGAACATGTCGCAGGCGGCAACGGCGGTCGAAGGAGAGCGGGTGGGGCGGTGCGGCGACCCCTGCGTGATGGTCATTTTCGGCGCGGCCGGCGACCTTACTCGACGCAAGTTGATCCCATCGCTCTATAACCTGGCGAAGTACAACCTGCTGTCGCGCGAGTTCGCTATGATTGGCATCGCACGGAACCCGATGACTACCGACGAATTCCGCGCCAAGCTGGTGGCGGACCTGAAGGAATTCGTGGATGGCCCGGTCGATCCCGACCTGCAGGAGTGGTTCGAGCGGCACGTGTTCTATATCACCGGGGAGTTTGCCGACCAGAGCACGTATCAGCAGCTCAAGGAAGTGCTCCAGAAAGTTGACCAGGACCACGCTACCCACGGCAATTATTTCTATTATCTCGCCACCGCACCGGATTTCTTTGGTCCCATCGTGCAGCAGCTGGCCGCCGCCGGCCTCATGAGCGAGGAAAATCACCAGTGGCGCAGAGTGATCATTGAAAAACCGTTCGGACGCGACCTGGATTCGGCGAGAGCGCTGAACCAGCAACTGCTCAAGGAAGTGGACGAAAAACAGATTTACCGCATCGACCACTATCTGGGCAAGGAAACCGTGCAGAATATCCTGGCCTTTCGTTTTGCCAACGGGATTTTCGAACCAATCTGGAACCGGCGTTACATCGATCATGTGCAAATTTCTGTCGGTGAAACCGTGGGAGTGGAAAAGCGCGGCGGCTACTACGATACTGCCGGGGCCCTGCGCGACATGGTCCCCAACCACATCATGCAGCTCATCAGCCTGACTGCGATGGAGCCGCCGATTTCCTTCCAGGCGGACGCGGTACGCGATGAGCAGGCCAAGATATTGCACGCGGTCCAGCCGTTGAGTTCCGAAGACGTGCTTACCAGGACCGTGCGCGGACAGTATGGCGAAGGCGAGATCGCGGGCCAGCATGTCACCGCTTACCGCTCCGAGCCCGGCGTACCCCCCGATTCGCGTACCGAAACCTTTGTGGCGGTGAAGCTGCAGGTGGACAACTGGCGCTGGGCTGGTGTCCCCTTCTACCTGCGCACCGGTAAACGCATGGCCTCGCGCAGCACTTATATCGTTATCCAGTTCCGGCGCGCGCCCTTCGTGCTGTTCCGCGATACGGAAGTGGAAAAGCTCATGCCCAACCAACTGGTCCTGCACATTCAGCCGGAGGAAGGAATTGCGTTACGCTTTGCGGCCAAGACACCGGGGCCGATCATGCGGCTGGGAACAGTGGACATGGACTTTCAATACTCCGACTACTTCGGCAAGCAGCCCAGCACGGGTTACGAGCGCCTGCTGCATGATTGCATGGTGGGCGACGCCACTCTGTTCCAGCGGGCGGACATGGTGGAGGCGGGGTGGAGTGTTGTCAGTCCGATGCTCGACCTTTGGAAGGCCCTGCCGCCGCGCAATTTCCCCAACTACGCATCCGGCACGTGGGGACCGAAGGAAGCCGAAGATTTGCTGGAGCGCGACGGACGGCACTGGCGGAACTTCGAGCAGTGAGCCGGCACGGAGTTTGCCCGGGTTGGTTTGCTATTGGGTGGAGCAACGCTTCAGGATTAGTGCCACCGTTCTTTGGCGGCTTCCGCCGCTGAGGTACCTCAGGGGCTGAAGCCCAATGATGCCAGCCGAAAATACAGGCCTGAAGGCCTGCTCCACCCTGGCCTGAAAACCACGATCCACCCCGGGCTTTAAGGCTCGCCTCAGCTGAATTGAAGGCGCGCTACGCCATGCCTAAAGGCCTGCTCCACCCTGGACCTCCGCTATTTGCTTTTCATCTCGTAGACGCCATCCCAATCTGCTTCCGGCGCGTTCTCCATGAATTCCAGGGCGCGCTGCAGAAAGATTTGCGTCGGGCCGTCTTCCGGAAAAGATGCGAGGAGTTCACCGAAGGTGCCAGCCGCGTCGCGCCAGTTCTGCGCGTGATACGCCTTCATGGCGTTCTCGAAGCGGCTGATCAGCGCCTCGTATTTCGGTCTCGCCGCTGCTACGTCCATCAATTCGTAGACTACGACCGGCTGGTGTTTGCCCTTCACCCGGATTCGGTCCAGTTCGCGGCAAACAAAGTGATCCGCAACCTGCCTGTAGGTCCCCTCGCTGATCACGATGTGGGAGCGATATTGTTTAGTCATACCTTCGAGGCGCGATGCCAGATTGACATTGTCTCCCATCACGGTCCAAGCCAGCCGTTTGGACGATCCCATGTTACCGACGTTCACCGGGCCGGTGTTGAGACCGATTCCGATGGCGATTTCCTTCCGCCCTTCCGCTACCCATCTTGCGTTAAGCATCTCCAGGCCATGAATCATTTCGAGGGCGCAGTGGCAGGCCCGCAGCGCATGATCGCTCTGAGGGTAGGGCGATCCCCAAAAGGCCATGATGGCGTCGCCGATGTACTTATCGAGGGTGCCCAGGTTTTTGAAGATGACGTCGGTCATTTCTCCCAGATATTGGTTCAGCAGGCGCACCAGTTCGTCGGCGGTCATGCCTTCGGACAAGCTGGTGAAGCCGCGGATGTCGCTGAACATCACGGTCAGTTCCTTGGTCTCGCCGCCGGGGCGAATGTATTTCTGCGGATCTCTTTCGATCAGCGCAATCACACCGGGCGACAGGTACTGCGAGAAGGTCTTGCGGATCTTCCGCTTTTCGCGTTCTTCGAAGATCATGCGAAAACTTGTAATCACCGCGTAGTTCGCCACCAGCGTGCCGGCGGGGATGACAAAACTGAGCCACCTTCCCATGGAGGCAAAGCTGAAGTAAACGAACCACCCGAATACAGCGAGAGTGCCCACCAGGGAGAGCGTGGAATAGAGCGGCTTGATGCGTGCGAACCAGGCGCCGAAGGCGAGGCCGAACAACAGAATAAAGCCGGCGTCGATCAGATCCTCTCGAATGCCACGGGCGAGAAACGTGCGCCCTGGCTCGGAGCTGTGCAGTAGGTTGTCGATGATATTGGCGTGGACCTCAACCCCCATGTAGCTGGCGGTTCCGCTCTGGAAGGGCGTATTGCGCAGGTCCCCGATGGCCATGGCGGTGGCGCCGACCAACACGATCTTGTCTTGGAGCGCGCCGCGCGGAACGGTACCGTCAATTACATCCGCCATTGAGTATTGCTGGTAGGTCCGGTAAGGGCCGGTGTAGTTGATGAGAGCGGTGCCGTCACGCGACGGCAGCAGCTGGTGCTTGCCCAGCTGGATGCGCTCCAGGCCAGTCTCGGCGATGTAGGCGGCGATTTCCTGGTCCGGAATCTTTTCGTACTCCCGCACCGACTGCAGCGCAAGGGAGGGAAAGAAGTCCTGGTCCTGGTAACGCATGATGAGAAGCGCATGGCGGAGCGTGCCGTCGGGGTCAGGATTGATGTCAATGAATCCGTAAGA
Source organism: Terriglobia bacterium (assembly GCA_963831565.1). GTDB lineage: Bacteria > Acidobacteriota > Terriglobia > Terriglobales > Acidobacteriaceae > JAIQFF01. Next base: position 257,850 of record CAWHQS010000008.1, read on the forward strand.
CGAGGCCGCTTCCGCCAGCTTGGCGATGTTGGCTTCCGCCCCCGCGGCGACCGTGCCCCCGTTCTCAATCCACGACTTGCCCATGTCGAAGTCGCGGCCGTCTTTGGATTTGACCTTGAGCACCTGCGGGAAGGCCTTGGCCCAGGCGACGTTGAAATACTCTTCCGCCTTCTTGGGATCGGATAACCGGGCCCGTTGCTCATCCAGAAATAAGTGTCCCAGGATCACGTTGCCGGATTGCTTGAGAGCGGCGGCGAAGATAGCATCCTGGTCGCTGGCGGATTCAAGATCACGAATTTTCTTGAGAAAGGATGGTGAAGCACCGGGCGCGATTTCTGCCCGGAGTTTTTGCAGCGCGGCCAGCGCCGAGTTGCTCTCTGGAGTGGGAAAAGTAGCGTCGAAGGCGATTACCCGCGCGCCCGCACCCGACAGGCTTTGAACCAGGTGCGCATACGATTTTCGCGGCAGAGGGAATGATCCCAGCTTTTGAAGAGTTTTCTCATCGATGCCGACGATCACGATCCGATCATCGTGGGTCCGCGTGCCGCGCAAGGCAAAACGCAGATCCAGAGTACGCAGCTCGATGTTCTGGAGAAACAGGAAGCCGGCACGCCGGTTTCCGCCAATGCCGGAATAGGCAAACAGGAGCAGGCCGGCAAGAGTCACCAGCAGAGCCAGCGCGAGATCCACCTGGCGAGCCGAGACTCGACCCAGCCACGCCGACCACTCCCGATTGGCTTGCGGTGTCATCCCGGTCTGGTCGGGCGAACGTTCACCACTCTCAAGATTCTCTGCACCCGGCTCACTTGTTGCATTGCGAGGGTGGCACGCCCACTGGACAGCCCGGTGGCCGCACCGGAGCGGTCGTCGTTCCACGATCCACGGCGAAGGTGAGACCAACGGCTGCGCCAGCGAATGCGCCCATCATGAGCGCCCAGTGCCAGGGACTGGTCACTCCGGCGGCCGCAGGCAAGGGCATGTCCGGAACCTCGGTTGAGACCATACTCGCGTTCTGTACATTGCCAGGCGTGGGCTGCGAGTGGAATCCGCCCGGAGGCACCTCGGTGGTGATCTCAACCATCTGACCGGCCGTCAGAGTCACCTGGTTGCCGGCATTGGCGGCGTTGGAAGAATTGTTCTCCGCGTGAGCACCGCTCAGAGGCGTGACCGTCACAACTCCGGTGTAGCAGATCACCGTGGTCTTGTTGTTGCCGTACTCGACGTAGAAATCCGTGCCGACCACGCCGATAACCGCATTGGGCGTATGCACTTCGAATTTGCCATTGGGCTGCGTGATTTTCACGACTTTGCTGCGCAACCGGCCGGCGTTCATCTCCAGCGAGGTCTGCTGCGACGCGGCATCGTGCTGGAGCACGCGCAATTCACTGTTAGTGCCCACGCTGAGGATGGAACCGTCATCCAGGCCAGCCCGCACCCGGCCGCTCGCGGCCGTCTTGAGCAGGTCATTCCAATCGAGTTCATCTTTGGCCTTGGTGGCCTGCTCGTTTCTGGTGGCGGAAGGAATCAACGCTTTGATCTCGCCCGCGCGTTGTCCTCCCACCGGCGGCGCGCCCACCGCGGGCAGCGAAGACAATAATAGACAGAGAATTCCGGCGATAAGCCGTCTGAAGGCGTCCACAATATTCCCTTTCCCCAAGCGAAAATCTGATTTTTGGGCTTAGGCGAATTGTGCCAGAGCCCTAGGGAAAGTCAACGTTACGGAGCCCTGGGAGTGACCACTGTGGTTACACGAAGGTGTCGGCCCTGTCGTTCTTGGGCCGTTGGCGTATTAAATTCCTTCCAGCGGCAGACTTCATGATGGAGAAAGAAATTCCATTGGCCTATCGAAACCGACTGAAGCCTCGGCCGCTGCGATCCGGTACGGTGACGATTTGCGTGGCTTCACTAACGCCGGCTGGTTTAGTCTTGGCGGCCGCTCTGCTGATGTCATGTGGCGGGGGAGGCCCGACGCCTCCATCTTCTCCATCCGTAACGCCTACTCCGCTCAGCTCGGCTGACGTCCAGCAGGTTGTCCAAGCCGCCGCCCAATCGGCGGACGCTCCCCTGGTCATTGCCGTGGCCGACCGGGCGGGGAAAATACTGGCCGTGTTTCGCAATGCCACCGCGCCTCTGACCTCAACCGGCAATTTCGGAGCCACGGTCGATAGCAATGAACTTGCCGTAGCTCTGGCTCGCACGGCGGCGCTCTTTAGCAACGATCAGGCGCCGCTCTCCAGCCGGACGGTTCGCTTTATCAGCGGCATTCACTTTCCTCCCGGAGTTTCGAACGCGCCCAACGCGGACCTTTACGGGATCGAGAACACCAATCGGGGTTGCCCCCTCAATGCCAGCTTCCTGCCGGGACAGAGCATAGATCCGGCGCGTTCGATCGACGGACTGGCCCCCGGTTTAGGCGTGATCACGGGCAAAGCCGATGCCGATGACAGCAATCCTGCCGCAGTGAATCCGGGAGGAGTGCCGCTGTTTAAGAACGGAGCCGCCGTGGGAGGAGTTGGAGTAGTGAGTACTTCGGCGGCGGTCGCCGAGTTCGCCGCTTTCTCCGCGGCCTCGCAAGCGGGCTTTCTGCCAACGGTGGCGCAACTACCTCCACCCGGAGTGGTGATTATCGGCGGCATTGCCCTGCCCTTTGTGAACCAGACCACTGCCCCCAACGGAGTGGGGCTGGGATCCGCGGCGGGAACTTTCGTGGTGGGGCCGTTGACTGGAGGCTTGCCGCCAGAAGGCGATATGGTGGGACCCGTGGGTGGAGCATCGGGGTTGACCCAAAGCGATGTGGCCACCATCATCGATCATGCCGTTGCCACCGCGGAGATGACGCGCGCGGTCATTCGTCTTCCCGCCGGTTCGCGGGCGCGGATGACGATCGCAGTAGCCGATCTCGACGGCACCGTGCTGGCTTTGCACCGCATGCCCGATGCAACCGTGTTCAGCATCGACGTAGCGGTGGCAAAGGCCCGTAATGTGATCTACTTCAGCAATCCGGCGGGCGCTCCGGATTTGCCCGGAGTTCCGGCGGGCACAGCGGTCACCAACCGGACAATTGGATTCGGCGCCCAACCCCTTTTCACACCAGGTATCGACGGTTCCGGCCCCGGTCCTTTCTTCAGCTTGTTCCTGTTCGACCTGGCACATCCCTGCACCCAGGGTTCACAGGCGGCCAATGCCAATCAGAACGGAGTCGTGTTCTTCCCCGGTAGTTTGCCGCTCTATAAGAATGGCGTGCTGGTGGGAGGATTGGGCGTGAGCGGCGACGGAGTTGACCAAGACGACTTTGTCACTCACGCCGGCGCTATTGGCTTCGAGGCACCCTCCGCGATGCGAGCTGACCAGGTCGAGGTTGACGGAGTGCGGCTTCCTTATCAGAAGTTTCCACGCAACCCCACCGACTGAGCCGCAACCAGCCAGTGTGACAATGTCCGCGCCTTTAGACATTGGACTGTAGTTTCGCTTTGCGTCCTTTGCGTCTTCTCTTTGCGTCCTTTGCGGTGAAGATTTTTGGGGCCATTCAGTCAAAGTCAACCTCTTTACCGCCAAGGACGCAAAGAGAGGCCGCTAAGGACGCAAAAAAGCAGAATGCAGCAGGCGCAATTTTAAGTTGCAAATTACGAGCTGTGTTGGATAAGGTTCTACCTCACCTTCACCCATTGCGCTGGCGCATCCATGGTTACCGACTGCCACATCCATATCCAGCCCCTTGACATGTTCAAGCCGGAGGCGCTGGCGCTCTTAAAACATAAGCGCCCGAATTTCGATCAGATCGCTGAATTCTGCAAATCCCCCAAGGCCTTCCTGAAATATCTTGATGCTTCCGGCATCGGGCGGGCCGTACTGATCAACTACGTCGCGCCGGAAGTCATTGGCTTCGGTCCCGAGGTCAACCAATGGGTAGCCGACTACACACGGACCGAGCCCAGGCGTCTGATTTCGTGTGGCGGTCTTCATCCCCGGCATTCTCCAAACATCATGGCGGATGTCGAGCAGATTCTGCGGCTGAAGATTCGCATGATCAAGATCCATCCTCCACACCAGTTGCTGTTTCCCAACGACTATCTACATGGCGTGAAGGAACTGGAAATCATCTACCGGGCGGCGGAGGCCAACGGCGTTCCGGTGATGTTCCATACCGGGACATCAATTTTTCACGGCGCCCGTAACAAGTATGGAGACCCGATCTATATTGATGATGTCGCGGTGGATTTTCCCAGGATGAAAATACTTCTGGCGCACGGCGGACGCCCGCTCTGGATGCACACTGCATTCTTTCTTCTGCGCCGCCACCCCAATGTGTATCTGGATATAAGCGGCATTCCGCCCAAAACCTTGCTTAAATATTTTCCCCGGCTGGAGGAAATCGCGGGCAAGACACTCTTCGGCACCGACTGGCCGGGCCCGGGCGTTCCCGACATTAAGAAGAACCTGGACGACTTTATGGCGCTGCCCCTGAGGGAAGAAGTACGGCAACAGATTCTATCCGGCACTGCTGCGGGAATCTGGCCCGAATAAAACAATAGTCAGCTTCGGGTCAGCCCTGCGATCAGGGCGCGATGCTGCGGATAAAGTCTGACCAGATCCGATCGCTTGGCGAGTTCGAAGTCAGCGAAATCAAAGCCCGGCGCCACCGTGCAACCTGCCAGCCCGAACGAGTCGGCATCTCGAACCTGGGAAGCGAACCATCGTCCTGCTTTGACCGCCTCCTGCAACGCCTCGCCCGCATCGGGATTGCTGCCCAACTGAATCCCGGAATAACTGCCGTCCGGTTCGATCACATGCACAGTGATTGGACTGCCAGCGTAGAAGTGCCAGAGTTCATCCGATCGCAGGCGGTGGAAGGCGGAAAAATTGTTGCTCTCGAGCAGGAAGTAGATCGCCGTCGAGACCAGCCGCGGCCCGGTGAATTGCGCCGGCAAAGCCTGCCGGGCGATGGAGAGTTCCGAGCGGTAAGTCTCGCGGTAGTATCCACCCTCGGGATGAGGGATGAGACTCAGCCGGTCGATCCAGTACTGGGCGGACTTGCGCATACGGAAATTTATCTTAAGGGACGGCGAGAAAACCTCGCGGGCGAGTCGCCCGCGACCACATGGGCTCGTCATGGGCTCACTTCGGCTTGACGCTGAAGTGGCTGGCTATGCATTGCCAGCGCCCGTCCAGGTTCATCCAGGTATCGGTGAAGCGGCCGCGCCGCTCCCATGGCCTGCCCTTGTCCACTCCCTTTTCGTAGTAGGCGCCAGTCACTACCGCTGTATTTCCGTAGGAGTGGACCACCATATCGGAGGATTGCAGGGCTTCAGGGCGGTAGGACTTGTCGGCCACGGAAGCGACGATCTGGGATTTGTTGTAGATTGTGCCCTCAGCCACGGTCATGACGAAGTCGTCCGCCAGCAGAAGCCGCAAAGCAGGCGCATCATTGTTCAACTCGGCGCGGTTCCACAGGTTCTCCATCGCAATCACCTTCGACGAATCCTGTGCGCCCGCCAGGCACGGGACACTCAACCACAGTCCCATCGTGATGATGATAAGGATTCGTTTCATGGGAGCTCCGCCGCTCGTGAGGTGAAAGTATATAGCGGACGGGGATTAGCTTCGGCACGCGCAAGGGCCCCCATGAAAATTCGGCCTGATAACGCCACGCATCCGACCGGTGCAGCCTGAGCTGAAGCTTCAGCGTGAGTTTGGGAGGGCCGACGTACCGTGGCCCCGCCCTTCTATTTTTTCTTGGGAGCGGGATCGCCCTTGCCGGCAAAGGTGCGCACAAATCTCACCGCCGCATGAATTTCGTCGTCAGTGATGTTGCCTTTGAAGCCCGGCATGTTGCCCTTTCCCTCGGTGACGGATTGGATAAGTTCAGCGTCCGATTTGCTCTGGACCGCCGCGGACCGCAGATCCGCTACCTGCAGGCTTTTTCCCACCGGGGTGTTGCCACTGCCGTCCTGCCCGTGGCAGGTGGCGCACTTCGCCTTATACACATCTGCGCCGGCTGTACTGCCCTGACCGGCGGCCAAGCTTGAAACCATTGTAATGACTATGACCAGCCCGGCGACGAGCGCGCAGGCTTTGACGAGTCGCAACTTCCTATTTGGTAGTTTCATGGTCCCCCAAAAATCCACGATGTCCGCGCGGACCTGCGCCCGCCCGGTCGCGCGAAATCACGTCATTCTAGAGGTTCGGGCCGGCCAAAATCAACGGCCTGGCAGCTGTTCATCCTTAGCCTCGCCTCCGCTCTCAAGCCCGAAAGCGTACGAATGCGTGTACGCCAGCGGGCAGACGCCTCCTGCTTTCTTTTTTTACGATAGGCCGTCATAGAGTGGTTGCATCACGGGTTAGGAGATGGCTGATGGCGTCCCAGGAGTTCTCCTCTTCGGTCCCTGAGGGGTCCTTACCCCAATGGCAACTGGAATACGAAGCCGCCTTGCAGGAAACTGACCACCGGACTCTTTTCAAGCGGATCGAGGTCGCTGAAGCGGCTATCCTCGCTCGCCGTGAAGTCCTGGTGCACAGTTCCGATGGTTTCGCCGAACGGAACGAAATTAAACTGGCCCTCGACAAACTGCGCCGTTTGAAGAAGGAAATATTGAAGTTTTCGTGAAACGGAAGGCGTCTCTAAAGGACCTGGATCCCCTCACTCCCACCTGCACACCCGCCCGCATCCACGCTAAAAGGCCATTCCCGCCTCAATTGGGAGGGCGAATCCATCACCCCAAGAAGGGGGAACTTCATGCCGGTGTAACATACAGAAGCATTCTTAAGGTGGTCGACTAGGGCGGGAGACAATGAGGCAGGGCCTGATTCTTTGCCTGTTCGCGGTGCAGCTCTTCGGACAGAGCAACTCGGGGGGATTGCGGCTAAGAGTTGTGGACCCGACCGGGCTGGGTCTGCAAACCGCGGTGGAGCTGGTCTCCGAGGCCAATCAGTTTCGCCAGAGCTATGTCACCGATGAAGCGGGCATTCTGGTGGCGAGGAATCTTCCCTTCGGGGTGTACCACATCGAAGTGAAGCGCTCCGGCTTTGCTCTCTATTCCAGCGTGGTTGAGGTGCGGTCGGCGGTCTCCAGCGAACTGCGCATCCAGCTGGCGGTCGCATCTACGCAGACAGCCGTTGAGGTCAGCGACTCCGACACCCTGGTTGATCCGCATCGCACAGGCACGATTAACCGGGTGGGAACGGATACGCTCGAGCATCGCAGCACGGCGTTGCCCGGTCGTTCGGTCATTGACCTGGTGAACTCGCAGCCCGGCTGGTTGCTGGAGTCGAACGGTGTGTTGCATCCCCGGGGCTCGGAGTACCAGACGCAATATGTGGTCGATGGAATTCCCCTGACCGACAATCGTTCGCCATCGTTTGCACCCGAGATCGAAGCCGATGATGCCGAGTCGATGACCATCCTCACCGCGAATTTCCCCGCCGAATATGGGAGAAAGCTCGGCGGCGTGGTTGAGATTTCTACCGTCCGAGATTTCCGTCCAGGCTTTCACGGCGAGTTTGTCGCTTCCGGAGGCAGCTTCGGCACCGCCGACGGCTACCTGATGGCGCAGCAGGGTTGGGGCAAGAATACTCTCGGAATCAGCGCGGAAGGGGCCCTTACCGGGCGCTACCTCGATCCGCCCGTGCTTGATAACTTCACCAATCGGGCCACCACCGGCAGTTTTGCGGCGCACTATGAACGCGACCTCACCGACCGCGACCGCCTGGGATTGATTGTTCGTCACGAGCAGACGGTGTTTCAGGTTCCCAACGAATTTGTGCAGCAGGCCGCCGGACAACGCCAGGACCGCAACAGCAACGAGACCATCGGGATTCTCTCCTACCAGCATGTTTTTTCCTCCAACGTGCTGGGCGATTTCCGGCTCATGTCGAGAGATGATTCATCTGGGCTCTCCTCGAACGCGTTCTCCACTCCCATCATCGCAGGGCAACAGCGCAGCTTCCGCGAACTCTACCTCAAGGGAAATATCTCGGTTCATCATGGCATTCACGAGATCAAGGCCGGAGCCGACATGGATTACGGTTCCATCCATGAGCAATTCAACTACGCCATCACCGATTTCAGCCAGTTCGATCCGGGCACGCCGCCGACTTTCAATTTCTTCGACCACGGCCTGGATCGCGAGCAGGCTCTCTACGTCCAGGACCTGATGCGCCTCGGCCACTGGACCCTGAGCGCCGGCTTGCGCTGGGACCACTATCGCCTGGTGGTCGATCGCAACGCGCTGAGTCCCCGGCTGGGAATCGCCTGGTATTGGCCCCAGGCCGACCTGGTACTGCATGCTTCCTATGACCGGATTTTCCAGACTCCCGCCGCGGAAAACATTCTGCTAGCCAGCTCGACCGCGGTGGCCGCGCTCGATCCCCAAGTGCTGCGCCTTCCCGTGGAACCCTCGCACGGGAACTTCTACGAAGCCGGAATCACGAAGGGCTTCCTGGGAAAAATGAAGCTGGACCTGAATTACTACGATCGCGTGTTCAATAACTACGCCGATGACGATGTCTTGTTCGATACCGGGAGTAAGCTTTCCCATCGCCTTCCGTCGCGGCACCATCCACGGTATCGAGGCCAAACTGGACCTGCCAAACTGGGGACGCCTCTCCGGCCAAGTCAGCTATTCCAACATGGTGGGCTTTGGCTACACGCCCGTGACCGGCGGCCTGTTCCTGGGCGATGAAGCCTCGGACGCCTTGGCCAATACCGGCCGCTTCAACGTTTCTCAGGACCAGCGAAATACGGTCAGCACCCGCTTTCGCTATCAGGTTGTGTCGCGCGCCTGGGTTGCATTCGGAGGGACTTACGGCAGCGGCCTGCCCACGGAGTTCGATGGCACAGTACAGGATGCGGTCCAGCAATTCGGGCAACAGATCGTCGATCGCGTAGACTTTGCCCGGGACCGGGTCCGGCCTTCACTTGCGCTTGGGGCCTCGGTCGGCGCCGAACTGGTAAAGCGAGAGCACTTGCTCATGCGTCTGCAGGCGGACGTGCAGAACCTTAACAACCGGCTTAACCTGATCAATTTTGCCGGCCTCTTCTCGGGCACCGGCATCGGACCACCGCGTAGCTACAGCGCCCGGCTGGGAATCGAATTCTAGTCGCGGGAATGACCCATTCTTCGAAGTCCAGCCACGCCCGGCGCGCGGGCTTCTCCTTTTGGACTGGACAACCGAAAGCAAACGATATAAAAAGAAAGGGCAATCATAAGCCCTGGTTTCGGAAAAAACGTGCTCAACGAAGAACGCCGGCGGGCCATTATCGAGGATCTGGAGCGCGATGGCCGTGTGCTGGTCGCAGACATGGCCCGGAAATTCGACACTTCCCAGGTCACGATCCGGAAAGACCTGGAAGTCCTGCACGCCCACGGCCTGGTGCATCGCACTCACGGCGGCGCATTACCGGCCCGCGAAGGCGCGCTGGAAGACCCTTCCCTGCGGGAAAAGGAGAAGCTACACCGCAAGGAGAAGCTGCGGATTGCGGCCTCCGCCGCGGCCCAGGTCAAGGAAGGCCAGGTGGTGATTCTCGATTCCGGCACCACCACCACCGCCATCGCGCACGCTTTGCGGAACTTTCATAACATTACGATTATCACTAACGGCTTGAACATTGCGGCCGACCTGACCGGCGCCCCGGTGGAAGTGATCCTGACCGGCGGCACTTTGCGGAAGAACTCCTTTTCGCTGGTTGGGCCGATTGCGGAGGAAACCCTGCGGGGATTGAACGCCGACATTCTTTTTCTGGGGGTGGACGGTTTTGATGTCCACTATGGACTCAGTACGCCCAACCTTCTTGAAGCCAAAGTCAATCGCATCATGGTTGAAGTTGCGAAGCGGACCGTCGCGGTGTGCGATTCCAGCAAGTTTGGCCGGCGCAGTTTGTCCATGATTGTCCCACCCACGGCTTTGCAGGAAGTCATCACTGACCACAGCATTCCCAAGTCCGACCTGAAAGCCCTGAAGAAGATGGGCATTGAGGTGACGCTTGTCTGACCAGCGCTTGTTCAACCAGAACCTGTTCGACCTGAAAAAGAGTGGGCCGTCCACCATGACGGGCGTTCCAGGCGCCGATTCCCTGGCCGAAATTCTGTCGCAGCCCCAATTCTGGGGTCGCTGTCTCCAGGGGTTGGAGCGCGAAGGCTCGCTGGCGCAAATCCGGCAGCCCTTCCATGCGGCCAGCCAATGGCTGTTTATCGGCTGCGGCTCGAGCTACTACATCGCACTGGCGGCGGCGGCGGCATGGAGTCGCATCACCGGGATACCTGCCCGGGCAATTCCGGCCTCTGAGTTGTTGCTCTTTCCCGACCTGGTGCTGGCGGATGCAGAGGACCTCGCTGCGGTTGTCATTTCCCGCTCCGGCCGTACGTCGGAGGCCGTACAAGCGGCGCGATTGCTGGAGCGGGAGAAGAACATTCGCGTACTTGCCGTCACCGGCACGCCCGACCAGCCGCTCGGGCAGGTCGCAACCGCCACCCTGCCGCTGCTGCCTTGCGACGAACAGAGCACGGTGATGACCCGGTCATTTTCATCGATGCTGCTGAGCCTGCAATACCTGGCCGCCTGCCAGGCTGACGATTTCGAGCTCCTGAAGTTCCTCGGCAAATTACCCGGCCTGGCGCAGCCCGCCATGGACCGCGCGCATGCCCAGGTCCGCGACTTCGTGGGTGCGCACCAGTTTGCCGACTACGTGTGTCTGGGCCAGGGGCCGTTCTTCGGTCTGGCCTGCGAGACCGCGCTCAAGATCACGGAGATGTCAGTTTCTTACGCGCAGAGCTTTCACACCCTGGAATTCCGCCACGGGCCCAAGTCGATTGTCGGGCCGGAAACGCTGATCATATTCCTGTTGTCCGAGCAGGGCTACGACGCCGAGTGCGATGTTCTGCAGGAGATCAAGGGGCTGGGAGGAACGACCCTGGCGGTTGCCAATCGGGCGGACCAACGCGCCCGCGCGGCGTCCGATCTTGTCGTAGAATTCGATTTTGAGCTGCCGGAAGTAGCGCGCCTGGCGCCCTACGTGTTTGCCGGCCAGTTGACCGGCCTCTACACCGGACTGAAAAAGGGTCTCGATCCCGACCATCCCCGCAATTTGAGCCGGGTCGTGGTTCTGGACGAAGAAACATCCGTCACGTAACCCGCTGAAGTTACCAAAGATAGACCAAACTCGCATAAATAGCCCGTTCGTGCCATTCCCAAGTACCCCTACTAACGATAGGCTGTTCATGAACAATCTTTCGGGGGAGGGCTTGTTCGACGAGCGTCCCATGACTCAAACGAGTCTGGGACGTTTTGTTTTGTGGCCTCCGAAAATCTCTGCGTCTATTTCCCGCCGCCCAACCAGCGTGTATTGAACTGATATATTGACTTCGAGATCTTCCCCGCCCGGGTGGCGAAACTGGCAGACGCACGGGACTTAAAATCCCGAGACTCGAAAGAGTCGTATCGGTTCGATTCCGATCCCGGGCACCATCTCATCAGTCAAATCGTTGCCCCTTACTGCCACCGGCGAATTCACCTGAGGCAGTCAAGAGCGAGTTGCTGAGCCGCAGTCTGGTCCGGCGACCGACCGCCCTCTGCGAGGTCACAGGAAATAGTGCGGTTGACACTGTTCCCGGTTGTTTTATAATTATTCTCATCCGATAATCATGCGTCTCACCCATGATCAGTTCCGTGAGCTGGCCGCGAGGCACGGTTTGGCGGTCACGCACCAGCGTCAGGTGGTCTATGAGGCGGTCATCGCTTCCCACGGACATTACTCCCCGGAGGACATCTACGCCGCGGTGCGGCGTCGCATTCCATCCATTTCTCTGGCTACGGTCTACAACAATCTGCGGCTTTTCATCGAATGCGGGTTGCTGCGAGAGGTCACTCCTCATTCGTCCACGTTGCGGGTGGACGGCAATCTCAAACCTCACCACCACCTGGTCTGTTCCCGCTGCAAATCGGTGCAGGACATCGAAGGAGAGTTCATTGATTTCAAACGGCTATCCCGGCATCTGCCGGATGGCTTTGATCTGACGCAGCCCTTGGTCGAGGTCTTTGGCCTCTGCCGCCGCTGCAGCGCCAGAAAATAATTTTTTTCACGCAGTACTCATTCAAGATTGGAAGGACGGAAAATATGGAAAATACACTCGCGACTTCATCGGGGAGCGTTTCCCCCGAAGCTACCGACAAAAGCACAGCACCCGAGGGGAAGTGCCCAGTAGCGCACGGCCCTCGCAAAGCCCACACCAATGCGGACTGGTGGCCGAATCAGGTGAGCCTGAAGGTGCTGCACCAGCATTCCCCGCTGTCCGATCCGATGGGCAAGGAGTTCAATTACGCGAAGGAGTTCAAGACGCTTGACCTGAACGCCGTGATCAAGGACCTGCATGCCCTGATGACGGATTCGCAGGACTGGTGGCCGGCCGACTTTGGCCACTACGGCCCACTCTTCATTCGTATGGCGTGGCACAGCGCGGGCACGTACCGCATCGGCGACGGCCGCGGCGGGGCGGGAAGCGGTCAGCAGCGCTTTGCGCCACTTAATAGCTGGCCGGACAACGTGAACCTCGACAAGGCGCGCCGGCTGCTCTGGCCGATCAAGCAGAAGTATGGGCGGAAAATCTCCTGGGCCGACCTCATGATTCTCACCGGCAACGTCGCCCTGGAATCGATGGGCTTTAAGACCTTCGGTTTTGGCGGCGGCCGCGAGGACGTGTGGGAACCCGAAGAGGACATCTTCTGGGGACCTGAGGGCACGTGGCTGGCGGACGAGCGCTACAGCGGCGATCGCGATCTTGCGAATCCGCTCGCTGCGGTGCAAATGGGTCTGATCTATGTGAATCCGGAAGGACCGAATGGAAAGCCGGATCCGATTGCCGCGGCGCGGGATATCCGAGAGACTTTCGCCCGCATGGCGATGAATGACGAGGAGACGGTTGCGCTCATTGCGGGCGGTCACAGCTTCGGCAAAACCCACGGCGCCGGCGTTCCCGCTCAATATGTAGGACCCGACCCGGAAGGCGCCAACATCGAGGATCAAGGCCTGGGATGGAAGAATAAACTGGGCAAGGGCTTTGGCGACGACACCATCGGTAGCGGCCTGGAAGTCATCTGGACCACGACGCCTACCAAGTGGAGCAACAACTTCTTCACCAACCTGTTCAGCTACGACTGGGAACTGACCAAGAGTCCGGCCGGTGCGCACCAATGGACGCCGAAAAATGGCGCCGGCAACGGTACGGTGCCGGATGCGCACGACCCGTCAAAGCGTCACGCGCCCTCCATGCTGACCACCGACCTCGCGCTGCGGTTCGACCCTGCGTACGAAAAGATTTCACGGCGCTTCTACGAACATCCAGACCAGTTGGCAGACGCCTTTGCGCGGGCGTGGTTCAAGCTGACACACCGCGACATGGGGCCGCTCCCCCGGTACCTTGGCCCCCTGGTTCCGAAGGAGACGCTGCTTTGGCAAGATCCGGTTCCTGCCGTAGATCATAAATTGATCGGGGAACAGGACATTGCTGCCCTGAAGGCGAAGATCCTCGGATCCGGATTGTCCATCTCCCAACTGGTCACGACGGCCTGGGCATCGGCAGCGTCGTTCCGCGGCTCCGACAAGCGCGGTGGAGCGAACGGGGCGCGCATTCGCCTGGCGCCACAAAAGGACTGGGAGGTGAACCAGCCGGCCGAACTGGCGAAGGTGCTGCCGAAGCTCGAGGCGATCCAGAAGGAGTTCAACGCTTCACAGTCGGGCGGGAAAAAGGTTTCGCTTGCCGACCTGATCGTTCTTGCGGGCGATGCGGCGATCGAGAAAGCCGCCAAGAACGCCGGGCACGACGTGAAACTCCCGTTCTCGCCGGGACGCACGGATGCTTCGCAGGAGCAGACCGACGTGCACTCATTCGCCGCCATGGAGCCGGTCGCTGACGGGTTCCGCAACTATCTCCGAAAGGGTCATCCGCTGTCGGCTGAGGAGTTGCTGGTGGATCGGGCGCAGTTGCTGAAACTGACTGCTCCTGAGATGACGGTTCTCGTCGGCGGCCTGCGCGTCCTGAACGCGAACGTCGGACAGGCCAAGCACGGCGTCTTCACCAACCGGCCCGATACTCTGACGAATGACTTCTTCGTCAACCTGCTCGATATGCATACGAAGTGGCAGCCGTCCACTCACTCCAACGGTTCTGGAGAGGTCTACGAGGGGCGCGATCGGGCGACGGACAAAGTCAAATGGACCGCCACCCGCGTCGATCTCCTCTTCGGTTCGCACTCCCAGCTCCGGGCACTCGCAGAAGTCTATGCCTCTAACGACTCGAAGCAGGCGTTTGTGAAGGACTTCGCGGCCGCGTGGACCAAGGTGATGAACCTTGATCGCTACGACCTGGCGTGAGGCGGGAAAGAGTGATCTATAAACTTCGTGCTGTTGCTGTTGTGGGATCGTCCAGTCGTCGCTTTTCCGGCTCATGGGGGCGCATCGCACGCCCCCATGGCTCCTTTGCCAATGGGCACAACACTTCCATACGGACCGAGTTCGCTCATCTCAGCCCCTCGCGAGTTGCTCAACAGACCTGAATGCACTCGATATTGATCAGTGCGCCAAGCTTTTTCAGCTTGCTGGCAACATGCCCTATGCCCACTGCACAGTGATGCGCCGGGCCGTGGACGTTCCACTCATTCATGAAGTTTCTTGCCCCAATGGGGAATCGGTAACGGCTATTGGTATTCCCAATTTCGAGAATCGGTCCGGCGACGGATTCGCCTTCGGCCATCAACAGCTTCAATTTTCCGTCCGCGGTCTGGAGCACTGACAGGAGCGTGACGGGACCGTACTTCACCGACATTTCCACCGATAGTCCGCGGCCCACTTTACCGTGATAGACCTTGAGCGGGCGAATCTTCGTCTTGCCTTCGGCAATGGCGATGTGTCCGGGGCCGTCATGCCCCATGAGCAGAACGTCATCGGTAAAATCCGCGGCGTAGTACTCGGTAAAAGACCCGCCCGCTCCGAAAGCGTCCATGATCTTCATGGCTTGGGCGTTCTTGATTTCATATTCCCCGGCAACAGGAATACCCCGCGCTGTCAGCAGGCTGGTGCCGAGGATGATGGAGCTGATGGCATCTTCGTTCTCGGCGCTTCCCGTCCCCTGGTAGTAGTATGCCAGGGAGCCAAGTTTGTGGAGCTCAACCAGGCGATCGAGGGCGACCGAGGTGCGCGCCGCCCGCTCCAGTTCTTCCGGCGAACAATCGGGCTGGACATCGAAGGCCTCGCGGAAGTCCTCCATACGTTTCCTGGTTTCGGCCTCGCTCACCTGCCGTCGCAGGGCCGCCAGCTCATCCACTTCGACGACTTCAATATGTCCCCCGAAAGTACGCGCACTGCTGTGTGAGGTCGGAATAGATGTCGAGCATGCCGCCGTAATAATGACCCATCACACCCAGTCGATTGTGTTCCATGGTGTGAGCGACCCGAGCGGCGCTCAACCCACTCCGCAATTTCGTTCGCAGGCGACGGCATCGTTCTCCAGCGTGCCCGTGACCTGAAAGAAAGGAATCCTGCAGCGATTGAAGACGTTTGCGATCTCCGGCACCGGACAAGCCTGGCAGTAGGCCAGCCATTCGCCGGTCATTTTTGTACGATCGCCCAGAGCCGTTGAACCAGTCATAGTCAATGGCCGCGGCACGGAGAGAGATTCAGAATGATGACCGGGACCTTGGCCCGACGCACCACCGGGAGCACGGTCGAAGACAAGCGCGTAGGTTGTAACGTGGAGAAAGATGAGATCGACGTCGGCGCTGCGGAACTGGTGCCCTGCGGCGAGAGCTTTCTCCGGCGTGTCGATCAATCCCAGGTTCACCACCTGGGCTCCAGCCCGTTCGAGCTGCTGGGCGACCTGCCGGCCGTATCCTTTTAGACGATCTTCCAGGCCGGGGAACTGCGGCCAGTAGGCGTCCAAACCGATTCCAAAGAGCCCAATCTTCGGCTCGGCGTATGCTCTGCAGCTTGTCCATTGATCAATCTGTTGCCGGCACAAATCCTACTCGCTTCAAAGCGCTGAACTGTAGTATTCTGCGTCGGTCGTTGTCAATAGTAAGTTTATTTTCCTATTGAATTTGAGCGGTCGATCCCGCACAATGCTGCGCAGTTCCAGACGGAGGATTCACGTGATTCGATATCGGCCATCCCTGTTGCTGGCTACGATTTTATGCACGGTCGCAGCATCCCCTTCCCTCGCCCAGGAGCCTGCCGCCCAGGACCAATCCGCGAAAGTCGCGGCCCACTGGGACAAAGTAACCGGCATCTCCAAAACGACTGCCACTCTGCAGGTCGTCGTGAACCCGCCGCTACGCCGCGGGATCGCCGATCCACGACAACGCCTTCAAGACGCTGCACGATATTCAAGCCGATTACGTTCGCTATGTTCCCTGGCTGCCATATCCGAAGCTGGCCGTGGCGGAACTCGAACCTCCGGCGAACGGCAAGACTTCGTGGGACTTTTCCCTGATCGATCCCATGACCATCGATTTTCTCGACGCCACGAAGGGCCATTCCGTCATTCTCAATTTCAGCACTATCCCGCAGTGGATGTTCAAGACCGACAAGCCTGTGACCTACCCGGCCGATCCCGACCAGCCGGTATGGGATTACACCCAGGGCACCGAACCTCGCGATCCCAGCATGAAGGAAATTGGCGACTACTACGGCCGTCTTTTTTCCTGGTACACGCAGGGAGGATTTACCGACGAACTCGGCAAGCGGCATGAGTCCGGCTATCACTACTCCATTCCCTACTGGGAAGTGCTGAACGAAATCGAGTTCGAGCACAAGATGACGCCCGGAAACCTACACCAAGATTTATGACGCGGTGGTCGAGTCGATCCGGCAAGGTCGCGCCGCAAACCAAGTTCGTGGGCCTGGCGCTGGCGCAGCCCTCGACGCACCCGGAGCAGTTCGAATACTTTCTCAATCCCAAGAATCACAAGCCCGGCATTCCGCTGGATTTCATTTCCTATCATTTCTATGCCGTGCCCACCGCCGATCAGGACCCGGCGATGCAGCCCTACACCTTCTTCGCATACGCGGACGGCTTTCTCAACACAGTGCGTTATGTAGAAAGCATCCGAAAGAGGCTTTCACCGGAGACCAAGACCACAATCGACGAGATCGGGGCCATTTCCGCCGATGACGTGATGCAGGACCAGCCCGGCCATGTGACCCAGCCGATTCCGAATTCCTACTGGAACCTGACCTGCGCCATGTACGCGTACATCTTCGGCGAACTGACCCGCATGGGAGTGGACGTGGCGGGCGAGTCGCAACTGGTCGGCTATCCTACGCAATTTCCCTCGGTTTCGATGGTCGACTGGAACACGGGCAAGCCCAACTCGCGTACCCAGGTACTGAAGCTCCTGCGCGAGAACTTTGGGCCGGGCGACAAGCTTGTGGAGACTGAGCCGTTCAACCGAACGGTGGATTCTTATCTTTATTCTCTGGCCGTGGTGAAGCCGGACGGCAAACGGCGTATCCTGCTGGTCAACAAGCGTGACCGTCCGTTTGAGATTACGATTCCCGGAGCCACCGGTGCTCAGGAAGACTATGTTGACCAGACCACAAACTTCGATCCTGCCGTTTCGGTGAAGTTGACCAGCGAGAAGATCACGCTGCACGGACTGGGCGTGGCGGTGGTGACGCTTCCCTGATTGACCGTAGCGCCGGCGTCTCGCCGGCTGGATCGATGGCATCTTGCCCTCGGGAGCGGGAGCCCCCGGGACAGCCGCCGGAGAGCGGATTGCTATGATGAAAAAAGTCTTCTACATGGAGTAGCGGGTAAATAAGGTAGCGGACTCCTTTTCATGGCGACTTCTCGACGCGTCTTTCTTACCGGATTGTTCGGTGCGACGGCGACCGCGTGCCTGGGTCAGGGGGTCACGCCCCATCGGGCCGCCGCGCAACCTCGGGGCAAACCCTCGGGCCTTCCCTTCAACTCCACGTTCAGCGATGTCGCGGCGAAGGCCGGTCTGCAAGCGGTGACGGTCTACGGCGAGAGTGATCGCAAAGAATACATCGTTGAAACGCTCGGCTGCGGCTGCGCCTTCTTCGACTTCGACAATGACGGCTGGCTGGACATTTTTCTGCTCTCCGGCACTCGCCTGGCCGATGCCTCCGGCGGTGCCAGCAACCGGCTCTTCAAGAACAACCGAGACGGCACTTTCACCGACGTAACCGAGCGCGCTGGATTGCTGAAAACCGGCTGGGCCTGCGGCATTTGCGTGGGCGACTATAACAATGATGGCTTCGACGATCTCTTCGTCACCTACTGGGGACAGAACGTCCTCTATCGCAATAACGGCGATGGGACCTTCACCGACGTAACCCGTGCGGCCGGAGTGGCTGACTCCGCCCATCGTTGGGGCACCGGATGTACCTTCCTCGACTACGACCGCGATGGACATCTTGATTTGTTTGTCTCCAATTATCTTGATTTTGATTTAGAAAAAGCTCCCAAGCCCGGCCAGAACGCGAACTGCCGCTGGCTGGATACGCCCGTAACCTGTGGCCCGCGCGGCTTTCCTTACGGCCGGCATACTCTCTACCGTAATAAAGGAGATGGGACATTTGCCGACGTGAGCACGGCGTCTGGAATTGCCTCATCTCGAAACAGCTACGGACTCACTGCTATCGCCGGCGACTTTGACGATGACGGCTGGCCCGACATTTACGTGGCCTGCGATTCCACGCCGAGTTTGCTGTTCATGAACAATCATGACGGCACGTTTCGCGAAGAAGGCGCCATCCGCGGCGTCGCGTACGGCGAAGATGGCCAGGAGCAAGCCGGGATGGGAGCCGCAGTCGGTGACTACGATCTCGATGGCCGCCTCGACATCTTCAAGACCAATTTCGAAGGCGACACCCCGGACCTTTACCGCAACATGGGCAAAGCCAATTTCGAGGAAGCCAGCCGGCGGGCCGGCCTGGCGGTGGAGAATCGCTTCGTATGCTGGGGCGCCGGCATGGTGGATCTCGACAACAATGGACTGCCCGACTTGTTCATGGTGGCGGGACACACCTTTCCCGAAATCGAGAAGCGACATCCCGAGTTCCCTGCGAAAGACCCGAGGATGCTGTTCCGTAATCTGGGCAAGGGACGATTCGAAGAGCTTACCGACCAGGCCGGAGGCGCAATCCTGGAGTCGCATAACAGCCGCGGCTGCGCCTTCGGAGATTTCGATAACGACGGCGATCTCGACATTCTCGTGATCAATCTGAATGAGCCTCCCTCGCTGCTGCGCAACGATGTCACTGGCAATAATTCGTGGCTTAAGGTCAAGTTGATCGGTACGAAGTCCAACCGCAGTGCGATCGGCGCGAGAGTTGTGGTAACCACGGAAGAATCGGTTCAGACCCAGGAAGTGCAGAGTCAGTCGAGCTTCCTGTCCTGCAATGATTTTCGTCTGCACTTCGGCCTGGGCCAGGCTAAGAGCGCCGAAGTAAAGATCCGCTGGCCGAATGGCGACTGGCAAACTCTGACAAATGTTGCCGCGAAGCAGTTGATCACGGTGAAGGAAGGCACAGGGATTACGCCGGCAATACACACCTGAACCCGGCGCCACCACAACCCACGTAGGCCCGGACGCCCTCGTCCGGACGGGCGCGCAACGCTCGCCAGGGCTTGAGTTCGTGCCAGAAGAGCAGGGCGTTGCCCGGGCCATGCGGGTGAGGGCACCCGCCCCCACCGTGAGCTATTTGGGCGCAGCCGGATCGAGTTGCTGGGGGGTAACTTCGTCCGGCGAGAAGACTTGTTTGCCGGCCTCTTCCTGACTCGATTTCTGGCCGCGCAAACGTTGAAACTCGGCAAAAGCCTTCTTCTTCTCCGCCTCGTGGCCCAGCATTCCCTGCACTTGCGAAAGCCGGTACCAGGCAACCTCATTTCCGGCGTTCAACGTGATGGCCTTCTGCAGGTGCGGCAGGGCCAGGTCTGGTTTCTGCAGCGACATGAGAACTGCGGCCAGTCCCAACTGGGCCTCTTCGAAGTCAGGATGGTGTTCCACAGCCTGCTCGAAGAATTTCTGCGCCTGGTCGAACTCGCCTGCGTTGCGATGAATTTCTCCCAGCTCATAGGCGGCGTTGGCATTGCCAGGATCGATTTCCAGCTCCTGCCCGAACTCCTTGGCCGCCGCGGCTATATCATTCGGCGTATTGCCCTGCCTCGAACGCGCCAACAGGGTGCGCCCGATCCGGTAGTGGATGCCGGGCCGACTGCGATCGACAGAGAGCACCTGACGATACTCGCTGATGGCCGCGTCGTTCGAGCCCTGGCTTTCGTAGGCCTCTGCCTCGGCTTGATGCCTCCACACTGATGCGGGAGCCACTTGCGCCAGCCTCTGCATATTGAGGAATGCGACGCTACCGAAGATTTGCGCGGTGTGGTACAGGACCTCGGGGTCGTCCGGGTAAAGGCGGTTCAACTCCAAGGCCACAGCTGCCGCGTTGCTATCGCGCCGCAGGCCGCTATCGGTTCTTAGGAGTTGCAGACCGCACATGCGCTTGATGGGAGAGTCGGTTGCGCGCCGGAAGCACTTCTCCAGGCCGGGCAGAGCTTCTCCGTAGCGGCCCAGTTCAGAAAGGGACATGGCCAGCATGGCATCGGTTTTCGGCAGGGCTGGCTTGAGCTTCAGGGCCTGGCGCAACGCTGAAACGGCGGGCTCGAATTTCCTCTCCTGAAAGTAGATGACCCCCAGGTTGGCATGGACTTCCGCCACACCCGGCTCCAGTTCCCTGAGCTTTTCGAATGCAGCCTCGGCTTCCGCGTAGTTGCCCTGTGCGAGGGCCTGCTGACCGTCCGCGGAGTACTTTTCGATTGTGTCCGCGGATTGTGCCGCCGCGTGATAGACACAGCCGCACACCACCACGACCCCGAGGAACCAGCGAATTCTGTAGAAGGGCCTCATCAAAGGCGAGTGTACCTTAACAAAAAAATCCGCCAAGCCGGAACTGGCATGGCGGATCTTAAAGAAAGCTTACCGGGGGTCAGAAGATTAGTTTGCCTCCGAGCTGGATGATGCGGCCGGGATGGGCGGCCAGCACCTTACCGTAGGCGGCATCGTTGGGGTTGTTGTCCACCGGCGCGCCGATTGACGTCGCGGTGTTCGGGTCGTAACCATATTGCGCGTGGTTGAAGACGTTGAACGCTTCCGCGCGGAACTGGAAAGCGACTCGTTCAGTGAACTTGAAGTCTTTGCCGATGCCCATGTCCCAGTTGTTGATCCCAGGCCCGCGCAGGATGTCTCGGCCACTGTTGCCGAACTGGCCGGCGAGCGGCTGAGTGAAGCATGCGGTGTTGAAGAACTCGTTGACGCTCTTGTGGAAACCGCTGTTGGGGTTGCACCCGGAAACCAGGTTGGCCCGCTGGGTAAAGGTTGTGAGCAGACCAAAATTGTCGTTGGCCAGTATGGAGTACGGGAAACCCTTCTGGAAAGTGGTGATGCCCGTTACCTGCCACCCTCCAATCGCAAGGTCGGCCGCCCGGTTCATGTTCCCGCCGAAACGCTTGCCCCGGCCAAGGGGCAACTGGTAAACGACGCTAGTGACGAAACGGTGGTTGACATCAAAATCGGAACGACCGTAGTCGAGCGCCTGATTGTGCTCGTTCATGTGACCCGCGAATGCATTGGTCGAGCCCACACCAGCAGCCGCGGATTTGTCATCCAGACTTTTCGCCCAGGTATAAACCGCAACCAGTGCGATGGAACTGGAGCGACGCTCAAGTTTCACGTTGCCGGCGTTGTAACTGGAATACCCATTCCATTGGCTGCCAAGAAAACCCAGAGAAGAGGTGATATTGGGGAATGGCCTCCTGGCCGACTTAGGACAGTCGCCGACCGTGGGGTCGCCACCCGTGCTTGGGTCGCAGAGCGCAGGATTCGCTGGCGGCAGACCTTGGCCGATAGTTAGTGCGATTCAGCAGATGGGTGCCCTTGTTGCCTACGTAGTTGACTTCCAGGGTAGTGTTCTTTGCCAGTTCACGCTGGACTGAAAGAGACCACTGCTGAACATATGGGTTGCTGCGGGAACTCCGAGATGATTACGGCAAAGAACTGGCTGCCGTCCAGCGCCGGAGTCACCTGGTGGAGTGGGACCGCCGGAAACATGTTATCGGTTAACTTCGGCAATGTGGGATCCACGTTCGGATTGGGGGAAGCACGCACGACAAACGGATAGATGTCGCCCGAATCGTCAATTTCGCGAGTCTCGGCGGAATCGAAGAAGAGGCCGTATCCGCCTCGAACCACGGTCTTGTCGGTCAGGCGATAGGCGAAGCCAATCCGGGGAGCAAATGGCTTTTTCGACGCTGCGGCGGGATTGTTGCGCCCGCAATACCGGTAGAAGCCGTTGCCGTCAGGCGCAATCGGACCCCCCAGTCCGGAAACGGCTGTCGTGCCCAAGCCTTTATCGGCGTAACACAGCCCGCCACCAGGGTTGGCGCGATCAAACCAGAACATCTTGTTGTCCTGTTCGAAGGGCACGGTGCGGTAGTCCCAACGCAGTCCCAGGTTCAGGGTGAGCCGGTTGGTCGCCTTCCAGTCGTCCTGAATGTAGGGAGCAAAGTATTGGAAATGATACTGGTTCAGGTTGCCGGCCACTCCCGCGGGACTAAATGGCCCAGGCTGGAATGTAGAGGCATTGTTGTAGTAGCCGAGCAGAAAGTCGGCCACGGAATTGCCGGTGCCGCAGTCACCCGTTGCGTTCGGGCAGCCGCCGCTATTCGAAGTAATCGTATCGTTGTTAAAGCCGAATTGACCGAGGAAGTCATTGGAAAGGTCTCGCTTCTGCACCCAGCGGCGATAGTCGAAGCCCACCGCGATGGTGTGCCTGCCATGAGTCATCGAAAGCGAATCTGAAAATTCCCAGGTCGGTATGTCACTTGTTGTAACGTCATTGCCCTGGCTGCCGAAGGCCGTGCCGTTGATCCCCTGAAAATTGATCCCCGGGTACATAGCCGCATAACTGGGCAGGTTCTGGAACACACCCGTGAGACCGAGCTTGCTGATGTCCGAATCGGGAGCAGCGATTCCACCCTGGATCGAGATTGGCTCCAGGCGGCCGAAGCGGAAGCTATTCACGATATTGTGGCTCAAAGGGATAGTGTGCGAAATCATCCAGCTCTCGGATTTCTCGTTGAAGGTGCCAATACCGAAGGGAAGCGAGACCGAACCGTTGATATTCTGGTTTTCGTATTGTGCAGTGGTGTAGCGAAAGAACATCGAGCCAAAACGGCCCAGCTGTTGATCAAGTTTGTAAGTCTGCTGGTCGACCGTGTTGGGCAATGCGGTGGTCAGGCGATAGTTTCCGCGACAGCCGCTGGGGCAATTGGGCGCAGGGAAAAGACCCGCTCCGATGGCCACCTGCGCCAGGCGTGAAAAGCTGGTGCTCGGGATTATGTTGCCCGGGAACGGGGCGCCGGTTGTTGGATCGATGGGCATGCAGAAAGACGTCGCACTTGGCACACACGTTCCTCCAGCGGCCACGACCGGAGACAGCCCAGAGCCCGAGAAATCGCCGTTAAGCCAAGCGGGATTTGGAACATTGAACGTGTCCTGATTGATTCCATTGCGAATGCGCCAGCCTTCGTAGTTGACCAGGAAAAAGGTCTTGTTGCGCCCGTCGTACACTTTCGGTATGTAGATCGGGCCGCCCAGGACGAAGCCGAACTGATTTTGCCGGAGCTCAGGAATGGCGGATTGAAACGGGGCTCTGGCGTCAAAGGCGTCGTTCCGCAAGAATTCGAAAGCGGTGCCGTGTAGTTGATTGGTTCCGCTCTTGCTTACGATGTTGACCTGGTTGGCGCTGAAGCCATATTCCGCAGAGTAGGTCTCGCTCTGCACCTTGAATTCCTGAATCGCGTCCTGCGACAGAATAACCGCTGGGGTGTTCAAGGCGGTGTCAGTGTTGACCAGCCCGTCCAGCGTGTAGTTGTTGGACGTGGGCCGGCCACCGTTGATGCTGATGGCATTGCCTTCTCCCTGCCGCATCTGGCCTTGTTCGCCGGTGGTCTGCACGGCGCCTGCTCCGATGAAGAGCAAGTTCAGGAAGTTGCGCCCGTTGAGCGGCAACTGCTCCACCTGCGTCTGGCTGATGAGCTGAGAAACCGCCGCGCTATCCGTGTCCAGCGAGACAGGGTTTGCCTGCACTTCCACAGTTTCGGAAACCTGGCCCGGTTTCATGACGATGTTGACCCTGGCCTGCTGCGCCACGGCCAACCCGATGTTGTCGGCGATCGCCTTTTGGAAACCAGGGGCCTGGGCGGTAACCCGGTAGATTCCGGGCGCGAGGTACGGGGTGGTGTAGTCTCCGTTTACACTGGTTTCGGTATGACTGGTCACACCGGTAGCGACGTTCGTGACGTCGATCTTCGCGTTGCCCACCACCGCGCCTGAACTGTCGGTCACCGTTCCCAGGATGGTGCCGTTGGCGCCTCCCTGGCTGTACACGAAGCCCGCCGACAAAACTACAAACAGACATACCACCAGACTGTGGACTTTCATGGTCGCATTCCTCCTGTGCCTCTCGGGCACTGAGCGGTCGACATGGACCTGACAGGGAAAGACTGCCGCGCAAGAATCCCCATCGGACTCCGCGCACTTTAGCGACGGTCAATAATCGTTGTCAAGAAAATAGTGAACTTATTTCTCTATTGAACTTCGGGAATTCTCTCGCAGAACAGAACCGGGTTCAAACTCGAAGATGTTGAAGTTGTCGAGCACGGTTGCGCGGAGCCGGCAAGCTGTGGTTCGCCGCGTGCTCTTGTAGGACAAATGCAGCGGTCCAAGTTATAGTCTTTACAATCGCAAAGGTTTCACTGAGGCCAAACGCGTTGACACGCTCAGCTCCCAAGCGGCTCTACTTGATCCCGGTACTATCGAAAGCACTCGATATCCTCGAGCTTCTGCAAAACGAGCAGGGACCCCTGGCACTCGAAGCCATCTATCAGCGATCCAATATTTCCAAGACCACGGTCTACCGCATTCTGAAGACGTTTGTGCATCGCGGCTACTTGGCTCAGTCGCAGGACGGCCTTTATCGCCTGGTAGCGCGCCCCAAAAAAGCGCGTTTTGGCTTTGGCAGTCAATCCGCGGACATGCCTTTCTCCGAGGCAGTGACCGATAGCCTGAAGGCCGCCTCGTCGGCCGCCGGGGTTGACCTGATCGTGCTCGACAATCGCTACGATGGTTCTACCGCTCTACATAATGCTGACGAATTTGTGCGCAACCGGGTTGACCTGGTGATTGAATTTCAGATCGATCAGCATGTCGCGCCGGTGCTCGCGGACAAGATCGATGCCGCCGGTATCCCGCTGATTGCGGTGGACATACCGCACCCGCATGCGACGTTCTTTGGGGTAAACAATTACCGCGTAGGCTTTGAGGCCGGGGAATGCCTGGCCCAGTATGCCAAGAACATGTGGGACGGCAAGGTGCGATGGGCCCTGGGGCTGGACATCGACGAGGCGGGTCCCCTGGTACAGAGTCGCGTGACTGGCGCTTTTGAGGCCGTGCGCTCGCGTCTGCCCGGCATTCCGGCCGAATTCCTGGTTCGCATGGACGCGCGGGGCCTGCGAGATCGAAGCTGTCAACTGGTGCTCGATTTTCTGAGACGTCATCCCAAAGACCGCGGTGTCCTGATCGCAGCCGCAACCGATACCAGCGCCCTGGGCGCAGTACAAGCTGTACGCGAGCTAAAGCGCGAAACCTACGTCGCCATCGTAGGACAGGACTGTATCCCCGAAGCGCTGGAAGAAATCTCCCGTCCGGACAGCCCGTTGATTGGCTCGGTTTCGCACGAAGCCCAAAGTTACGGGCCCCGGCTGATTCATCTCGGATTGTCGCTGCTCAGCGGCCATCGCGTCGCGCCTTACAATTATGTGGAACACAAGCTGGTGACGGGTTCCTGGGCGAGCCGGAGCGGTAAGAGTGCGTGACCAGGTGATCCGGAGCGCTCTCAAGGTTCGCTGGAATTTTACTGATAGGAATTGTTGCCCTATTGCATCGCTGGAGTATGATAGCTGCGACTTCCGGCGCGGGTCGGCGGTTTGGGTTTCATGAGACCACCCGCATTCGGACACACCTTTTCCGCTGAGAGTACTTCCATGCAGGTCAAAACGAGCTTGCGCTACCTGGAAGACCGCTGGGATGAGCAGGTCGCCCGCGGTCTCGATCAGCCCGAACAGCTTCGCTACCGTTCCAATCTGTTGGGCTCTGACCTTCGCATCACCAACTTTGGTGGAGGCAACACCAGCTCCAAGATCCTGCAAGTCGATCCTCTCAGCGGCAAGCAGGAAGAAGTCTTGTGGATCAAGGGCAGCGGCGGCGACCTGGGCAGCATCAAGTTGAGTGGACTGGCGGCGCTGTATTCCGAAAGACTACGCGGGCTGGAACACAAGTATCGCGGCGCCGAATACGAAGACGAAATGGTGGACCTGTATCCGCTGTGTGCCTTCGGGAAGAACAGCGTGGCGGCTTCCATTGATACGCCTCTGCATGGCTTCCTGCCTTTTCCCCACATCGATCATTTACATCCCGACTGGGGAATCGCTCTGGCCGCCTCCGCGAATGGCCGGGAAAAGATGGAAGAGTTCAACCGCTTGTTTGATCACCATCTGATCTGGGTGCCCTGGCAGCGTCCGGGCTTCGAATTGGCCATGATGTTGCGGCGCGCGGTGCAGGAGAGTCCTGACTGTGACGGAGTTGTATTGGGCGGTCACGGGCTGTTTACCTGGGGAAACACGCAGCAGCAGTGCTACGAAAACACACTTTCGATCATCGATCAGTTGGGACAATTCGTGGTCGAGCACGTGGAGAAGAAGGGCGCAGGTTTGTTCGGCGGTGCGCGGCATCAGGCACTGGAAAATCGCCGCGATCTGGCACTCGACATTTTTCCCTTCCTGCGCGGCCAGGTTTCGGGCGCACGGCGCGTGATCGGAAATTTCAGCGACCTTCCGGAAGTTCTGCGCTTTGTGAATTCGGCAGAAGCAGAGCAGTTGGCACATCTGGGCACAAGTTGCCCCGACCACTTCATCCGCACCAAAGTGCGACCGCTGTTTGTTCCCTGGCAGCCGGCGGCTACCGTGCAGGGACTGCGTGAGCACATTGATTCCGCGCTGAAGAATTACCGCAAAGAGTATGCCGAATACTACAAGTCGTTCGCGCTGTCCGATTCGCCAGCCATGCGGGATGCCAATCCCACTGTAGTCCTGATACCGGGCATCGGCATGTTCAGTTTTGGCAAGAACAAGACCGAGGCCCGCCTTACCGGCGAGTTCTACATAAACGCAATCCATGTGATGGAGGGTGCGACTTCCCTGGATACGGGAAAGACGCCCGCAGAACTACCCCAGGCGGGCGCGGCCGCACCTACGAGCGCGTTCACCGTCCACGCGAACTATGTGGCGCTGCCACCGTCGGAAGCCTTCCGCATTGAATACTGGAAACTGGAAGAAGCCAAGATTCGCCGGCAACCCCCGGAGAAAGAACTCAGCCGGCACGTGGTATTGGTCGTGGGTGGCGGCAGTGGGATTGGCCGCGAAGTCGCCCTGCTGGCGGCGGAACGCGGAGCGCACGTCGTGGTCGCTGACCGTGATCATGAGGCCGCAAAGAAAGTGGCAGAAGAATCCAGGGCGGTTGGGGGAAAAGAGGGTGGAATTGCGGTTGCTGTGGATATTCGCCGCCGCGACGTAATCCGGCAAAGCTTGCGGGAATTGGTGGCGGTTTACGGCGGGCTCGACCTGCTGATCAACACCGCCGCACTCTTCCCTTCCTCGAAGGACGGGCAAATCAGCGACGAGCAGTGGGGAGTGACGCTCGATGTCAATGTGACGGCAAATTATCTTTTGGCAGACGAAGCGGCGCGCATATTGAAGGACCAGAATCTGGACGCCTCGATCGTGCTGACCAGTTCGGCCAACGCCGTCGTGCCCAAGCGTGGCAGCGAAGCCTACGACGTGAGCAAGGCAGCGCTCAGCCATCTGGTACGCGAACTGGCGATTTCGCTTTCTCCGAAAATTCGAGTCAACGGTATCAGCCCGGCCACCGTGATCAAGGGGTCGACCATGTTTCCGCGCGACCGTGTGATCGCGTCACTGAAGAAATATGATATCCCCTACCAGGATACCGCCAGCGACGAGCAGTTGCGCACTGTGCTGGCCGAGTTTTACGCCAAGCGCACGCTTACCCACCGCCCCATCGACCCCAAAGATTGCGCCGAGGCAATCCTGTTTTTGGCGGGACCAAAATCACCTTGTACCACCGGCCACATAATCCCCGTGGATGGTGGACTAACCGAGGCTTTCCTGAGATGAAGGCTGTGTCTGGTGATCGGGCCCGAAGGCAGCGTCCGGCTCTAGTGGCCGTGGGCCTGGGCGCTGAGCGCCCCTGTCACACTGGATCGACCAGTGCATCGACACTCATAACCTGGGAGCCGCCGCGAATGCCGTGGCCGAATGAGCCAGTGGTTTATCGGCGTTGTCCATGCCTTCTAAGATGGAGGGACGGGGAAATGCTCTCACGCCGAAGTAAGATAGAAGAAATTCAAAGACCGTGCGGAAAGGCATTGGCATGACGGATAAATCGGAAGTATTGATACACCGTGCGCTTGACAATTTTAATATCGAGTTGCCCTCCTGGGGTTTTGCCAACACTGGAACCCGTTTCGGAAAGTTCATCCAGCTTGCAGCCGCAGTCACCGTCGAAGACAAGTTTAGCGACGCGGGACAGGTGCATGCCTTGACCGGTGCATGTCCTACGGTGGCGTTGCATGTGCAGTGGGACTTGCCGAACGGGTTGAAGGACATTGCGCAGGTGAAGCGTTTGGCCGAGAAATATGGGGTACAGCCAGGTTCAATCAATCCTAACGTCTTTCAGGACCAGGAATACAAGCACGGATCTGTCGGCAATCCCGACCCTGCGATCCGCAAGCGGGCCCTCGATCATATTCTGGATTGCGTGGCCATCGCCGATGCTCTCGATTGTCGCGACATTTCACCCTGGTTCGCAGATGGCTCGAACTATCCCGGCACGCAGAGTATTCGCCACAGAATCGGATGGTTCGAAGAAGCGCTTAAGCACGTGCACGCCAGACTCAATCCCAAGCAACGTCTGCTGATCGAGTACAAGCCCTTCGAGCCGGCGTTTTATCACAGCGACGTAGCCGACTGGGGTATGGCCTTCCTGTTAGCCAAGACCGCCGGTCCACAGGCTTACGTGCTGGTGGACACCGGCCACCACTACCAGGCCCAGAATATCGAGCAGATCGTGGCCTGGCTTTTGCATCACGGCATGATCGGTGGTTTCCATTTCAACGACCGCAGATATGCCGATGATGATCTGACCCTGGGATCGATCGATCCCTACCAGATATTCCGAATCTTCCACGAGATCCACAACTTCGCATGGGAAACCGGGAAATCCGCGGACGTCGCCTATATGGTCGACCAGAGTCACAACCTCAAGGGCAAGATGGAAGCCATGATTCAAACGGTCTGCACCGCCCAGGAACTGTATGCCAAGGCAGCAATCGTCGATCATGCGCGTCTGGCGCCGTTGCAGCAAAGCTGTTCGCTGGTCGAGGCCGAAGAGACTTTACGCGGTGCGTTCTGGTATGACGTACGCCCGGCGATCCGCGAGTGGCGGCGGAGCCATGGTCTGCCGGAAGACCCCATGCAAGCCTTCCGGGACAGCGGATACCTGGAGAGAATCACGGCGGAGCGCAAGGAGCGCAACGCAGTCTCCGTGACCACCTACGCATAAGCATGGAGGACGGGCGTCCCGCCGGTCCAGCCCTGCGGAGACGTCAGAAAAAGCGCTTATTGGGTCGTCACTCTTTCCATTTTCACTGGTCCGAGCAGTCCCGAAGGGAGCAACGGCGAATTCGCCTTGTAGGGCTTCACATCCGCAAACGTATATTTGGTGGCTGCATCCGGTTGTTGATCACCGATCAGCCGGTTGACCCAGGCATTGGTCACCTTGATGGTCACCTCGTTCGCACCCGGCTTCAGGGCTTCGCTCACGTCCACCCGGTACGGCGCGTGCCAAACGATGCCGAGGGACTTTCCATTCACCGTGACTTCCGCCAGATTTTTGACATCACCCAGATCCATCCATAGCCTGGCACCGTGCTTGAACCAGTCCGGTGACGCCTGGATGGTCCTGGTGTAGGTGCCGATTCCGGAGAAATACTTCACCCCCTTGTCCTCGCTATCGCTCCACGAAGTGAGCTTGTCCAGCGTGACCGAAGCAGGCGCACCACGGCCCGGCTGGAAGCTGACGTTCCAGGAGCCATCCACGGTCGCCAGTTCGGTTTCCACTGGCTTGGGCAGGGTAAGAGATGTGGCCTTGGCAGCCTTGCGGAAGACGACAAACACCGTGCCCCACGGTTCCAACTGCAGCGGAACCGTTGTCCTGCCGCCGGCAATGGTGTACGAAGCTGGCTTCGATTTTCCGGTTTCGGCGTACCACAACTCCGGAACCTTGCCGGTCACCCGGAAGCTCGCCTCTACCGTCTCGTCGCGGTCATTGCGGTTGTCGACGAAGTAGATGTCCGCATCGGGCAGTTTGCGATGCACAAACAGAATGCGGGTATCGCTCTCCGTCCTGGTGTGGTCAAAATCCGGAGGCACACTCAACGCCTTGAGCACGGCTTCGGCATTCTGTCCCGCATACACCTTGCCTTTACCCACGGAGTGCACGCCGGTCCCATCGCCGAACAGTTCGTTATTCAGCTTCTTGAATTCGGCGGCATCGTCAGCCAGGCTGGGCGTGTCGGTTGGCTTCCCACCGGCCACTACGGCACCTTGTTCCACCAGTTTGTAGATTGCGCGCAGCACCGGCAGTGACATGTGCTTGCTGTAAGGATCCAGCGCCATGATGCGGTAGTTCATCCCGCTTTTGGTGGTGATTCGTCCAGCGGTTACGCTCAATTCGTGAATCAGACCATCGGCATTGATGTAGTCGAAGCCGTAACCCGCCGGCACATCGGGCGACTTATTGTTAAAAATCGCAGTGATGTTGGAGTCCTCGCCGTAGAAATAAATTACGTCCGCGGCAAAGCGGCCTTGCTGCAGCAGGTAGGAACTGCGGGCCAGGTAATCGGTCCACGCCCCGGCCTGCTCGGCCCAGGTTTCATTGCGATTGAACCATTGTCCGAACGGCCCCAGGGTCAAGCCTGGAGCCTTGTCGATCAAAGGCTGGTGCGCGGATTCGTGAATTACGAAGCGGTTAATGCCATTTAGCATTTCCTGGTCGGCTGTGGGCTTCAGGGTTGCCGGTGACCATGCCCAGGGCGCGGCCGCCGCCGTCAGGGATTCTGCCGCCACCAGATTCTGGCCATAAATATGGGCCACGGACGCGGACTCGCGGTCATCCGCGTTGTAGCCGTATTGTTCTTTGTTCACTCCTGGCACTTGCGTCCACATCGCACTCATCGGAATGTCGGCCAGCTTCTTCACTTCCATGCCATCGGCAACGAACGCGCGTCCACTCTCGTGCGATTCCGAATAGTGGCCGATGCCCCGTTCTTTCAGGGACTCCTGCACCTGGCCGTAGTGTTCGTCCGCAATCAGATCACTAATGGTTTTACGGAAATCCCACAGAAATTGATCGCTGGCTTCGGCGCTTTCGACCACCTGCCCGGTGAGGACCGGCATCCAGGGTGCCGGGTCGTAGCCGCGCCGTTTCTTGAACTGGGCAATCATGTCGTCGGTCCAGTTCTGCGAACCCGCCTCCCAGCTATCGGTAATGACGTAGCGGATACCGCGTTTGCCCATGTAATCCGAACCGACCGTCTCTTTGTAGCTGTCGAGATAGTGGTCCATATAGTTCTTCACGTAGGCACGGTTCAGTTTGTCGACTTCAAGGCCCGTGGCTTCCGCGGTTGCCGGATGGTTGGTGATGCCCAACAGCGAATATCCGAAACGGAGCACAACCCAGGTCCCGGCAGGCGGAGTCCAATCGAGCGTGCCGTCGGGACGCATCTTCGACGTCAAGTCGACCACATCGGATTTTGAAACGACGTCTGTCGCAGGCACCGGCGGGGTGGCGAACTCGTAGATATCCGGTACCGGAGTGAAAGCCGCCTTTTCTTCGAAACGGTTGACCCGCGCTCCCGGATGCAGGACCAACTCGGCAATTTCATAGTCGGTTGGAGGAGCGCCGATTTTGATTCCCAGGGATTCGGGATCGATACCACTCGCCCACGCCGGCGCAGGAGGGGGTGGGGTACGCTTGAACGTGACCCGGAAAAACTTCGCCGTTACCGGCGGGAACGAAAGCGTATGCTCGGGGGCGCCGCCATCGGGCACCTTCACGACCAAGCGGAAGTTTTGTCCGTCATCGCTCGCTTCCAAGGACTTTTCGGGGTCGGAGATGCCGGCCACCATGGCCGTGATGAAGTCCACGCCCTTGGTCACAATGCTGAGGGAACGAATCGTTTGCGGCTGCGGGAATTCGTACTGGATCCAACTGCTCTCGCCGAGTTCGGGGATCGGAAGCCTCGTCGTCCTTTCCAGGTCGCCATCGTCGAGCATGGCGGCATCAGGATTTCCCGCGCTGGCCGTCACTTTCGGGTGCAATGACTCCACTGACACATCATCTGCAGGCTTGCGGTATGCGATCACTGCAGCATCAGCGTAGAACTCAGGAGGCTTTGGGGCGCCCGCTGGCGCCGCGAGAGCATCGCGCACCCCGATGTCCTGAAATGCCCCGGTGTTCGACGGCGGATGCGCCAAGGTTCCCTGGAACGGCTTGCCGCCTTCGACGAGAGTCTCACTCCACACATACTTCTTCATGCCTTGCGACGGCGGCACCCACGGGCCACCCGTCTCGCTCCAACCCGGGGAACCGGCGATGGCCTCTTCCATTCCCAGTTGATCGGCGAGCGTGGTTGCGTACTTGAAGGCGTCCTTCCACTCCGGCGTCATGTAAGCCAGGCGGTGGTCCACTACTTGGGGCGTGGCCAGCGCGGCATCGAAATTCTGGAATCCTCTTAGGTGCACGCGATGCATCCACTCCAGATCCAGCTTGATGCCTTCCTTGCTGATATTGCCATTCATCCAGTGCCACCAGACCATGGGCTGCGCGGCGTTTGGCGGCTGGCGAAAGCCCTGCTCCAGGGCGTCGCTCGAACCCTCGCCGATGATCAACCCAGTCATGGTGAGCAGCGCGACTCCAGTAGCAATCACGCGGAGTATCAGGGCGCGTCGTGGTTTCATGTCGAGATGTCCTTCCTGTACGCGGCGTGGGGAGTGGATTTACGAAGGAAAATAACGCCAGGCCGCTTTGGTTTGTGAGGAACGAGGGGCACCCAGAAGCGAGCTAGAGTCTCCAGACAAGCCCCTCCGCCGAAAAATGTTCAAGTCAGTTTGCGGCGCCACTCTAACCAGCGGTGCCTTGGACTGTCAAGCAAAATGAATATATTTACCTATTGGATTTCGAGATCAATACCCGCCCAGATTCTCCGAGACCATAGTCAGGTCGCTCCATATGTTCCCGCTTGTCTTGATGCTGACATAATAGAGGCGGTAGTTAGGCTAAACTACCGACCGTTGGCGGTCGGGCCGCAAGGATCCAGGGATGATTGCAGGATTAGTAAATAGGTGGGGAGCCGTGGTGAGAGCCCTGCCAGATTGGATTTCCGGTCTTTGTCCGGGCCGGACCCAGGCCAGCGCAATCCTGCTCTGGGGCGTTGCCTGCGCGCTGCCCGGGTTGGCGCAGCCGAACGACAGCGCGTCTATCTCTATCGCCACAAAACCCAATGTTCAAATTGACCTGGCTCCTGCGGAGTACATGGGACTTTCCCGCGGTGCCCGGTTATCCGGCACTCCCAACGTTTCGCTGAATTTTCTGGACGCCCGCCATATCCTGCTGACTTTCAATCCGAAGAAGCTGTTCACACGACTGCCCGACTGTCCGCCGACTCACGATGACCGGCTGATGCACGTTTCGGTGCTCGAAGTTCCCAGTGGAAAGGTGATCAAGCAGGCGGACTGGTATCTGCACGACACGCGACGCTATCTCTGGGAGTTGGGACAGGGGCGAATCCTGTTGCGGCGGCTCAACCGGCTCTACGAGGTCAATGCCGACCTCGAAGAAAAACTGGTTCTCGACTCTCCCCAGGAACTGCTTTGGGTGTCGGTCACGCCGGGCGGAAAGCAGATCATCACGGAAACGAGAGTGCCCCCGGCATCCAAGGATGGCAACTCGAAGGAAAAAGTCCGGGCGAGGATTACTTTCCTCGATTCCAAATCCATGGCCGTGCAGCGAGTCATAGAGTCGCAGGGCACGATCAATCTACAGGCGACCGAATCAGGTTTTAGCGATGTGCGGAATTTCGGAGGGGTGTGGCTGGTTCGCTTCGGCCCGGCGGTGCGTGATCGCGTGAATATCACGCGCGTGAAAGCGCGGCGTCCGCCGAACATTCTCTACAGCAGCGCGAACACAATGCTGGTCGGCCGCTGCGCGCTCTCCGGAAACGACTACATCGTCAGCGCGTTTACCGTGACCGGAACTCACTTGTGGAAGCAGCGTTGGAGAGAGTGCCGGTACACTCCGGCGGTGACCGCCAGCGCAGACGGCAGCCGCTTTGCCGCCAGTTCACTCACGGTCTTGTCCGACGCCGCACCCGCGGGCGGAGATGGGCCAGAGCGGGACGGCCTGGAACAGACAGTTCAGGTCTTCGATACCGCAGGCGGCGGTTCGGCGCTCTCCGTTCGAGTCGCGCCCCCGGTTGTGGATGGGGTGAACTACGCACTCTCACCAGACGGAACACAACTGGCGGTCTTGCAGGCAACCACGCTGAGCATTTTTTCCCTGCCGGAGATGTCCGCTGACGAGCGCACCAAATACCTTGCCATCAAGGACGATGCACCCGGCCTGTATGTGCCTCCACCCCGGAGCCATGGTGATTCCGCTCCTGAAACGATTGAGATTTCGGCTGCCGGTGATTCGAGCGAGCCGGAGCAGGCCAGCCCGGCGTCGACTCCCCCACCCGCGGCGGCAGATCTGGCGAAGGTCGCGTCCCCTCGATCGGCCGGAACACCTGCGGCCCCTGCGGAGGCCGCAAGCGCGGTGCCCCGGCCGGAAGGCGGTGCAAACTCCAGTCCGCCCACTTTGACTTTCCGGACCGGCACCCAGGTAGTGGCTTTGGACGTGGTCGTGACTGACTCCAGGGGTCATGTGGTGAAAGGTTTGCAGCAGAGTGATTTCATCATCGGTGAAGATGGCAAACCGCAGGTGCTGCGCCACTTCCGGGAGTATTCGCCGGAGCAGGCTCCGACACCGCCACCGCCGCAAGCGCAAGCGGAAGTGGCGAAGCTTCCCCCGAATATCTTTTCCAATTACACCCAGCCGTCGGAGCCCGGTTCGGTGACCGTGGTCCTGCTCGATCTGCTCAATACGCCGATGGCAGACCAGACTTACGCCCAGGCCCAACTCATCAAATTTCTAAAGACCAAGCCGCAGGATGCGCAATTCGCCCTGTGTACACTGAGCAACAAACTGCAGATGATCCAAGGCTTCACCAGGGACGAGCGTATTCTGCTGGCCTCCGCCCACAGCAAGACGGCATCGTTTCGCAATAAGTCTGTGCTCGACTCCGACGCGGCGCCGATCTCGATCGAAGCGGGACGCGCCACTGCAAAATTTGTCCCTAACCTGGACTTTTTTGTGCAGGCAATCGAGCTGCAGCAGTCGGAGGCCCGGGTGGTGGACGCAGACCGGCGAATGATGGTGACCGTGGACGCCTTTGCCCAGTTGGCGCGTTATCTGTCCGGTATTCCGGGACGCAAGAACCTGGTGTGGTTGTCGGGTTCCTTCACCCTGGGAATCTCTCCCGACACCAGCGGGCAGGACCCTTTCATTCAGGCGCGGAATTACAGCGAGAACGTGAAGCGAGTCTCGAATCTTTTTGCCGAGGCGCACGTGGCCGTGTATCCCGTGGACGTGCGGGGACTGGTGACCGACCCGCTGTTCAGCGCTACCAGCAACGATACACTCGCGCCTTTGTCCATGCAGGGGTCAACCCCTACCGCGCCCGCAGGCCGGGGCGGAGGAGGAGACTTCGCCCTGGGCAAACGCAACGCCAGCAACGCGGTGCCGATCGCCGCGATGCAAGCCTCGGCTGACCAGTTCGGCCTGGCCCAGATGGGGGAACACGCCACCATGGATAAACTGGCAGCGGAAACCGGCGGACGCGCCTTCTACAACACCAACGGCATTGCCAAAGCGATCGACGCGGCCAACGAGGAAGGGGCCAACTACTATGCGCTCTCTTATACGCCGGCCAACAAGAACTACGACGGATCGTTTCGCAAAGTGAAAGTTTCGTTGGCCGGGAAGAAGTATCACCTGGCCTATCGCAGCGGCTATTACGCAGTCGATCCCCATGCCATGGCCAAGCCGGAGAAAGATCTGGCTTCGAGCCTGGCCATGGCTGCCATGCAGCAGGGATCGCCCCAGTCCCGCCAGATCGTGTTCGGGGCAAAGGTAGTTCCGCTGGGCCAGCCCAGGATGGTGAAGGATGCGCCCGCCCTGAGCGCCAAGGCGGCCAAAAAGAAGCGGAAGGGGGAAACGGAGCCGGTCGCGATGCAACTTTACGCCATCGACTATGCGGTGACTCCCAACAGACCTGCGCTTCAATCCCATGCCGGATGGGACCTATCACGACGTCATCAATTTCATGGCCACGGCTTTCGACGGCGAAGGAGCACTGGTGGCCAGCCAGATTAGCCAGGTAGCCGCCGATCTCAAGCCGGAGACTTTTCGCGATATTCAGCTAGGGGGCGTGCGAGTGCATCAGGAAATCGATGTTCCACTCAAAAGCGTCGCCTTGCGACTGGGAGTGGAGGATGTGGCCGACAGCCACATTGGCACCCTTGAGATTCCACTGCCGGTGCAGGCCCCGCCGGATGCGCCGGCGGTAGCGAGGCGTTCCATGCCTCCGGTTGAACGTGACTGACCTTGTAGCGCCGGCGTCCCGCTGGCTGTCGAGGCGGCGTCCCGCCGCCTCAACGGACAGTCGCATACGATTCTAGTTTCGCTCACGACGAATTTTTCTCCGGCGGCGGGCGGGACGCCCGCCGGACAGCCGGCGAGACGCCGGCGCTACGGGGAACCTAGCGCCCGGCTTATTCTCTGCAACCCCTCGCGAAACATTTCTGTGTCAACTCCCATGCCGATGCGGAAATGGTTGGACAGGCCGAAGAAATGTCCGGGCACAGCTGAGGTTTCATACTCGCTGCGCAGCCGCGCCAGGAAGTCATCCACGTTGCCTTTCGTGAGTCGAAGAATGGCGGTTGTCCCAAATTTGGTGTCGGGAGTGGAGATGCCGTCCTGTCTCGCCAGGAAATCTCTCAGCAGCGCGCGGTCAGCCTCTACAATTTTGCGCGCGCGTTCCCGGATCTGCTCCAGATGCTCCAGCGCCACAACACTTAGCAGTTCGGCGGGATGCGCCGGGATGGACGCAAACAGATCATTCAGTCGCCACATGACAAGCGCCAGGCCGGGCTCCGCCAGGATCCAGCCGCAGCGCAAACCGCTCAGACCGTAAACCTTGGTCAGACTGCTGGTGACGATGAACTCTGGTCCCAGAAGATAGGCGGTCTTCGGAGTGTTGGTGTAAACAGCGTCGAGGTAAACTTCATCAACCAGCACGCGCGCACCTACGCTGCGTGCCAGTTCGCCAATTTCGCGGAGCGAGGATTCGGGCGCCAGAACGCTGCTGGGATTATGCAGGTTGGTAAGCACAATTAATTTCGTCTTCGGGGTGATCGCCCGACGGACTTCAGTGGGATCGAGAGCATATCCGTTGTCTTCGTTGCGGACGAAAGTCTTTACTGCGGCACCCAAATACAAAAGCGTGGAAGTAAGCAGCTCATAGGTCGGCTGTTCGATGACGACTTCATCGCCGGGATCGATCAGTGTGGCCATGGCCAGATGATTAGCCATGGATGTTCCGGCGGCAGCTACTACGGAGTCGGGATCGACGCCGCACTTCTTCGCGATGGCGTGCTGCAGGGGAGTGTAGCCATAAGTGCTGTCGCCGTTGATCTCCAGCTGATCAA
Organism: Terriglobia bacterium; assembly: GCA_963831565.1. Lineage (GTDB taxonomy): Bacteria > Acidobacteriota > Terriglobia > Terriglobales > Acidobacteriaceae > JAIQFF01. Next base: position 295,925 of record CAWHQS010000008.1, read on the forward strand.
TGGTTACCGGAAGCTCACGAAGAGGAAACGGACCCACGCCGCTGGTCGCGAGATTGAACTTCGCGCGTCCTTGGGTTTTTGCCCACAGCATGTAATCGGAGTGTCGGTGTCTCATAGGTTCGGCGGCGGCGGATTTTGCCTTGCCCTGCGGCTCCAGTACAAATATACCGGGAAGCCGGCCAGCAGAATGAAAAGGCCGATGGCAGAATTGGCCGGGAAAGTGGCGACGGTGGTGATCACGATGGCGGCACAGGCCAGCACAAAGAGTCCAGTGGTATAGGGATGGCCCGGGGCCAGATAGAGCTTCTCCGATGAATCCTCAACCCTTCGCCGAAACACGAACAGCGATGCGGCTGTCAGGCCGAAAGAGATGAAATCCACGGAGATCACGTAGTTCAGAATCTGCTCGTAGCGTCCGGAGAGGGCGATCACGGTGGCGGTCACGCCTTGCAGCACGATGGCCACAGCCGGAACTCCGGTGCGGGGAGAAAGCCAGCCCACACTCTTGAAGAAAAGGCCATCGCGCGCCATGGCGTAGTACACCCGTGGCGCGGTTAGAATCCCCTGGCTCAGAAAGCCGAGGGTGGAGATCGCGATGCCGAATGCAATCCACTGTGCGCCCCGCTCACCGAGTGCGGCGCGCATCACCGCAGAAGCGGGAATGCGGGTGGCAGCCAGCCCATCCGGGCCGAGCACACGCAGGCAAACAAAATTGACCGCCAGATAGAGGACCACCACTCCGATCACGCCGATGACCAGCCCGCGCGAGAGATCGCGGCGGGGATGGCGCATCTCGCCGGCCACGAAACTCGCGGTCTGCCATCCCCCATAGGCGAAGGCCACGGGGATCATGGCGGCGCCGATCGCGCTTCCAAGCCCCAGCGAAACCGGACGGTCGAACAAGGGTAAGGCGTGCACCGTGCCGCCGCCCCAGAGCATTCCCACCACGACCATGGCGGCGATGGCGGCGGCCTTGAGCAGCATGAGCACGCTTTGCACATTGCTGCCGGCGCGCACTCCGAAGCAATTGATCGCCGTCAAACCCAGCAAGGTTGCGGCTGCAATCGGCCCATCGCCGGCGGAGAGCCCGGTAATCTCGCGGTAGTAGCGGCTGAACGTGACTGCCACCGCCGCCATCCCGCCGGTTTGCGTCACCAGAAGAAGCACCCATCCATAAATGAAGGCCACGGAGGGATGGTAGGCCTCACGCAAGTAAAGGTATTGCCCACCCGCGCCCGGCAATCGTGAGGCCAGTTCGGCCCAGATGAAGGCGCCCAGCAGGGCAAGTCCTCCGCCCAGAAGCCAGACGCCAAGAATCAAGAACGGAGTGTGCACGCGCAGGGCGACGACGTAAGGATTGATAAAGATGCCGGAGCCGACAATGCCGCCCATGACGATCATGGTGGCGTCGAACACTCCGAGCAGCTGTCGAGGTTTGGCGGGATCCAAGAATCAGCCTAAGAGAATTGTTGTCCAAGACTGACGAAGCCACTCTCGTCAGTGTGCGGACTTGACCCCGATCACGTTACCACAGGCCGACATGACCGCAAGAGGCGATACTTCGCGCGAAGCGGACGCGTCACCTGGCCGATCTCTCCACCAGCATAGTGTTGGGATAGTAGTGATCAAGGATCTCGCGGAAGCCGGCTCCCGCCCGGGCCATGGCTCTGGCGCCCGCCTGGCAGAGGCCGATGCCGTGTCCCTCGCCTCTGCCTTCAAGAATGACGCCGTGCGAGTCGCTGTGGGTGGTGAAGTTGTTGCTGGGCACGGCGTCCCATCCGAATCGGCGGTCCACGCTCAGCCGGGAGGCTTCTCCACCTTCCTTCAAATCCGCGGCCTCGGCCGCCGAGACCCGCCGGACCCAGTTCGATGGATGGCGCAGGCAGTAGTCGCAGACCACGGCGAAATACGGGTACGCGTGACTCGACAAGCCCACTTCCCGCGGAGTGCGAGTGCGTCCGCCGCAGCTGCGGGTGAACATCGCCACTACAGCCTGGTCACGATAAGCCAGGACCAGACCGCGTGTAGCCAGGGCAGCGCGGGAAGCATTGCTCTCCGCAGGCGGCGGCTCGCGCAGGAACTGGCAATGGGTGGTGTCGCAGAAATCGAAGTCGTGATGGCGTCCACGAGCCGCAGTAAAATACGAACGGGTGGCGACAGCCTGCGCTTTCAAGGCCTCGAGCGGCGTGTCCGGCGCGCTCTCGGCCTGAACCACTGAAGCGACCGCGGTTTCCAGATCCATCTGGACAACCGGGGCCAGCCTGCCGGCGGCGGCCTTCAACTCAAGCACACCGCGGTAGTGTCGGATGATCTTTCCAGGAATATTCAGCACGAAATCAGCCACGCCATCGCTTCGGCTGGTGGCGCGAAGACTGGCAGTGCGGATCGACTGGTCGCCAACCGTGAAAACCAGGTCGTCGCCCGCCACAGTTATTTCTGCTATCTGCTCTCGGGAACTTCTTTCCAGCACGAAGCTCTTTGTCCCCGCATGGACGATCACCGCCTGCGCAGGCGCGGCCTGGAGCATGATCTGGCGAGGACGGAAGAGTCCAAGCACTCCGATGCTGACATCCTGTGCCCAGGCGGCGTGAGTCGCAAGCAGCACGCAAGCGAGCAGGCCAAGTTTCTTCAACACGGCTACTCCTCGATCCGGCGCAACATGCGCCCCGCGGTCAGCGCTGCCCTGGCGCCTGGAACTCCATGCACCCGGACCAGCAGCAGCAATTCTGGCTGCTCGGCCGGCACCACCACGACGACGAAGCCGTCGCCTGGGGCGCGCTCGTGATGGGTACAGGCGGCGGTGCCGGTTTTCACCAGCGCGCTGGAGTGCTGCAGCGCCCGGTTAACTTCAGATCCCGTGCCTTGTCGGGCAGACTGGGCCATTCCCTCCACCACTTCGCGCACGCCGGGCTGGTCCCGCCGTCGATTGAGTTCCAAGTAGGCATGCGCCATGTGTAGCGGCGAGACAAGCCAACGATTTCCTACGCCGATCAGGTCCGCACCCGATAACTCCGGAGCGGGTGGGTCCAGCCCAACTCTGCCTGCCGACGGGATGACATCCGCGCTGGTCATGTGTGCCGTAAGCATCCGAAAGTACGAATTGCAGGAGTCCGCGATGGCGGCGGTGATGCCGATTTCTCCGTGGCCACGCGGAAGCCAGCAGCCCGCTGCGCCACCCCGGCATACATGCCGGGGATAGCGAAACTGATGCTCTTCGCCATAGGCCAAAGCGATGAAGGGTTTTAACAGTGAACCCATGGGAATTGGTTTTCCTGCGTCCTCCCACCGGGAGGCGAGCACCGCCCCGGTCCGGACATCAAGCAGGAGGAACGAGACTTCCCTGTCGGTAAATTCCCGTCCGAGAATTTGAGCCGCGGATTGGGCGAACAGCGTACTTCGCGCCGGCCCATTTTCCGCGAATGCCGCTGGAAAGTGCGGGCCCGCCGGAGCAAGGATCACAACTCCAAACACCAGCAAGCGTGCGATCTTTTTTACTGAGACCATTGGTATGTGACCGTCTGCAGCACTTTGTCGCCAGCTTCGCGCACAACAATCTTCTCCGACGAAACCGCGGCCAGTGCTGCACTCAGGCTGGCGATATTCTCCGAGAGGAATTGTGGTTGGCGCCCTGAGCTTCCAGTGTCGGAGGAAATCAGGTCCGGCCGATCGACCACCGCGGTCAAGCGGGCGAAATTCTCTCCTTCGCGGCGATGGTTAAACTCCGCCACGAATATCGCCGGCTTCCCACCTGATTTCATATTCGCGTTCGCCAATAGATCGCTCATCAGGCCGGGATCATCTGCAACGATCAAATATCTCCCTCGGACATCGGCAACCAGCGTGTGCAATCCGTCGAGTTCGTAATAGGGGTTAGCCTGCTTCCAGGCCACACCCAGCTGGCTGACGGTTAAACTCGGGCGAATGAAGCTGGACAAGGCATTACGAACGGCGGCGGCGTCCCAGTCTGCACCACCAGCCAGCACCACGGCCGCGTGCATTCTTACGAACACGCCGGCTTTGTCCCGCTCCGTGGACTGCACGTGTAGCACGGCATTGACCTGACTCTTCTGCAGCAGATTCTTCAGCCCAAGTGATCCTTGATCACCGGGCTCGGGCTGAGCCGGAGCCTGATCAATGCGCGTTTCCAGATCAGAACTCGATCCCGTCTCGCCCGATGTCAACTGGGCCGCCGGTGCGAGTCGCTCCGGGGGAGGTGGTCCGGTGTGCGGAGCCAGTATTTTGTCTTCGAGCACATCAAGACACGGATCGATCGCTGGACAAGTTTGGGCCTGGTAGAAGCCCGCGCCGGCTGGAACGAACCGAAGTAAATTCGAAACTTCCTCGCCTTCACCACCAGAGGGAACGGCGGCGCCCGCCTTCTTCAGCAGGACACGCTCCTCGCGGTATTCCTTGCCGGAGCGGAACAGATCGGAAATCGCCGCGGCATACGATTTCATGTCGGTGATATTCTGCTGCACCCAATAAGAGCGGAAGTAGGCGGTGGGCACGATCTTCTCCAGGTTCAGGACCATGCGCAGGTCTCCGGCAGGACCCGCGGCAGCCACAGACTGGGCAAACCAGGGCTCGGCTTCAATGCCGCGGTCTTTGCCTCCCGCCATCAACTGCAGAGCGCCGGCCATCAGGTCCTCTCGTGTGGCCAGCACAAGATAGTTTCCGCTGACGGCGAACTCCACTTCGCGCCGAGATTCGGGATCGCGTCGCAGATAGAAAGTTGCACCGCCCGCGTTGCGAGTCTCGAACTTTGAACGCGTCTGCCAGAGCTGGTTCTGCATCGCATTCGCTGGCGCTAAGCGCGTGATGTAAACAAATTGCAGTTTCCCTATGTCATAGAGCGCGAGCGCACTCTCACTCCCCGCCACCTGGGACAGAAAGTTCATGTCGGCCGGGAGGCCGGCAGCCGTGGCAAATTGCTTTCCCGCATCCTTCAACCGCAGGAGAAGACGCGAACGTGAGAAGACTTCATAGTTGGTGCTGGCCAACCAGGCCTGACGCTGCGGCGATCGGTTCCAGTCCGCCAGCAGGACGGAGAAATCTTTTGCCTGCAAATAGAGAAGCGCCCCAGACGGAACGTACCTCGTCAGCGGCACCTCGGGCGTTGCGGCGGTCTGATACGCCGCCCAGCCCAGGCCCATACAGACTCCGGCGATCAAGAGAAGAGTCACTATTTTTCTCATTGTCTGGTTCCTGCTTTCACCGGTGTTTTGACGGGGCGCACTAAGCGGGCCACGAGTCTGGGGCGCACCAGGCGGTCCTGCTCCAGCGCTTCGTGCAGGATCGGCTGTCGCGCTGCATTGAGCCGTTGGCGCCGCAGGCGGTCACTTACGTCTGTGATCATCTTGCTGATCTCCTTCCGTCGCGTGGGCGCGTTTTCCAGCCGGCGTGCGACCTGAAGATAGCGCAGCGCTTCGTCCATGCGGTTGAGCCTGATCATTAGTTCACCCAGGGTGATCGCTACCTGCACCTGCTGTGCGGTTGGCAGTTTGAATGCGTCGTCCATCGGGCCGGGCACGTTTTCGTCGGCGGCATCGTTATTGGCCTCGACCATCTGTTCCCCTTGCCTGCTAACCGGGCGGGAAATGGAACTGAGGAATTGCCGGCGCAGCAGGGGCTCAATTACAGCGCGAGCAAATTCATCGGAGTGCAGGCCGGCGGCCGCCTGGAACAGTGGGATGCGTGCGTCGTCACGAGCGGGAGTGTCAGCCAGCGCGTTTCTTAGCAATTGAACTTTCACAGAGGCATCGCCAGCGGACAGGGCTGCTCTGAGCCGCGCATCGTAGAAGAAGGGCCGGTCGGCCGCGGATGAAGCAGTTTCACTTTCGCCCGACGCCAGCAGATTCAGCTCCGCGCTTCCGGTTTCGACCGGACGGCGGATGCTGGCCAGGGCCAGAGCCGCTTGCGTTCGCACGGAATAGGAGAGATCCGCACTGGATGCAATAGTGGCAAGGACGCTCTGTGCCGAATCCAAGGCCTGGCCTGAGGCGACTTTCGCTTTTGCCAAGCGCAGCCGATAGGCAGCTACCCAGGGCGACGACTTTACCAGTTGTTCCAGGAACTCGATGGCCTCCGTATTGTGGCCCGTTTTCTCAAGCAGCGCGGCTGCGGGATCGAGGTTCTCAAAAGGATTGCCCACCACCACAACCAGGCGGCGCAGCAATTCCACGGCGCCCGCCGTGTCGCCTGCGGCGACGCGGATTTCAGCCAGGCCGAGAAAATTTGCGGCCTCTAGCTTGTGATCGTCGAGTTCGCGGGCGAAGACGAACTCCAGCACCTGGCGCGCCGACTGTTTATCTCCGGAGTCGGCCAACTGCCGCGCCGCTGACCGGAGGACGTCGGCGGCGGGCGTGGCTTGCGGGTCGGAGCGATAGCTCTCTATTTTGGCATCAAGGGTTTCGGTCTGCGCCGCGACCTGCAGTTCAAGGGGAACGATGGCCGCCGCTTCCGCGGTGCGCGATTCTTTGGACAGGAGGGCAAGAGCCTCCCCGGCCAAAGCGTACTGCCTGGTCACGACCAGGTATTTTATCCATCGCACCTGCCAGGAACGCAGGGCCTGCTGCGCGCTTTCTTTCTGCACCTCCTCTGCCTTCGATATTTCCTCTTGCTTCGCCTGCAGGATGCGCTGATAGATAGGCGCGCGCTGGGCCAGCGGGATCCATGACGCCTCTACGACATCAGCGAGCACGGTAGTGGGATTGTCCGCAGCCGAGACCAGATCCAGCAGCCAGCCGGTCGCCGCGATCGGGTCCTCGCTCGCGGCGTAGACGCTGTGGAGCAGCGCGTTCGAGCGGTAATTGCCGTTCCGGCGGAGATATGCACGCAAGAGGGCATCCACATCGGGTTTCAGATCATTGAAAAGCTTTCTGCTGCGCAGATTTTCGCAAGTGCGGGAGAAATCCGCCCAGAAGCTCTCCGGCACCCGACTGCTTTTGACCTGTTGTCCCAGCGTCGAGAAAACCTGCTTCCATTGATCGATCGCCTCCGCCCGCGCGCCCCGTTTGAAGTAGGCGACAGCCAGGCGGTCGTGCACATCGGCCCGCCCCGGCGCTAATTCCAGCGTGTGTAAATAGTCGGCAACGGCGTGCGCAGTATCTCCGCTGTCGGCGTAGTAGTCCGCGATCGTCAAATATCCAGAGGCGCTTCCCGGACTCTGCTCCAGTATTGCGGGAAGAAAATCTTCCGGATTACCCTGCTTGGTCAAATCGGAGTATTCGCCGTAGCGTGAGCCGTAGTAGAACCAGATGTTCCCGGCGAGCTGCTGAGCTCGGTCCACGGGCTTGGCCAGACGCTCAGCGACTGTGTTGTCCCCCAAAACAGAGAGGAAGGCGGCGTTCACTCCAGGAGTTCGTTCCGCAAAATAGAGGCCGACCAGAGCATCATATGACTTCGACCAGACCGGCGTGCGGGTTCGGCCCCGCAACGAAACTAACGAATGCGCCAGCTCCGGACTCCCGTTGGCCACGACATAGTCGGCGGCATCTTGCCCCACGGAAGTCCAGTAGGAAGCCCGTTGCACCAGTTCATTTGGCTTGCGCGTCAATAACAGGCAGTAGAGGCGCATCTGCTGCTCGCGCCCGCCGACGCCAAACGGCATTCCCGCGAACGCCCGCAGCTCGCCCTCGGGATCGCCGGCAGACTGGTAGGCGTCCTGGGCCGCAACCCACACCGAATACCGCTGTTGGGGCTCGATCCGGGGCGCGAATTGTTCCAACTGCGCGCCTAATTCCGCGAACTTCAGACGCCGCCGCTGCAATTCAACCAGGGGCTGCATTCGCGAGAGCAAAACGAAGGAATTCGCGCCCTTATCCATCATCAACTCATAACGCCAGCGAGCTTCGAGCTCGGCCAGTCCCGCGCTTTGTGCCAGAGGAACGGCAAAAGCGTCCACGTCCGCCAGGCCCATACCACCGCGCTTCGTTTCGGCAAATCTTGCGAAGGCAACTTTTTCTTCGGGAGTAAAGTAGTTCGCAACTGTGCTGCCCATTTCGCTCAGCGCCGACCGCATGCCGTCGCGGGCGATCCGGAGGCGGTTTTCCTGGATGCGGTCGCGCCATTCCCTATCGGTGATTGCGGCAATCCCTTGCCGAGCAAGCTGTTCCTTGAGCACCGGCAAAACTGCCGATGCTTCCTCCAGAGCGCTCTGCAACGTCGCATAGGCCTTTTCCTGCTGGCGCAGTCGGGTCATGATGCGGGCATAGGTTCTTGCCCCGGATTGCTGCTCGGCCGTCGTGAGCAAATCGGACCCAGCGGTGCTGACTCCCTGTTCAGCAAAGACTCGAGCCTGGGTCAGCATGCCCCACGACTCCAAACGACGCGCGACTTCGAAGTACTTCTCCGAATTCTCCGGTCCAACGTCGATCAGCGCGGTCTTCAGTGCTGCGACTGCGTCGACCGCGCGTCCCTGCCGTGCCCGAATCTCGGCGACTTTCTCCATCCACTTCGGATCTTTAAAAGCCAATTGATAGATGCGTTCGTAGTCGCCGGCCGCCTCGTCGAAGCGCATAAGGCGTTCTTCGAGGCCGGCGCGCGCAGTTCGCAGGTCGACGCGATCGGGTCTGACCGTAACTGCCTTGCTGTAGCTCTCGATCGCCGCGGGATATTGTTCCAGGCTGGTTTGGATTTGAGCCAACACCATCGGCCAGCGATAGTCACGCGGCGATTGTGTAACCGTCCTGGCGTAGAACTCCAACAGTTGCTGCTGCCGCTGGTAACGCAGCGCATAGAGAGCCGATTCCGTCACCAGGCTGGCGTCTTCGGGGAAATTGTTGATGAGCTCGACGTACTGATCAATCGCGCCGGCGTAGTCCTTCATGCGAGTCAGCGCGGGAATTAATCCCCGGCGAAGCGTGGCAATCCTGGTCTTACGCTCCTCGCCCGAAAAAGGCGCGCTGCGGAAGAGCGCGATCTCGTCCGGGTAGAATTGGCGCAACCTTCGATCATCACCAGCCTGGGCATAGGTGTCCGCCATCGCCGCCAGGTATTGGCCGTCGTAAGGCGAAGTTTTCAGAAGCCCAGCCAACAGGTCTCGGGCCTGTGCGTACTGGCCCGCGTCGGTGGACTTGCGCGCTGCTTCAAAGACGAACTGTTTGCTCAGTTCCGGATACGCGTCCTTCGAGGCCTGCAATAGAATGGCGATGGCTTGTGCAGGATTCTTGGACCGCCAGTAGAAATCCACGGTCGAACGCACCACACCCAGGATTTTGGGATTTTCGCGGTAGAGGGCTTCGACATTTCGCTGCGCCGAGGGGAAATCCTTGCGGCTTTCGTACAACTGAACCAATCGATAGCGCAATTGCAAACGGTTGACCGGATCGGTGGTGAGCACCGCCTGCTTCTCCAGCGCGTGCTGGCGCACTAACTCCAGAGACTTTTGCTCGGCCAGAACTTCAATTTCTTCCGCCTGCTCGATGGAAGTCGTGCTGTTGGCGATGGAGTCGAGAAAGGCTTCCATCTCGGGCCTGCGACTCAGCGCGTCCAGCACGCGTACGCGCAAGTTGACCACCGCCATGGAAGGGTTGGGGACGGCGACCAGCTTCGCGGTTTGCTGGTCGATATGCTCGCCAAGCTGTGGCCTGCGGGCCAACTCCATCAGCCTCGCGTCGGCGGGCGAACTTGCTCCCGCGGCCAGAGAGCCCTTGACGTATTCGCCGATGGCGCGGGCATAGTCACGCTGATTCTCGTAGATCGCTCCGGCCTCATAGCTGTAGAGACTCTCGTCGCCAAGTTTCTTCCTACCCTCATTCAACAGGCGGAGAGCATTGTCAAAGTCGAAGTAATCCCAGTAAATGGTGGCCGCCTCCAGGTAGCCGCCGGATTGTCCCGGAGCAGTCTGGGGAATCCGGTCCCAGTAGGGCGCGGCTTTGGCAAACAGATCGCGATCGGCATAGATGTCCCCGATTCGCGACATGATTTCCCGGCTGCCGGGATTCGCCTGCAACAGATGTTCTTCGATCTTGGCCGCAATCGCCGTGTCGGCAGGGTCGAAATACGCCAGCGAGCGATACACGGCAGAGGCAGTGTGGGCAGTCTCGGGCTCCGCGGGGTATTGCTCCGCCAGGCTCCGCAGCACAGGCGCGCTCGCCTCGAAGTGCGACCGCCAGAGCTCGGCCTGGGCTATGAATTCTCCCGCGGCTGGGTTGGCGCGGACCAGTTCGTCCCACTGGGCTTGACCAGCGACCGACACGCTCGGACGCAGTGAGTTCAATTCAGATTCCAGCATTCCCTTCATCGACAGATACTCAAAAAACTCGTCGCGCAAGTCAGCTTCTTCGAACCAATGTTGCCGCAGGAGCAACTGCCAGGCAGCGTCGTCATAGGTGTGAGAGTCGTGATATGCGTTGAGCAGATTGCGCACGAAAACCGGGTTGTGCGGGAAGCGCTGATTGGCATACTGGTTCAATCGCAGATACAGCGCCGGCGTGCCGCCGTAGCCCACGTGGCCAAAATACTGTTCAAGATCGGTACCGCTGAAAGTCTTGACTGCTTCCTGGGTTAGCGTTTCAAAGTCGGCATCCCGTTTGTAGCGCAGGTAGAAGCGCGCCAGCCGGTCGTACCACGAGCGGTCAGGGAACCGCGCCAGGGCCCGCCGGTAAATCTCCTCCTGCTCGGCGCCCAGCCGGTTCTGGTCCAGAAACACGGCCAGGCGTTCGTAGAGGCCGGGATCGTCCGGGTTGCGGTCGATCTCGCGTCGAAGCACCGCCAGCGCCGCAGGAACTTGCTTTAACTGAATCAGGCGAGCGAGATAACGCTCCAGCACACGTGAGTATTCGGCAGAGCGCGCTCCAATCAGATTGGAAGGTGACACAGGGCTGATCTGAAATGCCTGATTTGCATTGCGCTGCGACGGGCTTTCGCCGGCGTCTGAAGATTCGCTCGCCATTTCGCCGTCCGGACTCTCCTGGGCAGTCTCAAACCAATATCTGGCCGCTCGCCCCGGACTGCCCCCGACACTTCCCAACGGTATGCTCTGTGCCTTGAGGGCGAGTTCCTGCAGAACAGAATCGTAGATGGCGAATTCCTCTTGCGTGTTTCCGGTGCGCGCATAAGCGTCCGCCATGAGCAACGCGACGGGTGTGCGTTGGGGAGCATTGGGGAAGCTTGCCAGAAATTCGCACCCGGCCCGAATCACGGCTTCGCTCTCTCCGGAGCTGGCATAAAACTCCATCAGCTTGGCGTGCAGCTCAGGACGCACGGCTGAGTTGGGATACTTTGTGTCCAGCAGGGCCAACAACTCCGCCGCGCGCGACCGGTGGAAATAAGGGATGGCGCGCTGTTCTTCTTCCGAAAATTTCGCCGCCGGAGCCGTGGTGTTCAGGAGCAAAGAAAGAATGCCGTTCAGATAGCCGGGGCCCTGGTCCATGGTAGCGATGTCGCGATACATGGAGAGTTCCCCAGTCCCCAATCGGATTGGACTTTCGGGGGCTGCGAGCAGCAGGTTAGTCAGCGCGGCGAGAGCCCGCTCCTGGGCATCGTCCATGCCCTTGCTGTTGTACAGCGCAAAATAATAGCGGGTGGACTCGGGGTAGGCATGAATGTCTTCGAGCAGGCGAGCGCATACGTAGAGTTCCTGCCCAGTCCAATCCGAACGGCTCGCTTCCTTGTGCAAGCGAAACGCCGTGACGGTTTGCTGGGCAGCGTCGAGCTTGCCCTGCTGCTGGTAGTAATAGAAGACACGCGCCATCGCGTTCAGGTCTTCCGGATTCGTATTCAGGGCCGCCCGTGCCTGATCCAGAAACTTGCGCAGACTTTGGGTCTGGGCCAGCAGATCAAAATAACTTTTCACCAGCTCCGGCACCCATAGCGGCTGGAAGCTCTGTTCGTACACAGCCAGGCCCTGCTGAACTGAACCCTGGCGATACTCGACCATGGCTTTGGCCCTGATTGGAAAGATCTCGTCGGCAGGAAATTGTTTGCGATAGCCTGCGACCAGCTGTTGCGCCGCTGCGTAATCCCTTTGCGCAACCAGGAATTCCAGAACGCGGGCGTAGAGAGACTGCTCTTGCGGATAACGGGCTAGCCAGGTGCGATACTGTGCGGCCGAGAAATCCGGGGGCAACCCCTGATTCTGAATGATGCTGAAGATGCGTTCGAACGCGCGCCACGACCTCTGTTCAGTCGGCGGGTTCAGGGCCTCTGAAGGATCGGCAGCAGCGGAGGCGACAACTGCCAGCACCTTGATTTCATCCAGTGGTCGAACCCGGCGGTGATAGAAGTCAGCCAGGGCGATCTGGGCGCCGGGCTTGTCCGAAGCACTGTCTGCATACTTCTTCCAATCCGACTGGGCTGCGCTGAAATCGAGTTGCTGCTCATCTTCGAGGGCACGAAGGGAATAAAGATCAGCGTCTTGTGGCTGCGCCTTGATCAACTCACCCAGCGCGGGACGCGTCTCGCCAGGCGGGCGGCGGAAGAGCACCGCTCCGCCGGGTAATTCCATGGCCCGAAAGAGCTCCGCTTCAATCGCCGTTCCAGATTCGGCATTTCGGATCCAAGCGGGCAGCGCCCCTCGAGCAGAGACCACCCACCCGGCAAGAGTAACGAACGCCGCGATAACACAGAGGCGCAGCCAGCAGCTTTGAGACAGATCACGGAAGCACTTCAATCTGCACCTCCTGGCTCCCGATGTTGTGGGCAATGTCTTCCGCGGTCACAGTAAGTTTGTAAGTCCCAGGAACAATCTGTTCGGGGATGAAAAGCTGCCCCGCGTTGATGCCCGCCCGCGCGTCCCAGTTAAGCGCAACCGGCGAGACGCCTTCCAGTCGTGCCACCAGCGTGCGCGTGCTCTGCGAAGCTTTCGCCTTCAGAGTCACAGTCTCACCGCGGTGGTAACGCCTGGTATCGAGTTTGATTTGAACTACAGGCGGCTTGCTGGCGATGACGAAGGTCTTGGATTCACGATAGGTATGGCCCGAGCGGTCTCGCAAGACCAGACGCACGGTGTAGGTCCCGTCCTGCATATCGTCGGGCGCAAGAAAGCGCGTCTGCCACACGTCCTCTCCGGTCAGGTAGCGGAGTTTCTGCACCAAGCCAAAGGGAAATAACGCGGTCACAGATGCGATCGATTCGTCCGTTTTGACCCGCAGGACTGGATCTCCCGGGCGGATGACTCGTGGCCGTAATAGCGCGCGGGGCACGGCCAGAAACGAAGTGTACGGCGTGACGAATTTATACTGCCGGGCCAGGCGGATGATTTCATCGATGGTGGCCTGATCTTCGCCATCGCGCTGGATCTTTTCCAGCAAGGCATTCACCCGGGCACGGGCCCATAGCCGGGGAAGCTGTGCATGGTCGAGAGCTTCGCGGGACAATGTGGATTTCGTGGACATTGTCAGGGGCTCACCGTCGCGCATACCGTGAACCGTAAACGCAACGTTTTCGTTGGCGGCCTGATACCGTCCCACCCAGGAAGCGACGGAGCCCGAGAATGTAGAATCCTGCAGGGGATAAACCGTATCCACTGCCGATTCCGGAGCAACGGCCAAGTTCAATTGGCCAATGGGGCTGCGCCCGATTTTGGAGAGAAAAGAATTCAGTTTGAACTCGGCCGGTTCGGTGGACAGCACATGCTCCAGCAAACCGTCCTGCCGGGCGAGCACCTGAAGCAGCGGCAGGTTGGCATCGTCTCCCACCGCGAAGATGTAGGTGCGGGGACGATGGGTCGCCGGCACCTGCTTCCAACTTTCCTCGTACCAACTGGCCAGCCTGCCATTGTGAATGGGCCCACGGGTAGCGCCGCCGTCGCTCAGCAATAGCAGGTAAGGACTCGCGCCGCTGGACGCCGCACACTGCTGCAGAGCAATTTGAAGCGCACGCTGCAGGTCGGTGCCGCCGCGCAGCTTGCTCGCGCGCACGAAATCGAGAGCGCGCTGCACACTGGCAGGTTCAGCCGCAACCGGCACAGCTTGAAAAGTCGTGACCTGGTTATTGAACAGGAGCAGATTAAACCGGTCGGAGGGTCGCAGTGTCCTTAACAGGCTCTCCAGAGCCTGATAGCTGCGCTCCAGCTTTTCCCACTGCATGGAAAGCGAAGTATCGAAGAGGATGACCAGGGTCCTCGGCGTCTCCGACGCCACAGCTCCATTCGCACTCGGCACGGCGCCCTTACCATATCCAAGAAGCGCCTCGGCCTCGAAAAACCCGGGCTCGCTCTTACTGCGGATGGGGGCGGTTTCAGTGGGCGCGGGCTGTCCGCTCACCGGATTTCTGTAGGTCAACACGCGCAACGAGTCCGCGCCGGCGGCGTCCAGGTCGTAGGTTGCCACAAAGTCTTCGGAGAGATTTACGTTTTCGCCTTCGAAGTGTCCTCTCACCGAGTGCGCCGTATTTTCATCGACGGTTAGCGGAAACGCTTTCGCAGCTGCCTGAAAGTTCGTGCTGGCATGTTCGGAATGGAGTTCGAAGTTGATTCGGAAATGCCGCGCCATCTGCGACGAGTACGCATCCGGGCGAAGGGGAATCGCGAAGGATGATTTTAGGTTCTCTACCGGAATGGATTCGTGGTATTCGATTTCCAGCCGCTTGGTCCCACGCGGCTGAATAGGCACGATGCGTGCGCTGAAAAGCGAAGCTCGTTTGGCTTCCTCCGATCCGCGTTCTCCCATCTGCAACAATCCGGGATCGATGGCCTGCTGCTTGAGCTGGGTGTAAATGTCCTCTGCCCGCTTGCGTTCGAGCACCACCGCCGGAATGCGCGTCGGCCCATCCCATACGGCGAAGTCGGAAACCGTGGCCTGGCTGGGCAGGGCAAAGATGTAATTCCCTTCTTCGATGTGGTCGGTGTGGTTGGCGAAAATCTGCCGTACAAACACGCGCGCATCGCCGTTGTCGATGCGAACGGTAATTTCCATTTCTTCAAGGGAGAGGACCGCCGGGTCAGGCTGCGCTTTGTCGCGTGGAATCAAAATGCCCGCATCCGCCAGCAGCAGCCTAGGCGCAAGCAGCAACGCAAGCAAAGTGAGGGCGGTCTGCTTCATGGATGCACCCTCTGCTCCAGCACACGGACCAGGCCATTGTCCGTGCCGACGTAGAGATATCCGTTGGCCATAGCAAGCGCAGTCACATTAGAGGAAGGCAGCCCCTGATCGAC
The DNA here is from genome assembly GCA_963831565.1 of Terriglobia bacterium. Lineage (GTDB taxonomy): Bacteria > Acidobacteriota > Terriglobia > Terriglobales > Acidobacteriaceae > JAIQFF01. Next base: position 311,022 of record CAWHQS010000008.1, read on the forward strand.
CACAAACCAGACCTCGGACTGGCGGTCATACACGAACAAGCCGTTGCCCAGAGTGCCGGCAAACACATGACTTGCCGTGACCAGCATGGCATTGGGATTGACCTCGGTGGGTCCGGTGGCGCTTTCGAACGAGTGGAAGCGACCTGAGCGGTCGAGTCCGAGCACGCCTGCACCGTAAGTTCCAACCATCCACTCGCGGCCAACCGGGACGACCGCCGTGATCCAGTTGTGCTTGAGTCCGGGCGTGGCGGTCGTGTAGTTAACTTGTACGTTGCCCCTTTCGAGCTGTGAAAGGCCGCCCAGAGTTCCCGCCATCAATTCGTCGCCGGACACGCCAAGGGCGTACACATGATTGTTGACCAACCCCTGGAAGGCATACATGCTGCGCGCACCGGCGGCATCGAGAAAGGTCAGCCCCTCCGGCGTCGCCAGCGCCAGTCCGTCCTGATAGAAAGCGACGTCGGTGACGTGGTCGGCAATGAGACCGTCGGCGCGAGTGAGGACTTGCACCTGGCTGCCGGCGCTGTCGAAACGAACCAAACCATTGGCGGTGGCTACATCGACCGTTCCATCTTTTGGGTTAGACAGTATGCGGTTCACGCAGAACGCGTGTTCGTTCTCGATATGCGTCGCTGGCCCGTGATCGGATTCCAAGCGGTCGAGCCCGCGGTCGAAGTATCCCACCCAGAGACGGCCTTGGCGGTCAGTCGCCAGGGCGGAGACGTTGCGGTCGCTGAGCGTCGCCGCACCCGGATGCAAGACCGGCTGCCATGCGAAGCTCTGAGCCTCCTTACGATAAAGACCGCTACGAGTGAGAGCGTACGACGCGTCATCCATGCCGAACAACTGGTGGACTTCCGCCAATTGTGATGCGTTGGCCGGGACAGAGCCGGGACGGCGTCCTCCTGCAAGCGGGATGGCAATTACGCCCTGATCTTCGGAGCCAACCAAGAGCTGCCCAGCGCCAGGCAGCAACGCCGTGGCAAGAACTCCCGCAGCCAGCGTGTGGGAGAAATGACCGCCATCAAAGACTGCGACCCCGAGCACGGTGCCGACGTAGGTCGTACCGCCGGCGACCGCGATCGACTCGACCTGGCGATCGGGCAGTCCCTGTGCTTCCCCGAAGGAGTCGGTCTCGGCGGCATGCCAGTGAAGTGCGCCCTGATTGAGCGTTCCCACCCACAGGTCTGATTCCGTACCCGCGAGCGTTGTGACGTGAAGATTCCTGAGCGTCGGGTGCAGGGCGGTTATTTTCTTTCCGTCGTAAAGCAGCACGCCGAGCTTCCTGGTTCCAATCAACAGATGTCCGGAGGCTGCGGGCAAGATCGAGGTGATGGTGCGCGCACTTGCGTCCTGGGGAAAAATCTGTCGGAAGGCGCGGCCGTTGAAGACCAGTAAACCATCCCTGGCGGTGGCAATGACGAGTTCCGGTTCCTGTGAGTCCGCCAACACCGCCGGCGCGATCGCGACTACAGGGGAGGAGGGCAAATCTCTTCCCACGGCGTAGTGCCGGAGCAAAGTCCCACTAGCATCATATTGCGTGAGCCCGGCCGGGCCCGCAATGAAGAGGTCGCCGTGAAAGCGGGCTGCCTGGACGAAAACCGCTGGCGTGCTGATCGACTCGAAGATTTGTTCCTGTGGTTCGGAAAGCGGCCGGACCATGAAGCGTATTTCTGCCTCCGACCGAACTTCTTCGGTGGCGGTACGCAAGGCTCGGGAAGTTCTCCAGCCGACCACGCCTGCGACCAAGATGAGAATTGCTGCTCCTGCTGCCGCAACCGCTCGCCACCACCCTCTGAAACTCCAGTTCATAAGATCCCGAATGCCAGCCCGAATTGCAGCGAAGATGAACTATAAACCCGAGGGACGACAACGCGTCACCAGGATGCAGCGCAGCGGCCAAAGTCATGCTTGTTGATAGAAAATGACTTACGAGAACAGGAGGGATCAAACTTGTGTCGATTGACACACAGTGTGTAGGCACCCACAAGGAAAGACGCCGGCTACTTCGTGGGCTTAGCGGTAAGGTCGCGGGGTACCTGGCCAAAAGCCAGGGTGGTGGAAGCGAAACCAAAGATTTCGGCAAGTCCTAGTGTGACAGTCCTACATAGTTTCCATAGCCGACGATCACCGTGGATCCTACCAGCAGCAAGAGAGCCAGGGCCAGCAGCCGGCCCGCCTGCACTCCCGCGCCTTTCCATTCCTTCAACCCGATGCCCCACAAGCTGCTGAAGATGATGATGCTGGCCATGTGTAGCGTCCAGCTGGAAAATTTGTACTTGCCCATCTGGGTTTCGCCCATCGAGTAAAAGAAAAACTGGAAATACCAGGTGGTACCGGCCAGGGCGCAGAGCAAATAGTTCGCCAGCATGGGAACTCGCGTCCCACCTGCCTTTCGCAGCGCAGGCGCCTCTTGTAGCGCGACGGAAGACTGCGCCCGCAGTTTGCCAGACGGCATGTGCTCCACCACTTCCCGGCTGGGCGCATCGACGGCGGTCTCGATAATCACCTCGTCGTGAACCTGGTCATTGGGCTCGCGCGAAATTGACGTAAAGTACTGGTAGCCGGTCTTGTTGCGAACGTTCAGAATCACGCACCAGATAAAATTGGTGGTAAAGCCTCCCAGCAACACCACCACCAGCACCGGCAACCCTTGCCAGAGATCCGGGGTTCCGTGTTTGATCGTCAGCGCCTTTATGGGATCTCCCGCTGCCAGGCCGTAGGCGAAACAGGCGCTCATGACCCCCGAAAGAACCGCCACGCCGACGCCTTTCTTCAAGTCGAATTCCTTGATCGTCTCCTTCTGCTGTGCCGGCGACATCGCCCGCTCTTTATAGATGCCCGCCAACCCGGCTGCCGCGATCCCGAGCAGACAAACAAAAATTCCCAGCAGAATGATTCTTCCCGAGGCCGTGCCGACCACCTGGCTCATGAATTCGCCGCGGAAGATGGGAGGGATGAGCGTCCCAAAGGCGGCGCATAGACCCAACACCACGGCCATCCCGAGCGATAGTCCCAGATACCGCATGGTCAGGCCAAAAGTGAGACCGCCGATTCCCCATAGAAGGCCGAAAAAGAATGTCCAGAAAATAACCGTTCCCGAGGTCTCGTGGAGCACCGGCAACAGATCTCGAGTCATGAGCAGAGCGAAGAACCAGGGAGCGATGATCCAACTGAAAAAGCCGCCCGCGAGCCAGAATGTCTCCCACGCCCATCGCTTCACGCCACGATAGGGCACGTAGAAACTCCCGGATGCCAAGCCGCCCAGCCAGTGGTACAGCACGCCAATTATGGGATTTGGATTCATATCATCCTCGAGATCTGGACTCCACCTGCTCCGTGTTTGCCCCGCACGCTTGCACGCCTTCGATTCCGAGCAGAGCTGCGCCGCAGACGTGCAGGTTCCGCTGAACCGTAGTATCCTGCGTCCATTGTTGTCAATAGTAAGTTATTTTTCCTATTGAATTTTGCTGAGGTTCCCGCACGCTGCTGCGCGCTTCCTCACCGAGGACTCGCGTGGGTCGATAACAGCCGTCCCGGTTGCCGGCCATATTGTTGTATGGGTCGCTTTGTCACGCCGCGGCGGCGCTACAAGAGTAAAGCATGAGGAGATCCTATGCCGCGCGTAGCCTTTCGCTTGAGAATCAAGGCCGATGCCATCGAAGGATATGAAAAAGATCACGCCGAGGTGTGGCCGGAATTGCTGGCCAAGCTGAAAGAAGTTGGCATTTCTGACTATTCGATTTTTCGCCGCGAACAAGACCTCATCCTGGTGATGCGCGTAAGGGACTTCGAAGCCGCCTGGGATGCGCTGGCCATCGACCCGGTAAACCTGCGCTGGCAGGCGGAAATGGCGAAATACTTTGAGCCCGTACCCGGCCTTCTGCCAGGAGAGCGTTTCGCCATGATGAAGGAAGTTTTCTATATGGAGTAGAGGTCAATGGATTGCTGCACTGCATGAAACCCGGACACCCGGTCTGGGTGGGCGAGCCACGCTCGCTTGCACTTTATCGATTGCGCAAGCCAGCCGGGCTTTGCCCGGCCGGGCGGGTGGGGACACCCTCCCCTACGTGATCGGTGTACACGGCCCTCCACCGCGGGTATTGGACTCCTTAGGCGAAAAGCGGCGGTCCAAGTTATATTCTTTAGGCATTCATCGCCGTCAGTGAGACACACGCGATTGACACGCTCAACTCCCAAGCGGCTCTACCTGATCCCGGTGCTCTCGAAGGCGCTCGACATTCTCGAGCTGCTGCAGAACGAGCGAGGTCCGCTCGCGCTGGAAGCCATCTACCAGCGGACCAATATCTCCAAGACCACGGTTTATCGCATTCTGAAAACATTTGTGCATCGCGGCTACCTGGCCCAGTCTCAGGACGGCTTGTACCGTCTGGTAGCTCGGCCGAAGAAAGCACGCTTCGGTTTTGGCAGCCAGTCGGCGGAGATGCCTTTTTCAGAAGCGGTGACGGACAGCCTGAAGGCAGCTTCCTCAGCCGCCGGAGTTGACCTGATTGTGCTCGACAATCGCTACGATGGTTCCACCGCCTTGCATAACGCCGATGAATTCGTGCGCAACCGGGTTGACCTGGTAATCGAATTTCAGATCGATCAGCATGTCGCGCCGGTGCTGGCAGACAAGATCGATGCCGCGGGCATCCCGCTGATTGCGGTGGACATACCGCATCCCCACGCTACTTTCTTCGGAGTAAACAATTACCGGGTGGGCTTCGAGGCTGGGGAGTGCCTGGCCCAGTACGCGAAGAAATTTTGGGACGGAAAAGTGCGCTGGGCCCTGGGATTGGACATCGAGGAAGCAGGCCCCCTGGTGCAGAGCCGAGTAACCGGAGCTTTCGAAGCCATCCGCTCCCGGCTGCCGGGAATTCCGCCCGAGTTTCTGGTCCGCATGGACGCCCGCGGCCTGCGCGACAAGAGCTGTCAACTGGTGCTGGACTTCCTGCGACGTCACCCCAAAGATCGTGGCATTCTGATCGCCGCCGCTACCGACACCAGCGCGCTGGGCGCGGTGCAAGCGGTGCGCGAGTTGAAGCGAGAGAAATATGTCGCCATTGTCGGACAGGATTGCATTCCCGAAGCTCTGAAGGAAATTTCCTGTGCTGACAGCCCGCTGATCGGCTCGGTCTCCCACGAGGCTCAGAGCTACGGTCCCCGCCTGATCCATCTGGGGCTGTCGTTGCTGAGCGGCCACCGTGTCGCGCCCTATAACTATGTCGAACACAAACTGGTGACCGGTTCGTGGTTGCCGGAGCAGAGCCTGACAGCCTGATCCCATGTGGTGCGGGTCAGTCGCTGCCGTCCGTCGCCTTTGACGTTAATTTTGGATTGGTTTAGGGCTCAGCCGGGAGTGAAAGCGGCAGGCGGGGCTCCGCCCGCCCCACACTTGTAAGTTTTCTTATAGAAATTGTTGCCCTATTGCATTCGTAGAGTATGATTACCTGCGACTTTCGGGGCGGCTCGCTAGCTTCTATATGATGGTGGGCTGACCGACGATTTCTTGCGATGAATGATGTCGCACACGATCGGGACACTGGGACGGGCGACGAGCTCATGGGCGGGCCAGAGAACGATCCTGCGGGCCAAGATCGACGCAATCCGCCGGTGCTGGCGGCCGTGGATTTGGGCGCTGAGAGCTGTCGCGTTTCGTTGCTGCGCTGGGTCAACGGGCAGCCGGAAATTCGCCTGGTGCACCGCTTCCCCAATTCCGCCCGCGATGAGGGAAACGGCCTGCGCTGGAACATCGCCGCCATCTGTGATGGCGTGGAAGAAGGCTTGCGCGCCTGCGCGCAACTCTCACCTGAAGGAATCGCCGCCATCGGCGTGGATGGTTGGGCCGTGGACTATGTACGCCTGGGTCCAGACGGACAACCGCTCGAAGACCCTTTTTGCTATCGCGATGAGCGCAATGTGGAGGCGAAAAACCAGGTGCTCGCCCGGATTTCCGCCGAACGCCTTTACGAACTTACCGGAGTTCAGATCATCACTCTGAACACGCTGTACCAACTGCACGCCGATAATCGCGCGCAGCAGAGTCTTCCGTGGGTAAATTTACCGGAGTTTGTGCTGCACCGGCTGGGCGCTAGGCGCGTCTCCGAATACACCAATGCCACGCATACCCAACTGCTGGATGTGCAGGAGCAGGCCTGGCGTCCTGAAATCTTCGCTGCGGCCGGACTGGATCTGGGCGCAGCGCCTCCGTTGGTGCGGCCGGGAAGCGATATTGGCCGGTTGCAGGGCGACATGGCGTCGCTCGTGGCCTTTCGCAACACCCGGTTGATCGCTCCCGCCTGCCATGACACCGCATCGGCCATCGCGGGAATTCCGGCCCAGGGAAGCGATTGGGCGTTTATCAGCTCCGGAACCTGGTCGCTCGTAGGCTGCGTGCTTGATTCCGCTTGCGTCAGCTCCGCCGCCCGCAGCAGCAACTTCAGCAACGAAGGCGGAGTCGGTGGCAAGATTTATTTCCTGAAGAATGTGAATGGCATGTGGCTGCTGCGCCAATGCATGGAGCATTGGAGATCGCAAGGCCAAGCCTGGGCCGTGGAGCAACTGGTCGAAGCCTGCGCATCCCTCGACGCTCCGCATAGCCTGATTGACGTGGACGACCCTGATCTGTTGTTGCCGGGAGACATGCCAGCGCGCATCAATGCGCAACTGAATCGCATGGGCCAGACCCCCATTTCCGAGGGCCCGGACTTGGCGGTCAGGGTGACCAGCCTGATTCTGCACAGCCTGGCCGCACGCTACGCTGCAGTCTTACAGGATGCAGCTCGGATTACGGGAAGAACATTGAAACGTCTTTACATCGTCGGCGGAGGCAGCAAGAACATTGTGCTGAACCGGCTTACCGCGAAGGCCACGGGCCTTAGAGTCCTGACGGGATCGACGGAAAGCGCGACCGTGGGCAATTTCGCGATTCAACTAGCCGCGCTCGAGGGAAATTACACCAGCGACATCGGCGTGGATGCAAACGCCGTGGCGCAGTGGGCCGGTATTTTGTCCGCACTGCCCCTCGATGCCTCCGGGGCCAATGCGCCCGGCGGCATCATCCCTGCCCACAAGACGGAAGAGGTCCAACAGCCAACCGGGAAGACACTCGCATGACGGAAAAACCGGAAGTTCTATCGTTACCTGGTCGATTTCCAAGCTGCGGTGGACTCAGACAAAATCACCAAGCGCCGCTTACGGAACTGAAGAGAAATCGGTCAACACCATGAAGGTGGAATCCACTTTCTCCACCAGCTTTCCGTTTACTTCGGAGGCATCGCGCACTTTCTGCCATTCCGGATCGTCGCCGAACGCCTTCCAGTTGCTGAACGCGGCTTCGCGGCTTGGGTGCGCCAGAATATAGATAAGGGTCTTGCCCTTTAAGGGATCGTCCAGCGGAGTCCAGTAGGCGACGTTCTTCATTCCGTGCCTTTCAAAAATCCTGGTAGTGTGGTCGCGAAAACGCTTCAGCAAGTCGTCCAGCTTGCCTTCGTTGGCGTGGTAAATGCGAAGTTCGTAAACCGTCGATGCCGATCCTTCCATGCCGGCCTTCTCGGGTTGCGCCGCCGCCCAGACTGCTGTGGGGAGAAGCGCGATGGTGGGGAGCGCCTGTAATAAAGCTCTTCTGTCCATGTCCGCCTTCCAGATGAAATAAGTTCCACGAACAACCTATTCTTCAATCGTGAACATATAGGAGCCCGCACCCGCTTTGTAGACCGCGTTGCGGCTGTCTCTCAGAACAAACGATACTCCAGGACTTTGCCGAATATCCTTGCCGCCTTCCAGTATCCTGGCGGCGAACCCGCCCGGCAGATAAAGCAGGCCGGTCGTATTAGGCGGAATCACCACCTCCCACTTGATCGTGCTGCCGTCAACCTTCCAGTTCGAGGTGATCGGTCCGTAAACCGAATCGTATGTCGCTTTAACCCCACCCAGCGTAGCATCGAATTGCGGATGCAGCAGGACGCGATGGAAGCCCGGGTCCTCGGCCGATTCGTCGATGCCAGCGGCGTAACGATATAGCCACTCGGCGACGGCTCCATAGGCATAGTGATTGTAGGAATTCATCGACGGATCGCCCATCATCTGATCACCGTTCCAGCGTTCCCACATGGTAGTGGCACCGTGCTCGATCATGTATCCCCAGGAAGGATACGTGGTCTGGAGCAGCAGCCGATAAGCCACGTCGCTGTGGCCGCCGTTGCTGAGCTCGATCATCAGGTAAGGAGTGCCCAGGAAGCCGGTGGTGAGGTGCCAGTCGTGCGCCTTGATGTCATCGACCAATTTGTCGGCCGCGATCGCGCGCTCTTTTTGGGAGAGCAGATTCATGTGGAGGGCCAGCACGTAACTGGTCTGGCTGCCGGTCCCGACCGTGCCGTCGGGCTTCACGTATTCCTGGTTGAACGCTGCCCGGACCTTTTCAAAGAGCTCTCTATACTTCTGCTCCTCCTGGGGCCGGTCAAGCGCCTGCGCCATGCGCATCATCAGTGAGGCATCGTAGGCCCAATAGGCGGTGGCGATCAGGTCCTTCGAGGTCGTGCTGCCAATGGCCAACCAGTCACCGTAATCGTTTCCACGCTCTTTCAGCCAGAGGTAATTCGGGTTCGAGCCCGCGATGTGCTCCATCCACTTTTCCATCGCTGCCCAGTTGTCCTCGAGAATGCGGGTATCGCGAAATTGCAGGTAGGCAGACCAGGGAATGATCACGCCGGCATCGGCCCAGCCGGCGACGCTCTCCCCGGTGGGGCCAACGCGGGGGGAAACGTCGGCGTACGCGCCGGCCGGACTTTGCGCGTCCCGAATATCGGTGGTGAATTTGTGGGAGAAAGCTGCCAAGTTCGCGTTGAAGGATGCGGTCCGCCAAAAGACCTCGGCATCGCCCATCCAGCCCAGACGCTCGTCACGCTGCGGACAATCGGTGGGCACGCTGAGAAAATTTCCGCGCTGCCCCCAGAGGATGTTGCTCCACAACTGGTCCACGATCTGGTTTCCCGTGTCGAACTGGATGGTGAACGGCGCCGCAGTGTAGAACACTACGCCTTCAATCGCATCCTTCGTGGGCGTTCCCGGGTAGCCAGTGAGCTCGACGTACCGGAAACCATGGAAGGTAAAGTGAGGTTCAAACGATTCGCTTCCCTTCCCGCGCAGGATGTAGGTATCGGTGGCCTCGGCCGTACGCAGGTTCTCGGTATAAAGCTCGCCATTCGGCTTGAGGACTTCGCCAAAGCGCAGCCGGACCTTGGTTCCAGCCTTGCCGGAAACGTGCAAACGAGCCCAACCGACCATGTTCTGGCCGAGATCGAAGATATAAACTCCAGGCGTCGGATTGGTCACGCTCTTGGGCTTGAGGATCTCGTTGACCCGAATGGGCTGAAAATCCTGTGCGACCAATGGAGCCTGGGGCGCGGGCGCCGTCGTGACCGCTCCCCAGCGAGAGTCCGAGAACGACGCCTGGTCCCACCCGCCGGGTTCCAGGCGGGCATCATAATTTTCGCCGTTGTAGATTTCCGAGTCGAGAATGGGAGAGGGTTTCGCTTTCCACGATTCATCGCTTCCAATGGAATCACGCGAGCCGTCGGCATATTCGACTTCGAGTTGCAGCAGCAACCGGACGGGCGGTGGTCCAAAGTTGTATCGGGTCTGCAACCAGCCCAGGCCGTCGGCATACCAGCCTCCACCCAGAATCGCGCCGATCGCATTTCCGCCCTGCCGCACTTGCGACGTAACGTCGTACACCTGATAAACCACTCGCTTGCGATAGTCGGTCCAGCCCGGAGCCAGAACGTCATTTCCGACGCGCTGGCCGTTCAAGTAGAGCTGGTAGGTTCCCAATGCGGTTGAGTAGATTCGCGCACTGCGCACTGCCTTGGCCAGGCTGAAGTTCTTCCGCAATAAGTCTACGGGTTGCGCCGGCCAGGGAGTACCCAGCGGAGACTGGCCAATTTCAGCCACCACGGCCGCAGCGGGCCAGGACGAATCGTCAAACGCTTGCCCCACCCAGGCGTTGCCGGTTTGCTCGGGCGCGGTCTTCCAGTCGGGGCCGGAAACAAAGCGTTCAACTTTGCCGTCGGCCATCTGCACCCTCAGGAGCGCAATGAATCCGGCCTGGGGAGGCCGGTCGCGCTCCTGCTGAACGATCGCCTCGGCCGCCAGCGAATTAGCTCCTGCATTCAACAGTTTGCCAACCGGTATGACTCGAAAATATCCCCACGGATCCTGCGCGCGACCAAACTTGCCCATGGACGATTCGACCACCACCTGCTTGCCATTGACCCAGGCCGCCACGTTGTCTTTTGCAGTGATGAAGAGCGTGGCCTCTTTGGGTTTTTGTGCCAGTTTGAAGCTGAAGTGGAAGTCGTGTTTGCCGGGGGTGGCTTTGGTCAGCGCATTGTCATCCGCCGCCCAGATCCATTTTGGAGCCGATTCATAATCTCCGCGCAAGAGCGGCATATCCCGCGTGATCCATTTCGCTTTCCAGTCGTCGGAAGAGAGCAGTCCCATCTCCCACCAGCTGGCTTGACTGTAGGGCGAAGCTTCTCCCTGTGCGTCCCAGACCCGTACCTGCCAGTGGTAGCGGCGGCGCGACTCGAGGGCGGGGCCGCCGTAGGTCACATTGACCGACTGATCGGATTCAACACGGCCGCTGTCCCAGACATCCGCGCGATCCTGCGCCAGAGCTTCGGGCGAAGTAGCCACACGAATTTCATACGCCGCCTGCCGGGCGCCGCGCCTGGAATCCTGGAGCTGCCACGAGAGTCCTGGATGGAGGATGTCGATTCCGAGCGGCTCTTGCATGCCTTCGCACTGCAGATGGGCCGGGGCGTTGCCTTCGAACGCCAGGGTGACGAGAGACATCGGCCCGCATAACAGAAGGAAGAGGGAGAGAGAAAATATAAATTTTTGGAGAAAGCTGGTTCGCGGGGAAATTCTCAACATGCAGATCTCCTGTGAAAGTTCCCTATTGTACTTATTTGTCTTTTGGATTGATAGCCGCCTGGACATCCCGGGCTCAGATTCAACCGTCCGCACAAACCGGGTCATTCCTGAAGGACTTCGGTCCCGAAGGATCTCGCGTGAACCGCGTCATCGCTTGCCCGCAGCAGAGGCACCCGACGCCAGATCTTTCGCAAACTCAGCATGACGCTCTGGATGGAGAGCCAGACCTCAAAGCGGGATACTACAATCTTCTTAAGATGACTGGCCAGCGGTCTGGACTGGAGCAACCGGCGGCGCTAGGACTCGGAGCGCGCGGCCCACTCGGCATCGAAGCGCTTCCGGTCATAGAAGGATTTCTGCGTCCCCACCCCGGTAGTTGAGAGTCCGGCGTATAAATTCGCCCGCTGCACGGCCTCGCGCTCCGGAAGGCCCTCGCCGAGGAAGACGGCGAAGCTGCCGATGAAGGCGTCGCCGGCGCCCGTGCTGTCGATACTCTTCACGGGAAACGCCGGCAGGTGCTCTGTACTGTCTTTTCCCGCCAGCAGCGAACCGTTGGCGCCCAGCGTGATGATGACGCGGCGGATGCCGTAGCTCAGCAGTCTCTCCGCACACTTCCTGGCATCCTCGACGTTCTTCACCGGCATGCCGGTAATCGTCTCAGCTTCGCTTTCGTTGGGAACGAAATAATCCAGACCTTCGACGGCCTTGATGTCGATGGGCTGGCCGGGGGCAGGATTGAGGATGCAGCGGATTCCATTCTTCCGAGCGAAGGCAACAGTGTAGTAGACCGTCTGCAGTGGAATTTCAAACTGGAGCACGATGCAATCGACCGCTTTCAGCAGGTCGGCGGCAGCATCAACGTCTGCCGGTTTCAATTCATCGTTCGCTCCCTTGACGACGAAAATGCGGTTTTGTCCGCTGGGCTCAACGAATATTGGCGCCACGCCGCTGGAGACGCCTTCCACTTGCTTGACATGAGTGGTGTCGATACCGAGCTTCTTGAAATTCTCGATGGTGGCAGGGCCAAACAGATCGTTGCCGACGCGCGCCACCATGAAAACCGAGGCTCCGCACAGTTTGGCTGCGGTCGCCTGGTTGGCCCCTTTGCCTCCGAATCCCAGGTCGAACTTCTGGCCAAAGATGGTTTCGCCGGGTTTGGGAAAGCGGTCGGTGAAAGTGGTGAGATCAATATTCGCGCTGCCCACCACCGCAATTCGAGGAATTCTAGCCATGATTCAGAGGACCTGCAGGTAGATTTGATTCCAATTGTGACGTGCAAAGTGAAAAAGGCCGAGTCTATTCAGAGGATCGAATTGTGTCAACGTTTGTGCCGGTAACTGGGTTCACTCGCCGTACGGCACCCAGATATTCTTCACCTGTGTAGCGTGTTGCAGGAACCAGCGACCCTCGCCCTGCTGCACGTCAAACCAGTCGATGGAGCGGCCTTCGTTGGTAAATACCTGCTTGAGATTCCCGATCGAGTAAGTTTTGGCGGCCGCGGCGCTCGCTTCGTCGGCAAAGCACCAGACGGCATCCACGTCGTCGTGTTCGGCCAGGGTCTTCAGCAGTTGGGTGGTGTAGCCGGTAACAATGTTGACGGCTCCGCCCGGGAGATCGCTGGTATCGAAAAGCTGGTACAGCTCGCCAGTGATTAAAGGATATGTTTCGGAAGGCACTACGACGGCCACATTGCCGGCTGCGAGAACCGGCATCACGAGCGACAGGAACCCGAGCAGCGGCGCCTGATTTGGGCAGATGATCCCGACTGTTCCAAGAGGTTCATTCATGGCCAGCGCGACATTGCGGAAGGGAGGATTGTGCACCGCCCCGTCGAACTTGTCGGCCCACGCCGCATAGGAAAAGACGCGCTCAATACCGAGGCTCACTTCGACTGCGGCCTGAGCTTCGCCTACCACCGCCGCCAGGCCGCGCGCGATCTCGTGGCCGCGCAGTGAAAGATTTTCCGCTATGTAGTAAAGGACCTGCGCCCGGTTGTGGGCGGTGGTCTTCGCCCATCCCGAGGCTTTGTGTGCCGCTTCGACCGCATTGCGAATATCTTTGCGGTTGCCCAGGGGCGCCTCGCCCAGCAGCCGGCCATCCGCGGCGCGCACTTCCATGCTGTAGCCGGAGTCGGGACGAGCCTGTTTGCCACCGATGTAAAGCTTCACGGTGCGGTCGATGGCTGGCGTTGCCAGATTCGAAACTTCGTTTGACTTCGGCTGCAGCGGCGGCTTCGCGGCCGGCAGCGCTGGAGCATTCTTGAACCAGGCAGGCTCAAGATACTCCAGCAGGCCTTCCCTTCCGCCCTCGCGGCCGTAGCCGCTCTCGCGGTAGCCGCCAAATCCGCAGGAAGCGTCAAACAGATTCGTACAGTTGACCCAAACCACGCCGGCTTTGAGTTGAGACGCCACATGCAGCGCAACATTCAAACTCTCGCTCCAGACGCACGCAGCCAGACCATAGACGGTATTGTTGGCCAGTTCCACCGCTTCGCTGGGGGTGCGGAACGTCATAGTCGCAAGCACGGGACCAAAAATCTCCTGCTGCGCCACAATCGACGTGGGGTGCACGTTGCTGAGGAGCGTTGGCGGATAGTAAAGTCCGCGCGCGGGCAGCTCGATTTGCGGCTGCCAGCAAGTGGCGCCGTCCGCGACTCCCTGGTCCACCATGCGTTTGATCCGGTCCAGTTGAACGCGCGCCACGATGGCACCGATGTCGATGGATTTGTCGAGCGGAGCTCCAGCACGCAGCGTGCTCATGCGGTCGCGGACTTTCGCGATGAGCGGCTCGGCGATGCTCTCCTGCATCAGCAGGCGGGAACCGGCGCAACATACCTGTCCCTGGTTGAACCAGATGCCATCGACCAGCCCTTCGACCGCACTGTCTAGGTCGGCGTCTTCAAAGATGACGAACGGCGATTTACCACCCAGTTCGAGCGAAAGCCGTTTGTGGCTTGAGGCAGTCGCGCTGCGGATGGCACGTCCCACTTCGGTCGAGCCGGTGAACGCGATCTTCGCGACGTCGGGATGTTTGACCAGCGACTCACCGGTCGAACCGTCGCCGGTAACAATGTTGACCACACCGGGGGGCAGCCCAATCTCGGAGCAGATTTCCGAAAACGCAAGCGCGGTAAGCGGTGTGAACTCCGCCGGCTTGAGCACGACTGTGTTTCCCGTCGCCAGCGCCGGCGCAATCTTCCAGGCCAGCATGAGCAAGGGAAAATTCCAGGGGATGATCTGCCCGACCACGCCACACGCTATGTATCCCGGAAATTCCTGATGCAGCAACTGGGCCCATCCGGCATGGTGATAGAAGTGGCGGGCGACCAGCGGAATATCGATATCGCGGCTCTCGCGAATCGGCTTCCCGTTATCCATGGTCTCGAGCACAGCCAGGCGGCGGGAATGTTTCTGCACCGTCCGCGCCAGAGCGTACAGATAGCGAGCTCGCTCATGCGGCGAGAGGGCTTGCCATTTCGGCAGGGCTGCGCTTGCCGCCCGGACCGCAGCGTCAATGTCCGCTGCCGATCCCTGGGCGACGGTGGCTAGCTTCTCGCCGGTCGAGGGATCAGTGGTTTCGAAGTATCCACCTTCTGCTGGCTGTCGCCAGGCACCGTCAATAAAATGGCCGAAGCGGCGGCCATGAGCATCCAGCCAGGCCAGCACCTCTTTTGGATCTTCCGGGGCGGGACCGTATTCCATGGCGACGAACTTTTCAGCAATGCTCATAGCGGCTTGCGTCGAACACAGACTCAAACCCGAACCCAAATCAAAGTCAAAAACCTCGGACAAGAGTGTCCGACCCACACGTTCTTTCTAGGCCAGCGGATGACGATAGCCCGCCGAGTAGCGTCCGGTCGCATAGTGTTCCAGTTGCCGTTCAATATCGTTCAGCAGCCCACTGGCTCCGAAGCGGAAGAGTTCAGCTCTCATCCAGGAGGGGCCGAGTTCTTCCTTCATCAGAGCCAGCCATTCGATGGATTGCTTGGCGGTGCGGATTCCACCTGCCGGCTTGAAACCGACGGCCATGCCGGTTTCCTGGGCGTATTCGCGGATGGCGCGGGTCATGACGAAGCCTACAGGTAACGTAGCATTCGTCGGTTCTTTGCCGGTCGAAGTCTTGATGAAATCCGCGCCCGCCATCATGGCGACGAAGCTCGCCCGAGCCACGTTGCGCAGGGTCATCAGATCGCCGGTGCCAAGAATGACTTTCATGTGCGCCCGCCCGCTCGCCTGTTTGAAGGCTGCGATCTCGTCGTAGAGCGCCTGCCACTTGCCGCCGAATACATGGGCCCGGGTAATGACGACGTCGATGTCGTTCGCCCCCGCCTCGACGGAACGTCGAACCTCAGCCACGCGCTCGTTTAGCGGAGACAGGCCCGCGGGAAAGCCGGTGGAAACAGCGGCCACGCGCACGCCGCTGCCTTCCAGCGCGCGCACGGCCGTTTCAACAAAGGTGTGATACACGCAAACCGCGGCAACTTTGATGTTCAGTTCTTCGATTCCCAGACGCTTGACCAGGTCGTCCTGCAATGGGATGCCGGGCTTTGGCGCAGAGGCGGCGCACCCGCTCCTCGGTGTCATCGCCTGAGAGCGTGGTGAGATCCATGCAGGAGACAGCGCGCAGCAACCATGCCGCCTGCCAATCTTTCTTGACGGTTCGACGGGCGACGTGACTTTGCGCTCGGCGTTCGACCGCACTGGTGTTGACGCGGACCTGCTGCACCCAATCGAGATTGAGTGGAACACCGCGATTCGACACCAGCGGATGCCCGGCCAGCGTGGCGATGGTGTCCACGCTCAGGTCGCTTTCCACTCCGTGACGCGCCTTGTTCTCGACTGCCATAACCGCGACTGTCATTGTACGGCACCGCGTATGTAGGCGCGAGCACCCCGCTAGTGCAGGGGGCCAGTCTGGTGCTGCGTCCAAGGAGACCTGATGAGGCGCCGGCCGGGAGCACGATCGGGAGGCGCGCGCCTACAATTGGCCTTGACAGCATTTCAGTCCGAAAGCTAGGCTACGACGCTGCTTCGAGTCCGGAGAAAAGAATTTTGAAACGTTTGAACAAGATCATTTTCCAGCTGACCGCCGCTCTGCTTGCCTGTGCCCTCCCTGCCTCGGCGGCGGCCTCAAGGAAGGTTATTTTCGACACCGATCCCGGGACTGACGACGCCCTGGCGTTGATGCTGGCGTTGAATTCACCCGAGCTGGATGTGCGCGCCATCACCGTGGTCCCGGGCAACGTGACCGCGAGTCAGGGCCTGGAGAATGCGTTGCGCATGGTTTCTCTCGCCAACCGATGCGACATTCCCGTCGCAGCCGGCGCGCAGCACCCGCTCTTTCAGAAACTTATCACGGCCGAGTTCTGGCATGGCAAAAATGGTCTGGCGAATATCGAACTGCCGGCCAGCAAATGCAAAGTCGATTCGCACTTCGGACCGGATCTCATCATCCAGATGGTGCACGCCGCACCGCATGAGATCACTCTGGTCCCGGTCGGGCCGCTGACCAACATTGCCCTGGCCCTGCTCAAGGATCCCTCCATCGTTCCCCTGGTCAAAGAAGTGATCATCATGGGAGGCGCGATTGGCGGCGGCAATGTAAACGCCGCGGCTGAAGCCAACATTTACAACGATCCCGAAGCCGCCCAGATTGTTTTCCAGGCGGGTTGGCCCCTGACCATGGTGGGACTTGATGTCGGTGACAAAACTCTATTTTCCAAAAAGTATCTCGATCAATTAGGCCAAACCCACGGTCCGGTCAACGACTTCATCTATGGAGTCGGAAAATACCTGGTCGATCTTTCCGCGCAGTTCGGCTCGCCGGGCTCGCCGATGTATGATCCTCTCGCGGTTGGCGTGGCCATCGATGCCACGCTCGTAAAGGCACCCGAAATGCACGTGGACGTCGAAACCCGGGGCGAGTTTACCCGGGGCGAGACCGTCGCCAATCGCCATGGCATGGTGGAGCGCAACGTTCTTCACGGCGATCGTTATGTGATCGAGGGGATCGATAAAGTCGCGCCCAACGCCAAAGTTTGCGTGGACGTTGACGCCGATCGGTTCCTGCAGCTCTTTGTTTCCAGAATTAAAGGCAAGTAGCCGGGCAAGCGCCAAGGAGAACCTATGTACACGCCGCACAGTCTGGAAATTGCGCTGTTGATGATGATTACCAGCGCCATCTGCTGGGGCTCCTGGGCCAATACCTTCAAGGGTGTGAAGAACTACCGCTTTGAACTCTTCTACTGGGACTACGCTCTGGGAATATTTCTCGTCTCCGTCATTCTCGCGTTCACAATGGGGAACACGTCCGCCAGCGATCCCGCGAGCTTTCTGAACAATGTTCACTCCGCCGATGGCTCAAACATTGTTTATATGCTGATCGCCGGCGCCATCTTCAACCTGGCCAACCTGCTGCTGGTCGCCGGCATTGACATGGCCGGACTCGCCGTGGCTTTTCCGGTTTCGATCGGCATCGCTCTGGTGGTCGGGGTCGTTTCCAGCTACGCGCTGCAGCCCAAGGGCAACCTGGGCCTGCTGGCCGCCGGCGTCACTTGCGCCGTGGTGGCCGTGATCCTCGACGGCAAGGCCTATGGCAGTCTGGCCAGCGCGGGCCGCTCGGTCTCGAAGAAAAGCATTGTTACCTGCATCGTCTCCGGCGTTCTTATGGGACTCTGGGCGCCCTTCGTGACTCGCGCCATGACTCACGGAAATCCGTTGGGACCCTACAGCGTGGCCGTGTTCCTGACCCTGGGCGCGCTGCTCTCCTGCCTGATCTGGAACGTTTACTTCATGAGGAAACCGCTGGTGGGTGAGCCCGTCAGCTTCAGCGGCTACTTCAGCGGGCCCCCTTCCGGGCACGTCCTCGGTCTGCTCGGCGGATTTATCTGGGGACTGGGCATGGTATTCAATCTGGTGGCCGCCAGCTTTACTGGAGTGGCGATTTCCTACGCCATCGGCCAATCCGCACCCATGGTGGCGGCGCTGTGGGGCGTCCTGGCCTGGAGAGAGTTCAAGGGTTCGGGCAGCCAGGCAAAAATCTATCTGTTCTTCATGTTCGTTTTCTATGCCCTGGCCATTCTGCTGGTGGCACATGCGAACGGGTAATGCTCAAGCTCTGACTCGGTTCGAATCGTAACGAGGATGCCTTTGTGGGAGTTCCCGATCGACGTCAATTTCTGGAAGCAATGGCGGTACTGGGTGCGATGACCACCTTGTCAGGCAGCATTAACGCGGCCCCTGGTGCGCCGGCCCAGCGCTGGCCCAAGCTCAAGGGAAGTCCGGTGCTGGACAGCCTGCACCCGGTGATTGAGCACTCCCGCGACGTCCGCACCCATGTGGACAAGATCATCGAAGTTGCCCACTGGATGGCCTACGAAGAGCTTCCCATGCCGGATTATCAGATGCCCTTCGACGTGGGCAAAGGCACCGCCGATGACGTGATCGATTTCGTACTGACCGCCGATTGCGTAGATACAGCGTTCACCGATTTTTCCACGCACGTGAAATTCCAGGTGGACTACGCCGGGCGCCACTGGTCCGATTCCGATGCGCTCTTCGCCTGCATGAAGCGGGCGATGGACGACGGAATTCCCATTCTCGATGGCAAGTTTCTCGCCCATGTGACCCGTCGTGAACTCGAGCGCATTTTCGCCGCCAACATCGAAATGCCCATGCTCGATGAAAAGATGGAGGTCTGGCATCAGGTGGGAGCGGCGCTGGCGGACAAATATGACGGACGCTTTCACAACTTTGTGAAATCCTGCCCGCCCCGCCTCTATGACAACGGCGCCGGAATCATCGATCGCATGGTCAAGGAGTTCCCACGCTTCAACGATGTGAGCCCTTACGACGGCGCGACGATCAAGCTTTACAAATTGCCGCAGCTGGGAATCTGGTTGGTCTATTCCAACCTCCGAAAGAACAATCAGTTCCCTCTCGACGATGTGGGCAAGATGACGGCGTTTGCCGATTACATCGTCCCGGTCGCATTGCGGCTGCTGGGAATCACGAGCTACTCACCCGAACTGGAGCATGCCATCAACACCTACCAGATGATCCCGCGCGACAGCCGGCAGGAAGTGGAAATCCGGGCGCACTGCATCTACGCCACCGCGCTGCTGTGCGAAGAGGTCAACAACATTCGCCCCAAGGACCAGCAGATCATCATCCCGCAGATCGACGCCCGCCTGTGGACGCACTATCACACCACCTGGTGGCCGCATCACTTGACCCGAACCATCATGTACTGATTGCCGGGTTTTCGTAGCGCCGCCGTCCCGGCGGCTGTCCCCTCGACAAGCTCGGGGCAGGCTCTGGGGGCGTCCCGCCCCCACCCGGCGAGGGCGAGACGCCCTCGGGACAGCCGGCGGGACGCCGACGCTACAAGAACCTGCGCACCATCGTGCACTTCCGTGCCGCTGTACAAAGCCAGACCGTTCGTATAGAAATTGACCCCAAGACCTGGCTCGATGGTCGCTTTTGCGAAGTGCGGTGGGGAGCCGATAGCTTGTATTCCAGGCCCAGAACGCTCGACGAAGCGGTTCATGTGTTGACCCGTGAAGGGGGCCAAATTCTGTCGGGAGGCACCGATTTTTTCCCCGCGCTGGGTGATCGCCCGGCCCCTGATGGTGTGGTTGACATCTCCGGCCTCACCGAAATCAAAGGCATCACAGAAGAAGAAAACTACATCCGCATCGGGGGACTCACCACGTGGAGTGAAGTTGTGGCCGACTCCGCTGCCCCGATGCTTTGACGCTCTGAAGAGCGCGGCCCGGGAAATCGGCGGCATTCAGATACAGAATCGCGGCACCGTGGCCGGCAACCTCTGCAATGCGTCTCCTGCCGCCGACGGTGTGCCGCCGTTGCTGGCGCTCGATGCGGAAGTGGAACTTGTATCCGGCGCCGGGAAGCGTCGTCTGCCCCTGGCCGACTTCATCGTGGGAAATCGGAAGACGCTTCGCCGCCGCGATGAGATTCTGGCCAACGTGATTGTCCCCCGCAGGCTCGACGACGCCGCCTCCGCCTTCCTCAAGCTGGGCGCCCGGCGTTACCTGGTGATCTCAATCGCCATGGTAGCGGCGATAGTAAAGACAGATCCCACGGGCCGCGTGGCCCAAGCCCGTGTAGCAGTTGGATCGTGCTCCGCGACCGCGCAAAGGCTCACCGCTCTCGAACGCGCACTGGTCGGCGCGCCGGCACGCCCCGGATTGGGCGCAGTTGCTTTGGCCGAGCATCTGGCCGGACTTTCACCCATCGATGACGTGCGTGCCACCGCCATCTACCGCAACCAGGCAGCCTTGACCCTGGTGGGGCGCGCTCTTGAAGCCTGCGTGGGGAGTTGCTGAATGGCCACGACGACTGCTCCCCGCCTCCGTGCTCAGACTTCCATTGCATTTTCGGTCAATGGAAAAAGCGTGAACGCGGCAGTTTCTCCGGTAGAGCGTTTGTCCAAAGTGCTGCGCGAGCATCTCGGCCTGATGGGGACCAAAGTCGGCTGTGACGCTGGCGACTGCGGCGCATGCACCGTCCTGCTTGACGGTAAACCGGTCTGCTCCTGTCTGATTGCAGCCGGACAGGTCGAAGGACATGAAGTCACCACGGTAGAAGGACTCGCCACCCGCGCGCCGATTTATGACCAGTTGCAGAAATCGTTCCTGCGCCACGGGGCTGCGCAGTGCGGCGCCTGCACGCCAGGCATGCTGGTCTCCGCAACCGTCCTTCTGGAGCGCAACTCCACCCCTGACGAGAATGCAGTCATGGACGCGATTGGCGGTGTGCTGTGCCGTTGCACCGGCTATCGCAAGATCATTTCCGCTATACAGGATGCCTGCTCCGGTGCGGTCGCAGAACCCTCCCCCCTGGCCGGTAACGCGGTGGGCGCGAGGCTGGTTCGGCTCGATGGCCAGAGCAAGGTGAATGGCACAGAGATCTTTGGCGCGGACGAAATTCCGTCCGCAGCGCTGCTGGTTCGTGCCATTCGCAGCCCTCACCAACGCGCTCGCTTCCGCTTCGGCGACCTTGACGCTTTCGTCGCCGCGCATCCCGGAATCCACCGCGTTCTGACCGCCACAGACATTCCGGGAGAGAACCGCTACGGCGTGATTCCACGTTTCGCAGACCAGCCTGTGTTTGCCGAGGTTGAAGCCCGGTTCCGCGGCGAGGCCGTCGCCGCCGTGGTGGGTGAGGCCGAAGCCATCGAGGCTCTCGACCTCGCAAGTTTTCCCGTGACATGGGAACCCTTGCCCGCGCTAACTACGATTGCAGCCGCGCTCGCTCCTGATGCCGAACGCATCCATCCCAACCGGGAAAATAACGTGCTGGTCCGGGGCTGCGTGGTCCGCGGCGACGTGGAAAAGGCTCTGGCGGAATCCGATGTCGTGGTCGAGGATGAATACGAGACCGGCTTTATCGAGCACGCCTACATTGAGCCGGAAGCCGGCTTTGCGCGGCGCGTCAACGATCAGATCGAGGTTCAGGCCTGCACCCAGGCCCCGTACATGGATCGTGCCGACATTGCCCGAATTCTTGGCATCGCGCCGGAGGCCGTGCGCATTATTCCCACCGCTGTCGGCGGCGGCTTCGGCGCCAAGCTTGATCTTTCGGTTCAGCCCTTCGTGGCGCTGGCCGCATGGCATCTTCGACAGCCGGTGCGCATGGTTTATTCGCGCTCGGAATCGATTATCTCGACCACCAAGCGTCACCCGGCGCTCATCCGCCTCCGTGCAGGTGCGACTCGTGACGGCAAGTTGAAGGCCATCGACTTCACTGCCGACTTCAACACCGGTGCCTACTCTTCCTGGGGACCGACCGTCGCGGCGCGCGTGCCGGTTCACGCCTCGGGACCGTATCACGTCCCGCATTACCGCGCGCTCACCCGGGCGGTGCACACGCATCTGGTGCCGGCGGGAGCTTTCCGCGGCTTCGGAGTCCCGCAAACCGCGATCGCCCAGGAACAGCTTTATGACGACCTGGCGGACCGACTCGCGATTGACCGCCTGGAATTTCGAATCATGAATGCGCTGGACGATGGAACTCCAACCGTGACGGGCCAGGTTCTCGGAGCAGGAGTGGGAATCCGCGCCTGCTTCGAAGCGCTGCGGCCGAGATGGTCGGCGGCGGGTGCCGAGGCTGCAGTCTTCAACGCCAGGGCCAGTGGTCCGCTTCGGCGGGGCGTGGGCGTGGCCGGCATGTGGTACGGATGCGGCAACACTTCCCTGCCCAACCCTTCCACCATTCGCGTGGGCTTGAAAGCAGACGGCCGCATCGCGCTTCACCAGGGCGCGGTCGATATCGGACAGGGCTCCAACACCATCGTGACCCAAATTTGCGCCGATGCCCTCGGCGCTCCCATCGATCGCTTCGATCTGGTCTCCGGCGATACTTCGATCACACCGGATTGCGGCAAGACGTCCGCATCCCGCCAGACTTTTGTCACCGGCAAAGCTGCGCAAATGGCTGCCACGGAATTGCGCCGCGCCATTCTGCGCCTGGCCGATGCGGGGGAACAAGCCGCCATCCATTTCGACCATGGCGGGGTCACGGTTAAAGAAGAGGAGAAGCAGCGCGCCATCAGCCTGCGCGATCTGCCTCGGGACAGGCACGGCTACGTGCTGACCGGCGAAGCCACTTTCGATCCGCCCACCAGCCCGCTGGACGAAAACGGCCAGGGCATTCCGTACGCTGTGTTTGGCTTCGGCGCCCACCTGGCCGAGATTGCAGTCGATACTGAACTGGGCACCGTGCGCGTGTTGAAGATTACCGCGGCGCACGACGTCGGCCGGGCCATCAATCCGACGCTCATCGAGGGCCAGATTGAAGGCGGCGCCGCCCAGGGTTTAGGGATGGCGCTGATGGAAGAATTTTTCCCGGGCAGAGGCGAGAACCTTCACGACTACCTGATTCCCTCCGCCGGTGACATGCCGCCGGTCGAGTCGATTCTCATCGAGGACCCTTCGCCGATCGGCCCGTTCGGCGCCAAGGGGATCGGAGAGCAGGCGGTGATTCCGACCGCTCCCGCGATTCTCAACGCGATTCACGACGCCATTGGCGTGCGCATTCGCCGTCTGCCTGCAACTCCCGACCGGATTCGCGCCGCCATGGTAGCGCCGGCGTCCCGCCGTCCCGATAGGCGAGGCAGGATGCCCGCCAGACAGCCGGCGAGACGCCGGCGCTACTCCAGACCCTATGAGGATAACGACCATTGACGAGTTTTTAGAACACAAGGTTCTGCCGGAACACCGACCTATTGTGGCGTTGCTCCGAAAAATGATGCGCGAGCACGCTCCCGAGGCCAAAGAACAAATCAGTTACGGCATACTCATGTGGAAGCAAAAACGCGGGCTGGCGGTGATCAGTCCGACAAAAAAAGACATTACCTTTGCGTTCTCGCGCGGCGCGAAGTTTGAAGATAAATTCGGTTTGCTGCAGGGTGTGGGGAAAGTATCAAAGCACGTCAAGATCAAGGACGTAACGAGCGCGCCGAAAGTAGCGCTCAAGTATTACATCAAACAAGCTGTTCAATTCGATGCAACATAGACGTTTGATATTGCCAAGAAATCGCGCCGCCGCACGCCGGATCCTTCAGGACTACTGAAGTCCCTCAGGATGACGCCGGGAGTCTTATTACGCAAGAGCTGATTGCCTTTCTCGACCATGGACACCGCTGAAAAACCGCCCGGCGCCATCCGCTGCGATGCCTGCCCCGTGCTCTGCTACATCAATCCGGGAAGAACAGGCGCGTGCGATCGCTACGCCAACGACAACGGACAGTTGGTCCGCATCGATCCCCACCTCGTGCTCGATCGCGCCGTTTCGCGCGGCGATTCCGTGGTTCCGTTCCTGGATCGCGACCGCGAATGGGACGGCAGCATCGTAACTGGCCCGGAGAATTTCGTCACCGCTATCGGTGCCGGCACCACTTATCCCGATTACAAGCCCGCGCCCTTTATCATCTCGTCCACCGTGCAAGGCGTGGACATGGTCACTGTGGTCACCGAAGGAATCTTCAGCTACTGCGGTGTCAAAGTGAAGATCGACACCGACCGCCATCTGGGACCGGAAACAAATCTGGTCCGAGCCCAAGGAGAGCCGGTGGGACACGTCACCACCAGCGAATATGGTTCGCAAATGCTTTCGCTCGGCGGCGTGCGCCACCTGACCGGCGGCAGCCGCAAGGAAGGCACGGTGACCTGCGAAACCCTGCTGAACCTGTGCGACCGCAAGCCGGTGGAACTTACCATCGATGACGGCGCCACCGTGATCGTGCAAGCGGGCAAGCCGCCGGTAGTGGGCGGCGTGCAGGAAGAGCGCATGCGGGTGGGCTGCGGCTCGGCCACCATCGGAATGTTCGCCAAGCAGTGGCTTGGCAAAGTTGATGAAGTGGTGGTGGTTGATGACCACATCACCGGCGTGCTGTCGGAACACCAGGCGGGAAAGTTGTTGGGTATTCCCGCGAGCGGTATCAAGATGAAGGGCCACCGCTCCACTCCCGGCCGCTACTTCCGCGTGGCCGAGCCCGGCACGGCGTGGGGCGGCACCAACATCGACGATCCTCTTTCGATCCTCCAGGATTTCAATCCCAAGACCGCCTGGCCGAATCTGCGATTGCTCATGGTAAGCACCACCGGCGAGCACTACGCCTACTTCGAATTGGATGAGGCTCTACACCCAGTCGAAAAAGAGTTGCCCGCTTCCCTGAGCGAGTCGGTCGCGCGCATCAAGGAGAATTGCGAGCCCGCGCTTTGCACCGTCCTCTTCATGGGCGGCGCTGGAGGATCGCTGCGGGCGGGAGTCACGGAAAATCCCGTGCGGCTGACCCACTCCGTGCGCGACGCGCTGACCCGCGTCACCTGTGGCGGCGCGCCAGTCTATGTCTGGCCTGGGGGAGGCATCACATTCATGGTGGATGTCAGCCGCATGCCGGAGCACGCGTTTGGCTATGTGCCCACGCCTGCGCTGGTTGCGCCCATCGAGTTCACTTTGAAGATTGCGGACTATGCCGCCCTGGGCGGTTATATGGATCACGTTCGCTCGCTCGATTCCATCATGGACGAAAAGGGCCGCCGCCGAGTTTCAGCAAATCCGGACAACCCCTGGCCGCTGGCGCCAGGAAAATCGTCGAGCTCCGGACCGAGGTCGGATCAATGAGGTCGGATCAATGAAGGCACGGGCCCAAATGAGATTGTTGGACGATGGCCGACGTCTCCATTTGAATGACGGCCCCATTGACCTGATCGTCGAAGCCTACGGGGAGTGTGACGAGATCTGCGCGGCTCATCGCGCGGCCGCAGAACGTTTCGTGACTGTGCTCGATGAGCTCTGCGGTGAACTCACGTTACTACGGCAGGCCGCGCAGATGGACGGCACGCTTCCATCAGGTGCCATCGCAAGACGCATGAGTGCGGCCGTGGCGCCCTATTGCGAGCGGACTTTCATCACCCCGATGGCGGCCGTGGCGGGCGCAGTCGCGGAGGAAATCTTGCTGGTCATGACAGCGGCCGCCCAACTCTCACGGGCTTATGTAAACAATGGAGGAGACATCGCGCTGCATCTCGCTCCCGGAGAACATTTTGTCGCAGGCATGGTGGAGCGGCCAGATCGCCGGTCGCTCTTCGGGACTGCAACCCTCGACTCGGCGCAACCAGTGCGGGGCATCGCGACCAGTGGTTGGCGTGGGCGCAGTTTCTCTCTTGGCATCGCCGATGCGGTCACCGTCCTTGCCGACCGTGCGGCGATGGCGGATGCCGCAGCGACCGTTATCGCCAACGCAGTGGACCTGCCGGGGCATCCGGCCATCGTTCGCGTACCCGCCCACACTCTCGCGCCCGATAGCGATCTGGGCGATCGGCTGGTGACTCACGGAGTTGGCGAGCTTTTCCCGGCCGAGATTGCCGCCGCGCTCGATGCCGGTGTCGTCGTTGCCCGTTCGCTTCTTACCCGCGGACTCATACGCTCGGCGGCACTCCACCTGCGCGGAGATACTCGGGTGGTGGGCCTAGACTTGGAATCGATACCTATTGCCATGCCAGGAAGCAGGAGTCTCGTTCATGCCTGAGGTCAAGGTTCGGAAGAAGTTCACGGCAGTGGAAGAAGTCTTCCACGAGGGCGGCCCGGCCTCGTCCCGCCCGCTGCGGCGCGCCGCCGTGCTGGCGGTCATCCGCAATCCCTTTGCTGGCGGCTACGTGAAAGAGATCGCAGGCTTCATGGATGATCTCAAACCGCTGGGCCTGGAGATGGCGCACTCGCTGGTGCAAGCGCTCGGCGGAGATCCAAAAGTTGTTGAGGGATACGGCAAGGGAGCCATCATCGGCTCGGCCGGCGAACTCGAGCACGGCGCTTTGTGGCATGTGCCCGGCGGCTATGCTATGCGCGAGATTCTCGGCGACGCGAAAGCCATCGTGTCGTCTACTAAAAAGGTAGGCGGCCCCGGCACGCGGCTCGATGTGCCCATAACGCACATCAATGCTTCTTACGTACGAAGTCATTTCGACGCCATGGAAGTCGGCCTGGCCGATTCTCCGCGCGCCGATGAGATTGTGCTCGCCCTGGTAATGACCACGGGGCCCCGCGTTCACGCTCGCGTCGGCGGCCTCAAGGCCTCCGAGATCAAAGGAGAGGACGGATTGCGCTGATGGCCGAACAAATGAAAGCCAACATTCGCAAGATTGCAACGTTTCTGGAAGAAACGCGGACTGAGATGGGGCGGGTGGTTGATCCTCCCACTCGGCGCGCCGCGGCGGTTGCAGTCATCGAAAATCCCTGTGCCGGAAAGTATGTCGAAGACTTGTCCGAACTCATGCTGATCGGGGAGGAACTGGGCGAATTGCTGACGCAGCGTGCAGTCGCGGCCCTGGACATTCCCGCAACAGCCGTTGAGAGCTACGGCAAGGCTGCGGCCGTGGGCGAAAACG
Organism: Terriglobia bacterium; assembly: GCA_963831565.1. Lineage (GTDB taxonomy): Bacteria > Acidobacteriota > Terriglobia > Terriglobales > Acidobacteriaceae > JAIQFF01. The sequence goes on from CAWHQS010000008.1 coordinate 337,870, forward strand.
GGGAACTCGAACACGCTGCCGCGATTCTCCATCCCAAGCTGGGCGCTCCGGTGCGGAAAGTTCTCGGCAGAGGCGCCGCGCTCATACCGTCTTCGAAGAAGCGAGGCGGACTTGGGGTTGCTCTCGATATCCCCCTCGGCCACAAAGATGCAGCCTTCGTGCGTAGTCACTTCGATGGCATGGAAGTCCGAATCAATGACGCTCCCCGGGCCAACGAGATCATGGTTGCTGTCGCAGTGACGGACAGCGGACGCCCTCTGCCGCGCGTGGGTGGGCTGACAAAAGATCAGATCAAAGGGGAAGACGGACTGCGGTAGCCGCGTGGGACGACCGCCCTCGGCTGTCCGGCGGAGCCAAGCTCCACAACGCGGTTCGTAGCGCCGGCACCTTGCCGGCTGTCCCGAGGGCATCCTGCCCTCGGCGCGGCGGGCGGGACGCCCGCCGGACAGCCGCCGGGACGGCGGCGCTACAAACCCCGCGTAGAATACTTGTGGCCATCGCCGCAGGGGTAACTGATGATCGTTCGCCGCTCTGTCATTTTATTGCTAGCACTCCAATTTCTCCTTTCAACTTTCCTAGCGTCCCAAACGAAGGAACAAATCGACCTGCTCGTCATCGGCGGCACCCTCGTCACCATGGACGGCTCCCGCCACATCCTCGAGGACGGTGCTCTGGCCGTGAAGGGCGACACCATCATCGCGGTCGGCCCGCGCACTGAGCTTGAAACCAGGTACGCCGCCTCCCAGACGATTGACGCCAAAGGCAAGCTGGTCCTGCCCGGATTCATCAACGGTCACACACACGTCCCCATGACGCTGTTCCGAGGCCTGCACGATGACGTGACTCTCAACGACTGGCTCTACAAATACATTTTCCCGGCTGAAGCCAAAAATGTGAACGAGGAGTTTGTCCGCTGGGGCACGCGCCTGGCGGCGGCGGAGCAGATTCGCGGGGGCGTGACCACTTTCGCCGACATGTATTACTTCGAAGATGCCGTGGCCGAAGAAACCAAGGCGGCCGGCATGCGCGGCGTGCTGGGCGAAACCTTCATCGACTTTCCCGCGCCCGACAACAAAAGCGAAGCTGAAATGCTCACCTATACAGAGAAGTTTTTGCAGAAGTGGCAGGGCGACTCGCTGATTCACGCCGCGGTAGCGCCCCATTCGATCTACACCTGCTCGCAGAAAACGTTGCAGGACGCAGCGGCTTTGGCGCGCAAATACCATGCGCCCATCCTGATTCACACTTCCGAAATGAAAAAGGAGTGGGAAGACAGCCTGAAGAACAACGGAATGTCACCGGTGCAGTATCTGGACAAGATCGGCCTGCTCGGGCCGGACGTGGTATCCGCGCACTGCATCTTCGTGGAAGCGGCCGATGAGAAAACTCTGGCGCAAAAGCAGGTGGGCTGCGTGCATAACCCTTCCAGCAACATGATGATTGCCAGCGGCGTTTCGCCCGTCGCCGACTTGCGAGCCGCGGGAGTGGCGGTCGGGCTGGGCACCGACGGCCCTGCCGGAAGCAACAACGATCTCGATCTTATGGAGGAAATGGACCTTGCGGCCAAGTTGGCCAAGATCACAAAGATGGACCCGTTGGCAATGAGTGCAAAGTCAGTGGTCGAGATGGCCACCATCGACGGCGCCCGGGCGCTGCACATGGAAAAAGAAATCGGTTCACTGGAGGCGGGAAAGAAAGCCGACTTTATTTTCATTAGCCTGGACGAACCCCATGCCGTGCCCATGTATGACATCTACGCGCAACTGGCCTACGCGCTCAAAGGCAGCGATGTTGAAACGGTAGTCATCGGCGGGCGTATCGTGATGCGCGACCGCAAACTGCTTACCGTCAATGAAGAGGAAGCGATTGCCAAGGCGCGCCAGTACAAGAAAAGCATCGCCGCATCGTTAGGGTTGTAGCATCGGCCCCGGAGAGGCCCGGTGGGCGGGCGAGACGCCCGCCAGACAGCTGGCGGAACGCCAGCGCTACTTGATCAATCCGGTGACGTGTCCACGAGATCGCGCGCATTCCGGCCGGTCGCCACGGTCACCAGGTCCCGTCCGGCCGACTTCGAATGATACAGACATTGATCCGCTGCTTTAAGCAGTTCCTCTGAGCTGTCTCCATGCTCAGGAAAGGTGGCCACGCCTATGGAAAGGGTGATGGTGCCCAGAGCGTGGTTCTTGTACTGAATATGTAGCTTCTTTACCGCCTCGCGCAGTGCGTTGGCGCGAATGACAGCATTCTCCGCTGAAGATTCGGGCAGGATGATGCCGAACTCCTCTCCCCCATAACGACAGATCACGTCGTCCACCCGGAAAAGTTTGCGGAAAAGGTCTGCGATCGATCGCAGCACGACATCTCCCGCATCATGACCAAATGTGTCGTTGAAGCGCTTGAAATGGTCCAGGTCGATGAAAAGGACAGATACCGGATGGTTCTTGCGCACCGCTCGCTGCATTTCCCGCTCCAGGGATTCTTCCATGAAGCGGCGATTGAACAGCCCGGTCAGGGGATCGCGGATGGACTGATCGCGCAGGGTTTCGCGCAGCCGCAGGCTGGCCAGCGAAAGGGCGATCTGTCCCGCCACCGTGGTGGCGAGCCGCTGCTGAGAATCCTGCAGGGTCTCCGAACTCGAATCGGTACGCTGTACGTCATCCGCGGCAAACTCGAGGTACAGAACGCCCAGGGTGTCACCCTGTCCAACCATGGGCACGCATAAGCATTTGAGGGTCGCACCCTGGCGCAGGTGTGAGCAGCTGATGCCTCCTCGCTCGTTCCAGTGCGGCTGGCCCCGGCGCAGGCTCCAGCACGCTTCGGGAGAGAAGAGGGCCTCGGAGACACAGGTGCTCCCCCACCGTACCGCCGCCTCCACCTGATTCCGCGATGACTTGAACAGATAGAGAGTTCCGGCGAGGGCCTCGGGCAAGAGTTTCTGCACTGACTGGGCCACGACCGCGCAGGCTTCCTGGGTTGTCCCGCAACATTCGAGCAGGTCTCCCATCTCACTTAGCAGAGTCATCTGCTTGGTCCGCAATTGCAACTCGGTTACGAGCCGACTCAGTATTTCGGCGTGCTTGCGCTCTGCCTGGGATGCCCTGATCTGCTCCGAGATGTCCTTGTAGATGGTGTAGGAGCCGTGCACCCGGCCCTCGACGGCCAGGGGAACAGCATGCACTTCCAGGTCGAGGATGTGTCCATCCTTGCGCCGCCGCCGCGCCGTGGTGTGCAGGGTTTCTCCGGCCAGGACCTTGTCAATCGAAGGCGTGGACTCGGTAGCAGAGTCGGGCACATATATGCGGCTCAGATCACTGCCGATGAGTTCGTGCTGATTGAACGCGAACAGCCTGTCGAACGCGGCATTGGTCAATTCGACATGTCCCTGCTGATCCAGCACGACAATGCCAAAGGGACTGTTCTCGATCAAAGAATTCAGGTGGGCGGTTTGTTCTTGCAGATCAAGCGCAATCCGGTGGCGGTCGCTGACGGCAGATCCAACGATTAGCCCGACACCTGAAACTACCAGCATCAAAAGGCCCACCTTCGACGGAACGCCAGCGATGGGCGGGAAAATGTGCATGGCCACGACCATGCCGAAGTTGAGCGCCAGCAATCCCCCTACCACCCGGCGAATACCCTGCCGCATGGCAATCCAGATGATCGGAACAAAGCTTAAATAGAATAGCTGCCGCGAACCTAGGCGAGATCCGAACATGACCCAGAGAACCGCCAGGACCGCCGTGGCCTGCCCGACGGCCTCGGCGACAGAAGCAGGATTGAGACGGACAGCCGGCTTGGCCGGGGCTTCGCTTTCCGTGCTGACTCTCTGTGCTCTCGGAAAGACCTGCCCTCTGACCCATGGGAATACATGAATCAGGAGAAACGGGGCGATCCCCAGTAACCCGATCCCGTCCCCGGAGAACCATCCCCAGGAAGAATTCCAAAACTCGCTCCAGGCAATCGATTTGTCGGCGGCCAGGCAGGTAACCCCAATCAAGGTCGCCGCCACTGCGGTGGCCATGGTCACAAAGGCGTAGCGCATCACATCCTGACGGCCTCGCAACCCCAAATCAATTCGCAGTGGGCCTCGCAGCACGTAGGCTGCTGCGCCGTAGCACGCCGCCACCCCAGCCGATCCCACTGTCTCGCCAAAGGACGTGAGGGGCTGGTGATAGATCAACGCGCCGGCCATGGCATCGGCCACACACACCAGCAGGGCGTACCAGGGACTGATCCCGAGGAGCAGCGCCAGCACCAGGCCCGTGGCGGGATACCAGGCCACCGATCCCAGGCGCGAGATAAGAATGACCGAGGGCTGATTCAGCGCGAGGTACAGCAACAGGAACACGACGGAGACAATCGCGTGGCGAATGATCAGGCGGCCAGTATCCATGAATCGCATCTCAGGGAATCACATCTCAGGCCAATACTCCGGAGCCCACCGGCCCTGCGGAGTGGTCCGATGTCCGCACTTCACCCGCCCAGTAATTTGCCTGAGGTACAGGTTATTGGATATCGGCACATTAAAGGCTTCTCATGGTGACCTAGCGGTCACCAAAGTAACTGGATTGTCGGCTGGAAATGCGAGCGGAGTCAGGCCGGCACAATCTCAGGCGCCGACGTTGCGGGCGGAGTGTTGCGGCTACGCCGGGTGCTGATGACGCCATCCACGATCATCATGCCGATCCCCGGCAAGTCTCCGCGCTGAATACTCTCCAGCACAGTCTTTCCCGCCGAATGCTGGGCTTTGTCGATCATCGCGAAGGTGGCAGGCCGGCCTGCGGCAATCAGGCCGCAGTCCAGCTTTCGGATTTTCGCCGTGTTGCCGGTGGCAAAACAGATTGCGATCTCGGCCGGTATCTCGCCCAGGGACGCCAGCATCGAAATCATGCGCAGGATACCAAGTGGCTGCACCCCCGATCCCGCCGGCGAGTCCGTACCCAGAATCACACGGTCAAACTGCTTCAGGTCTTTGGCTGTGCGCAAGGTGAGCAGCGCGGCGCGCTCGTTGCCATTGTGGACAACTTCCAACGCCCGTGTGGATTTTTCGCACAGGGTCACAATCTGATCATCGGGCAGTGCGGTGTGTCCGCCATTGATGTGCCCGATGACGTCGGCGTCAGCCGCGAGCACTATGTCTTTGTCAATCAGGCTGGATCCGGGAATCGAGGGGCCGCCGGTGTGGATGGTGCTCTGTATCCCAAACTTTCGCGCCCATGCCACCATCTGCCGGGCGGTAGCTCCGTCTTTCACGCTTCCCAGGCCGACCTCTCCCAGCATGGTAACGCCCGCCGCGGCCAGGTCTTTGAAATCTTCTTCCACCATGCCGTGCTCGATCACCGGCGCACCAGCGTGAATCCTCACGCCGCCGGGTCGAAAGGCTGCGAATGCCCGCTGGGCAAAGATAGCCATGGCCTTCAGCCCTACCACGTCCTTGGGCCGGCCGGGAGTGTGCACCTCACCGGCGGAAATCATGCTCGTAACTCCGCCATGCAGGTAGCTGTCAATCCAGCCGATCTGGTTCTGGCGCGGAGTCCAATCACCGGCTACGGGATGCACGTGGCTGTCGATCAGGCCGGGAGCGAGTGTCGTGCCTTTGGCGTCGATGACCAGGGTTGCGCCGGCGCTGTCGATATCTTTCTGCTTACCGACGGCTGAGATCTTGCCGTCAACTGCCAGCACGGTATCGGCGTCGAGGATCGGTTTCTCCAGGTCACCGCTCAACAGCAGGCCGATATTCCGGATTACAAGCCGGGTCGGGAGTTTGCTCTTACCGGACTCATCCTGAGCCATGAAGCGCACCTCTCAGTCTAAGAGTTCAATCGTGCTGGTTTGCTTTGCGAACCTTGCGGCCTTTCTTTGCCTTCTTAGCGGTGAAGCCCTTGACCTCACCCAAATCGTCCAAAATCCTAAACCGCAAAGGTCGCAAAGAAAACTCGCGAAGGACGCAAGGAATTACGGTGATTCCGGCATTCGCAAACAAATGTTATAAGCTTCTTTGGCTGTCCAGCCGAAGACTGACGACTGAAGGCCGACGGCTGCTCTTAAGGAACGCGTATGGTATCCCGCAACGTGGTTTTCTGGGAAGTCGATGCCCAGGCTGATTTCATGCTGCCGGGCGGGAAGCTCTATGTGCCCGGCGCGGAAAAATTGCTGCCCAACATTCGCCGGCTCACCGATGCCGCCCGCCAGGGCCGGGTCTTTCTAGTCTCGCACGGCTGCTCTCACACCAAGGATGACCCGGAGTTCGCGATATTTCCTCCCCATTGCGTTCAGGGCACTCCCGGCTCGAACCTGGTTCCTGAAGCGCTGACCGAGAAAGTCGTGACTGTCTCCAATCAGGCAGCGGCTTCTCTGCCCTCCGATCTTTCGCGGTACCAGCAAATCCTGCTGCAGAAACAAACACTCGACATCTTTGAGAGCCGCCATGCCGACGAACTGGTGAATCGCTTGGGCCCCAACGTCGAATTCGTGGTGTTCGGTGTGGTCACGGAATTCTGCGTACGTTTCGCGGCCAAGGGTCTGCTCGAGCGCGGCCGGCGCGTCTCCGTAGTTCAGGATGCCATCGAAACCCTGAATTCCGAAGATGGGAAACGTGCGGTTGCGGAACTGCAGGCACTGGGAGCCACGTTCATCACCACCGACCAGGCGCTCACACTGCTGGACGGGGCAAAATAACAACCATCAGCCACAGTCAAATCACGGCCATCAAGGTAGTTGCGGTTGACACCTGATGGCGAATGGCAGTATCGTTCTGCGCACCAGATTTTAGGATGAGATCGAAATTCCAGCTGATCAGTTGTCCGCGACGACAACAAGAGCCAATCAACCTCGAAGTTTTGTGAACCCGGGCACAAAAAGTCTTGCATGTCGACTTCGTGTGCGGGTATCGTCGCGTAGTAAATTGGGGATCTGGAGTTCATGGGGATAGCCGTGTCCCGATCGCCACTCGATCCGGGACCGCATGGGGGATTTTGATGCTGACTAAGAAGGCGCTGCTGGTAGTTTTCTGTTCGCTGGTACTTCCCATCGGCCCACTTCTCTATGGCCAATCTAACGGAGGCTTCTCCGGGACGGTTACGGACAAGACCGGGTCGGTCGTAACCGGGGCGGATGTAAAGGCTACGGCACAAGAGACGGGAGTCGTGCGCGAATCAAGAACCGACGACACCGGACACTATGTTATGCCCCTGCTGTCCGTCGGCAACTACACCATTCGCGTGACCTCACCCGGGTTTAAGCCGGCGGAACAGACGGACATTCGGCTGCAGGTGAATGAGCAGCGTGAGGTAAATTTCACCCTCGCGCCCGGCACGGTCACTGAGGCCGTGGAAGTAAGCGGGAGCGAGGTGGTGGTTGAAACGTCGAACCCAACCCTGGGCCAGGTCATCACCTCCCAGCAAGTCGCGAATCTCCCCCTGAATGGGCGCGACTTTGTGCAACTGGCGACGCTAACGCCCGGCGTAACCCAGGAAACTAACCCTAATAGCTTCTTCAACGGTGGGCCGAGCAGCGAGGTCTCCACCCGGGGTTCGTATTCATTGTCGGTGGGCGGATCGCGCGCCCAGAGCACGGACTGGTTGCTCGATGGCAACGACAACAACGAGCTTACCGCCGGCGGCATCTCCATTCTGCCTTCGATTGACGCCATCCAGGAGTTCAAGGTTCTGACTTACAACTACTCGGCCGAATACGGTACCCGTTCCGGTCCCACCGTGCTCGTGACCACGAAGTCGGGATCGAACCAGTTCCACGGATCCGTGTTTGAGTTCTTCCGCAATACTTCGCTTGATGCTCGCAGCTTTTTCGCCACCGAGCGCGAGAAATTCAACCTCAATCAGTATGGTGGCGCGCTCGGCGGGCCGCTGCGCAAAGACAAGACGTTCTTCTTCATTGACTATCAGGGCCGGAATCAGCGGAAAGGAGTTCCGTTCAACGGACTGGTTCCCACAACCGCGAATTTGGCGGGCAATTTCAACGACGACGCATTTGGGATTCCTCGCACTCAGCCGCTGACCAACCCATACTCGGGGCAGCCCTTTCAATGTCAGGGTGACGGCGTTACTCCCCTGGGGATCAACCCGGATGGCAGCCAAGCCGGGGGTACGCCATGCAGCGTGATTCCAGACGCTCTCAAGGATCCCGTGGGAACAGAACTGGTGAAGCTCTATCCGGGCGCACTATTCTCCGGCGCGGGCGCGGCGGCAGCCGGCTTCAACTTTGCCAGTGTCCCGGTCAGAAAGCTGGACGAGAAGGAATTTGATGCGCGTCTGGATCATAATTTCTCCAGCAAGGACTCGCTTTTCGCCCGTTTCAGTTACGACCAGGCGGTTAATTTTGTCCCGGGCGGTTCCGACGGTTTTGCCGAGCCAAGCACGTTTGCCAGCAATCAGAACATTTCCAACCACGGGCGAAATGTGGCGATTTCTGAAACCCACATTTTCTCTGATCACAACATCAATCAGTTCACTGCCGGCTACAACCGCATTTTTAACGTGATCAAATCGCAAGGCGATGGCTCCTGCGCCGCGGCCAACATCGGCCCCGGCATTCCGGGCGCAGACATCAATAGCAAGTGCTTTCCCGGGGCCCCGCCGGGCCTGTCACAATCGTCGAAATTCTGCGTCAGCTGTGGTCTGTCGGCAGTATCACTGAATGGCGGGTACTGGGGTCTGGGTGACCGCGGATTCGCTCCCTTCCAGGGTGGAACCAACGTCTTCTCCATTTCCGACTCCTTCGACATGATTCGAGGCAAGCACGACATCCGTGTGGGAATGGGTTTCCGCGCCAACCAGATGAACGTGATGACCAACGCATTTCAGGACGGTTCCTTCAGCGTTACCGGACAGTCCGGGGACGCGGCAGCGGATCTCGTCATGGGCCTTTACACCTTCGCGCTTCACGATCAAACATTCAAAGGCGCCACGACAGGACGCCGTTGGAAAATGTTCCGGCCCTATGTCCAGGATGATTGGCGGGTCACCCCGAACTTGACGCTGAATCTTGGCGTCGCGTGGGCTTTGGTGCCACCGATCACCGAGGCTCAGAATCGGCAGGCCAACTTCCTGTTTGTCAGTAACTGTACGCCCCAGCCTGATTGCAACCAGCAGATTCCGGGGGTCAATTCAGACGGGCGGGTCGGCATCGATTTCGACAAGAAAGCCATTGAGCCTCGCATTGGTCTGGCCTGGAAGGTCCTTGGGAGGCAGAATACCGCCCTTCGTGCCGGCTACGCCATCTTCCACGATTCCTCCTGGAACCAGGGCGCCCAGGGACTGTGGGAGAATCCTCCCTTTTTCGCAGAGTCCGCTCAGGGTCCTTTCTTCTGTGCAGCACCCTCTGTGGTACCGGGTGCAGGTCCAAATATCTGCAACATCTCAGCAGGCTTTCCGATCTTTACCACCCCTCCGACGGTCAGTACGTTCGGCGGAACGGTGTGGTCGCAAAATCCTAACTTCAAACAGGGAATCGTTCAGCAGTACAACCTCAACATTGAGCAGCAACTGCCCGGCAGCGTGGTGTTCACGATGGGCTACGCAGGTTCGCACAGCACCCACATCCTGGTGGACGGCTTGAACCTGAACGTGGGATCGCCTTCGGCGTGCGGTGATCCGGCGCACCCCGGCTACACTTTGGGATGCGGCGCCGGCGGAGCGGCGTTTAGTGCCCCGTACCCGATCTTTTACGTTGCCAATATCAGTGACACGGGTTCTGCGCGCTACGATTCTTTCCAGGTAAAGGCTGAGACCAAGAGCGCCAGACATGGTCTCTATGCTCTGCTCGGGTATACCTGGTCCCACACCTTCGACTCGGGTTACCCGGATGGCCTCGGTTCCTCCAGCGGCGCGACCTACTGGCCGCTGCCGGGTACGGCGAGGGCTGACTGGGGCCTCTCGCAAATCAATCTCAACCAGCAGTTCACCGCCAGCGTCATCTACGACCTGCCCATCGGCAAAGGCAAAGCCATTGGCGGCAACTGGAACAACTCGTTAGACGCCATTCTGGGAGGCTGGCAGACAACTGTAATTGAAAAGGTTACAACTGGGTTCCCAGTCTTCATTGTCAACAGCGTCAACGAGTCGGGAGTGAACTTTGAAGACAACTTTGCCACCAACAACCGGCCCATCCAGACTTGCGACCCTACTGATATTCACCAGACGACCCAGCGCTGGTTCAACCCAGCCTGTTTTACTCAGGCGCCGGTCGGAGAGTTGGGAACAGCCTCCCGCACGCCTCTTTCCGGTCCAGGCTTCGTGAACACCGATCTGTCGATTATCAAGCGCTTCCGCATCACCGAACGGGTGGGGGCAGACTTCCGGGCGGAGTTCTTCAATCTGTTCAACCATCCCCAGTTCGGACTACCGAATGGAGATCTTGCATCCGGATTCGGGAATCCGCTGAACAGCACCCTTGGAACGATTACCTATACGGTCAACAATCCGCGCTTGACGCAGTTTGCTTTGAAAATCACATTCTAGGGGCAGTACGCGCCCGTCACATTTTGGGCAGGCTGAGGCAACTGGGCAAACCCGGAACCGCCCTCAGCCTGCTACGAAAATCTGTAGAGCAGCTCTGGGCCAGGGGGCGTCCCATCCGCAAACTCGTTCGCGTACTTCTATTGATTGCTCTTGCTGCATCGGCCACGGCCCAGACGATCAAAATCATCGTCGATCAGGACGCCCGCGGCCCCGGCACCAGCGACCAGCAGGCCCTGCTGGTTTTTCTGCAATCGGACAAATTTGAAGTCCTCGGCATCACCACGGTCAGCGGCGACCAATGGGTCAAAGAAGAGACTCAGCACGTTCTGCGCATGCTGGAAATCGCCGGGCGTACCGACGTCCCGGTGATCCAGGGCGCTGAATTTCCTCTCCTTAACTCCAAGGAAGAGACTGAGCGCTGGGAAGCCGTGTACGGCAAGCTGGAGTACAAGGGATGCTGGACGGAGAGGTTCGCAGCCAACCGCTCCACCATTTACGACGAGCCTTACCACGCCCCGGATTTTATCCCCCCCATGAAAGAAGGCGCGCCGCACATTCAGGCGGCTCCCGGCACCGCGGCAGAATTCATCGTGAAAATGGTGCACAAGTATCCTGGCGAAGTGGTCCTGTGGGCAGGGGGCCCGCTGACCAATTTTGCCCTGGCACTGAAGCTCGATCCCTCGGTGGCCACGCTGGCCAAAGAGTTCGTGATGATGGGCGGCGGATTGTACGCCGACAGGGGTGCCATCGATCCCGGCGCGATCGACGCCCGCCGCGAATTCAACTGGTGGTTCGATCCTGAAGCCACTCGGATCGTGCTGCGCGCTCCGTGGAAAAAAGTCACGATCACTCCCATCGACATCTCGGTCAAAACGCGCTTTACCACGGAGATGAAGGCCACCATCGCCAAGGCCGGCACTCCGGTGACGCAATATCTCGACAAGTATTCGTTGCCCGGCTACATGTGGGACGAAATCGCCGGCGCCGCCTTGATCGATCCCTCCATCATCACCGGTCAGAAGCAGCTCTACATGGATATCGACGTCGATCACGGGGCCAGCTACGGCAAGACCCTCTTCTGGGATTCCAAGGCGCAGGTGCCGCCCTATTTGCGCCTGGCCAACGTGCAATTCGACATCGACGCGCAGAAGTTTTACAAGCTTTATATCGAATTGATGACCCGGCCTCCCCGACCATGATGAGACACGGCAGGTTCTTCTTCGCAATCGCCTGCGTTCTGCTGGCGAATTCCCTCTCGTGGTCCCAGCAGCGGCGCAAGGTCATCATCGATCAGGATGGCTCCGGACCCGGCGGCAGCAACATGCAGACCATCGCATTGCTGGTTCAGTCGCCGCAGGTCGAGGTCCTGGGAATCACGGTGGTCAGCGGAAACCAGTGGCGCGACGAGGAAGTGGCGCACACCCTGCGCCTGCTCGAAATCATGGGCCGTACCGATATTCCGGTTTTGCCCGGGGCCGTTTTCCCGCTGGTGCGGCGGCGTGAAGAAACTCAGATATGGCAACAACGCTTCGGCAAGGTAGCTTTCGCGGGCGCGTGGGATGAGCGCTGGTGGCATCAGCCCTTCGTTGTCCCGCCACTGCCGGAAGGCCAGCCCACGACCAAGCCCTCCGGCGAGGACGCGGCCCATTTCCTGATTCGCAAGGTGCGCCAGTACCCCCACGAGGTAACCATCTACGAGGGCGGCCCCATGACCAATCTGGCCCTCGCCGTTTCAATCGATCCCGAGTTTTCGGAACTGGCGCAACAACTCGTCTTCATGGGAGGAAGCCTGGGTCCGCAAACTGACGATCCGGAATTCGTAAACAATCCGCGCCACGAATTCAATTTCTGGTTTGATCCCGAGGCAGCGCAGATCGTGCTGCGCGCCCCGTGGAAGAAGATTGTCTGCACCCCAACCGACATTTCCATCAAGACGCTTCTCACCCCTGCCATGATCAAGCAGATCGACGCCAGCGGGACCCCTCTGGCACACTATGTCGGCGGCTACTTCCGGACGGGTCAGGGCGGCGAGTACATGTGGGACGAGCTTGCCGCTGCCGCCTGGATAGACCCTTCCATAATCACCAAGCGGGAGATGCGCTACCTGGCCGTGGACCTCGACCGCGGCGCGGGATACGGCAACACCCTGACCTGGACGGAGAAAGATAAGCTGAAAGTTGCCGCGCAGGCGGTGGAAGTCCAGGTTGACCTGGACACGGAAAGGTTTTATCGGATGTTTGTGGGACTGATGAGCGCGCCTGCACCCGCTCGCTGAAAGTCTTTTGACCGCAAAGGACGCAAAGAGAACCGCAAAGTGCGCAAAGAAATTCTTTGCGGCCTTTGTGCCTTTACTTCCTATTCGGGCCTTGAGCCCGGCCCCCGCAACGTGTACACAAACTGCCGGCTTTCTCGCCGCTCGCGCTCGACTTCCTCGTCTTTCTTCTTCGATATCTGGTTATAAAGTTGGAGCTCTTGTTCAGCTTTAGCTTTTTCCCCCGTGCGCTTGTAGGCCTGCGCCAGACGGTAATGCGCTTCTTCGAGCTGTGGGCTGGCCGTAATCGCGTCCTGGTAAGTTGAAACTGCGCGCGCGAAATCTTTCCGCTCCGAATAAAGAACGCCCAATTGCAGGTAGCCGAGCCCGAGCGTGGGATCGAGTGCAACCGCCTTCTTCAACAGAGACTCAACCTGCGCCGAGCTTGCGGCATCATCCGGCCCCTTCCGCCGCTTCCAAAGATTGACCGCGTAGTAGTAGTTGGCCAGCGCATTCGCAGGCTGAAGCTCCACAAACCGCGCCAACCGCTCGGTCGAACATTCTGACTGGTTGGTTTCGACAGTTTGGATCTTGCCTAAAAACAGGTAAGGCTTAGGGTCGTTGGGATTCAAGTCTGAGGCCTCGCAGAGACGTTGCGCGGCCTGGTCGTACGAACCATTGCTATACCACGCAACCCCAAGCCCGACCAGCATGCGGGCGGAGCGGGGAAAGAGATGATTGCCCTTGCCGAACACTTCAATGCCCGGCTCAATGGCACGATGCAACAATAGCTCCGATCCCCAATCGAAGAAATAGGGCTCGCTCGGGCTAAGCTCGGTCGCCCGCTGGTACTGCCGCACGGCCTCGAGAGGATTACCCGAGTTCTCTTCGATGTCGCCGAGCAAGTGATGTAGTTCAGCCTGATCCCTCTGTGCCTGTTCCTTCTGTGCGATGCCCTGCTGAGGCTTCTCCTGAACGGTCAGCAGGGCGCGTGCATTTGCACGCGCGCGCTGGTATTGACCGGCGTCGGTATAAGCGCGCGCCAGCAGGTAGGCATTTTCGTAGTCTCCCGGCCTGAGCTGCGAAGCCCGTTCCAGATACGCCAGAGCTTCGCCAGCCTTGCCGTGAGCAACCAGTAATTTTCCCAGTTTGTGATTTGCGGCGAAGTCGCGTGGCTCGCGATCGGCAGCCGCGCGCAGAGAGCTTTCAAGCGTGTCAGCGGATGACTCTGCCAGGCTGACTGGCGATTGTCTGCCCCCAGGGGCACTCAGGGACGCAATGTCCTTGGCCAGCGACTCCTTGGTTCGCACTACAGCATTCGAACCATGCCCACCAAGATTGGTGCCGTCGGTGACACCTGCCACGGTGAATTGAGGTTCATCAAAAAACTCCGGCGCCCCTCCTGCCTCCAGCGTCAGATCGAGTTGCTTGGATTCCTTCGGCTCAATTACACAAGGGCCGAAGGTGGCGCGGTTGTATCCCGCCGCCTCCACGCGCAACATATAGATGCCTTCACCAAGCCCTGAAAAGCGGTAGGTCCCGGTCGCATCCGAGCGCGCGCTTAGGGTCTCGCTACCATCCTTCACCTGCAGATGCACGGTCGCACCGGCGACCGGACGAGCCTTTGAATCTCGCACTGATCCATGCAACGTAGCCCCTGGCAGCGTAGCCGAAGCCGCGGAATTCTGAGCCTGAGCATGCATTGCCCCCAGTGTCAGGGTCACGATCACGGCGAGCAGGCAACTCGCCATACGAGTTGCAGAAAAACCAAACGGCTCTACGCTCATGCGGAGACGGCGCATAGGAGAAAGGGGAACAGGAAAGGCAACGGGCACTGATTGGCGCGCGTCAATGATTCTAATCGCTGGAATAGTCATCCGCAATCAGCACACAGCCGAAACACAATTGACCACGATGCAGACCCGGGCCGCTGGCAGAGCTCCCCCGACGGCGGTACAATGCAAGTTCTTCCGGGCTGGGTCGTTGGAACAACGGTGCAGTCTTCCAGCAAATCCTGCTAATGCAATGATCCAACATAGTGAGGGGACTTTGCCATGAAGCCACGACGCTTCGCTGTCCTGCTGACCGCTGTTCTGATTCTGGCTACCGCCACCCAGCTCCATGCGCAGAAGATCAAAGTCATCGTCGATCAGGACGCGCGCGGTCCCGCCACCACCGACATGCAGTCCATCCTCATTTTTCTGCAGTCCGACAAGTTCGACGTGCTTGGAATAACCACCGTCAGCGGGGACCAGTGGGTGAAAGAAGAGACCCAGCGTACTCTGCGCCTCCTTGAAATCGCCGGCCGCACCGACGTTCCTGTCGTCCAGGGCGCTGAATTCCCGCTGCTGAACTCCAAGGAAGAAACCGAGCGCTGGGAAGCACTGTATGGCAAGTTTCGCTACAAAGGGTGCTGGAGCGATTTCTCCAAGCGGCCGGGAAATGTTCCGCCAGCTTTTCGCGCCGGATATCATGATCCCGGTGTGGTCCCTCCCCTGGTCGAGGGCGAGCCTCACACCAAGCCGCTGGACGAAACCGCCGCCCACTTTATCGTTCGCATGGTGCATCAGTATCCCGGCGAAGTCGTGATCTGGGCGGGAGGCCCGCTGACCAATATCGCGCTGGCATTGCGCCTGGACCCCGAAGTGGCCACCTTGGCCAAGGAGTTGGTCCTGATGGGCAGCGGCATGTATGCCAGCACCGGTGGCATCAACAGTATTGACGGCCGCCGGGAATTCAACTGGTGGTTCGATCCCGAGGCGGTGCGGATCGCGATGCGCGCGCCCTGGAAGAAGATCACTATCACGCCCATCGACATTTCGGTCAAGACCACGGTGAATCCTGCAGTCAAGGCCGCCATCGCCAAGGCGGACACGCCGGTGGCCCGCTATCTCACCGAATATTCCGTCGAAAGCTTCATGTGGGATGAACTTTCCGCCGCCGCCATGATTGATCCTTCCATCGTGACCGGACAGAAAGAGCTCTACGTGGACATCGATGTCGATCATGGGCCAAGTTACGGCGAAACTTTATTCTGGGAGCCGGGGACCGAGCTTCCTCCGTATGAAAGAAAGGCGACCGTACAATTCGATGTGGACACCACAAAACTGTACGATCTCTACGTCAGGTTGATGACCCAGCCGCCGCGGCCGGCGCGTCAGTAATTCCCCCAGGGGGCAAACAAGATGCATTCGAAGCCATTTTCGCGCGTGACCCGTCGCCAGTTTGTGACCACCTCAGCTGCCATTGCCGCAGGAAGCCTGACGGCAGGTTTCACCCCTGCGGCCCAGGCAGCGACCGCAACAGAACAGGAGCCCTTGGGCCAAAGAACCGGTCGTGGCCCCTTCCGTGTGATCATCGACACCGACCCCGGCGTGGACGACGCTCTCGCCCTCCTGCTGGCCATGCGTTCGCCCGAGCTGAAGATTGAAGGCATTACTCCGGTCGCGGGAAACGTCCCGCTCGACCTGACGCTTCCCAATGCCTTGCGCATGGTGGAAATAGCCGGTCGCACGGACATCCCAGTGGCTGCCGGAGCCAGAGTACCTCTAGTACGGCGCCTGGTGACGGCGGCCTACGCGCACGGCGAAAATGGACTTGGCGGCGCGGTCTTTCCCGAACCGAAAACCAAACCCATTCCTCTGCCTGCCGCTGAATTCATTCGCTCTGTGGTGCGCAAATATCCCGGGGAAGTGACGCTGATCCCAATTGGTCCGCTGACCAACATTGCGAGTGCGCTGAATCTCGACTCCGAGCTTGCTGCCATGGTGCGCGGCATCGTTCTGATGGGCGGGTCGCTGTCTGGGGGAAACATTACACCCGCGGCCGAATTCAACATTTACGTTGATCCCGAGGCGGCGCGCATCGTCTTTCAATCCGGCATTCCCATCACCATGGTCGGCCTCGACGCGACCCGAAAAACTTCACTCACGGAAGAGCACGTACGCATACTCGAAGCGGCGCAGAATCCGGTCAGCCAGGCCGCGGCAAAGATCGGCCGCAACGCCATCAACCACAACCGCGAGCAGGGCTTTCTGGTAGGACCAAATATGCATGACTCGCTCGCGGTCGCGGCATTTCTCGACCCTTCCATCTTGAGATTCAAAGAGTATTACGTCGATGTAGAGACTACCGGCGAGCTCACCGCGGGCGAAACTCTGGGTTACAGTCCAAGTGCCGGTGACTTGCGGCGCAAGCCGGAGATGGAAAAGCAGGTGGCCACAAACATGTCGATTCGCGGCTCGGCGCCGACGTTGGCCGGAACCCGAACCTCGCCGGTGTTGCGCGACAAGTTCGTACCCAATGCAAGAGTCGCCTTAGACGTAGACTCCGCAAAGTTTTTCAACCTGCTGATCGGACGCCTGTCCTCATCGGCGCCCGCGTAGGGGCGGAGCCTGTCCTGAGCGATGTCGAAGGATGCCTCCACCCGCCCGGCCGAGAGACCCACCCTGTCTCTCCACAAAACGGAGAGACGAGGGTGGGGCACGCGTCGGCGATTTCATGTACTGTGAAATGGCATTGCACACTCCGAGGTGAAGAATGAAATTCGGCCGGATCTGGGTTGTAGCCGCGCTCTTGGCGGCATGCCTCACCGCGTGGGGTCAGGAAAAGCGCAAAATCATCATTGACCAGGACGCCGCTGGACCCGGCGGGACCGACCAGCAGTCCATCCTCCTGCTGATCCAGTCGCCGCAAACCGATGTCCTCGGCGTCACCGTCGTTACCGGCGACGCGTGGCTCAAGTCTGAGGTGGCGCACACTCTGCGCATGCTCGAACTCATCGGTCGAACCGATATTCCGGTCGTGGCGGGAGCGGAATATCCATTGGTGCGCCGAAAGGAGGAGACCGAGCTCTGGCAACAGCGCTACGGCTCTATTAGTTGGCTGGGCCCCTGGACTCCGCGCTTTTACCATCCGCCGGACCAACTCGGAGACATGCCCGAAGGCAAGCCCACCACAAAGGCGATCGATGAAGACGCGGCCCATTTTCTGCTGCGCATGGTCCACAAGTTTCCCCACCAGGTGACGATCTACGCTGGGGGCCCGATGACCAACCTCGCGCTTGCCATCTCCATTGATCCCGGCTTCCCTCAACTGGCCAAAGAGCTGGTGTTCATGGGTGCGAGTCTGAATCCGCAAACCATCGACCCTGAGTTCATCAACACTCCCCGGCACGAATTCAACATCTGGTTCGATCCGGAAGCGGCCCACATTGTGCTGCGCGCGCCCTGGAAAAAGATCGTCTGCACCCCGGTGGACATTTCGGTGAAAACCCGAATGACCAGCGAGCTGATCAATCGCATCAAGGCCGGCAATACGCCAGCGGCACAGTACATCGGCAAATACGCCCGTCTGTTCGGCGAATACAATTATCTGTGGGATGAACTGGCGGCTGCGGCGTGGCTTGAACCCAGCCTGATTACGAAGAAAGAAACCCGCTTCCTGGATGTGGACCTGGGGCGCGGCGCCGGCTACGGCAACATACTCACATGGACCGATCACGACAGGCCAAAAATCGACGTCCAACCTGTCGAAGTGCAGGTCGATCTGGATACTGAGAGGTTCTACAAAATGTTTGTGGACCTGCTGACGGCACCCACGCCAAAGCCCTAGCAGTGAAAGTGGGGGCTGGCCGTCCCTCGCCCGGCTGGACGGGCGAGACACCCGTCCTCCATTCCTACTGCAATTGCTCCAGCGCCTTTTGCGCCTGCGCATGCCCGGGATGCTGCTTGAGCAAGTCGAGCAGAAGGCCCCGCGCTTTCTCCGGTCTGCCCTCCAGCGCATAAACCCGGGCCAGATTCAAGTACGACTGATCGAAGGCGTGCGCCACCCGGATACACTCTTCGAAACTCTCCACCGCTTGATCCCGCCGCCCGGTGCGTAAATAAAGAATGCCAAGGTTATTCAAGGCCTCGGGATAATCCGGGCGGGACTTCAACGCCCGCTGCAGATACTCGTAGGCACGGTCAGTCTGGTTGAGCTGCGCAAAAACCATCCCCAGGCTGTAGTTCGCCTCCGCGTCCTGCGGACCGACTGCCACCGCGCGCTCCAGTATTTTGCGGGCCTCGTCCCAATTCTTCCGCTGCCGGTAAGCATTCCCCAGGTTCTCCAGCGCGATCAAGTGATCGGGGTTGAGTTTGAGCGCCTCCTGAAAGTATGGAATCGCTTCGTCGGTGCGCCCTTCGCGCGTAGCCAAAAGGCCGAGATTGTTCCAGGCATTGGCCAGAGTGTCGGGATAACTGGCTTGAAGTTTGGTCGCTCGCTCGAAGCTTTCCCGTGCCTGGCCGGCTTTCTCCTGCTTCAAATAAACGCTTCCCAATCCGTAGAGCGCCTCGGCACTCTCCGGATCGTCGCGCTGGGCCAGCCGAAAGGACGCCTCGGCCTGGTCCATATATCCCCGCTGAAAGTAGACCGAACCGTAGTTGAGATAATTGCGATGAAATTCCAGAAGTATCGCTGACGCCGGGAAACGGCAGGGCCTTCGTCAATCTTTCCGCGGCGGTTTGGGGGATGTGCCGGAAATCCTGCTCGACCTGGGTTGGATTCACAGAGCCCTGGTAAATCTTGACAATTTCTCCGCCACCGCTCAGCAGAAACGAAGTTGGAAGAGCCAGATCGCGATGCCGGTCAAAAAGATAGCGATAGAGAATGTTGTAGATGCCGGCTAGATCGTCCGACCCCAGAATGATGGGCAATGAAAAATGGTCGGCACGCGCGAGGGCGCGGGCTCTTTCCGCGTCGGCGGGATCATCGAGATTCACAGCCAGCAGGTGAAGACCCTGGGCCGCCCATCGCGTATGTAGCCGGTCAAAGACTTTCAGGTCCTCTCGGCAACTCGCCGATCCTGCGACCCAAAAATTCAGCAGCACCGCTTGGCCGCGAAGCGCATTCAGCGTGCGCACCTGACCGCTCAAGTCGGGGAGAGAAAAATCCGGCGCAGCCACGGGCGCGAGCAACCAGGTCTCAACGTTTTCAGGAAGATCAGATCCATACGACGAAATCTCAGGGAAGGGCACGGCCTCAGCCGTGGCGACGCGAGCCGCCAAAGTCGCAGCCTTTAGCCCCTGAGGGTCTGCTTTGAAAGCCTCCATACGCGACGGCGCTGCACCCTCCTCCACCCATATCCTGTGATTGAGCGGAAGGTCGTGGAGCTCCTGCACCAACCCGCTGGGCCAGCGAATCGACGCTCGCACCGGGCCTGTCGCTTCTCCCAACCCAAAGAACACTTCCTTGCTGTGCTGGGAAAGAAATCCCGAGCCGGCCTGCAGCATGCGGCTTTGCTTCCCCGATGCGCTTTCCACTGTGATTGCCGCGCCGATCGCGTCACGATTGCTCTTGACGCCGCGCAGGCGGAACGCGATCGACGGGGCCAGGTCTTTCATCACGTTCTGCAACAAGCCGCAACTGCGGGCCGTTGCGGTTCTTCAGGAAAACTTCCAGCCGCCCATCATGGTTGAAATCGGCAAGTGCGAACGTCCGGCCATCCTCGATGAAGTCCAGACCCACCGCGCCGGAAACGTCGGAAAATGTTCCATCCCGGTTATTCGCATAGAAGACGTTGCGCTCATATCCGCTCCATGTGCCATCCGAGCGGATGAGTTCGTTCAGCGCGTTCCAACCCTGTTCGTAGTCGTGCACGGACCTGGCTTCGACCGGAGAATTCGCCACCACCTGCCGCCAGAAAAAACTATTCAGCTCATCCCGCACAGGGCCAGAGACCATTCCGTTGGCGATGTAAAGATCAGGAAAACCGTCGTGGTCAAAATCCCAGGCATCGCACGACCATGCCCATCGTCCCATTTCGACTCCGGCGGACGCGCCCGTATCCTGAAAACCGTCACCGTTCGAACGAAACAAAGAGTTCCCCTGGGCATGCTTGCGGTAGAGAGTGCGCACTCTTTCGGGCGCTTCTTTCTGGAACACTTCCTGGGTCGAGATGCGTGTGCCGGCCGCGGACCACATGTCCGCGACGTAAAGGTCCTGGGCGCCGTCATTGTCATAATCGAACCAGCACACGCCCATCCCGGCGCCGACGTCATCCACGCCCGCTTCCGCGGCAACGTCGGTAAAAGTCCCGTCGCCATGGTTACGATAGAGGTTCTTCCGCCCGAAATCGTTTACTACGTACAGATCCGGCCAGCCGTCGCGGTTGTAATCGCTCCATCCACAACAAAAGCTGTAGCGCGTATTATTCCGGTCGAGGCCGGTCTCAGCGGTCACATCGCGAAACGTTCCGTCCCGCTGGTTCCGCATCATGAAGTTGGGCGGACCGTTTTCCGCGTCGTAATAAGGAGAGGGATACTTGTACTGGTCCGTGCCCTGATAATAAAGATAGAGGCAGAAATAAATGTCCAGCCAGCCGTCGCGGTCATAGTCGGCAACGGCCGCGCCCGTGAAGGTCCCCTGCGGAGGCCGGGCAAAATGAAATGCGTCGGGCCTCTGGCGAAACTGGCCCCCGCCTTGGTTCACAAATAACATCGGCCCATCGGTGCGAACCACGATCAGGTCCTGGCGGCCGTCATTGTCAAAGTCGGCAAACAGCGCGCACGCAGTATTTTCGAGGATCCCCACGCCAGAGGACTCCGTGATGTCCTCAAACGTGCCGTCGCCCCGGTTGCGATAGAGCCGGTTAGGAAGACCGGCGGGCTGGCAAACGTAGAGATCGTCAAATCCATCATCGTCAATGTCGGCGACTGAGACTCCGTTGTGTCCGTAGATATCAATGCCGCACGCAACATCGAGCGCGGTTCGCCAGTAGTCGGCTCCCCGGAGCAACTGGGAGGTGTAGGACGAGCTGCCGGCAAAAGCCTGGGCTGCGATATCAGCAAAGACCGGAGCAACAGCCCGGCTCTGGCACTCGCCCAGCAGCCGCCAACTGCGCAGGCGATATTCTCCTGCCGCCGACGCTTCCCATTCGAGTTCCCACTGTCCCACGCGTTGCTCGCGATAGAAATCCCTGGCCGATCCCACCAGTTCATACCGCACCCCGGTTCGAAGGTGGCTGGGAACAGAGGCTCCCGAAGGAGACATAGGTCCAGCGTCAATGCTTGTCACCTGAAATTCGGCGGTGACGAGTTTCGAAAAGGATCCAAGGGCGTTTCGTAAGTCGCGGAGAAAGGCCTCCCGCCCGAGGCCAGGATCGCCCGAAAATTGGTTTTGACGGATTTCGACGGCTGGCCCGGAGCGTACCAGGCGCGATTCCACCGGCTGGAATGAAGCGCCGGAAAAATTCGGGGCGAGAATCCTTTCTACGGCTAGCGTGTCCTGCGAGAGTCCCAGGAGGCCCGCGCTCCAATCCGCGAGCATGGCCGCAATCTGGTCCTGATATTTCTCAGTGATGAAGTCGTCCAACCCTGCTCGCGTCTCGAGCAGCGTGGCTTCGATTGGCAACTGGCCACGATAGTGAGGGTGAAGATGGAATTCGCTGGACGAATTCAGCTTCCGGGAATCAAAAGCGAAGGGGAAAGCGAGACCACGTAATGCTCCGGGAAACAACGCCGCCGAAGCTCCCTGGCAGCACTGGAGCAGAAAATTACGGCGGCCACGGTCAACCAGGTCACGCTCCCATGAATCACGACCGAGCGGGAGGAGATCAAACGGATGCCGCTTCCCTGTGCGACTCAGACTGATGCCCCTTGGACATTCACGTGTGAAACCGAAACTAACACCCTCGTCCGGGCCGGTCAAGATTTGGCGCGTCAACCAGCCGAACCGTTTCCGCCCTGTGGTAGGCTAGCGACTTTCAAGTTGTGCGATCCCGCTCGGGGGAACTTCTTGACCGCTCCTCGGATTACCGTCGTAGGCAGTTACGCGACCGGTCTCACCATGAAAGTCGGGCGTATGCCGAATACCGGCGAAACGCTTCTGGGAACGGGATACCGCGTGGACTATGGCGGAAAAGGCTCCAACCAGGCGGTGGCGTGCGCCCGACTGGGGGCCAAAGTCACTTTCGTGGCCAGCATTGGAACTGATCCCTTCAGCGAAATGGCCTTAGGACTCTATCGCGATGAGAGCATCGACATCACCCACGTAAAACGAACCACCGAAGCTCCGACCGGCGTGGGCTTCATTATTGTCGAGGCGGCGAGCGGAAATAACTGCATCACCATTGATCCGGGAGCCAATGAACTGTTGACCGCAGACGATGTCTCTCAATGCGAGGCGGCATTTCATTCTCCGGCGGTGGTGCTCACCCAGCTTGAGATTCCGGTTGCCTCCGCCGAAGCCGCCCTTAGATGCGGACGCGAGCGAGGCGCCATTACGATTCTGAATCCGGCCCCGGTGCGCCCTTTACCTCCATCCACTTTGCAGTTGGTCGATGTTCTTACTCCCAACCAGAGTGAAGCCAGGGTGCTCGCGGGTCTCGGCCCGAACGCAGACGTCGAACCGGAGAAGGTCGCGCGAGATTTGATTCGCCAGGGAGTAAGGCAGGTGGTGCTGACCCTTGGGGAAAGCGGCGCACTGATCGTGACCGCAAGCTCCTCCACCCGCGTTCCGGCCATCCGTATGGTTACGGTGGACACGACCGGCGCCGGGGACGCATTCAACGCCGGACTGGCGATTGCGCTGGCCAGCGGCGCGGACCTTGAGGCCGCGGTGCAGTTTGCCGTAGTCACCGGCGGCTTGGCCGTCACAAAAGAGGGCGTCATTCCTTCCCTGCCCAACCGCAATGAAGTCTTGCAAGCTTATCGGCAGGGGGACCTGACGCCTCCGGAGTGGTTTATGGCCAGTCCCGTTGCCGGAGCATAAGCTCTCAGCCGGCAGCCAAATTTGCCAGTGGCAAGTCGGTTCCTCCCCGGGGGAAAAGTTAAGACCTTGCCCTATACTGCAAGCCAGATGACGCGCGGAGGAGGCTGCACCATGAGAATTGGCGCCTGCTTGATGATCGTGGTCTGCACCACAGCCTGCTTCGTACAGGCGCAAGACGATTCCGAGTCCGCGGTGCGAGCCCGAATCATCGCACTGGAAAAAGCTTGGAACCAGGCTTACAAGGCGGGCGACACCCGTGCGCTCGACTCTATCCTCGACAACGAAATCGTGCTGATCAACGACGACGGTTCCATACAGAGCAAGGCCGAGTTTCTGGGAAGCGTGAAAGCCACCAGCAACAATTCTCAGGAGCAGCAAGTCTCGCCGGAATCGATGACCGTGCACCTGTTCAGCAATATTGCGATCGCCACCGGAGTCTTTCGTGCCAAGGGAGTGGAGAAGGGGAAAAGTTACGTGCGCCGCGAGCGCTTCGTCGATACCTGGCTTTTCAAGAACGGAAAATGGGTTTGCGTCGCCACCAATGCCACTCCTGTTCTGCACTGAAGAATATCGAAGCTGCCGAACTGCCATCACGCTGGTTGAGAGTTCTGCGTAGTTTCACCACACCGAGAGTCCCACTATGCCTCTGCTGATCGGCTTCCTTCTAGTGCTGCTGGCGGCCCTGCTGCAAGGGACCTTCGTTCTTCCCATGACCCTGGTTCGACAATGGTCGTGGGAGCACACCTGGGCGACGTTTTCGCTACTCGGAATGTTCGTCTTTAACTGGATCATCACCCTGCTCCTCGTTCCCAATATTTTCGCCGTATATTCCGCATCGCCTGCGAAAGACCTCGCCGTGCTGGCGCTTTTCGGGCTGGGCTGGGGCGTCGGCGCCATCCTGTTTGGCTTGGGGATGGAAGGCCTCGGCATGGCCCTGGGCTATCCCATTATCATGGGCCTCATCGCCAGCCTGGGCGCTCTGATCCCTCTGCTTGTGTTCTTCCCGCAAGCGCTTCTGACCGGCAAAGGCCTGGTACTGCTCGCCGGGACCGCGCTTGTGATCTTCGGTATCGTGTTGTGCTCCCTCGCCGGTTCGCGCCGAAAGCCTGCTGATACCCACTCCACCGGGACGCCTTCGAACGCATTCAAGGTTGGCCTGGTTATCGCGGTTTTGGCCGGCATACTCTCGTGCCTGCCTAACGTAGGAATGGCGTTCGGCGGAAACGTGATAGCCGCCGCCGGCTCCCTGGGTGTTTCATCGGCTTCTTCAGGCAATACCGTGTGGGCGCTTCTCTTCACTCTGGGATCTGTCGCCAACCTCGCATACTGTCTCTACCTGATGATCAGCAAACGCACCCTGGGCCAGTACTGGAACGGGGAGACACCGCGCAACCTGGGACTGAGCGCGGGCATGGCGCTGATGTGGATTGGAAGCTTCTATCTTTACGGCGCCGGCGCCGCAAGACTGGGACGCTGGGGCGCAATAGCCGGCTGGCCGCTCTTCATCTCGCTCTCGATCGTCATGGGCAATCTCTGGGGCATGTGGCGGGGCGAGTGGCGGGACGCGCCGGCACGGGCCCGCCGCCTGCTGAATCAGGGACTGCTGGTCCTGATCGTGGCTGTGATCACGGTGGCGCTGAGCAACTCGTTCTAACTTCGCGTTGAGTGGAACAAGCCTTAAGATGAGACAGTAGGGCTGCCGCCTCTGTGTCCTCTGTGTCCTCCGTGGTTAGCGCTTTTGGATGAGAGGCGAGGGTCTGCTGCAAACGAAGAAGGGAGCCATGTCACAAACGTCCGAGTTCCTGTTGAGCCCGCAACCCAGGGCGCGCTGGATGCGCTTCGATACGGCTCAACTCCTCAAGCGCTTTTTCTTCTGCGAACGCTCGCTTCTGGTAAGCCAGGCGGCGTGGATTCCGGCCATCGCCCCCCTTGATATCAAGACCGGTCTGGCTCGTTTCATCTGGCAGAGTGCGGAAACTGCCGACGCCCTGCGGAATCGCGTCTTCGAGCTTCGCTTCCCCAGCCGCCTGCTGGAAGAGCAAGGGGCTGACCATGCCCTGATCGAGCTTTTCGGCGCTGTCAAGGATTCCCCCTCGCTTCCGGCGTTCCTCTTGAGCATTGGCAAAGTTCTTCTGCCCGCGCTGCGCGATTCCTTTCAAGCGTATCTGCAAGCCTCCGATGCCATCGCCGACGGGCCCACTCACCGCTTTCTCTCGCTCGCGCTGGCTGAAAAGGCGGAACAGATCAGGGCTTTCGAGCAATGGGGGGATTCCGCGCTGGCCGGCAGTCCTGAGTTGCGCGAGGGTGCGCTGGCCTGGACACAAGCGATCGCGAAACGCCTTTCTAACCTCGGGGGAGTAGGCGTCGGACCGTCTTCATCTGCGGCTGCTTCGGGTCCCGTACCCGGCGCCAGAGCCTATGCCATCCCCGACCGGCCCGCGCGCGACTCGCGCTTCTGGCCCTGCCGCTTCTACTGGCCGGACGTGGTCGATGCCGCTTATCCCTACGGAGAAGGCATGCAACTGCAACTCCGCTCAGCCATCAGTCACATCAATGAAGTCTGGGCCATCGAAAATGGCGGCGTGATGCTGAGCGCTTTCGCCGACCTCCTGCCCTGGGAGTGGATCCACAATTCCGCGCGCTGGACCTATGACGAGTCGCGACACTGCCGTATGGGCTACGAGCGCCTCATGGCGTGGGAGCTCAATCCCGCGGAAATTCCCTTGGGAACGTATATCTACGAGAGCGCTTCCGGCGAAGACCCGATCTACCGCCTGGGCATGCTCTATTTTTTCGAAACCAAAAACATCCGCCACAAGCCGGCCCGTGCCCAGCTCTTTCATGCCTACGGCGACGCGGTGAGCGAACACGACATGGACTTCGACTGGGCCGACGAAACCATGCACGCCGGCTACGGCAAACACTGGCTCAAGGAACTGCTGGCAGTCCGCGGCCAGGACCCCGGCGCCTACGATCAGGTGCGAGAGCGTTGCCAGAAACTGGTCAGCGACTGCGTAAGCACAGCCACGCCCGACGAAGTAGCAGCGATCAAGAAGACAGCAAGCTCCCTGCTGGCCAAAGCTCGCAAAATATAGGATGTGGGCGCGAGCGTCTCGCTCGTGCAGTCGAGCGCAGCTCGACGAAGGTTTGAGGCCGAAACCGTCTCACCAGCGATGGAAGGGATCAACGCGTGCGGGCGAGTCGCCCGCGTCCACATTGACCCGCTGCGCAATATAATGATCCTGCTCCCGCCATGAGTGCTCAAACCTTCCAGCGACGCACCCTGCTCATGCTGGCCGCGGCCGGGCTTTTCTCTCTGGGGATCGTCAAAGCCTGGTCGCAGGAGAACCTGCCGGACACCGCCGCGGCCCTTCTGGGCAAGGGTTACGACGATCTGAAGCAGGACCGGTACGATGCCGCCGTCGCGGAATTTCGCGCCGCGCTGGCAGCGGACCCTACGGTAAGCGTTAGAGCACGATTTCCTCTGGCGGTCGCCCTTTTCGAGCTCCACAAATCCGATGAAGCCCGTCACGAACTCGAACTCGTGCGCCGCGAGGTCGGAGACCACCCCAACGTCTTCTACTATCTGGGAAGGCTGGACCTGGACGATCACAAGTACGCTAGTGCAATCGGAAATCTCACCCAGGCCGCAGCCAGGCCGCCCTTCCCCGACACCGCCTACTATCTGGGCTACGCCTACTTCAAGCAGGGCAATCTGGCGGCCGCGGAAAAGTGGCTGAAGGAAGCTTCGCGCCTGACTCCGCACGATGCCCGGGTTCCCTATCAACTCGGACTGGTCTATCGTAAACAGGGTCGCGAGCAGGAAGCGACGAAGACGCTGGCCCTGTCGGAGGAATTGCGCCAGAGCGATGCCAAGCAGAGCCGGCTGAGGATGGAATGCAGACAGAAGCTCGATCAGGGTCTGCGCGAGGAGGCCCGTGCCGTCTGCGAACAACTTTATGATCCCGACGATGCGGACAAGCTCACTGAACTGGGCACGATCTACGGTCAGTACGGCGACCTGCAGGCGGCGCTGAAGCCCTTGCGCCGGGCCGCCGAACTGGCCCCGCAATCGCCGCAGATGCAATTCAACCTGGCCCTCACCTACTACCGGCTGAATCAGTTTGAGCAGGCCCGGGAGGCCCTGGCCAATTCGGTAAAGCGCTGGCCCGATTTGTTTCAGCTGACCGCGCTCTATGGCGCAATCCTGGCAAAACTGGGCGAGGACCTTCCGGCGTATCAGGCGCTGCAGCACGCGCATCAACTGAATCCGCAGGACGCGGAAACCACCAACCTGCTCTACGCCACAACCTTCGGGCTGGCGCAAAAAAGCAAGAGCGCGGGGCAGTATGCTGAGTCGTTGCGCTACCTGGAAGAGGCGTCGTCGTTGCGGCCTCAGGAGGCCGAACCGCATCGCCGCATGGCGGAAATCTACAGCCTGACCAGCCGCCCCGCGCAGGCGGCGGAGGAAAAACAGAAGGCGGATCGGCTCACCATACCGGGCGGGCTCCCTTAAACTCGCGACCCGACCTGGTCAGCTACTCGGAATCGCGGTTTGCAATCGTCACCCGGAACGGTGGCTTAGCCTTCTCCGCCGGGTCCATCTCGTATGTCTGTTCCGTCCTGGCTGGGTCATAATCGCGCCACAGCCAGATCATCTCTTCCGGAAACTCGGCCGCGCCCTGACCGGAGTTGTGCGTGCCCTTGCCGAAACTGAAGTGAAAGTCGTAGCCCTTCAACTTCAGCGCGTTGGCCAGGCGAATATTGGCCAGAGGCCAGCTTCCGTAGCGATCATTCTCCTGGTCTTCTGATCCGTCCTGCAGCCACACCCGAAGATTGCGCCGGGACTCGCGCAAAACTTTCTCCGGATAGTCCTGACCTCCGTCCGGAACGGCAGGATCTTCCTTCCACTGAATGCTGGTGAAGCTTCCGATCCAGGAGATCACGCGACTGAACTGATCAGGCATCTGCCACGCTGCATTAAAGGAGCAGATTCCGCCCGACGAAAGCCCCGTGATGGCGCGGCTATACGCGTCCTTGCGAATGTTGTAGCGGGCCTGGACATCGGCCAGAACTTCATCCCGCAGAAAGCGCGCGTAGCGGTCGCTCACTGTGTCGTAAAGCGTGCTGCGCATCGAGTCCTTGAGCGTGCGGTGCCACTTATCCGAATATGCCTTCACGAAGTTGTAGGTTGGAGTTCCAGGCTCGTCAGTAATGTCTCCGGGATTAATAAACACAGCGATCATCACCGGAATCTTTTTTTGCGCAATCAGGTTATCCAGCACATTGAGTGTTGGATTGTTGCCGTCCCGGTGGGTGTACCCGCCGCCGTCCTGAAAAACCATCAGCGCCGCCGGCGTTTTCGGATCATATTGCGCCGGCACGTAAATCCAATATTCACTCTTCATGCCGTCATATATCTTGCTGGTGTGTTCGATCCTTTCAGATAGCGTGCCGGACGGGATCCCGGGTTGCAGATACGACAAACTACCGAAGGCCGGCAAATCCAGCTTACCGCCGAACGTCACGCCATTGATCATGTAGTGGAACGAGTGCAGCCTGCTCACAGGCTCGATCCGGGCGACGGCATACCAGAGATCCGAGCCCGCAAGGTGCTGCATCTGAGGCCCGGGCGCTTCGTCAATGAGAAGGGAGGGTTGTGAGGACGCATGTGTAGCGAAGAAGAAGTCGGGCCCATGGCCCGCCCACGCCGTCCCGTCCTTCAGTTCTTTGGCGTCGAAAGTGGCTGCAATCGCGTCTCCCAAGCCCGCGCTGTCAGCCTTCGCCAGATCGATCAGTTGAGGCGCGGTCATCTTCTCCGCCGCGATGGCGGGAGTAATAAGGCACAGGAAGAGCAGTGCACATTTCCACATGGCGCAAATACTATACCGTGCCGGACGCTGGAGTGGGTCGGACACTCCTGTCCGACCCACACCGGGCAAGCCCAGGACGTTCGGAACATGAATCTGATTGTGCAATCGACAACCAGGACCGCACTCGCTACATTACAAGCTTGGATAGATCACCTACACCTCCACTTCGATGACCAACCTTAACGTAGTTGTTGCGCTCATCACGAGTGACAATGATTACCAGGCGGAGCAAGCCGCCTCAGCTACCGAGGCCGCTGCCCGGCTCGGCGCGAAAATACAGATCGTTTACGCCGATAATGATGCCGTCAACCAAACCCAGCTCCTGGTGAAAATTATCCAGAACACGGCGCAGCGTCCCGATGCCATCATCGTGGAGCCGGTCGGCACCGAAATGATCCAGGTGGCTAAGGCGGCAGTCGCGGCCGGCATAGGCTGGGGAATTCTGAATCGCGAGCCCGAATATCTTTCCGAGCTGCGACGGGTTCGACAGGCCCCGGTCTTCTCCGTTGCCACGGATCAAATGGAAATCGGCAGAATTCAGGCCAGACAGTTCGCTGCCCTGGCAAAGCAGGGCAACATCCTCTATATCGAAGGGCCATCCGGCGGTGGCGCGGCTGCCGCGCTGCGCACCAAAGGAATGCTGTCCGCCAAACCCTCAGGCCTGGAAATGAAAATCCTGAAAGGAGACTGGACCGAGCGCAGCGGCCATCATGCCGTCAGGTCCTGGATGTCGTTGAGCACTTCGCGGAAGCTCGATATTCGCCTGGTCGGATGCCAGAACGATGCCATGGCGATGGGCGCAAGGAGAGCCTTTGAGGAAGTGCCCGGCGCCCGGGAACGCGAGCAGTGGCTGAAGGTGCCGTTCACCGGCTGCGACGGCGTACCCCAGACCGGACAGGAGTGGGTCCGTCGGGGGCTGCTAACCGCGACCGTGGTCTCGCCACCGACGGCAGGCCTGGCTCTCGAAGTGCTGGTCAAGGCCATGCAATCCGGTCAGGACCCACCCCAGTGCACGTCCAGCGCAGTCTGGTCGTTTCCCAAGATTGAAGAGTTGGAGCGAACCCACTCTTCCGCTGGCTAGGCCATCGCCCCCGGCTTTCTGGTGCTGGCTCAGTTCGAAATTCTGTTGGTCTGCCATTCAAACTGGGCCATTACCCAGCTTTTCCGCTCGCAGCGCACACGGACCCGAAATGTTATCCTAGTCGATATTCAGCGCAACCGCGAGTCAGTTGATTTCTCATGTCGAATCCAAACCTTCCGGAATCCAATTCCATCGCCGAATCCAGCGAGTCCTTCGAGGACATTCTCTCCCAGTACGAGAAGAGCCACTCCCGCAGGAAGGAAGACCGCGGCAAGCAGCTTGAAGCCACGGTGATTGCCGTTTCCAGCGAGTCCGTCTTCTTTGATATTGGTTTCAAGACCGAAGGCATCATGCCGCTGGCGATGTTCCAGGGCGCGGGCCAGAGCGTCAAACCCGGCGACAAGATGCCTGTGTCGGTCAAGGGTCGCGATCCGGAGGGCTACTACGAGTTATCCCGCCAGAAAATTGCACAACCCACGGACTGGTCGTCGCTGGAACAGGCTTTCGCCGAGAAAGCGACGATCGTGGGTACGGTCACTGGCGTCATCAAGGGCGGCTTCAGCGTCGATGTAGGCGTGCGCGCCTTCATGCCAGCCTCGCGCAGCGCAGTGCGCGACGCAGCAGAAATGGAAAAGCTGGTGGGGCAGGAAATTCGCTGCCGCATCATCAAGCTCGATGCCACCGACGAAGATGTAGTGGTTGACCGGCGCGCCCTCGCCGAAGAAGAAGAACGTGGCGCCAAAGAACGCCGCTACTCCGAGATTCGCGAAGGTGAAACCGTGCGTGGCACCGTGCGCAGCCTTACCGACTACGGCGCGTTCATCGATCTGGGCGGTGTCGATGGTTTGCTGCACGTGGGCGAGATTGCCTGGAGCCGCATCAGCAAACCCGCGGACGTGCTCTCCGTGGGCCAGCAGATCGACAGCCCGGGTGCTCAAAGTCGATCCCGAGAAACGCCGCATTTCTCTGGGCATGAAGCAGCTTCAGGGCGACCCCTGGGATTCAGTGGCACAAAAATACAAACTGGGCGAGCGCGTGCGCGGCACGGTAACGCGCGTACTCGAGTTTGGCGCCTTCGTTGAACTCGAACCCGGAATTGAAGGCCTGATCCACGTTTCGGAAATGTCATGGGCCAAGAGAGTCCGAATCGCCAGCGACGTCGTAAAGCCCGGCGAAACTGTGGAAGTCGTGGTTCTCGGAGTTAACCAGGCGGAGCGCCGTATTTCTCTCGGCCTCAAGCAGGCCCTGGGAGATCCCTGGGCGAACGTGGCACAGAGTTTTGCCGCTGGCACGGTGCTTGAAGGCCCGGTCACCAGCCTCACCAAGTTCGGCGCCTTCGTGCAGCTTGCCGAAGGCATCGAAGGCATGATTCACGTCAGCGATATCAGCGCCGAGAAACGCATCGAATATCCGCAGGACGTGTTGAAGGTCGGGCAACTGGTCAAGGCGCAAGTCCTCTCCGTGGACACGGCGAAACGCCTGCTGCGCCTGGGCATGAAGCAACTCGTCCCCACCAGCCTGGATGAATACATCGCCGAACATAAAGAAGGCGACTTAGTCACCGGGCGCATGGGCGAAGTTTCAAACGGCCAGGCCCGCGTGGAACTCGGCGACGGCATCAACGCGACCTGCCGCATCGCCGCCGGCGGTCCGGCGAAAGAATTGGTAGAAGAACCTGCTCCGGCTTCGGCGAAGCCGGACCTGTCATCCCTGAGTTCGAAACTCAAGGCGCACTGGAAGGGCGGCGCCACCGTCAGCGAAGCGAAGCCCGAAGCCGTCCGCACTGGACAGATTCGCAAGTTCAGGATTGCCAGGCTGGATCCGGCCGCCAGGAAAATTGAATTGGAGCTGGCGTAAACCGTGAGGCGGATTGCGGCACTTGCGGCGGCTCTACTCGCTTTCCTCCCGACAATTGCAGTGGCGCAGTCAGCCGACAAACCTGAATGGTGCCGCGCCCTGCCGCGTCCCGAATACAAGACTCTCGAACGCATCGCGGTCAGCGATCCCTGGTTCGAGGTTTATCAAGTCGTCCCGCGCGTCTTCGCCATCTACGAACCGCATCAGGCGGAAGAAACCATCTCCTATCTGATTGTGGGCGAAAAACAAGCGCTGCTCTTCGACACCGGCATGGGCATCAGCGACCTCCGCAAAGTCATCGCCAAGCTCACGGCGCTGCCGGTCATCGTCCTGAATTCGCACACCCATAACGACCACGTGGGTGACAACTGGCAGTTCGAAACCGTCTGGGGAATGGATACTGATTTCACCCGAGCCAACGCAAAGGGCTCGCGCCAGGACGCTCAGGACGAACTCGGCCCGGGAATGATCTGCGGCGAGTTACCGAAGGGCTTTGACTCCAAATCCTACGCAACCCGTCCCTGGAAGATCTCCCGCTTTCTTCACGACCATGATCGAATCGATCTCGGCGGTCGTACGCTGGAGGTCCTCTCTACTCCTGGCCACACTCCCGACGCTATCTGTCTGCTCGACCGCGCCCACGGCCTGCTCTTCACCGGCGACACCTACTATCCTGCGCCTATCTGGCTCTATCGTCCGGAAACCAATCTGGATGACTATGTCGCTTCGGTAAGGCGCCTCGCCGCGCTGGCTCCGCAACTCAAGCTCGTGCTGGGCGAACACAACGTGCCTTTCGCGCAACCCTCGGTGCTGCCGCGACTGGTTACCGCGATTGAAACCGTCCGCGCCGGCAAAGTGGCGCCCGAACCGCAGGACGGCGGCAAAGCTATCTACCGTTCCGGCGGCATCTCGTTCCTTCTCCGGGCCCATGCGCTGGAAGGAAAGTGATCATGCTTGGCATCCTTTGCGGCCTTCTTTGCGCCCTTTGCGGTTGAGATTTTTGGACGATTGGGTGAGGTCAACCCTTTACCGCAAAGTTCGCAGAGCAAACCCGCCAAAGGACGCCAAGAGTGTTGCATCAGAACAGCACTAGCGAGCCGCAACCAATTCCGTATCTGAGGCGCCCGCCTCCTTCGGCGTGAGGACCTTCGTGGGATCAACGACAAGCCACGCTGCCGCGCCCAGCACGCACAGTCCCGCAGCCACGAGAAAGGACGCTGTCCAGCCAAAGCGCGCCGCAATCGCGGGCGTAAGCGAAGCGGTCACCGCGCCGCCAATCTGCGCTCCCGTGTTCATGAAACCGGAAACTGAACCGGATGACTTGCCGGCAATGTCCGCCGTCACAGACCAGTACGAGCTCTGCGCTAAATAAAGCGCTCCCGCTCCCCCCGCCAGTACCACGCTGGCCAACCGAGCGCTGTCAACCTGGGAGCCGAAAGCGATAAAGATCCCAGCCACGGCCAGCCCGAATGCGGCCAGTCCGCATCGTCCTAATCGAGGGCTATGCCACTTGGTGAGCCGGTCATTGATGCCGCCGCCCAACAGGCTGCACACCGACATCGCGATCGGTGGAAGCATGGCGTAAAACGCACTCGCCTTCAGGTTCAGCCCGCGGACCTGCGCCAGGTAGATAAAGAACCAGCTGAAGAAAATCCAGGCCACATATCCGAAAGAAAAATAACTGAGCGTGACCGCCCACACTTCCCTGCTGCGCAGAACCGTTCTCCAGGGGACGAGTCCGCTGCCCTTCAGCTCAGTTTTGACCGGGAGCCCGGCTCGAATGGTCGCCAACTCAGAGGCGGATACGCGAGGATGCTCGGCAGGCTCGTCCCGAGCCGTGAGATACCAGACCGCGCCCGCAACCAGGCCAATAATGGCGCACGCCCAGAAGGAAGACCTCCAGCCGTAGCGCAGCATGAAGTAGGTAATCAACGGCGGCGAGAGGCCGGCGCCCGCTCCCACGCCGGCGAAAATCCAGCCGTTGGCGACGCCCCGTTCCTGCGCCGGAATCCAGCGCGCCACAAATTGATTCGACGCCGGATACACTACGGCCTCGCCGGCCCCGAGCAGAAAGCGGATGGCGATAAAGAGAAACAGCGCGCCGCGAATCGTCGAGGGCACCAGCGCCGTTAGCCCGGTGAAAATTCCCCACCACACGACTCCGGCGGTCAGCACGCGGCGGGCGCCGAATCGGTCCGCTAGTCTTCCCCCGACCGTCTGGAACAGGGCATAGCCGATCAGCATCGCGCTGAACACGTAACCCAATTGCACGTTGCTCAGCCCGTATTCCTCGGCGATGGAGTGTCCCGCGACCGAGATGTTCACCCGGTCGAGGTAGGAGACCGCGCTGAGGATGAACATCCAGCCCACAAGGAACCAGCGCACGTGGCTCGTCCGGGCGCCGTTCATCGTTTTCGTCCCCTAAACACACGTAGGCCCGGACGCCCTCGTCCGGGCGGGCGAGCGCAGCTCGCCAGGGGTTGGACAGCGCTGGAAGTGTTGTTGCGGCGCCAGCCGTTGTGATATTTTCCCCAACGGTTCGAACTCTGATCTCGATGCGGGTGACCCTTGCGCACAAATCTTTTTCGCTCGATCTGCTTCACGGCAGCCACGTGGCGGTAATCTCGTTCCTCACAATCCCGGATACGGACAGCTCGGCGTGTTCTCCCCCGAACAACGCATCGCGTTCACTCCAGACTGGCACGGCGACCGTTTTCCTGACGGCCGGCCGCAAGTGCCGGACGCGGTGCTGCAGCGCCTGAAGAGCGTCACCGCGGATGAAGCCTGGGACGTGCTGCAGGAGGCGGGTTTTCGCAACCAGTTCGAGGGCGGATGGAAGGTGCTCAATCCCGGCGAGCGTCTGGTAGGCCGCGTAGTCACGGCGGTATTCATGCCGCGGCGCCCGGACGTTGACTCCGTGATTCGGGCCAATGGAAAGAAGGAAAACCGGATCGGTGACGAAAACTCCTGGATCATCGACATTCTTCAACCCGGAGACGTGCTCGTGGTTGATCTCTTCGGCAAGATCAGGTACGGAACGATTGCCGGCGACAATCTCTCCACCGCCATCTTCACCAAGAGCCACAACGGCCTGATCGTCAATGGGGCGGTGCGTGACGTCACCGGGATCCAGCAGATTCCGGGCTTCCAGGTTTACGTTCGCGGCGTCGATCCCTCCGCGCTGGAGAATGTCATGCTCACTGGAATCAACGTTCCCATCCGCATCGGCGACACCACCATCATGCCGGGGGACATCGCGCTCGGCGACCCGGAGGGCATCACGTTTATTCCGCCCCAGTTGGCGCAGAAGATCGCTGACGACACGGAAATGGACCGCCTGGTGGATGAATGGGGTCACATGATGCTGCGCCAGGGCAAGTACACCCCGGGACAGATTGACGCGAAATGGACGCGGGAGATGATCGAACAGTTCAACCAGTGGCTGGCCAAGAAAGGATCGACCAGGCGCATGCCGGAGAACTGACGCCGTCGGCGTTTGCTTGCCGGAAACGCGCGCCATCGCTCCTCTTGAAACGTGATCGCTCACGCAGAATGCTCGCGGAAAATCCGGGTCAGTTGGGCGGCGACAATCTTGTCCTCTCCGGGTTGCAACATGAATGAGTTCATGGCCATGCCCGGCTTGCCTTCACCTCCTCCCATCACGATGGCCGGCTTGGACGCGCGCAACAACTGGGAAACCTGTTTTGGAGTCAGCGAAATCTTCGCCTCGTCCCAGGTAATCTGCATGTGAGGCACATGGTTCGCGATGTCGGGAACGAAGTACGATGTGCTGACGCCCGACACCCGCGTGATCTGCCGGGAAATCAACTCCAGCTGGCCTTGCCATTCCTTGGCCAGGGCGTCGTGGTCCTCGGCAAGATAGACCTCCAGCGCTTTCACCATCCCGATAATTTCCTCTTTGCCCACCTTCGAACTGCGGCCCAGCGTGTCCTCATGCGGACTGTTGTTCAGCAGCGCGTAGGCAACCAGATCTTGGCGCCCAAGCAGCATTCCGGCACACTGCGGCCCGCGCATGGCTTTGCCCCCGCTGAAAGTGATGAGGTCGTAGCCCATGTTGGCGTAATCCCAGAGATGGGAGACCGGCGGCGTGTCGGCTGCCGCGTCGTTCATGCAGGGAATCTTGTATTCCTTCGCCAGCTTCACCCATTCGTCCACTTTGATCTGCCCGGCTGCATTGGCAAAGTTGGAGAAGTGCATCATGGCGGTGCGGGGGCTGATCGCCTGGCGCAACTCATCGCGACTCTCGATCTCAATCAGCTTGATCCCCGTGGTGCGTAGCTGGTGGTCGAACGGGTTGCGGTGCGACTTCTGGATGATGACTTCGGACTTCAGCCCGGTGAGGTCCGGCAGCTGCTTGATGTACGTTTCATTGTCGCCGGTGAGGATTCCCGCAAGTCCCGACTGGATCGCCGCCGCCGCGCCCGCGGTCACCAGAGCGGTGTATCCCTCCGGCAGTTTCAGCATTTCGGCGATGCGCTTGCCTGCTGCCACCTCCAGTTCAGGAATGCTCACAAAGTGGCGTCCCGCCTGGGCCATCACAGCTTCCAGTTCCGGGCGCAGGATGGAGCCGCCCAGCATGGTCATCGTGCCCTCACAATTGATCACAGTGGTGACTCCGAGCTCTTCGTAAGGATTTCCCGAATGCCCGAAGCCGGTGACTTTTGCGCTGGCCTTTGCCGCAAAAAGCTTCGCCGGCGCCATCATCGAGCCGGCAATCATTCCCACTGTCCCCAGAAAGCTCCGTCGGTTCCATCCCGTTCCCAATTGCATGATCTGCTCCTTAGTGTGTGTCCTCCGAGATTTGGCTCTCGGGTTTCGGTTCTACTTCCGAACGATAGCGGCAATGCAGTTGATTTCCAGCATGGAATTTCCCGGCAGAGCGGCCACTGCTACGGTGGTTCGCGCCGGCCCGCCATTGGGAAAATAGGTCTTGAATATTTTGTTCATGGGCTCGTAGTACTCCAGGTTGGCCAGGTAAACCGTCAACTGCAGGACGCTGTCCATGGTACCGC
Source organism: Terriglobia bacterium (assembly GCA_963831565.1). GTDB lineage: Bacteria > Acidobacteriota > Terriglobia > Terriglobales > Acidobacteriaceae > JAIQFF01. The sequence continues at coordinate 375,192 of CAWHQS010000008.1, forward strand.
CGCCGGTTTCGACCAGCTCTTTCACGTTCTCCATCACTTTCGTGGTGTGGCTGTCGATGTCGTCTTTGCCCACCGGCCCGTTGGAGTTGGCGCCCTGGCCGGCGATGTAGAGCAGGCCGTTGTGCGTAATCAGAGCGGTGATCATTTGCTTGCCATCGGCGGGCTTGCCATCCCGGTTGAGCTTGCGCACGCCGCCATCCTTGCTCTTGGCCTGCGCGCTTGTGGTCAGCAATGCTCCCGCGCCCACTGCGGACATTGCGGCTGCCACTGAAGTCATCAGCTTTCTACGATTGAGGAAGTTCGAGGTCATGGTCAGTCTCCTTGAAGTTTGATCAGTTCTTTAACGCGCAGAGTGTTTACGGCAATGCAAAACTGAAAATATCACCACCCGCGGCGATGGCCACGTACTGCTTGTCCAGGACCGCGTAGCTCATAGGCGACGCGCTGAAGTCCTGCCCGGTGTTAAAGTGCCACAGGGGCTTTCCGCTCCGGGCATCCAGGGCCTCGAAGGATTGCGCGTCATCGCCGAAGAAAAGCAGGCCGGTGGCGGTCGTCATAGTGCCGCCCGAAGAGTGCGCGTGCCCGACCTGGGGATAGCGCCACGCGAATGCCTGCTTGTCCAGATCGTAAGCCAGAAGGATCTTCTGCGACATTTCCCCGGGAATCCGTTTCGTGCCCGTGGAGTAGTAAGTCTTCCCTTCCTCGAATTTCTGCGGCTTGGAAAAGAATATCTCGCAGCTTTCCAGCGCCATAAAATAAACGAAACGGGTTGACTCGTTGTAAGACGGCGCGTGCCAGTTGGTGGCGCCATTGAACCCGGGGCATATCTGCGTCCCCTCCGGTGTTGGCTTGAGGCCCGAAAGAATGGGACGGCCTTGCGCGTCAATGCCCTTTGCCCAGGTCAGGTTCTTCACGAAAGGTGTGGCAGAGAGAAATTTTCCGTTCGTCCGATCCAGCACATAGATGAAGCCATTACGGTTGGCCTGCACCAGCAGCTTGCGCGGCTCGCCCGCGTAAACCGTATCAATCAGAATCGGAGTCTCGGTGGCATCGAAATCAAAAAGGTCATGTGGCGTGAATTGGAAGTACCACTTCAATTTCCCGGTCTCGGCATCGAGCGCGAGCACACAACTGGTGTATAGATCGTCGCCCGGGCGCACGCTGCCATCGAAGTCGGGGCTCGCGTTACTGGTGGTCCAGAACAGAGTGCCGGTTTCGGGATCGTAAGTGCCGGGCATCCACGTAGTGCCCCCGCCGTGCAGATACATGTCTCCCGGCCAGCTCTCGTTGCCAAATTCTCCGGGCCCGGGAAGAGTCCAAAATCGCCATGCCAGTTTTCCCGTGGTTGCGTCAAAGGCCGCCACAAAGCCGCGCACCCCATCGTCTCCGCCGGAGGTGCCCACAATAACTTTGTCTTTGACCACCAGAGGCGCGCCTGTCGCGCCGTAGTTCGGGTTCCAGTCCGCGTAGGCCACGTCCCATAACAAGTTTCCCGAGCGGGCATCCAGACAAAGCAAGTGCGCGTTGTCGGTCTGGCGGTACACCCGCGAGTGCCACACCGCCACGCCGCGGCTGAGGTGCCCCGAGGCATCGTCGATCAACCCTTCCGAAATCGGCCACACATGGTGCCAGATGACGCGCCCGGTGCGCGCATCCAGCGCGTAGGTATCATTGGCCGAAGTCACGAACATGACGCCGTTCACCACCACCGGCGTCACTTCCAGCCGGTTGGAATTGCTGGAATGGAATACCCATTGCGCCCGCAACTGTCCGACATTCGTCGGGTTGATCTGGGACAGGCTGCTGAAGCGGCGCCCCGTGAAATCCCCGTTATACGAGAGCCAGTTTGCTCCGGGAGGCTGAGCAATCAGTTGGGTGGGAAGCACATCAATCACTGCCGCGGTCGATTCCCTGGACACATCGTCCGCCGCCATCATCATCAGGCAGCCCAGAAAAGCAGCCAGCGCCAGGGTTACTCTTGCCAGCAGTCGCGTTCTCTCTGCCATCCGAGTCAGGCCGCCTTGTAAAGGGGGATTCATGCCCTCGGGTTGAAGCCGCCATGCCGCAGACTCAGCCCGGCCATTGAATCGATTTAATGGAACTGGGCATTATCCGACGAAAACTGGTTGAATGCAATCACGAACGTCCTGATTCCATCGACCCTGCTTTTCTCTGCGTCCTTGCTCAGCCAGGATACCTAACCGATGTCACAGCCGCCCAAACCGTTTGACCGCCTCCTGGATGGATTTATATTTCTCGATAATCGAATACATGGAGTGCTCTTTGAAGTCCATCTCCTGGGCCAGCGCCAGAACTTTTTCCGCATCCGCCCGCGGCACGATCACAACGCCATCACCGTCAGCGGCGACAATGTCACCCGGCCGCACATCTACCCCATCGCACGTCACCGCGACATTCGCCCCTGCAAAACGGTAGTGGCTCACCGAGGTTGACGGAACAATGCCGGTGGCGTAAACCGGGAAGCCAATCTTGGTCAGTTGACCTACATCCCGCACCCCGCCGTCGATGACCGCGCCGGCATATCCGCGAGCGGACATCGCCGTACCCATCAGGCCTCCCATGCCGGCGATGTCAGCTCCATCCTCAACCACCATCACCCACACAGAATTCTGCGACCCCTGGTCGATGGCTGCCAGCATGCCGCTCAGGGCTCCGGGGTCCTTGTTGCCCTCATCTTTGCTCAACTTCACGGTAAGGGCAAAACCGGCGAAGCGGGTGGGAAAAATCGGCCGCATCTTATGCGACAAATACATCTTCCGGCCGGTGAGCTGCTCCAGCGCATCAGAGACCGAGGCCACCTCGACGTGTCGGTAGCTCTCCAGCAATGCCCCGTTTTCATTGGCCTCAGGCGCGGCGGGCGATTGGGCCAGAAGGCTCGAACTGAGTTGCCAGATGACGCAGATGAACACAATTCCAAAGACCGCCCACGCACCTTTCAGCCGAAATCTCCTCAATTGCAATTTGTTCATCTCTGCCTCCTGGTTGTATATATGAACGCGGACTCTAGCATTCCTGTCGAGTGATTGTGAAGGTCAATTCTCAGGCTGTCAAAAAGGAGCTGCCCCGAATGATTGATCAAAAATCGAGTTTGCCTCTGACCCATATTCTTATCGGACTGTTTGTCCTCACACTGTTTGCCCAGGCCGGAACGCTGACTGCATTCGCACAGGAACGGCGCGCGATCAAGTTCCCGGGCACCGAGGGTCTTCCCTTCAGCGATGGAATAGTCGCCGGCAACACGCTCTACGTCGCGGGACAGGAAGGCACAAACGACCAGGGCAAGCTGGCGCCCGGCGGAATCGCCGCTGAAACTCAGGCTGCCCTGGCCAATATCGAAAGGGTCGTCAAGGAGGCCGGCTTCGACATGAAGGACATCGTTTCCGTAACCGTTTTTCTGGCTGACATTCACGAGTTCCCCGACATGAACAAGGTTTACAAGACCGTCATGCCCGATCCCAAGCCCGCGCGAGCGACCGTACAGGTGGCGGCGCTGGTCAACAATGCGCGCATTGAAGTATCAGCCATCGCCGTCAAACGAAAATAGCCAATGGCCCGCAAACTTCTGGGACTCTCCATGTGGATGATCGTGGCGTGCGCTGCATACGTGTGCACGCCACTTGCATTGCTAGCCCAACTATCCGGCAGGACCGCCGGCGGCGCGGGTGAGGGCAAACAGATTTTTGCCACCACGTGCGCCGCCTGCCACGGACTCGACGGAGCAGGCGGCGAACACGGCCCCGATGTTTCTCACCGGCGAGAAGTCCAGGGCTTGACCGACAAGGCCCTTCAGCAAATTGTTCGGGGAGGAGTGCCGGGCACCGGCATGCCCGCCTTCCGTTCGCTCAGCGACGCCCAGGTCAAGGCCGTGGTTCGCTATCTGCGCAGCTTGCAGGGTCTAGGGGCAGCGGCGGAGGTTTCCGGTAACACTAAAAGTGGCCGGGCCATTTTCTTTGGGAAGGCCGGCTGTTCGCAGTGTCACATGGCCGGGGGAGAGGGAGGATTCATCGCTTCAGATCTTTCCAGCTACGCCAGTATGCCTTCGGCAAGTGACATTCGCGATGCGATTACCGATCCCAACCGCAATCTCGATCCTCGAAAACGCCCGGTAGCAGTCACCACGGCGGACGGTCAAACCCTTACCGGAGTTGTACGCAACGAAGACAACTTCTCTTTGCAACTTCAAACTCCTGATGGCACGCTTCATATGTATGCCAAGCCGGAGTTGAAAAGCATCGAGCATCAGTCCCGCTCTCTCATGCCCGACGACTATGCATCCCGGCTCAGCCGCCAGGAACTGGATGACCTGGTGAGCTACCTGATCAGCATTACGCGCGGCAAAAGCAAACAGAAGGCGGGCCCGGAATGAATCACCAGCCTGCACTGAACATCCAATCATTCATCAGCCGTCACGTAAGTCACTGGCTCAAGACCGCGGCCTTGGGCGGCATCGCTGTGTTTTTAGCCGGACCGCTCCTGGCCACGGCGGCGGATGCGCCCGCGCGAACCTTCAAGCTCACCGCCGAAACTCCCCGCTTCTGGAAGCTCTTTGACCGCAACGCGCAGCTCACGCGCATCGCCGGCAATTTCGGCTTCACCGAGGGCCCGGTATGGGACGAGTCCGGCTTTCTTTACGTCAGCGATGAAGAGCAGAACAAAATCTTTCGCGTATTCCTCGACGGCCGCAAAGAGGAGGTGATCTCCCTCGGCGATCCGGATGGCAACACCTATGACCGGCAGCACCGACTGATCGATTGCGCCAGCGTGCTGCGCGCCATCGTCGCCGTCACTCCCGAGGGAAAATATACCGTTCTGGCTGACCGCTATGAGGGAAAGAAACTCAACAGCCCCAATGACGTCGTGACCGGCCCCGACGGCGCCATCTATTTCACCGACCCCACGCTCGACCTGGTCAAGGGAGAAAAACAGGAAATACCTTTCCAGGGTGTATACCGCCTCGATAACAAGGGCAGCGTCCGCCTCCTGACCAAAGACCTGACCCAGCCCAACGGCCTGGCTTTTTCACCCGACGGAAAACATTTCTACGTGGATGACAGTGAACAGAGAAACATTCGCGTTTACGACGTCGTGCCTGATGGGCCGCTGAGCCATGGTCGAATCTTCGGCGAGGAGCCCGGCGGACCGCACCAGGGCGTTCCCGACGGAATTAAAGTTGACCACGAAGGAAACCTGTTTGTAACCGGCCCGAAAGGCATCTGGGTCTGGGATGCAAAAGGCCATCATCTGGGCACCATCGAGATGCCGGAGCAGCCGGCCAACCTCACGTGGGGCGACAACGACTACCGGACGCTGTATATCACGGCGACGACTTCGGTCTATCGCCTGCGCACCAAGGCCCGCGGCTTCGTGCCCTATCGCATTCACTGATATATTTTCAGCCGGTCATCTTCTGGCGGAGGAACTTCGATGCACATGATCCGGACAATGGGGAGATCGCTAGCTGGGACACTCGTTGCAGGAATCACTCTGATTTCCGCGGCGGCGCTCGCACAGAACATCCGTGTGGATTCGACGCCCAGCCATGCCGCCAACTCCTTCGTCCCCACCACTGCGCTCGGGGCCGGCATTGATCGCATTTCGACAGCCTCTACCGACAAGCTCTTTACCGATCCGGTGATGAAGCAGGTCCTCTCCGCCGGCTGGCAAACCGTCAGCTACCGCCAGAACACCGAGCTTTTTGTTGAGGCCTGGCACTGGAATCCACAGGGCACCTGGAGCGATCCTGCCGGCAAGGGCTACTTCACCGGTAGCGCAACCCCCGGAGCGCCCATCCGCCACTCTTTCGGATACCTTCTGCCGCACCGTGGCTTCACCCGCAACGACGGAGTTGACAACGGCTACTCCCGCCTCACCGACGGCGATCTGAACACCTATTGGAAAAGCAATCCTTACCTGACCAAGGCCTTCACCGGAGAGGATGACTCGGTTTACCCGCAATGGGTCATCATGGATCTGGCCAACAATCACCAGATCAACGCCATTCGCATCGCATGGGCGGAGCCTTATGCGCACCGCTACGTGGTGCAGTACTGGACCGGCGAAGATCCCATTAAACAGGCGACTAAGGGCACCTGGGTCGCATTCCCCGGCGGCTCAATCGCTGACGGCGCTGGTGGAACGGTAGTTCTCAAACTCTCCGCCTCGCCCATGCCCGTACACTTCATTCGCATCCTGATGACCGAGTCTTCCAACACTTGCGATACTCACGGCTCCGCCGATCGTCGCAACTGCGTGGGCTACGCCATTCGCGAACTTTACCTCGGCACGGTTTCGCCGAACGGAAAATTTCACGACCTGGTCCGCCACACTCCCGACCCCGACCAGACCGCAACCCTATGCTCCTCGGTCGATCCCTGGCACGAGCCTTCCAACATTAGTGAGAAGCGTGATCAGGTGGGCTTCGATCTCTTCTACACCAGCGGCTACACCCGCGGACTTCCGGCAATGATTCCCATCGCCTTGCTCTATGGCACACCGGAAGATTCGGTCGCCCAGATCGCATATCTGAAAGCCCGAGGCTATCCCATTTCGTACATCGAAATGGGCGAGGAGCCCGACGGCCAGTACATGCTGCCAGAACAGTACGGAGCGCTTTACCTGCAATGGGCCACAGCGTTGCACCGCCTGGACCCCTCGCTGAAGCTCGGTGGCCCCATATTTCAGGGTGTGAACGAAGACATCCAGGTTTGGCCCGATGGCCAGGGCAAGACTTCATGGCTGGGACGTTTCATCGATTATCTGAAAGCGCGCGGCCGCCTGGGCGATCTCGCGTTTGCATCCTTCGAGCACTATCCGTTTGAGCCCTGCAAAATTCAATGGAGCAGCCTGTACGAGGAGCCCGCGCTGATCGGCCACATTCTTCAGGTCTGGCGCGACGACGGCCTGCCGCCTAACGTCCCCATATTTATTTCCGAACTGAACATTGCCTGGAACACGGGGGAATCCTTCGTGGATATCTTCGGCGGGCTCTGGCTGGCAGACTATGTGGGCTCGTTCCTGTCCGCCGGCGGCGACGGTCTCTACTACTTCCACTACCTTCCGGTTGGCCTCTATCACGGCTGCAACGGCTCTTTAGGAACGTTCGCCCTCTTCACCGTGGATTCGAACTATCAGATCCAGCAACCCACGTCTCAGTTTTTTGCCAGCCAGTTGATCAACCTGGAGTGGGTGCAGCCGGGCACGGGTAAGCAACAGATCTTTCCCGCTACGAGCGACATCTCCGATCCCGCCGGGAATGTTCTGGTGACCGCTTATCCCCTGCTCCGTCCCGATGGCCAGTGGTCGGTGATGCTGGTCAACAAGGACCAGGAGAATCCGCATTCCGTCCACATCTCATTTCGCGACGACAAAGCAAATGCTGATAGCTTCTTCTCCGGCCCGGTCAGCGTGATCAGCTTCGGCAGTGAGCAGTATCAATGGCATCCCGATGACAAGGCCGGCAAGGCCGATCCCGACGGCCCCGCCGTGCGATCAACGGTTACGGCCGCCGCGAACACTGAATTCACGCTACCCAAAGCTTCAGTGACAGTCATACGCGGGAAGGTTGAAACCAAGCGGGGAAGGTAGATCTCGATCCGCCAAGAACCACGTAGGGGCAGATGTCCCCATCTGCCCGGCGGAGCGCAGCTCCGCTATGTTTGGTGGCAGGAAAAACCTGTCGAGCTTCGCTCGACCAGACAGATGTGGACATCTGTCCCTACGCAGTTCACAAAGCTACTCTCCGCCTCCCGGTACTCTCCCGCGAAGGACGGTAATGGACGCCTTTGGCAGCGTGAACGTAGTCCCGGAGCTGGCCGTTATCGTAGTGGCCACCGGAGGATTGTCAGGATCTGCATGGCTGTTGAGCCCGTCATTGATCCAGACATACTGCTCGCTCCCAAAAGTCACAAATGTGACCGGCCCCACGAACGATGCGCTCTTGTTTTTGGAATCATCAAAGACCACGCGCACGGTGTGCGCATTGTTCTCGTCGCGATTCACCAGCATCAGCGACCAGTTCCCGTCAGGACGATGCACAGCGTAGGTGGTAACCAGCGCATTGCCTTCGCTGTCCTTGATGTCGGCCGATGACGTGTACATGGTATGCACGCCGGAACGATGCTGCACCCATTCCAGGTTGATCATATGGGCTGCAAAATAAGGCGAGGTGTAGCCCTTGATGTCGTAGTGTTCGTTGGAGACAAAGTTCGACCATGAAGCCCAGCCCAGGCAGCTGTCCTGCAGGCCCTGCGGCTGAATGGGCGAGTGATAGAACGCCGCGCCACCGCCCTCAAAAAAAGATCCGACATTGTCCGCCAGCCACAGCGCGGCAAAGATCGTGGTCATGGGCCCGGTAAGCGAGGCTGCCAGATGATTTTCCGTCACCATCAGCGGCACATCCTTGGGAACGCCGTCGTCCCGCCACACCTGCAGGATGTGCTTCATCAGTTGCGGCTCGGTATAGAGAGTTTTCCAGGTGATGGTGCAGGGCTCAAACGGATAATGCTCGAACGACACAAACGCGAGATCGGCCAGGCGGCCGTGCGCCTTGAGATAGTCCACGAAGCGGCCCATCCATGAGGTGCGCCCCTGCGCGTCCGGCCACACCGTTATGTCTTCGTCGACCCCCTCGAAAATCGGCCCGCCTAGTTTCAGTTTCGGATCGACCTTGTGGATGGCCGTTGCCCATTGCAGGTAGAGTGCGGCGTAATCTTCCGGCATGGCATGCTTGCCGTCCGGCTCCTCGCCCATTTCGACATATCCGATGCGATAGCCGCGCTTCTCAATGTAGGCGATTTGCGCCGCCGCATCGTCGGGCGTGCCGTACAGCATGGTGACCGGAATCATCGCCGGCAGGTTGTTGGTGAGACCGCTGCTGAAGAAAAGATCGAAGCCGCTGTGCTGGTAACCTCCGCCTTCGTAAACGTCCTCATCGGTGTGCCAGGGATCGATCGACGAAACGCAAAAAGTGGTTCGCTTCTCGCCGGGAGCTTTCGCCATCTCCGAGAAAGCGCCGCTGCCGTCAATCGTGCCGGCTTCGATTTGCTGAATCGCGTACCCCACGCAGTTGCGCACGTCGCCGGACCCATGCTCGTCGCAAGTGTTCGAGGATTCCGTCATCAGCACGCGCAGAAACCGGGTGGAAACAGGTGCGTCCGCCAGCTTCAGCGTGCTCCGGCCACCCTCGGCCTTGTTCACCACCCCGGAGGCAAAAGTTTTCCACTCACCCTTGGGACCCCCGTCGAAGTCGAGCGCGTCCCCTGCCCCCACCCAATACTCCACCTGATACCTGGTAGCGTACGGACTCGCCCAGTCAATACGGACAGCGTTCACCGGCTTGTCCGCTTTCAGATCCACGATCACCCATTGCGGATGAAGCGCATCGCTCTCACCGGTGAACTTGCTGGTCAGATAGGGATTGCTCTTCCAATAGGAAAGTTCCGGCCCCTGCACCGGCCGGTCGCCGCTGGTGGCAAAACCGCGATGTGGCAGCGCGTAGGCCAGGATGTACCGAATGGGTTCCTTCAGTTCAGTGCTGCCGGTGAAGTATCCGCTGCGGTGCGCGGCATCGCTCCAGGTACCATTTTCCGTCCAGTGCCACGCCGCCATGCGCAACTCGGTGTTATTGCGATAGGTGATCGGGCCCCAGCCGGCGGAGAGTGACTCCTGGATGATATGCGGCGAGTAAACCATGTCGATGTCGCGGCGCGACAGCACATCAATCGAACTGCCCAGCGCGCTGTCGGGATCAAACGAATTGATAGCGCGGCCCGCGTCAACCCTCACCGTCCCGACCGGCGCTCCCGGCGCGTCCGCCGCGGCCTGGGCCAAAGAGCGAATAGGCTGGGCCACCATACAAATGGCGGCCACTGCGATTGCAATCCCACTCCACAACCTCCGAACCGCGCGCCCGTCGCCACAACCAAGGTTTATCCCCATCGATGTCGTTGCCATGAAGTCGTCTCGTCTTTGATCACAATCCATGAAATCTCTCCCAACCCCTTTGCGTCCTTTGCGAATCCTTTGCGCCCTCTCCGGTTAAGCTTCTCGCCGCCACAATTCACGAGCGCGAATTTTAGCATCCGCTCGGATCCGAACCACGAAAATTGGCCAGCTTTCATGTTCTAATACCGTTTCGCGAATCCAGGCCTGACGGGAGGACACTTTATGAAATTCCACTCTATCTTTCTAGTAGTCGCTTGCGGGCTATGCGCACTTGTAGTCAGTTCTAAAGCCGCGGACCAGCCCACGCGCGAGGTTGCCATCACGATTGATGACTTGCCCGCCGGCTCGGCCAGTTCGATGTCTGCGGCCACGCTGCTCGACATGACCACAAAGTTGCTGACCACCCTCCGCAACCAGAAAATTCCAGTGGTCGGGTTCGTCAATGAAAGAAAGCTCTATAAATTCGGCGAGGTTGACGACCGGATCAAGGCTCTCCGCATGTGGCTCGACTACGGCTTTGAGCTCGGCAATCACACTTACAGCCACTCGTCGCTGAACAAGGTTGGGCTGCAGGCCTGGGAAGACGACATCGTGCAAGGCGAGACCGTAACCAAGCTGTTGCTCGCCGAACACAATATGAAGCTGCGATACTTCCGCCATCCTTACCTCGACACCGGCCGCGACCTTCAGACCCGGCGCCAGGCGGAAGCCTTTCTGGCCAACCGCGGCTACAGCATCGCCCCCATAACCCTCGACGCCTGGGACTGGATGTATGCCGGGGTGTACGAAGATGCCAAGAAGCGCGGCGACTCCGCTCTGCAGGACCAGCTCACCAAGAGTTATCTCTCCTACAGCGACCAGGTCTTCGCCTACACCGAGCAACTCGCGAAGCAGACTATCGGCTACGAGCCGAAACAAATCCTCTTGCTGCACGCCAATCAACTCGAAGCCGACCACATTGGCGAACTGCTCGACCTCATGCGCAAACGGGGCTATCACTTCATCACGCTTGGAGACGCTCTGGGCGATCAGGCCTACGGCCTGCCCGACACTTATGTGGGAGAGGAAGGCACGGGCTGGATCGATCACTGGGCGGTCACTCAAGGCAAACCTCCGCAGGGCGCTCCGGTCTTTCCGCAATGGGTGATCGACCGCGACAAGGTGCTGCACCAACCCCAACCCTAGCTGCCCGCGGAAAATGTCGCTGGCAACGAGTGGGAAGGGCGCGAGTTGACTCGTGCCATCAACTCGCCGCTTACCGGCGCTCTTTAGCGCGTAGGTTGGCCTGGCTCCATCGCGACAAGCAAAATGCATAAACCAGCAGAGACACGACCCACCACTAGGCCCCTCGATTCGCAAAGCCTTAGCACACGTGTATTATGTTGAGTTCAAACTGAAACTTCCTCATGGACGCGCTGCTCCTCCACCGTCTGCACTTCGCTTTCACCGTCACCTATCACTATTTGTTTCCGCAGCTGACCATGGGGCTGGCACTGCTGATCGTCGTGCTCAAGACGGTCGCCCTGGTCCGACACAACGAGCGCTACAACGAAGCGGCGCGCTTCTGGGCGAAAATATTTGCCATCAATTTCCTGATCGGCGTCGTGACTGGCATTCCCATGGAATTCCAGTTCGGCACCAACTGGGCGCAGTTCTCCCGCTCCACCGGTGGCGTGATCGGGCAGCCCTTGGCCATGGAAGGCGTTTTCTCCTTCTTTCTGGAATCCTCCTTCCTGGGTCTTTTCCTCTTCGGCGAAAAGCGCCTCTCTCCGTGGGCGCATTGGGCATCTGCCTTCCTCGTCTTTGTGGGCTCATGGATATCCGGCTTCTTCATCATTGTCACCAACGCCTGGATGCAGCATCCGGTCGCTTACAGCATCCTTCCCAACGGATCGTTCGAGGTCACCAGCTTCTGGGGACTGCTGATGAATCCCTGGGCACTGCTGCAGTATGCGCACAACATGTCGGGCGCGGTCATCACCGGCTCGTTCGTGATGTCTGCGGTGGGAGCGTTCTACATCCTGGAAAAGCGCTTCGAGGAACACGGCATGATTTTTGTCCGCGTGGGCGTGATCGCGGGTGTCATCTCCTGTGTCACCCAGATCTTCCCCACCGGAGACTTGCACGGCCGCTACCTGGCCAAGCATCAGCCCGCGGCCATAGCCGCCATGGAAGGCCTGTTCAGCTCACAGGCGGGAGCGCCGATGGTTTTGATGGGGCAACCAAACGAAACCACGCAGAGCATCGACAACCCCATCGTCGTCAATAACATGTTGAGCTTTTTGATTTACGGAACGACGCGGGCGGAAGTGAAGGGACTGGACCAGTTTCCCCGCGACCAGTGGCCCTCGCCGCTCCCCCTCCTTTACTACAGCTATCACATCATGGCCGGACTGGGCACCTACTTTGTCCTGCTCATGCTGGTGGCGGTTTTTCTTTTGTGGCGGGGAAAGCTGTTCCACACTCGCTGGGTTTTGTGGCCGCTGCTGTTGAGTTTTCCTCTGCCCTACATCGCCAACACGGCAGGATGGATGACCGCCGAGATTGGCCGCCAGCCCTGGGTGGTTTACGGGCTGATCCGGACCTCTGACGGATACTCTAAGAACGTATCGGCGGGCAACACGCTGTTCACTCTGCTGGGCTTCATGGGAATGTACACCGTGCTCTCGATCCTGTTCATCGTGCTGGTGTACCGCACCGTAAGTGAGGGCCCGACAACCGCCGCCCCCCGAGCCGCAGCTGTCATACCAGGGCAGGGCTGAGGTTGGCATAAGAAACTAGCGGAGCTTCGTTCCGCCGGACAGCCGGGAGCGGCTCTCCCCGCGCAGTTTACGAGAAGGAAAGAGAAAAGAGAATGGGATTCATCTGGTTCTGGATCGTCGCCGTCATGCTGGCCGCCTACGTCGTGCTCGACGGTTTCGACCTCGGCGTCGGCATCCTGCATCCTCTGCTGGCGCGCAGCGAGTCCGACCGGCAGATCATGCTCAGAAGCATCGGTCCGGTCTGGGACGGCAACGAAGTCTGGCTGCTCGCAGGTGGCGGCACGCTCTACTTTGCCTTCCCGGCGCTGTACGCATCAGCGTTCAGCGGCTTCTATCTGGCCTTGATGATTGTGCTGTGGCTGCTCATCCTGCGCGGCGCCAGCATCGAACTGCGTATGCACATCGACGACGGCCTCTGGCGGTCATTTTTTGACGGCCTGTTCTTTCTCTCCAGTTCATTGCTGGCCGTGTTCTTCGGCGCGGCCCTGGCCAACGTAATTCGTGGCGTTCCCCTGCAGGCGGACGGCTATTTCTTCCTCCCGCTCTGGACCGACTGGCGAGTCGGTCCTCAACCCGGCATTCTGGACTGGTACACCGTCATTGGCGGCGTGGTCGCGCTGGTGGCTCTGGCCATTCATGGAGGCCTTTACCTGGCGGTGAAGACCGAAGGTGAGTTGCAAGAACGCGCCCGGACTTTCGTCCGCCGCTTCTGGGCCGTGTTATTCGGCATCACCATCGTCAGCCTGGTCGCAACCATGGCGGTTCGGTCCGACGCACTGGCCAACTATTCCGCCTTTCCCCTGGCCTATGCCATTCCAATTGTGGTGATGGGTTCGTTGGGCGGGATGCTTTATTTCTGTCGTGGAAAAGCCGACCGCAAGGCCTTCATCTCCTCGTGCATCTATCTTTCCACCATGCTGGTGGGTGCGGCGATTTCCTTGTACCCTCGTCTGCTGCCCTCCAGCAACGATCTGGGACGCGACATCACAGTGCAGAACGCCCTTTCCGGAGCCTACGCGCTGAAAGTGGGTTTGGTCTGGTGGGCATTGGGGATGGTCCTGGCGCTGGTTTACTTTGTCGTCGTGTACCGCATGTTCCGGGGCAAAGTGACCCTCGATGGAAGCGGATACGGACATTAGTTCGTCTCTTTCCCGTGGAAACTAGATGAATATTCTGGAATTCACTACCCTGGTCTTCCTCGGCTCCATGATTGCCGGCCTGCTGGGAGCGTTGACTGGCCTCGGCGGCGGCGTCGTTCTGGTCCCTCTGCTGACCCTGTTTTTCAAAGTAGATATCCGCTACGCGATTGGCGCATCCCTGGTCTCCGTGATCGCCACTTCCTCGGGTGCGGCCGCAGCCTACGTTAAAGAAGGATTCTCCAACATCAGAATCGGCATGTTTCTGGAAATTGCGACGACCCTGGGCGCGTTGCTGGGCGCTTTTCTGGCGGTGTGGGTCTCAACCAGCGCGATCGCCATCATCTTCGGAGTGGTGCTCATTGTTTCCGCTTACCTTTCCAGGAAGCCTCGCCCCCTGGCCGAACGCAATGTTCCTCCTGACCCGCTGGCCACGCGTCTGCGCCTCAACGGCAGTTTCCCTGACCTCGAAGGCGTGCGCAACTACAACGTTCAGCGCGTGCCCGCGGGCTTCAGCATCATGTTTGGGGCGGGCGCTCTGTCCGGACTCCTCGGCATCGGCTCGGGCGCCATGAAAGTTCTCGCCATGGACCAGGCCATGAAGATCCCCTTCAAGGTTTCCACCACCACCAGTAACTTTATGATCGGTGTCACCGCCGCCGCCAGCGCCGGCGTTTATCTGCACCGCGGATACATTGACCCCGGACTCTCGATGCCGGTCATGCTGGGGGTTCTGGCCGGCTCCCTGGTGGGCACACGCATCCTGGTGAAGGCGGAAACCAAATGGCTGCGCCTGGTATTCAGTATTGTGATCGTTCTGCTGGGATTGGAAATGCTCTACAAGGGACTTTCAGGGAGGTTATGAATGTTCGTCGAACGAGCCTGGACTGACAAGAAAATCGAGAACATCCTGGGAAATCTGCTGCGCGCCGGCGTGGGTCTTTCCGCAGCCATCGTCCTCTGCGGCGCCGCTATTTATCTCTACCGGCACGGCCATGCCACCGCCTCTTATCGCGTGTTCGAAGGCGAGCCTTCCGACCTGCACAGTCTGCACGGCATCGTGCGTGACGCCATGGCGCTCAACGGACGCGGCATCATCCAACTGGGGCTGTTGTTCCTGATCGCCACTCCGGTAGCGCGGGTGATATTTTCGATTTGGGGATTCGCCGAGGAACACGACCACATGTACGTGGTCTTCACCGTGATCGTGCTTGCCATCCTTCTCTTCAGCCTCGTCGGATCATCCCAAATGTAGGAGTTGCCTTTCGAGTGATTTCAGATACGTCGCACCAACCCATCGTCGGTCGCCTTCGAATTCCGCACGGTTAACAGAACGAGAATCATCCCAACAAACGGCACCAGGCCCGCCGCAATCACAATTGGATCGAACGAGTGTGTCGCCGCCGCCTGGCGCGCATCGGAAAAATATCCGATCAGCTTGAAGGCAACGATGGTGCCGATCCCTGCCCCCGCGCCTCCCATGCCGCTGACGGAAGCCACCGAGTCGGTATGGTAAAGGTCCGAGGGCAGCACGTTGGCCATGGTCGAGAAGGACGCATAGGCAAACGTCGCCAGCCCGAAAAGAAACGCCAGCCAATACAGGTTGGTGGTAAAGATCGTAGGGATAAGCAGGGTGACGCCAATCCCGCCAAAAATGACCAGCGCCTTTCGCGCCGCCCCCAGCGACCATCCCCGGCGCACCAAATAGCCGGACATCCATCCGGAGAAGAAGTTGCCCGCATCGGCAGCGACGAAGGGTATCCACACCGCGATCAACCCACTCCTCAGCTCGATTCCCTTCGCTACCAGATAAATCGGAAACCAGTCGGTGACAAAAAACCACACCGGGTCGGTGAAGGTCCGCGCAATTATTGTTCCCCAGGTCTGCGGCAGCTTCAGGAGATCGGCCCATCGCGGACGCCTCCGGCTCGTGGCCGGCGAATCGGACTCCCGGTCCGCCATGATCATCTCCAACTCGGCCGAGCCGATGCGCGGATGTGCCTCCGGTGGGTGGTAAAACCGGCGCCATGCCATCAACCAGATAAACCCAAGCACGCCCGGTATCATGAACGCCGGACGCCATCCCCAGCGGAAGTAAATCCACAAAACGATAAAGGGCGCGACGGCCCCTCCGACTGAAGATCCGCTGTCAAAGAACGCCGTGGCCAATCCACGTTCTCGCTTGGGGAACCATTCGGAGACAGCTTTGGTGGCAGCCGGCCAGTTGGCGGATTCGCCCGCTCCCAGCAGGAAACGAAATCCGGCAAAGCTGCGGAAGCCCGTCGCCAGCGAGGTCAGCATCGAGACCACCGAATACCAGACGACCGTAATCGTTAATCCACGCCGCGTGCCCACGCGATCCACGAACCGGCCACACAGCGCCATTCCCAGAGAATAAGCAACCCGGAATGCGATCACGATATTGGCGTAATCGCTGTTACTCCAGTGGTGTTCCAGTTTTAGATAGGGTGCGAGTACCGAGAGCGTCTGCCGGTCAATGTAGTTAATGACGGTTGAGGCAAACAGCAGGCTGGCAATCCACCAGCGCAGGGAGGAAATGACCCGCGGCTTGATGACATTCGACTGTCCGGCTGGCGCCATGGAGCTTGGACGGCGGGTAATAGAGGAGCCTCGATTCCGCGGCGATTACATCTTAAGCTGAAGCCAACACAGCTGGACTGAGCAGCGCCGCAGAATTTGTGTCCAGATACACCGTCGCATTCGGATGTGTTCGAAGAATCGACGCCGGCGCCATGGGACCGATCTCGCCCTCAAAGCAGGCCTTGATCGCTTGCGCCTTGCGCGTGTCCGGCACGACGGCAAGAATTTCTTTCGCCTTAAGGATCTGACGCACCGACATCGAGATGGCTTGGGTCGGCACCTGCGACAGGTCCGCGAACCAGGCCTCGCCCACCTGCTGCTGCCGGCAGGCCTCGTCTAAGGTGACGATCAGATACGGCTCCTCGATTTCAAAATCAGCCGGCGGATCGTTAAAGGCAAGATGCCCGTTCTCGCCGATGCCCAGAAACGCGATGTCAATGGGCGCGGAAGCGAGGTCCTTCCCCACGCGGCGGACGACTTCCGCGGCATCGCCATCGCCGTCCAGTAAGTGATATTTGGTGATTCCGGTTTTCTGCACCAGCTGCTCCAGCAGCATTTTGCGGAAGCTGCCGGGATGAGTAATGGGCAGCCCAATGTACTCATCCAGATGGAAGACCTCGACCCGCTTCCAGTCAATGCCAGGCTCGCGGGTAAGTGCGTCCAGAAACAGGAGTTGAGAAGCAGCCGTCGCAGCAATGATGCGGGCCTGCCCACGATCTCGAATGGCGCGGCGAATCGCGTTGCTGGCTTGCTCGGCAGCGGACTTGCTGGCCGCACTCTTGTCCTTGAATACCTTGAGGGCCATGTCGGATATCCTCACCGCCAGCAGTGCAGCGGCTTCGAAGTGCCGCGATTATACAAGACCAGGGTCTCGCTTTCTATTGGCCAATAACGATTAAATAGCGCGGTCTTCACCTTCAAAATCGGTTGCCAAGGAGCATTGCTGGCTCTTAGACTGTGGCGCACGCAAATTTCCCCTCAGGGATGCCCATGCTCTCAATCTCGGCCCCGCAACTGACGACGTCAGGAAGGTGGTTGACTCGCTTTCTCCCTGTGGCGCTTTTTCTCTCGATCACGATATCCTCGTGGGAACGGAGCATCGCGCAAACCGTTCAAGTCGATGCCACCCCCAGCCACGTGGTCAACAAGTTCAGCCCGCTGTACGCCCTGGGCACTACCGTGGACCGCGTCCCCAGCAACGCCACCGACATCTTCTTCCGCCCCGACCAGGTGAAACAAGTCTTGTCCGCGGGATGGGGCTCGGTTAGTTATCGTCAGAACACCGAGCTGTTCGTCCAGGCCTGGCACTGGAATCCCAAAGGCAAGTGGAGCGATCCCTCGGGCAAGGGCTATTTCACCGGAGACGCCATCCCGACCAAGGAAGTGATCCGCCACTCCTACGGCTATTCCCTGCAGCACCGCGGCTTCACCCGCAATGGCGGCACCGAATTCGACGGCTTCTCGCGCCTCGATGACGGCGACCTGAGCTCATACTGGAAGAGCAATCCCTATCTCACCCAGGGATTCACCGGCGAAGCCGATTCGCTCCACCCGCAATGGGTGGTTATCGATCTGGGTAAGAAGCAGGACATAAACGCCATTCGCATTGCCTGGACCGAACCGTATGCACGGGCCTACCAGGTGCAGTACTGGACCGGCGAAGATGCCATGGACGATCAGGGCAACGGTGAATGGAAGAACTTTTCTTCTGGAGGCGTAACCGAGGGCAAAGGCGGCACCGCAACTCTTCCGCTGGAATCAATTCCGCTCACTACGAGGTTTGTCCGTATCCTGATGACTGCATCCTCGAATACCTGCGACACGCACGGTTCGAGCGACCGCCGCAACTGCGTGGGCTACGCCATACGTGAAATCTATCTGGGAACCATCGACCCCCAGGGAAATTTCAAAGACCTGTTGCAACATTCTCCCGACCAGCAACAGTCGCTTACTTATTGCTCCTCGGTGGACCCCTGGCACCAACCTTCCGATCTGTACCTCGCGCCCGATCGCATGGAGTCGGGAGATCAACCCGGCCTCGACCTCTTCTACACCAGCGGGATTACCCGCGGCCTTCCCGCGGTGATTCCAGTGGCCATGCTCTACGGCACTCCGGAAGACTCAATGGCCCAGATGACTTACCTGAAGAAGCGAGGCTATCCCGTCTGGTATGTCGAGATGGGCGAAGAGCCCGACGGCCAGTACATGCAGCCCGAAGATTACGGCGCATTCTACTTGCAGTGGGCCACGGCGCTTCATCGGGTGGACCCGAACTTCAAGTTGGGAGGACCCGTCTTCGAAGGCGTCACCGAGGACATCAAAGCCTGGCCGGACGCGCAGGGCAAAACTTCATGGTTCGGACGCTTCCTCGATTACCTGAAAGCCCACGGCCGGCTTTCAGACCTGGCCTTCATGTCCTTCGAACACTATCCTTACGACGGTTGCGAAACTCCGTGGAAAAATCTTTACCAGGAGCCTCAACTGCTCACTCACATCATGCAGGTCTGGCGTGACGACGGTCTGCCTCCCAACGTCCCGCTGCTGGACACCGAAACCAACGCCCACGGTGGCGAAGCTTCGGTAGAAATCTTCGGTGCCCTGTGGCTGGGCGACACCTTCGCCGGCTTTCTGACCGCGGGCGGCCAGGCCACGTTCTACTACCACGCCCTCTCCTACTCGCCGGCGCATCCCGTGTGTCCCAACAGCTGGGGCACGTATCACATGTTTATGGTGGACCGGAATTACCAGATCCGGTCGCGTACCTCGCAGTTCTTCGCCGCCCAGCTTCTCACCCAGGAGTGGTCGCAACCGGTCGATGCCGAGCATCAGCTTTATACTGCGGCCAGCGATATTAAAGACGCGGACGGCCATGTACTGGTCACAGCCTATGCCGTCCTCCGTCCCGACAAGCAGTGGTCACTCCTGCTGATCAACAAGGACTACGACAATCCGCATCCCGTGCGCATCAAGTTTCATAGTGGCGATGGCGACAGCTCTTTTGCGGGACCGGTCGCCATGATCACTTTCGGAAAGGCCCAGTATCAGTGGCATCCAGGAAGAAAAGAGGGCTACGCTGATCCCGATGGCCCCGCCGCAACTGGCACAGTGGATGCCGGCCCCGATGCGCAATATACGCTGCCTCCCGCATCGATGACGGTCCTGCGCGGCCGGTTAAAAACCGCGCCGTCCAGAGCAGAGTAGTAACCAGGAGATATTCCAGAGCTTGCCGCTGCGGAGGAAAGATGAAGTTGCTGCGTTACGGTTTACCCGGGGAAGAGAAGCCCGGCGTCCTCGCTTTCGACGGGACCATCCGCGACTTGTCGAATCTCATTCCCGATCTAGCCGGACCGGCATTGCTTCCGGATTCGCTGGATAAGTTGCGTCGGGCAGACATCTCGCGTTTACCTCGCGTTGCCACCAAACCCCGGATCGGTCCTTGCGTAGGCGGCGTGGGAAAGTTCATCTGCATTGGCCTGAATTATTCCGATCACGCCGCGGAATCAGGCATGGCCGTCCCTGCCGAACCGGTAATCTTCATGAAGGCTACCTCATCGATTTGCGGCCCCGACGATGACCTCGTAATTCCGCGGGGGGCAAGAAAAGCAGACTGGGAAGTTGAACTCGGGGTAGTCATCGGCAAGCCCGCCAAGTACGTGGATCAGGCCGATGCCCTCTCGCATGTTGCGGGATATTGCGTGGTCAATGATCTTTCGGAGCGCGCCTTCCAGCTCGAAGGCACCGGCCAGTGGGTCAAAGGCAAGAGCGCCGACACCTTCGGCCCAATCGGGCCGTGGCTGGTCACGCCCGACGAAGTTCCCGATCCGCAGAATCTGGATCTTTGGCTGGAGATTGACGGCCACCGTTATCAGAACGGATCCACCAAGACCATGGTCTTCGGCGTCGCCTACCTGATCAGTTATCTAAGCCGGTTTATGAGCTTGCGCACCGGCGACATCATCTCTACCGGCACTCCTCCCGGCGTGGGCCTCGGGCAAAAACCTCCCATCTACCTGCGCCCAGGTAACCGCATCAAGTTAGGCATACCGGGCCTGGGGCAACAGGAACAGAACGTGGTAGCCGAATCGACGTAGGCATCAAGGTCTGAGAACTAAGAACTAAAATCTGAGATCTGAAATTCGAGATCCAACTCCGAGTATAGAAGTCTGAAGTCTGAAGTCCGAGGTCTGAGGTCCGAAGTCGAAGATCCGAGGTCCGAGACCCGAGTCCGCCTCCGTCAAGTCAACTTTGGTGCAGTGCTCACCCGCCTCCTTACCAGATCCCCAGATTCCCAATTCGAGCCTTTCAAGGAAAGAAACACGGATTTAACGCCGGCTGTCACTGCAGACCGGCGAGGCGGGTGGTAGTCGTGGGTTCAGCGTTTTCGCAGCTCCCAGGTGCCTATGAACTTTTGTGTGCGCTCCTACGTCCTGGTATGTCTGTTATTTTGTGCCGGGTTCGTGCCCGCCCAGCGCACGAACATTCCCCCTGAAGCCGGGCCATCGACAGGTCCTGGCAGCCCATCCCGTCAGCGCGAGTTGTGGTTCCGGCGTGGGCGTATGCTCCCCAGACATTCGGCGGCGGCGCTGCGCTACCGGGCGCAACGGCAGAAGATGCAAGTGCGGGCATGGCGGTCCGCCGCGCCACGCTCGGCTGGCGTGAGCGTTTTTCCGCGAGTCGCCTCTGGCACCGCCTGGACACCGCTGGGTCCCGCTCTTTTAGCCTCAGACGCAACCGGACTTGGGGTGCAGCACTACGGCCCGGTCGCGGGACGCGTCACCGCCGTGGCGGTCGATCCGGCAGACGGCAGCGGCAATACGGTTTACCTCGGCGCCGCCTATGGTGGAGTCTGGAAATCCACCAACGCCGGTGCGGTCAGCCAGAATACCTCAAGTGTTACTTGAACTCCTCTCACCGACAATCAGCCGACTCTGGCCGTGGGTTCAATCGCTATCCAGCCCCAACTCACCAGCCCCGACGCGCACCGGAGTGTGGTGCTGGTAGGCACGGGTGAGACCAACAGTTCCGCCGACTCCTACTACGGACTGGGCATCCCGGGTTCCGCCGACGCCGGTAATACATCGATCCTGATTTCGCAGGACAGCACCGGCACTCGATTCTTTGCCGGCCTTGGCTTCAGCCAGATCGCGTTCAGCGCCGTCAACCCCAGCCTGGTGGTGGCTGCCGCCGCGGGAACGACGCAGGGAGTCATCGAGGGCCTTGAGGGCCCGGTCATGGGCAATCGCGGACTCTACTACTCCAATGACAGCGGAGCGTCGTGGAACTATGCCACCGTGAAGGACGCAGGCCTGACCATCGACGCGAGTTCGGCAACTTCGGTGGTGTACAACGCAACCAGCCGGCAATTTTTCGCCGCCATCCAGTGGCACGGAATTTATTCTTCGAGCGACGGGGCCACCTGGGACCGATTGAACAGCCAGCCCGGCGGCTGAGTCCAGTCTCCTGTCCCGCGGCCCCCACCTCTTCCACCTGCCTGCTATATCGCGGAGAACTTGCCGTTGTGCCCGGCCGCAACGAAATGTATTTCTGGTACATGGACGGAAACAACAGCGACCGGCTGATCTGGCAGACCAAGAACGGGGGTAGCAGTTGGACTCAAATCAACGATGACGGCATCACCAATTGCGGCGACGTGCTGGGTGGCTGCGGCACCGAATAAGGCAGCTACAACCTGAACTGGCGGCAGTACCCGATGGACAAGTTACCGACCTGTATGCCGGGGCGGTGAACCTTTACAAGTGCAGAATTACCACCGCATCGCCTAGCTGTAACGGAAGCGCGCCCGACACTTTCATCAATCTCACCCACGCCTTTGGGTGCCCGCCGAACTTTGGCTCGATCGCTCATGTCCATCCCTACCAGCACGCTATCGCCTTCCTGCAGACCAACAGCAACACGCGCGTGGTCATGTACTTTGCCAACGATGGCGGAATCTACCGCGCTCTGGATGGCTACACCGGACTCCTCACCGGCAGCTGCGGCGGCAGCAACCAGTTCGACAGCCTGAACCAGACGTTGGGCTCGATTACCCAGTTCATTTCCTTCTCACAGCATCCCAGCGATCCCAACACAATTCTGGGCGGCGCGGAAAACAACGGCTCGCCCGCCACCAGCACCTCACAAAGCAACCCCAGTTGGGTCAACGTCAATGCGGGCGACGGCGGATACAACCAGATCAACCCCGACAATCCCACGGAATGGTTTACCGCTAACACGGACGTGAGCATCGAGCGTTGTGCTCTTGGAGTGGATTGCAGGGCGCAGGATTTCAGCAGCGGACTGATCGTTTCCAACGCCACCGTGGGCGGCGACTCCGGACCGTTCTTCACGCCCTTTATTCTGGACCCGCAAAATTCCGCAGAGCTCCTGGTGGGAACCTGCCGGGTGTGGCGCGGCGCCACCGACGGCAGCGGATTCTCCGCCCTCACCAATAATCTCGAGACCGGCGGCTCCGAAAGCTGCACCGGCAGCGAGGTCAACCTGGTGCGAGCGCTGGCTGCGGGCGGCCTCAAAGACACCCCCGGATTCTCCAACGTGATGTACGCAGGCACGGATGGTCTCGGACCTCTTATTTCTACCGGAGGCCATATCTGGGTGGCGACCAACGTCAGCGCCGGTCCAGATGCGTGGATTGACCGCACCGGAGCGACCAATCCCTCTGGCTTCCCGATCTCGGCAATCGCAGTCGACTCATCCGACAACACCGGCCACACCGCCTACATGACCATCATGGGATTTCACGTCTCTCACGTGTGGAAGACGACTGATGCCGGCGCATCCTGGACAGACTTCAGCGCCAGCTTGCCCGACGCGCCCGCTAACGCCGTGCTGCTGGATGCTTCCGCAAACACGGTCTATGTCGGCACCGATGTAGGGGTTTTCGCAAGCGGCACGGCCAGCCCGGTCTGGACTGAGGTAGGGCCGGCGCCGGCGAGCGAACAGGCCGGATACTTGCCCAACGTGGCGGTCACAGCCTTACGCATGTTCAATTCCGGCGGCACCAGAAAGCTCCGCGCCTCCACCTACGGCCGGGGAATATGGGAATTCACCCTGGCCTCAGGGCCGGATTTTCAATTCGCCTCCCCCGACAACGATTTGACCGCATTCGCCGGCCAGAACGCAGCCTTCACGGCCACGCTGCTGGCTCAAAATGGTTTCACCAACTCCGTGAACCTGACTTGCACCCGCCGGGCTACCGCGCCCCCGCCAACTTGTACGGTAACGCCCGCTTCAGTGACACCGACCAGTTCAGGCGCAACTTTCAGCGTGACAGCAGGCGGCCCGGTGGGCGACTACCTGTTCAACGCTCACGGCGTCGGCAGCGACGCCAACACCACCACCCGCGATTTCTCCTTTACTCTGCACGTCGTGGACTTCAATCTGGCTACGCCCGCGCCGGCCAGCCTGATCGTGAATCCGTCCAGCACTTCCGGTCCAGTGGCGTTTGACGTAACCGCTTCAGGGGCCTTCAACCAGGCGGTAACCCTTTCCTGCAGCGGTTTGCCGGCCGGGGCCGCTTGCATGTTCCAACCCTCGAGCACGGTGTCTCCGATTTCCGGCAGTCCAGCCACCGTGACCTTGACTATAAGCACAGGCGCCGGCACGCCTCTGGGGACATCCCAGATTGCCATCAACGGCGCGGTCGTGGGCGGACCGACCAGGACTCAGAACCTCGCTCTGACCGTCCGCACCGGAAGCACCAGCAATCCTGATTTCGCACTCGCCGTCAGCAATCCGTCGTTGACCGCAAATCCCAATGAAGCGGTCGTGTTCAATGGCACACTCACCGCTTCCGATGGATATAACAGTGCGGTGAACCTGCGCTGTTCCGGGGCTGTACCCCTGACCTGCACACCCTCTCCGGCGGTCCTCGTTCCGTCTACCGCAGGTGCGGCATTCACCGTGACCGCAAGCAACGATGCACAGAACCATTTCAACTTCACCATCGACGCCACCGGAACCGACACTGCGCACATCCACAAATCGACGCCGGTGGAACTCATCGATGGCTTCAATTTTGTCATCAATAACAATTCCGCTGCCCAGACCGTCAAGGCCGGCCAAACCGCCAGCTATAACCTGGACGTGGTGCCGCTGGGAAACGGCAGCCTCTTCCCCGCCAACGTCACGTTGTCGTGCGCGGCTGCCAGCCTGCCTCCGCTGACCACATGCTCATTCACGCCCGGCCTGGTGGCTTCAGGACAAGGAGACACGAACGTGGTGCTGAAACTCCAGACCACCGCGGCCACTTCCGCAGTCTCGAGGCTGGTGGTGCCACATGTGCTGTGGTATGACCTATGCCTTTCGCTGGCCGGAGTCGTGGCTCTCGGCGGATGGAAACATCCTCGCAGCCGACGGAAGAAGAAGTGTTCGTGGCTGGCAATCCTGGGCTTGCTGCTCACCATGTTGATGGGCTGCGGTGGAGGCAGCAGTGGTCCAGGTGGAGGTGGAGGCGGTGGAGGTGGAGGCGGTGGTGGTGGTGCCGGTCATCCCGGAACTACTCCCGGGAACTATACGATCACCGTCAATGGCTCAGTGGGCTCGGTGACCCGCAGCGTGGACGTGGCCCTGACCGTGCAACAGAGTGTGGATCGGACACTCCTGTCCGACGGTCTTGACTCTGCTTTTCAGTGTCGGATCACCACTGAGCAAGTCCAAGTCAAAGGCGTCGGACAGGAGTGTCCGATCCACACCAGGTCAGCGCCGGATAACCGCGGTAACTTCGCTCCGATTCCGGCGACCATGTATAAAGAATATGGCGCCGGTTTCCCCTGCGCCCCTATGCCGGATCAAACGTTCGACATCATAGTTATTGGCGGAGGAATCGTGGGTCTCTCGACCGCGATGCACGCCACCCGCGCCCTGCCGCACTTGCGCTTGCTGCTGGTCGAGAAGGAAGAGGGTGTTGCCCGCCACCAGAGCGGACACAACAGCGGCGTGATCCACTCCGGCATTTACTACAAACCTGGATCCTTGAAGGCGAAGTTCTGCGTCGAGGGCGCGGCCGCCATGGTGGAATTTTGCCGCACCCACAACCTGCCGCACGAAATCTGCGGCAAAGTCATCGTGGCCACTAGCGCAGAAGAGGTCCCGCGCCTCAATGCCCTGCTCGATCGCGGAAAGGCCAACGGCCTCGCCGGACTGCGCCTGCTGCAGCAGGAAGAGCTGCGCGAAGTCGAGCCGCACTCCACCGGCCTGCTGGGCGTGCTTGTGCCCGGCACCGGCATCACGGACTACGCAGCCGTCAGCCAGAAATACGCCGAGATTCTAATCGCACAAGGCGGGACGGTAAGCACCGGAACCGAAGTTCGGGCCGTTGTCCGGCGCGGCACGGAAATGATGGTCGAGACCAGTCGCGGAACCTTCGCCGCGAAATATGTGATCAACTGTGCCGGACTGCACAGCGACCGCGTCAGCCGGATGGCCGGCCAGAAGCCGGAAGTCAGGATCGTTCCTTTCCGCGGCGAATATTACGATCTGGTTCCCGAGCGGACCCACCTGGTGCGCACTCTCATCTACCCCGTACCCGATCCCAAATTCCCATTTCTTGGAGTGCACTTCACGCGCCGCATTCAGGGCGGCGTGGATGCCGGCCCCAATGCGGTGCTGGCCTTCAAGCGCGAGGGCTACAAGCGCACCGATTTCAACCTCAGGGACCTCGCCGGTACTCTTACCTATCCCGGCTTCTGGCACATGGCGGGAAAATACTGGCGCGACGGCGCCAGTGAATACTATCGCTCCCTGAGCAAGCGAGCCTTTGTGAAAGCCCTGCAGCGACTGGTGCCGGAGATCGTCAGCTCTGATCTGGTGGCCGACGGTTCTGGCGTCCGTGCCCAGGCAGTGCGTCCCGACGGGTCCATGGTGGACGATTTTCAGTTTGTGCAGGCCGACAGGATGCTGCATGTGTGGAACGTTCCCTCGCCCGCGGCCACGGCTTCCCTGCCCATCGGCCGCCACATCGCCGAGATGGCACGCCAGGGCATGGAGATGAAGATGGAGGACGGGCGTCCCCGCCCGTCTCTTTAGTTTCCAAGAACTAGTTAGCCCGGCCCTTGGCAACTTCCAAAAGCTAGCTTCCAAAACCCAGGCGAGCCTTGCTCGGCCTGGACGGGTCGAAGACCGTCCCTACACAGTCCCATGCCACAACGGTCCCATGCCTTCCCCGCCTGTGCCCCGTGAAACTGTACAATTGGCGGACACAACACACGGAGGACACAGCGCGATGGGTTTTGATCTATCGGGAAAACGGGTGGCAGTGCTGGGCGCAGGCAAGATGGGTGGAATTCTGCTCAAGGCGCTGCTGGAGAAAGGTCTGCTCTCACCCAAAGCGACCTTCGCCACGGTTCAGCATGAAGACCGGGCACGCGCCCTCGCCGAAAAGCTGGGCATCGCGGTTGGCACCGACAATCTGGCGGCGGTGCGCAATGCCGACATCATCTTCGTGTGCGTGAAGCCCCAAGTGGTGCAGGAAGTGATGGAGCAGATTCGCCCCAGCATCACCGGCAAGCAACTCATTATTTCCGTGGCAGCATCCGTGCCCACCAGCCACATCGAAAAGGCACTGGGCAGCGAGGTTGCCGTCATTCGCGCCATGCCCAACACACCGTGCGCGCTGGGATGCGGCATGACCGCTCTGTGCCGGGGCAAATTCGCGGATGCCCACCACGTGGAAACTGCCGGCGCCCTGTTCAACGTAGTAGGAAAAACTGTCGTGGTGGACGAAAAGCACATGGATGCCGTCACCGGACTCTCCGCCAGCGGCCCCGCCTACATCTACATCATCCTGGAATCCCTCGCGGAGGCGGGCGTGAAGGTCGGTCTGCCGCGCGATGTGGCCACACTGCTTGCCGCCCAGACCACTCTGGGAGCAGCGACTGTAGTCCTCGAAACCGGGGACCATCCCGCCCTGCTCAAAGACGCGGTGACCACTCCCGCAGGCTGCACCATCGACGGCATCATGGAACTGGAAGAAGGGAAACTCCGCGTCACATTGATTAAAGCCGTGGTGAAAGCGGCACAGCGAGCCAAAGAACTGGCTTACGGATAGTCATCCCGAATGACGAGAAATAGGAACCCTATCCTGCGCTGTTTTGTGAAGGGCACGATTTTTCTCGTGCCGCAAAGAGATTGAAAATGCGTGGCGCTTTAGTGCCTGAGGTTCGCCACTCGGGCCCTGCGCTGATCCTGTCCCGCTCTAGGGAAGCACAAAGTTCACCGTAACCCGGGTCTCGAACTCAACCGCCTTGCCATCATGCTGGTGGGGCATGAAAAGCCACTTCCATACCGCATCCCGAGCGGCTTGGACCAATTGAGGATCGCCGCTGACCAGCGTGAGTTTCTCAACCAGGCCGTCGGTCCCAACCAGAACTTTAAGCACTACCGGACCGTGAATGCCCTGTTGCCTGGCTGCCTCCGGATACTCGGGCTCCACCCGCACGAGCAGATAGTCGTTCGCTGCCGAAGGAGAATCCGGCGGCGCCGGGACCGTTGGACCATCTTCTTCCCGAGTCGCTGCTTTTTGAATGGCTCGGGAACCCATCACATCAGCCGTGGCCGGGGGTTCGGCCGTGGCGGGCGGCATCCGAAACACTACTTTGCCCTTCTCATACACTACCAGCCCGCCCGCTGGCTGGGCCGGCTCAGTCTTCCGCTTCGGAACCGGCCTGACTGAGGCCGGCGGGGCATTTTGAGCCGCAATCGTCTTTGGGGAAGCCAGTCGTTCCTCGCGACGGGGCGTAGCCTGCGCAGCTTCGGGGACCACGGGCGCCATTGCTTGCGCCTCCTCCGGAGTCGTTGAAGCCTGGGCCGGCTCACGGTTCACTGCCATGCTCCAGCCCACACGACCGACCATCCATCCCAGAAGCACGGCCATTGCCAGAACCGCAGCGGTCAAAATGCCGGTTCGGTAGTCCCGACGTACTATGGCTACATCCGGTTGGACCGGTTCCGTCGAGGTTTCGGGCACCGTCGGTTCTGGTTCTACGGCTTCGGTTGCAAGCGGCACGGAGACAGCTTCCGTTGCGGATTCCGCAGGTGCGCCATCCATCGCCGCTTGTACCGTGCGCAACACCTTGCGGCTAAGCCCGTGCAGCTCCTGCAGGTCGGAATCACTATAGGCATTGGGGACGAGAGAAAAAATCTCCAGCACGCCCCACAATTCCTCACCATCCAGGACAGGTTGCGCCGCGATTGATCGGATTCCAAGATCGCTGCAGGCGGTCGCATTCACCCGGGGATCGGCCAGGGTATCGTCACAAACCTGCATCTCCCGGCTCTGAACACAAGCCCCCGCAAGTCCAGATCTGGTGTTTAGGAAAACTCCGACGCCGGGTGCCTTGTCGCCCAAAGAGGCACGGCACACCATCCTGTTCCCGCGGGCCAGAGCGATCAGAGCCCCGCTCGAAGTAGTGGTCAAGCGAGCTTGTTGCAGAATCTCATGCAGTCGCAGATCCACGGCAAGGTCGAAAGGCAAATCATTCTTACCAGCGAATGCGACGACGTGGCCTGCCCCTGCCTCAGCTTCCGCGACATCAGGTTCCGGCCATTCCGGACCGCTGGCGTGGGTTGGTTCAACGGAGGGATAGCGCGTTGAATCAGACTTTAACATGGTTCTGCCATGCGAGTGTCCCTGAGCGGCGCGCGGGCTCCAACAGCGATTGAGCGGAGTTTCGCCTGAAACAACCTCATTGTCAACACAAATGGACTCCGCGTACTATACTCAAAACAAATCACTTACAACATCTGCCTTAGTGGAAATCTCGGACTAAAAATCTTCCGCCTCCATTCTATTGGTTCCGTCGGGCATAAAGGCAAAAATCGGTACGAGTCATGTGGGTCGGACACTCCTGTCCGACGCTTTTGACTTGGACTTAGAGATATAAGACTTGTAGCCCGCAATAACCGCCGAGGGAAACTACAAACAAAATTCAACCCACACTTCAAAAGCGGCGGACAGGAGTGTCCCTCACACCCCCGACGCCTGCGGTGTACACTTCCCCGGCAAGATATCTTCACGCTGGGAAAAAGGCTGACTGCATTGAATTCATCGCCGCCTCCGCCCTCCCTCTCTGACCAATGGCATGCGGTCACCGCCAGCTTTTTGGGATGGACCCTGGACGCCTTCGATTTCTTCGTGGTGGTCTTTTTGGTGGACACCCTGGCGCTTCACTTCCACGTCACCAAAGGTGCCATTGTTTGGACCATGACTGCCACCCTGGCCATGCGCCCGGTCGGGGCAATCGTCTTCGGATTGCTGGCCGACCGTTACGGACGCCGCAAGCCCCTCATGGCCAATGTGATCTTCTTCTCCGTGGTCGAACTCCTGTGCGGTTTTGCCCCCAGTTACACCGTGTTTCTGATCCTGCGCACCATCTACGGCATCGGGATGGGCGGCGAGTGGGGCGTCGGGGCTTCGCTCGCCATGGAGAGTGCTCCAGCCAAATGGCGAGGTTTCCTGTCCGGAATCGTGCAAAGCGGATATTCCATCGGCTACCTGCTGGCCGCCGTCGCGGCACGTTTCGTGCTCCCTGCCTGGGGATGGCGCGCCATGTTCTGGGCCGGTGGCGCGCCCGCTCTGCTGGCCTTCTACATCCGTTTCCGGGTGCGGGAATCGGAGGCCTGGAAACAACACCGGGCCCCGACGGTGAGAGCGATTCTGCGCACCGCCAGCGGCCACTGGAAGATTTTTCTTTACCTTGTTCTGTTAATGACGCTCATGATGTTCCTCTCCCATGGCACCCAGGACCTCTATCCCGACTTCCTGAAATCAGCGCGCGGATTCGATTCGAAAGTTGTGGCCTATCTCGTCATTCTGTTCAATGTGGGAGCGGTCCTGGGAGCTATTCTGTTCGGGCATCTCTCGGAAAGTTTTGGGCGCCGTCGCAGCATGATCCTGGCGCTGCTTTTGTGTCTGGCGATGATTCCCGCCTGGACCTTCGGGGGCTCGCTGATGATCCTCGCCATCGGCGCTTTCGTGATGCAGGCCGGGGTCCAGGGCGCATGGGGCATCATCCCTGCGCACCTCAATGAACTCTCTCCCGACGCCGTCCGCGGACTCATGCCCGGCTTCGCTTACCAGCTGGGGATTCTCATCGCAGCCCCGGTTAATAATGTTGTTTACGCTCTGCGCAAGCCGCTGGGATACCCCTGGGCCCTTGCCGCATTTGAGATTGCTAACATCGCGATCCTGATGACGGTCATCGCGCTGGGTTCGGAACGTAAAGGGAAGAGTTTTTCCCACCACGAAGGCGTCGAACTAAAGATGTGACAGCCGTCACGCCTGTTAGTGACTGACAACCCCTCCGTCCGCAAACTGCCCGTCAGGCCTTATCATTTAGTTAGTTCAGATGGTTCCAACTTTGTCGGCTGCGTCGTCGCCCTGGTCGGCTAAAAACTGCTACAGTATTGCATCTGACTGGCGTTGAGTTTCACTCGCGGAGAACATTGGGATGCGCATTGCGGTGGTGGGTTCGGGCTACGTGGGACTGGTGGCGGGCGCGTGTTTCGCCGACCTCGGCCATCAGGTTGTCCTGGTGGATAACGACCAGGCCAAACTGGCCGCGCTCAAGGCCGGCGATGTCCCCATCCATGAGAAGTTCCTGCCCGAACTGTTAAAGCGGCACCGCGACCGCAATCTTACTTTTTCCGACGATCTGAACCAGGCCGTGCGCGCCAGCAAAGCCATTTTCATTGCGGTCGGCACCCCGCCCACCGAGCAGGGTGAAGCCGATCTCTCCTATGTGGAATCGGTGGCCCGCAGCGTTTCCGGCGCCATCAACGGCTACAAGGTGGTGGTGGAAAAAAGTACGGTCCCGGTTTACACCAGCGATTGGGTGCGCAAAATTATTTTGCGCAACGCCGCGGCCCCGGATTCTTTTGATGTCGCCTCCAACCCGGAATTTCTGCGGGAGGGCACCGCCGTCACCGACTTTCTCTATCCCGACCGCATCGTGGTGGGGGCCGACAACGAACGCTGCGCCGACCGTGTTGCGCGAGATTTACGCGCCCCTGACCGATGGCAGCTACTACCAGCGCAAGGACGCGATTCCGGCCCCCGACCGGGCCCAGATTCCTCCTCCGCTCATTGTCACCAGCGCCAAGAGCGCCGAACTGATCAAGCACGCCTCCAATGCCTTCCTCGCCATGAAGATTTCCTTTATCAATGCGGTGGCGTCGATTTGCGAATCGGTGGGCGCGAACGTGCAGCAGGTTTGCCAGGGCATCGGAACGGACAGCCGCATTGGTCCGCGCTTTTTGAATCCCGGAATCGGCTACGGCGGATCCTGTTTTCCCAAGGACCTGATGGCCTTCCGCGCCGTGGCGCGGGAGTGCGGCTACGAGTTCCGGCTGCTGGACGAGGTCATGCGCATCAACGAAGACCAGCGCCAGCGCTTCCTGCGCAAAGTCCGTACCGCATTGTGGACCTTGCGCGGCAAACGACTGGGCGTACTCGGCCTGGCTTTCAAGGGAGGCACGGACGACATCCGCGAATCGCCCGCCATTCTGCTGGTGCAATCGCTTCTGCAGGAGGGCTGCCGGATCGCGGCCTACGATCCGGCGGCGACCGCCCGGGCGCGCGAGGTCCTGAACCCCAGCACCGAGTTCGTCAATGATCCCTACGAAGCCGCCCGCGACGCCGATGCGCTTCTGATTTTGACCGAGTGGGAAGAGTTCGCCGCTCTCGACCTGGACCGTCTCCACAAGCTGATGAAGTATCCCATCGTGATCGATGGCCGGAATCTTTACGATCCGGAGGCGATGGCCGCGCGCGGCTTCACCTACTACAGCGTCGGCCGCCCCGCTGGGACACCCGCGGTTCCCGCCGCCTCGACTCCTCCCCCAAGGAAACTCAAGAAATCATGAACCCGCAACGCGCCTTGGTAACTGGCGGAGCCGGTTTCCTGGGCTCGCATTTGTGCGATGCGCTGCTGGCCGAGGGCTACTCCGTTGTTGTCGCCGACAATCTCCTGACCGGAAAACTTTCGAACCTCGCGCACCTGCGCAACGCAGCCGCGTTTTGAATTTCAGCAAACTGATATCAATGAGCCCTTTGACTGTGGACCGGTGAATTTTGTTTTTCACTTCGCCAGCCCCGCCAGCCCGGTGGACTATGCCGTGCACGGCATGGCCACCCTCAAGGTCGGGTCTCTGGGCACATTTCATGCCCTCGATATCGCGCACAAGTACGGCGCCAAGTATCTGGTTTCTTCAACCTCGGAATGTTACGGCGATCCCTTGCAGCATCCCCAGAAGGAAACTTACTGGGGCAACGTAAATCCCATCGGGCCGCGCTCGGTGTACGACGAGGCCAAACGATTCACCGAAGCCGTCACCATGGCCTATCACCGTTATCACCAGGTGGACACGCGCATCGCGCGAATCTTTAACACCTACGGACCGCGCATGCAGCTCAACGACGGCCGGGTGGTCCCCAACTTTATGAAGCAGGCGCTGCGCGGCGAAGATCTGACGGTCTACGGCGACGGCAGCCAGACCCGCAGCTTCTGCTACGTCAGCGATGAGATCGACGGCTTCCTGCGGCTGGCCAAGGCGGACGAACATTTGCCGGTCAACATCGGAAATCCCACCGAATTCACAATTCTGGAATGTGCCCGGCATGTGCTGGCGGTCACTGGATCGAAGAGCAAGATTCGCTACGAAGCTCTTCCCCAGGACGATCCCAAGCAACGCTGCCCCGACATCACCAAGGCCAGGACCCTGCTGGGATGGGAACCGAAGGTTGATCTGGAAAAAGGCTTGCGCCTGTCACTGGATTATTTCCGCCAGGAAGCCCCCTGACGAAAAAAGAGCAATTTCTCTTTTGTCATTCTGAGCGGAGCGAGAGGTTTCGCTTACGAAGCCTCTCGAGAAGTCGAAGGACCCCTACAACCAGATGAGTCCATTGTCAGATTGGGGTTCCCCGGCTAACGCGGCTCGAGCCCACACTCGGGATAACTGTAAACTCTGGTTTTAGGGTGGAGCAGGGCTTCGGCCCTGCAATGTGTGCTTTTTCGGAAGCGAAGGCTTCAGCCCCTGAGGTACAGCCTCCCTCAGGCCAGGCTGTCTTCAGCCGCCTGGGCTGCAATCAGCTGCCTCACTTGTTCCTGTTCATCGGCCGTGTTCAAACTGAACTGCACGCCCATCCCGAAGCCGGGATGCACCACCTGCACCGTCCCTCGGACCCGCAATTTCAATGTCATGCGTCCGCACCACAATGTCCAACACCGTGCGCGAGGGAAAGGGAGAAGGCGTCTCCACGTAACATCCGCCCGTGCTGACATCGCTCAGTGTGCATCGATTGGGAACGCCCTCGCCCAGGCGGAACACATCGGCGCTCAGGCGACAGGCGCGACGGCCCTGGATGCGGCGATTGGAAGATGCCGCCGAGAGCCCCAGGCCGGCGAACCGGGTGGCCAGCGTTTCCGCCGCAGCTTGCTGCTGCTTCCGGGGCGCATTTTCTTCCGCCGTCGCCAGCCGGGCCAGGCTGCTCTTGATCCATTCGTTCATGGTACGCCGCGAGGCTTGTGGTACATCCACAAAACGGATCCCCACCCGCCCGGAAGAGTCTTGCCACACCACATCGCCGGATAACCGCACCGATGATTTGTCTCCCGGCAGATTAAATTGAAAGTAAACCTTGCAGCGGGGAGGCAACCGCCGTTCGGACTGTATGGCCAATCCGTCCTCGCTCAGGTCCAGCAGCGTGGCGGCCACATTCTCCGCGTTGGCGTATGTGATCGACGCCGGAGCGTGCAGGGCGATCCTCAGCTTGACCCGCTTTTCACGTGCCATCAGACCTCGTGCCGCCCGCAGGCTGCTTGCTGCCCGCTCCACAGAGACTGGCTTATACACAATGAAGTTCGCCCCTTGCCCGAAAATATCGCGTACCTGTTCCCTCCCGTCCACCAACCCGATGACCAGTGTGCTTCGGTTGATCACCGATTTGCGCACGCCGGCAATCAGTTCGAGGGCCGGCAACTGGTCCTGGCAATCGACCACGACGGCGTCGAAATGATGGGACGCGAGACGGCCTGCCGCGCTGGCCAACTCTCCGCAATGCTCCGCCGTGATGTTCAGCTCCCGCAGAATCTGGCTGAGCACCTGTACCGCTTTCAGATCAGCACACACCACCAGGGACGTAAGCGCCATACTTCGAGAATGTTAGAGTTCCGCGGTAAGCGGAGACAAGTTACCTCGGTCATGGGGAAGCGAATTCAGGGCCCGGGGTGACTTTCGTCATCTGGAGTTAAACCGAAGAACTCGCTATGTTCGCAATGGCTGTCCACTTTCATGATTGCGGCGAGTGAGTTTCCACTCCGCCAAAAAGGCTCCAAAGATGTCATCACAGACCGGCAACTGGATGATCGGGGTCGGAGTTCTCGGGGGGGTCATCGGAATTCTCATGCTGCCCGCCGCTTTGGGCGAGCATCCTGATACCAGCCTGCTGGTCCTGGGGGCGTGCGGGGTGTCTCTGGGCTCCATGATCGCAGCCTCGGGTGTTTACTTTAAGGCACGCGCGCTCCAATCTACCGCCGGAACCGGCGGGGCGTCGGCAGAATCAAAACACTCCAGGCGCCGGATGCGCGGCGGTTGCGATGTCTGTCATGGCGACCTGCCCGTGATCCATTGCAAGGTTCACCAGGTCCACCTCTGTCCCGACTGCCTGGGCCAGCACTATGATTTTCGTACCTGCAGCTACGTTCCCAGCACCCGCCGGGCCTCCGCTAAGACGGGCAAGAATATGGCCAAGGCACGCGGCGCTTAGTCCAGCTCGATTCTCTGGTAAATGGCGAAAGTGACTACAGTCTACCCTGCCGATTACCACCCCGTCGTACACAAACCTGCCGTCCAGACGCTGGGTGCAGAGCCGGGTAAAACTCTGGGACGCTCACCCGGACACAACGCGCCGGTATGACGAATCCCGATTGTCGCGCGGAAAGATTTCCGGTTCCTTTAACCATGGTTCAGTACGTTAGTTAGCCATGCTAAATATCTTTATTGCACCACCCTGGGACGGCGCGTTTAACATTTTTTGTTTCTGGCAAGGACCTTGAAGCAGATGGAGGCAACATGACCTTCTGTTTCGTGGCCGAGAAAGCAGGTTCGGGCCGGATCCAAAAAGCCTGGGCCTGGTCAAGTGTGTGGAGGGTGGGCAGACTGATATCTCTTTGCCGGAGTGAAGCCCCCTCGCGAGACCCCTCCGGAGGTGCGGCAGTTTGGAGGGGTGGAAAGTCCCGCGGAAACTTCACATCCGGCTAAGCAACACGATAAAAAACGACGGAGGCGGCCCCAAATGGACGCACTGGTAACGCTGCACGGGGTCACGGGGTGATCACTTCGTCGGCTCTTGCTCGGGACGGGTCGATCCACGTCAGCAGCGAGGTTGGCCGTTGCGTTTGAAACCCGCTCCCCGCAAGCGTTTTCACCCCTGCCTGAATTACGCGTTCCCGATAAAAGCTGCAGACGCGCCTCAATGTGGGTTTGAAGAAGGTCGAACCGGGTTCCCGATCAAGAACCGCGGGCGTGTCTAAATGATCGGTTTGGGCCTTCGGGGCACCTTAATGGCCGCTCAGCCTTCCAGAAGAGGAACTTGAGTAACAGCCAGTTAGCATACCATTGTGCCCCTTTTCAGCTCGCAAGTGCCATTCCCTGGCAACAGCATTGATCTCTAATCTGTAGTCGAGCGCAGTCGGAGGAGGCTGCCTCCCGGAAGGCGCCCTTGATACCTCTTAGGGGAGGGGTCTCGTTGGGGCGCCTTCCTTTTCTTTTTACTGCTCGCTAGTCTGCACCCCGTTTACGCATCGCCTCCCGCACGCCGCATCACCTGATCGGCTATGAGCCACATCTGATAACTCCGACATTGGGCGACGCGGAAGATAATGGGGAATAAGCAAGGGGAGAATTAGCGATGAATAGCTTCGATCTGTCTATTTCATCTTTTATCAACGGCTTCGCCCATCGATCAATCAGATTTGACGAGTTTGTCTCCTGGCTCAGTGATTACAACCTCCTTAAGGGCGGAGTGATCATTGGAATTGTGTGGTGGTTATGGTTCCGGAATGAAGATGATCGAAGGACGCGTGAAGCTTTGCTGGCAACAATAATCGCAAGCTTTCCAGCTCTCGCCATCGCGCGCGTTTTGTCCTGGCTCGTCAATCGCACCAGACCCTTGATGGAAAAACGTTATTCGTTTCGCATTCCATACGGGAGACCGGCAACATGGGAAGGCGCTAGTTCATTTCCGAGCGACCATGCGGTATTCTTCTTCGCGCTGGCGATGGGGATCTTCTTTGCGTCCCGGCGCGCGGGTTGGTTCGCATTCTGCTATATCTCAGTGCTAATCTGCCTGCCCCGTATTTTTCTCGCAGAGCACTACACCACAGACATTCTTGGAGGTGCCGCTATTGGAATCGCTATGGCATGGCTGGCCAATCTTCCCCCTGTCTGCAAACCGCTAACTAGCTGGGCGTTGCGGTGGTTGGATGCAAACCCGGGAGCGTTCTACGCGTTCTTTCTTATCCTGACGTACCAAATGGTTGAGCTGTTCGATCCGATGCTTAGCGCGCTGAAAGTCGCCCGGCTCATAATAGCGGGAAGGCTGCCTTGACAATTGCAGATGGAATTCCGTGAAGCAATGGAGGAAACCCCATCAAATCAATCTGATAGCGGGTAACCCAGCGGCGTACATCCGCATTGCTGCCAGGCGTCATTCCCCTGCAAAGGCAAAACGACGCTGGCCTTGCCCTACATGGAAAAGATCATCTCTGCAAAACATGCCTATCCCTCTGTCATCCGCCGAATGCACAGATCCATCGTTGGGGGTCCGCATTCCTGAAGCGGCTGCGGGTTCCATCAAGTCATCGGCAAACCGGATCCTCCCTTTAACCTGAGAAACTCAAAGGTCGCAGCACAAGGACGTGCCTGCTTGCGCCAATGGCCTTCCCGTGTATCATCGTTTACTATTTTGCTGTGAAACCGCTTGGGGGGACCCTCTTGCCTCAGATCAGCGCCATCTTTTGGGACGTCGGCGGAGTGCTGCTCACCAATGCCTGGGACCGCTCCCAGAGAGAGCGCGCGCTCGAGCAATTCAAGCTGGACCAGGCCGAGTTCCTCGACCGGCACGAGATGCTGGTCTCCTCCCTAGAGCGGGGCAAGATCGGCTTTGACGAATATCTCGATCGCACCATCTTCTACCGCTCCCGCCCCTTCGCCCGTGAAGTGTTCAAGGACTACGTATTTTCCCTGTCGCAACCGCACCGCGAAGTGCTGGCCGTGGCCGAAGAACTGGCAAAATCGGGAAAGTACTTCATGGCAACCATCAACAATGAGTCGAAGGAGTTGAACCAGTACCGCATTCAGACCTTCGGTCTGCGCGAGATCTTCTCCGTGTTTATCAGCTCCTGTTTTGTGGGTCTGCGCAAACCTGAAGAAGGTATCTACCGGCTGGCCCTGGAAGTGACGCAGCACCCGCCGCAAGAGTGCTGCTTCATCGACGATCGCGCCCTGAATCTCGAGGGCGCGCGGCAGCTGGGCATGCATACGATCGAGATGATGGACGTCGAGCAACTGCGGAGGGACTTGCGCAAGCTGGAAGTGGAAATCTAATCGTGGGTGGGAGTGTAGCCTGCTCAGGACTTACGCTGCGGCCCCGCGATCGAATTTCCCACGCCAGCCACTGACTTGACCGGTGACTCAAGCGTGCCGCCGAGGCTGAGGTCGCTTGACCAGCTTTCGGCCAGAATCTTCCACTCCCCATTGGCTTGACGATTGAACAGGACCAGATACTTGCCGCGCTCTTCGCGCCTTTTGCCTGCGGCACTCGGGACCAGAGACTTACAGCGGCCAGCCTCATAACCGAAGTCGCCGAATAATTCCACCCGCAGAGGATCGATTTCCACTTCACTCATGCCGGCGTCGAGCAGTCCAAAGAAAAATTCGCGGATGGCCGCCGTGCCCCGTACCGCCGGAACGTTCGGCCGAAGCACGGTAGCGTCAGAAAGGTAGAGCTCCACCAGATCGTCCAGCTGTTTGGTATTGCACGCCAGCGCCCAATCCTGGGTCACTTTGCGCAGGGCCGTTTCGGCCCGGCTTAACGACGCTCCACTGAGCGAGGTCCGCACCCGGGCGAGGTCGCGGCCGGCGCCGACACCGCCGCCAGCCATACGCAGGTCGGGAGTCGCAAGCGGCTCTCCGCCGCCGGCATTGGAGAAATAATGGTGGTGATAATGATGATGGTAGTGGTGGTCGCCGGGCGCTTCCGGTGCGGACTTGGGATTCGCTGGCTCGGCTTCCGTCCCCTCCGGTGTCTTTGACAAAGGGACGCCACAATTGGCGCAGAAGCTATTGCCTTTGCGATTCGCGCTCCCACATGCCGCACAGATCTGCCGGGCCGCGCTTTCGGGTTCAGGCTTCACATTCACCGATTCTTCCACGCTCTGTTCCAGGGCATACCGCTGCATGGCCTGGAGTACGGCAGCCTTGGACTGAGCAACGAGCCTGACGTCATCCATGTCCTGAGCCCCCGTTCCCCTTCGGCGGGAAGGCGGCATCCTGCCAAATTTCCGCTCTGGCCCAAGGCAACCAGCTCTTTCCCTGATTTTAGTCTAAAACGTTGCTAGCGACTCGAGAACTCCACCTTGGCTTCCGACTCCGTCGGTACACCGTTGCACAGCGCGGGACGGTAGCGCCAGAAACGCACGGCATCAAGGATGGTCCGGTCTTCGTTGGGTCCGGCGCTTTCCAGAATGAACGCACTATGCACTCGGCCGTCCGTCCCAATGATGAAGCTTACGCTGGCTTTCGCATTCGAGTCCGTTTCCTCCAGCACAGGATCGGGCGTGGCCAGCGCCTGCGGCGGTTGCACCGCTCCACATGGGGCCGGAGCGGCGGAGTTCGCCATGGCGGCAAATTCCGAGTCATGCACCGGCGGAGTCCACAGATTCTGTTCCCGCTCAGCCAGCGAAACCGCCCCGCCCGCAGTCTCCGCCGGAACGGAATCAACCCGAGGCCTGGCACAGGGCAGTTGTCGAGACCAACAAAGCCAGCAAACACAATCTGCGCAGCGCCATGTTCTCGTTGCCCGCACGGAGAGCGGCGGTCCACTCCCCGATTATCGTATTCAGGGGCAATCGGTATGCCAGGCGGGATTATGGAAGTAATTGATGCTGCGGGCTTTTCATTGGACTTTGAGCCGAACTGGGGACCGCAAGATGAAAACAATTGCACCTGTGAGAAGAACGCGGGCTGCGCTCCCCCGGATCAGTGTTGTGATGTATCATCCAGGCTGATCCTTCGAGTACATTTTCATCAGCCGCAGGCTGGCCGCGCCGGATCACGGCCGAGGAACCATCCTCTTCCCACATATGCTCTCACCACGATTCCGACTGTCGTTCCCGACGCTTCGCTGTCTCCTGATTGGTGGCCTCTGCCTCGCTCTGCCCCTGGTCCTGCAGGGCCAGGTTTCGGCGCCCCGTCAACTCTCCGGCGTGGTCACCGACCAGACCGGCGCCGCTATCGTGGGCGCTGAGGTGGCCTACATCAGTGGATCGTTTTCGAGGAACTCAGATCACCGGAGACCGGGGAGCTTTTGTATTTTCCGCGGTACCGCCAGAATCCGGGACTGTGAAAGTTTCCGCTCCTGGATTTCAGTTCCGCCAGGTCGATTTGCGGGCGGGCGTCAACTCCGTGCAGATCACTCTGCTGCCCGCGACCGCTGCCGAGCAGGTAACCGTCGCGGCCAATCGTACCGGAGTGCGAGTGATTGAAAATGCCACCAGCGTCACTATTCTTTCAGCCCAGGACCTAGGCGCCACGGCCGCCTTCAGGACCGACGATGTCCTGCGCCAGGTGCCGGGATTCAGCCTTTTCCGACGCACCACCAGCCGCACCGCCAATCCCACGGCGCAAGGCGTCTCCCTGCGCGGTCTGGGCGCGAGCGGCGCCAGCCGCGCCCTGGTGCTCAGCGACGGCTTTCCTTTGAACGATCCCTTCGGCGGGTGGGTGTACTGGAACCGCGCTGCCACGCGTCAGCATCGACAGCGTCGAAGTGGCCAGTGGCGGCGCGTCTCATCTCTACGGGTCGGACGCTCTCGGCGGAGTGATCAATATTCTTCGGACGCCAGTTGACCGGGACGCGATCTCGCTCGAAGCCGCCTACGGTAATGAGGACACCCCCGATCTCTCCCTGGCCGCCAGCAGGAGCTTCGGACCCTGGGCCATCGGCCTGACCTCGGAACTTTTCCGCACCGACGGCTACATCGCCGTGCCCTCCGACTTGAGGGGCGCGGTGGACACGCCGGTGAACTCGCAAGATGCCAGCGGCGACCTCACCGCGCAACGCAAATTTGGCGATCGCGGCAGTATCTTTGTCCGGGGATCGCTGTTCGGCGAATCGCGGCACAACGGTACCCCGCTGCAAACCAACAGCACCACCATTCGCGAACTTGACCTCGGGGGAAACTGGGATGCGCACCAGGTCGGCGCCTTCCAGCTGCATGCCTACGTCACCCGTCAAAGCCTGCATCAGTCCTTCTCGTCGATCGCTTCCGACCGCAACAGCGAGAGCCTGACTCGCACCCAGGTTGTCCCCGCTCAGCAAGTCGGATTTTCCGTCCAATGGCAGCACTCTGTCGGAACGCGCCAGCACCTGGTCGCGGGCCTCGAAGAAGCCGACGTGCACGGACAAACCAACGAGCAAGGATATTTCGGCGGCAATCCCACCAGCACCTCCGCCGGCGGAGGCCGGGAAGTGAACTGGGGCGCATACATTGAGGACATCATCCGCGTGACCCCGAGACTGGCTGCTGACGGCCAGCGGGCGCGTGGACCATTGGCAGAACTTCGATGCCTTCGCTCCCCCCGATCCAGCGCGAGCGGTCGGGGCCGCCGCTCTCCCCGATCGCAGCGAGACCTTCTTCAGCCCGCGCCTGGCGCTTCTGCACAAGCTCACCCGCAATGTTTCTCTTACCGCTTCCGGGTATCGCGCCTTCCGCGCTCCGACTCTGAATGAGCTCTACCGCGGGTTTCGCGTCGGCAACGTGTTTACCGAGTTCAACCCCAATCTTCGCGCGGAACGGCTGACCGGCGCGGAAGGCGGCGCCAT
Source organism: Terriglobia bacterium (assembly GCA_963831565.1). Taxonomy (GTDB): domain Bacteria; phylum Acidobacteriota; class Terriglobia; order Terriglobales; family Acidobacteriaceae; genus JAIQFF01. The sequence goes on from CAWHQS010000008.1 coordinate 416,771, forward strand.
CGTCACTGGCTGGAACCAGCGCGTGATGCTGCGCGGCAATTTTTTCTGGAACCAGATTACGCGCCCTGTGGCCAACGTCACGTTGACCACCACACCCAGTCTGATCACCCGGCAGCGCCAGAATCTGGGGAGCACACGAGCCCAGGGATTGGAACTCGAAGCCAGCGGCAGGCTAAACGATTCGCTGACCATCTCCGGCGGTTATGAATACACCGACGCCACCGTGACCAGTTTCACCGTTGATCCGGCCCTGGCGGGCCTGAATCCGAGTCTGGTCGGCCTCGACATTCCGCAGGTTCCCCGTCATCAGTTCACCTTCCAGGCCAACTATGCCCGGCCTTTCATCCTGCTTGGAGTGCAGGGCCGCTTCGGAGGGAACCAGTTCGACGACGATCAGAACACGCTGCTGCTCAGACGTTATTTCGTCCTCGACGCTACTGCGTCGCACCATCTGCGTCATGGTGTGGACTTGTTTGTGGCGGTGGAGAATCTGACCAACCGGCGTTACGACGTGGGACGCACCCCGGTGCTTACCGTAGGTCCGCCGATTCTCGCCCGCGCTGGTCTGCGCCTGCAATTCGGCCCGAGATAGATCTTGTGTGGCGCGGGCGCCCTCGCCCGCGAGCTTTTGACGTAAGGATCAAAAACCGCGGGCGGAGGCACCCCCGCCACACAATTATCCCAGCACGCGGCAATGCCGCGTCCCGATGCGGTTCGATCTCAGCCCTATTGGACGGCGCTGCCTACGGACGAAAAAACATTGTTCGCATTGGTGCCCACCAGCCGGATGGTGCCCACCACAATCACCAGAATCACCGCCAGCATCACGGCATATTCAGCGATGTCCTGACCCTGGTCTTCACGCCACAGATTACGCACGATACTCATCATGGTGCTGCCTTCCTGTTTGAACCAGGTCGCCTTCCCAGGCGGTCTGATCCGGGGGGAGTTTTGAGGCACAGTACTTCGAGGCTGGTGGGTAAAGTGGCTGGTCTTACCTTGATTGCGAGCGATTCTGTGCTTCTCCGCTCTCGATGTCAAGGGTGTAGTCCAACTTTTTTCGAGCTCCAGCCGGGACCGACTCCACTGGCTCACATTCGATGGATCATGTTGTGCGACCAGGGCAGCAGGTCCCACGCCTTCCAGAATGCGATCATTTCAGCCGCAGTACCGAGGGAGACGCGCATGTAAGTTTCCAAGGTGGGGACTCGGGGCCCAATCAGGATGTTGTGCTGGCGAAAATGTTCGATGACCTGCTCCACCGGGTGCTGAACGTCAACCATTACGAAGTTGGCGTGCGGGTCAATTGGTTTCAGGCTCCTGATATTGGACGAATTCAGGAACTCCTGGCGTTGATCCCGGTTGCGTTTCACGGACTCGGCCACTCCTTTGACATCGTCGAGGGCGACGCCCACCACCTCCGCCACAATGGCGTTGAGGCTGTGCGCAGTAAGGAACTTGCGCATGGCCTCAATCGCCGGCGGAGCCGCAACCGCGTATCCCAGCCTTAATCCTGCCAGTCCGTACACGTTGGAAAACGTGCGGGTGACGATTACTCGATCATCGTTCAAAGGAGCATCGATGAAGGAAGGGTTCGTCCCGGTAGAAACGACATATGGATGATAGGCCTCATCGATCAAAACCCGGGTGCTGCCCGGCAACCGCTCAACGAAGTCCTCGATCGCTTTTCGGGGGGTGAGGGACGATGTGGGATTGTTGGGGTTGCAGATATAAACCAGCCCCGTAGATCTATTCGCGCGGGCCAACATGGCGCCCAGATTATGAGCGTAAGTTGGATCGAGTGGTACCGACACTACTTCCGAACCCACCGCCTTGGCATACTCCTCGACCGCTCCGAACGTCGGTACCGCCTGCATCAATTGCCGCCCGCTCCCGGCAAAAGCGCAAGCTGCAACCCGTAGGATTTCTGTTGAGCCGCAGGCAAAGAGCACATTCTCCGCTTTCACTCGGTGGAAGCGCGCGATCTGTTCCGTCACCTCTTCGTACTTCCTTAGGGGATACCGGTTCACCATGCCGGTGGCAGAGCGGATGGCCTCGGCCACTTTAGCGGACGGACCATACGGATTCTCATTGCTGTCCAGGTGAATAAATCCATCGGAGCGCGCGGCTCGTCCTATGTCCGAAGCGTAAGCGGCAGGGATTTCTCCCGCCGACCAGGGTGTGGCCACCCCCACGGCAGCGCCAACCCCCATGGAGCGGAGAAAGTTTCTGCGCGAACTGATCATGCCCATCTCCTTGGAAAACCTTCAGAAGTGATCACTGCAACTCCGAACCGAATAGCTCTGCCTTTCGAAAGGCGCCTGCCCGACGATCCTTGTCGGAGATTGTAGGTGGACCGGCGAGCTGCCAGTCGATGTTCAGTACGGGGTCGTTCCACGCAATGGTGCGCTCCGCCTCGGGATCATAGAAATCGGTGGCTTTATAGAGTACGTGGGCATTCTCCGACAGGACCCGAAATCCATGAGCGAACCCCGGAGGGATCCATAACATCTGCTGCTTCGCATCCGAAAGGTTCAGTCCGTACCATTTGCCAAAAGACGGCGAACTCCGCCGCAAGTCCACCACTATATCGAGAATCTCACCCACCGCGACCCGTACCAGTTTGCCTTGCGGTCGCACCTGATAGTGGAGGCCCCGCACCACGTCCCGAGTTGAAAACGAATGGTTGTCCTGTACAAAACGCTCCCGAATACCCGCTTCTGACATGGTTCTTTCGTTGTAGCTCTCCAGAAAAAACCCTCTGGTGTCACGGAACACCCTGGGCTCGAGAATAAGTACTCCGGGTAGCGTAGTTTCGGTGACCTTCATGGCAGAACGATTGCTGAGTTCGTTTTCAAAACATCCTTTCCCGGAGCAGTTGCTGCAAGTACATTCCGTAACCATTGCCTTTCATCGAGGAAGCCGTTTCCTCCAGTTGCTGCGCCGTAATGTATCCGTAGCGGAAGGCAATCTCTTCCGGGCAGGCCACCATGAGCCCCTGGCGGGTTTCGATGGTTTGTATGAACAGCGCGGCTTCCAGCATGGCTTGGTGGGTCCCCGTGTCAAGCCACGCCATGCCTCGTCCCATGACCACAACATGCAGCTGTTTGCGTCTCAAATATTCCCGGTTGACGTCCGTGATCTCCAGTTCTCCGCGGGCGGATGGCTTCAGGCTTTTGGCAATGTCCACCACCTGATTGTCGTAAAAATAAAGTCCTGTTACTGCATAGCGCGATTTTGGCGCATCGGGTTTCTCCTCAACGCTGAGCGCGTTGCCATGCGCGTCGAATTCCACAACGCCGTAGCGCTCGGGATCCTGCACCGGGTAGGCAAAAACCCGCGCGCCCGATTCTGGCTGCCCCGCCTGCAGGATGATTTTGGCCAGGTCATGTCCGTAAAAGATGTTATCGCCCAACACCAGCGCGCACCCCGAGCTACCGATAAATTGCTGGCCCACCAGAAAGGCCTGCGCGATCCCTTCCGGCCGCGGCTGCACCGCGTACTGAAAATTCAGCCCGAAGCGCTTCCCATCCCCCAGCAGTTGTTCGAATCTGGGCGCGTCCTGTGGCGTGGAAATGATGAGAATGTCGCGAATTCCCGCCAGCATCAGTGTGGACAGCGGGTAATAAATCATGGGCTTGTCATAAATCGGAAGCAGTCCTTTGCACACGGCATGGGTCACGGGATAAAGCCGTGTACCCGATCCTCCAGCGAGAATGATGCCCTTTTGAGAGGACGGTTTGAGATTCGCCGTAGCCATGCAGAAAAATGACCGTGCCCGACGTGCCCTTTCGTAACTCGCAGCCTACCGTAACAAGATTACTGCATCGCTATCGTCTGAAGATAGCTGCTGCCCGTGACTGTTCATGTCCGCTCCGGGAAGCATAGCAACTGCCCCAAACCGCGATTTTACCCAGTGTTTTTCATGCTGACGACGCTATTTGCTTCGGCAAATTCGGCGCAGTTTCTCGGCTCTTTTCAGGGTCACAGTGACCCGGTAACCCCCCGTTCCAAATTGGGCATGGCCATCTGGCACTTCTGGACATTCCCTTCCGATATCTACCGTGTCGGCAACCCTCAGAGCACACTGCACTTGGCTGCACTATTCCAGGTTTCGGTCAGCTTCAGGATTGGCACTCGGAATGGTGCAGCCAGGTGGTAAATCCCCCGCCGTATGGCCGTACGGCTCTCAGAGGCCTTCCGTGAAGGACTTCGGCACTCGCGGTAACTTGGTAACGGTTCTTTTCCTTTTGATGACCATGCTGGGATGTGGCGCCCTTGATGCCAGCACCCCGGTCGCGCAATCAAGCAGCGGGTTGGTCGCAACTTCGCCCATCGTGGATTTTGGCAGTGTACCGGTCGGAACCACTGCCGTACGCACTAACACCATTGCCAATACCAGCCGCTCCCCGATCGTGCTCACCCAGGCCCAGATTGGGCAAACAGATTTCACAATTACCGGTCAAGAACTGCCGCTGACTTTGGCGCCGGGCCAGCGTACCGTCCTCCAGATTGCCTATTCGCCACAGAACGGCGGCACTTCCCAGGGCAGAGTGGTCCTCGCCAGCAACCCGGTTCGTTCGTCCACCACCTTCATGTTGAGAGGCACTGCGATCCTGGGAAGCCGGATCAAACTGACTCCGGGCAGCATAAGCTTCGGGAGCGTGCCGGTTGGAACAACCCAGACTCAGGCGGCCACGTTGTCCAATCTCGGGAACACGCCGATCACCTTCACTCGCATCGCGACCTCGGGCAGAGGATTCAGTTTGACCGGACAGACCCTGCCCTTGACCTTGCAGGCCGGACAAAGCACCAACATCGGCGTGAGTTTCAGCCCCGCCGCGAGCGGAACCAGCATCGGGACGATCTCCGTGGTCGGTGCAGTTTCGCTGAACATGCCACGGCCTGTCACCTTTGGCGGGCGAGGCAATGAGACCAGGAAATCCCTGGGTGCGGTGCCAACCATCGCCAGCGTGTCGCTGTCAGGGACGGGCGCGGGTGCCGGACAACTTGCGGTTGTGCCCACCAGTCTGGCTTTGGGCAGCGTAAAGATTGGCACCAGCCAGACCCTGTCGGCAACGCTTATCAACTCCGGCACTTCGGATCTCACCGTGCGCCAGGCTAGTGTAACCGGCAAGGGCTTCAGGATGGGCGGGCTCACCTTCCCCCTGACTCTCGCCGCGGGCCAGCGCAAAAGCTTCACTGTGACCTTTGCCCCGCAGTCAGCGGGCAGCGCCAGCGGCAGCATCGCAGTTACCACCGACGCCGCGAACCCGGTTGTGAGCGTACCCGTATCAGCTGTCGCAACCGCGCCTGGCGCGCTTACCTCGAACCCTTCCAATCTTAGCTTTGGAAGCGTGCAGGTGGGCAAGGGGCAGACTCTCTCGGCCGCCCTCACCAACTCCGGCGGCTCCAGCGTGACCGTGTCTCAAGCCAGCGTTTCCGGGTCCGGCTTCGCGATCAGCGGTATGAACCTGCCAGTGACCTTGGCCGCGGGCCAAAGCGCGGCTTTCAGCGTAACTTTCAATCCACAATCGGGTGGGTCGGCAAGTGGAACGTTGTCATTTGCCAGCGATGCGTCGAATGGCACGCTTGCAGTTCCCCTCGCAGCCAGCGCGGTGACGGCCGGAGCCCTCACCTCAACCCCTTCCAGCTTGAACTTCGGCACGGCGCAGTCAGGAACGCCTAAGACCCTCTCGGAAACGCTGACCAACTCCGGAGGCTCCGCCATCACCATAACCCAGGCCAATCTGTCCGGCGCCGGCTTTAGCCTGGCCGGCCTGAGTCTGCCTGTCGCACTCGCGGCGGGCCAGAGCACGACTTTCAACGTCACCTTCACGCCCCAATCGGGCGGCGCCGCCACTGGAACTCTGGCTATCGCCAGCAACGCTTCCAACTCCAACCTCAGCATTCCACTGACGGGCAATGTCGCCGCGCCCGGTGTACTGAGCACCAGTGATTCCACTCTGAGTTTTGGCAATGTTCAGGTCAACGGCACTGCCAGTCAACCGGAAACCCTGACTAACTCAGGCGGAGCCGACGTTACCGTCACTCAGGCCAAGGTCTCAGGCACAGGCTTCAGCGCCACCGGATTGACCCTTCCCATGACTTTGAAACCAGGGCAGAGTTTTACCTTCGGTGTGGCGTTCAATCCGACCGCCGGCGGCAACGCTACGGGATCGATCTCGGTGGTCTCTGACGCCTCCGATCCCAGCCTCACCATCACCTTGGCCGGGACCGCAACCGTCGCGGGCCAGCTGGCAGTGAGCCCGACATCGTTAAGCTTCGGTAGCGTTGTGGTAGGACAGAGCAAGAGCCTGACCGCCACCCTGACCGCCACCGGCTCCAGTATCACGGTTTCGGCCGCCAACATGACCACTTCGGAGTTCACCATCAGTGGGCTTTCGCTTCCGGTTACCCTGGGCGCCGGGCAGAGTGCGTCCTTCACCGTCATCTTCAAGCCCCAGTCCAGCGGGGCTGCCTCGGCCAGCGGATCTTTCAACAGCAGTGCCGCCAACGCCTCCGTGACCCAGGCCCTGAGCGGCACCGGCACGGCCGCGCCGCAACATAGTGTGGCTTTGTCCTGGGCCCCCAGCACTTCCAGCGTGGTCGGCTACAACGTCTATCGTGGCACCACAACCGGCGGACCGTATTCGAAAATTACTTCCATGAATGCGGACACCTCCTATGTGGACAACTCGGTTCAGTCCGGCCAGACATATTTCTACGTCACCACGGCGGTGGACGGATCCGGCAAGGAAAGCGGCAACTCAAATCAGACCCAGGCTGTGATCCCCACCCCATAGGGACATAGCGCGAGGTTTGCAAACCTTTGAGTAAAGTGGGGCGTGAGAATTTCACGCCCCTTTTCTTTGCCACGAATGCAAGCGCGAAGGTTCCGCTGTGGCGCCCTTGTCCCCGCATTTTCAGAGGCTCCCGGTGCCATGCCGCTCACCCGCGCGTGCGGGACATTCGCGTCCCCATCGAAGCCCCTGTCAAGCGACCTGAGCCCGCTCTACGTTCCATAGTTATGTACTAGTGACATCTTCTCGCCTTCTGGTTACCACGTTACCTTGCTCGCGTACCCCTTCGCGGGTTCCATTGACAAGTTGGAATTTTCATCGGCGTGCTTGGCTGCTCTCAGCAATTCAGGCAGCAGGAAATTCCAACCGATTTACCGAGGTATCAAAAGACTCGGGCGGACGTAAGGTTCCGGCGTCACAGATGGTTGGTCGTTCGGGAACCATTCCTCTTTTTAAGGAGCACTGCGCGCATGCACGGACGATTGTTCTTAGGCTCGGCCATCTTGGCGACGGCCATCTTGATCGGTTGCGGAAGCGGAAACTCCAGCCCCAGCAGTGGTTCTGGCGCCGCCGGCCAGCCGGTAGCTGCGGGCGATCTCGCCGTGTTCCCGGCCACCCTCAACTTTGGCAAGGTAACCATGGGCACGAAGAAGGCGCTCACTGCCACTCTGACCGCCGGCAATGCCGGAGTTATTGTGCGATCGGCGGAGTGGGGCGGGCCCGGATTTTCTGTCGCCGGCATCGTATTTCCCTTTACCGTTCCGGCTGGCCAGAGCACTGATTTCAAGGTCACCTTCGCTCCCCAAGCCGCAGGACAGGTCTCCGGTAACATTAAATTCGTCAGCAACGCGGAGAATTCTACGCACGCCGTCCTCAATGGCAACGGAACGCAGACCGCAGCCCATCAGGTGACTCTTGCCTGGCATGCCCCTACAACGACAGTGGTCGGTTACAACGTGTACCGCGGGGCCGCAGTGAATGGCCCATTTCTCAAGATGACCAGCTCTCCGCATCCCCAGACCACCTTTACCGACGCCTCGGTCGTGGGGGCCACAACCTATTTCTATATGATTACGGCAGTGAGCACAAAGGGGAAGGAAAGCAAGTACTCAAACCGCGTTCAAGTTTCGATTCCGAACTCCTGATCACACTTTGACCCTGCCACGACCGAAGAACCTGGACTCGCGAATCAAGATTCTTCGGCGGTGGGTAGGATTGCCGGAATATGCGCCGGGCGCAACGAAATTAATTTTCCGCTGCCAATCGCTTCTCCAATCGCGAGGGTAGCTTCGGAAACTTCCACAAGTTCCTCGAAAGGGATGGGAGAACAACCGCCCCGCCGCATGGCGTCCACGGTGAGTTCGATCTCCCGTTCATGTCCTTTGTCGCGTCCGGCTCGGGTGCGCCTGGTCTTACCACCGCACGCCAGTTCCAGTGTGCAAAAATCGCTGATCCGTCCAATCTTGCCTTCGCAGAACACCTCATACTGCTCTTTGGCGACCGAGCTGTCGCCGTTGGCCAGATAGGAAATGTTAGCGATGGAGCCATCCCGAAAGGTAAGTATCGCTACCAGGTTGTCCTGACTGTAGCGGCCTCCGTTCGGCAGCGCGGTGGCCGCGACGTTCACGATGCCGCAGCCCACCACGCAGCGCGCCCAGTCGACGAAATGGCAAAGTTCACCCACGATCCTGCCCCCTCCGCTGCTGTTCCGCTGCATCCAGTGATCGTGAGGGATGTATCCGGCATTGACGCGGACATTCGCCACCATGGGCTCGTGACGACCGGCGAAGAGTTCCTTGAGCCTTTCAGTAAAAGGCGCGAAGCGGCGGTTGTACCCGACCATCAGAAACGGAGCCGGGTCTGTTTCCTTTGCTGCCTGATAGGCGCTCTGAATTTCCTCCAACTGCTCGCGGCTCACCGCCAGCGGCTTTTCCACCAGTACCGCTTTGTGACGGGAAAGCGCGGCAATCACGTATTGCGCATGGCTGTCATGGCGGGAAAGGACAAATACGGCATCCGTGTCCTTGTCCTGGAGTAGGTCCGCAGGCGCTGCGGCCCGGGTAAAACCAAACACCCGGCTCGCAGATTCCGATGCAATCCCCGAGGCGGTCGCCACCGAGTGCAGAGCCACGCCTCGAGTCTTCCGCAGCGCCGGAAAGACAAAACTGCGAGCGAAACTCCCAGCGCCGATGCAACTCACACGAAGTTCCCCAGCCCGGGGCGCAGCCGCAGTTCGCGCCGAAGTGCCTGTTGCCACAGGCATGGGTATGAGAACACGGCCGGGATATTCCACCAGCACCGTGTACGCACCGGTGTTCTTCAACTCCTGATAGGCTGCGCCTCCCTTCTCCACCGGAGAACGGCGCTCGAGAAAAGGCGAAACATTGATCACCCCCGCCGCCAGCAAATCCAGAAAGGCTTCCATGTTCCGTTTTTCTGTCCAGCGTACATAGCCGATGGGATAGTCGTGACCGTCCTCTTCGTATTGCGCATCGTAGCGACCCGGTCCGTAAGAACGGGAAAGCACCAGCGACAGCTCTTTCAGGTACATCGTTTTGCGTGAGGCTCCAAGATCCACCGCGCCCACGACGACGATGCGCCCGCGATCGCGGGAAATATTTGCCGCCAGTTCGACTGGCTCGCTCGAAGAAGAAGCCGCAGCGATGATCGCGACGTCGGTTCCGTAGCGGGCAAATCCCTTCACCCGCAACGGCGTATCGCGCTCCCCCGAGCCCAGCGCCAGATCGGCGCCAAACTGCCGGGCACCTTCCACTCTCTGCATATCGCGGTCAATGGCAATCACCCGGCAGCCCGCCGCCTTGGCCAGTTGAATGGTAAGCACTCCCACCAGCCCGGCGCCGATGACTGCTACAACTTCTCCCAGCACCGCCTGACTCTGACGGAATCCCTGCAACGCGATGGCCCCGATCGCACTCAGCGAAGCCGCCTCCAGGGAAACCGCGTCTGGAACCTCGACGGCCAAATTTTTGGGGATGAAATTGACTTCGCAGTGACTGGCGTAGCCGGCGCCGGCGCAAGCAACGCGATCGCCGGGGTGGAATTCGTGCGCACCCTGACCCGCGGCAATCACCGTCCCGGAGCAGCTATAGCCCAGGGGAGCGAGCATATCCAGCCGCGATTGCACCCGCTGGTATGCCGCTTTGATCCCGGCCGTCCGCGCGAAATCCACAACTTGGCGAACCAGGTCGGGACGAGCCAGGGCCTTACCCAGCAGAGATTTTTCTACCTGCTCGCGATGCGCCAGCTCGGTGCCAGCACTGATCGCTGAAAAGGCCGTGCGCAGCAGAATGCCGCCCGGACGCAGCTCGGGCTGAGGAACCTCTTCGCTGCTCACTTCTCCCGAACGCACATCTTCCAGAATGGCCCGCATGATGATTGCCATTGTCTCATCCGCCCGCGACCGGTGGAAAGTACGGATCTTCCCAGGCCGGCGTAGCGCCAGCCGCAAAGCGCTCCCCCGCGACTCCCGCACCACTTGTGGGTTATAGCTTGCACCCCTTATAATCCGCGAATTGTGGCTTGGGTCGCTACTCGCCCGGCACCGAAAAGATGCCCTCGCAGACTTTTACTGTTGATCTCCAGGCACCGCCGAGGTTCGATTTCGCGGGCCTGAGCGATAGGCTTCGTCACCAAACATGGACCGGGTGGTGGACGTTCCACACCATTGCCAGCGGAGGACGTGGATGCTGTCGTTGCCGGTTGTTTTTTGGCTTAGTCTCTGCAAGAGTCGTCGGGCCCTTATGCTTGTTCTGGCTGCGGCTCTGTTTTCCCCCGGGTTGAGCTCTTGTGGAGGGGGGAGCTCTTCGCCTGCGCCAAACCCGCCGCCAACTTCAAGCGTTACCATCGCCCTCTCGCCCCGTCGTTCTGCGGTCACCACTTCGCAGCCGCAGGCGTTCAGCGCCACGTTGTCGGGAGGCACTGGGACGCTTGTGTGGTTCGTCGATGACGTGGAGAACGGGAGCGCTTCAGTAGGCACGATTGCAAGCACCGGAGCCACCACGGCCACCTACTCGCCGAGTTCCTCCACCCAGCCGGGAATTCACAGCATCGCCGCCGAGGTTTCCGGCGGGGCCTTGAGTCCCGCTGCCTCGGTCGCGGTCACCGATCTTACCGGGGTACTTACTCATCACAATGACAACGATCGAACTGGGGCAAACACCAAGGAATACGCGCTCACGCCCACCACGGTCTCCGGAACCAATTTTGGCAAGCTCTTCTCCTGCACCCTGGACAGCCCAGGATATGTGTATGCGGAACCGCTCTACGTCGCCAATCTGACCATGAACGACGGCCAGAAGCACAACGTCGTTTTCGTCGCCACGGAAAGCGACTGGGTCTATGCCTATGACGCCGATTCGAGTTCCTGCCAGCAGCTGTGGAAGAAAAGCTTGCTGCAGGCGGCCGAGACCACGGTTCCACCCGCGGATACGGCCGAGCTTAACGACCTGACGCCGGAGATCGGGATCACTTCTACCCCGGTTATCGATGTCCAGTCGGGGATCATCTTCGTTTGCGCAAAATCAAAAAATACGAGCAGCTACTTTCACCGCCTGCACGCGCTCACCCTGGCTTCCGGAGCGGACGCCATAACCCCGGTTGAGATCACGGCACCCAATTTCGTGCCTCTGACCCACCTGCAGCGCCCGGCGCTACTGCTCAGCAGCGGCACGGTGTACGTGGCCTTTGGCTCGCACGGCGACCACAACACGTATCAGGGCTGGCTCATGGGTTACGATGCGGCAACGCTCATCCAGAGGTTCGTCTGGTCAACGACCGATGCCACCAGCGGTAATCACCAGGGCGCAATCTGGCAGTCGGGAGGCGGCCCTTCCGTCGACGCTTCGGGCAATGTGTTCCTGGAGACAGCGAACGGAGCGTTCGATGCCGACTCGGGTGGGATCAACTACTCAGACTCGGTAGTGAAGCTGAGCGCTGGCGGCAGTGTACTCGACTATTTCACACCGTTTAACGAATCGGTGCTCAATAGCGGTGACGTCGATTTGGGGTCGTCGTCGGTGATATTACTTCCGGATTCCGTGGGCACGCCGGCGCATCCCCATCTGATGATCGCCACCGGTAAGCCAGGCAAAATTTTCCTGCTCGATCAAACCGACATGGGGAAGTTCAATTCCGTGCTGAGCCAGGACCTACAGGAAGTCGACGTCCTCAATGCTATGCAGGTTGTCGGGGGGAATCTTTGGCCCGCCGGCCTATTGGAACGGGAACATCTATGTTGCCGCGATCTCCGATTACCTCAAGCAGTTCAGCATTGCGAGCGGCACGATTTCGTCCACGCCCCACTCCCATTCGAGCGGCATCTACAGTACACGCGGGGCCGCGCCTGCAGTCTCCGCCCACGGCACCTCTGGCGGAATCGTTTGGGCGCTCGACATCAGCGCTTATCCCTCGGGTCCAGCAGTGCTGAATGCCTATGATGCCACCAACCTTGCCACTCAGCTCTACAGCAGTCCAACCAGCGGAACGGGTGCAGCTGGCAATGCCGTAAAGTTTGCCGTGCCCACTGTGGCCAACGGAAAAGTCTATGTCGGTACCCAGGGTCGGCTCGACGTTTTCGGATTGCTGCCAAACTGATGAGAGTTGCCTGGCAGCGGAGTCAGGCCGCGTAACATTTCGAGGCGTGGGTGAACTCTATGACGCGACTTCGAGGTCAGTTGCCGCCCGATGACTTCTTGCCTCGCGGCGGAAAGTAGGTTCCGATCTTGTGCTCCAAGGCCAACGGAATGGCCTGAGGATGACCTCCGTTGGCAATCGTAACGTTCGTCCCAGAGTCGCTTGCCACCTTGGCCGCGCACAGCTTGGAGCGCATGCCTCCCGTGCCCAGCTTGCCGTGACCACTGCACAACGCTTCCATCTGCGGTGTGAGCTTGCGCACGGTGCGCAGCATCCGGGCACCTTTGCCGTCAGGAACGTAAAAGCCATCCACGTCTGTGAGCAAGATCAGCCAATCCGCCTCCACCGCCTTTGCCAGCAAGGCGCTGAGCTCGTCATTGTCTCCGAATGCCCCGACTAGTTCGCGAACTGACACGCTGTCGTTCTCATTGACCACCGGCACCACGCCAAGATTCAACAACTCGTGCAGCACATTCTGCAGATTGCGATAGCGCAGTGGTGAAGTAAAGTCGTCGCTCGAGAGCAGCACCTGGGCCACGACCTTCTTGCCGAAAAAAAGCTGTTCGTAAGTGTGCATCAGCAGGCTCTGTCCCACCGCGGCGCAGGCCTGCATGAGAGGCACCGTCACCGGCCTCTCCCCCAGACCCAGGCGGGCCATGCCGGAAGCAATCGCTCCCGAGCTGACGATCAAATATTCGTGTTGAGAAAAGTCGAGCTGATCGACTAGTGCCCGCAAGCGTTTTGTGTCAATGCGGCCCCCGGGCGCAATCAGGCTGGTACCGACTTTGATGACTAAGCGCATAGGTGATTAGAGTTTGTTAAGGACTTCCGCAATGCGTTGTCCCGCGTGTCCGTCCCAAAGAGGTGGGATTGTGCCCTCTTTTTGTTTGCCATCAAGAATTTTGGCCAGCTCAGCGCGTAGCTTGGCTCCGTCCTGCCCAATCAGGATGTTCGTCCCCATGGTGACGGTGACCGGGCGTTCAGTATTGTTCCGCAACGTAAGACACGGCACTTTCAAGTACGTGGTCTCTTCCTGAATGCCGCCGGAGTCGGTGACCACAGCAGTGGCGCGGCGCTCCAGTGATAAGAACTGGACGTAGGGCAAGGGCTCCCACAAGTCCAGCTTGCTGACGTCAATCCCGAAGTCGGCGATGCGCTGGCGGGTCCGCGGATGCACCGGGAAAACCACTTTCACTTGGGTGTTCAGCTCAAGCAAGTATCCCAGGATCACCTTCAGGACGCCGTCGTCATCCACATTTGCCGGGCGATGCAAGGTCACCAGCACGTAGCGATCAGGCAATCCGTTGAGTTTCTCTTTCATTGCCACCGGCAACAGCCGGACCAGCGAATCAATCATCACGTTGCCCACCAGGTGGACTTTGCCCGCCGGGATGCCTTCCCGCTGGAGATTCTGGTCGCCGTCTTGGGACGGCGTGAATAAGAGGTTGGCGAGCTGGTCGGTGAGTAATCGGTTGATCTCTTCCGGCATGGCCCGGTCGAAGGAACGGAGTCCCGCTTCCACGTGGCCCACGTGGATCAGCAGTTTGGAGCACACCAGGGCAGCCGCAACCGTGGAGTTAACATCGCCGTAAACGAGTACCATGTCCGGTTTGCGTTCCAGCACGATGGGCTCAAGGCGCGTCATAATTTCTGCGGTTTGACGGGCATGGGTTCCCGAACCGACTCCCAGGTTGACGTCTGGCACTGGAATCTCCAGTTGCTGAAAAAACACGTCTGACATATTGGCGTCGTAATGCTGTCCGGTATGAATGAGGGTCTGCTTTATGTTGGAGTATTGCCGGAGCGCGCCCAGCACCGGCGCGACCTTCATGAGATTTGGCCGGGCACCCACTACGTGAAGAATATGCATCCGCAGGTCCTGAACTGGAGTGTACTCTCGTTAAAGTTTGGGTCAATTGTCCTCAGTAAACTGGAAACTCCCCGATGAACATGATCTTAGAGGGTGATGACATACAGTGTTGGATCATGTGACGACCATGATTCGCCAACTTGGGGAGAGTAGATCCGGAGCCAGACAAAGGCAAGGGGCGGGAAGGCGTGTACAACAAACCCGGCAGCAGGGATGAAGGTAGAGGGAGAAGACTCAAAGGAATGGCTTGCGAAAAAACGGCAAAGGAGGCTTCGATAAAGTGTCGACAGCCCTCATCAATTACTTGGTTGAGCTGACACCCTTGGCTGGCTGTTTTGGGAGGGCCTGGTCCGCTGACTCTCGCCAGTTCCTCACCTTCAAAGCGACTTGCTGCATGTAGGCGGCAGCCTCGGCGACATTCGTAATCTCGCGGTGAATCTCGGGCTCGGCCTCAGCCCTTGCCGCGTCTGGGGTGTCGCGGTACGGCGGGCTGCCAGCCTGGACCCCCGAGGTTGCGCCCCAGGTAAGCTTTTGAAGATCAAGGTCAGACATGACCTCTCTCAACACGTTCGCATCCACTGTCCGTTTTCGCAGGGCGCAGGCCAGGGAGAGCGCGTTGAAGCAAAGGTTATTTACGTTCCTGGGTATACCCTCGGTTGCAACCGCGATGGAATCATAAACGTCGTCGGCAAAAATTGGGCTGCCCCGGTATCCGGCAATGCGTAACCTGTGCTCCACGTAGTTCTTGACCTCCCCGGCGGAAAGCGGCGCCAGACCTTGCACGATCGAGACGCGTTGACGCAACTGCGCCAGTCCCGGGCTGCCAAGCTTTTGCGCCAGGGCCGGCTGCCCCGCGAGAATAATGTGCATCAGCTTGGCCTTTGAAGTCTCAAAATTGGAGAGCAAGCGCAGAGTTTCCAGAACTTCGGGTTCGAGGTTCTGCGCCTCGTCCACGACCACGATCAGGCGATTCCCTTCCTCCGCGATCTTCAGCAGCCGTGTATTGAACTCATCGTACATCCTAACCAGATCCTGGGTGTCCTCCTCGCAACCCAATTCCGCGAGCAGGAGACGCATGAATTCCCGCGAGTTGCAATGCGTTTGAAAGAGAAATGCGATGCGGGCGGAAGTGCGGAATGTCTCCAGCATGTGGAACAGCATGGTGGTCTTACCCATGCCCGGCGGCGCGATTAGACCGATAAATCCGCGATTCGCTTCGATGCCGTAGTACAACGAAGCCAACGCTTCCTTGTGAGCTTCGCTGAGATAAAGAAAGCGTGGGTCCGGAGTGACACCGAAGGGTTGTTCCTTCAGTCCAAAGAAATTGAGATACAATGCCTTTCTCCCGCCCGCGGCGATGAAACTACTCGACTTTACGCCTGTGTAAGGCCCCTAAACCGCACAGTGACTCTAGAACAACCCGGCTTAATTCATCTCCTTAGCAGGAACTATTCAAATTACTAAATGAATTGTCGTCCGGACTTCGCTGCCCCGATTTTACCGTCCGACGCCGTCGCACTGCAAAGCCAACCTCAGAACGGGAGACCATGAACTGGCAGAACGCTCGCAGATGAGTCCCCGGCAATCCCAGAATCCCCAACGTCGCTTCGAAAACAGAGGAACGTCGGAAGAACCGGAGTTGTCGCTACTACGGCGTAGAAGATAGCAGGGCGCCAGTTTGGTCGACGGCGCCCCTAATAGCGATCAGGATCCAGTCCGCCGGACTCGTGGATTCCTTTCGCGAGAGGGTGTTGTCACTGGGTCCAGAACGAACTTCCTGCAATAGAAGGCTTCGGCATACTTATCGGGGGCAGCACACTCCACTCCCCGTAACCGCATCAACCCTTGAAAAGTATCCTTCGTCAACCACGCCTTGTTGCTCTGCGTTTGGAATACATCACAGATATATTCTATTTTGCGGGAGCAAATCTGGCGGGTCAGGGGGACAAAGCAGTTGGGCGAACCCAGATCGCCATCGTATTTCGGAATCTCGTACTCCAGAACCAGGTGCTGGCGCCACGTATTCCAGGTCAGATCGCTGATGGTACGATGATCCTGGTGCCGGTCAGCACGGTAGTGAGTAAAAATTAGGTCTGGATTGATGCCTTTTTTTAATTGCTCGAAAAATTCCTTGACCTTTGCTCCTTCATAAGGGAAGAAGCCGTCACGAAAATTGTTGACCACAACTTTTTGGCGCACAGCATGTTTTAGGAAGAGTGCAGCGCTAGTGCGAGCCTCCAGCTCGCGGGTACGCCCGGAGCTGAACACAACCCAATAGACATCCAAGTTGGAGTAATACGAAAGCAGGCGGAGGATTGTGCCGCCGCAGCCAATCTCGATGTCGTCGGAATGCGCCCCCAGACACAAGATCTTGAGCGGCGTAGCTGGATTTTTGGGCAGGCCTAGCGCGAGCACGACACGTCCAGAAGGCCCAAGTTTCTACTATGCACCATTGCTCTTCCACACTTCCCAAGGAGCGTTGCCCTTTGAATACAAGCCCTCCAGTTGCTGACGGTCCTTGAAGGTATCCATGCTGGCCCAGAAGCCATCGTAAGCGTAGCCGATCAACTGTTTTTCCGCCACCAGTCGATGGAATGGCTCAATAACCAGTTCCTCTTTGTCCCGGATATAGTCGAAAATCTCCTTCTTGAAGATGAAAAATCCGCCGTTGATGCGAACGCTGCCATTGTCGATGGCATGAATCCCCGAAACAAGGCTGCCGTTGCCCTGTTCCAGCGACACCAGATGATAACTCAGATTCGGGCGGACGCAGACAAAACTTGCGACCTTGCCATGCTGGTGAAAGTGGTCCAGCTGCTGCGGCAAAGGCAGGTCGGTGAGGCCGTCACTGTAATTGGCCAGGAACTCATCTTCGCCTTCAAGGTACTTCTGAATCGCTTTCAACCGCTGTCCGATGTTGGAATTTATCCCGGTGTCCGCGAAGGTGATGCGCCAGTCGTGAATATCGCTGTGTAGTAGTTCTAGATTCTTGGCACCGCCCGACAAAATGAAATCGTTGGACGCGCACTCGTTGTAATTCAGGAAATAGTTCTTGATGGCGTCCGCGCGATGCCCCAGGCAGAGAATGAAGTCTTTGTGTCCAAAATGAGCGTAGTACTTCATTACGTGCCACAAAATGGGCCGATAACCGATATGCACCATAGGCTTGGGCAAGTCTTCAGCGTCGCGAATCCGCATGCCCAGCCCACCGCAAAATAAAACGACTTTCATAGGGACTCTCTGGCCTGGCCAATCCTCACTTGCGGCCTCCCACCATGGCGGGTGGGCCCACAATTTCCTCCAGCCAGGTTTCGCCGCGGAAATGACGGTACTGCTCCGCCCGCAACTGGTCGCCCAACCGGTTCGGCGGAAGCACGACGTCCTCGTAAGTAATAACCGTATCTTTCGCCACATCCCGAGTCAGAATGCAATCCTCGACCAGTCCCTCAGGCAGATAGCGTTGGGCGCACATTTCGTCGGCGTTCACGGCTTCGCCGTAAGTCATGTACATGCCGTAATCGTCGAGCACCTCCCCGGCCTTCAGGTCGCGTTTGGCCACCGCGCAAACCTCCACCACCGGACCACCTAGCGGCTTGGCCACGGAATCGCGGAACAAGACTACGCGCGCGATCGAGTTCGGCACTTCGAAGTGAACCAGGTGGTAGGGATGGAAGAACGGGTACAGAGGGCCTTCTCCCATCTTGTACAAGCTGAGATAGTGCTGCTGCTTGGGATCGGGATGCTCGGCAAGCACGTAGAATTTCGTCAAGGGTGTTCCCACAACATAATCCACCACACCGCCCAGCTTCCGAACCTGGTCGATGTCATAAAGCTTGCCGATCTTCATAACGTCGTCTTTGTATTCCATGCCGCGAGACATGCCCCGTGACTGCACCTTGAAGCCGGTGGCGTTGGCAACAATGGCCTGCTCAAAGCTGATCTTCGAACCATCGGCGAAGCTGGTGACCATAGCCGGGTTCTGCTTCCATTTTTCGGCAAAGCCCTTCTGCGTGGTGGGATTGCGGTATGGATCCTGCAAGCCCTTGACGTTGCCAACCACTCGCGGCGTCAACCCCAGTCCTTTGACCCAACGATAGAGGTTGATCTGCAGGCCGGGCTCATCGCCATCGCAGGCCGAGAAGATGACCCCATGCTTTTCCGCATAGACCTGCAAAATCGGGCCGATAGTGGCGTCGATCTCGGCGTTTAACAGAATTACGTCCTTACCGTGCTTGAAAGCCTCGAAGGCCACACGCGCTCCGAACTCAACCGAGCCGGTCACATCAACGAGCACATCAACTTCTTTCGACCGGGCCAGCAGGAATGCGTCTTCCGTGACCACGGTCTTGCCTTCGCGGATGGCGAGATCAGTTTCGTCCTGCCTCGAAGGCTCGGCCACATCTTGGACTCCGCAGTAAGCGCACAGGTTGAATGCCCTTTGCACTTTGCGGTTGTAAACCCCCGCCATGCGCATTCCAGTCATTGTGTTGACAATGTGATTTCCGAGGCCCTGAGCCATGAAGCCCGCACCGATCAAAGCCACGCGAATGGGACGGCCCTCTGCTTCCCGCGCTTTTAATGCGTTGTCTACGATAATCATGGTCAAACCCCTTCGCTAAGCCTACCGCTCCGTTGTGTTCTTGCCTGATCCAACCGTGACCGGTTCGGTTTGCCCCTGGCTCATGCGTCGCTTGACCTCGGGTTCCTGTTCGTCCAAAAGCTTCCAGACTGCGTCCTTCTCTGAAATCACGGTGACTGGCAAGGGCCAGTGCAATTTTAGCTTGGGATCGCTATATAACAGCCCGCCCTCGGAGCCGGGAGTATAGAACTCGCCAACCTGATAGCTGGTTTCGGTCTTGTCCCGCAGCACCTGATATCCGTGGGCGAAACGCTCAGGGACATACAGGGCGCGGTTATTATCCTCGCTTAATTCTACGGCGACGTGTTGGAGGTAAGTCTGACTTTCGGGCCTGAGATCGACAATGATGTCCAGAATCGCGCCCCGGGTGGCACGCACCAGTTTGGTCTCGGGGGCGGGCGGAAACTGGAAATGCATCCCCCGCAGCGTCCCTTTCTTGTGGTTGAAAGCAATATTGGCCTGCGCAATCACCGGCTTAAGTCCGTGCGCCTCAAACTCATTCTGACAAAAGACGCGGGCGAAGAACCCGCGCGAATCCTCGCGGGGTTCGATGTCAATCACGAACGAACCTTTCAGTTTTGTTTCCGTAAAGATCATAGTTGGCTCTTCCTTTTATTTAACCCTCACCAAGCTCCCCTGCCACTTCAGCGTACGCCCGCAGGCGTCGGCCCAGCCGCAGACGCCGTGGCAGTCCAGCGCAACGATGCATCAAGGTACTTGTCGCGCAGCAACCCGCGGATGTAATCGATTCGCGAGTAGCGTGTACTTTGAAAATCGTCCAGAGTCAGGTTGACGTCGCGATACGCCTCATAAAGCTGCCGCACTCCCTTGCGCGCGTTCCACTGCGGCTCGAACGCCGGAACCAGGCGGTTGATCTTGCTGCACTCCACCCGGTAACAACGCTTGTCGGGTCCGGCTCCGGGGGCGAATTCGATGCGGCAATTGGGCACCACTTCTTTCACCATTTCAGCCAGCTCGTAGATCCGGTAATTCTCCGCGTTGATTCCCACGTTAAAAGCCTGATTGCACACCACGCTCGCGGGGGCCGACATCAGCGCCAAAAAGGCTCGCGAGATGTCTTCAATGTGCACAATGGGACGCCACGGCGTACCATCGCTCTTCATCAACACCGTGCCGGTCGTCATCGCAAACGCGACCAGGTTGTTCAAGACCAAGTCGAAGCGCAGCTTGGGCGACACGCCATAGGCGGTGGCATTACGTAGATATACCGGGCAAAAGCTGCCGTCTGCTAGTGCCGAAAGGTCGCGCTCGACCAACACCTTCGATTGGCCGTAGGGCGTGACCGGGTTAAAACTGCTGCTCTCATCGAGCATGTCGTCGCCGGCTGATCCGTAGGTGCTGCACGACGATGAGAACAAGAACCTGGAAACCCCTGCTTCTTTGGCTTTGCGCGCCAGCCGCATCGATCCGAGATGGTTAATGTCGAAGGTCAGTTGTGGATCTAAATTCCCCAAAGGATCGTTGGACAGGGCGGCCAGGTGAATGACGGCGCCAAATCCTTCGAGGTCTGAGGCCTCCACATCCCGCACGTCTTTGACCATTTCCGGAACCGCGACTGGCTCAGCGCCAAAGGTGCACGATCGGTACAGATGGGTGTCCAGGCCCACCACTTCGTGACCCGCCTGCAGAAACATCGGAACCAGCACGGTGCCGATATATCCGCCGTGCCCGGTGACAAGAACTTTCATGGAAGAATGATCCTTTCTTTAATCTTAATGGAGTCCAGCGGAAGCAGGGAGCAGGTAGGCAGTTGTTGCCGAGAACCGACGTTGGCTTAAACCTTTACGCCTCAAGGAAGCATCTGCAATGGCGCGATGCAGTCGTTCAAATCACACCCATACCCAAATACCCCTGGCGGGCTAACGCTTTCCCATAGTTCCTGTGCCTTGATCTGTCTCGCATCTCCCGCTGGCACTGCCGCTCGCGATATAGCGCAGATTGAGAAGTGTGCCAGTTTTGTCAATCGTGCCCCTGAATGTAAGGTTATCGCCATCGGCGTCGCTCCCGGCCATAACGATTTTTGAACCGTTGACAGTGACTTGGAAGCTGGGATCCCTGACGCAGTCCCAGTAAAGGCTCCCGTTGCCTACTAGATGTCCGCTTGCGTCCGCACTAATTACGATTGTGATCGTAAAAGGCGAAACATTTGCGTGATCCGACTGGAAAGTACCCGACCAGGTGCCGGTAACATCGGTGGCAGCCTCCTGCGATGATCGGTTAGCACTTGGATTGGTGGCCAAAGAAACACCCTGCATGGACATTGCTCCCGCAATCACGGCCACAACCAGAAGAGGCAGACTGCACGACAAAAACTTGGTGTTTGTCATCGTAATTCTCCGTCCTAACGAATTGCGAGATGCTTGCAAGAACGTGGCCCAGCTCTCTTCCCCGAGTACCCCGCCTCTCGCTTCAGAAGATGATCAAAATACGAAGAAAAATACGGACTACGGCCGTGTTGAGCTTGTAAACCACGGGCAATGACCTCACCGCAACTGCGGCACCCAAGCAAACCAGGGCTCATCATGGGGCATTGTAGGTCCAGTTCAGAACCTCCTGGATGGCGGTTAACCCCCCCGTCCCACCCGTGAACCCTACGAACGCCGTGTTACTGCTTCCCACCGCTGTCGGGATGTTCACCGTCCAACTCGTGGTGAAGCTCTGCGCCGGGTTGCTGGCGTCCGTGATCGTCATCGTCAGCGTCGTCCCGTCGTAACTCATCTGCACGTTGAACACGTCCCCGCTGTGCAGATCCACCCCGGAACTGGTCATGTCGATTGCCGGCGTCGTGGGCGATGCCCCTCCCGTATACAATCCTGTGGAATTGATCCCTTCCCCAGAGTTACTGTACAGATCAAACTTCACCGCCACTCCCTTACTCATCCCGGCATAGGCTGTCGCCCCCGCCGTACTCGGACCGTATCCCAGTCCTCCTCCTCCTGGCCCTAGCGCCGTCACCCCATTGTTTTGAATCACAAACGCCATTCCGTCCGCACTCGCGCTGGTCAGCTGGAAACTGAAACTCGTACTGAAACTCTGCACATTCACCCCTGTGCTGAAGAAAGCGCTGCTCGCCTCGCTCGCGCCCCCATCCGTTAGACGCAATCGTGTCCCGTTCAAAGCCGCCTTCCCGTTCAGCTGCAGCCCCGTGCCTGTAAACCCGCTACCGTAGTTGATCGGCGTCGTCCCCGAGGTTGGCGTGGCGCTGACCTGACTCGAGTTCGCACTTTCGCCTCCCCCTGTGTTCACTGCCGTCACCACATAGTAGTACGTTGTCCCATTGCTCACTCCACTGTCCGTGTATCCCGTCGTCGTCGGACTGGCAATCGTCGTGTATGGTCCCCCGCTTGTGGTTGACCGCTTCACCTTGTAGCTGCTGGCTCCCGTGGACGCACTCCAACTCAGCGTCACTTGCGCGTTCCCCGCATTCGCCGTCACGTTCGTCGGCGCCGCTGGCACGCCCGCCTGCGGCGTAGCGCCGACCTGGCTCGAGTTCCCACTCTCGCCCGATCCGTTCACCGCCGTCACCACGTAGTAGTACGTTGTCCCGTTGCTCACTCCACTGTCCGTGTATCCCGTCGTCGTCGGACTGGCAATCGTCGTATACGGTCCCCCGCTCGTCGTCGAACGCTTTACGTTGTAGCTGCTGGCCCCCGTGGACGCACTCCAACTCAGCGTCACTTGCGCGTTCCCCGCATTCGCCGTCACGTTCGTCGGCGCTGCCGGCGGATTCGACGAAGTCGCCGCCGCAACCACATCCGCACCGATGATTCCCCACCAGTCTGAGGATACGGAGTAACCCATGGTGACCGATGAGGCTCCTGCTGCCGTCGACTGCGCGCCGTTGCCTACAGCGGTGTTGCCATTCTGGTTTTTTAACCAGCTCAGGGTCTGGCGAGAACTTGCAATCGCACTGCCGTTTCCAACAACATCAACAACCATGTCTCCGGCAACGCTCGCTACCGCAACCTGGGCAGCCGTTCCCGAGCCAAAGTTCGTGGTGACGTGTGCGAGCGGGGTTGATTGGTCAACTCCTGTAAAGCTGATCGAGCCCCCTTCAACGTCCGAGGTGCAGCCGGAGTAGGAAACCCGAACCGTGTTGGTGCCTGTGGCCGGATTCACCAGCACGAACAGATCGGTCGAAGCAGGAGCCTGGTTATTGTTGTAGACTTGGCCCGCGTGGGTCAGAGCGACGCCCCCGTAGGTAACGGAAGGAACGCAAGCTCCCACGACCCCTACCACGAGCACACGGTTCGAGCCGCTTCCGACGGTATGGCTCCAGGAAAGCGAGCTGGCACGAAGAGCGCCTGCACCTACCGAAGAGGAGTCGACCACCACTGATCCTGAGACACCACTGCTCGGCGTGGCGCTGACCTGACTCGAGTTCGCACTTTCGCCTCCCCCTGTGTTCACTGCCGTCACCACATAGTAGTACGTTGTCCCATTGCTCACTCCACTGTCCGTGTATCCCGTCGTCGTCGGACTGGCAATCGTCGTGTATGGTCCCCCGCTTGTGGTTGACCGCTTCACCTTGTAGCTGCTGGCTCCCGTGGACGCACTCCAACTCAGCGTCACTTGCGCGTTCCCCGCATTCGCCGTCACGTTCGTCGGCGCCGCTGGCACGCCCGCCTGCGGCGTAGCGCCGACCTGGCTCGAGTTCCCACTCTCGCCCGATCCGTTCACCGCCGTCACCACGTAGTAGTACGTTGTCCCGTTGCTCACTCCACTGTCCGTGTATCCCGTCGTCGTCGGACTGGCAATCGTCGTATACGGTCCCCCGCTCGTCGTCGAACGCTTCACGTTGTAGCTGCTGGCCCCCGTGGACGCACTCCAACTCAGCGTCACTTGCGCGTTCCCCGCATTCGCCGTCACGTTCGTCGGCGCTGCCGGCGGATTCGAGCCAGAGGTCACATTGTAGGTCCAGTTCAGAACCTCCTGGATGGCCGTTAACCCCCCCGTCCCACCCGTGAACCCTACGAACGCCGTGTTACTGCTTCCCACCGCTGTCGGGATGTTCACCGTCCAACTCGTGGTGAAGCTCTGCGCCGGGTTGCTGGCGTCCGTGATCGTCATCGTCAGCGTCGTCCCGTCGTAACTCATCTGCACGTTGAACACGTCCCCGCTGTGCAGATCCACCCCGGAACTGGTCATATCGATTGCCGGCGTCGTGGGCGATGCCCCTCCCGTATACAATCCTGTGGAATTGATCCCTTCCCCAGAGTTACTGTACAGATCAAACTTCACCGCCACTCCCTTACTCATCCCGGCATAGGCTGTCGCCCCCGCCGTACTCGGACCGTATCCCAGTCCTCCTCCTCCTGGCCCTAGCGCCGTCACCCCATTGTTTTGAATCACAAACGCCATTCCGTCCGCACTCGCGCTGGTCAGCTGGAAACTGAAACTCGTACTGAAACTCTGCACATTCACCCCTGTGCTGAAGAAAGCGCTGCTCGCCTCGTTCGCCCCCCCATCCGTTAGACGCAATCGTGTCCCGCTCACAGTCGCCTTCCCGTTCAGCTGCAACCCTGTGCCTGTAAACCCGCTACCGTAGTTGATCGGCGTCGTCCCCGAGATGATCGTGTACATGCCTGATGCCGGCGCGCTATTGTTGTATCCGCTCGCCACCGCGATCGCATTAATTGTAGTTGTGGTCGTGACATTCACCACAGTACAGGTGGGTGACGAAGGCGTTGCTGGGCTTCCGTCGGTGGTGCAGTGCACGACCGCTCCAGGTGTCGTGTCCGACAGCGTCACATTCACACTGGCGGTAAAGGTTCCTGGCAACGGACTAAACCCAGGGGTCGCTGCCGCGGAGCTGCCTACGACTAGAGTAACCGGCGTGTTATGAGTCAGGCTTCCGCTGGAACCTGTTACGGTGAGCGGGTAACTGCCACCCGCCGTCGAGCTGGACGTGTTCACAGTCAGGGTGGAAGATCCCGCATTGGTAACCAAGCTGGGGTTGAAAGTGGCAGTCGCACCCACGGGCAATCCAGTCACGCTAAGACCGACGGTTCCGTTAAATCCGCCCGAGCCTGTGATGCTCACGGTATAGCTGGTGCCGCTCCCCGCCGATACAGTTTGGGACGATGGCGCTGCCGTAATCGAAAAATCTCCCTGTTGCTGCCCAAGCTGCACAAAACTTGCCACGGAAGGTACACCGGAACTGTTCAAGATGAACAGCATGTAGTATCCCGGCGGAGCAATGTTGCCGTTCGGGGGAGCGGTCACAGTCAGCAACCCGCTGCCCACGGTGTACGACATCCCAACCAGGCGCTGGTCCATGTTAAAGGCATGGGTGACAGCTCCGGGGCGCACCAGAACGACCGCTCCCCCAGAAATGCTCGCCGCATCCGGACTCTGTACCAAGAACTGACTGCCGTAGGAAATGAATGCCGGCGCGGTTGTAATTGTCGGCCGGGCCGCAAGCGAACCACCTGAGGTAAACAGATAAGGCGGCTGGTAAATCTCCATCGTGTTGTTATAGGTCCCGCGCGAAGGATTTCCGCCCGCCAACCACACCGTGGCATCTGGCAGCAACAACGCCACGGAGTGATACAGTCGCTCCGACGCATTGGTCCCGGCAGAGGCACGAGAGCCCAAATTTGGCGGGTTAGCACTGGGATTGAAAGCGCTTAGATCGAATAGATCGGCATTCAAACTCAGAGTGCTGGTATCTTCATCGTTGGTGGATCCCCCCAGGGCCAGCACCTTGCCATTGGGCAGAATCACTGCATTCATCTCGATGCGTGGCTGCGACATGGCGACAGCCGTCACCCAGCTTGGCGTGGCTGCCCCCAAATCGATGATTTCCGTAGTGCTGGTCGCAGGGCTGTTTCCACCCATTATCATCACTTTAGGGTCGTAGTTGTTAGCCGGCGTCAAGGGCAGGAGCACCGAACTACCGTAGGTTCGCGTGCCACCGTACTTTGTAGTCGCAGAGTTCGTCCAAGTCGTGGTCGATGGGTTGAAGATCCTAGAAATGGTACTGGGGCCCGAATAGAAGACGTTGCCATTCGGCAAAAGATGCATGCGCGGATAGAGTGGCGGTGTCCAACCCGCCGGGAATTGCGTGCTCCAGCCTGTACCCACCGTATAAATCTCTACCGCCGTATTGGTGTTGCCGTTCTCGTCGGAGCCCGAGAAGGTCATTAGCCGCCCATCGCCGAGCGTGGTGACCGTGGGATACCAGCGGCCATGTGCCATATTCTGTAGGTTGGTAAAGGTGTTGGTCGCAGGATCAAAGACGGCGCTGGTCAGTGCACCATGAAACGGATCGTATTGAGTAGTGCCACCGTTGATGAAAACCCGACCGTCGGGCAGCACTACCGCGCTGTTGCAAAACATGTCCCAGGACAAGGTGAACTGAGTGAAGGTTTTCGCTACGGGATCATACACGCCGGCGCCGGAGTGATTCGACAGACCATACGGCGCGCCCGAGGGGCACCCGCTCTGAGAAGGCGGACAGTTCCCCGAGCCTGCCACAACGAGCACTTTGCCGTTACGCAAGAGGGCTGCGTGTATAGGATTGATGGGCATGACATTCGACAGCGTGGTCCATTGTCCTTGCACGTTCACCTGGCCCAACGCCGACGGCGACACAGCGATGAGCGCTGCAAGCGCAAGCAAGAGAAAGTGGCCCACAGATGCGAATCTGATCGGGGTCATAAAACCTCGCTCGGAAGCGTGCTTCACACCGCTTCCTAACCTGAGAGTAAAGGGGAGGGCTACTACGCATCGACGCCGGGGGGAGGGGACAGCGCACCCAAACACCAAACTTTATGCTTCTATGTTCAAGGTGTCAATGGCTACCCCGCTTAAATCTTACCCAGGCGCAGCGTGCCGAACCTCTGCAGAAGCAACTGAGACGGCGCTATCGCCGCACCCAGCTACCGCAGCGCAGCTTCTCCAGTTTCCCTCATCGCGCCCGCTCCTGGCCGCGCCAGCGCCGCATCTGCTACAAGGCCGAACACACGGCCACCGGCACCAACCTGCGCTTCGTGATTACGAACCGCGCCGGACGTGCCTCCGAAGTCTTCGCTTTCTACAACGATCGCGGCGAGTGCGAGAACCGCATTGAGGAATTCAAAAACGGCTTCCGCGCCGACCGCCTGAGCTGCCATCGCTTTCTGGCCAACGCCTTCCGCCTGCTGCTCTACGGCTTCGCCTACAATCTGGTCAATCTGTTTCGCCTGCATCTGCCCCAGCCTTGGCGCTCGGCGCAGATCGAAACTCTGCGCGCCCAACTCTTCAAAATCGGTGCTCGCGTCCGCCACACCGCCCGCTGCGTCCGCTTCCATCTCGCCAGCGGCTGGCCCTTTCAGAACCTGTTCCGCTCCGCCGCCCTTGCCGTCAACAGCAGTTGATCCCTTTCCTTGCTTCCCAACTCAACTCCCAGTCGCTGGTTCCTGCGGAGCCGTGTTCAAAATCCTCTCTCTCAGGTCGTGACGCCGAACTGTCCCGCACCAAGCTCATGACCTCGACGACTCTGCCCTTCATCAATGCCCGATCGCACATCCTCGCAACAAAATCTCAGTCTTGATGAATTAAGCAGGCTAGGGGCGCGTGGCGCGTAGCACTGGGAAAAAAGGCAAGGTGCACAATTCGTGCCGGAGCCCGGTGCCGGTTCTCAAGGATCTCCGCCACAAGCCAATTTCGAACCAGCATGGTTCGCAATCGCAATTGGATTAAACCTGGGCGTAAAATCTTGCTGGCGGGCCCGATGCGCGCCAGGAATTAAGGACAAAGGGCGTGGGCGTCATATCGGTTAGCTTGCTGGGTGGCTCGGAGTTGCGGCAGCGGGATTGCAGTGGGACTAGAGTGTTTCCGCCAGGTGAATAGCCGGTTGAGATTGTAGGTGAGGCAACTAGTTATTCAACATATAATTGTGCAAGGCGGCCACTCCACTGGCGATTGCTGGGGCTCGCCAATCCAGGTACCCACCCAACTGAATGATTAACGACATCACCACCAAGTTTACGATTACGCCTGTGCCCCCAACCACCAGATACTTTAAGAACCGGCCTGATATTTTGACCCCAGACTGGACAGTCGCCACAGTTGCCGAAGGTAGGCCAACACCACCTTGCCGCTCAGCTTCGATTCCCCCGCCACCCGCGGTCGAAACGTGTAGGGAACTTCACAGACCTTCGCCGACCCCAGGGCAGCTAGAGTTTCCAGAAGTATTTTGAACCCGCTGCCATCAAGCTGGTCTCGAACCCGCAAAAAATCACTGCGCCGCATCATGAAAAAACCTGACATGGGGTCGTGCAGCTCAACTCCCAGTAAAATATGCGCACATTTCGTCGCAACCCAGGATTCCAGCTGACGAATCCAGCTCCAGTCTTGAACCCCTCCCCCCTCCACGTATCGGCTACCCACCACCACATCGCACCCCCCCTCCAGCAATTGCAACATGGCGGGAAGAATCTTGGGGTCATGCTGTCGATCTGCGTCAATGCATGCCACCGCTTCGCTGCTGGCGTTGGCGAATCCATCGATCACCGAAGCCGATAAGCCGGGATTGACCGTCCGGCGCAGCAAGCGAACTCTGGCATTGCCGCGACTAATCTCTTCTACTTCTTCCCAGGTGCGGTCGGGCGAGTCATCATCCACAATCAGCAGTTCGTAATCACATCCCTGCAGGGCTTGTCCGACCGCCTCCACCAGCGGGCGAACATTTTGCGCTTCATTGAACGTCGGTGATACCACCGTCAACCTCATAGATTATTCTCCCTCGCTTCGTTTCGCAGAATCGATAACATCCGCGGGCGATCGCACGCAGTAGAGCGTTCTGCATTGTCAATCGATCTAAAGATGACCATGAAAGCGTGGGGGGGGATATTTTTCTTGTGTCCCAAGCGGATCTCAAACCAAGCCGACCCCGTTTTTAGAAGTTGTTACATGGTCTTTCCAGCGAGCCTTCTGACTCCTCCCGGCGTCAGTAGACGCCGAGGACGACGGCATCCTTGCTGGAGTACAGCACCTGATACGTTTTCAGATACTGCGCTGCCTCTCCGTCTTTTGAGTGCCACTGAAACAGCTTTCCGTCCGGCCGATGGATCACGATGTACTTGACTTTATTCTCGGTGAGCTGACGACGCTGTTGCTCGAGATCCCGGGTCTCCAGCCGGTCGCGCAGTGTGACGTTCACCGCACGGGAAACGTTACCATCGACAATCGGATGGAGATGGCAGGCTTGGTACATCATATAGGCATTACCCTCAGCGTAGCCGCCGGCCTCTTCCGAGCCGCCTGGCAGATCGAGCACCGCAACGTGCAGGTCAGGATCATGCGTGATAAGCGAATAGGCCGGTAAGCAGACAACCGGCGTGCTCGGCAGAGGCCGGGGATACCAGTCGACCACCATCAGCAATACGAGTACCATAACCGCGGCCCTGCCGGTCCACGCGGCACGACGTGTCCGCCAGATCGTCGACACCGCATAACCAACCCCAATCGACAGGAAGATGTAGACCATAACAATCGCACGCGAGGGCGTTCTGACGTTCTTGAAAAACGGTACATGACTCAGCAGCAGATCCGGAAAAGGGACGGTCCGATAACCGAGCACATGAAGGAAGCTTCCACTTGCAAGCACGGCAAACAAGGCCATGCCACTGAGTACAAAAGCAATTAGGCCCTGATCCAATTGCTTCCGTCGCAGGATCAGCCAGACGAGCAGCGCGATGTTGACTAGGCCAAGATAGACGGTTGCTTCCCACGTGTTTCCCGTCATGCGCGAGTAGATGGGCTGTGTCAGGCCGGACAGAAGATGAGAGGGCGGAAAGGCCAGGTATCCGGACAGGTCGGCGACGAACATGCCCGTTCCTCCCGCGTAGACGTTCGCGCCCGCCGTCGCCTGGCCGATCATCCGTACCAGTATCGGGGAGAGCAACACCAGCACACCCACGATGTTGCAGAGGATCACGCTCAGGGGCCAGGGGTTGAGGAACCGCTTCTGCTTGATCGCCACAACGGCGTACAAGAACATCATGAAGTAGCCGCAGTAGAACAGGTAATACCAGCACGACAGCGCGCTGAATGCGAAACAGATCGTCGATAGCGCCGCGAATCCCCAGCTCCGCCTTTCGATTGCCAAAATGAAAGATAATGCGAAAAACGGAATGAATTCGATGGAGGAGACGTGCAGGTGGTGGGCGAGATGCGCAACGTGCGACGGGTTGAACGCGAACACCATACCTCCAGCTAGCGCGCCCACGGTGTCCCGCGTGAAATGTCGAACGAGGTAGAATGCGCCGATCGCGGAAATTGGAAACGAAGCGAGCAGCAGCAGGTTCTCGAGCACGACCAAGCTAGTGATGTGCGCTCCGAATACCGTGCCGAAGATTATCGCTACAAGGAGCTTCGGATAGGAGAAGGAATGGTAGTAAAGCGTCGTCCCCTCGGGATGTCTTATCAAATTGGTATAACCAAGGTCGTGCCATGTTCTGACGTGGGACGCTGCGTACCACGTGTTCCAGAAATCCTGCATGTTGTCTTCCGGAGGGCCGATCAGGCCGCTGCCGAGGTGCGGGATGAAGTTGCGGAACACGAAAATCGTCATGGCGATGTATACCAGGACCACCAGGCCGAGGCGAACCATGTGGCCCATCACCTCGGTCGACCCACCGGTTAAGCCGGAATTTCTATCTTGAACTCCCAAGCGGCCGCCGTCGTACACCCAATTGCCTCCTTTCGCCGCAATCTGGCGTTTCCCATTACGGCCATCGCCAGCGTTCGCCGCAAAGTCGTACTGCTCTTCACCCCGAGCCTCAACTCCAGAATTTCCTTTTGCCCGCCGCGATTTTTCAAACATTGCTCCCTCGTTTACCTCTTTCGGATCGATTCTTGGGCTACCGCTTGACTATCTCCTACGGGCGTCGGGCAGCATCTCTATGCCCGCAGCATCGCTTCGAACCACCTCCGGCCTTTGGTGTCCCGCCGCCAGCAGCAACCAGCAATGCTGCAGACGCGTCAGAGACTAGTTCTCGACTCGCTCGCCACGGGTTTCCGGGGTTGGACGCCAACAGGTACAACTCCAGCCACACTCGGTTCGAGCCAACAAAGACGATCAGAGTGTCGGGTCGCCCGTGCTGCCTGCATCACAATCCTTATAACCCAGGGCCAGAATAGCTACCCGGAAAAGAGGATGAAGCCTTTCTGAGGGCGTCATCGGTTATCTTGCCGAGTGGTTCGGAGTTGCGGCAGCGGGATTAGAGTGTTTCCGCCAGGTGTATAGCCGGTTGAGATTGTAGGTGAGGTAAGTGCCAAACATAATGGACACGAGCTGCGATCCCAACAGAGCAATGCGGGAGTTGATGGAGTAACTTCGCAAAAGTACGGCCGTCAGAATCGAGTAGCTTGTCGTTGTGGCCGCGATACCGATCGTCGACATGGCTAAATAGGTGATCGCTCCGCCAAACAGCGCGCTGCCGATATGCCGCCTATCGCGGAAACTCCAGTAGTTATTCAATACGTAATTGTGCAAAGCGGCCACTCCACTGGCGATTGCTGAGGCTCGCCAATCCAGGTACCCACCCAACTGAATGATTAACGACATCACCACCAAGTTTACGATTACGCCTGTGCCCCCAACCACCAGATACTTTAAGAACCGGCCTGATATTTTTGACCCCAGACTGGACAGTCGCCACAGTTGCCGAAGGTAGGCCAACACCACCTTGCCGCTCAGCTTCGATTCCCCCGCCACCCGCGGTCGAAACGTGTAGGGAACTTCACAGACCTTCGCCGACCCCAGGGCAGCTAGAGTTTCCAGAAGTATTTTGAACCCGCTGCCATCAAGCTGGTCTCGAACCCGCAAAAAATCACTGCGCCGCATCATGAAAAAACCTGACATGGGGTCGTGCAGCTCAACTCCCAGTAAAATATGCGCACATTTCGTCGCAACCCAGGATTCCAGCTGACGAATCCAGCTCCAGTCTTGAACCCCTCCCCCCTCCACGTATCGGCTACCCACCACCACATCGCACCCCCCCTCCAGCAATTGCAACATGGCGGGAAGAATCTTGGGGTCATGCTGTCGATCTGCGTCAATGCATGCCACCGCTTCGCTGCTGGCGTTAGCGAATCCATCGATCACCGAAGCCGATAAGCCGGGATTGACCGTCCGGCGCAGCAAGCGAACTCTGGCATTGCCGCGACTAATCTCTTCTACTTCTTCCCAGGTGCGGTCGGGCGAGTCATCATCCACAATCAGCAGTTCGTAATCACATCCCTGCAGGGCTTGTCCGACCGCCTCCACCAGCGGGCGAACATTTTGCGCTTCATTGAACGTCGGTGATACCACCGTCAACCTCATAGATTATTCTCCCTCGTTTCGTTTCGCAGAATCGATAACAGATCGCATCCTTAATTCCGTTCTTCATTCCCCTTGCTGCTTGAGCACTGCATTTATGTCATGACCTGGAAGTTTGGTGCATCCTCCTGATCTCTCATAGACGCAGGTGCCCGCCCAGCATCGATTCAACTTGTAGACATCTTGCAG
This sequence comes from Terriglobia bacterium, assembly GCA_963831565.1. Lineage (GTDB taxonomy): Bacteria > Acidobacteriota > Terriglobia > Terriglobales > Acidobacteriaceae > JAIQFF01. Next base: position 449,257 of record CAWHQS010000008.1, read on the forward strand.
AATGGGAGGAGGGATACTGGCCACAACATAGTTAAACCCCTGAGCTAAGTTGCCGAAATCTTTGTCCGAGTCGACGGGATATATGGGAACTGCCTGATGCAGGTACGCGTAGCCGCCAGAGTAGTCCCAGGTGACCCCGAACAATCCAACTCCACACAGATCATTCCGCGTGCTCAAGGCTTGGAAGGCTCTGAGGTTTCCCGAATAGGCTTTCCACCTACCGATATGAGTGGCATAGATTGTAGAAAGTGATACGAAGAGTGCAACGCCAACACTCGCCCCCACCAGCTGGGTTCGCAGTATCGGGAACCGCTCGGTCATGGACTCGAGCACGCTCGCGGTTCCGAGACCAGCCAGTGTTATCAATAGAGGGAGCGCTGGGTAAATAAAGCGGTACTCCTTATGACTGATTAAAGAATGGGGCACTAATATGGCCAGAACCAGCCAAGCCATCACGGGGCTTTTGCGGGCGCCAACGAAAGCTAAGATAATGACGGGCCCCAGGTACTTGCCGAGCTGCACCAGAAAGTAATACCAAGGAGCCGTGCCGAAGTGTGGGATCCCAGGTTTTGGAAGGAGATTATAAGACAAATATAGAATCGTCGATTGAAATGGGTAGGACCAAGTCACAGCGTCCAGCAAACCGAACCCCATCACAACCAGGAAAGCCCCGGCCAACAGGGGCACCCATTTTTCTTTCCATTTTTGACGGCAAGCGTAAACCGCCAGCAGAACAACCGCCGGCGCCATCTGAAGGCGTAGACTCACCGCCAATCCGCATAACAAACCAGCCAGAAAGAATCGCCGGCGTAAAGTAAAGCACTGTGCACAGATCGCCAAGTACACGGCAGGGAGAAAGAGGTTCGTCGCCGCCACTTCCGAGAAAGCTTTGGGAGCAAAATAGACTAACTCGAACCAAAAAGCCGCGGCGGCCCCGGAAATAATAGCTGCCGTCGCTCCAGCGGCTCGGTAAGCCCACCAAAACGCGAACAGTACCGTGTTCAAAGAAAGCAAACATAAGAAGCCAATTACGCCAATCAGATACCCTCTAGATCCCGGAGCCACCCAGGCCGTTGTTCGCATGATTCCAGCCAGAACTCCCGGCAGCACCCAGGATCGACACCCCACCCTGTACTCCCACGTGACGATGCCGGAGTGATAGACCAGCGAGTGGGCCGGTTCCAGGGTCTGAAACAACTCATCCGGGTAATCGATATTTGGCAGAGCGAGTCCGACCCAAATTCGGATGGCAAACGCCAATACCAGGATGACCACCAGTGCCAGCATAATCCTGCGCTTTTCGTCATTCGGCAAGAACGACGATCGGCCAGATTTGACGGAAGTTCCCATTGGCTAGATAATCTCCTTACTTGGCTTGCCTTCAAACACGATGCCGATCTTGGGCCCTCCGCATGCCACCTACTGGTTTGAAAGCTAAAAACGCCGATGGCCCAGCTGGACGGTCCCTGAAGGCTCTTCTTACACCAGACGAACTCGGACGATCGAACCGGGAGACCACGTCAATGACGTTCCAAGTGTGATCCGGCGAGTCACAGCGACCAATCGGAGTCACAGTCTTATTCGGCGCTCACGTCAGCAGAAGCAAAAGGGCGGGCTTCTGGACCTCGTCGAATGTGGGCGACATCACGTTACCTTTATAGTGATTTTGCGCTTGGGCTATGGTGAATGGCTAAAACATACCATGTGCCTCTGCTGCTGGTCCTGAACACACAATAGTTGGCTGCAAGGAAGCGGACTGTCCCGGGAGTGTTTTTCTCGAACAAGTCGCGATACATTGACGCCACAAAAATGTACGCCGGTTTCGTCTGGTTGAGTCCTTCTTCCAGTCCCCGCCACTGCTCAGGCAGGAAAAAATCAAGTTCACCGTTCAAAGCGATCGCCTGATGCCGGCCCGAAAGAAAGTAAAACATGGGACTACCGGCGACATAGATCTCCCCGGGCATGCTGTCAGGACCCGACAAGAATTCGACTTCCTGGATTGTGCTCGGGTACAAGCTGTCGGGATACAAAAACTTGTCACTCTGATATCTTTGGCGCTCTTCCCGGTTGATGACGTGAAAGCGATAGCTGGCAAGGACGAGACTCTTCATCAGAAACGAATTAAGAATTGGTGAAAACAGCAGCACAAGACTCAGGATGGGCAAGACGAGTTGGTGCGCCGTCCACACGGTATCACTGCCTGCATCTTTGGGCTCAGGCCAAAGGGCTTCAATCCCCTTGACAGCCAGAAGACCGAGCGGCAAGAACAATAAGAGGTACTGATATCGCCACCACGACAGACGTTGCAGCCCGATTACAGACGACCCGACGATGACCCACAAAACCAGATTAGTGGTCAACAAGTTCGCACGCTTGCTTAGTGAAGTCCAAGCCCCAACGAGGGCCAGAGCCATCACCGGCGCGAAGTGAGAGAAAAACCACTGAAGTCCATCAAACAGCCGTCCAGGTCCCGCGTGAGGGAGTATCGCGATTGCACGGGGCGGATAGACGAAGAAGGTATAATAGACAACATCCAGCGCACCCGCGCGGGCAAAGTAGGCAAACATGACGGACAGAGGAATAAAAACACCGGCAAACACTGCGGCGCCGTTTACAGCCACCGATTTGATGGCTCGCCGCCCCTCTCCCAACATCATGGACCCCAGCGTGGTCACCCAAAAGGCGAGAACGATGGGGGCAAACATCAACTTGAAAATGAGCGCGATTCCGCCCATCAAGCCCGAAACAAAGAATCGGGCCCCGCGGAATTGTGCTTCCTGGCTTGCCGTGTAAGCAAACCAGAGGCACAGAAACATCGGGAACGACACGAGCCCCTCGACCTGGCCGAGCTGGGAAATTCCGGCAACTCCATAGTAGATGCCAACCGTAAACAAGGGGGCAAGGCTGGCCAGCCAGGCTTGACGGTAATATTTCTTCATCGTCTTCATTAAGACGATGGAGAACGCGGTCAGATAGAGTAACTCAAAGGCATGGGCACCTACCTCATTGAAGCCAAAGAGTTTCCCTGCCATGAGGTAGAAGAGGAAGATGCCCGGTTGCTTGATGTCCCAAAAATCTCGATAAAGAACCGCACCTTTATTTATGGCCTCAGCTCCAATTATGAAGAGCGCCTGGTCATCATAGATCGGCTGGGCTAAGTGCAAAAGGCCAATAAGGAAAATCGTTCCTATAACCGCGAGTTCGAGTTTTAGGTGCCTGCTGGAGTTACGCATATTGAGAGCTCTTGGACTACCGAAGAAGGCAGCACAAGCTGGAATCCCTGTTTAACCCTGGGATAAGGAAGGCGTGACTTAGACCACGACCGCCGTGCCAAATCGTCGTGCACTCTCGGTTGCGCCGGTTGCTTCGCAATCCAGGAACCTGCCATGCCTGCAGGGTTCTACTTCCGGAAGTCCCAAATGGCTTCTGCTCTTCGGTGACTCTTGGCCTTTCGTACGTAAGTTGACGCCAACGGCAATCGGCGCACGGTGCTCTAACATTCGCTCCCATTGGTTGGAAAGCGCCTCGGTGTGGCGCGCAGGAACTCTCTCAGGAACCTATTCGTCGCTCCGGTTCAGGCTCGAAACTACTAAGAATCACATGTTCCAACGTTCTTTGCGTCCATGCCGCCCGCGCTGACTCAGGAGCTTGAGAGGTGCGGTCAACATGCGCAAGACTTCTCGGGCTGCGTGAGTGGGCAAGGCAATGAGCCTTATCGGAGACCCAAACTGTCGCAATTGTTCCCGGTGGAACTGCCAGAAACCTTTCTTTCTGAATGCCAGCAGACTCCGCCCGAGGAAGTTTGAATAGTCCGAAATTGCTGCCTTCCAGCATAGGTCATACTCCGTGTCACTCAGGTAACTGTGGCCGAAGCGCCGCAAAAGACGCAGAATCTCTGGATACTGCCGTGCATGTTTGTTAATCTGAGAGGTCAAAGACTCCACATGCTCCCGCGCACCCACAAGTAGCTGTGGAACAAAAGCAAAGTCTCCATTTTCGAGAAGGTCCAGGGCGCTCTGAATATCCACTCCCATCTGGATGCCGGTCGAATCGTCATAAAGCTTCTCGGGGTCCGGAATAGCGTCACAGCGAATCAATATAGAGCTGGGAGCAAAGGTGAGTTGCCGTTTGCCAAGAAAGTAGCCCCGACCGATTTCGTGACCCGGCAAGACATGACACGAATAAGGGATGTCGGTGTTCAGAACTCTTCTCTCAGGGGAGGAGCGATCCGAGAAACTCTTCTCCAGCAAGACGTAGGTGGAAACTATCGCGGCCGAAGGATTCGATTGACCTGCTTCTACCATCCTATCCAGACATTCCGGGAAGAGCCAATCATCGGCATGCAAGATCTTACAAAATTTGCTATCGGGTGAGATTCGGCTTACTGCGTAGTTCCAATTCGCGATCGCCCCAAGGTGCTCCGTGTTGGACAAAATGTGAATGCGTGGCTCGTTTTGGGCGTAGCTCTTTGCAATCTCTAGCGAATCGTCGGAACTGCAATTATCGACGATTAAGTATTTCCAATTCTGATAGGTTTGACCCAACACGCTCTCGATGCTCTGCGGGAGGTAACGGGCCCCATTATAAACAGGAGTTACAACGCTTATCAGCGGTACAGAGGCAGGCGACATATTCGTAAGTTACAACCTTTCCCGGGTTTACCACTCCTGATTTACGTCTCACTAGCCACGGATGGAAGCTGCTTCCCCATCAGGCCATATACCCTCTCACGAACCTCCGGATAGCTCTTCAGAACGCCAACGTAATACGTCATCAATAGTGCGCATGCCAACGCCACAACCAGAATGGAGGGCGCGCCGAAAAGCTTGGCGACTACAATCAAGGCCCCGTAGGGAATGAACTTCAGGGCCTGATCCATCAACATGCGTAGGGGTCGAGAGAGAGGCACGCCGCTCTTCTTGAGAATAGCGAGACAAAAGTAACCATACACCAACAGGCCCGATGCCGAGAACAGCCCCAGTGCGATACGCGGACTTCGCAAGTACCCTCCAAGCAGTAGCGAGACCAAGCGCGTCAACAAAATTCCTATATTCATGCGCAATTCGAAGGCCTGTTCATCCAAGATATCTAGCACTGAAGAAAGCGGCGCCGAGGCAAACCAGAAAAAAGCCCATAAGCTCAAAATTTCAGTGTACACGCCGGCCTCTTGCCAGCGCGCTCCGAACACCAACCCGAAGGCATCCTTACCCATCAAGCTGAGCAGTAGGAAAGGAAACATGCCCAGAGTTACCAAAAATTGAAAGATCTTCTCCACCATAGGCGCGAGCGTGCCTTCGTGCCTCGCTTGGGCCGCCCCTTGCGAGAACACTCTAGAAATGTTCAGTCCGATGAAGCTCATCGGTATCCGGATCATCCTGTTGCCGAGCGCATATTGGCCAACCACCTCGGGTGAGAAAAATCCAGAGAGGAAGAGTGTGGGCAATTCCCAGGAAACATTGTTGAGAACCGCGGCGCCGATGCTGAATTTGGGAAATCTGCGATAGCGGTGCAACACCTGGCGCATGCGCGACAAGGAAACGGTTCTGATCAAATCGGGCCAACACTCGCGCCAAGTCACAAATGCCAGCACCAGAACTGAAATCACCAGTCCTGTAAATGCGCCCTGGATCAGATAACCGCCGCCGGTATGGCTATTGGTGCCGGCCAAGACTACGAAGACGACGTAACAAACCGAGCACAGCACGCTGGATACGGTGATCAGCGTAAAGTGCCGTTTGCGCGTGTTCCAACTGTACAGCGCCGCGGAAACGCCAGCGAAGAACACATACCCGGGTACGAGCCACAAATACGGGCCCAGGTTCGGCGCGTTCAGCCAACGGAGCAGCGGCCCTTTTCCTAAGAGCAGAAGCGGCGCCGTAAGGCTGCTGATTAATAAAGTGAAAAACAGGCTCCCGCTTGTCAGATTCATCGCGTCCTGGTCGGCGGCAGGCACGATGATCGAACGATCATAGCGAAGACAAACCACGACACTGATTATGCCGCTAATCGAAATGAACAGGGCGGAGGTGCCGAAAGCCTGAGGGGCGAACAGACGCGTGATCAAAGGCGCCGCCACCATGCTAACTACCTGTGCCAAGACACTGCCAGACGTCAGTTTCAAAACATCTGCGGCAAATCTGCCTTTAGGCGGCCTTTTTCGCACGTCAGCCTTTTCCGTTAGAAGCCGTTCCTTCGCCGGTGACATCCTTAAACTTCCGTCTCCTGGCGGGCGCTCGATCACAGACAAATTGTCCTCCCTAATGGATAACGTCTGAACCTATGGCTCCGTTTTAGTGATAAACGTCAAACTCCGGAGTATCCCGCTTCATCTGACCCTAGAACCGGGAGGGTTTCGTCGCGAGAAGCTGTCCAGCTTGTCATTGATGGCTTCCACCGCCCCCGGGCAGGACTCGTAACTGATGCTCCAGCTCCTGGAACCGCCGGGTGATGGTGTGTAGAACGAGACCGACGGTAAGCGAAAGCAGTCCTGAAAGCACCAATCCCACTGCGAGTACTGCGGACGGCAGGCGCAGAACCAGCCCTGTCTTGATGAACTCGACGACAACCACGGCACCAGGAATCAATCCCAGCGCGATTAGGAGCAGTCCGATGACGCCGAAAAAGGTCAGTGGCTTATAGTCCCGAAACAGCGCTCCAATTGTATTTAGGATTATGATGCCGTCTTGAAGAATACGGATTTTAGAGAAGCTCCCCTCCGGTCTCTTCTTCAAATTGATCGGGAGTTCGACGATCTGGTAGCCACGGGCCAGCGCCTTAAGAGTCAATTCGGTCTCAGTCTCAAAACCTCCACCAAAGAGCGGGATGTTCTTGACGAAGCTCCGACTGAAGACGCGATAACCCGATAAGATGTCGGACAATCGCACTTTGAAAATAGTATTGATCGCCGCTAAGAAGAATTGATTTCCTAAACGGTTGAGCGCTTTGAACTCGCTATCTGACGTGTCCGTCAGGCGCGAACCCACAGCCATGTCCGCTCGGCCCTCTACAACGGGAGCAATCAATTTGTGGACATCCGACGCCGCGTAGGTATCGTCTCCGTCGACCATGACGTACACGTCGGCTTCCACCTCCCGGAACATTCTCTGTACTACATACCCCTTCCCCTGCCGGTGTTCAAAAGTGACCTGTGCACCCGCCTCTCGCGCTATTTCGACGGTGCGATCGGTAGAGTTGTTGTCGAAGACGTAGATGTCCGCAGCCGGCAACTCCCTACGGAAATTTCGTACTACCTTGCCCACCGTGAGTTCTTCGTTGTAGCAGGGAATCAGAACTGCAACTCGCGCAGAGCTGACTGGTTGGCGCTCTTGCCCAGGGCAATGCGCCTCGCCAGCAAGCCCGTCCGTGGCAAGGACCGAAGCGGTATCTGAGTGAGTCATAGTCTTCAGTTCTCGAACTCCATTTGCTTCTCCGATTGTATTCATTTGGTTGCTACCGAGTTCCGTTGCGAGAGTTGTCGGCTTCATCGTGCAGCGATGACTGAGATAGCAGTACCGGACTCCCGTTGGCAGTTCGACCCCTACCGGGTTAGTGTCGTGAAGAAACCCGCCGGTGTCGCTTCCCCCTCCCGCTGCTCCTTTGCGGTCTTGAATAGACCGATTAGAAATCCAAGACCATAAGCGAGATGATATGAAGCGATCACAATGGGCAAGATCAGAAGCGAAGAGAATTCCAGTGAGGCGAGAAAAGGCACCGTCGCCGCTACGCATGCCAACGAATACGTGAACAACTCAATTGCCAAGCCACAGCTGATTACCCAAGCGGTACCGGACATGCCGAACATTGCGGTTAATGCGATCAACGCAATGGCCACGAAGATCGAGCTCACGAACAACGCTGGCACGACGTGGCGCCATGAGGCCAAGGCGCGATGCTTACGGATCACGGCCACCTTCCAAAAGCCGTACTGAAGGTATTGACGAAAAAGCGCTGGAATTGAGGCGCGCGGCGTATACCAAGATTTGATCCGGGGAGATTGCCAGATGCGCCCCCCCAGCCGCCGCAGGCGGAAGTTGAACTCGTCATCCTGGTTCCGGACCAGATTTGGGTCGAACTCTCCTACTCTATCGAACACTGATCTGGACCAGCATCCCAAGTACACGGTGTCGACCTCTCCTTCATAGTTCGGATCGTGAGCTTTGCCGCCACCGATACAGAAGGGCGATCGAAATGCGGCAGCGACGGCTTTACCAACTATTCCCTTGCCTCTTGCCACCCAGGGGCCTCCTACGTTGTCCGCGCCGGATTCCTGCAGGACCTTGACACACTCACGAACGTAGTCAGGAGCGTAGACCGTGTGTCCGTCAATGCGAATGATGATATCGCCGTTGGCCGCGTCGATAGCGGAATTCAGCCCGGTGGAAACAATTCGGCCAGGATTATCGATCAAGCACACGTTTTGCACTCGCTCACAATATTGTCGCAACACTTCAATCGTACCGTCATCGCTCCGGCCATCCGCTACCAGAATCTCCAGCTGCCAATCTGGATCGAGCTCTTGCGCCAAGAGCGAATCCAAGAACTCTCGGATATGGGCTTTCTCATTCCGGCACGGAACTATGAGTGATATCTTCAAATCATGCCCTCAATCGAAGCATTCCTTGCATTCTCAAAGTGCTGACGTTCTACGTGGGTTCCGGCTCTCCAGGAACTCACTCATGCCCCCGGGTGCAATGGGACGGTCCGCACCTATGCCTCCGTCTTGCTGATAAAAACCAAATAATGTGTCGAGAATATTTTCGCGCTCGACAGCAGGCGGCACAGCGCGGACGAGCGCGGGGCCAGGGCGCGCGCCACAGGGGGCGCCAGCGTTAGGCGGCTGAAGTGATAGCGACAGTCGGGAAAAAGCTGCCGAACTTCCGCCTTCTTCACCCCTCGCGCATCCGGGTTGCGTGGATTGTTAACGTTAAAGTCGTACGAGACAATGCATCCGCCGGCCTTCAGAACCCGCAGCATTTCCCGCGCTGCCCCTTTTCTTACATCGCGATCGAGGATCGAACTGAATACCGTGAACTGAAAGACAAGATCGAATTTTGCGTCGGCAAAATCCAGCTGAGTCGCATCGCCGGTGGACACCCTCACGGATTCAGGAAGCACGCGACGTGCCTTAGCTATTCTTGCGGGCTGAAGATCCACGCCGAACAGCCTCTCCGGCAAGGCTCCCCAGCGAATGAGGTTCTGCAGACGTGACCCCCGCCCGCAGCCGACCTCCAGAATGTCTTTGTCGTGTAGAGGGTCTGGTCCGCACTGATCATCAGGGTTCGTTCGTGCGAACCGCCAGAGACCGGACAGGAGGTGGCGTTCGAGTTCCTGTTCAATGAGCAAAGTACCCAAATTGAAATAGGAATACAGTGAGCCCGGCACCGACTGTCGGCGGCGGGCGTAAGCATGCATGATCCGCGCTTCTTCCGCTTTGGCTCGAGCTTGTTCGATTTCCGGCCCTTCCCCCGCCATGACCATGTCCTCTGATCGAGTACCCAAATCCGCCCCCGTAATAGTCTCCTGGGCATGTACTTCTGGCATCTTTGCATCGTAGCGCACGTAGGGCAACCTTGAATAGGTTACTACTGGGACGGGCTTACATCGGCCTTAGCCTCTCTTGTCGTGGCTTTCGGATCTATTTTAAAATTCCCCCGTCGCACAAGCCCTTGTGCGGCAGTAAGAGGTTGGATCGTGAAAACTTTTCGGCGCTGGGTCAATCACTTTTCGTCTTGCTCTCTTCTCTTGGTTTGCGGATTTGCGATGAATGCCGCTGCCCAGGTTAACAATTACTACGCCACTGCTACCGGCACCGGAACGACCTGTTCCCAGACATCACCGTGCAACATAAATCAAGCAATTTCTGGAGCCACCATAGCAGCCGGAGGTGCGGTCGTCCACGCCCGCGCTGGAGCCTATACGGGTACGTGTTCTTCTTCCGAAGGTTCGACGGGAATTTGCATCAAACGCGGCGGGACATCGAACACTGCAAGGTTAGTCATTCAATGCGATGGTGCCAGTTTCGGGACGGCCGTCCCTGATGCTTACTCAGCACAGGGGCAATGCAAAATTAGCGGTCAGAACGCCGGTGCAGTCATGGATGCCGGCAGCTTCGTTGATCTGGTTGGCTTCGACATTGGCAATACGCCAGGTATGATTACCGGTGTTTTTGGCATCAACGGTAGCACCGGAAGCAGCTTTCACATTATTGGAAATTACGTCCATGATCTAGGGTCCACGGTTGATACTGGACAAGGCGGTCCTGGATGCCCAGGATTCGGTGAGGTCATCACCGCGAATGGAAACCACACGGATTACCAAATTTCCCGGAACATCATCGTGCGCTATGGGGTCAATGGCGGAGCACCTTCGAATGGTACCTGCAATGTATCCCATAACATTTACTCTGCCGCAAATTCGATTATCGAAAACAACATCGTCGCTAACGCTCCTAGTAGCAATCTACAAATTTACCAGAACCCCTGTAATGTGACGGTAGCTAATAATGTGTTTCTCAGCAGCGTTCGGGGCATGATTATTGATGGCGGAGGTTGTGCAACTCCAGGCAACATAACCGTCATCAACAACTACTTTGGAAACCATTCACCGAACGATGGTAGGATCGGCTCGATCAGCGTGGGTGGCCCGATATGCACCGCTAATACCCCTACTTTTTTCGGACACAATATCAGCGATGGTTCAAGCGCAGACTTCCCTCATCCACTGACAAGTTGCGATACGGTTTCGCCGACTACGGGAGGTCTGCAACCCTCTTTCGTACATCAAGCACCGACATCGTTCTTTGTCAACTATCGGTCAGATGGCTCGGGAGACTACCACCTAGGCGCAAATAGCTTGGGTTTAGGCGGCGGTACGACCAACTGCCACGGGGGAAGCTCCGCCTGCGTGCCCTCTACCGATTTTACTAAAGCGAGCATGAGTAGTCCTCCACCGGTCGGGTCCTACAGCCCCGCCACAGACACAGGGAACTTGCCGAATGCCCCTACGAACCTGACGGCGGTGATCCAATAGACTAGGTTTGGCTCGGGTTCCAGCAGAGCACGCCGTCACCTTTAGCGCGGCTCGAGGTAAGGTGAACTCATCCCTAGGTCGACACGACCTGACAATGATTTTAGAAGATCTTGGTTAGTGACAGATCTCGAAAGGAGGCTAAAGCCATCTTCGCCTCCTACTGTAGCGGTAGTCTCTAACTTCGAGAAAACCCTATTTATGTCCATCCAAGATAGCCGCGCGTCGTCGCCTTCGACCCAATTCCACTCCGCCTTAGGCCGGTCACTGAGAAGACGCTTCGAGATCCATACATCGCCCTGCCCTTGCCAAGTTGCCAAGACCGTTACCGCAAAGCCCTCGCGCCAATTCGAAACCTGGACTGTGTTGGGGCGGACAAGAAGATATAGATTGAACTTACGGGTGCGATTCAGTGGCTCAAATGGGAAGTTTCTGTTGAACTTCAAGAGTTCGTCGTCTTCGTCAAGCAAAACTACTCGGCTCCCGGAAGTAAGCAACGGTTCGAGACTTTCCATTCGCCTCACGGTCGCCTCATAATGGCGTTTCAAAGCGCCTGTTCCCATGGCACTTGTGTTCGTTACCGCCAGAGCGCCTAAGAAGAACACAGTAGCCACAGTGCGCCAGGGTGTGGACCTGCCGCGGCATAGGGACCAGCATATAGCGAGCAAAAACGCCGGGTACAACGGCAGGTAGCGTTCCATGTCAGCCCCTCGCCAAAGCACTGCGAAGCACATTACTGGAAGACCGCTCAAAACCAAGAAAGCCAAAATGCGCTTACCATCCCGTGAACGTAGTAAACTCTCGAAGAGTGCGCCCAAAAGAGCATAAAAAAGGATCAGCTTTCCCAGACTAGCCCGCGCCAAGTCGACAACTGACACGGGATTCAAAGGATCATGCAAAAGAAATCGCTTGAATAGGGCACCATCGCTGCCCATGTCCATCCAGGAGCGAGCTAGTCCGAACACCGCTCGCGCCGGACCTTCCATCTGCGTCTTTCCGTGGGACGAAGATGCGATCCATGCTTTCAGAGCGGGCCAAGAGAAAATCCCAAGACTTGCCATGACGCTCCCATAAACTAGGCCTAAGATGACAGCGAAAGCGACCGCGGTCCGAAGAATTGTTCGCCGTCGGCGATGGTTATCGCCGAGCAGAATTATGGGACTGGTCAAAGCAGCGGGTATCGCCAAGGCATACAAAAACCATAGGCAGACTGAACCCGCCAGCGCGGCGCCGGCCAGCCAATCACCTAGGGTCGCATTCTTTTGTTCTGCAACTGTGCGTGTTGATACGGTCAAACCCACAAGCAACAAGCAGAGGCCTGGAACGTATGCCAGCCCCGTGTGAACAAAATTAAGGAATGCTCCCGAAAAGATCAACGCGACCGCGGTGAGAACCGCAGCCCACTCTCGTTGGCAAATGCGTTTCACAAACGCGCACAACAGTAAGACGCTACACAACCCTGCGAGCCAATTTATGCTCATGAGGACGACCGTAACGTTGCAAGAGGCATCCGATCCGCATTCCAGCGATGTCAAGGGGTGAAATATTACAAATCCCAGCCATCCTAGCGCGCGCCAGAGCAAGTGACCGAAGTCCCAAAAGTTGTCATAGTTGTGGTGCAGGCGGGCCAATATGGAATCGCGGTATTCCGGAGTATCGCCGATGAAATGAGTGCTGGTGCGCCAGGTCGTTAGCACATAAACCGCAAGCACCATGAGATAAGGGCGCAGGCGACTATGCCAGACAAGCCCCATGGGCTCACTCCTCAAAATTGCAACTTTTGACCCCACGTGAGGTGCGGTTGGATTGGAAACCGAGACTCTATTCATCTGACCCTAGAACCGGGAGGGTTTCGTCGCGAGAAGCTGTCCAGCTTGTCATTGATGGCTTCCACCGCCCCCGGGCAGGACTCGTAACTGATGCTCCAGCTCCTGGAACCGCCGGGTGATGGTGTGTAGAACGAGACCGACGGTAAGCGAAAGCAGTCCTGAAAGCACCAATCCCACTGCGAGTACTGCGGACGGCAGGCGCAGAACCAGCCCTGTCTTGATGAACTCGACGACAACCACGGCACCAGGAATCAATCCCAGCGCGATTAGGAGCAGTCCGATGACGCCGAAAAAGGTCAGTGGCTTATAGTCCCGAAACAGCGCTCCAATTGTATTTAGGATTATGATGCCGTCTTGAAGAATACGGATTTTAGAGAAGCTCCCCTCCGGTCTCTTCTTCAAATTGATCGGGAGTTCGACGATCTGGTAGCCACGGGCCAGCGCCTTAAGAGTCAATTCGGTCTCAGTCTCAAAACCTCCACCAAAGAGCGGGATGTTCTTGACGAAGCTCCGACTGAAGACGCGATAACCCGATAAGATGTCGGACAATCGCACTTTGAAAATAGTATTGATCGCCGCTAAGAAGAATTGATTTCCTAAACGGTTGAGCGCTTTGAACTCGCTATCTGACGTGTCCGTCAGGCGCGAACCCACAGCCATGTCCGCTCGGCCCTCTACAACGGGAGCAATCAATTTGTGGACATCCGACGCCGCGTAGGTATCGTCTCCGTCGACCATGACGTACACGTCGGCTTCCACCTCCCGGAACATTCTCTGTACTACATACCCCTTCCCCTGCCGGTGTTCAAAAGTGACCTGTGCACCCGCCTCTCGCGCTATTTCGACGGTGCGATCGGTAGAGTTGTTGTCGAAGACGTAGATGTCCGCGGCCGGCAACTCCCTACGGAAATTTCGTACTACCTTGCCCACCGTGAGTTCTTCGTTGTAGCAGGGAATCAGAACTGCAACTCGCGCAGAGCTGACTGGTTGGCGCTCTTGCCCAGGGCAATGCGCCTCGCCAGCAAGCCCGTCCGTGGCAAGGACCGAAGCGGTATCTGAGTGAGTCATAGTCTTCAGTTCTCGAACTCCATTTGCTTCTCCGATTGTATTCATTTGGTGGGCACCAGCTTATTCGTACCGGTCTCTGACCAAAAAGGACGACGCCCCGGAACTTCCACAAGATTCAACCGTGTGTCGTGTCGCAAACTGTTTCCATACAGTTGGAAAGCAAAACTCAGCATAATCCAGATCAGCCAGAAGGACTTTTCCCACAAAAGATTTCCGAACATGGCGAAGGTCACGATTGACCACCCGGACGCTTCACAAGCCACCCACCAGACATTACGTGGAGCGCTGCCCTTGGCCCGGTGTATCGGCTTTCGCAATAAATCGGCTGCGACTGCTTTCAAAAACAGGGCAATGCCGACGATTCCGAATTCCACTACGACCCGCAAATAGACGTTATGGGGATCTCGAGCGAATCCTCTGAACTGAGGCGCGTAGCCCGCGTATAGCGAATAAACCGCCGGGAAATTGCCGAGTCCGGCACCAATAACACCGTGGTGTTTAATTAGTTGCCATCCGACATGCCAGATATCGAGCCGCCCCGCCCCCCCAGTCGCAGCCGCTTCCTGCAGCCGGGTGAAGAAGAGACTGGGCATCGCCATGATGGTCACGGCGATGGTTGCACCTACCAGAAGCATCCGGCGGTTTACTCCCAGTCGGAGCGCAAATACCGACGCCATTACCAGCAGCGCCAGGAAGCCTCCTCGGGACATCGTAACCAACAATCCCAGAACCAGAACTCCACTGACGCTCAAACAGATGAGCTTAGAGATTCGAGAGCGCGCGCAAAAGTAGGCGCCAACGGCGAGCGCAAGGGGCAGAAGCAAGCGGATAGCCAAGACATTGGGATTCATTTCGGCGCCCCCCAAAATCAGTGACCCGCGCATCGTGTTCCAGCCGTTGTCGTGAAATGATGCCCCATGATAAAACTCGCGGCAGGTGTAAAGTGCTGCCGCACATCCTCCGATTATGGTGAGCCAGACAATCCTCTTGTACTCCCTTTCTTCTATGCGGAATGAAACCGAAGCAAGGTAAAGGACCAGGGAAGCGACCGCCGTCGGAACTGTCAGCCAAGCGGCCTTAGGGGCGGAGGCCCAAACACAGGTGAGGGAGCACCACAGTACAAATATCGTCCACCACACCGCCGCGCGTGGCGGCCTTTGCAGCCTGGATTTCAACACCGCCGTGGCGAGAAGAGTGCACGCCGCGCCGACGCCTATGAACCAAAGTAGGGTTCGGCCGCTACCGGTGGCGGCGATGGCGACACTATCGAATGGGACCAACAAAACAAATGCTCCAAGCGCGGTCTCAACTGGCCATCGGAAAGTCAGGAATGCAGCGACTATCACGCCAAGCCATATCCAACGGGCCTCCCCAATGGTCAGGCCAATCGCTAAAGCGCAAACTACCGCTAGGGCAAAAGCGAGCCACTGGCGCTGGGAGATCGAGGGACTGAGGCTTGCCGTAGTTACCGTAGATGCCATGATGATGGGCCCAATTCCCCACTTCACTTCTTAATCTGGTCCCGGACCGATCTAGTTGCGCCTACATCGTTTGATAAATTTGCAACTGATGCATGCGCCGTGTTGTCATTCGTAACATTCCGGTAGACACTCAATGTCTGGTCCGCAATGAACTTCCAGGAGAGAGCACCGGTACGAAGTTTACGTACCGCGGCTTCCATCTCCAGCCTGCGCGCGGCAGAGTTCAGCAGACTGCAAAGCGCGTCGGTGAGTTGCGGGACGTTCCCGGGTTCTATCAAAAGCCCGTGAACTTGGTCCTTAATCGTTTCAGGGATTCCCCCGACGCGAGTAGCTATGATGGGCTTATCAAAGGCTATGGCCGTCATCAGAACTCCACTTTGATCAATCTCGCGATAGGGAAGCACAGCCAATGTGGCGGAGCGGAAGAGGCCGGCAACTTCCTTTTCCGCCACAAAGCCCAACTGCCATGTTACCCGACTTTGAATTCCCAAGGTGTCCGACAACGTCTGCAGCTCCGATGTCCCGCGTCCCGGCCGGCCGGCGATCCGCAAGCGAGACTGGTTCAGTAAGGCGGGCGGCAAGGCAGCAAAGGCCCGCAGAAGGAGATCCAGACCCTTGTAAGGTTCAATATTTCCAAAAAAGAGCACCTCGTTATTGTCTTGCTGGCCCGCCGGCCTGCTTAGGGTCGGCGATCCCCGATAGTAGTCCAAAGGACCGTGGGGCACGACATGCACGTTTTCCGGCGGCATCCAGTTTCTCTCGACAATCTTTTGCTTGCTGAAGTTGCTGTGCACGATCAGGGCACGAAAATGCTTGAGAGCCGCGCGGATGCCTGTTTCCTGTTGCAAACGGGTCCCGACACCGAAGCGAGAGAAATTTGTATTGTGCAGGGTGAGCACAAGCGGAGCGATCCGGCTCAAACTCGGCAAAAAGAGACGATCCAGTGCCGGCAGGGGAAGCCACTGAAAATGGATGATCGCAGGCTTGATCCTGCGCAACTCCGCCCGCAGACGCTTCATGCTGACCAGGTGCTCAACTCCCTTGGCAAACTTTCCCATCCAGGATTGCGCACGCTCTTGCTTCCAGCTGTGGGTAAGCTGATAAAAACGGTCCCAAGACGCGAACGGACCGGAAAACGCCGACTCGTCGTAGAGAAACCGGCTTCGCGCCAGTGTCACCTCGCATCCGGTCGCACACAAGGCATGGCACAAAGAGTAATCGTACGGCAGACTGAAGCACGAAGGATCGACGACCACAACCGATAAGGGTTGGTATGGCTGCGCCTCGTTAACCCTTATGTCTGCGGAGGATGACGGCTCAGTCGCAAGTGGCGCTAGGATGTCTGGCATGTTTGTCAGGAGGCGAAGGATCCGATCTACTTAAGGACGCTCTGAATAAGCCCTCGTTCTAAGTCGAGTAATATCAGTACTCAGGAAACCGGGCTACCGATGTGACTGTCGAACCCGCGAACTTGTTTCGCCTCGCCCTTTCCATCGCGTGGTCGGCGCGCCGAGCAGACGAAGACTACGCTGCTAGCAGCAACTTCTTGCGACTGAGAAACAGATTCACCAGGGCGCAGGTGACAAACAAGCGGTGCGCGTTCTTCTTCAATCCCCGGTAGCGCACTTTCACGAACCCGAACTTCAGCTTCATCCCCTGAAACACATGCTCGACCTTGGCCCGCACCTTCGACTTCGTCCGGTTCTTCGCCCACGCCACCCAGTCCACGATCTGATTCTTATAGCGACAGCGCCGTTGGGTAAAATCCCGCGCTCGCGGCGCGCACTTGCGAATCACCCCGCTTTGTCCCTAATAAGCCCCGTCGCCCCACACCCGGGTCTCTTCGCCGTGCAGCAGGTCGGGCAAAATGGCCACGTCGGAAACATGGGCTGCCGTCGCCACCGCTGTGTGGATGATCTTCGTCTTGCTGTCCACCCCCACATGCGCCTTCATCCCGAAGTACCAGTTCTTCCCCTTCCGCGTCTGGTGCATCTCCGGATCACGGCTCTGCTCGCGGTTTTTCGTCGAACTGGGCGCGTGAACCAGGGTCGCGTCCACAATCGTGCCCCTCGTGATCCGTATTCCCTTAGCCTGTAAATGCAAGTTTACCGTCCCCAGAATCTCTTCCCCCAGTTGGTGCTCCTCCAGCAAATGTCGGAACTTGCACACCGTGGTCTCGTCCGGCACCGGCTCCGCACCCAGGTCAATCCCTGCGAACCCGCGCAGCGTCGCCGAGTCATACAGCGCCTCCTCCACCGCCGGATCGGCCAAGTTGAACCACTGCTGCAAGAAATAAATCCGCAGCATCTGTTCCAACTCTTTCGGTCGTCGTCCATTGCCCGGCTTGGGATAGTGCGGCTCGATCAACCCACACAACTCCGCCCACGGCACCACCCCCTCCATCTCCTCCAGGAAGATCGCGCGTCGCGTCTTCTTCGTGTACCGTTCGAATCCCGTCATCATCGCCAGTGTCCTCTGCTGCTTCAAAGAGTTCATGCTGGCACGACTTTATCTATCACTGGCTGTGGAAAGGGAGCACTTAATCAGAGTCTCCGTAAGCATTTACGAATTCTCCAGCAAGGAGCGGTTCGGCTAGAGTGCTAGCAAGTTGTAAATGCCGATTCTCACGGTCCGCCTTGCTCTTCGCGTCAGGAGGATCTGAACCATTCTGCCCTGCCGCAGACAATGCGGCCGGACCCGACGAGTGGTGCGATACCAGACGCATGTACAAGTCTGCCAAGACTTGGGCCCGGCCCTCCGGGGAGAATCGCGTCTGAATCAGTTTCTGTGCCCTCCCCACCAAGGCTGTGCGCAAATCTTTATTTCTGAGCAAACGATGGATTGCCTTGGCCATCGAGGCCGAGTCGCCCGGCTCGACCAGTAAGGCGGTCTCTTCGTGACTGACTATTTCCGGTATGCCTCCAGCCGAAGTTGCCGCTACTGGCACACCAGCAGCCATGGCCTCCAGTAACGCGTTGGGAGAGGCTTCACTGATGGAAGGAATAGCAACCAGATCTGCCACTTGGTAATAGGACCGTACATCGTGGCAATAACCTGCTAACTTCACATGCCCAAACAATCCTGCGGAGTGCGCCATTCGCTCAACGGTGATGCGCTCTGGCCCTTCACCCACAAAAACAAGCTGCACCGGCAGTTTGGGCTCAAGGCTTGCGAGATAACGTAATGCGGTTACCAAGTCTGCCGGCGCCTTCTCGTGAGAAAGTCGTCCGACACATAAGATCATGTGATCGTCCGGCGAGAGGCCGAGCCGCTTTTTTCGCTCGCGCATCTCGGAGGTCGTTTCCGCTCCGGGAATGCTCAAAGGCCTAACGGCGTTGTGCAAGACGGTGATATTCGACGAACATATCGCCCGAGCGGCAAGCTGCTGCTTTGATGCGCAACTCACGGTCACGATGTGAGCAGGCGTTCGCAAAGACCACCGGTCCAATTGATTGTAGACAGGCGATCGCAGATCGGTTCGGGTATAGCCGTGATGAAATGCAACCCATGGCATTTTCTTGCCTGCTCCCGAAAGGCGCACCAGGAAATGTGATTTTACCGCGTGCGTCTCAATCAAGTCAGGCTGCAGTTGTAGAATCAGGCTTTTCAAGCCAGATAGGGCGCGCAAGTCGAACGCGAATCGCTCCGCGACTACAAAGCTGGAAACACCGTTCTGGCGCGCGGCTTCCGCCAGCTCGCTTTCTTGCCTTGGAAGGGCGATCGAGTGTTTTCCCAAACGCTCGAACATTACAAGCAGCAGCTCAATCGACGGGTCGGAGTTCATGGCATTGACGGTTCGGCAGAATTCAAGCAGGTTCTTTGCCGGTCCGCTCAATTTGTCCCCCTCGATAATCGCCAGCACGCGAATAGGCCGGCCACGCGATTCCCGCCCGGTTGCCAGGGTTTCGCTCCGGTATATGGTGGCTGTGGAGATTAGCGAGCTCCAATCGTCAGATTCACTGGTAACATTCCTCACTCTCCCAAGCGAGCCAACTGCACGTTGCTCTGTTGAATTGGCAAAAAATATTGCGGGGTCCGCGACGTTTCGAGTACCACAAGCGTCTGCGTGGACTTAGGAAACAATTGCAGCCAGAGTGCGCAGGAGGATCTTGACATCGCTGTAAAAAGTCGCCTGCGCAGCATATTCTAGGTCCATCTGCACCTTTTCGGGCAGAACGTGCGCAGTATAGAATCGTTGCAACTCGTCGGGTGGGACCTGCGCGAGCAGGATCTCTTCGTGACGAAATTTTAAGGTGGCGGACCCGGTGATTCCAGGGCGAATCCGGTAGATTTCGCGCTGTTCATCTTGCAAGACGGAGAGATATTCTGGCAGATCCGGGCGCGGTCCGACCAGGCTCATGTCGCCCTTGACCACATTCAATAACTGAGGTAACTCATCGAGTTTCCACTTGCGCAAGAAACGGCCAACTGGGAAGATCCGCGGATCGCCTTGCTGGGTCAAACCCGGTCCCGGATCGCGCCTGTTGTGAATCATCGTGCGAAACTTCAGCAAGGAGAATGTCTTGGCGTCCTTGCCGGCACGCACCTGCCGAAAGAGCACCGGACCGGGAGAAGTGCACTTGATCGCCAGCGCGGCCGCCACCAACAGAGGCTGCGAGAGCAAGAACACGAAGCCGGCAATCACCAGGTCGAATGCCCGCTTGCCACTCGAGCAGCTCCATTCGTACTTCTGCCCTAACGCCAGCGCGCTGGTTCGGGGCATGATGTCAGAAACACCTAGATCTCTCTCCATGATTAGTCCGCGACCAACATCGTCTTTTTGCGGTTCTGGGTAACCAGCCTCCCCACCGTCTGGACTATGTGTTCACGCTCGTGTTCGGTGAGACCCGGGTAGATAGGTAGCGAGACGCAACGTGAGTAACTGTCATCGGCATGCGGAAAGTCGTTCGGAGTGCATCCGTATTTCCGGACGTAGTAGGGGTGTCGATGCAGAGGAATGAAATGCACGCTGGTCCCGATACCATTCGCTTTGAATTCTTCAATAAGCTCATTGCGAGTAATAGAGAGGAACTCGGGCCGAAGGCGAAGGATGAAAAGATGCCAGGAGTGATCAGTGTCGTCGCTCTCGCCGGGAGGCAACTGGAGTTCCTCGAACTGCGCCAGTTTCTCCTGATAATAAGCTGCGATCTCACGGCGCTGTTGCCAGAACTGGTCGGCTTTCTTGAGCTGTGCCACGCCGAGTGCCGCAAGAATGTCGGGCAGGTTCATCTTGTATCCGGCCTCTTGTACCTCATAGAACCAGGAACCGGTTTTCGCGTAACGTTTCCAGGCATCACGACCGATCCCATGCAGCCGCATCAGCGAGATGCGTGCTGCATGCTTGTCGTCATTGGTGGCTAACATGCCCCCTTCGCCCGTGGTGATGGTTTTGGTGGTGTAGAAACTGAAAGCGGTCAGTTCTGAGATCGTTCCGATTCGCCTGCCCTTATACGAGGCTGGTATGGAATGAGCGGCGTCTTCGATGACATGCAGATTCCGCCGACGAGCGAGTTCGTGTACGGCGTCCAGATCGCACGATTGTCCAGCGATGTGAACCGGGATGATGGCGCGGGTCCGGGACGTTATTCGCCGTTCAGCGTCCAGCGGGTCGATATTGAAACCTCCAGGAAGACTGTCACAGAGTACCGGACGTGCTCCAAAGTAGGTGACCACCTCTGCGGTGGACGTGAAGGTGTAGGAAGGTACCAACACTTCGTCGCCAGCCTGTAACCCGATGGCATCCAGCGCCAGTTGCAGAGCGGCGGTACAGGAATTCACCGCCAAAGCATGTTTGCATCCTATGTACGCAGCAAATTGCTTCTCGAACTCCATGGCTACTGGCCCGGTAGTCAGCCAGCCGGAGGCAAGGACCTGTTGCACGGCATCCATCTCTTCTTTGCCGATCGAAGGACGATGAAACGGGATATAGGTATTGTCAGTCATAGTGATTTTGGCTAAAGTTCGGACAAATGTTAGCTGCAAGGGAGTCGTGCTGCTTACGGCGGTCTGAGATCTTGGGGAGTGTTGCGGCGAGAGGGGGGAGACCTAAGCTGCGTGAAAGGTCTCCAGCATTTCCTTGGCCCAGTTGCCATTGGTCTTCATCTTCGCATGGCCATTTTGCTCACTTAGGAACTTCACATTGCTGTACTTGGGATGACGATAATCAACGACTCGGCCGCTCCGAATCGCATCGATGACCTGTTGAATGCCGGCTTCGAGCGACCACTCTGGCTCAAAGTTCAGCGCCCTGCGAATCCGGCTGAAATCGACCCGGTAGTTGCGGGGGTCTTCTTCCGACTCTGTGCATATGAGTTCGGCCGTCGGCACCATGCTTCTAACCAACTTGCCAATCTCGCCCAGGGTGTAATTCTGTTCGTCGGAGCCGACGTTCAGGACCGCATCTGATAGTTGCTCCGGACGCGCCTCTAATGCAGCCAGCACCGCGCGGCCAGCGTCGTGCACGTGCAGGAACGGGCGCCATTGATCTTTTCCGATAACTGTAATTCTGCCATCCACCATGGCCTTGGCAGCGAGTAGATTCACCACCAAGTCAAAGCGCGTGCGGCCAGACAATCCATAGACGGTGCCGAAGCGAAGAATGACCGGGGTGAAGTCCTTATCACGCATGGTGAGCAGAACCCGTTCGCACGCAATCTTGCTGCGCGCATAAAGTGACACGGGTTTAATCGCTGAACGTTCGTCCAGCAGGTCGTCACTGGCACCATATACGGAACAAGTACTAGCGAAGATCAACCGACGCACGCCGTTGGCCTTGGCCACTTCGGCGATGGTACGCGTGGCCAGCAGATTGACTTCTACCGTCAAATCCTCGTCCAGGGAGCATGCCGGATCGCCGACAATCGCGCCCAGATGAATCACTGACTGGACCCCGCGCATCGCACAAACGACATCCTGCAGATTGCGAAAATCTGCCTTCATGATTTCCAAATCGGGGTGGCCGAGACAGTCCGCGATGGGCTCCTCACCGTAGATAAATCCATCAAGAAGCCGGACCTTATAGCCACGTTGTAGCAAGTGCGGCAGCAGACCAGACCCGATATACCCGGCGCCCCCGATCAGTAGGATGCGACGCTCGTCTGCTATGGGCGTCACCATAGGCAAATCCCTTTCCCGTTCAACTATGTGGCCCCACAACCACGTCCAAAATCGAGCGGCTTCGATGAACGATACCGCCACACCCCAAGTGATCATGACTACGAGACGAGAAAATTCGCGGCTCCCTAAGAGAAAGTTGGTGAAACCAAAAACTAGGAAGAGCAAAGCGGTCGCCTGCAGAATGATCACGGCTTTATAGCGCGAGGCATAGAACCGGCCTTTGGTGTAAAAGCCCATCGCCGCGAAGACAATTGGGCCCATCGTGCTCAAAAACAGCGAGGCGCGTAAGAAAACGGCCGCGATTGCTACGAAACTGTTTTGCGCATCGTGCACGATCAACGTGCGAACAAACAACCCGAATATGAGCGAGATATTCAGCAGGCCGATGTCGGCCAATACCCGAACGACAATTTCTGGTGCCAATCGCGTTTTGAATGCATCAAGAATGGGCTTCCTCCGAAAAACGAAAGGGGGGCTGACTAATCTCTCGAACCTGGGTGTCGTCGACATAATGGTTTCCTTTGTCGCTGCGATCGTTCGGGGGATGAGGGAGATACAAACTTCGTCAGAATCGAACGAAAGTTGGTTTGCTGCTCACCCGGCCATGTGGGGGAGGGGACCGGGGCTCTTTTACACTAGTCCGGGCGCTCGGAATTGGCCCCGGATGTGGAATCCTCGTAGGCATAACCGTAGTACTTGTAATCGGTTTCAGCAATGGCGGCCCCGTTCAACACGACTTGGAGAATCGGTGCTCCGTGAACTTCGGAGATCAATTCCACACCGCGCCGCATGGCTTGGCGTGTCGTGACTCCAGCTCTTCCGACCAGAACTACGGCATCGACCAGCGTCGAGAGTGCTCGCCCATCCACAAACGGAAGGAGGGGAGGGGAATCGATGACTACGAAGCCGAAGCGTTCCCGCAGCCCGCCTAGAGTCTGCGCCATTTTCTCAGAGCAGATAAGTTGGCCGAAATTACCCTTCGATCGGCCGGCAGGCAGAATGGACAGATTGCCCACCTCGGGGACCTCCAGCAAGGAGCCCTCCAGGGTTGCAACTCCGGACAGCACATCGCCTAGACCTTGTCCGACGGGCAAGCCAAACGCGCGCGCGACCCTGCCCTTTCGAAGGTCGGCATCCACCAAACAAGTATTGGCGTGTTGGGAAAGGGCATAAGACAGGTTTAACGCGACCGTAGTCTTCCCTTCCCCAGGAACAGCGGAGACAACGAGCAGAGTCTGAGGAGGGTTATTGGGCGACGATAGTAAGATCGAAGCGTACAGACTCTGCAACGCTTCGCCTTCAGGCGAATTGGGTCTTTCCAGGAAGAACATGTTCGTCCGACGATCTTCGGAGGGAGGCGGCGGCAGAGCCCCTACGATTCGCTTTGACCAGCCCAGATGTAGCTCCGGGGTCTCAGGCTGAGTAATGGCGGGAATGACAGAGATGTTCGAACTGCCGATCCATCTTCTGATATCTTCCGATGAACGCAGCTTGTTGTCGAATTCCTCGCAGATGAAAGCCAGTCCGATGCCGCCGATAAGAGCGGCCAGCAGACCCACCGCCAGGTTCAAAGAGCGGCGCGGCCGAACCGGGTAGTCGGGAACTCGGGCTGGGTCCACAACCTGAATATCGGCCGATTTCGAAGCCGCGGCGATCCCTGCCTCCTTAATCCGCGCGTATAAGGAGTTGTAAAGCGTCTGGTTAGCTTCGACTTCCTTCTTGAGAGAGGTAAATTGAGCCACTTCGTCCAATTCCTTGCTGGTCCCCTTCATTTCAGCTGCCATCAAGCTTTCACGCGCCTCGGCCGAGGCATAGCTGGCTCGCAGCGAGTTCACAATCGCCTTCTTCTGGATATCGACCTGGCTCTGCAATTCATCCACTTCGCTCTGAAGCTTTTTCGCAGTCGGATGATTACTGCCGTAAACCACCAGAGCCTGAGCAAGCGCGGCCCGCTGCTCTGCCAATCGCTGGCTAAGCTGTTGTATCACCGGGTTCGTGCGAACTTCCGGGAGCGAATCGGCATTGCCCGCGTTCTTCAGCAGGGCTTGGAGTTGTATCCTCTCCGACTGCGCCAGCGTTTGCTGGCGGCTGAGTTCGCCCATGTGCTCCGTGAACGTGGTTCGGTTGGAGTCAATATCTGTCACCCCGCTAGCTCGCTGAAATTGGGTGAGAGCTCGACTTGAATCCTCCATTTTCTGGCGGATGTCATCGAGCTGGCGCGAGAGCCATTCCGTAGATTTCATCACTGCGTCGTGCCTAGTCTGAAAGCTCTGATCGATAAACGACTGCACCAGGGTGTTGGATACTTGTGCGGCAAGTTCAGGATTGTAACTGGAAAAGGATACCAAGATAAGGCGACTGGCTGTGTCCCGTCTAACCGTTAGATCTGTCTTAAAGTTTGCTAAGGCGTTATTCTCCGCTGGGGTAAGTTGCTCTGGCCTTGTAGTCGAGGTCCTCGTCTTCACCTCACCGCTGAAATCCGGGTCTTGGTCGAGTCGCAGCTTTCGGATGACCACAATCGCCAAGCTGTCCCCTTGCAGCACCTGAGCCTGGGTTTCCAAGTACTCGGCGTCGGTCACGCCTGAGCCGCCATTTTCCAAGTTGAACTTTTCACCGGATGGGTCGACCTCAATGCGGGTTGTGGCCTCGTAGACTGGTCTTGCGAGAAAAGTGATGCCCGCGACAGTTACCATGACTATGACAGCAAAAAGCGCGGACAACCTCCAGTGCTTCTGGAGTACTCCGAGTGCACGCAACCAGTAAAATCCGTTGCTCTCATCAAGCGTAAGGGGATCGGTAGAGAGTTGCGTCACAGAATCTTTGTCGGCACCGACCCCTAAGCGGGCGGGCCTTCGTTGACCAACCTCTTTGCCCGCCTGCCTCATTAATTCAAAGTTTCTGCTCACTCATGCCTCCCGGCCGTTGATTCGTTTACCCCGGTTCGTCTTGATTCCCGGTGGATACCAATTTCATTAATGGTTTCGTGCTTCAACCCTAAGAACAGTGGTCCCCTCGGCTACGGACGGACACCATATATGGCCACGCCAGAGGCGGTTTGAATGATCGCTTCGAGGGTTCGCCGGCCTGCGCTCTTGGCGGCGCTGTTTGGAACAAAAATAATATCTTCGGCTTGAAGACGGATGTCCGGAGTCTTGGAGGCAAGCATGTCTTTCAAGGCCAAGGGTAACTCCTCGCGACCGCTAGCGGTTGTCCGGATCAATTTGGCCTTATTCAGCGCGGCGGTAGAGTTAGTACCTTCTGCCATGGCAATTGCTTGCAGAACGGTCATGTCGGTACCATTGTCCATGATCACCCCGCTCGGCTTGTGCACGTCCCCGACCACGTAGACGACCCCTGCTCGCGATACCACGACGGTGTCTCCAGCAAAAACCTCGATGTTGCTTTGCGCCGATTCGGTGGCATCGTTTGATAGCCTTACAGTACGCGGCGACTCTGGATGATCGCGGTGGGTTATGCTCACTATCCTCCCGGCCTTGGGGCCAGTGCCACCGGCAAGCGACAGCACATCAAACAGCCGGCGCGAGCCAAGAAGGGG
This sequence comes from Terriglobia bacterium, assembly GCA_963831565.1. Taxonomy (GTDB): domain Bacteria; phylum Acidobacteriota; class Terriglobia; order Terriglobales; family Acidobacteriaceae; genus JAIQFF01. Next base: position 475,332 of record CAWHQS010000008.1, read on the forward strand.
GTACACACCCGGCTTCTGCACTTCGCCCAGGACGGAAATACCTTGAGTCGCATATTCCTTGGTAAACACCGATACCTGGGGCTGGGTAAAGAAGCCGCCCACCACTAATTTTCTCGCGATCAGGTCTTGCGCCTGGCTGGCGCTTAGCCCGGCCACATGGACGGAACCGATGAAGTTCAGCGAAATATTTCCTTCTTGGTCCACTCGCACTTCCTGATCCGACTCCGGCGCGCCGAAGACACTGACCTTCAGTAGGTCGCCGCCGCCAATCACCAGAACGGGGCCGTCGGACTTTGCCAGGGTACTAGTGGGTTCGGTGACCGCAGGAGCCGGGAGCGGGGAAATCGTAGTCTGAGACCGGGCTGCTGGGATCAATCCCACCAGCAGAAGGGCCGAAAGTATAAACCTGAAACGAAAGCCGCGAATTGTTACCGGTTGCCGCATAATTCCATCCAATCTTATCGCCAATTGTGCACTTAGTTTTGCCCCGCGTCTTCCGTTTCGACCTCGATCTCCAGAGTTTGCCGTTGGCATTAGATTCTCACCGTTTCTGTTGTGCCACCGTAACTGTTTAGATGTCCTTTCGGCGTACCCGGAATACCGGATTTCTAGCGTTTTTGCAGGGTACCTTCCCCAAACGACCCAGCATTGCAGTAGGGCGAAAAAGGACCCGCTGGGGGGCTCATGTGATACTGCTCGATCTTGTAGAGCAAAGTGCGGTAACTGACCTTCAGAAGTCGCGCCGCTGCTTTCCGGTTCCATCTTGACTGGTCGAGGGCGATCGCAATCGCATTGCGCTCGGTTTCTCCCTTGACGCTTTGGACCAGTGATTTCAAGCCTGAAATACGGGGTGCCGGTTCAGCAGGTTCAAGCGTCAATCGGGCCTGGAACCGATCTGGTTCTTCGCTCGGCGACAGATACGAATTCCAGAAAGCCATGTCACTGTCCGGATCAACGGTGCCGGCATCGCTCCGGCCGTCGCCCATGACCAGGTAGTGCTTCACAAATTTCTCCAGTTCCCTAAGATTGCCCGGCCAGGAATGGCGTTGACAAGCCTCGAGGGCCGCAGCTGAAAAGATTCGAGCCGGCAGGCTGTAACGCCGCGCCAGCCGGTTCATGAAGTAGCCCAGTAAAAGCGGAATCTCTTCTTTGCGCTGCCGCAAGGCGGGCACATGCACGGTGAACGCGCTCAGGCGGTAATAAAGGTCTTCGCGCAATTTCCCATCGGCAATGGCTTGTTCAATATTGATTTGCGTGGCCGCCAGAATGCGCACATCCATTTCGATCCGGGTGTCGCCGCCCAAACGGACAAAATATCCATCCTGCAAAACGTGCAGCAGCTTGATCTGAAGGCTGAGCGGCATTTCCGTGATCTCATCCAGAAACAGCGTGCCGCGCTGGCAAAGCTCGAGCTTGCTGGGCTTGGACCGCCCGTTGCGGCTGGTCGCGCCGAACAGCTCGCTCTCCAGCATATCGCCCGGCAAAGCGGCGCAGTTGAGTTTGATGAAACGAAAGCCCGACCGCACCGACAGCTTGTGAATCAGACGCGCCGCCAAGTCCTTGCCGCTGCCATTCTCTCCCGAGATCAATACTGACCCGCTCACATGGGCCAGCAGTTCCGCTTGGGCCCGCAGGTTACGCATGGTGGGACTGGCGGCCACGAAGAACACGGCTTCACCGATTTGTTCGATTTCGTCGGCCTCGATTTCGTCGGATGCCATTTCACACTCAGCGTCGTCGCTGTAGTGAAAGAGCGAACGTCGAATTGCGGCCTCCAGCTGCGGGGGCTGCAACGGCTGAACCAGAAAATCCTGTGCCCCCAGTCGAATCGCCTCCGCCTTCTGTCCGGGTTCGTCCGAACTGGCCAGTATGAGCACGGGCAGGTCGGGCCGCACCCGGCGCAGCCAACGCAGCGTGTGCAGGCTATCGCCGTCGCCGGTTATCAGGTCGAGCAGAACCAAATCCGGACCGGGCCCGGCGTGCACGCGGTCGAGGGCTTCCCAACCGCTGGCGGCAGACTCCAGTTGCCAGCCGCGGACCTCGCCGCCTGCCCAAGGCAGATCAAGGGCGGATCGTTCCTTGCTCACGAACAGAATTTGGGCTGATTCCATTTTTACTTTCGGCCAAGGGGGAATCCGTCTAAAAGAGGACGACTAGCAGGGGAGGGGGTGACACTGAGTCTTACAGAGGCTCGACCTCGTAACCTTCAACCCGTACCGCCAGGGATCGTTGAATGGCATCTACAGAAATAACTAGGGTCTGGTCTCCATTCGCGGAAAGCAGCACGCCTTCCACACCATCCATGGAACCGCCGCGAATGCGCACGCGCTGTCCGACTTTCAGGAACGGGTGTGCCGACCACGGAACTTGTTGCGTGACCACTGTACGCAGCGCGTCGATCTGTTCCTCAGGAATCGGAATCGCCACGCCGCGCATACTCACAATGCCGAACACGCCATTGGTGCGATACACGCTCATTCGTTCCTGGTTGTTGCTGATCACCAGCTTGACGAAGACGTAACAACTGAACAACGGCAGTTCTACTTTTTTCTTGCGATCGCTCCAACGCCGCACTTCCGTGACCAGCGGAAGAAAAGTGCTAAGGCCCTGTTCCTGCAGCCGTTCCGAGATCACCTTTTCGTTGCGCGCCCGGGTTTGCACTGCATACCAGTTTGCCGGTTGTTCCTGCTTCTTCATAAGATCCGCGCCGGAGATTTGCCAGATTTGATTTTGGGTAGTTATAGCTTCGCCCTCTGAGTCACATCGGCGCGTGACCCTAAAACGGCACAAGTTGTGGTTCAGCTGGAGCACTACAGGGGGGAGAGAGAATTCGTTACAAGCATCTGTAGAGTACTGCCGGATGCAAAAATCTGCAAGAGGCACGTCCTCTCCATGATATTAATCTCTTTACTATAGAGATATTGGTATCTCACAATAAGGTAATAAAGTACAGGAGAATATATTCCCTATTGGCTGCCGCCTTGCAATTCACCGTGGTCTAACCCCCAGCCTGACTGGAACATGTATAAACGCATTATAATAAACAGTTTACAAAACTTCTCCATAGCTCAACTATCTCCTGTGGATGCAGAAGCTATGAGGCCTCGCCGTTCTGGTGCATCGACATAACAATGACCCTTGGTCACTACAAAGCGAATGTTGCAAAGCTGTTCAACTTCCTGTTTGCTTCAATTGCTGGATTTACGCTACACTCTCTTTCAGTCTGATCGATGCCGGTGGTCTTGGTATCGTTTCACGGACCTCCCCCTAGATACGTTCGCCTCCTCCCCTTCGAACTAGGAGAGAGTTCTCCGTCTGGAAGTATTTGTTCTCTAGGATGGCCACAGCTAGCTCGATCGCGAGTCTGCAGGCCCTCGATTTGAATTCGGCTTTGGAGGAAAAATGCAGGCGACTGAAGGTTTCGGGGAGGAAACGATTCGGGTGCTGGTTGTTGATGACACGCGGATTCATACACAGTTGCTGGCGGATGCGCTGCGCCGAGATCAACAACTGGAAGTCGTCAGTCCACCGGCCAGTTTCCGAGATCTGGTGGAAACCGTACGAGCTCACAAGGTTGGCGTAGTGGTGTTAAGCTCCAATCTCGACGAGGATCCGTTGCGCGGGTTCGAGGTTCTGCGACAACTGCGCGCCACTGATCCCAGCATTCACGCGATTATGTTGCTGGATTCCTCCAAACGCGAGGCCATCCTGCAGGCATTTCGCGCGGGGGCGCGAGGAATTTTTAGCAGACACGATTCCGTGGAAACTCTGTCCAAGTGCATTCGGAGCGTATACCAGGGCCAGATCTGGGCCGATAGTCAGCAAATGTCATTTGCGGTCGAGGCGCTGGCATCATCTCCCACGGTACGCGCCGTCGACGCCAACGGCCTGAGCCTGCTTTCCAAGCGGGAAATGGATGTAGTTCGCAGCCTGGCCGAAGGACTGACCAATCGGGAGATTGCAGAGCGTCTGGGGCTTAGCCAGCACACTATCAAGAATTATCTTTTTCGGGTATATGACAAGCTGGGCGTGTCCAGCCGTCTGGAGCTGCTGTTCATGACTTTGACCCAGGCCGGCGCCCCCGTGTCGGCCCCGCAGACTGCGCAACTTAATTCCAGCGACAAACCCCAAGGTCTACGCCTTGCCAGGACCGTCGCAAAAGAGGCCCTCGCACAACCAAGCGGCGCTCCGCGAAGTCCACAGCATAACCGGCAAAGCGCACTGGAAAAGAATACCGGCGTAGATATCTAAGAGCTTTCAAGACACGCGATGGAACTGGCACGAATACAGCTAATATGCTCTCCGCCCAAACGACTTTACCCGGCGCGCTCGTCGGGATTGTGGTTACAAGTCCGCGGGCCGAGCAGGTCGAAAGGGGATCGTCCCAAATGCTCCTGAGGCGGACGACGCCACCGGACTCAGGAGACCACATCCTGCGGTTGTGCTAAAGAGCCCGTCACAATGATACGTTTCCCATCACGTCCGATCTCGTAAATCTGTGCTTCCCCACCGACGAGAGTGGGATGGCCGCAATTTCTCGGACCAGGACTGTAACAGCCGGATCGAGCTTATGTACCTGCTCGATTACGGCGCGTATGGCCTTTTCTCGAGCTTCGTCTCGTCCGGGACCCGGCACAATCCAGAGCACAATCGTCTGCGGCGCCGTTTGGTGGAACTGGAACATGGAAATGCCTTCGGTACCATACATCAGGTGCGTAAAAAATTCGCCGTGCACCACTCGGCCGCCGGGCAAAACGAAATTGTCTCCGATGCGTGAAATATTGAGTTCTAGAAGGGGAAACTGGTTGCCGCACTCGCAGGTCCCGTCCAGCAGGCGCCCGCAGTCTTCGTTGCGATACCGGATAAACGGCATAGCATTGTTCATTAGCGAAGTTACTATGAACGGCGCTGACTCCCCCGGGTTTAATCCGGCTTGATCGACTTCCAGCACAACAAAATCGGAGTTGATGTGCATGCTTCCAAGGGGGCATTCGGTCGCAATGTCGCGTATTTCCGAACTGCCATAGAAGTCGTAAACATGGCAGTTGAATACGCTGGCGATAACTTCGCGCTGGGCAGCGTATAACTTCTCTGCCGTGACAAATACGCCTCGCAAAGGAGGCACAGACTTCCCATGTGCTTTTATGTACGACGCAAATCTGGCAACTGTCGAAGTGTATCCGAACGCAACTCGCGGCCTGATCCTCTCCCACTTTTTTAACCAGCGCTCCATCTCTTTCGGACCGGAATGGAAAGGATCAAATTGGTACTGACGTCGTATATGTTGGCGGATCTCGAATTCAATTCGAGACATGGAATATAGATGTTCGTTTCCGCCCCAAAAATAAGCAATCATTTCACCCGGCGTCCACTTACACTGAAGCAGGGACCGGAAGAGACCCGCTTCCGTGGCGTCACGGGTCGTACGGTCACGGTAGAACCGCAGGGGCACACCTGTGGATCCGCCGCTGTAGGCCTCGATCAAGGTCCCCTTCGGTGCTTTCTCGCTGATTAAATCATCCTGACGCTCGCGAATTATGTCCTTTGTCAAGATTGGCAGGTCAGCAAATTCTTTGAGGTTTCGAACATCACGACTGCGAATTCCGAGTTTCCGAAACATCTCCCGATAATAGGGGACGTGCGCCTCGGCCTCGGACAAGAGTGCCGACAATTGCTGAAATTGATAGGCCAGAATCTCTTGACGGGAACGGAAGGGTAGCGATCGGATTTCCTCGAGCACTTCAAGGCTGCGCGACCGGCGGGCCCAGTGGGTTCCAACCAACAAAGATCGTCCCAAGGAATTCATGCTTTGCGATAGACTGACGGGCGGACCAAGAAGAGAAACATCAATTCCCCACATGCCTCTTACATTTCTTGCGCTCACAGATGCCACAAATCAGAGAGATCTTGCTGGTTCGGTTCTTCTGCCTCGTGTAAATCCATTCTCGGCGTCAACCCCATCCATACTAGCCTTTGGGAGGCTGTGACACACGGGACCCACTCTATAAAAATACGTGAGTGCCTCAGGGCTGTCAAGGGCTTTAGAAACACTGCGATGTAGATTGTGGATTGCCCTTTTGAAGCGGCTAGGGCTCGACGATGTTTGCGGTTGAAGAGGGAGGAACCCAGCTATTAGTTTTCCTGCAAGACTTAGCCCGTCCAGTACGCGACATAATTGAGCTAAATGCTGCCAAGGAATTAGAAGAGATCGTTTGTGCGTTTTATGTTCTCTCTTGATTTCAGAAAGGGCTTCGCAGCGCCAACCGTCGTGCACCCTCATCCTGGGATTGGGCCTCCACGATACTAGTGAGCTGTCGCAATGAGTTCGTTACTGCGCATGCGGCGAGTGGGGTCAGAGTATTTCCACTGAATGGGCCGAGCATTGGCGGAGTAGGCGTTGATGTAGCGACGGAGTTTGCGAGCTAAGTCGGAAACCGAGGTGAAAATGCCACGGGCGATGACCTCGCGTTCGATCTTGGCGAACCAGATCTCGACCTGGTTGAGCCAAGACGAGTAGGTGGGCGTGAAGTGAAAGCGGACGCGCGGATGGTGTTGGAGGAACTCGCGGACCGCCAGTGTTTTGTGGGCAGAGAGATTGTCGAGGATGATGTGAATCTGTTGCCGTGGCGGGCACAGCGAGACGACCTCTTGCAGGAAGGTGACAAACTCCCGACTGGTATGGCGGGCAGCGGTTTTGCCGTGGACCCGGCCAGTGGCAGTATTCAGCGCCGCGTACAAGGAGAGCGTTCCGTGGCGGTAGTACTCGAAGCCGTGGCGTTCAGCGCGTCCCGGCGAGAGCGGCAGGACGGGATCGAGACGATCCAAGGCTTGAATGGCAGTTTTCTCATCCACGCAGAACACGGCCGCGTGTTGCGGCGGGCGCAGATAGAGGCCGAGGATGTCGGCGGCTTTGCTTTCGAACTCGGGGTCGTCGCTGGCCATGTAGCGTTCGAGACGGTGCGGTTTCAGGCCGGCTTCTTTCCAAACCCGATGTACGGCGTCTTTACTGACGCCCAGCCCAGAGGCCAACTTGCGACAACTCCAGTGCGTCGACCCGTCGCTCGGCTTTCTGCGCGTGGCGGATAGGATGCGAGCGCGCAGAGCGGGGGTCAGCACACTCGCCTTTTGGCCGGGATGATAAGTGTCCAGTCCATCGAGTCCATATTGCCGGAAGCGTTGCTTCCAGCGAATGATGGTAGGCGCGGTGGTTTGCAACTGCCGCTTGATCGTGTTGAAGGACGCTCCTTCTGCCAGCATCAGAATCAGCTTGGCACGAAACACGTATCCAGGCGGGCAAAGAACGAGACTGGGCGATGCTGCTTAGGTCGGAATGCTGTTGCTGGGTGAGCAAGATTTCGCTGCCAGTAGCCAAGACAGCTTTGATGCTAGCAGCCTAGTAATGGTTACTCTGCGACATGCCACTAGGGAGGATCGAAAATGCGGATATACTGGGAGACAGTCCCAGACACTGCAGCTGATGGTACAATTCCGCCCATCGGGCGTCCGGGAGGAAAATTCCGGCCGAGACATATGGATTCACCGTCTGCTCCTCGCCTCCTTGTGAATTCGTCAGGTCAGCCAAACCGTATCGAGGGGTCCACACTCTTATTTGCCGGTGATTTTTTCCTCCGGCCCGACCATATTTTTCAAGATCGAGGCGATCTTTTCGCTCCAGCGATCATCGAAATGGTTAAGCAGTCCACCTTTTCAATTGTGAACTTCGAGGGGACGCTGACTGCCAGAGACAGCCAAAAAATTGCCAAAGAGGGTCCTCATCTAGCTCTAGGGCAGGGCGCTCCTGAACTTCTGAAATCGGTCGGTTTTGACGGGGTTACTCTAGCGAACAATCACGCAATGGATTACGGCGTCGAAGCGCTGCGGCATACGCTCCGCGTTTGTGCTGAATGCGGTCTTTATTGTGTCGGTGCCGGTTTCGACTCGGGGCGTGCAATGCAGCCACTGAAGGTGTGCTTACCTGGAAACGTGCAGCTTCAGGTCCTCTCGTTCTGCGAACGCGAATTTGGTATTAGCGTCGGCAACTCAGCTGGTACGGCTTGGCTCACCAGCCCGCAAGCTGAAGATGCGGTCGGCCAAGCAAAGCAGGCGGGTGACATCGTCATCGTTTGTGCTCATGGCGGGAACGAGTTCATGCCCCTGCCTTCCGCACAGCGCCAACAACAACTCCGTTATCTGATCGACGCAGGCGCGGATCTGGTAGTTGGACACCACCCGCACGTGCCTCAAGGGTGGGAGCTGTACGCGGGTCGCTACATATTTTACAGTCTCGGAGACTACTACTTCGATAGCATTGATGGCCGGCGCTACGAGTATCGAGACTGGGGATTCATGGTCCGCGTACATATCGAAGACCGCCGAATCAAGACCCTGGAGATCGTGCCTTACGAACGTGTCGACGATAAACTCATGGCATTGGGAGGTAGAAGGAATGCCGCATCCCACCTTTCGTATCTTGAGCAGCTTTCGAGCATCCTTGCCGGTTCGGAATTCGAAGGTTACTGGCAGCAATTGGCCGTGAATCGGTTATCGGCATATCGGCCTTTCTTACGCGGGATACTAGGGTGCTCTGGTATATCATTTCGCGGACGTATTAAAGAGATTCTTAGAATTTACCGCGACCTGTTGAACCTTCTGCACTTCACGAAACCGCCACAGAACGGGTTAACTGATCATCCCAGATCAACCGTTAATCGACAGGCGCTCGGAACCCTTAATGTAATTCGATGTGATTCGCACCGGTGGGCAATTGAGACTGCGCTAGCGGTGCTGACGGGTGAGTGTGAGGATTTGCGCTCTCAGAAAATTAAGGACGAGCTTGAGGCAATGGGTTCGATTTGCGGTGAGGGGTAGATGCCGCGAGGGTTTTAGTTGGGCACGTGACACAGTTGATGCCCGTGTCCGGCACCTGACCCTACAGATCAAAACCGTCGCCTCTCAGCAAAAGACCAAGGGTTGGGCTGGTGACGAGATCGCGACTTCGCCGTTGTGCCTTGCTGCCCTCAAAGGGGCGCCGATCTTGCCATTGGCCCGCGCTGGCTGCGCAGTGATCTGCTCCCCAGAAATTAGTCCATCGGAAATGGGACTTCTCCATTTTTAGGATGACCACACCCAGGGTCGAAGGAGGAGTCGTGGGCAAGCGTCCTTGGATCGGGCAGCCGCTCGAAACTCGCCAGCACAGGATCAAGCCTTGTCGGGAGAATCTAGTGTGCCACCCTGGCCCACGGCATGGCTCCGTGCTCGGGCCTCCATCGAAAGCACTTCGTCACCGGGAGTTATGGACCGAGATGAGTAGGAAGATGCCTCGAGGAAATTTCGATGCCAGAGTTCGAATATCAGCAGCAACCACAACACTTGGGAATGATCGCGCCGGGAACGGAAATGGTCGTCCAGGATGCGACGGATGGCATCCGGCTTGAAGTACCCGCGCTGCAGCGTGCGAGGCTCAAGCAAAATGTTCAGCATGTCCTTTAATTCGTCGCGCATCCAGTGCACCAGGGGCAGCGCGAATCCCTGCTTACGCCGATCGAGTATGGCGGACGGAATGCCCAGCCGCTTCGCCAGCTCCTTGAATATATACTTCCTTCCCCCCCGGCGAAACTTGTACTTCATCGGCAAGCCTGCGACCCATTCGACGAACTCATGATCTAAAACCGGGCAACGTACCTCAAGCGAACTTGCCATACTCATGCGGTCCACCTTCGTCAAGATGTCGGCCGTGAGATAAGTCTTGGTGTCCAGGTACAACAGGCGGCTGAGTTGGTCGCTGGCCGGGGCCTCATTGTAATACTGCTGGAACTGGAGGAACGGGTTGGTGCAGGCGACGGTATTCTGTACAAAATCTTCGGAAAACAACTCACGCTCGCGATGCAACGAGGGCAAGCACGAGATTCCGTCAAGATACCGGTCCCGGGAACAAAGTGCAATATTCCAGGCGAACTTTCGCCTCTTCAGGATCGAAGGCAACCGCGGATACAGATGATTGCGGTAAACCTCGCTCACCCATCCCTCCGCAATATCGTATCGTCGCCGGTTCCAATTGACAACATAACGATCGTATCCAGCAAACAGTTCGTCGGCGCCGTCCCCCGAAAGTGCCACTGTAACGTGTTGCCGCGCCAAGCGGGAAACGTGATACGTGGGAATTATGGAGGAGTCGGCGAATGGCTCTTCCAACATACGAGACAGATGATCCAGAGTCTCGCTCATGTTCGGATCGACAATGAGTTCGCGATGGTCAGTACCGAAGCGCTCCGCGACCAGGCGGGCGTAGGCCGTCTCATTGAACTCCGCTTCGCGAAAGCCAATCGAAAAAGTCTTAACCCGAGAGGAAGAGTTCCGTGCCATGAGCGCGACCACGATCGAGGAATCCACACCACCGCTGAGGAGAGCGCCGAGGGGAACATCGCTGATCAGGCGAATGCGTACCGCTTCCGCAAGGCGTGCCTCCATCTGTTCCAGGCAGGCCTCGTCCGATCCGGGGTCGCTCGTGCCATAGGCAGGAACATCCCAATACTGCCGTGTCGCGATAGTGCCGTTGCAGTACTCTGCCAGGTGCGCCGGAGGCAGCTTGTGGATATGCCGGAAAGCAGAGTGTGGATCAGGGATATACCCGAAGTAGAAGAATTGGAGAATCCCTTCCGGGTCCACTTCCGCCAATTGCGGGGCCAGGGCGAGTATGGTTTTTATCTCAGATCCGAAATACAAGCGGCCTTCGTGCAAAGCATAGTAGATCGGCTTCTTGCCCAGGCGATCACGGGCCAGGAGCAGCGATTTTTTTTTCTCGTCGTAGAGAGCGATGGCGAACATCCCTCGCAGCTTGCGCACACAATCCGGCCCCATCTCCTCATAGAGGTGAACGATTACCTCAGTATCCGTGTTCGTATAGAGTTGATGACCGCGGCTCTCCAGCTCTTTGCGCAGCTCCGGGAAGTTGTAGATTTCGCCGTTGAACACAATCCACACGCTGCGGTCTTCGTTGTGAATGGGTTGGCTGCCGGTGGTGAGATCAATAATGCTGAGCCGTCGCATCCCCAAGCCGACATTTGCTCGCGCGTATATGCCTTCTTCATCCGGACCACGGTGGACGATGGTCTGGGTCATTCGCTGGATGTCTTCTTGACGAACTAGATCTCGCTCCGTGCCAATGAGGCCGGCTATCCCGCACATCCTCGACCTCCAGCGGCAAAATGCCGCGAGTCGTCACGACTTAGTATTCGGGGGAACGTCCGTGGGCTCCTTTAGAGACGGCTCCGCAGTTCTGGCAACGGTCTCGTCGAAGGTCAGGTCGCCCTCGACGTGTTCTCCTTGATGGGGAGGGCAGGGAGAATCTCTCGGCAAAACATCGCATCAGGTTCCAGTGTCGCCAGGTTGAGGCTTGCCAGGCAGTTGGAAAGCGATTAAGCAACTGGTTATACCCGAATGCCAACAATTGGGGACTCGGTGCGGGCTATTGCCTAGAAAACCTGCGCCGTCGAACCCATCGGCCTTCCTGTCTCCAGAGGTCGAGCAAACGCGGAATGGCCGTAGAGTTCGTACTTCCAGGTGGGCGTCGCGAATTGCAAAGAATTCCCGGTTGCCTCCTGAACCCCGGGCCAAAACGCGAAACCCTTACATGCTTCTCGGCTGTGTTCTAGCCGCGAATGCCCCATGCTTCGCGACCCCATCCTCTCAACAAATAATTCATCAATCGATAACCCGACTAAGTACTCTACTCTGATGAGACGTTATCTCATGCACCGAAGATACCATATTTGCCGGGAATCGGGTCGCGTGCATTGGTTGTAGGTCGTTAGTTTGGCACAAAGGTGGTAGCCCTTCCCGGGTGTGATTCCGTGCGCGATGCAGGGAGAGTACGGTCGTGCGATCTGGGGATTCGATGCTGAGGTGGACGGAAGAAGGGAGCAGGTCACCACGGCCGCTATTCGAAGTGGGGGCATCGCTTGACTGAATACGAAGGCGGCTGACCGAAGCGCAGATTTTTAACGGTACTGAAAATCGCTATTCAGTCGCGTCCCGAGCCCACCAAGTCATCCCGGACATGGTTCCGGCGATGAATCTCGGTTTCGGGCCGCGCATTCCGAGCATGGCGCTCGGAGTCAGATCTGACCGCCGGATGCTGCGGCAAAGGAAAAAGCCTCGACTCGGTTCCTGCCGGATTCTTTCGCCCGACGAAGAGCGGCTCCCGCGCTATGCAGGATGGCCTCAATGGTCGCCTTTGGGTCGCAGTTCGTAACCGTTACCCCCATACTTACCGTGGCCGAGACGGTCCCGGCGGGCGTATCAAACGAATGCTTGGAGACTAGACGCCGAATCTCCTCGGCGCGGCGAGTAGCGGTCTCCAGATCGCAACCCGGAAGCAGTAGCATGAACTCCTCGCCTCCAGATCGCCCAGCCAGATCATAAGGCCTCAGCTCGGAGGTCAACCTTCGCGCCAATTCAACCAGGACGGCGTCTACCGCCGGGCGCCCCATGCTGTCGTTCAACAACTTCGAGCAGTCCAGGTCCGCGATGATAATTGCCGCGGCCTTGCCTTCCCGTTGGGTACGTACAAGCTCCCGTTCGAGAGACGCCAGGATGGCTGACCGGTTCATGAGATGAGTCTGGAAATCATGAGTCGCGGAAAACCTAAGGAGGTTTTGCAAATCGATAGTTCGCTTTCCGACCAGAATGCGGGCCTTCAACTCCCCAAGGTCGACGGGTTTGACCAAACCATCGTCCGCGCCAGCCTCCAATGCCTGTACCAGCTCTTGCGTCCGGTCCTTTGCGGCAAGCATCACGGTGTAGACGTATTTGCCGCTTGATTCGAGCGTCCGTATCTGGCGGCAGAGTTCGAGTTCGTCCTGGCCGGGCGAGGTCCAGTCCAGCAAAGCCAGGGTGGGAAAGTCAGGAGCCTGAAGTTTCTCCCACGCCTCGTCCTGATTTTCAACCACGATCAATTCCAGGCCCAACTGCTTCACGCACTCGGCAATCGGGTGCCGGTCCAGCGTCGAGTTGTCCAGCAGCAATATTTTCACGGTCTGAAGCCTCGCCTAATTCTGGCCTTATGTTGCCATGACCGGATGCTGTAGCCCGCACACGAACGGTCGTGCACTTCCGCGGCAAATCGCGAACGGCAATCTCCGGTCCATCGGAAAAGCGAACCGGGAAATCTGGCGCTATTCCTGCACCGACGCAAATTTCACTCCTCAATTTTTTCTTCCGCCTCCCATCCGGTTAATTGACGGACGGCGAGTGATACGGGGAAGTACAGGCCCGGCGAGGCTTTCGGCCTGGATGATTGCTGGTCTTCCGTTTTTGCCATGGAGGGAGTTTTTCCTAACTTGCCCAGAGCTCGTGACGATGGTTGAGACATGTCACATCTGATGAGGTGCCCCGATTTGCGCCAGCAACAGCTACTCCGGCCGGTGCGTTACTCTCGATTTCCCGGATATTTTTCCCGCGCTGCCCTGTTTCTCGCGATGCTCACCGCGGCCGCGGGAAACTCCTGGGCGCAGACCTGGGAGCAATGTCCTAAGCTATTGGGTTTACCGCTCGACTATTTCGGGCGGTTCGTACGGCCTGCTGGAGCGCGGTCGGCGGGAACGCCTACACCGATCAGAGCGTGCAAGCGTGGAACGCCTTATTTCTACGTTTGTAACCGCCGTCGACAGCCAGGGTGCGGAGAGCGGCTACTCCAATGAAATAACAGCTGCGGTCCCGTAGCCCGTCATCCGTAGCCCATCATTCCAAGACTTGGCCGCAGACTTTAGGGCTTACCGCGAGCCAGTGATAGAGATGGACGCAGGCAAGAGGCGATGGGATGACGGCGCCAATCCGAATCACGCGAGTTCAATTGCTTGTCCGAAAACGCGTGCCTATGTCCGATCCGTCCGCAGCGTGATCAGAGTGATTTCTGGAGGACATCCAAGACGCACCGGCAGTCGAACCGTACCGATGCCGACATTGGTGTACAAAGTCAATGCGCCAATCCGGCGCAGCCCCCAGGGATACTTTCGCCCCAACTCCGGAAGAAGGGGAGCACCGATATATGGCAGTCGCACCTGTCCGCCGTGGGAGTGGCCAGAAAGCTGCAGGTCCACGGAGTGCCTGGCCACGTAGTCGGCCCAATCCGGTTCATGGGCCAACAGGATCACGGGCTCGGCCGGCGGAATTCCTTTGAGGGCCAGATCGAGATCGGGTTTCCCTGCCAAAACATCGTCCACCCCGGAGAGCCAAAGCCTCGTCCCTTCGCGCTCGAGTGCGATGGACCGGTTCTTCAGGATCGGAATCTCGTGGGACTGGAGGACGGCAGTAATATAGACCGCGTCTGTGTATACGTCATGGTTCCCAAGAATCGCCAGGGTCCCGGACTTGGGTCGCAGCTGAGAAAGCAACCGGGCGCAAGGCTCAATGGCCTGGGCCGCCCCTTTCCGCGCCCGCTCTGACCTACGATGACCATCCCCGATCGGCCCAGTGACGAAGTCACCGGTCAGGACCACCAGGTCGGGCCGAAGCCCGTTGATGATCTCGATTGCTTTGCGGATGGGCACCACGGAAAAATAGTCGTCATAGTGAAGGTCGCTCAATTGCGCGATCCGATAGCCGTCCCATGCCTGAGCCAAGCGAGGCACTACGACTTCGATCGGGACCAGTTTCGGGCGATTGGGTTCGAAGATCACGCCGTCGCCAGCAATGGCAGCAGCGCCCAGGCCGGCCCCGGCCGCGCCCATTTTCAAGAATCTTCGCCGTGTCGGGAACAATGACAACCCGGTTATTTCTCCTTACATTGTGGATGGTGATCTGGGCCGGCATTTTACGGGCGGTTACGGAAAAACCGATTCGAACCGGCCTCAGCGGCAGGAACTTTTCCTGAACTCGCCTCGGAGGTGGCTGGCCGATGAATTCAACTGTGGCTTTGCGAGGTCTCACACGTTCGCTATCCAGATGCACTCCCGACCGATTGCGGTTCCGCCTGGGGTTGGCGATACCATGCGATCGTTCGGCTCAGCCCTTCTTCAAAATTCCCTTTAGGCTGGTAGCCAAGGTGCTTTTGGGCTTTGGAGATGTCCGCGAGTGAATGCTTCACATCTCCGGCCCGCGCCGGACCATATTTCACTTCACCGGAGTAACCGGTCAGTTTCTTCAGGATCTCACAAGTCTGGTTCAAGTCCGTGCGGCGGCCGCAGGCCACGTTAAAAACTTTTCCCGCCACTTCCCCGCTGTCGGCTTTGCAAGCCAGCAAATTAGCCGCGACCACGTTATCCACATAGGTGAAGTCGCGACTCTGCGTTCCATCCCCAAGAATGGTCGGCGGTTCCCCTTTGAGCATTTGCGTGATGAACTTGGCCAGCACTCCCGAATAGGGCGAGAACGGATCCTGGCGCGGACCAAAGACGTTGAAATAACGCAGGCAGACCGTCTCCAGGCCGTAACAGCGATAAAAGGAAGTCATGTAGTATTCGCTGGCCAGCTTGGCGGTGGCATAGGGAGAGATCGGGTTGGGCGGCATGTCTTCCCGTTTAGGCAGGGTGGGCGTGTCACCGTAGGCGGATGAGGAAGCCGCATAAATCACGCGTTTGACCTTCGCGTCCCGGGCCGCGACCAGCAAATTCAGGGTTCCATCCACATTCGCCCGGTTGTTGCCCAACGGGTCCTTGACTGACCTGGGGACCGAGGGTATGGCGGCTTCGTGCAAAACGTAATCTACTCCGCGGCAGGCTGCGTGCAGCGCATCGATATCGAGCAGATCGCCTTCGTGGAGGTCAATCTGACTCAATATGCCAGTCAGATTCTCGCGCTTGCCGGTAGAAAAATTGTCCAGACCTCTCACTTTTTCGTCCTGTGCCAGCAGTTCCCGGGCCAAGGTGGACCCGATGAAACCTGCGACGCCGGTGACAAGATAAGTTGCCATAAAGTTCTATGATACAGGATCGGAGCTCGCACCGACACAATCGGATCGACCCGAACTGCGTGGGGACAGCCGCCCCCGGCAGTCCCCACGTGGTCTGGTGTAATTCCAGAAAAAGCATGAGCGGTGGCTCGCGCCTGCCTCAGTGCATATGCATTTCCTTGCGCATGGGCAGTGCTGATTCAGTTACATGCTTTCGCTGGACAATGTAACGCGGCGTGGGAATTCGCTCGGGATGGAACTGAACGTTTGCAATCGGAGCCGCCGCACCCGAAACCTTCACCCAACTAGCAAGGGAAGGAGTTCCCGCCTGGTTTACCAGAAAGAGCATATAGTAACCTGGAGGAGCGATGTTCGAATTCGGAGGTTCGCTGACCGTGAGGTTCCCCGAACCGGCCGTAAATGACAATGCCACGTAACGCTGGTCCATATCAAAGGAATGGGTGACCGAGCCAGCTTTCATAAGAACTACAGATGCGACGTTGGATGCATCCGGAGTCGGCACGTTGAATGAGCCGGCGTAGCTGATCGAAGCCGGCGCATTGGCTCCGATCGTGGGCCGGGTGGCGAGGCTCCCATCCGCATTGAAGAGGTATGCCGGCTGGTAGATCTCGATATGGTTTTCAAACACGCCCTGTTCCGGATTGCCGCCGGTGAGGGCGACCGTGCCATCCGGCAGGAGCAACTGCACATTGTGGTAGAGCCGGGGGAACGCGTTTGATCCGGCAGACGAGAACGAGTTGGTCGCGGGATCGTAGATCTCAGCCTTCATGCTGGCCGTACTTGCGTCCTCATCTTTTGCGGAACCGCCGTCAACCAAGACCTTACCGTTGGGGAGGATCGTGGCTTCCATCTCCACCCGCGCCTGGGCCATCTTTGGTCCCGGCACCCAACAGGGGGCATAGGTCGGGCAAGCAGCAGATAATTGGGCGCCCGCCGGGCTCAGATCAATCAGCTCAGTCGTATCGGTGGCAGGATTGTCACCACCCAGAATCATCACTTTGGGGCTGTAGTTGTTTTGCGGCGTGAGCGGCAGCAGTACGGAGGTGCCGTAGATCCGCTCGCCATTCGGATCGTTGGGCCCGGGATAACCGGTCCACGCCACCAACGTCCACACCTGGCTGGATGGGTTAAAGTCGAGCGTTGCCGACGACGGAGCGGAGTAAAAAACGTGACCGGTCGGAAGCAAATGCATTCTGGGATACAGGGGGAATCCAAATTCTGGGAAGTCTAGAATGTGGGGATCGCCCGGGATTTCAGGGCTCCATTGCTGGCCATCCCAGATCTCGCTGGTGTTGTTGTTATTGCCGTCGGTGTCGTTGAGCCCCGACGTGGTCATCATGCGACCATCATTCAGTTCCGTGACGGTTGGGTACCAGCGTCCATGTGCGGTGGGAACCACGTCCACGATCGACTCCGTGCCGGGATCGAAAATTGAAGTATTGGGCAGGCCGGTGAACGGAACTTCCCCGGTAACTCCGACCACTGCAAGCGATCCGTATCCCTTGGTACCACCGTTGATCAGGACTCTGCCGTCCGCCATGATGGACATGCCATTGCAGAACATGTCCCAGCCGGTGGGCATGGTGGTGATCCGCTTAGTGGACAAGTCCAGCAGCGCCGCTCCCTGAGAATATTGCGGCCCTTGTGGGCAGCCGGCCAGCGTGGGCGGACAGTTGCCCGAACCGGAGACAATGAGAATCTTTCCGGTGTGGAGCAGGGCTGCGTGGATCGGATTAATGGGCATGGAAACGGGCAGGGTGCTCCACATGCCTGTGGGATGACCAGTAGCGGTGTGACCCGGCTGGCCAGAAGTGGAAGAGGAGGGCACGCCTCCGCCTCCGCATCCCGCGAGAGAAAGTAAAATCACGGCGATCAGGGTCAACATCGGAAATATCCGTTTCATGCTCATTTCTTTCAAGGTCTCCAAAGTGAATCCAGATTTTGCAATTACGCGCGGCGTAACAAAGTTGGTCATTGGGCCGATGCCGTTTCAACGGGCACGGTGCTGAGCCGTGTCAGATAGAGGAAGAACGGTGTCACCTCGAACGGCATCTTTTCCTGTGGCGACAGCAGGACCACGGGCTTGGTCTTCATCATTTCCAGACGATTGCTCCAGGGATCCAGCTTGACCCGGCCGCCCAGCGGAAGCGCTGCGATCTGGTCGATGCGCTGCATTTCGAGCTGCGGAGCGCTACTGAGCAGTGCCGCCATGCGGATGGTCTTTCCCTCTTCCATCCGGTTGCCCAGGTGAGGCCGAATCAGGCTGGTGAGTTCTGGGGCGCGTGTTTCCAGCGCTTTCAGGAACAGGCCGGCGTTGGCCAGCTTGTCCTTGTAGGGAGAGTTTTCCAGCAACTCCATCGCCTTATGGTCGGCCGCCTCTTCCTCCGAGGGGCTGCGGGCAAAGTCCATGCGCTGGAAGGTATTCTCATCAGGGAAAAAGAAGCGGTCGTTAAACGCGAACTTGGTATCGATGCGGTGGCCCAGGGCGATGTGGCCTAGTTCATGTGCCAGGGTCATGGCCAGAGAACCTTCATCGGGAAGAACGTCGAGCAGGCCGCGGCTGACCACAATGGTGTGGCCAATGGTGAAAGACTCCAGCGGTGAAGTCAGCAGCACCCGGCAACGTACGTCAGGAATGATCTGAAGGTTGTTGGTAATGATGAGGTTGTTGACCACGGTTTGCAGGATCTTGTCCACATCGCCCAGGGGCGCGAGCAGGCCAACTTTCTGCAGATGGTCCAGCGCGTTGTCCTCGGCGGAGCGCTCCCACATGCGCTGCGCCTCCACTGGGCCAGCTTCTTTAGCCGCGTCGGTCTGATCACGGACGGTGTCAATCTGGATATCCGCAAACTCCTGATCGTGCTTTAGTGGTTCCGGATCGTAGCTCCAGAACCGGGTCTGCGCCTTGAAGTGCAAACCGGGGAGCAGCGGGCCAGCGCTCTTCAGATTCGATTCTTCGATGAAGACATACGCCGGCAGCCACAAACCGGGCTGAAGGTTCAAGCGCCAGCTGTCAAAATGCAGGTAATAGCTGTAGCGGGAATGAGGAGAATAAGTCCCGTTGAAGCGGACAATGTTGTAATCGCGGTCTTCCACCCAGATCCTGCCCAGGAATCGTCCGCCCGCGTTGTCCTTGGGTTGAACGTCGATCACAATGCAGCGCACTTCCCCCAGGAACTCCTGACGTACAAATTTGAAGTCGTAGTTTTTCTTTTGAAAGTCGCGATCAAGCATGACCATCTGGGCAAAGCCCTGAGGCATGAACTTGCGGGAAAACAGGCCGGGAAATGGGTTCAGAGATTTAAGCTTGAGGCCAGTCTCCTTTTCAAAGATCTGGTCCTCCACGCCATCGCTCAAGTCGAGCCGACCCAGGAAGTATTGATCGCTGGCAGGCACCACAACCGACTCTTTGTCGGTCTTCAAGTTCTGGATGTAGGTCTCGGCCAGGGGGTGCAGGCGCTTCATCTGCACCACAAAGGCGTGCTCGCGTTCAATCACGCGGTCCGCCAACTGGTCGATCGAAATCCGAGGCGTCACCGACAGGGACTCGCTCCTGGTGACACCGTAGTTGCCGTAAATGGTGACCGAAGCGGCGGTGCCCACCTTTACCGGAAAGGTAGCGCTGGTCGCACCGGCTGGGACGGTAACGCTGGCCGGCACCATGGCCGCGCCGACGGGATCAACCGCCAGTGACACTTTCGCCCCGTTGCTGGGGGCGGCCTGGTTCAGGATTACCGTAGCTTCTATGGAACGGCCCTCAGTTACGCTGGCCGAGCTCAGGTTGATCGAGGACAACAGTAAGGGAGAGTCCTGAGCGGATACTGAGCTGACCACACTCAAGCTCGCCAACAGGGCAAGAATAATTGTTCCAATTATGCGCATAAGATGTTTTGACCTCGTTGCATCATGACCTTTCGCCAGCATGTGAATGATGGCCGAGATACTTCCAAGACTCGGAAACGGCATGCTACCGACCCACCTTTCGACCCAGGAGATTCCAGTTGAAGGAAAAATTCGTGAACACCATGAGACCCCCAGCCGAGTTGCCAGACTGGAAACGGTTCTCGTGCAGATAGGAGGCACCGATTTCGGTGTAGACATCGCCCCGCGGGAATATCGCCTTCAAGCCGACGCCGACGGTGGCTTTGTTTTCCCAATCGAAACCCTTACTGTCATGAAACACAGTGGCCTCGACGTAGGGGACCAGCATGGCCCGGTCGAGTCTCTTGGCAACGATTCCCTGAGTGAGATGGGCAAGACCGATGATGTTTCCCTTCTCCACCGGCGAAAGGGTGCCCACTTCCATCCACGACGAGCCGGGGAAACGGCTCGATTTATCCGCCAACGGCTGCCAGCCGAACCAATCCTGAGCGTAGAGCGTGAACCCGCTGCTGTTGGTACCTTTGAATCGGTCCTCGTAAGAGTAGGCCGAACCCACACTGACCACACCCTTACTGAAGAACTTGTTCACCTTCACGCCCACTTTGGGCTGGATCTTGTTGTTCCACTCGTAGCCCTTGGTATCGAAGACCAATCCAACGCCGACGAAAGGGGTCACAGTGACCGATCCCGAGTAGGTGGAAAAGATCGCCGCGCTCTGCTCCACATAGGATTGAAGGTAAATATTGTTGTGCTCGATCGGGCTCAGATTGCCGATTGACGTCCAACCCTGTCCGGGCAAACCGACGGCATCGATCAGGCTGCCTTGCAGCGCCGACACAGCCCCGCCCTGAGCGGCGGAAAGCGTCGTCAGGACCAGGACTGCGAACAGCGCGAATAACGACTTGATTTTCATAACTCCACGTTTCCTGTTAGTAGCGTTTAACGGCAAACCAACCTCTGACCTGCTTTTTCTGAACCACTACTTTCCAGAAGCTGTAGAGAAAGACAGAACAGTCCACGCAGCGCAACAGTGGGTACAGTGGAGAAAGGATCCAGACATCGATTCTCCGATCACAGATGGCGCAGATCAACGACAGGAAAAGAAGAACCATCATGTCCATGCCGACGGCGTACAAGGCGAGTCTGGGATAGAGCAGGAGCCAGACCGGCAGCAACAGAAATAGGGTGGCGAAGATGACGCCTTCTCCCATCAACAGTTTGTATTCCAGATCGATCTTCTTCAGGCCGCTGAGCATTTCGTATTTCATGCCGACCTGCCACGCGCCGGTATGCCAGCGGTACATCTGTTTGACATAGTCACGCAGGGTTCTGGGGTCCTGAGTGGAAACGACAGCATGCTTCTGGTAGACGATCCTGCCCAGTCTCTTCCGGTGCACTTGAATAGTGCAGTCCATGTCCTCGACGATGGTGTCGCTGCTCCACTCCAACTGGCCGAATGCCTCCGCGCGGAAGGCTGCGGCGCAACCCGGGGTCACGGTAATCACGCCCATGTTGCTTTGCCCGTCCTTGTAGATGGCGTGCGAAATCCAGTACGCCAGACAGCGATAGGCGGTGAGCCAGTTATGCGGCGTACTCTTCGCCCGGCCGCAAACCACTGCCACGCCGGGTTGCGCAAAGCTCCTTCTGATGGCCTGAAAATAGTCTTTGGAAACCTGGGTGTCCGCATCCATCAGGCAGATGTAGTCGTAGCGCCGGACCAACTCGGAGACCGAAGCCAGACGCGCCAGACTGTGGGCCTTGCCAATGTTCTTTTCGTTTCTGACCACATTCACGTCGAAGGAGCGCGCAATTTCACCCGTGCCGTCACTGGAGCCGTCATCAATGACGTAAACATCTGCGGGCAGGACTCCGGCCCGGAGAATGCTTCGCAAGGTTCGAGCTATGCCCACCACTTCATCCTTGGCTGGGAGCAGGACGCAGAGCCTTTTCACAATTGTCCTTTCAGGACCAGCTCTTGCGCATCGAAAGAGACGTGGTAGACTCCGTTCTTGTTGCGGCGCAATTCACGACCCGCCTGATACAGACGTGCGCGCGTTGAACCGTCCACCGCGACCTGAAGAACAACTCCATGCGGGAACGGAACTGGCGCCTGCCAGGCAAATCTCCGTTCGCCGGCAGTCACCTGCGGCTGTACTGCTTCGAGGATTTTCTGGGCACGGAAGTAGGCAGCAACTTCTCCGAAGGGCGCGACCCAGAGTCCCCTGGCTTCGGCCGCCTTTACATCGTCCAGAAATTCAATGAAGGTGTTGCTGGGGATAGGCTCGAATCCGGTCGAAGGATCGCCGATGCCGTGAATCTGCAGCGTGGTCCAGGCTTTCAGCGAAATATCTTTGTCAATCCAGCCCTTGTAAGTGGCGGCGTCATACTTGGTGTAGCTGGGCTGGCTGGGCAGGTTATACCAATCCGGCAGGACATCGGATTTGACGTAGGCCGCGCAGCCATCTCCGCGTCCCCCGCGAGCGGCAAAGTCATAGCGCTTCACCCAGTAGAGCAGGCCTGGGGAAATCTCGGTGTAGGGGTAAGCGAAGGTGAGAATGTCTGAATTGAAATTGCTGTCCAGAAACTTCTTGGCATCCTCCACCTGAAGCTCTTCTCCGGCTTTACCCAGGTCCGCCACATGTTCGTGGGACACCGTGTGATTGCCAATCTCGTGGCCTTGCGCCTGGACTCTCCGCCAATCGTCGATCCGGGTGGTCTTGGAGACGATGAGGAAAAATGTGGCGCGCAGATGACGCTCATTGAGTTCGGGAACGGCTACGTCCAGGTGCACGGCGCGGGAGTCGTCAAAGGTGAGCGAGAGCGCGGCCGCATGATTGTTCCACGGCAGGACCTTGAGCGTAGAAGTCTGCGCCGAGCAGCAGCCGACGAGCAAACTCGCGATCAGGATCCCATGGACAAATATTGTCATAGACACGGTGGAGGAGGTTTCATGAATTAACGCTGCAACCGCAATGCCAACGCAGATTGGGCGTGCCTTTGCGGCAGAGGCATTCCTTCTGATGCCTACCCGATTGCCTGGAATTGCCGCCAGGGACTGCACTTAGCAAGCGGCGATGGCTGTAAACCAGCGCTGGGGGCGGGGTCTAGGTAATCTCGCCAGAACGCCTGGAGAGAACCACTGTGCGTTACTTCGGTAACGCGTGCGCCGCATGGCGATGGAAGCGCATTAGCACGAAGAGGAAAAAGTCTTCCACATTCAAAGGTCGCACAGGTTGCGAGCAGTCACGGTTGTTTTTACAAATTGTCAGGTAAAGTAATTTCGAGATCGCGTTTGCAGAGAGGGTCGGTCGGGTAAGTGATCGGTGATAGAATATCATTTGCGTGACGAAAGCGGCGAAGGCCAGCCTTGGTTTCACCTCTTTCGGCTTGTCTCCGCCATACCTCCCAATTGCTCCAAGTGCGTTTTGTCCGAAATGCATGTCCATTGACCAGTCAACGACCGGCGAACACCGACCAACCTACAGCATCATCATCCCCGCTTACAACGAAGGCGGGCGCGTGGGCGCAACCCTGGAGCGAGTCCTTGCCTACCTGGACGAGCAGGGATGGAATGCAGAAGTCATTGCTGTCGATGATGGCTCGCGCGACGACACCGCCGAGATTATCCGTTGGTATGCACAGAAGAATCCCCGGCTGCGGCTGTTACAGAATCCGGTTAACCGGGGCAAGGGGTACAGCATCCGGAACGGGATGCTACATGCGCAGGGCGAGATCATGCTGTTCAGCGATGCCGACCTCTCGTCCCCCATCGAGGAAGCGGGCAAGCTGTGGGCCGCGATTATTGCGGGTGCAGATATCGCCATCGGATCACGCTGGCTGCGCAGCGATTTGCAGAGGCAACGACAGTCCCTCTTTCGACAACTCTTAGGGCGGATTTTCAATCTGTCGTTGCGGACTATTTTGGGCCTGAATTTTCGGGACACGCAGTGCGGCTTCAAAGCCTTCACCCGCAGAGCCGCACAGACAATCTTCCCGCTGCAAACCATTGAGCGCTGGGGCTTCGATGCGGAGCTGCTTTACCTAGCCAGGAAGTGCGGGTTTAAGGTAACGGAAGTCCCGGTAGTATGGACCCACAGCGAAGGCACCCGGATCAATCCGTTGCGGGATGGCGTCCAGATGTTTGTGGAGACGCTGAAGATTTGCTGGAACGGAATTAGCGGGAAATATAGCATCCCTACCTGATAAGTGGCGCAGTCTCGTCGACCACTTCTACCGACCTCAGTACAGGTCGGGGACGTGTTGGCAAAGCGAACTCCCACACCGCACTTGCATGTCTTGACGTACCAGTTCCACCGAGGTGCTGAAGTACCCTTTTGATCCGGAGGAGACAACTCAATCATCTGGATGCGGAAGTTAGGGATTGTCACAGCGTCAAGGCAGTGCCGCCGACGCTGAGATTGTAATGAAAGCCAGGCTCGAATCCAGGCCCCGGACAACCGCCGGATGTTGATGGATACGCGTCGGAGTCGCGCCTCTTCGTCCACATTTCTTCTCAGCCCGCGCGGATCCGATTCCATTGCGCAATTGATCAACGGAAAGCGGGCGGTCGAGAACCTGTGACCGCACGCCACATCAGCGAGTCCTATGCTTTTCGGTGAAACTGCCGGCACAATGCCGATGGAATGCTCGCAAGGCTGCGCGTGGTATATTGATTTCGATGCGCCTGTGCCGCGATGGCACTTCTTTGATGCGCCTTATTTTTACGAGGCCGTCACCGGTCGCAGACGAAGACCTTAGGAAACAGTTCGAGACTCCTGGATCGCGCTGGCTTTTCGAATGCCTTCCGCTCCAGATTGCGAAAAAATCGCCGCGTGCGCTCAGTCTAAGTGTTTAGGGATCCGCTTTCTGCCTATGAGAGTGTCAGTCATCATGCCCATCTACAACGAACGCGGTACTTTGCGTGTAGTCGTGGAGCGTGTTCTCGCGGTTCCCGAAGAGGTGGAACTGATTTGCGTGGACGATGGTTCGCGTGACGGATCCAGAGAAATTCTGGCCGAGTTGCAGAGTCAATACCCCAACCTTCGGGTATTGCTGCAGCCCAAAAATATGGGGAAGGGCGCGGCCCTGCGGCGCGGCATACAGGAAGCCACGGGAGACTACGTCCTCATTCAGGATGCTGATCTCGAGTACGACCCGCACGACTATACCAACCTGCTCGATCCCCTGATCCAGGGAAAAGCCGATGTGGTGTACGGCTCACGTTTTTTGGGCAGCCGTCCACACCGGGTGCTCTACTTCTGGCATTCAGTAGCGAACCGGATGCTCACCTTGCTTTCAAACTGCCTCACCAACATCAACCTGAGCGACATGGAAACCTGTTACAAGGTGTTCCGCCGGGAAATTGTCCAAGCCATCCACCTTGAGGAGAACCGTTTTGGTTTTGAGCCTGAGATTACGGTAAAAGTCGCCAAACGCCGGCTGCGGATTTACGAAGTTGGCATTAGCTACTGGGGTCGTACTTATGAAGAAGGAAAGAAGATCGGCTGGAAAGACGGTGTGCGTTGCTTGTGGTGCCTGCTGAAATACTCGATCACGGAACGAGCCGTCACCCGGCCCCATTCCGTTACCTCCGAACCACGGGCCTTAATCACTCGTGAGGATAGATCGGATTCTGGCGCAAGAAATTAGTACGACAACCCCCAATTTCTCCTTGGTTCCTAGCATAGCTTCTGAGGCCCTTACGCGAACTCCATGTCTCTTAAGAAGTTTCTCGACCTGGGCGGTCGAACAGACCTCGGACACCCCGTCCACTGCCCCATTCTTGCGGCATTGAGCCACTGGTTCCAGCAGGCGCAACAGCCAGCCCGTCGCGCCAAAAGTTAAGATCGGGATTGCGTTGCTGACCCACTGTCGACAGTGGCACTCGACGCGATGTTCAGCGAATGCCATGAACGATCGAATGGCAGCCGGCGCACAATGTGATCAGGTTTTCCCCGGAATCGGGTCCGCCTTGACTACGGAAGTCACTGTGGTGCACCTCGAGTTTGGATCTGCTCCCGCAACATTGGCACCTCCAACTGTCGCGACGCAGAACTTGGTCTCGCAGTCGTTCGTATAACTCGGGATCAAGGCGTGCGCGAGGCTGTTTGGGTACAATCCGCTACACGATGCCTTCTCGGTCACTTCGTGCAGAAAAGCCTGCCGTTGTTCGCCAGGCAGAAACGTAAAGAACCGTGACATGGACTGCAAGAGCGCTGTCGGGTCGTCGTTTTCGAGCTTTGCTCCAGCAGAAAATCCGCGCAGATCATCTCCAGGCAGTAGCCACGGGATTTATCGCTTCCGAGTATCAGGGCCGCGGTTTCGATCGCCTGCTCGACCACCGGAATCTGGGTCTTGTACAGCTTGAACCGAGTAGCCGGACGGGATTGCTCCCGTCCAGCCCTCTAAGAACTGAGCATGAGAGTTTCCCCTCACACAGCTCAAGTCCTTCGAACGCCTCCTTCGGGGAGACGCAGTTTCGAGACAGAAATGCGTTGGTTCTGAACACTGTCATGGCACTGGTAAGCGTCTCATTCCCGGTAAAGCACCGCGGCGGCATCCTGCCTCTGGAAGTAAGCAGCAACAGCCTGCTCGAAGGCTCGGCCAAACATCATGGCTGCCCGCGTGTCCTTCTCTTTCCAGTCGTCGAGGTAGCGATGCTTGTAGCGGCGTGGGCAGGACAGATACTGGCTGATCTGGGTATAGCTATAGGTCATGAAGACACCTCCGACCCACGAGGATCACTGTCAGTGATGGAGAGTTCTTCCCACCGGGCCGCCGGTGCAAAGCCGCGGCGACAACTCCACTAGCCCCGCTGAGTGATTGCAGCGTCGCGTACTCTGGTTTGGCTTCCTTCGGGATGGGGATGCGAGGGTCGCCGTCCTTCCAGAGTGCGGGGAAATCGTCGTAGGCCTGACTTTATGCGGCAGAAAGCTTGTGGCGCTACCCGGTTAAGAGCATGCGCGGAGATGCTGCTACGACGAGCTTTTCAGAGTCGGGAACATTTATGCCGCCGTGCGCGAGAGTGCAACTCAAGAGGCGCGAGCGTTCACGGGAAGACTGTTGTGCCACGAAAAGGGCTTGACGCCGGGGTGTGCTATTGCGGAAATGTGAAAGGTGACGTCTGTCCGTTCAGGTTTTCGACGGTTAACCCTTCGGAGTTCGTGACGACGTTGACGTGATGATCCACGATGTGATCCACCATTCCTTGAAGCAATTCGGAGCTGATACTGATCGACGTACCGCCAGGGCTGTTGTCGTCAACCCGGTGCAGCAGGATGATCAGCCACAACTTGTGTGAAACGGCGTAGTCGATGAATCCGGTCAAATTGTCCAGCGTGGTGTTGTAATCCTCTTCTCCGGCCTCGCTCCATAGATAGTAGGGTTTTGGGCCCTCTTCTTGCACGGAGCCGATGCCGTTGTAGCCGGTATCGGAGTCGCGCGCGCCCAGAAACCCGGCGTTCTTGACGGCCATCCCTATCGAACCGCTGGGATACCCATAGTCGCCATACGGGTAGGCAAAGGTAAGCGGCAAAAGGCCTTGAGCGATCAAGTCCTGCTTTGATTCGGCTATCTCTGCCGTACGTTGTTCCGGGGTGAGAAGTGACAAGTGCTGATGCGTTCGTGTGTGTGCACCGATTTCGTGTCCCCGGGCCGCCATTGCGCGCACCTCCTCCCAGGTCACGAAGCCATCGGCGCCCACACCTACCATGCAGCCGCAACCCGCGCCGTCGTCATCGGGTTGAAAACCACCGGTGACGATGTACTGGGTTGTTCTGATTCCGGCTGCGTCGAAGATGGGCAAGCCATTCTCATACATGGACTGATACCCGTCATCGAAGTCGATAGAGACAAATCCCTTGTCTGTAATGGAGAAAGGAAGGGCGTTCGAGGTGGCCGCGCCCGGCTCCGGATTCGACACGCTCACAAGCAGTGACGCCGGTGCCTGCAGTTCGGCCGTCGGCACCGTCACTGTGATAGAACCATCACTGATAGAAGCCGGGGTGAGGACGTTTGAGCCGAAGTTGACCACGGCGTTGGTGCCGAAATTTGTGCCGGTGATAGTTAGATATGTCAGGTCGCTGCTGCCCGCCAAAGCCATGGGCGGCGACAAGCGAGAAATAGTCGGAGGTGCCGGCGGAGGAGGCGGGGGAACAGTTACGGTCAGGAATACACGCCCGGTAATTCCGCCCGCTGTGACGGTGATTTGAGCTGAGCCTGGAGACTCGGCAGTAGCTACACCGCTACTGCTTACGGTTGCGACGTTTGAGGCACAATCCCAGACTGCGGAGGGCACGCCAATCGGTGCCCCAAACTGATCTAATCCCGCGACGATGAAGGACTGCGTCTGACCGACCTCGACAGTGGCGTTCGTCGGGAAGATGCCGAGCGTAGTGAGCACGGGTGGGGCCGGCTTGACCGTGAGGTGAATGGAGGGAGCGGACTTGCCGCTAGCGCTCACTGTGATGGTTGTGTCGCCCGCGGCTACTCCAGTCGCAATGCCGGTGTTCAGGCCCTCACCGTTAAGAGCGTTGACCGTCGCTATGGTGGGGTCAGAACTGGTCCACAGAAACGTTATCCCGGTCATGGGAGTATCGAATTGATCGAAACCTACGACCGTAAACTGCACTGTGTTCCCGGCCTGAACACTGGCCGTTGTTGGTGTTGCTGTAATACTAGTCAGCACCGAAGCT
The DNA here is from genome assembly GCA_963831565.1 of Terriglobia bacterium. Classification (GTDB taxonomy): domain Bacteria; phylum Acidobacteriota; class Terriglobia; order Terriglobales; family Acidobacteriaceae; genus JAIQFF01. Next base: position 503,814 of record CAWHQS010000008.1, read on the forward strand.
GGCTTGACGACGGTCAAGACGCTACCGTTCCCAAGGACTCCTTGCGCCGATGCGTTGATCGCGGTAGTTCCTGCTGCCAGTCCGGTTGCCAGCCCTGCCTCCGTGACGGTCGCAATGCCGGGATTTGCACTGGACCAAGTGAACGCTACTCCGCTCATCTCGTTTCCATATTGGTCCTTAGCCACGGCGCTGAACTGTTGGCTTCCTCCCGCAAAGACTGACGGTTGCGCCGGAGTTACGACAATGGTGGCCAGGGTGGGAGGAGGGGCGAGCACGGTCAGAGCTGCTGGTGCGCTGGTTACTCCTGATGCTGAGACTGTCACGTGCATCACCCCGGCCGATACACCCGTGGCAACCCCGCCGTGAAACATCGCGATGGCGTTACCATTCGCACCATCATCGGACGAAATCCAGTCGAACGTAACTCCGGTCATAGGATGGTTGTACTGGTCCAAAGCCTGAGCAAGAAAAGCTTGGTCTTCACCCACATGAATCGAAGCGGTAGCGGGAGACAGGCTGATCCTTGTCAACACTAGGTCTGCCGACATAGCGGAGGAGGGCGGGGTCGGGGCCTGAGAACTCACCCCGCCGCACCCGAAAAGGAAAAGAGTTACAAAGATTACGAATACAAGCTTCACTCGGCCCCACTATTTTCTCCGGCAATGTGAGTAGCCGGAAACTGTTCCTAATCAACAATCGTCAGGCGAAATCGACACCGTCTCATAGGGTCAAAAGCACGCCGAAGACCAAAGCCAAGTGTCCGCTGCCGAGGTTTTGAGCTCGGCCTTGGTAACGGTTACCGCAAGGGATTGCACTTCGGTGGAACATGGGCGCGAACAAGATCGATTTCCTCCACCCGGATTTCTAATCCGTAGACCTTGGGCAAGGCCCGCGAACCAGCTGGTCGCAGATGCTAAGGGACCTGCGGTACGCGAGACGGGCTAGGCCTGCAGGGTGACACTTCCTGCCGTCAATGAAAGACATCGGAGGCCGGAAAAGTGAACCGGGCCAGCGGGAATGGAGAACCGCTTAGAGACCAAGTCGGGTCGGAGGTTTTTTTAGCAACCAAGTACCTGTGGAAAACCTGGAACTGCGGGTCTTGCTATACTATCGCGGCTGCTTCTTCGTCTATAGCTTTAGCTCTCGCTGTCTTACCCGCGTCCCTAAGAATGGACTCGGAAATCCCTTGTCGCAACATTACCCCGGCAGTTCTAGGCTCTGCCACGTCCTTCCGTAACAAGGCACTATGACGACGTGGTGTTACTTTCGCTTCAAGCAGTAACGAACGGGCGAGTTACGAAGCGTGTTGGTAAGGACGCCGTTGGGTGAGCCGGGACGCCGAGAGAAAATCTTCAGAGTTCGCTAATCTGAAATTTTGACCTTCTTTGGGCCCCTGCAGTCACTCTGGCCATAAGGGGTTGGTCTGTTCAATCCCTATCCCCGTGATCAAAGGAAATTTCATGCTGAGGATTGGCGTTGTAGTGGTGGCGGCCCTTTTTCTAGTCGGTTGTGGGGGAGGGATCATGCCCACCACTCCCCCCCATAACGGATCGTCGGGTGGTACGGGCTCCAGCAGCGGGTCGGGCAGCGGGTCCAACACCGGTTCTTCGGGTAGCGGCACCTCCAGCAGCGGGTCTTCTGGTAGTGGCACGTCGACTAGCGGATCTTCGGGCGGTTCCAGCAGCGGGTCTTCAGGCAGCGGGTCTTCAGGCAGTGGTAGCTCAGGCAGCGGGTCGTCGGGTAGCGGCAGTTCTGGTAGCGGCAGTTCCGGCAGTGGGTCGGGAAATGGCAGCGGATCGGGAAGTGTGACCGGTCCGAGCACGTTCACATTTTCGGGCTATGACTGGGAGACGCATGGAGGATCCGCGCCCCCGGTGGGCAACGCCAATGGCAACATGGGCACCTTCGATCCCATGAACGTGACCGTTGGGTCTGAACTCGTCCTGTCGTTGACCCAGACCCAGAGCGGCAGCCAGGTTCTGTCCAGCGGGGCAGAGGTCATGACCAAGCAGAAATTCGGCTACGGGACATTCGAGTTCACCTCGCGGGTGGCCGGGGTTTATTCGGGTTCGATCACCACGGGCTTCCTGTACGCACCCAACTCCGAAACCGAGATTGACATGGAGCAGGTGGGCAACAAGGCGGACGCAGTGGATTGCACGAACTGGCAGGGGGTATCAAACTTTCAGGACACGCAGGTCTTTGGTTTTGACCAGGGGAACAGCCACGATTTCAAGATTGTGTGGCAGCCGGGTTATGTGGATTGGTACGTGGACGGCCAGTTGGTCGTCCATCACACCCAGGCCGTACCCAGCGCTGCCGCTCCATTTCTGTTCAGTGCCTGGGGGACGAATAAGTCAACCTGGGGGGGCATGGCCACGGTTGGACCGACGCGGTACATGTACGTCAGCAGCTTCAAATACACGCCGTAGTTTAGGCGTCACTCTCCTGCTTCCCTGCCGCATTAGAAGGGGTGCAGTTGGCACGCGCCCTTTTAAAGCGGTTGAATATTCCGGTTCTTCCCCAGGAGGCTGTTGAAAAACCGCACGCAAGAATCGGCAGTCGCAACCCTGGTGCGCTCCGGCTCCTCTTTCGCAGCGAGCGGAATCACGGTTCCGAGATATTGTTCACCGCTCCCGCAGGATGCAAAGGGGCAAATGGCCCAGGCAGTCGGTTAGCACTCAATCCATAGCGGTCACCTCCTTCCGGGCAAATTACGTCTTTTACGATGAAATCAAGCGCCTTTAATGATCGGTTCGCGCTTGCGCCTTAGCGCTTAAGGTGTGTACGAAAACGATGACACGTAAAGATAACGGGTGACGCCGTCGGCAGCTACTCCGCCAAACGAATTGGAGTTCGTTCCCCATAGATTGATCAGCACTGCTGCGGGGGCGGACGGAATATGTTCCGTATGCGTCGAAACCAGCTTTCCGTCCACATAGAATTCAATCCTGGCGGCGCGCCAGACATACTTGTACTCGTGAAAGCCGCTTTCCGCGCCGGTAACAGGCGTGGCAGTACTCTGGCTATTCGACACGGTGGAAAAGTTCGTCATCTCCAAGGTAGAAGGCGACGAGCCCTGGTATTCGAAGTCAATTTCCGTCTCGCTGTTGTTGATGAAGTTGAAGAAGTCGGTGACGGTACCGGAGACCGCCGAGCCGACGCCGTTGGGCGTGTCCGAGGTCGAGGCTGCGCGCGCCACCCATACGTAGCTCCCATAACCGAATAGCCGCTTCGAGCGGATTTCTCCTCCCTCCGAAGTAGCCAGCCCATCCAAAACGCTCTGGGTCAAGGTCAGCCGTAACATGCCGGTGGCGAGATCTATGTTCTTTGGGTTGAGCGTGCCGCTGTTTTTCCCGGGAATATTTCCTGGAGCTCGCCCAGTATCTACAAACCACTTGGCCGCATCTAGCATTCCGCCCGAGAAAGTGTCGCTAAAGGTGGGCGGATTTAGCGCGGGTACGCTGCGGACCGGCTTGATCGCCTGTCCGGTTCCGTTCTGGGCAACAGATCGTGAAACAATGAACAGCGACAAAACCAGAAGAACAACTCTCCGCATTGATGGGCCCCTTACTGCTCAAACTGCTAGATATAAGGGGAAGCGACAAAAGCTGTCAGTAAGCCGCAAACCAAAACGTCCCAGACTCGTTTGAGTGCTGGGACGCTCATCGAACAACCCCTCCCCCGAACTCTGCTCAAAAGCAGCATACCGGCTTGGCAATTGAGCGGGAATGGCCCGCATGGGCTACGGAACAACCACCCGCCGTCCAGAGTCGCCCGATGGCTGTCGTCACTGACTCGGTCGCCAGTTCTTCAGTAATGGTCTTGCCGGATCTTAACGTTCCTCGCGTCCGTCTCAGCCTGAATTACGCACTCCCGTCGAAAGCTGCCGGCGAGCCAAATGGGCGGTTTAAGCGAAGCGTAAGCAGTTGGCTATTGAAGCGGGACGAAACTGAAACTCCGCACGAACATGTAGCGGGTGATGTTGGTGGTGGCCAGACCGCCCCAGCCCCTGCTGTTCGTTCCCCAATGGTTGATCATGGCGTACGCTGGAGTTTGCGGGACGACGCCGGTATGCGAGGACACCAGCACGCCGTCCACATAGAACTTGATTCCCGTCCGCGTCCACACACACTTGTAATAGTGGAAGCCTTTCTCGGGGGCGAAGGGCGCTTGCGTCGAGGTGGATTGCTTCCTGTTCAGGCCCGCCCAGGTTGTCCACCAGAGCTTACCGGGATTCTGTCCTTCAATCTCCGGGCTGTCGATTTCTGTTTGTGAGTTGTTCACAAATACGAAGCCCGAGCTTATCTGGCCGGAGACTGCTACGCCGGATCCTCCGGGAGTGCTTGAAGTCGACGAAGCGCGGATGATCCACCTATAGGTTCCGAAGCCGAGGGTCTTTTTGGACTGCAGCTCGCCGCCGACCGAGGAGATCCCGCCGGTCGAGGTGTACGTTTGCGTGACTTTGATCCGCAGCATCCCGGAGGAGAAGTCGAGATACGACGGAACGAACTTGCCTCCACCAGGAGCCCCCCAATTGGAAGCGATCCACTTGGACGTGTCGAGCGACCCCTTCGAAAAGTCGTCGAAAAAGGTCGCGCCAGCCGGAGCTACTACGCGGCTATTCGGCCCGTTGGTTGAATTCTCGATATCATGCTGCGACGTGGCGAAAGGCATGTTTCCTCCACCGCAACCTGCCAGGGCAAGAGTTGCCAAGACCAAAACACTCATCCTCTTCATAGAAACCCTCTCTTGTATTACGGATGGGGAATGGCGAACCATTCCCTGATTGGCCAGAGGGACAGCGGAGCCTTAGAAACGTTTCAGATTTCCGATTGCTGAGTTCTTGCAGATTTAAGCTCAGTGTGCCAGTTCGATATCCAGCGGCTGTCTACCCGAAAAAAGGGCACAGGTAGAGCACTACGCTCATAAACTTCTTTATGATAAGAACCCAAGGTCACGTCCATAGCGCGTCGAGGCGTGACTGAACTGGAACCGAGGCCGTTGCTGCAAACAGGTTTCCCCAAGTGGGGTCGACGAAATAGCGGCCCTGGCATAGTAGCAAAAACCTCGCTAAACGTTTTCCACAGGCTGGCATGACCCGCTCCCAGCAGGCGATTTGGCCCTAGGGGCAGCAGATACGGCATTCCTGGTTCCCACGGTCTCGGCCCGGCGGTGCACATGCCTAACATGCCAGTAACTTGGCCACCGACCTCTGAAACAGTTCGCAGGCACCCAACAGCCGCGACCAGGCTGGTGACGCGGTCAAGTTCACCGTCCCGCCAACACGAGGACGCGAACGTTCAACGTGCCTGCGATGTCAGCAGGGCGATTGTGGAGGTGCTCTGGGCGCCGTTTCACGAAAAAGCAGACATCTCCATAAGCAGAATCACAGAGCTAATAAACGCACTTTTGCGTAGTCGAGAGGAGACTCTGGAGTACAACGCTGTGGAGATCGGCTGGAGACTTAAACTTTCGCCCTCTATCGCCAACGCAACGAAGGCGGGAAGGCGTTGCGACCCTCTCGCGACAACGTTCTGGTCATTCACCAACTCGCGCGACGGTTCGGCCTGTCGCCCGTGCTTGGCTGTGCAGACTGCGTTCAGGCGGAAGCCATTGTCGCGGAATCAGGCCTGTAGGTCTTGTATGGTTTGTATGATTTTCGAATATTTTAAAAGGAGATCGAATGCCAACCAGAAAGTCTCGCCTGAACCGAGCGGAACAGGCACGGTATTTCGCCGCTATGCAAGACTTGCACGCCGCGGGGCTCGACGTCGACATTCCCGAGGAATGGCTCCAAGAGGCGCCCCTTCTAGACGTCACGGTGGCTACTAGCCCGGCGAGCGTTGCCTTTGATTTGCCGAATGCCGGAGTCGGCTACGCAATTTACTTGCGCCTGGTGGCTAGGCAATCCGCCCTGGTCTTGCCGCATTACCAAGTCACAACAAAATGGGATGATGAGATCTCGCTCTTGAACGTCGATGAGCACAGCCCGATTTGCAGGCTTGGGTGGATGACCTACTCGCGCAGCGACCTACTAAATGAGGGCTTAGACACACCACTCCGGTTCAACTATCGTGGCCAAATGATCGAGGGAACGATTCTAGCAACGGGCCTTCAGCCACTTCCCGCGGCCTATCGCACTGGGATACTCGTAGGCGTTCGGCTCACGTTTGCGGATTCTCTCGGCCACGAAATCGACGTGGAGGCGGAACTTTATGTCAACCGGACAGCGAAGAGAAATACGGTTGTGAGACTAGGGAGTGGATTGTATGAGCCACTCGCACAGCGAGAAACGGACGCGGTGTTACCGCAGGAAGACTTTCGGCTGCTCCATCGACAGCACTTAGAAGCTGGTAGTCCGGAGGAAGGCGAATAAAGTCAGAGCAGGTGATAGTGTGCGGCGGAATAACGTTTCGAGGCACTTCGCGTCAGTCCCCGACCATGGCCAATGGAAGATGCCGCATGCTGGGGGGTGCGAGTATCGGACAGCGCACTGCCGAGGGGCTGGCGCGGTCGCAGCGGGCGCGTTGGAAACATGCGCTCTATTCCGCCGAATCCCGAGCACAGCAAAGCGGGCGCGGGAGCCGCTGACCCGAAGTCGAGAGCTATTGAAGCAGATGCAAGTGGGCTGAGCCGACGGCTGCACGACGCATGAGTTCCATCCCGCATTTTTATCTGGGAGTGATCCGTTTCTTTATTTTACGGCGAGAACGTGGGATGGAGCGGCACCGCATTCCGCTGACTCCGAAGCATCCGCCCTGGTCCGCCAGCAGGATCGATCGGATTCCAGCGCCGGAAGTTAGTCCAGCAGGGGGCATTTCGAGGCGGTAGCTGACTCTCGCCGCAATTACTTACATACTTGTTTGCCGGTATTAAACGATGCCCTCTCAGGCTCCGAGAGGCCGGGCTGAAAACGGCCGTAGGAGATGGAAAACACTTCGGCATTGTTCGGACTTCCAGTGACGGTGATCTCTTGTGTGCCGTCCGAGTTGAAGAAGGTGTCTTGTGAGCGATGGTCAGTTATGGCGTGATACTTCTTGTAGCCAGCAAGGTGCCTTGAGTACCAACCCACCACGACGTCATCCTTCTCGGCCATGACCATGTAGAAATCCCCCTGCATCGCCTTTCGGCAGATGCTCGCCTTGGGCAGGGGGTTGGAGTCAGTCACCCCCGGATAGACCGGGAGGCTGGTGACGGGATCGTTGGCGGAAGCGGCACTGCTTGCAAATATGCAGGCAGCGCCGCCGACGATGGTGATGAGCGACAGGCGTTTGACCATGGATATTCCTGGCATGGTCTCTCCTTGATATTCTGCTGAAGCGACCGGCGGGTACTGCAGGCGCATCACTGCACGCCCGCCGGCGGGTGCACGTTGGTGTACTCATAGCGAGTGGACATGTGACGCTTGTCCCCGTCGCCGGTATCGATGTCTTCCTCGGTCTTCAGGGGCAGCCCTTTGCTTTTGGAGATCCAGGTCTGCGCGTCGGACTTTATTCCGTCGTTTTCGCTGTGAGCTACGTAGAGAGCCGCGGCCTCGCCGTTCACCACTTCGTCGCGCACATGGCGGCACGTGCTCTTCGAATCGCGGATATTTTCTTCTTCCTGTTTGAGCATGTCCTGGGGCGTCATCCGGCTGTGAATCCATTTGCCCTTCGTGAGGACGTAGATGGCGCCGTTGGTATACATCACCTCGGAGGTCTGGGACTTGCCCCCGGGGGGAGCTATCACGGTGTAGATATGCGTCGGCACCGAGAAGAGCTTGAACCTGGTGTCGAACAGGGTCTGGCAGGCGGCGTCAACGGCAAGGGCGGGGGTGACGAAAGAAAATATCGCGAGTGCGGCTACTACAATCCTTTTTCGAGACACTGTGTTTCTCCTGGTTGAAATGTGAAGTTCTTCATTGACTGGTCACAGGCAAGAAACCTTCTCCTGAGCAAGGCCAAGGCCGAGGACTATGAGAAGCGTGCTCAAGAATTTCATGATCGTCTCTTTCATGATCGTCTCCTGGTATAGAGGTGGCTGTTATCTCTCATTTGCAAGTTAGATTCGAAGGACTGAACACCGTCCACTGATGCTCGGTGAGCCCGGTCTTCAGGCTGAGATACGTAACGGAAAACGCCTTGTCGCTTTTGGGGGTTCCGGTGATGTTCACCCCCTTTGTGCCGTCGGGACTGAAGAACGTGTCCTGCGAGCGGTTGTCCCAGAATGCATGCACCATGTGGTATCCCGGCAGGTGAGCCTTGTACCAGGCAATTTCGACAGGCACCGTGTCCCTGTCGAAGCCGGGTGAGTATTGGTTGGCTTGTGCCGGTTTTCCGCAGATGGTAATGCTCAGGGCATCGTCACTCGGTGTCATGCCTGGCGCCAGCGGCAGGCCGCTCACTGGATCGGTGGCGGGACCGGCGGCGAAGGCGGGCGCTGCAACAGCCAGCACGGAGATGGCGGTTAGAAGCAAGAGCGATCTGGTCATAGCGTTTGACATTGTCGATATTCCTTTCTGGTGTCGATCATGCACTTACGACTTCCAGCAAAGTTTCAGTGGCTTGGTTCCTCCCCTGCCGCAAGCGGCAAGATCAATCGGCTGGCTTGCCCGGTCTGGTGAAGCACTTCAATGTGGGCAATTCGCGCATCCTCCAGCTTTTCGTAGCCCACACGACCCCCGGTGTTGTAATTCTTCTGGAATGCAGGTGAGTTGAGCGGAGCAATGGTGAGGCGCAGACGGGCTCCCGCGGGGATTCTCCGAGCCATCCAGTTAAGCTCGAAGGGGATTTCTACCGTCTGCTCCGGCTGCAACAATTCTTGCTTGAAGACGGAGTTGCGGAAGCGGGCGCGGCGTATGTCCTCGCCAAGCTTCACCGCCGAGCCGTCCGGAAGCACCATCAGCACCTGGGCCCAAAGATCGAAATCGGGCGCGTCTGCCCGGACGAGAAGCTTCAAGTGCATGCAGCCGGCTACTTCCGTGTCGTGCGCGAGCGGTTCCGAGTGAAAAGTGATCGCCCTCTTCTGGAAACCACGGAACTGGCTGTGCAGGTCTTCATTCACGGCGTATCCGGCCATGTCGAGTTCGGGGAGTTCATGCGGGTCGCTCACGATGAAAGCAGGCGGCTCGTTTTCCGGAGGCCTCTCCGTCAGCCGGCCGGAATGGAAGACGCCATCGGGAGTGCCTTCGGGGGCAGCGAGAAAGAAAGTCAGTTCGCGGCCTGAAGATACAGCCTCCAAAGTCTTGGCATAGCGCCACTCGCCGGCTCCCAGCATGAAGTAGGTCACCCGGTCGCGTAAGAGGGCGGGGCGCGGACCCCGACCGAGCACCCAGTCGTACCAATCTGCGTGCAGCTTGTCCATGTCCACCACGGCGGCTTCGGGTATGGCCAGGCCTTCAATCTCTTTACCGGGCGTCTGGGTACCCATGTGGTCCCAGGGCCCGATGATCAGATAGTGGTTGGCGGCCGCCGCGGCGGGCGCGCCGGCAAGATGACGACGGTAGTAGCGCAGCGCTCCCGGCTGATCGTCGTCGAAGTACCCGGTCGCGGTCAGAACCGGGAAATTCATCTGCGAGAAATCTTCCGGCTCGGGTTCGGCGGCGAGGTTGAAGGCCTCATCGCCCACGTGGTCGAGCCACGTTTTCATGAAGGACTTTCTTTGGCCCCGTTCGTCGGTCATCCACCAGTCATCCTGGGCGATGCCGATGGCCTCGTCCAACTCGGCAAAGGGCCGGTACGCGGCGTAATGTTCGAGCATCTTGTCCTGCCAGTACCCGCCTGCGATGAACTTCGAGTTGAGAGCGCGCCCCGAGGTGTAGCCCATGATCACCACCGACCACGCCTGCGGAATTCCATTCGTGTTGGGCACGTCCCATCCGGGGTAAATAGGAACGTAAGGAGCGATCGATGCAAGGTGCGGCGGGTGTTGAGCGGCGGTGCGCCACTGCGTCATGCCGACGTATGAGCCGCCGTACATTACGACTCTGCCGTCGCTCCAGGGCTGGGCAGCGATCCATTCCACCAGGTCGGACCCGTCGCGCCCGACCTGCAAGCCAAGATTGTCGCTCTTGATTCCACCAGACCGGCCACGACCCCGCACATAAGCTTCCACGTAGGCGTAGCCTCGTTGAGTGAAGAACCGGTCCTGATTCATGTCATCGATGCCGTACTGAGTCAATTCCAACACCGCAGGCACCTTGCCCTTCAGGTTTGACGGTTTGGAGATCCAGGCCTCGAGATTGACGCCGTCTCGCATCGGGATCATCCGGCTCATCTCGATGTCGTAACCGGGACCGGGTTGCGGTTCCGCGGCGAACGAACGCGCCAGCCAACCAATCGCCAATATCGCCGTTACTAGCAGCTTTGCGATGAGGGTTCTATTCATGTCCGTTCTATTGCAGGGTCAGCTCGACCCTGCGGTTGCGCGCTCTTCCTTCGAACGACTCGTTGGCATCGGTCGGATTGGAGTCGTAGATCAGCGGTTGCTCTTCTGCCGGTTTGCTCTCCGTTCGAATCACTGGCAAATGATTTTCCCTTGCGTCAGGCTCGTGATCGTCTTGTCGGAGATGCCGGGCTCGTAGCGTTCATAGGCAACCGCATACGCGTCCGTGTTTTCACCCTGTGCGCCCGAGGTTCCGGTCAAGAAAATCACGATTGTTCCATCCGGCTTGTAGAAGGCGATCTGGGTGCGGCCATCCTCGTAGCCCTGCACTTTTTTGAAATTCGCGAGATGCGACGCGTACCACGCGGTCACGGCGCCAATCTTGATACTGTAGAGAGTGTAAAAATTGCCCTGCATCTTGCTCTTGCAAACCTGCCCCGCTGGCATTTTGTCGGGTTGATTGCCTACATATTTTCCGTCGTCAGTGGCGGGAATCAGCGGAAGGCTGGTTAGAGGATCGTTTTTAAGAGTCTTTGTTTGCCCTGCGGCGTTCGCCAGGCATAGAGTTAGTATCGTTGCGACTAGCTGAATGTTCTTCATTGGCTTCTCCTTCTTTGAGCTTTGAGATGTGCCGCAAAATCTGTTACTCCCGCGAAGGGCCCACTTAGTCGAGCGTCAATTCCACCCGCCGGTTGCGCGCCCGTCCTTCGAGCGTGTCGTTGGTGTCAATCGGACTGGAATCGCCGTAGCCGGCAGTCGAGAGGCGACTTCCATCCACCTGATAACGCTCCACCAGCGCGCGCTTCACCGACGCTGAGCGGCGCCGTGACAGGTCCAGATTGTATTTATCGCCGCCGATGTTGTCGGTGTAGCCCGCGATCGTGAGCTTCCAGTCCGGCCGGTCGGCAATGGCTTGCGCAATTTCTTTCAGCACCGGCTCCGACTCGGGCTTGATTGTGTCCTGGTTGAAGTCGAAGTAAATGCCGTACACGATAGCGCGCTTGTTTTTCAGCAGGTCCTGTTCGATTTTCTTGACGGGCTGCGGAAGCGGAAAGCGGATTTCGGTGGTTTGGATGCGGAAGTTGTTGATATCCATCCGGTACAGCAAGAGGAGTGGATTCTTCGGATCGTCAAGGACGTAGAGCTCCGCATGCTGAGGTTTGTCGGAGTCGGACTTGCTCATCTCACGGGCCCTTTTGTCTTCCACTACCATGGTTCCCGAGGCGTGAATCGCCGAAAGGTTGGTTGGATTTCCATTGACGATCACGGGGAAGGTGACGTCTCCGGGTTCCACGCGAGTCATGACGCCGCCTTCCCAGTGGAGGTAGCCTTCGCCTTTTTCCATGTCCTGTACTTTCCACCACTCGAGGTAGCGGAAATCGGCCTTACCTCTGGTCTTCAGACCGTTGAACACGCCTTGCGAGACGCCGACGGTGGTGGTGCCCGGCGATGTTCGCGGCCCGTCGTCTCCGAAGCCGGTTCTTATGCCACGTGCGGTTTGTAAATCTTCGACGCAGACATCGCGGGCGTCGGCTCCGGGCGAGCCCTTCACGTCGTCGGGCGATTTGAAATAGGTTCCAGTGTCCGCAATCTCGACGTATTTGTCGGTCACTTTCGTGACCCGGTTGATGCTCTCCGAATCGCCGGACTTCCGCCCCCAGGCGTGAATGAGCATGAGTCCCTCGCGCATGGGGATGCCGCTGGGGCCGGTCTCGGAAGCTGCCGGCGGCGCGAGTTCCTTGGCGGTGTCGGCGGATGCGCAAAGATTCTTTGAGATTTCCGCAGAGGTGGCGACCGGCAAGTCGGCGTATGGGTTGGGGGGAGGATCGCCGAACCCGAGGCGATCCATGAGGCCGCCGATTCCGTCGAGGGCCTTGGAGACGTGCTCGTTCTCGTTATTCGTTGGTGAATTAGCGCGTGACTTGCCGGAATCGCGGTTCTCCGGAGGCGCCTGACCAGACGGAGCTTCCTGCGTGCTCGGCGCATTCTCAGTCCTGGTAAACTCGGCCACCTTTTTCTTGACCCGGTAGCCAACGTAAACCAGGCCGCCGATGACCGAGCCCACCAGCAGCACGACGAGAACCAGCAGCACCGCGAGGATTTTGCCCCATGGCAGGGGTTTCGCCGCAGGCGCATTCGGTACTTGCGAAACCAGCGCCGGAGTGGTGCCCGGAGGCGGTGTGGTGGGCGCGACCATGGCGCCGCAAGCGGTGCAGAACGCACCGCCGGCATCCATTTTTGCGCCACACTGAATGCAGAAGCTCATGCGTCAAGTTCCTCCCTTGTTCTCCGACGCGCAGGCGGCAGGAATTTGAGTTTTACCGTGGAACAGATCCTTGGACGGCCCTTTCAACAGCGTCCCTACCCGATCAATCTGATATTTCGTAAACAGGCTGAGTATCTTGTTGATCACATCCACGACAAAGCCGGGAAGGGAGTAGCCGACGCCGGAGTCTATGTAAACTTCGATGGTTGACTGCCGGCACGGGAAAGCTTCATCTGGCGCCCTCAGAATGGTTCCGTCGAATCTCATCCCTATGAACACGCCGGTGTTGAATCCGAAGGCTCCGATACCCACCATGGCTCGAATGGAGGCTGCCATGACCAGTGAATTGATGCCCACAGAAACTCCCTGAATGGAGCGTCCCATGTCGGTTCGTGCCGCCAGATCAGAGGCCGAGGTCACCTGCCACCCTCCATCCCTCTTGTATCCAGCCCAGAGGCCGCCGGTGTAGGTGTAGTTTCCTTCGGCGGTAAGAATGGACTGCTTGGCGCTGAACCCGGTGTTGACGTTCAGCATCATGTTGAACGTCGCGCTGAACGGGACGGGGGCAAAGCTGCCGAGCCCGATGGGAATGGTCAGATCGATTGGCACCCACCATTTCTTATGCAGATTGACCTGGAAATCCTTGGTGGTGTGGGAATCCATGTGCAGGGTGACGCCCAGAGCCCCACCCAGATCCAGCCCGCAGGTCACGATGCTGCCGTTCTCGATGTCGAGGCTGAAATGCAGGTGGACGTTATTGACATCCATCAGCGCTTCCGCAAATACGGCGAGCCCGCCAGGCGCGTTCTTCGAATAGAACTGAACCCCGATGTAAGAGGGGTTCATTACGCCCACGGTTCGAATGTCACCTACATCGACCGTCGGTGGAGTGCCGGCGGTCTTGGCCGGAGCCTGCGGTGTAAACGGCACTTCGGGAAACTGCGGAGTCTGTAATCCGGGCACACCCGGTAGTGACTGTTGGAAAGCGGCCACCCGCTGGAGGTGCTTGAACGGGCTGACTCTTAGAGACGGGTCCATGAGCGACACTTCGGGGTGCAGAGTGGACCACCCGCCTCCCACCTTCTGAAAGGTGGCGCGACGGCCATCCGAATAGGTTTCCGCCACGGACATCGGCGTCCAGACGCCTTCTCGCACTCGCGACACAACCACGGCGCGCTCGATTCGTGGCCCGCCGCCCAGGTCGTTCGAGCTCGTCTTGTTCTCGGGATGATCATCCGGTTCCTGAGGGAAATCGGGGGCGACGTAGGAAATTACGTTGTCCGCAGAGATCGGAGAGTCCATCTTGAACTTGCCGTTCTTGATGACGTCGGTGAGCTGGATCGGCCCGAGTACGGCTTTTACCGAATTGCCCTCTCTCTTCAGGCTGATCACGCGGCCCACCGCCCGGCCGGTGGCAAAAACAATTTTTCCTTCCTGGAATTCGTTCACATGTTCAGCGTTGGCGTCGAATTCCCACTCCATGCCGTTACTGGAAATGGAACGAATCGCCTGGTCGCCGTGCTCCATCACAATCACGCCTGGCTGGTACTCCACCGTGCTCGAGTGCCGGGGTGCGATGCCGAACTTCAATTCACTTTCGGATAGGGAGTGGATATCGACTGGCTTTAACACCGTCGCACCCGCCACGGCCTCCGGGCCGAACACGTCCTGGGGCAGGTAGGAGATGTCAGACTTGACATTCCTCCTCGGGCTTGCGGATTTTTGTTCCTCTGCTTCCTTTTTCTTGCAGCCGGTCGCGACGCCCAGTGTCAGGACAAGGATGGCGGTAAGCACGCGTCGAAATGTTGGGAGCCGGTAGTCCGTTGACTTGTTGGTCACTCGATCTCCACCTTTCAACCTGATGTCCCTACACCCGGTCGGCGAGCATCCTGGCCAAGGGCTTGATGGCATCCACCGAGCACGGACAGGTGGAGTACATGATGCGAATCAGCTTGTCGCCCTTGCGGACCATCATCATGGCGCCGGCCTCGTCAAACGCCTGATCGCCAATGCCCGGAATGCCCACTTGACCGGGGCCCAGCCGTCCCAGCACCTTCTGGTTGAGGCGCATTTGCGCTTCGGCTGCGTTGTTATCGACGCTGAAGCCAAAAACCGGGACGTTCCCGTTGCTGTCCATTCCGGTGTCGTGACCTTCGCTTTGGATCATTTTGGCTAGGCCTCCGGTAAGGGTTTGCACCATCTCCTGGCTCTTGGCGTCGGCACCTTTTGTGCCCACCATGGCGGCCATGTGTTTGGCGGTCATGTCGGCCGAGTCGCCTTGCGCCAGGTAGGAGCAGCCGGCGTCTGAGGTTTGCGTAGCCACGATCTGCACTCCGATGGCGCTGCCCACTTCTTCCTCGCTGAGGAGGCGGCAGGGATCGCCGCTGATGGCGCCGTTGTTCCCGCTGCTGCCGGGGCCTTCGCCGTCGTTGTTGCTTGATCCGGAAACCATTTTCGAGATGGAGCCCATGATCCCGCCGCTGGAGCTGGAGTTGTTCTCTGAACTCGATCCCGGGCCGGCAACATCGCGTGCGACCTCGTGGACTTTCTGCTTCACCCGATAGACGACGTAGTACACGCCACCGGCAGCGAGCGCGCCCACGGTAATCACGACCACCGCGAAGCCGATGAGAATCTTGGTCAGGGGGCTGCCCTTGGCTGGGGCTTGCGACGCGGGCGTTACTGGCGACGGAACAGCTGGTGGAGGCGGGGGCGGCGCTGCGGCGATTGGGACGGCAACAGCTTGTGAGGAGGGTGCGGCCGCTTGCCTCAGGTCGGCTCCGCACTGGTTGCAGAACGCGGTTCCGATCGATGGCGTGCCGCACTTGTTGCAGAACCTGGCGGCGGGCGGTGGGGTGCTCACCGAAGCTGGAGCCACGGGCGGCGGTGCGGGGACCGGGGCCACCGCAGCTTGCGCAGGCGCAGGTTGTGGCGCAGACTGCAGCGGTGCGGCTCCGGTCAGCCGGGTGTCATATCCGCATTTCACACAGAAGATTCCGCTTACCGGTGCTCCGCATTTGTTGCAGAAGTTGGCCATGATTGAGTTCTCCAGTTACTCGGCTTTGGCTCCCGCTCTACCGCTCGGTGGGCGAGGACGCCCACCGGACAGCCGGCGGGACGCCGGCGCTACACGACCCCGGTTCGGATTCGAGGGCGGCCGCGCCCCCGAACGCGGCCGTCTCGAATCGATTTGATGAGGTGCCCTTCATCAAAACTTCGGTGCTATTTTCTGTCACGGTTCGACCTTGTACAGCGCCGACATTCCCGCCTCCATGTGGTCGTCGATGTGGCAGTGAAACATCCACGTTCCCGGATTGTCGGGGACCATATCGACCGTCACCATCTGCGCCGGCATGAGCGAGACAACATCGGTGCGCTTGCCGTCCTGCAGCACGACGTTGCCGTGCCAGTGTGGAGTGTGAAAACTGAAAACCTCGCCGAGGCTGAGCAGATACCAACGCACGCGCTCGCCTTTCTTCATGGTCATTACGGGTCCGGCGCCGTACATGTAGCCGTTGATGGAGAATTTGAGGTTCGCGATGGTAAATCCAGATCCCAGACCCGAGGGATTGCCCTGGTCATCCACTGGCTTGAACTCACCTTTATCGACGCCCTTTGGATCGCTGGTATAGGTCTGAATGTTGTGGTCGAGATACCAGCTTGAATTCTCGTCAAGCAACATGTAGAGGCACACAAATTCACGGTCAACGTCTTTCGGCTTGCCTTCGGCATCGGCCATGCCGCGGCGGGTGACGAGGATGGCACCGATCAGGCCGGTTTCCACATCCTTGTATTCATGAGTGTGCGAGTGGTAGAGCCATACGATCGAACTGGGATCATTCGGCCCTGGGCCCGCCCGCTCCGGCACTCTCCAGGTGTAGACATGAGTTTTGCCCGGCGGGACGGCGTCGTCCTCTTTGTCGGCGCCGGAAGTGCCATCGTTGTATCCCGCTCCTTCGGAATCCTTGTTGTAGAACACGCCGTGAGGATGCATGCTGAAGGGCTGGGCGGCGTTGTTCTTGAACACCACGCGAATGGTGTCGCCGACTTCGGCGCGCAGGATGGGCCCGAGAAGTCCAGTGTGCTCCCACTGGGCGGGACGCGGCTTGAGTTGGGTGAAGGTCTCGTCGGTGTACTCGCGATAGAGCGCCTTGCGATAAACCGTTCCGATGCGATGCGGTCCGCGCTCGGTAAAGACTTTGGAGTAGCCGTCGAACTTCATGCCCATCATCTTGTTGACGCCGCCGGGGACGTAGTCCCAGTCGACTTCGTCGGCGGCGATGTAATAGGTGCGGACCTTGGGCGTGACCGAGTCAGCCTTCGCAAGTCCGGCGAAGACGGTTACAAGCGCGAGCATTGCCAGGAACGACTTCTGCATAACGTCTCCTTCCTCGGTACAACTCTTCTCCCGCCTTTCACTCGGTGGGCGAGGCGCCCACCGAACGGCCGGCGGGACGCCGGCACTACAGGACTACTGAATCAGTTGCGACAGCGTGGTCTGGCTGCTCGCGAAGCTTGCCGAGCCGGCAAAGGTCGCGGTGATGTTGTGGGCTCCCGTGGTCAGCAAGGATGTGCTGACTTGCGCTTGACCGTTGACCAGGGTGGTGGAGATCAGCACCGTCTTGCCGTCCTTGATAGTCAGTTTGCCGGTTGGAAGGGCAACCGCCGGCGAGGTCACCACGGCAGTGAGCGTTACCGTCTGCCCGGAAGGCGCGGGATTGAGCGAGGATGTGAGAGTTGTGGTCGTGGCCACCGGTTCCACGATCTGAGGGACGCTTCCGGTGCTGGACGTGTACATGCTATTGCCGTTGTAAACCGCGTTGATGGTGTGCGAGCCGCCAGTCAGCGTGTCGACGGCAAACACGGCCTGGCCGCCCATGAGCGCAACCGTGCCCAGGACCGATCGCCCGTTTTTGAAAGTGACGGTGCCGTCCGGGGTTGCACCCGCTCCACTCACCACCGCGGTGAAGCTTACGCTTTGTGCGTAGGTTGAGGGCTGCGCACTGCTGGTCACCGTGGTTGTGCTGGGGCCCCCGGTAATGGTTTCCGTGAAGTTGGCCTTGTCGGAGCTGTTGGATGTATCTCCGCCGTACTGCGCGGTGATCTTGTGATTGCCCACGATCAGGGTGGGCAGAACGACTTGCGCCGCGCCGCCGCTCAGCGAGACGGTCCCGTAGACCGTACTGCCTTCCGCAAACACAACCGGCCCAGTGGGAGTACTCCCGTCCGAATTCGTGACGGTTGCGGTCAGCGTCACCGGCTGGCCGTAAGGCGCGGGATTCAGCGAGGACGTGAGTGCGACCGTGCTCACTGCCTTACCGACGTTTTGTTTCATCAGGCCAAGGCTGGTGATGAAGCTGGCGTCGCCAGAGTAGTCGGCCTCGATGGTGTGGTTGCCCATGGCGAGAGAGGCGGTGCCGATCGTGGCCTGGCCGCCGTTCACATTGGCTGTGCCCAGGGGCGCGCCATCGGCAAAGAACTTCACCGTGCCGGAAGGCTCGCCGCTGAATTGCGGAGCGATGGTTGCCGTGAAAGTGACGCTCTGTCCGAGTTTTGAAGTGGGATCACTGGAGGTGACGATCGTCGTCGTCGAAGCCGGGCTGACAGTAACGACGAGCCGCTGGGACAAGCTGCCGCTATAGGTTCCGTCGCCGGTGTAGAGGGCGGTGTAGCCGAACTGTCCCACGGCTGACGGTGCCGACAGTGTGGTTTGCGCCGCGCCGGCGTTCAATGCCTGCGTGGTTTGGACGATTCCAGCCTGTTTGAATACAACGCCGCCGGTCGGCGTGCCCTGCTTGCTGCCGACCGCAACAGACAAGTTGAGAGGCTGTCCGGCCACGACGTGTGCGGGCGACTCGGACAAGACCGTGTTGGTCAGCTGGAAGCTGTTCTTGTTGAGCAGGATGTGAACCGTGCCGGTACTAATGTCCAGAACCGCCAAATCCTGCGACCCGTTCGTATCAAAGTCCGCGACCACGGTCTGGTTGAAGAAGGCAAATGAGGACGCAAATGAGAGCGGAGTTCCGGAACTGACAAAGCTGCCGTCCAGCTGGCCCAGGAACACATCTCCGGAACCGGCATCCCCCACCAAGGTGACAGCGTCCGGGATGCCGTCACCGTTGAAGTCTCCTGTGTTTGAGGCAATGCTGCAACAAGCAAGTCGGGAGCCATCGCGAAATGT
Organism: Terriglobia bacterium; assembly: GCA_963831565.1. Classification (GTDB taxonomy): domain Bacteria; phylum Acidobacteriota; class Terriglobia; order Terriglobales; family Acidobacteriaceae; genus JAIQFF01. The sequence goes on from CAWHQS010000008.1 coordinate 522,626, forward strand.
ACCATCGCCATTGCTGAGTTTGATTCCAACCGAGTTGCCGAATCCGTCCTGGTAAGCAAAATCCGACAAACCATCGCCGTCAAAATCTGCGCCCAGGGCACGGTTTCCCATTGCGGCCACAGGCCCAGGTTGAAAGTTTCCGGAGCCATCTCCCAACAAAGGTGTCGTTCCGGAATTGGCGTAGGTGGATACCGCCAGAAGGTCCGTCTTCCCATCGCCATTGAAGTCTCCGGCGACCACTTCGCGCACATCCCCGATCTCGTAAGCAAAGCCGTTGAAACCCAACAGGTTGAAAAAAATTACATCCGGGCCATTTTCTAGTACGACTTCGGGAAAACCGTCGCCGTTCAAATCAGCGGAAATCATCCCGTCAACGACACCAAGGGAGTATGCAGTAGCGAGTTGGAACGTTCCATCTCCATTCCCTGTAAACGCCTCTACCTCCCCCAGGTTTTTGCACGAAGTCACGAGGTCAACCTTTCCGTCTGCATTGAAGTCTCCGGCCACGATTGGCCCAGTCAGCGGACTGCTGCCTTGGCACCCCGGAAAGGGACTCATGGTCCTGAATCCGCCGTGGCCATCGCCCAGCAAAACGCTAACGGTACCGTCCCCGTTCAAGACGGCCAGGTCGGGAAATCCATCTTTGTTGAAGTCGCCACTGGTGATTCCGGTGGGATTCGCGCCCACGCGATAGCTTCCCGAGCGGAAGGTGCCATCGCCTTCGCCCAGGAAAACTTGGGCGGTGCTGTCGCCGTTGTTCACCACCGCAACGTCGAGCTTGCCGTCCCCGTTCAAGTCGGCCAGCGCCAGGTTCGTGGGATGGGTTCCGACGGAATAAGTGGCGCTGCCGGAAAAAGTTTCGTCGCCGTTGCCCAAAAGCACGGAGACGGTACTATCGGCGTTGTTGGCCACCATCAGGTCAGGTTTGCCATCGCCGTTAAAATCGCCCGCTGCTACCCAAATGGGACTGCCTCCAACTCCTGGGGCATTCACGATCGAGAAGGTTCCGTCACCGTTGCCCTGGCAGATCAACACGTTGGTGGTGTTGTTCATGGCCACGGCCAGATCGAGTCTGGCGTCATCATTGAAGTCCGCTACCGCAATTGAAATAGGGGTGTTTCCCGCAGGCGCGGTCGCGAAGCTGGACCCCGCCTGAAACCCTCCCGACCCGTTATTGAGCAGGATAGAAATCTCGCTCTGAGGATTGAAATTGAGTCCGTCTGCCGCCGAGCCCACCGCCAGGTCGAGCTTGCCGTCACCGTTAAAATCGCCGACCGCGATGGAGACCGGTGCCAGGCCCACTCCGTAGTTTCCCTGTGCCACAAAGCTGCCGTTCGCGCTGCCCAGCAGGATGGTCACGAAGCCAGGATTGAAAGAGCCGTTCGGGTTGCTGACGACTACCGCCAGATCCAGATTTCCATCTTCGTCAAAGTCCCCTGCGGCGATGGCCGTGGGTATAAAGCCCACCGCAAGTGTGGGGCCTGCGACAAACGTCCCATTGCTTTGGCCATTCAGAATGGAAACGCTGCCGCCGGCGCCGCCAGTATTGGGATTGCTGTTGAGCACGGCCAGATCGAGATGGCCGTCGTGGTTGAAATCTCCGGCCACAATGGCCACCGGGTCCGCTCCCACCGGATAATTGACCGCAGGGAGGAAGTTCCCGTCGCCGGTTCCAAGCAGAATGGAAACCGCGTTAGTGCCGCTGCTGGTTACGGCCTGGTCTGGGATTCCATCGCCATTGAAGTCTCCGCTGGCAACCGCCAGGGGCAGAGAAGCTACTGGACTCAAGGAGATGGTGGTAAACAGGGGGCTGCCTTGGGCCGCAGCGAGAGTGGTCAGAGCTAATACCGTAATGAGGACTCTGGTCCAGGGTGTGTGCCTGAGGCAAAGGGACGGAATTGCCCCTTTCCTGTTTGTTCCCGGAACCGCTGTTGTCAGTCTCAGTGCCCTCGGGCTTGCACTCCCAGTAGCATCTCGCATTTGCTCCCCCAGTCCGCGTCTGGAGTGAATTCCTCTTTCCCGTGAATCCACGCCAGCGCCTATTCCCGGCTTGTGCGAACGAGAATGTGGAATAACTGACGGAGGGAGTCAATGAAACTGCTCTTTAAGCCTGCATTAACCGCGAAATGGCCGTCAGACAAGGGTTTAGGCGGGCATCTTAACTGCCGTGCGCGATGATTTCCCATGATAAGATTTGCCGCATTGCTGCGCGGGCAGCGAGAGCCATGAGCAACTCGGCCCTAAAAGGCGTTCGCTATCGGTTTGGTCCCTTCGAGCTGGATCCATCTCAGGGGAGGCTTTCGCGCAGCGGCTCCCGCGTGAAGCTGCAAGACCTGCCGCTGCGCTTATTGGTCCTGCTGGTAGAGCGGTCCGGCCAAATCGTGACCCGGGAAGAGGTACGGCAGCGCCTCTGGACCGAGGATACTTTCGTCGAATTCGACAACAGCCTGGGAGTGGCCGTACGAAAATTGCGCGAGGCGTTGCGCGACGACGCCGATGCTCCCCGCTTCGTCGAGACCGTGCCTCGGAGGGGCTACCGGTTTGTGGCTCCGGTCACGGTGCAGAATGCGGCTGACTCCGATGATCTCGCCGGAAGGCCGGCAAGAGAGGCGGTTGCTTCCCCAGTCAACCAGGCCGTGGCTGAGAACACGGCGCGCGCAGCAGCATCGCTGCGGGGCCGCTATTGGATCATCGCTTCCCTGGTCCTGGTGATGGTCGGAATCACGGTTTATGAATTCCGATCCAATCCCCGGCAGTCGGCAGCCAAGGTCGAAACCGCAGGTGCCATGTCCCGGGTACGGCCGCGCCGTGCCGTGGCGGTGCTGGGGTTCCGCAACCTGGCCGAGCGTCGGGACGACGACTGGCTCTCGACCGCGTTTACTGAAATGCTGAGCACGGAACTGGCGGCGGGCGGCGGACTCCGCCTGGTTCCCGGAGAAGACGTAGCCCGCGCCAAGCGCGAGCTGCCTCTGGCCGACGAAGACACCCTGGCCAAGTCCACTCTGGACAGATTGCGCACCAACCCGGGCGCCGATGTTGTGGTGCTGGGCGCTTACATCTTGCTGCCGGGCAAGGATGAAAATCGCATCCGGCTGGACATTCGAGTGCAGGACACCGCGGGCGGGGAGACGATTGCCGAACAGGCCCTGACCGGCAGCGAGGACAAACTCTTCGAAATGGCGGCGCGAGCCGGGGCTGAGCTGCGGCAAAGTCTGGGGGTGAATTCTGTTTCCGCGGAAGCGATCAGCGCTGCACGAGCTGCACTGCCCTCGAATCAGGAAGCGGTGCGGTTGTATGCGGAGGGCCGGGCCAAGCTCTGGGCCTTCGATTTTCAGGGCGCTCGCGACCTGCTGCTGAAGGCCGTCGCCGCGGACCCCAACTATCCTCTGGCCCATTCCGCCCTGTCCGAGGCCTGGTGGCACATGGGCTACGAAAGTAAGGCGCGCGGGGAGGCGCAGCGGGCGTTGGACCTGTCTCAACATCTTCCCCAGGAAGAGCGGTTGCTGGTCGAAGGACAGTACCGCCGCGCGACAGAAGACTGGCCCAAAACCGTGCAGGCGTATCAGACTTTGTTCGGTCTCTTTCCTGATCGCCTGGATTACGGCTTGCTGCTGGCTTCGGCGCAGATGCACATCATGCCAGCCGACTCGCTGCAGACGCTGGTGGCGCTTCGCCATCTGCCGCCGCCGGCCGGAGACGATGCCCGCATCGACATGATGGAGGCTTCCGCGCTGATCGGTACGGACTTTACGAAAGCGCGGAACGCGGCGCAGCGCGCCATCGACAAGGCCAGCGCGCAGGGATCACATGTGCTGGTGGCCCGGACGTACGGAATCCTTTGCCAGCAAGGACCGGCGATCGAAGCGTCGGCGGACACGATTCGCGAATGTCAGATCGCGCTGCAGAGCTCGATGGCGGCCGGAGACATGAACGGCGAGGCGATGATGATGACCGACCTCGCCGATCGTCTACTACCAGCAAGGCGACCTTGCCCGGGCCGAAAAAATGTGGCGCCAGGCGATCCAGGAATTTCGCCAGATCGACAACCCGGACGGGGTGGCGACTGCTCTCAGCAACCTGGGCAGCGCGGACCTGACCCGGGGAAACCTGAGCGCGGCCAGGAAATTGTTCGAAGAATCGATCCCCAGCTACCAGGCAGTGGAGGACAAGAGCGGCGTTGCGCTTTCTCTCAACAATCTGGGGGATTTGTCGCGCCAGCAGGGTAACCTGCAGGCCGCAGAGACCACCTACCAGCAGGCCAAAGCGACAGCGCAGGAGATCGACGACAAGGACGCGACGGCGTACGTGCTGACCGGACTGGGGGACGTGCTCACGGATCGAGGCGACCTGGCGGCCGCTCGCAAGTCTTATGAAGAATCGCTGGCACTGAGAGAGCGGACAGGTGAAAAACAGGCGGCGGCGGAAACCCAGGTGGCCCTGGCTCGCCTCGCTGTCGAGGAAGGTCACCCCGGCGAGGCCGAAGCTGCAATGAGGAAATGCAGAGAACAATTTCATCGGGAGCAGGCCGTCGATGATGAATTATCCGCCAGAACCATGCTGATGCAGGCGCTGCTGGCGGAGGGCAAGCTGGGGGATGCGAAGAAGGAGATTGAGGCCGCTCAAGCCCTGGCTGCGGTGAGTCAGAACCGGCTGGCGCGATTCCAGTTTGATCTGGCGCGCGCCCGCGTGCTGCTGACCTCGGAACAGGGTGAATTGCCCCGGGCACAAGTGGAAGAGATCCTGGGTGAGGCGCGCAAACAAGGATTTGTGGGAGTCGAATTCGAAGCCCGGCTGGTGCTCGCGGAATGGGAGAAAAAATCAGGACATGGCTCGGCAGCGCGAACCGAACTGGCTGCGCTGGAGAGTAGCGCCCGCAGCAAGGGCTTTGGTCTGGTGGCTCGCAAGGCAGCCGCCGCCCGCTGAGGGAAACCAGTGAAGCTCCTGCCGCCGGACCTCCAGCCCGCGCTCTCCGCGTCAGGGATTCGCTCGAAAGAACTCCGCCGCCGCCTCGACCACTGCCTTCTGCTGCTCTTCAGTCATTTGCGGAAACACGGGTAATGCCACGACCTGCTGGCTGGCCTCTTCGGACTTCGGAAATGCGCCCGGGCGATAACCCAGATAAGCAAAGGCGGGCTGCAGATGAAGGGGAGAAGGATAATAGATCTCTGTGGGTATTCCGCATTGACGTAGATGTTCGCGCAGTTGGTCTCGCTTCGGAGTGCGAATCACGAACTGGTTGTAAACGTGATGCAGTCCCCGGGGCTGAACCGGCAAGACAATCAACTTTTCCAGGCCGGCCTGTCTGAACAACTGGCGATAGCGATCAGCATTACGGCGGCGAGCCTGGGCCATCGCGTCGAGATGCTTGAACTTCACCAGCAGGATGGCGGCTTGCAGGCTGTCCAGGCGGCTGTTCATCCCCAGAAGATCGTATTGATATTTCTTGCGGCTGCCGTGGTCGCGCAGCACGGAGATGCGGTCCGCCAGTTCAGCATCGCTGGTGGTGATCATTCCTCCGTCGCCCGCCCCGCCGAGATTTTTGGAAGGAAAGAAGCTGAAGCAGCCACAGGCGCCGAGGTTGCCGATATTCTGATCATGGTAGCGAGCGCCGATGGCCTGGGCGGCGTCTTCAATCACGGGCAGATTGTGGGCCCGCGCGATGTCGTTGATTTGTTCCATCTCGGCTGCAAGTCCGAACAGGTGGACCGGCATGATCGCCTTGGTGCGGCTGGTGATGGCTGCTTCCAGGAGCGTTGGATCCAGGTTGTAAGTCTCGCGATCAATATCCACGAAGACTGGCCGAGCTTTCAGCCGCGAAATGCTGCCGGCGGTGGCCACGAAGGTGAAGGGCGGGGTGATGACCTCGTCTCCCGCGTCAACCCCGAGCGCCATCAGCGCGAGCAGAAGGGCGTCGGATCCGGAGGCACAGCCCAGGGCAAAGCGTGAGCCGATGAAAGCCGCGATTTCAGCCTCCAGTTGCCTGACCTCGGGACCCATGATGAATTGCTGGCTCTCCAGAACCTTCTCCACGGCGGTCCCGATTTCCTTCTTCATCGTGGCGTACTCCGCCTTCAGGTCAAGGAAGGGGAAGCGCAGCTGGGGAGCGCTGTGATCGGGCGCAGGCGGCGATTGGGCGAGAGATTGTCTGGGGCTCACTTTTTACCTGCGATTACGGCTTAATAACTATATCGGTTTTGCCATGCTTGTGTGGCGCGGGCGCCCTCGCCCGCGTAGGGTTGGGTCGAGGTGTCGGAACCGCGGGTGCTTCCGGGCCACGCGGGTCAGGATCAAAGGCAGAGTCAAGGTAAAGTCAAAGGTCAAAGTCAAGATCAAAATCAAAGGCCGCAGGCGGGGTGCCCGAGCCACACATACATACCCCGCGCGGTCAGTGACTTTCGTACTCAAGGCGGCCTTAATAATCACCGTATAATCAGTGTAAATCGGAAGGAATTTGCGCAAAGGATAAGGGTGGACCCTGTTCTGGCATCGGCGATTTTCGTTCTGGGGCTGGCCTTCGGCAGCTTCCTGAATGTGTGTATCTACCGCCTGCCGCGAGACTTATCCGTGGTGCGGCCACGCTCGGCGTGTCCCCGCTGCGATCATCTTATTCGAGCTTACGACAACATTCCGGTTTTGAGCTGGCTGATTCTGCGCGGCCGCTGCCGTAATTGCAAAGCTTACATTTCGCCGCGCTATCTGGTGGTGGAGCTTCTGACCGGAGCGGTCTTTCTCGCCTGTTACGCTCACTTCGGCGAGACGCTGGCGACACTCAAATACTGTGCCTTCGGATTCCTGCTGTTGGGCCTCATCTTCACCGACGCCGAAACCCAACTCTTGCCGGACAAGCTGACCTTGCCCGGCCTGGCTCTGGGACTGGGCCTGAGCCTGGTGGTTCCGGTCAACGATCTGGCTTCGCAGCTTTTGCCGGGCCTGGTGTCCTTGCCGGTGAGCTCTGAGGTTTCCTGGCACCTGCTGTCGCTGGTGGACGCCCTGCTCGGCGCCGTCGTCGGCGCCTCCTTCATTTATGGCGCGGGCGCCATTTACCTGCGGGCGCGAGGCGTGGAGGGGATGGGCTTTGGCGATGTGAAGCTGATGGCTATGGTGGGCGCCTTTCTCGGCGCCAAGCTCACCATCTTTACTCTTTTCACAGCCTCGATTGCGGGATCGCTGTTCGGTGTGTCCACCGTGCTGGCGGTTTGGATCAAGCGCACCCGCCGGCGCATAAAACTCAATCATGAATCGGCCGGAGAGGCCAGGCGGCGCGCCTGGGCATCGGCTGCGATTGCGCTGCGCCGCCATCAAATGCCTTTCGGCGTTTTCCTGGGCGGGATGGCGATGGTCGCGCTCTTCTACGGCAACAGCTTCCTCAAGTGGTACTGGGGGTTGTTGTGAGACTGGTGACCAATCCCATTGTGCTGCGCATGGCGGTGATGTTTGTGGCCGCCGGCCTTGCCTTCGTTATCGGCCTGCTCCTGATGCGGCGGATGCGGCGCAGCATCAGCGACGAGGCCTCGTTTTCCGATGCCGCCACGTCTTCGGCGTCCGAGAGTTTTCCGCTGCACACCTATCATGCAGTGATTCAGCAGCTCAAGCAGCAGAAGCACGAGCTCCTGAGCATGCAGGTAGTGGAGCGTCGCCGCGCCAAAACTTCGGAGAACATCAGCGCCGCCGTGCTCTCAAATCTCTCATCGGGTGTACTCTTCTTCACTCCCAACGGGCTGGTACGGCAGGCCAACGCTTCCGCCAAACAGATTCTCGGCTTTGCTTCGCCCGTGGGAATGAGCGCGGCCGAAATATTTCGCGACGCCGAGTTGATTTCCTCATCGCAGACCACCTACGCGAAGCTGGCCGAGGCGGTGAACGTCAGCTTACGGGAGAGAACCCGGTTTCAGCGTCTGGAAGCGCACTATCGCACTCCCGCGGGCGAGGAACGCACCCTGGATATTACGGTGAGTTCGGTGCACGCGGCGGACGGCGAAGCTCCGGGCGCGGCGGGTCTGAGCGTCTCTGGCCAAAGCGTCGCTTGCCTGGGTGTGGCTTGCCTGATTAATGACCGCACGGAAGTGACCGAGATTCGCCGCCAGCAGGAGTTGCGCGGCGAAATGTCCGCCGAGATGGCGCTGGGTCTGCGTAACTCGCTGACCACCATCGCAGGCTACGCCCAACAGTTGGCGGCCAGCCGCGACCCGGAACTGGCGCGGCAGTTAGCGGCCGACATTGCCGCCGAGGCCGCGCACCTGGATCGCACGATTGGTGGATTTCTGGCCAGCGCGAAGGCCGCGAGGGCCGGTTTGAAAGCTTGAATGAACTACGTCGATGCCGCCTTTGGCTGGTTTGAAGCGGCACGACTGGAAGAAACGGAGCACCTATGAAGCGCATTGGATACGTGGTTCTGGCCGAAGCCGTTCTGGCGGGCATGCTGGTCACTCTGGCCGGCGCGCAATCTCAATCCTTGGGCGACTATGCCCGCAGTGTCCGCAAGGACGAAAAGCCGGCGTCGGCCAAGAAGTACGACAACGACAATCTACCCACCTCCGACAAGATCAGCGTTGTGGGAAATGCCACGGAATCGAGTGGCGCGGAAGACGCCAACCCGGGGTCAACGTCGGTCGAGAACTCCGCTCAGCCCCAGGACGGGGCTACGCCCTCCACTGCCGAGGCACAGGACGCCAACAAGAAAGCAGACGGCTCCGACGCGCAGAAGGCAAATGACGAGTGGAAACAGAAGATTGCGCAACAGCAGAACCAGCTTGACCTGCTCACGCGTGAACTGGATGTGACCCAGCGCGAATATCGCCTGCGCGCCGCCGCCTTCTATGCCGACGCCGGCAACCGGCTCCGCGGCTCGGCCACGTGGGACAAGGAAGATGCCCAGTACAAACAGCAGATCGCCCAGAAACAAAAGGCCCTCGACGATGCCAAGAAGGCCCTGGACGATATGAAGGAACAGGCGCGCAAGGCTGGAGTGCCGGCCAAGATGCGGCAGTAGCGCGGCCGTTCTGATTCACGAAAGCCTCCGGTTCAGGCCGGAGGCTTCGCTTTCTAGTTTTGCTCCATCACGTACTTTCGCTGGCACTCTTTGGCCGCCGAAAGCAACTGGCCGAACTCAGGGGTTCCCCGCAGCTTCGATAATAGCGGGTCAGACTGCAAGTTACCGAGCGCGCAATAGTCATGTGCGATGGCGATTCTGATCAATGACAACGCGGCTTCTTTTTTGTCGCAGAAGGACAGGATCGCAGCCTGCCGATAGACCGGCTCCGGGTCTACTGCCGCCGCCGCCCGGCTTTCAAGGTCGTTGGCGATTCTGTTCAGGTCCGACGTCTGACCCGTAAGACAAGCCTCCAGAAGGTCGCGGCCGTAACGCGGATTGGTTGACATCGTTTCCGTGACCGCACGGGCCTCCGAGAGTTTTCCTTCCCGCAGCAGGACTTGAGGCAGGGTGTAGCTTGCCCATTCAGACCCGGCGTCAAGCCGCACAAACTCTCTTGCTCGTTCCGTTTTTCCTATTTGCATAAAAGTCAGAGCGCACGAACGGTATTGAAAGTTTCCTGGGTCCAGAGCCAAAGCTGCGTCGCACTCGTCCCCGGATTCTTTCAACTTGCCGGCATAACGGAGGACGTAAGCCAGCGCGAAATGAGCCTGGGCATTCCTTGGATAGCGGGTGACCAGGGCTTTCGCAGCCTGATAGGCCTTCCCCGGTTCTCGGCGCTCGACGCGGTTCACGGCGAGCTGGGACGCAGCGGAGATAAGATCAGGATCGAGGGCCAAAGACCGTTCCAGCGCAGCATAGGAGCGCTGCACCATTTCTTCGCCTCCGCTTGCGTAGGTCGCGTCGTAGTAGTAGCGCATTCCCAAAGCCTGCCACGCCGGCGCGTAGGTCGGATCTGCCGCGACGGAACGCTCCAACATTGCGATCGCATCCCGGTTGGGCGCCGGATCGTGGGAAACGGACACGCTGCGCAGGAAGAGGTCGTAAGCTTCTTCACTGCGGGGGCGGGTAGCGCTCTCGACGGCTGCAGAGGCTCCCAGCGCCTGCAATAGTCCCTGTCGAACCTTGGCGGTAATCTGTTCCCGCATGGAGATCATATCCAGGCTGGCAGCCGCGACCGTGTCCCGCCAAATGAGCCGGTTGTCCGCAACGTTCACCGCTTCGAGCGTGATTTGCAGCTGATTTCCCTCCTTCAGGTAGTGCCCGGTGACAACAGCCGTGACCTGCATTTCGCGGCCTGCCTTTTGCACATCCAGATCCTCGCCGACATACCTGCTGGTGGTGGCGGACGGGCGGACGGACAAAGCGTGCGAGTAGCTCAACGTGGTTGTAATTTCGTCGGGCAATGCCAGGCGGAGAAAATCCGTGTCCTTATCTGACCCAGCGTTCTGGAACGGAAGAACTGCGACCGTGGTGGGATTTGCTGAACTCACGGGTGAGACCGCCCGTTTGACCTGAAAGAGAATGAAGGCGACAAGGCCCACCGCCAGGAAGGCGCCGAGCCAGCCGATCCGCCGATAGTCCTTCCTGGCTTTAGCCACGGCCGGGCGCGCGTCCAGTGTCCCGACTCTTCCGGAACTCGAATCGCGCCTGGCCCGAATCAGGTCGGCCTTCATCTCGGAAGCGTGCTGATACCGGACTTCGCGGTCTTTCTCGAGCGCTTTAGCGATGATGTGTTCCAACTCAGGCGGCACATCGGGGTTCAAGCGGAGACTTGAAACTGGAGGCCGGTGGAGAATCGCGTCAAAGATGCCTCCGGCTGTGTCTCCCTTGAAAGGAAGTACTCCGGTCGCCATTTCGTACAGCAGAACGCCGAAAGAGAACAAGTCGGTGCGCGCGTCCAGCAGCCTGCCCAGTACCTGCTCCGGCGACATGTAGGCAACCGTACCCAAAGCCGCTCCGGGACTGGTGAGATTGTCCTCAGTAACCGTGGGAGACGACTGCGTATTTTCGGCGGCAATCCCGCTGGCGGAGCTGACGGGCGTGGTCACTTTTGCCAGACCAAAGTCCAGAATCTTGGCATGCCCGCGCCTGGTCATGAAGATATTTGCCGGCTTGATGTCGCGATGGACGATTCCTTCGGAGTGGGCGGCATCCAGGCCGTCCGCGATCTCGATCGCGGACATGAGGAGGTTTTCTATTTCCATGGGCTTGCCCGCGATGCGGTGCTTCAGCGTCAGGCCCTCCAGATATTCCATGGCGATAAAGCGCTTACCATCCTGCTCTCCAATCTCATAAATGGTGCAGATGTTGGGATGGTTTAGAGCGGAAGCGGCGCGTGCTTCCCGGCGGAATCGTTCCAGCGCCTGGGGATCTTCGGCCACATCGTCGGGCAGGAGCTTGAGGGCCACGAAACGACCGAGCGAAGTATCCTCGGCTTTGTACACCACGCCCATCCCGCCGCCGCCCAGCTTTTCGATGATCCGGTAATGCGAGATCGTTTGGCCCAGCAATAACACGACGCCACCTACCTTTGGGGCGGATACTATGTGCCCGTCATACGGCCAGTCAACGGCAATCGAGGGCGAAGAACAGTCCTCGGGAATATCTATCCGCTCATTTGCCGACGCTCCCGAATCTGCTTTACGTGATGGCGTCCGTGGGCGAGGTGAAACTTGCGCCATTGCCGTGCGGTCAGAGGTCCGAGGACGGGATGGTCCAGGATCTTGATGCGCGAGCCATAGCGCTGTTCGCATTGTGCGATGACTTCATCCATGGCGGCAATCCGGGGACCGATCTCGGCAACAACTTTTTCCGCGGACATGCCGTGGGGAAGAACCTGCTCGGGCGACTTCCGACCCTTGGGAAAATATCCGAAGTCCGCGACCGCCGTCACGGCCACCTTCTGTTTAAACGTGGGCACTCCTCCCAGCGGCTTTCCGGCTTTCAGGCAGCGCTCAAAAGCCTTTTGGGTTCCCGCGTAGGTCAGGTAGAGATGTTCGAGTATTTCTGCCGCGCACCACTTCCCTTCCGCATGGCGCGTCAGTTCATCGGTAGTCATGCCGCGAGTGGCGGAAGCGATGGCCTGCTGCAGACGTTCCAGATACGAATCCATGGCCCCTCGGAGTGCTTGGTCTAGTAGAATAACTCCGGCATTTCCGGTTGCAAAATTTCATATGCATGACAGGAAGGTGGCTATGAAGAAGTTGCTGATGGCGATGCTCGCGCTTCTGATGATGGCTGGGTGTTCGTCGGAAGCGCCCAAACCGGCACAAGTCGAGAAGCCGCAGCCCAAGCCAGCGGAATTCGTTACCGGACGGGCCGCCTTCCAGAAGCTTTTCATTGCTGCGCGCGGCTGGGCACGCGATGCTCAGCCCTATCGCCTCGAATCGATGATCACCGACGACTCCAAGGGCAAAGAGGGAAAGTCGGCAGTGTGGCGCGCCTCCTTTGGTTCTCCCCTGCAGCGCGGCGTGAAGGCCTACACCTGGTCAGGAGAGGTTTCCTCCGATCGCGGCATCAATCCGGGCACCGAAGATACTTACAGTCCCACCAACACTTCCACACAGGTTTTCGACGTGGCTTTCCTCAAGGTCGATTCGGACCAGGCCCTGGAAACTGCCCAGAAACATGGAGGCGAGAAGCTGCTGGCCAAGGAACCTGACACTCCCGTCCTGTTCATACTCGATTGGAGTCGCGCGACTAACGAGCTTATCTGGCATGTGATCTACGGCAACAATCGCGATGATTACAAGCTACGAGTGGCGGTCAATGCCTCCAGCGGGGACTTTATTCGGGTGGAGAAGTAGGCGCTGCAATCAAACGATCTGTTGATGCGTCAGCTGATCCTTAGAATCCGGGCGCACATGCCTGACTGCCAGCGATAGGGGTCCTTCGACTCTGGATGACAAGGGCAAACTTACTGCCGGGCTTGGGCTTTTCCTGAGGGCGCGCTTTTGATTTTCTCGAGCGCTTTCTTCGCTTCTTCCGCCAGGGGGCCGTTAGGCAGGATTTTCAAGTACTCCTGATAGTGCTCGGCGGCTTCGTCGAGACGGGCGAGTTTGTCGAGAGCCTGGGCGATTCGGAAGTTCGCCACGGCGTCATTGGGCTTGTAGAACAAGGCCTCGCGGTAACGATCGAGCGCCGCGCCATAGTTCTTCTTCTTGAAATAAAAGTCGCCTACTTCGATGTCTTTCAAGGCGCGATGGGGATTGAAGGGATGAAACTCCCGCACGTCGCCGGAAGCACTCTCGTCAGTGTCATCCAGGGGAAAAGTGCTGTTGGGATGGTCCTTGACATCATCTTTGGGCGGGCTGAGGTCGATGCGGGTATCGCGGCTGGAACTCTCTCCGGCTTCCCGGCTGCGCTCGGAGCGCGGAGGAGGCTGATTTTGATTTGAATCCTTGTCAGCTTCCTGGCTCTGGGCTGCACCGGAAACGATCAGGGTCAGGCACACCGCTAGCGGAAAAATCAGACGCCGCATGCCTCTATTGTATCTCGGACCTCGGGAAGTGTGGTGCGGGCGCCCACGCCCGCGAGAGGCCGACCGTGATGGGCCGTCGGACCAAGTCAAAGGTCGCGGGCGGGGGCGCCCGCGCCACACGAAAAAAAGCTGCTCCACTGGGGGAAGTGGAGCAGCTCGAGTTCTTGAATCCTCGGAGAGGAGGATCTTTTACATGGACGGCGGAGCGGAAGCCGTTGGCGTCCCAGCATCCACCGAGTTGGTCATGAGACGGACATCCACGCGACGGTTCTTGGCGCGTCCATCCCGGGTTTTGTTCGAATCTACCGGCTTGTCCTTTCCCAGCCCGATCAAATAGATCTTGTGCGCCGGGATGCCGTGCTTCGAGGCCAGGTACTGAATGACGGAATCGGCACGGCGCTCGCTGAGTGCATAGTTGTAGTCCGAGGGTCCGACCGAATCCGTGCCACCTTCAACCGTGATGATGTAGCCCTTGGCGCTGGCCACGTCGGTGGCGAGCTGGTCGAGAGCTTCCTGGGCAGTCTTGGTCAGGTTGTCTTTGTCGAAACCGAAATGCACGGCGGTCTCGGTGACTACGCTATAGTTGTCCAGATTGGCCACGGTGTTCTGCAGCGAATCGACGCGATGAACCGCGTTGTCGGCCTGGGTCTGGGCCTCGCCCGCCTGGGTGGCCGCGGCTTGCGCCTTCTGGTCAACCTCGGCCGCCTTGGCCGTTACTTCTTGAATGCCGGCTTGCGCACGCGCATCCACATCCTTGATGGCGTTGGTATTTTTGGCAGTCAGGTCATCAAGCTCGTTGGTCTTGTTGATAAGCGGCGTGGTCTCTTGACGGACGTAGTTCTTGCTGGCGCATCCGACCGTAGCCGCCATGCTTGTCGCCAGTAGAACGATTAACGAAGTGCGATTCATTGTAGGAGGGCTCCTTCCTCACTCATCTCGCAACACTCAACTTCTTTGATTCTAAATTCTGTTCACGCGGTTAGCCGGCGTGGGCTTTTCTCGCGTTCGCATTGTACAAGAGCACGGAGGGTGCCAACGGTGGAAATGATGGGGCTATCCCTAATAACTCATTATCATGGACTTACCTCGCTACACCAAACGGCCGACGCAACCGGCCAGCAACTTTCGTGCAAAGGCGATATATGAACTGGGGAAATTTTATATGGTGCAGATTTATGCATGTGGGGGACAGATGGTGTCGACTACCGTTCATCGCCGCGATAGCCCCGTGCGCGAGGACAGGTCTGCTGTTCCGTTGATCATTCCCGCGTCCGCATGAATCGTTGGTTTCCATTTTGCGACGTTGCGTTTGCAGGTCCCTCGGACGGTCCCACCGAACAAATCGATTCGGCCCAATCCTTGGGCGGCCAAACCAGCACCTGTTGTAAGCACCGGATTGGCGAGCGTTCCATATGGCTGTTATGTACCGCATGGAAATCCTGGGAATTCTTTCCGCCGCCTGCAAAGAGCCTAAGGGTCGCACAACGCGCTATGCCCTACTTTCTTGCTTCTTCGGGCTTAGGTCCTATGCCGGCGTCATCCCAGGGCTTACGCCCTGGACTGCATTCTCACGCCGTTTCGCAGCTTCCCATTTCGTACCTGACCATGAAATACATCGCGACTGGAGGGAGCATCGCGAGTCATTCAAACCATCTCATCTAAAATAGATATACAAGGAATGGACCTTCAGGCGAAAATTCGCAGCTTGCCAGCCTCGGCCGGCGTTTATCTCTACAAGAACGCCGAAGGCGAGGTCATTTATGTCGGCAAAGCCAAGAACCTCCGCAGCCGGGTTGCTTCCTACTTCCGCGAAGGGCGCTGGGAGGATGCCAAGACCGATTCCCTGGTGCGGGAGGCGGTGGACGTTGATTACATCGTCGTAGCCAATAACAAGGAGGCGCTGGCGCTTGAGAACCATCTGATCAAGCAGAAGCAGCCGCGCTTCAACATCCTGCTGCGCGATGATAAGACTTACCCTTACGTGAAGCTCACACTGGGCGAGCGTTTTCCCCGGGTGTACGTCACCCGGCGGCTGCGGAAGGATGGCAGTTCGTACTACGGTCCATATTTTCCGGCCAATCTGGCGTATCGCATCGTGGACCTCATCCACCGGCATTTTATGGTGCCTTCGTGCAAGGTGGACCTGACGCGCTTTCATCCGCGACCGTGCTTGCAGTACTACATCAAGCGCTGCCTGGGACCGTGTGTGGAGGCACTGACCACGCCGGAGATCTATCAGGAGGCAGTGCGCGACGTGAAGCTGTTTCTTGAGGGACGTCCCACCGACCTGTTGCGCTCGTTGCGCCAGCGCATGGAGGAGACTGCTAAGTCCGAGGAGTACGAGCGCGCCGCCAGATATCGAGACCTGATTTCGACCGTCGAGCAATTGCAGGAGAAACAGCGCATCGCGGCCGTCGAAGGCGACGATGCTGACGTGTTCGGCTATCACTTCGAAAACGGCATGCTGGCGGTGAACCTGTTTCACATGCGTGGCGGGCGAGTGCTCGACCGCCGTGAATTCTTCTGGGAGGACTTGCCGGAAGCCACCACCGACCACGTGGGGGCGGGTGCCCTCACCCGCCCAGCCGAGCAAAGCTCGGCAGCGTTGTCAGAGCACATGACCGACGAGGACGCTGGCCATGCGACCGGCGCGTTCCTTCCCGGCGAATTCTTTTCAGCTTTCCTCAATCAGCTCTACATTGGCCAGCCCTACGTTCCGCGGAACATTTATGTGCCGGTTGAGTTCGAAGATCGGGAAGCTCTGGAAGACCTGCTCTCCGAGCAAGTGGCGGGCGAGGGCGCCCGCCCCACACGAGTTCACATTCTCGTGCCCCAGCGTGGGGACAAGCGTGGGCTCCTGGATCTCGCCGGCACTAACGCCAAGCAGTCTTACGACCAGCGTTTTCGGGTGATGAAACCGAACGCTAAAGCCATCCAGGAGGCGTTGCAGGATGCGCTTGGCCTGCCGGAGTTGCCGAAGCGCATCGAGTGTTTCGACATTTCGCACATTCAGGGAGCAGAGACCGTGGCCTCGATGGTGGTATGGGAAGACGGCCAGATGAAGAAGTCGGATTACCGCAAGTTCATCATCCGCGACGTGATTGGCGTGGACGACTTTGCCTCCATGCGGGAGGTGGTTACGCGCCGCTACAAGAGGATTCAGGAAGAAAAAAAGAAAATGCCCAGCCTGGTGTTGATCGACGGTGGCCTGGGCCAGTTGCACGCCGCGGCCGAGGCGCTCGAAGCGCTGGAGATCATCAACCAGCCGCTGGCGGCGATTGCCAAGCGTGAAGAAATTATCTATGTCTATGGTCAGGAGAGCGAACCGATCGCGCTGGACCATCATTCGCCGGTGTTGCACCTGGTGCAGTTGATCCGCGACGAAGCTCACCGCTTCGCGGTCACCTTCCATCGCAAGCGGCGCCAGATGCGCGACCGCTCCACCGAACTGAGGGAGATCCCGGGTGTCGGAGAAAGCACAACCCGGCGGTTGCTGCAGCATTTCGGCAGCGTGCAGGCCATCAAGCAGGCGGATTCGGCAGCGCTTTCCTCGGTGGTAACGCGCAGCCAGGCGGAGGCGATTCTGGATCACTTCCGGAAACAGGATGCGTCCGTGCAATAGCCGGCTCGCCCCCTGTCATCCTGAGCGAAGCGGATGTTTCGCTTGCGAAACATTCCCGCGCAGTCGAAGGACCCCTATCAACAAATCGGGGCCGGTATATCTGGGATTTTTAAAATTCTATCGTAACGAACTTTCTCTCGAGGATAGGGTCCTTCGACTCCGGCCTTGCGTTCACAAGTGAACGCAAGCCCTGCGCTCAGGATGACACTCGGAGATTTGTAGTGCTGCTCGCAACATCGGCCAGGCTTCGGCGCACCAGCCACACCACAGTGCCGATCATGCCGCACCAACCCAGGAAGGCGATCACTGCCGCGATCTTGGTGTCGTACTGCAGCACGCCCAGGCTGGAGAAGATGGTGTGCCAGTCGTGCTCGATGTAATCGGAATCGCCGGTGGTGACCAGGGGAAGCAGCATGGCTCGCGCATCGGCCATGTAGGTGGCGGTGTAGAGCCAGTTTTCGAAGAAGAAGAATGAGCAGAAAGCAAAGGCTGCAGCCTGTCTCTGGCTGAAGAAATATGCGGCCAGGAAAAGCGGCACCAGCCATTGCAGGATGGTCCCTCCCCAGAGTCCGAGCGTTGGACCAAACCAGCCGAACAGAAGATGTCCGCCCTCGTGAACGACCAGGTTGGCGAGATCGATGAAGAGGAAGGCGCCGTGCTGGCTGAAGGCGTAGATCAGGAACACGACATAGAAGACGAGCCAGGCGGCGAGGCCGTAGCGCGAGGTGGGCCGCCACTCCTGCGCCCATATTCTCCGCAAGTAGTCGCCCATGGGGCGGATTGTAACGGGATCGCCATCGACCAAACAGGTTACGGCGGTGCTGCTGCGTCAGGGCGTCGTAATGCACAAGTGAGTAGGTTCGCTGCGGCGCTTCCGCCCGTATAATCCTCTAAGATCGAAACATCGCAGCCCAATATGTGGATGAAAGCTCATCAATGGATCGTGACTCTGGGTCTCCTGGCCCTGGTGCTGGCGGCTGCCGTCGGGCTGATTCTGACCCGGCAATCGGCGCAGTCGAACTCTGCCGCCTCGCACACCCGCAGACCTCCGATCGTGGATGAGCAACCCTTGGCGACTGCACGTGCCATGGCGGCCCTGGCCTCGGGCTGGGATGAGCAACGATATTCGCGGCAAGCGCTCAAGCTGGCGGACCACTCCGTAGATGTTGCTTTCAGTTACGAAATGCGCCAGGCCGTGGAGCATCCGGCCGCACCAACGCCGGCGAGCAAGAAATTATTTGCCCAAGCCGATCAAGCGCAGGCGGCGGTCGCCGAAGACCAGGAACGGATCGACCGGCTACAGAAGCAGATCGCAAGCGAGAAAGACGGACGCGCACGAGATACCCTGCAGCAGCGCATCGATTTGACCAAGGCAAAATTGGAACTCGACCAGGATGAACTGGATAACGTCAAGGGAGACCTGATCCGTTCCGGGGCTGATCGCCTCAGCAGGATTCAACGCCAGTTCAACCGGCACGAGGCCACGCAGAAGGAGTACGAGGCAAATAATCCTCCAACGGCCACAGACAAGAGCAATACGGCCGAGGGTTCGGCATCGGCGATCGCCGAGTTGTCCGCATGGAAAAGTTTGCGCGACCGGGCGGTGCGGTTGCAGCATGCGCTGGACGACGCCAGGCAGGTTGCCGCCAAGCTGCGAGAGAGCCATGAGGGGCTGCAATCGCAGGTTGACATGGAGGTCTCCAACAAAGAGGCGATTGCGGAGCAGGCCCGAAGCGGAATCGCAGCCACCGCGGGCAGCGATTCGAACTCCTCAGGCAGCACGGCCAGAGCGATCACTACCCTGCACCAGATTTCCGTGGATCAGAAGGACCTCAGCGATCTCGACAAACGCATCCAGGACCAGGACGATCTGGCCACCGCCTACGGCAACTGGCTGGATGTGGTCAAGACTGGTCAGAGCGCGGTTTTGCACGACATTCTGCAGTTCGCGATGCTGATGCTGCTGGTGGTGTTTGCCGTGTACTTGGCCAATCGACTGGTGGACCATTTCTTCGTCGGACTGGCGGTGGAGCGCACCCGCCTGCATACCTTGCGCGGGGTGATTCGATTCGCCGTGCAGGCCCTGGGCCTGACCGTGATTCTGATCATGCTGTTTGGCGTGCCCAACCAGCTGTCCACGATTCTGGGGCTGGCTGGCGCCGGGCTCACCGTAGCATGCAAGGACTTCATCATGGGATTCATCGGCTGGTTCCTGCTGATGGGCCGCAACGGGCTGCGGGTCGGCGACTGGGTGGAGATCGACGGCGTAGTTGGCGAAGTGGTTGAAATCGGTCTGCTGCGCACCGTGCTGCTTGAAACCGGAAACTGGACGGACAGCGGACATCCCACCGGCCGCAAAGTCGCCTTCGTAAACAGCTACGCGATTGAAGGACACTTCTTTAATTTCTCGACCACCGGGCAGTGGCTGTGGGACGAAGTGGAAATCATGGTGCCGGCAAGCGAGAATCCATATCCGGTGATTGATGCTATCCAGAAAATGGTCACGGAGCAGACCCAGGCTGACGTGGTCGCGGCCGAGCAGGAGTGGCAGCGCTCTAAAGGTCACTATCGCGCGCAGCCGGTTTCAGCGGCGCCGGCGGTCAGTCTGCGTCCTACGAGTTCCGGAATTGATGTGCATGTGCGCTACATCACGCGCGCGGGTGAGCGGCATGCGACAAAGACCCGGTTGTACCAGGCCCTGGTGGAACTTCTACACCGGCGGCAAGAAGATCCGGCCGCAGCAGCCAGCGCCCAGGCAGCACGCTAACGCATTCTCTGGTCCCGCAGAGATTTCACAAC
This sequence comes from Terriglobia bacterium, assembly GCA_963831565.1. Lineage (GTDB taxonomy): Bacteria > Acidobacteriota > Terriglobia > Terriglobales > Acidobacteriaceae > JAIQFF01. The sequence continues at coordinate 542,459 of CAWHQS010000008.1, forward strand.
CGCTCGTCGCAGAGATAAAGAATACCGTCAGCTTTGTCACGAAAGACGCGGTATCCGGTGACAGTTTTCGGAAGCCACACTTCGTAGTTCGACGGGGATTTGGGCAGGAACCACTGCGGTCGTTTGTCCCCACACGAATTCAATGTTGTCCCATCAGGCGGACCCGGGATCATAAGCTGGGTAGACGTAAGATCAGCGACAAACCTCGGCGAAACTCTAAGTGAGATGAAGTAGCGGTATTCCACGCTCCAGTGCGACGACCTCCAATAGTAGCTGTGAAGCACCTCAACATCTTGTGGTTGACCGAAGCCGAAAACGCGTCTGAAATTTCCATCATCGTCGATCCAGGTACCGCCGCAACTCGGCAACACCAATAGCAGCACTGCCAATGGCAGAATCCTGCGGCAAGTCATCTCTGTTTCCTCAAGCTGCCCTGAGCACTTTTGCAGCCCCCTCCTAGATCTCCGTCCTTCCGCGCCCTCGAACAACTATCGTGTGGAGCGGACACTGCTGTCCGCTGCTTTTCGACTTTGACTTCATCCCTCAAAGTCAAAGGTGTCGGACAGGAGTGTCCGACCCACACACATCTTTCAGCAGGCTTGACTTCATAGCCACCGGCAAGCGTGAACCCTGCAAAATCTCGCGCACCAGAGCCGGCGGCAGGGACCGGGCAAACTCAAGGGCCCGAGCCAGCGGCGTCTTTTCATTGCGTAGCAAAGCAATACGGATTTCCCGCCGCGGCGACCATTTCGCGTGGTGGCAGACCGCACTGACGAATGCGGCCGGGGCATCCCGCCGCATCAGCACGTTGATGACTGCCGATTCAGTCAGACGGGAATTTTCCAGCGCGGCATGAATCACCCGCGCCTCCGGATCGAGAAGCAAGGCGGCCGCGACGCGTCCCGATGCCCGATGCGCCAGGGTGACCCGTTCCCCTTGCGAAAGTCTTTCGAGGCGGTTGATGAGAGATTCCTCGGCGGCCATTTTTATGTCGGCAGGAACGACCGGGGTGAGAGCTACCTGCATGAGGTCAAATGTGAACAGGTGCCTCACCATGGGGACGGAGATGTGTCGCGGGGTTCGGGGATGCTCGACCAGCGCCAAGCTTACCTTGCGGCTCTTCATGATGCCGCGGTTGCGGCTGAGGCGATCGAGCGCCTGGGTGGGCAAGTCGCTGTGCTTCAGAAGGGCGAGGGCCAGGTCTTCGGTGAGCGCGGGATCCGAAGCTGCGGCGACCAAACCTTCCGCAGCCGTGTGGGCGGACTCGTGTGGGCGAGCGACCTCGTCGGGTGCAGTGCGGGCTGCAGTTGAGTCGTCGGAAGACATGAGTTTATGCGACCAAGTAAAGCTGCGAGCACCAGCAAGACTGGCGGATGCAAAACTGCAAGGCCGGGAGGAGCAGGCCTTCAGGCTTGCATACAGGTTGTGCGAACAGGGGGCTTCAGCCCCTGAGGCAACCTCGGCAGCTGAAGCCGCCATTCTCAGACTCGTAATGCAGCGCTAAAGCGCTGCTCCACCCAAAACCAGAATCCATTGTCCAAAACCCAGAGCGATGCTCCACCTCTCCCTATTTCGCTGCGCTCTTGCGTGCCACTTCGAGTGCCCCCCGGACCGGCTCAATCACGTTGGGATTGATGACCACGTCGGGACGGCCGGAATGAAGACTATTGTAAAAAACCTGGCGCACCAGCGCGGAACTACCGAAGACACCGCCGGACATGGCCACCGGGACAGCGCCAGAGTCTGGAAATAAGCGGCGCAGCAGGATTCCCGCCAGGTGCGCGAGCTGAGTGCCGGCTTGAGTCAGTACGTCACGCGCGATGCGGTCGCCGGACTCCGCAAGCGAAAGTACCGCGGGAAAAAGTGCCGCAAAGTCCGGCGGTGGGGTAGCGTTGGCGGCCGGCACGAGTTGCTCGATGGTTTGCAGGCTCCAGGACGTCATCAGCATCTCGATCAGGCGCAGGGCCTGTTCGGGGTTCTCGTCCCAGGCACCGAGGGCGGCGGCCACCGCGGTGCGGCCAATCCAGTGGCCCGAACCCTCATCGGAGATGGCAAATCCCCAGCCGCCGGCGCGAGCCGTCTGGCCTTCGCGGTTGCGGCCATAAGCGATCGACCCGGTGCCCGCGATCACGATCACGCCCGGACCGCCGCCGAAGGCGGCTTCGAGTGCGATGACATTGTCTCCCACAACTTTGACTGTGCCGGGAAGCAGCTCCGCCACGATGCGCTTCACCAGCTCGCTAATCTCGGGCCGGGCCGCGCCTGCAAGGCCGACGCATACGCTGCCGATCTCGGAGGGGTTGAGATTGGCAACCGTGCAGGCCTGGCGGATTGCGCTCGCCAGCGACTCGCGCGCTTGCGCCTCTCCTACCCTGACCACGTTGCTGGCTGCCCCTGTCCCCGTGCCCAGGACGGAAGTTTCGTCGCCGATGAGGCAGGAAGTTTTGCTGCCGCCGCCGTCGATGCCGAGGTAGATGGCCACGAGCGTAGTTCTACCATAAGAGTTCGCTTTGGCAGCTCAAACCGAAGTACTGGCTGTCACTACGTTTTCAAATTCAAAGGCGTCGGGCAGAGCCTGCCCTGAGCGAAGTCGCACGGAATGTCCGGTCCACACGACCCGATTGAGCTTGACGAGGTAGGTACCTCGCTGCAGATCGACGGACTTTCTCTTTAAAGCCCGCTACTCTGGGATGGCAATGGCATGCGAGGGCGAGACGCCCTCGCGACAGCCGGCGGGACGCCGGCGCTACGGTTCGCGGACGAGACGCCCGCGGCCACACTGACTTTTGCCACGCGGGATTTATGGTTCTGGACAAGCTTGATCTCGGCATCATCGCGCTTTATCTGGCTGGGATCACGCTGTTTGGGTTGCGCTTTCGCAAGAAGCAGCGCACCTTGCGCGATTATTTTCTGGCCGACCGGAATATTCCCTGGTGGGCGATTGCGCTTTCGATCGTTGCCGCAGAAACCAGCACCCTGACCATCATCAGTATTCCCGGCCTGGCGTATGACACTAACCTGACGTTTTTGCAGGTGGTGCTGGGATACGTGGTGGGGCGGTTCATCATCAGTTTCGTCCTGCTGCCTCATTACTTCCGCGGCGATCTGTACACCGCGTACGAACTGATCGAACGACGCTTCGGCAAGAAACTGCGCTCGCTGACCGCTGGGCTCTTTCTGGTGACCCGCGCCGCGGCGGAAGGGGTGCGGGTTTACGCCGTCTCCATCGTGGTGGCCATTGCGCTGGGGACAGGCGAGGTCGCCTCCATCGCAATCATTACCGCGCTCACGCTGGTTTATACCTTCGAGGGCGGATTGGCGGCGGTGATCTGGACCGATGTGGTGCAGACCGTGATCTACGTGGGCGGGACACTGGTGGGATTGTTCACGATTCTGCATCTCGTGCCTGGAGGCTGGCCGGCGATTCATCATCTGGCGGCGGGCGCGGGCAAGCTGCAAGTGTTCGACTTCACTCCCGACTTCTGGAAGCCCTACACGTTTTGGGCGGGGCTCATTGGCGGGGCTTTTCTGACCACCGCCAGTCATGGCACCGATCAGCTTATTGTGCAGCGGCTTCTGGCGGCGCGGAACCAACGGCAGTCGGTCACTGCGCTGCTCTCGAGCGGAGCGGCGATTCTCTTCCAGTTTGCCCTCTTTCTTATCGTCGGCGTCATGCTGTTCGCGTTTTATCAGGTGCCTTCGGCAAACTTCGGGCGTGCGGACAGGATCTTTCCGACTTTCATCGTCAGCCAGATGCCCCACGGGATTTCAGGATTGCTGATTGCGGCCATTTTGGCGGCCGCCATGTCGAACCTGAGCGCGGCGCTCAACTCGCTTTCGTCCACTTCGATCATTGACTTCTATCTGCAGCGTTATCCGCAGACTGAGGAACGCCGCAAGATTCGCCTCTCGCGTCTGGCGACGTTGGGTTGGGCACTGCTGCTGTTTGGGCTGGCAGTGTTGTCGCTGCATAAGGTCGGCCGAGTCATTGAGGTTGGACTACAGATCGCGTCCGTGGCTTACGGAGCCTTGCTCGGGGTCTTCCTGCTCGGAGTGCTGACGCGGCGGGCCAATCAGTCCGGCGCCATGGTGGGAATGTTGTTTGGGTTTGTGACTGAGCTGTATATCTGGCTGTTTACGAAAGTGCCCTGGACCTGGTATGTGGCGATTGGGACGGTGGTCACTTTCGCGGTGGGGTATGGGGTCAGCCTGGGCAGCACAGAAAAGCTTTTAACCGCGAAGGACGCAAAGTAAACCCCGCAAAGGTCGCAAAGAAGGCACTTGCGAATCCCATTTTGGCATTCTTCTAGGGTTTCTTTGCGGCCCTGGCGGCTTACTTTGCGTCCTTAGCGGTAATCTTTTGCCTTGCCCAGCCCCGACCTCACCCGCGAAATCATTGGCGCCGCGATCAAGATCCACCGCGAGCTGGGACCCGGACTGCTGGAGTCTGCGTACGAGGCCTGCCTGGCGTATGAACTGCAAAAGTTGGGCCTGAGGGTTGAACGCCAGAAACCTGTGCCACTCATCTACGAACAAGTAAAGCTTGAGTGCGGGTTTCGGGCTGACTTGGTCGTGGAAGGCAGAGTCGTGGTTGAGACTAAGTGCAAGGAGGCTCTGCATCCGGTTGATGATGCTCAACTGCTGTCTCATCTCCGCTTACTGAATATCTCCGTGTGGCTGTTGATCAACTTCCACGTCGTGTCGCTGAGAACCGGTATCCGGCGCATGGTCAAAAACTATCGTGAGCCGATCGCCCTCGTGATCTAACCGCAAAGGACGCAAAGAAAACCATCCCTGTCCTGTATTCTCCCCCGTATATACTTTCCCCTCCTGTTATGGCCCGTCCTGCCGAACTGCTTCGCGATCTCCGCTTGAGCCATGCCAGTGCGATTGTGGTGGGTACCATCATCGGCAGCGGAATCTTTCTGGTCCCAACTGAAATGATGCAGGCGGCCGGGTCGGCAAAGCTGGTCTACCTGGCCTGGCTGGTGGGCGGATTGCTGTCTTTTTTCGGGGCGTTGACCTACGCCGAATTGGGCGCCATGAAACCCGAGGCCGGCGGAGAGTACGTTTATATCCGCGACGGTTATGGACCTCTGGCCGGCTTTCTATATGCCTGGACCTGGTTCCTGATCGCCAAGCCAGCATCGATTGCCACCCTGGCCACTGGTTTCGTGCGCGTGCTGGGAAACTTTCCAGCCTTCGGCTTTTTCGCCCATAACTTTGTTTTGACTCCATTTCCAATCACGTATGGACAAGTGGTGGCGGTTGCGGCGGCTACGTTGATTTCTGCCCTCAACTACATCGGGATCAAGAGGGCGGGCGACTTTCAGCTGGTGTTCACCTTCGTAAAGGTCGCCATCATTCTCAGCATCGTTGTGATCGGCCTGGGCTATAGCGGTGGCAGCTGGCAGAACTTTGCCGGCAGCTTTACCGGCGCCAAAGGTGGAATGAGCGGATTCATGCTGGCTTTGGTGGCTGCATTGTGGGCCTACGATGGCTGGAATGATCTGAATATGGTCTCGGGAGAAATCCGCAATCCCGAGCGCGACATTCCCCGCGCCTTGATTTTCGGGGTGGCGCTGGTGGGGATGCTGTACATGCTGTTAAATGCGGCGGTGCAGTATGTGCTGCCCGCAGGGGCGATCGCGGCCTCGCCGAGGCCGGCGTCCGATGCCATGGCTGTGGTGCTCGGAAGTGTGGGGGCTGGGCTGGTTTCAGCCGGCATGGCGCTCTCCATGCTAGTGGCCATGAATGGCACCGTCATGAGCGGCGCCCGCGTGCCCTATGCGGTGGCCCGCGACCGCTATTTCTTTTCCGCTTTGGCCGAGGTGCATCCGCGCTTCCGGACACCCTCGGTCGCCCTTCTGGTACAGGCGGTACTGGCGATCATACTTTTGCTGTTGGGGGGCAGCTTCCGCCAGTTCTTTTCGCTCGCGATTTTCGCGGAGTGGCTCTTTTACATGATTGCCGGGAGCACGGTGTTTGTCTTTCGCTGGCGTGACCCGCAGGCTCTCCGGCCATATCGGGTCTGGGGATATCCTGTGGTTCCCATCCTGTTTGTTCTGGCCGCGGCGCTGTTGCTTTACTTTACTTTCCGGGACAATTATCCGAATTCCGGCATCGGCTTGCTGGTGATTCTGGCGGGGATACCTGTTTTTTACGGCTTTTCACGAAATCGACGGGCAAATGCCTGAGGTCCTGCCATTGAATACGCGAGTTTAGAGCGAATCCTCTTTTGGACATTACGAGGGTTACTGAAGGACACCCCCGCAGGGCACGTTTACCCTCCTCGCTTTCTCCCGTAAGTTAAAAACTCCACCCGGCGCATTTCTCCCCAGGCTCGGGTCCCAATTCTGGAGTTAAAGGCATGGCTACGCCTGCAGGTTTCCAATTAGGGCTTTTGCCGGAGCGCAAGCTAAACAAGCGTGCGCTGGCGGCAAGTTACGGCTTCCTCATATTCCTGCTGATCGTCATGGTGAATATTGGCTGGATCTGGCCGGACGGCCTGGACATCAGGCGGCAGTATCACGTGACGGAACTGATTCCGATGCCGAGCCTGCAGCCCGAGCCGCTGAAGATGAAGCCCGCGGAGCACATTTTGAAGCCCAAGCTGTTGCCCAGGGCAACGGTTTTTGACGCTCCCAAGCTAACCGTACCGCGGGAGGTTCGTACCCCGCGGCCACAGCAACCGGAAGTGGCGGCACCCAAGATCGAGGTCAACCATTTCACTCCTGCGGTGGCGAATCTGGTAACGGGCGGGGCCCGGCCGACGCTGATCGTGCATACCGGCGAGTTCGGCAGTTCAGCGACTCCGACGGTGAACGCTCCGATCCAGAAGGTTCAGACTGGCGGTTTTGGTGACCCCAACGGCATACCGGGACAGGGCAAGCCCAACGCGCACCTGGTGGCGGCGAGCACCGGTGCGTTCGATCTGCCTCCCGGAGCCGGAAGCGGCAATGGAGCGGGAGGGACCAAAGGTATTAAGGGCACGATCGCCAGCGCCGGTTTCGGCAACGGGATTGCACAAGCCGGACAGGGCGACGGCCGCAGCAACGGGCGGGGCGCCACGGTGCAGACCGCCGGGTTCTCGGCCCAGCAAGTCAGCCAAGGACCGATTCGGGCGCAGCAGGCGCAAACCGGACCAGCCACGACACCTGTGGAGATTATCTCCAAGCCCAATCCGGTTTACACTGAGGAAGCTCGACAGCTCAAATTGCAAGGTGAAGTGTTGTTGGAGGTACTTTTCGGATCGGACGGGCACGTGCACGTGAATCGGGTGGTGCGGGGCATGGGCCACGGCCTCGACGAGGCTGCGATCACGGCTGCTAACAAGATCCGCTTCAAGCCTGCCCAGCACTACGACCAGCCGGTAGATTCGACGGCGGTTGTGCATGTGGTTTTCCAGCTGGCGTTTTAGGCGCAACCGGGAGGATTTAGTCATGCGTACTTGGAAATGGATGCTCACCGCTTCCCTGCTGTTCGGGTTGAGCGCGATGGCGCAGCAGACGACAGCACCCGCATCGCCCTCCGAGACAGCGATGCCGCCGGCCCAGCCCTCTGCGAGCCCGGCTGTGCAGAACGCTCCGCAGCCCGCGGCCAGCACGCCCGCGCCTCCCACTCCCATGCCTGCCGCGGCCGCTCCCACCACCATGGACCAGGTTGTGGACCGCGCCATTGAACGCGAGCATGCGCTCATTACATTTCTGGAGACCCGCAACCCGCTGGTGGAAACCTACTTGCAGAACCTGCAACTCGATCCTCAGATGGGACCCTCGCCTAAGCAGGACCACTACTTTTTCGGGCGCCTGGATCTGAGTGATTCCGTGGATCGGCAGGACTACCTGTCGGGCGATTCCAGCTTCCAGAGCCGTATGCTGGGCGGAGTCACCAAGCTGTTCAAGTTCGAATACAAGCCCATCGGTTTTTCCTGGATGATCTTTGCCGACCGCGACGATTTTGACCGTGCCCATTACGACTTCAAATATGTGCATCGCGAGTTTCAGGGCGACGTGCGCTGCATCGTGTTCGACGTGACCCCCAAGAAAAATGCCGGCAAAGGACGCTTTTTGGGTCGCATCTGGGTGGAAGACCAGGATTACAACATCGTCCGGCTCAACGGCACTTACGCCCCCCGGCCGCGCAACGCTCAGTTCTTCCACATGGATAGCTGGCGCCTGAACCTGATTCCAGGCTACTGGGTCCCCGCCTATATCTACAGCGAAGAAGGCGACTTCAGCTCTGGTTCGAAGGACAAGATGGCCTTCAAGGCCCAGACCCGAATCTGGGGTTATGACCTGAAAAAGAACAATAAGGAAGACGAACTCACCCAGGTGCTGGTGGATTCGAGCGTAAAGGACGAAAGCCCGACGGCGCAGGACGCTTCTCCGCTACAGGCGCAGCGGGAGTGGCAACAGCAGGCGGAAGACAATGTAGTCGAGCGCCTGCAGAATGCCGGCTTGCTGGCCCCACAAGGCGAAGTGGACAAGATCCTGATGACGGTGGTGACCAACATAGAAGTCACGAACAATATCGACCTACCCCGACCCGTCCGCACCCGGGTGATGCTGACTTCTCCGCTGGAGACCTTCAGCGTGGGCAATACCATCATCGTCAGCCGCGGCCTGATCGACGTGCTGCCTGACGAGGCCAGCCTGGCCATGGTGCTTTCCCATGAACTGGCACACATTGTTTTGGGTCACAACCTGGGTAGCCGATACGCCTTCAACGACCGCATGCTCTTCTCCGACGAATCGACTTACCAGAATCTGGGATTCAGGCATATCCCGGAAGAAGAGGTCGCAGCCGACAAGAAAGCCATCGACCTGCTGAAGAATTCGCCGTATGCGCAGAAGCTGGACACCGCCGGCTTGTTCCTGCGTGAACTGGCCGAAAGAGGTCCGGCGCTTTCCGCTCTCCTGACACCCCACCTGGGGAACAGCCTGACCGACCCCAAGGGAGGCGTGGAACGCATGGCAGCGCTGATGACTTCAGCGCCGGCGCTCGAGCCCAACAAGCTGGACCAGATTCCCGCGTTGCCGCTCGGCGGACGCGTCAAGGTGAACCCCTGGGATGATCATGTTGAGCTGATCAAGACTTCGCCGGTAGCAATCACATCAGCCCGGGACAAGATGCCCTTTGAAGTCACGCCATTCTTTCCACGGCTTACCCGCTATGGCAGCGGTGCGAACCCGGGATCGCCGACCACGGCGAACGCGGCGCCGACTAACTAGCCCAACAGGTTGAAGGAAGCGCAGGCCGGGCCGGAAGAACTTCCGGATTCCGGCTTTCGTATTTTAGTGCACAAATCCGCTGTCAACCTGAGCGGCTTTCCATTCGCTCGCGACTGGAAGGCGGCGTCGAAGAACCCTTGCCTTACCTACCTCATCATACGGAGTTTGGGGACAGTTTTCTGGGGGCTCGGTTTGAAAGTAGCGTCTGAGGAAGTACAGGGTTGACGACTGGCGTGATTCTGCGCGCAGAGATTAGTTCCTGAAGAAGCCACCGTCAAGCCGATGTTCTTGACCGACCAACTCACGATGCAACCGATGCCCTGTTGTTTGCACGTCGAATGAGGTTTACCCACCCGATGATGGTGGCGAGAACCCAGGTCCAGAAACAAGCAACGACCATTGTTGGAGTCTTTAGCGGATGATCGGCGGGCGATCTGCTGATGATTCCGATCCCGCAATAAATCAGTTCTCCAGTAATAAAAAGCTGCGCTGTGAAAGCGAGAAAACCCTGAATTGCTGAGCCCCGGACCTGTCCGTGGACAGACAGATCGAAGTGATATGCAACGAAGTACCACAGCCAAAAGACGAAGAAGGCCCACGGAACGTAGATAATCAGATCATGATCGTCGAGAGCGTAAGTGAACCCGTCACTCACTGCCGACATCCACAAGATTGGAACAGTAGCAGGAAGGTTCAGACCAGCGGCCAGGGTCCACAGCGGAGGGTCATCAACCTGCCATCCTCCGACTTCATGGTGCGGGGGCGGCGGCCATTGCGGCGATGAACGGATTTGATACTCCGCGATCGCAACCATGGTAAGGAAGGTGATGACGGCGAGAGCGGGCAGGAACATTCTAGCGCGCGATAACTGACCGGTCGGGCTAAGGTTTTCAGGGCTCATCGACTTCTGTAATTATTACGTTTGAAACCGCTCGAATCAACAGACTTTCAGAAGATCTCGAGATGCACGCTGCGTCTTTACTGTGGGCGTCCTTCGACTGCGCGACGGCTTCGCGAAGCGAAACAGTCGCTTCGCTCAGGATGACAACTTGGGTGAGCTTATGCTTTCGGCTTGCCCTTTCCCGGTAATCCTACCGGGCTTTCGTGGGTGCGCTCGCGGAATCCGCCGCGCAGGCCGCTGGCCAGCGACACACTGGATTCGCCGAACTTGTCTCTCAGCCGATCGGCGGCCGATAGCGCCTGCTGCCAGCGCCTTCGGCGTCCGTCTTCCAGCAGGTCTCCCTGCGAGGCCTGGGACTCGAATGACGAGGCCTGCACGCCCAGCAATCGCACCTGGGCGCCGGGGCGCCAGTTCTTGCGGAATAGCAGACGGATTTGCTCGAAGATCTCGGTGTCGAGTTGGGTGGGAACAGGCAAGCTGTGCGCACGGGTGATGGTAGTGAAATCCTTGTAACGCAGTTTCAGCTGAAGCGTGCGCGCGTGCAGCCCGCCTTCACGCAGACGGCGGCCTACCATTTCGGAGAGACGCATCAAGGTGGATTCCAACTGTTCGACGCTGGAGGTATCTTGGTTGTAGGTGTGTTCGTGGCTGATCGACTTGGGATCGCTGTCGGCGCCGACTTCGCTATCGAACCAGCCGCCGGCATCTTCACCGCGGGCCTTCCCCGCCAGCGCCAGCCCCCATTTTCCGAAGCGATCTTCGAGAAAGCTTTCGTCAAAACGTTTGAGATCGCCCACCTTGCGAATGCCCAGGCCATGCAGGTTCTGCTCGGTGACTTTGCCGACGCCAGGAATCTCGCGCACGTCGAGCGGGGCCAGGAAGTTTGCTTCCTGCCCGGGCACAATCCAAAGCACGCCGTTGGGCTTGGCGCGGGCCGACGAAACTTTGGCGATAAGGCGCGAGATGCCGATCCCGATCGAGCAGTTGAGCAAGGTTTCGGCCTTCATCTTCTGATGGAGCAGGTGAGCGGCACGCAACGGCGGGCCGTGCAGGCGTTCGGTACCGGTCATGTCGAGATAGGCTTCATCAATCGAGGCCATCTCGACCTGGGGCGAGAACGAAGTCAGAACACGATGCACTTTCTCTGAGCATTCCCGGTAACGGTCAGGATGGCCGTTGACGAAGATGGCCTGGGGACAGAGCTTGGCTGCGGTGCGCAGCGGCATGGCCGAATGCACGCCATACTTGCGGGCTTCGTACGACGCCGCCGAAACCACGCCGCGCTCATCACGCTGCCCCCCTACGACTACAGCTTTGCCTTTCAGTTCGGGATTGAACAACTCCTCCACCGAGACGAAGAAGGCGTCCATATCGACGTGGAAGATCGTCCTGGTGAAAGTGCTCATGGGAACAGTGGGCGGTGCGAACCGATTTTATCAAGACGACCGAGGTGAGGGGCTGTGGCCTCAAATTTTGACCACCCAGGAAAATTTGGGGCGTTCACTGGCCTGTTCCTTACGGGCCGGACCCAACATCATTTATAGTTTCCTGACTGCTTGCGAGACGAGGATCTCGATGACTCTGCTGCGTTGTTTCCTGTTCGGATGGTGCATCGCGTTGGCTGTGAGTTCGTCCGCTCAAGAAAGTACACTTCAACGCCCTCCCGCGCCGGAGAGCGGGAAGGCCCGCCTGACCTTGCTTTCGGCCGTCAGTTCCAAATCCCCCAGCGGCTCTTCTTTCATGGCTAAGCTGGAGGACGCGGTCGCGGTGGAAGGCAAGCCGGTGCTGCCTCAGGGGACGCTGGTGGAAGGCCACCTGGAGACGACTCCGGCACGCCGCCTGATGCGCCGCGGCGCACTGCGAATGATTTTCGATCGGCTCAAGCTGCCCGACGGTACGGTGCAAGCTGCGCGGTTCGAGCTCGCCTCAACCGAAAGCAATGCTGCCAGGACCGACCGTGAAGGAACGGTCCATCCCACGGTAAGCAAGAAGCGCCTGGCCATCCAGTTGGGCGGGACTGCACTGGTGGCAAAGCTGGCTGACGATCTATCCGAAGAAGCTTTGGCCACGAGCGCGGGCGCTGCGCGCTGGTATGGGCTGGCCGCCAGCACCGCGTTCCTTCTGCTGCAAAAGGGCCGCGAGGTGAAACTCAAGCCCGGGGAAGTAATCGAAGTTGACTTTGTGCGGAACGGCTCCACACTGCCCGAGAGGCCGTAAGAGCGTGACCCTCTGTTTGTGGGTCGCCTTTGATTTTGCCTTTGCCTTTTGCTTCTTTGCCTTTGCCTCTTCCTAACCTGGAAAACATCAGCAACACCAACACCAACCCCGAAAGCGTCGGACAGGGGTCTCCGACCCACACACATTTAGACCAGGGCCAGGCTGGGGTTTCCGCTGGTGGTCCGGGGGTCGCTCGAAACTCCGTTCGATAGTCCCCGGAGCTGGCGCGCACGTTCGTACACCCGAACGTATTCCTTCGCGGAAGCGTCCCAGGAGAAGTCTTTGCCCATGCCGTTGCGCATGAGTTGTTGCCAGGAATTCTGATCACGGAAGGCCCGCAGCGTTTCTTTAATGGTTAACAGCAAAGCTTCTCCGTTGTAATCGGTGAACTTGAAACCGGTGCCCTTCCCGGTACGCGAGTCCCAGTGTTCAATGGTGTCGTCGAGGCCGCCGGTGGCACGGACGATAGGCACAGTGCCGTACTTCAAGCTGTAAATCTGGTTGAGGCCGCAGGGCTCGTATTTGGATGGCATCAGGAACATATCGCTGCCGGCCTCGATCTTGTGCGCTACTGCGTTGTCGTAAGCTACCTTGACCGCAATCTTGTGCGGAAATTGTTTGCTGAGGCGGAGAAACATCTCTTCGTAGGGCTTGTCTCCACTGCCCAGGGCAACAATGATCATCTCCTCCCGGGCCAGTCGTTCCATGATCTGGGAGATGAGATCGAAACCCTTCTGAGCCGCGAACCGGGAGACGATGCCGATGACAGGCAGGCGCAAATCGGCCTGGGTCATGCCAAAGGTAGTGAGCAGATCCTGCTTGCATTTGGATTTGCCGGAGAGATCCTCCGGCGAGTAGCGGGCCACGATGAATTTGTCAGTCTTGGGACTCCATTCGTCATAATCCACTCCGTTCAGGATGCCGGCCACGGTTGAAGACCGGGCGCGCAGCACGCCTTCCAGGCCAAAGCCAAACTCCGTGGTCTGGATTTCCTGACTGTACTTCCTGCTCACTGTGGTAATAAAGTCGGAAAATATCAGGGCACCCTTCAAAAAATTTACATGGCCAAAAAATTCCATCTTGGAGATAGTGAACAGGTCCCACGGCAGCATGAGCAAGGGTAAAGTATCGGGCGGGAACAGGCCCTGGTATCCCATGTTGTGGATGGTGAAGACCGTGGCCACGTCGCGGAAGGCGGGGTCTTCGGCGTATTGTGTGCGTAGCAGAACGGGGACCAGTGCGGACTGCCAGTCGTGACAGTGAAAGATCCGAGGCACGCCCAGAATCTTCGACGCCTCCAGCACGGCGCGGGAGAACAACGCAAAGCGCTCAGCGTTGTCGGGATAATCGCCAGCGGAAGTCCCATAAAGGGCATCGCGGTCAAAAAATGGCGGATACTCGACAAAGTAGAAGTTCACTCCGGCGCGCTCCCCACCGCTGACCACGGAACAGAAGCGGTAACGGTCATCGAAGGGCACAGTGATGCTTTCAACTACGGTCTGTGGGTCCTTGAGGAGGGTCTGGCGGTAGCGGGGAAGATAAACGCTCACCTGGTGTCCGGCGGCCGCCAGGGCCCGGGGCAAGGCGCCCACTACGTCGGCCAGGCCGCCCGTTTTGGAAAAGGGCACACACTCCGACGCTGCAAAAACGATGTGCATAGGCGACTCCTTGTGAATGCCGGTCCCCGGCGGCGCCGGCACAAGCTATCATAGTGGGCTGTTCACAGCATACTCTGCCGACCAGACAACCGGCAGCGCGAACTGGTTAGTCTAAACGCCTGCCAGCCGACAGGAAAGTGGGTGTACGTGACAAAAATTGCGGCCGCGGAGAAGCGTCGTACCAGGCCCAAACTGGGCCAGCACTTTCTGGTCGATTCCTCAGCCACCATGCGCATCGTGGACGCTCTGGGCGATATCTCGGAGAGCACGGTGCTCGAAATCGGTCCCGGGCGCGGCGCACTCACTGCGGCCCTGGCAAGACGGGCGCGGCGGCTGATCGCGATCGAAATCGATCGCGTGCTGGCGGCGCAGTTGCGTATGAATTTCTCCCAGGAACCCAACGTCGAGATCATCGAAGGCGACGTGCTGGCCATCGACTTCCACACCCTGTTCGGACCCAAGCCGGGAAGCACCCGCCCCGGTCTGAATCATCAGCCTGATGCGGTGCGCGTGGTGGGGAATCTTCCTTATTTCATTACTTCCGACATCCTGTTGCGGCTCTTTGAATTTCGGCAGTACTTCGAAACCATCGTCCTGATGGTGCAACGCGAGGTGGCGGACCGCCTGGCGGCGGCGCCGGGACGGAGTGACTACGGCCTGCTCTCGGCGACCGCCCAGCTGTATGCTCAGGTGGAGAAGTTGTTCACGCTTCCGCCCGGCGCGTTTTCCCCGCCGCCTAAAGTGGACTCGAGCGTGGTGCGGCTCCGGATGGTGTCGAAGCTCGAAAGCCTGGCAGTGCCGGAAGCGGAGTTCATTGCGTTTCTTAAGCTGGCTTTCGGACAGAAGAGAAAAACTCTCGCCAACAATCTGAAAGCGCAATATGCGCCCAAGGTCTTGCGGGCGGCTTTCGCAGAGACTGGTGTGAAACCGGCAGTGCGCGCCGAAGCGCTGAGTCTGGAGAAGACGGCAGCGTTGTTTCGGGCATTGGGTACCTCGACAGCTGGGTGAAAGGTGAGAGTGCAATGGTCTCGCCGATCCGACATCCCGCCGTGGCTGGACGGTTTTATCCGCGCGATCCCGACGATCTGCGGGCCGAGGTGGAGTCGTATTTGCTGCCGCCGCAGAAAACTGTTGCAGCGCTTGGCTGCGTGGTGCCTCACGCTGGCTATGTCTATTCGGGACATGTCGCGGGTGCCGTATACGCCCGGCTTGATGTGCCGGCACGCTGCATTCTGATGTGTCCCAATCACACCGGCATGGGGCATCCTCTTTCCATCATGAGTGCGGGAGCATGGCAGACGCCGTTAGGCATGGTGTCCATTGATGCCGGGTTGGCGGCTGACTTGAAGCGGCGCTTTCCGCTCCTCGGTGAAGACACCGAGGCCCATCGCGCCGAGCATGGCGCCGAGGTCCAGTTGCCTTTTCTGCAAGTCAAAAATCCCGAGGGCAGTTTTGTTCCGATCGCCCTCGGTACCAGCCAATATGAATTGCTTCAGGGGCTGGGCGAGGCCATCGCGGACGTGGTGCGGGCGCTGGGAGAACGCGTGCTGCTTATCGCCTCCAGTGACATGAACCATTACGAGAATGACACCATCACGCGGGTGAAAGATCAGAAGGCCATTGAACGCATGCTGGTCATGGACGCGCGCGGGCTGTTCGACGTGGTGATGGATGAGGATATCAGCATGTGCGGCTTCGGACCGGCCGTCGCGATGTTCACTGCCGCGCGGCGCCTGGGCGCGGTCGGAGCCGACTTCGTAAGGTATGCCACATCGGGGGATGTTTCGGGTGATCGCGATCGGGTGGTGGGATACGCGGGCATCCTGGTGCATTAGTTCCTTGGTGTGGAGCAGGTCAAAGGCCTTTAACCGCAAAGGACGCAAAGAACTCCGCAAAGGGCGCCAAGAAATTCTTGTCTATTCGATTTCGAGTTCAGTGTCCTGTTTGGGTTTGGATGACGGCGCGGGCTTTTCTACTGGTGCCGAACCCGGGTCCAGCCCCAGGTCGCCGAGTTGCAGCCGCAAATTTCCCGGGTTGGTGGCATAGGCTATAGCGGTGTCGTAGTCGATCATTCCGGCACGAATCAGTTTTTCGATCTCCCCGTCAAAATGCTGCATGCCCTCGGTATCCCCGTCGCGCATGGCGTCGAGCAGACTCTTGCCTTCCACCTCCCCCTTGTCCAGATACTCGCGGGTGCGGAGGGTTGACTTGAGGATCTCGATTGCGGCCACGCGCCCAGTTCCTCCCTTTCGCGGGAGAAGACGCTGCGAAACGATGTAGCGGAAGCTCTTCGCGAAACGGTTGCGAATGGTGTGCTGCTCGGTCAGCGGAAATACGCCGATGATCCGTTCGACGGTCTTCGAGGCGTCGGTGGTGTGCAGGGTGGAGAGGACCAGGTGACCGGTCTCTGCCGCTTCCAACGCGATTTCGATGGTTTCCTTATCGCGCATTTCACCCACCAGAATCACCTTGGGCGCCTGCCGCAGGGCCGCCCGCAAGGCCAGCGCAAAGCTGGGCGTGTCACTGTGCAGCTCTCTCTGGTGGACGATGGAACGCTTGTGGCGGTGCATGAATTCAACCGGATCTTCAATGGTCAGGATGTGGTACGCCTTGGTTTCGTTGATGCGGTCGAGAATGGCCGCCAGGGTGGAGGACTTGCCCGATCCCGTGGGCCCGGTGACCAGCACGATGCCGTTCTTGATATCGGCAATGTGAGCGAGTTCCTGCGGCAGTTTCAGCTCGTCAAATGTGGGAATGCTCTTGGGGATTACCCGCATCACGATGGCGTGGCTGCCCCGCTGCACAAATATGTTGACCCGGAAGCGCGCCGTGCCCGGCAGGCTGTAGGAGATGTCGCACGATCCCTGGCTCCGCAGCGTGGCGGTGGCCTGCTGGTTGTCTCCAATCAATTCCTGCGCGATGCGTTGCGTGTCTCCCGGGCCCAACATCGACAGGCCGGGGATTTTTACCGGGACCAATTGGCCACTGACCTCAACGTGAGGATGGCTTCCCGGAGAAAAGATCAGATCGCTGACGTGACTCGAGACCTGAAGCATGGCCAGGAGAAGCGCAGGCGTGGGCGGAACGGTGGCAGGAGCGGCGTTTGGCAAGGGCGCGCGGCCCGGGGTGGCCATAAAGACTCCAAGTGTTCTGGGGTATCTATAAGCTAAGTGCCGTGAGCTGAGGTCTCAAGTGACGGTGGTAATTGCTAGGGATGTTCAAAGCGAAGAATGAGAATTTGATTAGAATTTGTCTCTGTTCAATTGGAAGGAATCCCTCTGTGGACAGTCCTAAAACTGTTAACCACAAAGGGCACGAAGGAAAACCCTGTAACCAATGACACCGACCGAAAAATCCCCACCCTTTTCGCAGAGTACGTGGACGAGGGTGGGGGACCCTCGGGTTTCAGATTAGCGGACGACCTGGAAGTCGGCGCGGCAGCCATGATCCACCCAGATACCGCGGCGGTCGTAGCCCCAGCTGTAGCCTTGGCGGCAGGAAGAGTCGCTACGCTGCTTCAGCAACCGCACCCCGCCTCGGGTGTCTGCGCTGCAGTAGTGACGGTGCATGTCGTCGGACGAGCAGGAAACTACCTGGTCTGCGCCTCCCTGGTAGTCGTCCCGATCCCCGTAGTGATCGCGGTCGCGATCACGGTCGCGGTCACGGTCCCAGCCGCCCCGGCCGCCTTCGACCGCAAAATCAGCCCGGCAACCATGATCCACCCAGATTCCCCTGCCATCAGTGCCCCAGCTGTAGCCTTCGCGGCAAGGAGATTCGCTACGTTGCTGCACCAGGCGAATTCGGCCTCCCGAACCAGCGTCGCAGTAATGCCGGTGGCCGTCGTCAGAGGAGCATGAGACGGTGCCGGTGCTGCCCGGGGCGGGCCCTCGGTACTGGTACGAATCCACCGCAAAATCTGCCCGGCAGCCGCGGTCCACCCAGACGCCTCCGCGGTCAAAACCCCAGCTGTAGCCCTGGTTGCAAGGGGAGTCGCTGCGCTGCTTCAGCAGGCGAACTCCGCCGCGTGTGTCCGCCGGACAATAATGCCGGTGCCCGTCATCGGACGAACATGAGATCGTCTGAGCCGAACTGCGCGGACTGAAAATGACAAAGGCAGCGACCATGAGGCCGAGGGGAAGCCAATTCCTGACTTTGAACATACCCACCTCCTGAAAAGTAATGGGCAAACAAGTTTGTAGCTTATCAAGTCCCGCAGAGATTTTTGGGCTCTCGCGCCGTTTATCGATGGGTTCCGCCGTGCGAACTGGAAGCGGGAGACCCCGATCCGCCACTCATTCGCGGAGCTGCGGTCGAGGATGGAGCCGCGCTCCTCGCTGCAGCACCGCCGTGCATGGAAGCACCACCTCGAGGCGATGAAGAAGACACGCGAGAGCTTGCCGGGGGCAAGCGAACCGCGGAAGCGGCCGGCGCGGCACGCATGCCGGCTCCACTGGGTGAACTGGTTCGCTCCATCTGCTGCGAGATTTTCCCCAGATTGCGCACGCTGCCGCGCGGCACTCCGAGGCCTGCGGAATCGCTACGTATTTCGGCCTTGTTCTGGATCACGCTTACCGGGCCTGCGGGAGCAACTCGGTTGACCAGTAACGTCCGTCCCGGAGTCGCGGGCGGTCTGGGTACGCTGAAGGTTTGGGGAGCGTGCGCGATGTTGGGACCGGTGTTCCATCCTGCCCAGCTATTTCCCGGCTGCCAAAACCAACCATAGGCAGAAAGGTAGGTCCAGGAACCGTAACGATACGGCGTCCATCCCCAGGGATAAGCGGAGACCCAGGCGTATCCGGACCCCGGATACCACATCCAGGCGCCATTCATGAAGGGATCCCAACCCGCCCCGACCAGATAGGGCTGCCACATCATTCCGTAGCCGGGAATGTTGTAGAAGCTGCCGTAGTAACTCAGATCGCTGGCCCCGTAGCCGTAGGGCGAAAAGCCGTTGGACGCACTGTATTGCTGGTGATATTTGTCCTGCTGCTTGTCCCACTCGTCGTAAGGATCGGGCTCCAGATTATTGGCCAGCGTGTAAGGCTCGGTTCCAGCCAGGCTGAAAGTGGCACTGTGCTTCTTCTCGACCTTTACCCTGCCCGACGCGCTGGCGACTTCGACATCACCGTTGAAGACGGCCACGGTGGCGCTGGCGCCTTTGAGTTCGATGCGGAGGTGAGCCGGCTTGGTGAGTGCGAGCCTGTCCTCTCCAAAGGCAAGAGTGAACTCTTCCTGTTTGTCGCCCTTGAAATTCAGGTAGGCCGTTCCTCCCCGAAGTTCCAGACTGGAGGCCCGGGCGCCAGAGTCGCGCCGCGCCAACTCAGGGAATTCCACGGATGTGCCGGGAGCAATGCGCAGCGTGCTGCCGTCTTCGAACTCGATCTCAGCCCGCGCGTCCTGCGCGGTACGTAACTTGGTGCCCTGGGTGATGGGCAAATTGAGGAAGGCCTTTTCGTAGCCCTGACCCGTGTTGCGGTCGATCTGAACATCGCCATCGACTTGGCTCAGGCGCACGATGCGAGCCTGCGAGTCGGCAAAAGATGGGACCGCCAGCCAGCACGACAAAACCGCTAGAGTGGATAGAACGGCTATTCGGCGCATAGACATATGTCACCTCTCCCAAGACTATCCGTTAAGTCATTAGAACACCTTTTGGGGCCCTTGGTTGTCAACAAATCGATATCCTTCAGGAGAAATGGGGGGAGTTAGTGCCACAAACAAGCCGTCATGCTGAGCCGGCGAAACATCTGGTGAACCCACGCAAGCCTGTGTGTCCACACTGGTGCGGATGCACGCGAGACCCTTCGGGCCTGAGGTCCCTCAGGATGGCTGTTGGGCCGGGAGGCCGCCCCCCGCAATTCCCCGCGGAATCATCGCTTTACGGAGTGAGCTCGCTCAATCATGCGCTGGGCTCGGGCCCGCACCGGATTGATTACGGAGGAGTCAAGAGCGATGGCCTGCAGAATCGGCATGACGGCAGCCAGTTCTTCCAGACCGTTCCCGGTGGCCGCTTCTTCCATGCGCTTCAACTCCTCATCGAGCGCCAGCTTCTGGTAACGATGGAAATACTGCAGGCGGCGTCCGAATTCGAGCGTGGTGGAGAGGCTTTGGAAGAGCTGGGTTATCTGCTGCACTGCGGCCACGGGAGAGTAGTTGTAGGTGGCTGACGTACTCCGCCCGGAGTCTTTGTAGGTCAGTGTCTTGCTCCCGGTGGAAGCCAGGTTTTTCTTTCTGGAATTGATCTCGCCCTGAAAGTAGTGCGCGCGTTCGGCCAGATCGAAAACCCGTTGGCGAGTCTCAGCCGACATGGAAAAGTCCAAATGGAAGGGATCGCCTTCTGAGTCGGGACTGAGCTTGCCGTCGGAATCATAGGTGGCGTGGCTGTCGGAGGAAACGGAAATCGCGTAGTGCGAAGGCTCGGAGCCGGGGAAATCGAGAGTGAAAGTCACGACCGCCGTCTCCTGCGCGCGAACGGCAAGTTGCAGAACCGCGACCAGAAACAGGAGAAGGCCAAGGGTCTTATGTGGGCGCGAGCGTCGCGCTCGTCCTGGCGATGGCGCGAGCGGGACGCTCGCGCCCACATTTTTGCCGGAAGTCATGCAGAAGAGATTATGCCAAAAAAATGATCGGAAGTTCATGCCCGCACGGCACGTTGCCGGAGGAGCGTGGCCGAGGTGTGCAGGTGACAGATGGCAATGGCCAGGGCATCGGCCGCGTCGGCTGGTTCAGGTACCTGATCGAGATTCAGCAGACGGGTCACCATGTGCTGGACCTGCGGCTTCTCGGCCCGGCCATAGCCAACGACGGCGGATTTGATCGACAAGGGCGAATACTCTGCGACATCCAGTCCGGCGGAGGATGCGGCCAGCATGGCCACTCCGCGCACCTGTCCCAGCTTGAGCGCGGATTTTACGTTGACCGCGTAGAACACCTCTTCAATGGCGACGTTGTCGGGCCGGTGCTCGTGGATAATGACGCCGAGGCGGTCAAAAATAATCGCCAGCCGCCGCGCCATGGGCTCGCGCGGCGAGAGCTTGATGGCCCCGCAAGTCAGGCAGACCAGAGTATCGTTGGGGCCGAGTTCGACCACGCCGAAGCCGGTGTACTCGGTGCCGCAGTCGACGCCCAGGACACGCATGAAAGGAAGTTTATCCCAGTTTCGGGCCGTTGGCTGTTGGCTTTATGGAGGACGGGCGTCCTCGCCCGTCTTGAGCAAACGGACGGCGAGGGCGCGGAGTCTGTGTGGGGACGGGTCTCTGACCCGTTCCGGCCGAGCGCAGCTTGGCAACGCTTTGACCACCTGGATATCAAAGAACGAAACCTAGCCGAGCCTTGCTCGGCCTGGACGGGTCAGAGACCCGTCCCCACACAGACCTCGCGGCTTTTGCGGGCCCACGTCCTCCATTCAACTTCTAGCAACATCTGGGGCGACTTGCCTTTGAGATCTCGTGCTCCCGGCGAAAGGCGGCGTAGGCATGGCGGGAAGATACCATGTGCTCCTGGTTCAGGAAGCGTGCATACGCATTTTCGTCGAAAATTTCGCGCAGCGTGGCGACAACAATCGAATGGAAAAACTTCAGGCGTTTGGCAAATCCGCGGAGTAACAGGGTCGAGTTGCGCTCGACTGAACAGCCGTCGCCTGTCCCCACGTGAGTCAATTCTTTCATCCTTGCTCCTCGGCAAAGCGGGTGGGTACGAAGGGCGCTTCTTTTACCCTCGGCTGCTTTCGGCCGGACAGCACGCGCAGCCACTCCACCACCGACTCGATCAGGATCAGTGCGACCATCACAATCAGGGTGCAGGTCACCACGGCATCGAGGCGATCGTTGAAGATCAGCCGGGCATTGGCGGCAGGGGCGGACGCCAGTTGCGCCGCGTGAGATAGAAAACCAATGCGCGGATTGGGATCAAAAACCTTGTCCCAGGAGGCGGTGAAAGTCACGGCGACCAACCACAGGAGCGGGCTCAGCGTCACCGCCGCATAGCGTGCCTTGCCCATCTTGATGATGATGGTGGTGGCTACGCACAGTGCGACGGTGGCGAGTAACTGGTTGGCGATACCGAACAGCGGCCAGAGTGAGTTGATCCCGCCCAGCGGGTCCTTGACGCCCTGCCACAAGAAGGAACCCCAGCCGGCTACGATCAGGGCGCTGGTAACGAGGATGGACGGATACCAACTGGTGCGGCCCAGCGGCTTCCACACATGTCCCAGGGCCTCCTGAATCATGAAGCGTCCGACGCGCGTGCCGGCATCGAGCACGGTGAGAATAAACAGCGCCTCAAACATGATGGCGAAGTGATACCAGATTGCCATGAGCGCCTGTCCGCCCAGGCTGTTAGAGAAAATGTGAGCCATTCCCACGGCGAAGGCGGGAGCGCCACCGGTGCGGTTGTAAAGCGTCTGCTCGCCCACGGATTGGGCCAGGGCATGCATCTCGGAGGCGCTGATGGGAAATCCCCAGTTGCTGATGGTGGCGGCCGCGGCTTCCGGCGCCTGGCCAACAATTCCCGCCGGGCTGTTGATGGCGAAGTAGATTCCCGGCTGCAGCACGCAGGCGGCGATGGTCGCCATGATCGCCACCAGGGACTCTGCCAGCATGGCGCCGTATCCCACCATGCGGGTCTGGGTCTCGCGCCGGATCAGCTTGGGGGTAGTGCCGCTGGAGATCAGCGCGTGAAAGCCGCTGATGGCGCCACACGCGATGGTGATGAAGGCGAACGGAAAAACATTGCCCGCGAACACAGGTCCCGAGCCGTCAATGAAGCGGGTGAGGGGCGGCATGTGCAGAGTGGGACGGAGCGCGATGATGCCCAACGCCAGCAAGGAAATGGTCCCCAGCTTCACGAAAGTGCTCAGGTAATCGCGTGGAGCCAGCAGCAGCCAGACTGGAAGAGCCGACGCCGCGAATCCGTAAATGATGATCAGAATGGCCAGCGCCGGACCTGAGAAGGTAAACCAGGTTGCCACGGAAGGACTTTGCGAGACCCACTGTCCGCCCCAGATGGCGAGCATCACCAACACGAAACCCAGCGCTGAAGTCTCCAGCACCCTGCCGGGCCGCAGTGTGCGCAGATACACACCCATCAGCAGCGCGATGGGAATAGTCATGGCGATAGTGAATGTGCCCCACGGACTGGCCTTGAGAGCGTTGACTACCACCAGCGCGCAAACAGCGAGCAGGATCACGATGATGCTGATCACTGCGAGGTAGGCTACGAGTCCGCCCAAACGGCCAATTTCGTCGCGCGCCATCTCGGTGAGCGACTTGCCGTCGCGCCGCACCGAGAACAGCAGGATCACGAAGTCCTGCACGCAGCCGCCGAAAACCGCGCCAGCCAGTATCCAGAGGGTGCCGGGGAGATATCCGAATTGCGCCGCCAGCACTGGACCGACGAGAGGTCCGGGGCCGGCGATGGCGGCGAAGTGATGTCCGAAGACCACCCATTTGTTGGTAGGAACAAAATCGCGGCCATTCTCCAGTCGCTCGGCGGGGGTGGCGCGCAGGGCATCGAGGGTCAGGACCTTGGCCGCGATAAATTTGCTGTAGAAGCGGTAACCCACGGCGTAGGTGCAGACAGCCGCGACTACCAGCCACATGGCATTGATTTGTTCGCCGCGATGTAGCGCGACAGTGGCGAGAGCCAGTGCGCCCAGAAGGGCGACGGCCAGCCAGATCAGAATGTTCAAGGTTTTCGACATGAGGTTTGCCGAGATATTGTGGCGAATCCCTCGCCGAGGCGCAATCGGCAAGAGAGGCTCAGGTCCAGAGTAGCGCCGGCGTCCCGCCGGCTGTCTCGAGGGCGTCTCGCCCTCGAAAACGGGCGGGCGGGATGGGTGCCTGCTCCATTTGGGAAGGTTGGGCCAGGACAAAAATGCACCATTTGGTGGTAATCTTTATGTTCCGTCGCAAGTGATTACAGGAGAAGTGTATCCAGCGCTTTGATCGGCTTAGACCAGCTCCGAGGGAGCGCTGGAACACCAAATTGCACGCAATGAGGAGCAGGCAATGAAAGTTGGCATACTCACCGGCGGAGGCGACTGCCCAGGATTGAACGCCGTGATCCGCGCCGTGGTGCGCAAAGGTTGTTTCCACTACGAAGACGAATTTGTGGGCTTTCTGGAAGGCTGGCGCGGGGTTATAGAGGACAAGACCA
This sequence comes from Terriglobia bacterium, assembly GCA_963831565.1. Lineage (GTDB taxonomy): Bacteria > Acidobacteriota > Terriglobia > Terriglobales > Acidobacteriaceae > JAIQFF01. The sequence continues at coordinate 566,623 of CAWHQS010000008.1, forward strand.
TGCCGCTGGATCTCTCCAGCGTGGGCGGAATTCTTCCCCGTGGCGGCACCATCCTGCGCACCTCGCGCACCAACCCGGCAAAGAAAGCAGACGGGCTGGAAAAGTGTGTGGCCACGCTGAAGCGGCACAAGATCCAGGCGTTGATTGCCATCGGCGGCGATGACACGCTTTCTGTCGCCCAGAAACTGCACGAAAAAGGCGTCGATGTGGTAGGCGTCCCCAAGACCATCGACAATGACCTGGCCGGCACCGACTTCACTTTTGGGTTCGACACGGCGGTGAACATCGCCACCGAGGCTATCGACCGGGTGCACACCACCGCGGAAGCGCACAACCGGGTGATGGTGGTGGAAGTGATGGGGCGGGATGCGGGCTGGATCGCCATGTACAGCGGCATTGCCGGCGGCGCCGACGTGATTCTGATTCCTGAAATACCTTTCGACGTGGACAAGGTCGCGGAAACCATCCGTCTGCGGCACGCGCGCGGCCGCTACTTCAGCATCGTGGTAGTGGCCGAAGGCGCGAAATTCTCCACCGACGTTGATCCCAAACACGGAGCGCCCATCGTGGTGGATATGGGCAAGGATGAATTCGGCCACGCCCGGCTAGGGGGAATCGCTGCTATCCTGGCGCGGGAGATCGAGCGCCGCACCGATTTCGAGACTCGCACCGTCGTCCTGGGCCATGTGCAGCGCGGCGGTTCACCCAGCGCCTTCGACCGCATGCTGGCCACGCGCTACGGCCTGGGCGCAATCGATATGGTGCATCGCAGTGAGTTTGGCTGCATGGCGGCGCTGCGCGGCAACAAGATCGTCTCCGTGCCCCTGGCCGACGCCATCGCCAAAAACCGCACCGTCGACCAGGAGACGATCGATGTGGCGTCCGGCATCCTCGACAAGCTGACCACGGACAAGGTGGCGGTGGAAAAGTAAAGCAGCGTCAGGCGTCAGACTTCAGACCTCGGACGTCAGCGAGCAACAGCCCCATAGGCGGGCGCGACTTCCGCCCGACAGCGGCGAGACGCCGGCGCTACCAGTCCCGAGGTCTGACGCCCGAGGTCCGACGCCCGAATGAACATGGCCGGATTCTATGCCCGCCTCGCTCCCTCACTGATCCAGATCATCGAGTTGACCCTGGTCATCGCTGCGTTGGCGATAATTTTTTTTGGCGCACGCCGTGCCGGCGGGGACAAGCAACGCTTCGCCGGCTTCGAGTATGTGGAAGACCGCTTTCGACGCCTGGCGCGGCGCAAAATGCTGTCCGTCGTTGTGGTCGGGCTGCTGGTGGTTGCCCTCCGCGTGTCTTTGATTCCCGTCCTCGGAATCCCCGCGCCGCGCTGGAATGATGAATTCAGCTACCTGCTCGCCGCCGACACCTTCGCGCACGGGCGCGTGACCAATCCTACCCATCCCATGTGGATGCACTTCGAGAGCTTCCACATCATCCAGCAGCCGACCTATATGTCGATGTACCCTCCCGCTCAGGGACTGGTGCTGGCCGCGGGTGAGCGGCTGGGGCATCCGTGGATAGGCCAGTTGATCATCACCGCGCTGATGTGTTCGGCCATCACCTGGATGCTTCAGGGATGGATGCCGCCGGCCTGGGCCCTGCTGGGCGGGATGCTGGCGGCACTGCGCCTGGGCATTCTCACCTACTGGATGAATGGTTACTGGTGCGGTTCCGTGGCTGCCCTGGGTGGGGCGCTGGTGCTGGGAGCACTGCCTCGCATGGAGAAATATGCGCGCGTCAGCGACGCGCTGGTCATGGCCGCTGGTCTTGCCGTCCTCGCCAACAGCCGGCCGTATGAAGGATTGGTATTCAGCCTTCCGGTTGCGGCCGCGTTAGGGATCTGGATGTTGGGCAGCTCACGTCCGGCATTTTCGGTTTCGTTGCGCCACGTCGTGTTGCCCATCGTTCTCGTTCTGGCCGCGACCGGAGCGGGCATGGGTTATTACTACTGGCGGGTCACGGGCAGTCCCTTCCGCATGACTTACCAGGTCAATCGTGAAACCTACGCGACGGCTCCGTATTTTCTGTGGGAGTCGCCACGTCCCGAACCGGTCTATCGGCACGCTGTGATGCGCGATTTCTATCGCTGGGAGCTGGCGAGGTTCGAGGAATACCGCACTCTGGGCGGCGCCGCTTACCGGACATGGGACAAAGTGGTGGGGTCGTGGAAGTACTATTGTGGACCACTGTTCACGATCCCCCTGCTAGCTTTGCCCTGGATCTGGCGCGACCGAAAAATGCGCTTTCCCATTATTGCCGGCGCGTTTTTCCTGCTCGGCCTGGCTGTGGAGACCTGGACCATGCCGCACTACGTAGCTCCGGCGACCGGCCTCATCTATCTTCTGTTACTGCAGTGCATGCGCCATTTGCGGCTGTGGCGCTGGCGCGGACACTCGACTGGGGTTGCCCTGGTGCGGGCCATTCCGGCGATCGCCTGTGCCATGGTCTTGTTGCGGGTTGGCGCCGCAGCGGCACACACCCAGATCGAGCCGGCATGGCCCCGCGGCAATTTGGATCGGGTGGCAATCACACGCCAATTGGACGCCACGCCGGGACGTCATCTCGTGATCGTAAGCTATGGTCCGCATCATGATGTGGATTGGGAGTGGGTGTACAACCGAGCGGACATCGACAGCGCGAAAGTGGTTTGGGCCCGCGACATGGGCGCGCATGCCAATCAGGAATTGCTTCACTACTTTCACGACCGTCAGGTATGGCGCGTGAATGGAGACCAGTCTCCTCCCAGGCTGGAACGATGAAAGTGTCATCCGACAAAGTTGTGATCCTGAGCGGAATCCTTCCATTGGTTTGCGAATGGAGTGGTGCAGTCGAAGGGAAGCAGTCACTCCGCTGGGGATAATCCGCCAAATAGAAAGGTCAGCGCCTCCGGAAAACGTTTTGCCCACGCTGCTTCGCTATGTGTTGCGCCCTCGTCAATCTTCACCCGGAGGCGGTCTTCTCTCAAGCCGGCGCGCCGCAGAACGCGTTCCAAATCGCGAACATCTTCCACGGCTTCGCGATCACGATCTTCTCTTCCTGCTTCTTTGGTTCCGATCGCCATGAATATCCGGGCTGGCCATTGCCGGAAAGCCCGGCTGGATTTCAGAAGCTGCCGGTTGGAGATAAACAAGGACGGGCTCTCCAGCAGCAAACGGCCGAATATTCCAGGCCGGTCCATCACGGTGAAGAGCGAAGCAATGGCCCCGAGAGATGATCCTCCCAGCCCTGTATTTTCCGGACCGCGCGCAATACGGTACTGCTGATAGACAAAGGGCATTACTTCGTTCAACAGGAAATCAGGATAACGTTTGCCCTGGGGCCGCATGATGGGCGGATGAAAGGACCGATAAGGCGAATATTCCCTGGGGCGATCCTTCTGAGCGTTATCGATGCCCACGAGGATCAAGGGCGGAATTTGGCCTTCGCGAATCAAGCGATCAGCCGCTTCATCAGCTTGCCAGTCGACTCCGATGTACGCGGTCGCCGGGTCAAACAGATTCTGTCCGTCGTTGAGATAGAAGACGGGATAGTGCCGGCCCTGATTTTCAGGCGCGCTGTATCCCGGCGGCAACCACACCCGCAGCTGGCGCGTATTGCGGAAAATCCGGCTTTGAAGCTCGTGCAGACGCAACTCTCCGGCCAAATCGGGAGAATCTTCGCTGCCGGAAGTCGGGGGCAAGGTGGTTTCTTCCATGATGAATCAGTCGGCTCGCCGGATGCTATGCAGCCACAGGGTTGACGAAAGCACGGCGATGCTGAAAATCAAGGCCAGCGACGACAGACATAAAATGCACCATGCCGCCAGGACGAATCCTTCAATGTATGTAAGGTAAAGCGCGAAGCCCAGTCCCGCCAGCGAAATGACGGCCAACATCGCCTTAACCTCGGCTTTGTTACGATAGACCGTCGAGAGCAGCAGGGTGGCGAGATATCCGAGGATGCCGATCACGGCCACCGGAACGCCAACAATCGTCGAGTAGGTGCTGCGGTTCACGATATCGCAGTTGAAATTCTCTCCAATGTCGCAGTAGGAAGTCGCAGAAGTGCCATAGTGATGATAGAGCGACACCGACGAAACCAGCACACCGCCGGAGGCCAACAGGGCTATGGAGAAGAGAATGCGCCGGTTAAAGCGGGGCGTAGGGGACACGATCATGGCAGGCTGCATCCGGTCTTGGTAGCCAGCGCCTGCAGCGATAATGTGCCTTCCTGACGTTCTGCATCGGCAAATTGCCAGGTAGGAAAGTGTTTGATTCCGGCATCTTTGCACAGCGGCGCTTCCTCGCGGGAGCCGGACACGCCACACTCTACATAGGGCACGTACTGGAAGGACGACTCGAACATCGCTTTCTGGTCCGCGCAATGCGGACACCAGTAGGCGCCGTACATCTTCGCCTGCTTTGCCGCCAGACATTTCGCGAAGGCGTCGAAGCGCGTGCCGCGCTTGCGCAGCCCCAGAAAGATCACCACGGCGAAAGCGGCGACGATCAGCGCCGCGACGACAATCTTGCGCGCGAACGATGACTGCGGCCATGTTGGTTGTGCGGAAGTTTCGCTCTCTTTCGCCATGGAGTCTTTTTATACCACGACGTTTAGGGCGGCAGGCAGCACGTCTAGGCTCTGGCAGTGCAAGGTGAGCACTTCCCCATCCACCATGACGTCAACCGGGGCATCGAGCTGGAAATCAATACGCCTCGCCGGACGCCGTTCCGCCAGAGGATGGTTGATGTGGGTACCGTCGTAAAGCGTGGGCAAATTTCGAATGAGCCCCAGCCGCCCGATTGGGCCCCAGCGCACGTACTCGATCAACCCGTCGCTCACTTCGGCTTTGGGAGCAATCATCATGGTGCCGCCGGTAAACTTACTGTTGCTGAAAGTCAGGAACAGACACGGCCGGCGGTCAAGCTCAGTCTCGCCATCCACTCGCAGGGGGAATGGACGCCGGCGGAAACGCGCCAGGCTGATGAAAATGGATGACTGGTAGCCGATCTCTCCCCAGCCGCTGAAGCGGCGGGCTCGCAGGGTGGCCACGTCGGCGGAAAATCCCATACTCAGCAGATTGATGTAGTGCAGCACTCCGGTTTGGTGCGTCAACCGAAGAACATCGCAGGGAGATGAGCGCCGGGCCAGCAACGCTTCGATGGCGAACTCCACACCGCGGTCGCTGAAGTCGCGCAGAAATGAATTGCCGGTCCCGAGAGGGAGAAATGCCAGCATCGCGGGCTCCGCCGTCTCCGACGGAAAGAGACCGTTAACGACTTCGTACGAAGTTCCGTCTCCGCCGATCGCGATAAATTTCCGATAGCCCTGGAGGTAAGCATCGCGGACCAGTGAAGTTGCCTGGCCCGGAGCGCTGGTCTCGACCATCTTCAGAGGGATCCCGCCAGCGCGCAGGCGGTCAAGGGCCGGTCCAACCAGTTTGCGGCAGCGCCCCCCGCCTGCAGCGGGGTTCACTACCGCCAGAAAAGTGCCGGAATCGATCACCGTTGGTCGCTCATAGATTTTAGAGTTCGACGACGGCGGCGCGGCTGAGGGTCTTTCGCATCTCTTCGGCGAGGACCATGCGCTTGATCTTCATGGCTGCGGTGCGCGGAAAATCTTTTTCCCAGACCACACATCCACCCACCCGCTTGAAATCAGGCAGGCGGCGGTTCCGGTCAATAATTTCCTGCTTAAGCGCTGCCCCGAGTTCCTGCGCTTGCCCTTCCTGTCCCGGCTCCAAGCGGAGGACGAGAATCAGCATTTCGCGGCCCAGGGTCTTTGCCGGCCAGATGTAGTTGGCGGCGAAGATGCAATACTCCTTCACCGGAAGCCCGTCGAAAACAGTTTCAATGTCCTCGGGATAAATATTCTTTCCGCCCTCGGTGACGATCATGTTCTTCTTGCGGCCGAAGAGTTGCAGATGTCCGCTGGCGTCAAAGCGCCCCAGGTCGCCGGTAAGCAGCCAGCCGTCGACGATGGTCTCGGCGGTCAGTTCGGGATCATCCAGATAGTGCGACATCACGGTCTTGCCGGTCGCCGCCACTTCGCCAATGCCCTCCGCGTCCGGATTGAGCACCCGCAATTCCACGCCGGGCAGCGGCTTGCCCACGGTATCGGCGCGGAACGGTTTGAGATCGTTGAGCGTGAGCACGGTGCCCGCTTCGGTCAAACCGTATCCGTTGGCCACGGGTACACCCAGATCGTAGAAGAACTGCAACGTGGACGGCTCCATGAATGCGCCGCCGGTAAACATGGCGCGCAATTCGCCGCCAAAGGCTTTGTGCACCTGGCGCAGCAGCACGCGGCTCAGCCGCACATCGGGACGCCAGCCGGTAAAGAATCTGTTGACCGCAATCGAGCGCTCCAAGAGAAAGCGTTTGGGCTTCGACACCGCTTCCAGCTTGGCCCGAAGCCCGCGTTCCAGGTTCTTGAGCACCATGGGAACCAGGCTGACGTAGGTGATTTTGTAGCGCACGAAAGCGTCGCGCACGAACTCCGGCCGCAGCGTGCGCAAATGTACGACGCACGCCCCACAGACGAATGGCCCGATAAAGCCAACCATAAAATCGATGGCGTGATTGGTGGGCAGAATACTCAGATAGCGCACCCCCGGCCAGAAGGGAAACAATGCGATCAGCGCCTTGCACTGCTCCAGATAATTCTCGTGAGTAAGTACGCACCCCTTGGGGCGTCCGCCGGTGCCCGACGAATAAACGATGCAGGCCACGTCCTGACGCTGGCGGGGTACAAACACCGGCTCACCCTTGCGGCGAAAATCCTCCCAGCGAAAGGCCGCGGCCAGGTCCGCACCGGGGGGCGCTTCGGTGACCAGTACGGTTTGCACGCTGTATTCCTTGAACTCCGGCGATTGGATGATGGCGCGCCACAAGTAGTACTCGATCACCAGGACCTTCGCTTTGCTGTGCGCCAGCAACTGCAAATGCTCGGCCGCGGTCAGCTTGTAGTCCAGCGGCACCAGCACGCCCCCGCCATGAAAGATGGCATAGGCTGAAATCAGCCACTTCGACTGGTTGCTCATGATGATCGCGGCCCGGTCGCCGGGAGCGAACTCAGCGTCCTCGAGCGCGCGCGCCAGCGGCAGGGCTATTTCCTTGAAATCCGAATAGGTAAGGCGCGTCTTTTCCTTGTCGCGGTCGGATTCGATCAGGCAGGTTTCATTCGGCCAACGGTCGAGCGCTTCGCGCAGCGCCGCGCCCAGACAGGTGTATTGGTCGAGATTGAGCATTAATGCTTTATTTCACCACAGAGACACTGAGCCTCGGAGAAAAGCCCATTTATTACTTCACCACCGGGGCCGGCGAATGTCGAAGGGCTGAGAACAGAGAACCATAAACTGACAACCGGTTGTCTTCGCACTGGCTCGTCATTCCGCCATGCCGCTCAATCGCCGAAGCTCTATAGGGGCTGATCTTCACAGCCGAGCCTGAATCCGGCTGGCCAGCGTTTTGAAATCCGACACTCCCTGCAATTCGTAGTCCGGGAGCTCGACGTTGAAATGATGCTCGAGCCGGGTGAGCAGATCCAGCGCCTGCAAGCTGTCAATCCCCAGCGTCTTGAAGAAATCGTCATCTGCAGTGAGCTTCTCGCGCGGCACTTTGAACTGCGCCGCCGCCAGATTGAGGATCTCTTCCAACGTCTTTTTATCGTCGGTCATTGCTTTATCTCATTCTAGCCGAAACAGGTCATGGCAAATACGGTTGGGCGTCTTTGCTCTCCACGAACCTCTTCAGTCCGGCCTCGACCGCCGGCTGGGTAAAGAGCTCGCAGAAAATGTCGATCTCCTGTTGCAGCTCTTCGTACGGGATAGGCTTGATGAACTTCTTGGCCGCGATCGCGGTGCGGCGATCAAACTTGCCCAGCTGGGCTGCCGTGCCGCGGGCCGCCTTCACCGACTCGCCTTCTCCCACCACCTGGCTTACGAGGCCGACTTGCTGGGCTTTGGTGGCATTGAAACTGCGGCCGGTAAGCAGCAGGTCGCGCACCACGGCATTGCCCAAATCGCGCTTCAGCCGCGGGATTCCGCCGAATCCGGGAATCAGGCCCAAACGCAGCTCGGGAAAACAGAAGCGCGCCATTTTGTCGGCGATGATCAGGTCACAGACCAGGGCCAGCTCGAGGCCGCCGCCGAAAGTGACACCGTTAAGCGCCGCAATGGTAGTGAGGGGCGAGCTGTCGATGGCATTCATCACCTTGTGGATGCGATCCAGAAATTCCCGCACCCCGCGCGCCGCTGCGGGTTTTTCCATACCTTGGGCGCGGTGATACAGCTCGCGCAAGTCGGCGCCAGCGCAGAAGCCGGATTTCAGGGTGCTATACAGAATCAGGGCGTGGGCATCGCTCTGCATGCGTTCCAGCGCGGAGGCAAATTTCTCCAATTCCGAAAGTGTGAGCGAACCGATCTCATTGCAGGGCTCGCGATGGAGGGCGAGCTCAATCACACCGTCTTTCAGCTCCCAGGAGAGGGTTTGGCCTTTGAATTGGTTCATCGTCTATTGCCTACACTTGAAGCATACTGTGAAAAATTGCACTCGCCGTTCGAGGGGAAGATGCCCTCGAGACAGCCGGCGGGACGCCGGCGCTACCTTCATGAGGCCTGCTTTACTGCGTACAGTTCTTCGATTTCGGTCTGCAGGCGCGCTGCGATTAGGTCGCGCTTGAGCTTGCCATTTGCGGTCAGCAATCCGTTTTCGATCGAGAACGGCTCGGCGTGAACATGGAGCGCTCGTATCTGCTTGTAGTGGGGCAAGCCTGGATTTATCGTATCTACCGCTGCCTGCACCTGTTCCCGGGTAACGTTTCCGGTCACGATCACCGACAGATAGCCGCGGCCGTTGCCCACCAGCACCGCCTGCTGCGCGCCGGGCAAGTTCTTCAGCAGTTCATCCTCGATGGGCTCCGGGGCAATGTTATGGCCTGAACCCAGAATGATCAGGTTCTTGATGCGCCCGATAATACGCCAGTTCCCTGCTCCATCGACTTCTCCCTGGTCGCCGGTATGAAACCAGCCATCGCGCAGCGCCTTGGCGCTTTCCTGCGGACGGTTCCAGTACCCGGGGAAAACATTGGGGCCGCGCACGATGATTTCGTCGTTCTCGCCGAGCTTCATCTCGATGCCGCTGATGGCCGGCCCCACGCGTCCCGGTTCGACGTGGCGAGGATCGTCCAGGGTGCAGATTCCGGTGGTCTCGGTCAGGCCGTAAACCTGGAGCACGGGAATGCCGAGCATATTGAAATAGAGCTGTGTATCCAGGCTCAGGGGCGCCGAGCCGCAGATCAGGGCCTTCAGGTTGTCGCCAATCATTTTCTTGCGGATGGTGGGAAAGATCGCGGCGTTGGCCAGGGCGAGCCAGGTTCCATCAGCTAGACGCGCATGCCCGTCCCGCTTGCGCATCCACGCTGCCTTGGCGCGACTGTAAATGGCAAGGGCGAGGCCACCGGTTTTCCAGAGTTGTTCGTCCACCGCCTTGCGCATGCGTTCCAGCAGCGCCGGGACGTTGAGGAAGTAATCGGGCGCAGCGCCACGCATCTCGCCCGCCAGTTTTCCCAGGTCCATATTCAGCGTGAGCAGATTGCGCCGCAGCAGGCAAGTCAGCAGCATGATCCATGAGCCGGCAAAACAGAATGGAAGGTAGTGGAACACGCGGTCCTGGCCGGGCCTGTTCTCCATCAGCAGATCGAGGCGTCCGGAAGTGCAGCCCAGCATGTGGCCCACGTTGCCGGCGGTGAGGATCACGCCCTTCGCCTCGCCCGATGTTCCGGAGGTGTAGATGATGGTGACGGGATCCGATTGCGCCAACTTTGGATTGCCGTTAACGCTGGCGCCGGGATGGGAAAATATTTCCTCGAATAAGTATTGTGGAGGAGCGTCCGGCCAGGCTTGCAGAATGCCCTCGCGCAATGCGGCATCGCCGCAGCAGATGATTGACGGAGAGCAGTCCTGCATCATGGCTGAGAGTTCTGCTGCTGCCTGGCGGGCGTAGAGCGGAACCACGATCAATCCTTCCGCCATGATGGCGAGATCGAGCGCAGCCCAGTCGATGCTATTGTGCGCCAGCAGGGCGCAGCGGTCGCCTGGCTTCAAACCACGCGCCGCAAGAAACGCCCGGGCCTGGCCGACCAGACTCGACAGCTCTCTACCCGTGACTGAAGCTGGGCTGCCATCTCGAAGCTCCTGAAGGACAGGAGTCGTCGTTGGCGGCATCGAGCTGGGCGAAAATGTTTTCGAGAAAGTTCATATGCTTGCGTAGGGGCAGGTGTCCCACCTGCCCGGCGGAGCAACGCTCCGCTGTTTGTCCGGGGCATACAGAACCTGGCCGAGCGTTGCTCGGCTGGGCAGGTGGGGACACCTGCCCCTACGTGGTTCTTGCTAGCCGAAGGCTTCTACCAGTTGCCTCAAGCCCTTGCTGATCGGCGGCAGGTAATCTTCCCAGCTCCATTCTCCCTTGCGGGTGGGGAACTCGGGATAGCGCCGCTGCACTTCCTCCTCGAAGTACACGCCCATGCGCGCCATGACCTTCAAATTCTTTACCACGGTCTGTCCGATTCCCACCGAGATCGACTCGGCCTCCGTGGCCAGCTTTTCCAACGCAGCCATCAGCCTGGGTTCGAGGTCGGGATCGTCCACGTTCATCAACAGGTCTTCGTGTCCGCGCTCGCGCATCAGATTGCGGATGCGCTCATCCATTGTGATACCCGCCGACGGCACCAGGCCTGGCATCGAAGTCACAATGCCGTGATAGCGCGACGAAACCATCATGTGACAGGCCCGCAGGATGCTGACCAGTTCATGCATCGTGTAATGTTCCGAACTCAGCACGGGGATACCGCCGAGCTTTTCCGAGATGCGGCCCGCCGGCCGCGCGTCGAGGCGCTCGGTGGCGGCCAGAACCACGAAGATTTTGCGCTGCTTGCGGAAGGCATCGACCGCGCGGGCGATGGCCGTGAGGTAGTGCTCCAGCGCGCGGTCGGCAGCCGGGCCGGCGTTATGGAAGTACACCGAGCGGTAGTGGCTGTCTTTGTAGGCGCCGGCCAATGTGCGCGCCGCAAACTTCGCCACCGACGCCTTCACCGGCCACTCGAAGGGATTGATCGGACACACCACCAGCACCGGCGTGCTGCCGTCCCATCCGACTTGCCTCAAGATGGCGCGTCCGTATTCAGGCGGAGCGGGTTCGAAGGTCCAAGCCGTGTCGGTCCCCAGTTCGGTGGGCACGCCCAGTTCGCGCAGCAGGGTTCGCGATTCTTCGTTGCGCGTGATCACCAGCGAGTTCTGGCAATAGCGGGCGCACATTTTCGCGATCAGCGGGTCCATGTGTCCCGCTTCCGCGCCGTAGCCGACGGAGAGCTTGTTCTGCGCGGCGGCAATGCCTAACGATCCGATCATCATGGTGGTGAGTGCGTTGGCGAACTTGCTCTTGAACATCGAGCCTTCGCACGCCACAACTCCGTGGTGACGCGGCACTTCGTCGGAAAGGAACGGAGGGAAAATATCCGGCAGGTGCACCTGCCGCGTGCCTTCGAAGTAGCCGTCGGTAAACTTGAAGTTCTGCGTCATCACGCTGAAGGCGGTGTTCTCAGCGCCCAGGATGTGACGGGTCTGGCGCAACATTTCCGAAACCCGTACATCGGATCCCATATTGCGGGTGCCGTTATAGCCGGCAAACAGCAGCTTGAGCTTTTCGCCGGGCTGCCAGGACTTGCCTTTACCCATCATCCAGCCCAGCTTGGCGGCTTCGATGCTGCTGCTGACCCAGGCCTCAAGGACGAGATCCATCATGCGGCGGACCCTCCGGCCTTGGTCGTGGGCCAATCCCGGTAGGGATAGGTGAAGTTGCTATCGCGGCTGAATTTGAGCAACGGATAGCTGTACTGCGAGAACGGCACCGGCTTGCGGCCCAGTTCCTGGGTCACCCGAACATTGTCGAAGACGGTGTTCCACACCAGGTAGGGCATGAACACTTTCATCAGCGTGGCGCCTTGGGCCAGCGATCCGCTCCGGTTCGACAGAAAATTCACGCTCGAATCGAATGGCCCTTCCAGAAAAGGCAGAAAGAAAGGTCCGCGCTTGTTCTGCACCGCCGCCAGGGTGCTGGTCAACTGGCGGAAGGTCTGCGAGTCCACGCCGGATGAAAGGTGATAAGTGTCGAACAGCGGCTTTTCCTTCTGATGCAGGGTGGCAATCGCGTCGGCGACAAAGTCCACGTTCACGATGTCGATTTTGTCTTTCGCCCGGAACGGCAGCACGGGCAACCCCGCCAGGAATACGAACGCCTTCACCATGTCGAACTGCGTGGTCTCGGGATAGCGGCTGTCGCCCAGAACGATGCTGGGCCGAAAGATGGTGATCGGCACCTCGGGAAGAAGCTGCCGCACCATGTGCTCGGTAAATTTCTTGGTGCGGGCGTAGGGATCGTAGTCCGAACGGTCCCAGTCGATGGAGCGGTCTTCGGTCACCACTTCGTCCTGCCGCTTTCCTGCCACCGCCACCGTGCTCACCTGGCTGAAACGGCGCAGGCCGTGATAGTAATTCGATTTCTGCGCCAGCAGCAGGACCTCGAGTGTGCCTCGCAGGTTCACGTTAAGGCAGGTTTTTTCCGACTTGCGATTGAGCGAGGCGGCGCAGTGAATCACCGAGTCAGTGGTGTGAATCAGGCGGTCATAGTCGTCATCGGCAAGGCCGAAGTGCGGCGCGGTAAGGTCGCCGCAAAAGACCCGCATGCGCGTCTGGAAGTGTTCGTAGAAGCGCGGGAAATCCAGATGCAGCTGCAGCGCCTGCCACAAACGGACCGCGGCCTCCTGCGGCTCGCGGGCGCGGACCAGCAGGTTGAGCGAAGCGCCGTGTTGCTCCAGCAGGTTGGCGGCTACGTGCGCGCCGATGTATCCGGTGGACCCAGTCAGGAATATCGCCACGTTACTCCGTTAGTGCCGGTTTTGACCACTTCTCCGTTTTCCGGGACGGCCGCGGGCGGCTGCAGGCTGCGCGCAGGGCGCGCTTCCAGCGGTCGTCCCTCGATCAGAGGATAAGTCCACTTGCGCAGCGCCGGAATGTGGATATTGATCCAGTAATCCCACCAGTCAAGCGATCGGGTGTTGTATCCGAATGCAGCCTTCTCCTCTTCAACGAGGGCGAAAGAGAGCCGCTCCACATTGTCCGCGGAGAAATCCTGCTCATTATGCAGAATAAATGGCTCGAACAGTTTGATCAGCTTTTCCACTTTTTCCAGGTTGCGTTCGGCGCGCGCCAGCGGAGTTTTCTTCAAGGGCAACGGCGACATGATGCGCTGGATGGATTTCACAATCGCTTTTTGGGCCGGCGCCGACATACGGTTGTAGCGTTCCTTGGAGACGGGAATAGCGTCCAGGCGCAGCCGCAGCCAGTACTCCAGGCCCTCCTGGGCGCGGTAATGTTTGCGGTGGGCCAGCGAAGTCAGTTCGATGGAACGTCGCATGTCGCAGGGATTAGTGACCGACGTGGCCAGCTGATAGAGCGGATCGTGGCGCCGTTCGACGACGGCGGCGGCAATCAGAGTCATGCCGCGGCAGACCGAGTCCACGGGAATAATGTCGAGCCGCTTCTTTTCATTCGAGGGAAGCTGGCGAAACGATGTCCCCAGCAAGTAGGAGAGCGAAGCTGAAGTATTGATGCCCTCATTCCAGCCCACAAACGGTTCTTCGACCGAGGTTTCCACGATGGCGGGACGCACCACCGCGATGGGCAAGCCAGCGCCGTATTTCGCAAGCAGTGACTCGGCCAGACTCTTGGTCAGGGTATAGGTGTTGGGCCATCCCAGTTCGGCCGCGCGCTTCATGCCCGCTTCGGTCAGATACTCGCGCAGCCAGCGGAAACGATTTTTCCGGATCTGGTTGTCCAGAGCGGCCCCATGCAGGTCCTTGGCGGCGTGCTCCTTACTCAAAGCCTGCTGACGCAGCTCGTCGGTTACCCCAGCGCTCTCGCCCAGTTGTTCGGCCTGCTTTACCAAGGCATGCAGCGATCGCCATTCGACTTCTGCATCGAAGCCCGCGACTCCTGCCGGGGTGTAGTTGGGACGTATCGACTCACTCACCCGCCCGTCCCGCGCCCCCGCCACGTAGCAGGTGGAGAGATGCAGAAGTCCGGCGTGGTCGGACTGGCGCACAAACTCCGTGACGTTCACGGCCGCGTCGAGGTTGGTGGCCAGCGCATCGCGCAGATCAGGATTGAAGTCGGTCAGACCGGAACTGTTGATGATCAGATCCAGGTTTTTCTGCAAGGACTGGCTGACTTCGGGCGCAAGGCCCAGCCCCGGCTGGCAAACGTCGCCCTCGATCACTTCCACCCGCTCCCGCAGGAAAGTTGAAAGTTCGGCACCATAACGGGCATACAGAGGATCGAAGACCGGAGACTCCTCCATCAGCTTCTCGAAACGCCGCGCTGCAGGATTGGATTTCTGCCGCCGTATCAGCAGATAAATTCGTCCCATCTCGGGCAGCTCCATCAGCGTATTGGCGAGCCACACCTTGCCGATGAAGCCGGTAACGCCGATGAGCATGATGTGCTTGCCAGAGAGCGCCCGGCGGACCGAAAGCGGGGCGGAGTGCCGGACGCCGTCGAAATAGACAATGGGCCGGTTCAGGACTGGAAGTTGACGAGAAGCCGGAACCACGGCGGTTTCCAGGGCCTCCACACCCGGCAGGCCCAGATCGCGCACCAATCGCTCCACCGCGCGCCTGCCGTCCGGGCCCGAGCCGTTGATGCCAGCGAAGAGTCCGCGCGGCCGCACCACCGGTTCCAACAATCGTCCCGTAGCAATTCCGTCGCGGAATTCGAGACGGTTGGCGATCAGCCATTTCACTCCCAGATGCTGCGCCAGGGGGCGCATGACGTGCTCCAGGCCCTGGCTCACCAGCACGATTTCGTCGCCGGCTTCGATACGGGATTTAAGTAGCTCCATCCCGTCGCTTTTAAGATAAGGTTGCAACTTGTACTTGAAGTATTCCTCGCCCAGTAAATCGAGCCGGTCGCGACTGATGCCGCGAAGAACGGTGTGCACCATCCTTGTGGCAAAGATGCGATTGGCGGCGTAGAGAAAGGGCCGTAATACCGCCATCACTAATACCATCCCGCGACGCACCCAGCGTTCCAGAAAGGTTTGCGCGTTCCAGGTGAAAAAGGCAACGGGGCGGACCGTGGTCAAGTCCGCGAGGCTGCCTTCCACTCGCCAGTACACCCGGGCGGAGGAACTTGGATTGGGGTTGGGCTGTTCCAAATCGTTTTCGTCCCGATACTTAGGGGCCGCCCCTGGCTGCGGGGTCGAAGCCTATTGTAAACAATCGCGCCAAAAGGGCGAAGAAGGTAGAGCCCCGGGCATGTTCCCGGAGAAAGGGCTGAACCCGCATGGTTACGATGTCGAAACCGTCGTCCCAGGGGGGCGCACGCCGTAGGCCAGAAGCGCCAGTACGCCGCTCACGGCCAGCAGCGCCCCGACCGTCAGCAGCCCGCCGCGAAAGCTTCCCGTCCAGGTGCGCACCAGTCCAATGGTGTACGGCCCGAGAAATCCTCCCAGATTGCCAAAAGAATTAATCAGGGCGATGCCAGCAGCGGCCGAGGTTTCGCTCAGCATTTCGGTGGTGGTGGCCCAGAACGGCCCATTCATGGAAAACGCCGCCATCAGGGTCACGCTGAGGAAGATGACGTCCGCGGTAGTCGAAGTGGAGAAGGCGGCGCAGCCTAAACCGATGGCGCAGGCGAACGCCGATCCTGCCAGATGCCACTTCCTCTCCCGCGTCCTATCGGAGTTACTGGCCACGAGCACCATCGCGACCATGGTGGCCAGATACGGAATCGCGGAGAGCAGTCCGACAACAAAGTTGCTGGTGCCGGAAACGTTGCGCAGCAGGCTGGGCAGCCACAGGCCGATTCCGTAGGCGGCCGTCGTCTCACCCAGGTACACCACCACCAGGATCCATACTCTGGGGCTGGCAAATGCCGCGAAAGCGTGGCTGGAGGAGCGAGGATGCGGCTTCTCTTCCAGGGCCAGCTGATCCACCAGCCAACTGCGTTGTTCCTCCGTAAGCCAGGTGGCGATTTCCGGGCGGTCGGTAAGATAGGCAAGCACAACTCCGCCCAGCGCAACCGCCGGGAGTCCCTCGATCAGAAAGAGCCACTGCCATCCCATCAGATGAGCGCCATGGACACCCAGCAACAGTCCGGAGAGCGGACCGCCTACCACCCCAGCCAGCGGCGCAGCAGTCATGAACAGGGCGACGGCACGCGCCCGCGCCGCGGACGGAAACCAGCGCCGCAAATAGAGGATCATGCCGGGGAAAAACCCGGCTTCGGCCGCGCCCAGTAGAAAACGCAGGAAATAAAAGCCGCGCGCGCTGCCGACGAAAATCATCGAAGCAGAGATGATGCCCCAGACCACCATGATCACAGCGATCCACTTGCGCGCGCCCACCCGGGCCAGCGCCAGATTGCTGGGCACCTGGAAAAAGAAATATCCCGCGAAGAATATTCCCGCGCCCAAGCCGTACACTTCGTCGCTGAATCCCAGCTGTCCTTTCATCTGAAGGGCGGCGAAGCCCACGTTGATACGGTCGAGGTAGGCGACGATATAGAGCAGAAACAGGAAGGGCAGCAACCGCCGGGTAAGCTTGGCGACGACCTGGGTGCCGAGATCAATTCCAGTTAGCGATGGCATAGAGAAGGCTGTATCCGCAGCACTCTGGCTTATCGATCACAAGATCAGGGCCCGATATGTCCGCCGTCGGGGGCGAGCGCTTGCATGATTTCTGCGACAATCTCGTCCGCAGAGCGGTCAATGCTTACTGTAATTGCATCGTCCGGCTCTTCCAGCGTGGCAAACTGGCTCGCCAGTATTTTCTCCGACGCAAAATGACCGTGCCGCTGCCGCAGCCGCTGGTAAATCAGATCGTAACTTCCCTTCAGGTAAACAAACCTGGTCTCGCCGGCGATATAGAGTTCGTCGCGATAAGTGCGCTTGAGCGCCGAACAGGCCAGGACCACCTGCCTGCGTTCCGTGACCCAACCCTCCATGGCCTGGCGCATTGACCTTAGCCACGGAGCGCGGTCGGCATCGTCCAGGGGAATTCCCAGCCTGATTTTTTCAACATTCGCCGGTGAATGGAAACTGTCGGCATCCACAAACTCCCAGCCGAGCCGCTGGGCCAGCAGAGCACCGATGGTCGTCTTCCCCGCGCCGGTTACACCCATCACCACCAAGATCACAGGAACCCGCCAGGAGAGCCGACAGGGCAAAGCATGCCTAAGTCTTTTATCACCAATTGGGGGAATCAGGGTAGGCAGATTAATCGCGTGTGGGTCGGACACTCCTGTCCGACGCTTTTGACCTTGGGTTTGAGTTTTCTGATGAAATGAAAGCCCTCTCGAGCGATCAATCGTTCAAACCAAAGGCAAAACCCAAGACAAAGTCAAAAGCGTCGGACAAAGCCAGCCCTGAGCGAAGTCGAAGGGAGTGTCCGACCCACACAGGGTACTGTCAATCAGCTGTTGATGTCAGTGGATGGATCGTTCAGGGCAATGAGCTTCCCTGGCGGGTAGTCTTTTGCGGTAAGCGGGTTTTCCGGATCCGCGTTCTTTATAGTTAGGACCTCTCCGCTGCGGATGCCCCGGAGAATGAGGTTCTGCTCGTCAATGGCGATAACTCTGTACCTCTCCTCGAATATCGCATTGTTGTCCATAGGTGATTAGATGCGTAAATCGCTGAGCGCGGCGCAGGTGAACGGTAACTCATTATCTCCCATTCGATGTGTTTTAATTCTTAAAACTTACTGATTTGTCTCTAAAGTAACCCCTTCCAGGACATCCCCGCAAGGCTACTCTGGGAGCTTGGCAGCCAGCACATCGATCTTCTCAATGGCCGGGGGTTTAGCCAGCAGATCGGAGGCTTTCGCCATCAAGGCGGCGGCCACGCGACCCGAAAGGTGTGCCTGGCGGCCGGCCTCGTTGGGAAAGGCATCGAAGATCCCGAAGGTTGACGCTCCCATCTGGATGGCAAACCAGGCCGTGGTTGCCGGCTCTTGCTGCACAATGGCCAGCCCACCGCGGAGAAAGTCCGCCACTTCCTTCTCTTTGCCGGGCTTGGCGTCCAGACGAACCCACAGTGCGACATGAACATCAGCCATAAATAATCTCCTCATGAAGGGGGTTACCGCGATTTCGACTATAGCGCAGCTCCCGCTGTGAATTGTCACCCAGATGTCAATCGGTTCGATGGAGGAGGGACTGTCCCGCCGGTCTCGAGGCAAACACGGGCGAGGACACCCGTGCTCCAGCAAAACCAAAAGGCCGCCTGAGGGGCGGCCTTAGGTTCCGTTTGGAGGGTCTAATTACTGCGCCGGCTTTTCGTCGGCCTTCTTGGGTGCCGCGGCGGCGTGCGCCTTGGGCTTCCAGAAATTCGGGTCGGCCTTGATCCATTCATCCCGGGGATAGCTCATGCTCGGGGTGAAAGCAAACAAATTGTGCTGGCTGAACTCGATGGTGGCGGCCAGCAACTCGCTGAACTTCTTCATACCGTCTTCGCCCATGTTGGCCATGAACTGCTTGTCCTGGGCAAAGCCTTGGTCGATCTCGGCCGCAGACTTCATGGGCGTGAAGACGACGTAGGTGGTTCCTTCCTGACCGTATTGAGCATAGTAAGTGGCAAAGTGGACGTCAGGAATTTTCTCGTAGGCAGCCTTCACCATCTTGACGATCGTGTCCCAGTCGGCGTCGTGTCCCGGGCGCACGCGGTACAAGGCGATGTCGAAATAGCGCATATGGGCAATGTCAACCGCGGAACGCAGGCTGTATTCGTCGCTGTAGACCAGAGCGCTGGAGTCGTAATCGCTTAACAGGTCACCATCGGCGAGGGCGGCCCGATCGAGCGCAGCGGAAAGCGTCGCGTTCTTCCGCGTGGCCTGCACGTCCTTCTCCCAGGCTTCGAATGAATCGTAGCCGGTCAAGAACAACACGCGGGGCTTGCCGGTTATCGAACTCACTGCAAAATAGTGGGTCGGCCATTTCGCGCGCGTCATCGCCTGCACGAAGGCGCTCTCCGATTTCTCATGCACAGCTCCGCCCTTCCCCGGCTTGACGAACTCGCGCATGATGCTAAGCACTTTGGGTGGCGGCGTCGTCTCCTGTGCCACCGCGATGCCCATTCCTCCGACTAGCAGACATGCCCCCAACAACAACCGCGTGAATCTTTTCATGGATGTTGACCTCCTCGGTCGCGAAGTAGATTTTGATTCAGATCTTTTGGAAAGGGCCTGGCACCAAGCTACGGAAATGGGATAACCCGGAGTCGGGCCGGAGATTATTCCGAACCCGCCGCGAAGTCAAGCATGGTGCAATGGAGGACGGGCGCCCCGCCCGTCTCGCGGCAAACACGGGCGAGGAGGCCCGTGCTCCGTCAACGCAAGAAAAAAGGCCGCCCAGAGGCGGCCTTCTGAAACCAGAAACTGGTTTGCCTAGTCTCCCAGCACCGGCTCGGCTTCCGACTTCGTCGGAGCGGGAGCGATGCCACCGTTCGCCGGGTTCGACAGTGCGCCTAGCGGGATGAAACCGTTCTCTGCCACCACCGGCTTCTCCTTGAGCACGACTTCGCGATAGAGCGCAGCCATGCGAGCGTTGTATGCCGGATCTTCCTTCTGCTTGGCGTCGCGTGCCCGCATCTTTTCTTCCCGCGAGTTCTTGGCGATGCCCAGCTTGTCCAGATCGTGCTGCTCTTCGTTGGTGACCAGTTCTTCTTTCAGGACCAGTCCGTGCTCGACCGATTCCATCTTCACGTTCTTGCCACCCGCGAAGATCTCATGGCGTCCATGCTCGTCATACCACTTGGTGAGCGTGGCCGTCATGTGCATCTTCTCAATGATATTGCGCCAGCCCACGCCGGTGTTGTAGGCGCAGAAGGAGATTTCGCCTTCCTGGGTGGCGTACGGAATGATGCACTGCTCGGTGCGGCGGAAGTCGTAGTTGAACAGGTCCTGGAACCACATCCCGGCGATGAACAGGAAATTCCAGCGGTCCTGGCGGCGCTTCATGACGTCGTCGATGGTGCGGTCCGGACCGACTTTGCCGTAGTTCTTGCCGGTGGCGTTGAAGTTCTTGTCGAACTTCTTCAACAGGTCCATCAGCTTGAAGTGTGTGGGCGACTGGAACGGATCGTAATTCTTCATCAGACAGAGCGCCATGCCGACAACAGTCAGAAACTTGCCGCGAGCGGCGTCGTTGACCTTGGCGATGTCCTTGGCCAGCTGATCACCCTTCAGGAATGCCGTGACCGGAACTGCCTCCTTGGTTTCCTTGTCGATCATGAGAGCCATGCCGGTCCCGCAATTCGGGTGGCATCCACAGCTCAATTGGCCCCAATCGTTGTTGGAGTCGTTGACGTGCATCAAGTCGGCCCAGTCAGAGAAGGTTCCCATGAATGAAATGGGGAACCAGTCGCGGGCAGGTTCACCGAGGCCAGTCTGGTTTTTCACATCGTGCGCCAGATGAGACAGCGTGTAGCGCTGCGCTTCGCGGCGATCGTCGGTGACAGCTTCATCTCTGCCGGTGAAAGAAACCGGCTGGAAGGAAAGGAATCCGATGGTCTTGGGATTGTCCAGCGCGAACTTGATGATGCGTCCGACCTGCTCGTTGTTGATGCCGTTGACGATAGTGACGACCGGAACGATCTCGATGCCGGCCTTGTGCATGTTCTCGATCGCCTTCAGCTTCACATCGAACAGGTTGCCAACCTTGCGGTGAGCGTTGGCGGCGTTGCCGATTCCGTCGAATTGAAGATAGGCATAACGCATGCCGGCTTCGGCAGCCTGCTGCGCGAACTCGAAGCTCTTGGCGAATTCGATTCCGTTGGTCGCGGCCTGCACCGAGTTGTATCCAACCTTGCGGGCGTAGCGGACGGCGTCCAGGAAGTACGGCGAAAGCGTGGGCTCGCCACCGGAGAACTGCACCGACATCTGGCGGCGCGGCTTGATGGTGATGGCGTTGTCCAGCATGGTCTTGATGTCTTCCCAGCTCAGTTCGTGGACGAAGCCAACCTGGTTGGCGTCCATGAAGCAGGGATCGCACATCATGTTGCAGCGGTTGGTCAGATCGATGGTGAGCACCGAGCCGCGACCATACTTCACAGTAGAAGATCCGTGGTGATGCAGCTTCTCGTCATTGTGGGCGCGGATGTCGCGGCCGGGGAATACATCTTCCAGGTGCTTCGAGAATTCGGTGTCGATCGACATCACATCTTCGAAGTGGCCGTGGATGGCGCAATCTTTCACCATCAGGATCTTGCCGTCGCGCTCCACGATTTCGGCCTTGATCTCGCCGACCTTTTCGTTCATCAGCACTTCGTACGGCAGCTTGCCGTCGAGAATCTGCTGCCGGATTTCCGGCACGCACTTGGGGCAGAGAGAGTCAGTGGAGCGTGGCCAGCCTAGCGGCGGCTTGGTCTTTTCGTAGGACTTCAGCAGCGGCTTCTCCGACCATTTCGGCGTTGGCGAGGGGTTCTGCTTGATCTTATTCAGGCTGTTGAACACCACCCACGCGCCTTTGGCGGCGACGGTGACTGCTTTTTCCACGTACTTCACTGGCTTGTGCATGCGTTCTCGCTTTCCTGTGCGGGTATGCCGCGGCAATTTCGTACTTTTACCGGAAATTCCCGAATTGAACCCGGAAATTCCCTGCCGTGGTGTGACCTTGGTACAAGCTTCACCCGGGGAGCGCCGGTTAGCGTCTGCCGCCTGATGGATTAATCTGACTTTATGTTATTGAAGACATGGGGGAAGCACACGCAGATGTCAACGAAAGGGGAAAAATGGGGGTTTAGCGGGGGAATGGCGCATTGGGCGGTGTGTAAAGTATTGAAAAGGAAAGGTTATCAACTCTCTTCCGGAGGCTCTATATAGCCCGGGTGGCGTCGGACACTCCTGTCCGACCCTTTCGAAGTTGCTTTTAGTTTCTAGTATTTGTTGTTTCCAATTCGGGTCAATTAGTGAGAAGAGCTCAATCAAAGTCAAAGGCGTCGGACAGGAGTGCCCGACCCACACACCGCGGCTTCTCAGTTCAATCGCTCTCCTGCTTTTTATATTTCTCCAGCACGTCTTCGCGGGAGATGACACCTTCCAGGCGCCGGAAATCGGCACGATGAACTACCGGCACCAGCGGCACTTGATAAACATGCCGCAGCGCCGCTTCCAGGGTGAGGTCGGGATGAAGATAAGGCAGGTTTCGTATGGGTAGAGTCGAACCCAGGGTCATTTCCCCTTTACCTTCTCCAGCCAGGCGCTTCAGCGTGTCGGATGTAACGCTCCCCCACCCGCTGGGGTTCATGCGGACGAGAAAAGTCCCCGGCAGGTCCTCTACCCGGCGCAGTGCCTGCTCCACCGAACTCTGGGCCTCCAATACCGGAGTCGGGGCGGGTCTCATGGCATCTTCCACCCGCAAGACGGTCTGCTCCCGCTGTTCCTCCAGCGAGGGCAGGTCGAGGCCGTCCTGGCGAGTGAGCAGGTCGAAAATAGGCGTGGGCTCCAGCCCGCGGGAGATCACGTACGCCAGCGTGTTGGCCACGATGACAGGCACGATGATGGAATAATTTCCGCTCACTTCCAACACCATGAAGACGGAAGTCATGGGCACACGCAGGAAGGCCGCAAACAGCACGCCCATGCCGACCAGCGCGTAGGTCGCGGTGGAACCGGTAAGGCCGGGATACAAGGCGCGTTCCACCCCTCCCACCGCACCGCCCAGCATGGCGCCAACGAAAAGAGTGGGAGCGAACATGCCGCCGGGAGCGCCGCTCACGAACGACAGCGTGGTGGCGACGATCTTCAGCAGCGCCAGAATGGCCAGCATTTTCCAGGTGAACTGGTCGTGCATGGCCTGGTCCATGTATTCGTAGCCCGCGCCCATGACCTGGGGTGCGCCGAGGAATCCGATCAAGCCGATAATCAGTCCGGCCGCGGCCGGTTGCAGGTATTGCGTCCAGCGCGGCCAAGCCCGAAGGCGCGGACGGAAGTAGCCGATCGCCTTGGCAAAGATGACTGCTGCCAGGCCTCCCACAACTCCTAACACGGCGTAGGCCAGCAATTCCGTAGGCCGCACCAGGCCGACAGCGGGGATGCGAAACAAAGGCTCCGACCCCAGAAACCAGCGCACCACCACCACGCTCGAAACCGCCGACAGCACGACCGAGCCAAGAATGCCCGCGCTCCAGCGTCCAATTACTTCTTCGATGACGAACAGGACGGCCGAAATCGGCGCGTTAAACGCAGCCGCCAGTCCGGCCGCGGCACCTACCGGAGCCAGCAGGCGCAAGCGTTCGCGGGAGAGTTCGAGCCGCCGACCGAGCGCCGAAGCCAGGCTGGCGCCGATCTGCAGCGACGGGTCTTCGGGTCCCAGAGACTGGCCCGAGCCGATGGCCATGGCGGCAGTGATGAATTTTCCTACCGCCGTGCGGAACGGAATATAGCCGTTATAGATGTAGAGCGCGGCCTTGGTCTGGTTGACTCCACTGCCCCGCACCAGTGGAAAAACATGCACCACCAATAGAGCCATGATCAGCCCGACGATGGTGGGGGTGGCAATCAGGCGCCAGCTGTGAGGCTCCGGCGCTGGACCCAGTAAGGAGATCCTGGTCCAGTCGATCGCCAGGCGGAAACAGACCACCGCGAGTCCTGAAAACAGACCGATAAAAACCGCCAGCAGCAGGAAAAAGCGCTCTTCGCGGGAGGTACTGAGCGTGAACCACGATCGCCCCCCCGCCTTGAGGGTTGAACCATCAACCGGCAATGACGGATGGGAGCCGGTGCCTGGGTTCGCGGCGGCGCCGGTGCCCGTCATCGTTCCACTCCATTACGGTCCTGAGAGAGAAGAAGGAGGGCCTGATCCAGGCCTTCGGGTGTTCCACAGGTGGCTTGAGTCTGCTGCTCAATTTCGAAAACCAGATCCATAATCTCGTCGAGGGCCCCGTCATTACGCGGCGGACGCAACTTGGCCGCCTTCGGCGCCATTTCCAGCCATTGTGCTTTCAAAGCAGGCAAACCGCCAGAGGGCGACCTCGGGCTCAGATCAATCTCCTTCGTCTTGGCGCAACCGTCCAGGCGTTCCCCTGCGGCCTGAAATGCCGAGCGCACACGGCGACTGCGTTCCGCGTCTGAAATGCGCGGCGCGAAGGGATCTGCGTCCAGCACCAGGGTGGCAGTCTTCAGCGACTGCGCGGGCTGAGTGTTTTGAGGATCGCGGCGGACGGCACCGCGCAAATAGCCTTGCGCCGTCCGATAGCGGCCCAGCTGGAAGGCGGCTTCTCCGGCGCCGTACAGCGCAGCCTGGTTGTCATGATCGGTTCGCAGCACCTGCTGGAATTGGGCCAGGGCATGCTCGTAGTCCTGGGCCTTTGCGAACAATTGAGCCACGCGTACCCTCAAAGCGGGATCTTTGGGCAAGGCGGCTGCCATGGTAATCAGCTCCGCCTGCGCCTGAGGGTAGGCCTGGTGCTGCAAAAGAAACGTGATCAGTTCGAATTCCGTGTCACGCCGTTTTGTCTCCGGATCTCCCGGCCATAAGCCGTAGATTGCGCTGTGGTAATACTGGATGGTCTTGTCGAAGAGCCCCTCCCGCGCAAACAAGCGTCCCAGGGCCAGATTCACCGCGCCTTCCTGTGGGGTGCGCTCCCATAAGTTGATGAGATAGGTTTCGGACTCGGCGGTCCTACCCGTGTCCCGCAGAGCGCGCGCCAGGCTGAGCTGATAATCAAAATTGTCACGGGCATAACTGAGTGCTGCACGAAAATCGGTAACGGCGCGTTCCGGCTGTCCCGCGGTCTGCGCCTGAATGCCGTGTTCGTAAAGATGACGGGCCAGGGCCTTCTCCTGTTCGCGAAAACGGTTGACCAGGCGGTTAACGCCCAGAAACGCCAACACCGTTACCACAGCCAGGCCGGCAACGATCACGGGAGGACGGCGCGTCAGGAGTTTCAAACTCGCGACGTTCATGATTTGGCAAGGTGGATCATCAGAGAAGGTGACCTTCTATTTTAGAACACGTAGGGGCAGATGTCCTCATCTGCCCAGTCGGAGGTGGTGACTCAGTTCGAAATTTCTCCTTACCCAGAGGCGTTATCCTGAACGGCTTTCAGGCCGTGAAGGATCTGGCGTGAAGCAGATACACACCTTTGCTCCTGCGTTGCTGCCGATGCACGCCAGATCCTTCGGGACTGAAGTCCCTCAGGATGACGCCGCTGGTGAGATGGTTTCGAATTGAGCCAATACCCAGTCGGAGCGAAGCTCGACAGATCTTCGCACGCCGCCACGGAGAAATAGCGGAGCTTCGCTCCGCTGGGCAGATGAGGACATCTGCCCCTACGCGCTTCCGTGGCCCGTAGCGGCGCGATCAGGTAAGATACTCCGCGCCATCATGAACCGCGAATACCATAAAGGGTACAGTTCCGAATTGCACCGTGATATGGAACTTCTGGTCTTCGGACACGCCGGCACGCCCTTGTTGGTCTTCCCCACCTCCCAGGGCAGGTTTTTCGAGTATGAAGACCGGAACATGATCGGCATTCTGGCACCCAAGATCGATGCCGGCGAGTTGCAGGTGTTCTGTCCGGATGCGGTGGATAGCGAGAGTTGGTACAACAAGGGCGTTCATCCCCGGGTGCGGATTTTGCGCCACCTGCAATACGAGCGCTATATTCTGCACGAAATGCTTCCTTTCCTGCGCTGGAAGAACAGTGCACCCGGGCTAGCGGTGACCGGTTGCAGCTTTGGCGGCTACCATGCGGTCAATTTTTCGCTCAAGCATCCCGATGTGGTGACCTACTGCGTGAGCATGAGCGGCGCTTTCGATATCCACCAATTTCTGGATGGATATTACGACGACGACTGCTACTTCAACTGTCCGCCTGATTTTGTGCCCAACATCAGCGATGACTGGTTTCTGAGCCGCTACCGGAGGATGAACATCGTACTGGGATCGGCCGACTGGGACATTTGCCTGGACCAGAACATCAAATTTTCCGCGATTCTGAATGCGAAGGGAATTCCGCACTGGCTGGATGTGTGGGGAGACAACTCCAAACACGACTGGCCGTTGTGGCAGAGAATGGCGGTAAAATACTTTGCTTGAATCCTGTGGGCAACAAGTCAAACTGTCATCCTGAGCGGAGCATGAAGCCCGCACAGCGGGCTTTCACGCGGAGTCGAAGGACCCCTGTTGGCACGGAAGGCCCGAAGGAACTCAGGAAACTTTGGCGCTCCGCGTCCTGATGCTGGCACGGCGAAAAGAACAAGCGCGCAGCGATGTCATAGGGGTCCTTCGACTGCGCGCCTGCTTTGCAAAGCGAAGCAGGCACTCCGCTCAGGATGACAGAGAGAGGTGAGCGTGAAAAAAATCGGCGTCATGTTCGGCATGGAGAATACTTTTCCTCCTGCGCTGGTGGAAAAGATCAACGGCATGAAGGTCCAGGGCGTGACCGCGGAGTTCGTCAAACTGGGCGGAGTGAAGATGGCGGAACCCAGCGGGTATCGCGTCATCATTGATCGTATTTCCCAGGACATCCCTTTCTATCGTGCGTATCTCAAGAACGCGGCGCTGAGCGGAACGATCGTGGTCAATAACCCGTTCTGGTGGTCGGCCGATGACAAGTTTTTCAACTATGCGCTGGCGTCCAAGCTGGGTGTCGCCATTCCGCCCACGGTGATCCTGCCGCACCAGAAGCATCCCGAGGGCACCACTGATCAGTCCATGCGCAACCTGATCTATCCCCTGAACTGGGAAGAGATTTTCAATTACGTGGGTTTCCCCGCTTTTCTCAAGCCGTATTCGGGCGGGGGATGGAAGCACGTGTACAAGGTGCATTCGCCGGAGGAATTTTTCCGTCACTACAACCAGACCGGCGACCTGTGCATGACCCTGCAGCATGGCGTCGAGTTCAAAGAATATTTTCGCTGCTATGTGGTGGGCCAGGAAAACGTCCACATCATGCACTACGACCCCAAGGCGCCGTTTCACGAACGCTATGTGAAAAATCCTGCACCGGCCGATCCCAAGCTGCTCGACCGGGTCGTCAAAGACTCGCAGACGCTATGCCGGGCGCTGGGTTACGACCTCAACACGGTCGAGTTTGCGGTAGAGGATGGCATTCCTTATGCAATTGACTTCCTCAACCCGGCGCCGGACGCAGACATTCATTCCGTGGGCCAGGCGAATTTTGAGTGGATCGTGAATGCGGTCGCGGAAATGGCGGTAGGCAAAGCGCTTAGTGATGAGAATCCGGCCAGTGAGTTGCGCTGGGCCTCATTTCTGGCGGGTGGGAAGGTAGCAGAAATACCCAGAGCCAAGGCTGCCTCCAGGAAGAAAGCAAAAGCTTAACGAACTTCAACTCAACTTCAAAGGCGTCGGACAGGAGTGCCCGACCCACACTTTCCTGTGCTTGCAATAACCGCGGATTGCTATACTAGTCCCCGCTTCAGGTAGGTGGCCGTGACCAGGCCGGCAGCGAGCATTTTCCCCCGGAAGGACCCCATGCTTCCGACTTTTACCATCGGAATCGAAGAGGAATATCAGACCGTTGATCCGGTCACGCGCGATCTGCGCTCCCACATCCACGCTGAGATTATCGAGAAGGGCAAGCTGCTCCTGCAGGAGCGGGTGAAGGCTGAGATGCACCAGTCGGTGGTCGAGGTCGGGACCTCGGTCTGTAGCAATATCAAGGCCGCGAAGGAAGAAGTAAAAAAGTTGCGCCGCGACATGATTGCGTTGGCCCGGGAGAATGGCCTGCGGCTGGCCTCGGCAGCGACGCATCCCTTTGCCGACTGGCGGGTGCAGGAGATTACGGAGGACGTCCGCTACAAGAACATTGTCGAAGATTTACAGCTGGTGGCGCGGGCCAACCTGATCTTCGGCCTGCACGTTCACATCGGCGTGGAAGACCGCGAGACCGCGATCCAGTTGATGAATCACGCCCGTTATTTTCTGCCGCACATCCTGGCGCTTTCGACCAATTCCCCCTTCTGGCTGGGAATGGACACCGGGCTGAAATCCTATCGCTGCAAGGTCTTTGATAAATTTCCGCGCACCAATATCCCGGACTACTTCCCTAGCTGGGGCGAGTACGACAATTTCATCAAACTGCTGATCAAGACCAACTGCATCGACAACGCAAAAAAAATCTGGTGGGACATTCGCCCGCACCCATTCTTCAACACCCTGGAATTCCGGGTGTGCGATATTCCCATGCGGGTGGAGGAGACCATTGCGTTGGCTGCCCTGATTCAGGCCACAGTGGCCAAGCTGTACAAGCTTTACACCGCCAACCAGGGCTTCCGTCTGTATCGCCGCGCCTTGATCATGGAAAACAAATGGCGGGCTTCGCGTTACGGCCTCGAAGGCAAGCTGGTCGATTTCGGCAAGCAGACCGAAGTCCCCGCCCGCGAACTGGTGCTGGAATATCTTGAGTTCATCGATGACGTGGTGGACGAACTCGATTCGCGCGAGGAGCTAAACTATATCCATAAAATTCTGGACAACGGGACCGGCGCCGACCGGCAGTTGCGGGTGTTTCGCGAGACCGGCGACCTGAAAAAAGTTGTGGACTACATCATCGAAGAAACGGAAGTGGGACTGGCCGAAACCGAGGCCCAGGCTCCCGCTAGAAAAGTAGGGTAATGAACGTTCCTGCCAGTCAAGCCAGGCGTGAACTGAGCACGCTCCCATTCGATCCTGAACTTACTCCCGGCGCCCACAACGCAGTCAACGTGTGCCTGCGCATCCAGCCGAAAGAGAAGGTCACCGTCATTACCGACGACGCGACCCGGGAAATCGCCGCCAGCCTGGTCCGCGAACTGGAGGCCGTCGGCGCCCCCTACCGCGCATGGATTCTGGAAGAACTCGCTCCCCGGCCGCTGACCGACCTCCCGCGCGAAATCGTGGAGGATCTCGAGAGCAGCCGGGTCAGCATCTTCGCGGTCCAGGCCCAGGCCAACGAACTGCGTTCGCGGATGCAGATGACTGACGTGGTCAACCGCCGGAAGATCCGGCACGCCCACATGGTCAACATTAATCACCAGATCATGCTGGAAGGCATGCGCGCCGACTTCCTTAAAGTCGATCGCATCAGCACTAAGGTTATCGAATCCGTGCGTCGCGCCAGGCAGGTAAGAGCCAGGACTGCCGCCGGAACCGATCTGATCGCCGACCTGAATCCGGACTACCGCTGGCTGAAAACCAGCGGCATCATCAGCCCCGACAAGTGGGGCAACTTGCCGGGCGGCGAGGTGTTTACCACTCCGGGCGAGGTCAATGGAACGTTTGTGATCGATGGAGTTGTGGGCGACTGGCTTTGCGCCAAGTTTGGCAGCCTGCGAGAAACCCCGCTGACCATTCAGGTCAAGGGCAATCGACTGACCGAGGCCCACTCCGCTAACCGCGAACTTGAAGATGATTTCTGGCGCTACACCCATACCGACGAGAACAGCGATCGCGTCGGCGAGTTCGCTATCGGCACGAACATTGAGCTGAAAGATGTGATCGGGCAGATTTTGCAGGACGAAAAATATCCCGGCGTGCATATCGCATTCGGCAATCCTTACGGCGCGCATACCGGAGCACAGTGGGATTGTTCGACGCACATCGATGTAGTGGGCCGGAATTTCGATATCTGGGTGGACGGCGAACAGATCATGCGCAATGGGCATTTTCTGCTGGAGGCCTAGTTACCCTTGTGGACGGCCTGTGCCTGGCATAGGGGTCCTTCGACTACACAATCCGATTCGCAAACGAATCGGATTGCTCCGCTCAGGATGACAAGTCGTTGAGAGTGATTCGCAAATGTCTCCGTTATCATGATTCCCGCCCTTCGACAGCAGTTCAACGCGAACTACACGCCGGAAAAATATCAGCGTCTGCTCAAGCTCCTGGAGGAACGCTGCGGGACGCCGGTCAAGTTCCGGGTCTGCGAGACGCCTTGCTTTTTGCCCAAGTCTCTTCTTGACCAGATGTCGGAGTACGGCGGGGAACTGGTCCAGCAACTCAACGGCATCGACTACCGCAAAGCCTCCTCTGCGGCGATTCCCGAACAGTTCAAGGTCCCGCGCGAAACCGCCCACCCCCTCTTCGTGCAAGTGGATTTTGGGTTGGTGCGCGACAAGTTTGGCAAGCTAC
This sequence comes from Terriglobia bacterium, assembly GCA_963831565.1. GTDB lineage: Bacteria > Acidobacteriota > Terriglobia > Terriglobales > Acidobacteriaceae > JAIQFF01. Next base: position 596,795 of record CAWHQS010000008.1, read on the forward strand.
AGCCCAAGCTGGTTGAGCTCCAGGGCTTCCCTTCTCTCTACGCCTACCAGGCTCTGCTCTCGCAAACTTATAAGGAGGTTTTTGGTCTCGACGGGAACCTGAAATATCTGCTGGGCAGTCTGGATTGGGAGGGCTACAAGAAATTATTGCGCCGCGCCATTGTCGCCGACCACGATCCCGCGCAGGTCGTTCTGATGGAAATCGATCCCCGGCATCAGAAGACTCTTCCCGATTTTCTGTTAACCGAGAAGCTGCTGGGCATCAAGACGGTCGATATCTCGCACATCAGGAAGGTGGGTAAGTTCCTGTTCTACGAAAACGCCGGTAAGCGGACCCCCATCATGCGCATTTACAACCGCGCCATCGTGGACGAAATGGTGCGCAAGGACCTCAAGACCGCTTTCCAGCTCAATGATGACATTGAAGTGGAATGGGCGGGACATCCCAACTGGTACTTCCGCTTAAGCAAGTTCTCGCTGCCCTACCTACGCCATGAGTGCGTGCCCAAGACATGGTTTCTGGATCGCGTGGACCAGATACCGAAAGACCTGGAGAACTACGTGGTCAAACCGCTGTTCTCCTTCGCCGGCCTGGGTGTGATCATCAATCTCAAACCAGAGGACATCGCAGCCATCCCCAGGGAAAAGCGTTCGCAGTACATCCTGCAGGAGCGCATGAATTTCGAGCCGGTGGTGGAAACGCCTTTCGGCGGCAATAAGGCGGAAGTTCGCATCATGTATATCTGGCTGGATGAATTGTTGCCGGTGATGACCATCATCCGCATGGGCCGCGGCCTGATGATGGGTGTGGATCACAATCGCAATATGGAATGGGTAGGCTCTTCCGCGGGATTCTATACGTAGCGACCCTCGAGGGTGCGCAGTCCAAGCTCAGCTTGGGCGGGGAATTTCTGCGCGTGGGCGTGCTCATCATCCCGGCTAGATTCTTCGTGGCGTTTTTCGTGATTCGGGTTACGACTTGCGTTTCGCTGCGCAACGCCACCTGGACTTCCACTGAAGTGACATCAAATTCAAAAGCCCCGCCCAAGCACAGCTTGGACGGGGCACCTTCTGGTGTTGTAGACCTTCCTACTTCAATCCCCTCACCACGTACGCCTGCGACAGCACCTGGGAATAAACGTAGGCGTACGCACCTCCGTCGCTCGAAAAACGCGGCGCGCTCACATTCGTAACCCCCACGCCCAAGGCCTCTCCGAACGTTTTCCACAATTCCATTTTTCCTGTGGCGATATTCGCCCGATAGACCTTCGCCGTCCTCATGTGCAGACGGTTGGACGCCGCATACAACGATAGGCCATCCGGAGTCCAGCCCGATACAAGGAATTTCGAATCAAGATTCGGAATCGGACGTAGGCCGCTCCCATCCAACGGCCAAATACTCCACTTGCCATCCGGACCCAGCACCGCGACGCTGCGACCGTCGGGGGACAGCTGGGTACCAGCGACGCCCTCCGGCGTAACTGGTTTGGCCTTACCGTTGCTCTGGTCGATCAGGTAATCCCGCACTCCATGCCCGGCTTCGATACCGCTGGCGAGCAACTGTTTGCCATCGGGCAGATAACGAACTGACCCGTAGCTTATGTTGTCGTGGGTCAACTGCCGGGCCTCGCCCGCGCCGGTGGGGACTACGAACAACGCTCCCTCCTTGGCCGGTCTGGTGATCACCCATTTGTCATCAGGCGAAATGGCCTCGGCCGTGCCGTTGCCGATTCGAACTGGAGGCGACCCGTCAGTGTCGCGTATGAACACGGTGTAGTTGGGGCCGCCGCCATCGCCATCTTCCTCGAATAGAACTTCCTTGCCGTCGCGGCTAACGTCTCTCAGGATCGACCAGCCGAGCCACCCCAGTTCACGCTCCCCCTTTCCGTCCGGCGGCGTGCCTCGAATCCCAATGCGAATCTGGTGGGCAACCATCAGCGCGAGTCCATTGTGCCTGTCCTGCAGCCACATGCCTCCTGGCACATTCGTGATCGACCGCTCCTTGCCGGCCAGCGTCACTCCCCGAAGATTTTCCGCACTGCCGGTGCGGGTAGCGGTAAACCAAAGCTCATCGCCGGCGGTGGACCACACGATCCCTTCCAGCGAAACAAACCCCGAAGCGAGCTTTGTCTCGTGGCCGTCGAGGTCAACTACCGCTACCGAACCTTCGTCGTCACCTGCAATGTTCTCATGGTCTGCGAACGCCACCCGCTTGCCGTCCGGCGAAATCTTGGGATGGCTGATCCAGTTGATGCCGTCGAGCAACACCTTGCCCACCGGATATTCCAGCCGCCAATGGCTGTTCTCCGGGACAAAGCGGACTACGGCCATGTTTTCGCCGTCCGCCGCCCAGTCCGCGTCCTGCACGTTCTCCAGCACTTCGCGGGGTGTTCCTCCGCTCAGAGGCACCCGGGCCAGCGTTCCGGCTCGCGCATAGCCACCCATATAAGCGGTGTTAAGCCGGATCGCCAGTTCTCCGCTCTTCGAGATCGAAAGCAGGTCCGCATCCTTCAGTCCCAGGTCGCGTGAGCCGTTGTCGTCGGTGCGAGCCAAATACAACTGGTTGTCGCCTCCGTCCCACGAAGCGCTGTAAACGATGCTGCCATCCGGAGTAAAGCGCGCGTTTCCTATGGACCCGGTGCGAAACGTAATCTGCTGATACTCGGCCGGAGGGATGGCTCCTGTGCCCCGACCCAGCCACCAACCCAGACCGATCATCGCCGCCGCCACAGCGATGGCGGCCGCTACACTCGCCAGTTTGCGACGCTTCTCTGCGCCTCGGACCTCTTGCACAGCCGCCTGCACGCCCGATTTGCTGCTGGTGGCGGAAATCTCGGTCAGCGCTTCCAGGTCGAAGGCCAGGTCGCCGGCGGAGTGAAAGCGCTGCGCGGGATGTTTCTCCAGGCAGTGCCGCACAATTCGCTCCAGGCCGGGGGGAACGTTGCGCGCGGTTTCGGAAAGCTCAGGCACCTCTTCTTTCAGAATCGCACTCATCGTGTCTGCCGAGGTTTCACCGTGGAAGGCGCGCTTGCCGGAAATCATCTCGTACAGAATCGCCCCGAAGGCAAAGATGTCAGAGCGCTGGTCGGCCGCCTGACCTCGCACCTGTTCCGGCGACATGTAACCGACTGTCCCCATGATCAGGCCCGGTTCAGTCACCGCATGCAGGGTCGGCGCATCGGCGCCGCTTGAGGCTTCGGGCATGATCAGCTTGGCCAGACCGAAATCCAGAATCTTCACCCGGCCGTCATTGGTGATGAACAGGTTTTCCGGCTTCAGGTCGCGATGCACGATGCCCTTCTCATGCGCCGCCGCCAGCCCGCGTGCCACCTGCAACGCGTAGTCAATCGCCTTCCGCGCCGAAAGCGCTCCACTCCTCAGCCGCTCCCGCAGGGTTTCGCCCTCCAGCAGTTCGGAGACGACGTAAGGCGAGCCCTGCTGGTCTCCAATGTCGAAGATGGAAAGAATGTTGGGATGATTGAGCGCCGCCGCGGCGCGGGCTTCCTGCGCGAAGCGCTGCATGCGGTCACGGTCCGCCGAAAAAGATGCAGGCAGGACTTTGATGGCGACGGTGCGGTCCAGCCGTGAATCGTGGGCGCGATACACCTCGCCCATCCCGCCCGCACCGACCAGAGATTGAATCTCGTAAGGTCCCAGCTTTGTTCCTGAAGGGAGTGCCATGAGTGGGCTGAATTATAGCGTTAAATCAGACCCAAGGGTGGGCTCGTCGGCGTGATTCAAGCAGTAGCGACCCTGGAGAGTGCCCCGTCCAAGTTCCGCTTGGGCGGGGATTTTCGGGGCGACAATCATTCGACTGGGCATGGCGCAAAATCGAAGGCAAGGGCTACCGTTCCGGCTCGTTCATTTAGCGCCAGGTGGATGCGTGACTCCGGCGACGCCCCGCTCGGCAACCAGGGGCCCTCTGTCAGGAGGAAGAGATCGGCGAGTTTTTCGTTGTAGACTTCGCCTGGTTTGAGCGCCAGGTCCTTTAGAGCGTTCTCCGCTGCAGGTTCGTTCAGACCGATGATCCTGACGCTGCTCACAAGAAACTGCCTGCCTTCATCCATATCTATCGCGAGTGCAATGGTCCGGCTTTTTTCGTCTACCTCGCTATTCGGGATGGACGTAAAGTTGATGAATCCCGAACTACGATATGCCGTGCGCAGGTTCTCCAGGCCTTGGCCAATTGCAGAGCGGCTGAACAGTTCACCGTCCTGAAGCGGGAACAATTTGCGTAGGGCCTGCGCATTCAAAATTGCCCGATTGCCCCTGAAAGTAATTTGTCGCAATCGGTACCGAGAGCCCTCATCGATGTGAATGGTGAGGGCCATCCGGATGTCGAGAGGATTGTCGGCGACTATCCTGGTATCGCCATCAACCCGCGCCTTGAAAAACCCGCGGTCTTGCCACGCTGCTCTAACTCTTTCGAGAATCCCGGCCGCAACTCCGTCGGGATCGCCAAAGTATGTATGTTGCCTGATCGAGGACGCGATCTTCTGCTGATCATTGGGCGCGAGGTGAAGGCCGCTGTTGAAGGTCAACTTGGAGACAGCTACACCGCCCAGAACATGCCGTCCTGTCCAGGGCGGTAACATCCGGCAGAATCCCTGGACGGTAGGGGTATGACCGTCGTCAAAAGCGGGCCTCAGCGCAACTGGATTGTCGGCGACAAGGGTTTGACATTCAACGCGATCCTGGGCCCGAACCGTCGAGCATATTCCGGCTCCCGCGAATGCAAGAACAACGGACATGGCGAGTCCGCAGCGCATGGCACTATTATAGTTGGTGTAGCAGAGCCAGGATCTCGTCGGCTGTCCGGCGGGCATTCTGCCCGCCCATCGGGCCGGCGGGACGCCAGCGCTACTTGTTTCCCTCCACACAGTTGACCAGATACTCCTCCCGGCCTAACATTGACCCGCTACAGGGGCTGAGCTTAGCCATGGACCGCGAAACGTCTGGCCAAAGTTCGAGCAGTGCCACCATGGTCGGCCAGACGGTCTCCCATTACAAAATTCTGGGCAAACTGGGCGGCGGCGGGATGGGTGTGGTCTATGAGGCGGAAGACACCAGGCTGGGCCGCCACGTCGCCATCAAATTTCTTCCCGACAACCTCACCGGCGATGCCAAGGCCATGGAGCGTTTCGAGCGCGAGGCCCGCGCCGCATCCCTGCTGAATCACCCCAGCATCTGCACCATTCACGAGGTCGAAGACCACAACGGCCACCCCTTCATCGTCATGGAGAAGCTGGAAGGAGTGAGCCTGAAGCAGCGCATCCGCGGCAACCCGATGGATATCGAAGACCTGCTCGAGGTGGCCGTCCAGGTAGCGGACGCGCTGGGCGCCTCTCATGCCAAGGGCATCATTCATCGCGATATCAAGCCGGCCAACATCTTTATTACGTCCACGGGACAGACCAAGGTCCTCGATTTTGGCCTCGCTAAATTGCTGCGGAACGAACGGATGGCGACCAGCGACGAAACGCCGATCGAAGATTCGCTGACCGCCGTAGGCGTGATTCCCGGCACCGCGGTTTACATGTCTCCGGAGCAGGCGCGCAGCGAGGAGCTTGACCCGCGGACCGATCTGTTTTCCTTCGGCGTTGTGCTCTACGAAATGGCCACGGGGAAGAAGCCCTTCACCGGCAATAACGTGGTCATGACCCTGGATTCGGTGCTGCACACCAAACCTCCGTCGCCTCTTACCCTCAACCCCCGGCTTCCCAAGGAATTGGAAGGCATTATCGGGAAGGCCATGGAAAAAGATCGCGACAAACGCTATGCCAGTGCGGCGGAGATGAAAGCCGACCTGCAGCATCTTAAGAAAGAAACCGAATCGGGATTGACCCGCACCGGCGCGCGAGCAACTTCGCCAGTGCACATGGTCACCAACACTTTCCATACCACGGGGAAACGGCAAAGTTATCTTCTGCTCGCGGTTACGGCCCTGCTGATCACGGTGCTGGCGGCCGTGGGGACCTGGTTCATCAAGCATCGCGCGGCAGTGCTGGGAGGAGCTTCCAAAAACGCCATCGCCGTGCTGCCGCTGCAAAATCTCAATGGTGATTTCAGCGTGGACTATCTTCGCTTCGCGCTGGCGGATGAAATCGCCAACACGCTCACTTATTCCCGCACGCTGGATGTTCGTCCTTCCGCCGTGACCAGAAAATACGTGAACGCCGACCTGGACCCGCAGCAAGTGGGCCGCGACCTTCATGTGGGCACGGTGTTGACCGGACACTTTCAGAAGCAGGGAAACCGTCTGCTGGTCACGCTGGAGGCCGTCGAGACCGGGACGGAACGGCTGGTGTGGCAAACCAATCTTACAGGCTCGACCCAGGACCTGATCGGGATGCAACAACAGCTGGCCAAACAAGTCCGGGAGGGCTTGCTGCCGATGCTGGGTGCGGCGGGCGGCTTTCTGGAGACCAGAACGCGGCCCAATAATCAGGAGGCGTACGATCTTTATTTACACAGCGTCGCCCTTCCCCACGACCCTGTTCCCAATCGAGAGGCCATCAAGTCGCTGGAACATGTAGTCGAACTGGACCCCAACTACGCCCCCGCCTGGGGCGAAGTGGGGCAACGTTACTATTACGACGCTACCTATTCCGACGGCGGCGAGCAGATGTTCCAGCACTCGAATGCCGCCCTGGAACGCGCCTTGGCTCTTGATCCCAACCTGATCGCCGCCGCTTCCCAACTCATCGTGAACCGGGTGGACCGGGGCGAGTTAGGAAAAGCTTATGAGGCGGCTGCGGCGCTGGCCAAGCGTCGTCCGGAGAACGCCCAGGCCCATTTCACCCTCGGTTATGTGCAGCGTTATGCCGGCATGCTCGAGGAGTCCACGCGCCAATGCGATACCGCCATCACCCTGGCTCCGGGCAACTATCAGTTCCGTTCCTGCGCCTGGGCGTTCATGGAGCTGAGCCGATTCGACCGGGCCCGCGATTTTATCAAGCTGGATGCCGGCTCAGAGTGGGCCAACTACATTACTCCTTCCCTTTTGCTGCGCGAAGGCAGGATAGCGGAGGCGCGCGAAGCCACGAAACGCATGTCTAACGCTCCCCATTACCACCGCGATCTCATGGAAGCCTGCGTTGGGCTCCGCCCGCCTGCCGAACTGGACCGCATGGCACACGATGCCGAGACCAGCCAGCCTTCCGACCCGGATCCCGAACTTTCCTACTATCAGGGCGCGCTTTTCGCCTACAGCGGAAAAAAGGAAGCCGCCTTCCACATGCTCAAGACGGCCATTGAACTGAACTACTGCTCCTACTCAAACCTGCTCTCCGATCCTCTGTTGCGAGGCTTGCACAGCGATCGGCGGTTTGACGAGTTGCTGACCGCCGCGCACGCCTGTCAGCAGGCGGTCCAGACCCCGAACCCGCCGAGTCCATGACTCAGGTAGGATTGAGCGTTAGCGGCTAACTCTTCACTTTCCGTGCAGTCCATATAAATAAAAAGAGGTACCACAGGAAAAATCTTGCCTCTCATCCCCGACACCTGTAATCCCATACCTATGAAAAATGCCGGCTATGGATTTCTGAGCCCGCTACTTCTGCGCTCGCGCGCCCGGAGCGTCAGCCTTCTGAATCGCTTGATACGACACCTGTTTGTAGAGCCGGCATCTTGCCGGCTCTCCCGGGGGCGTCTCGCCCGCGGCGTCGGGCGGGACGCCCACCGGACAGCCGTTGAGACGGCGGCGCTACGAAAGGCCCTCACTCTCGCCCTGCTCGCGCTTCTCTGCTGCATGGTGACTCCGACCCAGGCCCAGGCGCCCGCAAGCACTTCGAGTCCGGTCGATCCTCTGCCCCCGGACGCGGGGACGTCCGGTCTGAAACAGATGCTGCTTCGCCTGCAAACCAGCGCACGCCTGATGCAGACCACAGCCCATCCCGACGACGAAGACGGCGGTATGTTGACCCTCGAATCCCGCGGCAAGGGAGACACGGTTCTCCTCATGACTCTTACGCGGGGAGAAGGCGGTCAGAACAAAGTAGGCAGCAACCTGTTCGATGTGCTGGGCGTCTTGCGTGCGCTGGAGCTGACTGCTTCTGATCGCTACTACGGCGTGGAACAGCGCTTCAGCCGGGTGGCGGATTTCGGCTACTCAAAAAGCCCGGAAGAAACATTTCAAAAGTGGGGTGGGCATGACATCCCGCTCAGTGACATGGTGCGCGTGATCCGCACCTTTCGTCCTGACGTCCTGATTGCGCGCTTCTCCGGAACCGAGCGCGATGGACACGGACATCACCAGGCTTCTGCCATCCTGACCAAAGAAGCATTCCGCGCGGCGGCGGACCCCGAGCGGTTTCCCGAGCAGATCAAGGACGGACTGCAGCCCTGGCAGGCTAAGAAGCTTTACATCGGCAACGTATGCGGCTTTGGAGCCAGCACCTGCGCGGCGGAAAACTACACGGTCAGGCTGAACACCGGTCGCGTGAATCCTTTGCTGGGCATGTCGTACATTCAGTTCGCGATGGAAGGATTGCGGCACCAGCTTTCGCAGGGCGCGGGAGGCTGGACAGTGGAGCCCGGCGATCGCTACACCTTCTACAAACTGGTGGACTCAGTCTTACCCCCAACCACGGACAAAGACGGCCACGAAAAGGATTTCTTTGATGGCATCGACACGAGTTTGGGAACCTTGATTTCTCCGTCGGATGCCCCGGCCAGGACAGAACTCGCAGGAGTCGAGGCCAATATTGCTGAGGCGGTAAAAGCAGCGGAGAAGGATCCGGGCAGTGCTGCGGCGCCATTGTACTCGGTAGTCGAGTCGCTTGCCCGTCTCGAAGGTCGGCTGCGCAGCGGCAACAATCAAGACCAACTGGCGCGTTTGATCGAGAAAGAGGCGCAGGCCAGGATCGCACTCAACCTGGCACTCAACCTTTCACTTCAGGCCTGGCTGGTGTCGCCGCCGGGCTCGAGCGCACCACTGACGCCGGGGGAGGACCCCCTGGCCGCGATTTCCCCCGGACAAAAGTTCACGGTCAGGGTGAAACTCCACAACGGCTCGACCCACCCCGTACAACTCCGCTCCCTGTTTCTGGAAGGTCAGGTAACAGACAGCGAATCGAAGGAGCGCGTTCCTCCCGTGCAGCCCGGGCAGGATTATCAGACTGATTTCCAGGTGGTGCTGCCGGCCAACACTCCGCCTACGCGTCCAGCTTTGCATCGCAACGACCCCGAGCGGGACGGCGTCTATACCGTGGATGAGCCTAAATATCAGACGCTGCCCTTTTCCGCACCGCCCTTTCGCGTGAGTGTCCGTTACGATGTGCCCGCGCTCGCCTCTCGAATTCATACCGCCGCGCCCAAGACCCCTGAGGCCCTGCCAGAAATTTCGGAGCCGGTGCTGGTCACGTTTGCCGACGAAAAGGGCATTGAGCAGAAGCGTCCGCTGGCCGTCGCGCCCGCGTTTTCTGTTGAACTGGAGCCGGGCGAGCAGATCGTTCCGATCGCGAATGGTTCCGAGCGCAGCGTGAAAGTTGGAGTGAGTTCCAACCTGACCGGCGCGCCCGCCGGCACCTTGCGCCTCGAGGCCCCCGCGGGCTGGCGCATCGAGCCCAGGGAAATTCCCGTGCAATTGCGCCAGCGCGGAGACAAGAAGCATTTTGAATTCAAAGTAGTTCCGGGCAGTTTGAAAGAGGGTCACGATCAGATTCGCGCGGTGCTTGCCGCCGGCGGGAAGAATTACAGCGAAGGCTACACCCTGGTGACTCGCGAAGACCTGGCCAGTGCTTATTACTACCAACCAGCACTGCAACGCGTGAGCATCGTGGATGTAAAAGTCCCAAAAGGTGTCAAGGTGGCCTATATTCCGGGCGCCGGGGATGAAATTCCGACGGTGCTGCAGCAGATCGGAATTGACCTGACCGTGCTGCCAGCGGACAAGCTTACCGGCGCGGACCTGTCCGGGTACGGCACCATCGTTCTCGGCATCCGCGCCTATGACACGCAGAAGGAGGTCGCGGCCAGCAACCAGAAACTGCTGGACTATGTTTCGGCGGGCGGCACCCTGATCGTGCAATATGACGCTGGCGTCGGCGACTTCAACAGCGGCCACTTCACCCCCTTCCCCGCGACGCTGAGCCGGGGCCGGGTTTCAGTCGAGGAGGCTCCGGTCGATATTCTCGCTCCCGAAGACAGCGTGTTCCACTATCCCAACCAGATCACGCAGCATGACTTTGACGGCTGGGTGCAGGAGCGAGGCTTGTATTTCATGAGTCAGTGGGATAGTCACTTCCGTCCACTGCTTTCATCTCATGACCCCGGCGAGCAACCGCTCCCCGGCGGGCTGCTGCGGGCGCAGTACGGTAAAGGCACGTATATCTACACCGGATATGCTTTCTTCCGCCAACTGCCGGCCGGCGTACCCGGAGCCATTCGACTCTATGTGAACTTGCTGGGCGCGGGACACGAGAGCAGTCACTAGGGTGAAGAGCAAGCGTCGTTGGTCGTTGGCCCTTGGCCGTTGGCCGTTGGCCGCTAGGCATCACCGATCGGCACCGTATTGGAAACCAGGTGCCGACAGGCTTCCGAGATAAGTGAAACTCGCTTCTTGCAGATGCAGCTTATGGCTCAGGCCAACGACCAACGACCAACGACCAACGACGCCTCCCAACCCCTGATCCGCGGAATCGGCGTAAGCAGCGCTACCGCGCTAAACATGATCGACATGATCGGGGTGGGGCCGTTCATCACCATTCCCCTGATCGTGGGCGCGATGGGCGGACCGCAGGCCATGCTGGGATGGGTCCTGGGCGCGATCTTCGCCATGTGCGATGGGCTGGTGTGGGCGGAACTGGGCGCGGCCATGCCCAAGTCGGGTGGATCCTACAATTATTTGCGCGAGATCTACGGCTCGCATACATTCGGCCGATTGATTTCCTTTCTTTTCATCTGGCAGCTTTCGTTCAGCGCCCCGCTCTCCATTGCTTCCGGCGCCATCGGACTGGCGGGCTACGCTTCCTACTTCTGGCCCGCACTCGACTACCAGTATGCCGACCATTTGTGGCAGCTGCATCTTCCCTTGCTCGGAACCCTGCAGTTGCGCTGGCTTCTGTCCGGGGCGACGTTCGTTGCGATTGGGATCGTCGTTCTCGCCGTGATCCTGCTTTACCGGAAAATCACCAGCATCGGCTGGATGTCGAAGCTGCTTCTGGCTGGGGTGTTGATCACCATGGGCTGGATCATCTTCGCGGGATTCACTCACTTCGATGCCAGCCGGGCATTCAGCTTTCCTGAGGGCGCCTTCACTCTATCGCACAATTTCTTCCTGGGCCTGGGCTCGGCCATGCTCATCGCTACTTACGACTATTGGGGCTATTACAACGTTTGCTTCCTGGGCGATGAAGTAAAGAATCCCGGAAGGACCATCCCTCGCGCGCTGCTGCTATCCATTCTTTTGGTGGGCTGTCTATACGTTTTGATGAACATCAGCATTCTGGGGGTGGTGCCCTGGCAGGAAATCACGCACAGCGGCCATTCGAATCGCGGTTTGTATGTGGTCTCGGTTTTCATGCAAAGGATTTACGGGGCCTGGGCGGCCAATCTGGTCACTGCGCTGGTGATGTGGACCGCATTCGCTTCAGTCTTCTCGCTGCTGTTGGGCTACTCCCGCGTGCCTTACGCCGCGGCCATTGACGGCAACTATTTTCAGGCGTTCGCCCGGGTGCATCCGCAACATCGCTTCCCTTACGTCTCACTGCTGGCCCTGGCTGGAGTGGCGGTATTCTTTTGCTTCTTTTCTCTAGCCGACGTGATCGCCGCGCTGGTGGTGATCCGGATTACGTTGCAGTTCCTGGTGCAGGCCATAGGCGTCATCGTGTTGCGCATCCGGCGCCCGGATTTGCCGCGTCCATTTCGCATGTGGCTGTATCCCCTGCCGGCTCTGCTGGCCTCGATCGGATTCATCTTTGTGCTGGTTTCCCGCACTAACTCGCTGAAGCAGGTACGCTACGCGCTGGTCATCCTCATTACCGGCATCGCCATCTACCTTGTGCGGGCGTGGCGAAATCGGGAATGGCCGTTTGATGGCCGCCTGGCCCCGGAGAGCCCCGCGAGCCATTGACTGGGCCACTGATTATGACGGAAGCGATCAAAACTCCGGCGCCCGAGAGCTTGCCTCAGAAGCTGACCACCTCGGCCTGGGCCCCGCTGCACGAGCCCCTGTTCCGCTCGCTTTGGATTGCCGCCGTCATCTCCTACACCGGAACCTGGATGCAGAACGTGGGCGCGGGCTGGCTGATGACTCAGCTCACCCTGTCGCCGCTGATGGTCAGCCTGGTCACCGCCGCCACCACGCTTCCCGTATTTCTGGTAATCCTGCCCGCGGGCGCGCTGGCAGACCTGGTTGACCGGCGGCGATTCCTGCTCATCACCCAGAGCTGGATGGTGGTTGCTGCAGGAGTGCTGGGCGTGCTCACGCTCTACCACCAGGTGACACCGTGGGTGCTTCTGCTGTTTACCTTCATCCTCGGCCTGGGCGCGGTCATGAATGATCCCGCCTGGCAGGCCATCACACCGGAAGTGGTGCGCCCGGAAAATCATGCTCCCGCGGTGGCACTGAATTCCGTGGGCTTCAACGTAGCCCGCGCCTTCGGCCCTGCCCTTGGCGGACTGGTGATTGCCGCGGCGGGTTCCGGGGTGGCGTTCCTGCTCAATGCGGCTTCATTCTTCGGAGTGATCTTTTTCTTGTACCGCTGGAAGCGGCCTCACTTCGAACACGTTGCTACCGGACGAGTGCGCGACGCTCTAATGGCAGGCCTGCGTTACGTTCGCGGCGCTCCGCAGGTGCGATCCATCCTGATCCGGACGGGCGCTTTCAGCCTGGCTGCGAGTTCGCTCCCCGCGCTGCTGCCCATCCTGGCCCGTCCCCATGGCGCAACCGGGTACGGCCTGCTGCTGGGATTTTTTGGCCTTGGAGCCCTGGCCGGCGCCGCCGTTCTGCCGCGGGTGCGCATGCGCTTCTCCGTGAATCGACTGGTAGCCTTCGACATCCTGCTCTTTGCCGCCATGACCTTCGCCGCCGGACGCGTGCAAACATTTTCGCTGCTCTGTCTGGTATTGTTTGCCAGCGGCACGGCGTGGATCGGGATTCTGGCCTGTTTGAATATCGCGGCGCAGACCATGTGTCCATCGTTTCTGCGGGCGCGGGCGCTGTCGATGTATCTGCTGGTCCTGCAGGGTGGCATGGCGGTGGGCAGCACCGTCTGGGGAGGTCTGGCAACCCGCGCCGGAGTCCCGACCGCTCTGCTCTGTTCGGCCTCGGCGATGGTCGTGGGACTGCTCGCCGTCCGCCGCCATCGACTGACGTCACAGCAGTGGGAACTGACGCCGTCCGTGGTTCGAGATTAGTTTGAATGTGGGCGCGAGCGTCCTCGCTCGTGTTCTTCTTGAAATTGCAACCGGGATAGGCGACGACAGCTGTGCCCACGCAGCCTTTGTACGAAGCACGAGCGGGACGCTCCCGCCCACATTGGATCTTTTGCAGCACCTAAGGAGAAACTCAAATGAAGAAGTTTCACACCCTATGCGCCTGTTTGCTCTTACTGAGCGGCATCGCGCTCGCCCAGGCCGCCAAACCCGCCGAACCCCGCACTGTCAGCCAGGTGCTCGAAAGTTCTGTCACCAACGTGGAGAAGGAATTCGTGCCCGCAGCCGACGCCATGGCGGAGGACAAGTACTCCTTTGCCCCGAGCAACGGCGAGTTCAAGGGCGTCCGCACGTTCGGAGAACAGGTCAAACATGTGGCCGCGGTCAACTACATATTGGCCGCTGGCATCCTGGGCGAGAAGCCTCCGGTGGACACGGGTGAGGAAAGCGGCCCGGCCTCGATCAAGAGTAAGGCAGACATCATGAAGTACTTGAAGGATTCCTTTACATACCTTCATAAAGCAGCAGCCAGCGTCAACGAAAAAAACCTGGTTACACCCGTAAAGAGCCCCTTCGGCGAAGGCAATGCGACCCGCCTCGCGCTGGCCTCGGGGGCTGTGGCGCACTGCTTCGACCACTACGGGCAGATGGTCGAATACCTGCGCATGAACGGCATTATTCCGCCCGCCAGCCGCTAGTAACTGGGCTAGGGGTCGGTTGAGGAAGGGCCTTCTTGTGTAGCGCCGCCGTCCCGGGCGGTCCCGGAGGCATCTTGCCTCCGGGGGCGGACGCCCGCCGGACAGCCGGCGAGACGCCGGCGCTGCATGGGGATTCTTTCCTCGGCCGACCCCTCATTTCCCCATATGGCACGAGAGTGCCATTTACACTTTCCCGCTGCGAACGTATTTTTACTGCCTTCCCCTGATTCTGTAGAGAAGATTGCCTGACACCTACTGGTACTTCCACAGGATGATGCCGTGAGCGCCCTTGTCGGTTTGGGGGCAGTGGTAAGGGAAAGAGTCCCAGGAGTGGTGGAAATGAAAACCAGCAAACATCGTCGGATCACGCCGTCGTCATCGAGCGCCGCCCTCGGGCGCGATGCGCGGCGAGAGATCGAACACTTTCAGAGAGCTATCGATTCCTATGCGGATCGCTTCGCTCGTGAACCCCATTTGAGTTTTGAACAGCATTGGTTCCGCCTCGCGGCCAACAGCCGGCTGGCGGAAGGGGAAGAGCGCCGCCGCAGTTAGGAAGATCGCCGCAGCCAGGCTCTGCCTTGGCCGGCCCCTCGTTTGGTAATGGCAGTTGCCATCAGTTCTGCCCGGAGTCCCTGGGCCTGAAGATGCCTCCGCACTTGTGCCTTGGCGCGTTCTGCGCCGGCTTTCTCATCCAGAAAGATCAGCACTGAAGGCCCTGCTCCGCTTAGTGCCACGCCCAAAAGGCCTGAGGCCCCTCCCGCGAGCTTTTGCAGCGCCGGAAGTAGTGGACACAGCGAAGCGCGATAGGGCTGATGCATGCGGTCTTCGAGTGCTGCCACCAGCAGGTCCCGGCGGCCTTGCACAAAAGCGGCCAGCAGCAGCATGGAATTTTGAACGTTCGACACCGCGTCTGCGCGGGAATATTGCACCGGCAACACGCGCCGCGCTTCTTCGGTGGGGAGCGCCTCGTCGGGAACCGCCAGCAGCAGCGGCCAATTCCCTTTCGGGATTATGCTGGCGACTTGAGCTTCGCTCTCCGCCGACATTCTCGCCACCGCCAGTCCTCCCATCCAGCAGGCGGCAGCGTTATCAGGATGATGTTCACGCCGTGATGCTTCGCCGACAATGCGGCTGTCCGTCCAGCGCAATTTGCCGAAGTGTACCGCCAGCGCAATCCCGGCCAGACGCGCTGCCGCCGAAGAACCGCACCCCTTGCCGATCGGGATCTGGTTGTCGATACGGAGCGCCAGCGGCTGCGCAGGTTTGCCCGCCTCCTGCAACACTTCCCGATATGTCGTCAGGATCAAATGGTTTTCGACCCGGCCGCAGATTTCCGGGTCGCGGCCGTGGGCCGTGATGGAGAACTCGTCCGCGACTTGGGCGCGCAGTCGCAGGAACATCGCGAAGGCCAGCGCGGCGGCATCAAATGCCGGACCGAGGTTGGCCGAAGTGGCGGGCAACACCAGTTCGAGGGATCGCGTTGCTCGATTTTTCTTTGCCGCTTTCATTCGCTGGGTTCTTCCGATTCCCTTCCTCTGATCGAGGCCTCATGCTGAGCTTGCGAAGCATCTGGCGTGCAGGTGCTATGCGGCTAGCCCGCAGCTGTGCCGATACCCGCGAGATCCCTTCGGCCTGTGGGAGTCGTACAAACTGAGTAAAAGCGGTCTCACACGGTGCCCCAGCGGCTGAAGCCGCTCTCACAGTTGCGCCTTAGCGCAGCGCTAAAGCGCTGCTCCACCCTTGTCGTCTATCTTCTGGGATCAGTCTGCTCCGCGTACTCCAATACCTTCACCACCGCGTTCGCGCTGGCGTCGAGAACCATGGGGGCGCGCTGTCGCGGGGACAGAACGGCAGCCGCTTCCTCCTCATGCTCGGTGCCTGCGAACAGGTCCCCGCGATGGAACTTGAGCGTGAAGTCGGGGTCCTTAAGCAGGTTGCCGGTCAGGATCAGCACTACAGACTCGTTCTTCTTCACGAAACCTTGCTGCACCAGCTTCTTCAGTCCGGCCAGCGTGACCGCCGACGCCGGCTCACACCCGATGCCATCCGCTCCTATCTCGGCCTTGGCCAACGCGATCTCCACTTCGCTCACCTGTTCCACCGTGCCGCCCGTGACCTCAAGCACGCGCACCGCCTTTTTCCACGAAGCCGGGCTTCCGATTTTTATGGCGGTGGCCATGGTCTCGGCATGTACCGGGATGAGTTTCTTGCCGCCGGTCTCGCGCATGGTTCGCACCAGGGCGTTCGCGCCTTCAGCCTGGATCACGGAAAGTTTCGGCAAACTGGAAATCAGGCCTAGCTCCTTCATCTCGAGCAGTGCCTTGCCGATCGCCGAAGAATTCCCCAGGTTCCCCCCCGGCACGATGATATGGTCCGGTGGTTGCCAGTCGAGCCGTTCCAGCAACTCGACCGCGGCCGTTTTCTGTCCTTCGAGACGGTAGGGATTTATCGAGTTCAAAAGATAAACCGGCATGCGCACGACCACTTCATCGAGCACACGCATGCAACCGTCGAAGTCAGTCTTCAACTGGCAAGTGACGGCGCCATAGTCAAGCGCCTGCGAAAGTTTTCCCCAGGTGATCTGGCCTTGCGGAATCAGCACCAGGCTGCGCATGCCCGCGCGCGCGGCGTATGCGGCCATCGAAGCAGAGGTATTGCCGGTGGAGGCGCACGCCACCCAGCGAAAACCTCCCTGCCGGGCAAAGGACGCGGCTGCGGTCATGCCCGTGTCCTTGAAAGACCCGGTAGGATTCATGCCCTGATGTTTGGCGAAAAGCCGCTCCACTCCAGCCGCGTGCCCGCAGGAAGGCAAGTGGTAAAGCGGAGTGTTCCCCTCCCGCAAAGTGATGACCTGGTTCCAATCGTTCAGCGCCGGAAGAATTTCGCGAAAGCGCCAGACGCCGCTTTCATCCAAAGCATGGGAAGAAGTGCGGCGCAGCAGCCAGAGCTGTTTGAGCGCGGCCGCGTCGAGGCCGCCCGCACGCATCCCTGCACTCGTCTTCCAGCCGCGAAAAACTACTTCCAGCAGATCGCCACACTGCGCGCAACGAACGCTCTTGGCCCCGCTTTCGCCCACGGCGGCGCACGCAATGCAACGCAATTGCGAGACATCTGGTTCCAGTTTTGAGGCCGATGCGGCGTGGTCAGTCATTCAGGTATTAGCATACGGGAGGAATGAACTATTTGCCGCCACGCAGGTATTGATCAGTCTTGTTAATCCAGTCGGCGCGCGGCGGGTTAAAGACATCGAGATCCACCGTGTCCAGCAGGGCTTCAGCCTTGTGCGGCATATGCGGAGGGATGGTCAGGACCTCGCCGGCGTTCACCACGATCTCCTTGCCGTCCACCCAGAACTTCAGCGCCCCTTCCAGAATGTAGGTGAATTGCTCGTTGTAATGGCTGTGCAGAGGAATGATGCAGCCCTTCTTCATCAGGACCCGGGCCACCATGATGTCGCGACCGACCACAAACTGCCGCTGCAGCAGCGGGTTCAGGTCTTCGAGATCGATGGTTTGCCAGGGGACGTGCCGCAGTTCCATCTTGCTGGCGCGGCTCTTCGTTGAAGTTTTACGGCCGGCGCCTCTTTGTCCAGCGCTCTTACGCGTTGCGATTCTTGCTTTGAGGCTCCGCCGCTTCGCCGCGGGCTTCGCCTTTGCCTTCGCCATTTTCAGTGCACCTTTCCCTGGTAAATTCCAACTGCATTATCGTGCAGGTAACCATGGGCCAATTGCAGAGCTTGCGCCTCGTTGACTTCGCCTTCAGAAATCATCTCGGCCAGCGCCGCCGCCAAGGCGCTGCGCGCCGACTGCACACCCAGCCAGTAGCTTTCTTCGGCACCCAGAGTCTCGTTGTAAGGGAATGAGTCGGTGCCGAAGGTGATTTTATCGGGAAAAGTCTCCAGAAACTCTTTCAGCACGTGCTTGAACTCTGAAGGATACATGTCAAGTTCCATTAACGACGTATCCAGAAACACGTTCTGCATGGCCGCCAGCCAGATCGCCTGGTGCTCATAAGGATAGCCGCCGTGAATCATCACGAACACCGTGCCCGAATAGCGCGGGTCGCGAAGAATGTTCTCCAGATTCATGATGTTGCTTTCGGAGAGGTTAAAGTAATCGCCGATGCCCACGGCTGAGTGTATGTGTACCGGCAAATGCAGCCTTCCACCCTCTCGAATCAAGAAGCGGAAAATATAGTCCTGAAAAGTACGGTACTCCTGTTCGCTGGGGATGCCGCCGTTCACAAAGCGCTGGTACACATCTTCGGCTTGCTCGCGTGTGGGATCGCCAAATCTTGTCGAGCGGAAATACGCCACTTCAAACTTCATGGCGATGCCGCCCTTTTTCTGATTGTCTTCGAGCACACGGCTGACGAACGCCAGGTATCCCGCAAAGTCCGGCGGCAGCTTGTCCACGTTTTCCTGTTGCATCCAGCGATGCAGCATCTTCTCCTGCAGGGGGATATAGACTTCCTCATCGCGATTGCGCGCGCGTTCGCGTTGATTATCGAACGGCCACATGAACGAGTCAGCGAAGAAGACCCAGGGAAAGCGCTTGGGATCGAGATAGTCCGCCATCATCGCCCGATTGGCCACGCCCTGCTCGATGTTCAGCTTGTCGAGAATATTGGAGAAGTAGGCATTGCCCTGCGCCTTCTTTAGTTCGGCTTTCTTCTGCACCAGCCATTTCGCATGCTCGGGTGCGAGGTCATTATAAGGATAGCCAAACAGCGCCTTGGCGGCGGCGACCAGCTCAGGATTAGTGTCGCGCGTTCGCAGCGCCGCGCTGCCGGGCGGCGACGCCATGGCATCGACATCGGGATCGTCCGCGAACCCGGGATGCGCGTGATGATCGAAGATGGGAATCTTTTCGATCTGCGGTAGAAGGCGCTGGTAAATCTGCGGCACGTCCGGCCCCGGAAGCGGCCGGGCCTGCGCACCAGCGACTGACGGCAATCCGCAAAGCGCGAGCACAACCAGCATGCTCAATCCGACTTTCATGAATTCTCCTGGTTCTGGACTGCAACCCGACCCTAAAAAAGTAGCGCCGGCATCTTGCCGGCTGTCCCGAGGGCGTCTCGCCCTCGGCGGCGCGGGCCGGACCTCCGGACGACAGCCGACGGGACGGCGGCGCTGCACTACCGCGACGTTGCCGCCGGCGTTCCCTGCCAGGCTGACGCAACCTGCAATATCCGCTCCACGGCTTCTTTCAGGACAGCGCTTGACGACGCGTAAGAAAATCGCACGAATTCGGCGCCGGCAGGCCCAAAGGCCGCACCCGGAATCGCGGCCACACCCGCCTCTTCCAGCATGACGCGGCAAATCTCCTCGGCGCTTTGTCCGGCTTCGGAAACGTCCACCCAGGCGTAGAACGCGCCTTCGGGCGGCGAGCACCGAAACCCGGGAACCCGATTCAGATCGCGGACAAACTGCTCGCGCCGTTTGGCAAACTCAGCCACCATGCGCGGCGTGGCGCCTTCGCGGTCGCGCAAAGCTTCGATGGCCCCGTACTGGCTGAATTCGGCGGTACAAGTGTAGGTGTTGACCGCCAGCATATCGAGCGCGGGCACGATACGTGCCGGCGCCGTGGCGTATCCCAAGCGCCAGCCGGTCATGGCAAAGCTCTTGGAGAAGCCGTCGATAATCAGCGTTCGCTCCTCCATGCCGGGGTAGCTCATCATGGATTTATAACTCCCGCCGTAAATGATGCGGGCGTAAATTTCATCCGAGAGCACGAGCAGGTCATGCTTGACGGCCAGCTCCGCCATGCGCCGCTGCACCTCGTCGGTGTACACCGTCCCGGTTGGATTGCCGGGCGAATTTGTGATCAGGATCTTTGTGCGGGACGTTATGCTTGCTGCAATTTCATCCGGATCGGGCTGCAGGTGATTCTTGGAGGAGAGGACAAACGGCACCGGCACTCCGCCCAGGCCCAGCGTGATGGAGGCATAGCCAGGAAATCCGGGGTCGGGATACAACACTTCGTCTCCGGGATCGATCAGCGCCATCATGGCCATGAACAGGGCGAGCTTGCAGCCGGGAGCGATGACGATATTTTGAGGCGAGATGTTGAGATTGCGCGTGTTGTTGCAGGTACGCCGACAGGGCCTCTCGCAAGGCGGGCAAACCGATTACCGGACAATAGCGGTCTTTGCCTTCATCAACGGCGCGCTTTAGAGCATCGTTCACCGGCTTCGCGGGATGAAAGTCAGGCTCGCCTAGTTCGAGATGGATGATGGACCGACCCGTCCGCTCCAACTCCTTGGCGCGGGCAAAAATGGTGAGCGCGCCTTCGCCGCTCATCACCGACATGCGGGCAGCCAGCGGTCGCATTCAAACCTTCCCTGTTGGACTGTTCTTTGGGGCCGGAGTAACGGGAATTCGCAGCCCGTCCACGAAGCGTGGAAAGAATTCGAATACTGAAGCAGTCGCCATGAGCTCCACAATCTGCGAGTCGCTGTAAACGCTTTTCAGCTTGGCGTAGAAGTTATCGTCAATTTCGCGGGGAGAATGATGCAGCCGTTCGGCACAGCGCAAGCCCAGTTTCTCCGCCTCGGTGAACGGTCCGCTCTCGAAATCCGACTTGACTGCGGCCACTTGCTCTTCCGTCGCCCCTTTCTGCCGGGCCGACAAAGAGTGCGCCGTCACCGCGTAGAACGAGTCTTGTAATACCGACATGCGTGTGGCCACCAACTCTTTATACCAGCCGGGCAAAGCCCCGTCACTCAGCAGCGGTTTGAGCAGAGCGGCAAAGCCCATGGCCAGGGCTGGAGCATGGGCCACGGTCTTGAACATGTTGGGCACAACGCCGCGCTGCTGCAACAAAGCGTCGTACAACACACCAAGCTCGGGCGGGACCTGGTCCCGCTCGAGCATCGGAATACGGCCCTGGGCTTCCTTTTCCGCCACGTTAAAAGGCCCAGCGCAGGGAGAACTGGATGAGGCGCGGCGTGCCCACTGTGGAAAAGATCTTGCCAAACGAATTATTGGGATCGCCCGGATTGGCAAGATAAGCTTCGATGTCAGTAATCGACGGATTACCGAAGTTCGCGTGGTTCCAGATATTGAAGAAGTCGGCCGTGAAACGAAGCGACTGCCGCTCCGTCACGCGGAAGTCTTTCAACAGCGAAAAATCCCAGTTCTGCTGGAACGGCCCGCGATAAATGTTCCGCCCCAGATTGCCGAAGTTCGTGGTGCAGAAGTTGTCATCGCCGGCGCATTGAGCAGGATAAAGTAAAGGCGCACTAGTGAAGTTGGCCGGATTCAAATATCCATCAATGCGCTGGTGAATGTCCCCGCTGGTGTTGCCGGCGCCGATGGAGCCACCCGGAGCCAGGCTGGCGCCCAGCGTGGCGGACGCCAATCCGGGCCCCAGAAATCCCGTGCCCGCGCCTGAATCAGTAACGGAAAACGGCGTGCCGGACTGAAACACCGTGATGCCGCTGATGGCCCAGTTGGCCAGCAGTGCGCCTTTGGCTCCCGTGGCTCCCTTGAAGATGGGCAGGTCGTAGCGATAACTCACCACAAAGCGGTGCGTGCGGTCGAAGTCGGAAAGGCCGCGCGATCCATCCAGCGTGGTTTCATCGTTGAAAGCCGTGTTCAGCGCCGTGTTGCCGCTCGACGTCGCATCCGTCGAACGCGAGAAAGTGTACGCAGCCTGGAAATAGCCTGCGTCCCATCGCCGCGAAAGCGTGGCTTGCAGGGAGTTGTAGTGAGAGTAGGCATCGTCGGCGAAGAGCTGCATTCCACTATAACCGTTGATACCTTGCGCGCTCGATCGCGCCGGGCCGTTGGCCAAGGTGTTGGCTTCGATGGAAAATTGATTTCCGCTGGTGTCGGTCAACACCAGCGGATGTGCCGGGCTCGCATTCACTGAAAGGTTGGTGCGGGTTTCGCGAAGGTGAATGGAATGCGTGCCTACGTACCCAACTTCCAAAATCCAGTCCTTGCCAAATTCCCGCTGCAGTGTGAGGTTCCACTGCTGCGTGTTGGGAGAGACAAATTTGCGTGGCACCACCAGTCCGAAAATGTTGGTGGATGGAATTCCCGGCCCGTTGCAGGCATAAGTCGGCGCCCCGTTAGGATCGTTGCCGGCGAAACCTTGCAGCAGCGCCAGGCAGGGGACAAAAGTTGGATCGATCACACCCGCCTTCGGCAACGCATTGGGATTCGGATCCGGGCAACCGGCCGGCACGGTGGCAGAGAAGAACGATCCCAGGCAGCCGGCCTGACCCGCTCCGAAGGCGACCGGCAAGAACGGCGCCTGGAAGCTGAGCTGGTCCACCGAGCCCACATCCTCGCGTACATAATAGATGCCGTAACCGCCGCGCAGCGCCGTGCTGTGATGTCCGAAGATGTCCCAGGCAAAACCGACACGCGGGCCCCATCCCGTGGCGTAATCATTCTTGTAAGTGGTGTTGCTGCCGGTCGGATTGAGTCCGGCCACGTTTAATCCCTTTACACAACTCCCGTAGATAAACGGATACTGGCCGCTGGCGGCGAGGTCGGGATCGAGATTACCGATGTGACATAGGTTGTCATAAAACGCGCCCAGCGCCTCTACCCGCAAGCCCAAGTTTAAGGTCAGATCGCGACGCACCTTCCAGTCGTCCTGTGCGAACACAGCGAAGTCGTTGGTGCGGTACTGGTGCGTAGCCACACCGCCCCCGCCAAAGCTGAAGTCGGGCGCGCCCATCAGAAACTTTTGAAAGTCGGTGAAGCCGCCGCCATTGACAAAGAAGAGTTGTCCGTTGAAAACCTGTGGGAAAAGTTTGTCCAGGTTGACGCGGGTATATTCCCCGCCAAAGCGCAGGACGTGCGCCCCCTTCACCCAGCTGAATGTGTCCACGAAGTTGTAGTTGTTCTGGGTCTGCGCCTGGTCGGCAGGCGGGGTCGGACCAATCTGGAAGCCCGAACCACCGAAGAGCGAGAACTTGTAAATGGACTTGGTGACCTCATTGGTAGGGCGGTCGAGACCCAGGTCGGACGCCGTAATCGGCGGGATATTCCCCAGCGTGTTGTTGATCCGGACATATCCGAAGCGGAAGTCATTCACCAGGGCGGGTGAAAGCACGTGGGTCTCATCGATGCTGAAAAACCGCCCATTCACCGGCAGGTCATAGGGAAAATTCAGGTCGGTGGAGCTGATGCTGCTCTGCAACGTACCACCCAGCGAAAGGGGCAAGCCGCCTGCGCCGAAGGGCAACAGTGATTCCGCATTCGAAAAGAAAAAGCGCGCCGAAAGCTTGTCATTGCCGCCGCGGAACTCGCGGTCCCAGTTGGTTGTGAACTGGTCATCGGTAAAGCTGCCGGGCTTGCTGACGATAAATTGTCCGGTCGCGCCCACCGTGCCTGGAATCGAAGGGATCAGATATCCGCCCGCAGTATTGCCGAACTGGTTGCTCTTGAACAGCAGGAGTTTGTGGATCACAGGATCGATGCTGGGAACTCCAAATGCCGATTCCAGCGTGGCATCCAGGGTGGCATCGTCACGTACCGACGGCAGCACCGGCAGCGTGGTGCTGATGAACGTTCCCGGAGAAAGGCCGCTGCGCTGCCGCGTGCCCTGATAGTTCACGAAGAAATATCCCAGCTTGGCTTCTTTCCCAATTGGACCACCGAAGCTGCCCCCGAAAATATTCTGCTTCACCGACGGACGGGCCTGGCCGGCGCGATTCAAGAAGTACTCGTTGGCATTCAAGACATCGTTGCGGAAAAATTCGTAAACGTCGCCGTGAAAATTCCTGGTGCCGGATTTGAGAATGGCATTCACGTTACCACCGCCGTTGCGCCCCTGGCTGGCATCGTAAAGGGACGTCTGCACCTTGAACTCGCCGACCACATCGGGATTGGGCAGGGGCACGTTGGTGGCCTGGGCCACGTTGTAGTCGGTGGCGCTGATGCCTTCGATCAGATAGTTGTTGTTGTCTTCCCTCTGGCCGTTCACAAAAATGCGGGCGTTGCCCCGTCCCAATTGCGCCGACGCGTTCAGTTCGCTCTGCGCGCCACTGGACAGCGAAAGCAGCTGCTGAAAGTTCTGCGTGGCCAGGGGCAGGTCGCGGATGGTCTGCGCCTCGATCGCCTGGCCCGTGGTGGCAGCGCTGGTCTCCACCGCCTGCACCAGTGCCTGCACTTCGATCTTCTGCTGCACTGCCTGGGTGCGCAACTGGGCGGTCATGCGCGTGGTTTCAGTGACGCGGACCGCAATGTTGGAAAAATTGCCTTCGGCAAAACCCGGAGCCTGGACGGTGACCGTATAGTTCCCGACTGGCAGCAGTTGCGCGGTGAACGACCCGTTGGCGTCGGTCTTGGCGGTGCGGGTCAGGGCGCCGGTGTCCTGGTTAACGATACGAACGTCCGCGCCCGCCACCACCGCTCCACTAGGGTCGAGCACAGTCCCACTGATGGCGCCGGTTGCGCCGCCCTGGGCCAAGGCCTGCGCCACCCAGATAAGAACCACCACACTGACAGAAAGCAGCCTGCTGAATGATCTCGGCATACACCCCTCCCCGACGCAATGTCTGTCTTTATGTTTGAGTGCCACGAAGGCGTTCGGTCAGAATGTAAGAGAACAAGCGCCGCAACCGCCGTGGCTGGTCGAGAGCCAGCGCTTACCAAAAGCGTCGCCGAACCCGACCGCGGATGGCGTGTGTCCTGCTCTG
Organism: Terriglobia bacterium; assembly: GCA_963831565.1. Classification (GTDB taxonomy): domain Bacteria; phylum Acidobacteriota; class Terriglobia; order Terriglobales; family Acidobacteriaceae; genus JAIQFF01. The sequence continues at coordinate 621,528 of CAWHQS010000008.1, forward strand.
ATGACGAGATGCATGCTCCCCCTCCCGCAACTACAGCTGGATTTCTGCTGATGAATCCGCACAGATTACTAAAACTTCACCGCCGTTGGCAACCACCAAGTAAGCCAAAGCGGCTCCGCGTGAAACATTTGTTACAGCCCTTTATACATGCCACCGTCAACCAGCACTGTCTGTCCGGTAACGTACGATGCGCGCTCCGAGGCCAGCCAAACAATGGTATCGGCAACCTCCCGCGGTTCCCCCAGGCGGCGCAATGGAGCGTCCGCCGCCCAACCGTCAAAGATCTCCTTTTCGGCCGTGCCGGAGGCAGCAGAACGGCTTTTTGCCAGCTCCTTGAGCCGGTCCGTGGCGGTAAAGCCCGGACCTACGTTATTCACCAGAATGCCGTCCTTGCCGAATTCGTTGGCCAGGCTTTTGACCAGCCCGACAACCGCCGCTCGCACCGCGTTTGACAGCACCAGGTCTGCCACCGGTTGTTTCGTGGTGATGGAGGTAATGGTGATGATCCGGCCCCAGCGCCTGCGCTGCATGTGCGGAACCACCTCGCGGGCAAAGTGCACCGTGCTCATGAAGTTGGCCTCCACCGCTTTATGCCAGTCCTCCACACTGGCCGCCAGGAAGCCCTTGGCGGGCGGCCCTCCGGCATTGGTCACGCAAATGTCGGCAGCGCCGAATTTCGTCACCACGGCTTCCACAAACTGGCGCACGGCGGACGCGTCGGTCACGTCCAGCGCACGCTCAAACACTTCAGCGCTGTACTGTTTCCTTATTGTTTCTGCCGCCACCATAAGCGTTTGCTCATGGCGGGCGCACATGGCAACTTTGCATCCCTCGGCTGCGAAAGCTTCGGCTGTCGCCCGGCCAATGCCCTGGCTGGATGCGGCCACAATTGCAACTTTACCCTTCAGACCCAGTTCCATAGGAATCGAATTATAGATGGATCAAATCGATCAAGCGCATTTTTGGAAATGCTTCCCAGATTTTCTTTGCGGCTAAGGTAGAGCAACCCCTTGCTCAACTGGCTGGTGAACGCTACCCTTGAGGGGTCGGTTTCAATCGAACGTTTGTTTCATTTCCGACCGAGGTCTCCATGGCATATCCCGCGAAGTACATATGGCTTGACGATGAGTTGAAGGATGCCGCCCGCAGCGGAGTTCCAGTGGTCAACGCCGGTTTGCATTATGGCTTCACCGTCTTTGAAGGCATCCGTTGTTACGCCACCGATAATGGTCCGGCCGTCTTCCGCCTGGACGAACACGTTGACCGTTTGCTGGACTCCGCCCGCATCGTCGGCTTCCGCAATCTGCCCTGGACACTTGCCACTCTCATCGATGCCATTCACAAGACGGTCGCCGCCAATAAATTTTCCTCCTGCTACATCCGCCCGGTGATTTACCTGGATGGCGCCATGGACCTGGTGGTGGACAGTGGCAAGCCCCGCCTCATCATCGCGGTCTGGGAGTGGACCGCGTTTCTCGGCGCAGAAGCGAAGGAGCGCGGCATCCGGGCCAACATTTCGTCCTTCACGCGGCTGCACCCCAACATCATGATGACCAAGGCCAAGGTGGCAGGAAATTACGTCAGTTCGATTCTGGCCAAGACCGAATCGCAGCGCGCCGGCTTCGATGAAGCCATCATGCTCGACCCGCAAGGCTACGTGGCCGAGTGTACGGGCGAAAACATCTTTGTGGTGCGTAACAACGTGATTTACACCCCGGGTCGAGGAGCGATACTCGAGGGCATCACGCGCGACAGTTTGATCACGCTGGCCCAGGACCTGGGTCATAGCGTGGTCGAGGAACCCATTTCCCGCGACCAGTTGTATATCGCCGACGAAGTATTTGTCTGCGGAACCGCCGCCGAAGTTGTGGGTCTGCGGGAGATCGACTTCCGTAGCATCGGCGACGGAAAAACCGGCCCGGTAACTCGCGCCCTGCAGGCTGAATTTGAAAAGCTCACCAGCGGACGCCACGCGCGTTCTGCCGCGTGGTTTTCGCCGGTACCGGCATTCGAGGCTGCGTTGTCGAGGGCATAACAAGTTCCGTCGGGACAGAAGTCTCAGAGGTTGTGGAAGCGCACGGCTTCAGCCGTGCGAAAAGGAGCCGCGGTTGAGGCGGCTTCAGCCGCGGTGGGCCGAGCGTTTAATGGCGCGGCTGGAAGCCGTGCCCTGCCAGAGCCGAAAAGCTTTACCAAGTGAGGACGCATGAAAAAGCATCAGCACCACCCGGAAACGGAAGCGGTCCGCGGTGGCACCGAACTGCACAAAAAGAATGGCCCGGTGGCCACTCCGATTTATCAGACTGCCTCATTTGAGGTCACGGACAACGATCAGCAGGTGCGTGCGACCTCCACCGACATGTTTTACACTCGCTACGGAAATCCTACCCACACCGTGGCCGAAAAGGCGATTGCGGAACTGGAAGGCGTTGATGCCGCGCTCCTGTTCGCTTCCGGCATGAACGCCATCACCACTTCGATTCTGTCCCTGCTGAAGAGTGGGGACCACGTGGTGGCCCAGCGCGACATTTACGGTGGTGCCACGAAATTTCTAAGCCAGTGGCTGCCCAAGTTCGGCGTCGAAACCACGTTCGTGGACACTGTCGAGTACGATCAGCACGCGCGCGCCATTCAGCCCAATACGAAACTGCTTTACCTGGAATCGCCAACCAATCCCACCCTGCGAGTGGTCGATTTGCGCAAGGTGACTGCGCTGGCGAAGCAGCACAGCCTCATCACATTTATCGACAGCACTTTTGGTACGCCCATCAACCAGCGCCCAGCCGATTTCGGCGTTGACCTGATCATGCACTCCGGCACCAAGTATTTCGCCGGACACTCAGACCTCATCTGCGGCATCGTCGCGGGACGGCAGGACTTGATCCAGAAGATCCACGAAACCCGAACGACTCTCGGCGGAACCATGGATCCGCACGCCGCCTGGCTGCTCCTGCGCGGCATCAAGACGCTGGCGGTGCGGGTGCAGCGGCATAATGACAACGCTTTGCGCGTCGCCCGCTTCCTGGCCCAACACGCCAAGGTGCGGCGCGTGCACTATCCCTTCCTCGAAGGCCATCCCCAGCGCGCTCTGGCCATGGAACTGATGCACGGCGGCGGCGGGGTGCTGAGTTTTGAGGTTGACGGCACCGGAGAAGACGCCAGGCGGCTCTCTGAATCACTGCACCTGTTTACCCTGGCGCCCAGCCTGGGCGGAGTGGACTCGCTGGTCACCATCCCCGTACTCACATCGCACGGCATGATCTCCGCCGAGCACCGCCAGAAAATGGGCGTGACCGAGCAGTTGATCCGGCTGTCGGTGGGCATCGAAAACGCCGATGATCTGATCGCCGACCTGGAACAGGCCCTGACCGTGGTGAGTTCGACGCGGCAACACGTACAGGTGGGATAGGCACCCCTTCGCAACGCCGGCCGAACTTGCCATTCTCTTGTCTATTGCCTGGCCTGACGATGAGAAACTTAATCCCCTGCCTGGAAATAAAAAATCCTGGCCTCCAACGTCGGAGACCAGGATTTTCCAGCCACTCTTAGGCGATGCTAGAAAACAAATTTCAGACTCAGTTGCAGGATGCGTGCATTGTGCGCGGTACCTGTGAACAGGTAGTTGTTAGATGGAAACTTGTTGCTATCGGAATTCACCGCGTTCGCCCCGGAGCCAGAATCCCCTGCGATGGCCCCGAATTGAGTGTGGTTGAACACGTTGAAAGCCTCGGCGCGGAACTCGAATGCCATGGCTTCCCGAATGACGAAACGCTTGGAGAGCGCCATGTCAAAGTTTACCCGGCGTGGATTGTTGAGAATATTCCGGCCGGCATTCCCGAACGTCAGGCCGCGGGGAAGCGCGAACGCAGCCGGGTTGTAAAGCAAAGGTCCGAATCCTTCCTGAAGAAGCGTGGGTTGAACTATTCCAGACCGTGGATCGCCAATCAGATCGGGACGCGATCCTGAAGTCGCCAACCCGTTGCCCACGCCGGCATTGTCGGTAAAACTGCCGCTGGAACCGCTGCTGATCGCGCTAAATGGCGTTCCACTCTGCAGGCTGGCGATGCCGGAGAATCCCCACCCGCCGAGTATTTTGTTGGTGAGCCCTGGCGCCTTGAAGAACGGCAGGTCCCAGATATAACTCCCGGTGAAGATGTGCCTCTCGTCAAAATTGGAACTGGCACGATTGGCTGAGGGGTTCGACGAATCGACGAAGCTGGCGTCAAAACGGTCCGACGCGTCGTCGATGGAATGGCTGTAGGTGTAGGCGCCGCTTACCTGCAGACTGCCGACGCTTCGTCGTACGGAGAACTGCAAGGCGTGGTAAGTCGACGATGCCGCATTCTGCAGGCTGGCAATGTCGGAGTATCCCAGGAAGTGGCGGAAAGGATCGGCGCTGCCTCCGCATGCCACTGAAAGGTTGAGTGCAGCCTGGCCGGTGATGGCGACACCGCTGGGCGTCATCAGCGTGCCACAGTCGTCATGGATGGGATTGCCCAGCGCGTCGACTCCGCCATCAATCGGCTCCCCCGGCTTGTAAGGATTCTGGCTCAACGGGACCGCGCGCAGCTGGTTGATATCGGTTTCGCGGGCCAACTTTGTACCTTTGCTGCCCACGTAGGAAACGGTGACCACGGTGTTGGGCAGCACCTCATGCTGCACGTCGAAGTGCCACTGTTGCACATACGGCCATATGGCCTTGGTCGGAATTGCGGTCACGCTCAGCGGGAACGGCGGGGACGCCGAACCCGATCCTCCACCAATTGCGGCGTAGTCCTGGATGTTGTTTTGCTGGGACGCGAAGGCCAACGGCGGCGAGTTCTCCAACGATTCGGTGCTCGATTCGTTGCCGTTGCCGTGCTCGAAGAAAATACCGTAGCCGCCCCGGATTGCAGTCTTGCCGTTGCCCCGCGGGTCCCAGGCGAATCCAATGCGGGGCGCCGGATTGAACAGATGTCCCTTCATGCAACCGGCGGGCACTGACCCCACCCCACATTGAACAATTCCGTTGAAGAGATTGCCGGAGACAATGCCGGTTCCAGGATCCACCGAAGTGGCGCCTGGAACATAGGCCGCAGGATCGAAGTTGTAGGCTTGTTGCTGCTTTTCCCGATAGGTGCCGAACAAGCTCAAGCGCAGACCGAGGTTCAAGGTCAAATGGCTGGTGGCGTGCCAGTCGTCCTGAAAGTAGGGCTCGAGGATTTTGTAGCGGTTGTAGTACTTGAGGCGAGTGTTTTGCTGTCCATAGCTGCTGATCGTGCCCAGCAGCAAGTCGGCGAACGGATTGCCGCTGGAAAGGCCGTTCGACGAATCAAAGGTCAAGTATCCCGGAATCGAACCCGCGGCCAGTTCTCCACCTAACTCGTTCTTCTGAGCGGCGACGAAATAGGCGCCAAACTGCAGGTTGTGTTTTCCCACTATCTTGCTGACATTGTCTCGATAGCTGTAGGTGGGGTTGGAGTTGTAAGGGCCGTTCGGGATATAGCCCGCATCTTCCCCGAAACCGCCACCGTACGCGTTGCCCCCCGAAAGGTTGATGCCAGGCAAGATGCCGTCGCCATTTCCGGGAAACAAGTCTCCCATTGGGAAAGGAGAGGGCCGCTGCCAGTTGCCCAGGTTATTCAGGACAATGTGGTCGGTGGTGTAGCTGGCTACGAATTCGTTCAGCAGCGTAGGCGAAAAAGTAGAACTCAGCCGCGCCACCAGGCTGACACCGGGACCGCTGAAATCGGTCTGGATGGTCGGAAAACTTCCCTGGTTCGTCCACAACGGAGTCGCCGTGATGGTGCTCCAGGAATCATGAATGTAGCGAACCGTCAGCCGCTGTTTGTCGGTCAGATTGTGGTCGACGCGAATCAATTCCTCGCGCCAGTTCGTAGGCTGCACCGGAGAATCGTTGAACAACTCCGCTCCCGGCTGTCCCGCATTGGCGGCGGGGATCATGCCAAGCAGGGCCTGGGCCACAACCGCGTTGGCCTGAAATGCCGGCACGATCGTCAAATCCGGCGTGTGCCCCGTCCCATCCAGGAACCCCGGAACGGCGGGGCAATCGGAAAAGTCATTGGTAGTAGGGTTCGGGCACAAGTCGCTGAAATTTCCGGCCCGCTCGGCGTCCGAAGGAACAAACTGGCTAAATACCTGGCCGGGCACCCGGTCGCGGCGCCACTCCTGCGACCAGAAGAAGAAAGTTTTGTCCTTCCAGATGGGACCGCCGATGGTGTATCCGAAGTCGTTTTTCTTGTAGCCAGGCTTCGGTGCAGCGGGATCGTCAAAGTAATTAAAAGCGTTAAAGGCGTCATTGCGCAGGAATTCATATGCGTTGCCGTGAAAGCGGTTGGTGCCGGACTTGGTTTCCACTTCTACCGTGCCCGAACCGTTACGACCATATTGTGCGCCGTAGTTCGAGGTGAGGACCTTGAATTCGGCAATGGCCTCCAGGCTGGGATAAACATTCAGCGTCCCATTGCTGCCGTTGTCCATGTTGTCGCCGCCGTCCAGTTCCCAATTGTTGTACTCGGTGCGACCTCCATTGACGCTGAAAGCTACGCTTCCATTGATGCCGACCGTGCCTTCGTCCTGACCGGACTGATTGCTCACGCCGGGCACCAGCGTAATCAACTGGGCAAAGTTCCTGCCGTTCAACTGCAACTGGGTGATCTGCTTTCCATTGACCGTGCCTGTCAGGTCCGACGATTGGGTCTCGACCTGGGCCACGTTGGTTCCTTCTACCGTAACCTCTTCTTTGATCGCGCCGACCTGCAACGCAATGTCCGCACGTGCCTTCTGGCCTACCTGCAGAATTACGCCCTTGACTTCATACTTCTTGAACCCTTGCGCCACCACGCTCACGTCGATTGGCCCCGAGGGCAAACCCGCAACCAGGTAGTCACCGCTGCTGTTGGTGGTAGTGGGACGGTTAATTCCGCGATCCAGGCTGCTGACCGTGACTTGCGCGTTGGGGACGGCCGCCCCGCTCTGGTCGGTCACCGTTCCTGTAATCGAAGCTGAATCCTGCCCCCAGGCAGCCAGCGAAAGAGACAGCACAAGACCTAGCCAAAGCATGCGGAACTTCATAGATACCCCCAAATATTTTTTCCATTGCCTGAAGATTGCTGGAACCTGCCTGCCATCAGAATCCGGGTCGGATTGCTTCCCGGAGCGCTGAACCATGTCATTCTCGAATCCATCCGGTAAACACGGCGACGGTGGACAACCCGGGCACCGGGTTCAATATCCTGCCTGTGCCCAATTCACGGGCACCCAGCCCTGACCTGCGTATTCCGAGTGAAAGCGTTTATTAAAACGAATCAATAGCCTGAATTCTGCGGTAGGTCGATCGCAGGTGTCAAGAAAAAAAGGCGGAAAATGGCCCCCATCTGCTTTTTAAGATAACCCCACAAAAATGGGTTTTTGACCGGGTTTCGCCTCTAAGGCAGGCTACGCGTGGACTCGCGCACCGCCAGTTCGGGGGCCATCTTGCGGTGGACTGCCGATATTTCCCGTTTTTCCAGAACCCCATTGATGCCTTCAATCACCAGGTTCGCGGCCATCGCTCCCATGGCTTCCATGGGTTGGCGGATTGTTGTAAGGGGCGGAGTGTAGAAACTGCACGCCGCGACGTCGTCAAAGCCAATCACCGAGCAGTGCTCGGGGACGCGCAGACCAGCCTTGGCTAATGCACGTATCGCGCCAAACGCGGTCACGTCGTCAAAGGCCATCAATGCAGTGAACGGCCGCTTCCGCTTGATCAGTTCCTCCGTTAATTTGTAGCCCGCTTCAAAACTTGAAATCGGATCTTGCGATTCCGGCAGGTCCACGATCAGACGGGGATCGAGTTCCAGACCCGTGCTTTTCGCGAACGAACGAATTCCCTGCCAGCGCGGCGCACTGTCCGCCAGGGTCTTGGGCCCGCGAATGAAGGCAATCTTGCGGTGTCCCAGCTGGTACAGATGCTCGACCGCGAAGTGCGCTCCCACTTCGTTGTCCACGATCACCGAGCTGACGGTGTCGGTGCGCAGCTCGCGTCCGATCATGATTGTCGGAATGCTGCTCTTCTCCAGGTCGGCCAGCACGTCGATATCGACAAACAACCAGTTAGCGAGCACGATCAGCGCTTCCACCCTTCGGTCCAGCAACATCTCCAGATAGCGCTCGAAGCGGCCGCGTTCGTTGTGCACGTCGGTGAGTATAGGCAGGTAGGAAGACTGGTAGAGAGAATTCTCAATGCCGCGCAGAATGAGCGTGCAGTAGGGGTCGGTCATATCGAAAACCATCACGCCGACGGTGTGACTGCGCTTGCTGCGCAGCGAGCGGGCAAAGAGGTTGGGACGGTATCCCAGCTTTTTCGCCGCCTTCTCAATTCGCTTTTTGGTGGCCGGCGGAATGTAGCGCGCCAGGGGAGCGTTATTGAGAACGATGGAAACCGTGGTTGAGGAAAAGCCGCTCTCCTTGGCCACGTCCCGGATGGTGATGACTGAGGTCTTGACCATAATGATTGAAGGCAGCCCTTAGCCATTGTCCTTTAGCCAATTGCTAATTGCCGATTACCCATTTGCCAGTGCCGGCTTGAATTGCAGGCCGTTGCTGGCGGACACTACAGCACAGTGAAATCACTGTCAAGGTTGCTCGCGGTTGTTCTGCTCGCCTGGTGGTCAGCCTTCAATGCCCAGCCGGCGCGGGCACAGTCCCCGCCCCCAGGCCCGCAGCAGCTGTTTCAGCGGGGCGAAAGCGCTCTGAAGCAAAACAATTTCGACCTGGCCGAGCGTTCGTTTCGCGGCGTGCTCGCCCTGGACCCGCAGGCCGCCGGCGCCTATGCCAACTTAGGCGTTATCTACATGCGGCGCAAGCAGTGGACACAGGCTCTGGAAATGTTGCACAAGGCCGAACACCTGGCGCCGCAGGTTTCGGGAATTCGCCTCAACGTCGGCCTGGCCTACTACCGGCAAAACAACTTTCGCGCTGCCGTTGCCCCCTTTGAGTCGGTGGTGCACGACGTCCCGGATTCCTACCAGGCGCGCTACCTGTTGGGACTCTGTTACTTTTTTACCGAACGTTACGCCGATGCCATCACCATGCTCGAGCCGCTCTGGCCGCAGGCTTCGAGCCAGTTGAACTACCTCTACGTTTTGGGAATTGCAGCCGGCAAGTCGGCGCGGCCCGAGCTTGAGCAACGGGCCTTTGCCGTACTCGCCGAAACCGGCCAGGATTCTCCCGAGTTGCATCTCCTGTTGGGCAAGGCCCACATCAATCGGCAAGAGTATGACGAGGCCATCAAGGAGCTTGAGCTCGCCGCCAAGGCCAATCCCAAACTCCCGTTTGTCCACTTCAATCTGGGAATTGCATACTACCGGAAACAGGAACTGGCGCGGGCCCGGGAGGAATTCCAGCAGGACGCGGCCCTTGAGCCCGACGTGGCTTACAACTACGACCAACTGGGACTGGTGAACTCGCAACTGGGAAATAACCAGGAGGCGGAGCGCAATCTGCGCCAGGCCTTGCGTCTCGATCCCAGCCTGTCCAGTTCTCATTACCAGCTGGCGCAGGTCTACCAGCGGGATGGGAAATACGTTCAAGCGCTGGCTGAGGTTGATGCCGCCGCCAAACTCGATCCCGGGAATTCCAGCGTCCACTACCTGCGCGGGCAATTGCTGCAACGCCTGGGCCGGACCCCGGAAGCGCGCGCCGAGATGGAGGCAACCACCCGCATGATGAACCAACAGCGGGAGCAGCGGCAGAAGGAACTCTACAACAGCCCCACCCCCAATCCGGAGCTCACCCAGGAGCCCAGGTAGTTCGATTTTTGGTAGACTGGGTGCCACTCGCGGCTTACTCCACCGTGTTGCCGGCCCTCTCAAGAATCCAAGGTTCGTGAAGGAGTTTCTGTCATGAAAGCGCTGAAAATTGTCGGGATCGTCATTGCGGTTCTGCTGCTCATCGTCATCGCTCTGCCCTTTCTGATCAATGTGAACAGCTTCCGTCCCAAGCTCGAATCTGAGCTTACCGAGGCCCTCGGCCGCGAAGTCAAAGTCGGCAATCTCAGTCTTTCCATCCTTTCCGGAAGCGTTTCGGCGGAAGATCTCTCCATCGCCGACGATCCGGTTTTCAGCAAGGACCCCTTCATCCGCGCCAAGTCCCTGAAAGTGGGCGTGGAAGTGATGCCGCTGATTTTTTCAAAGACGCTGCATGTCACGGATATCACCCTGGACCGGCCCCAGATCGCGCTGTTGCGCGATGCCGCCGGAAAATGGAATTTTTCCAGCCTGGGCAGCAAGTCCGCGCCAACCCCAAAGGCCGCCAGCGAACCCACGTCCACTCCGAACCTCTCGGTCAGCAAGCTCAACGTGAAGGATGGTCAGCTCTCAGTAAACCGCGCGAATTCCTCCATCAAGCCGCACGTGTACGACAACGTGGACATCAGCGTGCGCGACTTCTCACCCAGCTCACAGTTCCCTTTCACCATCAGCGCGAACCTTCCGGCCGGTGGCACCGCGAAGCTTGATGGCAAAGCGGGGCCCATCAACTCCAGCGACGTTTCGGCGAGTCCGATAGAGGCGCAGATCAACGTCAAGGGCCTCGATCTGACCGCCTCGGGATTCGTGGACCCATCCACCGGGATTGCCGGCGTCGCCGACTTTGACGGCACGCTCAAATCCGACGGCCACGTGCTGCGCACCAGCGGCACGCTCAAGGCTGACAAGCTCAAGCTGGCGGTAAAGGGCACGCCGGCAACCCAGCCGGTCACAGTGAAGTACGCCACTGACTTCGACCTGCAAAAACAGGGGGGAACGTTGACCCAAGGCGACGTTTCCCTGGGCAAGGCCCTGGCCAAGCTCACCGGCACTTACCAGAGCCAGGGTGAATCCACCATCCTGAACATGAAACTTAACGCCGATGGCATGCCGGTGGACGACCTTCAGGCCATGTTGCCCGCCCTCGGCATCATTCTGCCGTCCGGGTCAAAGCTGCAGGGCGGAACGCTTTCCGTCAACGTGGGCATCACGGGGCCGGTTGACAAGCTGGTGATCGTGGGTCCGATTCGACTGGCACAGACCAAGCTCCAGGGCTTCAACCTGGCTTCCAAAATGTCTGCCATCTCGGCGCTGTCTGGAGCGCAAACGGGATCAGACACTTCTATCCAGAACCTGAGCACGGATGCACGTGTGGCGCCCGAGGGCGTGCGAACACAGAACATCAACCTGACCATTCCCGCTCTGGGCACGGTCACGGGAAATGGGACCATCAGCCCCGGCGGAGCACTCGACTACAAAATGAATGCCAGCCTTTCCGGCGGCGTGGTGACCGGGCTTACCCAGATGGCGGGCCTGGGCGGCAAAGGCGGCAGCATCCCCTTCTTCATTCAGGGCACCACCTCCGATCCCAAATTCATGCCGGATGTAAAGGGCATGGTCGGGAGCCAGCTGAAGGGCGGCCTGGGCGGCGCTTTAGGGGGACTAACCGGAGGCAAGAATCCCTCCGGCAACTCCGCCTCTCCCATGGATGCGCTGGGAGGCCTCTTCGGGAAAAAGAAAAAGAAGTAAGCGTGTGGGTTGAAATGTAGGCGCGAGCGTCCACGCTCGTGCTAAGGCTTACGTAGTGCTGGCAGCACGAGCGGGACGCCCGCGCCCACATAGTTTCTTTCAGGAGCGATCCATGGCTGAGAAAGTACTGCAAAGTTTGTCCAACCACACCCGCCTCGATCCGCCATTCCACTTCTTCGTTCTACCGGTGTTTGCCATCAGCATAATCACTGTTCTGGTGCAGTTGGTCAGGCACCCAAGCCTGCAGGCGGCCTGGCTGCTGGTATTCATTCTGGCTGCGTCGGTGGCTGTGGTGAAGGCACGGACTTACGCGCTCAAGGTCCAGGACCGAGTAATCCGGCTGGAGGAACGGCTGCGGCTGGCAATTCTGGTGGACAAGCCTTTGCGTGCCCACATTGTCGACCTGACGGAAGCGCAGCTGGTGGGGCTGCGCTTTGCCTCGGATGCGGAGCTGCCCGCTCTGGCTGCACGGGCCTTGTCAGAAAAGCTCTCGAACGCGGAAATCAAAAAGGCCATCACCCAGTGGAGGCCGGATTACTGGAGAGTATGACTGGTGTGGGTCGGACACTCTTGTCCGACGCCTTTGACTTTGACTATTAGGTTTTGTTTCTGACTTTGCTTTTGACTTCAGCTCTTGATTTCAGCTTTTGATTTCAGCTTTTGATTTCAGCTTTTGATTTCAGCTTTTGATTTCAGCTTTTGATTTCAGCTTTTGACTTCAGCTTTTGACTTCAGCTTTTGACTTCAGCTTTTGACTTCAGCTTTTGACTCTAGCTTTTGACATCAGCTTGTTCTGACTTTCCCGCTTTGATTGTTTCTGTCACAGCGGGCATCGCTTACCGATAGCCAAGATCAAAGTCAAAGGCGGCGGGCGAGGGCGCCCGCCCCACACCACATACAAGAGCTAAATCTAGGCGGCGAAATCCTGGGGCGGGGGCGGAATCGGTTCTACCCGCCGGCGGGAAGACCGGTTGGGAGGCAGCCCGGCATCGCGAATTTTGTAGAGCAGCGCTCGGTAGCTGATGCTGAGTGCGCGGGCCGCCTGCTTACGATTCCAGTGGTGGGCCTGCAAAACTTTCAGGATGACCTTGCGCTCCAGCTCCCGCGTGGCCTGACGGGTAATGGTCTTGAGCGCGATCGGCCCATCGAAATTGAGATCGAGCACGGAATATTCCTGCTGGTGCGCCACCAGATCGCTGCTGATGACTTCCTCGTTGCCCAGGATCACGTAGCGCTTGATCAGGTTTTCCAGTTCGCGGATGTTGCCCGGCCAGTGATGTTTTTGCAGGGACGACATCAGATCTGCCGAAAGCGTCCGGGCGCGGCAGTTGTATTTGCGGTTGTAATACTCCAGGAAATACGTAACCAGGTCCGGAATGTCGCCCTTGCGCTCGCGCAGTGGCGGCATCTGAAGGTTGACCACGTTGATGCGATAGAACAAGTCCTGGCGGAAGGTTCCGCTCTCGATTTCCGCTTCCAGCACCCGGTTGGTGGCGCAGACTACGCGCACTTCAACTTTCTTGTCCTCCTGGGCGCCGATCCGGCAGAACTGCCCGTCTTGCAGCAATTGCAGAAGCTTGGACTGCAGGCCCAGGTCGAGTTCGGAAATTTCGTCGAGAAAAAGGGTACCGCGGTGGGCCAGTTCCACCCGCCCCGGTTTCGATCCGTAAGCGCCAGTGAAGGCGCCTTTTTCGTATCCGAAGAGTTCGCTTTCCAGCAGCGTGCCCGGGATCGCGGGGCAGTTGACCTTGACAAAGGGACCCGTCCGCCACGGAGACAACCCGTGGATCATGCGGGCGATGATGTCCTTGCCGGTACCGCTCTCGCCTTGAATGAGCACGGGCACGTTGGCGCTAGCCACCTTGTCCATGCGGTCGCGCAGCGACTGCATGACTTCAGAGCGGCCGAAGATGACCGCCTCCGGAGGAAATTCTCCCAGTGAAGTAGCCAGCGAAGTGACAGAAGGTATGGTTGTCATAGTATCCAGTGGCCCGGGGCCCGGTTCGTACAGGCCTTGATGTGCACCCCGAGAGCCAAACCCTAGCAGGCCGCGAATCCGGCACCAAGCGAATCGTTAAACCATTTAGATATATAGCTTTGCGGGAATCCTGCTGGGCCACATCGCCATCCGGCAAGGCTTGGGACTGAGGCTTAAAGACCCTTGAACCTATGGGAAAATGTTTTCACAGTGCAGAAGCAACTTTCCTTGGGCGGGAGGCCCGCGGGGCGGGTTGGGCAACCAGCGGATGAGAGAACTTGAGGCCAATCAGGTGGTAGCCATCAGCGTGCGTTACGCGCAGGGTTCGGGCGCGCAGATTACGGGCGGCCTTGGGCAGCGAACTGGCAACCGCCAGCGGGGCACTCGGGATCTCCAGCAAAACCTGCGTGGAGAGCGGCAGAGAGCGGCGCACCGCTACCAGTGCTCCGCCCGCTGAAATGTTCAGTGCCGTAGCAAACTCAAGCAGTTCTTTGCCTTTTTCGTCCCCACTGCGAACAAACACCGGTATAGCGATGGCGAGACGTGGCCACTTGCGGCGCTCTGGTTCAGGATTCTTACGCTTCAATCAGACCCCTATCGACCCGAGTTAAGCCTGTCCTACCGCACCTTGGGGGCCAAACCAGCCTGCCTGGGGTTATCGTTCAGGGCACGAAACCCTGAGGATTTTGGGTGAATTCTCGGAAAGTCCGCCATTACAACCCTATGTAACACTCATGAATTTCCCTTTATGTTCGCCCCTGCAATGGGCCTTGATGTAAAGGCGTGAAGCGCTTAGGGCTGCAATGTTTTGCTCATCCGTTACCATGGAATTGCATTTTACGTTGACACGATGGAAGGGGTGTCATACGATTTGTGGGCACCTAAATTAACAAATTGGGCTGTGTTCGTCCCCTCCCCTTTTAAGCCAAGCCAGAGTTTTCCACAAATGGGAGTGTTGCCAGAAAACACGTGTCTCTCTCGGGAAGGCAATCCGACCGACCGCGGCGCGGACACCGTACCAGACCAAGCATCTGGGGGAGAACATCTCCGCTACGACGACTTGCTGCAGGAGTACAACCAGCTACGGGAGCGCTCCCTGCGCACCACCAACGCCCTGGGATCGGCCGCCCACGACCTCAAGACTCCGCTGGCCATCCTGAACGGCTACATCGAGCTGCTGCAGAACGAGAAGCTGGGTCCGCTCAATGAACGACAGCGAGAAATTCTTGGGGACATGCACACTAGCGGGCAGCGTTTGCAACAATTTATCCAGGATTTTCTGAGCTACAGCGCGCTCGAAACCGGCGAGATGAAGATGCGCTACGAGAGCGGGAACTTAAACCCCTGCCTGTCCGAGGTTTGCCGGCTGTGGTCGCCCCGCTTCCAGGAAAGGGGTCTGGCGCTCTACTTCCTGGCTAACGAGAAATTGCCAGAGCTGGCGTTTGACTCAGCCAAGCTGCAGCGGGTGATCTCGAACCTGATCGAGAACGCTTCCAAGTTCACCCCCGCCGGGGGCACAGTTTGGCTGCACGCGGAGCCGTACATGTGGGAGCGCCGCAACCCCAACAACTCAGCCATTCCGAGCGAACGGCGGCGGCAGAACAATCCTCTGCCCAACTCGGTGAAGGTCAGCGTATCTGACACCGGTCCGGGAATTCCGGCGGAGTATCATATCGAAGTTTTCGACGATTTTTTTCGTTTGCCGCAGAATGAAGAGCAAACTGAAGGCATGGGTCTGGGACTGGCCATCGCGCGCCGGCTGGTGAACGCCATGGGGGGTAAGATCTGGGTGGAGAGCGAACTGGGCGCGGGGGCGAAATTCTCATTTATCGTCCCCCTGAAGCCAGTCGCCGCTGTGCCCGGCAAAGGGAAGAACAAATGACCGAATCGGTCAACATTTTATTGGTCGATGACGAACCCGGAATGCTGCGCTACATCCGCACTCTGCTCGAGGTGGATGACTACACGGTGCAGACCGCTTCCACTGGCGAAGATGCCCTGCAGCAGGTGGAGAAGGGTTTGCGTCCCGACCTGGTGCTGCTCGACCTCCTGATGCCGGGGATCGATGGCCTGCAGACCCTGGAGCAGCTCCGCCAGCTGGTGCCGGGGCTGAAAGTGGTGATGCTTTCCTGCGTCAGCGATACCCGTAAAGTAGTACAGGCCATCCGCCTGGGTGCGCACGATTACCTGACCAAACCCTTTCAGAAAGGGGAACTGGACAAGGTCATCGACCAGTGCCTGGGCAAGAACCAGCAGAATTTGCCGGGCGAGGTCGAAGAGCTGTACGACGACGTATTTTTTGTGGCGGCGAGTCCGGCGATGCGGAAGATTCGCTCCCAGGCTGCCTTAGTCGCCAATGTCGACATTCCGGTCCTGATGCTGGGAGAAAGCGGAACGGGCAAGGAAGTGGTGGCACGGCTGATTCATAAGCTGTCGCCGCGCGCCCATCGCACATTTTTGAAGGTCAATTGCGCTGCCGTGCCCGGAGACTTACTCGAAAGCGAATTGTTCGGCCATGAAGCCGGTGCCTTCACCGGCGCTACTCATGCCAAGCCGGGCAAGTTTGAGATCTGCAACAAGGGCACTATCCTGCTCGACGAAATTGGCGAGATGCCGGCGCTGCTGCAAGCCAAGCTGTTGCACGTTTTACAGGACCAGACGTTCTCCCGGCTGGGCAGCCGCTCGGTAGTAAAAGTGGACGTGCGCATTCTGGCCGCGACCAACATCAATATTCCGGAAGCTCTCGCCAGCAAGCGTCTGCGTGAAGATCTGTACTACCGCCTGAATGCTTTCACGCTGCAATTACCCCCGCTTCGGGAGCGCAAGGAAGAGATCCCGGTCCTGCTGAAGCATTTCATGTCGCGCATGGCAGAAGAGTACGCGCGGCCTCCGCTGCCGCTCTCGCCCAATATGCTGCAGGCGTGTCAGGAATATTCCTGGCCGGGCAACTTGCGTGAGCTAAATAACTTCATCAAACGCTACCTGGTGCTGGGCGACGAGAAGCTGGCAATTCAGGAACTGCAGCCCAGCAACGACGGCCACGGTGGGCGCCCCGAGGGTACGCACGCTCCGGCTGAGCCCGGCGGCGGATTGAAATCGGTGGCGCGCAGTGCCAAGGATGAAGCCGAGGCGGAGGCCATCCGGCAAGCCCTCGACCAGACCAACTGGAACCGCAAGCAGGCGGCAGCCCTTCTTCAGATCAGTTACAAAGCCCTGCTCTACAAGATCCGCCAGTACGGCATTGCCCAATCCAAGAGCCACAAGCTTACCGCCGGCGCGTAAGTCGCCCTCTATTGCTTGCCAAAGATCTCAAGGGGTTGATAACCCGAGACGATCCAGGCCGGGGGCTCGCCGCCCGGCGTTCCCGGCAAATTAGCCGAGTAGCCGGGCGATGTACTTGGCTGCAGACCTGCGTCAGAACTCGTGTCTAGCGTTGTCGCCTCGGAAAATCAGGCCGTGCAGCACGCGCTCATTCTTATCGTTGAGGGTGTACGCAGTCTCGGTTCGCTCGGCCTTCGCCTGCAACGGTACCAACGTGCACTTTACGCGGACTTCCACTGGCTCTTTCCCGCTCTTCTGAGAGAACACCATGATGTGGGTGTCGCCCTGCATGGTGTGCAGTACTTTGTAGTTGCCACTGGGCAGGAGCGTGTCGCCCACCCAGACGGGGTTGTCAAAACGGATCTGCCGGGTATCGGCCACGCCGAACTGATTCTGGCCGGCGCCAGCCAGCACGCTCAGCCCCATTACGCACACTGCCACCACCAACATTATTTTCATGAAGCGCATACATTCTCCTTTTTGTGACTGCCGCCCGCCGCAGTCTGTGAACTGACTTGAACCGCACTTGGCAGGCTGACAGCTACTCGGGATGAAGCTTGATACCGCAACAAATATTACTGGGGTTGGACCGGCGGCACCGTGACAGGAATCACTTTGCTCTGTAACCGGAAACACAGCCCTCAAGGGGTCTCGCCAGCACCTCTTCAGGGATTGCGAGCACATCCCGACAGTGTGCTTTCGCATCGAAGAGCGTGGAGCCGGAGGTAAGAGCCTCAAAGAGAACAATATGCGGTCCCTCTATAAGCAAGCTGCGAGCACGACGCACGCCTTCTTCGCCTGCACCCTTATCGTTATCCTTGCGGCAGCGACAGGTTGCGGTACCTCGTCTGCCGGCGGTCCAAGACCGCCGGCGCCACCACCTTCAACCGGTTCCGTTCCGCAGTTTGGCCATGTGGTTGTGGTTCTCGAAGAGAATCACAGCTATTCCGAGGTGGTTGGAAATTCGGCCATGCCTTATCTGAACAGTCTCGCTTCCCAGTACGGCCTGGCGACCCAGTACTTCGCCAACACGCATCCTTCCATTGGCAACTACTTCATGCTCACAACCGGCCAGCTGGTTACGAATGATGATGGGTTTGCGGGCACGGTTGACGTGGACAACATCGTTCGCGATCTGATCGCCGCCGGCAAGACCTGGAAATCATATGCCGAGAGCCTCCCATCGACAGGTTACACGGGGGGTGATTTGTATCCCTACGCGAAGCGGCATAACCCTTTTTCGTACTTCACCGACGTCGTAAACAGCAGCACCCAGTTGAACAATCTGGTTTCGTTCTCTCAATTTGGTACCGATCTGGCCAATGAGCAGTTGCCGAATTTCTCCTTCCTGGCGCCCAATCTTCTGGACGACGCACACGACGGACCGCTCCAGTTGGCCGACGCATGGCTGCAGCACAACATTGCGCCCCTGATCTCCAGCTCAACTTTTCAGAAGGACGGTTTGCTTGTCATCGTCTTCGATGAAGCAGAAACCAGTGATTCGACCGACGGTGGAGGCCACGTTGCGGCGCTGATCATTAGCCCGAAGGCAAAGCAGGGTCATCAGTCGACAGCCCTTTACCAGCACCAGAGCACACTGCGGCTGATTCTCCAGGGGCTGGGAATCCAGAGTTACCCGGCTGCCGCAAGCACGGCTCCAGAGATGACTGAGTTTTTCTAGGCTGCCAATCCCACTGTCTGTTTCGCAAATCGACGACGTTCTCGACCTCGCCCAAATGAAACTCTGCCAATGATCAGGAGTATGATCGTGTCTCCTTGGACATGGCTAAGGACTTCAAAAAGATAGAACTCAGCGTTTACGTCCTGCGGTCTGAAATTCTTCTACACGGCCCCGATGGGACAGCTCCGTTACGGTAGGAAAGGTTACCAACAACCCAGGTCAATGCGTGCAATGGCGACATTACGACACCTACCCGGCAGAATGCGGCTTGTACGTCAGGATGCGCAGGGCGAGTGCTGCCGCCGCGACTAGTAAGATGAAGGCGGCAGGTCCAATACCTTTGAGATCGCCTACACGCAGATGCGACACCACCGCGCCCACAAAGTAGAGGACGAGGCCGATTCCCGCCGCCACACCTAAACAAGGCCACCAGATGCCAAGAACTATGCCCAAGGCACCGGTAAACTCAGAAGCTGCCAGAAGCGGAAAGTATTTCAACGGTACCCCGACGACCTCGTGAATGACCTGCACGATATGCGGATCGTGGCGAATCTTCCCGATGCCTGAAAACATCACTATCGCCGCGAGCAAGATTGTAATCGCCAGATATGCGTTGCTCATGGAACCTGCTTTCCCCCTCGCGGAATATGATACGCAGGATTGTTGTCGAAATCAGGCAAATAGCGCTCATAACCCGGATCAGCGAGCTCTAGGGCCACGTTTCGACAACCGTCCAGATGATTGTTGTTGAACTGAATGCACGCGCTTTCAGTCCGGATCCGTTGACCTACAAAACGGCTCAGATGGCAGCCGGGATTTATGCTCTTACCTGGATGCGACCGCCGCGAACTGCGCCCCGTCCAGATCAAGCCTTACCCAGAACGGAGCTTGCGGTGGCGGCGGAAACGGCGTCGCCTTTTCTTGCTGGAGTGTGTGCAGCTTCTGGTATATGCACATGGCAGTGGGACCGTTCCAGTAGATCTTGACGTCCTCGACCGTACCCGTCGAGCCTACCTTCGTTAGTGTCTCGAACTTACCGAGAATGGGCCCCTCGGTTTGCACACATTGCTGCACAAATCCGCGATACGTCTTTTCGAAAGAGGCCATGTAGCGAAGGCCTTCCGGTGTTTGCATGTTCGTTTTCGCGTCTTCTTCCATCGCCTGAAGCTTGGCCGCGGCGGGTGCGTAGCTGGCCGCCCATTTCTTCGTCGTTTCGAAGGCCTCTTTGTTCTTCCAGGTCTCGTCATGCCATTGCTCCCCAATGCGGGTCAGGGCCTTGTCCGCCAGGACCGGGTCGAGTTCTCCGTAGCGAGACGCCAGGAAAGCAATCTGGTTCAGGTTCAGCATGGATACTCCGTATAACCTCTCCGAGGCCTCAAACCCTCGTCTGATTCTTGGCCAGGACAGGTGCGGCTCGTCCCCGCAGCCGCAAAGGAGAGAGGTCGCGAGCTGGAAATAGAGAAAGTCACCCTGGTCCCCTCCGATGCGGTCCGCCAGCTCCAGCGTGAACTTCTCCGTATCCCCCGCTTCACCGCCCCATTTGGGCTGCAGATAGTAGGCAAAGACGCGAGCGGAGTAGTAATAACCCGGCTCAAACTTGGATCCCTCATCGAAGAGGGCTCGCGCTTCCGCCACACTCCAGCCCTGGCTCTCGGCTACCCTTTGCATGGCGAGATACCACTCAGGGCACTTGGTGGGGAGGGCCGAGGCCTTCTCGAGGATTTCGCCTGGCTTCAGCGGTGCGTTCCCCGAAGAGCCTGCTTCCGCTTTCGCTAACGGTATCGATGTAACCGTTACCCCGGGCATACCATGCGTAGTCAACATAAGCGGAGGCAAGTGCAACCCGTGCGGTAAGAGACATGGGGTGAACCGCAACCCACTCCTTGAGACGCCGCAAAAGGGCGTCCCAGTCCATTTCCGTGGGATGTTGCGGATATTGCACCGGGTTTTCCAAACCTTCGTATAGAACGTGGAGTTTCCATGCTCCACCGGGGAATCTCTCTTTGCTCGATCGAAGACGATCGGCGAGACAATCGAGTTGCTCGAACTTGCTTTCCTTTAGCAAACCGGCGATGGTGTCGCTGTAATCGCTCAGCGCGTGGATGTTGGTGCTGAGGTCGCCGTTCATGCCGGTGGCCTCCTCGTCGGTGATGCCGCATGTGTTCCGGTTCGATTGGTGATCGGGCGTGATGGCAAAGGCACTGGTGGCGGCCAGCAGTAATGTCAGGATGCTGATTTTAAGGATTGTCGAATAGCAATGGGAATGACGGCTAAGAGAACGTGTGATTTTTTCGCAGGTGTCGTTGGTCACGAACGATCCCCTCAGTTGCAGGATATGTCCTCACCTAGCACACTACTGCTAGCCGTACGGCTGGAGAAAGTTACGTTAGTGGCGGTTGTTGTGCGATGCCGCATGCTGCGAGTGACTGTCGACGAGCATCTTCAGTCCAATGAGTGCAGGCGATGGCACGCCAGCTGGCAATGCCGATCATCCCTTCGACGTTCTTCCCATCTCGTGCCATTGCACTCTGTAACGCCAGCCCTCATTACGGGCGTAATGTTGCACCGCTGTGGGTGCGCCGATAGGCTGGCTGAGGAAGACCAACCTTATTTCGGAATGGCAGCCCGGCTCCACCGCCCGAACCACGGGTTGCGCCTTCCAGCCAGGGGAAGCTGGACGATGAATACTGAAACCACTTCGGAAGTTTCGCTGGCAAAGATGCCCAAGCGGAAGGTCCCGCGCTACAAGCTGACCGTACCTCTGGACCTCACCGTATTGCGTGCAGGCGTCCCCGACAGTATTCGCGGACGCGCCCTCGAGATGGGCGAAGGTGGAATGGGAGTGGTCGCCGCCTCACAGCTCCTCCTGGGCGAGTCGGTGCGCGTCGAGTTTCTGCTTCCACACATGAGCTCGCCGGTGCGGGCCACGGCGGTGGTGCGCTATCAGCGGGCGCGCTCCTTTGGTCTCCAGTTTCTCCGTCTGCCCGTCGAACAGCAGTCGATCATCCGCTACTGGACGCGGTCCGAGGGCGACCTTTTACTGAACAACCAAATGCCCCTCGCTGAACCGGCGGACGCCGCTTTGGGAGAGACCACAATCCTATCCCCGCAACTCCCGGACCTCACCGACTCCAGGCACTCAAAGCGCAGGTTTCTGATGCAGGACATGGTTGTCTTCGCCATTGCCGTCGTCGTGGTCGCGGCCGTGCTGGGATGGTGGCGCTGGCAGCAGGGATGGAAGGCGCTGGAGACGCAGGTTCCCGCCAGGCAAACTCAGGTGGCGAAGCCGCAGTTGCAGGTGCCAAACGACGCCATGCAGCAGCGGATCCGGCACCTGGTCCCGCCCGAATATCCGGAAGATGCCCGGCAGGCGGGAGTGCAGGGCACGGTTGTGCTGGATGCCGTGGTGAATCCGCAGGGCGCGGTGACACGGGTGAAGTTTGTCAGCGGGCCCGAGCAACTTTCGCCCGCAGCCATCGATGCGGTGCGCTGGTGGCGCTACGAACCCTATCTGGTGAACGGTCAACCGGCAACCGTCGAGACCACCGTGGCTGTGGACTTCCGCCTGGCCGACTAGTGTTGCGTCCCAGCCTGGCGATGAGCACCAACCCTGATTTCAAACAACTTTGGCCACAGCTTTCCGGTGACGAAGAGGCGGGCCCCGGCGGAGTCATAGGCGATACCGTTCAGAACGGCATCGGAGCCGCCCAGTTCTCCCTTGTCAATGATTCCGCTCAAGTCGATCCATCCCAGGACCCTCCCGGTGCGGGGAGAGATGCGAACGATCTTGTCGCTCTCCCAGACATTGGCGTAAATCTCACCGTGGATGTATTCCAGCTCATTCAAATTCTGCACGGGATGGCCCGCCTCGTCGATGACGTGGATGCGCCTGGTCTCTCGAAAAGACTTCGGGTCGAGAAAGCGGATATATGGCGTTCCGTCGCTCATGATGAGTTGCTTGTCGTCATGAGTCAGCCCCCACCCCTCGCCTTCATAGTGGAACGTCCGCAGCAGGGTGAAGCTGAAGCGGTCATACACAAAGCCTGTGTGCGATGTCCAGGTCAACTGCACCAAGGTGCTGCCCCACTCCGTGAGCCCTTCGCCAAAATACTCGGTGGGCAAGTCGTAGTGTTGCAGCACCCGTCCGGTGGATAGATCCTCCATCCTTAGAGATGACCTGCCATGGAGTCCGGTGCTCTCGTAGAGGTGACCGTCGACATAAATCAGCCCTTGAGTGAATGCCTGCGGATCGTGCGGATACACGTGGACGATCTGATAGGCAGCGACTGGGCGGGAGACGGGCGCGCTGGCGGTGGTTGAGACCGCGACCGCGTAGAGAAACCATGCCAGAAGAAAAGGCCGTCGAAGCATGAACCGTCAGCTTAAGGCAAAATTCGCGGGCACTGGGCGGAAATTTGTGTGAGACTGCAATGCGAAACTGAGGGCGACATGCGAGTGCTGAACATCCTGAGCGGAATAGCTGTACTGCTGACCACCCTGGCCTTCGGGCACCTCCTGCACCGCTATTTTGTAGGAGCCTCTCCCGCGGATGTTCACGATCCTGCATTCCTGGCAGGCATGGCCGCTGGCGCGGTTGTGGGCATCCTGTCTTTCATCGGAGGCTGTTTGCTGGTGAGACATGGCCGCTGATTCCACGTTACTTCACTCATCTCCGTGAGGTTGCCTTCGTAACTACCCTCCCCCACGACTGGGCCATTCTGGTTAAGCAGTCTATCCGGCATGATGCGAGTGCCGGACATGACTGCTTGCGCAGACCCTTCCAGCGTTTCTGGGGTATAGGGAGAAAGCTCGAAGGATTCATGTCCGGCAGCCCATCTTAATCTGATTCCGACTGTGGAAGAACAAGACTTCCGTACATTGAACGGCCGGCCACTGCCCGTTACGACGGTGATCGCGCCGCGATTACCGTCGGAATGTTGAATATTGGCAACTTCTTCGATGGCGTGGGCGTTCCCAGGATTCCCGGTGGTTGGTACGGGGCGATTTTCGACACTCAGGTCAATCCTGACCTTTGGCGCAACGCATGACGCGCGCGACCATGGAGTAACCCCGTCCGCCGCCTGCCTCCGGGCTACAACGAGACGTTGATGGCGATGGCGATTCCGGGATGCCGCCGGTTGTACATGTAGTATCCGTCGTTGACGTAGTCCACATAGACATCATCGGTCCGGTACCAGACCGGCGACCAGGTTTCCGGACAGGGATCAACCACACTAAACCAGTAGCCTCCGAACTGGAAACGCGGAGAACCTTCGACCACTACGACGGGGACGTCGTGGACGCGGAACCAATGTCCACGGCCAAAATGAGCGCGGAAGCGATCGTCCGGAATGCGGTATCCGTGGTAGCCGCCGCGGGCATGCCAGGGGCGATGCTCACGCTGCCAGTTGTGCGCACGCTGGCGTTGCCAGACATCTTGCCGTCCCGGCCCGGTCCGGCTCACCTCGCGCACGTGTGACGGGCCGTGCCCGCGGTATGCCTGATGCTCTGGACCTCTCTGTACGGAGTCATGGAATTCGCGAGGCTGCTGGTGCCGGTGTTCCGGCCCGTTGGCGTGGTGGTCGCCATGTTGCGACGGGGATGAGTGCCCGTTTTCGTGGTGACGGTCAGCTTCCTGTCCGTGGGAACCACCCTCATGGTCCCTCGACCGGCCGTTCTGTGCGCCGGCATGCACAGTGGTTGCGAGAAATAAAGCCAATATGGACGTGCTTAGGACAGCCGCTGATTTCATGACGGAGCACTCCCCTTGATAACCAAATCTAGCCGATTCCTTCAGGGAGATCCCAGATTACGGAAGACGCGATCCTTACAGGACGGATAAACCCTGTCGTGTGGGAGGCATCTCTAATGCTGTCGCGGAGTTCCGGGATTTGGCGGTTACCACTGATGTCAGGAATCGCTCTTGGGCTCATCTCCAAACGATGTATTGTTTCCCAGGAAGGCTCGGGCCACGCCGCAGGTGGTCAGAATCGCTTCGCCCAGCCCGAGCACCAGCATCTTGGTCTGCGGGTCATTTTCCTGGACGGCGGCTTTCATCTCGTTCAAGTTGCGTATGGTAACCATCTTACGGGAGCGCTTGGTGCCGGGAGTTGACATGGTTCGAGAGTATCGCGGACCGCAAGGCTGGAGAAGGTTACCGAAGGCGCTGTTCGCTCCCTTGAAGCTTGCTATTCGGGAAATCGCATTTCTGGACCGTTACACTGCTTGCATCTTCGTCTGACTGGTTGTCCTATTCATCTCGCAACGTCGTCGCCGGATCGATTCTCGCAATTCTTAGAGTCGGCACCGCGGTGGCAACGATGGTTACAGATGCAAGCGTCAAGACGACCGTGAGAAGGGTGGGCACGTCATAGACGCCTACGCCGTAAACCACACTGTGCATAACCCGCAATGCTCCTGCGCATAAGACCAAACCCAGGATGAGTCCCAGCGTCGAGGCGCGTACTCCCGGCGCTCCGATATGGACCATGGCTTGACGAATGGTGGAACCCAGAGCGATGCGGATGCCAATTTCCCGCGTTCTCTGCGCCACAATGTTTGCCACCAGGGAGAAAATTCCGACAGCGCTCAGCAGCAGGGCCAGACCCGCGATCGCGCCCAGCAGTGCCACTTCCAGGCGCTGCATCGCGAGGGTCTTGGCCAGCAGGTCGCGCATGCGGTAGAAGCCGGAGAAGGACAGATTGGGATCGGCAGCCGCCAGCGCGCGTTGCATCTGCGCGGTCAATCCTTCCACCGGGCCGGCGGTGCGGACGATCCAGCTGGGCTGGAACCAGACGTGAACCAGCGAGAGCGACCGGGCGTCCACTTGGGCGGCCGGAATATACATGGCTTCTTCGCCGGTAAGTGGCGCTACAGATTCCAGGCCGGGCACGATCGCCACATCTTCCACCACTCCGACGATTCTCGTGTTCTTGTCCACATAGCGGCCGACCGCATTTGTTCCGTGGAAGAACTTGCGCGCGAACGTCTGGTTGACGATGGCCACGGGCTGCGAATCGGGGCCATCGGCGTCGGTGAAGGAGCGGCCGCTCAGGATTGAAATCTGCAGCGCACCGAAATAGTCAGGTGTTACATATACTTCTCCCGTCATGACCTGCTGCCCAGCTTCATTTTGGTCGCTGAGGGTCACTCCACTATTCAGGGAGCGCTCATAGGGCACGCTCAGGCCGACAGCGGCATGTTGCACCCCCGGAATTTTCCGCATCGCCAGGATGCTTTCATTGAGCAGGGTCCGGAACGCCACCGGATCATGATACCGGACCTCATCCAGGGATGCCTTCGCCGTCATCACTCCGGTCGGGTTGAATCCTGCTGGCAGGGTTTCAAGGTGGATGAGGGTACGAATGAGCAGGCCGGAAGCGGCCAGCAACATTACGGTCAGGGCAACCTCGCTCACGATCAACGCTTGCCGCAGGCGCAAACGGTCGCCGCCAGCCGCCGTGCGGCTGGCGATGGCGCCCCGCAGATCGAACTTTCGGGTTACAAGAACCGGGAGCATGCCAAAAAGCACGCAGGTCAGGAGCGAGATGAGAAGGGTAAACACCAGCACGCGGCCATCGAGGGGAACGCGGGCGACCGGCAGAAAGTGTTCGGGAAGAAGCTGGAGCAACCCGCGTAAGGCGGCGAAGCCAACGGCGACGCCGGCACTCCCGCCGACAAATGCCAGCAAGAGATTCTCGACCCAGAACTGCCTCTGGACCTGCCAGGGCGACGCCCCGAGCGCCAGCCGGGTTGCAACCTCGGGGGTACGCCGCAGCACCCGCACCAGTGTCAAACCGGCAAGGTTGGCAGAGGCGATCAGCAGGATAAGTCCCGCGGCCAGCATCAGGGCCAGGACCTGCGGACGCAGCTTCGCGGTCTCACCTTTTTGCAGCGGCACGGAATAGTAGGTCACCTGCGCCCCGGGATTGTTGCTTAATTCATAGAGTCCAGTGCGGTGGGACCAGGCACGGATGACTTCGGCATCGGCTTGCTGCCACGTGGCTCCCTCGCGCAGCCGGGTGATGAGGTCATAATTTGTTCCGCTACCTTCGCCCCCTCGGCTGGGTTGAAGCGCGGTGTAGAGGTCGGCGTTCAGGGGAGTGGTTGCGCCCTCGGGGAGCACCCCGATGACCGTGTACGGCTCGCCCTTCAGGCGAATGGCCTGCCCGAGAAAATCAGGGTTGGAGCCGAACGTATTTCGCCACAATTCGTAACTCAGGATGGCGGTCTTCGGCCCGTGGGGGCGGTCCTCATCCTCGGAGAAGCTGCGGCCAAGCACAGGCTGAATCGCCAACACGTCGAGATAATGGGCGGAGATGCGCCCGCTATGCACGTACTTGACTTGGGAACCCGCCAGGAGATTAACGCCAGAGGCTCTTGGACTGCAGATAGCCGAAATCAGCGAGGGGACATTGTCACGCAGCAGTTCCCATTGCTCGCCATTCAGGTGGTGCCGCTCATCCGAGGCCCGGGCGCCGGTGACCCGGGTGTAAATCGTGCCCATGCGCTCAGGATGCGCATAGGGCAGGCGTCTCAACATCAGCGCATTCACGATGGAGAAGATCGCCGTGTTTGCGCCGATGGAAAGCGCCAGCGTAAGGATCACCGTCACGGTGAAGCCCGGATTACGGCTCAACTGCCGGATGGAAAGCCTGAGATTCTGCCGCAGTGTCCCCATCGAAGGTTGTCCTTTCAAATGCAAGGTCCGCATCCGCGGCATGCAATCACGAAGCCGGACCAGAAGTTGAGTTCCCGAAGCTGGTTCCCTGTTCTTCCAATGGCATTCCGGCTGCCAGAGTCCAGCCATTGTTAAGGCCAATGAATCTCGGCGTTCATACTGCCGATGAATCGTTCCATCTGTGCTTCTGCGTCCGCTTCCGAACAGCGGTGTTCACGAACGGACAGATGCCGTGTTTGGCTCCGCCCGGTTGCTCAAGTGATACGTTGGCCCCACGGCGGATGTTCCGATGCTTAGAAACGCCCAGGCCTGGTTCGCATCTCCATCCGCCTTCAGCGCTATAATCGCGCGCATGAGATCACATTCTCACGAAGTTCTGATTCTCTTCGCTGCTTTGGTGGGTGCGACTTGCATGGGGCAAGCGGCGAGGGCGCAGACGGCGGCACGGACCGACGAGGCGCAGGCGCTGGTGAAACAGGGGCAAAAGCTCAATAGCGAAGGTAAACAGGACGAGGCGTTGAAGCTGTACCAGCAGGCGCTGGAGAAGTCTCCGAACTCGTATGAGGCGCATTTGGAGTCGGGCGTGGCTCTGGACTTGAAAGGCGACTACGCCGCCGCGCGCGAGCATTTGAAGAAAGCGATCGAGGTCGCCCCGGCGGACGAGAAGAATCGCGCCCTGCGAGCGATGGCGTTTTCCTATGCCTTCGAGGGCAACTCGGCCGAGGCGGAAAAATACGAGAAGCAGGTGTTTGATGCGCTGCTGGCAAAGCCAGACTTCGAGGCGGCGGCCGGAGTGGCCGACGAACTGGCGCGCATCAAGCTGGAGTCAGGGGATATCGATGGAGCCGCGGAATGGTACAAGACCGGCCACGACACCGCCATGCGCAAGACCGACATGAAGGACGCGGACAAGAACCTGTGGGCATTCCGTTGGGCGCACGCCCAGGCCCGTATTGCCGCCCGCCGCGGGCAGCGCGAGGAAGCCCAGAAGCAGGTTGCAGCGGCGAAAGTGGCACTCGACAAGGCGAATAATCCGGACCAGGCACAGTTCTTTCCGTATCTCACCGGCTATGTCGCGTTCTATGGCGGCGACTACCAGACGGCGATCGTGGACCTGCACAAGGCGAACCAGAAAGACCCGTTCATCCTGGTGCTGCTCGCCCAGTCCTATGAGAAGGCGGGTGACACGGCGCGCGCCAGGGAGTATTACGGCAAGGTGATGGCCAACAACGGACACGGCCCGACCAACGCGTTTGCGCGTCCGCTGGCGAGGAAGAAGTTAGCTGGCGCGGTAGGGGCAGACGTTTAAGAAACGACTCTCTCGGAGCCTCCGCATGGTTGCGCCTAGCCCGCCGCCTTAAGCAGTTCGCTGAGCTTATCCAGGTCCTGGGGGCCGGCATCGCCGATCACGAAATAGCAGAGTCCGTTCTGGCACCAGGAGCGGACTTCGAAGGAAAGGGCGGTCGGTGCGGCCTTGTTCCCAGAGGCTCCTCCCAGACCCCGCTCCTGAAAAATGAAGACCGAAATCTGGTGCTGGCGTACGCGAAAAATGAGTTCCGCGCCGGGCGACTGGTTGAGGTAGGCCACCCTTCCGCCGGCCAGGGCGAAGGGCGAACCCTGCAACTCGGGCAGGTTGAAGGTGAAGGGAATCTTGCCTTCGAACCAGGGCTTGACCGTGTGCCGGTCGGTGGAAACGACATCAACCGGGTTAGAGCTGGCGAGTGTTGCTACGTGCTGGTCCACCAGTTCGCTCAGCAGTTGCTGTTCGCCCCTGCGATGAGATCGAGTAAGCAGAAAAGCACTGGCAATCATCACAGTGGCGATTGCAGTCACAACCACGGGAAGCCAATGCCGCCTCCACG
The DNA here is from genome assembly GCA_963831565.1 of Terriglobia bacterium. GTDB lineage: Bacteria > Acidobacteriota > Terriglobia > Terriglobales > Acidobacteriaceae > JAIQFF01. The sequence goes on from CAWHQS010000008.1 coordinate 650,584, forward strand.
GAGATGACCTGGGTGCCGCAATCCTCCTCTGAACGCGGTTGCGAAAAGCCGGGTCCGGCGTGAACTTCTGGCCGGCAGCCTGGACCGCACGCTTTTGCTGGACTCTGCGCAGGCCCTCCGCGGCGCAACTGGAGCATCCGCGCAAGTGTTCATCCAACGCGCGCGCTTCGTCAGCGGGGAGTTCCCCGTCGAAGTAAGCATCGAGTTTTTCAGTCCAACGCTCGCAGGCCATCATTCAGATAACCGTCAAACCCTTAGTCCCTTCCCTTGCAATTCCTGCAGGGTACTCCGCAAAGCCCGGCGGGCGCGCGACAAACGCGACATCACGGTGCCCATCGGAACCCCCAGAGTCGCGGAAATTTCCTGATACGACATTTCTTCAAATTCACAGAGCAGCAACACCTCGCGATAGAGGACGGGCAATCGGCCCAAAGCCTCCTGCACTAGTTGCTGATCGGAACGCTGCAGCAGGATGCTCTCGGGTGTGTCGCTGGCCACAGGCTGGATCTCATAGTCGCCTTCGAGGTCCAGCGGCACCGTCGCGGCCGCCTGCAAGCCGGTGCGGGATGTAAGGAACGTGTTGCGCAGAATCCGATAAATCCAGGCGCGGAAGTTGGTGCCGGGCTGGAACGAGCGGAATCCCTTAAGGGCCTTGGCGTAGGTCTCCTGCACCAGGTCTTCGGCCTCCTCCCGGTTCTGCGTCAGCCAGTGAGCAAAGTTGTAAAGCCGCTCGAAGAGAGGCATGGCCAACTCCTCGAACGAACCCGGCAATGAGCGCTCTTCCGACACTCACACCAGAGTAAACCAGCGAACCATCGTTTTATTCCCGCCTCGCCAAATTAACTTTTTATGGAATAAAAGCGCGCATCGCCGGTTCTGCACGGTGAAACCAGAACGGACTCGACTTTGTCTGGAAAGAAAGGGAAGGCAAATATGGCACAGAAAAACAACGATGCAATCTTGTTCGACCACCAGCGCGACGGGATCGACCGCCGCGGATTCCTGAAATGCATGGCCTGGGCCGGCACTGGGGCCCTCTGCGTGCTTCAAGGCGGAGTGCTGAAGTCCTACGGCCTGGACAATCCTTCGCACATCGCAAAGGCTGCCCGGGGCGAACTCAGTTTTGTCCAGATCAGCGACAGCCACATGGGATTCAACAAGCCTGCGAACACTGACGTAATCGCGACTCTGAAGGCCGCGGTCGCCAAGATCAATGCGCTGCCCGTGCCTCCTGAATTCATCCTGCACACCGGCGACATCAGTCATCTCTCGAAGCCAAGTGAGTTCGACACAGTTGACCAGATTCTTCAATCGGCAACCACCAGGAACGTGTTCTTCGTTCCCGGCGAGCACGATGTTCTCGAGGATAACGGCAAGCAATACCTCGAACGCTACGGCAAGCAGACAAAGGGCGCCGGTTGGTACAGCTTTGACCAGAAAGGCGTGCACTTCATTGGGCTGGTCAACGTCATGAACCTGAAGGCGGGAGGCATGGGTTCGCTCGGAGCGGAGCAACTGGAGTGGCTGGAAGACGACGTTAAGCATCTCTCCAGGAGCACGCCCGTAATTGTGTTCGCGCACATGCCCTTGTGGAACATATATCCGGAATGGGGATGGGGCACCGACGACAGCGCGCAGGCCCTTTCCTACCTGAAGCGCTTCGGCTCAGTGACCGTTCTGAACGGACACATTCATCAAACCATGCAGAAGGTGGAAGGCAATATCACCTTCCACACCGCAACCTCAACTGCCTTCCCGCAGCCACATCCGGGTGCTGCGCCTTCTCCGGGCCCAATGAAGGTTCCAGCGGAGCAGTTGCGCAGCCTGCTGGGAGTGACCGACGTGACCTACGTCCGCAAACGTCACGCCCTGGCGTTGATTGATTCGACGCTCGAATAGGGGGATGTTTCATCCCCGGAAAAGAAATGACCGCATAACTCGCAAGGAGCAAGAAATGAAAAAAGGTAGCTGGATCTTTTGTGTCGCAATGTCAGTGGTCCTGGCTTTGGCCGGGCTTTCCTCCCTGGAGAGGGCGCTCGCCGCGTCCTCCCCGGCGGCAGAGGTCAGGATTGATAACTTCAGCTTCACGCCCGCAACCCTGAGCGTGAAGGCCGGAACCCAGATCACCTGGACGAATGGAGATGACATTCCTCACACCGTGGTCAGCGAGGACCAGAGCTTCAAGTCCAAAGTGCTCGACACGGACGAAAAGTTCACCTTCACGGCCAGCAAGCCCGGCACCTACACATACTTCTGCTCGATTCATCCCAAGATGACCGGCAAAGTGGTTGTGGAGTAGGTGCCTCGTGAATCCCTTTGATCCCAGGGCGGCGTTGCTCGCGAAACATGCACAGCATGTCGTGCTGGTCCACTTTCCGATCGCGCTCTTTCTGACTGGAGTCGCTTTTGACTTTGCGGCCAGATGGGCAAGGAAGGACACGAAGCGCACCACTCTGGCGGCGGCCGCACGTCTCAACATCCTCGCCGCTGCCATTTTCGTGTTGCCGACGCTTGCCACCGGCATCGCAGCCTGGCAGTGGCAACTCGGAGGGCACAAACTGAAGGGCTTGTTGCTTCTGCATCTCGCCCTGGGATCCGCTTCTGCTCTTCTAATCTGCCTGGTTGCATGGATCCATTCCCGACGGGGCGGTATCTCAAGTGCTGCGCGTCCGGGTTACTGCATGCCGTTGGAGGTCCTGACCGTCGTGGTTGTGGCTCTTACCGCTCACATCGGGGGTTTCGTGAGTGGTGTCAATCTTTCTGTCTAGCCGCAGTGGAAAGAAGATCTGGTTTCCAAGAAGAAACCTGGGGACAGAAGCGAGTTCTTTGGCCTCTTGCGCAAAAAAGCAGAGTTGGATGGTGCCCCGTCCAAGCTCGGCTTGGGCGGGGGTTTTGTTTGTTTCCATCAGCGGATGCGGCTTACCAATATCCCACCCTAGTCGCAAAGAACGCGACTAGGATGGGGCACCCTCGGTTGGATCTATCCCGGGAAAAACAATTTGGGTGGGGCACCCACCCGGAACCAACACCGCCTACTGCACCACCAGCACGATCTGCTGGGTGCGCGTGGCCGAACCTGAGGTTGCCGTGACGGTTAGATTGTAGGTGCCTGCCGGAGTCCCGGTCGTGGTTGAGGTGGTGCTGCTGGAACTGCAGCCCATCTGAAATGCGACGAGGGCGAAGAAGCATCCCAGCAGCGCCGTCATCAGCACGCGCCGCCGTCGCGACTTTCTGCTGCCGATGCCGGCGCCCAGCAGTGCCAGTCCTGAGACCGGGAATAGCGCGGCGTAGAAAGGCCCGCCGATGGGGAAGAGGCTGGCCGGAGTGGTCACGCGCGCCGTGGTGTTGACCACCAGCTGGCGGCTTTGTGGTCCGCTGTTCAGGTTGGTAAATGATGTGCCATTGGGAAATGTGGTTTGGCCGCCCGTGGGCACGCCTGTAGCGGACAGCGTCACCGTCTCCGGAAAGTTTCCCGTGGGCGTGACTTTCACAGTGAAACTGGCAGGTACGCCAGCGGGCACGGTTGCGGTTGGCGGAGAAACTCCGATACTGAAGTTATTCACGACTGCAACGGCGGGTGGCGGAGCGGGCGTCACCACCGTGGGCGTGCCGAAAATACTTACTTTCCCGCCATCGCTCACGGAACCAGGTTGGGCCGGGGTGGCCGGCAGCGTGGGAGCCAGCACCACGGTCACGGTCGCGACCGCTCCCCCGTTTAACGTTCCCACGGTGCAGGTCAAGGTGGTACTCGTAACCGGCGCCGGACAGCTCGACTGGCCAGGCACACTATTGGCGGAGACAAAGGTGGCGTTCGACGGTATGACGTCGGTAAAGATGATCCCGGTGGTCAGGTCCCCATTGTTGGTGATCTTGTAAGTGAAGGTAACGTTATTGCCCGCTCCCACCGGATTGGGAGCTACAGTTTCAGTGAGAGCCAGGCTCAGGGTGGGGCCGAGTTTGGTCAGGAACACGTCAGACCCACCGCTGAGATTGCCTTGGATGGGGTTCGCGGTGGGAAAATTTCCCGAGGCCGTCTCGCCGACAATGTAGCTGCTGCCTTGCGTGTCGGTGGCGATGCCGGTCCCGAAATCGCTGCCGCCTCCGCCCAGGTAGGTACCGTAGTGGCCCAGGGCGACGGTCGAAGCTGCCGTGGTATCAATGCGCGAAACAAAGGCTGCCACCGGCCCGCTCAAGCCCGCTTGAATGGGATTGTTGGGAGTCGGAAAATTGCCAGAATTAGTCCAGCCGGCGATGCGCGCACCCTGAAGGCTGTCCACGGCGATGCCCAGGCCCACGTCCGTGCCGGAACCACCCAGATAAGAGAAGTAAGTAAAAGGCAAGGTCGTAGTGGTACAGGTTGAGCCCGTGCACGGCGTTCCGAATTTGGCTACGAAAGCGTCGCTGGCGGTGACTCCCGTCGGACAGGGTGAAGGGTTTGCGGGATTGTCCAGGCATCTTTGGAAGGGCGTAGTGCTGCTCGGGATGGTGAAATCAGTTGAAGAGGTCGAGCCGGTGATGTAAACGCTCAGGCCGGAATCGAGCGCGATGCCGTATCCCACATCATCTCCGGTGCCGCCCAGGTAACTGGAGTAAAACAATTGCGCGCCTGAAGCAGCGGCCGGATTGATCTTGGCCACAAAAGCATCGGGCGCGGTGACGCTGGTGGAGCAACTGGGAGGGGTGGTCGGAGGCGTTGCCGGCGGCGAAGTATCCAGGCAGCCCTGGTAAGCGTTAAGAATGGGGAAATCCGTGGTCGCGTTTCCCGTGTGCTGGAAGTTGGTGCCGCCCGTGATGTACACATTTGCGTTCGCATCCACGGCGATGGCGCCGCCCAGGGTAACGCCGTTCACCGGATCGCCCCCGCCAAAGTACGTGGAGTACACCAGGCTGGGAAATCCAACCAGGGTTGGGTCGAGCTTGCTGACGAAGAACTGGCTCGTACCCAGGGAAGCGGTCTGAATTGCGCCCAGCGTGGCGGGAAATGAATGGGTCGCGTCGGGCAGGTCGGTTGAGGTCGTAGCGCCAATTACGTAAATCTTGTTTCTGGAGTCGAGTGCCAGTCCGCGCGCCGACTCCGTACCGTTACCCGAAAGGTAAGTGGAGTACAAAAGCGTTTCCCCGACCGGATCCAGTTGGCTCACGAAAGCGTGCGCACCGACGCTGGCCCGGTTCGCCTGAAAAGCTGATGACGTGCTGGTGGGAAAATTGCTGGAAGTCGTGGTACCCACAACCACCACGTTGAAAGCGGAGTCTGCCGCTACCCCGGCGGTGGTGTCCACCCCGTCGCCACCCAGGTAGGTGGAGAACACAACCGCGGACCCGGCCGCGTTCAGCTTGGTAACGAAAACGTCGGGAGCCACGGCCAGGGCGGTCTGAAATGCCGGCGGCGTAGCCGAGGCCGCCGGGACCACCGGGAAGTCTGCCGACGTGGTGGTGCCCGCGAAATAGATGTTGGAGGAGGCGTCGATCGCAATCGCCGGACATCCTGAAGGCGGCGAAAGGACCCCTGCGATCACAGTCCCTGCGATGCCGGAACAAGCTTCACTGCCGCTACCGCCAAAGTAGGTGGAGTAGGTCAGTACGGGATCAATCACCAGTGCGCGACCGCGATCATAGGTGGACAGCTCGAAGCCTACCTTGCCGTCATCTCGCACGGTGAAGCGTCCCGCCACTGGCCGTTGTTCGGCCCCAAACTGCTGGTAGACGCGCGGAGCGTTCAGCGTCACTTCTCCGTTGCCCGTAGCCAGAACCAGATTGCCGCCACCATCGAGCTGGGCTTTATCCTGACCCTGAAAGCGCCACGCGATGGAACTGGGATCGGCGCCGGGAGCGACTTCGAAGTCGTACTCCAGCTGTCCCTGGTTGCCGTAATACACCAGATCGACGCCGGGATAGACATCCTGATAACGCACGCGCGCAAATTGCGGAATGTTGCGATGCCACTTCGCCGGCTCGTTGCCGATGAAATAGTTGCTCTTGCCAGGAAGCGGGCTGGCCCCGGTCGCAGGCGCGGCAGGGTCTGCGCCAGCCAGCTGCATGCGCACGACGGACGGGCTCCTGGACGCCGAGTGTAGAGTCAGCACCGCCTGGTCTGGCGTCAGAAACAATCCATAGCCGGCCCCGCGCGCCAGAAAGTTGACCCGCGGGTCGGTTTGCCCCTGATTCGGCTCAAAGCGCAAGGGAAGCTTTCCGAGGTTCACATGGACGCTGGGGGCAACCGAAGCAGAATCAGGAGCGGCAAAGATCTGCGGGATGGATGCGTTCCGGCCGGTAGCGGTCAAGTGCCGCGAAACCCCTGAGTGCAGCGCCAACCCTCCTAGTAGCAGCAACCCGAACCACAGCAGGACAGGGCTATATCTTGTTCCCAACCCCCGGAAATTCAATGTCACTAGCTCCTCCGAATATCCCAATTCATGGAGAGGAAAGAAAGACTGCACACACGCGGCAGCCCGGCGCACTCCCGCCGGGCGGCATGCATACTGGTCACCAGAATAAGGGCAAAAAATTAAGTAACTACTTAAACATCTGACGGATAGCCTGTCAAGCCGGGCACCAACCCCACGCCCTGCGATGGTCAGATGCGGCCAGCGACTGCTTGAGATGCCGGACGAAAATACAAAAACTGTTGGCCGCGTGGAAGAAAATCAGGACTTCGCAGTCCGAAGTGCGCCCTGGTCTGCAAACTTTTTCACTCGTATCTTTGTGAGAACCATGAAGAGTTCGCGCAAGTCATTAACGGGTATGACCCAAGGCGGTTCATTTTGGATTGGCCCCGATGGTACTGTGCGTGCATCTATGCTTGCTTCGAATAAGTCTGCAATTCAAGGCTCCTCCCCCGAGGCCCTCCCCACTGCTATCGCATTAACCGAGTCTGTTCCCCGTTGTCTTTTTGCGCTTGCAAACTGTTGTTGAATAAGTAAATCTGACAGCAGGGCCTGTTTTTTTACTGGAAGGTGCCTGCGGTCCGGGGTGAAATTTTGGGTGAGACAGGATCCATGCATCTGCGAAGAGAGAGTTCAATGCAACCTGCGGATCAGGAACGCCGTACCATGCGACGCTTCGACATGCGTCTGCCGGCATCAGTCCGCGTGGCGGGCAACGGTCTCCGCGACCTGCTGACTGAGACCCAGAACGTAAGCGCGCGCGGGGTCTTTTTCTATCTGGATCGTCCTCTGGCCGAGGGCTCCCGCATTGAAGTGACCATGACCTTTCCTCCCCACGTCACTCTGACCGAACCAGTGCGGGTACGCTTTACCGCCCGAGTGGTGCGGCTGGAGAATTCGCCTTCAGCTTCCAGCATCGGCGTGGCCGCCATGATCGAAGAGTACGAGTTCCTGCGCTCCAGTGCGGCCGCGGAGTTCAGCAGCGGAATGCGGTAGGGCAACAGCTGGCAGTTGGCACTTGAACAAATCACGGTTCAGCTGGGCTTTGGCTGATTGCTATCTTCCCACCTGATTCAGTTCCTTAATCTCATTTCCCCGTGGTAATTGCCGGCCGCATCACGTTTTGAAATCCTAGGTCAAAGTCAAAGGGTAGGACAGAAGTGTCCGACCCACATACGGGCTGCAATTGCTATTTCTTCAGCTCCGCAATCTCTTTGCTGCAGGCGTTGATAGCGTCGCACCAGAGTGCCCAGGTAAACGATGTGGATGATCCAGGTGGCGGCGTAGGCGGCGTAGAGGAAATTCATCGTGGGCTCCGGGGTTCGAGCAGGGCTTCGAGGGCCTGGGTCTCTTCTACTTCTCTCCGCAGAATTTCCAGGCGATAGCGGGACCAGCAAACCAGCGCGGCGAAGCAGAGGAATGCCAGCCAGTTGATCAGCAACACACGCAACATACGCGGATCGATGGAACCGCCGCCGCCGATCACAGGTTGGGGATGCTGGGTGCGGAAAATCCAGATGGAGAAATAAACCAGCGGAACATCGAGCGCGCCGAACACGGCCAGGGCCGCCGCCAGGATCGGGGTCTGCCCGCTGGTGGAAAATCGGCGCAGCATCAGATAGCTGATGTAAATGAGCCAGAGGACCAGGGTGGAGGTGAGGCGAACATCCCAGGTCCACCAGATGCCCCACACCGGACGCGCCCATAGCGGCCCGGTCACCAATACCACGGTGCAAAAGACGACGCCGACTTCGGCGCTGACCACGGCCAGCGCATCCGCCCGCTCGCGCGAGAAGTATTTCTTGATCAGGAAATACACGCCCGCGATGGCAAGCCCGGTGGTGGCCACCGACGACGGCTCGATGCCCTCCGGCAGGGGGCGATACACGAAGGCAGCGACACAAGCGCCGACCGCGATGGCGATGACCGTCCAGTTCGTCACCTTGTCGGCTACCGGGTTAGGACGCACCAGATACTGGATGGAGCAGATAAAGTTGATGAAGAACAGCAGGAACGCCGTCCACGCCGAGGGCACGTGGTAGTAGAAGATGCGTTGCACGTTGCCCATCGTCTGTTCGGTGGGAGCGGCCACCAGCGCTTCATAGAGCGCGAAGCTCAGCAGTATGGCGGTCAGCAATCCGAAAATGGGGAAAAGACGTTTCATCGTCATTCGCATCTATTTCGCATCAGCCTATTCCGCATTCAGCACCAGTTCAAACAACAGCAGACAAGCGATAGTAAACACCACGTCGTAAGTGCTAAGCAACACAATCCAGAATTTGGCGGAAAGTTCGCCGGTCAAAATCGCCGTGGTCGCATTCACCATGGCCAGTAGCGCGGGAATGGAAACAGGGAACAGAAGCAGCGGCAACATGATTTCGCGGCTGCGGGTGCGCAGCGACATGGCGGCAAAAAATGTGCCATTCACCACCAGCGCCCAGGTCCCCAGAGCGGCTATGGGAAGCAACTGCCAGGCCGGGCCCAGTGCGCGCAGTTTGTAGAACATGATGAAGAGCGGCGTCATCAGGATTTCCAGCACCGCGACAAAAATAAAGTTGCCCAGCGCCTTGGCCAGGAAAAGCGAATTCGCCGGGGACGGCGAAACCCGATAAGCGTCGAGGACCTGATTGCGCAGTTCGCGCGCCCACGTCTGGTTGAGCGCTACCACCGCGGCAAAGAGAAACGCCACCCAGACCAGTCCGCCGGCAATCTGCCGCGATTCTTCGGCGTTGGGGTCAAAGGAAAAACTGAACACCACGACCACCAGCAGCGAGAAAAACAGCATGGAGTTGATGGCATCTTTCGATCGCCACTCCAGGCGCAGGTCTTTGGCCAAGGTCGCTCCCGTCACTCCCGAAGGGACCGCCGATGTCTTACTCATCGCGTCTCCACCGGTTGCAGGTTGCGGCTGCGGTGTGTAATCTGCCCCGCTTCCATCCAGACAAACTCGTCGGCGGCCCCCTCCAGCAAGCGCGGCCTGGTGGGTCACGACAAAAATCGTCTTTCCCGCGCCGCGCATCTGCGCCAGCAGCGTGACCATGGCATGCGCCGAGCGCACGTCCACGTTGGAAAAAGGCTCGTCCAGCAGCAGGATTTTAGGATCGTTGAGCAAAGCCCGCGCCAGCGATAGCCTCTGGCGCATGCCCTGCGAATATTGCGCCGCCGGACGCGCAAGTTTGGGATCGAGACCTACGGCGATCATATTGGCCGCGCCGCGCGAAGCCTCCGTGATGCCGTAGAGCCGCGCGAAGTAGCGCAGGTTCTCCATCCCGCTCATTTCGTCATAGAGCAGCGAAGGATGTGCCATATAACCCAGTTCATGACATACCGAACGCACGTCTGTGGTGCCAAGAATCGAGATACTGCCGCGGGTGGGCTGGGCCAGGCCGGCCAGCGCGCGCAAGAGTGTCGTCTTACCTGCTCCATTGTCGCCAAGGATCGCATAGAGCCGTCCGGCGGCAAATTCAGCGTTGACCCCGCGGAGCGCCGCGAAGCGGCCGAACTGCTTCACCAAGCCGGTCAGCGTAATGATGGGAGAAACGTCCACGTAAGTGGAAGATACCACGTAGGGGCGGGTGCCCTCACCCGCCCGGCGGAGCGAAGCTCCGCAGCGATTCGGGAAGTGATTGAGGTATTGATCAGGGATGAAGAGAGTCGGCGGCTGGAAAATTCAGCTGCAACCTCGGCGAGCTTCGCTCGCCCGCCCGGACGAGGGCGTCCGGGCCTGCGTAGTTTTACATAGAGGATTGAGTGCCCGGCTGTTGCGGGGCGTATTTCGAGGCGCACTTGGCTTGCAGTTGCTTGGCGTGGAAGACGCCATCACGTCCAAAGCTGCCATCGGCCAGAGCCTGGGAGTTATCTTTGAAAGTGTCGGGCGGAGCTTCGGTTCCGCTGTAAACCACGGGCAGAAGCTGGTCGTTTTCCACCAGCGAAAATTCTACTCGCGTACCCACGCGTTTGATCGAACCGGGCTGGACATTTCCGGCCACCCGCAAGTGCTTGGTGTAAGCGCCGTCGCCCATGCCCCGCAACTCTTTGATGGTGACGTAATAGCTCTTGCTCTCCTGCACTCCGGTGTAAGCCAGATACCCCATGGAAAGCAGGATTAGCCCTACCGCGCCGCCGAATTTAAGATATTTCCGGGTTTCGCCCGCCATAAATAGCCGCCAATACTAAGACTCTATTCCTGCCTCTGGCGCGGGTCAAGATGTCCGGATGGCCATCCCGTAGTGGCTCAGTTTGAAATTCTCCTCACCCACAGGCGTCATCCTGAACGGCCTTCAGACCATGAAGGATCTGGCGTGAGGCAGATACACCCTTTAACCCTGCGTTGCTGCCGATGCACGCCGGATCCTTGGGGAGTGAAGTCACTCAGGATGACGCCGCCCAAAAGGGACGGTCTCGAATTGAGCCACTACCGCGGCCCGATATAATGCGAGGAGTCCTGGTAACCCTAGCGAGGCCTGATGATCCATCCCTGGCATGACGTGACCCCCGGCGACAAGTTGCCGCAGGAGTTCTACAGCATCGTCGAGATTCCCTTCGGGTCGAGCGTAAAGTACGAACTCGACAAGGTCAGCGGGCTGATCAAGCTGGACCGCGTGCTCTATTCCGCCGTTTACTATCCCGCGAACTACGGCTTCATCCCGCAGACGCTTGCCGAAGACGACGACCCCCTCGACGTGCTGGTGCTGTGCCAGGAGGCGGTGGTCCCGCTCACGCTGATCCACGCCCGCACCATCGGGTTGATGACCATGATTGATACCGGAAAGAAAGACCACAAGATTATCGCGGTCGCGACCCAGGACCCGGAGTTCAACGCCTACCGCGAAGCCGCGGAGATGCCGCCTCACCGCTCGCTCATGCTGCGGCGCTTCTTTCAGGACTACAAACAGCTGGAAGGCAAAGCGGTGGAAGTGGATGAGATCCAGCCCGCGGCCGAAGCCTATCCCATCATCAACGATGCCTTGCACCGCTACAGCGAACAGCGGCGCAAGGGCTTCAAGGGGTTTGGCGGACACTGAGCCAGCGACTCTTCAGGCAAACGGATTTTCATCCGCACTGCGCCCGTAAATCACCGGCACCGGGACATCCAGCAATCGCAGGTAGACGGACAACTGCCCCCGGTGGTGATACCAGTGGTTCAACATGATCGACCTGACCACTCCGACCCGGGGCTGGCTGAAGGCCTCTTTTCCATTCACAGTCAGACGCCACTTTCCCCGTGCCGCCTGTTCACTCATGCCGCTCAGGCATTCCTCGGCGGCACGAACGCTTTCATCGAGAGCAGCATGAATCTGTTTCAGATCGTTCGGGGCCGGAGGATCAAAATTAGCCCGGGCGGCGTCGAACTCGTCCAGTTGCACCAGTTTTGCCAGCGCGCCCGGAATGGTGGCGACGTGAAGTGCCAATTGGCCCAGCGACATCGATTTCTGATGAGGCTTCCAGGATAACTTGTCGGCCGGGACTCGTTCGAGGACCCGCCTGGTGATGACCGCCTCCTGGCGGATTTCATTCAGCATCGGTTCAAGCATTGACGTCATTTCAATCTCCTTCGTGTGAATTCACCGCGAGAACCTGGCGGTGCTGCACGTCCGAATCGCAGGCTTCCTCAGATCCCGCAGGCGGCACCTACGTTTGCTTTGGGGCAATGAGCTGGCAATCGACGTAGCGATCATGGTGCCGCACCCACGCCATGGAATACGCCAAGCCGTCTTCGTCTCGTCCCTTGGGCGTGAGGTCAAGCCAGTTATAGGTTCCGATCAGATTGTCCAGACCGCGCGCGTAACTTGAATAGGTATGGAAGATTTCGCCGGCTTCGTCCTTGTAGAAGACGCTCATCCCAGGGGCCTCTTCGGCAGGAAACTCGGTCTTGCCATAGTTGTAGTAAACCTTGCCCTGGGCCTTTTCGTCCTTCGAGAAGGAGACGTGGTAGTCAAAGTTGAAGTCGTTGGCGAACGAAGAAACCCACTTGAAGCTCCACCCCATACGCTTCTTGAAGGCCTCGATCTCGGGCAGGGTTGCCCGCGAAACCGCTGTGAAGTTCACGTCGCGCTGGGCGAGGTGCACGGTCACGCCGTCGAAAGTATCGGCCAGGAACGAGCAGCTCGGGCAGCCCTCTTTCCATCCCGGACCGAACATGAAGTGGTAGACGATCAGCTGGCTCTTTCCACCGAAAAGGTCGCTTAACGTTTCCCCGCCCTTCGGCGAATCGAAGGTATACCGTTTCTCTACCTTCTCCCACGGCATTTCCCGCCGCTGCCGGCTAAGCTGATCACGCAGGCGGGTGAACTCCTTCTCCTTGGCCAAAAGTTCTTTCCGAGCGGCAAGCCAATCGGCTTGCGACACCACTTTCTGGTTCTTGCTGGTCGCGGTAGTCATCGTCATTTCTCCTTGCAGAAATTGGCTGGATCCTTCGAAATACCTGCTTTCACGCTCTTCTTCTTGCGCAGAATCTTCACCACGAATGCGCTCACTCCGCCGGTTGTAGTCACGCTGCCGGCGATCAACGCCGCACTCGCCATACATGCTGGACACATGGCTCCTCCCCACCGCCTGACATTCACCTTTACAACCGGCGGCTGCCTTCAGCCCGCTCCCGGGCGCGAGCGAGAATGTGGTTCCAGCCCTTGACCATGCCTCGCTTGTGATCATCCGGAATCATCCCGAATGCCTTGTGGTGGAACTTGATCAGGGTACCGCCCTCCACTTCGCTCAGCCGGTATTGCAGATTGGAGACCACCGCATACGACATGAACAGCGGCCCGGTGATTTCGAGCAAGGTCGGCCGCTTGATGGCCTGCACATGTCCCCAGAGGTGGCCGTTGCCATCGCC
>CAWHQS010000009.1:0-402460 GCA_963831565.1 Terriglobia bacterium
TACTGAGGTTGCCGTCTACGTAGCTAAACGTGACCACAGGCGCTGGCGCGATGGACAACAGAGAGAAACAGCAGGAACCTTGTTTCAGCGTGAAATGGACAGAGGGCGCTCTCCGTTAGTGAGGATTCCGTCCTACGGGCGGAGACTTTCAAACAATGAGGGTCTACCAATCCGATGAGGTTTTTTGAGGAGCGCAGGAGGAATGCAAATGCATCTGCGCCCCGTCATCGTCTCGATGAGCCCACCGGACTATCCCTCAGCATGGTTGCATCCCCGCAGTGCCGCTTCCGTTTCGCCCGGCAAAATCATTTGCAGCGCCGCCGCGACCAGCGTGGCCAACTTCCGGTTACGGCGTGACTCGATCAGAATAATCGAAACTCCGCGATACGCTCCCTTACGGGATGGGCACTCTGACCGCGGAGCCGCCTAGCGAGGGGAGCGAAGTCGGGCGGCGCCGCCCCATGAAGCTCATGGTTAGCGCTCTGCAGCTGCACCGCGTTGTCCTGCCGCAGAGAGCGCACTGATCGTAACGTAGTATCCGTCCGGATCTCGGAACTTCTGGGTTTGAGTGTTCGGATTCACGTGTGGCTCCTCTTCGAGCCGAATCACGAGAGAGCGTGCCCTTTGAAGCGCCAGGTCGAAATCATCGACACGGAAAAACAACAGGAGCCCGGTGCCGGGTGTCCCGTGATCGGGGCTCATCAATGAGGGATGCTCGTGGGCGCCCCACTCGTGGAGGCAGAGCAAGACAGTTCCATCTGAATCGAGGATTTGCCCAAAGTAATCATGGGCAGGAAGGATAGCCGGCAGACCGAACAGCACCCGGTACCATTTGAAGCTGTCCGGCACATCGCATGATCGTCCATGTGCGCTTCAACGCGTCCCCTTGTGCGAACCAATTCTTGTTTACACCGACCTGGATACAACGAAGTCGTCGCCGCCAGCCGGGCCGACAACCGATGTGCTTACACTCGCTCCTAGCCTATCCCAGAGACCGTCGTTAGCCGGAAGTCATCTTTACTCGCGACTCTGAACGCCACCTTGTCCTTCACGCGCCTTCCGCCGATGAATCTTGCCCTGGTTTCGGGCCTCCTCCAACTTCCGATCCCGCTGGGCATGGATCTCAGCCTGACGCCTGGCGAGCATGTCCTGCGGCGTGACGTCGCCGATGGCGGCGGATTAGATTCGCTGAGAGTGCTCATTTTCCTGCGGATTTATGGATAGTGCAGTCGACAGTCCCGATCCTCGCGAGCAGTGGACCCTCGACCCGTCGAGGCGCCTTTTCCTAAGGATCTGAGTCTTTCTCATTGAATTCGATACCGCCTTTATCCCTCCGGAAGATTGTCAAACTATACAGACCGGATAATCAAAGACCCTGGTGCTTTTAAGCGATCTCTTAAAACACTGACGCTCATCGCTACGATGTTGGTGGCTGGTACCGCACATGAGCCCGCAGCTTCGTGAGCGCTAACATGTTGACCTTTCGCGAGTGAGGTGGTCCTCCGATGCCAGAGGATGGAAATCAAGAATATGCTCAGGCGCCTGACAACGGAGAACAAAAGGGCGTCCAGAACGGTCGAAACTTTGAACCTCTGCTAGACACTGAAGAAACGGCAAGACTTCTCAGAATGCACCCTAGGACTCTTCGGGTGAAAGCGCGTACGGGCGCAATCCCTGGTGTTCAGGTCGGAAAGAGATGGCGCTTTCGCGCCTCCACACTAGATCGTTGGCTGGGAAAACTCGCCAGCTAAACAAATCGCAAGTCAGGACAAAAAGATCTCGACCGAAACCCACAAGCGATCTATTCTGACGGTGTCCGCCGACACCGTTTAAACAAAGGAGAAACTTTGTTTAGACGGACACGTTACCAACACGGAAGCGTCGAACGAGAAGAGCGGAAGAAGGGACCGGCAGTCTGGGTCTACCGATGGTGGGAAGAAGACATCAACGGGAAACTGGTGCATCGCAAAGCCCAGGTTGGGGATGTCAAGAAATACCCGACCGAATCTGCGGCACACTCAGCAGCAGACGCTCTTCGGCTAACCATCAACAATCGCTGCGAACACAGGAACCTGCGGCGAACCACAATCAACACGCTCTGGGAGCACTACTCTCAAGAGGAGCTGCCTCTCAAAGCATTGTCCACACAGGATGCGTACATAATTTACGCAAAGAACTGGATTGTCCCACGCTGGGGCAATCTGCCACTAGAACAAGTCAAAACTGTCGAGGTGGAGCGCTGGCTACGGGCGACCGGAGTGGCCGATGGAACCAAAGCCAAAATCAAGTGCGTGATGTCGGCTTTGTTTTCGCACGCCGTTCGGTGGGAGTTCTGTGGCCACAATCCCATCTCTTCAGGGATACCGGTGGGAACTGGGGGCAAGCGAGGCCCGAGCACCGGCGTGCGGATCAGCGCCAAACGTCGGAGATCCCCGTTGGTTTTGTCATCGGAGCAGGTCAAGCTCGGTTTGGCAGAGCTGGAGTTTCGGGATCAGTTGCTCGTGTTTCTAGAAGGGGCCTTGGGTATACGTCAAGGCGAACTCGGGGCGCTACGCTGGCTGTCGTGCGATTTCGACAACATGAGCATCAGCGTCCAACACTCGTATTACTGGCGCCGAGGTGGAAACCTGAAGAGCACAAAAACGGAAGCGTCTGCAAAACTGCTGCCGATGCATCCAAGCCTGAAGCATTCCTTGCAGGAGTGGAGATCACAAAGCCTCTACAACAAACCGGAAGATTTCGTTTTCCCTTCCGAAAGACTGCGAGGGCAGCAAGCCGTTAGATCTAGCTTCAGTCCTGAAGAAGAAAATTCAGCCTGCATTCAGACGGATCGGAATCACGGGCGTGGGCTGGCACACCTTTCGGCATTCGGTTGGAACCATGCTGGCGGAGATGGGCGAACATCAGCTCACGATCCGCGACTACTTGCGGCACAGCAACCTTCATGTCACGAACAAGTACCTGCAGGCAACATCGAAGACCAAACGCTTGGCACAGGACAAATTGGTCGACGCTATTTTGCCGACAGGTATTTTGCCGAAGACAAACCTAATCCAATGAGCGCTGTTTGGAATCGTTCTCGAATGGGACCATTCTCGTTCGGCGCTTATCGTCCCCTAACATCCCCTGATTTGCCGGACGCTAGGGTTGCAAGTGCTTGAAAAGAATGGCGGGGACGACGGGACTCGAACCCGCGACCTCTGCCGTGACAGGGCAGCGTTCTAACCAACTGAACTACGTCCCCACTCGCCAAATCAACGATATGCAGAATCGCCAATGTTTATGTGGCTTTGCGCGATCTGCATAAAATGCCCTCGATTGCCCACAACCACCTTGACCGGCGCTATTACTGGCGAAACCGCCAACAGGAATTGAGCAACCCTCACCTCAGAAATATCCTAACAGCTTCTCGTGACATTGGGGAAGGCTCGCAACGGCGGTATTGTAGCCAGACGAAAGGAGAAACGATCAAGAATTCATTGGACGACACAACTCCGAATCGCTGGGGTGATCAACACATCAGCCCAATTGACCTTCACTCCCGGAGGTTCGAATGTCGCATTTGGTCTCTTATTCGGCTCGGTCTACCAAGCAGACTGATCGACCGATTCGTTTTCCATTCCCGAAGCGCTCAATTCTTGGACTTCTCCTGATCGTTCACTTGCAGCCTGCGCCCAAGGGAGTCCATTCGACACCGGTTTCACCTCCCTTCAAGCACGCTTCACAGGCACCCTGGCCAAGGCCGGGAGCCGAGCAACTACCTGGGGCAATAATAATCGCTGCAAACAAAAAGCCCCACGCTTGCGCGCAGGGCTTAACTGAAAGCAGACAGCTTCTTAGTACATGCCTTCCATACCGCCGCCGCCGTGTCCGCCGCCGGCTGGAGCTCCCTTTTTCTCTTCCGGGATCTCCGCCACCAGCGCTTCGGTGGTCAGCATCAGCGACGCGATCGAGCCCGCGTTCTGCAGTGCGGTACGCACCACTTTGGTCGGATCGAGCACGCCTGCCTTGACCAGATCTTCATAGTCGCCGGTCAGGGCGTTGTAGCCGTAGTTGTTGTCCTTGGCATCGTTCACTTTGCCCAGGACGATGGCGCCTTCTTCGCCGGCGTTCTCGGCGATTTGACGCAGCGGTTCGACCAGAGCGCGCCGTACCACGTTGACGCCGATCTGCTCATCGCCCTCGAGCTTCAGCTTGTCGAGCGCGCTCACGCAACGGGCCAGGGCCACGCCGCCGCCGGGGACAATGCCTTCTTCCACGGCCGCACGGGTTGCGTGCATGGCATCTTCGACGCGAGCCTTCTTCTCTTTCATTTCGGTCTCGGTCGCAGCGCCTACCTTGATCACAGCCACGCCGCCAACCAGCTTCGCCAGCCGCTCCTGCAACTTCTCGCGGTCGTAGTCGCTGGTGGTCTTATCAATCTGGCTGCGGATTTCCTTCACCCGGCCTTCGATGTCCGAGTGCTTGCCTTTGCCTTCGACGATCGTGGTGTTGTCCTTGTCCACCGTGATCTTCTTGGCCTGGCCGAGGTCGCCAATCTGGACGTTCTCCAGCTTGATGCCCAGGTCTTCGGTGATGGCCTTGCCGCCGGTGAGGGTGGCAATGTCCTGCAACATGGCCTTGCGGCGATCGCCGAAGCCGGGAGCCTTGACGGCCGCGACTTGCAACGTGCCACGCAGCTTGTTGACGACGAGGGTAGCAAGCGCTTCGCCTTCGACGTCCTCAGCCACGATCAGAAGCGGCTTGCCGCTCTTCGCGATCTGCTCCAGAAGGGGAAGCAGGTCTTTCATCGAGCTGATTTTCTTTTCGTTGATCAGGATGTACGCGTTCTCGAGCGAAACTTCCATACGCTCGGGATCGGTCACAAAGTAAGGAGAGAGATACCCACGATCAAACTGCATGCCTTCAACCACGTCCAGCTGGGTCTCGAGGGTCTTGGCTTCCTCGACGGTGATGACGCCATCCTTGCCCACCTTCTTCATAGCCTGGGCAATGATGTTACCGATGGTCTCGTCATTGTTGGCGGAAATGGTGCCCACCTGGGCAATCATGTCGCCGGTGACGGGCTTGGAGAACTTGTCCAGCTCGCCCTTGATGCGGTTGCCTTCTTTGTCGAGGCTGCCGCAAATTGTGGTGATGGCCTTTTCGATGCCACGCTTCATGGCCATCGGATTGGCGCCGGCTGCGACGGTCTTCACGCCTTCGCGGTAGATCGCCTGGGCCAGAACGGTGGCGGTGGTGGTGCCGTCGCCGGCAACATCCGAGGTCTTGGAGGCCACTTCGCGCACCATCTGTGCGCCCATGTTTTCGAGACTGTCTTTGAGTTCGATTTCTTTTGCGACGGTGACGCCGTCCTTGGTGATGGTCGGGGAACCGAATTTCTTTTCGATGACGACGTTGCGGCCCTTGGGACCGAGAGTGACTTTTACTGCGTCAGCCAATAAGTTGACGCCGCGGAGAATCGCCTGTCGCGACTCCTCGCCATGTACGATCTGTTTTGCCATATCTGGAATCTCCTATCTTTTGGTGGCAGGCTCGGCCTGCGAAAATTTGCGACAACCAGTTGCTGGTTTTCAGTTTCCGGTTCTCAGTTTAGCGGCGCGATCCGGCGAGCTCTTTCTTGGCGGCGCCGGTCAGGATGCCCAGGACTTCCTCTTCGCGCATGATGATGAAATCTTCACCATCCAGCTTGATTTCGGTACCGGAGTACTTGCCGAACAGGATGCGGTCGCCCTCTTTTACGGCCAGGGGAAACACCTTGCCTTCGTCGTTGCTCTTGCCTTTGCCGACGGAGATGACTTCGCCCTCCTGCGGCTTTTCTTTGGCGCTGTCGGGGATGATGATGCCACCACGGGTGGTCTCACCTTCTTCAATCCGCCGAACCAACAGGCGGTCGTGGAGCGGTGTGAACTTTGCCATATTTGCTGACTCCTTTCGTTCGTGTTGAGTTAAACTCAGGGTTTGTAGAGCGAGAGAAACCGCCAACTATCTTGTTAGCACTCATTGTTGGCGAGTGCTAATTATAGGCGATGGCGCAGCGCATTGTCAACTTGGATTCTTACTAGATGCGTGTAACTCATTATACATGAGTGCTTTAGGGTGGGGTTGGTCTTAAGCGTAGAAGCAAGTGTATCCGCCACGAAGTCTCAGGGCTCTTGGTTACAGGTGACAAGGGGGCTCAAGGCTGCTTAGAATTATCGGGCGATGAGAAACCTGTTAATCGGCTTCGCGACGGTTGTTCTCTTGGCCGCGCCCCTTCTGGCGCAGGATGACATGGCGCTGCTGAACTTTGTGGTGATTCGGGACTACAACGGCAAGCCCATTCGCAATGCCAGCGTGGTCATGCACCCTGTGGAGAAGAACGGAAAACAGTCCAAGGGCGGGCTTCAGCTCAAGACCGACGCGGAAGGCAAGGCCAATTTTGACGGCGTGCCTTATGGCAAGCTGCGGATTCAGGTGCTGGCGCAGGGCTTCCAGACCTTCGGCGACGACTACGCCATCGACAAGCCTACGATGGAGATTGTGGTCAAGATGAAGCGTCCCCAGGGCCAGTACTCCATTTACGAAGAGCATCCGGAAGACAAGAAAGACGAACCGCAAGCGCAGAAGCCGCCGGAGAAGGATTCGAAAGACAAGCCGCAGTAGGGGCTTGCAGATTTCTTCCTATGGACTATCTACTTAAGACCGAGCCTACCGCCTACTCGTTTGCCGACCTGCAACGGGACAAGAGCACCATCTGGGATGGAGTCGCGAATCCTGTGGCTTTGAGAAACCTGCGCGCGATGAAGCCGGGCGACGGGCTGGTGATTTACGAAACCGGCGAGCACAAGAGCGCAGTGGGGACGGCGTCAGTGGTTTCGGTGGATGCTTCGGACCCTAAGAATCCTCAAGTGAAAATCAAGGTCGGGAAGGCGCTGGCTAAGCCGGTGACGCTGGCTGCGGTCAAGGCGCAAAAGCTTTTTGCGGATTCTCCGCTGGTGCGGCAGGGAAGGTTGAGCGTGGTGCCGCTGAGCGCGGCGCAGTTCAAGTTTCTAACTGGCGAGTGAAGGGAACACGCTAGAACTCCGGTTTTCAGTTATTAAGTTTCCGGTTCTCAGTTGCCGTCGCAACCCGGCGAACTCTCGTTTCTACGGATCGTAAACTGCTGTTCCGAAGCCGGCTTTGCGGGCGGATTCCTGCGCGTCTTCCAGCTGCTTTTTTTCGCCGTCTAATTGCTTTTGCAGGCGTTGCGCTTCCTGCTGCTTTTTCAGCTGGTACTGGTTGTACTGGACGCCATTGGTGTAGCGGTTGGCCTCAACGAAATGAACCGAGTCGTTGAGTTTGTCCACCTGGCTCTGTAGGGCTGCAATCCTTGCTTTTCTCGCTTGAATCTCGGCCTTCCATTGTTCGGCGGTCCTCTTTCCAGAGGTCGAAGCGGCGGGCGCGGAAGACTCTGATGTCCCTTCGGCGTCATCCGAGGAGTTTGCGGAAGCGTCCGGCGACTCCGGGATCTCGTCGTTGGTGACGACCTTGTGGGTGGCGTTCGGGTCCTTTGCCTGCTGCTTCTGGCGCTGCTGACGGGCCACGTCGCCCAGGGACTGGGCCTGGCTCAGGCAGGTCAGCAGAAAGACAGCAGCGGAAATGCAAATCCCGATTTTGAGATGTTTCATGTGGATTCTCTCGCTGCCCATTTTGAGAGAGGGTCGTTTGTAATGCTACTTACAAAAACGGGGAAAAGGGACGTTACGGAGGGCGCGAGACGATGGTGTGGAAGGCGGCGCAGACTGCAGCCCGGGCGGCGAGACGCCGGCGCTGTGAAGACCTAGCTGGCTAGTTTGCGCAGGAATTCGCGCTCGTCCATGTGGTATTTGAAAGCTTTGTGGCCGTCGATGAAGATGACTGGAACCTCGTCGGTGAAGCGCCGGCGCAGTTCGTCGTCGCTTTCAACGTCGATTTCCCGCCAGGTAAAGCCGCCTCGCCGGTGCAGTTTGGTAAGAGTCTCCTTGACGATCTCACAGAGGTGACAGCCCCTACGGGAATACAGGACGACTTGGCGCGGCTCCGCCATGGGCGGAGTCTAGCAAGAGGGAAGGCACTTGGCAATTGGCACGTAGCGATCGACGGACCGGGCCTCGCCAAATGCTAACTGTCAATTGCCATTGCTAAGTGCTCCCCTCAATTACAATCTCCAGCATGGATCGCGACAGACCACTTTCAGGACGGGCCGTCCTGATTACAGGCGGGGCGCGGCGCTTAGGTCGGGCTATCGCTTTGAGACTCGCGGAGGCAGGAGCTGATGTGGCCGTTACTTTTCGCCACTCCGCGCGCGAGGCCCAGCATACGGTCATCGACCTGGGCAGCTTCGGGGTCCGCGCGGTGGCGCTGCGTTGTGACATCACCGACGAAAAGAGCGTCAAGTCCACAATCAAGGAAACGGTGAAGGAGTTAGGTGGGATCGATATTCTGGTCAACAACGCCGCCAACTATGAGACCGTCGAATTCGGGTCGATCACGCTCCAGCAATGGGACGCCATTTTTGCCTCCAACACCCGCGGCCCATTTCTGGTCTCGCGCGAAGCTCTGAAGCCCTTGCGGGAACGCCGCGGCAAAATCATCAATATGGGTTCGCTGGGTGGTCTGCGTCCGTGGGCCAGTCATGCGCACTATTGCTCGTCGAAGGCCGCGGTCCACATGCTGACCAAGGTGATGGCCAAAGCGCTGGCACCGGAGATCGCAGTCAACTGCATCGCTCCGGGGATGATCGATCTGGGGGAAAAAGCCGCGGCATCGTTCATGAAGAAGATGGCCCGGCAGACTCCGATGCGGTGCAATGGCAAGGGCGAAGAGATTGCGGCTGCAGCCCTGTTTTTCGCGACCGCGCCTCACTTCATCACCGGGCAGATCCTGGCCGTGGATGGCGGATTGGGCCTGTGACCTGGTCGTGTGGGTCGGACACCCTTGTCCGACCCTTTTCACTTCGCTTTTTCGATACCGGATTACAACAGAGCAAACCAAGGTCAAAAGCGTCGGACAGGAGTGTCCGACCCACACGATTGTCATGTTTGGGAGGTTTGCGATATCGTGACGGGTTCATGACGAGAGTGTTGATCATACTGCTGCTGTTCTGCGCTTCGCTCTCCTGGGCCCAGACCCGGGTCGAGGATGGCGGGCACGAAATACAGCTTTGGACGGGTGGTGGTCACTCCGTCGCTGGCGGCACTTCGAATACCGGGGTGTGGAACGCCGGCCTGCGTTACGGATGGATTCTTACCCGGCCTCACGGGCCCGGATTTCTCAAAGGACGATTCGAGTACGCGCTCGATGCCATACCAGCGTTTCTGGTGTTCCAGCCAGCCAACACAGCCTACGGAATCGGTTTCAATCCCCTGAACCTGAAGTGGAACTTTGCCACGCGGGGAAGGGTCGTGCCCTATCTTGAACTCAGCGGCGGGACGCTGTTTACCAGCCATGACGTGCCCTCCGGGACTGACCGGGTGAACTTCACCCCTTCCGCCGCCCTCGGAGCGCACTTTTTGGGAGATTCGCGCAACTGGAGCGTGGAGCTGCGCTATATGCATATTTCGAACGCCGGGCTGAGCGATCCCAATCCGGGGATCAACACGCTCCAGGTGCGGCTGGGGATCGGAAAGTTTTTCGGCAGCGGTAGAAAGCCAAAGCAGTAGAAGTCAAGCAATAAAGATCGGAGACCTCCGTTGCTTCGCAGAATCGCCATGTGCCTTGCAGTTGCCTTGCTTGCCTTGCCGGGGAGCGCCCAGGCGCCCGCCGACTGGATCGCGGCGAGCAATAAGTACACCAACCTGCTGCTCGCGGTCGAGATGAAGCATACTCCAGAACTGGGTTCGAACCAGGGTCTAAGTCAATTCGACACCGACGTGTCCCAACCGACGCTGGCCGATGAGGACCAGGAACGGCACGAGACCGAGGCCGTACTCGCGACCCTGAAGAGTGCCGTAGGGCAGCAGAAGCAGAAGGAAGTGGCGCAGGACCTCGAGATCGTGATCCGCAGGATCGAGTTGCAATTCAGAGAGCAGGACTTCGAACGCGTCCGCAGAGTGGATTATCTGAATGCCAGCGGAAGAGTGTTCAGTGGCCTGCGGGTGCTGCTGGATGAACAGACGCCCTCGGAACGGCGGCCCGCGGCCGTGGTTCGCATCCGAAAATATGCCGGGATGGAACCGGGATACAGGCCCCTGGCCGACATCCTCAAGCAGCGTGTGATGGAGCAGATGGCCAAGCCGGGCGTGGTCTTTCCCGCCCGCACCGAGATTGAGACTGAACTGGGCCGCAATCCCAACTACATGGAGGGCATCGCCGCGCTGCTCGAGAAATACCAGCTGACGGGCTGGCAGGATGCCTACAACAAGCTGAAATCGCAACTGACCGACTACGACGCGTGGACCAAAGCCAACGTACTGCCAAAGGCCCGCACTGACTTTCGACTTCCGCCCGAGGAGTATGCGCTCAACCTGGAAGACTACGGCATTGACATTCCACCCGGCCAACTCGTCGCCATGGCACATCAAATGTTCGGCGAGCTTCAGGCTGAAATGAGGCCGATCGCGGAGCAGATCGCGAAGCAACGGCACCTGCCTTCGAGCGACTATCGCGACGTGATCGGCGAGCTCAAGAAGCAACAACTGGTGGGCGACGCCATTCTGCCGTTTTACCAGGAGCGCCTGAAGCAGATTGAGAAGATCATCGTCGATAAACAGATTGTTACTCTGCCGGACCGCCCGGCGCGGATCCGGATTGCCACCGCCGCCGAGACTGCGCAGCAGCCGGCGCCCCATATGGTGCCTCCGCCGTTCCTGCATAATACCGGACAGAAAGGCGAGTTTGTCCTGCCGCTGAATATTCCGGCAGCCCCAGGTCAGACCAGCGCCGAGAAATACGACGACTTTACTTTCGACGCGGCGGCCTGGACGCTCACCGCGCACGAGGCCCGCCCCGGCCACGAACTGCAGTTTGATTCCATGCTCGAACGTGGAGTCTCGCTGGCGCGCATTCGCTACGCCTTCAACAGCACCAACGTGGAGGGCTGGGGACTCTATTCGGAGTATCTCATCCGTCCTTATATGCCGCTGGAAGGGCAACTGATTTCACTCGACTATCGGCTGCTGCGGGCGGCGCGGGCGTTTCTCGATCCCGAATTGCAGGCAGGAAAGATTCAGCCGGCGGACGCGTTTCGCGTGCTGGAGCAGGACGTGGTGCAGTCCCACGCCTTCGCCCAGGAGGAAGTGGAGCGCTATACGTACCGGGCGCCGGGGCAAGCCAACAGCTATTTCTACGGCTATACCAAGCTGATTGCCTTGCGGAAGGATGTCGAAGCTTCCCTCGGCGCGAAGTTCAGCCAGAAGAAATTCCACGACTTCATCCTGGCGCAGGGCCTGCTGCCGCCTGACTTGATGCGCCAGGCGGTGATGGATGACTTCGTGAAGGGTCAATAAGCTGACTATCACGAACTGCGTAGACCCGGCCGCCCTCGTCCGGGTGGGCGAGCAAAGCTCGCCAGGTTGGCGGGCGGAGACAGCCGGGCGTTGCCCGGCCGGGCGGGTGAGGGCACCCGCCCCTACGTGGGTCGCGGTGACCACTGGATTTCCAACATCTCAGAATCCAAGTCAACAGCGGCGGACAAGAGTGTCCGCCCCACACGGGCCGCGGTGATATTCTTTTCCGGCTATGGCAACTCTTGTCGAGTGTGTTCCCAATTTTTCTGAAGGCCGCGACAAAGCGAAAGTGGATGCGATGGTCGAGGCCATGAAGATGGATGGCGTCTTCCTCCTGGATCGGGAGATGGACGCCGACCATAACCGCTGTGTGATTACGCTGGTGGGAGAGCGGGAGCCTATTCAGGAGGCCGCGATTCGCGGCGTGGGCAAGGCGGCGGAGCTGATCGACCTGAACCAGCACCAGGGAGCGCATCCCCGTATGGGCGCGGCGGATGTGGTGCCGTTTATTCCTATTGATGGAGTAACGATTGAGGATTGTGTGGCTATGGCGCGGCATGTCGGCGAACAAATCTGGAAGCGCTACCAGGTTCCGGTGTACCTCTACGAAGCGGCTGCGACTTCTCCTGAACGGCAGAACCTGGAAAACATCCGGCGCGGACAATTCGAGGGTATACGGGCGGACATCGCGACCAACCCGGCGCGTAAGCCGGACTTCGGCGAGCTTCGAGTGCATCCTTCGGCGGGCGCGACCGTCGTGGGCGCGCGCAAATTTCTGATTGCCTACAACGTCTTTCTGAACACTCCGGACGTCGAGATCGCGAAGAAGATCGCCAAAGTCGTGCGTTTTTCCAGCGGAGGGATGCGCTTCGTCAAGGGCGCGGGATTTCTGGTCCGCGGGATGGCGCAGGTTTCGATGAACCTGACTGATTTCGAGCAGACTCCGATCCATCGCGTGTTCGAAGTGGTGAAGCGGGAAGCGGTCCGCTACGGCGTGGTTCCGGTAAGCAGCGAGATTGTGGGTCTGATTCCGAAGAAGGCGCTGGAGTCGGCAGCGGAGTGGTTTTTGCAAGTCGAGAATTTCGACTCCAGTCTAATTTTAGAAAACCGGCTGGCCGCGGTGATGGGCGGCAAAATGGCGGTGGGCGGGCTGCGCGCCGGGGTCGAACCCTTTGTGGAACAGCTCGCCGCACCCACAGCCACTCCCGGCGGTGGCAGCGCGGCGGCGGCCAGCGGGGCCATGGCAGCCGGACTTGCCACCATGGTAGCTTCCATGTCGCGCGGCAAGAAGGCTTACCTGCAACACGAGCGTGAACTGAGCGAGGCGATTGCGCGACTGTCGCAATTGCGCGAAGAGTTGAAGGCGGCGATTGACGGAGACGCGGAGTCGTACAATGCAGTGATGAAGGCGTACAAGCAGGCCAGGGATTCGGCCGGCGCGGACGGCATCATTGACGCTGCCTTGAAGCAGGCAACCAACGTTCCATTAAGCGTGGCGGAGCGGGCCAGGGAAGTCGTGGATATCGTCGAGCGACTGCAGCCCATTACGAATCCGAATATGAAATCGGACCTGGCCACGGCCACGGCCCTGGCCCGGGCTGCCGTTCAAGGGGCGCTGGCGAACGTGGAAATCAATCTGGAATCGCTGAAAGACGGCGCCTTTGCGGCGGAAACCCGCAAAAAGGCTGCAGCTCTGACGGCTTGACCGCCGGGGTCATGCACCTCTCTTGGCACGCCACCTGCCCTTTCGTTTCGCCTTTCTGTCGCAAAATGAGCATACAATACGGACATAAATCGCATCTAAACGCACATATTCTTCGAGGTAGTTCATGAAAACAGTGAAGGGTAGTCTTTGCATTCTGCTGCTGGCGAGCGCGACGGCATGGTCGATGCCGCTCGGCAGCTCGGCGCGCACCGTGATTCCTTCCGACATCCAGCAGATCATTTCTGTGGATTATCGCGCGCTCAAAAATTCCGATACTGCCATGGCGCTAAAGCAGCAGGTGCTGCCGCCCAGTCTCAAGGAATTTGAAGGCGCGTTGCGCGGCGTGGGCATCGATCCCGACAAGGATGTCGAGCAGCTCACGTTTGCTTCGTATCGCAGCGGAAAGCAGGGCGTGAAGGTGGTGGGGGTGGCGCAGGGGCAATTCGCCATGGCCGCCGTGCTCAAGAAAATGCGGCTGAGAAAGGTGAAGCCGATCAAGCTGCGCAATGCAGACATCTATCCTATGCCGGCTGGCATGCAGATGACCTTCCTCGATGACAGCACGCTGCTTTTCGGCGACAGCGCGGCCCTGCGCGGCGCCCTGGATGCGCGCGACGGATACTCTTACAGCCTGGACAGCAACACCCAGATCGCGGACATGATGGGGTCGGTTGATTCCGGCACGGTGTGGAGCGTGCTCGATCAGCAGGGGACGCAGAACATGCTGCACTCTGCCCTGGGCGACGCGGCCGGACTGGCGGACTACGAGACGGTAAAGAAACGCATTCTGGGTTCGCGCTACACCATGAACTTTCAGAGCGGGGTGAATTTCGATCTGGATGTGGTGACGTCGGATTCCATGACCGCAACCACGCTGTCCTCTTTGCTCAAGGCGGGGATGCTCTATAAGAAAATGTCGGCCACTCCCGTCGAGAAGCTGGCGCTGGACAACATCTCTGTCAACTCGGACAGCTCGAACCTGCAGATGCATTTCAAGGCTGACGACAACCAGTTTCAGGGCTTGCTGCACTCGCCGCTGTTCGCGGCGGTCTCAAAGTAGCAATGTAGGCGCGAGCGTCCCGCTCGTGCACGCGCCGGGCGCAAGCCCGGCGCTTTCCTTTCTCGATCCCGCTTCAACTTTAAACCCCTGTCATCGTGAGCGTTGGATTGCCCGCTTCGCGGGCGATCCAGAGAGTCGAAGGATCCCTACCTCGTAGATGAACTACGCGTGATGGGACTTTCGGGAAACGGGGCGGACCGGCGCTTTTTGTGGAAGGCCAGCACGAGCGGGACGCTCGTGCCTACATGAGCTGATAGGGATCCTTCGACTCCGCGGCTGCTTCGCTTCGCGATGCAGCCACTCCGCTCAGGATGACAGAATTACTTGGCTTTCTGGGCGATGGCCTTTTCTCTTTTTGTTTTGGCCCAACCTTCTTTCACGATCTGGCGGGCCCGGCCCAGGGCCAGGGAATCCGGCGGGACATCTTCAGTGACGGTGGTGGCGGCGGCCACGTAGGCGCCCTTTCCAATGCGAATCGGCGCAATCAGAATGCTGTCGCTGCCTACAAAGACGCCATCTTCGATCACGGTCTTGTGCTTGTTCACGCCGTCGTAATTGCAGGTAATCGTTCCAGCGCCGACGTTTACTTTTTCGCCGACTTCGGTGTCTCCCAGATAGGTCAGATGGTTGGCCTTGGAGCCCTTGCCGACGCGGGTCTTCTTCAGTTCCACGAAATTTCCGATGTGGGCGTCTTCGCAGACTTCGCAACCCGGCCGCAGATGGCTGTAGGGGCCAAGGGAAGCCCGGGCCTTGATCACCGAGTGTTCAAGCACGCAGCCGGTCTGGATCAGCACGTTGTCGCCGATCTCGCAACTCAGGATTACGCTGTAGGAACCAATGCGCGTGTCGCTTCCGACGCGGGTCGTGCCGCGCAGCTGGACACAGGGTTCGATGACGGTATCGGCGCCCACCTCGACGTCATTATCGATGACGCAGGTCCCGGGAAAGAGAATGGTGACGCCCTGGTCCATTAACTGCCGGCATTTCGCCAAGCGCATGTGCTGGTCGATTTCCGAGAGTTCGGCGCGGGTGTTGCCCCCCAGGACCTCATGGGCATCGTGGGCTTGCACGGCAACCACGCGCTGACTGGCTTTGGCTAGAAGCGCGGCCATGTCAGTGAGGTAAAACTCGCCGTGATGGTTGTCGGAGCCCAGTTTGTCGATCCGGCTGAATAGCGCTCCAGCGTCGAAGGCGTAGAAGCCGGCGTTGATCTCGTGTATCTTCTGCTGGGCGGGCGTCAGGTTCTTCTGCTCGACGATGGCCTTGACCTCAGGCTGGCCGGCCTTCTTGCGGATGATTCTTCCGTATCCAATGGGGTTTTCCAGCCGGGCGGTGAGCAGGGTCATTGCGGCTTTCTTCGAAAGATGGAAATCGCGCAGCTGCTCGATGGTCTCCGGGGTGATGAGCGGGGCATCGCCGGAAAGCACGATGACGAGATCGTAGGGCGCCAGCGCTTCGCGGGCGACCATCAGGGCGTGCCCGGTGCCGCGCTGCTCCGGCTGAAGAACGAATCCTACACCGGTAGCGGCCACCGCGCTGCGCACCCGGTCGGCTTCATGACCGATGATGGCGAATACATCGCCGGGCGGGACCACTTTGGCCGCGGCTGCGATCACATGGGCCAGAAGCGGTTTCCCGCCGACCTCATGCAGCACCTTGGGATGTTTCGACTTCAGCCTGGTCCCTTTGCCTGCGGCCATGATGGCAATCGCGGTCCGGGGCACCCGAGGTGAATGGTCATTGGCTTTCGGCATTCGATCCAATATACCGCGAGAGCTTCGTGCCTGGCAGGGTTACGTAGGTTACCGGCTCTTATGTGTGGGTCGGACACTTCTGTCCGACGCTTTTAACCTTGATGTTGACTTAGGTACGATCCGGTTCGGTCCTCTACCATACGAAAATCAGAGTCAAAATCAGGAAATCAAAACTCAAAGTCAAAACCAAAAATCAAAGTCAAAAGCGTCAGAGAAGAGCGTCCGATCCACACCCACTGACTCACACCCACTCACGGGGTGGCGGCACGGGTTCCACCGGGGGCCTGGGCCACCAGTTCCATCAGGTCACTCGCAATGCGGTCGGTGAGGTGGCGGGCCACCATGTCCTTCTCATCCAGGTAGTCGCCCATGACCGGGATGACCCCCAGTTCTTCGATGGCCTCGAGGTCAGCCACGATCTGATTGGCGCCTTCCAGCGCGTATTTGGCCTTCAGGGCCGGGGGGGCAGGGGAGCGATTGATGAGCGCGAAATCGAAAATGCGCTTGACCTGGGCATGGCTGTTCAGGGCCCGGATATGATCGGACGCGGTCAATCCCAGGCTTTCATTGGCTTGCGTCATCAGGTTGCCCACATAAACTTTCACCGCTGCGGAATTGACCATAGCCTGGGCGATACCCGGAACCAGCAGGTTGGGGATAAGGCTGGTGAACAGAGAGCCGGGACCGAGAGTGATCAGGTCGGCGCGAGCCATCGCTTCCAGAGTTTGGGGCAGGGGTTGCACATCCGGAGGGTCGAGGAAGAGTTGCTTGATGCGGCCACTACTGGCGGTGATCTTGGTCTCACCCCGGACCCGGGTGCCATCTTCCATCAGAGCCTCGAGTTCGACGTGGGAGGTCGTGGCGGGATAAATGTGTCCCCGGGTAAGCAGGATTTCCGAAGACAGCCGGACGGCCTCGCTGAAGTCGCTGGTGACGGAGGTCAGGGCCGCCAGAAACAGATTGCCGAAGCTGTGACCTTCGAGTCCTGAGCCTTTCACGAAACGATGCTGAAACAGGCGGGAGAGCAGGGCTTCGTCTTCCGAGAGGGCGACGATGCAGTTGCGAATGTCTCCCGGAGGCAGCATGTTGAGTTCTTTGCGCAGACGTCCACTGGAGCCGCCGTCATCGCTGACCGTGACCACGGCGCAGAGTTCGCAGATTTCAGGATGGCCGGGAGTGCCCAAGGCGCTGGCTCGGGTGACGTAGCGCTTGAGTCCTTTGAGCAGCGTGGATAGGCCGGTGCCGCCGCCGATTGCGACGACCCGCAGACTGGTTGATGATGTACTTCCCCGGGACCGCAGTAACGGCCGATGGGGATCAGGCACAGCCACGGCTAGCCATTGTCCTCAGGGATAGCTGGTTCGGGGGAGAACTCAGCCCCTGGGTCGGGATACAGCAGTTCGGTGAAGCGGGGATCTTCCGCCAGATTCTGGAAATCGGAGTCGTTCCTTGCCTGGAAGCGCAACGCGGCGTTGATGCGAATCGCCTCATCCAGGTGGCGCAGTGAATCCTCCAGATGGCCGGTCAGGCAATCGAGAGCGGCCAGGCCGTAAGAAACATAGTCGGCCTTAGGGACCTGCTTGGAGAGCTTTTCCAGATGCTCGCGGGCGGTTACGTAGTCTCCTACATTCATCAACGAAACAGCGTAATCGTAGTGCTCTTCCGGGCTCCTGAACTGGGTGGCAGAGCGCTCCAGATGCTGATTGCAGGTATTGAGGTGAACGGTGACCCGGTCGGCTAATTCCCGGCTGGCACCGGTCACGGCTTTCTGCAGGAAGCCCTTGGCCTTTTCGAACTTGTGCTCCTGCATAGCGCGCAGTCCGGCCTCGTAGTTTTGCACAGCTTGTGCAAAACGAGGATCTTCAGTCAGCGGCTTCTTGGGTGTGGTTTTCTGCGCCATCCGCAAAACTCTTCCTGAACTCTTCGTAAGCTCTCCTTTTTCAGATGCTTGGAGGAAACCGGTTAAGCCATCGCTATGCTTTCGTAGCCGATTTCGAAGGCCGTGTTTATGACTGATGGTCAGGGAGCCCGGGATCACATCTGTGGAAAAGCCTGACCCACTTCGAATCAGCAGGTTATACGCGGATTTGCGTCGCCGTCAACTCCGCCTGACTGCCGCTGCCGAAATCAGTTAATTGCGGCGGCGGTTTGCAGGTCTATTTGCTTCCATTCGCCCTTCATAATGCCCTGACGAATCTGGGCGGCGGTCTTGCCCTTCTTGTGCATGGAATAGGAGTAATAGAGCTCCTTCAGACAGACCGAACACTCGGCGCCGTGGGTACCCTCGAAACAGCTGTGCAGACTATTGTGGCCCATGCCGCGATCGCAGTAGCAATAGCAAGGCTGCTGGTGCAACACCACGGGAATTTTGGCGGCCAGCTCGTAGGCATGACTTTGAAAAGGGTATTGAGCGTTGGTGCCCCACAGCTGCTCCCGGCCCAGAATCGGGGGCAGGGAGGAGCCCTTGGCCGGCGGACCGGCGTTGTAATGAGGCACGGCCCCATCCTGCTGGGAGGTGGCCCAGGGAGCGGAGACACCCAGGACAAGCAGACCTAGAAAGGCAAGAGTCAATCCGCGCTTGATCATGATTCAGACGCCCTCAGTCTAATGATTGTAACCCGAATTGCAGCGCTGCGGCAGTAGCCCGGAGGTAACCGCGTCAGGCGCGCGAGAACCGGAAGACCAGCTGCAACCCGATCAACTTGACCCGTATAATGAGGATCAGCATGCCGGACCAAGGCCGCCCAGAGGAAGCGCGCACCCACCGTGACAAGGGGTCCGTCCCCATTGCACCTCGCACTTTGCCGGTGCTCTCGGTGTGGCTGCGCGACCTGGTGGTTTCGCTGGCGATTTCCGCCTTCATCATTATCTTTCTGTACCAGCCGGTGAAAGTCGAGGGCACCAGCATGATGCCCTCGCTCGACGACCAGGAGCGCATCTTCGTCAACAAGTATGTGTACCGGCTGGAGCCCATCCAGCGTGGCGACATCGTGGTGTTCCGCTATCCCCGGGATCCCTCCAAGAGTTTCATCAAACGCGTGATCGGGCTGGCGGGTGACCATATCCGGATTGACTCGGGCGAGGTGTTCGTCAATGGTGAAGCGCTCGAGGAAGACTACGTGCCCGCCGCCTACGCAGATCAGCGTTCCTATTCCGAGACAGTGGTGCCTCCCAATAGCTACTTCGTGCTGGGCGACCATCGCACCATGTCGAATGACAGCCGCGACTTTGGGCCGGTGAACGTTGGCTATATCTACGGCAAGGCTGTGTTTGGATATTGGCCGATGGACAAGATGGGGAGGGTGCGGTAGGGCTTCTTTGCGTACTTTGCGGCCTTTCTTTGCGATCTTTGCGGTCAAAAGCTTTTTACCGCCAAGGACGCAAAGAAAGGCCGCAGAGAACGCAAAGAAAATCCAGCTTATCGAAATCATTTGTTTCGCCAATTTGGTATCCCTGCTAAAATTCTGAAAATCCACTCCCTGGAGCACGAATGCAAGCTACGCTTGCGCTCGAAGACGGCAGAGTCTTCCGAGGCAAAGGATACGGCGCCAAAGGCGAATGTTACGGCGAAGTCGTTTTTAATACTTCCATTACTGGCTATCAGGAAATTTTCACCGATCCTTCCTACTGCGGCCAGATTGTAGTTCTCACCAATCCTGAAATCGGCAACTACGGCACCAATGCCGAGGACAACGAAGCCACGCGTCCGTACATCGAGGGTCTGGTCGTGCGCGAGTTTTCGCGCGTCAGCTCGAACTGGCGCTCGCAGCAGGTGGCGGAAGAGTATCTCGAACAATTCAAGATTCCGGTGCTGGCGGAGATTGATTCGCGGGCACTGGTGCGGCATTTGCGCGACCACGGCGTGATGCGCGGCGTGGTATCCACGTTAGAAAACGACGCCGACAAACTGGTGGCGAAGGCGCGGTCGATCCCCAAGATGGACGGGACTGATCTCGCCAAGGTGGTCAGCACCAAGAGCACTTACCAATGGGAAACGGGCGAGCGTTCGCATCTGCCGGACGAAGTGGTGGGCGTCAAGGATGAGCCGGCGCGTTTTCATGTTGTGGCTTACGACTACGGCATCAAGCAGAACATTCTGCGCAAACTGCGCGGGGAAGGCTGCAAGGTCACGGTGGTTCCGGCGCAGACGCTGGCGGAAGATGTCCTGGCGCTGAAGCCGGATGGCGTGTTCCTGTCGAACGGGCCGGGCGATCCCGAGCCTTGCACCTACGCGGTGGATAACATTCGCCGTCTGATGGGGCGCCAGCCAATTTTTGGAATCTGCCTGGGGCATCAGCTTACGGGGATTGCTCTGGGTGGGAAAACTTTCAAGCTGAAGTTTGGACACCACGGCGGAAACCATCCGGTGAAGCAGTTGAACTCGGGGAAGATCGAGATCACGGCGCACAACCATAATTTTGCCGTTGATCCGGATTCGCTGCCGCAGAGTGAAGTTGAACTGACGCACATCGATCTGAACGACAACACACTTGAAGGCATGCGGCACCGGAATTTGCCGCTGTTCTGTGTGCAATATCATCCCGAGGCGTCGCCGGGTCCGCACGATTCGCATTATCTGTTCAAGGATTTTGTGAAGATGATGGAGGAGTGGAAAGGGTGAAGGCGACGCGGGCAAGTGTTGTCTGGTTCTTTGTTTGTGCGGCGCCACTCAGTGCGAACGAGTGTCTTGCGCCCAAACCCATACCTGTGACTGCGGTTTGTGGACAAGTCCGCGACCCGTTGGGAAATGCGATTGCCGATGTGGAGTTGCAACTGTTGAATTCCCAGAAGGTAGCCGTGGCTGATGTTCATGCAGACTCGAAGGGAGTCTTCAAATTTTCGGCGGTGCCAGCGGGCGAGTACAACATAACCGCCAGTCCGATAGGCTGGTCCCCGTTGTACTGGCCTCTAAGAGTAACCAGGTCTAAACCAATCAAGGCTTGCAAGCAGCCACTGTACGTAACCATGGGAACCGTCACATGTGGAACCTCGGTGGGTCGGAAGGGATACCACGGCAAATGGTATGAACGCGGTGAGCCGCTGCCCTCAAGCGGGTCGATGCGGTAAGCGAGAAGGTACCAAACAGGTTGCGATCAAGTTTCAAGACAAGTTCGGGAGAATTACACAGTAAATGCCGCGACGTACTGACATTTCGAAAATCCTGATCATTGGTTCTGGCCCTATCATCATTGGCCAGTCGGCGGAGTTTGATTACTCCGGGACGCAGGCTTGCAAGGCGCTCAAGGCCGAGGGATTTGAAGTGGTGCTGGCCAATTCCAATCCGGCCACCATCATGACCGACCCGGAGCTTGCTGACCGCACTTACATCGAGCCGCTTACGCGTGAATATCTGGAAGAGATTATTCGCATCGAGCGTGAACTGTCGCCGGGACATGGATTTGCCATCCTGCCCACCGTGGGCGGACAGACTGCTCTTAATCTTGCGATTGAGCTGTCAGACGGCGGGGTGCTTGAGAAGTACAACGTGCAGCTCATCGGCGCGAATGTGGCGGCGATCAAGAAGGCCGAAGACCGGCTTTACTTCAAAGACGCCATGCAGAAGATCGGCCTCGACGTTCCCAAGTCGGCGCTGGTGAACAATCTGAAAGATGGTCTCGAATTTGCCGGCAAGATTGGATTTCCGGTGATCGTGCGGCCGTCGTTCACGCTGGGAGGCAGCGGCGGCGGTATCGCTTACAACCGCGAAGAGATGCTGGAAGTGCTGGCTCGTGGGCTCGATTTCTCTCCCGTCCACGAAGCGCTGATCGAAGAATCGGTTTTGGGGTGGAAGGAATATGAACTCGAGGTGATGCGCGATCTGAAAGATAACGTCATCATCATCTGCTCGATTGAGAACTTCGATCCCATGGGCGTGCATACCGGCGATTCGATCACCGTCGCTCCGGCGCAGACATTGACCGACCGCGAATATCAGGCCATGCGGGACGCTGCCATTGCGGTGATTCGCGAGATCGGTGTCGAGACTGGCGGATCGAATATACAGTTTGGCGTTCATCCTACGACCGGCCGCATGGTGGTGATCGAGATGAACCCCCGGGTGTCGCGCTCCTCGGCGCTGGCTTCGAAAGCGACCGGGTTTCCGATTGCGAAGATTGCCGCCAAATTGGCGGTCGGCTACACGCTGGATGAAATTCCCAACGACATCACCCGCAAAACGCCGGCCTGTTTCGAGCCGACGCTCGATTACGTGGTGGTGAAAATTCCGAAATGGCAGTTTGAAAAATTCCCCGGCGCCGATGAAAATCTTGGGCCCCAGATGAAATCAGTCGGCGAAGTGATGGCGATTGGCCGCACCTTCAAGGAGGCGTTGCTCAAGGGCGTGCGCGCGCTCGACACGGGCAAGAAAGTTGGGGCGGAGAAGATTGAGCCCAAGATCCTGACGCAGCGGCTGGTGACCCCGCACCCGGAGCGGCTTTCCTACGTGCGCTACGCTTTGCGCCAAGGCCATACCGTCAAGCAACTGGCGAAGATGACTTCCATCGATCCCTGGTTTCTGTACCAGCTCAAAGAGATTAACGACATGCAACTGGAGTTGGAGAAGCATCCCATGGAATCGCTTCCGACCGAGGTGCTGCGCGAGGCCAAGCGCATGGGCTTCTCCGACGGGCGTCTGGCCGGGGTCTGGCGGCTCGACGGCAAAGGGGCGCAGGAGAAAGTCCGGCATCTGCGCAAGAAGCACGGCATTGCTCCGGTTTACAAGCGCGTGGACACTTGCGCCGCCGAGTTCGAAAGCTACACACCGTATCTGTACTCGACTTACGAAGAAGAAGACGAGGCCACACCGACCGAGAAGAAGAAAGTGATCATTCTGGGCAGTGGACCCAACCGCATCGGGCAGGGAATTGAGTTTGATTACTGCTGCTGTCATGCGGCCTTCGCGCTGCGCGACGACGGTTACGAGACCATCATGATCAATTGCAATCCCGAGACCGTCTCGACCGACTATGACACCAGCGACCGCCTCTACTTCGAGCCGCTCACCCTGGAAGATGTGTTTGCCATTTGCGAGCACGAAGCTTCTTCCGGCGCGCCGGTCGGCGTGATCGTGCAGTTTGGCGGCCAGACCCCCCTGAATCTCGCGCTGCCTCTCAAGGCGGCGGGTGTGAATATTATCGGCACGTCGCCGGAGTCGATTGATCTGGCAGAGGACCGCAAGCGCTTCGGAAAATTGCTGGACGAACTTGAGATCCCGCAGGCCCCGGGGGCGATGGCGGCCTCGGTCGAAGAAGCGATCGCGGGCGCGAACCGCGTGGGATATCCGGTACTGGTGCGCCCCTCGTATGTGCTGGGCGGGCGCGCCATGGTGATCGCCTACGACGAAGAGATGGTCGTCCGCTACATGAAGGAAGCAGTCGAGTATTCACAGGACCGGCCGGTGCTGATCGATCACTTCCTCGAGGATGCGATCGAAGTGGACGTGGACGCGCTTTCGGACGGCGAAGATGTGGTCATCGGCGGCATCATGCAGCACATTGAAGAAGCCGGCATTCACTCCGGCGACTCGTCGTGCGTGCTGCCGGCGGTGGATATTCCCGAAAATCTGTTAGAGCGGATGCGGCAGTACACGTTCAAGCTGGCGCGGGCGTTGAAAGTTGTCGGACTGATGAATATTCAGTTTGCCATTCCGCGGGCGAGCCTTTCTGCCGGGTCTTCGACCCGTCCGGGCGGGTCAGAGACCCGCCCCCACACGGGCAGTGGCAAGGTTTACGTTCTCGAAGTGAATCCGCGGGCCTCGCGGACCGTGCCTTACGTTTCGAAAGCGACCGGAGTGCCGATGGCAAAGATCGCGGCCCGGCTTATGACTGGACGCAAGCTGCGCGAGTTTCTGCCGGAATTTATTGAGCGCGGCGCCGACCTGGACACCGGTCACTGCTATTACGTAAAGTCCCCAGTCTTTCCCTGGAACAAATTTCCCGGCGTGGATACCGTCCTCGGCCCGGAGATGAAATCTACCGGCGAGGTGATGGGCGTAGCCGACAACTTTGGCGAGGCCTTTGCCAAGGCCCAGACCGCCGCCGGCCAGAAGCTGCCCACGCAGGGCATGGTTTTCATCAGCGTCACCGATCATGACAAGCCAGGCGTGGCCGAAGTCTCGCGCAAATTTGTGGATATGGGTTTCAAGCTGGTAGCGACGGCCGGCACGGCCGATGTGCTCGAGGACGCAGGCATGTCGGTGGAGCGGGTTTACAAAGTGAAAGAAGGACGCCCCAACGTGGTGGACCTGATCAAGGGCGAGCGCATTCACCTGATTGTGAATACGCCGCATGGGGTCGATCCCTGGTTCGATGAGAAGGCCATCCGGCGGGCAGCGGTACAGGCGCGAATCCCTACCATTACCACGCTTTCGGCAGCGCGGGCCGCGGCGGAGGGCATCTCGGCGTTACAGCGCGGGGAGTTGCGGGTACAGGCATTGCAGCACTTGCACGCGGAGCGTACAGTGAAAGGCCGAAGAGGCTAATTTGGCCTCGGAGGTGTGGTATGACGCAGGAAAATAGCGCTTTGATCCGTCGCTGGTTTGAGGAAGTGTGGAACAACGGGCGCATGGAGACGATCGATGAGATGGCGTCGCCCGACGTCGTCGGTCATGGCCAGGCTCAGCATGACACCGTCATTGGCCGCGAACAGTTCAGGACTTTTGCAACCGAGTTTCGCCATGCGTTTCCCGATCTGAAAGTAAAGATCGATCATATCGTTGAGCAGGGAGACAAGGCGGCGGCCCGTTGGACCGCAACCATGACCCATCAGGGTAACTTTCTGGGATTCGCGCCAAGCGGGAAGAAGGTCACCATCACCGGCACCTCGACCCAGAGGTTTTCCAACGGAAAGATTGTCGAAGGCTGGGACAACTGGGATCAATTGGGCCTGCTGGTGCAGATTGGCGCTGTGCCGGCCGCGCATTTCGTACCGCCTGCGGAGCGGCGCTCTGCGTAGCCGCTGTGAGACCCCCCGCCGTACACTATCCGGTCTGATAGGGGTCCTCCGACTGCGCCGGAAATTCGCTTTGCGAAGTTTCGGCTGAGCTCAGGATGACAGGGCGGATTTGATAAGCTTGTAAGTGAACACTTTCGGCACTCACTGAGTTCCATGCTACTTCACGGTATTTTTCCTCCTCTCACGACCCCTTTCTATCCTGACGGCAACGTGTATTTGAAAAAACTCGAGCACAACGTTGAGCGCTATTCGAAAACGCCTGCGGCAGGTGTGGTGGTCCTGGGCTCGACCGGAGAGGCCATCATGCTCTCCGACGAAGAGCGGCGCGACGTCCTGAAAGTGGCACGGGAGGCCGCGGCGCCGAGCAAAGTGCTGATTGCCGGCACGGGGATCGAGTCCGCCAGCGAAACCTTGCGCCTGACCGAGTATGCCGCTGAACTCGGCTATGACGTTGCGCTGGTGCGCACGCCGCATTTCTACAAAAAACAGATGCAGCCGGCGAACCAGATGGCCTTCTATCGCACGGTGGCAGACCGTTCGCCGCTGCCAGTGATGATTTACAACGTCCCCGGTTTCACGGGATACGACATTCCCGCCGAGGTGGTGGTGGAATTGGCGGACCACCCCAACATCATCGGGATGAAGGAGTCGGGCGGCGATGTGGAGAAAATTCGAAAGATGGTGGAAGCGACCCGGCATGTGAAGCGTTCGGTTTCGGTCACCGAAACATTTGATGCCGTGACTCCGCGTATGCTCAAGGCGTCCAGCGGCGGCAACGGGCAGGGTGGGGAACTGGTGCAGGTGGCGGGAGTGGGCGGCGCGAAGCCATCGTCGGCCGCTGTGAGCGTGGTAAGTGGAATCAAAACGCGCCAGAAGGAAGTCGGGTTCCAGATCGTGGTGGGACTGGCGCAGAAGCTGGAGCCGTCACTACAGGCGGGTGCGGCGGGCGCGATCCTCGCTTTTGCCGATGCCGCGCCGACGGCTTGCTACGAGATTTATGCTGCCTGGAAGGAAGGCGATGCAGAGCTGGCCCACCTCAAGCAGGAGCGGATCACAAAAGCCACTAGCCGAGTGGCCGGAGAAATGGGTATTCCGGGCCTGAAGTATGGGATGGACCTGAACGGCTACTATGGCGGCCCCGCGCGCCTGCCGTTCTTGCCGCTGACGGCTGCCCTGAGGTCCGAGGTAGAGCAGTTGCTGGCGGACATTCGGAACTGAGGCAGGTAGTTGCCTCATTGGCGGGCAGACCCTCTCAAGACCTGCCTGCGGGAGGTACTGCCTGGGTCTCGCCAGTGGATTGAGCCCTGGTTGTGAATTCCCAGTTTCCAGTTTACTAGTTCCCGGTTCTCAGGAATTATTTCGGGCGATGAAATTGCTTGTTCTTGCGCCGTGGCGCTGCTACTATTTTGAACGAACGTTCGAACAATGGCAAGCCCTTCTCCCATCCATACGCAACTCGCAGCCCGACGCCGAGTTTCTGCACCCGAATCGCGCCCGGAGACCCGGTTTGACCGCCGCCTGGCCAAGATATTGGTTCACGCCACCAACGTTTTCTATGAAAAAGGCTATGCGGCCGCCTCCATGCGCGATCTTTCCCGCGCCAGCGGGGTTTCACTGTCCGGCCTGTATTACTACTTCGAATCCAAAGAAGAGTTGCTTTACCTGATCCAGAAAGACACATTCACCACCATTGTGTGGCGGCTGCGGGAGCAACTGCAGGACCTTAACGACCCGGCAGAGCGGATTCGCAGTTTCATTCACAATCATCTGGAGTACTTTCTTGCCAACCCGAAGGCCATGAAGGTCCTCTCTCACGAAGATGATGTATTGAAGAACGGCTGGGGTGCCGAAATCGCGGCCATCAAGCGCGAGTATTTCCGCGTCTGCATGGAGCTGCTGGACCGCTACAAGCACGCCCGCGGGCTGGAGTTTTCCAGCCGGACCGCGGTGCTCAGCCTGTTTGGCATGATGAACTGGATTTATACCTGGTACAACCCGCGCGTGGATGCCGACGCCGCGGAACTGGCGCGAGCCATGGGAGACATTTTCCTTCAGGGTATAGGAGCGGGACCGGCCAAGGCAGCGCAGAAGAAGAAACCTGCGGCATCGAACTGAACACGACATTTTTCGTATCGCGAAAAGGAGTGGAACGATGGTGACGACAGTACAGCCCGCAAGCGGCGAAGGTACAAAACAACTGATCAACTACCGGGTGGACGCCGGCGTGGCGGTGATCGAATTGTGCGACCCTCCAGCCAACACCTACACCTACGAGATGAACCGGCAGCTCGACGAGGCTATTCTCAAGGCACGCATGGACAACGATGTGTACGTCATTGTGCTGACCGGCGCAGGCGATAAATTCTTCTCCGCGGGCGCGAACATCAAGATGCTGGTCAGCGTCGATCCCACTTTCAAGTACTACTTCTGCCTGCATGCCAACGAGACCCTGCTGCGGCTGGAACACACGCCCAAGCTGGTAATTGCGGCGCTGAATGGACACTGCGTAGGCGGTGGGCTGGAAATTGCCATGGCTGCCGACATTCGCATCGCGCGCCAGGACGCGGGCAAGATCGGGCTTCCGGAAGTGAATCTGGGTGTACTGCCTGGCACCGGCGGCACGCAGCGGCTGTCGCGCATCGTGGGCAAGAGCAAAGCCATCGAGTTGATGGTGACCGGCAACACATTTTCCTTCGAGGAAGCCAAAGAGCTTGGCATCGTCAACGATATTTACGAGCGCGAGAATTTCATGGAGAACATCATGGAATATGCGCGCCAGTTCTGCCCGCCCAACAAAGCGGCAAAGGCCGTGGGACGGATCAAGCGGGCGGTCCAGACCGGGTGGGAGATTCCGATGGAATCGGCGCTGGCGGTCGAGCGTGAAAATCAGCAACTGCTGTTTCAGAGCGACGACGCTAAAGAGGGGCTGGCGGCGTACGTAGAGAAGAGGCCAGCGGTATTCAAGGCGAAATAGTGTGGCGCCGGCGGGACGCCGGCTGTCGCGGGGGCGTCTCGCCCGCGAGGCGGAGGGCAAGATGCCCTCCGGACAGCCGGCAAGATGCCGGCGCTACGAGTAAAGAGGTGTTATGCCAGGCAGGGTAGCAAAAATCGGAACTTTCAGCGATTGGGTCGGGCTCTTTGACGATTGGCGCAAAGAGATCGGCGTCAATCACGACGAAATTGCCAGCTTCAAATTCGACACACTGTTCGGCGCAATCGAGACTGAAGAGATCGAGTTTGGATCATATAAGGGGCGCCGCAAGTGGGAGAACCTTCGCCAGGTGCCCACCCAGCAGATGCGCGATGCGCTGATCAACATGATCGTGTATCAGGGTGATACCGAGTTCGCGAGCGTGGAGCAACAGCGATATCTCTTCGAAAGTGCGCCCACCGATTGGGACCGCCGCGCCATCACCCGGGTCATGATCGAGGAAATGCGTCATGGCTGGCAGATGTGCGCCCTGCTGGTGGATCACTTCGGATATTCCGGCAAAGTCGAGGCGCAGAAGATGCTGGAGCGCCGGGCCTTTGAAAACAAGCGCTTACTGGGCGCCTTCAATGTTGACGTCGACAACTGGATGGACTTTTTTACCTATACCGACTTCGTGGATCGCGATGGCAAATTCCAGTTGCAGATGTTCAAATATTCCGCTTTCGCTCCCCTCGGGCGCTCGATGTCATACATGTTGCGCGAGGAGGCCTTCCATATGGGAACGGGCAACGACGGCTTGCGCCGCATTGTAGAGGCAGGCGTGGTCCCGGGCTGGCTGATCCAGAAGTATCTCAACAAGTGGATTTCCAGTTCGTACGACCTGTTTCGGCACGGATCACTCTTCATCCGCCCATTGGGCCTATGTATGGGGGATCAAGGGGCGATATGACGAGCCGAAGAATGAGCAGGCGGCGGACCTCGACGACCTGAATGACTACAACCGCCGTCTCTATCGGGATGAAGTGGCGGGCCTGATCGCACGCTTCAACAGCTTCTTAAAGCCTGGCCAATCAAAACTTTACGCGCCGCATATCAAGTTTAACCGTAACATCGGAAGCTGGGCGGGACAGAAATTCCATGCCGAAAGCGGGGAAGCGCTGGACGATGTCGGTTACGCGCAGCACTTGAAGGAATATCTGCCCTCGGCGGAAGACAAGAAATTGCTGCTGGACATTATCAGCAACGAGAAGAAGTGGATTGCGCCAAAGGAGGGTGCTCGGGACCCTCTGGCTTCGATTGGCGAGGTCCGCAAGTCGGCGATTAATTTGTAGCTTTTTGCCGTGAGCGCAGGCGGTTTCAAAAACCGGTTTTCAGTTTCCAGTTCCCGGTTCTCAGTTGGGTTATGGCGATGACTTCCGTTACTCCGGAGAGGAAAGCTTGCACACCGGGCGAGCTGATGGTAGTCAGCGCGGCGCGCGAAATCCGCGACGGTGAAGTCGTCTTCGTTGGGATGCGATTGCCGTTGGCCGCATTCGTGGTGGCGAAGAAGACACACGCTCCCCGTGCTGTGGGATTGTTTGAAAACGGAGTGATACGCAGGACACCTTCCCCGGAACTGATCTACACCATGGCCGACCCCGCCAATATCAGGAATGCAACCC
Source organism: Terriglobia bacterium (assembly GCA_963831565.1). Taxonomy (GTDB): domain Bacteria; phylum Acidobacteriota; class Terriglobia; order Terriglobales; family Acidobacteriaceae; genus JAIQFF01. The sequence goes on from CAWHQS010000009.1 coordinate 29,512, forward strand.
AGTGCCTGGACATGCTTGGGGTCATGAGCCTGCTGCAGTCCGGACGGGTGCATATGGGCTTTCTGGGGGCTGCTGAAGTGGACCGCTTTGGCAATCTGAACTCAACCCAGGTGCGCGGGCCGAAGGGAGTCACGCGGCTGCCGGGGTCGGGCGGGGCCTGCGATATCGCGTCGCTGGCGCAACGTTTTGTGGTGTTGCTGGAACATAGCCGGGAGCGGCTGCCGGAGCGGGTTTCCTACGTCACCAGTCCCGGCAATGGCGACGGTCGTGGTTGGCGGCAGAGGGTGGGCTTGCCCCGTGGCGGGCCGGCGGCGGTCATTACCAGCAAAGCGGTGCTGCGTTTCGGCGAGGACGGTGAGGCTTATTTGTCGTCCACCCATTCCGGAGTGGAAGTTGAAGATGTGTTGCGCAGCACGGGATGGCGCCTGCGAGTCACGGATGAAGTGAAGACAACGCCGTCGCCGAGCGCGGCAGAGCTCCGGGCGATCCGCGAATACGACAAAGACGGATTCTGGACAAAGTAGAAATCAACATGACAACCGGAACGCTCACGCAAACCCGAATCGCGCTCGACTTCCAGCCTCCAGTGGCGCATCTCACGCTGCGCCATCCGCCGCACAACGTGATTGGCATCGCAATGATGGATGAATTGGCGCAGGCGCTGGCCGCGATCGAGGGGCGGCATGATGTATCCACGGTCATCTTGAGCGGCGCGGGGAAGGCGTTCTCGGTAGGTGTGGATGTTGCCGCGCACACTCCCGACAAAGTAGAGGGCATGCTGGCCAGGTTTCAAGCCGTCATTCGCGCCGTCGTGGGCAGCAGAAAGGTGACCATCGCCGCCGTGCATGGTCATTGCCTGGGCGGCGGAGCTGAACTGGCCATGGTCTGTGACTTGGTGTACACCGCGGAAAATGCCGCATGGGGATTTCCGGAGATCAAGCTGGGATGCTATCCGCCGGTGGCGGCCACTGCGCTGGCTGCGTTGGTCGGGCAGAAGCACGCGGCAGATTTGATCCTTACCGGGCGCAGCATTCCGGGCGCGGAAGCGGCGCGTATCGGTCTGGCTAACCGCGCAGTGGCTGACACCGAGGTTGAGGCGGCGGTGCAGGAGGCGGTACAGCAACTTTCAAAATTGAGCCCGGCGGTGCTGGCGATCACCAAGAAGGCAAACTACGCGTGGGACTCGATGCACTTCGACAAAGGGCTGGCGCAGGCGGAGAAAATCTATCTCGAGGAATTGATGAAGACGGAAGATGTTCACGAGGGAATCAACGCCTTCCTGAACAAGCGCGCGCCGGTTTGGAAGGGAAAATAGAACTTGCTATGTCCAAACTCCTGAGCATGCGCGGGGCCATCGCTGAACTGGTGCCGGACGGTGCTTCCGTCGCGCTCGGTCTGCAGATGGAGCAGATGATTCCTTTCGCCGCCGGTCACGAGATCATCCGGCAAAAGAAGCGCGGTCTCACCCTGATTGGGCCGATCTCTGACATTCTCTTCGATCAGATGATTGCGGCAGGGTGTGCGGAGCGGGTGATCGCGGCCTGGGTGGGAAATGTAATGATGGGTTCGGCTTACAACTTTCGCCGCGCGGTGGAGCGGGGCGGACTGAAAGTCGTTGACCTCAGCAACTTTGCAGTCGCGTTGGCCCTGCAGGCTGGAGCGATGGGCGTGCCTTTTCTTCCTACTCTGACGGCCCTGGGTAGCGACTTGGCCCGCGACAACGACTTTTTCGCGGAGATTGAGTCGCCCTTTGTGGAAGCGGAGTTGGGCGAGTCTGCGACTCGCCTGGGCGGACGAGGGCGTCCGCCCCTACGTGAGCCGAAGAAGCTGCACGCGATCCGGGCGCTGACTCCCGACGTCGCTATAGTCCATTTACAGCGTGCCGATCGTGACGGTAATGCTCACTGCTGGGGAAACTTCGGCGTGATGATCGAGGCCGTCCGCGCCTCGAGGCGGGTGATTGTCGTGGCGGAAGAGATTGTCGATGCCGAGGTAATTGCCAGCGATCCCAATCGCACCGCGATCCCGGGGTTTCTGGTCAGCGCCGTGGTTGAGTGCCGCTACGGAGCGCATCCTTCTCCGGTGCAGGGATGCTACGGACGCGACAACGCTTTCTTTCGTCAATATCACGAGCAGACGAAAACGCTGGCTGCCAGCGACGCCTGGTTGCAACGCTGGGTGCACAGTGTCGCCGATCGCGCGGCATACATGAACCAGTTAGGTGCATGTCGAGTGGAGGATTTGGGCGTCAAGCAGCACGCGTATTCGGCGCAAACAGATTTTGGATATTGAAAGGCGCTTCTGGCTTCTAGCTCCTGGCTTCTGGCCAATACAAGCCAGAGCAGGTGGTTGTAGCTTGAAGCCAGGAGCAAGCTTTGATGGACTTCGAAATCAGTGCCGGTCAGGTGAAATCGCTGCTCAAGCAGGGCGATAAATTTACCTTGCTCGATGTTCGCGAACCTTGGGAACTGGAGAAAGCCCGCCTGGAGGACAGCAAGAATATCCCCATGGGCGATATTCCCACGCGCGCCAACCAGGAACTCGATCCCGACGGACACATTGTCGTGGTTTGTCATCACGGCGTGCGCTCCTTGAGTGTCACCAACTGGCTGCGACAGCAAGGATTTGAGAAAGTGCAGTCCATGCGTGGCGGAATCGATGGCTGGGCGCGCACGGTGGATCCGAAAGTGCCGCTCTACTGATAGCAGCTACTGGCTTCGAGCTACTGGCTGCCAGCTAAGAAAGGTTTTCCAGTTGCGCTAGAAGCCAGGAGCTAGAAGCTGGTCATGAAAAAAGAACTGATCGAACTCCGCGTTAACGGCCGCAGGCACGAGCTTGCAGTCGAGCCCAGCAGGCTCCTGCTGGATGCATTACGACTGGATTTGCAGCTCACCGGCTCCAAGCGTGGCTGCGATGATTCTTCGTGTGGGTCCTGCACCGTCCAGATAGACGGCGTCCCCATGCTCTCCTGCACCATGCTAGCGGCCAGTTGTGAAGGGCAGGAGATCACGACCATCGAGGGCGTGAGTGAACACGGCGGCCTGGCCGCTATTCAGAAAGCTTACGGCGATTGGGGCGGAGCGCAGTGTGGCTTCTGCACTCCGGGCTTCATCATGACCGTAAAGCATTTGCTGGCGGTGAACCCGGAGCCGACTGACGAAGAAATTCGCGGCGCGCTGAGCGGAAACCTGTGCCGCTGCACCGGCTACAACCAGATGTATCAGGCGATCAAGGCCGCGATCGTGGCTGAGCAGAAGGGAGTGGAGTCGTAATCCTCAACCGTCCGGTAGGCGGGCGGGACGCCTGACAGCCGGCGAGACGCCGGGCTACAAGAACATGACTGACTTCTCCATTATCGGCAAACGCATTGCCATGGTCGACGCGGCCGGCAAGACCACCGGCGCGGGCAAGTACACCGATGACCTTTGCGTCGCGGGCATGCTGGTGGGGAAGATACTGCACTCGCCTTATCCTCATGCGCGCATCAAGAGCATCGACACCAGCCGCGCCGAAAAGGTGGAAGGCGTGGTTGCGGTGGCAATCGGCAGGGATGCGCCCAATACTTACGGAATTCTTCCCGTCGGGCACGATGAACACGCGCTGGCTCTGGAGAAGGTCCGCTACGTGGGCGACAACGTAGCCTGCGTGGCCGCGGTGGACGAAGCGACCGCCGACCGTGCCCTGGAACTGATCGATGTTGAATACGAAGTGCTGCCCGCTTATTTCGATCCCGAAGAATCGATACGGGCGGAGACGGACCTGATCCACGACAACAAGCCGCACAACCTGGAGAAGGATTATCACCATGTGTTTGGCGATCCCGATAAAGGCTTTGCGGAGGCGGATTGTGTTGCGGAAGCCCGATTCATTGCCGGCGAAGTAACTCACGCGGCCATGGAGCCGCACTCCACGCTGGCCAGTTTTGAAATCGATTCGCAGAGTGGCAAGCCGGGGCGGCTGATTGTGTGGTCGTCCACCCAGGTTCCGTACTACCTGCAGCACAAGCTTTCACTGGTGCTGGAAATGCCGATGGCGCAGATTCGCGTGATCAAACCGCTGGTGGGCGGGGGCTTTGGGGGCAAGAGCGAAGTGATTCCGCTGGAGATCATCGCAGCGATTGCCGCACGCAAGGCGCGGGCCCCGGTGAAAATTACTTACACGCGCGAGGAAGTGTTCTGGGCCCATCGCGGAAGGCCGCGCACTCTCATCGATCTCAAGACCGGCGTGAAGAAGGACGGCAGCATTACCGCGGTGAAGGCGCGGGTGGTGCAGGATGGCGGGGCTTACTGCTCTTACGGCGTGGTCACGATTCTTTATTCCGGCGCGCTGCTGGGGGCGCTCTACGATATTCCCAACATTCAATACGACGGCTACCGTGTGCTGACCAACAAGCCTGCGTGTGGCGCCATGCGCGGACATGGCACGGTCAACGTACGGTTTGCGTTTGAATCGCAACTGGATGAACTGGCGGCCATGGTCAATCTTGATCCGCCCGAGATTCGGCGGCGCAACCTGTTGCAGCCGCCCTGCGTGACGGTGAACGGGTTGCGAGTGCAGAGTTACGGATTGCCGGAGTGCATCGAGAAGACGGTCGAGCGTTCGGGCTGGAAAGATCGCAAGGGGAAATTGGGAAAGGGCCGCGGCCTGGGCATTGCCTGCAGCCACTACGTGAGCGGCGCGGCCAATTCCATTATCCGATCCGACATGCCGCACTCCACCGTGAACATCAAGATTGATCGCGATGGCGGAGTGGTGGTTTACACCGGCGCCTCCGAGATCGGACAGGGCTCCGACACCATGACGGCGCAGATCGCGGCGGAAACCCTAGGCTGCTCGCTGGGGCGGATCAGGATCGTCGCAGCGGACACCGACCTCACTCCTATCGACATCGGATCATATTCCAGCCGGGTGACGTTCATGGCGGGGAATGCGACGCTGCGGGCAGCCGCCGAGGTGAAGAAGCAGATTGCGTCGGCGGCGGCGCGCAAGATGGGGTGTGGAGTCGAGGAACTTGTGTTTCGCAATGATGCTGTGTTCCGGAGAGACCTCGCGTACGAGTCGGCCGCGACCATACGAGAGCGCCATACCACACCACCAGAGACTTCAGTCAGCGGGCATGTGGAGGGGCAGATTCTGCGCGGGTCGTTGCAGCAGAAGCGCAAGGACGAAGGCCCGAAAGATTCGATGAGCTTCGAAGAGGCAGTGGTGGCTGCCATCGATTTTCACGGCACGCTAACTGGGACGGGCTCCTACGCGCCGCCAGCAGAGGCACGGGGCGGCAAGCATAAAGGTGGAGGCGTCGGGCCTTCGCCGGCTTATTCATATTCGGCGCAAGTAGCGGAAGTCAGCGTGGACGAAGAAACCGGCGAAGTCACTGTTCACAAAGTTTGGGCGGCACATGATTGCGGGCGGGCATTGAACCCGGTTTCGGTCGAAGGCCAGATCATCGGGTCGGTGTGGATGGGCATGGGCCAAGCGTTGACCGAAGAAATGGTCTGGAAAGACGGCATGCTGATGAATCCCGGCTTGCTCGAATACCGCAGCCCCTCATCGATCGAGTCGCCGGAGGTGGAGCCCATCATCGTGGAGAGTATCGATCCCGAGGGACCGTTCGGCGCCAAGGAGTGCAGTGAAGGCTCGCTGGCGGCGACGATTCCCGCCATCGCCAATGCCATCTACGACGCGGTGGGCGTGCGCCTGCATGAGTCGCCGTTTACCCCAGAGCGCGTGCTGGCGGCGCTGCGGGCGAAGAAGAATGCCAAGCCCATCAATTTGACGGAGGGCATCGATCCCACATCGCCCTCCGGATTCCGCGAGCACCGCGGATCGCTTTGTTTTAAAGGCAAAGGCCCGGAACGGCATGCGCTGGATCCGTCGCGGCGAGCAACGATGCTTGAAACCGGAGGCGATGATTGAGCCTTCCGCAATTCAAATTATTTCGGCCACGTACCCTGGAAGACGCGCTGTCTCTCTTGGCAAAGCACGCGGGCGAGGGCGCCGGCGCCACACGGGTTGTGGCCGGGGGCACGGACTTGATCCCCTCCCTGCGGCAGAAGCTGTTCCAGCCAGAATATGTGCTGGACATTCGGAACGTTGCCGGCCTCAGGGACATTCGACAGACTGAACGGGGTGTCGAAATCGGGGCGCTGGCTTCACTGACCGCCATCGAACAGTCAGCGTTTCTGCGCCGGCGCTATCCGGTGCTTACGGAGGCTGCCGCCACGGTCGCCTCTCCGTTGCTGCGCAATATGGGCACGATCGGGGGCAACATCTGCCTCGACACGCGCTGCCTCTGGTACAACCAGTCACTCACCTGGCGCAAGGGATGCGGGTTTTGTATCAAGAAGGACGGCGATCTGTGCCATGTTGCACCCGGCGGAATCAAGTGCTGGGCGGCCTTCTCCGGAGACACTCCGCCGGCGCTGCTTTGTCTTGGTGTCGAAGTAGAAATCGCCAGCGCATCGCGAAGCCGCCGCATGCCACTATCTGAGTTCTATACCGGCGAAGGCGATGCCTATCGCAAGCTGCAGCCGGATGAGTTGCTGACTCGCATATTTTTGCCGCAATCCTCCGCCGGCTATAGCGGTGTGTATCGCAAGCTGCGAGTCCGGGGATCGATTGACTATCCCCTGGCTGGAGTAGCCGTGGTCATGAAGCGATCGAATGGCCACATTGCAGACGCACGCCTGGCCATTACGGCGGTGAATCCCGCTCCTCTCCTGGTAAAGGGCGCCGGAGAGTTGCTGGCCGGAAAAGCGATGGACGAGGAACTGGCGACAGCAGTCGGCGACCTGGCGGCGAAGGTGGCTCGTCCGCTCACCACGTCGGCGCTCACCCCGGAGTATCGGCGAGAGATGATCCGGGTGTTTACGAAGCGGGCAGTGCTGGCCGCGGCGGAGAATTAGGAGCGATGACGGTCCGGTGAGCGTCCTCGCCCACCGCGCCGAGGGCGAGACGCCCTCGGGACAGCCGGCGGGACGCCGGCGCTACCCAAACCTAGCGTGACGTGAACAGGTGTCCGAGCTTTTCTTTTTTCGTCTTGAGGTAGTCTTCGGAGTGGGCTTCGGGAGCGACTTCGCAGGGCACACGCTCGGCCACCACGATCCCGCCTTTTTCCAGCGCTGCCACTTTGTCGGGATTGTTCGACAGCAGACGCACGCTGGAGACGCCCAGCGCTTTCAGAATTTCCGCAGGCAGGGCGAACTCGCGATGGTCGGCTTTGAAGCCGAGGCGTTCGTTGGCCTCGACCGTGTCCAATCCCTGGTCCTGCAGTTCGTAAGCCTGCAGCTTGGCCATCAGGCCGATGCCGCGTCCCTCCTGCTGCTCGTAGATCAGGATGCCCGCGCCCTGTTCGGCGATCATGGACAACGCCATTTCCAATTGGGCGCGGCAATCACAGCGCAGCGAACCGAAGACGTCGCCGGTCAGGCATTGGGAATGAATGCGGAGCAGCGGCGGTGTGGAATGGATGTCTCCCATGACCAGGGCGACCGCATCCTCTTCGCGGGGTGAGTCAGGCGCGCCGAAGTTCCCGCGAAAGCCGTAGATGCGGAACTTGCCCCAGCGAGTAGGGAAGTCGGCGGAGGCTACCTGTCGAACCTGGTTAGTAGACACCTAAACATTATAGCGGGATGTGTGCGGACGCTTGGACGAGGCGGCGGCACGAGCGCGACGCTCGCGCCCGCATTACTCACCCTTTGCCGAGGCGGGGGAAGTGGTAGTACACATCCTGCTTGGAGGCGATGGCGACGCCGTTGCGGGTAGCGGGGCGAAAGCGCCAATTCTCCAGGGCCTCGAGCACCTTGCCGTCGATGGCTGGAGCCAGGCTTTGAATAACAACTTTCTGGATGATGTTGCCCTTTTCGTCGATGGTAACTTCGACGATGACGTCGCCCTGCAGTCCGCCCAATTCATCGGCAGCAACGCGTGGGTCGGGCGAAACGACGGGCAGAGCGGGACGGACTTCTTCGCCGCTCAAGGGCCCTTCCAATACCGTTCCCAGCGGCGATCCGGCGGCGCGGGCCTGAGCAACCTGCCCGGGCGCGCTGGTCTGATCGTCCAACCCAATCCTGGGACGGGGCAACTCGCGCTCAGCAGTCTTGGCTGCCTTGGAGCGCCGCTTCCAGGTCAAGTGTGAATTCAATTGTTGACGGGAATCCGCTGAGGAAGTGCCGGGAGAAACATCGGGCGCGCCCGAACTTGGGTGGTTCGGCCAATAGAGATGGGCAATCTGAACGCCATGATCGCCATGAACCACAAAAGCTGGCGCCACCAGCCTGGGTGTAGCCGGGTACAGAAGCCACAGCAACAGCAGGCCGTGTGCGGCCACGGAGCAGTAGTTTGCGAGTTGCGGTTGACCGTTCGCGGGCTGGATCGGGCTAAACATGGCTTTCGAGACCGCGGCTGCTTCTGTTCTTTTCATTAGACGTGGAAGAGCGCGGCAGGTAAACATTATTTTCGCAGAGTCATGTTACGTTTAGTGCGGGGGAGAGGTTGGTCAGCGGCGGGAAAGGCTGATAAAATCGCAGCACTGATCGTTCCGTTCGCCTAAAAAGTGGGGCTATAGCTCAGCTGGGAGAGCGCATCGTTCGCAACGATGAGGTCGTCGGTTCGATCCCGACTAGCTCCACCAAATCTCTCAACAACTTGAGAGCCTAGTTTGTAAACATCCCGCCGCCCGCTGCAACCTCTTGTTCTTGAGTCAGAAGCTGTCAAGGGATAGGCTTCTCCCAGATGGCATAGCCCTATAGAGCCGTCAGGAGCCGGCAAACAGCCCTATCACCCTTAATCACCGATGAATAGCTTCGACCTATTTATTTCATCCTTCATCAACGGTTTTGCTCATCGATCGTTCCGATTCGACGAGTTTGTCAACTGGCTCAGCGAGAGTGTCCTCTTTAAGGGTGGTGTCGTCATTGGGATTGGGTGGTGGCTATGGTTTCAGAACCATGATGTTCGGGAAACTCGCGAGGTGTTGTTGGCGACGATTATGGCAAGTTTTCCAGCGCTCGGGATCGCTCGCGTGCTGTCGTGGGTCGTTAATCGAACCCGGCCCTTGATTGAAACCCGCCATATATATCGCTTGCCATATGGTCAGACACCTGGATGGGAGGGGCCGAGCTCGTTTCCGAGCGATCATGCAGTACTGTTTTTTGCCCTGGCCACTGGAATCTTCTTCGCCTCCCGACGAACGGGATGGTTTGTGTTCGCGTACGTATCGATCGTCATTTGCTTGCCCCGTATTTATCTGGCGGAACACTATGCGACCGACATTCTCGCTGGCGCCGCTATCGGAGTGTTCATGACGTGGCTGGCAAACATTTCCCGCATCCGAAAACCTCTCACAGCCTGGGCGCTGCGGTTGCTCGAAACCCGCCCAGGCTTGTTCTATTTCTGCGCTTTCATCGTGACCTGCCAGATGGCAGACCTCTTCGATCCGATAATTAAAATGGTGAGGGTTGCCAGGTCCATCATTCAAGCGAAACCCTTGTGACTCATCCTGGGCAAGCCGGCCACTGAGGCACCCAGGGAATGGATCGCGAACAGGGAGTAAATGTCGCCCGCGAAACTGGAGCATCCGGGCGAGGATCGGCCATGTCGTAGAATGCAACTCATGGAATGCAGGCATGAACGAAGTGGGCCTGCGCGACTCAAGTCCTGAGCCGTTTCTTGCTCTTTCCCAAAGATTTTCTGTGGGGCGTGTCCACGGCTGCTCACCAGGTTGAAGGCGACAATTGTAATCAGTGGTCGGACTGGGAACTCGCGGGGCGGATCAAGTCCGGAGACCGGTGCGGCAAGGCCTGCGATTGGTGGGAGAACGCGGAGCGTGACTTTGATATCGCTTGCGATCTGGGGATGAAAGCGTTGCGCCTCTCGCTGGAGTGGAGCCGCATCGAGCCGGAAGAAGGGCGTTTTGACCGGGCGGCTCTGCAGCGTTACCGGCAGATGCTGGAAGCGCTGCACGCGCGAGGGATTGAGCCCATCGTTTGCCTGCATCACTTCACCCATCCGCGATGGTTTGAACAGCGCGGGGCATTTCTCCGGGCGGACGCGCCGCAACTCTTCGAACTTTTCACCCGGGAGGTGGCGAAAGCGGTCGGGGACCTTTGCGGCTTGTGGGTCACCTTCAACGAGCCCAATGTTTATGCGGCGTGCGGATATGTGCTGGGAGAATTCCCACCGGGCCACAAAGGGCAGCTGCTCAACGCTCTCCGGGTCAATCGCATTCAGGCGAGGGCCCATGTGCTGGCGTATCGTGCCCTCCACGAACTGGTGCCGAACGCCAAAGTAGGGTGGGCGCAGCATTACGTGGTGTTTGAACCGGCGCGGGGAATGGCCAGTCGCTGGGTGGCAAGCTTGCTGGACCAGCTGTTCAATCATACTTTTTTCGATCTGATCGAAAGCGGCCGGCTGGGTTTTCCGTTCGGTCTGTTCAATGGGCGCGATCGCGAGGCCATGGGCTGTTGTGATTTCGTTGGGCTGAACGTGTACAGCCGCTTCCACGTCGCTTTTGATGTGCGCTACGCCAGCACATTTTTTGCCAACGTATTTGTGCCCACGCACGTCCCCCAGGGAGATCCCGGGTTTGACCGGCCCTACGGCGAGGCGTATCCGCAGGCCATCAGCGAGGCGGTAAAACGTGCGGCGGGGTTGGGCAAGCCCATTTACATCATGGAGAACGGAGTGCCTGACGCTGAGGACCAGATTCGTCCCTGGCTGATCGTGAGTGCCTTGCGCGAACTGCATGGGCTGATTGGCGAGGGCCACGATATCCGTGGATATCTGCACTGGACGCTCACCGATAACTTCGAGTGGAACGAAGGCTGGAAACTTCGCTTCGGCCTGGTCGCGCTCGACCCGGAAACGCAAGAGCGCACCATGCGGAGCAGCGCGAAGCTATTCAGCGACATCGTGCGTGACAACGGACTGGCTCTTTCAACGACGGCCCCAACTCCTCTTTCGACCACTCTGCCGTAATTAAATTCTGCTTGCTCTGGCGTATTCGCCCCCTTCCATCATCCGAGCGCAGGCAAACACTAAACTGGGCAAATGTTTGGCGGAGTCGAAGGACCCCTAAATGCGGATGCGTTTTCGGCCAGATAGGGGTCCCTCGACTTGCTCTCACCGCGCCAGCGCGGCTCGAGCCGCAACTCGGGATGACTCGCCGTTCCGTTAGTAACGTTACTTGTTCTGGCTAGCCTTTATTCACGGAAAATTAATGGAGCTTTGATCTTCCCTTAAGGCGAAGTTGAGATGCTTATGCTCGATGGCGGTCAGGAGGTTGCGATGCATGACCTCACCATAGTTTTTCACGATGCCGGGGGCGGGCACCGGAGTGCAGCCGGGGCGCTGAAGGCGGTCCTCGAGCAGCAGTATCATCCCTGGAACGTTAAACTCCTGAACTTGCAAGAACTGCTGGACCCGATCGACTTTGTCCACCGCGCTACGGGCCTGCGCATTCAGGATGGATACAACCTGATCCTGAAGAAGGGCTGGACCCGTCTCACGCCGCCCTTGCTGACCCTCTTTCAACGCACCATCCAGCTGCATCATTCGCGCATCGTTCGTATTCTGCGGAGCCACTGGGCGCAGCATCCGACCGACCTGGTTCTTTCCGTGATTCCGCATTTCAATCGCTGCCTGGCGCAGAGCATTCGCCAGGAGATGCCAAACGCGGCTTTCGTCACGCTGCTCACCGACCTGGCCGACTATCCGCCGAACTTCTGGATTGTGCCGGAATCGGAATTCATCATTTGCGGCAGCCAGCTCGCCCGGCGCCAGGCGCTGGAGATGGGGCACACCAAGCGGCGGGTTTATGAGACCTCCGGGATGATTCTTAAGCCCTCGTTTTATCGGAAGCCGGAGATCGATCGAGTAGCGGAAAGAATAAAACTGGGCCTGAAGCCTGACTTGCCGACCGGCATTGTAATGTTCGGGGGCCAGGGTTCGGCGTCGATGATCGAGATCGCGAAGAGGCTGGACCAGAGTTCGAACCAGCACCAGCTGATTTTTCTGTGCGGCCACAATCTGGAATTGGCGACGAAACTGCGTGGCCTGGGGCTGACCAAACCGGCAGTCATCGAGGGTTTCACCACTCAGGTGGACTACTTCATGTCGCTGGCGGATTTCTTTATGGGCAAGCCGGGGCCGGGCAGCATCAGTGAGGCCCTGCAATTCGGCCTGCCGGTGATTGTGGAGCACAACGCGCGCACCATGCCGCAGGAACGCTACAACGGAACCTGGCTGGTCGAAAAGCGCCTGGGAATGGTGGTGCCGGACTTTCGGGAAATCGGGGCTGCGGTCGAGCAGTTGCTCACGGAAGCTACGTTCGCGGAGTTTCGCAGGAACGTCAGCGCGTACAAGAACTACGCCATCTTTGAGGTCCCGCTGATCCTTGACCAGATGATGGCCGAGAAAGCGATTGAAACCATGGGCGCGGTTTCGCCGCTGGCGACGGTCGATCCGTTTGCCAATGTGGCTTGGGCGGGGTTGACCTAGTAAAAGTGGAAGGACACGAGTACTCGTGCCCTTCCACTCACACCGAGAGTCTGTGTGATCTGCCCAACCAACTCAGCGCAGCAGGATGCCCACAATCGAAGCCGACATCAGATTCGCCATGGTACCGGCGATCATGGCGCGGAAGCCGAGTTTGGCCAACTCTCCGCGCTTGTTGGGCGCCAGGGCACTGATGCCTCCGATCTGAATTCCAATGGAACTGAAGTTGGCAAAGCCGCATAACGCGAAAGTCGCGATGGCGAAGGAACGGGGATCGAGGATGCCCTTCTGCGCACCCAGCATGCCGTAGGCCACCAGTTCGTTGATCACCATGCGCGTTCCCAGAAGATTGCCCACGATGCCGCACTCGTGCCAGGGAATGCCGATCACGAAAGCGACGGGAGCGAAGATCACACCGAAGACCTGTTCCAGACTCGACGGGAACCAATGAAATATGTGGTTGTGAATGCCGCCAAAGATGCCGTTCACCAGGGCGATCAGGGCGAGAAAGGAAATCAGCATGGCGGCGATGTTCAAGGCCAGGTGCAAGCCGTCGATGGTGCCGCGGGTGATGGCCCCGAGAACGTTCTCGTCTTTGGTGATCGCCTCGGGGTCGATATCGGTGACGAGCGGAGCTGCTTCCATCGCGTCTGACTTGGGGTGCGGTTTCGTAACCGGCTCTTCAGTTTCCGGCACGAACATTTTCGCCATCAGGATGGTGCCGGGGGCGGTCATGATCACGGCGCTGAGCAGGTGTTTGGCCTCGACGCCGTAGAGAACGTAAGCGCCCATGATGCCGCCGGAGACGTGCGCCATGCCCGCGGTCATGACCGTCATCAACTCAGAGCGAGTCAGCGAGGGCAGGTAGGGGCGAATGGTAAGCGGTGCCTCCGTCTGCCCCATGAAGATGCTGGCGGCCACGTCGAGCGACTCCGCGCCGCTGGCGCCCATGCGGATCATGACCTTCGCCATCTGGCGAATGATGAACTGCATCACGCCGTAGTAATAGAGCACGGCAAAAAATGCGGAGATGAAAATCACCGTGGGCAACACCTGGAAGGCAAAGATCATTCCCAGGGAGCCGCCCTTGCGGCCCAACTCGCCGAACACCAGTTGGGAGCCGGCGAAGGAATACTCCAAGAACTTTTCCACGCCGTGTCCGGCCCACTCCAGCAAAGCCCGGCCGAAGTTGAAACGCAGGACGAAGAGAGCAAATACGAACTGCAGGATGAGCCCCAGGGCCACCGTCTTGAGCCGGATGGCCCGCCGGTTGCTGGAAAACAGATAAGCCAGGCCGAGCATGGTGGCCAAGCCCAAAAGCCCTGTCAGACGGCCCATTCGCGCCTCCCGTTCATGCACTGCGTAACTTCCGTGCCCCCAAGCCCTGAAACCGTCGATGAAACCGGGCCCCCTGGTTCGCTGCTCACGCCCGCGCTCCTTTTCCGGAAATGACGCGGTGGACCAAGGGCCGCTTCGCAGACGGGGCCTTTCCGGCAATACGGTAGGCCTGTTGCAGCAGATTCTGCGCGCTGCTGAGCCGGGCGTCGGAATTGTAATGGACCGTGCAAAACGCCTCGCCTTCCCGGACCGGGTCGCCGACTTTTTTGTGCAGGACGAGGCCGACGGCGGGATCGATCAGGTCTTCTTTCTTTTCACGGCCGCCGCCCAGCATCAGGCTGGCAATTCCCACTTGCTCGCATTGAATAGATTCCACGAATCCGCTGGCCGGACTGCTGACTTGCACGCGATGCTGCGCCTGGGGCAAGCGTTTGGGATCGTCGATGGAGCGCGGATCGCCGCCTTGCTCGGTAACGATCTCGCGAAACTTCCTGAGCGCGGAATGGTCGCGAATGAGTTGGTCGGCCAACTCGCGGCCCGCGTCTACGCTCGGACGTCCGGGCGGCAAGGTAGAACATCCAGGCGGCGAGCTCAACCGAGAGTTCGCGCAGATCGGCAGGCCCTCCGCCGTTCATCACCTCGATGCACTCCTCGACCTCGAGAGCGTTGCCGACTTTCAGGCCCAGAGGCTGGTCCATGTCCGTGATGAGTGCGACCATCTTCTTATCCATGAGCTCGCCGGTTTCGACCATGAGTTCGGCCAGGTGGACGGAGTCCTTCTCGGTCTTCATGAAGGCCCCGCTGCCGGTTTTTACATCCAGCACCAGGCCGTCGATGCCCTCAGCCAACTTCTTACTCATGATCGAGGCGCAGATCAGATTGGGGCTTTCGACGGTCGCGGTCACGTCGCGCAGGGCGTAGAGCTTCTTGTCGGCAGGAGCGATCTCGGCGGTCTGTCCGATCAAGCCGCAGCCGCAACCCTTCAAAACGCGACGAAACTCGGTCAGCGACAGATTGATGTTGAAGCCTGGAATGGATTGCAGTTTGTCCAGCGTACCGCCGGTGTGGCCAAGCCCGCGCCCGCTGATCATCGGAACGGTAACGCCGCCAGCGGCGACTACGGGCGCGATAATGAGCGAGGTCTTGTCGCCGACGCCGCCGGTCGAATGTTTGTCCACCTTGGGGCCGGGAAGGTCAGAGAGGTCCAAAACTTCGCCCGAGTGGAGCATGGCTCCGGTGAGGGCGCTCAGTTCCGGACCATTCATTCCGCGGATGAGCACGGCCATCAGCCAGGCCGCCATCTGGTAGTCGGGAATTTCGTCGTTGGTGTAGGCGCGGACCAGGAACCCGATCTCGTCGGATGACAGTTCGCCGCCATCGCGTTTCTTGCGGATGATGTCGAGGGGGCGCAGGGTTGCAGTCGGCGGCATCGTCAGTCGCGTCAGGAACAGGGAAGCTTACATTGCCGGGTGGGGTAGTGGAAAGCATTTCCTGCACCGGGCGGCGGCGTTTCACGATACGACGCCTAAAATTCGATAAACCACGAAGGACAAAAAGTATCACGACGGCCTGATTCAGCAGCGAAAGTCCGCGCAAGCGGGAAAGCGTTTGATAGTATTTCCGGAATGCGATTGCTCGTTTTGCTTCTTGCCTCGGCAGTGGCGCTCGCGCAGAGGAACCCAGGTAGCCCGCTCGAACATCTGCCCTCCAATATTGAGGTTCTGACTCATTTCGGGGAACGCGCCGACATCTCTCCCGACAAGCAGCGGGTCGCATTTATGGCGAAAAGTTTTGGTGACGCCATGGTGATCGACCTGAAGTCGCGCATCATCCAGTGCCTGACCTGCAACGTTCCCGGCGCAGCCTTTCTGCGGGTGATGCATCTCGTGACCGGGGACTACATCCTGATCGGCCCTGACCACTTCGAGGATGTGCACACTAGCCGCACTCGTGACAACGAGCTCTGGTTTCTCAGCAAGGAACGGGGAGCCAGGCCGGTCAAGCTGGGGCAGAAGATGAGCGAGGGCGCGGCGATTTCCAAGAAGAGCCTGAAGATCGCGTTTTCGCAGGTGGCGGCTCAGGCGCCGGAGCTTGCGCCGGAAGCTTCACGGCTGGTGGTGGCGGACCTGGATCTTTCGGGCATTCCCAGGCTGGTCAATCAGAAGACGGTTTACGAGAGTAAAGACCGGAGCTGCGTCATCGAAGCGCAGGACTTCTATGACAACGACAGCAGGATGACGTTTACCTGCTACGAACCGGAGGGCCGTGCGTCGGTGATGGGCATCGATCTCAACACGGGCAAGGTGACGAATTTCTCAAAGGCGCCGGGATCGTATAACGAAGTGGAGGGAATTTTTCCGGATGGGTTGTATACCGCGGTCGAGGCGGACCGGCAGTGCGAGAAACTTGGGGGAGCGCGTGGCTCGGGAAACATCGACATCTGGAAGCTGAGACTTGACGGCACTGGGAAGGATTTTACCCGGCTGACATTCTTTAATGATTACGAGGGCGGCAAGGCGTCGAATCCGGTCATTTCTACTGATGGACGGTTTATGGCGTTCCAATCCGCCAGGACGAGCGATCCTGCGGGCGTGGGCTACGGCATTCTGATTTACTGGCTCAAGCGATAGGAGGCACAGGCATCGCTGCACCTTGCGGCCCCATGACCAGGACCACGTTGTGGTCGGTCCTGATATCTAAGAAGCGATTCTCCAGGAAGGTCCCTCATAGTAATGAAAGTTCCGAGCTCGGTTCGCGCACAGAAGCATCCCCCCCCGGCGCCGCCAGGCCGAGCGCAACCATTGCTCTCGCCCTTGGCGATGTGCATCGCAGGCATCGTTTTGGCGGCTGGGGTGTTTGCCGTTTACAGCCCGGCATTGAATTTTCAATTTGTCCTGGACGATCACCGCTTTGCCGGCGATATCCGTTTGCAACAGGCCGGACACGTGTGGGAGTACTTCACGACCTATGTATGGGCGCAATTTACTGGCGGGCCTTTAAGTTTCTATCGTCCGGTGTTTCTATTGTGGTTGAGACTGAATTTCATTCTGAGTGACGTCTCACCGTGGGGCTGGCACTTGCTCAGCGTGGTCAAGCATGTATCGGTGGCGGTTTTGCTGGGATGGTTAGTGTGGAGGCTGCTGCGAGATCGCGTGGCAGCACTACTTGCGGGCACTCTGTTCGCGCTGCATCCGGCACAAACGGAATCTGTGGCGTGGGTCACCGTTCCCGATCCGTTGATGGCTGCCGCATTGCTTGTCAGTCTGCTCTTCTACCTCGAGTATGCGGAGCGCGCCCACTCCGACGCAGGAGAGTCATACAGAAAGTCGCGAAAGCAGGCTCGCAGCAAGGCTGCGTCGCGGTCTTCGGCGGCGTGGCTCAGTGCCTCTGTGGCTGCGTTCATGGCGGCGCTCATGGCGAAGGAAACCGCCATGGTCTGGCCCGCAGTGCTTTTTGTCATGATCCTGGTTGTGCCATTCGACAAACCGGACGGGGGAAAGACTTCGCGCGGGAAAGACCGGAGCCTCAGAGGGCGCCTGGGCTCCGCACTGGTTGAGATCGTTCCGTTTCTCGTTGGGATGGTGGTTTATCTATTCTTGCGCGTCCGTGCCCTGGGTGGACACTTTAGTCCCGCAACCCAGCACTTGGCCTGGAGCACGGTGCTTCTGTCCTGGCCGTCAACTTTATGGTTCTACGTGAAGGTACTGTTTTGGCCGGTCCGGTCGCGCGCCTTTGCTGATCCCAGCCTGGCGGAAGCATGGTCGCTGCGCGCCGTCGTATTGCCGGCTTTGGGTGTGGGTCTGGTTGTGGCGATCTTCGTCTGGGCGTTTTTCTGGGCCTGGAGAAAGGCAGGACGTGATGTTCGGGATCAGGAGGCGGCGAGCATCCGACGCGGGTTGTTGCTGGGTACGTGCATCCTCGTGCTTCCGATTCTGCTTACGTTGAATCTGAATGCGCTTAACCCTGGCGATTTTCTGCATGGCCGCTATACCTACCTGCCATTGGCCGGACTGATGATTCTGCTTGCGACTGGATGGCACTTGTCAGGAAAGTGGCGCTCCATCCTATTGTCAGCCGCGGGCTTGACGGCTGTTGCATTCGGTGTACTGACGGCTCAGCAGGAAGGCGCCTGGAAAGATGATCTGACGCTTTTCACGGAGGCTCACCAGAATGCGCCGCACAACGATCCGGTGGCGCGGAATCTGGCAAGGGCGCACGTACAGGTTGCCCTCGGCCTCGATGAGGGGGGACGGTGCGATCAAGCGGTACCCATTTTCGAGGAGGCGATCCAGCAGTACCCACTAGATTGGTTTGCCTGGGCAGGTCTGGGAGAATGTTCCTTCAAACTCGATGACTTGCCCAAGGCCGAGCAGTCGCTGCGTCGCGCCTTCGAACTTTCGCATGAGCCCCGCGTGAGGGAGGAGTGGCAGGCAGTGCGGGCCAAGATGGGGTTGGCGTCAGTCCCGCCGGAGTAAGAGGCCAGGAACTCTAGTTCGTCCGTTTGATGCCCAGATCAGTTGGAATCTGAGTTGTGGCCTTTTTCGAGTCTGTATTGCGCCTTACAGCCGGAAGCCTTCTGGAAGCAACGTCGTGATCGGCATTTGTTCCGTGCCAGTCTGACCTCGGAACAGGATCAGGGCCTCGGGGCCAAATTCATAGATGACCTGGCGGCAGGCGCCACAGGGGGCGCATGGGACGTCGCGCTCGGTGGCTACGGCCACCGCTTTAATCCTCATGCTGCTGCCTTCGGCGGCGACGGCCGCAAAAATGGCGTTGCGCTCGGCGCAGATGGTCAGGCCATAAGAGGCGTTCTCTACATTGCAGCCGTGATACAGCGTGCCGCGCTCGGTGAGGATCGTTGCGCCCACCTTGAAATTCGAATAGGGAGCATGGGCATTCCGGAAGGCGGCGCGGGCGGCGGAGAGCATCTCTTCCTGTTGGGCGGGGGGGAGAGTGATGGGCATAAGTACCGTCCTCTGTTGTCTTACCGAGTGTGTGTGGGTCGGACAAGAGTGTCCGACCCACACATTTTGAGTTTCAAATTGCGGGGCAGGCGCCTCTTTTGATGAACTCACCCTGTCCGGGGCGGCCCAGGAATTTTTCGCCCTCGACCAGGACGCGACCGCGGGACAGCACGACATCCGGCATGCCGGTCACCTTGATGCCCTCGAACATGGAATAGTCCACGCGCATGTGATGGGTTTTGGCACTGATGGTGTGCTCACGTTTCGGATCGAAGATCACAAGGTCGGCGTCGCTGCCTACCGCAACCGTGCCCTTGCGGGGATAGAGACCGAACAGCCTGGCAGGCGTGGTCGCCACCAGTTCGACGAAGCGGTTGACGCTGAAGCGTCCCTGGGCGACTCCGCCCGAGTACACCAGGCTCATGCGGTGCTCAATGCCAGGGCCGCCGTTGGGAATCTTGGTGAAGTCACCGATACCCATTTCCTTCTGCTCTTTATAACAAAATGGGCAGTGATCGGTAGAGACGACCTGCAGATGGTCGTGGGTCAATCCCTTCCACAATTTTTCCTGATGCCACTTCTCGCGCAGCGGCGGAGTGAAAACGTACTTGGCGCCTTCAAAACCGGGCGCGTCCATGTTCTCCAGTGACAGGTAGAGATATTGGGGACAGGTTTCCGCATAGACGGGCAGGCCGCGATCGCGGGCCTCGCGCACTTTTTCCAGTGCGTCGTTGCAACTCAGATGCACGATGTACACCGGCGAACCGGCCATTTCGGCCAATGCGATGGCGCGGGATGTGGCTTCGGCTTCCGCCGTCGTCGGCCTAGTCAGCGCGTGATACTTGGGGGCTGTCTTGCCCTCGGCCAGGGCCTGCTTGACGATGACGTCAATGGCGCCGCCATTTTCCGCGTGCATGCACACCATGGCTCCGGCCTTGGCCGAGGTGCGCATGGCTTTGAAGATGCTGGCATCATCGAGCATGAAAACACCGGGATAGGCCATGAACAGCTTGAAGCTGCTGACGCCCTCGCGCACCAGTTGGGGCATTTCCGCCAGCTGCGCGTCGGGCAGGTCGGTGATGATGCAGTGAAATCCGTAATCGGCTACGGCTTTCGAGGATGCCTTCTGCATCCAGGTATCGAAGGCGGTGCGCAGGGATTGGCCCTTGTACTGGATGGCGAAGTCGATCAGGGTCGTGGTGCCGCCGAAGGCGGCGGCGCGAGTGCCGGTTTCAAAGTCGTCCGCGCTGGTGGTGCCGCCGAAGGGCATATCCAGATGGGTATGGACGTCGATTCCGCCGGGGAACACATACTTGCCGGCAGCGTCGATCAGGCGCGTGGCATTTTCGCGCGGCAGGCTGCTGCCCAGGGCGACGACCCGGCCGCCTGAAATGGCGACGTCGGCCTGGGAAGTATCGGAAGCCGTGACCACGGTGCCCCCGGTGATGATGGTATCGAACCCCATTGGCTAATCCCCTGGCTGCTTGAGCCCTCTCGGTCGGGGCTTAAGCGTGATGTATTCTATGCTAGCAGGCTGCGGAAAAGCGGCGGTGAGTTAAGGAAGAATCGGCTCGGCCCCGCTTGGGAAGGGCACGACTTCAGTCGTGCCGCCAGGGCACCGAAAGTGCACTCGTGCTTTAACGCTTGGTTTTGCCGTTGGGTATCTGGGTTGACCCCTGCGGTTCACTTCGACCCACAACGTGAAAGGGAAACATGAAGTTCGGGATCACCCTCAAACCCGACATTTCAGTGGAGCAGATTGTCGCCCTGACCCGGCAGGCGGAAGCCTCTGGATTCGAGTATGGCTGGATTTTTGACTCCCACGTCCTGTGGAAGGAGCCTTACCCGCTACTCACCCTGATGGCGAACGCGACCCGGAACATGCGGCTGGGTCCGTGCGTGACCAATCCTGCCGTCCGCGACCTTACCGTCACCGCCAGTCTTTTCTCTACGCTCAACCTGATATCGGGCGGGCGCATGGACCTGGGAATTGGCCGCGGCGACAGCTCGCGGCGGGTGTTGGGCAAAAAGCCAGTCACTCCCGCGCAGTTGGAGCAGGCAGTCGTCACTTTTCGCAAACTCACTGCAGGGCAGGAAGTAGAGCACGATGGCCAGCCGGCCCGACTCGCCTGGGCAACTGGCTCTCCGCCGGTCTGGATTGCGGGTTACGGACCAAAGGTCCTAAGCCTGGCCGGACGAATTGCGGATGGCGTGATTCTGCAATTCGCCGATCCCGACCTGATTGAATGGTGCCTCGGATTTGTGCGGCAAGGCGCGAAGGAAGCGGGCCGTGATCCCAAGGCCGTCGAAGTCATGGCCGCAGCCCCGGTTTGGGTGTCGGATGACCTGGCCCTGGCGCGGCAGCGGGTGCGTTGGTTTCCGGCGCTGGTTTCAAATCATGTGGTCGATCTGATATCGCGGTACAAGCCTGAAGACCTGCCGGCTTCGCTCACTTCCTACGTGCAGGACCGTGCCGGATACGACTACCAGCATCATGCCGAGGTAGGAAGTGACAATGCCCGTTTCGTTTCCGATGAAGTAGTGGATCGGTTTTGCCTGGTGGGCCCGGTGGAGGCCCATCGCCAGAAGCTCAAGAAACTCGCAGAGGTGGGAGTGACCCAGTTCAATATTTATCTGATGTGCGGGGACGAAGAGTTGACCCTCGAGTCGTACAAACGGGACGTATTGCCTGGGTTTCGCGGAGGGTATTGAGGTGGACTACTTTCAGTTTCCAGTTACCGGTTGTCGGTTCTCAGAAACGTTATGAGAATTTTGTCGTCCAACCATAAGGGGTCAATGTTTCGGGATCTTACAGCGCTTTTTGCATGCGGTAGCTTGGCCCTGCTGAGCGCATGCTCGGGGACCAAGGCGGAAGCTCCGCGCATGAGTGCGGTCCCGGTCCTGGTGGCCACGGTGGAGCAGAAGGCCGTACCGCTGCAGTTGAAAGCCATTGGCGCCGTCGAAGCCTACTCGAATGTTTCGGTAAAGACGCAGGTGACCGGGGAGCTTACTGGCGTGCATTTCAAGGAAGGCGCGGACGTCAGCAAGGGACAGCTGCTGTTCACGCTCGACAAGCGGCCTTTCGAAGCGGCGCTGAAACAGGCGCAGGGCATGCTCTCTCGCGACCAGGCCCAGGCGGCTAACGCACGTAACCAGGCCAATCGTTCGCGGGCGCTGAACCAGGCGGGCGTCGTTTCCAAGGAAGAATATGACCGCATGCAGTCGGAGGCGGATGCCCTCGACGCTGCCGTCCTCGCCGACCAGGCGATGGTTGAAAACGCGCGGGTACAACTGATTTACTGCAGCATTTATTCGCCCATTAATGGCCGCACCGGTCCTCTGCTGATTCACCAGGGCAATATGATCAAGGCCAACGACACGCCGTTTCTGGTGAGCATCAACCAGGTGCAGCCGATTTATGCCACGTTTACCGTGCCCGAGCAGAATCTCGCCGACATCAAGCGCTACTCCGGCCGGGGAAAATTGCGGGTCCAGGCTTTCATTCCCAACGACACGCGCGGGCCGGCTTCGGGTTGGCTGAGCTTCATCGACAACACGGTGGACCAGGCCACGGGCACCATCAAGCTGAAGGGCGAGTTTCCCAACGCTGACCGGCGCCTCTGGCCGGGCCAGTTTGTGGACGTGGTGCTGACCCTGGCGCAGCAGTCCGACGCCATCGTCGTGCCTTCGCAGGCCCTGCAGAATGGTCAGCAGGGGCAGTTCGTTTTCGTCGTCAAACCGGACATGACGGTCGAAGCCCGTTCCGTAAGTCTCGATCGCAGTACCGATGGACAAGCGATCATCTCGAAGGGCCTCACACCGGGAGAACAGGTGGTCACTGACGGCCAGCTTCGCCTGGTCCCTGGAGTGACGAAGGTAGAACTCAAGGAAGTCGCCGCGCCGGCTGCGAGTCCTCCCCGGGCCGGGGGATAGTCACCATGAACGTCGCCGAAATCTTTATTCGCCGTCCGGTCATGACCACGCTGGTGATGCTGGGCATACTCATGTTCGGCATCATGGGCTATCGCCTGCTGCCGGTGAGCGATCTGCCCAACGTGGATTTCCCCACCATCCTGGTTTCGGCCAGCCTGCCGGGCGCGACCCCGGACACCATGGCTTCGGCGGTGGCCATGCCCCTGGAGAAGCAATTCTCCACCATTGCCGGCGTGGACTCGATGACTTCGTCGAGCACTCAGGGTTCCACCCAGATCACGCTGCAATTCAATCTGAGCCGCAATCTGGACGCTGCCGCGCAGGATGTGCAGTCCATGATTGCGAAGGCGGCCCGCGATCTGCCGCAGAATCTGCCCAGCCCGCCGTCGTATCAGAAAGTGAATCCTGCCGACCAGCCGATCCTATATTTGTCGCTGAACTCACCGACGCTGCGCCTCTCCGACGTGGATGAGTACGCCGAAACCCTGATGGCGCAGCGCATCTCGATGGTGAGTGGCGTGGCCCAGGTGAGCGTGTACGGGGCGCAGAAATATGCCGTGCACGCCAAACTCGATCCCAAGGCGCTGGCCAGCCGCCAGATCGGCATTGATGAAGTTTCGAACGCCATCCAGACCGGCAACGTAAACCTGCCCACCGGGATTCTGTATGGGACGCACCAGGCGTTCACTGTCCAGGTAAACGGTCAGCTCACCAAGGCCGCCGACTACGGCCCCCTGGTGGTGGCGTACCGCAACGGCGCTCCGGTGCGGCTGCGGGACCTGGGGGAAGTAGTCGATGGGGTCGAGAACGACAAGACCGCGAGCTGGTACTACGACGCCAAGGGCCTGCGGCGCGGCATCATCCTTGCCATTCAGCGTCAGCCGGGGACCAACACGGTGGAAGTTGTGGATTCCATCAACCAGCTGATGCCCAGCTTCCGCGCGGTCATGCCGCCCTCGGTAAACGTGGACACGCTCTACGACCGCTCGGTTTCCATCCGCTCCTCGGTGGACGATGTGAAGTTCACCCTGTTCCTGGCTCTGGTGCTGGTCATTCTGGTCATCTTCCTGTTCCTGCGGAACCTGTCGGCGACGGCCATTCCCAGCATGGCGCTGCCCATGTCCATCGTGGGCACGTTCGCGATCATGTATCTGCTGGGATATTCGCTGGACAATCTGTCGCTGATGGCCCTGACGCTTTCGGTCGGCTTCGTGGTGGATGACGCCATCGTGATGCTGGAAAACATCGTGCGCCACATGGAAATGGGGGAGCGCCCGATGGAAGCGGCCTTCCGCGGCGCAGGCGAGATTGGCTTCACCATCGTTTCCATGACCCTGTCGCTGGCGGCGGTGTTTATTCCCGTGCTGTTCATGAGCGGCATTCTGGGACGGCTGCTGCACGAGTTCGCGGTGACCATCAGCGTGGCAATTCTGGTTTCTGGAGTGGTCTCGCTCAGCCTCACGCCCATGCTGTGCAGCCGTTTCCTGCGCGCTTCAAAGGAAATAGAGCACGGCCGGCTGTGGCGGCTCTTCGAGAGTTTTTTCGACGGGCTGTTGCGGCTTTACGATCGCACTCTGCAGGTTACGCTTCGACACAAACTTGCCACCATGGCCGTTTCCGTCGTGGTCATGGCAGGGACTGCCTACCTGTTCATCGCCATCCCCAAAGGCTTTCTGCCGGATGAGGACCAGGGACAGATTTTCATCTTCACGGAAGGGCCGCAGGGCATTTCGTTCGACAACATGGTCGAGCACCAGAGGGCGTTGAACAAAGTGGTGATGGCACAGCCCTACATTGACTCTTTCATGTCCACCGCCGCGGGAGGAAACGCGGGGCGTCTGTTTGCGCGGCTGAAGCCGCGGAGCCAGCGCATGTCAGCGCAGGAGATCGTGCAGGACCTGAGAGTGAAGCTGGCAGCCGTCCCCGGTATCAACGCCTTTCCGCAGCTGTTGCCGCCCATCCGCATCGGTGGGCAGTTGACCAAGAGCCAGTACCAGTTCACCCTGCAATCGCCGGACACCAGCGAGCTTTATCAGGACGCACCCAGGTTAGAGGCGAAGCTGCGCAGCGATCCGCAGTTGCAAAAGCTGCTGCAGGATGTCACCAGCGATCTGCAGATCACCAATCCCCAGGTCAATGTGGACATCGATCGGGACAAGGCTTCAGCCCTGGGCATTACGGCAAACCAGGTAGAAGATGCGCTGTACACGGCGTACGGCCAGCGGCAGATTTCGACCATCTACGCGCCCAACAACGCCTACCGCGTGATCACCGAACTGGAGAACCAGTACCAGCTCGATCCCTCGGCGCTCTCGATGCTGTATGTGCGCTCTTCGAATGGGCAACTGGTGCCGTTGAACGCCGTGGCCAGGCTTACGCGGACCCTGGGGCCGCTCACCATCAATCACCTGGGACAGCTGCCCGCGGTAACCATTTCCTTCAACCTGCGCCCGGGAGTCTCTCTGGGGGATGCCGTCAATGCCGTGGGCAAGGCGGCGCGGGAGATGCTGCCGGCCAGCGTCAGCACCAGCTTTCAGGGCACAGCGCAAGCCTTTGAATCCTCGATCAGCGGGCTGGGATTGCTGCTGGTGATGGCCATCCTCGTGATCTACCTGGTGCTGGGCATCCTGTATGAGAGCTTCATCCATCCCCTGACCATTCTTTCCGGCCTGCCCTCGGCTGGTTTTGGCGCTCTGATTACATTGATGCTCTTCCACCTCGAGCTCAACCTATACGGCTTTGTGGGCGTGATCATGCTGGTCGGGATTGTGAAGAAGAATGCCATCATGATGATTGATGTGGCCCTGGAGCGGCAGCGCGACAGCCACGATCCGGCGCAGGAGGCCATTTATCAGGGAGCGTTGCTGCGCTTCCGTCCCATCATGATGACCACCATGGCGGCACTCATGGGCACGCTGCCGATCGCGCTCGGTTTTGGCGCGGGCGCGGAATCACGCCGCCCGCTGGGGCTGGCCGTGGTCGGCGGGCTGGTATTTTCCCAGCTGCTGACGCTGTACATTACTCCCGTTTATTACATCTACATGGATTCCTTCCAGAACTGGCTCCGCTCCCGGAAGAAAGCCAAGGCCCTTCCAGCGAGTGAATTCGAGAGGGAACCGGCGCTTGCGGGAAAGTCGGGCAAGTAGAGCGGAAAGTAGCGCGCACTGCGACTTCTCTGTCTCGCGGATGGCGTCATGCTGAGTCTGCGAAGCATCCGGCGCTGAGTGGTGCGAGCCCCGTGACTTCGGGCCCATCGAATCCGCACGATCGGGTAACATGTGCGGTTGGGTGCGAACACATCTTGGATTCGAACACCGCTGAGATCGACACTCCTTCCCACAAAGCCCCACCCCCGGCGTGGTTTCGATTTCTTGCTCCCTCCACCGCCGATCTGATCTTCATCATCCTGCTGATTGCGATGACGAGCGGGGCGCTGGCGTCGCGACTGCTGGGGGATGCCAGCATCGGATGGCATATACGCAATGGCGAGCAGATTCTGCGAACCCACTCGATTACGCGCACTGACCCATTCTCGGTGACGATGGGCGGGCAAACCTGGTACGCATGGGAATGGCTCTATGACGTGAAGATTGCAGGCATCCACCATTGGCTGGGCTTGAACGGTGTCGTCTTCTTCACCGCGGTAGTCATTGCCCTGACCTTCGCGCTCACCCTGCGCCTATGCCTGCAGCGGGGCGCGGAGCTGCCCGTCACGGCGCTCCTGCTCGCCTTGTCTCTGGGTGTTTCCATGATTCACCTGTTTGCCCGTCCCCATGTGCTGAGCTGGCTGTTTACCGTGATCTGGTTCCAGGTGTTGGACAGCTCAGAGGGCACGGGCGATGTTGCAAGCCAGCGGCGCTTATGGTTTCTTCCCGCGCTGATGCTGCTCTGGGTGAATGTGCATGGAGGTTTTGTCCTGGGCTTTGCGCTAATCGGACTGTACCTGGTGAGCGCTGCCATCCGGCACTACCAGAGCCGGAACCAAGAAGAGCGACGCGGGCTGGCGCGGCGGCTGCGAACATTAGGCAGCTTGACTGTGGTCTCGCTGGCGGCCAGTTTCATCAACCCCTACGGATATAAACTCCACCTGCATGTTTACGGGTATCTGACCAGCCGCTGGCTGATGAACCATATTGACGAATTCCTCTCACCCAATTTTCATGGTGTGGCCCAGCAATGCTTTGTGGCAATCCTGCTGATCACGATTGTGGCTTTGGCCGTGGCCCGCAGCAAGCCGTCACTCTCGCGCGTGTTCGTGCTGCTTCTGGCAACGTACAGCGGTTTGTATTCCGCGCGTAGCCTTCCGGTTTCGTCGCTGTTGCTCACAATGATTGTCGCTCCTCTGTGGACGCAAGCGCTCACAGAGGCCCGCGAGAATTCAAATCTCTCCTTACGCCTGCGGGCCTTCGTTTCCCGATGGCAGGCATTTACAGCGCGCATGGGAGAAGTCGAACTGGGTTTCCGCGGCCATATCTGGCCGGTGGCTGCCGTGTTTCTAGGGCTACTGGTCTGTGCGCATCAGGGCAGACTGGGAGGTACGCAATGGATGAACGCACACTTTGATCCCAGACACCTGCCGGTACAAGCGACGGATGCGATTGCCCAACGCGGCCTCCGTGAACCGATCTTCGCACCCGACTCTTGGGGCGGATACCTGATCTACTGTCTCAATCCGCAAGACAAGGTCTTTGTCGACGACCGCCACGACTTCTACGGGGTAGATTTTCTGCGCGATTACCTGAAGACCATTCGGCTGACCCCCGAGTGGGACGAGTTTCTGAATGAAAAACATGTCAACTGGGCGCTGCTGCCCGCCGGGTCATCGCTGGCCAACATGTTGGAAGAAACCGCACAGTGGAATGTCGTGTATCGGGATGGAACCGCAGTGTTGCTGGAGCGAAAACAGCTTCTGGCTCCTGGCTCCTAGCTTCTGGCCCAGACCGGATAGACGCCGGTAGCTGGTAGCTCCTCCCAGAAAAACATGGGATATCCAAGTGTAGCCGGCGCAGTTCGAGTTGGCTGAAACAGCAGGTCCCTCCACTACGCTCGCTGCGCTCCGCTCCGGTCGGGATGACAATATGAATTCAACGAATTTCCGGGACAGGACACCAGTAGCCAAAGCCAGCAGCTGTTTCCTAGTATTGATCGTTGGTATCGATGTTGAAGCCGAGGATAGCGTTGACCTCGATGGGGTCAGTTCCACGCCGCGCCGGACGGAATTTCCAGCTGTTCAGTGCGGTCAGGACCTTGCTGGTCATGACTGCATTAGCAGGTTCGATCACATGAGGCCGGCGCAGCAATCCGGAGCGGTCGAGGACGCAGGAGATCACCAAGCGTGCCTTGGGCAGTCCCGGCGGAAGGTCAGAGCGCATGGCTTGAGGAGCGGTGAGGTCTTCGGCGTATCCGTGCACGGCGGAAGCGGGGTCCGCGAACTGCATCACGGCCGTGCCCAGCGCGGTCTCGATGTAGATGGTATAAACCTTGTCGCCCTTCAGCTTACCGTAGAAATCGAATGCGCCACCTGAGCGTGAGGTGGCGACTACGGTGATATCAGGCCCGCGATCTTCGGGATTGGTATTCGAACGTCCCGGTGCCCCCGCCGATTTGCCTCCCGCGCCAAAGCTGGGCAGAGTCACGACGTTGCTGCTGCCTCCTTTCACGGAGACTCCGGGCAAGGCAGGAGTGCCGCTGGTTCCCGTGCCGGCGCCGCCGGAGCCGGGATAGGGCGAGATTCCGCCGCGCGCCATGGGATCGGATCCGGGGCCGGTACCTTCCTTGCCCGCACCCGGGCCGGGGCCGGAGAAGCCGCTGCCGGGACCATCGCCGCGGCCGATGCCGCCGCCTCCCCCCGATCCTCCCAGGCCGGCCTTGTCGCCTCCAGAGGGAGACATAGCCAAGGCGCCGCTTCCGCCGCTGCCGGGCAGGCCAACCTTTGACCCGGGCTGGCTGGAAACCACGACTCCCGAGGTGCTGCCGCCGCCATTGCTGCTGGGAGGCGCTGCCGCCAGACCGGCGTCCAGCGGTCCGCCCAACCCCGCGCCGCGATTGCCGGTGCCGTGGCCGGTAAGTGAACCTCCACCAGAGACCGACGGAGGTGGCGGGACAACAGCTGTCGCCGTGCCTGTACCGAAGCCGCCAGCCCTGGACCGCTCGGCTGCACCAGCGCCCAGTTGCACGGTGGGAGGCACAACCGATGTGTTTCCCAATCCGCTGATGTTACGGCGTTCGGCCGAGGCGTTGCCCACCTGCACGGCTGGCGGAACGACCTGATTCTGCAGCTCGCCGGGCCCGAAGCCGGGTCCCATCGTCGCCACCTCGCGAGTCATGGTAGGCGGAGGGGCGACTACCCTTGGCGCCGGCATGGTAAGGCGCGGATTAAGGTTCGTCATCTGCTCCGGGGCCGAGACCGGAGGCGGAACCACTTGCACCGCATTCGATCCCGGAAGACGGAGGGTGGAGACTTCGCGCTGCGGCGCCGCCACGCTGGGCGGGGCCACTCCCACGTTCAGCTGGGGCGTGGCCCGCAGCTGGTCCGGTACCTGGGGAGCCGGAGCGACCACATTCTGAGGCAATACGGGGGCCCGCAGAGACGACCGCATGCCTTCGGCCGGAGCCGGGCCGGGCAGCGCCTTCAAGGCCAGCAGGTTCGCCACTGCGGAATTGGACCTGGGCAGATCGAGCTTGGGCGCGTCGGCCACGGTTTCCCGCAGCGTGCTGCCGCGCGCTACTCGAATGGTTTGCGTGGGATGATGCGCCTCGCGGCCGCCGGAACGGCCGGAACGGCCCGCCTGCGCCCCGCCCACGTCTTCGGTGCGCGGCAGCTCATTGCCAGAATAGTAGATGACGTCGTACTTGGGCTTGGGCGGCGGTTCGTAGGGCCTCATGCTGGCCAGTTTCGCCGGGATTACGATCACGGCAACCAACAGAAGCAGCTCAAACGCCCAGGACAGGAGAATCCCCCACCACGGAAACAGGCCGACCTGGGCCTCGCCGGCCAGGCGCCTGGGCGACTTCCCCATCGCCGGCCCGATGGCGGAACGAAATTCGTCCCAGGGCGAGGGCCATTCGATGAGAAAGGTGGGTACGTCGTTCACTCTTGGCCTGCCAGTCCTAAAGCAATCTCAATCTCGTCCCCAACAGCGGTTTGAGTAGAACTTAAAGTGCTGCCCGGCAGCTCCAGCACGGATACGGCCTTCAGCCGGACCGGAGCCAGACGCCACGGTTTCAGATTTTCTTCCAGGTAAACCACAACTTTTTCACTATTCAGGTAGACCACGTCAATGGGGAAGCGCATGGCGATGGTGTGCACGCCGCGCGAGGGCACGATCCACAAACCTTGGCCAGCGGGGAAGCTGCCGGCATCGGTGCACATCAATCCGCAGAAGCGGGACCAATGGGTCCCGGCAATGCGCAGGTGCCGGGCCAGGTAGGCCTGGCGCGTTCGATTCAGAGCGTATCCCGTGGGACCCGGTACCGGCATCACAACTCCTGGGCTTGACCTTGCAGCAAAGGCATTTTCAGTGTGCCCCTGGCGCCAGGATACGAAACAGCTGGATGATGGCCGGACCCAGCGTCACGAAGATGATGGAGGGAAGAACAAACAGGACCAGGGGAATGATCATCTTGATCGTGGTTTTTGCGGCCTGTTCCTCGGCCCGTTGACGTCGTTCGGTGCGTAGCGAATCGGAGTGAATGCGCAGCGCCTGGCTGACGCTGGTGCCGAAGCGGTCGGTCTGGACCAGGGTGGCGACCAGGGCGCGCACATCGTCAACTCCGGTGCGATCGACCAGGTTGCGCAGGGCCTCGGCGCGCGGTTTGCCCGCCCGCATTTCGAGATTGATCAGATGGAACTCATCGCTCAGGTCGGGATGGGCATGCTTCAAATCTTCGCCGACCCGCATCAGGGCCTGGTCCAGCGCCAGGCCGACTTCGACGCAAATCACGGTGAGATCCAGGGCGTCCGGTAGTGCCAGCGTAATGCGACGCTGCCGGTTGCGGATCATGCGCTTGAGCACAAAGCGGGGAATGAAGAAACCAAAGCCTCCCACTCCGATCATCATCAGCAGATCGAAGTTGCCCTTGACCGCGATCACGCCCAGCATGCCGACCAGGGCCAGCAGCACCCGTGCGCCGACGTAGATGGTCAGGTGACGCGGCTCCCGATAGCCCGCCTGAATCAGCCATTTTCGCGTTCTTGAAACTTCACTGGGAGAAAGCGGAAGGGCCTTGCTGAGGGGATCGAGCGCCTGTTCCAGACGGTCCTTGAAGGCCGGCTTTTCCTGGGGTTGGGCCTTCTGCCAGCCCAGGGCGCGCAGGCGCGAGCCCAGCACCGAAAAAGGTGCGTAGGCCGCGGCCCCGAACGAAAACACGACCAGGGCGATGGTCAGAAACAACAGGATTGCCAGTGCCAGAGCCATGCTTTTAGACCTGAATCTGAATAATCTTTCGGATCACGAAGTAGCCCAACGTCTGCAAGGTGATGCCGACCACGATCAGCATGTGTCCAATCGGATCGTCGAACAGCGGCCGGATAAAACTGGGGTTCATGGCCTGCATCGTGACCACAATGATGGGCGGCAGTCCCATCAGCAGCATCATGGTCATGCGCCCCTGGGCAGTGTGCACCCGCACCTGCCGCATGATCTTGAAGCGCTCCCGAATAACATAGGACAGGTTGTCTAGGATTTCCGCAAGATTACCGCCGGTCTCGCGCTGCAGCATTACCGCGGTGACGAAGAACTTGACGTCCACCAGGGGCATGCGTTCGGTGAGGTTGATCAGGGCATCGCGCACCGGCAGACCGAATTTCTGTTCTTCATACAGCTTGCGGAACTCGGAAGCCACGGGTTCGGCAATCTCGCTGGCAATCAGTTCCAGGGCGGTTGTGAAAGCGTGACCGGCGCGCACCGCCCGGGCCAGGGTGTCGATGGCCTCGGGAAAGAGTTCCTCGAATTTCTCGAAGCGCTTGGTCCGCTTGTAGTTGGCGTATGAGTAGGGAAGAAAGGCGCCAATGAGCAGGCCCAGCCAGGCAAATTGCGGAAAGCCCGTGAACAGCAGAACAATCAGCCCCAGCCCGGCGCCGCTCAGCAGACACAGGAGCAGGACGTTGCCGGCGCGGCTCTTCACGTCAGCCTGCTCGAGCAGGGTCTGGAAGCTTGAGATGCTGGAAGAGCGGCGCAGCAGGTTGTCGAGCGCCGGGATCTTGCTCATTACTTCGTCGCGCAGCAGGGCCAGTTCCTGGCTGGGTTCGCGTTCCGCGCCCTTCTGCACGGTGGAGAGCCGCTCGCGCAGCAGGCGGGCCTTGGAACTGCGCTCGTCCAGCAGGGAAGCGCCGACAAAGACCGCCAGCGCGACCACGATAAAGACCGCAATGGAAATGACGATGAACATACGGTCCGACAACGTACCTCAGCGGCTGAAGCCGCCAGGCTATGTCAAACTCATCATGCAGCGCCGAAGCGCTGCTCCACCCTAAAGCAGATTCCCAACAGCAAATCCCCCAAGTGATGCGGCCGGCCAGGCCGGCTAAACCTCCATGTGCGATTCGAACAACGCGGGACGCAGACGGCAGCCCGCCGTGGCCAACCGGTCGGCAAACTTGGGCCGGATCCCGCTGGCCCGAAACGTCCCGCGCACTTTCCCGGTTTCGTCAATTCCCTGGCGCTCGAAAACGAAGACTGTCCTGCATACAAATCACTTCGCCTTCCATACCGGTCACTTCGGAAATATTGATCACCTTCCTGGTACCGTCGGAGAGCCGCGAAACCTGGACCACGGCATGAATGGCCGCCGCGATCTGATGTCGCATGGCGCGTTCGGGAATGTTGAGATTGGCCATGGAGCACATGTTCTCGATGCGGGCCAGCGCGTCGCGCGGTGTGTTGGCGTGCACCGTGGTCAGCGAGCCCTCGTGACCTGTGTTCATGGCCTGCAGCATGTCAAAAGCTTCCTCGCCGCGGACCTCGCCAACCACGATGCGGTCGGGACGCATACGCAGACTATTGATGACCAGTTGCCGCTGCCGCACCGCGCCCTTGCCTTCGATGTTGGGCGGACGCGTCTCCAGCCGGACCACATGTTCCTGTTTCAACTGCAATTCGGCCGCGTCCTCGATAGTGACGATGCGGTCGGAATTCGGAATATAGCTGGAGAGGACGTTCAGCAGCGTGGTTTTGCCGGCGCCGGTTCCTCCGGAGATCAGGAAGTTCAACCGTCCCTTCACCATGGCTGACAAGAGTTCCAGCATGGGCTCGGTCAGGCTTTTGTTCTCGATCATGTTGCGCGCGGTGACCGGATCGCGTCCAAAGCGGCGAATGGAAAGACAGGGGCCGTCGATGGCCAGAGGCGGAATGATGGCGTTCACGCGGGAGCCATCGGCCAGACGCGCATCCACCATGGGCGAAGACTCATCCACCCGCCGTCCGATGCGGGAGACGATGCGGTCGATGATCTGCATCAGGTGGGCGTCATCCTTGAAGCTGAGACCCGTGGACTCGAGTTTGCCCGCCCGTTCCACGTACACCTTGTTGTAGCGGTTGACCAGAATGTCGGAGATGGTGGGGTCCTTGAGCAGGGGTTCCAGCGGACCGAGGCCGAAGATCTCATCCAGAATTTCGCGGGAGAGACGTTCCCGCTCGGCGAAGCTGAGAGGCACAGCCTCGCTGTTCACCGTGTTCCGGATCAGCAGCAGAACTTCTTCGCGTGCGGCGTCGTTGGGAGTGCGGCCCAGCTTTTCCAGGTCGAGGCGGTCAAGGATCTTGCGGTGCAGATCGGCCTTGACCTGCTGGTACTCGGTTCTTTCGAAGGTCTGCAAATTCGCCATAACGTTTCTAACCTGACCCCTGACTTACACTCGCCCCGAACCTAAACCGTCTTGAACAAGGACCACGCCTTGCGCTTCACATCGATGTCGTTTTCGGTCAAAGCGGCGGCCAGCCCGGCAAAGGAGCGGCCCATTTCACTATAGGCCTGCTGCATAACCGGAACACCGCGATCGATGGCGCCCGATACCGCGAAATATTGATTGGGAATCTTCCACAGCAGCTTGGCTCCGGCCGCAGCCTCGGCGTCGGCTTCGCTGAAACCGGCAATCTTGCGGAAGCGGTTGAGCACCAGGCGTACTCGCTCCCGTCCTCCGGTCTCGCCCAGATACTGCTGGATGCGGTTTGCGCTCCACAGGGACGCGACATCGGCATGGGCCACCAGCAGCACGGTTTCCGAAAGATTGCACACCAGGCGCGTGGTCGCATCCACCCGCGAAGAGGCATCGACCACGACATAACGGAAGTGGCCCACCAGCAAATCGAACAAACGGGCGAATTCCGCGGTGGCGGGTTCGACGACCAGCGGCGTATTGGCGCCGGCCAGCAACTGCAGGCCGCCGCTGTGGCGAGTCATGAAGCTTTCGAGCAGTGAGCTGTCGAGCCGGTGCAGGTTGCGAATCGCGTCCGCCACGGTGAACTGAGGTTTCAGATTCATGTGCAGGGCAGCGTGTCCCAGGGAGGCAATGTCGACCAGCGCGACATTGCCGTGGGCGGAGTGCAGCGCCAGGGCCAGGTTCACGGCGGTGGTGGTGGCCCCGCTCCCGCCCTTGGCATTGACTACGGTAAAGACTTTTCCCCGCGGCCCTTCGCGATCAACTTTCCGCTGCGCCGCCGTCAGCCGTACGAAAGCTTCGAGCAGGTCGGTGGTGGTGGTGGGACGTTCGATGAATTCGCGCGCGCCGGAGCGCATGGCGCTCACGATGACCTGGGGCTGGGACATGCTGCCCACCGCGAAAACCACGGTGTCGCGCACTTCCTGGTGGATCAATTCAATGGCCCGCAAGGCCAGCGTGTAATTGTCGGTGGGCACGTCCACCAGCACGACCTGAGGGCTCGCGCTCTGTACCCGGCGCAGGACCGGGTCCGTGACCACTACCGGATAACTGGTGCAGGTGTGCACCACGCGCGCCACACTGGTGCCATCCACCAGCACCTGCAGCACGGCACGCTGCTCGCTATCCTGGGCGATGACTACTACAGAAAGTCCGGGCATCGTATTTCTGGCCCCCTACTGTTCCTTCCCCTTCAACATTCTACGTGCCTGAACCACAGCGTGCAGATTACCCAGGTCATTCAATTACTTCTTCTCACCGGAGGGCTTGCGGCCGTCGAACTTGTCCTTTTCCATATAGGGTTTGGAAACAACCGGCAGCGGCGGCGTCTGTGTGCTGGCCGAAATGCGGTGCGCCGTGCACAGCACCATCAGCTCGGAATTACTGCGCTGCGCGCTCTTGCTGCGAAAGAAATTCCCCAGAATCGGGATATCGCCCAGTCCGGGTATCTTGTTGTACAGATCGGTGACCCGGTTATCGATCAATCCCGCGATCACAAAGCTTTGCCCGTCCTGCAGTTCGAACTCGGTTTCTGCCTTGCGCGTGCTCAACGCAGGCACGGTGAATCCGGAAATGGTCAGGGCATTGGCGAAATCCAGCGCGCTGACCGACGGGGCCACTTTCAAATGGATATTCCCATTGGGCATGATCACCGGGGTAAATTTCAACTCCACGCCGAATTCCTTGAACGAAATTGTGACTGCGGTGAAGCCCTGGCCGGGCTGAACGATGGGGAAGGGAAATTCTCCTCCGGCCAGAAAGCTGGCTTCCTTGCCGTTGACCGCGATCAGATTAGGCTCGGCCAGAATCTGCAGCAGGTTTTTCTGTTGCAGGGC
Organism: Terriglobia bacterium; assembly: GCA_963831565.1. Taxonomy (GTDB): domain Bacteria; phylum Acidobacteriota; class Terriglobia; order Terriglobales; family Acidobacteriaceae; genus JAIQFF01. The sequence continues at coordinate 64,953 of CAWHQS010000009.1, forward strand.
CTTGATCACGGCGCCGATATTGACGTCGGTGCGAGTCACGAAGAGATTGAGAAAGTCGCTGACGGTGGTGGTGGGCGCAGTAGCGCCAGTAGTGGTCGTCACGCCATTGGTGGTGCTGGTCGTGGCCGGCGGCCGGCTGATCTGCACCGAGCCAAATTGCCCGGTCTGGCTGGCCGCGATGGTGTTACCCAGTCCCGGCATGAACAAATTGATTCCCAACTGGGTGATGACCGAGCGGTCCACTTCCGCGAACTTCACTTCCAGCAGCACTTCCTGGGCCCCGACCGGACCGAAGGTCAGCACATTAACCACATTCTTGGAGTAGGCCTCGGCGATCATTCCAGCGCGCTTGGAAACATCCTCGGTGGAAACGTGGCCGGAAAGAACGATGGCGGAGCGCGACGGCGAGACGTTGATCTGCTCGTCGGGGAAGACCCGCTTTTCTTCCTCGGCGGCGGCGGTGACGTCCACATCCACCCGCAAGTCGAAGCTGCGCGAGCGCTCCAGTTCGTCCCAGATCAGCAACGACACTTCACCGGCAGCCCGGCCGTGCACCAGAATCTGGGTAGGTGTGACGACGATGGCATCGGCGATGGCGTCATCGGTGACGGAAACCCGTTTGAGCCGCTCGGTGGTGTTGATCAGCAGGGACTTGCCCACCATGACCCGCAGGGGCGCGGCCCCCTGGGCCGCGGCTTGCGGCGCTTGTGAGTTGGCCTCGGGACCTGGAGCCTGGGCGGGTTCGGGCGCGGCTGACGTAGCCGGCGGTTGCTGAGAGACCGCGATAGACGCCGTGAGCAGTAACAACACGGACATTGCCCAGCGCACGGTCGGCTTCAATTTCACGTTGTGTTTCTCCCACCTGCGGGAGCAGATCGACATGTCGTCTTCCTCGGAGTGCGGACTATTCCTGGAACTTGGTGACGTCCTTCTTGGTTCCCTTGATCACTTCGACCGAATAGCCTGATGGCAGGGCGGTCACTGGAACCGGGGTGGTGCGTTTAATGGACCGCGGCCGCGGCGGCGCGGCGACGTGCACGGGGGTGGAAACGCCTTTATACAACGATCCGGTGTTCACCGAAGCCAGTTCCTGCTGCTTGGTGTCGAGCGGGTTGCGCAGCGCCAGTTGAATCTTGCCCTGGGTTGTGGCCAGAGTAAGTTTTTGGGCATCGTCGGGAGACACCAGCAGAGTGATGACCGGCGTCACCAGCGGTTCCCCGGCGGTATTACGCTCCAGCTTCTGGCCGGTCGCGATCACGGCCACATTCTCCAGCACCGTGGTGGTCTGCTGTTCGGGCGCGCCGGAGGGGTTGCCGGTGAGCAGAACATCCACGCGCGTTCCCGGCACTACAAAGCCGGCAACTCCGATGACTTCATTCACCCGCACCGAGATCGCCCGCATTCCTGGCGGAATCAGGGACGGCATTCCAGCCCCTGCATTTTCTCCCGCCAGCTTGTTGGGCAGAAAGAATTCGCCCTTGGCGATGGGAAGGATTGCGCCCCGGCCCACGACGGAGGTCTTGAGATGAAAGGCGTTGGCAGGCAGATCGGCGGCGCTGTAGCGAACCGTCTTCACATCGCTCTCTCCGACCTTTGCCCCTACGGGAATATCATTGGCCGCCACCACCACTTCGACGCCGGGCGCGGCGTCACCTCCGGATTTGGTCTGCAGAGTGCGGTAGACGGTATAGCTCACGATTGCGCCCAGGGCAAGGGCGACAAACCCAATCAACAAAAGCCGGGTGCGATTCATGACTTCTCCTCAGCGTAACGCGGCGGCCCATGGCTGGGATCGCCGAACTGCACACTCTCCGATTGGCGTTGACACTCCCCGACCGGATCGCGGCACGATGCCCAGCCACGATCCGTGCTTTTCCGGCACGCGCCAAATCGAGCAGCATCCGACGCTAACCGTCGGGTACTCCGCAGCGGTCCCCCACCGCAGTCCGCCTGGGCTCTTGCGCTGAAATCTTTGTTACTGGACCGAGCTGGCGACCGACGAGAACACATTGTTGGCGTTGGAACCGATCAGCCGAATGGTTCCCACCACAATCACCAGAATCACCGCCAGCATCACGGCGTACTCCGCGATGTCCTGGCCCGAGTCTTCGCGCCACAAACTTATAGCCTTCGCTCTCATCATGTTGTCCTCCTACGCTTGATCGAACGGACAGGCAATGACTCCCGTCCTGGTGCGGATCGGGACAGCCCTCGCGCCCTGAAACGCCATTTTCGTTGTTGTTTCCGAATCAATAGCTTACACGCAGCCAGAGCGACAGGGCCGAATCCCCACGCTCATAATACCCTGCTGTCATCGTGCTTAGCGACAATTTCTTGCGCCGCCGGTAACCTCCCCAGCCTTCGGGGCGGGACCCAAGCCGAACCAGGGCGATTTTAGGGATCCAGAAGGGGCAAAAGACGGCAAGCCTAAGAGGGGGGTATTGGCAAGGAAGAACGAAGAAAGTTCAGGGGACGGGATTGCTGGTTCCCCGAGATACCGGGAATTGTCGAAGAAAATCGCTCCCGGACCTACTGAATCGAGCTCGAGACCGAGGAAAACACGTTATTCGCGTTCGATCCGATCATCCGAATCGTGCCTACCACCACGGCCAGGATGACCGCTAGCATCACCGCGTACTCAGCCACATCCTGACCATCTTCCTCCCACAACCGGCCTAAAAAACGGATCATGGTTGACCTCAATTTATGCCTCTAACCGGAGATTGACGCCGAGCCAGCAAATGCAGTCGGAATAATACTGTCCACTGTGCAAGGTTTTGCAGCTCAAAGTTGATGCAGGGGATTATCTAACTTGATTCCTGGCCGCGGTGACTATTGGCCCCGGGTCAGAATGACGGCCTGAGAGTCGGCATAAATCTGCTGCCATTGCGGAGTGGTTCGGAGGGCGGTGATCAACGGAGCGTCCGGGGGAAGAACCACGGTGCGGATCCCCCAGGCTTCCAGGGATTTCTTCCAATCATCCTTCAGGTAATAGCAGGAGGCGAATTCGGTCATGAGAGCGTCGCCATAAACGTCGGCGCGGCCGTCCAGGAAAACGCGATACTGGGGATACAACTTCCAGATGAAATATCCACCCCAGTTGTAGTGGTTCATCATTGGAGAGGAAGGGTGCTCCTGGCGGAGGAAGGCGGCCGCGGCGGCGGGAAAATGTGTCGCTTCCGTTTCTTCCTGGTGGCCCACTACCTGTCGGACCCGGACCACTGTGAAGCCGGCAAAGGTCAGAAGGACAATCAAATTAAATACCCGGGTTCGAGCTACCAACCCGAGGGGCGGTTTGCTCGACCGGCGCAAGGCTCCCCACTGCTGCATCCAGGCGTGGATCAACTCGGATAGAACGGGGACGGCGACCAATACCAGGATCGGGACGTGCCGCGCGGAGCGTAGCGCCGCCGGGATCGTGGCCAGGACCAGCAGCAAATTGCGCAGCCGTGGGCATCGGGGTGAGAGGGCAAGTCCAGCGATGAGAGCCAGCAGCATCAGCAGCAGCGGCAGGTAGGTGGGATCGTGGAAGTCCGGAGAAAACCACTCGTGAATGAAGCGGTGCATGGCCTCGGATCCCAGGGTTTGAAACGGGTACCAGTAAAGTCTGAGGCCATTGGGATTCACGGCCACCAGCGCCACACAGAGGGCGAATGCGGCGGCCAGCCGTTTGAGGCGGGGAAGAGATTTCTGCCATGGTTCCGGAGAAGTCGCCGCCTCCAGACCCTCACCGATTAAAAAGAGTGCGATAAAGGCCAGCCCAATGGGGTATCCGGCGTGCAGATTCACCCACAGGAGCATCAAGGGAGCGGTCCACCACAGAAGGTTGGGACGTCGTTCAGAGCCTTCGAGCAGCACCAGAAAAATGCTGCCCAGCAGGAGCGAAAGCATCTGCGGACGAACTCCCCAGGTAGGGGAGGAAGCCAGCGCACCCCAAAGCGTCACGATGGCGGCAAGGTACGGGCGTCCCGGCGAGCGCAGGAAAACCAGAAAGAGAGTGGCCGCAATGACAGCGGCAAAGGCGACGATGAGTCCGCCAAATCCCGCCAGCCGATAGATGCCAAACAGCAGGACTTCGGAAAGCCATTCATGGTTTATCCAGGGCTGGCCGAAGCGAGTAAACGAATAAGGATCGGTATGAAAGACGGCGTGGTTTTGCAGGATCAGTTGTCCGGTGCGGAGGTGCCACCAGACGTCGGGGTCGCTCATGCCGCGAACCGCCATGGTGAACAGGCCGAGAGCGAGGATGAATACGCAGAGCCGGCGGGTTTGCAACCAATTAGTCATTCGGGCGACAGGAGCAACGATTGTAGCTCTCCGGCAGGCTGGTTTAACCGCGAGGGTCAGGTCGCTGCAGGGTCAAGGTCGGATGAGAATTGACTTCTGGAGATGCCTGTACCTAATATCAAGCGTCTTTTTACCTTCCCCAGTTCGTCGTCATGCCATCGACTGAGATCCTCCCAAAAGCGTCGGATGAATCCCGAAATGACTCGCTTCGGGGGTCCGTGAAATTGTTTTTAGCCAGCATTGCCGCACTTTACTTTGAACTTCTCACCATCCGTTACTTAAGTACGGAAGTGCGGGTCTTCGCGAACCTCAAGAACTTACCTCTAATCGCTAGCTTTCTTGGTATCGGCCTTGGCATGATTCACGGAAAACCCGGAAAGAAGCTGGCTGCCGCGTTTCCCTTTGCGGGCTTGCTTTTCTTTTCTGTGATCCGGTACGCCGCCTACTTACATCTTCCCGCCACGGATATTTCGTGGACCTACGATTTGTCACAAGGCCCGGCTGGAACCGCCGCGCAGGTTTTGTATGCGTTGCGTTTCATGGCATTGGTGTTCGGCCTTTGCGCATTGGTTGTCGCTATCTTCGCAGTGATTGGCGGACTTGTCGGAGAACCGCTGCGGCACATGCCGTCCCTGAAAGGCTATGGGGTCAATCTGGCAGGCAGCCTGACCGGAGTCATACTATTTTCGACACTGGCGTTCTTCAACTACGGGCCTCCGGTGTGGCTGCTCGTCGGATTTCTGCTTCTCATTCCATTTTTTCTGAGAGTTACGCCGATCACGATCTTCATTCTGACGATCGCGTTGGTCGCAATTCCCCAGACCAACACGCTATGGTCGCCTTACAACAGGATCGATTTCGTTCCCTTGCCCCCTCCGGCTGACTCGAATAACCACCCTGCCTATTCCATAGTCTCAAGTCACGTCTGGTATCAGTATCTGGCTGACCTCTCCCCGCAGTTTCTTCAACGATACCCCGACTTTGAGCCGAACAAATCACTGGTCCCGTATTACGAACTTCCTTATCGATTGGTCCCGCACCCTCGGAACGTCCTGATTTTGGGCGCCGGCGGGGGAAACGATGTGGCCGCCGCTCTGCGCCATGGGGCGCAGCATATCGACGCCGTGGAGCTTGATCCCGTGATTTTGAGTCTGGGACGCCAATTTCATCCGGAACACCCCTACAGCTCGGCGAGAGTGACCGCCCATGTGGACGATGCCCGGGCGTTCCTCAAGAAAACCCGGGACAGGTACGACTTGGTGGTTTTTGCGTTTCTGGATTCCACAACTTTACTGAGTGGATTTTCTTCCTTGCGGCTCGACAACTATGTCTACACAGTCGAAAGCTTCAGCGAGGCGAAGAACGTTCTCTCTCCTCACGGTACGCTCGTGCTTTCTTTCGCCACCGGTCGCAACTTTGCCACCGATCGCCTGTACGCGTCCATGGCAAAAGCCTTCGGCGCTCCCCCAGCGGCCTATTTCACCCGCTATTGGGTAAACGGGGTCGTGCTGGTGGAGGGCAATGCAAGAACGACGATTGTCCCAGACCTCCCCAGCGTGGATCAGGAGCTTCAGATAAGAAAGTCCGTGATTCTAGCGACGGATCACTGGCCGTTTCTGTATCTGAGGGATCGCTCGATCCCGAGTTCGATCATGGTGGTCAGCGCATTATTTCTGCTCGCCTCCTGGGTTCTTCTTCGGGGACTGGGCCTTTTGGGCCTGGGTCCAAGGATTTTCTCTTACCATTTTTTCTGTCTAGGCGCGGGCTTTCTCCTCCTGGAGACCAAGGCTGTTACGCAAATGTCGTTATTGTTCGGTAGCACTTGGATAGTAAACGCCGTTGTGGTCTCCGCATTCCTGCTGATGGCTCTGATCTCAAACGCCGTAGCAGCCCGGTTTAACATCCACAGGGGCTTGAGCTACGGTGTGCTCGTTTGCCTCCTCGTCGCTGACTTCTGGTTTCCGTACTCGCGTCTGAGTGGCGGGAACTTGGCGGTGAAGGTTGTTCTCGGCGGCGGGTGGCTTGCTCTCCCTGTTTTCTTTTCCGGCACCATATTTTCGAGTAGCCTAAAAACTGTTGGCCACACGGCTGAAGTGCTCGGAGTCAATTTATTTGGCGCAGTAGTGGGGGGAATTCTGGAAAATTCGGTCATGCTGGGAGGGACTTCAATTGTGGGGGGCCTGGCTATCGTCCTGTATGCGATATCCGCTGCAGTCGCTTCACCGCAACAAAGGCCTGAACTTGTCAAGTCGCCAATCGTAGCCCGTTAGCCTGTGATTCGCCGCCTTGACCTCATGTTGTCAGAACCAACTCAAAAGAAGTTCGCGGGGGTTGTAGTTTGCCGAGGCCTTACTGCTGGTTGTTTTAGTGATAGGGCGACAATCTCGCCATTCCCGGTTCATTCGGTTCGAGCAACCACACTCGCCGCCTGTCAAAATACTTTATCAACTCCTGATTTTGATCCCCCATGTCCTGCGCCCAGATAACGTTAGCGGCATCGATGTCAGCCCGGTTGTAGACCCATTCGTGAATCGGGTCGTGGCGGGAGCCGTAGCGAACGATGACCAGGTGCTGGCCGCCTGCTTGCTCGAGGTGGTGCAGGATCTCGGCACGTTGCCAGTGCCAGGGATAAGTGGGATTGCGCGGGACTCTGAGATATTCGGCACGGATGCTGTAGAGACATGCGGCAAAACATGCGATGCCGAGGATGGGGATGAGGGCTCGTCCGAGGTTCGTCCCGTTTCGCCGCCACTGCCGAAGGTGGCGCAGTCCTTGAATCACGATGGCGTAAACGACGCAGGTCAGGGGAGCAAAATAGTGAGGTTGGTGCCAGGCCTCAACCGCTAAGCCGGCGAGGGTAACTATCGCGGTGATCAGCAGAAGCTTCATGCGACGATCGCGTACGATACGGGGCAGGGCGAGCAGCGCCAGCGGCAGTACAGGTCCTAGAAAAAACCACCAAACGGTTGCCAGCTTGGCCCATTCTTCTCCTGCCAATCCTCGAAGGGTACGAGTTTTCAGATACCTTGAGACTTCCCACTCCGCATAAAATTTCTGCATCTCGGCGTTGCGATACTGCGGCGCCGGACGCAGTTGCTGGCCGAGAAATAATGGTGCAATCGCGTACGTTCTGCGATTCAGCAATTCCGGCATCTCCAGGGCGTTGCCGGTGACGCGCCAGTTGTAGTAGCCCGTCGCAACTGCGGCGACGCCAAGAACGAGAACCAGGGGCAGTGCAATCCGCGTCAAAGTGTCTCGCGTTGTTCGGTGCCTCCACGTCCAAAGCACCAGTGAAAATCCCACCGGAGAACTGAACAGCAAGCCTTCAAAGGGCCGGCTATTTGCCAGTATGGCCAAGCCGAATCCCATGATCAGAGCGTCGCGCGTTCTTTGCCGGCGCAGGATGCGCGGAAAGGCGCCCAGCACCAGGGCTCCACCGGTGGCCGCCATTGCGCCACCCCAATATGAATTCATCCAATAGCTGGAGATGCCCTGTCCCATCAGGCATAGCAGCCCTCCAAACAACGACCAACTTGGAGGGAACCATGCCTGCAGCATCCAGGTGACCGCGGCACACATCGCAGCCACGCTCAACCAGACACCGAGCCAGGGAATGCCGGCCATGACCTGACCTGCGGCCAGGACGAGACCTTGTGCCGGCGGGTACATCGACATGTAAGTCGGCTGCTGCAGGATGTGTTCGCTTTCGAAATGCACCCACATGGGGTGGGGAGGATTAGTCAAGCGGCCGGAGGCGAAAGTATCCGCTGCCAGCAGATAGCTGAACTCATCCTGAAAATGCGGCTTGGGTATGGGCAGAAGAGGAAGGAGACACGCACGGATCGCGAGCGTAAGGACGCCCACCAGGATCACCGTAATCCTGCGCCTTCGCGCCAGGAGTTTCAGGCTTTGCCGGCAGCGGAGAAGCACGGACGCTATCAGTGGCAATGTGACCGTCGGCCTTGGAGATTGAAGTGTTGCGATTTGCGACGGAGCGAATTATACCGCTCGTCCGACCCAGCAGGCAGCGCTGAGCTTCGGTGGCGGCTTTCGTGGGAAAGTGGGGTGCTGATCGATAAAGTCGCTCTGGTTGAGACCACGTAGGGGCGGGTGCCCCACCCGCCCAGCCGGGCTAAACCCGGCCGTTTTTCGTCTGCAGCCATCGAAAACCAGGCGAGCTGTGCTCGCTCGCGGACGAGGGCGTCCGGGGCTACGTCGGTTTATCCCGGAACGCTCGATCTTTTGGAAGTTGGAGCGCGATTGTGGTACCTGCCGCAAGCATGGCAACCGCAAACACCATCAGATTCATCTCCCGTAACAAGAACTGAAGGAGGGCGTACAAAGGCGTTAAAAACAGGGCCGCGAGCGAGACGATCAGGATGCGGCGCGCCGGACCAACGATTTCACCAGAGACGAGCAGCTCCGCGAGCAGCAGGATAGGAAGGATTAACAGACTAAGATCGTGCACGAGCAGGTGATAGCTGACCATGGTCGTGACCGTCAGACACAGCGAAAAGCCGAGTACGAACTGGCGTCCCGGTTGTACACGCCACCAATACGCAGCCAGTGTCACCAGCGCGACAGAAAGGGCGATGATCAGCACCGCAGCCGGCAGACCTGACAAGTGCAATGCTCCCGCAACCAGACCGCGCAGGTTCGGCATGTCCCGCGGATAAATGCCGGCAGGGGCGCCGCTGCGACTCAAACGGAGCACAAATCCAGGATAGGCCATCACACCGCCCCAACCGACCACCGCCGCTGAGACCAGGAGTAAACCAAAAGCTGTGACGACGAACCCCGCAATAGCTCTCCACTGACGCGTGACCAAGAGCACAAGCACAAAGGGCAGAACTAACTGAAATTTAAATAGAGCCAGGCCGAGACAAAGTCCCGCGACAAAGGGACGTTCCGTCTCCAGAGCGCAGAAGACGAGGCCATAGAGAAAGAGCAGCAAGATTGAATCCTGGCCCTGCAGCAACGCCATGATCACGGGGAAAAAAGCGAACATTGCCAGCAGCGGCAGGGCCGGCAAAAAACGGTGCAAGGCTGGGCAGGCGGGGGCGAAGCAGAATCCAGAAACCCAGAATCAGCGCAAGGTTAAATACCGCCCAAACCAGGTACGCCGCAACATAGGGCAGGCGGGCCAGGGGCGCGAACAGTAAAGCCTCGAACGGCGGATGATTAAAGGGGAGAGGGTTTTCGCGGTGTTTGACCGCGAAGGCAAAATCACGCTGGATTGCTAACTGCGTTTCCAGGTCATAAAGTTGCCGGCCATGACCCTGGAGCATGCATTTGCCCGCGGTATAAAAAATTGTAAAGTCCGGATACCCGGTTGCGATTTCTCGTCGCACGCTGAAAAACATCCACGCGTGCAGGACAATCATCGCAAACAGAAAGGGGACTAGAATGCGTCTGAGCGATGAGCGATCGAGCCCGCGCGGAGCCAAAAACATAGGTGGAGTATAGTCCGGCCGTTGCTACCCGGCCGCTTGGTCGCTTCCCAACGACTGGTTTAGGTAGGTGTGGATCGGACACTCCTGTCCGACGCTTTTGGCTGTTGCTGTTGAACATCAGGAAAACTTACAAAACAGAAAACCGAACTGAAAAGCATAGTCAAAGGCGTCGGACAGGAGTGTCCGACCACACAACCAATCAGCCTAATCCACTCTCTTCGCGCGCAAACTGGCGCAACAGTATCAGCGCCAGCATCGGCAGGTACATGAACAGCACGGTCAACCGTCCCACCTCGGCGAAACTGTGTGGGATGTGATACCAGCGCCAGATGCCCGCTCCCCAACTGAGGGCTGCGGTAAAGAGAACCTCGCGGCGGGACTTCGGAATGAGCCAAAGGATGAAGGCGTCGAAGAACCAGCGCTGTGGCATCAGCGCGGTCAAAAGGAGAAACCAGGCATCCTTGTCGCGATAACGCCACAACGCCAGGACGAGCAGCGGTCCGGGCAGGACCAGCAGGGGAATGAAATGTTCGTAGTGCTGCAGTTGTCCCAGCCACAGCAGCGGCCAGCGCGGCATCGCGATGCAGCGTAAGCAGCACTACCACCACGCAGGCCACAACGCCGCGCCGGCTCAAATGGGTGAGCGCCACCGGCAAGCCGAGCTGGGGCTTGGCCATGGTGACGGGCAGCAAAAGAGGGAAGAAGGCGCTGGCAAAGATGAGTGTTGACCACTGCACCGCCAGCAAACCTCCCCAGTAGGGATAAGCCAGAAATACCAGCAAGCGATGATAGCCGTGACGGGTGAGGCCGAAGGCCAGCAGGGCAGAGCTGATGCCATAAAAGAGAGCGGCTGCCGTCTCCGGGCGTAGCCCGACGAAGGGTATCGCGAAGAATGCGGCCGTCAGCGGATATTGTTCCAGCGGAGTGTCGTAAGGATTTTGACCCGCCAGCACATGCTGGGCGGCGCGCACGGCCCAACCGAAATCCGCCGCTCCCTGGTGGAAGTGCAGCAGCAGGAAATAGCAGAACGCGGCGCTGGTCACGCCGATCATCGCGGAGATGCAGATTCGCAATCGCAACGGAAGTTTGCCCGCATAAGTTGTAACATGGAGCGGCTTTTGCCTCCGTCAAGCGATTGTTCAAAGACTCCAGACTCGGGCTGCTGCTGGCGCTGCTGTTCGCGGGAAGCATGTGGTTTTACGTGCAGAGGGTGTTGGTGCCCTACCAGAAGGCGGACGCTGCGGCCCATGGACGGCCCCGTGGCAATCTGTCCGATCTCTATCCCCGCTGGCTGGGGACCCGCGAATTGCTGCTGCACCATCGCGACCCATACAGCTCCGAACTCACGCGTGAGATCCAGAGCGGATATTACGGGCGCCCGCTGGACCCCGGGCGCATGCACGATCCCCGGTTCGACGAGCCCAAAGATCAGCAGGGTTTTGCGTATCCGCTGCACGTGATTTTTCTGCTGGCGCCGACCATCGGCTTGCCCTTTCCCCTGGTACAGACCGGATTTCGCTGGCTGCTTGTCATTCTGACGCTGGCGGGTGTGCTGCTGTGGTTGCAAGTATTGCGCTGGCGCCCTTCAGTCGCGACGACTGCGATCCTCATCGTACTGACCTTGGGCAGCTACGCTGTGGTGCAGGGAATCAAGCTGCAGCAGTTGACCCTGGTGGTGAGCGCGCTGCTGGCAGGATGCGGTGCCGCGCTGGTCGCAGGGAACTTTTCTCTCGCGGGCTTTTTGTTGGCCCTGGCAACGATCAAGCCTCAACTTGCTCTGCCCATCGCCGGCTGGTTGTTGCTTTGGGCAGTGAGCGACTGGCGTCGTCGTCGATTTTTTGTCTTGAGCTTTGTGCTGACCATGGCCATTTTTCTGGGGGCCTCGGAGTACGTCCTGCCGGGGTGGATGAGAGAGTTTCGCGACGCGGTTGCCGCCTATCGCCAATACACCGGGGGCGCGGGTTCGTTGCTTGACGTCCTGACCACGCCATGGCTGGGGAAAATTATTGCCGCGGTCGACCGTGATCGCAGTTGCCATCAAAGGTTGGCAGGTCCGGCATGAGCCTCACGATTCGTGCGCGTTCAGTACCATGCTGGCGCTGGTTCTGGCTGTGACCCTGGTGATCGTGCCCAGCTTCGCGCCATACAACCAGGTGCTTCTTCTGCCCGCGGTATTTTTGATCGCCATCTCATGGAAAGATTTGTGGCGCCGGGGCGGGCTTATCCGCATGGCATTTGCGCTGGGGTTAGCGGTGGTGGGCTGGCCCTGGCTGGCCTGCTGCGGGCTGATGCTGGCTTCGCGGCTTGTGCCTGCGAGCTCGCTCCAAAAAGCCTGGGCCGTGCCTTTGTATACGAGCCTCGGCATTCCCCTGGTGGTCTTGGGATTGCTAAGCGTGTGCGCCGGCAATCGATTGAAGGCGTCGTCGGTAGTTGGCGCGCCCAGACTGTAGAGACTTTGGCAACCAACTGAGCGTATGCTACCGGCGCGTGTAGCTATGAAAGTTCTTTGCCCCGGCGCCAATTCCAAGCGACAATCCAGAAAATTAGACCGCTCAGATGGGTGATTGCCAACATGGAGGGACGATGGTAGCTGCCGTGGAGCTTCGAAGGGAGCTGGGCTCTGGCGCGATACTGCTAGTAGCAATTTACTCAATCGTGTATGGCCTCACCGCCAAAACGTTTTCGTTTCGCTCCCGAGCCTGGAAACCTGGAGAAGAGCGGGTTGCGTTTAAACCGCAAACAAAAGACCGATTGCTAATCGTACTTGTCGGGTTATTTTTCGTGATTGTTTCGGTGTTGTCGTTCTCAGCTTTGTGGCGGCGACATTGACTACTACCTCTCGACCGCACGGAAATCCTGATATTCCTGGTCGTTCAAGCGCAACTTCTAGCTTGAGTTGGTGAAACCAGGACTCTACACCAAGTATTGGAGTTTTCATGCAAGCGGTTTCAACCGATTTGAGGGTGTTTTTGACCCCGCCTGCTACCCCTCCGAAGGTCCTGCCTTGGCCGACCCCTCAAGCCGCGCCGGCCTTGCATTGGGCTGCGATCACAGGTTAGTCTTCTCCCACGCTGCGGCCACGAAAACGTTTCGGAGGACGGTATGAACCTCAAAGTCGAGAAACGCCGGGTGGACGGGGTCACCATCGTTTCGTGCCAGGGCCGCATCATGTTTGGCGACGAGGCCAATGCTTTGCGCGATTTTCTTAAGCAGGTGCTGACCGAAACCCCGCGCATGGTCCTGAACCTTGCGGGCGTGACTTATATTGATAGCGGCGGCCTGGGAACACTGGTTGGGGTTTATTCTTCGGCGCGCGGGGCCGGCGCCGATATCAAGCTTACCGGCCTGGGGCAGCGCCTGCGCGACGTGCTGCAGATTACCAAGCTGGCAACGGTTTTCGAGGTTTTTGACAGTGAACAGGAAGCGCTCACGGCACTGGGTCGAGGGGCCGCTTGAGCGCTTGAGGTAGCCTTCCTGAGTCTCGGGAAGGCTGGGGGATTGCACTCCTGCCTGCCGGGGTCGGTGCTCCAGAACGGAAACATAGGCAGGCCAGCGCCACATGGCATTTCAACCCATCACGGGCCCGGTTTCATCCCCGGGGTCGGGCATTTTTCCCACCCTGGTTTTCGTGCAGGGGAATGACCAGCGCACCATCAACCTTGACCACACGCCGTTCACGGTGGGCCGCAAGGTGGACAAGGACCTGGTCATCGCCGACCCTCGTGTCTCCCGCGACCACGCCTTGATCACCTCCGAAGACGGACAATTCTGCGTCGTCGACCAGGGCAGCAAGCACGGAACTTTCGTCAACGGCGAAAGGGTGCAGCGCAAGACGCTCGAGCGCAACGATCGCGTCGAGTTTGGCGTGCGCGACGTTTCCTACGTTATCTTTCATCCTCATCATGCCAGCTCCAATACCGCCCGCGAGTTTCTCAGCCAGATTTCCGGGATCCAGATCTCGACCGACACCACCGATCTGGAGAAGCTGACGCTGTTTCTTGAAGCCGCGCGCAAACTGAATACCACCGGCGTACTCGATGAGATTCTGGTGACCCTGCTGGACGCCACGCTGAAGCTCACGCGCGCCGAGCGCGGCTACGTCTTCATGCGGGACGAAGAGAACAACCTGCGCCTGGCCGCCGGACGCAACTCCAAGGGCGAACCGCTGCTCGATGACACCACCATTTCGCACTCCATTCTGGATGAAGGGGTAAAGTCGAATTCGGAGTTTGTGATCACGGACACCAGCCAATCGCTCGACCTGGCCGGCCGGCACAGCATCGTGGCATACGATCTGCGCACGGTGATCTGCATTCCATTGCGCAAACCCCAGGTGCAGGCCACGCGCGACGCGCAAGCTGTGGTGTCCACCGAAAGCTCGGCTGAAGTGATGGGCGCGCTTTACGTGGATTCGCGTTTCGCTTCGCGCGACATCTCGAGCGTAAGCAACGATATTCTGCGGGCCATCGCGACGGAAGCAGCGTCCTTGATCGAAAACGCCCGCCTGGTGCAGGCCGAAGAAGCGTCGCGCCGTTACCAGCAGGAACTCTCCATCGCGGCTTCGATTCAGCAGCGGCTGATGGCGGTGACCATTCCCGAGGTCCCCTTCGCGACACTGCGGGGCCGGAACCTTTCCTGTAAAGAAATCGGGGGCGACTTTTTTGACGCTGTGAATACCGACGAAGGCTTGGCCGTGGTGCTGGCCGATGTGAGCGGCAAGGGAGTTTCGGCGGCGCTGCTGGCTTCCACCTTGCAGGGGATGATCTATTCCCAACTTTCAGCCGGCATGCCTCTGATTGACATTGTGGTCGCCGCCAACCGCTTCTTTACCCACAAACACATTGGAGAGAAATACGCCACGCTGATCATCGCGCGGATCCGGCGGGACGGGGAACTGGAATACGTCAATTGCGGCCACGTGCCGCCGCTGTTGGTTTGCAACAAAGAGGTGATACGCCCGCCCCACGGTAACCTTCCGGTCGGGCTGCTGGCCGATGCTACGTACGAAAGCGACCACGTCAGCCTGCACGCTGGCGATCGCCTGATCCTGGTCACCGACGGCGTCACCGAAGCGGAGAATGCCCGCGGCGACTTTTTTGAGGATTCACGCCTCGAAGCCGTGGCCGCGAAGAGTGCAACGCTCGAAGACATTTTTGCCGCCGTGGCCAATTTCTGCGGCGGTACGCCGCTCAGCGATGATTGCACCGTGGTCGAACTGGTGTATTCAGGTTAGAAGCTGTCAGCTTTCAGTTGTCAGCTCTCAGTGGTCAGTAGAATCTTCAACAATCCTGCCCGCATTTCCTGTCGAAGTGGTACATTCTTGTGCAACGTCGGAGGCCCATTCGGTGAAGATCCCTGTCTTGCGAGTCATGACGGTCGTGCTGATAGCGACCGGAGCGGCTTTGGGACAGGCTCCGCCTGCGCAATCGGACCAGTCGCGCAGTATGTGAATGCGGAGATGGCACGCCAGCACATTCCCGGAGTCGCGCTGCTGGTCGCTCGCAATGGAGAGATTGTCCGCGCGCAGGGATTTGGCTTTGCCAACGTCGAGCTGCAGGTGCCGGTAAAGCCGGAGACCCTGTTCCAGTCAGGTTCGGTGGGCAAGCAGTTCACCGCCACCGCCATCATGATGCTGGTGGAAGAGGGAAAGATCGGGTTGGATGATTCGATTACGAAATATTTCCCCGAGGCTCCGGCCACCTGGAAGCCGGTCACGATCCGCCATCTGCTGACTCACACCGGGGGCTTCACGGATTATCCGAAAGATTTCGATTTCCGCAAGGACTACAGCGAGGACGAACTTCTCAAAATTGTGGCTGGAATTCCCCTGGCATTTCCGGCGGGGACGAAATGGAGTTACAGCAATCTTGGGTACCTGACGCTGGGCGTCCTGATTCACCGCGTGACTGGCAACTTTTATGGCGACATGCTGCAGGCGCGCATCTTCCGGCCGCTGGGAATGACGACTACCCGCATCATGAGCGAAGCTGACATCATTCCCAATCGCGCCTCGGGATATCGGCTGGTCAAGGGCGAGTTGAAGAACCAGGAATGGGTTTCGCCAACCTTGAACACCACGGCTGATGGCAGTCTCTATTTTTCGATTCTCGATCTGGCGAAGTGGGACGCTGCGCTATACACGGAAAAGCTTTTGAAGCGCTCCAGCCTGGAGCAGATGTGGACTGTGGCCAGGTTGAACGACGGTAAACCGAATTCCGGTCACTACGGCTTTGGCTGGGAGATCGAAAACGTTCACGGGCATCGGATGATCGGGCATGGTGGGTCGTGGCAAGGCTTCAAGACCCAGATTTCCCGCTACGTGGATGACAAGCTGACCGTGGTGGTGCTGGCCAATCTGGCCGAGGCCGAGCCAGGAAAGATTGCGGAACACGTGGCTGAGATCTATTTGTCCGGGAAAGGCAAGCAGTGAAGCTGACCCCCGGCGCGATAATTGTCGGTGCAGTTTTGAGGAAAAGGACTTCACAGGCGGCAACAGGCCACTCACGATCCGGTCATGAGTGCAATGGCGATTTTGCGCCAGTTGAGACGATTGCTGGCGGCTTGGATTATTTCCGCTTGGGCGACAAACCGACCCGAGCTCCGCGATTTGACCTTCCGCCCATGTGGATGAGTGCCCCAGGCTGTTGAGAACAGTTGATGTTCCCCGGAATCCCGGAGCCGGCTACTCAAGGTAATTGCATTTTCGATTGGCGAGATACGGTTGGACGGGCCTTTGCTGTAGTATCTACACCAAAATTGCTTCGCGATCTCACCAGTGTTCCCAGGCCTGAAGCGAGAGTACGCGTACAGGAGAGTTCAATGCAGAAGAAAACGCTCAGTTTCCTTGCGTTTACATTTCTCGTGCAGATTGTCTTACCCGGCGCAATCAGTCAGGCAACGGCGCAGGCCGAGAAGGCTTCCTATCCCGCCATGGCTCCTCTCGATCAGTATTTGATACGCGACAGGGATTCTGAAATCGCGCTGGCTCGCAGTGCTGCCCCAGCATCCATTTCGGACGGAGCCGAAGTGATGGTGCTGGGACCGAAGGGATACACGACCGCAGTGAAGGGCACGAATGGCTTTCTCTGCATCGTGGAGCGATCGTGGGGCGCCGCCACCGATGAACCGGAGTTCTGGAATCCCAAAGTGCGCGCCCCCATTTGCTTCAATCCGCCAGCCGCAAGGACCTTCGTGCCCATCTTCCTGATGAAGACCAAACTGGTGCTGGCAGGAAAATCGAAGACGGAAATCGTCAAGGCGACCGCATCGGCACTGGATAAGAAGGAACTGCCCGCGCTGGAGCCGGGAGCGATGTGCTACATGCTGTCGAAGCAGCAGTACTTAAACGACCGCGGCATGAGCTGGCATCCCCATGTGATGTTTGTTGTTCCGGGCGACGCCTCGAAAAGCTGGGGAGGCAATCTGCCGGGCTCACCGGTCATAGCGGCGGATGATCCTGAAGAACGGGTGACAATTTTCATGGTCTGGGTCGGCAAATGGTCCGATGGGACGCTGGCTCCGCCGATTGGGGACTGACTCCAATTCGATCGCGGCGGAGCCAGCGGAGCACAAGCGATGCTGCCCTCCGTACCCCAACCACTGGTTCCGGAGTTCTGGGCAGTTGACGAGCAACCCGGAAGTCAACTGTTGTTATCGGGCGATTACACTCTTTGACCCCTAATGCCCTTCCAGTTCGCATAGATTCGGAGTGGTTGAGGACTCTTCGCCACATCTAGCAATCAGGGGGTCTTGCAACATGAGCGTCGCCGGGTCGGCATACTGAGAATTAGGATAAGTGTTCAGGAGAGTTTGCAGAGTGAGATTCGCAACCGTGAACCGTTTCTCCCGCATCGCCTTTGTAGCTCTATCGAACAAGACTCTGTCTGGACCTTTGGACTCAACCTGTCGCGGGCTGTGATTGAAACACGCTGTCGTACAGAGTATCGCGACAACTAAGGCAACGACGTGAATTGCTCCGTGCATTTTGCCAACCTACATTGTTGAATAGTTTACCCCTGGTCTCAGTTTCCTCCCTTCAGTTGTTGAAATCAGGCGATTACAACAAGTACCCCGGTTTAGCCTCCGGGCGGGAAACTGACAGGGTGAATTGTCAGTGAGATCGCGATTTGTCGATAAATTTGGACTTGCTGGGGTTCAGATCGAGAGGACAGAAGGTCGATGTTCCTGAGCGGAAGATCACAGCAAAGTGATGCTCACCAGGCATCCGTCTAGGTATACGTTTCCGTCAGTTCCACGCTGAAACACCAAGGTTTTCGGAGCTTCTGCTTCTGTCAGTTCATGAGCCTCCACCCAATATGCAAAATAGAAATCCACCTCCGGCCCGAATCCTTCCTCTCTATCAGAGAGTACCCGAGTTACAGCCGCGAGCCGCTCTTGCGAAGAGTTGTCGGACACTATATTGAACTTGAAACGTTGCCCTATCTTAATTTCAGATTGCATTCGAACTCCTCGGACATATTCACTGAGCTTCGATTGATCGAAATAGACGAATGCATTCAGAACGCGTGTGCTCCGACGTCTAAGCCGACCACCGATTCATCGGTAGACAGTATTATGCGCCCAGCGCCACTGCCACGTCAGTTGTTGTAATCCGGCGTTAGCACAAGCTTGCGTCGTTTCTTCGCCTGTTTGGGACGAAACCGGCCTGGTTGGCCGGGTCGATGAGTGAAATGGAGATGAACTGTGCGATGAGTGGCTTTCCCAATGTCCGGTTCGCTGGCCGGAGTGCCCAGGAAGCGAGTGCTAGACTGAGGAGAAGCAGCGGCACGATCAGATCAGCATCACGGCCACAGGCTGCAAGCGACGCTACTGCACCCGACAGTTCGAAAACGATGCCGGCATAAGCCCATTCCTTGAGCCGGAGAAAGCCGGGAACCAACAGAGTGATCGCTCCCAGGATCTTCCAAATACCAATGATCCACAGGACGTACACAGGATATCCCAGACCGGCTAGAACATCTGTGACAAAGGGTCCGCTCACAAGTACGGTTCGCCCGTGTATCAGGTCCGCAAAACCGCCTATAAGTGTTTCGAGCACTATGAGCGTTGTAGCTGCCCAGTAGAAAATCCGCGTCCTGTGGAGCAAGGCCCTCTCCTAACTAGCGGGTTCATTGGCCCTCTGCGACCCCTACAATCCGATTGAAAAAACCGATCAGGTACTTCCAAACCAGGTAATAGACAATCAGCGCGGCTGGAAACACCATTGCGAGAAATGCATAGTGGATCTCCGCCACACCGAAATAGACAAGACCATGGTGCGTCGCATCCAAAATGCCGAGGCGGTGGCCCAGAAGGAACCCCGCTGGGGCGATGATGAAGGGCAGTATCGCACCGTGAATCCCTAGCGGCAGGCGTGTGCGCGCCCGCGATGCCAGGTACAGCATGTTCCAAACTCCAAACAAGTTCGGGATGATCGCCATCGGGAAGATGATCACGCGCTCAACAGGCACCGGAATGTTGTAGACAAAACGCGCCACCAGGAAGAGTGTGAGCGCGACCAACAAAAGGGGCGTTGGCGCGGAGATTCCCGCCATGTACGCGCGCAGATACGAATGATTGCTCATAAGGTCTCCTTAAAGGTGGTACGCCAGCACGAGAATCAGTCTCGGAAAGGGAAGAAACATCGCGGCACACAAGCCCACTAAAGCCCAGTCGTACCAAGGAATGCGAGCCGGGCGATCATCAAGTTTGCCCAAAACCTGCGGCCACAAATCCCGACCCAGCTCGGTGTTGACCGGCGGAAAAGACTTCTTTAGAGCGTCCCTCACCTCACGTCCGTCGTCTTCCGGCATTTCTTTGTCCTCGTGTCTTTCATGCAGGCTTGATTCCAAGCCGGTTCAATCGTTTTCGCAGGATGCGAACCGCACGGAACACTCGCAGCTTCACTGCCCCGACCGACGTCCCTAAAGCATCAGCAATTTCCTCGTAGGGCTGTTCTTCTATTAACGCGAGCGTCGCCGCCACCTGCAGCTTGGCTGGCAGGCTACGAAATGCTTGTTGGATCTTCTCGCGGGTTTCTTGTTGGAGTAGAGGATCGGGTAGCGCCGCCGCCGCAGGCTCAGTCAAGAGACCCTCCTCCGGCCGTTCGCTCCGGAGATGGTCGATCGCCAAGTTGGTCGCGATCCGCCGCGCCCAGGCGGCGAAGTTGCCGTCCGATCGAAATTGCTGCCGCGCACGGTAAATGCGCCAAAGGGTCTCCACCGTCAGATCCTCCGCAGCACCTGAGTCGCGCACAATGCGCACGATCCAGGCGTATATCTCGCCCTGAAACTGCCGCGTCAACGCCTCGAAGGCATCGATCTCGCCAAGGGTGAACCGTTGGAGCAGGTTCATGAGCTTCTCTACTGTCTATTACGAGAAAAGTACCGGGAGGTTACACGTTTCTTTGGGTCGGTACCGAACGAAGGAAGGATTCCCGTCCCCCTTGAGATTCCGATATTGCGGGAAGTACCTAACGATGCTATCTCTACGGCGAACAAAGATGAATATGCCAAGGAGCCCGCCAGAGTTCGCACCATTCTCTCGCGCCCTCACAACCGCTATATAACACTTTTTTGTTCCAACCCGACAAACCCTGTTGTATTCTTTCCCGCCATGAACTTCACCTTGCTGGACTGGTCGGCGATCATCCTCTATCTCGGAATCACCCTGGCGCTGGGGCTTTATTTCCGCTCGCGTTCGGGCAAGAGTGTGGACGACTACTTTGTCTCCGGACGCAACGTTTCCTGGTGGCTGGCGGGCACGTCGATGGTGGCGACCACGTTCGCGGCCGACACGCCGCTGGTGGTGACCGGGCTGGTCTATACCCAGGGCATAGCAGGGAACTGGTTGTGGTGGGCCTTCCTGCCTTCCGGCATGATGACGGTGTTTCTGTTTGCCCGCCTGTGGCGACGCTCCGGGCTTCTGACCGACGTGCAGTTCGCCGAGATGCGCTATAGCGGAAAGCCCGCCGCGTTTCTCCGAGGCTTCCGCGCGGTTTACCTCGGGCTGCTCATGAATTGCCTGATACTGGGCTGGGTAACCAAAGCCATGACCAGCATCGTGGCGGTTACTCTGGGGGTGAGCGACGGCAAGGCACTGGCCATCTGCGTCCTGTTCCTGATTCCATTCACCGGTCTGTACGTTGCGCTGGGCGGGTTGTGGGGCGTGCTGTGGACTGATCTGTTTCAGTTCGCGCTCAAGATGGCGATCGTGATCGGAGTGGCCTGGTACGCGGTTGCCGCAGCCGGAGGCATGAGCACGCTGCTGGCCCGGCTGGCCGAAATGAAGACGGCCGCAGGCCCGGGCTCGGGAGACGCCACAGCTTTCTTTCCTGACTTGTCGCGGCCTCTGACGCAGGAAGCCATCTGGGTGCTTCCCGTGTTGGCCTTCCTGGTGAACATTGGGGTGCAGTGGTGGGCCTTCTGGTATCCGGGCGCGGAGCCGGGCGGTGGGGGATACATCGCGCAACGCATTTTCAGCGCCAAGGACGAGCGCAATGGTCTGCTTTCCGTGCTTTGGTTCAACGTGGCGCACTATGCCTTGCGTCCCTGGCCCTGGATACTGACTGCCCTGGCCGCCATCGTCCTGTACCCCCACCTGGAGCATCCGGAAACGGGATACATGCTGGTGGTGAGCCAGCATGTGCCGCCCGCTCTGCGCGGCATCGTGATCGCCGGGTTCATGGCCGCGTTCATGTCCACCATCGCCACCCAGCTGAACTGGGGCGCGTCCTACCTGGTGTCAGATTTCTACCGCCGGTTTATCAAGCGCGAAGCCAGCGAACACCACTACGTCGTCGCCTCGCGCCTGGTTACGGTCCTGCTGGTGATCGCCTCCGCCCTGGTGGCGGCGCTGCTGCAATCGGTCGGTGAAGGCTGGAAGATCGTGCTTGAGACCGGCGCGGGGACTGGAGCGGTTTACCTGTTGCGCTGGTACTGGTGGCGGATCAATGCCTGGAGCGAAATCTCAGCCATGACGTCGGCGCTGGCGATGAGCCTGGGTCTGCGGTTCACCACTTTTCATCCTACTGGCTCGGCCGTGGATACCGCCATGCGGGCCCTGCTCGTCACCGGCGTGACCACTGTAGTCTGGCTTGTAGTCACGCTTGCCACGGGTCCAGAGCCGGAGGAAATATTAGTCAAGTTTTACCGCAGTGTACGGCCGCAAATTACGGGATGGCGGCCGATTGCAGCCATTGCCTCCGAGGTACCTCAGAGCCAGGATCTGGGGCAGAATCTGCTTTCGTGGGTCCTGGGTTGCGTCATGGTTTATATGGCGCTGTTTGGGCTGGGGCATGTGCTGCTGGGCCCGTTCTGGGAGGGGATTGGCCTGTTGACGGCGGCCGCAATCTGCGCCGGCGCTCTGTATTCGAACATCTTGCGCAGCAATTGGAGTGACTAGCTTTTCTTTGCGTCCTTTGCGCCTTTTCTTTGCGACCTTTGCGGTTTAAGTGTTTAAAAGCTTAAACGGCAACGGACGCAAAGCGCTTCGCTAAGGTCGCAAAGGAAAAACTGGGAATGACGGTCACCGCTACTCTACGACCATTACTCTACGACCACGGCGTAATTCACGCCTTCCCAGCGCTGTTCCTGCGGCCAGTACAAAGTAAAAACAATCTCGCGGCCCACCGCGAGTGAGTCGGACGGCAGGTCCGCGACGAAGACTCCGAGCGGGTCGCGGGTGTTGGTGTCCTGCGCGGTCTGCCATCCATCGAAGCTCCAGTGCACCATGGCCGGCGAAGGCAACAGCAGGCGCAGCTTCTTTCCCTGCGGAATGGTGCGGCACTTGTTGTTGAATCGCCATTCGCAGAAGGAGGATTTCTGGCGTTGCACCTGGTAGCGCTGCACCGGCTGCGGCGGCTGATCGAATATTTTGCCGTCACGCAATGATCTGCGCAGCTTCACGTACTCGGAGTGCGCCCAAACCAGCGGACAGGCCGAACCGGATGGCTTTCCGCGGAACAATTCCAGTGCGGGAATATCATCTGCATCCCAAACCTGCTCGGGAATCAGGCGGCCGCCCTCGGTTGAAAGTTCCATCACTTTGAGCAAAGCCTCGGCGGCCTGGGGACGTCCCGCCGCCAGTTCATAGTGCGCCCGCTCGCCGGCCAGCAGGGGCCAGGCCCGCCCTATGCCTGTTCCGTCGAAGGGGGAACCGTCTTCATGCTCGCCGTAGCCGTCGCCGTTATAGCGGTACCAGCAGGGGCCTTGGGGCAGGTTCACCTTGAGCAGGGCATCAATCACTTTTATTGTGTTCAGAATTCGCGGATCATCGGGCGCCCGCAAACCAAATCGCACCAGGGCGAGCGAGTCCGGACTGATCAGGTGCACGGCGCGCGATTCACTCTGCCCCGGCGGCCGGTTTTTGATAGGGACAAATCCCTCCAGCGGCGACGCCGCACAGTCCGAGTCCGGCGGCGCGATCCGCACATAGTAGCCTTCCACGCCAAGCTGCCGGGCCAGGTCGCTATTCTGGGCGTAAGTCCAGCGTTCGATGTTGTCATTCCAGTAATCCGCCGTCTCACGCAGATGGTTCGCGACCCCTGTTTCTCCTACCGCATCGGCGAGATCGGCGGCCGCGAGAAGTCCGGATACTTCCACAGCCAGGGTAAACGGCGAATAGCCCGCGTCCTCCTCCCAGCGGTCCTGCTGGGTCACCGGACCATTGCGAATGATGTAACCGGCGGCGCGGCTGACCATCGCCCACCAGCGCTGCAGATCGCCCAGAACCAAGGGAGAGAGTCGCCTCACCATATCGACCAGCAGAATGGGGAATGCAGCTTCGTCCATCTGCATGCCGTCCCAGTAGGGACGACCATCGAGCCACATGTTCTGGGCCCAGTTTCCGGCAACCTCCTGGGTCACTTCCAGATAGCGCAGGACCCGCAGCGCATCGGGCTCGGCGCCTGCAGCCAGAAAACCAAACGCAGTTTCCACCAGGTCCCGGGGCCAGACCAGATGGTATCCCCCGAGATCTTCGTCGCCTTTGTTGAATCCCCATGGAATCGAGAGACTGGCGATTACGCCTCCCAGAAAATCCTTGGACTCGTGGGAGCGCAGCACGGCCACACTGGTGCGATAGAGGTCATTCTCACGGCGGGGTTCGTCCAGTTTCAAAAGATTGTCCTGCCAATTTTTCCAATGCCTGATGTATTGCTGGCGGAGTTCGTCGTAGGGTTCGAGCAAAGTGGAGCGCGCCTCTTGTCCCGCCTCGGACCAGATGCCGCCGAAGCCCAGGGCCAGCGTGAACTCGCCCTTGCAGGCCACCAGGTCGATCTCGCCGGTGAGCGCCACGTTTCCGTTTTCCGCGTGAGTGTACTCCCAGGTCATCTGGTAATGCTGCGAGATGTCCTGCCATCCATCGGAGAATCCGGCGAAGCCCGCTGCCATCTTGCGCCAGGGAACCGAGCAGGCAAAGGCCAGGGCGACTCCGTTGCGGTGAGCAAACAGTGCGGGCGTTCCTTTGTAGTCACCGACCCACCCGCTATTTTCCCGGCCGCAGTTCGCCAGATGGGGCGCCAGCAGGGCATACAGGCGATAGTCGGCAAGCGTGCCCTGAAGGGGGACGAAGCGTACTCTCTGCAGCACGACATTGCGGTAGGGATCGGAAAAGACTTCCTTCTCGATCCGGTAGCGGCCCTGTAATTCGGTGTTCGTCAGTTTGTAAACCGGAACACCGGGTTGGATGGGGTGATTTTCAAACTTACAGTGGCGCTTTTCTTCGGAGAAGTAGCTGGAACCATCGGTGACAATCAGTCCCTGGTCTCGCGTACAGGCCTGGTCCACACGCGGGTAGTACACTTCGTTCAGGATGCCGTGGCTGAGCGTGAACCATACCCGGCTGTGCAGGTTGAGGGCAGTGCCAATGCCGGTTTTGGCGCTCGAAGTCCAGCGCGGCGAAATCCCAGGCCAGCCCGGCGCATAGCGTTCGATTGCGTTTTCGCTCACACGTCGCTCCTCGCAACCGCATCCTGGTGGAAAGGAATTCTACCAAGTCCGGGCGTGGGTTGGAGGGGGCTTCCATTTGACCGCGGTCGAACCGGCTGGCGAAGGCCACTGGAAGGTGACCGGCGACCTGACATTGCACAGCCCAACCTACCCGAAAAAGCTGGATACCCAGAGCCGGAACGGACACTATCAAGGCGCCGCACAGTTGAAACAAATGGACTTCGGAATCGAACCGGTCAGCATCCGGTGGTGGGACGGCGAAGGTGGAAAATGAACTACGCGCGGAATTTGACATCGTGGCCAAGCCCTGACCGCTGCCCCCTGGGGCTCTGGCGTAGCAGCGTTTTGGCAGATGAACCGGCAGGAGCAATGCCGTCCGGGTAACCCCGCGGCGGATTCCTGCGTCCAACTCTATATATAGTTAGATCCGAGGAATCGGTGTTTCCGGCCGAGCGTATAATCACAAAAGAGTCCTCGGAGGCGGGGACGGAATACGGAGTCCATCATGAAGTTACGGCTCTTAGTACTGTCGGCTCTGTTGTTGACACTGAGTTATGCGACGCCGCGAAGTTGGGCGCAGGACAAAGGCGGAGCCGCGACGCCGGACGCTAGCACCCCCGACAGCACCGCCAAGAGCACGGTGCCGGCCACGGTACAAGCGGCCGACCCGGAGAAAGTCAAACATGACGGCGGTAAGGAAGATGTCGATGCTATCGGCAACCGGAACGTAGGTTGCAAGACCGGCATGGGCAACTGGTATGGGGTGGAGAAGCAGATCGCCATGGGCAAACAGTATGCCCAGCAGGTGGAATCGAGCGTGAAGCTGATTCAGGACCCGGTAGTCACGGAATACGTGAACCGGGTGGGACAGAACCTGGTGCGCAATTCCGATGCGCAGGTTCCGTTCACCATCAAAGTGATTGACTCCGATGAGATCAATGCATTCGCCCTGCCCGGCGGATTTTTCTATGTCAATTCCGGGCTGATCCTGGCGGCCGATGAAGAAGCCGAACTGGCCGGGGTGATGGCGCACGAAATTGCGCACGTGGCGGCCTGCCATGCGGCGCGTGAAAATACTCGCGGCAATCTGATGCAGATGGCCTCGATTCCGCTGATCTTTGTGGGCGGAGCCATCGGCTACGCCGGCTACGAGGCGGCCGGCTTGGCGTTGCCCCTGACCTTCCTGCACTTCTCGCGCGGTTTCGAGGCCGAGGCCGACTATCTCGGACTGCAGTACATGTACAAGTCGGGATACGATCCCCAGGCCTTCATCAGCTTCTTTGAAAAGGTGCAGGCGCAAGAAAAGAAGAAGCCCGGAAGTCTGGCCAAGGCATTTTCGACGCATCCCCAGACGCCGGACCGGATCGAGAAGTCGCAAGAAGAGATCGCAACCATTCTGCCGGCGCGAGCGCAGTACACGGTTTCAACGTCGGAGTTTGACGACGTGAAGGCGCGGCTGGCGGCGATCGAGAACCGGCACAAGATTCTGGACAAGAAAGAAGACCGGAATCGGCCCAGCCTGCGGCGGACATCGACGACCGACAAGAACGGTAGCGACGACAAGAGCAATGATGATGATCGGCCCACGCTGAAGCGGCGGGATGACAGCAGCAGCAACTGATCCAAGTTGTATTCGGGAACCCACCGGCGGCTTCGGCCGCCGGTTTTCATTTGGAGGAAAACCTCGAAGGAGACAAACAAGGCGTGTAGGACGTACGTCAGGACTGAACCCAACTGGGAACCGACAACTGGAAAGCTGACCACTGATTTTCTATTTTGCGCGGCATGGGCGGGGACGCCCGTCCTCCAAAAGAAGAGGCCGCGAGAACTCGCGGCCTATGGGTGATCAACACCAGTTTTCATGCAGCTGCCTTGTGAGCCAGTGAGGCCACATAGTTGCGCTGGTCGGCGGGAGAATCGATGACTCTCATCTCCTGCCAGTCGTAGGGAAATTCCTTGCCGCAGTCCAGACACGCCACATAGGTGCCAGTCAGCTTGGCCGCCGCATTACGACGCGCGACAGGCCGCACTGAGATAGGAAAACTGTAATGAGAATGTTTGCAACCGAAGACGGCGTCTATCAATTCCGCGATCATACATCCTCCCCAACCACCGCCCGCAACCGTCGGGCCAACCAACCGCTTAGCAATTACTTAGATTCAATCTGATTAAAAAGGGTTTCGACCAGGATATGGTGTGGGCCAGCGACGCCGCTCGCAGTAAGCCGGAAGTGCATGGCAAAAGAGGGAGTTAGCTCTCACCGGAGGGCAAGGCGTCATTTTGGGAAAATCAGTCAGGCTTCCCGTGGGCCGGTTTTCTTGTGGGCCTCGCACTTGGCAACGATGGCGGAGCGCAGGCGGTTGCGCAGATCGTCGGGCAGTTCGTAGAGCTGGGAGTCGCGGTAGATCTCGATGGTCTTCTTGGTGGTGTCGCAAACCACGTAGCAGTTGTGGCACCAAGCCAGATGGTCTTCCAGTTCAGCCTTGGTGCGGTCGTCCAGGACGCCGTCCAGGTAGTTTGTCAGTTCCTGCAGGAATTCAGCGCACTTCACTGTTTGCCATCTCCGCTCTCACGTTTCTGAAAGTAACGGCTGAGCCGCTCCCGCAACTGCAACCGGGCCCGCAGCAAGCGCGACTTGACCGCCGGAATGCTTAGTTCCAACGCGTCTGCTGTTTCCTCGGTCGAAAGCCCTTCCACGTCCCGCAGCACAAAAACCGTGCGGAAGCTGGGAGGAAGTCCCTGAATCGTCTTGCCCAGGATTTCCTTGAGCTCGGCCTGGTTGTACTGCTGTTCCGGGTTCGGACTCCAATCCGCGACTTCGCGCGGAACTGAATCCTCTTCTGTCTTTACATCCTCGTCCAGCGAAACCATGCGCTCGGGACGACGGCGCCGCAACTTCATCAGCGCTTCGTTGACCGCGATGCGCACCAGCCAGGTATAAAACTTCGACTGGCCCTGGAACTGTTTCAGGTTGGTGTAAGCCTTGAGGAAAGCATCCTGCACCACATCTTCCGCGTCCTCGCGGTTCTGCGTGATGTGCTGCGCAATGCGAAATACGTTCCGGTCGTAACGCCGGACCAGTTCCTCGAAGGAGCTTACGTCTCCGCCCTTGGCGGCCTGAACCAGCGCCAGCTCGTCGCTGACCGGCTCACTTACATTTTGTTGGATGGCTGTCATCTATCTTCCGATGCAACAATTTTCGCGCCCTTTAAGGGGCGACAGAAATGTTATTTTACTTGGTAACCCGGCTTCCGGCTTATTTGTTTTGACGTATCTATGGCGGTGCGGTTTGCGATAAATTCCAAGCAGCGGCCATTCCGCAGTAGAACACGTCCTTAGGTGACCGGAAAACACCGGGCAAGTGACCCTATAATCTAAGGTTTAACCGAGATGAAGGGCAAAAAAGCCGGATCCAGCGGCCGAACGGCTGACCCGACCATGGCGGAGAGAAGCGGAGTGGAACAAATCGTCGAGAAAGTGGTGTCTCAGGTCCTGGACAACCATGTCCCGCTCTTGCGGGAGGAACTGGTGCGCCGGGTCATGGAGCAGTTGCCGCAGGCGACGGGTGTGGCGACTGCCAGCGTTTCCGGGGAGGGTGGATCGGCCAATCTGCTGAAAGCGATTTCGGCCATCCAGTCGGGCACGACCCAACGGGAGATTTTGCGCACGCTGCTGGACAACGCGGTGCGTTACAGCGGGCGCGGGGCGCTATTCGTAGTCAAAGCGGGCGCGGCCACAGGCTGGCAGGGACGCGGTTTCGACAAGGAAGGCGACGACACTATCAAGGACTTTCCCCTCAACGTGACCACGGGAGTGCCGGAACAAGCCTTGCGGTCCCGCATGCCATTCAGCGGTGCGGCGCGCGATATCGATCCGGAATTCGTGGCAAAATTCGGAGCGCCCGCCGATGACCAGGTGCTGGTGTTGCCTCTGTTGCTGAAGGAAAAGGTGGCAGCTCTGGTCTATGCCGATGCCGGTGCTGACGGGGGCGGAAAGCTGGACGCCGCTGCGGTCGAATTGCTGGTCCTCGCGACCAGTGCCTGGCTGGAAGTGGCCTCGCTGCGCAAACAGGCGCAGAAGGAAGAATCCGCCGAAGCGGCTGGCGAGAAAACAGAAAGCGCAGCGCCGCCACCCAGCGCTCCAGCCCACTCCGATCCATTTGCGGCGCATGCTCCAAAACACGTAGCTCCCGATCCCGAACCGGTTCCGCCTTCGCCTGCGGTGGTCGAGCAACCGGTGGCTGTGGCGCAAGCCGAGCCGGTTGTCACGTCGGCCGCGGCTGCCCCCGCGCCCGCAGCCGATGCCTTCGCGAATCTTTCGCCCGAAGACGCTGACGTCCATCGCAAGGCCCATCGCTTTGCACGCCTGCTGGTGGATGAGATCAAGCTGTATAACCAGGTGAAAGTTTCGGAGGGACGCAAGAACCACGATCTGTACGACCGGCTCAAGGAAGACATCGAGAAGAGCCGCATCACTTACCAGAAACGGTATGGCAACACGGCTGCCGGCGGAGCCGATTACTTCAGCCAGGAACTGGTTCGCAGCCTGGCCGAAGATGACACTTCCATCATGGGCGCCAATTTTCGGCGAAATTAATCATAGTGGTCTTTTATCGTTGGCCTTCGATACTGGTTTCTTTGATCGTGGCCGTGTCGTGCTTCGACCTGGCCCCGGTCGCCATACCTGCTGCCGCGCAATCTTCCAGCAAGAAAGTTCAGCCGTCCAAGAGCCCGCCTTCCAAAAAGAAACGCGGCAAAGTTGCGGCCAGGCGCCGCAGCCGGCCCACGCCACGGTCGCGCCGAATGCACGCCGCTTTCGTGGCCTCGGCGAGCTTGAAGCCCATGGCGCGCCAGCTGCTGCAGGACCGCACTCCCGCTGCTTACGCCGGAGTGGAAGCCTATGCGCGGCGCCACGCTCAGGAGGACGCGGGTGTGCTGGCCTGGCTGGTGCTGGGATACGCGCACGTCCTTGATAAGGACTACGCCAAAGCCGTGGACCCTCTGAGCCGGGCCAAACCTCGCGCGGGAGACTTGGGAGACTACGTCAACTTTTACCTGGGCACCGCCTACTTTCAGAGCGGCAGGACGGCTGAGGCCGTCAGCACGCTGGCTGATTTCCAGAAGGAGTACCCAGAGTCGCTACTGCTGCGGGATGCCGCCGTGCTCTACGGCAGTGTACTGCTGGCACAAAACCGGGCGAAGGATGCAATCGCTATTCTGGAAAAGGACAGGCAGCCGCCCCGCGCAGATCTGGAGCTAGCGCTGGGAAAGGCCTATGCCGCGGCCGGGGAACCGGCGAAAGCGGCGGAGATCCTGCGCAACCTATACGTCACCATGCCCCTGAGTGAGGAGGCTGGCCAGGCTGATGTCGAACTGAAACAGTTGGCTTCGACGACAAAGCTGCCACCCGTGGGTTTGAACGGACTCCGAACCCGCGCCGATCTTCTGTCCAGGGGCAGACGATTCAGCGACGCCGCAGCCGAATATCGCGATTTGCTGAGTGTGGTGAGTCCGGGCGACCGGCCCGAGATCCAAATGGCGCTGGCGGTGGCCTTGCGCCGCTCCGGTGACGATCGGGGAGCAAAGAAAGTTCTGGATGGCATGGAGAGTCCGGCCGGGACTGAAGTCAATATTCAACGCATTTTCAACCTGGGGGAGATCGCTCGGTCGGACAACGACGAACCGGGCTTCCTGCAGTACCTGGGACAACTGCGTCAGGCCGCGCCCACCAGTTTCTGGCTGCAGCAGGCCTTGCTGTCGGCTGGCAATTACTATCTGCTCAAGCCCGACTATGACAAGGCGATTGATGCTTATCGGGAGTTGGAGCAGCGCTTTCCGAACGCAGGCCGGGCCTCCTATGCGCACTGGAAAGTTGCCTGGCTGAGCCTGCGTCAGGGCAGGACGGCCGAGGCCAAAACGGGTTTTGAGCAACAGATCGGGCTCTACCCGACATCGGCGGAGGTCCCTGCGGCGCTGTACTGGCGCGGCCGCCTGGCGGAAGAAGACAAAGATCCCGCCATGGCGCGGGCGTACTACCAGAAGATTTCGGAGCGCTTCCGCAATTTCTATTATGGTGAACTGGCGCGCCACCGCCTGCGGGAGATCAAGGCGGACGACAGTCCTCAGCAGTATGCCTTGCTGGACCGGGTCCCTGCCATCGAGGCTGGAACTAATGTCACCGCCAGCGATCCGCCCACCGACAACCTGCGTTATCAGAAGGCGCAAGTGCTGGAAAACGGCGCGCTGGTGGACCTCGCGGTGGGCGAACTGCAAGCCGCCGGCGACGAAGACAAAGGGAACTGGGTGGCTGCCGCGACCGCAAAACTCTATGAAGACGCGGGACGCTACGACGGAGCCATCCGGGTATTCAAGCGCGCCGTACCCAATTATTTCGCGGTGGATTTGCCCACCCTTCCGCGTCCTTATTGGGAGGCCCTGTTTCCCAAACCGTACTGGCCCGACCTGAAGAAGTTCTCTTCGCAGAACGCGCTCGATCCCTATCTGGTAGCGTCCCTGATCCGGCAGGAGTCGGAGTTCAATCCTGGCGCCGTGTCTCGAGCCAATGCGCTGGGACTGATGCAGTTGCTGCCCAAGGTAGGCAGTTCGGTCGCCAGGGAGGAGAAGCTGCGGCATTTTTCCTCGGCGCAATTATTTACGCCCGAGATCAATCTGCAGCTGGGCACGCGTTATTTCCGCGAGATGGTGGACAAGTTCGGCACCTTCGAATACGCCCTGGCCGCCTACAACGCCGGGTCGAACCGGGTGGATGACTGGTTGGGCCAGGGGAAATATCGCGATCCGCAGGAGTTTGTCGAGTCCATCCCGTTCACCGAGACCCGGGAATACGTGCAGGCCATTCTGCGGAATGCCAACGTGTACCGGCAGCTGTACGGAGCGCCGTAGGGCAGGCGCAGTCTTACCCCTGGAGTCCGTCCCATGACCAATGTGGGATGCTGAGGCCGTTCGGCACATCGTCGGGGGAATGGTGATAACGGGACATCGTTGTGGTGGTCGCCCAAGCGAAGTAATCGTGCAGCACTTTCCGCAGCGCAGGGTGGCCGGCTAGTCCGACATCGGCCAGAGCCTGGTCGAAGCAGGCAATGGCGCGGCGATCCATTTCGTCATGCTCTCCGTTGCCGCTGTGCATTTTGACCACGGTAGTCTCGTCACCATAGGAGTCGGAATAGGTGCTGGGGCCACCGAGTGCCTCAGCCCAATACGCGGCGAGTCGCTCGACATGCTGGGGGTGGAAGCCGTGGCTGAAGGCATGGCCGACCACCTCGTCGGCCATCACCCGACGATGCCAGGCTTCGGCCAGTCGGAGCAGTCCGTCGTTGCCACCCGCCGCTTCGAAGACAGTTTCCATGCGCCCAATGATGACCCATCGTTTCGTCTTTACGCAAGGTGATGGCTTTATGCAAGATCATGGCCTCGCGGCTTGTTGCCCAAGGTGACGGCGAGTACTCCGGGCGCCTTTGAGCATTCCGCCCCGGCCGGAGTAAGCATTCTCGTATGACTACCCAGGACATGGCCCCAGAAGTGCTAATTTAAGCCCGTTTATCCTCAAAAGTCCGCCTCTCAATACCGTAAGAACTGTATTGCACCGGGAAGGCAAATAGGCGTATCGCATGTTTATTAAGCTTCAACCGAGGGGTTGAGGTCAGCGGTGTTACCAACCCTGCAATTTTTTGGCGCGTATGCAGAGGACGTCATGGCCTCCGCAGGCATGATCGCACTCCAACCAGAGCCGTTAAACCTATTTTGTTGCAGTTCTGAACCATGACAGTCAGATACATGCCAGCCACGCTTTGAATCAGGGCGGCAAAATATCTCAAAAAAGTGAGGGAGATAATCATGAAAATCGTAGTGATCGGCGGCACTGGACTCATCGGATCAAAACTTGTCAACAAGCTTGGTGAGCACGGGCATGAAGCAGTAGCGGCGGCGCCCAACACAGGGGTCAACACCATAACGGGCGAGGGGCTGGCCGAAGTGCTGAAAGGTGCCTCGGCAGTGGTTGACGTATCGAACGCTCCCTCCTGGGAGGACGCTGCAGTGCTGAAGTTCTTTGAGACATCCACCCGTAACCTCCTCACCTCTGAAGCAGCGGCCGGGGTAGGACATCACGTTGCGTTATCGGTTGTGGGAACCGACCGGCTGTCCGAAAGCGGGTACTTTCGCGCGAAGATCGCTCAGGAGAAACTCATCAGAGAGTCTTCAATCCCCTACTCCATCGTGCACGCGACGCAGTTCTTCGAGTTCCTCAAGGGCCTTGCCGACATTTCGATGGTCGGCGGCAAGGTGCATTTGCCACCTGTGCTTTTCCAGCCGATGGCCGCCGACGATGTCGCGGGTGGCGTGGGCAGGGTTGCAGTAGGTCAGCCGGTAAACGGCATCGTCGAAATTGCAGGCCCGGAACCGTTTCGCGTGAATGAATTGGTCCAGCGGCGCCTGGCGTCGCTCAACGATCCCCGCGAAGTCATCGCCGACCCCGATGCGCTTTACTCTGGGGCGAAACTCAGCGAGAGAACACTGCTTCCGGGCAATAACGCACGACTCGGCGAGACCCGTTTCGACATCTGGCTCACTCAGCCCGCAGCACAAATTCCGAGTGCGCATGCGCAGCCCGCAGGCGTTGCAGTGGTGACCAAGGCGAAAGAGAGTCAGAAAAAAGCGAGCTGATATCACCAGCGTGCACCACCGTCAGACGAAAGGTGGAGTTATGACGTTCACAAAAGTGATTCTGGCGCGGGCGTGTCTCGTCTCCGGCACGCTGGTCGCACAGGAGGCTAAGGTAACGGAACGGCTGTCGAAAGACCTGACAATGTTTCCTGGCAAAGAAGGTTTGATGATCACGGCGGAATATCCGCCCGGAAGTTCGGACCCGATACATCGCCACAATGCAGATGCGCATGTTTATGTGGCGGGAGGTGACCGATGAAGGCGATTGTAGTGATGGATCAGGCGGCGGGAACGGCCGGGGTGAAGCTGGTGGAGCGGCCCCAGCCGCAGGCGGCGATCAACGACGTAGTTGTTCAGATTCATGCGTCGGGATTCACCGGGGATGAGCTGACATGGCCCTCGACCTGGACCGATCGCGGCGGCCGTGACCGGACGCCTTCAATCCCCGGACACGAACTGGCCGGAGTGGTCACCGCTCTCGGCTATGGCACGACGGGACTGTCGATTGGACAGCGGGTGTTCGGCCTCACGGACTGGTATCGCGACGGCACGCTGGCGGAGTATGTGGCCGTCGAGGCACGAAGCCTCACACCGCTGCCGGGCGACGTTGATTTCACGGTGGGCGCGGCCCTCGTGATGCCGGGCCTGACCGCGTGGCAGGGGCTGTTCGAGCACGGCCGACTTCAGGCGGGGCAGAGCGTCCTCGTACACGGTGCGGCCGGCGTAGTCGGTTCGATGGCGAGCCAGCTCGCACGTGAGGCCGGCGCGTACGTCATCGGCACCGGGCGCGCTGCCGCCCGTCAGACGGCTCTCGACTTCGGCGCACAGGAGTTCGTCGACCTCGATAACGACGCCCTGGAAGACGTCGGCGAGGTCGATCTGGTTTTCGATGTCCTCGGCGGCGACATCGCGAAGCGGTCTGCGGGCGTGATTCGCGCCGGAGGAACGCTGGTAACCGTCACCGGCCCGACCGAGGCGCGGCCCTCTGGCGGCCTGACTATCGACTTCGTCGTCGTACCCGATCGCGCCCAATTGAGTGAGCTCGTCCAGCGGGTCAGGGCTGGTCGGCTGCGGACAAACATCGGCGAAGTGGCTGCCCTCGACGATGCGGTTGCCGCCTTCAACCGGACCGAGCGGATCAAGGGAAAGACGATCATCCGCGTTCATCCTCTACTACGCGAAAAGGAATCTGGAAGTCTAAGCCGATTGGCAGGAGTGAAATAAGTACGGCGGCATAAAAATGAAGACGACCGGTACACATGTTGCATTGGAATCGGACCGTCAAATGAAAGGTCGAGTCATGACGTTCACAAGAGTGATTTTGCTGGTGGCCTGTTTTGCGTCCAGCGCTCTGATGGCACAGGAGGCTAAGGTAACGGAGCTCCTATCCAAAGACCTGACAACCCTTCCTGGCAAGGAAGGTCTGATGATTACGGTGGAATATCCGCCAGGCAGTTCGGACCCAATCCATCGTCACAATGCCTACGGGTTTATTTACGTGCTGGAAGGCTCGATCATAATGCAGGTGAGGGGCGGAAAAGAGGTAACGTTGACCCCTGGCCAGACCTTCTACGAAGGCCCGAATGATGTCCACGTCGTTGGACGAAACGCAAGCCAAACCAAATCGGCAAAATTCGTCGTGTTCTTCGTGAAGGACAAGGGCGCTCCGATACTGGTGCCCGCCAACTAAAACATGAACCTGCGAGTGCTTCTGCTCGCACAAACTTAAGGAGAAAATTCATATGAGCACGATTACGGTAAAAGATGGCACGACAATCTACTACAAGGACTGGGGCAAAGGCCCGGTGGTCACGTTTTCGCATGGATGGCCCCTGAGTTCCGATGCTTGGGACGGCCAAATGCTTTTCCTCGCCCGGAATGGGTTTCGCGTGGTGGCCCACGACCGGCGAGGACACGGCCGCTCGAGCCAGGCTTGGTCCGGCAACGACATGAATGGGTACGCCGACGATCTGGCTGCCGTCATCGAGGCGCTTGAACTCAAGGATGTCACGCTGGTAGGTCACTCCACCGGCGGAGGCGAAGTTGCGCGCTACATTGGCCGCCACGGCACCAAGCGGGTCGCCGCGGCTATCCTGATCGCCGCTGTGCCGCCGATCCTGGTGAAGTCCGCTACCAATCCCGAAGGGATTCCGATCGAAGTGTTTGACGGATTGCGAAGCGGTCTTGCCAAAGACCGTTCGCAGTTCTACAAAGACTTCGCCGTAATGTTCTATGGCGCCAATCGGCAGGGTGCGAAGGTCTCGCAGGGCATGCTGGACCAGTTCTGGTTATGGAGCATGCAGAGCGGTCTCGAGAACAGCTACGACAGTATTAAGGCATTTTCCGAGACCGACTTCACGGAAGACCTCAGGAAGTTCGACGTGCCCACACTGGTCATGCACGGTGAGGACGACCAGGTCGTGCCGATCAAAGACTCAGCGAAGAAATCGGCCAGGCTGATCAAAGGGGCGCAGGAAATTTACTATCCGGGCAGGCCCCACGGCCTCACCGCTACGCACCAGGATGAGGTAAACGCCGACCTACTGAAATTTCTGAGGTCGGTCCAACAAGCTCGCAAGGCAGCTTAAATTCTCGCGCCCGGCAGATCGCATTCCTTCTTCGGTCTGTCGGGCGGCGAAGAAGGCACAGCTCAGTGCTCTGATCGGCTCACCCCTGACAGGCCGGCTGTTCAGGGTGCCCTGGCGATCGGTACGCGGCTGGCGCCGGCTCCTTAAATCGGAGCTCCAAGCGAAAAAGGCGCTCCGAAACGCCGCCGCAAGGTAGAAGGTGGTCTTAGGTTGGCGGTTAGTCTCTCTGCTCCAGCCTGCCGGTTACGACTTTTTACAATCTTTTGTTATTCCCCACAGGCACGCGAGGACTAAGATGATCACGGTTCAAAATACTGCAGACTAGTTCTCTATTTAGGCTAACGTAACAAACGCAAAGGAGACAATCTCATGCCAGCTAGTGTTAAACCAGTTCCTGAGGGCTTTCACACCGCAACCCCGTCCCTGGTGGTTCACGACGCCGCCAAGGCCATCGAATACTACAAGAAA
The DNA here is from genome assembly GCA_963831565.1 of Terriglobia bacterium. Lineage (GTDB taxonomy): Bacteria > Acidobacteriota > Terriglobia > Terriglobales > Acidobacteriaceae > JAIQFF01. Next base: position 101,378 of record CAWHQS010000009.1, read on the forward strand.
GCATTCGGCGCCGAGGAACGCATGCGGATGCCGGGGCCGGGCGGAAAAATCATTCATGCTGAAATAAAAATCGGCGATTCGATCATCTTCCTGTCGGATGAAATCCCCGGCATGGGGGGCAAGTCGCCGCAATCCGCAGGTGCGTATACCGGAGGGCTTTATCTTTACGTGCCTAACGTGGACGAGGTCTTTAAACGGGCGGTGGATGCCGGCGGCAAGGCCCCGGGTGGTGTCAATGACATGTTCTGGGGTGACCGCCTGGGCCACTTCGTAGACCCCTTCGGCCACGCCTGGACCGTCGCCACCCACGTGGCCGATCTGACCGAGCAGGAAATGGAAAAGGGCGCCCAGGAGTTCTACGCCCAGATGGAACAAAAGAAATCGGCGTAGCTTACAGGAAACACTCAAACCGCAAAGAGCGCAAAGGAACTGCCGCAAAGGACGCTAAGAAATTCCTGGCGACCGTCGCGGCTTTTCTTTGCGACCTTTGCGGTTAAGCTTTTCAGGCGGGCTTCGGCGGTGCCGAGGGTTTTGCAAACAGGATTTCGATGACCAGCAGGCCAGCGCCGATCACAATCGCGCTATCGGCCACGTTGAATGCCGGCCATTGGTATTGGCCGACGTAGAACAACAAAAAATCAACCACCCGGCCGCTGAGCAGGCGGTCCCAGAGATTGCCGACCGCGCCGCCAAGAATCAACGCTAACCCAATTCCCGTGGTGTGCATGGAGTGGCTGTTGCGCCAGAGCAGAACGGAAACGATGGCCAGGGCCACGACCGAGAACAGGACCAGGGCCGCAATCTTCCACTCTGAAGGCGAGTCGGCGAAAATGCCGAAGGCGGCGCCGCGATTCTCCACGTGGGTGAGGCGAAAGAATCCCGGGATCACCTGGATGTTGTCATGCAGGGAGATGTTTTTCGTTACCGCCCACTTCGCTGCCCGGTCAAGAACAATCACCAGGACGGCGATCAGGAAGTGGAAGCCGCGCGTGGTATGGGTCGTCATTCGGAACTTTTCAGGATCTCCAGCCGCAGCGATCATTGCGTTCGGGTGGGGGCTGCGCTCATCCACCGATTTCCTTCAGCACCGCGCTGCAGCGCTCACACACCGTAGGATAGACGCTGTCCTCGCCCACATGGATGGAGTAATTCCAGCAGCGCTCGCATTTCGTGCCGGCGGCCTTGCTTACCTGGACGCTCACCCCGCCAGTGCCGTTTCCTGACGAGCCCTGGAGCAGCGTGACCGCCGAAACAATAAACAGGTAGCGCAGCCGATCCTGGTAGCGCTTCAGGACTGAGAACACCGGTTCGGCCGCTGTCACCGTGACTTGTGCTTCCAGGTTGGCGCCGCCGATCAGCTTGCTCTGCCGGGCCTCTTCGAGCGCCTTCAATACCTCGGTGCGGACAGCCAGCAGCGTGCTCCAGTCTTCCCGCTGTTTCGGGTCATCCGCGGGAACCGAACCGCCCAGAATGTCAGATGCGCCAGGGAACGTTGCCAGATGCACACTGGCCGGGCGATCGGGCAGGGCGGGCAGGTACTGCCATACTTCCTCGCAGGTGAAGCTGGTGATGGGCGCGAGCAGGCGGACCAGGGCCTCGCCGATGCGCCAGATGGCAGTCTGCGCCGCGCGCCGGGCGCGTGAGTTCGGGGCCGAGGTGTAGAGGCGGTCCTTCAGTACATCGAAGTAAAAGGCGCTCAGCTCCACCACGCAAAAGTCATTGATGCGGTGATAGATTTTGTGAAAAGCGAACTCGTCGTACCAACGGATCACGTCGGCCGCCATGGCCACGGTCTGGCGCAGCATGTACTGATCGAGAATGTCCATCTCATCGAATGAGACCGCGTTCTCTTGCGGATCAAAATCGTAGAGATTGCTCAGGACGTAGCGGAAGAGGCTGTTGCGAATCTTGCGATAGCTCTCGGCGACGCGCTGCATCAGCTGTTCGGAGCCGACTACATCCTCGCGAAAATCGACGGATGCCACCCAGAGGCGCACGATTTCTCCGCCCATGCGGTTGGCGATGTCCACGGGATCGACGTCGTTGCCGCGCGACTTCGACAATGCGCGACCCTGTTCGTCGAGCGTCCAGCCGTTGGTAGCCACCGCGCGATAGGGAGCCTGGTTGCGCGTGCCGACGGCGCACAGCAGGGAAGAGTGAAACCATCCGCGATGCTGGTCTCCGCCTTCGAGATAGAGATCGGCGGGCCAAGGCAGGCCGGGTTCGTGGCCGAGCACGGCGGCGTGGCTGCATCCGGATTCGAACCACACGTCCAGAATGTCAGTCTCTTTCGAGAACTTCGCATTTTCGCACTGGGCGCATTTGATTCCGGCGGGAACCAAGGCGTCGGCTTGAGGCGTGTACCAGGCGTCGGCCCCGCCGCGAGCGAACAGTTCGATCACTTTGCGATTCAGCGCGGGATCGTTCAAGGGCTTGCCACAGCCCTCGCACAGGAACACGGCGATGGGTACACCCCAGATGCGCTGGCGCGAGATACACCAGTCGGGGCGGGTGGCAATCATGTTCGAGATGCGCTCTTCGCCCCACTCCGGGTCCCATTTCACTTTCCTGATTTCGTCGAGTGTCCGGCTGCGCAAGGTCCCGCCTGCCATCGGCGTTTCCATGGAGATGAACCACTGTTCGGTAGCGCGAAAGATGATGGGATTGTGGCAGCGCCAGCAGTGCGGATACGAATGCTCGAGCTTTTCAGAGTGCATCAGCACGCCGCGTTTTTTCAGCAATTCAAGGATCGGCTGGTTGGCATCGAAGACTTTCTTGCCGTCGTATTCGGGCAGGCCGTTGCGCATTATGCCGGCGGCGTCCACGTTGGTGGTCAAGTCCAGCTTGTACTTGACGCCGGTGTTGAAGTCGTCGGCGCCGTGCGAAGGCGCGGTGTGCACTACGCCGGTCCCCTGATCCATGGTGACGTAGTCGGCAAGTACACCCAGGACGGCGCGATCAAGGAAGGGGTGCGCAAACTTCGCGTATTCCAATTTCTTGCCGGGAAAGCGGGCGAGAATCTGGGTCTCCTTCAGCCCGACCTTGCCGGTGAATTCGGCGGCCAACTGCTGGGCCACGATATATACCTCGCCACCGGCTTCCAGTGCGACGTATTCGGCGTCAGGATGAAAGGCCACCGCCATGGACGCGGGAAGCGTCCATGGCGTGGTGGTCCAGATGACGGTGAAAACTTTTTTTCCAGCGAGTGCTGGATCGAGTCGCGCCGGGTCTTCGGCGAGGGCGTACTTTACCCAGACCGTCGGGCTGGTATGGTTTTCGTATTCGACCTCAGCCTCGGCCAGGGCAGTCCGGTCGTAGATGCACCAGTACACTGAGCGCAGTCCCTTGTAGACGAACTCTTTCTCCAGGAAGTCGTAGAACGTTGCCAGCACCACCGACTCGTACTGCGGCGTCATGGTGGAGTAGGGCTCGTTCCAGCGACCGAAGACGCCGATGCGCTTGAACTGCTCGCGCTGCAGATCGAGAAATTTTTGCGCGTACTTTCTGCATGCTTCCCGGACTTCCAGTTTTTCCATCTGGAGTTTTTTTCCGCCCAGCTGTTGATCGACTTTGATCTCGATGGGCAGGCCGTGACAATCCCATCCCGGGACGTAAGGCGAGTCAAATCCAGACATGGTCTTGGATTTGACGATGAAATCCTTCAGGCACTTGTTGAGCGCGTGGCCGAGGTGGATGGGACCATTGGCGTAGGGCGGACCGTCGTGCAGGATGTAGCTCGGGGCCCCCTGCCTGGCCTCGCGAATGCGGGTGTAAATACCCATTTCCTGCCAGCGAGCCAAGGCTTTGGGCTCATTCTGGGGCAGATTGGCCTTCATGGGGAAGCCGGTCTTAGGCAGATTGATGGTGGATTTCAGCTCCAGCGGCACTCGGTTGATTTCTCCCAAATGGTTGATTATTTTCATTATAGGGAGCAGCGGAACGAACGTCCATTGACCTCTGGATCGAGGTCCCGACCCGGCGCCTGGAAGCCGGGGTGGCAGGCGTAAGCGGCAGCCGCAAAAGCACTGTCGGAAAGGCTAGGGAAACGTGTACAATTTTGCCAGGGTAACGTTTGCCTTAACCTGGCATCTAAACCATAACGTGGGCAGGATTAATTGCGTCTTGCGGCGGGAGCTGAAAGTATTCGGCGTCTCGAAAGCAACTTGGCAGCTAATGTGCTCATCAAGCATAGGATAGATTGAGCGTTAAGACCGGTTAGGGATGGGCTCAGGGTAAAGCGTCCAAGTCGGGTCAACTATGCCAACACTCGAGATCAAACCCCACAGCGAAGCCGAACCCGAACTCAATTTGCTGCTTTCGAAGAGCACACTCGAAGAGCCGCTCTGGAAGTCGCTCTTTCAGAACCTGGACGATTTTTTCTTTCCCAAAAAATTACCTCCCCTGGTACTGACTTCGAAGCCCGTCCCAGTCAAGGACATTTGGGGCTTCTACGATTACAAGAAAAACGGCGTGCTGGGCTCGACCGTCGTGCATATGCTGGCCGTGGCCGCCATCATTGGCATCACTTTGCTGGGCCGAAGAGTCGTGCAGCAGATTGTGAAGCCGCACGAGACCATTGCCCTGGTTTCTCCCGACGATATTCCTCCCTTGCAGCCGTCGAAGACGCTCTCGGGTGGCGGCGGAGGCGGCGGCGATCGCGACAAATTCCAGGCACCCAAAGGCAAATTACCCAAGCAGTCGATGGAGCAGATCACGCCGCCGATGATGGTGGTGCGGAACGACAATCCCAAGCTGACCGCCGAGCCCACAGTTGTGGTTCCGCCCCAGGTGAAGTTGGCCATGAACAATCTGCCTAACCTGGGTGACCCGATGTCGCATTTGCCCTCAGGCCCGCCCTCGAATGGAACTGGTTCCGGCGGAGGCATCGGCTCAGGCTCAGGTGGCGGGGTTGGCGTGGGCACCGGCCCCGGCGTAGGTGAGGGGCGAGGTGGTGGCGTTGGCGGTGGAGTATTTCGCGTAGGTGGCGGAGTGAGCGCGCCGCGAGTGGTCTATCAACCCGATCCTGAGTACTCGGAAGAAGCGCGCAAGGCGAAGTATCAGGGAACATGCGTCCTCTGGCTGGTGGTGGGACCAGACGGCCGCCCGCGAGATATTCGCGTGGCGCGCAGCCTTGGCCTGGGGCTGGACGAGAAGGCCATCGAAGCAGTCAAGACCTGGAAGTTTGAGCCGGCGATGAAAGACGGCAAGCCGGTGGCAGTGCAGATCAATGTGGAAGTCAGCTTCCGGCTGTACTAGTTTCAGTTTGCTTCGGAGAGCGGCCGCGATGTACTTCGCGGCCGCTTTTTTGCTATTACGAAAACGCCCTACCCACGAATATGTCACCCCGAGCGAGTCGGGAGCGTCCGCTTGCGGACGATCCCGGCGAGTCGAAGGGCCCCTATACCCGCTCTGACTATTCGGATCACGAGCTTTTGTGTGATTCCGGCAAGGTCCCATGAACACACACGCCGATCTGGCAACAGGGGCACTGCGACTGCAGAGCTGCTTCGCGAAGCGAAGCAGCTACTCCGCTCGGGGTGACAAGGATTACTCTTTCAGTTCTACGTGCTGGACGTCTTCGATTGGACTGCCCAGAAATTGCGCGCCCAGGCGGCGAAATTTTTCTACTGAATCCGTTACGAAGAATTTCAGGCGAGGCACTCCCCGGCGTTCACTTTCAGCAGAAGGAGTTGGCAGGCCTTTGCGGAGTAACTGGCTGACCACGCGGGCAGTGGCGTCAGCTGAATCGACGATGGTCACGCCGCCTGGAACCAGGCGGTGCAGCAGTGGTTTGAGCAGGGGATAGTGGGTGCATCCCAGCACCAGGACGTCAGCGGACTCGAAATCGCCGACGAAGGCCTGGTTGAGATAGATGCGGGCCACCTGTTCAGCGACCGGGTGTTCCGCCCATCCTTCTTCGACTAACGGCACAAACAAAGGGCAGGCCTTTTCTGTGGCCTGGATTTCGCGCTCCTGCAGAGCCTTGGCGTAGGCATGGCTGCTCACTGTGGCCTCGGTTCCGATAATCACCACTCTGCGAGTCTGGGTGGCCGCGGCGGCACGCGCCGAGCCGGGTTCAATGACGCCGACGACGGGAACGCTGGAAGCCTGCGTGATCTGCTTGAGAGCCAAGGCCGTGGCTGTGTTGCAGGCGATCACCAGCATCTGGGCGCCGTGTTGTTCGAGGTATTGCGCCGCGCCGATAGCATACCGAGCAACGGTCTCGGCCGACTTCGAGCCGTAGGGAAGACGCGCCGTGTCACCGAAGTAGATGTAGTCCGCGTCGGGTGCGAGCGCTACCAGTTCCTTGAGAACCGTTAGTCCGCCAAAGCCGGAATCGAATACGCCGATGCAGGGTCGCCGGGCAGTCTTCATGAATGGATGCGAAGAAACATCATAACGGGCGGGTTGAGTTTTTGCGCGGACAATCCGCGGCCGGGGCCTGGAGGGCCAGCGCTTGTTTGAGGAGGGGCGGCAGCGGCAAGTTCGATGCCATGATTGATCGCCGGAACAATGAGGATGTGGTGTGGAAGAAGATTAAGTAGGTACGGACCCCAGTCATTTCGCGAAGAACGCAAAATGAGGGGCACCCTCGGTCCCTGCGATTGGTTCGGAAAACGGTGTTTACTTGAAGCGCGAGGCCTGCACCTGTTCCTGCTCTTGGGTTGCCAGATTGCGCTCGCAGCACGGGCCAGGCGGGATGGGCGCGCCGTGAGGGCAGGTGCGGGGGTGGCCCAGGAAGGTGCAGATCTTGTCGGTGGCCTCGGGTGAGAGGATGTGTTCGAACTTGCAGGCCTGCTGTTCGATTTCTGATTCGCTGTCCATGGCGAGGCTGTCGGTGAAGAGGCGCTCGGCCAGACGATGGCGGCGGATGATGTCGGCGGCGCGCAGGCGGCCGCGGGGAGTGAATTCCACGATCATGCTGCCGTCGCCGGTGGAGATGCCCGCGGGCTTGAGCGCATCGTGACACGGGTTCACGAAGGGTTTGTGATTGTGCGCCTCGGGCGGATGGGGTTTTGTAGTGAGCAGGCCCAGCGCCGTCATCTTCTCGACCGCGATGCTTACCGGTAGGGCGCCGTGTACTTCCATGCGCTCAATCTCGGCGATTTCTCCGTGCTCCTCGACCGCCCATAGTTCCTCGAGGACTTCGTCGAACTGCTCCTCGTCGGCCATGGCGAATACTTCCTGGTCGGCAATCTTGCCGTGGTGCAACTCGATGCGGCGGTCGGCCAGACGGGCCACGACCGGATCATGCGTGACCATTACGATGGTGCGTCCCTGGCGATGTAGTTCGCGCAGCAGGCGCAGGACAATCTCTTCGTTGACCGCATCCAGGTTGCCGGTTGGTTCATCGGCCAGAACAATCTTGGGATCATTAATCAGGGCGCGGGCGATACACACCCGCTGCTGCTCCCCGCCTGAGAGATGTGCCGGAAGATGCCCGGCGCGATCCTTCAAGCCTACGTGGGCCAGGGCTGCAAGCGCCTCCTGCTCATCGGTCATGCTGTGAAAGTACTGGGCCAGCATGACGTTTTCAAGGGCGGTGAGGTAGGGAATCAGGTGGAACTGCTGGAAGATGAAGCCGACCTTTTCCGCCCGGGCACGGTTCAAATCCTGGGTGGAAATCCGGGCCACGTCTGCGCTGTCGAGCCAGATTTCACCCGCCGAGGGACGATCCAAACAGCCGATCAGGTTGACCAGGGTGGACTTGCCGGAGCCGGAGGGACCCATGACGGCCAGCCATTCACCGGGCGCAACTTCGAGAGAGACGTCATCCAGGGCACGGATGACACCGCCATTGGTCCCGGCGCGGGCCGGGTAAAAGCGGCTGACATGGCTGAGCCTGATCATGTCATTCTCCCCTCAGGATGGTAGCAGGTTGGACCCGCCGCAGCAGAGATATTGGCAGGATCGCAGCCACGAGGGCGATGACTACCCCGCCCACCAGAACCACCGGCAACACGCTCAGACGGGGCGTAACCGGAGCGTGAAAATTGGCATGGCCGATCCAGATCGCTACTCCCACCCCAATGGCAAAACCGAAAGTCGCGCCGATCGCGCCCAGCGCGGCGGCCTCGGCGGCGAAGAACCCCTGCAGCATCCTTCCGGAGGCGCCGAGGGCCTTCATGAGCGCAAAGTCGCGGCGGCGGTCCGAAACCCACCCCGTCAGGGTGGAGAGAACGCATACGGCGGCGGTGAGAATGATGAGAATCGAGGCCACGAGAAGCGTAGAGCGCATCTTGCCCAATACATTGGCCTCCCCCTCGGTGACCTGACGCAGGGGATGCACGTAGGCTCCGGGAAGAACTTGTCCCAGGCGTTGGACGACGGCGCTCACGTCTTCCGTCGAGCCTGAAGCCGAAATCTCAACCGTCGAATAGGGAACGTGGGTCCACTGGGCAAAATCGGCCAGGGAGATGTAAATGCGGCTATCTTCGTCGGCGCCGGTCTGCAATGTGCCGGAGGGATTCAGCCGAATGGTGCGGCCCTGAAAGCTGAGGTCGAACGGCTTTCCCGAGGCGCCGACGACGCTGGCGGCACGCGTGCCAACCAGGGCTTCGTGAGAAGTCTTCGGCCAAGAGTTCACCTTCCACCAGGTGCTGTTCAGCTTCTGGACCTGCTCCAGATCGGTGCCGGCGACGACCACCGAATGACCATCAGCGGTGCGGGCAACGGCGTAAGCAAAGGGAACCGCTATTCCTGTGCTGCCCACGGCCGAGCGGATCGTACTCAAAGCATTGTCCTCGAAGCTCTGACCATCCCTTGCGACGACAACGACGTTGGCGCCATACTTGCGAAATTCACGGCGCAGCTTGGCCTGGACGTCCACGTAGAGGTTGAGCATGGCGGTAGCCACGGCGGCAGCCACGACCATGGCCAGCAGGGCCGAAGCAGCGCGGCCGCGGCGGAGGACGGCGGCGCGCACCAGCATGCGCAGGAACATCGAGGTGTGAGGCGCAGCGGAGCGGCGCCGCGCAACCTGGCTCGTATCATGCACGCTCAAGCGTCACCTCGCAGGGCGTACACCGGATCAAACGTTACTGCCCGCCGCACTGCGGCCGCGCTGCCGGCAAAAGTCACCAGCACCGCCATAGCCAGGATCACGGGCAGAAGCACCGGCTGGATGGTGATCTGCGAGGCGAAGATGGAATGTCCAATCTGGCGAGCCAGCAGCGCGCCTCCGGCGAAACCTGCAGCCCCTGCCAACAACGCCAGCAACGTGGCCTCGGAAAAAAACAGGATGGCCACCGTCAGGTTGCCGGCGCCCAGCGCCTTCATCAAACCAACCTCGGCGCGGCGCTCCACCACCGCCGTCGCCATCGAAGCGGAGACCGCCAGCGCGGACGCCAGCAACGCAGCCAAGGTAATCAGGAGCATTAGTCCCTGAATGCGAGAAAGTACGGTGCCTTCATTTTGGGCCACCTGGCGAATCTGCTCCGCGTGGGAGTGTGGGATGGCTTCCTGCAACTGGAATGCAATGGATTGCGCGTAGGGAGAACAGTACCAGCGGTCGTACATCTCGGGCGACATGCTCTTGGGATCGCGGCGGGCGAAGGCATCCTCGGGCTTGGTCAGGGCGCTGACGTAGATGCGGCGCACCGCGCCCGGCTTGCCGACGATCTCCTGTGCCAGCGGAAGGGGCGCCACGATTTGATTATCTTCCGGCCCGCCGGTCGAGAGAACACCGGAAACGCGGTGGGGGCGGCCCGCAATTTCTATGTTTTGGCCAGCCGTTCGGTTCAGTTTTGCTGCCAGCAGATCGCCGAGCAGTACGTCTCCCGAAGTGTCGTCCGGCCATGTGCCTTGCACTTTCCACCAGGGATGCGTGGTGCGAACGCCGGTGACGAAGTCCTGCTTCCCAAATACGACGTGCCGGGCGAAGTATGTTCCCAGCAGGGTCACGTTTCTTTCGTCACCAAGACTTACGCCCACCGGCAGCATGGGAGCAAAACCCACGATGTTGTTGCCCCAGAACATGCCTTTGATTTTGGGCAGATCGGATTCGTTCAAGTAGGCGCCGTCGCTGGGTGGCTTCAGGTTGACGCCGCCAATCTCGACATCCAGCGTGTCTTCCTGAGGAGTGACGATCAGGTTGGCGCCGTAAGTCCGCAACTCGCGGCTGATCTTGTCTCCGATATCGGTGGCCACGGCAATCATAGCGGTGGCCACGCCCACGCCCAGCATGATGGCCACTCCGGCCAGCAGTTTGCGGCGCTTCTGCCGCCGGAAGGACTCATAAAGTAGGCGCAGGAACATGGGGTCAGGGTTGGAAAATGTGGGCGCCCGCCGCGACGTCAGCCTCCCGAATGATGACGGAGTCGGCAGTCTGTTCGGCGCGCAGCGGAATCGGATTGCAGCCGCCGGTCATGCCTACGGATTGCTCGTTAATAGGCGCGGCGCAGTTTTTGCAAATCACTCCATTCGGCCCTTTATAGAAGCCAACCGGGCCGCAAATCTGGCAAGCGTCGAATACCGTGGCAACTTTGCCGTCCGGCTTCCGGTAGAGCCAGAAGCGCACTTCGGTGCCATTTTCCCTGGCCGCGAAGCGATGAAGGTCGCCGTCAGCGACTTGGGCGAGCGGAATGCTCACCTGTCCATTCTGAAACGTGACTTCGGCCGCGGGCGACAACGCGCTCACACTCTTGGCATAGATGAATTCGGCCGTAACCATCAGGATGAACAAGAACGAACTGGCGTATACCGAGACCATCCACAAGCGCTCGCGGCGGGCGCTCCACTGCGCCTTGCGGCGCTCTGCCGGAGAATCGGGAAGGGCAGCAGGCTGCCGCCGCTTGACCTCGAACAATACCATCAGAGCAGCCAGGGCCACGATGGTGACGAAGAAGAACAAGTCGTTGCGCACGATGGGACCGATCAGGGCCATTTCCCTGCGCGAAGAGGGGAGGACACCATTTTCAGAAAGCTCGTGCAGTCCGGAGATGATCAATTGCGCCGCCACAAAGAACAGTATGGCGGTGGTCACGCGGAAGAATTTCTGCAGATTGACGCGCACGCTGCCCTTGACGAACATCACGCCAAATACGATGGCCACGATCACGCCCGACAAGGTGCCCAGAAAGCTGAACAGTTCGGTGGAATTCAGGGACACCGCGCCCAGGATGAGAACCGTCTCCACGCCCTCGCGCAGCACCATCAGAAAGACGAAAACAAAGAGGCCGAAGGCCGCATTGCGACCAGCCAGGAGTCCGACTTTACCCTCAATCTGCCCCTTAAGCGCACGGCCGGTCTTCATCATGAAAACGATCATGGTGATGACGAAGAAGGCGGCGACCAGCATGATCCAGCCTTCGAAAATGTCCTGATTCCAATGGGTACGCGACAGCAGGATGGCGATCCCAATGCTGCCCACAAAGGCAGAAATCAGGGCGGCAAAGACGGATTTGCGCAGCTCGGGGCGGCCAATCTTCGTCAGATAGGCCAGGGTGATGCCGACAATGAGAGCGGCTTCAACCCCCTCGCGCAAGGTAACGATGAATGCCTGCAGCATGTTGTGGAAAACCTTCTTATTGCAACCCAGTTGCAACTGATAACTCGCCTCTCGCTCCGTTAAGCATAGTCTCCCCCTGTGCGGGCGTCAACGAAGTTGCATGGGTGGGCTTTCTTACGCTTGATTAACGGCCCGCCCTGTCGTTCCAAAGTACGGAACGACGAGGACGGGGCACCCGGCGCTATAGATGCTTCAGGAATTGTTTTACTTCGTCCAGTTGGGGGAAGAGTTTCTCCTCGGCTTGAAACGCGGCGGAGTGCACGCAGCGGCGGTTGCCGCGCAATCTTACCGGATGTTTGAGGTGAAGCATCTCGTGATACACGATGTACTCGACGGCCGAGCGGGGAACGCGGGGATGATCAAAGATGCGGCTTACCACAATGGCATTGTGCGCCGGGTCGTAGTGGCCGAGGCTGTTGCGGGCATGGTCGCGACTCCAGGTCATTTGCGGACGGGCCAGGAGGCCATGGAAAAACCGCGCATTGAGATCTTCAAACACGGCTTCCAAATCGTAGGTCCGGCCCTGGGCGGAGTTGAGGTGCTTACGTCCTCGCATCTGGCGCACCAGGTGGGCTTTGCGGCTGATGTGATGGCTGGAAACGTAACGGCGATAGCGGGCCGCGCTCTCGCGGTCAACCGGCCGGCGGTACATTTTGGCCAAAAGGATGTGAGCGATGGCTTGCAAAATTGCCGCCGGCGCACCTTCCAGCAGGTCCGAGAGCCGCACCAGCAGACGGCCTTCGCGCATCCGGATGGTGTTCTTGATGCTGGTGAAGGCGAAAAATTCCACCTTCAGATCGGGCAACGAAGCGTCCGGGCGAAGTTCGCGAAAGGCTTGTTCAAAGATTTGGAGAAGGTTGTGCCTCACGTGAGGCTAGATTAGCACGACGAAAACGTCTTACCCCGCAAAGGACGCAAGAACTGCACATTCAGCGCTTCGCCGGCTTCTTATGCTTGGCCGCCTCCTCCTGTTCAGTCAACAGGTCGCGGTGATCCTGCACGCTGCTGTCCAGGGTATCAAGAGCATTGGACAGCAGAAATTCATACTGTGCCGTTTCCTCTTTTTTGGCCGTGGCGTCGTCGCGCAGGGCCCTCAGCTTGGCCTGGAATTCGGTGTCGCCCTCGATGACGGCTTTCAGCACTTTGCGCAAGTCCGATTTGCGTTCCACATAGGTATCGATGTTGTCGTTCAACTCATCATATACATCGAGGAAATCCTGCAACCGGTCATGGGTGACCTGGCCGCGGTCTGTGGTTTTGGGATCGGACCGTGCCTGTTCGAGCGCCGCCAGCCGGGCCCGGGCGAAACCCACATAGAGTTTGAGCCGGAGGTCGGGCTCGAGAGCCGTATCGCGCAGCTGATCGATCTCTGGAGCGGTAAGGGGGTCGCGCTGGCGCTGGGCGAGAGCAGGGGACAGCAACAGGAAGAGCGCCAACCCTGCGAGGCTAACGCGCAAGCAAGTCATTTGCCCTTCTTTTTCCCAAACATGGCAGAGAGCAAGTCGGTACGCATCTTTTCGAGCTCATCTACTGCCTGTTGGAGGGGGGCCTGATCGTCGAAGGCAACGGTACGTTTGATATCGCGAAACTTCTCCGCCATCTTGCGCAGCGTGATTTCTACGTTCTTCAACCTCTTCCCGGTTGCGATGGACGCATCCGTCGCCTTTTTGGAATAGGTCACCACATCCCGCAGGGCAGCTTTACCCGCCTCCGCGTTGCCGTTATCGTAAAACTTGTCGGCCTCCTCCTCCTTCAGACGGGCGATTTTAAGGTAGAGGGCCGGACGATCATTTGCTTGAACGGATTCGGCCCGGGCGATGAGCTGATCGACGCTCTCTTCCTTGGCAGCGAGCGCGGGCAGAGAGGCCAGCGCCAGCAACGTGAAAATAAATATCCGGGTGCGCATGGTTATCATTTTCGGGGCTCGATCGTGATCAGACGATGGCGGGCCTGCCATTCCTGATCGGGAAAGTTCCCCGTCGCTGTTTCGAGGAAGCGATGATAATTCTCCGCTGCCGGCTTGTATTGACGCAAGTGGTCATAGGCCGTGGCCCGCAGAAAATAGCCGATCGGAAGCTCAGGCAAAAGTTTGGCACGGGCGTCCAGCGCCTTGATTACCAGTTCGTAATTCTTGTTTTCATTGGCAGCTGCCGCCAGATCGCCGTACGCGGTCCCCATGCTGGGCTTGAGCTGAAGTGCGGCCAGCAGTTCCTGCTGGGCCTCGGGAAACTTCCGCTGCTGCAAGAGCAGCCTCCCCAGGCCGTAGCGCAGCTCAGGATCGTTGGGCTTGGCCGCCAGCAGCGAACGATACAGGGGCTCGGCCAAATCGTATTTCTTGGCGTTGACATACAGATCGGCTAAGTCAAGCCGCACTGCGGCTTCGCTGGGCGCCAACTTCAGGGCGACTTGCAGCTCCGCGATGGCAGATTCGTTCTGGCCGTCGGCAGCGAGCATCCGGCCCAGTTGCATGTGGGCCCCGGCATCCCCGGGGTGGAGCGCGACCAGCTTGCGCAGAATCTCCTCGGCTTCGGTGTAGCGGTGGCCACGCATGTAGATATTGGCCATGCCGGTTAGCGCGTCGGTGGACGTGGGGTCAAGGGCGAATGCCTGTCGGTACTCCTGCTCGGCGTCTGCAAAGCGATTTTGACTCTCCAGCAGCGGGCCGGCCGAAAGATGCGGTTCTGGATCCTTGGGTTCCAGCTGGGCAGCTTGCTTGTAGGCTTCGATCGCTCCGTCAGGATTGCCGGCTTCGAGCACGTGTCCGAGCGACAACCAGGCGCGTTCCTGGCCCTCGGCAACGTGCGAAGTGGGTTTCAGCTTGGTGGCTGCCCGCAGAAACTGTTCGGCTCCGGGCTCCTGGGCTTTCACCAGCATCAGGCCAAGATTCAGATTGGATTCAAAAACTCCGGGCTTGGCGGCCACGGACTTGCGGTAGGCGGCAATCGAGTCGCCGGTCCTGCCCAGTGCGTTGTAGAGAAATCCCAGATCAAACCAGGCGGCGAAGTTGTCAGGATCCTGTCCGACCACTTTCTTCAGCAGAGGCTCTGCAGTTACGTAATCCTGCTTTTCGATGGAGCTCTCGGCCTGGATGAGCTCGGGCGGAGACGAGGGGTCGTCAACCGCAACCTTTTGGTGACGGACGGTCTTGCCGCTTTGGGCGTGGATGGTTCCGACGAGAGCAATCAGCAGTGCGAGCACACGTAGGCCCGGACGCCCTCGTCCGGGCAGGTGAGCGCAGTTCGCCAACGGGTTTGCGCCTGATTCCGCGCAACTCCCGATGGCCGGGCTGCGCTCGGCTGGGCGGGCGGGGGCGCCCGCCCCTACGTGGGCGGTGCTACTTTCGGCCGTTTGTGGGCACACTGTTTCCATTCAGGACTCGCGCCAGAAACTTTCCTGTGTACGAATTCGGCAGCTTGGCGATGGCCTCCGGCGGCCCGGCGCCCACTACGTATCCACCCCGTTCGCCGCCCTCGGGACCAAGATCAATCACCCAATCTGCTGTCTTGATTACTTCCAGATTGTGCTCGATGACCAGGATCGAGCCCCCTGCTTCAATTAGACGCCGGAAGGCAGAGAGTAGTTTGCTGACATCGTCGAAATGGAGGCCGGTGGTGGGCTCGTCAAAAATATAAAGCATGCGATTGCGGCGGCGGGTCGGGCCCGCCGAACTCGACGGACGTCCAATGTCCCGCGATGTCGGCTGCAGGTGGGCCGCCAGCTTCATACGCTGCGCCTCGCCGCCGGAAAGCGTAGTTGCGGACTGGCCAAGGCGCAGATATCCCAGCCCCACTTCTTCCAGCACGCGCAGCTTCTCCACCACCTTGGGCACGCCGGAGAAGAAATGCAGGGCCTCTCTTACCGTAAGGTCCAGCACTTCGTGAATGTTTTTGCCGCGATAACGTACTTCCAGGACCTGCGGCTTGTAGCGTGCGCCTTTACACTCTTCGCAGATCAGTTCGACATCGGCGAGAAATTGCATCTCCACGGTGACGGTGCCGTCGCCCTGGCAAGTTTCGCAGCGTCCACCGGGGATATTGAAAGAAAAGTGTCCGGCGCTGAAGCCTCGCTTTTTGGCCTCAGGCAGGGAGGCAAAGAGATCGCGGATCCCGTCGAAGGCCTTGATGTAGGTGACAGGATTCGAGCGCGGCGTGCGCCCGATCGGAGACTGGTCAACCAGGATGACATCGTCGATCAGGTCCGCGCCGTCCAGTTCTTTCCAGTCGGGGGAAGGTAGAGGCTCACCGCTAGTCTGCCGTTTGGCGGCCGACAAGGCCTGAAACAGGACGTCATGGAGCAGAGTTGATTTCCCCGACCCGGAGACGCCCGTGATGGCAACCAGCATTCCCAAGGGCACGGCGAAATCGATGTTTTTGAGGTTGTGCGCCCGGGCTCCTGAAATTTTGATCTGGCGCGAGCCGGGTTTACGGCGCGCCTGGGGAACCTGTATCCGCAGTTCGCCGGAGAGGTATCGTCCGGTCAGAGAACCCGGCGCCTTCAGGATTTCGTCGTAGCTTCCCACTGCGATTACCTGGCCGCCGCTCTCCCCAGCGCCCGGGCCAAGATCGAGAATGCGGTCGGAGGCGCGCATGACGTCGGGGTCGTGCTCGACTACCAGGATGGTGTTTCCCAGGTCGCGCAGGTCGTGCAGAATCTTGATCAGGCGATGAGTGTCGCGGCTGTGCAATCCGATGGACGGCTCGTCCAACACATATAACGTTCCTACCAGCCGCGAGCCCAGCGAAGTTGCCAGTTGAATACGCTGCGCTTCGCCTCCGGAAAGAGTGGACGCCAGGCGGTCAAGAGTCAGGTATTCCAGCCCAACGTCAATCAGGAACTGCAGGCGCTCGTGAATTTCCTGCAGCAATTTGTCGGCAATCGCGGACTCCTGTTCGGTGAGCTTGACCTCGGAGAAAAACTTCGACGCCTCTTCGACGGTCATGCTGGTGACCTGACAGATGTTCCTGCCGTTGATCCTGACCTGCTGCGCTTCGATGCGAAGCCGGGCGCCGCCACAGTCCGAACAGGTCGAGTAGCCGCGGTAACGGCTGAGAAAGACACGCACATGCAGCTTGTATTTCTTGCGCTCGAGATAATTGAAGAATCCGCGTATGCCGGGGAACTTGCCTTCGCCTTCTACCACCACCCGGCGTTGCTCCGGGTCAAGCTCGGCCCAGGGAATATCGAGCGGGATGCCGGCCTGTTTGGCGAAACGCTTGAGTTCGGTAAAGAGCGTCCGATACTTGGGCTTGGTCCAGGGATCGATGGCGCCTTCGTTCAGAGACTTCGATTTGTCGGGAATGACCAGGTCGAGGTCGAAATCAATCGTGTTGCCGAATCCCTGGCAGCGGGGGCAGGCGCCGTACGGGTTGTTAAAAGAGAACAGGCGCGGTTCGGGCTCCTCGTAGCGCAGGTTGCATTGCTTGCACTCAAAGCGCTGGGAAAAGCGGAGTCGCTGTAAGGGCTGGTCGTCGCGCGGCGCGGTCTCGAAGACGATCTCGCCTGCCTCGCGGTAGCTGATCTCGATGGCATCCACGATGCGGGCGCGGGTGTCGGGAGAAACCACCAGGCGGTCCACCAGCAGGAAGACTGGCTGGCCGAAGTCCACATCGAGCAGGGATTCCGGGTTGGAGAATTCGAAGATCTGGCCGTTCTGGAAGAGGCGGTTGAAGCCGCGCTGCCGGAGTTCGAAGAGGCGGGTCCGCAGGTGATCGGACAGTGCCGGTTCTGGATCGCTCTTCCGGCGCGGGCGAGACGCCCCCGCGAGAGCCGGCGGGACGCCGGCGCCACGGTCGGGGGTTCGTTTTTTGGCTCGCGGCTCTTTATCGGCGTCGGTGGCTGCGGTTACTCCACTCTGTAGCGGGAATAACGCGTTCAGGCGGGTGCCATCGCTTAACGCGAGAACCGTAGCCGTTACTTCGTCAACCGTGTCTTTCTTTACTTCCTGTCCGCACTGCAGGCAGAACGTGCGGCCGATCCGGGCGAACAGCAGCCGGAGATAGTCGTAGATCTCGGTAGCCGTGCCTACCGTCGATCGCGGATTGCGGGTGGTGTTTTTCTGGCGGATGGCTACCGCCGGGGCGATGCCGTCGATGGAGTCGGCATCCGGCTTCTCGATGCGCTCCAGGAACTGGCGGGCATAGGCCGAGAGCGACTCCACATAGCGGCGCTGGCCTTCGGCGTAGATAGTATCGAAGGCAAGCGACGATTTGCCGGAGCCGGAGACGCCGGTGACCACCGTCAATGAATTGTGCGGGATTTCGAAGTCCACGTTCTTGAGGTTGTGAACCCGGGCACCGCGAACCACTATCGTTTCCGTGGACATCAGTTAAGAAGGACCCGTCCCAGCGGCTTTGGGCCTGCCGAGGGTACTCAGAAGGCTTCAGCAGCGACTGGCGAATCTTTCTATTATAAGGCAGGGTGAGATGCTGCGGAGAGTTCCGGAAAATCCAGCCGAGCTGCGCTCGGCCCGGACGGGTCGGGTCGGAGACCCGTCCCTACATGTTCAAACTGGCTACTTCTTCTCGTCGTCGCGCTTCTTGCTGTAGCGTACTGCCATGCCTGCTCCCAGGGTCATGAAGGCAAGCGGGGGAAGCAGCAATACCAGCACCGCTCGACTGATGGCCCTCTGGCCTTCCTTGGTCGTTCCCTTGGCGCTGCTGTAGCACATGGCGCAGCCCTGGCTGAAGGCGGGCGCGGCCCAGAGCAGCAGAAATACGGCGAGCGTGGCAAAGCGTAGTTTCATTTCGACCCCGTGGCGATTCCTACCCCGAGTTGCAGAATCCGAAATGCATCGGGCAGAAAGACGAGCATCATGGCCAGACAAAATACCAGCGAACTCATGGTAACCCACTTCATGGCCGAAATCTCAAACTTCAGGTGCATGAAGTAACCGATGATGAGCCCGGCTTTTATCAGCGACAGTCCCATCAGGATCGACAACATGCGGATCGGTTCCATGTTCTGATAGGCCAGATAGACTTCGATGCCGGTCATCACCAGCAAGGCGGCCCAGACCCACAGAAATTGTCCCTTGGCATGGTGCCGCTGTTCTGCGGCGGCTCGCTGCTCCAACGCTAACTGGGTTGCGTCCATCATTTGAAGTCGGGCTCCTCAAAAAGTTTGGCACTACACAATCCGCGTTGACATCAGGTACACCAGCGGAAAAATGAACATCCAGACCAGGTCCACGAAGTGCCAGTAGAGACCGGCGACTTCGACATCCGACGCGTCGTAAACCTTGGGCTTCAGCCAGAGAATGATTGAGATCACGACCGCAGCCACCAGCAACACGTGCGCGCCGTAGTGAAACGGGCTATAGGCAGGCGTACCGAGCCAGGCCACCAGCCACAATCCCAGCAGGATGGGAATAAACCATCTGCGCAGAGCCACGACGCCCAGGTAAACCACTCCCAGCGTGACGTGCAGCATGTGCATGCCGGTGAGCCCGAAGAAGGTGGCGGCAAATTGCGGTGCCGTCTTGGTGACATTCACAAACTCAGCATTGCCCGCTTCTCCGGGGGGAGTGGGAAACACCGGCAGAGTCAGGCCTTCGGCGATGAGATTGGTCCATTCGCGGCCGTGCAGCACTACGAATCCCAGGCCGCACGCCATGGTGGCAAACAGCCACAGGCGCTGCGCTTTCTGGTTTCCCATGACCGCGGAGCGCACGGCAAACACCATGGTCAGCGAACTGGTGAGCAGGAACGCCGTCATGAAGGTCGCGTTCCGGATGCTTTCGGAATGAAACGGAGTCGGCCAGTTCGGCGTGGAGATGCGGCCGTAGGTGTAGGCGTAGAGCAAGGCTCCGAAGGTCAGCGAGTCGGAGAGCAGGAACAGCCACATCCCGATCTTCTTGGAATAGGTGCCAAACAGGGAAGGCTCGTAAACCCCTGGCACCTGCTGGAGAGCCACATCAGACATGAATTGATCTCCCGGGCTTAGTCTTGTCAAACCTTGTTGCAAGTGCCCGCTAACGCACAAACTCCAGAAGCGCGAAGATGTAAAGCCACACCAGCGCCATGAAGTGCCAGTACCAGGCGGTGACATCGACAACAATGCGGCGATCTTCCACCGCTTTGTGTTGCAATGCCGTGGCGCCGGCGTAAAGCAATACCAGCAGACCTCCCGCCAGGTGAATGGCGTGCGCCGCGGTGAGCACATAAACCATGGAACTGCTGGGACTGGTGGCCAGGTAGAAGCCGCGATTCGCCAGTTCGCGCCAGGCCATCCATTGGCCGGCCAGAAAAGCCAGGCCGAGGGCGACGGTGGCGCCCAGCCAGGGAAAGTTGCGTTCCTTCCCGATCGAAACGCCCGGAATGGAGCGGACCGGCGCCAGAGCCGCCTGGCGCGTAATCTGCCGGCGCGCCAGTTCCACCGTGAGGCTGCTGAGCAGCAGCAGGAAAGTATTGACCAGCAGCAGGGTAGTAGGCAGATTCACCTGCAGCCAGTCGCTGACGTAAGCTCCCGGTGCGATCGTCCAGCGAAGGCAGGCCGCGGCGCATGATGTAGACGCTGGTGAACGAAACAAACAGCATGCTGCTCGCCACCAGGCCGACAATCAGTCCCAGCCGGGTACGGCGCAGGCGCCCACCATAATCGGATGACCCATCGCCACCGCGATCACCACCACCGCCGCCGGGGAGAGGAGGGCGCGTCCCGCCGCCGCCGCGGCCGGTCTTGGGATCTTTGACGACCGGTTCGGTAATCGTGACTGTTGAACTGAACGTTGCCATATCGAGAACGTGTGGCGCGGGCGACCCTCGCCCGCGAGCTTCTTTGTAGCGCCGCCGTCCCGGCGGCTGTCGCGGGGGCGTCTCGCCCGCGCTGGGAGGGCAAGATGCCCTCCCGACAGCCGGCAGAGCCTGCCCGAGCAGTCGAGGGGATGCCGGCGCTACTTCAATGCGACGTCACCGTTGCCGGGTCCGTCTGCATTACATAATCTTTCGGCGCTCCCGGCACGCTGTACTCATACGGTCCGTGATAAACCACCGGAGTCTTCCCGCCAAAGTTGTCGTGCGGAGGCGGCGTGGCCGTCGTCCATTCCAGCGTGGTCGCTTCCCAGGGATTGTCGCTCGCCTTCGGCCCCTTGAACATGCTCCAGAACAGATTGATCACAAAGATGAACTGGGCGGAGATGGTGACGATCGCCGCGTAGGTGATGAACCGTGTTCAGCGGAATCAGATGCTGCAGGTAGGCCAGTTCGGTGAACTGCGAATAGCGGCGAGGCTGTCCCGCCATGCCCAGATAGTGCATCGGCATGAAGATGGCATAGGTGCCGGCCAGGGTAATGAAGAAGTGCACCCGGCCCCAGGTCTCGTTCATCATGCGGCCGAACATCTTGGGGAACCAGTAGTAGGTTCCGGCGAACATGCCGAAGATGGCGGCCACGCCCATGATCAGATGGAAGTGTCCGACCACGAAGGCGGTGTCATGCAGCGGAATATCGAGCACCGGCTGCGCCAGGAACGGGCCGCTCAATCCGCCGGAGACGAACAGCGAAACGAATCCGATGGCGTAGAGCATCGGCGTCTGAAAACGTACCCGCCCGCCGCGGATCGTTCCCAGCCAGTTAAAGGTCTTGATCGCCGACGGCACCCCGATGGCCATGGTCATGATGGAAAAGGCAAAGGCCGAGTACGGACTCATGCCGCTCATGAACATGTGATGGCCCCAGACCATGAAGCCGAGGAAGCCGATGCCCATGATGGCGTACACCATCGCCTTGTATCCGAAGATCGGTTTGCGCGAGAAAGTGGAGAGCAGCTGCGAAGCCACGCCCATGCCGGGCAGGATGGCGATGTAAACCTCGGGGTGTCCGAAGAACCAGAACAGGTGTTGCCAGAGCAGCGGCGAGCCGCCCTTGTGTCCCATGATCTGGCCGTTCACCACCACCAGCGGGACATAAAAGCTGGTGCCGAGATTGCGGTCGAGCAGCAGCAGGATTCCCGCCGAAAGCAGGACGCCGAACGCCAGCAGGCCGAGAATGGCGGTGATGAACCACGCCCATACGGTCAGCGGCATGCGCATCATGGTCATGCCCTTGGCGCGCAGGTCGAGCGTGGTGGTGATGAAGTTCAGGGCACCCATCAGCGACGCCACGCAGAAGATCGCGATGCTGGTGATCCACAAGTCAGCGCCCAGTTGCTCGCCCGGTCCGGCGCTGGGCAGCGCGCTGAGCGGAGCGTATCCCGTCCAGCCGTGCAGGGGAGCGCCGCCGGTCACGAAGAAAGCGGCCAGAATAACCACGAACGCGATGAACGTGGTCCAGAACGAAAGCATGTTCAGGACGGGAAACGCCATGTCCGGCGCGCCGATCTGGATGGGCAGAAAATAATTGCCGAATCCGCCCTGGGGCGCCGTGGTCAGCACGAAGAACACCATGATGGTGCCGTGCATGGTCAGCAGGCTGAGATAGGTTTCCGGTTTGATCTCGCCCAGCAGCGGCAGATTCGCCGTCGGCCAGATCATGTGGATGCGCATCAGCAGCGACAGGAACATGCCGACAAACACCGCCGTCAGCGCCAGAAAGTAATATTGCAGCCCGATGACTTTGTGATCCAGGCTGAAAATGTACTTACGAATGAAGCTGGTCGGGGCCGCGTGCGCGTGAACCGCGTGTCCGTGCGGGTCGTTTCCGTGGGGATCGTGAGCGTCCTGGGCAACCATTATTGTTTCTCCGCCTCCCGCGCCGCCAGCCATTTGTCAAAATCTTCCTGGCTGACGACTTTCAGCATGCCGTGCATTTTGTAGTGGCCGAGACCGCAAAGCTCGGCGCAGGCAATTTCGTAGTCTCCGATCTCGGTGGGCGTGAAGTGCATGTGGATCTCGAGGCCGGGGACCGCGTCCTGCTTGAAGCGCATATTGGGAACGAAGAAGCTGTGGATCACGTCCACGGCGCGCAGCCTCAGGTCCACCTGGCGATTGACGGGCAGGTACATGGTGCCGGTGACCACATCGTCTTTCGAGGCGGGATCGGTTGTGTCCAGGCCGACCGCGGCTTCGTTGCCGGCGGAGGGGTCCATCAACTTGGGACTGGTAGCGCCGAACTTGCCGTCCGCGCCGGGATAGCGGAAGTACCAGGCAAACTGCATGCCCGTCACTTCGACCGGGACCGATCCGGCCTCGGCCGGCGCAAAGCGCTCGCGCGCCCAGACGTTGCTGCCCATCAGGTTCAGCCCCACGAAGAGAATGGCGGTGAGCACCGTCCACAGTACTTCGAGCTTGGTGTTGCCGTGGGAATACTCGACCTTTTTGGAGTCGGGCCGTTCGCGATACTGCCATACGAACAGTCCCAGAGCGCCCTGCGCGGCCACAAATACGATTCCCATCAAGCACATAAGTCAGGGCGAACTGATTGTCGATGAAGGCGGCTGCAGTGGACGCCCCGTGTGGCAGCCACCAGGTTTTGGCCACGAAGAAGTAAGTGCTAAAGAAGGTGATCAGCCAGATAATCGCGAGCAGAGCGAGACCCATCTACCAGACCTCCTGAAGGTCATGGAATGCGAACAGCGATTCGGATGAATCAAAAATACTTCTGCAGATCGCCGGAAGTCTATCACAGCTCCATGTAAGGGGCGCAAGCCTCAGTGAGAGCGCTAACCACAGAGGGCACGGAGGACACAGAGAATCACAAGCGGGCCGGCACCCGGTATAAAATCTCCTGCCTATGCCCAGGAAAACACAGGGTAGAGGTCACGACATCCGAGGACATCGTTTGCCGAAGAACAAATGTTTCGCCTGCGGACCGGACAATGCCACCGGCATGCATTTGAAATTTGCCTTCGACAAGAACCGCCGGGTATTCTTCTGCCGCTTCCGCCTGGACCAGCGCTACACCGGACCTCCAGGACACTGCCACGGCGGCATCATCGCCACCATCCTCGACGAGGCCATGGGCAAAGTGAACAAGCTGCGAGAGGTCATCGCGCTGACTTCACAGATGAAGGTGGACTACCTGCGGCCGGTCCCGCTGAATAAACCGTTGCGGGTGGAATCGCGGGAGGTCAGCGTGCACGGACGCAGACACGTAAACATGGGCGAGATCCTGAATCAGAAAGGCGAAGTGCTGGCCCGCGGCCGGGCGCTGTTCATCGCCATCGATCCGCGCCGGTTCGCAAAGCTCATGAAATGAACGAGTCTTTCGTCCCTAGATGGCCTTGTGAACGGACTGGATGATGCGATTGATCTCCGGTTGTGTAACCCCTCCGGATGAGTGGTAATTCTTTTCGGCGAAAGTCAACTCAAGGCCGCCCTCGTCCGAATAAAGGTCGACCAGAACGCCGTTCTGGCGGGTCTCTGCATCGCCTTGCTGAAAGCCCTTAAACCTTTGGTTCTGCACCCTGAATATTCCAGTCTCAGCGGATTTCACCGGTGCAATGGATTTGAGGACAAGCAGCACCGACTCGCGAGCGAAAATCTTCGAAGAGATACTCCAGTGATGCATCGTATCCGGAGTGAACTCGTAGAGGGTGTTGACAAAATCGTAGTCAGACTTCATGGCTTCATGGCCGAACATCGCTTCCATATTCTGCGGAGAGGTCTCGAGCTCTCGGGAGATTCCGTTGATCAGTTCACGAGCAGGAAGAGAAGTGATCATCAACCTCAACCCTGATCGGAAAACCAGCACGACACGGGTTGGCTTTTCTTTTGGATAAAGCTTAGTCTGGATCTCGTCAATGTCATTCCACGGCACCTCAAATTCATACCCGAAGTACGACAGGCGCGAACCGGAAGCCTGAGAAACAGTCTGGTCTTTCAATTCCGTTGGAACGACTCTAGTTACTGCAGGAGCCTTCCTCGCTCCGTAATAGGAAAGTGCCACCGGAACCATCCACTCCACGCCCACCAACACAACTGCGGTCGTGATGGCCAGGGTGACAAGAATGCGTCGCATCAATCTCAAGGTTGTGTTCCCCAAAGTGCGAGGGATCGAGTCATGCTAGCTGGCGGAATAAATGCGCCCAAGTTACATTCGTGCCTGGACCCGTCGAGGCTCTATCTGATCGTGTTTTCAACGACGGCACGCCTCCAGCGCGCGCGCCAGTTGCTCCACGCCTCTCCGCAACTCGCGCGCGTCCACCGCGGCAATGCCAAGGAGCAATCCTTGCGTGCTGAAGCGGCGGGAGGAGTAGCGGCTGAGCGGTATTACTTCGACTTCGCGTCTGGCCGCCTCGTCGGCAGCGCGATCCGCAGAGATTCCCCGCGCCAGCCATCCCACCGTTTGCAGGCCGGCTTCGATTTCAGGAATTTCAAGCAGTCCTTCGAGCCGGGAACGCGATGATTCCTGAAATACAGCGAGCCTTTCGGAATACAGCTCGCGCATGCGCCGAATGTGCCGGGCGAAATGTCCTTCGGTGATGAAGTCGCAGAGCGCGGCCTGATCGAGCAGAGGAGCATGCCGCATGCTGACCGCCTGGGCGGCTGCAAAGCGATCCACCATTCCGGGCGGCACCACCAGGTAGGCCAGGCGCAGGGCGGGGAATAGAACTTCGTTGAAGGTGCCGGCATAGATCACCACGCCGGCGCGATCGAGTCCCTGCAGTGCAGGGATGGGGCGTCCCTGGTAGCGATATTCGCTGTCGTAGTCGTCTTCGAAAATTAGCGTACGTGAGCGCCGGGCCCATTCGAGCAGCGCCAGGCGGCGGCGCAGGCTCATGGTCACTCCCAGGGGGAACTGGTGGGCCGGCGTCACATAAACGAGTTTGGCGTTGGTCCAGCGCCGCCGCCCCCACTCCAGGTCCAGACCTTCAGCATCCACGGGGACGGGGTGGACCTGAGCGCCGACGGCCCGGAACACAATGGCGGCACCGGGGTAGCCGGGGTCTTCCGTCCACACCGGATCTCCGGGATCGAGGAGCAGGTGGGCGGCGCGCTCCAGGGCTTCCTGCACTCCAGAAATGATCAGCACCTGCTCCGCTGTGCACTTCACACCCCGTGAGGTATTCAGATATGCAGCCACCGCCTGGCGGAGGGGACGGTATCCCAGCGCCTCGCCGCCGGACAACAATTGGGCCGAGGCGCGTCGCAAGCGGCGACCGACTACCTGGGCCCACAGCGTGGTGGGAAAAACGTCAAGCGCCGCCTGGTTGGCCCGGAAGGCGCGGGTGACGCGCGGCTTGCCACCTGGAGCCAGCTGCAGTCGGCGTGCGTATGCCGACCAGTCCACACGGCGGGGACCGGCCGCCTTGCCCGTGCTGGTGCCGGCCACCTGCAACAGATCGTCGGGGAGTACCTGGCTGACGTAGGTGCCTGCGCCGACTTTGCCTTCGACGTAGCCCTCGGACTTGAGTTGCTC
The DNA here is from genome assembly GCA_963831565.1 of Terriglobia bacterium. Classification (GTDB taxonomy): domain Bacteria; phylum Acidobacteriota; class Terriglobia; order Terriglobales; family Acidobacteriaceae; genus JAIQFF01. The sequence continues at coordinate 127,181 of CAWHQS010000009.1, forward strand.
AAACGCAGTTACCACGGTCGCACGGGAAAGCCGGTATTCGGTAGCCAATTCCCGGGTAGCAGGAAGGCGCGCGCCGGGCACGATTCGCCCCTCGAGGATGGCCAATCGCAGTTCGTCATAGAACCAGCGGTAAAGGGGCGTTCCCGAAGGAGGGCCGGGAAGGCTTAAAGGCAGCGATGTGGTCTGTTTGGGCATGAACCCGTCGGGTCGTTGGTCGTTGGCCTTCGGCCGTGGGGTTTTGACCTTGGCCAACAGCCAACGACTAACGACGCTCCTAAGTGGTATGTACAGAATAGCTTAAATGGACCTTATGGCAAGTCCAATACAAAGGTAGTCTAAACTAAGAATCACGTAGGGGCGGGTGCCCTCACCCGCCTCGCCGGGCAAAGCCCGGCAGATTTCTGGAACGCTGGGTAGTGGCGAGCTGCGCTCGCCTGCCCGGACGAGGGCGTCCGGGCCTACGCGGGTCGTGGTGACCAAGAGGAGAAACTCATGTCGCAGAGCAATGGAAGTTCAACCAGTTTGCGCCTGAAGACCGGACTGGCGGAAATGCTCAAGGGCGGCGTCATTATGGACGTCACCAACGCCGAGCAGGCAGTGATTGCAGAAAAGGCCGGCGCCGTGTCGGTGATGGCCCTGGAGCGGGTTCCGGCGCAGATTCGCGCCGAGGGCGGCGTGGCCCGCATGGCCTCCCCAAAAAAGATTCGCGAGATCATGGCGGCGGTTTCCATTCCCGTGATGGCCAAGTGCCGCATCGGGCACTTTGCCGAGGCCCAAATTCTTCAGGAGTTGGGCGTGGACTACATTGACGAATCCGAGGTCCTGACTCCGGCCGACGAAGCCCATCACGTGGACAAGCATGCCTTCACGGTCCCGTTCGTGTGCGGCGCGCGCAATCTGGGCGAGGCCCTGCGCCGTATCGCTGAGGGCGCGGCCATGATTCGCACCAAGGGAGAGGCCGGCACCGGCGACGTGGTCCACGCCGTCAAACACATGCGGCAGATTGTGCAGGAGATGAGGATTCTCACTGTCCTCGGCGAAGAAGAACTCTACGCCAAGGCGAAGGAACATCAGGCGCCCTATGAGCTGGTGCGCATGGTGGCCAAGGCAGGGAAGCTGCCGGTGCCGAATTTCTCCGCAGGCGGCATCGCCACTCCCGCGGACGCTGCGCTGGTGATGCAACTGGGCGCGGAATCAGTCTTCGTAGGCTCCGGCATCTTCATGCAGGATTCGACCACCTTTGCCGATCCTGAGGAAGCCGAGAAGCGGGCCAAGGCGATCGTGCTGGCTGCGACCCACTTCAACGATCCTAAAGTATTACTTGAAGTCAGCGAGAACCTGACCGGGGCCATGAAGGGGCTGGCCGTGGCAGGCATGGACGAAGCGCACATGCTGCAGACCCGGGGCTGGTGATCATGGGTGGCGCGGACGCTCCGGTCCGTGCTATTCCCATGTCAGCCGATCCACCATTCCTCGGTTGTCGCTTTGCCGCACCCGCGAGTGCGGACCCTTCCTTGATCAATACCGCCGTTCAATCGAAGCGGTTTGCTTCCGCAATCTCATGGATAGAGCTCTGGGCCGCGCGCAAGGGCACCGATACATGTACCACGCTGTCAGGGTCGGTCACGTCCACCACGAGTGAGCCGCCGTCCTTTGTTACGCGCACATGATCGCCCTCGTCGATTACCTCGACCAGGACTCCGTCGGGACAGGCCTCGAGAGCGGGAATTGCGGAGTCAATGACTGGCAGATACGGACGCAGCTGTTTTGATGCCTTGGCCAGATGGTGATCAGGTACAAACTGCAACGTGGCCGGTACCAGGGCAGCGGGAACGATCAGATTGAAACTGGTACCTCCAACCTGTTTCTCGTGCACCTTGACGTGAATGAATCCCTCGCTGGAGAGCGCGGCTGCGCCGATCAGCGCGGTTCCCATCACGCCCACTCCAAGCTTGGCAAGAAAGATCATGGGAGTTTCCTCGTGTCTTTTCTCGTTTCTATGTTCCCGGTCCTTTTCCTGGACAGTATTGGCTTATTCACCCGAGCTACGCGAGTCCACCCAAACGAGGACATTCTGATCCTGGCCGGTCACTTTCACCAGGTTCATATCCCCGACATTTTCCAGAGCCTTGACCGCAGCTTCGATGTTCAGCTGGTTCTCACTGGTCTCGGAAATCAGGGCCTGCGCGACATCCCAGGGAATCGTCACGTCGACGTTCTGCTTGTTTTGCTTATCTGCCACGTGCACCACCATGAGCCCGTGCTCTTTGGCGACGCGAACATCGTTGCCCACATCCTGCACACTCACAAACTCGCCTTCCGGGGCAGCCTTGAGGGCCTCGATAATGGCTCGTACATTCACATTGTTGGCGTCGAGGTGGCCAATGCGAACCTTGCCATCGCGCAGCTGACCATGATTGATCGCCGGGACTACCTGCTCGGCCAAGGTCAGGGGGAGGTTAACGCGAACCAGCTCGTGCGTACCTGGGCTGCTGACCCTGACGTGGATATAACGCGTGGTTGTCGCCGCTACCGCGAAGGTCGCGAAAAGCAGGGCGGAGAATACCACCAGGGCGGTGAAACCTTTTCCAGTAGTTTTCATGTTGTCCTCTCAGGACGGGTGGCGTTGGGCATCCCGGTTGGGGGATGGCCGTAAGGTGTCCTGGCAGAGGTACGCAAGAGGGGCAACGAAAGTTCCGGGGAGATTGAGTTTGGGCGAAGGCGACTTTGAGCAGAATGTTTACCGGGTGGAACGCTCCCAGACCAAGGAAGTCCGTACCGATTAGAGTAAAATCACAGCAGACCATCGTAGCCGTCCCCACACAGTAACGATCAATGAGCACGGCCCGAAAATCCGCGAAAATCGGCGTCCTCGCCCTCCAGGGGGACTTTGACGCCCACCGTCGCCGCCTCGAAGAGCTGGGCGCCGAAGTCGTTCTGGTCAAAAAGCCCGAGCAGTTGGATGACATCGACGGGCTGGTTATCCCCGGAGGCGAGTCCGGGACGTTTCTCAAACTTCTGGGCGAAGCCGGCTTCGAGAAGCTGAAACAATTTGCCCGCACCAAACCCACCTTTGGTACTTGCGCGGGAGCTATTCTGCTGGCCCGTGAAGTCGAGAACCCAAAGCAGGCGGGTCTGGGTGCCATCGATATCGGTATTCGCAGGAATGCCTACGGCCGCCAGGTGGACAGCTCGATCCGTCAGGGCAGGCTGGGCGAGTCACCGATTGAAATGGTTTTCATCCGCGCGCCCAGGATCGGGCGCATCGGGCCGGGAGTCGAAGTGATCGCCACCGAGGGCAACGATCCCGTGGCTGTCCGGCAAGGGAAAGCGATGGCGGCGACTTTCCATCCTGAGCTCTCTGAGGATACGCGAGTGCATCGGGCGTTTCTGGATCTTGTAAACAACGGACGCCAAAAGTAGCTCTAGCTTGCATCCAGCGGCGTGAGAACCTCAATCGAACGTGTAGTCACTTGCGGGGCAGGAACTCGATCTTGGCGTCCTTAATCGCGGGTTTCAGATCAAAATCAGCGGTTACAAGAGTGCGATCAGAAGATTCGGCTGCCAGTTCCACCCCGAAAGCATCTACGTAAGGAATCTTTCGGTTGAGCTTGATGAGCGAAGCCCGAACGGCGCGTTCCGGGCTTACCGGTACGATCTCAAATCCGAAGGCTTCAAGACGCGCCAGAACCTGGTCCATGGTCGACCTGCCATGAAACTTGCAGGTCACTCCCGCGATCTCGCCCCAGTGAACAGCGGATATGATCGCCGAGCAGCTTCCGGCAAGGTGCGACTCTATGATTTCAGCAACCCGACCTGAACCAGCCTCGTCGTCCAGATAACGCAGCATCGCGCTGGCATCGAGGGCGTAGGTTACCATTTGTCCTTCTGGCGTTCTTTTTTCAGCGCTGCCGAGAGCGAAGGTCCACCTTTCAACATCCCTCGGGTTCTCTCGACCAGCGCTTTGGAAACCGGCTCGAGAACGATTCGAGAGTCTTCCACGGCCACCGAGATTCGAGTTCCAGGTTCAATCCGGAGGGAAGCTCGAATCTCTGCAGGAATGACGAACTGCCCTTTGCTGCTTACAGTAGTGATCCGACGTAGCATAGCTTACATTCTACCATAAAGTAAGACATGAAACCGGGAGCGTAATTCCTCTTGACAGCTTTAATCCGTAACGCTATGGTTACGCATTATGCGGAACCGTTCGGTTACATATTCGCCCGAGGCAGCCTTCCACGCGCTGGCTGATCCCACGCGGCGGGCTGTGCTCGACCTGTTGCGGCAGGGCATCCAGCCGGCGGGGCAGATTGCGCGGGCGTTTCCAGTGTCGCGGCCGGCGATTTCGAAACACCTGCGCCTGCTGCGCCGCGCCCACCTGGTGCAGGAAAGACGTGAAGGACGGCATCGTCTGTACCAGCTCAACCCGGAGCCGCTGAAGGCAGTGGACTCGTGGCTGGAACAGTACCGCGTCTTCTGGCAGGTCAATCTGAACAGCCTGAAAGCATTTGTCGAAGCCGAGCATGCCCGGGAAACCGCCGGCCTGGGAGGCGGGACAAAAGAAGGGGCTAAACGTTCAAAACCAACCGAGTAATGGGACTTTGAGATACCAATCCCGGTCGTCGCGACCGATCTAACAAGGAGGAGTTGAAAATGAAACCAGTTCGCATCGCAATCACTCTGCTTTTTGTGCTCGTCACATCTGCCGCCTTTGCCGCATCGGCGGCGCAGAAGTCTTTCGACGAGCTCAAGGCGCTGGACGGGGCCTGGGAAGGAACCGTTAAGAACGGCCAGCCCGTCGAGGTGGACTATCGCCTGACCGCGGGCGGATCCGCGCTGATGAGCGAAATCAAGGGTAAAGACGACATGATCACCATGTTCCATCTCGACGGCGACCGAGTGCTGATGACCCACTATTGCGGTGACGGAAACCAGCCTCGCATGGTGGCCAGCGCTTCGCCCGACGGCAAGACGTTCACTTTTTCCTTTCTCGATGCCACCAATCTTGCCACTCCCGACGCCGCGCACATGCATCGCCTGGTTATCTCGATGCCGGACGCAAACCACCACACCGAAGAGTGGGTGTTCACCGACCACGGCAAAGAGATGAAGGAAGTTTTTGATTTGCGGCGTAAGCAGTAACAGCACTTGCGGGGACGGGCGGGACGCCCGTCCTCCATCGATTGAGGATAAAACTATGACGATGATGCCCGTATCTCAAATCACGCCCGACCAGGATGCGGTGGTCACGGAAATCGAAATCGCCGCCCCTCCCGAGCGGGTCTTTGAGGCGCTGACCGATCCGGCCCAACTGATGCTCTGGTGGGCGGCCACCCCCAAAGGAGCGCGTTGGGAGATAGACGCGCGGCTGGGTGGCAAATGGCGATACGAACTGACCGATCCCAGCCGGAAGAAAGTGATAAACGGAGTACGCGACTTCAAGGCATACGGAGAGATTACGGAGTTCGATCCTCCGCGCGTGCTGGCTTACACCTGGCTGGGTAACTGGCACGAACATCCGGAGCGCCCGTCCACAGCGCGCTGGGAGTTATCGCCAACGAGAACGGGCACCCGGGTGAAGGTCACGCACAGCGGCCTCGCCAACGAACCCATGGTCCGCAAGGATTACGCGGGTGGGTGGCCAGGCGTGCTGGAAAAGCTGAGAAAACATTGCGAATAGAGAACGAGGAGAAAGATGATGGCGACTGCCGCAGTTACACCCGACAACGACGCAGTTCTCGCGGAAGTTTTTATTGCCGCCCCGCCGGAGCGAGTATTTCAGGCAATCACTGATCCCCAGCAGATGCCCTTGTGGTGGGGACAAAAAGGTCTGTATCGCGTCACGGAGTGGAAAGCCGACCTGCGCCTAGGCGGCAAGTGGCAAAGCGACGGCGTGGGAGCCGACGGCACTGCATTTCGAGTGGAGGGTGAGTACCTGGAGATCGACCGGCCTCGCCTCTTGGTTCACACCTGGATTGCAAGTTACTCTCCAGAACTGAAAACCGTGGTGCGGTGGGAACTGGAAGCGCGCGGCGTGCACAACTTGCAGCACTCGGGTCCACAGAAAGCCGGGACGGGCACGTTCGTGAGGATCCGCCACGATGGATTTGCCGGCAACACGGCACAAGCGAAGAGCCACGGCGACGGTTGGGTACGAGTGCTCGGCTGGATGCAGGCTTTTGTCGAACAGGGGAAGACGATCGACACGCGCTAACGGGTGGACTTTCGTGTCATCCTGAGCGGAGCTAGACCTGCGCTAGCGGAGATCTGGCGAAGTCGAAGGACCCCTACCTTTCTACTGATCGTGTCGGCTCAGGGAATTTGGCCGCATTCTCAAAGGCAGGGCATCGAAGAGGGTAGGGGTGCTTCGACTCCGCCAATGCGGTCGCTTGCGACCGCGTTGGCTCCGCTCAGCATGACAGGGCTATGCCGTCGCTCCGAACCTCACTGACACCAGCTTCGAGACTCCCGGCTCCTGCATGGTCACGCCGTAGAGCACGGGCGCGATGCTCATGGTCTTTTTGCTGTGGGTGATGAGCACGAACTGGGTCTGAATGCTCATCTCTTTCACCAGTTCGGTAAAGCGGCCGATGTTGGCCTCGTCGAGCGGCGCGTCCACTTCGTCGAGGATGCAGAACGGGCTGGGCTGATACTGGAAGATGCCGACCAGCAGCGCCAGCGCGGTCAGCGCCTTCTCGCCGCCGGAGAGCAGCAACACGTTCTGCAGCTTCTTTCCCGGAGGCGAAGCCACCACGTCGATCCCGCTCTCCGCGCTGTTTTCCTCGTCGGTTAGGCGCATGAAGCCTTGCCCTCCGCCAAAGAGCTTGCGGAAGGTGGCCTGGAAATTCTCGTTGATCTTGTGAAAGGCCTCTTCAAATTTCTGGCGGGAGAATGTGTCAATTTCTTTGATTGTTGCCTGGGTGTTCTCGATCGAGTCGTAGAGGTCTTTTCTTTGAGTTTCAAGAAATGCGTGCCGTTCCGCGGTTTCCTTGTACTCCTCGAGCGCCATCATGTTGACCGGGCCCATGGCGTCGAGCCGGGTACGCATGTCGCGATAGATCTGGTCTTCGACAGCGAGCTGTTCATCACGGACGATGGAGATGGTGATGTCTGCCATCAGTTCGTCGCGCTGGACGCCGAGTTCGTTCAGGCAGGTTTCAGCCATGTATTGCGCGTCCGACTGTAATTTGGCCGCGGCCGCGGAAAGCTCAGCGCGACGGTCGCGCAACTGGTCGAGCCCCTGGCGGGCCTGGTGCAGTGCCTGGTCAATCTCCGACAGGCGGGCGCGGACCTGTTCCGACTCGACCTGCAGCAGGCCGTCGCGGGTTTCACAGGCATTGCGCTCGATGTCGAAATCCACGAGGCGGACGGCAATCTCCTGGTTCTCGGTTTCGCGCCGCAGTTTCTCCACGGCGGAGGATTCGAGTTGCAGGCGCAGCGCTACCACGCGCTCGATCATTTCGGTAACCAGCAGTTCGATGCGCTCCAGGCCGACTGTGGCGCTGCGATGCCGTTCTTCGAGCGTGGCCACCCGGGCCAGCCGTTGCGATGCGTTCTGGGCAGCCTGGTCGCGGCGCTCGCGCAGGTTGGCGAGTTGCTCCTGTCCAGCAGCGGCGAAATGTTCCCGCTCCACGCGCCGTTGTTCGGCGGCGGCAATCTGCATCCGCAGTTGGTCGAGCAGTGATCCTTTTTCCGTGCGCTCCGCCTCCAGCCGATGCAATTCCTGCTGCGCGGTTTGCAGTCGCTCGCTGGCGCGACTGAACTCGGATTCCAGTTGCTGCAGCAAGTGCCCGGACGTCATGGCCTGCTTTTCCGCCTCGCGCTTTTCGTTCTCCAGCCGGTCCAGCAGGGAAGTAAGGTCCTTGATTTCGCGGCCCAGGGTCAGGACGCGCATTTCTTCGTGGCGCAGCCCCTGCTCCAGTTCTCCCAGCTGGCGCAGCACATCACGCAGCTCGCGCTTCATGGAGAGCGGGCCTTCCGCGCGCTGCTTGCCGCCGGTGACGGTCACGTTGTGGAAGCATTCGCCCGACTGCGAGAGAAAGAACGCATCGGGATTTTCCAAAGCCAGCTCACGGGCGAAGGTGGGATCGGGAACGATGTAGCCATCGCGCAGTTTGGGCAGGATGACTTCCAGCGACCGGCCAAAGCCGTTGAGCACGCGGATGGCATTCTTCAAGGGGACGATCGGCCGTTCCGGCTGCAAATGGTGCGCGTTTTCGTCGATCGCGAAGGAGAACTTCGCCTGCGAATCCTCGGGATGTACCAGGAAGGTGGCGCGGCCATCCACGTCGGTGCGGAGAAGACGCAAGCCTTCATCCGCTGCGTCCCATGACTTGACTACGATGTAGTTCAGTTCGTCGCGCAGGAAGTCTTCGACCACGCCTTCGTAGCGCGTTTCCACTTCGAGGAAGTCGGCCAGCACACCCGCTGGGGCCATTCCGCCCTGCATGACTCCCGATTGAAAGAGACGGCGCACCGACTCGGTGGAGTAGCCATGCTCGGCAATGACTGCCTCGAGCGAGCCTTTCTTGCCGATGGCGGAGGCGTACTCAGCGCGCAGGCTGTCCAGGTGGTTCTTGGCTTCAGACTCTTCGTGGCGCCGGGCATCAAGCGCCTGTCTGGTCTGGCGCAACTCTTCGGTCAGTCCAGAGACACGCTGCGACACATTTTCAAATTCGAGGCCCAACTGGCCGCGCTGACCTCCAAAAACTTCCATCTGAGAATGGGCGGCGGCCATTTCAGACTGCAGTCGCTGCGCCTCGCGATCGACTCCGGCCAGCCGCTCTTCGACCTGAGTGTGCTGATTGCGCAGAGCGGAGGCGGATGCCACCGCCTCGACGATCGCGACCCGCGATTGTTCCTGCTGACGCTCCAATTCGGCCAACGCCTGGGCCGCCGTGCTGGCCTCGTGCTGGCTCTCGCTCAACTCCTGTTGCGCGGCGGCCAGGTCGCCTGCCGCTGAGTCCAGAATCTGACGATTGGCGTCGCGCTCCGCTGCCAGCGCCGCCAGCCGCTGCTGGGCCTGCGCCAGTTCGGCCTCGGACGCGGCCGCGCGCGCCACCAGTTCCGCGCAGCGCTCTTCGTTATGACGACGCTGGGCGAGAGCGCGGTCCGATTCCAGTTTGAGCTGGCTCAGGCGCTCGCGGTTCTCGCGCACTTCGGCCTCGATGGCGTAACCGCGCTGGGTGCGTTCGGCATGCTCGGACTCGGCCTGCTGAACCGACTTAGCCTGTTGGCGCATTTCTTCCGAAATCGAATTGATTTGCGCGTCGAGCGCCGCGCTCTCCTGCTCGAGGTGAGCGAACTTGCTGGCCAGCACCAGGCGCAATTTGGCCCGCATCTCTTCCCGAAGCTTGGCGTAGCGTTCGGCCTTGGAAGCCTGGCGCTTGAGCGAATTCATCTGCCGCGTGACTTCCTCGAAGATGTCATTCACCCGGGCCAGGTTTTGCTTGGCATCCTCAAGTCGCGCTTCGGCGAGGCGCTTCTTGGTCTTGAACTTTGTTATGCCGGCAGCTTCTTCGATGATCGCGCGGCGATCCGTGGGACGACTGCTCAGGATCTGCCCGATGCGTCCCTGCTCGATCAAGGCATAGGACTCCGGCCCCAGACCGGTCCCCATAAACAGTTCCTGAATATCGCGCAGGCGACACAGCTTGCCGTTCAGCAGGTATTCGCTTTCGCCGCTGCGAAAGAGGCGGCGGTTCACCACGATCTCCCCAGCCTTAAACTGTTGCTTGAACTGTCGCCGGCGAATCTTAAGAATAACTTGGGGTCCGGCGATTACACTCATCGGCTCAACCGAGCTCCGCTCGCCCCCACCCGGCATGACGGACGGGACGCCCGTCTCTCCATGGGAGACGACCGCCACACCCTCAATCTCTTCCACCCGCCCGGGCCGCGCCTCTTCGGTCAGGCGCTCGGTCTCTTCCGCCGCCTCGGCCCGAACTTCGGCTTCATCCCAGTCTGCGACCGGGCGGGGCATCTCGTCCTGGATCTCGACCTCGGTGGGCTCGTTGGCGTCGGCGCCGTCATACACTTCGGGATCGATCAGCGTGAGCGACACCTCGGCCATGCCGGTAGGCTTGCGATCGCGGGTGCCGGCAAAGATGACGTCTTCCATGCGCGATCCGCGCAGGGTTTTGGCTGACTGTTCACCGAGCACCCAGGAGATGGCATCGGCGATGTTGGACTTGCCGCAGCCGTTCGGGCCAATGATGGCGGCCACTCCGTCCCCGTGGAACTTGAGTTCGGTGCGGTCGCAGAACGATTTGAATCCGAGAATCTGGAGTCTCTTGAGTTTGAGCAACTTCTACTCCTTAGGGCCGCCGAGTTGGTGTGCGTTGTGTGGTCGCGGGCGACTCGCCCGCGTCTTGCCATTGCTAGCGGAGCTGTATGCAAGCATCATCAGCCGGGTTGCTTAATTGGATTCCTCCAATACATCGCTCTGGTGAGCGCCGCCCAGGCTGGAGTCGGCGAGGCACAAATTAGAGCTACTGTAACGGCGAAATCGTACCGGGGTCAAGCACCAAAACACTATATCTGGTATGGCCTTGCGAGCAACCCCGCCAGATTGAACACATAATGCAGCACACGGCTGAGAATCAGGTGGGAAGTGACGAAGGAGGGGAGAAGCGCGAGAGCACAACCAGCCTACACCCAACGGGAGGGCAAAGACAACGGTGCGATAGCGCCCAAGCGGCTCAGTTTGAAACTCCGGTGGTCTTGCCAGGGAGAATCTGGGTGGAGCAACGCTTTTAGCGCTGCCATCGGACGGCGCAGAGCATGCGGCTTCAGCCGACGGAGGCACCTCAGAGGCTGAAGCCCGCTGCATCGACGGTCGCGCCATGCAGGCCTGAAGGCCTGCTCCACCCGTTGCCGATGACATTCATGCGGGCGCTTCAAACTGAGCCACTACCAAAGTGCCAGGCGTTAGTTTCAGCTGGCAAACCCTCGCAGCCAGAACGCTCAGCCCCCAAGGGCCGCCAAGAATTCGCATCAGACGCAAGAGAAAATCCCCGGATTGACGACCGCAGCACTTGACCTTGGTCTATCAATAAGCTCAGAATCCCCGTGCCCGCGAATCCCGTGTGCTCGTAATCGTCCCGAGCACCGCATCGCCGCCGGTGCCAAGGAGGCGTCCATGACCGTCAAGCAGGGAGAGCTCTCGCTTCTGCAGCATCCCGTGGCCCAGGAACTCTTGCAGTCGAAAATTCCGGCGCGTCTGGCCTATGTCTGGACTGACGGCACGCCCAGAGTCGTTCCCATCTGGTTTCACTGGAACGGGCGAGAGATCGTCATGGGAACGCCGCCCAAAGCGCCGAAGCTGAAGGCCCTGGCTAAGAATCCGAAAGTGTCGCTCACCATTGACGGCAACGACTTTCCTAACAAGGTGCTGCTGATCAGGGGAACCGCACGGCTGGAAACTGTGGATGGGATCGTGCCCGAGTACGTCGCGTGCGCCGAGCGCTACTTCGAACGTGAACTGAGAGAGGCTTGGCTGGGCCAGCTTCGCACCCTCGTCTCCAGCATGGTGCGTATCACCATCACGCCGGAATGGGTTGGGCTCCTGGATTTTCGGACTCGCTTTCCCAGCGCCATCTCGGCCTGAAAATGTGTAGGCCCGGACGCCCTCCTTCGACTCCGCTCAGGACCCGGGCGGGCGAGCGCAGCTCGCCTGAGGGGGTGACCGGCAGTTTGTTCCCGAGGATTTCTATGGCGAAACTTGGTTCAACGTTTTTGCGCCATTCAAAACCCCGCCGGGCTTTGCCCAGCCGGGCGGGTGAGGGCACCCGCCCCTACGTGGTCGCAGATTATGCTCCGAGCTTTTCGAAGAAAAGACAGATCGATTCAATTCCGCGATAGAAGTTGGGGATGTGAAACTTCTCGTTGGGGGCGTGCAAGTTGTCGTCGGGCAGGCCGAAGCCCATCATCACCGACGGAATTTTGAGCACGTCCTGGAAATCGGTGACGATGGGGATAGAACCGCCGGAGCGGATGAACACAGTCTCTTTTTTGAAGACGTCGTGCAAGGCCTCGGTCGCCGCCTTGATGTACTTATTGTTGGTGCCCACGACGCAGGCCGGGCCCTTGCTCCACACCTTGATGCTGGTCTGAATGCCCTTGGGCGTGAGCTTCTTCACGTAGTTCTTGTAGCGCTTGAGAATGTCGTCTGGATTCTGGTTGGGCACCAGGCGCATGGAGACCTTGGCCGAGGCCTTGGCCGGAATCACCGTCTTCGCGCCGGGAGCGACGAAGCCGCCGGGCATGCCGTGCACTTCGAGCGTGGGGCGGGCCCAGGTGCGGTAGAGAACCGAGTAGCCCGGCTCGCCCGTCAGTACGGTCGAACCGACCTCTGCCTTGCGATAGTGTTCCGCGTTGAAGGGCAGGCGCTTCCACGCCTTGAGTTCATCTTTGCTGGGCGCTTTCACATTTTTGTAGAAGCCCGGGATCAGGACTTTGCCCTTGGCGTCTTTCAGTTGGCTGATGATTTCGATCAGGCCAAAGAAAGGATTGGGCGCCGCCCCGCCATACATGCCTGAATGCAGGTCGGTCCTGGCTCCTACGGCTTCAATTTCGGTATAGACCAGGCCGCGCAGTCCCACGCACAGCGTCGGGAGATCGGCTGCAAATAGTTCGGTGTCGCAAACCAAAGCGAAATCAGCCTTGAGCTTGGCCTTTTCCTGCCGCACATAGGCTGCGATCGATTCGCCGCCAACTTCCTCCTCGCCCTCGATGATTAGCTTCACATTCACGGGCAGAGTTCCGTTGTGACCCTTCATCAGGGCCTCGATAGCTTTGATTTCCATCCAGAGCTGGCCTTTATCGTCCACCGCGCCCCGGGCATAAATGTTGTTATTGCGCTCGGTGGGCTCAAAGGGCGGAGAGATCCACTCGTCGAGCGGGTCAGGCGGCTGCACGTCGTAGTGCGCGTAGCAAAGCGCGGTCGGCTTGCCGGGAGCGTGGAGCCAGTCCGCATAGACCAGGGGATGGCCGTTGGTGGGAATGGTCTCCACGTGCTCAAGCCCGATGCGCCGAAGTTCGGCCGCCACAAATTCAGCCGCCTTTTGTACATCCGACTTGTGCTCCTGAAGCGTGCTGATGCTGGGGATGCGCAGCAGATCTTTCAATTCATTGAGGAAACGCTGCTGATTGCTGCGGGCGTAATCGACTGCGGGAGAGGCCATGGACGGTGCCTTTCTGAGGAGAAAACATCTTAAGTATAACTGACATGCACGGCTGTAGCGCCGGCGTCCCGCCCGCACCGGAGCGAACCCATCGCAGCAGCCCCTGATCGCGACGTACGCGGCACATTTTTCAATCAGCTCGCGCGCTGAGGGCCGGATGCCCTCAGGACAGCCGGCAAGATGCCGGCGCTACGAAATCAACTTTTCGCGATGATGACTGTGTAGGTCAGATCGCCGGAGCGGTAGGCATCGAGAATGATGTCAATGCCTTGCACAAATTCACGTGCCGCGCGGGGTAACAGTTTGACGGCCACGCTGGCAGCAAGGGTGCGCTCCTGACAGATCTCCCAGGTACGTACGATTTTTGCAGTGAGGTCTTCGCGATGCAGCACTCGCATCCCGGCGCTCTCGATCGCGGACTGGTATTGTTCTGCTGTCCATAATTCCGGGCAAAGAAACGCGCGGGCGACTTCACGGACGCGAGAGCGATCCATCGCGCCCGTCCATGCCGCCAGCAGCAGTTGGCCACCTGGCCGGAGCGTGCCTGCCACATTCGCGAAGTAGCGCGACTTGTCTGCGAAGTGCTCGGAAGATTCCATGGTCCACACCAGGTCGAACGCCGCGGCCGGAAAGGGGAACGAGTCGGCGTTCCCGACTTCAAAGTTCACCAGGCATTCAACTCCTGCCTGGGCGGCGTGCTCGCGTGCCAGCCTGGCCTGCTTGGGACTCAGCGTAAGACCCATTCCCGAGCACGACTGCGATCGCGCCAGGTGAATCAGAGTGCCGCCGTAGCCGCAGCCTACGTCGAGAACACGAGCACCCGAACCAAGGCCGAGCCGGCTGACGCAGTACTCGAGCATCCGTACCTGTGCCTCCTCGGGCGCTTCGCTGTCCAGAAACAATCCGTGGTGGATGTGGTCACCCCAAAAGGTGCGATAGATGAAGGCGAGAGAGTCGTAGTGGTCTCGGATTTCATCAGCCGTGATGGGTATGGCGGTGCTCATCCGCAGTGAAAACGCGCCGGCGAAAAGGGCGAGAGATCATACTCGGGCTGGCCGCCGGTGACGACCTGCGCCATCACGTGCGCGGTGACCGGCGTAAGCAGAATCCCATCGCGGAAGTGGCCGGTGGCGACAAAATAGCCTGGCGTTCGGGTGGCCCCGAGAATAGGCAGATTGTCGGGAGAGCCAGGCCGCAATCCCGCCCAAGCCTCCAGCATCCGGGCGTCGGACAGGGCAGGAAACAGGTGGATCGCAGCATACCGCATACGCTGGATGATGTCTGCATCGGTGCGCTTGTCGTATCCGGCTTCTTCGACCGTCGCACCCACCAGAATGCGGCCGTCGCTGCGCGGCACCAGGTAAATTTCAGGGGCGCGGATGACGTGGCGTAACAGGTCGCGCGAGGTCCCCACCAGCGCCAGCATCTGTCCCTTGACCGGGCGGGTCGGAAATTGGTGCGGCGGCAGTTGCCCCGCCCACGCACCCGCACAGTTCACCACCACGGGGGCCGAATAAGTGGTTCTGTCTGTGCTGACCCCTGATACGCCTCCATCTGCCAGAAGCACCTCAGTGACTGCCGTCCCGGAAGAAATGTCCACACCGCGATGCCGCGCGGCCTTGAGCGCCGCCGCCGTGAGTGCGCGCGGATCCACGCTCCTTTCCTTGAGATAGATCGCCGGCAGGTTCACGTGGCCGAGCGCGGGCTCGAGTTCGGAGAGCGGGGAGGGAAGCGGATAGTCTGCGGTCAGGCGGGGGCGTTCCCGGAAGTGTTCCGGTGTGACGAAAAAGATGGTTCCCTGGTCGCGCAGATCAACGTTCATACCGGATTCGTCCTGCAGTTCGTGCACGAATTCGGGATACATACGAGCGCTGGCGCTCGCCAGAGTCTGAAGCACAGGCGGAGTCTCGAGCGGAAAGTCGGCCAGCATGCCGGCGGCCGCGTGTGAGGCCTCCTGCCCGGGCTCTCCACGTTCGACTACCAGGACTGTGGCGCCGTGCTTGCGCAGCGCGACGGAGAGCGAGAGCCCGATAATTCCCCCGCCGACGATGATCACGTCCCACCGCTTCACGCTTCGATTGTAAAGCAGCGCAAGAAGCTGGTCCGTCGTGCCGGCGAGGGTGGATCGTGGTCGCCGCGGGCATTGATCGAAGCGTCAGGCGACTGCCGGGACCACCGACGTTACTTTCAGTCGAACCCTTCTGGGTACGCCAACTCACCGCATCGCCAACTTATAATCCCGGCAGGCAACCGCCATGCGGGATTCTGCAAGCGCACTGGAAAAACCCACCGCCGGACAGTTACCTCGGTCCGCTGCCTCGCTTTGGGTTTACAACCCCTGGCTTGATCTCATCGTCGGATGCGGTGCCTGGTCTGCTCCCCTGCTCTTGCTTGCCTACGTGGCCTCAAGTTCGAGCGCCATGGGCTGGTCAATTGCCTTTTACGGATTGGCCCTGTTCTTCAACTATCCCCACTACATGGCGACGATTTATCGCGCCTATCACACGGCGGAGGATTTTCATAAATACCGCATCTTTACGGTCCACATCACTGCCCTGGTTGTGTTGACGCTGGTCCTGTCGCACTTCTGGTTTCGTGCCCTTCCCTGGATTTTCACGCTCTATCTCGTGTGGAGTCCCTGGCACTACAGTGGCCAGAATTATGGCCTGTTCATGATGTTCGCCCGGCGAGGAGGTGCTACGCCCTCGCCCGCACGCCGACGAGCTTTGTATTCGGCCTTTCTCATTTCTTACCTGATTTTGCTTCCGAGTTTTTGGACCGGACCATCGAACGATCCTTTGTTCGTCTCGCCGGCGATTCCGGCACACGTGAGTTCCGTTGCGGCGCTGCTGCTGGGCGTGGCGTTCATCGGCTGTTCGCTGTACGGCTGGTCTGAGCTGGCTGAACAGGTAGGTTGGCGACGTCTGCTGCCGTCCATGACGCTGTTTTCCACGCAATTTTTGTGGTTTCTGTTGCCCACGGTGTTGTCCGTGGTCGAGCGACTGCGACTGCCACAGAGCCGCTACAGCAGCGGAGTGTTCGCGGTAATGCATTCGGCGCAGTATCTCTGGATCACCAGCTACTACGCGCGCCGCGAAGCAAATGGGCAAAAGCGCTGCCGGCTGGCGTCCCTTCGCGTACTTTGCCGTGCTGGTAGCCGGCGGCATCGCGCTCTTCGTCCCCGGACCATGGCTGGCGAGCCGGCTCTTTCATTACGACTTCAGCGCCAGCTTCCTGCTGTTCACTGCGCTGATCAATATTCATCACTTCATTCTGGATGGCGCCATCTGGAAACTTCGGGACAACCGGGTTGCCGGGTTGTTGCTGAATTCGCCGGAGCAGTTGGCCCACGCCGCGATCGACACGGGGAACCGGCTGGGAAGTGGACTGCGCTGGGTGGTCGGGAGCTCGCGTCCTGCCCGTACACTGCGCATTGCCGCCGCCCTGGTCCTGCTGGCTTGGGGAAGCGTTGACCAGGTGCGTTATTACCTGGCGCTGCATCAGGAGAGCCTGAGTGACCTGCAACGTGCGGCGGCGCTGGATGCTTACGACAGCTCGCTGCAGACTCATCTGGGCTTGCAGGAGCTGAGAGAAGGAAACACAGGACAGGCGGCCGTTGCCTGGAACGAGGCGCTCCGCGCAAATCCCAGCAGTACCGCTCCTCGAGATGCGCTGCTTCGTTATCTCACGCAACAGAAACGCTTCGACGAGGCCTACGCGTTGACGCGCAAGTCGCTGCAATACACGCCGAAAGATGTGAACTTGCTGGTGAACCATGGCATCCTGGCCAATCAACTGGGGCATGGAGAGGAGGCCATCGAGAGCTGGAAGCAGGCGATTGCCCTGGATGGTTCACAGGTCGCCGCTTACCTTTATGCGGCCGGCGAACTGGATCGGGAAGGGAACGCCGAGGCCGCAATCCCCTATTACATGATGTTTCTGAACAAAGTGGCGCAGGCCGGGGCAAAGAACCGTCCTCCGGCACACAATCTGGTCGCGATTGTACTGCGGCTGGCGCAGTGCCAGGTGCAGGCAAAGAACCCCGACCAGGCTGAGAAGACGTATGAGCTGGCGCGGAAGATTGCCGCCGAGTCGGGCGAAGCCAAAATGGAGGGCGCAGCCAGCGTCTCCGCCGCGGAACTCGAAGCCGGCTTGGGGAAAACCAGGCAGGCCCTTGAGCTTTATCAGCATGCCCTCAAGCTAGACAGCCAGCTGGATGACCCCCAAGCCACGGCCAGCGATCTCTACAGCTACGGCCTGTTTCTGCGCGATTCCGGCATTTCTCCTGAATTGGCTTACGCCTGTCTGCGGAAGTCGGAGTTCCTGATGCAGAAGTCGGAGCGCGGCCCGGAATTGAACTCCCTTGTGCTGGCTCGGGAAGACCTGGGAAAGAAGCTCGCCAACCAGGCGCCCAGGCGGCCCCAGGACGTGGAAGCTGCCCTGCGCGAAGCTCTCCTCCTGAAACTCCCATGATGTAAAGCGTCAGAGAAGACTAGAGTTTGCTGAGGTAATCGAGTATCTCGGGCTGGCCCCAGTCCACCGCACCGATGAACTTGCGGCGCAGCACCCCTTTGCGGTCAATGATGTAGGTCTCGGGGAACTTGAACGTTCCGTAGAGATTGTTGCTCTTCTGGTCGGGATCGCGCACGGTGAGGAGGTTTACGTTGTGCGCTTTCAGGAAATTCTGGTAGGCACTCTGGTCGGCATCGACGCTGACGGCAAAGACCTCGACGCCCTTGGACTTCATCCTCTGCTGCATCTCCACCAGGGACGGCATCTCTTCGATGCAGGGCGGGCACCAGGTCGCCCAGAAATTAAGCACGACCACCTTGCCGCGAAATTCGTCGAGGCTGACCTTGTGGTCGCCGTCCTGGACCGTGAAGTCAGGGGCTGGCGTCCCGATGTGGGGGGGACGGCTGCCGCTGTAACAGCCAGTCAGGCCCAGGAAGAGGACTGCGATGCCGGACAGAAGCATGTTGGACAGAAACGAGGACCGTCGCACAAAGTTATAATAGCTGATTCGGCCCATGATGGCGGCAGAGACAGTATCGGGCAGGCCAACCGTGTCGGTGATCGTGCCGGCGCGCAACGAGGAAGCCAGCCTGGGCGCCTGTCTGGAGTCGCTCGCATGCCAGAGCGGGGTGAGCTTCGAAATTATCCTGGTGGACGACGCCTCCACCGACCGCACTCGCGAAGTAGCTCAGTCGTTTCCCTCGGTAAGGGTGGTGGAAGCTGAAGAACCACCCGCCCACTGGACGGGAAAGAATAACGCCATGGCTGCCGGCGCCGCGGTTGCCGGCGGCGAATGGCTGCTTTTTACGGACGCCGACACGGTCCATCTGGCGGGCTCTCTGGCGCGCGCCCTCGCGGAAGCCAGCCGGCAGGGCGCGAGTCTGCTTTCGTATTCACCGCGGCAGGAAGTTTACGGATTCTGGGAACAGGCAGTGATGCCCGTCATTTTTGCCGAGTTGGCCGCGACTTATCGACCTGCTTTGGTCAGCGATCCCAGGTCGCCGGCCGCCGCGGCCAATGGGCAGTACATATTGGTCGCGCGCGAGGCCTACGACGCGACCGGTGGACACGCGGCGGTGAGTGGCAGCCTGCTGGAAGACGTGGCGCTGGCCAAGATTGTGAAAGCTTCAGGTCGCAGGATCTTTTTCCGCTTTGGCGGCGACGCCGTCCGCACCCGCATGTACCGCAGCTTTTCTCAACTGCGCGAAGGTTGGACCAAGAACCTGGCGCTGTTGTTTGTCTCTCCCGCGCGCCTTGCCCTACTGAGGCTGACCGAGTTTGCGCTGATTGCAGGGAGCGCGGCAGCGGCCGTTGCGGCTTTTCTGCGCGGTCACATCAGGCCGGCCATAGTGGCAGCGCTTTTGGCGGTTGCGATGTACGGCTTTCTGCTGAATCGAATTCGCAAGGCGCATTTCCCCTGGGAGGCAACCGCCTTGTCTCCGGCGGGCCTGCCTCTCTTTGCCTATCTTTTGTTGCGCTCCAAACTCTGTCATGAGCAGGGAAGTGTACTGTGGAAGGGAAGGACCTACGCAGGCGGCACAAACCACCCCGGGGCGGACGCTGCCATCATAGAGAGTCAGCGCCCAGCCGAGCGCAGTTCGGCCTAGGAAAATCAGCGAACAGGACGAGTACAACGAATGGTCTATCTCACTCGCAAAGCCGAATTCGCCGCATCGCACTACTACCACAATCCGGATTTCACTCCGGAAGAGAACCAGCGGATTTTCGGCAAATGTAGTAACCCGAACGGTCACGGCCACAACTACACCCTGGAGGTAACAGTCAAAGGCGAAGTGGATCCGCGCTCCGGTTTTGTCGTGGACCTGAAGCAGCTCAAGGACGTGCTCAACCGCGAGGTCCTGGATGCCATGGACCATCGCTTCCTCAACAAAGAAGTGCCGGAATTCTCCGCCCGAATTCCGACCACGGAGAACCTGGCCATCGCCATCTGGCAACGCCTGGTGTCAAAACTGGACAAGGCGCAATTGCACCGGGTGCGGGTGTATGAAACGCCCGATCTGTTTGTCGATTTCTACGGTGAAGCATGAAGGCGCATCTCACCCGCCGCTACATGTTCTCGGCCTCGCACCGGTTACATAGCGACGCCATGTCCGAAGCGGAGAATGCGGCCACCTATGGCAAATGCAACAACCCGTACGGCCACGGACACAACTACGGGCTCGAAGTCACGGTCAGCGGACCGGTAGACGAGAGCACGGGAATGATCTGCAACCTGGTTGACCTGGACGGCTTTGTGCAGCGCGAGATTTTGCAGCACTTCCATCTGGAGAACCTGAACATGCGCCAGGAATTCGTGCAGATCGTCCCGACCACCGAAAACCTCTGCACCACCATCTACGATATTTTGCAGCGAGGTTTCACCCTGGCACATCTGGATAAGGTACGCATTGAAGAAACCATGATGAATTCGTTCGAGTACACCGGAGGGGAAGCGATTGTGTAATTTGGTTATTTTGTAATTGGGTAATTGAATAGGGCGCGTACGTTTGTGCTGGAAATTTCAATTTCCAGATTACTCAATTTCCAAATTGCTCAATTGGGGGTCAACCATGAATCCGACCACTGAAGTACCTTCGCTGACCAGCGCCAGCTTCGAAGACCTGGTACGCGAAATGATTGTCCGTATCGGCGAGGACCCCGAACGCGAGGGTCTGGTCCGCACTCCGGACCGGGTGCGGCGCTCCTGGGAATTCCTCTCCCGGGGCTATAAGGAAGATCCGGACGCGATGCTGCGCAAAGCCCTGTTTACGGTCACGTATGACGAAATGGTCATCGTCAAAGACGTCGAAATGTTCAGCCTGTGCGAGCATCACATGCTGCCATTCTTCGGCAAGGTCCACGTCGCCTACATTCCCAAAGGGAAGGTGATCGGGCTGAGCAAAATCCCCCGCCTGATCGAGATTTTCTCGCGGCGCCTGCAGATTCAGGAACGCCTGACCACGCAGATTGCCGAAACCATCCAGAAAGCGATCGAGCCGCAGGGAGTGGGAGTGGTCATCGAGGCGCGCCACCTCTGCATGATGATGCGGGGCGTCGAAAAGCAGCACTCGGCGGCGGTCACTTCCTCCATGCTGGGATGCTTCCGCAACGAACAGGAAACGCGCACGGAATTTTTGTCGCTGATCCGCAACCGAACGAACGGACTTTAAGGCAGACCTCAGTCGCTGGAATCTCGAGGTCGCTGTGGCTATGCGGTCTGTATTTTGCTCGCCGGGCCGAGGGCGAGATGCCGGCGCTACGAAGGCGCTCAGCGGAGTTCGTTCGAATCTTTTTGCAATGGTTTTGGGTTCTGTCGAGGTCTGATGTCCGAGGGCCGAGTTCGCTTATTCACCAGGTTCCGTAGCGATATCGCCTTGGCCGTTCGGGAATGAGCTTGATCAGGATGATGCCCACGACGAACCCTCCCACGTGCGCCCAGAACGCGACGCCGCCCCTGGTGTCGCTGTAGTTAGCGATTGAGGTTGCGGCCCCGCTCACAAACTGCAACGCAAACCAGTAGCCCAGCGTGACCCACGCCGGCAGATAAAAGAGAAACAGGATGGGGAACCAGATCAAGACTTTGGCGCGGGGATACAAAACAAAGTACGCGCCCAGGACGCCGGCGATGGCGCCGCTGGCCCCGACCGTGGGAACGCGGGAATGCGGGTTGAGAACGATCTGGGCGAACGCAGCACCCAATCCGCTGAGCAGATAAAAGAGCAGATACTTGAAGTGCCCGAGGTGGTCCTCAACGTTGTCGCCGAAGATCCACAGAAACCACATGTTGCCGATCACGTGCATCCATGAGCCATGCAGGAACATGGAAGTGAAGGTGGGAAGAAAGGCCGCCACCAGACCCAACCCGTTGGCTCCTGCGAGAAAGCCCGTTATGTTGGCAGGCACCATTCCCAACTGGTAGAGCAGCGCCTTGAAGCTCTGCGGCGTCAGGGTCGCTTCGAGCAGGAAGATGACCAGGTTGAGACCGATCAGGAAGTAAGTCACGTAGGGTGTGCTGAATCGGGGCTGGTCGTCGCGAAGAGGGATCATGGGGGATCAAACAATCTGGTAGTTTGGTAATTGAGTAATTGGGCAATTCAGGAACAGCCAGGGATACGCCCCAAGCCAGCCGTGGTTCTGACCACGCCTCGGAATTTTCAATTACCCGATTACTAAATTACCAAATTACTCAATCTCCTGATGAACGGCGTGCTCATCATCGACAAGCCCGGCGGTATGACCTCGCATGACGTGGTAAACCGGGTGCGTCGGATTCTGCAGCAGCCAGCGGTGGGCCACCTGGGCACGCTTGATCCGCTGGCGACAGGAGTCCTTGCCCTGGTTACCGGAAACCTGACCCGGCTGGCGCAGTTTTACGGCGCCTCGGAGAAGACCTACGAAGGCATCATCCGCTTCGGTTTCGCCACCGATACCTACGATTCTGACGGGGAGGCGCAGGGGCCCAGGCAGGAAATTAAAGTATCACTTGAACAATTGCGCGAACTACGCATTAGCCTTTGTGGGCTTGATCGAACAGATGCCGCCTCCATTCTCCGCCAAGAAGATCAAGGGCGTGCCCGCCTATAAATTGGCCCGGAAGCATCAGGATGTTGCCCTGAAACCGGTGCAGGTGGAAATCAAGCAATTCGAGATTCTGGCGCTAGATGGGGAGCAGGCCGGCTTTCTCGCCCGCGTGGCCTCGGGAACTTACATGCGCTCGGTCGCCCACGACCTGGGCCAGCGGTTGGGCTGCGGCGCACACTTGCAATCGCTGCGTCGCACCACGCTGGGCGAATTTGACTTGAGCCAGGCCCATACCCTGGAGGAGTTGCAGACAGCTTGCAAGGCTGGCACAAGCGAAGAACTCTTCATTCACCCGCGCCTGTTGCTGCCCGAGTTTCCGTGTGTTACGGCCACGGAGGAGATGGCCGCACTGATTCGCAACGGGCGCGCGGTAAATTTGCCGGAGCTGTCTCAAGCCCGGCAGGTGAAGGTCTTTGTCGGGCAAAGGGAACTGATCGCCATCGCCACCCGGATCGCCGGAACGCTGTTTCATCCCCGGATCGTGCTGACCGCTGAAATCCCACGGAACACGTAGGCGCGGACGTCCACGTCCGGGCGGGCGAGCGCAGCTCGCCATGGGTTCGGAAAGTGAGCCTTTGAAGTTTGAGCGAAGAAACCTGGCTTGCGTTTGGGGGTTCGGAGAACAATCGGAAACCCTGCGGGGCTTGGCCCGGCCGGGCAGGTGAGGACACCTGCCCCTACGCGAGTCTCGTTCTACTCCATAATCGGGGAGCAGCATGGCTTCTGCACCGGCTTGGGCTCCATCAGCTCAACCCGGGTGAAGTTTGGGTCGTAAAGGTTGTACTGCCACTTGCCGTCGCGGCCGATCTGGGGTTTCTCTTTCCCTTTGTATCCGCGCTCCAGGGCGAGCTTGTATCCCGCCTGGATACTGGGCACTCCCAGAGACAGGTGATGCATTACTCCAAGTGTGTGCGGGTCCGGGTTGTGTACGTTCAGCATGTACTCCAGCCAGTCCGTACCGTCGGGGACGCGCATAGCTACCCAATCGATGTCCTTGTCCTTCATGCCGCCTTGCCATTGCAATTTGAATCCCAGAATATCCTTGTAGAAACGGTCTGCTGCCGCCCGGTCTTTCACTACCACGCCTACGTGAATGATGCGGGTTGAAATGCGGGTGTCAGGAAGGAACTTGCCAAAATTGCGGGTGTGCAGGGACCCGGGACGAAACTCCACGAACTCAACGTCGTGGCCATCTGGATCGATGACGTCAAAGCCGCGATTGCCATCCTGCATGGGTTCGAGCTTTTCCGGCACCTTAACGCCCCGGCTGGCCAGGTAGGCACGCATCTGCCCGGCGTCGGTGGTTTCGAACGATATGTGGGACAGTCGATCCATCTTGGGATCGGTCAACTCGGGAAACATTTCGATGTATTGGTGGTCGTTGACCTTGAAATATGTAAGCAGCAGGCCGGTGCCTTCGTCGGGAGTCTTGTCCAGGCTGAAGGGCTCCTGGAAGCCTAGAACTCCGGTGTAAAACTTACGGGCCGCCGCCAGATTGTCGGTTTTCAATCCAATATGGGCGACACCGACAATGGCTGGTCGCGCCACCGGGGTTGTCGGTTGGGGAGATTCGGGTCCGGCAGCCTGGGTAAGCGACGTGCCGGTGAGGAGGGCGGCGAGCAAGATAGCGCGTGTCAGGGCTACACTCTGGGCTTTCATGGATTGAGATAGTGCGACGGGAGCGTCGGACTGTCAAGGCCGGGCTGCTCACAGACCGAATGTCCGATAACAGATATTATGTCAATCACTGCGCAGGCCCGGACGCCTCGTCTAGGTTTAGTCCTCCCTCTGGTCTCAAGTTCTGACACCCTGCCTCCGATAGTAAAGTCGAGGCCAAACTCATGTCCGAAGCCGCGGCAATCAGCCATTCACCAGATTTCAGACCCACGCGTCGCTGGGAGCGATACAGGGTCAATATTCTCATTCGAGTGATCGTTTCCAATGCCCTGAAGGCCTCCATCTTTGACGGCAGGGGAACTTCTCTGAGCGAAGGCGGGATGGCCCTGTTTGCGGGCGCGGAATTGCGAACCGGCGACCACGTGGCGGTTGAGATTTCTCCTCCCTTTTCATCGCCTCCGATAAGGGTGGAGGCCAAAATCTGCAATCGCTCCGGGTACCACTACGGGGTGGAGTTTTTGACCTTCGACACTGCCCAAAAGCAAAGTGTGGCCCAGCTCCGCCTGCATCTGGCGAGACTTACCACCATGGCCTGAGGCATTCGTGGTCTGGACGGCTGGGGGATGCCCAGGCCCTGGGCGGTCAGGATTGCCCGGCGAGAATTGCCTGCAGATCAGCGCGAAAACAACGCAAAATCTCCAGCCTCTCGGGGGTTGCGTCCAGCGTCTCCCGTTTGGCCTGAAATACTTTCCGTCCGTCTTTCTCGGTCAGCACTCCGATGGCTTCTCCCATGCGCCAGCCCGGAGCGCCGAGCATTTGCAGGCCGTCAATTGAAGGCACGAGGAGCGCTATGCAATGGTCGCGCACCACGCCCACGCACCGGGGAAACAGGTCGAATGTCTGAAACTCGAAGCCGGCTAGATAAATGCGTTGTAATTGTTCGGCGGGATCAGACATGAAGAAAAGCTTCTAGCCACGTCTCCAGCTAACGGCTAACCGCTAAGGCCCGCTGTTTGGGCCGGGGGCTTGCAACCGCTTTACATCTTGTATCGGCCCAGGTCTTCGTCGTTGAGTCCTTCCAGGTACTTGCGCAGTTCCTCGCTGGTGACCCGGTCCGAGACATTGGCCGCCTGCCTGGAGTTCTTCAGGACATCGTCCTCCACGAATATGGGGCAATCCACGCGCAGGGCGAGAGCCAGTGCATCGGACGGCCGGGAATCGATACTGATCACATTTCCCTGCCGCTCCATCCAGATCACGGCATAAAAGGTATCTTCTCTCAGTTCCGTGACGACGACTTTGTGCACCTGGGTGTCCAGCCCAACCAGAACATTCTTGATCAAATCGTGAGTCATGGGACGCGGGGTGCTGACTTTCTCGATCTCAAGAGCGATGGCATTAGCTTCGTAAATTCCCACCCAAATGGGCAGCACGGAATCGCCGCTAGTGTCTTTTAGGATCACGATGGGCATGTTGGTCACTGGATCCATCATGAGCCCGCGAATTTTCATTTCCACTTCCATCCTGGCCCCCAGGCTAACACCGATATCAGATTGAAGATTTTAGATTGCAGATGTTCAAGCCCACTCGAACTCCGCAATCTTCAATCCAACAATCTGGAATCTGCAATCGTCCCCTTCTTTGCTCGTTATATCACCATTTCGCCTAACAGGCTGTTGGGAAAACTTCCAGTGGTAACCACAGGAACATAGCTGCCCAACCCGGGATTCACTCCCATAGAAGTGGTGAAATTCAAGGTCTTGTTCTGCGACGTGCGCCCAATCCACTGGCCGCGGGCTTCGTTCTTCCCTTCCACCATGACTTCCTGGATCTGCCCCACATGTCGCTGATAGCGCCGCCTTTGTATTTCCCGCTGCTTCTCCTGCAGGATGATCAGGCGGCGGGACTTTTCGGCGTCCGGGATAGCGTCTTCCAATTGCAGGGACGGGGTATTGGGACGGGGCGAATACTTGAAGCAGAAGATGCTGTCGTACTCGACCTGGTCGAGGAGCGCCAGGGTCTGTTCAAAATCGACCTCGGTTTCGCCAGGGAAACCCACGATCATGTCAGACGTAACACTGATTTCCCGCCGCGCCGCCTTAATCCAGGCAATGCGCTCGAGATACTGCTCGCGGCTGTAGAGGCGCTGCATGGCGTCGAGCACACGGTCGGAGCCGCTCTGCACCGGCAGATGCACGTGATCGCAAAGGGTCGAAACCGCATCGATGGCTTCAATAATGTCCCGGCCGAAATCTCTGGGATGCGAAGTCGTGAAGCGCACTCGCCGTATGCCGCCAACCTCGCCCACCGCCGCCAGAAGTTCAGCAAAGGTCTTCTTTCCCGACGGGTCTTTGTAGGAGTTCACATTCTGGCCCAGAAGCTGGACCTCGGTGTAACCGAGATCGGCCATTTGCCGGGCTTCCGCCAGAACAGAATCCGAGGTCCGGCTGCGCTCCTTGCCGCGGGTGAATGGCACTACACAGTAAGCGCAGAATTTGTCACAGCCCTCAATGATGGTGAGGTAGCCCCGGTGCGGGTTGGTGCGGGCGGTAAATTCGGTCTCAAAGCATTCGTCGGTCTCGCGGTCGTCGAGACCGGTAACCCGCTGCTTCCCTGCCTCGAGTTGCACCAGCATCTGCGGCAGATTGCGATACGAGGCCGAGCCGCACACCAGCGAAACATGGGGAGCGCGCTCGAAAATCTTCTCGCCCTCCTGTTGCGCTACACAACCGAGTACGCCAAAACGCTTTCCCTGCTTCTGCAGCTTCTTGTGGTCGGCCAAGCGGTGGAAAACCTTCTGCTCGGCCTTATCTCGAATGGAGCAGGTGTTGTAGAGGATCAGCCCGGCCTCTTCGACAGTGGGGACCTGCCGGTATCCCTGGGCGAGGAGCGTGCCGACGACTTTTTCCGAATCGTGGACGTTCATCTGGCAGCCGAAAACCTGCAGGTAGAACGTCTTTAGGGAATCCACCGACATCGCAACTCAAGTATAACGCAGTCGCGCTGGCGGTTGGCGCGGCACTCTTCCCTGCTTCCGTCCTTTGCACAGGCATCCTCAGTTTTTCCACAACCGGGGTGCTCTGAAAGCCTTGTCTGACGCGCGATCTCACCGCCCGCAGGTCCTGTCAATCAAATTGCATTCAACGATCCCGGGCGGCTTTACCGGAACGCGCGAGAAGCCGTTGACAAAAATTTCTTTAGGACTAGAATACGCGACGATTTCTGCCTGTAGAATTTCACTCATGAGCTCTCAACTTCTCGACTCCGTTTTGTTGCAGACCGACTTCCCCGAACTGAAACTGCACGCCAGCGGCAAAGTCCGCGACGTTTACCATCTGGATGAAGACCGGCTGCTGTTTGTAGCCACCGATCGCATTTCCGCGTTTGACTACGTGCTGGCAACCGGCATCCCGCACAAGGGCCGGGTACTGACACAGATTTCTCTTTTCTGGTTTGATTTTCTTCGCCAGCTCGTGCCCAACCACCTTCTTACTGCCGATGCGAGCCAGTATCCGGCCCCGCTGCAAAAGTACGCCGACCAACTGCGCGGCCGTTCCATGATCGTGGCGCGGGCGGACATGTTTCCCGTGGAGTGCGTGGTGCGGGGATATATTTCCGGATCCGCCTGGAAGGAGTACAAAGCGACAGGCCGGGTTTGCGGCATTGAGCTGCCCCCCGGCTTGCGCGAATCCGAGCGTTTGCCTGAGCCCATCTTCACTCCTTCGACCAAAGCCACCAGCGGTCACGACGAGAATATTTCTTTTGCGGACATGACCAAGCTGGTGGGACCGGAGTTGAGCCGCGAGTTGCGGGACCTGACTTTGGGGGTTTATATCAAGGCCGCGGACTATGCGCTGCAAAAAGGCATTATCATCGCCGACACCAAGTTCGAGTTCGGACGCACCGCACGGGGCATCACTTTGGCGGACGAGGTGCTGACTCCGGACTCCTCCCGCTTCTGGCCGGCGGACAAGTACTCTCCCGGGCGGGCCCAGGAATCGTTCGACAAGCAATACGTTCGCGACTATCTGGAAGAAATTCGCTGGAACAAGCAGCCGCCGGCGCCGGCACTTCCGGCTGAAGTGGCGCAACGGACCAGCGAAAAATACGTCGAGGCGTACCGTCAGCTTACCGGACTCGAGCTGGATGTTTAAGCACACGGTGAACTGCAGGAAGGCGGTATGAACGGCGCGGATTGGGCCATTCTTGCGGTGGTGCTGCTATCCACCGTGCAGGCAGCTTACGCGGGATTTTTCCAGGAGGCGTTTCACCTGGCAGGCCTGGTGGCTGGCTACCTGCTGGCGGCGTGGCAGTATCAGCGTGTCGCCGGTTGGCTGGAGACGTATTTGAAGTCAGCCTGGCTGGCCGAGAGTGCGGGCTTCCTGATTATTTTTTTTGCGGTCGCAGTGGCCGCCGGTATAGCCGGCCAGAGCGCCCGGTGGATCATGAAGAAGTCCGGTCTCAGTTTTGTGGACCGGCTTCTGGGGGGGGCGCTGGGGTTGCTGCGAGGCTGCCTGATTGTGGCGGTGATTGCGGTGACCATGACGGCGTTTACGCCCACCTCGAAGTGGCTGGCAGGTTCAGAGTGGGCCCCGTATTTTCAGGCGGTAGGGCGGGCCGTCATCTGGGTCGCCCCCGCCGAACTGCGGGCCAGGTTCTACCAGGGACTGGATTTGCTGCGCCGTGTGCCGCAGACAGTCCCCGGCGGTGTCCTACCCCCTCAGGCCCCGGCAAAGTAGAAGTTCGACGAACATTTATTGAAGAACCGGCCTTTCCAGGCCAGCGATGGTTCGCGCAGAAAGAGAGATGCCGTGAGAGATCAGCTCGAAGCCCTTATTATGCAGATGTACCGGAGTAATATTCTTTATTCCGAGGCGGTGCGCGAATTCAAAAAGAAGTTCATCCTCACCGTTCTGCAGGAGAACAAGGGCAACCAATGCCGCGCCGCGCGCGAACTTGGCATGCACCGCAACACCCTGAGCCGCACCATTTCAGAGCTCAAGATTGACGTACGGCAGCTGCGCGACGGCGTCAAGCGACCGCCCCGCAGCGCCCGGCCGGTTGGCTACGAGAAGAAGGCGGCGCGCTAGAGCCTTCTCGCCGATTCCGCAGTAGTCCGCTTTTGCTCATGGGTGGAACAGGGCCTTGGCCCTGTAATGGGCAGGTGCAGGCTGATGGGACGGGCGGGACGCCCATCCTCCGTTTTCTTCTATCATGCGAAAAAACTAAGGCAGCCCCTGGGGCTGCCTTGTCTTTTCCGGCCGTGGCGCCTGTGGTCTACTTCGGCTTTCTGTGCACCGGCGGCTTCCTGGCCGGAGCCGGCGCAGCCTTGGTCAACAGGGCTCCCTTTTCCATGACCATTACGAACGGGCTGGGAGTGTAGGAGACCGGCGTACCTTCGAAATTGATCTTGTCTCCCTCCTTAGGCACCATCCTGGTGGGGATGGGCCCGGGGAACGAAAGATCGATATCGGCGCGCTTCTGGTCGATGTCGTCCACGCTGGCGGCCAGCCCCAGCTTGGTGGGCGAAGCCGTGATGACCTGCACTTCCGCCATCTGCAGGTTCTTGCCCTTGAGCGCATTCCACACCGTGTCCTGGTCCGCCTGGGTTCCTACCGAAAGAACCAGTTCCCATTCCGCAAAACTCATCTCTTCCGGCTTTTTGGTTTTGACCAGCTCAGCGGCTTGCTGCTGCGGAGTGGGAGGGACGTATTTTGCAATGGTAAATCCAGCGGACGGCAAGGGCGTGGTCTTGGTTTGAGCCAGCAAGTCGTCCCAGCCCTGGTCGGAACCGTGGTACTGCGCGTACCGGCTGTGCCCGAACTTGATGATCGATTCTTTCCCCTTGGGATCATTGACCAGATTGGCGGCGCGGGCGATGAAAAAGAGTCCGTTCACATCATCAGGCGGAGCGGCGGTCAGATAAGCGAGGGCCAGAGGATAGACGTTCTCCACGTTGTTCGGGTCGCCCTCGACCGCGGGGCGCAAATACTTCTGAGCCTCAGCGTAGTCCTTAAGCTGCAGCGCGGAAAAACCAGCCACGCTGTTCAGCAACCCAGCGAGTTGGGTCTTCTGTTTGGCGAAATCCGCCTCAGCAACGTTGTCCGCCTTGGGCATCTTGTCCAGGGCCTCCAAACCACGCTCGGCGTGTTGTTTGGCATCTGCCCACTTCTGAGCGGCGCGCTCGTTGTAGGCCAGCAGCACCAGGGCGCGAGCGTTGTTGGGGTTCGCCGCCAGGAGCCGGTTCGCGGTGTCGATGACCTTGGCCTGGTTGTTGGCCTGCTGGTAGGTCCCCATCAGCAGTTCCAGGGCATCTTCCTTCATCACGCTGTTGGGATACTGAGTGAGGAAAGCTTCGAGGCCGCTGATCTTCGCAGCGGGGTCGGACTGCTGCACCGCGCCGACGTAGGCGTTGTATTCGGCGGGATCCTTGATTTCCTTCTTTTGGGTTTGCGGCTGTGCCGGGGAGGCCTGCGGTTGAGACGCCTGCGGTTGCGGCGCAGCAGCAGTCTGGCCCGATGCCAGGTTAGCCAACACCAGCAATAGCGTCACTAGACTCGTCTTCATTCGAATCGCTCCTTAGATATTCGGGAAAAACGGCGACAGCACCCAGGTCTTTATCCGAGCCAGCTTACCCGGGTCTTGCTAGAGCTATAGGCGGCCCACATACCCAGCCGACGGACTCCGGAAACATCTGGCAGTTGCAGTAAACGTCTACACCGCCAATGGCACCATTTCCGGTGAGGCGGATTATAAGTATGTGACCCGTCTAAGGCAAGTTCGTCTTTACAACGGCCCATCACCTCATCCTGTAAGATGCGGGCAATCGCGCCTCCGTAGGTACAAATAGGGGGCCCGAAAGTGTTAGGGAGAATCGTTCTATGCATGGATTAAGCGAAGCTGAATTGCAAGGCCAGGTGGCCATCGTTACCGGCGCCGGCGGTGGAATCGGAGCGGCAATCGCCCGCCGTTTGGCCGGGATGGGGGCGCTCACTTTTCTTTGCGGACGCCGGCGCACAGCCCTCGAAGGCACCGCGGCGGCGATCATCCAGGCGGGCGGTCGAGCTGAAATCGCCGAGTGCGACGTGACTGACCTGGGCTCAGTTGAGTCGGTGGCCACACTGGTCGAGCGCAATTCTGGGCGCGCCGACATCCTGGTAAACAATGCCGGAGTCGGCAGCTTTGCCGGCCCTTTGCACCAGATGTCTCCCGAATCCTGGGAGGCGGTCATGAACACCAATCTGCGCGGCGTTTACTACTGCATGCGCAGCTTTGCTCCCATGATGATCCGAGCGCACTCGGGACACATCGTCAACATCTCTTCCCTCGCGGGAAAGAACGCTCTGCCCAATGGCGCCGCCTACTCCGCGTCCAAATGGGGACTGAACGGACTGAGCTATTCCGTGGCGGAAGAACTGCGCGGCTACAACATTCGGGTGTCAGTGGTTTGTCCCGGGTCGGTGAATACCGACCTGAGCCCGCATCAGGGCAAGGATCCCAAGAAGATGTTGCAACCGGAAGACGTGGCTCACGTGGTTGCGATGCTGGTCACGCAGGAGCCACAATCATTTGTCAGCGAGGTGCTGCTCCGGCCCACGCAGAAGCCCTAGAGAAAGGAACTCACATGCCAAAAGTCCGAAAGACAACTCAGCCCAAACCCAGCCGTCCCCTGATGCCTGGGTACGGACTGCCGGAGAGCAAGAAAGGCCTGCTGCCCTGGACGTGGGCCGAGCAACGCTTGCGCAAGAGTCACAACTACTGGATCGCAACCGTCAAACCAGACGGGTCTCCCCACACCATGGTGGTCTGGGGATTGTGGCTCAACGGAGCATTCCTCTTCAGCACGGGGAGGCAGTCCCGCAAGGCCCGGAATCTGGCGAAGAATAAACGCTGCGTGGTTTGTACCGAACACGCGGAGGAAGCAGTCATCGTCGAAGGCGTGGCCGAGATCGTAGGAGTGCCAGTGCGTCGCGAATTCCTCAAGAAATACCAGCCGAAATACCACTTCGATATGGCCAGCATGGAGAAGGACATTCTCGCGATGAAGGAGCCTGTCTTCGGGGTTCGCCCGCGCGTAGTCTTCGGATTGTATGAGAAAAATTTTATGGGCAGCGCCACCCGCTGGAAATTCAGGGGCTAGGTGACTACGTAGGGGCGAGTACCCTCTCCCGCACCGCGCAGCGAAGCTCGCCATTTTCCTGATCGACAAAAGTTGGCGAACTTCGCTCCGCCGGACAGCCGGGGGCGGCTGTCCCCACATGGCTCGTGGTGCGGTAAGATCGGGAACATGGCCAACAAATTCCGCGTTTTTGCAACTTGCGACATCGGCGATGCCATGGATCTGCTGCGCCAGCGGGGCTACGAAGTCGAAGTCTATCCCAAACCGGAAGCTCCCCCGAAGGCCCTGATAATCGGGAAAGTGAAATCCGGCATTGACGGGCTGATCACCACCTTGCGCGATTCCATTGACGCTGACGTGTTCGAGGCGGGCAAGGGCAGATTGAAAGTTGTAGCTCAGTTTGCCGTGGGCTTCGATAACATCAACCGCGCCGATGCCAACCGCTACAGGATTCCCTTCACCAACACCGCGGACGTGCTCACCGAGGCTACGGCGGAATTCGCATTCTTCATGATGGGAGCCCTGGCGCGAAAACTGTGGAACGCGGAACATCTGACCCGGGACAACAAGTGGAGCTATTGGCATCCCTACCTGCCCTTCCTGGGCGATGAAGTGACCGGGAAGACCATTGCCATCATCGGCACCGGCCGGATCGGCCTGGCCATGATCAAGAAGTGCGCCGGCTTCGACATGAATATCCTGTGCTATGACCCGGCCTATCAGAACCACGATTACGTGAAGGCAATCCAGGAAAACATGGACCTGCGCCAGGCGCGGGGCATTACGAGAACCAAGAACTGGATCAAGTACGTGGGCGTGGACGAGGCGTTGGGGCAGGCAGATTTCGTCAGCGTGCACGTGCCGCTGCTGCGCGAAGGAGAAAGTTCCGCGCCCACGTACCATCTGTTCAACGAGCAAACTCTGCGCCGGATGAAACCTACTGCATTCCTGGTGAATACTTCACGCGGACCCGTGGTCGAGGAGGGCGCCCTGGCAAAAGCGCTGCGGGAGAACTGGATTGCGGGCGCGGCGTTGGATGTTTACGAAAAAGAACCGCTCCCCGCGGACTCGCCGTTGCGTGATCCTGCGATCGAGGATCGCTGCCGGCTATATCCCCATTTCGCCAGCGCCGGACGCATCACGCGGCTCTCCCCCGATCCCGAAAAAGGCATGGCCGGGCGCGCGGTGCAAGGGCTGATTGATGTGCTCGAGGGCAACTACGGCGGCGACGTGACCAGGATGCCGTATGTAGTGAACAAAGAAGGGTTTGGGAAGTAGATTCTGGATAGAGTTTAAGACCATTCGCGGAACGTCTTGTCCCTCGCGGGAAGCTTAGCGCTTCCCGAATCGTGCTTGCGGGTACGAAGTGGAACAATAGCCGGTCAGCCTGCATCTTGATGCGGGCCTGCAAGGGCGAGGCCAAGTTCACCGGGGATGTGCGTCAACGATGGGCCTTCTAAGCGCCTTGAGCTCTTCGATGAAGGGTTGCTCCCCCTCGATATCGTTGACAATTTCCCAGGCCCGTTTATAGGCGGGATCGGACCCGTTGCGGTATTCGTGATCGATGGTCTTGAGATCATCCAGCCTCTTCAGCTTAAGCAGCGTCATCTTTTCTACCGCCATCACGTGCAGATGGTATTTCGTGGTCGGAGACTCATTTTGATACTTCTTCATCAGCGCCGAATGAGCGAAAACCGGTCTCACATACGTATGCATCAACTCGTGGAATACGATCTCGGAAAACTCCCAGGCCGGCGCAGGTTTCTTGGCGGCGGGAAGAAACTCGTTCACTTCGACAATCAACGGAATACTTGTCGAAGCTGGCAGGCAGACGGTCAACGTGGCTTGCATTTCGCGGAAGGGAAAATCCAGTCCAATTTCTGTAAGCGCCGCATTCATATAGGCGGGCCCTTCCTCGTCCCATTGCTTTTGGAACTCCGGGCGCTTTTGGACCGCTGATTGAACGGCCTGCTCGTCAAGCGGCAGCTTAAAATCACTCTCGCAAAGGCGATCTAACAAAGAACCGCCTGGCGGATAAAGTATCTCCACCTCCGGTAACTTCGTCGCTACGGATGCATTCGGCGCTCCCCACGTCGATGCAGGGCCCAATCCAATCAGCAACCCAGTAAATAGGAGAGACCGCGTGAGGCTGTTTGCCATCTTTGCCCCTACACTTGGACGTTCGCGATGCGATTCGGTTAGGTGATCGGGCTGGTAAACCCGGGGCCCATCAGTTCCATGGCGATAGCGGTGACGTTTCTGCCGTTGATCGTAGGGAAACACAAGAAGCTATGGGATGAAGAGAGGGGCTATCATCCCTTACTCGGAGATAGTGTGCTCTTCGCTCTGGGCGCGGAGGACGCGGTCAACCGAATACGGCGCGCGCCGGGTGGGCTCGTGGTAGTGCCGCACCTGCATTTCGCCCAGCAGACCTACCGCCAGCATATTCAGCCCGGCCAAAAGCAGAACAGCGGTGAAGATCATCAGCGGCCCGTGGTCGGCCATGATGGGCGTATGGTGCCAAAACTTCTCAACCACCAGCCAGAGGGTGACGCTCGATCCCCCCATGATGCTCAGCATCCCGAAGGTGCCGAAGAAATGCAGCGGGCGCGACAGGTAGCGCAGCAGGAAGCGAATCGTGATCAGGTCGAAAAATACCCGAAAGGTGCGCGAGATGCCGTAATGTGAAACTCCGCGCTCGCGGTTTACGTTCTGAATGGGCACTTCGCAGATGGAAGCCCCATGCCACGAAGCCAGGGCCGGAATAAAGCGATGCAACTCGCCGTAAAGCGGGACTTGGTCCAGAATTTCCCGCCGATAAGCTTTGAAGGTCGTGCCAAAGTCGTGAATGTCCACGCCGCTCAACTTGGCCATCAGCCAGTTGGCGCAGCGGGACGGCAGGCGGCGAAGCCAGAAGTTGTCAATCCGCCGCTTGCGCCAGCCGCTGACGATGTCGTAGCCCTCGGAAATCTTTTCCAGGAAAATGGGGATATCGGCCGGATCGTGCTGTAAATCGCCATCCATGGCGATGATGTACTCGCCGCGCGCGTGATCGAAGCCGGCAGCCAGCGCTGAAGTCTGGCCGAAGTTGCGGCGCAGCTTCACTACGGTGACGCGGCTATCCACCGCCGCGATCTCGCGCAGCATATGAAAGCTGCGATCAGTCGAACCATCGTCCACCAGCACGATCTCGAAGGTCTCACCATTGGCCTCCATGACGGCTTTGAGGCGATCGTAGAGATCGGTGACATTCTCCTGCTCGTTGTGTAGCGGAACCACGATGGAATACTTGGGCATGAGCTTCCTGATTATACGATTAGATGCCCGCTTTTGAACCATTGATGCAGCACTATTTGTGCGACGGTGAAACCCCAATAGTAACCACCGTGCTCCACCGCAAATCACCTACGCTCGGACGCCCTCCTTCGCCTTCGCTCGGAACCCGGGCGGGCGACGCTCGCCTGAGGGTTTGGGTTTGCCTTCAGCCTAAGAGCTGGCCGGGCTTCGCCCGGCTGGGCAGGTGAGACACCTGCCCCTACGTGATCATTGCAGCTACAGCCCCGGGCCCTCGGGATAGGCTGGTAAATCGGGGGGCCGCGGGGGCAGCTTCTTCGGATTGGCCTGAATCTCCTTCATTACCACCTCGATGGCCTTCTCCAGTTGCGGGTCCTGCCCTTTCACCACCAGGTCGGGGCGATTCTCCACCACGATGTCGGGCTGCACGCCACGGTTCTCGACCACCCACTTGCTGTTGAGGTCGTACCGCGCTGCCTCGGGACGGGTGATGTAGCCGCCGTCCATCAGCGGCATTTGGCCACGGATGCCACGAACCCCGCCCCAGGTGCGTTCACCGATGAGCGGGCCCAGTTTGTAGTACTTGAAGTAGTAACTGAATATGTCGCCGTCAGAAGCAGCATAGCGGTTGGTCACGCATGCCATGGCGCCATTGAATACGACCGGAGGGACGGTATTGCTCTCCCAGTTGCGCATCGAGCCCATGCCCGCCAACACCCGCCGCAACCTGGCGAAGATGAGTTGGTCAACGAAGCCGCCTCCGTTATAGCGCACGTCGATAATCATTCCCTCCTTGCGAATCTGGGGAAAGTACTGTTTGACGAATTCGTTGAGGCCCGGACCTCCCATGTCAGGCAGGTACACGTAGCCGATGCGTCCCTGGCTGGCAGCGTCAACCTTTTTGCGATTGCTCTCGATCCAGGCCAGTTCGCGGAGGCTGTTTTCGTCCGCCACCGGCCTCACCTGCACGGTGTGGGAGCCTTCCTCCGAGGGCTTGGAGTTGACAGTTAAGGTCACATTTTCGTTGACCGTGTTTACAAAGAGCTCATAGGGGTTTTGCGGGGTCCGCAGCGGCCGGCCGTTGACCGCAATCAGGTAGTCGCCTTCTTTTACCGTAACCCCGGGTTCGGTCAGGGGCGAGCGGGTCTGCGGGTCCCAGTTTTCCCCGGCATAAATTCTCTTGAAGCGGTACATACCGGCGGCCGGGTCGGCCTCGAAGTCCACCCCGAGCAGGCCTACGTTCACGGGATGCAGATCGGGATAATCTCCGCCGCCAACGTAAGTGTGCGAGTTCGAAAGCTCGCCAATCATCTCGCCCATGACGTAGGTCAGGCTGTAGCGGTCAGCGACCGCGGGCAGCAACTGGGCATACTTGTCGCGCATCTTTTCCCAGTCCACGCCGTTCATGGCGGCGGCGTAGAAATAATCGCGCTCCTGCCGCCAGACTTCGTTGAACATCTCTCTCCATTCGGCGGGAGGATCGATTTGCGCCTTCATGCCAGCCAGATTGAGCGCGCCATCGCCGACTTTCTTGGGACCATCGGGCTTGGCGTCGATGATGCCGTAGGTGTGGCCGTCGCGCCCGCCATCGGCCTGATACAGCAGCTTCGACCCGTCGAAGGACAGGGCGAAGCGTTGCACGCCTTCGATCAGGACTTTGTCCTTGCGCTCTTTCAGATCGTAAACACGGATCGCGGGCGCTTCTCCCGGGACCGGCCCGGAGAGTCCTTGGATAGGCGTCGTGGAATAGTAGATAAAACCCTTGGCCGCTAAATAAGAGCCGATGACCGCGGGTTCAATGGGCAATGCCACTACGCGGCCGGTGATTCCAGCCAGGTCAATGCGGAACTCCTTGAGTTTCTCCTTGTCGTCTTTCTTGTCTTTATCCTTGTCTTTATCGTTTTTATCTTTATCGCTTTCCTTCGCTTCCGTGGGTGGTTCCTTCCCATTCTTCTTCTTGCTCTTGCCTTTGGGCTCCGACTTGGCTTTCCCAGGTTCCTTGGTAGGCGGGGTGAGCAACTCGTCCTTATTTTCTTCTTTCTTGATTTGGGTCTCGTCGCTCAAGGGCTGAAACGGCGAAGCCTCATCGGCACGCAGAGTCACGACATAAATCCGGGTGGTCTTGGGATTGGAGAACTCGAAATCGACATTACCCAGGACTTCGTTGAAGTCGCGGTCGGAGAGGAAGTACAGATATTTCCCGTCGGGGTCGAAGATGGGAGCGTAGCTGTTGGTCATGCTGGTGGTGACGGGAGTGCTTTTGCTGTCGGTCAACGAGTAAAGGTTCACGACCGAGTAAGAGTTTTCGTCATTCTTGTCGTAGGCCAGCCACTTGCTGTCGGGAGACCACGCGTAGTTCAGGATTTCTCCGTACTTTCCCCGATCAATCTCAACCTGCTTCTTCTGGTTGATGTCCACATACCAGAGCCGGCAGTCCTTGTCGGACCATGCGAGCTTTTTGCTGTCGGGGGACCACGTGGGCGCGTACTTGAAGCCCTTGTACCCGCTGGTGATCTGCTGTTCTTTTCCCATTCCGTCCTGGGGGGAGATGTAGAGTTCGTCTTCGCCGCTGCGGTCGGAAACGTAAGCGATCCAGCGGCCGTCGGGCGACCAGGCCACCGATTTCTCGCGAATCCCCGGAGTGCGAGTCAGGTTGCGGACGCTGCCCTCTTTTGCCGGGACGGTGAAAACATCTCCGCGGGCGCCGAACACCGCCCGCTTCCCTTCCGGCGAGATGTCGAAGTCGGTGATGTTTTTGGCCACACTGGTCCAGTGCTTCAGGGTCTGGTCGCGGTCACCCGGCAGGTACACCGTCAACTTCTTCGGCTGCTTCGATTCAAAATCGAAGGTGTACAGGTAGCCGCCATTTTCGAAAATGATGGAGTCCGGGCCCAGGCTGGGCCACATCACGTCGAATTCGGTGAAGTGCGTGAGTTGATCGATCTGCTTGCTGCTCAGATCGTAACTGTAAAGATTGAGATGATGCTCCGGACCGCGGTCGGAGGTGAAGTAGATGGCGTTGCCGTGCCACATGGGGAAAGTGTCTGTCCAATCCGTGTGCGGAACGTCTTCGACCGTGTTGTTTTTGAGATCGTAAATAGCGATGGCCTGGGCCAACCCGCCGGTGTAGCGCTTCCAGGTGCGGAAGTTGCGGAAGATGGGGTTGTAGGCGATCTTCGTGCCGTCGGGAGAAAACGATGTGAGGCCGCCCTGGTCAACCGGCAAGGGCTCGGGTAAACCTCCATCGATGCTGACACTGAAAGGCCGCTTGGTCCAGCCGTTGGTTGCGTCGCGACGGGAGAGAAACAGAATGCGCTTGCTGTCGGGAAACCAGGTGACCACTTCGTTGTGGATGCCCATGCGATCGCTGAGCGGCGCTGCCGCCCCCTGATAAAACGTCAACTGCCGGGGCTGGCCGCCCTGGGCGGGCATTACATACACGTTGAAGTTGCCGTCATATTGCCCGGTGAAGGCAATCCATTTGCCGTCAGGTGAAAATTTCGGAAAGAGTTCTCGCCCGGCATCCGTCGTGATCCGTCGTGCTTCGCCTCCGGCGCTGGACGCCAGCCAAAGGTCGCCGCCGTACATGAAGACGATCTTGTCCTTGTAGATATCAGGGAAGCGCATCAGCCGGCCTTCCGACATCTCCTGGCCTGATCCTGTGCAGGCGAAGGCAAGCATGACGAGCAGCAGCAATCTCTGGGGATAAGACATCAGTGCTCCTTTTTTGGGGGGATGCCGGCGGGAAGCTGGAATGATCTTTCATCATGAAACGAACGTGCGATTGTAACAGCGCGTGCAGCTTGAAATCATCACAGCGTTTCGATGTCTTGGACGGACGTAGTGGCGAAAGGAAAGCGGGATGCCATGAGAGTTAGAGCTGAACTTATCCAGGAGCCATCCTCTGCGCCCTTTGCGAATTCCCTGGGTACTTTGCGGTTAAAGCCTCTGACCGCAAAGGTCGCTAAGAAACCCGCAAAGAGCGCAAAGGCACCCCCGGAGCATTGACGGATCGCCTATAATTCCGCTTCCCGCTTAACACCTTAAGGAGAAACCGCTTTGCGCAAACCGAAAAGCCTGGTCACCGCCGATCCACTGCCGCCCCGACGCAAGTTCCTGCAGACCACGGTGCTCGGCGGGGTCGCAGCTGTCGTGCCCGCACTGGCCGGCGCCCGCGAGATGGCAGCCGCCGCGCCCCCACCTCCCGAAGTCAGCGGCTTCGAACTCGACGAGATCACCATCGGGGATCTTCAGGCGGGCATGACATCCGGGAAGTTTACCTCTCAGTCCCTTACCAGGAACTACATCTCCCGGATCGAAGAAATAGACCGCCGCGGGCCGGCCGTGAACAGCGTGATCGAACTCAATCCCGACGCCCTAGCCATCGCTCAGGCCCTCGACCAGGAGCGCAAAGCCAAGGGCGCGCGCGGCCCGCTGCACGGCGTCCCCGTCCTGATCAAGGACAACATTGATACCGCCGACCGCATGCAAACCACCGCCGGATCGCTGGCGCTCGTGGGTTCGCGTCCGGCGAAGGATTCAGTCGTGGCGCAGAAGCTGCGAGAGGCTGGCGCGGTCATCCTGGGCAAGACCAACCTGAGCGAGTGGGCAAATATTCGCTCCAGCCACTCGGTTAGTGGATGGAGCGGCCGGGGCGGACTCACCCGAAATCCGTACGCGCTCGATCGCAATCCCTGCGGCTCGAGTTCGGGCTCGGGAGCGGCCACGGCGGCCAATCTCTGCGGGCTTGCCGTAGGCACCGAAACCGATGGCTCGGTGGTGTGCCCATCATCCGCCAATGGCATTGTAGGGATCAAGCCGACACTGGGCCTGATCAGCCGCTCCGGCATCATCCCCATCGCCCACAGCCAGGACACGGCGGGCCCCATGGCGCGGACGGTGCGCGATGCCGCAATCCTGCTTAACGCGCTGGCCGGCGCCGATCCGCGTGACGCCGCGACCGCAACCAGCAACGGCAAGATCGCTGCCGACTACACCAGCTTTCTCGATCCCAATGGATTGCGTGGCGCCCGCATCGGCGTAGCGCGTAAGTATTTCGGCTTCAGCGACAGCGTGGACGCCCTCATGAGCAGCGCGATGGAAGAGATGAAGCGCCAGGGCGCGGTGCTGGTGGATCCCAGCGACCTTGAAACGCACGGCAAGTTCGACGACAGCGAATTTCTTGTGCTGCTCTATGAACTGAAGGCCGATCTCAACGCCTATCTCGCGGCCCGTCCCGATGCTGCCGTTCACTCGCTGAAAGACATTATCGAATTCAACGAACGCAACAAAGAAAAAGAGATGCCCTACTTCCTGCAGGACGTTTTCATCAAGGCCGAGGCCAAGGGTCCCCTGACCAGCAAAGAATATCTCGATGCGCTCGAGGCCAATCATCGACTGTCGCGCGCCGAGGGCATCGATGCCCTGATGGACAAGTTCCACCTGGATGCAATTATGGCGCCGACCGGAAGTCCGGCCTGGCTTACGGACCTGGTCAACGGCGATCACTCCGGCGGCGGGAGTTCGAATGCGGCGGCGGTGGCGGGGTATCCCGACATTACCGTGCCCGCGGGTTTTATTGCGGGCCTGCCGGTGGGCGTGTCGTTTTTCGGACGCGCCTGGAGCGAACCGGCGTTGCTGAAGATCGCTTATGGTTTTGAGCAGGCCACCAAGGCGAGGAAGCCGCCGAAGTTCCTGCCCACAGTTCGTGTGGGGACGAGTCTCTGACCCGTCCAGCCGAGCGAAGCTCGGCCGGGTGTTGCTTTTGGATTTCGTCCCATCAACTTTTCGGTCGAGCAACAAATAGAGGACAGCCAGCTATCCTTCCAAGGCATTCTCGGTCCACAAGCCAGACGAGCTGCGCTCGTCCGGACGGGTCAGAGACCCGTCCCCACACAAACCAATCCCTCCCCACACAAACCAATCCCTCCCCACCCAACCCAACCCCACACAACCGCGGTTAAGGCTTTCTTTCCACCCAGGCCAGCCCATCCGCCCCCGGACCGGTCTCAATGTGCTTCTCTACTTTCCAGTCGGACAGGTTGATCACCGCGACTTTTCCATCTCCGCTGCAGGAAACATAGGCAAC
Organism: Terriglobia bacterium; assembly: GCA_963831565.1. Classification (GTDB taxonomy): domain Bacteria; phylum Acidobacteriota; class Terriglobia; order Terriglobales; family Acidobacteriaceae; genus JAIQFF01. Next base: position 168,576 of record CAWHQS010000009.1, read on the forward strand.
CGGGCGGTCGTGACGGACCAGAATCTGGACCGGGTCCGCCCCCACCACAATGGTACGGACAACCTTCATTTGTGACAGGTCAACCACCGCCACGGCATTGGCGCTCTGCATACTCACCAGCAGCCATTTGCCATCGGGCGTGGGCGTGGTTCCGTATCCGACTGCAGGCAGCGTGATCCAGTTTGAGACCTCGTTGGTCTTAGTATCGATGATCGCCAGCCGGGGACGCTTCTGGTCGGAGGTAAACACCCAGCGTCCATCGCGCGACATGGAGATGCGCTGCACGGTTTCGGCCACCGGAATCACCTTGATCAGTCTTCGGGATTCCAGGTCCAGCGCGGAAACCGTTCCGGCATCGACATTGGCGGTGTAAGCGCGGCGCCCGTCAGGTGAAATCACCACCATGTGCGACTCCGCCTGCTCGGTCGGAATCGATCCGACCTTTTTTCGCAGATGGGGATCGAGCACGTCCACGGCATTGTCGAGCTCGGCGGAAACATACAGCATGCCGTCTGGCCCGAATTTGACCCAGTGTGGCCGCACCGGCCCAACATCCACGCTGCCCACGATGGCCTGCTTGTCGAGATCAACAATCTCCACCGAGCGCCCATCGGTTCCGGGCTTTCCTACACCTGAGTTGCCATAGATGGGAAGGTAGGCGAGCCGCCCGTCGGCCGAAGCAACGACTTCGTGAGCGCGCACTTCGTTGGTCTTCACTTTACCGATCTGCATGCCCGCCTCGGGATCCACCAGGCTCATGCTCTGGTCACCCTGGTTCACCACTAGCAAAAGGTTATGCGGTTTCATGGTCTCGCTCGGGTGCGGGCTGGTCTGCGCCTGGCTGATTCCGAGAAAAACGTTGAACAGCACAATAAAACTGATTGCGTACCAAGTCATGGCTTGTCACCTGGGAAAGAGGAAATCAATGCGGGAATAGTGTATCCGCAATGGGGCGTTCCGAGGAGGCAGGAACTGGGCGGCAAGACTGGTGGCCCCGGCGTGAGTCGAACACGCGACCTTCGGTTTAGGAAACCGCTGCTCTATCCATCTGAGCTACGGGGCCAGTGCGACGCAATCCCATTATGCCACGTCAGTTTGCAGGGGCAGGAACCGGGCGGATCTGGACACTTACAGTCTGCAAAGAGCTTTGACATCTGGGCTTGATACCCGTCGGCGGGCGGGCCTAAGCTTCGCGCGTAATGGTGAAGTGCAGGTCAGAAATTTCTAGTGAAACCCAGGAGTGCCAAAGCCAAAGAAACCAAATCCACCATTGCACCGGGAGGAGATGATGAGAACCGTTGGGACGGCCATACTCGTGCTGTTCATGTTCCCGGCACTCGCTCCGGCCAAACTGTGGGAGAGGTCAGCTGCGACAAGGGCGTGGACATCGCAAGGGTCCAGGCGCTGGTCAAGAGGACGGTCGAAGCGCTCCAGAAAGACTCCGCTACGGTCATCCGAGAAATTAATGCCGGGGATAAGACATGGAAAGACGGCCACTACTACATGGTCGTGGTGCAGGGGACCAGAATCCTCGCGCACGGCTACATCCCAACGGCGGCAGGCCTGGATGCGGCCATCAGCCCTACGACCGAATGTACCCGACGATTAAAACCATGAACCAACTGGTTGCGCAGAAGGGTGAAGGCTGCGCCCCGTATGACTTCATGAACCCGGCTAAAAACCGCACCTACGAGCACAAAGTCACCTACGCCAGGAAGGTCAGCGACACGATGTTTGCTGCCAGCGGGACCTACCTGGTGCGCGAGTAATTGGAGTCCCAGGGGCGGTTCCGGTGTCCCCATAACCTTTGTGATTCAGTAGCCAGGATTATTGTCATTCGCCGGTAAATCTGTGACATCATCTGGCCTCAGAGGAGGGCTTCATGAACCTCCGCATCATTCTCTGGACCGTGGGGATGGCTTATGCCACCTTCCTTCTGGCCCGCGGTAACGCTTCCTCATTTGGCGTCCTGTTCACTGCCCCATTTCTCGGAGGGGCCGTCGGCTTTGGCCTTGGGAACCTGTTCGTAAGGCGGAGCAAGCGTAAGCAAAGCTGAGACGCAACTATGTGAACCTCGAGTTCTTTTTTCGGCTGCACACCTTTGCACGAGCGTGGACGCTCGCGCCTACATTGGCCGGCGGGCCAGGTCGCGAATCTGGTTCAAGTATTCGATATAGATCGGAATCGGAATGTCCGGCGAGTCGCCGTCGTTCAGGAAGTGGGAAAGCTTGATTTCCATCGGGATCGAACTGATCACCTCGCGGAAGCGCGGCATCTGAAGATATTTCACGTGCCAGATTTCGAGCATCAGGGAGCGGAATTCTTCGCTGATGAAACCCATTCTGCGCTCGCCCAGATAAATTGCGTCAAAGTGGCGGGCTGCCAGGGTCTCGCGAATGGGGTCATCCGGCGTGGAGAAGTGATAGACCAGGTGGAACAAATCGGCCAGGTCGCCCCACAGGACTTTCTCTTCGAACGCGCTGAAGCGAAATGGCGCGGTGCCGCGCTGCTGCACCGTCCGGGCGTGATCGGCGGGGCGAAGTCCGTGGGCGGCCAGTTCGCCGCGAAACCAGGCAATCCGTTCCGGCGCGAGGTTGTGCCGCAAAAACTCTACGGCGTAGGCGTTCAGCAAATACAGTTTGGGATCAGCATCGAGTCGTTCAAGCCAGGGGCCCCAATCGCGGTGCTCGAGGACGCCGAGCAGCTCCACCAGTTGCGCAGCCGTAACATCGGGATGATATTTCACCGCCTGCCAGAAATGTTCGGTGGAATCATACGTCGAACCGTAAAGCTCGATGCCCTCCTCAATGGGGTACCAATTGGAGAGCACGCGCGCTGGAATCGAGGGCGCGGCGCTCCAGCAGTTCAGCGAATGCTTCCACTTCTCCTGCACCGCCAGAAAGGCCTCGGCGTATTCCGGCGGCACCGGTTCTTTGACCTGCGCCAGAGCCTGCCGCAGTTCGCCGCTGGTGTGGGTGACCAGGGTCTCGAGCGGGTGCTCGTCAATCATGGAGACAACCCGGCTCTCAATTCCGCGACGCAGCAGTTCTCCCGCCAGACGCTGCCGCGCGGTATCGTCCAGGCTGGTCTTCCAACGCTGCTTCTGGGACTCGATGTAGGGAAACATGTCGGCCAGCGTCTTGAACTCAATGAAGCCGTGAAGGGCGAAAGTCACGGGACGGCCGTCCTTTACGATCGTAGTCGAGGGCGCAACCAGGGCCTGAAGCGAAACCTCTTGTGCCCGCAGGGCCGGGACCAGGGCCAAGGCAGCAAGTACCAAGCATCGCAACCGTAGAATGTGTGGGGCGGACACTCTTGTCCGCCGCTTTTGACTTTGGCTTTGAGAATCAATCATAGGTCCGAATGTCCCACCCACAGGCCGGTCAAACGCAGAGGATTTTTGCTTCCGGAATCACAATTTTGTCGTCGGAAAACCGACCTTTTCATTTTCTTGATCGAGCGGCTTGCACTACTGGCAAAATACAAGACCTTCCCCCCCCAGAAAGACCCCGCGCCGTCCATGAAAGATTGGGAAAGCGCGGGGTCTAGTCTTCCCCGCCCCGAATCAGCCGACGGACGCAGATCCGGGCCTAGCCGTGCGAGCGCCCGTTCCTGGCGGCCTCCGTGTCTGCCGTCAATCTCAGGTAGAGCATGTAGAAGACGATGCCAAGGTTGATCAGTAACACGGCCACGTGAATCGCAGAAGGCCGGCGGATCAGTTCATAAGTCTCGAAGGGAACATACAGCGCTCCTGAGATCAGCGCAAACCATTCTGCCCATGTCCGTTCCCGCCAGAGCCCGTAGGCTTCAACAAAGCGGACGATCGAGTAGGCCGCAGCACCGCCTGCCAGAGCCCACAATTTGGCATCGGTGACATTGTCCGCCAGATCCAGGAAGACCTGGGCGAAGTGGTGGCGATCGGGATTGACCCGCAGAAATCTCAGCAGGGCTTCGGCAATGTCCCAGGCATCTTTATGGACCAGTGAAACCGCGCCAAAGCCCAGCAGAAGGACGACCAGTCCCTTGAGCAGTTCGAGCGAGGCGACGGCGCGTAGCGCGGCCCGGCGGCGGTGCCGCTCCGCCGCCCTGGCATGCTCCACGATCGCTGCCGCCACATGTTCCATAAGAATTGCGATTATCTACCCGGCTGCAGCAAAAGCTGTTCCGCGGCGGAGAATACCCTGCCGCGGATGAGCATGGTGCTGATCAGCGAGGTCAAGCCTGAGGCTGCGAAAATCATGGCCAGCACCACAAACTGGTAGATCGCTGCATAGACCGGACGAGCGCCGGAGAGCAACATGCCAGCCATCAGTCCGGGAATCCAGACGATGCCGAGCGAGCGCATGGAATCGATGGCGGGAATGAGGCTGGCCTCGAACGATGCCTGCACGTAGGGCGAAACGCTGTCGCGGGCTTCCGCGCCTAAAGCCAGGGCGGTCTCAATCTCCCCCGCGTGCGCCAGCACATCGGCGCGGAAGCGGTTCAGGGCCAATCCGTTGGTGTTCATGGCATTGGCAATCAGCATACTGCCCACTGGGACAAGCGAAGTGATGGCGGTATCAATCACTCCCATCGACGTCATCAGGGCGATAATGGAGCCCGCGCCGAAGGCAATGGCCCAGGCGGAAACGTGAAACGCCCCGGGCATCCCCTTGGCCCGGCGCGCCGAGGTTGCTCCCGCGGCCACGATCATCCCGGCCAGCAGGAAGCCGCTGGTCCAGCGCGGGGCGCGCAAAAGGAGAACAAGAATTGAGCCCACCGCGATGATTTGCACCAATCCGCGCACCATCGCGATCACGGTTTCGCCTTCCAGATGAATTCTGCGGCGACGAGCCAGCGTGACCACCGCCAATGCCGCCAGCGCGGCAACCACTGCCTGCGCCAGGCCCAATTGTAGTTGTGAGTGGAACCACAGTCTAAGCACGAAGGACCTCCTCTACCGGACCGCTCCGGACAATACGTCCCGATTCGAGAACCAGCGCCCGCCCGGCCAGTCGTGCCGCCTGGGCGACGTCATGGGTCACGACCACGCAGGTCAGTCCCTGTTTGCGCACAACCTTCTGAATGGCCGCCTCAACTTCGAGTTTAGCGGCCTCGTCTAACGCCGACGTCGGTTCATCGAGCAGCAGCACCAGCGGCGAGTTGGCCAGGGTGCGAGCCACGGAAACGCGCTGGGCCTCGCCCCCGGAGAGATTGGCGACGTCACGTCCGGCATAATCTTTGAGACCCACCTGGGCCAATAATTCCTGAATGGCTTCTTGCTCCAACGTCTCGCCCCGTTGAGCCGGCCCGAAGCTCAGATTGTCAGTCACGGTGCCAGGAAACAGGTAGGGCCGTTGCGTCACCAGGCCGAGTTTGCGGCGCAGTTCACGGGGCTCAATATTGCGATAGTCCTTGCCCTCGACGCAATACCGTTCCCGACGTGGGCTCGTCGAGACGGTTCAGCAATCGCAGCAACGACGTCTTGCCCGAACCGCTGGCGCCCGTGATGGCCAGTACCTCTCCTGTCCGTAATTCAAAGTTCGCATCCTGAACCAGGACTTTGTCGCGGACAGTCCGCCCCAGGTGCTCGGTCCGCAGTATGACGGGAGCGAGGTCGGAGACAACACTCACGTATTTGTCATCCTGAGCGGAGTCAACCCATTCGCTTGCGAATGGGCTGGCGGAGTCGAAGGACCCCTATCCACCTTGCGCCCAATTCCCGGAAGACTTCCCATGACTCTCTACTCCTCGAATGGCTGGGGCGATAGTTCCGTCGATTACTGGTCATCGTGACGAGGGTAGGGGTCCTTCGACTCCGAGCACCGCTTCGCGGGAGAAGCTCTGCTCTGCACTCAGGATGACAGAACTAAATAGTGGCGCGCACGCTGGCGCGCAGTTCTTCCGCAATCTCGCGGGCTGCCTTGCGGGCAGCTACTTCCTCGGTGACGCCGAACGAGATCGCGCCCACCCGGGCGTGACCGCCGCCGCCGTAACGTTCACACACCTTGGCCAGGTTCACCGTCGGCTCGGAGGGCGCCCAGGGATTTGAACCTACGGAAACTTTCACCCGGAAACTGCTCTTGCTCAGGCCCACACTGTAAATCGATTCCGGATGGAGATAGTACGGCACGAATTTGTTGTAGCCCTCGAGATCATGGTCGGTGATATCGAAAAAGAGGGTGTGGTCTTTCGACTCAATCCGTTCTTTCAACACCGCGATCGAGCGCTGGTGCCGCTCCAGCAACGGCGGCAGCAAGGGCGCCACAAAAGGCTCTTCCAGGATTTCCGCCAGGGGTCGCGTGGCCAGCAGGGGAATGAGTTGTGGGATGAAGCTGTAGTTCTGCGCTGACTCAATGATCAGAGTGAGCTTCATGGCGGGCGCTTGCATCTCAACCGCCGTCCTGGCATTCGGATACATTGCGCCATCGACAATGTCCGTCCAGTGGACCAGATCGGCCACAGGGGCGGGATCAAAGCCGAAGCGCTGTTCGGCTATGGTGGCGATGAAGCTGGTGCAGGACTTGAAATCCGGATCGTAAAACTTGCGATTGCTCTGGTCCTGCTCGAAGTGGGTGGCATCCTCGGGCGTGAGGAAGGCGCTCTGGTGATGGTCGAACCACCAGGTGATACTGGGTGAACTGGAGTACTTGAAGTCGACGATGGCGTTTTCGTCGCCATCAAATTGTTTTTCATCGAACAACGATCCGGCGCGGTGCAACAGGCCGGAAAAAACAAAGGTAACGTCGTTTCGGATGCGCTCCCGGTAAAAGCGCGAGAAGAGCGCGGCCGAACACGCCCCGTCAAAGCATTTGTCGTGATAGAAGACCCGAACTTTCAATCGATCCCTTCAAAGGTCCTGCTTTCCGCGCCTGTAGCGTCACGACGAGGATGCGAACCGAAAGCTAATAGGAATGACATCCCGAAGAAGATCTGTCAAGCGAGGAAGTTTGAACCGGTCTCCAGCCCATTGGAGGCGGAGACCGGTAATTTGCGAAGAGCGCCGGCGGAAGTCCTGGCCCCAGACGCGCAAGCTAAACGGCGTTGGCCTGTTTCTCCGCCAGGTCGCCAATGACCGGTAGCTTGAACATCAGTCCCTGATTGGCTTTGATCAGAAGAATGATCCAGATGATGAACGATCCCAGCCAGATGATCATGTGCAGCGGGAAAGTGATAAAAATCAACCCGGGCACAAAGCCGATGATGGTCAGGCCGATCCAGATGGCAATCATGGCCACGCAAAAGAAAATCATCTGAAAGGCATGGAACCGCACAAAGCGGCTCTTGTTATAGGGCTCCATCACCAGGAAAATGATCGCCGGAACGATGGTGATGTAGCACAACATGCCGACAACATTGTCTGTCATTCCGCCGGTTGTGCCCTGGGCGGCCGGAGCCGGCGGTGCTGCGGTGCGACTACTACAGGCCGGGCACATGGTCGTGCCGTCCGCGATCTGCGTTCCACACCCGCTACAAAAAGCCATTGACTTTCCCTCCCGTGATTGTGCAACTCGGCCCCCGGACGTCAGTCTGTCCGGCCCTGCCTGAACCCGCGAAAGTTACCAGAATCAGCCTTCCAAGGCAAACAGAATCGCACGAAGAGCCTGCCCGCGGGCCCGCCGCCAGCTCACGATCAAAGCCCACAGAGCCTTCCCTATCAATGCGATCCCGGTGGTCCGCCACCCCAAGACCGACCTATGGAACTGGATCTGTGGTGCCGAGAGGAACACTGCTGCGGCAGCGCCAGAGGCGGGCCGCAGTCAGAGTCAGGCCCTTTCGCAGTCCGTAGCGTTGCACGCTTTTAATCGAGTAACGGGAACAGGTCGGAAGGTAGCGGCACTGGACGTAGCCGGCCAGAACCGGGTCGCCCACGCGCTGGTAACCTCGCACCAGGATGACGTAAATACGGGCCGCCAGCTGCCGCTGCGGCGGCCGAAAGCTGTCAGCGAACACGCTTCCCGCCAGCAGGCCCAGAATCGCGAGATAAGTCGCGGGGTGCTTCAGGAGTTTCCGCAGTGGGGACATTTGGCGCTCACTTGCAATCGCTTATTTTGGCAATGAGGGCAAGGCACCAGATTGCCCGGCGGCCGCGTCAACAGGTAGATGATCAGGCCGATGATTCCAGTCAGCATCACCAGGATCATCCAGATGACGGCGTTGTCCATGCCCCGGCTTTTGGCGTCACGGGCCACCCAGACTAGCAAGGCAACGTTGAGCGCGATGATGCCGACTATGATCACGCCGAAGAAACCCATGCAGCCGCAGGCCACAAAAGGGCTGGCATCAGGATCGCGTTGCCACAGCAGGAAGCTGGCTGGCAGCCCAGCCTCCCACGCTCTTGCGATGTCCGACACCAGGACGAAGGGCATGCATCTGTCTCCTGCGGGAAAAGTGGCAGCGGGCATGTTCGGCCTGCGGCCCGGGACGGCTATGCACGGCCTGGGGCGGATTGGCCGAGTGCGGCGGACATTATCAAAAAAGATTTGCCAGTGCAACCACAGATGTCGGCCAGGCGCCGATGGGTCCCAGTGAACGCTTGTTGACGAAAGGGCTTTGCGGGAGTACGGTGGTGCAATTTTTTAGGCGGTTTGAAAACGATTCTCTTGCGCTTCCGCCACGCAGAAAGCGACTCGCATGCTCTGCCCTCAATGTGGCCAGGCGGTGCCGGACGGGGCGACGATCTGTCCCACTTGTGGGCGGCAAACGGCGCTCGCGATCGCAGGTGCTGGGGGGTTTTCGACCCTGACTCCCATGGCCGCGCCTGGGCCGGTCGCTCCTGCAAGAACCAGCGGCCTGGCCATCGCCAGCCTGGTCTTTGGACTTCTCTTTCTTTTCTTTCCCATGTCCATCGTGGCCATCGTCTTCGGGCACATCTCACTCTCGCAGATCAAGAAGAGTGCAGGGCGCCTAGGAGGCAAGGGTTTGGCCATTGCAGGGCTCGTCCTGGGATATTTCGGAATCGCCATGATCCCGCTGATCCTGATCATCGCGGCGATTGCGATTCCTAACCTGTTGCGGGCGCGAATTGCGGCGAATGAGGCGTCCGCGGTGGGTTCAGTCAGGCAAATTGCCGCCGCGCAAGGGACCTATCGATCACAGTTTCCCATGATCGGATTTGCTCCAGATCTGCAATCTCTGGGCGGTGCTTTGCCCTGCACCGCGAACCCCGCCACGGCCTGCCTGATCGACAATGAGTTGGCGCTTGCGACCGCCTTGCCCGGGAGGCGTGGCTACATTTTCGCCCTGAAGCGTTCCGAGGGCGGCGACCAGTATCTTGTAAGTGCGGTACCGGCTACGCGCAACCAGACCGGCGTCCGCAGCTTCTGCTCGACTGAAGATGGCGTAACGCACGTCGATCCGCGCGGAGCTGAGATTGCCGAGCACGAAGCGTGTGCGGCCCTGGCCGCGCTCGAATGAGCTCCTCTCGTGTAGTGCCATTTGTTTTGGCGGTGAGCCCACCATAGAATCGGTAGTTCGCGGGCAACCAGACCCTTGTAGCGCCGGCGTCCCGCCGGCTGTCGGGCGGGCATCTTGCCCGCCTCCGGGGCAGGGATGCCCGCGAGTCAGTCGGCAAGATGCGGGCGCTACGAACGACAACGCATGGCCTCGATGACCACTTCGATTTCTCCTCCCTCCCGCTACGGCAGGGGGCGAGCTTTTGCGTTATTACTGCTCGCGGTGTTGCTCGCCGTCCTGGGAGCTCTGGCCTGGTTTTACTCCATCGCGCGCTCGGCCCTGCCCCAGTTGGACGGAGAGGTGAAGGTCCCGGGCCTCTCCGCCCGGGTTACAGTCATTCGCGACGGACACGGCGTACCCACGATCGAGGCGGCGAATTTCAATGATCTGTTTTTCGCACAAGGATATGTGACCGCGCAGGACCGCCTCTGGCAGATGGACATGATGCGGCGCTTCGCCGCCGGCGAAGTTTCCGAGATTCTTGGCGATAGCTTTCTGAAGCATGACCGCGAGCAAAGAATTCTGGGACTCAGAGTGGCCGCCCAAAAGGCGCTTGAAGTTTCCCCGGCACAAAATCGATCGCACTTCGAGGCCTATGCGCGCGGGGTCAACGCTTACATTGAATCTCATCGCGACCGCCTGCCTGTCGAGTTTCGTATCCTGCGCTATTCTCCGCGTCCCTGGGTGTTGGAAGACTCCACCTTAATCGCATCCCAGATGGTGAAGGACCTCAACCACTATCCCTATCGTGACGCGCTGGAGCGCGAGAAGATCCTGGCCAGGCTGGGACCGGAACTGACGGCCGATCTGTACGTCAACTCTTCCTGGCACGACCGTCCGCCGACCATGGCACGCCCGGGGCTCGAGCAGGATACCGACGAGGATGACCATCCGCGGCGTCCGATTGGCACTTCCGTCGCAAGTGCGCTGGCAGGTGCGGACCTGCGAGAGTTTGGAACCGCACTTGAATCGGACGCGGAGCGCAGAGTGATCGGCTCCAACAACTGGGTGGTCTCCGGGGCGCACACCGTCTCGGGCAAGCCACTGCTCTCGAACGATATGCACCTGGGACACCAGATGCCAAACCTGTGGTACGAGGCTCATCTGCGCTGCGGCAACTTCGACGCGGCGGGCGTCACTTTGCCCGGCCTGCCTTACGTGATCGTAGGACACAACCAGCGCATCGCCTGGGGCTTTACCAATATCGGGCCGACAGTGGAGGACGTTTACATCGAGACCTTCAATCCCGACGGTCAATACCTGACGCCCGAAGGATGGAAGGCACCTGAACACCGCAGCGAAGTCATCCACGTGAAGGGCAAACCGGACGTGATGCTGGACGTTGCCGTGACCCGCCATGGGCCAGTCATCAGCGAACTCATTCCCGGTGAAACTCGCAAGCTGGCGCTGCGCTGGACGCTTTACGACGGCACCCACGACCCGTTCTTCGAAGTGGATTCGGCACAGGACTGGAAACAGTTTCGCAGCGCTTTCTCGGCCTTTGACGCGCCCGGACAGAATGTGGTGTACGCCGACGTGGACGGCAACATCGGCTACCAGGCTACGGGAAAAATTCCCATTCGTGCCTCGGGCGACGGCAGCCTCCCGGAAAACGGCAGCGACAACGGGCATGAGTGGACGGGATACATTCCATTCGACAAGCTGCCCAGCGTTTACAATCCGCCGTCGGGCATTATCGCGACCGCCAACGGACGCATTACGCCGGACGGCTATCCCTATTCGATCAGCACGGGGTGGGAAGCTCCCTGGCGCACGGCCAGAATCTATCGCGTGCTGGAATCAGGCAAGAAGTTTTCTCCGGCTGACATGCTGGCGTTGCAGACGGACATTTATTCCGAAGCCGACCGTTATTTCGCGGAACGGTTTGTGTACAGCGTTGACCACGTCAGGAATGCTTCTGCGCGAACCAAACAAGCCGCCGAACTCCTGCGCGGGTGGGATGGCCGCATGAGCGCGGATTCGGCCGCCCCCACCATCGCCTATCAGGCCCGCGCCGACCTCGCGCATCTGCTGCTGGAACCCAAGCTGGGCGCGGCACCTACAGATCCCAAATCAGCCGCGGCTACGCTGAGTTGGAAGACCTATTCCTGGGGAATGCAGTCGGTATGGCTGGAAAATGTGGTCCACCATCAGCCGCCGCGCTGGCTTCCGCAAGCCTACACCAGTTACGACGAACTACTGACGGCCGCGGTCGAAGCCGCGGTCAGCGATCCCGAGGCCCCCCGAGAGCTGGCGTCGTGGAAGTGGGGAGAGTTTAGCCCAGTCGAGATCCAGCACCCTATCCTGGGCAAAGTTCCACTGCTGCAGCGCTGGACCGGTCCGGGGACCCTGCCGCAATCGGGCAGTGGCTATACCGTGAAGGCGGTGTCGCGCAGCCATGGGCCGTCGGAGCGGCTGACGGTGGACCTTTCTGACCTGGACCAGAGCACGCTGAACCTGGTTACGGGCGAGGCGGGAAATTTTCTCAGTCTCTACTATATGGACCAATGGAAGGCATGGTACGAAGGCGACACGTTCAAGCTGCCATATTCTGAAAAGGCAGTCGCGGGGACAAGGCAGCACGAGTTGGTGATGGAATAGCTCTCAGCTGTCAGCATTCAGCTCTCAACTTGCTCCCAAACGACGCAGCCGTCCGACCCGACCCAGATGGCATTAGCGAGGGCGTCGAGGAAGAGCTCTTGCGCCCCTCCGGGGGCTTTGGGCCGATTTCTACGCATACGCAAGACTTACGCCCTGGGTTGTATTCTGGCGCCGCTTCGCGGCTGCCAGCAGAGAATCGGAAAGCTGACAACTGAGATCTGAGCGCTGATAGCTGACAGACTGAAAGCTGAGGTCTGACCTCCGACGTCCGACGCCGTCGCTCAGTCTACCTGCTTCACGTCCACGGCCTGGCCGATAACATCCACCTGAGTGGTTTGGAGCTTGTCGGTGGTGGTGTCGTAGATGCCCAGTTCGCCGTTCTGGACTACGTACACCACGTTCCTGCGACTGATGGGTTGAATGCCGGTGACGTCGCCTAGGACGGGCGGGACTACGACGGTTGACTTGCTGGTGTCAAGGATTGACAGGCAGCCGCGAACTTCCCCCGGGGTGCTGCCGCTGGACGGAGCCTTGATGTTAGTGCAGGTGCGGGCACCGATGAACAGCTGGTTGTTGGCACCCATCGCCATGTGGTTGTGGTAGCCGTCCGTAATGGTCGCCGTGGCGGTAACCATCATCAGGCCGAGATCGACGGTGGAAACTTCGCCGCAGGTTGTGGCCAGGGTCGTAGTGGAGGAACCCGCGCAGGTGTTGGCACCAGGCTTTGTCCCGGCAACATAGAGGATATTGCCGGAGAGCAATCCCGTGGTACCGGCGTCGAGCGGAATGGTGGGACCGGGCAGGTTACTGTTCATATCCAGCAGAGTGATGCTGGCGGTCGTGCCTCCACATTCCGGCCCACAGTTCAGGATGTAGGCGGTCGAATCATCGCTGCTGAAGACTCCCCATACTGGATGATCAAAAAGTGAACTCTGAACATCGGTGCGCGGATCGGTGCTGGTACCAACCGAACTTGGCGAGAGGACGGTTATCGTGTCAGGCCGACTGCCAAAAACCAGAAGGCGATTGCCATTGTGGCTCTGCGCCAGATAGCGGGCACCGGGGACTGGCACCGCAGCCGAAACGACATCATTGGATAAGTCCAGCACATCAACCACCCCGGGAGACTGCCCTGTCACGGGCGCGTTGGGCACCGCGGCAAAGCCGGTCACATTGTCCGGCGCCACGACGATGCTTTCGCTGAAGCCGGGCAGCGTAATCGAGGCCGACTTCCCACCGGAGGTTTGAGCGACGCCCTGGCTGGCATTATTGACCACCGTGATGGAGTTATTCGAGGCACTGAAAACCAGAGTGAACCTCTTGTTGGGAAACAGAACCATCAGGCCCGGTGAGGGGCTGGTCGAGCCCACTGAAATTACACCTGTCGAAAGCAGATCGCGCTGCCCATCCACTACATTGAGGACTGGCGCCGTTGAAGTACCATTGGGAAACAAGGGATTGGAAACGAAAACATGCACCTTGATCGTGCCTGGGTTCGCCCCAGGGGTTGTTCCAAAACTGCTGTTGTTATAGTTGGTTCCGCAAGAGACCAGCACGGTGGTGGCCGCGGCAAGAAGCAGAATGGCGAATGCGGATTGCCTCAAACCAGGAACTCCCGGGAACATGAAGAATGGAGAGTTAGATGCAAGAATCGGGATTATAGCAGAGCGTTTCGCGCAGGTGTGGGGATGGGCCCGCCCAGGCTCGTTAACCGGACTTCCCCGCCATGATGCAAAACTAATCTTCATCTTGTATTCTCAGACAGATGGCTGCCGATCTGCTTGCCCGCTTGAAACAGTCCCCCGTCCTGTGCGACGGCGCTACGGGGACTCTGCTCTATGCCAAGGGCATATTTATCAATCGCTGCTATGACGAGTTAAATGTCTCGCAGCCTGACCTCATTCGCCAGCTTCATCATGAATATCTACAGGCGGGTGCGGAGATTATTGAAACCAACACTTTCGGAGGGAATTCCTTTCGCCTGGGGCGACACAGCCTGGAAAGCAAGGTCCGCGAGATCAACCTCGCGGGGGCCCGAGTGGCCCGGGAGGCGGCCAAGAGTTTCGATGTGTGGGTTGCTGGCTCGGTGGGACCGCTCGGGATCCGCATTGAACCGCTGGGCAAGACCTCGTTCGAGGAGGCCCGCGCCGCCTTCCGGGAACAGATCGCGGCCCTGGTCGAAGGCGGCGTCGACCTGCTCATGCTGGAGACCTTTGGCTACGTCGAGGAACTTCACCAGGCGATTCTGGCTGCCCGGGAGGTAAATCCGAGGATTCCGGTGGTGGCCCACGTCACCATCGATGAAGACGGAAACTGCCTCGACGGCTCGACTCCGGAGAGTTTTACGCCGCGGATCGAGGGCTGGGGTGCCGACGTGATCGGTTGCAATTGCAGCGTCGGCCCGGTGGCGATGCTGGAAGTGATTGAGCGCGTCCGCGGACTCACTTCCCTGCCCCTGGCGGCCCAACCTAACGCTGGCATGCCGCGATCCGTCGAGGGCCGAAATATCTACCTGTGCTCGCCCGAATACATGGCGAGTTATGCGCGCAAGTTTGTGGCCGCGGGAGTGCGCCTGGTGGGCGGATGCTGCGGTACGACGCCGGAGCACATCCGGGTGATGAAGTCAGCTCTGCGAGCAAGCGAGGCGCGGACAAAAGCCAGTCCGTCAAGAACTCAGAGCGAGGCCGTGGTCAATGCCACGCCTGCTGTGCCACTGGAAGAGCGCTCCCGGCTGGGCGCCAAGATCGCCGCCGGCGAGTTCCTGACCATGGTGGAAATTGTTCCGCCCAAGGGGATCGATGTTCGCAAGGAGGTTGAGGGCGCGCGTTTTCTGAAGTCGGTGGGCGTGGACGCCATCAATATTCCAGACAGCCCGCGGGCTTCGGCGCGCATGAGCAACCAGGCCTTGTCCCTGCTGGTGCAGCAGGAAGTAGGGATCGAGGCGATCTTGCACTACACCTGCCGCGACCGCAATGTGCTGAGCATGCAGTCGGATCTGCTGGGCGCGGCGGCGCTGGGCATTCACAACCTGATCTGCATCACCGGCGATCCCCCGAAAATGGGCAACTATCCCGACGCCACGGCCGTCTTTGACGTGGACGCGATCGGCCTGGTCAACATTGTGCACAACCTCAACCGGGGGCTGGACATCGGAGGCAATCCGCTGGGCACAGGCACATCGTTCGTCATCGGCGTGGGAGCCAACCCAGGCGTGCCGAATATCGACGAAGAGATCAAGCGCTTCGAATACAAAGTCGAGGCCGGAGCAGAATGCGCGGTGACGCAACCTGTGTTCGACCTCAAGCTGCTCGAGGCCTTCCTGCGCCGCATCGAGCACTGCAAGATACCGGTCATCGCGGGCATCTGGCCGCTGGTCAGTGTGCGCAATGCCGAATTCATGAAGAACGAGCTGCGCGTCTCGGTGCCCGACTCGATCCTGGAGCGCATGGCGGGGGCCAGGACACCCGAAGCCGCGCGCGAAGAAGGAATCACCATCGCCCGCGAGATGCTGGTGGCCGTGCGGGAGATGGTGCAGGGGGCCCAGATCAGTGCGCCCCTGGGCCGATATTCTTCGGCGGCGGACGTGCTCGAGGCCCTCGGCTCCTGACCTGTCCTGATACTAGAATGGTGAGAGGAGTGAATTCGTTGCCCAAATTTGAAGATTGCCTTCAGCGCCTGGAAAAGATCGTGCAAGAACTGGAACAGGGCGATGTGCCTCTGGAAAAATCTCTGACCCTGTTCGAGGAAGGGATGCAGCTCTCGGCTGCTTGCCGCAAGGAACTCGAAGAGGCAGAGGGCAAAGTTGAAATCCTGCTGAAGCAAAACGGAAAGCTCCAGGCCGAAGCCTTCGAACCGCCCTCGCGCAAACCCTAGGCGCGCGTGTGTGGGTCGGACACCGGGTCCGACGCCTTTGACGCTGGTTTGGTATTGCTTTTACCCGTTGACCATCGAACAACGACCATTCAAATCAAAAAACAACTTCAAAGCGTCGGACAGGAGTGTCCGACCCACACGAGCGATTGCTATACTCAGCCGCATGCTCAAACAGACTCTGGAGCAGGGCCAGGTGTTGACCGACGCCACGCTGGAGCGTCTGCTGCCGCCGGCCGCTCAGCGTCCGAGTTCTATCCACCAAGCCATGCGTCATAGCGTGTTCGCCGGCGGCAAGCGGCTGCGTCCCATTCTTTGTATGGAAGCCGGACGCATGGTTGCCGGTTCCCTTCCCGCCGGCATTGAAGAATTGGGTGCCGCGCTGGAGATGCTGCACACCTATTCCCTGATCCACGATGATCTGCCGGCCCTCGACAACGATGATCTGCGTCGGGGTCGGCCTACCTGCCACAAAGTTTTTGGTGAAGCCATCGCCATTCTGGCAGGAGACGCGCTACAGACCCAGGCCTACGAGGTCTTGTCCCGGCTGCATTGCCCGGCCGAATCCCGGGTGCGCATTATCGAAGAAATCGCGCACGGAACCGGCACCGTTGAAGGCATGATAGGCGGGCAGGTTGTAGACCTTGAAGCGGAACACAGCAAGCCCGATCTGGCGATGCTGGAATACATCCACCGGTCGAAAACCGCCGCCCTGATTGGAGCCAGCGTGGTCAGCGGCGGACTTTATGCGGGAACGGACGACAAAACCGTCGGCGACCTGCGCTCGTTCGGACAATCCATTGGCTTGGCTTTTCAAATCGTGGATGATGTGCTCGACGTGACCCAGACCTCCGAGCAACTGGGCAAGACGGCGGGGAAAGACACAACCGCAGAGAAGGCAACTTACCCAGCGTTATTCGGGGTTGATGAGTCCTTGAAGAAAGCTGGCGCACTGGTCGATTCAGCCCTGGCTTCGCTGGACGCATTTGGCTCCCGGGCGGAAGCGCTTAAGGATCTGGCCCGATTTCTGGTGGAACGGAAAAAATAGGTCGCGGAAGACCGGCGTCCGTGCCCGTCCAGCGCGGGCGAGTCGCCCGCGACCGCATCGGATCAGTTGGATTACCCAAGTCACGAGCTTACGACCGGCCCCTGCTGGTAGAATCAGTCTACCGGCGATGGAGTTCGCCACAACCGCCCGCGAGGGCTGATAACTCCTACTAATCCACGTAGGAGAACTCCGTGCGCGACATCCTCACCATATCTCTGGGAGCAATTGCCGGAGCCAACGCCCGCTACTTTCTAAGTCGTTACGCCGCCAAAATCATGGGCCCGGTCTTTCCTTACGGAACGTTGGTCATCAATGTTTGCGGCAGCCTGATTGTCGGCTTCTTCATGATCTGGGCCACGGAGCGCGTGTTGGCTGATCCGCGCTGGCGCCTGCTGGTGGTGGTCGGATTCTGCGGCGCCTTCACCACTTTTTCCAGCTACGCCTTCGAGACCATGGCTTATTTCGAGCAGGGACAGTGGCTGCTGATGTTCACCAACTTCCTGAGTAATAATTTTCTGTGCCTGGCCGCGGCGCTGGCGGGAATGGCGCTGGCGAGAATACTGTAAAATGCCATACGGAATGGCAGTACAAGTCACCATCTATCTGAATGAATCGGACCAGTGGCATCACCGCCCCTTGCATGGAGAAATCCTGAAATATCTCCGCCAGGAGAACGTTTATGCCGCAACAGCCTTGCATGCCGTATCCGGATTCCTCGGCCGTCAGCAGGTCAAGATCAGCCACCTGGTGGATGCAGGCGGAAACCTGCCGGTAATCATCATCTTCGTGGATACGGATGAACACGTTGCCCGCGTCCTGCCAACATTAAAAGAAATGGCGGAGCATCGACTGATCGTTCGCGAAAACGTTGTGATCGAACAGGGGAGCCTGGACTGAGACCGATTCATGCCGACGGGCGCTCAGCCAAGCCCGCATTCAACCGCGCGCACGACACCGGTTGCCATCCCTTCCAACCTGTCTGTATCCTTCCCGACTGACATGTCTTTGCTCCCACTCGATATCCTTGCCCTGGCGGCCCACCGTGACGATGTAGAGCAGACCTGTGGCGGCACGCTGCTCAAGATGGCGCAGCGTGGACATCGCACCGGGATCCTTGATTTGACTCAGGGTGAGATGGGCACACGGGGCAGCGCTGAAGAGCGCGCCAGTGAGGCCGCGGCAGCAGCAAAAATATTGTGTACCTCATGGCGCCAGGCGCTCGACATTCCCGACGGCCGGGTGGAGAACACCTGGGAGAACCGGCTGAAGGTTGTGCGAGTACTACGAGAGCAGCGGCCGCGAGTGGTGATCCTTCCCTACTGGAAGGGACGGCATCCGGACCACTACACGGCATCAGTGTTGGGATATGAAGCCTGCTTTCTGGCGGGACTGGCCAAGCTGGACGTTGCTACGAAACCCCACCGGCCGTTCAAAATCATCTACGCCACCCTCTACTATGACGTGCGGCCTACGTTTGTGGTCGATATCACGGAACAGTTCGAAGCCCGCCTTGAGTCGCTCATGGCCTACAAAACTCAGTTCAGCGATCAGGAAGCCGGCAAAGGCATCTTTCCTGCACGGGACGAGATACGATCACGGGTCGAGGCCATGGCCCGCTTCTATGGCATGTTGGGTGGCGTGACGTACGCCGAACCCTTTCTTCAGAAGGAAGTGGGGCTGGTGGAGGACTTGACGCTGATCCCCGTCAAATCGATCTAGTTTTCGCCGTCGTCTCTGATATTGGGAACGAACCAGTTTCCAGTTGGGAGTTCCCGCTTGTCAGTCGGCCTACTTCTTTACGGCCACGGCGACTCCGTCGCGGATGGGCAGGATTGTGGTGAAAAAGTCCTCCGAACCATAGAGCAGGCGGTTGAACTCCAGGATCGCTTTGGTCGAAGCCTCGGAAGGATTGCTCTGCGCCACCTTCCCGCTCCACAAAACGTTGTCGGTAACGAACAGGCCGCCTTGGCGCAGGCGTGGCAGCACCAGCTTGAAGACGCGCGGGTAGTCTTCTTTGTCCACGTCGTTGAAAATAATATCGAACTGCTCTTTCTCTTCGGATAAAAGCTCGAGAGCGTCACCGGTTTTAAGCGAGATTTGCTTGCTGACACCGGCGCGATCGAAATATCCCCGGGCCTCGTCAGCTTTCTTGCGGTCGCCGTCGGTGTAGATCACGCGGCCGCTTTCGCCCACGGCACGGGCCCACCAGATGGTTGAGTAACCCACCGCCGATCCCAGCTCAAACACGGCCTTGGCCCTGATCATCATGGCCAACTGGTACAAGATGCGGCCCACGGCGGGACCGACGATGGGAATTTTCCGTTTGGCAGCCTCCGCTTCGATCTCCGTCAATACTTCGTCACGGGGAGGCAGCAGGGAGTAGATGTAATCTTCGACGGCGTCAGCGGTGATTCCGCCCATCCGCCAGGCAGCATTGATGTCGCTTTGGGCTGGCAAGTGCTCTCCTTATTTTATGACAGTGTTACACCCGGCGTCATTTCTATCATCTCCACGCCTGGCGCCCGCTTGTGCAAATCGCCAGGCCGGCCGGTCAGCGCTGGAAAAGTTCCAAAGTGCATGGGAATGACAGCTTGCGGCTTGAGCAGGCTGCAGGCGTAAGCGGCTTCGCGGGGCGACATGGTGTAGTGGTCCCCGATGGGAATCATGGCGATCTGTGGCCCATAGAGGTCGTGAATGACGGCCATATCACCGAACACATTGGTATCGCCGGCGTGGTAGATCTTGACGCCGTTGGAAAACTCGATCACATAGCCACAGGCCTCGCCACCGTAAACAATCTGGTCGCCATCCGTGATTCCACAAGAGTGGTCGGCGTGCACCATGGTGACTTTGATGTCGGCGACGGTCTGGGTGCCGCCTTTGTTCATTTCCGCGATCTGCTTTACACCCTTCTTTTTCAGCCAGTGGGCAAGCTCGGGAATCGCCACCACCACCGGATTGTGCTGCTTGCCGATTTCGACGGCATCGCCGATATGATCGAAATGGCCGTGAGTGCAGAGCATGACATCCACTTTTTTGACGTCCTTCTCCTTCGCCGGACAGGCGGGATTGCCCATGATCCACGGGTCCACGACGATGATCGTTCCGGCCGGAGTCTCAATGCGAAAGGTCGCATGGCCCAGCCAGGTAAGCTTGATTCCGTTCAGATTCATTCCAGGCCTTCGGTAAGCCGGCATTTAGCAGTTGGCATTGGCTCTCCCCAGAGCGTTGGTCGATTGCCAGGTGCCAATTGCCGCTTTAGTTTAATATGAATCGCCATGACTGAGTTGAAAGTCCTAATTCCGCGGGAAAAGATCGCCCAACGTGTGGCTGAAATGGGCGCAGAAATTAACCGGGATTACGCTGGCCAATCCGTAATCCTCCTGGGCGTATTGAAGGGCGCCGCTATTTTTCTGAGCGATTTGTCCCGCCAGTTGCAGATTGATTCCACCTTTGATTTTATTGGCGTCTCCAGTTATGGCAACCGGCCAAGCCCCGCCCAGGAACTGAAGTCGGGATGGGACTCAACCGGCGAGGTCCGGCTGACCAAGGACATGGACCAGGCCATGATCGGAAAGAACGTGATTCTGGTCGAAGATATTCTCGATACCGGACTCACGCTGACTTACCTGAAGAAGCTGCTGATGGCACGGCAGCCAAAATCTCTTCGCATCGCCGCGCTGCTGGACAAGCCGTCGCGCAGAAAGCAGCCCATCCAGGCTGACTACGTGGGTTTCAGCATTCCCGATGAGTTCGTGGTCGGCTATGGCCTGGACTATGCCGAAAAGTACCGTAACCTTCCCGACATTTGCATTGTGCCGCGGGAAGGATGAAGGCTAGATGGATATGAGCGCGAGGGTCCGCGCTCGTGCGCGGGCCAAGACAGCCGGATACTCGTCGCTGCCGCACGAGCGCGGACGCTCGCGCCTACACTTTCGTACCAGGCACCTCAGTCGCTAGCGGGTCACGCCATTGCGGCTGCTATCATTGAGTTTCGAGAAGCGAGATTCGTGGACACCGCTGTGACCCAATCCGATCCATTGCAAGTCGAGCCCCTGCTGCTTGAGGTGGCGGACGTCGTCAACACCACCCTGGACCTGGACACCACCTTGCGCCGAGTGGCGGAACTGGTGCGCAGAGTGATCGACTACGAAATCTTCGCCATCCTGCTGCTGAATGAGAAGGCGCAAGAGCTGCGCATCCGTTTCCAGGTGGGATATGCGCGCGAAGTTGCCGAGCGGGTGCGGATCAAGATCGGCGAGGGCGTCACGGGACAGGCAGCGCAGCGCCGCGAGGCCATCCTGGTGGACGACGTCTCCCAGCATCCGGAGTACATCTCCGCCGCCCCCAATGTGCGCTCGGAGCTGGCCATACCGTTGATCGTGAAGAACCGGGTCATTGGAGTACTGAATCTGGAAACCCACGAGGCCGGCCGCTTCAAGGAGGAACACAAGCGGTTGTTGACCCTGATTGGATCGCGCATGGCGGTGGGGATCGAAAATGCCCGCCTGCACACGCGCACCACACGCCAGGCTCGCACTCTGGTTTTGCTGAACGAGATCGCGCGCGAGCTCACCTCCATCCTGAACGTGGATGAATTGCTCAAGCGCATTGCCGAGCTGCTCAGCCGACTGATCGATTACCAGATGTTCAGCATCCTGCTGGTGGACGCGGCGGGCGAGAAATTACAGCACCGGTTTTCCCTGCGCTTTCAGGAGAACATCCAGCTCAAGCACGATGTTCCGCTGGGTGATGGTCTGGTGGGCTATGCCGCGCGACACCGGCAGGCCGTTCTGGTGCCCGACGTGAGCAAGGATCCGCGATATATCCTGCTAAATCCGGAGACCCGCTCGGAGCTGGCGGTTCCCCTGATTTACAAAGACAACGTCATCGGCGTGCTGGACCTGGAGCACACCAAACGCGGTTTTTTTACCGACGACCATAGACGTACCGTCACCACTCTGGCGGCCCAAGTGGCGATCGCGATTGAAAACGCCAGGCTCTATGAAGAAATCGCACGCCAGGAGAAGCGCCTGGAACGAGACCTGGCGTTGGCACGCGAGTTACAATTCCGCTTGCTGCCGCAATCCCTCCCCAAGCTGGCGAACCTGGAGGTTGCCGCCAAGTTCAGGCCGGCGCGTGCCATCGGCGGCGATCTGTACGACTTCGTCAATTACTCTCTCGACCACCTGGGAATGGTGATCGGAGACGTCAGCGGCAAAGGCGCCCCGGCGGCGATTTATGCGGCGCTGGTCAGCGGCATCCTGCGGTCGCACG
Organism: Terriglobia bacterium; assembly: GCA_963831565.1. Lineage (GTDB taxonomy): Bacteria > Acidobacteriota > Terriglobia > Terriglobales > Acidobacteriaceae > JAIQFF01. The sequence continues at coordinate 190,807 of CAWHQS010000009.1, forward strand.
CTCCTATCGAGCCGGGTCCCGCCGAGATGCTGCGGGCAGTAAATTTTTCTCTGGGTGAGCGGCGAATCGAGGGCCAGTTCGTTTCGCTGATTTACGCGGTGTGGGACGATCGCAACCGTTCAGTGAAGATTGCCAACTCCGGGTTGCCGCGTCCGCTTTATGTTCATGACGGCAAGATTGAAGTCATCGAAGCCACCGGACTGCCGCTGGGCTTGTTCGATGACGCCGAGTACGACGAGCTCACCTTCAAGGCGAAACCCGGCGACATGTTCGTGTTTTTCAGTGACGGCATTATGGATGCCCGCAACCGGGCCGGCGATATGTTTGGACGCACCCGGACCGAAGCCATTATTGCGGGCTGTGCGGACATTTCAGCCGATTGCGTGGTCAAGTCCCTGTTTAAGGCCGTGACCGAACATGCGGCGGGGGAAGAGGCTTTCGACGACGAGACCGTGGTTGCCATCAAGGTGAAAGGCGAGCCCAAGCGCAAGTGAACCGCACCGCAAACCGGAGCGCGGGCCGTCCGCCGGCCTTTTCTTATCGCGAGGTGCGCCAGGGATTTCTTCGTCGCCGTCCGGTTGGATCTGCGCTGCAGTGTGACCAGGTTGCTTTGGAACGCCTGGCGGAGCGTTTTGGAACTCCCCTTTACGTGTACTCTGCCTCGACCATCCGCGAACGCATGGCCAGCTTCGATCATGCCTTCCGCAAAGTTCCTCACACCGTCTGCTATTCCGTGAAAGCCAATTCCAGTCTGGGCATTCTTCGCCTGCTGGCGGGAATGGGATGTGGGTTCGATGTGGTTTCGGGCGGAGAACTGGAACGCGTTCTGCGTGTGGACCGGCGGGCCGCGAAGAAAGTTGTGTTCTCCGGTGTGGGTAAGACATCCGAGGAGATGCAGGCAGCCCTCAAAGCCGGGGTGATGCTCTTCAACGTGGAAAGCGAGGCTGAGCTCTGGCGCCTGGCCGAGTGTGCCGCCCGTACTCGAGAGAAGGCGCGGATCGCACTGCGGGTGAACCCCGACGTTCCCGCCAACACCCATCCTTACATCTCGACCGGTCTGCAGCAGCACAAGTTCGGCATTCCCATCGGCAAGGCCAGAAAGTTATACGCCCAGGCGTCCGGGACCAAGTATCTCCGCATTGCGGGCGTGAGTGTGCACATCGGTTCCCAGATCACGGACGTGCAGCCCTTCGCGCTGGCCATGGAACGCGTAGCCGAACTGGTAAGTGTGCTGAAAGACGACGGCCACCGCATAGAATACGTGGACGCCGGGGGCGGCCTCGGCATCGACTACCAGGATGCGCCGCCCGATGAATTCGCCGAACAGGCCGCCGAATACGCGGCCGCGCTGCTGCGTCCCTTGCGGGGATTGAAGGTACATCTTCTGCTCGAACCGGGCCGTTCCATCGTGGGGCCGGCGGGCATTCTGCTGACTCGAGTGCTCTACCGCAAGACGAACGGCCCCAAACAGTTTCTGGTGGTGGATGCGGCGATGAATGATCTGCTCCGACCTTCGCTTTATGACGCGTATCACGAGATCATTCCCGCGCAACTGGATGACAGTATTGCGCGCCATGAGACCGTGGATGTGGTCGGTCCCATCTGCGAGAGCGGAGACTTCTTCGCGCGCGGACGGGAGCTTCCCGTGGTCAACGAGGGAGATTTGCTGGCCATTCTGGATGCTGGAGCTTACGGTATGGCACTGGCCTCCAATTACAATACGCGGCGTCGGCCGGCGGAGGTGCTGGTCGATGGCAAGGCGGTTAAGCTCATCCGGCGGCGGGAGACGATGGATGACTTGCTCCGGCCTGAGACGCAACTACGCTGACGTCACTCACTTAAGAAAGAATCGAGAGTGCTGAGCTTGGCTGGGATCGCGGACTACCTGCCGTTCGTGGCGACCGCGTTGCGTAACTTTTCCAGTTGATCGGCACGAATCGGATCGGGGCGTGCGGCCAGAAACTCCTGCATCAAGTTCAGCTTTCCGTTTGCCAGATCCTTCTGACTTCCTTCTTCATACAAGCGGACGAGCGTGGTGAGGACATCCCAATAGGTCGGGTCTGAAGAGCGCAGGGACGTCGTTCGCTGGTCCATCACGGCCAGCAACTCCGCCGCTCTTTGCGGCCGCCTGGCCAAGCGCTCACAACGAACCTGCAGGCTCCATAACCTCCAATATTTGGCCTGGAGTTCGCGCTGGGCCTGACGCTTGAACTCAACGCTGTACCAGTCGAAAGGCCGGATCCGCTGCAGCCGCCATTCGTCGTCCCGTATGCCTTGCAGAGCCATGGCCTCGGCGCGGTCGGGGTCGCCATGTTGGGCCAGCAGATGCTCAGCCTGATCCACGAGCGGGCTCGGATCGGGTAAGCCGGCTGGGCGCGGCTGCAGAGCGGATTCCGGACAGAGCGCCAGAAAGCGCTCTCTCTCGGTCTTCTCCCTGGACTCATCGCGGAACACCGTAGAAGAGTAGATTTCCGCCAGCGAGCCGTGCGCCGGTGCAAAGTCGGGATGAGCGGCGATAATTTCCATCATCTGCTGAATTGCAGAAGAAGTATTGCGCCCCATCAGGCTGCGCGCATAAAGGTAGCTGTACGTCACCTCGTCCGGATGCTGCATCGAAAGGACCTGATACTCCTCGGTCAGCTTCCTCAAATGACCTTCGATTCCGTATTGCTGGACGGCGTCCTGATAGCGTTGGTTGATCCAGAGATCACCGGGATGTTGCCGGCGGAGTGCATGCAGATCGGCCAGACCACGATCGAAGTCCGAGGCCCTGGTCACGACCACTTTGATCCGGTTCAGTTGAGCGTCGATTTCGTGCGACGGTGCGCAGGCATCTCCCTGGGCCCATGCAGGCGTCAATACCAGCAGCAAAGCGACGCTGACCTGGATCGGCGTGGAGCCAGAAACGGAGCGGATCGCGGGGGGCCTCACAAACTCCCTCCGCGATCCGGGAACGAACGAGCGGACATCTTACAACGAGCGCAGGAAGTTCAACACATCCTGCATCTGCGAACGGTTGAGGGAATTAAATCTGCGGATCACGTTGTTGGCTTCTGATCCGTTCGAAGCATGGGCCTGGATAGCCTGCAGCAGGTCGGAGGTGCGGCCGTCATGCAGGAAGAATACTCTCTGGCCGATACCCCAAAGCGGAGCGGTGCGGAACTGGTCCGGACCGGCCGCGCCCTGATTGATACCGTCCGACAAGCGCGACCCCATATGGTGGAGAGCAAAATCGGAAAAGGGGTGATAGGTAACGTTCGACATGCCGGTAAATTTCGACATGCCGGTCGTCAAAGTGGAAGAGTGGCATAAGGCGCAGCCCACGCTGCCGAACAGGTTGGCCCCGTTCCTGGCCGAGGCTGACATGTCAGCCGGTGTCGGCGGCGCCGAGAGTCGCATAAAGCCGGCGAAGTTCACCAAGTCAGAGGACAACGCCGCTGCTGTGCCCGTTGGGCTGCCGTTGTCATCCATCTTGGTGGCATCTTCCGGCGATCCGTTGTACACGCAGCCCGCCACGGCGGCGCGCTCGTTGCTGAACGCCTCGTTCGACACGCCCTGCTCGACGTTGTAGGCTTCGCCGGCGAAGACCATTAACGATTTGTTTTGGGCTTTCCAGCCGAAGCGGGTAACCGTGCCGTCGTTGCCGCTGGTGTTGAGAGTGCCCCCAATTCCAAGCTGTGATTTAATCCTGCGATTGGCGGCCAGGTTGGCTTGCAAGGTCGAGTCAGGCGTCGCTTCCACCAGGCCGAGCCCAAAGGTTGGAGTCGGGATACGGAAGATCACGTTGTGATTGGCCAGCTGCCGGGCGAAGTCAGGCTGTGCCAGCGTACACCCCTCGGCGTCGGTCCGCCCCGTAATGGTGTACAGCCCGTGCACCCCGCCATCCAACGATCCGTCGGGGTTGCGGATGAAGCGAGCTTCTCGCACCGGGCCGTCGGTGGTAATGAAGGACGGAACCGTGTTCTTGGCGCCGTCCAGGACGGCCAGTCCGACCTGGGGATTCGTGATGGGACTGCTGCCGCCGGCCGCCGGGTATGCATGACACTGGGCACACCCGTTTCCGTTGAAGGTTGGCCCCAGGCCCGATCCTTCTTCCCCGGATATAGCTCCACTGACTGAATCGACTTCCATGAAGTCAACCCTGGCATCGTTAAAAAAGGATTGCAGCTCCGCACTCACGCCGGGCAGAACTCCCCCGGCCGCTGCATCCCCCGCACGCGGCCCAGGATCGTGCTGGGCCGCAATAGTCCCCGTGTTCAAGATCACGCTCAAGGCGAGACCTGCAACTGCCAAGCTAACTCGTTTCACACTGCACCTCCGTGCACGCGAAGACACACTCCTGGCTCAGCCAGGTGGTTCAGTACTTGGGAGAGGCGCGATTTTTGGATTCTGCCGTTTCGACTACGCCAAATGGTTTGGCGTCGCTGCTTGCAGTCGCAACGGTCTGGAAGTGGCTACAGGCACGGCATTCCACATACCGGGCCGAGCATTAAAAAACGTTAATGGAAGGTACGTCGCAATTGGAGAGCTGTCAAGATGGCCATTAGTACATCCTGACGTGTGCAAAACACTTCACTCTCGGGGAGTCTGGGCGCGGCGAAATTGGCGGATTTTGTGCCTGGGGAGGGACTATGGGACGGATTTTTCTGTGCCACTCCATACCATTTCCCCGCCTACGAACGTTTTCAGTACTCGAACATCCCTGATTTTTACGGGGTCGATGGTAAAGATGTCGTCGCTGAGCAACACCATGTCGGCCAGCTTCCCGGGGGTAATCGATCCTTTGTCTTTTTCCTGAAATTCAGCGTAGGCGGAACCCAGAGTGTAGGCCTCAACCGCTTCCGCCACCGTGAGCTTCTGCTCGGGAAACCAGCCATGAGGATTTTTGCCGTCGAGCGTGGCCCGAGTCACCGCAGCATAGAGGCCGAACATCGGATTGAGAGGAGCGACGTCCCAATCGGTGCCGAAGGCGAGGCGCACACCGTGATTCAGGAAGGTACGAAAGGCATAAGTGCGGCTGGCGCGATCGTGGCCAATGCGCTCTTCGGCCCAGCGCCCGTCATCGATGGCATGGTAAGGCTGCATCGAGGCAATCACGCGTAACTGGGCGAAGCGGTCGAAATCTTTTGCCGCCATATGCTGCGCGTGTTCAATGCGGAAGCGGCGGTCCCTCTCGCCATGGGACTTCACGATATCGCTGTACAGATCAAGAATGATCGAAATGCCCTGGTCGCCGATGGCGTGGGTGCAAAGCTGCAGTCCGGCGGCATCGGCTTTCATCATGCGGTCCCGCATCAGTGAAACCGGATGCATTTCGTCGGAGAGCAGGCCGTGGTTGTTGGGCTGGTTGCTGAAGGGCTCGAAGAAGTAGGCGGTGGAAGATCCCAGGGAGCCGTCGGCGTAGGCCTTGAGAGCGCCGATACGAAGATAGGGGCCGCCAAAAGCGTGTCGGATGCCGATTTTGACCTGATCATCCACTCCGGTGATAAGAGGCGCAGCATAAATACGCGCGGTCAGTTCTCCCCGCTCCAGCAATTCGGAGTAAACGGCAATGTCGGCGTATTCCGGATTCATGTGCTGCACGCTGGTCACGCCGAGCGAAGCCGCATGAGCCAGGGCGCGTTTGACAGCCCGCAAACGCTCGTCATGCGAGAGCGGCGGGGCGATTTTGTACACGTAGTCCATGGCCGCGTCTTTCAATGCGCCGGTGGGATTGCCTTGCGCGTCACGGACGATCACTCCGCCGGGCGGGTCGGGAGTTTGGGCGGTAATGCCTGCCAGTCGCAGAACGACCGAGTTGGCCAGCGCCATGTGGCCGTCGTAGCGACCCACAAATACGGGCGTGTCCGAGGTAAGCGGATCGATCAACTCCCTGGTGGGCATGGCCGCGGGAGTCCATTTGGTCTCATCCCAATCCCCGCCGGTCACCCACTCGCCTTTGGGCGTCTGCTTGGCACGCTCCCCGATGCGGCGCGCAAATTCCTCGGCGCTGGTCGCGTCGTTGAGTTGTACCCGGTCAAGGGCCAGGCCGCCGTCCACAAAATGCACATGAGCGTCGTTGAATCCCGGCAGAAGTAGTTTGCCGGAAGCATCGATGGTTTGGGTGCGGGCGCCGTGCCAGGCATCGACCTCCTGGTTGGAACCAACCGCCACAATGCGGCCATTGAGCACCGCAACTGCCTGGGCCGTGGGATGGCCTTTGTCCACCGTCCAGATTTTGGCGTTGCGGATGATGAGATCGGCGGCGGGCTGCGACTGCGCCCGGAGACACGGCAGCAGCGCGAATAGTACGAACAGCATGACGCCTAACGCCCGATCCATGGCACGACGAGGAATGGTTCTGAAATTCAGGTCCATACGAGGACTAGAAGATACAGGATTGAGGCCGGGGTTGAAAGTTGCTCTTTAGGACGCCGAAATATCTAAGGTTTTTTCTTAACACTTTTGTGCCACGCCGTGCACGACCGAGCCATTGCCTTGCACCATCGACGCGGTTACGCTCGGCCCATCGCAAATAAATTCTATCTGGCCAGCTTGGACGCAGCATTGACGCGCCAACGGATGAGCTTCGCGCTTTTAGATATACCAGGCTGGCAGAGTCGAAATATGCATATGGCAACATCGACAGTCTATGGTTCGCCTCATCCCCGGGTCCGGATCCTCGTGGCCGACGACCATGAAGTCATGCGCCTGGGAATTCGCAATCTGCTGGAACTCCGGCCCGGCTGGAGCGTTTGTGCCGAGGCCAATAACGGGCAGGAGGCGGTGGAAAAGACGCTGCAGTTTCATCCCGACGTGATCATCATGGACATCACCATGCCGGTGATGAACGGCCTGGAAGCAGCCAGCCAGATTACCAGGAAACAACCGGAGATCCCCGTCATTCTGTTCTCGCTGCACTTGTCCGACGATTTGTTTCGCCATTTCAAGACCGACGGAATTCGCGGAGCCGTCGCCAAGGGAGATGCGGCGCGGGACCTGGTTTTGGCGGTAGAAACGGTGTTGGCGGGCGGAACATTCTTTCCCGGAAGGAAAGCTGTTGCCAGCTGAATAAGAGATGTTGGAGTGTTCCGGAAGATCTTACAGGAGGGGCAGACGCTGGCCGGTTATGGGGAGTGTACCAGCGTCTGCCGTTCGCTCCTTCGCGTTGGGGTAATCCATTAGTACTTGCGTGGGGATGGAGTCGGCTATCAGGGAAATACTGTAGTAGGGAACGAAAGATCGTCTATGACTTCTTACCCGGCGGCTGACATCTAGGTCGAATAGTCCGCGTTGATGCGTACGTATTCTGCCGTCAGATCGCTGGTCAGAAGGCGGATAGAATCGCCGCCTCGACCCAGAAAGATGCGAACCTCGGAGCGCGGCTCGGCCAGGGCTTTATGTGCCCGCTTCTCGTCAAAGGCGCAGCCCATGCCGTTGCGGCAGACCATTTGATCGCCGATCTGGATGCTGACCTGCTCCGGATCAAGGGCCACCCCCGACCTGCCCACCGCAGCCAAAATCCGTCCCCAATTCGGGTCGGCGCCCGCCCATGCGGTCTTCACCAGTAATGAGTGCGCGACGGTTTGGGCTATTTGGCGGGCCTCGCTGCGGCTCTTGGCCTGCTCTACAGAAAGTAGAATGACGTGCTTCACGCCTTCGCCGTCGAAGACAATCTGCTCGGCCAAAGACTGGCAGACCTTAAGGAGCGCTTCCGAGAATTCCCTTCGCAGCGAGGCGTTCTTCAGGCGTACCCCGCTGCGACCGCTGGCCAGCAGGAGCACGGTGTCGTTGGTCGAAGTATCTCCATCAATCGAGATGCAGTTGAAGGTTTGCTCACAACCATCTCGTAATAGGCGCTTTAGTTCGACAGGATTGGCCGCCGCATCGGTGAACAGGTAAACCAGCATGGTGGCCAGCTGGGGATGAATCATGCCCGCGCCTTTGGCTATGCCGAGCAGGTTCACTGCGGACTTACCCGAACGAAAGCTTGCGCAAGCCAGCTTGGGACGGGTGTCGGTGGTCATGATGGCGCGGGCAAAGCTGGCGATTCCCTGTTTTGTCGCAGCGCGCGCCGCTGCCAGATCGGGCAACGCCAAAACTATTTTCTCTACCGGCAAAGGAACACCGATGATGCCTGTGGATGAGGGGAAAACCTGGTTGGCGTGAACTTCCAGAAGGTGCGCCAATTCGTGGCAAACTTGCTGACAGGCCCGGATTCCAGCCTTGCCGGTGGCGCAGTTGGCGTTGCCTGAGTTCACGATCACGGCCCGCACCCTTCCACGGCTGGCGGCCAGCGAAGCGCGCCCCACCTTCAGTGGCGCAGCTATCACCCGGTTTTTCGTGAACACAGCTGCAGCCGTTGTGCCCGGACAGGCTTCGACCAGCGCCAGATCAGGCCGGCCGCTGGCCTTGATTCCCGCGCGAGCCGCCGCGAAGGTGAAGCCCGCAGGCAGGCAAATATTTTTGTGTGGAAGACCGCGAACTCTCATACCTCGATCTTCACCAGCCAATTGGTGGGCTGAGGAAGCATGGCGAATTTGGGCAGTTCACCGCGCACCATGGCGACTTCATCACAGTGATCGAATCGAGGGCAGACGCAGCAATCTTTGTGGATCTTGTCGGGCAAATCTGCGCGCTGGGCCATGGCGAATCCCAGTCGAGCGAAAAATTCCGGGATGCGGGTGAACAGGCAGATGGAATCGACATCGTGTTTGCGGGCCTGCGCCAGCAAGGCTTTCACCAGGCGCTCGCCGCCCCCCGAACCCTGGCGCGCGGGATCGACGGTAATCGAGCGGATTTCCGCCAGGTGGGGACCATACAGATGGAGCGCGCCGCATCCGATAATGTGGCCGTGATCTTCGAGCACCACGAAGTCGCGGACGTTCTCGCAGACCTCGGCAAAGGTGCGGGGCAGCAGCGTGCCGTCGCCGGAGTAGGCGGCGATCAGTTCATGTATCTGCTCGGCATCGGGCAATAGGGCTTCACGCGTGCGCATGGACGTCCTCCCGCATGCTTTCCACCTTGCGCCGGGCATCGGCGATGGCCTGCCGAACTCGTGCCGGCGCGGTGCCGCCCGGAACATCGTGGAGATTGAGCACAGCCTGCAGACTCAAAGAGGAGTAAAAATCCTGGTCAAAGGCGGGATTCAACTGGCGCAGTTCCTCCAAGGGCAAATCTGCCAACTCACACTCTCTTTCGATGCAGGTTTGCACCGCTTTGCCAACTATTTCGTGGGCAAGGCGGAAAGGAACTCCGCGCCGCACCAGGTAAGTGGCGCCCGCCCAGGCATTCATGAATCCTGACTCGGTGGCTGCCTGCATGCGTTCGTGATTGAATTCCACAGCCTTCATCCAACCGCCGGCCATGGGCACCAGGGAAAGTACGGTGCCGGCGGCGTCGAACAGCGGCTGCTGGGTTTCCTGCAAGTCCTTGTTGTAGGCCAGGGGCAGGCCCTTTACTGTGACCAGCAGGGTGGTGGCGTCGCCAATGATGCGGGCGGCCTTGCCGCGCGTGAGCTCAAGCAGGTCTGGATTCATCTTCTGTGGCATGGCGCTGCTTCCGGTCGAATAAGCCTCCGGCAAACGGATGAATCCGAATTCCTGCGACGAAAATAAGATCATCTCCTCCGCCCAGCGGCTGAGGTGGACGGCGAGAAGCGACAGAACTCCCACGAACTCGAGGACAAAATCGCGATCGCTGGTAGCGTCGATGCTGTTGGCGGTGGGAGCGTCGAAGCCCAGCTCTTCGGCCATGGCGCGGCGGTCGAGCGGCAGGGTCGCGCCAGCCACGGCGCCCGAACCCAGGGGCGACAGATTCAGCCGTTTGCGGCAGTCGGCGAGCCGTTCCGTATCCCGGAGAAACATTTCCACGTAGGCCAGCAACCAGTGCGAGACCAGCACCGGCTCCGCCCGTTGCAGATGGGTGTAGGCGGGCATGGCCGCGCTTCCCGCCTCTTCAGCACGATCAATCGCAATGTTCAGCCACTCCGCCAGATCGGCACGTATTTGATCGATCGACGCCCGCACGTAAAGACGGAGATCGGTCGCAATCTGCTCATTACGGCTGCGGCCGCTGTGCAACTTGTATCCCGTTTCGCCAATCAACGCCACCAGTTGTTTTTCGACGAAGTGATGTACGTCCTCGGCCTCGCTGTCGTCCAGAAATACGGGCGACGCGGCAGCCTTTTCGCCAATCTGCTTCAGGCCTTCAAGAATCGTGATCAGCTCGCCCGAAGTCAGGACTCTGGCACTATTCAACGCAGTGGCGTGGGCGCGGCTGGCGGCCAGTTCCTCCCGCAGCAAACGCCGGTCGAAGTCGTACGACCGCTGCCAGCGCTCGAAGTCGGCATCGAGCGGCTGGCGGAATCGTCCTGACCACATCTTCATCGGTTCACCCCTGATCGGGTCACCTCGGGCTTCACCGCGTCGACGCGCAGACGGGCGCGGGAGCGCGACGGCAACCCCAGGATGCGAATGAATCCTTCCGCATCTTTCTGGTCATAGCTTTCGCCCATGGTGAACGACGAGAGATCGGTGCAGTAGAGCGAGTTCTCAGACTGGCGGCTGACCACGGACACATTGCCCTTGTAGAGAGCGAGCGTAGTTGCGCCCGTGATGTCCCGTTGCGTGTTATCGACGAACGCGTCCAGCGCTTCGCGCAGCGGAGTGAACCACAGCCCGAAATAAGCCAGCTCTGCATATTTCAGGCCGATGTGCTGCTTGAAGTGCATCAGGTCGCGTTCCAGGCACAGGGCTTCGAGTTCGCGATGGGCGGCAATCAGCAGAGTTCCGCCCGGCGTCTCGTAACAACCACGCGACTTGATGCCGACGAAGCGGTTCTCCACCAGATCGATGCGGCCAATGGCATTGCGTCCTCCGATTTCGTTCAGCAGTTCGACCAGCGAAACCGGATCGAGCTTCATCCCGTTCACGGAAACCGGAGTTCCCTTTTCAAACCCGATCACGACCTGCTCTTCGCGGTCCGGGGCCTCCTGCGGGGAACGAGTCAACTGCCAGGTGCTGGGGAAAGGCGCGTTGCCGGCGTCTTCCAGTTCCCCGCCCTCGTGGCTGATGTGCCAGAGATTGCGATCGCGGCTGTGGATCTTCTCCCGGCTCGCGGTGACGGAGATTCCCCGCTTTTCGGCATAGTCGAGACAATCTTCGCGCGATTTCAAGCTCCATTCGCGCCAGGGCGCAATCACTTTGAGCTCGGGGGCCAGCGCTTGGTAGGCGAGCTCGAAGCGCACTTGATCGTTACCCTTTCCGGTGCAGCCGTGCGCCACCGCACTGGCCCCCTCGCGGAGCGCGACTTCCACCTGGTGCTTGGCAATGACCGGGCGCGCCAGAGAAGTCCCCAGCAGATACTTGTGTTCGTACACCGCACCTGCCCGCAATGCGGGAAACACGTATCCGGTGAGAAATTCCTCGCGCATGTCCTCGACGACAACCTTACTGGCGCCGGTCTTGTATGCCTTCTCGACAACGGCTTCGATATCGTCTCCCTGGCCGACGTCTCCGACCATGGCAATCACGTCGTAGGCGTAGTTTTCCTTCAGCCAGGGAATGATGATGGAGGTGTCGAGCCCTCCCGAATATGCGAGCACAACATTTTCAGCCATTTGAATTCCTCGAATTCATGCGGCCCACCTTGCCGCCGAGCAGTAACAGCAGAATGGCCTTCTGCACGTGCAACCGGCTTTCCGCCTGGTCGAAAACTACGGATCGCTCGCAATCCATGATGGCGTCCGTAATCTCCATTCCACGGTGCGCGGGCAAGCAGTGCATGAAGACGGCATGACGCGCCGCGCCGGCCGCGAGCTTTTCGTTCACCTGGTAGGGGGGGAAAACCTGGTTCCGCTCCTGCTCTTCATGCTCGTGACCCATGCTGGTCCAGGCGTCAGTATAAACCGCGTCCACCCCGTCCACGGCCTGCTTGGGATCGTTGAGGATTTCGATGACCGCGCCGGTCTGCTGCGCCAGCTCGCGGGCGTCTCTGACGATTTGAGCATCGCAAGCATAGCCTTCAGGAGTAGCAATGCGAATGCGGGAACCCAGAGTTGCCGCAGTCAGCAGCAGAGAGTGCGCCACGTTGTTACCGTCGCCCACGTAGGCCAGACAGATCTTCTTCAGATCGCCGAAGCGCTCCAGCAAGGTGAAGTAATCGGCCAACGCCTGGCAAGGATGTTCCAGGTCGCTGAGCGCGTTGATCACCGGTATGCAGGCGTGCTCCGCCATTCCCTCGACGGTGCCGTGAGAGTAGGTGCGCAGCACAATGGCATCCACCCAGCGTTCGACGTTGTGCGCTATGTCACTCAGCTTTTCGCGCGCATCGAGGCGGCCGCCGGTCTGGTCCATGAAAAACGCGTTGCCGCCCATGCTGGCCATGCCGGCCTCGAAGGTGAGCCGGGTGCGCAGCGATTGCTTTTCGAAGAACATCACCATCTGCTTGCCGGCAAGCGCGCTGCGGAAATTTGCCGGACGCGACTTCAACAGTCCCGCGAGATGGAAAATGGATTCAATCTCGATCGGACTGAGATCGCGGATTGAAATAAGATCGCGCCCCGGAAAAGTCGTGGTTGCCGGCGGAGTCGCGACCTGGGTGGATTGGAATGGCTGGCTGCTCAACGTAGTTGGCTCCTTCTTTTGGACTTTGCGTCGCTGGTCAGATGCTTCTTGGGCTGGGTGGAGGCAAGCGCCGTATCGAGCGCGCGAACCACCAGGTCCACGTGCGCTTTCTGAATGATGTAGGGCGGCAGAAAACGCAGCACCGTGTCCTGCGTACGGTTAATGAGGATGCCGCGGTTCAGCAACTGCGCGACCACCGCCTTCGCCCGGTCGGCGGAATCGAGATTCATCCCCAGCATCAGACCCATGCCGCGAATCTCGCGGACATCGTCATGCCTGGCTTTGAGAGCCTCGAGTCTGGCGTGGAAGTAGTCGCCGGTCTGCCGTATGTGCCCTAACATGCGATCCAGCACGCGCAGAAACTCGATGGCCACTGCACAGGCCAGCGGCCCGCCGCCGAAGGTGGTGCCGTGCATTCCGGGATGCATGCCGCCGGCCACGCGGTCAGTGGTCAGCAGCGCTCCCAATGGAAGACCGGCAGCCAATGGTTTCGCGACGGTCACGATGTCGGGCTGAACCCCGTAATGCTGGTAGGCAAAATAGCGTCCGGTGCGGCCCAGTCCGCATTGAATCTCGTCGAGAATCAGCAGTGCCCCGGTGCGGTCACACAACTGCCGCGCCGTCTGCAGAAACTCAGCACTGAGCGGGCGGATTCCCCCTTCACCCTGAATCGTCTCCAGACAAATGGCGCAGACGCTCCCGTCAAATTGCCGTTTGAGGTCGCCCACATCGTTGAAGCCGACAAACCCGACTCCCGGCACCAGGGGCGCAAAGGGATGTCGATACTTTTCCTGCCCGGTTGTGGCCAACGAGCCGAAGGTGCGGCCATGAAAGGAATTCTCCAGCGCCAGCAAACGCCACTTGGCTTTGTGGCCGTTGTTGTTCTGGGTGCGGGCAAAGGCGCGGGCGAGTTTGAGCGCGCCTTCCCAGGCCTCGGTGCCGCTGTTGCAGAAAAATGCCTTGTCCAAGCCGGATATTTTAGTCAGCCGCTTCGCCAGCTGGGCCTGATACTCGTGGAAGAACAGGTTCGACACGTGAATCAGCCGCCCCGCCTGACGTTTCAGGGTCGCCTGAATGACAGGATGCGCGTGTCCCAAAGCGTTGACCCCGATCCCGCTCAGGAAATCCAGATAGCGTTTGCCCTTCGAATCCCACAAATAGACTCCGCGCCCACGCTCGAACAGCACACGCTGACGGTCGTAGGTGGGAAGCAACAGTTTGGATTCGGAACGTGCGACGGTAGCGAGGCTCATGCGACAATCACCTCCGTACCACCGTCCAGCTTGGTGAGATAAAACTGCGGCAGAGCGTCCGCCTGCGCCGCCGGCAGGATGCGTACCCTGCCCACGCCCTTGCGCAGGGCCTGTCCGCAGGCCTCAAGCTTGGGTAGCATGCCGCCGGCAATCACGGCGCTCTCAACCATCCCGGCAATCTGTTTAGTGTTCAGCCAGGGCATGACCGCGCCCTCGGCATCTTTTACCCCGGCCACGTCAGTAAGGAAGATGAGGGTGTCGGCGTGGCAGGCGACGGCGCACGCGGATGCCATCTGGTCGGCATTCACGTTGTAATATTCGCCATCCGAGGCCAGCGCCACCGAAGACAGCACAGGTATTCCACCCAGGCCCCAGATGGCTTCGAGCCATCGCGGTTCCACCGAACAGATTTCTCCCACGTATCCGAGGTCGTAACCCTGCGTCTGCTTCTTGCGAGCACGAAACGCCATGCCGTCGCCGCCGCAGAGGCCGATGGCCGGACGCCCGGCAGCAACGATGGCCGCGACCAGACTCTTATTCACGATTCCGGCCAGTACCATCAGGGCGACGTCGCGGGTCTCGGCGTCGGTGATGCGCAAGCCGTTGATGAAATCGCTTTCCTTGCCCAAAAGTTTGAGCGTCCGGGTGAGCGCGGCCCCGCCGCCGTGCACCACGGTGACCTTGTGGCCGTCTTCCGCCAACTCCACGATGGCGCGAGCGCACTTGTGCAAGGTGTCTTTGTTTTCGAGGGCGGCGCCGCCGAGCTTGATTACGATCTTCACTGCAAACCTTCCTGTTCCCTAAACCCATACATGAGGTTCATGTTTTGAACTGCTTGTCCGGCCGCCCCTTTGAGCAGGTTGTCTATGCAGGAGACCAGCACCAGGCGGCGTCCATCCCGGGCCAGGCAAAAACCCAGATCGCAGTAGTTGGTGTTCAATGAGAACTGTATCTGCGGCAGCTTCGGCGTGGCGAAAACGCGCACCCACGGCTTATCGCTATAGAAATCGTGGAAGCACGATTCCACCTCCGACGTTTTCATCTCCTGCTTCAGATGAACATAAATAGTGGAAAGAATTCCCCGCGGAATGGGCAACAGGTGCGGAGTGAAAATCAACTCACCCGAATCCAGTTTCAACTGCTCGAGAATCTCTCCCACATGGCGGTGCCCAAATACCGAGTAGGCGGAAAGATTGTCCGCCACCGAAACGAAGTGGGTACGCGCGGTCGCTTCCTTGCCCGCACCCGATACGCCGGATTTGGAATCCGAAACAATTCCCTTCTCGCGATCTACGATGTCCGCCGCCAGCAGCGGGGCCAGAGCAAGAATCACCGATGTGGCATAGCAACCGGGATTGGCCACCAGCGCCGCGCCGGGAAGACGGTCACCATTCAACTCGGGAAGGCCGTACACGGCCTTTTCCATGAGATCGGCCGCGGTAACGGCATTCTCGTCGTGAAAGCCATAGACGGCGCGATTTTGCGCCTCGCGTAACCGCCACGCGCCGCTGAGATCCACTACGCGCAAGCCATGCGCAATCGCTTCCGGCACCAGGGCGCGCGATACTTCATGCGGCGTGGCCAGAAACAACAGCTCGATCTTCTGCCGCTGCAGTTCGGGCCACGACCACGGCTGCAGCGGGTATCCGCCATTTCCGGAGATGACGGGATACATGTCCGCGAGATTCACCTCCGCGGCGGCCTCGCCGGAACGCTGAAGCAGCACCGGAGTTTCCACGCCAGGGTGGCGCAGCAAGAGGCGGGCCAGCTCAAAGCCGGAGTAGCCGGTCGCACCCAGGATTGCGGTTTTGAGCTGGGACGCCATCAGGCGAGCATCTCCTGAATGCGGGCGGCCAGGACCTTCGCACCCCGGTTGTCAGAGCACACCATCAATATTGTGTCGTCGCCGGCGATGGTTCCGATGGCTTCCTCCCAATCCTGTCCGTCGAGCGCGGCGGCCACGGGCTGTGCGCTGCCGACGGTCGTCTTGATCACCAACAAGTTTTGTGCCGCTTTCACTTCCAGCACAAACTCCCTTACCAGCCGCGAAACCGGAGGCAAGGCCGGCTCCGACACCGCTTGCCCCGGCAGCACGTACCCGGCTCCGGTCTTCACCAGGCCGAGCTCGTGAATGTCCCGCGAGAGCGTCGCCTGGCCTACTTTCAGACCCCGCTTACGCAAAGCACGCTGCAGATCTTCCTGGCTGCTGACTGAGATGCGCTCCAGCACTTCCAGGATGAACTTTTGTCGCAGCGGCTTGCTCATGAATGACTATTCATCGTCGTGAATAATTATTCATCTATGGTAATTGGTATGCGGCGGGTGTCAAGTAGAAATTTCGATGCGGCCAATCGGATGCAAGCGCGAGCGTCTTCGCTTGTGCAGCGGCTTGGTAGGGCTCACAAATTGACGGGCTGGAAACAGCAGCCTGCCAGCGATGAGCAGCGCTGTTGCCGCCCTGCACGAGCGTGGACGCTCGCGCCTACATTAATCAGCACCATGCCATACCCATTCGGCCTGGCACATGATCAGCGAGCCCTCTGGTTCCAGTACGGGTCCGGAGTTGGAAAAAAATGCCCGGTGAAGACGCTGCACCGCCTCTTCGGCGCGCGATTCATCCACCAGAAAGCTGATGTTTCTCTCCGAGGCGCCCTGGCAGATCATGCGCACCTCGACGTCGCCGATAGCGCGGAATGCCTGACTGACAATTTCCGGACGGCGCCGGACCTGCTCTCCCACCAAACAGACCAGCGCCTTGTGGTTTTCCCAGCGGACGCTGGCCATGCCCTTCAGTTCGTCGGCGATCGCCGGTAGACCGGAGACTGAACTCACCAGCAGGGCCAGGCTGCCGCGCGAGGCGGAAAGCAAATCCAGAGTGTGCTGATGACGTTCGAACACATCGAAGACCTCACGCAGGAGTTCAGGCGCAAACCAGCGGACGGGCTCGACGTCCACGATGGCCACGCCTGGCCTGGTAGTAATCGCCTTGACCCCATAGGCGGCTCCGCAGTGCGCCACAATTTCGGTCCCGGAACACTCCGGGTTGCGTGAATTAAGCACCCACACCGGAATATTGGCGCGCATGGCCGGCACCAGGGTGGCCGGGTGCAGCACTTTGGCGCCGAAGTAGGCCAGATCGGCAGCTTCGTCGAAAGTCATACGAGCCACACGGCGGGCATCTGGGCAAAGGTTGGGATCGGTGGTCAGGATTCCATCTACGTCAGTCCAGATTTCGATCCGGCTCGCGTGCAGGCCCGCACCGACGATCGCGGCGCTGAAATCGGATCCGCCACGACCCAGCGTGGTGGGAATGCCGTCGCGGGTTGCGCCGACAAATCCGCCCATCACCGGGATCTGCCTCGCTTCCAACAGCGGCAGCACGACCGCCTGCAGCCGCTTATTGGTCTCGTCCCATAGCGGCGTGGCGCGGGTATGCGCGGCATCGGTGACGATGCACTCTCGGGCATCAATCAAAGCGGCGTTCACGCCGGCAGAATGCAAGGCGGAACACACCAGCTTCGATGAAAGCGCTTCGCCCGCCCCTAACAGTTTGTCCTGCACGCAGGGAAGCAAGGACTTGTCTGACGCAATCCTGAGGAGCAGATTCTCCAGCGCTTTAAAGTCAATAGCCAACTCGCCGAACCGGCGGATGACTTCATCGCCCTCGACCAGCGCGCTGGCCACGGTTTCATGACGCCGCAGGAGGGCTTGAAGAGTCTCCCGGGCGGAATCCAGCCGTCCTGCAGCGGCGGCTTCGCCCGCGTTCATCAGCTGATCGGTGACTCTGGCCAGGGCGCTGACCACCACCACGGGACGTTCGGGCGACGGCCGCGCCACCAGTTGACACAAGCGGCGAATGGCGGCCGCATCCTCCACCGAGGTGCCACCGAATTTCATGACCACACATTCGCCACTTTGGCTCGCTGCTTCCCTGCTCTGTTGCGACGGATCGTTCATGTCATCTCCCTTGTGCCTTCGTAATCTGCCGTTGATCTGGTAGTAATTCAGTTTGAGGCGCTGGTGTGACCGTCATCTGCAAAGGGTGGAGCAGGCCTTCAGGACTGCATAGCGCGACGTCCTGATGGCAGCGCTTAGGCGCTGCTCCACCCAAAGCGGACAAATAAAAAAACCCACCTGCCAGTTGCTTCTGGCGGTGGGTCTTTGTCAGCCGTTAAAGCTTTGTGTTTCTCAGCTCACCTGACGCCCTCCCCCAGAAGCACGCTAATTCGCTTCGACGTGCCTGTGCCCATCGATGTAATTCGCTTAGCCTTCTGGGAAGTTGCGTTCATGGGTTGCTGTCCGCGTAACGCGATCTAGTTATGCTGCTCCCGGCTCAATCTCGTGTCCGGAGTTTCTTCCGGTTTGAATTCTTCGAAGAATTGCATCAGCCGGTCAACCAACCTGCGCCTGCCTCCGATGACATGAAGGCCGCTCTCATGCTGATGCTCTTCCAGGATTTTGTTTAATCCACTTTCCAGTTCTCTCATGCCACACCCCCTCAGCTGGGTTCAAGTTAGTTTGATAACCACGTGGTACCAAGATCTAAGCTTCTGAGGCTTCTGCCCGAAGAGTAACAATTCTTCAGGACAAAAAGAAATTTGAAATTATGATTGGCCACATCGACAAATTCGATTAGACGCTCACTTCGAGGCGGTGGCCAGTTGCCGAACCGTGCTGATGAAGGTGGTGGTAGCGCGGGTGTGGGTGCGGTCGCGCCGGTAGGCAATGCCCAGCTCCCGCCATAACTCCTGGTCCCGGATGGGAATCAGTTTGACTCGTCCGGCCAGCACCTGGTCCTTGGCAAAGCTGGAGCTGATCAGCGAAACACCCAGGCCGGCTGCCACGAAGCTCTTGATCATGCCGACGCTGGGCAGTTCCATCCGTATTTGCAGTTGCGAGGCATAAGGACGGAACAGCTTGTCCATGACCCGGCGGCTATAGCCGGTCTTGGGCAGCAGCAAGGGCTGTTTGGCAACCTCGCTCACCGGTACCACGTCGAGCTTGGCCAGGGCGTTTTGCGGACTCACCATCAGCATCAACTGGTCGCGGAAAATCGAGTGGGCCTTCAGGCTGGCCGACTTCACCGGCAGGGTGACGATGCCCACGTCAATGCTGCCATTTTCCAGCTTCTCGACAATTTTGTAACTGAAGTTGCGGTAAATACTGATCTGCACGCCGGGATACAAA
The DNA here is from genome assembly GCA_963831565.1 of Terriglobia bacterium. Taxonomy (GTDB): domain Bacteria; phylum Acidobacteriota; class Terriglobia; order Terriglobales; family Acidobacteriaceae; genus JAIQFF01. Next base: position 209,852 of record CAWHQS010000009.1, read on the forward strand.
TGGCAGTATTTCGCGAAAACATCAGGCAGCACGTACAGGCAAGTGGCCTCATTGGCGCCGATGACCAGCGTGCCGCGAGGACTCGTGCCCTGATCGGCAACTGCGAGCAGAGATTCATCCCGCATCTGCAGCAGGCGTTCGGCATAGGCGAACAGCACTCTGCCGGCGGGCGTGAGGGTCACATCCTTACCAGAACGATCGAGCAGGCGGTCGCCGTACTCCTGCTCCAGTTGGCGGATCTGGGCGCTGACCGCGGACTGGGAGCGGAAGACCTTTTGCCCAGCCCGGGAAAAGCTTCCCAGCTTGGCTACTTCGAGGAAAGTCACTAACTGGTCAAAGTCCATGAGTAGTGGAAGATTATAGCGGACAATCTAGCGGATTGATAAATCCCGCCAGATGGAGAGATTTCGTTTCACACCACCGCGATGGCACGCACATCCGCAGACTGCGGTACGTAGGCTGCAGCCGGTTGCGGCACCGACGCCGGCTGCCGCCTGAGCCGGGGCAGGATGGGGGCCCACGTTTCCGCCACGGTGCAGGGCAGCACCAGAGGCTCCACCCGCAAGAATGGTAGCGGGACCGTGGAATTCAATAACACCATGGCGCGCGGGCTGCCGGTAAGACGTAAATGTTTGCGCAAGACCCGGCGCAGCCAAAGTTCTTCCCTGACTTCGACGGGCGCCAGTCGGACCGACTGCTGGTTGTATCCGTGGCCACCAATCGAATCGCGCAGGACATAAGCCAGCCCTCCGGTCATACCCGCGCCCAGGTTCATTCCCGCCGGACCCAGAATGACGGCCACACCCGCGGTCATGTACTCGCAGCCGTGTTGTCCCACACCTTCCACCACGGCGAGAGCGCCGCTGTTTCGCACGGCAAAGCGTTCGCCTACCCGGCCTGCCACGTACAATTCCCCTCCGGTGGCGCCGTAAAGCAGGGTGTTGCCGGCGAGGACATCTCCCCGCAGGGATGCCTTCTCTCCGGCGGTGATGGCAATCGTGCCTCCGGACAAGCACTTGCCCACATAATCGTTGGCTTCGCCCACCAGCCGGAAGTTCAGGCCCTTGACCAGGAATCCGCCGAAGGTCTGGCCCGCGCTGCCGACAAATTCATATCTCAGCGACGCATCCACCAGCGCTCCCGCCTGGCGCAATCTCTCTCCGCTCAAATGGGCGCCGATGGCTCGATCAGCGTTGGTAATGCGGAAACGACGGCGACGTGCGACCCGCGTATCAGGGTCGCGAACGATGGTGCGGTTCAACTCGCGATACAGAGTGCTCTGATCCTCGACCGGGCAAGCTGGATGGCCCGACGAAGCGATCGAATCCAGCAGCCTGCCCAGCATCCGTTCCGCTTGGGGCGTCCGCGGTCGCAGGCGCTCGGCTTGGCCCACGATATCATCGATCGAGTGAGCACCCATGGCGGCCAACAATTCGCGCACGTCCGCAGCCACCGCCCGGAAGTAGGTCTCGACCATTTCCGGTTTCCCGGTAAAGCGGGTGCGCAGCTTTTCATCCTGGGTCGCGATGCCAACGGGACAGGTATTGAGGTGGCATTGCCGCGCCATGACGCATCCCAGTGCCAGTAAAGAGGCGGTGCCAAATCCGAATTCCTCTGCCCCCAGAAGGGCACCGATGATGACATCGCTCGCAAACTTGAATCCGCCGTCCACCCGCAGACGAACACGGCCGCGCAGCCCGGCCCGTACCAGCGCGGCATGAGCGTCGCGCAGTCCGACTTCCCAGGGAAGCCCCGTGTTCTTGATGGAAGTAATCGGCGAGGCCCCGGTGCCGCCGTCGTGGCCGCTGATGGTGATGACGTCGGCTCCGGCCTTGGCCACTCCGGTCGCAATAATTCCAACTCCGGCGCTGGCCACCAGCTTCACTCCGATCCGGGCCTGCGGATTGATCGCCCGCAGGTCGTAGATCAGTTGCGCCAGGTCCTCGATGCTGTAGATGTCATGATGCGGCGGCGGCGAAATCAGCATCATCCCCGGCACCGCATGCCGCAAACGCGCGATATAAACAGAAACTTTGCTGGCTGGAAGCTGTCCTCCCTCGCCGGGCTTGGCGCCTTGCGCAATCTTGATTTCGAGTTCGTCGGCGTGCACCAGATATTCCGCCGTCACTCCGAAGCGCGCCGAAGCCACCTGCTTGACCCTATTGTTGGCCTCGCTGCCATTGCGGTAAACCTCGGGGTCTTCGCCCCCCTCGCCGGTATTGCTGCGCCCGCCCAGCCGGTTCATGGCGACGGCCAGAGTGTTGTGGGTCTCGGGCGAAATCGCGCCCAGCGACATGGCTTGCGTGCTGAAACGGCCCAGGATCGAAGCGTCGGTTTCCACTTCGTCGAGTGGCAGCGCCTGGCCTGGCACAATCTCCAGCAAGTCCCGGACGGCTACTGGCTCCCTCTGCTGCCCCAGTTCCCGGAAGGCCCGATGATTTTCCTCGGTGGGAAATTTGATGTAGCGATGCATTCTCCGCACCAGCTCTGGCGACGTAGCGTGCAGCTCTCCCTGGTGGCGGAAGCGATAGAGCCCGTGGTCCTGCAATTTCGCGCTTACCGTCATGGTGGGAAAGGCTAGGGCAAAAACCGAATCGTGCCGGTCGAGACAGTCCTGCAAAAGTTCGGTCAGGCCCTTGCCTGCGAGCGAGCAGCTCGCGTCCTCAAAGAATTGGTCGCACACATCAGGGTCGAGACCGATGATCTCGAAAAGATGACTATTGCGGTAGCTGGCGATGGTTGAAATGCCCATGCGCGCGATCACCTTGCGCAGGCCCTTCTCCACCGCGCCGCGATAATCCGTTGCTCCGCCCGGTTTCAGGTGCGCTGCCTGTTCCAGCGCCAGATAGGGAAATACCGCGCTCGCGCCTGCCGCCACCAGCAGGGCGACGTGATGGGTGTCGATAACCTGCCCGCTTTCGATCACCAGCGGAATGTCCTGCAAGCCCGCCGCAACCATAGCCTTCCAGGCCGCGGCCAGAGCCAGCAGGGCAGGAAGGGCTATCTGTTGGGTGCCCACTCCGCGATCGGTCAACAGAATAAGGCCGGGAGGATGGGCCGAGGCCGCCTTTATGTTTTCCTGCAGATGCGCCAGCGTCGCCTTCGCCGCTTCCACTCCGTCCTCTGCGGCAAAAGTGATGGGGATTAGTTCCGTCGTTCCTAATTCTTTCTGCAGCAGTCGCAATTGTCCGGCATCGAGCAACGGCGAGTTGATGACGGTTTTGCCCAGAAATACTTTCAGGGACATCACATGACTTTCACGCAGCGAATCAATGGGAGGGTTCGTGACTTGGGCGAAACGCTGCTTGCAGTAGTCCCACAACGGCCGGAGAAAGCCGGACATCGAAGCCGGCGGCGCATCGTCGCCCATGCTCCATACCGCCTCCTGCCCTTGTTCGACCAAAGGTTGGAAGAGCAGCCGGAACTGGTCTTCGCTCCAGCCCAATGCCGCCATGGCCTGCTTGGGCTCCGGAGTGATCTCGAAATATGGTTGATCGGTAGGATCTACGAGCACAGCCGGCTCGGATGAGACGGCACGGATGCCCTGGCGCAGCTGCAGCGAGTTCATGGGACGGACAAACTCGCCGCTCGCCGAATTCAACAGCAAAACTTCTCCCGGTCCCAGCCGCTGTCTTTCGGCAATCTCTTTGTCGTGCAGATCGGCGATGCCTACTTCGGAGCCCACCACCAGCAACCCGTCCGCGGTCAGGGTGTAACGCAAAGGACGCAGGCCATTGCGGTCCAGCTTCGCGCCCACCGTGCACCCATCGGTGAAGATCAACGCTGCCGGTCCGTCCCATGGCTCCTGCAGGCGGGCTTGCTCTTCCAGGAAGTTCCGCAGCTCAGGCGCCGCCTCGGGCGAACGCTCCCACGCCGGGGGCACCATCGCGAGCATCGCCTCAGCGGGGCTATAGTCACGGCGCAGGAAAAGTTCGAACCCGTTGTCGAAACTGGCCGAGTCGCTGACTCGCTCCTCCAGCAGGCGGACCTGTTCCGTAAGTTCCAGTTCGTGACGCAGTGCCGGTGCCTTGGCGCGAAGCCAGCGCCGGTTGCCACTTATGGTGTTGATTTCGCCATTGTGGGCTACGAAGCGGAAAGGTTGCGCCAGCGACCAACTGGGCTGAGTGTTGGTGGAGTAGCGCTGATGAAAGATCGCGAACGCACTCTCAAAATCCGGGTCGCGCAAGTCGGAGTAAAACGCCGGCAGTTGGAAAGGTGTCAGCAGCCCCTTGTACACCACGGTCCGGCATGACAGCGAACAGAAATAAGTTCCGAGCGGAGCCCTGGCCTCCGCTTCCTTGCGGAATCGGAAGAGAAGCATTTCAAGATTCGCCACTTCCGTTCGGGGAGCGAAGAAACATTGCTCGATGATGGGCAAGGCATCGTGAGCACGCGGTCCAAGAACTTCGGGGCTGATGGGTACCGCACGCCAGCCCAGGCATTTCAGGCCGCTCCGCTTCGCCTGGGTCTCGATAACTTTGCGCGCCGCCTCTTCCTGGCCCGGCGGCATAAAAACCATGCCCAGTCCGAACGAGGCCGGCAGCTTGATTCCGGCTTCACGCGCGTGCTTGCGAATTAGCTTTTCCGGGATGCGAGTCAGCAGGCCAGCGCCATCACCACTTCGTCCATCGGCATCCACACCCCCACGATGCGCCAGGCGGACCAGGGCTTCGAGCGCACGCTCCACGATCTCGCGCGAGGTCGCACCGTCGATGTGGGCGACCAGGCCGACACCGCAGGCGTCGTGGTCTGTGGTTAGGTGACTCGGACTCATCTTTACAGTGTTTATCGTCATTCGGCCGTAGAAGTACAATCGAGAATTTCGATGACGCTAATGGATTTTTTGGGCGGCGAGAAAAAGCCTTAACCGCCAAGCACACCAAGGTGCACGAAGCAAAACCTTGCACTTAAGCTGGTTTCCTTGGTGAACTTTCGTGTCCTTCGTGGTTGACGATTTTTCTAGTCTTCAACGCTAAATGAGGTTTTGGCCTGGAGATTCTTGATCCCTACCAGGGGAGAGATTTCCGCGGACTCCGCAACGTGCAACCCGCACTCGGTCTTTTCCGATCCAGCCCAACGCCCGGCCCGGGCGCCTTCTCCCGGACGGATGGCCCGGGTGCAGTGGGTGCATCCGATGCTGGGATAATTCTTGTCGTGCAGACGGTTGTAGGGGACATTGTGCTTGAGAGCGTGACCCCACACCATTGCCGAAGTCCAGTCGGCAATGGGATTGACCTTCAGCAGCTGAAACTTGGCATCCCACTCCACCTTGCGGGCGGCGGCGCGCGACGAAGTCTGGTCACGGCGGATAGCGGTGATCCAGGCGCGCAGTTCGGTTAGCTTCGTCCGCAGCGGCTCCACCTTGCGCAGACCACAGCACAGGTCAGGGTTGCGCTTCCACAGGGCTGCCCCGTGTTCGCGCTCCTGTTCCTCCGGAGTCAGCGTGCTGTAAACCCTCTCAATCTTGATTCCGTACCGCTTCTCGACCCGGTCCATCAGGTCGTAGGTTTCAGGAAACAGGAATTCCGTATCCAGGGTAAAGACGCGAAAATCCGTCCGCACCCGTGAGGCCAAGTCGAGCAGCACCATGCCTTCAATTCCGAAGCCCGACGCAATAGCTACATCGTTTCCATAAGTGGCAAAGGCCCAGCTCAATACTTCTTCCGGCCGCCATCGTTCCGCTTCGGCCGGTATCAGCTCGACGTGGTCTCTCACTCCGCACGCTCCTGTGGGACCGGGGACACTGCACCATTTGCCACAAAATCACTCTGCCATGCGAATTGCTGAAGCAGCGCGGACGGCTTGGCCATTCCCACTACCTCGCCGACCACGAGCAACGTAGGCGATGGCAGCCGCGGAGAAGTATGCAGATCATTCACCGTGGTCAGGTGAACCTGTTCGTTCGCCGACGTCGCTTGCGAAACGATGGCGCAGGGCGTTGTGCCTGCAACCCCGGCGCGTCGCAGCTGCTGTGACGCGCTGCGATAGTCGTAGCCGGGCATATAGACCACCACCGTCGCGTCGGTTGGGATCTTCGCCGGCCAGTCGGCAAATTCGTCCGTCCCGGCATTGTGGCCGGTCACCAGAACCACCGCTGACGAAACCTGGCGATGTGTGAGAGGAATCTGGGCGCTGGCGGCAGCGCCGAAAGCAGAAGTCACACCGGGCACGATTTCAAATTCGATACCTGCCCCGCGCAGAGCTTCCATCTCTTCGCCGGCGCGGCCGAAGATCAGGGGGTCGCCACTCTTGAGGCGGACGACTTGCAGCCCCAGCAGCGCGTCCTGAATCATCCGAGAATGAATTTCCGTCTGGCTGATGCGCTTTTGTCCGAAGCGCTTGCCCACGTTGTGGACCTCGGTCGAGGACGGAATGAACGCCAGAATTTCCGCGCTGATCAGGCCGTCATGCAGCACCACGTCTGCCGTCTTCAGAAGTTTGAGGGCTTTCAGGGTCAGCAGGTCGGGATCGCCCGGACCCGCTCCAACCAGGTACACCTTACCGGTCATGATATTTTCTCCGGACTGATGGCTTCGAGATCGAATCCCGCCGAGCGCGCCCTTTCGAAGGCCTCGCGGCTGGCGAGCTCGTGCAGCAAGTGACGCCGTTCTTCCGGATCCATGGGGCTGGCAAATAATTGCTGCCTGATCGTGCCCAACTGCTCCAGCCACTCGCCGTATTCGGGACCAAACTGGACTTCGAGTTCGCGCCTGATCCTTTGTGCCAAAGCCGGGCTATGGCCGTTGGTTGAAATGGCAAGCTGAAGGTCTCCCCGCCGCACCACTGCGGGATAATAGAAATCGCAGTACTCGGGATCATCCACCACGTTGCACAAGATGTTTCGTCTCCCGGCTTCGCGGAAGATTGTGGCGTTCACATCGCGGGAATTGGTCGCGGCAATCACCAGGAAAACGCCGTCGAGGTCTGCGCCAGTGAAGGCCCGCGCTTCCCAGGTGATCGCTCCCGTCTTCGCCCATTCGGCAACCGCCGGGGTAGCAGTGAACGCAACCACGCGTACCGAAGCGCCCGATACAAGCAGGCTGCCGATCTTCGGCTCGCCGATGGTGCCGGCGCCCACCACCAGACAGGGGCGGCCTTCGAGTTTCATGAACATGGGGAATAGAGTCATGGAATCCGAACCTTGCTACGCTGAACTTTGTCATCCTGAGCGGAGTGGCCGCTTCGCGCAGCGAAGCAGCCACGCAGTCGAAGGACCCCTACCTGCCTCGCGCTTTTCCCGCGGAACTTCACAAAACTATCCCTGACTTCCAAACGTTCTCGCGCTGCCAGGGGTCCTTCGACTCCACCAGTCCATTCGCAAGCGCGTGGACCGGCTGCGCTCAGGATGACAGCGCTATTTTTTTGCAAGATCTCAAACGATGCCTTTCCCGCTTCCCTTCTAACCTTCCACCGCATGCGGCACCTTTCCCGGCGAAGCGTCGCGCTCGACCGCGGGCAGAAACTTCCCCGCCAGGCACTCGCGCAATTCTTCATCGCTATGGCGCGCAAAATAGTGGCGCAGATTTTCCTCGGGTAATCTTTCCTCCTGATAACGAAGCAAAAGCCGCTCGATGGCATCCGGAACCTCGCTGGCCAGACAGCGGTAGCCGATGGGACGCGCCACCGACTGGTGCAATCCCACCGCGCCGCCCACGCAAAAGTAGTAGGCATCCTGCTGGCGGCCATCCACCTTGATCTTCTTGCCCTCGATGCCAATGTCGGCAATCCAGTGCTGGCCGCAACTGTTGGGACATCCGGTCACGTGCAGCTTCAGGTGCTGCTCGAAGCCGGGCAAACGCTCTTCGAGTTCTTCCACCAGCCAGCGGGAGAAACTCTTGGTTTCGGTAATCGCGATCTTGCAGAATTCCGAGCCGCTGCAAGCCACCACGCCCCTCCAGAACGGAGAACCGCCCACCGGCATCTTGTTGGCTTCGAGTTCACCCGCGAGCGCTGCGGCATCGCGGTTGGGCACATTCACGATCAGCAGGTTCTGCATGTTGGTGGTGCGCAACTCACCTGCCGCGTAGCGGTCTGCCGCGTCGGCCGCGGCGCGCATCTGCTGGGACGAAATCCGTCCCCGCAACACTGCCGCTCCCACGTACGAATATCCCGCTTGTCTCTGAGGATGGACGCCGACGTGATCGCGATAAATGTCCACCGGCGGCTTTTCTTCTGCCGCCGGGTCAAGATGGAAGCCGATGCGTCGCTCCAGCTCTTCCTGAAAACTCTCGGCAGTCCAGCCGTGCTTCAGGAAGAGGAACTTGAGCCGGGCGCGTTCCCGGTTCTCACGCAGCTTTTCGCTTTCACGGAAAATCTCGGCAACGCCCTTAAGCACGGGGATCACCTGGTGCCGCTGCACAAAGGCGTTGAGTCGAAGCGCAAGATGAGGATCGGTCGAAAGCCCGCCGCCCACCCGCAACGAGAAACCGACTTCGGCATCGCGGCGGATCGCGGTGAAGCCCACATCATTGATTTCCGGATAGGCACACCAGACGCGGCAGCCGGTAATGCAGACCTTGAACTTGCGCGGCAGGTTGTAGAAATCGCCGTTGCCCACGAAAAAGCGGTTGGCTTCGAGCGCCAGCGACGAAGCGTCGCAGATCTCATCGGCGTCAACGCCGGCCAGCGGGCAACCCGTGATGTTGCGGGTATCGTCTCCGCAGGAGCCCATGGTGGTCAGACCGGCGCGCCACAATCCTTCCAGCAGTTCGGGAAGGTCCTGGATCGTCACCCAGTGCAGTTGAATGTTCTGGCGGACAGTGAGGTCGGCGCTTCCACGGGCATACTTCTCGGTGACGTTGGCAATGGTTCGCAGCTGGTGAGAGTGAAGCAGGCCATTGGGAATGCGGATACGCACCATGAAGAACGGCAGGGCTTTGCCTTCGCCGTTCTTGCCACCGATGACACCGGCGCCGTCCCCCTGCGTGTACACGCCCCACCAGCGGAAATATGTGCCCAGCCACTCGGGCGTGATGGAATCGAAGCCTTCGCGGGCGAATTTGCGGATGTCGTCGAGGCCTTCCCAGGGATTTTTCTCCCGCTTCAGCCGCTCGACCCGCTGCGCTTTCGTTTCTGTCGCTGTAGTTGCCATAGGATTTTGACCACAAAAAAACCCACCGCCAGTAAGTTGCACTGGCGGTGGGTATAAGTGCCGATTTCTAAATTATTCTTAGGTCAGCAACCCCCGGGCGCCAGTGGACACACACATACAACAACAAGTACAACACTGGCAGCGCGTTAGGCAGGAAGCTGACATCAACTCGTTTATCCTAGATAGCAAACCGAAACCTTGTCAATCCTCTTCTGGGTTCCTTAGATGAAAACTTTAAATGGGACGCATCAAAAAAGTTGCGCCGACACCGGAGACGCTGCTGGAAGAGTCTCCAAAGCGCGCCCTTCCTGCTACTTCGCCTCCTGCACAAACACAAGACTCGCCGGCTGGATCGGAATCGCCTTAAACGACTTACCCGCAAGGAGTTGCTGCTGGTCCTCCACGCTCTTCTCCCACGAGGCGAAGCTCACGTTGAGCGAAACCATGGCAGCACGAATGGTTCGGGTAATCGAGATGATGTCCTGCACGCTTGAGATCGCCCCGATTCCACCGAAACCGGACATGGCAATGTCTGCGCTGGCGCTGGCAATCTTGTATCCCATGATGAACTTCTCGCCCCCGCTCATGCCTTCGGTTCCAAGCTTGGAATCTTCGAGCCCGGGATAACGAATAAACAACCGGGTGTAAGTGTTGGCGAAGCGGCGCGCCTGGGGACCCTCAATGGGCGTAAAAGACGGCAAATAAATCGGGGCCAGCCAGACATCTTGCTTGGTCAGCTTCAGCTTCAGCATGCCTTTGTCGGTCTCGACCTTCTTGATCTCGTTTAGGGTGACGTCGAGAGAATCGAAGCCCTGCTGCCGCGGAGTCGAAGGATCGATCACCAGATCTCCGAGGCCGTCTTCGCCGGCCGGCGTGCTGGGCGGCGCCGGGTTCCCTTTCTTGTCATACGACGAGAGATGGATCAGCCGCACCCGGTCGTGACTTAACTCGCACTTCACCGCCTGGTCATGCTTGCGGTCGCGCAATTCGGCATAAAACGCAACGGGCAATCCTTGGCTGGCGACCACGTCAAAACTCCTGGTGGCGGATTGACCGTCGTTGGCCTGCATGAAAACCAGCCCCATCAACTGGTTGGCCTCGGCACCCAGGGGAAACAGTGCGAGAGCGATTTGCAGATGCTCGCTGGCCCGCGCCAGCTCCTGTTGGGCGTACGCAAAGGGGACGGCAAAGCCTCCGACTCTATACTTCGCCTTGGCTCTGTCTTCCTTCTTTTTCACGCGAGCGCGTTTGGCCCGCAAGGCGCTACGGTTTTCGGGCCCATTGAAAGTGAGGTTCAGAGCGCGGTTAAACAGATCAGCGAGGATGTCCTCGGCTTCATCCACCTCTTCGTCGTACTTGGTCTTCTTCGGATCCAGGGTGCTCAGGTGGAGGTCGGCTTCGTCCTTGGCACTCTGATCGGAAGCCAACTGCTGGTAGCGGGTGAAATTCTCCCGGGCCCGGCCGATGTCGCCCATGGCTTCATAGAACAGCGCCAGTTTCCACTTGGTCAGGGCAAATTCCGGAGCGAGGTCGCCCGCCTTGGTGAATGCGGTCAATGCACGATCATATTTACGTTCCGCGAGTGCACTATACGCCGACGCATACAGCCGGCGAACTTCCACTCCGTTCTGACCGGGCAGGGTCAGCAGTGCTTTCAGGTCGGCGATGCGAGCGCGTGATTCTCCGCCATCGAGCGCGGCAGGGGACATTTCCAGATACTTCTCCAGCATCTGCACCGCCTCTTTGGTTCGTCCGTTCGACTCCGCACAATTTGCCAGATCGAAGGTCGCGGACGGACTGCCCGCTAAAGGACCCTTGAGCTCCATCAGCGCATTGCACAAGCTCGATCTGTGGCTCGCGCGGGTGTCGCTATGCGTGGCCGCTGGCCGCTCCGTCTTCAGAAACGGCTGAGCTGCCGGTTGTGCCGGCGCAGCTTCAGGTGATGCAGCATCGGGTTCCGAGAACGACTCCTCTGCTCCAATTTCGTCTTCAAGCGATGCCTCCAGCCCGACGCTGTCCGCGAGGGTGTTGACGCGAAGGATTCGATCGCGCTCGCTCTCATTCACCGATAGCCCATCCTCTCCCGTGGTAAAGAAAGTCTGAAGCTGCTGGAGTTTCTGCATTTGCTTTGGATCCGGCGTACCGGCTTTGGCTTTTCTCAGGTATTCGAGAGCCTGGCTGCGGTCGCCGAGCTGGTGATAGCAGAGCGCAAGATTGTAGGCCAGCACAGGTTGGAAAGCCTCCAGTTTCATGGCCTGGTCCAGCACCCCGGCCGATTCCTTGAACTTGCGCATCTCGTAAAGTTTGCGCGATTCGTTCAGAGCGTCCTTCACCTGCTTGTGAATCTGTTCATCCAGGCGCTTGATGGCGTCGGTAACCTCATTCACTTCAATGAGCGCCTGGGATTCCGCGTACTTGGTGCGCGCCTCCGCCAACTGTCCGGCGTGCTCCAGCCTTTGGGCTTCCGCAGTCATGCTCTTGACCTGAGCTTCAAGTTCCTTCTTCTGGGTCTTTTCCAGATTTTCGGCTGCCAGCCCGCAAGCCAGGAAGAAGATCACGAGAATCGTCTTGGTTCTCATCAGTCCCTTTCAGGTAGCTTTTCGATTGGCCGTCTCTCTCTATGACGGGAGTTCCCTGTTCCGGTTGGTTCCCCTGCAAGGGCAGCCCATTGTATGCTCAATATCGCCAGATGGAGCCGTCTCTGCGTCCTTTACGAGTTTCTGAGCGGCCTCTATGGCTACGTTGCGACTGGATTGGGCGTCATCCTGAGCTTTGCGAAGGATCCGGCGTGGAGCGCGTCATGGGCTGGGTTCGTACTGGACGCGCGAGATCCTTCGGGACTAAAGTCGCTCAGAATGAGGCCGGAACATAGCGAACGGAGTCAGATCGTGACTGCAACCGATTTTCGTCGCATCGCTCTGGCTTTGCCGGAGGCTGTCGAAGCCTCCCATTTTGGGAAGGCTGACTTCCGGGTGGGCGGCAAAATCTTCGCCACGCTGGCACTCGAATCGGAAGGTTACGGCGTGCTGCTGCTGACTCCGGAGCAGCAGGCGGGGATGCTAGAAGACGAGCCTGAGATGTTTTCTCCCGTCCCCAAAGGTTGGGGGCGGATGGGCGCTACCAGAGTCTGCCTGAAGAAGGTGCCGCGAGACATCCTGGCCGCCGCCTTGCGTACGGCATGGCAAAGAAGAGCGCCCAAGTATCTCTTGCGTCCGAAGTAGCAGCTAGGGCTTCGCTGGCTCAGAATCGACTTCAACTCCCGATCTCTTGAAGCCGAAATGCAGAATCCAAGCCCTGGCGGCCGTCTGAGCGGGAGAAAACTTCCACTGTTGCGCTGCTTGCATGGCCTGCCGGGCAAAATATTTACTCGGGCCGGCGGAAACGAAGCTGGCATTCTCTACGTTTCCCGTAGCGTCCACCAGAACCTTTATTCGGATCCGAATGGTTCCGCTGACCGTATTCTGCGCTGACCTCGAAATGACGGGCGAAACCTGCTGCAGAACACCACCTTGATCGGATCCCGCGCCAGAAGTTGGACTGGATGCGACTGCCGGAGCAGACGGCGGAACAGCGGATCGAGGACTCGAACGCTCACTGCGGGTTTTGATCGCCGAAGGTTTAGCGGCATCCGTCGCTGCCGGTTGCGCCTCTGGGGCTACGCTTTGGGTTTCAGGCGTGGCGGCCGGTTCAGAGACGGCCGGTGGACTGGAGGAAACAGAACCCGCGGGCTGAGTGTCCGGACGCCGGCTCAGCAGCCTCGAAGCAAGCCACACAGCGGCTACCGCCAATACCACCGCAGCGACAATAAGAATGTAGCGCCACTTGGCCGATCCCGCGGGTATCCTGACCGTCGAAGGCTGCGGCGAACTCGATGGAGCAGACTGCAGCCGTGTAGCAATATCCGCCACTGTGCAGCGGCGCTGCGGATCGAGGCGCAGACAGCAGTGGGCGATTCCCATGAAGGGCGCCGGCACCGTCTCCGGCAGCGGTTCCGCGATGCCCTCGCAGGCGGGCAGGCGCTGGGTGAGCGCTTCCATCAGTGTCATACCCAGTGACCAGGCGTCGGATGCCGGAAAGATGTGGCCGTTCGCGATCTCGGGCGCGTCGTACGCGCTGGGCGGAGCGATCACGCCGGCCGTCTCGCCGGTCCGAAGCAGGCTGTCGCTGGAGAGCTTCAGCTGGTCCTGCGCCGCCAGGACATTCGCAGGCTTCAGCCGGCTGTGAACCAGCCCCTTGCCATGAATAAAGGTCAAGGCATCCAGCGCCGGCTCCAGCAGGTCGCGCACCTCTGCTGGCGTGAGCGCGCGGTGGGGAAGAATCTGGGCCAGGTTGTCCTCGGCATACTCCATCACCACATAAAGGAGGACGACTTTGTCCAGCTGGCAACTGCCCGATTCGAACAGCCGGAGCAAGTGGGGATGGGACAACTTTGCCGTCGCTTCCCAGCGTGAAAGCTGGACTCCGGCAGTGGCAGGATCCGCTGGAATGAGTTTGATGACGGCTCGCTGCGGCTCCCGTCCACGGCGTTCCGTCAGGAAAACCGCACTGTTTGCGGAGCCGCCCAGATATTGGCGGAGCGGGAAGGTACCATTCACAATCTGGCCCTCCCACTGTTTCCAGTCCCGGATCATTCTGGTCCCCGTTTGTCCGCTGGTCTGCATGCCCGCTATTGTAAGCGAGCACCCGCCCGTGTGGGCCAGCCTGTCCGACAAAATGTAGCACCGGCGTGCATGGCCGGCTGTGTCGAGGGCTTCTCACCGTGGCGGGCGGAACGCCCGCCGGGCAACTGCCAAGATAGCGAGGCTAGCTTGTCTTGAGCATTCTACCCACTGAAGGGTCAGGACGCTTCGGTGCGCCACTTCCTGTCCTGCTGCTGCATGATGTCGTAGCATTCGCAGCAGGCGCCTTCCAGACGGCTTCGGTCAACGATGTTGACGTGGCCGCGTGAATAGGTGATCAGCCCGGCCTTCTGCAGAATGCCGGCCGCGACCGTGACGCTGGCGCGGCGCGTGCCCAGCATGTGGGCGAGAAATTCCTGGGTCAAGGGCACCAGGCTGGAGCCGATGCGGTCCTGGCACATGAGCAGCCAGCGCGCCAGTCTCTCATCCACTTCGTGCAGCCGGTTGCAGGCCGCCACCTGGGTGCCCTGCATGGCGAGCATCTGCACATAGCGTTGCAGGCGATTCGCCAGGGCTGGACATTGGCCCACCGTCTGGGACATGGCACGCGCACCGATTCGGAAGGCGCTGCCTGCAATCTGAACCACCGCCTGGGTCGGACCACTGCTGAAGCCCACGATTAGAGGCAAGCCAACAAAACCCTCCTTGCCGGTCAAACCGACTTCCACACTTTTCCCCTCCGGCAGGACGGTCAAGATCGAGGTCATGCCTCGGTTCAGAAAATAGCCGAACTGAATCGGCTCACCCGGTTCATGCAACACATCGTGCGTTCTCAGATCGACGAAGGTCAACTGCGGAAACAGCACTTCGCGTTCCCTTGCCGGCAGGCTGCGCAGAATCTCATTCTCCACGGGTTGCGCATCGATTGAGGGCGGGCCTTGACCGTCGGGCTTCACACGAAGACGAGATGGTTTATCAGGCATGGCGGATCCTTGCGCAAAACGTTTAACTGTCTGATTTCGCAGGGAACCGTCACCATCAGGCGCGGCGGGAAGATGCGTTATGAGACCTACTTAACAGTACGCGCTGGCGCAGATGTTTACTAGGCAATAATCATGCCAGGAGCGAATTGGGAAAATGCGCACGGTCCGCCCGCCCCGGCGCGGGCGTCATCCTGAGAGACTTCAGTCCCGAAGGATCTGGCGCGCATAGCGCCCACGCTTGCCCAAGCCACGCGCATACTCCACGCCAGATGCCTGCGCAGGCTCAGCATGACGCCCGGTTGAGCGACCAGTCACAATCAGCTTCCAGCCGAGACCGCAGTCCAGGCCGCATTGCGGCTGGAGGATGCGAGAACCGCGGAGATGAATTGCATGCCAGCCACGCCATCTTCGACCGTCGGCACCAGTAAAGAAGATGCGGCTGCGGAACGCTTCTCCAGGCGAGCGCTGATTTGCTCGGCTATGTCAGTGTAGAGCTGGGCGAAGGCCTCGAGATAGCCCTCGGGATGGCCCGCCGGCACACGGCTGGCGTGCGCGGCCACAGCAGTCGCGCCTGGCCCGGCGCGATAGATCAGCGTGGGAGCTTTGCCGAGCGGGGCAAACCAAAGGCAGTTCGGATCTTCCTGCCGCCATTCCAGGCCACCCTTTTCTCCGTAGATCCGCAAGCGCAGATTGTTCCGGTTTCCGGTCGCGACCTGGCTCGCCCAGAGCATTCCGCGGGCGCCCTCGGCGAAGCGCAGCATGATTTGTACATGGTCGTCGAGACGGCGGCCGGCTACGAAAGTGGAGAGCTCGGCGGCCAGTTCCTGGCAATTCAGCCCGGTAACAAAACAGGCGAGATTGTAAGCGTGGGTTCCAATGTCTCCCAGCGAACCGGCGGGGCCGCTCTGGGCTGGATCAGTGCGCCAGGCGGCCTGCTT
The DNA here is from genome assembly GCA_963831565.1 of Terriglobia bacterium. GTDB lineage: Bacteria > Acidobacteriota > Terriglobia > Terriglobales > Acidobacteriaceae > JAIQFF01. The sequence continues at coordinate 225,483 of CAWHQS010000009.1, forward strand.
TTGTCCCGTCTGCTCCAGAGGTGTCGCCAACCAGTCCTGCGCGTACTCGACCTGGACTACGCGAATGGCTCCCAGCTCTCCGCCGGCCACCATCTCCCGAGCCTGCCGCACCAGCGGGTACCCGGTGTAGTTGTGCGTCACCGCGAAGAGGAGGCCCGTACGGCTCACGGTCCGGGCAAGGTCCTGCGCATCCTCAAGCGTTGTAGTCAACGGCTTGTCGCAGATGACGTGGATGCCGGCTTCGAGAAATGCCTTTGCCGGCGCATAGTGCAGATGGTTTGGGGTCACGATGGCGACGGCATCGATGCGATCTTTTCGCGCCGCCTCCGCCGCCGCCATTTCCGTAAAACTGCCGTAGGCTCGTTCCGGAACAATATGAAGGTCGAGCGCAGCCGTTCGGGCCCGCGCCGGATCGGAAGACAAAGCCGCCGCCACCAGCTCGAAGCGATCGTCAATCCGGGCCGCGATGCGATGCACCGCTCCGATAAATCCGCCCGGACCACCGCCCACCATGCCCAGCCGCAAGCGGCGGCCGGGGGTTTCGTCGTGCTTTATTTCAAGGCTCATAGGTCTCAGCTTTCGGCTAGGCCGGCCGGCGACGCAGGATGAACTTTACGAGTCGCGTCCGCGGCAGGATGTCACTGCGAACTAGAGGGCTACCGATCGCTTACCGCAATATCATCATCGAAGCCACTACCTTCTTGTACGCTATACCTCAACGTGGCAAGAGGGCCCACCATTTGCGCGTCAATTGTAAACAAGAAAGAATGGCCGTTTCAATCGAGGCTTGTGTTATCCATCGTCGGCTTTTGAGGCTGCAATGGCTCCTGGCCTCGGCTGAAAGAAAGTTTGATTTTCGCTGGGTTAGCGGCTGCGGCCGACTCTATCATAAGGATCGCTGACCGGAGAATCGCCAATCCCGGTGAACCGGTTGAGCGCGATGCCCGCGTCAGGGTCACAAGCCGAAGAGCGGTTTTCATCACAGAATATTCCTGACATCAGTGTATTCCCACGTGAAACATCTGCAGTCCGAGCACACTAGCGGGGGAAGGACTCACTGTCAGTCCCCCCTGAGCCGTGAGGTACGCTCGTAACCTTTGCCGAATGCGGGAATCTGATGGTCATGAGATCGGAGCATGAGATGGACGGCAAGGTTGTACTCGTTACCGGGGCCAACGGTGGCCTTGGAAGGTATATAACGCAGGCGTTTCTTGATGCTGGAGCAATCGTGGTCGGAACATCGAGAAAAATTCAGCAGGCTGATTTTGGTAATCCAAACTTTACCGCTCTGGCGGCGGAGATCTCGACCCGGGAGGGTGCCAAAACCCTTTTAGATCAGGTTGTGGCACGCTTCCGAAAACTCGACGTTTTGGCGCATACAGTAGGCGGTTTCTCTGGCGGCCAATCAGTCGTGGACACCGACGACGCGACCTTCCAGCGCATGTTTGATCTCAATCTGAATTCCGTGTTTCACATCTTGCGGGCGGCGGTTCCGCCGCTGCGAAACGCTGGCAACGGTCGCATCATCGCGATTGGAAGCCGAGCCGCTCTGGAACCTGGGGCAGGTGTGGGAGCTTACAGTGCTTCGAAAGCGGCCATGGTCTCGCTGATCAGAACTGTGGCTCTCGAAAACAAGGACGCCGGGCTGACCGCGAACGTAATCCTGCCGGGCACGATGGATACTCCTGCGAACCGCAAAGGGATGCCGAACGCGGATGTCAGCAAGTGGGTTCAGCCGTCCTCGGTCGCGCAGTTGGTTGTCTGGCTCGCCAGCGAAGCTGGCAAGGACGTGAACGGATCAGTGATCCCGGTCTACGGTAAAGATGCTTGAGACCCTCGCCAAAGCGATCGTTTATACGATGGCGGGATACGCCAGCCTTGGATTGACGTTTGCGGTGCCATTCGTGTGCCTGGGAGTTCAGCGCCTGGATATCGAAGCTCGGGGATCGGGCGTTGCCTTTCGGTTGCTGATCCTGCCTGGCGTCGCCGCGTTCTGGCCAATGTTCCTGAACCGCTTGATGCGAGGGATCGTTGAGCCTCCTGTCGAAAAGAACCCACACCGCTTGTCGAGCAAGCCATGATTCAGCCACTCCGAGTCGCCCATCGCAGAGCATTTGTCGGGCTGGCGGTAATGCTGCCTGCGATCCTGTTGATCGGGCTGGGGGCGCGGAGTTCCTGGTCAGGCGCAAGCGCGCTGATTGCTGACGTGCCGGCCACCGCGAATATCGTAAGGGAGTCGGGCAATTTATGGCGGAACCATACCATTCAGTCGACGTTCTACAGCAGGTCTGACCGTCCGCAAGAGATTGATGTCGTCCTGCAATCGGCACAGGACCTGAACGCGCCGGATTTGTTGCTTTATTGGGCAGCCAACGCATCACAGGGAAACGCTCTCCCTGGAGGGGCAAAATTACTGGGCCCTTTTAAGACTGGCAAGGCTTTTCTCATTCCGTTGGATGAAAAGCGTACCGGGTATCTGGTCTTGTTCAGCTCAGCACATCAGAGTGTGTTTGACACTGCCCGAGTGGAGTTGCCATGAGCGTTCAATACGGCGCAATCAGTTGGAATCGACAGAAGAGAGTCTACGACCTGACGCTCGTCTGCTTGGTTGCACTCTACCTCACCATCTTTGTGGGTGTCGGCGCGTGGCGAAACCCGAGCGCTACGGCTGAGACACTAATGATCCGCGCCCTAGGAACGGCTGCATTCCTGCTGCTGAATGTCGTGCTCTGCATCGGCCCACTGAGTCGATTGGATCGCCGTTTTCTTCCACTGCTCTATAACCGCCGACACCTGGGTGTTACGACGTTTCTATTGGGACTGGCCCATGGAGGGTTTGGGTTGGTTCAGTTTCATGCGCTTGGGGATGTAAACCCGCTCGTCAGTTTGTTCATCAGCAATCCGCGGTACGGCAGCGTCGCCGATTTTCCCTTTCAGGCCTTGGGCTTCTTCGCGCTGGTCATTCTCTTTCTGATGGCTGCCACGAGCCACGATTTCTGGTTGCGCAACCTCTCCGCACCCATGTGGAAGCGACTGCACATGCTGGTGTATTTGGCGTATGCACTGCTGGTCGCCCATGTGACTCTGGGCGCGTTGCAGTCAGAGAGGAGTCCACTGCTGGCCTCTACCCTGATCGCTGGAGTGGCGACAGTTCTTGCGCTTCACCTCGCGGCGGCATTTCGCGAGAAGCGAGTGGATCGGGTGAGGCACCAATCGGTTGGCGAAGGCTTCATCGAGGTCTGCAAAGTTGATCGTATCGCAGAGAAATGCGCGACCATCGTATCCCTCTCCGGTGAGCGCGTGGCAGTGTTTCGCTATGACGGAAAGGTCTCGGCGATCTCAAACGTTTGCCAGCATCAGAACGGACCGCTAGGCGAGGGTCGCATCATTGATGGTTGCGTCACCTGTCCATGGCATGGCTACCAGTATCAGCCAGAATCTGGCGCTGCTCCGCCGCCCTTCAGGGAGAAGGTCCCGACGTTTCGCGTCAAGGTTGTCGAAGGAACGGTCTTCGTGCATCCGCGTCCTAACCTGCCTGGAACCCGTGTCGAACCTGCCCAAATTGAATCTGCTCATGCTGACTCCAGCGAGGCACAACCGCGATGAACGACTTCTACGTAGGTTACCTGCCGAAGGCGCCCGCGGTGCTCGCTGGTTTCGTGCGAAGGGTTGTTATTGTGCTCGGCCTTCTCGCGGTGACTGCGGCGCTGGTGTTACTGGTTGGACAAATGCCGTTCGCCAATTCGGCGTTCGAATACGGTAAAGTGCGCAGTTTTCAGGGCACGGTCGTGGCTCGGCCCTTCCCCATGCTGTTAGTGGCGCGCCCGGGAGACGTCGGGCGGCAAGAAAAATACTCGCGCTATCTGCTTGTTGCCCCCGGAAAACACGGAGCCGACGATCTCGTGGCCGGCTTCGATGGCAAACAAGTCCGCCTGCAGGGACAACTGATCTATCGCGAGCGTGGAACCATGGTGGAGATCACGCCCGGCTCCATCAGAGTGACCGATGCTGCAGCTACGGTTCCAGAGACCGTCCACGAATTGGGAACTGTGACCCTCACTGGCGAAATCGTAGACAGCAAGTGTTATCTGGGAGTGATGAATCCCGGACAAGGTAAAGTTCACCGCGACTGCGCGGCGCGCTGTATCAGCGGAGGGATTCCGCCGATCTTTGCTACGAGTGAAGGGCGTGAACAGTTTTTACTGGTCGGCATGGACGGACGCGCCCTGGGACACGACGCCCTACGCGAATTCATTGCGGAACCGATCACCATTCAGGGAAAACGGCTGGAGAAAGGTTCGATGCAACTGCTTCAGATCGATCCGAGGTCGTTGCGTCATACCCCAGGAGGGCTCCGAGCGGCATCGAAGTGAAAGGTGCGTGATCAGCCCAGGAATCGACGATAAACCCGCGGATCAAGAATCTCCAGATCCATCAGCGTGAGGAAGTCAATCGTCTTAAACTCTCGATCGATCGCGGGCGGCCCGCAGATCTTAGCCCCCATCGCCAGGTAGGCACGCAACAATCTCGGGATCTTGTCGTTGGCATTCCTTGATGACATCAGGGGCACTGCGAAGTCGGGCTGCGGCGTAGTTTGCAGCAGCGGGGGCACCAAGTGATCCCGCATGGCCTTGTAGACAGCTGTACCATGCGCCGAATCTTGCGAGGTGAGCGACGAACAACCGATCAGATACCTGCCCCCGTGATTCACGGCGTATTGGGCGATGCCACGCCATAACAGGTAAAGGACATCCGTGGAGCGGTGATCGCGGTCCACACAGGCGCGTCCAAGTTCGATGACGGAGTCGCCCAGCTGCTTGTAAGGTGAGAAAACGAATTCACGCTCACTATAGAAGCCCGCGTTTGCCGAGGCTATCGCACTTGTCTGCAGCCGATAGGTGCCAACAATCTTACGCGTAGGCGCGTGCTCCACAATCAGGTGGTCACAGACGCGGTCGAACTCGTCCGTATCGTGGCCGGTCGCGTAGGACTCTTCCAATCCCTCGTTCAGTTCCAGGTTGAAGACCAGAAAGCGCAGACGGAAGGCTGCGAATCGGTCTGCCTCGCACGAGGCGATTCGCACGTGATATGGACCATTTCGGAGACTTAAGCGCTGCTCCGCCGCCATGCCCTTGGGATTCAGGGAGGGATAGCGGACAACCAAACCATCGCGCGTAATCGAGGGCGTCACGCTCATGAGCTGATCTCGGTCACATCTGCTTGTAACGCGCGTTAAAACCTGCGCTCAGGATTGCAGCCTTCGCGTTAGATGCTCGGCCTACGGAAAGGTGACAGGCGGATATTTCTTCATGAACCGCAGCTGCCTTGTCACTTCCATCGTGCTGGTGAGTCTTACGGTGTACACGGGATGAACCCGTAGAAACGAGAACAATCTGTCATGAAGAAACTGCTTTATGTGTTTGTGTTGTTGGGGAGCCTGTCAACCCTGGTAGCGGCCAAGGACTTGCAGAACCTGGGCAGGGATGGAGTGGCCATACAGGGGTACGACCCCGTTGCGTTCTTTACCGATCACAAGCCGGTGAAAGGCAGTCCGCAATTTCAGTCTGACTACCACGGTGCGAAATATTACTTCGCCTCCGCGGATCACAAAGCAGCGTTCGACAAGACGCCGGCGCAATACGAGCCTCAGTTCGGCGGCTATTGCGCGTACGGTGCCAGCCGGGGAAAGACTGCCCCGGTCAAGATTGAAGCATGGCAGATTCTGGATGGTCGGCTCCTCATGCAATATGACCTGGATGTGAAGGACAAGTTCAATCAGGACTCTGAAGGCAATCTCAAGAAGGCGGACCAAAACTGGCCCGGCCTCATCGACAAATACGGCAAATAGGAGCGCCTATGAGCACCCAAGTCATCTCGACTATGAGCCGGCCAATGACCACTCCGATGTTGGTCTTCAGTTGGGTTTGCAGAGTTGTCGCCGCGATCATCTTGCTCCAGACGCTCTTCTTCAAGTTCACGGCGGCGCCTGAGTCCGTTTACATCTTCACCAAGGTCGGGACTTTCATTCACAACTACCTCCCGTTTGCGTCGATTGGTGCCGTAGAGGTTGCGGGACGCATCGGGTCGGGAATTATGGAGTTGATCGCGGCCGTGCTGTTGTTGATACCGCGCTTCGTCTGGGCTGGGGCAATTCTGGCGATGGCCGCCACGGGCGGGGCGATGGTGAGCCACTTGACCTTCCTGGGTATCGATGTGCAGGGTGACCGAGGACTCCTGTTCTTCCTCGCTATCGTGGCGTTTGTAACCAGCGCCGTGGCTCTGATCTTGTATCGCGGGCAGATTCCGGTTTTCGAGAGAAAGTCCTGACATGACGCGATCGCTCAACATTGCGGTTAAGGACGTTCTGCGACAAGGCAGCGTCTTTCTGGCTCGCGTCGGCGATGAAACCTACGCTCGCCCACTTGGCCAAGAGGAAGGAAGGCCCTCGGCGTCCCTGGGAGCGCATTATCGCCACGTACTCGATCATTTTCTTTGCCTGGCAGAAGGGATTCGGACCGGACGGGTCAACTATGATCAGCGGCGCCGGAACCCGCAACTGGAGAACTCGGTGGAGTGTGCCCGGCTCGTAACCGAGGGCCTGATCGACGAACTCGGAGGGCTTTCGCGCGAGGCGCTTCAGCAAGAGTGTGTTGTGACGTACAGCGTGGCGTACGGAGAAATCGAGGACGACGCGGTCCGCTCTAACGTGGCCCGGGAGGTCATGTTCTGCGTCGGCCATGCCATCCATCACTATGCGATTGTTAGGCTCCTCTGCGCTGGCGTAGGAGTGTATCTGCCCTACGAATTTGGTATTGCCCCCTCCACGCTGAAGCATCTGGAAGCCGAAACCGCGGAACGAGGTTAGGCGAGCATGCTCTCCGCTCATTCGCTTTCGGGTACGCAATCCGCGCTGGCTCTTTCTATCTTTTTCGCGACGTTCATATACGAAGATGGCGCGACGCTGCTGGCGGCTACGCTGTCCGCCAGCGGAAGTCTGGATCCGCGAATCGGACTTCTCAGCACCTTCCTGGGTATTTGGGTGGGCGACATGGGCTTGTACGGCCTGGGTTCCAGCCTCGGGAGGCGCACGGTGCAGTGGCGCTGTCTGCAGAAATACCTTCGGCCGGAATCATTGGTGAAGGCTGAAGTGTGGCTCGCAAAACATGGATCGTTTGCCTTGGTTATGAGCCGCGCAATTCCGGGTAGTCGTCTACCTCTTTATGTAGCCGCCGGCGTGTTGCGCCTCCCGGTTCGACTGTTTGCGAAGACGACAGCGATCTGCTCGGCGGTCTGGGTCTCCGCGATTTTTTCTATCTGGCGGTTCGTTCCCAAAACGTCGTCAGGCCATTCGAAGCTGGTCCCGTGGCTGCTGACTGCCTTGCTGCTGTTCGCGCCGTGGCTGTTGAGCAAACCTGCCAGATCGCTCACCGGGAGGATTCGAGAGCGTAGAAGTGCTCGAGACAAGGCGGCGATGGAATTATGTGCACTTTAACCGTAGTAACCGACGATGCGATCTACCGCATGGCGATGAATCGTGACGATAAAATCACGCGCGGTGTAGGGCTCGCTCCGGAGATCCATGGATGCGACGGCATCCGGGCCCTTCACCCAAGCGACGGCAACGGTGGAACTTGGTTTGCGACCAACGAATATGGCATCACGCTCGCGTTGTTGAATTGGAATGACGTCCCTGCGCACGGCATCGCTCTCGCCAAGTTGCGGAGCCGCGGGCGAGTGATTCCCACTCTCATTGCTTCGCGATCGCTCTCCGACATGCATGAGGCCGTCGGCGTTTCAAACTTCGAAGGAATACCCCCGTTTCGACTGGTGGGAGTATTTCCATCCGAACACGAGATTTGGGAATGGCGTTGGGAGTCGACGCGAGTCGAGTTTCAGGCTCATGTCTGGGGATCACGCCACTGGTTTTCCTCCAGCCTCTCGGATAAACGGGCCGAGAGAGTGCGCGGAACTGCATGCCGCAACGCTGCGCATGAATCGGACGTGGGTTCCCTGCCCTGGCTCCGAAGGCTTCACTCATCGCACACAGCTGGTCCGGGGGCATTTGGCGTCTGCGTCCACCGGGACGACGTGAAGACGCTGAGTTACAGCGAGGCGTCGGTTACCCCCAGATACATCGAAATGAATCATTTCCGCGGTAGTCCTTGCGCAATGGGACCGATTCAGGCGATGGAAATCGAGAGAACTTCCTTGGGCACGCACATGTTTGCGATGTCGGCACTTCGGTGATTTGAAATCATGCCTGTCGCGGCGGAACTCGATGCGGTCCAGCTAGTACAGCCGTCCACCGAAATCTCCAGTTGTTGGCGTCGCAAACTAGCGGGCTGGTCGAAGCGTTGGTCCCGCTGGGAGTTCTGGCCTCCGTACTTGTTTTATCCGCCAGTGGCCGCCTATATCGCTTATCTCGGAATTAAGTTCCGGAACTGGACGCTGTTTACCGCGGCCAACCCGGCGATTCCGGCGAGCGGATTTGTGGGCGAGTCCAAGCATCAGATCCTCGAGAATTTGAAAACGGCCTCTCCGTGGCTGCCGCATTCCACTCTGCTAGCAGGTGGATCGCCCACACAGCGACTGGCTGAAGTTCAGGAGTTCATGCGGTACCACGGTCTGCAGCTTCCAGTCGTGGCGAAGCCTGATGCCGGGCAGCGTGGCTCGGGCGTCAGCATCATTCGTTCGTTCGAGCAATTGCAGGAGTACCTGACGCGTGCGTCTTTCCCAGTCATTGTGCAGGAATACATTCCAGGCGAGGAGTATGGAGTCTTCTATTACCGCTACCCTGGTGATTGCCGCGGCCACATTTTCTCGGTGACAGAGAAGCGAATGCCTCTGCTTCTTGGCGATGGACAACACACATTAGAGGAGTTGATCCTCGCGGACGACCGCGCAGTTTGCATGTCTGACTTCTATCTGCGTAAGAATTCGGAACGGATTCAAGAGGTGCCGGCGATGGGGGAGAGAGTTCAGTTGGTCGAGATCGGGACCCATTGCCGAGGAGCCATATTCCTTGACGGAAGCGACGCGATCACTCCAGAACTGGAAGAAGTGATCGACCAAATTGCCAGGAGCTTTGACGGCTTCTATTTCGGACGCTTCGACCTACGTGTGCCTTCGCGGCAGGACTTCATGGCAGGTCGCAACATTAAAATCGTCGAACTGAACGGTGTTACCTCCGAAGCAACTCACATCTACGATCCAAATAAGAGTCTCATCGATGCCTATCGTGTGTTATTTGAACAATGGCGAATCGCGTTTGAAATTGGACACCTCAACCGTGATCGAGGCTTTCCGGTTACACCAGTGCGTGAATTGCTGCATGCGGTGTGCGAGTATCGCCGCCTGGCACAGGCATACCCGGAGTGACGTTTGACCCTGACATACCGGTCTGTGCCCTGGAATTACCCGTTTTATGCGCGTGTGAGCTTCCTGGAGATCCTTCGTGACACGCTACGTTTCTGAGTTGGCTGCTTTTACGTTTCTGAGTTGGTTGCCTTAATGTCCTGCGAAGCAGATCGAGGGTTCGATCTTGACACCAGAATCGTCACCGATATCGATGCAGGAAGTCCGTGACTGCAAGGCGAATCATCGGTCAAGAATGATTTCCACATGTCCCGGCCATGCTTCAACCCCGAGTTCAGATCCTGGAGACACCGCGTATCTGCGGCCCGGCCTGCACCGTTGCCAGTCGTTCTTTCGTCTGCGCAGGAACCGGCACCGGCTGGGCCTCGATGGGTGCCGCTGGGTGAAGGCCCTTCACATCCTCCAGATAGGCTCGCAGGACTTCCGCCACGCTCCAGGCTTGTGCCACGCATCCAACCGGACGTTGCGGCGCGTCCCCATCGAAGATCTCCGAGATATGGCCCAGGCCCGCATCGGAGAGGTGGTCTTTCAGCGGGGCCAGCCATTCGCCAGCCTGTCGCCGGGCAACGTCACTTCCTCCGTTCACCTTTATATAGGCAGTTACGAACGGGCCCATCAGCCACGGCCACACCGTACCCTGGTGATAGGCGCCGTCTCGCTCCACGGGCCCGCCCATGTATCGACCGCGGTACTGAGGATCGGTGGCGGCCAGACTACGCAGCCCATACGGTGTGAGCAGATGCTCTTGCACTTTCTGCACCACGCTGTTCGCGCGTTCGGGAGACAACATGCTGTGTATCAGGCTGACCGCGAAGATCTGGTTTGGCCGGATCGACGGATCGGGCGGCGCACCGTTTATCACATCGTATAAGCAACCTGTGTTCTCATTCCAGAAGAGGCGATTGAAACTCCAGCTCGCGACAGTTGCCATGTTGCGGTAGCTCTTCTGAGCCGCCTCATCGCCGGATCTGCGGGCCAGGTCTTCCATGATGCAGAGCGCGTTGTACCAGAGGGCCTGAATTTCGACGGGCTTGCCGCGCCGCGGAGTGACGACCCAGTCGCCAACTTTGGCGTCCATCCAGGTCAGCTGAACCCCTTGTTCTCCCGAAGAAAGCAAGCCGCTGGAGTCTACCTTGATTCCATAGCGTGTTCCGCGTACATGCCAGGAAATGATGTCGGCGAGGACGGCGTAAAGTTCGCTGCGCACAAAGTCCAAATCGCCGGTGTAAGCGAGATAGGCGCGAGCGGCCTCAAAGAACCAGAGCGTCGCGTCGACTGTATTGTATTCGGGCGTCTCGCCGGCGTCGGGAAAGCGGTTGGGCAACATACCACGATCCACGTGTCTTGCAAAGGTGCGCAGGATGTTGCGCGCCACGTCGTATTTGCCTGTCGGTAGTGTCAGGCCAGGGAGAGCGACCATGGTGTCGCGGCCCCAGTCGCTGAACCAGTGATAGCCGGCGATCACTGTCTTCAGGCCGCCCCGGGAAACGATGCACTGGTCGGCGGCATGCGTTAGATCCAGCGCGAAGGAGTCGTCGATCTGCGACGACGCGGCTACGCTCTTGCGACGCTTGATTTCGGCATCCCGTAATTCGGTGGCTTGAACCACGTCGCGCTGTTCCGTGGAGGCAATGACTGAAACTTGCCGGCGACGGAGCATGTCGAACCACAAGGTGAACGGATTGAAAAGATCCTCTGTGTAATCGAGACCGCGTTGACGCTCGGCGTCGTACTCAAAGTTACGGTACCATTCGCCGGTCTTTTGCAGCTCCACCGCGTTGTGGGCCAGATGCAGGGAGGGCAATCCCATGTAAGGCGCAACGGTCGCCAGACCCGGGCGATGTTCTACCTCTGGATTGATCGCTCCGTTTTCGTGAGTGGTGCTGTGATAGTCGCGGAATGCGATCAGCGGTCTCAGTTCAAGGCGCAAGTTCTTAATCCGCTCCGGATGATTGTTCTTCTTCAATTCATACTGCACGACCGTGCTGTTTTCACCGTGGATCATGAACACGCTCTTCTCGATCTCAATTCCTTCGACTTCGTAGGTGAAGACAGGAAACGGATCGAGGCGAAACTGCTTGAGGTATCGGAAGCCCTGCGGGTGGACGACACCGGGATAGCGGTTGGCGGACAAATCAAAAGGCTGGCTTTCGACAAATAGTGTTTCTTCCAGCTTGGAAAGCATAACGACACGGCCTACCGGCGGCTTCGTGGCGGCGACCAGCAGACCGTGGTAGCGGCGTGTATTCAGCCCCACAATTGTCGACGAAGCAAAGCCGCCGAGTCCGTTCGTCTCAAGCCATTCCCGGCTGAGGGCAGCGTCCAAGTTGCCACAAGTTTCCTTTGTGAACTGAATCATGTTTCGTCGCTCCCGGAAGATGTCTTCCTCTGGTGAGACTCTGTGGGCGCCCGAAAGTGACACATCTCCGTCCGTCCGTGCAATGGAACGGGCATGCCACGCCGGATCTAGCCCACCGGTACTCGGTTACAACGCCGTCAGATGTTACGCCACCTCGCAATATACTTTGATGGCTCCGTTCGGCGATGTGAGTTTCTGGAACAATTCGCTATAGTTTTCCAGGCCTTTCACGGGATCGGTGAGAAGCTTGCTGAGCCAGCCGGGATATTCTGCTTCTGCCTGCGCCATGTCGCCCACACCCATCTCGAAGTATTCCCGATTGGCGTTCACGGTTCCGACCATCACCTTATTGCCGAGAACAAATTCGAGATTGATCCGGTCCGCAGGGATCTGGATCATCTTGTCGCCGCCCGTCACGCTTGCCAGGACGAGCACGCCGTTCTTGCCAAGCGCCTGCATGCTGTCAAACACCACGGCAGAGTTACCAGTGCCTTCGAAGATGAGATCGAACGGGCCGTAGTTTTTGGCCGCTTCGGCTACAGGCATGTCCTTTGTCGATAAATACCGCGCTCCCAGTTCCTCGATCAGGTTTGAGTTCAGATAGGGCTTGGGGGTGCGTCCAAAGGTGGTCACGTCCAGGCCCTTCAGCCGCAGAACGAGCGTAGCCAGCAGGCCGATGGTCCCTGCGCCCATGACTGCGGCCTTGCGCGGACGCCATACTTTGAGCCGGCGCTGGATCTCGTAGGCCTGGTGAATTCCTTTTTCCACCACGGTCGTAGGTTCGAGCAGCACCCCGACGTGCTTGAGGCCCTTCGGCACTTTCACAATGAATTCAACATCATCGACGTAATATTCGGTCAAATATCCGTGGCGCAGGTTGATGCCACGCTCGTAGTAAGTGTCATCTGTCGTCATGTCATTGGTGCCAATCAGGTCGTAAATGCTCTTGCCCGGCCGGCGAACAGTCGCCACGACGTAGTCCCCGGGCTTTACTTCGGTGACATCCGGCCCAACCGCTTCCACCTGGCCGAAGCCCTCATGCCCGATGACCAAGAAATCGTATCCCGGAGGGGCGGCGCCATATTCAGCGGCGTTGATCTCTTTGTCGGTTCCGTCGACCCCAACGCGCAGAACTTTGACGAGCACGCCACGGCCGTTGGGGATCTGATCCAGCGATGGCTTCGGCAAATCGGCCACATGGACGCTGTTGGGCTTTCCTGGGAATACACTGATCGCTTTCATTTCCATTTCTCCTTAGGAATTCAGTCTGCTGCTACGGAGGCGGTCGTCGGTTCCGTTTTCGTTCTTCGACCGGATCGCTCGCCGGATTCTCCGCTTTGTTGCATTAGCTTCGTGACCACGCCGGTCCATCCGGTTTGATGACTGGCTCCCACTCCCGCCCCGGAGTCGCCGTGGAAATATTCGTGAAACAGCACAAGGTCGCGCCAGTGTGGGTCGCTCTGGAACTTTTCGAGATTCCCGAACACCGGCCGGCGGCCACTCTCATCCTGGAGGAATATGTTCGTCATGCGGCGTGATAATTCTCCGGCCACCTCCCACAGGGTCATCATCCTTCCCGATCCGGTTGGGAACTCAACCTTAAAGTCATCGCCAAGGTAGTGATGAAACTTCTGCAGCGACTCAACCAACAAATAGTTCACCGGGAACCAAATGGGGCCGCGCCAGTTGGAGTTGCCGCCGAACAGTCCGGTCGAAGATTCGCCCGGCTCATAGTCGACGCGGTGCTCCATGCCTTGCGCCGTAAGCTTGTAAGGGTTGTCACGATGGAACTGCGACAAGGCCCGAATGCCGTACGGGGAGAGGAACTCTCGCTCGTCCAACATGAACTTCAGGATGCTTCTGAGTTGATCTGCGTCAGCGATCGACAACAGCCTCCGTTCGCCCATACCCTCGCTGCGCATGCAAGCCAGGTTCTTGGTCAGATCCGGGCGGTTATCGATGAACCATTCCAGACGCCTCTTGAAATCAGGCAGCTTGTCCAGTACATCCGATTCCAGTGTCTCCACCGCGAATAAGGGGATCAGCCCCACCATGGAGCGAATTTTCATGGGGAACTGCGTGCCGTCAGGCAGTTTTAGAACGTCGTAGAAGAAGCCGTCTTCTTCGTTCCAAAGCCCCATGCTGTCGTGTCCACGGTGGCTCATCGCGTTCGCGATGTAGATGAAGTGTTCCCAGAACTTGCTGGCCACGTCTTCATAACACGGTTCGTCCCTCGCCAGCTCCAGTGCGATAGCTAGCAGGTTGAGCGTGTACATCGCCATCCAGCTGGTGCCGTCCGATTGTTCGATATAACCGCCGGTAGGCAGTGGGGCGCTGCGATCGAACACACCGATGTTGTCCAGACCCAGGAAGCCGCCCTGGAAGATGTTCATTCCTTCCGCGTCCTTGCGGTTCACCCACCAGGTGAAGTTCAACATCAGCTTGTGGAAGACGCGCTGCAGAAATGCGCGATCGCCTTTACCCTTGTGCTTCTTGTCGATCTTGTACACGCGCCACGCAGCCCATGCGTGCACCGGAGGGTTGACGTCGCCGAACGCCCACTCGTAGGCGGGAATCTGCCCGTTGGGATGCATGTACCACTCACGCAGCATCAGTGTAAGCTGCTCTTTGGCGAAGTCGGGATCCACGAGTGCAAGTGGAATGCAGTGAAACGCTAAATCCCAGGCCGCGTACCACGGGTACTCCCACTTGTCGGGCATGGAGATAACGTCGGCGTTATACAAGTGAGTCCACTCGTGATTGCGGCCCTTCTTCCGTTCTTGCGGCGGGGGAGGATTGCCAGGATCGCCTGTCAGCCAATCTTTAATCACGTAATGATAGAACTGCTTCGACCACAACATGCCGGCAAAGCCCTGGCGCATGACGTTCTGCGCGTCCGCGGAGAGGTCTTGAGGTATTACCGCTGAGTAGAACTCGTCGGCTTCGCTTCGGCGGAGAGCGAACATCTTGTCGAAGTTGGCAAAAGCGTTCTTGCCCTTGAAATCGGAGGCAGCCAGGCGCAAGCGGACAACGATGGTCTCGCCCGCACCAACCGTGAGCTTGTAGTGGGCTGCAGCTTTGGTGCCGGCATGCTCCGGATTGACCGCCTCCGCAGCGCCGTGAACGATATAATCGTTAATTCCGTCTTTGACATAGGGCGTGCGGTTCTGGCCACCAAACAGGCGGCGGACGTTGGTCTCGTTCTCGGTGAAGAGCAGTTCCGGAGAGCCTTCGCAATGCAGCCAGCGGTTGCCTGGCAGGTCATGATTCAGCTCGATCACTGGGTCCGGAGCCGAGCGTGCCTGGTGCAACTCCGGCCGCCGCTCGCGCCCTCCCCACGACCATGTGTTGCGGAACCATACCGTCGGCAGCAATCGAAGACCAGCCGCTTCAGGCCCGCGATTCACGACCGTGAGCTTTATTAGGATGTCTTCTGTATCCGCCTTGGCATATTCAACGAACAAATCGAAATAGCGGTCGTCGTTGAACACTCCCGTGTCGAGCAGTTCGAACTCCGGCTGGTTCTTTCCACGTCGCCGGTTCTCTTCCACCAGCTGCCCATAAGGAAATTCCGCCTGGGGATACTTGTAGAGATACTTCATGTACGAGTGCGTAGGCGTGGAGTCGAGATAGAAGTAATATTCCTTTACGTCTTCACCGTGATTGCCTTCGTTGCCCGTCAAGCCGAAAATCCGCTCTTTCAGGATGGGGTCGCGCTCGTTCCATAGAGCCAGAGCAAAACAGATGTTCTGTTTCCGGTCGCTGATTCCTGCCAGGCCATCTTCGTTCCAGCGGTAGGCGCGCGATCGCGCCTGGTCATGAGAAAAGTGTTCCCAGGCATTGCCGTAAGGGCTGTAATCTTCGCGCACCGTACCCCACGCGCGCTCGCTGAGATAGGGCCCCCACCGTTTCCAGTGCTTCCGGCGCACTCCGGATTCTGACAGTCGGATCTCTTCTTGGGTCATCGGAATTCTCCTATTGCCAGGCCGCGTCTGCAAAACAGGCTAACTGCGCGACGAGCGGCTTCTTGCCGGTTTCCTCGAATTGCATGGCCGCCTCGGATTCGGCTCCAGTCTCCCGAAGCAGGAATACCTTCATGTATTCGAGTTCCAGGGCGCGTGTTGTGGTGAAAGCCTTGCTAATAATGTCGTTGGTCATTGGTTCGTCCTTCTTACTTCTCCTCAATTTCGATCGCGTGGCCGTCGGGATCACGTACCAGAAGAGCTTTGCTGAATCCCAACTGTCCGGTTTGATTCGCAACCACGCCAGAAGAAACAAAGTTCACGCGGCTCGATTGCAATTGACGAGCTGCGGCGTCGGCACCTCGGGTCAACAGAACCGTCTGCCGGTGAACGACGTCGCTCGCCCGTTCGTCCGATGGGAAGGGCCGTCCGTCGCGAGGCGCCAGATACTCCAGCAGTTCAATCCCTGGACCGCGTGCGCCGCGCAATGCGGTGATGCGTAGGTGGGCGCCAAACACGTTGTTCAGATGCTCCTGCTCCGTTCCGTAGTTCTCGCTCTCTCCGGCCACATGCATGCCGAGCAGGTCGCGGTAGAACTTGGTGCTGGCGTCGGTGTCCCACACGACGATTGCGGTATGGTCGATGCCGAGAAACAGTTTGTCGCTGCGGCGGTGCCACTTCTCCAACCCCTTATCGGGAGGAAACTGCAACACTTCAACCGGATGTCCGTCTGGATCCTTGAAATAGAACGCCGAGATGCCAGCAGCGTTCTTGTTCCAGTCCGGAAGGCGTTGTGGCCCTGAAGAAGCGTGCTCTACCTTGTTTTGGCGCAACCAGGCATAGGCCTTATCCATATCGCTCACAATGACCGCAATGTGCTGGAACCACCGATCGTTGCTTCGCGAGTCAACCGGGATCGGACGCCCCTTTGGCGCCAGAAATTCCGTGAGTTCGATAAATTCGTCGCCCAGCCTCATTCGTACCACCCGCATCCTCAATCCGAATACACCTTCGAGATGCTCATAGTCCTCGCCGGCGACTTCGGTGTCCGATACCTTGTCGAATGTGAGCACTTTGGAATAGAAATCCACCGCTCGGTCCATGTCGGAGACCGTAATTCCGATTGCGTCTACGCCGTCGACCAGAGCGGGGCTCTGTTGGGCCAGGGCTGGCTGGGTGAGGAATTGGGGAACAGCCAGAACCAGCGACAATATCCAGATTGCTGACACACTCTGGTGAAGGCGATATGCTTTAAAGAGTAGCTTCATGTCTTGATTACCTGCTCACTGCAAGTTCCCGGTCCTGATGCCGATTGTGTTCGTATGTCGTCTCGGACACTCCCATGCGCTTCATCAGGTGGTCGCCCACTCGAATTGCGTTGGCCATGATGGTGAGCGCCGGATTGACGGCAGCGCTCGATGGGAAGAAACTTCCGTCCACAACGTAGAGGTTGTCGACGTCATGGGCCTTGCAGTTCGCATCCAGGACTGAGGTCTTGGGGTCGTGCCCAAAGCGAATCGTGCCGTTCTGATGGGCCACGCCAGCGAGCGGAATTCGTTGTCCGACGTAAAGGTTTCGCCCAAACAGCCCTTGATGGCACTCGTGGCCGTGCACGGCACAGTTCGTCTGCTTCATGGCCTGCTTAAGCTTGCCCTGAAGCCTTTCGTGCGCCTCCAGGTTGTTCGGCGTGTATGTGAGAACGATCTTGCCGTCACGGCCGAGGCTGACGCGATTGTTTGGATCGGGAAGGTCTTCGGACGTAAGCCAGAAATCCAGCGAGTGTTTTGCCATCAGTTCCAGCGTGAAATTGGGGGCAATCGCCGGCGCCCCAGCTTTCAGGGTGATCGCGTCCAATTTGCCGACAAATGAGATGTGCCCCATGGGGTACTTGAAGTCTTTCGAGCCGAGGTAGAAGTCATTGACTCCCAGTGTCTTTTGAAAGATCGTGGGGTTGGGGCACTTCGAAATGGCCATCATCACCGAATTGGTGTGGCCCATATAATGGCGGCCCACGATATCTGAACTGTTGGCAAGTCCGCGTGGGTGTTTGTCATTGGCGGACCGCAGCAGCAGCGCAGCCGAGTTGATCGCGCCACATGAGACGACAACCACATCTGCGGAATACGTCTCCAGGCCGCCGCCGCGTTCCACAACTACGCTTTTCACCTCGCGACCCGATGAATCTGTTTCCAGCCGCTTCACCAGCGAGTTCGTCAGAAGAGTGACGTTGGGATGCTTGATCGCCTCATCGATGCACACCACTTGCGCGTCGGACTTAGCGCCGACCAGACAGGCAAAGCCATCACAGGTATTGCAGCGAATGCAGCGGCTCTTGTGCGGATTCTTCTCGTCGAGCATGACGCCGACCGGTACGTGAAAGGGCTTGAGGCCCGAACGGGCGAAGTCCTCGGACAATTGCTGGATGCGCGGCTCATGGCTGACGGCGGGCCAGGGATAGGGTGAACTTGCCGGCGGCTCGGTCGGATCTTCTCCGCGGTTCCCGTGCACCTGATACAGATTCTCGGCCTGCGTGTAGTACGGCTCCAGATCGTCATAACTGATCGGCCAGGCGGGCGAGATGCCACTGTGGTGGCGCAGTTCGCCGAAATCCTCTTTGCGGAGGCGAAACAGAGCAGCGCCGTAAAACTTGGTGTTTCCGCCCACGTAGTAATTCGTGTGCGGATGCAGATCCTTGCCGTCCTTATCGAGCCAGGATTCTTTGGCGTTATAGTGCGCATCCACATTGACGACCTGCGGGTCCCAGTTCGCCTTCTCCCGCGGGACGTAATCCCCGCGCTCAAGAATCAGGATCCGTTTCCCGGATGGCGCGAGGTGGTAGGCGAGCGTTCCGCCGCCCGCGCCGGTTCCGATGATGATTATGTCGTAGCGATTGTCGGTCATGATGCGAATCCTCCATTGGCCCCGCAGAATATGCAGCGCTTGTTGTTGTCGTGGTGGAGCTTGCAGCACTTCACTGCCTGCCGGCCTTTACGCCACAGATAGAATTCGGCGGCGAACAGCATGCCGAGCGGCGGCGCAGTCAAGTAAACCCAGAGACCATCCCAGATCATTGGCGGTAGAGCCGAACCGAGGGTTCGGGCTGGATTCATGCTCATTCCAGAGAACGGCGCCTCCAGAGTGATGTAGGTAGCGACCAACAGCCCGGCGACGAGACCGGTGTATCCCGCCAGTCGGTGATGATTCGAGAAATGAAGAACGGCCGACATCAATATGGTTGCGATGACGAATTCCGCGAGTAACGCTACCCACGGACCACGGGGTCCAGGTGTCGTGACCACGTAGCGAACGGCCGGGTCCGAGACTGCCCTCCCCAAAAGAAGGGCCACCAGGGCTACGCCCGACACTGCGCCCGCAAATTGCGACGCTACATAGAAGAGCGCGTCCCATCCGCGAATCTTGCCCAGCCGGAGAAAAGTGAGTGTTACGGATGGGTTTATGTGAGCGCCCGACTGCTTGCCCCACGGGGAATAAATAATGGCGACAGCAGTCATACCCATCGACATTCCCATGAGAACCCGTCGCAGGAAACTCGACATAATCGCATGGTGGACCGGTGAGCGTGGAAACTCGTACAGCGCACCAAACACGCAAGCCGCTACCATGAATGCACCGAGCAGGCTCGCTTCCATCAGATACTCGGGCCAGTGAAAACGAAGAGACTCGAAAGCGCCCAATTGGGGCGCCCTCGAAGTCGGCTGGGGAGAGGGCATCGTTTCGATCGCCAGATTCGCCGTTTCGATCATCGGATTGTGCTCGGTGGCATTCATGGACTCTGCGCGGTGTGATTCGGAAGTGCTGCAGAAGTGACAATCGCAGTTTGCAGAACCGGTCCCTATTCGATGGGTGGATCATCAGACTGCAGAAGGCGAACGGCGCACCAAGCCGGTCTGCCGCTTTCCGTCGCAATACGAGTGATCGGAGACCCACTGAATCTGCCTCCGGGGTGGTGACTTCGTGCGTGGCCCGATCGGAATCCTGGCCGCTGGAGGGCTGCATCTATCTTCTTAGTCGAGACTTTAGGGGAATCTTCCTTCGAGATCAGACTCGTTTGTAGTCAACGAGCTCACGCCCTGCCGAGAGGCGATCGTATAACCGCTGGCTGAAGCCGGGCGGTAATTCGAGCACGTTCTTGCCGCCCAGCAGGCGCACGACATTCTGCGATCCGTCATACACTGCTTTGCAATGGCGGCACTCTTTTAAGTGACGATCTACCCGCTCCCGCATTTCGGGCGTCAGGTCGCCCTCCATGTAGTTGGTGATTTCCTTCCAAACTTCCGGGCATTCGATTTCTACGAGTTGTTGTTTTCTGGGCACAACATTCCTGATCATGCGATGCGGTACCCGCTTAAAGGTGACAAGTCAAAAAACACTTTTGAATTAGAGCCCTAGTGCCTGATCCGCTCTCTGCATGAAACCTTCGCGGCAATCCTGAATCAGACGGGGCACGTGAGCAGCACGGCAAGGCAATGAGCCCACCCACACGACCGGGTTCGCGAATCGTTAACGATTCATCGCGCCGCGCGCGGGCTGCCTTACGGAATCAATTTCAAGCAAGGGGAACATAAATGAATAAGGCGATGCAATTTCTTCTCCGGGCGCTGTTGATGACGGGCATGCTCTTCGCCGTCTCCGCGGTCGCTCAAGACGCACACTCCACTGGCCAGTTTCAGGGGCCGAAGGCCAACAAGGGGCACGTAACCCACAGCAACCGCGACGGTAAGAGCGTGCTTACTCTCTCCGATGATTTCGTCGTGCCTGATACTCCTGATCCGCACTGGCAGGTCGTGGATTCCGATGGCCAGGTCTATCTGCTCGACAAACTCAAGAAGAAAGCACTGCTCGGCGACAAGTACCAGAAGGAGATCGTCCTTCCCGACTATGTGAAGAACGTGTCGAAAGTGATCATCTGGTGCGCGTGGGCGGAGGCCAATCTGGGCGAGGCCAGCTTTAGCTCGCCGGTGAAGTAACTCAACCAGAGGGCGCGAGCGCTTCGAAGCTGGACGCCGCGCTCTTCCCAACAAATTCACACGAAAGGCAAATGTCATGAACTGTCAAAAGAAACTAGCTCAATACGCTGTCCTCATTGTTGCTCTGGTGGCGGCGGCAAATGGCCAGACCGCTGAAAAGAAAACACTGACGTTACAAGGTGCGGAGCAGGTGATCGCGGCGGCCAAGAATGAAGCGGCGAAGCTTCACGCACCCGGTGGTGTCATCGCCGTTGTGGACGACGGCGGCAATCTGATGGCTCTCGAGCGCCTCGACGGCACTTTCTCCGCCGGCGCCAACATCTCCATCGGCAAGGCGAAGACCGCAGTTATGTTCAAGAAGCCGACTCGCTTCTTTGAAGAGCTGATCAACTCCAACGGCAAGGGCCGCACGGTGATGACCGCCCTGGAGAACTTTACGCCTCTCATCGGCGGCATTCCGATCGTCGTGGACAATCAGATCGTTGGTGGCGTAGGTGTCAGCGGCGCTGCCACGGCTGATCAGGACGAGCAGCTTGCGATTGCAGGTGCGAAGGCATTTGAGTCCACGACGAATGCGACCAACGATCCGGCGCCGGCCGTATCTTACTGGGCGAAAAGCAAGGTGGACGAGGCTTTCTCCAAGGGCGCCGTACTGTTCGACGGCAGCGATGGACGCAACTATATGGTCCACGCCAGCCGCCGTGAAAAGCCCGGCCAGGCGGAGATCCACACCAGGGATGCCGATGTGATCTACGTGCTGCAAGGGTCGGCAACGTTTGTCACCGGCGGCGAAGCCGTTGACGCGAAGACCACCGCTCCTGATGAACTGCGCGGCGCCAGCATCCGTAACGGGGAGACGCGGGAGATCGCCAAAGGCGATGTTGTCATCGTGCCGCACGGCGTACCTCACCAGTTCCTCACGGTGACCGATCCATTTCTTTATTACGTTGTGAAAGTTCGCTAGGCGAGAACTCCCATGAACAACCAACTCACAAGAGATCGGTGGCTCAACGCGATTGCCGCACTGTTGACAACGATACTGGCGCTTGGAGTCCTTCGGGCGGAGGGGCAGTCAATCCAGGATCCTCCATTTGGGCGCCCCGATGCGGTGGTGGACCTGGCCTCTCGTGACGGCGTCGAACTCGTCAAGGGGCAATGGCGTTACCGCGATGTGAAGATCGTGGAAGCTGACTCCCGAACCGTGGGGCTCGACTTGAAGCCGAGCGGTGCTCCAAGCAGGACTTATGATTACGCGCCACACGCCGGCGTCACCGACTTCGACGATTCGCAGTGGGAGGCCATCGACGCCGCGACCCTCGATCAGCGCCGTTCTACCGCAAAAGTCTGCTTCAACTGGTACAGAATCAACGTTACGATCCCGGAAAGAGTCGGCGGCTTTAGGACAACTGGTTCCACGGTCGCCTTCGAGATCGTGATCGACGACTATGCCGAAGTCTGGGTGAACGGCAAGATGCCACGAGTCTTGGGGCAGCCAGGCGGAGCTGTCATCAAAGGCTTCAACGCGCCCAATCGTGTGATCCTCACCAGAAACGCGCAGCCCGGCCAGCGCATTCAGCTGGCGGTCTTTGGCATCAACGGTCCAATCTCCTACAGCCCGCAGAATTTCATCTGGATCAAGTCGGCCACACTCGACTTTTACAAATCGCCAAAGGTAGCCATCAGCGAAACGGCGGCCCGGGTCACTCGGAAAGATCCGGCACTCGACGAAATCGTTCCGCACGATGCAAAGATCGAAAAGCTGGCGGGTGGATTTCTGTTCACCGAAGGCCCGATCTGGGTACCTCGAAATGACGAAACCGACGGTTACCTGCTCTTCAGCGACCCCAACAACAACGTCATCTATCGCTGGACGCAGGATGGGCAACTCTCCATCTTTATGACCAAGTCCGGCTACCGCGGCATGGACATTGGCGAATACGGCCAGCCTGGCTCAAATGGTCTGACGCTCGACAAGGAGGGCCGCCTCACCATCAACCAGCACGGTAACCGCCGCGTAGTCCGCATGGAGAAGAACGGCCAACTTACCGTGCTCGCCGATCGCTTTGAAGGCAAGCGGCTCAACAGTCCCAACGATCTCGTCTATAAGTCGGATGGGGCCTTGTATTTCACTGATCCGCCGTTTGGGCTGCCGAGGTTCTTCGACGATCCGCGCAAAGAACTTCCTTACAGCGGCGTCTTCCGCGTGGCGCCGGACGGAAAGGGCGTCCAGTTGCTGACCAAGGAACTCAGCGGCCCGAACGGCCTCGCATTCTCACCCGACGAGAAATTCTTGTATGTAGACAACTGGGATGAGATGAAAAAAATCATCATGCGGTACGAAGTGAACCCGGATGGGACGTTGTCGGACGGCAAAGTCTTCTTCGATATGACCTCGGCCGAAGGTGAGGATGCTCTCGATGGCATGAAGATCGATCAGAAGGGCAATCTGTACGTCTCAGGCCCGGGTGGCTTGTGGATCATCTCGCCTGAGGGCAGGCACTTGGGGACGATAGTCGGCCCGGAGCATCCGCACAACTTCGCATGGGGCGATGACGATGGCAAGACGCTGTATCTTTGCGCCAAGACGGGACTCTATCGAATCCGCCTGAATATTCCGGGGATTCGTCCGTAGAGCTTCTCAGGGCTGAGCGGTCGCCGGAGCCTTTTGAGAGGCGTTTCCCGCACCCTCGCCTTCGCCCAGGGCGGCCTTGATCTTCGCGTTGTGGAAGTCGGGCACCGTGCCCAATCCGAAGGCGACGGTGTTGGCGAACTGCGCGAAGCCCACGATGACAATGGCCTCGAGAATCTGCTGTTCGGTGAATCCGTAGGTTCGCAATGTCTCGATGTCGTTCGCCGTCGTCTTGGACGGCTGCTTGTTGAACTTGGCGCAAAAGTTCAGCAGCGCCTTGTCGGCCATCGGGATCTTGGCATGGACATGATCGATCGCTATCTGCTCCGGTTCCGGCCCTTCGATCTTGAGCATGCGAACCATTTCGCAGTGCGCGGTCACGCAATAGGTGCTCAGGTTCGCCGCCGACGCGACCAGGAAGATGTACTCTTTTTGCCTGCGCGAGAGGCCGCCGTCCTTCAGCAAAATGGTGCCCATCAGCGCAACCTGGGCTTCAATCAGATCGGGCCGGGAGGTTTGGGCGACGTAGAAATTGGGCAAAAAACCGAGTTGTTCCCGCATGGCAGAGAAGGCGGGAAAATCTTTTTCGTCGAACGGAGGATTCCGCAAGTACGCCATGTTTCACCCCAAGCGAAACAATATCGGGATTATAAAGCAATAGTCCAAAAACGTGTGTCAAGAGCGGGCGTGCGCCAGTCGCAGGGATGGTTTTCCAGAGATTACAAAGGGATGCGACTGCGCGCTGGTTTGTGAGATAACCTGAATGGCACGGTCTATGGCTGGGGCGCCAATCAACGAAGACCTGGACGGAGCAGAGCGCGAGCTGGTAAACGCGTACAGCTTCATTGCAGAACTATTTCGATTCCAAAGCGACGAACCGCGCGTAATCGCGGCCGAGGCCCGGCTGCTGGCCACAGTCTTACTACCCAATGGCCGGCTGACGCGACGGCAAAAAGAAAGCCTGCTCTACGCCGTGGCTAGCGCCCGGGGCAATGACTATTGCAAGGCACTCCATGCTCAAGCCTTTTCCCCCGACGACAACAGGTCTCGTGCCCTTATTGATTTTGCTTTGCAGCTTGCGTGTTGCGGTTTCTGGTTTTCGGCCAGAGATGTTGAGCGCCTGACGCGCGCCGGATTCGATGACCAGGCGATTCTTGAAGCTGTGACCACCACTGCCCTGGGTCAGATGCTGTGCATCCTGACAGAGGCCCTTCAACCCTCCAGTGACCCCGAACGTGCCCGGTCGGCAGGGCTTGAAATCGAGAGGCCATCTCCACCAGACGACTGGCAGCAGCCCGGCGAGCCATACCTGAAATCACAGCCGCAGCCTCTGCCAGACTTTGCTCCCTTTTCTTTCCTGCGGGATCAGCTTGGCTTCATCCCCAAACTCTTCCGCGCCCAGATGTCGCAGCCTGATCTCGTGGCTGCGCAGGTCGATTTTCTGGATCAGATTGTGCATACAGAAGAACCGCTCAGCCGCATCCAGAAGGAAGAAATACTATTGGCAGTCTCGGCATCGAATCTGAACACTTACGGAGCGGCATTGCAACGCCAGGTACTGGATGGTCTCGGCGTGGCAAGCGAGCAGTCGGATGAGATCGCAAACCACCTGTGTTCGGCATCTATCTCCGCCGCCGACAAGGCGCTTCTGCATGAAGTGAGCAAACTCAACAGCAATAACCCTGGAGCCGAAGAGTGCTTCCAAGTCGGGGTCCTCGAAAACCACGGATTCACTAGACCGCAGATTGTGGAGGCCGTCGCAGTAGCCGCTTTTGCCAATTTTCTCAATACTTTGCAGTTTGGTCTTGGTGTAGCGCCTGACTTTCCACCCGCCCAAATTTTCACCCCAAAAGATTTGTATCTCTCGGCGGGTACAGCCCGTCCTACCTCAGACGGAATCCACACTCCCGATCCCGACGCCGAACTTGTCCAGCAAGTCCGGGCCGGCAACGTGGACGTTTTCGAAGAACTTGTTAGGCGTCACTCGGGGCGCGTCTTCGGGACAGTAGCCGGAATTGTAGGGAACCTTGATGATGCCAGAGATGCGACTCAGGATGTGTTCCTGAAGGCATTTGAGAACATTGCGCGGTTTGAAGGGCGGGCAAAGTTTTCCACTTGGCTAATAAGCATCGCCATTAACACGGGAACGGAGACGTTGCGACATCGTAAACACACTGAGGCCCTGGAAGTCGATGATGGCGGCGAAGATTTTCGCCCGAGACAAATTCAGCGGTGGGCGGATGATCCCGAGAAAATTCTCACTGCTGCGCAACGGAATGAGTTGGTGCGCCAGGGCATTCTGCGATTGCCGGAAAAGTATCGGGTGGCTCTGATCTTGCGGGACATAAGTCAGTTATCGAGTGAAGAAGCGGCCGCAGCCCTTGAAATCGGCGTGCCGGCGCTCAAGGCACGTGTCCTTCGCGGAAGGTTGATGCTGCGCGAGAGGCTTGCTCCTCACTTCGCGCGCGACCGGGAGCGGGACGATGCTTAGCTGCGCGGAATTCCTTACCGAATTCGGGGAGTATCTGGAGGAATCAGGCGACGCGCACTTGCGAGCGCGTCTCGAAGAGCATCTGCATGAGTGCAAGACCTGCCAGGTCATTCTCGATAGCACTCGCAAGACCATTCAGTTTGTTACTGAGAACGATTCGTTTACCCTTCCCGGCAATGCCGTGGAGCCTATCGTCGGCCAGGTGATGGCCCGTATCCGCACCAAAAATAGCCAAATGGCTGCTCAAGCCGCAGCTGAAGTCAGCCAGGCAGTCATCATGGGCGCCGCCCAGGGGATCATCCTGTATGACACAGAACTGCGTTACCAGCTTTTCAACCCCTTTATGGAGCAGTTGACCGGCAAGAGTGCCGACCAAGTTCTGGGACGCGTCGCGGTGGAAGTCTTTCCCAGGCTGCGAACCAGTGGAATTGAGGACGTGCTGAAGAGAGCGCTGGCCGGTGAAACGGTTGAGGTTCGCGACTTCATGGTGGCGAAACACTCGGCGGAAGGTCGGGACGTCTGGGAGTCCTGCATCTTTGCGCCTCATCGATCCGCGGATGGATCGATTATCGGTGTCGTAGGACTGGTACGTGACGTGACCGATCGACATCTCGAAGAAGAGCGCTTCAAGTCGATTGTGATCGGCACCGCTTCGGCCACTGGGAAGGATTTCTTTCCGACACTGGTGCGCCACATGGCCTCGGCGTTAGGGGTGCAATACGCGTTCATCACGGATTGTACCGACCAGAAGCGTGCAAAAGTTCTGGCAGTCTGGACCGCAGATCGTTTCGGCGACCCCTTTGAGTTTGATCTCGCCGACACTCCCTGCATGAAGGTGCTCAACGGAGAAACTTGTCACTACAAGGAGGACCTGCAAGTCCTATTTCCGCTCGACACCGGACTTGTGGAATGGGGAGCGCAAAGCTATCTCGGTGTCCCCATGCTTGATAGCGAAGACCGCGTGATCGGTCACATCGCCATTCTTGACGATAAGCCAATGGAGCGCGATCCCTATGCAATTGATCTGGTCAAGATCTTTGCCTCTCGCGCTGCGGCCGAACTAAAGCGGCAGAAGGCCGAGGCGGGTTTGCAGTCGGCTCTTGTGCGGGTACAGAAACTTGAACAAAGGAATCGCACGCTCCTCGATATTACCAACGCGATCATTACCAGCTTGCGACGCGAAGAGCTTCTCTCGGCGATTTGTAGGGTTTTGAAGGATGTTGCGATCTTTGATTGTGCCGGTCTTGCAATTTATGACCCGGAAGCACAGGACTTGCGTATCTTCGCTTTGGAAGGAGCCTTCCGTCCTGAGGACCTGTCTATTGGCCAGTTGATCGATTGTGAAGGCCGGCAATCTGGACACCGCTGGGACTTTACCCAACCAGTCCTGCGGAACAACCTGGAGATCGAGCGGCGGTATACGGTGGAGCACGGTCTCTACGCCGCGGGAATCCTGGCCCATTGCGTTGTTCCTCTCATGGTGCGGGGAAATACGATCGGAGTTATGGGCTTTGGCAGCCGGACGATAGGTGCATATACGCACGACGACCTGCTTTTTTTCCAGGAAGTTGCCAACCAGATCGCGATGTCGGTCGCGAACATGCAAGCCTATGAAGAGATCGCGGCCCTCAAAGCGCGCTTGCAGCAAGAGAACGTCTACCTGCAGGAGGAAATCAGGAAAGAGCACAATTTCGAGGAGATTGTCGGCAATAGCCGCGTCCTTTTGGAGGTTCTGCGCAACGTCGAAACCGTGGCACCCACCGACTCGACCGTGCTGATTATGGGCGAGACCGGTTGTGGCAAAGAGCTGATTGCCCGCGCCATCCATAGTCGAAGTGGACGGCGGCATCGTCCTCTGGTGAAGCTCAACTGCGGCGCGATTCCGACCGGCTTGGTCGAGAGCGAACTCTTCGGCCACATGAAAGGAGCGTTCACCGGAGCACTCGAGCGCCGTGTGGGTCGCTTCGAACTGGCGGACGGAGGCACACTGTTCCTGGACGAGATCAGCGAGTTGCCCCTGGACACACAAGTCAAGTTATTGCGGGTCTTGCAGGAGCATGAGTTTGAACCCCTCGGTAGCAGCAAGACAATGCGCGTCAACGTTCGCATTATTGCGGCCAGCAATCGCGACTTAGACAAAGCAATTCAAGAAGGTCGATTCCGTGCCGATTTGTACTACCGATTGAACGTTCTGCCAATGACCCTGCCGCCACTGCGCCAACGGCGGCCAGACATTCCGCTGTTAACCTCCTTCTTTGTCGAGCGGTACTCCCGGCAACTCGGCAAGCAAATCACGGGCGTGGCACAGGACACTATGGAGATTCTTAGCCGCTACGACTGGCCCGGAAATATCCGAGAGTTGCAGAACGTAATCGAACGGGCGGTGGTGCTTTCGCGGGGATCGGTCCTCCGGCTAGGCCGAGATCTACTTCCCTTGTCCGCCGAAACCGCGATCGTCGACGATTTCGTCGCTACATCCGGCCAGCCTTCGAATGGCGAAGCGCATTCGCTGGAGCAGGTCGAGAAACGACACATTCTCGAGGTCCTGACCCAGACCAAGTGGGTCATTGAAGGCGCCAATGGTGCGGCCAGAATCCTTGACCTGCACCCGAACACCCTACGAAGCCGGATGAAGAAGTTGGGCCTGGATCGCAAGTCGATGACGGACTCATCTTCCGCCCAGTCCTCCCAGACGGTAGTCTAGGCTTTCTAGACGCTCCCCTTGAAGCTGCCACCGCGTCCTGCTGCGAACCGGCTTTCTCCCCACGAAATTTCGTGGCCACGAAACCCTGGAGCCGCCAAACCACGAACCATCGTGGCCCTCGGTGTCTACGCTCTCCCCCCTGCGTTGCTAACACGCTGCAATTCATATAGTTAGACTTCGCTGGCGTCATCGGTGCGATTGGTCTGTCGAGTGCTTTAGTCAGGGTGTCTTTCGGAGGAACACAAGCGGTGCTCAAGATTTCAGTGACGAGTCAGTCGAGGGAAGCAACCAGTCTTCAGTTGGAGGGCAAGCTCGTGGGCCCCTGGGTCGAGGAACTTCGGCGTCTGAGCGATGCGGCTTTGGCCAGAAGCGAGGCGGTGAGCCTCGACCTCGAAAAAGTTTGGTTCGTGGATTCGCAGGGGATCGCCCTGCTCAGAGACTTGGCGAAGCAGAAGGTCGCCCAGCTCAATTGTTCCCAGTTCATCAGTCAGCAACTGGAGGAGAGAACTTATGACGAACGCATTGGCTGAAAACATGATGATGTCGGACAGCGCGACGGTCGCGAACGATACTCAGAGCGGCGCCCAAGTGCAGGGCAACGTATTCGAACAGGCTCTCATACGGCGCGTACAAGGCGGAGAGGCGGAAGCTTTCTATGAATTGGTCCGGCCCTACGAGCGCGCCGTATTTCTTGCCGCTGTAGCGATAGTTAAGAACGAAGCCGACGCCGAAGAGGTCGCTCAAGAAGCGGTGCTGAAGGCGTTCAAAGCTCTGGGGCGGTTTCGCCAGGAATCCAAGTTCAGCACGTGGCTCATTCAAATCGCCATCAACGAAGCGAAAATGAAGCTACGCAAAGATCGGCGGCACCTGTACGAATCCATTGAGCAGGGACAGCAGGGTAATGACGGCGAGTACATCCCGCGCGATTTCGCAGACTGGCGGGAGATTCCCTCGCAGGCTTTGGAGCGCCGCGAGCTTCGCAATGCGCTGAAGAGAGCACTGGAGTCCCTCCCGGAAAAATACCGTACGATACTGATCCTCCGCGATGTGAACCAGCTCAGCATCACGGAAACCGCCCAGGTCCTGGGCCTGTCGGCAGCCAACGTGAAGACAAGACTCTCACGAGCCCGCCTCCAAATGCGTGATGCATTAGCAACCGGGTTCAACGGGCTGTTGGGCCACGGTGGCGAATCCGAAGGGGCCCAGATGATTTAGAGCTGCAAGGTCGAACCTCGTTCAGGAGAGACTTGTGTGCGGGTTTCCTCCAGGTTCTTGAAGCCACGATTTCCACCCACGATTCTCGTGTCTGTCACGATTTCTCCAGTACTTAGGCGGCGACCTGAAATCACTTAAGTTCTACAGAAAGGCTTCTAGCGAGCCACCACGTCGACAACCTCTGGCAGAATGTCCTTCTCTCACAGCTCCTTAAGAAGTTAAGCAGGCGGCCGATCGCGTTACTCCGTGACCGCAGACGACTTCGAGATCTCCTTGGTTCAAGAGTAAGACTCGGATGCGGTAAAACCTGCCAGGCGGGCCGGGCTGGTCATCACCACCCTCGCTCCATGGGTTGCAGCCGCACCTATGGGATTTGCTAGCCTGAAGAGCATCAGGGGCAGCGCATGAGCAAGGCTTCCCCCTTGCCCATCCGGCCCGGTACGATGGGGGACAGCGTGCGTAGGCATAGGCACGAAAGGAGCACGAGCATGACAGCAAACCCTCAACCGCCGGCCAAAAAGCGGGCAGTCAAACAGTTGGCGTGGAAGGCCCTTGCGGCACACTATAAAGCAGTTTCCACGGTGCATCTGCGGCAGCTATTCTCAGACGATCCCAAGCGGGGCCAGCGTATGGCGCTGGAGGCGGTCGGCCTGTACCTCGATTACTCCAAGAACCGCATTACCGATGAAACGCTCAGGCTCCTTCTTCAACTCGCCGAAGAGTCTGGCTTGCGAGGACGAATTGACGCCATGTTCCGTGGGGAGAAAATCAATATCACGGAAAACCGTGCGGTTCTACACATCGCATTGCGCGCTCCGAAAAATGCAACGATTCTGGTGGATGGAAGGAACGTGGTTCCTGAAGTCCATGCCGTGCTCGACCGGATGGCTGACTTCAGCAATCGCGTACGCAGCGGTGAATGGAAAGGCCACACCGGAAAGCGCATTCGTAACGTCATCAATATCGGAATCGGCGGCTCCGACCTGGGGCCGGTGATGGCCTACGAGGCGCTTCGATACTACAGCGAACGCTCGATGATCTTCCGCTTCGTCTCCAATGTAGACGGAACGGATTTCGCAGAAGCCGTACAAGGTCTCGATCCCGCAGAAACTCTATTCATCGTCTCGTCAAAAACTTTCACCACTCTGGAAACCATGACCAACGCGCAAAGCGCCCGTTCCTGGTCAGTGGCGGGGCTGGGGGGTGATGAGAAGTCGGTGGCCAGGCACTTCGTCGCGGTTTCGACCAACGCAGCGGAGGTTTCGAAGTTCGGCATCGACACCGCCAACATGTTCGGGTTCTGGGATTGGGTTGGCGGCCGTTACTCGATGGACTCAGCCATCGGTCTTTCCACCATGATCGCCACCGGCCCGAACAACTTCCGCGCCATGTTGAATGGCTTTCACCAGATGGATGAGCACTTCCGCACCGCCCCTTTCGAGGCCAACCTGCCGGTCCTCATGGGCCTGCTGGCGTTGTGGAACAACGACTTCCTCGGTGCCGAGACCGTCGCCGTGCTGCCTTACGAGCAGTACCTGAAGCGTTTCCCTGCGTATCTTCAGCAGTTGACAATGGAGAGCAACGGAAAGCACGTCACTCTCAAGGGGAAGGAAGTCGCCCGCGACACTGGCCCCGTTTACTGGGGCGAACCGGGAACCAACGGACAACACTCCTTCTACCAGCTGATCCACCAGGGAACCCGTCTCATCCCGTGTGACTTTATTGCCTTCGCCAAGCCGCTGATCCAACTGGGCTGGCATCACGACATGCTGTTGGCCAATGTCTTTGCCCAGAGCGAGGCGCTGGCTTTTGGCAAGACGCCGGAGCAGGTGAAGGCTGAAGGCACGGCGGATTGGCTGGTGCCGCACCGCGTTTTCGAAGGCAACCGTCCGTCGAACACGATTCTGGCTGAGCGGCTTACGCCCGAAGTGTTGGGCAAACTGGTCGCGCTTTACGAGCATTACGTCTTTACCCAGGGCGTCTTATGGAACATTGATTCGTTCGACCAGTGGGGCGTCGAGCTCGGCAAGATCCTGGCACAGCGCATCATTCCGGAACTCGAAAACACTGCCGAGCCGGTGCTCAACCACGATAGTTCAACCAACACTCTCATTCGTCGTTACCGCAAGCTTAAGGAGACACAATGACGGCGTCCATTTTCCTGGGGACCAACTATCGCTCCTGGTGTGTGTCT
This sequence comes from Terriglobia bacterium, assembly GCA_963831565.1. GTDB lineage: Bacteria > Acidobacteriota > Terriglobia > Terriglobales > Acidobacteriaceae > JAIQFF01. Next base: position 257,400 of record CAWHQS010000009.1, read on the forward strand.
TCAAATCTCGGCAGGGGTTGGAGGGTAATACAAACCTACTATTGACCACGAAGGTTTCGAGTGTGATCCTGGTCACATTTTTGGGTCATCCAGGGAGGGAATCCATGGCAGTCTCCACTTCCAGCATGCCTACGATGGTCAGCAAGACGGCGAAACCCGGCCTGTGCGAAAAACTCAATACGCAGTGGCACAAACCGGCTCTTCTGACCTTTATGGCCATCGTGATTGCCCATTGGGGCGAGCACCTCTTCCAGGCTTACCAGGTTTACGTGATGCACTGGCCGCGGGCTAAGGCCCTGGGGATGCTAGGACTGGTGTATCCCTGGCTGGTCAAGTCGGAAACGCTGCACTATGGCTATGCCCTGATCATGCTGATTGGGCTCTGGGTGCTCCGCAAGGGGTTTACTGGGGTTTCTCATACGTGGTGGATGGTGTCGTTCTGGATTCAGTTCTGGCACCACATCGAGCATGGCTTGCTGCAATACCAGGCCCTGGTGCACCGCAATTTCTTTCATTCGCCGGTGCCATCGAGTATCTTGCAGATATGGATTCCTCGCGTGGAACTCCACCTCTTCTATAACACCATCGTGTTCATCCCCATGGTTATGGCGATGTACTACCATATGTTTCCGCCGGTGGGAGAAGAGCAGCACGCGAAGTGCACGTGCGCCTGGCACGCTGACGAAATGCCAGATGCTGCCGCTGCCTGACTCAAAGGATGACGGTTTTCAACCTGCAGTCAGCGGGTGGCTGCCCGGCCCACTCATGACAAGGCTACGGCTCTCCCTGCTTATCGCCTGTGCGACGGTTTTGCTCAGTGCCGGATGTCGTCGACAGGCTGGGCCGTCTGCCGCAATCACACTGACGCACGACATTACGCCTCAGCCCGTTCGGGTCGGTCCTGCCAGCATCATCCTGAATCTGAAAGATGGCGCCGCGCAGCCCCTGGCTGGAGCGCACATCACCTTGGAGGGCGACATGACCCATCCAGGTATGGCGCCCGTTTTCAGCGACGCGAAGGAGATAGCGCCCGGGCGTTACCAGGGACAGCTTGAATTTGGGATGGGCGGTGACTGGGTAGTTCTGGTCCATGCGACGCTTGCGAACGGGCAGCACCTGGAGCGAGAGATCGATGTGAAAGGGGTCGAGGAAAAATAGTTGTCGACGGAACCTTATAACCCGGCTCTCGACCTTGCGGACGAATCCAGCTTCGACTTGATGCGGGTTCCCGGCCTCGGCGCTTTCCTTGGTTGGCGACACGCCCGGACTCTCCTGCAGGTCCCGCTGTTGCTTGTCAGCGTAGTCATGGTTCTGCACGGGCTCTTTGGGCCGTCGCTTGCGCCCAAGAACCTGGCGACGACGCTCACCTGGCTGCACTTTCGAGGCCTGCTGGTGCTGGTGATCCTGGTCGCCGGCAATTTTTTTTGTCTGGCCTGTCCTTTCATGCTGGTGCGCAACATCGCGCGGCGGTTCTTTAAGCCGTGGCTCAACTGGCCCCGGAAACTGCGTAACAAATGGCTTTCGGTCGGCCTTTTCGTAGGAGTCCTTTTTGTCTATGAACTATTCGATCTGTGGTCTTCGCCGTGGTGGACCGCGTGGCTGATTATTGCGTATTTTCTCGCGGTGCTCCTAGTCGATGGCCTGTTCAAACACGCTTCATTCTGCAAGTTTGTCTGCCCGCTGGGGCAGTTCAACTTCGCGGCCTCGACACTCTCCCCTCTGGAGGTCAGGGTGCGCGATCAGGAAGTCTGTACCGCTTGCAAGACCAAGGATTGCATTCGTGGCCAGCGCGCACCTGGAACGGATCTGGTCGTCATCCAGCGCGGTTGCGAGCTCGCGCTCTTCCAGCCCTTAAAGGTCGGGAACATGGACTGCACTTTCTGCCTGGACTGTGTGCATGCCTGCCCGCACGACAACGTAGGTATATTGAGCAGGCTTCCCGCGAGTGAGTTGATGGTGGATCCGTCGCGGTCAGGAATCGGTTTTTTTTCACGTCGCAAGGACATGTCGGCTCTGATGATTGTCTTCACCTTTGGAGCGCTTCTGAACGCGTTTGGCATGGTCAGCCCGGTCTACGTAGTGGAGAAGTGGCTGGCTGGCGCGTTGCATGTGACTCACGAGGCTCCCGTGCTCGGTATTATCTTTGGATTGTTTTTGATCGTAGAGCCCCTGGTGCTGCTGGGCCTTGCCGCCTGGTTAACCCGTGTCTGGGGAGGCAGTGAACGCGCGCTATTGCCCCTGGCAGTGCGATACAGTTATGCACTGGTTCCACTCGGGTTTGGCATGTGGTTGGCCCATTACTCCTTTCACTTTTTGACTGGGCTCTTAACGTTCATTCCCGTGACGCAGAGTGCAGCTGCGAACCTGGGCTGGACTTTCCTGGGCCAGGCGCGATGGACCCTGACCGGCATCCCGATGAGATTTGTACAACCCATAGAGCTGGGATTCATCGGGCTTGGATTTGCAGGATCCTTGCTGGTGACGCACCGCCTGGCGGAAGATGATTGTGCCCGGCATCCAATGCGGGCCTTTGTTCCATGGGCTGCCGTCTGTCTGCTCATCTGCCTCGCGGCAGTCTGGTTGATGTTCCAACCCATGGAAATGCGCGCAACCTTAATGATGAGTTAGAACGATCCAGGTGTAAGCGCGAAAATATCATGTTGCGTCGGCCAAATTCCGGTGGAAGGATTTTCAAACATCTGGTCCTGGTTGTGGCTTTTTGCCTGGCTATGGGCGTTCCCGTCAAAGCCCACATCGGGCCCCCATTTCCCATCGTAGAAAACAAGAAAGTGGGCTCCTTCATCATTTCCCTGTGGACACATCCGGACCTCGGCACTGGAACTTTTTTTGTGATTGTGGACCCGGTTCCGGGCGGGACGGTTCCTGGCGACCTTAAGGTAAAAATAGCGGTACAACCGGAGAGTGGTCGGCTTCCAGAAGCGGTTTACGACACTTGGCGCGACGCCGTGCGCGATCACGTGCAATACGACAATAACCAGGTCGAGTTCGACAAGCAGGAATTTTGGCGGGTGCGCCTGATTCTGAGTAGCTCGATCGGCGGCGGAGAAGTTCTCTCGCGCGTGGAACCGACGCCGACAGGGCTCGGAAAATGGGACCTGTTGCTTTATGCATTGCCTTTTCTATTTGCCGCCTTCATGTGGCATCGAGGCATTTCGCGGCGGCGGAAGCAGATCAGGAAGAGAAGTGAAAATGCACCTCAGACCGCTCGCAGGTTGGCCGCCAGTGGGCCAGGGCGTGCTACAGAGAGAGGCAATTCTTGAGTGCGGGTAGCCACCGACGCTACTCACAAACAATGTTCAGCGAACTCCCCAACTCTTGCCAACCTTCCGCTACACACCCACGGGTGGTCGCATTGCTTCTCCTTTGTGGAGCGCTTGCTCTGGTGTTAGCGGGATGTCGCTCCAGTTCCAGGCTACCCGAAAAAGGATCGAAGGCTTATGCCGACGTGGTCTCTACTTTCTATGTCGGCTTGGCGGCGCTGCAAGTGGGCGATGACGTGCGTGCCGAAGACAAGCTCGCGCAGCTTGTAAAGCTGGCCCCGGGAGAGCCTGCCGGGTGGGCCAACTGGGGAGTATTGGCACTGCGGCAGAGGAACTACGACGAGGCGGGGGAAAGACTGGAGCGCGCACGCCAGCTCGATCCGCAAAACGATCAGATCTACTATCTGCTGGGGCTTCTCGAAAGTGACCGCGGCCATTCGGCGGAGGCGATTGCCAACTTGCGCAAGGCCGTGAGCCTCAATCCCCAGAATCTACGAGCAGCCTATCAACTTGCGCAGGAGATTGAACGACGAGGTGGAGCGAACAGCGATATTGAATTTCAGCAGGCGATCCACGGGATTCTTACGGCGCGACCGGACAATCTCGCGGCCTTGCTCGACTTGAGTCGCATCGCCGCCAAACGTGGGGACTCTAGCACGCTGAAGTCCGTGATGGCCCAGATTGAGGGTCGCTCGTCCGCGTGGCCCCCGGAAGTGCAGCAGCAACTCACTGCGCTGCAGGCTGCGGTCGCGGGCCCGGACCTTCACGCCGCGGCAACCCGGACCGTTTTCTTGCGCAATGTGTTAATGCGCGTTCCCGAGTACCGGCAGAGCCTCTCCGCAATCAAAGCACCACCGGGAGACGAAGCCGAGCCCTTCACGCATTTCCTGCGGATGGAATCGCCCACCTTCAAGCCGGCCCCGGCAGACATGGCGATCACGTTTGAACCTCGGCCGCTGGCCAATGCTGGCAACAGTCGGTGGAGCTGGATTGGAGCGCTCCAGATGGGTAGTGAAGGTTCGCCGGTGATTGCAGAGGCCAGTGGCCAGGAAGTGCACTTATCCACCGGCCTAACCCTTCCGTTTCCTGGCGGACGTTCTAAAGTTGCACCGTCGCCGGAAGGGGTTTTACCGATCGATTTCAACTACGACTTCAAGACTGACCTGGTGCTTGCGGGCGCGGCCGGCGTACGCCTGTTCCGCCAAGACAGTCCGAACGCATTCACGGAGGTCACGGCCCAGACAAAATTGCCGAAATCCGTGATCAACGCTCCCTATGCCGGCGCCTGGGCGGTTGATATCGAAGCGGACGGCGACCTTGATATCGTGCTTGGCGCCACAGCAGGCGCCCCATTGGTTTTGAGAAACAATGGGGACGGCACCTTCACTGCGATTCATCCCTTCGCAGGAGTTGAGGGCTTGCGTGAATTTGCCTGGGCGGACTTTGACGGGGATGGCAATCCGGATGCGGCCATCATTGATGGGTCGGGGCGGCTTCATATTTTTGCCAATGAGCGATCAGGCCAATTCCGCGAATGGCCTCTGCCTGCCAATATGCCGTTGGTCAGGGCGATGGCCGCAGCCGATGTCGATAACGATGGAGTGCTTGATCTGCTGGCGGTCCAGGCGGATGGTGCCATCGTGCGGATTTCCCATAAAAACTCAGGCGGCTGGGAGATGAGTGAGCTTGCCCGGATTCCGGATGCGGCCCACTATCTCGCCCGTGAGGTCCGGCTGCGCCTTGCCGATCTGGACAATAACGGTGCACTCGATCTGCTTCTCTCGCCCACGGCGCCCAGCAATGCCAATGGCGCGGACAACGCACTGGTTTGGCTGGGCGATGAAAATGGAAAATTTGCTTTGCTCAATCATACGATCACCTCAGGTCCGGTCCTGGACGTGGCCGATGTGACTGGCGATGGCAGACTGGATCTGTTGGCCCTTTCCGCGGACGGGCGGGCGCTGCAAGGCATCAATCACGGATCCAGAAACTATCACTGGCAGGTTATCCGGCCACACGCCGCTCAAGCCACCGGTGACCAGCGTATCAACCCATTCGGCATTGGCGGTGAGATTGAAATCCGCTCGGGCTTGCTGGTTCAGAAGCAACCCATCACCGGTCCCCAGATTCATTTTGGTTTGGGCGAACAGCCGAGCACGGATGTGGTACGTGTGCTCTGGCCCAACGGATCGGTCCGCGCCGAATTCGAGGTGAAGGCCGACCAGGACATTGTGACGGTGCAGCGCATCAAGGGGTCCTGTCCCTACCTCTTTGCTTATAACGGCAAACAGGTCGACTTTGTTAAGGACGCGGTGCCGTGGAGTTCCGCGATTGGGTTGCGCATCAATACCCTTGGAACCGCGCGGGTGGAAGCTACCGAGGAGTGGTACAAGATCCCACCCAGTGACCTGGTGCCTCACGATGGCTTTTACGATCTACGTATCACCGCCGAGCTGTGGGAAACGTACTACTACGACTCTCTGGCGCTCATGACTGTCGACCATCCCTCGGGGACGGATATTTTCGTAGACGAGCGCTTTGTGATTCCGCCGGCGAAACTTGCCATTACCACCGTCGCAACTCCGCAGCCGATCGCTCGCGCCATCGACGACAACGGGACAGATGTCACTGACGTTGTCCGAGCTTTGGACGGAAAATACCTGGATACTTTCGGGCGCGGCCAGTACCAGGGGATAACCCGCGATCATTTTGTCGAGATTGATCTAGGCGACGCGCCCGAGAGTGGTCCCCTTTACCTGATAGCCAGGGGTTGGATGCACCCCACGGACTCCTCAATCAACGTGGCCATGAGCCAGGGCCATCATGAAGCGGCCCACGGTTTGAGCCTCGAGGTGCCGGACGGTCACGGTGGCTGGGCCGTCGCCAAAGCGAACCTGGGATTCCCGGCCGGCCGCAAGAAGATATGTTTGTTCGATCTGACCAACATCTTTCGTCCGGGCACGCCCCGCCGGGTGAGGTTGCGAACCAACCTTGAGATCTATTGGGACTCCATCGAGTGGGCGCGGGGGGCGCCCGATACTGGGCTCAAGGTGGCGCGTCTTGACCCATCCGTGGCGGACCTTCACTATCGCGGATACTCCGTCATGAACCAGGCGAACTCCTCTTCGCCGGAAATTCCGGACTACAACCACATGGAAGGATCGAAACAGCGTTGGCGGGATCTGGTCGGCTACTACACGCGATATGGCGATGTGCGCGAGCTCCTGGCGCGTGTGGATGATCGTTACGTCATCATGAACTCGGGGGATGAGATGACCTTCCGCTTCCCGGAGCAACCTCCGCCGCCCGCGGGTTGGGTGCGTGACTACGTGATCGTCGGCGACGGATGGATCAAGGATGGAGACTACAATTCGACCTTCGGCAAGACCGTGCTGCCTTTGCCTTACCACGCCAAGAATGAGTACACGACGCCGCCCGGCAGGCTTGAGGACGAGTGGGTGTACCGTCACCATCCTGAAGATTGGGAGACTTACCAGACTCGCTATGTTTCCGATGAGGTCTTCAACAGCGCATTGAGAAGTGGACTCGAAAAATGACGGGGAAGATGCCAAGAATTCTGCTCGCGCTCTTTTTTGTTGGCCTGCTGGCCAGCCCTGTGGTTATGAGGTGGGCGTCGGACCGGCGAGCGGCTGGCACTCACCTGGATGGTAAGGCTGCGCTGGCCCGGCACGGATTCTATTTTGAGGAGGTCTCGCACGCCGTGGGCATCAATTTTGTCCATCAGGGACCGACCCTCGACCACAAACTCGACCACATCATGCCCGAGGTCGCCTCGATGGGCGCGGCTGTCTCTATCGTGGACTTTGACCGTGACGGCTGGCCCGACATCTATGTGACCAACAGCGCGGAAGGAAGCAAGAATGCCCTGTATCGCAATAACCGCGATGGCACCTTCACCGATGTCGCCCCGCAGATGGGCATCGCAGATGTCAATCAGCCCGGTAGTGGTGTTTCCATGGGAGCGGTTTGGGGCGACTACGACAACGACGGCTACGAGGACTTGTTCCTCTACAAGTGGGGACGGCCGGAACTGTTTCACAACGATCATGGCCGCGGCTTTACGCGAGTGAGCGATAGCGCAGGGCTGCCACCCTGGGTGAATGCGAACACGGCCATCTGGTTCGATTATGATGGGGACGGTCTGCTGGATCTCTTCATCGGCGGTTACTATTCGGAGAAAATCGACCTTTGGCACCTCTCGACTACTCGGATGATGCCGGAAAGCTTCGAATACGCCAAGAACGGCGGTCGCAAGTACTTGCTTCGTAATCTGGGGGATGGCAAGTTTGAAGACGTCACCGCCAAAGCTGGCATTGACAGCCATCGCTGGGCCTTGGCCGCCGCCGCCGCCGATCTGCGTGGCACCGGCCATCCCGATCTGTTCATCGCCAACGATTACGGAGTGTCTGAGCTCTATTTCAATGACGGAACCCGTTTCCATGAGGTTGGTGAACAAACGGGTGTTGGCTTTGCCCCGAAGAGCGGAATGAACGCGGCATTCGGAGACATTTTCAACCGCGGCAAGTACGCGGTATACGTGAGCAATATCTCCGAAGACGGCGTGCTGATCCAGGGAAACAACATGTGGGTGCCGAAGGAGGGCACATCCGGTAACACCGTACAGTATGAGAATCTGGCCCGTGACATGGGAGTCGAGTTAGGGGGATGGAGTTTCGGGGCGCAGTTTGGCGACCTGAACAATGACGGCACGCTGGACCTGTTTCTCACCAATGGCTATGTCTCACTCGATCACCGGCGAAATTACTGGTACGATTTTTCGAAGGTTGCGGGCGGCAACAGTTCCATCATCGGCGACGCCAGGAACTGGCCCGCCATGGATGGCCGTAGCCTCTCCGGATTTCAGCCCAAGCATGTTTGGTTAAACGATGGCACCGGCCGGTTCGTGGATGTGGCGCAGAGTGTAGGGGTCACCGACACGCATGACGGCCGCTCTGTCGCATTGGTGGACTTGTGGAACCGTGGCGTTCTGGATGTTGTCGTCGCGAACCAGAGGGGACCCCTGCTCGTCTACCGGAACACGGTAACTCCCGAGAACAAGTGGATCGAGTTCGACCTGGAAGGAACGGCCAGTAACCGCAGTGCGATCGGGGCTGAGGTAGCGCTGTTTTGGAATGGTCAACAACAGGTACAGGAGGTCTCGGGCGGCAGTGGCTTCTGCGCCGAGAACCAGCGGCGTCTGCATTTTGGCCTGGGCAGGGACGCGCAAATCGAGAAGGCTGTGATCCGCTGGCCGTCAGGGAAGGTACAGACCATCGACAGACCGGCGGCCAACCAAATCCACAAGATTAAAGAGCCCGCATGAGTCAGACGAGCACCCCCATGGCACCATCGCCGCCGCTGCCGCCAGCCCCCCAAAAATGGCTGATCGACAGTCGGTATATCGCCCCCGCTTTCATCACCTGCATTTTGTTGGCCGGCCATTTATCGTTCGGCATTCTCGAAAGCTACCCGAGAACCATTCTGGCCATCGTAACCAGCATCGTGGCCGAGTTGGTGCTGGGGCAAGTCATGTTTCGAAAGTGGCTGCATCCGGCGAGTGCCTATATCACGGGAATCAGCGTTGGCATTCTGGTCCGCTCGCCGGCTTACTGGCCCTACGCGCTGTGTAGTCTGATTTCGATCACCTCCAAGTATGTGTTGCGCATCAAGGACCGCCACATCTGGAACCCATCGAATTTCGGGATTTCAGCGATGCTGTTTCTGGCCCCAGCGACGGTCGCGAGCCTCAGCATTCAGTGGGGTAATTATCTCTGGCCGATGGTGGTCATCTGGATACTTGGATCGGTGATCGTTTGGCGCGTCCATCGTTTTCACATCAGTGCGACATATGTTGTGTCTTTTGTCGTTTTCGCGTTTCTTCGAAGCTGGATCACCCACGACCCCTGGCAGTCAGAGATCGCCCCGATCACCGGGCCCATGTATCAACTCTTTATCTTCTTTATGATTACGGACCCGAAGACCACGGTCCGGTCCAAGCAGGGACAGTGTGTAGTCGCCTTCCTGATCGCGCTGGTGGAGATGGTGTTGCGGCTGTTCCAGAGTGTGTATGCGCCTTTTTATGCGCTCTTTATCGTTGGACCAGCCGCAAACCTGGTGGAGATTTGGCTGCAAGCCCGGCGTGGTGACCTGAGGGCGATGCCGGTGAAACCGTAGCAAGTTCATCCCGGCGAAAGTGGACTTGATTCTGATACGAAAACACCGAACCTTCTGCTGTCTGCTGCTGGCTGCGATTTCTCTCTTGGCCAGCTGCAAACGCACGCCTCCCGCAGAGTCGGTGTCACCGTCACCGCATGATTCTCGTACGCCACCTGATGTTCCTGCGCAAGCGCCGCAGTCTTTACCTGTGGTCCCGACCAATCCGGCAGCCCGGCCTTCCGGCCCAGTCCAGTTCACCGACGTCACCGCAAAGGCGGGCATCCACTTCAAATACAACAATGGAGCGTTTGGCAAGAAGTTGCTTCCCGAGACCATGGGCCCGGGAGTCTGTGTCCTTGACTACGACCATGATGGCTGGCAGGACATTCTGTTCATCAACTCAATGGACTGGCCGGGGCACGAGTCCGGCAAGTCCTTCCCTGCGCTCTATCACAATAATCGAGATGGTACGTTTACGGACGTGACACGGAAAGCCGGGCTCGCGGTCCAGATGTACGGGCTGGGATGCACGGTCGGCGACTATGACAACGATGGTAACGAAGACATATACATCACCGCTGTCGGGAACAACCATCTCTTCCACAATCTGGGTAATGGCAAATTCGTGGACGTGACCGCGAAGGCGGGAGTCGCGAGTCCTGGATTTTCCAGCAGCGCAGTGTGGTTCGACTACGACAATGACGGTAAGCTCGATCTCTTTGTAGCTCACTATGTGCGCTGGTCTGCGGATACAGACCAGTACTGCTCTCTTGCCGGCAAGGGCAAGTCGTATTGCACGCCGGAAATCTACAAAGGCGAAAGCTCGGAGCTGTTCCACAACCTGGGCGACGGCAGGTTTGAGAATGTGACGCAGCGAGCCGGGTTGCACGACCCGACCGGTAAATCTCTCGGGGTTGCGTTGTTAGATTATGACAATGATGGATGGCTCGATCTCTTCGTCACCAACGATACCCAGCCCAATAAGCTCTACCGCAACAATCATGACGGTACCTTCACCGACGTGGCATTCGCGGCCGGCGTGGCCTTCAGCGAGGCAGGCACGTCGCGAGCCGGAATGGGCACGGACGCTGGAGACTACGACAACTCCGGGCGGCAAAGTCTGCTCATCGGCAACTTCGTCAATGAAGGCATGGCACTGTACCACAACGACGGGTCGGGTTTGCTCACGGATGAGGGGCCGTCATCCGGACTTTCCAGAATGTCGATCAAGTCATTGACCTTCGGCGCGTTGTTTGTTGATTACGATCTCGACGGGCTGTTGGACGTTCTGGCGGTGAACGGACATGTTGCCGATGACGTGAGCGAAGCGCAGCCGACGATCAAGTACGCCGAACCCGCCCAAGTCTTCCGCAACAAAGGGAACAACAAGTTTGAAGACGTTACTTCCAGAGTGGGCCGCGCCCTGCAGCAGCCCGTCGTTGGCCGCGGCGCTGCTTATCTCGACTTCGACAACGATGGCGATCTGGACCTGCTGATCATGGACAACCGCGGGCCCGCCCGTTTGCTGCGCAACGACAATGGGAACCAAAATGACATGCTTCGGGTGCAGACTGTAGGCACACGCTCGAACCGGGACGGTATCGGTGCGAAGGTCACCCTCACAACAAATAAGGGTGAGCGCCTCTTCGGGATGGTCAAGACCGGATCGAGCTACTTGTCGCAGAGCGAACTGCCCCTGACCTTTGGCTTGGGCAAACCAGACAAAGATAAGACCGTCAGGATCGAGATTGTTTGGCCCAGCGGCCGTAAGGAAACCTTGTCCGACATCAAGGCCAACGAATCGATTACCGTTCAAGAAGGCAAAGGCGTGATTTCGGCACACCCAATCGTGTTTTCAAAGCCTTAATCCTTCCAGGCTGGACCATGCCCAATTGACTCTAGCCCCAGGCTTTATTTTCGCTGGATGCTGCCCAGGTATCCGGTCACGTTCTGAAGCCGGACGAATCCCAAGTCGCGATCGTCTTCGATCTGGTGGAAGATGGGGCCCCAGACCGGCATCTCTCGTGAGCCGTGGGCGGCGTAGCCCTTGTCGCCGGCGATGATGTTGCGCACCTGGGCAGCGGGAAATGCGCCCTGGTTTCGTCGTGCGAGGGTAGTAAGATCCGGAACCCTGATCTTCAAGGCGGGTGCGACCGGGCCGTCACCCTTGGCATTTACCCCATGGCAGGTCGCGCAATAGTTGCGGAAAAGTTTGCCTCCGTCCAGGGGAATAACGGCGTTCTGGTCCTGGGGCCGCGACGGCGGTTCGGTTTGCGGCGCGGCACTTCCCGAGGCGCATGCGAACCACGATATCGCAACGCACCAGAGTGCGAGGCTGAAGACGGTCAACCGCATCGTCTGCATCATAATCGTTCACCTCTCTCGTCCATATCGAACCTCGATTGTACTTCTCTGCGCGGCGGGAACTATGAGGACGATTACCCCGGGAGGTGATCGGCGTCACAATCGGCATTCGGTTGCCCAGGCGTCTGTGGGCAGCGCCAGGACGCGGAATACACCACGCAGGAGGTGCTGCCGAAGTCGTCGTGGCTCAATGAGTGGTCTCCGAAGTCTCCGCAGCTTGCAACAGCGCGTTGATCTCGCGGTCCAACTCAGCGATTTGTGTCGCGCCAATATGCTTGCTGTAGATGCGGCCGTCACGGCCAATCAGGAAAGCGATCGGTAGCCCGAGAACTCCGCCAAAGATCTCACCCGTCTTGGCGTCGCCCATCACCACCGGGTAGTTCATTTGGAATTGCCGGCAGAAGTCTCGAACCGGTTCTGGACTATCGTCCATGGAAACGCCGATGATCTGAAAGCCCTGGTCCCGATACTGGTTCTGGAGTTCCACGAAGTGTGGGATCTCGTCTCGGCATGGCCCGCACCAGGTCGCCCAGAAGTCCAGGAGAACTACTTTCCCCCGATAGTGTGAAAGTTTGAGCTTTTCTCCGGTCAGGGTTGAGAGTGAGAATTCCGGCGCAAGCGGATGTTCTACAGCCGCAACTCTCAAGCGCGAGGAGATACCCTCGCGACGATTCAGCAGGTAGACTCCGAGTCCGACCGCGATGACCGCAATCCCAACAATAGTTGCCTTCTGCAGATGTCTTTGGTTGAGCGGAGAGATCAGCTCTTATTCTCCCTTGGAAGTTGGATAGCCCTTATCGACCCAATTGGCGCCGAAATTGTCGGCGATATAAAGCACCTTGACCTTGGTGAAGCCCATCGCACGCAACGTGTCGCTGGCAGGTTTGACGTTCGGGCAATGGCTCCACGGGCAACAACCGCAATAAAGAACGATGAACTTGTTTCGGGGCAGAGGCGCAACCCGCTGGCGCAGCCGCAGCAGGCCGCTGTCGCTCGAGGCAGGACCGAGGTACTCGGACCCGGGAATATGGGCCTGCTGGTAAAGGACGTGGGATCCCACCTGGATCACGAGCGGCTTTTCTCCCTGGGGCGATTGAAGGATTTTGACCAGTTCGTCGGGATTGAGAAGTTGTGAGGTGGGTATCGAACCTGCCTGATAGGCGAAAACAGCGGTTAACGGCATCAGCAGGACGAAGGCCGCGACGTTGAGGATATACTTGCGCTTCTTGGGTCGAGGATTCATCTGGTTTTCACAGGATATCAATTCCCGATTACTCGCCAGGAACAACGAATCGTCCGTGTCCCTGCTCATTGACAATTGTACTTGGAATCGAGGCTTGGAAAAGGCCATCCAGTCGGTCTTTGCCGATTTTGATTTACGCTGACCAGGATCATGGCATCCGATCTGACGGAATTGCATTGCTCTTTCTATCCGGTGCTCGGTGATGACGTTCCTGCGCAAACCCGGCGAGCGTGCAAGTGCCGGAGCAGGTCGGCTAGAATGCAGTGATCGAATGCAGGCAGAAGGGTATGGCTTAGAAGTCGGTTAAGACTCCGACTGGCAGCGCGACTCGCACGGCATTGATGACGGCTGCGATATCAATGATTTCCTGGAGAATTGCACCCTCCAGCGGGGGCAGGTAGCCAGCCGCGGCCGCGATCATGCCAACCATGCTCGCTGCCATGCCACCGATCGCGCTTTGCAGGGCGATGGAGCGCATGCGATGACTGATGTGAATCAGTTCGTCGACCTTCCCGAGTGACGTGGTCAGGATGACCGCGTCCGCAGCCTCCGATGTAATGTCGCTGTTAGGGCCGAAGGCCACACCGACAGTGGCTGCCATCAATGCTGGGGCATCGTTGATTCCGTCGCCGATGAACAACGTCCTCGCTTGCCTGGTTTCGCGCTCCACGATCTCGACCTTCTGCTCCGGACTCTGGCTGGCATACACCTCGGTGATGCCAACCTCGTCTGCCAGGTAGCGCACCTCGGATTCCCGGTCGCCTGACACCAACAGCACACGGTTCACATCGTGCCGGGGCACCAGGTGATGCACAAACGGTCTTGTATCCTTCCGTGGCGCATCGTGGAATCGTAACGAGCCCGCATACCGGTCATCCACAAAAACCAGACACTCCAGTCCCGGGGCAAGCGGCGGGAGACCGGGCAGGTTAGGGTCGACTTTTGCCCGCCCCGTGATTCGCACCCTGCGTCCTTCGACCATTCCTTGCAGACCTTGTCCGGGGATTTCGCGTATTTCGGAGACGTCCAGCAGAACCATCTTTTCGTCGCGCGCTGCCTGGGTCACTGCTCCCGCAAGCGGATGCTTGGAAAACTGCTCCAGGCTGGCGGTCGCCTGCAACAGATCTTCTCGCGTGAATCCGGGCGCGCTCAGGATTTCCGTTACCGTGGGTTTCCCGTAGGTCAGGGTTCCGGTCTTATCGAAGACCAGCGTGCGGCAGGTAGTGATCTGCTCCAGCGCCGCCGGATTCTTGATGATGATGCCGCGCTTCGCGGAGAGGGATATCGCCCCGATCACTGCCACCGGAATGGCCAGGATCAATGGACAAGGCGTGGCAATCACCACCACCGCGAGAAAGCGCATCGCATTGCCGGTAATCAACCAGGTCAATCCTGCAAGCCCCACTGCCACCGGGGTGTACCATGCGCCCAGACGGTCTCCAATCCGCCGCAGTTGAGGGCGTTTCTCCTGCGACTGTTCCATCACCTGCATGATCTTGGCGTAGCGTGAATCCACCGCCCGCTTCTCGGCTTCGACAGTCAATGCCATTTCGCCATTGATTGCTCCCGAGAGCACCTTTGAGCCCGGAGTCTTTGATATCTCAAATGGCTCCCCCGTCAGGTAAGACTCATCCATGATCCCTCGACCTTCTACTACCACTCCATCTACTGGACAGATCTCGTGGGGGAGAACAATCAGCCGATCGCCCACCCGCACGTCATCCAACTGCACCTCTTCCACCTTCGGTCCCAGCTTGCGATGGGCAATTTGCGGCATGCGTTTGGCTAGCGCATCCAGCACTGACGATGCCCGACGGGTGGCGAATTGTTCCAGGGCTTCGCCTCCTGAAAGCATCAATACAATGATGGTTCCGACCAGATACTGGCCGAGAAGAACGGAAGACAGGATCGAGATTCCAGCCAGCAGATCGGAGCCGAATTCCCGGGCCCACAACTTCCTCGCCAACGTGGCCATAATTGGGATTCCTCCCACGGCCAGTGCAACAAATAGTGGGGCAAGCCAGGTTATCCGGGGAGCGTGGGCCAGATAGCGGAGCCCTAGATGAGCTGCAATTGCGACCGTGGTCAGAATGGCAATATAGGCCGCTGTCGAAAGGCGATTGATGCCACCGGCCTCCGACCGGCCAGGTAGGTGGGCGAGACCTGCACCTGACTGGCGAAGAGGCGCCGGCGCGGCGGTCGAGCGGTCGTGAATCACGATTCGATCTTATAGCGATGACCGGTCGGCACAATGGCAAAAACGCCAGGCATGACGAGAAACGCCGTCGCGTGAGGCCGCGGAGGGCGCTCGCCGCGCTGGAGACGCGGAATCAACAGACCACCAGGCCGGTTGGCTTGGTGTTAAACTTTTGGAATCGTGCCGCAATTCGTGATCGAACGCGAAGTTCCTGGCGCCGGAGCGCTGTCAGAAACCCAGATTCGGGACTTGGCCCTGCGTTCCTTGCAGACATTGAAGGAGATGGGGCCGCAGATTCAGTGGCTCCACAGTTATGTCACCGAGGACAAGGTCTATTGCGTTTACCTTGCGCCAGACGAGGACAGCATCCGGGAGCACGCTCGCAGAGTAGGTATTCCCGCTGATCGTGTTTCTGCGGTGCGCCGCCTCGTCGACCCGGCTAACCTGAAATAAAGGACTCCGGTTCCTGCAGCGAGAATTGGATAGCTTGTTCCAGACTCATCGCAGAACCTTCTGCCCACGCACGCTTCCCCTCGCCTTCGCTGAGCGATTCCCAGGCAGGCAATAGCATCTGCTCGAGCTTGGCTTGTTCGGCTGGCGGCAGAGGAACGCTGATCGATTGGCGTAAACGAGCAGCGGCGGCGGCCAGCTTCAGGGCCCGACCGGCGTGGTCTTGAGCCAGCGCCAGGCAGGCGGAGCCTTCGAGCGCCCGTGCTATTCCACGCCGGTGTCCCAAGCTCGCAAAAATTTCCAGGGCCTCACGGCATGCGCCGTAGGCAGCCAAATGGTCTCCCTGCGCACAGTCGATGTACGCCAAATCGGTCAGGGACCTCGCGGATCCCCATGGATCTCCAGCTTCCCGGAAGACTGAAAGCGCCCGTTGATACAGTGCCCGAGCGGTGGGCAGGTCGCCCTGTTCGCGTGCGATGTCACCCTGCTGGTTGATGGACCAGGCGGCGCCACTGCGATCGCCCAGTTTCTCAAAAATGCCGGTTGCCTCGCGCAGCGCCCATTGAGCGCGCGGATAGTCGCCCCGAACCTTAACCACGTTGGCCAGGTTATGAAGGCAACGCGCGATGGCCGACTGGTCGGGCAGGAGCCGCCAGCACGCCAGACTCCGCTCGAAATTGCTTTGGGCGGCGGAATAGTCACCCCGGTCCTGCGCCGATACCGCCAATGCATTCAAAGACGCGGCGATGCCGGACTCATGTCCCAATTCTTCATAGAGCGACAGGCCCTGTTCCAGAAAACTCTCAGCCGCCGGATAATCGCCCTGAGCCGACGCTAGGGCGCCGAGAAAAAGCAGGACCCTGGCCCGTTCTTCGGAGCGCTCACTGCCCGCCAGCCGCAGAACAGTCTCCAGCCGGATCCGGCCCTCGGTCAGGTGTTCCCGCATGTCCCAGAATCGAAACAGGGCCACGGATAGACGCAGTGCCCAGTCCAGATCCAGAGTCTGAAACAGAAAGTCGAGGGCCGAACGAAAGTTGTCAATCTCAACATCGCATTGCGTCAGCCAGCGGGCTCGCTCCACGGGATCGAGTTCCGGATTTCCTTCCTCCGCCAGAACCAGACAGTACGCTGCATGGGCCCTTCGCGCAGAAGAGTGCTCGCCGCTTGCGGTGAGACGTTCGAAGGCATATTCGCGAATCGTTTCCAACATCCCAAAACGTGGCTCGGCTTCCGCCCGGTCAACGCGTTGAACCAGGTTCTTATCCACCAGGGATGACAGGCCTTCGAAGAGATCAACCCCAAGGTCCTGCCTGGTGTTACAGACCGCTTCTGCCGCCTCTAGGGTGGATCCGCCCACAAACACGGAAAACCGGCGAAACAGCTTTTCCTCCGCCTGATTCAACAGACCGTGACTCCAATCAATGGTCTTGCGAAGAGTTTGTTGCCGTTCGGGAAGGTCGAGCGCACCGCCAGTCAGCAATTGCAGGCGGCTTTGCAGCCGATCCAGGATGGCTGGCGGGTGACAGTACCCTGGTTCGGGCAGCCGCCAGCTCAATCGGCAATGGCAGTCCATCTAGCCGCGAACAAATTTCCTGAACCGCAGCCGCATTTTCTGAAGTGATCGCAAAATCGGGCCAGACGGCTGCCGCGCGTTGCACAAACAACTCGATGGCGGAGTTCTGCGCCAGCGGCATTACCGGGAATTCCTGTTCGCCGTAGATATGGAGGCGCGATCTGCTGGTGACCAGGACCTTTAGAGACGGGCACGCTTCCAATGCCTCGGCCACCACCGTGGCAGCCGGGAGAACCTGCTCGAAGTTGTCCAGCAGCAGCAAGAACGGTCCCGAGTCGCGCAGCTGATCGCCGATGAGTTGCGGAATGGTGCGGTTGGCCACTTGCTGGATTTCGAGTGCGTCCGCAAGGGCGGTCGCCACCAGGTCGGGGTTCGTAATCGAAGCCAGACTGACATATTGAACACCCGCCGGGAAACGGTCGGCAATGGCCGAGGCTACAGCCACCGCGAGGCGGGTTTTTCCGGCTCCGCCAGGACCGGTAAGGCTCAACAGCCGAACACCATCGCGGAGCAGCAACTCGGTGGCTTCCGCCACTTGCTGTTCTCGTCCGATGAGCGAAGTACGCGGAATTGGCAGATCATGGCGTTTCCTGGCAATCGGTGCCCGGGATGCGCGACGGTGATCCGCCAAGTCAAAGGAGTCGGTTGTAGGGAAACGGCCTGCTTGGGTTGCGGGTTGAATGACCTCGGCAGTGAACACATATCCCCGCCGAGGCACCGTCTTGAGCAAATGCTGGCTGCGATCGTCCAACGCACGGCGCAACTCGAGGGTGCACTGCACCAGCGAATCGTCGGTAACAAAGGTGTCGGGCCACACCGCCTGCATCAATTCCTGCTTGCCGATCAGCCGCCCAGGGTGTTCCACCAGGTACTTGAGGGTCTCATATACCTTGGGGCGAAGCTTGACCTCCTCGCCCGCCTTCACCAGGCATCCCCTGGTTACGTCCAGAATGAACTCGCCGAATTGGTAGTTCGGAGGACCCGTTTCCAACTAAGTTCCCGCTTCCCCAAGGCCACGCAGCTCGTGCACCCGATTTTGGCTTTTCTTCGGCGTTGTTTCGTTACTTCGCATCCTGACGCTTGTTACTTTTGCGCTGGCGATACAGAGCTGAGCATCCGCTGCAACCGGTCCTGGAGAGCACGTTACGAGAAGAGGCCCTCCAGAGCGGATTCTAGCAAAATGAGGCTGCCATGGAAGGTAGTCCAGCGATTGCAAGGGAAGAAGATGAGCACCGATTTTAGAAAGAGGAGGAAAGTCCAATGAGTACAACACAGGCACCTGCGATTGACATGAACAAACTAAATGCCTTTATTGGTCAATTCGTGACCGATCTGGGCGCCGCGGTTCATACCGGCATGGTCGTCATTGGGGAGAAGTTGGGGCTCTACAAAGCTCTCGCCGCAGGCCCAATGAGTCCTGCGCAACTTGCCGCCAAAACGAAGACCGATGAGCGCTATTTGCGCGAGTGGCTGGCCTCACAGGCTGCAGGGGGCTACGTCACCTACGATGAAAAGACCGGCAAGTTCAGCCTGAGTGAAGAACAAGCCTTCGCCCTGGCGATGGAAGACAGTCCCGCGTACCTTCCCGGAGCGTTTGAGCTGGCTCTGGGCTCGCTTGCCGCGGTGCCACGGATTGCGGAATCGTTTCGCACCGGCGCCGGCATGGGTTGGCATGAACACGTTGACGGCGTCTTTCATGGCTGTGAAAAGTTCTTTCGTCCAGGCTATGCCGCTAATCTTGTGAGCGCGTGGATACCCGCATTGAGCGACGTCGAACAGAAGCTGGAGGCGGGTGCGCGAGTGGCCGACATCGGCTGCGGAAAAGGGGCTTCCACTCTACTGCTGGCCCAGGCATTCCCCAATTCCCGATTTTTCGGATTCGACTACCACGACAAATCGATTGAGGCGGCCCGCGAGTCCGCCAGGCGGATCGGGGTCGCCGACCGCGTCACCTTCGAAGTGTCTAAAGCCAAGGAGTTTCCAGGCAGGGACTACGACTTCGTGGCCGTCTTCGATTGCCTGCATGACATGGGCGACCCCATCGGCGCCGCTGCGCACGTCCGGCAGTCCCTGGCCAAGGATGGCACCTGGATGATCGTTGAGCCCTTTGCCAACGATCAGTTGCAGGACAACCTGAATCCTGTCGGCCGCGTTTACTACTCTTTTTCAACGCTGCTGTGTACCCCGTGTTCACGATCACAGGAAGTCGGGCTGTGCCTCGGTGCGCAGGCCGGCGAGGCACAGATTCGGGAGGTTGTAACGTCGGCTGGATTCAATCGCTTTCGACGCGCGACGGAGACACCCTTCAACATAGTTTACGAAGCGCGGCCGT
The DNA here is from genome assembly GCA_963831565.1 of Terriglobia bacterium. Classification (GTDB taxonomy): domain Bacteria; phylum Acidobacteriota; class Terriglobia; order Terriglobales; family Acidobacteriaceae; genus JAIQFF01. Next base: position 277,017 of record CAWHQS010000009.1, read on the forward strand.
GATTTGAATCAGCCAGGTCGCGCGAGCGTGACGGTTTTAGCCGGGAACGTAATGCCGTCGCGCTTGCACGACCGGGCAGAGAACGTACGCCTGAGGCGGTGATCGGGCTCAAATCCAGAGGACATCCACGGCTGTAGCGACGAGATGCTCGCGCGTTTTGCGTCGCGCGACCCTTCCTACGACCGGGAAAACCGCTTTCTTGACGAGGATTTCGAAACGCTGCGGGCGGCGGAGTATCTGCCGTGGCCTTTGCCCTCGGCGTTCGACTGCGCGGGCATGACGCTGGCTGAAGTTTGCCGCGGTCAACGCCGGTTAGCGTATCACGCCCCTGCAACCGGCTCTGATTCCTTCCGCCAACACTCTCCCCACGGTCGCAGCAAGAAGCAGCGCCGCCGCCCCGGCGGCTGTCGTAGGGGCGTTCCGCCCGCACCCGCCGAGGCCGAGACGACCTCAGGACAGCCGTCAAGATGCCGGGGCTACAAGTGGTACAGTTGCTATGGCGGCGCCAGAAAGCTGACAGCTTAATCCAGCCCCATCATCCGCCGATTCGCCGCCTTATCGGAGCCGGCGCTTGCGAAATCATCGAACGATTGATTGGCCGCCTGGATAATGTGGCGAGCTATGAAAGGCGCCCCTTCCGCCGCTCCCTGCTCGCTGCTCTTTATACAGCATTCCCACTCCATCACGGCCCAGCCGGCAAAGCCATATTGCGTGAGTTTTGAGAAAATGCCGGCGAAATCAACCTGCCCATCACCCAATGATCGAAATCGACCTGCCCGCCCGATCCACGGCTGGTAGCCTCCGTAAACACCTTGTCGCCCGGAAGAGTTGAATTCCGCGTCCTTCACATGGAACATTTTTATGCGGGCATGATAGAGGTCGATGAACTCCAGATACTTGAGCTGTTGCAGCACAAAATGGCTGGGATCGAACAGCATATTGCAGCGGGGATGGTTCTTCACCCCGTCGAGGAACATCTCGAAGGTGACCCCGTCGTGCAAGTCCTCCCCGGGATGGATCTCGAAACACAAATCCACCCCCGCCTCGTCAAACGCATTCAGAATGGGCAGCCAGCGAGCGGAGAGTTCCTCGAAGGCGGTCTCGATGAGTCCCGCGGGCCGCTGCGGCCACGGATAGACGTAAGGCCAAGCCAGCGCCCCGGAAAAAGTGGCATGCGCCGTGACCCCCAGGTTTGCCGACGCCTTGGCCGCAAACCGCAGTTGTTCCACCGCCCACTCCTGCCGCACCTTGCGGTTTCCCCGGACCGCTTCGGCGGCGAACCCGTCGAACATCGCGTCATAGGCTGGATGCACGGCCACCAACTGGCCCTGCAGATGAGTGGATAACTCCGTGAGCTGCAGGCCATGTGTGGCCAGCGTGCCGAGTACCTCATCACAATAAGTCTTGCTCTCGGCGGCGAGTTTCAGATCGAACAGGCGGCCGTCCCACGACGGAATCTGCACACCCTTGTAGCCGAGACTGTTGGCCCAATGCGCGATATGTTGCAGACTGTTGAACGGAGCAGCGTCAGCCGCGAACTGCGCCAGAAATATTGCCGGACCCTTGATGGTTTTCATCACCCGACTTTGACCCTCGTCAAATATTCGCCAGTTAATTTACACCGGATGAAGATGCCGCGTCATTCTCGACTGCACCTTTGCGTCCTTTGCGGTTCAAGGGTTTGATCTCGCTCGCAAGTATTGCCCAAAAAGCCTTATTCGCAAAGGACGCAAAGATAAGCCGCAAAGAACGCAAAAAGACCGCAACCTTGTGCGAATAGTCAGCCTGAGGGAAACTGGTCATCACCCACGATTGCGTCCTGGCGATTCGTTCGAAGGGAGCTTTTCATGCGCGGTAGCCTGCACACCCTCTTTTGCCTCTTACTGCTGTTCCCTCTTTCTCGGGGGCAGGAGACGCCTGCTCCTCCGGCCACTCCCGTTCCAGCGCCAGCATCGACTCCGGCAGAGCAAACCACACCTTCCTCCAAACCCCGGCTGAAAATTGGCGTGGCCCTTGAAGGCGGTGGAGCGCTCGGACTGGCGCATATCGGAGTGCTGCAGTGGTTTGAAGACCACCACATTCCCATCGACTACCTCGCGGGCACAAGCATGGGCGGCCTGGTGGGCGGGCTCTACGCCACCGGCAAGAGTCCGCAACAGCTTCGCCAGGTGGTTGAAGACCAGAATTGGGATGTCATCCTGGGTGGAGCTTTACCCTACGAGGACCTCTCCTTCCGAAGAAAGGAGGACAAGGTCGCGTTTCCCAATTCGATTGTGCTGGGGCTGCGGCGAGGCCTAGTCCTGCCCGGAGGACTGAACGCGGGTCAGCAGATCAGCCTCCTCATCGACCGGGAAACGCTGGCGTATTCGAGTGTGCCATCGTTTGACGATCTTCCCGTTCCCTTCCGCTGTGTGGCCACCGATCTGGTGAGCGGAAAACAGGCCGTATTCAAAGATGGATCGCTTTCCACCGCCATGCGCGCGACCATGGCGATACCGGGACTTTTCTCTCCCATCCGCGAAGGCGAGCATGTCTACGTCGATGGCGGACTGGTAGGCAACCTGCCGACCGACGTGGTGCGCGCCATGGGGGCGGACATCGTCATCGGCGTGCATCTGCAAACCTCGCCCGGCGAGGCGGACAAAATCCAATCCCTCTTTGCGATCCTGGGCCGCTCCATCGACGTCGTGGTTGCCGGCAATGAGATTCGCGGCCTGGCCGGGGCGGATCTGGTGGTCAACGTCGGATTGCAGGATTTCAACTCGCTGGACTATCCGAAATCAAAGGAGATTATCGCCAAGGGTACCGAGGCCGCGGCCCAGAAGTCCCGCCTGCTCGAGAGCTACGCTCTGGACGATGCGGCCTGGGCGGAATACATGGAACGCCGACAGTCCCATCGGAGAAGCGATATCGCGGTGCCGCAGTTCGTCAAGGTGCAGGGCGCTAGTCCGGAGGCGGAAAAGAACATCGAACGCTTCCTGCGGCCCCAGGCCGGGAAACCGATCAACACCCATCAACTGGAAGGCCTGCTCACGCGGCTGACCGGAATCGGGCGGTACGATACGGCGGGCTACCAGATCACCCGACAGAACGGGCAGGATGGGCTGCTGGTGACCGTGCACGAGAAGCTCTACGCTCCGCCCACGCTGCAATTGGGCTTTGAAGTGGATGGATCGGAGAGCAATGACGTCGATTTCACTCTGGCCACCCGCTTGACCTTCCTCGATGTGGCCGGCTACCGGTCGGAGTGGCGCACCGATTTTATCTTTGGCAATACCTACGGGATCGAAAGCGAACTCTACCGTCCATTCTCGCCCGCCAGCAAGTGGTTCTTCGCTCCCCACGCCGCCGCCAGCAGCTCGGCCTTCAAGATCTACCGCAAGAGCGATCCTCTCGCCGAGTATCGCTTTAGCCGGACCGAGATCGGCGGCGATATCGGATACGGATTCAGCCGCTTCAGCGAAATCCGTTTCGGCTACGAAGTGGGCACGCTGGACGCCAGGCTGCGCCTGGGCACACCGGAATTCTCGTCCATCAACGGACGGACCGGGGCGGCGCGCTTTCGCTGGCTATTTGACCACACCGACGATCCCGTAATCCCGCGCCGCGGAGTGAGCGCCGAGTCGAACTTCCAGTGGTACGACACCAGCCCCGGCCAGACCAACAGCTTTCCGGTTGGCGATGCGCGTATCGCATACTTCCAGCCCATAACCAATCCAGCGTCTTTGTTCGTTGTCGGCGAAGGCGGAACTACGTTCGGTTCCACCGCCAATGGCTATCCGCAGTTCTTCCTCGGCGGTTCAAATCGCCTCAGCGCCTACGGCACCAACGAACTCTTTGGCGACCAGTTCTACTTCTTCCGGGCAGGATACTTGCACGACCTCCTCACCCTGCCTCCACTGGCCGGGAAAAAAGTCTATGCCATCGGCGCCTACGAGTTCGGCAAGATGTACGGCTTTCCCGGCGCCAGTAAGTTCCCCAATGACGTAGCCATCGGCGTTCTGGCCGAGACCGCAGTGGGGCCCCTGGTTTTTGGGGGGAGCATCGGCGACAGCGGACATCGCAAGTGGTTCTTCCAGTTGGGCCGGGTGTTTTGATTTTCGCGGCGTCTTTTGCCTTAGCTGAATCGACCACGATGCAGCTTTGGGAGTTTCCTGGCTTGAAACTAGGACGCCGACCAGCCTTGAATTAACCTTGAGTCACTTAGGGAGGTCAGAATAAAATCGTTGCAGTTTCAAGACTAGCGAATGCGCACGCACCAACTCCGTCGGAACGCCACAAGACGAACTGGGCGGCGATGCCTCTGGCGTTCCTCCCAACGCTTAGCAGTCCCATTCGGATCCCAACCATCGAGAAAGGAAAGGCCGATGTCTAAGAACCATGGTAAATGGGTGGTTAGTTTCGTGCTTGTTCTCGCCTTTTGCACATCCGTATATGCCCAAAGAGGACGCTGGACATACCTCGGGGACTCCCATGTGGATGGCTCCGTGGACCATGACAGCATCAGGGTAGGCAGGTCGGACGGATCGTTTCGGGCGATCCGATTACGCGTCAGCGGTGGTGCAATCAATTTTGATCGCGTCATTGTGCGCTTCGGAAATGGCACCCAGGAAGCAATCCCGATACGGTCTCGCATCCCTGACGGCGGACAAACCCGCGCTATTGATCTGCCCGGTGAGCGCCGAATGATCCAGAGCGTTGACCTCTGGTACGGCAAGGACCGCTGGAGCAGGCGCCCCAAGGTCACCCTGTACGGAATGCGCTGAACTCAAGCCAGGCTTTTTGGCCAAGATTGCCCCAAGGCAAAGTCGGGAGGAACGCCAGGCAGGGACGGTCTGAAAGTCAGGAGAACTTCCTGTTTCAGAGTCGGCCCGGCGTTCCCCTCGAGGAGCGCGGCGGATCGTAGCCTTCGCCTCCACTACTTCGCCAGGTTTTTGGGCGACCTCTTCCGTAGCGTGGACAGCAACACGCTGGCAGATTTGGGAGCAGGCACGGCTTTGTTAAACACAATATCCTTTGCGCTTACCTCTTTGCCGTAGAGCTTCTTGTTGGCGTCGTTGTCGGGACGCAGGGTTGACCCGGCCAGCGATATTCCTGCGAACAGGCCCCGGGCGCGCGAGTAGGAGAGAATCTCCGCCCGTAGACTGACGTCCGTCTCGGCCGAAGCGTTGCGTCCCACCGGCCCCGCTGCGGCTGAAACATCCCCGCCCAGCTTTACTTTGCTGCTCAAGATGCTCGAGGCCGATCTCGGACTCATGAGCAGCAGCACAAAGTCAGTTGCCTGCCCGCCCAGTTGCAATCCGAAACTGCCGCCTTCCAGCGCCATCATCGTAGGAGCGCTCCAGGGGCCGTGGAAATTCTTGCCGCTTCGGCACGTCATCACGCCCCGGCCATAGCTGCCTCCAATTCCGAAGGCAAACTTGATGACCGAAGGCAACACCACAACACAGTCCGCTTTATCAATCACGTCCTGCGGGACATCGTCCGGAATATTCATGATCTCTTTGATGACCTTTCCCGCATTTGCTACCCGTTCCTCTTCCTTGTCCTGACCCAGCGCGGGCAATACCAGCAGGGCGAGCAATCCGAAACTTATGATGATCTTCTTCATATGCTTTCCTCAATTCAGAGTTTCTCACGTGGCGGTCACTCCTACGCGCACGCCATCCCATAGGTCGAAAATAACGCGCCAATGATAGCAAATTTCATGGACATCGAATTCAAAGCCAGCCGGGTCTGGTACCATTTGGCCTGTTCGGGCTTCGTGGAGGATCCAATGTCCAATTTCACCAGACGTGAATTCCTGAAAACCGGGCTTGCTGCCGGAACGCTGGCGGTTGCCGGAAGTCTCCCGCTGATGGCACGGCGCCAGACAGCAACCGACTTCGTAACCCTGGGAAGATCTGGAGTGAAAGTAACGCGGCTGGCTTTTGGCACGGGAAGCTTCAGCGGCCAGGTGCAGCGCGATCTTGGACAGGAATCGTTCACCCGCCTGGTGCGCTACGCCTACGACCGAGGCATTCGCTTCTTCGAGACTGCTGAATCCTACGGTGAAATGCACCGGATGCTGGGCGTCGCCCTGAAGGGCGTTCCGCGGGAGAGCTATCAACTGATGTCGAAGGTAACCACTCATGACGGAGTAAGTCCCCAGCAGAAGTTCGACGAGTTACGCACCCTGGCGAACACCGAGTATTTCGACATCATGTTGCTGCACTGGCAACACACCGCGACTTGGCCGGCCGACACTCGCCGCTGGCAGGATGCGATTCTGGAAGCCCAGGCGAAGAAGGTGATTGTGAGTCACGGCGCGTCGGTCCACGGTCTGCCCGCGCTGCGACAGGTCCCGGGGAACGATTGGCTTGACGTCGCCATGATCCGGGTGAATCACAAGGGCAAGAGTATGGACGCCGAAGATTATGCCACCCAAGGGCTAGGGAATGTCCCCGAAGTTGTCACCCACGTAAAGCAAGTTCGCAAAGAAGGAATGGGCGTAATCTCCATGAAGCTCATCGGTGAAGGCACCTTCAACCGCGAGGACCGGCGGCAGGCGATGAAATTTGCCTTCAAGAACGCAGGCGTTGATTGCGTGACCGTCGGCTACAAAAGCACCGCCGAAATCGACGAGGCGATTGAGAACCTGAACCTGGCGCTTGCGTAAGGTGCGCGCGGAGCTGGCGGTGGGCACGAGTGTGGTCCTCTCCCGAGTACTCCATGCGGAAACCTGGGAACGCGTCCGGCCTAGCGGCTAGGAACTGTAGTTCGCCACAACTCGCAGCACTTTGCCGTTCGCAGAGAGTTCCATAAATTCTCCCGTGCGTGTTCCTTTGTGATTTACATAAAAGAGTACGATGCTGTTTATGCCCCAGAGCACGTCCTCGAGCCGAAAATGGAGTTCCGGATAGGCTTCCAACCCTCGCTGGAAGTAAGCTCTCAAGTTTGCCTTCCCTGCTACCTTGCCGTCCGGCGTCCCCAAAAGGCGGACGGCGACGGGCGAGATCAACTCGATCGCATCGTCATAATGGCTCATGATCAAGTCCAGATCATGAGCGTTCCAAGCCGCAAGCCAATGATTCGCCAGATTCCAGGCTTCGTCTCTCGTCACTGCTGTTCCTCCTCCTGACGGCTCAATCAAAAGCGCACTGCAAAACTGCACCATGGCCGTATCCGCGCGAACGGGGAACGCCATCTCTGCATCGGGCTGAACCAAGACAAGCCCTATCGCCTCGCAGCCGCTTTCTCCAGCAACCGCTTGACCAGGTCGAACCCGACTTGCCTGGGATTTTCGCTGGCCACCGACAGATTGAGGTAACCGCCCTCAACCAGAAAGCACGACGTAGTGAGCAGCGGTTTGGCCAGCGGTTTACTGTCAAATGCTTTCACCATCTTTATGGTCAGACATCCGACTTTGCCAAAGTCCATGGTCTGGGCTTTGGGAGCCTGTTTGGCTTCGCCCAGCATCATGCGCGCCCCCACGAGTCCCTGGGCGATCGAGGTGGGCACTCCTGCCCTTCCCGGCGCCGCGCTCAGCAGTCTGACGGCGAGTCCGCCAATGTTCACCGTGCAAATCGAAGAATCTCCGTCGCTGCCATGCGGATCACTGACCTTGCCGCCGTAAGTGGCCTCGAGGTCAGGCGTCGGCATGAGCTTGCACGCCTTCGCCTCTGGACCATAGTAGGGAGATGATTGCGCAGCCACGGAATACGGACCGGCAGCGACGGTAGGAATGACCGCAAGCAGCGCGGCGGCGGCAGTCTTTTGCAATCCGGTCATGGCACGGTCTTCCCTGCCCGGCGAATTTCCCCGATGCGCGGAAGTATATCGGTAGCGCCGCTGTTCCGGTGGCTGTCGTAGGGGCGTCCCCGCTCACGCAGCCGAGGGCAGGATGCCCTCGGGCCAGCCGGCGAGACGCCAGCGCTACCCGCTGCTCACTCCGATTGGGATTTTGAATCCTACTTCACCTCGTCATGGGTAATAATGATCGCCCATAACGCCTGCACGTGAAGGTGCCTGGGCGCGAAGGCTCCTCCCATGCTTATACGTCTGGGTTATGACATTCAATTCGACATTCCAGAGGCCGTGGCCATGGTCGGGATGCTGCATGTGCATCCTTCCCGCCTGCCCGATCTGCGCGAACCGGATGAGGTCAGCATCAGCCCCGGGGTAAAAGTGGAGAGCTACATCGACAGCTACGGCAACCGCTGTGCGCGATGGTTGGCGCCGGCCGGACCGCTGCGGCTGACCAGTTCCACTCTTATCGAAGACCCGGGCACGCCCGACGCGGGCGATCCCGAGGCGCAGGAGCATCCGGTGAACGAGCTGCCACCGGAGATGCTGCGCTATCTGCTCAACAGCCGCTATTGCGAAGTGGACCGGCTATCCAATATCGCGGTTGAATTATTCGGCCACCTGAAGCCAGGATGGAGCCGTGTGCAGGCCATCTGCGGCTGGGTGAACTGGAAGGTGGCATTCGGTTACCAGCACGCACGTTCGTCGAAGACCGCCCTGGACGTGTTTACTGAACGCACTGGGGTGTGCCGCGATTTCCAGCATCTGGCAGTCACCTTCTGCCGCGCCCTCAACATTCCGGCCCGTTACGCCACTGGATACCTGGGCGACATCGGCGTGCCCAAAGGGCCCACTCCCATGGACTTCAGCGCCTGGTTCGAAGTCTATCTGCAAAACCGCTGGTGGACGTTTGACGCCCGCCATGTTCAACCCCGGATCGGGCGGGTATTGATGGCGACCGGCCGGGATGCTTCCGATGTTGCGATTACGACGTCGTTCGGAATTGCGAATCTCACCGGATTTTCGGTGGTCACGGAAGAATGCTAGGTGTGGGGCGGGCGCCCTCGCCCGCCGCCTTTGATCTTACCTTTTGATTTTGCCCTTTCCTTTGAGCGTTCAGATAGACCAACTGGGATCTCAAGCTGAACAACTTCAAAAGCGCGGGCGAGGGCGCCCGCCCCACACGGGCTTCACGGCGCTTCGATCAGTTCCAGCTTTCCCTCCCGGTTGCGGTGCAGCACCATGACTTTGCCTTTGGGATCGCGGAAGACGAATACGTCGCGGTCGCGGAAGTGTGCCTCCTTGATGGCTTCCTCCAGCGTCATGGGGCGCAGGGCGACGGCGTCCTCGGAGCGGACGAGATGTACTTCGGTTGACTTGGCGACAGCAGGAAATTTGTGCACCACGAGCGAGATCTCGGTCTCCGTGGTTTCGATGAGCCCGACCCTGGTCGGCAGGCTTTCCTGCTGCGCTTCCTTGCCATTCCATTTTTTCAGGTCGTGGCGCTTCTTGCTGCGCCATCGCGTCTTGTACTTGACCGCCTGCTTCTCCAGATGGTCCAGGGCCTCGTTGACGGCAGACTTCATGTCGCCGGCCTGGGCTTCGCCGACCAGCGGTCCATTGCGCGGGCTGATCGTGATTTCCGCCTTGTGGCGGCGCTTCTCGATGGCCAGGATGACCTTGGTATCGAATTTGTCGCCCAGGATCTTGCGTATTTTGGTCAGGCCGGTTTCGACCGACTTGCGGATGGTGGGAGTGACTTCGTAGTGTCTGCCGGTGAATTCTACGTTCATGAGCACGCTCCTGAATCTGGTTCGTTTTCTTATCGCAGATCAGTTGAAGGAATGGTTTATGACAGAACTCCACTTTGCGAAGATCAGCGTTCTTGCCGCAACAACAATCCAGAGCACCGGAGGACTGACGAAAGCGAGAACGTAGATCCCTCCCCACCAATCCGACGCTTGCGGCCCGAGCGCTCCAAGAAGAGGTAGCTGCCATTGCGTGACACAGTGCATGTCATTTGGATCAGCGACAAGAGTTAAGCTCATCTGACTGAAGTGCAGAACGGGAGCGCTCAGGCAGGTGGCGATGATTGCAAACTTGGTCAATCGCTTCATAGAGTGGCCACAAGAGCTCCAGTCAGAGTCCCGATGCAGCTGAAAGCAGCGCCCGTTCCCTCTTACTTCTTAACTCTGCGTTGATGCGTGCTGGGGATACGCATGTCTTCACGGTATTTCGCCACGGTGCGGCGCGTGACCTGGATGCCTTGTGATTGAAGTATTCTGGTGATCTGCTCGTCGGTCAACGGCCGGCTTGGGTCTTCTTCCTCGATAAGCTTTTTGACCCGGCGCTTCAGGATGAGCAACGAAGTGCCGCCGCCCTGAGGGCCGTTCACGCTCTCGCTGAAGAAATAGCGCAACTCGAATACGCCCTGTGGGGTGTGGGCGTATTTACTGGCAACCGCCCGGCTGACCGTGGAAGGATGTACGCCGATTTCTTCGGCGACTTCCTTGATCATCATCGGTTTCAGCTGGTCGATGCCTCTTTCCAGAAAATCCTGCTGCCGGGTGACGATGGCATAACAGACTTTGGTGATGGTCTGCTTGCGCTGCTCGATGTTCTTGATGAGCTGGATGGCGCTCTTGTAGCGCTCTTTGACGTAGTTGCGGGTGTCCTTGTCGTTGGTGTCGCGGGTCAGCAGACGCTTGTAGGCGGGATTCAGACGCAGCACCGGGACATCGTCTTCGTTCATCATCACCAGCCACTCATCGCCATGCTTGATGAACGCGACATCCGGCTCGATCAACCGCGGCTGGCTCTTGTTGTAGCGCAGACCGGGACGGGGATCGAGCGTCCGGATATAGTCCAGGGCTTCCTGCACCGCTTCCGGCGTGCGCCCGATGGCGCGCGCGATTTCTTTGTATTGCTTGTTCTGTAAGGCGCGCAGGTGCTGGTCCACGATGGCAACCGCGTCGGTCAGAACTTGCGCGGTGGCCTCGCCATTGCCATTCTTATGCGTGGCCAGTTGCGCCTGGTGGTAGCGCAATTGATACAGCAGGCAATCTCGCAAGTCGCGGCAGGCGACTCCGGGAGGATCCATCTGGCGCACCAGATCAAGAGCTTCGTGCAGCTCAGCAAGGTTGAAACTGGGCTGGAAAACAGGCGGAGTCGGCTTTTTCGCCGCCGCCGGCTCGGGCTGAGGAGCGGGCGCTGGAGTGGCAGCCACGGTTTCCGGAGCCGGTGCAAAAGCAGCGCCGTCGAGATTTGCGGCAGACGACAAAGCAGACGCCGCTCTCGCGTCCCACTCGGAGGACGACGCCGGATCCGTCTCGTCTCCTGCCAACTCCTGATCTTCCAGGTCCGTGGCCAATCCCAGCGCAGCCGCTTCCTTGACCACGTTTTCCGCGATGGTCGCATCCACTTCCGGGGCCGCCGGCGGAGCGATGCCCAGCAACTCCTCATCGCTGGCGATCAGGTAACCATCTTCGCTCAGGTTGCCCATGATCGTTTCCGCAGCCTCGCGCACTTCTGGTGTAACCGACAACGCGCCCAGCTGCCAGGCCAGATGGTCGGAGAGGGTCGTAGGCTTGGAAAGAAAATTCTCGAACGACGGGCGCTCAATCTCTTCCATCTCGCTCCGGCTGCGATAGCCGGGATCGAGATATTCTTGAAAGAACGAGCCAAAATCTATTTCTTCGAAGGGGTCTTTTTTTTCTTCCGCAGTTACCGTATTTTCTTCCGGCTTGATGCGCTCGCGATCTTCCTCCTGGCGAGCGGCATCGTCGAGCAGCGGAACTGTATCCTCCAGTTCCTCCAGCACGGGGTTCTCCACCATTTCAGCGGTGATCATGTCGCGCAGCTCGAGCTTGTTGAGCGCGAGTACGCTGACCATCTGCACCAGGCCAGGCGTGAGAATCTGCCGCTGCGACAGTCTCAGGTGCAACTTGGGTTGGAGAAGAACCATAATCAGTCGTCAGTCTTCAGTCGTCAGCAAAAACTCGTCCGTCGTTTATCGGGCCGTAAGCTTGTTTGGCTGACGACTGAAGACTGACGACTGACGACTGCATTACACCAGCGAGAAACTCTCGCCCAGGTACACCTTGCGCACCTGGGGATCGCTGGCCAGCTGCTCGGGCATGCCCGAGGCTAAAATCCTGCCACCATCAATGATGTATGCCCGGTCCGTGACCGCCAGCGTCTCGCGGACGTTGTGGTCGGTGATCAGCACTCCGATTCCGCTCGTCTTCAGATCGCTGATGATCTTCTGCAAATCCAGTACGGCAATCGGGTCGATGCCGGAAAACGGCTCGTCGAGCAAAATAAATGTGGGGTTGATGCTCAAGGCGCGGGCAATTTCCACCCGCCGCCGCTCTCCCCCGGACAGAGCGTATCCGCGATTCTGGCGGATATGCTCCAAACCCAGCTGATCGATCAGTTCCTCCATTTTCTCCCGGCGCTCGTGCCAGGAAATGGGCTGGGCTTCCAGCACGGCGAGGATGTTTTCCTCAACCGTAAGCTTGCGGAATACAGAAGCTTCCTGAGGGAGGTAGCTGATGCCGTACTGGCGTGCCCTTAAGTACATCGGCACGTCGGTGATTTCCTCTTCGTCGATGAGTACCCGGCCGGTATCCGGGGGTATCAGGCCGACGATGGCGTAGAAGGTTGTGGTCTTGCCGGCGCCGTTAGGTCCAAGTAAACCAACGACTTCGCCCTGACCTACGCGAATACTGACCCCGTTTACAACCCGTCGCCCACGGTAAGATTTGCCGATTTCGTCAGTGGCCAGGGTACGCATTTAGCGTGCCACTCTCGTCTGAGTGACTGTAGGGGATGTATTATTGCCTTCGACCAAAACCCTACCATCGTGTCTGAACAAAGTCAACGAAACCCCGGTAATCTTGCCGTGTTCGGCATCAAAAATGCTAGGAGAACCGCCCGTCAACACGAACTTGTCGTCAGAGGTGGTATAGACCAGCTGGTCGCCGAGCGCCCTGCGCCCCGGCTGGGTGATGACGACCTGCTCTTTCGCGATAATGTGGTCTATCTTGCCTGTTCCTGTAAGCGATTGATTTGTAGTGGCTTGGTCGCGCGACTGCAGGAAGACGTCCATCAAATGCGCCGTGATCGTGAGCTCTGCTCCCTGGGCCTGCACTGCTCCTTCAAAGTGAGCCTTTCGCTCGCCGTCGGTGTAGTTCAACCGGGCTGAGGTGATCTTGACCGGAGTGACTTTTCCACTTTTCTGAGTCTGGACCAGCACCGTGGACACCGGTTGAATAGGCGAGCCTTGAGCGACAACAGACCTGTGGTTGCGATCGAACTCAATCGAAGGCGCCTGAATTACGTTGGCGTTCTGCCACAAGCGGGCGTCACCGGTGTATAAGGCGACTGCCGGACTGCTGTGAGCCGTCATGGTGCGGGCGGTTACGTGGATGGGGTCTGACGCCGCCAGGAGGGCCCCGCTCGGCTGCGCTTTCAGGTCGCTGTAGGTACTCTTGACGTCGCCTTCGGCGAAGGCATCACCAGTGGCGCGATTCAGGCGCATGCTCCGGCTGGTTGTGGTCATACCGCCATCGACTACGCGGGGCGAGCCGTTCAGTACCAGCATCTGGTCGGCCGGGGTGTAAATCGCACGGTCGCCCCAGGCCTTGCGCTCGCCATCGACGTAGGCCATGTTTCCCTGCTGCACTATTGACTCTATGCCGCTGCCCGGGTGGAAGGATGCATCGAGCATGCTGCTGGTGCTGACGCGGTCCGGTTGGCCTGGGGTCTTTGACACGATGCGGGCGTTGGGCGCGCCGTGAACCGAAGCCAGCTGTCCCAAATCATCGAAGCGCGCCTGGAACTTTCCCGCCGTTACCAGGGTTTGCTGCCCAGTGTCCGGGGTGGGTCGCAGAGCAATCTCGGCTGGTCCGGACGTGTCGGCGCGTTGTAGTCTCCGGCCATCGGTCACAAAGAAGTCGATGGCCGATGCAGAGATTTCGACATCCTGCGCGCCGGCTGAGCCCGTGGCCGGCTGCTGATGCTGCACCAGCCTGACGTTGTCCTGGCTATGCACCATGCTCAGCACGTTATTCCCAGTGAAATTCAGAACCACACGCCCGGCATTCCCCTGCATGGCTTGCGGACCCGAATTGTCCATCCGGACATCGCCCGAAAACGTGGCGGACCGCAGCGTGTCCCCCCGATCCGCCATAAGCAATTCCAACTGGTTGGACTGAACGCCCTCCGCCCCTGCATCCTCCGATTCGACTCGGACATTTCCGTTGGCCAGAATGCGGTGCACGGTGTTGTCCGGACGCAGGTAAATCGTGCCTCTGTCGGCGGAAGCGTGGCGGACGCCGTTCTGCAGGCGCGGCAGATCCAGCTCTACCACCCGCGGATTCTTGGTGATGGTGCCGTGAATCGCGGTCAGCCGGGCGGGGGTGGATCCGTGGAAGGCGACATCGACCTGCGACTGCAGCGTGAGCACGGTCGTACTGGCTTCGTAGCTAAGACCGACGGCAGACCCGTCGGCCTGGGGTAGGCTGAACTCAACCTTGTCCCGAGTGATCGCGTTCCCGGTCTTCTGGTTAAAGAACAGGTTGGTGGTGGTGAGATGGACGGGGTTTTTCAACTCCTTGGGCGTTGCCTGGTCGGGATGAATGATGCCTTCCGGGTTGGCCTCAAGGTCCATCTGGACCTGGCCTTTGCCGATGACATCGCCGGTTTGGGGATCGTATTCAAAATCCGCGCCGTAGATCTGGTCGAAGCGGCTTGAGTCGCGACCGTACAGCGTGATGGTAACGTCATGCAGTGCAGCGTGCCCGCCCTGCTTGTACTGCACCGCCTTGCTGGCCTCAATCTTGAATATAGTGTGTCCCTGCTCGGAGCGTGAGACGGTGAAGCCTTTGGCGCTCTGCTGGATTTCGATTCCGATTTTTGCCGGCACCTCGTTGAGGGCATTCTGCACCTTGTGACGGGCATAGAAATACACTGACGCCACCACCAGCAGGAGGCCAATAGCGCCCCCCGCAAACCAGCGCCGCAGGTGGGAAATCTGGATGGACATCTGAATTCAAGTCTACTCGAAGCCTCCGTCCCCATACGCGAAACAACGTAGGCCCGGACGCTCTCGTCCGGGCGGGCGAGCGCAGCTCGCCTGGTTTTCAGCCCGAAGCTCGGCTAGACGAGGCGTTTACCAAGGCGGAGCAGGAAGAGGTCTCACATCAGGCGGAGCTTCGCTCCACCGGGCGGGTGAGGGCACCCGCCCCTACGTGGGCTGTGGAGGGTACATCTGTCATCGTCTAAACTCGATGACGCCATGAATCCGCAAGAGCCTGCCCTACTGGATTTGCAGAATATTTCGGTGATGCGCGGACAGAAAATTGTTCTGGAGGATTTCAGCCTGGTGATCCGCGGCGACGAACATGTCGCCATCCTGGGGCCGAACGGCTGCGGCAAGTCCACCTTGATCAAGACGATCACGCGTGAGTGTTATCCCGTGGCACGGGAAGGTTCGTCGATGACCATCCTGGGGCAGGACAGGTGGGATATTTTCGAACTGCGTTCCCTGCTGGGGATCGTGTCGAACGATCTTCTCTCGAGAAACTCCGGCGAAGCTTCCGGACGCGACGTGGTTCTCTCCGGCTTCTTCAGCAGCGCTCGCATCTTCCCTCACCACGTGGTCGATCCCCGGCACCGCGACCTGGCCGACGCCGCCCTGGCGCAGCTCGAGATCTCGCACCTAGCGCAGCGTCCGGTTTGCGAAATGTCTTCCGGCGAAGCGCGGCGGGTGCTCATCGCCCGCGCCCTGGTCCACAAGCCGCGGGCCTTGTTGTTCGACGAGCCCAGCAATTCTCTCGATGTCTTCGCCCGGCACAGTCTGCGTCAGAGCATGAGTACACTGGCGACAGCCGGCATCGGAATCATTCTGGTGACCCACGATCTCTCCGACCTGATTCCAGAAATCGAGCGTGTGCTGCTGATGTCGAACGGGCGCATTACCGCAGACGGGCCAAAAGAGCAGATGCTTCAACCGGATCGTCTGGAAGGTTTGTTCAAGACCAGGGTAGAAGTGGACCAGCGCAACGGCTACTACCACATGTGGTGACACTCGGACTGTTAGAAATGCTCGTCGAGGGTGATCTCCTGCACCATGCGATCCAGTTGCTGCTGGGCCTGCGCATGCTTCTCCTGTACGTCTGAGATTTCTTTGGTCAGCGTGTTCAGACGGTCTTCCTGAGAGTCCAGTTGGCGGGTGTAACGCTGCAACAGGGTCTTCTCCTCCGCGCTGCCTTTCAACGCCTTCATGTTTTCGCGGAGGCGGGCCTGATCTTTGGTGATGGACTCGACTTCCTGCTGATGCGATTGCAGTTGCGCCACAAGGGTGCCGACCTGGTTTTGCTGATCGAGAACCCGCCGGAAAACGTCCTGCAGTGCCGGTGTCATCCGGCCTTGCTGGGTGAGCAGGACGACCTGGTCGTTGTTCAGATTGCTGAGCTGGTAACTCGTCTCCAGGGGGTGATATTCCTCGACCGGCAGCTCCGCCGTTTTCCCTGGCTCTACGCTGACGCGAAAGCGGTAGAACGAAGCCGAGGTCTCTTCCGCCTTTGGCCCCTCCGCCAGCTTCCAGCCCTCGCGCACAGGATGCTCGATCACAACCTGGCGCGGCGATGTATCGGCGTTGCGGATCTTGTACTTGACACTCCCGCGCTCTTCCCTGGTCACGATCATGACGCCCTTCGCGATTCGAACATGGCTGATGGGCTTTTCGCTGGACTCTGCCTCGGTCGCAACGCGAATGGTCGTGTCCGTCGCGTAGGAAAGCAGACGCCTCTCTCCGGGATGGACCGTATCGATCAGCCCCTCACCGGCGAAGGTGTCTCCTTCGAGGATGTTGAAGGTGCCCGAATCCAAAGTGAGACCGCTCGAGTTGGTGACCCAGAGCGCGCGCAGGGCCCGCGAAGGCTTTCCGTCATCATCATCGTCGTCGCTGTCGTTGCCGCTGGCACTCCACAGACTCACTTTCTCGACGTCGATGTGGGATTGCAGAATTGGCACCAGCGCAGACTGGTTTTTGCCGATGGTGATCTTCTGCTTGATGTCGTATGCAAACATTTCACCTACATCCTTACCTTCAGCCTCGGCCCCCTGCTTGCGTATGCCGCTCGACAGCATGGCCATTGATGTCTGAATTGTCGCCGGCTCCGCCCTGACTTCCACCGTTTCGGCCGCCACCCCCAACTGCAGGGTTGCGTGAATCTCGTTGGTGCGGCCTACTCCCAAATAGAAATTTGAAAGCTCATATTTCCGGAAGCCGGGAGCTTCGACAAAGAGCGCGGAATTGCCGGCGGGAACGTTATACAGGTGATAGGTGCCACTCGAGTCCGTCACCGCAGTCTGGGAGGAACCGGTCTCCTCGTTTCGAATCGTGACCCTGGCTCCGGCGACGAAAGAGCCAGAGGGGTCCTTGACCGTACCCTCCAGGCCGCCCGTGCCGCCGGCAAAGGAAGGCGGGGGCGGCGGGCCGGGAGCGTTCATGGTGGCCTCGTGGGTCTGCGGCGAGAGCATCATGGACTGGGGCAGAGCCACGACCGGGCGCCGTGCGTAATAGGGTTGTGAAATGTCCTGGATGAAAGATTGCGGAGCGGCCGCGACCAGAGAAAGCTGAACATCTTTCCAGTCCTCGCCAACCGTGTTGTCCACAATGGCCCAGCCTTGCAGCAACGGCTTTTCGCTGGGCTTGTCGGGCAGAATGATGCGGTAGGTACTCTTCCAGATGGGTACTTCGCTGATGTAGCTGACAAAAATATCGCGGTCACCCGTGCCCGTAGCCGAGATGGTCATGCGGCGCAGGTCGCGGGCGCGGGAGGAACCGACCAGGTTCAGATAGCGGCCAATTTCATCGCCCAGATCGCGTTCCGCCAGGCGCACTGAAGTGCCGGGGCCGAGATCGAAATTCTTCATCTCGCCGGTGTCAGAGACGATGGAGAATTCGGTCACGTCGTAGAAGTCGCCTTTGCCGTTGGCTTTCCGTTCTTTTTCGACGCTCAGGAGGCGGCCGGCGGCTGTCGCCGCACCGCTGCGCACCTCGACCCGAGCGCCGCGCAGAGCGGTCAGGAAGTCGGCGCGAGTCACCTGTTCTCCGAAGGGCAGACGCAGCGCCTTCAGCCGTTCGTCAAGCGGAGCAGTGGAGTTGTAACGTACAGCCGGAGATGCGGCCCTCGCCCAGATCCACCACGGTCAGGGATTTCAGCACATCGTTCAGCTGCGCGGTAGTGAAGTCGATGGCAAGGTCCTGGTTCCCGCGCACGTGAGCTGTGTGCTCGAAGTATCCGATGCCGTTCTTGTAGAGCACCACTCGCTTAACTGGGAGTCGCGAGGAGGAATCACCGCTGGCGGGAGGCGCAGCTGGTGACTTTGCGGGCAGGTTCCCAGGTTTATTCTGGGCGACGGCCAGAGAAGCCAGCAAAAGAACAACGACCATCCTGAGGCAAAGCTTGCGCATGAACTTCCTCCCGCATTCAGCGGGAGTTTATCCGTCGCGAACCGCCGGGAGTAAGTACCTAGTTGGTGGCTAAGGAGGATTTACGGTGTCTGGCTGACTGACTGTTTCGGCACTGCCCTTACAGCCCCGCTGCGACCTTCTTCTCTTCGGCCGCCGGATTGTCCTCGGCGGTCTTCTTCGGTCGCGTGAAGTCTCGCAAGGAGAGTTCGAGGCCGCCGTACTCGGGATGATCGTTATTCTCGATCGTGAAGGCAATGTCGAGAGCATCGCCGGGCAGAAGGCCAGCCTGCTGGCATTGTTCCGCCATGCGCCAGCCCAGGGCGTCTAGGGTGATGGCGCGGCGCCATCTGCTGTCGGTTGCTTGCCGGTTGTCGGTGGCCTGGCGCACGTCACTGCGGCGCAAAGCGGCTGAATCGGGATCGCAGCGCGGAGTAGTCAGGAGGTTCACATCCGGCCCATCCAAGCCGCGGGACGACAATCCAATCGGCCGGCGCCAGCTTCAGCTTAACGTGCTTGTCTTTGATGATGCGTGGAGAGGCCATGAGACGGACGGCACGGGCGGTGAAGACTGGCTGGGGATTGCCCACGCCAAACGGCTCCAGACGTTGCAGCAGCTTGAAAAATTCCGGCGTCACGTGGTCAAGCGGCAGCTCGGCGTCGCAGTTGAGGGAGGGTTCGAAGTCGGCCAGAGTCAGGTGGGTACGCGCGTATTCATCGAGACGCGCCCGCAGTTCCGGCAAGATTCGCGGCGGGCAGCGAGAAGCCGACGGCATGGGCGTGCCCGCCGAAGCGCGTGAACAGGCCGGCGCATGACTCGAGCGCATTCAGCAGATGAAATGCGCGGATGGAACGGCCGGAGCCGTGAGCCTCCTCGCCATTGCGCGAAATCACCAGCGCGGGGCGTCCATAGCGTTCCACCACCCGCGTGGCGGTGATGCCGATTACGCCGCGGTGCCAGCCTTCGCCGTCGATCACGATACAGAAAGCTTCGCGCAGCGCCGGCCGCTCTTCGAAATTTGCGGTGATGGATTGCAGGATGCGGCGCTCTTCCTCCTGGCGGTCGCCGTTGAGCTGATCGAGTTTCTGGGCGATCTCCCGTGCCCGCGCGGGATCTTTGACGCTGAAGAGTTCGATGACGTCGCGGGCCACATCCATGCGGCCCGCGGCGTTGATGCGCGGAGCGATGCGGAAGGCGACTTCTCCGGAAGTGAGCGTCCGGCCGTGGGTGAGTTGCGCGACTTCGAGCAGGGCTTTGAGTCCGGGATTCACCGGCGAACGCAGGCCTTCCAATCCCAGCCTGGCGAAGACCCGGTTTTCTCCGGTGAGCGGGACTGCGTCCGCGATGGTCGCGATCGCAACCACTTTCATGAACGACTTCAACAGCCGGCTCCGCTCGCCTTCCGGGATTCGGCGCTCGATCAGGGCCTGGGCCAGTTTGAACGCCACGCCCGCCCCGCACAGTTCCTTGCACGGATAGACGCAGCCTGACTGATTGGGATTGACCACAGCCAGCGCAGCCGGAACGCCCTGCGGGCCGGGAAGGTGATGGTCGGTGACGATCAGGTCCACGCCCAGCCGGCGGGCAGTCTCGGCGGGAGCGAAGGCGCGAATGCCCATGTCGACACTGATGATGAGCCTGATGCCGGCCGCGGCAGCGCGCTCGATGACATCGTCGCGCATGTCGTAGCCGTCGCGAATGCGGTGCGGCACGTGAAAATCGGCCGCGCCGCCGCAGAGCTCAATGGCGGTCTTAAGGATTACGATTGCGGTCGTGCCATCCACGTCGTAGTCGCCGTAGATGAGGAGCGCCTCCTTGTTCTCGATGGCGGCTTCGATCCGGTCGACCGCAGCCTTCGTCCCGGCCATCAGATATGGAGAATGCAGGTGTGAGAGTGACGGAGTCAGGAAACGTTCGGCGGCTTCGGCTTCGGTTATGCCTCGCATGACCAGGAGGCGGGCGAGGGTGGTAGCGATCTGCGGATCTTTCAGGCGAAAGGACGGTTGTGAACTCAATTCCGCCGCAAGATGTTGAACAGCATTGGAGTCGGCGGTTTTAAAGTCCCAGCGCATAGGTAACAAATTTCCTGGCCGTGGAAAGGATGTTCATGGGTTTCTTTGCGCCCTTCGCGCCTCCTTTGCGGTCTTTGCGGTCAAAAGCTCTTAGCCGCAAAGGACGCAAAGTCGCAAAGAAAACATCTCTACTTCGTAGATCAGGGTTCTTCGTCCTGGTCGGGCTCGTCGATGGGAATGCCGCCGAAGTCCTCCGACAACTCCAGCAGGCGCTGGTAGTGGTCGTACCAGTCGGTGGAGGCCTCGTAAACCATCATGATGCCCTGGTGGGCGAAGCCGAGTTGCACGAAGCCGGTCTTGCCGATGTAGGTGCGCAGCCAGCGGGCTTCGTCCACGTCCTCGTCATTGGTGAATTCGGCGTTGCCCAGGCGCTCGACCATCTGGTCAAGCTCTTCCTTACGCAGCGTCCAGGCGTCCATGGTCAGGAAGGGCGCGGCCGCGGCCTTGGCCAGTTCGACGAAATCCTTCCAACTGTCGGGATTGTCTTCCGTCTTCCAGACTACGCTCTGCACTTCTTCATAATCGACGTAGCCGTGAAAGCGGCGCATGCCATGGCCTTCGATGAAGGCGATCATGTCGTCTTTGAGGCCAGCCAGGTTGTCGGGTGCAGGAGACATTTATTTCTGCATTGTATGCCTGAATTCGGTCGTTTGTCGTCGGGAAGACGTGGTTGGAAATTGGTCGTTGGTCGTTGGTCCCACTCATTTGGCTGCGGTGAGTGAAGGACAGCCGTTATTTCTGGGCCTCGTGGGCAGGAAATTTAGAAGAGCCAACGGCCAAAGGCCAACGACCAAGGGCCGACGTCCAAACCCTGTGCTACACTACCTGTTTCACAGACTACCCTCGATCCGCGCTATGCTTCTTTCCAAAGAATATGTGGGCTACTTGGCCCGCGAAGTCACCAAAAAGTTGATTGCGGGCGGACATATAGAAACCAAGGCCGTGCCTGCGGTCACCGAAAAGGTGCACGCCGCCATGCTCGAGGAGTTGTCGCTCGAGGACCGCATCAATGACGAGGTGCGCGTGATTCTTGAAGCCTATTCCGAAGAGATGCGCCGCACCGGGGCCAACTATCAGGAGATGTTCCGCAAGGTGAAGAGCGAACTCACGCGCAAGTACAAGGCGGTGCTGTGAGAATCAGCCGGGACAAGGTCAACAAGGTGGCTCACGTGGTTGCAGACGCGCTGGCTGAACTCGATGCCGTGGATTTCGTCGAAGATCGCAACACCATCCGCCTGGAAATACGCAAGATCCTCGAGGAACTGCTCAACCAGGAAGCCAAAATTGACCAGAGCGCGCGCCTGAAGATCGAGAACCAGAAGCGGACGATTCTCGAAGGCAGCCAGGAGTGGGACATCCTGTACCGCAAGTATTACAACGAAGAAGTGAAGAAGCTGGGAATCTAGTCGTCAGTCTTCAGTCTTCAGCCGTTGGTCGCCGGCCCCTCCTTTTTGAATAGCCTTTCCGACCTATCGCTGAGCAGTCGTCAGCCGAGCCGTCTGCATCTTCCTGAGTTGCCAGGGCAGTCGAAGGTAATCTCCCACTCCGGCCTCAGTGGTGCGAGGATCCTATCTAGGTGACAGCTTGATGAGCAAAACCTGGTTGTTGGCCTTCATCACCGCCATGTGCATTGCCTTGCCAGTGGCAGTGGCAGCGCAGGATTACGCTGCATTGGTCGACTCCGACACCAGATTTGCAATCAAGTTTTTCAGGCAGGCGGTCACGAACGCACCCGCGCAAAATCTCATGAGCGCACCCACCGCTCTTTTCCTGGACTTTGCCTTGCTCCAGAACGGAGCCGACTCAACTGCCAGACAGCAAATGTCGGGTGTGTTCGAGTGGCAGGCCCTGTCTCCCTCTCAGATTAACCAGCAAAGTGCCGCCTTGCGTAAGGCGCTCATATATTCGGGGCCTCCCACCCCTAAGAACCACCGTGGGAAAGGGACTCCGGCTGGAGAGCGTTTGATCATGTCCGGCTCTCTGTGGATCAGATCTCCAAATAAGTTTCGACCCGAATTTCTTGACATCAACAAACGGTTCTTCGGGTTCGGGCTCTCCTCCACGCCGGACAGCCGCAGTATTGCGGCGCCCGTCATCGACCGCTCGGCTGCAGGCCGGTCAGGGTCACGATTGGGCCGTATGACCGATCTGGCCAGAGGCGATTTCTCACTGGTGGATACCACCTGGTTCAAAGGTTCATGGGTACAACCGTTTGCGGTTTCGGACACCCACTCCGGCGATTTCACGCTCTTGTCAGGCACAAAGAAGTCAGTGCCGATGATGCCGAAATCGGGCAAGCAGTATTATCTGAGGGGCCCGAATTTCCAGGCGGTGGGCTTGGGGTACAGGAATGCGGTGTTGTACGTATTTCTTCCCGACGAGGACTCCAGCCTGGAGGTCTTTGACCGCAGACCACTGGATCGCCTGGATGCGAGGCTTCGATTCGCGCGAAGGGTATCTGGAACTTCCGCGATTTAGGTCCGAGTATCATGGGGATACGAAAATGGTTCTGCAAGGCTTGGGAATGAACTATCCATTCGATTCCTTCAGTTCCCTTGCTCCAGCCGTGACAAATTCAGCAGGGGCCAGGCTGTCACAGGCTGCTTCAATCGTCCTGTTGAGCGTCGATGAGAGGGGTACCGAAGCAATTTCGATCGGGAGTTTCGCCGGTGTCGTCGGAGGAATAGGACCTGCGGCGCCGCGTCCTCCGCCTCCCTTTCGCATGATTGTTGACCGGCCGTTCTTCTTTGCTCTTTGCGATCGAAAAAGCGGTGCAGTTCTCTACATGGGAGCGATCGTCGAACCGTAGGCTGGAAAGACAGGCCGCGAGGCCGAAGACGCGACTCTTTCGTTCGGCCTTCGGCGACGGCGTTTAAGCGGAGTACTCAGTGATCGCGGCGACGGCCATGTTCATCACGATCCCAATGGCCTTCCCGTACTTGCCAGCCTTTGTGGCGATGGTGCTCATAGCGGGGCTTGACCCAGCGGGCGCCTCGATACGGTGGACGGTCCCAGCGGCCGGGCACCCACTCGTAGCGATTCCCCTGCGGCGACCAATAGCCATTGACCCAGGCATAGCCCGGACCCGGAATCGGTTCGCGGCGCTCGTAGCGGGCTGGCGGTGGTCGTTGTCCGATGTACACCGAAATCTGTGCCGGCGCGGGGGTCGCGAGAGCTCCCGCGAACACTACTCCATATAGCCAATTCCACTTCATGGTTGTTTCTCCTTACAGGTGCGCTCGGGAGGACGCCTGAAAGAGTCTCCTCCGGACCTTGGTTTACGTTGCGGAGTCTTTCTGCCGAGTGGCTTTCACTCCCGTCAGAACCCCGAGCCCCACCAACAGCAACCCGCCCACCACGATCCAATGGGTGGGCACGTGCAGCAGGCTGGCACCATAAATCAGCCCTGCAATCACAACTAGAAAACCGGTCAGGTAAATTCCGAACGACATACCATTCCTGCCCCCTCAATCCGCCCAATGGATGCTTGCGTGTCTGGCGATTCTGAGCCACTCGACCATCTCAATCTTGTTGAATAGTATGGAGCCGGAACCTTGATCATTGGATTAAGAAGGTCGGATACTGAGATTGGAGGGTCTTAAATCGGGACGCTGCCCAATCGCGAACCACGGGGCTTACGGTTCCCGCGCTAAGAATGGATCAGAGCAGCCAAATTGAGGGCCTGGTGAAGCAGGCAGCCCGTACCGCTGGCTTTGAATTGGCCGGCGTTGCGCCCGTCCACGAGTTCGGCGAACTCGATCGCTTTCAGGAGTGGATCGCCGCCGGCCGTGCCGGGGAGATGCAGTACATGGAAGCGCGCGATGAGAGTGGCGCGCTCAAGCGGGCGTCGCTCCGCACTACCCTGCCCTGGGTGCGCAGCGTGATCGTCTGTGCGATTAACTACAACACCGCGCACCCCTACTCCACGGAGGTGGACGATCCGCAACGGGGGTGGATCGCACGCTACGCCTGGGGAGAGGAGGACTATCACGATGCGGTCATGGCGCGACTGCGCCTGGTCGAGAACCAGCTGCGTAATGCGGTCAGCCGATCGTCAGAGCTGCAGACGCGTTGCTACGTGGACACCGGACCATTGGTCGAGCGCGTGTACGCCAAATACGCGGGCATCGGATGGATTGGAAAAAATACCTGCATCATCAACCAGAAGCTGGGGTCGTGGCTGTTTCTGGGCGTCATTCTGACTTCGCTCGAACTCGAGCCTGATCTGCCCGCGCCCGACCGCTGCGGCACTTGCACGCGCTGCATCGATGCCTGTCCCACGGATGCGCTGGTTGCTCCTTATCAACTGGATTCGAATCGCTGCATTTCGTATCTGACCATCGAAAAGCGGAGCTCGATCGCCGAGGACCTGCGCCCGCTCATGGGTGACGAGGTCTTTGGCTGCGACATCTGTCAGGATGTCTGCCCCTGGAACCGTAAGGCTCCTGCCACGTGCGCTGTGGAATTTCAGCCACGGGAAGGGTTGGTCAATCCCGCGCTGGAATGGTTGGCGGAGATCAGCAAAGAGGAGTTTCGGGAAAAGTTCCGCGGGTCGGCAGTGCGAAGGGCCAAGCGTAGCGGCTTGCGGCGAAACGCGGCGATTGCCATGGGCAACAGCGGCGACCAGCGTTTTGCACCGGTGCTGGAGAAGTTGAAAGCGGACGAAGATCCAGTGGTGGCGGAGAGCGCGGAGTGGGCGCACCGAAGAATCACGTAGGGGCAGATGTCCTCATCTGCCCAGTCGAGCGAAGGCTCGACGGGTTTGCATGCGGCCAGAAACGGCGGAGCTTCGCTCCGGCGGGCAGATGAGTACATCTGCCCCTACGTAGTTCGCGGCGGCCGCGTGGTAGCATTTCAGCCTGGTCGAACATGTGGAGCATTTCACTTTGCCCGCGACAGCTTGTTCCGGTTGTGCTGTTTTTCGTCGCGGCGGCATCCCAGGTCACCTTCGCGCGCGACTCTGAACCCAAGTGGATCCGGGTAAGCTCTGCTCATTTTGCCGTTCTCACCGATGCCGGTGAAAAGAAGGGCCGCGAAGTGGATCTGCGTCTGGAGCAGATGCGCGAGGTCTTTGGCCAGCTTTTTCTGAAGACCAAAGTGCAGATGCCAGAGCCTCTGGACGTGATCGCCTTGCAGTCGGACGAGGAATACATACGCGTGGTGCCGCTGCTGCACGGCCGGCCCAGTTCCGCCCCCGGATTCTTTTTGCCGGGAGAAGACCGTAACTACATCGTGCTCGATCTTGGCGTGGAGGACAGCTGGCGGGCCGTCTCCCACGATTTCGCGAGACTGTTCCTGAGTTTCAACTATCCCCCTACGCAGGATTGGTTTGACGAAGGCTTTGGGCAATATTTCTCCAGCCTCAAGCTGGGGGACAGCCTGGCTCAGATTGGCGGCGACCCTGCCCTGCCCTGGAGCAGCCCGCCCAAATCGTTTGCCGAATTGCTCAACGGGCCGTGGATGGCCCTGCCAGAGTTGTTCACGCTGCGTCCCGGTCCTTCTGGCTACCCGCCCATCTTCTTCGCGCAGTCGTGGATTGTGATGCACTATCTCCTCAACCGGAACAAGTTATCGGAGGCCGGAACTTATTTTGGACTGGTGCAGATAAGGAAAGTCCCGGTTGAACAGGCCATCCAGCAGGCCTTTGGGATGAGCCCGGCCCAATTGGAGCAGGCGGTGAAAGATTACTTTCACGCCTTCGCCTCAGCGCCGCAGGCCCAACCCAACTCTAAGGCGGGCGCGGCCACAGCAGGGGGGCAGGTGAGCCAGTTTCCCGCTCCCGTGGGGCCGCTTGACGTCGGAGCGAGTGTAGTGGACGTGGTCAGGGCCGAGGCGCAATCGCTGGTCGCGGAAATGGCGGTGCGTCAGCCCGAACATCGCGATCAGGGGGAAAAAGATCTCCAGACCATCGTCGCCGACCCCAAGGGGGACAACGCGATTGCGCACCGCGCCCTGGGCTGGGTCCGGATGGAGAGAAAGGAATTTGA
Source organism: Terriglobia bacterium (assembly GCA_963831565.1). Taxonomy (GTDB): domain Bacteria; phylum Acidobacteriota; class Terriglobia; order Terriglobales; family Acidobacteriaceae; genus JAIQFF01. The sequence continues at coordinate 303,345 of CAWHQS010000009.1, forward strand.
CCAGGCGGCAGAGGAGCTGTCGCGTGCGCGGGAGCTCGACGGCCGCGATACCTGGACACATTATTACCTGGCGCTGGTGAAAATTCGCGCCTCCCAAGTGAACCGAAAGCCGATCGAGGGCGTTTCGAACATGATTCAGGATCTGGTGTACGTGGTTGACAAGGAGCCCGACTTTGCCGAGGCCCACAATATGCTTGCCCTGGCTCGCCTCCAGGGCGGCGGCGTTCATTCCGCGACCGAATCGATCAAGGTCGCTATCCAGCTCAGTCCGCGTAGCGAACAATACCTGCTTAACCTGGCCCAGATCGATCTCGCTGGAAAAAAGTGGGACGACGCGACCGCCCTGCTGGGACGTCTCCAGGAGAGCTCAAACCCGCAAGTCGCGCAAACCGCACGCAAGAGTCTGGCTGACCTTCCGACCCTGAAGAAGTATGGCGTGTTGCCGCAGGACAGTGCGTCGCAGGATGGCCCCAGCAGTCCCGCGCCAGCCGCGGCGGAGAACGACGAGGATGCTAATTCCGGAAAAACGGAGACGGTCCCGGCCGAGCCCGTGCCTGACCGGCGCAAAGTCCAATTCGTCAGAGGGAAATTGCTGAAGGTGGACTGCTCTCAGAGTCCGGCGGCGATTTTGACCATCAGGACAGCCACCCGAACCATGAGATTGCGCGCCGACGACTACAAATCACTGCTGCTGGTTGGCGCGGACGAGTTTTCCTGCGAGTGGGCGGACCGGGGAGTGATTGCTAACTATAAAGCCGGCGGCAAGGCGGACGGCGATCTGGTGTCGGTCGAAGTTCAGTGAAATCAGGTTCAGTGCAATCAGGTTCAGTGCAATCAGCTTCAGTCGCCTCAGGTTCAGTGTCATCGGGGAGAGCGGCGCAAAAAACGAACCCTCCCAGGGGAAGCTGAGAGGGCTCGCAGTGGTTGAAGCCAGGACCGTTCTTATTGCACTCGCACCACATTACCTGCCTGAAAGCCCTTTGGCCCCTTGAGCAGATCGAATTCCACCGTTTCGCCTTCGTTCAGAGTGCGATAACCATTCTCCTGGATAGCGGAGAAATGAACGAAAACGTCCTCCCCAGTGGAGCGCTGGATGAACCCGTATCCTTTGGCCCCGTTGAACCACTTCACTGTACCCTTCTCTCTCACAAAGAACTCCTTTCGCCTCTGCTCAGATTTAACTTTCGCATCCTCCGTGGAGCTCGTGCTCCTCTACAACCCCCTCCGAGGGAAGACGAAAGCACCGCCGCTGAAAATCATGCCCACAAAAAAGCTCCGTCGGTCCGGCTGTGGCGGAAACCACAACCCAACTTTGTCGGAGCATTCTGTGCGGCGTGATTTTGTGACTACAGGACACAAACCCTCTACCCCAAAGCGAACATACCCTCTGCCCACAATTTCGGGCAGTGAGCAGAAGATAATATTGAGGAACTTCATTTCTGGCAAGTAAAGAAATCTGGAGCATAAAACGATTAAATATGAACGATTTCAGTGAAGATGGAACGCCGGTCGGTACACCCCGGACGCACCGTCCTTCCGTGTCTGCGGACAAAGCGCAACTGTCTGATAGGATTAGAGAAAATGCCCGGTGACCAGCAGTCAAGGTCGGCGACTTTGCCGCCAGCAACCCGCTCAGCCGTCTCGGCTCGCCCCGAAGACCCCTACTCCGGGCTGGTCAGTTCCACGGTGAAATATCTGTTACGCACCGAGGTACATACGTTTGCGTTCTCCGTGGCCGCCAATGCCATTCTCTCGTTTTTTCCTTTCGTGCTTCTGCTCATGACCTTCATCCGGCAGGTATTCCATTCTCCGGTGATGAATGACGTGGTGGTGCAGCTGCTGCGCGATTTTCTGCCTGCCGGACAGGACTTTGTGATTCGCAATCTGAACGCGCTGGTGGGGGCTCGCCAGCGGGCTCAGGTGGCCTCGCTCATCATTCTTCTGTTTACCTCAACCGGAATCTTCATGCCGCTCGAGGTGGCGCTGAACCGTATTTGGCGTTTCCCCAACAACCGGTCTTATTTCGGTAATCAACTCATCTCACTCGCACTGGCGTTCACCTGCGGGGTGCTGGCCCTGCTGTCGATTGCGCTGACCGCAGGAAATATCGGATTGCTTGAGGATGCATTGCGCAGTCACGGGCCCTTTGTAGTCCGGCTGGGTGGTTTCCTGATGATGAAGGCGTTTGCCGTCTCCGCCAGCATCGCAATTTTCTTCCTCATCTATTGGGTATTACCCAACGGCAAAGTGCCCGCCCGAGCCGTGCTGCCCACGGCGGTAATCATGGGCCTGATGTCAGAGGCCCTGAAGTACGCTTACATCCTGGCCCTGCCCCGGCTGAATTTCCAGGAGGTGTACGGCCCGTTTGCCCTGTCGGTCAGCCTCATGTTCTGGGCATTCCTCACCGGACTGTTGATGTTGACCGGAGCGCATTTGTCAGCCCGGAGACACAGCCGGCGAAGGCCCGGGTAGGCGCGAGCGTCCCATTCGTGCACTGGGCAGTACGAATCGAACGTGGGGACACATGTTCGTTGGTCACACTCCGCTGTGACGGCTGATACATCTTCCCGCTTCTGATGACCTTTATGATTGCCGTACTCCCTGTCCTACCTGGTCTCGTTTGAAACGAGGCTGTGCCATGCGGGTCTCCTTTCGGCAGTTCCCTGCGCTCGGGCTGGCGCTGATTTCACTGTCGGCCGTCGGGCAGGACTCGCTCACCAAACCTTTTCCTGCTGTTTCCAGCCGGCGCATGCTGACCCTGAATTCGGGTTACATATTCGACGGCACGGTCCTGTCTGTAAAAGCAGTGCAGAACGATGCCCATGACGTTCCCACGGTGCAGGTCACATTTCGGGTTGAACAGGCCATCCGCGGAACTCGGGTCGGGCAGATATTGACCATTCGGGAGTGGACTGGATTATGGAATTCCGGCGAGCGCTACCACCCTGGGGAACGGCTACTGCTGTTTCTCTATCCTCCCAGCAAGTTGGGCCTCACCAGCCCGGTAGGCGGCCCGGCGGGCCGTTTCGCGGTGGACTCGGGCGGAAACGCGGTGATTGAAAGCGGACGGCTTCCGGTACTCCCACTCGATCCCGCTTCCCGTGTCCAGTTCCGCGATAAGAAAAGAGTGAACGCCCGTGCCCTGGCTCTGGCCATGCAGCGCGCGGACCCGGAGTAAATCATGGCCGTCCGCTTCCTGTGCGCGCTGGCTATCGGCATCGCGATGATGGTGATGGCGCCGACACGGCTTCACGCCGGCGGTCCCCGCACGATTGCCGGGACCAGCTACTTCGATCCTGCGGTCAAAGGCACCCCCCTGACCTGGAGCCAGGGGGCGGTCAGCTACTACACCGATCGCGGAAACCTCAGTCCGGTGCTTCCCTCCGCCACAGCCGACGCCTTCGTAGCCGATGCCTTCAGCCGATGGACTTCGATTTCGACTGCAGCGGTGTCGGCGGTGCGGGCCGGTCAACTGGCGGAAGATGTAAGTGGCGCCAACGTCAGTTCTTCCGGCGGAACCATCACCTTACCGATTGACATCCAGCCTTCCGCGAACAATTTCCCGGTCGCCATCGTTTACGACGCCGACGGGAGTGTGGCCAATGCGCTCCTGGGCCAGGGCGCAGGCAGCGTGGGCTCCTCTTCAGCAACGCGGCTTACGGCGACGTGGATAGTTTCGGCACCGACGCCCATCTGCTGCACGCGCTGGTAATCCTGAACGGAGTTTGCGCCCCGACTTCAGCCCAGTTGCCGGACATGAAGTATCGCCTGGTGCGGGTGCTGGGGCGCGTGCTGGGGCTCGATTGGTCACAGATGAACCTCAACGTTTTCACCCACAACCCCGCACCCACGGCGGCCGACTACGCCGGGCTCACCCTCATGCACGCCACGGACCCGATCAATTGTGTTCCGATTTCCATCTGCTATCCCGATGCTGACCAGCCCAAGATGGACGACCGGGCGGCGCTCTCGCGGCTGTATCCGGTCACTGCGCAAAACCAGGCGGCATTTCCGGGGAAGCAGGTGTTCTCGGAAAATACCGTACGCATTCACGGCAGTGTCTATTTTACCGACAGCAACGGCCAGGCGGCCCAGCCGATGCAGGGAGTGAATGTAGTCGCCCGCTGGATTGATCCCGCCACCAGCCAGCCTTCGCGCACCTACGGGGCGGCTTCGGTTTCGGGTTTTCTGTTCCGCGGAAACGCAGGCAACGCGGCCACCGGATTCTATGACAGCACGGGGCAAGCGTGGGACCGCTTTGGTTCCGATGATTCGGCAGTGGAAGGTTTTTTTGATCTTGCCGGTCTGGAAATTCCGAATGGTGCAAGCAGCGCACAATATCAGCTGAGTGTGGAGGCATTGGATCCCTCCTGGTCGCAACCTGTCGGGCCGTACGGGCCCTGGCAGGTGCAGCCATCGGGCACGTTCCAGCCTATGATCGCGACTGTGAGCAAGGGCGGCGATCTGCAACAGGACATTCTGATGCAGGCGAGCGCGCTGCAGGTCCGGGACTTCTTCGAGCCTACTTCATTCGCGGCGCCCGCCACTCTGCCCCCTTCAGGAGACTGGCTCGGGACCTTGAGTGGCGTAGGTAATGCCGACTATTTCTGGTTCATCGCGCAGTCGGACCGCACTTTGTCGGTGGAAGTGACGGCGCTCGACGAGGCCAAAACCCCTTCGTTGGTCAAAGCACAGCCCGTCATCGGCATGTGGACGCTGGCGGATCCGGGCACGTTTCCCGCGCCGGCAAACACCGGCCCGGCCTTCAATAGCACCAATCTCGGCATGACGCGGCTCGATGCCACCCTCCAGGCCAGCACCGCGTTTCGCCTGGGCATCTTCGACGATCGCAGCGACGGCCGTCCCGACTACTGTTACCATGCCCGGGTTTTCTACGCAGATAATGCACTCCCGGCGCGAGCGCGCGTGGACGGCAGCACCGCAATCACGGTACAGGGGATCGGTTTCCGGACCAATACCGCCGCCGCGATCGCATCCGTAAATGCACCAGTGTTGGCCGCGTCAGCGAGCCAGGTGATCGCAACTGCGCCCGCCATGGCGGACGGGGTACAGAATATCGGGTTGAGAGATCCCGCCACCGGAGCGTCCTCGACCATGACCAATGCCCTCACCTACGGCGCCGGGCCAAGCGACACCATAGAGTTGATTCAGGGATCGAACCCGGCAACCCCGGTCGGGGGCCAGGCGCCCAATCCGGTTCGGGTGCGGGTGCTGGCGCCGGATGGGACGCCAGTGGCCGGCGCCAGCGTCTTTTTCATCTCCACACCAGTGTCTTCGTTGTCGGCCTGCGGCGGGGCCGGCAGTTGCACCGTGCTCACGGATGACAGCGGTCAGGCCTCGACCCGAGTCACCGTACTGCAAGCCGCCGCGATCAACATCAGTGTGTTGCTGGCGCCGGCTTCCTACAACACGCCGAAATCGGTACAGGCAACGATTCTCGGGACCACTTCTCCGCTGGATATTTCACTGGTCTCGGCCTTTGCCTGGGTTGCCCAGGGCGCGACGGTGGATATCGCGCTGGCTGCCCGTCTGCTCTCGAATGACCTGCCCGTCGCCGCGCCTCAGGTGAATTATCAGGTGGTAAAAGGATGGGGCACTTTGAGTTCTGCCAGCGGCAACAGCGACGTCAACGGCTTTGCCAACACCACGCTGCACCTGGCGGCCATAGCTGGAGATGTGCAGGTGAGCGCCTGCGTCGCCCCGCCCAACCTGCCCTGCCAGATCTTTTTCGCGACCGCCGTGCCGCCTTCGATGCTCCGGCTGGAGCCGGTGGCAGGAAGCGTTCAGATCCTCCCCGCAGGCCGGAGTTTCCAGCCGATCACCGTGCGGGTCGTCGATTCGGCCATCGCTCCCCATCCGGTGCTGGGCGCCAACGTGACCTTCCAGGTGGTGGTGTCGCGTCCGACGACGGCGCCCCCGCCGCTTTCGACAGGTGGAATTATCATTGGCAAAAATCCTCCGCCGGTCATCGTGTCTTCCTCCCAGATGTCAGTGCTCTCCGGTGGGTTGGGGCGGGCCACGCTTCAGCCTTCAACCGGCGCGACTCAAGGAGCGCTTGTGATTCAGGGCACGGCTGCGGCCGGAAGCAGCGTTCTTCCCTTCCAGCTACAGTCTCTTTTGCCGGTAACACAACCGGCGTCACCTGGCTCGTCGCGTCCTACGCTGGATCGTCCACTCAGAAACGACCGGAATTCGCCCGAAAACTTTTCCAAGGATCTACGGACGCAACGGTTGCGGTAAAGACAATCGCAGATTCCCGGCAACTCGTCGTCCGTGATGGCATCTAACTGTGGGAAGAAAACTGCAGCTCTCCTGTGTTCGCCCCCCTGAGCGGAGAGGGGCGGACACGGGAGAAGCCGCGGTGGATTGCAGCTTTCCCCTTCAGATTTAGTTACACTTGTCTCTATGAAATCGACGCTGCGTGATGGAGTGGTGTCAGCCGCCCTCTTCCTCTTTGCCTTACTCTGGCTGTCGTCTATTGCCCAAGCCCAGGAAGGGCCTCTCGACCCCGCCCCGCCCAAGGGCGTTACCACGGACGAGATCATCCGCCACTTCACCACCAAGGAAAAAGACTTCCAAATCGCGCGGGACCAGTACACTTACCGCCAGGATGTGCGGGTGATAACCCCAGACGACAACGGTGAGTATCACGAAATCTTCGATGTGCTTTTCGACGACCAGGGCAAGCGCCTGGAGAACGTTGTCTATGCGCCGCAGTCTTCCTTAAACTTGATCTCGATGTCTCCCGAAGATATTGATGATATTCGACATCGTCTGCCCTTCGTGCTCACCAGTGACGAAATTCCCGAGTATCAGATTCTCTATGTGGGCCAGCAGCAGGAGGACGAACTGCACTGTTACGTCTTCGACATCGCGCCCAAGGAGATCGTCGGCAAGAAGCGCTATTTCCAGGGCCGCATCTGGGTGGATGATCACGATTTTCAGATCGTAAAGACTTACGGTAAGACGGTCCCCGACATTCGCAAGAAGAAGGGACAAGAGAACCTTTTCCCGAAGTTCACCACCTGGCGGGAGCAAATCGACGGCAAATACTGGTTCCCCACCTACACCAAGGCCGACGACACTCTGCACTTCTCCAGCGGCGACGTCCACATACGCGAGATCGTGAAGTACAGCGACTACAAGCGCTTCGGATCAAATGTGAAGATCACGTATGAGGGCCAGGAAGTGCAGAAGGCGCCGGGCGAGAAGGGTCAGACTCAGCCGCCGCCCGAGAAGCCGAAGAACTGAAGCGGTCAGCTGTCAGCTCTCAGCAGATCCGATAGCCGCGACGCGGCGTAATAATGGAGCCCACGGCGTAACCCGTGGGTAAGAGCGGAAGGGCTATCCAAGCCCCGGAGGGGGCGCTAGAAGCATTTCTGCGATCTCGCCGGAATTACGCCGCATGAAGTGCGGGCTTCATCGATAATTGATTGTCGGAAAACTGACAAACCTCTTACGCCCCGACGGGGCTGGTTGCGTTCGATGTTCACCCACGGCTTACGCCGTGGGCTCCATTATTACGCCGCTTTGCGGCTATCGGAACTTACTGATAGCTGACAGCTGAAAACTGATAGCTAGTACTAGTAGAAGAGATACTTGCGCCACTTATCATCCGAGCGGCCCATGAGGCGCATGATGTGGCGGCTGGTGTGCAAGTTGAAGGCCCGGGGCTCGCGCAGAAGTTGCATATCGGCTTCGGTGGGAAATTGATTGCCCTTCTGCCGGTTGCAGGTATGGCAACACGCCACCAGGTTTTCCCAGGAGGACGCTCCCCCTCGCGATCGCGGCACCACGTGGTCGAGAGTCAACTCGCTCGAAGGCAGCACTTCCCCGCAATATTGGCAGGTATTGCGGTCGCGCAGCAGGATGTTCTTGCGCGAGAGCGCGCGCGTCTGGTGCGGAATGCGACGGTACTCAAGCAAGCGAATCACCGAAGGTACGCGAATCGCCAACCGGGCAGCGTGCAGAAAGTGTCCGTTTTCTTCCTCTGTCATGGCCACGCCCTTCAGCACCAGCACGATGGCCCGGCGTGCGGCGCAAACATTGATCGGCTCGTAGGAAGCGTTCAACACCAGCACGGGCGCGTGCAAGGCGTGGCCGTCACCCTCGCGATGCACGGCCGGGGCAGGTGCGTGGCCCCGCATCATTGAGCCGTTCATCGAATTGTTCCACTTCCCCGACATAGGTGATTCCGCGACCGCCATTTGCCCGTCTGCCGGCGGCCTATCCCGTTGCCGCCAGTGTCCCTACGTCTTCCGCGAAGTCGTGCCGTATCTCAACACCCTTTGCGTCGGCTTTCAGCGTGCGTGCCACCGTGGCTACATATATTTTGGATGCACCCGCCCGGCGCAAAACGCGTGCGCACTCCGCGGCCGTAGTGCCGGTGGTGAAGACGTCATCAATCAGCAGAATATTGCCACCGGCAATTTCCGAGGGCCTGACCACAGCGAAGGCGCCGCGGATGTTCTCGCGACGCTGATGGCGCGTGAGTCCGGTTTGGGATTGGGTTTCTCGTCTCCGTTCCAGGATCCCGGGGTGCAGGACCAAATGGCCGATTCCCGTTGGGGGATTGAGGGCATGCCGCTTGATCGCAACCCGGGCGATCAACTCGGATTGGTTGAAACCGCGCTGCCGCAGTTTGCCCGCATGCAGTGGCACGGGGACAACCAGCATGGGGCCGTGGATCGAGCCAGCACCCAACCCGCTCAACGCTTCCGCCAGCATGCGGCCCAGGACCGCGGCGGCTGGGCGCACCTGTTCGTATTTCAGCAGATGGATGAGTTCGCGCAGCCCGCCGTCGTAACTGCCGTAGGCCACTGCTTTGGCAAAAGCCGGCTCCAGTCGCCGGCATAAACCACAAAGAGCTTCGTTCGCATCATTACCGGTAGCATACGGACTAAACACCCGCTCTCCACACCTGGAGCACACGCCTCCCGCAATGGGGTGGATATCGGCCAGGCAGGCCCGGCAAACCGGCAGGCGGGAGATGTTTACCAAGGGGGTACCACAAAGACGACAATCGGAGGGAAGGAGAGTAGCGAAGAGACTTTCTGCAACACCGCTCAATGACGAGACCAGCATTGACACCGGCGAACTGTCCCGCGTCAAAACCTGGGTCCCGGTAGCCCGAATTGGGTACTCGCTACTGCTGAAGACGAGCCTCCAGCGTTCGCCCGGTACGATGAAGGACGCTGCGGACGAACCTATCCCAGTATAACGGGCCGCCATGCCCCAGGCAACGACTCAACGCTCATGCAGTCGCGCCTTGTGCCTTTTTGTTCTCCCGCCGCGGGAGCACCGGAATGAATGACGATCGGTAGGAGCGCCGGTAGCAGTCGCCACAGCGCACCGGGCGGAGAAACAAGAGGGGCAGCAAGTACTTCTCGGTGAGATTCTTTGGACGTGAGCGGTAACCGTGAAAACCGCCACAATCCCGACACTCAAACAGTTTGGGGGACATAACTGTAGACCTCGGGAGGCCAGAGCAAATTGTGCTGGACATCATACCAGACCCGGCCACCAGTACGGCATCTGAAGTGGTCCCTGGATTGGCGACCTGGGTGCCGCCCACAGCAAGCACACCGGAAGCACTTGTAAAGGGGGTAGCACGCATGTTAACGTGCGCCGTCTTATTGATGACCTAAGATCCTTATTATCTATGATCTTAAATATCTAGAATCCGGCTCCGCCTGCATTTTCGAGGATCCCCGATTATGAGTATGGACAACCCTGTTTCCCTCAGCGAGACCGAAAAAAAATTCAAGCCCTACGTCCCAGAGGATATGGAGATGCGCGAGTTCACCTGGCGCGCAATTCTCCTGGGGCTCGCCATGACCATCGTTCTGGGCGCGGCCAATGCCTACCTTGGCTTGCGCGCGGGCATCACGATCGCGGCAACTTATCCGGCGGCAGTCATTGCCATGGCCGCGATGCGGGCGTGGAAGGGTTCGCTGCTGGAAGAGAACATCGCACGTACCGCGGGTTCGATTGGGGAAGGTATCGCGGCCGGAGCCATCTTTACGATTCCCGCCTTCCTGATTGCCAAAGCCTGGCCTTCTTTTCGCCCGGCTGACGCCTACTGGAAGTCCACCGCGTTGATCATGGTAGGCAGCGTCCTCGGCGTGCTTTTCATTTCGCTGGTGCGACGGGTAATGGTAGAAGATCCGGAATTGCCCTTCCCCGAGTCGGTGGCGGCGTCGGAAATCCACAAGGCCGGACAGCGGGGCGCCGAAGCCGCGAAATACCTGTTCTGGAATATTGGCGTCGGCGGCCTGGTGTACATGCTGGGACGATTCGGATTATTTGCCGCCGACAAGGACTTTCACTTTGCCATCGGCACTCTGGGCCGCAGCCAGGTTCGTCTGGGCGGATCCGGGAACACGGACGTCCTCGCGGCCGGAGGCGCGAGCATGTTCGCGGCGCCAAGCGTGAGCCCAGCATATCTGGGCGTCGGATACATCATCGGGCTTCGATTAGCGTCTCTGCAGTTCGCGGGTGGCGTGCTGGCCTGGGGCTTGATGGTTCCGCTCCTGATATTTTTTCTGGGGCCGCAGATCAGGCACTTTCTTCCCGCCGACACCCCCGACAACTGGGCGACGATGTCACTGGCAGTATGGAGGTTCATCGTGCGTCCGATTGCCGTCGGCGGCATGCTGGTAGGGGCGGCCTATACGCTCTACAAGATGCGAACCAGCCTCACAGCCGGGCTGGGCAAGGCATTCTCCGACCTGCGCCAGACCGCCGACGAGCAATCCAAGCTCTCGCGCACCGAGCGCTACATGAGTTCGAAAGCCGTCTTCGGTCTTATCGCTTTGATGTTCATCCTCATGTGCTTCCTCTATATCCGCATTTCGGGACTGGTCTGGCCCGCAGTGCTGGCAGCGCTGGTAATGCTAATCGTTGGCTTCTTCTTTGCCACCGTTTCAGGAAGCCTGGTCGGAATGATCGGGTCATCCAACAACCCGGTGTCCGGGTTGACGCTTTCGACCCTGATCATCGCCGCGCTTTTGATGGTCTCGCTTGGCGTTTCGGGAATTTCCGGGGTCGCGGCAGTGTTGGGCGTGGCGGCGGTGGTTTGCGTTTCCGCATCGGTCGCCGGCGAACTGCTGCAGGACTTCAAGGTGGGATACATATTGGGCGGCACGCCACGCACTATTCAGATCGCGGAACTGATCGCGGTAGTGGTGGCCAGCCTGGTTATGTACTGGCCTCTCATGCTGCTGCACGAGGCCAACATCCGAGCTGGGGGAATTGGATTTGGTGACCGCCAACTCTCTGCGCCGCAGGCTGGCCTGATGGCCACTTTGGCCATTGGCATCGTCGGCGGTGATATGCCCTGGTCGTTGGTCGTGGTGGGCATTTTCTTCGGCATTGCTTTGATCATGATGCAGGTCAAGAGCCCGATGCTGGTAGCGGTCGGCATGTATCTGCCGTTTGAGACGACCTTCGCCATCTTTCTGGGTGGAGTCTTCCGCTCCGTCGGAGATTGGGTAGCCAAGCGCCGCGGATTTAATGGGGCCCAGATGGCTCGGGTGGAAAATGCCGGAGTGCTCACCGCGTCGGGACTGATCGCCGGAGAAGCGGTGCTGGGACTGCTGTGGGCTGGACTGCAGTTCGCCCCAGAATGGACGCGGACGCAGATCTTTTCCAATCCATCTTATCTTGCGGGAATCGGAGTGATGCTAGCTCTGGCCGCTCTGATGATCTGGCTACCGCTTTCGAGCGCTGGCGACCCGAAAGAACCCGCACCCCCAACCGCCATGATGTAAGAAGATCCGTGTGGCGCGGGCGCCCCTCGCCCGCGTGCTCTGAAAAGAGGCGTGGCCCAGCTTTCCTTCGTGATCCTTAGTGTCCTTCGTGGTTTACTGTTCTGCATGTCCATCGCCGATAATGTTGCGGATATACGACGGCGGATCACCGCTGCAGCCCGCCGTGCCGGACGGGACCCCGGAGAAATCACCTTGATGGCTGTGAGCAAGACGTTCCGGGTTGAGCACATCCGCGAGGCGTACGCAGCAGGGCTTCGAGCTTTCGGCGAAAACCGGGTACAGGAATTCTCCGCCAAGGCGGGCTTGCTGGCCGACTTGCAAAATGCCGAATGGCACATGATCGGGCACCTGCAATCAAACAAGGCCGCGGCTGCGGCTGAATTGTTCACCACTGTCGATTCACTCGATTCCCTGAGGCTGGCCGAAAAACTGAATGCATCCGCGGAAAAGCTGGGCAAGAGACTGGGAGTGCTGATCGAAATCAACGTGGGCGGCGAGAGCGCCAAGAGCGGCCTGGCCCCGGACTCCGCCGAACTGGAAAACCTCCTGATGGCTGCTCCGAAACTCGGGTGCCTGGATTTCCGCGGCCTGATGACCATTCCTCCTTTTACCGAAGATACGCAAGAGGCGCGCCCCTATTTTTGTCAGCAGCGCGCACTGCGTGACCAGATCGCGGCGCGGCGTCTGCCCGCGGTCCGCATGGATGTGCTATCGATGGGCATGTCGCATGATTTCGAAGTCGCAATTGAAGAAGGCTCGACCTGCGTGCGGGTGGGCACGGCAATTTTCGGCGAAAGGACAAGGCATTAACCACGGAGGACACGGAAAAGCACAGAGGTCAGAACTTCTGAAGTTCCTCAGTGTCCTCCGCGTCCTCCGTGGTAGATCGGCTTTGAATATTCAAGACACGCCGGCGGGCGTCACTTTCGCGGTCAAGCTCCACCCTCGCGCCCGGAAAAATGCCATTACCGGCGAACTGGGAGACGCGCTGAAGCTGTCTTTGACGGCGCCACCGGTTGAAGGCAAAGCCAATGCAGCCTGCATCGAATTTCTGGCAAATCTTTTGAAGGTGCCGCGTTCCTCCGTTACCATAGCGTCCGGCCTGGGCAGTCGCAGGAAAGTGATTCGAGTGAGTGGAATCTCGGCCGGCGAAGTTCGGAAGCGATTAGAGGTTTAGACGTGAACTAACGTTTCGACACTGGGGAGCCCCATTGAACCTTTCTGAGCGTCTCCGTGAAGTTCGCACCGGTTTCGAGCGCCCGTTCTGGGTCGCTAACATTACCGAAATTTTCGAACGTCTTTCCTACTACGGAGCGTTTGCCTCCCTGGCGCTGTACCTGCAGGAGAAACTGAATTTCTCCACCCAGCAAACCGGAACTCTGACTGGCATATTCGGAGGCATGGTTTGGTTTCTGGCCATCTTCGGCGGGGCAGCCGCCGACCGCATGGGGTTCCGTCGTGCACTCTCGATCGCATACCTCATTCTGGCTACCGCTTATTTTCTGATCGGGTCCATCGGCGCATCCTGGCTGGCCCCGGTCCGGAATGCGGTTCCGATCGGACTCTTTGTCGGTTTCATCCTGGTCCTTCCGGCGCTGGGCATCTCGCTGGTGAAGCCATGCGTGGTTGGGACCACCGCCCGTGCCTCCAAGGAGAACGTTCGCTCGATTGGCTATTCGATCTACTACACCATGGTCAACATTGGCGGAGCCGCCGGCCCCTATCTTGCTTCCTGGGCCCACCGTCATCTGGGCGTCGAGAATGTTTACCGGGTGGCTGCGCTTAGCGTTTTCGCAATGTTTTTCGTGGTCTTGTTTTTCTTTCGGGAACCGCGCCAGGCCGGTGACGCGCCCCCGCCCTCGATCGCGACCGTAGCGCGTAACTTCTGCGTTGTCGTGGGCAACTACCGGCTGGTTTTGCCGGTGCTGGGAGCCGCCCTGCTACTGCGCGTCGTCACGTTTGTGTATCCCTTCACGGTACCCTGGTGGATTTGGGTCGGGCTTCTGGTGCTCGTGCTTGCCGGCATCAGCCGCTTCATGTGGTTCCTGGTGCTATTCACCGGCTACTGGGTTGTGTTCTGGCAGCAGTACATCAGTCTGCCCGGCTACATCCACGGGCATATCAATGCCAAGGCGGACGTAGAACTCATTCTTGTAACCGACGGACTTACGGTGATCTGCCTGACGCTGCTGATGAACTACCTGACCCGCAAGATTCCGGCTTTTCAAGCCATCATCCTGGGCACGGTGATAACGTCCGTTTCATGGCTGATCCTCGCCTTTAGACCTACAGTCTGGGGCGCGGTTCTCTCCCTGTTTGTTCTTGCGCTGGGGGAGATCATCCAATCACCGCGCTATTACGAGTACATCTCACGCCTGGCACCGCCCGGCCAGCAGGGTACGTACATGGGTTTCGCGTTTCTGCCTATTGGAATCGGGTCTCTGATTGGGGGCTGGTTCGGAGGAACCCTGGCCCACCACTTCGGAGAAGTTACCCATCAACCCGAACGGATGTGGTGGGCCGTCACCTCGGTGGGTATCGCCACTGCCTGTGTGTTGTGGGTTTACGACCAGACCCTAAAACGCTCTGCGCCTTAACTACGGAGGGCACAGTACTTCGAGGTTTCCTCCGTATACTCTGCGTCCTCCGTGGTTAAGGCGTCCTTCCGGATTCGCTCAAATCGCTTCTGTTGTTTAGAATAGTTAGTTGCCCATGGATCTTCCCGCCATACAGGCCGCGCTGCGCGAGCGGAACATTGACGCCTGGCTCTTCTATGATCACCATCATCGCGATTCGATCGCGTACCGTGTGCTGGGATTGCCCGCCGGTCAAATGGTTACGCGGCGCTGGTTCTACCTGATTCCGTCCAGCGGCGATCCGGTTAAACTGGTCCACAAAATCGAGCCTGGCCATCTTGACTCGCTCCCCGGCGTCAAGCGCCGGTATTCGGGCTGGCAGGAATTGTTCGATCAGGTGAAGGTGCTCCTGGCCAATCATCGCGATATCGCGATGCAGTATTCGCCGAACAATCTGGTATTCACAATTTCGCTGGTGGACGCGGGAACCGTCGACCTGATTCGCGGACTGGGCAAGAACGTGGTCAGCTCCTGCGACCTGGTGGCGCAGTTTGAAGCGACTCTGACCGAAGAGCAGATCAAGTCTCACTTCGCGGCACGCGATGCTATTGACGCCATCACTGCGTCGGCCTTCCAGGAGATCGGGCGGCGGGTGCGCAACGGGGGGACCCACGAATACGAAATCCAGCAGTGGTTCCTGGAGGCCTTCCGGCGAGAAAACCTGGTGTCTGACGATCCTCCGCTGGTAGCCGTCAATGCCAACAGCGGCGATCCGCACTACGCGCTGCTTCCGGAGACGTCAAAACCCATTCGTGAAGGTGATTTCGTCCTGCTCGATGTCTGGGCCAAAAAGAAGACGCCGGGGGCCGTATACTACGACATTACCTGGACGGGTTTTGTAGGCAAGTCTCCCTCTGACCGCATGCGGGAAATATTCAGCATCGTTCGCCAGGCGCGCGATGTTGGGGTGAAAACAGTGGTCGATGCTATAAGCGCGGGCAAAGCGCTTGTCGGATGGGAAGTCGATCACGCCGTACGCGGCTACATCCGGAACGCAGGCTTCGAGCAGTACTTCATTCATCGCACCGGGCACTCGATTGGCACCGAAGTTCATGCCAATGGCGCTAACATGGATGACCTGGAAATTCATGACGAGCGCCGCATTCTGCCCAACTCATGCTTCTCGATCGAGCCCGGCATTTATTTGCCGGAATTCGGGGTGCGCAGCGAAGTGAACATGATGATCAAACCCGGTGCAGCCCAGGTAACAGGTAAAATCCAAAGTGAACTCGTAATCATCTGAATGGCAAATTCAGCTAAGACCACTCCAACTCAAGCGCAGAAGGCAAGGGCAGCGGGCTCTTCCGGTATGTCAGTCATCGCCCCGGCTGTCGCCTGGTTCATTCCGGGAGCGGGGCACCTGATCCAGAAGCGATGGATCCGCGGATTTCTGATCATGGCCTCGGTCACCACCATGTTCGTGCTCGGCCTGCTGATGCAGGGACGCGTGTACCACCCCAATGGCGGCGATATTCTGGACATGCTCGGATTCGTGGGCGATGTGGGCGCGGGCGGTCTTTACATTGTGACCCGCATGCAGGGCTGGGGACATGGAGCGATTGCCCATGCCACCGCCGACTATGGCACCAAGTTTCTGATCGTCGCCGGCCTGCTGAATTTCATCTGCGCGGCGGACGCCTATCACATCGCTATCGGGAAAAAGCCGTGACTGGAAAAACCGAATGACCCTGGAACTCTCCCATTTCACCGCCGCCGTACTGTTCTCGGTCTTCGCCTCGGTAGTCTTTGGAATCACGCAGCGAAACACTGTCCGTGAGCAGATCCGCTACGGCTTGTATTGCTTCGTCCTGTTCGTCGGCGGAGTGTTCGTCGCGGGATGGGTGATGTGGCTGCTGCGGCACTGAGGAGCAGCTGCTGGCTTCTAGCTACTGGCTTCTAGCGTTGATCAGCGGGTGGCAGTGCGGGTTCAGAGTTTTTTCCGCGGCGGGCCGGGCTCAACTCCACAGCAAATGGCTAAGGGTTAGGCTAGAAGCCAGTAACTAGCAGCCACCAGCTGCTTCACCCTTCCCACACGTACGCATCGAATACGCGCTTGATGTCGAATCCCAGGCGTTGATAGAGCGTGACTGCGCGAGCATTGGCCTCGGTCACCGTGAGCGACAGGATGGAGAAGTTTCTTTGGCGCAGGTTTCCGGCGGTGGCTGCTATCAACAACTCACCCAAGCCGTGCGAGCGATAGTCCGGGAGCACGCACACCTGGGTAACGTGCCCGACATCCTGACGCACCCGGGAGCAGAGAATCAGCCCGACCAGGCTGCGCGCCCGCCTGTGCACCGCTACGAACGAGCCCTCGGGATCAAAGGTGCCGCATCCCGGAAAACGTACAATGTTGTTCAGGAAGCGCAGCGACCCGCTCAGGGTGCGGTATTGGTCGTTGATTTCCGAGTCGACGTGACCGCGGTAAGCGCTGGTGATCAAGGCCGCGGCGGGCTGGTAGTCGTGCTCTGCCCAGCGCCTGATTTCGATTTCAGGGTCCAGTTGCGGTGGCGGCTTGGGCGTGGTGTCCAGTGGGTACACCATGAAAAGGCGCGGGTGCCGCTGAAAGCCCTGCTCCACAAAGGGCCGAGCCACCACACCGGCCTCATGCACCAGTAATTGCGCTTCCACCCGATGGATTCCAGGCGACTGTTGCAGGGTCTCGATTACGTGCAGGAGCAGGCGCGATTCCACTTCATGCGGGTCGGGCAGGCGTCCACCATTGGCCACGAACAGGTCGCCAATTACACCCTTGCTGCCCTCGTAAACGAAGAATGCGTAGCCGATGATGCGGCCGCGCTCGACGGCGGCATAACCGGGCAGGATTTTGGCATCCACGTAGCGCAGGATCATCTCCGCCGAACCGCTGTAATCCCAGGAAAGCAGACGCGCCCATTCCCGGACCTCGTCCTCGAGCAACGGACGCAGGTCGACAGAGGAAAAGTGTCTGAGGTCGAGAATCTCCACCTGGAGGCTCCTGGAGGGTTCCGGCTTGCTAAGCGCGCTCATGGCGGGCTGCGAACAGCGAGTGTAGTGCTTCGTCCCGCAGCTAGGCAAACGGGGGGACAAGAATGGGTAACAGGGGGCAGCTACTGGCTGCTAGCTTCTGGCTTCTAGCTTCTGGCTCTTAGCTCCTTGCGCTGGCCTCTTTGCTTTTGGTTCGTGATCCGCCACGCCACCACGATGCCAAAAAGCTAATTGCTGCTTTTCCCTACCCAGTAATAGTCCATGCCGTGCGCCGCAAAACTTCCCAGATACGTGACGCGCCGACCAGGAGTCCATTTTGCGATGTTTTTCTGCCAGGCGGCTGGAGTGATCAAGAGATGTTCGCCGGGGGGAACCTCTCCGGCTTCGTAACGGGCAATGGTCTGATTACGGTAGAAATGGAGACCATATTCGGTCTCGCGGGACAGCCGAAGAATCGCCAAAGGTAGCGAACGGTTGTCCACGCGGCTGATCTCCTGAGCCAGCGGACGCGCGGAGAGCGTGGCATCCAGGGAGGGAGCGCCCAACCGCAAGACCGCCGCTACCGCCAGCACTACGGGCACCAAGGTCACGAAGCGCAACAGGCGAAGGCCTGGCGGGCGGCGGAGAGTGAGCGCGATTCCGATCGCCAGCACCACTGCAATTCCAGCCGAGATCGCGGTCGCTCGGCCCCAGGGCAGACGGTGCTGAAAAACGAGGTACTGCATCATCAGCGCCGCCACCACCGGGAGTGCTGCGACCAGGGAATGAAAGATAATCAGCAGCAGGGGCGGCGGATCATCGTCTATCACGTGGCGGCGAACATATTCCGCCAGCAGCAGCGTGCCCGCCGGAAGAGCCGGCACAATGTAGCCTGGCAATTTGGATGCGGAAAAGGAAAAGAATGCCACCGGAACGACCAGCCAGATCACCAGAAAGGCCGGCAAGGCATCTTCCGACTGGAACAACTCTCTTTTTTCTGTCCACCAGGCGCGAATCGTCTCCACCGCGGCCGCAGCGATAAACATGGTCCAGGGCACAAGCCCGAGCAGGGCTACGGGGAGGTAATACCAGAAGGGTTGAGTGTGGTGATAGAGGTCTTTTCCAAAACGCGCGAGATTGTGCTCGAGAATGAAGACCCGAAAGAATTCCGGGTTTCTCAGCTGCACTGCCACGTACCACGGAAGCGCGGTCACAAGGAAGAGCAGGATGCCAGGCAGCCAGCAGGTCCGCGCTAGCAGACGATAGTCGCCCTTGGCGGTGGCGAAAATCGTAATAATGACAGCCGCCAGAAAGGGCGCTACCGGCCCCTTGGCCAGCATGGCCAGTCCGAGAAAGACGTAAGACAGGGCCAGGTAGCGCTTGCTGGCGCTTTCGTACCATGCGTACCAGGCCAGCATGGCAATGCTGAACGTGGCGGCCAACGGCATGTCAGTGGAGGCGGCGCGAGCGAAGCCGATGACGCCGCTGGCGGAAGCCGCCATGAGCGCGCCGTCCAGCTGAAAGCCGGGGCGAAAGCGGCGCAGGAAAAGATAAACGGTGACGACCATCAGCGTGGCGTCCAGCGCTGATGAAACACGCGCAGCCCAGTCACTGACACCGAAAACGCTGTAGGCCAGCATGGTCTGCCAGTAGTAGAGAGCGGGTTTCTCCAGCCAGGGCTTGCCGCCGAGCGTGGGCGTGATCCAATCATGACGGGCAAGCATCTCGCGCGCCACCTGCGCGTAACGCGGCTCATCGGCTCCGAGCAGGCCAAAATAAGCCAGTCCAAAGAAAAACAGGAAGGCGCAGAAGCCGGCAAGCAAGAGCCAATCCATAAGCGGACGCTGACCCGCAACGGAGGTGGCGGTGCGCGATGTCGGGTTGGCAGGGGTTACAGTCACAAATCTGAATTCTGAAAAATCCAGAGTGAGATTTATTGTATGGAAGCGCGGAGCTGTAATTCAGCGAGAATTCGCGCGGTCGCGGCGGACAACGGTCCATCGAGGGCACAACCACTGGCACACTGGTGTCCGCCTCCGCCCAGACGTTCAGCGATTGCGGCCACATTCACCTTGCCCTTGCTGCGCAGGCTTATGCGGAAGCGGCCGTCGGGAAGCTCGCGGAAAAACAATGCCACCTCCACACCCTGCATTGAAAGTGCATAATTCACCAGCCCCTCGCAATCTTCTTCCCTGGCATGCCAGCGCTGCATCTGTTCCTGGGTCACGGAAATCCACGCCAGCGCCCCTTCCCGGTGCAAATTGGAGAGGGCCGCACCCAGCAGGCGCATTTTGGCGGTGGAGTGTCCAAAATATATATTACGGGCACAATGGGCGGGATCAGCCCCCGCCAGCACCAACTCCCGCGCCAGTTCGAAAGTGTGTTCGTTTGTCCCCTCGAACATGAACGACCCGGTATCGGTGAGGACGGCGGTGTAAAGACAGGTCGCGATCTCCGCGGAAATCTTCACTCCCGCCTCACGCGCCAGGCGATAGACCATCTCCGCCGTGGCCACTGCCCTGGGATCAATCCAGTTCACCTGGGCAAAGGGGCGCCCGCTCTGGTGGTGATCGATGTTGATGAGGAACTTGTTTTCCAGTCCATGCAGACGGGTGCGCTGGATACTGTCGCACTCCAGGATGATGGCAGCGTCGTACTCGCCACTGACGCTTTCTGACCGGATAACCTCAGGCGCATGGGGCAGCGACTGGTAAATGCGGGGCACACCGTCGTGCAATATGACATCGGCTCCTTTGCCCATCGCCAGCAGGATCTGACGGCAGGCCAGTGCGGAACCGATGGCATCGCCGTCCGGCCGCGCATGCGAGGTCAGAACGAACCGAGTGCGCTGTTCGATGTGCTTGAGAACTTCCTTCACCATAAAGAAAGTCGTCGGTCTTCAGTCTTCAGTCGTCAGTCTTCAGTCGTTAGGTTTGCTGACAACTGAGGACCGATGACTGACGACTATTTCTTCCTCTTCTTCGTCCGGCCCAGTAATTCATCGATTCGGGCGCCGTACTGGTCGGAGCGGTCGAGGTGAAAATAGAGTTCCGGGGGACGGCGAAGGCGCAGATTCTCCGCCACCTCGCGGCGGATGAACCCGACAGCCGCAGTCAGGCCTTCCAAAGAACGGTCGGCTTCTTCATCATCGCCTTCGAGGGTGACGTACACTTGCGCCGAACGCGAGTCCTCGGCCAATACCACGCTGGTAACGGCGACCAAGCCAATGCGCGGGTCTCCCAGTTCGCCCTCCACAATGGTTTCGATCTCCTCCCGCAGGGCCTCTCCCAGGCGCTCCCGATGGTATTTCGCGCCACGCTTCTCCACACTCACCTCTTGAGTAAAACGAATGAGAATATCAGAAAAACCGCCCCAGCGGGACAGCCCTGGGCAGCGCGACCCTGGGTAGCGCCGGCGTCCCGCCGTCTGAGCGGGAGCGATCTATGATGAGCGAAGTCGAACACTGCTCGCGCATTGCCTTGAGGCGGCGAAACGCCACCTCGACAGCCGGCGGGACGCCGGCGCTACATAAACTCCACGAATGAATCTGCAACGTCAGCGCCCGCGTTGTTGGCGATGCGCGTGGCCTGGCGCTCCACGTTCTTCATCAGGCCGTCGAGGTAGTCACGCGAATCCGAGATGCCGACAACGCCCACTGTCGCCCGGTTCCACAATCCGCTGGCATCGAGTTCAGCCACGGCCACGTTGAAGTGCGCTCGCAACCGGTCTTTCAGGCTGCGAAGCACCTGCCGCTTGTCTTTGAGGGACTGGGCTGCTTCGATGTGCAGTTCGAGAGTGAGAAAAGCGATCAAGGCAGTTACCGGTTTCTAGTTTCCAGTTTGCAGTTAGAAACCAGAAACCGGAAACTGGAAACTGTTCCTACGCGATGGCTTCTGCCGCGACTTTCTCGGTCACGAAGGCCTCGATCACATCGCCGACTTTGATATCGCCGTAGTTGGAGATCGAAATGCCGCACTCCATGCCATTGCGTACCTCGCTGGCGTCGTCCTTGAAGCGACGCAGCGAGCCGACCTTGCCGGTAAAGACGACGTTGTTATCGCGCAGCAGGCGCACTTCAGAGTCACGCTTGATAAGGCCATCGGTGACGGAACATCCGGCAATGGTGCCCACCTTGGGGATGCGGAAGGTTTCCTTGACCAGGGCGCGGCCCTGATAGGTTTCCTTGATGGTGGGCTCGAGCAGGCCGGTCATGGCGCGCTTGATCTCATCCTGCAACTCGTAAATGATCGAGTGCAGGCGGATGTCCACTTTCTCCTGCTCCGCCAGTTCCTGCGCTTTACGCTCTGGGCGCACGTTGAATCCAATGATGATGGCGTTCGAAGCCGAAGCCAGCAGCACGTCGGACTCGGTAATGGCGCCCACTCCTGAGCGCAGGACCTTCAGTCGAACCTTATCGTTCGAGAGCTTGGTCAGCAGGTCGGTCAGCACCTCTACCGAGCCGCCAACGTCCGCCTTAAGGATGATGTTCAGTTCCTTGGTGCCTGCGGTCTTCAGTTGCTCCGCCAAGCCTTCGAGGGACACGCGGGAACTCTTGGCCAGTGTGGCCTCGCGAGCTTTCTGTTCGCGGTATTCGGACACGCCGCGGGCCTTGTCGCGGTCCGCGACCACTACAAATTGGTCGCCCGCCTGGGGCAGGCCTTCCATGCCGAGGATTTCGACCGGCGTGGAGGGGGGCGCGGCCTCCAGCTGGTTGCCGCGATCATCAAACATGGCGCGGACTTTGCCGTACACATTGCCCACCACGAAGTTGTCGCTGTTGCGCAAAGTTCCGTTCTGCACCAGCAGCGTGGCCACCGGTCCACGCCCGCGATCCAGTTTGGCTTCGAGGACCACGCCGGTTGCCGGACGCTCCGGGGTCGCCTTCAGTTCCTGCAGGTCGGCCACCAGGCAGATCATTTCCATCAGCAGGTTCAGGTTGGTTTTCTGCTTGGCTGAGACATCCACGAATACCGTGGTTCCGCCCCAGTCTTCCGGCATCAGGCCGCGGTCGGCCAGCTGCTTTTTGACGCGGTCGGGTAGTGCGTCGGGTTTGTCGATTTTATTTACCGCAACAATGATCGGCACTTCCGCGGCGTGGGCATGGTCAATGGCTTCAAGCGTCTGCGGCATCACGCCGTCATCGGCGGCCACCACCAGCACGACAATGTCAGTGGCTTTAGCTCCGCGCGCGCGCATGCGGGTGAAGGCCTCGTGGCCGGGCGTGTCGAGGAATACGATCTGGCGGCCGTACGCCGGGGATTCCTTGTCGAGTATCGTTACCTTGTACGCGCCAATATGCTGCGTAATGCCGCCGGCTTCGCCTCCTGCCACGTTGGTCAGGCGGATGGAATCGAGCAGCGTGGTCTTACCGTGGTCCACGTGGCCCATGATGGTGACCACCGGCGGACGCGTGACGCCTTCGGTAGGCGCGCCTTCCTCGCCCGTGGCGGCTTCCGCAACATCCTTCGCCGCCTGCTCTTCGAAGGTAATCACGTTGGTGTCTGCTCCGAAGAAGCGCGCCATCTCGCTGGCCAGTTCAGTGTCGAGCGTCTGATTGATGGTGGCGAAGACGCCGCGAAGCAGCAGGCGCGCGATCAGGTCCTTGGCACGCAGTCCCAGCTTTTCCGCCAGATCTTTTACGCTGATGCCCTCGGTGATGGTGATGCTGCGCGTGATCGGTTGCGGCTCGTTCGAGAGCGACAGCCGCGGCGGCGGCGTGTAGCCCTTCATCGGGCCTTCCTTCACTCCGCGCGGCACATAACGCTGGCCTGGCCGGCGTGACGGTGCGCCAGGCCTGCTGCCCGGTCTGGGCGTCGGCCCGCCGGACGGCACTGCTCCCGGCCCCACTCCCAGCGGCCTTGATCCCGTCGGCGACTGCCGTGTGGGATGCATGGGCCGGCGCTCGCCCGGACGCAGCGCCGGACGATTGGTGGGCGCGCCCGGACGCGGGCGCTGGAAAATCGGCTGTCCTGGCACCGGACGTCCTGGTGCCGGACGGATGGGAGCTCCCGTGGAGGTTCCGGCGGCACCTGCAGGCGCGGCCGGCCGCAAGGGCGCCTTATACACTGGGCGCGGTCCGGTCTGCGGAACAATCATTCGCGGCGGCGGCACTACCGGCTGTGCGGGGGCGACTGGAGTGGCTGGCCTGGCAGCCATGGTTGGTGGCTGGGCCGGAGAAGCGAGTGGCCGTGGCGGCGGAGCTGCCGGCGCTGTGCTGCTGGCGGAAAGTGGCGGCGCCGGCGACGGGGCGGCCGGTCGCGGCGCGGCTGGAGGCACGGGTGCAACCGATTGCGGAGGAGCCGGCGCCGGAGCAGTAAAGGTGGGGCGCGGCGTCGCAGTGGGCACGACAAATTTAGGCGGAGCGGCGGGTGGAGGAGCGGCGGGCCTGGGGGCAGGAGTAGTCGCTGCCGGCGGCGCAGCCGAGACCGCGTGCCTGACGGGTGGCGGGGGGACCACCGGCGGAGCCTCCACCATCGAGGACGGCTGTTGCTTGCTGATGATGGCTTTTAAAGCGTCGCCGGGCTTGGAAATATGGGAAAGGTCGATCTTGGTCTTGATTTCATCGGCGTCGGCGCGAGTCGGCCGGGAAGACCGGCTGGAGCTCTGTGCTGCGCTGCTGGCGCGGAGGCGGGCACGGACCTTTTCTGCCTCATGGTCTTCGAGAGAACTGGAATGGCTCTTCTTCTCGGTGACTCCAATTTCCGGAAGTACATCGAGAATAGATTTACTTTTGACTTCCAGCTCCCTTGCCAGATCGTTGATTCGAATCTTGCTCATCCGCCCTTTCGCCCTCCGGACTGTTCCGCTAAGTCTTCATATCAACCTCACGGCTTCAGTTTTCAGGTTCGCGCAACCACTTGCGTCAGCGCGCGAGAATCGCACTTACTGCTTCTCCTCGGAAGGACCAGGCTCCTCCGCGGATTCAGCAGCTACTTCCTGCCCACTATTTTCTTCAACGGCGGCGGCGGATAATTCAGCGCTTTCAAGCGCCGTTTCCGGCGCCGCGTCTACCTCGGCGGTGATGTCATCAGGGCCCGCGGCTGACTCTTCCGCCACTGGCTCCGCGCCCACTTCACCTTCCACCGCGGCTGCGCCGGTCTCCGCTGCCTCCAGACTGGAAAAATAATTATTGACCGCCAGACTGATTTTTTCCACCGTCTTGGGACCGATACCTTCGATGGCCTCGAGCTGTTCAGGGGTCATGTCGGCCAGGGCCTCCACCGTGGTCACGCCGGCGGCGCCCAGCTTCTCTACCAGCCCCTCCCCCAGCCCGGGCACATTCTCCAGCGGGGTGGAAGCATTACCCACGAGCGCGGACATTTGCAGTTCCACTTCCTGCCGCTTCTCTTCCTCGCTCTTGATGTCGATCTTCCAGCCCAGCAACTTGGCCGCCAGCCGGACGTTCTGTCCCTTCTTACCGATGGCCAGGGAAAGCTGGCTGTCATCCACCACCACTTCAAGATGCTTGTCCGCGGAGTCGACCACGGTCACGCGGCTCACCTTGGCGGGCTGCAAAGCCTTTTCGGCGAAAGTCACCGCATCCTCGTGATACTCGATGATGTCTATCTTTTCGCCGCGCAATTCGCGGATGATCGATTGCACCCGCATGCCTTTCATGCCGACACAGGCGCCCACCGCGTCCACGTCCTTGTCCTTCGACATGACCGCGATCTTGGTGCGCTCCCCGGCCTCGCGCGCGATGGCCCGGATCACAACCGTGCCATCGTAAATTTCGGGAACTTCGGTCTGAAACAGGTGCTGCACCAGTTCCGGAGCCGCCCTGGAAACCACCACGGCCGGACCCTTCGAAGCTCGTTCCACTCTGGCAATCACAACCCGCACGCGCTCGCCCATGGCAAACGATTCCAGCCGCGACTGCTCTTTGCGGGGCATGCGGGCTTCTGCCTTGCCGATGTCAAAGATCACATCCGGGCCTTCGATCCGCTTCACGGTGGCATTCACGATTTCGCCCACGCGGCCGATGTACTCGTTGTACACCGTGTCGCGCTCCGCTTCGCGCACCTTCTGGAAGATGACCTGCTTGGCCAGTTGCGCCGCAATCCGTCCCAGAATGCCTTCGGTCTGCTTGTTGATCTGGAGCTCGCCCCCCAGCTCAACGTTGGGATTGATCTTGCGGGCATCATCCAGAGTGACCTGCAGGACCGGGTCCTCAACCTGTTCGGGAGTCTCAACGATCGTCTTGACCGCAAAAGCCCGGATCTTGCCGGTTTCCTTGTCCAGTTCGGCGCGCAGATTTTCCTGCGTCTTGTAATACTTGCGCGTGGCGACAACTATGGCATCTTCCACCGCACTCACCACAATCTGCGGATCAATTCCTTTTTCCCGGCTCAGCGCGTCAATCGTGTTATAGAGCTCACTTGCCATAGATAATTCGCTCAAGGCGATTTTGTAATTTGGAAATCAGGTAATTTGGCAATTGAAAACCCAAGAATCCCAGTAAGGTCTAAAATTACTCTATTGCTCAATTGCCAAATTACTCAATGCTTCTCAGATTTCCGGCACTAAGTTCGCCTTCTCGACGTTCTTCAGTTCGATTTCCAGCTTGGGTGCAACACCTTCTTCCGGACGGCGTTTCTTCCTGGCGACGTTCAGGTCCAGCGTCAAACGGCCCTGCTCAAAACTTTCCAGCCGACCTTCAAAGTGGCGATTACCGTTGACCGGCTGCTGCGTAGTCAACTTGATCCGGCTTCCGGTGAAGCGCTCGTAATCCGCCGGACGAATTAATTTCCGGTCCAGTCCCGGAGAAGAAACCTCCAAGGTATACGAACCGGAAATCACGTCTTCGACGTCCAGTATCGTGCCCACTTCGCGGCTCACGCTGGCGCAATCTTCGTGCGTGACCCCGGCCAGCTTGTCAATCACGATGCGGAGCATGCGCGCTTTGCCCCCGCCGCGCAGTTCAACTTCGACTACCTCCAGCCCGTTGGAAGCAGCCACCCGCTCCGCAATTTCCCGGACCTTGTCAATCTCAAGTGTCATGAAACCAATAGCTTACGGCCAATTTCCCGGTTCCAAAATGGGCCTAAACTAAAAAGTGGGCTTGCGCCCACTGGTGTGTCTCGCCACGTGCTGGTAACACTACACAACAGTTCCAGCTATGAATATACGCCCCGAACTGCCAAAAAACAAACTCCCGGGAACGACGTAATGCCGGTTCGATTCGAGAAAACTAAAGCGGTGCCATCAGGCTCCCGGTGTTACCCGTCCGATTATCTCTGATCGCCATCCGCAACTGATTCGCACCCGGCGGCTGCTTCAGGTCGAGGTGCAACAGCATACCTTTGTCGAGTATCTGCTGGTAGGTCCCAGCATCGAAGGCCTGATCCACTTTGAGGCTTTGGTTGCCGAGCATCTTGCCGTCGGGAGCGAAAATGGCGGCATAGAGCACGACATTGAATTTCTTGTTGCCGCCCGAGACATCCTCCGTGGACAGTGTGTGGGCGTCCACCAGAAAATCCACCCCCAACTTTCCGCCTCCTGCAGGCTTCACCTGGGCACTAAAGGTTATGAGCGTGTCGGGGGCGGTGTCCCGCAAAGCCTCAGCCGCACCCTGCTCCGCACTACGGTCCTTCAAAGAGGCCGGATCGATAGCGTAGTAACCCCGACGGTAGCGCGATTCCAGGCCATCGCCATTCACCTTCACCTTAATGGAACGATATTTGCCGTCCCACTTCTTGTCCTCCGGATAGTAGCCTAGGGTGTAGGAAGCGCCAGAGTCGGCCGCGGCCATCGCCACACCCTCCTTGATTTCGTTCTGATTGACGTAAGCAGTTCCACCGGTCTCGCGCGCGACTTCGCGCATCGTTTCCTGACTGGCGGCGGCATCTGACATCCGCACCGTGGCCGCGCCCGAGAGCGTCGTAAATTGGCGGCCGGGAACGTCGTCGATCGTTGCCTCCACGCCGCTCATCAGCCCGCGGGCATCGATGGGGTAAATGGCGACCTGTGCACTGGACAGTTGGGCCGAAGCTTCCCGGATTTCCTGCGCATGGCTCTCTCGTTCGACGCCGGCAATCGCGCCTCCGGCCCGAGTGTCCAGGCCTAGTTGCGCCTGGCTGGGAAGAGATTCCGCCAACTCGGCTTCGCTTACGTTGCGATCCTCAGGAATCAGGCTGAAGGGGAAAGCTGCCGTCACCCAGATCACGCTCTTTCGCCCTGGAATGCCGCCCAGGATTCTGGCCAAGCTGCGCATCGCCGCCAGGGTAGTCTCAACTCTCCGGTCGAGCACATACGCCAGTTGGACATTCTGCAAAGTCACGCATATGCTCCGCTATGGCCGCCGCCGCAATTTGCGATCCGGTTCCCCCGTCCGAACTGGTGTCGGGGACCCGAGGGCCCGCCGCATTTGCCATTTCCTGGGCCTGCGGCTGATATTTCTGGAAGGCCTTCACTAACAGCTCAGGGTTGCTGGTGAAGTCCTGCAACACCCCCAACGAGTTGGTAAGCGTGAATATGGCGGCACGTTGTCCTGGTTTGTACTCCTCCTTTACGAACTTGAGCATCTGTTCGCGCGCATAGGCCTGATCTTTGAAAGGCGTGTTGGCGGCATCCAGCAGCAACACCACGAGCGGCCCGCCGGGCGAGCGGTATTCCGGCTTATTGGAATAGATGCCGGGAGGAAGTTCGAACGCGCGTTGCCTCTCCGATTCGCCGGGCGAACTGAAGAACGCAATCTTCTGAGTCTTTCCCTTCTCCTGGATCACGAAATCGTCCTGCTTCAATCCTGTGACCCGCTTGCCTTGCTTATCGTTTACCACCACATCGACCAGAACAAGATGGGTGCTGACGCGAATCGTTGGGGCCGGGACCTCGGAAGTGGAAGGTGCGCCCTGAAACCAGCCGCCCACTGCGACCACTATCGCAACGACGCCAACCAGGCACGCCCAGCGCGGTTGAAAAGAAGGTTTGAACATATGCACACCTCCTGAGTGCTCAGATTCGGCACTACGCTAGTATGTTTCGCATCTAGTTGCAAGCCATAAGCGATTTGCCACGAACCAGACAGCTCTCTAGAATGGGAGTTGAGCCGCGAGGCTTCGAGAAATCCCATGATTCATTTTCCTGTCCCTGAAGCGCTCACTTTCGACGACGTGTTGCTGCTGCCGGCTCGCTCCGACGTGGTACCCGCGCTGGCCAACACCCAGACCCAGCTGACGCGCAACATCCGTCTGAACATTCCCATCATCAGCGCTGCCATGGACACGGTTACGGAATCGCACATGGCGATTGCACTGGCGCAGCAGGGCGGTATCGGGATCATCCATCGCAACCTGACACCGGAGCAGCAGGCTAACGAGGTGGACAAGGTGAAGCGCTCGGAGAGCGGCATGATCGTGGATCCGGTCACCATGTCACCCGATGCCAGGGTTTCCGACGCTCTTGAAATCATGCGCAAGTACAAAATTTCCGGTGTGCCTATCACCAAGAACGGAAAACTGGTAGGCATTCTGACCAATCGCGACCTGCGCTTTGAGACCCGTTTCGATATTCCTATCAGCAAGGTGATGACCAAGGAAAACCTGATCACCGTCCCGGTCGGGACCACGCTGGAAGACGCGGAAAACATCCTGCACGAACACCGGGTGGAGAAACTGCTGGTGGTTGATGACCAATACAACCTCAAGGGCCTGATCACGGTCAAAGACATTCAGAAAAAGCTGAAATATCCCAACGCAGCCAAAGATTCGCAGGGCCGGCTGCGGGTGGGCGCCGCCATCGGCGCCACCGGCGACTTCCTGGAACGCGCCCAGGAAATGGTGAAATTCAAGGTGGACATGCTGGCCATCGATAGCGCGCACGGACACTCCACCCGCGTGCTCGATGCCATCAAAATGGTGAAGTCGAAGCTGCCCGAGGTGGACCTGATTGCCGGGAACGTTGGCACTTTCGATGGAGCGTGCGAACTGGCCCGGGCGGGCGCCGATGCCATCAAAGTCGGTATTGGCCCAGGGTCGATCTGCACCACGCGGGTTGTGACTGGAGCAGGAATGCCGCAGATTACCGCCATCGCGGAAGCGTACCGCGCCACCAAGGATGCCGGCATTCCGGTGGTCGCCGACGGCGGGATCAAATACTCTGGCGATATTACGAAGGCCCTGGCGGCAGGCGCCTCCGGCGTGATGATCGGATCGCTGTTTGCCGGGACCGATGAGAGTCCCGGTGAGTTAATTCTCTATCAAGGCCGCTCCTTCAAATCCTATCGCGGCATGGGCTCGCTAGGAGCGATGGCCTCGGGCTCGAGCGAGCGTTATTTCCAGAATACCGACGGAGACGCCTCGACCGCCATGTCGGGCGGACCCGACGATGCCAACCGTCTGGGCAAACTGGTTCCCGAGGGCATTGAAGGGCGCGTTCCTTACCGCGGTTCGGTCGCCATGATCGTGCACCAGATGGTGGGCGGCTTGAAGTCCGGCATGGGTTACTGTGGTTGCGCCACTATTCCGGAGCTGTTGCAGAAGACGCGGTTTGTGCGCATCAGTGGGGCCGGCCTGCGCGAGAGTCACGTGCACGATGTCATGATCACGCGCGAGGCGCCGAATTATGCGGTGGAATAAGGGCCAGGAAAGCCGCGCTTGAATCCTGCGCAAAAGCACCTTCTCAAAACGTGGATCGCCGCGATTTTGTGGCTCGGTATCATCGTGACCGAGTCCACTAATTTAGCCTCTGCCGAGAACACAGGTCGAATTCTTTACCGGCTTCTGCACTTCCTGCTGGGACTGGATCCTGCGCATTTTCCGCTCTGGCACTTCCTCATCCGGAAAAGCGGCCACTTCGTAGGCTATTTCACTTTAAGCTGGCTGCTCTTCCGCGCCTGGCGGGACACCTTCCCATTGTCCGGAACGAACTGGTCAATCGAGTGGGCACGAATTTCATTTTTCATGGCGGCCCTGGTTGCCTGCCTCGATGAGTGGCACCAGACTTACCTTCCCAGCCGCACCGGAAGACTCCACGACGTCGCGCTGGACAGCAGCGCCGCGTTGATGGCACAAGTCGTCCTGTTTCTTGTTCTTCGGAAACGGCGTCCAGAATCGTCGCCGCTGGTAAGGGTTTCCTGAGAAATCGGCGGGGTTCACAGGTCTTCGCCTCCTCTGCGGCCTTTCTTTGTGAGCTTTGCGGTTAGGGCTTTTGAACGATTAGGGCGAGGTCAACCCCCTCAACCGCAAAGGACGCAAAGAGAAGCCGCAGAGTTCGCAAAGAAGGCCAACGACGAACGACTGGTTTTAATACATCGAGTCGTATTTGGTTACGACCCAATCACCGGCTTTATTCTCCAACGTCACCGAAAACAGTTCCTTGTACGTACCCTTCTGGCCGGGGGTCTTGCGGCGTTTGCCGCGGTAGCGCAGGATGCGCAACGGCGGGGTGTCTTCCCAGTCCGCTACCTCCCATGAGATCAAGGGATGCTGCGCTTCAGAGTCGCAAATGAAGGCGGCGTACTTCTTGCGATAGTCCTTGAACCAGTCAGCCAGTTCTTCCTTGCAGCGCCCGTCACGCATGCTGCGGATGAACTGGGCCGCCTCCCGCTCTGAAGTACGATCCCGCAGAGGGTTCAGCGAAATGGAGTTAGGGATTCCGGAGAGCGGGTCGCGATCTTCCGAGCGGCCCAGCACCGGGCCTTCCCCATTCAGGTGAATGAGGTAGCCAAAGAAAATGATGAGCAGAAGAACACCGGCTCCCGCCGCAATGCCGACTTGGTTACGCGAAAACTCCATGGCCCTCACACCAGTCTAGCGTGAGGTCAGGCGAGCGCAAGATTACGGCGGATAGACTCCAGCGGACATGTACGACCGGGGGAGGTGGAATGTGAGGAACTGGTTTCCTACGACTGGAGGTGCCGTCAGTGGCCAGTCCTCGGTCGTCAGCCCCAGGCTAGGGCTGACGACGGCAACACCGACGCTTCTCTACTCTCTGTCTGTGTCCTTGACCTTGTCCTCGCCTTCGGCGTGATCGGCGGGGTGCTCTACTCCCCGCTGGGCTTCCGCCTCGTCCATCGCTCGCTTGGCTTCTTCGGCACGCTTCGAACGGACGGCCGCGCGCTTCTCGCGTTTCTCTTCCTGCAGCTTCTCGCTGCCGAGGAGCTCCACGAAAGCGGTATCAGCGCCGTCGCCTTTTCGCCAACCGGCGCGCACGATCCGCAGGTAGCCTCCTTCGCGGTCTCCGAAACGGGGAGCGACAGTATCGAAAAGCTTGTCCACCGCGGCGCTGGTCATCAGGTAGGCCAGGGCCTGGCGGCGCGCGGACAGATCACCACGCTTGCCCAGCGTGATCATCTTCTCGACCAGGGGACGCATGGCCTTGGCCTTGGGCACCGTGGTTTCAATACGTTCTTCGAGGATGAGCGAAGTCACCAGGTTCCGCAGCAATGAGCGGCGATGGCTGGTGTTTCGTCCCAGTTTCCATCCGGCTACTTTGTGACGCATGACGATACCTTCAGTTTCTGGTTTCTAGTTTCGGGTTTCCAGCTCTGGCTTCAGGCGTCCCGAAAACGAATATCGTCAGGGAAAACTAGAAACCAGGAACTGGGTGGCGCCTGGCGCCACCCCGAAACTGTTTATAGATCGTTGTCCGGACCGTACGCCGATGCCGGCAGGACCTGGTTGGAGGTCGGGCCGGGCACGGCATTGCCGTGCTCGTCGATCTTCATTCCCAGGCTGAGGCCCATCGACGAAAGAATTTCCTTGATCTCGTTCAGCGACTTGCGGCCGAAGTTTTTGGTCTTCAGCATTTCGGCCTCGGTCTTCTGCACCAGTTCTCCGATGGTCTGGATGTTGGCGTTCTTCAGGCAGTTGTAGCTGCGCACCGAAAGCTCCAGCTCTTCGACTGACCGGTTCAGGTTTTCGTTCTTGATCTCCGGTTTCCGGTCGTCGCTCGAAGTGGAAGTTTCGATATCCTCTTCAAAGTTGATGAAGATGTTCATGTGGTCCTTCAGCAGCTTCGCCGCCAGGCCGATGGAATCAGCCGGGGTGATGGAGCCGTTGGTCCACACTTCCAGAGTCAGCTTGTCGTAATCGGTGATCTGACCCAGACGCGCGGCTTCCACCGTGTAGTTGCACTTGCGTACCGGAGAATGCACGGAGTCGATGGGGATGAAGCCGATACCGAGATCTTCGTCGAAGTTCTTGTCCGCCGAAACATAGCCGCGTCCGCGCTTGAGACGCATTTCCATATCGAGCTTGCCGCCTTCGCTGACGGTCGCGATGTAAACGTCCTTGTCGAGCACTTCGACATCCGCGTCGGCTTCGATCATGCCGGAAGTGACCACCCCAGGCTGGTCGCTGCGCAGGTAGATAGCCTTGGGAGCATCGCCTGCCAGCTTGAATGGAATCTGCTTCAGGTTGAGGATGATGTCGGTGGCATCCTCGACCACTCCAGGAATCGACTGGAACTCGTGCAGCACGCCCTCGATCTTCACGGCGGTGACAGCAGCCCCTTCGATCGAAGAGAGCATCACACGGCGCAGCGCATTGCCGATGGTTGTACCGAAGCCGCGTTCAAACGGTTGGGCCCAGAAGATACCGTACTTGTCGGTTAAGGTTGAAGTGTCGACGGCGAGACGTTTGGGTTTTTGAAATCCCTTCCAAAGCATTACGTTGTTCTCCTTCGGCCGTGTGGCTCAGTCCTGACATCCCTGAACGGGTCCGTGCTGGGTTCAGGTCAAGAGTCAGAGACAGGCTGATCTGGCTCGAATGAATGGACCGGAAAATCAGCTTCTGGTTTCCAGTTTCTGGTTTCGAAACCAGAAACCGGAAACTCGAAACTACTTGCTGTACAACTCCACAATCAACTGCTCGTTCACCGGCAGGTTGATATCTTCGCGCTTGGGCAAGGCCAGCACCTTGCCTTTGTAGTTGTCGCGATCAATCTCCAGCCAGTTGGGCGCGTTCTGGTGGCTGGCGAACTCCTTGGCCGGCTCCAGAATGGGCAGCTTCTTGCTGCCTTCGCGGATGGCAATCTCCTCGCCCACATTCACCTGGTATGAAGGAATGTTCACTTTACGTCCACTCACCTGGATGTGGCCGTGTCGCACCAACTGGCGCGCCTGGCGGCGGGACATGCCGAATCCGAGGCGATACACCACGTTGTCGAGACGGCGTTCCAACTGTTGCAACAGCATTTCGCCGGTGACACCGCGAGTGCGCGCCGCTTTCTCGAAGTAATTACGGAACTGGCCTTCCTGGGTAAAGTAGATGCGCTTGGCTTTCTGCTTTTCGCGCAACTGCAGACCGTAGCCGACTATTTTGGCCTTGCGGTCCTTGCCATGCTGTCCAGGAGCAAAATTACGCTTCTCGATGGGACATTTATCGCTGAAGCACTTTGTGCCTTTGAGGAAAAGCTTCATGCCCTCGCGGCGGCAGAGACGGCAGACGGGATCAGTGTAACGGGCCAAGTTATTTCTCCTTGTTAGATGTCCGGTTTACAGGTTTGGCTTCACCCTTCGTCCCGGACGAAAATCAGTTTCTGGTTCCGGTTTCTAGTTTCCAATTCCACTGAGAACCAGAAACCAAAAACTCGCTCTTAAGAACAAAACCCAGTTGCTGGTTGCCCGTTCCCTGTTTCCAGTTGAGCTAAAAAGCCTTTGAAACTGGAAACCAGAAACCGGAAACTGCCTACACCCTTCTCCGCTTCGGCGGACGGCAACCGTTGTGCGGAATGGGCGTTGCGTCCTTAATGTTGCGAACTTCTATGCCGGCCGCGGCCAAAGCGCGGATGGCGGATTCGCGCCCTGAACCTGGGCCGCTCACCCGCACTTCGACGCTGCGCACACCATGATCACGCGCCATGCTGGCGGCGTTCTGGGCGGCCTGCTGGGCGGCAAAGGGCGTTCCTTTGCGCGACCCGCGAAAACCCAGCGAACCGGAACTCTTCCAGGCCAGTACATTGCCGGCTTGGTCGGCGATAGTCACAATAGTGTTGTTGAACGAGGCCTGGATATGGGCAATGCCGTGCGGAACGTGCTTCCGCTCTTTTTTCTTGAAAGTCTTTTTCTTGCCCTTTTTGTCCGGCGCCGCTGCTCCGGTCCCCGCTGCCGCTGCTGGTGCTGCTGGTTTTGCCATAAGTTGGTCCAGTCGTCGGTCGTCAGTCGTCAGTCTTCGGTCGTCAGCCAATCTGCTCGGTATGCGTCAGGCTTGCTGACGACTGACGACCGACGCTGACGACTGCTTTACGTTTTGGCCGCCGATTTCTTCTTGGCTGCCACGGTACCTTTGCGCGGGCCTTTCCGGGTTCGCGCGTTGGTGTGGGTGCGTTGTCCGCGGACCGGCAGGTTGCGCCGATGACGGTAGCCGCGGTAGGAACCAATTTCGATGAGCCGCTTGATGTTCATCGAAACTTCCTTGCGCAAGTCGCCTTCCACCATGCCTTCCGCTTCGATCACCTGGCGGATGCGATTGACTTCATCCTCGCCCAGGTCCTGGACCTTTTTCATGGGGTCCACCTTGGCCGCGTCCAGAATGCGGGCCGCGCGCGGGCTGCCAATGCCGTAAATGTAGGTCAGCGCGATATTGGTCCGCTTGTTGCGCGGAAGATCGACGCCTGCAATGCGTGCCATAGTGCTCCTCTAGTCGGTTATCCCTGCCGCTGCTTGTGCTTGGAGATGACGCAGATCACCCGCACCACACCCTTGCGGTGGATGACCTTGCACTTGTCGCAAATCTTCTTTACCGATGCTCGTACTTTCATAGACCAGCCTTCAGCCGTCAGCCCTCAGCCGTCAGCAAACCCGGGACGACTGAAAAGACAGCGTTCATTTATAGCGATACACGATGCGGCCGCGGTTGAGGTCGTAGGGCGAAAGCTCAACTGCGACCTTGTCACCGGGCAGAATGCGAATGAAGTTCTTGCGCATCTTTCCCGAGACGTGCGCCAGCACCTGGTGCTTGTTTTCCAGTTCAACCTTGAACATGGCATTGGGCAACGGTTCTACGACCGTCGCCATCACTTCAATCGCGTCCTCTTTGCTCATCGACTCCTTGACGAAAGCTGTCAGCTTTCAGCTATCAGCCTTCAGTAAGAACTGAGAGCTGATAGCTGACGGCTGAAAGCCGCTTTTACTGCGTCAAAATCATCGGGCCATCTTTGGTGACCGCGACACAATGTTCGAAGTGGGCGCTGTAGCTGCCGTCGGCCGTGACCGCGGTCCACTTGTCCTCGAGCACCCGGGTCCCCGGACTGCCGGAATTCACCATGGGCTCAATGGCCAGCACCATACCTTCACGCAAGCGCGCCCCGTGTCCGCGAGTGCCATAGTTCGGCACCTGCGGCTCCTCATGCAGGCGGGTTCCAATACCGTGCCCGACAAACTCCCGCACCACGCTGAAGCCGTTGGCTTCCACAAATTCCTGTACCGAAGCGCCCACGTCTCCCACCGCGTTGCCGATCCGGGCTGCCTCGATGCCGCGGTAGAGCGAGGCCTCGGTCACTTCCAGCAACTTGCTCAACTCCGGGGTCAGCGACCCATCCACCGGGACGGTGATGGCAGCGTCGCCGTAGTAGCCATCCAGTACCACGCCGCAGTCGATCGAGACAATGTCGCCAGCCTTCAACACCCTTTTTTCGGAAGGGATACCGTGAACAATCTCTTCATTGATCGAGGTGCAAAGCACGCAGGGATAATCGTAATATCCCTTGAACGCGGGCTTCACACCCAGGTCCTTGATTTTCTGTTCGGCCGCGCGTTCCAGGTCCATCGTGGTCGCGCCCGGAACCACCAGGCTGCGCACATGGTCCAGCACCTGGCGCACGATGCCGCCGCTGCGCCGCATCTTCTCAATCTCGGCCGCCGATTTGCAGACAATCGCCATTCAAATATTCAAGCGCTCAGTTGTTGCCAGTCGCTCCAGCGTGGCCCTCGATCACTTTGAAAATCTGTTCGGTGACCTCATTGACCGGCAAGTCGCCATCCACGCAGACCAGCCGTCCTTTGTGCGCGTAGTACTCGGCTACGGGCTTGGTCTGCAGTTCGTAGGCCGCCAGTCGTTCCCGGATGACTTCTTCACGATCGTCTTCGCGGGTCACCAGCGTAGAACCATCAACATCGCATCGATCAGCGACACGGGGTGGCTGGGAGTAGACGTTGTAGATCCGTCCACAGACGGGACAAGAACGGCGTCCGGTAATGCGGCGCAACAGCTTATTATAGTCCACGTCAATTCGGATCACAATGGGCAGGCACTTGCCGCGCTGCGCATTTTCAAAGAACTCGTGCTCCAGAAACGCATCCAGCCATCCGGCCTGGGCCGGATTGCGGGGGAAACCATCCAGGATGAAGCCGCGCTCGCAGTCCGCCTGCCTTAAGCGTTGCGCCACCATGTCATACATCAAATCGTCGGGCACGAGCTCACCCCGCGCCATCACGTCCTTGGCCAGCACCCCCAGCGGCGTGCCCCGCTGCACATTCTCCCGCAGCAGGTCTCCGGTGGAAATCTGCGGAATGCGGTACCGCTCTACAATCAGCTTGGCCTGCGTACCCTTGCCTGCGCCCGGGGAACCGAGCAGGATCACAGGTCCGATGCCGCGCGAGGTTGCCTCCGCCATCGAACCGGTCCTCCCGCCTCCCGATTGCAATTTCGTCTAACCAGAACGACGACCGCATCAGTCCCGGTTCATTTCAAAAACCCGTGGCCCACAACCAAGTCCTTGCCGCCCCTGCACGAGCGAGGACGCTCGCGCCTACATGCTCAAGACCAGGTCCGGCGGCCGCGAATGCGTCCGCTGCGCGGCGTGAAACCATCGTAGTGACGCATGACCAACTGGGCCTCAATCTGGGTAACCGTGTCCATGGCCACGCCGACCACGATCAGCAGCGAGGTGCCGCCAAAATAAAAGTTCACATTCAACCCGTTCGTCACCCAGGTCGGGAGGCGTTCGAAAAACGCGCCAATCGGGCCGTAGAGATGGTTCAGGTGAATGCCGGTAATCATCCACTCCGGGATGAAGGAGATGATGATCAGGTACAGCGCTCCCACCAGGGTGATACGGGTAAGGATCTCGTTGATATGGTCCGCGGTGCGTTTGCCGGGACGAATGCCGGGAATAAATCCGCCATACTTCCGCATGTTGTCGGCAACCTCGTTGGGGTTGAAGACAATCGAGACATAGAAGTAGGCAAAAAAGATGATGCCCACCGCATAGAGCACGGTGTACAGCGGCTCGCCCCAGCCCAGCCAGCGAATCAGGTCGCCAAAATAGCGGTTGTTGCGCAGGCCATAGCCCACGGTCTGGGGCAGGGTGAGAATCGACGATGCGAAAATCACCGGCATGACGCCACCCGAATTCACCCGCAAGGGCAGGTGCGTGGATTGCCCGCCCATCACTTTGCGGCCCACCACGCGCTTGGCATACTGCACCGGAATGCGGCGCTCACAGCGCTCCACGTAGACGATGAAACCCACGACCAGGACCATCACTCCAATCAGCAGAATCATCGCAGGCGCGGTAAAGGCTCCCCAGGCATCGGTACGGACCTTGTCGAAAAGGTCGATCACCGCCCGCGGCAGGCCCACCACGATGCCGGCAAAGATCAGCAGCGACATCCCGTTGCCCACGCCGCGTTCCGTAATCTGCTCGCCCAGCCACATGATGAAAACGCTGCCCGTGGTCAGGGTCAGCATGGTCATCAGGACGAAAGCAGGGCCGGGGTGGATGACGAAATCTCCGCCGCGCTGCAGTTGCCAGGCAATGCCAAAGGACTGCACCGCACTCAAACCAAAGGTCAGATAGCGGGTCCACTGGGTAATTTTTTTGCGCCCGAGCTCACCCTCCTTCTGCAGTTTGGCCAGCGGTTCATAGACCACGGTCAGCAATTGCAGAATGATGGAGGCGGTAATGTAGGGCATGATGCCCAGGGCAAAAATCGTAAGACGGCGTAGCTGTCCGCCGGAAAACAGGTCCACAAACCCCAGCAGGCTGCCCTTGTTCTGCTCGAAGAACTGCTGCAACTTATCTGCATTCACCCCCGGAGTGGGAATGTGTCCACCCAGGCGGTACACCGCCAGCAACCCAAGCGTGAACAGAATGCGCTTGCGCAGGTCCGGAATACGAAAGACGTTGGCCAGTTTTTCCAGCATGGCTTACAACACCTCGAACTTGCCGCCGGCCTTGGTGATCTTTTCCTGGGCCGACTTGGAAAATTTGTGGGCATGCACGGTGAGCGCGCTGGTCAGTTCCCCGTCGCCCAGCACCTTCACGGGATGTTTGCCCTTGATCACTCCCGCTTTGCGCAACACGTCGGGGGTGATGGTGGTCTCGCCCAGTAGAGCCAGCTTCTCCAGGTTCACAATGTTGAATTCCTGGCGAAAGATGTTGGTGAATCCGCGCTTGGGCATGCGGCGGTGCAACGGCATCTGGCCGCCTTCAAAGCCGCGCATCATCCGCGAACCGCTGCGCGAGCGCTGGCCTTTATGTCCGCGGGTGGAAGTCTTGCCCATGCCCGAACCCATGCCGCGGCCCACCCGCTTCTTGTTGGCCGTCGCCTTCTTTGGTGCGCGAATATTCGAAAGATTCATAAATAAGCTCTCAGCTCTCAGCTCTCAGCCGTCAGCTTTTGCTGAGGACTGATGACTGACGACTTACGACTGAACGATTTCCACCAGGTGCGGCACCTTGGCCACCATGCCGCGAATGGCCCGATTGTCCGGGCGCTCGATGACCTGGTTCAGGCGCGTGAAACCCAGACCCTTGACCACCAGTTTCTGCTGTACGGGAGCGCAAATCGCCGAGCGCACCCACTTCAGGTGGATTTTTGTGCCGCCGCCGGTATACGGTTTTTTGGCCAGTTTGTTAGGCATGATTACAGTTCCTCGACCGTCTTGCCGCGCATGGCGGCCACGTCACTGCGGTTCTTCAAATGCTTCAGCGCGTCAAACGTTGCCTTGATGACGTTATGCGGATTGGTGGTGCCAATCGATTTGGTCAGCACATTCTGAATGCCCGCGGAAGTCATGACCGCCCGCACCGCGCCCCCGGCAATCACCCCGGTGCCTTCGGGAGCCGGCTTCAGCAGCACTCGTCCCGAGCCGTAGCGTCCCAGCACCAGGTGGGGGATGGAGGTCTGGGTAAGGTTCACCCGCATCAGGTTTTTCTTGGCTGACTCAATTCCCTTGCGAATGGCCTGGGGCACTTCCTTCGCCTTCCCCGAGCCGTAACCCACGACCGCCGCGCTGGGATCTCCTACCACCACCAGGGCCGCAAAGGAAAGGTTCTTCCCGCCCTTGACCACTTTGGTCACGCGGTTGATGGAGACCACCTGGTCTTTCAGCTGGTATGAATTCGCATCGAGCTTCTTAATCACTGTTGGCATTGATTCTCATTTCAAAAATTTGGTAATTGGGCAATTTGGCAATTGAGTAATTTGAAACCCAATCGCCCGCTTTTCCAATTCCCCGATTTCTCAATTACCCAATCACTCAATTCGTTAGAACTGCAGCCCGGCTTCGCGGGCGGAGTCGGCCAGAGCCTTGACCCGTCCGTGATAAATGTAGCCGCCACGGTCGAACACGACTTTCTCGATGCCCTTGGCCTTGGCGCGCTCGGCGATGTTCTTACCCACGCTCTTGGCCGCGGCCAGGTTGCCCCCCGTGCGCCGCTCGCCTTTTTTGCCTTCGGCCGAGTTGGCGGAAACCAGGGTCTCGCCCTTCAGGTCGTCGATCAACTGGACGTAAATGTGGTTCAACGAGCGATACACATTCAGCCGCGGCCGCTCGGAGGTGCCCACCACCTTCTTGCGGATGCGTTTGTGAACGTGCCGCCGATTCGCGTTCTTCGATGTCTGGGTCAGCATTTTTTCTAGTCCTCGGTCGTCAGTCTTCGGTCGTCAGCCAATCTCCCTCGCTGAAACCGATAACAGAACGACTGCTCTTGGCCTCGATCATCAGCTCGATCTCACTCTCAGCCGCCTGGCTGAAGACTGCAGACCGACGACTGACGACGGTTATTTCGCCCCGGTCTTACCCACCTTCTTCTTCAGCCGCTCGCCGGCGTAACGTACGCCCTTGTTCTTGTACGGATCGGGCGGCCGCAGGCTGCGCATTTCGGCGGCCACCTGTCCGACTTTCTGGCGGTCGATGCCGGTAACGCTGAGCTTGGTCTGCTTGGGGTCGACCGTCGCTTCGATCCCCAGGGGCAGCGGGTATTCGATCGGGTGCGAGTATCCCAGGCTGAAGACTACGGTGCTCTTGCCCTTGAGCTCGGCGCGATATCCAATGCCCACGATTTCCAGTTCCCGGGTCCAACCCTTGGTCACGCCCTCGACCGCATTGTTGACCAGGGCGCGGGCCAGTCCGTGGACCGCGGCCTGCGAGTCGTTCTCGCGGATGGCCACCAGGTTGCCATCCTGCTGCTCTATGCGGATGCCGCGCGGCAGCTGGGTATCCAGCTTGCCCTTGGGCCCCTGCACGTTCACCATGGTGCCTTCAAGCTTTACCACGACTCCCTTGGGGAGCGGGATCGGTTTTCGTCCAATTCTAGACATAAGCTTTCAGCTCTCAGCTCTCAGCCTTCAGCTTGGATCGCCGTCTTTGCTGATAGCTGACGGCTGATAGCTGATAGCTGGTTCTCTACCAAATCTCGCACAACACTTCGCCGCCCACGCCCTGCTTGCGGGCCTGGCGTCCGGTCATGACTCCGCGCGGTGTAGTCAGGATGTTGATGCCCATTCCGCCCAGCACGCGCGGGATCTCGCTGCGCCGCACATAGACCCGGCAACCCGGCCGGGAGACGCGCTCCACGTTCGAGATCGCGGCCTCGTTGTTGTTGCCGTATTTCAGATAGATGCGCAGGACCTTGTGGCCTTCCTCCTCCGCCGGTTTGAAATTGGAGATGTAGCCTTCCTCCTTGAGGATGCGGGCAATCTCCAGCTTCAGCTTGGAAGCAGGAATATCAACCTTCTGATGGCGGGCGCGTATCGCATTGCGAATGCGCGTCAGCATGTCTGCGACCGGATCGGTCAAATTCATCGTTTGCTTCTCCTCCGCCGCCCGTTTGCTTCGGTCCCACTGGCTTTGCACCGAAGAACCCGCGGCGACGCTTCCACCCTAAACTGCTACCCAGCCTCGATGACTCAAGACCCGGGTGCCCCACCCTGGCGCGTTGTTTGCGCAGGGTGGAAGATCCATTTCCTCTACCAGGACGACTTCGAAACTCCGGGAATCTCTCCCCGCAATGCCAGGCCGCGGAAACACAGGCGGCAAATGCCGAACTTGCGCAGATAGGCCCGCGGACGTCCACACAGTTTGCAGCGGTTATGCCGGCGCGATGAAAATTTCGGCGTCGGACCCTTGCCCCGTGCTTTGTCGAACTTCGCTTCGATCTTTGCGTCCTTCACTCTTTTTGCGGTTGTCAATTTACTTTTAGCTCCTGCTTCCGGCTGAGCTCTCAGCTGTCAGCCCTCAATTAAGACTTGTTACTGCCATCACTTTCGCAACTACGGCCGGAAAGGCATTCCCAGATGCTTCAACAGCACTCGCGCCTGGTCGTCGTTCCTCGCTGTGGTCACAATGGTGACGTTCATCCCTTTGGTCTTATCCACCCGGGAATAATCAATCTCGGGAAAAATCAGCTGGTCGTGCAGGCCCAGGGTATAGTTGCCGCGCCCGTCGAACGACTTGGTCGAGACCCCTTTGAAGTCGCGCACCCGGGGCAAGGCCACGTTCAACAACCGGTCCAGAAACTCCCACATGCGGTCGCCGCGCAACGTGACCATGGCCCCGATGGCCTGGCCTTCACGCACCTTGAAGGCGGCAATCGATTTCTTGGCCTTGGTCGTGACCGGCTTCTGGCCCGTAATCTGGCCCAGTTCGTTGACCGCGGGATCGAGAATCTTGGCATTCTGGGTGGCTTCGCCCACGCCCATGTTGACCACAATTTTGTTGATGTGCGGCACCGCCATGGGATTCTTGAGATCGAATTCCTTCATCAGCGCGGGCGCGACTTCAGCCCGGAAGCGGCCCTTGAGCCGCGGTGTTTCCTTGGCGCTGTGATGCGCCTGCGCGGGCTTCGCCTCCTGCTGTTGTTTTTCGCCTTGCTTGTCTCTTTTTTCTTTTGCCATGTGCTTCCTCTGGAACTCAGCTTCTAGCTGCGGCTCCTAGCTGCCAGCTCCAAACTCCGGACCTCTTATGCTCCTAGCTAGCAGCCAGGAGCTAGAAGCTCTCTTGCTATTTATCCAGCGTGGCGCCGCATTTGCGGCACACCCGGACCTTGCGCTCGCCCTGGAACTCGTGTCCAATGCGCACCGGCCGCTTGCAGTTGGGACACATCAGCCCCACGTTCGAGATCGCGATCCGGCTCTCCTGCTCGGCGATTCCGCCCTTGACGTTGCGCTGCGGATTGGGTCGGACGTGCTTCTTCACCAGCATCACGTGCTCGACCAGCACCTTGGCATCGTTGGGGAAAATGCGCAGCACCCGGCCTTCTTTCCCCTTGTCGCGACCGGTGATGACGCGCACCGTATCGTTGCGCCGCAGGTCCACTCGTTTGTTTGCTCGCTCGACGGTCTTCATATCAACCCTTCGTCAAAATTTGGCCAGTGAGTAATTTTGTAATTGCGTAATTGAAAACCCACCCCAAGGGATCGCACCTCAATTGCGAAATTACCTAATTGCTCAATTACCCAATGCCTTACAGAACTTCGGGCGCCAGGGAAACAATCTTCAAAAATTTACGCTCGCGCAGTTCGCGGGCCACCGGCCCGAAGACGCGCGTGCCCACCGGCTCGCCGGCATCGTTGATCAGGACTGCAGCATTGCTGTCGAAGCGGATGTAGGTACCGTCGCGGCGGCGGTGCTCCTTGCGGGTGCGCACGATGACTGCCTTCACCACTTTGCCCTTCTGCACCTGGCCTTCCGGGGCCGCCTCTTTCACGCTGGCGGTGATGACGTCACCCAATCCGGCATTCAGGCCGGTGGACCCGCCCAGCGGCAGAATCATCTGCAACTTGCGGGCGCCGGAGTTGTCGGCCACCTCGAGCATCGATCTCATCATCACGGCCATATTCGGATCTCCCTCCAGGTTCCGGACGGTCTAGCTGGCTTCCGGAAGGCTTGCTTCCGGCAGTACCGCCGCCTGCCGAACCACTTCCTTCAGTCGCCAGCGCTTCAACTTGGACAGCGGACGGGTCTCTTCCAGGCGCACCACATCGCCCACCCGGGCTACATTTTTTTCGTCGTGGGCATAAAACTTCTTGGCCTTCGACACCACGCGTTTGTAGAACGGGTGCGCTCGCTTGCGCACCACTTGCACCACAATGGTTTTGTGCATGCGGCTGGAAACCACCTCGCCCACCACGATCTTGCGCCGTCCAGCTTCCTGCGGCTCCACTGCCGATTGTGTCCTGGTTTCAGCCATACTATTTTTTCTCCGTTGCGCTGGCGGCGGCCAGATCACGCTCGCGAGCGATGGTCTTGACCCGCGCAATGTCCCGGCGCAGGCCGCGAATCTTCTTCAGGCTCTCGGTCTGTCCCATGTTCAGCTGGAACTTCAGCTTGAACAGTTGGTCGCTGAGTTCGCGCTCCTGGGAGACCAGTTCGTCCGCGGTCAAGTTGCGTACCTTTTCTGCTTTCATGTTAGTTCAGCTCTCAATTCCAGATTCTTGAAGGCGCGCTCTAGTGAATCCCTTCACGCTTCACAAACACCGTGCGCAAGGGCAGCTTGTGCGAAGCCAGCCGCATGGCCTCGCTGGCATCGGTTTGCGAGACCCCTTCCATCTCAAACAGGATCTTGCCCGGCCGCACCACCGCCACCCAGTGATCGGGCGCGCCCTTGCCCTTGCCCATACGGGTTTCAGCCGGCTTCTTGGTGACCGGCTTGTCCGGAAACAAGCGGATCTGGATCTTGCCGCCGCGCTTGATGAAGCGGGTCATGGCCACGCGCGCCGCCTCGATCTGGCGGTCGGTGATCCAGCCCGGCTCGAGCACCTTCAATCCGAAATCGCCAAACGCCAGCTGGCTTCCGCGCCACGCTTTGCCGGTCATACGTCCGCGCTGCTGCTTGCGGTACTTCACTTTCTTGGGCATCAACATAAAAGTCAGCTCTCAGCTTTCAGCCATCCGCTCTCAGCACAACCTCTTAAAACGCGCCGGCTTGCAGCGGTTCGCGTTTTTTTGCCGGCAGAATTTCGCCTTTATAGATCCAGCACTTCACTCCGATGACGCCGTAGGTGGTACGGGCTTCGGTGAAACCGTATTCGATGTCGGCGCGCAGGGTGTGCAGCGGCAAGCGGCCCTGCAGGTACCACTCGGAGCGGGCGATTTCGTTGC
Organism: Terriglobia bacterium; assembly: GCA_963831565.1. Lineage (GTDB taxonomy): Bacteria > Acidobacteriota > Terriglobia > Terriglobales > Acidobacteriaceae > JAIQFF01. Next base: position 347,985 of record CAWHQS010000009.1, read on the forward strand.
CGTTCAGGCGTCCGCTGACCCGCACCTTGATGCCCTTGCAGCCAAAGCGCAGCGCCGAATCGACAGCCTTGCGCATGGCCCGGCGGAAGCCCACCCGCTTTTCCAGCTGGAGCGCAATCGATTCCGACACCAGTTGTGCGTCCAGTTCCGGCTTGTGCACTTCCTGGATATCGATGTAAACCTCGCGTCCAGTGCGCTTCTGCACATCGCCCTTCAGCTTGTCGATCTCGGCGCCTTTGCGTCCGATGATGATGCCGGGACGCGCTGTCTTGATGATCACCCGCAGCTTGTTGCCAGGACGCTCGATTTCAATCGAACTCACGCCCGCTGACTTGAGCTTGTCTTTCAGCTCATTACGCAGCTTGACGTCTTCGAGCAGCAGCTTGTCGTAATCGCGCTCCACAAACCAGCGCGACTTCCAGGGCTTGGTGTAGCCCAGGCGAAACCCGTAGGGATGAACTTTTTGTCCCATTATCTTGCTCCCACTTTCTTCTTTCCCGCCGCCGCTTTACGTTTGGCTTTCGCCGGGGCCTTGGCCGGAGTTTCCTCGCCGACTACGGTCGCCAGCCCTTCTCCGCTCTTGCCTCGCTCCGCCAGCACGATTTCGATGTGCGCGATGCGCCGCACGTAACGGAAAGCTCGCCCCATGGGCGCGGGCCGAATGCGCTTCATCCGCGGCCCGTCGTTGGCGATGGCCTCCTTCACATACAGCTTGTCCACATCGACGTCGATGCCCTTTTCGCTGCTCAGATAGTTGGCATTTTCCAGGGCCGAACGCAGCAGCTTTTCCACCGTGGCCGCCACCCGCTTCTTGGTGAAGACCAGGATATTGAGCGCGTCTTCCACCTTGCGGCCCTTGATCAACTCCAGCACCAGGCGCGCCTTCTGCGGCGAAACCCGGGTGAAGCGGACTTGAGCTCGAAATTCCATGTTGATCTCCTGAACGCCGTGTTATGCCTTGGGCGCTGGCGCTGCCGGAGCCGAACCCGCCGCCGGCGTGATCGCTCCCGGACCGCCGGGAACGCCTGCCGGACGCGCCGCCGTCTCCGTGGCCGCCCGCATGGAGTGGCCCTTGAACTGGCGGGTGAAACTGAATTCCCCCAGTTTGTGGCCGACCATGTTTTCCGTGACGTACACCGGAATAAATTTCTTACCGTTATGCACGGCGATAGTGTGACCCACCATTTCCGGAATGATGGTCGAGCGCCGCGACCAGGTGCGAAGCACCTTTTTTTCATTGCGCGAGTTCATGCCGTCCACCCGCGCCTGCAGGTAGCCATCCACGAACGGACCCTTCTTGGTTGAACGTGCCATAAATTCAGCTCTCAGCTTTCAGCCGTCAGCTCTCAGCTAACAGCCTTTAAAATCCTGCCATTCCGAACTGTCTCAGCCGAACCCAATCTTGCCGACGACTGACGACCGACGACTGTTCTTCTACTTCTTCCCTCTCCGGTTCACGATGAAGGCGTCCGTACGCTTGTTGTTGCGCGTCTTGTAGCCGCGCGTCGGCTGTCCCCAGGGCGTAACCGGATGCCGGCCGCCGGAGGTCTTACCCTCACCACCGCCGTGGGGATGGTCCACCGGGTTCATGGTGACCCCGCGGTTTACCGGACGCCGCCCCAGCCAGCGCATGCGCCCGGCCTTGCCGATGGTGATGTTTTCATGGTCAAGATTGCCCACCTGGCCAATCGTGGCCATGCAGTCCTGCGAGACTTTGCGGGTCTCGCCGGAAGGCAGCTTGACCAGCGCGTACTCGCCTTCCTTGGCCACCAACTGGGCCGCACCGCCGGCCGAACGCACCATCTGCGCGCCCTTGCCGGGCTTCAGTTCCACGTTGTGAATGGTGGTGCCGGGTGGAATATTCTTCAAGGGCAACGCATTGCCCACCAGAATGTCCGCCTCAGGACCGCTGACCACTTTCTGTCCCAGCTTGAGCCCTTCGGGCTGCAAAATGTAACGCTTCTCGCCGTCCGCGTAGGCGAGCAGCGCGATGCGCGCCGAACGGTTGGGATCGTATTCGATCGAGGCCACGGTGGCCGGAACCCCGTTCTTGTCGCGCTTGAAATCGATCAGCCGCAGCTTGCGCTTGTGCCCCCCGCCGCGATGCCACATGGTGGTGTCGCCGCTGTTGCGGCGCCCGCCGCTGCGCTGCTTGGGTTCAAGCAGCGGCTTGTGCGGATGCCGGGTCGTAATATCGTCGTTGACCAGCGTGGTCCGGTAGCGCAACGTCTGCGTCGTCGGTCGGTATGTCTTGATTGGCATAAAATCAGCTCTTAGCTTCTAGCCGTTAGCTTCTAACTTTTCCTGCCGCTGCGAACGTTCGCGACGACCAAAGACCATCTACGAACGACCAACGACTATAAATTCTGCGCGTACTCCGGCATCTTCTCGCCCGACTTCAGCCGCACGTACGCTTTTTTCCAGTCGGGACGATAGCCGGCAAACTTTCCCCGGCGGCGCTCTTTTCCGGGATAGGTGGCGGTCCGCACGGAAAGCACCTTCACCTTGAAAATCGACTGCACCGCCTGCCGGATCTCGGTCTTGGTCGCGGCCGGCGCCACCTGGAAGACCAGCGTGTTCTGGTTCTCCTTGATGGCCAGGCCTTTTTCCGTGATCACGGGGCGGCGAATGATCTGATATGCGGATTTCATCAGGCGACCTCCGCCGCTTTTTCATGACGCACCCGGCGCCGCGGAGAACCGGTGGTTTTCTTTACGCCTTCCTTCTTTGTTTCTTTGCGCTGCCGCTTGGCCATCGAATTCTTCAGCGAAACCTGCAGGGCCTCGATGGCCGGTTGCGAGAAAATCGCGCGATCGTAACGCAACAGGTGGTAGGGATGGACCTCGTTGCCGTTCACCAGTTCAACCCCGTCCAGGTTGCGCGAGCTGAGTGCCAGGTTGAGATTACCGTGCCGGGCCACTTCAACCAGCAAGGCCGTGCCCTTGACCTCGAGCGCATCCAGGGCCTGACGGAACAGCTTGCTCTTCGGCTCTTTCACGTCAAAGGCGTTGACTACGATCAACTTGCCGTCGGCTAACTTCGAGGCCAGAGCGGAGCGCAACGCCCCTAGCAGTTTCTTGCGCGGAAAGGCGTAGTCGTAAGAGCGCGGCTGCGGGCCATGCACCGTGCCGCCATGCCGCCACAGCGGCGAGCGGATGGAACCGACGCGCGCCCGTCCCGTACCCTTCTGCTTCCACAGCTTCTTGCCGGCGCCGGAGACCAACTTCTTGTTCTTGGTGGCGTGGGTGCCGGCGCGGTGGGCGGCGCGGTAGTGCTTCACCGCCTCCCACAGCAGGTCTTCATTGACCGCGCCGAAAATCTCGTCGGCCAGATCAAGCGTTCCGACCTTGTCCCCGCTCAGATTATGAATATCGATAGTTGCCATATGCTTTCCGTGTTGCGTTGGTCTTTGTCTAGTCGAACAACGACTGAAGACCGACGACTGCCCTCTATGCTTTCTTGGCCGCCCGCTTGGCCGCCTTCAACGGATCCACCGTGGCCGCGCCGCCAAACCCGCGACGCTCTCTCGGCGGCTTCTTAGCCTTGGTAATCACCAGGTATCCGCCATTCGGGCCGGGCACGCTGCCTTCGACCACCAGCAGGTTTTCGTCTTTATCCACGCCCAGCACGCGCAGGTTGCGCTGGGTCACGCGATCGACGCCCATGTGTCCCGACATCCGCATGCCCTTGAACACGCGTGAGGGAAACGCCGACGAGCCGATGGATCCGGTGATCTGAAACATCGAACCATGCGACTTGGGGCCACCGGCAAAGTGATGCCGCCGGACCACGCCCGCGAAACCTCGCCCCTTGCTGATGCCGACGATGTCCACAAACTTCTCGCCTTCAAAAATATCGACCAGCACCCGGTCTCCGGCTTTCACGGCAGCGGTCTCTTCCGCCTTTTCAACCTCAATGGGCACTTCGCGCAGAAATTTCACCGGCGGCAGGTTGTGTTTTCCCAGATGGCCCTTCATGGGCTGGGTCAGGCGCGATTCCTTCATGAACTCGACCAGGCCGATCTGCGCCGCGTCGTAGCCATCGCGGGTCTGGGTCTTGTGCTGCGTAATGACGCAGGGACCCGCCTGCAGAACCGTCGCCGGATGCACGTCACCCTTATCGTCGAAGAGTTGCGTCATCCCGACTTTTTTGCCCAGAATTCCGGTTACTTTTGCCATGTCTCTCGCTCACCTTGCCCAGATTCACCACTGGGCCAACAATTTCGCCGCCGCGGCTTCAGCTGATCGCTGCGAGCTTACGGCTGAAAGCTATTTATGTTCCTTGCCAAAAGCCTTGATCTCGACGTCCACGCCGGCGGGCAGATCGAGCTTCATCAAAGCATCCACGGTCTGCTGCGTGGGCTCGAGAATATCGAGCAGGCGCTTGTGGGTACGAATTTCGAACTGTTCGCGCGACTTCTTGTCTACGTGCGGAGAACGCAGCACGCAGTATTTGTTCTTCATCGTGGGCAATGGAATCGGGCCCGCGATCTGCGCCCCTGTGCGCCGCGCCGTATCGACGATCTCACCCGTGGACTGGTCCAGGATGCGGTAGTCGTAAGCCTTCAGCCGGATGCGAATTCTTTCTTTTCCAACCATGTTTCACTCTTTCGCTCTCCCGGCTCTCCGGGAGAAAAGAACTGGCGGCAGGATGCAAGCCGCTTAAATGCAGCTCCTAGCTATGAACTCCTAACCATCTGAGAACTGAGAACCAGTAACTGATCACTGGCTTCTGATCTTCCTGGTTTCTGATCTTTCAGTTCTCAGTCCTTTGTATTCAGTTCCCAGTACTCCGTGTCCGCTTACTGAATAATCTCGCTGATGGTGCCCGCGCCCACCGTGTGCCCGCCTTCGCGGATGGCAAAGCGCAAGCCTTTTTCCATCGCCACCGGCGTGATCAGCTCAATCACCAGCTGCACGTTGTCGCCCGGCATCACCATCTCGGTCGCCGCCGGCAACTCCGCCACTCCCGTCACATCCGTCGTCCGCAGGTAAAACTGCGGCCGGTAGCCCTTGAAGAATGGCGTGTGCCGCCCGCCTTCTTCTTTCGTCAGAATGTACACTTCCGCCTTGAACTTGGTGTGCGGCGTGATCGATCCACCCTTGGCCAGCACCATGCCGCGCTCCACATCTTCTTTCGCAATGCCGCGCAGCAGCAGGCCGGCATTGTCCCCCGCCAATCCTTCGTCCAACTGCTTTTTGAACATCTCGACGCCAGTCACTACCGTCTTGCGGGTCTCGCGGAAGCCCACGATTTCCACTTCCTCGCCGACCTTCACCTTGCCGCGCTCGATTCGCCCCGTCACCACCGTGCCCCGCCCCGAGATCGAGAAAATATCTTCAATCGGCATCAGGAACGGCTTGTCCAGTTCGCGCGCCGGTTGCGGCACGCTCTTGTCCACCGCCGCCATCAGCTCGTCAATCTGCTTTTCCCACTTGGCTTCCCCATTCAACGCCCCCAGCGCCGACAGCCGGATCACCGGCACATCGTCGCCCGGAAACTGATAAGTCTTCAGCAACTCGCGAACTTCGAGTTCCACCAGGTCGAGCAGTTCCGGATCATCCACCGCATCGCACTTGTTCAGCGCGACCACAATGTAAGGCACCCCCACCTGCCGCGCCAGCAGCACGTGTTCCCGGGTCTGCGGCATGGGGCCGTCGGTCGCGGCCACAACCAGGATCGCGCCATCCATCTGGGCCGCGCCCGTGATCATGTTCTTGATGTAGTCGGCGTGCCCCGGGCAGTCGACGTGCGCATAATGCCGGTTCGCCGTCTCATATTCCACGTGCGCCGTGGCAATGGTGATGCCGCGCGCTTTTTCTTCCGGCGCGTTGTCGATCGAATCAAACGACCGGAACACGATCTTCGGGTTGTGCTTCTGCAACACCTTGGTGATGGCTGCCGTCAACGTGGTCTTGCCATGGTCAATGTGACCAATCGTCCCCACATTGCAATGCGGCTTATTCCGCTCAAATTTCTCTTTCGCCATATCTCGCTCCGTTTGCTCGTGCGGCGCGGGCGCCTCGCCCGCGTCACCTGGTCTTATCTCTTGGTGTTGCCCTGCGCCCGCCCGATGATCTCGTCCGCCGCGCTGCGCGGCACTTCTTCATAACGGGCGAAATGCATCGAGTACTCGGCGCGGCCTTGCGTGCTCGACCGCATGTGGGTTGCATAACCGAACATTTCCGCCAGGGGCACAATAGCCTTGATCACCTGCGAACCGGCGCGATGTTCCATGCCTTCGATCCGTCCGCGGCGCGAACTCAGGTCGCCCATGATGACACCGGCGTAATCCTCCGGCGTGACTACTTCGACCGCCATCACCGGCTCCAGCAGCACCGGAGAAGCTTTGCGGGCGGCTTCCTTGAAGGCCATCGAACCGGCGATCTTGAATGCCATTTCATTCGAATCGACATCGTGATAGCTGCCGTCGTAAAGCTCGACTTTGACGTCGACCATGGGATAGCCAGCCAGGATTCCGCCCTCAAGCGCCTCCTGAATGCCTTGATCGATGGGCTTGATGTATTCCTTGGGCACCGATCCGCCTACGACTTCATTGATAAATTCGTAACCCTTGCCGGGCTCGTTGGGCTCGATGCGAATCTTGGCATGGCCGTACTGTCCGCGGCCACCGGTCTGGCGAATGTACTTGCCTTCCGCTTCCGACTTGCGGCGAATGGTTTCGCGATAGGCCACCTGGGGCTTGCCCACGTTGGCTTCAACTTTGTACTCGCGCATCATGCGGTCAACGATGATTTCGAGATGCAACTCGCCCATGCCGCTGATGATGGTCTGTCCGCTGTCGGGATCGGTGTGAACCTTGAAGGTGGGATCTTCCTGGGCCAGCTTGGAAAGCGCCATGCCCATTTTTTCCTGGTCGGCTTTGGTCTTGGGCTCGACCGCGACCGAGATCACAGGGACCGCGAAGGTAATGGACTCGAGGGCGATGGGATGCTTTTCGTCGCAGATGGTGTCGCCGGTCGAAACGTTCTTGAGGCCAACCGCGGCACAGATGTCGCCCGCCAGAATTTCATTGATATCTTCGCGCTTGTTGGCGTGCATCTTAAGCAGACGGCCAATGCGCTCGCTGCGTCCGCGCCCGGCGTTGAGCACCGAGTCTCCCGACTTCAGTTGGCCGGAGTAGACGCGGATAAAAGTCAACTGGCCGACGAAGGGATCAGCCATGATCTTGAAAGCTAACGCCGAAAATGGCTCGCTGTCGGCCGGTTTGCGGGTAATCACTTCCCCGTTGTCCGGGTTGACGCCTTTGACCTCGCCGGCATCGAGCGGCGACGGCAGATAATCCACCACCGCGTCCAGCAGGGGCTGCACGCCCTTGTTCTTGAACGCCGTGCCCACAACCACCGGGAATACTTTCAGGGCGATAGTCGACTTACGCAGCGATGCTCGCAGCTCGGCCGGTGAAATGGTCTCGCCTTCGAGGAATTTGTGCAGCATGTCGTCGTCGTTTTCGGCGACGGTTTCGACCAGGGCGGTATGAAACGCCTCGGCTTTCTTCTGCAGCTCTGCGGGAATTTCGCCGGTGATGTATTCGGCGCCGATGGTGTCGTCCTGCCAGACAATCGATTTCATCTCGATGAGATCGACCACGCCTTTGAATTTGTCTTCCTGGCCGATTGGAATCTGGATGGCGACGGGCTTGGCATTGAGGCGTTTGCGGAGGGTATCGACGGCATGCTCGAAATCGGCGCCCATCTTGTCAATTTTGTTGATAAAACAAATTCTCGGGACGCCGTACTTGTCAGCTTGACGCCAGACTTTTTCCGATTGCGGCTGCACTCCGTGCACGGCGTCAAACACGGCCACCGCGCCATCGAGAACGCGCAACGACCGCTCCACCTCGGCGGTGAAGTCCACGTGCCCGGGAGTATCAATAATGTTGATGCGAATGTCGCGCCAGGTGCAGGTGGTAGCAGCGGAGGTGATGGTGATGCCGCGCTCCTGCTCCTGCTCCATCCAGTCCATGGTGGCCGTGCCTTCGTGGACCTCTCCGATGCGGTGCGTCTTCCCCGTATAGAAAAGGATGCGCTCGGTCGTAGTGGTCTTGCCGGCATCGATGTGGGCCATGATGCCGATGTTTCTGCACCGTTCGAGTGGGACTGTTCTGGACACAGCTTTTTTCTTCTCTTCCTTGCGAGACTCTTGTTCGCCGGCGATGTTGGTACCAGTACTCATTTGATTCAGCTTCTGGCTCCTGGCTTCTAGCTCCTGGCTATTCATCGCTTCCGGCTAGAAGCTAGAAGCACCACCCTTACCAGCGATAGTGCGCAAATGCCTTGTTGGCCTCCGCCATGCGGTGCACATCTTCCTTCTTCTTGATGGCAGCGCCGCGATTGTTGCTGGCGTCGAGCAATTCATTGCTCAGTTTGTCGATCATGCCTTTCTCGGCGCGTCCGCGGGAGTAAGTAATGAGCCAGCGGATGGCCAGCGAAGTGCGCCGGTCGGCGTTCACTTCGACCGGGACCTGATAGTTGGCGCCGCCCACGCGACGGCTCTTTACTTCAAGCAGCGGCTTGGCATTCTCGACCGCCTTCTTGAACAGCTTCAAAGGCTCGTCGCCGCCTTTTTCCTGCAGGCGGGTCAGCGCCTCGTAAAAGATGCCCTCCGCAGTGCTCTTCTTGCCCTGCCACATCATGGAGTTGACGAACTTCGTCACCAGATCAGATCCGTAAACCGGATCCGGCTCCACTTTCCGCTTGGCGATGTATCCTTTTCGAGGCATGTAAGCTTCTAGCTCCTGGCTCTTAGCTTCTAGCTTCGAGCCGCCGGGCGAAACGTTGCCGCTCGCCCCTAAATTTTCTTCCTGCCGACGACCGAAGAGTGACGACCGACGGACTGCCTTTACGCCTTCGGCCGTTTGGCTCCGTACTTCGAACGGCTCTGCTTGCGGTCGGCGACGCCTACCGCGTCCAGGGTGCCGCGAATCACGTGATAGCGCACGCCCGGAAGGTCCTTCACGCGGCCGCCGCGAATCAGGACGATGGAGTGCTCCTGCAAGTTGTGACCGACGCCGGGAATATAAGTTGTAACTTCGATCCCGTTGGTCAAGCGGACGCGGGCAACTTTACGCAGGGCTGAGTTCGGCTTCTTCGGGGTCTGGGTGTACACCCGGGTGCAAACACCGCGCTTTTGCGGACATGCCTGCAAGGCCGGGCTCGCGGTCTTGTATCGCGGCCGTTTGCGGCCGCTGCGCACCAATTGATTGAAAGTAGGCATACTGTTTCTGGCGCTCCTGTTCTGGTGCTGCTGTCCCGGTGCTCCCAGCCACGCCCTTCCAGCCGGACGTTCTACAGGCACACCCGCACGGACCCACTCCGCATCTGCTTTTCCCCGATTTCGCAGGCTGGATGGCGGATCCGCCAACCATGATTCCCGCAGCGCAAGCGCGCGGGAGATTTTGATTTCCCGTTCAGAACTAAAAGCCGCCGACGGTGGCACCAAGCCCGGACTTTCCGGGAGCTGCTCCGTTTCGTCAGCACCGCCCCGCATAGCCTTTCAACGGGTGAAAGGTGTGCGCAGGACGTTTCAGCGAGGGCGTCTCTCTGCGTATTTCACGGGAGACGTTTGTTGCTAAAGCTCAGCTGCGTTTCGGGCTTTCCACACACGCATCAGCGCAGCAGGGAAAACCCACCGCCTACAGACAAGCCAGACTTGACTCGCGGAACCCTACAAATATAGCAACTGGCTGCACACATCGTCAACCGGGATGAGTTGCATCAGATGGAAATGGCGGCTGTCCGGGATTGACGAATTGCCGGATTTCCGAATTGCCGGAGTTTTTGCCTTAGATTCTTAAATCCTACAATCCGACAATTCGACAATCGCGGGATGCAGCACTGCACGCAGAGAAGCTCAGCAGATCCTTCACTTCGTTCAGGATTTCGCCCGCAGACTCAGTTCTTAGCCTGCCCTGAGGTGCGAAGCGAGGTTGACGAACGGGCCTGGAAAGCGGCTCAACTTGCTGAAAAAAATTCTAGCCTCTACACTTGGGGCTTTCAGGAAATCGAGCTCGCCCCCGTGGGTCAAGTGGGCGGGGAGGGTGCATGGGTAGGTCGTGCTTAATAGTCCGGTTGGCATTCATCTTTACTGCTGTCAGTTTGATCACCGCCTTGACCGGTTGCAGCAGTAGCAGTCCGACCACAACCACGAACTTCCCGACCCCGGCCAATATCACCCTGTCGCCAGCCAACCCGGTTTCGCTGGACGCAGGCAGCGCCAGCCAGACTTTCACTGCTAGCCCCAGGAACAGCAAGAACACCGCCATTACCACTCCGGTCACGTTCTTTTCCAGCAATACCGCGGTCTTGACCATCGCCACCAACGGGTTGGCGTGCGCCGGCACATGGGATTCGCTCACCACGCCGCAAATCTGCACACCCGGTCCGGTGGGGATGGCGCAGGTGACCGCCAGGTCGCACGGGGTGAGCAGCCCCCCTACGAACGTTTACGTGCATCAGCACATCGACAAGATCGTGATCAGCCCGGTCCCCGAGCAGACCCCTCCCGCCGGCCCTTGCTTTTCCAAGGATCAGAGTTTCAACTACCAGGCCACTGCCCTCAGCCGGGGGCTGGACATCACCGGCACCGTGGGACCCTTCACCTGGCAGTCCGTCAACACCGACGTAACCACGCTCGCCATAGCCACCGACAGCGCGCCCGTGACCGGACTGGCGACCGGACAAGTCAAAGTGACGGCGCACACTCCGGGAATAACCTCGCTGGTCGCCAGCAACAGCAATGTAAACAGCGAGCCCCTGGATTTCACCACCTGCGCTGTGCAATCGATCGCGCTGGCGGTTACGGGCAGCACCACTAATTCCATTAACGTAACTTCGGGCAGCGGCAAGACGGTGACCGCCACCGTGCTCGACACCCAGGGCAATACCATCACCGATCTGCCCCTGACCTGGAGTTCTTCCAATCCAAAGTCGGTGTCCGCGAGCTCAGGTTCCATTGCCACTCCGAAAGCAGGGGGCGCGACGGTGGTGGCCTCCTGCACTCCGCCCACCTGCAATATTGGATTGAAGCCGCTCCAGCCGATCTATCCCGAGGGCGCCGTCGACGTGGTGGTTGCTGCGGCGAGCACGACCACGACCACCACCACCACGCCCACCGTTTATGTATCGAGCACCGGATTTTCTTCCTCTCCCGCTGGCAATTGCACTACCACAGCCGGGTGCGTGAGTCTCCTGGTTCCAATCGCCTCGCCAAACAACACCGTGGGCACGGCGGTTGGATTGCCGGCGACGCCAAACTCCCTGGTTTTTGACCGCCAGGGCGCAAAAGCCTACATGGGCACGGATTTTTCATTCCTCGGAAGCCGCGGGCTGATGCAGATCACGGTCGCCACTCCGCCCAGCGTCACCCAGTTCAAGTCCGTGACCGGGAAGGTGCTGACGGTTTCTCCCGACGGAAAGAAGGTGGTGCTTTCCGGCGCCGATCCAAATACGGTGCCGGTCCCGGGAAGCAACGCTCCTCCGCCTGCCACCCAGGTGATCGTGTTCGACACCTCGACCAATACCGGCACGACGCTCAACATCGCGGGCGCAACCGCGGCCGACTTTTCCCCAGACAATCTGAGAGTCTTCATCGTCGCCGGCTCTAATTTGTATGTGTGGTCGGCACAGGACGCGCTGAAAAAGATTTCTCTCACTGCTCCGGCCAAAGATGTTTCATTTTCTCCGGAAGGGGCGTTCGCGTTCGTGTCTGGAGGATCGACGACTTCTACGGTCACTGCCTGGAGCACATGCGGCCTGAGTTCCGCGCTGAGCAATAACGTCGTGCTGCCCGCGACCCCTTTGTTCCTCAGGGCGCTGCCTCGGGACGCGATCAATCTGGCGGACCCGCCCACGGCCGGCAGCGCCACCACAATCACCAGCGTTTTGGCGGTGGATTCGCCGGGGATCGACCTCTTTCGTGTGGCCCGAGCGCCAACCGGCTGCACCTCAACCGCAAGCAGCGGTACAGCGACATCCTTCAATCTGGGCCAGGGCAGCTTTTCGCCCATCCAGCTGATCGTGTCGCAGGACGCGGCCCGCGCCTACGTAATTTCCAGCGATCGCGGCAGCGTGCTGGTCTTCAATATCGACAACCAGACGTCTTCTGCCATTCCGCTGTCAGGAGATGCCATCCCGATCCAGGCCTCGCTCACCCCGGACGGAAGCCGGCTTTACGTTGCGGCCGCGGATGGTCAAGTGCATATTCTGGACACCCAGAACGGCGGCGACGTCCTACAGATTTCTTTTCCCACCGATCCCACGACTTTTCGGGCCGGCCTGTGCAATGGCGCTCCCTTCACCTGCAATCCGGATTTGATCGCGGTCCAGCCGTAAAGCAGTCGTCAGTCGTCGGTCATCAGTCGTCGGCCCGGCAGGCGATCTCTTGGACATGGAGGTCGAAGTTCGCCTCGGTGTCCTCCGTGGCTAAGCCTCCGCCTTTTCCAGTTCTCTACCCACGCTATCGAGCACCCCATTAATGAATTGCACCGACTCCGGGCTGGAAAACTTGCGCGCAATCTCCAATGCTTCGTTGATGACCACGGCGCGTGGGGTGCCGGGGAATCCAAGCAGCTCCGCGACGGCGGCGCGCAGCAGATTCCGGTCAACCGCAGCCATGCGTTCCATGCGCCAATGCTGGGCATGCCCTTCAATGAGACCATTGATTTCGCTGGCGCGGTCGGTGGCGACCCGAAACAAGTCTTCGGCAAAGCTCTGGACATCGGCGCCCACGTCTCCCCGCTCGCGCCAAAAGGTCTGGCGTACCTGCTGCGGAGTTTGCTTTCCCATGTCGCACTGGAAAAGCATTTGCAGGGTAAGTTCGCGGGATTTGCGGCGGGTTCCCATGGGAAGCTGTCGGCTATCAGTGTACAACCGATGAAGTTAAAGATTGGTTTTGCGCTTTGCGCGGCGGGTACCAGGTTTTGACTTTTGTTTTTCTCTGACAGCTGAAAGCTGAGAGCTGACAGCCTTGTTGACGACCGACGACTGACGACTGACGACTGCTTTCAGGTTCGCCATCTCCACCGCAGCCAGCGCCGCCTCCAGTCCCTTGTTGCCCATCTTCAGGCCGGCGCGATCGATGGCCTGCTCCAGAGTCTCGCAGGTGAGGACGCCGAACGCGTGAGGCACGCCCGTTTCCTGCGCGGACTGGCCGATGCCGCGAGCCACTTCGTTGACGATGACGTCGTAGTGTGCAGTGTCGCCGCGCAGCAGGCATCCGAGACAAATGATAGCGTCGTATTTCCCAGTCTCGGCAAGAGTGCGCGCGGCGGAAGGGACTTCGAAAGCGCCGGGAACGCGGACGATCTTGATGCTCCTGGCTTTAGCCCCGCATTGCACCAGCCCGTCAAAGGCGCTTTGCAGCAGTCGATCCGTAATAAAGGCGTTGAATCGAGAGACGACGAGAGCGAAGCGTTTTCCGCCGGCGTCGAGCTTGCCTTCAAGCGCCTTGACTCGGGTCTTGCCCCGCGATCTCAAATTTGGAATCCTCGAACTCATCTCGAACCACGTAGGCCCGGACGCCCTCGTCCGGGCGGGGCGAGCACCGCTCGCCAGGTCATAACTAGCTTCACGCCACGCTTGACTTCACTCCTCGGGTCGAATAACCAACGGTCGCCACAGTTGCGGAGCTTTGCTCCGCTGGGCAGGTGGGACACCTGCCCCTACACGTGCATCACAGCTTATTCGGCTTCGGGTTCGCCGGATCCGAATAATCGTAAAACCCTTTACCCGTTTTCTTGCCATACCATCCCGCCATCACCATCCGCTTCAACAGCGGCGGCGAAGCGAAGCGGCGTTCCTTGAATTCGTCATACATCACGTGGGTGATGTAATACGTGGTATCCAGGCCGACAAAATCGAGCAGCGTGAACGGGCCCATGGGATAGCCGCAACCCAGCTTCATGGCGTTGTCAATGTCGTCGATCGAGCCCACACCCTCTTCGTAGGCGCGGATGGCATCGAGCAGATAAGGCACCAGCAGCCGGTTCACGATGAATCCGGTCTTGTCGCTGGTGCGGACCGGGACTTTGCCCAGCTTTTTCGCGAATTCGTAAGCCGTATCGTACACGTCGCCGGCGGTGGCAATGGTGCGCACCACTTCTACCAGCTTCATCAGCGGCACCGGATTGAAGAAGTGCAACCCGATGAATCGCTCCGGGCGTTTGGTCGTAGTCAAAAGTTCGGTGATAGAAATGGAAGAGGTATTGGAAGCGAAGATGGCATCTTTCTTTACGATGCCGTTGAGGGCGGCGTACATCTTTTTCTTTTCGTCGACGTTTTCGATCACGGCCTCGATGATGATGTCGCACTCGGCGAGGTCCTGCATATCGGTGGTCCCCTTGAGTCTGGCTCGGACAGCCTGCGGCGCTTCCGTCAGCGCGCCCTTCTCGGCGAATTTGGCCAGTGACTTTTCGATGCCGGCAAAACCCTTGTCGAGATATTTCTGCTCCACTTCGAGGACCGTGACGTCGAATCCGGCTGTGGCCGCCACTTGCGCGATGCCCGAACCCATCAAGCCGCACCCGAGAACACCGATTTTTTTGATTTTCATACTGGTCCTTCAATTCACCACGGAGGCACAGAGACACAGAGAACATTAGAAAGCTCAGAATTTCTCAGTGACTCTGTGCCTCCGTGGTGATCCTTAGTTCATGCTCTCGACTACCATCGCAATCCCCTGACCACCGCCGATGCAGGCTGTCGCCAGCCCGTACTTCTTCTTTCTGCGCCGCAGTTCGTAGAGCAACGTAATGACCAGCCGCGTGCCGGTCGCTCCCAGCGGATGTCCCAAAGCGATTGCGCCGCCGTTAACGTTTACCTTCTCGCGATCGAGGCCCAGCTCTTTTTCCACCGCGAGATACTGCGCGGCGAAGGCTTCGTTCACCTCGATGAGATCGATGTAATCCAGAGTAAGCCCGGCTTTCTGCAGAGCAATCTTGGTCGCCGGCACCGGCCCGCGGCCCATCACTTTGGGATCGACTCCGGCAATGCCCCAGCTCACTACCCGTCCCAGCGGACGAATGCTGCGCTTGCCCGCCTCATCGAGCGACATGACCACCACCGCGGCTGCGCCATCCACAATTCCGCTGGCGTTGCCGGCGGTGACCGTTCCGTTTTTCCCGAAGGCAGTCCTGAGCTTGGCCAGGCCTTCGAGCGTGGTCTGCGGACGCCGGTGGTCGTCCTCGGTCAGCGATTCGCCCGTCGCCTCGCCTCGGGAATTTTTCAGCGCCACCGGGACCAGTTCTTCCTGCAAGCGTCCTTCTTTGTAGGCCACGTCCGCACGCTGTTGGGAACGCAAGGCAAATTCATCCTGAGACTGGCGAGTAATCCCGTGTTGCTCACCGTATAGCTCGGCAGTATTCGCCATGTACAGGCCGCAATAGCTGTCGAGCAGAGCGACCATGAGCGAATCTTCCATCTTGCCGCCGGGTGCGAGGTTGAAGCCGTCGCGTCCGCGAATGGTGAACGGGGCCTGCGACATGGCTTCCATGCCGCCGGCCAGAACCAGGTTCGCCTCGCCCAACTGGATCATCTGGGCGGCGTTCACGATCGCCTGAATGCCGCTTCCGCACAGCCGGTTGACGGTGAGCGCGGGCGTCTCGATGGGCAGACCTGCGCGCAAAGCCACATGTCGGGCGCCATAAATGGCGTCGCCCGAAGTCTGCTGTGCATTGCCAAAAATCGCGTGGTCGAATTCCTTGGGATCGAGGCCGGCGCGTTCCATCGCGCCTTTGCCAGCGATGGCGCCCAATTCCTGAGCGGTGAAGTCTTTCAACTTGCCGCAGTAGCGTCCGAACGGGGTGCGGGCCCCGCTTACGATAGCGATGTCGCCGGGTTTCAGCATGCAGGCTTCCTGGTGCTCTTTGAAATCAGAATGGTCCAGCGTGCGGCAATCAAACTGGTTAGTTTATCAGCGGGAATGCGGTGCCTGCTACAAGCAGGCTGCAGGTTGTAGCCCATCAGCACTCTTTGCGTCCTTTTCGGTCTTTCTTTGCGTCCTTTGCGGTTTAGGAATTCTTAGGCGATGGTAGGCGAGGTCAAACCCATTTACCGCAAAGTTCGCAAAGGAGACCGCAAAGAATCGCAAAAGAAGGGTGGAGCATTGTTCTTGGGTGTGCGGGGCGGACAAGAGTCTCTGGCCCACCACTACGCGACTGCCGCGGCCGCCACTGCCGGAGGCAGGCTGACGATGCGGCCCATACCCTGCGCCACCGCCGTGTCGAGCGCTTTGTCGGCGCGGTTGATGACTTCGGTGACGATATCCACGGGATCGTACTGCTGCCGCACCACGGCTTCGGCCAGACCGGCGCTGAAGGGGAGAATCTCGTCCGAGAGTTTTATTTCCGCGAGCAGCTTGCGCAATTTTTCTATCGCCAGGATTGCCTCCTTCTCGGCGGTTTCCCCAAGCACCAGGGCGATCGTGGTCTTCCCGTAGCGGAAAGCAAGGTCATTCTGCCGGATGTTGGCGGCAAAAAGCTGGCCAATCTGCTGCATGGCCGCTTCCACGGCCTTCTCTCCGTGCTCCTTCAACATGGCGGCGCTTTTGCCAAACTGCATTAGAGTCACCGTCACCGGGGTGCTTTGCTGGACCGCGCGCCGCGTCTCTGCCATCAACAGATCCAAGTACGAAGCCCGCTTGAGCAGCCCTGACTGCTCGTCGGTGACCGAGAGACTCTTGACCAGACGCCGCAGTCCGGCATTGGTGAGTGCGATCACGATCTGTTCGCTGATGGTTTTGAGCACGAGCACGTCGGCGGAGTGCCAGCCCCGCGCCGTGCTTTGCGCCAGCAGCAGCACTCCCATTTGGTCCTGGCCGTCGCTGAGCGGCAGCGCCAGCAGCGAAGTAATCCCCAACTCCACCAGCACCTGCCGAATTTCCTCCAGCTCCGGCGCGGCGGGCGCGTCGGTAATCGTCAGAGTGCCTTTGCTGATGGCGATGTCCTGCACGGTCGTCACCAGTTTGCTCAGAGCCTTTACTTCTGCAGCCTTTACGTTATCGCCGTGGTACTCCTTGATCGCGCTGGGCACCATGCCTGGCTTGCGCGTGGCCACAATGCACCGGCTGGGCTTCCATTGCGCTCCGATTTCGGCGACCGCGGTGGACATGACTGTGTCGGCATTGGTCTGGCGGTAGAGTTTGCGGGTAATGTCGGCCACTTTGGTGAAGCTGTTGACGTCGGCGGATTCCGCCGGGGCAGATGGTTTTGCGGGCGCCGGCGGTGCTTTGGCGGCGGAGCCGGCAGCTCCGGCGGGCGGGAGCGGGCCAGGGTCGGCACGATGCGGAGTCATTCCCGCGGCCAGATACAACTGCTGCAGGTCCTGATTACGTTCTTCTTCGCGCGGAAAGAGTTCCTGAATGCGTTGCAGGCGTTCAATCGCCTTGGTGCGCATGCCATACTGCACCAGGATTTCAGCCTGCAGCATAAGGTCCTGCAGCGCAGCCGCGCCCAGTGTGGGCCCTTCCGTCTTGGCCGGTTCCGAAGCCGTTTTCGCCATGCTGGTAAAGCGCGATGCGATGACCTTGTAACGGCTTTCGTCGATCTTGCCGCGCAACAATTCCAGACGCTTCTGGTGGCCGGGCTCATAGGCGTCCACATCAGCGGCGCGATCCAGGCACTCGGCGGCCTTGGCATAGTTGCCCATGCTGCAGTGCAGATCAAAGAGCTTGAGCAGAGTCTGGCAATAGTCTCCCTCTCGATTGGAGGAGTTGAACAACTCGCTCATGAACTCCAGGAGATCGGGCGAACCACGGTGCTTGGCCACCACATCCTGCATCATCGAGACAAATGCGCGGCGGTCTCCCCGATTGTGCTGGAATTGCTCCAGCTTGCGCGCCAGGGCGACTGCCTCCGCATCCTGCTGCGCATCTACCAACAATCCGATCAGGTCCGCAACCTCCTGCTGCCGGGAGGGATTTGCCCTAAAAAGCTCCCAGATAAGCGGCTCCGCGTCGGTCAGACGGTTCGCGGACAGCAGGGCCTTCACATAGGTCTCGCGCGTTTCCAGGCCTGCGTCCTTGGTTTTGGCGAGAGGTTCCAGAACAAAAATCGCAGCCCCGACCTGGCCTTGCGCCATCAGGCTCTTGCCATAGCCCAGCGCAGTTTTGGGGTCGGTGGAGTCTTCCGTGTAGGCCCGTTCAAACCACTGCGCGGCGTTCGCGCCGGAAGCGTCCGTCATCTCCGCCAGCTTGAAGAAAGCGGCTGCTGCGCCTGCTTTGTCTCCGGTTTGTGAACAGAGTTCGCCCAGCCGCAGAAAGTTCCGCTCCACCGGCTCCAGCGCAACCAGTCGCCTCAACACGATCAGGCAGTCCTGCTGACGTCCATTCTTGCTCAGGTCTTCAAGAGCGCTCTCGTAGGTCTCGAGGGCGAGTTTCCGGTTCGAAGTCTCAAGAATCTGCCCGAACTGGACCCTCTGGATGCTGGTAGGAACCGTATAACGGGCCAGCTTCTTGTAGGTGAGACTGGCGCGGGTGTTCTCGCCGGCGGCAATCTGCCGTTCGAACAGGTCTCCCAGCAGCTTCACCGCCTCCGCAGTCCGTTGCAACGAAAGGCAGATATCGGCTGCCATCTGGCGCACATTGTCGTTCTGCGGGTCTTCCGCGAGGACCTGCAGATATTCGTCCAGGGCTTCGCCGGTCTTGCCCTTTTGCAAGAGCTTTTCGGCGCGCTCCACACGACGGGCGATCTCGGCTCGGTCCATTCGCTTGCTCGGATCTGGCATGAGAGACACGGGTAACGTACGTAGTAACCCAAGTGAGATTTTAGGGGGCGGTTCCGGCAGCGGCAACGAAGTCGGGTACCGCAGGGATTACGAAAGTCATGAGCGAATATGTCTTGGTTGAAAATATGGCTTCTGTTATAGGTGCCC
Organism: Terriglobia bacterium; assembly: GCA_963831565.1. Taxonomy (GTDB): domain Bacteria; phylum Acidobacteriota; class Terriglobia; order Terriglobales; family Acidobacteriaceae; genus JAIQFF01. Next base: position 366,872 of record CAWHQS010000009.1, read on the forward strand.
AATGCCCGAGGAGGCGGAGGAAAGGGGATTGCGCCACCAGCTCGGCGCCGGCCAGATGGCCATGGTCGCCGTCGGGGGGTCCATCGGCACCGGCCTGTTGCTGGGATCGGCGGCAGCTCTCGAGATCGCCGGGCCGGGAGTGATCCTCAGTTTCGTTCTGGCTGCATTGATTGGCCTGACCGTGACCATGGCATTGGGCGAACTCTCCAGTGTGCATCCGGCTGCCGGATCGTTCGGGGTCTACGCCGATCTTTACCTGAACCGGTGGGCTGGATTTATTGCCCGTGCCGGCTATTGGGCGGCCATCTCGATTTCGATCGGCGCGGAGTTAGTGGCGTCCGCCACCTATCTCACATTCTGGTTCCCTTCCGTCCCAGCCCTGTTCTGGGTGGTGATCTTTTCTGTTTTTCTGCTGCTGATCAACCTGCGCGGCGTGGGCAACTACGCCCGCTTTGAATACTGGTTTGCGATGATCAAAGTTGCCACCATCGTGGCTTTTGTGCTGCTGGGAGCGGGGTTGTTGCTCAGCGGCCGGGTGACGCCGGAATACACCGCGCATGGCGGCTTTTTCCCTAAAGGCGCACTAGCCCCCCTGCTGGCCATGGGCTTCGCGCTTTACACCTTTGGGGGAATCGAATTTGTGGCCATCACCACGGGAGAGTCGCGCTCGGCGCAAGAGATTCCCCGCGCCGTCAAGCTGACTTTCGCCATACTGGCTTCGGTCTACCTGGGAGCGATCGTCGTGCTCGTAGGCGTGATGCCATGGGACCGTGCCGGGGTTACCGAGAGCCCGTTCGTCACCGTGTTCCGGCACGCTCATATTCCGGCCGCGCCCCACATCATGACTTTTGTAATTTTGACCGCCGCGCTGTCCGGTGCCAATGCGGCGCTCTACGCCGCTTCCCGCGTTCTGTTCTCCCTGGCGCGGACGGGATGGGCGCCGGCAATCCTGGGACGGCTGAATGCTTCGGGATCGCCCAAACTGGCGGTGCTGGCTTCGTCCTACGGTATCGTAGTGGCGCTGGTGCTGGAGAAGTGGGCGCCCAGGAATGCCTTCGTCTCGATTCTGGGTGCGGCCCTGGTGGGAATGTTGCTGGCCTGGCTGGTCTCCCTGGCCGCGCACATCCAATTCCGGCGGAGGCTCTCGGCGGGCCAACTCGCGGCGTTGCCCATGCGCTCGCCACTGGGAGCCTGGGGCTCGGGGTTAGGATTCGTACTCATCATCGTGGCCGTTTTGGAAACAGGCTACAACTCTCATTTGACGCTGATCAGCGGCGGCGTGTACCTGATCGTGCTGACGGCAGCCTATTTCCTGCTGAAAAAGAAGTAGCGCAGCAGTGTGGGTCGGACACTCCTGTCCGGCGCCTTTGACTTTCTACCATTCGAACGCTCTCTCCTGTAAGCCCGACAAAAAAATAAATTCAAGGCGACGGGCGAGCGTATCCGCTCCACACATACTCCTCACTTCTTACATCATGCTCATTCTTATGTAGCGGCGAACATCCTTCATGCTCGAAATAAGTATGTAGCTGGCGTAAAGCAGGCCCACCGTTCCCACGACATTTCTGATGGTCTTCATGGCTTTCATTTCACTCCGATAACTCAATGAATGCATTGTCTGAGCTTGGATGCATGAGCGAGTAGGTGAGTTGTCGGATGGAATCCTGCCGTTTTGTCGAGGCGCCGGGCTGCGGAAGTACAATGGCGAAATGGCCGACGACCTTCTCCGCTATCGCTCGCAGTTTCCCATTCTGGAACGCAGCACGTATCTGATCAGCAATTCGCTCGGGGCCATGCCGCTGGGCGTTTACGAAGCCATGAAGAGGCTACGCGGACATCTGGGCCACACGGGGTGTGCGGGCATGGGAAGAACGATGGTGGATGCTGGCCGCACAGGTGGGTGACGAGATTGGCGCATTGATGAATGCACCTCCCGGCTCGGTTTCTACGCACCAGAATGTCACTACCTGCCAGGCGGTGGTTGCGTCGTGCTTGGATTTCTCGGGCAAACGCAACAAGGTGGTGTATAGCGATTTGAACTTTCCTTCGGTCATGTATTTCTGGGAGGCGCAACAGGCCAGCGGCGCGCGGGTTCACATGGTCCCGACCGACGATGGGATCACCGTTCCCACCGAGCGACTGCTGGACGCGATCGATGACCGGACCCTGCTGGTCCCGGTCTCGCATGTGATTTTCAGAAGCGCCTATATTCAGGACGCGAGGGCAATCATCGAGAAGGCGCATCGGGTGGGGGCCCATGTGCTGCTTGACACCTTTCAGTCGCTGGGCACTGTTCCGGTTGACGTGCAGGCGCTGCATGTTGACTTCACCTGTGGCGGAGTTTTGAAGTGGCTGTGCGGAGGCCCGGGAGTGGCCTACCTGTATGTCCGCCCCGACCTGGGAAAGAAGCTGGAGCCGAAATTCACCGGTTGGTTTGCCCACCAAAATCCTTTTGGCTTCGAGACCGGGGCTACTCGCTACGGCGACCCACCGTTTCGCTTCATGAACGGAACCTCCCACATCCCGGCTCTGGAAGCGGCGCGTCCCGGCCTGAAGATTATCAAAGAGGTCGGCATCGAACGCATCCGCGAGAAATCGAAGCGCCAGACCTCACGATTGATCGAGTTGGCTTCGGGGCGTGGATGGCGCGTGAATTCGCCCCACAATGCCGACCAACGCGGCGGCACGGTTTCGATCGCCATGCCCGATGCTGAGCAAGTCTGTAGTGAATTGCTTAAGCGCGGCATCCTGGTGGACTATCGCCCGAAAGCCGGCGTGCGCATGTCTCCGCACTTCTACAATAAAGATGAGGAACTGGAAACGGCGATCGCGGCGGTGGATGAAATCCTGAGAGAACGCGCCGTAACCACGAAATGACCTAAGTTGGTGTGGGGCGGGCGCCCTCGCCCGCCAAATGCAGGCGCGAGCTTTCCCGCTCGTGCGGCTGAGCGAAGCTCGGCGGAGAAGAAGGTCACCAGCCTTCTCACCTGTGTCCCTCCGCAGCCCATATAAAATACCCAGGTGACCGATCCCGTCCGCATTGGAATTCTCGGGGATTACGACCCCAAGTCTCCGACTCTTCCCGCAATCGAGAAGTCGCTGCAGCACGCCGCCGCCCAACTGAATCTGCCGGTCGAAGGCGAATGGATCTCGACTCCCAGCCTGCTCACGCCCGACACACTGAAGAAGCTCGAAAGCTTGGACGGAATCTGGGCGGCGCCAGGTAGTCCCTACAAGAGTTTGGATGGAATGCTGAAGGGCATAGAATTTGCCCGCCGCCGCGACTGGCCCTTCCTCGGCACCTGCGGCGGCTTTCAATATGCCCTGATCGAGTGTGCCCGCAATGTGCTGGGGATTAAGGATGCCGACAGCGCCGAGAACAATTCCGGCTCAAAAAACATCATTATTTATCCGGTAGCCTGCGCCGTGCCCAACCGGGGCAAGGGCAAGCCCAAGCTTTCCGGTGCGATACCGGAAATCCGCCTGCGTCCCGGCTCCTATTTGCAGTCCTATTATTCACGGGACACGGTTGCCGAAGAATTCTTCTGCAACTTCGAAGTTAATCCCGACTATGAATGGGCGGCCATGGAAGCCGGGTTCCCGGTGGTGGCACGCGGGCCGCAGGGCGAGATTCGCGCCATCGAATCGCCCACCCACCGTTTCTATATCGCGACCCTGTTTCAGCCGCAACTTTCTTCGCAAGCGGGCAAGCCGCACCCCCTGGTGCTCGCCTTCGTGCAAGCCGCCGCTGACTGGGGAAAAAAGAAACTGGATGACAGCGTGTTGGAGTAGCGGGGTTGGATTTCGGACTTCAGACTCCGGCAAGGCCCGTGTGGGGACGAATCCCTGACCCATCCGGTTCGAGCGCAGGTCGACAACTAAGGACGGCCACGGATTTCGCGGATGTCCACGGATTGACCTTATCTGACTTCCCCACCCTGTCGTTCCAAAGAACGGAACGACGAGGGTGGGGCACCCTTTAGCTTGAAATCAATTCGAACGCCGGATAACTCTGCACCAGGTCACGAAAAGCCTCCACCGGCGACCCGGCCTGTACCGGAAAGTAGCGTTGAACTTCGCGCTTGAACTGGTCCAGATAGGCCTTCAGGATTTCCGGCTTCTCCTGATTGGAGAGAGCTCGCAGCCGGTACTGCTGCCGTTTGCTTCCTCTCTTGAGCGTAACTTCCCCAGCCGCTTCCGCGTTGCGCACCCATTGTGTGCGGCCGCGCGGCGCCACCAGGAATCGCTTTCCTCCACGTTCCAGCAGATCGATCGGGGTGGAATAGATCTTCCCGCTCTTGCGTCCGCGGACCTGCAGCAGGTAGTTATAGGAAAACCCCAGGCCTAAACCCACGAGAATTCCGAAACTGCGATTGAATACGCGCTCGACCGCGCTGGGCGCACGAAATGAAGGCTGAGTGGAATTCATATTCAACTCTTTCCTGAATTGTAATCCGGATTGTATCCCAGGGGCCTGCGTCAGCGCGGCTAAGACCTTGCCGGGCTTTGCCCGGCCGAGCGGGTGAGGGCACCCGCACCTACGTGAGTCCAGCGAGGGAGTGACGCTTAGGTTTGCTTCACGAATTTCAACGAGGCCGAATTCATGCAATAGCGAAGCCCGGTAGGCTGAGGGCCGTCATCAAAGACGTGTCCCAAATGCGCGTCACACAGGGTGCAGGCAACAGCGCTCCGCACCATGCCGTAGCTGATGTCGTTAATGGTGTGCACGTTCTCGGGCGCAATCGGCTCCCAGAAGCTGGGCCAGCCGGTGCCCGATTCAAACTTCGTCTGCGAGCTGAACAGCGCGTTGTCGCAGCAGATGCAGCGGTAGATTCCCTGGTCGTGCAGGTTCCAATACTTTCCGCTGAACGCGAGCTCTGTGTCCGCATGACGCGTGATATCGAATTGCCCCGGCGACAGCTGCTCACGCCACTGCTCATCGCTCTTTACCACTTTGGGGACACGAACTTTTTGCAGGCGCTGCCCGGAATCGGAAAACTGCACGATGGTCACTTCGCCGGGATCGCCCTTGGGCATGGCGGCTTCAATCAGACGCGGCCTGCGCAGCGACCAGAGGGCAGCGCCGGCAATCGCAGAAACCGCAACCCCCAGAAAGGCGCGCCGCCGCACGTTCACCGATGAATCCGCAACAATATCCGAGTCAAACATAGCTCACCCCCTCGATCTGCCGGCGCTACTTGCCGGTGTAGAGTTCCGGAAACTGCTGCTTCAGATGCGCCACTTTCGGCGCATCGTTATAGACGATGTAAAGCTGGTCGGGGTGACGCGTCGCATAGTCCTGGTGATACGCCTCAGCAGGATAGAACGCCTTGAGCGGCACAACCTGGGTCACAATCGGATGGGGGAACACCTTGGCCTGGTCGAGCTGCGCGATGTACGCTTCCGCAATTTTCTTCTGTTCTTCGTTGCCGTAAAAAATCACAGAACGATATTGCGTGCCGTCGTCCGGCCCCTGCCGGTTCAGTTGCGTGGGATCATGGGCCACGGAGAAAAACACTCGCAGCAATTCTCCATAAGTGATCTGTGAAGGATCATAACTAATTTTCACCGACTCGGCGTGTCCGGTTTCGCCCGTGCTTACGATTTCATATTGCGCCGTCTTGGCATCGCCTCCGGAGTATCCCGAAGTCGCGCTGATTACACCTTTCACGTGCTGGAACACAGCCTGTATGCCCCAGAAGCATCCGCCCGCCACCACTGCGCTTTGCTGACCCGGCGTAGCCGCTTTGGCAGAATCGACGGCCGGACCCGGCACCGCAGCCGCCGCAGCACCTCCCGCACTGCACGCCACCGTGCCTGCGACCAGGAGCAGGAAAAATAAGGAAATACGGACCGAGAATTTGAACATGAGAACACACTCCCGCGGCCCCTTTTACTGGCCGCAATTTATTAGAGTTCCGGGACGGACAAAAGTTTCGCGCTGCGAATGGCCTTGCAGGTCAGGCAGTTGAGGCTGTTTTCCGCTCGTATCCGGGACAAGAAAGTACCGGCAGGCGGGGATATTTCTGGAAGCGAGAGTCGGTCAAGGCCAGCTGGCAGAGAAAGAACACTGAACCGCGGTCGGACTCGATACGTCGCGCGTGCGAGCACTCCTGGCAGAGCCCAGCCTGGATCAGGGGCGACTTTTCCGCGGGAGCACTCACCCGCTCAGAATAACAGCCTGGGCTGCGCTGCGTGCATTGACGCTGCCAAATGCACGCTGGAGTTGTCGTTCCCGCCTGTTCCCGGGCGCAATCATTCTGGTACTGTAGTTGGGCGTTTTTTATCAGAACAGCGCGGAGGGCAGGACGCCCTCCGGACAGCCGGCGGGCCGCCGGCGCTACCAAGGAGCCCTCGATTGAAATATCGGAATCTTTCATTGACTCTCGTATTTCTTCTTTCTCTCACCATCGCCTCACCTGCACAGATTGACGACGCTACCCGGCAACTTTCTCACGATATTTTCAAGCAGTTGATCGAAATCAATACTACGGATTCCGTCGGCAATGTGACCACCGCTGCCGAGGCCATGGCGCAGCGCTTCCGCGATGCCGGATTTCCCGACAGCGACATGCAGATCCTGGGGCCGAACGATCGCAAGAAGAATCTGGTGGTCCGACTGCACGGCAGTGGCAAGCACAAACCGGTTCTGCTGATCGGACATCTCGATGTGGTCGAGGCGCGGCGCGAGGATTGGACCACCGATCCGTTTCAGTTTGTGGAGAAAGATGGTTACTACTACGGCCGAGGCACGCAGGACATGAAAGACGGCGATGCCATCATGGCCACGACCCTCATCCGCTTCAAGAAGGAAGGCTTCGTGCCGGACCGTGACATCATCCTGGCCCTGACCGCCGATGAAGAAGGCGGGACTTCGAACGGCGTGGACTGGCTGATCAAGAATCATCGCGAACTGATCGATGCCGAATTTGTGCTCAACCACGACGGTGGCGGAATTTTGTCGGAGCAGGGCAAGCCGCAGTTCATGACCGTGGATGCGTCGGAGAAGCTGTATTCGGATTATCAACTGATGGTGACCAATCCCGGTGGCCACAGTTCCCTGCCCCGGCCGGACAACGCCATCTATCATCTGGCTGACGGGCTGGCCCGCCTGGAGCACTACCAGTTTCCCTTCGAACTGACCAACATCACCCGCGCTTATTACGAACGCATGGCAAAGATCTCAACCGGCGGGCGCGCGGCTGACATGCGTGCCATCCTCAAGACTCCTCCGGACATGGACGCCGTCACTCGCCTGTCGCAAGATCCCATCGACAACTCGATCATGCACACCACCTGCGTGGCCACGCGTCTGAACGCAGGTCATGCCAACAATGCTTTGCCGCAGATGGCGCAAGCCAATGTGAACTGCCGCATCATTCCCGGCCATGCGCCCGAAGAGATCCGGCAGGAACTGGAGAAAGTTGTGGCCGATCCTAAAATAACGGTGAAGGACATGGGAGCGATCGGCGGAGTCAACAACCGGCGCTCGTACCCGCCACCACCGCTGCGTCCCGACGTCTTTGAACCGCTGGAGAAAGTGGTGAACAGCATGTGGCCGGGCCTGGCCGTGATTCCCGACATGGCGACCGGCGCCTCGGACGGAATTTACACCAACGCCGCCGGCATGCCGACCTATTGTGTATCGGGAGAAGCCATCGATCGCGACGATATCCGCGCCCATGGAAAGGACGAGCGCATCCGGGTGGACGCGTTCTACCGGGCAGTGGATTTTTATTATCGATATCTGAAGGCTGTAACGGCTCGGTAAATAAAATCATCCACCCAAGCCGGTTTTCCCTTTGCGTCCTTTGCGCTTAACTTTGCGACCTTTGCGGTTAAAAGCTCTTGACCGCAAAAAACGAAGATCCGCTAAGCTAGCAGAGGGTCCTTGCATCACTAAACTAAACCGTTTAGTGCTTATTCCTACCAAAAGAGCACGAGCCTCGTTTTCAACTTGACTTCGCTTAATCTTCGCCTAAAATTATTCCATGGCAATCACCAAACGGCAACGGCAGGTGTACGACTTCATCTCCGAATTCGTGCAGAAGAACGGCTACTCTCCCTCGTTCGAGGAAATCGGCGAAGGTCTGGAGCTCAGTTCGCTGGCCACGGTGCACAAGCACATTTCCAACCTGGAGAAAAAAGGGCTGCTCACGCGTGACTACAATCGCAGCCGCTCCATCGACCTGCTGCCCCCCAAGGGCCGGCTCAAGCAAGCCATGGCGGTGAACACTACGATGGTGCTGCCGCTGGTGGGCCGCATCGCCGCCGGCCAGCCCATAGAGGCGGTGCAGAGCAACGAGACCATTTCGCTCGCGGATTTTGTCCGCTCCAAGGAAGTGTTTGTGCTCGAAGTCCGCGGCGATTCCATGCAGGACGAGGCCATTCTCAACGGCGACTACGTGATGGTCGAAAAGAGCCGGACGGCGCACAACGGGGATATCGTCGTCGCCCTGGTGGAGGGCACCGATGCAACCCTCAAACGCTTTTATCGTGAAGGCGAAAACATTCGCCTGCAACCGTCCAATGCCAGCATGCAGCCCATCATTGTGCCGGCGGCTTCGGTTGAGATACAGGGAAGAGTGATCGGGGTGCTGCGGAAGTATTGAAGGAAGCTGTTAGCTCTCAGCTGTTAGCTCTCAGCTGTCAGCTCTCAGTTAAAAGACCTCAATTAACCTTGTCACCAAAAACTAACGCCCGGGCTTAAACCCGGGCGCTTAGATGTTTTGACTGGCCGACGACTGACGACCGACGACTGCCTCACCCAACGTGCTTGTCGATGGCCTTCTGAATGGTTTCCTTGGGCACGTAGCCGACGATCTGCTCCTTCACCTGTCCGCCCTTGAACACCAGCAGGGTCGGAATGCCACGGACTCCGTAGCGCATGGGCGTGGCCTGGTTGCTGTCCACATCCATCTTGCCGACTTTGATCTTGCCGGTGTAGTCCTTCGCCAGTTCATCCACGATGGGAGCGAGGGCGCGGCAAGGTCCACACCAGGCCGCCCAGAAATCCACCAACACGGGCTGCTCTGATTTCAGGACATCTTGATCAAAGTTTGCGTCCGTCACTTCCAAAATTCCGTTGCTTGCCATTTCTCCTCCGGGAGCGCCGCTCGCCGCGAATCCAAGTCGGGAACGGTCGGTCAGCCAACGTTGGCTGCATGTATCGTACCACCTGATTGGATGCATCGCAGCTACAGAAGTCGCAAAGGCTGGGTTTTCGGGTTTCTGGTCGCGGGTTGCCCACGGTCTCTGGACAAACAAAAAGCGCCCTGAACTTTTCAGTTCAGGACGCCCCGGCAGCCCTCCCCCAGAACTGCCAAACCACGAGATGGATATTAGGCCGACCGCATGTTGCTGTAAACGTCACTTTGGTAACTCACGACCGGTAGCGGTTCAAATCGGGATTGCGGCCGTAACCAGCGGCACAAATCCATTGATGACCATCTTGAAGGTGCTGAAAAAACAAGCTGGAAGCTGCGCCACCCCTGGCGGATCGTTTCAGGAATGGGCCGACAGACTCAAGCTGGCAAGCGGTCACTGGTATTGCCAGGTCTCACCCGCGTCGTTGGTGGTCCAAGTTTCACGGTTAATGGTCACCACTTTGCCATGTTGGAGATCGCCGAATTCCACGGTGACAATATCTGCGGTCAGGGACTTGCCGCCCGCCAACGGTGTAATTCTCGTCCAGTGTTGGCCGCCATCGGAAGAATGGTAAAGAGCGCCGGCGGCGCCGCCCACCCAGATGTCCGAAGCGTTTGCCGCCAGCGCGCGGAAAACGACATTACTGGCCACCGGAATTGTCTGCCAGGTCTTTCCGGAATCGAACGAGCGCTGGAGAGCGCCGGCGGCAGAGAGGGTCCAGCGGGGTGAATTGTTGAAGGCACGCAACCGCCCGGCGTGTTCAGTCGAAATGGCCTGTGCGGCTCCACCCGAGAATGCGCCCGCCTTCCGATCACCGGGCGCCGCGGCCCTCCCTGGGCCGCCTACGGCCTGGACTTCTTTTTGCGATTCATTCGTGCGGAACTCGTCCTTCGCCTTCGGTTCTGCGGGCCGGGCCGACGCCTCCCGGTTCGGAGTGGCTGCACTCTCGACCGTCACCGTCTCGGAGCTGGCTCTGGGGAAATAATCCAGGGCATCATTCCGCCCTTTGACCTGTCCCTCTATCGTTGCTGTTTTGGCTGCGGATGGGGCGGGAGCGGCTGCCGGCACAGGGCCCGCCGGCTTGTCAGCCGACCGGATTGCATCGACGTCCGCCAGGCGGTTGTTGCTCAGCTCCTGAACTTTTTTGTTTTGTTCCAGCGCCAGCCCATTTGCCTCGGGTACTTCTGTCTGCGCAGACATCGTCGATGTTTCACTTCCCTTCTCGCGTTGCTTGGCCAACTTGCCCGCTGCCCCCAGATCGCGCTCCGGCCGGGCCGGCGAGGGGACCGCAATGTTCGCCGCCAGCTGCTGGGCGGACTGCCTGGAGACTTCGCCTTGCAAGCTCAGGTTCGCAGGCGCCGCAGGAACTTTTTCGGCAACCGATCGCATGGGTTCCCGACGCTCGTAGTGGAGCGTCACTGCCGCGCTGACCACCACTACGCACGCCGCCAGCGCTCCCCAGCGCAGTACCGGCCAGCTCAACCAGTTCGACATTTCCCGACCCGGCGCCAGTGCGGGCTGGATCTCGGGCATCGCAAGCGACAACACCTCGCGGCAATGGGCGCATTCGGCGAGGTGCCGCAGCACCTGCGCTCGTTCGCGGTCATTCAACGACTTCTCGGCGAACGCCGTGAGCAGGTCGGGATCAGGATGCGCCTCGGCCTTCGGCTGTCCCTGCAAGCTCCGTTGCACGATTTTTGGCAGTGGCTCCATTTTCTTTCGCCCCTACGGGGCTCTGTCTTTCCATCTGCTCACCCAAGGCTTGCACCCTGGGCTTCATTCTCGCGCCGCTTCGCGGCTGGAGTCACTCTCCCCTCCAGCGAGTCAGTACGAGGCATTCCGCGCACGGCCAGTCGCAAGTCAGACGCCTGACGCCCGAGGTCCGACGTCCGGCGCCCGCACCTCACCCTTCTCATCAGAGAACGTCTGGGTAGCGTTTTCTTGCGCCAACCGCTCGCGAATATTTACCTGCAAATCACGTACATCTACCTCCAGAGCCTCCGCGGCCTGGCGGCGGCTCATGCCCTTACGCTCGAGCGCGACCACAATCTGTTTGCGCACGGTCCTGGCCAGTTTATCGAGCTTACGGCTGATGGTGGACTCATGCACTGCGAGCGTGCGCGCAATCTCGGCCAGGGTGCGACCGTCCAAATAATAAGATGCCAGAATGAAGCGATCCTCTGCGGCGAGTCGGGACAGGACCTCGTCGGTCGTGGCTTCAACTCTGGGATCGACCACTGCGGCGGGCCCGGGATCGGTCGCGGCGAATTGCGTGCCGTCTTCACTCTGCTCATCCAGGCTGACCAGGCGGCGCTGGCGGCGAAAGCGGTTTACGAACTCCTGCGCCAGCACCGTGCGCAGCCAACCCTCCAGAGAGCCGCGCCCGGTATAGGAAGACAGTTTCGAAACGCGCTGTCCGTCGCGAGTGGTCGTTCCGTAGAGATCCGCATAGAGCGAGTCGGCCAGTTCGCGGGCGGCGGAGCTTTCTTTTGCGATGTAGGCGGCGATGTCATAAAGCTTCTCGCGGTAGCGCGCCATGAAGACCTCCCAGGCGCGCTCCTGACCGGCGGCACAAGCCCGGGCCAGCGCCAGTTCTTCCACCCGCAAGCTGGCGTAGAGTTCCGCCGTCTGCCGGGATGAGGCATCCGCCGGCAAATACCTGGCCGCGACTTCGTTCAGGACAGCTCCGAACTGCTCGCGGCTGAGTCCGGATTTTCCACTCTTTTCGTAGAGTTCGGTGACCATGGATTCCAATCCCGCGGAAGCTTCCACTATGGGTTGGACACCGTGATCGGTCATGGCGGGCAGCCATCCCGGATGCTATCAACATTTGTGCTGCAAGAAGCTGAATATTTGCCGTTCCTCGTACAAGCGCGGGCACTGCCGGCGGTGGGCGGGACGCCCGCCGCACAGCCGGCGAGATGCCGGCGCTACGGAGGAACACCATGAATTTCAAGCTATTTGCCTTGCTTCCGGCGCTTGCCCTAGCCGGAATCGCCCTATTTGTTCCCGCTCCTGCTCCTGGCGGGGAGGCTGCTCTCCCTTCCGGCTACAAGGTGCTGGAGCCCATCCGCCACGGAAACCTGACCGTGTTCCCCGTGGTTGCCGCACACTCTCACGACACTCAGGAATTCCTGACCCTCGACGAGGGTCTGCGCTCGGGCGAGGTGATCGTGACCGAATCCGGCGGCGTGCAACCCTTGATACGGCGCCGGCGCACTCCCCCTACGCCGAGCGGCGCACAGGTCAACCAGTTGGTGTTGGTCAATAACTCCAAACGGCCGCTGATCCTGCTGGCGGGCGAGATCGTGACCGGAGGAAAACAGGACCGGGTGATTGGCAAAGACCGCATTGTCCCGGCAGAGAGCGATCCCATTGATCTCGCCGTGTTCTGCGTCGAGCCCGGGCGCTGGACCGGCAGCAGCGACAGATTTGGAGTGGGAGGGACGGCAAGCTCAGTGCCAGCGCCGATGGCCGCCCCCAATGTTCGCGCCAAGGCGATGGCCGACAAAGACCAGTCAAAAGTATGGGCAGAGGTGGGCAAGACCAGAGAGGCGATGGCTGATACTGTGGCCGTCGAGGGAGCGGCGCGAGTCATCAACGGCACGAGTTCGTACGCGGGGGTGATGGACAACCGTGAGGTGAAACAGAGAGTCGATTCAGTGGCCGAACCCATCCAGCGAAACTACCAGAGCCTGATTCAACAGCTTCGCGATCAGAATGCGGTGGGCGTGGTGGTGGCGGTGAACGGCCAGATGGTCTGGGCCGATATCTTCGCCAGCACCAATCTGCTGGAAAAATACTGGCCCAAGCTGGTGCGGTCCTACGCGGCAGAGGCGGTTGTGACCCGCACCAAAGATCGCGCTGCCGACATCCAGCAGGCACAGGAGTTTCTCAACCATCTTGATGGACGGCATGAGACGGTTGACAGCGAGCCCGGGCTCTACCGGCACACCGAAATCGCGGGCGATGGCTTCAGAGCGTTTGAGCTGACGTCGCTGCTGCCCAAAACCGGGTTTGACCTGCACGTCGCGAAGATGGCGGAGTGAAGAAACGGTTTCCTGGTTTCCGGTTTCTGGTTTCTGGTTTCCGGTTGTTCAGCTTTACGTGGAAAGAGTGTGCTGGGAACTGGACACTGGAAACTGGAAACCAGGAACTGTTAACCCCGGTTGGCGTCGTACCAGCTTCTCCAGGCCGAGGTGTCATTGGGCAGCGTCTGTCCGGTGATGTCGCGCAGCGCCTGATAAACCCAGCCGTGGGTCTGTGCGTCCAGGGAGGCGTCGTCGGCGTAGTCGAGCAGTTGTGGAATCACGCTGCGGCGCTGTTCCTGGGTAAGCATGCCGGATTGGGCCAGGCTGCAGGCGGCGCGCTCGCGGACCATGGCTGACGAGTCGTCGTGAAACGTCTGCAGCAGGGGAGCGATGGTCTCGTTCGTCCCCAGATAGGCCAAGCCTTCCACCGCCCAGTGGCGGACTTCCGGATCAGGATCGTGGAGCTGGCTGACCAAAATCTCATTCACGCGCTCGGGTTCGACGCCGCGATTGCCGAGAAGACCCAGTTCCCAAAGCGCCCATACCCGTTGCGACCGCGGTCCGCTTCCCGCCTGCAGGGCCAGATGCTCAACCGTTGCCGGCGACTTGATCGCTCCCATGGCCGCCAGATCCAACTCGATCCCTGCGGCCCGCACTCGAAGGTCATTGGAGTTGAGCGCGGTCGTGATCAGTGCATTGAACTGGGGAGTAAATTTCAGTTTTCCCCACCAGCCCTCCACCCGCGCGGCAATCTGGTCGTTGGCGCCTTCATAGTGGTTGACGGCGCGCTCCAGCAGGGCTTCTGCCTGTTGCTGTGGACTCTTGCGATCCAGACTTTCCAGTTCGTGTTCGGAAAGCACCGCGGGAGACGCCGGCTCCGGTTTGCCTTGCAGGGTAAGGAGCCTGGTAATCTCTTCAAACGTCGCGCGGGCATTTCCGGTGGCAAAGAATGCCGCCAGCAGGATCCCCATCGCCACGGCGAACAGAATTCGCCAGCTGCCCGATTGTGGATCGATGGACTGATCCAGCTTCAGGCCCGAGCCCGGCTGTATGGTACCGTATTCGGGCACCGGCTCGGAACGCGGATTTCCTTCCCAAGAATGCATGTCAGCAGTTTAGGAGGCTTCTGAAACAGGGTAAAGTTACGGTCGAGTACTATGGTGTTACCTACACATGGAGGCTATGGAAATGAGACGCTTGCATCGCTTGTGCGTGGAAAAAGTGGGAGTCACGATGGTCACCCTGTTGCTGGTTACATCAGGTATGGCCGCGGATGCGGGCTACCACCTGATCAAGACCTACAAGCTTGGCGGCGACGGAGGATGGGACTATCTGACGCTCGACCGCAGCTCAAACCGTCTCTACATTTCTCGTTCCACTCACGTGATTGTGATCAACCCCGATTCCGGCGAGCCGGTTGGTGATATTCCGGATACGCCCGGAGTTCATGGCATTGCGCTGGCCCCGGAGCTTGGTCGCGGCTTTGTCAGCAACGGCCGCGAAGGCACAGTGAGTGTTTTCGACCTGGCGAGTCTGAAAGTGCTCAGCAAAATCAAGGTGGGCGAAAACCCGGACGCGATTCTTTATGACCGCGCGAGCAAGCGGGTCTTCACCTTCAACGGCAGGAGCCACGATGCCACCGCCATCGACGCCGCCAAGGGCACGGTGTTGGGCACAATCAAATTGGATGGGAAGCCTGAGTTTTCGGTCAGCGACGAAAAGGGCGAAATCTTCGTTAATCTGGAAGACAAGAGCGAATTGCTGGCTCTGGATCCGGCCAAGTTGGAGATTAAGTCACGCTGGCCGTTGGCTCCATGTGAGGAGCCCACGGGATTAGCCATCGATCGCAAGCATCGGCGGCTGTTTTCCGGTTGCGGCAACAAGCTGATGGCCATCGTGGATGCGGACAGCGGCAAAGTAATCTCCACGCTTCCGATCGGCGAGGGTGTGGACGCCACGGCGTTCGATCCCGAGACCGGGCTGGCGTTCGCTTCCTGCGGCGAGGGCGTGCTCACGGTCTTGCATGAAGACTCGCGCGCACAAATTCAGCGTCACCGAAAATGTTCCGACCCAGCGCGGAGCGCGGACCATGGCGCTCGATCCCGCGAAGCACCAGATTTTCCTGGTGACGGCGAAGTTCGGACCGCCGCCGGCACCGACGGCAGAGCAACCTCATCCCCGGCCAGCGATCTTGCCGGACAGTTTTGTGGTGCTGGTGATGGGCAAGTAGGAAAGATTCAACTACATCACTGCGGGCACGCTGATTCCCATGACCGCCAATATCCGCGTCAATTCGCGGCGGACCACGGCCACGGTTGCGAGCAGAAATTTCTTGCGGCCCTGGTCGGCTTCGCTGAGGATCGGGTGCCGGTGGTAGAAAGCATTGAAGAGTTGCGCGAGTTGGAAGGCGTGTTTGGCCAGGTATGCGGGCTCGGTGGTGGCAATCGATTGGTCAATGATGTAGGAAGTCTGAGCCGCCGCCAGCCATAATTCCCAAATCTCGTTCCCCGCTTCGCCGGTCAGGTGCCGGGCCAAGTCAGCGGCTGAAGAACGGTCTGCCGCATTTCTACCAAATTCCTCGGGATCGAAACCGCCCTTGCGGAAGATGTTGGCGGCGCGCACCACGGCATACTGCGCGTAAGGACCGGTCTCGCCTTCGAAGCTCAAAGCTTCTTTGAAGTCGAATGCGATTACCGAGGACTTGGTGAACTTCAGCATGAAATAACGCAAGGCGCCCACTGCGATCTGGGTGGCGATGATGGTGCGTTCGGCTTCGGTCAGTTGAGGATGGCGGCCGTCCACCTCGTTCTTTGCCGACGCGATCAACCGGTCGAGCAGGTCGTCCGCCTTTACCCCGAATCCCTTGCGGCCGGAGACTTCGATGTACGGGCGGCTCTTGTCTTCATCGGAAAGCTGGTAGCCCAGATCGGCGGCGCAACGCGGCGTGAGCGCGACCATCTCATACGAAAAGTGCGTGTAATGGTCGGCCTGCTGGTTGTAACCCAGCCCGCGCAGCGCTTCGATAACAGTGTTCTGCGCCTCTGCCTGGCGGGCGTCAATCACGTTGTAGATTTCTGCCACGCCGCCGAAATGGGGATGGTCCAACGCGCCCACTGCGGTTGAAATCCAGCAGTCGTGCCCGTTGGGATAGTGATAGAACTTGCGATAGCCGAAATCGCGGCCCAGCAGTCCAAACTTCCACATGTGGTACGCGATGTCCTTGCCTACGTAGCCAACCGTCCCGTTGGAACGGACGATGACTTTCTGATCCTCTTCTGCGACTTCGTCTTTCTCAGCGCCTGCAGGGGAAATTTGCGGCTCCTTTGCGGTTTCAGCTTTTGCCGTCCCCGCCCGCCGCATCACCCAGCAACCTTTATTCTTTCCGTCCGTTTCGAAGGAAAGTACGCCGCCTTCCTTGAGCTTGGCAAACGCCGCATCCCAGAAATGAAGATGGAGGATCTCGCTCTCCCGCGGCAAGAAGTCGTATTCGATATCGAGCCGGTCCATGGTCTCGAGATGCCGCCGCAGGACGGCGACAGAAATCACGTCGGCGACGGCGGCGCTTTCATTGTTACCTTCCTCAATCGCGTGCAGCACCTGCTGCCGGACCTGCAAGTTCTGCTTGTCCTCGGCATACCAATGCGAGACTCGGGCATAGAGGTCCCAGCAGTAGTAGTCAAACCTCGGCTGTCGCGTCAGTTGCTCGATCTCCGCCCGCGACTTCTTTTCAATATTTAGAAATCCCACCACCACGTCGGCCACCTGCACGCCGGTGTTGTCGATGTAATTTTGGACATCCACTTCCCTGCCGGCAAATTTCAGCAGCCGGACAAATGTGTCGCCGAGAATAGCGTTGCGCAGGTGGCCGACATGCGCCGCCTTGTTGGGATTGATGCTGGAGTGCTCAACCAGAATCTTGCCGGGAGTGACGTCGGCGTGCGGCTTTTCGTCCGCAGCCAGCGTCGCGGCCAACTCCTCTCGTCGAAGCCGGGCGTTGATATAGCCGGCGCCCGCTAGTTCCAGCTTCTCGAAACCGGTAATGGGGCCAATCCCGTTGACGATCTCTTCCGCAATCTTGCGCGGGGCTTTGCGGAGTTTCTTGGCCAACTCGAAGGCCAGGGGCAAGGCATACTCGCCGAATTCCACTTTGGGTGGCTGTTCGATAACGATTTTCGGCAGATCCAGACCGTAGGTGCGGCGCAGAAATTCGCGCACCTGTTGGGCCAGCCGGCGTTCGAGATGGCGATACAAGAATTCCCCTAAGTTGCTGAAGAAAAGAGTGATTGTAGCAAACTGCGCGAGGATGCGAGGTTTGACGGCAAATGCCTGCTTCCCTATGATGAAAACTGGTCGTTGGTCGTGCCCGTTGAGTCTCGACTTCGTGGTGTCGGCTGATCTGAGCAGGTGTGGGTCGGACACTCTCTTGTCCGACGCTTTTTACGTCGACTTAGTTTTTGGGACATTGATTGATAGAGAGGGACGTCAGAAGCCCGACGACCAAGGGCCGACGACCAGCAACCAACGACCGGTCTTCCCATGCGCATAGCCTACCTCGACTGCTTCTCCGGCATGAGTGGCGACATGTTTCTGGGCGCCCTGGTGGACGCCGGGGTGCCGGCCAAGCTCTTCGAAGATACGGTCGCGGCCCTGAACATCGGAGCGCGCCTGGAAATTTCGAGGGTGACGCGCAGCGGCATCAGCGCGACCAAGGTGGATGTCTTCGTAAACGGCGAGAAGGATTTACCACGCGAGGTTTTCTTCGAGCAGCAGAGTAAGGCGCAGAAGCATGAACATGGACATGGTCACAGTCACAAGCATGCGCCGGAACATGTTGAGCTGCGCGAGCACAACTACAGTCAATCGGGACATGACGGCACGCGGGCGGGGGCGCCCGCGCCACACCGGCATGAGCCACATGGGCATGAGTCCGGTCAGCATGGACATGGGCGCGGTCTGAACGAGATACGCGAGATCATCGGCAAGGCAGAGATCAGCGAGGGCGCAAAGCGCACCGCGATCGCCATCTTCGAGGCGCTGGGCGCGGCGGAGGCCAGGATACACAACAGCGACATTGAAAAGGTGCACTTCCACGAAGTAGGCGCTGCGGACGCGATGGTGGATATCGTCTGCTCCGCGGTTGGAGCGGAGGCTTTGGCCGTGGATGAAATTGTTTGCTCCCCGCTGAATGTTGGCGGGGGGACGGTACAGTGCGCGCATGGTGTCCTTCCGGTGCCCGTTCCAGCCACGGTAGAGTTGTTGCAGGGCGCGCCGGTTTATTCCTCGGGCATTCAGGTGGAACTGGTCACCCCCACCGGTGCGGCGATTGTCAAGACGCTGGCCAAACGATTCGCGCCGTTTCCCGCGATGACGATCGAAAAATCCGGATACGGCGCCGGCACCCGCGACTTTCCCGGGCACGCGAACGTTGTGCGCTTGACTATCGGCGAGTCGCAAACAGGGTTTGCCGAGAACACTTCGCACGAGACCATCACCGTGCTCGAAGCCAATCTGGACGACCTGAATCCGCAGGTCTTCGGCTACGTGATCGAGCGTCTGCTCGAGGCCGGTGCACTCGACACCTTTGCCGCGCCGGTGCAGATGAAGAAGAACCGGCCGGGAATATTGCTGACTGTGTTGGCAAAACCGGAAGACGCTTCCCGGCTGGCGCAGATAATTTTCACGGAAACCAGCACCCTGGGGGTTCGGCGGCGGGAGGAGCAACGTCAGACGCTGGCGCGAAAATGGGTTAACGTGGTGACGCGTTGGGGAGACATACGGTTGAAGATTGCCAGCATGAATGGCACGGTCACCAACTACGCCCCGGAGTATGAGGATTGCAAGAAAATCGCGGCCGAGCACCATGTGCCGCTCAAGCGCGTCATCAATGAAGCCTTGGAAGCTTACTTGAAAGCCCTGAGAAGTTAGGGGCCCGCGCCACCAAGAACCAAAATGAACAAAAAGTTTTACATTACGACCCCAATCTACTACGTGAATGCGCGTCCGCACATCGGGCACGCTTACACCACCATTGCTTGCGACACCATTGCCCGGCGCCAGCGCCTCATGGGCTTTGACACTTACTTTCTCACCGGCACCGACGAGCACGGGCAGAAGATCGAACGCGCCGCGCAGGCCGCGGGAAAGACTCCGCAGCAGCTCACCAACGAAGTCTCCGCCGAGTTCCGTGCGCTTTGGGACCGGATGGGATTGACCTACGACGACTTCATCCGCACCACCTCCGACAGGCACAAGCAGGGTGTGCAGGCGCTGTGGAAGCGGATTCGCGACAACGGTTACATCTACAAGGGCAGCTACACCGGCCAGTATTGCATCTTTGACGAACTGTACGTGGACGTTGTCGGACCCGGCGCACCCTGCCCCGAGTGCGGACGGCCCACGGAAACCGTCAAGGAAGAGAACTATTTCTTCAAGCTGTCCGCCTTTCAGGACAAACTTCTGGCGCTTTACGCCAGCCACCCGGATTTCATCCGTCCGGAAACGCGACGCAATGAAGTGATGTCGTTCGTGCGCTCCGGCCTGCGCGACCTTTCGGTCAGCCGCAGCACACTCTCCTGGGGCATCCCGGTGCCGGACGATCCCAAGCACGTGATCTATGTCTGGCTGGATGCGCTGGCCAATTACATCACCGCACTGGGCTACGGGTCGGACGACACGGGAAAGTACGACAAGTATTGGCCCGCCGATGTGCAGATGATCGGCAAGGAGATTGTGCGCTTCCACTGCGTTTACTGGCCGGCGCTTCTGATGGCTGCAGGGTTGCCCTTGCCGCAGGGGATCATGGCGCACGGCTGGTTGCTGTTTGAAGAAAACAAGATGTCGAAGTCGCGCGGGAATATCGTGCGTACGGAGACCATTCTCGACGTGCTCGGCTCCGACGCTCTGCGCTATTTTCTGTTGCGCGAGATTGTCTTCGGGCAGGACGGCTCGTTTTCCTTCGATGCGCTGGTGCAGCGTTACAACGCCGATTTGGCCAACGGGCTGGGCAATCTGACCAGCCGCACCCTGACCATGATCACACGTTATTTCAAGGGCGAGATACCCTATCCTTCGCGCGCCGCAACTCTGACCGGACAAGATCATGCCGTGGCTGACACAGCGCGGCAAACCATCACGGAATTTAACAGTCTCTTTGACCAGTACCAGTTTTCGCGCGCCCTGGAAGTGGCGTGGGGCCTGGTGGGGGCGGTGGACAAATATATCGTCGAGACCCAACCCTGGGCGCTGGGGGAGAAGCAGGACGACGAAAGCCGTTCCCGCCTCGCGACCATTCTCTACACCAGCGCGGAGGCCTTGCGCATCGTGACCGCGCTCGCCTATCCCGTGCTTCCCGAAGCCACGGCGAAAATCTGGGGACAGCTCGGGCTAGGCGATATCCGGAAGTTCCCGTTGTCTGACCTGCAATGGGGACAGCTCAAGTTGGGGACGAGGCTGGGTGAGGTCCAGTCCGTCTTTCCGCGCGCGGACAAAAGCACAATCGAAAGGATGCAGCAAATGGAAGAGCAGGGACGCAGCGCCACAGTGGCGGCGGAAGAAAAACCTGCCGCGCCCGCATCACCAGCCATCGCACCATTGCCCAAGTCTGCCGCCACCGTACCCGACGGCAAGATTAGCATTGAAGACTTCGCCAAGGTCGAACTGCGCGTGGGCCAGGTAAAAGTTGCCGAAAAGGTAAAAGGGGCCGACAAATTGCTGCGCCTGGAAGTCGATCTTGGAACTGAAGTGCGCCAGGTGGTGGCCGGCATCGCCGAGGCGTATGCGCCGGAAACCCTGGTAGGGCGCAAGGTCGTAATTGTCGTGAACCTGGCACCGCGAAAATTGCGCGGGCTGGAGTCGAACGGAATGATTGTGGCCGCTTCACCCGAGGGCGGGAAGCCCGTGCTGGCGGCTTTCCTCGAAGATGTGCCGGTAGGGACCAGACTGAAGTAACGGCCTCTTCGCGTCGCCGGGAGAAGAACCCGCCGAGCTTTGCTCGGCCTGGGCGGGTCAGAGACCCGTCCCCACACAGGCAGTGCCAACGACCAATGACCAACGACCAACGACTGTGTTCATAGATTCCCACGCCCATCTCGAAATGGAGCAGTTCGACGCCGATCGCGAACTGATGATCGCGCGGGCGCGAGACGGCGGCATTGAAAAGATCGTCGCCATTGGCAGCGGGACTGGGCCCGGGTCGCTCGACTGCGGCATTCAACTGGCTGAGCGGCACGATTTCATCCTGGCCACCATCGGAATCCATCCCCATGAAGCCAAGCTGGCGACCGACGCGGACTTTCAGGAACTTGAACAACTAGCGACGCACCCCAAGGTCATCGCCTGGGGCGAAATCGGGCTGGATTACTTTTACGATCACTCGCCCCGCGAACTGCAGCAGCAAGTCTTCCTGCGGCAGATGGAGTCGGCGCGAGCGGCCAAACTGCCGATTGTGATTCACTGCCGTCCTTCCGCTGGCAGCGACAACGCCTGGGACGACTGTCTCGATCTTCTGGAACGGCATTGGAGGACCAGCGGCCTCGGAGGAATTCTGCATTGCTTCACCGGAACCTGGCCGCACGCCAGACGGGCGCTCGATCTCGGCTTCATGATTTCATTTGCCGGCAACATCACCTTTCCCAAAGCACAGCCCATCCGCGATGCTGCTAAAGAGGTCCCTCTGGATCGCCTGCTGATCGAAACCGACTCGCCCTTTCTGGCGCCGGTGCCACATCGCGGCAAACGTAATGAGCCGGTGTTTGTCAAAGAAGTAGCCCGGCAGTTGGGTGAATTACGCGGGCTTTCGACCGAAGAGGTCGGCAGGCAAACTGCAATCAACTTCTATAATTTTTTCAAACTAGCCTGAAGCTTGTGGTTTCTTGATCGAGATTCTTTGCGTCCTTTGCGGTGCTTCTTTGGTCCTTTTGCGGTTTAAGATTTGAATGATATCGGCGAGGTCAAACTCTTTTACCGCGAAGGACGCCAAGAAAACCGCAAAGGACGCAGAGCAAACACAGTTGACCAGGACACCGCAGACCACAAAGAACTGAGGCGCTAAAACCGTTTCTTCTGATAACCTCAGTAGTTACATCTTCATGTTTTCAGAAGGCGCAACGAACCATGCCCGAAAACACTTTCGACATCGTCAGCAAGATCAATGTGGAAGAGGTCTCGAACGCCATCCAGCAGGCTACGAAAGAAATTCACACCCGCTTCGACTTGAAGGACTCCAAATCCAAAATCGAGCTTGAGGGTAAAGACGCGATTGTCCTGCACTCGATCGATGAATATAAACTTAAATCGGTGAGCGACGTGCTGCAGCAGAAACTGGCGAAACGCGGCGTGCCCCTTAAAGGGCTGACGCACGGCGCTGTCGAGTTGGCCCTGGGCGGCACGGCCAAGCAGAAGATCACCTTGCAGCAGGGTATCCCGATGGAAAAAGCCAAGGAAATTGTGAAGTTGATCAAGTCGTCGAAGCACAAGGTACAGGCATCAATTCAGGGAGACCTGGTACGGGTGAGCGGCAAGGACCGAGATACCCTGCAGGCGATCATCGCCCTATTGAAACAGCAGGATTTCGGGATCGACATGCAGTTCACGAATTACCGGACAAGTTAGATTTCACCACGGAGACGCAGAGCCGCGGAGAAAACCATGGCAAGAAAAGACGCAGGTAACCAGATACATGCAGTTTCTCCGTGTCTCAGTGCCTCCGTGGTTAGCAAAACGACATGAGCGTGCCCGCCGCCATCAACGGAAAGGAATTCTTCGAGCTGTTGCGCGAGGATTTGGCCGCTATCGAGCGGGAGTTTGGCCGGGACACAGTTTCGGGCGTGGAGGCCATCACCGAAATTGGCGAATACCTGCGCAATGGCGGAGGCAAACGCATCCGTCCCGCACTGTTGCTGCTGGCGGCGAAATTGTTCAATTACCAGGGACGCGGCGCCATCCGCCTGGGCGCGGTAGTCGAAATCATCCACACCGCCACGCTGGTACACGACGACATCATCGACGAGGCTCAGACGAGGCGCGGCCGGCCCGCGGCCAACACGCAATGGGGCAACTCCAAATGCGTGCTGGCCGGCGACTGGCTCTACATGCAGGCCTTCAAGGTCGCAGTGCAGGAGCGCAATTTCCGCATTCTCGACACTCTGATCGAACTGACCCAACAGATGGTCGAGGGCGAACTGCTCCAGATGGAGAAGCTGGGCAAGCTCATCTCGCTCGATGAGCATTTTGATTTGATCTTCCGCAAGACTGCCTGTCTTTTTTCGGTGTGCATGCGGATGGGCGCAATTTTAGGAGGGGCCACCCCTGACCAGGAAGAGAGCCTGGGGCAGTACGGACGCGATCTGGGAATGGCTTTTCAGATCGTGGACGACGTGCTTGACCTGACCGCTTCGGAGAGAGTCCTGGGCAAGCCCGTGGCCAGCGACTTGCGGGAAGGAAAAGTTACGATGGCGGTAATCCACGCCCTGGAGCGTTGCGCGCCCCGCGAGCGCAAAATGATCGAAACCGTGGTGCAAGAGCGCGCCTTTGACGGAGTTACGCATCGCGAGATCATTGCGATTCTGGAGCGCTACGGTTCGCTCGAGGCGGCCAATGCCCGTGCCCTGCAGTACGCAACCCTGGCGCGCAACGCAATCTGCAGCTTCCCGGACAGCGAGTTCAAGCGGGCCCTGTTGTGGGCGCCGGATTTTGTGGTGGCAAGAGAAAAGTAGCAGACATAAGTGTTTACACATCGCAACTTAATCCATCACTCGAAGTTCCAGGCAGTTCCAACCTCCCGACCAGGTACGCAATAAAGCTCTGGATCCTATGGGGAGGAAATCCATTTCTCCCCTGAGGTCGTACATCTCGCAGGTAAGTGCTCGACATCCAACGCTCAACCCGAGGAGGAGACTGAACTATGAAGAAACTATTGGTACTCGCACTGGCTCTGTCCGTCGTGTTTACGGTGGCGGGTTTTGCTCAGGACATGTCAAAAGACAGTGGAATGGCCAAGGCGGCACCGGCCCCCCTGAAGAACATCAAGGGAACGGTGAAGGCTGACGGCGACAAGCTGACTTTTGTCGCGGATAAAGACAAGAAGTCGTGGGACGTGGCCAATCCGGAGACGTTGAAGGGTCATGAAGGTCATCACGTGGAAGTAAGCGCGCACGTGTATGCCGACAAGGACCAGATTCACGTTATGAGCGTCAAGATGCTCAAGGCCGAGAAGATGGAAAAGATGGACAATATGTCGAAGTAGCGTTTGCTTTACCGGAACACCAGAGGGCGGCAGGGGCCGCCCTTTTTCTTTATACTAGGCCAGCCGCATACGGCCCCTGAATGCAACAATTTCTTTCACTCATCGCACACCATGGATACATGCTGGTATTCGGTCTTGTCCTCGCCGAAGCGCTAGGGCTGCCTGTTCCTGCAGCCGTGGCGCTGGTGGCGGGCGGCGCGGCGGCCGGGGCTGGGGTGCTCAGCGTGTACCGGCTTCTATTGCTGGCTCTCCTCGCCATGCTGCTGGGCGACTCCCTGCTGTTCGTGGCCGGACGATATATGGGATGGGGCCTGCTCGGCTTTCTCTGCAAACTGTCCGTCAACCCTGAAACCTGCATCCTGCGATCGGCCGAGTCGTTCTATAAACGCGGCAAGGCCACTCTGCTCTTCGCCAAATTCCTTCCCGGAATCAACACCATGGCGCCGCCTCTGGCGGGAAGCATGAAAATGCCACTCGACACTTTTCTGCGGCTTGATCTCGCCGGAGCAACGCTGTATGCGACGGTTTACGTGGCCGTCGGGTTCCTGTTCCGCGATTTTCTGGTTTCAGTGATGCGCGGTTTTCAAACCGCCGGCCGCGCCGTCGAGGCGGTGACCGTTCTCGCGCTCATCGGTTATGCCCTGTACCGGGTTTGGCTTTATCGCAAACACGTTGTGTATAGGGTCGTACCCCGGATACAGGTGGAGGAAGTAACGCGCCGCCTGGCGTCGGAAGACAAAGACAAAATCCTGCTCATGGATGTGCGCAGCCATGGCTACTACGACGCCCAGTCGGCGCGCATCAAAGGGTCGATCCGGATCGAGCCCAACAACCTGAAAGAAGAACTGCAAAACATCCCCAAGGACAGAGACATTTTTGTCTACTGTACTTGAGCGCGCGAAGCGACCAGCGCCCGGGTGGCGCACATGCTGCGGGAAGAAGGCTTCAACGCGTTCGTGATCGTGGGCGGGCTGGCGGCCTGGCGCAAGGCGGGAAATCCGTTGGAACCCGTCCCACGCGATGATTTGGTAAAGCTGCCCACATTTTCGTAGAGTGGATGTCAGGCGGAAATCACGCAGGGACAGATGTTCTCATCTGTCCAGCCGAGCGCAGCTCGACAAGTCCTCTGTGGGTTGCAACAACCAGCGGAGCGTTGCTCCGCCGGGCAGATGAGGACATCTGTCCCTACGTGATTTGCGCGGAGGTCCGACGCCTTAATCATGTCGAAAGAAGTCGAAATCAAGTTCCGCGTGGATGACTTTCGCGCCCTGGCGCGGCGGCTGCGGGCGGCCGGCTTCCGGCAGGTGACCCGGCGCACCCACGAGAGCAACACTCTGTACGATCTCCCTGGCCAGAAGCTGCGCAAAAGGGGTGAACTGCTGCGCCTGCGTAAGTATGGGACCAGTTGGCTGCTGACTCACAAGGCCAAAGGCAAAGTGGCTCGGCACAAGACCCGGACCGAAACGGAAACCGGAATCGAAAGCGGCGAAGAATTCCACAAGATCCTGCAGGCCCTGGGTTACTTGCCCTCCTTCCGCTACGAAAAATTCCGTGCGGAGTGGGGTGACGGCCAGGGCCACGTGGTCCTGGATGAAACGCCCATCGGTTTTTTCGGCGAGATCGAAGGCCCGGCGAGGTGGATTGACCGGACTGCCCGCCTCCTGGGCATCAGCCCCGAGGCGTACATAACGGAAACTTATGCCGGACTGTTCTATGCCTGGAAACGGCGAACTCGAAGCCGCGCCCAGGAGATGACATTTCGCGCCGTGCGGGACGGCAAGAGATCGCACTAGCGCTTCACAACGTTTTACTTCCTGGGGGAGTGCACTCTCATGACTTTGCGCGCTCGCCTGCGTCTAACCTGGCAACAGTCAAACGACTTCCGCGGAGGCGGGCATGCGTTGGATGGGCAAGAGTGTGCGCTACGCGGCAGTGATCATCTGGATGATCCTGCCGCGTCTCCTGCTGGCTGCGCCGCCACCCACGTTTGGCCAGGTCACCATTCCCCGAGTCAACACTCCTCCTCGCCTGGAAGACTTTCTGCAAATGAAGCCCAGTCCGGTCTGGGAGGGCAGGATGGCCAGGATCGACCGCTTCATCCAGCGCACCCCCAGCGACGGAGAGCCGGTCACGCAGCGGACCAAGGCCTACCTGGGCTATGACGACAAGAACCTGTATGTCGTTTTCGTTTGCTTCGACAGTCAGCCGCGCAAGATTCGCGCCCATCTCGAGCGGCGCGAAGAAATATTCGATGATGACAATGTCGAACTGATGCTGGACACGTTCCACGATCACCGCCGGGCCTATGCCTTCTTTTCCAATCCTCTGGGCGTACAATCCGACGCTCTTTGGACCGAAGGCCAGGACTTTGATTTCTCCTTCGACACGGTCTTCAATACCGAGGGAAAGATCACGAAGGAGGGCTTCGTGATCGAGATGACCATCCCTTTTCGCAGCCTGCGTTTTGCCTCCAGCGATCCGCAAACCTGGGGGATCATGCTCAACCGGTACATCCAGCGTGACAATGAGGGAGCTTTCTGGCCCCAGAACTCGAGCCGGATCAGCGGCCGCCTGAATCAGGAGGGCGACGCCACCGGTCTTGAAAATATTTCTCCCGGGCGCAATTTGCAGCTTATTCCGTATGGAATTTTTCGTTCGTATCGGGACCTCGACCTGCGCGATCCGGACCATCCCAAGTTTACCCAGCGCGATGCCTTTGGGCAGGTCGGGCTGGATGCCAAGGCGGTCCTGAAGGACAAGTTCGTGCTGGACGCGACCGCGAACCCCGATTTCAGTCAGATCGAATCCGACGAGCCGCAAGTGACCGTGAACCAGCGCTTTGAAGTGCAGTTTCCGGAGAAGCGTCCGTTTTTTTTGGAAAATTCCAATTATTTCCAGACTCCGATTCCGCTGCTTTTTACCCGCCGAATTGTCGATCCCAAGTGGGGGGTGCGTCTGACAGGGAAAGACGGACCGTGGGCCGTGGGAATGCTCGTGGCTGATGATGCTTCTCCTGGAACCGAGGTCGCTCCCGACAACCCTTTGTTCGGAAAGCACGCCCACTTTGCGGTCGGACGCGTCAGCCGCGATATCGGGAGCCAGTCGACGTTGGGAGCGATGTTCACGGATCGTGAAGTGGGACCTTATTTCAACCGGGTGGGAGGAATCGACGGCCGCTTCAAACTCAATGCCAACTGGGTGGCGGCCTTTCAGGGTGTTGTGAGCTCCACGCTGTGCAGCGACACTCGCAATAACACCTGCACTCTCGGGACCTATCTCGCCGGCCCCGCGGCCGAGGTCACGCTTCAGCGGGACGGACGAAAACTGAATTACTTCATGGACTACACCGACCGCAGCGACGGATTTCGCACCTTCACCGGCTTCGATCCGCAGCCTGATATTCACAATCTCTATCACCGGGTGCGATACAGCTTCCGTCCCGAAGGGAAGCACCTTATCTCCTGGGGACCGGAGATGGAGGTTTATCACACTTTTGACCATGAGGGAAATTACCTGAACTCAGGCTACGTCCCCTCACTCAAGGCAGAATTTGTGGGGCAGACATTCCTGACCGTGTTGTATGCCAAAGAAATGGAATTGCTGCGGCCCAGGGATTTCAGCACCCTGACCCGAAATCAGAAGTACGTTCGCCATACCACGGAAGTCGAGTTCAAGACCAGTCTCTACCGACCCGTCATTCTCGACGTGGACTATCGCTTTGGCAGCCGGATCAACTATGACTCGCCCGATGGCGTAGCGCCGTTTCTCGCGGGCCGAAGCAGCGTCGCTGCCAGCCTCGTCGTAAGACCCACTAAGTCCCTGCGCGTGGACAATACCTACCTGCTGCTTCGCTTGCACAACCGGCTGGGGTCCACCGGCAGCATGAACAATCACATCATCCGTTCCAAGTGGAACTACCAGTACACCAAACGGCTCTCATTCCGCTTCATCGGACAATACAACGCCGTTTTGGCCAACCCGGCTTTCACCTATCTGGAAACAACCCGGAATTTCAACGCCGATTTCCTTATCACCTATCTGATTCACCCCAGCACCGCGTTCTACGTCGGCTACAACAGCAACCTGGAAAATGTGCAGCTGCCTCTGGGCAATGACGTGGACGGGGACCTTCTGCACAGCGGCCGCCTGAAGAATGACGGGCGGGGCCTGTTTGTCAAAGCGTCGTACCTGTTCCGCTTCTAGATCTAACCACGTAGACCCAGATGTCCTCATCTGGGCGGGCGAGCAAAGCTCGCCCAGGTTTGAGCGAGCTGCGGAGCTTCGCTCCGCCGGGCAGGTGGGACACCTGCCCCTACGTGTTCATATGTGATTCAAGCGGAAAGACCACGCTACCCGACCGGGGCGGGTTTGGCGCAGAACTTATCGAATGCTTTCTTCAGCTCGGCGGCAATATCGACGGCCTCGCGATGTTCGATGTCACTGCGCTGCATCATGTGGACGACCTTGCCGTCGCGCAGCAGCGCAATCGAAGGCGAAGACGGTGGGTATCCTGCAAAATACGAGCGCGCCCGGTCGGTGGCTTCTTTGTCCTGACCGGCAAAGACACTGAACAACTTCTCCGGCCGGCTGGAGTGCTGCAACGCAGCGCGGACCGCGGGACGCATGCGACCGGCAGCGCATCCGCAAATGGAGTTCACCACTACCAAGGTCGTGCCCGGTTGATTAGGTAAAGCGCGATCGACCTCAGCTGCGCTGCGGAGTTCCTCAATACCGAGCCGGGTCAACTCCTCGCGCATTGGAACCACCATCATCTCTGGATACATTTCTTCTCCTCGGGGTCATTCTAATACGACGCCAAATCTCAGGATTTGAGCGACGCAAGTCACAGCAGGATGTGTCCTGTCGTACCGCGCGGAGGCGGCCACTAACGCCTCTACCCGTCGTATATAGTGAAGCCATCATACCATCATGACGGTTCTGGAAAACGTGCCGCTGGCGCCGCTTACAACTCTCAAAGTGGGGGGCCCGGCGCGCTATTTCACGGAGCCGAAATCGGTCACTGAGGTGGCCGAAGGCGTCAACTTCGCACGCTCCCGCGACCTCCCCTTATTTGTGCTGGGCGGCGGCAGCAACCTTGTAATCTCAGACGCCGGCTGGCCCGGCCTCGTCCTGAAACTGGCGATTTCGGGAATCGACCAGCGCGAGGAAAACGGCAAAACCCTGTTCGAAGTGGGCGCGGGGGAAGAGTGGGACAAATTCGTGGCCCGCGCCGTCGCCAGAAATTGCTCCGGCGTCGAGTGTCTAAGCGGCATCCCCGGCAGCGTGGGTGGAACGCCGGTCCAGAACGTGGGAGCCTACGGCCAGGAGGTTGCCGAAACCATCGAGTCCGTGCTGGTGTACGACCTTAAGGACGGGCAGGTTCGCGAACTCTGTACCGAGGCCTGTGGATTTCAATATCGCACCAGCATCTTCAACACCAGCGAACGCGGACGTTTCATCATCCTGCGGGTGACTTATGGCCTTACGCCCGGCGGCGAAGCGCGTATTGAGTATGCCGACCTGAAGAAGCATTTCGCGGGCTTTCAGAATGCCCCCTCATTGACCAGTACCCGCGAAGCCGTGCGCCGGATCCGCGCCGCCAAAGCCATGCTGATCACTCCGGGAGATGAGGACTGCCGCAGCGCCGGTTCGTTCTTCAAGAATCCCGTGCTCGCGCCGGAGCAGTACGCCGAGTTGACCTGGCGCGCCCAGGCCAAGGGATTGCAGGTCCCCAGTTATCCCGCGCTCGATGCGCAGAAAAAGGTTTCCGCCGCCTGGCTGGTAGAGCACTCGGGTTTCAGCAAGGGCTATAGCAGCGGCCACGTCGGCATTTCGCGCAAGCATGCCCTGGCCATCGTGAATCGCGGAGACGCCACCGCCGCCGACATCCTGGGATTGAAGGACCACATTCAGCAGCGCGTGGAAGAACTCTGGGACATTCATCTCGAACCCGAACCCGTGTTCGTGGGCTTCTGAACCGGTTGCGGTCTTGTCTCTCCCTGGTCAAAATTTGCCAAAGAAATATCCCTGCAGCTTTTCCTGAAAAATTCCCGAACAAACGAGGCAGAATGGTGGTCTTCATGTTTGAGGACCTGAAAGTGGCGGCGGGACACCTGATCGTGAGCGATGCCATGGCGCTGGCACGAACCGACGAGGACCAAGTGGAACTCGCCGTCCGTCAGCACTCGCAGATGGTGTACAGGATTGCGTATTCGGTACTCCGCAACCATCACGACGCCGAAGATGCAACCCAGGAAACCTTCGTTCGCGTGCTCAAGGCGCGACGGAAGCTGTCCGTAGTGGATGATCCGCGGAAATGGCTGGCCCGGATTGCGTGGCGAGTCGCAGTGGGGCGGAAAGCAAAATCGCCCGACGTTTCGTTGGAAGAGGTGGGGAGAGTCGTTGCCAGGCTTCGCTCGACTGGTGTACCGGCGGACGATGCGGTAGGGGGCGAGGAAGTTGCCATCGCTCTGGAGCGACTGATTCCTGCTTTGCCGCGACGGTTGCGCGATGTTGTCACTCTTTCCACCGTTGAAGAGATGCCGCCCTCAGATATTGCTGGGATCCTGGAGATCAGCGAAGCCGCCGTTCGTTCACGGCTGTTCCGAGCGCGCCAAATATTACGAGACAAGCTCGCGGAACTACTGGACAAAAAACATGGAACCTGAGAATCCAGAGCGCTCGGTCGAGAAATGGCTAGATATCGGATTGAAGCGGTACGGCGAGGCCGAACCGCGGCCAGGACTGGAAGGTCGCATTCTGGCTGGCCTTCGCACGGAACAAGCGAGATGGGCCTCGCCGCGTTGGCGGTGGTGGCCGGCATGGGCGGCGATTGTCATCGTGGCCGCCGTCGCGCTTCCACTGCTAACCCGGAAGCCGATCCCGACCGGGTCCATTCCAGTTGCAACCTATTCTGTTAAAACCGGCAGCGCGACTCTAGGACAGCCAATCGTTGGACTTCAGAGGCCGGACACCACGACTCGATCGAAGGCGAGACGGAAGAGGATCCCGCGGCAGATTCCTCCGGCACTCGCAAAGCCGCTGCTCGAGCAGTTCCCTTCGCCACGCCCTCTCTCTCCGCAAGAGCAGCTATTGCTGGCGTACCTGGATCAGGTGCCTGCGGGGGAGGTGGCTGTGGCAGCCGACAGGACGAGAAGGGCCGGCGATTTGCAGATTGATGACCTTGAAATCGCGCCCTTGTCCGCGGAGCAAGCGGTCCCCACAATTCAGCAAAGTGACACACCCTAAAGGAGCAGGCCATGCAGAGAATCAAGATTTATGTGGTTCTGTTGGGAACTATCTTGGGGCTGGTCGGCCTCATTCCGAGAGTCACGGCGCAGGAAGACAAGGCGAAGCCTGAGGAATCGACTCCGAAAACCACCGCGTCCAGACCGAGCAGCGCCTACCGCCTGGAGTTCGCCCTGAGTGAGCTCGAGGACGGTAAGAAAATCAACACGAGAAGCTACTCGATGCTGGCCCAGGCTGGAGGTGTGTTGAGCAAACTGCGGATTGGTTTAAGGGTTCCGGTAGCCATAGCGAACACTCAGTTTCAATACATAGATGTCGGCATGAACATTGATTGCCGTGTCCAGGAACAGGAAGGTTCTCTTGTGCTCAGTACAACCATCGATTCGTCGAATCTCACCCCGCCTCCGGCGCAAAATGTGTCCGGCCCCGATCGACCGGTGATCCGTCAAGTACGGGCCGACCTAAGTACGGTTGTCAATCTGGGTAAGCCAACCCTTATCACCAGCATCGATGACCCCATCAGCAGGCGCCAGTTCCAGATAGAAGTGACTGCAACTAAGACCAAATGAAAAGTTGCCTCCCTATTGTTTGGGCAGCTTGCGAAACGGGTGTTCGAAACTTAAATTTAAATGATGAAGCGCTGGCCGAAATTGTAGCCGGCCGTCGCAGCGCGGTCACCGGAAGCATCCTGGGCGTGGGGAAAGAACGTGGCGCTGGCTTTCCAGTGGCTGACCAGCTTCCTGCCCAGCACGACGCTCCACGGGAGGTTGGTTTGCAGGCCGAAACTGCCCGAGCCCCGGCCCTTACTGGAATCGCCAGTGGGAAAAATCAGGCTCAGGCGAGGAGAGAAGGCCACGCGAGTCTCGCCGCTTCCAATCAACTGGTAGCGGTAATTCAGGAAGACATCTCCGACGCCGACGCCGGGAAAAGACCCGGAGTGCACGGTGACCAGAGTGTGGTGGCGCTCGTCGCCGGGGGCGGGCCATTCCTGGGTGAAGCTGTAGTTCCAGTCCTTGCTGTCGGAGAAACGGGTAAAACTGGAAATGTGCTGCACCACGCCAAAGTTCTGGTTGTACGCCTCCTCAACCAGAAAACTGTTGTCCTGAATGCCAGGTACGGAGCTGGACGCGGGGGCCTGTTGGCCCAGGGAGTTGACGCCCAACAGGATCATGGACGCGAGCACCAACGCCGAATCGCCGGCCTGCCGGGAGTCTCCCCCAGCTTAACCATGGTTAAGTAAATCACATAATTGCCGGTTAACTCAATGTCTGTTATCGACGGTCTTTTTATCGGCCAGGCGTGCCGCATCCTGGAAAATCGCGGCGAACATCGGTCGCGTCAGTTTTCCGGTTTGGGTGTTCTGATTCGACGGATGGTAGGAGGCCAGCAATATCTTGCCGTCGGGCATCTTGTAGCTGGCCCCGTGCCGGAACGGGTAGGGATTCTTGCTGGAGAGCAGACCGCGGCGCTTCAGGTAATTGAGGTAGGCTTCAAATCCAATCCGGCCCAGCGCCACCACCACTCTGACGTTTGCGAGACCGTCCACTTCGCGGTCAAGATAAGGCGCACAGTTGGCCAGTTCCCGGGCAAAGGCTTGTTGTCGGGCGGCGCGCAACGGACTGCGGCGGTGATGTAGAGGTCCGTGAGCTTCAGTCCGTCGTCGCGTCTGGTGGCGTCGGGTTGATTCGAGAACCCGGCTTCATACAGGATCGGATACATGAATTTGCCGGAGGCATCGCCGGTAAACGGCCGTCCGGTGCGGTTTGAGCCGTGGGCTCCGGGCGCCAGGCCGAGCACCAGGATACGCGCCTTGGGATCGCCAAAGCCGGGAACGGGCTTTCCCCAATATTCCCAATCGAGGTAGGCGCGGCGCTTCTCGCGTGCGATTTTCTGGCGATATTCCACCAGCCGCGGACAACGTGTGCAGGCAATCACTTCGCGGTTCAGTTGAACCAGCCAGGCGGGCATCCGAATTATTGTAAGCGAGCGCGCGTTGCCAGCCCTTCGTAACCGGAAGTCGCGGATGCTGGCCGGATTCTCTTCGCGACCTTTGCGGTACTACTTTGCACCTTTGCGGCAGAGGTTCGACTCTAGCGTACGCCACCAAAAATCCTTAACCGCAAAGACCGCAAAGTAATGCCGTAAAGGTCGCTAAACGAGGCTGGTATGCTTCAAGTGTCCGCCCGAGGTTACGTTTGTCACCTTGCTTCCGACCTTGGCAGTTTGACGGTGCTCTCGTCTAGTCTTTACACTCAGAATTACAGCCTGTGCTGTTCGACTCACGATCCAGTGCCGAAATGGGACAGGTCGAACGGTCAAAGCCTGAAAGGCAAATGTGAGCCCCACTGAAACCAGCAGCAGCACCCGGCGGGAGATTGCAGTGGAGATACCCGTCGAGGAAGTAACCCGCGAGACCAATTCCCTGATCCAGAAATATCAGAAGCTGGCGCGCATCCCGGGCTTCCGCCGCGGTCATGTGCCGGCGTCGGTCATTCGCCAGCGTTTTGCCGAAGATCTCAAGAGCGATGTGGTGGAGGCGCTGGTCCCCCGCTACTTCCGTAAAGAGGCCGACAAGCAGGGACTGATCCCGGTGTCGCAGCCGCAAGTCACTGACCTCCACTTGAAGGACAATGAACCGCTGCGGTTCAAGGCCAGCTTTGAAGTCATGCCCGAGATCAAGGTGGACGGCTACAAGGAATTGCGTGCCGAAAAGCCCGAAATCACGGTCACGGAGGAAGAGGTCGAGCAGTCGCTGAACGGTGTGCGCGAGCAGCATGCGACCTTCACTGCGGTGGAAGGCCGGCCGCTGGCCGATGGAGATTACGCCCAGGTCTCTCTCGACGGACAACCTAAGGACGCGTCCAAAGACGGCCAGGATAAGCCGGTCCACATGGATGAAGTGCTGGTCGAAATCGCAGGCAAGAACACCATGCCGGAGTTCACCGAAAAGCTGCGAGGGGCCTCGGCGGGCGACGAGCGGGTGTTCGAAGTAACCTACGCGCAGGACGCCACCGAACAGCGCCTGGCGGGAAAGACATTTACTTACACGGTGAAGGTGCAAGCCATCAAGCAGAAGAGCCTGCCCGAACTGGATGACCAGTTCGCCACCCAACTGGGAGAGTTCAAGACGCTGGACGAAGTGCGCCAGCGCATCCGCGAAGGCATGGAATCCGAGCGCAAACACACCGCCGAGCACCAGGCCAAGGACAAACTGGTGGCGGAACTGGTAAAGCGCAGCGAATTCGAAGTGCCGGAGGCACTGGTGGACCGCCAGATTGACGTGCGCCTGGAACGTGGCCTGCGCGCCCTGGCGGCGCAGGGCATGAAAGCTGAAGACATCAAGAAAATGGACTTGAACCGCTTGCGCGTGGGACAGCGGGAGCAGGCGCTGCAGGAAGTAAAGGCGTCACTGGTGCTGGACAAGATTGCCGAGGAGGAAAAAATCGAGGTCAGCGATGAGGAGATCGATCGGGAGATCGACGCGCTCGCCACCCAGTCAAAACAGACACCGGAGGCCATCCGGGCCCGTTTGACACGTGATGGAGCGCTCGATAGAATCCGAAATAGAATCCGCAGCGAAAAGACCCTCGATTTTCTATATCGCCAGTCCGCTTAACGCGGACCTTTCGATCCTCCCAGACGGAACTAGCGGTCAGGAACAGGAGTGTGGACGGTGAATGTGAACGATCCCAAAATGATGCTGGTCCCCATGGTCATCGAGCAAACCGGCCGGGGCGAACGCGCTTATGACATCTATTCCCGGCTGCTGCGGGACAACATCATTTTCATCGGCACGCCGATCGACGACAACATTGCCAACCTGGTGATTGCGCAAATGCTGTTTTTGGCCCAGGAAGACCCGGAGAAGGACATCCAGCTCTACGTCAATTCGCCGGGCGGATCGATCACTGCCGGCATGGC
>CAWHQS010000010.1:0-193816 GCA_963831565.1 Terriglobia bacterium
TGAGTCCGCTGCGTCTGCCAGTTCCGCCATCCCGGCTTAATGACTTACAGAAGGTGGGTTGTCAACTGTGTACTCGAATGTGTGTTCATGCGCCTGACGCTTGAGATTCAGTTCTTCAATCCGTCGGGCAGCTTTCCGACTTGCGAGCGGCTTCCCTCAGGTTTTGAAGAATTCAATGTCGTACCGAGCAACCAGCGCATCCGCCTTCTGACCCCTGAATCGCATGGCCACCTCTTCGGGTACCCCTGATCGTACCATATCCCGAACAGCCGTTCTGCGCGGGTCTGGCCTTCCAGGCATCGGTCGCGCCATACCGGCGTTCGGAGGACAGACGATCGAGGCGGACTTGGTCTCGATACACCAATCAGCAGGTCAGGGGGAGTTTGCTCGGGTACTATGGGTGATCTGACAAGGAGTAAGCGCTTTCATGACGCAGGAAGAGACTCGGCTCTCAGAATCCGGAGCGCGTCGGAAACACTGGAAGCGTTGGGGGCCCTACCTCAGCGAGCGCGCCTGGGGAAC
The DNA here is from genome assembly GCA_963831565.1 of Terriglobia bacterium. Taxonomy (GTDB): domain Bacteria; phylum Acidobacteriota; class Terriglobia; order Terriglobales; family Acidobacteriaceae; genus JAIQFF01. The sequence goes on from CAWHQS010000010.1 coordinate 523, forward strand.
CGTGCGCGAAGACTACAGCCCCGACGGAAATGCATGGGAATATCTGTCTCACGAGCACGCTCGTTCGCGGGCCTATCGCTGGAATGAAGACGGCCTCGCCGGAATCAGCGACCGGCGGCAGATGATTTGTTTCGCCCTGGCGTTATGGAACGAACGCGATCCCATTCTGAAAGAACGGATCTTCGGCCTGACCGGCAACCAGGGCAATCATGGCGAGGACGTGAAGGAGTACTACTTCTACCTCGACTCTACGCCCACGCACTCCTACATGAAGTACCTCTACAAATATCCCCAGGTGGAGTTTCCTTACGCCCGCTTGGCGGAGGAGAACCAGCGCCGTGGCAAGAGTCAGCCGGAGTTCGAATTGCTCGACACCGGGGTATTTGACGAAGATCGCTACTTCGACGTGTTCGTCGAATATGCCAAAGCCGACACAGAGGACATTCTGGTCAAGATCACGGTGGCGAACCGGGGGCCGGAGGCGGCCAACATCCGCCTACTGCCGACGGTGTGGTTCCGCAACACGTGGTCGTGGGGAGGACGCGAGAGGCGGCCGGAGTTGCGCCAGTCCCGCCCGGGCCCGAATCCGGTGATCGAACTGAATCATGATCGGCCTGGCAACCGCTGGCTGCATTGTGAAGGTTCTCCGGAGTTGCTGTTCACCGAGAACGAAACCAATGCTCGCCGCTTGTTTGGCGTTGAGAGCCGCACGGCCTACGTCAAGGACGGTATCAACGACTATGTGGTGCACGGCGCCAAGGAAGCGGTGAATCCCGAACGCCAGGGCACGAAGGCAGCGGCCCACTACAAGCTCACGGTTGGAGCGGGTGAGACAGCTGTTGTCCGCTTGCGCCTGGCCGACTCTGATTTCAGAGGTAGTAACGCCTTTGCCGGCTTCGACCAAACGTTGGCTCTCCGCCAGCGCGAAGCCGACGAGTTCTACGCCACCGTCATACCGCAGGACCTTTCGGCGGACGCAAAGAACGTCATGCGCCAGGGCTTTGCGGGAATGTTGTGGTCCAAGCAGTTCTATCACTACGTGATTAAAGATTGGCTCACTGGCGATCCCGGCAATCCTCCCCCGCCGCAAGAACGGAAGAAGGGCCGCAACCACGAGTGGACTCACCTGTACAACGCGGACGTCATCTCCATGCCGGACAAGTGGGAATATCCCTGGTATGCGGCCTGGGACCTGGCGTTTCACTGCATCCCCCTGGCGCTGGTCGATTCCGATTTCGCGAAAGAGCAGCTCACTCTGATGCTGCGCGAGTGGTACATGCATCCCAACGGACAGATTCCCGCCTACGAGTGGGCATTCGGCGATGTGAATCCACCGGTGCACGCCTGGGCGGCGTGGCGGGTTTACAAGATCGACAAGAAGCGCAAGGGGAAAGGTGATCGCGCCTTCCTGCAGCGCGTCTTCCATAAGCTGATGTTGAACTTCACCTGGTGGGTAAACCGCAAAGACGCGGAGGGAATGAACATCTTCCAGGGCGGTTTCCTCGGCCTGGACAACATCGGCGTCTTTGACCGCAGCGCTCCGCTGCCAACCGGCGGTTACATCGAACAGTCCGACGGGACCAGTTGGATGGCGATGTACACCCTGAATCTGCTGGCGATCGCTCTTGAACTTGCCACCGAAGAGCCCTGCTACGAAGACGTGGCCAGCAAGTTCTGGGAGCACTTCATCTACATCGCCAATGCGATGAGCCATCGCGGGCATGACAGCATGGGATTGTGGAACGAAGAAGACGGTTTCTTCTACGATGTGCTCAAGCTACCGGACGGTAACCAGTTCCCGATGAAGATCCGGTCCATGGTGGGCTTGATCCCGTTGTTCGCGGTCGAAACCCTGGAGCCAGAGGTGCTCAACAAGCTGCCCGATTTCAAGCGTCGTCTGGAATGGTTCATTGATAATCGCCCGGACCTCACCAGCAGTCTGGCCTGCATGCACGCCGAAGGGGTTGGGGAACGCAGATTGTTGTCTATTGCCGATCAGGACCAACTGCGCAGCATTCTGAAGTTCATGTTGGACGAGCGCGAGTTCCTGTCGCCCTACGGCATTCGTGCCCTGTCACAGTTCCACCGTGACAGCCCCTACAGGCTTACCGTGCAGGATATGGAGCATCGCGTCGACTACGAACCGGGCGAATCTGCCACTGGGCTGTTCGGCGGCAATTCCAACTGGCGCGGCCCTATCTGGTTCCCAGTGAATTATTTGCTGGTTGAGTCCTTGCAGAAGTTTTACCACTACCTGGGAGACGACTTCACAGTCGATTTCCCAACCGGGTCGGGCAAGATGATGACTCTTTGGGAAGTCGCGGGAGAGCTGTCGCGCCGCATGACGAACATCTTTCTTCAGGATGAAAAACGCCGGCGACCAGTGTTCGGGAATGTGGAGAAGTTTCAAACCGACCCACACTGGCGCGACCTGGTCCTCTTCTATGAGTACTTTCACGGTGACTCGGGGGCAGGAATCGGCGCCAGTCATCAGACGGGCTGGACCGGCGTGGTGACCAAATTGATGCAACAGAGCGGCGAGTCCCCACGGCGCAAGAAGAGCGTGCCAAGGGCAGAGAGTGAGTAGTTTGGTGAATCCGGCAGATGAATTTTGAGGCCGCGCGCCTGCCAGGTCCACCATGCCGGCTTGCGGTGAGATCACGCTTAGAGGTTCATCTGTGCGTTTGCAACGTCCAGCGGAGCGATGGGAGGATGGAAATGAAATCTGCTGCAGGGGCAGCTTTTAGCAGGGGGCGCGAGGCGGCCGTGAAACGATCGAGTTCTGTAATCCTGATTCTGGTTCTTGCCTTCTCCAGCCAGGGGTTCGCTGCGACGCAGCGCTGGTCCGCGGAAAAGGCCAATGGCTGGTACCAGCAGCAGCCCTGGCTGGTGGGCAGCAATTTCATTCCGGCCAGCGCAATCAACGAACTCGAGATGTGGCAGGCGGATACCTTCGATCCGCAGGAAATCGACAAGGAACTGGGTTGGGCCCAGAGCCTGGGCATGAACACGATGCGGGTCTTTCTCCACGATCTGCTGTGGCAGCAGGATGCGGCCGGCTTCAAGCACAGAATCGATGCCTTCCTGGCCATTGCGGCCAAACATCGCATCCGCCCCGTGTTCGTGCTCTTCGATTCCTGCTGGGACCCTTTCCCCAGGCTGGGCCCGCAACATCCGCCAATTCCAGGGGTGCACAATTCCGGTTGGGTGCAGAGTCCGGGAGCGAACGCGCTGAAGGATGAGGGGCAATATCCGCGGCTCAAAGAGTATGTGCAGGGCGTGGTTGGAGCATTTGCCAATGATCCGCGGGTCCTGGCCTGGGACTTGTGGAATGAACCCAACAACGGCAACGGAGGCGCGTATGGCGCGGTCGAATTGAAGAACAAAGCGGAACTGGTGTTGGCCCTGTTGCCCCAGGTCTTCACCTGGGCGCGCGCGGCCAACCCGTCGCAGCCGCTGACCAGCGGAGTTTGGGAAGGCGAGTGGTCGTCGCCGGAGAAGTTGTCGGCGACGGCGCGCATCCAACTGGAACAGTCAGACGTGATTTCATTTCACAACTACAGCTGGCCAGAGGATTTCGAAAAGCGGGTGGAAGAGCTGGAAAGCTATCACCGGCCGATTTTGTGCACCGAGTACATGGCCCGTCCCATGGGAAGTACGTTCGACCTGATCCTTCCGATCGCGAAGCAGCACCATGTGGCGGCGATCAACTGGGGATTGGTGGCGGGCAGGACGCAGACCTACCTGCCCTGGGATTCATGGGAGAAGCCGTATGTTCTCCAGAAGCCTCCGGTGTGGTTCCACGAAGTCTTCTATCCCGACGGCAAGCCCTACCGGGAACGGGAAGCGCAGATCTTTCGCGAACTGACCGGCGAAAAGTGATCGAGTGTGGGTCGGACACTCCGACCCACACGTTCTTCTTCACCCAGACTTCTTCACCCAGACTTCTCCTAAAGCACTCTTTCGTGGGAGTAGCCGGCGGCCACGAGGGCTGAGAGCAATTCGGCAATCTGGTCTGGGCCGCGGGTTTCCATTGTTATATCAATAGCTGTTTCTCCCAGATTTACCCCGTAGTAGGCACGATCGTAAGATGTCTCCACGATGTTGGCGCGATGGTCGGCGAGAATTCCGGTCAGCCGGTGCAGGGCGCCGGGATAATCGGGAAGGTGGACGCGCAAGCGGACGAGGCGTCCATCCTTCACCAGACCGCGCTCGATGATGCGCGACAGCAGGGTGACGTCCATGTTGCCGCCGCAGACCAGCACCGCAATCTTCTTCCCCGCCATATGTATCTTGCGATTGATCAGGGCGGCGATCGCGGCTGCGCCGGCGCCCTCGGCCATGGTCTTTTCGCGCTCCAGCAGGAGCAGAACTGCGTTGGCGATCTCTTCTTCGTCCACGGTGACGATGTCGTCCACATATTTCTGGACCAGAGGCAGAGTGCGGTCACCGGCCCTGCGAACCGCGATGCCATCGGCGACGGTGGCCGCCGCGGGCAAGGTCACGGGTTGGCCCGCCGCGACCGCCGCCTTCATCGATGGCAGCCGCGCAGTCTGTACTCCGATAATCTGGATTTTTGGATTGGTTTCCTTGATGGCGCAGGCAATGCCGCCGATCAAGCCGCCTCCACCAATGGGAACCACCACCGCCTCGATTGCGGGATGCTGCTGCAGCATTTCAAGTCCGAGCGTACCCTGACCGGCGATGACCGCGTCGTCATCAAAGGGATGGATGAAGGTGAGATGTTGCTGCTGGCCGCGCCGGATAGCTTCTTCACAGGCCTCGTCGTAATTGGCGCCGTGAAGAATGACCTCAGCGCCGTAGGATTTGGTGGCGGAGACTTTGATCAGGGGCGTCGTGAGCGGCATGCAGATCTGGGCTTTGATCCCGCGCCTGCCGGCGTGATAGGCCAGTCCTTGCGCGTGGTTCCCCGCCGAGGCCGCAATCACTCCCTGATCGCGCTCCTGCGCGCTCATGGTCAGCAATTTGTTCAGTGCACCGCGTTCTTTGAACGCGCCGGTCCTCTGCAGGTTGTCGAGTTTCAGGTAAATGGAATTGCCGGTGAGCTGCGAAAAAGTGGCGGAGAGAGTGCAGGGTGAAAGGTAGATCGAAGGACGAATGCGCTCCAGGGCAGCTTGGACGTCGGCGAGAGTGATCATGGATTTGGTAGCAGCATTCTACAGGGAGAGAGGTGTTTGTGTGGCGCGGGCGCCCACGCCCGCGACGCCTGACTTCGACCGACAAAAAGCCGCGGGCGGGGCGCCCGCGCCACACAGGCAGCTCGCCTAGGCTTCTACCGGCGCACCGGTTGCTACCGGCAATTTTGCTTCCTGCCAGGCGCCGAATCCGCCGCTGACGTTGACCACGTCTTGAAAGCCGGCGCGCTGCAGCAGGCTGCAGGCAATCATGCTGCGATAGCCGCTTTGGCAATGAACTGCCAGCGGAACATCGAGGTCAACTTCGGGAGGAGAAATCCGGAAGCGATCCAGCGGCCACCAGGCAGCTTCTTCTATGTGACCTGCCATGAATTCTGCTTCGCGGCGCACGTCAAGCACCTGGATTCCGTTTTTCGGCAGTTGCCGCTGCAACTCCTGAACTGTGATCTCTCGCAGCGTTGCCACATCGAATCCAGCGCCCTTCCAGCCGGCAACGCCGCCTTCCAGGTATCCCCGTTCGGCTTCGATGCCAACCCGCGCCAGGCGAAGGCGTGCTTCAGTCAACTGCTCCGGCGCATCGGCAATGAGCACGGGACGTGACGACAAACCCAGAATCGTTCCTGCCCAAGAAGCGAATTGTCCCGACAATGGAATGTTGACGGAGCCAGGCACGTGGCCAGCGGCAAATTGCTCCCCAGGACGCACATCCAGTGCGATCACGCCCTCGTTCAGCATGGATTTCAGTTCCGCGGGCGCGACTGCTTTCAGCTCCGGCAAGTCGGAGAGCGCAGGCGCTCCTCCGCGGTTGATCTCGGCATCCTCTAGGAAATATTCGGGACGGGCTGGCAGGTTGCTGGTCAACTGCTGGATGAACACTTCGCGGGTCGGGATTTGCAGAGCGTAGTTGGTGAGGCGTTCCGTACCAATCGTGGACGAGCGCTCCGCCCGCATATTGCGGCCACAGAGCGAACCTGCGCCATGAGCGGGATACACCAGGAGTTCGTCCGGCAGCTTCAACAGCTTGTCATGCAGGCTGTCGTAGAGCATGCCCGCCAACTGCTGGGGCGTCAGCGTCCGCGACAGATCGGGACGGCCCACGTCGCCGATAAAGAGCGTGTCCCCGGTCAATACGGCCCACGGTTTCGGCGCCTTCTCGTCATCACTGGTCACCACCAGGCAGATGCTTTCCAGCGTGTGGCCTGGAGTTTCGAGGACCTCGATGCGCGCCTTGCCGAAAGCCAACTCGAAGCCATCCTGAACGGCAACGTGCGGAAATGTGGCGCCAGCCCGGGCTCCGAAATAAATCTGGGCGCCGGTACGGGCGGCGAGTTCCTTGTGGCCGGAGACAAAATCGGCGTGCAGGTGGGTCTCGACAATGTGACGGATGGTAAGGCCGTTTTCCTGCGCGGCCTTAAGATAAAGGTCCACATCGCGCTGAGGATCGACCACTACCGCTTCGCCTTCTGATCCGAGCATGTACGAGGCGTGAGCCAGGCAACCGAGATAAAACTGTTCGAAATACATCCGTTCATGATAACTCCGAATCGACCGGAGGCTGTACCCGTGCATGCGTAGGCCCGGACGCCCTTGTCCGGGCGGGCGAGCAAGGCTCGCCAGGCTTTTTGCGAAGCTACGCCGGGCTGGGAACTCTGCCTCCACGTGAACGTGGAAACTTTTCCACACAGCATTGAGTTAGAATCGCGGGCAACCGACGTCGCAGCCTGGAAAGCAGTGCGCCGTCCCTCTCCCGGAGGTAGCTGATGTATCGGTCTTCGTCTGGAAGTGCCGCAAGCGCCAATTCATGGCTGGATGCGCAGTCCGCCGTCCGCGGACTCACGCAGGATTTTGCCACCGCTTTCAATACCGGGAACTATGACCAGGCGGCAGCGCTGTTTACGTCGGACGGCTTTCTGATGCCGCCGCAACGCGAATTGGTACAGGGACAGAAACCGATCGAGTTGATGCTGGGAAAACTCGGCGAAGCCGGATACCAGAACCTTCGACTGGAAACGATCCGGGTGGAAGAGTCGGGCGACATGGCGGTGGAAATAGGCCGCTACACGGCTGCCGTACAGCAGGCGAATGGTACGACGGTCGCTGATCGTGGCAAGTTTGTGCAGGTCTGGCGCCGCCTGGGAATCTGGCGGATGACATCGAACTGCTGGAACAGCGACCTGACCGCAGTGAAATGATACGGCTCGCGTGGTCGCGGGTGACCTCGCCCGCGAGAGGCAAGCGCAACCTCAAAAGCTTCGGGTACCGTTTCCCCAGAGTGATGTTCAGAGTCAAAGGCCGCGGGCGGGGGCGCCCGCGCCACACAGGATTGGCCCCCCTGACATCCAGCCTTGCGTGCAGCTACAATGATCACACGCAATCCATTTCAAAAAGATCAGGAGAGTTCGCATGCAACGCAAGGCAAGCGCAATATGGAAGGGCGGTCTCAAAGACGGCAAAGGAGTGGTTTCGTCCAGCAGTGGTGTGTTGTCTAATACGCCGTACTCTTTTGCAACCCGTTTCGAAAACACGCCTGGGACCAACCCCGAAGAGTTGATCGCGGCGGCGCACGCGGGATGCTTTTCCATGGCGCTTTCCGGGCAATTGGGTGCCGCAAATCTAACCGCATCGAGCATCGAGACTACCGCTACGCTGACCCTGGAAAAGCTTGACTCCGGCTGGACCATCACCACGGTGCATCTCGACGTGGTGGGGCGCGTGCCGGGCGCCGACGAGGCGGCGTTTCAAAAAGCGGCGGAAAATGCCAAGAGCGGATGCCCTGTGTCCAAGCTGCTGAAGGCAAACATTACGATGACGGCAAAGCTGGAAGGATAAAAGCGTCGTTGGTCGTTGGTTGTCATCCTGAGCGAAGTGGCTGCTTCGCAACGCGAAGCAGCCACGCAGTCGAAGGGGCCTGCCTGCTTCATTCATTGTGCTTCCTTGCGGGTCTATTCGCCCCCGGCTTCGGCCATGGTCGCCGCGATTATTGGGGTCCTTCGACTTCACCAGCTCAGGATGACACCAACGACCAAAACTAGCTCTCCGTGTTCAATATCTTCCTGATCTCACGATTGATGCGGGCGGCATCGCGCGCGGCGGCGTCAATCATCTGCGCCCATTTCTGGTTCTGGCCGTCGAGATTTGCCTCTTGCAAAAGATAGGCGGCTTGCAGGACGGTCTCCAACGAATTGCTGAGATCGTGGGCCAGGGCGCGGAGGTTGGCGGCAACATCGACCCGCTTGGCAGAATTTTCCATGGCGGTCTGGAGTTTGAACAGTCTGCTCTCCCCCTGTAGAATATTACTCGTAGTCCTTCCTGGAAGGCGGCCTCGAGAAAAAATGCCGCATCCCAGTTTTTTTGTGCCATCGTGGCGGAATTGGCAGACGCGCATGGTTCAGGTCCATGTACTCGCAAGGGTGTGGGGGTTCGAGTCCCTTCGATGGCACCACGGTTCTGGTTTGTTATAACTGGTCGCTAATGCGGCTTCTGACAGCCGCATCCTGCCAATATTGCTTTCCTCCCTCGCCTCGAACGACTCTTGCCTTCAAGAGCTGGCAGTCTACTGTTGACTCATAACCGCAGGCGGGCTGGAAAAAGCGTTGGCTGGAAGGAGATGACTCTGTTCCCCCCCAGCCAACGCATACTTGTTTCAGGCTTGCAGTTCGTGTTTTGCCAGGTATCGAATAGTACGTTGGGCGTCTTCGAGTTCCATCAATTCCCGTGGAACGGTATTGTCGCCCGAATGTACTTCAGCAAGCCGGTCTTCGATGGCCTTCTGCGCTCTTTCCAGTTTGGGCAGAAGGCGCGTCGGATCAAGCTCAAAGACGGCATCCTGAAAGGCCTGCTTCCATTCGATTTGAGCATTAGCGTTCGAGAGTATTTGCATAGGAAAAATTCTCCTTGAATCAAGGTTCGGCTGGCGAGCGTGTTATTAGAGAACCCTGCGCCGCCAGGCTGGGCAGGATTCCGGGGGCTCACAAGGAGGAGGTAAGTCTCAGCAAAGCAGAACGCAGGTGGAGAATGCGGACAGCGTTGGAGAGGGTGTGATGGGCGCAGACCTCGCGCTGGATCTGCTCTTGCCCGTGGCAGCAAACCGCGGAAAATAAACCGCTTGCCCGTCTGATTGAGCCAGAAGGCCTTCCTCGGACGCTCTCAACACTTCCCTCTGGATATACGCCGAATCAAATTCCCTGAGATCATCGTGGTTGAATGCCAGGAACATCGCCGCAAATGCGGCGAGCACCACAAGCAGAGTTCGTAGAAGCTTTCTTCTCATGATCAGAGGAAATCGAACGCTTTAAGTCTAACTCATTACCAGACCGGTTGAAACCGGTCCCGGATTTTTTAGATCGGCGCGGAAGTCCCCTGCCCGCGCCAATGCCCAGGTCCAGAGCGGGTCATGGTTGGACAGGCAAAACCGGTAGAGACGCCGGATTTGCAGCCGAAGGATCGTCCCGGAGCTTGATGTAGAGCAAGGTGCCGTCAGGACGCGGTACGCTCAGAGTTGACTGCGCAAATCCCACTGGAACCGGGACCGAGCGTTTGAACTCGGAATCCGAGGCCACCGAGCCGATCAAGAAGAGGTTGCTCCCGTAGAGGGTGCATTGCTGGTCTGGACTCTCAGGACAACGCACTTCCTTCAGAACGGGCAACCGCACCAGAGTCGCCAGCGCTTGCCAATCCCCCTTGGCGCTCCCGCTCACGGCACGGAAGCGGAGCGGACCGAAAGCAGAGGCACCCAGACTCTTCAGCGGGTCGAAAACCGCCATGACAGTTTGCCCATCCTGCGGGACCAGGGTGCCATCGTCCAGGCTCAACGATGCGCTGTACGACGCGTCCGCAGTCGCCACTTCGATCTTTTCCGCACGCGGAAATGTTTCCGGGATCTCCGTGTGCAGGAAGAAGGAAAGCTTCCCGTCCTGGGGTAATTCATCCTGAGAGCCCAGCCGAATGGCTGAGGGCGTCGGGCCTGGTTGGATGGTTTTGTTGAGAAGTGTCACTCTGGGGCGCGGCGGACCGACGACCGCCTCGACATTTAACACACGCCCATCGTTGAGAGTGATGTGAGCGACAATTTTGTCGCCAGCATGCACTGCGGAAACATCTTTGGCGTCGTTGGCCAGGCGGAGTTCATCCTTATTGTCCGCGCGCGAGAGTCCTGCGGGAGCAAAGCGGATGCCGTTCACTTCCGCGCCAGCCACCTCGTCCAGGCGGGCCCCGGTCAGCGTGGCCTGACTATCGCCGGCGTTGAGTGAGAATGTATTCAGGCTGGCGGCTTCGGAATAGCTGCGCAGCGCAACTTCGTCCGTCTTGCCGGCGCCATACTGCCTTACCAGCATGGTGATCTTTCCCGGGGTCTCTTCTTTGAGCGGAACTTTCACTTCCAATTCTTCGGCCTTCGGCGATGCCCAGGTTGGCTTCAGCAATTTCCCTTTTTCATTCTTCAGGGCCACGCTCTCGACACAGGCGGCGGCATCGGATTTGAAGTGCAGCGTGTCCTCGCGGCCCACGACCAGCGCGCTTTCGTCGGCCGAGGCGAGGACCCACTTCGCCGGATGAGAATTTTGTAGGCGAAATGCTGGCCCCTCGAAGGCGTCGAAGCCCCAGTTGCCGCGCACCGTTCCGTTCACTTCGTTTTCCAGTTTGTCCGCCGCGACAGTACGGTTGGCGATCAGGAAACCGCCGCGCGCCGCGTCCGCCGTGGCGGGCAGATCGATCGCACGTCCCGCCTTGTCAGTGACGTGCAAAACCATGCTGTGGGCATAGTCCGTGGAGAAAACCACGGGAGCGCCTTCAGCCGCCAAGGTGAGTTCAGGCTTTTCCAGGCAAAGCACCTGCTTGGCGTCCACGGGCCGCAGAGGAGGCAGTTGCGCCGCCTCCACCGCCGGCAGACTCACCACCATCACAGACATGGGTTTGCGAAACGACGGAGGATTGTTGAGCTTCAGATTCAGTTCACCCAGGTGAGGCAAAGCCAGCGCCGGAATGTAACGGTACTCCGGGGTGTGAAAACTTTCCATCATCTTCGCCAGATCGACAACCGCGCCCACGTAGGCACTATAGAGGCCGCCGCCCGCTAATCGGGTAGTACTGAGCTGACCAATCAGATCAGGCCCGCTTCCGGACGTGAGTGCCGCCACCATGGATTGACTGTGCCCATCATCGAGCACCAGTTGATCGGGATTCTGGGTGAGGCACGATTCCTGCTGCTGCCTGGGCTTCTGAAAGCATTCGTTGTCTATCTTGATATTGAGACTGCGGGCCAGCAGTACAGACCGCTCATGCAAGGCACTGGCCTCGCCGCCCGACATTCCCTTGACCGCGTTCAGATATTTGTCCAGCCGCGAGCGGTCGAGACTGGCCTGGTTCAAGTCCTGCGAGGCGCGCACAAATGCCCCGGGCTTGCCCCGCACCGCGGACCGCAGGGTGCCGAAATCGCCGCCGGTTTGGGGGGCGAGGAAGATCAGCGCCTGTTGCGCTCCCGGAGGCACCGTGATCACAACTCCTTCTTCACGCACGTGTTTGTTCCAGGTTTCCACTTTGGTAAACCAGCTCTCGGGCGGCGGATTGGTCGAGCCCCGCAGAAATGCCGGAATCATCAGGAAACGCACGGATTCTCCCTCCGGCATGTCGGGATGGATCCAGAGGCGATCGCCCGCTTGCAGGTTGGGCACACGAGAAATGGGCAAAGTTCTTCCTGCCCGGGTCACCCGCACCTCTATTCTTGGCCCGGCCAGATCAAAGGACGCCCCGTCCGCCCGGAGCAAACTCGCGGTGAGAAATATGAAAGCCAGCTGCAAAAGGTAGACTCGACGAAACATTCTTTTATTGTAAGAGGTTCTGAGGGAATGATGGAGCGCCGGAAGGGCAGAAAATGACTTCGAGGCCACACTAAAGTAAGCGCCGCTTGAGAGATTTCGGAGGCAACTCAAAATGGGGCGATTGTCTACCCGCGAGAAATTATGTCCGAGGGCGCGGAGCGTGCTAACCTTATCGGCGCGAACGCCCGTGATGGCTTCGGCAACCAGCTATGATGAACCATAAAGCGACAATTCTTTCCACTCTGCTACTAACACTCTTTGTCTCCGCCGTGATGGGACGAGAGGCTGCGCCGGCAAAAGGTAAACACCAGGTTCGTAAGGAATCATTTGGAAAAACCGGGGACGGGAGGCCGGTCGATCTGTTTACATTAACCAACTCAAAGGGCCTCGAAGTACGCACCATCAACTACGGCGGCATTATTGTGTCGCTGCGAGTGCCGGACAAGCACGGCAACCTGGGCGACATTGTCCTCGGCTACGACAAAGTTGACGGGTATCTGCAAAACCCCACTTATTTCGGCGCCATCGTCGGGCGCTACGCCAACCGGATCGCCAACGCTACATTCACTCTCGACGGCGTGAAATATACTCTGGCCAAGAATGATGGCCCGAACTCCCTGCATGGCGGAGTCAACGGCTTCAACAAACAGCTCTGGGAGGCCAAGGAATTCAAGAATGGAAAAGGCGTCGGCGTCGCTTACAGCTATCTGAGCAAAGACGGCGAGGAGGGGTATCCGGGCAACCTCAAAGTCAAAGTCACCTATACGTTGACCGACGACAACCAGCTGATTGTGGATTACGAGGCCACCACCGACAAGGCCACGCCTCTGAACCTTTCCCAACACACCTATTTCAACCTGGCCGGAGAGGGCAACGGCGACATTCTCGGGCACCATCTCGAGCTCAATGCGGACCGGTTTACGCCGGTGGACAAGACCCTGATCCCGACTGGCGAGTTGCGGCCTGTCCAGGGCACGCCCATGGACTTTACCAAACCCACTACGATCGGCGAACGGATCAACCAGGACTACGAACAACTGGTGCTGGGACGCGGCTACGATCACAACTGGGTAATCAACCGCAAGGACAACAGCCTGACCCGTGCCGCCCTGGTGCACGAACCCACCAGCGGGCGAGTGCTGGAGGTCCTGACCACCCAGCCCGGAGTGCAGTTTTACTCGGGCAATTTCCTGGATGGAACGATTACCGGGAAGAATGGGCACGTCTACAAACAGCGCTATGGCTTCTGCCTCGAGACACAGCATTTTCCGGACTCGCCCAATCATCCGGACTTTCCCTCAACCATCCTGAGGCCAGGAAAGAAATTTCAATCGCAGACCGTGTTTAAGTTCTCGACTGAATGAAGTATTTCCAGAGTCCATGGTAGCGGGCATTCCTTTGTGTACCTTCGTGTCCTTGGTGGTTTAACGGTTTAAGGCCTGAACCGCCAAGGTGCCCGAGGGCATTACGTGTCGGCGTCCCGCCCTCCGCGCCTCTTCCCGTATAATCGTCAGATTCCCTATGGCTGCCACTCTTGACCAGATTGTCGCTGCCACGCGCCGCCGGATTGCTGCCGCAAAGCGCTCGGCCGACTTGCGCCGATTGGAGCAAGAGGCCGAGCAGCACCTCCCGCGCGGATTTCGGCGGGCCTTGGCAAGCCAGACTGGGCCGGCGATCATCGCCGAACTGAAGAAGGCCTCGCCTTCCCGTGGACTGATTCGTGCCAATTTTGATCCCGAAGGCCTGGCTGGAGAATTGGAAGCGGCAGGAGCGGCAGCACTGTCCGTGCTAACCGATGAAGAGTTTTTCCAGGGCTCGCTTGTGAATTTGCGGCGCGCGTCCGCCCGTACCAGGCTCCCTTGTCTGCAGAAAGATTTCGTCGTGGACGAGTTCCAACTCCTGCAGGCGCGGGCACACGGCGCCGATGCGGTCCTGCTCATTGTGGCCGTGCTGCCAGCGTCGGAATTGATTGCCCTGAGCAAGAAGAGCCGAGAACTGGGCCTTGATGTACTCTGCGAAGCTCACAGTGATGAGGAGTTGCGGCGCGCGCTCGATTCTGGCTGCGATCTGATTGGAGTGAACAATCGCGATCTGCGCACCTTCAAGGTGGATGTGAACACCGCCCTCCGCCTGGCAAAAATGATTCCGAAGGATGTAGTTTCCGTTGCGGAAAGTGGAATCGACAGCGGCGCGGATATCTTCCGTCTGCGTGCGGCAGGATATCAGGCCTTCCTGATTGGCGAGTCCCTGATGAAAGCGGCGTCTCCAGCGGAAGCGCTGAAGACCCTGCTGGCTGAAGCGGAACGCGAGGGTTCAGCTCTCAGTACGAAAGACTGAAGCTCGTCTTTCTGAGAACTCCCAACCGGCAACCGAGAACTGGGGTTCATGACGGAGTCCATGACTTGGATCAAGATTTGCGGCACCACAGATCTCGAAGACGCAAGAGTTGCGGTCGAGGCCGGTGCCGATGCCCTGGGATTTGTCTTTTACGAGAAGAGTCGGCGGAAGATCGATCCGGAAGCGGCAGGCGAGATTACAGCAAAGTTGCCGGCAAGCATCGAGAAGGTCGGCGTCTTCGTAGAGGAACCGGTTGAGAAGATTCTTCTCACTGTAGCGCAGGCAGGTCTAACCGCCGCGCAATTGCACGGTGACCAATATCTCGAGTCTCTGCAACTGAAGAGCGCTCGGGATTTGAAGGTCTTTCTGGTTGTGCCGGCCAAAAACCTCAGTAGCACCGATTGGCTAAAGGGTAAAGGCCTCGGGGTCAACGCCGTGTTCTTTGACTCAGGTACGCCCCAACTGCCGGGTGGGACGGGAAAAGCATTTGATTGGAACTCCGCCGCGCCCGCGATAGAAGCAATTAGTAAGGACGCGAACGTGGTCGTGGCGGGCGGCCTTACTCCTGCGAACGTCGGTGAAGCAATCCGTATACTGAAGCCTTGGGGGGTGGATGTTGCATCCGGCGTCGAGGCCCGGCCGGGGAAGAAGGACCCGAAAAAAGTTCGCGCCTTTATAGAGGCAGTCCGGCAAGCAGACGAAAAGAACTGAGCATGGCAACACCAAAACTCCAACCCGTGCGAACCGCAGGAGCCGGACGCTTCGGCGTCTATGGCGGACGCTATGTCCCCGAAACCCTGATGGCGGCGCTGGACGAACTGACGCGGCACTACGAGCAAGCCAAGCGGGATCCGAAGTTTCAAAAACGCCTCGATGAACTGCTGCGCACCTATGCCGGCCGTCCCACACCGTTGTTCTTTGCTCAGCGCCTCAGCAAAGAACTGGGTGGGGCAAAGATTTACCTGAAGCGCGAAGATCTGCTTCACACTGGCGCGCACAAAATCAACAACTGCCTGGGACAGGCGCTGCTGGTTGAGCGCATGGGCAAGCATCGCGTCATCGCCGAGACCGGCGCCGGGCAGCATGGCGTGGCCACCGCCACCGTGTGCGCCCTGCTGGGTTTTGAATGCGTCGTTTATATGGGGACGGAAGACATGCGGCGGCAGGAGCTCAATGTTTTTCGCATGCGCCTGCTGGGAGCGGAGGTCCGCGGCGTGGAGTCGGGCTCCCGCACACTTGAAAGACGCTATCAACGAAGCCATGCGCGACTGGGTGACCAACGTGCGCACCACGCACTACCTGCTGGGCAGCGTGTTGGGAGCCCATCCTTATCCCACCATGGTGCGCGACTTTCACAAAGTGATCGGGCGCGAGGCGCGAAAGCAGGTTCTTAAGGCCGAGGGCAAGCTCCCCAAGGCCATTATCGCCTGCGTCGGTGGTGGATCCAATTCCATCGGCATCTTCCACGAGTTCATCAAGGACAAGAAAGTGCATCTCATCGGCGTGGAAGCCGGGGGTAGAGGCCAGCGGCTGGGTGATCACGCCGCGCGCTTCCATGGGGGTTCGCCGGGGGTGTTACAGGGAACCTACTCGTACGTGCTGCAGGACGAGGCCGGACAGATCTCGACGACACACTCTGTCTCGGCTGGTCTTGACTATCCTTCGATCGGCCCCGAGCATGCCTGGCTGAAGGACACCGGTCGCGCGCAGTACGTTTCGGCCTCCGACAAGGAAGCGCTGGAGGCCTGCACCGTGCTGGCGCGAACCGAGGGAATTATCCCCGCGCTGGAATCTGCCCACGCCGTCGCGGAAGTGATCAAGCGCGCCGCCGGGATGAAGAAGTCCGAGGTGGTGATTGTGAACATTTCCGGACGCGGCGACAAGGACATTGGAATCTTGCGCGAGAACCTGAAGTTGGAGTGAGCTTGAAGAATTGAGTAATTGGGGAATTTCAAAAAGTCTTTCCTTTTTTCCGTTACCGATGCCGCTGCGATTCCAAAATCGTCCTGCTCTCGTCGCTTATGTCACTTGCGGTGACCCTGATCTTGCGACCACGCTGGACATCGCCCTGGCAGCCATAGACAGCGGCGCGGAGGTCATTGAACTGGGCGTTCCGTTCAGCGATCCGGTGGCCGACGGACCCATCATTCAACGTGCCAGCGAGAGAGCGCTGCGTCACGGGACTTCCCTGCCGCAGGTGCTAGAGCTGGCCAGACAGATCCGAAAGAAGTCGCAGGCCGGACTCATCATCTTTACTTACCTGAACCCGGTGTTGCGGATGGGAATAAGGAATTTCGCCACCGCCGCCCAGGACGCATGTGTGGATGGTGCGCTGGTCACCGACTTGCCGGTGGAAGAATCGCGCGACTACCTGGCCGAGATGCAAAAAAGAAATCTGGCCACCGTGTTTCTGGCCGCGCCCACCAGTACCGACGTGCGGCTCAAGCAGATTGCCCAGGCCTCCAGCGGATTTGTGTACGCGGTTTCGCGAACCGGAGTGACCGGGGCCCGGCAGCAGATGCCGGAAGACGCGCCCGCACTGGTGGGCCGCCTGCGCAGGTATACTGACCTGCCGGTCGCAGTCGGCTTTGGCATATCCACTTCAGCGCAGGTTAAGGCGGTGGGAGCATTTGCCGATGCGGCAGTAGTGGGGAGCGCGATCGTCGATATCATTGAACGCAATCCGGGCAAAGAAGCGGAGAGTGTGGCACAATTTGTAAAGCAGCTTTCAGTCGTCGGTCGTCAGTCGTCAGCACTCCCGCGCTAGTTGGCTAGAGAAACGACGGCATCTTTCTAACAGCATTAGCAGCCAGCGCTGGCCAGTGACGGCCAGGGACCACTGGCTGGACATTCGACGGCGAAGACTGACGACTGAAGACCGACGACTGAAGACCGACGACCGCTTCATGGACATTTCCGACTGGCGCAAGAACATCGACGAACTGGACCGCAAACTGGTGGAGTTGTTGAGCCAGCGTGCCCAGGCCGCGCACGAAATCGGCAAGTTGAAGCTGACCGCGGGCATGCCGATTTACGAGCCCGACCGGGAGCGCAAGGTATTCGACAACGTGCGAAGCGTGAATCCGGGTCCCTTGCCGGACCGCGACTTGCTGCGCATCTTTGAGCGCATCATGGACATCATGCGCGGGATCCAGCAACAGGAAATCGCGCCCCGGGCCGCCGCCGATAGCGGAGGCGACACGGAATTGGATAACGATGTGAATGACTGAGGGCAGTCGTCAGTCGCCGGTCTTCAGTCGTCAGCGAACTGCCTCTAGATTGGCTGACGACTGATGACCGACGACTGAGGACGAGTGGCTTCTTATGATCGTTGCAATGCAGGAATCGGCGACCGATGAGCAGATCCAGCAGGTAGTAGAACACCTGGTCCGGATGGGCTTCTCCGTGCACCGCACCACGGGTGAGCGCCAGACCGTGCTGGCCGCGGTGGGCGCTCGCGTGGATTTCGACACGCGCAATCTGGAGGTGTTGTCCGGGGTGGAGCACGTTCACCGCATCAGCGCGCCTTACAAACTGGCGGGGCGCAGTTTTCGTCCCCAGGGAACCATCGTGGAGCTTGCCCGCGGGGTGCAGATCGGCGGCGACCAGGTAGTCGTGATGGCCGGGCCGTGCTCGGTGGAATCGAAGGAACAGCTTTTTACCGTCGCGGAGCAGGTGGCGAAGGCGGGCGCGCGGGTGCTGCGCGGTGGCGCCTTCAAGCCGCGATCCTCCCCTTATTCTTTTCAGGGAATGGGCGAGGAAGGTCTCAAGCTCCTGCGCCAGGCCGGCGATCATTTCAACATGCTGGTGATCAGCGAGGTCATGGAAATCTCGCAGATCGCGCTCATGCTGCCCTACATTGATATTTTCCAGGTGGGCGCGCGCAATATGCAGAACTTCAATCTGCTGCGCGAACTGGGCAAGGTAAAGAAGCCGGTCCTGCTCAAGCGCGGCATCGCGGCCACGCTCGAAGAGTTGCTGCTCTCCGCCGAATACATCATGGCGGGTGGAAACTACGACGTGATTCTGTGTGAACGCGGCATCCGCACTTTCGAAACTTATACCCGCAACACGCTGGACGTGTCGGCGATTCCGATCATCAAGAAACTGTCGCACCTGCCCATGACCTCTGACCCGTCGCACGGCACGGGGTTGCGCGACAAGGTGCCCCCCATGGCGAGGGCCTCACTGGCCGCGGGTGCGGACGCGCTCCTGATCGAAGTGCACCACGATCCGGACAAAGCGTTGTCCGACGGCGCACAGTCACTCTTTCCCGATCAGTTTGCCAAACTCATGGACGAGTTGCGCATGATCGCCCCGGCCGTGGGACGCAAAGTGGCATAGCCGTTTTTCACCACAGAGGCACGGAGACGCGGAGAAATCTCTAACGTGGTTTCGCTCCGTCGGGCGAGCGAACCGGCAATGAAGGTAGTGGCGGGAGAGCGCTTCACCGTTCCCATTTTCCTCAGTGACTCTGTGTCTCCGTGGTTACTCCAATGGCCATTCGCCAAATCACCATCATCGGCACGGGCCTTATCGGCGGCTCCTTAGGGCTGGCCTTGAAGAAACGGCGCTTCGCTGGCCGGATCGTTGGCTGCGACCGCGCCCCGGTGCTGGAGCAGGCGAGGGACAAAGGCGCGATCGATGAGGGCCATACCGATCCCGCTGATGCCGTACGGGGCAGCCAGGTGGTTGTGCTGGCGGCCCCGGTGGGCGCTATCGTTGAACTGATCGGGCGCGTGGGCCCTCTTATGGCGCCGAAGACTCTGCTGACTGATGTGGGAAGCACTAAGGGCGAGGTCCTGGCGCGCGCGACCGCCATCTTCGGCAAGAACGTTGGCCGGCGCTATCTGGCCGGACATCCCATGGCGGGGAAAGAACACTCAGGAGTCGAGGCCGCCGACCCTGATTTGTTTCAGGGTGCGGTGTGGTTTGTTACGCCGGCTCCGGGACAGGAAATATTTGAAGGCTTGAGTGGAGAATTTCTGGATTGGGTGGAACAAATCGGTGCGGGTGTTGCCAGCATGGATGCCGATGCGCACGACCAACTCTGTGCCTGGATCAGCCACTTGCCGCAACTGATCTCGACCGCTCTCGCTGCGACTTTGGTGGATGAATATGGCGAGAACGCTCCATTGCTCGAGACCGGAGGGCGTGCCCTGCGCGAAATGACGCGCATTTCGGCCAGCCCTTACTCGATGTGGCGCGATGTCGCGCTTACCAATAAGAAGAATATTCGGCAAGCGCTGCTGAAACTGGAACAGCGCCTGGCGCACATCCGGGAAAACCTGGATACGCGCGAACTGGCGCTGGAGTTCGAGCGCGCGCATCATCTGAGAAAAAACTCACCACAGAGGCACAGAGACACAGAGAAAACCAAAAAATGAATTTTTCTCCGTGTCTCTTTGGCTCCGTGTGAGTTCTCGCTGATTGTCAGTTAGAATTCTGATTCTGCGAACAAGCATCCGATGAATAAAGTCGTAGCCAACGCCGACGCGGCCATCAAGGACATCCCCGATGGTGCCACCATCATGATTGGCGGATTCGGACTGTGTGGCATTCCGGAAAATCTGGTTCGCGCCCTGGTCCGCAAGGGGGTGAAAAACCTTACGACCATCAGCAACAATGTGGGCGTCGATGGATTGGGCAACGGCCTCCTGCTCGCGGCCGGACAGATCATCAAGCACATCGGGACCTACGTGGGGGAAAACAAGCTGCTCGAGCAACTGGTCCTGCAAAACAAACTGGAACTGGACCTGGTGCCGCAGGGAACTTTTTCCGAGCGGATTCGCGCCGGCGGCGCCGGTATTCCTGCATTTTTTACCCCTACCGGAGTGGGCACGATCATCGCGGAGGGCAAGGAAACGAGGGAGTTCGAGGGACGCGAATATCTGATGGAGCGTGCCCTGAAGGCGGATTTTGCATTTGTAAAAGCGTGGAAGGGCGACAAGTGGGGCAACCTGGTGTACCGCAAGACGGCGCGCAATTTTAATCCCATGATGGCCACCGCCGCCAAGGTGACGATTGCCGAAGTGGAACACCTGGTCGAGGTAGGCGAACTCGAACCTGACCTGATTCATACGCCCAGCGTTTACGTCCAGCGAATTTTTCAAGGAGAACTCTTCGAGAGAAAGATCGAGCGCAGAACGGTAAGGAAGGCCGTTGGCCGGTAGTCGTTGGTAGTTGGCCATTGCCAAGGCCCGGACCATGGGCTTTCATGGTGACGACCGATGACTGACGACCAACGACTGCTCTTATGAAAGACACCGACAAACGCGAGCGCATCGTAAAGCGGATTGCCCGCGAACTGCGCGACGGCTTCTATGTCAACCTCGGAATCGGCATGCCCACTCTGGTAGCCAATCATGTGCCGCCGGGCATGGATGTGATTCTCCAGTCCGAGAATGGCATGCTCGGCATTGGCCCCTATCCCATCGAGGGCGAGGAGGATTGCGATCTGATCAATGCCGGCAAGGAAACCGTCAGCGAAATGAAAGGCACGGCGTACTTTTCCAGCGCCGACTCATTTGCCATGATTCGCGGCGGCCACATTGACCTGAGCGTGCTGGGAGCGATGGAGGTGGATGAGGACGGCAACCTGGCAAACTGGATGATTCCTGGCAAGATGGTCAAGGGCATGGGCGGCGCCATGGACCTGGTGGCGGGCGCACGCCGCGTGATCGTGGCCATGGAGCACACCACCAGGGATTCTCAGCCCAAGATCCTGAAAAAGTGCTCTCTGCCTCTGACTGGCGTAAAAGTCGTGCACACGATCGTCACCGAAATGGCGTTGATGCAGGTGACGCCGACTGGCTTGGTGCTGGAAGAAGTTGCGCCCGGATTGACGGCCGACGATGTGCAGCGCGTGACCGAGCCCACGCTCATTCTCAGTCCCACTATCAGAGTGATGGAAAGTTGAAGGGATGGAGGACGGGCGTCCCGCCCGTCTCCGCCAAACGCGGGCGAGTCGCCCGCGACCACACAAGCAAAGTTGATTAGTTCGTGCCGCTCTTCAATCGAGCCGCCTCAAACTCATCGCCCTTTTGCCAGCCGACCACCTTGGGCAAACTGGCAGCCTGCCATCCCAGGGCAAATCCGAAGCGGGCCATCACCGCATCGCCAGTGAAATCCGAGTCGGCATGGTACTCGTCGCTGGGCTGGTGATAGTGCTTCTCGGTGTATTCATTGGCCTGCTGCATGCCCCAGGTCGAGTCGTGGCCCTTGTACTTCAGGCCTTCATTGATGGAAAACGCGGGAATGCCCACGCGGGCCAGGCTGAAATGGTCGGAGCGGTAGAAGTGCCCGGCTTCGGGATGCGAATCGGGACGAATTGCCAGACGGAATTCCTGGGCCAGCGCCTGCACCGTGGGATAGAAAGTGGTTCGCTCGCTGCCCGACACTTCCACTTCTTCCGGGGCGCCGAGCGGGGGAACGTCGTCATAATTCAGGTCCAGAGCGATCTTCCCTGCTGGAATGGGAGGATGTTTGCCCAGATACTCCGAGCCCAGCAGGCCCTGCTCCTCCGCGGTGACAGAGGCAAACAGGATCGAACGCCGCGGCCTCTGCGCTGCCATCGCGTACGCATGCGCCATTTCCAGCAGGATGCCACAGCCGGTCGCGTTGTCGTCGGCGCCGTTGTAGATATTGTCTCCCGGCATTTCGGGACGAATGCCGAGGTGATCGTAGTGGGCGGTGTACATGACCGCTTCGGTTTTCAACTTCGCGTCGGAACCGGGCAGCATGGCGATCACGTTATTTGATTCGAATGGTCGCACCTTGCTCACCATGTGGGCCTGCAACTTAACCGGAAGAGGCGCTGGACGAAAGTCCCGCGAGCGCGCCTGCGCCATCATCTGGTCCACGTCGGTTCCGGCCATGGCGGCCAGTTCTTTGGCGACATCGAGATGAATCCAGGAGGCTACTTTCAGTTTTGGCGAACCGTCCAGCTGGAGATGGGACTGCTCTCCTGAATTCGAGTTGCGCACCACCTCCCAGGGATAACTGGCCATCTCGGTTTGATGAATGAGGATCGCACCCACCGCTCCCTTGCGGGCGGCTTCCTCGTATTTGTAAGTCCACCGCCCGTAGTAAGTCAGCGCTTTGCCCTTGAAGAACTTGGGATCGTCGGATGTCGGTTCATTCACCAGCATCAGCAGGACTTTACCTTTCACATCAACGCCCTTGTAATCGTCCCACTGGTATTCCGGGGCTTCAATGCCGTAGCCGACATAAACGATTTCTGCATTTACAGTTGAATCCGGTTGTTGAGTTTCATCCTGAGCCACATATTCGGAGAGCAGCTTGAGCTCGCGGGGGCGGCCTTTAGTGGGGACCAGTGAGAATGTACTTCCGGGAGCGAGAGTGATGCCGACCATGGGAACCTTCTGCATGTAAGTCCCGTTGTCGCCGGCAGGCCTCAGGCCGTCGAGAGCGAATTGCGTGGCAATGTACTCAGCTGCAATGTCGCCGCCACGCTGGCCGGTGCCGCGTCCTTCGAGCAGGTCGTGGGAGAGAAAGCGGACATGAGCCCGGATGTGCTCGGCATCGATCCTTTGAAATGCAGCAATCGCGGCCGGTGCAAGGTGAACCGTCATGAGATGGGATGCGTTCTGTGCCAACCCTCCGCAAATCAGAAAAATCAAGGACAGCGGCACCAGGTTCTTGCGCATGCTTCGAGGCTCCAGTTGGGCTGAGAGAACTTTGTATTGTACGGGAAGGAAAGGCAGGGCGGGAGTTGGAGTTCGGCGTCGGGCCTCGGGAGTCGGACCTCGGACACCAGGCCCCCACTCCTCAACCTGTCATCCTGAGCGGAGTAGCCGCTTCGCATCGCGAAGCAGCCGCGCAGTCGAAGGACCCCTATAGAACCGGTGCCGTTTGTTGCTGAGCCAGCCGCGGCCAGGGAGAATCCTATCGAATTGCCTCATTGAAAGAAGGGGTTCTTCGACTCCAAAGACCGATTCGCTCGCGAATCGGTCTGCTACGCTCAGGATGACACCGGAAAATGGTCCGGGTTCTGAAGTCCAACGCCCGGCGCGCCGCGTTTAGCCCGCGACCGCGGGCTAGTTCTTTGAACCTCAACCGGCGCGAAAGTCGGCCACCTGTTCGCTTTTGTGGAATAGCGGCTGTGCCGCGGGGGCCGGGGTCTGTGCACGTTGGTTGAATTCTTCCATTTCCTTTTTTACCCAGCCCACGCTGGAGATCTCTATTTCGCCCTCCCCTGCGATCCAGAAGATGCTGGGGACGTTGGTGAGTCCGTAAGCATTGGAGACCGGGTAGGAACTGGTGTCGTCGAGCAGAACGGGGAAAGTTATTCCATATTCCCTGATGAACGCAGCCGTATCTTTTTTAGCGTTTTGTGAAATACCAATGATGGTGACGGCCTTGTTTCCGTGGGCTTCGTAGATGCGTTGCAGGAAGGGGAACGCGTATTGGCAGGTGGGGCAGGAAATCTTGAAAAATGCCGCCAGCACCGGGCCCCGTGCCAGCGCCTCGCCCAGCGAAAACGGCGTGCCGTCCATCGCCGGCAAAGTGAAGTCTGGGGCCTTCGTTCCCCGTTCTAAAGCCGCCATCGTGCGCCCTCCCGTGAGTCCTCCGAAGATATGGTGAAACCATTTCATGGGCCTGACCTTCGCCTTTGTAATTAGATGACGTGCGCCTGGCGCAGGATTTTTCGGGTCAATCCAGTCAGCGGCAGGGTCAGGATGTTCCTCCTGGGCACCCATCGTCCCCGGATCGGCCCCGGCGCCTGGCCACGCCGCACGCGGACGGTGTAGTCGGTCACAGTAATGGAGTGCCGCAGCGTGAAGCTGGCCACGCCCGGAGCTTTCGCGGCGGGAATTTCCGGCAATTCCCACATCCCCGCCATCAGGGACGAATGTTTGGGCCGCTGCACCAGAAAAACCGAGCGCTTGCGAGCATCCAGCGCGTAGCAGATATTGCGCTGCTGCTGATGAACCCGTTTCTTCGGCAGCGCGAGGTGTCCGCGTGTGGCGCAGAGTGCGAACACCGGACAGGCGGAACATCGCGGCTGGCGGGGCAGGCACACGGTCGCGCCCAGTTCCATCATAGCCTGGTTGAAATCGCCGGGACGCTTGCGGCTGAGCAGGGCGTCGGCGGTCTGCCAGAAGACTTCCCCGGTCAAACCACTTCCGAAGACGCGCCCCAGCACGCGCTCCACATTTCCGTCCACCACGGCTGCGGGAACGTCGAACACTATGCTGGCGATGGCCGCCGCCGTGTAACGTCCGATGCCGGGCAGCGCGCGCAACTCCGGAATGCTGCCGGGAAATTTCCCGGCATGCTGCCTGACGATGGCCTTGGCAGCGGCGTGCATCATGCGGGCGCGCCGATAGTATCCCAGCCCACTCCAGGCGGCCAGCACTGCCGGCTCCCGCGCCGAGGCCAGTTTCTGCACCGTGGGGAATCGCCGCAAGAAATGTCGATAGTGCTCGAGCACTGCGGAGACACGGGTTTGCTGCAACATGATTTCCGAAAGCCAGACCCGGTAGGGGTCGCGATCCCGGCGCCACGGCAGGTCCCGCCGGTTACGGTCGTACCAGGCGAGCAGGCGCCGGCGCCAGCGACGAGTCGCCAACGCATCGAATTTCGGGCAATCCTCTGGGCGCATGGCGAGATCGTTTACGCAAAATCTGGCGACGACGATTCAGTGATCGATGGTGGCAACTATTTCGTCTCCGCCCCAAGAACGGAATGAGCGATCGCCATCCATCCCGCCTTCTGTTTTTGCCAGACCGTCATCATGCGCACCGGTTCTGAGGGCAAGGGCTCGCCGGCCATTGTGCCGCGCATGGCGACGGTATAGCTCACGACAAAAGTGTCAGAGTTCAGTTCAGTCTGGATGTCCCCGAGAGTGTAGTCATCCAGCTGCAACTGTTGCAGGTGGGCAATCGCGTCTGCCTTGTCGAGCCGGCCCTGTTCCGGCGACACCGCGATGAAGTTGCCGGCCATGTGATGTTCCAGCTCATTCCATTTTTTGTCCTTCACTTCTTTCCAGAAACTTCGCTCCAGGCCTTCGCCGCCGGTCGCGTCTGTCCACTTGTTGCTGCCGGGATGCTCGCGCCACACGGTACAACCGGGCAGCAGCAGCAGCGCAGACAGGAGGAAAAAGATCGCCGCGCGATTCTTCATGGGCAGAATTCTAACAGCAGTCGTTGGCCGTTGGCCGGTTCGCTTACGGAAAGCTGAGGGTAACGTTGTTGAGCTGGACGTGCGAATCAGAAATCGGAAAGTCTTGGGCTAAGGGCCAAAGACCAAGAGCCAACGACCAACGACCGACCTTTACTGCCTATATTCCCCCGTTGACCATCGCTCAGCCCGGGGGAATAATGGCCAGACCTGCCATCCCCGCACGACGGGTGCGCATTTTTGTGCTTCGGCAGTTACACTGTCAGCATGACTGACTTCAATCGCAAGGTAGAAGACGCCTCTGCGCGCGTAAACAAATCGGTGTCCCAAGCTGCTGACCGCATGGAGAAGGAGACCGCGGAATTCATCGCCTATCTCAACGACGAAGTGGTACCGGCAGTCCGTCAACACTCCACCAAAGCGTTGCGGGTAGCGGCCGAAAAAATGTCCAGGCTGGCCGACTATCTCGACGAGGTAAAGTCCGACCGCCGGTAAGCGGGTATGGGTCCATCTGGATCCTGATGCTGGCTGTGCTCCTGCTGAGCGGCTGCGGCGGAAAGAAGCAGGCCAAGGTCAGCACGCCCCCCCCGCCGCCCATCGCCGCGCCTGCCACGGTTCCCGCACCTGACGCTTCCACGCCGAAACCGCCTGGAATGCCACCGTTACCCGGTGAAGACAAAAAAACGGAAAAAGCGGACGAGGCCGCAAGCGCCCTCTCTCTTCCGGAAGGGACAAAGCCCCTATCCGTCGAGACCGGTAAAGCCAGCTGGTACGGAGCGCCTTATCACAACCGCCGCAGCTCCAATGGCCAAATCTATGACATGAATCAGCTGACCGCCGCTCACTTGACCCTTCCGTTGGGCTCGACGGTGCGAGTCACCAACCTCAAGACCGGGCATTCGACCATCGTTCGCATTACCGATCGCGGTCCCTTTGTGAAAGGCCGAATTGTCGATCTCTCACTGGCCGCCGCCAAACAGGCGGATGTCTGGAAGGCAGGGGTGGCCCCGGTCCGGCTGGAGGTTTTGCGCACTCCGGTACCGTTCGATCATGGCGGACGCTGGGCCGTACAAATCGGATCATTCGAAGATGAAGACGCCGCGGACAAATTGGCCAACCGTCTTACCCGACGCTACAAGACTGCGAAAGTGTTGTGCTTCAGCAGCCCGGTAGGCGACTGGTGGGTGCGCGTGCGCGTCCTGAAAGATGACCGCAAGCGGGCCGAAGAAGTGGTGCATGAAACCCAGGCAGACGCCGACAAGGTATTCCTGGTCAGGCTGGACTGAGTATCTTTGGTCTTTGGCCGCTAAGGCTGTGTTTGGTCGGACACTCCTGTCCGAAGCCTCTGAATTTGATTTTGGCTTTGAATTGAGCGGCGCTTACCAGGGGTCAGCCTCTAACAGCAGGTCAAAGGAGTCGGACAGGAGTGTCCGACCCACACAACACGGGCTATGGATTTTCCGCGGCTTGTCTGTAGGTGCCGAATTTTTTTGCTACCGGCTTTAACGTCGGATAAAACTGCACGAAACTGTGCTCGACTGCCGCATGGTCTTCATGACACTGCCAGCACGCGGCCTTGGGGTTGGCCTGGGCTGGTTTCGCGGTCTCGTCGAAATTGAAATACGCCCACTTTTCCGGGAAGTGCTTCTCGTCTTTCACTTCCACGCCGTATCCCATCAGATCGCTTTGAAAGTGACCCACCTTGTTGATCGAGCCTTTCGTCTCCGAACCGCGCTCCTCCACCACGAACATGGTCTTGTCCGGCCACTTCCCGCTTTTGAGGAATTCGGAGTAGGCCCACTGCGGCACAAAAACGTTGGTAAACATCTGGTGATCCATACTTCCAGGTATGTAGCTCATGCCCAGGCCTGAAGACAGGAAGATCCATTCGCGGAAGTTGTTCGGGGGAAGCAGATGATTGTCGCTGGTGTACTCGGGCTTGCCGGAATCGGACTCCGGAGCTGCGGCCTGCACAAATCCGAGACACATAACAATTGTCAGGCACGTCAGCAAGGCTCGTCTCATGGTGGTTCCTCCGTCACTATTAGACGTGAGGGACACGCAAAAGGACAGCAGCGGGGGGACAAGAGCAGCGCCACCGTCCCCGGCGGGTGTTGCCTCGATAAACTCGGGACAGGCGGTGGGGGCGCCCGCCCGCACTGCGGGGGCCTCTCGCATCGCGAGAGGCCCGCCTTGGGGGACACTCCCATCTCCGAGGGCGAGACGCCGGCGCTACAAGACCCTAAGTAATTTCAGTGCGCTTGCGCAGGAAGGCCGGGACGTCGAGGTCTTCTTTCTCGAAGTTGGCGATCATGGCATCACGCAGCGTATCGACCGCTACGCCTTCGTTGAGCGGCGCAGCCATTTGCCGGGACGGCGCCTCTTCCATCACGATAGGTGGACGCACCGGCTCGGGCCGATACTCGGGCTCTGCCACGTACGATGAAACGGCAAAGCCGGACTGCATCTCCGCCTGTCGGCGCCGGATGTCTGAATCTCTGAAGCCGGTTGCGATTACCGTGATCTTCACCGCATCCTTGGCCTTTTCATCCAGCACGGCGCCAAAGATGATATTGGCATCTTCGTGTGCCGCCCCCTGGATGATGCTGCAGGCTTCCTGCACTTCGGCCAGTTTGAGCGATGTGGAACCTGTGATGTTGATGAGAATGCCGCGCGCGCCATCGATCGCGCCCGCTTCGAGCAGCGGAGATGCAATCGCCTTTTGCGCGGCGTCAATTGCTCGTCTGGTACCGCTGGCCGTGGCCGTGCCCATCACGGCGTAACCCATGCCCGCCATAATGGCCTTCACGTCGGCGAAGTCGCGATTGATGATCCCCGGAATGGTGATGATGTCCGAGATGCCCTGCACGCCTTGCCGCAGGATGTCATCCGCCACCCGGAATGATTCGAAGAAGCCGGCGTCCTGGGCCACTGCCAGCAGCTTTTCGTTGGGGATGACGATGGTCGTGTCCACCGAATCCATCAGCTCCGAGATGCCGCGCTCGGCCTGTTGCATGCGGCGCTTGCCTTCGAAGGCGAAGGGCTTGGTGACCACGGCAACGGTCAGCGCTCCCATTTCGCTGGCCAGTGAGGCAATGATCGGCGCAGCTCCAGTGCCGGTGCCGCCGCCCAGCCCGGCAGTGACGAACACCATGTCGGCGCCTTCGAGCGCCTCGATGATCTTGTCGGAATCCTCGAGCGCCGCTTTGCGTCCGACTTCGGGATTGGCGCCAGCGCCCAGTCCGTTCGTGAGCTTCACTCCCAGTTGGATCTTCATGGGCGCGCGCGACATGCGCAGCGCCTGCAGGTCGGTGTTGGCGACCACGAATTCGATGCCTTCCATGCCGGCATCGATCATGCGGTTGACCGCGTTGTTCCCGCCTCCACCCACGCCAATGACTTTGATCTTGGCGTCGTTGCGGGTGTCTTCGTTGAAGCTGATGCGAATGTCGCTTTCTTTTTTCATGTACGCCGCCTTCTGTGGATTTGGCTTGCTCGTTCCCAAGTAGCGCCGCCGTCCCGGCGGCTGTCGTGGGGGCGTCTCGCCCGCACCTCCGAGGGCGAGACGCCCTCGGGACAGCCGGCAGGATGCCGGCGCTACAAAAACCTATGCACCCTTTCCTACAAACATGGCCTTCAGCTTTGAACTCCAGCGCTCGTTCTGAATACCACGAGCAATACGGGCGCGGTGTCCGTAAAACACCATGCCCAGGACGGTTGCGAACTCGGGTTCGGCCAGCGTCGACGGCATTTTGGCCAGCGGCGCGGGCCAAGCCAGGCGCAGCGGCCGGTGCAGCACCGACTCCGCGATTTCGAGAATGCCGGGCAACCGGCAGCCCCCGCCGGTCAGCACGATGCCGCCCACACAAAGCTCGAACATTCCAGCGTGGCGCAGGTTGTCGCGCAACATTTCGAACAGTTCGCGGGCGCGGGGCTCGAGGATTTCTCCTACCATGCGCTGCGAAATCAGCCGCGACGGCCGGTCACCTACAGACGGAACTTCGACTTCATTTCCTTCCGGGATCAGAGTGACGATGGCATTGCCGTATAGGCGCTTGATCTTTTCCGCCTCGGCGACCGGAGTGCAAAGTCCCACTGAGAGATCGCTGGTGAAGTGATCGCCGCCAACTGGAATCACTCCGGTGTGAGCGACGGCACCCTCCTGAAAAACGATGATGCTGGTGGACCCCGCGCCCAGATCGGCCAGGCATACACCCAGTTCGCGCTCGTCAGCGCGCAGCACGGCGTCGGCACAGGCCAGGGGCTCGAACACGGTGTCGTCCACGTGGACGCCGGCGCGATTCACCGCACTGACCACGTTCTGCAAAGCGCTGGACGCGACCGTGACCATGTGCACTCGCACTTCGAGCCGGGCGGCCATCATTCCCAGGGGATCATTCACCCCGGTCTGATCATCGAGAATGAACTCCTGCGGCAGCAGGTGCAGGATCTCGCGATCATCGGGCAGAGGAATGGCACGGGCCTTGTCCACCGCCGCGCGCAGCTCGTCGCGGCCGATCTCGCGCGCCCGGGCACCGAAGCTGAGGCCTCCGTGGCTGTTGAAGCCTCGGGCGTGAGCCCCCGCCATGCCCAGCACGGCGTGCTCGATGGGCGCTCCCGCCACGTCTTCAGCCTGTTCCACGGCCTTCTGAATCGAGCTCACGGCCTTGTCCAGGTCCACAATGACGCCTTTGCGCGAGCCGCGCGATTCCGCAACGCCATGACCGCGATAACGCAAACCGTTGTCGGTAATTTCTGCCACCAGCGCGCAGGTCTTGGCACTGCCTACGTCGATTGCGGTCAGAAGGTGCTCGTGCTGGTTCGCCATTCCTATTGTGGTTCTCCCTTCGCGATTGCCGGGCTTGGTTTCGCCGAAGCCTTCCCCGTGGCGCTGGACATTGCTGCGGCCTTGGTTTTGGCGCTCGAAATTTTGGACGTCGGAGCGAGTTTAGCTTTTGCTCTGGCTTTGCTCCAGGCCCGGGCCTGACGCACGCGGGCTTTGCGATGTGCGGCCTTGGCAGCTTTTACGCTGGCCACCGGCTTGGACGGAGCCGGCGCCGGCTTCGCAAGCGATGTCGCAACCGATTTCACGGCCAGAGTTGGCGAGGGCCGGGGAGAAGAGCTGAAGCGAGTAATCAGCGCGGCGGGCTTTACCCCGGCCGCCATGGCTTTGCGGGCTGCTTCGGCGGAAAGCGGTGGTGGCTTCATCGGACCCTGCAAATCCGGATTGACGATGATCTGGCGGTCGTAGCGCAAGTCCACCGATTCCAGTTTGTCGAACTGCTGCTGCCATTCCTGCACGTGCGTGACGTAGATTTTGTAGCGCTCCAGGTAATGGGAAGATCCCAAATGGACGAGCACTTCGCCGGCGTGATTGTTGGCCGTCACTTTCACGTCATCGGGATCAGAGAGATCGATCTCGCTGAGCTCCTGCGAATAGTGCGCCCCGCCGGAGTCGAGCTGGCTGACCACGTCGTTGTAGATCTTCATGCGGGCGGAGCGAGTGGAAGGCGGCTCGCCGCTGTTCATGCCCACGATCACAGGGAATGAATACTTTTTCCGGCCCAGCAATTCCATCAGCGTGCCGCCGGCGTCCGTAAGCAGGATTCTTGAGCCGACACGCGCGAAGGCCACCGGCGTGCGTTCGTGGATTTCCACCTTCAGCCGGTTGGGGATGAAGCGCATCACGCTGGCCGATTCCACCCATGGAATCTGCTCCAGTTGCGTCTTCCGCTGTGCCAGGGGCACGAAGAAAATATTGCGGCCAATATCGCCGCCCATCACTTCCATGACCTGGGAGCGAGTGACGTTCTGCAGCCCGCTGATGTCGATGTCGTCGCTCGATTCAACCCGGAAACGCCAGGAACGTTCGCCGTAGTGATAAAGGGCAGCCACGGCAATCCCGCAAACGAACACGATGCCGAGGGCGACGGCAGCCCAGGTCAGACGCGTCACAGTTTTCCTGGGAAGTGAACCGCGCCGGACGGAGACGCGCTTCTGCACGCGCAGGAACGGAGGTTCCTGTTCCACGTCCAAGTCGAGCAGGCGCGCATCCTCGCGCCCTGGCTCGTCGGCCAGTGGATACAAATCTTCCTGCGAGATGGTGGGGCCGGATTTCCGCGCCATCAACTCAGGTCAGTTGTCGTCAGGGAATCGCTGAGCAAAATTAATATAACTGCTTTTGAGCAAGAGAGATAGAAAAATTTGGCAGGTTTTGCACAGGCCCGAACCGCGGACGCACCTTCGCGCAGATGCGTAGAGACAGATGTCCGCATCTGTCCGGTCGAGCGCAGATCGACAGGTCTTGAGAGAATGATTGCCGCGAGACAAAAGCCAGCGGAGCTTTGCTCCGCCGGGCAGATGGGGACATCTGCCCCTACGCTAGTTTTCGGGCGCCTGCGGAGTTTCGGGAATTTCAACGACGATATTCCGGGCTGGCACAGCGATGGTGCGAGGGGCAAGTTCCAACGCCCGGACTCGGACTCTAATCGCCTGCACACGCACCAACTCCGCCTGACGCCGCACCAAAACCCGTTGCAAACAAGCCAGGCGATTCTGGGCCTCAACCACACTGCTCACAGGCCGTGCTGAATCATC
This sequence comes from Terriglobia bacterium, assembly GCA_963831565.1. Classification (GTDB taxonomy): domain Bacteria; phylum Acidobacteriota; class Terriglobia; order Terriglobales; family Acidobacteriaceae; genus JAIQFF01. The sequence continues at coordinate 32,573 of CAWHQS010000010.1, forward strand.
CTCGCGGCTTCCCAGCACCATCCCGGCGATCTCTGCATAGTTCGCCACCGCTTCAGAAGCCTGCGACATCATTGCGACGGAGCGGCTGGCGAGGTGTTCGCCCCATCCCGGCTGCCCGCTCACCGCGCCTGTGATCGCGGCCATCGCGAGAACTCCCAGGGTCACCCAATACATCATTTTTTCGGATTCCATGGCATTTCCCTTTGCAAGGTTAGACGAGCCAGCCCGGAAGTCGTTATCAGGCGGGGAATGTTTTGTGCGCGGTCGAAAGCCCTAAGTGGCCGAGACAGCAGTCCGGGGGCGAGATGCCATTGCCTCGTTTTCCTGCAATCTCGCCAGGATCATCGGGCCAAGTTGGGAGACGCTGCCGGCGCCCAGGGTCAGAATCATCTCTCCCGGCTGAGCGGCAGCCACCGCCGATGCCACCGCGTCCGCAAACGAGCGCACGTACGAGGCTGCGCGCTGCCCTTTCTCGCTGATCTGGCGGGCCAGGCCTTCGCCGGTCACGCCTTCGATCGGCGCTTCGCTGGCCGCATAAATATCGAGCACGGTCAGCGAATCGGCGTCCTCAAAGGCGGTGGCAAATTCGTCCATCAAGTCCCGGGTGCGAGTGTAGCGGTGGGGCTGAAAGATGACGTGAATCTTGCCGAAGCCGCACTGGCGGGCAGCCGCGAGGGTGGCCCGAATCTCGGTGGGATGATGGCCGTAGTCATCAATCACGCTGATCCCGGCCGCCTTGCCCCGTAACTGGAAGCGCCGGTCCACGCCGCGGAAGTTTTCGAGAGCCGTCCGGATGTCATCGGCCGAGATGTCGAGACCAATTCCCACCGCGATGGCTGCCGTCGCGTTCAGGACGTTATGCACTCCCGGCACGTGCAGCCGGAACTCGCCCAGGTCGCGATCGGCATAGTCCACGCGAAAATGGCTGATCGGTTGCCGCTCTTCCGACTCAAATGTAGATTGCCCCAGTTTGATGTGAAAATCTGACCCGCGCCGGGTGCCGTAAGTCACGGTGCGACGCCGAATCTGCGGAAACAACTTGCGCAATGGCGCATCGTCATTGCAGACCACAACCACGCCGTAGAAGGGCACGCGGTCCATGAAATCGAGGAATGCCTTTTTCACGTCGCGCATGTTGCGGTAGCAATCCATGTGCTCGCGATCGATGTTGGTGACCACGGCGAGCACGGGAGAAAGCTTGAGGAACGAGCGATCGCTCTCGTCCGCCTCGGCCACCAGGTACTCTGACTTGCCGGTGCGGGCGTTGGAGCCCAGGGCGTTTACCCGCCCGCCGACCACGACCGTGGGATCGAGGCCCCCCGTTGCCAATACAGCAGCGACCATGGAAGTAGTCGTAGTCTTGCCGTGCATGCCCGCAACCGCGATGCCATATTTCAAGCGCATCAACTCCGCCAGCATCTCGGCCCGCGGAATTACAGGGATGTGGAGTCTATGAGCTTCGACGACTTCGGAGTTATCCAGCGCGACCGCGGAACTGGTGACCACAACCTCCGCCCCGGCGATGTTCTCCGCGGCATGGCCTTCGGAGATGGTAGCGCCCAGGCCGGACAGGCGCTGGGTCACCGATGAGCTCTTCAGATCAGAACCGGAAATCTTGTAGCCAAGACTTAGCAGCACCTCGGCGATACCACTCATGCCGATGCCTCCGATGCCGACGAAATGAATTCGCTGTATTTTGGCAAACATCTGGGTCCGCTCTTCCGGCCTATATCCTAACTCCAACCCCTCGTCATCCTGGTGTTTGTCCCGAAAATTCTTTGAATTAATTTTTGGATTAGTATTGTCATCCCGACCGGAGCGGAGCGAAGCGAGCGCAGTGGGACCTGCTGTTTCAGCCAACTTGACCTGGGCCGCTTACATTCCGGTATTTCATGTATTTCTGGGATAGGCTTCGCCTCATCGCCAGTTCATCTTCTTGCGCAGCTCCGTGACGTGGGCCACATGGTGCCGGCCGTGCCAGGAGTACAGGGCCAGGTTTTTTTCCAGCGGCATGGTTCCCAGTTCGGGATGGTTAAAAGTCCGCTTCCAATCCTGCGGTTGCAGCCCGCGCAACAGGCGCACCCAGCGGTCGTGCAGCGAATCGAGCAGCATCAGAGAGACGTCCAGCGGCGTGGACTGGACGTCGGGAAGTTCAGCCCAGCGGTCCTCCATATAGGGCTTGATGGTCGGTGCCTCTTCCGTCAACGCCAGCTTGAAGCGGATGTACGCATTCATGTGGCTTTCGGGAACATGGTGGACCACCTGCCGCACCGTCCAGCCACCTTCGCGATAGGGAGTCGCGATCTGCTGCGGTGAAAGACCCTTGACCGCGGCCCGCAGGGCGGCCGGAGCCTGCTCGATATCGTCGATGAATTTCTGACGCTGCTGTTCGTCGGGCGGACCGGCAAAGGAAAATTTCCCGATGGGATAACGGGGATCGCTCATGCTTCCTCCAGTAAAAGCAATTATCACGAAGCCAGAACAGGAAACCCGAAAATCTCGCGAAAAACAATGAGAATGACCACCAGAGCGAACTTTTGGAGACAGATGCTTTTTAGGGATGTGCGGGTCAGGGTTACAGGCGGAACCGGCTCCTACTCGCAGCGTAGCGCAATCACCGGATCGACCCTGGAGGCGCGGCGAGCGGGTACGGCGCAGGCCAACCCAGACACCAGACCCAGGAGAATCGTTCCGGCCAGGAGAATGACCGGATCGCGGGGATTTCCAGGTACCCACTTCGCGATGATTTGGCTGAAGGCCAGCGAAAGGGCGACGCCCGCAAGGATTCCGGCGCCCACGCTTCCCAACGCCGACCTGAACACGATTCGCAGCAAGTCTCCGCGTCGCGCTCCCATCGCCATACGAATCCCAAACTCATTGGTCCGTTGCGCCACCGTGTAGGAAACCACGCTGTGCAGCCCTACTGCGGCGAGGGCCAGGGCCAGCCAGGCAAAGACGCCAAAGATCCACGCCGCGATATGCTCCTGCTGCCACTCGGGTTCGTAGGTAAGCTGAGTTTCTAGATCATAGACGCCACTGCTGGTCTGATCCGGGTTAATTGCCCTCAATTGCTCGCGCACGGCATGCAGCAGCGCCAGGGGTGCAACCTCAGAGCGAACCAGAATCTCCGTGAACTCTCCCATGCTGAATGTGTAGGGCACGAAGACGGCCGGTCTGGCGACACTGCGCAGCCCGTCATTGCGCGCGTCCCCGACGATGCCAACAATCTGGAACCAGGTCGCTCCGATATTTGGCGGCGACAGCACTGTGGCGGGATTGCCTTCAAGACCTCCCGATCTCAGCGAGTGCCCAATGGCATCGCCATTCGGAAAGTAGCGTTGCGCCAGCGTACGGTTGATCACGGCTACATGCGCGCCCTTGTTATTCTCGGCGTCGCTCCAAATCCGTCCTTGCAGCACGGGAATGCGCAAAGCCGCGAAGTACTCCGGGCTAATCAGGTTGACCGATCCGATCTCAGACCGACTCGAATCAAAAAGCGCCCCTGCACCAGGGGCCATGGGTTTGCCCAAAACTTCAAATCCCATAATCCATCCATTCCTCGGCGGCGTCGCATCGGTGGAAATCGCCGCTGTGATCACGCCCGGTGTCTCCGCGACTTTCTCTCGCAGTTGCTCAAAATAGGCTGCACGCGCCGGCCAAGTGCCGTAGGAGCTTGCGCGTAAAGGAATTCCTATCGCCATCACGTTGTGCGGGTCATAACCGAGGGACTGGTGGATCAGCTGGGCGAACCCCTTCATTGATGAGCCGGCAGCGGCCAGCAACAATAACGTCAGCGCCACCTGCACACCGATCAGCATGCTATGCGTCCGGCGTCCGCGAACGCTGCCAGCTACCCGATGCGCGCCGGACTGCATGATCTGGCCGATGTGCGTCTGCGAGAGTTGCAGCGCCGGCCACAGCCCGAACAGCACGCCCGTTCCCAGTGCCACTGTGACGCTGAAAAAGAGCACGGGCAGGTTGATGCGAATCACGACCTCAGAGGCGAACGCTGATCGGGGCAGCAGACTCTGAATCAGCGCCAGAGCGCCGTAAGAAATCATGACCCCCAGCACCGCTCCAATCGCCGCCAGCAGGAGAGAGTCTGTGAGCAACTGACGAATGATGCGGAGGCGGCCCGCGCCGATAGCGGTTCTTACCGCCAATTCATGCTGCCGCGCCGTGCCCCGCGCCAGCAGAAGAATCGAGACATTCCCGCATCCGATCACGAGCAGCAACATCACCGCGCCGAAGAGCAGGTACAGGGTCGCGCCCATGGAGCTGACGACCCAGTCGTTCAACCCTTGCACGTGAACCCTGAAGACGTCGGGAAAATCATTGGGCATGTAGTTTGCGAACTGTTCCACCAGTGGCTGCAGCGCTGCGTCGGCCCCGGCCCGGCTGACGCTGGGCCGCAGGAGTAAATAGACGATCGAGGTGCGCCCCGGATCTCGCATCAGCTTGAGCGGAAGATACAGGTCAGCGCCATCACCCCAGGTGAATCGCGGCGCCGCGACGCCCACGATCTCAAGGTTTCTGTGATCGAGTTGCAGCGTGCGGCCCACTACGTCTGGATTGGACGAGTAGTGTTCTTGCCAAAATCTGTAAGAAAGAACTACAACCGGTCGTGGCTCTTGGCCGTCCACCGCATCGGATGGCCAAAGTCCTCGTCCCAGCACCGGGGGCACACCGAGATCATGAAAACTATTCGAGATCAGGCTCGCGGTGTGCACGGTCTCCGGAAGATCTTGCCCCGTCAGCATCAGCGCGCTGTAGTCCATCGTCAGAACGCTTTCGACCACAGGTGATTGCCGCAAGGTCTGAATTTCGGCGCCATTTAGATAGACGGCGTCCCCGGAACCCGCTACGCTGTCGACCGTAAGCCGTACAATCCGATCCGCCGCAGGGTAGGGATAAGGATTCATCAGCGCCGCGTAGATCACGCTGAATACAGCGGTGGCCGCTCCAATTCCGAGCGCCAGCGAGATCACTGCCGTCAGCGTGAATCCTGGACTCTTGATGAGCTGGCGTGCGGAATAGCGGAGATCCTGAAACAAAGTGTGCACGGCCCACTCCTGGCGGTGCGAGAGATGCTGTGATGGTCTCATGGGTGTTGCGATTCGGAAAAGTAACTTGTCCGGCGATCTTGGGATCTATCAGCCGCCCCCCGCTGGAACCCGCGGTGCGATGGAACCGACCCGCCTGAAATCGCTCCCCCGGATGCAACTCTCTGCTAAACTACGCGGCCATGAAAACATTCCTCGCTCGCGCCCTTCTCCTGGTAGTGCTTCTGGCGACCCTGGCTGCCGCCCAGGATGTCATCCCCCTCTACCCCGGCACGCCGCCGGGCTCGACGCTGGAGAACTATCCGGAGAAAGAGTACTTCTCGAAAGTCTGGAACACGGAAGTTGTCACCAACGTGACCAAGCCCAGCCTGACGGTTTTCAAGCCTTCTCCGGAGTTGAGAAACGGCACCGCTTTGGTGATCTGCCCGGGCGGCGGATTTATGGCTCTCTCCATCACCAGCGAGGGCACCGATGTCGCCAGGTACGTGGCCGCAAGAGGCGTGACCGCTTTTGTGCTGAAGTACCGTCTGGCGCACACCGGCGAAGACGGAACCCAGGAATTTATGACGCTGTATGCCAACCGGCAGAAATTTGACGAACTGGTAGGGAAGGTCGTTCCCATGGCCGTCGCCGACGGGTTAGCGGCCGTCACCTACGTCCGGCAGCACGCCTCCGAATGGGGAGTTTCGCCCGACCGTGTCGGCATTATCGGATTTTCCGCGGGGGGAAGGGTGACCTCCGGGGTTGCCTTCCATTACTTGCCTGAAGGCCGGCCCGCCTTCGTGGCCCCGATCTATGCGGGTGGAGAAATCTCCAAAGATGTTCCCGTTCCAGCCGACGCACCGCCTATGTTCGTTGCGGCTGCGACCGACGATCAGCTCGGACTCGCGCCCGAAAGCGTTGCCTTGTACGAGAGGTGGGCGGGCGCTCATAAATCGGCGGAATTGCACCTGTACGCGAAGGGTGGCCACGGCTTCGGAATGCGCAAGCAGAACCTACCTACGGATCATTGGATTGACAGGTTCGCCGAGTGGATGGAGTTAGAAGGGTGGTTGAAGAAGTGACTTGCCCGACCTAATGCTATTCGAGGCGTTCCGGCTAGTACTTCGCTTCGATTAATTGGGTTTCAGGCAACGGTCAACCATCGAAAGTCCCGGGTGCACCGATAGCCCGGGTTCTGAGTGTAATCGCCTGTGGCTGATGTCATAACGACGTCGGCCTCCTTCGTTCCGAGCCTTTTTGGTTGGATACCGCAAAGTCTACTCGGTCCGTGGTGAGGCCGACGTCGTTATCCTGATGCTATTCGAGGCGTTTGCACCGGCAGCCCGGGTTCTGAGTGCTAATCGCTGTTAGCGTCAGTTGAAGCGCATATAGACTCCTATAATTGCGGTCCGAGATGTTCCTCTTACCCAACAGTCGCTACAAATGCAAAAGAGCGCCTGTGGCTACGGCTATTGTCGTGGCTTGTTGTTCTCTTTTGTGGCTCTTCGTTTGGATGTCGTCCTATCCGCCGCAGCTTTTTGCTGCTTACGGATTCGTTGCAGCAACGCCTCACGCAGTGAGCTTCGTCTCAGCAATCTTTCTGCACCAAGGCATCATCTTCGTGCTTCCGAACATGATTTTCTTATCTGTGTTGGGCAAACAGCTTGAAGATGCTTTGGGACGACCGCTGTTCCTTGGAGTTTTCGTTCTTTCGGGAGTAGCAGGAACTGCTCTTTTCTATGCACTGGATCGCTCCACAACAATCCCATGTACCGGATCGGCTGGAGCTGTTGCCGGGCTCGTCGCAGCATTTTGGATGGTGTTTCCCGACGCCATTTTTGACGTAGAAGTACATCTCGGATGGTGGCACGTCACGACTTTCGCTGCGAAGACCTTCGCGGTTGTTGGTGCGTGGTTAGGGTGAGCAGCTCGTTGTATGGCTAATCCATGAGCCCATGCCTGCGACGTACATACTGTGGAGCAATATCGGCGGCTTCGCAGCAGGAATCGCGCTGGCTCTTTTGCTGAAGCGTACCTTAGAGTTACCAAATCGAAATCAGCCGTCTGCCTCCGGGCCACAGCAAAAAACTCAGTTACAACGATCGGACTCTGATTTGCCTTCGAGCCACTTGTTGACAAATCACGATTTCACTGATTGACCCGGATTTGGCGAACGAACGGCGCAAGCTTGTGCTAACGCCTGATTGCAGCATTTGAGAGGCGGGGAGCAGTCGGCTTCAATCGCTCGTAGCCACTGAGATGAATCCGTGTTTCCCCGGATTGTAGACGTACACTGAACTTGCACTTTCGTCCTTGAAGAACTCCACAGCATCCCGCTTCGTTGAGAGTTTTTCCGGTTCATCCTTCCCGCAATCCCAGTACCCTTTCCCACACGCGGTTTCGTACCGGCCGGGCTTGACGTTCCCAATTCCCATTACGTCAAGAAAGGCGATGTCCATCACGGCTAGGCGATGCCAATCGCAACCCGTCACCGTCATCAGACAGATAAAGAAGCCGAGCTTCTGAGTATGCTGGTTGACTAGCAGGAGGGCTTTGTCCTGAACCCCATCCCCGTTGAAATCGCCTGTCACAATTAGGAAGTGATTCGGGTCTTTCCGCCTGAACTCCTGACCCGTAAGTTTGGCAGGTGGCTTCGCCCATCCAGCGGGCATTTCTTGTGACCAGCCGACACTCGTCAATAGGGCCAGAAACAGGGCCATCGTCAAAATCTTCATGTGGGAAATGTAAGCTGCAACTGGCGTTTCGTCTACGTAACCGAGGTACGAGAAGGGTTTAGGTCCATAGTTGGCGAAACATCGCCATTTCACTCATTGACCGCCGGATTGAATGCTTGATTTCGCAAGCGAAGTCTCATGGCGTGTTTGCCCGCTTCTTGCCAGACCGGCGGAGCGAGAAGACAAAACCGATAACTCCGCCAAGCAAACTGAGAATTGCCACTAACAAAACGAGCAAGACGCCTGCTGGTGGGCCTTCAGCCAAGCCAATGTGCTCTACAAGTATCCGCGCGATTAGGAAGCCCAGCGCTGCCACCGAGAGAGGCGGCTATCAACGCTCCGGCTGCGGCTAAACCGATGTGCGCGAACTTCGCCATTTGTCCATGATAACTGGCGAAACATCGCGATTTCACTCATTGAGGGGAGCGCTGGCCTGTCCGGGGTCAATGAGTGTAATCGCTGATTCCATCAATTGACGCACGGTGACTAGGCGCGTCACCTCGCACCCGGGAAAATCAGGCGCCGCATCAGATCCACCCCCCAATCGGCCCTACGCCGCCGGCCTGATGTTCTGGTTCACGCCGAAGAAGTTTGTCGGATCGTACTTCTTCTTGATGGCAGCAAGGCGTCCGTAGTTGTCGCGGAACGAAGCCTGAACCCGTTCCTGCCCTTCGTCCATCATGAAGTTGATGTAGGCGCCGCCTGCCGCGTAGGGATGCAGCGCATCATAATAGTTCTTGCACCATTCTGTAATTTTCCCCGCATTGGCCGGGTCGGGGTCAACTCCGACAATGACCTCGGCGAACAAGGCTTCCCGGAAGCTGTAGGCGGTGTCGTTCTTGCCTACGCGTTGCGCCGCGCCGTTGACCGGGTAAAGGTGCATCGTCGAAAGCATGGTCGGCAGTTTCGAACCATGTTCGACGTGTTTTGCAATGGCCGCATCGCTCAGCCCGGTAAAGTTGTCGGCCCGCCAGTACCACTGCAACCCGGGAACAAACAGACCATCAAAAATGCTTTGCACGACCGGAAACGGCGCAGGTCCAACCGCATCGAGTAGGGGCTTTCCCACGCTGCGCATGCCGCGGGTCGCTTTTTCGGTTTCCTCAGCCGTTCCTGTGCCGCACCAGACGATGGCACAGACCTTCTTCATATGAAGGTGTTCGGGAAACATGGGTGCGGGAGGGACCACGAGAAAGGCAAAGAATCCATTTACTTCCTCGGGAGCGGTGAGAATGAATTCGCGATAGGACTTAAGAACGTCCGCCGCCTGCTCCAGGGGCCAGAACGTGGGCCCAAACTGGACGGTGCTCACCGGATGCAGCCGGAACTCGAACGAAGTCGCGACGCCAAAGTTGCCGCCGCCGCCTCGTATTGCCCAAAACAGATCGTCGTTCTCCTTGGCGCTTGCGGTGACGAATCGTCCATCCGCAAGAACCATGTCGACGGAGAGCAGATTGTCAATCGTGAGACCATAGCGGCGCGTCAGGTAGCCGATGCCTCCTCCCAGAGTCAGTCCAGCCACTCCGGTGGTTGAAATGAAGCCGCTGGGAGTAGCCATCCCAAAAGCATGGGTCGCATGGTCCACGTCGCCCCAGACGCATCCCGCGCCGACGCGCACCGTACGCGCTGCCGGGTCGACCCGAATCCCTTTCATGGGGGAAAGATCGATCACCAGTCCGCCGTCGCAAGTTCCGAGACCGGCCCCGTTGTGGCCGCCGCCGCGAATCGCGGTGAGTACTTGGTTCTCACGTCCATAAAGGATGGCGGCCATCACGTCGGCCACATCAACTGCACGTACAATAAGCTTCGGCCGCTTGTCGATCATTCCGTTATAGACCCTGCGGGCCGCATCGTACGCGGCGTCTCCCGGCTGGATTAGCTGTCCCCGAATGGCTGCTTTTAACTGTTCGATAGACTGTGCCATTGATGCCCTCCCCCAATTTTTCCTGGTTATTTCTTCGAGACGATCCCACTGGCGCTCACCGAGCCTCATGCGTTGTCGAGGTGGCTGCCGCCCAGGTCTTGCCAATCATCGGGGCCAAATCTTAGGACTAGTATTCCGGTAAGTCAATCCAGGCCAATGCAGCTGACGGTTCCTCGGGGGAAGGGGGCAAAAAGTGCTATCGCCTGGTTGCAGCAGTTACGCTCTTGTTTTGTGATAATGTGCTTCGCAATAGAGTGAGAGTGCAGTGGAGGCGGTGATGATCCGACGCAAAGTAGTGCGTGGCGTTTGGGTCATATTTCTGATCTCCCGCGCATTCACCGCAATCCCGCAAACCCAGCAATTGCCGCCCCAATCGGCTGACGCGGTCAAGGCGGAGGCCGCGAGGCTCTACGCCGATGCTCATCCCTATCTCGACGCGCCATTCCCGGAACTCAGGAAAGTAGTCCCTGAATTGTCGGGAATGACTCCTGCCTCCAGTCAGAAACAGCTCCCTGATCTTCTCAACAAAGTTGGCGTCAAGGCGGATGAGTTGCCTCAAAGAGTGCCCAATTTGGTTTCTGATGAAGTCGTGAACGAGACGGAGCGGACGATTCCCAAGGGAGCGGCTCTCGGTTGTGTGGGCCTGGGTTGCTCCCCTGGCCGGACAGCCAGCGCGGGAGAAGAACAAACCTTCCACCATCTGATCCTGACCCGTCCGGGGGCCCTCGGCCGGGTGGCGCTGTCAGAGTCCCGGACCACGCTGAAGGGTAAGACCGTTGACCCAACGGTGCAATCGCCAAATTTTCCGGGCTTTTTGCCGGCCTGGATACTTTTCTATCCCGTGAATCAGGTGGAATCCCGCTTTCGTTATTTGGGACAGCAGCAAATCGATGGACACAGCACTTTTGTGATCGGGTTTGCCCAACTCCCCGGCTCGATGGCCTCGCTCGCGCGTCCCGTACTCCTGCAGGGCGTTGCGTGGGTCGATCAATCGGATTTCCGCATCGTTCGTTTACATACGGACCTGCTGGCACCCCTGCCCGAGCGGAGGCTCCTGAAGCAGACGGCCAAAATCGCTTTTGGCCCGGTGGACGTAACGCAACCCAGCTTGCAGTTGTGGCTGCCGAGACGGGTAGATTTTGAAATGGAGGCCAACGGCCAGTACCTACACGAGGAACACAAGTATTTTGACTATCAGTTGTACAAGGCGATGGTGAATCAAGATGCCGAACGTACGGCTTCCCCACCGATCGGGCATTTGACGGCGTCACCCGAACCGAAAGACAAGCCAGGACCGAAGCTGAACTGTACGCGGGCGCCAGCTACATGGTCGAACCGCCATCCGAACCCCAAAGACCGTGCATGAAGGCAGGACGAGCCCGCTCCGGCCAAGACGAACTGTCCGATCTTCTCACCATGACCGGCACCAAGGGCGATGCATTCTCCGAAGCTGCCAATTTGGTTTCCGATGAAGGCGTAAGCGAGTCGCACTATCTCAGAGGCGGCGAACGGTTGCGTTGGCGTTGGTGTATTCCCCAGGCAGGCGTCGCAACCAGAGATGAACTATTCCACTACATGATCCTGACTCATCCCGCGAAAACGGCTGGCAATTTCAGAGTACCGAACCACGCGCCACGGCAAACCCGTCGGGCAAGCAGCAGCGGGAGCGCCGAGTTTTCAGGGGTTCATATCCGCTTGGGTCGTATTCTCCTCCGCGAATCAAGCGGAATCGAGGTTCCGGTACTGGGACAACAGCGCGTCAAAGGGCATGCGACCTATGTCCTTGGGTTCGCGCAAACTCGGGCTAGGTGGAATCCCCGGGAGAGATTGTAGTTAACAGTGAGTCCATTCCGATTCGTTGCAGGGCGTGCTGGATCGATCAGTCGGATTTCCGCATCGTTCGCCTACGGACGGACTTTGGCGTTCCTGCCTTATTCTGGTTGAAACAGACGGCGAACATCCTGTTTGGCCCGTACCATGCGGACCCGCGACCAGTTGTGGTTCCCGAAAGCGGTGAATCTCCAAATGGCGCTCACGAGCGTTTCCACGAACGAACACAACTATTCGCAGTATCGTCTGTCCCAGGCGAGCCGCCAACTACGTGTTGTCCCCGAGATGAACCGTCGCAGCTAACAACTCTCGGCATTCGTCTGCCCAGCGAGTGCTTGGGACCCCTCTCGCAATCGCGACCACACGCACCCGTTGCCTCCGGGTCAGCGTTGTAATCACCTGATTACAACAGCTACGGTGCCAAGCGGAGTAATTTAGAGTTGGATTGTTTCATCTTTTCGGTGGCGACGTACGCAGCGTGCACGTCGTCGGCGGGTCGCAGTTGACGAACCAGCGGCGGAGACAGTCTTGGGTCGTGCACCATGAAAGCAAAGACGGACGTCACGTCCGGCCCGTGGCAAGACTCGCAGCGACGACGCAAATACCCCAAGATCGGAAAGTCTCTGGTCTCTTCACGACGGGCGGGAGAGGCGAAGGTAAAATCGTTACCAGCCGACGGCAAGTAAGCAGGATAATCAGGAGCGAGACGAATCAAACCTCGGACGAAGGATTGGCCAGCAGCCTCTTGCGGCTCAGTTCATACTGAGCAACCACCGTCTCCTTGAACCTGCCCTGTCCATCTTTCACAAACGTGCGTAGCTGCACTTCATGGGTTATGGGGCTGGGCACGGCACGGCCATGGGAATCGATCAGCAAATCCTCCGTAATCAGTGCCGCTCCGTCCAGAATGCTTGTCTGGTTGGTCAGAGGGTATTTGCGCTGCCCTAGCATGGCATTCACGTCAGCGAGGAATTTCTGAGATTTGGTTGCAGGCCTCAGAAATACTCTGGCGGCCCGACGATAGTCGGCACTGTAATCATGCGAGCGGTTAGGAAACCATTCGACTTCCATCCGTCAGCTGTTTTCGCTGAATACATCCGGCAAGCCCAGCTCACTCTGTGACATGGAGTAGTTCCGAGGAAGGCCCGCGATTTCCTCTCTCGTAAGTGCTAGTTTTAAGATGAACTGCCGACAATTCTCCATGAGTTCACGGGCACGCTCTCGATGGCTATTGGTTTCTCGGACGCGGCTCAGAATGTCATATGCGGCCCAAACGTCGGCTTGCATAAGAGCGCGATGGAGCGGAGGCCGCGGAGTCGACTCGGCGAGCGCATCTCTCAATGCCTGTTCGAGTTCGCTAAATTGAGGATTGACCAGTACGGATTCTGTACCTGTAGGGCCGAGCGGGTAGAGCGGGTCGATAGCACGATCCCCACTTTCAATGCGCTCGAAGATTTGGCTGCTGACCGGCAAACTGGGATTACCCATGGTGTCGATCCGCACAAGGGAACCTTGGTGTCCGAAGTCCTCGGTCAGCCGAAGTTTTTGGAACGGGTAAAAAGGAGGTAGAAGCTCGATTCCAAGAGTCATGAGGATCGACGGCGTAATCGACTGCGCTTCCTGCTTGGCCAGCGAGCCTGCGCGATAATCTGACGCGGCCATCGCAGCCCAAGTGATCGGGAGACCAATCAAAATCAGAACCAATGACCGTGTTGAGGCTCGTAGTCGGTTCACGGCGGTTGTGCTGCTCCGCGCGGCTGGACGTTCATGTTATCAGCAAGTTGGACAGACGCAATTCTTCAACTGGTGAAAAATCGCTGAGTCAGTGAGTGTAATCACCTGTTAGCGACAGTTAGCAATTTCTCCGAACTGAGGGAGGATCGAGTTTCGCCAGGATAGGGACGTTGATAGGGCGGTCTAGAGAGCGTTGGGAAGATTCTACGGTAACTTCCAATCCAGCGCGTAGATCTCCTGGGTGCTGATGTCGCGGACGAGTAGGGGCGAGCCGTCTGGCGCCAATCCGCTCCATTCCCCCCATTGCGGGAAAAACCTGCGGATGTTGTTCAGGCTTACAACTCGCGCTACTTGTCCATCGGCGGGAGACAGGCGAAAAAATGCTGGATCGACCGTGAACGAGGTGTCGAAACCCACGTATTTGCTGTCTCGCGACCAGGTCATGTAGCCGATGGTTCCTATCTTGTCCGCCGACTGGCGCCACTTTTGTGTGGACATATCCAAAAGGAATAATTTCTGGTTGTCGGCGCTGATAGCGATTACCCACCGGCCATCCGGAGACCAGCGCGGGCAACAAATTCCATCTGAGCCCGCGACCTGGGTCACGGCGCGCGTTTTCAGATCCAGCAACATGATCTGGGTGGGCTCGGGGTCACCCGGGAGTGGGAGTACGCCGTACATCAACGCGCTTCCATCTTTAGACCAAGTAGGATCGAGGTCGCTTTTCCCCGACGAAATCTGTTCCGGGCTACCGCCTTCAGCGGAAATAACATAGATCCTGTTGGGGTCGCCCGGTTTCGCAGCGCTGAAGGCGATTTGCTTGCCATCCGGCGACCAATGAGGCACGGTCACCTGCAGCGGAGGATAGGTCAGTTGAATCCTGTCGCTTCCGTCGAGTTTGCTTCGCCAGAGGGTCGCATCGCTGAGCCGGACATAAGCCGCAGACTCGCCGTCGCGCGAGAAGTCGACCTGGATTGCGTCGCTGTTGGGTAAGAAGGGCAGGAACGCACCGGACTTGGCGTCGTAACGCACCATTTCCGCGCGCGGTTGCCAGCCCTGTGCGAACAGCTTCTTGCCATCTCGACTCGGGAGTGGGCTACCGAAGTTTATTGGTCCAGTCGTCAACTGCATGGGGTCGAGGCTAACCCTACGCCAGAACGGATTCTGATCGGGCAGCACCCAAAGGCTGGAGAGTCCGTTGCGGGTACTCTGGAATACGAAGTACCGTCCGTCGGATGTCCAATTGCCGCAACACTCCTGCGGAGGCTGGTTCCAGTCGGGGGACAACATCGGATGCGGACTACTCCCGTCGGCGCGGGCTTCCCACAAAGAAGACACACCTGCGGCCACTAACGAAACCGTATAGCGCAGGCGCGACCCGTCCGGGGAAAGTTTTATGCCGCCGACAATACCTGCAGCCGTGAGTATCTTGCGGGCATTTCCGCCATCATGATGGGCACGAAACACATCTGAACCTTTGGCAAACAGCAGTTCGCCAGTGGGTAGCCATGTGCCATCGTGCCCCGTGGTCTCCATTTTTCGCGGCGAGCCCGCCGGCAGCGGTTGCAGCCAAAAAGGACTGTCTAATTGAGCGAAATGAGACTCCCCCAAAAGAAGTTGCGAGGAATCGGACGCGACATCCTGGACTATGGGGCTTGGCACTGGAGTTGGAATGGCTGCATTCTCGCCACCCGCTATCGATACCTGCGAAACGATGAAGTGATCACCGGAAAACTCGGTAAAGTAAAGCCTGCTGCCATCGGTAATCAAGCTAAATTTGGGGTTTCCGTCGGACGTGAGCTGTGCCGTGCCAACTATTGCGGGCGGTGGAAGCGGACCCCGAAGGAAGAAAGCCGCGCTCGCTAGGACCACGAGCACCAACGCCACAACGATGCCGGCGACGGGGAGACGTCGCAGCCGCCTGGCAGCAACAGGCGCTTGCGCTGGAACTTGGACACCGCTTCCGGTAAGCACTTTTCCGGACTCCGTGTCCCGCTTAAGACGCTTCAAGTCCGCGCGCAGCTCGCTCGCACTCTGGTAGCGCAGATCGCGATCTTTCTCCAGGCACTTGTTGATAATGCGCTCCAGCTCGTCGGGCACATCCGGATTGAATCGCACCGGAGCGACCGGAGCACGTTCCAGAATGGCGTTGAAGATCAACGCGGAAGTTTCACCGCGAAAGGGGAGCACACCCGCGCACATCTCGTAGAGCGCCACACCGAACGAGAACAAATCCGTGCGTGCGTCGAGTTCCTTCCCCTGTACCTGCTCCGGCGACATATAGGCGACCGTGCCCATCGCACTGCCGGGACTGGTCAAATGTTCTGCGGACTCGATAGTCAGTGCGCTCAGGGCAGCGCTGTCCGGCTTAGAAGTAACCTTGGCCAGGCCGAAATCGAGGATCTTCGCCTGACCTCGCTGCGTAACGAAGATGTTCGCTGGTTTGATGTCACGGTGAACGATCCCCTTCAAGTGTGCAGCATCGAGGGCATCCGCAATCTGGATTGAAAGGTCGAGTACGGTTTCAATTTCCACCGGCTTGCCGGCGATCCGGTGCCGCAGGGTTTGACCTTCCAGCAGTTCCATGGCGATGAAGGTCCGCCCGTCAGCCTCGTCAATTTCGTGGATCGTACAAATGTTCGGATGGTTCAACGAGGAAGCGGCTTTTGCCTCGCGTTGGAAACGAGACAAAGCCTGAGGGTCTTTGGCTACATCATCCGGCAGAAATTTGAGGGCAACAAACCGGCCGAGCTTCAAATCCTCGGCCTTGTAGACGACACCCATCCCACCACCGCCCAGTTTCTCGACGATGCGGTAGTGCGAGATGGTCTGGCCGATCATGAGCAAGCAATGCTATGGCGGGAAGACTGAGCAAGTCAATGAAAGCCGGGAGTTCGCAGTGCCCGAAAAGGTCGTTGGCGAAACATCGCGATTACACGCAATTAGGGAGCGGCAGCTCTGTCCGGGGCAAGTCCCTTTAGAAACGCGCCGCCAGAAAACTTCCGCTAGCGCACCAGCGCCAGAATGCGGACCGGCGCTGTCGATCCTCCGGCCACTTTCACCGGAGCCACCATCGCCACTGCGCCGTTGGCGGGCATGCGATCCAGGTTGGCCACATTGATAAGAAGATAGAGCCCGTGTTCCAAAGCGTATTGACCGACGAGCGATATTTGAGCTGAGCCGTGATCGAGATTGGCCGTGTCAATGCCCAGGCCGAGAGCGTTGCGGCCTTCCGCCAGGAAGCGGGCAGCGTCTTCGGAGTATCCGGGGAAGTGCATCGTCCCCTTGGCATCGGGGTTGCGGTAGCTTCTTGTTGAGTGCCAGCGCGAACCCCAGCCACTGCGAAGCATCACGATTGCGCCCAGCGGGATCGGCCCATTGGCTTGCTCCCAGCGTGCGATGTCTTCAACCGAAAGCTCGTAGTCTGGATCGTTGTTTGCGCTGGCGCTTACGTCAAGGACCACCAGCGGCCCGATCAGCCGGCCGGCTGGAATCTGGTCAACCGCCCACTGGCCGCGTCCCAGGCGCGAGGGAGCAACAATCCGGGTAGAAAATTGTTCGGCTGAGGAAGCCCTCGAAGCGTAGGTCTTCTCCGAAAGAGCCACGTTCTCCATTCGATAGGCCGATCTATGAGGTGATTCGAAGCCGCTGGTGGCCAGGGAATGAGTGAGGTCCGCAACCTCGCGGAAGCCGGCTGCCTGGGTCGTGGCCGGACGCTGCTGGGCAAACAGCAACAAAGCCAAGGCCAGCACATAACCGATTACAAACTTCTGGATCTTCATTTACTTCTATACGTCTTTCGTTGCTTTTCCGGCTCGCCGAAGAATGGAAAACCAGGCTAAGCAGTGAGATGCAAGCACTCGTGCGTGAAGATGCACTTTAAGATTCTCGCCCGCAGGGTAACCGACAGCAAGGCCCATAAGTACATGACCTGCCGGGGTGAAACGCGGAATCGGCAGACAAATTCAGGCCAGCCAATATGCGGCCGCCGCAGCGCTCAGGGTGCCGAGGAAGTTTACCAGGTCGTTATTAACCAGTCCGCGTCTTTCCAGTCCCGCACCCAGAAAACTGTCAACAATCATGCCCAGGACGGCCGCGCAGATAGAAATTGCCAGCCATCTCAGGGAAAGTAATCCACCCAGAAGGCAGACTAAGCTCACTACTCCGGCAGCGGCGATTCCAGCCGTGGTTCCGAGCAGGCTTACTCCGCCATCGGTTCCCGGAGGAACGGAACGCCAAGTCGTAATCAGGCGAGGCGACTGGCCGAAGGCCTGGCCCACTTCGCTCGAGACCGTGTCGGCAGCGGCCTCCGAGAGCGCCGCCGCCATCGTAAGCAGGAAGATTGTCCGGTTATGGCTGACGATGGAAGCCGCGGCAGCGGCCGTGGCGACACCGAGATTAGCCACCACCTGGGAGGCCTTCCGCCCCTCGCGGCGTTCCGCAGTCCCCAGCTTCTGTTTGCGCGCGTAGCCGAGCCGCGTCGTGACCCAGGCCAGCGCGAAGACCGTGATCAGCGCCGCAAACGCGCCCGGCCCGCCTCCTACATAGAGCACAAAGCAGCTGAAAGCCCCGGCCAGCGCGCCCGAGTTGGTCACCCCGCGCAGCATGCGGCCGAGCACCGTAAAGGCCACAGTGAGCAGGCCGGCGGCGACCCACCGCCCTTCATGACCGGCAAGGTCAAGAGTGGTCAAGGCGCTGAATAGAGAGTGGTCATACACATCAATCACAGATAGAAACACGGCCTGAATTCCCGATCATGCACAAGATATAGTGTAGCGTTGCCGACAGTCCTACACATGGGGCTTCTTGTTCGGATTCCCTGGGCTTATCGGCTGCATCAAACTCCCCTGCGTAGTCTAAACTGCACTACGCTTGCGCCTTTTCTGCTTCGAGGGAAAACTATGGCAGCCTCGGTTTGGTCGGGATATCTCACTTTCGGCTTGATCTCCATGCCGGTTCGTCTTTTTTCCGGCGCGCGCAGCAGTGGCATCTCCTTCAACATGTTGCATCGCGACGACCTGCAGCGGGTCAAGCAGCAATATTATTGTCCCGCCGACAATCGCGTGGTGGAGCGCAGCGAGATCGTGAAGGGCTACGAATTCCGCAAAGACGAATACGTAGTGATCGAGCCGGAAGAGATAAAGAAGATCGAGCCGCAAACCGCGAAGACCATGGAGATTCTCGAGTTCGTGAAGACCAGCGAGGTCGATCCCGTCTTTTTCGAATCCTCCTACTATATGCTCCCGGAAGAGGCGGGACGCAGGCCCTACGCCCTGCTGACCAAGGCTCTGGAAGAGAGCGAATACGTCGCCATCGCCAAGCTCACCATGCACAACCGCGAGTACACCGTGTTTCTGCGGCCGCACGAAGGCGGACTCATGCTCCACACCATGTACTACGCCGAAGAGGTTCGCAAGGTGGAAGGCTTTGGCGCGCCCGAAGTCGAACTGAAGGACGCGGAAGTTAAAGTCGCTCACCAGTTGATTGAAGCTCTGGCCGCCGAGTGGGACCCGGAGAAGTACCACGACACCTTCCAGGAGAACGTGAAAAAGCTCATCGAGACCAAGCTCGAAGGCGGCAAAATCACTGAAGTAGAGAAGCCCAAGAAACTCGCCCCCGTAGTCGATCTGATGGCTGCCCTCAAACAAAGCCTGGCCGAGATGGAAGGAAAAAAGAAGCCCGCGTCGCCAGCCCGCGAAGCGGCCTCCGGAAAGCGGTCAAGGGGGAAAGCGTAGGGGCAGCTTTTAGCTCTTAGGTCTTAGCTTGCTTAGCTTTTAGCTTTTAGCTTTTAGCTTTTAGCTTTTAGCTTTTAGCTTTTAGCTTTTAGCTTTTAGCTCTTAGCTCTTAGCTTTTAGCTTTTAGCTTTTAGCTCTTAGCTCTTAGCTTTTAGCTTTTAGCTTTTAGCTTTTAGCTCTTAGGTCTTAGCTTTTAGCTTTTAGCAAATCTACTTCCAGGCCTGTCGTCATTTCCCGCACCAATGCTTGAGTCCTGAAAGGGGCACCCTTTCGCCTGCAATAACGCATCAGACCTCGAAGCAGGGACCAAAGCCCAGAGCCAAGGGCCAAGAGCTAAAGGCTAAGAGCTTACGTCCTCCCGCTGGCGCATATTCCAACCAACCATTAAAATGAAACCTCTTCCGGATCATTGTGAGTTCATGGATGGTTCTGCTGGGGTGCGGATGATTGGTTGGCGTGGGGCCCGCGTGCTGGGCGTTCTGACTCTTTTCCTGATTTGCGTCGCCTGCGGCGACCAATACCGTCCCGTTGCCATCCCTATTGTCCCCCCTCCACCCGATCCCGACGCCATTCATTTCGTTCTGGTGCTCAGCGACAACGGTACCATCGATCCTGGCGCCAGCAGCCGGCTGGATATTTCGGGCGACACCAATATCGGCGTGGCTCAACTCGGCCTGGGCCCGGCCCACGCCACCCTGACCTCAAATGCCTCTCGAGTGTATGCGGTGAACACACTCGAGGACTCGGTTTCGTCATTTTCCCCAACCCCCGGATCGACCGCCACGTCAGTGACGACGACTTCCCTGCCGGCGGGTTCTCGCCCGGTATTTGTCAACACCACGGAAAGCGGAACGGTTTACGTGGCAAACTTCGGGAATAACACGGTTGCGGCGGTCTCGACTGCAAGCAATGCGGTGCTGAACCCCCTGATTGCGGTGGGCAATCAGCCCGTCGCGCTGGCGGAAACGCCGGACCAGAAAAAACTCTACGCGGTGAATCAGGGCGACGGCACTGTGACCGCTATCAGCCTGGCGGACCGCACCGTGACCCAGACCGTCACTACAGGGGGTAATCCGGCGTGGGTGGTGGCCCGCTCTGACAGTGCGAGAATTTATGTGCTCAGCAGCGGCAGTGGCACCGTATCCGCGATTGATACCGTCACCGATTCCGTAGTGGGCTCGGCATCCGTGGGCGCGGGTGCGAACTACATGGTGTACGACGGCAAACTGAACCGCCTCTACGTCACCAACCCGGTCGCCAATACTGTGACCGCACTCAACGCTGCCGCCGACCCGCCGGCTGTCCTGTTTGTGACTTCGGTCGCCCCCGGCCCGCTAACCGTCGCCGTGCTTCCTGATGGCAGCCGGGCTTATGCCGTGAGTTCCAGCAAGACCCCGCCCTGCACCTCTGATCCCAGCGATACTCAGCTTTGCATCAGTTCCGCGGTCACCGTAGTTAACGCCGGCGACGGCAGCGTGAGAAAGACGATCCCGTTGGAATCCACGGTCAGCATCACGGCGGCGGCCCAGAGCGGCAACAATACCTCCTACACTTATAGCTTGATCTCTGGTCCAGCCCTGCGGCCCGGAATGCAAATAGTAGTCGCAGGCATGGCCGACGCAGGAAACAACGGAACCTATACTGTGCTGGCGGCAAACGCCGGAAACTTTACCGTTGCCAATAGCATCGGAGCTACGGCGACCGGTCAGACTGGGACCGGAACGGTTGTGGTCGAGATCTCTACGACGTTCCCGACCGGTTGCGACGTCAATGGCCTGGGCATTCCGGGGGGAGTGGCGGGCGGCGTGCGCTTCCGCGTTTCGTCAGCCGCCTCGGCCGACAGCACGAAGGTGCTGGTAGGAAAGTGCGATGCGGGAAGCACCACGGTCATTCGCACTTCCGATGACACTCCGGTGCTTGACTTGCCTGCTCCGCTGGGCACCTCCACTCCCGTCAATGGCGGAAACGCATTGCCCCAAAACCCGGTGTTCGTGCTGGCAGGACCGTAAAAGCGGACCTCGGGCGTCGGACGTCAGACTTCAGACCTCGGCAAAACCGGAGCTAACTGTTTCGAGTTTCTGGTTTCCAGTTTCCGGAGAAACTCGGAAACTGCTTTCTGAGAGAATGGTCCGAGGTCCGCTACTCGCCGGCGGCTGCCGCCCGCTCGCCTGACAGCTGAGCGCTGTAGCGCAGCGCGATGTTCATGAAGACACTGCCGCGATCGGTTTCGCAGCAAATCACCAGGGCTTCGGTGTCCTCGCTGCTGGTGGGACCATGTTCGGAAGTATGTAGTACGGGGGGATGAACCCGGAAGTGAAAGCCCTGATCATTCAGGGCAGTGACCGCATTTCCGGTCACTTGATTGGCCAACTCACAGACCGTTTCCCGGACGAGGTCATCGGATTCGGGCACCTCGCCGCCGGCAAAATGGCTGGCGACACGCACCGCGGTCTCGGGATCGAGGTCGAACACAATTCTGCCCTCGATGTCGCCGGTGATCGCCACCAGTGCGGCCACGCCTTTGCGCCGGTATGCCTCCTGCTCCATGCTCAGGTTCCCAATGGACATGGGGGACTGCAGGCCCTGGGCCAGGACGGCATCCGCCGCGTTGATGAACGGCTGGATCAACTCCATCTTCATAAATCAGGCTCCCGCGCCCGCGGCAGTTGCTACCGCCCCATCTTCGCCCAGAACGTACTTGATGACTTCGTACAGAACCTCCGGTTTGACCGGCTTCTGCACGAAGTGCCGCGCCCCGCGCTGCAACGCCGCCACGATGTTCTCCTGATAGCCTACGGAAGACACCATGACAATGCGCGCCTCAGGATGTTGGGCCACGATCTTTTCGGCCGCCTCGATCCCTTCCATCTGCGGCATGGTGATATCCATGAGCACGATGTCGGGATTGGTGCGGTCGTATTCGGTGATGGCGGTCATGCCGTCGCCGGCTTCACCCGCCACCTGGCCACCGAAGGTTTCCACGATCCGCGCCAGATTTTTGCGGGCGAAGACGGAATCGTCCACTACCAGGTAGCGGACCGGCTGACCGTCCTTGCTGCGTTTTAACGATGCAAACTGCTCCATAACCCCTCCTGCCTTGGATGCAAAATCGAACCTGACATCTCAGTGCAAAACTAATCTCGTCCCGCGCCCGCGGCTTTGCCGCCTTCGCCGGGGTCGCTCTCAAATCCGTTCTTGCGATCTGCCATGCATTGGGCCTGCAAGGTGTTGGCCAGAACATCCAAAGCGACGACCCGCACCGCGAAGCCGCGATCGATGGCCGCTTTCGGCATGCCATAAACCACGCAGGACTCCTCGCTCTGCGCAATCGTCATTCCTCCCGCCGCTTTGACCACGCCCATACCCTGGGCCCCATCATCCCCCATGCCGGTCATCAGGACGGCAATGCCTTTGGAGCCGAATTCGTCGGCCAGACTCTTGAACAAGACATCGGCAGAAGGACGGTGACCGTTGACTCGGGGTTCATCGCTCAGGACCACAACGTCACCGAGGGGCAGGCGCTTTACTTTCAAATGACGGCTGCCCGGACAGATCAGCACCCGCCCCGCCAGCAGGACGTCCCCCGACTGCGCTTCCTTGACCCGCACGGCACAGATTTCATCCAGACGCCGGGCAAACATTTCCGTAAAACCCTCCGGCATGTGTTGCACCACCACCACGGCGCCGGGAAAATCCGCGGGTAATTGCGAGAAAACGTACTGCAAAGCCTGCGGTCCTCCGGTAGACACCCCAATGGCAATCACTCTCCTGGGAGGTCTTTTGGCATCAAGCGGCGCTTTCTGCCCCGGACGCGGAGTGACTCCCAAAGGTCTGACGGTGCCCCCACGGCTCTGGGCCGCAGCCTTGATCTTGCCGATCAATTCGGCTGCGATCTGGGGCATGCGGGCGGAGACGTCATTAGGCTTGGCGACAAAGTCGAACGCGCCCAGCGACAGAGCCTGCAGCGTGATCGAAGCTCCCTGCGTGCTGTGGGAACTCACGACGATCACCGGCAGGCGATGGCGGCGCATGATCTCTTTGAGCATGTCGATGCCGCCCATGCCGGGCATCTCCAGATCAAGCGTAATGACCTGAGGCTTCAGTTCATCAATCTTTCTGAGGCCGAAGTTGCCGTCCATGGCCGTCCCCACCACCTGGATCGTACTGTCGGTCTGCAGGATCTGTGGAATCAGCTTGCGCATGAGCGCGGAATCGTCCACCACCAGTACGCGTACCGGGGTCATGAACGCACCTCCGGGGTGCCTTCGCCCACGGCCCTGCGGTCGGCGTGCGAGAGTAGAAGACCGGAGATAATGCCCTCTCCCTGTTCCGGACGTACTTTTCCGTGACGCTCCACCACCGCGGGCAGGTTCACGATGAGCACCACCCGTCCATCGCCCAGGATGGAGGCTCCACTGATCAAGTCGGTGGCCACGGTCTGGTCGTCGAGTGCCTTAATCACCAACTCCTCTTCGCCCTCGAGGCTGTCCACGATCATCCCCAACTTGCGCTCACCCATGGAAATCACGAGCACAAAAATCTTTCCCGAGCCCGCCTGTGCCCCCCTGCCCGGGGCGCGCCCCAATCGGACCAGGGGCAACACGCGATCACGCAATTGCAGGACTTCATGGTTATGCACCTGGTGCACGTCGGATTCACGGGCGCGGGCAATTTCCGCGACTGCGTTCAGGGCCACGGCGTACAGCCTCTGCTCCACCCGGAAGAGCAGGGCCTTGATAATGGCCAGAGTGAGGGGCAACTTGAGGCGGAAGGTCGTGCTCTGTCCTATCCGGGTCTCAATGTCTACCGAGCCTTTCAGCCGGTGTAATACCGTCTGCACTACGTCCAGGCCGACGCCGCGGCCGGAGATCTCGGTAATCTCGTCGGCGGTGCTGAACCCGGGCCGGAACAGCAGCGCGAGAATCTCGGTTTCGCCCAACCTGTCCGCCTCTTCCGAGGTAACCAGACCCTTTTCCAGGGCCTTGGCCTTGACTCTTTGAACGTCAATGCCGGCGCCGTCATCCGTAACTTCCACGATAACCTGATTGCCGTGGTGATACGAAGTAAGTTGGATGGTTCCGCGCGCCGGCTTCCCACTTCGGACTCGCTCCTCGGCACTCTCGATGCCATGGCTGACTGCATTGCGCACCAGGTGGGTCAGGGGTTCGGCGACTACGTCCAAAAGACTCTTGTCCAGGTCCGTGTCTTGCCCACTCATCACCAGGCCTACGTCCTTGCCACATTGTTTGGCAACGTCGCGGACCATGCGAGGAAAGCGCCGGAAAAGCTGCTCCACAGGCACCATGCGAATTTTCATGACGGAACGCTGTAGATCACTAAGCACGCGAGACTGAAATGCCATGGCGTCGCTGAAGCGGCCGCGCAGGGCCTCCTTGGGAACATGGCGGGCGAATTCGGTAAAGGCCTGCTGCAGCATGGACCTGCCGATAATCAGTTCGCCCACCAGGTTGAGCACGCTATCGATGCGCTCCGCGTCCACGCGCAAAATGTTTTCTGCCAGCACCGGATGATTGGGCCGGCCCGGGGCCGCGAGTTCATCACCGGATTCGGGCATGGACTGGTGAGATTGAGCCGGCGGAGCACTTCCATATCCTGCCAGGTCGCCGGAAGCTGCTTTCCTCGCAGGAGGCTCGGCAGCCTTGATTACTTCCACCACTGCGCTCGAGACGACAGTGGGAATGCGGCAGCGGGCGGACAACTGATCGGATGGCTTGTCGCTTGCCACCAGCAATTCCAGTCGCTTGGTGCTGGCCGGCGAGCCCGCCTCGGGGCGCGCTCCCAGGACTTCGGCCACCGGGGCCAGGGCATTCAGCACCAGTTGCCGGGCTGCAATCGGCATCACGCACTTCGGATCGATGGCGGCAGTGACGTGGTACACGTGCTTGCCCGCGGCCACTGCATTCTGGATCGCCAGTTTTTCGTACTCGGTCCAGGCCACCGGGGCAACCATCGCTTTGGCCGATTTCTTCGTGCGCTTTTTTCCTTTGGGCTGCTGCGTGAGCTCTCGAATCATCTTGGCCAGAGGCGCGGACGAGGGCAGCTTGCCTTTGCGGCGGTAAGCCGCCAGCATGGCGCCAAAGGTATCAGCGGCCGCAAACGCGACCTCCGCCAGGCTGCCGTGCGACGAAGCAGATTCCAGTGCCAGGGCGTCTTCCAGATCGTGGGCTGCGTTACTCAGTTCACGAAAACCGCAAGCCGCGGCATCACCCTTGAGGGTATGGACGATGCGGCGGATGCTGCGCACCAGTTCGGCGTCGGCCGGACGCTTTTCCAGCTTCAGCGCCTCTTCATTGAGCGACTGCAGCAGTTCCTGCGCGGACTCGAAGAAGAGTTCCAGCATTTCCGCGCCGCGCTCATCGGAAAACTGGGTCATCCGCTCACCTCGACTTTCTGGTAGGCGGTCCCGCTGTTGCGATGGACCATGGCAAACTTGTCGGTCAGGGCCAGCAGGCTTTCCGCGTGGCCGACGAACAGGTAGCCCTGGAGGTTAAGACAGCGCGCGAACTTTGCCAGCAAACGCTTCTGTTCCGCTTCGTCAAAATACATCATGACGTTGCGGCAGAAGATCACATCATTGCGCTGCGGCAGATATTCTGTTTTCAAATTATGAAAATCGAAGTGGACGATCTCTTTCAGCGCCTTCTTGATGGCATAGCGATCGCCGGTTTTGTCGAAGTAGCGCAAGCGGTAGCTGTAGTCCACGCTCGCCATTTGGGTTTCTGAGTAAGTGCCTTCCTGGGCCGTCCGCAACACCGAGTAGCTGATGTCACTGGCGATGATTTCGACCTTCCATGGTGGTGGAACCAGGGGCTTGGGCGAAGCTACGGCCGTTGACTGCGGATTTCGCAGGTAGTAATAAGCCAGACTGTCGGCAATCAGCATGGCCAGGGTGTAGGGCTCCTGGCCGGTGGAGCAACCCGCGCTCCAGATGCGCAAGGAGTAGTCGCGTTGCGCCTGCTTGCGGCGAATCAGGTCGTCGAGAATGTGCTTGTGGAACAGATCCAACTGAGCCTTGTTGCGGAAGAAGCTGGTTTCGTTGACCGTCAGGTTTTCCAGCAGCCTGGCCAGTTCATCCTTGCCTTCCTTGCTGATCAGCAGACGGTAGTAGCTGTAGAAGGAATCGAGATGGCATTCCTTCAAGCGGCGCTGCAGGCGGTCCTGCAGGAAATGGCTGCGCCGCTCGTCGAAGTGCATGCCGCACTCCTGGTACACGAGCACCTGCAGAAGCTTCAGCTCAGCCTCGGTAAACTGCGCAGGTATGCTGGATGTGCCCATGAGTTCCGCGTCTTCCCTTGCCCCGGGAGTGCTGCTACTTGGCAGCGGCTGCGCTGCGCGTCTCGCTGTTTGTCCGTTCCAGTTGATCTTTCCGGGCTGCGCCGCTATCCAGCAGCTTGGCCATATCCAGCAAAACAATCAGGCGGCCGCGATATTTGCCCAGCCCGGTCACGCAGTTCAGTCCGCCGTCTTGCAAGCTTGTCGGAGAGGGCTCGATCTCATTCGCCGGAATCTTGAGGACTTCCGAAGCCGAATCGACAATCAATCCCGAAAGGCGTCCGCCGTGTTCCACCACCAGAATACGGTTGCGGCGGTTTAACGCCGTCTTGGGCTCACCGAAGCGCTTGCGCAGGTCGATGACCGAGACAATCTTGCCGCGCAGATTGATCACGCCTTCCATGTAGTCAGGCGCATCCGGCACAGCCGTGATCTCAGGCACGCGCACGATCTCGTGCAGAGAAGTGATGGGCACGCCGTAGGTCTCGCGCCCCACCTGGAAGCCGACGATGTGCAATTCAGGGTTCATATGCACTCTGGAGATCAGGCCCGGGCGCCGGCAGCGGCACGGCGGACGTTGCCAGGAGTGTGCTCGTCGTAACGCGCCGGACCCCGTTCCGCCTGCTCCAGCGCGAAACGGTGCATGGCATCCAGCAATTCGCGGGACATCTTGGACATCTGCTCTGCCGAGGCCGCCAGTTCGGTCGAGCCCGAAGTGGTCTGCTGCACCAGTTCGCGCATGCGTTCCATGGCCTTGACCACCGCCTGGGCGCCGGAAGCCTGCTCCTCGACCGCGGAGTTGATCTCGTGTGTGATTTCGTTCAAACGCGTGGTGGCGCGCGCGATCTGCGAAGAGCCATGCGACTGCTCGTTGGTGGCTGCGCCAATTTCCTGGGCGAACTTGTACACCTCGGTCACCACGTTGGAGATCTTGCGCAGCGCCGCGTTGAGTTCCTGTCCCAGGCCGAGACCGTCGTTCACGATGCCGGTGCTGCGGTCCATGTTCTCAACCGCCTTGCGGGCTTCCTTCTGAATGCTCTGGATCAGTTCGGAAATTTCCTTGGTGGACTGGGCAGACTTTTCCGCCAGCTTGCGCACTTCATCGGCCACCACGGCGAATCCCAGACCATGCTCCCCGGCGCGCGCCGCTTCGATGGCCGCATTCAGGGCCAGCAGGTTGGTCTGCTCCGCCAGGTCGTCGATGACTTCGATGATTTTGCCGATGTCGTCGGCCCGTTGTCCCAACACGTCGATGATTTCGCCGGAAGATCGGATGGTGATGTTGATCTTGTTCAGCCCGTCGGTAGCCTTCTCCATGGTGTTGATGCCGCTGTGCACCTCTTCCCGCGAGCGGTTCGAGATGTCGAGCAGGACCTTGGCCGTGTCAGCCACGCGTTGAATGGAAGCCACCATCTGGTCGATGGAAGCGGAAGTCTCGCTCACGCTGGACGCCTGGGTCTGAGTGTTCTTCACCATGTTCTGCACGTTGACACTCATCTCGTGCATGGTGCTGGTGACTTCGTCGATGGCGGAGGCGGTCTGCAGACTCACCTTGGCCGAATCGTCGGACGCTCCCGCCACCTGGCTGGAAGCGCTGGCCACCTGCGAAGCCGCGTCGCGTACATTGCGCACCAGATTTCTCAGGCCATCCACCATGCGGACAAAAGCGTTGCCCAGGGTGTCATCCTTGGAGCGCGGCTTCACCTCAACCGAGAGATTTCCTCCTGCGATGGCCTCGGAGACCGATGCCATCTCCCGGAGATAGCCCACCATGCCGTTGAACGTGCGGCCCAGTTCGCCGATCTCGTCCTCGCGTTTGATATCGATTTCGTGGTCCAGGTCCCCGGCCGTGCCGATCTGCTTGGTGACCTTCATGAGGTCGGTCAGCGGCTCGGTGATGGATTTTGCGGTCCGGAAGGCGATGAGGCCCCCCAGGCCCAGCGCCGCCAGCGTACCCAGGAGCGCGATCCCGATGGTCCAGTTGCTGGCGGAATCGTCGCTCTTGCGCCGCTCCTCCAGCACCCGCTTGCTTTCCTGGTCCGCCAGGTCAAGATATTCGGTGGAGTTTTTCACCCATGATCCGGCATCTTTCTGCAGGTAGAAGATCTGCAGTTCGGCCACGGTGGAGTTCCCCTGGTCCACCTCTTTGCGCTTCTGCATGAGCGGTTCGGCGAAGTCGCGTGCCCAGCTCTGTTCCGTCTGCTGTACTTTCGCCAGTGCGGTTCGCTGTTGCTCGGAGGTGGCCAGGGCCAACGTGCTCTGCATGCGGTCAATCAGGGAGTGGACGCCGTCATTCACATGATCGGACTCGCGACTGTCTCCGCTGAGCAGGTAGTTGGTCAGGTAAAGGCGGTTCTGCATCATCTGAAATCTGATCTTGTCGGTGGCGTCGGCCAGTTCCAGGGCCTGCGACGCAGACGCCTTGGCGCTGTGTTCGCGGAAGACCGCTGCCAGGTTTACGGCAAACAGCACCACGACCATGGCCAGCACCGCGCCGAAGCTCAAATAAAGTTTTCTGCCGATCGTCATGCTCTCCCCCTCCGCTCTCCTGCCGCGTTGCCGCTTTCGAACTATTCTTGAGGCTGAAACTTGAACTCCACGATTCCGCTGCTCTCGGTTGGGGCGGCCTCGAATTTCCATTGCTTCATGGCGTCCATGGCGGCATTGACCAGAACCGGGTGCCCCCCGATTGCCTTCGTACTCTTTACCGTGCCGTTGGGCGCGACAACAACGGCCAACTTTACGGTGCCGGAGACATTCATGCGGCGCGCCACGTCGGGATAAATGGGCGCAACCTTGGTCTTGGGCTTGCGTGACAACTCCTCAGTCTTCACGCTCTCCTGAGCCATAGCCAGGGGACAAAGCATTCGCGCTCCGGCTGTCATCACCGAAAGTCCCAGAACCACACTAAGCACCAACCGCCGAATCGTCCTCACGCGCACAGGTCTCTCCTGCCCAGGGAAGAATTCCCCATGCGTCAAGTGCAATGCCAATGCCAGCCCGAAAAGGGACCCTGCCCGAACCGGAATAACTCGTGTAAGGCTATCTATTTAATATATTTATCTCCCATCTCACGGTTTCGATCGCAGCCCCGATCGGAGCTTAGAATCGTCTCATCAACCGACTAAAATCTCAGGGTGAGACAAATCAGATAGGGCCAATCCCGATTTCACCATCTCGATACCTGAGCTTCTTATTCACTTGACTCAAATTGAGAATGTAAGTCTAATCTGCTGTATATCAACCACTTGTGGATTTGAGGCTGGCTGGACGGTGACCCTTTGACCTTGTCCGCTGAAGATGCGACCGCTGTGCAGCGCGGTGGTCCACGTTCGGACGATGCCTTCCAGCGTCTTCTGCTCAGGTTCTCCGAAGCTGCAGCTCAAGGGACCCCGGCGCAGGCTCTCATCCAGTTGTTTTGTCAAGCCACCCGCGAACTCTTCCAGGTGGACGGCGCCTACTATTGGCAACGGATTTCCGCGGATGAGTTGCTGGGAGCGGAGGCCGATGGGCTGATGGCCGACCGTTTTCGGGGAACCAGGGTCAACGCCAACCAAAGCTCGGTTGCCATCGCGGTCGAAGCCATCCGTCAGCGCAAGACGGTGTACGAAAATCAGCTGGATCCGGCCCGTTATCTTATGGCTGCCGAGTTCGGCGCTCGCTCCATCATGGCCGCGCCCCTGGTGGTAAGTAATGATTCCATCGGGGCAGCAGTCTTTTTGCACTGTTCGGATCCCGACTTCTTCAATCCCGATTTGGCGGCCAAGGCCACCATCCTGGCAGGACAGCTGGGCAGCCTGCTTGAGGCCAATCGCCTGACCCAGGTCTCGCGCGAGGAGCACCGCCGAACCAAGATTCTGGCCGAAGTCGCGCAGGCCCTCCGCTCCGCGCCCGAGTCCACCGCCGTGGTCGAGGCGGTCGCGGACCGCCTTCGCGTCCTGCTGCGTACTCGCCTGGTCTGCATACTGCTGAGAGAAGGGGCCGCCTTCAGTCTGCGGGCGGTTGCGGCCGAGTCTCCCCAGCTGGCCGCTTCGGTAAGAGCGCGGCATGATCGGCGGGGATTGCAATTCGCCGCCGACCTGGCCAGCCGGGCCGTGGCCGCAGGCGAACCCATCAGCGTGGCCATCGATCCCGCCACGCACGCTCTCGGCGAACTCGTCCCGCCCGGGATGCTGGTTGCCGCGCCCTTCCGCACCTCGGTCAGCCAGGGCGCGGTCCTGGTCTATCCGCGCCAGGAGGGCGTTTTCAGCGTCGAGGAAAAATCGCTGATTTCAGTGGTGACCGGTTTTGCCGCGGTGGCCATGGCCAATGCCGAGCTTTACAGCACGGCCCGAGCCCGGGCTCACGAACTTCATCAATTGCTCAATATCTCAGCCGAACTCGGCTCCATTGGCCAATTGGATGAGTTCCTGCAACAGTTTGCGCTGCGCGCGGCGGACTTCCTGGGCTTCGGACGCGGCTTCATTGGACTGCTGGAAAATGGCGCCTTCCACGTGCGCTGGGCGGCGGAAAACGGTCATCCCAGGCAGGTGGATTTCCTGTTTCCCGCCGGGCCCGCCAGCCAAACCTTGCTCAACAAGGAAGTCTTCTGGTCGGACGAGCCGGCCAAGGTGCCCGGCGCCAACCTGGAAATGCTGGGCAAGTTCGAAGTGCGACAGCTGTTGACCGTCCCTCTGCTTGATACCAAAGGCGAAGTCCTGGGCATGTTCGGCGTTCTTGACCGGCTTGACAACACCGGCGTCTCTCCGGAGGAAGTACGGCGCGCCCGCGCTCTGGCGGCGCAGGTGGCGGTCGCCCTGGAGGTGACCCGCAACCTCCACCAGTCCGAACAGCATCGCCACCGGGCCGAGTCGCTGATGGCGCTGGCCCTCGAACTCAATGGCCACCTGAGACTCCCCGACTTTGCCCGAAGCTTCGTAGGCCGGGCTGCGGATATCCTGGGTGCGCACCAGACGGCGCTGGTGGTCAACCAGGAAGCCGGCATGGAAACCCTGATCCTGCAGGGTGCGGACGGCCGGGAGATTCACGAACCCTCTCTGTTGCGCCGCTTCAGCCATGCTATCGAGAACGCCCTTTCACGACACCCGGGCGTCATTGTCTCCGCCCCTGCCACGGAATTGTTCGGTACCGCGCTGGCCGCGGAACTGGGTGAAAGCAATGGCACCCTGGTCCGTTTGCAGGGAGCCTCGTCGGAATTGGTCGGCGTCCTGTGCCTGGGAGATCGCGAACAGCTCCTGGCCGACGAGGACAAGCAGATCCTGCAGGCTATTGCGGGCCACGCCGCCGTGGCCCTCGAGAATGCCCGCCTGTTTACCCGCATGGACCAGGCCAATCGCCACTGGATCGAAATCTTCGATGCTATCAGCGATTTCATCGTGGCCCATGACGAGGCCGGCAACGTCCTGCGGGTAAACCGTTCCCTCGCCGACTTCATTGGGGTGCAGCCCCAGGCTCTCATCGGGGTCAATATGTCCGCCCTGTTGGCCGCCGGCGAGGTCGCCCCGCGACGCTCCTGCCCTTTCTGCCGCAGCACCAGCGAGGGTGATGATGAATATATCCATCCCGTCCTGGAACGCACCTACCTGGTCTCCACCTCGCGGGTGCACGGCGCCAACAGCGAGGGCATGCAGACCATCCACGTGTTGAAGGACATCAGCGACCGCCTGGAAGTGGAACAGCGGTACCGGGAGCTGTTCGACAACATTCAGGAAGGGCTCTTTTTCTCTACCCCCGACGGCCGCTTTATCGAAGTCAACGACGCGCTGGTTCGCATGCTCGGCTACGGTAGCCGGGAGGAGCTGCTGCAAGCCGACGTTCGCACCCAGGTCTATTTCTCGCCCGAGCGCCACCAGGAACTTGCCCAGGAAATGCAGGAGCACGGAGTGGTGCGGAACCATGAAGAGACCTTGCGCCGCCGCGACGGGTCCGCCGTGTACGTTCTCATCAATGCCTTTGCCGTGCGGGACAATCAGGGGCGTGTGACCCAGTTACGCGGCCTGATGCTCGATATCAGCGGGCTGAAGACCTTCCAGGCCGAGTTGCAGCGCGAGCGGGACTTCTCCGGAAAGATCCTGAACAACACGCAGAGCCTGATTCTGGTGGCGGACACGGCCGGACTGATCAGCTACGCCAACCGCCGCTGGCACGACATGGGCTACGAACAGAAGCAGTTGCTCGGCCTGCCTCTCGAAAACCTGGTGGCGCCGGCCCGGCGCACTATTCTCACCGAGGCCCTGAGCGCTACCCTGGCTGGGCGCCAGGTGGACAATCTCGAACTGCAAATCCTGCGTGGAGACGGCAGAATCGGCCACTTTTCCGTCAATCTGAGCCCCATGCGCGACGAGCAGTCGCACGTGATCAGCCTGGTCGTGGTGATGACCGACGTGACGGACGCGGCCAGCCTGCAATCGAAACTGATGCACGCCGAAAAGATGGCGGCGGTGGGCCAACTTGTTTCCGGAGTGGCTCATGAGGTCAACAATCCGCTTACCGCCATCCTCGGCTTTGCCGACCTGCTGATGGAAAATCCTGAACTGCCCGAAAGCGCCCGTAAAGACATGCGGGTCATTCTGCAGGAGGCCCAGCGCACCAAGCAGATTGTCCAGAACCTGCTCAGCTTTGCCCGCCAGATGCCGCCGCAGAGAAAGGCCCTGCAACTCAACCCCATTCTGCGGCGGACCGTACAACTGCGCTCCTACGACTTCCAGAGTCACGGAGTGGAAGTCATTGAGCATCTGGACCAGGACCTGCCCAACGTAATCGGGGACTCGCACCAGCTGCAGCAGGTATTTCTGAATATTCTCAACAACGCCTACGACGCCGTAGGTGAAATCGGCCGTGCGGCGCGGATTGAGATCGCAACCCGGCGCACGGGCAACTCGGTTGAAATTTCCTTTCGCGACAACGGGCCCGGAATCTCGCACCCGGACCGCATTTTCGATCCCTTCTTCACCACCAAGGAAGTGGGCAAGGGGACCGGCCTGGGCTTGAGCATCTGCTACGGCATTGTGCACGAGCACGGCGGCGAGATTCTTTGCCAAAACAACAGCGAAGGGCCAGGCGCGACCTTCGTGGTCCGCCTGCCCGCAACGCCAGAGACGGCCTCCCTCGGGGCCGCTGCCGGAGTCAAACAACGATGACCACACAACCTGTCACCAAACCCGCAACTTTACCGGTGTTGCTCATCGAGGATGAGCCCGCCGTCATGGCCTACGTCCGAGCCACACTGGAGCGTAACGGCTACTCCGTGGTATGCAGTGAGTCCGGCGCCGATGGTTTGCGGCTGCTGGAGTCGGGAGAATTTCTGGGCGTCGTTTCCGACATGCGCACGCCGGGAGGCGTGAACGGTGCCGACGTCCACGCCTGGGTAGCGCGCTACCGGCCCGAGCTGGCGGCCCGGATCGTCTTCATCACCGGCGATATTGCCAATGAAGAAACCGTGGCCACGCTGCGCGAAACTGGCGCTCCCTGCGTCGAGAAACCTTTCCGGGTACAGCAGTTCATTTCAGTAGTCGAAAAAACTATGGGGAAAGCGCTGTGAATGAAGACTTAAGAATCCGCCTCCTGATTGTTGATGACGAGCAGAGCATCCGCCAGCTGTGCATGACCGTCGGTGAAGCCCTCGGGTTTACCTGCATGGAAGCCGACGGCGGCGAATCGGCCCTGGCCCTGCTCGAAGAACAGCCTGCCCACATCATTCTCACCGACATGGTGATGCCGAATATGTCCGGCCTCACCTTCCTTGAAAAGGTGAAGAAGCTGCTGCCTCGCACCGAGGTTGCGGTCATGACCGGACACGGATCGGTCGAGACCGCGGTCCAGGCCATGAAGCTCGGCGCCTACGACTACATCAGCAAACCCTTCTCCCCGCTGGAAGAGCTGCGTCTGTTCCTTCGCCGCATGGCGGAAAAAGTGCGCCTGGTGGAGGAGAACGAGTTCCTGCGCGAGCGCGTGGACACCGAGACGGAGCTGCATGGCATCGTGGGCGCATCCGCGAAAATCCAGGATGTTCTGCGCATGATCTCCCGCCTGAAGGACACGCACACGCCGGTCCTGATCACCGGAGAAAGCGGCACCGGCAAGGAACTGGTGGCGCGCGCCATCCACTTCCGCGGTTCCTTCGCCAAACGGCCGTTCGTCGCCGTGGATTGCGGATCGCTGGTCCCCACCTTGATCGAGAGCGAACTCTTCGGGTATGAGAAAGGCGCATTCACCGGCGCGGTCAAGGCCCGGACCGGCCTATTCCAGTCGGCCAACGGCGGCACCATCTTTCTGGACGAAATCGGCGAACTGCCCCAGGAGATGCAAGCCAAGCTGCTGCGCGTTCTGCAGGAAAAGGAGGTTCGCCCGGTGGGCAGCAATCAGAAGATCAAGGTGGACGTGCGCGTGATCGCGGCCACCAATCGCGATCTCGAAACGGAATATCGCAACGGCACCTTCCGCAAGGACCTCTACTTCCGCCTCAATGTGGTGACCGTGCACCTGCCCTCGCTGCGCGAACGCCGCTCCGACATTCCCATGCTGGCGCACTGGTTCCTGGAGCGTTACGCTCGCGGCGGATCGATTCAGATCACCACCGCAGCCATGAAATCACTGCTGCAATATGACTGGCCGGGCAATGTGCGCGAGCTGGAGAATTGCATCGAGCGGGCGGTCGCGCTGGGCGACCGCCGGACCATCGACTTCAACGATCTGCCGCCGTCGATCACGTCGGCAGTTGCTACCGACGAGGGCGGCGACTCCATGTCATCAGGTCTTAGTACTACCGATCTCGAAGACATCGAACGCGCCACCATCGAACGCGTCTTCGAGCAGGTAAAAGGCGACAAAGCGCTCGCGGGAAAGATGCTGGGCATCAGCCGGGCCACGCTCTATCGCAAGCTCAAGCGCTACAACATCGGTGCCCGTGAAGTATCAGCCATGCAGGCGTTGCAGTAGTTTTGGTAACGCCGGCCGCCGGACAGCCGGCGAGACGCCGGCGCTACCAAACCTTGAGACAGTGTTTCATTCTGAGACAAAGGGCCATTGGGCAGATCCCTCACCATTGATACCATCTGACATAAATACCTGTTAATCAGCATCTTACGCAAAATCCTTCCAGGCAACGACTTTGGTTGCGAGAGTGCACTCCTAATCGCCGATGCGGTCCGGGTGCCCTTGCCATGCTAACCGGCAGGTCTGGGGACCCAGGCCGCGTCGACCCTGGAAAACCGAGGTATTCGCAGTGTCCACACAGGCCACGGGCCGAGCACGTGTCCGGCAGGAGAGCTGCACCGCCAAGCTGGCGAAGTTCTTTCCCGAGGCCAGTCCGGTACGTATTCCGGTGCGCCTGACTCGGGTGGCCGGCGACGGAAAAGACTGTACCGAAAGTACGGTCATCGAATTCGGTACACCGCGCGAGGTGTTGTTCTCTTCGACCCTGCCGCTGGAATTTGCCGACCGGCTGAAAGTACAGAATTCCGATGGCACGCTGGACGCCGAAGCCTCCGTGGTGGCGCTGCAATATACCAGCGGACGCACCGCTGTGGCTGCCCGCTTTACCCAGGAAGTCTCCAACTGGATCGTGAAACCATGACTCTGAAACCAAAAAAGAAGGATCTGGCTGCGGAGTGGCGCGAGGCGCGCCTGCTCCATCCTCTGTACAACGCCCTGGGGCGGGAGTTTGTGATCGAATTGCCCGCTTGCCCCGACCTGGAATCCGGCATGGAAGATCCGCCGCAGGAGTCCGTGGAGCAAGCCCGCCAGTGGTTCCTCGAAATGGACCAGAAGATCCAGGTCCATCAGTTACGCCAGTTCCTTCAGACTACAAGTCTGACCAGTGAAGAGGGTCTGCAAACCCTGCTGGAACACCATCTCAGCCGGACAACCCGGGTGGACTCGGACCGCGACAAGATCGATTTCCTGTTGGTCCAGTTCTTTTCGCATTGTGCCCCTTCCCGCCTGGAAGACACCGACGTGGATCTCAGCTATGTGGCCCAGACCCTGGAACCGGTGCTGGGAGATGTTGATCTGACCCAGCCTTCATGGCTCGAACCGATTGAAGACTTCATTCAGTCAGCCAACGGGTGCCACAGCCTGAACGAACTGCTGACCAGCAGCATTCTGGAAAAAGGCAGAAAGCTCAAGATTTCCGCGGGAGACGACTACTTCGAACCCATCGCCATGGTGACCTTCACCCGCTTCAGCTTTCTGATGCGGCGGGTTTTCTTCCGGCTGATGCACCAGGACCTGAACACCATTCTGGATGGCCTGCGCGAACTGGAAGCACGCGGGGTTGAGACTCTGGATTGCCGCTCCGCCCAATTCTCGGCCGACGAACCCGTGGCCCGGCTGCGCATGATCTGCCAGTCCTGGAAGGTCATGTTCCATGCCGAGTACTCTTCCGGCAGCCCGTTGCGCATGCTGGTCGATCTGCGCAATGTGGTGGATGCGGCCTTGTCCCGCACCACGAAGAAGGCGGTGAAGCTGCCCCCGCAGCCTGCATCCGGTCGCGCCAAGGCAGCCGTTGCAACTGCCCAGTTTGCTCCTTCCAGCTCAGAGGTTCCGGAGTTCGATGTGACCGCCGCTCCGGAGTGGGACCAGGATTCGTCCGCTCCTCACGAGCCGGGGGACGAAGACAAAGCTTAGGGAACGATTTTCGGCGCAGGGTCATCACCGCGTCGGGTCATGGCGGCGCAGAATCTCTTCAGAATCAGCGAACGGGGAGCGGAACTTGGACCAGGCCACGGTACTCATAATCTCAGACGACGCGGATTTTTCGCGTGCCGTGATGGAGCGCTGGCAAGGCGAATCAAACCCGCCGGCATTTACCTTGATGAGGGGTGACCTTTGCCGTGATCTCGATGGCGACGGCTTCGATCTGGCGATCGTGGGCGGGGTGCGCCCCGAAGTTCTCTCCGCTGTTTTCAACTCCCTTGGACCCGCCGGTAACCCGGTACTGTTCGTGAGCCAGCAATCGGCGCAGAACAGCGGCCGGATGCAGCCCGGGGTCAGCGTTTTGCAGCAGCAGGAAGGCTGGCTGGATGCGCTGCTGCTGGTCTCCACGGAAATCTTGCGGCACGGTCAGACCACGGCCCGTGCCAACCGGGCCGAGGAGGCCGGCAAGGCCCTGGAGCGGCAGGCCGCGCTGGGCCGCTACATGCTGGAAGTGCGGCATACGCTGAACAATGCACTCACCTCGGTGATGGGAAACTCCGAGTTGCTGTTGCTGGAACCGGCATCGTTCTCCGGGACATCGCGTTCACAGATTGAAACAATTCGTAACATGGCCGTGCGCATGCATGAGATCCTGCAGCGCTTCTCGTCGATCGAGAAGGAACTGAACGCGGTCGAGCAGCAGGCGGAAAACGAGGCCAGGACCAGGGTCCGGACTGCCGCCGCGAGTTCCTAGGCGGGCGGGAAAAATCGAACTCCCCTCATAGCGCCAACCCCAGCGCACCGCGATCTCTCTCTCTGCTTCAAGCGGCGGAGTGCTGTAATGCACAAACTTCAGGCCAACGTGGACGTGGGTGAGCAGGAACTCTCCGAACTGCGCCTGATCCTGGAGCGCCAGATCGGTGTCCTGTTCGATACCACGACTGAAGAACTGACCCGGGCCCTGTCGGAAGTGCTGCGTTCGCAACCGATCAATTCAGCCGGCCTGCTGCTCGAGCGCCTTCGATCTTCCGATGCGGAATGCGAACTCCTCGCAGAGCAACTCCTGGAAGACGAGACCCGCTTCTTTCGCTATCCCTTGGCCTTGCAATCGCTGGCCAGTCTGGCCCTGCCGGAACTGGAGAAGCGCAAGCCCGAACCTGCGCGCAGCCTTCGCATCCTGAGTGCTGGTTGCTCCACCGGGGAGGAAGCCTACAGCATCGGCATATCGGTGTGCGAGGTTGTGAACTGCAACGGTGGTGGCTGGAATGTGAATATCGTCGCCAGCGACATCCGGCGGCGGGCGCTCGAAATCGCGGAGCGCGGCCTTTATCCGCTAGCCGCTTTGAAGAGCATTCCCTCTCACCTGGCGCAACCGTACTTCGCGAAGGTAGGCGATCATTTGCTGGTGAAGCCCCGCTTGCGCAATCTGGTCAGGTTTGCACCCATGAACCTGGCCCAGCCATCCTTCCTGGGACAGTTTGATTGCATCTTCTGCATGGACGTGCTGCCCCGGTTCTCCACCGCCCAGCGGACGACCCTGGTGCAACGCCTGCATCTGTATCTGGAACCTGGCGGGTATTTGTTCTTGGGAGAGAATGAAAAGCTGCCGGCCTCAGAGGTGAAGTTTCAGCCTCTGGTCAGGGACGGCTACACGGTTTATCAGAAGGCGGCTGCCCTGGCGGCGAAATCGGGGAGATAGCTAACCCGTTCTGCTCCGAGATTGATACTCATAATCCATCCCTGTCGCGCCATCGCTCCCGGATGACCTCTCGAAACCCTGATTTATCACGGCTGCACCAGCCCGACGCCCGCATTTTGGCATGCCCGGACCAGGGCCTCATCCAGGGTGGCGAGAGCCAGTCCGTTTTCGATGGCCAGATCGAGGTAAGCAGCGTCGTAGGGGGTCAGTTGATGCCGACGGCTCAATGACTGGACCCTGTCAAAAACAATTCCGGCAGGGCACGGTTCGAGCGTTACCGGGAGCAACGCCAGGTCACCGAGAAAGCTTTGAATCACTTCCCTGGAAATGCGTTTGCGCTTTTCACCGGCGAGTAAGGCGTTCAGCACTTCATGCGGCCAGAATGAGGACGCGAGCGCGGCGTCGCCTTGCTTGAAGCGATGGGCGACATGATGGGCCACGGCAGCATCTTCATCGGGGAAGCACCAGTTCAAGACCACCGAGGCGTCGAGGACGAACCGGCTCACCGGCGTCCTTCATTGATCAGGTCTTTAATTTTGAGTCCACGCAAGGACAGTTTGTGACGCTTTCCGAAATTTGCCAGTCGGTCCGCGGCTTCGGCAGTTGAGCCGTCCTGGGTCGACATGCGTTCTTTCAGCAATTCCCCTAACAGCCGCGAAACGCTGGTATCCCGACGTGCCGCTTCGATGCGGGCCCACTGAGCGACCTCCTCTTCCAGGGTCACGGTTACGTTACGTAAGCGGCTCTTGTATGACACTGAAACAGTGTAACACTGAAATATTGCTTTGGCTAGTAAAACATGATGGCATTCAGCCGCGGTCACTCCGCGTTATTTTCGCACTCCAGATCACCTCTTGGCGGGTCAGATTGGGGAGAGACAAAAAGCAAAAGCCGCGGCTGAGGGCGCCCGCGCCACACTGACGCCCGGATTTACACAAACAGAAATTCTTTCGTCCGCAATTCCTTGATCGTGTCCCTGAGCTTGGCTGCCTTCTCGAATTCAAAGCGTTTGGCCGCTTCGCGCATGTCGCTTTCCAGCTTCTTGATGTAAGCGTCGAGTTCTTCCTGCGACTTGAAGTCGGGCACGCCTTCTACTTCGACGTCGGTCAGATCGGTGTAGTCAGCTTCGATGATTCTGGCCAGGGACATTTCGAGGGGACGAATGATGGACTCCGGCGTGATCCCGTTGGCCTCGTTGTAGGTCACCTGGATGGCGCGCCGGCGGTCGGTTTCGCTCAGCGCCTTCTTCATCGAATCGGTCTGCCGGTCAGCGTAAAGGATGGCGCGTCCGTTCAGATTCCGGGCGCAGCGTCCGATGGTCTGGATCAGCGATCCCGCCGAGCGCAGAAAGCCTTCCTTGTCGGCATCGAGAATGGCGACGAGTGATACTTCAGGCAGATCGAGTCCTTCGCGCAGCAAGTTAATGCCGATGAGCACATCGAACTCGCCCTTGCGGAGGTCGCGCAGGATTTTCACCCGCTCCAGGGTCTCGATCTCGGAGTGCATGTAGCGGCACTTCACGCCCACTTCGCTGTAATACTCAGCCAGGTCCTCGGACATGCGCTTGGTCAACGTGGTCACCAGCACGCGTTCGCCTCGCGCCACTCGTTCGCGAATTTCGTGCAGCAGGTCGTCAATCTGGCCTTTTACCGGCCGAATTTCAACCGGCGGATCCACCAGCCCGGTGGGACGAATGATCTGCTCCACCACCACACCCGCTGACTTGGTCAGTTCGTAGGGGCCAGGCGTAGCGGAAACGTAGATGATCTGGTTCATCCGATGTTCGAACTCTTCGAAGGTCAAGGGACGGTTATCGAGCGCCGACGGCAAACGGAAGCCATATTCCACCAGCGTTTCCTTCCGCGAACGGTCGCCGTGATACATGCCGTGCAGCTGCGGCACGGTCTGGTGCGATTCGTCGATGAACATCAGGTAATCGCGCGGGAAGTAGTCGAGCAGCGTCGGCGGCGGCTCGCCCGGCAGGCGTCCGGTGAAGTGGCGGGAGTAGTTCTCGATGCCATGGCAGTAGCCCATGGCCTTGATCATTTCGAGGTCGTACATGGTGCGCTGGTGCACCCGCTGCGCTTCCACCAGATGGCCTTGCTTCTCCTGCTCCGCTTCCCACCAGGCCAGCTCTTCCCGGATGGACTCGACCGCCTTCGACCGCGTCTCCGGCTTCATCACGTAGTGCGTCTTGGGATAGATGGGCAGCCGCACATACTTCTGCTTCACCGTCCCGAACAAAGGATCGATCTGCGAAAGCGATTCCACCTCGTCTCCCCACAACTCGATGCGGTAGGCCATGTCGTCATAGGTGGGGAAAATTTCGATGACATCGCCGCGCACGCGAAACGTGCCGCGGCGAAAATCGCCGTCGGTGCGCTCGTAGAGGATTTCGACCAGCTTGCGGGTAATGTCCTCGCGTTTGATCTTCTGCCCCTTTTCCAGAAAGAGCAGCATGCCGTAGTACGCCTCAGGCGAGCCCAGGCCATAGATGCAACTCACCGAGGCCACGATCAGACAGTCACGACGTTCAAACAACGAACGAGTGGCCGAGAGCCGCAGCTTGTCCAGTTCATCATTGATGGTGGCTTCTTTTTCGATGTAGAGGTCAGCGGCGGGAACGTAAGCTTCCGGCTGGTAATAGTCGTAATAAGAAACGAAATACTCCACCGCGTTATGAGGAAAGAAGCTCTTGAATTCGTGATAGAGCTGCGCCGCCAGCGTCTTGTTGTGCGCCATCACGATCGATGGCCGGTTGGCCTGCTCGATCACCTTGGCCATGGTGTAAGTCTTGCCCGACCCGGTCACGCCCAGCAGGACCTGATGCTGCTCGCGATCGAAAACACCCCTGACGAGGGCCTCCAGGGCAGTGGCCTGATCGCCGCGCGGTGTATAGTCGCTGACTAGCTTGAAGTCCATGGAAATTGGTCCACCACGTCACAGAGGAGGATTTCGACGGGTGGGTATCTCTTGATTATAACTCGGAGGCAAGGACAGGTCGGAGAGGCAGGTTTGCGAAGGTTAATTTGCGAACCTTGCGGCCTTCTTTGCTGCCTGTGAGGTAGAAGGCTTGGCGGCGGCCAGGTCGTTCACAAACCTTAGACCGCAAAGTTCGCCAGGAAAAGTGGCAAAGGACAGCAAGAGTTCTCTTGCTGGCACCGGAGCTCGTTTGCTTCAGTCGGCCTCTACGGAAGTTTGAAAATCACCGTGATCTGGGTCTGGATCTCGATCGGCTCACCGTTCAGGAAGTAGGGCTTGTACTTCCATTGCCGCACCGCATCTGTGGCTGCGCGTCCTAAAATCGGGTCCCCACTCAGCTGCTTGACGCCGGTAATGCTGCCTGACTTGGAGATGTTCGCCTGCAGCTCGACCGTCCCTTCCAGACGCATCTGCCGGGCTTGCTCGGGATAGACTGGCTGCACCCTCTTGAGGATAAGTCCTTGGGAAACACCCTGCGAAATTCTCAGCGTCTCCTGGGGCGCTTTCCTGGCATTGATTGCATTCGTGTTCACCAGAGTAGAAAGCTCGCTGCTGCTGGTGCC
This sequence comes from Terriglobia bacterium, assembly GCA_963831565.1. Taxonomy (GTDB): domain Bacteria; phylum Acidobacteriota; class Terriglobia; order Terriglobales; family Acidobacteriaceae; genus JAIQFF01. The sequence continues at coordinate 74,748 of CAWHQS010000010.1, forward strand.
GGTCGCGATGCTGGTGGCCGCCGGGGCTTGCACCGGTTCCTGTACTTCAGGCTCGGCCTTCGGCCGCGTTGAAGATCCATTCTGTACAATCAACGCCGGCGCTGGCTCTGTCGTGGCTGAGGTCGCGGGGCCATCGACGACCGTAATTTCATCTTCCGCTGCCGACGCCTTGGCCGGAACCGAAGCCTTGACGCCGGGAGTCTGGGCAATTACCGCAGCCGAAGGCTTGGATGAGCCAGGAACGACGGTGCTGCCGCTCAAATCCTGGCCGGGCTGCGTCACCACCTCACTCGCACCGGGCTGAGTCTCTGGCGTTGCAGGTTGTTGGGGCAGAGCCGCCGTCCCCGAAGTTGCAGGAGCTGCGGACGGTTGCACGGCCGGTTGGGCAGGTGCGGACTGCATTTTGGTCCAGCCGAAATAAGCGGCGGCCGCAAGTCCGAGCAACAGCACCACGACCAGCAGGGTCTTCTTGCTGCCGCCCGCGTCGGAAGCCTGGTTGCCGTCCAGTGAACTGAAGCTGGGCTCTTCGGCTGCCGCCGCTACGGGGCTCGAATTCCAGCCGTCGCTGGCGGATGGATCCTCGATCCGCCTGATCTCCCTGATTTCTTCTGTAGAGGGTACCGATATCGCGCTGGCGGTCGGTTCCAAACCCAGATTCTTCAGACCCGCGGCCGGAATTTCCCGGGCACGGGCGGGCGCGGCGGCGGCACCCATCCGGGACGGCGTGCCCGCCTGACTGGGAGCGGCGGAATCAAATTCGGCTTTTCCCGCGGCTTCCGCCGCGCGGCGCAGGGTCGACGCCATCGGCTCGGCCATGGGCTTGCGCGGTTGCCAGGGATATTGCTTCGACGCATCGGACTCTGTCGCATTGGCCGGCGATTTCTCCGCGCCGGAAAGCGCAGAGTCGGGCATGTACTCGAGCAACGCGGCGTCCACCAGATCAGGCTGTGGCGCTGGTTCCGCATCCAGCTCAAAGGTCGAAGCGCTGACGGAATGCGCCGGCGTAATCGACTGTGGCGGCGGAAAGGCCGCGGGCGTCATCGGCTTGGCCAGGGCCGGCGCTTCGGCAGAGTCTGCCGGTCCGGCTGGCTTGGCTGCCTGTCCCTTGCGCAGCAGGCCGCGCGCAACCCGCAGCGTGCCTTTTGATTGCTCCACATGAATGGGCTTGGTCAGAACCAGATTGGCGCCGAGGCGAAAGGCCTTGGCCACTCCTGCCTGTCCTTCCACTACAGCCACTGCCAGCGAGGCCTGGTTCGAACCTGAGTTGCGTGCGCTCTTGAAGAGCAGGGCGGCGTTCTGCTCGTTTTCGCAGTCCACCACAATCGCATCGAAGTGCTGGACCATCAGTTTTTTCACCGCGGCAAAGGGCTCGTGACAGGGATCAACCGCAAACTCGAGTTCGCTTAGTACCTGGCTGACTACACGGGCCGTTTTTTCATCCGGGCAGAATAAGAGCGCTTGGTAACTCATAGAGGTTAATGGTAGGTAGGGTAGTCAGGGGCAGCAAGTTACTGTGGTAATTTCCGGGCACCAGAGCGGCCCTTGGAGTGCCGCGCGGAGAGCTGGACTGGAAGAAGCCACAGCTTCGACGGATCCCGCCGGTTGGGGTGCGGCGGTACGATGCGGAATCCGCGTCATTTTGTTTGACTTGCGGAATGCTCAGGAGCAGGTAGAAGCCGCCGGCAGAAAAAGCCTTCTCCATTCGGCGCGCCCACATCCTTGCCCATTCAAAGGTCTCTAGACCATCGATTGTTCCGCTCGTTTCGAGAACGGCGGGACCGCTGTCGGCGGCCCAACGAAGTAAAAGCGGCACAGTAATAAAAGTAGCGCCGGCATCCAACCGGCTGTCTCGGAGGCGTCCCGCCCGCGAGCAATGAGGAGGTGTCGCAACTTTTTGGACTCGAACAAAAAGTGGACGAGTGGGTCCATCAAAAGCCGCGAAGCGGGCGCAAGAATAAAGCCCACGGTGCAAGCCGTGGGTAAGTAGTGGACTGCGAGCGAGCCCCGAAGGGGCGAAAGAAGCGACCCACGAACGGAGGGCAGGATTCCCTCCGGACAGCCGGCGGGACGCCGGCGCTACGAAATGCCTGGGTACAACCGCTGCCGCACGGCACGGACGACTCTTTGCTCGGCGTCGGGCTTCCTGCTAGGGCGCCTCCTGCTTTCTCACGACTGCGGAGCCAGGCTGTGGATAGGGCAGCGAATCACTGATTTCCGAAATCTCCTCAGGCGGAAAGTCCGGAAAGGGCAACTGGCTGCTTTCCCGCCACTTCTGCACCTGGCGTGAGGCCAACTCTGCCTTTTCCTTGTTCAGGCCCGTGTCCCGCGCCAGGTAAACGGTTTGCGAGGGGAAGGCGAAGCTGGTGCCGGCGGCGTCCACGATGTCCATGATGCGGAGCAGAATATCTTCCTTGATGGTCAGGAACTGGCCGTAATCCTGGGTGAGGATGTAGCAAAATATTTCCATGCTGAGGGCGCTCTCGTCGAACGAGATGAACCGGTTGCGCGCGCCTTGAGTCTCGACTTTGGGATGTTCGTACAGCAGGCGACGGACTTGCACCAGCACGTAACGCATTTGGTCGGGAGAAGTCTCGTAGCGCAACCCGAGCTTGGTGTTGAGGAGAATTTTGTCACGCCGGCTGTAGTTCTCCAGGGTCATCGTGGCTAGCGAGCCATTGGGGATGGAAAGTTGGGTGCGGTCGTTGGTCCGGACCCGGGTAGAGCGCAGGCTGATGTCTTCGACTGTGCCCACCTTGTCGCCGAAGCGGCAGAAATCGCCCACTCGTATGACTTCATCACCCAGAACGGAAACGCCGCCGAAGAGATTTTCCAGCGTCTTCTGCGCCGCGAAAGCGATGGCCAGTCCACCGATGCCGACTCCGGCCAGAAGAGTGTTGAGGTTAAAGCCCAGCGTGCCCAGAATGGCGAAAACCGCCAGCAGGAAGATGGCGGCCTTGAGCACACGCTCGCCCAGAATCATGAGCGAACTGGTGCCCATCCGTCCGGAAAGAACGGCGCGCTGCCGCACGCTGCGCAGCACTTCCCGCAGGACGCGCCATAACAGCCAGTTGGCGCCGATGATGGCTACCACTCCGGCGGTCTGCTGGTAGCGATGCCTCTGCAATACGGGAAGACGAACGTACCCCATCAGAATGCGGTGGGCCAGTGTCCCCAGCACCAACCACAGCGGGCGCACAAAAGAAGTCCACGCCTGGGCAACGGCGTGCTTTCGGTAGCGCGCCCAGAAGTACCAGGGCAAGCGGAGGAACTGCACTACCAACCAGCCCAGGAGCGCGGCAACCGGAATCGCCAGCAAGACCGCGAGCCACTGCCATAGCGGCAGACCGGCGAACTGGTGAAGCACCAGGAACTGGGGAAGACGCGTCTCCACCTGGTGCACCGCGGCTTGCTCATACAGCTCTGGAAGCCTGGCCAGGGTGTCGGTGGAGATGAGCCAGATCTTTCCACCTTCAGGATCGACGACGCGGACAAGAACCAGCGGAGCATCGACATCGCCCGAGTTCAGATTGCCGACGCGCTGCTTGTCGAGCGGCATCCCTTCCTGCGGGGTGCCCTCCGGTTGACTACTGATTTGCCGCAGGTCGCCGGTAAAGGCGCGATCGATCACGACCTTCAGTTTGGAGGCGACATCTTCTCCCTGGCTCTGACGCCGGGCAGCGGACATCTGGAGATACTGGGCCGCAATGGAATAGTTTCCCGACTGCGCTGCCTGGAGAAATCCATACAAGGTACCACTGGGAGTGGTGCGCCCGAGTGGGTCCGCGGCGGAGCCGTTTTTCGAATTTCCGTTTGGGGTGGGCTGGACCGGCGATAACTGATAGCCCCAGGATGGCAGACTGATCGCAACGACGATCGCCAGCCGAAAAAGCAGCCTGCGCGTATTTTGAGATACAGAAAGCATGCGACAAACGTTCATTGTAATGTAGGCGCGGACGCTTGTGTGTGGGGCGTGCAGCCTCGTCCGCCACTGTTGACTCGCTCTTCGATTGCGATTAGAGAATCAAAGTCCAAGTCAAAGGCGGCGGACAGGAGTGTCCGCCCCACCGGGCCAGAGCTCAGCTCTTCTTCGGCCGGTAGATGTCAGTGCTGGTACCGAAGAAGACTTCAGCCGCTTCCATCACGGTCTCAGAGAGCGTGGGATGGGGATGAATGGTGAGAGCGATGTCTTTGGCCAGAGCGGCCATTTCTACCGCCAGTACGCCTTCGGCGATGAGTTCTCCCGCCCCCGCACCCGCAATTCCCACGCCCAGCACGCGTTCGGTCTGCGGGTCGAGGATGAGCTTGGTCATGCCCTCGGTGCGGTCCAGAGTCATGGCACGGCCCGACGCCGCCCAGGGAAATTTCGCGACCTTGATTTCCTGGTTTTCTTTTTGCGCCTGAGTTTCGGTGAGGCCGCACCAGGCGATCTCGGGATCGGTGAACACCACAGCGGGAATCGCGGCGGGCTCGAATGCAACTTTGTGTCCAGCGATGGCTTCGACCGCGGTGCGTCCTTCGTGCGAGGCTTTGTGGGCCAGCATGGGTTCGCCGACGACGTCGCCAATAGCGTAAATCGCGGGATCGCTGGTTTGCAGCTGTTTGTTCACCTGAATGAATCCGCGCGCGCCGACCTGGACTTGGGTTTTGTCCAGGCCGGGGATTTCAGAATTTGGCTTGCGCCCGACCGACACCAGAACTTTGTCGAAAACCTGCTCGCGTTCCTTGACTTCGGGACCATCAAAAGTCACACGGATGCCGCCGGTTTCCTCTTTCATGGCAGCCACCGTGGTATTCAGCAGAATGGAAGCGAAAGTTTTTTCGATCCGCTTGTGCAGGGGAAGCACCAGGTCGCGATCGGCGCCGGGCAGCAGCCCGGGCAGCATTTCGACTACGGAAACCTTCGAACCGAGTGCGGCATAAACCGTGCCCAGTTCGAGGCCGATGTAGCCGCCGCCGACGACCAGCAGAGTACCTGGCACCTCGCTCAAATCCAGCGCGGAGGTGGAATCCATGACTCGCGGCGTATCCAGTTTGAGACTGGGAATGATCGCCGGCCGCGAGCCAGTCGCAAGGATGATGCGATCGAAGCTCACGCTCTCCTCACCGCCGCCGGGCTTCGAGATTCGCAGGGTGTTTGAATTCTCAAAAGCGGCGCGTCCCTGAATGTATTCCACCTTGCGCTGCTTCGAAAGTATTCCCAGGCCGCCGGTCAGTTTCTTGACCACGCCGTCTTTCCAGGAACGCAGCCGGGCCAGATCGATTTTGGGATCGGCGTACTCGATGCCCCAATTTTTTGCGTGACGAGATTCATCGATCAGTTTGGCGACGTGCAGCAGGGCCTTGGAAGGAATGCAGCCGCGGTAGAGGCAGACTCCGCCGGGATTAGCTTCGGGGTCGATCAGCGTGACTTTTAATCCCAGGTCGGCGGCAAGAAATGCCGCGGCGTAGCCACCTGGCCCGCCGCCCACAACTGCAATGTGTAAGTTTGAGGTTTCAGTCATGCCGTCACAAAGGCTTTCACCACCGAGGACACTGAGGACACCGAGGAAATCCCATTGCATTCCTCTGTGCCCTCTGTGTCCTCTGTGGTTTAGGATTTCTCAGATTCTACCCCTGCACCGACAGCAGGAAAGGCTGCTCGAACGCTTCCGCGATCCAGCGCAGGAAACGTGCCGCGTCGGCGCCGTCGATCAGGCGATGATCGTAAGAGAGTGAGAGCGGCAACACTTGCCGGGGCTCGAACTTCCCGTTCATCCAAACCGGCTCCATGCTGGAACGTGAAAGGCCCAGAATCGCCACTTCGGGAAAATTCACGATGGGCGAAAATCCGGTGCCGCCGACGCCGCCCAGGTTGGTAATGGTAAAAGTACCGCCCTCCATCTCCGCGGGTGCGAGCTTTTTGTCCCGGGCTTTCTTCGAAAGCTGAGTCAATTCGGCCGCCAGTTCGACAATGTTCTTTTTGTCCACATCATGCAACACCGGGACCAGCAAGCCGCGGTCGGTGTCCACGGCCACGCCGATATTGATGTACTGCTTGTAGATGATCTCTTCCTTGGCCATGTCGATGCTGGCATTGAACTGGGGGAAAACCTTCAACGCTGAGGCGCACACCTTCAACGCGATCGCGGTCACCGTCATCTTGCCGCCGGCTTCCTGCGCCTTGGGCGCGAAGCGGGCGCGCAGTTGTTCGAGCTCCGTGATGTCGGCTTTGTCCTGCTGGGTGACGTGTGGGATGGTGGTCCACGCCTCCCACAAATGCTGGGCGGTCTTGCGCCGCACGCCGCGCATGGGGACGCGTTCTACTTTTCCAAATTTGGTGAAGTCAGGCAGTTCCGGTTGCGCGAATTGACGTCCCGGCGTCGCTCCCGCTGCCGCAGCGACCGAGGTCAGCAGCGACTTGGCGTATGCCTTCACATCGTTCTCGCTGATGCGCCCGCCCGGGGCCGGTGCCCTTGACTTCGTAGATGTCCACACCAATTTCTCGCGCCAGGCGGCGAACGTGCGGCGCGGCGGGCGCGGGCGCGCGCTGTTCGGTTCCCGCCACTTTGCCCAGCTGCTCCGGCATCGAGAAAGCCTGGGGCGCGGGCGGCTGGGGCTGGTCGGGCAGAAATACCTGGGCCGCGGTTTTTCCCTCGGCCTGGATCGCCGCCTGCAACGACAGCCGGGCCTCATGTTGTTCGGAAATGTGTTCGACCGGCGCATGCTTCGCCTTCTCCGGTGCCGAAGCTCCGCCTTCGAGGGTGAAAATCACCTGGCCTACCTTTACTTTTTCGCCCTCCTTGACTTTGATCTCTTTCACCGTGCCCGTCACCGACGATGGCACTTCCACCACGGCCTTGTCAGTTTCCAGCTCCATGACGGGCTGGCCCTCGGAAACTTTGGAGCCCGGGGAAATCATCAGCCTCACCAGATCGCCCTGATCGATGTTCTCTCCCAGTTCGGGCATCCTGAAGTCGGTTGCGCCGCTGGCAGCCGGGACGGGCGCAGCGGGAGCTGAGGCTCGCGCCTCAGTCGCTGGCGCCGGCACGGACTTTTCTGCAGAGCGCCTTCGCGGCCGGGGCTTTGGTTTCGACACCCTTGGATTCGACACTCTTGGTTTCGACACTCTTGGCTTTGGCGCCCGCCCCATTTTCCACGGTGAAGATCACCTGGCCGACTTTTACCTTCTGGCCTTCTTTCACGCGGATTTCGTTGACCGTACCGGTCACCGAAGATGGGACCTCGACGACTGCCTTGTCGGTCTCTAATTCCATCACCGGTTGCCCTTCGGTGACGCTCGCGCCCGGCGAGATCATCAGCCTGACCAGATCGCCCTGGTCGATGTTTTCGCCGAGTTCCGGCAGCTTGAATTCTGTCACTGAGTCTTCACTCCCCTACCCCTGATGTGGGCGCGAGCGTCCTCGCTCGTGCTGGGTTTGTCGCGCTGCAGCACGAGCGGGACACTCGCGCCTACTTTCCTTGGTAGCGCCGGCGTCTCGCCGGCTGTCGCGCGGGCATCTTGCCCTCGGCGGTGGGGACGGAACGCCCCCACGACAGCCGCCGGGACGGCGGCGCTACGCTTTATGTATTTGCCGGATTCGCTTTTTCCGGATTGATTCCCAAATCTTTCACAGCTTGCTGCAGCAGGTCCGGCTTAACCTGCTTCTCACGTGCCAGCGCGGTTAGCGTCGCCAGCACGATATGTTTCGCATCCACCTCGAAGAAATCACGCAACGCCACCCGGCTCTCGCTGCGGCCAAAGCCATCGGTACCCAACGCCATCAGCGGCCGAGGCAGCCACTGGGCAATGGATTCCGGCAGCACCTTCATGTAATCCGATGCCGCCACCAGGACCCCGGGTGCATCTTTCAGCGCCTGTCTGACAAACGGCACACGGGGAGTCGCGCCGGGGTGCAGCATGTTCCAGCGCTCACAATCATTGCCATCGCGATAAAGCTGCTTGTAACTGGTCACGCTCCACACGTCCGCTGCCACGCCGTATTTTTCTTCCAGGACCTGCTGGGCTTTGAGCACCTCGTACATGATGGTGCCGCTGCCGAAGAGCTGGGCGCGCAGTTTGGCATCCTTCCGGGGGGATGTGCGGAAGCGGTAGATGCCCTTCAGAATGCCTTCCCGAACATCTTTTCCTTCCGGCATGGCCGGCATGGGCAAAGGCTCGTTGGTGACGGTCAGGTAATAGAAGATGGACTCCTGGTCCACATACATGCGCTTGATGCCGTCCTGGATGATGACACCGATTTCGTAGGCGAATGCCGGGTCATACGCCAGCAGGTTGGGTACTGAGAGCGCCAGCACGTGACTGTGGCCATCCTGATGTTGCAAGCCTTCGCCGGCGAGAGTCGTACGGCCGGCAGTCCCGCCGATCAGGAAGCCCCGGGTGCGCATATCGGCTGCGGCCCAGATAAAGTCTCCAATGCGCTGGAAGCCGAACATCGAGTAGTAAATAAAAAACGGGATGGTGTTGATCCCGTGATTGGCGTAAGCCGTGCCGGCGGCGATAAAGGAGCAGATGGAGCCAGCTTCGGTGATGCCTTCCTCCAGAATCTGCCCGTCTTTCGCCTCTTTGTAATAAAGCAGCGTGTCCATGTCCACCGGTTCGTAGAGCTGGCCTACGCTGGAGTAAATTCCCACCTGACGGAAGAGCGCCTCCATGCCGAAGGTGCGGGCCTCGTCCGGGATAATGGGTACGATCAGCTTGCCGATCTCAGGATCACGCAACAATTTCGAAAGCAGCCGCACGAAAACCATGGTGGTCGAAACTTCGCGACCATCCGTCCCTTTGTAAAATTCTTCGAAATGGGTCTCTGCCACCGGAGCAATGGCCTGGGCGCGTACTTTGCGCTCCGGCAGGTAGCCGCCCAGCTGTTTGCGGCGCTCCTGCATGTAGCGGATTTCCGGACTATCGTCCGCGGGTCGATAGAAGGGCGCATCCTGCAGATCGTCATCCGCGATGGGGATTCCGAAGCGCGAACGGAAGACGCGCAGTTCATCTTCGTTCAGTTTTTTCTGCTGGTGCGTGATGTTCTTGCCTTCGCCCGCTTCGCCCAGTCCATAGCCTTTGATGGTCTTGGCCAGAATGACGGTGGGCGCTCCCTTGTGCTCGGTGGCGGCTCTGTAGGCGGCGTGCACTTTGATGGGATCGTGACCGCCTAGTCGCATGCGGGAAAGCTGTTCGTCGGACAGATGCTCCACCATTTTCAGCAAGCGGGGATCGCTGCCGAACAGGTTATGGCGGAAGTAAGCGCCGCTCTCGACAAAATATTTCTGATACTGGCCGTCCGTGATCTCGCCCATGCGCTTGACCAGGATTCCGTCGCGATCGTTGCCGATCAGGCTGTCCCAGTCGCTGCCCCAGATGACCTTGATCACGTTCCAACCCGCGCCGCGGAAAATCGCCTCCAGTTCCTGGATGATCTTGCCGTTGCCGCGCACCGGTCCATCCAGGCGCTGCAGGTTGCAGTTGATCACAAAGATCAGGTTGTCCAGGCGTTCGCGCGAGGCCAGAGTAATGGATCCCAGAGACTCCGGTTCGTCCATCTCCCCGTCGCCCATGAAGGCCCAGACCCTGCCGCCCGTGGCTTGCTTCAATCCGCGATTTTCCAGATAGCGGATAAACCGGGCCTGGTATATGGCCTGGATCGGTCCCAGTCCCATCGAGACCGTGGGGAATTCCCAGAAGTCCGGCATCAACCAGGGATGAGGATAGGAAGAGAGACCGCCGCCGGCTTTCAGTTCGCGCCGGAAGTTTTGCAGCTTTTCCTTGGGAATGCGGCCTTCGAGATAAGCACGGGAGTACATGCCGGGCGCGGCGTGGCCCTGGAAATAAACCAGATCGCGGTCGCCGGATTCAGTCCGGGCCTGCAGGAAATGATTGAACGCGACTTCGTAGAGTGTGGCTGCGGAAGCAAAAGTGGAAATGTGTCCACCGATGCCGCTCTCGATTTTGTTGGCCCGCACCACCATGGCCAGGGCATTCCAGCGCACCAGGCTCTTGATGCGCCGCTCCATTTCCTGACTGCCGGGAAAGGGCGGCTGTTGCCGGGAAGGAATTGTATTCTGGTACGGCGTGGTGGCCGTGAACGGAAGGTTTACCCCAGCGGCCCGGCGGGCGTGCAGCGAGAGTTGCTGCAGCAGGCGTCCTGCCCGCTCCGGTCCGCCCTGCGACAAAACATAATCCAGCGAATCCAGCCACTCCCGGGTTTCGAGAACTTCCACTCCGTTGGTTTGCGTCTCAGCCACGTCTGATCTTCTCCCTCAATGAATGCCGAACCTGTCATGATAGACAATTGTGCGGATTTTTGCTGGCGCACCCGTCCCGCGTCGTGATCTCAGCAGCATGAAGGCAGCCGCTTTTGACCGGCCGCTCCGATCTGGCAAGCGCTATAATAAGGATTGTTCGCTCTCTATCGAATAAATCTTACCAGCAACCTTGACCCTAACGTCCTTCAGCAACATCCAAAGGGCTGTACCAAAGAAATCAGAAGAGGAGAATTCCGATGTCCAAGAAAACCGCAGGCCACAACGGCGGCATCAGCGCCCAACCTCACTTTGACCAGCGCGCCGGTGAAATCCAGCAGTACGGGACCGTGAACCATGCTCTGCCTCTGGAGCTTGAAGAACCGGTCCGTCTGGAAATGACCGAGCACCTCAACCAGCTCCTGGCCGACACCATGACCCTGCGCGATCTCTACAAAAAATCGCACTGGCAGGTCGCCGGACCCACCTTCTACCAGCTGCATCTTCTCTTCGACAAGCATTACGACGAGCAGGTGGAACTGGTCGATACCATTGCCGAGCGCATTCAACTGCTGGGCGGATTGAGCATCGCCATGGCCGCCGACGTGGCCGAAACCACCCGGATCACCCGGCCTCCCCGCGGACGCGAAGAAGTGCCGGTACAGCTCTCCCGCCTGCTTGATGCCCACAAGATCATCATCGGCCAGTGCCGCGAACTGGCGGAGCGCGCCGATCAACTGGGCGACGATGGCACTAATGACCTCGCGGTCAGCGACGTCCTGCGTACCAATGAATTGCAAGTATGGTTCCTTAGCGAGCACCTGGTGCATATGCCGCTGGTCACCGCGAGAGACTGAGAACTTGGACACGGTTGAGCTAGGCAGGGCTGACTCCGGTCAGCCCATTTTTGTGTCTGGTCGGGCGCAATATGTCCTAACATGGCGGGCAGCGACTCGCGACCCATACTATTCATGCGCCCCTCAAACACCGGAGTTGCGGAGAGCCTTGAACAGAAGACCAACGCTGCCTCCGCCTACCGTGTACTTTACGACGGGCAGTGCGAAATCTGTCAGGCCTGCGTGTCGTGGCTGAAGACTCTCGACGGCAAGAACCAGACAATCTGCCTGCCCATCAGCGCAGAGGACTTAAGCTCGGTTGACTCCCGGCTCAAGCTGGATGAATGTTTGCGTCAGTTGCACGTGGTCACTCCTGGTGGGGAAATCCACGTCGGCTGGGACGCAGTCACTTGTTTGGCGCGTCTGTTCCCTTCTACATGGCTGGTTGGCGTCGTTGGGCGATGGTTCCCCTTCCGTAGCGCGGGACGGCTTCTGTACGGGTTCGTCGCCCGCAATCGATATTCCCTGAGTAAATGTCGCGGTGGCGCGTGTCGTGTCGCAAAACCGGAAACGGTAAGACGGCAAGCCCGATTGGGCGCGTTCTGGTCATGTTACACACTCGGCTTTTTCATTCGGCTGCCATTGGTGGCATGGGCGGCGATCAATGCCGCGGCGCAACGGAGCAGCATCTTTGTTCGGACATATCATCAGCGGCTGGATCTGCTGAACGGCAAGCTGACTATTTTCTTTCTCAACGGATTTCTCCCCAACACCGTCCCGCTGCTCTTCGGCGAATTGTTTACCGCGGTGGCCTACAACGGAATCGCAATCGATCCGGGCTCGCCCAAGATGCGGCGGTCGCTGGCGCGGCATCTTCGCCGGGCAAACACGAAGATCACAAAGATCGTCGCCACCCATGCCCATGAGGAGCACGTCGGCAACCTCAACTGGTTGTCTGAGTCTACCGGAGCTCCGATCTATGTTTCGGAGATGACCGCCCGGTTTCTCACGCCGTTCAAGAAGCTGCCCTGGGTACGCGCCGCGATAATCGGCCAGCCGCCAGACCTGAAACCGCCTTTCGAGCTGTTGGGCGAGATTGTGAATACGGATGCCGGCGAGTTGCAGGTTGTAAGTACTCCGGGCCACTGCGACGACCACATCGTGCTCTACGACCGCAGGGAGAAGGTGCTGCTGGCGGGCGACGCCTTCATGGGGAGCTACTTTGCCACGCCGAACCCCGACGTTGACAGCCACAAATGGCTGGTCAGCCTGGAACGCCTGATGGAACTCGACATCGAGATTCTGGTGGAAGGACACGGACACATCCACACCTTGAGAACCGACGTCCCCGATTTTCCCGGCGTGGTGATCCGGCAAGACCCAAAAATCGCCATCGCGGAGAAGCTGGATTACATGCGCTGGCTGCGGGAGCAAATTGAATCTGGATTTCAAGAGCAGCTCCCGGTGCGGGTCATCGAGGCCACCTGTTTCCCCTGGGGAAAGCGATCTTCATGGGAGAGTTGCGCCACCGACGAATGCATCCGGCTTCTCAGCCTGGGCCACTTCTCGCGCACCGAACTGGTGCGGAGCTTTGTTCGTACCAACTCGGACGCGCTGCCAACCATCTATGAAGTACGCATCTCGGGGAGAGAGTAAAGGCCCGCATCTGCAACGGTGAAGCAGGCCTTCAGGCCAGTATCTGCAACGGGTGGAGCAGGCCTTCAGGCCTGCATACCGCAACCGTCTCTGGCAGCGGGCTTCAGCCCCTGAGGTACCTCAGCGGCTGAAGCCACATGCTCGGCACCGTCCTGATGGCAGCGCTAAAGTGCTGCTCCACCCAGAAGCGCCCTGGCAGGCCACCGGAATTTCAGACTGAGCCACTTCCGCCGTTTCTTCTGGCTTTCGCGCCCATGGCCGCTGTGTAACAATCTTCGTAAAGGCAGAAAATCATGGATCAAACGGTGAAACCCTTCACGTCCGAGGGTGCGGACACGCGCCGCTGGATCGCGCGAATCATCATGGCAGTGATCCTGGGGGAGGCGATCTGGGGCCTGATCGTATCGGTCATGAACAATGTGGTCGTGCCCTGGCTCGGAGATGCCATGGGGCGATCCTCGGGATTGCCGACCTCGTTCACCCAGCGCCCCTATGACTATCCGGACCTGTTCGTTTCCGTGCTGGAGTTTGGGGTTGCGGCGCTGGTGGCGGCACTCTTGAATTATTTCTTTCAGGGGCGGACCGCGAAGACAATCAAAACCGTGAAAAGTTCGGCTCCAGCCCCTTCCACCGAACCCGCGCGAGTGTTTCCTCAGCCCACCTCGACAGCAGCGTTGACCCAAACTCCTTCGCCGTACACTCCCGCAGCGCCAGTGATGAAGGCAGAACCAGTCGCCGCAACTGCGCCCGCTGCCGTTTCTCCTGCTCCGCCAGTCGCACCGCCACCGCGCCCGGCGCCCGCTCCCCCAGCGGTGCCAGCAACGGACGCGGCTGCCAAACCTTCCCTGGCACCCGCCGTCGCCAGCCCTGCGCCGACGAAGCCGCCACCCGCGCCAAAAGCCGAGCCTGCCACGCCTAAGAAGCCCAAAAGTGTCTATTACAACATCGTCGGAGAACCCATGCCCTCTGACGACGACTGAGAGTCGGCTGGGCCTGCGCTCGGACTCATCCACTGGGGTCAGTAGTGAGCGGTCCGCAACAGTTCTGTGGTTTCTTTTTCCGACAAATAGGCTCCCCGCTCCCACAGCCATCCTCTCTCCAGATAGGACTGCATCATCTTGCTGGAGTAGCTGAGATGGACCGTTCCGACGGCCCGCCGGGGCTGGTGTTCGGGGATGGATTTTCAAGTCGGATGCGATCAAGGACTTGATGCTAGCAGTGGAGGAACTACTACGGAACAAGCCCGCTTTCAGCAAACAAGTTTCCGATTTGATTATGGAAGGCTATTTGCGGCGGCATAACGGTGCTTCAGCTGTGCCCGAGGTATCCAGATTGACTTCCCGCGAACGCGAGGTTTTGCAACTCTTAAGCGAGGGCAGGACAAACAAGGAAATCTCCACCACCCTCAATGTGGCTGTGAAGACGATAGAAACACATCGAAGCCATATGATGAGTAAGCTCAAGCTCCACTCGGTCGCGGAGTTGGTGATGTACGCGGTCAGGAACGACATCATCCACTCTAGCCCCCCAGCCGCTCTGCAGTTCCCCAACCCCAGAGCAGAGGGTCCAGTGCTGCTCAGGAACGTTCACTGAGTCATTGACGAGGATGCTTGCTCTTCACCGGGAATCAAACCATGCGCGAATTGAGTCGTGCAGGCCTCTTATCAAACTCCCACCACTTATGTCCGCAGTCACTTACGGCGTCGCATAAGACCGGGGAGGGGCGGCTTTTTGGCACGATCTTTGTCAGCGGGTTGGCCGGGCGTTGGAGGCGGTTCTGTCTTGGCACGGGCGGCTGGGTTCTCGGCTCCGGCAGTCACGCTAGTTCCGTCGTCATCTTGAAGAACAACGTTAAGAAGTGAACTGTGAACACGTAAGTTGTCCCCAAAGTCGTATTGGATAAAGCCACGCTCTCTAAATCGGTTCATGAAGAAACTGACTCGTGAGCGTGTCGTCCCTACCATTTCTGCCAAAGTCTCCTGACTTAGTCTTGGGACTGACATTTCCGAGACTCCTTCTTTGCCGAACTGAGCCATCAACAGCAGAACTCGCGCCAGCCGTTTTTCGCTGGAATTGAAAAGCTGATCGACCAAGTCATCCTGATATCGGATGTTCCGCCTCAGCAAGTATTTGACAAACATGGCCGACAATTTTGGCTCAATGCTCATTGCATGCGTCATCGCCGCCCGCTCGATGTGCAGTAGAACGCAGTCTGTCAATGCGGTTGCAGACGACATGCGCAGAAGCTGACCAGCAAGTCCACCTTCTCCAAAGAAATCGCCTTCGCCTAAAATGCCTAGAATTGCTTCTTTCCCGTTTTCCGACAACACGCTGAGTTGCACCTTGCCCGTTTGGATAAAGAATAGGCCGTCCCTAGAATCGCCTTGAACGAAAATCTTGTCCTTCCTTTGAAAAGAGATCATAACCCTGCCCTTCCCAATCGTTGAAAGAAAGGTGCGGGGATTGAAATCGGGTTTTATTTCCGCGCTCTTGTTTTGCTTCAGCAAAAGGCCGTCCTAACTGGGATGCCACCGCTGTCAATTATCGGCGAATGAGATGAATCTTTACTGATCAGTAATGCTCACATTGTCTTCACGCTTTCGCGGACGCACAGGGGGCTTCGGGTGAAAAACTTCGTCATCAGGCGTCAGTCGGCGTGCTAAATCGGGACTGAGGTAACTGTCGCAAAGTTGCGATTACACGCAATATAAAAAGGCGCCCACTTTTGCGATAGGTTGTGATTGTCCGCACCACCAAGCTAGCGAAAAGGAGCGCCTTTATGAGTCAAGAGAAGTATATCGGCCTGGACGTTCACCAGGCCACCATTTCGGTTGCCGTGATGGATGCTCAAGGCAAGCTGATCATGGAATGCCTGCTGGAGACGAAAGCAGGCACGATCGTTGAGTTCATCCAGGGACTGCAGGGGACTCTGTCGCTGACCTTCGAGGAAGGAACGTCCGCTGCCTGGTTACACGACCTTCTGAAACCCCACGTCAGCCGATTGGTGGTCTGTGATCCGCGAAAGGCTGCCCTGTTGAAAGATGGCAACAAGAGTGACCGGATCGACGCGCGCAAGCTGGCGGAGCTGTTACGCACCAACCAACTGAAGCCGGTCTACCACGGAGAGCATGGAGTGCGCACCTTAAAAGAGCTGGGGCGCAGCTATCTGACCCTCACGCAAGATGTCACGCGGGTGATGAATCGGATCAAAGCCCTGTACCGCAGCTGGGGCATTCCCTGTAGCGGTACGACGGTGTACGCTCCACGGCATCACGCCGAGTGGCTGGCCAAGATCGTGGAACCAGGAGTTCGGGTTCGAGCCGAGCGTTTGTATCAGCAACTCGATAGTCTGCAACCGGTGCGTCGGCAAGCGCGGCGCGAACTCCTACTCGAAAGCCACAAGCATCCTGCCGTGAAGTTACTGCGTCAGATTCCTTCGATCGGTCCGATTCGCGCCGCCCTGCTGGTGGCCTTGCTGCAGACACCCCACCGCTTCCGTACCAAGCGACAGCTGTGGGCCTACAGCGGTTTCGCGGTCGAGACTCACGACAGTGGCGAGTACCGCTGTGTGCGGGGCAAACTGCAGCGCAACCGCGAGCGCATCACAGTGCGCGGTCTGAATGACAATCACAATAAAGATCTGAAGAGTCTCTTCAAAAGTGCTGCCATCTCTGCCAGCACGCGTCCTGGCCCCTTGCACGATTTCTATGCGGCTCGGATTGCCAAAGGGATGCGGCCGACGATGGCCCGTCTTACCCTGGCACGAAAGATTGCCACCATCACTTTAACTATCTGGAAGAAAGGAGTGAGGTTCGACCCCCAACAATTGCATCGGCAAGCAGCTTGAGCGTCTCTGGTGAACAGGCCTTCCCATCTCGGGAGTTCACTCGGATGATGGTCGGTCGGGTTCTGGAGATGCTCGGTTCGAGGGGAGTATCAGTCAATGAGATCGGCCCCGTGTGCTTGGGCACCGAGTCACACATTACACGCTATGCCCCCTCGGATAACCAGAAATAGCCATAGGCCACGAGCCTCGGATAGAACCATGGTTGACCTTGAGCACCAGTTTGGCTTGCCGCTCTTTCGAACTCGATGGCATCGCCACCATCCGCGCAGGAAACTTATGAGCATGGGCAATCGGCCAAGCTTCTCCAGAGAAGCGCAACTTCAGTGGGCTGGATCTCGAGAAACAAATCTCGCCTCCGGTCGAGGCAGAACTTTTTTCTTGACATCCCTTTTTATAGAACTCATTGACCCCGAATTTAGGCGCGATCAGCCAAAAACACCGGCGGTTCTTTCAGGCTCCGGCGCCGAACAAGAAGCGACTCCTGCAGTAGAAATTTCTTCGTTACTCCCTGCAATAACTTCCTGGCCTTCCGCCCGCTTCTCCGCAGTCGGCGAAAGGTAAGTTGCTGATTGTACCTCGGTTACTTGCGCCCTGCCGAACGGCGTAGGATGCATTCTGAAGAACCAAGGGGGCCGGGGAGGCTTGCCGTTTCTGCAGCAGTAGTGGTTACCGACCTTTCCCGGATTTTACAAGGCAGGTGTAGGAGCTTGCCTCCAAAGACAGCTCGCGGACTGGAAGCGGGGTGTTCACCGGATTGGAATGGCTAGAGTGAGCACTCTTGCTCAGACGGGTGTCACGTGGAGTGCTAACGTCAATCGCAGGACCGGGCTATGGTGAAGCGAATTGCACCAATCCGGGTCGTTTCTTTCTTTCTGATGGCTGCTTGCGGGGCATTGTGCCAGAGCAACCGTCCTTCAGCTGATTTGCTTTCAGGGTTACCGTTTGACACTTCAAACTCACCGCATTTGCAGCGCAAGGAGATGCGCACGTGGAGCTCACTTCCTGATGCTCCGTCGGTACTGCTTCCGACACAAGCGGAGAGATCTCACGCGTTAGTCGATGAAGCGCCCTCGCCTTTGAGAGTTGGCGCGGCTCACATCAACGCGGGTGTAATGCGGGAAAAAGAACTGCGACAGGCTACTCCCCGACTGCAGCCCGGGCTAACCGCTCCGTATAAAGCGATCCTCATTCCAGAACGGCCTAGCACCTTTCTTGATAAGTACCTCTATCCCTCGTTACGCAAGCAGGGCCCGCTGTACTACCCTGCGACCAGCGGCAGCTTTGTAGGCCGGGCCACCGGCGCAGTTTCAAGCATTTTTATCACGCGTAACGACGCGGGAAAAAGAAGGCTGAACACGTCGTATTTTCTCGGAGTGCTGACTTCGGCTGCTATCCATACTGCTTACCGGCCATATTGGGCACGATCCACTTCGGCGACGTTCAACAATTTTGGTTCGACGATTGGAAGAGGCGCGGGGATCAACCTCTACCGCGAGTTTGGGCCTGGGATCAGGCAAATGGTAAAGGGCCACGCGCCAAAGGTCGAGTCTAGGGTCGAAGAGCACATCGCCAGCGACCAGATCACGAAGGAAGTCGTCTCCAACCCAGCCAGATGATAATGTACCGTGGTCGGCTCATTTCACTGCACGGCGTCTGAACTCAACCAAGCCCAGTCCCCTATCTCCGCCTCCCTGGGCGACATGGTGAGGGCTAGGCGTCGTTGACGAAACATCGCGGTTTCACCGACAATCCCTTGGGCCAATCCGAAGGGTGGCTGAATCAGGGATTCCGAGCGAGCTGCACAGCGGGGACTTCATTTCGGTACCGGGTTGCCGGAGCCCTCTACAGGGGGTAGAAACCGCACCCTAGTTGCAATTTCCAGTTCGTCGGCAGGTACGACTAGCTTTTTACGCTTACGTTACGAAGCCCGCTGGAGTGGACTAAGAATGGCAACGATTGTTTGGCTGGTGCTGGTAGCGCTACTGATGGTTGTTCTCGTACACGTGGGGACGTGGTGGTGGCGTCGCGATCGCCGTGGAGCGAGAGGTCCGATGCGTGAGAATCGTCGCAGAGGGTCGCGATGAACCCACTTGCTGGCTGGTCTTGCTGTACCGCCTGTTTTACCGGGTAATGCTCATAGCGGCTTCACGCCTTCACGGACGCACCGGTGGCTTCAGACGTGACAAATCCGTCATCAAGCGTGTCATCCGGCACGCCAAACATCGGGACTGAGGTAACTGTCGTAAAATCGTCATTACACCAACAACCCGGCAATGGGTCTTGCGGGAACCATTCCTTCCCAACCGGCCCAGGGGAAGCTGTGATTTCCGAGTGCAAAGAGTGCCCTTCGAACAGAATCAGCGTAAGAGATTTGGCCTTAACTCAGCCCATGATCCCAGCCCATGATTGGTCCGGCTTGCAGGTATTTGCAGGTGCTTGGCAGTCTCCCGCAAACCTGTAAGTAGTTGTGGGTTCAGGTTGAACTAGTGGACTGTCGCAGAGTAACCATTACTAGACTGTTAGCATCAAAGCTGTCATGGCTACTGGTAGCGAGATCTTGCTCACCAAGCGACAGCATTCCGACCTGAGCAGCATCGCCCAGTCCCGTTCTCTACCCGCCGGATACGTGTTTCGCGCCAAGTTGATTCTGATGCTGGCTGAAGGCGCGTCCTTCAACACCCTCAAGCGACAGCTCCAGACCACGGCGCCCACCATCGTTCGCTGGAAGCAGCGCTTCCGGCAATACGGACTGGAGGGACTGGACACCTATCATCCCGGCCAAAAACCGCGTGTGCTGACTCCGGCTCTGCGCGCCCGCATCCTGTCTGCCACGCGGAGAAAGCCCGGCGACGGGTCCACGCACTGGAGTTGTCGCAAACTGGCCTCCGCGCTGGGCGTCAGCAAAGACGCCGTGCATCGCGTTTGGCAAGAAGCGGGCCTGAAGCCGCACCGTCTCGAACGCTACATGGCCAGCGACGATCCCGAGTTCGAAAGCAAAGCCGCCGACATCCTCGGCCTCTATCTGCGCCCGCCGCAGCACGCGGCTGTGTTCTGCGTGGATGAGAAGACCGCCATTCAAGCCCTGGATCGTCTCGATCCCGTCCTGCCGCTCTCGCCAGGACGCGCCGAACGCCATGGCTTCGAGTACTACCGCCATGGCACACTCTCCTTGTATGCGGCGCTCAATACTGCCACCGGCCGCGTCCACGGCAAAACCGCCGCCCGCCACACCAGCCGCGAGTTCGTCGCTTTTCTAAACGAGGTGGTCGCCCTGTGCCCGCTGCGGCAACGGATTCACATCATTCTCGACAACCTCTCCGCGCACAAGACCCAGGCGGTGCGCGACTTCCTGCACGAACATCCGCGAGTCCGGTTTCACTTCACCCCCACGTACTCGTCCTGGCTCAACCAGGTCGAAATCTGGTTCGCCAAAATCGAACGCGACGTCATCGCGCGCGGAATCTTCACCTCGGTCTCCGATCTAGCTCGCAAGCTCCGCCGCTACATCAACGCCTACTCCGCCGCCGCACGGCCTATCCAATGGAAATACTCCGACCCTACCCGCCGTGTCCGTGGTAACGAACTCACTGCGACAGGCCACTAGTACTGAAAAGGCTGGCGTCGGTCGAGCAAAGATCCACTCGAAAGACTCAATGAGCCGACGAACTCCTTGATCGCCTAGTTCCAGGCGCTCTTGGCTTGAATGCCTACTTACTGTTTGAATGTTAAGTCCAAGAGGAGCACGTGGTGTAGAAAGGCCTGAACTCAACGGGAACGTTGATTCAGACAACAACCACGGAGGCTCCTCACGGACATATGTATTACATCGGACTGGATGTTCACAAGAAGACCATCAGCTATTGCGTCAAGGATGCAAGCGGTCGAGTTCACCAGGAAGGCAAGCTTGGGGCAACACGCTGCGAGCTGGACAGCTGGATGAGGACCTTGTCGGATCGATGGGAAGCGCGAAACCTCGCCCATCTCCAGAGCCCAGTCAGTGCAGTAATGGGCCCAACTCCTGGAACAGTTCTAAGCCTTTTAATTCTCTCGGTCAGCAGGGGATCTTGCTGCAGTGAGCTCACGAGGGCTCGTTCCGTTTTCTGCAGTTGCGCGATCGTGTCCCGGCTCAATCGGATGCGAGCTGAGCGGTTCTGCATCCGAGCAGTGCGCGCTCTCCGAGCGCGCCTGGGCACCCGTGTTTTCCCTTGACAGAAGACTGGGTCGAAAATCGCGTTCCTCATGCCGGATTCGCTAGAGGTTCGACTCGGTAGCCAAGGATTCTGAGCGTCCGGACCATTCGTGCCGTACGGCGTTGTCTGGACTTTTCGGAGACCGCAGGGCCACGTTCCTCATACCGAACGCCCTTATGCAAAATTATCCAGATCAGGTGACAGAGGCGATGCGCAATCACGCCGATGGTTTTGTTGTGTCCGAGGCGCGGCACTTGACGACGGTACACGATCTCGAAGATGCTCCCCTTGTGTTTGACAGCGGCATTCGCCGCCTGATTGAGAACGCGGCGCATCTGGCGGTTGCCCTTCGGCGAGTATCGGCTGCGGTTCACGCCCGCGCTCTCTTCCTCTCCCGGGCATGCCCCTACCCACGAGGAGAGCTTCTCGGCTGAGGGGAAAGTCGCTGCCTTGGCGCCCACTTCGGCAATGATCTGTTGCGCCGAATCCACCCCGAGCCCGGGGACCACGGCCAGCCTCTCGACTGCATCCTGATGCTGGCGGAGCAGACTCGCCATCTCCTGGTCCAGTTGACCGATCTGCTGCTCGACGAATTGCAAGCCCTCCAACGTCATGTTCACCAGCCGGCGATAGACCGGATTGAGCTCCGTGCAGGCACCTAGCGCGTCATGCAACTGTGCCGGCGTGGCGCGTAAGCGCCGATCGGCCAAGGCGGCCAGAGCCGCGGGATCGGTTTCTCCGTCCGCTAGCGCCTTTAGCATACGACGTGCACTGGCACCCAAGAGATCTGAAACCAGACTGGACAATTTGATATGGGCTTCTTCCAGCAGTGCCTCTAATTGATTTTGCAGACGTACCTTGTCACGCGTCCGTTGATATCTCGTGCGTGTTAGTGTTCGCCACATTCGCTGTTCGGTATCGGGCACGAAGCTCAAGACTAGCTCCTGCGATACCAGCCGTTTCACCAAACGTTCGGCATCTCGAAAATCGTTCTTACGGCCACGCCGCCCGCGATTGGACAAGGCTTGCGCCAGGTGGAGTGTTCCGGACATCCGGCTTGTACCTGCCCGACTCTGACATCTCGGCTTCCAATATCGCTCTAGCGCTCCCCAAACGGGCTTCCAATATTGCGCGGTTGATTCCATCACCACTTCTTCGATCTGCTGCTCGATGAGCCACTCCGACAGCACCCGCAACTGCTCAGGATTGCTACCGTACCAGCGTCGCTCAAACTGATATTCGTCTTCGACTTCGACGTCAGCCACCACCACGGCCAGCTTCTTTTTATGGACATCGATTCCCGCTATCCTATACGGCATAGGCTTCCTCGTGGCGGGAGCGGAGAGCGTGCTGGAGATTACATTAACCTGGTCTCGGGCTATCGCCGCTCCCACAGGGGGAGAAACAACGCACCATTTATTCGCTCGATCACGCACGCTCCGGATCAAACTTACATTCGGCTTCACCAGCTCCACTGTCTTTTCGATCTCGCCACCCCCAGCCATTCTGGATTATGGCCTTGGCCTGAGCGATTTTCATGGAGTTTCGCGGGCCGAAGGCCCTAGTCAACTTACATGGATGTCGGTCAGCCGAAAGTGGCGGGTCCCGTCAGCTGCGAGTTCTCTTGTGTGCCAAGTGTGAGCCATACCACGATTCACGCGAAAGAAGGCTCGTTCCCTACTAGGTCTACGTGCTATGCCGTCTGCGAGAATGCTACCTCGACAGGGTAGACATCAGAGTCCGCGGCGCGCGCGAAAACCTCCCCTCTGTTACAATCCGCTCCCGAGGGGGAGACCAAATTGGCCAACTTGTCAGGGATTATCGAGCAGTTGAAGAAAGAACGTGATCGAGTACAGCAACAGTTATCCGGATTGAACGCAGCGCTTGCGGCTTTCGCCGGCGCATACAACGGCACAGGAACGCCTCGCCGCAAGATATCTGCGAAAGGTCGCGCGCGCATTGCCGCCGCCCAGAGAGCACGCTGGGCGAAAGTAAAAGGTCAGAAGAATACTGCTGTTGCGAACGGCTCCAGGTCCGTCAAACGCACCATGTCGGCATCGACCCGTCGTAAGATCGCAGCGGCCCAGAGATTGAGATGGGCCAAGGTGAGGGCGAAGCAGGAGAAGAAGGCTGCCTAGTTGGGCGGTCCGAGGGCGGGACCTATCGCCGAAATCGCACCGTTTCGGCACCTGAACTGGTCAGGCTTACTGATGCACGAGGGTGGCATCGAGCTTGTAGCCATCTCCGTCGGGGTTTTGGACCCTGATTTGAGTAGCTCCAACCGGATTCGCCGGCACGGTCACCTCCATGGTGTTGACATCGATAAAGGTCGTGGGTGCAACCTTTCCGCTTATCGTAACGACCGTGTAAGTCTACGTTCATAAAGAAACTGTCTCAGTCTTCGTTTCGCGGCCCTACGGATTTACCTCCACGAGCTTCTGCTCCCTGTGTGGCGTGTTAGGAGCAACGCCAAGGGACGGAGAGCAATGCTTAGGTTGTTGCGGACTATCAACACAATTCCATACCTGGAACTTGCAATGGCTGAGCTCATCGTGAACTGTACTTCCTCATGGGGGTTACAGACCACGCCTCGATCATTGCAGCTGCGGCGCGGGGGAATACACTGCTTCTGCTTCGGGCTAGGAAGCGCCCGTCTCACCGGTCTGCGGATTGCGTATGGGAGGTGGCGCGAGATGCTTGGCCAACTCCTCCCGAGCTTGCGCCGGAGCGATCAGCAGGAGCCGGTCGCCTGGTTGCAGGATGGTTTCGGGCCGAGCTAGGGTGACCGACTTGCCTCGTAAGACGGCGACGATCTTTGAATCGGCGATGGCTCCGGATAGAGTGCGGGATTGAATCGTCTTTCCCACCCAGGGACTTTCGGGCCGAAGTGCGCCAACCGTTAGTTGTGAGCCATCGGGAAGATCCAATGCCAGTCCCGACTGCAAAAGAGCTGCGAGATGAAGGTGTGTGACTTGCGGTGGTAAGGAGATGTTGCCTTGGTCCAACAGTCGCAGTGCAATCTGGACATGCTCAGCGCGATGCGCCGGCGAATCTGCCCGCGCGGCGACCTGGGCTTCGTACAAGCTCCCGTATCTGAAAAACGACGAGAGCTTGATTTGAATCAGGAAACTTAGCATGACAGCGAGTCCTGCGGGAACGAGAAGCTGGTAGCCGCCAGTCATCTCTGCCACCATCAGCAGCGTTGCAACCGGGACGCGCGCCGCAGCGCCGAAGACCGCTGCCATTCCGACGATCACCAGCCCCGCGGGAGGATGGTGGAGGACTCCGGCGAAGCCTCCCCCCAGCATCGCACCGACGAACAGGCTTGGCGCAAACACACCGCCGGAACCACCGGAGGAGACGGTCAGGGACAAAGCCAGTATTTTGGCGACAAGCAGAACGAGGAGTAAACGCACGGCCAAGCGGCCGTCGATCGCTTCCTGAATCCAACCATAGCCGCCTCCCAGAACTTGAGGTAATCGTAGGGCCAGCAAACCCAAGCCTAACCCGCCGATGGCTGGCTTGGTCCATGCGGGAACGTGCAAGGCGGCAAACCCATCTCTTAGACGATAAAAGATCTCAGGCAAAATTGCTGCGACGATTCCACTCGCTAGCCCTAACGCTGTGTACCAACCGTAATCTGCTAATCCCACGGCGTACGGTTGGGATGGTACTCGGAACAATGACTGCCAACCCACAAACCACCCGTTCACTGCATATGCCACAATCGCGGCAAGCATGCAGTAAATGAGAGCCTCTGCTTCAAATTCCATGCCGCCATAAAGAACCTCGACGGCGAATATGGCCGTGCCAATCGGGGAGCGAAAGATAGCGGAAAGCCCTGCGGCCATTCCCATCAAGACCAACAAGCGTCTTTCTCGCTCCGGCCGATGCAGCACCTTCGCGTATAGAGAGCCGAAACCCGCCGCGATCAGGGCAGTAGGACCTTCGCGGCCCGCTGATCCTCCCGAGCCTATGGTAATTGCTGAGGCGAGCATCTTCACCGGGGCCACTCGCGCCCGAATTATCCCACCGGTCCAGTGAAGTGCTTTTACGACGGTATCCGTACCGTGGCCCTCAGTCTCGGGCGCAAGCCCGTAAACCAGGGCGCCGGAGATCAGTCCGCCTAAGGTCGTGGCGACGGGCACAAGCCACAACCCATGGGGACCGATGACTTCTCGAAGGACTCCGCCTTCTTCCGGAAGTCCCGGGGGGCGGTAACCCGCAAGCCAAACGAGGAAAATCTTCTCAGAGAACCGCAACATCCAGATGAATACTTGTGCGCTCAGGCCGCCAATAACACCGAGCACAACCGAATCTAAAAGGAGTCGCGGCTTGTCTCCGTTCTGCACGATAAGTTTGTACCATCATTCCGAGGATTGATCGACCAGCAGCGCGGGCGAAGGTATTACTCGGAAGGCCCTTCGCCCACTCTTTTGGTTTGCGTTTGGTCCCGTAAGGGCGCATCCGGATGTCCGAGGAATTCCAGGAGCTCGGCCCGAACCGCGGGCGCAGCGCCCCTAAAATTCTGCTTGGCGAGCGCGTCGAGTAATTGTGCGTGCGTTTTCATCGTTGAGCCGGTATTTTCCCGGACCCGCTACTTCGCCGGTGTCAAAACTGTCGTTGGGCAGGTTCGGCTGACCGGTGGCTACCAGGTCCAGCAGCTTTCCGATAGCGAAGGAAAACTCTACGATTGTAATTGTTCCCAGTACGGCGGTTGAATCGATGCAACTGGGAGGCCTTGCCGGGATGACTGCGCTGACCATGGGCTGGGTCAAGAACGCGCGAGCAAAGAAAAGGAAAGCGAACTCAAAAACAACAATAATGGCGCCAAGCAACTGACTCCTGCTTAGTCTTTTCGTCCATTCGCATGATGGGACGTCTTGGTACGCCGATCGCTGTCTTCCTGCCGCCCGGACATGAGCCATTCTGCTCAGTATTTCGACAGCAGAAGAGCGACTCTGGAAATAGCTCAAGAGAGCGCTGTGGCTGGGGCCGGAAGGTTTATCCACAGCAACAAGCAGGTATGCGCCGCGCATCAGATTAAATGGAGGACAATATGTCAAGAACAGCAATTGGTTTGTTTGAGAATCCAGGTTCGGTCGACGAGCTCGTTCGCGATCTCGAGGCCAGCGGTTTCCCGCGGAAGGACGTCCGCGTGCTGGGCGAGCCGCGGGAGATGGCAGGTAGCGGAGTCCTAAGCACTCCACATACGGACTTTGAAGTGGGATTGATTCGTGACCTCACGGCGTTCGGCGTCATCGAAGCGGACGCGGAAGCCTATATGCAAGGCGTACGGCGCGGAGGGGTCATGGTTTTCGCGACAAGTGCGAGCGAAAAAGCGGACGCTGCCACCGAGATTATGAACCGCCATGGTGCGGTGGAGATAGAAGAGATCAGCGCCTCGCGGCCGAACCTCCCGAACGCGGATGCCGGTGAGGTGACCCCCGTCCACAATATCTCTACCCAGACAGGGAGATCGCGCTCGTCCGGGTCCGGTGCTCGCCTTTTCGTCTGGTAGCACTGGTTGCGAATAATGAAGAGGGTGCCGCGAGTCGCGGCGGACTGAGACGGCAATGCTGTCTAGTTGCCGGCGAAATGTAAGATGCAAGCACAAATCAAGTTCGGCCGGATCGCCGGCATTTCGATCGGACTCCACTACAGCTGGTTCATCATTGCCGCGCTGATCACGCTCTCACTGGCCGGACACTTTCACAGCGTCACGCCCCAGTGGAGCGACGCAGTCGTGTGGTCGGCCGCGATCATCACGGGGCTCCTGTTTTTCGCAGCTCTGCTGGCCCATGAAATGGCGCACTCGCTGGTGGCGAAGGCGTATGGCCTGAAGGTAAGCTCGATTACTCTGTTTGCTCTGGGCGGAGTATCGCAGATTGAAACAGAAGCGTCCGACGCCAAATCTGAGTTTGGGATTGCGATCGTCGGTCCTCTGGCCAGTCTGGTCATCGGATTTGCTTTTCTATTGATCGCGAGGGCGTCAGGCTGGTCGCCGGGCAAGGAACCGGGCACTCCTGTCCTGGCCGTGCTGCTCTGGCTCGGCTACATCAACATCATGCTCGCCGGTTTCAATATGATCCCGGGATATCCGCTCGATGGCGGCCGCGTCTTGCGGGCGATCACCTGGGGGATCACCCATGACGCCGATCGCGCGACCCGCATTGCAGCCCGAGTGGGGCAGACAGTTGCTTTCCTATTCATCATGCTGGGGCTTTACCGCTTCTTCGCCGGTGCAAATTTCGGCGGCCTCTGGTTGGCGTTCATTGGGTGGTTCTTGCTGGATGCATCCCGTCGCAGCTACGTCCAGGTGGAGCTTATGTCGGGGCTCCGTGGTCGTCCGGTGGCCGATATCATGGACCGCGATTGCCCAACTGTGGAAGGTCATTTGAGCCTGCACGACTTTGTCCATGAATACCTGCTGCGCAGCGGACGGCGCTGCTTTGCCGTGGTTCACAATGGTCAGCTAACCGGGCTCATTACACCGCATGAAGTCAAGCATGTGGCTCGGGAAGACTGGACACAAACCAGTGTGCAAGCCGTGATGCGGCCCCTCAGTCAACTCCGGACCATTGCGCCAAACACTCCTGCAATCCAGGCGCTGGAAATTATGAGCCGGGAGGACATTAACCAATTGCCCGTGCTCTCCGATGGGCGGCTCGAGGGAGTCTTTTCCCGCAGGCATATCCTCGGTTTCCTGCAGAACCACGCTGAATTGCACAGCCGGTAAACCAGAGTGGTTTTGCGCTGACGAGTTTGAGTGATTTCGTGCCGCGAGTCGTCACCCGCCCCGATGGCGACAAGTGTCACGTTCTCGTCCCCAGTACTCGCGGGGTGCAAGTTCTGATTGGAGAGACTGATTGGCAAGGAGAGCCACGATGAAAATCGATCCCGCGGAACAGGTTTTCGAAGAACTGCTTCCTTATCTTGAGACGCTGGATGCTCAGATCGGTGCTGTCGTCCAGCTCTTGAAGGACAAGGGCATGACGACCAATGAGGAATTTGCCCAATACGTACAGCGAGCTGAGAGGGCCAGTAGCGTGAGGAAGCGCGGACTGCGCGTAAGAATGGAATACCTGTTCACCAACGCCGCCAAGCGGAGCGCTGAATCATGAGCAAGGGGAATTCTGACATTCAGGATATTCAGACATACGGAAAGGATCACCATGACCGCAAACACAAGCACCTGCCATCCCGGCGATAGCAGCAAGGACTTGAACCGGCTGCCACAATTGGCAGAGCCGTTAATGCAATTTGATCTGGCAAGCGAAATTCAGCAACTCCGCGCCGAAGAATCCTGGCTGCGGGAGACAGGCCGGAGTTCCAAGACGCTCGCGAAGTATCTCGATTTTCGGATTCTGCTGGTCCTGATGAAGGCCAACACGCAAATGAAAGAGCACAGGGCCGAAGGTAGGATCTCCATTCATCAATTGATGGGAAAGATTTGTATTCATTTGCCGGATCAGAAGGTCAGCTTAACGGTCGGACAATTGCTGGTCCTGGATTGCGGCATGGTACACGGCGTCGCGGCATTGGAAGAGAGTGCGTTCCTGCTCACCGTCTCTTGGCCCAAGGATCCATCGGGATCCTGAGGTGGCCGTGTTTGAGAAGGTCTGTGGAGATCCATGTGCTAGCAAAGTGCTTACTTGTCGTGAAAGGAGACGATAATGCGAGGCTTTTTGGGGGGGATTGTCGCTACTCTTCTCGTGATGCCTCTTGCCGGCTGGCTATATCTTAGATTGGGCTGTGCAAACCTCCGCGCCGATGCTGGACCATCCGAGTTCGAATCGACACTCGCGGTCACAGCACTGGAAGCCTCCGCGGCGCGCCACGCGCCTAAACCGAACGGTTCGATTGAGCCGACTGAAGCGAACCTTGTGGATGGTGCGAGGCTTTACCGCGACAAATGCGCCGATTGTCATGGCAGGCCTGATAACCCGGACAGCGATTATGGCCGTTCCTTCTATCCGCGCGCTCCCCAGTTCATGAAGGCGCCTCCACGAACGACGGATCACGAGAAGTTTTTCATCATCAAACACGGGGTTCGCTGGACGGCCATGCCAGCCTGGGGAAACATTATGGCCGACAGCGAAATTGCACAAGTGGTGATGTTCCTTAACCATATCAGCAACTTGCCTCCGCCCATTCAACAGGAGCTGCATAGGCAGGGTGGTTGAAGCCCAGGCCAGAGCCTCTCACCGGCCGCGCAAGAGCGGCACGGGCGATGCAGAAGTTATGACCTCGCCAGAAATTATCGTTTGCCGACAGTCTTCCACAGCCCCTTTTGTTGCGCACAACGGCCCGGCTGGACGCCTTGCCAATCCATAGTGTGTCCGAGTTTTGGAAGTCAGGACGTTGAGGTTGCTTCACAGTCCCTGTCCAAGGACCAGTCTCCTCACCGAGGCTTGTGAAGGTGGCAACCAAGGAGGATATTCATCGTGAAAGCGAATGCAGAGAAGCCGCCGGCGAAGTCCGATTCCAAGGACGATCTGAAATCCATACCTTTGCCGGAAGTCGAGAAGAAATTGGGCTCGTCACCGAAAGGCCTGAGCCAAGCCGAGGCACAGAAACGGCTGGCGCAATATGGCCCGAATGAGATCAAAGAAAAGAAAGACAATCTGTTCCTGAAGTTCCTGAGCTATTTCTGGGGTCCCATTCCATGGATGATCGAAGGGGCAGTAATTCTCTCGGGCGTGGTTAAGCACTGGCTGGATTTCTTCATCATTCTCTTTCTGCTTTTCTCCAATGCGGTGGTGGCATTCTGGGAAGAACATCAGGCGGGCAACGAAATTGCCGCGTTGCGCGCGAAGCTGGCGACCGAGGCCCGCGCTCTGCGAGACGGAAAATGGTCGACTCCCAAGGTAGCGGAACTGGTGCCGGGCGATGTCATCCGGTTGCGATTGGGAAACATCGTGCCGGCGGATGCGCGTTTATTGGCGGGCGACCCGGTGCAAGTCGACCAGTCCGCGCTGACCGGAGAATCTTTGCCCGCGACGCGCAAACCAGGCGAGGCAGTCTTTTCGGGCTCGATTATCAAGCGCGGCGAAACCGACGCGATGGTGTACGCCACCGGCACCAACACCTATTTCGGCAAGACCGCGGAATTGGTGCAGGACGCTCACACCGTCAGCCATTTCCAGCGCGCGGTGCTTAAGATCGGCAATTACCTGATCGTTCTTGCAGTGGCTCTGGTGGCGGTGATTGTCACTCTGGCACTTTTCCGCCATGATCCGCTCCTGAGCACGCTGGAATTCGCTCTGGTGCTGCTGGTGGCCGCGATCCCGGTAGCCATGCCCACCGTGCTCTCTGTCACCATGGCAGTCGGTGCGCGTCTCCTGGCAAAAAAGCAAGCGATTGTGACCAAGTTGGCGGCGATCGAGGAACTTGCGGGGGTGGACGTGCTGTGCTCGGACAAGACCGGGACCTTGACCCAGAACAAGCTGACACTGGGCGATCCATTCTGTGTCCATGGTATTGCGGCGGATCAAATCATCCTCGACGCCGCTCTCGCTTCGCGCGCGGAAGATAAGGACACGATCGATCTGGCCGTGATCGGCGGCGTGAAGGACGATAAGGAACTGAAGAGCTATCAGGTGCTGCATTTTCAGCCATTCGATCCGGTACATAAGCGCACCGAAGCCACCGTAAAGGGCCTCGACGGAAAAGAGTTCAAGGTGGCCAAGGGCGCGCCACAGGTCATTCTGCAGATGGCGACCAATGTCCCGGACGTAAAACTCGCGGCTGAGAAAGCCGCCGACGACTTCGCGGGGCGCGGCTTCCGCTCCCTGGGGGTGGCCCGCGCGGATCAGGACGACAAGTGGCAGTTCGTTGGTGTGTTGCCGATGTTCGATCCGCCTCGTGAGCAGGCCAAGGCGACCATCGCGAGCGCGGTACAGATGGGCGTGAAAGTCAAAATGGTCACCGGCGACCAATTGGCCATTGCCAAGGAAATGTCTCGTGAACTGGGTATGGGCACGAACATCCTGGATGCCACTGTATTGCGGGATAAACAAAAGGAGGCGGAGACCGCGGCGTCCATCGAAAAAGCGGATGGCTTCGCTCAGGTGTTCCCCGAAGACAAATACCACATCATCGATGTCCTGCAGAAACACGGCCACATTGTCGGTATGACCGGCGACGGGGTGAACGATGCCCCCGCACTCAAGCAAGCGAACTGCGGCATCGCGGTTTCCGGCGCGACCGACGCGGCCCGGGCGGCGGCCGACATCGTGCTGCTCGCATCCGGCCTCTCGGTGATCATCGACGCCGTGAAAGAGAGCCGCCGCATCTTTCAGCGGATGAACAGCTACGCGATCTACCGCATCGCCGAAACCCTGCGCGTGCTGTTCTTCATGACGCTGGCAATCCTGGTATTTAACTTCTACCCCATGACCGCGGTGATGATCGTGATGATCGCCGTGCTCAACGACGGAGCCATTCTCTCCATCGCCTATGACAATGTTCATTACAGCGATAGGCCCGAGAAGTGGAATATGCGCCTGGTGCTGGGGATCTCGACCGTGCTGGGCGTGATAGGCGTCGTGGCCGCGTTCGGCCTCTTTTACCTCGCTGAACGCGTATTTCATCTCGACCGCGCGCACGTCCAAACGCTGATGTACCTGAAGCTCTCCGTAGCCGGACATTTGACGATTTTCCTGACGCGTACCCGCGGCCCATTCTGGTCGATACGGCCCGCGCGAATTCTCTGGATAGCGGTGCTCGGCACACAAATTGTGGCGACGCTAATTGCTGTCTACGGCGTGTTTATGACGCCACTGGGCTGGCGTTGGGCTGGATTTGTTTGGGTCTACGCTCTGGCGTGGTTCCTCCTCAATGACCGCGTGAAACTGCTCGCATACCGGATCTTCGATCCGGTTAAGGCAACGTCGTCAGCCAAGAACCCGGTCGATCTTACACCGCAGATTGCTACCCGGGCTTACGAACTTTATCAGGAGCGGGGCAGCGGAGACGGCAAAGCGAATCAGGACTGGCTTGAGGCGGAGCGAGAGACCCGGAAGGATCAGGCTGGAAAAAAAGATGTCGCTTAACCCGTCGTTTTAAGCACTCGGAGCCGCTAGAGCGCATCTCACGCAGGTGGTAACCACTGAAGGAAGAAGATGAAAATTCATTCCAAGGATTTCCGCGTACCGCATCACAAGAAGATCGATATCAAACACTTGCCGACGGCCGTGAAGCTCTTTTGCAAGTCAAAGAAGGAATATAAAAAGCTTCTGGAAGAACATATTGCTGAGTTGACATCCCTGCAGCGTCTCCACTACGCCTCCAACCGCTACGCGCTGCTCCTGATTTTTCAAGGGATGGACTCTGCAGGCAAAGATGGCGCCATCCGCCACGTCATGTCGGGCGTCAATCCCGAAGGCTGCGAGGTTTTCAGTTTCAAACAGCCGAGCGCCGAAGAACTGGAGCATGATTTTCTCTGGCGCACGACCTCCCGCCTTCCGGAACGCGGACGGATCGGCATCTTCAATCGTTCCTACTATGAGGAAGTGCTGATCGTTCGCGTGCATCCGGAAATTCTCCTCAACCAGCGGCTTCCGGAAAAGTTGCTCGACCAGAAACACATCTGGAAGGAACGGTATCGGTCGATCGTTGACCTGGAACGCCACCTCTTTCGCAATGGAACGCGGATCGTTAAAATATTTCTAAACCTTTCGTACGAAGAACAGCGCAAGCGGTTTCTTGAGCGCATTAACGAGCCCGACAAAAACTGGAAAGTCAGCTCATCGGACAATCACGAGAGGAAATACTGGAAGCAGTACATGGAAGCGTATGAAGATTGCCTGAACGCGACCAGCACCCATCACGCGCCCTGGTACGCCGTGCCCGCCGATGATAAGGAGAACGCCCGCTTGATTGTTTCCCGCATCGTGCTCGACGCACTCAAGGATCTTAAGATGGCATATCCCAAAACCATGGAGAAGCGTCGGCTGGAATTGCAAGCGATCGGCAGGGAGCTATCGGAAGAGAAGTGACGGTCTGGGGCGCCACGAGGCAGAGTGGTCGGGGAGATAGGCATGGAATCTGAACCGCCAGAGACAGTGCGGCCACAATCTGTGGTCCAACGGCAATCGACGCTCGACTTTTTCGATTCCTCGCTTGAGTGGCGGCGCGTGTTCGCGGAGATCTGGGGCACGTTCCTGCTGGTGCTGGTCGCCGCCGGTGGCGGCGTTGTTGCAGCCATGAGCGGTGGCAGAGTCACTCTGGGCATGATAGTGGTCGCGCCGGGACTCATGGTAATGGCGACCATCTATTTCATGGGTGCAGTGAGCGGAGCCCATTTGAATCCGGCGGTCACGCTGGCGTTCGCGGTGCGGCGCAACTTTCCCTGGCAGCGAGTCCCAGGCTACGTGGTCGGGCAAGTGATCGGAGGCCTTGGTGCGGCGGCTTTTCTTCGGGCTATGTTCGGGACTGTGGGCGCGCTCGGTGCGACTCTGCCGGGTCGTGGTGTGACCAGCGGGAAAGCTCTGGCGATGGAAGTGGTGCTCACGGCCGGGCTGGTGAACACTATCCTGGGCACGGCCTCCGGTGCGCGGAACATTGGCACGAACGGTGCAGTCGCCGTGGGCGGGTACATTGCCCTGGCAGGACTTTGGGCGGCGCCGATTACCGGCTCCTCGATGAACCCGGTGCGTTCGCTCGCGCCGGATGTGGTGCGCGGCGACCTGCACACGACCTGGATCTACCTCGTAGGGCCAGTGATTGGGGCCCTGATCGCAGTTGGTTTCGAGTGGATTCTCAAAGGGAAGCCCACAGCGGCTGGCAGGATCGCCGCGCAGGGCACGCTTGGCGACGACGATCCGGGTGGCCTGGCGAAGCAATAGAAGAGAGGAATACTCAACATGCCTACTAAAGAACAAGCAAGTAACGTTGATCAGGATAAGACCCGGACATCCGGCAAGCCGACGAAGTTTTTCTTCGATGCGGCTTTGTCTACCGCTGTTGCCGAAAATGGCCAACATGCCACCAAAGCGCCGAAACCCAGGGGACCGCTGTCGCCAGACATGCTCGACAAGATGGACCGCTACTGGCGGGCCGCGAATTATCTGTGCATCGGCCAGATCTACCTCTTTAAAAACCCCCTTTTGCGAGAGCCTCTCAAGGCCGAACAGATCAAACCAAGACTGCTCGGGCACTGGGGAACTTCACCGGGACAAAATTTCATTTACATTCATCTGAATCGGCTGATCAAAAAGCACGATGCGAATATCATTTATATTGCAGGCCCTGGACACGGCGGTCCCTCGCTCAACGCCTGCTCTTATCTGGAAGGCACTTATACCGAAGTTCATCCGGAGATCACGCCGGATGAGAACGGCCTGCGGCTTCTTTTCAGGAAGTTCTCGACGCCGGGCGGTGTGCCCAGTCATTGCGGACCACACGTCCCGAATTCCATGCATGAGGGCGGGGAACTCGGCTATTCGATGGTTCACGCTTTCGGAGCCGCTTTCGATAATCCCGACCTGATCGTTGCCTGCGTCATCGGCGACGGAGAATCCGAGACTTGTCCGCTCGAGGGAAGCTGGAAGTCCGTCAACTTTCTAAATCCAGTGCGCGATGGTGCTGTCCTTCCGATTCTGCACATGAACGGTTACAAGATTTCCGGACCGACCGTCCAAGCACGAACCAGCGATGAAGACTTGAAAGCTCTGTACATAGGACGCGGTTACAAACCCTACTTTGTCGAAGGAAACGATCCTGAAGTCGTGCATCAACTCCTGGCTGGAACGCTGGACGCGTGCTACGCCGAGATTCGAGCCATTCAGCAGGAAGCGCGTCAGGGCGGCTTCAAGAAGCAGCCCATCTGGCCGATGATCGTCCTGCGCACGCCCAAGGGGTGGACTTGTCCGAAAGAAGTGGATGGAATCCCGATTGAAGGCACCTTCCGTGCTCATCAGGTCCCCCTCGCCACCGTCCGCGAGAACCTGGAGCATCTCAAGATCCTCGAAGCCTGGATGAGAAGCTACAGGCCGGAGGAACTTTTCGATGAAAAGGGCAAGTTCATTGACGAGCTGGCAGAACTCGCGCCGATTGGCGATCGTCGCATGGGAGGGAGTCCTCATGTGAACGGCGGACGACTCCTGACAGTGCTCGACATGCCGGACTTCACCGGGTATGCGCTGGAAATCCCTGGGCCGGGTCAAGTGATCGCGGAAGCTCCACGAAAGCTTGGGGATTTCTTCAGAGACATCTTCAAGCTCAATCCGACAAACTTTCGCATGTTCTGTCCGGATGAGACGGACTCCAATCGCCTGAACTCCGTCCTCGAAGCTACCCAACGTTGCTTTATGGCGGAGACGGTTTCGATCGATGACGAACTCAGCCCCGACGGTCGCGTCATGGAGGTATTGAGCGAGCATTGCTGCCAGGGATGGCTTGAAGGGTACTTGCTCACCGGGCGGCATGGCATGTGGTCTTCCTACGAAGCTTTCGCGCAGGTCGTAGATTCAATGTTGACGCAACATGCCAAATGGCTGGAGCAGTGCCGTGATTTTCCCTGGCGTCGGCCGCTTGCATCCTTAAACGTTCTCCTGACAAGTCATGCCTGGCGAAATGATCACAACGGTTTCAGCCATCAGGCGACCGGATTTGTGGACAACGCGCTGGCACGCAGGAGTGAAACCATCCGCGTGTACTATCCGCCCGACAGTAATTGCCTGTTGAGCGTCTTCGACCATTGCCTGCGGAGCCGAAACTACGTCAACATCGTTACCTGCGGAAAGCAGCCTCAGTTGCAGTGGTTGAAGATGGACGAAGCTCTCGAACATTGCTCACGAGGGGCATCGACCTGGAAGTTTGCCACCAACGACGGAGGTGGAGAACCGGATGTTGTATTGGCCTGCGCAGGCGACGTACCCACCATCGAAATCTGCGCGGCCTCATGGCTTCTGCAGAAGTATGTTCCCGGCATCAAGGTGCGGGTTGTAAATGTGGTGGATTTGAGCATTCTGATGAGCCCCGATGATCATCCGCATGGGATGGATAACATGTCCTTCAACGCGCTCTTCACCAAAGACGCACCTGTTATCTTCGCTTTCCACAACAATCGCTGGCTCATTCACACGATGGTTCATGGGCGCTCCAATGAGAGCCGCTTCCATGTGCGCGGCTACATGGATCAGGGCACGACCACCACGCCCTTCGACATGGTAGTGCTGAACAAGATGAGCCGTTTTCATCTTGCTATCGACGCGCTGAAGTATGTCTCAAGGCTGCGCTCAGAGCTTTCGGACGTCGTCGACACGTTCAACCGGAAACTTTACGAACACCACGACTACATTCGGCAACACCTGGAAGACATGCCGGAGATCAGGAACTGGCACTGGACGGCTGATTTCAGCGAGCCGAGCGCACCTCCGCCACTGGCCAAGGGACATCCTCGCGCAGGTTTGTTCAGCGACAGCTAAATGAAGCGACGTGGACAAATGCTGTTGACGGAGACGAGTCGCACGTGAAACCAACAAATCCGCGTATTCTGACGCGCATCCTGACGATTAACGGAGGCTCGTCGAGCATCAAATTTGCCCTGTTCGAGGCCAGCGACTCGCTCCGGTGGATTCTGGATGGCGGAATTGATCGGATTGGACTGCCGGAGGCTACCTTCCGTGTAAAGGGCTCGGACCAGGCGGACAACTTTTCGCGCTCCGTCAAGGTGCCCGATCACACGGTGGCGGTGGGCGTTCTGATGGATTGGATCGAGCAACGCAGCGGGCACGCCCCATTGACCGCGGTGGGGCACCGCGTGGTGCATGGCGGGCCGAAGTATTACAAGCCGCAACGAATTACCGCGGAAATGATTACGGAATTGAAGCACCTCAGTCCATTCGATCCTGACCATATGCCGGAGGAGATCCTGCTGACCGAGGCATTTCACCGCCGTTTCCCGGGCC
Organism: Terriglobia bacterium; assembly: GCA_963831565.1. Taxonomy (GTDB): domain Bacteria; phylum Acidobacteriota; class Terriglobia; order Terriglobales; family Acidobacteriaceae; genus JAIQFF01. The sequence continues at coordinate 111,430 of CAWHQS010000010.1, forward strand.
TGCCCCAAGTGGCATGTTTCGACACGGCTTTTCACCATGATCTTCCGCGCGTGGCGCAAATGCTGCCCATCCCTCGTCGTTACGAGGCGCAGGGCGTGCGACGGTACGGGTTTCACGGGCTGTCATACGAGTTTCTGATAAAAGAGTTGGCTCGCCTGGCTGGACCGGATGTGGCGCAAGGCCGGGTAATCCTCTCCCACCTGGGCAACGGGGCAAGTCTGGCGGCGGTGCATAACGGCAAATCCGTCGACACAAGCATGAGTTTCACCCCGACCGCCGGCGTGCCGATGAGCACCCGCACCGGCGATCTCGATCCCGGACTAGTTTGGTATCTCACGCGCACCGAACAAATGAGCGCCAAGCAATTCAACTCCATGGTCAATTTCCAATCTGGTTTGCTCGGCATATCCGAGACCAGCTCCGACATGCGTGACTTGCTAAAACACGAGACGCGAGACGTGCGCGCCGCTGAAGCGGTCGCGCTGTTCTGCTACCAGGTCAAGAAGTGGATTGGCGCATTCGCGGCGGCGTTGGGCGGAGTCGAGACATTGGTGTTCTCTGGCGGCATCGGAGAGAATGCACCAGCGGTCCGCGCCCGGATTTGCGATGGGTTAGGATTCCTCGGAATCGAACTTGAAGAAAAGCACAATGCGGCGAACGGGGACGTGATTTCCTCGGCGTCCAGCCGAGTTGAGGTCCGCGTCATTCGTACGGACGAAGAAAGCGTGATAGCTAGTACGGTCTGCAAGGTTCTCGGCCTCGGCATCCAGTGAAAACGACGCAACGAAAGGAGCTTCACTATGAATCACGGAGGGATGAATGGCTGGATGGGCGGAGGAATGTGGATTTGGACGGTGATCGGCGTACTGCTAGTGGTCCTGCTGGTCGTCGCGATTACAAGGTTGTCCAGGAAATAATTGTAAGTTCAGGCCTGCCCGTGAAGTACATGGTTTAAACATCATGGGAAACCCATTGAGGGTGGTGGCTGGCGCAAGAACACGGGGAGACCAGAATGCTTGATGGCGTGATGCTTCTGTGGTTTGTTCTTACCGCGCTATCGCTGGTGTTCGTCGTGGTTGACATTCGTACCACGCCGGAATCCCCGGTACTCAAGTGGGGGTTCGTATTACTCACCGCGTACACGGGGCCTCTGGGTGCATTTTTGTATGTATTAGGGTGTCGCGAGCCACTACCTGGGCTGCACGAACGCTACGTCGCGGCACGCTGGCGACAGGTTCTGGGTTCAACGATGCATTGTGTGGCTGGCGATGGCGTGGGAATCTTGGCGGGCGCGGTCATTGCCAGCTTATTTCATTTACACAAAGTTGCCGATATTGCACTCGAATATGGTTTGGGCTTCGGCTTCGGATGGAGTGTCTTCCAATCTCTGTTCATGCGCGGCATGGCGGGTGGTTCGTATATGAGAGCGCTCTCCAGCACTTTCTTTCCGGAGTTGCTGTCAATGAACTGCCTCATGGCCGGCATGGTGTCGGTGATGATTGTGGCAATGAAAAGTGCTCCATCGAGCCACGAGCCATCAGGGCCGGCATTCTGGTTCATCATGTCGATGGCGCTTCTTGCCGGTTTCATCACCGCGTATCCCATGAATTGGTGGTTGGTATCCCGACACATGAAGCACGGCATGATGACGGTGCGATCGCCCAGCGAGTCAGTAAACGGCGGTGCACGTAGAAGTGCGCATGACGATCACATATCCAGCGATGCCACCGGCACCGTGCAACAAAAGAACAAATCACTGATGGACGGTGATGCGAAATCGGTATCAAACAGCGTACTAACCTGGATAACAGTCGTCTCGTTTTTGATATTTGGCTTGGGGCTCTCGATCGCTGTGATTTGTGGTGACCTGTAACGGATTAAGATGTCAGATTCCAAAATGCCATGGATACAACACGAAAACACAGGGAAAACTGGAGTTGACCGCCTGCGGACACATGAGAAATGTCGGACGCATTGCCGGCCGGTGACGCCCACGAAGCGGTCTCCCGACAGACCAAAGCAAACGCATCACACCTTTGCTTCTGGCGGGTCGGCGATCCCTCCCGGCGGCAAGACATGAGGCATGTCTAGACGCGCGACACCGATCCGGTTGTCGGCCATGCCGTAATACACGTCGAAGCGGTTCGGTAAGCCGAGATCGTTGCGCCGGTCGATGCCGGTTGGGAACACGACGTGGGCGACGGTCCCGCTGCACTCCTGCGGAAGCGTTGGCGTTAGCACCGGTTCTACCGAACGATAGCGGACCACTTGCGGGTGCTTTTTCGAGAGCACCATCACGCCGGCCGAATAGCGCAGTTGGTGTCCGCCTGTGCCGGACTTTTCCATTTCGCTGACGCCGTGGTAAACGATCAGCCAGCCGTGCGGAGTCAGGACCGGCGGAGTGCCGCCACCGATCTTGAGCCGCTCCCAGGCTGATACCGGAGTTGCCAGCCGGTGATGAGAAATAAAGTGGCCGGTGCGATTTGGTCCGAAACCCTCCAGCGAAAGCGGGCAGTAGGAAATCCAGATGCTTTCGCGATCGAGATCCACTCTACGGGATGCGGCCTCCCGGACAGTTTCCTCCGGTCGAGTGCCAGGAAAAAGCGGCCGGTGCAGCATGGCCAACTCCGGGTGTCCGGATGGATTCGGAATAGCAACCGGAAAGAGACTGGCGTCCTTGTCATCCACATCGCCGCATTCGATGCCATGGTAAGGGCCAAAGGTCGCGAGCCCGAGACGTTTCCAGTGGAACAGGTCCTTCGATAAGGCCAGGGCGATTCGCGGGCCTTCAGGCGAAAAGGCCGTGTAAGTCATCATGTAGCTGTGCAGCGGTTCCACGAAGGTGATGCGAGGATCTTCGCAGCCGCCACCACCATCAGGCCGGCGCTCATAATCGGCCTCGGGCTCCAGCGCGATGCCAAGCCGCTCGACGCCGGAAGGATCGCCGGCTTCATTGAAACGCACTCGCGCAATGCCGATGCGTGAATAGTTGCCACGCGCCACCAGCCGCGGGAACAGGTAGAGATGTCCGTCCGGGCCGCGGGCAGCAGCGGGATTCAGGACGCCTTCGAGCTCCTGAGGGTTACCCGGCTCCGGCTGCATCAACATTCCCAGCCGTTGCAACTTGATTCCGCTCATCTAATCCGCCGCATAGGCCAACTCGTTCTGATCTGCTAGGCACGCGACGATTGTCTGGATGACCCGCTTCGTCTCATGGGGACCCTTAACCGGGATGCAATCCACACCGGCTGTTTCAGCAGGGTAGTCATTGCCGCCTACGTACAAGGCATCGCCGACATAAATCATTTCTTTGATCGAAATGCACAGGATATCTCGCAGTTTTCGGATGCCATAGGCTTTATCGATGCCAGGCTTGGTGATGTCAACTGATGTCGAGCCCCCGATGCGGACAGAAAACTCGGGAATGAAGGTGTCAAGAATCGATTTGATCTTCTTCCGCTTGGCGAAATCGGGGTCCCATTTTTCCTTTTCTTCCAAGGGAGCTTGCTGACCCAAGGCAGAAAATGTTATCTGGCTTCCACGGTCTTCAACTTGCTCTCCCCAGAGCTTTTCGATCTTGAAGTCTGCAACTCCGATCGCTTTTGTGAGTGAACCGAGAATCTTTCCTCTTTGATCGGTGGTGAAATCCTCCGAATAGATCTTTTTCCAAACTGCCGAGTCGTATCGGTAGCACTTTGTGCCGCACGTCGGAAGCAGAGATAGATTCGCCAGGAGCTTGTCGTGGGGCAGATTCGAAACAAGTTGCTTTTGAAACTGCGGCCAACCGCCGCCGGAAATCACGGCCACCTTGACGATCACTAGAAGGTCATGCAACAGGCCTGACATTTCGGGATCAACAGCCGATTTACTTTCGGCCAGTGTGCCGTCCAAATCAAACACGATCAGCTTTTTCACAATGCCTCTACCTTCTAACTTCTCACGATCTCAATCCGGGATTGCGATTTCCAACAAGTTCACTGCACCGCGCGGCCGAAATACACACGTTCCGATCACCGCAGGCAAGAGAAATACGTCGCCCTTTCCGACCGCATACGTGGCGCCGCCATGCTCGATCTGCCCTTCGCTCTCGACGCATACCAGCACGCGCGGCAAGCCCGCCGCACCGACCGTGAACGGAGACTTTCCGCGCAGGCGCCACAACCGGAAATTTTCGCAATGAAACAGTCTCTCGCGCTCCACGGGAGTCGTTGTCTCAACGACGGGCGTTACCCGACCGACTGGACCTTCAGCAAAATCAATGCAGGCCATTGCCTTATCGACTTGCAGTGCCCGCGGCTTTCCCGTCTTCGCATCAATGTGGCCCCAGTCATACAGGCGAAACGTCACGTCGCTATTCTGCTGAATCTCGAACACCACCAGGTCGCCGCCCAGAGAGTGGACCGTGCCTGCACGCAGGAAAACGGCATCGCCGAGTTTCGGAGTTAAACATGCGAGGTGGTCCGCCACCGTTCCGTTTGCGAGCGCCCGCTGCAAATCGGCTTCAGTAGTTTCTGGCTTCAGGCCCGCATAAATGCGGCTTTGGGTTCCGGCTTCCAGCACGACCCATGCTTCGGTTTTCGGAGTCTCGCCCGCTGGCAGCAGGTTCGTGTTCGCTTTTGTGGGATGCACCTGGACCGAAAGCATTTCATGGACATCGAGGAACTTCAGCAACAGTGGGAATCGGCGAAAACGTCCGGCCAGGTTTCCCAGCAGTTGCTTCGGAAACTGCTGTAGCAATTGACCGATGGTCCGCCCCTTTAGAGGTCCATCTGTGACGCGGCTCTGATGATCATCGCGGTCGCTGAGCAACCAAGCCTCGCCAACGGGGCCGCTGGGCAGCGGTGCCGTGAGCAACTCGGCCAAGTGCCGGCCGCCCCACAGCCGATACTGATAGATTGGTTCGAATCGCAGGGGATATAGAAGCGCCTGATTCAATGGTCCTTCCCCGTCGTCGACACCTACGCTTACGGCGGTGTCGATCATGACTGGTCTGAGAGTGTCGGCTCGTGAGGAGGTGAGTCAGTCCCGTGAGTCCGCTGATCGCGCAATTTGCCGAGGGTGTGCTCGATCAATCTAGCTAGCTTATCCGCGGCGCCGTTGACGGCCAGGTCCACAGTCGTCGCTTCGTCGGTGACCGCGATGGGCTGGCGGCCTTCAAGGCGCGCCTCCATCATGCAACGTTTGTCATTGTTGCCGCTCTTGGGGCCGGTTTCGTCTGTCAGGTGGACCTCCACCCGCGTGATGTGATCGCTCATTCGGCTCAGCGCATTCTCCACTACGCCCCTGATATGGGCGGCCAGCGCCTCGTGACCTTCGATTGTATGGTCCGTATTGACTTGGATGTGCATGCTGATCTCCTGCGGGATGGTTTGATTAAGGACGTTTCTTACGTTCATACATCGCGGTTGGGCCGTCACGCACCATGAGCCCTCAAATGTCGAAGGCCAGTTGCCAACCTCAAGCCTCGTTTAGTCGAAAATTCAGGATGCGATGTTCATGGAACCCGGCTACCAGTTGGCATCTGCTTCTGGCGGCCAGAAGGCACCATCGACAAGTCGTTGGTTCCGACATAGATACTGATGGCAACGAGCATCGCGATAAGACCAAACCAGAATCGCCAGTCATCATGCGCGCGCCGCCAGTAAGGAGTCTGACCATGACCGTGGCTATGATGACTCTCGCCATTCGGATGCGGGTGTTCGGTGTTGTGCATGGTCATGCTGACTTCCGTGAGAAATACTCGCACTCACAGAAGAACGTCACAATGATCGGCCTTTCATGGTGCTTTCTGAGCCGGGGCTTCCCCGCCTGGAACCGTCGCCGTTTTCTGGCCCAAGTCCTGGGTGAGCTTATGAACATTCATGGAATACTCGTGCGCCTGTTTGCTGAGTTCGTGTGCGGTCAAGTGATCTTCTTTGCCATGGGCGACTGCCGCGGCGGCGTGCGCGTGGGCAGCGAGATTATGGAGTTCTGCAACTCGTTCGTGTGGTATTTGTGACATGACCGTTCTCCTGGTCGCCTTTGAGTCGTCCCCACCTCTCGACATTTCGGGATCGATTGACCTTATGCAACGCGGTCGTTGCCGTCCCTATACTCTTCTGGAACGTCGTCCTCCGGCACTTGGCGGGTCGTGACCTCTGAGACATCCGGATCTTTGGCGTTCTCCACACCATCGACAATGGAGGCTTCAAAGGCGTTTCCCTCTTCTACTAATTCCTCTACGCTCTCAGAATCTGCTTCGGCGGGGCGCGACATGCCCTGAATGTCGCCAGACTGCCCGGCCGAGTTGGTTTCACGTTCATCTTCTTCGCGCTGGTTGTCGCGCCTATTATTTTCAACCATGGTTCTTGCCTCGGTTCTTAGCTCGTTGAGTGAGCTGCGACATTTCTGAAGCGTTGGGTCCTACGCGGGCACAGCTTCCGCGGTATGCAAACTGTAGTACGCAGGATTCGTGCTTTCGATGATTTCCTTCGCCCTGGCCGCTTTGGCAGCCGTTCCATGGGCGATCAGCAGAGACTGATCTGTCGTGAGCGCCGCCTGGTGCTTCACAAAACACCCAAGGCTCATCATCTTCGCTCGGTCAAAAAATCTCCTAAGTCAAATATGACAGTGTCATGATTGAAAAACTGGTCGCTATTGCACAGTATGTGAAAGCACGCTCGTTCCTCATGGTTAATTTCGGTTTGGTTCAAAGTGATCTTGAACTTGTTCATAACCGGCCTTCACTGGCATCTGTACAAACCGGGCTGGACTGATCACTTTTGCTCAGAAAACCGAGTACTCCGTTGATAAGCTCGAATTTCCTATCGGGCAAAGAATTAAAGCTGAGGGAAACATGGCGCCCAAGATGCACGCAGCTGTTGTCGAGCAATTTAAAAAACCCTTGAAACTTCTGGAATTGGACATTCCCTCTCCCGGAGCCGGCGAAATCCTGGTGAAGACCGAGGCGTGCGGCGTATGCCACACCGATCTCCATGCGGCCCACGGCGACTGGCCGGTGAAGCCCACACTCCCGTTCATTCCTGGCCACGAGGCCATCGGTCTGGTCGCTGCAGTTGGTTCAGGGGTGAAAATTGTGAAGGAGGGCGACCGCGTCGGAGTGCCTTGGCTCTACTCGGCTTGTGGTCACTGCGAATACTGTTTGACTGGTTGGGAAACGGTTTGCGCTCAGGCGCAGTTCGGCGGCTACAGCGTTAACGGTGGTTTTGCCGAATTCATCATCGCCGACCCGGATTACGTTGCCCACGTGCCCGCGGGCCTGACAGCTACAGAGGCCGCACCGTTGATCTGCGCGGGAATCACGACCTACAAAGGGATTAAGCAGACCGAGGCGCGGCCCGGGGAATGGATCGCTATCTCTGGTGCTGGCGGACTCGGTCACTTGGCCATCCAATATGCGAAGGCCATGGGACTACTCGTCTGCGCCATCGACATCGATGATGGCAAGCTGGTCCATGCTACGCGCCTTGGCGCCGACTTCGTGATTAATGCCAGGACAGGAGACCCGGCGCAAGCTGTCAAGAAGGCAACCGGCGGCGGAGCTCATGGCGTTTTAATTACTGCACCTTCGCTCATCGCATTCAAACAAGGCGTCGGCATGACCCGAAAGCGTGGCACTTGCGTATTGGTTGGGCTGCCGCCTGGCGAATTCCCAGTTCCGCTCTTCGATGTGGTGGCCAACTGCGTAACCGTCCGTGGTTCATTCGTCGGCACGCGCCAGGATATGGCCGAGGCCCTCGCCTTCGCCGTCGGAGGCGAGGTCAGAGCCGATATCGAGTTGCAGGAGTTATCTTCGATCAACCAGATCCTCGACCGCCTCGAACACGGCGATGTGCCGTCACGCGTGGTCCTCGACTTCGCGCCGGCTAAAACGAAAAACCAACGTTCGGAACATGATCAGCAATTTGCAAACGTAGGCGCTGGTCCTACAAGAGATCTGTGAATGATTCGAGAAGGCTAGGTAGTCCAGGCTTCCGGCGCTCGAACCGGAACTGTTTCCCGGAGTCCGCTTTTCGAATGATTGGTCATGGACTGATGTGTCGGCCTATATTCAGCACGTGAGGCCTGCTGTCGCGCGTAAGGCTCGAGGATTCACTGCGATAGCATTTTCTTGTTGCTTTTGGAGTAGTAATTGGGTGTCTCGCTGCAACCACTTTGCTTCCAGTGGGGAACCCTCTTGACCGTCGGGTCTTCAATTCGAGCGCACAAGCGGTTTGCCCCTCTAGGCAATAAAGGTTAAGAAGCCGAGAAAGCTCAGCCCACGCGGCCCAAAGAAGAAGGGGATCTACCGGGCTCGACGAAAGGCTTGGCCTACCAGATAGCAGCGCGGAGGAAAGCCTCTCCTGGCCAAAGGATTCTTATGATGATCAAAATCATTGTTGGAGCCATGCTGTTGATCGTGGGAGCATTGATCGGATTTGTGCCGCAGCACTCCAAACTGACCTCGGCTCAGCATGAAGTTGATGACCTCCGACAGCAGCTGGATGTTTCCAAAAGGGCGGAGGCGATGAATAGTTTCCGCAATCGGGCCGCCCTGCTCTACACCGAGACAACCCGGAACAATTTCACGGTCGCCCTCGACATGGCATCCAAGTACTTCACGGATCTCCGGGCCTTTACGGACCAGACAACTGATTCGACGCTGAAGCAGGAACTCGGGAATGTATTGATTTCGCGGGACGCCATCATTGCCGGTTTGGCTAAAGCTGACCCCACGATCGGCGTTCAGATTCAAGAGCTATTTCTAAAGCTACAAGAAATCAACTGAGCCCTGCGGCGCACCGCGTCTTTAAAGCTTTGGCGGGATAGTGGCCGGATGTCGGCGGCTGGGAAGTTATCACAGCCCGTGTTGGCTCTCCTCCGGATAGCCGGGTTCTTGCAGAAATGCTTTCCATACGAAACTCGTCACTAACTCGTCACCAAAACTGGGCCGTTTTTAGCCCTTTTTGAGGCTGTCTCAACCCGGAAAAGCAAGACAGGCAAAGGGTTTTAGGTTGTTGAGATCAAAATTGACACGGTAGAGGTCGCTGGTTCGAGTCCAGTCGTGCCTACCATATCTTTCAATCACATACGAAAACCCCTCTGGAAAATCTGGGTCCAACCTGGTCTATGCGGAGTTCTTGAAAGCTGCCTTTCCGTGACATTTAGGCGGCTTCGCGCACCCGGCGCACAAAATCCTCCGGGTCGAACGTCCACCCGTGATGGACCGTTGCACCAATCCACTTCATCGGGATTTCCGAAGCGGCCTTGAGCACGCCGTCTAATTTTTCCTGTATCAAAGGTTCCATGATGTCGGGAAGGATGTGCCGGAGCATTTCTATCTTGCCCGCTCGGTAGCTAACGGCCGTCACGTTCGCCCCTGGTTTGCAGAGGGCTTGCATGAGACTCCTGCCAATCATAACCCCGCCTTCCGGGTGCCTTTTCCTGCTGTCTCCAAGCAACACTCACAGCGCTCTCATGTCTGCCGGGTCCACCTACCTCTGGCACCGCCTCGCCGGCGCCTCCGTATCCGAACAGTTCTCTTAATCGTTCTTGTTCCTCGATGTCCGGGTGCATAGATGAATTCTCCGTGGAGCGAAACTATACGCGCCGATGCTGTAAGGGGCGAGGTGACTTTGGTAACCGCGGCCACCGGGGACTAACATTCGAGCCGGACAGCCATGAACTCTAACGCATCTAACCAGATTGGACGCCGAAGGACCTTAGCAAGAACGAGGCCCACTCGGGGCCTCGGGAAACCGGTGCCTTTTCTCTTTAGTGTGATCCTTCTTCCCACGTGCCGGTAACAAGAGAGTCGAGCCGATCCTGCCTTCCCTTCACCCATTTGCTGTAATGTTTCTCGGTTGTTTTGATGGACTCATGGCCGAGTAGCTTGGACACTTCCTCGAGCGGCACACCCTTCTCCAGGAGATCAACCGCAAAGGTGTCCCGCAAGCGGTGGGAAAGCATATTGCCCGCGGATGTGATGCCGGCATCCTTGAACAGCTGTCTTAGATCGTGCTGCCAATTGGTAACCGCGCTTTGCTCCAGCCCGTTGCCGCTCCAGAACACATAAACCGGATTGCCGTTGGCCACCGCGATCACTTCTGCGGCCACGCTTGGTGGAATGGGCACGCTGACGTGGGTACCGGTCTTCTGCCGGTTCGTCGTGATACGGGTTAGCTTTTTTTCCCGGATGATCTGGTCCCGGCGAAGGGTCACGGCGTCACGGATCGCAAGGCCACTCCACCGCATCACCTGGACCAAACCGCGGACGCGTGCGGCCTTCGCGCTATCAGGGAAGGACACGGGCACGGTCTTTAACAGCTTGGCGTATTCCTTCGCTGTGAGCGGAAGGGTGGGGGGCTCGTCCACCTTGATGCGCGAGGTCTTTGGCATGCGGTCCAGCCACCGCGAATCAAAACAGAAGCGCAGGAAGTGGCGTAGCCGTGACTGCACGGCCTGTCTGGTATTGGTGGACGGGTAGAGGTCGGGCCACGTAGCGGAATAGCCCACAAGCAATTCCCGTGTGATGCCCTGGACCAGGAACACCCCATTGCGTTCGCAATGCGTCTGCAGCCGCTTCAGCTCACGCGCGTACTTTGCGAGCACTCCTGCGGTCAAGCCCTGATTCCGCTTGTCAGCCTTGAAGACCTCAATGGCCTCGTCGATGGTCTGCTGTGCCGCGGCCTCCGTGGTGTCCAGCTTCCCGCTCAGATGGGCCTCCAGCCGCCGTTTGGCCTCCTCAGCCTCCGCCCATGAGCGGGTGCCCGCTTGTTTGCGGAATTGTTTTCCCCGCTGGGACCAGCGGAGGTGTTTTCTGCAATGGCATTTTTTCGCGAACTCATCCCCCGCCCATTTGCAGTCGGGTGAGTGGCGGACGAAGATGGTAATCACCGGCGCATTCATGTGCCGAGGCTAGCACAGAATTAGCACAATTTCATGTCACTTTAGTTATGTGATTTATTTTAAATGAATTAGAAGTGGAGGCGCGGGTCGGAATCGAACCGACGTATAAAGGTTTTGCAGACCTCTCCCTTACCACTTGGGTACCGCGCCAATTCAACTATTACTGAATTCGACTATTCCTGAGCATTACTTCCGTGCTATTACACCCTAAACCTTCGTACACGGGCTTCCCGGTGGGGAAGCAATAAAAGACCTCGTACCGCTCGTCAAAAACAGCCGCCGACCGCGCAAACAGAAAGGCCAGCGGATAGAAACCCCGACGGCCTGGATGTTGCGTGGCTACATTGACGATCCTAAAAAGTGTATCACGCTCGCATCGAAAAATGATTGCTACAGGTCGTCGGCGGACGCGGGACTTTTGATGGAACGCGAAACTGGACCAACTCAACTGCCAGGCGCAAAGCGTGAATGGCGCCGTTGGCCTGGTCGAATATCTTGCGAGGCATTACCTGCCCCGGAGCGCAGCAAATGAGGCCGCGGTGACCGCAGCGCTCAGACCCGTTTCTGGTTGGCGCGCTCAGCGATTCCCGCGGACAGCAGCAGGGGCTCTTGATCCGTCTTTCCGCGAGGAATCGCTGCCACGGCATTGACGTGCGGCCCGTTATCTCCTTCTGCGACGCAACCTGTTCGCGTTGGGCATTCAAGGCGACCGTTTACAAGTCTTCGAAGTGCCGTGGATTCGTGGGCTACGGCGACGCCGATCCGTCCAATGTCTCTCCCCTCGTCCGGGGCGCCGAGATGCGCGTGGCCGAAACCCGGGCGGTCAACCGAGCCCTGCGCAAGGCCTACGGCATCGGCATCTGCTCGGTAGAGGAAATCGGGTTCTTTGTGGAACCAGTTCCCTCCCCTCGGGAGACGAAGAAGCTCCCACCCCAGCCGGTCAATGGCAAGAACGGAAACTACGGTGGCCCCAAAGTCCGCGATCGCCTCTGCCAGCTGATTCGCCAGCATCAACTCGATGCCAACCTGGTCAAGTCGTACGCGGTCGATTTCTGCGGCACCAAAAGTCTCCGCGAAGCCACTCGCGAACAGGTCGAAACTTTCGTCGCCCACCTGGCCGACTGGGCCGAGAAAGACCGCAATGCCCTGCTCTGCCAGCTCAACAGCTATCTCGGCAACAAGGCGGGTGCAGCATGAGGCGCTATTTCGAGTCTCTTCGCCCGGCGGATGTGTCGGCCATCCATTCGGTTCCGGACGGGATTTTCCTGGTCCGGGTGGATCGGGCCCAGTATCGCTGGCACAAGCAGAAACCTTATTACGAGATCCGCTTCGCCGTCCTCAAGCCCAGGCATCTCACCGGGTGCTTCATGACCGGACGCCTGTACTGCACTGCCAGAGCCATGTGGAAGCTGAGCTGGTTCCTGCGCGATTTCGGGTATGACGCTGAGTTGCTGGGAAAGAATGAGATCGATGACAAGGCCCTGATCGACCTGTGGGGCGTGGTCAAGGTCAGCGAAGTCACAATACACGGGATCTCGATTCTCAACTTCGACGGCTTTGCGCCGGCGGCCCGTTGGGAAGAGCTATCGGTCTTTGAGACTGATTCTAGCGGGTCCGAGGTGTCCGTATGACCTACAGCTATACCCAGATCAGCCAGTACCTGTCCTGCCCCCGCCGCTACAAGCATCGCTACCTCGATGGCTGGAAAGAGAAAGACACCCGCGCGGCCATGCTGTTCGGTCGGGCGTTCGAGCAGGCCGTAGGTGCCTATTTCCAGCAACAGGATGCCGCCGCGGTGCTCCACCAGGAATGGGCCAGCCATCGAGACGGCGATCTCCTTTATTCCGAGAGGGATAGCTGGGACCGCATGCTGCAATCGGGGATGCAGCTACTGGACCGCTTCGCCCAGGACGATCGGGTCCGCATCCATCAGCCGCGGCGTAACTTGCAGGTGAAGTTCACCAAGCCGCTGGCCGGGCAGAACGACTTCGTGGCCTTCGTAGACGCCCTCGGGGAGCTCGACGGCACCCGCTGCCTGCTCGAGTGGAAAACGACAGCCAGCCGTTATCCGGAGGAGCCGACAGGACTGCTCGCCCTCGATCCGCAGCTGGTGTGCTACTCATGGGTCACCGGCATCGCAGACGTGGCACAAGTAGTGTTTGTCCGCAAGCGACTGGTCGAGATCCAGTACTTTCGAACCACGATCAGCGACGAACAGCGGGAGGAGTTTGGCCATCTAGTCCAGGACTCGATCCGAACGATCGAGGCGGCCGAGTTTCTGCCTCACAGCGGCATCCGCTTTCCCCAGAACCCCTGCACCAGCTGTCCCTATATTGGGCTCTGTTTGGGTCGGCAGGATCTGACCGAAGCGGCGCTAGTACGGCGCCCGGGAGCAGACGACCTTGGTTGGCTTGACGAGCTTACGTACTAAGATTCCGCCCATGTTGCCCAAGCTCAATCGCAAGCGGGCCCTGTTCGTTCTGACCAAGATCGATGAGATCCTGGCCTGGGAGCGAAGGTCGGAGGCCGAACGGGACACCCGGTTCGTAGAGCTGGGGCGGTATCTGTGCGAAGTTCGGGCAGGGCAGTACTGGCGGCTGGAAACGCTGAAGTCTTTCGACGAGTTTCTGGCGAGGCGGTTCCCGGAGTCCAGGCGGAAGGCGTACTACCTCATGTCGATCCATGAGCACCTGCCACCAAAGGCCAGAAAGGAATTGAAGGAAGTGGGATGGACGAAGGGGCTGGAGTTGGCGAAAGTGGCAAGGAGGGATGGGCAGGAGTTCGATTGTGCAACCTGGCTGCACAAGGCACGGTCGCTGCCGAAGGAGCAGTTCAAGCGGGAGGTGGAAAAGGAACTGACTGGGCGGGAGACGGAACCGTGGGAAATTATCTACTTCAAGCTGTACAAGACCCAGATTCCGGTGGTCGAGCAGGCCATTGAGACCGCAGCTCTGATGCTGGGAACGGACAAGTCCCGCGGATACTGTCTGGAGATGATATGCGCGGACTTCCTGGCCGGGGCGAATCTCGACAATGAAGACCCAACGGTGCTCCTGCAGTCCATGTCACGCTTCTTCGAATTCCTGCCTGGTGAACAACAGCAGGCTTTTCTGGACGAAGTGACCGAGAAGGCATCGTGAAGTGGATTCAACCAAAGCAACCGCGCCTGCAGCTCGATCCCGAGCCCTACGGGCAACTCCGAAAGCAGTACTGCGTCGGGATGGTTGGCGATGCCAAATCTGTGGTTCGAGACAAAACCTGCAGGTCCACCACAAGCAGCTGCGCAGTCAGCAGGGCTCAGATGACGATTTGAACTTGATGACCCTGTGCGCCGGCTGCCATGAAGGTCAGCACCGGTCGCGTTGAAGGTCAAACCAGCTCGAACGCTGGAACACCGCGCCTGGAAAAGCATTCACGGTTCTGTTGTAACTTGTGCCGCGCAGCGCAGAATGTGCGGGCAATTCTTGGGATGAAGAGCTCGTGAGAGTGTAATCTCTGATTCCTTGCGACCCGCTGGGCTCCTTGTGAGAGGACAACGGTAATCGCCGCAGTTTTTGCTCTGTCATGTCGAATCTTGTGCGATCATTTGTGGCTACCTACGCTGCATGTAATTAAGTCAAGACCCAGGATCGAATGAGCGCGGGCATTCCTTTCTAGGATGCCCATCGGATCAGGAGTCGGATCTGTTGCTGATCGATTTCGTCGAGGTCGGCGTACAACCGCGTCGAATCGGATCATCCGTTATCGACAATATACGAGGAACAGACAAAGGCAAGCCTGGCACAGGTAGCTTAGCGAGTCCGAAGAAAGGTGCTAGAGGGAAAATGTCCCGTGGAGTTGACGGAGAGCGCCAGCCCGCGAACGCCATCAGCCGCTTCATAATCTGAAAGGAGTTGCTTGAGTTGTTGCGGACGGGCATAATGCAACGCCGACATACTGCTCAACACCTGCAGGCGATCGTTGTTCATCAAGAGAGCCAGCAATAGGGCGGTTTCCTGCCACCCGAATGGCTTAAAAAGGGCGTCGCGAGGATACAGGTACGGAAGATACACATCGTGGAGATGGATGAACACTCCTGGCGCCAACTGGGGAATAATGTCAAGATAAATGCGGATGACGTCGGAGCCAATTTTGACGGCGTGGCTGGAATCGATGAAAAGGAGATCGCCCGAGGAGAGTCCGGCAAAGACCGAGGCTGGAACCGTTTGGCAAAGTTCAGGAATGAGGCGAATACTTTTTGTCTGTCGAAGGGCCGCGGATGGAAAGGGCTCGATGCAGATGATGTCCGGTTGGGCGGCGCCTTCCGCACGGTTCATCTCCGCTGCGTGCAGCATACACCTCGTGGAGACTCCACTGCCGATCTCGACAATTCGTTGAGGTTTCCACCTTCGAATGAAACAATGCAAAATTTGAGACTCAATTGGACCATACCCCAGTCCCCATTCTCGCTTTGTCAAGCTGCAGAAATATTCCAGGCCCGCGATCTCCCGATAATATTCATGGCAGGTTTCGGTGAGCCAGTCGAACTGTAAGTCAAGGTTCCAGGCGACCCCGGGCAGGGAGCTAGGCTTGGTCCAAACCTCCTGGTTAGCACATAGCCAGGCGTAGTCTGGCACAGGGCTGTAATAGTGCTTGGGTAGAAGATGTACTCCGACCCGATCCAGGAGAAGAAAAGCGCCGAATAGTTGCTGTTTAACAAGACGGAGCATCTTGGCAAGGCTTTAGTTTACGGGATCTTTAGCCTGAACGATCCCCACGTCCACCGGCTGTCAATTTTGGCAAATTCTTCAAACACTGGATGCGAACAATATCGGCAATGGGTATCGCGGGCTTACGATTACCGCGGAGGCAACTGATAGCTCGCCAATCCGGATAGCTGCATAAAGATCTTCCATAGGAAGCAGGAATTGTTCACCAAATATCTTTTCCACAGGCGCGAGGGCTCCTGCCACAGACGATGCAGCCACTGCAAGCCAGCTTGCTTGATCCAGTCCGGCGCGTCTTTCAACCCCCCGGTGTGAATGTCAAACGCGGCGCCAACGCCAATCATGACACCCGAGGAAAGCCGGGAGAGAAACTGCGACATGAAACGCTCCTGCTTGGGAGTGCTCAGACCCACCCAGATTAGGTCTGGCCTGAGCCGAGCCATGAGATCCTCCAGTTCCTCCTGTTCGTCGGCGACGAGCGGACGGAAAGGGGGAGTAAACGTGCCAACGACCTGAATGTTCGGGAACCATTGCTCGAGACTGTGCTTCAACTCCTCGGCAACCCCCGGCTTTCCTCCGTAGAGGAAGTGCGTAAAACTCTTTTCTACCGAGCGGCGGCACACCTCTTCCATTAAATCGGGGCCGAAGACCCGGCTGATCTGGTCGAGTCCCTGCGCTCTGCCCACCCAGACCGTGGGCATACCATCTGGAACCACCAGCAAGGCCCGGTCCAGTATTTCCCGGAATTCAGGATCGCGATTGGCCTCCATGATACCGTGGACGCCGGTCACGCACACATAGCTCCGCTGCCGTTCAACCACGGCCGACTCGATCACATCGACTGCACGCGGCAGGTCAACGGCGTGGACCCCGACACCCAGAACGTTCGCCCGCGCGTGCCTAGTCGGCGCTTTGACTAGAGTATTTGAGAGGGACACGACCGGCTTTCCGAAGTTCGCCTTCGATCCATCTATAGGTGATTTGTAAACCCGCTTCCAGGGAAGTGGACGGCTCCCATCCCAGGACCTGAGCAAGACGGGTATTATCGCTGTTCCTCCCACGAACGCCCTGCGGTTTGCTGCGATCATGCCGCTTGATCAGACGTTTGCCGGAGATCTCTCCCACCAGGTCCACCAGACCGTTGATCGAAATCAACCGGTCGGTGCCAAGATTCAATGGCTCCCTGTAGTCGGACGCCATCAGGCGCACCAGACCTTCCAGACAGTCATCCACATACACGAAGGAACGAGTTTGCTCTCCATCCCCCCACACCTCGATGGAGTCTCCGTCAGCCGCCAGAGCAACCTTGCGCGAGATGGCTGCCGGGGCTTTCTCCTTGCCGCCTTCGTATGTGCCCAGCGGGCCGTAAACGTTGTGGAAGCGGACAATGCGGGTTTCGAACCGGTAATCATGCCAGTAATAGCGGCATAACTCCTCGCTGAAAAGTTTCTCCCAGCCGTAACCCGGTTCGGGATCGGCGGGATAGGCATCTTCCTCGCGCAACGCGACAACCTCACTGGCCTTCTGCTTGCCGCTGGCATAAACGCAGGCGGAGGAGGAAAACAGAAACCGGCCCACCTGGTTCAGCCGGCTGGCCTCCAGCATGTGGGAGTTGATGAGGACGTTGTTGCGCGCTATATCCGCCAGAGAAGAGGTGATGTAACCAATGCCTCCCATGTCGGCCGCGAGATTGAAGACTTGATCGATGCCGCCGCGTGTAGCCTGCAGACAGTTGTCATACTTGCGTAAATCCAGGACTTCGAATTCATCGGCGGCGCTGGCTTCGTACTCTGGCAGTTTTAGGTCCGCGCCCCGAACCCAGTGACCTTCCTTTTTGAGCCGCTTCACGAGGTGGTGGCCGATAAAGCCCCCTGCCCCGGTAACTAGTATGCGAGTTCTCACGTTACTCCTTTAAATCAACTGAAAAAATGGTATCTGAAAAATCACCTGGAGCCTGATTTCCAGGATGCCTGAGCTGAGCTCTGCACCTCTGATGAGCCTCCACGACGGCTGATCTGGCCTCATTCCTCCGGCCTGCAGCGATGTCGGATGCACAGTCGGCTCCTCTCCGTTACCCCTACCCACTGCGTATTCCAGAGCTTGTCGAAAACCAGTGCTGTGTGCTGCACCAGAACATAGGACAAAGCATAATATGGCGGGGTCTCTTCGGGCGGGACATAGTTAGGAAAGCGAACCTTCTAAGTCATTCCTAATGCTGCGATGTGTTCTTGCAACCGACGTTTTTCCGCACCGTCCAAATGCCCGTTTGCAAGAAAAACGGCTTTCTCCCCAAGCGAGCGATCAGATAGGTCACGGATATCGCGAATCGGCCATTGATGCACACGACGAAAACGTCGCTCGGCTTCAGCAGTGACTCGGAAATCAGGGTTTAAGTAGCTCGCGTGCGCCTGTCCGGGTGCGGTGAGTCCTTTGGCTCAGGATCGAGAGACCAGACGACACCCCCAGAACCACTGGCGATCCCGAAGCACTCCCAGGAACCCGGGATTCCAGGGCAGGACTGGCCAACTCCGGAACTCCAGGGCAAGGCTCATCGACCCGCGCCTGACAGTGCCCCCACCTAATTTTTATGTTTCTCGCCTTCGACCTCGGTCAAATTCCTCTCATTGCGAAGATAGAAGTGTGCAGCAAAATAGCCAGATCCATGAAAAAATTGCGGTGCTGAATGTAATAGAGATCGTATTCAATATTCTCGTGAATGAGGAACGCCCGGTCTCCGCTAAGTTGCCAAAGGCCCGTAAGCCCTGGCTTCACCTGCAGCCTCTGCCTATGTCTCTCGGTGTACTGCTGGACAATAAAAGGCATCTCCGGCCGTGGCCCGACCAGGGACATCTTGCCCTGCAGAACGTTCACCAGCTGGGGCAGTTCATCCAAACTCGTTCTGCGCAGAAATCTCCCTATCCGCGTGATCCTCGGATCGCTGGGCTCGCATGGCGAATAGTCGTAAGGCGCCGCACCTGCGTGCATCGTGCGAAATTTATACATTCCGAACGGTTTTCCCCCCTGCCCAATTCGTTCTTGTCGAAACAACACGGGACCCCGTGAATCGATCTTGATAAGCAGTGCCAGCATTAAGAACACTGGCAATCCCGTCACCATCAGGGCCACCGATACCACCAAGTCGCAAATCCGCTTTAGTATCTCGTATTCGACTCTTGCCGTGGACTTGCCCACAGACGCCAGAAGCACACCGTCCATATCTTGATAGTCGACTAGCGGGTCAGAAGGCAGAAAATAACTGGGCACGAAAGCAACCCTGGTGCTGGCGTCAAACGCCTCCGCTATGGTACGGAGGAAGCGGTCACGGCCTATCGAAGGAATAGCGAGGATGACGAGGTCCACTGCATGCCGGGCGATCAGTTCCCTGGTTACTGGCCCGAGTACAACCGGTGCCGAACGCCTCCGTTCATACCCCATCTCAAAGACGGTGTGACCACTTTTGGTCGGATCGTCGTCCACAAAAACAACTGGTTCCATGCCGAGTTTAGGCGACCGTGTCAGAACGGAAAACACGCGCCTCCCTGTGCAACCTGAACCGTATATCAATACCCGTTCGATTCCATACCCGCGGGAATGAAAGCTGCGTATCACCAAATACATGAAAGCCTTTTCGACAAACAGTGCAAGCGGAACCAGAGTCAGGCACAAGACCAAAAGCCAGCGAGAGAAGAGGAAGCTGCCAAAGAACGAGACCGCAAGAGATAACAGAAATGCTTGCGCGGACACTTGCAAAAGCTGTTCCGTCTCCCGAACCCGGAGCAGGCTATTGCCAGGACGGTAAGCGCCCATCCGGTCCAGCATCAAAACCATTACCACCGCGAAGGCGAATGCCGCGCCCAGGACCGAGTGAGCGGGATAGTAGATGTGCTTGCCCAGCGAAAGATGCCTATATGCCAGGTAACCTACTATCACCGCAACCGTAATGGTCAGCAGATCTGCGACCGCTTCGCAGGCCACAATACCGCGCCGGAAGTAGGCAGCGGCATTCCGGTTTTCACCCGCCTTTGCCAGAACTAGATTAGCCGCGAGCGCTTCGCAGCCTGGCTGTTCTGGGGACTTGCTTAGTCCGACTGAAGAATGCATTTTCCCTTAGATCTCCCTTCCACGATCATCTCTAACCAGACAGCTCGACTACACGACCACGTCGGCCATCTTTAATGTGGCGCACCCATGGTCGAGTCGAGCGCGCGACGGTAGGCTTGCAGCAGGAGAGTCAAGTTCACACCGGCTGAATATTTGCATTCGAACTCCATCCTGGCCCGCGGACGCATTGCGTCGAGTTCGGCCGGATGGTCCACTAGCCACATGACCTTCTCCGTCAGGTCGGCAGCATCTCCAGGACGAAATAGCAAGCCCGTTTGCCCCGATTCCACGATCGAAGGTAAGCTCCCAATATCACTGGCCACCACTGGAGTGCCGGTCGCAAAGGCTTCCGCCGCAACTACTGGGAAGTTTTCGTAGCAGATAGACGGAATGACGAGAATGCTGGCCTCCTTAAGCAATGAAAGTGCTCGCTCCCGCGGTTCGGCGCCCAGAAACTCGATGCCCGCAAACTCGCGGGCAGCCTCCCTCACACGGCTCGCTTCCGGTCCCTCTCCAACAATCTTGATCGGCAATCGGTCGCCTATCCTCTCCCAGGCAGAGACCAGAGTGGCGATTCCCTTCTCCGGAGAGAGTCGGCCGACGAATAGAGCGAATGCCCGTTGCCCGAGTCCCAAGGCGGGATCATCGGTCAGGCAATTGGGCTTCACCACGATCTTGTGCCGCGGGAGACCGCCTGCGACAAACTTGTCTCGTGCGAATTCCGACAGGGCTATGTAAACATCTATCAGGTTGCGCCAAGTGCCCAGGGCACGGTGCAGGGTAACCATGGCGGCCACTCCAGCCGATGCTGTCCGGCTGTCCCTGTAGCATTTATGCAGCACTCCCGCGAAGGGGACGCGTCTAGGCAAACAATCCTCGCAGGGTCGGCCGTCCCGCATGAAAATCGCGTTCGCACAGAGCAGTCGGAAATTGTGAAGCGTCTGAACCACTGGCACACCATGCTTTCGTGCGGCATAGTAAGCCGAAGGCGAGATTAGTGGAAAAGTGTTATGAAAGTGGACAACATCCGGCCGGGATTCCGCAATAAAGGCAGAAAGTTTTTGATAAGAGGACCGGCTCCACATTGTCTCCATGCTGAGTCGCGTATTGCCAAGCTCGGGGATTCTGCGGTTGTCATCAAGGTATTCGAATATTTCATGACCGTTTTGCCGCAAGAGCTGTGTCTCATTGCGAAAGACGGCGTCCTCCCCGCCTGCGTATTGATAGGCATTGTGTGCTACTAACACCTTCATGAAAGTGATCTCGACAAACTCCAGTCGGACACATCTTGAGGGGCCATCAGATCCTTCGGCACAGAAACGCGGCATGCGTCGTCAAGAGACGCGAATAGATGGAGCCCGGCAACGCACCCTTTAGGACCTTCTTGACAAAGAGAGTAGCGCTACCTCCATTCCCGTTGCCGGAATCAATGTCGTCGTCGATACGATCAAGATGGCGGTTCAGGATCTCCAACCCGGCTTCTTGCTCGAGAAAGTTGGTTATAGAGGAAGGGCTCCAGAACTGCACGTGGCCGGCCCCGGCGACGGAGGGATAAGGCCGCCCGAGAATTTTCCTTCTAATGAAGTTGCTGAACACTCTTTCCGTAGGCACTTCCACGACCACGAACCGCGCAATGCGCGAGGCTTCGCGCAGCGCGGAAACCGGATCATCCAGATGCTCGACCACGTGGCTAAGAACCGCAACCCCGAATGCATCGTCTCGGAACGGTAGACGCGTCCGCACGTCCCGCGACGGCATGGTTGGCAAGTAGCCGGGCAAGACTCGACCGTGAAACGAACCGCGGAAGGAGACAAATCAATACAGGAATAGCTCGCCGGCAAACTTCATGGCCTGAAGAATACGGAGAACCGCCCCGGTCCCGCAGCCGATCTCGATCATGGACGGCGCGTCTATCCCTTGACACAAGCGCACTACATTCTCGGCTTTCCGTCGTGCTCCACGCTCGCGCCAAGACAGGAACTCCGAGTCCTGCAGAGCACTTTGATAAGTCGCTTCGTAGTCCTGCCACATGTCCAATACTTTACTTACGTGCGAAGCGTATGGTCTCCGAGGGACCGACCGGACCCCCGCCGACTCGATAGACGATGCGTGTAGAAGGAAGCGCCGCAGAGAACTGCACCTGTTCGGAGGCAGTCTTCCATCTTTTGATACACCCGCACGATGTTCTGAACCTTCCTGCGAGTCTCCTGACTCGCGCCGACCCGAAAACTCTTCATCCCCAAGGGCAACCATATAGGAACTTTCGTAGTTACGCGACATAGGGGAGTTCCGCGGTCGAGGATCGTGCATGAACTGTCTTGGTGGAACAAATGTACAGCAGGTGCCCAAATAGTTCGGCGAGGACACGCCGAAAGAGAGGGTTGTACGGCCAGGACCTAGCCCATCGCAACCGTGCCAGAATGCGACGGTCGGGCTGCAATGGCCGCGTCTCGACTACCTCGTAGCCTTGGCCCAATTCGTCACGAATCTCTGAAGCTGTAAATCGATGATAGAAGATACCGCTGGTGTGAAAACCATCGCGCCGTCGCCACAAGATCCTGCGCACAAGGCTGTAGTAGTAAACAGTTAGCAAAAGAACGCCACCAGCTTTCAGTGCCGAGCGAACCTGGCGGAGGAGCCGAATGCGCTTCTCAGGGGCTTGAATGTGCTCAAGAAGCTGCGTAGACACCACCACATCAAAGGACTCGGGAGCGAATAGTACCTGAGTTGCATCAGCCCAGATCAGTCCGATTCGCGATTCTGACGCAGCCTTTTCACCAAAGAGTCGAAGGGACTCTTCGGAGAGGTCTACTCCAACAGTAGTACTCGCCAGAGCAGCAAAAATCCGTGTCAAGCGGCCCGTCCCGCAGGCAAGATCCAAGACCCGCTTTGACCGGAAGCGTTCCGGATCGGCCAAGATCATCCTGAGTTCGCCCGCGTTCTCTGCCTCGTCAAAGTGGGCATCATAGCGGGCCGCACCGTCGTCTCGCGCCTGTTGCTCGCTTTCCGCGACGGGATCTCGACACCGCTGTCCAGGAAAAAGACGAAGTATGCCATTTCGAATCTCGAACACAAATGAGCATCGTGCGCAAATCACATGGCCATTCCGTATAGAGTCGGTTTTGGCCTCAGCGTCTGCCTCCAAAGTTCCGCCATCTCGAGGGCAGAGAATCAATGCAATCGTCCCTTTCGGGAAACAGGAGCCAGTGTATCCATCAGATCGAGAAGACATCCCGCCCTCTCCTGAAATGCTCGCGTTCATTTGCCGGGTTCCTTGTACTGCGGCGCCGCTGACACTAGGCTAATGTACCCAGTAAGCCTTCCTTGTATTCTGTGCCAAAGATTCGTCGCAGGGGTCCTAAGCAGCCTTAGGCAATGGCCCAGAGCCGCTGCGCGCAAATTTGACGCGTAGGAAACGCGATAGAATGGTTCCCGCTCCCCCCCAAATTGCCGTTTGTAAAAGTTCTCGCCCCACATGAGGTGGAAGGCGGTGTGCCCCAACTCGATCACATGCTCGATCGTCTTCCAGAGGCAGATGTTTCCAAGATTGAACCGGTCGTATTGTGGGTCGTGCGCAATGACGATCAAATAAACTTCACGACCATATATGAAGGAGAGCGTGGCCGCTGCGATGGTGTTCCTCTGTCGAAGGCTGACCATTAAGCCGCAGGTGCGGACTAGAGGCCAGCGATGCTCCGCCAATCTCTCCGACCACAGGCTTGCACGACCCTTGGCACGCATGCTCAGTTGATTCAGATGAAATACAGCGGCAAAAGAGTTCCAGGAAATGTCAGCTCTTTCCGCTATGTGAACCGAATAATCATCGTTCCATTCGCGCTCTAGGCGGCGCACGTAATAGGGCAGGTGTTTGCGGGTCTGTCTCCCGAGTTGCTTCAAGTACTCTTCCGGAGTTGCTGGGAGATCGATCTTGTAATCATTTGTTGTATGCCGAACTTCAACCAGCCGCCGACCTACGGCGTGCCTCGGGAACGCTTTTGCCGTTTGAAAGGATAGTGTCAACAGATCCGCCTGGTGTTTTACCATTAGCCGCTGCACTAGCTCATCGCAAGGATCGGTTGGACCGACGATCTCAATTTCCCGAAGGCAACCAATCACTTTGTGTTCGTTGTAGAAAAGGACCGGCCGTATCTCGCCTGTGCGCTCACGCAGGGAGGCAAGTCGCTGTACCGGAGGGTAGGTGTACGACTCGCAGTAGCCGAGTGAACCCAACAGACTTGGGAATGGAAACGCCTGAAGCATGGACCTGAGGTCCGGATCAATATCCTTGGAGGAGGCGATCCTCGAAAACGAGCGAGTCAGGCGGGCAGCTGGAGATATTCGGATCCACTAGGTGCTGGGTGGCGTTTGACAGCTACGTTCATTCGCACAGCTCCGATTGGTCAGCGCACAACTCCGAATTCGTGACGAAAGAGGCAGTGGGCCCATATTCCGACATAGCGACAAGTACTTTCTTGAGTGCCTGCCACTGACCAAGCTCGTCGATCTCCCAGGAATGGCCCCACAAGTGAAACACGCCTCCCGTGTCGTTGGCGGACGCTAGCATCTGTTTTGCGAGCAAAACCCAGTCTCGGGTTACCGCGAGCGACAAAAACTTGCAAACAACCCTGAGGTTGCGCCGCTTTGCCGCGTTCCGAACATAGCCAAAAAACGAATGTGGATACGCCTGCACCGAGGTTGGAATGACGGCAAGGCCACCCACCGGGCTGGGAGAGCGGAGGGAAAGAAGTTCGACCGTTCTGGCCGCGACGTAACCCGCATTTTTTAACATCTGGATATGCTCGGGGCGGAAGCGCCCGCCTGGAAAACAGAAGGTGCGGCACGGTTCCCCCGGGTGTCCTCCAGTCTCGATTTGGATTCGCGGATCTCGTGCATTCGCCTCGGTGGCACTCAGGTCGGTCAAACGCAGATGATGGACTGTGTGCGCCCCAATCTCGAACTGCTTTGACAGTTCGCGAATTTCCCCGGTTGAAAGCGTCGGTCGTGAATTACTCAGCGGGACGTAAAATGTTCCGGCCAGGCCGTGGCGGGCGAGAAGCTCTGCCAGCCGGAGATCCAGCGGGTGTCCGTCGTCCCAGCTGGTTGTGATTGTGAACAATCCGGTTACCTCCCCCGCAGCACGTTTCGGGCAGTCTCCTCACGTCTGTCTGCCGAATTCTCCGCCCGGCCTTCAAGGCAGGCTCCTATGCCCACCGAAAAATTATGAGCCATCGTTTCGATGCTGTACTTATCTCCTGAAAGCCATGCACCGCTCCGTAAGTGCGACAGATACTCGGGGCGGGACAGCACCTCGGAGGTGGCCATCGCAAATTCCTCGACATCGGCCGGGGTCATCAACCCGTTCACGCCAGGCTCCAGATATTCGATTTCAGGTCCATGCTTGCGGCCGTCGGTGGTAAGCAAGGGTAGCCCTGCTGCGAAGGCATCGACAATCACCAAACCGACCGCTCCCGGCATCAACAAAACATCTGAGATCGAAAACAGCGCCGCTTTATCCCTGCCAAACTTAGCCCCGGTGAAGTGAATCCAAGCAACTGCGTCAATGCCCGCGGTAGCCTCGAATTCAGGTGGACCTGCGCCGATCAAGATCAGGTGGAACTTGGGGCACCTCTGTTTGACCAGTCTCGAAGCCTGCAAGAGGAACGGAAGACTCTTTGTTGGACGGAGACGCCCGCAGAAAACGGCTACCGGATCCTCACGATCGATGCCCAACTCGGCGCGCAACCTTAGCTTCTCACTTTCTCGAATTTCGGTGACTAGCGCTCGAAAGCGACGGGAGTCGGTCGAATTGCTCACATTTGTGATTCTCTTGACGGGAAAACCTAGGTTTGCCACATGCTCGGCCGTTCCGGCGGTGTAAGCGAACCACCAAGAGACCCACGAGGTCGTCCATCGCCGAAACCGCTCGGGCAGCGAACTGGGTGCGGCCTGGCGGTTCGCTCCCATGCCCCAGAACCCGACTTTCTTCATCCGGAGCAGAGAGAGCGGCAGAAGAAAATAGTTCAGAACAAACCGATTACCCTGGTCCACGATGATTAAGTCGGATGCTAGCGACTGCCGCAGGAGCGGTTGATAGAGTAATTTTCCGCCAAGACCACGGTACCCTCTTACCCTCAGGCCGTATTCAGGAGGAAGATCCTGGCAATCCTGCTCCCATCTGTCCTCTCCGGCGGGCGCACTGTATGCCACAAGCAAGTTTATGTTCTGCTTTCTGAGCATCTGGTAGAGAGTCGCGTACAAAGGCGCGCGGTATTGCTTCATCTGTTCTTCGACGAACAAAACGGATTTCATTCCGCAAGAAACCTGCTAATCAGGGTAAAAACATCTGCGCGAGGAGAAACGTGGCAAACATCCATACCGTAGTCATCGAACTCATGGAGCATTCTTCGAGTGTTCTTGACCCCTATCGACGAGAGTCGGTGGTGGAACTCGACAAGGATCTGTCCTATTTCGATCCGGTCTCGCATCAGGTCCAACATGACCGCGTATTCCGCACCTTCAATGTCCATCTTGAGGACATCAATTCGGTTGTGACCCAATTCTCTCATAATGCTTGACAGCTTCATGACCGGGACTCGGATGGAGTCAGCGCTGTACTGGCGCGACGCAACCATCGAGTGGGAGAGAAAGTCGGGTCTAGGAGGCAGGAAGAAATCAGCGCTGCCGTCAAAATCCGCGATGCCCACTGGGTGAAATCGAAACTGAGGCGAAAGCGATTGGCTTCGAGCCATCCTGCACTCTCGGGGTCGGGTCAAAGGCATGGACGGTGCAACCGTGCCGCCGGATCAGGGCCAGGTCAAAGGAAATGTCGAGGCCGATTCCAGCCGAATAGATGACCGGATCCTGGGGGAGGATGGAACTATCCAGAAAATAACCGCCATAGTCGGATCCGATGCGCGTCAGTTGTCGCGGACGTTCAACACGCGGCAGATGGAATCCCCACTCGGGATACGTCCGCAGGTACTTTCGAAGAAAAGGGCGGATGCTCATGCGTATGGCCGGCTTTCAGGGGCCTCTAGAACAAACATCAGAAAGCCAGTCAAAGGTACAGAATCGCTTCTGGGAAAGGAGTAGGTTATCCGGCGAGCCTCAGATCACAACACCCAAGAGAGAAACCAGGAACATCCGGGCAAGTGCGCTTGGGAAAGGGGCGCCAGCTACGACCAAATAGGTTGCGGTTACGCCAAGCGCTCCCAACGCAGTCACGAAAGTCCTACCTCAGCGTTAGCAGCCTTTCCTCGCCGGCGATCACCGGATAGGTTTGCGTATCTGAGAAAGGAATGTCTGTGCAAATTCGCACACCTAACACGCGGATCAAGCCTCGCCCCTTGCGCGCTACCACTTAGTAGGCAGGGCCAAGGAGTACACTGCCAAACTGTGAAAGCATTTGCATCAGAACCATCCACGACAGGGTACCCAGGATCCTGGGCTTAAAGTAGAAATCCATGACCTCAAGTCCCGCCTTGGCGAGCAGTACCTGGATGTTCTCCAGGCTGAAGCGGTAAGAGATGCCCGGAATGATCGAGGAACTATCGCTGGCCACGGACGCGATTGACCACGCTGGTTTCGATCGGCAGGCCGAGCACCAAGACTCCGCGGGGAGTGAGAATGAAACGGCACTCGCGCAACTCCCGAGCGCTGCTGGAATTGGTTGTGAGAATGCGCAATGTTGGAGCTTGGGTTCGGATCACCTCCGGTACTTCTGAATATTACTCGTGCCTCAAAGATGTACATTGGCATCAGGAATTGATTTTGTGCTCACTCTCGAGAAACCCACAATTGGTCGAGACGCCGCCAATCCCTGGGCAATACAGCTCCGCATGGCTGTGGTGCTCCACTGTCGGAGCGCGACCACGCCGCTAACTGGTCTGCGGATGTGCCGACGGGAAAGGAGTCCGGTTGCGGGAATCAACCCGGCCGCTATTCCTTCTGCCTCTTCGGTGTAAATGGCGAGCCGATAGTATATTGCCGTGTACAGTATCCACGGCAATGTGTTGGCCCGCATAAGGCTGCCCTCCGTCAGGTTCGAGAGAAGCAAAAACATCAGAAAGACGAGAGGCCACAGGCTGAGATCGGAACGATCGACACCGGCCGAAATGACAGCTCTTCGAAATGCGATTATATAGCCCAAAAGGAGAAGCCCAAGTCCGATGGCGCCAATGTCCAACCAGACATCAAGGAATCCGTTGTGGGAATAGAAGATTTCACCCCCCAATGCATCCCAAATTGCGCCGGAAGGCCCTGCATAGCCTCTCCAGAAGGCGCCGTAACCGTAGCCGAACCAGGGCTTCTCCGAGATCATGATTGCAACTAGCGACCACATGGTGGTCCGGCCCGTTAATCCCGCATCCCGTCCAAGCAGGTCGGGAATGACTTCATACTGACCAGCGAGAACGGTCGCGAACATGGCAGCCATCGCGATGACAAGAACCCGGCGGATGCGAGTCAGGCGAGACCAGATCTTGACGACAGGCCCGGCCACGAAAAGTACCAGCGCCTCACCCGCGCAGCATACGAGCCCAGTGGCGGATCCGGAAAGGAATACGAGGATCAGGCAAAATACTGCCCATGCGAAGTAAGCGAAGCGCCCTCTGTGGCTGCTGCGGAAAAGTGCGGCGAAGACACCAAACCCCATCGCCATGTTTAGTCCGAGCAGGTTTTTGTGTCCGAATATGCCCAGCCAGTCACCCTGAAAGTCTCCGGTTCCGATCGCCCACTGGGGCAGAAACAGTACAAAGAGAAGACTCAGACCAGCGGCTGCTTCCAGAATGCGTGTCAGCAGGCGGACCTCGAGCTCCGAGCGTCAAGCGCTCTCCAAGGTACAGTCCGCCGACAATGGTGCCTGCCAGAGCCCCAGTCCGCAAGAAGGTCAGATAGCGATCCTCTGACCAAATGATCGAAAGCAAGGCAAACGAGACGAGTAGGAACAGTGGCCAGCAGCGTCGAAGGGCAGCTCTCCGCAGTTTGGCACGGGTGTACAACGCCACGGTTGCAAGAAGGTACGAGATGACCCAAATACCGTTGGTTAGCCAATTTCCAGTTCGGGCTGCGTTGAAGTCGACAGTCCCTTGCAGGAAATGGATGAAGCCACCCGTGGACAGTAGCAATATCAAAGTCAGGAAAGAGAGCTCAACTCCGCGTAACTGGGACAGGCGAACCACTTTGGAGCGCTCCATGCGATCAAGTTAGAATTTCGGAAAGTTGTGGCACTTCAGTCTTGCGCGCGTATTTCAAATAACAAAACACAATCCCCCAGTAGGTGGGTGGCCGTGCCTCCAACGATGCTGACGGCTACCCCTGGTAGCCCCCAACGGGGTATGAAATTAGAAGCCAAGAACAAGAGCCACGCCTCCCGAGAGTAGATAGGCGAAGAGCTCAAATTTGGTCTTGCGGGAGAGTGCGCAACGCTAACGAAAGACTGGCGGCTGCCCCAGTAAACAGGGGGGCCAGAGCGAGTACCGGCGCTCAGCCATCCAGAGGATGCGTACTTCCCTCCAAACAGCAGCTCTTCAACGGGGCCATAGAAGAAATACAACACAGCCACAAAGGCAAGCCCAAAAACCGACAGAGCGATTGTCGAAAGAATCGCTTTCTGGTGAAGACGGGCAAGATCGCGGCGACCTAGTTCGTGCGACATACTCGGTAGCAGAAGCAGGGTCATCGCAGCAATGAGTTGAGAGATAACAAGTGAGGGAAGCTGCATCGCGCGCAAGGCCCCGGCCGCCGACAGTTCCAAAAACCCCGCAGTGAGGAATGTCTGCGCCTGTACCAGCAACCATGACAAAGCAGTTATCAAAACAAGCCAATGTCCGTAGCTCCAGTTCTGACGCAGCATTTCGACAAGGGAGAGAGAACCGCCTCGCAGCAGGAGGCTGATAGATAGCGACATCCGACCTACAACGAACACCGAAGAAAGCAGGCTGGCGACTGCCATTAGCACGAATGCGGTCGCGGGCGTCAGGTATCCGAAGTGGTGAAGACCGATTGCGCCGGGCACGAGTATTAGACCGTACAAAACGCTCGCCTGCGCGGCAACAAGGGGATTCTGAAGGACGTAGCACATCCTGCGCACTAGATACAATAAGAGAATCAAGGGCAGGCAGGATACCAAGGTAAGGACCGCGGGGACGAGCACGCGCTCAACATCGAAGAAAGCCAACCCAACGGCGGCGAGAAGTGCGGCAAGAAAAAGAGGTCCCACAATAATCAGGTGAGTTCGTAATTGCGAGCCCATGTATTCCACCAACTGGTCTCGGTAGGAAGACGGACCAATAACCGTCATCGGTTCAATCACCAGCACGTTGTGGAATCCAGAAAGGAATAAGAAACCCGCATAGCAGACTGCAAACGCTCCATACGCTTCTCTGATGAGCCACCGCGCGAGCATCACGTTCAACAGAAACGTACTGCCAGAAACCAAAGCCTGATCGCACAGAGAGGACCCGGACCGAACACCCCAGAGCCATAGGCGGTCGCGGGACACCTCGAGCGGCAAAACCTTGAGCTTGGTTGGCATCTTGCCGGCATCGGAATCGACGGAAGGTTTCGGGTCTCCAGCGGCCTCGGTGCTCATTCGCGTTGGGGTTTGGAACGGCTCATGATGGCCCTGACACGCTTGAACCTGCGATGCTGCTTAATGTTGCGCGAGCTGAACTTTGATGCTCCCGACAATCGTGGCCAATAGCTGTTTATGTGGATCTTCAGGATCTACCCTCTCCCAACGGGCGGCTCCGACAATCCACGCCCCGGCACCCATCACTGATAAGCACGTCAGCGCAAGTATCACTATCATTCTTGGCGGCCAGGACTTCCTCTCTGGAAGATTGGCAGGGTCGACCACATTCACTGTGGGGATTTCTTTTGCTTCTTGGATACGGGCGAGTTCGTATTGCTGGCTCAGAAGCTCGTAGACTGTTTCCTGGATCTTCATGCGCCGGTAGAGGTCAGCCCACTCTACGCCGAGCAGTGGTAACTTTCGGATGGAAGGATAAAGCTCTTTGTCCTTCACACTGTCGGCATCTGTCGTTGTGTCTGAGCCTCCGATTTTCTGCAGATCACGCTGAAGCTCGTCGATCCTGGCCCGCGCGGCACGCACCCGGACATTGCTCGGAGTATAGATTTGCTCGAGGCCCTGTACTTCAGACTGGGCAGCGATCAGCTGGCCTTGCAGCGCTGCGGCTGACAGCATCATGGCCTTGCTTTGTTCCTTGATGTCTAGCGTCGCATTCCGGCTGGCGAATGCACTAAATTGCTTCTCGGCATCCCCCAGATCCTGCTTGACACTGGCGATCCGTTGCTCAATGAAGATGCGTTCGCGGTGGGCTGAAGACGTGCTCACGTCCGCAACCAGATGGTTGAGCTCGTCGACGTACGCCTGCGCCATATCACGTGCCCTCTTCGGATCCCCGTCCGTCACCTGCAGCGTGATGATTCCGCTCTTGCGGTCTTCGCTGACCGCAGTGCGCGAAGCCAGCTTCAGACGGGCGTCCTGCATGTAGCGAGCTGAGTACACTTTCTGCAGTCCGAAGCGCTCGATCACGTGGTCCAGCACGCTGCGGCTACTCAACAGTGCCGTGAAGTACGCTCCGTTGCTCTTCATGCCGAGAATATTACCGGCCATGGTTGCCATGTTCGGATCGGTTTTTGCGGCCACCGCCGCCATCACTGCGTTGCTGCCACTCAGCGAGTCCGGCGGCACGATGCTCACGGTGGACTCGTATCTCCGCGGAATAGAAACGCAATCACCATGCTGATCGCCAGCGACCAAGCAAGCACCCGGAACAAAATCCGGCGATGCTCCCAGAGCAGATTGAGATTGTCAATGGGTCCAACGCCGGTGGCACCGAACTCTACCTCATCGCTCGGGCTCAACTTCGTGCTGCAGAAGCGAATTCTGTCGCAAACTTTCCATGACGTCTCAAGTACTCATGACAACGCTTGTTCGTTATATGATATGCGCGCATTCCGAAAATTGTCCTGTCCAGCAAAATAGCCGGATCTGCGGACACGGCCATCGTATGTGCTCATAGCTTTAAGATTGATCCCGTTTTTTGGCAGGTTCAGCGGGCACTATGGGGGTGACTTGAACCGAGGCGCTGTTATTCGACTGCACTGCCGACCACAGAGGTCGGAAATGTTCGACTGACAGACCAAAACCAGCACGCCAACACCCAGTTCCTATTTTATTCTTCTAGGCATCCTCTTCCAACCCTCGTCACCTTCCACTGCCGGTCACAGCTTCGCCCTCTCACTCACAGGACGTCTGTGAGCTACCCCTAACCTAGAACTCTATCGGCCCGAGCCCTCTTAAATCAGAGCTTCATCTCGCTGGAGAGTTGTCCCAGCTGAACGCTACGTGTAATCAACAGCGTGCACTCGCGAAGCGAAGGCGGAATTGGCAGATTCATCATCGACCTCCGGCTCCAGACGCATTGCTCTCCGTGTTGGCCGCAGACCGTGGAAATAACTTTTGCGGCTGAAACTGGATCTCCACTCCGGCCGTCACATTCCGGGAGGAATTGGGCTGAATAACCGGGAACAACCATCGCTCATTTTGAACCCAAGCGGCGACAACCCAGATTCGGACGCAGCCAGTAGTCGCTGCGCACGCCAAAGTCGGTCAAAGTGCCCCCACCCAGGATGAACTGCTGACTTACTTTTTGGTGTCTGTAGTTGAACTGTAGCCGATTGCGAGCGCTAAACCAATAGTTCGCCCATCCTTGGGCACCTTGTCCTTGCCGGCCGATCCAGCTTGCGAGAATTGCCCCTGGTTCGTATAGCCATTTAAATATCGGGTATTCCAGTAAAAAAACCCGTGACTGAGGGCTCCTCCCGCCGGCAGGTCGGTGTATACACCTTCGAACCGCAGATCAAGCTTGCGGGATGCGCGGTACATGGGGGAAAAAAAGACCGGCCCGGATGGCCGAGCGGTCCCAATATGCTATAGGGGAAATCTGGTCGTCCGCAAAAGCGTCACCGTAGAACGTTGCCCAGTTGCGAAGCTTCGGCACGCGATATGTCCAGTCCATTCCTGATCGCCGATCGCCCGGGATCCGACTTACGCTGCCCGGACAGCCATTCCCTGTGCCCGAGAAAAGCTCTTGTCCAAAGGTGTGCAGGGTGAAAGGTACTCCCTGCCCGGCAAAGAGCCCGGTTCGGGAAAAGCCAAATTCGAAATTCGGGGTGGGCTTAAAGGTAAATCGCTCGCCATGAATCAAGGGCTGAGGGTGGACGGTATGAAAGAAGCTTCCGGTGATGCCATTGGGCTGGTTGGGAATCGGTCCGTTGATGAATTGCTGTCCTTCGAGCTGCCCCAGAAAAAACTCCAGCCGCATCGGTCCCAGCCAACCCAGGATGCTGGGCAACTTGAAGGGGCTAACTCGATTGATGCGGAACATGTTGAGCGGGGCGGCATTGTCGCCCAAGATCAGCGGTCCGCCGTCACCCGGGCCCCACCACAGGCTCTGGCGGCCAAAGGACAGCTGCCAGTTCGAAAATGCCAGACCGACGTAGGCATCAAGCACCTGGAACTGATTGACCGAGAGGCTGACCCGTAGTCCGGCGGCAGTTGCGTTAGATGGTCTACCTGCTGAATGGTTTGACGCGCCGGCAGGGACAACGCCGGCAAGCCTGACGATGCCTGCCACTCGCCCCGAAAGTAGCCCACCCATCGGCCCCATGTGGAATAGGACGAAAAGCCGTTGACGGTATTCCAACCCTTCGCCGTAGGGACGTCCAAAATCGTTGATCTGGGTCTGCGCCAAAGTGATAGCCATCCCGGATCGGCAGTCCGGAAATGTACTCCGTCCGCGAATACAAGGACTCTACCCGGAAGGCTCCGCCATCGTTCTCCTCGGTGGGTTGAAGTTCGGGACGAAATTCGCGTTCCAGTTCGGTGACGAGACCTTGCTGCCTGGCTATTCTCCGCGTCCGCGTCGGCCACGAGTTCCTCGGCTTCACTCACCAGCCGCGCACACTCCCGCCGGGTCCAGGGCCGGTCTCCGGCAAACGCACTGTCCACCAACCCGAAGGCCGCGAGCCGATCGATCGCGGGATACACCCAGCTGTCCAGCGGCACGTAGGGCGATCCGCGATTCTCCGGTGCGGCGCGACCCTCGCGAAACAATTCCCCAATCGATGGCCAGTCACTGCCGCCCAGTTCCGGATCGTGATGGCGGGTGTAGATGTGCTGCGCCACCAGGCTGCCGATGATGCCGCCGATGAAAACGTCCGACGGGAAGTGTTGCTCTCCTCTAATCCGCGAGTAGCTGACCAGCGAAGCCAAACCATAGGCAAAGAGTTTCGGCAGCGGACCGGGATACTCGTGAGCGACCACGCTTGCCACCGCCCAGGCCGCGGCGCTATGTTCCGAAGGGAAAGAAGTGCCCCCCTGAAAAAATCCTCCGCCTCCCATCCCCTGAAGCGGACGGTCACGGCGCAGTCCGTACTTGAATACTTCAACCGGGACCAGGCTGTTGAGCGCAGCTTCGCCGGCCAGCAAGCCCGGTTTCGCGCCAGTGCTCGTTGTGCGATGGATAGCTCAATAACCACATTCCGGCGGCACCGCCGACCAGCGCGCCGATCCCGGCATTCGAAAGCGTGTTGTAGTGGCTGAGTGTGTTGGGGACGTGAGACAGGTGCCGGCTGACATCACTGTCAGTCATGAACAGTCCGGTCGAGATTCCCGCCAGGGGCACAAGCCATTCCGTGTCCGAGAACCGGAGATGGCGGGGACTCGTCCAGATTTGTTTTTGATCCTGCACGAAATCTCTTCCTAAATCCTTAAGGCGCAAGTGCGGAGTTCCCAACGGCTGGTTGTCGAGCGTGCTGAAATCCTGCGCGGTTATTGTCTTTCCGTCGCCTCTCGCTTTGGCCTTGCCTTCGTCCGCCGTGGGCTTCTCCGTATCCTGCTTTTTCGTGTCCTGTTTCTCCGTGCGCCGCTTTTCCGACCCGCCAGACTGCGGCGCGCCCAGCGCCCGTTCCGTGACGGTCAGGCTCACCGCAATCCACGCGCACGCCACCACGAACGCCTTGACCCCCATCGCCGGACTCTTTCTCATTACGACTTGCTCATTAGGGCTTGATGTACGCGATCGTCAGCGCGACAGAAGTTGCGATCTGCGCCGCCTGCAATGCCGTTGTCCAGTTGCGGGTCCCGATTCTCGGCGTCTTTTCCGGTACGACGATGGAATCGCCGGGTCTTAGGGCTGCACTTAAAGGATTCCCTGCCCACCAACCAGAGTTGTTTTTGGCTGCCAGCACCGACCCATCGGCTCGAACCACGAAGACCGCGTCTTTGTCTGCCATCTGGGTCAATCCTCCCGCCTGACTCAGATACCAGCGGGCGCTCCGGCCAGGCCGGTAACTGATTGCGGTCTGGTTGAATACCTGCCCGGAAACCATCACGTAATTTTCTTTTTTGGGTATCAGGAGTACGTCGCCGTCGCGCAACTGCACATCGGCCGCCGTGTTACGCCAGCGGCTGATATCGGGTTGCACATGCACCACGACCCTGCCCACGGGCGCCGTTGACTCCAGCTGCATAAGCGTAGTCTCGGTTTGCGCGATGGCCGTAAGTTTCGCATTCTTCTGATCGGCATCGGTTTCGGGAAGGGCCTTGAGGTTGATCTGCTCCGCCTTGATGCGCTGTACCAGGGTCAGGTGCGACTTCATCTCGATGTCACGCACCTCGCGCCGCATCAACACCGCGCCCGACGGATAGGCCTCGGGCGAGAAGCCACCCGCGCGTTCCAGAACCGAGCTCAGCCGCTCACCCGGCAAAATGCCGTAGGCTCCAGGATGCTGCACTTCACCCCGCACCGTGGCTGTGGCAGCAATGTCACTCCAGCCCTGACTTTGGCGGATGGTGAGGACGTCTCCATCGCGGAGCGGGAGATTACTGCCTTCACTGCCGGTCAAGGCAGATGAAAGCTCAACCGGCAGATTTTGATACGAAGTGCCAGTCTGCGGACCCAGCGCGTAACGAGTGAGATCAGCCGTAACCGGGTCCGCGCTTCGCTTGAGACCACCCGCCACCTTTACCAACTCCTGCACGTGCATGTTGGTGGTCAGCGGGTAGCGGCCGGGTTTGGCCACCTCGCCCCGCACGTACACGGTGGGAGGATCAACCTTGGCGGCGCTGCGGTGCACCAGCAGACGATCGCGCGGCTCCAGCAGTATGTTGTCCATGGGGTTTCCGCTGAGGGCTCCCCGCAGGTTGACGCTGAAAATCTTCAGCGTGCCGTCGGATTCAGTGCGGAAGAGTTGGGCGGTGTCGAGCCCGGCATCGGCTGAGATGCCTCCCGCAAGATAGACCGCGTCGCGCAGGCGCACTTGTCCTGAAGTGCGATATTTACCAGGCGAGCGCACTTCGCCACCTACCCAGACCGTGGGCGCAGGCTCGAAGTCGTAACGGCTGAATATCCGGACCGTATCGAGCGGCTGTAACTTGGGCGAGGCTTCCGGATTGGCTAGCGCTGCGGATAAATTGAAACTTTCCACGCTGGGACGGAAGTCAGGCGGATTCAGCCGGACAATCTCGGCATAGCGCCCGGCCGGTTCCGGCAAAAGATCGCCATAGGACGCGACCAGGTCCTTCAGGGTCATGCCGTCGCGATAGGCGTAGCGTCCCGGACGAAGAACATGCCCCTGCAGGTAAATTGCCTTTTCGTTATACGAGGCGATGGGGAAGATGTGGATCTGGTCCCCGTCCTGAATCTTGAAACTGGCCAGCTGTTTGGTCACGGTGTCAGGATCACTGTTGGGTGAAAGATCGAGAGTCAGCATGGTCCGCTTCTCGTGCGCTTCCAGGCGCTGCAACTCGATGTGCTGCAGCGCGGCCGCAGGCAGAATTCCACCGGCCAGGTCTAGCGCGCCCGCCAGCGTGGTCTCCCCGTTCAACTCGTAGATCGCGGGACGACGCACCATACCGCTCACCGTGACCTGTGCGCCTAGCGGCGGCACCAGCAGCGAGTCGCCGTTTTCCAGCCGCTTGAGGTCCGAGCCAACCCCATGCAGCAGCAACTCGTAGGCATCGACTTCCTGGATGAGTTCCTTGCCCCGGTAATGTTGCAGTTTGCGCAACGAGCCCCGCTGAGTCACGCCACCGGCCGCAAACAGAGCGTTGAGTGGCGTAGACAGCGAGCTGATGTCGTAGGCCCCGGGTTCAGCCACTTCGCCGACCACGTACACCCGTATGGTTCGCAAGCGGGACAGGGAGACGTCCGCCGAAACATCGCGATACTGGGTGCGCAGCACCTTCTGCACCGACTCCTGCACCTCTCCCAGCGTCCGCCCGCTGACCAGCACTGGTCCGGCTTCAGGAAGGCTGATTCGTCCTTCCCGGTCCACGGACCGAATCATTCTCTGCGATACCCCACCCCACAGGTTGATGGCCAAGCCGTCTCCGGGGCCAATCACGTAATCCGGCCCTACCGGCAAATCCATAGGGATAGAATCCAGTTGTCTGGTTCCGTTGCGGAAAACATCCATGCCGAATCGCTCCGGCTCACGGTCCCGCGAAGCGGCCTGCACATACATGTCATACAGCGAGGGGATGTCGGCATAGGGATTGACTTTATGCACCATCGCGACCGAGGGCAGATCTTTCTCGCTCTCACCCCACCGCCCTCGGGCGCCCGGAAGCCGCACCGTCCGGTTTACGTCCCTATCGGACGCGGTAGTGGAGTCGGAGCTATTGCGGGAAGACAGGCCGGTCATACCGTCCAGGTTTCCGCGCCCAAGCGAAGCATCGATCCCATCCAAGCCGGACATGCCTCGCCCCGCGCTTGCGTTCGCCCCCACACCCATGTCCATGCCCGGACTCGTCCCTGCGCCCAAGCCCAGACCGGAATCCATACCGGATCCAGATCGCCTCGAATCAGAGGCCAGCAACAGTCCCGGGTCCAGACTGGAAAAGCCTCCCGAATCTGACTGGTCGATCGAGGTTCGGCGCTGCATTCGAAGTGAGTCGGAGGGAGAGGTCTGTTCCGGAAGCTGAGGAGCAGAATCGGGCGCCGTGCTATCACCTGGGATGGTAGCTCCCGGCTGCCTTCGCGGCGCGCTGGACTCATCGCAAATGGCTTGAATACGGGGATCGCAACCGGTGCTTTCAACTCTTGCACCCTGCCGCAACTGATTCCTTTCTCCTTCGCCGCCAGCCACCGCTGCCGCCTGCTCCTCCCGCTGGGCTATAAGGCGGGCGCGCTCTTTCAGGACGAGGTCCTGCTGCTTGGCCAGAGCCGAATCCGGATTTAGGTTAGGCAGCAGATAACCATAGCGCTGCACCAGGCGCGTGGCCACAGACCGGAATGCCACATCGTGATCGAGGCGGTCGAAGATGGCTTGATCGGTAAGTAAAGAGTCTTCTACGATTTGTCCGCTATCAGTCGCCTCATTGGCAACCCAACTCTTCAATTCAACCAGAATCCCTGCATCTCTCAGAAGCACCGCCTGCAGCTCGGCCGACGACGCCGCCACGCGTGCCATATTTTCTTTTCCGAGATCGGCGGGTTCCGCCGGACGGGACGAGGCCACCGCGTTGCGCGGTTGCGTTGGCTGCCGGTCAGCCCCCTGTTCTTGCGCCCGCAGGCTTACGATAAACACCCCGGCGACCAACCCTGCAACCACCAAGGATCTTCGATTGTATTGCATTACTCTGCCCTCAATTCCAATTCAATTTGCTGCCGTCCGGCGGCTTGAGCAGGTCGCATTTGGTACCTCGAGTTCAAGCTCAACCAGGAACTGGCGGCGACAAAAAAACGGAAGCTGGCTGCCCATCATCAATTTGTCCTAGATCCCTGTTCGCTCGCCGGTGCAGGCGCAACCGCTCCCTGACATCCGCGCAGCGCGCTCAGAATTCCAGCTTCCGAGTTTTCGATCCGATTGGCGCGAATGTCGAGAGTGGCCCAGTAAAAAATGCTGCTATTGCGCTCCGCGGCCAGAGCCAGGATGCGTATGTGTGGAAAGCGATCAAGTAAGACATCGCAGATGGGCGGCCGTTCGTCCGACTGATCGAGCGCGATGATGAGGAATTCGGGGTGCGATTGCTCGATCGTCTGGAGGATAGAGTTTTCGTCTTCCAGAACGCCGACAACCTCGATATCTGGCTGCTCGGAAATGGTCGCCATCACCAATTCCCGCATCAGTCGTGGCCGATTTGCCACCAGCACCTTGATTTTTTCCACGCCAGCACCCCCCAACCTAATATCTGCTCATGCGGGGAAAAGAACAGGTTCAATTAAGGGTCGGCCAGGCAGCGTGGAAAAGTGAGGGAATGGTACCAAACGCACTAGTCCATTTTGGGAATCAAGTACCCCGGAGCATTGATTCTGAGTACTACAAAAGTACCACTCGAAGGGGGCCTGGAAGCTTCCATCGGATGGTCTTGCTGCCAGGAAACACAAATGCCGTCAGACCGGCAGGACCGGTGCGGCACACTTCGACGGCCGCCAATCGGTCCCGGACGCCGAAGTTAAGCAGCACCCGATGACTGTATGTTTTTTGCGGTTTGCCCGATAAGCCCCGGTCGGGTTGCGATCTTTTTGTTCGTGAAGCCACGAGGTTCGTGATGCCACAACCGATCGCTCCAACCAAGGTGATGTCCTTCTTATTTGGAATCCGGGCGAGAGCGTCTGGTAGGAAACGGCACTCCGCAAGCAGGAAGACGGCGACCTGCACCCGGCGCAACGGCTTACAAGGTCGCCGGACGCTCGATTGATAGTCTGGAGCGGGAGACGGGGGTCGAACCCGCGACTTCGACCTTGGCAAGGTCGCGCTCTACCACTGAGCTACTCCCGCTCGGCGAATCTGATTATAAACAGGTGGCGGGATTGCGGCAATGACGGCGGCGGCCGGAGGGCCCCTTCTGTCCCCGATCCAGGCACGAGCGAGGACGCGCTCGCGCCCACATTAACCCTGCATGGATTGCGCCGTGATGCGGTTGCGGACATCCCACAACTCTTTGTAGAAGAGGTGCTCCATGCGCTGGTGCAGGACTTCCACCGGCGTGCCCATGGTGCCCACCACGCCGCCGCCGATGATGCGTTGCGCCAGTTTGAGGTGGTGAAAACGGAAGAGGTGAACGCGTTCGTCGAAATCGAGCAGCCGCTCGGCCACGTCGTGCAGGCCGAAGAATTCCGCGT
The DNA here is from genome assembly GCA_963831565.1 of Terriglobia bacterium. GTDB lineage: Bacteria > Acidobacteriota > Terriglobia > Terriglobales > Acidobacteriaceae > JAIQFF01. The sequence goes on from CAWHQS010000010.1 coordinate 151,283, forward strand.
GGCGGCGATAGAGTTCGTCCACGGTGAGTTTGAGTCTGCTCAGCTGGGAATTGAACGCTTCGCCCAGGCGGGGACCGATGTGGAGCAGTCCGAGAAAACCGGGAGAGTCCAGGCCGCTGCCGTGTCCCAGGCCGGCGCGAATCAGGTGGTAGTCGTAGGGGGTGATGGTCTCCAGTTCGTGGAGCATGGAGATGGGATACTCCAGCATGTGATTGCCGCGGCGCAGCAACTGGGCGGAGTTGAAGAAATCGCCGTCGGCGATCAAGGCGCGGGCCCGTTCCAATTCCCAGGCGATGCCTTTCAGCAACAGCTCGGAAGCCTGGTGCACCACCAGGAAGGTCATCTCATCGGGGTGGCGGAATTCTTCCGGGCTTTTCTGCAGAGCCAGCAGTTCGTCGGTGCGCAGGTAGCGTTCGTAGTCCGACGCCCCGGTGCCGGGCAGAATGGGTTTTCGCAGATCATCCATGGCGGTCATGTGAACCGCTGTAAAGTTCATGCCCGCGACTTGGACTCATGACGAGTGGCCAGTCCACTGCGGGTCCTTTTCCGGAGCCACAATCTCGCCATCGCGCATATGAATGATGCGATCGCCGTAGCTGGCGGCTTCCGGGTTGTGGGTGATCATGAGCACAGTCTGGCCCAGTTCGCGGTTGGAATGCCGCAGCATGGCCAGCACGATGTCGGAGTTCTTAGAATCCAGATTGCCCGTGGGCTCGTCGGCCAGAACGATGGCCGGTTTGTTGACCAGGGCGCGGGCCAGCGCCACCCGCTGCTGTTCGCCTCCGGAGAGTTCGGAGGGCCGGTGGGGCAGGCGCTTCTCCAGTCCCAACAGGCCCACGATTTTGTTGAAGTATGTGACATCGCGAGTGCCATTGCTGCCGGCGATATCCACCGCAATATCGATATTCGATTGCGCGCTCAGCGTGGGCAACAGGTTGAATTTCTGGAAGACAAATCCGATCTTGCGCTTGCGCAGGCGGGTACGCTCGGCATCGGAGAGCTGCGCGAAGTCGTCTCCGTCGATGACCACGTGTCCTGAATCGGCGCGAGTCAGTCCACCCAGCAGGTAGAAAAGCGTGGACTTGCCGCTGCCCGAAGGGCCTACGACACTGACAAATTCTCCCTTCTGCACATTAAAGGAGATCCCCCGGAGCGCGGGAACGTCAATTTTGCCCACGCGGTAAGTCTTGCGCAGTTCGACGGCTTCGATGAAGGCAGGCATCCAACTGATTGATATTACACGAAGGCTGCGTTGCGGGGGATCTTGCGGAGTCGAACCGATTCCGGGCGCTTTTCTTGGCGTCCTTTGCGGCTCCTTTGCGAGCTTTGCGTTAGAGGGTTTGATCCTCCTTTAGACACCTAGACGCTTAGAACCTTGAACCGCAAAGTTCGCAAAGAGCAGCCGCAAAGGGCGCAAAGAACGGCTGAAATCAGGAACGACGTGTAAATGGGAAACCTCTTGGGTGGACAGCAGTCAGGCGGCGCCAGCACGGCCGGAGGATTGGCCTGGAGCCTGAACTCGTTTAGGGCCGCGCTTGCGCACCAGTAACAGGCGAATGCGCTCCAGCAATTCCACCGGCGCATACATGCCTTTGGGCAGGAAGACGTCCGCGCGGGTGTCGCGATCGTAGATGCGCACTTTTCCGGAGAGCAGAATGGCCGGAGTTTGCGGTGAGAGAGTCTTGATGGCATCGATAAGTTTGCTGCCATCCACTCCGGGCATCACCAGATCGGTAAGTACCAGATCGATGCCGCCTCTTTTAAAAAGCTCCAATGCTTCTACCCCGTTGTTGCAGGCGATCACGCGATAGCCGCGGGTCTCAAGCATGACTTTGCGGATGGAAAGGGACTGTTCGTTGTCGTCAACGCAAAGGATGGTTCGTTTCGGCTTCATTCCGGTTTTGTTCCTGCTTCCGAGGTGGCAACCTGACCGTGATGAAGGCGCCAGAGGATCAAATACTTTTTGTTGATATGGAGAACTCAGAGCGAGACAAAATCCTAAAGCCAGAAGGGCGGGCTGTAAAGTGCCGTCGATGCTAATGGTAAATTAGCCCCATTGAAAAATAATCGAGCTTGTGCATGGGCATATTTTTTCGCGGCAATTCGGCGGCGCATTTCAGAAGGCAACTTCTCCGCGCAGGACTTCGACAACATTTCCTCCCACACGAACGTTAACCACTCTGTTATCCAGGCGGGAGGCGCGGACAAAAATCCGGCTCGGCCGCAGCATCTCGAGGCCCTGTTCGATGAGCACGCGTTCGTCGGGTTTGGCGACGCCGTGGGCCACCATCCAGGCGGTGGCGCAGCCGGCGGCGGAGCCCGTGGCGGGGTCTTCGCCGCCGTAGAACAGCATGCGGGCATGCAGGCGGGCGTCGCGATCGACGGTCTCGCGGGTCACGAAATAAAACGATGTGCCGCCTTCGGTTTGCCGCAGATACTCGCTGGACCTCACCAGATCCACTTGCAGCCGGCGGATGACGTCCAGTCCGCGCAGCGGAACAATGGTGAAAGGCAAGCCCGTGGAGATCGTCTGGATGGGCAGTGAAGGGTCGATATCGCCGTCGCGCAAACTGGTCGCGCGTACCACGGTTTCGCGATCGTGGATCAGCCCGAGCCTGGGTTCCGCCTGGGTCATCTCCCCGAAGACCGGTTGGCCCGCGTTTTCTTCAAAGCGGACAGGCACTCTGCCGACCTTGAGGTCGAGAGCAACTTCGGCAGCGCCGGTGGAACCACGCAGGGCAAAAGCCGTGCCCAGCGTGGGGTGTCCGGCAAAGGGCAATTCCTCCTGCACGGTAAAGATGCGGACCCTCACGCCGCGTTCCCGTTCGATGGCCTGATCACGGGGCAGGACGAAGGTAGTCTCGGAAAGATTCATCTCCCGCGCCAGGGCCTGCATGTGCAGGTCGCTGAGCCCGCGCCCGTCAGGAAACACGGCCAGGGAATTTCCCTCGAAGGGGCGGGAAGAAAAGACGTCGAGTTGTACGAAGGGAAAACGGCGAAGCTCGGAATTCATGGCGGCCCCATTGTAGTGTGGGTCGGACACTCCTGTCCGACTTCGCTCAGCGCAGGCTCTGTCCGACGCCTTTGACTTTGATTTTGATTTTCGCGATCGGATGCCAAAAATTAAGGTCCAGGTCGAGGCGGACAGCTTGGGTGCCAAAAATCGAGGTCCAAATCAAAGGCGCCGGACCGGAGTGTCCGACCCACACTACCTCAGCTTCCCCACACCAGCGCCGGGTTTGACTCAATTTCTGGGGCCGCGTATTCTATGCACTGATGCGACAGCGCTTCACACTCGTCGTTCGGTGTTGTTGTAGACCGACGCCGGGGTGTGGGTAGCGCCGCAGGATTTTACGACACCCACCCGGCCCCCATCGGGTGGGTTTCTTTTTTGCCTGATGCTTGCCCGTTTGTGAAAGCCTCGGCGGGAGCAGATTGGAATCCCGGCCTTCCGGGATGGTCAAAATTTACGACTGAGGAGAACAACCATGAGTGCGTTACCCATTAGCCCACCCGCAGCACAAACTACATCCAGTGTTCCGCGCATTAACGACACTGCGCCGGATTTCACCGCCGAAACCACGCAAGGCACGATCCATTTTCACGAGTGGATCGGCGACGGCTGGGCGATCCTGTTTTCGCATCCCAAAGACTTTACCCCGGTGTGCACCACCGAACTCGGTTACATGGCCGGGCTGCAGCCGGAATTTGCCAAGCGCAATACAAAAATTATCGGACTCAGCGTTGATCCAGTAAGCAGCCACGGCAAGTGGGCGGCGGACATCGAAGAGACCCAGGGCCACAAAGTGAATTACCCGATGATCGGGGACCCGCAACTCAAGATCGCGAAGCTCTACGGCATGCTGCCCGCCGAGGCCGGCGAGAGCTGCGAAGGGCGCACCGCCGCGGACAACGCCACCGTGCGCACAGTTTTTGTGGTGGGTCCTGACAAGAAGATCAAGCTGCAGCTCAGCTATCCCATGAGCACGGGACGCAACTTCGACGAAGTGTTGCGCGTTCTCGATTCCATGCAACTCACGGCCAAGCATAAGGTGGCCACGCCGGTGAACTGGAAGCCGGGCGATGAAGTCATCATCCTGCCCTCAGTATCAAATGACGAGGCGCAGCAGAAATATCCCGGGGGCTGGAAGTCGCCCAAGCCGTATCTGCGCATCGTCCCGCAGCCGAAATAGGCGCTAGAACAGGACCGGCCACGGATTTTTGCAGATTCACACGGATTCTTTAGAACTCTGATCCGCGAGAATCCGTGGTTTTTCTCTTGAGCTTATTGACTCATTCTCCCAGCCAGGCCCCCAGCCCGCGCAGGGGATCAATGTAGTCGCAGATGATTTTTGTGGCGCCCACCAGCGGGACCGCGAGGATCAGCCCCATCCCGCCCCAGATCCAGGCCCAGAAGAGCAGCGACAGGCTTATCGCCAGCGGGTTTAGCCGCAACCGCTTACCCACGATCTTGGGATAAAGAACGTTCATGGTCAGAAGGTGCAGAACGATCACCGTGAGCAAGATGATGACGACTCCAGTCTTGTTCACCACTCCGACCGCGGCCGCCAGAGGTGGAAGCAGGGCCAGGAATACTCCCAGATAAGGGACCAGACTGGCGAATCCGCTGATCACTCCCAGAAAATAAAAGTACGGAATACCCAACTGCCCGAACACAATCGCGCTGACCAGAGCATTGGTGAAACCGACGAGAACGTTTCCCACGATGAAGCTGCGGATCATCGCCGAGATCCTGCCCACGGTCCGGTGAGCTACCAACCGGTGCTCCCTGGGAAAAAGTCGCACGGTCGCAGAGTGGGCATGGTCCTTCCAGGTGAGCATGAAATACACAAGAAATGGAATAAACGTGATGGAGAGGAAGACCTGTCCCAGGGTCCCACTACCTGCCGAGATTACTCGCGATAGACCAGGCGCCTCTTGCACTTCGACCGCGATGGGTGCTTTACCGCTTCTCGGAGAAGCCATCACCGAACGCGTGCTCTCTTCAATCTGGCTGGTTTGCGACTGCAGGTCTGCCAGGGCAGACCTGATTTTCCCGGAGTACCTGGGTAGTTGGGTGGCGAAATCAACGGCTCGACCGTAGAAGAATGAGGTAAGCCCTCCAGCCACGGCGATCAGCAGGAGTACCGCCAACAACGCTGCTGCCGCGCGGGGGATGCGTATGCGGGCTAATCCGCTCACCACCGGCTCCAGAACGAAAGCCAGCAGCACGGAAACCATCGTGGTGACCAGCACAAGCTTGAGCAGGTAAATCAAGCCGATGACCGCAATTACTGCCACGACAATCTGCGCTACCGATCCGGCCTTGATGGAAGCCTGCAGAATTTCCGCTTCCTCCGTGAGATCAGCCGCGAGAGGGTCGGGTTTGGCGCTTCCCTGCTCCGGCGTCACGGCCGTCTGATTTGAGTTTGCGACAATCAGCATCTCAGGCAGGTCGGTTCCCGTGGGTCGTGGCGACTGTGTCATAAGAGGCTTCTCCGAACGCGGACGCTGGTGCGGGATAATGCGGTATCCCGAATGTGACGTCTAGGAATTGTGCTTCCTGTAAGAACTGTCACTGCAATCCGCACACTTGAAGGCGAGGGGCAGGCGCCCTTTTTCCAAAAGGAAGCTGGATGCCTGCCTGGGGGTGGGATCACAAGTGGAAACTAGAAGCATGGACAAAGCTTAGCCAGCGCGCTGCGGCGCCACAATCCTGTCCAGCGGGTAATTTCATTGCGGAAAAACCTGTAGGGCACGGAACGAAGGTGTGCCACGGAGGCTTGTGGGGCGCCATGCTTTGACAGGTACAGCCAGGCGTAGGAGAGAGTACAGATATGACCCGATAGACCATGTGGCCTGCTCTCTCTAGGCTAGGGAAGTTTGAAAGAAGTTTGAAAAAGGACAGGGAGGTAACAATCTTGGCTGCCACGCTGATGGAGCGCGCGAAGGCAGGCGAGCGACAGGCGTTTCTTGCTCTGTTTCACGCCCATGCCCGGCAAATTTATTCCCTCAGTCTGAGTGTCACCGGAGATGTAACCGCAGCGGAGAACCTGGCCCGGAATATTTTTGTCGAAGCCTTCACCTGCATGGCTGACATTCATGATGATGCCGGGTTTGAGCTGTGGCTCTATCGTCGAGCGGCGAAAAAGGTTCTTGCGCATCGGGCCAAACGCCGCTACCCTCAAGGCTTCGGGCATCGACTCGAACCGCATCAGCATCTCAGCTTCGTCGGGCACGGAGATCTGGCCATGGATCCTGAATAGGCTGATGAGACTATGACACCTCGAAGACGCGTAGCGGTCAAGCAATTGCCCCTGCAACTGAAGTCGGAACAGGTCCGTGAGTTTCTCCGCGACGTGACCCCGCTCCTCACCGGGGACCGGCCCTGCATTGTGTTTGATTTTTCCCACGTCACTGAGATCGACAGCGCTGGCATCGACATGTTGCTGCATTGCATGGAACAGGCCATGAAGCAGAATGGCGACTTGAAACTGGCCGCCATTCCTCCTGCCTCGGCGGCGGTTCTGGAACTGACGCGCGTGGATCGTCTGTTTGAGATCTTTACCACTGTCTCCGAAGCCGTAGATAGCTTTTATGGATTTTCCCTGCCCGTGGAGCAGCTGGCGTAGGCGCCGATCTGGTTCACTGGGATGGCCGCGTAAGTGCTTGAAATCAGGTAGGAATCTGCCAGCCCTAACCGGCCGCCCAGGGCCCATTCTCGCCCGCCGACCATAAAGACGGACTTTCAAGGCTACAACCTATCCCCATCATTTCTCATCCAAGGGCGCGATTCGGGAGGGATAAGGTCCATGCCGGCTTCGCGTAGGTTGCTCCCAGGAGCAGGACTTGTGCTGGGCATTATTTTTCTGGCGGGTTGCCGAGGATTGGTGAGTGGTGGCGGTCAGGGTCCGGGTGGAGGCTCCGGCGTGGCATTGACGGTCACGTCCGCAGGTTCGGGATCAGGAACTATCACCAGCACGCCTTCCGGCATCAACTGCCCCAGCACCTGCACTGCGAACTTCGCTTCAGGGACACAAGTCACCCTCATGGCCACCCCCGGCACCAGCTATACCTTCGACGGCTGGAGCGGCGCCTGCACCGGCACGGCGGGATGCACAATCACACTCAACGCGGCGGAGACTGCGACGGCAACTTTCGTCGCCAGCATACAGTCGATCAATCACATCATTTTCATGATGCAGGAAAACCGGGGCTTCGACCACTATTTCGGCGCCATGCGCGAGTACTGGGCGGCCAACGGCATTCCCGACCAGCCCTTTGATGGCCTGCCGCAGTTCAACAACCCGTCGCAACCGGCCGCTACCAGCCCGGGTTGCGATCCCAATCTGTCCGATCCTTTTCCCCCTAACGATTGCCAGACCAGCGCCAACAGTCCGGCGGTGGCGTCGTTTCATATGCTCTCTCAGTGTGTCGAGAATCCCAGTCCTTCCTGGAACGAGTCGCACGTGGACTGGAACATGAGCAGCCCGCTCTCCGCAACGCCGACCATGGATGGGTGGGTGCGCACGGCGGGACATGATGCCCGGACCGGAACTCCAATCTTCAACGACATCAATGGAATACGGGCGATGGGTTATTACGATGGGACCGATCTCCCCTACTACTATTTTATGGCCTCGAGCTTTGGCACTTCGGACCGCTGGTTTTCGCCGGCCATGACCCGAACCCAGCCCAACCGCATGTACCTGATGGCGGCAACGTCGGCGGGACGGGCCTATCCCCTGCCCGCCATTAAGCTGCCCAACAAGACGATTTTCGAGTCCCTGAATGATAAGGGGGTATCCTGGCGGGTTTATGTGACCGATGACTCGAACGTGCCTCTGTCAAATGGGACGGAGTTGAGCATGTTCACCTTCGCTCCCACCCACCAGTCGGGTTTCGCGCCCGCGACCCAGTTCCTGACGGACCTGACGACCGGCAACCTGCCGGCGGTGGCGGAAATTGATCCGGGGTTTGCGGCAGGCCTGGACGAACACGCCGGCGTGGATCCCAACGCCCCGTCGGGCAGGATCCAGACAGGGTCGAAATACGTATCGACGCTGATCAATGCATTGATGAAGAGTCCCTACTGGAAGGACTCGGTATTCATCCTTACCTGGGATGAAGGCGGCGGATTCTATGACCACGTGCCTCCGCAACCCATGCCCAGTCCGGATGGAATCAAGCCCAGCACCAGCATCGACCTTAAGCCCGGCGATATCTGCACCGCGGCCACCGGTCCCACCTGTGATTTCGTGTACACCGGGTATCGCGTGCCAGTGATCGTCATTTCGCCGTTTTCCAAGAAGAACTACGTTTCGCACACGCCCGCCGATTACACCGCGATCCTGAAGTTGATCGAGACCCGCTTCGGCCTGGACCCGCTCACGGAGCGCGACAAGGCCCAGTTCGATATGAGCGAGTTCTTCGACTTCGCGAATGCGCCCTGGAAGACGCCGCCCACGCCACCGGCACAACCGGACACCATGCCCTGCTACATGGACCATCTGCCGTGAGTTGATTACCCTGAGTTCATTACCCTGAGTTCAGTGCCGCCGCGCGCGGGAATTCAGGGATAATGATGGCATGAGGACTGTGCCCTGGGCGTCGCTCGCTTTTCTGCTTCTCTTCCTTGCGCCCTCTGCTTCGGCCATCACCCGTCATTACTACATCGCGGCGGAAGATGTCACCTGGGACTACGCGCCCAGCGGATTGAACCTGGTGGAGGGGCGTCCCATTCCGCAACCCTGGGCGAAGCAGACCAAGTGGCAGAAAACCCGCTACATCGAATACACCGACGCAACTTTTAAAGTCCGCAAGCCCCAGCCCGAATGGTTGGGAGTTCTGGGGCCCATCATTCGCGGCGAAGTCGGAGATGAGATCGTGGTGGACTTCCTAAACCGCAGCCGCAGCTCTCACGGCATTCATCCTCACGGCTTGCGCTACGACAAGGACAACGAAGGCGCCTACTACGTGCCCGCCGGGCGCGGTTCGCTGGTTCCGCCCAACGGGCGTTTCACTTATCACTGGTTCGCAGACGCGGGCAGCGGGCCGGGGCCGGGACAACTCAGCTCGGTGGTCTGGTGGTACCACCCGCATTCGGCGGGACTCACGGAAATAAACGCCGGCCTCATGGGGCCCATCATCATCACCGCCAAGGGCAAGGCCAGAGCCGACGGCAGCCCGAAAGACGTGGACCGGGAATTCGTCACTTCATTCATGATCTTCGATGAACTGCGTGGACAGGACGCCGGGCTCTTCCATGCCATCAACGGGTATATCTTCGGGAATCTGCCCGGCCTGGTGATGAAAAAAGGGGAGAAAGTCCGCTGGTATGTGATGGCCATGGGCAATGAAAAGGATCTGCACACACCGCATTGGCACGGCATGACGGTCAGCGACCCGCTCCGCCACATGGACGTCGTGGAACTGCTTCCTGCCAGCACTCTTTCGGTGGACATGGTGGCCGACAATCCCGGAGTATGGATGTTTCATTGTCACGTGGCCGACCACATGGAAGCGGGCATGATGAGCACCTTCACCATCTACGACCCGCCGGCCCGTTCGTGCCCGCTGCGATTTATCTCGGGAACTTTCTGGAACACTTCGGGCAAATATTCGGTACGCGTGAAAAACACAAGTGGAAAAGCGATCAAGCAGTGGATCCTGACCTCCGAGCATTTCCTGGCGCCGCAATACCTGCACCATCCCTTTGACGCCGATTGGCCCGCATCGGGACCTATCGCGGCCGGAGCCGAGCAAACCGTGGAAAAAGATTCGTACCTGCAAGGCGGCGAGTCAATCCTGGGATGGGCGCTGTTTCCGCGAAAGATTTTCTACGAGGATGGCACCACCTGGGAGCCACGGCAGCAGGGAGAATGTTTTCAGGTTTATTGGCGCGATCCGGAGCACCCGGACCTGCAAGTGCTACCCCCTTCGATTGGTGAAATCGCAGTACCGGACTAGACGGGAGGGTTTGGGTCGGACACTCACGTCCGACGCTTTTGACTTCTGGTTTTGGGTAGCAAGAGAACGCCTCAGACGCACCCAAACCCGAACCGGTATCCAAACCTAAATTCCAAACCGACAACAACGTCAAGAGCGTCGGACAGGAGTGCCCGACCCACCCGGTCTCGGCTGGATAACATCCCCCTGATCTCCCACTCTGTCTCTCCAAAAAAACGGAGCGATGAGGGTGGGACACCCGAATCCGGCGGGAACTTGCAGCTGCAGCCCGGGTCACCTCGAAGGCCACTCCCGTCCGTAACATGCCTAACCTGCGAGCGCTAGTTAAGATTCCCTCAAGTCGACCTCACGTCGAGCAGTAATTCAATCGCGTTAAGGGTTCTCTTTGAAGGCAATGCGCCGCATCCGCTTGTCCGTCATTGCATTGGTCCTGATCTGTCCGCTTGCCAGCCGCGCTGGCAATCTGTTGATCACACCGACCACCACCCTTGCTACCGAAACCAACAACAACACCAGCGCCGCCGGCGGCTTTGTCGCGCAGTCGAACGGGAACCTGGGCGCGGGCGGCGTTAGCAAGCTCGACATCCATTCCCTGCTCTACCCCGCAGCACAGACCAAGGTCTTCGCTCATCTGGTGCTCTGGTTCGGCCAGTCCAACCACATGAACATCGGTTACAGCTCGACCGATCCAGCCCAGGTCAAGCGACAGATCTCCGACATGATCAGCCGCGGCATCGACGGAGTGGTCATGGTCTGGTACGGACCGAACAACGCGATCGACCGGGCGGCCACACTGGTGATGCATGAAGCGGAGACCCATCCCGGATTCACCTTCGCCATCATGGTCGATAGCGGCGCCATTCGGTGGAACTCATGTCCGGGCTGCAATCCTCAGCAGGCCCTGACCTCTGATTTGCAATATGTTGAGCGGACCTATTTCCCCTCGCCGGCATATCTGAGGGTGGGTGGCCGTCCGGTGGTCACCAACTTCGACATCGACCTGCATTACACGGTGGACTGGAATGCGGCCAAAGCCGCACTGGCCAGCAATCCTCTGTTCCTCTTTCAACATAGCCGGGGCTTCAGCCATATTCAGAGCGAGGGCGCATACTCCTGGGACATCGCGACCAGCAGCGATTATGGAATGAGCTATCTGACCGGTTTCTACAGCGCCGGAATGGCCGCCCAGGGCAAGCAAACGTGGGGCGCAGCTTATAAGGGATTCAACGACCAACTGGCTTCCTGGGGATTGAACCGCATCATGGACCAGCGCTGCGGACAGACCTGGCTGCAGACGTTTGCAAAAATCAACAGCCTTTACAACTCGACCAATCAGCTCGCGGCCATGCAGTTGGTCACCTGGAATGACTACGAAGAAGGAACGGAGATCGAATCAGGGATTGACAACTGCGTGAGCGTCTCAGCAGCCCTGGCCGGCAACTCGCTGCAATGGCAAGTCAGCGGAAGCGAAGGCACCATCGATCACTACCGGGTCTATGTGAGTTCCGATGGCCAGAGTCTCATGCCGCTCACCGATCAGACCGTGGGCACGCATGCTCTCGATATGTGTGGGTACTCGCTGGCCGCGGGGAACTACAAATTGTTTGTGCAGGCTATCGGAAAACCGAGCCTGAAAAATCAGATTTCCGCAGCCGTAGCCTACGCGCCGCAGTGCGGCACAACTTCGGCATCCGCCGCCGGGCCTCCGGAAACCACTCCAACGACACCTCCTGCGACGTCGACGCCGCCGCCCGCCACCGCGTCCATTGCGCTTTCAGCCTCCCCATCATCGGTCACTATCGTGGACGGACAGTCGGGAAGTCCGCGGATCACGGTGACCGCGCGATCCGTGGCCACGGGCCCCGTCAGTCTCTCATGTTCCAATCTCCCGGCCGCCATGTCGTGCACCTTCTCGCCGGCCGTGATTACTCCAGGGTCCCAGGCCGCGACTTCAGTGCTCAGAGTCTCCGTGGTCCGCCCGGCGCACCGTCCGGAGCGCACGCCCCGGCCGCCGCGCAGGGGCGCACTCGTCGGTTTCGGTCTGGGGATGGTTGGAGTACTTGTGCTCGGCCAGGTTGACCGAAAACGTCTTCTCCGCGGCCTCGCGCTCAGCAGCCTGATCGCGTGCGCCCTGCTGGTCAGTTCCTGCGCCGGGATCCCGGGCGGGGCTGAGTCTTCGGCTGAAATCATTCCCGGCTCCTACAGCATAAAAGTGGTTGCAACTTCGGCGGCAACCCAGGCTTCAACCGTGGCCAAGATCACGATTCGGTAGGCAGGATCCATCGCGTTCAATGGTGCGGTGGCAGGTCAAGGTCAGTTTGGTAGTGGCTCCGTTTGAACGCCCGCATGACCATCATCGGCAACGGGTGGAGCAGGCCTTCAGGCCTGCATAGCGCGACTATCTCTTGCCGCGGGCTTCAGCTCCTGAGGTACCTCAGCGGCTGAAGCCGTATGCTCTGCGCCGTCCTGATGGCAGCGCTAAAGCGCTGCTCCACCCAGAATCGCCCTGGCAGACCACCAGAATTTCAAACTGAGCCAGTACCATCAATTTCAGTATTCAACATCCACGGCGGGACAGCAGGTCAACTTCAAGATCAACTTCTTCAGCCTGGACACGAAGTGCAAAATCAAGATCAACTGCGTCGGACAAGAGTGTCCGACCCATACAGTCTTTTCTCAATCTGATGAACCACTTCGCTGGCGACTTCGTCGGCTGACCCTGCGGCGATCACGGTAATGCCGCCGGAGAGCGCGCTCAACGCCAGATAGGCTGCCCGGTTGCTTTGCACGAACTCCAGTGGATACTCCGGTTTTCGTTGGCGCGCCAGGACAGGGTCCGCATCCAGCAGGTACGCCACATCCGGCTGAGGTACGAACTTCAGCATCAGATGAACATAGGAGCGGGTGAGGCGAGAGCGCAACGGCAGGTTTGCAAGTTCATCGTAAAGATAGCGGTCAAAGATAACCACATCGGCCTGGGACCGAACAGCCCTTCGGACTACGACGCTGAGCCACACAGCATCGAGTGAATAAAGGAGGAAACGGAAGGCGTTCATGTACCAGGTCTGGACATTTTTGTCGCGGCGATTTACCGGCTTATCGGGGGCCCCAATGCCGGCGTCTCCCTTGAGCAGCGCGCTGCGCGAGAACTCGCGAAAGCGCCGCATCACGGCGACGTCGTCCCAGAAAGCAAGCTGCTGGACCTGCAGGCCGGCAGCGCTCAAGTGATGGCGAAGATTTTCGATCTGCGTGCTTTTGCCGGCGCCATCGATTCCAGAGAAACTCACCAGCACGGGCCGCCGGCTTTCTGATGGATCAGTCATGGATCGGGTAATGATGGACGGTCAGGCCGATTGTAGGGCCCTTTCGCAATCTGCTGCTATTGGCTGCCCGGCGGCTTGCTGGGAGTGCCTTTGGACAGGGCCACGACCAATCCCAGGGCGACGGCTGCCCCTGCGATCGCGCCCACGCTGATCAAGATGGTGCGTGCGCGCTTCTGCTTCGCGGGCGCCAGTGCCGCGCCGGCCGGCTTCGACGCCGCGAAGCCCGTCGTAGTCGCGGTCTCTGCAGCAGCAGTGCCGACGGGCTTCTGATTCCCATCTGTTTGCGGTTGCGGAAGCGACTGCGCCGCGCCGGATTGTCCCGCGGCGGTTTGAGCGTCCTGCGGTCGCCCGGCGCCGGGGCTGTCCGGCAAGGTCTCAGCGCTGGAGTGGGCGGCGGCCGGCGCTTGCGTCGAACCGGTTGCAGCTCCTTCAGGGCGCGACTGATCGGGGCTCGTCGGTTGTGGCCCGGGAAGCGCCGCCGCGCTGCTGGAGGCCATCACGGCCAGCACCAGCGAGCCAGCCACAAGGCGCGCCGCCATTCCGCGCAAGCGCTGCCGAGTCGCCCGCACCCACACAAGCCCGTCAAAACATTTCATAAGTTTCTCCATGGACGTTCCGCGCTGGTCCAAGTCGTATTTTTCATACTTCCCCTTTGGACAATATTCGGAGGACGGTCCGTGGCCGCGGGGCCAGGTGAGGAACAGGCTCGAACTCAATGGTTTCCGTGACGGGAGCAGCAACCGCGGCCCGTTTGCCGCCGTATCCAAACCAATGACGGCGGGCAGCGGTGGGGCCGATCAGGTTCGCGTCCCTGATAGTGACCGCGACATTGCGCGACAGGTTCACCAACCGGCCTCCTTCAACCACGGCGTGGGCCACATCCAGTCCTCTGCCCACGTGGGTGTAAGGCAGCACCGAAGAGTCTTCGATGGCGGTACCGTAATCCACCAGGCAACGGCGTTCAAGATTACTGAAGCGGGTGATCAGCGCCGCCGCCCGCACCCGGGTGCCCCGTCCAATATAGGCAGGAGCAACAATACGCGCGGAGCGATGAACCCGGGCGCCGTCATCGATCCAGATTCCCGGCTTCGCTTCCCGTCCGCGGGGCCGGATGGCACAGCGTCCCTGGAAAGCGTCCACTACCAGGCGCCGGAGATCGCGGGCACTCTCCAGGCGGTTCACGTAGCCCGTGGTGAGATAGTCGGAGGGCGGGTTGGCATCCGAGGGCAAGTCCAGATTCAGTCTGCTGCTTCGTGTGGGAGCGGAGTCCAGCACCCAAAAATCCAGGGGGGCGGCAGCGTCGCACACCCGCGTCACAGTCGCGCCCGCCTCGTCGTGAAATCGGAGCAGGTCGGCGTAATCCACCTCCGCGTAGGCGCCCAGCCTGATCAGCAGAACTCTCTCGAAGCCATTCTGGGCCTGCTTCATGAGCACATCGGGAACGAACCGCCGCCCCGCCGTGAGGGAGAAGCCCACTTCATGCACCACCGACACCGCATGGATGCCGGCGCCGTGCAGGCGGGCGATGGTGTGTTCGACAATGGATTGTCCCAGTATTTCCAGCGCTGCAATGGGTGTTGTGGGCGGCTCCGTGCCGTCCCCGGAAAGGGATTCGTCGCCCCCTGGGATCAATAATGACCGGTTGCCGACTACCAGAATCGCGCTTGCGGACACGGTTCCCCCTCGTAACGGCTTTGGATGACGCGGAGGGCGAATATGTTGGCTGCCGATTCGCCCGCCAGGAGCGCTGTCCGGGGCCGGTAACCAACCCGGGACGGTACTCGCACATCAAAGATTGGCGATTTTCCAACAGATCCATGCCCTCTGACAACTCTCGAACTGCCCAATACGTGGATATTCTCTCCCGTCTGGTCTTCCCCGGGCAGCCGGAGGATTCCCCGCCGTACTACGAGAATCCGGGCAATATCTATCCCCTGTTGCAACGGGTCTGTGACCTGAGCGCGGTGGAACTGGCGGACCTTCTGTGTCTTGCCGACGCTCATCACGTGACGGTGCGCGCTCTGGAAGCGCTGCGGAAGTCGGCCTGCGCGTTTCCCGGCCATGATCGAATCCGTTCCTGGTGTGAAGGTACCCTGGCGCACGAGGATGCCCGCATCGCCCATGCCGTGGAGAATCTTGTCCCCATCTGTACCGCCCTGGAGGCGGCGGGGGCGCAAGTGGCGGTGATAAAGTCCCTCGATCACTGGCCGGACCTGGGCTCCGATCTTGATCTTTATACTGACGGCGACGAAAGCACCGTGCTCAGGGTCATGGCGCAACAGTTTGATGCGCAGCAGGAACCGCGCAGCTGGGGAGATCGCCTGGCCAACAAGTGGAATTTCAAGCTGCCCGATTTGCCCGAGCTGGTTGAAATCCACGTGCGCTATCTGGGTCAGACCGGGGAGCAGAAAGCACTGGCTCGTCGCGTGCTCGAGCGCAGCGTGACCCGGACCGTGGGCGGCCATAGCTTCCGCGTGCCAGCGCCGGAAGAGCGGGTTCTTATCTCGACCTTGCAGCGGATGTATCGCCACCTCTATTTCAGGCTGTGCGATATGGCGGATTTTGCGAATCTGCTCAACGACCGCGCGATCGACTTCTCCGAGCTTCGCCGGGCAGCCGAACTGGGCGGCATCTGGCCAGGGGTGGCCACGTTTCTGCAACTGATTGCCGAATACGTGAATTCCTATGGTGGCCAGCTTGAGATACCGCGGGAGGTTCTCGCCGCTGTGCCTTCCCACCGTCTGCGGGTGCATCTGGGCGGCAAGTTCTTGCGTGTTTCCAAGGGACCGGCGGCGGGTCTCTATGGTTCCCAATTGCTGAACGCCGGCCGGCACGCCGATTTCAGGGCCCTGTACCGGCTGCCTCTGTTGCCGCCGCTGGCTATTTCGGCATTTGTCGCCTACCGCTTGACGGGAAATGACAAAGGAGTGTGGTAATCAACCCGGCGGTTTCCTGGTTTCAGTCAAACCCCTGCAACAGCCGTTCCAGCTCTTCCTGAGGATCGTGGACCAGATACCTGACCAGGTTGGTCCCGTAGCGCGCCAGAGTCGTAACGTTCGTTTCGTACCAGCAGCACTCGCTCATGCGAGGGGACAGGCCACAGAAGAAACGAAACCGGGTCAGGGCCTCCGGCGACGCCAGCAGCGCCGCTACCATCCGGTGGTTGCCATCCAAAAGAGTAAAGGCGCCACGCTGGTCGAGCCCGATCAGAAGTATGGCGCCCGCCTGCCAGCCCTCTTCTAATCGAGTCCGGAGCTGCTGAAGTTTCAGGAGAAACGCCTCGTCGGCAAAGCCAGTGCACTCGCCGGAAGCGATGCGCCGCGCCACTTCGGTCAGGCCAAAATTGCCCCGCGCCAGGCGGCGCCACTGGGCCCGGGGAAAGACGCGAATCCGCTCCAGATCCGCCCTTTCGACTTCCACCTCAAACCACTGTGTCCCGGGCGGGAGCTCTCTCCACAAGGCGCCGTGCCGCACGAACAGCAGCGCGCGTCGCACCGCATTTTCCACCACATCGTTGAGATTGGGCGTGGTCACGATTCCGCCCAGACTTTGCTGGTACTTGCTGAATTCCGGTTTGTGGAAGTCGGTCTTCAAAAACTCCGCCATCACTTCGTGCTCCGAAACCCGGCGAATGGTTCTTACTTCGCCGGAGCCGAAATTGCCGGGTAAGGCTTCCGAGCCGGCAAGCAGGTTGAACACGAAGGGGACAGCCACCACCACCAGCAGCAGGATCATCATGCCCAGTTGCACCCGGATGACCTGTTCGAGCGACGAATGATACCGGTAGATGCCGCCGATGATTACGGCACTGAAAGCCAGTTGCACCCACGCCGTATTGGCGATTTTGTGCGACATCTCGTACGCAATGAACACAACGCTCAGCGAATAGACGCTGGTGGTGGCAGCGTAAAGCGCCAGCAAGTAGGCGAGATCGCCCGCCATTCCGAAGCGGGCCCCAAACAGGGTGGTCCAGATCCACGCCGGAGCGAGCCAAAGCCCAAGGGTGATCGAAGACCCGATGCCCAGCACCAACAGCAGGGAGGTCGCGAGCACGCCGTGGTCCCGCTTCAGGCTGCGGGTCCCGGCCGCGATCGGAAACATGCCACTCACCGCCGACCAGGACAGCACGTAGATCACCCGTCCGACCAGGGCCACCGCGGCGTACAGGCCGGCCTCTGCCGGAGCGAAAAAATGCTTCACCAGCACGATGTCGAAATTGTTGATGAGTACGACGCCGACAAAGAAAGCGATGGCCTGCAATCCTTCGCGAAAGGCCACTGCGATCGGCTCGGATTGGTATTCGACGCGGATCCACGGAGTGGGAATGGCCAGGAGATATGCCATCATCACCGCGGCCACGTTAGCGGCGATCACGCCCGTGACGCCGTAGCCCAGAGCAATGGCAAGCAAAGATCCACCCAGCCGCACAATTCCCTCGGCCACGACATTGAGCGCCAGATGGCGGAAGCTGCAGGAGCCCTGCAAGTATCCCCGCCGGCTGCCGAGCGGGACATAGAAAGCAGCTCCGATGGCCATCAAGGTGACGGGAACGGGACCGGGCAGATTAAGATAGCCGGCAATCAGGTGCCGGAGCACCAGCAGAAGCAATCCGGCGATGATGCCCCCGACCCAGGCGCGCCAGTGAAGCCCGCGATAGGCGGTTCGCTTGGCCGGCAACGACTCCTGCTGGGCCACGAGCTTGGCCGAGACGATCTGAAAGGAAAGCGTTACCGCCGAGATCAGAACCAACAGGGTGCAGACCGCGCTGACATGACCGAAGCCGCTCGGCCCCAGAGACCGCGCCACGGCTATGTTGTAAAGAAAGTTGATCGCGGTCACCGAGCCGGAGCCGGCAAGCAGCATGAAGCTTCCGGAGAGTACCTTGGCTCGGAGTGTCTTGGATTCACTATTCGGACTGGAGTTCAAACGATTGATCACTTGGGCTCCGACGACCTAAGCTGGGGAGACTACACTTTCCTTCGTTGTCTTTCGCCTGCTAGACCCAGTTCGGCGAAACCCTTTCCCTGCGCGGGCCTTCAGATGCCGAAAGCCGGAGTGGGGCTGCCCACTGGGGCCGGCAAATTCCGCGTTCGCAGCACACAACCTGGATGCTGCCAACCCCTTCTAAGGATAGGTAAATCCATCTGATGGCACAGCACCCCCTTAGGCTCTGGTACGCGCTCCTGCTGCTCCTGTTCCAGGGCTGCACCCAACCTGGGCTGCACCGGGATCTGATCCAGAACGTATCATCGATGGAAGCGGAACGGAAGGTTCTGGCGGTTTACGAGCCCTGGTTTGGGCATCCCAACCACATCTCCATAGGCTATTCCTCGCAAGACCCGGTGGTCATACGCAAGCAGATGGACCAGGCCAAGTCCATGGGAATCTCGGGCTTTGTCGTCGACTGGTACGGAGACCGTGAGCCTTTTTTGGACCGCAGCTACGCCCTGATCCAGTCGATTGCCCCCGAAAAACAATTCAAGGTGGCCATGATGTACGACGAGACCCAAAGCAAAAACGGTCAGGCCACGGACGACACGCTCGCCGCCTTCGACAAATTCCATCGCACGTATCTGGCCCCCGGCGCCCCTGGACGCGGCGCGTATCTCACCTACAACGGACGGCCCATGATCTTCATCTTCCCCAAGAGCGCGCAAACCGACTGGAACCGGGTGCGGGCAGAAACCGACCAGTGGGAGCCTGCGCCTCTACTCATTTACGAGTTCCGTTCCACTCCCTATGCCAGCGCGTTCGACGGTTTCTACGCCTGGGTGAATCCGGGGAGGAAAGGGTTCGCGCCCGACGGTAGTAACTGGGGAGAAGACTATCTGCGCAGGTTTTATCAGACCATGCCGTCGAAGTACCCGGACAAGATCGCAATCGGAGCGGCCTGGGCGGGCTTCGATGACAGCAAGGCATCCTGGAGCCTCAATCGCCACATCTCGCAGCGCTGTGGCCAGACTTTCGCCGATACTCTCAAGATCTCGCGCGAATACTCTCCCACGCCGTTCCTGCTGATTGCCACCTGGAATGACTACGAAGAGGGCACGGCGATTGAACGCGGGCTGAAGAAGTGCGCTCCCGGCAACAACTAGTGTGCTGTTCCAGAAACCCGTGGAATGTCGAAATGTAAGCGGCGCGGGTCGGGTTGGCTGAAACAGCAGGTCCCTCCACTGCGCTCGCTTCGCTCCGCTCCGGTCGGGATGACATTATTAGTTCAACGAATTTCCGGGACAGGACACTAGCAGCCCGGTTAAGCGCCAGTTCGATAGCTCAGACTGCCGGAGATATTCTTTCCAGATCGCCGCTCTGTCCGTTCGACTTCACCGCCATGGGCCGTGCGGGTTGGGCCCGGTAGGCGGCTTCCTCGGCGGCGTACACCTTGGCAATGATCGAAAGCGGACGGCGCCTCACCTCGTCATAAACCCGGCCGATATACTCTCCCATGATGCCCGCGGATAGAAGCACCAGGCTGCCCACAAAAAAGACCGCGGCGGTCATGCCATAGACCACGGGATTGAGCGGGCCAGCGGAGACCACGGCCGCGATCACCAGGACCAAAGATACGAACAGGGCCATCGCCGCCAGCACGAAACTGAAGCGCAGAGGCTTGTAGCTGAAGCTGGTGATCGCATCCATGGCGTACTTGATGCGACTCACGAAGGAAAGCTTGCCTTCCCCGCCGACCCGGTCGTTGCGGTCGTAATAGACGATCTCGCTGCGATATCCCACCCAGGCGCGCAAACCCGGCAGATAGCGGTTGCCTTCGCGCAAAGCATTGATCGCGTCCACGGCCTGCCGGTCCAACAAACCGAAAATGCCCGCGTTCAGGGGAATAGGGAAGTCCGCCAGCGCACCGAGCACGCGATAGAACAAGGGGAACAGCAGGGCCAGGGCTTTGCGGCGTTCCTGCCGGCTGCGTCGCACCGCGGTCACCACTTTCGCTCCGCGCCGCCATGCCTCCACCAGTTCAGGGACAACTTCGGGTGGGTCCTGCAGGTCGCCATCCATCAATACAACCGCATCTCCGCCGGCGGTCTGCAGGCCGGCAGAGATCGCTCCCATGTGCCCCCAGTTGCGTGAAAGATCCACGATGACCACGTGCGCATCGTTCAGTTGCAGGCTGCGCAACAATTGCAGGGACAAATCGGTCGAGCCGTCGTTCACATACACCACTTCCCAGGTGTCGCGCAGCTTGCTCATGGCACGCACCACGGCATCGTGAAGCAGAGGAATGATTTCCTCTTCGTTGTAAACCGGCACCACGACCGAGATCATGGACAACTCCTTTTGGTTGGTTTTCCCCTGCTCCGGAATCATGCTCACTCCGTTCCTGCCCGCATCATTCAGGCTGAGCCTGGAAGACACGCACTTTCCAACGCACCTCGGTTGGAGTCAGAACGGCGACGTAGCGCGCGCGAACATGCTGCGGGGCCAGCTCCTGGCCGTGATCCACGATTTGCACGTCGTATTCCACCGTATCCAACAATTGAACTGACAATCCCTCAGGCGAGTAGAAAACGATTCTGAGATGGTGCGAAAGGTCGCGATAGTTTGTCTTGATGCCCAACTCCTGCTGCTCGCGCACTGCCTCCGCCAGTTTCTCCTTCGCCAGCCCCAGATATGATGTGTCCAGCAGATCGGCGCGATTTTCCTGAAGCGCCGCACTCATGCTCTTCCACGACTGCAAGTAATCACGCACCACTGCCGTCCTGGTCTGATCTTCGAGCGAGCGCGGGCCTGCACCGTCGGCGTCCACGCGGAGCGTGGGCGCGGCAAAACCGGAGAGCAGCAGGCCAGCCACGACCGCGCAAGCCAGCGGGAACAACTTTCGAGGCCGGCGCACGAGTAGATGGGAGGCCGTTTTCATCGCCGCTCTCCCACCCGGATTTCATTTCCCAACACGACGCCAGTCGCCACCGAGATGACGGCCCCGTCGAGAGCCGGCATTTCGGTGCGGGCCACATCACGTTTCAAAGGCACATCGACGGTGGCTGCGCTGCGGCCGTCGTAAGTCTGGGTGAAGGTGACAATGGTCCCATCCGACACCGGATTGCCGCTGCAATCGCGCACCGGCGCGGTTTCCAGGATCATGCGCTCTCCCGACCGCTGGCCGCTCATTCTCAGATTGCAGGGATCACCCGGGACCTGCTGCACCACGCGTTTTTCCGCGACGTTCCCCACAGTGACCTGGAACTGCGCCGCCCCCGCCTTGGGCGCGGAATTCATCTTCGCCCAGGCCACTCCATTGTGCGTCGTCACACTCCGGGTCTGGGTGCCACCCGCACTATCCGAGAGCTGAAACGACACCGGCATGGGCGCGAGGACCAGGTTCCGGAAAACGTCAAATATGTAAGCCACGCCGCTGATTCCGTCTGGCCGGCTGACCGGAAGGCGCGAAGGTTTCGCCAGAAAATTCACCGATGACGGTTGAGCGGCGGCCACCACATCGAACTCCGCTTTGTCGGTAGCCCCCGGGCTTACCAGGAGTGCCAGGTAGTGTCCCGCGTTGTGCAGATCTCCCGGCTCTATGACGACGGTCTCTCCCGGTTCCACATTGCGCCGCAATACCTGCGCTGGACTCACCATGTACAAGACGGCCTTGCCGGCGGCGTGAGTTGGGACCGACAGGGCACTTCCCGCTTCGAGCACCTTGGGGACCTGCAAGGCTTCGCCACTGGCCGCGGCGAGTTGAACCCCGCGCACCAGGATCAGACCCATCAGCATCAGCAGTACGAATGTGATTCTGTACTTCATTGGAAGCGGCCCACGCTGAAGGTGCTGGTCACCACCCGATAGTTGTTGATCTTGTCGGCCAGGTCCGCGGGATAGGGCAAGGAAAAGGCGACCGGTGTCTGCGGCAGCAGGGCCCGGTTGGCATATCCGTCCGAGACCCAGATGATCTGGCCGCGGCTGTCGTAAAACGTGCCCAGGATGTGCGCGATGTTGACCACCTGGCCGCTCTGGTTCACCAGTTGCCCGCTCAATGAAGTCGTCGGCAAGGGATTCAGCTTCTGCTCTTCGATTCCGATTACGGGGTCCGCCGAGGCCGCCACCAGCGTCGAGGAAGGTTCAATGCGGACGTTGTCCACCTGGGACAGGCGGACTTTTGGAAAATCAATGCGGAAAGGCGTGACCTGCTTGGGCAGGAGCACATGCGAAATATTCGCAAAACTGTCTTCGGTCGCGAGCGCGGAGCCATCCTTGGCCAGCAGGGTGGCCTTGACGGTCACAAACGCGGGAACCACATCCTCGTTGAGCAGCTCGCCCAGTATGATGGTGCCCCCGCCGCGATCCACGGGATGCATGGCTACGATACGCACGTGCGGCGACTCCACATCCTGAGCGCCCCAGTCATCTTCGGCGCCGCGGTAGATCACATCCCAGCGCAGATAGTTGACCGGAATCACCTGCGGCGGAATCTTCGGTTCCCGGGTGATCGGCCACATCACCTGCCAATGGTCACCTTCTCTTACGACCCGCAGCTCGCGCGTGTCCTGAAAGGTACCTACCACGCTCGACCAGTTCAGATCGACGCGGAATTTGGCCTCGTCCGCAGAGGCGCGCAGCGGGCTCAAGTCAAAGCTTTCCAGGCTGGCATAGCTGCGCAGACTGGTATAACTGCCGGTCAGATCGCGAATAAAGTCGGCTTCCGGAAACTCGGACTTGTTGGCCAGCATGGCATAGGCCGCATTCCAGTTCCTCCGGCGGATCTCCTGCATCAGGTTCTGGGCCGCGCCCTTAGGCGATGACGAACTACTCATCAGCCGCGGAGTGGCCATCGCGATTGCGGTCTGGACGGGCCACAACGTGCCTATCGTGATCAGAAGGGCGGTCACCACGACGATGATCAGAGCCAAAAGCCATCCCCGCATCACGAGAGTGTCCTCCCCAGCACCAGATCCTCGGCGGCGGGTTGTCGCACCTTCTCCGGCTCGGCTTCGGGCTGGTATCGCTTTCGCTCCTCTGGAATCAGCAGGAAGAGCATGGCCAGAATGCTGCTGCCAATGGGCAAAGTCCCCCACATCAGTCCCTGCCACGGTGGCGGCATTTGCGGCGCGTTGACCGGAGTGGCAGGCGGGACGTCATCCTTGCCCCACACGCTGATGGTCCGGTCCTCGAGAGTGTCGACTTTGCGCCAGCCGGCAAAGACCATGAGGGGCTCATAGTACGGGTCGCGCACAAATACCCACTTCAGTCCATAGCGGTCGGCGTGATGAAGCATAGCGGACAGCGCATCGAAACCCGACTTTCCGAAAAATTTGGAACTGGTCAGGGAACCGGCGCCATGCTCGGTCAGTTCCGGCAACATGCGGCCAGAGTTCCACTCACCATCAACGCTGCTGGCGTCGGTCAACACCGCCAAACGCGCAATCTTGTTTCCGAATCCGAGGGTGATGTAGCGATATCGATCATGCCCGTCGCGATTGAGCCAGGCGGCCACGCTGTCGATCTTGAGGTCGGCTGCGTCGGCGGGCCTGTAACTTGACCACGCCACCGCCAGAGCACAGCTGGCTACCGCCGCCAGGGTCAATCCCACAATGGCGCGGGTGTGGAAGCGGTCAATCAATTCCCTGGCCAGCAGCCCCACAAAGGGCATGGCCAGCAAGGTCGCCCAGTAAGTGAAGCGCTCCATCGTGATTACTTCAAAGGCCCGGCCCAGGAGGACTCTGCCCACCGGCGTCGTGCCTCCCAATCCCAGCAGGAAGGCCAGCCAAAAACCCAGCAACAGCGGGCGCAGCCGGGGAGTCGAGGAACCACGCAGCAAAATGAACGGGAGGGCCAGAATCAGCGCTCCGTAAGGCACGACGAAAAAGTTAACTGCCCACTCCGGACTCAAAATGTAACTGGCGCGGCTGGCATGCGGGATGGGGACCTGGGTCACAGGATATTTGAGCAGCGCGATCCAGAACGGCAGAAGCACGGCTCCAATCGCCAGCGCCACAAACAACATCGCGCTAACCGCCCGCAAGATGAAACCTGAATTCGAAATTCGTTCGTCTTCCTTCCCGTCGCGCCACGCCAGCGCCAACACTGGGAGCGCGAAAAGCAAAGATCCAAAAATCAGCGTGGCGTGATGTGCGGCGGCGGCCGCGATCGCCAATGTTGCTCCCTTGATGAAGGAGCGCCACCCGCCGCGTCGAGCCCACTGATACAGATACGGCATCGCGTTCAGATACAGCGGTGCCGCAAACGTGGTGGACAACTGCCCCGCGGAGTACACCAGAAATGACTCTGCCCCAAGGAACACACTGGCCAGAGCTGCCAGAGAGGCGGCCCGGGGATCAACCCAGAGCCGCGCGAAGCGGTAAACCCCAATCGTCAAGAGCAGGATGGCGACCAACTGCACCACCATGTACGCCATATCCAGCCCGGTCACATAAGAAACCAGGGCCAGCCATTGCTGAGGCAGAGGCGGGTAAGTGGTCTGGGAGAAGCCGGCATACCATTTCGGGTTCCAGGGATCGAACCAGTGATGCACGTAGTGAGAAGCGAAAAAAATATGGAAGTTGGTGTCGTACGACTTCAACGGAAGCTTCATCAGGAGAAGGGGCGCGTGAATGGCAAACGCTGCCAGCACGATGAAGGCAGTGGGTATCGGCCGCGTAGCGCCGGTTTCAGCCCTAGGCAAAGTTTTCCTCCCGAACGGCGGTTCGATTCCCTGGCCGGCGATGGGGTTGCTTAAGAGACGTCCAAGCTACGACAAATAGGTGCCGGCATCAGCCAACACTTCAGCCCCCCAAGGAATCAAAGCGGGGTCGTAAATCAATGACCGGAGTGGTGGCATTTTGAGTTCGCGGATGGGTCGCCTGAAAAGGCTGTCTTTGTGCTGGCTCGTGCTCGCTCTTGGTTCGTCACTGCGAGCCCAGACGTACAAAGTGTCTCCCGACTCTGCGCCTTCTCCGCCAGCGCAGAAAGAAGAGAAAAAGACCGACACACAAAAAGCCCCATCTTCCCCAAAATCAATGGGATGGGGGTCAAACATCCAGAACGCCCGCCTCGCCCGGGCCGCCGAAATGGCCCTGAAGGATGGCAAGTACGCGGCCGCGCTGGACTACGCCCAGCGCGCCACCCAGGGAGCGCCGAACGATCCCAAGCTGTGGTTCCTTCTCGGCTACGCAGCGCGGCTGGCAGGCAAAACACAACTCTCCATCGATTCTTACAACCAGGGTCTGCGCCTGAACCCTTCCTCGCTGGATGGGCTGTCCGGGCTGGCCCAGGCGTACGGACGCGCCGGCCGGTTTGACGATGCGAAGGGAATTTTGAACCAGGTTCTGGCCTCCGACCCCAAGCGAACCAGCGACCTGGCAATCCTCGGCGAGTTACTGATGCAGGCGGGCCAATACCAGGAGGCCCTGAGCAACCTGCGCCGGGCGGAACAGGGAAAGCCAGCGGCCCGGCTGGAACTGTTGATCGCCATGTGTTACCGGCACCTGAACCAGGTCGAAGAGGCGCTTCACTACCTCGAACTGGCGAAGCAGCGCGCCCCCAACGACCCCGAGGTAAAGCGATCCCTGGCAGGCTACTACCGCGATACGGGAAATTATCCAGCCGCGATTGAGGCCCTGCAATCGATCGCGGGCAGGAGTCCCACGATTAAAGCGGAACTCGCCTACACCTACCAACTCTCGGGCAACAAAGATGAAGCGGCAAAGCTGTACACGCAGGCGGCCAACGCTGCGCCGAAAAATCTGGCTTTACAACTCTCCGCGTCCCAGGCCCAAGCCACCGTCGGCCGCCTTGAGGTCGCTGAAAAATATGTCGACCGTGCCGCCGCCATCGAACCGGACAACTACCGGGTACACGCTATCCGCGGGCAGATGGCGCGTCTGCGGGAGAACCTGCCCGACGCCGCCCGCGAATACAGCGCCGCTCTGGATCATTTGCCGCAAGCTCCCGCTGAGGGACCGCGCTACGGAATTCAGCTGCACATGAACCTGATGGAAATCTACAAAGGCCTGCATGACGACGCGGCTTCCCATCACCACCTGGAAATTGCCCAGTCCGAAATCAGCACCATGAATGAGCAGGGACGTTCGCGGCCGGAATTCCTGCGCCTGCGCGCTCTGATCCGCATGAACTCCGGCGACCTCAAAGGGGCGGGCCAGGATGTGGATGAAGCCTTGGCGATCGACGGTAAAGATCCCAACACATTACAGCTCGATGGGGATCTGCTGGCCAAACTCGGACGGCGTGACGAAGCCATTGCAGCGTATCGGAAGATTCTGGAGGGTGACCCGACGAATCGCTTCGCTCTCACTTCCGTAGGCTATGTGTCCCGCGAAGCCGGGCACGATCAGGAAGCGGAGAAATACTTCCAGCGCCTCGCCGCCGCTTATCCCCGCTTGTACGTACCCTACCTCGCGCTCGGCGATCTGTACACCACGCGGCGGAATTTTACCAAGGCCGAGGCAAACTATCGCAAGGCTTTCGAACGGGCGCCGCACAATTCTCTGATCGTTGCCGGAGGCATGAATGCCGCCATTGAAGCCCATCAGTTGCCGCTTGCGGCGCAGTGGCTGAACCGTGCATCGGCGGAAATGCAGCAGGATGCCCAGGTCATGCGCGAGAAGGAGCGCTATCTGCGCGGGGCTGGCGACTATAAACAATCAGCGGAAGTAGGCCGCGAGGCGATTAAGAAGCTCCCAGCCGATCGCGACGTCGTTGTCTATCTGGGCTATGACCTGCTTCACCTGGAGCTCTACGACGAACTGGGAGAACTCACCGCGCGCTACCGCGACTCGCTCCCGAAAGAGCCCGACATTCCGCTGCTGGCAGGTTACTTCCACAAACATTCAGGACAGCTCGAGCAGGCGCGAGAAGATTTCACGCGCGCTCTGGACCTCGACCCCACCATGGTCACAGGGTACGTAAACCGTGGATATGTGCTGAAGGAACTTCACCAACCTGAAGCCGCGGCGGCGGATTTCGAGTCCGCGCTTCGCCTGGACGGCAAAAACAGCGAGGCCCACCTGGGATTGGCGTATGCCAGCCTCGATCTGCATCATTCCCAGCTAGCGCTGCGGCAGGTGCAACTGGCACAAGATCTGATGGGAGATTCGCTGCCCATCCACCTGATTCGGGCAACGGCCTATGGCGACCTGGGATTGCTGAATCACGCGGTGAGCGAATACCAGGCCGCGTTGAAGTTCTCGCCCAACCAACCCGGACTCCACCTGGCGCTGGCCGACAGCCTGTTCGGTTTGCATCGCTACCAGCCAGCGATCGACGAACTGCAGGTAGCGGAAAAACTGGCCCCCGGCAATGGCGCTACCTATGCCCTGATGGCGCGTGCTTATGCGCATCTCGGCGACCGGGAGCAGACCCTGCGCTATGTGGGCATGGCTGAGAAGACGGGGCAGAGCGACGTGCTGGTTTCTACCGGCGAGGCCCTCAGTATCATCGGCGAGCGGGATAGCGCCATGCAGCGATTTGAAAGGGCGTTGACAGCGTCCGGCAGCAATCGGCTGGATGTGCGTCTCGCCATCGGCAAGCTCATGGCCCAGGACGGCGAGTGGGAAGACGCGCGGCGCCAGGTCGCGCTGGGTTTGATGGAAGTCCGTGGAGGGCAGGCGCCCCCGCCTTCGGGCCGGCAATGGTTGCGGGCCGCGGATGTATTTCTGGCCATGCATGAATTCGAATTGGCGCAGACCTTCTTTGAACGCGCCCTCGCCGGGGGAGCGCCAGAGAGCTCGGCGCGGATCGGGCTGGCCAACACTTATCTGGCACGCGGCGACACGCCTCGGGCAGAAGCCCAGCTCACTGCGATCAATCGCTCCAACGACAGCGATGAAGAGCAGTCCTACGATTACCTGCTGGCCAAGGCCAATGTTTACCGGCAGCAACATCACGAGACACAAGCGCTCACCGCCTTCGCGCAAGCCGCCGACGCCGCGGGAGAAGATGATGCCGCGCAAAGGGAGATGCTTGAGGTCGGAGGAACCGAAGGGCTGAGAATTAATCCTAAAGTCAGTTTCCAATCGAACTTTTCCATTGCTCCGATCTTTGAAGACACGACGATCTACGCGCTGGACGCCAAGTTGGGAGTGGGCAGTACCGGCACCAATCAGTCCCTGCTGCCGCTTCCCCGCTCTTCGCTGGAGACGCAGTGGACCGGCGCCTATCGTCTGCACCTCAACAACCTGCCCGACGCCACAGGCTTCTTCCAGGTGCGCAACAGCCGCGGCGAGATATCACTGCCCAGCGTCAACCAGATCGTCAACCGCGACACCACTGACTACTCCTTCAACTTCGGACTGAATCCCACTTTTCACCTGGGCGACAACATCTTCACCTTCAATACCGGGGTGCAGGAAACCGTCAGGCGTGATGCGCAAGATCCGGTGGACATGAACCAGAACCTCTTCCGGCAATTCGTGTATATGTCCACCAGTTCGTTTTTCAACCTGGTCGCAGTCAATGGTTTTGCGGTGCGCGAATCGGGGCCTTTCACGGAACGGGATCTCAGCTCGCGGGACCTGGGGGCGCAGCTGAACTTCCGCGTCGGCCGGCCCTGGGGAAGGACCGCCCTGCTGACCGGATACGGAGTTCGCGACCTGCAATTCTCGCCGAAGATACGCGAGTTTTTCTTCACTTCGTCGTATGTGGGAGTGGAGCGCAAGGTCACCGACAATTTCACCGTCAAGGTGCTGGCCGAACATCTCCGCGCCTGGCGCGTCGAGGGCAACCAGTTTGCCATTGCGCAGGCGCTGCGCCCGGCGGCGAGGCTGGAGTATTCACCCACCCGCAATTGGAGCGTCGAGGGATCGGTCGCCTATTCCCGCAACATGGGCTTCCACGTTTACGACGCGGTGCAGAGCTCGTTCGCGGTTTCCTACGGTATGCCGGTGGGGCGCGCTTTCAAAGAGGGCGGAAACGAAATTTTATTGCGCTATCCCATTCGTTTCTCGGTGGGTATGCAGCAGGAGAGCTTCTTCGACTTCACTGGAGGGAAAAACCAGCAGTTCAGGCCCTTCGTACGCCTCACGTTATTTTGAGTCTTGATACGACGTTTTGAGACCGGTCCCCCCATGAGAATCTGTTTGGTTGCGACTTTTCCCCCGAGTGGCCGTCAGCTGAACGAGTACGCTTTTCACATTGCGCGGGAACTCCAGCGCAACCCGACTATCGATTTGACTATCCTGGCGGATGAACTGACCGACTATCAATTTGCCACCGACCAGGACGGCGAGCCGCTCAGCTCCAGGCCGCAAGCCGAACTTCCTGGCTTCAAGGTAATTCGCTGCTGGAAGTTTAACGATCTGGCGACGCCGGTCCGTCTCCTCAGGACAATCAGGAAGCTGAAGCCCGATGTGGTCTGGTTCAACCTGGTCTTCTCCACCTTTGCGACCCAGGAACGTCCCGTGGCCGCCTTTGCCGGCCTGTGGTCGCCGGCGTTGGCTCGAGCGCTCGGCTTTCGCACCCATGTCACGCTCCACCACATCATTGAGCACGTTGATTTTGCCAGCGCCGGCGTCCGCCAGGAGAGACTATTTCGTTTCGGCAGCGACATGGCCACCCGCGTTCTGCTGATGGCCCACTCTGTTTCAGTCTTGCTTTCCGGCTACCAACGCACCTTGATGGAGAAGTACTCGGCGCAGAATGTTCTGCTGAGCACTCACGGTGTTTTCGAACCGCGCCCGATTCCGCCCGACTTCTCGCTGCGCGGCAATCCCGACCAACGCATTCTGGCCATCGGGCACTGGGGAACCTACAAGCGGCTGGAGACCCTGATGAAGGCTTTCCCGCGGGTCCTGCGGGAGGTACCGGAAGCCCGTTTGATCGTGGCGGGAGCCAACCACCACACCAAGCCCGGCTATTGGGAATCGATCCGGGAGCAGCAACGAGGGAACCCGCGTATCGAGTTCCGCGGCTACGTGGCCGAAGACGATATTCCCGACCTGTATCGAACCACCAGTATTGTGGTCATGCCCTACGATTCGGCCACCGGATCCAGCGGCCCCGCCCATCAGGCTTGCGAGTACGGGGTACCGATTGTGTGCGCCGACCTGGCCGATTTTCGTCGAATGGCGGCGGACGAAGACATGGCGATCAGCTTCTACCAAGCCGGCGATCCCGCCGACCTCGCGGGCAAGCTGGTCGCGATCCTGCAGTCTCCCGAACAACAGCGGCAACTCGCCCACCACAATTTTTCCGCTGCGATGCGGATGACCATGCCCAGCGTGGTTCGCCACTACCTGCGCTGGTTCGAGCTGTCCCGCCACCGGCAGACCATGAGTGGTTTTGTTAAGTTTCCACTATTGCAATCGCGACATCGTCTGCGGCGGGCGTCCAGCATACGACAATCTTCCAGGCCCTCGTGGAGCTGGACTTTGCATCCTGCGGCGGGAGATAGTGACTCAGCCCAGACTCCGGCGGAAGGCACCCCCGTCGCAGGCAATCATGACATCACGAATGCCCCTAATTCTGACCTGTCAGGAAGTAAGTAGATTATGACGTGTGGGTCGGACATTCCTGTCCGACGCCTTTCAAGTTGATTCTTCGTCGGTTGTCGGTTATAGGGTTCTGACCTGACGGGGACTACCTACATTAATGAGGTGTGGGTGGGACACTCCTGTCCGACGCCTTGAAGTTGATCTTTGTCGGTTGTCAGTTATCGGTTATCAGTTCTCAGACTACTTTGGCGGTATCGCCGAGTCATTCTTCGGCTGCGTCGTGTCAGGCTGTGTCGTGTCAGGCTGCGTCGGCTCGTCCACCGGCCTGCCGTCGCGGCGCTTGAGTTCGATGGGACCGGTCTGCCGCCGCCGGGCCTCGCTCAGTTCCCCGATCTTGACTCCGACGCTCTGGTCGCTGTCGTCCGCGACCTCAAACAATTTCAGCCCTTCAGCCGATTGTCGCGTTGCCAGGCCGACACGGGCCTTGGCGTTCTGCGCCAGCCGAGCTTTCTCGTAAAATACTTGCGCGGTTTCCAGGTCGCCATCCATTTCCGCCAGGTAGCCCAGGTTGTTGAGCGTGAAAGCACTGTTGGGATCAAGCTGGTAGGCTTGCAGGAAGGCCTTGCCGGCCGCTTGCCGGTCGTTACGGTTCAGGGCCGCCACGCCATGCAGATTCAGCAAGCCCGCCCGCTCCTCCGGGCCACTCTCGGTTTGCATTCGCTGGCTCAACCGTTTCGCAGTTCCTGCAGCCAGCTCACTGATGGGCTTGCCTCTCCAGGCCCCGCTCTGGGAGACAATAACCTTTTCGTCAGAGTGCAAAGCGGCGGCAGCGGTGTAATACTTCAGAGCTTCTTCGAAGTTTCCTTCCGCCTCTTTTGCCACTCCCAAATTATTCAGGGTAAAGGGGTTTTTCTGATCCAGGTTGAGAGCATGCCGCAAGACCAGCTCGGCCTCCGGCGCCCGTCCTTCCGACAGAAGCCGCACCGCAGCCACGTTCGAGCGGTTAACCTCCATGGGGACATCATGGGCGCTGCTCAGGGCGCTCAAGAAGGATTCCCCTTCCATATGCGGTGAACTGGCCTTGTCAACCACCGCATCAGTTCCCATCTGGGCGGCCAGGGAGTAAAAACGCCGGGCCTGATCCGCCTGGCCTTCAAGTTCGGAAATGTAGCCCATGTTGTTGAGGGTAAAGGGATCATCAGGATCAAAGAGGTACGCCCGGTAGAACAGGGATTTCGCCTTTTCCAGGTTGTTCTTGCGTATGGCCTCAACCCCTTCACGGTTGAGGCGCTGAACCGGGGTCAGCTTGCTGCGCTTGGGCAGGGTAATCTTCAGGTCGCTGGCCTGGGCCGTTGGCGCCGCCCAAACCGCTCCTAAGCACAGGACTATCAGCCATCCCTTGCAAGCCATTGGAGAACCTTTCCGGTGAGTCGTTCAGGCAGTACCGGGCTTTCGCCGCTATTAGGATGCTCCCCAACCGGAGGTGTTGTTTCCCTTTGAAAAAATTAATTCCCCTGCAAGCTACCGGTTCCCCCAGGCAGGCATCGAAACAGAGCTTCAGAACGGGTTGAGGGCTAGGGTTCAGGGCGGATATGAGGCGACTTTTTGCGCTGTTTTTACTTACCGGACTTGCCTGCGCGCAGGGACCTTCTGCTACGTCCTCCATGGCGGTCATAGGGCCGAACCGGGATACCTCAGTTCCGACCAAGCCTCCCCAGGACAGTGACCGCATGTGGCTCGATCTGCTGCCGCAGCCTCGCGGACAAACCACACTGGTCGGAGGCACAATCCGGCTTCTGGACCATGTTCGCGACCAGGTCACAGTCCGTGTTTTTGGCGGCCGGGACATGGTTGTCCTTTTCGATGATCGGACCCATTTTTTTCGCGATGGTGTGGCATCCACTCCCGGCGACCTGCAAATCGGTGAACGAGTTTACCTGGATACGGCCATGGCCGGCTCCGGCATATTTGCCCGCAGCGTCCGCATCCTGACCCAGAGCCCGGAGGGACAGAGCAACGGTCAGTTGCAGAGTTATGACCCTGCCAGTGGCGAACTTGTCCTGCGTGATGTGCTGGCATCTGAGCCCGCGAATTTCCGCCTGGCTGCGGACGCGGCCGTTCTGCGCGATGGTAAGCCAGCTTCCCCCGCTGACCTGCGCCCCGGCTCGCTGATCAGCCTGAAATTCAGCCCGTCGCCAAAAGGTCCGGGAGTGGTGAGAGAAATCTCGATCCTGGCTGGGCCGGGAGGGACATTCGTGTTCGCAGGCCGGATTTCGCACCTTGACCTGCACCTCGGACTCCTGGTGCTGGTGGATCCACGAGACTCGAAAAACTATGACATCCACTTCGACCCGGAGATGAGCGGACTACAGGACCGGCTTCACGAAGGTGGCGACATCACCGTGACTACGACCTTTGACGGCGCAAACTACACTGCTGATTCGATCGTAGTGAATACCGCCCCCGCCAAATAGCAGATTGTTGCGGCGCCCCGCCAGCTATCGGAAGGTCTCGTCCTCCGCCGGGCGCGACTCCACAACGGCTGAAGCTGGAGGGTACAGCCAACCGGTCGGGGCCGGCAGGGTGCCGGCGCCACGCGCTCTGTCCTCAGGCGGCAATGCGCCTTATCCAAAAACTGGAAGGCCACACCCGGTCGTAATCTCTCGTGGGCAGGTATCGGCGGACTCCCTTAGGCATCTCCCGGTAGCTGTGTTCCCATCGCGGGAAGCTTTCCAGCAGGACGTCCGGATGATAGTGCTGCATCGCGCTGCTGGCCCACATCACCTCAAAGTGAGGATTGAAGGTAAGGAAGGCCTGCAGCAGGTACTGCTCAGACCAGAAACAGAAGTTGGAAAGCACGGCATCGCGGGGATAGTCCGAAGGCAGGAAAATATCGTGCACATGCACGATTACCCCGGGTTGCAACCGGGGAAGGATTTCCAGGTACTCACGAACCACGTCGCTTCCGATGCTGACCACGTGGCTGGAGTCCAGAAACAGAATATCTCCGCCCTGCAGAGAGAGAAACAGATCCAGATCAACCTCCTGGATGCGGGTTGGAATCAGGTGGGTAATTCTGCGTAAACCTGGGCTGGGAAAGGGCTCTATGGTGATCAGCTCGCCTTCGACGCCATCCACGACCCTGTTGGACTGTATGGCGGCGGCTAGAATTCGTGTGCTAAACCCACCTCCCACTTCGATAACCCGCGAAGGCTTCACCTCACGCACGATAGAGTACGCGATTTCAGCATCGACAGTTTCAAACAGACCATTGTTGTAGTGGTACTCAGTCGCGCCAGCCGTATTATCCGAAAAGGACCACTCATGCCGATAGCGCTCCGCCAGTTGCCCGACCCACCTCACCTGCTTCTCCAGGCCCAGGTCAGGGCTCACAAGCATGGAATCGGCGCCCCATGCACGCGATCCCAGGTCGTGGATGTCCGGCACCGGCCAGTAGAAATGGTTCGGAGTGACGCTGACGCCAAGACGCTGCAGGGCCCGAAAGCTGGATAGCATCATTTTTGAAACGAACTGGCTCTGTCGCAGCCTTCTGAGGAGTCGGCTCACCCTCTCTCTTGATGGAGAAGGATCCCGACCCATCGTCCGGGGAGTGAGGTCAAGGGGTGAGCGGGGCAGATCGGTCCTAGAGGTCCCGGCCGATGGTAGCCCAGAGGCAGGTGAGATGCTATTCACGGTTCCTTACCCTATCGTCGAAACCGGTCGGCTAAAGCGGCTCCCAGAGTCCGAATGCGGAGTTAGATGTCGAATCCGGGCGGGAGATGCTTGGGGGCTGTGGAATTCTCAGCAAGGAGCCGTCGCCGGTTGAGATAAGAGCGTGCGAAAGGATTCGAAAAAGAGCGAGTTACGGCCAACCGGATTCCGGCGACGAACATCGAACCGCTGTCATCGGATACCCCGGGGCGGGGTTAAAGTGAAAATGCTCAATCGGATGCAGACGAAGAAGATGGGCGACCCGGCGGGAACCAAGCCTTGGTCACCGTCGAGCCGAAGCACTCGCGGGGCCCAGCGGCCGCTGCCTTCATTCTTTATCATCGGGCCTCCCCGGACGGGAACCAGCTGGCTGCATGAAGTATTAAGCAGACATACCCTCTTGCCGTCTCCGACCAAGGAAACACGTTTCTTCGATCTCCACTTTGACCGTGGATTTGATTGGTACCACTCCCATTTTCCGACCTCGACGGCGGACCGGCTGGTCGGCGAGGTTGCGCCGACGTATTTTGCTTCGGCCCAGGCGCGTGGACGGATAGCGGAGAGCATCCCCAACGCGAAAGTGGTTTGCATCTTTCGTGATCCGGTCGAGCGGGTGGTCTCGCTGTACCGGTTGAAAAGGGCGTATGGCATGATTCCGTGGAGCTTCGAGGAAGCGATTGTCCGTGATTCCGAGCTCATGGAGTCGGGTAAGTACGGTGCCAACCTCAAGGCCTGGCTGGGTACTTTCGGCGCAGACCAGGTCCTGGCCACGGTTTACGACGATCTGCGGGACGAACCACAATCCTATCTCGACTCCGTTACCGACTTCATCGGCATTCCAAGATTCGAGTTGGCCCCGGCACAGATCGGGCGGGTCTTCACTTCCGAGACCATGACCCACCCACGGAATTACTATAGGACACGCAGCGCCTTCGCCATGGCGGAATGGCTAAAGCTACGGCAGCTCGATACCGTGGTGGCGGCGGTCAAGAAATCGCCCCTCCTGAAGTTCGTGCTGGGTGGAGGCCCCCCCTTCACCAAGTTGCAGGCGGATCTCTCACGGAGGCTTTATGAGCATTTTCGGCCGGAAGTGGAGGAACTGGAGAGCTTACTCAATCGTGACCTTTCGACGTGGAAGTTGTCGTCCCTGGAGACTGCCAAAGCCCGTTGAACGCCGGCGGCGCGGAGAGCGTGCAGTTGCCGGAAGTCAGCATGTAGAAATTCGACCGCTCTGCGGGACGATGCCCTTTGCGGCTCCGGCCTTATGTACGGTGAAGTACAGTATCTGGTGTATTGTGAATTTCGGCTGATTCGGTAGCCTCAAGGCCGAGACACTAATGGCCCTAAGAATTCTTGTCGTCGATGACACGCGGGCTATTCGGCGCTCGGTCCGCCTTCGTATAGAAAAAGAAACCGATTGGGAGATTTGCGGAGAGGCCGAAAACGGAAGGGATGCCATCGAGCGAGTTAAAGAACTTCAGCCCGATGTGGTTCTCCTGGACCTTTCGATGCCGGTGATGAACGGACTCGACGCGGCACGGCGAATCAAGGCCATCGCACCCCGCACTCACATCCTCATGTTTACCCTCCACACCTATCCCCAATTATTGGACGAAGCCCGGAAGGTGGGCATTGAGAAGGTGGTCTCCAAAAGCGGCACGGCCGAATCGGATCTTCTGTATGCCGTCCGCTCGGTGTTGGCCTGCTAGCGCGCTTCTTCCTTTTGTGATTTTTGCGACGACCACGATGCCAGTTCGGTCCTGAGAACACCGAGGCTGTTCATGGCATCGGCTAGGGCTCGGCTTTCCTCGGGTGTGCCCCCATGGTCCATGGCGAACTCGCGCTTTCTATTCTGGATCGCGGTCAACGCGGCCAGAATGCGCTCTTCCATTTTCGACCAGTCGGTCTCAAGCAAGGCATCCTTGTAGACTTTATGCCATTCATAGGTTGACATACGTGAACCTCGAAGTTTGAAAGGATCGGCCTTCTGGTTTTCCGGTCCGCCTCAGGGGCCCGGGCTGTCGGTCTTCCACACGTAGAGATTCTTGTCGTCGGCTAGAGTCTCGATCACCAAGCCCTCCGCCGTGGCCGCGCGGTGAACTGCCGATCGGAGGTTCGCCAGTCCAATCCCACCCACGTCCGCAAACGGGATCTTCATTGCCGATGCCGCGGGCAACACCTTCAACTCGCGAAGAATGCCTTCGACCAGATCGTGATGCTTTCCCCGCCTGCCCTTTCTAAGGCCGGCAACGTCCACTCGCCGATATTTCAGAAGCGGGGACGCGGCCTTGCTCTTGGGTCCGTCGCTCATCACATGGCCTTTCCATTACGATACTGGAATGTTTTTTATACGACAACTGTACGTATATTATGCTAATGCTCTACTGTCAAGCATTTTTTGCGATGCGATAATTGGCCGCTCCGGCGTTTACAGCCCCGATAGACGAACTCCGTATTCCCACCTTGTCTTTAGTGGCAAGGCTATGCTTTGGGTGGAAGAGCATCACAGATGCTGGAGGCAACACGTGGCTAAACGCACGAACCGCGCCCCGCTGGCTCGGCGCCGGACGATTGGACTGAAGGCACTCTTGCCCCACGCAGTAATCGTGACTGACCCCGATACGCTGGCCCGGCTAAAAGCCGAGGCTGCAAGGCAGAAACGAACAGCTAATGGCAACGCCACCAGAAATAGGGTAGAGGTTTAACCTCAAGTACGGTGAACGAGAGAATCTCCCTGATCACACGGAAATTCGTCCGGCAAAATCTGAGGTTGGCGGAAAGAGAAACGGGGCCGATTTCCGGCCCCCCTTGCTTCATTACGCGCCCGGCCGGACCCGTCTATTTAACATGGATGGTCTTGCCGTCGGGGTCAAGCGTGCCGTTGATGCGAACCTTCTTGCCCTCGTGCGGCTTGACCAGGTCCTGGCGGTCAACGTCAAAGGAAGTCCCGCTGGCGTCCTGTAACACGTACTTGTCGCCAGCCTTCACGATGGTACCGGCGAAAGTCTGGACCTGCGCCTGCTGTGACCGGGCCTGGGAATCGGGCGCCGTCTGCTGGGCCGGTGGCTGCGAAGGCGATTGCGGATCCGCCTGCTGTGCCCTGAGTTGAACTCCGGACAGACCCAGGCCGAGCAGCAGGCCCAGTGAACATAATGAGTATGTGCGTTTAGTCATAAGATTCTCCCGAGAGATTTTGTGCTTCTACCGACTAGGCAAAGCATGTCGTGTGCCAAATCCCATTCCGTTCCGGATTTAGGGCTGGGGAGAATAAGAGGAGTGCATTGTCACTGAGTTAGCCGCGCGCCATCTCGGGGCCGCATTTCACCTACCCCGCTCTCACCACAAAATTTCAGGGACTTCCCTAGGGATTGGGCCTTCAACCTGTGAGCGAGTCGAGCAAACTTTTCGCGGTAGGAAAAACCTTCACCCTGCCGCACGGCTCTCGCCCTAATCAAAACTCCGTAATCTACTGTATTGCGATCCGATGGTGGGGAAGGCACACTCGGGAAATCCTTACCCTGGAGTTGGCTATGCCGCACTTGACCTTGCAGGAAGTTATCGATCGCATCAACAGGAACTCTCCTTCCGCCAAAGAGTCGCGGACTGCCCCGGATCGCGGTCAAGAACAGCCGCATCGTCCTGAGTTTTACGTTCCGCGCATAACCCGGCGACTACTCGGCCTGAAATTTGGCACGTATTCGTCCTAACCTCGCATTTTTCAATCCGGTCGTTACAGAAAAAACAGCAGCGCGAACATGAAAACTTCTGAGTCACCGAACCACAGCGTTGGAGCGTGAGCGCATCCAACGCACGGAATCAAATTTTGTGAGTTGGAGCAGTCATGGCAAACCAAGAATTGAAATATCTCTATATCGACGAACTGAAGGACCTTTACCACGCGGAAAATCAACTGGTGAAAGCACTCCCCAAGCTGGCCAAGGCCAGTTCTTCGGACCAATTACGGGCCGGCTTCGAGGAACACCTGCAGCAGACCAAGGGACACGTGGAGCGCCTCGAACAGATATTCGAAATGCTCGGTGAAAGCCCGAAGGGTAAGAAGTGTGCAGGCATGGAAGGTTTGGTGGAGGAAGGCGCGGAAGTCATGAAGGAAGACTTTGAGGGCGCAGTCATGGATGCCGCCTTGATCGGAGCTGCCCAGCGCGTTGAACACTATGAAATCGCCGCCTACGGCACGGCGCGCGCCTTCGCCGAGACCCTGGGAGAAAGCGACCACGTTTCTTTGCTGGAAGAGACCCTGGCCGAAGAAAAGGAAACAGACGCCAAACTCACCGAACTTGCCGGAGAGATCAACCGTGAGGCACTCGGCGGAGACCGCATGCAACCGGATCGCGACCAGGCAGCGGGGAAAAAGCGCGTCAGGAGAATTGCCTAAACGACACCCCTGAACTCTTGGATAGTCCAGCCCGTGGCCGGGATTAACCACCGCGGGCCGGACTCTTTTGTCTTTTCCAGCCCTGAACGGAGGACACTTCAACATGGCGGCAGAGAAATCAGAAAAATGCGCGCACGTCCCCTGTCTTTGCGTTCCGGCAAAGGGAGAGAGATATTGCTGCGAGCTGTGCAAAGAAGCGGGACCCGACGAAACGGAAATTGCCTGCGATTGCGGCCATCCGGCGTGCGCCCAGTAGAGAGAACCCGCACGAAGAGGTATTCCGCTCCGAGCCGCCGCATCTGCAGTAACGTTGTCTCTGCCCCATGCCCCTGGCAGCTCTCAAATTGTCATCGTCATGCGTTACGTGAGTCCCTCCTAGCCCTGAAGCGGGCTACCTTGTTCGTCTCCCTCATCGGCGATACTCTTCCGTAATGCGACCCCTTCGGTATTCCATCAACGTTACATTGGACGGGTGCTGCGATCATCGAGCAATCATCGCGGACGAAGACCTGCATGGTCACGCGGTCGAGAACCTCAACCAGGCCGATGCCCTTCTCTTTGGCCGGGTGACTTACGAAATGATGGAGGCAGCGTGGCGGCAGCCGGCGCGGCTGGGAGCGACGCCTGAATGGATGGAACCCTTTGGCCGGACGATCGACGCTGCGAAGAAGTACGTCGTGTCGAGCACCATGGACCGGGTCGATTGGAACGCGGAACTCGTGCGCGGAGATCTGGAGAAGGCCGTTCAACGGCTCAAGCGAGAGTCGGGTAAGGGACTCTTCGTGGCAGGCGTGAAGCTTCCTCAAACTTTGGCGGAGCTGGGATTGATCGATGAGTACGAGTTCGTGGTGCAGCCCAGGATAGTGGGTCACGGGCCGACGTTGTTTGCGGGGCTATCGATGCCCGTCAACTTGAGGCTCGTTAGCCGGCTCGAGTTCGGCTCAGGGGCAGTGGCAATGCGGTATGAGCCAAGAAGATAGCCATTGGGCTGGTTAGCTCGAGTCGGCCGCATCATGCAGCAAGTCGGGCATATCCAGTGGAAATATTCCGGGCCAACCCTCCGCGTCCGCAGCAAGGTTGTCTCTGCGACATGCCACTACTCCCTGGGCTTATTCAACCGCGCATCGGGTTCCCGTTACCGTTGGAGGACTCCTTGGGCCTTGTGGCGCCGACGTCGGCTTCGATGGTCACGTCAACCTGGGCGCCGAGCTTTAGCGCCACCTGATTGCCGTCTTCATCCTGCAAAGCATTCTCCACCCGAATCTCCCGATAAAGCTGGTCGGCGCCTTCGACACCGATCTGCGCCTTCTCCGGTTCGCTGGGATGCACCGAGGGGATGATTTTTTCCACGGTGCCGGGAAGTGTAACCGATGGCTTCTCAGGCTCTCTGTTCTCTGTCCGTTTAGT
The DNA here is from genome assembly GCA_963831565.1 of Terriglobia bacterium. Lineage (GTDB taxonomy): Bacteria > Acidobacteriota > Terriglobia > Terriglobales > Acidobacteriaceae > JAIQFF01. The sequence goes on from CAWHQS010000010.1 coordinate 191,482, forward strand.
CAAGCGGCTCCATTTCTTGGAAATGAAAGTGGATGACCTTATTCCAAACTCCCGGATTTCTGCCACGTTACGGACTCAACGACCTTTTTTCGATCCTCTTGGATGACAGATTCGCCGATCGGGTTTGCAAGGACAGGTGCCAACCAAACTTTACCGCCGCTCATACAGTATGGACCGTATTGACGCCATCACGTCCGGACAAGGATAAAGAGAGTGATCTTTAATCGCGAGTCCGATCGAAGTCGCCTGATGGGAATGACGTCGGGGGCCAGACTGCTGTAGCCGCGGAGCTGAATTAATGGAATTGGCGCGAGTCACCAAGACAAAAAGGGAGCTAACCTATGAATCGCCTGCGCATTCTAGTTGCTGACGATCACGAAATCGTACGTCGCGGACTGGTTTCTCTCATCAAGGGGCACCCGGACTGGGAAGTCTGCGCTGAAGCAGACAATGGCCGGCAAGCGGTCGAGAAAGCGAAACAATCGAGACCCGATATCGCCATCCTGGATATTGGCATGCCGGTGCTCAACGGCCTCGAGGCCACCCGCCAGATCTTGCGCGAGACCCCTGCCACCCGGATCCTGATCCTTACCATTACGGATACGGATCAGGCAGTGCAGGCCGTGCTGGACGCAGGCGCTCGCGGCTTCCTTCTGAAATCGGATGCGGCGCGAGATCTGGTCACAGCAGTGGAGGCACTCCAACACAACAAAACATTTTTTACCGCCCGCGTGGCGGAATTGGTGCTGTCCGGCTTTCTCAATAAGAGCCTGCGATCCCCGAAGGGCGAACCAGGCCTGCCCGGTCTTACCTCTCGCGAGCGCGAAGTGGTGCAACTGCTGGCGGAGGGAAAGTCAACCAAGGAAGTGGCCTGTCATCTCAACTTGAGCGTAAAAACCGCAGAAACCCACCGCAGCAATATCATGAGAAAGCTCGGACTGCACTCGGTCAGCGAGCTGGTGCTGTACGCAGTGCGGAACAGTATCGTACAGGTCACAGTCGGGCCCGCCTCCGCACCTGCTGCCGCCCTCACAACCGGCGGCGCCGGGCTTACGACTTCGACGCCATAAGTTCGACGCCATAAGGACGCCATAAGAATGAGACCTGCTTGATCTCGGGCACAGGGTGCGAGGGTCAATCCAACCCCCAACAAAAAGCCCGCCCCGTAGAAAAGGGGCGGGCGAGATAAACACGACAAAAAGAAAATCAGCCTGCGGCGCTGCGACCAGTCTCGGTCGAAGGCCCGCCGGCTAGGGAGTGCTGTAGGTCCAACTGATAATTTCCCGCGTGGCCGTCAGGCCTCCGGTGCCGCCAGTGAAGCCCACCAGGGCCGTGTTGCCTCCCACCGCTGCCGGTATGTTCACCGTCCAGTTGGTGGTGAAGGTCTGCGCCGCGTGACTCGCATCCGTGATCGTCAGGGTCAGCTTGGTTCCGTCATAGACCAGTTGCACGTTGAATATATCGCCACTGTGCAGGTTCACTCCCGAAGGCGTCATGTCGATGGCCGGAATCGCGATCGATTGCCCCAGCGTGTACAGCCCGGTCGAGTCGTTGCCCTCGCCCAGGTTGTCGTAGAGATCGAACTTCACCGCCACGCTTTTCGGTATGCCGGTGTAGCCCAGGCCGCCGCCTGCGGACCCCACTGCGGTCAAGCCCTGGTTCTGGATAACGAATGCCATGCCATCCGCATTCGCCGCGGTCAACTGGAAGCTGAAATTGGTGGTAAAGCTCTGCACGTTGACCGGAGTATTGAAATAAGCGCTGGTGGCGGCGCCCGGTTGCGCGGCGCTGGTGACGCGCAACCGAGTTCCATTGAGGGCTGCGCCGCCGTTCAGTTGCATCCCCGCGGCAGTGAATCCCGTGCCATAGCTGATCGGCTGCGTTCCGGAAACGTAGGTATAGCCGTTGGCCAGGGTGCCAGCCTGAGCGTCCGTGTTGGTGACCACGACATTGACCGCGCCCGCCGCATGGGCTGGAGTGGTAGCTGTAATCGTCGTAGCACTGGAGACCACGACGTTGGTCGCGGCCGTGCCCCCGAGGCTGACTGTCGCCCCTGCCAGGAAGCCGGTACCGGTAACGGTTATCGGCGTTCCACCCGCAGCCGTACCGGACGTGGGGGCGACGCTCGCAACCGTGGGTGCAGGATTGCCCACAGGGTTGTAGGTATAGCCGTTGGCCAGGGTGCCAGCCTGAGCGTCCGTGTTGGTGACCACGACGTTGACCGCGCCCGCCGCATGGGCTGGAGTGGTAGCTGTAATCGTCGTAGCACTGGAGACCACGACGTTGGTCGCGGCCGTGCCCCCGAGGCTGACTGTCGCCCCTGCCAGGAAGCCGG
>CAWHQS010000011.1:0-297707 GCA_963831565.1 Terriglobia bacterium
TTAAGAGTCATGAAGTATACCTCTACGCTGCTTCAACCTCCTGATTGCCTGCGATTGCTGAGAGGAGCTAACGATATACATTATCATCCATTTACAGTACTCTATTACTCTGATTGGTGCTACCTGTGGTTGCTGTGAAAAGCCTTGAGTTTCTGTCAAAGGTAGCACGAAGGTAGCCCCAGAAAGGTGCGTAAATGGCTTCTTCCGTGATCGCCGTTCCGACCGAAAGTAGCACCGTCAGCAATGCCTTTTCATTCACCAAAAAGGAAATTGATGGGTTACCCCTGCCACTACCCGGTCGCCGCCAGTACTACCGCGACACAAAGGTACGCGGCTTGCAGTTGGCTGTGTATTCGAGCGGACGCAAGAGTTTCCTTCTTTTCCGCAAAATTAAACGTCGCCCCGAACGCATCCTGATCGGGCCATATCCCGACCTGAGCATCGAGCAGGCGCGGGGGCAGGCGAGCGCCCTTAATACTGCGATCGCGCAGGGTAAGAATCCCGCAGATGATCGCCGGGCACTTAGCTCCGAATCGACCTTGGAGGACGCATTCAATCTGTTCTTGGATTTGTACAAGAAGCCAAAAAGAAAGACTTCGCGCGAGGACGTACAGCAGTTTCGCCGCTACTTAGCTTGGGACACTTCATCGCGCTGGAAAGTCCGCAAGCTATCGGAAATCCGACGCCTCGACGTGGAAAACTTGCACGTCGTGATTGGTGAGAAACACGGCCACTATGCGTCGAACCGCCTGCTTTCCCTTTTGCAGGCGGTTTTCAACTTTGCAAGGAAACAAGGCTGGCAGGGGCCGAACCCTGCGGAGGGCGCAGATAGATTCACTGAGGAAAAACGAAAACGGTTCATAGAACCGGATGAGTTCCCGCGATTCTGGAAAGCCCTGCACTCGAAACAGACAAAAGCGGACTTCCGCGACTTCATCCTGTTCACTTTGTTCACGGGCGCACGTCGGCGCAACGTTGCGTCATCACGATGGGATGAAATGAACCTAGCTGCCGGAGAGAAAAAGGAAAAGTGGACAATTCCCGGCACCAAAACCAAGAACGGTGAACCTCTTTCCATCATCCTGTCTTCCGAGACAGTGCAAATTTTGAAACGCCGCAAGAAGTCCACAGCGAGCGAATGGGTATTTCCTTCGACCCATCCTCGCAGGAAATCGAAGTCCGGTCATTTCGAGGAACCGAAATCGCAGTGGAAAGAACTGCTCGACCGTGCAGGAATAAAAGACCTTCGGCTCCACGATCTAAGGCGAACTTTCGGAAGCTGGCAGGCTGCACAGGGTACGAGTTCGATTGTGATCGGCAAGAGCCTTGGCCACCTGAGTCAGGCCAGCACAAGAATCTACACCCATTTAGTGGATGGGCCAGTACGTGAGGCGGTCACCCAAGCAAACGCAGCGATGGTTGCCGCGGGCCGAGCGAAACAATCGAGTAGTGGAAGGAAGCGAAAGCAATGAGGAAACCCAAGAGTGCCCCGCCTACATTCGCCGACTTCTTTAGCGACCCGTCAAGTGGTCTTCCCCAAGGGCCACCGGAGTCATTGGATGAGGCCTTGCGCGAACTCGCGAAATTCGCAAAATGGGATGATGCACTGCTGAAACGCATGAAGGCCGATGCGAAGTTCATGGGACAAATAAAGACCCTCTGCCGTGAACTCCGCAAAGGCCTCGCAGAACAAAAAGCAGTGCCTGCGCGAACGCACAAGCACACCCAGAGGATTTCTACGGTTCTCGCCGAAGCCATGCTCCTACTCAACGATGATGCGTGGGCAACGATGAAGGTGATGCTCTGCTACGAAGCCCCAGCGGAAACGTATGTAAGGGAATTTGGCGCCGCGCTGGCAGCTATAGCGAAGCTTCAAAGTGCTGCCGCTAAGGCCGCCGCAACGAAAGCACCTGTGGTTGCCAATTTCTTCGGACGAACGTCGTCCAACATCGCCGTCCTCATCTTTCTGCATGACTGCCGACTTTGCATGACGATTTTTGGCCAACGCAAAGTCCATCTGCGCAAAACGGAAGGCGACCTGCTTCGTTTTGCTAGGCCGCTTTTCAAGTACGCGACGGGCCTCGAAGTTGCGCCGGGTTCCTTTGATCGTCAGATTGACGAGTTAGCCGATATCCCTCTCAACGCCTACGCCGATCATGCCAGACAACCACACCCAGCGGAAGCGCGTTCCGACGCCATCAAGCGCATCGCAGGTAGGGAGCAGAAGGGGGGGCGCAGAAGCTAATGTTTTGGCCCGAACCGCGAGTTTCTGATTCCAGCTTCCATTATCAATTCGCGCAGCCGGATTCACATTGCGGAAGATGAGTGTGGTCCGCCACTTGCCGTGCCATAGGAATAGCAACTTGACTCACTTCTAAAGAGGCGGGACGCGCATATACTTACCCTTCTTCGGGAGTATCTGTCGGGAGGTATGGATGAACATCAAGTCCTTCACGTCTGGTGGCTGTGCTGGAGGCTCGACGGGCTGTGCTTCTTGAGAGAACTTCTGGGCGAGATCGACGAGCACCTTTTGAGCTTCGGGTGTAAGTTTCTTCTTTTCGGCCTGTTGTTTGCGCCAATCGGGCACGTATTTGTCCCATAGCTCCGCCACTAGGAATGACTCGTGCGATGGCGGGTACGGCGCGAACGTGTACAAAGGTTTAGCCTTCACCTCATCAGGCAGGGAATCATAGTACCCATCTAATTTTGCCAGATCAGCTTTGAGTGACTGTCCTTTTACGAACGTCTGATCATCGCGGAGGAACAGAGGCACCACGCGCTCGTGAAGATTGTCATTGGAAACAAACACTCTGCAGAAAGGTAGATAGTAGAGGTAGGCAATATCCACCTTGTTATCGGCTTTTTTCGCGGGGCGGACACGCGAAATGAGGTCGGCTCCGATTGACAGATAGAAAAACAAATCCACCGAGTACAGGTAGCTGAAGTAGGGTGCGAATTCTCGGATCGGTGGCTTTCCAGTTTCGAACCATCGTTGCAGCACATGCTCTTGGTCGGCAGGCGAAATGTGGAGCAAAGACATCCCTAACCGCATGGATGTCTCCTCTCGGTACAGGTCAATTAAAGTGTCGGCCAAGTACTTCGCGTCCTTCAGGTTTCTCGGCTTACGAAAACTAGCGTAAAGACTGTTGAAGAGCGCATAGGGTGCTGAGTAGTCAATCCCCGTGACACTCCTACGCCACCGCTTTGCGATCTGTCGCTCAAGGTCGAGGAATTCCCCTCGTTGCCAACGGAGAAACGCCTCCTCTTCTTCGGTCATGTTGTACACCATGCCTTGGTTGTTGTTGAGTCGGACGAGTGTCCCACCAGTTCTTCTGATTTTCGCGTTCATCTGAATTTCTTGACCGTCCAGCAATTCGGACAGGAGCAATTTCACATGATGCGGGTGGACATGGGATTCCATATCTGGTGTCTTCAAGGCGATGCTGCCTACCACCTCTTCGGGAGTTCTGCCACTGTGGACTTCCTTTTCGAGATCCGCTAGTGTCTCAATGAAAAAGAGGGGTGTAATGCGTGAACTGAAAAAGTGGTCGAGCAGTGCGGCCTCGGAGGAATTGAGCGATTCGAGGAACGACTTATCGAAAATCAACGGTGGGTTCATTGCACAAGGTCAATAGTACACCCGCTCAGACCCGTGGCTTAATCGGTTTTGTAAAGTAAAATCCAACAAATTTCGGGTTTCACTGGTGAAGGCCCGCTCCCGCGTCACCTGCAGGCAGAAAAAGGCAGGAAGAACCTAATGGTGAACTTAGCGCGGAACCGACAATCGCCCATGCACATTGATAAATCAAGCAGACCTACCGTATATTTTCGGTCATGCTAAATAGCAAGACGATCTTAGAATCTTCGGTAATCCTGTTCTTGGGCGCTGGCGCGTCAGCCTCATTAGGCAAACCATTGATGGCGCAGTTCGTGGCGCGGTTCGTGGAAAGGATGTCCAATGACATCACCAATGGCTCGCAAGCTCAATTGATGCATCTGTTGCGTAAATTTCGCGGTGACGATTTGGAAGCAATCTTAGGAGAACTCGACACGATCATCGGTCTAGACTATGCGTCTAGTGTTGGCGGAACGATTAAGCAGGGCACCGTCGGAGCGGGCCAAGGTTTCTCGCTGGACAGAACTACCGCGTCCAAGCTTCTGATTAGTATCAAGCACGCCATAATCAAGGAATATCGGGATGTAGATGGTCAAAGGGCGACCGCACTCTACAAACCTCTCTTTAACCTTCTTTTTCCGTACGTAAAAAAAGACGGGTGTCTTCCTGTATTCACAACGAACTACGATCCAGCTATTGAAGAATTCTGCCGGGAGAGATATGAAGAATATGGGTTATGTGACGGCTTCGCATATGATTTTGCCGATCGGCAGAATTATTGGCATCGATCAGTCTTTGACAAATTTGAGCCGGACTTGGCGAAACGAAACATAACACTTTTTAAACTCCACGGTTCCGTGGACTGGTTGTCTGTGAAGTCAAGCCAAAGGATACGGCGTGGGCAAGCGATGTTTGATGTCTTGGATTCGGATGCATACGGAAACGTCCTTATCTACCCCGCGACCCGCAAGATTGCGACCGATGATCCCTTTTACACTGGATACGAATACTTCGAACGGTGTTGTGAACGCGCCAAAGTCTGCATCGCTATAGGTTATTCATTTCGGGACTACGATGCATTGACTCGCCTTCGGGGCGCAGCATCGCTTAATGATGATCTTCAACTTGTAATCGTGGATCCTAATGCCGACAAGGTGCTTCCAGAAGTATGGGTTTCTGGCAAAAGAAGAGTGCCGCTTAGCGTGAAGTTCGGCGAAGCTCCTGAGCAACTCGATCTGCTTTCCGCTCAGCTCCGAAGAATTCTTGGTGCCAATCCCTAGTGACCTAGTTGAAGAACCTCGGGCAGCATATATATGTCCCCTGATCTCCGCCGTTGGGATGTACGATGATCTCTCTCCTCAGGGTCTTCTTATGCCCGATGATTCTTTGTCGCCAGCAGATAAGGCGGTGGTGGCTTTCTTTGAAATCGTCGCATTTGCCCTTGGCTGGGCTGGTGTGGATCGGTTCTTAGCTGGCACCTCGCTTTTTGTTGTTGCACCTATCTTCATCGCTACAGTCTTGACTTCTTATACCGGCTTCAAGTGGCCACAGATAAAAAGGAAATGTGCTTCCAGAGTTGGTGGAAGACTCGAACTCCCAGAGAACCGACCGCGTGTGTTGCCAAAGGAGTACGGTAAACATGAACAGCTAGGCTCCCACGGTCTATTTGTGAGAAATCCCGGGTATGATGCGCTAGAGGTACGGATTCCCAGTGTGCTGATCGGGACTTCCATGTACAGGCTTATATTCCCAGAGCGGTTGGCGATTCTGTCCGAGCGAGACAGTGTCCGCTTCCTTGAAGCATCTTTGCAGCACATGGAAATGTTACCGGGGGTCGATGGTAGCAGTCTACACGATGTAATGCGCAAAGCCGACGTTGACCATCTAAACTTTTCAATTCTTTACAAGGACACTGACTTTCTCAAGTACAAGACCAAATGCATCATCGAGCGCACGAATAGAACACGGAATGGTTTAGAGGTCAGAGCTACGGGCCAAGAATTAATATCTGATGCCGAGTGGGAATTGTCCGACAATGACAACTTTTAGTTCTTCTTGTAGGAGCCACATCACGCCAACCAAAGTGGCACCAAAACCAGTGGGAAAAAGCCCAAGCCCGGCACCTTTAAAGGAGTTTAGGCGCAAGCCCCAAGGCATTGGAAAGAAACGGTGAACCAATGCCTGAGGCCCCATGAAGTACACAATGTCGGCCCGGGATGAGTGCCCGGGTGCGCCTTGCGCCTGCAGGCGACCGCCCACAGGAGGTCAATGTCTACGCTGCCCGCCTCCAAACACGCTCACTCACCCAAAGTTTGCGGGTTTCGCCATCGCCGCTCGACAGTACGAGGCCCAAAGGCCACTCCGCCACTCCCACAGCTTCTGTCCACGTCCACCATGTGACCTTGCCCGCGTTCATTTCAAAGCTGCAAACCCTGCCGTGCCCCTGATCGTCGTAGACATCAAAGTGGAATACTCCTTTCAGGCCCTCCTGCACGGCCTGCGCGGAAAGTTCTTTAGCAACTGACGTCAACCAGTCCTGCAAGTTCCCTTTCTCCATTGATGCCCCCTTTATTCGTTCTGCAACCCCCGGTGAAGGCACACCCTAAGGGTGTGCCAATGTCCGGTTGCTCCACCAGTTCCAAAGAACCACCCGCCAAGAATTCAGCTGCCTCGTCGTCGCGCAGTCCGATCAAGCAACCATTGCGGAGGTCAAGGCCACGAAGGCCCCTGATGCGCCCCACCGCGCGATAAAGTTTCTCTTTCTTGGCGGGCACGACCTGACCTTGAAGACTTTCATACCGAAGCTGTGCAATCGCCCGTTCGAGATTCGGCTTGGCACGTTCGAGAAAAGTTGGACGTTTCTCCGCGTTGGGGAAGCCCATTTCCTCGAAACGATGATGGATGGACTCTTTAACCAGCGAAGTCAGGTTGTAACCGTACCTGCCGTCAAAACGCTTTTCATCCATTGCCCGAAGTTGGTCAGCGACTCCGCTGACCGCGGCAAACAGCGCGGCGCTCTTTGCCTTCAGGTCCGCCAGAGCGGCTTCGACCGCATTGTCAAGGGGGCCGAAGGCATCGACCTGATCTTGCAGACTGGTGATTGCCGCCTCCCTTTCGGCGCGGGCGAGCGATTCTTTGGCCGCGCTCAACTGGTCGGCAACTTTTTTTCCGGCGACCGCGAACGCCTGTTCGTTCTCCTGCGCGTCCTGCATGTTTGCGTTGAGGCTGCGCAGGTCGCGGCGGGCAGCATCGTCACCTTCCGCAATCCTACTCAATGCTTCTTGCCGCCTGCCTTCAAACGCGGCCTTCTGCTGGCTCGCCTCGGTGTGCCTGCGTTGGAGTTCGGCCCCCTTCTGCTGCAGGGTGCTGACTTCATTCCTCAACTTTTCCACTTCACTTGCCATGTACATTCTCCTATCGTCCTGTCATTAAGAATCGAAACCTCGGTTGGCTTTAACCTCTGCTCCCCGCAGCCAAGATGTGCTCGACTGCCTCTGTCGCAGAAACTTCGTGACCCTTGGCACGCTCGGCACTCTGGTATTCCTTAGCCTTTACCGCGATCTTTGGCGGGTCGATGGCGACTGGTGTTACGGGTTGCCGCGATAACATTTGCTGCTGCGGCCCGTAAAAATTTGTTAGGTACTCCGCAAGGTTCTTTTTTCCGGCCTCGATGTCAGCGTCCTTCATTGGCTGCCCCTCTCATGTAGCTGGATGCCATCCTCAACGGTCGTGGCCGCGTTGCCTCCGGTGGTTCGGTGATACTGAGTCGCATCGAATCGCCCGGCGCTTCGATTCGGAAGTAGATAGGATTGGCCGGGCACGCGGCCTTAGTTTCAAATTCGACTTTGCGAATCCAGTCGCGACCCGGTTCCTCGGGGTTCATCACACTCACGCCTACGGTCCACTCTGTCCAGCCGTGAATCGCCGTGGCTCCGCGAATGCGTCGGAAGATCGGCCCGTTGACATCTTTCGTGGTGTGATGAACCAGCCCGATGGCGCAGCCCACTTCGTTCTGAATGCGGGTCAGCTGATCCAGAGTCTTTGCCATATCTGTGTTGTCATTCTCGTCAGCGGCGTGCAGTTTGCGAAACACGTCAAGACAGCAGAACTCGACGTGCTCCATCTTGAGTTCCTCGATCAGCCGAGAAACCTGCCCGCTGTCCTCAAGCAGGAAAGTCGGCGTCTGCCAGCGCGTGTTAACCCACATCCACCCTTCAATGTCCAACCGCCGCTCAGTTCCGCGAAACAGACTGGCGATGCGATGCTGCGTCATGCCGGGATAGTCTTCGCGGCTGATGAGTGCGCACTTTACCCGGCGAGGGACTTTGAATCCGAGCCACGGCGTTCCCGTGGCCAGCGCCAGCAAAAGGTCGGTCATCAGGAGCGATTTCCCGGCCTTTGGCTCTCCCGTGACGATGCCGTTGCCGCCCTTCTGGATCACACCCTCAACGACCCATTCGACTTCCGGTGGGGCGGTGGCTGCGAACTGTGCTCCTTCGACCAGCATGACGTGGGGCTGCTCCTTCGGGCGCCAAGGCAACGTTGCCTTAATCGCGGCGATGAGTTCGTCTGCGGTGCGCCCTGCGTTGAGCCAATCCGAGACATCGCCTTTTTCCGGCAGATTGGGTAGCGCCACAACTTTTATGCCCTCTGCGTGCCTTGAAACGCTGCGGGCGACCATCTGAGCGTGGCTTCTTCCGGCTTCGTCGTTGTCCGGCAGAATTACGACCCGCTTGCCAGCGAAGAAGACGGCGTACTCGTCACGCCACTTTCCCGCGCCATCAAAGTTCGTCGTCGCCGCCATGCGAATGCCGCCAGCGGTCAGTTTTCCCGCAAAGGCGGCCAGAACGTTGTCGCAGTCTTTTTCGCCCTCGCAAACAAAAACCTCGTTCGCCGTGAGGATATCCGGCAGGCGGTATAGCGGCTTCGCGACGGCATCGAGTTTGTATTCGTACCGACCGTCCCCGACCGGACGGCGTTGAACGAACCGCTTCGGTTCATAGCGCAGCTTTTCGAACAGCAACCGCCCCTGCGCGTCCAGATACTTGTAGGTGGCGACAGGCTTCAATCTGCGCGACTCGAACAGGTGACTGGCCTGTACGACCTCTGAAACTCGCTCCCACGCTTCCTGTCGGGTTCCGCCGTTCAGCTTATGCTCGAACTCGACAAGACCACCGCCGCCGCATCCGGCGTGACACGTCCATACGCCCTTTTCAAGATTGAAAGACAGGCTTGGGTTCTTATCTTCGTGAAGCGGGCACTTCAGTTTCACCTCGGTCGTCGCGGTGACGCGCTGGCCGGGGAAGCGATCCACAACGTAATGGTGAATTTGGTCGCGTGTGAAGGTCATACGTTCCTCAATTCCGGCAACGCCTTGAACAATTTCTCCGCGAGCCTGCAACCTTCCCTTGTTCCGTTGGTACCAAGGCGCATCGCCTCAGCTTTTATTTTTGAAAGCGCGCTCCTGCGCGTGGGCTGGAACTCCACTCGGCACACCGAATCGGGTGGCTTCCCAGTCTTCATAGCACTCGCTGATTCAAGGGTTTTGGTCATTCTTCATTTCCCCAAAAACGCCGCAGGAGTGTGCAGTTGTTCCGTGTGGAACACGTTCTTACTGAACGTGCTCTTTGTCGAAATTCGAGTCGTCCAGCCAGTACAGCATTTTTTCTTCGCTGCCGAAGATGTCCTCCCAAGTGGCTTGCCTATTGGTTTCGCGGGCTGCGCGGTCGATTGCCTTCTTCATCAGAACAACGCCGATTTCCAAACCCAAGTCAGTCGCCATTTGCCGCTCCCGTGGTGTAGGCATCGTCGTTCAGCCACTTTTCCATCTGCTCGGTCGAGCGAAACAGATGCTCCCATCCGATGTACTTCTTTCCTTGGGAATTTGCCCCATTATGAAAGGCGCTCAGTTTCAGGCGGTCAATGCACAGCTTCATCAGTTCGACCGCATTTTCCAGTGATCCAGACCTTTTCCACAGATCACGGAGGCGGGCCTTGCCCATCGTTTTCCTTGGCGGCGACCATGTGTACTGCTTTGGGTTGCGACCGATTGTTGCCATGTAGTACGTCCACACAGCTTCAAGACTCTGATCCAGATTGGTGGATTGAAAGTCTTCCGCGAGAACATGCTGGTCGGACTCGTCAGAGTTCGACGAAGGGTTTATTCCAGAACCAGAACCAACACCAACACCAAAACCTAGGCAGCCATTGGCTGCTTCATGGCTGGCCATCGGTTGGCCGCTGGCTACCTGTCCTGACAAGAACTGTTGCAGTTCTTCCTTTGGCGGCTCTGGCCCAACCAGTTCGTGCCTTTTCTTCAACCGGTACGCAGACGGCAGCCGTCCCGGCTTGTGAATGCCAGTCCAGTAGCCCCATTCTTTTCCATCGGGCGTTTTCCAACGAAACAAGAGCCGGACGCGATGAAATTCTGCGAGGATCGCCTCTACGATTTCTGGCGTGATGGACGGTCGATTGAAGAAATAGACCTTTCCCCAGACCCGCCGAGGATTGACTTCAAACACGCCGTTCGCCATAGCCAAGGGCAGGAGGTTCGCATACTCAGCGCGGAATTCCTCCGGCAGCACCTCCGCTATCTTGTCCGACCCCCAGAGGCCTTCACCGTCGATGATCCGCTTAGGCATGTGCGGATACCTCCAAAGTGAGCGGCACCACCATGTGGTTCTCCAAGAATTGCAACATGTCCGACTCGCGGTATCGGATCGTTTTGCCGATTTTCAGGAATGGCAACGGATGCGTACGTAGGCAGCGCCACTTTCTCAGCGTCAACGGACTGAGGCCGAACCATTCGGCAGCTTCGGCTTCTGTCAGGAGGGGTTCCCGCTTTCGGACGACATCGGCACTGTTGCGCGAAACACCTTGGCCCTGCTGCACCGGTGGGTTAGTAGAGCTATAGCGGGCTCGTCTTGTCTGCCTGCGCTCCCGACCACCGAAACGGTTCTTGTCAGCTCCCATGAGCACTCCGCCTCTGATTGCCGCGGATGTCCCAAGAGTGGTTCATCGCAGCCCTCAGTCGATGATGGGCGGAAGGGAGCAGGTACGTCTAGAGGACATGTTTGACCCCGTGCGGCTGCTTTTTGTCCTAGGACAAAAGTGAACTCAAAGCACGCAGTTTTGCCCTAGGACAAAAAGTGAAACAAAAAACTCGGGGAGGGACTCGACTGGCTCAGGGGTAGCACCAAGGTAGCACTTAATCACACTGCAGCGGTGGCGGATTTGAGGAACATGCGTCCCAGCCGCATGTATATTGACTAAAGATGGTGAGCGCGGAAGGAATCGAACCTTCAACCTACTGATTAAGAGTCAGTTGCTCTGCCAATTGAGCTACGCGCCCGTTTCTGGATTGAGTTTCAGCCCAGGGGACCCGCCGATCCTCTCGCGGGTTGCGGGTGACCGCTTCATGCCGCAGCCGGGAAGCTGCTTGCCGGAACCACTTGATCAGCGGACTGCAAAATTACGTTAACGAATATAACACAGGGAATTGCAGCCGTACCAATGCCCGGTCGGGGCCGGTCGGACTAAGGTTTCGAATTTCAGGTCAGGTTTCAAGGTTTCAGGTTTCAGGGTTGGAAGGCCTCTAGTGTCGAAGGTCTTTTACTTCAAACTTGAAACCTGACTTGAAACCTGAAACTTTGAAACCTGGCTCTCCGACCCGACGCTCTCAGGAACGATTCTCCGCGTTGGACAAGTCTGCTCCGAAGGACGAGACCGCGTCCGAAATTCTGGCGTTGGGGCGCCTTGACGTTGGGGACATGGGAGGGCGGCGCTCCAGCGTGCCCAGAATCGGGGCTTCCCATCCATTCGAATCCGTGAGCGGCACGAACAGCGGCTCCACGCACAATGCGTCGATCACCCGCCGTTGCCGCCGCGTCAGCACCTGCAGGGGCAGAACCTGAAAGTTGCGGAAGACCCACAGCAGGTAAATCCGCTGCGCCGGTGAAGGTTTGATGTAACGCGGCCCCAGCGGGGTCAGCACACGCAACACGCCGGCGAACAATTTTTCCATCCACATACCGAACCACCCGAATTTTCAGGAGCGTTGACTCAGATCAGAGCTGCAGCTCTCTAATCTGCATTCGACTGAATCATCGACTGAATCTGAGATACCTTGAGCCAGAGCAATTCAAGGGCCTGCATTATTGCACCAAAACTGATGCACATGCATTAGAAATTCCGGTATTGTGCAATTTTTTTCTCACTTGCGGATTTCCCCTTGCCCCGAGGCGCACCGGACGAGCGCAAGTCGAGCGGGGTCAAGCATTTAGCTGGGAATTTCGGGCAGGAGCTCGATGCTGCGAATGCTGGCGGCCACGCCAAAGTCTCCGCCATCTTCGCTGTCTTCGACTCTCACCACCGAGGCCCGGCAGCATACCCACTGTTTCGTCCCCTGGGTGAGTTCAGGCGGCAGAATCAGGACCATTTCCAGTTCACTGCCGGCAACGATGCGAGAGTCGGTATAGAGAAAGATCCCGCCCATGTTCAAATCGCGGGTGAAGCCGGTGGTTTCGACCGACCCGGCCTGGGCCTTGATGGAAACCGGCACCCGCGCCGCAACCCGCTGTCCGGATCGGCGTTCACGCTTGACGTCTGTCATGAGAAGTGGAGCGTACCACACCCGTGTGTGGGTCGGACACTCCTGTCCGACTCTTTTCTAGTTGATTGTGGGTTTGAAGGTTACAGAGTTCTTCTTGATATACAAATTCAAGTCAAAGGTGTCGGACAACGGTGTCGGACCCACACTCTGCGTCCGGGCCTATTCGCCTTCCGGCCGCCGGGAGCGCACCGCCGGAACCACCAGGGCTTGTTCCATGGTGGGCGCATTGCTGGCCCGCAGTTTGACTTCAACTTCGTGCCTTTTGTCGCTGGCGCCCGTGATCGAGTAGGCCCGCGACAACAGTTCCAGGGAGTAGGGATTGTCCTCGTCTTCCTCCAGGTGCGCAATCGCCTCCGGAATTTTCTGCTGGCTCATCAGCAACGTCCCTGCCGCGCCATGATATGAACTCTGCACCACGGCGCTGCGCGTGCTGCCCGCCATGGTCTCCAGCTGTTTCAGGGTTTGAGTGGCCAGCTCCTGGTTGCCGGCGTGATCGGCGCGGACCGCGCGATAGCGCAAAATCCTGGCTCGTTCGTCCTCCCGGTCGGACTGCGAAATACTGCTGCTCGGATGGTTGAGGGCTTCTTCGGCGGAGGCCAGGTGCTTCAGGGCCTCGGCATCGTCGGTCTGGTAGAGGCTCATCATGCGCTGGGCCTCGGCTTCGATCAGGTCGAGGCTGGCGGCGTGAGCTTTTTCGGCAACCCCGGCGAATCCTTTGTCAGCCTCGGCAAAATTGTTTTCACGCGCCCAGGTAGTGGCACTCTGTAATGCGTAGGACAAGCGGTCCGCCTCGGTGTGCGCTTTCTGGATGGCCTTGTCGTATTCCACCCGCGCCTGCACTTCGTTGCCCATCAGCGCGTAGGTGTCCCCCAATCCGAGTTGCGAGTAGTCGAAATCGGGATCGATCTTCAGCGCCGCCTGATAGTGCTGAAGGGCGGCGTCGAAGTTGCCCGACATGCGCAGAATCTCGGCATACGAATCCTGTGGATTGGGCAGGTTAGGCAGCGCTGCGACGTAGCGCTCCATGGCTTCGAAGGCCTTGGGATACTCCCGGTTTTGCGCATAGCAATAGCCCAGGTCGTTCAGGGCCGGGGGATAATTCTTGTCGATGGCCAGCGCCCGCTCCAGCGTCTTTTGCGCCTGCTCATAACTGTTCTGCCCCATCATCCAGTTTCCCGCCAGGTAGGCCAGGCTCTTGTCCTTGGGAAACATCTCCAGCAAGTCGTTCATGGCGGAAATGGCGGCGATAAAGTTATTTTCCTTGGCCCCGGCAATCCACTGGATCAACAGGCGCTCTCCATGCGAGGCTTTGGGAGCCAGCAGCTTGGCCTTTTCTCGCGCCGCGTTGGCTTCCGTGGGATCGTTGCTGTTGTAGGCGATAAGGACATAGGCCACGGCGAAGTTGGGGTCAGCCTCAACTGCTGCCCGCCAGCCGATGTTGGCCCGCTCCAGATAAAGGTTCTCGTAGTCGGTGAGAGCGCGGTCAAACAGGTCCCGGGCCTTGGGCGAAGACGTGGTCACCGGCATCGTCTTGGCCGAACTCTGCTTGATGTGGTGAGCGAAAGACAGCGGAGCCCACGAGAGGCAGATCAGGAGACAGATGGAGCAGGCACGGCGCATCACGATCTTCCGCACGCAAGAATTGGTCAGATGAAAAAACCTACCACGGAGCGGAAGGCCGAGAAAGTCCCTGTGCAGGTACAACTCGGTGGTCTCGAGGGGTATTGGTCACGAGGGTATCGGTCACGGGGGTGCCCCGTCCAAGCTCCGCTTGGGCGGGCGTTTTCTGCGGGTTCACACCCCTTCGTTGCAGGCGACAAACCATCTTGATTCCGCATTCGCGCGTGACTCGAGGTCCAACGAAAAACCCCGCCCAAGCGGAACTTGGACGGGGCGCCCTCGTGGACAAAGAGGCCGCGCAACTCAAAAGGTAATCTTCGCCGCCAGCTGTATGCCTCGCGGCCCGCCCCCGCCCAGGAAGGGATTGCCGATGCCGGTATCCCCCGTAGCGGTGATCTGGTAGAAGCCGGTGTGCTGTCCGGTGAAGTGGTCCGGCGAACCTACGTCGGCGATAAAATTCGGCAGCTCCGGATTCGAGAAGTTGGGGTGGTTGAGCAGGTTAAAAAACTCCGCCCGGATCTGCAGGTTCACCCGTTCGGTCAACGCGGTGTTTTTGTACACCGAGAAGTTGAACTCTTTGAAGCTGGGCCCGCGCAGCGAATTGCGTCCCAGGTTGCCGAAGTGCCGCGTACCCGCCACGCAATTGGCCTCAGTGCTGTCAGTCGGATCCGCCACCGGGCTCCAGGTGCAGGGCGCGGCGAAAGAGCTGAGGTCGAGGAATGCGGACGGATTGGTCGAGTAGTGCAGCGGCCCAATCACGTCGGGCCGGTCGAATCCCTCTCCCGCGCCGGAATAGTCGCCTTCAAATTCGTAGTTGAGCTGCCAGGGCTGGCCGTCCTGCAGGTTGACCACTCCATCGACGCCCCAACCGTTCTTCAGCCGGGCCAACGATCCACTCATCTGAGGAAATTCATAGTTGAAATTCCAGGTAAAGCGGCGGCGAATATCGAAGCTGGAGTTCCCGCGATCTCCGGCCGGGTTGGTGCTGTTCTGGGGCTGGGCCTGGTTGGGAGTGAAGTCCTCAAGGTCGCTTGCGGTGTCAATGCCGTGCGACCAGACAAAATTCGCCTGGGTGGAGAGCCCATGCCAGCTGCTGATGTGGAGACTGGTCTGCAGTGAGTGATAAATGGAGTTGGCCGAAGACCGCTCCTGGTTCAGATAGAAGAAATTGGCAAAATTTCGCGGGACGCCGTAGCCGCTCACTCCGTTGGCCAGATCAAAGGCCGTAATCACCTGCTGGCTGGGCTGATTGATGTCCAGGAACTGGAACAGCTTGGTCCCTTTCGATCCCGCATACCCGATCTGGATCACTGCCTTGCTGCCGACTTGCTGCTGGACGTTGAGATTGAAGTTCTGAGTATAGGGCGTGCGCAGGTTCGGGTCGGCCGCCAGGAAATCGCTGTTTGGCCCGAAACCGGAGTAAACCGGCTGGGCCGGATCGAGGACTGCGCCGCTCACGCTTCCGAACTGGAGTCCGGCCGGACCCGTTCCAGGATAAGCCGGCCCGGGACAAAAGATACAGTTCCAGGGCAGGTGCCCCAGGAAGATATCCTGCGAGAAGGCGTCATAGAACAGGCCCCACCCGCCGCGGAGTACAGTCCGGCCTTTGCCGGTCAGGTCGTAAGAGAACGCGACGCGGGGCGCGAAATTGTTGTAATCAGGGTTGTATAGGCCGGACGGCCCGCCGCTCCCCACCTGCACGGTGGAACCGCCGTTCGCGGGATCGAACCGGTACAGCAAGTTGTTCTTCTCTTTCACCACCCCAAAATAATCCCAGCGCAGGCCGAAATTGAGGGTCAGACGCGGCGTCCAGCGGAAGCTGTCCTGCAGATACACTCCATGGCTGTTCTCCGAAGTATGCCGCAGGGTGTTGCCCGTGATCTGGGCTCCGCCGTCCGGAATGCCTTCCAGGAAGGCTTCGAGCGGCGTGAGGGAACCATTCGGGTTCAGTGGATTCGCATCGGTGATCGAATCAAAACTGAGCGTCCCCCGGAAATTGTGGTCGATCAGCTGCGTGATGGTGGTGCGGCGAAACTCGTATCCGAACTTGATGTCGTGCTTGCCCGACTTCCACGAATAGTTGTCAATGAAGTGCCAGTTGGCGTCCACCCGGCTGCGCGGCACGGAAGAACTCGCGCCCAGGCCCGAGAAGCCTCCCACGCTGATTACGGGAAGACCGCCGTCGTACCCCGATACTCCGGTATTCAGACCGATCGAATTGGGGTTGAATTTCTGGTCTTCGGGGAAGAAGCCCTCGGCAAAGCGGTTCCACCCCAGCCGCGCTTCGTTCAACTGGTTGGAGTTCACCACCTTCACGTAGGAAATCGAAACCAGCTGCACCCGGGTCGGAGTGTGGGTATTGAAGCCCGGCACCTGGCCGCCGCTGCCCGTCAACGAGAGAGGAAACGATTGGGTGCTGTCTCCGAAGTAGTAGCGCCCGGTCAGCAGGTTGCTGGGATTGAAATTGTGATCAATCTTTCCAATCAGGCTGTCGATCCGATTGGAGAAGTTGATCGCGGTTGAAACGTTGTTTGTGTCGCAGCCGTTTCCGTCGCTTACGGCCCCGCCGATGTTCGGATTCGGCCAGGGATTTCGCGCCAGCAGCGCCGCAGTCACCGGGTTTAAGGTTTCGCCCCAGGAGGCGATGTTCGCCTTTGCCTGCGCGATCTGGGCCGGGTCAGGCACACAGCTCTGGCCCGCCTGCGCTCCGGTTTCGCGCTGGCCTTCATAGTTGAAATAGAAGAATGTCTTGTCCTTGATAATCGGCCCGCCCAGGGAGGCCCCGAACTGGTTATTGTGGAACGGATTCTTGGGGCCCTCGTTGTTGAAGTAGTTGCGCGCCCCGAACTGCCCGGTGCGCAGGTACTCCAGACCCGAACCGTGCCACTGGTTGGTGCCGCTCTTGGTCACAATATTGACCACAGCGCCGCTGTTGCGGCCGTATTCCGCTTCGTAATTCGAGATGGTGCGCAATTCCGCCACGGCATCAATGGGAAGAATGGTGGCCGGATCGCCGAATACCCCCGCTTCGTTGATGGCAGGATCGTTGCGGTAGCCGTCATTCATGTCGGTGCCGTCGAGCAGGAAATTGTTCGACCGCCCGCGCGAACCGTTCATGGAAAAGGTACCGTACGATCCCGGCGAATCCGAAATCTGATCAGGCGAGCCGGCTACGCCGGGGTTCAGATAAATCAGCTTGGTGTAGTCGCGCCCGTTCACCGGCAGATTGGAGATCGTCTCCTGGGTCAGGGTCCCGCCCAACTGGGCCGAAGTGGTATCGACCTGGGACAAAGCCTCGCCTGAGACTTCCACCGTCTGCGAGACTTGGCCGGCCTGGAGCGCGGCATCCACCCGACGCTCGCTGGCCACGTCCACCACTACGTTGGTGGTGACCGAGGTTTGAAAACCGCTCTGTGTGATAGTGACCGTATAGCTGCCTATAGGCAACTCAGGCACGCTGTAGCTGCCGTCCGCGCTGGTCTGCGTGCTGCGCTCCAGGCCGGTGGCCACATTTTTCACCATCACGTTGGCCCCGGAAATTACCGCGCCCGAGGTATCCGTTACCGTCCCCAGGATGGTCCCGCGAAAAGTTTGTGCGATTAATGAGGCCGAAACCAGAACCACAAAAGCGAGAATCATCCGCACGCGCATAGAGGCTCCTTAACCTGCCACAGGGGGTCGCGCGACCACGCGACATGTGTTGAAGCTGTCTGATCGAAATTGCCGCGATTATAACCCGCTGCCATATCATTTGTCTTACGGATGAGGCGGATAGAGATCCTGAATAATCACACATGTCCAAATGATGGAAACAATGAGGAGGGAAGGTCTGAGGTCTGAGGTCTGAGGTCTGAGGTCTAGAAGGTAAAGGCCACGCCGCCGCGAACCGTGCGCGCCGATTGCACCAGGTAAAGCGTGCGGCCATCCTGACCCATCACTGGAACATACCCCTGGGCCAGAAGATTGCGTATGTCCACCACCGCGTCCATGTGGCAGGGGAGAAAGCCAGTTCCCGGAATCGGCTGGCGCAGGAAAATGCTCAGGTACGGATCGGACTGCCCCGCCGACTCGTTAAACATGTCAACCGGAGTGAGGGCCTGTCCGCTGATCCAGCGATAGGAAGCAATCCAACGGGTCTTGGCGCCGGGCAACACGCCGCTGAACTTGGCCGCAGCCGTGTGCCGGTCTCGCACATAAGTCTCGCGGCGCGCATCCTGCAGGGCGACATCGGTGTTGTTCAGATCGAGCACTCCGCCGTACCCATAATCCAGCGTAGCGGTCAGCTGAGAGCCCAGCTTGCGCTGCAAGACCACGCGCATTCCGCGAGCATCCAATTCCTTGCCCCGGTAGGTGAACGTTTCGGAGTAGAGGTCGGGCAGCACCTCCCCGCCATCTGCCGACGCGTCGCCCACACCGGTCAGCGCGGGGTCCACTACGCGATCGGAATACACCGCGAGCTGCAGATTCGTGTTACCCATGCGGCGCGACAGCGAGACTTCGTGATGGTGCGCCCGCTCCAGGGTGGTGGTGAAAGCAGCCATGCTGACTCGTGGGTTGGACTCGCTCAAGTCCGCCGGCGCCGAATCAAAACCTTTGTCCATGCGCTCGTCCGGTTCCGAGGTGGAATAGCGATACTCCAGCACGGTGTTAGGCGAGAGATGCAGGTCGGCCGAGCCAAAGGGACGAAACGCAGTTACCCGTCCCAGGAACTGAATGGTCTGCAGCTCGCTGCCGAAGCGCAACTCCAGAATATCTCCCAGGGAGAATTCATCCGAAGCGGAAAGCGCCAGCGCCTGCAGCGCGGTATTGCGGCCATTGATTCCTGGAGAGGCCAGCCGCCGCATGGTAAAGGCCATCTCCGGCTTCGAACCGTTGGGCATCGTATGGCTGTAAGAGGCGCGCAGCACGGTGTTAGGCGAGCCCCCGTTGTAGCCCACATTGCCCTGCAAGGCCACCGTTCCGGAAGAGAAAAGCGACCTCTCCACCGAAAAGCCTGTGTTCACGTCGGACGAGCTTCCAAAGCCGCCGGAGCCTGAGCCCGCAACGAACGACAGCGTTCCCTTCAGATCATGCTTCTCCCCACCGGCTTCGCTCCCGCCTGCCCCGGCCGTGGCCGCCGGCGCCAAAGAACCGTCTTCCAACATTCGCAGAATGGGACGGTTGGAAGCCGAACGCAGCACCCACTTCCAGTCATCATCGTCAGCCGGACCGCGCAGGGCGGGAAGTTGGATGGCCTCAAACAACCCGCTGAGCTTGAGATTGACCATCACGCTGCTGCCCGGCCGCAGCCCGATCTTCTCTCGTAACGTGGGAAGGAACGACGGGGAATAAGCCTTTACACTGTACACACCAGGCAGCAGACCGGCGGCGGAGTAGAAACCATTCTCGTCGGTGAATACCTTCAGGCTGTGGGCCGCCGAACCCAGGACTTCTACCATGGCGCCCATCTGGGGAACGCCAGAGGCGCTGCGTACGTAACCGGAAATAGAGCCTGGGTGGTCCGCAGCCAGCACCGGAAGCGCCAGCGCAACCCCCAACAACCCGAGCTTCAACCCGAGTCTGCCCAACATCAATCCGACCACCTCGCAGGACACCAAGCGCTGCCGTTTACTCGACGGCGAATGTCGCCGACGGGTCTACCGTCTGCTTGGAGATATTGTCGTTCACCTTGATTTGAATGCGATAGATCCCGGGATCAAGACTGGCGGCCGAGAGAGGTTTTTCCAGGGTCACTTGGTCGCCGATATTCCCCATCTGGTCCGTTGTTTCTACAGTATGGATCACGGCTTTGTTAGTCGCCGCGTTGATGACATTGTACTCGACCGTGGCCGAGGGTTTGTGGGTCTTGTCATCCATTCCAAGATTGTAAACCTGCATCCAGAAATACACTTTCTGGTTGCGCTTGAAGGACACCGGCTTGCCGTTTGCGGACGCCACTCGCGGCCGGATCTTGGTATTGCCGATCACAAACATTCCGGTGCCGATTTCCTTGGTCGAAACCGGCTGCATCGTATCCGCCACAATCAGCGAGGAGGAAGCCAGGCGGTCGTCGTCGTAGCTCGGTACCGGCAGGCGGCTGCTCCACAATCCGGAGCGGTCGCCGTTCACATCCTTCACTGCAACGTCGATCCGGTACAGGTTCGGACGCAGCGGCAGCGCCTTCCAGTACACCGACGAATTTTCCGTGACCTTGGGCAACAATTCCGCCGGCACATCTACTTGTACGGTGTCTTCGAAGGTCTGCACGATCTTGCCGGTCAGGGTGGTGACCCGGCCGAAAATATTTACCGTCCCGCGCTGCACACCATCTTTGTTCACGAACGTGATATCGCGATTCTTTACCTGGATCGTAATCGGCACCAGGACCGTGTCGCTGGTCACCCGGACGAAGTCGGTGCGCACATCAAACGGCATCAGGTTCACGCTGATCTTGTGGCTGACCACTTCCTCCAGGTCCTTGAACTTTACTGCGGGAGGCTTTTGCAACTTGTAGAACTGCTCCAGGCGATCAAACTGTTTGGATTGATTATTGGTCGTAAATGGACCTGTCCCCAACCGCTCCAGGCCGCCGCCGCTAAACCGGTCTGCCTTGTTCGCCATGCCCATCTGCTCGTACAAGGTCAATCCGGCATTCGGGGTATAGAGCAGCGCGTCTTTTTCCGACCGGTCCATGGTCATGTGGTAGTCGCCGCACATGCAGGTGTCCACGAACTCGATGATCACTTCCTGCCCGATCCCCTCCAGATAACGATAGCGCCAGTCTTCGAAAGGAAAGGTCGAAGTCTCACCGCCGCCCTCATCCATCGGACGTTCGTAGCTGCCGCCGGAGGGATGCGATTCAATCTCATCCGCCGGACCATACATAATATAAATTCGCCCGCGATCGCTCTTCCAGCCGGGGATGCCGGCGGCAAAATGCTCGTTGGCATAGGCCATGCGCCGGTAGTGTTCTTCCTTGAATTCGTTTTCGATCGTGTCCGGCGTGGGATCGCGGCGTTGCCAGAAAGCCTCGATGAACTGGTCGCGCTCTTCGTCGTTGGAGAGCAGTTTGAAGGCTTTCTGCTCCTCGTCCGTGATGATCCAACGCACATCTTCATCAAGCCACTTCTTGTAGGTCTTGCTTAACTCGATCTTCAGCGACTTGGAATTCTGCTTCTTCTGCTTTTCCGTAAGCGGCCGCTTGAGCGGGTCGGCTTCCGGAGTGGCCTTTTCCTGCGAAGTTGCTGGGTCAGCGGATGCCTGTGTGGAATCCGTCTTTTCCTCCTGCGCGGAGGCAAGAGAAACCATGGCCAAAATAAGTGCGAGGTAGAACAAGGACCGTGAAGAGGCGTTTCAGAAACCCAACCCGGGACATGAGGGCACTCCTTACTGCATATAACTCTTGGGTTGCCATTCTATGACTTTAGCAGGCTCAAGGCAAGGCCCACGACCACCCTCTAACCAATTGTAAAGATTGTAAAAATCGGCCTCCCGAGACCCTTCCACGAGGGTGCAACAGTTTGCTCGATTCGGCGCCCTCGCTCCGGCTATAATCGACTTGTTATCAACGCACGGCCTGGCCGGTCTGAGTGTTCCAGCTCCCGCACGACAATAGGTTCCGCAGGAACTTTTGAGCCCGCATTACCGTATCTGATGGCGTGTACCCAGTTACGCCTGGGAGCCCGGGTGGAAGTGACAGCCCTGATCGAGAAGGCTCCCGTCAGAAATACCCGCGTCAGGGGACGCGAATGCCGGCCCGCTGAAGGCGTAACAAGGGGACAATGAGCAGGGGAAAGAAAATACTTATCGGCATCGGCGTCGCCATCGCAACTCTGGCGATTACCGGAATTGCCGTTCACCAAAGCCGCAAGGGTGTGGTCACGGTGCAGACCGGCAAAGTTGTACGCCAGGATCTGGCATCGATTGTGAGCGCATCCGGCGAGATCCGGCCGAAGACTTACGTCAACATCGGGGCCAATGCCTTCGGCAAAATCACCCGGCTCTACGTCAAGGAAGGCGACCGGGTCAGGAAAGGCCAATTGCTGGCGCAACTGGAAAACGTACAGCCCTCGGCCGATGTGAACGCCACGCAGGCTTCCGTCGAAGCGGCCGTGACCGATTCTGCTGCCGCGGCAGCCGCCATGAATACCTCCGCCGCCGATCTGAACCGCGCCCAGTCCGACTACGAACGCGCCCAGCTTGATTGGACCCGGGCCCAGGGTCTGTTCAAAGATTCGCTGATTGCGAAGTCGGAATACGACAGCCAGAAAGCGGCGTGGCAGACCGCGCAGGCCGGTCTGGCGCAGGCCCAGGCGCGCGTCGCCCAGGCCAAGGCGCAAAAGGATTCCGCCGATCGCCACATCTCTCTCAACCGCGCCAACCTGACTCACGCCACCGATGTTTTGAAAAAGACCACTTATGCCGCGCCCTACGACGGCATGATCACCAACCTGCCGGTGCGGGAAGGCGAAACGGTGGTCATCGGCATCCAGAATTCTCCCGGCAGCACGCTCATGACGCTGGCCGATATGTCGGTCATCACCGCCGAGGTCAAGGTGGACGAAACCGACATCGTCAACGTGCGTCTGGGTCAACCGGCTGAGGTCACCATCGACGCCATTCCCAAGAAGATTTTCAAAGCGGTCGTGACCGAGATCGGCAACAACGCCATCGTTCGCTCCACCGGCGTCTCCACGTCGCAGCAAACTTCAGCCAGCCAGGAAGCCAAGGATTTCAAGGTTGTGGTCACGTTGCAGGACCCGCCGGAAAACCTGCGCCCCGGACTTTCCTCCACCGCCAAAATAACCACGGCCACGCGCAACGGCGCGTTGTCGATTCCCATTCAGGCCCTGACCGTTCGGTCGCGCGCTGATTTGAAGGCGAGCGCTGAGAAAGATAACGTCCAGGCCGCTGCGCCCTCGAGCGAAGCATCCAATACAACCAGCGCGGACAAAGAAGAAATCCAGGGTGTGTTCGTCATCCGCGATCGCAAGGCCGAATTCTTGCCGGTGCAGACAGGGATCACCGGCACCACCGATATCGAGGTGCTGAGCGGATTGAAGCCGGGTGACGAAATCGTTACCGGCAGTTACAAAGTGCTGCGGACCTTGCGGCCGGGAGCTAGCGTAAAAATAGATAACACGGCGCCAAAGAAAGAAGACGAAAGCTAATCGTTGGTCGTTTAGCTGCTAGCTACCGATTGCGTGCATTCGGTCAACGACCAAAGGCCAACGACTAACGACTAACGACCAGCTCAGTTGTTCGTCCAACCAGCAGCCAGCAGAGAAAGATCGGAGCGGGCAGGTGTCCGGAGAGGACCAGGAGAAAAAAATGGCAACCGCAGAAGTGATCAACATTGCGCAACCCGTAGTGTCGGCGCCGCCCGAATCGTGCATGATCTGCACCGAAGACCTGTGGAAGACCTACGACATGGGTTCGGAGCAGCAGGTGCACGCGCTGCGCGGCGTGAACATCCGCATCCAGCGCAACGAATACGTCGCCATCATGGGACCCTCCGGCTCCGGCAAATCCACTCTGATGAACCTGATCGGCTGCCTGGACACACCCAGCAAGGGCCACTACTGGCTGAACAGCCAGCTGGTCAGCGAACTGGACGACGACGAACTGGCGCGCATCCGTAATAAAGAGATCGGTTTCGTCTTCCAGACTTTCAATCTCCTGGCCCGCGCCACCGCCCTGCACAACGTCGAGCTGCCGCTGATCTACGCCGGCGTTCCCGGCGAAGAGCGCGTGCAGCGCGCCAAAGACGCGTTGGCGTCGGTCGGCATGGAATCCAGAATGATGCACAAGCCCAACGAGCTTTCCGGCGGCCAGCGCCAGAGAGTCGCCATCGCCCGGGCCCTGGTGAATCGTCCGTCGATCATCCTGGCCGACGAACCCACCGGCAACCTCGACTCCCAGACCGGCAACGAAATCATGGCCCTGATGGACCGCCTGCAGGCCAACGGCAACACCATCGTCCTGGTCACCCACGAACACGACATCGCCGAGTTCGCCCACCGCGTGATCTATATCAAGGACGGCGTGGTGGAAAAGGACGAGAGGAAAGCGGGACGGTAGTCGTCGGTCGTCGGTCTTCAGTCGTCAGCAACGGCGAGTGGCCCAGCCTTTTGTGCCCGGTTCTACTCTCGAGGGTGCCCCGTCCAACCTCCGCTTGGGCGGGGATGTTCTGCGTGTCGGCGCACTTTCACCTCAGGAAAAATCCCAAGTTTTTCTCTCTTTCGCGCCGTCCACTGTGATTCGATCTCCACCGATCCTACTTCGCCGTTCAGGTAGTGGCGGAAACTGCTCCATGGCCAATGCTCGGGCTGCTTCACTAATCCACGCTTCACTGGATTCCTGTGGATGTAGCGAAGTTTTTCCGTGAACTTGCGCTCGCTCCAAAGATTGAAATCGTAGTAGCGAGCCTGCCAGAAGGAATCTGCCGCCCTTCGGGCCACACCTTGCTTCAGCGATTGCATAACTTGAGCAAGCGTGCCGATCTCAGGCTCGTTTACCAGCAGGTGCACGTGCTCAGGCATGACTACATAACCGTACACGCACAGGGCGTGGTCCTGTCGAACTCGCTCGAGGGCGGATTCAAAGACGGTGCGGGACTGAATGCTTTCGAAATTTGGCCGGCGACGATAGCAACTGAACTATTCGTGGAAGCGTTTCAGTCCCCAAGGCATGGGCTGAGACTATCCCGGCGACAAGGCTATCGTCTGTGACGGATGAACATCCCCAAGACCCGCCCAAGCGGAGCTTGGACGGGGCACCCTCGAGAGCGGGCGGCCCTGGCGTGTTGTGGCCGAGATCCAGGGCGTGGCGATGGCCTGCGCCTGAAAGCATGCCGCTACTTCCGAGACGCCGGCGCTGTCCTCTTCGTTTGTCGCGATTCAGACTCTTTGCGAATCTTCTCGAACCGGTCCGCCATCTGCTGCAGTTCTTCGTCGGAAAGTTTTTCGATATCGATCATTTCGTTGTGGGCGAGAACAATCGAGTGAATAATCTCGTCGAGTTTCAAGTGGATGGCGCGCGCATCCCGGTTCTGAGTGTTCTGGATCAGAAACACCATGAGGAAGGTAATGATTGTGGTAGCGGTGTTGACCACCAGTTGCCAGGTATCCGAGTAATGGAAGAATGGACCCAGGACCGCCCAGAGCACGATGAGGAAGATGGCAAGCAGAAATGCCCACTTGGTTCCCACTACGTAAGAAGCCTTTGAGGCAAGCGTGCGAAAATGGTCCGCCGCACCAGCGCCATCGGAGTTTGCTTTCGAGTTGGCGCTCTTGTTGGCCATGTGCGTGGTCGCCAGTCCCCCCTTTGATGCAAGGGGAGCGCGGAGCGTTTTTTCTGGCAAGATTGAGGGCACCCTCTAACTTGTTGCCGCCGCCATCGTCTAAGACCAGCGTGAGGCGGGAAATGGCACCTGGTCGGCGAATTGGACCGGTGGACGGGGCTGCGGCGATACCCGAAGCCGCCACGCCGAAACGCTTTCGCCTGGAATCGGTTGACGTCCTGCGCGGCGTCATCATGATTCTGATGGCGCTCGATCACACGCGCGATTTCTTTGGTCAAACCAGTATCAGCCCCACCAACCTGTCCCAGACCACGATCCCCTTATTCTTCACGCGCTGGGTTACGCACTTTTGCGCGCCAGTTTTCTTTTTGCTGACCGGCACCGGCGCATATCTCTCCCTGCGCAAGAAATCCAAACGCGAGCTGTCGCGATTTCTCTTCACCCGGGGCTTGTGGCTGATCTTCCTCGAAGTGGTGCTGTTCCGCTGCCTGGGATTGCAGTTCAATTTCGACTATCACCTGACCCTGCTCGATGTGCTCTGGGCGCTGGGATGGGCCATGATCGTGCTTTCGGCGCTGGTGCATCTGCCCACGCCGGTGGTGACTGGCTTCGGCGTGGTGCTGATCGCCGGGCACAATTTGCTAGATCGTATCCAGTCCTCCAACCCGCTTTGGACCATCCTGCACTCGCTTAATTTCATCGTGGCCACCCCGCGGCACTCCGTCTTCGTGGCCTATACGCTGATTCCGTGGGTTGGAGTCACCGCCGTGGGATACGGTCTGGGAGAAATCTATGGTTGGACATCCGAGCGCCGCCGGACCTTCCTGTGGCGCGCGGGGCTGGGGACGACAGCCGCCTTCCTGATTCTTCGCGGCATCAATATTTACGGCGATCCATTCCGCTGGAGCACGCAGAAATCCGCATCCTTCACCGTGCTCTCATTCCTGAACACCAACAAGTATCCGCCGTCGCTGTTGTTCCTGCTGATGACGCTCGGTCCGGCGCTGCTCTTTCTCTGGGCAGTCGATGGCGGTAGCCCTCGATTCTTGCGGCCAGCGCTGGTTCTCGGCAAAGTGCCGATGTTCTATTACCTGCTGCATTTCCCGCTGATTCATCTGCTCGCAGTGGCCGTGTGTTACGCGCGCTACGGACAGGCGCACTGGATGTTCGAGTCGCCGACCATCGATAAGTTCCCCTTCACTCAGCCACCGGGCTGGGGATTCTCTTTGCCGGTTATTTATCTGATCTGGGCCTCGGTCGTGATCGCGCTCTATCCGCTATGCCGCTGGTTTGCGGCCTTGAAGCAGCACCGCAGCGATGCCTGGCTGAGTTACTTCTGAAACCGCGAGGGTGCCCAGCCCAAGCTCCGCTTGGGCTGGGATTTTTGTCCGGGAATGGATAGCGTGCTTGCCGGTCGCGGAAACACAGCCGAGCTACGCTCGGCCTGGACGGGTCGGAGACCCGTCCCCACACAATCCGTGCACACACACCCATGCCCAACGCAAAAAAGCCTCTCTTGCGAGAGGCCTTTCTGATAGCTGAGAGCTGAAAGCTTACTGCTGCGTGCTAACGACCGGTTTCACGTCAGCCGTGGCGGCGGGCGGCGCGGGATGGGCTTCAAAGAACGAGTGATCGTAGAGACTGCGATACATGCGTCCTGAAATTTCCGCGGCTTTCGGACCAAAGGTCGGACGCCCACCCTGCAGGAAGACCACCACCACGATGCGGCCAACGTCGCTATTGGCGTAGGAGGCAAACCATCCGTAGCGGGTGCCGGCCTTGGAGCAGGTCCCGGTCTTTCCCAGAATCTCTTCTTCGTTGAAATTGACCCGCACGCTGCGGGCCGTGCCGTAACTCACAGCCCCCGCCATGCCGTCGGAGATTTCGGGAATCAGGGGCGCGATATCGAGGTGCCGCTTCACCCGCGGTTCGAAGTTCGCCACTTCGTCCGGCGTGGTGGGATGCTGCAGGTAGTAAAGAGTGCCGCCGTTGGCGATAGCGGAAACCAGGGCACCCAGTTGCAGCGGCGTCATGGAAACGCCTTCTCCGAAGGAGCACATCTTGCCTACACCGCCGAGTTTGGAAGAAATTTCTTCTTGCGGGTAGGTGCCGAGATGTTCGCCTTCAATGTTGTACCCAGCCAGTTCGCCCAGTCCAAACTGGTGGGCGTAGAAGCTGACTTTTTCAAATCCCAGCTTGCGTCCCAGGGCTTCAAAGTAGGCGTTGTTGGAGTGGGCCAAAGCGGTGGTGAGATTCATGCGGCTGCGGCGGCCCAGGGCAATCTGCGTGTCTTTCGTAATCAGGTCTTCGCTCAAGGCAGCCAGGGCTACGGAAAGCTTGATGGTGGAGCAGGGTTGCGCGCCGCTCGAAAGGGCCAGCTTCTGGTTCACCATGGCCAGCACCCGGCCGCTGGTCGGCTCGATGGCCAGCACGGTGCCGTTCATGTTGCCCAGGGCATCGATGGCAGCCTGGCGAACGATCGGGTCTTCGCCGGCGGTCACATCGCCTTCGCTGACATCGTTGGTAAACGAGCTGGCGGTAAAGCGCTCGTAGTAGCGACGGCGGTGGCTGCGTCGGGCACGAGCCGTCCGCACGGTGCGGCCGCGGCTGCGCGACAGCTTGCTCAGGCGCTTTCGCGCCCGCGGTCCTTCACTCACCCTCTGTGACTTGGATTTCCCCGAGGTCAAGGAACGGGTACTGACCGTGGCTGCCATTCCATACTCAGGAAGGACGGTCAAAATGAATGCGATTAATACTCCGAGTACTGCAAAACGTTTCTTCAAAATCACTGATTCTTTCCCCATAACCCCGGTTCGAATACCAGATACGATGCACGAAGCTGGCCAAGTTACTCACAACCTCGCCTGAGGCGTTATAACTCTTCGACAGTATGGGACTTATTGGCCACGGGATCAACTTAAAATATACTTTGTTACTAAACCTGTACCTTGTTTGTAACCTGATGAATTAAATACATTTGTCTTATTTTATGCGATTGATTACCGCCCTTTCGTAACGGAGGGTAAATTACTTCCTCGGCACTCCCATTGTGGAAAAACTTTTCTCTTTCTGGCTGAAAATCTTCCGTAGCGGACCCCTGCCCGATGCCGATATGTCGGCAGGGATGCAGCAGGTGAGGCGGGTGAGCGCATACATGGTGTGGGTCGGACACTACCGCAGCACTCTCCCATTTCACATTTTGCGCCCTAAAATCTACAATCTTTCCTCTGAAATCTGAAATGTCCAGACTGGACTGCTATGAAAGACTGCCTGTTCTGCCGCATCATCGCCGGTGAAATCCCCGCCAAAAAAGTCTTCGAGGACGAACACACCTTCGCCTTCGAGGACATCACTCCGCAGGCCCCGACCCACGTGCTTGTGGTCCCCAAGAAACACCTCGCCGGCCTGAAAGAAGCCTCCGGCGAAGATGCGGAGATCGTCGGCAGGTGCCATCTGGCCGCAGCCCGGATTGCCCGCGAGCGCGGCATCGAAAACGGCTACCGTACAGTGTTGAACGTGGGCCCGGGCGCGGGCCAATCGGTGTTCCACCTGCATGTGCATCTGCTGGGTGGAAGAAATCTGAAGTGGCCCCCAGGCTAACAAGCCGGTTGACCGGAAACAACGCGGTGCCCCATTCATTTCGAGTCTTTGGCGAAATGAGTGGGGAGAACAACTGCGGGATGTCTTCACGGATTCAGAGTGGGGTTAGATTTCCCACTCATTTCCCAGAAAAGCGCGAAATGTATGGGGCACCGGATGGATCCAAGATACCACCCGCCTAGTTCGTCGTTTCTGCTTCCGGGGCGCCGTGACGGCGCAGCAGTTGGGGCAGATTTTGCGAGAACGCCGAGCGCGGCAAAACCATGTCGCATCCCACGTCGTGCGCCTTCATCTTCAGGTCGCCCTGCACGTGCGACAGGAAGCCGATGATCGAGGTCCCCTTCTTCAATTTGGTCTTGAGTTTGGGGATCAGGGTCAGGGGCTTGGCGTTGGCATTGTTCATGTCGAAGATGATCAGGGACGGCTTCTCCTCGCCATTCTGCTTCATGTGATCGAGCAGGTCTTTCTCCGTCTTGACGAATTCGACCTTCACATTCAGTTTGCGCGCCGTCTCCTGGATCTTGGCCTGAAAGAAGAGATCATCGACAAAGGCAAAGATGCGGGAGTTGCCGTTATCGCCCTGGGGTAGCGGCTCGGGTTCGAGGGGAGCGTAAGCGGGAGCGAACCCCGGACGCATGCGGCCCGGTCTCGATCCATTGTTCCCGCCCAGCGTGGCGCGGTAGCTGTGGTCCATGGGAGCGCTGTAGATGCCGCTATGCTGCTGGCGGTCGCGGCCGTTGGGCGCGCCACCACGATTAGGCGGACGACGCCCGCGTCGCCGCTTGCTTCTCCCTCCACCACCACCGGAGGGATGTCCGGGTCCTGCATTCATATTGTTCTCGTTTTATCTGTGCATTCAGTCCGCCCGAAGGGGGACTCGATTTCGCCGATCGTTATCTCGCCGATCGCTGACAATGACCGCTTTCTGGTAAAACCTCGCTTCGGACGCAGGCATGCGCCATGTGCCGAAAAACCCCGTGCGGCTGAAACTCACGCGTGAATGTCTTTTCCGTATGGCGTCTGGAGCCAGGGGGCGCGGAGGGCCAGCTAGAGAGCATGGCCACTGGAAACATCTATGATGTTACCGCCCTCCGTCAAGGAAGCGCAAGCCCTAAGTCAGGTAGTTTTGCACAATGGTAATGAGCTGCCGTTCCCAGGCACGCTTGGGAAGGAGAACAGACTGGGGCGCGGGAATTTACTGGCCGCTCATCTCCCGCGCCCACTGCATCGCCTGCCAGTATTTCTCCGCGACTTCACTTTCCGCCAGCTTCAGCGATTTGGACAGCTCCGCAGTACCTTGCCAGTCCCCCGACTCCTGCGCCAGCATCAACTGGTACAGCGGCCGCAGGTGGCTGGTCCCGCCCTGGAGTACGGCCTTGGTTTCCTGATCGATGGACACCTTCTCCAGCACCTCGGACATGGGAATTTCAAGGATGGCATCCATCAGGGAAAGCAGCCCGAGCAGGAACAGATCGGATTCACCGTGCTTGATTTTTGGCGAAAGCAATTCGCAGAAGCGGGCCCGCACCATGGCGGAAAGCACCAGGTCGCTTGACTTGTTCTGTCCTGCCGCCAGCGTGACCACCAGCCGCACCCAGCGCCTGACCTCCCGTTCTCCCATGATCGCGAGGGCGTGCCGTACCGAGTGGATTTCGCTGGCAAACCCGAAAGTGGCGGAGTTCATGTAGCGCAGCAGGCGATAGCAGAGCGAGGCCTCGCCCTTGATGGCGTTTTCGATCTCGCGCGGCTCCAGTTCGGGCTTGGAAACCACCTGCAGCATTTTTATGTAGTTGAGCCGGTTGCCGGGAACGGCGTGCGTTCTCACCGTCTCCGGCTTGCGAAAGAAATACCCCTGAAAGTAGGCAAAACCGGCTTTCTGCGCGGCCAAAAATTCCTCGCGGGTTTCAACCTTCTCGGCCAGCATGCGGCAGCGCCACGGTCCGTAGCGCTTCACCAGCGCGGCCCGCTGCTCTGGAGTGGTAGTTCTGACATCGACCTTGATGATATCGGCCACGTCGGTCAGGGCTTCCCGCTTGTCGTCCACCGCGAAGTCGTCGAGCGCGATCATGTACCCGGCTTCCTTGAGGCGCTGGCAGGCAGCCATCACCAGTTCATCCGGCTCGACGCTTTCCAGAATCTCGACCACGGTCTGGCTCGACGGCAGGAGAGTCACATAGTCTTTCAGCAGCATGTCGCGGGTGCAGTTGACGAAGGCGCGGCCACCGTTGCACAGGACGTCGAGTCCCATGAGCAACGAACTGTCCAGCATGGTCTTGGAGGCAGCCTCGGCATCTTTGGCGCAGAAATAGTCTTCAATGCCATCGCGAAACAACAGCTCATAGCCGAAGACTTTCTCGTCCTTGGTGAGAATCGGCTGCCGCGCGACAAAGCGCAGTCCGGGTCCAGGAACAGCCTTGGGCCCACGAGGGTCGGGTGCGGGTGCAGGAGCGTTCACGCCCCCTTTATCGGCATCATGGGAGAAAATGTTCAAGCCCGATTATGATTAGGCTATGCACCCCGAAATTACCCTCGGTCACCCTACCCTCATCGACCGCGACCATATCGCCAGCACTTACGAAGTGATCCGTCCACATATACGAAGAACCCCGGTAGTTGAAGTCGAAGGCTCGGATTTCGGCCTCGACGGCACCCGCCTGGTGTTCAAACTGGAGTCACTACAGCATGCCGGATCATTCAAGGCCCGGGGAGCGTTCGCCAACCTGCTGCTGCGCGATGTCCCTGGCGCGGGCGTGGTCGCGGCCTCGGGCGGCAATCATGGCGTGGCTGTGGCCTTTGCCGCCAGGAAGCTGAAGAAGCCGGCCAGAATCTTCGTTCCGGAAGTGGCGTCGCCGACGAAGTTGGATCGCATCAGAGAATGCGGCGCCGAACTGGTGGTCACGGGAGAACGCTATGCCGATGCGCTGGCCGCGAGCGCGGTGTGGGCGGCACAATCCGGAGCACTGGTCATCCACGCCTATAATCAGTTGGAGACCCTGCTGGGCCAGGGCACGGTGGGCCTGGAGTTTGAAGAGCAGGCTTCCCTGGCTCGACAGTCTTATCGTAGCGGTTGGGGGAGGCGGGCTGATCGGCGGCATCGCGGCCTGGTATGGGCAGCGAATCAAAATCGTGGGCGTGGAACCCGAAGCCGCGCCCACCCTCACCCGCGCGTTGGAAGCGGGGCGTCCGGTTGACGCCGAAGCAGGAGGAATCGCCGCTGACTCGCTGGCCCCAAAGCGCGTTGGCGAACTCATGTTCCCCATCGCCCAGGCGCATGTGAAGAGTGTGCTGCTGGTTTCCGACGAAGCCATTCAGCAAGCCCAGGACGCATTGTGGAAGGCACTGAGGGTAGTCGCCGAACCCGGCGGCGCAGCCGCTTTCGCGGCCCTTCTGTCGCGGCGCTACCAGCCCCAGCCAGGAGAACGGGTAGGCGTCCTGGTCTGCGGCGGCAACACCACTGCCGTAAATTTGTAGGGTGGCGGGTGGCGTGGATCGGACACTCCTGTCAGACGCCTTTGACGTTGATTTTGACTCTCTAGGGAGACCAACCCGAATTCCAACCCAAAATCACAGGCAAAAGCGTTGGACAGGAGTGTCCGGCCCACACACCATCGACCCCCACCCGGCCTACTGCACGGTTACAGCTACGTTGGAGGTGTGGGACAACGAGCCGCTGGTGGCCGTCACCGTGATGCTGTAGCTGCCTTTGGGTGTTCCGCCGGTCTTAACGGAACCGCTACTGCTGCTGCCGCCACCACAGCCCACGCCGGCAGCGAAAAATACCAGCAGCATGAGTCCGAGCCCCGTGATGCGACGGCGGCGCGAGGGCAAGCCAAGGAAACAAATCCCGGCAAAGAGGGCGCCGGTGCTGGCTGCCAGCCAGCCCCATCCATGTGGCCCCTGCGATGCAGCCGACGTGCCGGAGAGCACGTGCGGCGCGGTCGTGGAGATAGTCAGGCTCGCCGTCTGACTCGAGCCATTCAGCGAAACCGACGCGGGAACGCTGCAGGTCACTCCGGCTGTGGTTGAAGCTGGAGTCAGTGCGCAGGCAAGATCCACGGTGCCGACAAAGCCGTTGGTTGGGGTGACAGTCAGGGTCGAAGTCCCGCCCTGCCCCGCAGAAGCCACGCTTACCGGTGTGCCGCCCACGGAAAAGTTAGGAGTCAACGCAAAGCCCGGCCATGTGGTGGCCAGCACATTAGCATTGACCGAGCCCAGGCCGGTCACCAGGTCGTAGCCCGCAGCAGCGCTGTACCCGATCTGAAATGGCGCTGTCGTAGGACAACGGATCGACGGAGCACCGCTGACCGGCGTTCCCGACGTGCAGGGGACAATATTGTCGCCGCTGGCGATGTCATGGAACGCGCCCGTCCCTCCCAGGCTGTACAGGGTGGGATTGATGTTACCCAAACCCCCTGATTGCGTAGCCTGGTTCAGGATAGCGACAATTCCGGCAAAGGCGGGCGCGCCCACGGATGTGCCGCCAACCGGCGACAGGTTGCCTGCACTGTCTCTGAATCCGGCGCTGCAACTTGTGGCGCTGGATCCGCTCGACGTGACTGCGGCCTGTGAACATATAAGCGAGCCGTCGTGGTCGGGCGAAGCGTTCAAAGAGACGTCAGGAACATCGCGCTGACCGTCGGCGAAGGTCAGGGCAGTCTGCCAGGCGGGCTTGGCAAACACCGTGCTCACGCCACCACCGCTGGCGGAGAGCCCTCCTGTCGAAGTAGCGATCGAGGCGGCCGTGTCGTTCCAACCCATCTCCGGGATGTAGATCAGGGCCGAGCTGACATTGTCGTTTCCACCGGTGGTGGCGCCCCAGTACGGCGGATCGGCCGCGGCGTTGCCCCCGGAGACACTGCTGGTGGCGTCACCGGTAAATTCACTGCCTCCAATTGCTGTAACTTCGGGAACGCTGGCCGGTGAGTCTACCGCCAGGCCGTGGGTGGCAGACTTGGCGGTTTGAAGTTCGCAATCGGCGGCTCCGGCATCGCCCGAGGCCGCCGTGACAGTTTGGCCCTGGGCATTGGCCTGCTGCACATCCGCACGCAGGGTCGCAGTAAACGAGCCCAAATTCGCTTCGCAATTGCCGTAGCTGGTAGTGATCACCGGCGCCAGGTTGTTGTCAATGGCGTATTGCAGCGCGTTAAAAACGTTCTGGCTGGAATTGCTGCCCGTGTAAACGTAGAGAATCGCTGCACCCTTGGCCACCGCGCCAGACCATTCCACGTCGAGATCGGCCTCGACTTCATCGCCGGAAGAGAAACCTGTGCCGTTCACCGCAACCAACTGCAAATTCTTGGGCGACAACCCCGCCGCTGTCCGGAAAGCATCAATGTCGGCGGTATGAATCTGGGTCTGTCCCACGACGGCAATGGTCTCGCCGGTGCCATCGAGTCCGTTGTCGTAAAGGGGCTTGAGGTTGTAGATCGTGGCAAAATCGCCGGGGGCCACGAAGTGGCTTCCCGACACGTGCGAGGTGAAGTTCGGCCTGGCTACCCGCGCCCGGGGCCGGGGGCGGAAGGTGTCCAGACCGCGGACGTCTAGCACCATGCCGGAAATCGCTTGAGGCACGGAGATCTCGGTGGCATTCGCCAGACTCGTCTCCCCGTTTAACAGGTAGCGGTGAAGCTCGGTGTGAAAGACATCTTCCACCTGGGCGGCAGTCCCACTGAAGAAGACGCGGGTGCGGGCGCGGGAGAAGCCGTTTACGGTCAGGCCCTGCGATTTCAGCCACGAAGTCACTTGCGCGAGGTCGCTGGCGCTCATACCGAAGCGAGCCGCGTATTGCTCCGGAGTCAGCCACTTGCGATAGTTGGCCGAATGCGGGTCCTGTTGTTCTGCCAGCAATTTGTCCAGGTCAGCCTGCTGGGCAGGGGCCAGCTTGAATACGATGGCCGCGTGGTCGATGCTCACGCTGCCCTCGACTCGACCCTGATCGAGCGCCGTGCGGGTCCGGGGATTCGGCGATGAAAGCACCACCGGTTCGGAGTCAGCGATCCTCTGCGTGATGCGGCTTCGAGTTTGCGCCGGAGCTACGCCGGCCAGAACCATCAAGCTAGATATGAAGATAAAAATTGAGACAACAACCCTCTTGCGGATCGGGCAGACCGGGGTCCTGGGCATTACAGCTCTCCTGTGGATAATCTATTTTTTGCGTTGTGCCGGTGGCCAAGGCCGGCGGTCGCCATTCTAAATATGGATTCAGATTAGCCCAGCAAAGGATGTACGCCAAGTGACCGAGGTTTGGGAAGAAGGGCATGTCCTGCCTCGCGCCCCGGGGGCCACCATAGCCGGAATGCGGACATCAGCCGGGCTTGTTACCCACCCCTGAGGCTGTTGGTTCGAGGGCAGTCGCGTCCGGCCGCATAGGCTTCCCCGCCGCCACCACTATCACCGCCGAACGTGCCCAGAAGGGCACGCCCCTGCACCGAAATCCGCGACTATTTCTTGACAACATCTTCCAATGGAGATCAGAATGCACTTCCTCTTCCCAGCCAGGCACGCGATCACAGGACAGCTCCGTTCTTGAACCATAAGCCTGAGGGCATCATGCAGACCGACGGCAGGACCTTCAACCACCGGCAATCGTCACTCCTTGCCCAACCGTCCTTTCACCATTTGGCCGCCTAAAGGCTCAGGAGTCCCCAGTTGTTGAGCGCCGGTTTTCCGCCCCACCTGTGCAAGCAAAGCTTCGGAGGAATTATGAAGTGGAAGGTCCTGTCCCTGGTATTCCCGTTGACGCCGCTCCTATTGATGCCGGGCCTGTTGGGGCCAGGGCTTCAGGCGCAGTCGAAGCGGGCCTCTGCAGCGCGCAACAATGACAATGTTGGGGGCGCCGCTCCAGGCTAACGGCGCGGGCCATTTCCTGCGATCGCAGAGGGAGTCCAAAACCGTAGTCGCTCGAGGCCAGGGCAGATTCTAAAGCCGGGCGCTCCAGTCCT
Source organism: Terriglobia bacterium (assembly GCA_963831565.1). GTDB lineage: Bacteria > Acidobacteriota > Terriglobia > Terriglobales > Acidobacteriaceae > JAIQFF01. The sequence goes on from CAWHQS010000011.1 coordinate 35,670, forward strand.
GCGGCGCCGGTCTCCCCTGGCTGCTTCCGGCCTGCAGGCGCTCGGCGCCTCCGGCATCGCGAATCCCATTTTCTTCATACCTCCTACCTATGACACCGGCGGCCTCGGCGCCCGTACCGTGGCGATCGAGGACTTTAACCGGGACGGCCACCCCGATCTGGCCATCACGAATCACTGCTTCGACTCCAACTGCACCACCGGCTCAGTGGGCATTTTGCTGGGCAACGGGGATGGCACTTACCAGGCGCCGGTGAGCTACAACTCCGGCGGATATTTCACCCAGGCGGTGACCGCCGGCGACTTTAACGGCGATGGCAAAGGGGACCTGGCCCTGGCTAACCAGTGTTCCGACATCGGCTGCACCAACGGCTCCGTGACCATCCTGCTCGGAAACGGGGATGGGACCTTTGGTGCAGCGGTGAGCTACGGCCCGGGAGGAGATGCCACTTTTGTGGCTGCGGGCGACTTAAACGGAGATGGAAAGCTGGATCTGGCGGTGGCCAATTATGAAGTCAACAATGTCGGCGTTCTGCTGGGGCGTGGTGACGGCACTTTCCTGCCAGTGGTTACCTATGCCTCCGGGGGAGACAGCGCCTCGTCAGTTGCCTTAGCCGACCTCAATGGCGATGGCAGACTCGATCTGGCCGTGACCAACTATGTGAGTGGCAGCCTCGCGGTGCTCCTGGGAAACGGGAATGGGACTTTCCAGCCCGCTGTCAGCTATCCCGCCGGAGGCGCTCTCGCCTCCATGGTGGTCGTGGCTGATTTTAACCACGACAACAGGCCCGACCTGGCCGTGGCCGATGTCTGCAACGACATCATGAACTGTGTGAACGGAGCGGTGGGCGTGCTGTTGGGCAACGGCGACGGCACCTTCAAGAACGCTGTCAGCTATCTTTCCGCCGACCAGAATTCATATTCCCTGGCGGTCGCGGATTTCAATGGAGATGGCAAGCCCGACCTGGCCGTCTCCAACGAGTCCGCCAGCGCCACCTTGCTTCTGGGCGCGGGCAACGGCACATTTCAGGTGGCAACCAGTTACGAGTCAGGAGGGTCGTTTTCCTTCTTCGTCGCCTCCGGGGATGTGAATGGAGACGGCCACGCTGACCTCATCGTCTCCAACGATTGCCTGATTGATCAGGACTGCTCGGGTAGTTCCGTGATTGCACTCCTGGGCAGAGGCGACGGAAACTTTCAGTCTCCCACCAGCTTCGCGTCCCGCGGAGCTACGGCTCTGGCCAGCGCGACGGCAGACTTCAATGGCGACGGTAAGCCCGACCTTGTGCTCGCCTGCGTAAGCCCGGCCTGCACCGGCAGCACCGTGGACGTGCTCCTGAGCCGCGCCAATGGAACCTTCCAGCCCGCCGCGAGCTACAGTTCCGGAGGTCATTCTCCTGCCTCCGTGGCGGTGGGTGATTTCAATGGCGATGGTAGACCGGACCTCGTAGTTTCAAACTCCTGCATCACGGCCTCGGACTGTAACCACGGCAGGCTCGGCGTTCTGAAGGCAAATGCCAATGGCACATTTCAGGCGGCGGTGACCTACCCCATTCCCGGAAATTCCCCCGGGGCAATCGCGGTCGGGGACTTCAACCGGGACGGCAAGCTCGACTTGGCCGTCGTCTCCCAGCCCAATTGCTGTTTCGACGGATCCGATGGGGCGGTGAACATCCTGCTGGGAAACGGGCGTGGAGGCTTCGCCGCGGCGGTGAGCTACTCCTCCGGCGACCCCTTTGCCCTGGCGGTCGCGATCGCTGACTTCGACGGGGACGGCAAACTCGACCTGGCCGTCGCCAATGGCAACTGTTCGTTGAATGTGCTGGTTGTGTGCGGGACCGGCTCAGTGGGTGTCTTGCGAGGCAACGGCGACGGAACCTTTAGAGCGGCGGTCCGCTATTCCTCCATCGATGCTTACGCCTTTTCGGTCGTGGCCGGCGACTTCAACGGAGATGGCAAGCTCGATCTGGCGGTAGGGAACAACAACTGCGAAGGCTTTGGCGCCTGCCTGAATGGTTCGGTCGCGGTCCTGCTGGGAAACGGGAATGGGACCTTCCAGGCAGGGACAACGTATCCCGTGGGAGACTCGTGGCCCGGCTTCGCCAGCCTCGGTCCGAACGCCATCGCTGCCGGCGATCTCGATGGCGACGGCAAGCTGGATCTGGTGGCGTCCAACCGCAACGTTCTGCTGGGGAACGGCGATGGCAGCTTTCAGGCGGCACAGAGCTACCAGTCCAGCGGAGCCGTCGGCTTTTCGGAACTTTTGGCGGATTTCAACGGAGGCGGCCAGCCCGACCTAGTGGTGGCAGACTCCGTTTTCGTCACTGAATTGCTGAACCTCACGACCAGCTTTGCGCATGCCACCTCGACGGCGGTGATCTCTTCCCACAATCCTGCCCGTTGGCACCAGCGGGTGACATTTACCGCCACCGTTATCTCAAGTTCGCCGTCTTATGGCGTGCCCACCGGGAGCATTACTTTCAGTGATCACGGTCGCGCCCTGGACAGCGTGCCCGTGAACCCTCACGGCAAGGCGAACTTCTCCACCACCACGCTCGATGCCGGGGTGCACCTCATCACCGCCAGCTACAGCGGCGACCATAGCTTCCAGCCCAGCAGATCGCCCGCACTCATCCAGGCGGTCCGGGCGGAGACCCGGATCAGACTGACTTCGTCGCACAATCCATCTTATCGCGGACAACCCGTGACCTTCATTGCCGTCATCCGCGCCAACTCTGGAGGAACGCCCACAGGCACGGTGACTTTCAGAGAATTTTCCAGGCTATTGGCGACCGTGGCATTAAGTGGCGGCGAGGCCAGGTTCACCATTTCATTCCAGCGCAGGGGGCCGCACCTCATCCGGACGGACTATAGCGGCGATTCCGTCGATCAACGCAGTTTTGCGATGTTGGGGCAACAGGTACGCTAGATGGTATGGCCCGGGCCTGTGCCTCGTCCCGGCCGAGCAAGGCCCGGTGAGAGTTTCTGGTGAGTCGGCTCGAACAGTGGGGTCACTGCTTCCATCGCATCCGGGGGATGAGATGGTGGGCGCTGTAGGATTTGAACCTACGACTTCCACCGTGTGAGGATGGCACTCTACCGCTGAGTTAAGCGCCCGTGCTCCAACCGCCGCTATATTCTAGCAAACGAACCAGTTTCACGTATCCATAGACCGTGATAGCCTGATCCTGCTGCGACTTCCGGGGCCGGTCCAGCGGTCTCCATGAGGGCGCAGGTAAGACGCGCAGGTGCGACGCCCTCGATGCCAACCGAACCCAGACCCGCTAAGGTAACCGCAGCCCATAGTACCAAAGACACTTCCGGGGCGGATCCCGAAGCGGAGGAGGCGCAACTTTCGTCCTCTTCAGGGGTTGAATCAGATGTGAGCAGCGTGGCCATGGATCGCGGGTTGCTTGCAATGGCAGCGGTACCGCAAGCGGCGCCCTTCGAGGGCGAGGCCGCAGCGTCCGGCGAAGTTCGGGACGATGCGCTCAGCGATGCCCAGATCATGCTGCAGGTGAAAGCCGGCGATGATTCGGCTTTCGAGTTTCTGGTGCAGAAGTACCGCCGGGCAATGGTGAACTTCATGTTCCGCATGGCGCACAACAATGCCGCCGCGGAAGATCTGGCCCAGGAAGTTTTTTTGCGGGTTTACCGTTCGCGCGGAAGCTACGAGGCCAGCGCCAAGTTCACTACCTGGCTGTATCGCATCGCGACCAATCTGGCGGTGAATCATGCGCGCGACACGCGCCACGAGCGTCCCGAGAATACGGTCAGCCTGGACGAGCCAGACCAGGAGAGCGGACACACCCTCGACCTGCCCGACCGGACGCCGAGCGCCGAGGAAGCGATCGTGCGCCGCGAGCGGGTGGCCGCCATTCGGCAGCGCGTGCAGGCCCTGCCGGAGCGCCAGAGAATCGCGGTGGTGATGCACAAGTATCAGCAGATGGAATATCGCCAGATTGCCGATGTGTTGAAGCTGAGCGAATCCGCCACCAAGTCGTTGCTGTTTCGCGCTTACGAAACGCTGCGCGAACAGCTCAAAGAGTTTGTGTAAAGGAAGCAGTTATGAAGTGCAATGAAATTCGCGAAGTAATGCCGGACCTGGCCGCTGGAGTGACTGCGGTCACGCCCGAAGTGAAGGCCCACCTCGATTCCTGCGCGGAGTGTGCCGGCAAGCTCGAAGCCTTCCGCCAGACCATGTCACTGCTGGACGAGTGGCAGGCGCCGGAACCGTCGCCGTATTTTGACGTCCGCATGCGCGCGCGTTTGCGCGAGGAGAGCGCGAAGCAAAGCTCCAGCTGGATGCGCTGGCTGCGCAAGCCTGTGCTGGCCGCGTCGTTCGCCCTGGTCATGGTGGTCGGCGTAAGCCTGGTGCGGATGAACAGTGGCGAGCGGGGAGGCAATACCGCGGCGCCCCTGGTGGCAGTGGGCCCGCAAGCTCAGGCGGAGCCGGGCACGGCGGTGGGAGACTTGCAGGCTCTGGAGAAAAATCAGAATCTCTACTCCGACTTCGATGTGCTCGACGATCTCGCGGTGCAGTCGGATGTGACAGCCAATCCGTAGACGTTTCTTGGGCGACCTTTGCGGTGGCAGATCATGATCGCAAATGGCGAGGTGCGAATCGGGAGAATTACAAACAGTGTCCGCACTGAAGTCCATCACGATGAAGGCAGCGACGGCAGCCCTGGTGCTCGGGTCGGTCGCTTCTCCGGTTTGGGCCCAAGGGCGTTTCGCGCAAAGACGCAAGCAAAGGCAGGAGGCGCGGCAAGAGGCCCGACAACAGGCGCAGGGTAATCATGCGGGACAGTGGCTGCGCCGCTACAAGGACCTTCCTCCCGACCAGCAGCAGAAAGCTCTCGAAAACGATCCCCAGTTCCGCAGCCTTCCGCCGGCTCGGCAGCAGATATTGAAGGAGCGGCTGCAGCGGTTCAGTAGCCTGCCGCCGCAGCAGCAAGACCGCATCCTGCAACGCATGGAAACCTGGGAGCACCTGACTCCCGACCAGAAGCAGCAGGCACGGCAGCTCTTTTCGCAACTCAGAGATCTGCCTCCCGATCGTCGCCAAAAACTGCGGACCGCGATCCGCGACCTGAGCGCCATGCCTCCGGCCCAGCGGCAACAGGTCATCGAGTCCGACCGCTTCAAAAGCGAGTTCTCGCCCCAGGAGCGTGGCCTGCTCAGCAGCGCCTCGCAATTACCGCTGGCTCCCGCCGAAAGTGCGCCGAACGAACCCGCGCCCGAAGACTAGCGGAGGTCCGCAGCCCCCGTACTCCCGCTACAGGAATCGAGAAATATCGGGCACAGGAGAGCCTGCCTGTTACCTCGTCGCAAGCAGTCACCCACCGCGCAGTTGCAAAGTCTCCCCGTTCACGGCGACAATCCTGTAGTGAACCCTGACGACTCACGCGACGCGCCGATCGCCGGGATTGAGAATCCGTTTCGGCCCGGCGCGATGGTGCTTCTGACCCTGGGGAATCCTCGCGAGAAGTTCTGGGGCGCAATTCTAGCCCTGACCACTCAGGGGCTCAGCCTCGCAGGCATCGAACTGGGTTCGTTCGAAGACCTGGTTTCCATGATTAAAGCAGGGGATCCACCTTCTTCCGGTGTGGTCTTCTTTCCCATGCATCGTATCGAGCGGGTAGAGCTTGATTCCTCGGATGGAAACATTCCCTCCCTCTCTCAGCGTTTCACTGCCAAGACCGGCCGGGATCCGGCTTCGGTGCTCACCGCTAATCTGATGGCCGGGTTCCATACGGGCGGAGATCTGCAATGAAGTTGTCCCAGTTGCTCACCGCGCCCAACCAGCTCACTCTGCTGCGCATGATGTTCGTGCCCTTCATCGTGATCAACTTGGTGGCTGGCCATTACCGGTGGGCGCTCGTGTTGTTTGTCCTGGCCGGCTTCAGCGATGGCCTGGATGGATTACTGGCGCGGACGCTCAAGCAGCAGACTGTGCTTGGCCAGTATCTCGACCCCATCGCGGACAAGCTTCTGCTCAGCACCATGTTCATGGTGCTGGCCATTCTGCATAAGATTGCGTGGAAGTACACCGTGCTGGTCTTCAGCCGCGATATCTCGATTCTGTGCGCCAGCGCGGTGCTCTACGCCATCGCCGGCCTGCGCGACTTTCGCCCCAGCATCTTTGGCAAGGCCAACACATTTGCCCAGGTGGCTGCGATTTTCTTTGTGATGCTGTTTCAGATCAAGCATGCCCGCTGGGTCTGGCTCACCCAGACCACGTTTCTTCATGCCACCGTGGCTTTCACCGTGGTTTCCGCGCTGCACTACGTCTTGCTTGTGGGCCAGCGCCTGCACGCCGCGAACCATGCTCCTGCCGAGGTCACGAAATCGCCGCGAGGCTCGATTTGACCCCGTTTCCCGCGTCCCCCTAGAATTAACGGTTCTGTCCGCAATCTTCTCCGCCTCATGGCTTTGCACCTTTACAACACGCTCTCCGGCAAGATCGAAGAATTCCATCCCCTCCAAGATAACGAAGTGCGGATGTATGCCTGCGGGCCCACCGTGTACGACTACGGTCACATCGGCAACTTCCGGACCTTCGTCGCGGTCGACATTCTGCGCCGCTTCTTGCTGCAGAGCGGCTTGCGGGTGCGCCATGTCATGAACATTACCGACGTGGACGATAAGATCATCCGCAACTCGGCCAAGGAGGGCTTGGGCGTCAAGGCCTACACAGCGAAATATGAGAAGGCGTTTCTCGAGGACAGTGCCACGCTGAATATCGAGCAGCCGGTGCTGGCCCGTGCCACCGACCATATCGAAGAGATGGCGCGCTTCGTTGCGGCCCTGGCGAAGAAAGGCTTTGCCTACCGCACCGACGACGGGTCTTATTACTTTCGCATCGCCAAGTTTCCCGCCTACGGCAAGCTCTCCAGGAAGGATTTCGCGGGAATGGAAGACGGTGCGCGCGTGGATGTGGACGAGTACGAAAAAGACAATGCCCGCGACTTCGCCCTGTGGAAGGCGCCTAAACCGGGAGAAGCGTTTTGGGAGAGTCCGATCGGACGCGGACGGCCCGGCTGGCACATCGAGTGCTCGGCGATGTCCATGCAGGAACTGGGAGAGACCTTCGACCTGCACGCCGGTGGCGAAGACCTCATCTTCCCGCATCATGAAAACGAAATCGCGCAGTCCGAGGCGCTGACCGGAAAGCCTTTTGTGCACTTCTGGTTTCACGCCCGCTTTCTGCTGGTCGAAGGCGAAAAGATGTCCAAGAGCGCGGGCAATTTCTTTACTTTGCGCGACCTGGCGCTCCGGGGGTACAAGCCCTCTGCGATCCGCCTGTTGCTGGCGTCGGTACCCTATCGCCACCAGCTAAACTTCACCTTCGACGGACTGAAGCAGATGGCCAGCAACGTGGAAAAGCTGCGGAACGTCCAGTTGCGCCTGAAGACCGGCCAATTCCCCTCCGGTTCCTCCGATTCCAACCTGGCTGGCGAAAGCGTTGAGCGGATGACTTCCGCGCTGAACGACGACCTCAACACCGCCCAGGCCCAGGCCGCCATCTTTGACATGGTGCGCAAAACCAACATCGCGATCGACAACGGACAGATGAGGAAAGATGACGTTGCGCCGCTGCTGGCCGCGCTCGATAAGTTTGACGAAATCTTTGCCGTCCTGCGGGATGACGATGCGCCCAAGATGAACGCCATCCTCGAATGGGCAAGGGCTGAAGGACGGGAGAAAGAGGTCAGTCAGGAACTGCTTGACGCCGTTGGAACCCAAAGCCTGACCGACGTTGTGATCGAAGCGAAAATATCCGAAATGGAAGCCGCTCGACGGGCGCGAAATTTTCAGCTCTCGGATGCCATCCGCGCCGAATTGACCTCTGCCGGCCTGCTCGTAGAAATCACCAAGGATGGGGTTCGGTGGCGCAGGAAGTAGGTGCCTTCTACATGCGCGGCAGACTTTTCCTCCACTCCGCCTTTCCCATGTTGCGGCGTTGTCTTCTGCTTCCCCAGGGAATCGGGGTTGAGGGCTCGCCCTGCTCCGCAACCTGCGTCCACCCGCCGCCGGCATCCAGCACCGAGATGTATCCGCCCGATGCTAGCTGCAGCGGCTTCGAGATTCGCCGTTTGAAGTCGACGCGATCGGCATGTGTGGGCTCAAACCACGATGGCGTGATGAAATCTGAAACCAGCACACCATCGATCTCATAGCCCAACCCGTCGGCTTCGACTGCGTCACAGACTTCCAGAGCATAAATTTTTCCGTCGGAACCTTGCGCGCACCAGTTGATCCACGGATCTGCCAGCATTTCGAGTAACTCGTGGCTCAGCGTAACCGTCCACGAGCCTCCACTCTGGAGATCAAGACCCGCGAATACTTTGCCCAGGGGAGTTCCGCGGCTGGTCAATTCGTGATAGCCGAGAGCGCCCGCCTGATCAGGATTGTCAGTCACAGAAATCTGCCACCACCCTTCGACGAGCGGCTCTTCTCCGGGTAAGAACGTCAACTGGCAATCCGTTTCCCAATACGCCCTGAAATCCACCGTGGCCTGACGTTGCAACGCCGGAATCGCAGCCGCGACTTGCTGGTCGCTCAGGCAGGTAGATGCATTCGTAATTGCAACCACGGGTAGCGTCATGACGAAAAACCTCGAATGCAACTGAGAACAGAGAACTGGTTTCTGGTTTCTGGTTTCTGGTTTCTGGTTTCTGGTTTCTGGTTTCTCGGTTTCTGGTTTCTGGTTTCTGGTTTCTGGTTGCGTGATCTTCAGTTCCGAGTTTCTTGTTCCCAGTTCCTGTTTCTAACCGGTTATCGCAAGACTCGTTGGCTGAGCGCGGCATCAAGGGCGGCGTTGCCGCTGGGAGCGCACACCTGCTGGTTCCACTGTCGTTTCAGATCCTGGGGGTGAGGAATGTCGGTGTTGCGCTGCGAGGTCTTCGCCGATGCCGACGGTGCCTGCGGAATCAGCGAGGCAAAACTGCTGATGCTGGTGAGGATCAGGTTCACTGCCGCAGTGATTCGAGCAGAAAGCGCCGGGTCGCTGATGTGCGCAGCTTGCAGAAGCGCTGGCAGGTTCTGGTTCGTTTCCTGAATCAGAGTTTCGATCTTCTGCAAAGTGTCCGAGCTCGGACTCGTTTTATAGGAGTTGTATAACGACTGCAGAAGGGTTAGATCTTTGCTGGCTTCCGCAGAGATGTTCTGGATGGCCAGGGCCTCGGCTGGAGTCAACTGCTTTCCCGATTGCAGGGTTGCCACCAGCGCTGCGATGTTCAACGCCATCTGTGTAAGCACCGGCAAATCGGCCAGGGCCACGCTGATCCACTGGGCGCTGCAACCGGTTGCGATTAGTGAAATGCTCAGAACACTCGCCAGCAGGATTCTGCTTATCGAATTCGCCTTCATGATTGTTTTCTCCCTGATCAAAGTTTGGCCAAGCTGCGCTCGGCCGGGACCGCCTGGACGGCTGCACCCGGGCCGTCGGCACGCCACCCCAAAACAAAATCGCCATCAGCCGAAGCCGATGGCGATTGCCGTTACAACTATCCTGAGGCCTTCTCTACTTACACTGCTCTCTCGCTCGCGTGCGCGACCCGCAATATCGTGCCCTCGTTGAAATGCCGGCCCAGAATCTGCAATCCGATGGGTAACTTTTCGCAGGTCTGGCCACACGGGACGGAAATTCCAGGAATTCCCGCCAAGTCCGCGGTCACGGTGTAGATGTCCGCCAGATACATGGCCAGCGGGTCGTCCACTTTTTCGCCCAGCTTGAACGCCGCCGTCGGACTGACCGGAGCTACAATCGCATCCACTTTTCTGAACGCCTCTTCGAAGTCCCGGGTCAGCAAGGTGCGCACCTTTTGCGCTTTCAGATAGTAGGCGTCGTAGTAGCCGGCGCTCAGCGCGTAAGTTCCCAGCATGATGCGGCGCTTTACTTCCGGGCCAAAAGCCTGATCGCGACTTCGCCGGTACATTTCCGAAAGTGTGCGCGCGTCCTTGGCCCGGTATCCGTAGCGCACGCCGTCAAAGCGCGCCAGGTTCGATGAAGCCTCCGCCGTGGCCACAATGTAGTAAGCCGGGATGGCATATTTTGTGTGCGGCAGCGAAACCTCCACGATCTCGCAGCCTTGCTGGGCCAGCTTCTGAATCGCTGCTTCGATCGCGCTGCGAACTTCCTTGTCCAGACCCTCTCCCAGATACTCTTTGGCCACGCCGATCTTCAGTCCGCGCACCGGCTTTTCCAACTCGGCGACATAGTCCGGAACCGGTACGTCGGCGGACGTCGAATCCATGGGATCGCGGCCTGCGATGGTTCGCAACATGATAGCCGCATCTTTCACCGTCTTCGTAAGCGGGCCAATGTGATCAAGCGACGAGGCAAACGCGATCAAGCCGTAGCGCGACACTCGTCCGTAGGTTGGCATCGTTCCCACTACGCCACAGAATGAAGCAGGCTGACGAATGGAACCGCCTGTATCCGAGCCCAGCGTCGCCACCGCCATGTCCGCAGCCACGGCTGCGGCTGACCCGCCCGACGAACCACCCGGAACGCGGGTAAGATCTCTCGGATTGTGCACCGGCTTCCAGGCCGAGTTCTCGTTGGACGAACCCATCGCGAACTCGTCGCAATTCAACTTGCCCAGCACCACGGCCCCCGCCGCTTCGAGTCGGGCCACAGCCGTGCAATCATAGGGCGGAACATAGTTACCTAGGATCTTTGAACCAGCCGTCGTTCGAATGCCCTTGGTGACCATCACATCTTTGATTGCGACCGGCACACCGCCCAGCGGCGGCAGCTTCTCGCCTTTTGCCGCCAGCGCGTCCATCTCAGCCGCTTTAGCCATTGCGCGTTCTTTGGACAGAGTCAGAAATGCGCCGATCTTGGGATCGTCGCTTTCGATCTTGGCGTAAAACGACTCCGCCAACGCGGCAGCGCTGGTCTTGCGCTCCTGCACAGCGGAGCGCGCGGCATCAATTGTGAGCAGATTCAGATTCATGAGAATCGGCTGTTGGTCGTTGGTCGTTGGCCAAAGACCAAGGGCCAATGACCAACGACGATTCTTCCTATCTCTCAATCACTTTCGGCACTTTGAAGAATGTTCCGTCGGAGTCCGGAGCATTTTCGAGCGCGACGTCGTGGGGCAGCGACTTGCGCAAGCCTTCGAGGACGTCTTCGCGGCTGGCGTATGCAAAGCGTTCACTTCCCTGCTTCGACTGGTCCACGCCATAGCGGTCCGAAACTTGGGCCATGGGCTGGACATTTGTCGTATCCAGTTCATTCAGGCTGTCGATGTGACCGAGAATCGAGTTCAGGTCGCGAACCATGCTCGTACGCTCTTCCGCGGTCAACTCCAGGTTGCCGAGGTCGGCTACGTAAGCAACGTCTTTTTCGGTAACTTTCATGTTCTCGAGATTTGTGTGGCGCGGACGCCCCCGCCCGCGGACCGGTCCAGAACCACAAACTCAATCCGCTTCACGCTCTCCGCCACAAAGCGGTTGATGACCGCGAGATATTGGGGCGCGAGCGCTTGCAACTCGGCGCGCCAGCCTGGGTCGGGGACTTGCACGCGAAGAATGCCCTGGGCGAAATCGACCGCCCGGGTCCGCGCCGCGACCGCCTGCCCGCACGCCAAGGCCCACGCCTGCAACGGGCCTTGCCCCGCGGGGGCGCGCCTTAGACTGCCGGCGACGATTTTCTCCAGTCCTGCGCCGACTTGTTCTAGGGCTCGGGTCATCAATAGATCAAATTCTTCGTGGGAGTGGAAATGATTTTAGCACTCTCCCAGCTCTGGTCGGCTGAGGAAATATTCGCACTCCATATTTTCAGCATATCAATTTAGCCACGGCAAATGGGACATACAGAGAAAGAATATATTTCTTTTGACCTCAACCTTTTGGAGACAATCAAGCGGCGGGTGGGTCTTGACAGCCTGCGCCTGCCATTCAGTTCTGACGGGAATGGTCTGGTTGCAGGGGAAATTCTCGCCTCACGTATTCCAGCGCGCTGTCTTTCGACTGCAGACGGCCTTCGAGCTGGGCATCTTCGACCTGTGAAAGAATTTCCTTGAAGCGCGGCCCCGGTGCGTACCCTGCCGCAATCAGGTCATCGCCGCTGATGAGCGACGCGGGACGAATGGCCTCTGGCGGAATCGAGGCGATTCTCTCGCGCGTGAAGTTGTAGGACGTCAGGTCGCCGTGACTGGCGTGGCAGTCCAGCCGGTGCAGTTCGATGTGCTGGTCAAATTGTGGCAGGCGCACAAATCTCTTGAAGGTGGATTCCTTCATCTGCGGCACATGCGAGAAACGCATGTGGTTGGCCACCAATGCCAGGATTTGCTTGGTGTCGTCGCTGGAAAAGCGCAGACGACGGCAGATCGCTTCCGCCATCTTCACGCCCACATCCACATGATTGTCGAAACGAATGCGGTCTGGGGCCACGCGGAAAGTCGGCGGCTTGCCGACATCATGCAGGAGCGCGCCCCAGGCCAATGTCGCCGGGCAGGGATGCGGCAGTTCCTGGAGCAGCAGTAGCGTGTGCACAAAGACATCGCCTTCGGGATGAAATTCCGGCGGTTGCTGCACACCCTTCATCGCCGAGATCTCGGGCAGGATCTCCCGGAGCAGACCAGTCTGGTCGAGCAGGAGGAAGGCCTGACGCGCGTGGCCTTCAGTCAGCATCTTGGTCAATTCATCGCGAACCCGCTCGCGCGAGACCTGGGTGATCCCGGCCGCCAGCTTCTGGATCGCAGCCAGAGTTTCCAGCTCGATGGTGTATCCGAAGCGGGCGGCAAAGCGTACCGCGCGCAGCATGCGCAGCTTGTCTTCGGCGAAGCGCAACTCGGGCGGACCGATGGTGCGAATGATTCCAGCTTCGAGGTCCTTGCGTCCGCCAACGAAATCCAGAACCTCATCCTTGACGGGATCGAGCAGCAGTCCGTTGATGGTGAAGTCGCGACGCTCGACATCCTCTTGAGCGCTCTTGCTGAAACGCACCTGGTCGGGGTGGCGGCCGTCGCTATAGCCGAGGTCGCTGCGAAAGGTGGCGACCTCAACCGTATGGTCCGCGTCATCTTTTAGCGGAACCAGCACCACTCCGAACTGGGCGCCCACGGCGTAGGTTTCGGGAAAGATCCGCATGACTTCTTCGGGCGTGGCGTCTGTGGTGATGTCGTAGTCGGCCGGCTCGCGACCGAGCAGAAGGTCGCGAACGCATCCGCCCACCAGGTAGGCTTGGTGGCAGTGTTCGCGCAGGGTGCGAACAATCTGCTCGGCGAACGCTTTAGTGTCACGCATTCTTCTTACACCAAAGTTGCCATGCGGGCGACCGGACAGCCGAGGGCGGCTGTCCCCACGTAACCCAGGACTCAGGTATTCCATTCCTTGCGCAGGCGCTCGCGTTCCGCGTCGCTCAATCCGAACCACGATTCGGCCACATCGCGAACACGTTCGAGCGCGGTCTGCATCTCCGCGTGCTTGCGTTCGAGCTCCTCCGCATCCGCGTCCGGCGAAACCGGGATCAGCGGGGCGCTCACGATCACAGCCCGCGAGAAAAGATGCGGAATCGCCATCAGGTCCCAGGCTTTTTCCAGCGTGTGCGCCTTTTCAACCCCAATATGAAAAACGTAAATAGGCCGGCCGGTCTTGCGGGCCAGCATCACCGGTCCGGGTTTGGCCACGTAGCGCGGACCGCGCGGGCCATCGATGGTAAACGACGAGTCAACGCCTTCTTCCATGCGCCGCGCCATGACCGCCAGTCCGCGCAAGCCTCCGCGGGTGGAACTGCCCTGGGCGGTGGAGAAGCCAAAGTGCTCGATCACGCGGCGCGTCCACTGGCCATCGAAGTTTGTCGTGTTCATCACCACCACGCCGCGATTGCGCCAGTACCAGGTGGCGGAAATAATGCAGCGATGCCAGAAGGCGGAAACCACCGGCACCCCGCGGGCGCGCGATTCCCGGTAGTGATGCATGCCCAGTTCTTCGAAACGCAGCGTAGGACCAAGAGCGCGAATGATGGCGATCACCGCCGCGGCGATGACCGGGATTTGCATGCGCCGCCAGCGCGAGAGTTGGGGCAGGCGCGTATCGTAGAGCGAACTGACCGGCTCGGTGGCAGGCGGCGCGCTCGGGTTTCCGCTCGTCATTGAAGAATATTGTAGCCTTCCGGCGAACGTGTGGGTCGGACACTCTTGTCCGACGCATTTGACGTTCGATTTTGGTTTGGATTTTGGGGTCTGGTATCTGCTATTGCCATCTGAAAAACCAAGGTCAAAAGCGTCGGACAAGCGTGTCCGACCCACACCCGTGATTTAAACTGGGATCATGGCTGGCGCTTACATTCTCGGCATTGAGAGCTCGTGCGATGAGACGGCTGCATCGGTCGTGTATTCCGGCGAGAAAGTGATCTCGAACGTCATCTTCTCGCAGATCGCGGCGCACCAGCCTTATGGCGGAGTGGTTCCCGAGCTGGCTTCGCGGGAGCATCTAAAGGCAATTGTGCCCGTGGTCCGCAAGGCCCTGGCCGATGCCGGACAGACCTACAAATCGATCGACGCGCTGGCGGTCACCCAGGGTCCGGGCCTGGCCGGGGCCCTGCTGGTCGGAATCGGATATGCCAAAGCACTGGCCTTCGCACTCGACAAGCCGCTGATCGCGGTCAATCATCTCGAGGGACACATTCATGCCGTCCTGCTCGAGGAACGCCAGAAGAGCAATCGCGAGATGAATCTCCCCGTGCTCGCTTTGGTGGTTTCGGGCGGGCACACTCATCTTTACCTGGCCGAGCAGCACGATGAACATTGGTCGTACGAGAACATCGGCCACACCCGCGACGACGCTGCCGGTGAAGCCTTCGACAAAGTGGCTAAGCTATTGGGTCTGGGATATCCGGGCGGCCCCGTTATCGACAGGCTCTCCACTCACGGAGATCCCACAGCGGTGAAGTTTCCGCCCGCGCAGCTTAAACACCGCGACCGGAAAGACAAGAGCGACGCTACAGAAGGGCCGCGTTTTGATTTTTCCTACAGTGGGATCAAGACCGCGGTTTTGCGCTACGTCGAGGTTCATGACATGCGGACTTCGATTGAGGCCCGAAGAAAGCTGCTGAGCATGATCGCCAAGCCACGGCTGGAAGACTACCTGCGTCACTGCGACCGGAAGACGCTGGACCTGGTGGCGTCGTTTCAGCGGGCGCTGGTGAGTGATCTGGTCATGAAGACCCTGGCCGCGGCCCGGGCCTGCAACGCCGCTACGCTGTTCGTCACCGGCGGGGTAGCCGCAAACAACGAACTACGCCAGCGCTTTGAACATGACGCTGCCATGGAAGGACTGCCCGTGTATTTCCCTTCGCGTCCGCTCTCGACTGACAACGCTGCCATGATCGCGGCCGCGGCCTATCCTAAATTTCTCGCTCGAGAGTTTGCCGCCCTGGATTTCTCGGCGGAGGCAGGGATGGCTCTACGCTGAGCCTTTGGCACACGGCCTGGGTGCCCCACTCTCTTTCGTGTAGTTTGCGAAAAGGGTGGGTTGTGGGATCATGCTGCCTCAAGTAAGTCAAAGGCCCCACCCTTCTTCGCAAACACCGCGAAATGAGGACGGGACACTCCCGGTGCACTTGGCTTATTGCCAAGTGCTTCCCTTACTTCCCTGCGGCTTTGGCTTTGGTGACGCGGCTGTCGAGCAGGGCCTCCAGCGCTTTTGTAAGCTGGGCCTCGATATCGATGTCCTTGAAAATGGCGAAATTGGCGCGGTGTTCCTGGACATCGAAGCCGCTGTTTTTTCCCGCCACGATCACGATCGGGATGTCCGCAGTTTCGGGCTGGGCCTTGAGCGCAGTGATGAGTTCGGTGCCGCTCATCCTGGGCATCTGCATGTCCGTGATAATGATGTCGGGATGAATCCGCTGCGCGATGGGCAGCGCTTCTTCGCCGTTGGTTGCGGATTCCACGCTGTACCCCCGCTCCTCGAGAAAGCGGCAAACGGTGTGCCGGATCAGCATGGAATCGTCAACAACCAGGGCGACAAGCGGAGTCTGGCTTTTTGCGGACAAAATAATCCCCGGGCGACATTAACAAATTGTTATGGTGGCAACAAGCGTAAAGGCCGGGAGCAACGTTACCTTTGTCACGCCAGGTTCTTGTAGCGCCGGCGTCCCGCCGGCTGTCCCGAGGGCATCCTGCCCTCGCAGACACAGATAAGCCGGCCGGCGAAATATTTTGGAGAGGGACTTACGATTCCTTGGGAAGCTTGGTGTCTTCGATGATCATGTCCTTGAATTCGCTGGATTCGAAGATTTCACCGCATTCCTTGCATTCCACGAATTCGGAGTCTTCTTCGCGGGCCACAATTTGAACGCGCGGGTGCTTGCACGATGGCATGTTGCTTTTCTTCTCGGGGAGTTCGGACGGCGAGGATGGAGTCATAAATCCGGGTGCTGGGTCCCTGTCAAACGGCCGGGGATTTCGCCGGAAATTGGCGGTATTTTAGACCGCCTTCCCCAGATGTCAAGTCCCCTCCCATGATCTTTCTCACGTGAAGGCCTCCTCTTGTAAGGTTGTACGGCCTGATCCGCTCTGCGGCGGTGGAGGATTGGCCAGATTGTGTACTCCCAGGCGGTTAAGCGCCAATCCGCCGCACCTCGATGGCGGTTAGTGACCATTGCCTGTAAGGGGTTGCATTAGAGCAGGTTGGCATCTAATATAGATATATCCGACTGAAAAGGTCGGATTTGCCGGCTATGCTGAAGCTGACCAAAAAAGCGGATTACGGGCTGATGGCCATGAAGCATCTGGCCGAGCATGGCGATGGCGGAGCCTGTAGCGCGAAGGATGTGGCGGACGCCTACGGAATACCCCAGGAAGCGCTGGCTAAGATCTTGCAGCGGCTTGTGAAAGCCGGCCTGCTGCATTCACAACACGGGACCAATGGCGGTTACACACTGGCTCGCCACCCGGGAATGATTTCCGCGTTCGAAGTGATTCGGGCGATTGATGGCCCGCTTTTTATTACTTCATGCGTAACCGTGCGCGGCGAATGTGATCAGAGCGACCGTTGCAGTATCCGCGAACCTTTGCGGCGGGTCAGCCACGGAATCGAAGAGCTGCTGCGGCGCATCACTATCCTGGAGATGAAAGAAGAGTCCGCACACGAGGGCGACAAAGCCGCACACGACAAAGCCCCCGACAAAGCGAAGAGCGCAACCGAATTCGTAACCATTGGATAAGCAGGTTCTGAGGAGAGCACTTATGAGCACCGACGTAAAGACGATCCCCCAGGGGACAAATGGACACCCCGAAACCCAGGAGCAGCGCACCGCGGCCAAGGGCGTGAAGCTGCCGGTTTACATGGACAACCACGCCACCACTCCCATGGATCCCCGGGTGCTGGAAGAGATGCTGCCCTACTTCATGGAGAAATTCGGCAACGCCGCCAGCCGCAACCACTCGTTCGGCTGGGCGGGCGAGGAAGGTGTCGAGACCGCGCGTGAGCGCGTGGCCAAGCTGGTTGGCGCGACCCCGAAAGAGATCATTTTCACTTCGGGCGCCACCGAAAGCGACAACCTCGCGATCAAGGGCGTGGCCGAGATGTACCGGGAAAAGGGCAACCACATCATCACCGCCGTCACTGAGCACAAGGCTGTGCTCGATACCTGCAAGCGCCTGGAGAAGTATGGCTACCGCGTCACCTACATGCCGGTGCAAAAGGACGGCCTGATCGATCTGGAAGAACTGAAGCGGGCCATGGATGAGAAAACCATCCTGGTGACGATCATGGCCGCCAACAATGAGATTGGCGTGGTGCAGCCGGTGGCGGAAATCGGAAAGCTCTGTCACGAGCGCGGTGTGATTTTCCATACCGACGCCACCCAGGCGGTGGGCAAGATTCCGATCGACGTGAACAAGATGAACATTGACCTGATGTCCATCTCGGCACACAAGATGTATGGCCCCAAGGGCGTCGGCGCCCTGTACGTGCGGCGCAAGAATCCCCGGGTGCAGATTTCCGCCATCATTGACGGCGGCGGTCACGAGCGCGGCATGCGCTCCGGGACCCTGAACGTCCCCGGAATTGTTGGGTTGGGCAAGGCCTGCGCCATTGCCTCGGAAGAGATGGCGAAGGAATCGTGCACGCTAGCGGGTCTGCGCAACCGGCTGCGCGACCGCATCATGGGACGGCTGGACGAGGTTTACGTCAACGGGTCCATGGAACATCGCCTGCCCGGCAATCTGAATATCAGCTTTGCCTACGTCGAAGGCGAGTCGCTGCTGATGGGCATCAATGACATCGCAGTTTCGAGCGGATCGGCATGCACCTCGGCGACTCTGGAGCCATCTTATGTATTGAAGGCCTTGGGCACGGGCGACGATCTGGCGCACAGCTCGATTCGTTTCGGCATCGGCCGCTTCAATACTGAAGCCGAAGTGGACTACGTGGCCGACCGCGTTATCGAAACCGTGGAACGGCTGCGCGAGCTTTCGCCCCTCTACGAGATGGCGAAAGAAGGCGTGGATTTGAAGAGCGTTAAGTGGGCAGCAGAGTAAGGCTTGAAGCGCTGCGAAGCGTGGAGTAAGTTTCGCAGCTGCAAAACCGATCATGCTGCGGTCAGGGATGACACGAGTTTAATTTTTCAGGAGAGAGTCAACAATGGCATATAGCGATAAGGTTCTCGATCACTACTCAAACCCGCGCAACGTGGGCTCGATGGACAAGAATAGCAACGAAGTCGGGACTGGTCTTGTGGGCGCGCCGGAGTGTGGCGACGTGATGAAGCTACAGATCAAGGTCAATCCGCAGACCAACATCATCGAAGACGCGAAGTTCAAGACCTTCGGCTGCGGCTCCGCCATCGCATCGTCTTCCCTGGCCACCGAATGGGTCAAGGGCAAGACTGTGGATGAAGCGCTGCAGATCAAGAACACTGAGATCGTGAAGGAACTGGCGCTGCCTCCGGTAAAGATTCACTGTTCGGTGCTGGCGGAAGACGCCATCCGGGCCGCGATTCACGACTGGAAGGCGAAACAGGGCGCGGCCAAGCCGGCGGCTGTCGAAACGAAGTAGGCTGTCAGCTGTCAGCTGTCAGCTATCAAAAGAGCTGCGCGTATTGGAACTATTTATGGCAACCGTAACTGAAGAAACTACCAAGCCGGCGGCGCCGGCAAAGGGCGGGGTGAAGCTCACCGAGAAAGCGCTGGCCAGAGTGCGTTCGGCCATCGTCAAGGAAGGCATCTCGCCCGAACAGGGTGGGCTGCGCCTGGGCGTGCAAGGCGGCGGCTGTTCGGGTCTGAGTTACAACATCCGCTTCGATACCCAGCCCCGCGAACGCGACCGCATTTTCCAGTTCGACGATGTGCGCGTCTTTGTCGATCCGAAATCGTTTATCTATTTGAACGGCATGGTCCTGGATTATCAGGAGACTCTGATGCAGCAGGGGTTCGTATTCGTCAATCCGAATGCATCGAAGTCGTGCGGCTGTGGAACGTCATTCTCAGGGTAATTTTCGTGTGGCGCGGGCGTCCTCGCCCGCGAGCCTGGAGCGGCAAGGCCCTCCGCGCTCCGCTAACATTCTACGGTCCGGCAATCGGAATTCCCTGAGATTTTGGTGATGCATGCGGCAGTCGCGGGTGAGGGCGCCCGCGCCACACGATCCGAACATGACAATTGATACCTCCAAAACGATTGCCTCTGCGGGAAGCGTCGAAGGCACCGCCAGTTGCTGGTCGTGCGGCGACATGCGCGCCGCCCACTTCTGCCATGCCTGCGGCAAAGTGCAGCCGCCCCTGCCCGTGGACTACTTTTCGTTCTTTGGATTGCCGCGGAAGCTGAATGTGGACGTTGCTCAACTGGAACGGGAATTCTATGAACTGAGCCGGAAGCTGCATCCCGACCTTAACGCCCGCGCTGACAAGCGTGAGCAGGAGTGGAGCTTGGAGCAGAGCTCGTTGCTCAATGACGCCTACCGCACATTGAAAGACCCCATCAAACGCACGCAGTACCTGCTGCAACTGGAGGGGGTGGAACTGGAAGAACAATCCAAGGCCGCCACCGAAAAAGCTCGGGCCAGCGGCGAAGTGAAGAAACAGATCGTGCCTCCCGACCTTCTGGAAGAAGTGTTCGAGCTGAATATGCAGCTTGAAGAACTACGCATGAACCAGAAGATGGGCGAAGACGATCCTGCCCTGGTGAAAGATCTGGAAACGCACCGGGTGCAGTTCGAGATGAAGTACGAAGCCTTGGCGGAAGAACTAAAGAACCATTGGAGCCAGTGGGACGAGGCCGTTGACGGCCATAGCGACGAAGACCGGCGCGCAGCGCTCGACCGCATGGTCGATCTGCTCAACCGGAGAAGCTATATCAGGAACCTGGTTCGGGATGTGAATGAAGCGCTGGGGAATTGAGTAATTTGGCAATCGGGTGATCTTGTGATTGAGAGCCCGATTCCGGTTTTAAAATTTCTCAATTACCCGATTACACAATTACTCAATGAATTCTGAACGTATCGTCGGCATCGATCTCGGAACCACCAACTCGCTGGTGGCTTTCATGCAGGGGGATAGGCCGGTCGTGATCCCGGGTGAAGACGGGTTGAATCTGGTGCCTTCCGTGGTGGCGCTGGATGACAAAGACCAGATCATCGTGGGCAACGCGGCGCGAAAGTATCTGATCGAGACTCCCGAGCGCGCCGTGTACTCGATCAAGCGCCTGATGGGACGCGGCATGGAAGACATCCAGCAGGAATTGAAGCTGTTCCCTTTCCACCTGGCCGACGATCTTCAACCGGGAGAGGTTCTGCGCATTCGGCTGGGCGAGAAAACCTTCACGCCGCCTGAGATTTCTGCCTTCGTGCTGCGCCAGCTCAAACGCAATGCCGAACGATTCTTCAATGCGCCGGTGACGAAAGCCGTAATAACCGTGCCCGCGTATTTCAACGACGCCCAGCGGCAGGCTACAAAAGACGCTGGCCGCATCGCCGGCCTCGAAGTCCTCCGGTTGGTAAATGAGCCGACGGCTGCTTCTCTGGCCTACGGGCTCGACAAGGAGCAAAACGGTATGGTCGCCGTGTACGACCTGGGTGGCGGCACCTTCGACGTGTCGATCCTCAAGTTGCATGACGGAATTTTTGAGGTCGTGGCCACCAATGGCGACACGCATCTGGGCGGCGATGATATCGACAACCTGCTGATCACGATTGGGCTCGATGATATTCGCGGCGACATGGGCGTCGATGTATCGCGTAATGGCGAAGCCGTAGCCATCATCCGCAGAGCCGTCATCGAGGCCAAGATTGCCCTCTCTTCGCAGCCTGTGACTACGCTTGAGGTCGAACTGCCGGGTGGGCAGCACTATCAAAGAGCGATCACTCGGGAGCAATTCGAACAACTGATTCAGCCCATCATCGAGCGCACCGTCGGCCCCTGCAGGCAAGCTCTGAAAGACGCGGGCCTGAAGCCCGAACAGATTGACGAGGTGGTGTTGGTTGGGGGCTCCACGCGAATTCCCAAAGTGCGCGCGTTAGTCGAAGACATGTTCCGGCGTACGCCGCACACCGACTTGAATCCGGATGAGGTCGTGGCCCTGGGCGCCGCGGTGCAAGCCAACATCCTTTCCGGCGGCTCCGAAGCCACGGAAAATATGCTGTTGCTCGATGTCACGCCTTTGTCGCTCGGCATTGAAGTGGCGGGCGGCGTGACCGACAAGATCATTCTGCGCAACTCCACGATTCCGGCTTCAGCCACGCAGCACTACACCACGCAAGTGGACGGACAGGCCAATGTCGCGATCCACGTGCTGCAAGGCGAGCGCGAACTGGCAAAAGACTGCCGCTCGCTGGCCCGCTTCGATCTGAAAGGCATTCCACCGATGCCTGCCGGAATACCTCGTGTCGAAGTTAAATTTCTCATCGACGCCAATGGCATTCTGCACGTGTCCGCGCGCGAGCAACGCAGCGGGACGGAAGCGCAAATCGAAGTCCAGCCCAGCTACGGTTTGACGGATGAGCAGGTCGAGAGCATGATTCTCGATTCGTTTGACTCGGCGGAAGAAGATTTCCGTCAACGCCAGGTGATCGAGGCGCGGAACGAAGCCGGCACCATCCTGGCTGCGCTCGAAAAGGGAAAGAAGAGTCCAGCCTGGGGCCAGCTCACCAGCGCCGAGAAGAAGCGCATCGCCAAGCTGGAAAATGCCTTGAATGAAGTTAAGGATGAAGACGATTATTCCGCCATCCGCACCGCGATCGACGCGCTCAACCAAGGCACGATGCGGCTGGCCGAGTTGATGATGGACAGCGCTGTGTCCACTGCCCTGAAGGGCAAGACCATGGACCAGGCGGATATCGGCGAGGGCCCCGACGCGCCCCATCCCGTGGCCAAGGCGGAGTTTGAATAGAGCAGAGCTGGCGTGAGGCCCTGCAAGCTTTTGGGTGCAGCTTTTGGATCAAGCTTTTGCGTGTAGCTTCTGCATGAGGCTTTTGGGTGGAGCAGTGCTTTAGCGCTGCAATTACGACTTATTTTCATTGGGGGCTTTAGCCCCAGCGATGCGAGGGCAAGATGCCCTCGCGACAGCCGGCGGGACGCCGGCGCTACAAGGAGCTGCTAAATGGCAGAAGAGAAAACCCAAGGCGCGGGAACGGCAACCGTCGATCCTCCCGGTGAGAACACGGTCCAGGTCACGTTTCTGCCCGAGGGCAAAACGGTGCAGTTCGAGCATGGCAAGCTGCCTTACAAGGACCATGGCAAAGAGGAATCGCTGCTGGACGTAGCCCTGAACAACGGCATCCGGCTGGACCACGCCTGCGGCGGCAATTGCGCCTGCACCACTTGCCACATCTGGGTCAAAGAGGGCGCCGACAATCTTTCCGAGATGGATGACGACGAGGCCGATCGGCTGGACATGGCCGCCGATTTGCAGTTAAACTCCCGACTCGGCTGCCAGGCCGTCATCAATAAGCCCGGCAAGGTCGTAGTCGAGATTCCGGCATGGAACCGGAATTACGTTTCGGAAGAACATTAGAGCGGTTTCTGGTTTCCAGTTTCTGGTTTTGAAACCAGAAACCGGAAACTGATTCCAAGGAGCAAATGCATGCCGAAGGAGTTGAGCTGGGATGATGCGGATGACCTCGGAATCCTGCTTTCGGAGCAGCATCCTGAGACTGATCCGCTGGCCGTGCGCTTTACCGATTTGCACCGACTGGTAACGGAGCTGCCCGAGTTCAAGGACGATCCCAAGAAGTCGAACGAGGGTAAGCTGGAAGCGATCCAGATGGCATGGCACTCTGAATTTCTCGACCGCACTCAAGCCTAGAAGCTAAACGAAGCGGCTAAGGCCGCTTCCCTTGCGGGCTTCGGCGGCACGGCTGAAGCCCGTGCCCTTCCCAGACTGGATCAACCTGATACCTGCGATTTATTTTCCAGCTGCCATCTCCCCATAGAACTTTTGCAGCACGTAGAAAGCCTGCTTGTGCTGTCCCGTATTCGAAATCAGCCCCTTGCGGTTGTAGTAATCCTGAACGCCAGGCAGCAGGCGGCGCGGCGAGTGGAAGTCCATGAGCACCCAGGGCGATAAACCTGCCAGCGCTGAAATCTTTTTCAGCATGGTGATCTGGTGCTGGTAAAGATTGGCCTGATACTCCTCGGTCCAGCGCTCATCGGCTTCGCCATGTCTGCCGTAGGGCGCTCCGGCACCGAATTCGCTCACGATGACGGGCTTGTCCCAGGCGAACTTCCATTGCATGCGGTCGGCGTCTTCGGGACGTCCTCCATACCAGCCCAGATATTCGTTCAATCCCAACACGTCGAGGTACTCGCCCACCGGATCATTGAGGGTACGGACGTCCGGGCCAGCCTCGTCAACGTGGTTGAGCGCGGAGGTGATCAGGCGAGTCGAGTCCTGCTGGCGCGCAGCGTCTGCGAGTTGCCGCAGAAACGTGGTCCGCGCGGGCTTGACCGGAGTCTCGTTCGAAAGCGACCACAGGACTACCGAAGCCCGATTGTGGTCGCGCGCAATCATCTCGTGCAGCTGGCTCTCGGCGTTTTGCAGCGTGGCTGGGTTCTCCCAGTCAATGTCCCAGTACACCGGGATTTCGGACCACACCATGATTCCCATGCGGTCGGCCAGGCGGGTCATGTTCTCACTGTGCGGGTAGTGAGTCAGACGCACGAAATTGCAACCCAGCTCGTGGGCCCAACCCAGGAGAGTCTCGGCGTCTTTCTGGCTGAAGGCGCGACCGCCGCGGAGCGGGGCCTCTTCGTGCAGGGAAATGCCACGCAGGAAGATGGGCTTGCCGTTGAGCAGTATTTGCGCGCCGCGGGTCTCGATGGTGCGGAAACCGATGGCATCGTGAACCTTGTCCGCGCCGCTCGACACCACGACATCGTAGAGCCGGGGATGCTCCGGCGACCACGGCTCAAGCTTGGCGGGAAAGTGGAACTCGCGCGCGGCCCGCAGCGTCCGTGGTAACGGTCTGTTTGATCTTCGCTTCAGGAATTTCAACCGTCACCGGCTGCGCCGACGTCGCCCCGTTGAGCTGCACCCAGCCCGAGATCTCACTGCTCGATCCCTTCGCAAGTTGCACAAAGTAGTCCTGGATAAAGGTTTCGGGGACCTCCACCAGCATCACGTCGCGGGTGAGCCCTCCGTAGTTCCACCAGTCGGTATTTACAGTGGGGACGCCATCGCGGCGGCGGGCGTTGTTGACCTCCGCGACCACAAAGTTGTCGCCTTCACGAATCTGGTCAGTGACTTCGAAGTTGAAGGGCGTGAACCCGCCTTCGTGTTCGCCCAAGGCCTGTCCGTTGAGATAAACGCGAGTGAAATAGTTGGCGGCGCCGAAATACAGGAAGATGCGCGTGTGCTCCCGCTTGCGGTAGGAAAACGACTTCTTGTACCACACCGGGCCTTCGTAAAAGAACAGCTCCTTCTTCTGCGAATTCCAGTCTCCGGGAACGCTCAGGACATCGGACTTGTCGAAATCGTATTCGACCAGTTCATGCTTGTCTTTGGGCTTGGCATTCAGGTAGAAGCGGCCGTTCAAGCCGGTTTCGTAGGGATCGACGATGGCCTGCCATGCGCCATTCAAGTTGATGGTGGTGCGGTTAGGAACGTTATTGAGCAGCGCGGCAGGATTCGGAGCGGCGTAGCCAAACGTTGCGCACATCAGCAGCAGGAGGAGCAGACGTCTCATAGACGGCCTCGCAGATTCGGAAATCTCAGTGACTGAGGACAAGATGCTAAGCCACGGCTGAACTTTCCTGATGGTTGGCCTAGCCTAGCCCGTCGTCGTGGCCGCCGGCTCTTCCACGATGGCTTCGCGCAAAAACTTCGCCGCTTCTTCCGGCGGCGTGGGGTTGATGTAGAACCCCGTCCCCCACTCGAAGCCCGCCGTCTTGGTCAGCTTGGGCATGAACTCGATGTGCCAGTGGTAGTGGTCGTTGTTGGGGTCCTGCACCGGCGAAGAGTGGATGACCAGGTTGTACGGAGGGTTATCCAGCACGCGCTCGGCCCGGCTGAGCAGGGTCTTCAGGGCCCGGGCCAGATTCTCGAACATGTGGGTGGAAGAATGCTCGAATGCCGACTCATGCTGTTTGGGAAGGATCCAGGTCTCAAAGGGAAAGCGGGGCGCGTAGGGAGCGAGAGTGATGAAGTCGGCGTTTTCGGCGACCACGCGGGTCCCGGTCTCGCTCTCCTGGCGGATCACGTCGCAGAAAACACAGCGTTCTTTGTAGATGTAGTACTGCTTGGCGCCTTCGATTTCTTCACTCACGTAAATCGGGAGAATGGGCAGGGCAATCAGTTGTGAGTGTGCATGCTCGAGCGAGGCCCCGGCCGCTTCGCCGTGATTCTTGAAAATCAGGATGTACTTGAAGCGGCGGTCCTTCTTCAGATCGAGAATGCGGTCGCGAAAAGTCCAGAGCACATCTTCGATGCGCTTGGGGGGGAGGTTAGCCAGGCTGGCGTTGTGGTCCGGTGTCTCGATGATGACCTCATGCGCTCCGATGCCATTCATGCGGTCGAACATGCCTTCCGCCTGGCGATTGAGATTGCCCTCGATACCGAGGGCTGGGAACTTGTTTGGAACCACGCGCACTGTCCAGCCCGGGCTGTCGCGCTGCGGCGCAGGCCCGCCGTTGGGATTGGGGCGGTAGGCCTGGATCTCGGGCGGAGTCTTGGATTCGTTGCCGTAACAGAAGGGGCAGAAACCGCCTTTGATTTTGACTCCCTCGCGGGCGAAGTCGGTGGGGCGTTTGGCGCGGTCGGTCGAAATGATGACCCAGCGGCCGACGATCGGGTCCTTGCGAAGTTCAGGCAATTACTGAAGTCCTTTCCGCGGTCCGCAGTGTAAACCACGCGAAGCGAATGGAGGTATTTTACGCCTGGAGGTGAACGTTGCGGAATAGGTCGATCTGCGGCCGGCTCATGCCCTGATCGTAGTACACGCTGATGACGTCGAGACGCCACGCGCAGGAGGGCGGCAAATGACGCAGGTATTCTCGGGCAACGGCCAGGAGTTCCCGGCGTTTGTCCCGATCCACGGCGGCTTCGGCGGGCTTTACATCGCGGGTGGTGCGGGTCTTGACTTCGACAAAACACAGGATGTCGTGGTGCCAGCCGATCAGGTCGATTTCGCCGCGACGGTTGGGCGAACGAAAATTGCGGGCAACCATCACATATCCCAGCTTTCGCAGGTGGAAGTAAGCGTCTTCCTCGCCACGGCGGCCGGTCCGCAGGTGGGGCGCAACCGGGTCAGGCGGCAGCACTCGGCTCGCCATCCAGTCGAGGATGCGGATCGTGGCGTGGGTAAGGCGGCCGGAAAACATGAGAGGTGAGTAGCGCCGGCGTCTCGCCGGCCCGATGGGGCGGGCAGGATGCCCGCCCGACAGCCGGCGGGACGCCGGCGCTACTCCACTCATCGTAGTTTGTGGGGACCAGCAAAGCTGTGACGGATGTCACATTGGACGTAATTTACTGCAGATCCTCGCGGGCGCGCAGCCAGTCCAGGAACATCTGTTCAATGGGCTTGTCGTACGTCATCAGGACGTGGCGGACGGTATGGCCGCTCACGAAATGGCACACTTCTTCGGCGAGGTTCTTGGCATGATCGCCGGCCCGTTCCAGCGATTGGGTCATGAAGATCACCTGCAAGCTGGCGTGACGCTGCTGGTTTTCCGGGTTTTCGATGTGACGCAGGAAGATCAGATTACGCAGGCGGTCAATCTCGGCGTCGGCGCGCAGTACATCTACGGCTTTTTTCACGTCGCGAGTGGAAAAAGCGGTGCCCGCGTCCGCCAGCATTTTCTCCAGCACCGTCGCCATGTGGGTGAGGTCGCGAATGTCCTGCGGATCGAGGCGGGCACAGACGGCTTGCGCGCTGCCGGCAAAGCTGAGCAGCAGGTCGCCGATGCGTTCCAGACTGATCATGAACTTCATGCAGGCCAGCAGCTCGCGTGCTTCCGCATCGCTGACCTGGGTGACCACCTGGGTCACGCCCGCGTCGATTTCCATGTCCATGCGGTCGAGTTCCTTTTCGCGGTCACGAAGAGTGTTCAGCAGCGGGCAGGATGCAGTGGCTATACCTTCGGCGGCGGTGGCAGCCGCTTCCTTGGCGATTCGGCAAGCCTCGACCGTGCGTTTCACCAGATAGGCGTGGGGAGATTCCGGTTCCGGGCTCCTGAAAATGGCGGTACTCATGCGCGCGCGCCTCCCGGCGACTCTGACCGGCCGCACCATGGTCAGGTTGGTTGTGCTCTTTCTGATATGGATGGCCAATACCAGAGCATAGGTTGTTTTTCAAACGGTTTGGTTAACAGGACGTAAATTTGTGGCGCTCCTGATCGCGTGGACTGTGGCGATTCCAGGCAGCCACGAGCGGAAAGCTCGCACCCACATTTTTTCAGGTTCGGGTCTCGGCGGCGAGGGCGTGCACTACTTCTTTAAAGACCCTGCCCCGGTGCTCATAATTCCGGAACTGGTCGAAGCTGGCGCAGGCGGGGGCCAACAGCACAATGTCTCCCGCTGCGGCGGTCGCTGATGCGCGTCTGAGCGCGGTTTCCAGGGTCTCCGAGTGATCGACCTCAACGCCCTTGATCTGGGACTCGATCTTTTCCGCGGCCGCGCCAATCGTATAGACCCGCTTGACCCGTTGCTGCAGCAGATGGTTCAGCAGCGTGTAATCGCTGTCTTTGTCCTTGCCGCCCAGAATCAGGTGGACATTTGCCGGGAACGACTCCAGGGCCTTGATGGTGGCATCCACATTGGTGGCTTTGGAGTCGTTGAAGTACTCTACGCCGCGAATCGTCGCGACATATTCCAGCCGGTGTTCGACCGCTTTGAAGTCTCGGACCGCCTTGCCGATGCGGCCGGGCTCGCAACCCATAAGTGCGCCGACGCAGACCGCGGCCAGCACATTCTCGACATTGTGGCCTCCTTTCAGCGGGATTTCGGAGGTCAGCATGATCTCGCGCTGCACTTTGGCGTCGCGAAAAAGGACCCGGCCATCGCGAACGTATGCCCCTTGCTTTACCTCTTCCTTGCGGCTGAACCAGAAGACTTCCGCCCGGGTGCGGCGGGCCAGTCCGGCGCAAGTCGGATCGTCAGCATTCAGGACTGCGAAGTCTTCCCCCTGCTGGTTCTCAAAAATGCGCGCCTTGGCGTTGGTGTAAGCCTCGAATGTGCGATGGCGGTCGAGGTGGTCGGGCGTGATGTTAAGCACGACCGCAACCTTGGGACGGAAGGTCTGGATCGTCTCCAGCTGGAAGCTCGAGACTTCCAGAACCACCACAGTGTCGTCCTTTGCCCGCGCCACCAGCGAGATTGCCGGGGTGCCGATATTGCCGCCCACAACGGTCGGTAAGCCACCCGCCGCGACAATTTCACCGGCCAGCGTTGTAGTCGTGGTTTTCCCATTGGACCCGGTGATGGCGACGATGTTCCGGGGGAGGAACTGTGACGCCAACTCAATCTCTCCGATCACGGGCTCGCCCACGGCACGGGCCTGCACCAGGGGCGCGGAATCCACCGGAACGCCGGGGCTGACCACGATCAGGTCCTGCCCCCGAAAAGTGCGCTCGCCATGCCCGCCGGTTTCGACCACAATGCCGTGATCGAGCAGAACCGGAATCTCTTCCCCCAGCTGCTCTTGCGGCTTGGCGTCGGAGACCGTGACCTTCGCGCCCCGGGATTGCAGAAACAAGGCCGAAGCTACGCCAGATTTGCCCAGCCCGACGACCAGCACGCGTTTGTTGGCCAGATCCACAGAATTAGCTCTTCAACCCGTCACCACGAGACACGGAGGCACGGAGTAAACACAGGATAAAGGAAGAATACGAGAAGCACACGGCGCGAATACACCAAAATTCACGAACCACGAAGGACACCAGGTTGCACGAAGGAGTGAGTTGAGAGGGCTGCCTGGTGTAACTTCGTGCGCCTGGGGTGAAAAGAATGCCCCACCTTCCTCCGTGCCTCAGTGCCTCCGTGGTAAAGACTATCTCAGCTTTAGCGTGGTCAGGGCGAACAGGGCAAACACCAGGGACCCGATCCAGAAGCGCACGATGATTTTTGATTCCGACCAGCCCAGCAGTTCGAAGTGATGGTGCAGAGGCGCCATCTTGAAGATCCGCTTCTTTCTCAATTTGTAGGACGCCACCTGAAGAATCACGGACAGCGCCTCGATCACGAAGATGCCGCCGATGAAAGGTAGCAGCAGCTCCTGCTTGATCATCACCGCCACCGTGCCGATGGCACCGCCCAGGGCCAGAGAACCTACGTCTCCCATGAAGACTTCGGCGGGGTGAGCGTTATACCAGAGGAATCCGATGGCGGCTCCGACCATGGCCCCGCAGAAAATCGTCAGTTCGCCGGCCAGCGGCATGCGCTGCAGTTCAAGGTACTGCGCGAAGGTGGCGTGGCCGCTGACGTAGGTAAGGACAGCCAGGGCCCCGGCCGCGATGACGGTGCATCCGATGGCCAGCCCGTCCAGGCCGTCGGTAAGGTTCACGGCGTTACTCGACCCCACGATCACCAGCACCACAAAGGCGACAAAAGGAACGAACGCCAGCGGCCAAAGGGCAGGATTGCCGACCAGCTTCTCGATCACCAGGTCGGGATGAAATTGCTTGATGAAGGGCACCATCAGCTTGGTTGAGTAAGCGCCCTGCGTCTGCATGGCGATCAGCGCCACTGCAATCAGGATACTGACGGCAATCTGCAGGCCCAGCTTGGCTTTCGAAGTGAGGCCGAGATTTCTTCGGTTCACCACTTTGATGTAGTCGTCGGTAAATCCAATAGCGGCAAAAGCACAGGTAGCAAACACCGCGATCCAGATAAACAGGTTGCTCAGGTCGGCCCACAACAGGGTCGGCACCACGATGGAGATCGCGATCAGCAAACCGCCCATGGTGGGCGTGCCGGCTTTTTTCTGATGGGCCTTGGGTCCCTCCTCACGAATGAATTGGCCAATCTGAAATTCGCGAAGACGATTGATGACGATGGGGCCGACGATCAGTGCCGTAAAAAGAGCGGTGAGGCTGGCAAAGGCTGTACGAAAGGTCAAATACCGGAAAATACGGAATGGCGGGAAGTAGTGGAACAGCTTCAGGTAGAGCAGCCAGTAGAGCAATCAGCCTCCCGTCAGTCGTCAGTCGTCGGTCTTCAGTCGTCGGAAAATGATCGCCAGAATTCGATGTCAATTATTGATGATCGGCGGTCTTTGATTTGCCGACGACTGAAGACTGACGACCGACGACTGCCTCCAAAGCGCGTTCCAGTTTTACCCCGCGTGACGCTTTGAGCAGCACCACGTCACCTTCGCGGGTTTCACGGACCAGCCACTCGCCGGCCTCTTCAGGTGTGGCCACGAATTCCGCCCTGATCCCAGCGTAGCTGGCGGCCTCGACCATTGGCTGCGCCAGGCCTCGCACCCCCACCAGTATGTCGATCCCTCGGTCCGCTATGTGCTGACCTGAGCGGCGATGCAGTTCTTCCCCCGACGGCCCCAGTTCCAGCATCTCGCCTGCGACCACGATGCGGCGCTTGGCTGGCATTGCCGCCAGGGTGTCCACCATCGCGTCCAGGGCCGTTGGATTGGAATTGTAACAATCGTTGATGACCGTGATGTTGCCCACTTGGACGACCGCCCCCCTTTTGTCGGCGGGGGCCAGAGTCGCCAGGGCGCGAGTGGCTTCGGAGGGGCTCAGGCCTCGCTCCATTCCGGTCGCAACCGCGGCCAGAGCGTTATAGATGTTGTGCGTCCCCACCAGGGGCAGGGTTGCAGGTTCGCGGCAGCCGCCGGCCACCACATCGAACGCCGAGCCGCCGGCCCCGCGGGATTCGATGTTCTCAGCCCGGACGTCCGCCGTGGCATGAAGGCCGTAGCGCACGACTTTGCCGTGAAAGTCGCGGCCAAATTGCGAGACATACTCGTCGTCGGCGTTGAGGATGGCGGTGCCGCCGGCGGGCAGGGCCTCGATCAGTTCGTACTTTGCCCGCGCGATTTCAGCCACCGACTTGAAAAACTCCAGATGGACCGGGGCCACGTTGGTGACCACGCCAATCTCCGGCTGCGCAATTTTTGCCAGCGCGGCAATCTCTCCCCGATGCGACATGCCCATCTCGATGACGGCGGCCTCATGCTCAGGCTCGATTTTCAGCAACATCAGGGGCAGGCCGAAGTGATTGTTGAAGTTGCCTTCGGACTTCAGCACGCGGAAGCGGGAGGAGAGTACGTGGGCAATCGCTTCTTTGGTGGTGGTCTTGCCGGTGGACCCGGTGACGCCGATGAGCGGCTTCGCCCACAAACGGCGGACGGCGGCGCCCAGCGTTTGCAGGGCGACCAGGGTATCGGGCACAGCCAGCAGCCGGGTCTTCACCGCATAGCGCGCCAGTTCGTCCTTGCGGACAACCGCGGCCACGGCCCCCTTTTCCAGCGCCTGCTGGACAAAATCGTGGCCATCCATGCGCTCGCCCTTCACCGCGAAAAAAAGCTCGCCGGGCTGAATGGTGCGCGAGTCAATGGAGTAAGCCTGGGCGATCGCCTTATGGTCGAATTCGCCGCTGGCCGAGATGAATTCGGCGACTCTCGAGAGCGGAAGCTTCATGCACGTTTTCCGGCGGCAGCGTTGGACGACTTGCAGTCGTATCCGGCATCGCGCAGGATCTTCTGCGCGACTTCCACATCGTCAAAAGGGACTGCCCCTGCCCGGGTGAGCTGTACCTTTTCGTGACCCTTGCCGGCAATCAGCACAATGTCCCCCGGATGCGCTTCGCGAACCGCCAGCGCGATGGCCGCCTTTCGGTCGGGTTCGGTCTTGTATTTCGTGCCCGAGCGCTGCAGTCCCACCATCGCGTCGTTAATGATGGCTAGTGGATCTTCGCTGCGCGGATTGTCCGAGGTCAAGATTACGAAATCGCTGCCCCGTCCGGCAGCCTCGCCCATTAACGGGCGCTTGGCCCGGTCGCGATCGCCGCCGCAGCCAAAAAGCGTGATCACCTTCCCCTTCTGGCCCGCCTGCTGAACGAATTCCCGCGCCAGCGCGGTCAGGTTTCGCAAAGCATCGTCAGTATGAGCATAGTCCACCACCACGGTGAAGGGCTGCTGGCAGTCCACACGTTCAAACCGGCCCGGGACGCGGGTAAGTGCCGCTACGCCCTGCGCGATCTCCTCCGGCTTACAGTTCCGCAGATAAGCCGCACCTGCCGACGCCAGGATGTTGTACACATTGACTTTTCCGATGAGTGGGGAAAACAGTGGAATACTTTCCTTCGGCGTGACCAGATCAAATCTGGTTCCCCGCGGAGTAATTTCGACTTTCTCAGCGTGGAAGTCTCCCTTCGCCAGCCCGTAGGTCAGCACTTCCGAACTGCGCTTCCGGCTGATCTTCACCAGCTTCTGACCGTACTCGTCGTCGCTGTTAAGCACGGCCGCACGGGGCGCCTCGGTGCCGCAGCCTTCGAACAATATCTGCTTGGAGGAAAAATACTCGTCCATGGTGCGGTGATAATCGAGGTGGTCGCGGGTCAGGTTGGTGAAGACCGCGACGTCAAATGGAATCCCGTAAACCCGCTGCTGTTCCAGCGCGTGCGAGGAAACTTCCATCACGGCTTCGGTGGCGCCCTGACCCAGGGCCTGGTTCAGAATGCGATTCAGTTCCAGCGCTTCCGGAGTGGTGTGCGGCGCAGGCAGGGTCTTTCCGGCAACGTGATATTCGATGGTCCCCACCAGCGCGCTCTTGCGCCCCGCGGCGGTAAGAATGGATTCGAGCAGAAATGCGGTCGTGCTCTTCCCGTTCGTGCCGGTAATGCCGGTGATGGCCAACCGCTCGGCCGGCTTCTTGTAGAAGTTGGCGCTCAGCCGCGCCAGCGCCCGGCGTCCGTGGGGCACCTGGGCCCAGGCCACATCCGGACGGGCCTTTTCGGTCGCGGAGTCGGTGACGATCGCGACAGCGCCGGCGGCGATAGCCTGGTCGATGAATTTATTTCCATCACTCGATTCGCCCCGCATGGCGACAAAAACATCGCCCGGCTTGATCCGGCGCGAATCATATTCCAGCCCGCCGATACCGGGATTGCCGTTTTGCGATAGCACTTCCGCACCGTACAGGAGTTCGAGGAAAGTCATTTTATTTTGGATTCTAGAGCATCCGCCGAGACCAGTTTTACGCAGGGGCAGGTGTCATCACCTGGCCGGTTGAACCACACTCGCAATCCTCGGAGAACCAGTTGGGGAATACCTCAGGCGAGCTTCGCTCGCCCGCCCAGACGAGGACGTCTGGGCCTACTGGTTCATGCCAGGATACAGGTCGAACTTAGTTCGCAACGAGCCCTTCACCGGCCAAACTTGACCGTCACCTGCGATCCTGACGTTACATGCGCACCGGGCGGGGGCGACTGCTGCCGGGCCAACCCGCTGCCCACCGCATCCAGGTCCAGTCCCCTTTCCTGGGCCATCTCGATCGCGTCGCGGACGCTCTTTCCCAGGAACGATGGGACGACAATTCCGCCCTGTTCGACGTCCAGCACCACCGTACCACTTGACGGAAGGTGAACCGGAAGCGGCATTGCCCCGGGTTTGTCATCCGGCGTCGCATCTTGTTTTTGCTCTGGAAGGGCTGAGGCGGCCGCTTCGGACTGGCGTATGGCTGCCGGCATCACCACACTGGCGGCTACGTCAGGCGAGGAGGGCGCGGCGGCAACGGCTGGTTGGTCACTCGCATCAGCCGGCGGAATATCGGATGCATCCAGGGTGTCGCCCAGACGGTCAGGCGATCCTTCTTCGACATCCTGGTCTTTCACCCGTCGCTCCGCCAGCAGGACCTGGCGGCTGGGCGGCAGTTCAACGTCGTGGGGGGTGTGCAGATATTCGAGGACCTGCTGCGTGACCCGCTGGAACACGGGCGCGGAAACTTGTCCGCCCTGATGCAGGCCTACCGCGGAATCCAGAATCACCGCAACCGTGATGGCCGGGTCATTGATGGGCGCAAATCCGGCGAACGACGCCACGTACTTGGTATGCGAATAGGCATGAGTGGCAGGATCGACCTTCTGCGCGGTTCCCGTCTTTCCCGCCGAGCTATAACCCTCGAGGATGGCCTTCTTCCCGGTGCCGTGCAGGACCACCCCTTGCATCATCTGTTTCATCTGGGCTGCCGTCATCGGTGAGATCACCCGTCGCTGCACTCCAGGATGAAACGCAACCATCTGCGGAGTGCCCCGCGGTTCCGTGGTGCCGGCCACGATTCGCGGCGCCACCCAGACACCATCGTTGGCGATCGTGGAGATCATGCCCACCAGCTGCAGCGGAGTCACTCCGATCTCCTGGCCCATGGAGATGGCGCCGATGGATACTTTTGACCAGCGATTCAGCGGCTTGGAGAGGCCGCGGGTCTCGCCCGGCAATTCGATGCCGGTGTGCTGCCCGAAACCGAAGGCGCGAATGTACTTGTAAAAGCGCTCTTCGCCCAGGCGCAGCGCGATCTTGATCGCTCCCACGTCGCTTGATTCGGCCAGAATGCCGGCGACCGTAAGCAGCCCGTGCGGTTTGCTGTCGCGAATCCGCATGCCGTTGATGACGATCGAACCCATCTGGCAGTCAAACACTTCACTGGGATGAGTCAATTTTTCTTCCAGGGCAGCCGCGATCGTTACTACCTTGAAGGTCGATCCCGGCTCGTACACGTCGCTGACGGCGTGGTCTTTTAATTTTTGCGGTGTGATGTCGCGGGCCAGGTTGGGATTGAAGGTTGGACGATTGGCCAGCGCCAGAATCTCTCCCGTTTTCGGGTTTTCCACGACCACGGTGCCCGATTCGGCATGGGTCTGCTGCATCGCCGTTTCCAGTTCGCGCTCGGCGATGTACTGGATTTTTTCATCGATGGTCAGAACCACATTTTCGCCGGGGTCAGGCTGCTTCTCGACGCTGCCAAACCACTTGCGCCGGGCGTCCACGGAGATCAGCATACGGCCGGGCTTGCCCTGCAGTTCGTCATCATCCGCGCGTTCGATCCCGCTCAGGCCTTCGTCGTCCATGCCGACATAGCCCAGCACCTGCGCCGCCAGTTCGCGTTTAGGATAGAAGCGCTTGGATTCCTTCTGGAAATAAATGCCGCGCAGGTTCATGGCCCGAATGCGGTCGGCGGTTTCGGCGTCAGCCTTGCGTGCCAGCCAGCAGAAGGTGCGGGCGGCCTTGCATTTTGCCAGCAATTCCCTGGGATCCGCCTTGGTGATGCGCGCGACCAGGGATATGGTGCCTGCCAGGTCGGGGATATCGACCGGGACCGCGAATACGGAATCCACGGAAACGGACATGGCGAGCTCGCGGCCGGCGCGGTCGTAGATGATTCCCCGCCGGGCTGCGACTTCAGTGGTGCGCTGCTGCTGGCGTTGCGCGCGCTGCTCGAAATCGCCATAGCGGAAGATTTGCAGATAGACGAGGCGCAGGCAGATGGCGCCGGCCCAGAGCACCAGGATTGCGCCCAGAAGGTAGAGTCGTTTATTCGCGCTGTTGCGGGGTGTGCTCGTTGCCACGGTCCAGGCCCCTTACACAAACATGGCGGCCCACCATGCGGGAGCCGCCAATTAGACTTCAGAGAGCCGGCGTCTCGCCGGCGGTCTGGCGGGCATACCGCCCGCCTATCGGGCCGACTGGAGGCCGGCACCACTTAAGGTCACGCTGGCCAGCACCGGCGTTGCGGCGTCCGGTGAAACCGTATCCATGTGCATCACCTGGCCGGCCTGCGGGGATTGCAGTCCCAGCTTCCGCGCCAGAACATCAATGCGCTCGGGGTCGCGCAGTGAGGCTTCTTCCAGGCGCAAGGCGCGATTCACCTCGGTCAGACCATCGCGCTGCACCCTGAGAGTTTCGATCCTGTAGCCGTATTCAATGGCTTTGAAGTGCTGCCAGGCAAAAGTCATCACCAGCAGGAACAGGCAGCCCAGAGCAACTCCAAATTGCTTCATTTCGCGGCTGCGCTGCGGGTCCTCCACTTTCACCAGGCGCGAATTATCGATGGGCTTGGCAAAATAAATTTCGGGAGTTCCCGTCCAGCTGCGTTTACGCCGCATAACCGGAGCCGCGCACTGCGCCGCCGCCATCTATGCCACCCCAGCCAGACTGGATTCGAATTGCGCAACTTCCTGTTGCGCCACCGCATACCAGTAGGCGAGTTTCTCTTCCTGGGAGCGCGTGTCCGGCAAAAGCCGGTCGGACCGCACTTCGGTCCGGGCTTCAGTTCGCTCCACCGTGGCAATCAGTTCGTCGATCAATGTTCCCGTGTACTTTGTTGCTCGATACATCAGTGGCCTCCGTTCTACCTTCCCAGCTCTCCGGGACGGCACCGAAGAAGGTAGAGAGTTGTGTTTCGCCCTTGTCGTGAGAGGCGATGCCGTCCCGGAACTTTTATCCCGGCCCATCCGTCAACGGCTGTGGCCGGGGCCCTGGCTGGTTTTCCAGGGGTAAACTTTTTGAACTTCGTAGCGCCGGCGTCCCGCCGGCTGTCGGGCGGGCGTCCCGCTCGCCCTGGACGGGTCGGAGACCCGTGCCTACACGATCTCTGCCGCCCGCATCTTTGCGCTGCGAGCCCGCGGATTCCGCGCAATCTCTTCCTCCCCGGCGGTCACTGGCTTTTTCGTCAGCACCTTGTAATGACCCTGCTTCGCGCCTTCGCGGAAGGCATCTTTTACGATGCGGTCCTCGAGCGAGTGGAAACTGATGATCACTATCCTTCCGCCCGGCTTCAGCACTTGCGGGGCCGCATGCAGCAGCGCCCGCAAGTCGTCCAGTTCATGGTTTACGAAGATTCGGAGAGCTTGAAAGGTTCTTGTCGCGGGATGAATTCTTCTTTCCGCCTGGTTCATTGGCCGGGCCGCGGCTGAAATCACGGCTGCGAGTTGCGCAGTCGTCAATATCGGCCGCGACCGGACAATGGCTCTGGCGATTCTCCGCGACCTCCTTTCCTCACCGAATTCGTAAATCAGATTGGCGAGTGTGACCTCGTCCGTCTGATTTACCACTTGTTCGGCGGTGGGCCCGGCTTGCGGATTCATTCGCATGTCGAGCGCGCCTTCCGCCTGAAAACTGAAGCCCCGCGATGGTGTGTCCAACTGCAGGCTGCTTACGCCGAGGTCTGCCAGCAGTCCGTCGGCTGAGGCCGCACCGAACCGCTTTCCGATCTCCGCGAAAGAACCTTGCAGAAGACTCACTTCAGGCCATCCCTCCCCCCCGGAAAGGATGAGCCTGACGCGGGCCTCATCGAGCGCCGCAGGATCTTTATCGAGCCCAATCAAATGACCCGGTGCGCCGAGGCGTCTTGCGATTTCTAAACTGTGCCCGCCCAGGCCCACCGTGGCGTCGATATACGTCCCGCCACGCTTGATAGCTAAAAAGTCGATCGCTTCTTTTAAAAGAACCGGGACATGGCCACTCTTGCTTCCACCATGCCCACCCCGCTCGGGGGTGTTTGTTAAACCCTCGTCCACTAGATGCCCAGATCGTCGAGCGTCTTCTCATCCTCAGGTGTGAACGCTTGTTCCTCGATCTCGGTGCGATACCCTTCCAGGTTGCGAACTATGAGATGGGTAAGATTTCCGGTCACAGCCACTTCGCCTTTCAGCTGCGCCGCTTCCCGCAACAACTGCGGCAGCAACAGTCGCCCCTGACCGTCCATCTCGACCATTTGCCCGTAGTAGTTCACCCGGTCCAGAAACTTTTTCTTCGTCGGATTGAAGGTGGAGAGCCCGGCCAGCTTCTGCTCGATCCGTTCCCATTCCTCGAAGGGATACACTTGGCCAACCTTGCCATCCAGGCTGGTGATGTAGAATTTCTCGTTGTACTTCTCGTCGATCACCCGCTTGAACTCGGCCGGGACTTTGAGCCGGCCTTTTTCGTCGACACGGGTTGGGTGATTGCCGCGAAACATGTGTTCTGCCCCTTAGGGCGGGTAAACTTTTTAAAACGAGTGCTGCCACAGCGAGGGAGGTTAAAGCGGCCAAAATGCCGGTGATTTCGGGTTCGTTCGGGCTGTTTTTTGGGGTGTCAGCTACAAAACCCACTGGCGCCTCTCAAAGTTCCAACGCTGCCCACGACCACTACCGCCTATGCCACTTTCTACCACATTTGTCCACATCCTACGCCTAAAGCATTTGTTGTCAATAAGAAAGTTATGGGTCGCTATGGAGAGAGATGAGGTCTTTTCGAAAGCGCGATTAGTTGTGGCTTACTGAATTGATGACCACAATGGGTATGGTTTAGGAATCTGGTTCTGCTGCCGCTACCCGATTGATTTCAGGCTTAGACCGGTTCTGGCTCTGTGGGAATCCTGTGGAAATAGTGGCTGGGATGGAGGTTCCGAAGGTTGTGGCCGCAGGCGACTCGCCCGCGACTTTTTTTGCTTCTTGTTAGCGAAGCCGGATGCGGATAGGCCCTAGGACTGCGGCAGCTAAGACTGGAACGTTCATTCCGGAATCAACAACCTCGGGGAAGATCAATAGATGGAATTGCCCTGCAGGCTGCTGCGTATCGCTCCACCCTCAACCGTCATGAAATAGGCCTTGCCGCCCGCGCCCGTCCAGGTTTTGAAATCAAAATGTGCGCCGGCGGGAGCGCGGTAAGCGGAGATGTTGCGGATGGTAAGAGGAACACTGGGTTTACAAACCTCTGGGGCCGCGGTGACCTGCAGAAAGTAAGCGCCTTTCCCGGACCCGATCACCGTGCCCTTCCCGTCGGCTTCCACGAGCACCGCGGACTTCTCATCGATAGCCACCTCGCGTGGCGCCTTTGACCAGTCGTCCTGCACCAGGCGCGATAGAAACACCAGAGTGCGTCCCATGCGGTCGCGTTTGGCGAAGTGGCTGTCGGTGAGGGTGTTTTCTAAGTTTGGCACTCTGAGAAAATCGCGAACCAGTGTGACCCGTTCATGGTAGGGATTGGGCAGCACGTCGGTGGAGGCAAGATCATGGTCGTCTGCTTTGTCCTTCAAACTGCCATAAGCGAACTCGCCCAGCACGGCGAGGCCGGCGCTGGTGCCGCCGATGGGCCTCCCGCTCGCGATGTTGGCATTGATGGCATCCTGCACCGGCGTGCCCTGCCAGAAGTTGACGTAGCGAGACTGGTCGCCGCCCGCAATAAAGACCGCTTCGGCATGCCGGATAATATCTGCCACCGCGGGATCCTGGGCCGCGTTGCGGTCGGGAATAATCAGCGTGGCCACGGAGTTCAGCCGGCACAACCCATTGACGTAGGAGTTGTAGTCGTCGTCACCACGCGCCCGCAGTATCAAAAAATCGCCGCCGTTCGCCTTCCGGCATAACCAGCGGAAGGCTTGGTCGAGGTCAGCCCCACCGCCCATCATCGCCGTGCCTGCGGCCGGAATCGCCGCGCTGTCAGACCTTTCGCCCAGTCGAATGTATTGATAGGAAGAGGCGGCCGCCGCGGTGGAGTAAAGGAGTATGGTCAGGAGAAGAAACAGAATCGCGGACAGCCAGGTACCCTTAGGAGAAATAATTTTTGGCGCCATGATTTTGGAAGCCACAATTTATCGCTTGCGGGCTCCGACGTCCACTGTTTCACTGCACGTGCTGCGATGTTGTAACGTGGCCTGAATCATATGATCCATCTGGCGCAGTTCGAGCAATGGGTCCCGGTCCCGATTGAGCGGGTTTTTCTTTTTTTCGCCAATCCCGGTAACCTGCCGCGGATCATGCCGCCGCACACTGGCACTGAACTCGTCCGTCTGAAACTGGTGCCGCCTCCGGGGGTGCCAAAAGAGCACGCCACCATCACGGGGCGCGCCCCGTTGGCCGGCACCGGCTCCGAAATTGTTACTTCGTTTCGCCTGGTTCCTTTTCTTCCATTTCGCGCCCAGTGGATTGCCCTGATTACTGAGTTTGAGTGGAACCACCATTTTGCCGACGTACAACAGAAGGGGCCCTTCAAAAGCTTTCGTCACCGTCACGAACTTACGGGCGAAACGCGGAACCAGGTGAAAGGAACCGTGGTACGCGACGTCATCGAATACGATGTGGGATTTGGATGGCTGGGCGAAGTGGCACAGAAGATTTTCGTCAGGCGCCAACTGCAACAGACCTTTGCGTATCGCCAGAAAGCGTTGGAGAAGCTGCTGGCCTGAGCGCAGATTCGTGTGGGGACGGGGTCGGAGCCTGCCCTGAGCGCACTGGTTCTATTGACGCTGGGTCTTTGAACCTGGTTCTCATTGCTGAGGGCGAGACGCCCTCAGGACAGCCGGCGGGACGCCGGCGCTACGACTTGTGCCGAGCTGGGCTCGGCCTCGGACGGGTCCCTTCGACATCGCTCAGGGCAGGCTCCGACCCGTCTTCACACGAATCTTCTATCGGCTGGGCTCAACCACTACCGCTGTGCCATAGGCCAGCACTTCCGTGACTCCCTGCATCACTTCGGTGGCGTCGTAGCGAGCGCCCACCACGGCATTTCCGCCCAGTTCCGCCGAGTGCTGCAGCATCAGGTCGAATGCCTCAGCCCGGGTCTTCTCACACAGCTGGGTCAGCAGAGTAATGTTGCCGCCAAGAATGGTTTGGAGGCTGGCGCCGATGGTCCCGAAAATCGAGCGGGAGCGCACCACAATGCCGCGCACCACGCCCAGCGTGCGCACCACGCGAAAACCGTCGAGTTCGAATTGCGTGGTCACCATGTTGTGGGCAACCATCCGTCCCGCACCGTAGCCTGTGGACATCGTGTTCATCCTTCCTCCAGGAAGTTGTCGTGCCGCTTGGCAGCTACTATAACGATTCCAACTGCGCTGTAATCACGAATTCGTGTTCCGCGGTGTCGTACTGTACACGCAGCACATTCGGCTTGCAGCACACCTGGCAATCTTCCACGTAAGACTGATTGCGCCCTGCGGATTCGTCCACTGTAGTCTGGTTCCACTCGCCGCAGCCGGCGCATTGGAATCCGCTTTCCATTACCTTTCATTTTCAATTTTCCGGTGCCGCTTGCCAATTGCATATCGGAAGACCCCTATAATGGCGGTTCCCAAATCTAAACTCGAAAGTGTCCTGGAGGGTTCATGTTTTCACGACGCCGCTTTCTGCAGGCCGGCACCATCACCGCGGGCGCAGCCCTGGCCGCGATCCCGTCGTCGCTGCAGGCCGAGGACGTGTGCAGCTCCGCTGCCACCGTCGATCGCCAGCCTGAAGTCCATGAAAGACCTGGCCAAGCCGATCACCGTGGATGAACGCGCCGCGCGCCAGGAGAAAGCGCGGCAACTGATGGCGGCCAACCATCTCGACGCCATCCTTCTGGCGGATGGCACCTCTCTCGAATACTTTGCCGGCGTGCACTGGTGGGGAAGCGAACGCCTGTTCGCACTCGTGCTGCCAACCAAGGGCCGTGCGCTCTGTGTGTGTCCCGCGTTCGAAGAAGGACGGGCACGCGAACTGCTGGCCCAATCCTCGGAAGGCAAAAACGCCGACGTGCGCACCTGGCAGGAGGACCAGAATCCCTACCGATTGCTGGCGCAAGGATTCAAAGACCTGAATCTGTCCACCGGCACGCTGGGCATGGAAGAAACGGTGCGCTTCGTCTTCAGCGACACAATTGCAAAAGCCGCGCCGCAACTGAAGATTGTGAGTGCTACCCCAGTCACTGCCGGCTGCCGCATGATCAAGAGCGAGCACGAACTGGATCTGATGCGACTGGCCAACCAGGTCACGCTGGACGGCTTACAAGGCCGCCCACGAGGCGCTGAAGGACGGCATGCCGCAGGCACAACTGGAAAGACTGATCATGGCCGCGTACGGACAACTGGGGTTTCCCGGCGAGGTCGACATCGAGATCGGCGAGAATTCCTCATTCCCGCACGGCTCCATCGTTCCTCAGACGATTCGTGAAGGCTCGCTGATCATGCTGGATGACGGCTGCACCGTCGAGGGATATCAATCCGACATTACTCGTACGTTCGTATTCGGCAAACCGTCAGACAAGATGAAACAGGTTTTTGAAGTTGTGCACCGCGCGCAGACTGCCGCATTGAAGGCGGCCCGGCCCGGCGTCGAATGCCAGGCGGTGGATGCCGCGGCGCGGAAAGTGATCAGCGATGCCGGATACGGCCCAGATTACAAGTTCTTCACTCACCGCGTGGGACACGGCATCGGAATGGACGGCCACGAGTGGCCCTACCTCGTCCGCGGCAACACCACGCCGCTGGCCCGCGGCATGACCTTCAGCGATGAGCCGGGCATCTACATCCCGGGCGAATTCGGCGTGCGCCTCGAGGACGACATGCACATCACGGAAGACGGCGCGGAACTATTCACGCCGCAGAGTCCGTCGCTCGAGGACCCATTCGGAACGGCATGAATTTCTTTTCAGTGTCATCCTGAGCGCAGCTCTGTCCATTCGCTCGCGAATGGACAGGCGAAGTCGAAGGACCCCTACAAGCGGAGATGCACTTTTTCTAAAGTATTCGGGCGTGTACCGGTGAAACCACTCATGCGCACCGGCCTCGGTGTAGCTATAGGGGTCCTTCGACTGCGGGACTGCTTCGCGAAGCGAAGCAGTCACTTCGCTTAGGATGACAAAGAAGAAGCTACGCTTCCGGAACAGGAGGGCATCCCGGGAAGCTGAGCAGGTAGGTGTTTCCCACGTAGCCCAGATACTTGATGCCGATCTCGCTGGTGAAGAATCCGTCAGCAGTCATCTCCCGCAGAAACGCGAAAAACTCCACGCCCTGGCTCAATCCCGGGTCTTTCTCTGCATTCTTGCAATAAGCAATCAGATCGAGAAGTTCTTTCTGCTGGGCGGGCAAACACTCGAGATAGGCTTTGCCATAACGGTCAGTACACTGCGCCTCCAGCCACATCATGCCGCCGCCGAGCTTCAACTGATACTCTGGATTCTCGCTGGTGAGCAGGTCGATAAACTCCGGCGCGCCCGCTTCTTTGGCGCCACCGGAATCGGCGTCTGCGGGAATGATGGCCTGGCAGAGCGCCTGCAGCGTCTTGTATTGCTGGGGCGAGAAAAACTTCGGGGTATAGACACCTGCCGTGGCTGCAGCTTTCTCAGCCGCCACCATGTGGTGCGCGTACTCGGCGGCCTGCGCCGGAATCACCCGCAGAACTGAGCCGGCCATCGCTCCCATGGTCAGAGTCTTCAGAATGTCGCGCCGCGAGATGGACCTGGTTGCCATGTTTCCTTCCTAAAGACTTCCCTTTTTCGCCTGATCGATCAGATACTCCGACGCGCGCCAGGAGAGCGCCATGATAGTGAGCGTCGGATTCTTGTCCGGGTTGGTCACGAACGATGCGGCATCGGTCACAAACACATTGTTCACGTCGTGGGCCTGGGAGTACTTGTTCAGCACCGAAGTTTTGGGATTGTTCCCCATGCGCGCCGTGCCCAGTTCGTGGATGATGACGCCGCCGTCCTCGATGCCGTAGGGATGACGGCCGTCGGGCTTCGCTTTGCTGATGAATGTCCCGCCCGCCGTCTCCACGATCGAGCGGAAGGTTTCCTGCATGTCCCTGGCCATGTTGATTTCGTTGTCGCTCCACTGCCAGTGGAAGCGCAGCACCGGGATGCCCCACTGGTCCACGGTATCGGGATCGATATCGCAATAGCTGTGCTCGTTGGGAATCATCTCGCCGCGGCCGGAGAAACCAATGTAGG
This sequence comes from Terriglobia bacterium, assembly GCA_963831565.1. Lineage (GTDB taxonomy): Bacteria > Acidobacteriota > Terriglobia > Terriglobales > Acidobacteriaceae > JAIQFF01. The sequence goes on from CAWHQS010000011.1 coordinate 79,759, forward strand.
TGCCATACCGGCTGCGGCAATATTGTTTGAGGGACGCACCGTATCCTTCGTGTTCTTTACAAGTGTCCTCGAACTCGCCCACGCCCGGCATGCCCCGGCCGCCGCCGAACTCGATGTGGTAGCCGCGCAGAAAGTCATTTTTCCGGTCGTACCTCCACCACGGCATGTACAAGTGCATGCCGCCCACGCCGTCGTGATTGTGAGGCGGCATCTTCTCCAGTTGCGGAAAATATCCCCCGGCCGAGCTGCCGACTGAGTCCGTCAGGTAGCGGCCCACGGTGCCGGAAGTGTTGGCCAGACCGTCGGGAAAAAGAGTGGAACGGGAATTGAGCAGCAGGCGCGCCGATTCGCAGGCGCTCGCGGCCACCATGAAGGCCCGGGCATGCACCCGTTTTTCGGAACGCGTGGCCTTGTCGATGTAGGCCACCGCTTCGGCCTTGCCGTCTTTTCCTACGACGATCTCGCGGGCCATGGCGCCGGTGATCAGGGTCAAGCGGCCGGTGGCTTGCGCCGGCGGAATCATCACCTGGCTGGAACTGAAGTTGGAAGCGGTCAGACAGCCGCGGCCGCACTGTGCGCAATAATGACAGGCCGCGCGCCCGTTCAGCGGCTTGGTGAGAATCGCCAGCCGCGAGGGCACGCAGGGAATGTTCAATTTATCGCAGGCCTTCTTGATGATGGTTTCTGTACAACGCGGCGGAGGCGGCGGCAGAAAAATGCCGTCCGGCGCGCTGGGAATATTCTCCTTGCTTCCGAACACACCAATGTAGGACTCGACTTTGTCGTAGTAAGGCGACACCTCTTCGTAGGTGATGGGCCAGTCATCGCCCATACCGTCGGTGGATCGGGACCTGAAGTCCACCGGTGCGAAGCGGAGAGCGATTCTTCCCCAATGATTGGTGCGCCCGCCCACAATGCGGGAGCGGAACCAGCGGAATTGCGAGCCTGCCGCCGAAGTGTAGGGTTCGCCCTCGATTTCCCAGGCACCGTTGGGAGCGATGAATTCGTCATTCAGCTCATGGCGGTGCTCGCCGCCGACACCAACCCCGCGATGCGGCAACTGGTAGGGCCACATGTGTTCCTTGAAATCCTTTTCCGGATTCAAGGGTGGCCCTGCTTCCAGCATCACTACGTTCAGCCCGCCTTCGGTGAGCACTTTGGCGGCCGTGCCACCTCCCGCGCCCGATCCAATGACGCAGACGTCATACACTTTCGGGGAACGAACCACTTGTGCCATCAGGCTCTCCGGGAACGAATTGGACCGCTAAAAGCGCACCTTCGCGAGGTATTCGTAACTCGTCGTAATGCTGGCAAAAGGGTCCTTGGGATGATCGTGCTCGACGAAGTAATGCTTGATGCCGGCCTTTTCGGATTGCGCGAAGATCTTCTTCCACTCGATGATCCCGCTGCCCACTTCCGTCATCTCGTCCAGCGAGTCACCGAAATTCTGTCCACCTGACGCGTCCGTTTTCGGAATCTTGGTCAGGTCCTTGACGTGCACCAGCGGGAAGCGGCCGGGATAGCGCTTGAAATACTTCAACGGGTCCTGCCCGCCCACCATGATCCAGCACAGGTCCATTTCCATCTTCACCAGCTTGGAATCGCACTCTTCCAGCAGAATGTCATATGGAAGTTTTCCGTTGACCGGCGCAAATTCGAACCAGTGATTGTGATAGGCGAATTGAATCCCAGCTTTCTGGCAGGCTTCTCCGGCACGGTTAAAGGTTTCGGCGGCATGCTTCCAGCCGTCGGGCCCTTTGCGAACGTCGTCGTCAATGTAGGGATTGACCAGATATTGGTGGCCCACTACGTGGGCTGCATCCAGTACGTTCGGAAACTCGGCTCCCAAACTCTTGTATGGTATGTGGGCGGAAGGACCGGTAAGTCCGTGACGATCGAGCATGGCCCGGATTTCCTGCGGAGTATGGCCTTCGTAGCCGGCAAACTCGACTTCGCGATAACCGATCTCCGCGACTTTAGCCAGCTTGCCTTCGAAGTCATCCTTCATGACGCTGCGAATGGTGTAGAGCTGCAAGCCAACCTTGTCGATCTTGTGATCGCTCGCGGCCCAGGAAAGCTGGCGGGACAAGATAGTCGCGGCCGTCATCGTACCCAGAAACTTTCGTCGGTCCATATTAGATTTCTCCTCGCTTCATCTGGCTGACAGCATAGTCACAGGCCCGCGCCGTGAGGGCCATGTAGGTAAGAGAAGGGTTGACGCAGGAAGAAGACGCCATACAGGCGCCATCGGTGACGAAAAGATTGTTGGCATCGTGCGCCTGGTTGTGGGCATTGAGCACCGAGGTTTTAGGATCGCGTCCCATGCGTGCCGTGCCCATTTCGTGAATGGTCAGGCCGGGGGCGTTGTCCTCGATGAAAGGTTCTATGTCCTTCGCCCCAGCCGCGGAAAGCATTTCCGCGGCTGTAATCGACATGTCCTTCAGCAGGGCGCGCTCGTTCTCCCGCCAGGCACAACTGATCCTGAGTACTGGAATGCCCCAAGCGTCCACCGTGGTTTTGTCTAGTTCGACAAAATTCTCGTGGTTTGGCAGACATTCGCCGAAACCGTAAAGCGACATCGTCCACGGTCCCGGGCGGCGCAGCGTGTGTTTGAAATTCGCTCCGAAGCCGCGCATCTCCGTCCCTCGTTCCCACTTGGGCCGGCTGGCGCTGCCCTGAAAGCCGTATCCCCGAAGAAACATCGGATGCTTCTGTTTCACGTTGCGGAAACGAGGAACGTAAATTCCATTGGGACGGTTGCCCAGCGAGATGTGGTCTTCGTTCCCCGGAATGCGGCCGGTGGCGCCTCCGCCCATGCAGTGGTCCATGACGTTGTGCCCCAGTTCTCCGCTGGAATTGGCCAGCCCATTGGGGAATTCCGGAGTGGCGGAGTTGAGCAGAATGCGCGCCGACTCGAGCGCCGAAGCACACAGGAAGACGATGCGGGCGCGAAATTCGATGGTTTCACGCGTCTGCCCGTCAATCACCCGCACGCCGGCGATTTTTCTTTTCTTGGAATCAAACACCAGGCTGTGCACGACGCTGTGTGGACGCACCGTCACCTTGCCGGTGGTCAGCGCCGCGGGCAAGGTCGAGTTCAGGCTGCTGAAGTAGGAACGGGTAATGCAACCGCGGGCACAGGGCCCGCAGTAGTGGCAGGGCGCGCGGCCCTTGTGAGGCTGGGTCAGGATCGCGGTGCGCCCGATCGTCATGAGACGCTCGCCGGGGAAATATTTGGCGATGGCATCCTTGACTACCACTTCAGCGCAATTCATTTCCATGCCCGGCAGAAAATGGCCATCGGGCAGCTGCGGGAGTCCTTCACGCTGGCCGGAGACGCCGATGAAATCTTCTACGTAGTCGTACCAGGGAGCGATTTCCTTGTAGCGAATCGGCCAATCCACACCCAGACCCTCGCGTTGGTTGGCTTCAAAATCAAGATCACTCCAGCGGTACGACTGCCGCCCCCAGATAATCGACCGGCCGCCCACCTGGCGCCCGCGAATCCACAAGAATGGTTTGCCCGGCTCGGTTTTGTACGGATTCTGCTGGTCGTTGACGAAAAACTTGCTGTTCCACTCGTCCATCCCGCTGCAGGTTTCCTGCACCGGCTGGTTTTCCTGCACCCGCTTTCGGTCACTCATCCCGCGATAGCGTACTTCCCACTCGGGCACGTGCTCGGCGTAGTCCTTGTCGGGATCAATGGGCCGGCCCGCCTCGAGTACCAGGGTTTCCACTCCCTTTTCGCCCAACTCCTTCGCGGCCCATCCTCCGGTGATTCCTGAGCCCACCACGATTGCGTCGTATGTCTTGGCTGCCATGCTTACTTCGCCGCCTCCTCTTCCAGAGGGACGCAAGCGGCATGGCGCGATGGAATGATCTCCCCATGAAGTTCCTGCTCAAACCCGATCTGTGAAGTGTAGTAACCAATCAGCGTGAGCTGCTTGATCATGAAAAAGAAATTGTGTTCGGGCGGGCGCCTGCGTCTGCGTCTCGGTTCCGGTTCGGCGCGAGTGGCGGCCAGCTCATCATCCAGCGCCTGGAGAATTTCGGTCTGCGATTTCGCCTCGCACTCAACAAGATCCTTGCCGAAGAGGTCCCGGGCGCGCGCGTCAACATCCGTCAGACCGGTCATGAAGATTGATTTTTCTTCCTCGTCGTACCACTCGGTGAGGATGAGGTCGATGAATTCGTTCACCCGCGCGGCTTTCGCACCCGGCGTGTCAGTTTGAGGGATGATGAGCTCTGTGATGACTGTGACGGTCGCGTTCTGATGGGGATCGAGGCTCTTGAGCACCGGCTGATCGGGAAGCTGGTCGTGCACGGTACGGAACATCGAAAACGCTTCCGGTGACAGCAGCGGCAGCGCTGCAGCCGAGGCCAGGAGGCGTAACGCTTCGCGTCTTTGCATGCTTTCTCCCCGAAAATAGGCGGAAGGGGCAGCTTACGCCGTCGCGGGAAGCGAGGTCAACGGCTTACGCGCTATTACGTCTCGTCCCGAGTGCACTCTCGAGCCGCGCCCGCGCGGCGAGAGCAAGTCGAGGGCCCCTGCGCTACTGCAAATCCATGCGCTGATAGAGGTCCTTCGACTCCGTAAGCGCTTCGCTAGCGAAGCACTTAGTCGCTCAGGATGACAGCGAATGGATCTGTAACTCTTACGTCGTCCCCAGAATCTCGCTCCTGACATTCTTCAGCACGTAGAGTGCGCGCTCTACTCCTACTTCGCCGGAGAGAATTGGATCTTCATTCTCGACGCTGAAGATGCCCTGGAATCCGACATCCATATAGGCGCGCATGATCTCCTTCCAGGTGCCGGCGCTGTGCCCGTAGCCTACGGCGCGGAATGTCTCCGAAGCTTGCGAAAGATCATTCTTGTCGAAGGCAAAGTTCAGCACGCCGTATCGATCGACATTGTGTTTGTAGAAGGTCGTGTCTTTCATGTGGGCGTGGAAAAGCGCACCCTCCTTGCCCAGCATATGAATGACCTCGACAGCATCGCACTGCTGCCAGAAAAGATGGCTGAGATCACAGTTGGCCCCAATCTCCTCGCCCACAGCTTCGCGCAGACGCAACAGCGTCTTTGGGTTATAGACCACAAAATTAGGATGCATCTCGAGCGCGATCTTGTGGATGCCGTGTTCACGGGCAAACTTGGCTGCCTGCTTCCAGAAGGGAATGACTTTCTCCTTCCACTGCCAGTCAAGCATCTGTCCGTACTCCGGCGGCCAGCGGTAGGTGACCCAGTTGGGCATGGTGTCGGTGGGACTGCCGCCGGGACAGCCCGAGAAACCCACGATCACACTCACTCCAAGGCGCTCGGCCAGGAGCACGGTGCGGCGGAAGGATTCCGCATCGCGCTCCGCAATCTTGGGATCAGGAGACACCGGGTTGCCGTGGCAACTGAACGTCGCCACCTGGATGTTGCGGTCCTCGAACTTCTTCTTCCACGCCTTGGCTTTGGCGGGATCGTCCAGCAAGTCCTTCACCGGACAGTGAGTTGAGTTGGGATAGCCGCCGGTGCCAATCTCGACCGCCTCCACGCCCCAGGCGGCAAACTTGTCGATCATTTCCTCAGTGGACAAATTGGGAAATGCGGGATCAAAGACGCCGATGGGAATCTTGCGCAGCGTGCCCGGCGTCGCGGGCTTTTCATCTGACTGCGGCGCAGGGCCGCCGGACAGGGCGGAAGCGGTTCGCGGCGCGGCCGCCGCCACCGCCAGCAGACTGGACGTTGTCAAGGAAGTCTCTTCGACTGCGGGAGGTGGGTGCGGACTTCTTATCCATGTGATATGTCCCCGGGCGTTTGAATTGGCAGGTCGATTGAGAACTGCGCCCGCATTATACGCATGCGGCGAAGCAACGATCCAGCATGAAACAGCACCAACCACGTAGGGGCAGATGTCCCCATCTGCCCGGTCGAGCGAAGCTCGACGGGCTGTTGCATCCAGGAATCTAGCGGAGCTACGCTCCGCCGGGCAGATGAGAACATCTGCCCTTACGTGGTCGCCGCTGTTGACAAGAACGCCGCTTTCTACCATGCTTTTGTGCCCGATGAGAAAGCCGCGGAAAGTTGCGCCTTCCGTTCCAATCCTGAGTCCATCCGCCCGGATCAGTCTCCTGAGCCCAAAGCGACAGCAGATTATCCGCCTGGCCTTCGAACGGCCGCGTGAATTTGTGCTGATGAGCGTACGAGCCATGGCCAAGCGTTTGCGCACCGATCCTGCCACCATGGTCCGGATTGTTCGCGGAATGAAGTTTGAGTCCTACCGCGAATTCCAGCACTACGTGCATGAGCTGTCCATTGCCCACGCCACCTCGCTCGATACCATGCAGACCGGCCCGGCAGGAAGGTCCGCCATTTCGACGCAGGTGCGGGCGTCGCTCGACCAGGACCTCAAGAGCCTTAACCACCTCGTCCAGACTCTCGAACCGCAGAGGATCGCGGCGCTGGTGCGGCGGCTATATGCGGCGCGGCGTGTGGTGCTCATCGGCGGCGACCTGGCCGCCAATCTGGTGAACTTTCTGGAACACCTGCTGCTCATCCTGGGGCTGCCCGTCACCAGCGCCACATCGCCCGCAGAGGTGGTGCACAAAGTTCGCATGCTGGGGAAACGGGACCTGGTGATTGCCGTCAGCCACGGCCGCGGCCTGCGGCAGACAGTGGAGGGCCTGCGTCAGGCCCGCGCCAGGGGAGCCTATTGCGTGGGAATCACCAACACGCTCGTATCTCCCATCGGACAGTTTGCCCACGAGTTTTTTCTGACTTCGATTGCCACTCCTTCGTTTGGTTCTTCGTACGTCGCTCCCATGGCGCTGTTCAACGTCATCGTGCTCGCCTGCGCCAACCACCGCCGCTCTCGCACCCTCAAGCTGGCGAAGCAACTTGAGGAAGAACAGCGTCACGGCTTCCGCTGGTACGAATCATGAGACTCCGGGCCCGTTTTTTCTTACGCTTTTTTGTAGCCCTACTGGGACTGATGGCAGCCACAGCTCTCGGCACCGAGCCTCCGTCCCCGCCCGCCTACAACATCCGCATGGAGAACGGCTGGATCCCGATGAAGGACGGTGTTCGCCTGGCGGTCACGTTGTACATGCCGGAGGGCGGCAAAAGCCGGCGAGCAATTCCCGGCCGTGCTCGAGTATCACCCCTATCGTAAGGACGACGGCACCGCCCAGCGGGACTACGAACTGTATTCCTACTTCGTGCGCCGCGGATACGTTTGTGCCCGCGTCGATATACGCGGCTTTGGCAACAGCGAAGGCGTGCCCACCGGCCGCGAATACTCGGAGCAGGAGCAGCTCGACGGCTTGCAGATTATCTCCTGGCTGGCGCATCAGCCATGGTCCAACGGAAACGTAGGCATGATGGGCATCTCCTGGAGCGGCTTCAACTCGCTGCAGATGGCGATGCGGCACGCGCCCGAACTCAAGGCCATCATCGCGGTGGACGCCACCGCCGAACTCTTCCACGACGATGTGCACTACATGGACGGCATGGCGCACATCGATGAGTTCGAGCTGAACATGGACATGGCCCCGGGCATGACCGGCGCTCCCGATTACACGCTCGACGAGAAAGTTCTGGGCCCACGCTTCGACGCTCCGCCCTGGTCGCTGCTTTATCTCAAGCACCAGCATGACGGCCCGTTCTGGCGAAGCCCGGTGCGCCCTTACAGCGAGATCAAGATCCCATGCTTTATTATCGGCGGCCTGCTCGACGGCTATCGTGACAGCATCACCGACATGCTGCAGCAGACGAAGGCGCCGCTGAAGGCGATCGTCGGACCCTGGAACCACACCTTTCCTCACGACGCGGTCCCCGGCCCTGAAATCGAGTGGCGGGCGGAAGCTGTTCGCTGGTGGGATTACTGGCTCAAGGGAAGAGATACCGGCGTGCTGAATGATCCAAGGCTGGTCATCTATATGCAGCACTGGCACCCGCCGGACCCGAATCTGAAGAACGTTCCCGGTGAATGGCGGCGTGAGGACAGCTGGCCGCCGCGCGATGTGCACGATACAGTTTTCTTTCCCCAGCCAAACCATACTCTGCAAAACACCGCGCCTCCGACGGAAGTCCATCAACTCAAATACATTCCTTCAATCGGTGTAGAGGCCGGATTCTGGTGGGGCGAACTGCTGAGCGATCCGCGCCCCGTGGACGCCTTCAGTCTGGTTTACGATTCGGCGCCACTCGAAGAAAACCTGGCGATTCTGGGAAGGCCGCGGGCGCTGCTAAAGGCCTCGGCCACGGCGCCCCTGGCGGACTGGTTCGCGAGGCTTTCAGATGTTGCTCCCGACGGAACCGTCACGCAAATCACCGGCGCTGGCATCAACGGCGCTCAGCGTGAATCCATGACGGAGCCGCGGGCCCTCGAACCGGGCAAGCTGTATCCGCTCGACATCGTGATGCACCTGACGTCGTGGGTCTTTCCCAAGGGCCATCGCATTCGGCTGGCGGTTTCGAATGCGCTGTGGCCGATGATCCTGCCCACTCCCTATTCGATGACCACGTCGTTAGAGTTGGGAAGCGACGGGTCGCGCCTGACCCTGCCGGTCGTCCCCGTGAAAGGCGCGCTGGCTCCCGCGTTCCAGCCGCCGCAGCCTGCCGAGCAACGCCAGGACATTAAGAGCATCGGCTATCCCTGGCCGGGCGAGTGGACACTGGAGCGCGATGAAGCTAATCAGAAAGCCAGAGTGCACTGGAAGGGCAAGGCGGAAACCGACTATCCGTGGGGAAAAGAAGTCGACTACGAGAGTCTGGTCTACGACGTGGACGATGCCCATCCCGAGAGCAGCGCAGTCCACGGCGAAGCGGAGAGTATCTTCACCCTGAAGGGACGCGAACTCAGGTGGCGCGGACATTTGTCCGTGACAACGGACCAGAAGAATTTCTATTACAAGTACACGCGGGAATTGCTGAGGGACGGTCAGATGGTGAAGCAGAAGACGTGGGAAGAAACCATTCCGCGCGACCACCAATGAACCAAGTCCCTGTCATCCCGAGCGCCGCCTCGAGCCGCGCTTGCGCGGTGAGAGCAAGTCGAGGGACCCCTACCTTGCCACCGACTCATCAGCACTTATAGGGGTCCTTCGACTCCGTCAGTGCTTCGCAGAGCGAAGCCCTGACTCCGCGAAGGATGACAGATGCTATTGTTTGTAAACTTTGCCGTCTTTCATCACGAACTGGACATGCTCGAGCACGCTGATGTCCTGCAATGGATCGCCGGCCACTGCGATCACGTCGGCGTACTTGCCCGGCTTAATGTCCCCGACCACGTCGGAATGGCCCAATAAATCCGCGGCCGAGGTGGTGGCTGCCTGGATGGCTTGCATCGGCGTCATACCATACTTCACCATGAAGGCAAACTGCCGGACGCTGCGGTCGTAGGGACAAACGCCGGCATCGGTCCCGAATGAGAGCTTGACTCCAGCCTTCACCGCTTTGCGGAAGTTCTGGCGGTGAAGCTCCCCCAGTTCCGCGTCGTGCTGCAGAAAATCCTTGGGAATTTTTCCCAGCCTGCCCGCTTCCTGGATGCACTCTTCATCGTAGATATCCATGTCCAGGTAGGTGCCGTGCTGTTTGGCCAGCGCGATGCCCTCGTCATCGATCATGGTCGCGTGCTCGACCGACGCCACGCCGGCCCGGATCGCATTCTTGATGCCCTCGGGAGAGTGCGCATGCGCCTCGACTCGCAATCCGAAGTGGCTGGCTTCGTCCACCGCGGCCTGCAACTCTTCGAGAGTAAACTCCTGCGATTTCGGATTGCTGCCATGGGTCAGCACGGCTCCGCTGGAGAGAACTTTGATGTGGTCGGCGCCGTCGTGCACCAACTGGCGGATCCTCTGCCGCACTTCCCATGGGCCATCGGCCTGCCCATAACGCAGGTTCCAGGGCAGCGTGATGTCCGGAGCGAATCCCGTCATGGCGCCGGCGCCGCCGGTGATCGTGATGTAGGCCCCGGCTACATACATGCGCGGACCCTCAATGTAGCCATGAGCGATGGCATCCCGCATAGCAACATCGTTCAGCGCGCGGTAAACGCCCACGTCGCGCACCGTGGTAAAGCCCTCTCGGAGAAAAGTACGCGCGTTGGGCACAGACTCAAACGCCACCTCCGCGGCCGTCTTCTTCATTTGCGACATGGGGTCGCCGTCGTCGGTGGGTCCATCGGCAAGGTGCGTGTGGCAATCGATCAGGCCGGGCAACACGGTCATCTGCGAGAGATCGATGACCTTGGCGTCGGCTGGAATGGCCAAGCCCTTGCCCACCTGTTCAACCTTGTTGTCGCGGATGAGAATGACTTGATCGTTGAGCACGGTGCCGGCCTGCGGATCCACCAGCCGACCTGCCTTGATCGCAGTCACCTGGGCGACCGCACTTGCGGCACACGACAACGCCAACCCCAGCACTAATGCGAGAGCTTTCTTCACGTGCGTCACCTCAGTCTTTTGATTGTGTGGCGACAACAATTCCAGATTTCAGATTGCAGATCGTGGATTGAAGATTTAAGCTCAATCCGCAGCCGCAGCGGTTGTCTCCGCGCCGCTCTTCAAATCTGCCGCCAGCAGCCGATGAAAAAGATGCTCCCCAGCCTCGCGCCGCACCGACAGCCTGCCTGCGCCATAGGCACGCGACTTCAGCCCTCGCTGCACAGCCTCGCAGATGCCTAGGTCTTCGTCCTGCACCCGGGCGCCGACGGCTACGCTCTGTTCGTTGTACGAGCGACGTGCCTCGCTGGTGTCTCCAAAATAGAAATCGAAGATCACGCGGCAATGATCGACGTCCAGCGGCAGCACCAGGTTCGTGTCCATGTAGCCTTCGTAACAATTGATCATCAGGTTGGGATATTGCCAGAAGTACCAGGCGCGGTCGCCCTGTCGTGTGGACGCCGTGGCGGCATCTTCCGTGCCCGCCACCATCGGACTGGACTGCAGGCAGTAACGGTCTTCGTTCTCGATGGTGTACTCCTTGTAGTCGAGCACTGAGCTCAGGCCCTTATGCAGATGCGGGACGTGGTAACCGCCATCGAGGTAGTTGTCCACAAAGACTTTCCAGTTGCAGTGGATGTCATAAGTGCGGCTGTCGAAGTAGTGCAGCTTGCTGACGCCGAGCGGCGCCACGCGCTTGACCAGGCCGCCGAGAAAGCCGTCGAGCGGCGCAGCCTGCGGGTCGAGATTTACGAATACGAATTTCTCCCAGGTTTCTGCCTTCGCTGGCACCAGACCGTTCTGCTGGCGCTCGAAGTTCTTCACGCCGTCGAATTCCGGCATGCCCTTCAAAGAGCCATCCAGCCCGTAATTCCAGCCGTGGTAGGGACAATGCAGGATGGAAGCCTGTCCGCAAGGCTCCGTGACGACGGCCGCGGCGTGATGACGGCAGACGTTATAAAAGCCGCGCAGAACGCCGTCATTGCCGCGCACCACCACAATGGGTTCGCCGGCGATGCTGGCGGTCACGAACTGGCCTGGCTTCTCCACCTGCTCAGCCCGTCCCACCATTTGCCAGGTCTTGCTGAAAACGGTCTGGGCCTCCAGTTCGGCTATGCGCGCGTCCACATACCAGGGCGCGGGGATGGTGAACGCATCCGGCAATGCGGCCTTGTCGTTGTAGGTCGAAAGAATTTTCGCTACCGACATGTGCCTGTTGTTCATGTTCCGATCGCCCTCTTCAGCACCTCCAGAAACTGGGTAACGCGTGCGTCCTTCTTTTCCTGAGGATCGCCCTGGCGGCGGAACAGCCCGGGATCCAATTCTTCAGTAAGCAAGGCGTCCTGGAAACGTTCCATCGTCCAATCCAGAATCGAGACCATCATCTCCTGGTCCATTTCACGATGAAGCTCTCCGCGCTGCAATCCGTAACGCACGAACGCAACCGTGCCGTAGGGATCTTCGGCCATGAGGAAGCGGTTGATCTCGCGCTTCAGGGTAAGGTCAGTACCATAATTTCCCAGCAGCGATACGCGGTAGGGAATCCAGTCTTCATGCAGCAAGTGCTCCGTGCTTACCAGCCAGTAGCGTAGTACCTCGAAGAAACCGCGCTCCCGAACTTCGGCAGGCGCGTCGAGGTAGCGCGGAAAGGAACGCACCGCCTTTTTGTAGACTTCGAAAAACAATCCGTCCTTGCTGCCGAAGTGTTGAAAGATCGACCCTTTGGCGATACCGAGGGCGGCGGCGATGTCTCCCACCCGGGCGGCGTGGTAGCCCTGCTCGGCAAAATGGCGCATGGCGGCGTCAATGATGCGGGTGCGCTTGCCTTCGGAACGGGGCCGGGGCGGCATGCTGCGATAACGGGGCGGAGAGACGAGACTGCTACCAATTCCACTCATATCTGACCTCAAGTCATAAGCACTCTACAGAAATATCTGCCGAATTTCAATTCTATTTGCTGGGAGGATGCGGTAATGTATCTTGCCTTCGTGGCCACCTCTAACTTCGGGTCATAAACGTGCCGTCGCCTTCGGCTTCGAAAATCTATGACGCAGTCGTAGTCGGCGCGGGCCACAACGGTCTCACAGCGGCCGCCTATCTCGCACGCGCCGGACTCACCACTCTGGTGCTGGAGCGCCGCGACATCGTGGGCGGGTGCTGCGTCACCGAAGAGATCGCTCCCGGATGCCGCGTGTCGACCACTTCGTATATCGCCAGCATGTTGCGGCCTGAAGTGATCTCGGACTTGCGCCTCGCGGAGTACGGATTGCGCATGGTCCCCTGCGATCCGGCGATTCAAGTTCCCTTCCCCGACGGACAGGTGGTCCCCTGGTGGGCAGACCGCGAACGGGCCAAAGCTGAATTCAAAAAGATTTCCGCGAAAGACGCGGAAACTTTCGTCCAGGTGGACGATCGCCTGAAAAAGCTGGCACGCTACCTGCAGCCCTTTTTTATGGAACCACCGCCTGAGATTGATACTAGGAGCATTCGCGGCTGGACTGACCTGTTTCATATGGGAAGAAAATTTCGTGGAATTTCGAGCGACGAGGTCTCGCAACTGATTTCCTTCCTGACTGGAAGCCTGGGCGAATTTCTCGATCACAATTACGAATCCGAAAAGCTGAAGACCATGTTCCTGGCCAACAACGTCTATGGCAAGCATGGCGGACCCTATCAGCCGGGCACGGCCATTGGCCTGCTCTTTCATCTGCTGAGCGGCGGCGAACACGAACTGCAGGGCTTCTATGGACACGTAATGGGTGGCATGGGCGCAATTACCCAGGCGCTGGCGGCGTCAGGCAGAAAGCTCGGAGTCGAAATCCGGACCTCCGCACCGGTTGCACAGATCGATCTCCGCGACGGACGGGCACGCGGCGTGGTGCTGGAAGATGGTACCGAGATTCGCGCCCGCATCGTGCTTTCGAACGCCGACCCCAAGCGCACCTTTTTGAAAATGGTGGCGGCATCCGAGTTGCCTAACGAGTTCCTGCACTCCATTCGCGGCATCAAGATGGAAGGCCCCTGCGCCAAGGTGAATCTGGTGCTCGATGCCGAGCCGCAATTTACCGGAACATCCCCCAATGCCACCGCGCTTGAACGCACCTTCTATACGCTCGTCCCCTCCCTGGCGTTTGCCGAGCGTTGCTATGACATTGCCAAATTCGGCGAAATTCCCGAAGAGCTGTGGGTGGATTGCGTGGTTTCGTCGAACGCCGACCCATCACTCGCGCCGGCAGGCAAGCACATCCTGACCTGCTTTGTGCAGTACGTGCCTTATCACTTGCGCCACGGAAACTGGGACGAGAACCGCGAAGTGCTGGGCAATCGCGTGATCAAAAAGATCGCCGAGTACGCCCCCAACGTGCCTCATGCGATTGTTGCGCGCCAGGTGTTGACCCCGCTCGACCTGGAGCGCACCTACGGATTGACCGAAGGCAACATCTTCCACGGCGACCTTCGCCTGGAGCAGCTCTTTTTCATGCGCCCGGTCCCCGGATGGTCGCAATACCGCACTCCGATCGATGGCCTGTATCTGTGTGGAGCAGGCGCACACCCGGGAGGCGGCGTCACCGGAGCTCCCGGACACAATGCAGCCCACCAGGTATTGCGTGACTGGAAAAAAGGAAGACTGAAAGAGGTCGCCGCATGAGCAAGAGAACTGAGATCCGAGAACTGGTGACTGAAAACTGGCGACCAATTTTCAGAGCGCTGCTCCTTAGATCGCCCAGGGCCTTCTAAACATGACTTCCGATTGCAGAACCGGTTCGCGAAACGGTGCCAGGACAACGACCGCCGACATCGTGATTCTCGGCGCCGGTGTAATGGGCGTCGTCCATCGCGTTCCACCTTGCCCGGCGGCGCGCCGGAAAGATCGTGGTTATCGACAAAGGCCATGTTGCGCAGGGAGGCAGCGGACGTTCCTCCGCGCTGGTCCGCATGCACTACAGCTATCCGCCTGAAGTGCAGCTTGCTCTGGTGAGCCTGCGCATGTTCGAGAACTGGCACGACGCAGTCGGCGAGGCAGGAGACTTCCGCAAGACCGGATTCGTGCGCATCGTCCATCCCGGCGAGACCGAACGCTTGAAGCAGAATGTGGAAATGCAGCGCGGGCTCGGGGTGAACGTAAAACTTATCGACAGTGCTGAGCTCAAAGACCTGGAGCCGGATTGGGCTGTCGATGAAGTCGAACTGGCCGCCTACGAACCCGATTCCGGCTATGGCGACGGTGCGGGAGTGGCCAACGATTTCCTCACCCGGGCCCGGGAACTGGGCGTCACCTACCAGTCGCGGACTCAGGCCCTGGAGTTTCTTGTCGAAAGTGGACGCGTGCGCGGAGTCAGCACGGATCGACGGGGATATTGCGGCGCCGGTCGTGGTCTCGGCTACCGGACCCTGGACCCGGCCCCTGTTTCAGCGCGTCGGAATCGAATTGCCGATTGAGACCGAGTACCACCAGGTCGCAATCCTGAAAAACGCTCCCGGCATGAAGGGTGGCGGCCGCGCCTGCATCGATTCGGTGAGCGCCACCTACTTTCGCTCGGATGGGCAGGACAAATTTCTGATCGGAGATTTCTATGGCCAGCGCGGGGCCGATCCGGACAACTTTCCGCAGCGCGCTTCCGACGACGGCCTGGAAGAGATCATCGAGCGGGCCAGCCGCCGGATTCCGAAGCTGGAGAATGCCGAAGTCATGCGCGGTGTCACCGGAGTCTATGACATGACGCCGGATTCACGTCCGCTGCTGGGCGAAGTTTCTGGCGTCGCCGGACTGCATGTTTGTGCCGGCTTTTCCGGCATGGGATTCAAGATTTCACCGGCCATTGGCCTGGTGATGTCAGAGTTGTTGCTGGACGGGCGGGGCAAGACAGTGGACATCACCACGTTCTGTCCGGGGCGCTTCGCGGCGGGCAAGCCGATCAAGGCAGAGTTCGAGTACAAAGACGACTAGTTGGTCAGAACATGTCATCCTGAGCGGAGACTTTCCATTCGCTTGCGAATGGAAAGGCGGAGTCGAAGGACCGCTACCGTACAGGCACTGTCAATTGAACAGGATTTTCGCAATCTGCAATGCAATGTTCGCACAGCAGCGTGGAGGAGCAGGGGTCCTTCGACTCCATGACTGCTTCGCTAAGCGAAGCAGTCACTCCGCTCAGGATGACAGCGCGTAGGTGATGAATGGTGGCAGGTATCAAGGAGCAAACATGGCAAACAAAAAGGGCATTCTCGAACGACTCAAGGACGGTCCCGTCCTGGGCGATGGCGGTTATCTGCTGGAACTGGAAAAGCGCGGATGGGTGCGCGCGGGTCCGTTCACTCCCGAAGTGGCCCTGCTCCATCCCGACGCGCTCCGCGAACTGCATGTAGAGTTCCGCGAAGCTGGAGCGGATGTCCTGCAGGCGCTGACGTTTTACGCCAGCCGCGACAAGCTGGCGACCGTTGGTCTCGAGAACAGGCTCGAAGAACTGAATCGGGCGGCTGTGCGCATCGCTCGTGAAGTTGCGGGCGACAAATGCCTGGTCGCGGGCAATCTCAGCCTTACCTGGATGTATGAGCCCGACAGTCCGTCAGCTGCCGACCGCGTCCGCAAAACCTTCGACGAGCAACTCGCTGTCCAGGTTGACGAGGGCGTGGACTTCATCATTGGCGAAACTTTTTCCTGGCTGGGCGAGGCCCTGATCGCGGTCGAGCGGGCCAGGACAACCGGCCTGCCGGTGATGGTGACCATCTGCTTTGAGAACAAAGATGAGACCGCGGACGGCAAGTCCGCCGCCGAATCCGCCAAGGCGCTGCTGGATGCCGGGGCCGATATCGTCGGCATGAACTGCCTGCGCCCTCCCCAACACACTCTCCCAGCCATGGAACAGATGCGTCGGGCAGTGTCCGGCTACCTCGCCTGCCAGCCAGTGGCTTACCGCACCCCCAGGGCCAAACCTGACTTCACCAGCTTGCCGGAATTTCCGCTGGCACTCGATCCGCTGCAGCTCACCCGGAAAGAGATGGGTGACTACGCGCTTCGGGCCCGGGAAATTGGAATCAACTACATCGGCTCCTGTTGCGGTTCGGTTGCCATCCACGTGCGGGAAATGGCGCGCGCTCTGGGCAAGCTCTCCGAAGATGGACGCGTCTGGAAGAAGGGTGGAGAAAAGCCGATGTCAGCTTACGAGTATTACGGACACGACGAGGTC
This sequence comes from Terriglobia bacterium, assembly GCA_963831565.1. Lineage (GTDB taxonomy): Bacteria > Acidobacteriota > Terriglobia > Terriglobales > Acidobacteriaceae > JAIQFF01. Next base: position 96,372 of record CAWHQS010000011.1, read on the forward strand.
GCCGGGAAAAAGTAATTTCATTCCCAGCCAAAGAAAAGGGCCAGCCCTGTGGCTGGCCCAAGGTGTTTCTTGGGAAAGAGAGGCTCACGAACTGCACTCGGACAGCAACAAAAATTTAGATCCCGGGATCAACCATCTGGAACGGGCCAGCAGCGGCCGCCCGTTCGTATTGTCAAAAGACTACGGCATGGGCGGGGCACATTTGTCACGTAATTGTCATTTTATTGTTAAGCAGAATGAATGGGGTCCTCGGCGATCCATCGTGAGTCGGTTCGGGCCTAGCGCCGGTCATAAGCGGGGCTGTCCGGCACCGGAGCGTCGTAATCCCGGCCGTACAGGTTTTTGTGGGCCGTGGACAAGGTGGCTTCGGTCAAGCGCAGCACGCCGAGCGTAGAGCTGGCCTCTGAAACCGTAACTTCGTGGGTCATCGCCTTCAAGGTTTCGGGAGGCGTAGATTCGTACCAGACTCGAAGCGTGTACTTGCCGCTGGGAACGTTCGCAATCACGACCTGGCCCCGCGGATCGGAGATGCCGTAATACGGCGTGTCCAGCGCGATAACCACGGCGCTCATCTCGGGATGGATATTGCAGAAGATGTAGGAAATTCCCGGCTTGTCAAAGTGCACGTCGCGGGTGGTGCCAGCTTCATACAGACCTAGATCGAAGCGTTTTCCCTCGAACAGCGAAAATACGTTGTGAAAGAAAGGATCGCGGTTGGGGAAGCCCACCACCGAGCCCACGGGCACGACCAGCACATGGGGCTCGAAGCTTTTGTTGTGCTGCACCAGCCGCGGGATCTGGTTCTGACGAAACGCGGTCGGCCGGACCGCGCCGGCCTCCGGCACCAGCCAAACCACCACGTTCTCCGCTTCACCCGCTTTTGCGGTTTTGCTGCCCTTCGTCAGCTCGACCCGAGCCGTCAGAGTGACGTCCTGGGCCGACGCGAGACTCACGCACAGCAACGCCCCGCAGATCCACCGGCAAGCGGAAGCAAGGGGGTTGTTCAAAATAGAATTCCCATCATCAGGTTGATCTGGTCGGCCGTGGGGCTGCCGGCATCGATGTCGAACGTCCGCAGGTGACGGTACTCTCCGGACAACAGCACGTCCGAGCGCGGGCGATAAATAACATTCACCAATGAGCTGCGATTCTGCAGCAGCGGCGCGGGAAAACCCGGGCTCAAGGGGAAGCCCCGCACATCGCCGGCGAACGGGTTGTCCACTCCGAACGCGCCGTTGAACTCCAGTTTACTGGTGGCCGTGACTTTCAGCTGCGACCATCCTCCCACCGCGTTCAGAGCCCGCAATTGCGCCTGCGGACTGGGATTGCCGCTATACAGCACGCTCCGTCCCACGGCGCCCCCCAGGCCGCCCAGGGCGCGGCCGCGATAGAATTCGCCGCTGAGACTCACCCGGCGCGCCAGGGGGACGCTCCAGTCCGTCATCGCCGCCCAGCCGTCAACAGTATGGTCGAAGCTCCAGTTCTGGCGGCTGTAGTATCCGGCTGCACCCACGGTCAGGGGCATGCCAAAAACGCTGCGTGTCCAGGCCGCGCGTGCAGCGTAAGCCGGCTGGCCCGAGCTTTCTCCTGCCTGCGCGAAGGGGGCGAATGCGGCCGGCGGTTCCCCCGTGACATTGTCCATAATGCCGCCCTGGAGCATGACGCTCTGGCCTTCGGAAAGATGGAAGCGATGCTCTACCCGAACCTGTGGAATCCATCCCCAGAGATTGCCGGCGTAACTGAACGCCGGAACGGCCAGCGAGGCAAATGAAGTCGGTGAAAGCGGAGAGAAAAAAGCGTTGTCCTGCCCCGCCACGATCGACGTGTCCTTCCAATCCATGCGCATGCTGGCGATACGCATGCGGACCAACCCAAGATTCACTCCATTGGGAGTGTTCGGGGATCCTCCCGCAAAATCGAGCTGCAGGTTTCCCGATGTCCGGGCCCCGGCCAGGCGCGGACCAAACACTTCGAGGCCAACTTCGGACTGCCGCATGGTCGCGCCCAGCGTTTGTCCGGACACATTGGGAATATTTGGAATCGCCCAGGTGGGTATGTCCTGACTGTCCATGCGTCCGTGATTGCTGAACAGATTCAGCAACACGATGCCCGAAAGCCGGACCCGGTACTTGGAGGCTGCCTCCACTTTCGCCTGGTACTGGTCGTCCAACTTGCTGCTCAGCAGTTGGGAGGACTCTTCCAGGGAAGAAACGCGCTCTTCCAGCGGGGCCGCAGCTTGACTGGCAGGGCTCGCGGCGGCAGCGTCGGGGGCGGTAACGCGGGCCGCCTGCAACTCCTTCCGTAGCTGCTCCGTCTCGGCCCGGTACTGCCCGGCCTCGGAACGCAATTCGACCACGGCAGTGCGCAATTCGCGCACTTCGGCTTGCAGCTCGCGAACCGCCTCGGTCATTGCATCCGTAGATGTGTTTGCCGGAGGCTCCGCTGTCTGCGTCCAGCCATTTATGCTGCCCGAAAGAAGAAGCAATCCCATCGCGCCGAATTTTCTGATCCGGCCAGGCAAACTATTCTTGTGTTCCACAATTCGCCTCCCCACAGAAAGGTGCTGGCGACTCGCCGCACGCCCGAACGAAAGCCGGGACGTCGGACCAAGCCTCTGTTCCGGAATGCTACTCCGATTGTGACTGCTCGGTACGAGCCATCGGCGTGCGCCTCGTCCCTCCGGCATGCGCGGCCTCGGCAGAAGCCAGGGGAAGGCGCAAGCGGAAAACGGTTCCCTCGGCTGAGGTTTTCTCCACGGTTACATCTCCGCCGTGGTCCTGGACAATTTTTTGCACTACGGTAAGCCCCAGTCCGGTTCCGTTTTCCTTGCCATAACTGATGAAGGGCTCAAACAGCTGATTACGAATCAGCTCCGGTATGCCCCGCCCATTGTCGCTCACACGAATCTCCACTCCGCCCTTGACTTCCTTCAATCCCACATGGACGAGGCCGCTTTCGGGCACCACCGCCTCGCACGAATTCAACAGCAGGTTATAGAGAACGCGCTCCAGTTTCCTGGGGTCAAACCATCCCGAACTGTTGCCTTCCTGGCTGAACGTGATACGCACCGGATGGAATTCCGGATGCGTACTTATGGCCTGCACCACGCGTTCCACCGAGTCTCTGACGTTGCCGTAGGTCAGGCGCAAGGACTCGCGGGTGCGCGAAAACTCCAGCAAGGAATCGATCAGATCGGTCATCTGGTTGACCGCAACCCGAACTTCCTGATACAGCTCCTCGCGCTGATCGGAAGACAAGCGGCTCTCGCACAGAAATTCCGCGTTGGCTACGATGGCCGCCAGCGAGTGCCGCAAATCATGCGAGATCGAACTGGCCATGCGTCCGATGGTGGCCAACCGCTCCGCCTCCAGCAACTCCTGCTGCGTCTTCTGCAAGCTGGCACGCATCCGGTTGAAGGCACGGGTCACTTCAGCCACCTCGTCGCCACCACGAGCGTCCAGAGCGTAGGTAAAGTCGCCCTTCTCCAGAGCGCGCACGCCGGCCACCAGGTTTCCCAGCGGCCGGGTGAAGGTGTGCGAAATAAGGAAGACCAAGGCGCTGCCGCCCAGCACGGCGGCCAATCCCAATGCCACCAGAAGGCGGTTGAGGCTGTCGAGAAAAGCAGTCGCCTGATCGTAGGACTTGAGCACGGTAAGCCGCACGGAAGGATTTTTTGCCCCGGCAAGCTCCAGCGACGTAATGAGGAATCGTTCATCTCCAAGCTGAATTTCCTCCGGCTCTGACACCTCCCGGGGCGGAATGAAGCATGCGCTGCCGAGCCAGTTCCGATTCCTGCGTCGGGGACAACGTGGTTTTCACCACGGAATTACCGTAATAAAACGCCACCTGGCTGGCCGCAATCCGGCCCACCTGCGAGGTCAGGCGGTCATCGATTTCGTAGCCGATCACCAGAAACCCCAGCAGGTGGTTCTCCTCGGCTGGGCCAAAATAGATTGGCCGGAGAAAGACTTCGTAGAGATGCTGGCTGCCAAACCACCAGTGCCCCGAGCTTTCATCGGCCAGCGTCCCGGCCAACGACTGCTGCGCCATCTCGCGGGTCAGACCCGGCGATGTAGTGTGCAAAGCGACCACGCGGCCGGTCCGGTCCGACAGGATAAAAAGATCGCTGCCGGCCAGCCGCCACAAACCGCTGGACGCATCCTGAATCGTGGCCTCATGTTGCGTGGTCATCAAGGCCCGCAGGTTGGGCAAGTCCGCTAGCAGCTCGGCGGAGTGGGTGAGAGTAAGTTCGCGTTCCCGTTGAAAGTTCTGGAAGGTACTGACAGAGTTACGCAGGTCGGCGAAAATCTCCGCCTTCACCTGTTTCTGCACACTATGACGCACCAGCAGAAGACTGGTGCAGGTGAGCCCGGCCGAGATCAGCAACATGGAGAGCAGAAACTTGGTGCGCATCCGAAGTTTCAACATGAGCTCTCTCCACTGCTGCCGGCCGTCCCGCTTCGCGAATCACGGCACAAATTTATATCCCATGCCATGCACGGTCCGGAAGTGTACCGGATTGGCCGGATTTTTCTCCAGCTTCTGCCGTAGCTTCAGAATGTGATTGTCCACGGTGCGCGTAGACGGATAATTCTGATAGCCCCAGACTTCATTCAGCAGTTCATCGCGCGAAATCACGCGCTCCGCATTCCGCATCATGAACTTGAGGGTCTTGAATTCCTGGGCCGTGAGCCCGATCGTCTGGCCGTCGCGCATCACTTCCATCTTGGTGAAATCCACGGAGATGCCATCAAAACTGTTGACGTCGCTGGTCGCGGATCGCGTGCTGCGCCGCAACGCCGCTCGCACTCGCGCCAGCAGCTCTCGCGGGCTGAATGGCTTGGTCACATAGTCGTCAGCGCCGAGTTCGAGCAGCAACACTTTATCGGAGACGTCGCTGGCCGCACTGAGCACGATCACGGGCAGAGTGGGCGCCTGCAGTTTGATCTCCCGGCAGACATCCCGCCCGGACATGGCAGGCAAACGGAGATCGAGTACGACTGCGGACGGGGCCGTGGCGCGATACGCCTCCAGCGCCGACTTTCCATCCGCACTGATTTCGACGGTGAAGCCTTCCGCTTCAAATAAACGCTTGAGCGCCTTCTGGACCGCCCGGTCATCTTCGACCACGAGAATCCGTTCCATCGGCCCCCCAGAATAAGGAACACCCAGGCGCGGCATGGGCTCGCCACGCTGCAGGGCCAAACCGTTGTTCTGTTCCAGTCTCATCTGTGCTCCGCGCTCCCCAGGCAGGGGATTGCTACTCAAGCTTACTACCAGCTGATTGATCTCTAAGGCTTGGAGCACGGTTGTTGACAATCTTTTTACAACTGCTGAAAACTCGCATAAAGGGCGGTGAATCTGAGGGGGAGGTCAGGCTGGAGCAGGATTCAGGCTGGAGCAGGGTTCAGGTGGAGCAGGGCTTCAGCCCTGCATTTAGCGGCTTGAAATTCATGGGCTCTAGCCCCTGAGGTTCTTTCTCCACCATGCGGGCCCGGGCATCCCCAAGTACCTCAGGGGCCGAGGCCCCTCCCCGCAGCCGTGCCTATAGGCAGGCCTGAAGGCCTGCTCCACCCAGGCTGGCCTGAGGGCCTGCCACCTGGGACCCCAGCCGCACTCATCCGAAGGAGAAACAGAACTCACTCCGCCACGAACAGGTTCTCGGCAAAGGGCCATTCCTGATCAATCCACTGCGCCTTGCAGAAAAAGCCCGCGTCCCTGGCGATTCGAGACATCTCCTCCGGACAATACTTATGGCTGCTCTCAGTCCAGATCGTCTCTCCCTCGGAAAAGGCGACCGTCAAGTCCGCTCGGGATATGGACGCCATCTGCTTTTGCCGCGAGCGCAGGCGCATCTCCACGCTGCGGGCCTCGGGATTGAATCGGGCGACGTGCTCAAATTGCTCCAGAACGAAATCCGCGTCGAGTTCCCGATTGATGCGCGCCAGCAGATTCAGATTGAATGCCGCCGTCACCCCCAGCGGGTCGTCATAGGCCGCCAGTAACTGCGGGATCGGTTTTTCCAGGTCGGTGCCGAGCAAAAGCGAATCGCCGGGCTGCAGGATGTGGCGCACTTCCCGGAGGAATCTCGCCGCCGCCGGCCGGTCGAAGTTTCCAATGGTGCTGCCCAGAAACAGCACCAGCAGATTTTGTCCTTCACGACGCCGCGCCGCCACTTCGACTAGACCATCGAGATATTCCCGCTCGAAGCCCACGATGCTCATGGAATCGATATCACCCAACTCGCGTTCACACATGGCCAGGGCGGTAGGGGAAATTTCGATGGGAAAATAGGAAACATGCTGGCGCCGGCAAAGCGCCTTCAGCAGCCAGCGCGTCTTTTTCCCGCTGCCGCTGCCCAGTTCGGCCACGGCCACCGGCCCCGGCACCTGCTCCACAATCTCATCGGCATGCCGCCGCAGCAGGCGCTCGTCCGCCCGGGTCAGCCCGTACTGCGGCAGAACGCTGATGACCTCAAACAATGCCGATCCGACATCGTCATAAAGATACTTGGAAGGCAATTCCTTCTGTCCTGATTTAGTGAGTCCGGCGCGTACTTCCGCGGCAAATTCCAGTCCCGAATCGGCGGTGATGGCGTGCGTCAACATCAAATGCCCCTTGTGATTCATTTATTCCCCCACGCAGCGGAATCCCGCATACACATACTGGTAGTGCGGCTGGAACCAGTTCCGAAAAGACCGGCGAAGCATGCTGCTTGCCGTGCGGGCGCTGCCGCCCTTCATCACGTAATGTTGACCGTCGAAAAAATTGGCCGAATAGCCAGGATAAAATTCGAAGGGCTCAAAGCCGGGAAACGGTCCGAACACGGTGGCTGTCCACTCCCATCCGTTCCCCACCAGGTCGGCGACGCCGAAAGCGCTCCGGCCTTGTAGAAAGGCCCCGACCGGCGTGGGATCCCAGCTCTCAAAATCGAAGTTTCCAAACCTGGGATCGGGACGGTCAGCGCCCCAGGGATACGGCCGCTCGGTTCCCTCCTGCGTTCCGTAGGCAGCGCGATGCCACTGCGCTTCGCTCGGCAAGGCCTTGCCCGCCCAGCGCGCGAAGGCACCGGCTTCCGCATGACTTACGTAAACCGGCCAGTCGAGAGGTAAAGGAACATTCTCGAACATGGTGCGGTACTGCCACGCGCCGTTGATGCGATTCCAAAAGACCGGTTGCGAGATATTCTGCTGCGTCTTCCACTTCCAGTCGGCGTCACTCCACAATGATGGGTTTTCATATCCGCCTGCATCGATGAACCGGAGATACTCGCGGTTGGTCACCTCGTATTGATCGATGGAAAATGCGGGCACCGCGACGGTCTGCGCTTCGTACTCGTTGTCCCATCCAAACATCTCTGGGTCGCGGCGCGAAAGGCCCAGGGTCGCGGAACCTGCCGGAATTTCGATCATCCGAGGCTCAACCGGACGAACCACCAGCTCCGGCAGGCGCGGCTTGCGCACTTTGTTGTCGAAGGGCAACTGGTGCAGCATGTAGGCCAACGTTTCCGCGTGCATCAAGCGGTGTTCGATGGCTACATGCAGCAACTGGCCGGGAGGAAAATTCTCCTGCCCACGCAGTTGTGACAATGCTCCCGCCAACCCATCATCCAGAGCTTGCCGGACCCGACTCACATAATCCCGAACCTGGGCCAGAGAGGGCCAGTCGGACGGCTGGTCTGACGGCAACCCGCCATCGACCGGATCAATGCCGAAAGCAAACAGATTATCGAATTCCGAATGGAAGCTGGTCCGCCCCAGAACGCGCTCGCGCAGTAGATTCCAGTCGAATGCTTCCAGGTGTCCCACGTAGAAAACGATGCGGTGTCTTTCGGGAATCGGCCGTTCGTAAAGGAACTCGGGCTTGACTTGCTGGAACAGGCGGTCAGTTTCAGCACGCGCCTGCTGCAGACGGGCAAGGAGTTGGTGCTGGACCTCGATTCTGTCCTGCGCGGCGAGCATTGCGGACCTCCCGGTTCTTCGGCAGGGGCGCTGGGCCCCGGCCTCGTGGTCAGGCTAGGTAGACCTACTGAGATGATTGAACCGGCAGAAAGTTGCTCACTTTGTCGCGATTTGAAGAACTTAGTGGCGACAGCCAATTGGCGGGCAGAGCCTGCCCTGAGCGAAGTCGAAGAAATGCCTGCCGGACAGCCGGGGAGACGCCGGCGCTACAAAATCTTAGCCCTAGACCGAAACCGACTGATAGTCCTCGTAAGCGCCTTTGAAATCGGTGATCTGATGGTTGCCCTCAAAGTGCCAGATGCGGGTGGCCACCTCATCGATCAGATCTTCGTCGTGGGTACACAGGAGGACGGTCCCCTGATAACGCTGCAGCGCGATGTTGAGCGCATTGATCGATTCCAGGTCCAGGTGGTTGGTGGGTTCGTCGAATACCAGAACATTCGGCTTCTGCAGCATTAATTTGCAGAAAATCAGCCGCGCTGCCTCTCCGCCGGAAAGCACTTCAGTGCGCTTGTCACCGTCTTCGCGGGGAAACAGCATCTGCCCCAGCAGGCCGCGAATCTCTTCATTGGACGCCGCAGGCTCCCACTGGTGCAGCCATTCGAAGGCCGTCATCCCGGGCTGGATCAAGGCTTTGTGGTCCTGGGCGAAATATCCCACCGCCGCTTCATGCCCCCATATAACCTTCCCGTCGGTAAGGAAAGGGCCGTCGTATCCGCTGGTCTTGCGCAGCTCAGCTTCCGGAATCGTAGGAGAATTTGCCAGCACGGCGTTCAGGAGCGTGGTCTTGCCCACGCCGTTTCGCCCCATCAGCGCGATTTTTTCTCCGCGCACGATGCTGGCGGTAAAGCCTCGCACCACTTGCGTGTCATCGTACGATTTGGTCACGCCTTCCAATTCCAGAATGTGCTTGCCAGAAGGCCGCTTCTGCTCGAACTTCAAATATGGGCGCTGGATGTTCGAACGCGCCAGCTCCGTCACCTGCAGGCGCTCGACTTCCTTCCGTCGCGACTGCACCTGGCTGGAGCGGGTGCCGGCAGAGAAGCGCGCGATGAATTCGTTCAACTGGGAAATCTTCTTTTCCCGCTGCGCATTCTGCGATTCAATCTGCGAGCGGATCTGGGTCTTCGCCACCACCATGTCATCGTATGTGCCGGTATAGGTGATGATGGTTTGGTAATCGATGTCGGCGATGTGGGTGCACACCCGGTTCAGAAAATGACGATCGTGCGAGATCACGATCACCACTCCGTCATACTGATTGAGGAAGCCCTGCAGCCAGTGAATGGAGTCCAGATCCAGATAGTTGGTAGGCTCGTCGAGCAGCAGCGCCTGGGGATGTCCAAAAAGCGCCTGGGCCAGCAGCACGCGCACTTTCTGTCCGCCCTGCAACTCGCCCATTTTTCGCTGGTGCAGCGCGTCGGGAATGTCCAGCCCTTCAAGCAGGATGGCGGCGTCGCTCTCGGCGGTGTAGCCGTCTTCTTCGCCCACAACTCCTTCGAGCTCGCCCAGCTTCATGCCGTCGGCGTCGGTCATCTCCGGCTTGGCATAAATCCGGTCGCGCTCTTCCATGGCCGCCCACAAGCGCTTGTTGCCCATGATGACGGTATCGAGCACGCGGTACTTGTCAAAGGCGAACTGGTCCTGGCTCAACACGCCCAGCTTTTTAGGGCGAACCACGGTTCCCTTCTGCGGCTCGAGTTCGCCGGTCAGCAGGTTCATGAAAGTGGACTTACCCGCGCCGTTCGGTCCGGTCAGGCCATAGCGCTTCCCCGGCGTGAAAGCCGTGGATACTTCGTCAAACAGAACTTTAGCGCCGTAGCGCATCGACACATTACTGACTGAAATCATGGTATTTAAGGGAACTGCGGGAAATTACCCGACGGGGGGACGCAGCTTCTCTATTAAGAATATCACGAGGCCCGCCGCTCCATGCGGTTTCCAGGGTCGAAAGTAACAGAGCGGAGGGGGTAACCGAGTGAGAGGCCATGCCATGCCCATTCATTTCGCATTCGTCGCGAAATGAGTGGGGGGCCCGCGCCCTATCCCGCGTGGGATTTGGGAGAAAGTGAGGGCACCCTCATCAAACGCACCGCCAACCACGCCCCAAAAAACACATCAAACGTCAAACAGAAACCCGGCCACCAAGGCGGTACTCCAGGGTTCTCAATGAGCCAGTGATGGACGAAATCAAAAGCTCCGTGGCCGATGATCGCCGCCACCGCGAACCAAAGATTCCCCTTGAAGCCGAGTACGGCGAACAGGAGAAACCCGCTGGCCACGACGATTTCAGTTACAAGTGTCCGCCGGGAGGCGCCCATCACGGCAAACAGCACGTAGTATGAGGCGATTACGATGAGCACGGTAGGATAAAAGGAGCGCTCGCGGTCCAGACCGACAACGGTCGCGAAGCCGGCCACGGCGATGGAAAGTATTAATCCAATCAGGTATTGCACGGAATGCCTCGCCTAGGGCTTCTCCCACTTGCCCGATTTCGCGGAGCGAAACAGAGCTTCAATCACCGCCATATTCTTGATTGCATCCTCCAGCGGAACCGGTACTTCACCGCCCTCCAGCACAGCCCGCGAAAAAGCATCGCCTTGAATGGTGTACTGGTCGCAGACCGGAAATTCCTCCGTGACAATGCCCCCACCGAACACGTCACGTCCGTCATCGATGAGGATCCGGCAAGGCCGGTCAGGGGGAGCATTGAATGGAATTTCGATTTCAATGCGTCCCTTGGTACCGTAAAACTGGCTGCGCTGATGGGGCACAAGCTGCATGCTGCACGTAAAGGTCGACTGGCCCGAGGGAAAATCGAGCATGGCCGAGGTCAACCGATCAACCTTCATCTGGGGATCGCATTCGACCAGTCCCATCACTCGCGTGGGTTCTTCTCCGAACACAAAGCGCGATGTATTGATGGGATAGCACCCGATATCCATCACGGCGCCCCCGCCGTAGGCAGGAATGTTGCGGATATTTTTGGGATCGTTGTTGAAATAACTGAAGAAGCCGGTGGCCGCGCGCAATTGTCCAATTCGGCCCGACCTCACCAGCTCGCGGACGCGCAACCACTGCGGATGGGTGCGCACCATGAAGGCCTCGCCAATCTTCACTTTGGCGCGGTCCCGCGCCGCCAGCAGTTGTCGGGCTTCCGCCACCGTGAGGCTGAGCGGCTTCTCGCACAGGACGTGCTTGCCCGCTTCTGCCGCTTTGATCGACCAGGGAACGTGCAACTGGTTCGGAAGCGGATTGTAGATTGCATCAATCTGCGGATCGGCCAGCAACTCTTCGTACGATCCATAGGCCTTCGGAAGGCCGAGGGTGCGGGCCGCCTCTTCGGCTTTACTCCGGTCGCGTGAGGCGATCGCAGCCACCTCGCACCACTGGCTCTTCTGCATTCCCGGTATGACTTTCTTTACCGCGATCTTCGCCGCGCCCAGAACTCCCCATCGAACTTTGTTAGCCATAGGCGGAACATCATAACGGAAACTCTACGAAGGCAAAAATGGCTCGCTTGCGGGCGAAAGGCGTCATCCTGAGCTTGCGAAGGATCCGGCGCGCACCAGATATGCTCTCCGGGCAGGCTGTCTCCGATGTGCACGCCAGATCCTTCGGAACTGAAGTTCCTCAGGATGACGCCTGCGTGAGATACGGCGCCGCAGGGAATTGGTAACGAAACAGGCTATTACTATCGGATCAAAACAGCCGGATTACGCGAGCTGCCGGGTAGGTTATGCTGGTTCGATGCCGCTTCACGCTCCACCCCGGGACCAGCAGCTGATCCAGATCGTGAACGCAGCCCTGGACGATGCCTTCCAAAAGAGCCGCCAATGGCTGGCGTGCCGGCCCGGTTGCTCGCAATGTTGCGTGGGAGTGTTTGCCATTAATCAACTCGACGCCATCCGGCTGCGAAAGGGATTGGCGGAACTCGAACTCGAAGATCCGCAGCGCGCCGCCCGTATTCGCGAGCGGGCCCACGCCTCGGTCGCGCGCCTCTCTCCCGATTTTCCCGGCGACCTGTCCACCGGATTATTGAATGACGATGACTCGGATGAGGCTTGCAAGCACTGGGATGAGTATGGCAACAGCGAGCCCTGTCCGGTGCTCGACCCCGAAAAGGGTACCTGTGAACTCTATGAATCCCGCCCCGTAATCTGCCGCACTTTCGGGCCGGCGTTGACCTCGGAAAACGACCTGGGACATTGCGAGCTATGTTTTGTCGGTGCCACGGAAGAAGAAGTAATCGCCTCTGAAATGCATCCCGACCCCGACCATCTTGAGGAAGCCCTGCTGAAAGAACTCGAGGAAACCACCGGCGCGAAGGGAGAAACGATTATCGCCTTCGCGCTGGTCAGAGGCTGAGCCACAAAACAGAAGATGCTCTCGCTTCGAACAAGAATCGGAAACAAACTTAGGAGTTGGTACACGCCCTGACCTGTGGCCTGCCGACGACCGGGTGCCCCGTCCAAGCTCCGCTGGGGCGGGGTTTTTCTGTGCCATACCCTGCCGGAGATGATTCAAGAACCCTCAGGCTTGCCTCGTTGACCAAGTGCTAATTGCCAAGTGCCGAGTGCTTCTCAACCCTTCTTCTTCTCCAGTTCGGCCCAGCGCCGGTAAAGTTCGTCAACCTGGCCCTGCGCTGCTTCCATCTCGGCATGCGCGCTGAGAAGACGGGGACCGTCACTGGCAATCGCAGGGTCCTCCAGTTGCTCACGTTTGGCCTGCAATAGCTCTTCGGCCGCAGCAACGCGCTCTTCAATGCTGGCGTATTCCCGGGCTTCAAGATACGAAAGCCTGGTCTTTCCCGGAGATTTCCCTTCAGTACTTTCAGAGCGAGAGGTCGGACGCGTCGACGTTCTCGCTGATTCCCTTCCCTCCGCCTGCCAGACTTCCCATTGCGAGTAGTCGGCGAAACTCTCTGCGCCGCCGCGTCCATCAAGGCCCAGCACAATCGTGGATACACGATCGAGCATGTAGCGGTCGTGCGTAACCAGCACCAGCGATCCCTTGAACTCGAGCAGGCTTTCTTCCAGGATTTCGAGTGTCGGAATATCGAGGTCGTTGGTCGGTTCATCCAGCAGCAACACGTCGGCGGGCTGAAGCATGAGTTGCGCGATCAGCACCCGCGCCCGCTCACCGCCGGAAAGCCGCTCCACGGGCTGGTTGAGCTGTTCTCCAGTGAACAGAAACTTCGCCGCCCACGACGCCACGTGAATCACCCGGTCCTGATAGATCACCGAATCGCCTTCCGGGGCCAGCGCGCGGCGCAGGGTTACATTCGAATCAAGCTCGCGGGTCTGGTCGAAGTACACGATCCGCAACCATTCCGCCCGGCGAATCTCGCCGCCGCTAGCGGTCAACTCGCCCCGCAACAGCCGCAGCAGAGTGGTTTTGCCGCTGCCATTCGGCCCGACCAGTCCCACCCTCATACCGGCAGTGATGACGAAATTCAGCTTTTCAAACAATGCGCGGTCCTCGATTCTGTAAGCCACATCTTCCAGTTCGATCAGCCGCTTGGTCTTGCGATCGGTTGCGGAAAAATCGATTTGTGCCGTGGCCGTGCGCGTCCGGGCGTTCAGGTCGGCCAGGTCTTCCATCAGCTCACCGGCTTTGCTGATGCGCGCCTTGGACTTCCTGGTCCGGGCCTTGGCCCCGCGCCGCAGCCACTCAATCTCATTGTGGACCAGGTTTTCCAGCGCTTCCTGCCGCTTCGATTGCGCGTGCAGGAACTCTTCTTTCTTTTCCAGAAAGGTGCTGTAGTTTCCCCGCACCCGCAGGATGCCGTCGGGATAGACCCGGCTCAGCTCCGCCATGTCAGTGGCGATATTTTCCAGAAAATAGCGGTCGTGACTCACGATCACGCTGGCGAACGGGGCTTGCGCCAGCAACTCTTCGAGCCACTCGATTCCTTCCAGGTCCAGGTGGTTGGTAGGTTCATCCAGAAGCAGAATGTCGGGCGCCTGCACCAGGGCCTCGACGATCGCCAGACGCTTCTGCCACCCTCCGGAAAGAGCAGCGGCTTCGGCATCGAGGTCTTCAAAACCGGCGCGGCCCAGGGTTTCCGCAAAGCGCGTCCCGCGTTCAGTGGCGTGGACTGCACTCCTCTCCATGGCGTTTTCAACCGCCGACCGGACGGTCGCGCCTGATCTGAATTTGGAGTCCTGCTCCACGTAGCTGACGCGAAGCCGCTTTCGGAAGGCCACTTCTCCACTGTCCGGGTCTTCACTGCCGGCCAGAATTCGCAGCAGCGTGGATTTGCCGGAGCCGTTCGGACCAATGAGCCCGATCCGGTCCCCATCCATCACCGTGAAGGAGACATCCTGAAAGAGCGGGTTCGCCCCAAAGGCTTTCGAAATTTCCTGAACATTGATGATCGGCGGCAACGGCGGGCGGTCTCCCAAGGTATCTCTCTTGAGATTATCAGTTAACGACTTTTGGCGGAGGACGAGTGATGGAGGACGGGCGTCCCCGCCCGTCAGGAATGGGCTGGACGGGCGAGGACGCCCGTCCTCCACGGATCACTTCACGAACGTCAGTCCGTGGGCCACCGCGTGAGGGAAGACGTAAGCGTACAGCATTACGATGACTCCAACAATCGCGCCCAACGCCACCGAATGCCACGCCACAAAACGAAAAATGACGCCTTCGTTCCCCACCTGGTTGGTAGCGGCAGTTGCGATGGTGATGGATTGTGCGTCCACCATTTTGCCCATCACGCCGCCCGCGCTGTTGGCGGCGCACATCAGCACGGGATCGATGCCCAGTTGCTGCGAGGTGATGCGCTGCAGACTCCCAAACAGCGCGTTCGACGAGGTGTCGCTTCCGGTCAGGGCCACTCCGAGCCAGCCCAGAAACGTGCCAAAGAATGGATAAGCCCATCCGGTGCGGGTGAACGCCAGGCCCAGCACTGCGTCCAGCCCGGAATAGCGGGTCACAAAGCCCAGACCCAGCATGAACGAGATCGCGATCACGGCCAGGCGCATGCGTGCCAGCGTGTGCCAGAAAACCTTGCCTATGCCCGCCGGCGATAAACCCAACAGCAGTCCTGAAATGATTGCCGCGATAAAACACCCGGTCCCAGTCGCCGACAGCCAGTTGAGGTCATAGCGCGCGGCTTCCGGCGTCGGCTTGGCCACCACCGGGGCGGCACGATAGACGGCGTTGTGCAGATAGGGGACGTCCCACCCCGGCGGACCGGGCCGCACCGTGCCATCCGCCTGCACCACCTTGAATGCCGGAGTGGTGGCCTGGTTCAACGCCAACTTGACTGCGGGCAGCCCCCAGACCAGCACGACCACCGACAAGATACCGAACGGCATCCAAGCCTTCAAAACTTTGCCGAACGGGTAAGAGCGGGATTCCAGATTCTTGTCGAAATCTTCCTCTGCCCACTCCCCGCCGAATGAGTCAGCGATGCCATCCGCCGACGATGCCACCGGTCCCTTTCTTTCGTCGTAATCGAATCGCCAAATTCTTTTTGGTTTCCAGAACTTGAGGAACGCGACCGTGGCAACGATCGAAATCACTCCGCCCATGATGTCCACCAGGCTGCTGTCCACGTAGTTCGACCAGAAAAACTGGGTCAGGGCAAAAGAAACGCCAACCACCAGAATGGCGGGAAGAACTTCGAAGGTCTCCTGCCAACTGACCATGGTCCGGACCAGCCAGAACGGCACCATAACTGCGGTGATGGGCAGAATGCGTCCGATGGTCGCGCTCAGGTCCGATTCCGGCAGGCCGCAAACTGCCGCCAGCGTGTGGATGGGAATTCCCACGCTGCCCCAGGCCACCGGCGCCGTGTTGGCGATCAGGTTCAGCGCCGCTGCGTGAAATGGCCGGAAGCCCAGCCCGATCATCAAGGCGCCCGCGATGGCGACGGGCGCACCGAATCCAGCGGCGCCTTCGATGAACGCGCCGAAACAGAATGCCACCAGCAGCACCTGCAGACGCCGGTCGGCGGTGATTCCGGCGACCGATTCCTTCATGATTTCGAACTGGCCGGTTGCCACAGAAATGTCGTAGAGAAAGACTGCCGCCAGCACAATCCAGGCAATCTTCAGCAGCCCAAACGCGACACCATATCCAAAACTCGTGACCGCCAAAATCACCGGCATCTTGAAAAACAAGACCGCCACCACCGCCGCCGTGGTAGCTCCAGCAATGGCGCACCAGTGTGGCTTAACTTTCAGCCCCACCAGTAATCCAAACAACACAAAGATGGGCAGACTCGCGACCAGCGTGGAAAGCCACCATCGTCCAAAAGGATCGTAGATCTGGGTCCAGTGCACGAGCCGCCCTCTTTTCAGAGAAGAGCTAGTAATTCCCTTCGTGTCCTTTGTGGTTAAAGCTTTTAAAGGCATAAACCACGAAGGTCACGCAGGCACACGAAGGGAATTACCCCCAATTCGCCGGCGCATCTACATACGAACGGTCGAGTGCCGCAATGGATGTACAACCTAGCAGCTTGAGGGTGCGGTCCACATCGGCCCGCAGGATTTCGAGCGCCCGGGTCACGCCAGCTCCGCCCGCGGCGGCCAGGCCGTACGCATAAGCGCGCCCGCAGAGAACGGCTTTCGCCCCCAGGCAGATGGCCTTGACGATATCGGAGCCGCGACGAATACCGCCGTCCATCAAAACTTCCACCTGGCTACCCACGGCCGCTACGACTTCGGGCAACGCCCGCAACGACGGAGATACGCCGTCGAGCTGGCGTCCGCCATGATTCGAGACCACCACCGCGGCCGCCCCCGCGTCCACGGCACGACGAGCGTCGTCGCCGGTGAGCAGACCCTTGATCACGATCGGCCCGGGCCAGTGCTGGCGAATCCAGGTTAAGTCCTCCCAGGTCACAGCTGCGCGGGCGAGCGCAGCCGCAACATCAATCAGCTCCATGGGTCCCTTTCCTGGGATGACAACATTCGGCAGCTTGGACAAACCGCCGTCGAGCAGGTAGCTGACCAGCCATCCGGGACGCGCCAGCATTTGAGGGAGAAAGGGAATCTTGGAGACCAGGCTGCCGCCCATCAGTTCTTTCATGCCGTTCCGGAAGTCACGCTCGCGCATTCCTGCTACCGGTGTGTCGATGGTGACCACGAGGGCGGCGCAGCCCGCGACCCGGGCCCGTTCGATCACCGCTTCAGATGCCTCCCGGCCTCCCATCAAATACAACTGAAAGCACACGGGTCCAGAGGACGCAGCCTTCACGTCTTCCACCCGGTGTCCGGAGATGGTCGAAAGAATGTACGCGGTGCCCGCCGCGCCCGCGGCACGCGCCGCACCCGCCTCGCCGTCTGGATGCATGAGCCGGCTATAGCCCACGGGGCCAGCAAGGCAGGAAATGAAACCTCGAATCCCAACACGCGCGTCCGCAAATCACAAGCCGACAAGGGCACCGCGTAGCGCGGCCGGAACGTGACGTCATCAAACACACGGCAATTCTCGCGCAGCGTGACTTCACCGTCGGCGCCGCCATCGAGGTAATCAAAAACCGGCCGGGGCAATCGCAGCCGAGCCAGTGGCCGGAAATCGCCGATGCTCACTACATGCGGAGATGCCACTGCTCGCGACGCTCTGCTCATCGGCTACTCCCGGCAGAACAACCAGTTCGCCCCATGCGTGCCCTCGGACTCTTTCCCCCGAACTTACTGAAGCACGCGATTATACCGGAGAGCGGGCGCCAGAGCGCGAGTGTCGAAGGTGCCCACGATTAAGAGGTAAAGAATGGCCAAGTACAAACCTTGGCTGTCCTTTTTTTTTGCCCTCGGAAGCTGTGATATGACTAAAAGTTCACTCCGCAGATGATGGTGATCGCAATGACCAGAATTTTCAGGCCTCTCGATCTCTGGCTCCTCGGCATATCAATGGTTGGCCTTCAGTTCACGGCTGCCGCTCAAAATCCGGCTGGACGGGCGATCAAGTACGCGACCGATTACGACTGGTCGATGAGTCCCGCCGAGGAAGCGGATCAGGCGGGCGCCAGCACTGTCAGTTTCGCCTCCTGTCCTCCTGGGGTAAAGGGAAACGAGCCCCAGTATTGGATCCTCATCAACCACTCGGAGCCCGCGAAGGTCACGGGCGGGACCTGCGCCGGAGACGGCCAACCGGGAACGCTGCAGTTTTCGAGCGGTCACGCGCATACCAGGGCAGATACTTTTTCGAGCGCATCCGGCGGTCTTCAGGAAGCCCTCATCGCCGCGCGCTACGCGCCCACCAATCCGCCCGGCACTCCTCAGTCCGGCACGGTGGTGGTGCCACCTCGGGAATTGAAAGCATTCGCGCGAGTTTCGATTCGCTCTTCCAACCTCACCGTGGATTTCTCCGGTTCCATCCTTGAATGCTGGATGGACGATACCTGCATCTTTGTCGGCGACCCCGCAAACTCCAACGCCTACCAGGACATCACCCTGATCAATCCCCGCGGGCGTCCCACCATTCCGCACGGTCAAAAGCCTTTCATTGAAGTGAACGCGCAGAAGACCCGGCTGTTCAATGTTTCCACCCGGGTCCCGCTGAAGGGCGGAAGCTTCGGCAGCTACGTGCAGGTGGACGACGACGAATCCTTCCTGCTGGATGGCCTGGATACGGCTCTGGGCAACGTAGGCCTGCGTTGCGATGCTACCGTGTGCCATCCTGCGATTTACGCGCCCGGATCCTTCCGTACCTTCCCCGGTGTGGGCTGGCTGAAGAACCTGAATATTTCCTTGCAGTGCGGGGGCAACGGAATTGACTGGCAAGCTGGCAACACTTTGCGGATTTCCGATAGCGTAATTCAGGGCTACGCGCAATACGGCGTTCGCGCCGGCGTGCAGCGCGGCGGATACGGCGGTTTTGACCTGACCAACGTGTACGAAGAAGTCGGCAACTGCGCCAATCCCCTGGGCCGGATTGGACAGGCCGGCGTAATCGCGCAAGGCAGTCGCGTGAAGATTCAGGGTGGAGAAGCGCCCAATGGGTCCTTTCCGCAATTTGCCCGCACCGGCAACACGGACTACCGCTACTACATTGTTGCCCGACACGCCAGGCATGGAGCCTCGAACCCGCTTTACGCCGGCAAGGCGCTGACTAGTGGATCCGGTAATATCGTGGTGACCACTCCCGACATCAGCGGTGCCACCAGTTTCGATTTGTTGCGAGTAACTCCGGTCGCGGGCCGGCGTGAACAGGCGCCCTACGGAAGCGGTAACTACGCGGTGGCAGCCAACGTTTCACGCAGCTCAGCCTGCTCCCACAACGTTTGCACTTTCACCGATACCCAGGCTCCCCTGCAGCCCTACAACGTGGCGGTCCCGACCTACTTTCCGCTGCTCGACTTCTGGCCGGGTAACCTGGTACTAAGCGCGAGTCAGGATTCCGACAGCCTTCTGGCAGGTGCCCGGGCCTGGATGGATAGCGCTCCCTCCAATGTAGTGGCGGTTCAAGGATCAACCGCGCCCGCGTTGATCGCCACCAATTGCGATTCGCTTTCCGGCTGGACCCCGCTGTGGTTGAGTTGCTTCTCGGCCATGGCTCCGGCGGTGTTCTACGAGCAGGGAGCTTTTTTGCTGGCGGTAAAACCCGACGCGGACGGCGGACTGCGGACCAACCTCAAAGGCCGCATGAATTTTTCCACGCTGGGGACCGGACCCGGACACATCATCACGCTCTCCGATTCCAATTTCCAGAAAACAATTGCCACGGCAAACAATCGACCAACGAATGATGCCAATGACGCCTTCATCGGCTACGACCAGGGTGACGGGGACCCGTTGAATGTCGGAATCGCCTTCGGCGCTCCGAAGTCGCTTTCGAACTACATCGGAAACTCCGGGGACGGAAAGAAATGGCTGGAGCGGCTTACTTCCAATCTCAAAACCTTTACTGTTCCAGTTTCTATTCCATCGCTCGCGCCCCGCCACGCCTCCGATCCGTGCGTGGTGGGCACGGAAACCTGGGATTCGAACTTCATCTATGTATGCGTAGCGACAAACAGCTGGAAGCGCGCCCCGCTGGCATCATGGTAGGAAACTTCGTTGTCATCCTGAGCAAACTCCGCCTGTCATCCTGAGCGGAGAACGCCGATTCGCTTGCGAATCGGCGTCCGGAGTCGAAGGACGCCGACAGCGTCAACTGCAGCTTGAGTTATTGGGAATTTGTTCCGTGGGTGTTAGCTTGCCAGCCGACCCGGGCCGAAGAGGAGGGAATAGGGGTCCTTCGACTGCGTTGTCGCTTCGCGAAGCGAAGCCACAACTTCGCTCCGGATCACACGTCCAGCGCTAAGCGCCCGCCAACGCCGCATTGGCTTTGGCCGGCGTTGCCGCCCTGCCATTCACCTTCAGCAACAGATCAGAAATGACGTGATGATCAGCTGGTCTCGAGAAGTAGTAGCCCTGGGCGAAGCCGCAGTCCAGCGCCTTGAGCTGGTTCACCTGCTCTTCCGTTTCGGTCCCTTCCCCAACCGTCACCAGGCCCAGGGTCTGGGCCAGCATGATGATGACCTGCACAATCTTGTGGCTCTCGGCGTCGCTGTCCATCTGCGAAATGAAAGCCCGATCGATCTTCAGCGAATCCACCGGAAACTGCTGCAGCCTGCTCAGTGATGAATATCCCGTGCCGAAATCATCCACGCTCAGTCGAACTCCCAACGCCTTGAGTTGAGAGAGCACCGAAGCGGCCTTCTCCGGATCACCCATGGCGATGGTTTCGGTAATCTCCAACTGGAGATAGTTGGGATCCAGCCCGGTCTGCTTCAGGGTCTCCGCAATCCCGTTCGCCAGGTTGGGATGCGCAAACTCCTTCGAGGTAATATTCACGCTCATGCTGAGCGCCGGTTCCGCGGGAAATTCAGCGTGCCACGAGCGCAGCTGTTCGCAAGCCTCGCGCAGCAGGATTCGATTCATCGGGATAATCAGCCCGGTCTCGTCGGCCACCGCTATGAATTCGGCGGGCGAGCGCAGGCGGTCGCCGTGTTGCCACCGGGTCAGCGCTTCGAAACCGGTAATCCTGCCAGTCTTCAGGGAAATGATCGGTTGGTAGTGGGTCCTGAATTCTCCCAACTCCAGGCCTTTGCGTAGTTCCGTCTCCAGTTCCAGACGCCGGACCGCGCCTTCATGCATGGCGGTGTCGAAGACTTCGCAGCGCGCCTTGCCCGCCCGCTTGGCCCGGAACATGGCGATGTTGGCGTCCCGCAGGAGGTCTTCAGCGTGGGCACAAGTTGCGGTGCTCAACGCAATTCCGACACTGGCGTGGACCACAATTTCGTAGCCTTGCACGGTAAAGGGCACGGCCAGCTTGCTCTGTAGCCGTTCCGCCACGCGTATGGCGTCGCTGGGGTTGCGGATGTCTTCCAGCAGGATGGTGTATTCATCGCCGCCGAGGCGAGCAAGGGTATCGTCCTTTTGGGACTGTCCCACGTGCGGACGCGAGATCGTGTCCACCTCCCGCAGCGATGTGGTCAACCTCAGGCCGATTTGCACCAGAACTTCGTCTCCCACTTTGTGTCCCAGGCTGTCGTTGAAGACCTTGAATTCGTCAACATCAATGAACAGGACGGCGAATTTGTAATCGGTATGGCGCTTGGAAAGCACCAGGGCGCGCTGCAGCCGGTCGAGAAAAAGAGCACGGTTGGGAAGATTGGTCAGCCCGTCATGGAAGGCACTGTGCGCCAGCATCTCTTCAGCGCGCTTGCGCTCGCTGATGTCGCGGTTCACAATCACCAGCTTTTCGGTCTTCCCTTTTGCGTTCCGGACGGCGCTGGCGGTCGATTCCAGAATGCGCCACGAACCATCCTTGTGGCGTATGCGGTATTCCAGCCTCTGCCCCTCCCCGGTGGCACGCGCCTTGTGCGCCGCTTCCAGCACACGCTGCCGGTCATCGGGATGAATTTGCTCGATCGAAGAGGTGGTCTTCAGTTCCTCCGCCGAGTACCCTAGGACGTGCTGGTAGGCCGGGCTGTTGTAAATGCGCTGCCCGGCGCCGTCCACCACCGCAATCATGTCCGCGGCATTTTCGGTGATCAGCTGGAACAACTGGTCCCGCTCCGCCAGGCGGCGCCGCATTTGCTGCAGCTGCAAGTGCTGGTAGAGGGTGTAGATATCGAATAGCAGGACTACGCACGCCAGCCCGCGGACCCATTCCTTGAGATCAGTCCAATACGAACCCTCAGTTTGGGGGTGGAGTTGGAAGTAGGTCAAAGAGACGATTCCGAAGGTCAGAACCAGAGTGACGACCACGGCCAGGCCCCATAGCCACCACTCGCGCCCCTCGATCTGCCACCTTTGGATGGGGGACGCAGGCCTGTTCTGGTCAGCCGTCGGGAATTCGTCCTGAGTCATGCCGCCAGTCGCCCTCTCGTCATAGAGACGATTCTAGACCGGTAAAACTGGTGGCAAAGTTACCGAAGTTTGAGCGGGTAACGCTGAACTACTCCCGTGAGTACACCAAACCACGCGTCTCGCCGCGCAGCCATCGATTCCCATTCGAGGCCTCACCGCGACGGTACCACCGGCAAGATCAGCGCCGACGGATGCTCGGCATCGTGATACACCGTGTTGGTAGCCGAAACATAGTTCTTCGCGAAGGCAGGGTCTTCGCCGGTATTGAGGTTCCGGTCGAAGCGGGGAAAATTGCTACTCGAAATCTCCAGCCGTAACGCGTGCCCCTTGCGGAAAACGTTGCTGGTTGACCACAAATCAATGGTGAACTTGTACAGCTGGCCGGGATTGATCAGGTCAGCTTTCTCCCGCGAAGCGCGATAGCGGGCGCGGACAATTCCCTCCGTCAGATTTTGCGCAAATCCGTCGGGCCCGACGTCCACCAGCTTGGCGGTAAAATCGGTGTCCACCGCGGAAGACTTGGCAAAGAGTTCGAGGCTGACCGGCCCGGTGACTTCCGTGTCCTGGGCAAATGCCGGCGTGGTGTAGATCAACACGTCGTCGCGAGCCTCCACCGCGCGCTGGTCGCGAGGGCCGGGCGCCAGATGGTTCGAATCGCAGCATAGGGGTCCGCCCACCGTGGGCACTGGGTTCGAAGGATCGTAAACGTAGTGGTCAGCAGCCTCCGATCGTGGCGTAACCGTGGAAAGACTTCCGTCGCCGCGCAGGGAGTTCGCGCTCTTCGCCGAGTGTAGAAAATATTTTGTGCTTTGCGCGCGGGCCAACGGCCAGTCATCTTCTTCCCGCCACTGGTTGGCTCCCATGACGAAAATCTTTACCGGCTTACCCGCAAATTCGTTCTGCACGCTTTTGAACAGATAGTCGTACCACTTCAGAGTAATTTCGTTCTCATCGAACTCGGCGGCGGCAGGTCCAAAATCGACATCGCCGATCTTTCTGCCGGTTCCGGCATGGCCTCCAATGGTCACGAACAGATGCTGGCCGCGCCTTGCCGCTTCGCTCCCGCCGTGCGCCTTGATCCCTACATAGTTGCGCAGCGATCCCCCTTGAAAAATGTCGTACCAGGCGGCCACGGTGAGTACGGGAACGGTGATATCACCGAAGTGTTCTTCAATCGACCACTGCTTCCAGTACTCGTCATAGCTGGGATGGGCCAGCCAATCGAGGAAATACGGCGCCAGCGAAGCGGTGGATACCGGAGCCGATGCAGCATCCGCAAAATTGAACAGGGGATAGCCGGCCAGCGGGAGTTTCCACATTCCGCCAAGCGCGTTGCTATTGTTGACTACGCTGCGATTGAATGTGTCCTGGGACAGGCCCGACGTCCACGATTCATTGAACCATTGCTCGAATGCGCCGCCCTGGTAAGTCCAGTTCTCGTGATAGTTGCTGGCGGTAACCACGGGGCAGATGCCCGCCAGGTGAGGCGGGTGAGCGATCGCGGCCAGCATCTGCGTGGCCCCGACGTACGAACCGCCCCACATGCCCACCTTGCCGTTTGAGTAGGGCAGTGCTGCCGCCCACTCCACCGTATCGTAGCCGTCATCCGGTTCATGTTTGAAGGTGTACCACTCGCCGTCAGAGGTGTAGCGGCCGCGGACATCCTGAATAATGACGACGTATCCCCTCGCCGCCGCCTTGAGGCCAAAGGCGACTCCGCCGCTCTTGTTGTACGGAGTGCGTTGCAGCAGCACGGGGAACCGACCTTCCGCGGTAGGTCGATAGATGTCCGCGCGGAGGATGACACCGTCGCGCATCTTGGCGGTCACGCCACGTTCCGTCGTTACCTCGTAGGATTCGGCGGCCCGCACTAAAGGCGTGGTCAGGACCAGGCCGAGAGCAACCGCGCACACAGCAGTTTTCCTGCAGAGCATGAAGCAGCCTCCCGTGCTTAAAGAATAGATAAGGTATCAACTTTTATCCCTCTTGGGGACATGAAATCGGCAAGCTCCGCCTGGCTGGGATTTTATGCGGCTTAGGATGCCGAGTCGGCTTCCCGTCCCTGATCCGCGGACTATGGTCGCAATTTTGCGGTGACTTAGTGCGTCAGGATCTTTTCTATTTGCTGCAGATGATTGATGTCGTGTCCGGCGAACATGCGCACCATGTGTTCGATCGATTCGCGGCCGCGTTCAGAATGCATTCCATGGTGCTTCCATTGCCCGGGCGTGAGCGTCTTAAGCAGTTCAATATTCCATTCCCGGAGCGTGCAAAAGCGGGCCAGCGACCTCCGCGGATCGCACTGGTCGTAATGCCCGCTTGTTACCCATCTATCCTGATCGTAGGCAACGACGGGTGCACCCGGCGAGCCGAGGATAAACCGCAGGCGAAAGCCGCCAACGATTTCACCGTCGGCCAGATGGGAGATGATCTCGCTGACCGACCACTTCTCCGGAGCGGGACGCTTGCGCAATCTGGCAGTTGATAAGCCCTCGATGAGGCGCCTGAGCTTCCTGGGAGTTGCCGCCTGTACCACGAGAGGCCGCTTGCCTTCCACGTAACCAAGAATGCGCTGTGTGTACTGCTGTGGTGTTTCCTTCATTTCACACTCCGCTCTAGCGCGCAGGCTCGGGCGTCACGTTAAGCAGCATGTTCGTCCGCAGATTCAGGGTCTCGACGGTCACTTTCGCAATCAGGCCGTTCACCTTTTCAGGCAGCAACGGATCAGCGCTCTCATCGAGAATGCCCGCCAGACTCGCGCGTGGACGCAGGCAGACGTAACCCGGCGGACTTCCGCCCACCACCAGCCGATACCAGAGCGTCTCCCTCTGCAGTTTGGATTGCTCGGCGGCAAGCGCCGCTTCAAACGCTTTGCCCGTGCCGTAGTTCAGCTCCACACTTATGTACTCCGCTCGAAGTGTCGGAGTGGGCACGCCATTCCCACGCGAAAGTGCCGGCAGGAATTCGTAGACCCCGTTCCCCAGGAACTGGGCATGTGGCAGGATATTGATGAGAGTGTCCCGCTCGTCTTCGGCGGGCGAAACCGGGTTGTTCAGTTCGGCGGCGGCGTGTCCAAAGGTTGCGTAGATGATCCAACGTTGCCGTTCCGTTGATGCCCAGATCGAATAGCTATACCAGGCAAACGGGTCTTTGGCCTGCCGATGCCACTCCAGGTGGCGGATGTACCCCGCCTCCCAGTCAACCGAATGCCCGTCAAGTGCACGCATGATAGCGATGCGTGCGTAGGGACCGGAAGGCGGAGTGTTTTGTCCTGTTTGAGATATGAGCAGCGTCGGGAACACAGTGCAGACGAGAAATGCCGTGCCAGGGATTTTCTGCCACCAACGCTTGAGCATCCTGCCTCCTGCTGGGGGAACCTTTTCGGTCTCTCCATCCGTGGAGGCAATCCTAGCCAACCAAAACAGGCGATTTGCGACACAGATTCGTCGAAATCCGCCATCCCCATGGGTTCAGCCTTGCTAAACGCGTCAAGCCAGCGGCATAGTGACTGAACCCATGGCTGCATCCAGGAAATCTGCCGCGCCTGGCCACTTCTCGTCGAGCCGACGGATCATCGTGGTCGTGGTACCGCCAGTGGATGAACTCGACCTGGTCGGACCTCTCCAGGTATTCAATTCAGTTAACCGCCTTGCGGACAGAAA
This sequence comes from Terriglobia bacterium, assembly GCA_963831565.1. GTDB lineage: Bacteria > Acidobacteriota > Terriglobia > Terriglobales > Acidobacteriaceae > JAIQFF01. Next base: position 122,310 of record CAWHQS010000011.1, read on the forward strand.
GATTTACGCGATTGAGGTGGTTACGAACGCAGAACGCCTTATCGTCGAGGGCGAGGGAGGCGTCCTGACTTTCATGGCCAGGGGCCACTTCAACAAAGTGCAGGGCGCTTGCGACTCTGTCCTCCTGGTTTGCGGTTTGGGCAGTCGATCGGTACGCGACGCAGCGCTCTCTGCCTGGCTGAAGAAGATGGCGGTAGAAGTGCGCCGGCTCGGTGCCGTGTGTGTCGGCGCGTTCCTGCTCGCCGAGGCGGGCCTGCTTAATGGCCGCCGGGCCACCACGCATTGGAGATTCGGCCGCGAAATGGCAACCCGATATCCCAGTGTCCGCGTCCAGCACGATCCGCTCTGGGTCAGGGACGAAAACATCTATACCTCGGCCGGCATTTCCGCCGGAATCGACCTCGCGCTTGCCTGGGTGGAGGAAGACTGCGGCGCCAGTCTGGCACATGAAGCGGCGCGGGAACTGGTTTTGTTTCTCCGGCGCCCGGGAGGACAACCGCAAGTCAGCCTCTCACTCGCCTCCCAGGCTTCGGAGATGATGTCGATCCGTGAACTGCAGATCTGGATTGCGGAGCATCTCCACACCAAGCTGTCGGTGGCAGATCTCGCTGATCGAATGGCGATGAGCGTGCGCAACTTCGAGCGCGTTTTTACCCGGGAGGTGGGTACGACTCCGTCACAATATGTACTTCAGACGCGCGTGGAAGCGGCGCGCCGTCAACTCGAACGGACCCAGAAAGGGCTCAAGCAGGTTGCCTCAGCTACTGGGTTCGGGAATGCTGACCTGATGAGGCGATCCTTCGTCCGGCTGTTAGGAATAACCCCGCGCCGTTATCGCGAACTCGCGGAACATCCGACCGGCGAATAAAGGGGACCCCGGTGCGGCTGACGGACCTTGGGCAGAAACGTTCCGCTTGCCTGGCAACAACTGTATGGACGTTCGGTGGCGAACCGCGGCTGGAGCTTACCAGTAGGTGAAGTTCAACTTATCCACTTTGACTGAGTAAGAGGTTTGCGTTTTGTTCCCGTCCATCTGAAACTTGACCGTCAGACCATACCAATCAGACGGGGCCGTATAGGGGGCGAAAGTTCGGTCGATGTCATTGGTCGCGCCGTTGAGCGTGATCGACTGGTAGTGCACTTTATTGTCGGAAGTTCGTTGGAAGCGAACGATCACATGGTTCCAGTCATTGTTTAGTGGATTGCACGGAACACCGGCGCTCACCCAGTGCCGGTTCATGTTGTCCCAGATGTCCCACCCATGGCCGCCGGCGACCCGGCATTGGGAGCCATAGATGAAGCTTTTCCCGCCAAAATATTGACTCACGTCAAACTCCAGGACCTGGGCGGCGCCGACGGTGCTGGAGAAGAAATACGCGTCGTAGATGAAGTTTTTGATGCCTGGGACCTGAGTTTTGTTGGGGTCTGGCAAATCCAGTACGGCCGCCGGGCCGAACAGGGGATAGCTCCACAGCACATCTGAATAAGGTTTGGTGCCGCCGAGAGTGAATGTGGTCGCGCCGCCCGTCTGCGTCATGGAATAGGTGACTTCCGGCTGGCAGTCGCTGCAGATGTCGTAGGCGGGCGCCAGTTCACCCCATCCCCGCCAACCCTTGCGGGCCTGCAGGTTAGTCAGGGTGTTCCCGCTTACGTTCACCGTAACCGGTGTAAAGGATGCGCCTCCGCAATAGTCCCACGCCTGCACCACGGTGTTGTAGGTACCGGGACTCAAGGTCAAGGTGGTATCAAGGCTGTCTCCCTTGGCCACGTACACCTTTTTATCAGCCGAAGGGGCGGTGTAGATTCCCATTGAGGCTATGCCCTTCGGACAGGTCGAAGTCGATGCCGTGGCGGTAAAACGCACCGGCGATCCCATGGTGCTGTTGTTCACCGGCGAAGTGACATACACTCCAGACGCGGCGGTAACCGTGAGAGGGACGGCCGTGAAACTCGCACCCCCGCAATGGTCCCACTCCTGCACCACCGCCTTGTACACCCCGGGATCCAGCGTCAATTTTGTGTTAAGGTTCGCTCCGTTCACGACGTAAGTCAGCTGGTTGTTTACGTAGATTCCCATGGAGGCAACGCCGCTGGCGCAGGTCGAGGTGCTGGCGCTGGCGACAAAACTCACCGATGAGCCTACCTTGGCCCCGCTGGCGGGACTGCTTACCGTAACTCCCGCCAGCGCGTAGGCCGCGAAAGCCGCCACAATACAAATATGAACGCAAAGCCTTTTCATGGCTGCGGATTTCCCCAACTTGTTTGGATTGCTGTTTGAAGTGGGCGCTTGGTGACCGCTGATTAACCGAGATTCTATTGACCTGACCCTGCGGTCGCAAGCACAAAAAACCGTTCCGCCAATCAGAGGTACATGCCTCTTCGGCTGGCGCAGGACGTCAGAACCAATATGGGGGGAAAAAAAGCAGGCTGGAGTTTAGCGATATCTCACGGCAGGAGCCCATACACGTTCAGTTGATTGACCGCAACCACATACACCCGTCCGTCAATCACCGTAGGAACGGTGAAGACTGTTCCCCGCCCCAGCGCGTCTCGGGTAGCGTTTTGCTGTGTGTTGTAGAGTTCGTTGGCCAGGTTCGTTCCGTCGTAGGCATGCAATGTCACGGTGTTGTCTAGCTTGTATTCCACCGTCCAGACGATGCCCTCTGTCGTGCCATTGGCGGAAACCACGGGTATCGGTCCCCGACCCTTTTGTCCGTCTCTCTGGAAGATAGTGGGTGAGACCGAGGTCTGGGTCATCTGTCCGTTGGTGAGCTGGAATGCACGCAGATTGCTCCCCACCGAGCCGAGGTAGACGATTCCGTTCCAGTACGAAGGAGTGCCGTAGATGCGAAGTGTGTTATTGACGTCCAACTGGCCGCAAGGCTTGGGATTAATGAGAATTTCCTGCGGTATCTGACTATCACTCCCCAGATTGAAGTTTCCCAGAAGGTCGCGGTCCACCAGATAGATTCGCCCTTCCTTGCTCCCGCTCACCATCAAATGCGGATGCGGACCGGTCTGGTCAGGCAGCAACATGGGTCCCCCTGACCCCAGGTCAAGGTCGTCCTGATCGATGCAATTCTGGTTAAACGGCATGAACCAGTCCACAACCGACAGCGAGCCACCATTCAGCTTCAGCTTTAATATCGCGTCGCCCCAGTCCGGGCCGCCGATAATGTTGAGATTGTGGCCGTCCCCGGTCTGCACGTAGATATTGCCATCGGCATCGGCGGTGGGCGCCGCCCCGGCCTGCCACAAGCCTGCCCCTTCGCTGTTGGGCGACAGGTTCAAGGCTGCCAGTTGCGCCAGCGTGGCGGCGTCATACGCGAAGATCCAACCATGGTACGGCTCCGTATCGGAAAACGAAGCGAAAGCGACATAGACCACGCCGTTTACCAGTTGCAGCGCGGCACGTTGATTTTGGGTGGGCGGATTGAATGTCACGTTCCCGCTGCTGTCGGTGTCAATTCCCGTGCCCGGAAGCGTGGCCGTGATCTCGCTGGGACCACCGAACTTTTCCGCCCCAGTGGTGATATCCAGAGCATGCAACCGATGGAACGTGATGCCATTCTCCAGGGTCATGGCGGAGACATACAGGGTCTGGGTTGTGGGATCGATCACCGGCGTGCCGGTGACTCCGACCACCGGCCCGATGCCGGTGCGTCCTCCAAAGCTGCCGTCGGCGGGTGTAATCCCGTTCGCCGGATCAATGAAACTGCGCTTCCACAAAATCTGCGTCGGGTCGTCGGCATCCAGGGCATAGACGCTGTCGTTCTCCGTACCCAGGAAAATAACGTTATGCGTCCCATCCGCCAGGGCAAGGTTCCTTACGAATAGCGGTTGGGTGTAAATGGGGCCATCCAGGTGTGCCGACTTTGCAATTCTTCCAAAGCTGCTGACGTTTACGTTGGCCGTGGTAAGAGTGGTCTCGTTGAGGTTCGCGCCCGTGCCCGCAAGATCGCCCTTGTAACGGAGTACGCCATCGATGGTCGGGGGCGGTGGGGGTGGGGGAGGGGGCGGCGGAGGTGGAGGGGGTGGAGGGGGTGGGGGCGGAACCGATGGCTGCCCGCTTTGCCCGCTATAGCCGCCGCCGCAACCCACCATGTAAATACTTGTCGCCATCAGAGAGAACAAAAATACAACCCACAAATACCTCATGGATCCTTTCTCCGTTCTCAACGCGACAGTTGGTCTCTACCCGACAGGCGCAGAACTGACTAAAGAGGGTCGGATGGCTTCACCGCAGCTCTCGATCGCTATTGGGGCTATGGAAACATCTTTGGCCCACAGCCACGGCTTTCGATGTGGGAGCCTAGCGAGCGGTTGGTTGTAATCGCCGTAGGTTATGAAATTTCCCTGAACCGGTGCTTTAGGATTCGACCGCAAGTGTCCCTGGAGCGCGAATGGGGCAGGGCGGGAGCGACGCTCTTTTGTCCCATTCGCGGCGGTTTGACGTTATTTTCATCTCTAACCGTTGTTCTTTAAATGGGCAATGATCGAGCTTCCGTAAGTAGCAGATTGGAAAGGAACTGGCGGACAGGACCGTGGTAGCAGCAACCTGAATATCAGTCAAAACGAACTCTGATCGGAGTGCCATCGTACGCTACGGACCGCGTGCTTTGTCCCAGTTTTACCTCGATGTCCGCTCGCACGCGAGGCAACATTCGTGAGCCGGGTGCAAGATCGATGGCCAAGGATTGCTGCGCGTCATTCCAAATCATTTGAGTACCCATCCATTCTCCCCTGCGATAATTGAAAGTAGTGCCGTCATCTTCGTAGAGCAAGAATGTGTCATCGGCGCCAGGATAAATCGAAATTGAAAGCGGACCATTTACTTTTTCTGCCGTGTACTGCTTTATGGGACCAAGCGGCAGGATCGACCCGGCGCGCACATAGATCGGGATGATCCCGAGGTTGACTTCGCGGCTGATTTCGCGGCCGCCCTCAAGCATCTCATTGCTCCAAAAGTCGTACCAGCGACCCCTCGGGAGGTAGACCCGGCGCGTGGTTGCACCCTTCTCAACGACTGGGGCTATCAGCAAGTTCTTCCCGAATAGATATTCGTCTCCGCAGGCAACCGCCCGAGCATCGTCGGGATAGTGAAGCCACAATGCTCGCATGACCGGCATACCTGTCAGCGAACACTCCCGCACGGCGCTGTAAAGATAGGGCAACAGGCGGTAGCGCAGTTCCAGATACTTGCGGCAGATCGGTTCGACTCTGGCATCGTGCAGCTGGCTGGGATCAGGAATAGCAGCGCCGTTGTAGTTGTTGATCTCGGCGGGCCCGGGATCACCCGTGTTCCAACCCCAGGGCAAGCGCAGCTTCCAGGCGCGGCCGTGGCTACGGAAGAGGGTGCAAAACGCCCCGAACTGAAACCAGCGCAAGTACAACTCGGAGGTGAATTCTTTCGTCGGGACAAAGCCGCCGATATCCGTGCCCCAATACGGCATGCCGCTCAGCGATGCGTTGATGCCAATGGGAACCTGGGTTTTCAAGGTCTCCCAGGTGGAGAAGACATCTCCCGACCAGAGAAATGAAGCATACCGCTGCATGCCGGCATAGCCGTTGCGATGTAGCGCGTAGGGACGCTCGTTGGGCCGATCAATCTGTGGTCCTTCCCAATACATTCGGTTGCGCACCAGCCGGGACGCGATGTCGAGCGGGTCGCCTTCATCGGGCCACCAGCCATCCACGCCCATGGCGAAATCCTGGCGATGCGCGTCCCAATAGCAGCTTGCCTTCCGCTCGTCGAATTGCGAAAGCGCGCAGGGATCGTGAACCGTTCCACTGAGCCTGTCCGACAGAATCACGGCATGGAGCGCCACCCGAAAATGTTCGGCATGCAGTTGCGCGATCATTTCCCTGGGGTCGGGAAACACCCGGGAATTCCACACGAAAGAACCATTTGCCGTGTTCCAGCCCGACGGACAAAAACCCGTGCCCAGGTAGATAAGCGCATCACAGGGCAATCTCTTGTCACGGAACATCCTGGCTTCAGACAGTATCTCGTCGCTACTCGCGAGGGTCCGGTGAGATTGTTGATAGCCGAAGCTCCATAGCGGAGGCATTTCTGGAAGCCCGGTCAGACGAGCATATTCGGCCATGATGGTCGCCGGGTCGCGGGCGACGGTCACGAACACGTCAAGAGGCAGAGCCGCGTCCGGGTTTGGAGGCAGGAACCTACTTTGGGATCCGGTGAAGTCAAAAGTACCGAAGGGCTGGTTAAAAAACATCGCCCATCCGGATGGAGAGACGATCCACGGAACTGGCACTCGGCCGCCGTGGGTAGCCAGCTCATAGCCTCCCTGGCCAGAAATCATGGAATCCGTCGAACCCCGACGGTCGAATTGTGGTCCTCCTTCCCCGAGTCCCAAGAGGGGTGCATTTCCGGTTAAGAAACTGAGGGCGCCAGAGGCCCGGTCCCAGGTAAGTGTTTGGACGGTTTCATCAGCTGCGGTTGCAACAGTAAAGGTGAGGGGGGCGGGAGAAACCCTGAGTATCAAGTTCCCGAGCCTGACGGTTTGTGCTGAAGTTCCGCCTCGCAGCCTGGCGATCGGAGGATCCCATGCAGTTCTGACGAGGCATCCGTTGTCGGGAACGGGGTCCACGTGGCCGTTCCTGACCAGAAGAACGCTCAAGCGGGCGGTGTGCTCGCTGACCGAAGAGAGCTGGACTTCAAAATCGTTCGTACCGGCGAGTCCTGGAGATCGATTTCCTGCTTCTGTATTTCGGGGGAGCATCCACACCGCTGAAGCAGCGGCCAACCGCTCCAACACTTGCCGACGAGTCCACTGGTCCTTCATAGCTCTAACCGTCGAATCTCAGGAGCGGAAACCCGCCGTTGAAGTTTGTCGCTCGCAGGCAAATTTGGCGACGAGTTCGTGGCCGTGAAAGCAAACGTATTCGGAAATATCCAGGGCAAATCGATGATGATCTATCCCTGTTGACAAGCCCACGGTTGCGGCGATAAATCTAGCACAAAAGTAAACGTTTGCTAAAGGAAGCTGTCGCCATGGCCAGGATCGTTGGCCGCCCGGTTTACCGCTTACGGTCTCTGGCATCATGATGTGGAGTTCACTTTGCGTCCATCCGAGAGAGCGTCGTTTCAACCGTAGCCCCCGCACATGGCGACCGGCGTCTGGTTCTGCAACGCCGTCACGGGTAGTCCTGAGTGTGGGAGTCTACTCCATTGGCAATATCCAATAGAAACCAAAGACGGTCTCGTTGCTGCTGCACCATATCCGAGGTCGCTGCCGAACGGGGAAGCTGCCGCTTCGGTCTGCCTCCCACCCTTGCGCAAACCGCCAAATGCGGGATAGGCTAGCCCACCCGTCCAGACGTTCAATTCGACGATGAGGAGATCTCAGTAATGGGCTATCTCGACCGCAAGTGTCGCTCGGTGAGCATGCGGTTTCACCTGTGCGCTGCCATGGTCATCACCGCTCTGTCCTGTGGAGCAGGAACAATGAGCGGTGCTTGGGCAAAGGCAGCAAGCGCGCCTGACGGCTATCCCGCGTTGGTCAAGCTTTTCCAGCAATGGCGGGAATTCGAACATCCGGTGATGAAGAACAATGTTCCGGACTACAGCGCGAGCGCCATGGCGACTAAGGCGGCGGCGCTGCCCGGGTGGCGCAAGCGGCTCGAAGCGATTGATCCCAAGTCGTGGCCCATTGCAGAACAGAACGACCACAGGCTGGTGAAGGCCGAGATGAATGGGCTCGACTTCAACCTGAGGGTGCTCCGTCCCTGGGCGCGCGATCCCGCCTTCTATGTCAACGTTTGGTCGTCGCGCAGCGATGTGCCCTCGCGCGAAGCTCCGGTTCCCTATCCCGAGATCCAGCTCTACAATTATCGCTTTCCGCTCGATGCCGAGGCGCAGAAGGATCTGACTGCGAAGGTCGGAATGATTCCCGCCTTTCTGGCCGAGGCCAAGGAGAATCTCAAGGCGAGCAACGCGCGCGACCTCTGGGTGTATGGCGAGGAGGAACTGCGCAATCAGTCCCGCACCCTGGCTTCCTTCGAGGCCGGGACGCTGACCGTCCACACGCTGGCCGAGCACCAGCACGCCGACCTGAGCGGCGCCAGCCCGGAGTTGCGCGCCGCCGTGACCAGTGCCCGCAAGGCAACCGACGAATTCGTCGCCTGGCTGGAAAAGCTGGCACCCACCAAGACCGGCCCCTCAGGCGTGGGCAAAGAGAACTACACCTGGTATCAGCAGAACGTGCACTTCATTCCTTACAACTGGGATGAGGAAGTTGTTCTGCTGCGCCGCGAGCTGCAGCGCGCGCAATCATCCTTGCGTCTTGAGGAACACAACAACCGCAACCTGCCTCCGCTGGAACCGGCCGCCGATGCCGCCGCGTTCGACAAAATGGCGCATGACCGGCTGGATAAATTCGTCGATTTCCTGGTCAAGCAGGAGATTATCCCGGACAAGCCTTACATCAAGCCGGCGCTGGCGGAAGAGCTTGGTCAGTTCGTCCCGGAGGAGCAACGGGTGTTCTTTACCCGCATCACTCACCGCGAGCCGATGGTGCTTTTCTCCCACGATTATCACTGGATCGACCTGTCGCGGATGCGGGATGAACCGAATCCGAGCCCGATCCGCCGCCAGGTCCTGCTCTCCAACATCTGGGACAATCGCGCGGAGGGTTTTGCCACCGCCTTCGAAGAGCTGGTGATGCACGCCGGCCTGTATGACGACAATCCGCGTGCGCGAGAGCTGGTCTGGATTGCGCTGGCCAACCGCGCCGCGCGCGGCCTGGCCTCGCTCTATGTGCAGGCCAATCAATTTACCCTGGAGCAGGCTGGACACTTTCAGGCCGAGTGGACGCCGCGCGGCTGGGCCAATGCCAAGGACTCACTTACCGTATTCGAGCAGTTGCTGTATCTCCGCCAGCCCGGCTACGGCAGCTGCTATATCACCGGCAAGATGCTCACCGACGAACTGATCACGGAGTATTCCCACCAGCAGGACCTGGCCGGCAAGCCGTTTGTGCTGCGCGATTTCATGGATCGCTTCAACAACGAGGGCATGATTCCGATTTCACTGATGGAGTTGGAGATGGTTCCCGGCAGCCCACAGGCCTTCGGCCCGCAGCAGCCCTAGCCGGCGGCCAGCACCGACCCCGATGCCCATAGAATTCCGAATCGCAGAACCTGATTCGGAGAACTGGGTTTGACGATTGCATATTGTATCCATAAAATACCCTGCGCCTACTTAATATTGAAATCGAATATTGCAGCAAGGAGGCGGCAGGCTCTGATACCAATGGCATTCCTGCCTGGAGGGCGCGATACCGGATGACTGTTAAGGAAAACCAGCAGATCCCGATTGAGACCTATCTGCCCTCAAGAAGCGCTCAGGAGCACGTCCACGCCTAGCGCGGTTGCATTGACGATCAACGGCGTCTCCGTCGCAGTAGCGCCGGGCACGACGGTGGCGGTTGCGGCCATGCAGGCAGGGCAGCCTTGCCGCATTTCAGTCAGCGGGAAGCCGCGCGGGCCGTTGTGCGGAATGGGGATCTGCTTCGAGTGCCGCATGACGATCAATGGAATATCGCAGTGCCGCACTTGCCAGATCCTGTGCGAGCCAGGAATGGATGTGATCACCGGAGCAACCACCAATGAATAGCAATGCGCGCCAGAAATTCGAGGTCCTGGTGGTGGGTGCGGGCCCGGCCGGAATGGCGGCCGCCGTTCGCGCAGGAGAGAGCGGCGTCCACGTGGGCCTGGTGGATGACAATTTCAACCCGGGTGGGCAAATCTGGCGTGGTGGAGTCGAAGGCGGTAATCCGCAGGCAGCAGCGTGGATGGAGCGATTGCAGGCTGCGCAGGTGGTAAAGCGGTGCGGCGTTCGCATCTTTCACCGGCCGGAAACGGGCGTACTGCTGGGGGAAACCAACGACGAGATTTGCGAACTGCGTTACGACAAGCTGATTCTGGCCACGGGCGCACGAGAAAGATTTCTGCCGTTTCCCGGGTGGACTCTGCCCAATGTGATGGGTGCGGGCGGTCTGCAGGCGATGGTGAAGAGCGGCCTTTCCATTCGCGGAAAACGCGTGGTGGTGGCCGGCACCGGGCCGCTGTTGCTGGCGGTCGCTGCCAGCTTGCGCAAGCACGGCGCGGAAATTGCGCTGCTCTGCGAGCAGACCTCTTGGAGCAGCCTGGCGCGTTTTGGTCTTGCGCTGGCAGCTCAACCCTCGAAGATGATTCAAGGTCTGCAGCTAGTGAAGGAACTGGCGGGAGTGCCATTCGCCAGCGGCAGTTGGCCGGTTGCGGCGCACGGAAAAGAAGTACTCGAGGCGGTTACCATCTTGCGCCGAGGCCAGGCTGAAACTCTGGCTTGCGATTACCTGGCTTGCGGTTTTCATCTCGTGCCCAACACCGAACTCGCAGCTCTGGCAGGTTGCCAGATTGAGGATGGCTACGTGCGCGTCGACGAATTTCAGCGGACCACCGTCCCCGAAGTATTTTGCGCCGGCGAACCCACGGGAATTGGCGGGGTTGAACTGGCTCTGGTGGAAGGTCAGATTGCGGGCTTAGTGTCGGGAGGACGCACGGCGCAAGCGCGCGAGCTTTTTGCGGAACGAGGCAAGCTGAAGAAATTTGCCGCCGCGCTGGAGGATGCCTTCCAATTGCGTCCTGAGTTGCGCGATTTGCCTTCCGCCGAAACCGTGGTGTGCCGGTGTGAAGACGTCCCGCTTTCCCGTCTGCGTTCGTATTCGGACTGGCGTGCCGCCAAATTGCAAACGCGCTGCGGCATGGGGTCTTGCCAGGGCCGCGTGTGCGGTCCAGCCACCCGATTTCTTTTCAAGTGGAACCCGGATTCGGTGCGGCCTCCCATCTTTCCCGCTCGCGTGAAAGGCCTGGCGATGGCCCTGAGCGCCCCAGAACTAGAGCACCCAGAGACTACAGGAGGGTACCAATGAACTGGAAAGGCGTGATGCCTGCCATCACAACCTGCTTCACCGAGGATCTTCGCATCGACCACGGCTTTATGGCGGAACACTGCCGCTGGCTGCTGGACAACGGATGCTCCGGGATCGTCGCCCTGGGATCGCTGGGCGAGGGCGCAACCTTGTCTTTCGACGAGAAGCTGGACGTGCTGCAGACCTGCGTTCGTGCGGCCAAGGGTCTCGCACCGGTGATCGCTTCCATCTCAGCTTTGACGACCTGGGAAGCGGTGGCCCTGGCGAAGGCAGCGGTCGACCGAGGCTGCGAGGGCCTAATGGTACTGCCTCCCTACGTGTACAAAGGGGACTGGCGGGAAATGAAAACTCACATGGCGGCGGTGTTCCGGGCGACGTCACTGCCCTGCATGTTGTACAACAATCCGGTCGCCTACGGCACCGACTTCCTGCCGGCACAGATCAGCGAACTGGCGGCGGAACATGAGAACTTCGCAGCCGTAAAAGAATCGAGTACGGACGCCAGGCGGGTGTCGGCGATCCGAGCTTTGGTCGACCGCCGGCTGGAGATTTCTGTCGGCGTGGACGACGCCATTCTCGAGGCCATCGGCGTGGGCGCTACCGGGTGGGTCGCTGGCTTGACCAACGCGCTTCCCCGCGAATCCGTCGATCTCCTCAGCCTCGGAATTCGCGGAGAGGCTGACCAAGCTTTCGAGCTGTACCGCTGGTTCCTTCCACTGCTTCGCATGGACACGGTCTATAACTTCGTACAGCTCATCAAGCTGGTGCAGGCTGAGGTGGGGATGGGCAACGCCCGGGTGCGTCCGCCGCGCCTGGAACTGGTCGGTCAAGAGCTGGAACAAGCGCGCAAACTTATTCGGGACGCCCTGCACACACGCCCGCAACCTGTGGGTGTTTATGCATTGCCGAACGTCAAGTAGTCTGGAGATGCTGGCGCCATTGGCACGATCGATCATGCGCTGCGCGGGCGAGCTCGTATTCAAGGATGGTCCGCATGTTGAGCTCAAGGTGGAACTATTCAACCTGACTGCGCGGAGGCCATGGTTTCCAAGGCGCAAACGTTTTGGTCCGAACTACTTGCTCCCGACCAACACAATTAATCCGATCTCAAGCTGGCCAACGGCAGCTGTAACCGGCTGATCCGCAGCAACCGTTTCTACGGCTTGCTGGTGAGATCGATCCAGGTCGTTCCTTTCTTGAGGGGAATGACATACGCATCGCGTTCTGACTTAAGGGTAGTTGCCGGATGATAGGTTCCAACGCCGGCGACTTTGGCCGGCTGCTCTACTCGCAGGCGAGCCGCTGATGTGAACTGCGTGGCGCCGCTTAGCCCTACGCGAACCGCGCCGCTCTTGGGATTCACCTCCACACTCTCGAAGCTGCCGGCATCCAGGGTCAGCCACAGGCCAAGTGACGCTACGTAAACCCGTGAGCGGTAGGAGTCGAGGGGCGTGACCTGGACCGTATCACCCTTGATCCTGGTGTTGCCGCCGAATGCCACCCACCCGAAATCGGGATGATGAACAATGTAGGTGGCGGTGTTCCAGGCATGTCCGAAGAAGTTCGGGCCATAGTCGCCGGTGATCGGATCGTGGCGCAGCATGTCGGGGAAGCCATGGAACGCGGCCGAGGCGAAGCCTTCCTGGTCGATGTCGGTAAGTGGCCCCATGGTCCCGCCGTATCCCACTCGCAACAGGTATAAGTCATCCGGATGTTCGCGATACTCAGCCAGCACCGGAATGGCGTTCAGGCTTGAGCCATAGTGATGGAGTTGGCGTTCCAGGCGCCTGTCCTTGGCGGCGAAAATGAAATCCCAATAACGGCGCGCGCTGCCGTTGTAGCCCCAGTGCGGCACCGTCGGATCGTAGCCGAGGATGGCATTCAGCGTCACTTCGGCTTTGTCCTGATAGCCGAAGTGTTTCGTCCAGGCATAGACCTCTTCCTGGCCGGTCGAATCCCAGGGCATTTCGCTGCCGAACGGATAGGCCTCCTTGTTCCAGCGTTCGGCGCGGACACGCATCTTTGATTCCAGATCGTCAGCCTCCCTACTCATGCCCTCATGTCGAAGGTCGTCCATGATCTGAAGAAAGATGGTGCCCTCCATCTGCCCGAAGATCGCATACTCCCCGGCGTACTTCGTCATGGCAACTGATGTCTCATACGCGTGCTGGAGATACCACTCCCAGGGATGGTTCGTGACCAGGCCCTGATGGTTGCGCGACAGACGATAGAGGACCCAATACGCCGCAGCCACGTGCGGATAATCGTAAGACCGGTCGACTCGTTCGGAATGCTTCTTGTCCCAACTGGTCCAGGTGGACCAATCGAAATCGCTGCGATAGTACCCGGCCGGCATTTGATCGGGCTGATAGTAGAACAGACTCTTCCTTACGCCGTAGACCTTCGGCCCATCTTTATATTGCAGTCCGCCCCAGAGCACGCCGTCGACGAACTGCATCAACTGGTCGAGTTCGGCCTTGTCGGGCTCAACTAGTTCCTTCATCATGGCCGCAATCCATGCCCCGCCACCGCCTTCGTCACCCAATCCTGCGATCCAGACGCGGCTGTCCTGCATCACGATCTGGTTGGTCTCGCGGTCGTAGGTCATCACCGACGGCGCGCGATGAAACGGATCTTTGGGATCGTCATACCATTGCCGGGTGGTGAGGAAGTGGCCCATGTCCGCGACTGTCTGGACTTCGGGCTTGGTCACAAAATAGTGGATGGTCTGCACCAGCCCGTCATCGTAAGTAATGGTCAGGCGCGAGCGTCCCCAGGTCCTGCCTTTCACCGTATAAGCTTTCCAGTTGCCGGCGGATGTGTCGACGCTGGCCGTAAGCGCTCCGCTGGGTTCTACCGTGATCGACTTGACGCCTGAGGGATAGTTCAGAAACAGACGCGCATCAATATCCGTCGGAACAACGTAGCCCGGGATTCCGACGGCCACCGGCCGGCGGTTGGCCGCAAGAGTTTTCTCGATCTCCCGAATCGAAGGTGAGACCAGAAATTTCACGCCATAGGTCTTGGACTCACCCGGAGCGAGGCTCAGCGCGGTTGGAGAATTCCACGGCTTGGTGCCTTTCCACTCATTCTCGGCATACGCCTGGCTGCTTACCATCCACTCGTAGAAACCTTCAAAGGTAATGCCGCGTGGCGTGGGATCGGTAAAGACCGGGGCCGCACCCCAGGGATCGCGTTTGTCCAAGATCGGGTTGTAGGCTTCGAAGGGAGTTTTCCCATCGGGGACAACCAGCAGCGCGGGTCCATGACCGCTAAGACGTGTGACCTGGAGGTATCCCGCATCCTCGCCGACGTACGGATCGTAAAAAGAGCACTTCGCATGGGCATCCTCCAGCGAGCGATTGTTCAGCACGTTGTTGAAGATCATGGGAATGCCCAGCGACCCGATCTGGATGGTCTCGGAGGTTTTATTTTTCAGCGCGAACCGGAGAACCAGCTTGCCTCCATCCACGAGCCAGTCGCGCGTGATCTGAAGAGGAAAGCCGGAAGGCAGCGTTGGAGTGAGATCGGCGGACGCCAGCGTATCCGCAGAGGCGGGGTTCGCGGTCACGGGTTTTCGGGCGGCGGCAGTCGAGTAGTTCTTCCAGGCGCCGGAATTCCCGGAACGCAGCCGCAACTCGAGATCGCCCAGGTGAAAGTAGCCGTCGCTGGACCGATCGTTGAGCAGGTCGCCGGGAGTAAAGTCGAACCCGTCCGCGCCTTTGGGCTTGAGAGCTGCGACCGTCTGCGAAGAACGCACCAGCGTCAGGGTAAAGTCAGGAGTGTCAAGATCAACCGTTCCCTGATCAAGCATCGGCCCTTTTGTCTGGGCAGAACATCGCGGATTCGCCGCCGGAATCAGCAGCAGACACAGGAGTAACTTTGCGGGAATGGTGCGAATCGTTCTCATTTTGTTTCCAAACCTCTCGCCAGGGTTATCTTTTGGAAACAATCTGCGCCTCACAACGGTTTCAAAACTCTAGCGCGCTTTTCAGATCACACTTGAGTCCCGGGGCGCCGCTCCTCCACGACCTGTTTCAAGGACTGACCGGCATACTGAATATGCTGGCGTAACAATTTGCACGCCGCTGCTACTTCGTTCTTTCGGCACAGCTTGAGGATCTGGCGGTGTTCTTCATTCGCGCGCTTCATGCCGTGCGTCAAATGCAGTTGCAGCCGCGTATAGCGCTCCCCACTGTGGTTGACGTTGCGGATGATTGACATGAAATGCGGGCGCTCGGCGCGCGAATATAGTATGGAGTGGAACTGCCAGTTCATGCGTCCCCAATTCTCCATATGCTCTTCACGCCGCAGTTCGCTCATGTACTTATTCAACACCGCTTCGGCTTGTCCAAGGTCAGCCGGAGTCAGGCGCGGGATCGAGAGTTTGAGCACTTCCGGCTCCAGTAACGCCCGGATCGCGAACAACTCTTCGATGTCGGTGGGGGAGAGTTCGGGAACAATCGCGCCGCGGTTGGGGACAATCGTGATCAGGCCTTCGGCGTGCAATTGCCGCAGGGCCTCACGCACCGGAATACGGCTCACGCGGTACTGCCCGGCGATTACATCCTGCCGTAGCTGCGCGCCCTCGGTGATTTCTCCCCGGATAATCTGATCGCGCAATTTCTCCGCCACTGCGGAGGTCAGGGACTGCCGTGGAATCGCAGATTCAGAGCTTGTTCCGGGTTTCATCGGGCGCAAGATGCTGTGTCTGACAAGCGTGTGATTTTATGGATACAACATGCAATCGTCAAGGGCAATGCGGATGATATGCGGGAGCGTTCGTGGCTTCGTTTCCGCTCACGGTTGAGAGAAGTCCCAAGAATGGGCTTAGGGACGCTCTCTGAATCTGCCCGCCCGCGCCAGTCCCTGTATTCAGCCGTGGCGAACAGGTTGCACGACCAAGTTATTCGTGGGGAAATCGCGGAGGGCACCCAGCTCCTTCAGGATGCCATTGCGACCGAATATCAAGTCAGCAAAATTCTGAACTTGTCTCAACTTTCTCACTGCGACGGACCCGTTTCGGCGCGCCGGGATGCCCGCATGTAGCGACTCGCCACGATCACAAGACCGGAAGGTTTCGGACAATTGGCAGCTACGAAACTCCGGTGACACGCATCATCTTCGGCTAAACTATCCGGCGATGAAATTCATCTTGTGCGCCACGTTCTTGTTCTTCACCATGAGTGCTGCCGCCCAAAATACAAGTGAGTTCAACATCAAAGCGGCTCAGCGGTTTGCGAATCTCGCACTCGCTTGCGTCCACAAAGAGTACCCAAATCACATTAGCCACACGTTGAATAGCGATGCCGATGCGGCCCCGCCACGGAAATTGACGCCTGCCTTTTATGGCTGCTACGACTGGCATTCTTCCGTCCACGGGCATTGGCTCCTGGTTCGCTTGGTCAGGACCTTTCCGGACGCTCCGTTTGTTCTGGCGGCTCGAGAAGCACTGCGACAGAGTCTCACGGCGGAAAATATCACGCAGGAGGCGGCATATCTCCGTGGAGAAGGACGCGCCACATTTGAGCGACCTTATGGGCTCGCCTGGCTCTTGCAATTGGTGACGGAACTGACGGAATGGGATGATCCGGAGGCCAAAGAGATGGCGGCTAATCTGCATCCACTTGAGAAAGTCGTCCTGGAACGGCTGAGGAACTGGCTGCCCAAACTCTCCAATCCTGTGCGGATCGGCGAACACGACCAGACGGCTTTCGCGCTTGGTCTGATGCTCGATTATGCGCGCGGCAACGGCGATCAAAAATTCGCCGAATTAGTCGCAACCAAAGGCAAGCAGTTCTACCTCAATGACCAGAACTGTCCGCTGGCGTATGAGCCCTCCGGCGAGGATTTCCTGTCACCATGCCTCGGCGAAGCGGACCTCATGCGTCGTGTGCTGCCGAGCCCGGAGTTTGCACGCTGGCTCCGCACGTTCATGCCCCAAATTTCCACGTCAGGCCCGGGTAAGTGGTTGCAGCCCGTTGTGTCGCCTGATCCCAGCGATCCAAAGCTGGCGCACTTGGATGGGCTCAATCTTAGCCGAGCCTGGATGCTGGAGGGAATCGCTGCTGGTTTGCCGAAGGCCGACAAGCGGTTGCCGTCGATCGTGGCAGCTGCCGAGGCGCACGGGAGGGCTGGTTTGGCTGCTGTGACCGGCGAGCATTACGAGGGCGGTCATTGGCTGGGGAGCTTCGCAGTTTATCTGGTCACCAGACGAGGCGTTGCAACGACGCCCTGATAGGCAAGCCCTGCCGCCGGTTGCTCCACCGCGAAAGGCCAATCCATACCACATCCGCTTGACCCATTCCCGCTTCATACTAGATGATGGAAACCGATGGACGCAGAACGGACCATTGATGAAATCGAGTGGCTAGAGCGCATCTTCGCGGTGCCGGACAAGAGACCGCTGAGCCCAAGCGACCTCTCGGCTGCCAATCGAAGGCACGACGAGACGAATGCGCGTAGCCCATGGTTCCGGCTGTGGCAGAGCTACGGGATTTGTTGCCGCTAGTGACTGCCTTTAACCGATTACGGCTCAAAGTCTAAAATCCCGCCGGCCTGTGCTCAGTCACGCCGAAGATTCTCTCTAGCGCCAACCCCGCGCTGCCCAGCGTTCCCTCATCGAACAGCTGTCCGATCAGCGTCACCCCATGCGGCACCCGTCGCGGCGGCGAAAACTTTGGCAAGGGATGCTGCGGGTCCGGCGCCCAGTCGCTCCGCGCCTCCGACACTTCCACGAAGCCGGCTCGCAAGGTCAACGATGGATGCCCGGTGAAGTTGGTGATGACCAGCATTTCGTCGCGCAATGACGGCACCAGCAGCAGATCGACTTGCGAAAAGACGCGCGCCATTTCCTGGGCGACCTTGCGGCGGAAGCGATCCGCCTGCACGAAATCGACGGCTGACAGGAAGCGCGACTGGCGAAAGATGTTCGGCCACGCATCGGGAACCTGCACCTTGAGCTCGTTCAAGCCCCCGCTGAGCGTCAAGTCTTCGAAGGCCGCCGCCGACTCCGCGAAAAGAATAAGGTTGAGCGAATCGTACGGCCAATCCGGTATCGAGACTTCCACCAGCTTCATCCCTGCCTCTTCCACCGCCTTGAGCGCCGCGCGATCGACCTCGGTGGCGGCGCCTTCCTGCATCCACGTCGGAAAGTATCCGATGCGTAGCCCCCTGACGCTGGCGTTGGCGTCGAAGTCGAGATGGCTGGGCACGCTGGCCAAGTCGGCCGCATCGGGACCGGAAATGGCATGCAGGACCAGCAGCGCATCTTCGACCGAGCGCGTCATCGGCCCCAGCTTATCCAACGACCAGCAGAGTGTCATTGCCCCTGTGCGAGGCACGCGCCCGTAGGTCGGTCGCAGCCCGGTCACCCCACAGCGCATCGACGGACTCACGATGCTGCCTCCAGTTTCGCTGCCGATCGAGAATCCGACCAGCCCCGCCGCAGTAGCAGCTCCCGGCCCAGCGCTCGATCCCGAGGAGCCTTCTTCAAGCAACCACGGATTCATCGTCTGCCCACCGAACCAGATGTCATTCAGCGCCAGCGCACCCAGGCTGAGCTTGGCGACAAGCACAGCTCCTGCATCGTCGAGTCGCTTGACCACCGCGGCGTCTTCTTTAGGCACGCGGTTGCGATACGGCTCGGCCCCGTAGGTCGTCGGAATGTTGGCCGTATCGAGCAAGTCTTTGCCTCCCCACGGAATGCCGTGCAGCGGCCCGCGATATTTCCCCGCTGCGATCTCCGCGTCCGCCTGCTTTGCCCGCGCCATCGCATGATCAGTGGTTAATGTGATCACACATCGCAGCTTGGGATCGAACTGCTGTAAGCGTCTAAGGTAAATTTGTGTGAGCCGCGTCGAAGTGAGGTTGCCTTGCTCGAGCCAGCGCGAGAGTTTGGTTACCGGCGCATATGCAATGTCTTCGTCGCTCGCGGGCAACGATCCCGGGTTGGCTATGCTACGGATGAAGCGATCGCGCACCGCCACTCTCTTCACTTCCGCCAGCACCGGATTCCACTTCGTCGCCGGAGCAAGCATAGCCTCCAGTTCCACCTTTCGGGGCCCGGTCCGGCGCTCATACAGGGCGGCCATGTTCAGCCGCCAACTCGAAGCCGCGACAGCAACTTCGCCGTCCGCCATTTTGACTTGCACCAGCTTTTCGGCCTCGCTTACGGTTGTAGACGAGATGTGTGGACCCACTAAACGTCCGGTACCGAACGCTGGAGGCGCACCAGGAGTCGGTTGCTGCCGGGGCTCGGATGCTTGCGCGTAATCGCTGTGCGCGGCAGCGGCGCCGATTAAGCCAGCCGATGTAACGGTCAAAAACCGCCTACGCGATTTCTGCATAATTCCTCCGCACGGCATCGTGGCCACATTGAATCACAACCAACGTCTGGATTCTTGTCGGGTGACGCTAGTGCTTTTTCGGAGGCGACGCCGGGATGAGTGCTCAAGGCTGAAAGAAGGTTGAGGCGACGCGTTCGAAAAAGCCGTCAGAAGGAAGCCGCTGGCGTTTGCGGCGGACGCGGGGTTATCTATGGAATTTCAATCGATTTTCGCCCGGAAAGCCTTGCCAGAAGCGGAATTCGGCAAAAGGGTAGTTATTGATGATCATCGATCTATCCATGACACCCCAGTCCACGATTCGCCTCATCGTAACCCGAGACCGATCATTGTTCAAGGTAGCTACCCTCGGATCTCCGATGCCGCCTGCATCGGGCACGCGGTAGCGTCCGCCGCGCCAGCGGCTTCGTTCTGACGGGCAAACCGGAAGTTAGGTTCGTATTATCGGCCAGCCGGAAACTGCCCACAAATGCTGGGGAAAAGGCATTCCCAAACGATCGCGAAGGTAAGGGCTTTGGCGCAACATCGGCCCGTAATCCCTTTGCATCCGCCTGACGGAGTCGCTGAAACCGAACTAAGGCGTGGGCCTTCCAGAGAAGAAGGCCAGAAACCCAGCCTTCGGGTTTTGACGGGACACTTTCTCCACTGCTGCTTGAGAGCAGGATCTCATCCGTGGTTCTCTGGCCGGCCCGACGGCCAGACGTGATTGAAGGTTGGCCCCAGGAGCGAACGAATTTCCTTGAGTAAAGCCGGATCGGTATGAATCTCAAGTACTTTCAGACTCGCCTTGAGCTGCTCTTCACTGCCAATGCCCACCAGCGTGCTGGATACGTAAGGATGATCAAGACAAAAACGAATCGCTACCTGGGAAATATCGGCACCGCGCTTCCGGCACAACTCCACGGCCTTGCGGGCCGCCTCATGCACCGCCGGAGGCGCGGGGTGCCAGGGTGGAGCGCCAGCCTGAGTCAGAATTCCCATATGCAGACCGGCCGCATTGATCAGGCCGATGCCATGCTTTTTCGCAAAAGGTGTGATCACCTCATCCATGTCGGTAATCATCAGGTTGTAGCGGCTATAGCTGAGGATGGTATCAACCGGCACTGCGTTCCGCTATGCGCAGCAGGGTCTTCAACGGATAGCCCGTAATGCCGATGTACCGGGCCTTGCCCTGCTCCTGTATCCTTCGCATGGCAGGGACCGTCTCGTGGATGACCTGCTCCACGTCACCGAACTCGACATCGTGCGCCTGGAGCAGATCGATGCGATCAGTCCGCAATCGTCGCAACGATTCGTCGATGCTGGCAGTCAACCGCGCGGCCGAGAAGTCGAACGCGGCCAGGCCGTAGCGGCCGCACTTGGTTGCCAGCACCACCTTGTCGCGCCGGCCCACCAGCGCCTCTCCCAGTCGCTCTTCTGACAGAGTCACACCATAGTAGGGAGAGGAATCAAAGAAATTGATCCCGTTCTCGATCGCAGAGTGGACTGCGCGTCTTCCCTCCGAGGGGTCCGTCGTCCCGTATACGTTCCCCAGCGGAGCGGTGCCAAATCCAAGAATCGAAACCTCAAGGTCGGTACGGCCAAGCTTTCGGTATTCCATCATTTGGGTGTCGGCGAGGTGGGTACAGGTCGCGATAACCGATTGACTGACAGCCAAGTTCGCAGCTCAGCTCCCAGCCCAAAAATTCGATCTATCTGGCAATCGGTTAACTAAACAAAGGGGGCCCTCCCGCGCGTCTCGACCGGTCATTATACGCGATAAGCGCTCAAAGACCGATATTTAGCTCGAATATGGAATGTAATACAATTGACAAGCGCTTGAATTTTGGTGACTATCTCGGATGGCGCGAACATAACCGCTAAACGCGCTGGTCACTCGAAAGTCTCTTTTTGTATTTGTTCGCGGGCCGTATCCAAAAACAGATTTCCACGGGAGCCAAAAATAAAAATGAAGACTCGATCGGTTCCAACCTTGCCCGCGTCCGGGAAGTTCAGTCGGATTCCCTTGTTCCTGGTGCTTTGTTTTTTGGCCTTCCCCGTCCACGCGCAAACTCCGACGCACTACGAGCCCACTCTTGAATCGCTCAATAAGCATCCCCTGCCACAGTGGTATGCCGACGCAAAATTGGGGATATTTGTTCATTGGGGCCTTTATTCGGTTCCGGGCTGGGCTCCGCTGGTCCATCCCGAACACGACTTCACCGCTCCCGACTACATCAAGAACAATCCTTACGCCGAGTGGTATCTGAATGTAATGCGAATCGACGGATCGCCTACCCAGGCTTACCATCGCGAGCACTACGGAGCGGGCTACGATTACTACAACTTTGCTCCGGTCTTTGATAAAGAGATACAGAAGTGGAATCCGGAAGATTGGGCCAAGACCTTCCGCGACGCCGGCGCGAAATACGTTGTCCTCACCACCAAACATCATGATGGATTTACCCTGTGGCCCAGCTCAACGCCAAACCCCAAGCTGCCGGCTGACCGGCAGCACGCCACCCGCGATATCGTTGGTGATTTGACCAAGGCAGTGAACGAGGAAGGTCTGCGGATGGGTCTTTATTATTCCGGCGGCTACGATTGGACCTTCGTACCCGGTCCCATTCGCACGGCGGCCGATTACCAGTCCGTGAAGCCCCAAAGCGAAGCCTATGGCAAGTACGCCGACGCGCAGTTTCGGGAACTGATCGAGCGCTACCATCCCGCCGTCCTGTGGAACGACATTGACTACCCCAAGTCAGGCCACCCCCTGCAACTCATGGCGGAGTATTACAACACCGTTCCGGATGGCGTCGTGGACGACCGTTTCGGGGTCAAGCATTCTGATTTCAAGTCCCCGGAATACCAGGTCATGGAGAAGATCAGCCCGACCAAGTGGGAAGAGTGCCGCGGCCTGGGACGATCTTTCGGCTACAACCGGGCCGAAGGCGAAGCCGAAACTATTGCTCCTGACGAGCTCATCTATTTATTGGTCGACATCGTCAGCAAGAACGGCAATCTCCTTCTTGACGTGGGCCCGGAAGCCGATGGCACCATTCCCCCTGTCCAGATGAGTCGCCTGCAGGCGCTTGGAGCATGGCTCAAGCAAAACGGTGAGGCCATCTACGGTACCCGTCCCTGGAAAACCGCGGAAGGTAAGACTCTCGAAGGCATTGATCTCCGGTTCACGCAAAAGAATTCCGCAGTCTACGCCACCCTGCTGGGCAAGCCGAGGACAGACACCATCACTCTCAAGTCGCTTTCACCGAAGGCGGGCACCGAGATTTACCTTTTGGGCGAGACCAAGCCCCTGATGTGGTCGCAACAGGGCACTGATATCCGGGTCACACTTCCTCATGATCTTCCGGGACAGTACGCTTACGTGCTGAAGATCGCGGGGCCATTATCGTAGGCCACGGCCAATCCAGCGGACTCGGAATTGAGGCAAAGGTAGTTTCACCGCTCAATTTATGAAAGCGTATCCCAAATGCAAGAACGGGTTCTGAAACTTGATTCCGACGACAACGTTTTAATCGCGCTGTCGGACCTGAATCAAGGCGAGCAGGTACAGTTCGGAGGCGAGACCTACCAGTTGATTTCGAACGTCCCTGCGAAACATAAGTTTGCCAGTGCAGACCTTGCCGTCGGTGACGACGTGATCATGTACGGCGTGGTCGTCGGGGCTGCAATGAAGCCCATCCAGCGCGGGGAGCGGCTGACCACGAGCAATGTGCAGCACCGGGCAACAGACTTCCACGAACGCGCCGGTGAATATCGCTGGACACCTCCCGACATCTCGCGCTGGAAACAGCGCACATTTCTGGGATATCACCGCTCGAACGGACAAGTGGGCACGCGGAACTACTGGGTGGTCGTTCCTCTGGTCTTTTGTGAAAACCGGAACATTGGCGTGCTGAAGGAAGCCCTCGAACAGGAACTGGGCTTCGCCGCGCCACAAATCTATCGTAAACAAGTCGCTGAGTTCGCCAGGCTCTACCGGGAGGGCAGAGCCGAAGAAATCCGGAGCCGGGTCGGGAGCACGAACGGCGCAGACCCGATACCGGCCCGCGTATTTGAGAATATCGACGGCATCAAATTCCTCCTGCACGAGGGGGGATGTGGCGGAACTCGCGAGGATGCCAATAACCTCTGCGGGCTGATCGCCGGTTACATCAATCATCCCAATGTGGCAGGAGCCACGGTGCTAAGCCTGGGCTGCCAGTCCGCGCAAATCGCTGTCCTGCGGCAGGAAATCAAAAAGCGCAATCCGGCGTTCGACAAGCCCCTGATCATTCTGGAGCAACAGCAAAGCGCTTCTGAAGTCGCCATGCTGTCAGATGCTGTTCGGAAGACTTTTTTAGGTTTGGTTGAGGCCAACCGGGCCCGCCGCGCACCCGCAGACCTTTCCCACTTGTGCGTTGGCCTGAAGTGCGGCGGGTCGGACGGGTTTTCAGGGATCTCGGCCAATCCGGCAATCGGACATACAGCCGACCTCTTGGCCGCCATCGGGGCAAGGACAATTCTCTCCGAGTTTCCCGAGTTGTGCGGGGTGGAACAAGACCTCATCAATCGCAGCGCCCGGGCCGATATTTCAGATCGCTTTGCCAGGCTCATGCGCGACTATCAGGCTCGCGCCCGGTCCGTCGGGTCAGGCTTTGAAATGAATCCTTCTCCCGGAAATATTCGTGATGGTCTTATTACCGACGCGATGAAATCAGCGGGAGCGGCCAAGAAGGGCGGGACCTCCCCAGTCACGGCTGTGTTGGACTATCCCGAGCCTTCCACTGTGCCGGGCCTGAACCTGCAGTGCACTCCGGGAAGTGACGTGGAGTGCGTGACTGCCCAGGTGGGCGCCGGCGCAAATCTAGTGCTGTTCACTACCGGCCTGGGGACTCCGACGGGAAACCCAATTACCCCGGTCGTGAAGCTGTCCTCGAATTCGCCGCTGGCCCGGCGCATGGAGGACATTATTGACGTGGACACCAGCGCTATCATCTCAGGTGACGCGACCATTGAACAGGAGGGCGAAAACATTCTGGAGTACGTCATTCGAGTCGCAAGCGGCGAAGTTCAGACCAAGGCCGAGCTCAAAGGACAAGCAGACTTCATTCCCTGGAAGCGAGGCGTCTCGCTCTAAAATTTCCAGCGAAGACTTCTGTGTTAGCGCAGAACTTTTGTGCCCCCTAGCTTGCGCCGTAGGGCGCTCCAACAGCAGCCGCCCCGGGGCTGAGGGCCCGATGAGTTGCGTTACTGTGAGAACCAAAGACACTGCCTTACGCGTTTATTACACTACCAGGTGGTTGGGAAACTTTCCCATGAACGAAGATTTCGTGTCACGGTTACGAGCCGCTCTGTATCTTCTCTTCCTGATTTCGATGCCAGGCCTTATGGCCGGCGGGCAGACCCTTCCGGCCCCGGCGCAACCCAAGACAAAAATGACCGAAGAAGCCTACAAGAACATCCAGGTCCTGAAGGGCCTTCCGGCGGATCAACTGATTCCAGCCATGCAGTTCATTGCCAGCTCGCTCGGCGTGGAATGCAGCTACTGCCACACGGAAGGAGCATTCGAGAAGGACGATAAGAAACCCAAGGAGACGGCACGGAAGATGATGCAAATGATGTTTGCCATCAACCAGGCCAACTTCGAAGGAAAGCGTGAGGTGACCTGCTACTCCTGCCACCGCGGAGCCGCTCATCCTGTGGCCACGCCCATGATCGCGGAGGCTGTTGCTCCCCCCGCTCATGAGGCGGCGCCGGTCGAGCCCTCGCCAGCGCCTTCCAATACGCCGGACGTTGAACGGATTCTGGGAAAATACGTGCAGGCCATGGGGGGTGCGTCAGCGATTGAAAAGTTGTCCACCCGGGTGGAAAAGGGCAGCATTGATATCGGCGGACGGCAATTTCCCGTTGAACTCTTTAGCAAGATTCCCGCTAAACGAGTGCAGATCATCCATCTGCCCAACGGGGACAACATCACCGCTCTGGATGGGACCACAGGCTGGAGTTCGACCCCGGGCCGCCCCACGCGCGAAATTCCAGCGCCCGAGATGCTTTCCGCACGTCTGGAGGCAGATCTGCGATTGCCTATCCACTTCCAGCAATTCTTCAGCGAGATCAAGACCGCCAATCCGGAAAAGATCGGTGACCATGACGTCTACGTGGTTTCGGGTGGCAGTGGTGGGGAGGTAGCGGCGAAGTTCTACTTCGATCAACAGTCTGGTCTTCTTTTGCGCATGTTGCGCTATAGCGACTCTCCCCTCGGCCGCAATCCCACGCAAGTGGACTATTCCGACTACCGGGACGAGGGCAAGCTGAAGGTTCCATTCCAGCGCACCATTTCCACCCCTCGTTCCCGGTATAGCATTCGGATCGAACACGTGCAGGACAATGTACCGGTCGACGATTCAAAATTTATCCGGCCTGCAGCCGCGCCATTGCCGGACAAGCCGCCCTCCGGTTGATTCAGGATCGTTTCGGATTGACCGCCCGGCATCTGCTCAACATCCACCGAAACTGGGATGTAGATTTATCGGCTGCGTTCCCCTGTTTCAGCGCGCTGCTCTCAAAGGAGGTTCACGTGATCCGGAATACAGTTTCATTTTTTGCCATGTTTGTGCTTTCAACCGCATGCCTTGCCCAGAGTCCCGCGACCGCGTCCATATCCGTGCCGCCCGGAACCGCGGTGCAGGTCGAGTTGATCAAGGCAGTCGACGCCCATAAGGCCAAGGCTGGCGACGAGGTGGTTGCGAAGGTTACGCAAGACGTCAAGTCGGATGACAAGCTGGTGCTACCAAAGGGCTCGAAAGTTATGGGCAAAGTGACTCAGGCCCAAGGGCGCGCCAAGGGGCAGAACGAGTCCGAACTCGGGCTTGCCTTTGACTCCGCCGTTCTGAAAGACGGTACGCAAGTCCCGATTTCGTTCGCGATCCAGGCAGTGGCCGACTCCTCCGCCGCCATGGCGCAGGCAGCGCTTGACGCACAGAGCGCGTCGACTTCCATCTCCATGTCGAACAATGCTCCCGGAGGCGGGATGGCTGGACGGCCTGGCCTTGGCAGTCAGGCGCAAGGCGCGCCCGGAGCGGACTTACACACCAGCAATGCGGCCAGTACAAATCACGGAGAGGCGTTGACGTCCTCCAGCCAGGGTACGATCGGCCTGCCTGACTTCACGCTGTCGTCTGGGACGTTAATCACTTCCAACACCAAAAACGTCCGGCTGGAGAGAGAGACTCGCCTCGTGCTACGGGTGAACGGTCAGTAATCGGAGTGTCAGCGCCAGACCCTTGTTCCTTCTCATGCTGGGGGGATTGCGCATGGCTCGCGAGTTTGGAAAGCGTCAGTTGAAGCGCAACTATTTCGCCGGCCCTGCTGCCCGGGCGCGAGCCAGCATTTGTCGCATGAAGGAGTCCTCGGGGAAACGTTCGACATAATTCTCCAGAGCTGTTCGGGCACTGGCGTATTCCTTGAGATCGATCAGACGAACGATCAGCATTCTTTGTAGCTCAGAATTAAAGGGATCGAGAGCGATCGCTTTTCGCAGCACGACTGCTGCCTCGGCCGGGCGATCCAGCTTCACCAGGGCATTCGCCAGTTCGGTGTACAGGAAGGTTTTCGGAGGGCCCGTCTCCAAAGCGTGGCGCAGATGTGTAATCGCTTCCTCGTACTTGCCCGACTGTGACTCCCGCGTTCCTATCGCGGCCAGCACCAGAGGATTGTCGGGGTCGGTCCGCTCCAATTGGTCGAGCACTTCAAGGTAACGCTTCACATATTCGGGATGCCGTTCCGCCAATTCGCCGTAGGCCTGCAGCAGGACCAGCGGTGGCGGCGTCGTGTCTTTCTGACCGGGAGCCGGATTCAGATGAATGAGATCAGGTAAGCCAGCCGTAGTTTGGTGAAAGGCTTCTTCCGGAAATGCTTCGTCGGGCCGGCTGAGAATCCGATGATTTGTGATGCTGGAATGCGAAATTTCCTGCACGTCGCGCTTGGGCATGTGACAACCACCGCAGTCATCAGGGGGCTGCTGGTGCTGGCGCACGTCCAAAGCCAGGGTGCAGCTCTTTTCGCTGTGGCATGTCAGGCACCTATTCCGGAAATAGCCCGGGGCCTCTTCCCGCGAAGGCTCCACATGCGGATCGTGGCAGGTAATGCAACCCAACTTTCGCCCACTTGCACGGTAGCACTTGCTGAGTGTCATGGAGTAGTAGTGTTCGAGCAGATCCGACTGGGGCGGCGATTCGCGCTTGGGCGGAACCATCAGGATCGATAGCGTGTTGTCCAGCGGAGTTCCGGGCCGGAAGTCCTTGAACTCCTTGCCCGGCTTCAGCACCCGCACATCTCCCGTCTGATGGCACGACATGCAAATGTTGTCAGACAGGGCGGCTGAGAGATGTGCCGGATTGACGATGGTCGGATCGTGCCCCGCGTAGCTTTCGCTGCCCATCTGGTTTGCCACCACATGCGAAAGTCCCGGGCCGTGACAATTTTCGCAAGCGATCGCCAGCTCCGGGAACGGAGGGCTGCCGAAGCGTCCATTTCCCTCCGGGATGGCGCTCGGCCGCCCGCTGTGGCAGAAAATGCAGGCGGGCAGAATTGGGCGATTGAAGCCGTAGTTGCCGAACTCATAGCCCGGCGAGAGGGCCCAGGATTGAGTCTTGGAATAAAAGGATAGAGGGGCCTGGAAGAGGTAGTCATCCTGTTTTAGAAGTCCGCCGAAGCCATTTTCTCCAGCTCCGATGATCCAATCCAACTGGTGGCTGTCGCGGTAGATTTCCCTGCCGTCCCCTCCCTTTTCGTATTGCGTTTGAAAGAGCTTTCCGTCCCGGACCTCGACTTCGATGGACGCGTTGGAATTCTTGTCACGAACGGAAGCTGGGGCGTGGATTGTTTTCAATACTGTCGGCGTAACCAGTGACATGGAATGGCCCATGCTGGTTTTGGAGAATTGTTTATAGATCTCTTGATGGCATTGGGCACAAGCCGCCGAGCCGGCATACTCAGAGCCAGGCTCACTGGATTGGGGAGCTGACTCTTTCGCGTAGGCGAGAATCACCCCAGCCACTGCGATCAGGGAAACTGCCATCACCATCATGAAACCGGGACAGCAAACCACAAAAACCAGTCGTGCCCGAGGCCTGGGTCTTCGAATCCTCATTTGAGTGAAGAAGCCGCATTTCCGAAGAGCGAAATCTCGGCCTTAGGCCTGTCGGGGACGGGATTCCACGACAACAGAGTCTGCTGAACCCACTGCACGCTTTTCTGCTTGTGACACAGGAGACAAGCATTGGGGCTGTCTTCCTGACCAAAACGCCGCGTCATCTCGGCATTGGGGATATCGTCAAGTTGATGGGTGCGGGCCCGAAACAGTAGGGCATCCATGATACGCGGCATGTGACAGGAGACGCAGCGGCTGCCCTCCGATTCCGCCTGGTGATGGGAGTGTTGCGCCGCGCGGGTGCGGTCCTGGAACTGGGAGTGGCACCCTGTGCACATAAGGTCCGGCTGATCGCGGTACTTCAGGGCGGTGGGGTTGGAAGCGGAATCGTGACCATGTGGGTCATGGCAGGTTCCGCAGCTCACCTGCCCTTTCTGAAAACACTGCGAACGTTCCACGGCCTCCACCATGAAGGTGGTCTGCCGGAAGCGGCCGTCCTTATAAAAGCCCTTGCGGGAAAACTCACCGAAGGGAAGACGTACATGGCTGCGGAAAAAATCTCCGGTACCCGAATAATTCAATTCCCCTGCCGGACCGGGCTTGCGGATCGCCGACTGCTCGTGGCATTGCGCGCAAATCGCGACAAATTCACGATTCCCGAGTTCGCGAAAATTGACCGGCGGGTCCAGCGGCGCCTTGGAATAATACTGGTTCTCCGCCATCTCTACCGCATGTTGTGCCGACGGACCATGACACATCTCGCAACCAATTCCGGGCTCTTTGAATTCCAGATGGTTGGGCGCGAAACCTCCTGCGCTCGAATTTCTCAATTGGCTGGTGTGGCAGACGGCGCAAATGGCCTGATAGCTGGTGGAAGCATCGAGCTTTTCCCACGAGCGCGGATCGGCACGCTCGCTTTCCACTCCGTCAATCACCTTCCAGTAGTTGACCCATTGCTTTCGAAGCAGGTTATATTGAATGGGGAAAACGTGAATCTCGCCGTTCGGCAGCCTGGTGGCATAAGCCTGCTGAAATTTTGACCCGATGATGTAGTCCACCGGATAGGTATGCCACTTGCCGTCCGACTGCAAGATGTCAAAATAGTGGCGGCCATCGCGGATCGTCATGCGCGTGAACAAGGTCCGTTTCCCGGTTCGCCTGACTTCCACTTCTCCGTCTCGATATTCAGTCTCGTCGCCCAGATAAAACTGATTGTTGGTCGTGAAATCCCCCACCACGTTTTGGGGCTCGTAGGGACGGAACATCCTGGACATGCCGGTCTGTGACCACTGTCGGTAGATGCCGGCGTGGCATCCCCGGCAAGACGCCGAACCCAGGTAAGACGAAGGCGGATGAAGCGGGGGGGCATTCTTCACCGAGGCATCTGCGGGCGGTCCCAAGCCGGTTACCCCCCGGTCCTCGGCCTGCTTCAGGAAGGTTTCGAAGGCGACGCCGGAGTCGGGATAGAGCACCCGGTAAATGGTTTTAAGATTGTCATGCGCCTTGGGCGCGAGCGCATCCCCGGCCCGATACGCCGCGGCGAAGTTGTTGGCAGCTTCCGACCACTCTCCCGAGGCCAGCTGAGTCAATCCTCGCAGGTACGCGATCTCTGGGTCGGCGGAGTTCAGGCGCTGGGCCTCGAGCAGTGAAGACTCCGAAGCTTTCAGGATTGGAATACGTTTCTTTTCTGCGGGAAGGGCAAGCGCCTGCTGCAGCAAAGCACGCCCTTTGGAAATGTTGGCGGACGCCTTCAACTTGCGCTGCAATTCCGGCCAGTTCTCCTCCGCGACCGATACCGGAGCCCCGAAGCGGTCGAGACCATCGAGCGCCTGCTGAGCGTGAACAACTGCCGATGAGTTGCGCTGTTCGCGTGCTTCCACATCAGCCACGGCAACGAGCAGGAGCGGATTCTCCGGGAGCAGCGCGAAAGATTTCTCAGCGTAAATCAGACCCGGCCCATAGTCCCCCAGATCAAAGCTGGCGCGAGCCGCCACCTCGTAAGCCTGCGCCAGGAACGCTGACTTCGGGAAATTGGCCAGGAACGCTTCGGCCCGTGCCTTCATCTGCGCGGCGGGAGCCTGGCGAAAGAGCTCGATAAAAGCGGTACGCTCGCTTTCGTCGGTGATCTGATCAGCAATGGTCGAGAGGCTGCGCTTCTGGATGGAAGGATTGGCATCGATGTCCTGACCCGCGAGAGGAACAAGCGGACAAATCAGGATTGCGATCAACCAGAACGGTTTGCTCATTGCACTTCACAATGGCCAAAATCATGACCCGACAAACCCAAGGTCGTCTGCCATTGTGGTGCCCCCTGGGTTGTCATACTCACTTTGCGGTGGCCATTCTAACTCAGCTTCTGAGTCCCGCGTAAACGAATGAACAGCGGGCGCGCAGTTTCAACCGAATCTATTCCGGATATTCCGCACCGGGACGCACCACACGAATGAAATGATCGGTAAATGTTGCATGTACCCTGGGGATCTCGTATTTCGGCATGTGACAGGACGCACAATCCTTCGCAGCCACTGTGCAGGCGGGCTCAAGTTTGGCTGACGGTGGGTTTCCCAACTGGTTGTGACACTTCAGGCACTTGGCATCGTAAGCAGTCGAATCCGTCACCAGCGGCTTATGGGGATCGTGGCACGCCATGCAAGTAATCCGGGGATCGCCGCTCGCGCCCCAGCAAAGACTTCTTTCCAGACGATACGGCTGGAGACGAACACCCGAGATCCCCATATGCCGTGGCATGAACAGTGCGACGTCTACGCGGGTACGATGACAGGCGCCGCAGAAATCCACTGAATCGACGGGCGACATTCGCTCCGGATTCAACATCGTACCTGCTCCAGTCTGATCAGGGGCGATTTCCATCGCTGTGACGTGCTGCAGGCCGGGACCGTGACAAGCTTCGCAAGTAACACCGAGCATGGCGCGTTCAGGATCAAAGTTCCCGGACACGGTAGATGCGGTGGAATGGCAGCCGAAACACCGCCGGATGATCTCATGGTCAACCGGATCGCCGAGGGCCTGCGCGATCGTACCGGGAGCTGCAGCCTTATGGCCGGGCGTGATGTCGAGTCCCGCCAGACCGGGGTAGTAGCTTAGCCGGCTCTCCAGAAAAATGTCATTCTGTTTCAGGACGTAGGTCTCGGCATCGGCCCCAAAAACCCAGCCCACGATCGCCGACGCGCTGTTCGTCTTGTCCTTCACGGAAAACTTGGTTTCGGTAGGCCCCGGCGCGAGGATGTAGTCGTAACTCTCGTCTGAAAACGACAACCGCCCGCGCCGCTGCAGAAGCGGCAGATCAGAGGGGCGCCGGGCGGCATTAAACATCGGAGTCTTCTCCTGCGAGGCGGCAATTTCGGCGTGACACTTGGTGCACGCCGCAGGGCCCACATATTCACTCAACGATGGTGTCCCCTTGGTGGGCCACCAACCTGCTAGTTGCCACCTGTCCGGCGTAGCCATGGGAAACTTCGCCCTC
Organism: Terriglobia bacterium; assembly: GCA_963831565.1. Lineage (GTDB taxonomy): Bacteria > Acidobacteriota > Terriglobia > Terriglobales > Acidobacteriaceae > JAIQFF01. The sequence goes on from CAWHQS010000011.1 coordinate 154,206, forward strand.
GGAACATCCTGCCCGACTACCCACATCGCACAGATGGCCACGAACAATCCAATCCCGAGGACTTGGAGGGAGCGGAGCTTCATGAGATTGCGGAATTGTAACGCAGGGCGCCGGCTGACAGCGGAGAACGAGTCGCAAAGGATCTTTCATGACATGAGCAGGACTCGGCGTCAATCAGTTTTCAGAGCGGCGCATTGACAGGGAGAGTAGAATCCTCTTCCGTTGTCGGTTGCGTTCAGCAGCCCGACTCTTCATCAAATATCTTCATCAAACACGAGGTGGCGGATGACGCCAGGTAAGGGAACGTCGAGACGCGATTATCTGAAGCTCATGGCGGCCGGCGCAGGTCTGGCCGCGACCGCCCCTGTGAGCTGGGCCCGGCCAGCCGCGGCGAAGACGATGGCGGAGGACCCGCAGACGCCTCCGCCCGATCATGACCGCCGGATTCAATGGTGGCACGAAGCCAGATTCGGAATGTTCATTCATTGGGGACTCTACAGCGTGATTGGCCGTCACGAGTGGGCAATGGAAATGGAGGGCATTCCCATCCCGCAATACGAAATGCTGGCCAAACATTTCAACCCCAAGCCCAATGCTGCGCGCGAGTGGGCAAAGCTGGCCCGGCAGGCGGGGCAGAAATATATGGTCATGACCACCAAGCACCATGAGGGTTTCTGTAATTTTGACACCAAGCTGACTGACTATTGCGCCCCCAAACAAGCCGCAGGACGGGACCTGGTCCGCGAGTTTGTGGAAGCTGCGCGCGCAGAAGGACTACGAGTCGGCTTTTACTATTCCCTGATGGACTGGCATCATCCTGATGGCGCACTGTGCGCCACCGACGAAGCCGCGCGGCGACGCTTCGTGGCATACACCCACGGCCTGATCCGCGAGTTGATGAGCAATTACGGCAAGATCGACGTTCTCTGGTACGACGTCGATTGGCCGCTTTCGGCGGAACAGTGGGAATCGGAAAAAATGAACCAGATGGTATTCGAGCTCCAGCCGGACATCATCGTCAACAATCGCAATGGACTGCCCGGAGACTTTTCCACGCCGGAGCAACACATCCAGGCTGCGGCCAAGGGACGCGCGTGGGAAGCCTGCATGACCCTGAATGACAGCTGGGGATATCACAAGGCTGACGACAACTGGAAGACTCCCAAGACCATCGTCAACAACCTGATTACCTGTGCGCACGGCGGCGGCAACTATCTCCTGAATATCGGTCCCAAGCCCGATGGCTCCATCCCGGAGGAATCGGTTGCGATTTTGCAAGCCGTGGGCAGGTGGACTGGCCCTAATGCAACCGCAATCTACGGCACCGAACGCAGCGACTTTCGCCAGCACGTGTACGCCAACTTCACCCAGCGCGGCAACACGGTGTACGCGCACATTGATGATTGGCCGGGAGACACCCCCGCGGAAAAATGGCTGTCGTTCTACCAGCCGCCCAGCGTGATTTCCTTTGGCGGCTTTCGAACGAAAGTAAAATCCGTTCATCTGCTGCAGGGCGACAAGGCCGTCGCCTTTACCCAGGACGACCTCTCTCTGCGGCTTGCCGGACTTCCTTCGGTTGCTCCCGATCAACCGGCCACCGTGATCGTAATCGAGTGCGAGGGAGAGCCGATGATGGACCGCGACTACGTGAGGAAGAATCGTCCGCGCTTCAGGGTCGGAGTAAGTTAAGCCGTCGGGGGTACGGCCCCTGCGGTTATTTCTGTGCGCTGTTCACGAAGCGAATGGCCTGGTCGATGTCCGGGTCCTGTGGCGTGAGTTTCTTTGCTTCGATGAGTTCGGCCAGTCCGTTCTTCAGGTCCCCGGAACGGCAGTAGGTGAGGCCGAGGTCCTTGTGGAGGAGAGCCAAGGCGCTGCACTCCCCGCAGACCTGCAGGCCTTCTTTGAGCTGGGCAATCGCTTGCGGCCAATCGTGCGCGGCCGCGGCCGACAGGGCGAAATTCCCCAAAGTTTGGGCGCGATCCATAATGTGCTTCTGCGCCTGCAAGGTTTCAAACCGCTGCTGAAACTGTTGTGCCTCCTGCGGATCGGTCTTGGCCAGTTGGCGGGAGAGATTGTAAAGCGCCTCGCCATGATCAGGCTTGATCTCGATGACCTTGCGCCATTGAGCAATCGCTCCCTCACGATTACCGCTGTGAAGTAATTCCTGTCCTAGCACAAATAGTGTGTCGGGATTCCTGGGGTCGAACGCCGCCGCTTTTTGCAGCATCTGCACCGCCGCTTGCGGGTTGCCCGCCGATTTGTCGATCAGGCCAAGTAAGTACCAGGGCTCTGCAGATCGGGGGTCGAGACGGGTGGCGGTTTCGAGTTCGGGCTTGGCATCGCTGTCGCGCCGCAGGTCGAGCAGCACGCGGCCCTTATTGTAGTGCGCCGCGGCGGCATTTGGATCGAGACGGATGGCCTCCGAGAACTCCTCCAGAGCACCTTCCAGATTGAACCGATCGGCCAGCGTAATCCCAAGGTTTACGTGCGGCCCCGGAGCTTTCGGATCGAGCGCGATGACCTTGCGAAAATAAGGGACGGCCTCGTCGGTGCGCCCCGTGCGCGAGAGCACCATGGCGAGTACAGTGAGTGCCTGGGGATTGTCCTCCGCGATTTTCAGCGCACTCCGCAGAGCCTGTTCCGCTTCAGGAAAACGCAGTTGAGCGGCGAGGACGAGTCCCAGATTCACGAAGGCCTGAGCGTACTGCGGATTATTTTCCGTCGCCTGCCGCAGCAGTTGCTCCGCCTGGCTGTTATTTCCCTGTTGGCCGTACAGCACGCCCAGATTGGCCTGCGCTTCGGCATCTTGCGGATCCAGCGCAATCGCCGCCTTCAACTCTCTCTCGGCATCAGCGTCCTGGCCGGCTTGCAGGCTCAAAAAGCCCAGCTGATTGTGGGGAGCAGCGAGCGAGGGGTCGAGCTGGATGGCCTGTTTCAGGATGCCACGCTCTTCGTCAATTTTGCCCAAACGATCGAGTGCCAGTGCCAGGTCGTAATGGGTGCGAGCATTTTTGGGGTCCTCGACAATCGCTTGACGATAAAGATCGACCGCGCGTTGAGCATCTCCAGACTGAAGATATTCGTTGGCCTGGTTCACCTTGGTGCCGGCGACATCTTCTTTCACTGTTGCCTGCTTCTTTTTTTCAAACGCCTTTAATTCCTGCTGGGCTTGCTCTTCCCGGCCCAGGCTTCGCAGTACCGCCGCCAATTGAAAGCTGGCTTCGCTGGATGCAGGCTTGAGCTGCACCGCTTTTTCCAATTGCTGGCGAGCCTCCTCCTTCTTCCCCAACCTCGCCAGCACGAAACCCAGGTTGTAACGAACGTCGTAGCTGTTCCCCTTCAACGCGACTGCCTGTCTGAGCACGGTTTCCGCTTCCGGATAGTTTCCCAGACCGCGATCTACAACGCCCATGAGGTAGAGCGCTTCGAAATCATGGGGCTTTCGCCGGTAATAGTCCGTGATCAAGGGCAATGCCGTGGTGAACTCGGCCAGAACGGCCAGAGCTTTTACATATGAAAGGCGAATCACATCGTCGCCCGGCGCAAGGCGATGCGCCTCCTTAAACTCGGCGGCCGCCTGCCGGAATTGCGTCTGCTGCGTGTAGGCGATCGCCAGGTTGGAGTGCGCCTCCGCCGAAGAAGGATCCTGCTTCACCAGATTCGCAAGCACCTGAATGGCGTCGCTCACATTTCCGTTTTTCGAATAGGCAATCGCAAGATCATTTTGCAACATGGCGACCGGAGGCGCGTCCTTGAGATAGGCGATGGCCGCCGAGTATCTCTTTTGCGCCATGAGCGATTTGGCGAGCCCGTCCAGCGCCGGAACCGACTTGGGATCTGCATTCAGCGCGACCTTGAATTCATCGATGGCAGCGTCGTCCTGGTTCAACTGGCTGAGCGCGACCCCTAACGCGATGTGGCTTAGAGGATTTTCGGGCTTCAACCGGGTGGCGATCCGAAGCTCGTGCGCCGCGCGCGCGGGCTGGTTGCTTTGCAGCAGAGCGAGAGACAGATTGAAGTGGGCTTCCCAGGAATTGGGATCCAGATGCACGGCCGATTCAAAGGCGGAAATCGCGCAGCCAATCTTCTGTCGTTGGCCAAAATATGCGCCTAGGGCGTCGTAGGCGCCGGCCGATGGATGCACCGTGATTGTCTGTTCCAATTCCGCCGGACCGTTGCATGTGGCAGCATCCTGCGCGGCCAGATTCAGGCTATATCCGAAGAAAACAAAGGTAGAAAGCGCGAGCCCAGCCACTCCCCGCGCGAAATTCCATCCCCCCATTCACGACTCCCGGCAGTGGACGACCGTTTGCAATCGTAACAGAACAGAAGTTCTTCCATCCATCGAGTGAGGGTCCTGGCTTGAGGGACGCATTCGAGTAAAACAAATGATTTATGATCGGAGAGAGAGAATGAATCAGCGGCCGCGGCAATCAGGACTCACAATTCACGCTACGATCCTCATTCTTGCCCTGATCGTTTTGGGCCGAGATAAGCTTGTGCGTGCACAGGGCGTGGCGACCGGCGGTACCGCGGTCCCAGCCCGCCCGCTCCCTCCCGGCATGAAGGCACCTACCGTGAACTACGAGGACCTCGCGGTTCAGGCCGGCCTCACAGGAGTTGAAGTCTCCGGAGCAGACCGTGGAAAACAATATATCGTTGAGTCCACCGGAACGGGTGTGGCAATTTTCGACTATGACAATGATGGTCTCCCCGACATTTTTCTGGTAAATGGCGGCCGCCTGGGCGACGGCGCGCAACCCAGGCCTTTCCTCTATCACAACCTGGGTGGACTGAAGTTTGAGGATGTTACCGAAAAGGCCGGAATCACCAGTACCGGGTGGGGGCAGGGTATCTGCGCCGGCGACATCGACAATGACGGCAACACCGACGTGTTCGTGACTCAATGGGGCCAGAATATCCTGTACCGGAATCAGGGGAATGGCACGTTTCGCGACGAGACGAAAGAGCGCGGCCTGCTCGCGCCCAAGCGGTGGAGTACAGGTTGCGCCTTCATCGACTATAACCGCGATGGATATCTCGACCTGGTGGTCGTCCACTACATCGACTTCGATCTGGCCCACACTCCGCGGCCGGGAGACAAATCTCAGTGTCAGTGGAAGGGAATGCCGGTGCTGTGCGGTCCGCGCGGTCTGCCTCCCGAAACGGTTTCCTTATACGAAAACGATGGGCACGGGCACTTCACCGATGTTTCCGACCGGGTTCATATCACGGGTCCCAAGGACTACTACGGGTTCACCCCGCTCACCGGCGACTTTGATAATGACGGGTGGCCTGACATCTACATTGCCTGTGATTCCACCGCCAATTTGTACTATCACAACCTGGGGGGAAAGTCCTTCGAAGAGATCGGCGTTCGTTCTGGTCTTGCCTACAACGAAGATGGACGGGAACAGGCAGGCATGGGAGTGACTGCGGCCGACGTCAGCGGCAGCGGGCTGCTGGACATCTTCAAGACAAATTTTGCCGACGACACCCACACCTTCTATCGCAACCGGGGCAAGAACACTTTTGAGGACGACACTATCGGGGCCGGCCTCGCGGTCAATACTAAGTACCTGGGATGGGGTACGGCTTTTCTGGATTTCGACAATGATGGTTGGAAGGACTTGATCGTCGCCAACGGCCATGTGTATCCCGAAGTTGACCAGGGCCACACTGCCGAACATTTCAGGCAGCCCCGGCTTCTCTACTGGAACCGCGGCGACGGGCAATTCTTTGATCTCTCCTCTCACGGTGGAACCGGCGTCAGCACACCCCACTCTTCGCGGGGTCTCGCGATCGGGGACCTGGACAACGACGGCGATGAGGAGATTGTCATCGTCAATATGGGCGAAGGACCATCTCTGCTGAAAAATGTTGCGCCTCACACCGGCCATTCGCTGCTGGTTCGTGCGCTGACTTCGGGAAGGGATGCGATCGGAGCGCGGATCACGCTGACCGCGGGCGGTCACGAACAGGTTGACGAGGTCCGCAGCGGCGGTTCTTTCATTTCACAAAGCGACTTCCGGCTGCATTTCGGCCTGGGCCAAGCAATCGTGGCTGACGTATCGGTGCGCTGGCCCGATGGCAAGAGCGAGAGTATCAAGGACGTGGCCGCCGGCCAGATCTTGACCATCGAAGAAGGCAAAGGCATCACCCGTAAACAGCAATTTACCCCTTCGAAAAAATAGCGGGAATGGTTCATCGCGTAGGCTCGTGGACGGTGAGAACCTGGTCGGCCGCGATGGAATCGAGACGCTGTATCTTGCCGCTGGGCCAGGTAATTTCGAGCAGCCTGATTTTCTTCGACGGTCCCAGCCCGAAGTGGGCTCGCTTATCGCTTGCCGATAGATAACTTCCGGCAGTACTCACAAATGAAAATCGCTCCGTCCCGTCCTCTGTCACCAGCCGGAGTTTGGCGCCGATTCCATCCCGGTTGCTGGCCGAGCCAATCAGGTTGACCAGCAGCCAGTGATTCCCGTTGCCTCCCTGATTGCGGAGAATAATGGCCGGGCCATCGTTGCAGTTGATTGCAATGTCAATAAAACCGTCGTTGTTGAGGTCTCCGAACGCGGCTCCGCGCGCGGCAATTGGAATTTGAAACGCCGGACCGCTCTGTGACGATACATCCTGGAATCGAGTCCCGTTGTTTCTCAGCAACAGCGGCGGTTCGCGGTAACGAAGCGTCGGTTCGGTCAATTCGATGTTGTCCATCACGTGTCCCTGGGCAACGAAGAGGTCAAGCCTGCCGTCATTGTCGTAGTCAACCCATTTGGCTCCCCAGCCGGAATGAGACATGGTGATCGCACCCAGTCCGGTGGAATCGATGATGTCTTCGAACCTGCCTTTGTCATTGCGAAACAAAGCATATTTCTGATTTGCGAGAGCGTTCACGAAGACATCGGGCCAACCGTCGTTGTTGTAGTCGGCGAAATCGGCGCCCATGCCCGCGAAGGCACGCCCGTTCTGATCGTAAGCCAGACCCGCTTCCAGGGCGACTTCAGAGAACGTCCCGTCATGATTGTTGCGGAAGAGTTGTTCCGCGACCGAGTCATTGGCGACGAAAATGTCGGGCCAGCCGTCGCCGTCGAAGTCGTTGATCGCGACTCCCAAACCCTTCCCGGGGGCCGCCGCCACCCCGCATTTCTTCGAGACGTCAGTGAAAGTTCCATCGCCGTTGTTATGGAAGACAAGATAAGAAATCGCCTTGAATTGGTCAGGATGGCAGTAGGAGCGATATCCGGGCTTATGCAATCCGCAATAAATGTTGGAGGCGAAGTCCCATTCCAGATAGCGGGTCACGATCAGGTCGAGGTCGCCATCGCGATCGTAATCCACAAAGCAGGCGCCGGTGCACCATCCGCTCCCGCCCACACCAGCCTTGTCGGTGACGTCAGTAAAAGTGCCGTCACCGTTGTTGTGGTAAAGAATATTTCCGCCCAGGTTGGTGACCAGCAAGTCGACGTTCCCATCGTTGTCGTAATCTGCTGCCGCCACCCCCATGCCATAGGAGTGGCCCTGCAACCCCGCGGCTTCTGTGACGTCAGTAAAAGTACCATCATCGTTGTTGCGATAAAGCCGGTTCCAGAACCGCGGATCGGATTTGTCGGGCAATGCCCCGCGCGGCATGGGGTCCTTAATCCTCGCTCCATTCACGAAGAACAGATCGAGCCGGCCATCGTTGTCGTAGTCAAACATGGCCACGCCACTCCCCATGGATTCCGGGAGATATTTCTGGCTGGTACGGCTGGCGTCCTGTTTGAATCGAACACCGGATTTTGCGGTTACGTCAGCGAACACCGGGAGTGGCGCTGACTTGGCGGCGGCTTGGCCGAGCAATCTGTATCCGGGAGTCGCGGCCAGCACCCAACAAAGAAAAGATCGGCGGTCTATCTTCAAGGTGGGTTTCAAAGGCAGGCCTTACCGGTATTCTCCGCGGGCCGGTGGTTCAGTCTCGCGGCTCAGTTCAGCATACTTCTTTGCCAGACCGGTTTCGCCCAGACGGCCATACACTTGCGCCAACAAGGCGTAGATTTGGAGGTCAATGATGACATGCGACGGGTCGGCGCAGCTGGCTGCCTTTTCCGCATCGCTGCGCGCCTGCTGATAATTTTTCAGCCGCAAATTCAACTTGGCGCGCTCGTACCAGACGGCCCGCACCTGGGGAGCGGCTTCCACGGCGCGATCCATGTGCTGCTTGCTGGCGGCCAAATCATTGCGCTTGGCCAGGAAGCGGCCGTAGTTGTAGTCCAGAAAGGCGTCATGGTAACGCCCCGGTTGATTGACTTGTAGTCCCTTTCGGTACGCTTGTTCGGCGCCGTTCAGATCTCCCATCGGCTCCAGGTTCAAGGCCAGATAATCCCAGGCACGGCTGTCTCGCGGATTCAACTCTGCAGCCTTCCGGAAATGCTTCACCGCGTTGGGAGCGGACTTGGCCTTGTCATAAATAGTGCCCAGCTGAAATTGGGCCTCGGGATCGTCAGGGTCGAGCTGACAGGCCTTCTCCAGCAGGGCCTTGCCCTCCGCCGATTGCCCTTTCATCACCAGAATCTGCCCGCGCAGCGCCAGGGCCGCCGGATCATTCGGATCTTTATCGACTGCCGCGGCAGAGACGGCATCGGCCCGCATGTAGTCGCGCTGTTCCAGGAAGAAGCGCCCGAAATATGCGAAGCCTTGCGATTTGTCCGGCTCGAGATCGGTATAGCGGATGTAAAGGTCCGCCGCTTGCTCGGCATTTCCGCGCGCATCCTGTATGCGGGCCTGGGCCAGCAGAATTTCCGGACATTCGGGATGCGACAATGCGATGGGACGAAGGATACCTTCCGCGACATCGGTGGCGTCAAGCGTGAGTTCCCTGGATACACGGGCCAATTGCGCCTCTGCGCCCGTACACGGACCTGCGTAGGCAGGCCCCACGGAACCAGTGGCGAATAGCAATGACAAAACCGCCGCCCTCATCACCGTGACTCCTCTGTCACCTTAAGAATCTGGTCGGCCTTTATGTTTCGCAGGACTTGCACGGTGCCACTCGGCCAGCGCAGTTCGATCTCCTTGATGGCCGCGTCCGGACCCAGCCCGAAGTGAACCCGCGGATCGGAAGAACTGGCATAGCTCCCCGCAGTGCTGACATGGTTGTACTGCACCAGACCGGATTCCCCGGTCAGTTTAATGCGGGTACCGATGCCGTCGCGATTGCTCTTGACCCCGACCGTCTGGATCAGGATCCAGTGGTTGCTGCCGGTGGACGTGTTGTAAAGCAGTTCGGCGGGACTGCCAATGGCCGATACCACCACATCGATTTTGCCATCATTGTTGAGATCCCCGAAGGCACAGCCGCGATGGGCCGCGCGCGCCTGCATGTCCGCACCCGCCTGGCTGCTCACATCCTGAAATGTCCCGTTGTGGAGGTTCCGAAAAATCGCGTTGGGCTGCCGGTAGTGTTGTTGCGGATCGACATCGGCGTTCTCGCTCACGTGCGAGTTGGCTGAGAACAGGTCCTTGTAACCGTCGTTATCCAGGTCGACAATGCCCGCGCCCCAGCCGCTCATCTTGAAGGTGTGGAATCCGATGCTGGCCTCATAGCTCTCATAGGTAAAGAAACCATCTCCTTCGTTGCGGAACAGGGGATAAACTTCGCCTCCCAGTGCGGTGACGAACAGGCTCGGTTTGCCGTCGTTGTTCCAGTCCCGAAAGTCGACTCCCATGCTCGAAACCGGAATGCCATTGTCCGTGTAAGCGACGAACGATTCTACTCCGACTTCGTCAAATCCGTGGCCCTTCCCGATTCTTGAACAGAAAATTTCTCTCGTTGTCATTGGCGACGAAAATATCCATCCACCCATCGCCGTTATAATCGGCGATCGCAACGCCCATGCCTTTTCCAATCTGCCCGGAAATGCCCATGGCAGCGGAAACGTCTGTGAAGGTGCCATCGCCGTTGTTGTGATACAGGATATTGGGTTCCCCTTTGTAATACGTGGGTGAGCATGAAAGGCGCTTGCCCGGGGCTCCGCACACCCGTGAAGTCGCGAAAGACCAGTCCAGATAATTCGTGACGAAGAGATCAAGCTTGCCGTCGTTGTCGTAGTCCACCCATGCGGCTGCAACGCCCCACAGTTTCTTTCCGCCGCGGCGAAATGCCCGCGACCCCGGCCTTGGCGGTGACGTCGGTAAAGGTTCCATCGCCATTATTGTGATAGAGGATGTTGCGATTGAAGCCCGTGACATACAGATCCGTCCGTCCGTCGTTGTCGTAGTCGGCAGCGGCAGCACCTATGCTATAGCCTTCGCCGCGAAGCCCGGCGCGATCGGTGACATCGGTAAAAGTGCCATCGTGATTGTTGTGGTAGAGGCGGTTGTAAAAAGCCGGGCTGTCTTTTTCCAGACCAGGAAGGCGCGCTCCGTTGGTGAAGAAAATATCGAGGTAACCGTCGTTGTCATAGTCGAGAAGTGCGACCCCGCCGGGGATGCCGTCAATCATTGGTTTGTCTGGAATCGTGCCGTTGTCCAAGACGAAGCTGACGCCTGATTGTTTCTGCCGGTTCTCGAATTGAATGCGCGATGCTTCGGCGCCCCACAAATCCAATTGAGGGATGACCAGAACCGCAACCAGCGCCATTGCGAAAATCTGCCTCATGCGTTTGAAAGAATCTCCACCCAACTATTGTCATTCATTTCGTCAACCTTAGGCGCGAGGCGGGTCTTGTCGGATGAGGAGTCCTGGGGAACACTCTGCGTAAACTCTGCCATGCTGTTCCGGCCGCTGGCATATTCCTCCGGTTCGATTGGACGAACGATCGATATTCTTTTTAGCACGGAATGGAAGGGATCAAGACCGATTGCTCTTCGCAGCACAACCGCCGTCCGGCTGCACGACCCAACCCGATCGGGCATCCGGCAGTTCGGCGTGCCGAACAGTTTGCGAACGTCCACTCCCTGGCCTCTTCAGGTGGTTTCTGCTTCTAAGGCCCAGCTTTCCCCCACAGCGGTCGATGCCAGAGCGTCGCTGGCTCTAAATTCCCGCAACCGTTTCAACCCCTGCTCTCGTGGGCATTTCTGGGCAAATCAGAGCCTCCTCACGGGCGAACAAATATAGAAAACGACATGGGTGAATCCGAATGTTAAATGAGGCTAGAGCTGGCAATAAGCGCTTAACTTTACGTGCTCCTAGAAATTGGCTGGGCGTGGAACGTTTACATTCCACACTTGAGCGCTCAATTTGTTCTTGACAAGTTCTAGTACGTTCATACTACAATCGCGCGTCCTTGGGGAAGGCGGGCGTGACCGCCATTCTCTCGCAGCCTCTGCTTCACGAGGAAAATCGCCCATGAATAACTTCAAAAACTCCGCGCTGAGCTTTCGCTGGCTGGTATTGCTGGCTTGCCTTTTCGCTCTGTCAACCCCTTCAGCTCTCGCGCAGCTTTCGAGCGCAACTCTTAATGGCGTGGTTCGCGACTCCACCGGAGCCGTAATCGCCAAGGCCGGCTTGGTTCTAACCAACGTCGACACGGGAATCGAGCGGCCCGGTACCAGCAACGACAGCGGCAATTATGTCTTCGTCGACATCACTCCCGGGCGTTATAGCCTCAAGGCAACGGCGGAAGGTTTTTCCACCAAGCAGGTTTCCGCCTTCGTCCTCGCGGTGAATCAGACGGCCACCATCGACGTCGTGCTTGCTCCCGGCGCTCAGTCCGAGGTCGTGACGGTGGATGCATCGGGTGAGCAGCTGCAGACCTCGACCGCGGAGTTGGGCACGGTCATCGCCACCCACCAAGTGAACGATCTTCCGCTCAACGGTCGCAACTTCACCCAGCTTCTTTCCCTTACGCCAGGAGTTTCCCCGATCAGCGTCGGACAGAACAACATGGGCGGGCGCACAGGTGGCTTCGCCGCTCCCATCGCCGAGGGCGCGGAATTCACCTTCCCTTCGGTCAACGGAGCGACTAACCGCAGCAATTATTTCCTGACCGACGGTATGAGCAACTTCGCCGCCTTCCTCAGTACGTATGCTGTGCCACCGATCGTCGACGCGATTCAGGAATTCAAGGTGGTTTCGCGAACCGACACCTCCGAATTCGGTTCTGTGCTCGGTGGCGTAGTGAACGTGGTCACCAAGTCAGGCACCAACAAATATCATGGCGGGGCATGGGAATACATCCGCAACGACGCCTTCGACGCCCGGCCCACCTTCTTGGCTACGGGCGCTAAAAAGCCCTCTTTCCGGCAGAACCAGTTCGGCGCTTCGGTCGGCGGTCCGGTGGCGGTTCCGGGCCTTAAGAACAACACTTTTTTCTATTTCGCTTATCAGGGCTTCCGCTTTTCACAACCTAACAGTGCGAACCTCCTGGTCCCCACCGAGACGCAGTTGAGTGGCGATTTCAGTGCGCTCTGCACCGCTGGCTTCAATGGTTCAGGCGTCTGTAATAACCCGGCACAACAGATCTATAACCCGTTCACCACGGCCCCTTCGGGAGGGGGGTTTACCCGCCAGCCCTTTGCCAACAACATAATTCCTTCGAACCTGATTGATTCCCGGCTGGTTGACTTCATCCACACCGTATACCCCAAGGCTGGCCCTTACATCGCCTCAACCAACAGCAACGCGATTGATACTGATCCGAATACTCAGCATCAGAACGAGTACAACGTTCGCATCGACCATACCTTTGGACAGAAGGATTCGGTTTGGTTCCGCTACAGCCGCATTAACAGCACGGTGAGCGTCCCCGCCACTTTGCCGGGTTTGATTAAGAATGACGCCATCCCCGGTCGTAACTGGGGCGCCAGCTACATTCACACTTTCAGTCCCAGCCTGCAATTGCAGGCGCTCTTTTCGCGGACTACGGTTTCGGACAACTCCACGACCAAATTTGCGGGGTTGGATGCTGAAACCGTGGACCAGGCAGCCGGCTTTTCCCCAGACTTCGCGAGCAATTTTGCCGGGACCCCGGGCTGGCTGATCCCTTCGCTGGGCCCTGGCAACGGCATCGCCAGTGATGGCGAGATTATTCAAAATACACCCCAGGCTACGGACAACTATCAATATTCGGTGACCCTGACCAAGCTCAAGGGGAGCCACGCCTTTAAAGTCGGAGCGGGTTACATCACCAGCCGCTTTTCCAGTCCGATTTCTTACCCACAGCTTGGTTTCAGCACTACCCAAACCAACGACACTCAGGGTAACGGCGGCTTTGGCCTGGCATCGTTGCTGCTTGGCGTCCCGGACAACGCCAACCGCCGTAACGTGAATGAAAAGACGCGTCTCGGTGGATTGTTCAGCGCGTTTTTCCAGGACTCCTGGAAGGCGACTTCGCGCTTGACCGTGAACTACGGCATTCGCTACGACCTGACCTTGATTCCGCCTTATGGGACCGTTGATACGATTGGCGAACAAGGTGGCATCGAGACGGGCGAGCCAGACTACAGCGCCGGCGTGTATGTACTGCAATACCCGCCGCCGCCCTGCAGCGTGCGTGGTGTTGCCCCGTGTATTCCCAGCATCATGCTGGATGCGGGCGGCAACGCGATCGCGTGCGACCCAACCACTCAAACGTGCTTGCCTCCGGGAACCCTGCCGCCGCACGTCGTGGTTGACTCTCGCGGCCGGATCTCCCACAACACCTATACCAACCTCGGACCCCATCTTGGTTTCGCGTATCGCGTCGGCGACAAAACGGTGGTGCGCGGATCGGCAGGAGTGGTGTACGACAACTGGGCCGCGGTCAGCCAGATGTCGCAGAATATCGAAGGCGACTGGCCGGGCATCGGACAATTGATCGCCAGCAGCGTCAATGTCCCGGGTTCGCAATCCGCTCCTGCCGGTCCACCAACCGTTTTTGCTCAAAATCCCTTTGCTGGAAATGGAACCGCCGGCTTGCCCGGGCCGACTCCGTTTAGCTCCTCACTGGTGAATTGGTTCTATGATCCGCATATCAAGAACGCCTACGCCTACCAGTACAACTTCGGTATCCAGCGCCAATTGAATAATTCGACGACTGTGACCGCCAGCTATGTAGGATCAAGCACGCGGCGAGCCAATATCGGTGGTATGTACAACACCGCCTTAACCCCCAGTCCTGCCCCCAACCCTCAGTCGCGATCGTTGTTCCCTTACATGATCGCCGGCTTCTATGACCGTAGCGTCGGGTTCGCCGACTACAACGCCTTCCAGTTTCAATTGGATAAGCGCTTTTCCGGCGGCTTGGCCTACCAGGTTGCTTACACCTTCTCGAAAGCTCTCACCGAGAACGACGGCTGGTTCGGTGCCGAAGGCAAGAACGTCGCCGATCCTTACAATCCGAGGGCGAGCTTGAGTCCGGCCGGGTACAACCTCCCCCACATTCTCACCGCCAACGTGGTGTACGAGCTTCCCTTTGGCAGTGGCAAGCGCTACTCCAGCGGCAGCCACGCAGTGGATTACGTGGTTGGCAACTGGCAGGTCAACAGCATCTTCACTATCCGTTCCGGTCAACCCTATAGCGTTACTGACGGTGAAGATCAGGCCAATACCGGGAATACTGGTTGGGCCGGATACGAACAAGCCAATCTGGTAGGTGACCCCAATAGTGGCGCATGCCCCAACGGTGCGAAGGCCAAATCCCGGACCTGCTACTTCAATACCAGCGCCTTTGCCAAGCCGACGTTTGGAACCTTCGGCAACGTGCGACCCAACGGGTTCCAGCAGCAGCGCTTCTGGAACGTCGATGCGTCGGTCTTCCGGCAGTTCCCTCTGTGGAGTGACAGCCGTCGCCTCGAGTTTCGCGCCGAGGCATTCAACCTGCTCAACACGACGATCCTGGGCACGCCTGGAAACGACGTCAACAATCCTGGTGGTCTTGGCATTGTCACCAGTGCAGCCAATCAGGCTCGACAGCTACAGTTCGGCTTGAAGTTTATTTTCTGAAAGCCGGTCTCTCCTAAACAACCTTCGCCCGCCCTGCCTCCAAGGCAGCGGCGGGCGAAAGCTTTTTGGGACGTTCCTGATACTCCGGTTAGAGGGTTTTCAGGGCAATTACGTTTACAGTGGGGCTGGGGGCCTGCGCGGGAAGCTTGAGTTGCAGATTGCGCTCACTCTGCTGGAAGGTCAGAGGTTCTCCATTGGCGAGCAGGCGTGCGGAAATGACTTTGGCCTCGACTCCAGTCAATTCCAGGCCGGTCGAGGGCCAGTCGAAAATATGCACGAACACGGAATTGCCCTTCGCGGTAGTCCGCAAGGACGCAACTCCCTGGACCGGGCCGTAGTTTGTTTCGTAAATCGACTCGCCGTTGACCGCCAGCCATTCGCCGATCGCACGCAGCCGGTCCTGAAATTCAGGCTGTATCGTCCCGTCCGGCCGCGGACCTACATTGAGAAGAAAGTTTCCGCCGCGGCTCGCTACTTCCACCAAACCGCGAATCAAAAACTCTGCCGATTTGAATTCACGATCATGCATGTTGTAAGCCCAGGTATTGTTGATGGTCATGCACGTCTCCCAAAGCTGGAAATCCTCCGGCTTGGGAACGATCGGCTTCAACTGTTGCTGAATACTTGTGTCCACGGCGTTAAAACGAATGCCCTTGGTGGGAATCCCGGCGGGTATAAACTGCTCTGGCGTTTGATAATCTCCAGGCACGCCAATTCGATCGTTGACCAGCGTGGCCGGCTGTAAGTGCCGGATCAGTTCAATAAATCGACGGCCATTATATTTTTCCTCATGATGCAAACCATCGAACCAGATGAGCGCGGCCGGACCATACCGGGTCAGCAGCTCGGTGAGCTGCAACTGCATGTAGTCAAGATAGAGCGGCCACTCCGGACGAGTGGGCTCTCCGTTCCAGTTTTCCGCCGCCAGCTTCGACGTGTCACGAAATGCCGGATGGTGCATGTCGGGAGGCGAATAGTAGAACCCAAGAGGCATTGCTCTTTCTTGGCAGGCTGCGGACAGCTGCGCCACAATGTCCTTGCCGTAGGGAGTGTTGGTGATTTTGTAGTCGGTGTAGGACGTATCGAACATGCAGAAACCGTCGTGGTGTTTGGTTGTGAACACCATGTATCGCTGGCCTGCGGCACGGGCCAGATCGACCAGGGCAAATGGATCAAACTTCGTGGGATTAAATCGCTTGGGCAGCTCGCGATACTCGGCTTCGGTGATGCCGCCAGGCTTCGGAACCATGATCGGCCATGAGGCTTCGACACTCGCCAGGGAATAGGGTCCCCAATGAATGAACATTCCGAACTTGGCAGCTCGATACCAGGTGGTCCGTTCCTCTTCCTGGAAGGGCGAAGCGAGGGCGAAACTGGGGCAGAGCGGAACACAGGCTGCGGCCAAGGCGAGTCGGAGGAAATCGCGGCGACCATCACAATAAGCGCTCATGATAGCCGTCGAACATTACCAACATCGATCCCCGCGTGTCAATGATAATTAGACAGATGTAGTCGAAGACAAGCGACTGGACATCCTCCACGATTCTTATCTCCGGCTGGCTTATAAGCGCTCAAATGGCGTACACTGTCCCGACCCCTGGCGGTCCTTCATTAGTACCAACATTAGTACCAAAACGAGTATTAGTTTGAGGATGGTGGCAGGACAGTCACACGATCGCCCGCGACTCAGCGCGTGACGAGCTTTGCGTCCCATCGAGGTAGCCAGATGAAGAGATTTGGTATGACACTGCGGCTCAAGCCTGGAAAAGCGGACATTTACAAGACCTATCACGCGGCGGTGTGGCCGGAGGTTCTCGACAAGATTAAGGAATGCAATATTCGGAACTACTCCATCTTTTTCAAAGACGACATCCTGTTCAGCTACTTTGAATATCACGGGGATGACATGCAAGCCGATTGGGCGAAGATGGCCGCTCACCGCAAGACGCAGGAATGGTGGGCGATCATGGAACCCATACAGGATCCTCTACCCACCCGCAAGGAAGGCGAGTGGTGGGCGGGGATGGAGGAAGTCTTTCACTTGGATTGAAACACGACGCTTTTTGGGGCACACACGATAACCTGCCAGAGATAAACAATGTCGGATCATGTAATTGACTCGATCTCAACCCGGGATGCACGGTTTCCCTTGCCTCCAGGAGTGGGGACCGATTCCGTCCACACCAATCCCGAGTACTGCCTGGCGGTGACTTTGCTTGCCAGTGGCGATCTTTGCGGGACGGGCATTGCTCTCACCCTGGGCGAGGGCAATCGCCTGGTCTGTGAAGCCATTGAGCTCTTGGTGAAGCCCCTGGCGGGTGTGCCCATCGAGGAACTCATGGCGGACTTCGGGCGCCGGTCCCGGATGCTGGCGGACGACCCCTGCTTGCGCTGGCTCGGTCCTCACAAAGGCATCGTCCACCTCGCCCTCGCTTCCATTACCAACGCGTGTTTTGATTTGTGGGCCAAGACCCGGGGCGTGCCTCTATGGAAGCTCTTGCTGAATCTCACTCCGCAACAAGTGGTTGACCTTCTCGACCTTAGCTACCTGGAAGATGTACTTACGAAAGAGGGCGCGCTTGCCCTGTTACAGGCAAGCCTGCCCGATCGCGCCAGCCGTGAGTCGATTCTCACCACGGGTTATCCGGGTTATGACACATCCGTCGGGTGGATGGCTTATGACGACCAGAAAGTCGCCGAGCTGGCTGCACACGCGATCGACTTGGGTTTCCGCGCGTTCAAGCTGAAGGTAGGGTCTCCAGATTCGACTCGCGATCTGCGGCGGGCCGCAATGCTGCGCGAACAGATTGGCAGCTCCGGCATTCTGATGTTCGACGCCAACCAGTACTGGAGCCTTCCCGAAGCCATACGAATGTGCCGCAAACTCTCGGAGTTTCAGCCGTTATGGATCGAAGAACCCACGCACCCGGACGATATTCATGCCTATGCGATTCTGGCGAACGAGATCGCGCCGGTAAAAATAGCCGCGGGAGAACATGTTCCCAATCGTGTGCTCTTCAAGAACTACCTGCAATACAGCGGGATCCATTTCGTGCAGGCCGATTGCACCAGACTGGCCGGCGTCAGTGAGTTTCTCACGGTTAGCCTGCTGGCGAGAAAATTTGGATTGCCCGTGCCGCCGCACGTCGGCGACATGGGACAGATCCATCAGCATCTGGTGTTGTTCAACCACATTGCGATGGGTCACGAAGTCCTGTTCCTGGAACACATACCCCACCTGCGCGATCATTTTGTCTTCCCTGCCAGGGTGATCGGTGGCTATTACCAGGTGCCCAACGATCCTGGCGCGTCTTGCGAGTTGCTGCCCGCGAAGGCGAAGCGATGAGCGAGTCTCTGGTCTTAGGCATCGGCCTGACCATGGTCGCCGGTCTGATGTCGGGCAACTGCATGCTCCCGATGAAGTTTGCCCGCAGCTGGAAATGGGAGCATATCTGGCTGGTTTTTAGCCTTGTCTCTCTCCTGGTGATTCCCTGGGCGCTGGCATTTGCGCTGGTAGGCAATCTTTTGGGGACTTACCAGGCACTGCCGATCCGGCAGCTCGCCATCCCGTTTTCATTCGGCATGGGGTGGGGCGTTGCACAGGTCCTCTTCGGTATCTCGGTGGCGCGCCTCGGGCTGGGTCTTGCCTACGCGATCATTGTGGGCTTGAGCGCGCTGTTAGGAACATTGGTGCCGCTGTTCGTGCAACTGCGGGAAGGAACCGCAGGTCATACGCTGGCGCTGGTTCTGACCGGCGTCACTGCAATGGTGGCAGGCATCTGTCTGGCTTCATGGGCCGGCGAGTTAAGGGAACGCGGGAAGCCCGGAATTTCCTCGCAACCGCGTCGAGCCTACTTCGGCGCGCTTATGCTGGCGATTCTTTGCGGTCTCGCCGCACCGATGCTGAATTATTCCTTCGCTTTTGGACAAGACATCGCCAGAGAAGCCATTCGATTGGGAACTCCGCAGGTCCGTGCCGGCTACGCCGTATGGCCCGTCGGACTCGCCGGGGGACTGATCCCGAACGTCGCTTACAGTCTCTACCTGCTCTCCAGGAACCAAAGCTGGGCAGTATTCCGTTCCACCACTGTTCCCGATGGTCTTCGCGCCGCTCTCATGGGGGTACTCTGGATGGGAGCTTTTGCCTTGTATGGAATGGGAGCGCTCTATCTCGGTTCTTACGGAACTTCCATCGGCTGGGGCCTGTTGCAAATCTTCATGATCCTGACCGCCACTCTCTCCGGTGTGCTGACGGGAGAATGGAATCGATCGCCGCTCTTGGCTAAGCGGGTTCTAGGTTTAGGTTTAACCAGTCTAGTCGGCGCCACTGTGCTTTTGGCACTGGCGAACCGCTAGACCTCGGGATTGCCTGACGCCACGAGGGTAAACAAGGGGGGATCTGGTCTCGAACACCCTCCTCGGTTTAGAAGAGCGTGGCGACTTGTAGTACATTTACCGTGATCAACGTGGAAAACAATTCATCAGAAGTCAACTTAGAATCGCGAGGTCTGCTAAAGGAGAGTCTGGCAGTACAGTTACGCGAAGCGATCCTCGCGGGGAGGATTTTGCCTGGAGAAAAAATCATTGAAGGGCGCTGGGCGCGCCAATTCGGAGTGGCGCAGGTTTCAATCCGCGAAGCGCTTAACATCCTGACTACTGAGGGCTTTGTAACCAAGGGCCACGGCCGTAGCGCTCGAGTCCTCAAACTGGGCGACGCCGAAATCATCCAGATATACCAGCTTCGGGGAGCGCTGGAGGGATTGGCAGCCAGGCTCGTTGTCGAACAGAAACTTCCGCTAGACGACCTCGAAGGCGCTTTGGCGGAGATGCAAGACGCCGTCCAGCAAAATGACCTTCGTAAAGTGGTGGATCGAGTCCAACAATTTCATCTTTGCCTGCTCGAAAAGGCAGGGAACCCCTTCCTTTGGGACACCGGACGGAGAGTCATCATACCGCTGTACGCTTTCACCCGGATCCGCGCCCTGGCCAAAAACCTGGATGCTGCTCCCTGGGGACTCCAGCTGCAAAATCACCGCAGAATTGTCGATGCAATCCGTATGGGAAACCCAAGCGTGGCCGAGCAAGTGGTAATTCACGTAATTAATCTGTTTCTCGAATCCGCACTTCAAGTGTGGGCCCATTAGTGGGAATCGACTTCGACTGGTTCGGTTGAGCGGGATCGCGCCGGCCTTCGCTCTGAATATGCTCCCACCGTCCTCTGCGACCTCGCATCAACAGGATGCGGGCTGCGGCACAGGCATAGATCTGTGCTCCTTACCTCCATTCGGTGGGTTCTGATAAACGCGCGTAGCAGGCATTTACAGGCCAACTCCCGGATTGTCGACAACCGGGAAACGATCTGGAAGCGATTGACGCGACTGGTGATGACAAGTCGGCGTCTCGGAGTTTGTTGGCCGGGGAGTCCTGATAATCCCACTCTCCGATCGGCTCAACCTTTTTACTTTCGGTTGTTACCAATTCCACCCGAGGGCAAGACTCCAAGCATCTGGAAGTCTAATTATATGATTGTGAATAGGCTATGGCGGAGAGAGTGGGATTCGAACCCGGCTAATATCAGCGATAGAAGACCATGGTAGGCAGTGCTAACGGATCGCAAACGGATCACGGCTTAGCATTCACTTGAAAAGCGCCAAACGAAGGCGATTGGAACGTCGAGGTTGTACCGTATCATTTCTTGTCGAGGGAGTCCCAATCTCTATGGCCTCCCACCGCAAGACAAACGCTTAGATTTTGGTTCAATCGGGAGAACCCGATCTGAGCCAAACTGCCGCTTACCTCAACCAGCGAGTGAAAACCGAATCTCGCGTTCCCTTTAGAACTGCTTATTTCGGGCTACGAGTAACGGGCCGTGGGAAGTGGATGCCACGCCGCCATACCGCGATAGGCAGCCTACGCCCGGGTGTTCCGGGTGATGCGTGTATTGTCGGCCCGACAGAAGGAGCGGCGCTCGCCTCCATCATGCTGTAGTCGCATCCATCGATGCCGGAATGCTTGTCGTCACACGGAACCAGCAGAAAGGCATGCAGGTTGCCACTGGGTAGTACCCCGACACCTGCGATTTCTCCGCGATCATTAATGCTGTCCGCCGATAGCAGCTGCATGTCGGAACCGGGGGGGATAAGACTGTTCAAATCGACGATCTTGCCGTTCTCCCAGAGAAAGGCATGCAAGACGGAGCTGTCACACGCGAAAGATTGACCCACGATCTGGTTCGCCGAGTTGATGCTGAAACCACCACTGCAGTCGTCGCCGTCTACGGTGCCAATATCAGTTAGCACGCCGTTCTTCCACAAGAACGCGTGCACGGAGTTGTCTGGATTGGCCGCGTGACCGGTAACCGCACCCGCATCATTGATCGAGGCTGGGTCTCCAAACGTGCCTCCGAATGTTCCCAAATCGATGAACTCTCCGTTACTCCAAAGAAACGGATGAGACGTTACATCGCCAGCAAAGGTGGCATTGCCGATAAGCTCACCTCGATTGTTCGCCCCAAAAGGGCTGACCAGAGTCCCTCCGAACCCATCAGGGATGTCCGTCATCTTCCCTTTCTCGTAGAGAAACGCGTCGACGGTCGGGATACCGGTGGACGGATTGGGAACATCGCTGGTGTAGGAGGCGCCAAATATCTGACCACGGTCGTTGACATTGGCCGCAAGAGCGTCCGGTCCACCCAGAGTGCCGAGGTCCTGCAGGCCTTGCGATTGCGTCCAGAGGAACGCTCTGGTCTGGGTACCCCAACCGAAGAACACTGAGAACGGATCGGGGACCGTGTTCGCGGCTGCGCCTACCACTTGGCCGCGATCGTTCGCCCCAATAGCGATGCTTCCGTTCCCTCCAAACGTTCCAAGATTAGTGACTTGCCCGTCATGCCAAGCGACAGCTTCCATCGCCGGCAATCCTGTGAGCGGATCGATGAGTCCATTTTCTGACGCTCCGACGATCAATCCTCTGTCAGTCAGGAACTCTTCGCAACTGCTATTGGCTCCCGGAAGCGCCCCCATATCCTTCACCCTGCCCTCCTTAAACCTAAAGGCGTGAAAGATAAAGGGATCAGCACCGAAGGCAAACTGCGTGTCCATCAGAAGAGGGTTGAAGTTTGGATAGTTGGGATCGGGAGTGGAGGTATCTGCGCAACCTACGAGAGTTCCCTGGTTGTTGAGAAACCGCCCTCCAGCCAATGTGCTCTGAGCACCCCCTAGCGTGCCCACGTCGATGAGATGGTAGTGGTGGTGCTTGTGCTTGTGAGCTTGCTTGTCCTGTCCGGCGAGCGGAACTGCGTTCGTCAGCACAGCGAACACTGCGATTGCAGTAATCCACATCAGCCTTTCGGATTTCATTGGGTCTCCCTTCCAATCGGACGAGCCCGCGCTGGTAACGCGGGCGATGCTTGCGGGGCCCGTGGTTCTAACCGGCATCGCAAGCCAGCCTGGCAATTTCTGGCCGAGCTTTCGGCGGATGATTGATTAGCACGGAAACTTTCGTCAAGCCAACTTCTGGTGAACTTTGCGTGAACCGGGAAGCGGTGCAAATCGTTCGGGTTACGCGAAACAGTGAACTAACATCCTGCGGCTCAAAGGCGTGCTAAACTTGCCGCACCTCGCTCGGAGGGTTAGCGACGTGGCAGTTGTAGGCCGGCAGCAGGGCAGACTTTCCTTCGGCACTTTCGAACTGGACCGTGAGTCCGGCGAACTCTTGAAGCGAGGTTCGCCACTTCGAGTGCAAGAGAAGCCCCTTCAGCTTCTTTTCCTCCTTCTGGAACGTCCCGGAGAGATCGTCTTACGAGAGGATTTGCAGAGACGACTGTGGCCTAACGGTACTTACGTCGACTTTGACAAGGGCCTGAACACTGCCGTCAAGAAGTTGCGCTATGCACTCGGAGATTCACCCGATAAGCCTGCTTTTATTGAAACAATAACCCGGCGTGGATACCGCTTTATCGCTCCGGTTTCGGGCAACGGTCTCGGGCTGGCCGATCCGGTAACAGGTGGGGCCATCGTTCCGACTTCGACCGGCGATACAGAACCCATTGACGGGCACTCGGAAAGAGGTTTCCACTCCAGCAATCAGCCGGTCGGTAGCCAGAAATACTGGTACTTGTTGTTTGTTGCTCTTTTCGTAGTTGCATCGTTACTTTTGGTCAAATACAACAAATTCTCTCGCACGCCTGCGCCGGATCTCCAGAATATGGAGGTCACGGAATTGACAAGCGATGGAAACGTCCGGGAGATGGCGATATCTCCTGATGGACTGAGTTTGGCGTATGCCAGGAATGAAGGAATAGAACAGAGCCTGTGGCTCAAGCGGATAGACACCGGGAACGAAACCCAACTTCTGAGGGCAGATACCGTCAACTTCGCTGGCATCGAATTTTCTCCTGATGGGCATTTTCTCTATTTTGCCCGCTCCGAGAAAAGCAATCCGGTCTTCGGCTACTTGTGCAGGATGCCTGCTGCTGGTGGGCAGGCCGAACAGCTGATTCGGGATGCAGACACTCCTGTCAGTTTCTCGCCCAACGGCAAGCAGCTCGTTTACACTCGCGGATACCCGCGTCGCCGTATCACCGAAGTGCGCGTCGCAAATGTGGATGGAACGGGTGATCACCTGCTGTCCACAGTACCAGGAAACGAGGTTTTTGACAGCGGACCCACGTGGTCGCCTAGGAACGACAGCATAGCCGTTTCCGTGCACCTGACCGGACAACCTCGTCGTTTCGCTCTTTATCTCATTTCACTATCGAACTCGACCCAGACTGAACTTTACAGTTCTACGGGCGCGATTGGACGCCCGTTGTGGATCGAAGACGGCCGGGAACTTCTTGTTGTCTTGAAAGATCCCAACTCGCATCGGGGACAGCTTTGGACCGTTTCTACTTCGTCAGGAGAAGCACACCGCGTCACCAACGACCTGACCGATTACGACTCCGCAGTTGATTTGACCCCAGACGGCAAGCGACTCGCGGTAATCGCAAACGGAGCGGTATCGAATTTGTGGATTGCTGGAGCAACGGATCTCTCTCACCCTTCCCAGATCACGTCCGGAGAGCCGACGTTGTACCAGGTGCGCGAGCTTTCGGATGGACGTTTGATCGCGATAGGTACGGGAGCTTGGGTCATGAATAAGGACGGCACTAACAGAGTACCTGTCAGGTCCTTAAATCGTCCGGAATGGATTGAGCCATGCGGGCGTGTTCTGCTGGCTGTGACGAGCACAAATGGCCAGAAAGTTTTGACCAGAGTGGCGCACGACGGTTCGAACGAAACGGCATTAACGAGTGGAGACGTCTTGTTTCCGGCCTGCTCGCCGGACGGACAGTTTGCCTATTACCTGAACGGCGTTCATCCTGAAAAAATTCGCGAGATTTCCGTCGTAGACGGCTCGATTTCGGAAATCGCCGATGTTCTAGGTGACACATTATTCGGGAACATCGTCGTTTCGCCCGATGGGAAGTACCTTGCCTATCCTTATCAGCAGTACTCTCCTCCCGCTGTTGAGCTGGCGGTGATTCCGTCTGGCGGAGGCAACGTCATCAACAAATTCCAGGTTCCCGGCTTCCTAGGAACGCTCCGCTGGTCGCCGGATGGAAAGGCATTGCACTACGTGCTCATGAGCAACGGTGCATCCAATATCTGGAAGCAGCCATTGAGCGGCTCGAAACCGAAACAGCTCACTCATTTCAATTCCGGCGAAATATTTGATTTCAGCTGGACAGCTGACCGCGAGCATCTCTTAATGACACGCGGGCAATCGAAGCGCGATGTTATTCTTTTGAGCCATATTCGCGGCGAGTAGTCCTACTTGCCATTTTCGTCTCACGAGTCCTCGGGCTCATGTCTTCCGCCCGAGTCGGTAATTCCCCCTGCGGACGTACCGACTCGGTCGCAAAATTCATCATTAGCCTATGCAAAGCCTATCCAAGAATTGATGGCCTATCAGTCGGTCTTAGCCTTAACGGATCGCACCGAGGCCCTGCAAAACTGCACGTCACTCACTCCAAAGAGGAAACGCGCCTCCGAGAGTGGGTCTTGTCCTAACAACTTGTTTATTTTAAATAATATGGCGGAGAGAGTGGGATTCGAACCCACGTTACCCTTTCGAGTAAACACGCTTTCCAAGCGTGCGCCTTCAGCCACTCGGCCATCTCTCCACTAGGGCGTTTTGATGCGGAAAAAATTGTTGCGCTTCGATTCTACCGCAAGTGGGTCCGGCAGTGAGGTCAGGAAGGCTTGGTAACGGTTTCCGCGGTCACAGCAGCCAGACCGGGAGAGCTGCCATTGTCCGATGACGGGACGGGAGCGGCCGGCGCTTTCAGGTTTGAGTCGAGGACGCGATTGTGCAGACAGAACAGTGCCAGTTCCAGTCGGTCGGCCACGCCCAGCTTGTCGTACACCTTGCGCAGGTAGTTCTTGACCACCTGTTCGGTGGTGCCGACGCGCAGCGCGATTTCCTTGTTCTTCATGCCCTGAGTTACACAGGAGACGATGAGCGATTCTTTGGGAGTCAACTGCACCTTGGGCCGGGGCGAGGTAGGGCGTGAACCCTGGGTGCGAAAGGCTTCGAGCACCCATTGGGTGCCGCGGCTGTCGAGCCAGGGGTGGCCTTCGGAAACTTTGCGCAGGCACTCCACCAGAAGTTCGGGCTCGATCTCGCGGGAAACAATTCCGTGTACTCCACGGCGCAGGAGTTCCAGGGTAAGTTCCTGATTGGGCTCCTGGGTGACGACCACCAGGCGGAGACCCGGGGTTTGCCGCACCAAGTCCGAAATGGCGTCCACGGGATTCTGCGCCAGGGCGGCTTCAAAGATCAGGATGTCGGCGGTAAATTTTTTGGCGGCGGAAAGGGTTT
Source organism: Terriglobia bacterium (assembly GCA_963831565.1). GTDB lineage: Bacteria > Acidobacteriota > Terriglobia > Terriglobales > Acidobacteriaceae > JAIQFF01. The sequence goes on from CAWHQS010000011.1 coordinate 179,974, forward strand.
GGGAAATGGTTTCGGATTGTCCCACTACCCGGATGTCGTCTTCCAGAGCAAAAATCTTGCGCAGTCCGGCACGGAAGATGGCTTGCGTGTCAGCCACGATCACGCGAATGAACTGGCCGTCAACCTCCTGCGGCTGCTCAACGTTCATTTCCATACTGGCGGCGGTGCTGGCCATCGGTTTCCTTGAACTTCAGTTCCCTGACTTCAGCGGCGCTCAAAATGGTATTCGTCGATGACGACGCCAACGCCGCGGCGGCCATCCTCTTCAAAATTTCGGACCACGCGGCCGCGGCAGTCGAGCTGCACATCGGCATCCGCTCCCACCACATCGGCAGGCAGCGAAATGGTGAAGTCCACCATCGAACCCACCGGCATTTCCGAATCCACATGGAAGAGCACGCCGTTGGCGGAGATGTTGTCGGTCTCGGCTGCGCTCGCGCCCGACTTCGATTTCACCGAGATCGGCAGCCTGATGGGAAAACGCACCGCGCTTTGCATGTCCGGATAACGCGCGCGGACGGCTTTGGTGGCAGCGGGCTCGCGATTCACGGCGTCAGCCGCCGCCGAGTTTTGCTTACGAAGCTCCCCGCCTGCACCGCTATTCGCGTCTTCCGCAAATCGCCCATTGTTCGACATTACGTGAGGCAGATTACACCGCGGAACCAAGGGATAAAAGTTACGGAAGTCATGGAACTAGTAGGGGTAAAGCCTTGCGGATCATGGAATTAGGGTAACTGCAGAAGGTCGTTGGCCCTTGGTCCTTGGTCGTTGGCCTGCCGGTGCGGGATGTTGATTTTGGCCAACGGCCAACCACGAACGACGAACAGCCCGCGAGTCGCATCGGGCAACACCATGCCGGCTGCCCCACCCTCCTTCGCGCCTCTGCGAAGAGGGTGGGGCTTTTGACTCTAGGCCCAAGCCGCAGCCACTGCTCCCTGGATTTCCTCAGCGTAAGCCTCGATGGAGCCAACCAACCTTCCGCTCTGCCGCTTGCCCCGCAGCAAGTGCCAGGCTTCCTTATATCTTCCGTACTTCGATTTCTTCAGTCTGGGATACAGTCCGATGCTCCCCTGTCCTTGAAACGAGCCAGCCGGAATGATGTACCAGATATCTTCAGGAATCAGATACGCTGCCACAAAATCAAACGGATCGCCGACATAGGGACCACGGCACCCGCGCACCGTGCATGAGTACCCGTCGTTCTCCCTGAACATCGTGGACTTCACCTGCACCCGCACAAACCGCGCCTCATACTCCACCGCAAAATCATAGCGAGCCGTCTCTCCCCAGGGCTTCGTGACTTGCAATCCATGCTCCGCCGCCCGCGCCATAAACCGCAACTCCGCCCACTCCCCTCGCAACTTGGGATGCTTGATACTCATTCCTTTATTCTTCATTGAATTAGGCCCCAATAAAAAACGCGGCCACCTGTGGCCGCGACGCTCCTCGCCCAACGTAGTCAGCATGTCACACGATAGCCAGGGAAGAGAAGATGCCGGTAGTACACCTTGCGAGAACTGAGGCGTCTACGCCTCGTCGCTGCGAGAACTCGAAACCGAGAACTGGGAACTGCTTCTTACGCCCGACTCTTATCCTGCCAGATACCCTCTTGAACCGGCCGTGCGGGCACTGTAAGCTTCATGGTTGTAGCACTGTCTGGCCACTCCCCCTCGTTAAATTCCCGGTCGGCCCCGAACAAACCTCCTGGGATTCTAAGCATGAAAATCGAGAATGGCGTTGTACGTTTGTCCGCTAGCGACCTTAGCAACCGTCTTGCGTGCGAACATGTCACAACCCTCGACTACTCGGTCACTAATGGTCGCATTGCGGTTCCGGATTGGACAAATCCGGACGCTTTGGTTCTGCAACAGCTGGGCATCGAGCACGCGCAACGATATCTGGAACACCTCGCGGAGCTTGGGCTGACCATGACCGATCTACGTAACACAGAACCGGCCATGGAAGCGGTGTCCGCAACATTCGCCGCAATGAAAAAGGGAACTGACGTCATTGTTGAAGCCACTCTTTCAGCGGGACGCTGGATTGGCAGAGCTGATGTGCTTCGCCGCGTCGAAACTCCGAGCAATCTTGGCTCCTGGTCCTACGAGGTCTACGATTGCAAGCTTTCCCAGGAAACCAAAGGCGCGACCATACTCCAACTGTCTTTTTATTCCGAACTCGTCGCGATCCTTCAAGGTGTAACCCCAACTCTCATGTATGTGGTAAGTCCGGCAGAAGTATTCCGCCCCGATCCCTTCAACGTGCTGGAATATGCAGCCTACTATCGACTGGTAAAAGCGAAGCTGGAACTAGCTGTAGACGCAGGACGAACCGAGCTTACAACCTACCCGGAGCCGAACCCCCACTGTGATGTGTGTCGTTGGTGGCAGCGATGTGACGCCCAATGGCGCAAGGACGACCATTTATCACTGGTGGCAGGGATTTCACGGTTGCAGCGCAAGCAACTCGACCGGTGGGAAATAGTAACCATGGCCCAACTGGCAACCCTTCCTGTACCTCTAAAACAACACCCAGCGTATGGCTCAAAAGAAGGATACTTTAAGGTACGAGAGCAGGCGAGGCTACAGATCGCTGGCCGCGAGGAAAATCGCCCGGTTCATGAAGTCTTCGACAATCAGGGCCTTGCCCGGCTACCTCAACCTTCCCCGGGCGACATCTTTTTCGATCTGGAAGGCGACTCTTTCGTCGGCGCAACAGGCATCGAATATTTGTTTGGGCTGACTCGGCTCGATCAGCCGGGCTCCCAGTTGTATGAGTGTCGCTGGTCTTATACCGCCGCAGAAGAGAAAGCTGCCTTCGAATGGTTCGTAGATCTAGTCATGGATTCATGGTCAAAGCATTTCGACATGCACGTTTACCACTTTACTGCGAGGGAACCTTCTGCGCTTAAACGTCTAATGGGCAAGTACGCGACTCGCGAAGACGCTGTAGATCGGATGTTGCGTGGCGGGGTGTTGGTCGATCTGCACACGGCTGTGAAACAGTCGATTCGCGCCAGCGTCGAAGAATACAGTCCTCAAAAAGCTGGAGGTTTTCCACAAGTTTACCCGCAAGCTCGCGATTGAAGAGGCTCGCCGAGCACTTCGCCTTATGGCGCACGGCTTGGAACTGGAGCGGGTGGAAAAAATTGACGACAAGACCAAACAAACGATCGAGGTCTACAACGAGGACGATTGCCTCTCGACGGCTTCGTTGCGCCAATGGCTTGAGGAGCAGCGCAATGAAGCAATAGCGCGAGGGCAGGAAATAGCGCGTCCAGTGATGAAGAATAGTGAGCCTACTGAGGCACTAAACGAGCGTCAGCAGGAAATCGCAGCACTATTCGGTCAGTTGACGCATGATGTCCCTACTGATCCCGCGCGGCCTTCTAACGAGCAATCGGGCCGATGGCTGTTGGCACACCTGCTTGATTGGCATTGGCGTGAGAAGAAAGCCAAAAGACAGGAGTACCACCATCTGACGGACCTCCTTGACGACGATCTGCTCTACGAGAGGTCAGCTCTGTCTGGTTTGAGATACGTCCAGAGAATTGCTCTCGAGCGAAAAATCCCCACCGATCGCTACGAGTTCGTCCAACAAGATACCGATCTTCGGGCTGGAGTCACGCTGTACCACGGCGGTGAAAGACTCGGCGAACTTACTGCGATCGATGTCGGCGCTCGATTGATTGACGTCAAGAAGATGAAGAAAACGTCCGAGCTTCATCCCACATCAGTCTATGCTTACGACGACATACCTGCGAAAGAACCTGCAAAATCCCTCTTTCGTTTGGCAACCTGGGTTCACAATAATGGCATTGATTCGCCCGGACCCTTCCGATGTGCACGGGATCTCCTTCTCCGGCGCGCTCCACGTTTGGTGGGTGGTATCGGTGGTTCCCTTTGCAGGGAGGGAGAGGTTCCACTGGACGCAGCCAGGAGGATTGCTGCGGCGCTTGACTCTTCCCTTCTATCAATACAAGGACCACCGGGTTCGGGCAAAACATTCACCGCCGCTCGCATGATCTGCGACCTTGTGCGAAACAAGAAGAGAGTTGGGATTACCGGGCCTAGCCATAGAGTGATCGGAATCTGCTCGATGAGACGTTGGTCCAATTCAGTCGGGAGGAGCTAGAAAACTTCCGATGCGTGCAAAAAGTGAAAAAGAAGTCAGCCGAACCGCCCACTCACATTAAAGAAGTAACGGAGCATCAGGAGGCTCTACGAGTCTTGGCCGATGGTTCTGCCAATGTGATTGCGGGAACGTCCTGGCTTTGGGCCGGAGAAGAGTCCGCTGAGTCCGTTGACGTTCTCTTCGTGGACGAGGCTGGGCAGATGTCTTTAGCGAACGTGCTAGCGGCAGCCCACTCCGCTAGGAACATGATCCTCCTGGGCGATCCGCAGCAACTAGAACAACCGCTACAAGGCAGTCACCCCGACGGAGCGGCGATCTCTGCCTTGGAGCACATGCTGGATGGAGCAAAAACGATTTCTTCCGAGCGCGGTCTATTTCTGGAGCAGACTCGCCGGCTGCACCCTGCCATCTGCAAGTTCACATCGGAAGCCTTCTATGACTGCCGCCTGCAATCGCTCGCCCGAACTCGATCTGCAGCGCATCGAAGGACATCCTTATCTGGAAGGTTCGGGCTTGAGGTTTGTTACCGTGAATCACGAAGGCAATCAAAATGCCTCGACCGAAGAGGCGGATGTCATCGCAGCCTTGGTAAATGACATACTTCAGCCAACGTTAGGTGGTTCAATGTCAAGCTCAGTCCGCCAACGTCTTGCCCCGGTCACTCCCAAGGATATCCTGATCATTGCCCCTTACAACGCACAGGTCTCTGACATTGCCCAGCGTCTGCCGAATGTTGAGGTGGGAACCGTTGATAGATTTCAAGGCAGAGAAGCGGCGGTTGTGATTTATTCCTTGACCACCTCGTCGCCGGAGGACGCGCCACGAGGAATGGAATTTCTTTACAGCCTCAATCGTCTGAACGTCGCAACCTCGAGGGGTCGCGCGCTATGCATTATCGTCGGCAGTCCGCGTCTCCTGGAGCCTCAGTGCAGAACCCCACGGCAGATGCAACTGGCGAATGCTCTCTGTCGATTCGCTGAACTCGCCCGCCGAATTGAAGTCGAAGACGCGAGGGACGGTAAGTTTCGCTTCGTAAGCGTACCAGCCGCTTGACTTCAAAAAAAAAGGGCGGCTCACGCCGCCCCGGTTTGGCCAATGACCAAAGACCAATGACCAGCGACCGCCCTTAAGTCCCCTCCGACCAGCCCGCCAGATACTCTTCCTGCTCCGGCGTCAGCTTATCGATCTTGATGCCGACCGACTCCAGTTTCAGCTTGGCGACTCGCTTGTCGAGGTCATCGGGAACTTTGTAGACCTTTTTCTCCAGCGTCTTGTAATTCTTCACCATGAACTCGGCTGAGAGCGCCTGGTCGGCGAAGCTCATGTCCATGACGGACGGGGGGTGGCCTTCGGCGGCGGCCAGGTTGATCAGGCGGCCTTCCCCCAGCAGGTTGATCTTGCGGCCGTCGCGCAGCGAGTACTCTTCGACGGAGCTGCGCGTGGTGCGCTTGGAGGACGACATTTTCTCCAGGGCCACGATGTCGATCTCGACGTTGAAGTGGCCGGAGTTGGAAATGATGGCGCCGTCTTTCATGACTTCGAAGTGCTCTTTGGTCAGCACGCTCTTGTTGCCGGTGACGGTGCAGAACACATCGCCCAATTTGGCAGCTTCGGTCATCGACATCACGCGGAAGCCGTCCATGTGTGCTTCGAGCGCCTTGGTGGGATCGACCTCGGTGACAATGACTTCAGCTCCGGCGCCGCGGGCACGGCTGGCCAGGCCTCGTCCGCACCAGCCGTAACCGGCAACCACGAATTTTGATCCTGCCAGCAGGAAGTTGGTGGCGCGAATGATGCCGTCAATGGTGGACTGGCCGGTGCCGTAGCGGTTATCGAACAGGTGCTTGGTATCGGCATCGTTGACCGCGATGATGGGGAAACGCAGCACTCCTTCTTTGGCCATGGCGCGCAGGCGGATTACGCCCGTCGTGGTTTCTTCGGTGCCGCCGATCACGCCTTCGAGCGCGTCCTGGCGCTTGGTGTGCAGCAGGGTGACCAGGTCGGCGCCGTCGTCCATGGTGATCTGGGGTTTGTGGTCGATGGCGGCAAGAATGTGGCTGTAGTAAGTGTCGTTGTCCTCGCCCTTGATGGCGAAGACTGGAATATTGTGATCGCGCACCAGGCTGGCTGCCACGTCATCTTGGGTGGAGAGAGGATTGGAGGCGCAGAGCACGACGTCGGCTCCTCCATCCTTCAGACAGATAGCCAGATTCGCGGTTTCGGCGGTGACGTGCAGGCAAGCCGACACGCGAATGCCCCTCAGGGGTTGGTTCTTGATGAATTCCTTGCGAATGATCTGCAGGACCTTCATGGACTGGTTGGCCCAGTCGATCCTCTTTTTGCCCAGATCGGCAAAGTCCAGACTCTTCACATCACAATTCAGTTGCGTCGGTGTCGTTGACATACTTCTCCTGTTATCGAACTCACTAAATCAAAATCATTGAACCACGAAGGTAAGTCGCTTCGTGCCCTGAGTGATGGCAGACTCTACTTGCGAACCCCGTGCGCAGCGGGCTCGCGCAGACCAGCATCGCTGGCCAGTTTGACCGCCTTGTCCGTGGCTTCCCAGGTGAAGTCGGGATCGCTCCGGCCAAAGTGTCCGTAAGCCGCAGTCTTACAGTAGATCGGGCGGCGCAGGTTCAGCGAGTCAATAATCCCCTTCGGGGTCAGGTGGAAATTGGCACGCACCAGATCGGGAATCGTATCGGGATCGACCTTGCAGGTGCCGAAGGTGTCCACCAGTATGCTGACCGGTTCGGCCACGCCGATGGCATAGGCGAGCTGAACCTCGCAGCGATCTGCCAGACCCGCGGCAACGATATTCTTGGCGATGTGCCGCGCCATGTAGGCGGCGGAACGATCGACTTTGGTCGGGTCCTTGCCGCTGAATGCGCCGCCGCCGTGACGACCCATGCCGCCGTAGGTATCCACGATAATCTTGCGTCCGGTGAGACCGGTGTCGCCCATGGGGCCGCCAATCACAAATCGTCCGGTGGGATTGATGTGGTACTTGGTGTCTTCGTCGAGCAATTGGGCGGGGATAGTGGCTTGGATGACGTGTTTCAGAATATCGCTGCGCAGTTCCTCGTTGCCCACGGTCTCCGAGTGTTGAGTTGAAACCACCACCGCATCCACCCGGATCGGTTTGTGGTTTTTGTCATACTCGACCGTCACCTGCGATTTTCCGTCGGGGCGCAGATACGGAAGCCGGCCATGCTTGCGCACTTCAGAAAGTCGCATGGTCAACTTATGGGCCAGCGAGATCGGGGTGGGCATCAGTTCCGGATTCTCGTTGCAGGCATATCCAAACATCATTCCCTGGTCGCCGGCGCCGCCGGTGTCCACGCCCATGGCGATGTCGCTAGACTGTTTGTTGATGCTGGAGATGACGGCGCAGGTATTCGAATCAAAACCGTAAAGCGCGTTGTCGTATCCGATGGAGGAGATCGTGCCTCGCACCAGCGACTGGAAATCGACGTAAGCCTTGGTGGTGATTTCACCCGCGATGACGACCAAGCCGGTGGCGGTCAGAGTTTCACAGGCCACCCGGCTGGACGGGTCCTCGGCCAGACAAGCGTCGAGGATGGCGTCGGAAATCTGGTCGGCGATCTTATCGGGATGGCCCTCGGTCACGGATTCGGAGGTAAAAAGATAGCGATTACGGGATGACAAGGAGCTTCTCCTTCAAGCGATTTTGGCCGGCGATCTGGACTTTAGTTCCTGGCGGGCGGGTCAGAACGCAACCGACTGTAAATGAGCACTTTGGGGCTGACATAAACGTACCAAAGAAAAGGGCAGCACGCAATGATTTCGGGGCTGGGAGCGACTCCACGGCAGCCACTGGGGAACTCGGGGGGCTGGCTGGTAACAGCAGCAAGCCGAACGGTATTTTAGGTTCGGGACCGGAGAGACCGGGACCGTACCCGTTAGTGTCGCAGGCCGCTGGGATCGAAGGTGAGGGTCTTTACCTGGTTGTATCCACCTTGCGACTCCAGTTTCTTTCCATTGAAGGAGATCTCGAGGGCGCCTACGTTGCCCGTCTTGATCACGATCTGGTCGCGGGCCTCGATGGACTGTTCCGCGGCAGAGGGGAGCGTGTTCTGGATGATCTGTTTTCCGTCCGCAGTGATCGCGACCCAGGAATCCTGACGCGCTTTGATCAGCACCTGAAAGAGCCTCGCACCCGCCGCCGGTGTGGATGTTGCGCTTTCCCGGCTGCTCGGCCCAGGCTCGGGTGGAAGCGACTGCGAGGTCGCCGCGGTTGGTTTCGGCACGGCAGACTCGGCCGCACCTCGGGGTGCTTCCTTTTGATCTTCCAAGGTAGAAGCGTCGGGCTTGTCAGGACCCGGAACCGCGATGCTGGGGCTGGCGGACTTGTCGCGCGAATAGAAGCCCCAAACCGCAAATCCGCAGGCCAGGACCAGGAGCACGATGGCAAAAATGCCCCATGGGATACCTCCATCGCCTCTTTTCTTCTTCTGGGCCTCCGGCACGGCCTCCGCCAGGGCCGCCAGTACCGGGGCGTCCTGCGGCTCCGGTTCAGGCAGGACGGGTTCGGTGGCCGCCACGAAGTCGGCGATGGCCTGGTTCTCGTCCATGCCCAGATGGTGCGCGTAAGCCCGGACAAACCCTTTGTTGAAGATCCCGCCGGGAAGCTGATCGAAGCGGTCTTCCTCTATGGCGGCCAGGAAACGGGTGCCGATCTTGGTGGACACAGCAATGTCGTCCAGCGTGATCTTGCGCTGTTCCCGCTCCCGCTTCAGTCGTGCCCCAAAGGATTCCACCTGGCCGTCTTCCTGCCGCCTTCAGCTCGCCCTGGCTGCATCCAAGATGTTAAGAGTAATCTGAAGATAAATATATGTTAATCAAGGCCCTCCGGGCTCATGAATTCGGGCTGGGAGAGAACCGCATTGTTAAACCGAATGGCCGGGTCCGGGGGTTTGCTCCAGCCCCTAGCCCGGCCTTAGGCCTTGGCTTCAGGGGTTCCGGTTACTAAGGTTGATTGCCCCCCCTTTCCAGAGCCGCATATAATTTCAACACTTCCTGCCCACATCGAGGACCGCAGTTCATGACCAAGGCCGCCGCCGACCGCAAAGTGCAGGAACTGGGCATCTTTCATGATGTGGCCAAGGCCCTGACCTCGTCTCTCGACCTCGACTCCATCCTGCAGACCATCATGGAAAAGATGGCGGAATATTTCCGTCCCGATAACTGGTCATTGCTGATGGTGGACGAAGAGCGGGACGAACTCTACTTCGCCATCGCAGTGGGCAAAGCCTCCGAGGCCCTGAAAAACGTGCGGCTCAAAGTCGGTGAAGGCATCGCCGGCTGGGTGGCAAAACATGGCGAGCGCGTGGTGGTCCCTGACGTGTATACCGATCCGCGTTTCGCCAAACGCATCGACGAGATGACGCAATGGGAGACGCGCTCCATCATTTGCGTGCCGCTGCGTTCCAAGCTGCGAGTGCTGGGCGTGATTCAACTGGTCAATGTGAGGATGGAGAATTTCACCGACCAGGAGTCATTTTTCCTGCAGTCGATTTGCGATTACGCCGCCATTGCCATCGAAAATGCTCGCGCGGTGGAAAAAATTCAGGAACTCACCATCACCGACGATTGCACCGGGCTCTACAACGCCCGCCATCTCTACAAGACGCTGGAGACGGAGGTTTACCGCTCGGCGCGCTACGGCTATGAGTTTACCGTGGTCTTCATCGATCTCGACCACTTCAAACAAGTCAACGACACTCACGGGCACCTGGTCGGCAGCAAGCTGCTGATGGAGATTGGATACCTGATCAAAGCGCAGCTGCGATTGATCGACTACGCCTTCCGCTACGGTGGAGACGAATTTGTAGTCCTGCTGCCCCAGACGGGAAAAGACGCCGCCCTGATCGTAGCCAAACGCCTGCGCGACAGCCTCCGTACCAGCATGTTCTGTCAGGAAGAGGGTCTGAATCTGAACGTCCGCGCCTCCATGGGCGTGGCCACCTATCCGCACGACGCCAAAACGCCGCGCGAAATCATCCGCCAGGCCGACGAGATGATGTATCTGGTGAAAAACACTTCGCGCGACAATATCGGAATTGCAGCGCGTGGGGTGATGAAGTAGGTTCTCGCCCCCGGCTCAACCTTAGACCACCACAGCCCACGTAGGGGCGGGTGCCCACACCCGCCCTGGCCGAGCAGAGCTCGGCTGCTTTTCTCTCATGCGCTTGCTCGGCCTGCTTTTCTTAAATGGGCTTGAAGGATGATTTCTACAAAGACGTGGCCGAGCTTCGCTCGGCTGGGCGGGTGTGGACACCCGCCCCTACGTGGGCGGCGGCGCGGCCTGCATTGCCGCGAGTGAACTACTCCGCGGGGGCGGCGGCAGGTTGGGTTATGCGGGCGGGCTGTGGCCTGCGCGCGGGCTCGGGCTGCTGCAGCCACTTTCGAATTTCGGGCAATGCTGCGCGGGTCGCGGTTTCTCCGGAACGAATTAATTCTGCTGAGCGCTCGAAGTCGTCGTACTTGAATCCATTCACATCAGGATCAATGACCAGATCGGCGGCCGCTTTCCAGACTCCACAGTTCATTTCCTGGGCGATGGCGAAGCACTGGCCGATCACATCGAACAGATGCCGCGGTCCGGTATCGCCGTTGGTCCAGGTTCCCTTGAGATGCACCGCCAACACGCGTTGCGCACCCATGTCGCGCAGAGGAACGGTAGGCACGGCGTGGGCCAGCATGCCGTCCACCAGCAGGCGCCCGCGAATTTTTACCGGGAGAAACATTCCCGGGTAGGCGCAACTGGCGCGCACCGGGTCAACCAGCGGTCCGGAGTGGAAGACGACTCCCGCGCCCGTGGAGAAATCGGTGGCGGTCACGGCCAGAGGAATCTGCAACTCTTCGAATGTCTTGACCTTCAGAATGCTGCTTAAGAACTTGATCATGCGCTCATTGCTGGCAAATCCGTAGCGCGACAGAGTCCAGCGGGCAAAGTCCTTGAAGCGCACCCGTTTTGACATTTGTTCCAGTTCAGCGATGGTGACGCCACTGCAGTAGGCGGCGCCGATCAGCGCGCCCACGCTGGTGCCGGCCACCAGACTCACAGGAATATTCTCTTCTTCGAGGACTTTGAGGACGCCGATATGGGCGATGCCGCGAGCGAAACCGCCGCCGAGAGCCAGCCCAATGCCACCCGACGCCTGCGATGGCGCCGGCCCGGACAGGCCCGACAGGCCACGCCCGAAAGCTTGCACCGAACGAATGATCCTGCCTAAATGCTTCACCGGAACCTCATTTCACCCGCCCGCCCCGGTCTTACGTTCACCACCACTGCTTAACAGCTAGGATGCCAGTTCCCGGAGAATAGTTCCAGACACGTCGGTTCTTCCTGCGCGTTACTGGTGGAGGCTTCGTGGCCCGGTTCGGTCCCGGTGACTAACTCCAACAATCCTGTTAACTTGGGGGCCATGGTCAGGGAAATCTCCGCCGGAGGGGTGGTAGTGCAGCGGGTCGGTGAGGGCTGGCAGATGGCCGTCATTGAGCCTCAGACCGAGGGCTCTTCCGCGCGTCCCGCCCGAAGAACCGCCCGAAAAGTGGTGCTGGCATTGCCCAAGGGCCTGGTGGATCCCGGCGAAAAGCCTGAGCAGACCGCCCTGCGCGAGGTACGCGAGGAGACCGGGCTGACCGCGATTTCCATCACCAAGCTGGCTGATATCAAGTATGTGTATGTGCGTTCGTGGGGCGACGGGCAACGAGTCTTCAAGATCGTTTCGTTTTATCTGTTCCGTTATCACTCGGGCCAAATTGATGATGTGTCTCGCGAGATGCGGGTCGAGGTCAAGCGAGCGCTGTGGATTCCGCTGGAGGATGCCCCGCGCAAGCTGGCGTATCGCGGCGAACGAGACGTGGTCCGGCGGGCCCAAAAGTATCTGCAATCTCATCCGGAGGTCTGATCATGCCGCATGAACATGTCGAGACCCATTTCATGGCCACCAATGTGGTGCGCGACGTAGTCATCGGCATGGCCGATGGCCTTACCGTACCCTTCGCTCTCGCCGCTGGACTTTCAGGTGCGGTACAGAACACCCACCTGATCGTGGTGGGCGGCCTGGCTGAGATTGCGGCCGGGTCGATCGCCATGGGCCTGGGCGGATACCTGGCAGCCCGTGGCGATGCTGAACACTACGAACAGGAGCGGGTGCGCGAATACCGCGAGATCAAGGAAATTCCCGAAGAAGAAATGGCCGAAGTGGGACGCGTCTTTCAGTCCTACGGCATGACGGAAGCCGAAAGTACACCCGTCGTCGAAGCGCTCAGCCGCCGTCCCGACGCCTGGGTGGATTTCATGATGCGCTTCGAACTGGGGCTGGAAGAACCCGACCCGCGCCGGGCATTGACCAGCGCCGTCACCATCGCCGGTTCCTACGTCGCGGGCGGCCTGATTCCGCTTTCACCCTACATCCTTCTTTCCAGTGCCGTGCATGGACTGGCATACTCGGCGGTCGTGACCCTGGCCGCGCTCGGTGTCTTCGGCTATTTGAAGGGTCGCTACACGGGAACGGGCCCGGCACGCAGCGCGTTGCAGACGATGGTGATCGGTGGCGTGGCCGCGGCGGCGGCCTTCGCATTGGCCAAACTGATTTCCTGAGAAGCAAAATGTGTGGCGCGGGCGCCCTCGCCCGCGTCGGCGGGTTGACGGGCGAGGACGCCCGTCCTCCATTCTTCATTTGTTGCAGGTCTTGCTCTGCAGGAGAGAACCTTGGTGGTGTCTTGGCGCATCTTGCACCTTCCCGCATAATTTAATGGTGAAATTTGAATGGGTAGCGGGAAGGCATCTTGCCTTCCCCCTTATAATCCTCTCCCTGGCACCGTTGTTGTCCACCTCGGCCGCCGGCAGGAACAGACATTCGTCATCCTTTACCGTCCCCGATCGCGGATATAGTTCTGCCCTGGCCGCGGCCAATCGCTTTCTGCAAGCCTGGCAGAACCAGGACCGTGAAACCGGCCTGCTCATGCTGAGCGATGCCGCAAAACAAGGCAGCTCGCAGGAGCGCACGGATAGTTTCTTCTCCTCCGGAAACGATGCGGCTTACGAAATCGCTCGAGGCAGGAAGCTCAACGCCGGGCGCTATGCCTTTCCCGTTACTCTGTTCATTTCTGATTCCGAGTCGAGCCGGTCTGGCCGCCCGCAGAGATCGCAGATCATTGTGGTCCGCGCCGGCAAAGACGAGTGGGCGATCGACAAGGTGCCCTAGCCGAGGCTGTGTGGGCCGGACACTCTTGTCCGACGCTTTTGACTCTGACTGGAAAGATCGAAAACCATATTCAAGACCCCATCAAAATCAAAAACGTCGGACAGGAGTGTCCGACCGCACAGATGAATTGACTCGCGCCGCTATACAATCGTGGTTGGGTTGTTCCTCAGAGGTTTTTCATGAAGCGTATTCACAAAGTTGCCGTTCTCGGCGCCGGAACCATGGGCGCACGCATCGCTGCCCACTTCGCCAACGCCGGCGTGCCCAGCTTCCTGCTCGATATCGTCCCGCCTGACGCCGACGGTCCCGCCCGCAACAAAATCGCCGCCGCCGGGCTGGAGGCCGCGAAGAAATCCAAGCCCGCGGCTTTCTACGAGCCCGGACTGGCGCGCCTGGTGACCATCGGAAACTTCGAAGACGACCTCAGACGCCTGAGTGAGGTGGACTGGATCATCGAAGCCGTCGTCGAGAATCTCGACCTCAAGCGAACGCTCTTGAAGAAGGTGGAAGCGATCCGTAAGCCGGGGACAATCATCACCACAAACACCAGCGGCCTGCCGGTGGCAAAGATCGTCGAAGGCTTTTCCGACGATTTCCGCAAGTGTTGGTTCGGTACGCATTTTTTCAATCCGCCGCGCTACATGCGGCTGCTGGAGATGATCCCCACCCCGGAAACTGACCGCGCCGCCCTCCAGGCCGTCGCCCACTTCAGCGACGTGAACCTGGGCAAGGGGGTGGTGTTCGCCAAAGACACGCCCAACTTCATCGCCAACCGCATCGGCACGTTTTCCGTGCTCAACGTGATGCGGCTGATGCAGGCGATGGACCTGAGCATCGAAGATGTGGACGCGCTGACCGGAGATGCGGTGGGCTGGCCGAAGTCCGCAACTTTCCGCACCATTGACCTGGTGGGCCTCGACATTCTGGGGCACGTGGTTGGGAACATGGAGAAAGCCAGCGGGCGGGAGAACCCTCCGCACCCAAGCCCATTGCCTGACTTCTACAAGCAGATGCTGGAGCGCAAGTGGCTTGGCGATAAGACCAAGGGCGGGTTTTACAAGAAAAGTGCGGGGCGGGCGCCCTCACCCGCCGACTCGGGCAAAGAAGCCGCCAAGGCCGACGACCGCCTCGCGCTGGATTGGAAGACGCTCGAATATCGTCCTCGCCAGAAGCCCAGGTTCCCGGCTCTCGAGATGGCGAAGAATATCGAAGACCCGGGGGCGCGGTTGCGCACCTTGCTCGGACTTGAAGGCAGCCCGCAGAAGGGTGATAAAGCGGGCGCGTTTTTGTGGTCGGTGCTTTCCGATTTGTGGAACTACTCAGCCAATCGCGTTCCTGAAATCTCGGATTCTATTGTCGAGATCGATCGAGCCATGCGCCTGGGATTCAACTGGAAGCTTGGACCCTTCGAACTTTGGGACGCCGCTGGAATTGAAGCCACCGTGGCCCGCATGAAAAAGGAAGACCGTCCGGTGGCGGCGAATGTCGAGCAACTGCTGACAGGGGGAAACAAGTCCTGGTACCGGGACGATCCCAAAGCAGCGTCGGGAAGGTCCTACTTTGATCTGAAAACGGCGAAGTATGAACCAGTAGAGGTCCCTGAAGGCGTGTGGTCGGTCGAGGTTGCGAAAAAATCCAACGCAATAGTCAAGAAAAACTCGGGTGCGTCACTGGTCGATCTGGGCGACGGCATCGCGTGCCTCGAGTTTCACTCCAAGATGAACTCGCTGGGCGGCGACATTGTCAGTCTTATCAGTCAGACCCTGAAGCCAGGCGGCCCCGGCGATGGCTTCGACGCCTTTGTCATTACCAATGACGCCGACAATTTTTCCGTTGGCGCCAACGTCATGCTGCTGCTTATGTCTGTCCAGGAAGAAGAGTGGGACGAGGTTGACCTCGCCATCCGCCAGTTCCAGGGTATGACCCAGGCCATCAAGTTCTCGCCTAAACCGGTGGTGGTAGCGCCCTTCGGCCTGTGCCTGGGCGGCGGGACTGAGATCTCACTGCACGCCGCAGCTCGCCAGCCGCATGCCGAACTCTACGCCGGACTGGTGGAAGTCGGCGTCGGTCTTTTGCCGGGTGGAGGCGGCTGCAAAGAGATGCTTTTGCGCGCAGTGGATAGCGCGGCAGCGATTCGTCCAGGACGCGGCGAGTCCATCGAACTGATGGAGGCCATGAAGAAAGCTTTCGAGACCATCGCCACGGGCAAGGTCGCAACCTCCGCGCACGAGGCGCGCGGCCTCGGCTTCCTGCATGAGTCCGACAACATCACCATGAACCGCGAGCGCGTGCTGGCCGACGCCAAGGCCCGCGCCCTGGAGCTGGTCCGCGCCGGATACGAACCTCCGCAGCCCCGTACCGATATCCCCGCGCCCGGGGAAAACGTTCTGGCGGCGCTAAGGCTGGGAGTACACATCATGCGGCAAGGCGATTACATCTCCGACCACGAAGTGAAAATCGCCACCAAGGTCGCGGAAGTGCTTTGCGGTGGCAATGTGACTCCGGGCACTCCGGTCAGCGAACAATACATTCTGGATTTGGAGCGCGAGGCGTTCAAATCGCTGTGCGGCGAGAGGAAGACGCAGGAGCGGATTCAGTACACGCTGAAGACGGGGAAGACGCTCAGGAATTGAGGTTACATGTGGGGCAGAGCTTGTCCCGGGCGAAGCCGAAGGATGTTCTCACCTGCCCTGCGTGTCCGCTCCGGTGAGCATCGCTCGCCCGCCCAGACGAGGACGGCTCGGCTTACGTAGTTAAATTCCGGTCGCCTTGATCGGCCCCCGACATGTGCGGGAAACGTCGCACCGCGGGTTGCCTGCTACGTCGAGCCCTCCAGAGGTCGTACTGGGACTGCATGTTGATCCAGAGATCCGGGGACGTGCCCAAGGCAGCCGCCAGGCGAAGCGCCATGTTAGCCGAGATCCCCGCTTTGCCGTTCAGCACTCGCGACAGAGTCACGCGTGTGACCCGCAGGTGAGCCGCTGCCGCGGACACCGCCATGTCTCCGAGATACTCGCGGAGGACCAACCCGGGATGCGGCGGATTGTGCATGCGCATAAATAACTCCTAGTGATAATCCTGATAGTTGACGAGGATTATGTCTTCCCCTTCAAACTCGAAGGTCAGACGCCAGTTCCCGCTGACCCGGACTGCCCACTGGCCATGAAGTTCCCCGGTCAACGGATGCAGTTTCCACCCCGGAGCATTCATATCGCCCGGCCTCTTGGCATTATCGAGAGCAAACAGTTGTAAGCGAAGCTTGCCGGCGTGCTTCGGCTGAATCCCCGCCTTCGATCCGTTACGGAAGAACTTTTCCAGTCCTCGCTGCCGGAAAGTCTTGATCACTATGTATAGTGTAACGATACAAGATACGCACGGTCAATCTCATATTTTGAGCGACCGGACAGCCGAGAACCGTAGGCCGACCGATGGCTGGAGCAAAGCATCTAATACTTTGGCCGGTCCATTCTGTGGGTTCCGCCACCATGACCGGGTGCTAGACTTGTTGGTATCAACACATGGAATACTCGCTATGAGAGAAGTCGTCGTTGTCTCCTCCGTTCGCACGCCTGTCGGACGCGCGTTTAAAGGCACATTACGCGCAACCCGTCCCGATGAACTGGCCGCTATCGCCATCAAAGGCGCGCTGGAACGCGTGCCGCAAGTGGATACAAAAGAAATCGAAGACGTGATTCTGGGCTGTGCCATGCCCGAGGCCGAGCAAGGGATGAATGTTGCCCGCATCGCCGCGCTGCGGGCCGGGTTGCCGGTTGAGGTTTCGGCGATCACCATCAATCGCTTCTGTTCATCCGGGCTGCAGGCGATTGCCATGGCGGCGGAACGCATCATGAGCGGCGGCGCGGAGATCATCGTGGCCGGCGGAACGGAATCGATGTCCATGATCCCCATGGGCGGGCACAAGATATCGCCGAACCCGTGGCTGGTTGACCACTATCCTGATGCCTATCTCACCATGGGGCTGACCGCCGAACGAGTGGCGCAACGCTTCGGCATCACCCGGCAGGCGGCGGACGAGTTTTCGCTGCGCAGCCATATGAAGGCGCTGGCTGCGATCCAGGCGGGGAAGTTTGCCGATGAAACCGTGCCGGTGAGCGTGAGTTTCACCACACCGAACGGGTCGAAGCCGAAGCGGCAGGAAATTATCTTTAAAGTGGACGAAGGGCCGCGGGCTGACACTTCGATCGAGGCCCTGCTCGCCCTCAAGCCGGTGTTTCATGCCAAGGGAACGGTCACGGCGGGTAACTCCTCGCAAACCTCCGATGGGGCGGCGGCTGCGATAGTCATGTCCGCAGAGCGGGCGGCAGCCTTGGGAATCAAGCCTCTGGTACGCTACGTTTCTTTTGCCACAGCTGGATACAAGCCTGAGGAGATGGGACTCGGCCCCGTATTTGCGATCCCGAAAGCTCTGAAGATGGCTGGGTTGAATCTCTCCGACATCGATGTCATCGAACTGAATGAAGCCTTCGCGGCGCAATCCCTCGCTGTGATCAAGGAAGCTGGACTCGATCCGGAGCGGGTAAATCCGAATGGCGGAGCAATTGCGTTGGGGCATCCGTTGGGATGCACCGGGGCGAAGCTGACGGCCTCCATCATCCGCGAACTGAAGCGGCGCAATGCACGCTACGGAATGGTGACCATGTGCGTCGGCGGGGGCATGGGCGCGGCCGGCATTTTCGAAAACCTCAATTAACCACGGAGGCGCGGAGTCACTGAGAAAAACAAGGTGATATGACCTTTTCGCGCTGTCGGCCTGACTTGAATACCGCTGTTGCGGCTCGGCAAACTTCGCCAGTTGACATGAAGTACAATAATCAAAGCGAGTTCCGAACCCGGCGTCTCTCTTAGACCGGGGGTGGAATTGGCTTTGGGGAGGTGGACCATGGCAACGACTTACGCAATCCCGAGCACCAGATTTTCCGGCGGCAGCTTCCTGCTCGAAGAGCGCAAAGTTGACGAAGTCTTTACTCCTGAGGACTTTACAGAGCAGCACCAACTCATTGGGCAGACCGCGGAGGAGTTCGCGGTCAACGAGATCCTGCCCAACGCCGAGAAGATGGAACACAAGGATTTTTCCATCTCACGAGATTTGCTGAAGAAGGCCGGGGACCTGGGCCTGAGCGGGGTCGAAATTCCGGAAGCCTACGGCGGGCTGGAGATGGACAAGGTTACCGCCGCCGTGATCGCCGATCACATCGCCAAGTACGCCGGCTTCGCCACCACCTGGGGTGCGCATTCCGGCATCGGCACGCTGCCCATCGTTTACTTCGGCACGGAAGAACAGAAGAAAAAATATCTGCCCCGACTGGCCGCCGGAGAGATCGTCGGGGCCTATGCGTTGTCGGAGGCATCTTCCGGTTCCGACGCGCTGCACTGCCGCGCTCGCGCCCAGCTTTCACCCGACGGCAAGCACTACATCCTCAACGGCGAAAAGATGTGGATTACCAATGCCGGCTTTGCCGATCTGTTTACTGTGTTCGCCAAAGTAGATGGCGAGAAGTTCAGCGCGTTTCTGGTGGAACGGACCTTCCCAGGGTTTTCGATTGGCGCGGAAGAACACAAGATGGGCATCCGCGGCTCTTCTACCTGCCCGCTAATCCTGAACGACTGCAAGGTTCCGGTTGAGAATCTGCTGGGCGAAATCGGCAAGGGCCACGTCATCGCCTTTAACATCCTCAACGTGGGGCGCTTCAAGCTGGGCGCAATGTGCGTGGGCGGGGCGCGGGTGTCGCTGGAACACGCCATTGCCTATGCCAAGCAGCGCAAGGCGTTCAGCAAAGTGATCGCCGATTTCGGGCTGGTGCGCGAGAAACTGGCCAACATGGCGACTTTGATTTACGTCGGCGAAGCGCTGGTCTATCGCACCGTGGGCATGATGGATGTCGCACTCAACGAAGTGGACAAAGGCGGCGCCGACGCCGCCAAGGAAACGCGCAAGGCGATCGAAGAGTACGCGGTCGAATGTTCGATCCTCAAGGTATGGGGATCGGAGATGATCGACTACGTGGTGGACGAAACCGTCCAGATTTACGGCGGCTATGGCTTTGTCGAAGAGTACCCCGCCGAGCGCGCTTACCGCGATGCGCGCATCAACCGCATCTTCGAAGGCACCAACGAAATCAACCGGTTGATCATCACCGGCTTTCTGCTCAAGCGTGCCATGTCAGGACAGTTGCCGTTGATGCCCGCGATCAAGAAACTGATGGACGAAGTGCTCGCCGGGCCCAGCGTCGGAGAAGAACTGGAGGGTCCGTTAGCCGAAGAACGCAAACTGGTAGGGCAAGCCAAGAAGCTGGGCCTGTTTGCCGCTGGGGCCGCGACCCAGAAGTATATGCAGGCCATACAGGACCAGCAGGAAGTGATGGGCGCCATCGCCGACATGGTGATCGAGACGTATGCCATGGAGTCAGCCGTGCTGCGGGCACAGAAAATTGCTCAACAGAACGGCGAAGCAGCAGCGTCGTTTGCCATCGCCATGACGCGGGTGTACCTCTCGCAAGCCATGGACAAGATCGAAGCGGCGGCCAAGAAGATCATCGCAGCCGTGGCCGAAGGAGACATGCTGCGCACGCAGTTGGCGATCCTGCGCCGCCTGGTGAAGCACGAACCGTTCAACACGATTCCGCTACGGCAGCAGATCGCACAGAAGGTAATTGAGCGCGGAAAATATACGCTGGCCTAAACAGAATTAACCACGGAGGACAGTGAGCTCGGACGTATGGGCTGCGTTTGGACGCTCTCAGGATCTCTTTTTCAATTCTTCCATCACGCTCTGGATCAGTTCCTTCGCGTCCGTAAGTCCCTTCATCACGAGTTGGATGTCGAGGACCGGCTTGCCCGGCCAGCGCTGGCTCTGGCAATAGACTCCGTGCTGGCCGACCAGCGCCATGGCGTCGGTGATCATGTCCATGGTGACTGCCAACCGCCCGCGCGGGACTCCCATCATGGTCTCGTAGTGTTCCAGTTCTTCCTGCTTTTCGTCGAATACCGGCATGGCTTGATTGTATCGGGCGGGCTGCGTGGAGCATAATTGCCAGCGCGCGCTGTCCAAGTCCTCGGCGCTACGTCCAAAGCACCTAGGAACGCTTCTAGCTGCTGGCTGCTGACTGTTGCTAGAAGCCAGAAACTAGAAGCTAATTACTGAAGGAGAGAGAATTCATGAAGATACGTGTCGCATTCGTCGTTCTGTTCCTGCCTTTGTTCGCCTTGTTAGCGTGCGCTCAGAACGCCAGCAAGCGTCCCAGCCCGCCCGCGCAGGCCCAGTGCAAGTTCAGCGATGGCAAGATGGTCAAGACTGACTATTCCAGCCCGCGCATGAAAGGCCGCAAGATATTTGGCGGACTCGTACCTTACGGCGAAGTATGGCGGACCGGGGCCAATGAGGCCACAACGCTGGTCACAGACACGAACCTGAACGTTGGGGGCAAGGATGTTCCGGCTGGAAGCTACACCATTTTTACCCTCCCTAACGCAGACAAATGGGTCCTGATTATCAGCAAAAAGACCGGGGAGTGGGGCATTCCTTATCCGGGCGAGGGAGAGGACTTTACCCGCATGGATATGCGAGTGTCGCAACTGCCTTCGCCGGTGGAAAATTTCACCATCGGCTTCGATCAGACGGGCTCGGCCTGCGCCATGCATGTGGATTGGGAAAAAACGCGCGCTTCGGTGGACATCAGCGAGAAAAAGTAAAGGCGGACAGTGAGCCGGGTGCGGTGGAGGTCAGCGCGTCGTACCGGAAAGCGCATCCACCGCATGCTGAGCCTCCGGCATTTCAGGTGAAAGTTTCAAAGCAGCCTCGTAAGCCGCCAATGCGTCTGCGCGGCGCCCCGTTCTCTCGAGAGCATGACCGAGCAGGAGAAATCCCGTATCTGTGGGCTGCAACTCGACCGCTTTTGAATAATTGCTGATTGCGTCATCCATCCGGTTTTGTTTTTCCGATAACTCACCCAGTCCCAGGTATGCGTTGTACTGGTTCGGATTCAATTGCAGGGCCTGGTCATAACTGGTGCGGGCACTCTCTTCTTCGCCGAGCACGCGATAGGCGGCGCCACGGTTGGCGTAAGTCGCCGCGAGCAAGCCGGCGTCCGAAGTAAGACTGATGACGCGGTTGTACTGTTCGATCGCCTCGGCCAGGTGTCCATGTTCCTGCAAGTATGCACCCAGGTTGGAACGGCTCATGGGGTCGCGCGGATTGATCTCGGCGGCAGCCTGGAAATGGGGGTAGGCTTCATCGGGCTTGCCTTGCAACAGAAGCGCGCCGCCCAGATTGTCCTGTGCGATAAAATTTCTGTCAGTCACCGCGAGAGCGTGGGCCCAGAGATCGTAATTGCTCGACCAGTAACCCAGTTGCCGGTTGGTAGCGAAAGCAAGAGCGAGCAGCACGCACGCGGCTGGAATCACGCGGACAGTGAGACCGACCTGTTTCGAATCGGCCACATCCGCCAACCCCCAGGCGATCATGATAAAGATTCCGATCAGCGGGATGTAGGCATAGCGATCGGCCATCGCCTGGTCACCGACTTGTACCAGTCCGATCACGGGGACCAAAGTCCCCAGAAACCACAACCAACCGGTCAGCAGATATCGCCTGCTACGGAACTTCAGCACGGCGCCGGTGACCGCCAGCAGCACCAGCAACGATGTCCCCACTTGCCACCCTGCCAGAGAATCTCCGGGATGGGGATAGATGGGAGCCAGATGGGACGGCCAGATCATTTTCCACAAATACATGGCGTACGCCACCACCGCGTTTTCGAGGCGGACGCCAAGCGAGAACTGCGCAGTAGAACGCACAGCCCCTCCCGCCTGCTGGGAGTGCATCGTGATGACGGCGCTGGCGGCCGAAAACCCGAGCAGTGGCAATTTCTCCATGATGAGTTTCGAAAGCCGTGCCTGCGGCAACGAACTGGGTGGACCTCCCTGAATCCTCCCCAGCGGCCAGTAGTCCAGTAACAGGAGCACAAACGGGAGAGTGATGACCATCGGCTTCGACATCAGCCCCAAAGCAAATAAGCCGGTGAATGCCAGGTACCGGCGCCAGTCTGGCCTCCGCGCATACCAGCAGTACGCGATAAGCGTTGCGAAAAAGAAAAACGTGCACAGGACGTTCTTTCGCTCTGCGACCCAGGCCACCGATTCAACGTTGATGGGATGAAGCGCGAAAAGCGCCGCCACGAACAGGCTGGACCCGAGGCGCCGGGTGGCATACATCAGGAATAGAAAAAGAAGTACGGCGTTCGCGGCGTGAATCAACTCACTGATGAAATGGTGCCCGGCGGGATTCTGGTGAAACAGTTGATAGTCGAGGGCGTGCGACAGCCAGGTAAGGGGATGCCAATTCCCCTGCTCGGTGGCGCGGAATGCCCATGCGATGGTGTCCCCGGTAAGGCCGTTATGGACGCGCGGGTTCTCTGTGACGTAGCGGTCGTCATCGTAGTTGACGAAGGGATGGCGGTTGACCGGATTGTAGAGGGCCAGTGTCGCAACCACCAGCAGCAGACAGACAATGACGTTGCGCTTTTCGGGCGATGAGAAAAGACCTGGAGGCTTCTCGGGCACGGCTGCAAGGATTTAACCACAGAGGACACGGAGGACACAGGGGCGTTCTTGGTGACGCATCTCCTTAATCATGTGACGAACGTCACATACTGGTGTCGGCCCTTCCGGTAGAACCACAGAGGACACGGAGGCGTATGCATTTTAATGAAATCAGTGGTGCGGTGGTCGATTCTGCCATGAAGGTCCATACGGCTCTGGGACCCGGATTACTGGAAGGCGTTGACGAGGCTTGCCTGGTGCACGAACTGAGAAAGCGCGGCTTTCGGACTGCGTCGCAGCTTCCTCTTCCGGTGAATTACGACGGCGAGAGGATTGATCTGGGATTCAGACTGGACATTCTCGTAGAGAATACCGTAGTGGTCGAAATCAAGGCGGTGGACGCTATTACTCCAGTACACCTGGCACAACTTATTACTTTTCTGAAGCTCAGCGGAAAATACGTTGGCTTGCTGATGAATTTCAACGTAGTGCACCTGCGCGACGGAATTCGCCGCATGCTGCAAGGCGAACCACCCGCCGTGTCCTCGGTGTCCTCAGTGGTTAAGACCCTGGTTTCCACCTGAGCACGGGCTTGCGGGCGGCGGTGGTTTCATCCAGGCGGGAGACGCGGGTGGAATGCGGTGCGTCCAGCACGGTTTGCGGATCTTCCTCAACTTCTTCGGCGATCGATTTCATGGCCTCGATGAACAGGTCCAGTTCTTCCTTGGGCTCGCTCTCGGTGGGTTCGATCATGAGCGCACCGGGCACGATCAACGGAAAAGCGGTCGTATAGGGATGGAAGCCGTAGTCGATCAGGCGCTTGGCGAGGTCCATCGTCTTGACGCCTTTTTTTGCCTGCAGTTTATCGCTGAAGACCACCTCGTGCATGCTGGGAGTGGAGTAGGGCAGATCGTACACGCCTTCGAGGCCCTTGCGAATGTAGTTGGCGTTGAGCACCGCGTCTTCGGTGGTCTGGCGCAAGCCGTCGGGACCGTTGGCCAGAATGTAGGCGAGAGCGCGAACGAACATTCCGAAATTTCCGTAAAAGGCGCGCACCCGGCCTACCGATTGCGGCCGGTCATATTCGAAGCCCAGGGTGCCGTCGGGCTTGGTAATCGGAACCGGCGTGGGCAGAAATGGTTCGAGCTTGCTTTTCACCGCCACGGGACCGGAACCAGGCCCACCGCCGCCGTGCGGGGTGGAGAAAGTCTTGTGCAGGTTCAGGTGCATCACGTCAACGCCGAAGTCGCCGGGCCGGACTTTTCCCACCAGGGCGTTCATGTTGGCGCCGTCCATGTAGAGCAAGCCGCCCTTGGCGTGCATGATTTCGGCGATCTTGTGGATTTCCTGCTCGAACACTCCCAGCGTGTTGGGATTGGTGAGCATGAGCGCGGCAACGTCTTCGTTCATCTGCGCCGCGAGCGCGGACACATCCACCATGCCCTGGGCATTGGATTTCAAATTCTCCACGGAGTAACCGACCATGGCCGCGGTCGCCGGATTGGTGCCGTGCGCGGAATCAGGGATCAGAATCTTCTTGCGCGGAGCGCCCTTCGACTCATGATAGGCGCGGACCATCAGCAGTCCCGTGAGCTCGCCGTGCGCTCCGGCGGCGGGCTGCAGGGTGATGGCATCCATGCCGGTGATTTCAATCAGGCACTCGCTCAGAGTCTTGATAATGCGCAGGGCGCCCTGCGAAATTCGCTCGGGTTGATAAGGATGTCCGTTGGCCAGGCCGTCGAGGCGCACCACCAGCTCATTCACCCGCGGGTTGTACTTCATGGTGCATGAACCCAGCGGATACATGCCGAGATCGATGGCGTAGTTCCAGGTGGAAAGCCGGGTGAAGTGGCGGATGATTTCGATTTCGCTCACTTCGGGCATGTTGCCCAGATCTTTTCTTTCGGACGCTCCGAGAAGCGCGGAGGCATCCACCTCCGGCACATCCAGCGGAGGCAGCTTCCACGCCGCTTTTCCTGCCGACGACTTCTCGAAGATCAGGCCTTCATTCTGGCTGACGTGCCGGGTGGCCTTGCGGGTCATGTGCTTCACCGTGCCACCTCCTGCGCGTCCACTTCTTCAGTTGCAGATCGCACCGAACGTTCGCTTTCGGCGACCAGGCCAACCACGGTATCGATCGCGCTGCGCGTGGTCAGTTCAGTGCAGCACCACAGCGCGGCATGGCCCAGCTCGGGATAAAACTTTTTCAGGGGAAGGCCGCCCACGATTTTGTGTCCCAGGATGCGGCTGTTGATGGCGTAGGGGTCCTCGCTGGTCTGCACCACGAATTCGTTGAAACGCGGCGCCGCGGAAAAGAGGACCCTGGCATGCTTGCCGAATTGGGCAGCGGCGTAAGCGGTCTTGGCCAGATTCTGTTTGGCTAGTTCCCTTAATCCTACCTTGCCGTAGATGGTCATGAAGATATTGACCATCAGCGCCACCAGGGCCTGGTTGGTGCAGATATTCGACGTCGCCTTCTCGCGACGTATGTGCTGCTCGCGAGTGGCCAGGGTGAGAACGAAACCGCGCTTGCCGTTGCGATCCGTGGTCTGGCCGGCCAGGCGTCCGGGCATCTGCCGAACGAACTGTTCGCGAGTGGCGATGACGCCGCAGTACGGCCCACCGAAGCCCAGGGGCACGCCGAAAGATTGTGCCTCCATAGCAATCACGTCCGCCTGGCGCGGTGGTTCGACGATGCCCAGCGAGACTGCCTCGGCAATCGACACCACCAGCATCGCGCCTTTTCTGTGCGCCATTTCCGCGATGGCGGCAGCCTCTTCAATCGTCCCGAAGAAATTGGGCGACTGAATCAGTACGCAAGCGGTCTCTTGCGTAATGGATTTTTCGAGCTCTTCCAGATTCGCCTGGCCATCTTCCTTAAACGAGACCGTGGACAAGCGGCAGATTCTGGTGATGCGCGTAGGTGGTCAGCACCTCGCGATACTCCGGATGCACGCTGCGCGCAATAACCACTGAGCGCCGCCCGGTAAGACGCACGGCCATCATCACAGCCTCAGCGGCCGCGGTCGATCCGTCGTACATGGAAGCGTTGGCCACTTCCATGCCGGTCAATTCGCAAATCATGGTCTGAAATTCAAAAATCGCTTGCAGCGTGCCCTGTGAGATCTCCGCCTGATAGGGCGTGTAAGCGGTTAGAAATTCGCCTCGCGAGATCAGCGAATCGATGATCACAGGGCGGTAGTGAGAATAAGCCCCGGCGCCCAGGAATGTGGCATACGTGTCGCCGTTTTCGCGGGAGCGCTCGCGAAACCAGTCCACGATCTCGGATTCGGCCATCTGGCGCGGTACCTTGAGGTCGCGCTCGCAGCCGGTATTCCGCGGGGATAGGAGAGAACAAATCGTCGATCGAACGCGCGTCCATGGCCTGCAGCATGGCCTTTCGATCGGCAGGAGATTTAGGCAAATAGCGCATAGAAATTCTTTAGATGTACTTCAAGATCAATTCGATTGTTGAGCTGCCGGGCTGGGTTCATGGTTGCGATGGGTGATGGTCGCTTGGGATCAGTGTCCACCCTCTTCCGCGACGAACTTCTCGTAGTCGGCGGCCGAAAGCAGAGCGTTCAGTTCACCCGGATCCTTCAGTGTGATCTTGATCATCCAGGCGCTATGCGCATCTTTGTTGATCTTCTCCGGTGCCGTCGCCAGCTCTCCGTTCACTTCGGTCACCGTACCAGATACGGGCGCGTAAAGATCGGAGACGGCCTTCACCGATTCCACCGAGCCAAAGGTCTTGCCGGAAGTGATTTCGGCGCCGGCCTTGGGCAGATCGACGAAAACAATGTCGCCCAGCGACTCCTGGGCGTAACTGGTGATGCCGATGGTGGCGTTCATGCCATCGGCTTTGATCCACTCGTGCTCTTTGGTGTACTTGTAGTCGGTCGGAAAGGGCATGGTGACTTTCAGCTCCTGGCTGCTAGCTCTTCAGCTTTTGCGGTTCCTCTGTGTTTCTCCGTGTCCTCTGTGGTTTAAGTCTTTTTGGGCTTCCGGTAAAACGGTGTTGGCACCACTTGTGCCTTAACCCCCTGCCCGCGTATTTCCACTTTCAGTTCGGTGCCCAGAGGAACGAACACGCTGGGAACATACGCCAGCGCGATATTTTTCTTGAGAAAGGGCGCGGGAGAACCGCTGGTGATGTAGCCAATCTCGCGGCCGGTCAGGTCGAGCACTTTATAACCATCGCGGGCAATGCCGCGGTCTATCATCTCCAGCCCCACCAACTCGCGTTTTGTTCCTTCGGCCTTCGCTTTCTCGAGAGAAGCCCGGCCGATAAAGTCTGGCTTCTCCATTCTGCAAAAACGGTCAAGGCCCGCTTCCCATACGTTGATCGTATCTGAAATCTCGTGGCCGTAGAGCGGCAGCCGGGCTTCAAGGCGCAGCGTGTTGCGGGCGCCGAGTCCGCAAGGAGCCACTCCGAATTCCTTGCCCGCCTCCAGAATCTCGTTCCACACCCGGGCACTGGTTGGTTCATCGCTGGGCACGTAGATCTCGAATCCGTCTTCGCCGGTGTAGCCGGTGCGGGCAATCAGAGTGTTCTTCAGCCCGCAGATTGTGCCGCGAGTCACCCAATAGAACTTCACCGCCGAGAGGTCGGCGTCGGTGAGCTTCTGCAACAGATTGACCGCCTTCGGGCCCTGAATTGCGATCTGAGTAAAGTCGTCGGAGACATTTTCGACGGTACAATCGAACTGCCGGGTGTGGTCACGCACCCAGTCAAAATCCTTTTCGCGAGTGCCGGCGTTAATCACCAGCAGGTATTCATCTTCTCCAAGGCGGTGGACGACCACGTCGTCCACAAAGGTTCCCTCAGGGTAGAGCAGCGCCGAATACTGCGCCTGGCCGACGGCAAGCCGGGAGGCATCGTTCATGGAAATATGCTGGACAGCGGCGAACGCCTGCGGCCCGGCCAGGCGGATGTCTCCCATGTGGCTGACGTCGAAAATGCCCACGCCAGTCCGCACCGCGTTGTGCTCGGCCATGATGCCGCCGGCGGAGGGGTATTCGACGGGCATCTCCCAGCGATTAAATTCGACCATTTTGGCGCCCATCTGGCGATGAACTGAATAGAGCGCGGTCTTGCGGATGGCTGACGTAGTCGCCTCAACTGCTGGCAATGAAGCCTCGATAAAAAGCAGTGGCTGGGCTGCTGAAATGGTGAGACTGATTACCCTAACACGCGTTCGGCGGTGGCTTCAACTAAGCTGCCGGTCGGCCCGATTGCAGCCCGGGAAAAGTGGTTACCAACGGAACTTTCCACCCTCCCCGGACCCGCGCTAGAGTTCGCCCATGGCCACAACCACCAAGAACAAGTATCACTGCATGCAGTGCGACATGACTGAAGACAAGTGCGATTGCGAGAAGTACTGTTGCTCCTGCCAGGGACAAATTGACATCCGCTTGTGCAGCGATGGTCTCTACTATTGCCCACCTTGCCGGCAAGCGTGCGGCTACAAGGTTTCCGACTAGGACACGGGTGGAACTAGAGCATCGGATCGGAAACTCCCGCCCAGTCCCTCCATAAGACGGAAAGACGAGGACGGGGCACCCTGGCGCGTCCCGTCAGGATCGCGGCCGAAACGCGATCAGCGGAATCTGCCTGACCAGCCGCCGACGATCATCTTCGCCACCACGATATTGCCATCCGAGCAGCCAACTGAAGCCACGGCGAACGACCGCGGCGATGAACCGGTTTCGCTGCTCGTAACCTTGAATCACTCCCATGGCTTCGTCTTCGCCGAGAAAGCGATGCGACGCCAAGAAATGCCGCGAGGCGACGGTCACTTCTTCGCCGGGCCTCGCCTCGATGTTGCGCAGCCAATCAGAATCGGGACCGAAACCATTTGCCACCACAATCTCGGGACCCGCCTTCCGGTACTCCACCACTTCGAGGACGGTCTGACGCCACAGGCCGGTGCGCCGGCCGATATGAGTCAACAGCAGGAGGCGGTGTCCGAACAGCCAACCCAGCCTCCAGCGATAGAGGTACAACGGCGCCCGAAAGAGATACCACAACAGCCCCTTTTTTTTGATCGCGACCATGCCAGCTCTACCTGCGTTCTCCCACCCATTATCACAGTTTGATATTCTCAGAACCATACTGTAGATACCCGATAATCCTTGTGGGTGGATTCACCTGTATGAATGTCAATCCGAACGAAAAGGCATCCCGCTTCCGCGCCCTTCACGAGGGCCCCGGGGCGTTCGTGATTCCAAATCCGTGGGATGTTGGCTCCGCTCGCATTCTCGCCGGCCTGGGTTTCAAAGCCTTGGCCACCTCGAGCGCTGCCTCCGCCTGTGCCCAGGGACGGAGGGATCACAGCCTGGCGCTAGGTGAAGCACTAGCGCACGCGCGCTCGATTGTCGATGCGACGCCTTTGCCTGTTTCGGCGGACCTGGGAAACGGCTTTGGCGACAAGCCAGAAGTCGTGGCGGAGACGATTCGGCTTGCCGCCGAAGCGGGTCTCGTTGGATGCACGATCGAGGATGCGACCGGCAAGCCAGACAGTCCGCTTTACGATACTCGTTTAGCTGTCGAACGGATTGCTGCCGCCGCGCAAGCGGCGCGTGCGCTCCGGTCCCCTTTCATGCTCACGGCGCGAGCTCACAATTTCCTCTACGCCGACCCAAACCTCGATGACACCATCAGCCGCCTTCGGGCCTTCGAAAAGGCTGGAGCCGATGTGCTTTTTGCTCCCGGCTTGCCCGACCTGGCCGCGGTGAGTGCAGTCTGTGCTGCAGTGTCGAAACCGGTCAATTTTATGGTGGGAATCAAAGGAAAATCATTCTCCGTCGATGACCTGGCTGCGGCTGGCGTCAGGCGAATCAGCCTAGCGACCTCCCTCTATCGCGCGGCAATGACCGCTTTGCTCGACGCCGCACGCGAGGTGAAAGAGACGGGTAAGTTCTCTTTCCTCGACCAGTGCGTGGCAACGCCGCAACTGAACAAGCTGATGGGGATCTGACCGTGTCAGGGCTGGAATCCGGTCAGCCCAAGAGTTCGGCTAGATAACAACAGCCTCTTTATACTCTCCGAAGACTTTTCTCATGGTGTCCGAGATTTCGCCGACGGTGGCGTTAGCCTCGACTGCGGCCAGGATTCGCGGCATAAGATTCTCTCCGGAGCGGGCGGCGGTTTCGATGTTCTGAAGTGAAGCCTGCCAGGGACCTCGGTCGCGGCGTGCCCGCAGAGCGCGCAGGCGTCCGACCTGGTTGCGTTCGAGCGATTCGTCGATACGTTGGATGGGGATGGGTTTTTCTTCCTCCAGCGCAAAACGATTTACTCCGACCACCACCGCTTCCTCGCGATCGACTTGTTGCTGGTACTCGTAAGCCGCGTTCTGGATTTCCTGCTGCACATAGCCGCGTTCGAGGGCCTTGATCATGCCGCCGAGAGCTTCAATCTTTCCCAGATAGTCGGACGCGCGGCTTTCAATTTCATGGGTCAGGGCCTCGATGTAGTAGGAACCGGCCAGCGGATCGACGGTTTGCGGGACTCCGGACTCGTAAGCCACGATCTGCTGAGTGCGGAGCGCAATGCGGGCGGCCTGCTCGGTGGGCAGGGCAAGAGCCTCATCGTACGAGTTAGTGTGGAGCGATTGAGTGCCGCCAAGTACCGCAGCCAAGGCCTGTAAGGCGGTGCGGGCGATATTGTTTTCCGGCTGCTGCGCGGTCAGGGTGGAACCCGCGGTTTGAGTATGGAAGCGCAGCATCCAGGAGCGCGGGCTTTTCGCCCGGAAATGGTCCCGCATGATTCCAGCCCACATGCGGCGGGCGGCCCGGAACTTGGCAACTTCTTCCAGAAAATTGTTGTGGGCGTTGAAAAAGAATGAAATCCGCGGAGCAAACTTATCGACGTCGAGGCCGGCGTCGATGGCACCCTGCACGTAGGCGATGCCGTTGGCCAGGGTGAAGGCAACTTCCTGAACCGCGGTCGATCCAGCTTCGCGCATGTGATAACCGGAGATGGAAATAGTGTTCCACTCGGGCACATTCTGGTTGGTCCAGGCAAACAGGTCGGTGATGATGCGCATGGCCTGCGCCGGAGGAAAGATGTAGGTGCCCCGGGCAATGTATTCCTTGAGCACGTCGTTTTGTACGGTGCCGGACAAGAGGCGGATATCGGTGCCCTGGCGGCGGGCGACGGCGACATAGAGCGCCAGCAGAATTGACGCCGTGGCGTTGATGGTCATCGAGGTGGAAATTTTGGTCAGATCGATGCCATCGAACAGGCGCTGCATATCCTCGACCGAGTCAATGGCCACGCCCACCTTTCCGACTTCGCCGACGGCCAGGGGGTGATCGGAGTCCAGGCCGATCTGAGTGGGCAGGTCGAAGGCTACAGAAAGCCCGGTGGTTCCGTTTGCGAGCAGATACTTGTAGCGTTTGTTGGATTCCTCGGCGTCGCCCATGCCGGCATACTGGCGCATGGTCCAGAGCCGGCCCCGATACATGGTGGCCTGCACGCCTCGGGTAAAGGGATAGTCGCCGGGGTATCCGACCTCGCTTTCCTGGTTTCGAGAGTTCAGATCGCTCGGGGTATAGAGCGGGCGAATCGGGATGTGGGAGGAGGTTTCGGGATCGGCGGGCGCGGATTTGGGTCTGTCAGTCATGTTGAAGGGCGATAAGCGCAATGGACACAGAGGTTCAGGAAGCCAATCCTGAACCATGCTGGAGAATCATCAAGAACCCTTCGGTAGCTTGGTGCCCATTGTGGTTCAAGATCTTAGCCTTTTTTCCATACTCTCCAGAATGAACTGGCGCCGAACCAGGCGAAAGTCAGGGTGAAAATAATTGCGACCAGCACCCGGCCCAAGGTGGTCTGGCCGGCCTGATAATGGGCGTACTCACGAAAGAACGCGCCCGCGCCGATGAATGCTAAAGCCAGGAAAACAAAGCCTGTCACCTCGAGGAAGAGCTGGCGCAAAACGCGTCCGAAATGGGCGGCCGTGGTGCGGGCGCCTTTCAGTACCGCGCCTACGGTGCGAGTGCGCCCGGCATGTTGGGCGGCAATCCGGGCCACGATGCTCAATTTGCGGACTGTCGAGACATTCACCATCAGCGTCGATTTTAACAGTGTTCGGGGTTACAATGACGGAGCACGACGGTGGCGTCGCTAGCCGGGATGATCCAATCCGGCATCCAAGTAACCGAGTACTGCCGCTCTACTTCAGGGGGCCAAGTGGACCAGCAATTGAAGCAGCTGATGAAGGAACTGGGCGAGGCGATCAATGAATCGCTGGCGGACAGCGAGCAGATTGCCGAAGTGGTTTCCAAGATCAAGGACAGTGGATACGACATCTTTCTGGTTCTGGAAGCGACCATCGGGGTCAGCAAGCCAGGCGAGAAGTCCGATGACAAGACCTCCCTGGTGACCACCCTGACCACCAATCCTGAGTTCAAAATCAGCGACCAGGACCTCAAGTTCCTGAAGTCGCTGCGTATCAAGATCGAGAACGACGCGGCGTAGCAGTCGGCGTCGGACCTCGGACTTCAGACCTCAGCGAATCCAATCACTTCTCCTCTTACCATCCCTGGAATAGACGACGCACGAGCGGGACGCTCGCGCCCACATTTTTCCTTGCTGAAAGCTGATAGCTGATCGCTGACAGCTGTGGTACAACCACGGCTTGCCCAGGAGCGAACAATACGGACTGGTGCGGGCCATTGGGCGCTGGAGCCTGGCGGCGCTGGTCATCAATTCCATTGTCGGCAGCGGGATCTTCGGGTTACCTGCTGATGTCGCCCGACTCATTGGCCGTTCAAGTCCCTGGGCGGTGTTGCTTGCCGGGGCCGCAGCCGGCGTCATCATGGCCTGCTTTGCTGAGGTGGCTTCGCAGTTTACCGCGGCGGGAGGGCCCTATCTTTACGCACGCGCCGCTTTCGGGCGTTTTGTGGGAATCGAGATGGGCTGGATGCTTTGGCTGGTGCGCCTGGCTGCGCCGGCAGCCACTTCCAACCTGTTCGTCATTTATTGTGGAGAGTTTTGGCCCCAGGCCAAAGAACCTCTTCCGCGATTCCTTATTTTGACGCTCCTGTACGGCGTCTTGACCCTGATCAACTATCGCGGAGTCCGGGCGAGCACACAGGTCAGCAACGTGTTTACGGTAGCGAAGCTGGTGCCGCTGTTTCTGGTGGCGATTGCAGGCACGTTCTATCTGCTGGCGGGTCACCAGGCGGCGCCCGCATTGCCGGCCGGTGCCGGCGGTGGCGCCTGGCTGAAAGCTTGCCTGCTTCTTGTCTTCGCCTACGGCGGCTTTGAAACTGCGCTCACGCCCTTGAGCGAGGCAAAAAATCCGCGGCGCGACGCCGCCTTTGCATTGTTCACGGCGCTGGTCACCTGCACGTTGCTGTACTCAGCGATTCAGTGGGTGGTGGTGGGCATTCTGCCTGATCCAGCCCACAGCGAACGCCCGCTGGCGGACGTGGCGCGGATCGTTTTCGGCAATGGCGGCGCCGCCTTCGTTTCGGTGGGGGCCTGGTTTCCGTGGTGGGCTATCTCAGCGCCAACATGCTGGGCGTGCCGCGAATCACTTTTGCGCTGGCGGAGAACGGAGACTTCCCTTCCATCTTCGCCGCCGTCCATGCCCGCTTCCGCACTCCTTATGTTTCGATTCTCGCCTTTGCCCTGTTGAGCTGGCTGCTGGCGCTGCTCGGCAGCTTCACCTGGAACGCCACCCTTTCCGCGGTGGCGCGACTCCTTTATTACGGCCTGGTCTGCGCGGCCTTGCCTGTATTTCGCCGCAAGCAGCCAGGAGCTGCGATGTTTCGCCTTCCCGGTGGAACTTGGTTTGCCGTGTTAGGGCGTCGGAATTTGCGCGGTATTGATTACCGGCGTGAACCTGGGTGGATC
Organism: Terriglobia bacterium; assembly: GCA_963831565.1. Classification (GTDB taxonomy): domain Bacteria; phylum Acidobacteriota; class Terriglobia; order Terriglobales; family Acidobacteriaceae; genus JAIQFF01. The sequence continues at coordinate 213,775 of CAWHQS010000011.1, forward strand.
GCTGATCCTGCTGGCCACCGCGCTGGTGGCAATGATCAACTGGCTGCTGGTCAGAAAGCGGCCGCCCGGCGAAGCGCTCTCCTGATTCTTGTATTGAGCGCCGCGAAGCTGCTAGGCTACGCCGTTCCATGAAATCGAAATTCCTTCTGCCGCTGCTTTGCGGAATGAGTCTTCTCGCCGCAGCCCAGCAAGTCTCTCCTTCAGCCGGGAATTTGGTGATGGAGAAGGACGTCGCCGTGCCCATGCGGGACGGCGTAGATCTTGCGCGCCGACGTGCTGCGGCCGGGTGGCGGAGGGGCATTCCCGGTCCTGGTTTATCGCACACCGTACGGCAAAGAACCGGCGCTCGAGGAATACACCACTTTTCGCCACGCGGTCGAGCACGGATACGCGGTCGTGGTGCAGGATGTTCGTGGACGCTACGCTTCCGACGGCGAGTTCCGTCCCTTACGAGAATGAAGGCCGCGACGGCTACGACACCATCGAGTGGGCAGCGCGGCAGCCCTGGTCGAACGGGGCAGTTGGGACCTTCGGACTCTCTTATCCCGGGGCGGTGCAGTGGCTGGCTGCAGTGGAGAGTCCGCCGCATCTCAAGGCCATGGTCCCGGCCATGACTTTTTCTTCGGCGCAGAATTTCTTCTACGCCGGCGGTCTGTGGGACATGTCGTGGATCGAATGGATTTGGGACAATATCGCTCCCGACATAAGGACCCGCAGGAATCTGCCGGGACCGAAGACCCCGGACGAAGCGGTTGCGGCATGGGGCCAGGCGAGTCCGAAAATGTTGAACACGGTGCCGCTCGACCAACTGCAGGAGCTGCGCGGTATTGCTCCTTACTATTACGACTGGCTGGCGCATCCCTACGACGATCCCTGGTGGGAGTGGTGCGATCTGCGGAACAAGTACGGCCGGGTGCACGCCGCGGTGCTCAACTTCTCTGGATGGTATGACGACAACTATGGTCCCGAAGGCGCGACCACCAATTTTGCCGGACTGCTGAAGGCCGCGCGCCGGGTGCATTGCGCGATAGCTCGGACACTCATCTGCTGATCGGTCCCTGGGTACATGGCGTGGATTCCACGGCAAAGACAAAATCAGGAGAGCGCCGGTTTGGGCCGGCGGCGGCGATTGACTACGACGAAGTTGTCCTGCGCTGGATGGATCATTACCTGCGAGGAGCGCGAATGGCGTAGAGAAGGAACAAGCCCGTCCGCTATTTTGTGATGGGAGACGATCAGTGGCGCGCGGCCGACGCCTGGCCGCCTGCTTCGAAAGCGGTGCTCCTACTACCTGGTTAGCCCAAAATCTGGCGAGGATCATGGAAGTCTGTCCGCCGAAGCGCCCCGGGAGAAGCAGGCGTTCGTGTCCTTTCATTCCGATCCAGAAAAACCGGTGATCAATTCATACAGCAGCTCGGGCGCGCACGACTACCGGGATTTGACGGAACGACATGATGTTTTGACCTTCGACTCCGCCCCGCTGGAGAGTGACACCGAGGTGACCGGGCCGATTCGCGCACGGATTTATCTCGCATGCGACTGTCGCGACACCGATTTGTGGGTGCGCTTGCTCGATGTGGCTCCGGACGGCACGGCTTTCAATCTGATGAGCCCTGGCCTCGACGTGCTGCGGGCCAGCTATCGCAACCTGAAGAAGGGGCGGCAGTTGCTGACACCGAACCGGGTCTATGAGTTGCATCTCGACAACCTGATCACCAGCAACGTCTTTCGCAAGGGCCATCGCATACGAGTACAGATTTCAGCGACCTTCTTTCCGAATTTCTCGCGCAATCTGCACACTGGCGAACTCGAAAATTCATCCTCCCGAATGCAGAAGGCAACCGTCTCGATTTACACTGACCGCCGTAGGCCTTCGCGCATTGTTTTGCCAGTGGTTCCGCGGTAATGCGTGCGATCATGCGGAGACCCGGAGGGATCCTTGCCCCAGCGAAACCCGATCAACCTGTTGCTCCTGCTGGCGGCCGCGTTTCTGGCCGCCGCGCCCCTTCCAGTTCGGCCCAGCGCGAACCGGTGCTCAAGCAGATCGACGAGCCGCATCCCTATTACTTCCGCGAAATGTATCTGCCACAGCTCACGACCGGCCCGAGCGCGGTAGCGTGGGCCGCGGATGCGCGCAGCGTGGTGTACTCCATGGCGGGATCGCTGTGGCAGCAAAGGCTCGACTCATCCGTGGCCGAACAACTGACCAGCGGCCCCGGCTACGACTACCAGCCCGATTGCTCTTCCGACGGACGCTGGGTGGTATATGCCACGTATGCCAGGGATGCGGTTGAACTCTGGGCCCTGAATCTGCAGACAAAAGCCACGCGCCAACTCACGACCGGGCGGCGCCGTCAACGTCGAGCCCCGGTTCTCGCCCGATGGCACGCGGATCGCATTCGTTTCCACCTCGTTCAACGGACGCTTTCATATCTTCGTGGGGCAATTCAGCAATGGCGAACTGAAGAACGTCCAGCGTCTAACCGGGGAAAACCGCAGCACCCTCAACCGCTATTACTACAGCCAGTTCGATCACGAGATCAGCCCGGCCTGGTCGCCGGATGGCAAGGAAATTCTCTTCGTCTCCAATCGCGGCCACATCTACGGCACGGGCGGCTTCTGGCGGATGAAGGCGGAGCCGGGCGCGGAAGCGCGCGAGATTCACTACGAAGAGACGGCATGGAAAGCGCGGCCGGACTTTTCGCCCGATGGCAAACGTATCGTCTACGCGTCATACCTGGGACAGCAGTGGCACCAGCTCTGGGTGTTGCCGTCGGAGGGTGGCGACGCTTTCCCGCTTTCCTATGGCGATTTCGATAACGTAGCGCCGCGCTGGTCGCCGGACGGGGAGCGCATCGCGTTTATCTCCAACCGCGGCGGCAATACTTCTTTGTGGACACAAACAGTCCCCGGCGGCGCAGCAGACCCAGCTCATCGCCAAGGAGAAGCATTACCTGAAGCCGGTGGGCCAGTTGAGCATTACGGTGCTGGACGCGGCTGGACAACCCACGCCGGCGCGAATCTTCGTCGTGGGCGCGGATGGCCGGGCTTATGCTCCCGACGACGCATGGATGAATGCTGACGACAATTTTGTCCGCGCCGAGCGTCCCTTCGAGGCGCACTACTTTCAGACCTCAGGCAACGCGGAAATGACCTTGCCTGGCGGAAGCGCGGAAGTCGAAGTCATGAAGGGCTTCGAATACCGATTCGAGCGACATACGGTGACCATCGCCGCCGGGCGCAAATCCAGTCTGACGATTAAGCTGCAGCCCCTTGACCTTCCCAAAGAGGCAGGCTCGCAATGGGTCAGCGGCGATGTTCACGTGCACATGAATTATGGAGGCGCGTACCGCAACACGCCCCGGCACTTGGTGGAACAGGCCGCGGCGGAAAACCTGCAGATCGTGGAAGACCTGGTGGTCAACAAGGAGCAGCGCATTCCGGATATCGCATACTTCAGTCCCAAGCCTGATCCGGCCTCGACCGCGACCAATCTTCTGCTGCATGGCCAGGAATTTCACACCAGCTATTGGGGGCACCTGGGCCTGCTGAATCTGACGCGGAATTTTCTTCTGCCCGGCTACGCCGCATATCCCAACACCGCCGCAGCCAGCCTGTTTCCCGCTAACGCAAATGTGGCTGACATGGCGCATGAACAACACGCGCTGGTGGGGTATGTTCATCCCTACGACGTGGTGCCCGATCCTGCGAAAGATGCATCGCTGACCCACGAACTGCCGGTGGACCTGGCTTTAGGCAAGGTGGATTACATCGAAGTGCTGGGATTCGCGGAGCACAAATCGACTGCCGCGGTGTGGTACCGGCTACTCAATTGCGGCTTTCGGTTGCCGACCGCGGCCGGCACCGACGCCATGGCCAACTATGCGTCACTGCGTGGACCGGTGGGATTGAACCGTGTGTACGCCAAGGTTCCCGCGGGTCCGCTTAATATCGGCACCTGGCTGGACTCGATCAAGCATGGCCGCACTTTTGCCAGCAATGGTCCATTGCTGGGATTCTCCCTGGGCGGCAAGCAGCTTGGTGATGATCTGTCCCTGCCGGCCGGCGAGAACAAAGTGAAGTTCACGGCCTGGCTGCGGTCCTTCGTGCCCATCGATCATCTGCAGGTGATCTGCAATGGCGAGGTGGTGCGCGATTTGAAGGTAGACGGCGACCGCGAGGCGGCCAATGTAGAGGACACAATTCCGGTCTCGCGCAGCGGCTGGTGCCTGCTGCGGGCCTGGAGCGACAAGGCCGAGCACCCCGTGCTGGATATGTATCCCTATGCCACTACCAGTCCCATCTACATCGCGGTGACCGGCTCGCACCCCAGGCCTACCGAGGACGCGGCGTATTTCATTGCCTGGATCGATCGCATGATTGACGCCGCGAAGTCAAACCAGGACTGGAACACGGAAGCGGAGAAGACTGCGGTGCTGGATATGCTGTCATCGGCGCGGAAGGTTTATGCGCAGAAGTGATCGTGGGCGAATTCTCCGCCCATAGCGCTAAGTTAAGGAACTTCTTCCGGATTGCCGACAAACGGCCCAGGATCGATGGCGTCCCGTGACAACTTGCTCCGCAAGCTATAATTGCGGGCACAAATGGGACTTACCTCGGGCACCACACTCGGGCGGTATGAGATCCTGACTTCCGCCGGCGCTGGCGGCATGGGTGAGGTGTATCGAGCGCGGGACGCACGGCTGAACCGCGATGTGGCCGTCAAAGTCCTGCCTGTCGGGTTTGCCAGCGATCCGGAGCGGTTGCGGCGCTTCCGACAGGAGGCGCAAGCGGTAGCTGCGCTGAATCATCCCAACATTTTGGCCATCCATGATTTTGGCGAGCACGAAGGCTCGCCTTACATTGTCACGGAATTTTTGGAGGGCGAGACTCTGCGCGTCCGCTTGGGTACGGGGGACCTGCCGGTGCGCAAGGCCAGCGAGTATGCGGAGCAGATTGCGCGCGGGCTGGCGGCGGCGCATGAGAAAGGGATCGTTCATCGCGACCTGAAGCCGGAAAACAAACCGGGTGCCCCACCCTCGTCTCTCCGTTTTTTGGAGAGACAGGGTGGGAGGTGTGAGCGACCGAAGTCCGTTTTGGAGAAGGCCCGGAGGGATGCACTCCGAACTTATCCAGCCGAGCGACTGGTCCCCCGACGGCCACTATGTTTCCGTTGAACTGACCAAGTTTCAGGGCCGTGCGAATTGGCAGGACGCCCTTCGGGTGGCCGAGTTCGAAACGGGAAAGCCGGTATTCGATATCGCTGATGCGAGCGGGGGCAAATTTTCTCCTGACGGGCATTGGCTTGCATACTACGATGAAAGCAGTGGACAAGTGTATGTAACCTCGTTTCCCGTCCGAGGAGCCAAGATTGCAGTCGAGTCCATTGGCGGGGGTGATGTGCGGTGGCGTGGCGACGGACAAGAATTGTTCTACGTAACCGATGATCAGATGATGACAGCTGTGCAGGTGCGTGAATCGCCGCACGAGTTTCGCGTACTGGGTTCTCAGCCGTTATTCCAGTTGCAGCTTCCAAACAATGTCGGCTTTTATGATGTTATGCGCGACGGAAAGCGCTTTCTAGTGAATGTGAGGACGTGGAAGGAACAAACCAAACCCCTGATGGTTATTACAAACTGGACCGCCGAACTTCAGAACTCCCGCAAGTGAATCTCCTGCCCAGCGTCACATGTCCCTCCGACCTTCCATCGCTTTCAGAATGGTGATCTCGTCGGCGTATTCAATATCGCTGCCGACCGGAGCGCCCATGCCGGTGTGTGTGACTTTACGGGCAAGCCGGAAGTCAACTTCCCGATTGCCGACCACACATCCTCCAAAGGTACTGGACAAGACATTTGCTTCGCCGGCTCGTCTAAACTCTTCGAAAGAATGTATCTGACTAATGACCTGCTGAGAGGATGCCCATGAATCCGTTTCAAGTCTTTCTTCTGTGTTTATCTCTTCCTCTCGCTCTGCGCGGACAAACTGCCACTCAGTCGATTCCTACTTTGATCATCAACCACGTTACCGTGATCGATGCGACCACTTCCTCACCAAAGCGTGACGTATCCGTCGTCATCATGGGCGACAGGATCAGATCCATCACCCCGTATTCTCACACGAGGCGCGGTGCAAATGCCGTTGTCGTTGATGCGAGGGGAAAATTTCTAATCGCTGGCCTTTGGGATATGCATGTCCATTCGCTCAGCCAGGGCCAACCCGACCGCTTCTTTCCGTTGTTCGTAGCCAATGGGGTTACCGGCATAAGGGACATGGGTGGAGACATCTCTTTAGAGCACATCGCCCGATTAAAGAAAGAGACTTCGGAGGGCTCTCTCCTTGGTCCCGAGATCTACGCAGCAGGCCCGATCCTGGAAGGGGAACATCGGTTTTGGCCGTTCTCTCTTTCGGTCAAGGATCCAGCCGAAGCACATAGCGCCGTCTCTGAACTGACCAATGGAGGGGCAGACTTCCTGAAAGTCTACAACACACTTTCTCGTGAGACGTACCTAGCAATCGCTTCCGAAGCGAAGGCGGCCCGAATTCCATTCGTGGGCCACATTCCTAATAGCGTTACACCTGCGGAAGCTTCTGATCTTGGGCAGAAAAGCATCGAACATCTGTGGGGCATCCCTCTCTACTTGTCGTCCGAACCTGAGCAACTGAAGAAAATGTCGGCCGAGGCAGATAATGCTGACGATCCGAAGACTGCGCGCGACCTGTTTTACAAGGTCAACCAGGCAATCCTATCGAGCTATGATTCGAAGAAGGCTGACGCTTTATTTGAAACATTTGTCCACCACGGCACCTGGCAGACTCCCACTCTAGTTGTTCTTCGTTCGTATGCATCAATCCATGATCCTCGCCTTCGCGAAGACCCTCGAAACGCCTATATCCCTGATGACCTTCGCAAATTCTGGGACTCGATGGGCGGCGTGCCCGATCCCCGTAATGACGACATTCAATTACGCCTTTTTGCTCACGACATTGAAATCGTCAGAGCGATGCATTCTCTTGGCGTTCCGCTGCTTGCGGGCACGGACACTCCGAATCCGTACACATATCCAGGCTTTAGCCTCCATGAGGAACTGCAGCTCCTCGTATCAGCTGGATTGTCGCCTGCGGAAGCCCTGCGAACTGCTACGTTGCGAGCGGCAGAATTTCTCGGGATCCAACGTGATTTCGGTTCGGTGGAAGCAGGAAAGGTGGCGAATTTGGTTCTTCTTGATGCAAATCCTGCAGACGACATTCGAAACACGGAGAAGATTCGAGCTGTAATCCTCCGCGGCAAATTCCTTAGTCGCGAAGCACTGGAGGAGCTCCTCGAGAACGAAAGACGATCGCTTCAGGGGCAGGAAACCCGTCCGTAACTGCCGGATGACGGGCTATCCGGAAACAACGGCCCGTCAGGTAAGCGCTTTCAGGGTCCCGCCCTCCGACCTCGGAGTCGAGGGCGGGACAACCCTTCATCTGGCAGCCGCGTCGGCGCGCTCCAACTGCAGCAGTGCTTCTTTGCGTTCTACTCCCCAGCGATAGCCTCCCATGTCTCCGTCTTTGCGAACCACGCGGTGACAGGGAATGGCAACGGCGACCGGATTGGTGGCGCAGGCACGAGCCACGGCGCGAGTGGCGGTGGGCTGTCCGATGGCCTTCGCGACCTGGGCGTAGGAGCGGGTCGCGCCGAACGGGATGGCTTGCAGTTGCGTCCACACCCGGCGCTGGAAGGCGGTTGCCTGAATGTCCAGCGGGAGCGACGAACGCAGCTTGTGACCATGCATCTGCCGGAGCAGATTATCTTTCCAGGTTTGCATGGCGGCGTCATCGCGGCGCCGGACGGCAAAGGGAAATTCGTGCCTGAGGCCGTGCTCGAGTTCGTCGTCGGAGTCTGCGAACTGTATGGTGCAGATGCCCTTTTCGGTGGCGGCGATCAGCATGCGTCCCAGGGGAGAATCAGTAAAGGTATAACGGATAGGCGCGGCGATGGCGCCGCGACGATATTTGTCGGGAGTCATGCCCAGCTGCGACGCAGTGCGCTCGTACAAGCGGCTGCTCGAGCTGTATCCGGCGTCATACATTGCCCGGGTTACGGAGTGGCCGGCCTGCAGATTGCGTTTGAGCTGGTTCATGCGGCAGGAGTCGGCGTAGGCTCGGGGCGAGATACCGAGCACCGCTTTGAACGAACGCTGGAGGTGGAAGGGACTTTGGCGGAATTCCGCGCCCAGGCGGCCCAGCGTCACCGGCTCATCCAGGTGGCGCTCGATGTAGCGGCAGACGGCTTTGACCATTTCCGCCTGCTTATTGCCGCCAATCGCTTTCGGGCGGCAGCGCAGGCAAGCACGGTAGCCTGCTTTCTCGGCCTCATCCGACTTGCGAAAGAAGGTGACATTCTCCCGGCGGGGACGCCGCGAGGGGCAGGACGGGCGGCAATAGACCCCGGTGGAGGAGACGGCAAAGACGAAGTTGCCGTCCTGACTGGCGTCCCGGGCGAGGACGGCCTGCCACTGATTTTCGCCGTGGCGATGGTCGATCTCGCGATTTTCAAGGTTGCGATTGGCGATGCTGCGGGTCATGTCACTCACTCCGGTCAGGTTGAGTATCGCATTGGCTGTCATAATGACCCAAGCCTAAGCCGAGGCGATGGCGTGGACTATCCGGATCTTGCGGTCAAAGCGATTTTCCCTGGTGATGCTTATGCGCCCTATTGAGATTTATACTGACTGCTAGCGATCGCTATTCTGCTTCTCCTCGATGGCCATGATGAGCCAGACTGCGCCACTGCCGAAGTGCGCTACAACCGCTTCGGAGATTGTCGCCTCATTCGTGGCCGGGGATATGAGTCTGGACGCAGAACATCCCGCCGCGGCGTGGCAGAGTGCACGGCCCGTCGTTTTCTGTTCCGACTGGCAGGGCAACAATCCTGATGAGTTGCGCGAGACCGAAGTCCGGGTCCTGTGGTCCCCGCAAACACTTTATTTGAGATTTACATGCCGCTACCGGGAGCTTTATCTTTTTGACGACTCCGACAGCAACGGACGCCGGGACCACCTGTGGGATCGCGATGTCGCTGAGGCATTTCTGCAGCCCGATCCCACGCGAACCCACTACTACCGGGAGTTTGAAGTGAGTCCCAACGGAATGTGGATCGATCTGGACATCTTTCCCGGCGGACTGGCCGACCTGAAGAGCGGCTTGAAGAAATCGGTATTTCTGGACCAGAAGGGCCTGCGCTGGACGGCAGAGCTGGCTATTCCGATGAAGGCCCTGACGCCGAATTTCGATCCGAAGGCGGTTTGGCGGGCCAACTTCTATCGCATTGAGGGGACAAAGGAGCCGCGAACCTATATGGCCTGGCAGGCCACAGGCACGCCGCAGCCGAATTTCCACGTGCCGTCCGCTTTTGGCTCATTGCGCTTTGAGGTCACAAAGTAGCAGGGTGCCCCACCCTCGTCTCTCCTTTGTTGGGAGAGACAGGGTGGGATCAGCTCAAGCCCCGCCCCTGTCCTTCGAGAAACGGGAGGACGATGACGGAAACACAGAGTTGTCAGTTTTTGGTTTTCAGTTCCCAGTTCACATTTCCGATGGAGGGATGTTATGAAGCGATGCATGGCTTTGGTGGTCGTGATCTGCTCCTGTGCGCTGCTTTCGGCCCAGCCGGCGAAACCGGGTGTGCTCAGCGCCGACGAGGTCAAGAAGGTCGTTCCCGCTGCTTATTTTTTCCGCGGCCAATCGGCCTCGGTGCAATTGCGCAATTCGACGGGATTGAGCGTATCGGGGGGCAAACTAGTCCTGGCCGGGCTGGTGGATACTTCGGGCTACGCCTCCGACTTGCAGGCAAAATATCAGGGATTCCTGATCACGGAAGTGAAGCTCAACATCGAAGGAAGCGAGCTCCGGCCCGGCGAGTATGGCTTTGGATTCTCGCAGGACGGAAAGTTTCTGGTGATGGATGTGGGGGCCAACGATCTGTTCAGCGTTGCCGGGAAGCTGGACGATAAAATCGCCCATCCCGTTCCGCTGAAGATCGTCGAAGACGGAGGCACTTATCGGCTGTACGCCGGCAGGAAGTGGGTCAGCGTGAAGCCCGAGTAGGCGAGCCCTAGTGCGTCAACGGTTGAAGTGACCCTAAAACAACCGAGATGCCGGCGCGTTTGCGTAATTCAGCCAGAATCGCACGGGCAGCATTTTGGTAAGTCTTGCTGGGATCAGAAGGGTCCGCCCAAACCGCTTCGTAAACCACCCTGGTGGCTTCTACCAGATCCATGTGCAGGGCCGCCTCCAGCAAGTCAACCCGCTGCTGCAGGCGCACGTAGCATGGCTGACATACCGAGGCCGGCTCAAATTCGCCCTGATGCCTGTCTTCTATGCTGCAACCTATAGTCCCCGCCGGAGCAATTTCGGCTGGGTCAATTTGGACATGGGCGGCGTAAACCTGGGACTTGAACTCCCGCAAAAAGCGTTCACGCTCTTCTTCCAGCGCAGCTTCGTCGGGCACGGGCAGGGCGCTTTCCGGAAGGCCGGGGCTGGAACCAGTGGAGGCAACCAAAATCGGCGAAACTCTCTCTTCAGTTTTGCACACCGGACACATAGTTAGGTCGGCAGCGTAATAGGTCTTGCACTTCACGCAGGGCAGACCATAACCCACGCGGCGGGGTCCGAGCGCAGCCGGGAGATTCTCCATCGCGGCCGTGGCGCGATGGAAGGCGCTTTCATCGGGAAGAATTGCCGCCGGAATCGAACTGCTTTCGGCAGCCGCTGTCGAGGTTGCGGAGTTCATCAGATTTCTCCCGGAGCGAAAATGCGTTTCGCGCCTTAGTGCAATGCCATTCTAGGTCTGGCCGGCTGGTTCGCCGATGCACGACAGTTCATGGGGGCCATTGCCCTATAGTGCATAAGAGATGTGGAATCGGGGCGGAAGAAGCAATAAGGACAGGGTTTTGATCCGATCTAGTTCCGATCTGGCACAGCAAGGCCAGATGGTTGCCCCTCGCTCGAACTCCGCATGAGTTCCAGCAGCTTCCTTTCCCAGCAACACGAGGGCATGAGACAGGGTTCGCGCCAGTGGCGGATTGGCGAGCACGAAGGTAACTGGCCTTTGGCAGGCGTGGCTTGGACCGCAGGCAAGTTGACGTAAGTTACTGCTTTCGATACTGTTAGTTTTGCTGCCAGCCGCAGGCGGCGGAGGAAGTTATGTTCGAAGGCCTGTTCCAACCGATGCATCTGCTGGTGATCTTTGCGATCGCGTTATTGGTGTTTGGTCCCAAGAAGCTTCCCGAACTGGGAAAAGGAATTGGTGAAGGCATTCGCGCTCTGAAAGATGGAATGAAGGAACACACCGCGGAGCCGCCAACGCCCACAAACGCGGAAGTCAAGAACACGCCGCCTGAGGATCCTTCCAACCGGCCCAGCTGATTGTCCACCTTGGCTTCGGGGAATGCCGCATGACTGGCATAGTATTTTCCCCGATCTGTCGTCCAGCTTTTGCTCTGGCCGCTCCCGTCCCATATAATCTCGCTGGTCTTCGCAACCCGCTCGCGCGACTGTAAGTAAGAATGAGCGACTCACGCAGTCGGTGCTTCCGCTGTTGATCCTCTTCTTCTTCAGAATTTTTCGGCCTCACCAATAGCCATGAATTAATCCATGATCTCGCAGTTCATTCCTGGAGGACAGACGTGTCGAAACTACAAGCATTGGCTCTAATCCTCATTTTTCTGTGCCCCGCATCGCTCTTCGCCGATCAGATCGTGCTGAAGAACGGCGATCGTTTGACCGGAACCATTGAGAAGTCCGACGACAAGACGTTGGTCATCAAGACTGAGTTCGCCGGTGAAGTGACGGTGCAGTGGCCGGCGGTGCAGGAGATCACCTCCACGCAGTCTCTGTATGTGAACCTGAGCGACGGGAAGACCGTGGTCGGGAAGGTGACCACTTCAGACGGCAACCTGGCCGTGGCCACGGCCAACGCAGGCACGGTCACCGAACCCAAGGCGTCGGTCACCAAACTGTTCGGCGAAGCGGAGCAGGCTGCGTATGAAAAATCGCTGCACCCCGGGCTATTGGAAGGATGGAAGGGCGGGGCGAATGTCGGATTTGCGCTGACCCGCGGCAACAGCCAGACCAAAAACCTGGCCCTGGCTTTCACCGCTGATCGCAAAACCCTGCACGATCACCTGGGCCTCTACACCAACAGCGTGTACGCTACCAATGACGCCCCGGGCGCAACCCCCGCCACCACCGCCAACTCGGTGCAGGGCGGAATCCGCTACGACCACGACTTCACTCCCCGGCTGTTCGCCTACGTGAGCGCCGATTTCCAGACTGACGCACTGCAGACCCTGGACCTGCGCTCCGTCTTCGGCGGCGGACTGGGCTGGCACGCGATCCAGAATAGTCGCACCACATTGGACCTGCTCGGCGGCATCAACTACACCCGGGAAAAATATTCTTTGCTCCCTAGCCGCAGCTTTGCAGCCGCATCGGCGGGCGAGGAACTCAATCACAAGCTCGGATTGAATACAGTGCTGACCCAAAAGCTGTATTTCTTCCCCAACTTGAATGACACTGGTGAGTACCGCGCCACCTTCAACTTCGGCACCGTAACCAAACTCAGCAAGTGGTTGGGATGGCAGAACGCGTTTGGAGACATCTACGTCACCAATCCGCCCGCGGGAGCCAAGCAGAACGATATTCTGCTCACCACTGGACTGAACATTTCGTTTACGCATTGAGGTCGGACTTGGGCGGCACGACCGAGGAGGTTGCGGAAAAAGTCGTCGCGGGCGAGGAAAGCTCACCGCAGGCGATGACGCGCGAACCAATCTGGACGACTTAACGGCCCGACTGAAGTCGGGCCCTTCCCGAAACTTGGTTGAAATAGCGTTTTTCGGCACCCTCCAAGGTCGTGCCCCCTCCCAAGAGCGCGGCGATGCCGGCGCTACACACAACTCCACCAAGTCGTATAATCAAAGCCGCGCAGCCACGGTCTCCGGAGGCGATCATGTCGCATCGTGTCATGTCCGGCCGTATTTCACTTGCCCTGCTCTGCATCGTGCCTCTTTCCGTTCTCCAGGTCCACGCCAAAGACAAGAAAAAGCAGTTGCTCCCCGAAGATGTGCTGCGGGCGCAAACCGTCATGGTGGTGATTCATCCGGATGCGGGCGAGGCCATGACTGCTCCGTTGGCCAATCGAAATGCCCAGGACGAAGTGGAGAGAGCGATCACGAAATGGGGAAGATTCGATCTGGTGATGGATGCGTACACCGCGGATTTGATCATTGCGGTTCGAAAGGGAAACAAGAGCGGCCCGATCATCGCTCATTCGCCTGCGGACAACCGGCCGGTCATCTTTCAGCCTGGGATTGGAGACGCCCGCATCGGTCAGCAACAGGGTCGCCCTCCTGATCTTTCTCAGCCTCTTCCTGGCGACACGGCGAACCGGGGCCCGCAACTCGGCACTCAGGTCTTTTCGTCCGACGATACTTTTGAAGTGTATCGGGGGAGAATGGAATACCCGCTGGACGCGTCACCGGTCTGGCGCTATATCGCAAAGGACTCGCTGAATGCACCACAGGTTCCGGCGGTCGAGCAATTCCGCAAGGCCCTCGAAGAGTCCGAAAAGCAGCGCCAGCACAAACCCTGAACCCCGCTTCTCCGAAACGACCATGAAGAAGATCATGCTGTCGCTGTTGTTGGGCCTCGTAGTATTGTCCATGCTGTTGTTGCGTTCGCCGGCGCAGGCTCCCGCCTACGACCAGCCCTGGCGGCCGCAATACCACTTCACACCCCCACAGAATTTCATGAACGATGCCAACGGGACTGTCTTCTACAAGGGCGAGTATCACCTGTTTTACCAGTACAACCCCGAAGGCAATGTGTGGGGACACATGAGCTGGGGACATGCCGTCAGCAGCGACCTGGTGCACTGGCAGAATCTGCCGGTCGCGCTGCATGAAGTCCCCGGCCAGTACATGGTTTATTCGGGAAGCGCGGTGGTGGACTGGAACAACAGCAGCGGCCTGTGTGAAAATCCCGATCCGCAAGACCATTCCTGCCTGGTGGCCATTTATACCGGGGCCTATAAAGGCCGGCAGAAACAGCACATCGCTTTCAGCAACGACCGTGGGCGGACCTGGACGAACTACTCCGGCAACCCTGTCGCTGATCTCGACGCCCGCGACTTTCGTGATCCGAATGTTTTCTGGTATGCACCGCAAGACAAGTGGGTGATGGTAGCGGTCCTGGCCGATGAAAGAACGCTAGTGGTCCTCGACTCGCCCGATCTCAAGCACTGGACCAAGCGCTCCACTTTCGGCCCTGCGGGAGATACAGCGGGACAGTGGGAGTGTCCCGACCTGATCGAACTTCCGATTGAGGGTACGTCCGAAAAGAGGTGGGTGCTGATCATCAACCGCAATCCGGGAGCACCGGCCGGCGGCACCGGGGTTCGCTACCTGATCGGCAAGTTCGATGGCACGAACTTTACCAGCGAAGTTCCGGACACTCCCGCGCTTTGGGCCGACTGGGGCAAGGACTTCTACGCCACCAACACCTGGAATGACGTTCCGGCGAGCGACGGGCGGCATCTGTGGATTGGCTGGTTCAGCAACTGGCAGTATGCAAATGTCGAGCCCACTGTGCTCTGGCGTGGGGCACAATCGGTTCCGCGTACTTTGGCCCTGCGCCGTTATACGGACGGGTTGCGCATGGTGCAGCGGCCGGTCCGGGAACTGGAGAGTCTACGGGGTGAGAAAATCCGCATCGTGAATGCCAGTGTCGCGGACGCGAACCAGAAACTGAGTGGAATGAAAAGCGACGTTTACGAGTTCGAAGCCGAGTTGGAGCCTGGGAAAGCCGACGAAATCGGATTTCGCCTGCGAAAGAGTAAAGAGGCGGAAACCCTGGTGGGCCTGGACGCCGTCCATCGCGAGGTTTTTGTTGATCGGACGCACTCGGGCGAGGTTTCGTTCAGCAAGGACTTCCCCGGACGATTCACTGCCAAAGTGGAGCAGAGCGCCACAATCAAGCTGCACATATTCGTGGACCGTTCGAGTGTCGAAGTGTTTGTGAATGACGGCGAACGTGTTCTCTCCGACCGCATTTATCCTCCGCCGGGCAGCGACGGCATAGAAGTTTATGCGAAGGGGAGTGGGGCGAGAGTCGTCTCGTTTACCATTTGGAAATTGAATTCTGCATGGAAGTAGCGAGGGTGCCCCCGTCCTCGCCTCTTCCGTTCTTTGGAAGAGACAGGGCGGGGAAGTTTGAAGCGCTCCTGAGAAGCACAATCATCCCATGAGCTCGGCCACGTCACGCGGTCACAACCGTAGTCTCTGAGAGCGAAATCCAGAAGCTTGAGTAAAGAATCTTCCTTCCTGCTCACGAAGTGGTATCTGGACTGTGTCGCCGAGAACGGCGATGCGGCGGTGGTGTACGTGGCGGACCTACGCTGGAATAAGCTTTCTATTCACTACGTAAGTTTGCTCACTGTTTTCGAGGGTCGTGTCCGTTGCACTTCTTCCCTTCGCCGGGGAAAGCTCCCAGGGCTCGACCGGGACACTATCACGCTCTGCCTACCTCATCTCGGCGTTGAGGGAACCTGGCGGGCGCTCCGGGCGCCCGTCCGGCGTACCGTCTTTGAGGACGAAGCCGGCGGCATCGATTGGCACTGTCAGCAACCCATGGCACAGGTCGATCTGGCGCTTCAGGGCAGGACTCCATTGACTGGGCTGGGTTATGCCGAGTGCCTGACCCTCTCGGTCGCCCCCTGGAAGTTACCGCTGGAAGAGTTGCACTGGGGACGATTTCTCTCGGATCAGCACGCCCTGGTGTGGATCGACTGGCGAGGCCCGCAGCCATGGCGGACCCTCATTCATAATGGCGACGAGTGCGAAATCCAGTCACTGACAGAATCAGAGATACTGTTCGCGCCAACCGAAAGCCGCCTCGAGCTTGACCGTGGGCTGGTGCTGCGCAGCGGTCAGCTGGGGCACACGGTTTTTGCCGGCATCTCCCGTCTTGCCGGGTTGCTTCCGCGCAATATGTTATCGGTTGAAGAATTCAAGTGGCGGAGCCGCGGCGTGCTGCAAGCCGCGAACTGTAATGCCTCGGGATGGGCGATCCATGAGATCGTCAAATGGAAATGATGAATTCCACCTTGGGCAAAGTGTTGTATGGAGCGCTGTTCACGGTCGTCCTGCCGATTCTGCTGGTGATGTGGGCCATCTCGACCCGGGAACTGGTGAAGCTACCAGCAATCCACTCTTTGCCCTGGGGAACCGGCACTGTCGCCGCGGGAACATTGCTGGTGGCGCTGGGGATGGGGTCGCTGTGGCTGGTGGGCGGCGGCCTCCCCATGAACGCGTTTCCTCCGCCGCGTTACGTTTCCAGCGGAGTCTATGGTTTGTTTTCGCATCCGATTTATGTCGGCTTTTCGCTGGTATGCATCGGCTCCGCAATCATGGCTGGCTCCGCCAGCGGCTTGTGGCTAGTCTCTACCACCGTTGTCCTCGCGAGTGCGGCGCTCGTCCTGGGATACGAACTGCCGGATTTGCAGGCACGCTTCGGCAGTGCCTGTCCCAACCAACGCCTGCTGCCCGTCGACGACCAATCTCCCCCCTCCGGTATCGAACGCCTTCGCTGCTATGTGACCGTGTTGTTGCCATGGTTCCTGATGTATGAAGCTTTCGTGGTGCTCGGAGTGCCGCCCGATGCCAAGATCGCATATCTTCCATTTGAATCACGCCTGCCTGTGTTGCCGTGGACCCAACTTTTCTATGAGAGCGTTTACGTGATGGTGTTGCTGGCGCCACTGATGGTTCGCACGCGGCATGACCTTCGCCTGTTCTCCAGTCGTGCTCTGCTCGCGATGATGATCGTCTTTTCTTTCTACCTGGCAGTGCCACTAATTTCCCCGCCTCGTCCGTTTGCCGCAAGGGGACTTCTGGGAGAGTGGCTGAATCTGGATCGCGCGCATGACAGCGCCGCTGCCGCGTTTCCCTCCTATCATGTGGTCTGGGCATTTATCGCCTCCGGCGCCTTGGCCCGCGTTCGCTGGCAGAAACGACTGTGGCGCAGCTGGGCTCTGCTGGTGTCGGTCAGTTGTGTAACCACGGGCATGCACGCCCTGGTCGATGTTGTGGCTGGTCTTTTTGTGGCCGAAGTTGTCATGCGTAAGAACCGAGTTTGGTCTTTCCTGCGCAACTCTTCGGAAACGATTGCCAACTCCTGGAAAGAATGGCGCATTGGATCCGGACGTGTGATCAACCACGGAGCCTTTGCCGGCGCTGGAGTCTTCATCGGAATTTGGATCATCGACACGCTGCTGGGCCCGGGCAAGAGTGCGATCCCAATTGCGATTTTCTTAGGAGGCTGCGTCGGAGCCGCGCTCGGGGCACAAGTCATCGAGGGCTCGCCGGCCCTGCTGCGCCCACTCGGTTTTTACGGCGGAATGATCGGAACCTGGACCTGCGGAGGCCTCGCCGCGTGGCTGACGCGCACTCCCATCTGGCCGGTGCTCGCAGCCCTGGTTGTGGCCGCGCCCTGGATCCAAGGCATTGGGCGGCTGCGCTGCCTGGTGCAGGGTTGCTGTCACGGACGCCCGGCCCCTGACCATATCGGCATCCGTTACACTCATCCTCGATCGCGGGTTTGGCGGGTGCTTTCTCTTCGCGGCGTTTCCGTCCATGCCACACCGCTCTATTCCCTGCTGTGGAATGTCGAGGTCGCGCTGGTAGTAACGAGGATCTACCTGCTCCACGCCCCGAGTGCTATGGTGGGCGGAGTTTATCTGATACTCTCCGGTGCCGGGAGATTTGTGGAGGAAGCCTACCGCGGCGAACCGCAGACGCCGGTTTTTGGAGGCTTGCGCTTATACCAATGGGTCGCGGTGACCACGCTGGTGTTGGGGGCGCTGATTACAACCATAAGAAACAGCGCGCCATCACCGCCACCCGCGCTCCACGTTTCTTCCATTTTCGTAGCGGTGGCCTGCGGCATCGGGGCATGGTTCCTCACAGGAGTTGATTTCCCCGAATCGAATCGAAGATTTGCCCGCTTGACCTGATGCCGACCATTTGTCGGACACGCCCCACTCTCCCAATCCGCACCCGACGGTAACCTCCGGTGTCTGGACGCTGGCCGTTGGCAAGCGTCTAATTTCAGCATGCATCCGCATCTATGAAACCTAGGTTTACGAAACTTTACGGTTGTTGACCGAGTTTTTACCCGGTGAACGGGCTGGTGAGTGTTGAATATATTGATGGTTCCTGGAATACATCGGAATGTTCGAGCATGACATGCTGCGCCCAATCCAGGTGCGGCGTTCCCACGGCCTTACGTTCCAGGACGTGGAGAGTCGCCAGGCGGCACCTTGCGCTTCTGCTGCTGGTGACGAGCTGCGCGCTGGCGCAGGACCCGTCCGCAGCATCGAGCTTCACGATCACCGGCGTGGTGAAATCGGGCAACACGCCGATTCCAGGAGCAACCGTTTCCGCAATTAACACTTCCACGGAAGCCAAGACTACAACGTCCACCGACGCGAATGGCGCTTACACGCTCCAGGTCGCCGCCCCAGGGAAATATCAACTGCGGGTTGAGATGCCTGCATTTGCGCCGAGCAGGCAGGAAATTGTTGTGGGCGAAGTAAGCATTCGTACTGACCTTGAATTGACCTTGCTCTCGCGCACGCAACAAGCGGCACGTGCCCAGCAGCGACCGACGACGGCTAGGACCGGCCGAGGATTCCAGAGCCTGGCGGTCCTGCAGGGCCTGGCCGCTGCGGACGCCAGTAACGGCAATGGCGCAGACCAGATCGTTCCTGCCGGAATGCCGATCCCGGGCGTGGCTGCAGATGCCGCCACAGAATCGGTTTCGTTTAGCGGTAGCAACTCAAGCGTTGGCATGTTCGGGATGAGCACCGACGAACTGGAGCAGAGAATGCGGGAAGGGCGTGAACAGGGGGGCTTCGGCGGCGGAGGCCCTGGAGGCGGGGGACCAGGTGGTGGCGGTCCTCCGGGCGGCGGCCCTGGAGGCGGGTTCGGCGGCTTCGGCGGTGGAGGAGGACGGGGCGGCCCCATGATGCTGGGCGGCGGACGCGGCAGGTTCGACATCAATCGGCCACACGGATCGATCTATTACTCGGTCGGCGATTCCGCCCTGGACGCTGCTCCTTACGCGCTCACTGGCAGTTCAGTGGACAAAGCCAGTTATATAAGGCAGCGCTTCGGCATTGCCATGGGCGGCCCGCTGAACATCCCCGGAATTTACCACGGCGGAAGCAAGACCTTTTTCTTTGCGCACTACAACGGCTCGCGGGGCGATTCACCCTATGACGCGTTTTCCTTTGTGCCCACCGCGGCCGAGCGCGGCGGAGATTTTTCCGGAGTAGCGGGAGTTCAATTGGTCAATCCCAGCAACGGACAACCCATCCCGGGCAACATCTTTCAAAACGCCGGACTGACCGTCAATTCCGCGGCGCAAGGGCTCCTGCCTTTCATCCCGTTGCCCAATGTCACAAACGCGACGCCCGATGAACCGAATTTTCACTTCGTCACCTCGACGCTCAACAACAGCGATGACTTCAATATCCGATTGAACCACGCGCTGGGCGGGGCCAGCGCCGGCCGCGGCGGGCGGGGGATGCGGGGCCCGCGAAATAACCTGAATTTCGGTTTTCACTATCACGCTGCCAGCGCGAAGCTGACCAATCCTTTCCCCAGCGTCGGCGGCCACACCAGCACCCGCAGCTTCGACGTGCCCATCGGATACGTGCGGACCTTTGGCAAAGTGATCAACAACGCGCGCCTTGACTTCAACCGCTCCCGCGTCAGCACGCAAAACCTTTACGCCTTTAACCAGGACATCACGGGAAACCTCGGCATCACCGGTGTTTCAACCAATCCCTTTGACTGGGGACTGCCCAACCTGTCGTTCACGCATTTCGGCAGCCTCAATGACACCAATCCGCAGTTGCTGCGCAACCAGACCTGGACGTTTTCCGATAGCCTGATCTACCGCCACGGTAAGCACACCTGGCGCTGGGGCGGAGATTTTCGCCGGATTGAAGTCAACCCCGAGACTGACAGTAACGCGCGCGGAACTTTTACCTTCACCGGAGTGAACTCCGGCTATGACTTTGCCGACTTCCTGCTGGGCCTTCCGCAGCTGACCTCAGTCCAGTTTGGCAACAACAACTATCATTTTCGGGGAAATTCCTGGGACCTCTTCGTACAGGATGAATGGCGCCTGCGCGGTAACCTGACCTTGAATCTGGGAGTGCGCTACGAATACATCTCGCCCTTCTCTGAATTGAACGATCGCATTGTGAACCTGGACTTGCCCGAGGGCTTTACCTCGCCGCCCGTCCCGGTGCAGGTGGGCCAGACCGGTCCGTACGACGGGCGGCTTCCCATCACTCTGGTGCGTCCCGACCGCAACAACTTCGCTCCCCGCCTCGGCCTGGCCTGGAAGCCGCTGCGCAACACGGTAGTACGCGCGGGATATGGCATCAACTACAACACCAGCGCCTATCAAAGCATCGTGCAGAACATGGCTTTCCAGCCACCCTTCTCGACCACGGCGACCAACACCCAATCTGCGGCCGGACAGCTCACCTTGCAGGATGGATTTCCTGCGGTGCCTCCCGGTTCCATCACCAACAACTTTGGCGTGGATCCCAATTACCGACTGGGTTACGTGCAGATCTGGAACCTTGACGTTCAGCAGCAGATTCTTCCCACGCTGATCATGAACCTCGACTACACCGGAACCAAAGGCACGCGGCTCGACATTCTGGAGGCCCCAAACCGCACTGCGACCGGAGTGCTTTTCCCCGGCGTGCAGCCGTTTTACTGGGAAGACTCGGTGGGAGATTCCACCGCCAACGCGTTGTCGGTACGCGTGCGCAAACGGCTGCAGGCGGGCTTTTCGGTTGGCGGCCGTTACACTTTTTCGAAGTCGCTGGACAATGCCTCGACCATCGGCAGTGGCGAGCCTTTGCTCGCGCAGGGCTCGGGACACACCGTACTTTCTGGCACCACCAACGTCGCCCAGAATGCCTTCGACCTGGCGGCCGAGCGCGGCTTGTCCAGCTTTGATCAGCGCCACAGTTTCACGGCTGACTATCTCTGGGAACTTCCCTTCGGCCATGACCGGCGCTGGCTCGCGGGCAACAGCCCGCTGCGCGCGATCTTCGGAGACTGGAACTGGAGCGGCGACTGGACCATCGCTTCGGGCCTGCCCTTCACTCCCCGCATCCTCGGCGACCCGCTGGATGTGAGCCGCGGCACCAACGGAACGGTGCGGGCGGATGTGGTACCCGGGCAGTCCGTCGGCCTGGCAAATCCGTCCATCGCGGAGTGGTTCAACACCGCCGCGTTCGTGACTCCTGCGGGCACGTTTGGCGATGCGCGCCGCAACAGTATCGAAGGACCGGGCAGCCGGTTGTTCGATATGGCATTCACCAAGATTTTTCCCCTGAGTGAAACTCGCTTTCTGGAGTTTCGGGGCCAGTTCTCGAATATTTTTAACACCCCCCAATATGTGGGGATCGATACAGTTGTAAATTCGCCCACCTATGGCCGTGTGATTTCCGTGGGTGGCATGCGCTCTCTCCAACTCAGCGCGAGGTTGAGGTTCTGATGCGTATGGTCCCCAATGGCGCGCAGCGGACGGGCGGGGGCGCCGGTCGCTCCATTCTGGCGTGCGTGCTTGCGATCGTGATGCTGTGCAGCAGCGTTATTTCGCAGGAACCGTCCAGCGAATACACCTTCCGCTCCAAGACTGAACTGGTGCTGGTGAATGTGACCGTGCGCGACCGGAATGGCAACCCGGTGCGCGATTTGAAGCGCGAAGACTTCACTCTGCTCGAAGACAACAAGCCGCAGCAGGTGGTTTCTTTCGATCTGGAAAATACCGACGCGGTGCTTTCGACTGCCATTACCGAGGCGCCGCTGCTTCGCCCAGCCCAACCCCCGAGCACAGGCGAAACTCCCGCTCTCGTCAACCGGCCCTTGAAAGACCGCCGGCTCATCATCCTGTTTTTCGATCTCAGTTCCATGCAACCGGATGAGATCGACCAGGCCACGACCGCGGCACAGAACTATGTAGACAAACAAATGGTGGCCGCCGACCTGGTGGCCGTGGTGTCGCTGAGCAATACGCTCAGCGTGAATCAGGATTTCACTTCCGACCGGGCCCTGCTCAAGAAAGCACTGCAAGCCTTCAATCTGGGCGCCGGCGCGGGCTTCGAAGAAGGCAGCACCGGCACGACCGAAGGCACATCGGAGACCGGCGGATCCTTCACCGTGGACGATACCGAGTACAACATCTTCAACACCGATCGCCGTCTGCAGGCCCTGCGCTCGATTGCCGAAAAGCTGGCAACGATCAATGAGAAGAAGTCGCTGATTTATTTCTCCAGCGGCATGGACCGCACCGGCATTGAAAACCAGTCACAGCTGCGTTCCGCGACCAACGCCGCGGTGCGGGCCAACATGTCCATTTACACCTTGGACATTCGGGGCCTGCAGGCCCTGGTGCCGGGCGGCGAGGCCCAGAATGCCAGCCTGCGCGGGACCTCGCCTTACTCCGGCAAGTCCGTGGCCGGCCAGTTCGATTCCAATGCCACCACCCAGGAAACGCTGGTCACCCTGGCCGGCGATACCGGCGGACGCGCGTTCCTCGACTCCAACGATTTCGGCAAGGTGTTTACCGGCGTGCAGCAGGACACTTCGCTGTATTACCTGCTGGGGTATCACAGCACGAATCCGGCACGGGACGGGCATTTCCGGCGCATCACGGTGCGAGTCAACCGGCCCGGCGTCAAAATTGATTTCCGTCGGGGCTACTACGCTCCCGCCGACTTTCAGCATTCCACCCGCGACGATCGCGAACGCCAGCTCGACGAAGAGCTGGCTTCGGACCTTCCCACCACCGATCTTCCGGTGTATTTGTCCGCCGCCTACTTCCGCATCGGGGAGCGCAAATTCTATGTACCCGTGTCAGTGGTCGTGCCCGGCTCCCAGATTCCTTTCACCCACAATAACGACCAGGACCGCGCCACGCTGGATGTTCTGGGCATAGTGACCGATCCGGAGAAGCGTCCGGTAGGACAAATAAGAGACACGGTCAAGCTGGCGCTGAATGCATCGCAGCTGGTGCAACGCAAAAACGTACAGTACAACACCGGCTTCGTTCTGCCGTCCGGTACCTATCATCTCAAGTTCGTGGTACGGGAGAACCAGAGTGGCCGCCTGGGGTCGTTCGAAACGGATCTCACTGTTCCCGACCTGAAGTCGGCCCCGGTGAAAATGAGTTCCATCGTGCTGGCGAACCAGTTGCAGCCGGCAAGCAAGCACAAAAGCGACAACCCGCTGGTGCGCGATGGGTCAGAGGTAATTCCCAGCGTCACTCATGTCTTCTCCGCCGGCCAGCACCTGTACTTTTACTACGAGGTCTATGATCCGGCCCATGCGGCCACAAATGCCAGCGCGCCAGCAAGCGATCGCAACAGCCCGGCCATCCATTTGCTGACCAACGTGGCCTTCTTTCGCGGAAACACCAAGGCGTACGAGACTCCGCTAGTCGAAAGCGAGCAGCTCAACGCGCCCGAGCGCAAAGCCGCAGTTTTCCAGCTCGACGTGCCCCTGACCCAGCTCAAGCCCGGCTTTTACACCTGCCAGGTCAACGTAATTGACGATGTCGCCGGACAGTTTCGCTTCCCGCGATTGGCGTTACTGGTGCGCCAATAGGTTAGTCTGAGTGGGGTAACCTTGCTCATGAGTTCCCTTTCGTAATCTCCTCGCCGGCCACGGCCAAGCACGATACTTTCCGTTTAGCATGACTTACCCGCCCCCAGCGTTCGCTCGCCGGGCCCCACGTGTCAGGACCACCGAATACACTCCCGCTGTGCTTCGTTTCCCGAGCGGGGACACGGTCACGGGAAGAGTGGAAGTGTTTTCCTCCACCGGAGGTCTGCTCTGCCTGCCGAAGCCCCTGATTCGCGGCACTCGCATCAAAGTGATGTTCCTGACTCCCGGGGGGCCCATGCTCGGTGCTGCCGAGATGTTGAGCCCGGTCTCATGGACGCAGCAGCCATTCCGCTTCGTGACGCATGCGGGCGGGGATCAACGCCCAGTGCCGCCAACTCCCGGGCGCTTCCCGAAACCGGCAGCACTCCTTCCGGAACCAATCGGTCAGATACCTGACTCGGAACCGCAATGGATTGACAAATACCGGGCTGCGGTCAGCCGCAACCCACCGCGCCGGCCGCTGCTGGCACGAATGCTGGAAGTGCTTTGGCCGGGTCCAAAATAGGCGCGGGCAGAAGCAGTGCGGCCACATCCCCCAGAATCGTGGGACTCAATTTTGCTCTGAAGCATCTGGCACCCTCCGGGCGTTCCGGTTTATAATGATGCATCCGAGTTGCAAGAAGGATTCCCTATGCCCTTGCCCCAGACCGAGATTCCGGGACGCCTGCAGGCGGAATTGATGTCGCGTGGACTGCGTATGACGCGGCAGCGGCGCACCATTCTGAGCGTGGTGGAGACCGCCAAGCAGCATCTTGACGCCAGTCAACTCTTGCGCCGCGCCCGCCGCCTCGATCCCCAGATTGACCGGGTGACGGTGTATCGCACTCTCGGCTTGCTCAAACGGCATGGCCTGATTGACGAACTCGATCTCATGCACATGCAGGGCGAAAAACACTACTACGAACGCCGTCCCCAGCGGGACCACATCCACATGGCGTGCCTGCGCTGCGGCAAGATTACGGAATTTGAAAGCGACCTGTTCGACCGTCTGAAGGGACAGATTCAGAGGGATTGCCGTTTCCATATCGTCGTCACCCGCCTGGAAGTCGGTGGTTACTGTGTGCAATGCCGCACCACGGATCACTCCAAGGATTAAGCCCTCACCGCGCTGAAACTTGTCTCTGCGAAGGGAACGCCTGGAGTTTCCCCGCTGCCTTTCGGTGCACTCATAGTCCGCAGTTGTAGGCACCCATCGTTGCATCTAGTTGCAACCGGGATGCAACAGAAAATCTGCCAGATGATTGACCTCCCCAGGGCTGACCGCTTAAAGTCATGAAGACCCCTTAGTTGCAACCGATTTGCAACTAGGAATTGGCCTCGAATTCTCTATGAGACTCGCACTGACCGTCTGCCTGTTTGTCGCGTTTTTCACTGCCCCTTCCAGGGCGCAGGAGCGCCCTTACTTCGTCACCTATTCTCATGAAATGGAGGAACCGGGAAACCTCGATATCGAGCTCTTCAACGTGGTGGGAAAGCCGCCGGCCGGAAGCCGCTTCCTGGGCAGCAATATTGAATTCGAATATGGCGTCACCGCCTGGTGGACCTCAGAGATTTATCTCGACGGCCAGATCACGCAGCACGACAGCACCATCTTCACCGGCTACCGTTGGGAAAACCGCTTTCGCCCCCTGCTGCGGGAACACTGGATTAATCCGGTCATTTACATCGAATTTGAAAATATCAGCGCCGACAAGGCGTTGCGCGAGGTGGTAGGTCACGACGGCAAGAACGATTTTCTCGAACCCAATGCGGATGCCCGAAGCGATAAAGAACGCGAACTGGAGCTCAAGCTGATTCTGGGCAGCAACTATCGCGGATGGAACATAAGTGAAAACATCATCGCGGAGAAGAATCTTTCCAACGAACCGTGGGAATTTGGATACGCCCTGGGCGTGAGCCGCCCTTTGGGCCTGGCGGCAAGCGCGCACAATTGCACGTTTTGCGCCGAAAGGTTTCAAGCCGGAGTTGAAATGTACGGAGGGCTGGGCGACCGCTACAGTTTCGGGACAAGTCAGACTTCGCACTATTTGGGTCCGTTGATCAACTGGGAAGCGCCCAACGGGATGACGCTATCGTTCTCTCCCCAGTTTGGGCTGAACGACTACAGCCTTCCGCGCCTGTACCGCTTTGGAGTTTCCTACGAGATCGATCAACTCTTCAGCCGATTTCATCGGGGGGCCAAATGATCCGCCGACTGTCGCTCACGTTACTTCTGGTGCTGCTCCCGGGCGCGATGGTATTCGGCGCCGCCGATGGCAGCTGGATGAAGAACGTACCCGCGAGCGATCACGAAAAGGTCAGCCCCTATCGCGGCCAGGGAGACACGATTGCCGCCGGACGCAGGATTTTCCTGGATCGCTGTTCGCATTGTCACGGTGAAGATGCCGAAGGAACGAAGAAACGTCCGCCATTGAAGAGTGAACGAGTGCAGCACCAGGCCAGTGAAGGCGATCTGCACTGGCTGCTGGAGAACGGAAACATGAGAAAGGGCATGCCTTCGTGGTCGAAGTTGCCGGACCAGCAGCTCTGGCAGGTCATCTCCTATTTGAAATCTCTGCGCCCCTGAATGGCGCTTGAGTATCGACCGCACCCCGGAGCACTCAGACCTCGGAACCCCCAAAAACATCACGCCCGAGCCCGAGGGCATACAGTGTTTCCCCCATTGACGCCAATCCACAGCGTTATAAAGTACTTACGACTCATCCTCCTCCCCCCGGCCTGAATTCTGGTCAGTCAAGTTATTTCTGCAATCTGGGCGGGGGGACGGTGTATTTCAGCGCCACTTGAACAGGACGCAGATCCAGCCGAGTGGCGGCTATTCCCAAGGCGCTTTCACAGCCCGGAATGAAAATTAGCTTGAAAAATGTAAAGTATTGTAAAGGCGGAAGATAGACCGCAACCGGGATATAATTTTTAGAGTCAAATGGTTACGCCGCGAAGAGAACGGAAGCGGCTTTCGGGGGAACGACCGAGTGCAGATACGGATCGAGCAGCCGCGGCGCGGACCAACAACGGGCACGACGCTCGCCCGGCGGATCCGCCCATCGTCTGGCCAACATCTTGCGGCGGCCCTCGCCTTAGCGGCAGTGGCTGTCTCCATGCTCGGGTGCAGCGCGGGCTCCAAACCCAACACTGCGCGGGCCTCAACCCAGATGACGGTGCCGGTTGCCGTCGCCACGGCCGAACGTCGCGACGTGCCTGTGTATCTGAAAGGCTTGGGCAGCGTGACCGCCTCCAACACGGTTAGCGTGAAGAGCCGGGTGGATGGACAACTGGCCGAGGTTAATTTCAAGGAAGGCCAGCACGTGAATAAAGGGGACCTGCTGGCGGTCATCGATCCCCGGCCATTCCAGGTGGCACTCGATCAGGCGCAGGCAAATTTGTTTCGCGACCAGGCCCAACTGAAAGACGCGCGCCTGAACTACGAGCGCTTCAAAAGCTTGTTCGAGGACTCGGGCGGTATTTCAAAACAGCAGGTGGACACTCAGCGAGCCTCCGCCGACCAACTGGAGGGAGCGGTTCGCGCCGACCAGGCACTGATCGACAACGCTAAGCTGAACCTCGTGTACTCGCACATCACAGCTCCCATCAGCGGCCGCATCGGCCTGAGGTTGGTGGACGCGGGCAACATGGTGCACGCCTCCGATACCAATCCACTGTTGGTCATCACCCAGCTGCAGCCCATCGCCGTCCTGTTTACGCTGCCGGAAGATAGTCTGCTCAATGTGTCACAGCACATGCACAGGGGCACGCTTCCGGTCGAGGCCTATAGCCGGGACGACCAAACCAGGCTTGCCACAGGCAAGTTGCTGACCATCGACAATCAAATCGACCAGTCCACCGGCACCGGGCGTCTGAAAGCGCTGTTCGACAACCCGGACGACGCACTCTGGCCCAACCAGTTCGTCAATGTGCGCCTGCTGCTGGAAACGCACAAAGGCAGCATCACGATTCCTTCCGTCGCTGTGCAGACCGGTCCGCAGGGGAGTTACGTGTTCACGGTGAAACCCGATAAGACGGTCGCGGTCAGCCCGGTCACGGTTTCTTTCACCCAGAACAACGTGGCCTCGATCGCCAGCGGAGTCGCCCCTGGAGATGTGGTCGTGGTGGACGGGCAGGACAAGCTGCAAGCAGGGAGTAAAGTGGATCCGCACACGGGCGGTGGGGGAGAAAACCGGAACGCACAGTCTCCGGCTTCGAAAGCCCAGCCCGAGCCGTCTTCCACTACGGGAGCGCCATGAACCCGTCGCGGCTTTTCATTCTTCGCCCAGTCGCAACGACTCTATTGATGGTCGGGCTTCTGCTGGTGGGGCTGGTTGCCTACACCCAGCTTCCGGTCTCCGCGCTTCCTGAAGTTGACTATCCCACCATCCAGGTGGTGACCTTCTATCCCGGAGCCGACCCCGATGTCATGGCGTCGTCGGTCACGGCGCCTCTGGAGCGCCAGTTTGGCCAGGTCCCCGGACTGAGCCAGATGACTTCCACCAGCTCGCTGGGCAGCTCCATCATTACGTTGCAGTTCAATCTCAACGAGAACATCGACGTCGAGGAGCAACAGGTTCAGGCGGCGATCAACGCCGCCACCACTTACCTTCCGCGTGACCTGCCTAATCCGCCAATTTATAGCAAGGTGAATCCGGCCGATTCTCCCATTCTCACGCTGGCTCTCACTTCGGACACGCTGCCGCTCTCGAAGGTGGAGGACCTTGCGGACACGGCGCTGGCCCAGAAAATTTCGCAACTTCCCGGCGTCGGCCTGGTTTCGATCAGCGGCGGACAAAAACCGGCAGTGCGGATCCAGGCCAATCCCACCGCGCTGGCTTCCTATGGACTGAGCCTGGAAGACATCCGCACTGCGCTCGCGGCGGCCAACGTCAACCAGGCCAAGGGCGTGCTCGATGGCCCGCGCCAGTCCTTCACCATCGGCGCCAATGATCAGCTGAGCTCGAGCGCGCAATACAACAACGTCGTGGTGGCTTACAAGAACGGCGCGCCGGTCCGGCTTTCCGATATCGCCACCGCGGTCGACAGCGCGGAAAACGTTAAGCAAGCCGCCTGGATGAACACCACTCCGGCGGTGATCGTAAACATTCAGCGTCAGCCCGGCAGCAACATCATCAGCGTCGCCGACCGGGTAAAGCTGCTCTTGAAGCAATTGCAGGCGTCGTTGCCTGCTGCGATCAAGGTGCAGGTGTTGACCGACCGCACCGAAACCATCCGGGCGTCGGTGAAAGACGTTCAGTTTGAATTGATGCTCACGGTCGGCCTGGTCGTGATGGTGATTTTTCTGTTCCTACGCAACCTGTCGGCGACCGTCATTCCCAGCGTTGCCGTCCCCCTCTCCCTGGTGGGAACGTTCGGAGTCATGTACCTGCTGGGGTACAGCCTGAACAATCTGACGCTGATGGCGCTTACCATTTCCACCGGGTTCGTGGTCGATGACGCCATCGTGATGATTGAAAACATCGAGCGCTTCCTGGAAGAAGGCGAGTCGCCGCTGCAGGCCGCTTTGAAGGGAGCGGGACAGATTGGTTTCACCATTGTGTCTCTGACGGTATCGCTGATCGCGGTGCTGATCCCCCTGCTGTTCATGGGCGATATCGTGGGACGCCTGTTCCGCGAATTTGCCGTGACCCTGGCGGTCACCATTCTGGTGTCGGCCGCGGTTTCCCTCTCGCTGACGCCGATGATGTGCGCCAAGCTGCTGAAGCGACACGACCCCAAACATCAAAGCCGCTTTTACAGGTCCACCGAGAATTTCTACAACCGGGTCATCGAATTTTACGGGCGCACCCTGAAATTTGTGTTGCAGCATCAGACCATCACGCTACTGGTTACAGCCAGCACTCTGGTTCTCACCCTTTTCCTGTACGTAGTCGTGCCCAAAGGCTTTTTCCCGGTACAGGACACGGGAGTGATTCTTGGCATTTCAGAGGGGCCACAGAATACCTCCTTCGCCGCGTTGGCCAGCAACCAGCAGGCACTGGCCCAGGTCATTCTCAAAGATCCGGATGTGCAAAGCCTGTCGTCCTTTATCGGAATCGATGGCACCAACTCGACTCCCAACAGCGGACGCATTCAGATCAACCTGAAGCCGCACGACGAGCGCAAATCGACCGCCACCGAAATTATCCGCCGCTTGCAACCTGAACTGACCCGAGTGAAAGACATCACTTTATATATGCAGCCGGTGCAGGATTTGACAGTGGAGGACCGGGTCAGCCGGACCCAGTATCAATATTCGATGGAGGATGCCGACTCCCGTGAACTGTCGGTGTGGGCCACACAGCTGGTTGGGGAACTGCGTAAACTGCCTTCCATGCGCGATGTCGCCACCGATCAGCAAAATGGCGGCCTGAAAGCCGAGTTGGTCATCGATCGTGATACCGCGTCGCGTTTGGGCATATTGCCCCAGGCCATCGACGACACCCTCTACGACGCCTTCGGGCAGCGACAAGTCTCCACCATATTTACGCAGTTGAACCAGTACCACGTAGTGCTGGAAGTGGACCCGCAGTTTTCTCAGAATCCGGATTCGCTCAAGAACATTTACGTGCACTCCAACTCGGGGATGCAGGTCCCGCTTGCCTCCTTCAGCCACTTTCAGACTTCGAACGCCGCGCTGGCGGTGAATCACCAGGGGCAATTCCCCGTGGTCACGCTGTCGTTCAACCTGGCGCCGGGAGTTTCACTGGGAGAAGCCACGCAGGCCATCCAGCAGGCGGAACAGGACATTCACCTTCCGCCCAGCATTCACACCAGCTTCCAGGGGACGGCGGCGGCGTTCCGGAATTCACTGTCCTCCGAGCCCTGGCTGATTCTGGCCGCCATCGTCACCGTGTACATCGTGCTGGGCGTACTCTATGAGAGCTACATTCATCCTTTAACCATTCTTTCCACGCTGCCGTCGGCCGGCGTGGGCGCCATCCTCGCTCTGCTGTTGACCGGCAACGATCTGGGGGTGGTGGCGCTGATCGGCATCATTCTTCTGATCGGCATCGTGAAGA
Source organism: Terriglobia bacterium (assembly GCA_963831565.1). GTDB lineage: Bacteria > Acidobacteriota > Terriglobia > Terriglobales > Acidobacteriaceae > JAIQFF01. The sequence goes on from CAWHQS010000011.1 coordinate 244,583, forward strand.
AGAATGCCATCATGATGATCGACTTCGCGCTCGATGCGGAACGGGAGGAGCACAAACCACCGGAAGAGGCGATCTTCCAGGCCTGCCTGCTGCGCTTTCGTCCCATCATGATGACCACCATGGCGGCGCTGCTGGGCGGCCTTCCGCTGGCGCTGGGCAGCGGCACCGGATCGGAATTGCGCCACCCGCTGGGCATCACCATCGTCGGCGGACTGCTGGTCAGCCAGTTGCTGACCCTTTACACCACGCCGGTTGTATATCTCTGGTTCGATCGCCTGGCCCAGCGTTTTTCACATTTGAACATCGGCAACACCATCGAGGAACCGAGCGGGGCCTCGGCGGACTAGCCGTCTTTGGATTCGAGCATGAATATTTCCGCTCCATTTATCAAGCGTCCCATCGGCACTTCGTTGCTGGCGGCGGCGCTGCTCATGGCGGGGGCGCTGGCATTCAATTACCTGCCGGTCGCGCCTCTGCCGCAGGTGGAGTTCCCGGTCATCTCGGTCGGGGCTGGACTGCCGGGAGCAAGTCCAGAAACGATGGCGTCCGCGGTAGCAACCCCGCTGGAGCGCCAGTTCGGCCGCATCGCCGGCATCAACCAGATGACTTCGACCAGCCAGTTGGGATCGACGGGCATCACATTGCAGTTCGACCTCAATCGCAATATCGACGCTGCGGCGCGCGATGTGCAGGCCGCGATCAACGCGGCGCGCAGCCAGTTGCCCGCCAACTTGCCGGGCAACCCTACTTATCGCAAGGTAAACCCGGCGGACGCGCCCATTCTCATTTTGGCTCTTACTTCCGACATCGTTACCCGGCCACGGATGTACGACGCGGCGGACTCGATCCTCTCGCAAAAGCTGGCGCAAGTGGAAGGGGTGGGCCAGGTGTTCGTGGGGGGATCTTCCAGGCCGGCGGTCCGGGCCGAATTGAATCCCACGCTGCTAAACAAGCTGGGGGTGGGACTGGACACGGTGCGCACCGCCCTGGGCAACGCCAACGCCAACCGGCCCAAAGGCGCGATCGACGGTGCGGTCAATGCCTGGACCCTGGACGCCAACGATCAGCTTTTTACGGCGGATGAGTATCGCCGACTGATCATTTCCTATCAGAATGGCGCTGCGGTACGGCTGGGCGATGTAGGCAGCGTAACGGATTCCGTGGAGGACATTCGCCAAATTGGGCTGTCCGGGGGCAAGCCTGCGATCCTGATCGTCATTTTCCGCCAGCCGGGCGCGAACATCATCGCAACCGTCGATCGCGTGCGCGCCACCTTGCCTCTGCTGAGATCTTCCATCTCGCCGGCGATCGATGTGAGCGTGGTCATGGACCGCACCACCACGGTTCGCGCCTCGGTACACGACATCGAAATCACGCTGATTATCTCCGTCATCCTGGTCATTCTGGTGGTGTTCGCGTTTCTGCGCACCTTCCGGGCCACCATCATTCCCAGCGTGGCGGTTCCCCTGTCACTGGTGGGAACGTTCGGGGTGATGTATCTGCTGGATTACAGCCTGGATAATCTCTCCCTGATGGCGCTCGCTATTTCAACCGGCTTCGTGGTGGACGACGCCATCGTGGTACTGGAAAACATTACCCGCCACATCGAGGAAGGAGTGCCTCCGGTGGCCGCCACCTTCCGCGGCGCCCGGGAGATCGGATTTACCGTGCTCTCGATGAGCACCTCGCTGGTGGCGGTCTTCATCCCGATTCTGCTGATGGGCGGAATCGTGGGCCGCCTGTTCCGGGAATTTGCGGTTACGCTGAGCGCAGCCATCGCGGTCTCGCTGGTGGTATCTCTGACGGTCACTCCGATGATGTGCGGGCTCTTCCTGCGCTCGACCGCCAAGGAAAAGCACGGAAGCATCTATCGTTTCAGTGAAAAGATCTTTGACAGCGCTCTTAAACTCTACAGCCGCTCGCTGAAGGTGGTCCTGCGCCACCAACCTCTGACCCTGCTGATCACCATCGGGACGGCGGCGCTCAGCGTCTATCTCTATGTCATCGTTCCCAAGGGCTTCTTTCCACAGCAGGACACCGGACGGGTCATGGGTTCGGTGCAGGCCGCACAGGATATTTCCTTCGCTGCCATGCAGGCCAAGATGAGGCAATTTGTGGGTCTGGTAATCAAAGATCCAGCGGTTGAAACCATTGTGGGCTTTGCCGGCGGCAACACTTCGACCAACAGCGGCCGCATGTTCATTACGCTGAAGCCGCTTGAGGAACGCAAGATAAGTGCGGACCAGGTGATTGGCAGGCTACGGCGCAAACTGGCAGTCGTGCCCGGCGCGACGCTCTACATGCAATCGGCCCAGGACCTCACGATCGGCGGGCGTATGAGTCAGGCGCAATTTCAATACACGCTGCAGGGCGAGAGCCTGAAGGACCTGAACTATTGGTCCCCTATGCTTCTGCAGAAGTTACGTTCGCTGCCCGAACTACGCGACGTCAACACCGACCAGCAGGACAAGGGGTTGCAGGCTACCGTAATTATCGACCGGGACACGGCAGCGCGGCTGGGCGTGGACGCGGGAGATATCGATAACGCCCTGTATGACGCCTTTGGCCAGCGCCAGGTGTCCATCATGTACAAGGCGTTGAACCAGTATCACGTGGTCATGGAAGTGGCTCCGGAGTTTTCCGACAGCACCGACTCGCTGCAGAATATTTATGTTCGCGCCAACAACGGGACGGCGGTCCCGCTGTCTTCGTTTGCTCATTTCGGACCTTCCAACACACCGCTGGCAGTCAGCCACCAGGGCCAATATCCATCGGTGACGTTGTCTTTCAATCTCGCCCCTGACGTCTCCTTGGGCGCCGCCACGGACGCGATCGACAAAGCGCAGCGCTCTATCAACTTTCCTCCCACCATCAATGCCAGTTTTCAGGGGACGGCGGCTGCCTTCCAGTCTTCGTTGGCCAGCGAGCCCCTGCTGATACTGGCGGCGCTGGTCACGGTGTACCTGGTGCTGGGCATGCTGTACGAAAGCTACATCCATCCCATCACCATTCTCTCGACGCTGCCTTCGGCCGGCGTGGGCGCCATCCTGGCTCTGATGCTGACTCACAGCGAGCTCAACGTAATGGGACTGATCGGCATTATCTTGCTCATCGGCATTGTGAAGAAGAACGCGATCATGATGATCGATTTCGCGCTGGAGACGGAGCGGGCAGGCAGGACTCCGGCAGAGTCGATCTATGAAGCTTGCATTCGCCGCTTCCGTCCCATCATGATGACCACTATGGCGGCGTCTGCTGGGGGGCTTGCCCCTGGCCCTGGGCACCGGCGTCGGGTCGGAATTGAGACGTCCTCTCGGCATCACGATTGTCGGCGGATTGATCATGAGCCAGGCGCTTACGCTCTTCACCACTCCGGTCGTCTATCTCTATCTCGATCGCTTCCGTCTGATGCTGGCACGCAAAGACCATGTAGATCCGAACCAGATGGCGCCGCTCTCTCCCCGGCCCAGCGGCGCTGACTGAGCGGTCAGCCTGAGCCCATCTCGATGTCATCCTGAGCGCAGCATACCGATTCGCTTGCGAATCGGTATGCGAAGTCGAAGGACCCCTTGTGTAACCAGGCGCTCTACCAGACGATGATTTTCACGCCTGCCACTGCGGAGCATTGTCCTGGAATGGGACCCTCGATCGTGGACACCGGCAACAGCAGGTCCCTCGACTACGTGAATCATTCGCTAGCGAATGATCCATCTCCGCTCGGGATGACACGGTTTTTCTTTAGTGTTTGTGGCCGTGGCGGTGCGGATGGGAATGCACCTCGCCGGGAGCGTGCGCGTGACGATGGGCGTGGATGAGATTCGTGCTCAGCAGCAGCGCGTGGTCGGTCAAGATCTCTGACGGCGTACCTGCCGCGACAATGCGGCCGCGCTCGAACACGTGGCAGTAATCCGCGATGTCCTCCACCAGGTCGAGATCGTGAGTGGCCGTAACCACCGTCTTGCGGCCGCCGCTGCAGCTCACCAGAAAATCGATCATCTGGCTCTCGCTTTTGGGATCAAGCGCGGCGGTGGGCTCGTCCAGCAGCAGGACTTCAGGATCGAGAATCAATACCGAGGCCAGCGCAACCCGCTTCTTTTCTCCTGTAGAAAGATGATGAGGCGAACGGTCCTTCAGGTGCGCGATCCCCATCTGTTCCAGAATCCCGGTAACGCGGACACGGATTTCCTCTTTCGGCCAATGCAACTGCAGCGGACCGAAAGCCACCTCGTCAAAAACTGTGGGGTTGAATAACTGGACGTCGGGGTTCTGAAACACCAGCGCTACCCGGCGTCGAAAGTCGAACTCAACTTCTCCCCTCAGGCGGTCCTCAGCCAGGACTTCCCCGTGAAAGGCAACACTGCCTTTTTCCGGGAAGCAGAGGCCGTCAAGCATGCTGAGCAGCGTTGATTTGCCGGAACCGTTCGCTCCCAACAGAACGATTCTTTGTCCCGGCATGACGGTGAGGTTCAGTCCGTCCAGCGCGATCACCTCGCGATAGCTGTGGGTGACATCGCGTACCTCAAAAATGGGGACGGTCACGATTCTCCCCTGCACGAATTACGAAATGCCGAAGCCATTTTCATCGTCCAAACCAGAACGCCAAAAGCGAGATGGTGGCGAACAGGGTCAGCACGACCCAGTCAAACCAGCTGGTCTGGAATTCGTCCAGCAAATACACTTCGCCCTGAAAGCCACGCGAACGCATGGCCAGGTAAACGTCACCGCTGAGCTGAATGGTTTTGGACATCAGCACGCCCGCGCTGGCCGTGGCCGCGCGCCGTTGTTCCCGGGCGTCGAGAGGGCCGACCATCCGGCTCTTCCGGGACTTGAACATGTCATGCGCATTTCGCAACAACAGAAAAATGTAGCGATAGGTCATGCCCAGGACCACCACCAGCACAACCGGCAGCCGGAGCACGCGCAGCGCTTTGAGGATGTTGCTCCAAGGCGTGCAAAGTACCAGCAGAACCGAAAAAGTCGCCGCCGTCTCCGCCCGCATGATGAGGTACATCGCGGCGCGCAGTCCCTGCGCGGTCACGGCCCAGCCGAGAAGCGGCAGAGTGTAGATGGCCTGGCCAGGAGTTAGGAACAAGGCCGGAAGCGAGATGAATCCGGTGAAGGTGAGCACGCCCAGCCAGACTCTCTTTGCCAGCGTGCTCAAGGGAACACGCGACAGCACTGCGACCACGACTGCAACGGCAAATAGCGCGGCGATGACCCACAACTTTCGCGCCAGAGCGGCGATCACGATCAGCGGTAAGACGGCCACAATCTTGACTCGAGGGTCGAGTCTTTGCAGCAGGCCGTCTTTCCTGGCCAATTCCTCGGCATAGAATGCGTGCTCCAGCGCATCGACAAATGACGCCAGAGTGCGCTCAACGGCTCCTCGCGATTTCGTTCCGCCGCGGGTCATGGTGAAGTCCCGGATTCAGCCGCGCCGCCTCTGCCGAATATCCAGCTCATCAGCAAGAAAAACCCAAGGATGAGGCCGCAGCCGAACGTTGCCGACATCACATATCCAAAAGCAGGATGGCGCACAAAGGGAGGAGCATACTGGGGAAAAGGCGCGCTCCACAAAGAAGAGAGTTGGGCCAACCCCCGCGGCTCTTCCGACGGAGGCGCAACCCGACCCGACGCCGCAGTCATCTGTTGCCGCATTTGTGGGTTGGAAAAATCCTTGGCTCCCCATTCCCCCCAGGCCGTGCCCGCCGCCAGAATTCCGAGAGGGGTCAGAAGCATGAGCAAGGCCAGACGGATCCAAAGCGGACGCGTCGTTTTCCAACCCGAGGGCGGGGCGCCTCCTTCAATGCTGCCTGCGGATTTCTGCCCCAGCAAAGCAGGATTGGTACGCTGCAGATACGCCGCCACGCCGCCCCCCACAATAAATTCGGCCAGTCCAGCGAAAGTAAGATGCCCCACCATCATCGCGGGGATCGCGATGTGAAGCGCGTAAGGAGCATACAGGGGAGCGCCGCTCGCGTCCTTGAAGAGCAGCGGCTGAATTCCCAATTCGCATGCGGTAAGGAGCGCTGCGACATTGATGGCTACATAACCTGCCAGCCCAGCCGCCACAACCCGGCGAGAGGAGGCGATCGTTGTTCTACCCGCTAGCGCACGGTAGGTAAAATGCGCCACCAGGGACCCGACAATCGCCATGTTGAAACAGTTCGCGCCGAAAGTAGTAATTCCGCCGTCGCCAAAAAATACGGCTTGGATCAGCAGCGCAATTGACACCGAGAGCATGGATGCCCAGGGTCCCAGAACGACGGTCGCAGCTCCCACTCCCACCGCGTGCCCGGTGGTCCCGCCCGGCAGCGGAACGTTGAACATCATAATGACAAAGCAGAAGGCACTGGCGACGGCCAACAGAGGTATCAGGCGGGTGTGCAGCAGCCGCTTGATGCGCGCGAACGCCGTGTACCAGAAGGGTATCGCGGTGCCGTAAAGCAGGGCGCAGGTCGAAGGACTCAGATAGCCGTCAGGAATGTGCATGCGTCAGAGGCGATCGGTATCGATGAAATGGAGTGAGGCAGACCCACTACATTGGGCTTCGAACCGGCATTTACATGGGTCAGGGTAGCACAAACCTCACCTTCGTGTTACTGGGCGGCGGCAAATCCGCCCGACTGTCGTCGGGGAAATCTGGTATCCATAGATTTTTGGAGAAGTAGAAGTAAAAGTAGCGGCGGCTTCTTGCCGGCTGTCTCGAGGGCGTCTCGCCCTCGGCCGGTGACCGGCGAGGGAAAATCGGCGAGCTTCTCAGTTCCGATTCTGTCGAGTCTCGGCGCAGCCAGGCCGATCTATTCTCCAGCCCTGGGAGACGATGCGTCGACTCACGAACTGCTCACCTGCGCTCACGATGCGGATGGCATTCAGGAGCTCTGACCCAGCATCGATTTTCGCAACGTACCCGTGGCCGCCCATCCGCATCGCGCTTTCCACCACTTGCAGTGAATCGTGCTGGCTCAGAAAGATGATGTGCGAATTCGGAGAGCTGCTGCGAATACGCCGGGCGGCTTCGATGCCGCTGATTCCCGGCAGGCTGATGTCGAGCAGGACCAGGTCCGGCTGCAGTTCCTGGGCCTTGAGGACTGCCTGTTCCCCATCCGCCGTCTGACAGACCACGTCCAGAGTGGGATCACTGGAGAGAAGCGAACAAATCACCCGCCTGATTACCTCGTGGTCATCGACGACCAGAATCCGAATTGCAGACATTTCGAGCCTTAAGAGAAGAAGCAAGCCTTCGGCAATATGAATTGTAGCGAAGTTTCGCGGTGTGTTCACTACCGTAGAGCATGTAGTAGCCCTACAGTAAATGATGTAGAGCAGAGAATTTCTCCGAGATGAACACCGGGCTGATGCCGTGTCTGGCGCGGGATTCACCACTAGATCCCGGGCCTAGTCATGGTGGCGCATGACGGAATTTGTCAATCGTCGGGCGTGACTCGCGGTCAATTGCTACACCGCCAGGATCGCTACAGAGTCGGCCGTGGCAGAAGGACTCTGGCCCTGCAGCCCCGCTCGTCAGGCCGGTTGGTGAGTTCGAGGGATCCACCATGCGCTTCCGCAATTTGACGCGAAAGGATCAGACCGATCCCGCTCCCGGAAGGTTTGGTGGTGTAAAACGGAACAAACGCGTTGCTGGGATTCATAAGGCCCGGACCGTTATCTTCGATGACCAGGGCCACAGCCTTGTCGAACACTTTCCATCCAATGCTGACAGCCGGCTGGAAACCGTTGCTGGGGGCCGAAACATCGTTGCCCGGGTTTTTTGACGGCGCACCTTCGAGCACAGCCTCGGCCGCGTTGCGGACCAGGTTGATGAGCATCTGCTCGAGTTGATCCGGATCTGCCATCACGGTGACTTCGGGTCCGGGAATCACTTTGACTTCTATGCGGGTCTCAAATCCAGCCACACGAGTCACCAGCGGCGACAATGTCGATTTTTGGAGGACAGGTGGCGGCATCTGCGCCAGTTGCCGGTAGGCTTGCAGGAAGCGATTCAACGACGCGGCCCGAGCCTCGATGATGCCGAGCCCGCGCTCGAAGTCCGCACGCTCCTCCGCAGCCAGCGTACTCTCGGAGAGACGCGCATGCAGGCTCCCCGCGATCGACTTGATAGGTGCCAGCGAGTTGTTCAATTCATGACCCATTACCCGAATCAGTCGTTGCCAGGCGAGACGCTCTTCTTCCCGGAGCGCCCGGCTCACATCGGAGAGTACGACCAGGGTATGCGGCACTCCCCGCTGCCGGAAAGAGCTTCGCCGTAAAAACCAGCGCGCGTCGCTATTGAAGTGCAAAGGAATCACCGAGGCATTCTCGGCGGAGAGACACGTCTTCAATCCCAGCTCTGTGGCTGTCCGTCCGAGCAATCTCGGAGAAGCCTGTTGCAGCAGCCTTTCGCCCGCGGAGTTCACCAGCCGGAGCGCTTCGGCAGGATCAAATGCAAAAAGCGGAATGTCCACTTCCTCGACAACGCGCTGGAGGAGCGCGGTTGCTTCAATCGCTCCAATGCGATGCTCCGCCAGCAGGTCGGCGAGCATGTTGACTTCGAGAGAGAGTTCCCCAAGAGCATCGTCGGGAACCGCCATGCGGGCCCGGAAGGAGTAATCCTCTTCCCGCAGAGCGCCAACCACGTTGGCCAGGGTCTGCAAAGGACGAATAATCTGGTCGTGAAGGGCGGCGACGATCAGTGCGCAGACGACGAGTTCGGCGAAAAGCAGGCCCAGCTTGGATTCGATGGCCCAATCCTGCAGCCAGATCAGGACGCCGCTGGTCAACAATCCGGGAATGGCCAGCCACAAAGAGGAGCGAATGATCCTGCGCTCAAAAGGAGCCCGGCGCGCTTTCCTGCGTTTGAACGGGTCAGTATCGCGCGGGCTAAAGCCCATACTTTTCCATTCGCCGATAAAGCGCGCCCCGGCTGAGACCAAGAGCCTCGGCGGCCTGGCTCACGTTGCCCTGAAAGCGCTGCAGTGCTTTTCGGATCAAAATCGTCTCCACCGATTCGAGGCTCAGTTCCTCGAGGTTCTGGGCCTGCGAACGCTGCAAGCCCAGGCCGAGGTCACCGGGTTGGATTTGCTCAGTGCGGCACATGAGGACGGCCCGCTCCAGCGTGTGCTCCAATTCGCGAACGTTGCCGGGCCAGGCATATTGCATCAGCGCCTGCAAGGCTGGGGGATCGAGCCCTCGTATTGTGCGTCGATACCGCGAGGCGTAATGGGACAAGAAGTGAAGGGCAAGGACCGGAATGTCCTCGCGGCGTTCGCGCAGCGCGGGCAAATGAATTTCGACGGTATTGAGACGGAACAGCAGATCCTCACGAAACTGGCCAGCCTGACAGGCAGCCTGAAGATCGGAATTGGTGGCGGAAATAAGACGCACATCAATCCGCTTGGAACGCGATGATCCCACCCGTTCGATTTCTCCCGATTCCAGCACACGCAGCAACTTGGATTGCTGGCGCATGGGGACGTTACCGATCTCATCAAGAAAAATAGTTCCGCCGTCCGCCAGTTCGAAGCGGCCGATGCGGTCGGTGCGGGCATCGGTGAAGGCGCCCTTTACGTGGCCAAAGAGTTCACTCTCGAACAGGCCTTCGGCCAGGCCTCCAGTATTTACCGCGACCAGCTGACGCGAAGCGCGCAGCGAAAGGACATGAATCGTCCGAGCCACGATTTCTTTGCCGGTTCCATGCTCGCCGGTGATCAGGACATTCGCGTCCGATGGAGCGAAGCGGGTGATGGCTTCCAGCACGGGAATCATCGAGGGCGCTGTGGCAATGAACTCGGGACGCCCCTCAACGCTCAGCAGGCGGTTTTCAGCGGCCAGCCGTTCCGCACGCTGCAGCGCACGATGAAGCTCGACCTGGGTCCGCAGAATGGCGAGCAGCCGCTCGTTCTCCCAGGGCTTCTGAACAAAATCCCGCGCACCCCGGCGCATGGCCTCAACCGCCAGGTCCACATTGCCCCATGCAGTCATTACGATGACCGGGAGCGTACTGTCCATCGCCACTATGTCTGAAAGCAAACCCAGCCCTTCCTGTCCGGAAGTGGTGTCGCGGGTGTAATTCAGATCGATCAACACCGCGTCGTAGGAAGAAGTCGCGAGAGCGTCGCGCGCAAGTTCGGGGGAGCGGACAACGTCAACCTCGTAGCCCTGCGGCCTCAGCAGCAGTTCAAGAGCTTCAAGGATGTGTTGCTGGTCGTCGGCCGCCAGAATGCGGGGAAATTTGGATGCGCTTTGCGCCACCCCGGCGGAAAGCCCAATCTCCCCCGACTTGGTTGAGCTTGGCATGAGCTAAGGGCCCTGACTGGCGATGGTGCCGCTTTCTGCGTCTTGCACCCGTATTCCATTATGTTCCAAAGTGCTGCCAGTTGCACGATCCAGCTCAACTTTCGCCTTTTCGTGGACGGTCAGGGCGGTAACCAGATCCAGTTCGGCGATGGAGAGGTCGCGCTGGGCGGTCATGGTCTGGAAAGTCGATCCCGCGCCCAGCGTCTGTTCCTTCTGCATGATCTCGAATGTGCGCTGCGCCAGGTCCCGCGCCTTTCGCGCGGCCTCAACCCGCGCTCCGGTCTGCTCCAGCGCATATTGCGCGTTCCGGACCTCGATCCGAATCTGCTTCTTCAATTGCTCGCGGCGGAGTTCCGCCTGCCGGTATTCCAGCTCCGAGCGGTACTGATCTGCCTTGGCCACGCGATTGCGTATGGGGATATTAAGGCTCAGTCCGATGTAGTAGTCAGGAGAGGAATTGTTGAAGGCATTCGAGAGTGCCCCGGAAAAATCCGTGGGCACGTTGGAAGAATTCGGAGTCGGAAGATTGTAGATCGGATTGAGCGGCCCCGCCAATCCCGACCCTCCATAGAAGCCAACCAGCGCCAGCGACGGCAACAACGCATTGCGCGCCGCCTTCCCGCTGATCTGCCGGTTCACCAGATCAACATCCGATTCGGCAAGTTCAGGACGCTCGCGCAAGGCCTGGGTGATAAGGTCCTGGACCGCACCTGTGGCCTGGGTTTCGACACTCTCGAAGTGGTCCACAGGAACAACCGGCACGGCTTCAAGCACGGGATCGTCAAGACTCTTGGTCAACGCATTCTTGATGAGCAGTTCCTGAAGTTGCAGGCTGGTGCGCGCCACGGTCAGGTCCTGATCGCGCTTCGACACCTCCGCCTCGGCGCGCATCACGTCCATGGCAGGAACGCTCTCCAGCTGAAGCTGTTTCCTGGCATTGTCCAGTGATTGCTGGGCAAAGGCCAGCGACTGCTCGTTGACCCTGGCCTGTTCGTAGGCGTTTACCAGGTCCCAGTAGATATTCTTGATCTGAGTGATGGTGGCGGTCACCTGATCTTTAAATGCAATGTCGGAGATTTTCTTGTTGTTCTTGGCGATGGTCAGGTAGCGCAGGTTGGGACCGAAGCCGAATCCCGCCAGCAACTGTTGCTGAAAGGAGAAGCGGTACATCGAATTCAGCACGGGAGATAAATTAAAGAACGGGCTGTTCGTGGTCTGTCGGCTGTTGTTGAATTCGACGGTAAAGCTGGTTCCGGTCGGAAAAGCCTGGGTGTAGGTAACGCTGGCCTGGCCCGTATTCGATTGCAACGACGGTACACCGTAGATCTGCTGATTAGCCAAAGGCGTGGTCTGGTGCTCAGCGCCAACCGAAGCCACGATGGCAGGATCGTACGAAGAAACTGCGGTGCCCGCGCCCAGCGTGGATTGCACTAATCCGGACGCGCCCGCGCCCGCACCACCTGCGCCGCCGGTGGTGCCACCCGCGCCCGCTCCGGGAGCGCCAGTGCCGAAGCCGCCAACACCGCCGCCGGGAGTTCCCTGCACCACACCGGCATTGACACCGCGAAAAATTCCGCCGGCGCGGGTGCGCAATATGTCCATGTTGGCGATGGGTAGATTGTAGCGGGCGATGGCCAGGTCAAGATTGTTCTCGAGCGCCAGCCGGATAGCGTCTTTGAGGGACAGGTACAGCTTGCCATCGCGGATCAACTGATCGAGCAGCGGGGAATTCGTGAGGTCCGGACGAGGAACGCGGTCCGCCGAATACGCGCCGAGAGGATTGTGCGATTCCGGCATGTCATAACGCACGGACGCGTTGGTCTGTCCGGCTGCGGTCGCGGTCACTGCAACCAGGAACCATGCCAAACACTGCGCCAGAAAGTTGGGCCGGGAAGCCTGCCGATTCATTGCTTCACCGCCTCATAGGGCTGTAGATTCGGATTTGCCGTGTCACCTACCATCCAGCCATCGCGCAGTTGAATAGTGCGGGAGCCGTAGGCTGCGTTTGCCTCTGAGTGGGTCACCTGAACGATGGTCGTTCCCTGTTGATTGAGTTCGCGAAAGAGCTCCATGATTTCCTTGGCTTGTGAAGAGTGCAGGTTTCCCGTTGGTTCGTCGGCCAGAAGGAGCGCGGGCTTGTGGATGACGGCGCGAGCCACGCCTACGAGTTGCTGCTGTCCGCCTGAAAGCTGGCTGGGAAACAAGTCTTTTTTGGCAACGATTTGAAAGCGGTCCAGGGTGTCAGCCACCAGGCTCTGCCGCTGCCCGCTGGGGACATCTTTATAAGAAAGTGGGAGGTCGATGTTCTCGCGCACCGTGAGATCGTCCAGCAAGTGATAGCTCTGGAAGACCATCCCGATATTGCGCTTGGCCAGTTCGCCGCGCTGCTTGCGCTTCATCTCATGGACAGCCTGCTCGCGAAACCAGTATTCGCCGAGCCACTGATCGTCGAGCAGGGCGAGCACATTCAAGAGGGAGGACTTCCCCGCTCCGGACGGCCCCATGAAAGTGACGAACTCGCCCTGGCGAATCTCCAGATTGATGCGGCGCAGGACCCAGGTTTGTCCGGCCGCGGTTTTGTAGCTGCGTTCGATATTCTTCAGTTGGATCATTTTTCTCCTACCCTGTCTTCTAATCGACCGGACACATCATTCAGACCGCAATGCTGACATCGGGTCTATCTTCGTCGCGCGACGCGCGGGGACCCAGCAGGCGATTGCTGCAGCAAACGACACTATGCTTATCGAAACTAAGATCTGCAACCAGTGCGCGGCTCCAAACCCCACCACGACCCGCCGTAGCACGCTCATCAGCCCCATGGTTGATGCCAGTCCGATGGTAAGGCCCGCCGCCACAGCCAGGAAGCCTTGACGAAAAACCAGGAATTGAACATGGTTACGAGTTGCGCCTAGCGCCATCCGAACACCGATCTCCAGTGTTCTGCGCGAGGTGGTGTACGAGACAACTCCGTAGACGCCGGCGGCAGACATAACCAGCGCGAGAAACGCTGTGACAGCAAGCAGACTCGCGATGAAGCGGCGGTCCGCAAGCGAATCCTCGATGAGCGACCGCATGGACACGCTAAGAAAAACTGGCTGGTTGGGATCGACCCCTGCAATGGCAATGCGGACGGCTTTCTCCAAACTATCGGCGGGCTGCGCCGTCTTTATGACCAGGAATTGTGCGTGCTCCATGGCTCCCGCTGCAAGATAAAGGCTAAATGGCCGGTGCTCGTCGACCGCCGCGTGGCGGACACTCGTGACAACGCCCACCACTCGCTTCCAGTTGCGCGGATTTTCCGGAGTGCAATAAATGCAGATTTGCTTGCCAATGGCGCTAGTCCCGGGCCAAAACTTCGCGGCGGCGACATCATTCATCAGGACGGTATCGCTCGACGTTTTCATTTCGTCTTCGCGTAACCAGCGGCCTTCGAGCAAGCGGACTCCCAGCGTTTGCAGATAGCCGGCGCTGACGATGTCAACTTCGGCGGGCACTTGCGTGTTTGGCTGCATGACTTGCGCTGCGGTGCTGGCAATCAGTCCACCAGAATTCTCCCCACTGAACGGCAAGGCATCGACCGTGCCAACGCTCTCGACCCCGGGCAGGGCGCGAACGGCATCTACAAATCGCCGATAAATCAGGCCTCGTTGTTCGAGTGTTCGATACCGGTCGGGGGAAGGCAGTACCACCGAAGCCAGGAGATGGTCTGCCTGGAAACCAGGATCCGTGCGAAGCAACTCGATGAGACGTCCCATGAACTGCCCGCCAACGACTACCAGGGCCACGGTGATTGCCACCTCGGCAATGATCAGTGAGCCGAGGAGCCGGTCGCGCCTTCCAGTTACTATGCCGCGTGTGCCGAAATCGCCGTTGGCGGACGCTCGCGTTAGTCCAGCACGCAGCGCGGGCGCCATCCCGAACAAAAGTCCGTTGAAGATAGCGACGGCAAGAGCAAAACCCAGTACTGACCAGTCCGCCCGCGCTGCCGCAAGCCTGGGAATGCTCACGGGAGCGATGGCTGGCAAAACCTTCCAAGCTGCGGCCGTAAGAACATAGCCGCCGAGACCGCCCAGCAGCGCCAACACACAGCTTTCAGTAAGAAATTGCCGGACAATACGTCCGCGCCCCGCGCCCACCGCGAATCGGATGGAGATTTCACGTTGGCGGACAAGGCCGCGAGCCAGCAGCAAATTAGCGACGTTCGCGCATCCGATCAGGAGAAACAGCGAGGCGGCGGCCATGAGCAACCAAAGTGACTTTCTTGCACTCCCAACCGTTCGATCCAGCAATAAACCCAAGCGCAGGTTGTGATCACGATTCGTGGCGGGAAATTCGCGGCTTAGAGCGGCGCTGATCGAAACGAGGTCTTGCTGGGCATTCGACAGAGAGACACCTTGACGCAGCCTGGCTACCACTCCCAGCGCGCCGGCGGTGGCGCGGGGGCTCTCTTGCAGAGGTGCCCAAAATTCCACATACGGAGAAGGCGTGTGCGTCGCGGCCCTGCGCAGCGGGAAGTTGAATCCGGGCGGCATGACTCCGATGACACGGCAGTCATGGCCATCGATATCGACGCTGCGACCGACGATATTTTGGTCGGCATTGAACCGGCGGACCCACAGCCCGTAGCTCAAGATCATTTCATTCGTATTTCCGGGGTGGTCTTCTTCAGGAAGAATGTTGCGTCCCAGCATTGGCGTGACACCCAAGGTTGGAAATAAACTCGCCGAAACCCGCAGACCATAAAGAGCTTCGGGAGGAGTCGATCCATCACCCGCGACATCAAAAATTGCGTTGCCGTATATGCCCACGGACTGGAGAGTCCGAGTTCGCCGGATAATCTCCTGTGCATCACTCCAGAAGGCCCAATCCGTCTGCGATGGCTCGAAGTTGCCAAACTCGGTCCTGATTTGCACGAGTTCTTCGGGATGCGCGTACGGCGGCAGATCGATAAGAACAGATTTGATTGCCGCGAATACCACGCTGGTTGCGTCAACGCTAAGCGCAATCGATAAAACAGCGATCGCGGTGGTCGAGAAATTCTGCCGAAGCAGACGACAGGCAAACCGAAGATCGTGAAGGACCGACATTTATCACTTTCTAGAACCGAGTGCCCTGCATGCCCTCATTCCTAACGGTTCTCTCACTCGTAGCGCAACGTGACCATCGGATCGACCGCAGTCGCACGGCGGGCAGGGATGTAGCACGCGAGCAGGGCCACGGCTGACAGCAGAATTGCAACTGCCGCATAAGTTGCCGGGTCGGCGGCGCTGACTCCCATCAACAACTTGCCCATTGCGCGAGTGAGAACCAGCGCGACGACCACTCCTGCCCCAACGCCGGCAATTACCAGCCGCAATCCATGCCGCGAAACCAGCTTGATAATGTCGCCCCGCTCCGCCCCGAGGGCGATGCGAATTCCAATTTCCTGGGTGCGGCGTGTCACTGAAAACGAAACCACCCCATAGACACCCACAACCGCAAGAACCAGGCCAAGGCCCCCCATGGTCCCAGCCAGCGCCGCTGCAAGACGAAAGATGAACATCCCGGCAAGTCCATGCACGGTTTGGTTCATAGTGTGGATATCAATCGCGGGCAGGTCGGGAGCCAGCTTGTTGATCTCCTGCTGCACGTTCTGAATCAGTTGTTCCGGCGGAATCGAAGATCGAAGCTGGAGCGCCGCAAACGCGGACGGGTTCTGCGCGAAGGGAACGTAGAAATACGGAGAGGAGTCCGGCGACAGAAAGAAGTACTGGCCATCGTGAGCAACCCCGACCACTTCGATGAACGGGCCGCCGGCGCCTTTCAGACTGAAGCGTTTGCCGATAGGATCCTGGTTCCGCCAATAGCGATTCGCCATGGCCTGGTTCACAATCGCGACCGGCAGCGCTTTCTCATTATCGGAATCTCTGAAGTCGCGGCCACGCAGCAAGGGGACGCGCATGGTACGCAGGTATCCAGGATCGATGCTGTTGGAAGAAACCTTGGGCGGCTGTTCGTTGGGAACAACGGCTTGGCCTTCAAGGTAGAGAGGATCCGAATGTCCAGGAAACGACATCGGCACGGAGAAGGCGACGCTAGCGGATTCGACGCCCGGCATCGCACGCACGCGTTCTACCAGTTCCCGGTACAGATCAATGCTGCGTGCCTCGCTGTAACCAATTTGACGCGGGTCCAGCATGACGTTGAGGACGTGATCGGGATCGAAGCCCAGATACATCCGCTCGGCGTGGCCGAGACTGCGGACGAACAATCCGGCAACCACCAGTAGCATCAGCGAACACGCGACCTGCACGACAATTAGCACGCTGCGAACACGATGCCTCTCCGGCCCGCTGGAAGCGCCGCGTGCGCCTTCGTGCAAGGTGGTGAGTATGTCAGTTCGCCCGGCGCGTAAGGCAGGCCAGAGGCCGGCGATCACCCCGGTGAGAACCGCGGCACCGAGCGTGTAGGCAAAGACCCTCCAGTCGAAACTGCAATCCATGCTATAGCCCAGGTTAGAGGAGGTCGTAACGATCGAATGAAGGAAGAAACCGCTGGCCGTGATGGCCCCCTTTCCCAGGACCACGCCCGCTGCCCCACCCAGCAGAGCGAGAAGAAGGCTCTCCATGAGGACCTGGCGTATGAGCCGGGCACGCCCAGCACCCAGCGCGGCCCGGATACCCATTTCATGCTGGCGCGCGGTGGCGCGGGCGAGAAGAATATTGGCCACGTTGATGCAGGCCAGAACCAGGACCATTCCCGCCAGTGCGAGAAACAAGGCTGCGATTATGGGAACGAAGCTGGAGACAAACGGGGCCGGTCGGGACATCCACTCGGGAATGAGCCGGATTGCGAACTTGTCGTCCGTGGAAGGATATTCCGCTGCCTGGCGCCTAGCGATCACGTCAACCGAGGCTTGTGCATACTGCCGGCTGATGCCTGGCTTCAGCCGGCCGAGAACGAACAACTCGCGATGACCGCGGTTGGACCAGAAGTCATTTGAGTTCTCGCTTTGCGTTAGGAAACTCAGCGGCAGATAGCCATCCATCTGGAAGGCGAAGAAGGTGCCGTGAAATTCCTCTGGTGCGACCCCGATGACCGTGGCTGGTTTGCCGTTGACCTGCACCTTGCGGCCAACAACTCCCCGGTCCTCACCGAAGGTTTTCCGCCAGTAGGCGTAACCTAGGACTACCTGAACTTGATCTCCTGGCTTCTCGCCCTCGGCCGGCAGAAAAAATCGGCCGAGCAGCGGTTTTACTCCCAGCGTGGAGAAGTAGTTGCCACTCACCGCGCTGTAGGCGAATTCACTAGGAATGCCGTTAGTACTGAGTCCTGCAATTCCGGTGGCATACGCGAACACGCCAGAGAATGCGTCCGCCTGCTTGCGCACATCGGTGAAGTCGAGAAATGAGAACTTGGACCCATCCGCGCGCGGCGCGGCCAGAACGGTGATCTGCTCCGGCGCGGGAACCGGAAGAGGACGAAAAAGCCACCCATTCAAAACGCTGAATATGCCGTTGTTGACACCGATGCCCAGGGCAAGCGTGAGGACCACGACCGCCGTGAGCCCCGGATCCTTACCCAGTTGCCGAAGCGCGTAGCGAATGTCTTGGACAATTCCAGTCATGAGTCTTCTCCCTACTCGTACCGCAACGCGACCATGGGATCGACATTCATGGCCCAACGCGCCGGGATGTAGGCTGCCAGGGCTGCTACCAATGCCAGCAGGGACGTGAGCAGAGCGAAGGTCACAATGTCGATTTGCACCACGCCAAAAAGCGCGCTCGAAAGCGCGCGGGTCAGCAGCAATGCGAGCACGAACCCGATGCTCAGACCGATTGTGGCCATTTTCAGCGCGCCTCCAACCACCAGCCTGAGCACATCGGAACGCCGCGCTCCCAGCGCTACGCGTACCCCGATTTCATGAGTGCGCTGCGTGACGGAGTACGCCATGACTGCGAAGATCCCGGCCGCTGCCAGGATAAGTGCACAGACAGCGAAGGTCAGCATCATCTGAGCGGACGACTCGATGCCGCTCAGGTTGTCGGCAACAACCTGTTCCAGGCTGCGAATGTCATACGCAGGTTGGTCCGCGTCCACAGCGCGCAATTGCGCGTTGACCGGCCCGGCAAGCGTCAGGGGGTCTCCCGTGGTTCGCACCACGAATGCGGAAACACGCTCGGGCTGTTGCGATAACGGCACGTACGCAGTCGGAGCAGGGTCACGGTCCAAGGGAACCGGCTGCACATCACCCACGACTCCCACAACCATTCGAAATGGCTGGGCAGCATCGGGCCGTCCCATCTGGATATGCTTGCCTAGCGGATTCTGGTCAGGCCAGTTTTGACGAGCCATCGTCTCGCTGATGACTACGACCGGAAGAGCGTTCGGGCCATCCTGATCGGAAAGGAGACGCCCTTGCCGCAGGGGAACACGCAATGCCGGGAAAAATCCCGGCGTCACGACTTGCGAAATGGCTGACGGCATGTCGCTGGGAGAAGCTGGCGGTCGGCCTTCGGCCGTGAATTCGGTCCAGTTCCAAGTCCATCCCGAAGGCAGACTGGTCACACAGGCCACAGACTCGACACCCGGCAAGGCCTGAACATTTCGCAGAACCTGCTCGTAATAACCGCGGACGCGGTCTTTGTCGCGGTACTTGGCCTCTGGCAAGACGACATGGAACGTGAGGACATTGCTGCGATCAAATCCCATGTCATTAGTTGTGAGAGTGCGGAATCCCTTCACCATCAAACCCGCGCCTACAAGCAGAACCAAAGAGAGTGCGATTTCGGAAATGACCAGCAACGTGCGAAAGCGCTGACGGCTGGCAGTGGGACTGCCGCCGCGGGAGCCTTCCTTCAGGGTCTCATTCACATTGGGACGTGAAAAATGCCACGCAGGCGCAAGACCGGCGAGGATGCCGGTAAGCATGGCCACCAGAAGCGTAAACAGGAACACCCGTGAATCAATCTGCAAGTGCTTTAGTCCGGCAACGTGCTCGACGATAACGGGCGGGATGGTGCGGCGCATAATAATGTTGAGCCACCAACTAGACAAGAAGAGCGCCGCCACGCTCCCGAGCAGCGCCAGCAAGACGCTCTCCACCAGCAGCTGCCGTCCGACCTGCCAGCGGCTAGCTCCAAGCGCCGCACGCAGAGCGATCTCCCTCTGGCGCCCGGAAGCACGGGCCAACTGCAGATTGGCAACATTGGCACAGGCCAGCAGGAGAACAAAGACGGCGGCGCCCATCAGCATCAGAATGAACTGTCGCGAGCCGAAGGTAAGATCTTCGACGGTATTCATGACCCTGACCCCGTGGCCGGTATTGCTCTTGGGATACTGTTCGCCCAGGCTGGCGGCAATCGTCGCGAGGTTCGCCTGCGCCTCAGATATGGAAACGCCAGCCTTCAGTCGTCCGAAGACAGTCAAATAGTGACTCTCGCGGTCCTCCTTCGCGGCGCCATTCAAGTCGAGAGGAGTCCACACCCTTGATCCAGTTGGGAAATCGAAATCTGAAGAGGCAATTCCAATCACCGTGAACTTCTGGCCGTTCAAGAGGAGCTGCCTTCCGACCAGGCCAGGATCGCCGCCCAGATGCTGCTCCCAGAATCCGTGGCTGATGACAACCACCGGTGCAACCCCACCCTGGAAATCCGCGCTACCAATGTAGCGGCCGAGCTGCGGACGCATGCCCAACAACGAAAAGAAGTTTGCAGTTACCTGTGAACCTTCGACGTGCTCCGCCACGCTGCCACCAGTCAAATTCGCGTCCCATCCGCGGACAGCCGCAAGCTGCTCGATTTGCGTGCTCTGCTCAATCCAATCACGAAAATTCGCTGGAGCCGGACTCAGGTGGTTGTCATCTTGCTTGGGCGCGGTTTCCCAGACGGTGACGATGCGATCGAGGTTCGGGAATGGAAAGGGCTTCAGCAGCATGGCATTGACCGTACTGAAAGTCGTTGTATTGGCGCCGATACCCAGGGCGAGAGTAATCACCGCGACCGCGGTAAAACCGGGACGCTTCCACAACATGCGGAGCGCGTAACGAACATCCTGCAGCAGACCTGTCATTATTTTTTCCTCAATTCCTCACTCGTAGCGCAGCGCGACCATGGGATCCACTTTCGTGGCCCGGCGCGCTGGAATGTAGCAGGCAGCTAGAGCAACCAGAACGATCAACGTCGCGACGCTCAGGAAGGTGACGGGATCGGTCGCGGTCACGCCGAACAACTGGCTGGCCATCAAACGCGGCAGGCCGAAGGCTGCAGCCACCCCGATGCCCGTGCCGATGAGGGCAAGCTTCGTCCCTTGGCCGAGGATCATGTGCAAGATGTCACCGCGCTGCGCGCCCAGCGCCATGCGCACGCCAATCTCGCGCATGCGCCGCCTTACCGAGTACGCCAGCACGCTATAGATCCCAATTGCCGCCAGCAACAGGGCCAGGCCGGAGAAGGCCGACAGCAGCAGCATGTTGAAGCGCTGATGGGAAAGGGAGTTGGTAACCATCTCGTCCATGGTGATGACATCCAAGGCGGGTTGCTGGCGGTCCACCTCGTGAACAGCGCCTGACACCGCGGAAACCAGGGTACTAGGCGGAGAAGACGTCCTCACCACCATTGACATATAAGGCGTGGGCTGCTGCGCCAGTGGCACGTACAGCGTGGCCGTCGGATCTAACACATCCAGGCCGTCTTTCACATCGCCCACTACTCCGACCACCTCTCGCGATTTTTCCGGAGAGAATGACATGGTCAGACGCTTGCCAATCGGATTCTCAGCCGGCCAGAAACGTTTGGCCATCGACTGGCTGATCACAATCACAGACGGCCGGTCGGCGGCGTCCGCAATATTCAATGCACGCCCCTCCAAAAGCGGGATTCGCATGGTCTCAAAGAAGCCTGGTTCGACCACCCGGACCGCCACTTCTGGCTGTTCCGACATCGCCAGGGCGGGATGGCCCTCGACGGCAATGGGCTGGGTCGAACCTCCGTCTCCCAGGGGCAAAGAGTCAATCGCGCCCGCCGCCGCAACCCCGGGCAGGCTGCGCACGCGCTGCAAGACCTGGTCGTAGAACGCAATCTGTTGTATTGGCTTGTCGTACTTGGTTGAGGACAGAGAGAACGACATGGTGAGGACATTATGGGGATCCAGACCCGGATCCACGTTTCGCAATTGCGATAAGGTGCGAATCATGAGTCCCGCACCGATGAGCAGCACCAGGGACAACGCAACTTCTGAAATTACCAGCACGCTGCGCGTCCGGTGGCCGCTGGAATCCGCGTCGGTGCGGCCCAGACCCTGCTTCAACGAATCGTTCAAATTTGTCTTGCTGGCGCGTATCGCCGGCAGCAAACCCGCGACAACGCCGGTCAACACTGAAACCGCAAGCGTGAATGCCAGCACAGGACCATCCACGGTAATGTCGGTCGTGCGCGGAAGACTTTGAGCCAGGAAGGCGACGATCAGCTTCACTCCAAAATGGGCACAGGCAAGTCCCAGCGCGCCTCCCGTGAGTGCAAGCAGCAAAGTTTCAGACAGAATCTGGCGCGCCACGCGGGTCGAACTCGCGCCCAGGGCGGTCCTGATCGCAATCTCTTTCTTTCGGGCGAGAGTCTTGACCAAAACCAGATTCGCAACATTGGCGCACGCAATCAACAAGACAAAGCCCACCGCCCCGAGCAGTACCATCAAGGCCGGGCGGACATCTCCCACCAGTTGATCCCGCAGCGGAACAACCGTCGCTCCCCAGCCTTTGTCATCGCCGGGATATTCCTGCTCGAGCTGCGCCGAGATGGTGTTCATCTCAGCCTGGGATTGCTTCACATCCGCACCCGGCTTCAGGCGGGCAATCACCTGGTAATTGTGGTTTCCGCGAATTGCGCGCTCCGCATCGGTCCACGCCAGCGGAGTCCACAACTGGGGCTGAGACTTGGGATCGGAAGACGTAGGAAATATCGATTTCGAAGGGATGACGCCCACCACGGTATAGCCCAGGCTGTCGAGTGCGATGACGCGGCCAATGATGTTGGCATCTGAAGCAAAGTGCGTCTGCCAGAAGGCCTCACTGAGGACGGCGACCCTCCCGCGCCCATTCTGATTCTCCTCGGGCAAGAACACACGGCCCAAGATGGGCTGGACCCTGAGTACGCGGAAGAAATCCGGAGACACTCCAATCGCGCTCACTGACTCCGGTTCGCCCGCACCCGTCATACTGTAGCTCCGGTATCCGTAGATCGCCGTGTTCTCGAACACGTGATTCTGTCTTTCCCAGTCCAGATAATTCGCGGGAGAAACCGAGAACCGGGTCATCCCGGGAAAACTCTTCGGCGGTGGTACATGCCACACCTGCACCAACCGTTCCGGATCCTGAAACGGAAGCGGCCGCAGCAATATCGCATTCACCACACTGAAGATGGCAGTATTCGCTCCGATGCCGAGCCCCAGCACGACTACCGCCACCAGCGTGAACCCGGGAGCCTTGAGCAACATCCGAGCTCCGAAACGAAGGTCGTTAAGCAGGGTTTCCATATTTCCTCACTCGTAGCGCAGCGCCACCATGGGATCGAGCCTGGCCGCGCGCCGCGCCGGGATGTAGCTGGCCATCAGAGCTACGAGAATCAGAAGCGCAGAAACCGACGCCAAGGTCAGCGGATCCGTGGCACTCACCCCATAGAGCAGGCTCACCATCAGGCGCGTAAGTCCGAGCGCAGCCACCAGACCCACAACCGCGCCGGCCAGCGCAAGACGGCCGCCAGTTCCCATAATCAGCCGCAGAATTTCCCGGCGCTCCGCCCCCAGCGCCATGCGGATGCCAATCTCGCGAGTTCTCTGCCCCACCAGGTACGAAATCACGCCGTAGATCCCGATGCTTGCCAGCAGCAGCGCCACCACGGCGAACACGCCCAAGACAATCATGGAGAAGCGTTGCGAGGCGAGAGACGCGGAAATGATTCCTTCCATCGATTGTGCGCCAAACACCACCTGCTGGATGCTCATCTGCGAACTGACCTGACGGATGGAGTCGAACAGGCCTGAGACATTGCTGGAGGAACGAACCATTACGCTCGATCCCCAAGGCGTCATGGCAATGAAATCATCCGGCATCTGCATGCATGGCAGGTAGAGCTGCGCCCTCGGGGTTTGCACATCGTCCACACCAAGCCCCCACTGCTTTACGTGTCCGACGACGCCCACGATCTCCGAAGGCCGGGCAAAGTTGTTCACGTGGATAAGCTTGCCGACCGGATTCTCATTGGGGAAATACTTTTGCGCAAAAACATCGTCAATCACTGCCACCAGAGGCGAGTGTTCATTGTCCTGCGAAGAAAAAAAACGGCCCCGCTGCAGGGGGATTCCCATCGCTTTTAGATAGTCGGGCTCGACGATATAGTCGATGGCCCAATTCATATCGTTATCGCTTGCGGGTTTTGGCTGGCCTTCGAGCCAGAACAACTGCTCATCATCCGGGCCGATGGGGACCGCGCCCCAGGTCTGCGAGAGCGCACTGACACCTGGAATCGACGCCAGTTGATTATCAAGGTCGTGGAAGGCAGCACGAATCGCATCCGGACTTGCGGTGGTCATCGTCGGGGGCAGCGAGATGCCAAAGCTCAACACATTATGCGGATTGAAGCCTGGATCGACATTCCAGAGCCGGGTCAAGCTGCGTATCATCAATCCCGCGCCGGCGAGCAATACCAGCGCCATTGCCATTTCGACAACGACAAAAAATCCCTGTGTGCGCTGGCGGGCGCCGCTGGCGCCCCGTCCACCTTCTTTCAAACTTTCGTGCAGGCTGGGTGTCGAGGTTCTGAGCGCCGGCGCCAGGCCAAACAGGATCCCTGTCATCAAGGAAATCGACGCTGCGAACACCAGCACGCGGGCGTCAAGCCCGATTTCTTCCGCCCGCGGCAAAGCAGTAGGTAGAAGTCCGAGCGCCGCCCTGGTGCATAATGCGGCAAGAATCAAGCCAAGAGTGCCGCCGGCAATCGCAAGCAGCACGCTCTCGGTCAGAAGTTGCCGGACTACGCGCCCCTGGCTTGCCCCGAGCGCGGCGCGAATGGCGAACTCGCGCGTTCTGCCCGCGGACTTCACCAGTAGCAGGTTGGCCACATTGACACATGCGATCAAGAGCACGAACCCGACCCCGGCCAGAAGCACCAGCAGAAAAGGCTGAACCTTACCTGTCATGGCCTGCTTCAGCGGCATGAGCTTCGCGCCAATTCCTTTGTCAACATCAGGAAAAGCGGCGGCGAGATCTCGTGTGACACGATCCATATCCGCCTGCGCCTGCTCCAGGGTCACTCCCGGCTTGAGCCGTGCGGTTCCATGCATGCCCAGGCCTCCGCCGCGCTGCTGCAGCAGGGGGTTGCTCCACTGCCCAATGGGAACAAACACATCCCGCCGCGCGGGAAAAGACGACACCACGAAATGAAAGCTGGCCGGGACTACGCCGATGACCGTGTACGCCTTGCCGTCCAGGGTGATGCTTTTGCCAACGATGTCAGCTGCCGAACTGAATTTGCGCTGCCATAACCCGGCGCTGATTAACGCGACCGGTCCGGCGCCTACCTCGTCTTCCCCGGGGGCGAAGGTGCGGCCGATCCGCGGCTTCACGCCCAGCAGCGGGAACAACTCCGCAGAAACGAACTCGCCGTTTACCTGTAGCGGTTCGCCACTGCCGGTAAGGCTGAACGCATAGCCTCGGTAAATGGCCATGGAGGAAAATGTGCGGTTCTCCTTCTGCCAGTCACGAAAATTGGGGTAGGAAATGGAGCCATAGTCAAAATTCGGCTTGCTTTCGCTGAGCGTGACCAGGCGCTCGGGCTGCGGATACGGCAGCCGGTTGAGAAGCACGCCGCTCACAATGGAAAACAATGCAGTATTCGCACCGATGGCAAGCGCCAGGGTTAAAACGGCGACGACGGTGAACCCCGGGTCCTTGTACAACTGTCGTAGCGCGTAGCGGATATCCTGCGTCATTGCGGTCATCATTCATCCTCACTCGTTACGCAAGGCCGCTATGGGATCGACCCTGGTCGCACGGTAGGCCGGAATGTAACTGGCCATCATCGCGGAGGCTAAAAGTACAGCGCATACGATTTGTCATGGTCCTCCGAATTGAAGAACCGACCCGCGCGCAATCTTCCGCAACATGCGTAGGCCGTCGGTGAGATCCTGGAACAAAGTTCGCACAGTTCTCTTCACTCGCCTCGCAGCGCAATCAAAGGATCTACGCGCATGGCGCGGCGCGTGGGAATGTATGACGCCAGCAGCGTGACCATGGCCATCACAGTCGCCACTCCCACGTAGGTCATCGGATCCATGGGACTGACGCCGTAGAGCTCGCTCGACAACAACCGGGTGAGTCCGACCGCTGCCGCCAGACCAAGGACGATCCCAATCAGGGAGAATTTAGCGCCCTCCTTCATGACCAGCCACAAGACGTCGCGGCGTTGGGCGCCCATGGCGATGCGGATGCCGATCTCGCGGGTGCGCTTCGACACCAGAAAGGCGAGAACGCCGTAGATGCCGACCATGCCCAGCACGAGCGCCAAACCGGCAAAGGTGACGAAGAGTGAAGTGGTGGAAGCCGGCGTTGAGACCGCCTCCGACATCACCGCCCGCATGGTCCTGATTTCGCTGACCGGGGCCTCCTGGTTCAGCCCCGTGACAACGCGACGGAGCATTGCTCCGGCCTGGGCCTCGTCCGAGCTTGTCCGGACAACGATCGTCATTTCGGCAGGCAGGGTTCCCCCTTCCAAGGTGCCTTTGGGACTGTGGGGCACATAGAGCGTGCCTTGCATGAATTCCGGCTCACTGTGCTGAAGGTCGTAAGCGCGCACGTCGGCAACTACTCCAACGACCGTGCGCCACTCCTTCTCTCCCACAAAGCGAACATGCTTCCCCACCGGATTTGCAATGCCCCAGAATCGGCGTGCGGTCGCGGTCGCCACCACCGCAACCGGAGGATTCCCGGACGCGTCGGATTGGGTAAACCACCTGCCCGAGAGCAAGGGGATGTCCAACACGTGAAAGTATTCGGGCGTGACCACGTCGAGCCAGAAAAGGGGCGAGGTTTGCGCGGGAGGAACAACAAAGTTTTCGATGTCCAGGGACCTCTTGCTTACGCGTCCGCCCAGCGGGAGGGTGTTCACCAGCGCGGCGCCGCTGACTCCGGGAGCGGATTGCACCTGGTCGAGCACACTGCGATAGAAACTCAGGCAACGCGCGGAGTCGGCGCAGAACGATTCGTTGGGAGTGATGCGGGCCGTCACAATATGTTCGGACTGGAATCCTGGATTCACATGCGAGAGCGTCCAGAAGCTTCGGATCAGCAGGGCGGCCGACGTGACCAGCAGCACAGCAAACCCGACCTCCGCGATTGCGAGCGCGCTGCGCAAATGCTGCGACACGGAGACGGTGGCGCCACGTCCGCCGGAGTTGAGAGATTGCGCGACCGCGGTGCGCGAAGTTTGAAGAGCGGGGGCGATGCCGAAAATGAATCCAGTCAGGATCGCGAGCCCGCCGGTAAAGAGGAGGACGCGCCCATCCATCTGGACGCCCGCCAGCCGTGGCGTATCCGCGGGCAGCGTGACTTTCAGCAAAGACAAGCCCGCGGCGGCAAAAGCCAGTCCAAGCAAGCCACCCAGAGCCGCCAGTAGCACGCTCTCCGTAAGTAACTGGCGGGTGATTCGCCGAGGGACCGCACCCAGTGCCGAACGAATGCTGATTTCTTTTTCACGGCTGGCAGCGCGCGAGAGCGTCAGATTGGCTACGTTGGCGCAGGCGATCAGGAGAACCAGCGCGACTGCGGCCAGCAACATGAGCAGCCGCGTACGGACGTCGGCCACCATGCCATTCTGCAGCCGCACCACGCTGACATCGGCATTCCAACTCGCCGGCATCTTCCAGGGAAATAACGCCCCGACATGCGACTGAAACAATCGCACTTCGGCGCGCGCCTGTTGCTGGGTCGAGCCCGGACGAAGTCTTCCGACTACCGGCATGAAGTCTCCCGCCCAGTAAGCAACTGGATTTCTCGGATCGTTACGCAGGGGAATCCACAGCTGGGTCTTCGCCGAGGGAAAGTGGAAGTCGGCGGGCATTACACCCAGAACCTGCCGGCTCTCGCCTTCCAGTTCGACGGAGCGGCCGACAATACTGGGGTCGCTGCCGAAGCGCTGCTGCCAAAGGGCGTGGCTCAACACTACGAAGTTGTCCTGCCCGGCGCTATCCTCTCCTGCGAAGAAAGTTCTCCCCAGCGCTGGACGCGTTCCCAGAATCGAGAGCAGCTCCGCTGACACGGATGCACCAGTCAGTCGCACCGGCTCGCCGATGCCCGTCAAATTGATGTCGTGGCCTTCGGAGTAAGCAGCGACATCCATGGTGCGCATTTGCTCACGCATCGCAACCAATGCGCCTTTCGGATACGTGCCGGTTACGCTGACCAACTGTTCGGGCTGATGATACGGAAGTGGGAGCAGGAGAATTCCGTTCACCAGACTGAAGACAGCCGTATTGCCGCCGATCCCGAGGGCCAGCGTGAGCACGGCAACCACGGTGAAGCCCGGGTTCTTCCGCAGTTGCCGTAACGCGTACCGAATGTCCTGGAGCAGGCTGGTCATGCGAAGCGTCTCCTCTCTCGTTACTCGTATCTCAGCGCCACCATGGGATCGACCTTGGCCGCACGGCGCGCGGGAATGTAGCTGGCAAGCCAGGCCACAGCCAGAAGCAGGAGTGCGGCCCCGGTTAGTGTGGCTGGATCATTTGGCTTTACTCCAAACAGCAGCGCGCCGATCCATCGAGCAGCAACCAGCGAACACAGAGTTCCGGCGGCAGCACCGCCGGCAATCCAGAGCATCGTCTGGACCACCATAGTTCGGGTGAGCGTAGCCGGGTTCGCGCCCAACGCCAGACGAATGGCAATCTCCCGGGTGCGTTGGCTCACCAGCAAGGAAACCAGACCAAAGATGCCCACCGCCGCCAGAAGCAGGCCGATCGCGGCAAACAGAGAAAGCAGAGCAGCCGTAAATCGAGGACGCTCCGCTAGCCGGTACACGGTTTGACCGAGAGTACCTGACTCCACGGGCAGTGTCGGGTCAAGCGCAGCGACAGAGTCTCGTATTTCTTTGGCTACTATCTGGGGATCAATAGCACTGCGCACAACCATGCTGACGTGCTGAGAGTCTGGATAATTGAAGATGCGATCGTTCGTACCGTGACGGCGAACTAGGTAGTATTCCGGACCCATATGTCCGCCGAGCCCCTGGTTCTGCGTGTTTGCAGCTACCCCCACGATTCTGAATGTGGCAGCGGCCCGCGCTTCGTCGGAACGAAAGTGGATAGTCTTGCCCACGGGATCCTGACCCGAATATAGGCGTTGAGCCAATGCTTCATTCAGGACCATTGCACCGGGCGCTGACGTGCGGTCCTGTTCCTCAAAGGCCCGTCCGCGCAGCAGCGGGATACCCAACACCGAGAAGTACTCCGGCGTCACCGATCTCCAGCCCACAATTCCCCCAATGCCCTGCTCTGGGCTGAGAGGCGGCTGCCCTTCCGCTTCGAGCGCAACCAGCGGCATCGTGCGCGCCGGGGTCTCAGGGGGAAGCGAGTCACTGAGGGCAGCCGCGGCGACCCCGGGCATTTGCCGGAGTTTCTGTTCCAGTTGCTCGAAGAATGCAAGCCGCTGTGCCGGCTGAGCGTATTTTTGCTGCCCGAGCGTGATCATCGCCGTAACAATGTTTTGCGTATCCATCCCCAACGGCTGGACCTCGAGGTTGCGAAGCGTCCGCAGGAACAGCAGCGCACCCGTAACCAGAATGAGAGTCAACCAAACCTGAGCAGCCATGAGAGCTTTTCGCAGGTTGCTTCGCCGCGTGCCGGCTACAGTCATAGCCACCAGAGCGTCCGGACGCGGTCTCTCAAAGGCCGGCAAAGTGCCAAACACAACTCCGGCAACGCTCGATGACAGAAGCGCGAAGATCAGGGCCCTGACGTTTACCGTCGCCTCCGGCAAGCGTGGAATTCCTGCCGGCGAAAGAGCGACCAAGGCATGAACAATTACATAGGCAAGCCCACATCCGATTGCGCCTCCAACCAGTGCGAGCAGCATGCTTTCTGTAAGCCGCT
Organism: Terriglobia bacterium; assembly: GCA_963831565.1. Taxonomy (GTDB): domain Bacteria; phylum Acidobacteriota; class Terriglobia; order Terriglobales; family Acidobacteriaceae; genus JAIQFF01. Next base: position 273,989 of record CAWHQS010000011.1, read on the forward strand.
GCTGAAACAGCCGAACCCGCGCGGCGCCAAGCGCAGACCGGACCGCAAGCTCGTGTCGTCGCCCCGTGCCGCGGGCAAATACGAGGTTGGCTACATTGGCACAGGCGATTAGAAGGACCGCAAGGGCCGAGATCAACAGGAACCAGCCCGCGCGACGGAAATCATGAATCTGCAAATCGCGTATGGAGCGGACCTGAAGCCGAAGCTCCTTTCGAAACGGCGGTGGCGCGGATTCCACAAAGCTTCGAAACAAGGGCTGCAACCGGGCTGCTGCCGCCTCGATGCTGACGCCTGGTTTCAGGCGTCCGAATACGCGGACCGTCGGCCCCATCTGATTGCGCTGCACAATGGATTCATCGAGCGCCTCAGGCACGACGAGTCCAGTGTGGGCAAGCGTCGGAAATTCGAAGTCACGGGGCAACACTCCCACAATCCGTGTTGGCTTTCCATCAAGCGAAATCGTGTGATCAACAATGCCACGGTCGCCTCCAAACCGGCTTTGCCATAACTCGTACGAGAGCAATGCGACCCTGGGCGAGTCGGGGCGATCTTCTTCAGGGGTGAAATTCCGCCCCAGGACGGGTTGCACACCGAATGTAGGCAGGAAGGTGGACGCTACCGACGCGCAGCTTGATCGGACGGGGCGGTCATCGGTGAGATCACAATCGTTCACCCCGGTGGACGACGTGAAGTTCGCGAACGGCGTTTGATCGCGCCTCCACGCCAGGTAATTCGCCGCAAACAGAAACTCGCCGTCAATAATAGGAGCGATGACTCCGACGGAAACCAACTGATCAGCCTGCGGATAGTGCAAGCCGCGGAACAGCGCGCCGTCCACTAGACTGAACATCGCGGTGGTTGCGCCGATCCCTAAAGACAATATGAACACGGCGACCGACGTGAAGCCCGGGCTGTTACGCAGTTGACGCACAGCATAACGGATGTCCTGGAGCAGGCCGGCCATACTGTTCATCTCCTCCTTGTATTTATTTATTACTCGTATCTCAGCGCGACCATGGGATCGACCCTGGTCGCACGCCGGGCTGGAATGTAGCTGGCCGCGGCCGCCACCGCGCTCAACACCAGGACGACCGCAGCAAAAGTCGCCGGGTCAGTAGGCCGTGTGTCGTAGAGCAACCCCGCCATCAGGCGGCTTAGGACCAAAGCTCCAGCCAGCCCCACGGCGACTCCGCCGAGCGCCTGAATGATTCCCTGGAACACAACCATGCGCAGCACGTCTCGCCCCTGCGCTCCCAGCGCCATGCGGACGCCGATTTCGTGAGTGCGCCGCGAGACCGAATAGCTCATCACGCCGTAAATGCCCACTCCCGCCAGGACCAGCGCCACCATGGCAAACGCGCCCAGCAGAACCAGGTAAAAGCGGGACTGCCCCGTAGCTTCAGAGACCACGTGATCCATGGTCTGTATCTCAGAGAGTGGAATGTTCTGGTCGAGCGCGTGAATCGCTACACAAATCGCCGGCGCCAGGGAGGCGGGATCAAGGTCAGTGCGCACCACCAGGGTCAGGTAAGCAAACGGCGGCGATGGAGAATTGAGATAGTCGCGGTTCTGCAGGTAAGGCAGAAAGACTTCCTCTTCGTGCGGACCGACCCAACTGCTGCGCGCGGTGTTTTTCGCCACGCCCACCACTGTGAGCCACGAGGGACTTTTCGCCGGATCGTCGAACGTGATTCGTTTGCCGATCGCATCTTCGCCGGGCCAATAGCGGCGAGCGATATAGTCATTGATTACCACTACGCTGAGAGAGCGTCAAATTATCGGCATCGCTGACGTCACGGCCGCGCAGAATTGGGATGCGCATGGTGCGAAAGTAGCCGGGAAGAACTGCCCGGTAGGTGGCGACAAGCTCTTTGCCCGGAGGCTCAGGCGGCCGGCCCTCGATATGGAATGGGAAGCCCCATTCGTCGCCCGCGAGCGGCAGATGATTGATGCCACTCACAGATTGAACCCCGGGCACGGCGCGGACTCTCCGCAGCACTTCCTGATAGAAATTTCCGGTGTGTCCGGCGGCCGCTTGCTCCGTACCCGCGATGCCAACCACCAGCGACAACACACTGTGGGGATCAAAGCCTGGGTCTACATGCTGCAGCGCAAGAAAGGTGCGGACCATCAGCCCCGCGCCCGCCAGCAACATTACTGCCAGGGCAAATTCGGAGGCCACCAGCAGGCCGCGCAGCCGGTCGCGTTGCACTCCCTCACTCGACCCGCGTTTACCCTCCTTCAGAGCATCACTGAGATTGACTACCGTCGCTCTCCAGGCCGGGGTCAACCCGAATGCAAGGCCGGTAAGCAAAGAGATAGCGAGTGCAAACAGCAGCACGTGTGCGTCCACGCCGACAGTTTCCACTCTGGGTATGGCGTCCGGACTGATCGCCAGCAGCACGCGAACGCCCCACACTGCAAGCAGCAAACCGGCGCCTCCACCCAAAAAAGCGAGCGCCATGCTTTCCGTCAGAAGCTGGCGGAATACATCCCAGCGTCCCGCTCCGAGCGCGGTACGCAGGGCGATCTCCTCGCGACGGGCAGCCGCGCGCGCCAGCAGCATGTGGCTGACATTGGCGCAAGCAATCAGCAGCACGAAGCCCACGGCCCCGAGTAACACAAGCAGCGCGGGACGGATGTTTCCCACCACTTTCTCGCGCAGCGATAGAACCTGCATGTCCTGGTTGGTGCCGGGAAACTCGCGCTCCAGGCGGCCGGTAATGCCCGCCATCTCTGCCTGGGCCTGCTCCAGAGTGACACCAGGTTTCAGCCGGGCAAACACACGGAGCGAACCGCCACCGCGGTCGGTGAGCCGCGAACCCAGTGCCAGCGGCGCCCACAGTTGCGCCTTCGTCGCCCAGAAGGGCGCAAACTTGAATTTCCGAGGCATCACCCCGACCACGGTGTAGGTTTCTCCGCTGAGCGCGACGGACCGCCCAATGATCTCGGTATTGCCGGCAAAATGGCCCTGCCACAGGGAGTAGCTCAGCACCACTTCATGCTCTTTGCCCGCGTCTTGTTCTTCAGGCAGGAACACGCGTCCCAACAAGGGTTGAACACCCAGCATTGGAAAAATGTCGGGCGTAACGTGCAACGCCCACAATTTTTCGGGATTGTCGGTGCCGGTCAGGTTCGGGGTCCAGTACTCCGCCGCCCCCATTTCCGAGAAGGACTGACTCTGGCTCCGCCAGTCGATGAAATTCGCCGGAGCCACGGGGTTGCGGCCCTGGTTGAGAATGACCACCAACCGGCTGTCATCCTTATAAGGAAGCGGCCGCAGCAAAACAGCATTGACCACACTGAAAATGGCCGTGTTTGCCCCAATCCCCAGCGCCAGTGTGATGACTGCCACGGCGGTGAATCCAGGGCTCTTGCGCAACGCGCGCATGGTGTAGCGCAGGTTCTGAAATAAAGTTTCCATAGTTCTTACTCGTAGCGCAGCGCCACCATGGGATCGACTTTGGCCGCGCGCCGGGCTGGGATATAGCAAGCCAGCAGCGCCACACCAACCAGCAGCAATGCGACCGCGGCAAATGTGAGCGGATCAGTCGCGCTCAACCCGAAGAGCAACGATTGCAGAGTGCGTGTGACGACTAATGCTCCCGCCAGCCCGACGGCCACGCCGATCAATGAAGTTACGATTCCCTGCTTCAGCACCAGGCGCAGGATGTTACCCGGAGACGCTCCCAGGGCGGTTCGCACTCCAAACTCCCCGGTGCGCTGGGCGACCGCGTAGGCCATCACTCCGTAAAGTCCAGCCATGGCGAGCAACAGGGCAGTGCCTGCGAACACTCCTAGCAGCGTAAGGTTGAAGCGCCGGGCCTTGAGAGAATTCGACAACACCTGGGTAAACGTACTGAAATCCGGGGGGACGTTGGGATCGAGCCTGCGCACGATCTGGCGGGCAGAAGAGATCACGGCAGCCGGTTCGGTCTGGCTGCGCAATACCGCCGTGAAGTGGTACGTCGCCTGCGGACGCTGCCGGTAATTCACATAAATGGTTGGGGTGGGAGGCGCTTCCAGGCTGTCTTCGCGTACATCGCCGACCACGCCGATGATGGTGAGCGGACGCAAATCGCCATCCATGTTTCCGAATTCGATGCTCTGGCCCAACGGATCCTGTCCCGGCCATTTTTCCCTGGCCAGGGTCTGGCTGATGAGAGCCACGTGCGGGGCATCGATGGTATCCCGGGCGTCGAACAGACGTCCGCGAAGCAGCGGGATACCGAGAGCGCGAAAATAACCTTCACTCGCCGGGCTGTAATTTGCGTGCCCGGTGCGCGTAGCATTATGAAACCAGCGCTCAAGTTCGTTCATGGCGTGAGGCGGTTGCTCTCCCGGCGCCAGTAAGACATAAGTCCCATCCGCCAACGACTCAGTCAACGGCAGGCTTCCCGTCCCTCCAACTTCCAGCACTCCGGGAATGGCGCGCATCTGCGCCAACAGCTGATCGAGGAACTCAATGCGACGGGTTTTGTCGGCTTCCTTTTCGGCATATGACAGCGCAAGATCCACGGTGATGATGTGTTCGGTATGGAAGCCCGGATCCGTGGCGAGCACGCGCAACAGACTGCGTCCCAACAATCCCGCACCGGTGAGCAACACCAGTGTGACCGCCAGCTGTCCAGCGATGATGGCGCGGCCCAGACGCTGGCTGCGTGGCAGACCGCTCTGCGACCGGCCTCGCTCCGCTAACGCGGGTCGCACGCCTCCCGTAGTAGCCCGCACCGCACTGAAGACTCCCAACCCGGCTGCTACAATCGCCGAAATTCCAAAGGCGAAAAGCAATACCGGCAGGCTGATCGAAATCCTTCCCGCCAGCGGCAGTTCAGGCGGAGCCAGCCGCACCAGCCCAACCACTCCCCAGTGCGCCGCCAGCACGCCGGCGGCGCCTCCCGCCAGAGAGAGCAGCAAGGCCTCGGTGAGAAACTGCCGCACCAACCGGCCTCGCGTCGCACCGATGGCAGCGCGAATCGCCAACTCCTTTTCACGCGCGGCCGACTGGGCCAGCAGCAGGTTGGCCACGTTGGCGCAGGCAATCAGCAACAGGAAGCTGACGGCTCCCAGCAGAATAATTAACGCCGGACGCACGTTGCTGGTCATTGCATCCTGCAGACGGGACACGGCAACGCCGGTCATGTCCACATCTTGTCGGTACTGCTGATGGATCTGACGGCCAATCAACGCCAGCTCGGTCCGCGCCTGCTCCGGAGCAACCCCGTCACGCAGGCGTCCCAGAACATTCCAGTTGTGCGCGCTACGGCTCGGCAGCCGCTCATAGATTTCTCGCGGCATCCAGATGTTCGAGTCATCGGGAAAGCGGAAGCCGGGTGGCAACACGCCAATGACTGAGACTGACCGATCCTCAATGGTCAACTTGACCAACGAAAGGTCGGCGGCACTTCCCAGATATTGTTGCCAGTATCCGTAGCTCACCAGCGCGGTGGGCGCTGCGCCGAAACGCTGGTCGTCGGGCAAAAAGCTGCGGCCCAGCGCGGGCCGTATCCGCATCAGCGGGAAGAAGTCACGGGAAACCGTGGCCACCGTGACCCGCGTCGGCTCGGAACCGCCGGAAACCGATTCGGGCAACGCCCGGTACTCGGCCACCCCCTGCAGAGAATGGTTCTGGGAACGGATGTCTTCGAAATTCGGATCGGTAAAACTCATCCGGTGGCCGCTTGCATCGGCCTCCCAAAGACGGACAATCTGGTCGGGATTGTCGTAAGGCAGCGGCCGCAGCAGGACTTCGTACATCACGCTGAAAATCGCGGTGGTCGCACCGATCCCCAGGGCCAGCGTGAAGAATGCCACCAGGGTGAAACCAGGGTTCTTCCGCAACATGCGGATCCGTATCGCAGATCTTGAAGGAAACTTTTCATGTTTTTCACTCGTAGCGCAGTGCCACCATGGGATCCACACTCGCAGCCCGGCGTGCCGGGATAAATGCCGCGAGCAACGCAATCGCAATCATCGCCACCGCTCCGGAGGCGATCGGGGCGGCGCTTCTTGCCTGTAACTCTGGAACCAGGCTTGCGGCAAGCCTTGCGCTCCAGAACGCGACCGGCGTCCCTATCGCCAGGCCTACACAAACCATGGATAGCGCGTCCCCCAACACCATCCAGGTCGCGTTGCCTTGAGTTGCACCCAGCGCCATGCGAATGCCGATCTCGTGGATGCGTCGCGCCACTGTGTATGCGAGCAGCCCATAGACGCCGACGGCCACAATCAACGCCCCCAGCATGCCGAACCACAGAGAGAGCGTCGCCATGAGCCGCTCCGGAACAATGGAGGCATTCACTTGATCAGCGAGCGTGGTGACGCTCTTCACCGATACAGTTTTCAGCAATTCATCCACCGCATGCCGCACATCAGGAACCACAGCCTCCGGGTCGATGCTGGTCCGCAAGGCAAATCGTGAATCTACCGAGCGCTCCTGGAAGGTGTTGAGGTAGATCGTCCGCAATGTTGCTTCGCGCATTTGCAGGTACTTGGCATCCCCTGCCACTCCGACAATCTCGTACGGCCGGGGATCACCGTCGAAAACGACGTGCATCCCGAGAGGATCGCTGTTACCGAAATAGTAGCGGGCCATTGTCTGGTTGATGATGGCCACGCGCGGCCCACCCTTGTCCCTGAAGCTGAAGTCGCGTCCCATGAGCAACGGTGTGCCGAGGGTAGCGAAGTATTTCGGCGCGACCCAACTTTCCATGACGTTGCGGATTTCTCCCGGCTTGGATTGATAGCCCTCCACCGTGACGCCGCGATTGGCACCTGCTCCCGAGATCGGAGAAGGGGCGCAGATGGTGGCCGAGCGCACAGCCGGAATCGCTTCGAGTCGCTCCAGACAATTGCTGATACGCGAGCGACAGGCGTTGATCGTCATATCCGCTGCGGTCGGGATCGAGGGTCACCAGCAGAACGTGGTCGGGGTGGAAGCCCAGATCGAGATGCCGGAGGTTCAATAAGTGGCGAACAAACAGACCGGCAGCGCTCAATAACACAACTGACAAAGCTACCTGTGCCACTACCAGGCTCTTCCCAAACAACCGGCGGAGCTTAGTCTCGCCAGAACCTCCCGCCTGCCGAAGAGAGGATGCCGGAGCGGCCCGCATGGCGCGCAGCGTTGGAATCAATCCTGACAGCAGGATGGTCAATAACGTGATTGCCGCTGTGAAAAGTAGGACGTTCGTATCCGCTCGAACCTGGAAGTCGAGCGCCGGCCCGGGCCGTCGTTCTGAAGTGATGATCCGTGCCAGCACTCCGGCGCCGAAATACGCTACATAGACGCCAAGCAGGCTGCCGACTGCGGAGAGCAGCAAAGACTCGGTCAGTACCTGCCGCGCCAGGCGATAGTGACCCGCCCCCAGAGAGAGGCGCAACGCGATTTCATGTTCCCGCGTTGCCCAGCGCGCCAGCAGCATGCTGGCCAGATTGGTGCACGCGAGCAGCAGCAATAAGCCCACGATGGACTGCAGCAGTAGGAGCGGCTTCCCCCATTCCTCGCGCAGTTTTGAGAGACCAGCGCCCGCCGGTTCCATTTCAAGCTTCATTTTGCGAATGAAGGGATTGTTGGTGGCCTTGGCTTGCTCGTCAAGAGTGGACTCGTATAGCACCGCCACTTCTGCTTGTGCCTGATTGATGGAGACACCCGGCTTCAACCGGCCCACCAACCACAACGCCCCCCAGCCGAGGCCGGAGCGAACGATAGCCGACTGCATGGCCAGCGGCAGCCAGACTTCCCGGCTGGACTCTACCTCCAATCCGGAAAAGTTGCGCGCAGCGACTCCGACAATCGTCACCGGCACACCTTCCACAATGATCTGCTTGCCCACAATTGCCGGGTCGAAGTTGAACCTGCTCTTCCAGCAGGACCAACTAACCACGGCTACCGCGGACAGATTGCCTGTGTGGTCATCCTGAGGACCAATCAACCTGCCAAGCGCGGGCTTCACCCCAAGGACCGGGAAAAAGTTTCCCCCCACATATCCGCCTTGCAGGATTTGTGGTTCCAGACCTTCGGCGCGTACTTGGAGAGGTTGGTAAGCGGCAGCGATCAAGCCCAAGAACACATGATTGTGGTCGCGCATGAGTTCATAGGCTTGCAGGGAGAAGCCGTTCAGATGAGGCTCACCCGGATACCTGTGCAGGAGTTCGACCAGTTGCCCCGGATCCCGGACCGGCAGCATGTGCAGCATGAGGGAATTGACCAGGCTGAAGATCGCCGTATTGGCGCCGATTCCCAATGCCAGCGTCAGCCCAGCGACCGCAGTGAACCCAGGATTTTTCCGGAGTTGCCGCAGGGCGTACCGGACGTCTTGGATCACTCCGCTCATGCATGCACGTCCGCCATCAACTTTTTCAGTTCTTCTTCCGCCACCACTTTGCCGTCGAACAAATGCACTTCGCGTTCGGCGTGCTTGGCGAATCGGGGATCGTGCGTCACCATGCAGATGGTTGCGCCCTCGCGGTGCAGGTTCTGGAGCAGTTCCATCACGGCCTCGCCGTTGCGGGAGTCCAGGTTTCCTGTGGGCTCGTCAGCCAGCAGAATGGACGGCTTTCCGCCTAGCGCGCGCGCTACGGCCACGCGCTGCTGCTGTCCGCCGGAGAGTTGTGACGGGTAGTGCCGCACGCGGTGCGCCATGCCGACGCGCTCGAGGGCCTCCATCACGCGCTTTTTGCGCTCGACTGCGGGCATCTTCTGCCGGTAGGTCAGAGGCAGCTCGACATTTTCATAGACCGTGAGATCGCCAATCAGGTTGAAACTCTGGAAGATGAAGCCGATCTCCTGATTGCGAATCCGCGAGCGCTCCGCGAAGCCCAGGTTCTCGACGGGCTGGCTGTTCAGTTGGTAGCGCCCGCCGGTCGGCGTATCCAGCAGGCCGATAATCGATAGCAAGGTTGACTTGCCGCATCCCGACGGACCCGACATGGCAACGTACTCTCCCTTGCCGATCGACAGGTGCACGCCGGAGAGCGCGTGGGTTTCAACTTCATCGGTGTAGAACACTTTGGTGAGATCTTCAATCTGGATCAGCGCTTGTGCTGCTTCAGTCATGGCGTGTGCCTCAGTCGGTTGGTTGGTCGAGCCTGTCTTAGTCCAGCCTGTTTTAGTCGAGTCTGATACGGTCCGTGTTATCGGAGCGCGACATGTCGGAAAGAATTACCGTGTCGCCTTCATGCAAGCCTTCAATGATCTGGATTGAATTCACTGACGCGCGCCCCACTTTTACTGGAACGCGTACCGCTCCCTTACCGTCCGGATCCAGTTTGAACAGGCTGATGGTGCTGTTCTCCTGGCCAAAGGCGGGACGGCCGACGTAGAGCACGTTCTCCAGCCGCTCCAGATCGATGGTGCCGTCAACGCTCAGGTCGGGCCGCGCCCCCTTGGGAAGTTCGCCGGTGAGCTGCACGTCAACCGTGACCGTCCCATTCTGTACCGCAGGATCGACCCGCATTACGGTTCCCGCGACCGTGCCATTGTGGGTATCGACCATCGACGGCTGGCCAATCTGGATGTCTCGCGCCTGGGTCTCGGCAATCTTCAATTCCGCAATCAGATGGTTGGGCTGGACCACCTTGGCCAGCATTGCCCCGGGCAAAACGTGTTGCCCAACCTGCAGCGGCAGGTCAACCAGAACGCCGTCAATGCCGGCGCGGACTTTGAGCGCGTCCAGTTGCTTCTGCTTCAGTTCCGCGAGCGCGCGCATCTGGTCCACTTTGGCCTGTTGTTCCGCCATCTGCGATTCGATCGCCTTCTGGTTGATCGCCAGCCTTTCGTCTTCAATATTGTTTCGCGTAGTAAGTTCGTCGGCTTTGCCCTTCGACGCCTTGTACGCCAGGCCTGAAATCACACCGAGATCGTAAAGCGCTTTATCGGTCTCCGACTGCAGCTTGGCCTGGCTGTAATCCGCGGTCACTGTGGCGGCGCCGGCTTTCTGGTTCATCAGATCGCTCTGCAGCTTGACCCGCAGGCTCTGGTATTCGGCCTCGGCAGCCTTGAGTTGCAGTCTGGCGTCAAGCGCCGCCTGCTCGACTTGCGGATTGCTCATCTCCAGAAGAATGCTGTCAGCTTTCACCTGCGAACCGGGCAGCATGCGGATGCGGACCACGGTAGCTTCCGTCTCGGCCGGTATTTGACGCGTGAACTCCTGGCTGGGAATCAGCGACCCCAGCCCTCGGACCTGGCGCAGCATAGGACCGCGCTTCACCGTGTCGGTCCACACCGTGCTGCGCTCCACTTCCTGGGCCGCCGGCTTGAGGCGGGAAACGCCGATGGTGACGACCCCCAGAAGCACGACTCCGATCACCGCTCCGACAATTTGCCGGCGTCGCTTCTGGCGCTTGATGTCTGGGCGTGCGATATCCATCAGAGTCCTAGTTCGCAACTGTCGAGCCATTCGCGATGCGGCGGTAAGTGTATGCGAGAGCAGGAAGATATCGTCACATTCGTACCACTGATTGGCCTAACTTTGTCCGCTATCGAACTTGAGTGTCCATTTGCGAACACTGCAACAAAGGTTTCAGTCTGTCAGCCTTCAGCGATCAGGCTCGCCCATCCAATCGCTATGCGGAAGGCTGCAAAGTTGTCGGGGTGCAGGCGTACTCCAGCGGCTAAGTCAATCTGAGGATCTCTACTTCTCTCCTGGCAGCAAGCTGATCGGTGTGAAGCTCTGACCTCAAAATGTGCGAGTCATCCTGAGCGTAGCTGGTGCTTCGCCAAACAAAGCACCTGCGAGGTCGAAGGACCCCTACCTCCAGAACTGAACTCGCCCTTGCAAAGCTTCGTGCCACCGTGCCCAAAAACCCGGTCTGATACAAAGCGTGGCCGGACGATCAAGCGAGCTCACTCCGTCCGCAGCGCGCGAATCGGCTCCAGAGCTGCCGCTTTGCGGGCTGGCAGGACGGTAGCGATCAGGGCAGCCAAACTCAGCACCAGTGTCGTTACCAGCAAAATACCCGGAGCGTAGGGCTTGACTCCAAACAATTGCGCCGTCATCGCATAGCCGGCCAGAATAGTAGCTGGAATGCCGATCGCGAGCCCGACTCCAATCTGGACAAACGCCCCCCCTAGCACCAGTCGTAGAACATTCGACCGGTCGGCTCCGAGCGCCATGCGGATTCCAATCTCGCTGGTGCGCCGTTCGACCGAATAGGCGGTCACGCCATACAGTCCGACGGAAGCCAGCACCAGCGCCAGCAGCCCAAACAACGAGGTCAGCTTCGCCAGCATCTGGTTCTGCGAGAAGTTGCCATCCACTTGATCCGCAAAGCTCACGAAATCGATCAGCGCCAGATCGGGACTCACCTGGGCGAGGGCACGCCGGACTTGAGGTTCGAGTCCCGGCACGGGGCCCTGCGTTTGCAGCACTGCGGCGTTCAGGAAGTGGCTACGATCTTCGAAAGCTTTGAACCGCACGTCGTCATACGACACCTGCTGGGCCTCGGGTAGGAAGAACATGGGACGGACTTTGCCGGTGGGAGAGCGGTATTGCGTATCCTCCGTGACCCCGACGATTTCGAAGGTTCCTGCGTACTTCTGGTCCAGGTCGCCGAAGTGTTTTCCGATGGGATCTTCGTCCTTAAAGAAGTGCTTGGCAAACGATTGGTTGACCACGGCGACGTTCCGCGTATTGGCCGTGTCCTGCTCCGTGATCGTGCGGCCTTTCAGTATTTTGGTTCCGATGCTCTCAAAGTAGCCCTCGCTGACTCGTACCCATGATGTCTGATTCTGATCGCTGTCTGGCGGAGGCGGAGCCTGTCCCTCGATGTAAGCGGTTTCGCCCCAGTTATCGCCTTCCATCGGTGTATAGAGGGCGAAGCCAACCCGGCTCACGCCCGGGATCGCCGACAGGTTGTCGTGCATCTGGCGGAAAAATGTGGGCAGCCGCTGCGACGTAACTCCTGCCATGGCCGGATCAAAGTGCAGGATGTAGCGGTTGGCGATGTCGAACCCAAAGTTCTGATGCTGCATGTTGCGCAGGCTTTGTGTGAGCAACCCTGCAGCGCACAACAGCACCAGGGACAGCGCCGCCTGGGCCACCACCAGGGATTTTTGCGTCCACCCACCTCCCCTGCTGGTCGAGCGGTGGACTCCGCGCAAGGCATCAGCGGGATCGGTTCGTGCCGTCATCCAGGCCGGTGCGACCCCAAACAGAACGCCGGTCAGGAGCGAAACTCCGAAGGTAAAAGCCAGCACGGGCAACGAGGGCATGGCGCTGATGGCCACATGGTCCTCGTGAAACGCGAGCCGCAGGATGAGTCGTGTGCACAGGAACGCAAGGCCCACTCCCACAATTCCGCCGAACAGTGAGAGCACCGCACTCTCCGTCAGGACTTGTGCGATCTGCCGCGACCGTGGTGCGCCCAGAGCGGTTCGGACCGAAGTGTGCTGCCGCCGGCTCGCCGCTCGCACCAGCATCAAATTCGCCACATTGGCACACGCAATCAACAGGACAAAGCCGGAAACCCACATCAGTAGATGCAAGCCTGACTCGTATTCGTCGCGCATCATCTGCACCCCAGCTCCGCCAGGAGACAGATGGAGAGTCTGCTTCGGCACCAACGCCCGTTCACCGGCTTGCAACTTGCTGACCGGACTCAATAGCCACTGTTTAAGTTCCACCTGCATCTGGGCTTCGATGCTCCTGGGATCGGCTCCCGGCGCCAGGCGGCCGATCAGGTCAAGCCAGTCCGACTCCGGAAATTGCATAAGATTGCTGGGGCCATCGATCGCCACTTCAGCGTTCAGCGGGACCCAAAATGCGGGCGCGCTCTCCATCCGGTCGCCGTAGAACTTTGGCGGTGCGATTCCGATCACGGTAAAAGGCAGACCATTGAAGGTGAAGCTCGACCCGATCACGGACGGATCTAACCCGTACTTCTGTTGCCAGGTCGCGTAGCTCATCACCACAACCGGTTCCGCTCCCTGGCGATCGTCTGCCTGGGTGAACATTCGCCCGGCGTATGCGCTGATGCCAAACATCGAGAAGTAGTTTCCCGAAACGTACTGGGCGGGTAGCGACTCAGCCGGCTGGTTGCTCGCGTTGCGCCGGACCCCCATCAGGCTGCGCCCGGCCTGGAATGCGGCCAACTCGGTGAACCCGTTCGTCCCATCGCGGAAGGTTTTGTACTTGTCGTAGGAGAAAAGCGACCAGCTGTCCTGCAGTCCTCCGTTGACGCAGCAGTTCTCGTTGTCGCCGATGCGGATCAACTCACTGGGCTTGGCCACCGGCAAGGATTTCAGCAACACCGCATGCACCAGGGTGAAGATGGCGGTCGTCGCGCCAATCCCGAGGGCAAGCGTCAAGACTGCGGTCGCGGTGAAACCGGGGGCGTGAGCAAACTGCCGCATCGCATAGCGGACATCGTCTATGAATTGCATAGCGCCTCTGATCGTCTATACGGATGGGCCTTATTCATGGTTCCAGGCAATCGAGGGAGCATCCTCCTCAGCCCGTTGGGGGTTGGACGCCTTTAATAGCCCTTCCTAAGCAACGTCGGGGGGCCTTTGCCATTCCGGTCACGCTTTTTCAATTTTGTCTGGATTTCGACGCACCGGACAACTTATTCCGGACGAGCCATTAAACACCATCGTAGGAACTGGGCGCCATGGTCTGCGCGGGCGAGCGCGGCCCGCCAGGACTAGGGTGCGCCCGGGCAAGAAGCAGCCGGGCTTCGCCCTGACGGGCGGGTGAGGGCACCCGCCACGGGGTTCCCGACGCGGCCGGAACCGTTTTCCGATTTCCCCGTCTCCCTTGCCTCCGCAGTGTCCACAAGCGAACACCGCTCACGATTACCCTAGACAAACGTCCATAACTGCATCAGCAAGCTTGTGGCGCGGGCACCCCACCCGCGGCTTTTTGATCTTGATGTGCCAAACCACGCGGGCGAGGGCGCCCGCGCCACAGAGAAGTTGCCGGACTGCGCTTTGATGTTGCTTTCGTCGATTTCAAGTGACAGCATTCAGACGCGAGTGAGCCCCATGGAAACATTGCTTCAGGATTTGCGCCACGAGTTTCGCATGCTGCGGAAGGCGCCCGCCTTCACGGCAGTGGCGGTGATCACCGTAGCGCTGGGAATTGGGGCGAACACCGCCATATTCAGCGTGGTGAACGCCGTGTTGTTCAACCCGCTGCCCCTGCGTCAACCTGGCCAGATCGTGCGTTTGCAGGAACTACATCAACGCACGACGAATGTGACCGGGGCGACGTTTAGCGATGTGCGCGAGCGAAATCACGTGTTTTCTCAGGTCGCCGCTTACCGCATTTTTTCCCAGAATTTGAGTGACACGCGGCGATCGGCCCCGCCGGAGCAGATCGACACCGCATTCGTTTCCCCGGATTTCTTCCCGCTGATGGCGATCACCCCATTCCTGGGAACGGGATTCTCCCCAGACCAATTTCACAAGAATGCCGGCGGCGTAGTGATCCTCAGCTACGGACTCTGGCAGCATCATTTCGGGTCAGACCGCGAAATCGTCGGCCATATGATAACCCTCCATGGAGAGCCTCACTTGGTGGCGGGCGTAATGCCGATGGGATTCTCATTTCCGGAAGCGGTCCAGGCCTGGGCACCGCTCACTGACGAACTGGCGTTCCCACAAAACCGCCGCGCCCATTTGTTTACCACGCTGGCGCGGGTCAAGCCGGGCGTCTCGATGGAGGCTGTGCGTGCCGATTTGCAGGCCATCTCGGCCCAGGTGCAGCAGGAAAATCATAACGTCGATCCCGGATTCACATTCCGCGCGGAGCGTCTGCAGGACAACCTGGTTTCAGGGGTTCGCCCCACGTTGTTGATCTTGATGAGTGCGGTGGGCTTCGTGCTCTTGATTGCATGCGCCAACGTCGCCAACCTGCTTCTGTCGCGGGCCGTGGTGCGGCAGAAGGAAATCGCGATACGCTCGGCGTTGGGCGCGACCCGCTTCCGTCTTGCCCGGCAGTTCTTGACGGAGAGCGTGCTGCTTGGCCTTATGGGCGGTACAGTTGGTTGCTTGCTCGGGTTGTGGGCGGTGAAGATCTTATATTCCGCGTACCCCGGCGCCATC
Source organism: Terriglobia bacterium (assembly GCA_963831565.1). Classification (GTDB taxonomy): domain Bacteria; phylum Acidobacteriota; class Terriglobia; order Terriglobales; family Acidobacteriaceae; genus JAIQFF01. The sequence goes on from CAWHQS010000011.1 coordinate 289,035, forward strand.
CCTCTCCTGGCTTCTCCTGTGGTCAGCTCGCCAGTTCTGCTCTTCGTATTCGCAGCCTCTATTCTGGCATCGCTTTTGTGCGGAAGCATTCCCGCCATGCAGCCTCCCGGGCTGAATTTGCAGGTGCAGCTTGCCGAGGGTAGCCGCACCACCGGGACGTTACGCCATCAGCGCCTTCGCTCATCTCTCGTGATCGCGGAAGTGGCACTCGCCATGATGCTGCTGGCCGCAGCCGGACTGCTTATCCGAAGTTTCACTCTGTTGCAACGGGTTGATCCCGGTTTTGACGGTTCACATCTGGCGATCGCTCGCCTGTCACTGCCAGACTCCCGCTACCCGGAGCTTCCGGAGCGGACCCAATTTGTGAACTCAGTTCTCGAACGCCTTCATGCCTTGCCTGGTGTGCAGGCAGTTGCAGCTTCCGGAACTCTGCCCTTTGATCCAGTGCCTGAAACCGACCTTGACCTCGAGGGCCACGTTTACCAACCGGGAGACGAACCCAGCGCGGAGATTTTGACTGTCAGCCCCGAATACTTCGGTGCCATGGGAATTCGCCTGCTGGCCGGAAGGACGTTTACCCCGCAGGACATCCCCGGACATCCGGCCGCTTTAGTGGTTAATCAAACCATGGCACAACACTTCTGGCCCGGCGAAAGCCCGTTGGGGAAGCGGGTGGTGATGAAAGACTGGGGACCGCCACTGCCCGGCCAGATCGTGGGCGTAGTTTCGGATGTAAAGCAGGATTCGCTGGAAACCAATACCCAGCCCGCGATTTACTACAGCTTCGCACAGTTCTCGCAAGGTACTCTGACCACGTACCTCATCGTGCGAGGCGCTTCGGATCCGCTGCGCCTCGCGCCTGCCATTCGGGATCAGATCTGGTCGGTTGATCGCGATCAGCCCGTGACTGTGCTGGCCATGGACCAAATCATCTCTGGCTCGCTGGAGCGCCGCCGGTTCGTGCTCACCTTGCTGGCGACCTTCGCGGCATTGGCTCTGCTCCTCGCCGTAGTAGGCATTTACGGCGTGATTGCGTATTCGGTGGGTCAGCAGACGCATGAATTCGGAATTCGCATGGCGCTGGGTGCACAGAGATATCAGCTTCTGCTCATGGTCCTGCGCCAGACCGTCCGCAAGCTGGTGGTCGGCTTGGCCATTGGAATTGCAGGCGCTGTGATTCTGACCCGATTGATGGCAAGCTTGTTATTTGGAATCAGTGCGACCGATCCTCTGACATTTTCGTTGGCGGCGCTGCTCCTGCTGACTGCCGCCCTGATCGCCAGCTTCATTCCCGCACGGCGGGCGGCCACGGTCAATCCCATGTCGGCGCTGCGAAACGAGTAGCGTAGCGCCGGCATCTTGCCGGTTGTCGCGAGGGCATCCTGCCCTCGCAGTGGAGGCGGGACGCCTCCACGACCGCCGCCGGGGCAGCGGCGCTACAAAACTCGACGCGTCTTCTACTCACAACGCAGCGCTGTCATGGGATCAACCGCCAATGCCCGTAGGGCCGGAACCAGGCAAGCCAGAGCGGCAACCACAATCACCAGCAGGGAAACCGCCAGTACAACCAACGGATCGTGGACTCCGTTTTGTACCCAGCGCGTGATCACGCTGCCCAGCCCGAAGCTGAGCGCCAGCCCGGCGGCGAGGCCAATTCCCACACTCGCCACCGCAGACCACACTACGATCCGCAGCACGTCCGCTCGCTGCGCACCCAAAGCCATGCGGATGCCAAACTCGCTGGTCCGCTGCACCACGCTATAGGACACGACACTGTACAGACCCACCCCGGCCAGCACCAGGGCCAACCCCGAAAAAGCACCAAACAGGATGGAGATCAGGCGCGAAATGGCAAATTCCGGTTCGCGCCTGATCCACCCCTCGAGGTCTTGCACATCAGAGTCCACCTGCTGATCGGGATTGACGGCGGCGATCTCCTTGCGGATGCCGTGCAGCATGGACAGCGGTTCACCCTGGGTCCGTACCAGAATTTGCGTTCCCATGAACATGGTGACGGTGTATGGAAGATACAGCGCGGGCAATATGGGTTTGTCCAGCCCGTCGTCGAGCGCGTCGCCAACCACGCCAATGACTTGCAGCCAGCCGTCGCTCCCGGTTGCACCGAGCCGGTATGGCGGCTGGGCGGCCAAGCGAGGCATGCGCACGGAGTGGCTGAGGACATCTTCGCCGGGAAAATACCGGCGGACGAACGCCTGGTTCACCACCGCAAGAGTTGCGCCACGCACCACTTCGCTCTGCTCCCACAGGCGTCCTACCACCAGCGGGATGTGCAGGATGGTGAAATATTCAGGGCTCACAAAATTTGCCCGCGCCTCCTGCTGCTCAGCCGCGGTCTTGCCCAGTATCTCGAAAGGTTGAGTCCACCCGTTGTTCGGCGGCGTGGCATTACTCGAAATGCCCGCCGAGATCACTCCGGGCGTGGCCGCGACCCGCTCCCGAAGCTGCGTAAAATAAGCGGCGCGGTCCGCCCAGCCCTTGAGGGTATTTTCGTGGACCGGAATGCCGACCGACATTACGTGATGAGGGTCGTAGCCGAGCGGTCTTTGTGTCATGCGGGAAAATCCCTGGATGGCCGCGCCTGCGGCAGTAAGCAGTAATAAGGTGAGGGCAATTTGCCCAGCAATCAGCCCGGTGTGCATGCGTTTGCCGCGTACGCTGCCGGCCATTTTGTGGGTGCCGGCCTGGATGACGTGATTGATCTCATGCCGCGCCGACTCGAGCGCGGGAAAGACCCCGAAGAGTACGCCCGAAACCACGGCCAGGCCCACGCTGAAAAGCAGCACAGGCAGATTGACGTGGAAATCGGCCTCGTGAGGAAAAGAATATTCAGGCAGCCGGGCCACGATGAACCCCAGCGCCTGGTACGCGATCACCACGCCCAGGCCCGCACCTATCAGGGAGAGCAGCAGAGATTCCGTCAGCAGTTGCCGCACGATGCGGAAACGGCTGGCTCCCACCGCGGAGCGCACCGCCAGTTCGTGCTGGCGGGTCGTGCCCCGCGCCAGCAGCAGAATCGAAACATTTCCGCAGCCAATCGCCAGCAGCAAAGCTACGGCTCCGAAGAGTAAAGTAAGCGTGCCGCGGAGGTCATGTACGTAGTATTCGCCCGTTCTGCGAACGGCTACTCGAAACTGGGATGGGTAGTAGTTTGGTCGTTCCTTATCGAACTGTTGCAGCAGCGGACGAATCTCCTGCTCGGCGGCTTCGAGGCTGACACCCGGCTTCAGCTTCAGCCTTGACGCGTAAGTTACGTCCTGGGCCTGCGACATCTTGAGGGGCAGGTAGACATCGCCATCCATCCAGGTAAAGCGAGGCGGCAGAACTCCCAGGATGGTGTAGTCCTTGTGCACCAGCTGGATATTCTTGCCGACAATGCCTGGGTCGCTGCTATAGTGCCGCCGCCAGAAGTTGTAGCTCAGCACCGCAACCGGTTGAGGGTCCTGCCCGTCAGGCGCATCTGAGGGCAAGAAGTAGCGGCCAAGAATCGCCGGCATGCCAAAAAATTGGAACGCATTTCCGGTGAAGTAAACCGCGTACAGATTTTCCGGGATATCGTTCCCGGTGATGACCAGATCCCACCGGTTCATGGCGATCACGTCTTCCACCCCGCTCACCTGGCGGAGTTGGCGAATCTGGGGCCCGGTGAGGCCCGCCTCGCCTTCGTTGCCGGATTTGTCAATGGTGTCGATCTGGCAAGCCCGGTCGAACCCGGCGTAGGGCCACGCGTTGATCACCGCGCTGTAGATAACGCTGAAGACCGAGACCGTCGCGCCAATTCCCAGCGCCAGCGACAGGATTGCAGTCAGGGAGAAACCCGGCGTTCTCGCCATCTGGCGAAATGCAAAACGCAAGTCTTGTAACAGACTCTGCATGTGAACCTCGCTTGAGCAAGAGACACGCTAGCCGCTTTGGTTCGTCAAGCAATTCGGATTCCACCGTCCTGATTCGTTAACTTGCTCATTCTCCTGTGCGGCCCGTTCTTGGCGTGGGAAGCAGACCGTCCAGTTCTTATAACGTCTGTTCGGAAATGGACAAAAACATTCGCCAGGCGCGGTCAGTGTCCCGCAGAAGGATCGCCCGTAGGTGGCGGGGCGTGATCCACAGCAGCGGGAGGTCCCAGCAACTCCGTAAGGATTGGTTTCAATGCATCTGCCCAGACTTGATATGCCTTCACGGTGGGATGGAGTTTGTCTGCGTTCATCATCCCGTCGAAGAGCCTTCCATTGCCGTCGGCCAGTTTGTCATTAATATTCAGATATCGGACTTTTCGGCCATCAGCGAACTCCGAGAGACTGCGGTTGATGCTGTCGATGAGGGGAATGAACGCCATATTGTCATTCCTCGGGAAGATTCCCATCACGATGATGGTCGCCGCGGGCGCCTTCTCCTGAATCACATGCAAAATCGCCTGCAGACCTCGCGTAATGTCCTCTGCCCGGGCGCGGGCGTCACCTGGGGCCGATAAATCGCCCACGTTGTTTGTGCCGGCGAGCAGAACCACGACTTTGGGATTGACGCCATCCAACTCGCCGTTTTCTAGGCGCCAGAGGATATTCTGGGTTTGGTCAGCGCCCCATCCAAAATCAGCCGCATTCCAGCCGAAGAAGTTCTGCTTCCAATTGGCCAGCAACTCTGGATAATCGGTGGCACCCCATCTTCTTGTGATCGAGTCGCCCTCAAAGTAAACGTCAATGCCGGATTGCTTCGCCTTGGCCAGCAACTGGGAGTGAGCGACCAGAGAGTTTGCGTCCCTCCGAAAAACCGGCTGGTCGGCCGGAAGTTCCCACGCCGTCGGGTGATAGTTGAAGAACTTGTCCGCCCAGGGAATAAAGTACTTCCAGTTCGGGGCATCGGTGTGGCCGGCGTCATGCTGCCGCCATGCGAGTTGGCCATCGAGAAGCCCGGCATTCACCGGCGGCATCTTCGCGTGGTGATAGTCCTTATTCACTCCAAGGTCCTTCGCACCCAGTAACCGGAAGACAGCGCCTGCGGCCACGGTCGCCATGAAGCTGCCCTGCTGGTCCAGCCACCTTGAGTCCCCCATCTCGGGGATCCCGTAGCTGATAAACGTCGGCCGCGGCGCGCACAGCGCAATCAGTTCGTTCGAATCCACCGGCAGGTTGCTGGCATTCCTGCTTCCGAACGAGGCCTGGGCTGCGCCGTACTTCAAGAAATTGCCTGCCATCCAGTGATACTCGCCTGACCCAGTGAGGTTCTCCACCACCTCCCCGAAGTCGCGTCTGTGCGGTTTGGTGCCGCCTTCCCCGGAAGAGCCCACCAGCACGACCGCAAAGCGGGTATCGAACGCCATGGTCACGAGCGCAGCCTTTCCATAACGAGAGACGCCTTCAATGCCAACGTGCTGCGCATCCACGCTCTTGTCCGTCTCCAGATAGTCGAGGCCGCGCGAGGCGCCCCAGGCCCATGCTCGCAACGCGCCCCAATCCTCGGGGCTTCGGGGCTGACCCTTATTTGTAAGGCCGATGATTCCCTTTGTCAGGCCTGCGCCGTTGTCCGCTTGTATGCTGCCGGTGTCGAGCAATGCGTAACCCCACCCGCCGGCAATGAGTTGTTCGGTTGCTGGCGGATCACTCCCCCTCATCTTTTGGAATTCCGGGTGGCTTGCCATGATCTCGCGGAAGGCGGCACTGCTGAACATGATCATCACGGGCACGGGACCTTTCGCGTCCCGGGGCGTGACCAGCGTCATTTCGATGTCTACATTGATGGACGGGTACGCCGAGTTGTCCACATGTCCAACCAACTGCTTCTCGACCACCGGGAAAACACCGGCCTTCGAATCGCTTGTGCCCTTGACGATCCAGGTCACCTTAGGCACATTGGGCGGGATGCGACCGACGACCTCGCGCTCGAAATCTTCGACAATCTCCGGGCGTCGCTGCTTCCACCATTGCTCCGCTGAGGTGACCCTCTGCCCGCTCTTCAATGTAAGCGCATCGGGCAGATCACCATATGGATTCGCCTTCGACTCGTCGTAGTTAGCGTGATTGGGATCCTTTTCGTTCCCGCTTGGCCCGGCACGGAGAGTTTTGATCTCCAACTGGTCCATCATGTTTTGATGGTCCTGTTCTGCCGTCCAGTTCGCCGGCGGCGATTGCTGTCCCATAGCCATCTGACAAACGAGGACAACTAAAACGACGAACGCGCCGACCCTCGACCGTGCCGGCTTCGAGTGCATGCAATGAATCATTTTGACTCTCAAACAAAAATGTTATCGGATAGAGTATTCCGCAGATGTATCTACTTGCTCATACGACGATCGCCCCGTCAGTTCATCAGCACAGTCAGAGGAGCGGATCCGACCAAGGGCAGCGAATTGATCAGGAAGCGCTTACCGTCAGATGAGACGGCATATTGGAAAAGTACAGTACGCGCACTGACGATGCGAGTTTGGAAAAGCGCGTGGGGGAGACCTGCCACTGGCCTGCCATGCGACGCATCGATGGAAACCGCCATGAGCTTCTTGTCCGCGCTGACATAAAATAGTTCCTTGCCGTCCGCGCGCCAGCGCGCTTGGGCACCGCCGTGATTCGAGATCTGGATCCGCCCGCCAGGTCCAGGAAAGTGTGCCAAAAAGACGTCACTATCTTGGAGGCTGGACCCAGGTCCAGTGAAGGCGACCCAGCTACTGTCGGGAGAGAATTGAGCTTCGGAGCCGCTGCCATAGACCGAGGACGAATGCTTTTGGAAGTCATAGAGGTCCAGCTCGGGTGGGCCGTTCTGAAAATTCATATAAACGAGGTAACGACCGTCCGGCGACCAGTCATTGGGGATAAGACCGTTGCTTTCCAACAGACTCTCCGGTTCGCTCGAACCGTCGGTAGCCCCCACGTAGATGTGGGGGGAGCCCTTCGCATCATTGCCGACATATGAGACCCTTCTACCGGTCGGGGATAGAACGGGGAATACTTCGCTCCCCCCGTTTGAGATGCGGGTGCTTGTGCCCCGAGCAAAATCGTATATGTGGATGTAATGCTTGCCGTTGCGCTCGTCGTCGGAGGAGACCGCGAGCAGAGTGCCGTCGCGGGAGAGTGCGGGATCGCGATAGCCGGTCGTCGGCAGCTCGCCCAACTCCTTACCTCCGCGGTCAAACCAGGAGAGCCGCGAAACACTGTCGCTCGCGGACTGGAAGAGCACTACGCCGTTGTTCGAGGCGGAGAATCCTGCGCGGGAAAAGGCCGGGTCCTGTTCCAGCTCCTGCGGCGCAACCGATTCGGCTCGGCCACTGATCTGAAGATGGTCAAGGTCAAACGGCTGCGCCATCAGGCTGCGATCTCGGACGTAAAACAAACGCCCCGATGCAAACTGCGTATTACCTGAGATCTCGCGCGAAATCACGTGGCTGTCCCTGGAACTCAATGAGCCAACAAAAATGGCGTTATTCAGCACGGAGTTGGTTGTCAAGCTAACGAAATATAGAAAATGATTTCCGTCGGGGAGGAACGAGGGCCAGAGCGCCGTGGCATTCGAGGCATTGACTTCCGTGGCTGGCTGGGGTTCACCCCCTGAGGCAGACACCTTCATTAGTCCCGCGAACCCTAATCCCGTCTGGTTCTGCGCGAACACGATCGTGCCATGATCATTCCAGGTTCCGCCCAGGCCTCCAGTTGTATCGCATATAATCTGGACGGCGCTGCCGCTGGGATCCACGCTCTTCAGCTTGCCTGCGCTGAAGAAGCCGACCTTCCGACTATCGGGTGACCAGAAGGGGTACTTAGCGCCCTCCGTGCCAGTCAATTGCTGCGCTGTGCCAGATGCCAGGGATCGGACCCACAACGCCGTTCCACCGTTCTCTGCAACGGCCACGAAGGCGAGCCGCTGGCCGTCGGGCGAGATCGAGAAATTATAGGGAACGAAGGAGGTAGATTGCGGCGGCAGCAAAGAAAGGCGAAGAGGCTGACGCTCCGGCGGCCGCGTGCTGCGCAATGCGAGGCCGAGCCAGATCATCAGGGCGATACACACAGCCGCAAGTCCCCAGGCGAATGTTTCGCGGCGGCGCGGCGCAGATTTAGACGGCTTGGGGAGGCCAGCTCCTTCGGCAACCCACTTTAACTCCCGTACCAGGTCGTGAGAGGTTTGCCAGCGCTCGTCTGGATCTTTGGTCAGGCAGCGAAGCACCACGTGCTCGAGCGGAGGTGGAGTCAGTGGTTGGAGATTTGTAATTGGCTCCGGATCTCTTTCTAGGATGGCAGCGATCGCACTCAGCTGCGAGTTGCCCGCAAACGGTCGTATCCCGGTAACCATTTCATACAGTACGCAGCCGAAGCTGAAGATGTCGCTGCGGGCGTCAGCCTCCTTGCCCTGAAGTATTTCCGGAGCCATGTACAGAAATGTTCCGATAATCGTACCCTGCTCCGTAAGCGGGGCCGAAGCCGAGGTAAAGGCGGCGACGCTCATCGTCGGCGCGGAGGGGGGTAAGCGGCACGCCGGGTGCGGCCCCCGCGAGAGTTGCCATGGTCTTGGCCAGACCGAAGTCCATCAGTTTGGCTCCAGACTTCGTCAGCATGATATTGCCCGGCTTCAGGTCGCGATGCGTGATTCCCTGGCGGTGCGCCTTATCCAGCGCACCAGCAATCTCAACCCCGATTTTTAGCGCTTGCTGTAGGGCCAACGGCCCATTCCGCAGCCGGT
>CAWHQS010000012.1:0-186873 GCA_963831565.1 Terriglobia bacterium
ATTTGGACTTCGTAGCGCACTTTGCCGCACTGACATCCGCCGGAATATGTCTGCGCCATGGCCTGGGATCCTCGCATCGATACAGGGATTCCCGAAGTATGCCGCACCCTTGGCAACGGTGCTACCGCTGCGGGCTGCGAGCGGCGGCTTGCGGGCAGTCTGTCTAGCCCATCAACGGACCGCAGTTACTCGGGGAGCGGTCACATAAGCGATGCCGGGCACTCGAAGGACACAGGTGCCGGTTGTTACTCAGACTGACTGTGCCCTAATTGTGCGTTGAGCGAACCGAACTCGGAGTTGGCAAGTGCTGCAAGGTGTGATTTGTAGATTCCGACAGATGACCTGATCAGTCTCACAGCCGCGCGCGGATCAGCGCCTCCGCGCGCGCTGAGGTCCGGCTCGCCTGCCTCGCCCGCATCGAGTTCCTCGAGGATGCGCGCCTGGATCGCGCCGCGCCGCTGCGCCTCGGCGTAGGGGATCTCGGGGTGAAACATCACCATCGAGTAGCGCGGGATGAAGCGCTGGGAAACTGCCGCTCGAGCGCCGGCAACGCCTTGCGCCGCACGAAGCGGCGATCGCGCACCGTATCGCGCATCTCGTCGTAGTTCTCGAGCGCCATCTGCCGCGATGGCCTCGGTGTTGGGCGCGGCGCATCGCGCTCGAAGCGCGCGAAGACCTCCGGCCACTGCGGCGTGCGGCCAGCAGAGCTCGGCCAGCACCGCGCAGTCCTCGAAGCCGCAGTTCATGCCCTGGCCATGGAAGGGCACGATGGCGTGCGCCGCGTCGCCCGAGCAGCAGCACGCGCCCGGCCACTGCCAGGGCACGGCAGTGCACGGTGCCGAGCTGGCCCTGCGGATGCTGCGGCGAACTCGGCGACCAGGTCCGGCATGCGCGCCGCCGCGTCGGGGAATTCGCGCGCGAAGAAGCGCCTGCACCGCCGCCGGCGCTCGCCAGCGCCGCGAAGCTCACCGCGCCCGTGCGCGGCAGGAACAGCGTCGCCGTGAAGCTGCCATCGGTGTTGGGCAGCGCGATCAGCATGAAGCCGCCGCGCGGCCAGATGTGCAGCGCCTCGCGCTCGAGCGCGTGCGCCGCCGCCGTCGCGCGCGGCGGGATGATCAGTTCCTTGTAGTCGTGATCGAGCCAGTCCTCGCTGACGCGCACCGCGCCCGCCGCGCTGCAGGCTCGCGCGCACGGCGGAGCCGGCGCCGTCGGTGCCGATCGTGGGCGTGAGCGCGCTCGCGCCGTCGCGCGCCGCTCGCCGCATCGCGCCAGCGCAGCTGCATCGCGCCGCGAGGTCGGCACCCAGGCAGACGCGGTTGAAGTGCACCTGCACCCCGGCGTGGCGCGCGGCCGCATCGATCAGCACGCGGTTCAGGTCCGCGCGGCTGACCGCGTAGATGACCTCGTGCTCGTGCTGCCCGTAGGGCAGCAGCGCGCTGCTCGCCGCTCACTTCGTGCACCATCCGGCCGCGCATCGGGATCAACAGCGGCTGCACCTCGCCCAGGATGCCGGCCGCCTCGAGCGCCGCAATGCCGCGCGCGGCGAGCGCCAGGTTGATGGAGCGGCCGCGTTCGGGCCGGCGTCTGGCGCGGATCGGCACGGCGCTCGATCAGCGTCACCGTTGAGTCCGCGCCGCGCGAGCATCAGGGCCATCAGCGCCCCCACCAGGCCGGCGCCGACGATGTTGAGGACGCGCGCCGCCGCCCGCTCACGCGCGCAGCAGCCGCCGCGAGCGCCTGCGCGAAGCGCCAGACGTCCTCGAAGCCGTTGTAGAGCGGCACCGGGGCGACGCGGATGATGTCGGGCGCGCGCCAGTCGACCACCATGCCGCGCGCCGCCGAGGGCCGCGAACACCTGCTTGCCGCGGCTCGCGCCGCCGCGCGATGCGCAGCGACAGCTGGCAGCCGCGCTGCGCCGGGCGCGGCGGGCGTGAGGATCTCGACCGCCGGCGCGAGCGGCTCGAGCAGCGCGCGCGAGGTAGCCGGTGAGCGCGAGCGACTTCGCGCGCAGCGCCGGCATGCCGGCCTCGGCGAACAGCGGCAGCGAGGCGACGCAGCGGGGCGGCGGCGAACACCGGCGGATTGCTCACCGCCCAGGCCGCCGCGCCCGCGCGCCGCCGCGAACTGCGGCTCCATCTGAAAGCGCGTGGACTCCTCGTGACCCCACCAGCCGGCGAGCCGCGGCGGCAGCGCGCCGCTGTGGCGCGCTGCGCGGCTGCGCCTCGGCGTGGCGCTCGTGCACGAAGCAGCCGCCGATCGCGCCCGGGCCGGCGTTCAGGTACTTGTAGCTGCACCACACCGCGAAGTCCGCGTCGTCGTCGTGCAGCGCGAGCGGCACGTTGCCGATCGAGTGCGCCAGGTCGAAGCCGGCGACGCAGCCGGCGCGTGCGCCGCGCGCGCGATGCGCGCCAGATCGAACACCTGCCCGGTGCGGTACTGCACCCCCGGCCACAGCACCAGCGCGATCTGCGCGCCGTCCGCGGCGATGCACGCCTCGATGTCGCGCCTCCGCACGGTGTCCTCGCCGGCGCGCGGGGCGAGCTCGATCAGCGTCGCGCGCCGGATCGAGGCCGTGCCAGGCGATCTGCGAGGCCACCGCGTGCCGGTCGGAGGAGAAGGCGCCGGCCTCGATCAGGATGCGGCGGCGCTCACCGGCCGGGCGGTAGAAGCTCGCCAGCATCAGGTGCAGGTTCACGGTGAGCGAGTTCATCGCCACCACTTCGTCCGGCTGCGCGCCGGTGAGAGCGGCGAGCCCGGCGGTGAGCGTTCTCGTGGTAGCGGATCCAGGGGCGGCGCGCGTGCTCGTGACCCACGACGCCGAGCCGCTCCCAGTCATCGAGCTCCTGCGTCGACGAGCGCGCGCGCGGCGAGCGGCTGCAGGCCGAGCGAGTGCCCGCACAGGTAGAGTGAGCGGCGCGCCGATCGGCGCGCGCGGGCAGCGCGAAGCGCGCGCGCAGCGGGCGCAGCGGGTCGGCGGCATCGCGCGCCCGGGCATCGCTCGAGCGTGCGGCTGCGCTCATGCGGGCGTTCAGCGCGTACAGCACCGGGCGGCTCGGCACCGCGTCGCCGCCGAGGGCCGGCACCTGCAGCTCGAGCAGGTACGAGCCGTCGGCGAGGGCGTCGGGGACGTAGGCCAGCTCGGTGACGGTCGCATCCGGGCGCGTGGCGCCCGCGCAGCGCGGTGGCGCCCGGCGGCAGGCCGAAGAAGATGCGGTGCGCGGTGAGGCGCCCCGCATCGCTGCTCGCGATCGGCGAGGGCACGTCGACGACCAGGTGCTCGATGCCGCGCTCCACCAGCAGCTGCGCCGCCTCGCGCGACAGGAACGGCGGCGCTTGGCCGCTGTAGTCTCGGGTGCGCTTCGCGCTGGGTTGGGAGCGTGCGCACGACAGCGCGCGCGCCTCGAAGGCGCAGCGCGGCGCCAGGCGCGCCTCGAGCGCGCGGCGCGTGATCAGCAGATCCCGCGCGTGCGGGGCCGGGTCGGTGCTCTCGCGCGTGCTGCCGGCGGCTTCCGGCTCGACGGTGACAGCAGCGCGGGATGAGCCAGCAGGCGCACGCGGAAGGCGTCCACGCGCTCGCGCGTCAGGTGGCCGACGCACTCGGTGTGCGTGCCATTGCATGCGGGGTGAACGTGAGGACCTGCAGTTGCAGCTGGCGCCGTGCGTCACGCGGCCGGTGAAGCCGGCCAGCTCCAGCGGCCGGCGCGCTGGCCGGCGGGGCGCCGAAGTACCGCGGCTGCGGACCGTGGAAGTCCAGCGGCACGCGCCAGGTCCACCGGCGGCGGCCAGATCGACGCGCCATCGTCGCGCCCGCCGACGCACGAGTGCGCGCCAGTGCACGCTACGGCAGCGCTCCATCACCGTGCCGCAGTGCTTGCAGGTGCGCTAGTGCCAGGCTGGCGAAGAAGCGCTCGAACACGGCGGGAACTGCGTCTCGATGTCGGTGAGCGCGAAGAACTCCTCGTACAGCAGCTTGCCGCAGCTCTCGCAGTACCACTGGAGGCCGTCGACGCTCGCCGGGGCGGCGCCGCCGCTCGATCGACCAGGCCGACCGAGTTGGCGAAGCGCTGCGGCGAGTGCGGCACGTTCGGCGGGCAGCAGCAGGATCTCGCCGGCGCGGATCGGCAGATCGACCGCGCGGCCCTCCTGCATGGTCTTCAGCACCATGTCGCCCTCGAGCTGGTAGAAGAACTCCTCGCCCGGGTCGACGTGGAAGTCCTTGCGGGCGTTGGGACCGCCGACCACCATGATGATGAAGTCGCCGTCCTGAAACACGCGCTTGTTGCCCACCGGCGGCTTCAGCTGCGCGCGGTTGGCCTCGATCCACTCCCGGAAGTTGAAAGCGTGCGGGGATTCCATGTCTACTCCATGCCGTTGGCGTATGTTACGCGCAGCCGCGCTTGGCGGCAGGAGGTGCGGATGCTGTCACGATCAGGCGATCAGCGCGCGCTGCGCGCCGTGCTACTGGGGCTGATCGGCGTGCTTGTCGCCGGCTGCAGTCACCTGCATGGAAAAATCTCATTCTGGGCGTCATGCCACGCACCAGCCGCCTGATCTGATCCTCATCAAAATCCATGTTTAGCGTTCTGCCCATAGTCTTGTTTGCCTCGACTAAATTGACATCAAGTCCCACGTGGAACGTTCACTTTTTGCCGCCCTCTCGTGTCCTACCGGAGATGCGAGCGCGCCCCTGGATATCTGCAACGCGGAATGCGAGGTAGACGCTTTCGCTTCCGAACTCGCGGTGGAGGTTTTCGTCAGTCGCCCACTCCGTTTTCGCCATCGCTCGCAACTGCTCCGATGTCATGGATGGGTCTGCCTTCGCAGTAGCGGGGATCGGATCGACCGGGAAAGACATTGCCGCGCCTGGAACGGGCGACGATGCCTGGACTTCCACGATTCTGTTGAAATGGATGCGATCCCGCCCCACCTCGTAGCGGATCGTGAAGTCGCTAACCGAAAATGTTTGCTGGCTTCGGAAGAGTTGCCGGATTTCTTCTGACGTCACACTAATTTCCTGGCGCAACCTTTCAACCGGAACGACGAGAGCGGAATAGCCTGGCAATGATGGCCTAGTCGAAACACGACTCATCGCGTAGTTAGTCAAGGCTCCGAGGACGGAACCGTGTTCTGTTTTTTCCGCGCTTTCACAAGTCATCAATTTACCTTCCCTTTTCTTTTTCCGAGCAGTCGAATGCGACCTTGCGCCTCTGCTGTCCGGAACGCGATGTATTGCCGCTCGCCGCTGAATTCGTTTCTCAGCTTTGGCTGTGCTTCCCACTCCGCGTGGGCAATCGACTTCATGTCCTCTTTCGACATATCCGCGGCGATCGCCTGGGGCGTACTCGGGTTTATGGTTTCGAAAGGTGTATGGGCTGCTGGCTGCCCCGCATCCTCTCGGAGATGGATTGCGATCCGGCCCAGCTTCCTTTTTTCGGCTGCGACAATAATCACGGCCGCCTGTTCTGCGGTGGTCACGCCGTCAAACTTCATGCGCTCCAGCAAAGACTCGTGCCCCGGCATCGCTTGTTCCTGCACAGTTTTGATCCGAGCACGCTCGCTTTCGCAGCCCGCTAAAAATCCAGCGTTGAACCACTCTCGCTTCACTCCATCTAAATCCGTCGCAATGGCGCGATTTCTTTCCGTCTCCGAATTCATCTGCTCACCTCCCGAAAACCGAAACGCTGACCATCCGATCTGGAATCAACTTCGCAAACGCCAAACCCCAACTTTGTTTTGGTGCCTGGAAACTCTTTCGCTGGGCCTGTACGACACGAGCTCCCAGTCTGAACTGCGAAACAAACTACCCGCAGCATTTCCCAGACTTCCAGGGGGGTAGCCACGGGCCAGCAAAACCTTTTGAGCGTCATCCGCGCTCGCGCTTCGATCAAACCGTGAAAGAGCAATCTTCACAAGTTCGGGGCGCAACAGATCGAGCAGTTCCTGATGCTTGCCCGCTGCCCCCGCCCGTCGCATCCCCTCTTTTTTGAACTTCGATGCCAACTTCGCGTCGAACTCCAACGTTCCTCTCCCAACGCACCCCGCCGCAGGTGAAGTCGAAGGCGTTCCGAATAAATCGATCTGGGTGCTTTTTGCCAATTTGGGTGTTGCTCCACATCTCCTCCGCCCCAGGCTGGATGACTTCACACCACGGAGTATGGTGTGGTTCCCAAATCGCACCAGCCCTGGGGCGGCGCTTCCGCAACGCCAATGGAAGTAACGCTGCGGAATCTCTAAACGCCGTTTTGTCCCGATAAGTCGGAGCCGCCCTAACCTATCGTTGGCTGGAACGGTTCCTTGAGAGAAACCAGAACAAGACAGGCTGGGCGGCGTTGTCGCTTCGTAACGGGAACGTGCGTTACGGAATCTCGCATCCTACGCCGGAACAAACCTATGAACTTGGCCGCGAGAGTTCGCTTTTTCGAACGCCAGAAACCGTTCAAAGTTGTTTCCGAATTCGGAACGGGTGACTGGCTCTAGCTCCCACCGTTGCCGACTTCGCGCCTCGATGGTCAATCGGGGATCGACGCTCGCGTGCTCGGTTCCGTCATCGATCACGTTCTTGCCGCGTCGGGGTGGATGGGCGCGCCCGCTCTTGACTGCTTTCTGGTACGCCGCGAATCGCTGAAACCCGTCTTCCGAATTTCCGAATTCTGCTCTCAGTTCAGCAGCCTCCGGGGTGGCGGAACGGAAAGTGGTGCGAAGCATCGCTTCTTCCGCCTGCGCGTGCTGCGCGGTTGTTGCCGACTCAACGGCGATCTTTCCGGAAGGATGGATCGTCAGTGCGATGCCCTGGGCAAGCAGCTCCGACAATGTCAATTTCAATTCTGATTGAAAGGCGTATGCGTCTCTGGGAACTCCGGTCAGCGCGACAAAATCCCTGCGCGAACAAAGTTGTACGAACAGACCTTCGACGCCGCCCGCGAACCCGATGAAGTCACTTTTGAGAATTTCTGCCAATTTCGGAACATTCATTTTCGTGCCCTCCTGTTTACGATTTTGTTCTCTCTATCTCCCCGACAACATCACGAAGGACGGGGACGAAATTCATCTTGATGCCGTGCTCGCTCCAGTCGGACGTTGGGCGGCCAAGTTGCGGGATCAACAGTCTGTTCCCTCGGCGAAGGTGCTCTAGGCGGCATTTCGAAACTAACCAGAATGCGCTCTTTGCGGATCGCTCTAATGTTGTCCGGAAGTTTGAGAAACGCCAGAAGTGCTGAACCGGTTCGTGGAAGACCATGAGCACCGACTTTGGCAACCATCAGACCCAACAACCGATCCGCGGAACAGAGGCATGTGAATTCTGCTGGTGGTTGCCACTGATCGAGCAATGCGTTAAATGCCTCGACCACGCGGCTCGCCGTAAATTCCGGAATCGGAACAGGCTCCGTCGTTGCGGTTGCTGCTTCGTTTCTCATCTTCATTTAACTCCCTCCCTGTGGTGAACAACTCTTGCCCGGCTGTCGAGAGCCGTTCCGGTTTAGAACGATCTCGCCTAAAGCGGAACTTGTCTCTGTCATGTTCGTTCGCGCCTGTCGCGGCCGGTCATCGCGATGCGCGTGAAGCCCCTAAGACGGCTCCCGATACGCTCGTCCATTCCTTGGGCGATCTGCTCAAGACTTAAATTCGAGGTGATGATTGTCGGGCGCAAATGGTTCAGGCGTCGATCCAACACGTGCAACGTTGAACGGCGTTCAAAGTCACTCAGGGAGCCGGCCCCGAGATCATCCAGGACAAGAAACTCAACGTCCCCGAATTGGTTCAGGATCGTGATCTCGGTGACTCCGGGGTTTGTGAAGGTGGCACGAATGTCCGCATAGAAATCGGAGGCCAGCTTGAATGTCACCCTGCTCCGCGTTCCTCCGCGCTCGACAAGGGCGCGCACCATCGCTGCGCCAAACCATGTTTTGCCTGTCCCTACCGCTCCTGTGATGAAGAGGCCATGAGTCGGCTTTTCCAACCAACACTGGGCGGCGACCGCAAGCGGATGGGCAAAATCCGAGAGCCGCGCTCCACGAAGCAGAGGCGGCAGGATTGAACATACCTTCACGTCGCCCGCCACGGAACGGCAGTGGCAGCGGGTGACCGCCTTTTTCGCGGCACTTGTGTAACGCCAACCCGGTGTGTCGCGACAGTCCGGGCAAACCGAAGCCATCGTGGTGTTGGGGGTCACGCTAATCGCTGTTGTTGTCGTAGACAATGTCAGCCCCTTCCGTATAGTGCCTGTCATCACCGTCATGGTGGACGCCGTTTGTCTTCCTGCTACTGCCCTTCAATTTCCAACTCGACGGATCATCCCAAAATCGCCCTTTGTTGAACCACGTTGCTGGATCGGGTATGTACTCGCTGCCCTGGACACGCTGCGCGTATAGCGTGAGACGTTGCTGGAGATAATTAAGCGCATCATCCAGCAACATGGCAGGATGTTCGGCATCACCACGGATCACGATGCCGACGCCCTTACGAATCGCCTTCTTTGCATCGATCTTCCCGACCTTTTTAGGGTAGAGCTTGTAAATCGCATCGACCTGCGCCTCGGTCGGCGTTGTGCGTTGAATCTCGGCCCATTCGGTTTCATGGGATTCCCCACGGAGAACCAGAGGAGCGCAAGCTCCTTCACCGCTTTCCGGCTCGACTGCTTCTATTCGCTCTTGCTGTTCCTGACTCTGTTCCTGTTCCTGATTCGACGTAGTCTTTCCATATGACTCTCCTAAAGACTTTCCGAAAGTCTTGCCGACAGTCTCGGCGGATGACTTTCCTAAAGCCTTATCGAAAGCTTTTGCGAAAGGCCCACCGAGGCCCTGAATTGTGGCTTTCAGAACGGCATAGGCCTCGAGTTTGAGATCGCACTCCGGAAGGAGCCGCCACTCACCGGCCCAGGATGCGACAACGTTCGGAGATTGCGGAAGGTTTGAACTGATCTCTGTGGGGATGAACACAAGACGCGCTCGCCAGTCGGCTCTGGCCATACCGAGGTTTGAGACTTCCTGAAAGACTCTGTCGAAATCTTCCTGGGGCCAACCAAGTTCCTCGGCAAGTCCCGCACGTCCAGCCCGAAAGACGCCCGGGATCGGGCCAGTGTGCGGGCCGGTTTTGAGGTAGATGTATAGGCCTTGACCGGAAGGCGGAATCGATGACAGCGCACGAAATCGCTCGTCGCACCACAATCGAACCTCGACCTTGCGGTAGCGGTTCTCAGCCATTCGCAATCTCCGGCGCGTTCTGCTTTTCAAGCTCCATCGCTACTGTGTTTGAATTTCCTGGTTGATGTGGGTATTCCGCTCCCGCGCTTTCAGCCAAGCGCGGAGGGACGATTTTCGGAACCTAACGAAATGACCCAACTTAATAAATGGAATTCCGTAGCGCCCAGTGGCCACCCAATCTTGTAGTGTCGCCTTTGTTGGGCCGTTAAGAAATCTCACTGCGCCAGCGTAGTCAAATATTTCGTCGTCTTCTTGGTGGGACGGCGTCGAACCGAGTTGCTCAAGTTGCACCTGCATTGCGAATCCTCCGACCGTAGCTCTTGCCACCACTCCGCGAAGATTCGCACGAGATCGGAGCGCAGTCTATACAGACAAGTCATCCTTCTTCCTTACAGCAAAAACGTTGTGCGAATAAAGGCCCTCTTCGGCACAGCGTTTTTGCTGTTCCTAAGAGGGCCTTTTTTCACAACCCAACCAAAAATCTATCGTAGAAACCGTCTTAGTTTCGTTCTCATAATCTCGCTTCTTGGAAAGCCAGTGACGAACTCAGCCGTGACCGCCCTTATGGCGTCGGGCTTACTCTGCCCCAGTTTAAAGAACTTTTCGAGCCCTTTGCGTCCAGCGTAGTGACCGTATTCCCCTGCCAGGGTGTTCGTCATCGAAACCAACCTATCCGCACTTTCACAGTCATCGGACGCGCGAAGCGTCGGGTTGTCTCGGCAACAAACGAGGTGGGCGGCCTCACGAGTCTTCAAATCGAGTGCGATCAGATGGGCGATGTCGGCGAATTGGATCAGAAGGCGTTGCCGACGCTTCGCTACCGTGAAGGGTCGCTTGCCCCGTCCGCCGAATCCCATCAATGAATCCATTGTTCCCTTCCCGTCAAGCCGTCCCCGTAAGGCAGAAGCAACCCAGTCCATGTTCCACCGCGGTGGGCGACGATTTGGCCAACTGTTCAGGAAGACCTCTGCGGCATACGTGGGGTCGTTTCGCAGCCATTCCGATCGATGCTTGAGGGCACCGCGTAATGATCTGCCCCTGGGATCATCGGGGCGGCGTAACACTCGACAGAGTTCCAGAAACGGCGGTGAGGACATCAAATACTCAACGATGTCCGCCTCGCTGAGAGATTCGAACACCTCCCATCCGAGTTGCTGATCCGCCGGGACTGCCGCTCTTGGCGATTGATTCACCTCCTTCGATACTGCGATCTCCGTTTCTGATGGAAGCGTGCTGTTCGTCTTACGAATCATTTAGCGCCTACCTTCGGCTTGCGCCCCCGGGCCTTCCGGGTTATCTCCACAACCGCCTTCGGGCCTTTTCCCTTTGCCGCGTGTGACATCGCAGTAACTGCCCGCTGCATCGCATCACGAACGGGCGAAATTTCCAACCGCTGGTAAATCAATGCGGCGTCGATGGACTTGTGCCCGAGCGCTCGCATCGTCATGACTGTGTTCGCGCCCGTGTTGCTCATCCAAGAACCTAATGACCTCCTCAGATCGTGAAGCCGCAGATCGCGTAAACTAGCGGCCTTGAGCAACTGGAGCCACTGCTTTCGTGGTGGCCCCATGTGTCCGGCTGGCGTACCTCCAGGAAAGACCCACTCGCTATCGGCCTTTTTTTCTCGACGTCGTAAGATTTCGACTGCCTCCTCGACGAGCGGGATCGTGAGAGGTTCCCCGTTCTTCATGATTTCGCCTGCCACCGTCCACCGGGCACCGTCCAAATTCAATTCGTCCCACCTCATACGCAGCACGTTGTTCCGCCGCGCACCGGCGAAGAGCGAGATTCGGATGTAGTCGGCGAAATCTTGCTGATCTCGCGGGAGAGCATCGAGGGCTTTAAAAAATCTTTGTGCCTCATCGGCTTGGAGGAAGCGTTCCCTGGATTGCAGTTGGAACTTGCCGCTTCCCTCCGCTGGATTCTCGCCGCCATATAGCCTCTGTTTTTTGGCGAAGTTGTACATGGCACGTAGCAGTTCGATCACACGATTGGCGGTTGTGTGTCCCACTTTCTCGCCGAGATCGAGCCGAAGGCGGGAGACCCGCTCGTGGCTAATTTCTTCGAGACGGCGGCGTTCCCAATTCACTGCGCCGGGTGCTTTGCTGCGCGCCGCTCCGTGTTGCTTCTTTGGAGAGTCGGGCAGTTTGCCCAGATATCTCTCCCAGTTCCAAACGAGAGCAGGTACGGTCTTTTTTCCCTCGTCGCGTCTGTATGCGACGTAGCGCGCAAAGAGTTCGCCCATCGTCATCCCGTGCCGACCCTGATCAGCGGGGTTGATACCGATGTCGAGCTGGGCCATAACCGCCATCGCAAGTTTGCGCGCCATTCGCACGTTGAGCGCCCTGGTGTTACCCAGAAGATCGAGCGGCTGCGCTCCAACCGGCAACTCCCTGCTCTCCGGCAGATCGGGGTCGAACGTACCCAACGTGACTTTCATCGCTTGCCCTTTAAACTTTCTATTCACGCGGAACGATTTCGCTCCGCTCGCGCCAACGCCCAGCGCCAAGCCGCGTACCGCTCCGTCGTAGAAATACTTCCAACCGTCGTCCGGGGCGGGCAGAGCACGGAGTTTTGCGCGGGTAAAAATGAACCTATCGTTCGCCAATTCTAGAATTCCTTTCTCCGTTCTTCGACCTTCTGGGCTGCGACCAGATGCTCTCTGAAACCTTTCCATTTCACCCCCGTTTCACCCTGGTCACGGACATTTCCGGTTTTTCCGCCAGAGTGAATCCAACTCGAACCGAAAGCGAAGTCAGACTAAACCTATGAAAATGCGAAGTAAACAGGAGTTCTCAGGACTTGTTAGGAATTCTTCCGAGCGGAGGGGATTTGCTGATTTCTGGCTACGAACCAGAAGGTCGGGAGTTCGAATCTCTCAGGGCGCACCATTCCATCTTGATTCTTCTATCCCGCATACCAACAAGTACCGTTCCAATGGGAAGAGGCTGGGTCTCGGGTTGACCTCGCAACCGGAAACCGGGATCAGGTCACGCCGGCAGAGCGCCTGGCGTGCGGCACGCTTCCACAGCCGCCAACCGATCCCTCACTCCCACTTTGCGCAGCACGCGATGGATGTGGTTTTTTACGGTTTGCTCCGACAAACCTAAATCCCCCGCGATCTCTTTGTTGGTGAAACCGCGGCCAATCATTTCCACCAACTGCTGTTCCCGGCGGGTGAGGCCGAATTGTCGCTTGATGAAAAAGCTCGGGTAGTTTTCCCGTTGCCGGGTGACGTAGTCGAACAGTGTCCGACACAACTCTGGGGCGCAGACGGCGCAGTTGTTGGCCACGGAGCGCACCGCCGCCGCGACGTCGGCCGCGGTTGCGTCCTTCAGCAGATAGCCCGCGATACCTTCCCGGACGCCTTGGAGAAAGAGCTCACTATCCAGATCCATCCCGATCATTACAATTTTCAATGTGGGTAATGACTCACGTATCGTTCGAACCAGAGCAGGGCTGGCGGACGCATCCAGGGGATCGAACAACAAGACCCGGGCAGAGACTGCGGCAATCGCCTCGGTAACCGCGAGCGAGTAGGTTGACGCCCCCACCACACTGATGTCATTTTTCTTGTTCAGGATCCGAGCCAGGGCCTCTCGAAGGAGGCGGTTCTCTGCAAGCAGAAATACGGGAATGCTTACTGCCATACTCACCTTACGTTGAACCTGGGCTTTGCGGAAAGCAGCTCCGCCGCTTCAGGCCAACACTGATATAAAAACAGCTTACTGATTCTTTTTGATATTTGTCGCCTTACTTTTTCCACAGGCTGACACTTGACGTCAATCTTGTCAGCTCCTGAATTGCCGAACCTGACTGCGCAAATGTGTTTCCGGCCTTCGAAATGCCCCGTCAGTAGGACGAACCATCACACTTTTGATGCGGATTTGTGGAGGTAAGCAACGCCGAATCAATAAACTTTCACCTGTTGTCGAACTAGGCACCGGATGGGTTGCGATCAACCATATTGTCCAGAAGACCTGGGACCACACCGGTGCGCCTATGCGACCTTTTCAGTTCAGAACGGGCGTAAGTTGGCCTTATGAACGAAGTCTAATTGGCGACGAGTTGGAAGGCTGGGAGTTCAGATCTCACCGCACACGATGTTTTCCACAGCTGGGGGAAATATCCTATGCCTTCCCCTGGACCATTCACCGCAACCGCAGTGTGGCGATCCTGGCCGGGGCGGAAAGCGCGCCTTAGTTTAGACTGGCAGCGGCGTATACAGGAGAGAGCATTCATGCGAATCATTCCGATTTCCCAGGAAGAGTGCATTGAGCTGTTGCAACGGGTATCGATCGGGAGGCTGGCATGTTCCTTGAACGACCAACCCTATGTCGTGCCGGTCGCCTTTTCCTACGAGCCTGATTGCCTCTACCTTTTTTCGACACTCGGAAGGAAGGTTGAGTGGATGCGGCAAAATCCCAAGGTTTGCCTGCAAGCTGACGAAATCGGAACCCGGTCGAACTGGAGCAGTGTAGTCGTGACCGGAACCTACCTCGAACTGCGCGAGCCGCAATACAGCGATGCTCGGGAACATGCCAAGAAGCAGCTGGCGCACTTTTCCCGCTTTTGGCAAACCCCGCTGGCAGAGAGGCGCGAACAGACCAGCGATCTTTCGATCGAACTGGTGTTCTTTCGCATCGACATCGCATCCATCAGCGGCCTGCGGGCTGTCCCTGAGGGCGGCTAAAACACCAGGCCACGGCTGGGCGGTTGATCGATCCCGTCCCCGGTCCAGCTACTTCTTCATGCCGGGATCGTCGCTCGGGTTGACGTAGTTGATCTGAAACGGCGCTGCTCCATGGACCTGCACCACCGTCTCTCCTACCGCCATTCCGTGATGATGCATGCCGGGATCCATGAAGGCGAAGCTGCCGCCCCGGAACTCGGTCATCCTTGAGCGGTGAAGGGTTCTAACCTCGCCTCAAGCGGTCAAAAATCCTAGACCGTAAATTTCGCCACGAAAAGCCGAACCGGACAGCACTCGCGGTCGAAATCCGCCGGTCACTTTGCGCATCGATTCCAGTTTTCAAAAAGGTTTTGCGCGCGCGCGTTCTGCGGTTGCAGTTCTGAATCGGGAGAGATTCCTGATTCGGGCTACTGCAATGTGTCACCTTTTGTGACACGAATTCGTCATGCGCGCGCAGCGGCAAAGGCCGCGCACACTCACACTCTTCTCGATGTTTCACACTTGCAGTGCAAGCAATCAGAGTTAGCTCCCGCGCGTTTCGCATCTCGCGAACGCGATCGCGATGGCATGCCACCTGCCCTTACTAACTGCAGAGAAATTAAGAATTCGCTAAGAATTCGAAACGGAGATTACACGAAACATCATGCGTAAACAAAAAGGTTTTTCCCTGATTGAATTGCTGATCGTGGTGGCGATTATTCTGATCATCGCTGCGATTGCAATTCCTAACTTACTGCGCGCCCGGATCGCGGCCAACGAGGCTTCCTCCGTCGCATCCATCCGGACCATCAACACGGCGGAAGTGACCTACCTGACCGCGTATCCGACCGTCGGCTACTCGATCACGCTGGCGGCCCTGGGTCCGGCGGCGGCTGGCACCTGCGCCACTCCTGTCCAAGCCAACGCCTGTCTTTTGGACTTCACCCTGGCGTCGGCTACGACCTCCGCATTGGCCAAGAGCGGCTACTACTTCGGAGTGGCAAACTCGACCACTGCCACCACGCCGGTTTCCGGCTATACCATCGGCGCCGCGCCCTCGGCCTACAACAGCACCGGCGTTCGCCTCTTCTGTTCGATTGAAGATGGCGTCGTCCGCTCTACCCCCGGCGGTGCGGGTGGAGTACCGGTCGCGACCACTGCGGGCTGCGTTGCCTACACCACTCTCTAAGAATCGGAACGCTTAGGGAAGGTTCGAAATCCCGGGAGCATCGGAGCGATTCGATGCTCCTTGGGATTTTTGAACTGCAAGGAAAAACAAGATGCGCAAAGCCGGTGGCTTTTCACTCATTGAGTTGCTGATCGTGGTGGCAATCATTCTGATTATTGCCGCGATCGCCATTCCCAACCTGCTGCGAGCCCGGATTGCAGCTAACGAAGCCTCCGCGGTGAGTTCGATCCGGACCATCGTCAGCGCCGAGGCTACCTATCAGTTAGCCTACCCGACGGTCGGATTTGCCGCCACTCTGGCCCAACTCGGACCGGGCGGCGCCGGGTCCACCTGCTCTGGTCCCACCCAGGCCGCGGCTTGCCTGGTGGACAGCCTGCTCTCCAATGCCACTTCAACCGCTTCGGCCAAAAGCGGATACTTCTTTGGCCTGGCGGGCATAACCGGCGGATCGGTGGTGGTCAGCTACACGGTGGGTGCATCCGCGTCCGGATACAACTCCACCGGGGTGCGCGACTTCTGCTCCGTCGAAGATGGTGTGCTGCGTTTTCAGAATCCCAGCGGACAGTCCGCCCCCGTGATTGTGCCTGCAACCTGCACCGCCTTCATGGCTCTCCGCTAAAACCGCCAGACCAGAGCTGCCGACGTTCCTAAGACACTGAAAACACAAAGTATCGCTCCTGGTTCCGAACCCCTTGTGACTCGAAAAGGCCGAAGTCTACCTTTAGTCTGCCATTCTCCAGTCTGAGGTTGGTTTTGAGGTTGCAAACAACTTCCCAATTGGGGGAGACGCTTGCTCTGAGTCCCAAAATGACACAGATTGTCATTGCTCCTGCCAAAATCTGACAACGATCAAAGCACGCGCGGCTCCGCCGACCGCGTTACCCGAATAACTAAAGATTGTCTAAATACTGAAAATAAAAGGCATGTAAGGCAAAGAGACCTGGGATGGAGGGCCCCGGGTAGTGGTCTCCCGAATGCGAACAAATTCCCTAATTGGGTCTGCTAAAGACCAAAATTTCTGAAACGGAGAGAGGGACTAACGAGATGCGGAAACAGAAGGGTTTTTCACTGATTGAGTTGCTGATCGTGGTTGCGATCATTCTGATCATCGCTGCGATCGCCATTCCTAACTTGCTGCGTGCACGTATCGCAGCCAACGAATCATCTGCGGTCAGCTCGGTCCGTACCATTAACACGGCCGAGGTGACTTATCAGTCGGCGTATCCGACCGTAGGTTATGCGGCGACCCTGGTTGCCCTGGGACCGGGCGCCGGATTGCAGGCTTGCCCGGCGGGCGGTCCTACCCAGGCTGCGGCTTGCCTGGTGGACGGCGCACTGGCCAACAACCTGGCCAGCGCCAGCGGTAACAAGAGCGGCTACAAGGTGGACGCGGTGGGCGCTGCGGGTGGCGCTGGTGCACTGCTGATCACCTACGGTGTGGGTGCGGCCCCTGCGGCCTTCAACCAGACCGGTGTACGTCGCTTCTGCTCGGCTGAAGATGGTGTGCTTCGCGCCGATCAGAACACCGGAGCCTCGACGACCCCGGATACGGCTGGCGCGACCGTCTGCACTGCGCCGACCTACCTCGTTCTGCAGTAAGAGTTGGCCAAGTACCCGGGGGAGGGTACGAAGCTGGAGCATCGGGTGGCGACACCCGATGCTCTTTGTTTTTTTTGAACCGCTTTTTCGGCGCAATCTTCCTTCAACTCCAAGCTTAGATTCCCATTCATTCTAAAAGACCGCGGGCGCATTCCTGCCGTGTCCAGCTTGAAATCCGGGCTATCAGTCTCTGCAGGATTCCGTCTGTTAGCTGAGCAATTGGATTAGGAAAAGGTGTAGGATATCGCTGGCTGGAAACAGGCCTTGCAGCGGGCACAAGCCTGGACCGAGGCGGCAAGCGAGCGCCACTGAGAAGGTCGATCCCAGCGGCCACTCAGAACTGAATATTTGGGGGTACAAGATGCGGGAGCAGCGGGGCTTTTCGCTTATTGAACTTTTGATTGTGGTTGCGATTATTCTTATCCTTGCTGCGATAGCCATCCCTAACCTGTTGCGTGCCCGGATAGCGGCCAATGAATCGTCCGCAGTAAGCGGGATCCGTACCATCAACACCGCCGAAGTTACCTATTCGACGGCCTACCCGACGGTAGGATACTCCGCCAACCTGGGCCAACTGGGGCCCGGTGCGTCCGGTTCGACCTGCCCTGCGGGCGGGCCGACTCAAGCCAACGCTTGCCTGATAGACAGCAATTTTTCCAATGCCACTGCACCCGGAACGGCGAAGAATGGCTACTACTATGGCGAAGTTGGTTTGGCAGGGAGTGGCGGTACCCTGAACCTGGGCTACGGAGTAGGGGCGGCCCCGGCTTCTTTCAACCAGACGGGAGTACGGAACTTCTGCTCCGCCGAAGACGGTGTCATTCACTTCAACGTGGGTGCTGCCGGCGCGCCTCCCGTCACCGGTGGAGCGGCCGTTTGCACAGGTGCTGGGTATCCCGTCCTGTAGCAGGCAGTTCGGGGAAAAAATGGCTTCACCCTAGGTGCGGTGCTCCAGAAGGCTGACCATCAAGGGGAACGTCTGACCGGGGTTTCGGTTCCGGCACGCCATGCCGAAACCACGCGCCAAATTCAAAACTTGGCGCCAAATATTGTCGCTGATTGCGACAAATAGTGTCAAAATCTCACCCCGCGATCTCTTCCCAGACTCGACCACATTCTAAATAATTGTATCTAACAGGTTTAGATAACTGTGATCCGCGGCAGGCAGATTGGCCAGAAAAGTGCCACATCATTCCCGAAATGGATCGGACAAGCCCAATTCGGAAAACTGCACCGAACGCAGGATTCTCCTTGATCGAGCTCCTGATCGTGGTGGCGATCATCCTGATTATCGCGGCGGTGGCGATTCCCAACCTGTTGCGGGCGCGTATTGCAGCCAACGAGTCCTCAGCGGCGGCCTCGGTTCGCAGTGTGGCGACTGCCGAGGTCACCTATAACGCAACTTACCCTTCGGTGGGTTATGCGGCTGCATTGGCCAACCTGGGCGGTCTGGCGGTGGGATGCAATCCCAGTCCAGCTACGGCTTGCCTGATCGACAGCGTGCTTACGACCGGGGTCAAGAGCGGGTACACGTTCAAGGCGACGGGTTTTCCTTCCGGCAGTGGCGTCAATGTCTCGTTCGTGGTGGGCTCTGCTCCGGCAGCGTTCAACCAGACGGGTGTCCGCAACTTCTGCATTATTACGGATGGCGTCTTGCGCAGCAATCCGGGAGTCGCGGGCGGGCTGCCGGCTCCGGATGTACCGACCTGCCTGGCCTACACGGTCGCGCAATAGACAGACCGATCCCCAGTCTCCGCTCTTTACTTTGGTAATGCCGCGTATTCAGGCCGCCATTCCAGCCCGCATCACGATTGAAATATACTTTGTTTGAACCCAGCGAGGCGTCGAGAGACGGCCCTGCTCCCGCTATGGCAGCCATTGAAATACTCGGTTTGGAGAAAACCTACAGCGTCGGCTTCTGGCGCAAGAAACCACGATACGGGTTGCGGCCCCTTCACCTGGCCATCGAAGAAGGTGAAGTTTTCGGTTTTCTGGGGCCCAACGGCGCGGGCAAGACCACCACACTCAAGCTACTGATGGGCCTGATCTTCCCGACTGCGGGAACAGCCCGCATTCTGGGCATGGAGATCGACGATCCCAAGATGAAGGCGCAGATCGGATTTCTGCCTGAGCAGCCGTACTTCTACGACTATCTCACCGCCCGCGAATTGCTCGAATACTACGGACAACTTTCAGGCGTTGATCCCAAACAACTTTCGCGCAAGGTCAGCGAAGTCCTGCAGCGAGTGGGGTTACCGGACGTGGGGGGAATGCAGCTGCGCAAATTCTCCAAAGGCATGCTGCAGCGAGTGGGGATCGCACAGGCCATTCTGCACGAGCCCAAAGTCCTTTTTTTTGACGAGCCGATGTCCGGCCTGGATCCCATGGGCCGCCGTGAAGTGCGCGACCTCATGGAGCAGCTCAAGCACGAAGGTAAAACCATTTTCTTCTCCACCCATATTTTGTCGGACGCAGAAGCGCTGTGCGACCGGGTGGCCATTATTCATCAAGGCGAACTACGGGGCGTGGGGGCTGTGGTTGACCTTACCTCCAGCATTCATGGCAGGGTGGAACTGGTCTGGCACGGGACGGCAGTGCCGTCATCGTTGCGGGCACTGGGTGCGGAGTGCTACATCACCGGCAACACGGTGCGGGCAGTCCTTTCCGAGGCCAACCAGGACGCTGCCCTGGAGGCTCTCCGCCGGGAAAGGTTACGCCTGATCTCAGTGACTCCGGTCCGGACTTCGCTGGAAGATTACTTCATGCAGAAACTGCAACCTGCAGGCGCCACGGTTGGAGGGAGGGCGTGAGCGCGCGCATCGTTCACATTGCTTCCAACACCTTCCGCGAAGCGGTGCGCGACCGGGTGCTTTATAACCTGATCGTGTTCGCCCTGCTGATGTCGGGCGCGTCCATCCTGGTGGGCCAGATCTCGATCGAGATCGAGCGCCTGGTGGTGATCAACCTGGGCCTTACGGCGGTCTCCCTTTTCGGCGTGGTCATTGCCATCTTCATCGGGATCGGGCTGGTCTCGAAAGAGATCGAGAAGCGGACCCTCTATACCGTGCTCTCGCGGCCGGTGCGGCGATGGGAATTTATTGTCGGCAAATTTTTCGGGCTGGCCGGCACGCTGGTGGTGAACACGTTTTTCATGGCTATCGGAGTCTTCGTCGCGCTGCTTTATGTTTCACACCGTTTTCAGAAGGCCGGATGCGTGGGTGCTGGTGGCGCTGTATTTCATCATCCTGCAGTTTCTGATCATCACCTCCCTGACCTTGTTCTTTTCTTCGTTCTCGTCGCCGCTGCTCTCGGCGGTGTTTGCGTTTTCGCTGTTTGTGATTGGCAGCTTTGCCGAAGACCTGCGCGGATTCGCCAGCATCAGCCAGGGCATTACGCGCTGGCTGGCGACCGGCGCGGCCTACCTGGTGCCCAATTTTTCCGCGCTGAATGTCGTCAGTTCGGTCGCCCACTCCAACCCGGTCGCGGGCCAACTCATCCTTTACAACAGCGCCTACGCTCTGGTTTACGCCACGGTGGCCATCTCCGGGGCGGTGCTGGTCTTTGAACACCGGAACCTGAAATGAGCCGGTCGCGGCGAGTCACGGTTGTGTTCAGTGTTCTCTTGGCGGGTTGTCTCGCTGGTTCGGTGCTGTTATTGCGGCGTCTGGACCAGGTCCGGAGCGGCGCGACTCTGGAAGAAGTCCTCTACATTTCTTCGCCCAAAGCGCTTAAGCGATTGAGCCTGGGCTACGATGGCCTTCTGGCTGACATCTACTGGACGAGGGCAGTGCAGTACTTTGGCAACAGATATCACACCGGCGCTCGGCGTTACGATTTGCTGGCACCACTGTTAGAGATCACCACCGCGCTCGATCCCCACCTGCTGGTGGCATATGAGTATGGCTCCAATTTCCTGGCCCCCGAGCCACCCGGCGGCGGCGGCATGCCCGAGCGTGCCATCGCACTGGAAGAATTCGGCATCCGCAACAATCCCGACGAGTGGCGGCTCTACTACAACGAAGGATTCATCCGCTACATGGAATTGAAGGACTACGCGGGCGCGGCCGAAGTATTTGCCCGTGGCGCACGGGTGCCCAATGCTCACCCCTTCCTGGCCCTTCTCGCGGCCAAGATGGCCGAACATGTTGGTGATCAGCAACTGGCCCGGATGATGTGGACCACCACCTACCAGACGACCAAGGACAAGAACGTGCGGGCCAATGCCGCAGCCCACCTGCGGGCGCTGCAGGTCGATGACGATGTCACCGTCCTCGAAGCCCTGGCCGTCCGCTACCAGCAGCAAAGCGGACATTTCCCTGCCAGCTTCTCCGAACTGGAGGCCGCGGGAATGCTGCGCGGCGCGCCCCGCGACCCGCTCGGACATCCCTACCAACTGAAGTCCGATGGCCGCGTGGAACTGCTCACGCCCGACGACTTCCCGTTCATCAGAAAGGGCACGCCTCCGGGATACATCGCCCCCCTGGCTCCTAAGTTCTTGTCCTCTAACTGAGTGGGCGCGAGCGTCCCCGCTCGTGCCACGGCGATGCCTAGTTGTGCGGGCTGTTCCTGGCTTGGAATCTATCGTACGGCCCGGCACGAGCGAGGACGCTCGCGCCCACACAAGTAGCCCATTCGTGCCATTCCCATGTAACGGCGAAGAGGTTAGGCTGTTCTTGAGCAGACTTCGGGGGAGGGCTGTTCGACGAGCGTCCCATGACTCTATGAGTCTGGGACGTTTTCGTTTTTGGGAGAGACTTGAGTAGCGCCGCCGTCCCGGCGGCTGTCGCGAGGGCGTCCCGCCCTCGCTGCGGAGGGCAAGGATGCCCTCCGGACAGCCTACGAGACCCCGCCGCTGTTTTTTCTGCCGCACGGGAGTTTACAATATCGTTAACTGGACAGAGGAAATACAGCGGGGCTATGAGTTTGGTTTATTTCTGGTGAGAGCAAAATCTATCGGTCCCGGGTTTCTCGCTCTTCTGCTGGCGCTTCTGCCTGCGCTGGCGGCGAATCCCGCTCCCGACGTTCACGCCATCGCTCAGGCCGTGGACAACCACTACAACCATCTGCGAACTCTGCAGGCTGAATTTACCGAGACGTACCGCGGCGCTGGCATTGAGCGCTCCGAGTCGGGATCGCTGTGGCTGAAAAAACCTGGCAAGATGCGCTGGGAATACCGTTCTCCGAGGGAGAAGCTTTTCCTGAGCGATGGCAAAGATGCGTGGTTTTATATTCCCGGCGATCGGCAGGTGCGGCGGACTTCGGTCAAGAAGCTGGATGATCTGCGATCGCCCCTGGGATTCCTGCTGGGTAAGACCCGTCTGGAAAAGGAGCTGGACGGCCTGTCAATCGCGCCCGATGTGGCTCCTCAGACCCCCGGGGACACGGTTTTGCGCGGCGTGCCCAGGGCTATGGCGGACCGGATCAACGAAGTTGTCCTTGAGATCACTCCCGATTACCGCATTGCCCGCATCCAATTTGAAGAGGCGGATGGGTCAGTAACGGAGTACCGTTTCAGTGGGCAGAGGGAGAATGTGGAATTCGCCGACCAGCGTTTTCGTTTTAACCCGCCGCCCGGGGTTGAGATTGTCGATGGCAGCTTTGGTCAATAGATATCAAGCGCCTTGTTATCATCTATTTGCATTGCTTTTAATAGGTTTTACTTAAAGTCAGACCGAGGGGTTACCAGCGGTACCTGCCTGGCGCACTCGTTAGGGCATATTCACGACCTGTTAATGCTTCCGAATGCTAGACTTGGGTGGGAAGAGGGGTAACACGACCAGGACATGGCCCAATTTCTGGTAAAAGTCGCGGATGATCGCGGGCACCTGGCGCAGCAGGTGGAGCATGGTTACTCGGAATCTGAAGTGCGCGAGAGGTTTGTGCAACAAGGTTACCTGGTCTATTGGGTAAAGCCTCGGGGGCTTTTTTCGGGGGGAAAGCTGCAGTTCGGCGGACGGAAAGTCCGGCAAAGCCAGTTTGTAATTTTCAACCAGCAGTTTCTGACCCTGATCAAGGCCGGGCTGCCCATCCTGAATTCGCTCGATCTGCTGATCAAACGGCAGAAAGACGCGAACCTGAAGGCTTGGCTGCAGAATGTTCGGGAACGGGTAAAGAGCGGCGAACTGCTGTCTGATTCGTTCGCCGCGCAGGGTGTGTTTCCCCGGATCTACACCACCACGCTGATGGCGGGTGAGAAAAGCGGCAACATGGAAGAAGTGCTCGGCCGATATATCGCCTTTCAGCGGCTGGCCCTGACCTTCAAAAAGAAACTGGCCGTGTCTTTGGTGTATCCCGCGCTGCTGGTAACCATGGTGATGGTCATGCTGGTATTTCTGGTGACCTACGTAGTGCCCGAGTTTGCCAAACTATTTGAAAACCTTAATGCGCAACTACCCACAATCACGGTCATCATGCTGGCTATAGGCACAAGGGCGCAGAGGTATGGTCCTTACGTGGGCGCCGCGGTGGTGGTGGCGGGAATCCTTTTCTGGCGCTGGAAGAACACAGACCGCGGGGCCGAGCGCATTGATGCGACGATTTTGAAGATGCCCTTGCTGGGTGATATCTGGCTGAAGTATCAGGTGGCCAACTTTTCGCGCATGCTTTCGACTTTGCTGGCCGGCGGTCTGCCCCTGGTGCCATCGCTCGAAACGGCCGGAGCTTCGATGAGCAGCCGGCGCATTCTGAACGGCATCGCAGAAGCCGCCGTCCGGGTACGCGAGGGCCAGACCCTTTCGGGCAGCCTGGAGCAGCAGAAAATGTTTCCCGATCTTTCGGTGGAAATGATCGAAGTCGGAGAATCCACCGGGGCCTTGCCGGCCATGCTGAATTCGGTGGCTGAATTTTATGAAGAGGACGTACAGACCGCGCTGGGAGCGACCATGGCGCTGATCGAGCCGGTCATTCTCATCATCATGGCGGTCTTCGTAGGCGGAGTATTGATTTCGCTTTATATGCCGATCTTCTCCTTAGGTTCGAATATTCACTAAGGCTCGAGTATTCGAGAGCGGGATGGTTTGCAGGAAGAGTTTGAAATGGCAAAAATCGCAGAAACCAAACCGATCGTCGCACACGGGGGGAATGGAGGCACCCGGCTGGCTCCCGCGCCCCACGTGGACGACCTGGCCAAGGCCCAGGACATAGCCCGGCGCTACCGCTGCGAGTTCATCGACCTGCACAACTTCCAGCTCCACCACGATCTGTTCAAGAAGATCCCGGTTGACCTGATGTTCCGCTACAACTTCGTTCCGCTGGATGAAACCGAAGATGGCCGGCTGGCCATCGCCATCGCCGATCCCAGCCAGCTGATGATGATCGACGAGATCAGCCTGCTGCTGGGCAAGCGCATCCTGACCAAGGTTTCCACCCTGGCGCAGATCAGCGAAATCCTCAAGAAGACGGAACAGTCCAAGCGCGTGCTGGAGGAAGCCAGCGAGGGCTTCACCCTGGCGGTCGTGTCCGAGGACGAGGCCGGCGGCGAAGACAGCATCTCCATCGATCGGCTGACCGCGCAAGGGGACATCAGCCCCATCATCCGGCTGGTCGATACCACGATTTTTACCGCGCTGCAGCGGCGCGCCAGTGACATTCACATCGAAACCCGCGACGATTCGGTGTGCATCAAGTTCCGCATT
This sequence comes from Terriglobia bacterium, assembly GCA_963831565.1. Classification (GTDB taxonomy): domain Bacteria; phylum Acidobacteriota; class Terriglobia; order Terriglobales; family Acidobacteriaceae; genus JAIQFF01. Next base: position 24,295 of record CAWHQS010000012.1, read on the forward strand.
GACGGCGTGCTGACCCAGGCCATGCCGCCCATTGGCAAGGAGCATCACTCCACCATCATTTCGCGCATCAAGGTGATGAGCGAACTGGACATTTCCGAGCGCCGGGTGCCGCAGGACGGCCGTTTCCGGGTGAAGTACGGCAATCCCGAACGCCCCATCGACTTCCGCGTTTCCATCATGCCCTCGATTCACGGCGAGGACGCAGTGCTGCGCGTGCTCGACAAAGAGTCGATGAGCGAGAAGTTTCACAAGCTGGTGCTCGACGTGGTGGGCTTTGACGCGGATGATTTGAGAAAGTTCCGCCGCTACATCGCCGAGCCTTACGGCATGGTGCTGGTCACCGGGCCTACAGGCAGCGGCAAGACCACCACGCTGTACGCCGCGGTCAGCGAGATCAAGACGGAAGAAGACAAGATCATCACCATTGAAGATCCGGTGGAATATCAGATTCGGGGCATTACCCAGATTCCGGTCAACGAGAAGAAGGGCCTTACTTTCGCCCGCGGGCTGCGTTCCATTCTGCGCCACGATCCGGACAAGATCATGGTAGGCGAAATCCGCGACACCGAAACCGCACAGATTGCCATCCAGTCGGCGCTCACCGGACACCTGGTGTTCACCACTGTCCACGCCAACAACGTCGTGGACGTGATTGGCCGCTTTCTGAACATGGGGGTCGAGCCTTACAACTTTGTTTCCGCCCTGAACTGTATTCTGGCGCAGCGGCTGGTTCGGCTGATCTGCGAATCCTGCCGCACGGTGGTGCATTATCCATCGGAAGTCCTGGAAGCCAGCGGCCTCGATCCGGGACAGTGGTCGCAGGTGCCATTCTACGAAGGCCAGGGGTGCATTGAGTGCGCGGGCACGGGCTTCCGCGGCCGCACCGCGATCCACGAACTACTGGACCTCAGCGACCGCATCCGCGAGATGATTCTGGTCAAGAAGCCGACGTCGGAGATCCGCCGCGCCGCCCGCGAAGAGGGCATGCGTTTCCTGCGCGAGTCGGCGCTCGACAAAGTCAGGCTGGGCATGACCACGCTGAAGGAAATCAACAAAGTCACATTCATCGAAAATATGCGGTAGAGCAGTCGTCAGTCTTCAGTCGTCAGTCCTCAGTAAATCCACGTCTGCTTGACAGGTTTTGCCGACGACCGAAGACCGACGACTGAAAGTGCAGTGCCCTTCCGGCTATTGTTATGGCACGCCCGGCCGCGGTTTACTTGTTAAGATAAGCCCCAGAGATGAGCGCTTTTCCAAAGTCCGGATCCAGGCCGAAACTGGCTTGCGAAATTTCTGCTGACCGCGTACTGGTGGGCCGGGTTTCCGAGAATGGCGGCAGCACTCTGGAAGCCTGCGCGTCGAGCGAACTCGCCCCCGGCTGCGTGGTGCCCGACCTCATCGAAAACAATCTGCGGCAGCCCGACGCGGTGTACGAAATCATTCGCGACACCCTGGGCAGCGTCGGCGGCCGGTCGCATGACGTGATCGCCGTTCTGCCTGATGCCGCGGTCCGGGTGGTGCTGCTCGACTTCGAGACGCTGCCTTCCAAACGCGATGAAGCCGAAGGCGTGGTCCGCTTCCGGCTCAAGAAATCCCTGCCTTTCGACGTGGACAAGGCCAAGGTCTCCTACCATGTGCAGCCCTCCAGCGCGGGCGTCCGCGTGATCGCGGCGGTGGCGCTGGCCAACGTGGTCGAGGATTACGAAGCGGCTTTTCGCCAGGCCGGTTACCAGCCCGGTGTAGTGATGCCTTCCATGCTGGCGGCGCTGGGAGCGGCCCATGCACAGCAGCCTTCGCTGGTCATCAAGGTGGATGCCCGCACCACCAGCATTGCCATCCTCGACGGTCCGCAACTATTGCTGTTTCGCACCCTGGAGAATATGCGCGGGGTCACTATTACCGGCGAGCAACTGGCGGAGGAAGTCTATCCTTCGGTGGTATTCTTTCAGGATACCTACCACTTGAATATTGGCCGGATTTTTGTGGCGGGCCTGCCCGAATCGGGCGGTGCCGCACCGGCGCTGAAGGCCCAGACCGGCGCCCAGGTTTCGGACCTGGTCACCTCCTCGCAATTGGGTGGGAGTGTGGGTTCGATCCCCAGGTGGAGAATGGCCGGAGTGGTGGGGGCCCTGCTTTCCTGACATGCGCGTCGACATCAATCTCGCCAGCCATCCCTACGAAGACTCCGGCCCGTTGTGGCTGCGCTGGGGAGGGGCTGTGGCCGCCTTGAGCCTTCTTACCCTGATCTTGCTATACAGCGTAGTGTCGGGCTGGATTGCGGCGGGTAAGGACCGCAGCCTGATCGAGCAGCGCCGGCAGCAGATTGAGGCCCGCGATGAGCAGAAGGCCAAGGCGGAGGCGATCCTCAATATGCCCGCCAATCGCGGCACCCGCGACCGCGCCCAGTTTCTCAACGATCTGTTTCAGCGCAAGTCATTCTCCTGGACCCAGGTGTTCGCCGACCTGGAGCGGGTGATGCCGCCCCGGCTGCACGTGGTTTCCATCCAGCCGGGAAAGGCCAGCGACAATCAGCTGCAAATCAAGCTGGTGGTGGCGGGAGAATCGCGCGACCGCGCCCTCGAGCTGGTGCGCAAGATGGAAGGTTCGCAACACTTCCAGCAGACTCAAATCGAACAGGAATCGACCCGAACCGGACAGACCCCCGGTGACAACGTTGAATTTGAGCTTAGCGCCCTGTACGTGCCTGAAATCGAGAGTGACAAGGGAGGCGCGCACTGATGGCCGAAGCCCCCGATTTCCGCAAGAAGGCGAAGATCGCGATTGCCGCGCTGCTGGCGATAGACATCGCCGCCGTCCTCCTGCTGTTTTCTCCCCTGGTCGGTTCGGAGAGTTCCCGCCGGGAACAACTGGACCAGTTGTGGCAGGAGCTGCAGCGTAAAACGCACGAGGTCGAACCGCTCAGGGATGTGGACAAAAAGATCGCGGTAGCCGGCCAGCAGATCGACGAGTTTTACAAGACCCGGCTGCCCGCGCAGGACTCGGCAATCTACGAAGAACTGGGCAAAGTAGCGAAGCAGAGTGGGGTCAAGATCGGACAGATTCGCTCCAAAGCCAAGGACCCCGACCCGGTAGGCCTGCGCCCGGTGGAAATCCAGGCGGATTTTTCCGGAGACTATCTGCAACTGGTGCGCTTCATCAATTCGCTCGAACGTGACCCGCTGTTCTTTATCATTGACAGCGTGGACCTGGGAGGCGAGCAGTCGGGCGTGGTCAAGCTGCAATTGAAACTGGAGACTTATCAGAGGGCGAGCGGATAAATGCAACTGGGGACGGAAAACCGGAACAAGACCATTGCGGCGGTCGCCTTGGCGATACTGGCGGTGGTGATGGTCGTGGTGCGTTTTTTCCCCGGCTCGCCCGCTTCGGCCAAGACTCCCACCCCGGTCGTGGCGCCCCCGACGGGAGCACCGCGGACGGTGACGGTAAAACCGAGGTCGGGGAAAAAGTCGGGCACCGCAGCTGTGCGTTCACTTGATCCCACGCTGCGCTACGACTGGCTGAAGGCCAGCGAGGACACCCAATACAAAGGTACCGGACGAAACATCTTTCGCGCCGAAGTCGAGATTCCAAAGCCCATCGTGCCCGTACAGAAGCAACCGATTGCGGTCGTCCCGCAGGGTCCTCCTCCGCCGCCGCCCATCAATCTCAAGTTTTTCGGCTTCGCCAGCAAGCCGGGCGAGCCCAAAAAGATTTTTCTTTCCCAGGGTGAAGACGTTTTCATTGCCGGAGAAGGCGACATCATCGATCGCCGCTACCGGATTCTGCACATCACGCCGGTCTCGGTGGAAGTGGAAGATGTGCTGAACAATAACCGGCAGAGTATTCCGTTGACCCAGGGGTAGAAGGCAGTCGTCGGTCGTCAGTCTTCAGTCGTCAGGGCTTTGGCCCTTGGTCGTTGGCAAGAGGGACGTTGCCGGCTGTTTTCTGACCGGAAGAGGGTTGCATAAGATTGTAGTTTAATGACTCAGGACAAACTGCTAACGATCATGCCAAGGGCAAACGGCCAACGACCAACGGCCAACGACCAACGGCCAACGGCTAACCGCCCCCGCCGCTCCGAACGCGGTTACATTCTGCTGATGCTGATGCTGTTCGTGACCTTGCTGGTGATTGCTGCGGGCGTGGCTGCGCCCACCATGGCATTCCGGGTACGGCGCGATCGCGAAGAGGAAATGATCCACCGGGGAACGCAGTACTCGCGGGCGATTCAACACTATGTCAAGAAAACCGGGCGCTACCCCAGTCGCCTCGAAGACCTGGAGAACACCAACAATATTCGCTTTCTGCGGCGGCGTTACAAGGACCCTATCACGGGCAAGGATTTCAAATTGCTGCATGTGGGAGAAGTGCAGCTCGCCAGTTCGCCTGGCATAGCCGGAGCCAGTCCCATCGGCGGTCCCGCAACCCAGGCGGGGGGAGCGGCCCTTCAGGGAGCGGCCAGTACCATGCTTGGAGGAGCCGCCGCCCAGAACGCTCCGGGTGCTACCGCGGCTACCCCTGCAACTCCGGGCACCAACCCAGCCGGCGACTCTGGCTCGGACGCGACCGCAGCCAGCCCGGATGCGCCGGATGCGTCCAAATCCGACTCCAGCCCAGCTGGCGGGATTGGCAGCGCTCAACTCTCCAGCGCAGTTTTCGGCGGAGGCCCCATCGTGGGCGTGGCCAGTATCAGCAAGGCTCCGACGATTCGCGAGTTCAATCATAAGAACCACTACAACCAGTGGCAGTTCATCTACGATCCGACCATGGACCGTGGCGGCCTGATCACCACGCCGGCGCAGCCGGCTTTGCAATCGGCCGTCCCGCTGCAGCAGAACTCCTCCACTCCCAATTCAACCGGGACCCAGGGCTCTTTTGGCGGGATGCAAAGTTCTCCGCCCGCTCAGCCGACGCAGCAGCCGCAACAATAAAAAATCTAACGACCGTTAGGGATGGGTGGAACGGGCGAGGACGCTCGTCCTCCATTGATTTGGTTTTTCGCGTCCACGATCCGTTCCAGTTCAATGACGCCTATCCATTGGCGGTTGCGGGTCTCGCTGTAAACCACATTCCCGCCCAGGACTTGGGCCGCGGCCGCGGGCGGCAGATCGCGATGGTAGTCGAAAAATCGCTGCTTCCACTCCTGCCACAAATGCCAATGCTGCAGCAGAGGATGGGCGGGCTCGTATTTCGTGGAGAAGACGAGCGCAACCTCAAAGTCGGAGCGAACATCATTCGAGCGGGCGTCGGCCGCCGACATGAGCTGTTCCAGGGCAAAGTGTTCAATGCGCACGACGCGCATGGGGCGGGTGACATAGCCCAGGTAGGGATGCGTCAACTCGTCGCTGGCCGGCCAGGCGGTAAGCACCCGCGCCATGGGATAGCGCGCTTCCAGGAATTCTTCGGCATGCTGGTGCAAACGGATGTAATCCACATAAGCCAGATTGTCTTCCGGGGCGAACCCATACGGCGGATTGATGAACCATCCCGCCACGAACATCAGGGCCACGATGGCGGCCACAGCGGACCAGAGGCGCACTCTGCGCCAGAGGGTGGAGACGCAGACCAGAATCACCAGCGGCACGACTGGGAGCATGTAACGCGCCAGTTCCGCGCCGCCGACCATCGCCATCGCCAGAACGTACGCCGCAACCACCGCCAGCATGGCAAATTGCGCGTCGAGAGCGATGCGCGGACGTTCACCGCGGTGGTCGTGAAGCGGCGGCAGCCACATGGCAAGCAGCGCGGCCAGGGTCAGCAGCAGCAGATGAAAATAACCAGCGGTCTGCCACAGGCGGACCAGCAAGGCCAGCAGAATTCGCAGCGGCTGCAGCGTGGCCTCGACGTTGTAGCGAAAGAACTCCGGATTGCCGAAGACAAACCCGGTCTTCCAGTAATGGAAAACGTACCAGGCCACCAGTGGAAGCATCGGCACCAGAAGCCAGACGGGCTGCCGGAATCTTCGCTCCGCCAAATTCTTTTTCTCCCAGCTCCGCCAGCGTTGCGGTACGAGCTCCCAGATGAACAAAGCCAGGGGCGCGAGGATCGCGGTCTCTTTGGTCAAGCTGGCGAGCGAGAACCAGAGTGCGGCTTGCCATCCCTTGCCCTTCATGTAGGCGTTCAGTCCCCAGAAGGTAAGCCCCGCGGCGGCCAGGTCGAGATGAACCAGAGAGCTTTGCGCGAAGAAGACGGGATAGAGCGCGGTCAGGATTGTAGTCGTCGCCGCGACTTCGAAATTGGCCAATGTTTCCGCCAGACGGAACAGGCCGAGCAGAGCAAACGAAGCTGCCAGGAGCATGGCGGTTCGGGTCACGATGGGAGCGAAACCAGCCAGCTTCCACCACAATGCCAGATAGGCCAGCAGCAGGGGTGGGTGCGCGTTGGAAACAGTGGAGTGTGGAATCGGGCTGCCGGTCAGCAGCAGATCGCGCGCGGCGGGCACATAGTAACCGGCTTCGTCCCAGAAATATGGCAGTCGCAGCAGGGGCGCATGCAGCGCCATGAGCGCCACCAGCGCGACGGCAAAGACAAGTCCAGGGTGAACGCGTCGCGAAGGGTGGTCAACGGTTGTCAATGCAGTGGATGGATACTCTGTCCGCCGGGCTAGTGCACCGGACCGGGAGCCATCATACGTGGATCCAGCTTGATCTCACCAAACGTGCTCTCGTACCCCGCCACATTCTGCTGCAGGATAGCGGACAGCGCTTTGGCCTGCTGCGGACTTAGATAAATCCCCTGAAAATTATTGACTTCGACCTGGGTCTCGCTTTGCTGCTGCAAGGTACCGAATACCAGAAAGAAATCCCACACGTTCACTCGCACCTGTACGCTGTTGGCGTAAGTCTCGCGATAGTCGGGAGTATTGGTGAGTCGGATGTTGGGCTGAGTTGGGTTCGACATAGGAAGCTCAGTGTAGCGGGATTGCGCCAGGGAAACAACGAGCAGACAAACCGCGTAGACTCGGACGCCCTCGTCCGGGTGGGCGAGCAAAGCTCGCATTGGAATCTGCCGACGAAGGAAAGCTCTTGCGGAGCTTCGCTCCGCTGGGCAGACGAGGCGTCCGTCCCTACGTGGCCTTTGGTCAGCCAAGTTCTGCCGTGAAGCGATCGACCGCCCTGATTCCGGGCAAACCAAAGATCGAATGCGCGACATCTTGCGGGAATGATAGGTTATACGAACCCGGGGACCTTCCCTGCCAAGAACTAATGGGCCGCCCCTGGGTGCGGACAGTGTGGCAGGCGCGGCAAGGAATAGACAGAAGATGACCATCAGCAGACGCGAGTTCATCAGCAGAATAGCGCAGACCGGCGGCTACGGTGCCGCCTTTGTGACCATGCATTCCCTCGGGCTTTTGGGGATGGTTGAGACCGAGCAGCGGAAGGACTTTCCCCTGCCCCCATCGACCGGGCGCGGAACAAAAGTGATTATTCTCGGCGCCGGCATTGCCGGGCTGGTCTCCGCCTATGAAATGCGGCGGGCCGGCTTCGACTGCACCGTGCTGGAAGCGCGCGAGCGTCCCGGCGGGCGCAACTGGACCCTGCGTGGCGGATCGAAGCTGGTCTTGAATGACGGAACATCGCAGACTTGTACCTTCGACGAAGGAAATTATTTCAACTGCGGCCCGGCGCGCCTGCCCTCCATACACAAGACCATGCTGGGCTATTGCAACGAGCTGGGAGTGGAACTTGAGGTCGAGGTGAATTCCTCGCGCAACACGCTGCTGCAGAATGACAACGTCTTTGACGGCAAACCCATCCGCCAGGGGCAGGCCATCAACGACACTCGCGGCCATGTCGCCGAACTGCTGGCCAAGTGTGCACAACAGGGTGCTCTCGATCAGGCCTTCACTCAGGATGACCACGCCGCAATGATGGAATTTCTGAAGACCTATGGCGCCCTGGGAAGTAATTACGAATACAACGGCTCCTCGCGCTCCGGCGACCGGCAACTGCCAGGCGCTGGCGATCAGATAGAAATCCCGCGCGCACCGCTTTCTTTCCCGGAGCTGCTCAAGTCGAACTTTTGCCAGCCCATGCTCTTTGAAGAACTGCTCGACATGCAGGCCACCATGTTCCAACCGGTTGGCGGCATGGACCGGATTCCTTACGCGTTCGCCCGTTCTCTGGGCGATGTCATCCGCTATAACTCTCCCGTCACTGAAATCAGAAAAACAACAAACGGAGTCAGGGTGCTGTACCGCAAAGGAGAATCCGGTTCGGTGGAGTCCGTGGAGGCCGCCTATTGCATTTGCGCCATGCCGCTAAGCATCCTCAAGACCGTACCCAACGACTTCGCTCCGCGTGTGAAATCGGCAATCGAGCAGGTTATCTATGACTCCGCCTACAAAATTGCGTGGGAATCGCGACGCTTCTGGGAGCAGGGCGGCGACGAGATTTACGGCGGCATTTCGTTCCTCACCACCGGTCCAATCAATCTGGTCTGGTATCCCAGCGCGAAGCTGATGTCGAAACGCGGAGTGCTTCTCTCCGGCTACGCCGTGGAAAACTGGATTGAGTTCGGCAAGCTGCCGAGCTATGAGGCGAAGATTGCAGCTTCCAGGACTGCGGTGGAAAAACTGCATCCCGGCAAGAGCAAGGAACTGGAGAAGCCGATTTATATCTCCTGGGGTAAGGTGCCTTATAGCCTGGGGTCATGGGTCAGCCGCGGGCCCGTGTTTCCCGCTCCACCCGACGCCCCTTACTTTCATGGCCCCTACCGGGAACTCATCGTTCCCGACGATCGGATCTACTTTGCCGGGGACCACTGCAGTCATATTATCGGCTGGCAGGAAGGGGCGGCCCTGGCAGCCCAGAGGACGATCGCGATGATCGTCAGCCGGGTCAGGGCCGCGTAGGGACGGACGCCCTCGTCCGCCCGGAAGCAAAGCTCCGCAAGGCTTATTGGATGCCGGGAACTCCAAGGCGAGCTGCGCTCGCCCGCCCCGACATGGGCGTCCGGACCTACGTGGGCTGCGTTTGACTTTATTGCGTCCGCACTCGCAGGAACACAATCCCGCCCACCGGGTGCCGGCCATAGATCGGCTGCAGGACATCGGGCACGCCATACCACGTCAATTGGCCGCCCAGCGCAGTCGAGAGATGCGGAATATGGCCGACCTCGCGCTCGTAGCCGGCGGTGTAAGCCTGCACCCGGGTGAAATACCGCTCGTTGAATCCCAGCGGCTCGGGACCCCCGCCCAGGAGGAGCTCATTCGTGCGGTCCACATTTTCAATGCGAGTCCAGGCATAGTTGCGGTCGAGAAAGCGCAGAGTCGATTCCAGCAGATAGCCATTGCCGACGTTGCCGCCGGAGACATCCTGATTTCTCCCCCACACCAACATCGACGCCCAGTTGCCCCTCGGGAGCGGACGGTTGTATTGGATCGATGCGGTCATGCGTCTGATGTCCTCAGCGGGGGCCAGTTGCTCCGGGCTGTGCAGCTGCGCGATGGAATATTGCAGACTCCAATTGTGGCCGGGATTGCCAGTGACCCGGGCCGACCACGAATCCATCTTTCCAGAGTTGATGTTCCAGCGGAACTCGTCGGGCTCGCGTCCATGAAATCCCGAGGCCTCGACTCGCAGGCTGCGATGGGTGAGGCCCAGTGTGACGACATCCGCGGCAATGTGGGTGGAGTCCTGGAGATGATGTCCCAGCGGCGCAATCGGATCTTCGGACGCCGAGGCCCGATGTGGATAGGCCACCGGCCCCATCGCTGGATCGCCCATCGGCGCAGCGTACGCAGACACCATCGTATGCTCTGAGATCTTGTAGTCATACAAAGCGGCCATCTCCATGAAAAAATCGTGGGGATGCTGCCCATCCACAATGGGGCGGCCAAAGGCGGTCTCGCCCTCCTGGAAAAGCTCCGGGTAGCGGCGCTCTGTCACCGTGGCCGGTTCGAAGCTGAGCATGGTCCTGAGGGTCAGAGTGCTCTTGCCGAATTTTCGCTGCGCCATGGGCATCCACCAGTTGGTGGAAAACAGCTTGTCACGGCCGCGAGGGCCGCTCTGCTGGGTCTCGCTGAGAAAAGCCTCGCCATGAAGCATCAGCGTCCAACTTCCCCTGGTGGTCATGAGCATCGGAAGGGGAGTGGAGTCAGGCTCGGCGTCGGTGCCTGACGTGGCGTGCTGAAGCAATGATCCAATAAGTGATTGAGGCTTCATAGTCATCGAGTGATGGCTCATTTCCCCCTCCGTCATGCCTGGCATGGATGGGTTTTGTCCTGAGAGATTCATTTCGCCGCCACCATCCCCGGCCAGCGCGAGGTGGCTTGAAACTGTGAACGCGGCGGCAAGAGTAAGCACACGCAAAAGCATTTTCCGCACCGATGTTCTCCTTCACTCGGGGCCCAAGTTGGATTGGGCGCGTGGCGGATGGGGTGGAGCAGCGCTTCAGCGCTGCGTCAACCGCGACTGTTTATGACGGCTTTGGCCGTTGGGGAAAGGCGCGCCTTCACTCGAACGGCTGCCCCCAGAGAGGGTTGTCGGGAAACGGTCAGCCTGGTGCGGGTCTAGATACGCAGTGGGGTCAGATCCGGTGGGTCGGCGGACGAAGTCGATAGCTGTCTGACGATTTGAGCCGCGGATGACGGTGCGAAAATCTGGGTCCGCTCAACCGGCGTGGCCAGGTCAACGGAATCCAGTTGTGATGCGGGCGAGCTTTGCACGATGGCGGAATCGTGTCCGCTCTGGCAGCAGCGGTAGCTTACCGGTTGGGGCAGGGGCAGCGCGCCTTCGTGCTGGTGGCAGGCAGCGGGTCGGGCCGGCGCCATCATCATTGATACATCCTGCCCCGCCAGCGGTACCACAATCATCGCCGCCAGCAGCAGGAGGGTGAGGCAGTTTGGATTGGACCTTGGCACTCTGGTTGGAATGATATCAGCACGCTCGTCGGTTAAAATAGGCGCAAGCCGGGATGGCGGAATTGGCAGACGCGTTGGACTTAGGATCCAATGCCCAAAAGGCGTGCAGGTTCAAATCCTGTTCCCGGCACCATCAGCCCTTGTGGTGAAAAAGCAAACCGCTGGCGGCTGAAGCCGAACTACCCTCGGCGACTGGGGGCACGACTGAAGTCGTGCCCTGCCACGAAATTCAGGTGCATCCAAATTTCTGCCACGAGCAGCCATCCCGAGCGGACAGCTCAGGGTTGGACTGCGTTCAATCCCAGGTAAACCGCCCAACCTGCGATCACCAGGATCATGACTCCCGAAACCGCACCCAGATATTTCACCACGGGAGTGATCTTGTTTACCTTGGCCATGATTTCCATCTGGTCTTTTGCCATTGCCGAGGCAGAGTCATCGAGGAAGAGTTGATCGTCCTCCTGCATGGTCAGAGTGCTGCGGTAAATGAGGAGGACAATTAGAACGGCGGTGAGAGCGCCCCACACGATCAGCAGCCATAGCAATCCCGGAGTCATAGACCACCTCGGTACTGATGTCGAGCCGGTCCCGAAGGCTGTTCGGATAAATTGTGGTTGTGGCCCCCACAACCAGCTTTCGGACAAGGGCCCCAAACCGGAATTATAGACCTGTTGGCAAGACCCGGCGGGTTTTTTAGGTCTGCACCTCCCGGGTCGCAACGGTCATCTAACTGGCTGGTGGCAAGTTAGTCGGGAACCAGCCTCAAAATCGTTCGAGGGCGACTTTCAGGGTGCGCCTGCCTTGCGCTTTGTTATAATAATGAACGAGTCCTTTCAAGGAGATACCCATGGCTACAACGACGACCCCGGAAGTGAAGCCCGCAGAGACAAAGAAGGCGCCTATCAGCCTGACCGCCAGCGCCATTGCCAAGGTGAAGGAAACCATGGCGCAACAGAACCCTGTCCCGGCTGGCCTGCGGGTGGGGGTGGTGGGAGGCGGCTGTTCCGGTTTCTCCTATTCCATGCAGTTTGAAAACGGTGCCGGCATGATGGACAAGGTTTTCGACATGGACGGTCTGAAGGTCTATGTGGACGCCACATCGGTGATGTACCTGAACGGATGCGTCGTCGATTATGTCGAGACCCTCGAGGGCGCAGGCTTCAAGTTCGAAAACCCGAACGTGAAGAGTACCTGCGGCTGCGGATCATCGTTCAGCGTGTAATATTTTGGAATGGGTGAAAAGCCCCGTCGCCCAGCGACGGGGCTTTTTGCTTTTGCAGCGCCGGCGTCCCGCCGGCTGTCCGGAGGGCGTCTCGCCCTCCGCGGCGAAGGATCGACGCCCGATGCCAGCGCTACGAAGTTCCCATCAGGTGGCAGGAGTGGGTCTTTACCACCAGCCACACTTCGCAGCCCGGCTGGAGATGCAGGGCGTCCCGCGCCGCCAGCGTGAGATTAACTTCCATTTCCACTCCGCAATTCACTTTCGCTACGACAATGACGTCGCGCTGCGCCAGGGAAACCACCCGGCCGGGAATGATGTTGCGGGCACTCAGGCCGCCAGGCTGAATCGAAGCCAGCAGGATATCTCCCGCGCCAATCCCAATTCGCAGCGCCGAGCCCACCTCCGCCCGCACCAGCGGGGTTTCCAGCTCAAGCTTGCTGCCAGACAGCAGGCAAACCATGGTGCCGCGGTCTTCGTGAGCGGCAACCACCGTGGCATCGAAAATATTCTCGAAGCCGGCGAGCTGGGCCACGGTTTCGAGGCGCGGCGCCCGTATGACCTGGTGCGGCGTCCCGCGCGCGATGGCGCGGCCATTCTCGAGCACGATCACCTGCTCGCCCAGCGCAAACACCTCTTCCCGGCTGTGCGTGACATACACGATAGGGATTCGGTGCTCCTGGTTCCAGGCGCGCAGATCATCGACGATCTTTGACTTGGTGGCTGCGTCCAGGGCCGCCAATGGCTCATCCAGCAGAAGAATGGCGGGATCGATCACCAGGGCGCGGGCCAGTGCGACTCGCTGCCGCTCCCCACCGGAAATCTGCGCCGGCCGGCGCCCGCGCAGATGCGCGATGCGGAAGGACTCCAGAACGCCGGCGCTGCGCTGCTTGCGTTGCTCGACGCTGAATCTGGACAAACCGTACTCCACATTACTCTCGACCGTGAGATGAGGAAATAACGCCAGGTCCTGAAACACGTAACCCACTCGACGGTAGCGGGAGGCAACATCAATTCCGAGCGCACTGTCGAACAGGATCTTACCCTGCGTCGCGATTCGGCCGACGTCCGGCCGAGCCAACCCGGCTATGCAATCGAGCAGCGTGGTCTTCCCCGCCCCGGAAGGACCAAACAGGATCGTAATTCCGGGTGGAAGTGCGGCAGCCAGATCAAGTTCGAAATCTTTTCCCAGCCGCTTGCGAATTTGCACCGACGCTGCATGAGGCTCTGCTCGGGTGGCGTTGACAATGGCGGCGTTGTTTAGCATTGAAGCCATGAACGGTGGCTCACTTAAAAAGCGATAACCACGAAGGACACCATGTATCACGAAGGAATTCCGTGAGTCCCCGCGATCTCGCTTTTCTATTCCTTCTTTTCTTGATGGTACGTCGTGTCCTTCGTGGTCATTGCATCTGCTTCCATATCCATACCCGCCGGTTCAAGGCATAGACCACGGAAAGGGCAACAAACGAGAAGGCCAGCAGCACCAGGGCCGTTGCGTTGGCGCCGGAATAATTGAATGCCTGAACCTTGTCGTAGATATCGATCGAGACCGTTCGCGTGACTCCGGGAATATTGCCTCCCACCATCAGCACCACACCGAACTCGCCCATGGTGTGGGCGAAGCTGAGGGCCACTCCCGTGACCAGTCCGGAGAGCGACAAAGGCAAAATGACGCGAAAGAATGTGCGGACTCGGGAAGCTCCCAGAGTCCGCGAAGCCGCCAACAGCCGCGGATCCACGGCCGAGAACGAGGCCGCGAAAGGCTGCACTGCAAACGGAAGACTGTACACGACGGAGCCGATGACCAGTCCTTCAAAGGTAAACGCCAGGGTATGCCCGGTGAGCGCTTGCCAGCCGCGTCCCAGGGGACTGTGCGGCCCCAGCGCGACCAGGACATAAAAACCCAGAACAGTGGGAGGCAGCACGATGGGCAGAGCAAAAACAGCCTCGGCGATAAATTTCCAGCGCCAGCGGGAATAGCTAATCCAGTAGGCGAGTGGAAGTCCCAAAACCACAAGAATGGCCGCCACCAGCGCGGACAGCCGGATCGTGAGCCAGAATGCCTGCCCATCCATCAGCGTTTCCCTCTCGGCCCTTCAGCCAAAGTTATGAAACTTTCATCTTCAGCGAAAATCCATCTTAGTAAACTTTTGTAAAATCTTACCTGAAGCGCGCATGGATGACGCAAGATGTACCATCGATGACAGATGGGTGTGCGGCCCTTCACGGTAAGCTAGCGATTCTATCCGCAACCCTGGCCCTGGTTCGGGGTTTCTATTAGTGGGGCGATTCCGAATCCGAAACAAAAATCCCCCAAAGTGAGGCAGAAGTGGTGAACATGCTGAAACGTCACTGGCTGATAGCGGGTCTGGTGGTTGTGGCCATTGCTGTCTTCGCCGCCTTTCAGTTCAAGGGCAATGACCAGCCCAAGTATTTCACCACTAAGGTCGATCGCGGCGAAATCCACCAGGTGGTGGAGGCCACGGGCACCATCAACGCGGTCACGACGGTGCAGGTAGGCTCACAGGTCTCGGGGACAATTTCGCGCTTGAATGCCGATTTCAATTCACGGGTAAAAAAAGGACAGGTAGTAGCGCAAATCGATCCTTCTCTGTTCGAGGGTTCTCTGCTGCAGGCCAAGGCTGATTTGGCGAACGCAAAGGCGAATGTAGTAGCGTCCCAGGCCAATCTGGAAAAGGCGCAAGCCACGGCGTTGCAGACGCGGGCTGACTATGAACGGACTTCCGGGCTGGCCAAAGCGGGCGTGATGAGCCAGCAACAGCTCGACCTGGCCAAGGCCAACGCCGATTCGGCGGACGCGGCAGTGGCCGCGGCCAAGGCAACCATTACCCAGGCAGTTGCGCAGGCGCAACAGAAGCAGGCGGCGGTCACGGTGGCGCAGACCAATCTTGATTACACCACCATCCATGCGCCCATTGATGGCACGGTGATCGCGCGCAGCGTGGATGTGGGCCAGACGGTGGCCGCGTCCCTGCAGGCGCCAACTCTTTTCACCATCGCGCAGGATCTGACGAAGATGCAGGTTTATGCCAGCACCGATGAGTCCGATGTCGGCATGATCCACACCGGGCAGATCGTCACCTTCAAGGTGGACGCATTTCCCAAAGACTCGTTTACCGGCCGGGTCTCACAAGTGCGATTGAACGCGACCACAGTCCAGAACGTTGTCACCTACAACACCATCATCGACTTCGATAACCCGGAGCTGAAGCTGTTTCCGGGCATGACCGCCTACATCACGATTCCGGTGGCGAACGCTCAGAATACGTTACGCGTACCCAACGGAGCGTTGCGCTACAAGCCGGACATGCCCGCCGACCAGGTGCGCGCGCTCTATAAACAATATGGGTTGGCCTCTGGCCAGGGTGGAGGCACGCAGGCAGCGAGCACGGAGGGCTCGGGAGACACTGGGGCTGCTGCCAAGCAGCAGCGCGCCCATGCCGAAGGCAGCCAGGGCGGCGGAGCGGAGGCCGGGCAGCAGCACGCTCCTCGAGTGGACGTGACCGTGGTCTGGAAGCTGCGTCCCGACAAGACCCTGGAGCCGGTCAGAATCCGCACTGGAATCACCGACCATACCGTGACGGAAGTCGCACAGGTGCTGAAGGGCCAACTCAACGAAGGCGACGAACTGGTCACAGGAGGTGTGGCCGCGACTTCGGGCGCCGCCCGGGCGCCGGGATTGGGAGGCGGCCGGCCTCCGGGAAGATAAAATCCGGCAGCGGCACTAGCTTAGCTCTTAGCTTTTAGCTATTAGCTTCAGACCAAGTTGACACGAAAGAGAAATAAATGGCAACCATCCCACAATCCGCGGTGAGCAAAACCACCGAAAACACTTCGCGGAACCTCATCCAGATCGAGGATGTCCATAAATACTATGATCTGGGGGAAACCAAGGTGCACGCGCTGCGCGGCGTCAATGTGCGCATCGAGCGCGGGGAGTTTGTGGCCATCATGGGCGCCAGCGGCAGCGGCAAATCCACCTTCATGAATATCCTGGGCTGCCTGGACAAACCCACCAGCGGGCGCTACTTGCTGGAGAATATAGCCGTCTCCGA
This sequence comes from Terriglobia bacterium, assembly GCA_963831565.1. GTDB lineage: Bacteria > Acidobacteriota > Terriglobia > Terriglobales > Acidobacteriaceae > JAIQFF01. The sequence goes on from CAWHQS010000012.1 coordinate 40,457, forward strand.
CCTGACCAAAAAGGAATTGGCCACCATCCGCAACCGCAAGATCGGTTTCGTTTTTCAGGGATTCAATTTGCTTTCACGCACCACCGCCCTGGAGAATGTCGAACTGCCCACCCTGTACGCCCAGGTCAGCAAGGAAGAAGGCCGGAAGCGGGCACGGGAAGCGCTCGAACTGGTGGGACTGGCCGATCGCATGCAGCACTTCCCTTCTCAGTTGTCTGGCGGTCAGCAGCAGCGGGTCGCCATCGCCCGCGGACTGGTCAATCACCCTTCGATCCTGCTGGCTGATGAGCCCACCGGTAATCTGGACAGCCGGACTTCGGTCGAGATCCTGGAGGTGTTTCAAAAACTGAATGACGACGGGCTCACCGTAGTGATGGTAACGCACGAGCCGGATATCGCGGAATTTGCCAAGCGCGGCATTCACTTTCGCGACGGAACCATTCGCCGTGACGAACTGGTGCAGAACCGGCCGGTGGCAGCCGAGGTACTGAAAAATATGCCCGCACTCGAGGATTGACCATGGGGTGGGCTACGGGACAGATGATTCCCGTCGCGGGAGTGAACATCACTTTGGTTCAGTCGTCACAGCTTAGACGGACTTGGGCCTCTACGATGTGCGTCGGGAGGTCGGTTATGGAAATTGGAGAGGCATTGAAAATCATACGAGCCCTGGCCGATGGAGTGGATCCTGAGACCGGCGAGGTCGTGAGCCCCGACGCGGTTTACCAGTTCCCGCCCGTGGTACGAGCGCTTCACCGCGCGGTGCTCGCCCTGGAATACGTGGAAGAGCGCGAGCGCTCCAGAAAAACGCCGCCGGCGAATGCGGGCAAGTCCTGGTCGCGTGCTGAGGATGAACAGGTCTGCGAGGAGTTGCGCCGGGGAATTGATTTTCACCAGATCGCGCAGACGCACAACCGATCCATCGGTTCGATCATCGCGCGCCTGGTGAAACTGGGAAAAATCGGGCCTAACACTCCGCTGGATATGTTTGGCCCGAAGGTGGCGTAGGAAGGCCTTATGGATCTGGTAGCGATCGTTCGCATCGCCATGCGGGCCCTGGCCCGCAACAAGCTGCGCTCCATGCTGACCATGCTGGGCATCATCATCGGAGTGGGCGCGGTCATCGCCATGGTCAGCGTGGGTCAGGGAGCGCAACAGCAGGCGCAGCAACAGATCGCCGCCATGGGATCCAATATGCTGTTCGTGCAGTCCGGCACGGTAAACCGCGGCGGCATGCGCATGGGCTGGGGTGCTACCAAGACGCTGGTTTACGACGATCTGCTGGCGATTATGCGCGAGTGCCCGTCGGTCGTGGCCGCCGCTCCCGGCAGCCAGAGCTCCGCCCAGGTGGTTTTTGGAAATGACAATTGGGCCACCAACATCAACGGCACCGAACCGCAGTACTTCGACATCCGGAGCTGGCCTTTTGCCGAGGGCACGTCCTTCACCCAGGATGACGTGACCACCGCAGCCAACGTTGCGGTCATCGGGGAAACCGTGCGCAAGAACCTGTTTGGAGCCACTGATCCCATTGGACAGACCGTGCGTATCAACAACCTGTCATTCAAAGTGGTGGGACTGCTGACCCCGAAAGGTACTTCGGCCGCCATGGGCCAGGACCAGGACGACATCATCGTTGTGCCCATCACTACTCTGCAAAAGAAAATTACCGGGCAGGACTGGTTGCGTTGGATCATGGTTTCCGCGGCCTCGAAGGACGCCAGTTACACGGCCCAGCAGCAGATCACGGCCTTGCTGCGCGACCGCCACCGCATCCGTTCCGGACAGGATGACGACTTTTTCGTGCGCAATCTGGCCGACATGGCCGACCTGGCTGATCAGAATGCACGCCTGTTCACTATCCTGTTGGCCTCGATCGCCAGCATTTCCCTGCTGGTCGGCGGCATCGGCATCATGAACATCATGCTGGTCTCGGTCACCGAGCGCACCCGCGAAATCGGCATCCGCATGGCCATCGGCGCAACCGAGGGGGATGTTCAACAGCAGTTCCTGATTGAAGCCGTTGTGCTCAGCGTGGTGGGCGGCAGCATCGGAATTCTCTCCGGCATGGGAGCGTCTTATCTGATCACGCGGACCCTGGGGTGGCCCGTGCTGGTCTCTCCCACCGCGATTTTCGCCGCCGTGCTGTTTTCCATGGCGGTTGGAGTCTTCTTCGGCTTCTACCCCGCTCGCAAGGCTGCACGGCTCGACCCGATCGAGGCATTGCGGTACGAGTAGTAGACGCCAGACTTCCGACGTCGGACTTGGCCGTCGGACTTGGCCGTCAACCCAGGTTCCGATCGCGCCATGAGAAGATGATAGACAGGGCTATCGCGGCAGCGCGAAAGCTACGTACACTCCCCCGGAGCCAGACTTGGGATCTTTGCCGCCTCCGGCTGCGATCACCACAAACTGCCGCCCATTCACTTCATATGTGATCGGCGTTGCGTTGCCCGCAAAGGGCAGCGTTGCTTCCCACAGCAGTTCACCCGTGGATTTATCGAAGGCGCGAAATTTCCTGTCGAAGTTGGTTGCCCCAATGAAAACCAGCCCACCCGCGGTCACGATCGGGCCGCCGTAGTTTTCCGAGCCTGTGTCCTTCTGTCCTTTTGCGGCCAGGTCCGGATACTGTCCCAGGGGAATCTTCCAGGCATACTCGCCAGTGTTCAGATTAATCGCGTTCAACGTGCCCCAGGGTGGCAGGACCGCTGGATATCCGTCGGGATCAAGAAACTTGTGATATCCGGTGAAGCGATACTTCATGGGCACAGCCGGTAGTCCGCCGTCCGTCAACTCCTTGCTCTCGCCACTGGTGAGATAGGTCAGCAGCGCGAACACCTGATCGTCAGAAAGGTTGGGGAATCCCGGCATCCTGCCTTTTCCACTCTTGATGGTGGCCGCAATTTGCTGGAAAGCGAGACGGTCTCCCACACCTACAAGCGAAGGAATGGCGGGAGGAGAACCCATCATCTTCTCGCCGTGGCAAACTCCACATTGATTCAGGTAAATACCCTGAGCGCTGTTCGCTCCCGTGTTGGGCGCGAGCGCGCCGGTCCATGCCATTTCGTTCGAGTTCACATAAATGATTCCCGTTTCCGGATCGACGGCTGGGCCGCCCCATTCCGCGCCGCCGTCGAATCCGGGAAAGACCACTGTGTCTTTTCCCACGCTGAGGGGAACGAACTGTCCGGCGCTGTGAAACGTGCGAAATTTTTCCAGCGCCCACTGATGCGCCTCAGGGGTCCGGTTGGTAAGCAGGTCTTCGGTAAGAAGCTGGCGAGCGTAGGGCGCCGGGAGGATCGGAAGCGGCTGTTCGGCGGCCGCAACTTCGCCCGGCACCGTACTTTCTGGATATTTGTGATACTCCACTGGAAAGAGAAGCGTTCCATTACTTCGATCAAAGAGATAAACAAAACCCTGCTTCGTGGTCTGCGCCACCGCGTCAATATCTTTGCCGTCGCGCTTCACCGTGAGCAACACGGGCGCGGCGGGAAAATCCCGGTCCCATATGTCGTGACGGACTGCCTGAAAATGCCATATCCTCGCGCCCGTCTCGGCATTCAGGGCGATCAGGCAGTTGGCGAACAGGTCATCGCCCACCCGGTCCGCGCCGTAGAAGTCAGGTACAGCGGAACCGGTTGGGACGTAAACAATTCCACGTTTAGCATCAACTGTCATGCCGGCCCAGTTGTTGGCGGCGCCGGCGGTCTTCCATGCATCCCGCGGCCAGGTGTCGTAACCAAACTCCCCAGGGTGAGGGATGGTATGAAACGACCAGCGCAGTTTTCCCGTTCGCACATCGTAGGCGCGAACATTTCCCGGGGGTGATGGCGGGGCTTCGGGATTCCGTCCGCCAACGATCAGCAAATCCTGGTAAACGACCCCTGGGCTGGTGAGATCGACCGATTGCGAGGTGGCCGGCTCGCGGCCCAGGTTCTCGCGCAAATCAATTCGCCCGTGGCGTCCGAAGTTTGCGATGGGACGGCCCGTGATCGCGTCGAGGGCGTACACAAAGTTCATGACCCCAACCAGGATCCGTTTGTCCTTGCCCTGGGCCCAGTAGGCGAGGCCGCGGTCCGGCTGGGTCCCTTTGATTCCCGAGTCAAACTTCCAGAACAGCTTGCCGGTGGCGGCATCCAGGGCGAAAACCTTTTGCGTCGGTGTGATCCCGTAGAGTATGCCTTCGACGACAACTGGAGTGCTTTGCAGGCCACCTTCTTCCTGTGAGTCAAAACTCCATGCCACGGCCAAGTGCTTTACCGTCTCTCGATTGATTTGTGCCAGAGAAGAGTAATGATTGTTTTCGGCAGTCCCGCCGTATGCGGGCCAGTCGCGCTGCTCCTGTGACGGGTTGCGCTTCACCTTCGAAGTTCCGGCTGGCTTGGTCGAGTTCTGAGGTTCGGCGGCAACCACAGCCGTGGCCAGCACGACGATCACCGCACCCGCCAAAGTGAATCGGAGGACCTTGCTCCAAGTCAGGGATCGAAATGCAATCATCATCGGTTTCCTTTGCGGCAGGAGGAGATAGCTTACTCGGTTAGGACCTGGTCCATTAACTGCCCTACCGCGCGTTCGGCCTCGAGAATCGAGCACCGATGGTCCATGATGCCCGCCAGATCTGTATTGGCGAACACAATGCGGCCGAACGGCGCCGCCCGCAAAACCTCGCTGGGCGCAGGTTTTCCATCCTTGCCAAAGAAAAAGCCGGGCTGCGGATTCAGATAGGCGTGCCCCCAGCGGTTCAGAATGATTCCTTTAATGTCCCGCCGCGCATCAAAGCCGAAGCCGCCAAACATCTCAGTAAATTGCTCGCGGATTTGTCTTTCGTAGTCCCTGAAAGACGTGGCCAGCATTTCTCCCCGGCCGCGGTGTCCCTGATCGGCGGCTGGCAAACCCGGATAGGAATACAGCACCTTCAGAGGAAGCACGACCGGAGAATCAGGGCTGATGGTGGCCGAGTCCGCGCCAATCAACGCCGTCTTTCGCACCTCGGTGTAGTTGCCGATGCCCTCGAACCACCGAAATCCAGTCATGCCCATGTTGTAGAGGAAGCGCCAATTTCGCAGTGCCAGGTTGGCCATCATGCAGGGAGAGCGATAAAACTGGCTGTACGCGTCCTGTTGTGCCGGGGGAAGATCGCGGACCACGTGCCTGGTGGTCCAACCTCCGCCCGCCATGACAGCAGCTCGCGCTTTCACGCGATATGTTTTCCCGGCGCGCGTATAAAGGACCGAAACAGATTCCGATTTTTCCGCATCGCCGTCGTGTTTCACCCACACTGCCGTCGAGCTCAGGCGAATGCGCGCTGCAGACTTCGGCTGATCGAGCGCAGCAAAATTAATGTGGTTGCGACAGACCGCCTCCATGCTGCCGTCTCCCGCGATAGACTGCGGTATCAGCGTCTTCACCATGAGCCGCGCGATTCCCGTATTGCCGCCGGGAAACATCTGGTCGGTATCGTCGCGCTGCAGGGGATGAAGCATGTCCGCAGCGTAATCGGCGTAGGCCGAGAGAGCATCGGGCCCCAGCCCCGAACCGCCGCCTTCCACCGGAGAGAGGAATGTGCGGATGGTGTCGCGGCTGATGCCGAAGCGCCGCATCATATGTTCTTCCAGCGTGATCGAGTCCAGATTTCTCGAGATCTGATCTCCGAAGTATTGCGGCTTTCTCTCTTCCTGCTGTGGACCAGCCCGCCACTTCAAGAGTTCGGCCTGCGCGGTCTCCGAAATGGGCGCGCCTTCAAGTTTCTTTCCCCAGGGATCGATCAGCCACATACCCGGCTTCTGGCCGAACTTCGCTCCGAAATACAATCCGTACGTTGCCGGTTCGCTTCCCACCATGTCGTAGGGAGTCTTGCTCAGCGCCATCTCCTTCGCCGGGCCGGCCCACTTCTGATATTGCAGCCGCGGCTCTTTCAGCCCAATGGAGTCGTAAAAACGAGCCAGGAAGCTGTGCGGATATTGAACAAAGAAAACTGCGGAGCCCTGGTGCGCCATCAGGCGGTGGCCATCCACCATGAACTCGTTGCGTTTGGCCTCGCCGCCAAAGACAGGATGATTGTCCAGCACCAGGCAGGTGCGATTCTGGCCGCTCTTGCGTAAGAAGAACAAGGCTGCCGCCAAACCACTGATGCCGCCGCCGACAATCACACAGTCATAGGTTTCTCCGGTGTCAACCACGTCGAGCGCAGGACGCTCAAACTCGCCGTCGCGGACGCGATGCCCCGCAGTCAGAACTTCGAGCGTATTCCCATTCGAGCCGCTGTAGTCGCCGACACCGCCGTAGCCCGTCCACTCGTCGCCCCCGGCGAGAAGTTGCATAGGCGTAACCGAGGTCATCAACAGGCCGCCGGAGGCGAGCAGCGTGGAATTCAGAAAATCCCGCCGGGAGATGTTCTGGTCCATGCCGAGAACTTTGTCCGCCCTGCGAGGGCCGTTTTCAGAAGCAGGCATTAGTCGTTTCATTCCGCTTGAGGAAGAACAGAATAGTGTGGTGGCAAACTTCAGCTCACAGGAAATGAGATGCTATCATGGCCGCTCTGCCGGAGGCCGAATGCCAACCACCGTGACCCGCATCAGATCAACGACTGTCGCCTTGACCACCATCGTTTTATTGACCGGCGCGGCGTTCGCCCGGGACCAGCCCTTGACTGCTCGCGAAGTGATTGCGCGAATTCAGCAGCATGTCGGAGTTCCCTGGCAGAGCGACACGGTGGATACCTTCAAGGCCGGCAACCCCGACACCCCCGTAACCGGCATTGCCGTGACCATGATGGCCACTCTCGATGTGCTACAGCGCGCCGCCGCTGCCGGCGATAATCTGGTGATCACTCACGAACCAACTTTCTTCGATCACCTCGATACTGCCAACCAGTTGCCGGAGAAAGACAACGACCCGGTGCTGGTGGAGAAGCGGCAGTTCATCGAAAAGCATGGCCTGGTAATCTGGCGCTTCCACGACCACTGGCACGCGCGCACTCCGGACGGCATCGAGGCCGGCATGGTCCATGCCCTTGGCTGGGGGAAATTTCAGGACGCGAACAATCAGTATCTGTTCAACATTCCTGACACCAGGCTCGACAAACTGGCATCCGAGATCCAGCGCAAGCTTGCAATACACGTCATGCGGGTGGTCGGGGACCCTGCCTTGCACATTACCAAACTGGCGCTTGCCCCTGGCGCTGCCGGATTCACCCATCATGCCGAAGCGCTGGAGATGAGTGGAGTGCAGGCCCTGGTCATTGGCGAGGCGCAGGAATGGGAGACGGTCGAATACGTGGCCGACGCAGTCAGCGAGGGCAAGCAGAAATCGCTGATCATCCTGGGCCACATCCCTTCCGAACAAGCCGGAATGGAAGAGTGTACGCGCTGGCTGAAGACCTTCGTGACCGGGGTCCCCATCCAGTTTGTTCCGGCGCGCGAGCCTTTCTGGAGCCCGTCGAAGTAATGACTCGGTTTGAACCATCCCTCCAGTCCGGCATCATCCTGAGGGACCTCAGTCTCGAAGGATCTGGCATGTGCCCGAGGTTCTCGTCTGCCCAAACCGCGCACGCGCTCCACGCCAGATGCTTCGCAAGCTCAGCATGACGCTTGGATAATGGCCAGACCTGAAACTTAAGCATGACCGACTTCAGATTTCACTCGAAACCAACCGCTACGATTGTTATAGTCGTGAGTTCCGCAAACCCCAGGCACGGTAAGTCCGCAACAGGGACAGAAAGTCTTCGCGATGGCTGAGTCCGAAATTGATCTGAACAAAACTTATGATGCGGTCGTGGTGGGATCAGGCGCCGCCGGCGGCATGGCGGCGCATGTCTTGACCAGCCGCGGATTGCAGGTGCTGATGCTCGAGGCGGGGAAGAAACTTCCCATTGAGAAGGAACTGCGGTCGATGGAGTGGCCCTACGACAATGCACACCGGGGGGAACTCCCGCCCGACCGTCATGCTCTTACCTTCAACGAATACACTATTCGCAATCCTCCCTACGGTCCGGGTTTTGAGAAGTCCAAGCATCTTCATAGCTATATTGGAACCACCGATTATGTGAAGAACATCGTGGTGGATGAGCGCGAGAATCCATTCACCGGCACCAACTACGCGTGGGTGCGAGCGCGCTGCCTGGGCGGCAAGACCAACATATGGGGACGCCTGGCGCTGCGCCTTTCCGACTACGATTTCAAGGCCAAAAGCCGGGACGGATTCGGTGAAGACTGGCCCATCAGCTACAGCGACCTCGCTCCTTATTACGACAAGGTGGACCTGTACCTCGGCATCACGGGCGTGAAGGAAAATCTTCCCTACCTTCCCGACAGCATCTTTCAACGTCCCACAAAACTGAACTGCGCCGAGGTCACGCTGCAGCAAAGCCTGCGGAAAATGGGACGGGTCCTCACCCAGTACCGTGCCGGCGTTACCACCGACGGCCTGAAGCACAACAAGTATCGCAGCCGCTGCTGGGGCCGCGGCGCCTGCGAACGTAAAGGCGGCTGCGACATTCATGCCGCGTTTGACTCGCCCACCGGCCTGATCTATCCCGCCGCGGATACGGGCAACCTGACATTGCGCACCAACGCGGTGGTACGCGAAGTCACGGTCGATCCCCAGACCGGCAAGGCCAGCGGGGTGCATTTTATCGACTCGGAGACCATGAAGGACTACAAGGTGCGCGCCAAGGTCGTTGTCGTAGCGGCTTCGACGCTCGAGTCGGCGCGTCTTCTCCTGCTCTCGAAATCGCGCCTGTATCCCAATGGGCTAGCCAATTCCAGTGGCCATGTGGGGCACAATTTCTGCGAGCACATTATGGGACCCAGCGTCACCGGCCAGGCGAAGAATCTTGTGGGCAAGCCGCCCACATTGGATGACGGCCGCCCCGGGGGCTTCTACCTGACCCGGTTTCGCAACCTTACCGACAAACATCCCAAATTCATCCGCGGCTACGGATTTGAAGGCGGCAGCGGCGCCCACATGTTTCCGCAGGGCACGGACACCCACGGCTTCGGCGCGTCTTTTAAAGAGGAGGTTCGTCAGAACCAGGGCTCGTACATCGGCATGGGCGCGTTCGGTGAAGTTCTGGCACGTTACGAAAACTATGTGGATCTCGATCCCGTGGTGAAAGACAAGTGGGGCGTTCCTGCATTGCGCTTTCACTACAAATTTGGCGACAACGAACACCGCATGGCCGAAGACATGAAGGAAACCGCCCAGGAAATGTTCGAGGCCGCGGGCTTCAAGATCACGCACGTGAGCAACCGCATCCTCACGGAAGGCTGGTCCATCCATGAAATGGGTACGGCGCGCATGGGCAGCGATCCAAAGACTTCGGTCCTCAATCAGTTTGAGCAGTCGCATGACGTCAAGAACCTGTTCGTGGTGGATGGCAGCGCTTTCGTAAATGCCAGCTGCCAGAATCCCACGTGGAGCATCATGGCGCTGTGCTGGCGCTCCTGCGACTATCTCGCAGACGAACTCGGCAAAGGAAATCTGTAGGGAGAGGCAATGTCGAACAACCCAATCAATCTGAAACAGGACCGCCGCCAGTGGCTGAAAACCTCCGCCACCGTGCTCGGCGCGTCACTCCTGCCCTTGCCGGCAGTGGCCGCGGAGGCGTCGCAGGCCAAAACCGCACCGGCGGCGTCACCTACCAAACCCGCCGGAGGCGAATCTAGTGCTAGCTTTTTCACTCCTGCACAACACGCGCTGGTCGAGGAATTGTCGGAAACCATTATTCCTGCCGACAGTCACTCCGGCGGCGCCAAGGCCGCCAAGGTTGCGGACTATATCGAGCAGGAACTGCGCGAGAGCAGCGATGACAACCGCACGTCAACCTGGCGTGAAGGGCTTCGCCTGGTCGATCTCATGAGCCAGCACTATCACGGAAAATCGTTTGTCGATTCCAGTCCCGAAGAACGAATCGCAGTGCTCACGGTTCTTTCGGACAACGATCAAATGACCGATCTTCCCGAGGTCCGGTTTTTCCGCGAACTGAAACACCTGACCGTCCGTGGCTATTACACATCCAAGATTGGCATTCACGACGAACTGGAATACAAGGGCAATCGGCTTCTGTTGGAATTTGTCGGCTGCGACGATCCCGCGCCCAAGTCTTCATAATCGAGCAAATGTAGTCGGACGAGGTCCGCATGAAATCAGCGCGCTTGCGCCCGTCTCTCGGCCTGCTTCTTCTGGTCTGCATGCTGAGTTTTTCCTCCGCATCTGCCGCGTCCGGAGAGAAGCCGGAGAGTGAGGGCTGGGTGCCTCTGTTTAACGGCAAGAATCTGGACGGCTGGTATTCCTACCTGGATTCGAGCGGCAGGAACAAGGACCCAAAGGGCGTCTTCAAGGTAGAGAACGGAATGATTCACATCCTGGACGTTCCCATGTCCGACGGGAAATCGGACAACGGCTACCTGGCGACGACCCAGGAATTCTCCAACGTCCGCATTCACGTTGAATACAAGTGGGGAACGAAACGCGCTTCGGAGGGCAAAAGGAATAGCGGCCTGCTCTACCTTGCAGTTGGCCCTGACAGGATCTATCCCACATCTCTGGAGTGCCAAATTGAAGAAACCGATGTTGGCGATCTATGGATTGTCAACGGCGCATCAGTGACAGCTTTTTTCATCGCTCCGGCTTTTCCGATGTATGACGATGACAGGCAGGCTGGCACTCGTGTCCGCAGCGCGCCTGGCGACTCGCTGCGTGTACTCAAGTCGGGGGATTTCGAGAACCGCGATGGCTGGAACAGCGTGGATGTAATTCTACGGGGAGATCAAACCACACACCTGGTAAACGGCAGGATCGTAAACCACGCCCGTGACATCCAGCAGCCCGACCCAGCCAATCCCTCGCGGATGATTCCGCTCAAGAGTGGAAGAATTCTGCTGGAAGCGGAGGGTTCGGAAATATGGTTTCGAGATGTCAGAGTCAAGGGGCTGGGGCCATCGGACAGGCCCTGAAGGAGTGCGAAAACGCGCATGGCAAACGGTAAGGTAAAAGTCGGGATCATCGGATCGCAATTTCAAGCGGACATTCATGCCGCTTCGCTGCAGATCATGCCGGACGCGGCGGAGGTCGTTGCCGTGGCTTCCCCTACTCCAGGCAACGCAGCGGCATTTGCGGGGAGATTCAACATTCCGCGTGTGTTCACCGACTACCGCGATATGCTCAAGGAAAAAGACATCGAGATGGTAACCATCGCCGCCCCCAACAGCCTGCACGCCCAGATGACCAAGGACTGCGCCGCAGCCGGAAAGCATATCGTCTGTGAAAAGCCCCTGGCCATGACCATCGCGGAGGGCGAGGAGATGATCGCCACCGCCAAACGCCACGGCGTTCTCCTGATGTACGGAGAGGAACTTGTCTTCACTCCGAAATACTTAAAGGCGAAAGAAATGGCCGATGCCGGCGCCTTCGGAAAAATCTATCTCATCAAACAAAGCGAAAAGCATTTCGGCCCGCACAGCGAGTGGTTCTGGGACGTCAATCGTTCCGGCGGCGGCGCCTTCATGGACCTTGGCTGCCACGGCATCGCCTTCTGCTACTGGTTCATGGGCCGCTCTGCTATCAAGTCGGTCTATTGCCAGATGGGCACCTACGTTCACGGCGACAAGACAAAAGCCGAAGACGATTCGCTCTGCATCATGGAGTTCGCCAACCGCGCCGTAGCATTGATCGAAAACAGTTGGGCGCGCCGCGGTGGCATGGACGATCGCATCGAGGTCTTCGGTGCGCAAGGCGTAACCTACGCCAACCTGCACATGGGCAACGCGCTGCCCACGTACAGCGAAAGCGGCTACGGCTATGCCGTTGAAAAGGCCCCGACGACCAAAGGGTGGACTTATCCGGTTTTCGAGGAACTCTGGAACTACGGCACTCCGCAGGAGTTGACCCATTTTGCCCGCTGCGTTCGCGGAAAAGAAACTCCTCGAGTCACGGGAGAAGATGGACTGGTCGTCATGCACGCCCTCTATGCGGGATACGCCTCTGCCGGCGAAGGAAGAAAGATCACGCTTCCCTTCCAGGCTCCTGCCGTAAAGAAGCCCATCGATTTATGGCTCAATGGCCCAGCCCGGCGGGCCCAATAGTCAGCACTCTCCAAATCCACCAACTGGTGTTCACTGAACATGCCCATCGCCGACAGAATTCGTCTCAGCCTGATGATGTTTCTCAATTACGTGATCTGGGGGTCCTGGTACGTTACCCTGGGCGCGTATCTCACCATCACCCTGAAATTTACGGGAACTGAAGCCGGTGCTGTGTTTGGAACCACCGCCCTGGCCTGCATGATCTCTCCTTTTTTTGTCGGCCTGATCGCGGACCGTTTCTTCGCCTCGGAGCGGGTGCTGGCCGCCTTGCATTTGCTGGGCGCGGTGCTTCTCTTCTTCGTCACCAAGGCAAGCAGCTTTGGCGCGGTGTACGCCTTGATGTTCGCTTATTGTCTTTGCTACTTCCCCACCATCGCGCTTACCAACTCGCTCACTCTGCAACATCTCAAAGACACTGGCCGTGATTTTCCCCTGATTCGCGTTTTCGGAACCCTGGGTTGGATTGCGATTGGCGTGACCATCGGCCGCCTCGGAGTCGAAACCTCCACCGTTCCCTTCCTGCTGGCTGCGGGAGCGAGCGTGGTCATGAGCATTTTTAGCCTGACTCTTCCGCACACCCCGCCACCCAGCAAAGGCCAGTCGGTCACGCTTCGGCGAATTCTCGGGCTCGACGCGCTGGTGATGCTCAAGCGCCCGTCGTTCGCGGTGTTCGCCGTGGCCTCGATCCTGGCCTGCATCCCGCTCACCTTCTACTTTTCGTTTACCAACGCCTATCTGAATTCCCTGCACGTCGCCAACGCCGCCGGAAAGATGGCCCTGGGACAGGCTTCCGAAGTTGTAATGATGATCCTCATGCCCTTTATCCTCCGGCGCGTCACCGTCAAGAGCATCCTGGTCATGGGTCTCCTCGCCTGGTCGGTGCGTTACCTGTTGCTTGCCTATGGCAATCCCGGCAGCGGGGTCTGGATGTTTTATGTAGCCATCCTGCTCCATGGCATCTGCTACGACTTCTTCTTCATGACCGGACAGCTTTACACCGACCAGGAGGCTCCGGCCAACCTGAGGAGCGCAGCGCAAGGATTGATTACGTTTCTGACTTATGGAGTGGGAATGCTGATCGGCTCTCTGATTTCGGGCCGGGCGGTGGATTATTTCAGCCACACCGTCGGTACCGAGGTGACCCGCAACTGGCGGGCCTTCTGGACCAGCTCCGCCCTGAGCGCTTTCGTCATCCTGCTGCTGATTGCGATCTTCTTCCGCAGCCGTGCCAAGATCGAAGCGGCCAGCGCCGCCTCAGAGCCCCTCACAACCTGAGATACTTGAGAACCGGGAACTGAAATCTGAACAACTGGTTTCTGCCGCCCGCTTAGCCGGAGTAGCATCGGCCAGCCATCGCAGGGGCGAGGCCGGCAATTCGCAAGCTGTAAAAAAGGGCGCGCCACCGGCGCGCCCGATCGCTTTGTCAGCGAAGGAACAGCAAACTCCATTTATCTCACGCGACTCTTTGCCCCTTACCTGCCGCCTTGCCGGCTGGCTTGGGCACCAGGGAAGAAACCAACTTCCCACCGTCGGGGCTTCCCCACCCGGTACAAGGGTCCCATCCTTTGGCGGCCGAGTAGGCACCGATATTACCCTGAGTGATATCGTGCAAGTTGGACTGGAGCTGGCTGTAGAGTAACGGGTTCAAGTAGCCCACACTGTTGCCCACTTTCTGATTGATGCGCGCAATCAGTCCTGCCCAGAGAGGTGCCACTGCACTCGTCCCTCCGATCACCGCATCCTGTCCGTCCACAATGACGGAATACCCGGTGTTCGGGTCGGCATCCCCTGCGACGTCGGGGACACCTCTTCCGATGCGGCCGCCCGGGTTTTTCGACGCCGGGACCTTTGCACCCGTCTGCCAGCTCGGGAGGTCAAAGAAATCGCTTACGCCGCCTCCGCTAGCGCTGTCTGGACCGTCGTTCCAGACCGTCTCCGATGAAATGGTGCTTCCCGAACCCTGCAGTCGAGTGCCGCCGCAAGCCAGGGCAAAAGGACTTGAGGCGGGAAAATCCACGTGCTGCAGGCCATCTCCCACGCCGTCTGTCGATCCGTTGTCTCCAGCTGCGCAGCAGACGGTAACCCCGAGAGTTGCGGCATCCTGAAACGCCTGATCGAAGGCTTGCAGGGCCTGGTCCGTCCATTGGGACTCGGGGCCTCCCCAGCTGATGGAAATGACGGACGGCTTGTGACGCTTGTCATGAACCGCTTTCACGATCGCGTCCAGAAAGCCCTGATCGGTGTTGGGCGCGAAGTAAACCACGATCTTGCTCTTGGGCGCCAGGCCGCCGGCTACCTCGATGTCCAGCATCACCTCTCCGTCCGCGTCGCCTCCCGGCTGGTTATGACCCCCATCCACTGAAACGGCGCTTACCTTTGGGTGGGGAAGGTTCAGTTTGTTGAAATACGCCTTCAAGTCCCGGCTTTGGTAGCCGCCCCCCAGCTCAACAATGGCGATGCATTGATTGGTTCCGTCCGCGTCTGGCGGAAAGGAATACAGATCCGCCAGTTGGGTCGGAGTGAAAGAGGTATCGGGAGTCAGCGCCCGGATGCCCACCGCCTGCTTCCGCCTCTGAAAGTGAGCCTTGGCCTGCGGCCGGTCATCCAGTCCGAACACGCCCTGAACGATGTCCGCGAGGTCGGACGGCAGATGCACCGAACCTGTGCGTCCGCGGTACGAACCCCCTGCGTGCTCATATCGTTTCAGTTCAACATCAAAAGCTTTGCTGAAGTTTGCCACCGTACCCGATAGCACTACGCGTCTTTCAGCCGGGTTGGCTTCCGCCACCGACAGTTGATGCTCATGCGCGAATGCTTCGATGCTGGCGATATCCTGTGGATCCGCGCCACTGGCGGCCTCGAACTGCTCGCGCGTCATGTGTTGCCGTTCCCGAGGGAGGAGCGCTCCCATCTCCTCCAGGTTCGACGGCTGTCTCTGGGCGCGGGGACGTAACATTACCGTCACCGTGATCGACTGGTCTGGATTGGCGGCGCCCACGGCGCGAGCGCCCGGTAATGGCGCTCTCACGCTGCCGCGAAGTGGAATGCGATCTTTCGGAGTTGACATATTGCCTTTCCGTCCCGGGGAGGCAAGATTTGCACCTTAGTCGACACCAGCAGTAAATTCCATTCTTCCCGGTTTTACTGGAGGCAGGAAAACAACCATTACTTGGGCCTACGGTATGGAATCGAAGGTCCCCGGAACTTACACGTATGCGGGAGCAACTGGAATGCCAACCTCGGATCGCAGGCGGCTCACTTATAAGTAGTTCAGTCTGCCGATAAAATCCCAGAGGACGATACGATGAACAGGACAGATACAGGCAATTTCTCTATCTGATCGGATAGTCAAATTAGCAGTTTGGATAATTGGGCCGTGCCCGGCCCCGTGCCTTGAAGCCGGACTGAGTAGAAACTCTCCCTTGCTTGCCAGTAACCGGCGTCATCCGGCACGACGAGTTACCGAGTTACCCGGGTTTCTCTGACGCAGCAAAGACAGGCTTACACCCTTGCATTGCTTGGCAGTGCCGACCCGACGGCAGCCCGGGCCGATGTTCGTCGTGCCGCCTTCCCGTTAGAACGCCGCTCCCGCCGGCTCCAGCACGCGCTCCGGCTCCGCATCCTCTTCTGAAGCTCGAGTGTGAGTCTTGGCCACCAACATGTAAATCGAGGGCACGATGAAGAGCGTAAAGACCGTTCCAATGATCATCCCGCTGACCAGCATGATGCCGATGCTGTTGCGCGCTCCGGCTCCCGGCCCCTTGGCCAGCACCAGGGGGAAGTGTCCGATGACCGTGGCCGCCGTCGTCATAAGAATGGGCCGCAGCCGGGTCTCGGCCGCCTCGATGATCGCAGCCAGCTTATCCTTCCCCGTTTCCTGCAGATGGTTGGCAAACTCCACGATCAGAATGCCATTCTTTGACACCAGGCCGACCAGCGTGATCAAACCTACCTGGCTGTATATGTTGAGCGTGGTCAGCCCCAGGAATGAGAACAACAGCGCTCCTGAAATGGCCAGCGGGACCGAGCCTGCGAGAATGATAAATGGATCGCGGAAGCTCTCGAACTGCGCCGCCAGAACCAGATAGATCAGGATTCCGGACAACAGGAAAGTTCCCAGGAACTTGCTGCCTTCGGTCCTGAGCTGGCGCGACTCACCCGCGTAGTCAACCGTGAAGCCCTGCGGCAGGATCTCCTTGGCCTTGGCTTCGAGCACCTTGAGCGCCTGGTCCAGCGGCACTCCCGGCGGTACTACTCCCTGAATGCGCACCGCGTTGAGCTGCTGAAACTTCTTCAGGTCTCGCGGCTCGGTGGTCGTCTTCAGGGTCGCGAAGGTGGAAAGCGGCACCAGCTTGTTCTGCGATCCGGTGACGTAAATCTGCGACAGTTGCTCGGGCGTCAGGCGCTCCGCGCGTTCGATTTGCGGAATGACTTTGTAACTCCGGCCCTGAATGCTGAACCGGTTGACATAATTTCCGCCCAGCATGGTGGATAAGTCCTGTCCGGCCTGGCTCAGGTCCACTCCCTGGGAGCGCAGCTTGTCGCGATCAAAGACAACCTCAGTCTGCGGCTGGTCGTATTTCAAATCGGAGTCGGCGTAGATAAACTTGCCGCTGGCAAAGGCCGCCCCCACCAGCTGCTTCGCGATGGCAAGCAGCTGCTGCGGCTCGCCCGGCGACGCGATCACAAAGTCAACCGGAAAGTTTCCTCCTCCGGGCAGCGCCGGCGGAGTCAGCGGAATAACGCGAATGCCCGCGATCTTCGAAAGTGGGCCCGGTGGATTCGAGCAGCAGTTGCTGCGCGGTCTTCTTGCGTTCGCTCCACGGCTTGGTGACCATGCCGCCAAAGCCGCCGGTCGGAGACGTGATCTGGAAAATACTCTGGCTCTCCGGGAAAGCATGATAGACGTCGTAAACCTGGTTGGTGAACAACCGGGTCTGATCGATGGTTGAATTGGGCGACGCCTGAATCACGCCGAACACCACTCCCTGGTCTTCGGCCGGCGCTAGTTCCCGTTGCGAGAACATATAGAAGGGGATCATCAGCACGGCAACGATCGCCCACAGGGTGAGCACCACCGGCCGGTAGCGGAGGGTGCCGCTAAGCGTGTACTCATAAGCGCTGCGTACCCGTTCGAAGCGGCGATTGATCCATCCTGCGAAGCCGCGCTCGGTGTCGCCGGCGCGCAACAGCTTCGATCCCATCATCGGAGAAAGCGTCAATGCAACGATTCCGGAGACGATCACAGCGCCCGCCAGCGTGAATGCGAACTCGCGGAACAGGGCGCCGGTCAGTCCGCCCTGAATGCCAATGGGCGCATACACCGCAGCCAGTGTGATGGTCATCGAGATAATCGGGCCCACCAGTTCACGGGCGGCATCCAGGGCAGCCCGCTGCGGAGACTTGCCCATTTGCAGATGCCGCTCGACGTTCTCCACCATGACGATCGCGTCATCCACCACCAGGCCGACCGAGAGCACGATAGCCAGCAGGGTCAGCAGGTTGATGGTGAAACCGAACGCCAACATCAAAAAGACGGCGCCAATGAGCGAAATCGGGATGGCCACGACCGGGATAAGCACCGAGCGAAAGGAGCCGAGAAAGAGGAAGATGACCACGATAACGATGAGCAGCGTCTCCGTCAGGGTTCGCAGCACTTCGTTAATGGCATCCTGGATGTACGCCGTCGAGTCGTAAGGAATGCCAACCTTCATTCCGGTAGGCAACTCCGCCTGGATTCCGGGAATCGCTTCGCGAACTCGCTTGATCACTTCGAGCGAATTGGCCGTCGGAAGCACCCAGATGCCCATGAAGGTTGCGGTCTCGCCGTTGAAGCGCACTTCCGAGTCATAATTCTGGGCGCCGAGCACGACGTCTGCGATTTCGCCCAGTCGCACCACCACACCATTGTCGTTTTTCACCACCAACTGGCGGAATTCATCCGCGGTGCGCAGGTCGGTGTTGGCGACCAGATTGACCGACACCATCGAACCCTTGGTGCTGCCCAGCGCGGACAGATAGTTGTTCTTGGCCAAGGCGTCATGCACGGCCGAGGGAGAAATCCCCAGCGCCGCCATCCGGTCGGGCTTCAGCCAGATTCGCATCGCGAAGGTACGATCGCCGAGAATATCGGCGCGCTGCACTCCGCTGATGGCGCTGAGCTTGGGCTGCACGACCCGCGTCAGGTAATCGGTGATCTGGTTCTGATCGAGGTCAGCCGACGAGAAACCAATGTACATCGAGGCGAATTGATTGTCCGCCGTTTCCAGGTCAATGACCGGCGCCTCCGCTTCAGGTGGCAGGTCGTTCCGGACCTGCGCCACTTTTGCCTGGATCTGGGTGAGCGCCGCGTTGGTATCGTAGTTGAGTTTCAGGTGCACCGTAATCGTGCTGAGCCCCTGCGCACTCGACGATTCCATGTAGTCGATACCATCCGCGCTGGCTATGACGCGTTCCAGCGGAGTAGTGATAAATCCGCGAACCAGGTCGGCGTTCGCGCCCACATAAACCGTTGACACCGACACCACCGCGATGTCGCTACGCGGGTACTGACGCACACTCAAGGAGCGAATGGACTGCAGCCCGGCAATCAGGATAACCAGGCTGACCACCATCGCGAGGACGGGTCGCTTGATGAACAGGTCCGTGAACTTCATTTAGCTTTCCTCGGGCTTGGGAGCGGGATTGTTTCCCGGTTGAACTTTATTGTTGACCTGGACAGCGGCGCCATTGCGCAGCTTGAACACGCCCGACGTCACAACTTCTTCACCCGGGTTCAAGCCGGAAACAATTCCCACCTGGTCGCCACGCGATCCTTCGACCTTTACGAACTGCTGTCGTACTCCACGATAGCTCTGACCTTTCGGGTCTTTCAGATCAGTGATGACGTAAACTGAGTCACCGTACGGGGCATAGCTGATGGCAGATGCCGGCAGCGGGATCACCCCCCGGCTCGCGCCTAGGCCCACTTCAACATTTACGAACATGCCGGGCCGCAACTTGCCCTCCGGATTGGCCAGGGTCGCCTGCACCTGAACGTTGCGCGTAGCCTCATCCACCACCGAGTCAAGAGCAGTCACTCGGCCGGTGAAAACCTTACCCACGAGATCGTCGGAGGTCACGCGCAGGTTGCGGCCAACCCGCACTTGCCCCAAGGCCTGCTGTGGCAAGCCAAAATTGACGTAAATAGGATTGAGGGCCTGAAGCTGGACCACCGGATTGCCCGCGGCCAGGTACTCCCCGAGGTTCACCTTGCGGATACCCAGGGTGCCAGAGAAAGGCGCCCGGATCGTCTTGCGTTCAATCGTGGCTCGGATTTCCCCCACATTGGCTTCGGTCTGCTTCTGCTGTGCCGTCGCCTGGTCGTACTCCATCCGCGAGATCACGCCGTCCTTTACCAACTGTTGCATGCGGGCGAAATTCACCTTCGCAAGATCACGCTGGGCCTCGAGTGCCGCCAACTGGGCCCGCTCCTGGCGGGTGTCGAGTTCCACCAGGACGTCTCCCGCCCGAACTGACTTACCGGAATCAAAATTGATCCGCGCCACCGAACCGGGAAGGTCCGCGCTTACCATCACGCCGTGGACCGCCTCCATGGTGCCGATGACCGCCGTCGTTGACGGCCATTGCTCCCTTTGAACTACCACGCTGGTAACCGCTTCCGGAGGTGGCTGAAAGCTGGCAGCTTGCACCGCCGACTGGACCTGCTTAAATTTTACGAAACCCAGGGCCGTGAGCAGCACTGCGGTCACGCCCAACATCAGGAACATTCTCTTCGCCATGACTTCCCCTTTTAGCCTGAGAGCAGATACTCACCTGCATCGCCGGGGACCGATCCGCCAGTCCCAGCGACAACGCCATTGGTTACCACGGAAAACGCTGCGCGCCGCGCAGACCCGCGTCCAGAGTCGAATCCCGATTCATCTTTGATTCAGCATGGGCTGGCTAGGATTCGAGCAAATTCAATCGCAAGAGCTCTTCCTGACAAGACACCGCAGATTTGTGCAGCCAGACCCCTCTCGCGCTCATCGAATGTCCATACCGTACTGCGGCCCTCCCTGGAGTAAGTCGAACGAAGGATTTCCAGATCGACACTCCAGATGCTGATATTCGGCCGGGATAAGGTCTCTCCGATGATCCAGAAGGCTTCAAAGTGGGGACTGGCCAGGCTTGCCTTGCGAAAAAAATGATGGCGCTCATCAGTTCTTCAAATGCATAGGAGCATCTCCCGTACCCGCAAGAAGCATCAAGCTGTCACATGGGTCTTGCGCTCCGGTTGTCGTGCATGGGGCAGGCTCCCCCTCCCACCGATCAAGGTAAGGATGGAAGTCGGCACCCGCCTCCAATCAAGAGACGAAAACTTTGCCCCTTTTGTACATCAAGATTCCATTGGGCCCTAAAGTGCGTGTGCACTTCCGATAACAGTTGAATCTGATTCCGCATGCTAGACTCCAGCAATCAGCTGGTGCAGGCGGTCAGAGCGCGGGGTGAGATTTTTCCATTTGAGAGGCGTGGCCTGTTGCGGCAGGAAAAGATAGCCGGTCCCTCCGAGATTGTGGCCCCCTCCGGCGCGGAATTCCGTCCGGCAAAGCTGCGACGCAGGTTGGCTCTGCTGTTGTCTCTGCCCTTTATCTTTATTATTTTTATCGTTCCGTGGCTTCCGCTTCCCGCCGGAGCACAGATCTCGCCCGGCGCTCTTTCGCGTCCCCATCAATCTCTCAACGGCACAACCAACTGCACCGCCTGCCATAAATTGGGGGGCGGCCAAGCCACATTCAAGTGTGTAGATTGCCACGCCGAAATTGCGTCCCGTATCGCGGCGCGAAAAGGACTACACGCTTCCTACAATCTGACTGCAGGCTCCAGCCAGCAATGCGTGAAGTGTCACTCGGAACACAATGGCGAGGATTTTCCTCTGATCAAGTGGGACACTCGGACCTTCAATCACCAGCAGACGGGATACGCACTCGAGGGCAAACACTCGGGACTGGCATGCAATCGTTGTCACACGGCTGAACACGTTTCGCAGTCTGAGCGCGCGGTGATCAAAGTCAAGGATTTGAATAAAACGTTTCTCGGCGTCTCCGCGAACTGCGTTACCTGCCACCAGGACCAGCACAATGGAAGGCTGGGCGAAAATTGTCTTCAGTGCCATACCTACAACGATTGGAAAACCGTCAGCGTGGGTACGTTCGACCATGCCAAGACGCGCTACCCGCTGACCGGGTTGCACGCACAGGTCACTTGCCAGAAGTGTCATACGCCCGGTCCTGACAGTAAGCCTCGTTATACCGGAATCGCCTTCGGCAAATGTTCCGATTGCCATTCCGATCCGCATCGCGGAAGCTTCGCGCAGGGTTGCCAGGCATGCCACAACACCGGCGGATGGAAGAAGGTGTCATCCCAGGCGGTGAGTGAGCGCTTCGATCACTCGACCACCAAGTATCCGTTGCTGGGCAAACATCTCACGGTGGAATGTTCACAATGTCACGCCAACGGAGATTTCAAGAAGCCGCTGGCCTTTCAGAAGTGCTCGGATTGTCATCAGCCCGACCCGCACCAGGGCCAGTTCGCCAAGCGTCCAGGCGGCGCCGAGTGCGCTTCCTGTCACACCGTTGACGGCTTCAGGCCTTCGACATTCACAGTAAAGGACCACGCTACCACGGGCTATCCTCTGGAAGGTGGGCACGCCATGGTGCAATGCTCAGGCTGCCACATTCCCAAGGGCAAAGACACACTCTTCAAGATCAAGTTCCAGCGCTGCACCGACTGCCATACCGACCGCCATGCGGGACAATTTGCCGCTGCGCCATACTTCAACGGTTGTGATCGCTGTCACAATCTGCAGGGGTACAAGCCCTCCACCTTTACCCTGGCACAGCACCAAAAGACCAAGTTCGTTTTGACGGGCGGCCATGTAGCGGTCCCGTGCGCCGATTGCCACAAGGAAAGCGACGCCTTCCAGCCGAGGGCAGTGGCCTACCACTGGAATGGGCTCTCTTGCGCCAGTTGCCATCAGGACCCGCACAAGGGGCAATTCAAGGAGCGAATGCAGCAGGTCCGCGCAGACGGCACCAAGGTTGGTTGTGAAGCCTGCCATTCCACCAGATCATGGAAGGAACTGTCAGGCTTCGATCACTCTAAAACTTCCTTTCCCTTGTTGGGCGCACATCGAGCCACCGCCTGCATGGACTGCCATAAGCCGCCTAACCAGGAAACGCGTCTGATCAATGTGGACTTCAAGGCGGCGCCTGCGAAATGTGAGGAATGCCACGAGGACATCCACGGCGGGCAATTCGCCCAGGCCGGAATCACGCCCTGCGCCCAGTGTCACAACAGCGGACGCTGGAAGCCCTCGCTGTTCGACCACGATAAGCGGACCGCATTTCCCCTGCAGGGCGCGCACCAGAACGTCCGCTGCGAAGGATGCCACAAGCTGACCCGGACCGTAGCCGGCAGCACCGTCCTTTTCTACAAACCCACCCCCAGGGAATGCGCCGCCTGCCACGGATCCAACCTGCCGGCAAAGCGGTAGCCAAACCTGTAAAACGTGCCCTCCTTCGAAAAAGTTACACCTACTCAGAAGTACATGGCGTACACCAGCAGAATTCAGGACGGTCACCAATTTGTCCGCGTAAACAGGAACTTAGGTAACTTTTATCGACGCAAGCATCCCCTTAACCTAGTGGACAACTAATTGCACACGCACTTGCATCAAGATAGACAGTTGTAGCGGCATTAATTCTGCGTTTTTTGGTTGGGGCGGTCGAATCCGATTGCAGGCGGTATTACGTTGGCTTCGGCGATCCGGGGATACCTGTTTGTCGCGTTGCTGTTGCTGGTCTCTGTCCTGTCCGCGTGGGGGCAGTCGCAGTCCTACGCCAACACCCGTAGCCCGCACGGCCCGCTCAATGTCCCTTGCCAGAATTGCCACACCATGAGCGGGTGGAAGCCGATTCGCAGCGTACCCGAGTTCGACCATAACCAGACCCGATTCCCCTTGCGGGGCATGCATCAGGGGGTCAGCTGCACGCAGTGTCATATCAAGCCGGTGTTCACCAACGTGGGTAACAAGTGCGCCGATTGTCACGCCGACATTCATAAACGCCAGTTTGGGGCAAATTGTGAGCAGTGTCACAGCGTGAAAGGCTGGCAGGTTTCCGTGCAACAGATCAACCAACACCAGAATCGTTTTCCTCTGCTCGGGGCCCACGCGGCGCTGGACTGCACCTCCTGCCACAAGGGAGCGGCCACCGGGCAATTCATGGGCTTGCCCACCCAGTGCTATGCCTGCCATGCCAAGGAGTATCAAACCACCACGGGCCCAAATCACGTGACCGCCGGGTTCCCCACGACCTGCGAACAGTGTCACGGTTTCAATAGCTGGTCTGGCGCCACGTTTGACCACCTGAGAGTCACCGGCTTCGCACTGACGGGAGCGCACATTCCGTTGGATTGCACCGCCTGTCACGTCGGAGGCAAGTTCGCGGGCACACCAGCCACTTGCGTAGGCTGCCATCTTCCCGACTTTCAGAAAACAACCAACCCGAATCACATGCAGGCGGGATTCCCGCAGACGTGCCAGAGCTGTCACACCACCGCCGCGTGGCAGCCAGCCACTTTCGATCACAACACCTTTACCAAATTTCCCCTGACCGGGGCGCACGCTACGGTGGCCTGCACCCAATGCCATGTGAACGGACAGTTCGCCGGCACTCCGACGGATTGTGCTTCCTGCCACATGAAGGATTTCCAGGGCACCACCAACCCTAACCACGCCCAGGCTGGAATCCCTACCACCTGCGCCAGCTGCCACAACACGACTTCGTGGGCCAATGCCACCTTCGATCACAGCAAGACTGGTTTCCCGTTGACCGGTGTGCACGTCACCACCCCATGCACGCAGTGTCATGTGAACGGCAACTACAGCCTGACGGTAACGACTTGCGTGTCCTGCCACCTCAAGGACTATCAGGGAACCACTAACCCCAATCACGTGCAGGCCGCCCTGCCGCAAACTTGCGAGAGCTGCCACACTACGGCGTCTTGGACCAACGCGACCTTCGATCACAGCAAGACCGGCTTCCCGCTGACCGGAGCGCACGTCCCGCTGCAATGTTCCCAGTGCCACATCAACGGAAATTACAGCCTCACCAACACCACATGCGTCTCCTGCCATCTGAAGGACTATCAGGGCACGACCGATCCCAACCACGTGCAGGCCGCAATGCCGCAGACCTGCGAAACCTGTCACACCACGGCGACCTGGGCGAATGCCACTTTCAATCACTCGACCACCGGCTTCCCGCTGACCGGGGCGCACGTCCCACTCCAGTGCTCGCAGTGCCACGTCAATGGGAATTACAACCTGACCGACACAAGTTGCGTTTCATGCCACTTGAAGGACTACCAGGGCACCACCGATCCCAACCACGTGCAGGCTGGGCTGCCGCAAACCTGCCAGAGTTGCCATAGCACCACGTCCTGGGGAAGCGCTACTTTCAACCACGCTACTACCGGATTCGCACTGACCGGGGCGCACGTCCCTCTGCCCTGTGCGCAGTGCCACGTAAACGGAAACTACACCCTGAACAGCGGCGCATGCTCCACCTGCCACCTGAAGGATTACCAGGCCACGACTGATCCGAATCACGCCCAGGCCGGCTTTCCGCAAACCTGCGACTCATGCCACACGACTGTGACCTGGGCGAACGCAACTTTCAATCACGCCTCAACCGGCTTCGCGCTGACCGGGGCGCACGTTCCGCTGCAGTGTTCGCAGTGCCACGTAAACGGCAACTACAGTCTGAACAGCACCGCCTGCGCCACCTGCCACTTGAATGATTTCAACGGCACGACCAACCCCAATCACGTGCAGTCAGGGTTTCCGCAGCAGTGCGACGTCTGCCATAACACCACCGCCTGGATTCCGTCTTCGTTCAACCACAACAACACCCCATTCCCGCTGACCGGAAAGCACACCACGGTGGCGTGCGCCAGTTGTCACGTGAACAACAACTACACTTCGGTTCCGACCGACTGCTTCTCCTGTCACAAGGCCGATTACCAGACCACCACCAATCCGAATCACACGGCGGCGGGCTTCCCGACCACCTGCCAGACCTGCCACACCACAACTGCGTGGACGGGAGCAACCTTCAACCACACATGGTTCCCAACCAATCACGGTAACGCGGGAGGAGTTTGCTCCGCATGCCATACCAACGCCAATGACTATTCGGTCTTTTCCTGCACCGTCTGCCACGGCAAAGCCCAGACCGACTCGAACCATCGCGGCGTAAACGGGTATGTCTACAGCAGCCCGAACTGTTACCAATGCCACCGCAACGGACAAGGCGGGTAGGTGGGAGATGGGACTCGACGCAGACCGTACGGTGAAGCTGGAAAAATGTGGGCAAGAAGACAATGCGGATTGCTGCTCCTGCTGACCTCGTGGGCCGTGGCACAAGGCACGGCTCCGCGCGCAGCGTCGGTACAGGACCTAAGGGTTGTGCGCGATCCAGCCAACAACCTGCGCGTGGAAATCACGCTCAGTGCTGCCATCGGTACAACTCCGAACGTGGCTGTGGCGATCAATCCCAACCGCCTGCTGCTTGATTTGCCTAACACCGTCTCGGGGACGAAGCAACAGCAACTTTCGGTGAACTACAAAGGTGTTCGCCGGGTAAGGCTGGGCTTGAACAGCGCAGCCCCTCCCATCACCCGCGTGGTGGTGGAGATGGACGAGGCACATCCCTACAGCCTGCAGTCTGAGGGAAGGCGGATCACGCTCGTCATCGGCCCTTCGCCAAATGCGATTCCGAGCTCCGGACAGGGCGCGCAAGCCGCCGGCGCATCGGGTGGGTTAGTTGGAATATTCCGGCGCCGCCCAACCCCGCCTCCGATGGAGACTGGCAATGACTCGGCCACGGGATTGCCTCCGCCACCCCCGCACCTACCGCCCATCAACTTTCCGGACGAGCAAGCGGGGCCAAAAGCGGGCTCAACCAGCGCAGACGCATCTTCGCGCCCGACCGCTTCGCATCCCAATCGGGGCAGCCTCCAGGAGGGCACCGTCTTCCCCGGACTGGGATCGCCGGAAACAGGTAATGTGCCGGATGCGAAAGCATCGGCTGCGAGCGGAACCGCAAACGCTTCAGGTTCGTCCCAGTCGAGCAGTGTGACCACCCCACCTGGCACATTCCAGGTCAAGGTTGCCGCCGACAGCGGCTTTCCAGCGGTTGTGGTGACACCTGGTCCGGCGTCGAATAGCGAAACGGCCAGGCAGGAAACCATTGCACCGCCCGCGCCTCAACCCACAGCGGAAGAACTATCCCGCATCATTCAATTGCGGCCCACTCCGGTCAGCACCGCAACCCCAGTAGCCGTAGCACCACAACCGGCTCCTGAAGCTTTGTCCCAAGCCATCCGACCGCGTCAAACTCCGATCAGCACATCAACGCTGGCGGTTGAACCTCCGGCGCCATTGCAAGCCCAGGCTTCCACTGCAGGCACCTTGGGAAGTGCCGGTGCAATCGTAAGCCCTCCGCCTGAACCGGTTGGAGCGTCGCATGCACCTGCAATTGCAGCACAACCCGCGAGCCAAGCTGCGGGGGCGCCGTCATCCGAACCTCCTGCGGCCACCACAGCCTCCGCGGTTGCCGAACCGCAGCCCGTGACCGCCGCAGCCGCGCCAGAGAGCACTCCCGCGGTCTCTAACGAAGACGCTAAGGACAACCCGGCTACGGACGCCGATCTTCCCTTGCTCGCGCTGCGTAACGTCGATCCCAACCTGCGGACGGTTTTCAAAGTGAAATACGTTGCCGAAGGCGTCGCCTACCTCGATGGCGGCCGCAGTTCGGGTTTGACGGAAGGCATGAAGTTGGAGATCCGGGACACCGATTTGCCGGCGCAGCAGGGAGCGACGGGCGATCCCGCCGACCCTCGCGCAGTTGCCGAACTTGAGGTGACTGCGACGGCTGACACCTCCGCTGTAACTGATATCCACTCGCCCAAGCGACCGGTAAAGCCGGGCGACCTGGCGTACCTGTCTTCCGGAGATGCGCAGGCGCTGGTGCAGCAGCGGTCGCTCAGTGCTACGCGGAAATATCCCGCGGTTGTGACTTTTACCGAGGGCGATCCACTCGACGAAGAAGCGCGCGCGGAAGTGCCCAGGCCGCCGCAGCCTTCCGTAAATCGCGCTCGTGGCCGCATCGGCCTCGATTACATGGGCACAGTCAGTCGCGGCACTTCTTCCGTGACCAGTTCAGATCTCGGAATGGTCCTGCGGGCCGACATCACCCGCCTCAACGGCACCTACTGGAATATCAGCGGCTACTGGCGGGGGCGGCTGAGCGCGCGTTCCTCCACCGGTCAACAGACGCTACAGGACCTGATCAATCGCACCTATCACCTGAGCATGACCTATGACAATCCGAATTCCGCCTGGGTGGCCGGGTTCGGACGACTCTACCTGCCCTGGGCCAGCAGCCTGGATACGATTGACGGCGGATACTTCGGGCGGAAGCTGTCACCCGGGATCACCGCTGGCATCTTCGCTGGCTCAACTCCCGATCCCACATCTTGGAATTACAACCCCGATCGGCGTATTGGGGGTACTTTCGTGAACTTCGAGGGTGGCGACTTCGACGCCTTCCACTACACCAGCACCACGGGATTCGGTGTGAGCACGTTGAAATGGCAGATTGACCGGCCATTTGTGTTTCTGGAAAATACTCTCTCCTACAAACGGTATTTGTCGATCTATCACTCGCTGCAGGCCGACAGTCCGGCGGGAAATCCGGCCGTTCCCGCTCCTGGTCCCGGGATCAGCCGCAGCTTTCTCACCTTCCGTATCCAGCCCCATCCGCGGCTGGAGCTCGATTTCAATCACAATTACTTTCGTGACGTACCTACCTTTGATCCCCAGTTGATCGGCACCGGGTTACTGGATAAGTATCTATTTCAGGGCTTCAGCGTGGGCGCCCGGGTGGAAGTGGTGAAACAGATTTTTGTTTACGGCAGCCTGGGACAAAGCAACCGGTCAGGCGATACGAAGACCTCGTTGAACCAGATGTATGGCATTACGTTTGGCCACTTGCCATGGCTGGGTCTGCGCGCGGATGCGCATTATTCGCGATTTAACAGTTCGTTTGGAAGCGGATCGTACCGGGCGTTTTCGCTCTCGAGAAACTTCACCGACGACATCCGTCTCGAAGTGCTGGCGGGCGATCAGACATTCAGTTCTCTGCTGACCACGAACGACCGGACGCGCTTCGTAAATACGAATGTCGATTTCGCTGTCGGGGCGCACTATTTTGCCCAGGGAGGCTTCACCATCAACCGCGGCCAGTTGAGTTACGACCAATGGATGTTCACACTCGGCTACCGCTTCGATACAAGGGGTAGACATCAGTAATGAGGCATCATCATCAACCCGGGAAGGGGCCTGGCCCAGCGCGGATGGTTGTCCTGCTCGTGGCGTTTCTACTAATCCATCCGGCTTTTGGGGCTAACCATGATCCGGATGACCTGTTGAACCGCACCAGTGACCAGGTGGCGAAGTTTCTCGGCCAGTTCTCGGAGGTGAAGTGCACCGAGACAGTGACCCAGGAAAAGCTGGGAAAGGAAGAAAAGGTCGAGCTCAAAGAGGAATCCACCTACGACTATCTGGTGATTCTTACCAACACCAACGGAGAGCTGAGCCTGGACGAATCACGCCTGGCAGTACATGAAGCAAAAGCAGACAAGAAGAACACTTCCCTGCTGGTGACCAACGGCTTTGCCACGCTCTTTCTGGTCTTTCATCCTTACTATGCCGGGAGTTTTCGATTCACCGCTCAGGGACACGAACAGGTGGACGGCCACCTGCTCAGTAAGATCTCCTTCGAGCACGTTCGTGGGACCCGTTCGATCGCGGCCCTGGCCCTCCGCGGCAAGGAGTATCCGCTTGAGATTTCCGGCACGGCATGGATCGATCCGCAAAGCGGGATGATCGCAAAGATCGTCGCCGATATCGCAGACACCATGCAGGATGTCGGCCTGAAAACCTTGCGCTCGGAAGTTGAATACGCGCCGGTCCCATTCCGCGGGATGAAAGAAACCTACTGGTTTCCGTCGCAGGCCACCGTGGAAGTAGAAACACCCCGCCAGCACTGGCGCAATATCCATCGCTTCACCGATTACAAGAGATTCTCAGTCGATACCGAGGAGCAGGTCGCAAACAAATGAGCGCAAACGCCGCCGTCGCAACCGCTACCATGCCGGCCCGCAGTGGGGAGAGGGCGCATCGCATTCGCCTCGTTTTCGGGTACGTACTTGCCATCGCCATAATCGTCGGCATAACCGTTTACGGCTTCGACTACTACACCCTCGGTTCGGCCGACCGGCCATTCTCGTCCAAGCACCATCTCTTGCGGCCCAGCGGCGTGATCGGGATAAAGCTCGGCTTCATGGGGCTGGCAATGTTTCTCGCCATTTTTGTCTATCCGCTGCGCAAGAAATGGCCCTGGCTGTCGCGGCAAGGCAGCTCCAAGCATTGGCTGGATATTCATGTGCTGCTGGGACTCAGTGCACCCTTCATCATTGCCCTGCACTCCGCCTTCAAGTTCCGAGGGTTTGCGGGCATGGCTTTCTGGATCATGGTTGCGGTCTCGCTAAGCGGCGTCATCGGAAGATATCTCTATGGCCAGATCCCGCGGCGCCTGAACTCGGCGGAAATGTCGGCCAAAGAATTGCAGGAAGTCCAGGCTGGACTGGCCGAACAATTGAAGCAGCAGCGGCTGTTGCCGGAAGCAGATGTCAGATCGTTGCTGCGCCTACCCAGCCCGGAGCGGGTGCAGGAGATGTCAATCCTCTTTGCCCTCGGATACATGATGGCGCTCGATGTCGGACGCGCGTTCCGCATCGCCAAATTGCGCCGGCGGGCCCTGGCGTTCGGCGAACGGGTAACCACGCTGGGCGGGTTTCTGCCCACCCGCCATGCCGCCCTGGAAAGAGCGATCTCGACTGCCCGACTCGAGGCGGGCACTGCGAAACGCATCCTGTTTCTATCGCGCTCGCAGCAGGTATTTCACCTGTGGCATGTGGTGCATAAACCGTTCAGCTACTCTTTCGCTCTGCTGGCCATCATTCACATCGTGGTGGTCATGATGATGGGTTTCTTTTAAGGACGACCGAATAATGGACTCACTCTTTGCTTTCCTCATTGCCGCGGCAGTCACCGGACTCTTCGTTCTCAGCTATCTGAACAGCCTGAAGAAGAGGGACTCTCGCGCTCGTGAGGCGGCGGCAAAGGGACAGTTGTATTCCGAAGGCCCTAAGGGCCAGCATCCCCACATTGACACAAACTATTGCATCGGCTGCGGGACCTGTACCTCCGTCTGCCCCGAGGGCGACGTCCTCGCCATGCTGGCGGGCAAGGCGGTCATTGTGAATGGACACAAATGCATCGGTCACAGCCTCTGCGCCGAAGCCTGCCCGGTGGGGGCCATCACGATGGTGATGGCGACACCAAGCATGGGTGCCGACATGCCCTATCTCACCCCCGAGTACGAGACCAGCATCTCGAATCTCTTCATTGTTGGTGAACTCGGCGGCCTGGCTCTGATCAAGAATGCCGTGAACCAGGGACGCGACTGCATCGACACCATTACCAACCGGATCAAAGGAAGGCCTCAGGTTGGATCTGCACCCGCTGTTCACGACGTCTTGATCGTCGGTGCCGGACCCGGCGGCATCAGCGCTTCTCTGCGCGCCATCGAAAACAAGCTCAACTACCTAACCCTGGAGCGCGATGAGATCGGGGGCACGGTCGCCAAATTCCCCCGCCAGAAGCTGGTGATGACCAGCCCGGTGGAGTTTCCCATGTATGGCAAGTTCAAGAAGACCGAACTCTCCAAGGAAAACCTTCTGGCATTTTGGGACATGGTTCTGAACCGCTCCGACTTCAACGCGGTCACGGGAGAGAAAGTAGATGACGTCAGGAAGGGCGCGGACGGTATTTTCACCGTCATAACGCCTAACAATCAGTATCGTTCTCGGGCGGTAATTCTGGCCCTGGGGCGAAATGGGACTCCGCGAAAACTCGGCGTGAAAGGCGAGGAACTGCCCAAGGTGATGTACCGTCTGATCGAGGCCGATCACTACATCAACAAGAGAATCCTGGTGGTAGGTGGAGGCGACAGCGCGGTTGAAGCAGCCATGGGCCTGGCCCATCAGCACGGCAATCAGGTCACGCTCTCCTATCGAAAAGAGAGTTTCATCCGTCTCAAAGAACGTAACGCGAAACGTATTCAGGATTGTATGCACAGCGGCAAAGTCAAAGTGCTGTTTAACTCGAATCCGGTGGAGTTCAAACCCGAATCGGTTACCCTGGAGGTCAACGGTTCAGTCCAGGAACTTGCTAACGACTTTGTATGGATCTTCGCCGGTGGCGCGCCTCCCACTGACTTCCTCAGGAGGATCGGCGTCGAGTTCGGGATGCGCGACATGACCCTGGAGGCAAGCCAGGAGGCAAGACAAGCGGCTCAAGCCGGGCAACGACGAGGGCAAGCCCAAGCCGCCATGCAATGAGATGTGTTACGCGCTCGGGGCATGCACCGACACATTCATTTCACTCCCATCCGGCCATTTCAATCTGAAATCGTTGTAAAATCGAGCCGACTGGTGGCTGGCCAGCCTCACATGCCCAGGACTTGCGACAAGTGTGCTTCAATGTCTTCAGAAGGGCCGTTTCCTGTGGTCGAACTCCTCAGCGCTCGTGCGGGCAGAACGGGAGCCTCTCTTTGAGCAGTTCCCTCAGGGAAGGCCTTGCGCATGGGGGTTTTCTTGCCCTTACGATGCTGGCTGTGATCTTCTCCGTGGTCCAGACACGGGCCCAGGATAACTACGAAATCCAGGTGTACGGATACGACTTGGTCGACCCCGGCCACACCATGGTTGAGCTGCACAGCAACTTCACGATTGATGGCTCCAAGACCATGAGCGACGGTCTCTATCCCACGAATCATGCCCAGCACGAGACCTTGGAAATTACCCACGGATTTAGCGACTGGTTCGAGTGCGGCTTTTACATCTTCACTTCGATAACCGAAGGCCAGGGCTGGCAATGGGTAGGAGATCATATCCGGCCCCGCGTTGCCGTCCCCAAAAAATGGCACTGGCCTGTGGGGGTAAGCATTTCGAACGAACTCGGCTACCAGAGGCGGCAGTACTCCGCGGATACCTGGACCTGGGAGATCCGCCCCATCGTGGACCAAAAGCTGGGGCGATGGTACTGGTCCGTGAACCCCACGCTCGAGCGCTCTTTCCACGGCGCGAGCGTGCACCAAGGTGTCGCCTTTTCGCCTAATGCAAAATTCAGCTACGACTTGACCCGCAAGGTTGCGGCCGGCCTGGAATACTATGGCGCGGTGGGTCCTATAACCGGGTTTGATCCGCTGTCGCAACAGGAGCACCAGATTTTTCCGTCGATCGATCTGAATATCGCACCCCAGTGGGAGCTCAATTTTGGACTTGGCGTCGGTTTCACGGGCTCGACCGACCACCTGATCACAAAAATGATCCTGGGATACCGGTTTAATTTCTGAGCCATGGAGTAGGAGCGAACAAATGCTGAAGGGCGTAGTAATCGGTTTTGCATTGGCTGTGATCATTCTTGTCGGCGGACTCTACTTCTACTTTGCCAACGGCATGGCGCCTGTCGCCATAGCTGATCCTCCCATGCCGTTTGAGCGTAAGCTCGCGCACATGGCCTTGGATGCGCACATCCAGAGACAAGCGACAGGCCAGCCTCCAGTGGCGGCTGACGAGACGACCTATCTTGCCGGTGCGGAGGTGTACAAGCAGCACTGCGCCGCATGTCACGGGACGCTGGGAGAGGCGCCCACTGACTATGCGACCATCATGTTTCCCAGACCCCCCCAATTGTTTCGCGGCAAGGGCGTGACCGATGATCCGGTATCCGAGAGTTATTGGAAAACCGCGAACGGCATTCGCCTGTCCGGAATGCCCGGCTTCAAGACCAAACTGTCGGACACCCAGATATGGCAGGTCAGTCAATTGCTCGCGCACGCCAACGAAATCTCCGACCCGGTCAAGAAGGCGCTCGTCCCGGAGGTGACGCCGTCAGCATCGGCGCCCGGAGTGCCCCCGGCCCCAGCGCCGAAATCGAGAAAGTGAGGCGGGAGGCTGAAAACTTAGGGAGAAAGGCTCCGTGGGACTGGGTCTCGGCAGTCAAGTCGGCTGGGTCGCGCCTCCTTATTATTCTTTTCATATTTTTCGCACCCGCCGCCTCCCTCTGCGCTCAAAACCTTACTGGCAAGGTAAACAACGGCACCACGGGTAAACCGGCCGCCGGAGACAGCATCGCGCTGATGAAGCTGGGGCAAGGGATGAAGGAAGTTGCCCATGGTAAGACCGATGCCGGCGGTCACTTCAGTTTCCGGCTGCCTGACCCCGGCCCGCATTTGATCCAGGCCCTCCACCAGGGCGTCACCTACTATCGTATGGCCCCGCCCGGGGTTAGTTCTACAGCAATCCAGGTCTTCGATGTCTCCCGGAAGGTCGGGGGCATCCGTGTCACCGCCGACGTGATGCGCTTTCAGGCTCAGGGCAATGAATTGCAGGGCATCCGTTTGTTTGCGGTGAACAATGCTTCCAGCCCGCCTCGCACCCAGGTGCACGGTGAAGACTTCGAGTTTTTTCTTCCCGACGGCGCTGTCATCGATCAGGGAATCGCCATGACCGCAGGGGGCCAGCCCATCAAGACTTCTCCGCTCTCCGAGAAAGAAAAGAACCGGTATGGATTCGCCTTCCCCCTTCGGCCCGGCGAAACTGAATTTCAAGTTGCTTTTCACATGGGATACAGCGGAAACCTCAGCGTTGATCCCAGAGAGCTCTATGGCGCGGAGCACTTCGTGGTCATGGTGCCGAAGACCATGCTCTTCACGGCTGCACCAGGCATCATCTTTCAGGCCATGCAGGATCCACGCCAGTCCGACGCCCTGGTTCAAGTGATGTCAGACACCCGCGCAGGCCAGCCCCTCGGTTTCACTATCTCAGGCACCGGCATATTGAGCGAACCCGGAGACGATAGCCTGGGAGCGCCACATCCGGTGAGGGATGAGACCGTCCCTCGGCTCGCCCGCGACTCCAACCCGGGCAAATCGGCAGCGGTCCCCGCCCATCCGGCAGAGACCTATCGCGGGTATGTCCTTGCCGGCCTCCTCTTCTTACTGCTGGGCGGAGGAGGTGTTTACTTTGTGCGGCGTTCACGCACCGGGACTGTCGTCCACTCTGGGTCCCCTGACCGGAAAGCGGCACCCCGCACATCCGCGGCTCCCAAACCTTCCAGCCAATCCGATCTTCTCCTCGACCGGTTTAAAAATGACCTGTTTCAGCTCGAAGTAGAACATCAGCAGGGCCGAATTTCGCAGCGTAAATATAAGCGCGCCCGGGCTGCCCTGGACCAGACCTTGGAGCGGGCCATCAAGCGCGCGCAGCAGAAGTAAACTCGACGATGCGATACCCCCCGGTACACCCCGCTCGGCCTCCTTACCCGGTTACCTTCGTGACTTGCGCCCTAGCAAAGCAGGGTTAGCATTTGGATGTATTGGGAGAATCTAATTTGTCTCGCGCAGTCAAAATCGCCGCCTCCCTATTGTGGCTCTCCGTGTCAGTCGGCGCCGCGGCTCAAAACGGCTACCAGGTGGTTCAGCTCAACCAGACAGGGACAATTTCCGGCACCGTCAAGTGGTCTGGCCCATTGCCCCGCATACCTTCTTTTCCTATCGATAAAGATCCCAAGGTTTGCGATCCCGATTCCCACAAGACTCGCGATCTGGAGCGGCTCGTTGTGGGACCTGAGAATGGCGTGGCCAACACAGTGGTATTCCTCAAGGACATTTCTCAAGGGAAGCCGATGGACATCCCTGCTCCCCGGCGCTCTCTGGACCAGAAGGAATGCCGGTACGAGCCCCATATCCTGCTGGTGCCCGAGAACGGCCCCTTGCAGCTAAAGAGCTCGGACGCAGTGCTGCACACTGTCCACATGGACGGCGCCGCCTCTTACAATTTGCCGTTCCCCTTCACCAACCGGCCCGTCACTCGTACCATGCCCGCTGCCGGGCTGGTCAATGTCAGATGTAACGGCGGTCACGCCTGGATGAATGCGGAGATCCTGGTGGTGCCCCATCCTTATTATGCTGTGACCGACGAGAGTGGAAGTTTTGAACTGACGGACGTGCCCCCGGGGCAATACCAGATCGTGGCCTGGCATGAAGGCTGGAAGCTCGAGCGGGAAGAAGCGGCGTTCGACGTTCTGACCGAACGCAAGGTTCGGCGCCCCATATTCTCAGATCCCAAAACCTGGGAAAAATCGGTCGCGGTAAAACCCGACGAAACCGCCATCATTAACTTCGTCATCGGCGCAAAATAGAAAAGCTGCTGCGCTCGCACCTTCTGCCACCCGCTGGACGACCCCTGCACTCAATGACAATTGTTGGGCGCGGGCCGTCCCGCAAACCGCGCCTGAATCCAGGTAAGCTGGTCTCGAACCGAGTCTCCCAACACGCCGGCAAATTCGGACCTTTGGTATTCATGGAATTGCACCACGTCGCCCTGCTTGCATAAGCGCGCCACCGCCCTCGCAGTCATGCCCATCCTGACGGCCGGATCCGCGCTGCTGCTGACAATGAGCACCGGACGATGGACGGGTTTCTGGCCGATTCTATTCCTGGCAAAAAACTGCTGCACGGCGCCAATGCCCTGCCAGCCGGGTTTCATCCATTGCGCGGCAGTCGTCTCTCTGGACCCCACGGCGCAGGTCTTCTCGACCTGGGGGTACAGCGCGAGCGCTTTTTCGGTGAGCATCTCGTTCGCCTGAAACAACGGATAGAGGGTATGGACTTCATAAGCCAGGACAACCAGCTGGCCTGGCGAATTCCCCTTCGCAGCCTGTACGTAGAATTCCTCCGCATCGGCAATGCCGGAAATTGCAATGCTGCCAAGATAGTCTGAATCCCGGCGGTCGCTCTCCAGTCCGGCGACGGCCAGCGCGGCGAGGCCTCCCGCCGATTCTCCCATCGCGACCCACTTTCTCCCCAGCCCCGGGTCCGCCGCATGGGCAGCGGCAATCGAATAGATCACGTCAGCCGCATCCGATTGCATATCCACCGACGCATTTTGGAAATCTGTTCCCAGTCCCGCGTAGTCTGTTGCCACCACAGCGTAGCCAAGCTTGACGTACATGGAGAGAAAAGGTCCCTCATTCAGATTCCTCATGAGAGAAGGAGCACAGCGGCGGGCTATGCCGGTGAAACCGTGGGCCCAGGCAATGACGGGCCAACCGCCCGCGGGCGGCGGCTGGTCAGGAGTGAGAACCACGCCGGAGGCAGCCACATCCTGTCCGCTGGAGTCGCGCGAATGATAGAGGATGCGCAATGCGGACACTCCCTCAGGAAGTTGGTATTCATCGAACTCTTCTGAACGGATCAGCTTCCCCGGCTGGCCTGGCGAGAGCGGGCTGGAAGTCGAATAGAAACGTGTAAGGGGGAGAAACCCGCGAAGCTGGTGACGATCGGTCTGAGATTCAGTTTGGCTTTGACCAGATTCGGCGACTACCGCAGCCGGCGCCAAGACTATCGCCACACCTGCCACAATGCCAAACAAGAGGATCCAAAACCCGGGACGCAACAACGCGAACTTCACGGCTTCCAGGCCATCATGGTTCCCAGCACCACTGGCAAGTAAATTACCGAGGCATGTACCACCCGGCTGGCCATCACCCGGGAGTTTGACCCGGCTAATTTCGCGGTGTGGTACACAAAGAACGCTCCAGCCATGAACATGATCAGGGAGTAAATAGCACCACTTCCGCCCCCTAGCGGCAGCATAGTGACCAGCACCAGGACGACGGCTAATACCACGATCTCCGCCTTGGTAAAGCGGCCATCGACATCGAAACCCGGCAACATCCGGAAGCCGGCTACGGCGTAATCTTCCCGGTACAGTAGCGCAATGGCCAGGAAATGAGGGAACTGCCACAGAAAGAGCACTCCGAAGAGCAGCCACGCGTTACGTCCGATGCCGCCGGATGCGGCCGCCCAACCAATGAGTGTAGGCATGGCGCCGGGCACGGCACCCAGCAGTGTGCACAGTGGCGTCTTCCGCTTCAGGGGGGTATAAACCAGCAGATATCCCAGCAGGGTCCCGATCGCCAGCAAAGCCGACACCAGGTTGACCGACGCGGCCAGAAGCGCACCGCCCGCCGCACTCAACCCCAGCCCAAACCAGCAGGCTTCGCGGCCCTTGAGTCTGCCGGCAACCAGGGGGCGGTTTGCGGTACGCCGCATCTGAGCGTCGTAAGTCCTCTCCATCCACTGGTTGAGCGTCGCCGTGCCGCTGGCGACGAGCAGGGTGCCTGCCAGCGTAATAAAAAGCCTGCCTACTCGCAGCGGTCCGTGCGAGCCCAGATAGTATCCCGCCGACGTGGTCATCAGAATCAGCAGGTTGACTTCCGGCTTGGTCAGAGCGTAGTAGTCCCGCAGCTTGGAAGGAATAGTGCTTGCCGCGGCAGAATCGGTCATCGCGTGGGCGGAGGCCATGGAGTGGTCGCTGCAATCGCTGGATGTGCAATCGAAAGATCGGCTTTGTCCCAGGTCGTGTCAGAGTCCGGCGTACATGCCCCGTCCCGGCAGCGGGTCCGATTGCGATACATGATGAACACCATGGCAATCGACATCAGAGTGGGCGGAACGATGAGGATCAGAATTCCGCTCTTTAAAGCATCAATCATGCGGGTGCCCGCGGAAGCAGCCTGGGTATAGCAAAGCGCGCAACTCTGCGCCATGGCCGGTAGCGGGCTGGCAAGCAGCCCGAAAACCACCAGAACCATCAACGCGGGCCTTATCGGAATCGCTCTCTTCGTCATGGTCTTCAAAGTTCGCTTCCGACCTGGGCAATCCGACTCTTCCCAGACAGCAAACCACGGCGCTCCTGCGCACTCAAGAGCAGTATCCGCCACAATGGACGAGCCGGTAACTGTCAGTCCACCCGAACTGCATCGACAACAGTACAAAAATCGTGAAGACCACTACAAACAGCAGGAAGCCACGCTTTTCCGCCCACAGATGCATAAAAAACAGGACGGCCACTCCGGCCTCGATCACGGCCACCGAGAGCATACGACGGAACATTTGCGCTGCCGTAATGTTTTGATAGGCAATCACGAATTGCAGGCTGGCCAGCGCCAGTATGCAGAGATAGACAACCACGTACTTCCCCATCGCCTCGTGTTTTTGTTCTGCCCCTGCGGTCATGGTGTTCTGCTCCCAGCTGTAATTTAATGGGCGAGATTCATCAGGTAAACAAACGGAACGACGAACATCCAGACCAGGTCCACAAAGTGCCAGTACAGGCCTACGACCTCAATGTCATCCGCATTGTAACGGCCACCCTTGTAGCGCAGACTTACGATGGCCAAGGCGATCACGCCCGCCAGGACGTGCGTGATATGCAAGCCGGTGACGCTGAAAAATGCCGCACCGAACAGCCCCGTCCCCCAGGGATTCTTGAACAACGTCATACCTTCGCCGATCAACCCCAGCCACTCCCGAATATGCAGAACGGCGAACACAACTCCGGCTAGGGCGGTGATCATGGTCCAGCGGAATGCTCCGGCCTTGTCCCCTCGCTTGGCGGTTTGGACTCCGAGCAGCATGGTCAAACTGCTGGTAAGCAGGATGAAGGTCATCACCGCCACGTTGACAATGCTATGGAAAGGTCGAGGCCAGTCGGGCGTGCCGTTGCGCAGAAATCCGTAGGCCACGAGGCACGCGGAAAATGTCATCGTGTCCGCGATGATGAACAACCACATCGCCAGTTTTTTGGTAGGGATGGCAAACGGGCGATCTGTCACCATGCCTGCGGTGTGCCCTTGCATCGTGATATCGGCTTGACTCACAGCGTCTCCTGTTCGCGATCGCGCTAGAGTTTCATCCAAAGCAGTAACAGCAGATACACCCAGAGTATGTCGACAAAATGCCAGTAGCGCGCGGTCGCATCCAGGGTGCTCCGTCGCAACTGGGACCTTCTGACCTTGCCAATCACATAGAGCAATCCGACTAGCCCTCCCAGCACATGCAGCACATGCGCCGCGGTGAGCAGGTAGAAGAACGAACTGCTGGGATTGGTGGCCAGATACAGCCCTTCAGCCCTGAGCCGAACCCAGGCCACATATTGGCCGGTAACAAAGAGCAGGCCGAAAACCAGTGTGATATAGAGCCAGCGTGCCGGACTTTCACCTGGGACTGTGACGCCACCCATGAACGTGGCGATGCGGCGATGAGCAATCTCCAGGGTAACGCTGCTGCACAAAATCAGCGCCGTATTCAGGTAGAGGATGGACGGCAAGGTAAAACTCTGCCAGTCCAGCGAGGAGCCTTTGCGCACAATC
Source organism: Terriglobia bacterium (assembly GCA_963831565.1). Classification (GTDB taxonomy): domain Bacteria; phylum Acidobacteriota; class Terriglobia; order Terriglobales; family Acidobacteriaceae; genus JAIQFF01. Next base: position 79,994 of record CAWHQS010000012.1, read on the forward strand.
AACGCGCTGGTCAGCGCCGCAAACGTCATGGTGATGGCATAGAGCACCACCCAGATCCCGGTACTCGCCGGCGGCGGCGAGTAGTTCTGCACGATTCGGCGGTCTCCATCCGCGGGCACGAGGTTCCGCCAGCCACCGTTACCGTTGTCCGGTTGACGACGTGGCTCGATCTTCGGTGGTTCGTGGACTGTAGTCGCCATAAACGTCCAGACTCTCCGTTAGACTTCCCCAGACTCTTCCGAGGTTTACTTCTCCTCGTGCTCGCTTACGACTTGCTCGGGCGATGCCTGCATCACGTAGTCGCCGGTTGAACTCTGCACCCCGTACTGGTAAGGATCGTGATAGACGACCGGGTGTTGGCCGCCAAAATTATCGAAAGGCGGCGGGGTGGAAGTGCTCCACTCCAGCGACGTCCCTTCCCACGGATTGTCCGGCGCAGGCTTGCCCCAGAACCGGCTGTGTACGAGGTTGTACAGAAAGATGAACTGGGCCACGCCGGTCGCGATGGCGGCTACCGTAATAAACCTGTGCACCGGGATGAGCGGCTGCAGATATTCATCCACAAATGCCTGGTAGCGGCGTACATTCGCTGCGATTCCCAGATAGTGGAAAGGCATGAAGATGCAATATGTGCCCACAAAGGTCAGCCAGAAATGAACCTTGCCCAGGGTTTCGTTCATCATGCGTCCGGTCATCTTGGGGAACCAGAAGTAGGTCCCAGCGAAAATGCCGAAGATGGCCGCGACCGCCATCACCATGTGAAAGTGGCCCACGACGAAGTAGGTGGCGTGCAGCATGATGTCAATCGAGGGCTGCGCCAGGAAGAAGCCGCTCACACCGCCGGCGACAAACATCGAAATAAAACCAAGCGCGAATAGGGAAGCCGAGTTGATGCGCAGCCGGGAGCCATACAGGCTGCCGATCCACATCAGCACAATAATGGTCGCCGGGATCGTAATGATGAGCGTGGGAAACGAAAATGCCAGCGACGAGAACGGGTTCATCCCGCTGACAAACATGTGATGTCCGTAAACCATGTAGCTGAGAATGGCAATCGCAGCCATACAGCCGATCATCACCCGGTGGCTGAGCAGCGGCCGGCGCATATTGGTGATCAGGACATGAGAAACAATGCCCATGCCGGGCACGATCGCGATGTACACCTCGGGATGTCCGAAGAACCAGAACAGGTGCTGCCAGAGAAGTGTGGATCCCCCTGAGTGCGGTTGGAGCTGGTCATTGATGACCAGGTTCGAGGGAACGAAAAAGCTGGTGCCGGCCACGTGGTCAAGAATCACGAGGATGCACGCCGGCATTAACACCGCAAACGCCGTGAGGCCCATGCATGAGGTGATGAACCATGCCCACGCGGTGAGCGGCAGACGCATCAGGCTCATGCCCTTGACCCGGAGGTCGAGTGTAGTGGTGATGAAGTTCAGCGAGCCCAGTAACTGTCCGATACAGAAGATGGCGATCGAAGCTGCCCAAAGAACCACACCCATGCCCTGGCCAGGGCCGCCCACCGGGCCGACCGCATTCAGAGGCGCGTACTGCGTCCATCCACCCAGCGTTGGTCCATCGCCCACGAAAAACGACGAAATCAGAACCAAAAAAGCTGTGAACGTGACCCAGAACGACATCATGTTGAAACGGGGGAAAGGCATATCTTCGGCGCCAACCTGGATGGGCAGGAAGAAATTGCCGAAGGCCGCGAACGGCGCCGTGGTGAGCACAAAGAAGACCATGATGGTGCCGTGCATGGTCATCAGTTGCAGGTAGTACTCCGGCGTCATGAGGTCGCCGGGGGCCCCGGTCTTGGAAAGCAGATGCAACCCGGGAATCGCCAGATTCGTCCACCCCAGGTGCAACCGCATGATCCAGGAAAGCACCATCCCCACAAACACCGCCACCAGGGCTAGAGCGTAATACTGTTTGCCGATCACTTTATGGTCGAGGCTGAATACGTGCTTCCGGATGAAGCCCTGCGGAGGGGCATGGTGTTGCGCCGAATGTGCCGACACATCGTGCATGGATTCTCCTCAAACCAGCTCTGCCGTCCTCACATCGGGGCGAACCGGCTACTGTAGTGCCGCTTGCTTCTTCAGCCAATCATCAAAGTCAGCCTGCGAAAGAACCGAAAGATAAGCCTTCATGTTGTAGTGTCCCAAGCCGCAAAGCTGCGTACAAACGATTTCGTATCTCCCGATCTTGGTGGCAGTGAAATGAATGGATAAGTCCAGGCCGGGGACAAAGTCCTGTTGCACTCGTAACTCCGGCACATAAAAAGAGTGGCCGACGTCTTTCGCATGCATAAGGAGGTGGATCTCGCGATTCACCGGAATCGCCATTTCAGCGGTCACGATGTCGTCTTTGGAGTCCTGGTCATTGGTTTGATCCAGGCCAAAAAAGTTCTCATTCGCTTCGTTGATGAGCGAAGCGTGGAGCGGACCGAACTTCCCGTCCGGACCGGGATAGCGGAAATAGAATGCAAATTGGCCAGCCTGCACCTGGACCGGCATGGCGTCGGCGGATGGGGGCGTGAAATATACACTCGCCCAGGCCCTCGTGCCGAAAATGCCAAGGGCCAGAACTTCAGTGCCCACTAAAAGAAAAGCGGCAATGACCAATCCCCTGGCCCCGCCCGGAAACTTGCTGATTTTCGCGTCCTTCGGACGATTGGAAAACTTCCAGATAAAAATCGCCAGAATGAACTGCGCGGCCAAAAACGAGATTCCAGCCTCCGCCATGGTTTCCGACATCTGTTCATCGATCAGGTGCCCGTGAACCGAAATGTCCTGTGGTTCCGGCCAGGTATGGCGCAGGATGGGAATCGCAGAAGCGATCGCAATGATGATGATGGTTACCGCAAAGAACTTGGCCATGAGGTCTCGCTTTTAGCTGGCTTCCTGGTCCAGCCGTATTCGCTGGTTTCTAAGCCAGTCTCTGGAACTTACTCTGCTTGAGTACCCGTCACTCTGACTGGATCGCCTGAAAGTTAGCCGCCCCTTGATGAAGATTTGCTTCACTGGCCTCGAATCTGAAAACTGCTCAACTGTGAGAAGGGCTCGAGGAGTGAAAGCATTGTGAGAATCTCAGGCCACACCCTCTGAGGCCTTAGCCCCGAAGGATTTGAGCGCACTAGCTTCGTCTTTCTCGATATCGAACACACTGGAAAGCCGCGTCATCTGCAGCAGTTCGTGCACTCTTTTGTTCAGGTTGGTCAGCTTCAGGACGCCCCCCTTGGTCCGAATCGTGGTGTGGGCTTTAACCAGCTCACCGACACCGGAGCTATCGACGTACACCACTTCGCCTAGATTCAGTACGATATTGGTGTTTCCTTTCGCTGCCAGATCGCCAACAATCTCTCGCAGCATCACATTGCCTTCACCCAAGGTAATCCGCCCGCTAACATCCAGGATCACGACTTGTCCCACTTGACGGGTGGCCGTCTTCATCTTGACCGGAGCCGATCCCTGCATACCCAGTGCCATCCGGTCAAGGATTGAGCAGGCGGTCCTCGCGATATCTTGAGATTCCGTTCGCACCACCACCAGCGAACGGCCCTCCTTCAGGACTTCGCGGAAGAACGCGGCATCTTCGGAACTTTTCGCATCAGGAGTGGGCTGGGGAGCTCCGGACTGATGCGCAATGGCCGCGCCTGTTGAGGCGCCGGCGCCAGCACCGGCCAGTCCAAGCAGCGCGGCCGCGCCAAAGCCCAGCGCAAAGACCGCTCCGATCCCAGGCAGAAGGAGGGTCGCTGCCGCGACTCCAGCCGTCATCCCCGCCGCACCACCGGCGAAACCTCCCGCAAAGGCACCCAGCTGTTTGCCAACCGTTTTGGCTTCGCTCTCCGACCGGGTCAGGAAAACCAGCGATGACTCCGGGACTCCTTGCTGCAACAACTCCTTTACGCCGTCCTCCGCGCTATCTCGCGAGGAGAATACTCCGATCGCGGTTTCCATGAGTCCTCCTGCCCCATCGACCAAGATTCCACCCTGGCATCTCCGTCTCTCATCGGCTGGTTCGGAGTGTCAGAAACGGGGAAACAGCAGCTCGGATTGATCCCTATCCCAGGCTCGTCATTTCGCCTTGAACGTGAAGTCGGCGGTCCCGGGCTTGCCTGCAGCCACAGTAACCTTCGCTGTTTGCGTGCCGTATTCTTCTTGCCAGGCGGTCACGGTGTAGTTTCCTGGTGGCACGTTCTCAATGGTGTACGCACCTTTTTCATCGGTGGTTGCGTAGGGCCCTTTCACCACTACGAAGTAGCCATGCATCCAGGGATGAATATTGCACTTCACCGGGATCGCGACTTCTTCCGCCTTCCAACTGGACTCAATCGCCGGAGCTCCCGGCGGCTGCGATTTGTTCCATGGAATGTTGCCGGCAAGCGGGTTGGGCAGCGGGTGAATGTTGTGGGTGGTCTGATCGCTGGTCACCACCTTGAATTTCTGGTTGACGTCCATCGCCAGAACATGCGGCGTGTACATGCAATTCTTCTGATCAAACACCGGCTCTTTCGCCGGCGCCTGGCTGGCTTCAGCTGCACTCAGTCCCTGGGAGATGTAAAGCACAACGTTCTCCAGTCCTCCACCCTCCCCCACCACCACGTTTTCGAGGTGCGCCGGGCTGTTCTCGTGCTGCTTGACGCAGAACGGATCTTTGGACATGTCAATGCCCTTCATGTGAGGAGCCGCGCCGTCCAGCTTGACTGTTCCTGTGATCTTGCCCTCGGCGGCCGCACTCACACTCCCGGCTGGCCACATAAGACCGATCGCGAGCAGCAGCAGGATTGAGATCATGCCTGCCACTTGGTAGCGTGCTTTCATTTGCTTTTTCCCTTTCTTTCAGATACGTCCTCGATTATTCACTTCTGGGTTGTCATTGCTGCGCTGCCGGCGCTGCAGCAGCGGGAGCACCGGGCTTCAAACCGATTTGCCGGGCGATCTCCTTCTCTTTGCTCTTCATGGGCTGCAAAGTACGCAGGAAGAACACCAGGTCCCAGGCTTCATCCGGTTTGATGTTGTCCGACCACGAAGGCATGGGCGTCCCATCCAATCCAGTCATGAATATCCTGTAAAGATCTTCGTCGCTGGTGCCACACTTGAAGCGGTTGTTGTCGTGAAAGTTAAACGGTTGAATGGGGCGGTTCTGGTCGTCGGTCAGGGTTGCGGCGGACGGCCCATTTCCTCTCCCGGTCGGCCCGTGGCACTTCCAGCATTCCACCCTCTGAAACACTTCCTGCCCCGCTTTGATTCTCTCGGCGGTGACCTCCGGTCTGGGCGGAATCTGAATCGGGGTTCCCGGCTTCTCGGTGACGAAGCGCGCCGAGAAATGCTTGACATACGCCACCAGGTCGGCGCGCTCCTGGGACGAGAGCGGGTTCCAGGACGGCATATTCGAGCTGTCCAGGCCCCGTCCGATGGTGTCGAAGAGATCCGAGTCCAGGGGCAGGGTTCCGGTTGTAGTCGAACGGCACTTGAAAATTCCCAGGGTAAAATTGCGCGGCTTGGGGTCGATCCATTGCGCGTTCTCTCCCTCGCCGTCTCCGAGTTCACCATGGCAGCCAACGCAATACCTGCGATAGTTGCCCTGGGCGGCAGCGGCGTGACCGGTCAGCTTGCCGATGTGGCTCTCCATTCCCAGCCGCTGATGCTCTTCATACTCTGTCGCCTGCCCCCAGGAGAGGCTGCACAGAGCAATCGTCACCAACGCCGTCAAAACCAGCGAACCGTTAAGCATCATTCTTCGCATCGAACGTTCCCTCTTTTAGAAGTCGAAGTCGAATCCCAGCAAAACACTGCTGCTAGCCAGGTCGGTGCCGTCCGGCGCCGTTCCGCGTTGACGGATCCAGGAGTACTCGTTATGAATCGCGAATCCGGCTCGGCTGTTCATGATGGGATAGAACCTGTACCCAACCACATAATTGTCAATGTCTCCCAAATTAGAAGGCGTCCCTGGAATCGCCTGCTGCGACATTCGTATCCACTCCGAGCGCTGAATGAATACGAGCTGTGGACTGTATACGTAATGGGTCTCGACGAACGCTCCGTTCCAAACCGAGGACCGGGCGCCGGGTGGGAGCGGATCAGGATACGCCGTCGAGGTTCCGAAATATGCGTTGTCCGAACCGTGCTGGGTCACTACCTGGAAATCCAACTTTCCGAGATAGAAGAGTCCGTTGAAACCTACCCTGCTGAAGCCCTTGTTTCCGAAGCCTCCGCCCGGGGAGATCTGGTTTCCACCCGAGGTCAGAAAATTGGTCGGCGCCTGACCTATCATTCCGTAGAAGCCGACACGCTGGGTCCCCAGTTTGCCCGCTTCGAAGGCCTGGCTCCCCGCAAAGAATCCAGTGTAGGAGGAGTTGCCTTGGGGCAGGTCCACATTTCCGGCACTCGAATTCAGCAGAGAGGCCGAGATACGCGTGCGATCATTCGCCGAGTGCCCCATCCATTCCAAGCCAAACTGGTTATCGCCGATCTGCATGATGTTGTTGTCACCGACCGGAAAGAAGTGATAGAGCTGGTACCCTCCGCCACTCCCAGAAAGGGTCAGCCCACGCTTCTCAGAAACGATGTTGTCCAGTTCGAACTTCCCCACCTTTACGTTGAGCCAGGGGCTGCCAAACAGGTTATCGAATCGCGCATTGACCGATTCAAAGTGGAAGACCGCGTTCTCATCCGACGACAGCACGAACAGGAAGGAAAGATTCTTGTCGAGCGTGCCGCCCGTAAGGATGTCGAGACCGCCCACATCAAAACCGGAGGCGGTGACCCGCTGCTGTCCGGTTGCGGCTTGGTCCACCGCCACTTTGTCGGTGCTCTCGCGGTGCCAGCTCGGGGTGATGCGGATGACTATCGGCCAGTAGCCGTTGCTCTGCCAGATCGGAGAGTCCCGATCATTCATCAGCTGGTAGCCGTTGTCCTTGAACTTCTGCCCGAAGTAGTTGAGCATCGGCCAGGCTTCATGGCAGGCAGAACAGCGCAAGCCATATTTCCGCGCGAACGCGGGAAGGGCATGCGCATCGCTAACGGAAATGAGGAGTAGGAAGGACGCCAGCAGCACACCACTGGCGAAACGTTTCCGGGCAGAGGTCATCGAGTCCTCCTGGTGCGACGCCAAACTGGAACTATTGGGTCCAGTTACAACGAAACCAAAAGCTACTGCCCCTTGTACCCAAGTGAAGCCTGGGTCCCGATCTACGATTCAAATCTCGCTGATATTTCCCTGCAAGTGCGTGCAGGCGCACTTACATAATGGACAAAGGTAATATCATGGGCGCAAGAAAACCGTCAAGAAAAATGTTGCAAGGAAGACTACAGTCAATACTGTATGAGTGAGGACGGTTTTGAGCACCTCTTAACTGAGTAAGAGTGCCACATGCGCCGCAGGTTGATGCGTGGGGCCCTCGCCACTCAGGTTGCGGACCAGGAGTTTGGCAATGGCAAGAGCCGTCCTAGTGGAGATTTTCCGGTCCTGTCGCAGAACCGCCGGCCGCATGAAACCGAACATGAATCCGATCACGCTGACCGCCTGAACCAGCGCGTCAAACTCCGCTTCCTGGAGCCCCTGGCATTCGCTGAATTTCCTTAACCGTGTACCGATGGCGCGCGCCCTCTGCAGCGGACCAACCTGTCGCAACATTTGCCCAAACCCCGGATCTAACAACGCCTGAGGGATGGCCACTCTCAGGAACTCGCGGTCGTGCCACATGTGCTCCACGGCCCAGTTGACCAGGTGCAAATATTCGTCTTCAAAAGTGTGGGCGGGACGGATGTGGCGTGCCAGATCCGCTACTTCCCGCGATACGCGGTATTCCATCAGGGCAGGAAGCAGGCCCGCCTTACCATTGAAATAGCGATGAATCAAGCCTTCCGCACAACCCGCCAGGGCTGCGATTTCACGAGTCGTAGTCGCGTCAAAGCCTTTGCTGGCAAATAGCTTCAAGGCGGCAACAATAAGCGCCTGCTTCTTGCCGGCACGGTCTCGGGTCCGCCTCGATCGGGTCTTGTCCCGGTCAACACTGCCTTCGGAAACAACCTGTCTGCGTGGCCTCTGCTTGGGCGAATTCATGGCGCGGGACGATCAATTCCTCAAATAATTTGTCAGCCTACCACTCATCTTGTGGACAAGTTGTAAAAGATTTGTCACCAGACGGGCTGTTGTGCGCGTCCATCGAAGAATCAAAAGCCCGGACATTTGATGGAAAACTGCGTGCGCACTTCCTCCGAGCCGACGAGTCAACCACCAGACATGCAGTTGACAGCCTCCCTCGATCGAGAGTATGGAACAGGAGATGGGAGTCGTTGCAGCGCAGGGATCTCGCAGCCCAGGGCCGATCCGCCGGATTGCAGCATGGAAGGCGTTGTGCCCCTCGTCCTTTGCCCGCTCCCCGCGGCGCGCTCCATTCCTGATCATTGGGTTTGTATCGCTCGCCCTCCTATGGGCCGCTCCTCTCCTCCATGGCCTCGGACACAAAAAGAAAATCGCATCCGAAGACTACGGCTTGGGGTTTTCCACCGAAATCGCGTCGCCCGAAAGTGAAGTTGTAAACGCGGTAGAGGCGATCGTGAACAATGGCATCATCCAGGGCAGCAAGGAATTCAAAAAGGACCAGTACATCGAGAAAGCCACAGCCGTTGTTTCCTCGCCATTGTTTCCCCAATGGAAGGGGCCAGGAAAGGTTTATTACAAAGTTCGCAGCGGCGTGCTGGCGCCCCTGCATTTCAAGGACAGCAATGACGAAGGAACGCTGGCCGTCCGCTATGTAGTGCAGAGCAAGGACCCGTCCAAGTCCATCTTGCGCATCGACGCGGTCTTCGTCGAGGATTTTCGCCGCACCGTCCACCCCTCCGACGGGAGCGTGGAAAGCGCCGAGAGCCAGGAGATCCAGAATCAGATTGACGAGGTGGAAACAGAGAAGAAACAAAACGAGCAGCGCGAGAAACAGCGCCTGGAAAAACTTGCGGGACAGGAACTGGAACGTAAGCGTGAGCAGGAGGAAACTTCCGCGCTCGCCGCTGCCCAAACTTCAGCACAAACTCTGGACCAGCACCTCGAGTCCTTGCGCCATCTGGCGGAGCGTGTGGTCAAGGCCCCCGGGGGACAACTCAAGTCCGCTCCCTTCCGCAGCGCAACCAACGTGAAATCTCTGGAGGCCGGCGCGGAAGTCGTGATCCTGATCGTGACTCCTTACTGGTACGGCGTGGAAACCACCGATGGACAACATGGTTGGATGAATCACGCCCAATTGGAGCCGCTCCCGTGAGGCCCTTGGTTTCCAGCTTCAGGTTCAATCCCAGAGTACGGTCGGCCGTACTCTGGGCCATGGCGATCACTTTGGTCACATCTCTGCGAGGGGTCAGCGCCCAGAGCGTTCCCTATCAGCGGGTGTTTCCACAACCCCGGGCGACGGTGGAGAAGCGGCTCAAGGAGATGCAATCGTTGAACTCTGGCCGTCTCCCGACCCTGGAAGGCTTTGCCGTTCCCGGCGATCATCCTTTGAATCGCTTCCATCGCGGCTACTATCAATGCACGGCCCAGGTCAGTTCCACTCCATCCGGAGGATCGATGGTGCGAGTCAACGCAACCATTACCGCCTGGTACTCGGACCTGCCTTCCGGAAAGTCGGCGTATCAAGTTCTTCCTTCCAACGGTCGCCTGGAAGCCGATTTCCTCGATCGCCTGGAGGACGCGTTGAGTGATCAAGCGGCGCCCTCAGCGCCCGCACCCCCAGTGCCGTCTCCACCCTCTGCCACCAGGAACCAGCCCAATCCGCCGGGAGCATCTCGACCCGCGCCGCCACGGGCCGCCTCCGGTGTGGGATCCAAACCGCCGGCCGGTTCGCCTTTTAACCTGGGAGACCCGCTGAGCCTGGATCACATGTCCTCGTTGGCCACTCAAAAGGCGGTGATTGACCGGCGCGCCGAGGAGCAGTCGAAGGAAGCAAAGGGCCTGGAGGAGATTCTGCGCAATCAGGCCCATCCTACAAACCTGGTGGCGGTGAAAAAGACAAACACACCTGTACTTGCCAATCCGATTGAAAACGCCAAAGTACTTTTCCTGGCAACGGCCGAAGATGAGTTTGAAATGCTGGACGCAAACCCAAACTGGGTGCACGTCCGTATTTCCGGACTTTCCCGAGGATGGATCCGGCGTTCAAGCCTGGAAATGCCTACCCCTGACCTCGATCCACAGCCCGCCCAGACAGAAGCTCAAAGCGAACCGGCGCACACCGATTCTGCGCCATTCCGCATCCAGAGTGAACAAGTCGCGACCTTCCCCGGCAACTGGGACCCCCTCGTCGGAAAAACAGTCAGGATTGTCACGGTGCAGAAAGCCGCTGAAAACGCCACCTCCGCCAGCCCCGAAGCTAGGCTTGCATTCGCCAAGTCCCTGTTCGATCAGGAATATGCCGACCTCATCCGTACTTCGAGCACCGTCGTAGGAGTGGTGGTGATTTTCGACTCGGAAGATGGCGGCATGATCGCGGCGACGGTGCCTACTTTGCGCCAGTGGAAAGCAGGAAGCCTATCCGACGAAGCATTCTGGCGGCGCTGTCTCTTCGACCCTCCAGACGCCTTTGGATTGGTCGCCAAGCACTGAGCGTCCCCGCCGACAAGCGTAAAACCGCGCGGCATCTTCCAATCGAGATGAGCTCCGGACAGCCTCCCGACCCCCGCTCGTCACTGAGTTCGTCAATTCTCCGTGAATCCGGGTTGTGTCTGCTGCCTTTTCCCAGGATTATGGGTTGTTGCAGCTAGTTGCAAATGGGATGCAACAGAAACTTACCACCATACTTGACTGCCTAAAAGGAATGAATTCAAATCGGATCGCGTACTTTTATTTGCAACCCAGTTGCATCTGTAAGGAGCTACAACGGGTCGGTGATCACGCGCTGCCGACTTTACGCAGGTCCGATGTCGGCTCCGCTGGAGTTTTCCACCTATCAGACTCATGACCAGAAAGCCGCGTAATCGCTCCGCCAAACAAACCGCGCTCATTTCGGCAGCCACCAGCCTGTTTGCCCGCCGCGGATACGAGGCAACCACGACCCGCGAAATCGCGGCGCGCGCGGGCTGTTCGGAGGGTTTGATCCACAGGTATTTCGGGGGGAAGTCCGGATTGCTCTCCGATATTGTGAAACTTCATGTCGCCCAGGGCGCGGCCACAACCATCCAGCATCCGGCTTCTGCCACTCTGAAAGCGGAAATCCAGAAACTGGTGGACTGGCAACTCGACCGTTTTTGGAAAGAGCGTGAGTTCCTCTGTGTTGCTTTCTCATGTGGCATTCTGCACCCCGAACTGGGCAATCTCCTGAGCAAATACATGCCCGCACGGGCCAGCCTGGTGGCTCAACGCATACGGTCTTACAAGGAGTGCCGCCGCTCGAATGAAGACATCGAGGTGCTTGCGCGCACGCTGGTGTCTCTAAGCTTCGACCTGGGCTTCATCAGGCCCGCCATTCTTAGACAGAACCGGCGGCAAACCAGAAACATTGCCAGAAGAGCCGCTGCTCTCTTGAGCCGTAGCGTTTTGGCCGGGGGCGGTTGAAATATTTGCAATTTCTACAGACTGCGGCTGAGGAAAAAGTCTGCCGGCTCATGAAATTCCGCAATTTCACTCGCGCATACCGTTGACCATGGCTGCCCGAACCGCCAGCCCCCAGCCATAGGCCTTGCTGATGTCCGGCCGCAAACAGGGTGCGATCTGCCTGGTTCGAGCAACGTCTCTCGGAAATATAGGGCTCTTCTCCGCGTTCAGGCTGCGCGCCTACCCAGATATAGGCCATCACGAAATGCGGCGCAGGGCGGGTTTGACATTAACCCATATTTCTGCAATTATCGAAACATGCCATGCGGCCTCAATTAAGGAAAACACGGAGAACGTCGCCAAGTACGCCGACATGCTTTCTGCCATGGGCACGGAGCCGCGACTTCGAATCATGCGACTGCTGCTGTCCGCGCATCCCGACGGCATGGTTGTAGGCGAAATCCAGTCAGACCTCGACATTCCCAATTCCACGCTTTCGCACCACCTCGAGAAACTCAAAAATGAAGGGCTGGTAAACGTGCGCCGCGAAAGCACGTTCCTGCGCTACACCGCCAACACCGAAGGGCTGCAGGAGTTGCTGCAGTTTTTGTACGCGGAATGCTGCACTCGAAATAAGGCAGTCAAACCGCAGGATATCGTCCAGCTTTGTAAATAGGAGAAGGTCAGCTATGAGCAGTACCACAATCAAAGACGTAGTCAAAGAAAAGTATGGTCAGGCAGCCTTGCGGGTGAAGACCGGCGGAAGCAGTTGCTGCGGGGCGACCGCGGCCAGCGCCTTATGCTGTGACCCAATCACGACCAACCTGTATGACTCCTCGCAGGCCGGACAAGTCCCGGAAGAAGCCATGCTCGCCTCACTAGGATGTGGCAATCCAACGGCTTTGGCCCACTTGAATCCAGGAGAGATTGTTCTCGATCTCGGCTCCGGCGGCGGCATTGACGTGCTGCTTTCAGCCAGGCGGGTAGGACCCGCGGGCAAAGCCTACGGACTCGACATGACCGACGAGATGCTGGCGCTGGCCAATGAGAACAAGCGCCGGGCAGGCGCTGAGAATGTTGAGTTCTTGAAGGGTGAGATCGAGCATATTCCCCTGCCCGACAACTCCGTGGACGTGATCATCTCGAATTGCGTGATCAACCTCTCGGCGGACAAAGATCGCGTCCTGCAAGAAGCCTTTCGCGTGCTCAAACCTGGCGGCCGCTTTGCCGTTTCCGATGTTGTGACCCGAGGCGAAATTGCACCGGAAATCCGCCAAAGCGTGCTCCTGTGGGTCGGCTGTGTGGCGGGAGCGCTCGGAGACGACGAATATCGCGGCAAACTCGCCGCCGCCGGTTTCGAGCAGATTGACATCGAGCCGACGCGAATCTATCGGGCAGAAGACGCGCGCGCGATTCTTTCCGCCGAAGGCGTCGATGTCGATGCGATTGCACCACAGGTGGATGGCAAGTTCATGAGTGCCTTCGTGCGGGCCGTCAAGCCGGAGAGTGCCGGCGCGAAGCAGTGTTGTGGACCCACCTGCTGCAGCTAGGAGATGCGATATGAAAGGACACTACAACGTTTTGTTTCTGTGCACCGGCAATTCCGCGCGCTCCATCATGGCCGAGGCAATTCTGAACTTCAAGGGCAAACCGAATTTCACCGGCTACAGCGCGGGAAGTCATCCCTCAGGAACCGTTCGGCCGGAGGCCTTGAAGCAGCTCGAAATAGCACACCTTCCAACCAGGAACCTACGCAGCAAGGCGTGGGATGAGTTCTCTCTTCCCGGCTCTCCCAAGCTCGACTTCGTTTTTACGGTTTGTGACAATGCTGCCAAAGAAACCTGCCCGATTTGGCCGGGACAGCCGATGACCGCCCATTGGGGCGTCCCCGACCCCGCGGCGGTTCGCGGAAGCGCGGTGGAGGTGGAGAGGGCATTTCGCGAAGCGTTTTTTATCCTGGATCGCAGAATCAGTTTGTTTCTCTGCCTTCCGCTGAAGAGCCTCGACCGCCTTGCCCTCAAACGGGAGCTCGACAACATCGGCCACACCATGACACCGGTCACGCGCAACTAGCAGGTATTTTCGGCAACCAGGCGAGTACTCTCGCCCTGCGCCACCTCAGGAACATCAATGAAGGCGACCAGTCGTCTCAGTTTTCTCGACCGTTATCTGACCGCATGGATCTTCTCCGCTATGGTTGCGGGTGTAGTACTGGGCTGGCTGGTGCCTGGAATCGTGCCCTTCCTGAATCGCTTCAACCTTGGTACGACTTCCATTCCGATTGCGGCGGGACTGATCTTGATGATGTATCCGCCTTTCACCAAGGTGCGCTATGAGGAACTGCATGAAGTATTTCGCAATAAACGGGTGCTCGGCCTCTCCCTGGTACAGAACTGGGTTGTAGGGCCAATTCTGATGTTCATCCTGGCCATTGTTTTCCTGCGCGGATATCCCGAATACATGGCCGGCCTGATCATGATCGGTCTCGCACGCTGCATCGCCATGGTGATTGTCTGGAATGAGCTGGCCCGGGGCGATACCGAATATGCGGCCGGACTGGTGGCTTTTAACTCCCTCTTCCAGGTCTTCTTCTATTCTTTCTACGCGTGGATCTTTATTACGATCCTTCCCGCCAGGCTCGGCCTTCAGAGTGCCGTGGTCAACGTTTCCATCGCGGAGATTGCAAGAAGCGTCTTTATTTATCTCGGCATTCCGTTTCTCGCCGGGTTCCTGACTCGGACGGCACTGGTTCGTGCCAAAGGGCGCGAGTGGTACAACCGGAACTTCGTTCCGCGCATAAGCCCGCTGACGCTGGTCGCCCTGCTGTTCACAATTGTGGTGATGTTTTCCCTGAAGGGTGGTTACATCATTCGCCTGCCCTTGGACGTCCTCCGCATCGCCGTGCCGCTGCTGTTCTACTTTGTGCTGATGTTCCTGGTGTCCTTTTATATGGGCAAAAAGCTGGGTGCGGACTATTCCAGGACCACGACGCTGGCATTCACCGCCGCCTCTAATAACTTTGAACTGGCCATCGCAGTTGCCGTGTCGGTATTTGGCATCAACTCAGGGGCCGCATTTGCGGCTGTCATCGGCCCCCTGGTAGAAGTGCCCGTGATGGTCGCCCTCGTGAGTGTGGCCTTGCGTTTTCAACGCCTGTATTTCCCTGAACCACAACCGATCACGATTGATCCGGTTTGTTCACCCAGTGTCCGGTAACGGCACTGCCCCGCCAGTTCCCGCTCTCAGCGAAAGGCAAGTCGACCGAAAGCTGGTTGCGATCAGGCCGACACTGAGGCGGTTGCGCTCCGCCGCATCGTCAGAAAGCTGTCGATGCACTGTGTCAGTTGAGAGTCCACTTCGTCCGCAATCAGCATGATGTCCGGCAGTACTAAACCGAAATCTACAGTGGCCAGGTTGCGTTGGATGGTCTCGAAGAGGCACACTTGCAGGATGCGTGACTCCTGCACCAACAGGGGTGCAGTGTAGCCTTGGTCGTAGCGCAGTTTTCCGTGGGCCACCGCCGCGGCAGAGGGGCTGCCAATCGCCTCCAGGACACGCAATGCGCGCAGACGCGCCGTGATGTCCGTGATCATTTCGGGAAGATGTGCAGTGCGCTCTTCCGCCGTAAGCGGGAGGGCCGTCAACTCTTTCACTCTGTCCACTCGTGACAACCACCGTTGCATCGTGAGTGAGGCGTCTCGATCCAGAATGGTAGCGACACTCTCCTTGGTTGGTCTGGGAGAGGATTTAACCTTCAGGTGTCTCTTGCCGATGAACTCGGCAAGCTTCTCCACGTCGAAGGGCTTTACCAGAACCTCATCCGCCTGCAGAAGAATATCGGTCATAGCTTTCTGCACATCCGGATAACCACTAACCACGAGCGTCAACGCCTCGGGTTGCACGTGACGCATGGCAGTCACCACTGCGAAACCGTCGCCTGCCTCCGGCATGTGAAGATCAGTAATGAGAACATCGAAGGACTGCGTGGCAATCTGACGGAGAGCTTCGTTGACCCCTATGGCTTCAACTACCTCGCAGCTATTTCTTTCCAGCGACCTTCGCGTCAGGAAGAGGTCATCTCGATTATCATCAACCAGCAGGACCTTCGGTCCGGTCATCGGGTTACCTCGACTTCATTCTCTGCTGCCGATCGGGGCTGCAACTGGCGCCTGAACGGGTCGTCCGTCGGCTGAAAAAAGCGCTTGCTGCGCTTCGTCATCCGACTCACCAGGTAATCACAACATCGTACCCTTATTGGCGGGCGCAAGTTCGCCAGTGGAGCGCACGAAGGGCTGTCACGATATAACTGATTTTCCCGTTCTGAAACTCGCCGGTCCTGTCGTGCAAGCTCAACCGTAAGCCGGTCTGGGCCGTGGATCTCGCAACACATCTTGAAGCCACTTGGCGCGCACAACCGTAATTCCACCATTATGCTCTATGAAGCCCCGCCATTTTTCTGGTTGAAGACGACCCCGAGATTTTGCACCTGGTAACCCCCCACCTTAAAGCAGGCGAATTTTCGGTAAAAACGTTTTCCACTGGAAACACGGTCATCTCCGAGGCGCAACGCCGTATTCCGATTCTCTTTGTTCTCGACATTACAGCTCTCCTTATGGCCATCACCTTCCCCGTCCGATTTTCTCTGTAACAAAGTCCAAATTCCTGCATTTATTCGTGTGCTCTGTCGATAGAGCCTGGCAGGGGGAATCATGATCACAGCCAAAGTCGAACTGACTCAACCACTTAAGCAACAGCGCCAATTTGTGGCCCAGACCGGAAGCGGCCATCACCTGCTGTTGGACGATCCAGCCGGAGGTACCGGCCCGAAACCGATTGAACTGGTTGCCGCCGGATTGGCCGGGTGCACTGCCTTCGATGTAGTCACCATCCTCCGCCAGAAGTATCGCCAAAACGTCACCGGTTACGAGGTTCGGGTCGAGGCCGATCAAGCGGAACGTCCACCCCAGGTGTTCACGGCTGTGCGAATCCACCATGTGGTAACCGGCTTTGAACTTGACGTGGCGGCGCTGCAGGAGGCCATCCGCCTCTCCGAGGAAAAGTATTGCTCGGTAGGGGCTATGGTGCACAAGACTGCGAGTTTCCATACAACTTACGAAATCATTGAAGACAGGACTGAGTGGATGAAGCCAGCTCAGGCCGCGGGAGTGCAAGGTTGAAAGGCTTGTTCAAGGTGGTTCTGAGCATCGCTACGCTGTGGCTGACTTGCGCGTTCGCTTGGGCGCAGCAAGAGGCCCAGCCTGCGTCTCTTACTTTGAAGCAGGCAGTGACCATCGCCTTGGAGAAAAACCCTCTGCGCAAGGCAGCGATTGCCGAAACGAAAGCTGCCTCTGCCGGAATTCAGGAGGCACGCTCGCTCCTCATGCCTCACTTGACTTTTTCTGAAACGGCGACTCGTGGTGATGATCCCGTGTATGTATTCGGCAGCAAGCTGAGGCAACAGCGATTCACCACGGCAGACTTCGCGCTGAACAAACTGAACTCACCTCTGCCCTTCGGCAACTTCGCCACCCGGTTTGGGGGGAACTGGAACCTTTTCGACTCCTTCGCCACCTGGCACGGGATCAATCAAGCAAAACGCATGAACGAGGCCGTCGGACACCAATTGGACCGCACCGATCAGGAGATTGTCTTCCGGGTGGTCAGTTCCTACTACGACGTTCTATTGGCAGCCAAGGAAGTCGAAGTTGAAGAGCAATCGGCCAAAACTGCCCACTCGATCATGGATCGTAGCCAGGCCAGATTCGACAGCGGACTGACCGTAGAGTCGGATCTGCTGACAGCGAAGGTTCGCATGGCGGTGCGACAGCAGGAAGTGATCCGGGCCAGGAACACTCTGGAAGTGGTGCGGGCACAGCTGAACACAGCGATGGGTATGGCGCTTGATTCTCCGTTCCAGATCACCGGAGAGTTGGCTGAACGCACGCTTTCGATCCCGGCCATGCAGGATATAGAAAAGCAGGCACTCACAAATCGGCCTGACTTGAAGCGCATTGCCTCCCAGGAGGCGGCCCAGCGGCAGAACGTGTCGGTGGCCAAGTCGTCATTCGGCCCGCGCGTGAACGCCTTTGCAGGCTGGGAAATGGATAACCCCACGTTCGTCGCCGGGGGCGGGGGAAACAACTGGCTGGGCGGGATCGAAGTGCAATTCGACATCTTTCAAGGTGGTGCCAAACGGGCGGAACTCTCCCGCCAGCGAGCCCTCGAAGAAAAGGTTGTGGCGATGAAGCAGGCAGCTAGCGACGCGGTTCGCCTCGAAGTGAGACGAGCCTACTACGAAACAGACGCCAACCGGCAACAGATCGAAGTAGCCCGAGCCGCAATCGCCCAGGCACAGGAGAGTCTGCGCATCAATCAGGACCGCTACGACAGCGGGCTGACCACGATTACCGACCTGTTGGGCGCTGAAGATGCGGCGCGCCGCAGCCAGACCGACTACTGGGAGGCCGTTTATCACTTCCAGACCAGCTACGCCAACCTGGAGTTGGCCAGCGGAAGCTTGAATCCGCAATCTCCGGTGGTGATGCCATGAATCGCATGAATAGCGGATCCAGACGCTCGCTTCTGGCGCTGATCGCGGTGGTTAGTCTCGCCGGCTGTTCTACCGAGCAAGGCCGTACGACCCCGGCACCGGAAGCCGTGCGAAACCTTTCCGTGCTCGAGGTGCAGCAGGCCAACGTGCCCAATGTGCTGGAAGCCGTAGGCACCGTACGTGCCGCCCAAACCAGTGACGCCGCCAGCCAAATGATGGGGAACATCGTCGAGATCCGGGCCCACGAAGGAGACCACGTTCAGCGCGGTCAAGTGCTCGCGGTAATCGACGACTCCCAGCCCCGAGCCGCGGTAGACCGCGCGACCGCAGCCAACCTTGCCGCTCAAGAGCAACTGATTGGAGCCGATTCTGATCTGGCCCTGGCGGAATCAACTCTTAAGCGTTATCAGAACCTCTACGAGAAGAAATCGGTGAGTCCGCAGGAGTTCGACGAGGTGAAAGCTCGTCATCAAGCGGCTCTTGCGCATCGCGAAATGGCAAAGGCAGGCCAAGCCCAGGCGCAGGCAGCATTGAGCCAGGCACGCACTTCTCTGGACTACGCGCGGATTCGGGCGCCCTTCGAGGGCGTCGTGACCGCGAAGAAAGCTGACTCGGGTACGTTAGCTTCACCCGGCATGCCGATCTTCACCGTCGAGGACGTGCGCCGCTATCGACTGGAGGCCACCGTCAACGAGAACGATCTCCAGTATGTACGAACAGGAGAGCAGGTTTCGGTCGTCATCGACGCCCTCGACAACGCGGCTCTGAAAGGTAAGGTTGTGCAAATAGTCCCAGCCGCGGACCCCGCGAGTCGCACGTTCCTGGTGAAGATCGAGCTGCCCACAGACCCACATCTGCGTTCGGGGCTGTTCGGGCGAGCCCAGTTTTCTCGTGGCCAGCGGCAGGCGCTGTTGATTCCGCGCTCGGCGGTCGTCGAACGTGGCCAATTGCAGGGCATTTATGTGCTGGACCAAAACAAGGTCGCGAGTTTGCGTTACATCACATTGGGAAAGCCTTCCGGTGCCGACGTCGAAGTGCTGGCGGGCCTCCAGGACGGCGAGCGCCTCGTGGCCAAACCGGGGGCTGTGGACCTGAATGGCAAACGCATCGAGGTCCAGTAATGGGTGACAGCCAATCCAAATCGGTGATACAGCCCGCGAAGGTTTTGCGCCTGGCCGGTCACATTGCCCACAGTTTCATTGATTCGAAGCTGACACCGCTGGTGATCGTCGCTGCGCTGCTTCTGGGTGCTTTCAGCATTCTCAAGACCGCGCGGGAAGAAGAGCCCCAAATCGTGGTGCCCATGCTCGACGTGTTTGTGCAGATGCCGGGTGCATCGGCTGACGAGGTGGCACAGCGCGTCAGCCTTCCCATGGAGAAGTTACTGCGCGAAGTGCCAGGCGTTGAGTACATCTACTCGATCAGTCATCCCGGCGTGAGCATGCTGGTTGTGCGTTTCTACGTTGGCGCCAAGGAAGAAGATGCGATCGTCCAGACCTACAACAAGCTCTACTCCAACTTCGACCGTATCCCGCCGGGCGTCTCACAACCGATTATCAAGATCCGATCGATCGACGACGTGCCGATTATGGCCCTGACCTTGTGGGGGAAAGACTATGACTCCTATCGCCTGAGGCGAATCGCGGGTGAACTGGAAAATTCACTCAAGCCGCTCAACGATGTTTCTGAGACCAAGATCATCGGCGGGCAGCCTCGGCAAATACGAGTAGTGCTCGACACCCAGCGGCTCTCGGCCTATGGCCTTACGCCGGGCACGATTGTGGAGCAACTCGAGAACGCGAACAGCCGTGGCCAAGCCGGTAGTTTTGCGCGTGACAATCGCGAATTTCAGGTCGAAGCCGGCACCTTCTTTACCAGTCTCCAAGACCTGCGTCAGGTCGTAGTCGGGGTTCACGCCGGGCACCCCGTCTACTTACGTGACGTGGCCGAGAAGCTGGAGGACGGCCCCGCAGAAGCCAACACCTACGTGTTGTTTGCCAATGCTCGCGGTGGCGCAGGACAGACTGCCGGCGCGGAATATCCCGCGGTAACCATCACTCTTTCCAAGCGCAAGGGTACGAATGCTACCGACATTTCTGAGCGTGTGCTGGACAGAGTCAACGCTTTGCGCGGCTATGTGCTTCCCAATGACCTCAACGTCACGATCACGCGCAACTATGGCGAGACCGCAAAGGACAAATCCGACGAACTTCTTAAACATCTTCTGATCGCAACCCTGTCCGTCACCTTGCTGATCGCGATTGCTCTGGGCTGGCGGGAGTCGGGCGTCGTACTTCTGGCAGTGCCGGTCACGCTCGCCCTCACGCTCGCCGTCTTCTACCTGTATGGCTACACCCTGAACCGGGTCACATTGTTTGCTCTGATCTTCTCCATTGGCATCCTGGTCGACGACGCCATCGTTGTGGTCGAGAATATCGTGCGCCATTTTCGCTTGCCGGAAAGCCGGGGGCGATCCTTATCTGACGTTGCGGTTGAGGCGGTGGACGAAGTTGGTAATCCTACGATCCTCGCCACCTTCGCAGTCATCGGCGCGATCCTGCCCATGGCTTTCGTGCGCGGACTCATGGGTCCATACATGCGCCCCATTCCAGTGGGAGCGTCTGCGGCCATGTTATTTTCGCTGATTGTCGCTTTCGTGGTTTCCCCGTGGGCGGCATTGAGGCTGCTGGGGAAATATGCGAGCGGCGGTGATCATCCCGGGCACGAGACCGAGGGTTGGACCACCCGCCTCTACCGCCGGATGATGAACCCTCTCATCCGTAACCCTCGCCGCCGCTGGATGTTTCTCGGTGGTGTGGTGGTGTTGCTCCTAGCCGCGGTGGCCTTGGTCCCGCTGAAGTGGGTTCGCGTAAAGATGCTCCCCTTCGACAACAAGAGTGAGTTCCAGGTCATCATCGACATGCCCGATGGCACGCCACTGGAACAGACGACTCGCGTGGCGCAAGCCCTGGGACAGTATCTCGGCCAGCAGCCCGAGGTTATCAATTATCAGATCTATGCCGGGACGTCCGGTCCTTACAACTTCAACGGCCTGGTTCGTCATTACTTCCTGCGCAATCAACCTAATCAGGCTGATATCCAGGTGAATCTGCTCTCGCGCCACGATCGCAAGGCGCAAAGCCACGAGATCGCACGACGACTGCGGCCGGAGTTGGACAAGATTGCCGCGCCCTTCTCAGCGCGTATCAAGGTAGCCGAAGTCCCGCCCGGTCCGCCCGTGTTGCAAACCCTGGTCGCCGAAGTTTACGGACCGGACTACAAGGGGCAAATTGAACTGGCCGCTCAAATCAGGAAGATCTTTCAGCAAACACCCGGTGTCGTGGATGTGGACTGGTACGTTGAAGATCCGCAAACCAAGTACGACATGAAAGTGGATCTGGACAAGGCAGCACTTCACGGCATCTCGCCGGCCGATGTGACGCGCACTCTGCAGGTGGGACTCGGCGGAGCTAACGCCGGCCTACTCCACGATCCCCGTTCCCGCGAGGATATCCCTATCGAAGTGCGGCTGGCGCGCCCGGATCGCTCCGCGATCGAAGACCTCGGCAACCTGAAACTCCCGACGCCCTCCGGTGGCCAAATAGCCCTGCAGGAAGTGACGACCCTTCAACAAACGACGATTGATACCAGCGTGTATCGCAAGAATCTGCAGCCAGTCGTCTACGTGACGGGAGATGTGGCAGGCGGCGAAGAGAGCCCTGTGTACGCCATCATGAAGATGAGCGAGGCCATCGACAAGATCAAATTGCCTGATGGCTATGGAGTAAGGCAATACAAGGGCACCACCATCCCCCAGCGCACCGACCGCTTTTCCATGAAGTGGGATGGCGAGTGGAACATCACGGTGGAAGTCTTCCGCGACCTCGGACTTGCCTTTGCGGCTGTCTTGGTCTTGATCTACGTGCTCGTTGTGGGTTGGTTCCGGTCCTTCATCACACCGCTGGTCATCATGGCGCCGATTCCGCTCACCCTGGTCGGCATTCTGCCCGCGCATGCTCTGATGGGAGCCTTTTTCACTGCGACCTCGATGATCGGCTTCATCGCTGGAGCCGGCATTATTGTTCGCAATTCCATTATTCTCGTGGATTTCATCGAACTGCGCCGCTCCCAAGGAATGTCGCTGGAGGATGCCGTAGTCGATGCGGGCGCGGTACGCTTCCGTCCGATGCTGCTGACTGCCGCCGCGGTCGTGGTGGGAGCCAGCGTGATTCTCTTTGACCCGATTTTCCAGGGCTTGGCCATATCGTTGATGGCGGGAGAAGTCGCTTCGACCGTCCTGTCGAGAATGGCGGTGCCAGTTCTTTACTACTTGTCTCGAAAGGGACGGTCGCTTCCACCACGGCATCCGCACTCGCCGGAAAATGTAGCCGCATGCGAGACACCGCAGTGCGAAGTTGCGCCGAACACTGTGTAATTCTGAAGGAGAATTCTATGACCGTAGAACGTGCGCTTCGTTTGATCGCTGGCAGCTTCATTCTGTTGTCCCTGGCACTTGGTCACTATGTGAGCTCGTACTGGTATCTGTTCACGGCCTTCGTTGGCTTGAACCTGTTTCAGTCCGGATTGACCGATTGGTGCCCTATGATGACTTTCCTGCGTAAACTTGGAGTCGGCAGATAGGAGAGTGTGAACATGCCCAATTGGGTGTGGGGAGTGGCATTCCTTGTCGCCTATGTGGTCTTGACCCAATGGCTGCTGCCAAAACTTGGCGTTCCCACCTGAAGGAGCCAGGGTTGCGCCGAGTCTCGGTGCAAGATTGTTCCGAGGGCCGACCCTTCGGAGAATCATGACAACGATAGCGCAAGTTGAATTTCGCGAAAGCTTGCTGTCAATCCGTGACCTGAGACCAAAAGTGGGTCCACGTAGAAGTGCCTTTTTCGGCGCAAAACGGGCTTAAGTTGCGCCAGATCAGCGAAAGTGTCGACGGCTCATAACCCAAAATGTCGAGTGGGGTTCAAATTCATTTCCGGAGTCACGCCGATCTTTTACCGGAGCGAGAGGCTTTGGTGGATCCCGGGAAGGCCAAGGAATTGTGAATGGACGGTTAATTTCCCTTCGGAGTCGGCCTAGCACCGCGACCGCTTTAACCGGATATTCATACTTCCTGACTAACATGGTGGCGGCTGCATGGGCCTGCAACCAGAAGGAGGACAGGGCAAGGCGCAGGTCAACGGATAAGCTTGTTATTAAAGCGATTCCACGCACACGAGGTAGTCCGGAAGGCGCGCCGTGTGGAATCCGGTTTAGAGCACCCTGGGCACTGTTCTGCTTTCATGGCGGAGCTACCGCTTCGGGCGAGTTCTACCGCTGGCCTCATCTGGTGAAATCGTTTTCCTCGTCAGCCGGATGGGTGGGTTACAGGCTGCCTTCAGAGTGTGAACATCAAATTATGGAATCGAAGCGTTCGTATCAGTGGTTCGTCTCCGCTGTTCTAATCGCCTCTCCGAGCCGCGGCACTGTTTCACTCGGGAGAACGGACCGTTGATTTCATCTTCTATGAAGCCCACCATCTTTCTGGTCGAGGACGACCCCGATATTTCGCGCCTGGTCCAGCACCACCTCGAGGCCGACGGCTTCACGGTGAAGGTGTTTGCTACTGGAAACAGGGTCATCTCCGAATCGCAGCGCCAAAAGGCGGCGCTCTTTATTCTCGACATAATGGTGCCGGGAAAAGATGGGCTCGAATTGTGTCGCGAGATCCGACAATTTCCTGCTCTGGCGGCAACGCCCGTGATTTTCCTCACTGCCAAGAGCGCAGAAGCGGACCGCATTCTGGGTCTGGAGCTGGGCGCCGACGACTACATCACCAAGCCCTTCAGCCCGCGCGAACTGGTGGCTCGAGTCAAGGCCGTATTACGCCGCTTCGAGCAGCCCCTGTCCCGGGTCCCAGTCAAAGTAGGGGATGTTGAAATCGATCCGATCGCGGTCACTGTTATTGTTCGCGGCAATCTGGTAACCACGACCGCCACTGAGTTCCGATTGCTCGACTACTTTGCCCGTCACGTCGGCCGGGTTTTCACTCGCGACCAGTTACTTGATTCGGTCTGGCGCGACACGGCTTACGTCACACTGCGTTCCGTAGATGTATACGTACGCCGTATTCGCGAAAAAATCGAGCCCGACCCCCGGAACCCTGTCTACCTCAAGACGGTACGTGGAGCGGGTTACCGCTTCGAGTTTCCGAAGTAGCACCCTCGATTCGGCGTTGGGTCACGCATCTCCATAAAAAGTTGATCCGCTATTTTTAACCGATTATTAACACGCAGAACGGTCGAACTCCCGTCCAGACGGCCACCGTCCTCAATTTCGCTTTATCAAACCCGCGGCTCAGTCGCTCCCTGCGTGTAGTAACTGCCGTAGCTGGGCGCCAGCTTCCGGCCTTTCCCGCTAAATATCCGAAAATGGGCCAACCCTGCTCTTTGCAAGCGCGAACTGCAGGGTCGTGCGAATCACTCCGAAGCCGTAGGTCACGCTTCGCCGGAAGTTGATGGAAGATGCCTCCTCGAAGTACTTCGTCGGACAGGACACCTCGCCGATCGAAAACCCGAAGTTCACACACTGCGCCAGCATCTGATTGTCAAAAACGAAATCATCCGAGTTTTCCAGCAGCGGCAGCTCCAAAAGCACCTTGCGGCTGAAGCAGCGATAACCGGTGTGATATTCGGACAATTTGATCCCCAGGAACAGGTTCTCAAACGCCGTCAAAAGACGGTTGGCCACTTGGCCTCGTCCGGGTTGGAATCCCGGCGAGCTGATTTTTCGCCAAGTGCTTGCTCCTGAGGTGATGCGCTCCACAAGCTGAACCTTAGGGTCTCTTGAGACTGACCGCGGTTCGAGCTCTGTTGTGTAGTCTCCTACACTCAGAGGAACTCAGCTAGCCGCGATCATTAAAAGTAGATGAAAAGTTTGGCCCGACTGCGAAGGGTAACCGCGAGTAACCTGCGGGCATATGCCCTTGCGAGCAGACCAGCCATTCCCGGGACGCATCGGCAAGATGGTCGAAGTGCAGCGAGATAATCGCGACGGCTATCGCGAGCTCCCTAACGCCCTACCAGCGCGACGCCTCCTGCTTGCGAAGGGGTGGGTCTGGCACAAACAAAGTAATGCTCCTATAATGCGCGCCATCTTGAACCCGGTGCTCGATATTGATTCGAGTCTCCGGGGAATGGGGTGTGCCATGTCGTCGACCCTTGCCACGGGGGCGCCGGAACGATGCGCGGAGTCCGTCTCCTCATCCTTTGTGCTTTCGCCACCCATCAAAATACAGGTTCAGAAATTCTGGCAAAAATCACCCTGTGACTCATGGTTCACGAAGGAGCCGATTGGAACCCACGCTTTCTATCGGAGCCTCGACGAGCACCGGTATAAGGTGCACCCGCGTCTGCAATCGGCCGTGGGTTTCGAGAGAACCCGTGGCTTGCGGGTGCTCGAAATCGGTTGCGGGTGCGGCAGCGAGGCCGAACGCTTTGTACGCGCCGGTGCCCATTACACGGCGCTCGACTTGACGAATGCGGCGGTGGGCGTGACGCGTCGGCGTTTTCAACTAGCAAGTCTAGAAGGCCGGTTCGTCCAGGGCGATGCGGAGAACTTGCCGTTCGCTGACGGCTCGTTCGACGTGGTTTATTCCCATGGAGTGCTCCACCACACACCGGATACGCCCCGAACGATCCGCGAGATTCACCGGGTGCTCTCTCTCGGTGGCCGGGCCATGATCATGCTTTATTACCGCGACTCGTTCAATTACTGCGTGAACCTCGGCATCGTCCGCCGCGTGCGCGCGCATCTGCTCAGAACCGAGCTGGGTATCAAGCTGGCTCGGCTAATCTCTGGCGAGAGGGAGCAAGATCTGCGGCGGCACGCGGAGCTGATCCGGGAGGACCCCGGTTCTTACGTGGAGATGCAGAACGTGCTCAACCGAAACACCGACGGCCCCGACAACCCGCTTTCACAGGTTTTCTCAAAGGCATCGGCGCAACAAATGTTCTGGCAATTCAAAAATGTCCAAACAGAAGTGATGTTTTGGAACCCGAACTGGCTCCCGATTATCGGAAAGCTGCTTCCCCACCCGGTACAGGACCTACTCGCATCACGCTGGGGCTGGCACCTTTGGATTTACGCGCAGAAGCGCCATCCGGGATTCGCGAGACTAAGAGAAATTCCGTCCCCAGGAGCATTTCAGCATCAATAGGCCAATTCTCCCGGACCGCCCGTCTGATTGAAAACAGCCGATGACCCTCTCGGGGCGTTCGACGGGTTTGTTAAAGCGGCCTTAGTTTGTGGAAGGGGCCAGGCATTTACACGACCCAGCGGTGCTAGTTCTTCGACTTTGTTTGGGTGGCTTCGCGAATCGCTTTTGCTTGAAGAGCCAGCTTTTTCTCCAGACTCTCGACCAATTTTTGGACCTTGAGGTCTTCCCGATACTGAGGGCATCGTTGTGGGCCTGGTTGCTGGTTTGTCATGCCCACAGTTTGCCACAGATCGGACAGGTTGACCATCTGCGAGGTCTGTTTGTACGGTACCGAACAATTTTGGGGATTGCCGAAACGAAGAACCCGGCGAGTCACCTCCCCAGCAAGACTCGTCCCCAATCGTCCGGACAAAGCTCGGCACCCGACCCGTTCAATCTTCCTCTCATCGGATCGAGTGCGAACTACCTTTTCAATTGGCCTTCATGCCCCTATCCCAAAAGCGCTTCCCCTCTATTCTTGCGGCACTATCTTCCTGCATGCGCGCGAGCACGTGGGCATAAGTGTCCAATGTGAATGCCGTGCTGGCATGTCCCATCTGCTCCGATCCGATAGCGTTAGAGTACCGGCAAAGCAACTCTAGCGATCCCATCTTCCCTCGGGGTCGGAACCGGAGACAGGCAGGTAGCCTACGTGTATGCACGCGATCAAGCGTCCCGCAGGGATTTTGAGGTGTGCAGAGATTCCATTCCACCGTGAGTTACTGGAATAAGAACTGGAGTAAGGGGATTCCCATAGATCTTTCTCGCTTCCGCGAATACCCTCGGACTAGCGTAAAGCCGATCTAGAAGGTTGGCGTCCCCGACGAGACAACTTTAAACCGCTGGAATGTGATGAGGAGCCGTGTCTACGACGCATGTGGCGTGACGGGCAAGGGCTCGGGCAGTCAGTGCCCAAAGTGGTAGAGCGCAGCCTTTTCAGTACTAGTACATCGTCCATTTAATTCTTTATACTATACGCCTTGCGGCGCCGCTTCCTGAGTTTGCGCGGGTGAGCCGCCTGATATTCCTTGGTCGCCTCGATGATGCGCTGGAGCTTCTCCGGTCCCTTGGTCCACGCGAACGGCTTGGGGTTCTTGTTGTTCTGGGCGATGTAATTCAGCAGGAACTCCTTGAGTTGGCGTTTCGACGTGTGCACGCTTTGCGACAAACCTCGTCTGCCAAGGATGCTGAAGAAGCATTCGACCAGGTTAACCCAGGAGGCGTGTGTGGGTGTGTAGTGGAAGTGCACCCGAGGATGTCGTCTCAGCCAGCGCTTGGCTGCTTCGTTTTTGTGAATGTTGAGGTTGTCGAGGACGACGTGCAACTCCCGTTTTGGAAAGGCGTCGATCACGTTATTCATGAATCGCAGAAAGTTCCCCGAGGTGCGGCGTTGTTTGACGTGGGCCACGACTTCTCCGCTAGCGATTTCCAGAGCCGCCAGCAGGGTCTGGGTGCCGTGGCGGATGTACTCGTTGGTCCAACTCCGAGGCTTCTTCGCACTCAATGGCAACAGAGGCTGGGTCCGGTCCAGTGCCTGGATGCCGGTCTTTTCATCGACGCAGAGCACCAGCGCGTGGTCGGGCGGGTTCAAGTACAGGCCGACGATGTCCAGCAGTTTGGCCTCGAAATCGGGATCGGGACTGAACGTGAAGCTGCGAATCCGATGGGGCTGCAGACCCGACGCCACCAACATCTGATGCACGGTGCTGGCAGGCAACCCCAGGTCCGTGGCCAGCGTGCGCACGCTCCAGCGGCTGTAATGTTCCGGCTGCTGGCACACCCGGCTCTGCACTTTCTGCAGGATTTCCTGACCATGTTTCGGTGGCCTTCCGGAACGAGCCGCATCCTGCAAGCCCTCCAGGCCCTTGCTCGCAAAACTGCGGCGCCACTTGCCGACCGTGACTTCGGGAACCTGAAGGGCGGTGGCGATCTGCTGATTGGCCTGTCCCGCAGCCGCCGCCAAGACTATGCGACTGCGCAAGGCCACGGCTTGCGAAGTAGACGCCGACCGCGCCAAGTGGTCCAACCTGGTCTTCATCACGGGATTGAGTTCGATGGCGGGTGCGACTCTCGGCATGCCTCACTATAATTGAGGTGGCCGATAATATAAAAAACTATTTGTACGATGTACTAGTCTCCTTATCGAAAACGCCTCGGAACGACTTCCTCTTCCAACCCGAAGTGTCATGCCGAGGCGTTTCCGATCAAGGCTAGCGACCATCCACCCAGAATCGTCGCATCGGCTGCAACATTCTGCACGGTCTATAATTGCGCGCACGGATGGCTCTTGCTTCTGGGACAAAACTCGGGCCCTATGAAATCCAGTCGCCGCTGGGCGCGGGCGGCATGGGAGAGGTTTATCGCGCGACCGATACGAAACTCGGCCGTGACGTAGCGCTCAAAGTTCTTCCCGCGGAAATGGCGCACGATCCCGAGCGGCTGGCACGTTTTCGTCGCGAGGCGAAAACGCTGGCCCAACTCGATCACCCCAACATCGTCACGATCTATTCGGTGGAGGAATGCGACGGCGTACACCTTCTGACCATGCAGCTCGTTGAAGGCCAGCCGCTCGACCGGCTTATTTGCGCTAACGGCCTTCCTCTGGGCCAGATCATCGAGATTGCCGGTGCGCTGGGCGAAGCGCTGGCGGCGGCACATGAGAAAGGCATCGTGCACCGCGACCTGAAGCCCGCCAATGTCATGATCTCGACGGACGGCCGCGTCAAGGTACTCGACTTTGGGCTGGCAAAGGACGTCCGGGCACCTAACTTGAGCGATGCCACGATGACTTCCGACAGCCGGACGCAGGTCGGCGTCGTCATGGGCACGCCGGCGTACATGTCCCCCGAACAAACATCGGGCCGCCCGCTCGACCATCGCACCGACATCTTCTCTATGGGAGTCCTGCTGCATGAGATGGCAACGGGAAGGCGTCCATTCGAAGGAACATCGTCGGCCGAATTGGTCTCCTCGATTCTGCGCGACACCCCGCCCTCAGTCACCGATATCCGCCCGGACTTGCCCAGCGATCTGGCGCGCATTGTCCGGCGCTGCCTCGAGAAAGATCCGCGACACCGGCTGCAGACCGCACGCGATGTGAGCAACGAATTTCGCGATATGGCGCGAACGCGTTCTCGCTCCACGCCACTCTCGGGATCGATGGCGCACGCCATAGCGGCCAGTTCGTCTGCAACAGCGGGGTCCGGTGGCCAGGTTCCGATTCGCGAGGATGAAGGCTTTTGGGTGGCAGTCCTGCCGTTCAAGTTCAAGGGTTCTGAACCTGGTCTCGACGCCTTGGCGGACGGCATGACGGAGGAAATCGTTACTGGCATGTCGCGATTCCCGTATCTGCGAGTGATCGCGCACGGCTCGACCCTCGGTTATGCGAATCGGGGCATCGATCTCCGGCAGGTGGGCAAGGAACTCGGCGCCCGCTACATTATGGATGGCAGCCTGCGCCAGTCAGGCTCCCGCTTACGCATCGCCGCGCAACTGGTGGATGCTAACACCGGCGCGCAACTATGGGCCGAGACGTACGACCGCCCTCTTCAGCCGGAAGCGATCTTTGAGTTGCAGGACGAAGTGGTTCCGAAGATTGTTTGTACCGTGGGGGACACGCAGGGCATCCTGGCCCAGAGCATGAGCGAAGCCGTCTGGAACAAGGAACCAAGCCAACTGACACCGTACGAAGCAGTACTGCGCGGTTTTTCTTACCTGCGCAGGGTCAACCCTCCCACCCACGCCGCGGCGCGTGACGCGCTTGAGCGTGCCGTGGAGCAGATGCCGGGCAATGGCCTGGCGTGGGCGATGTTGGCGATTGTTTTCCGCGAGGAGTACAACCACGGATTCAACCCGAGACCCGATGCCCTGGACCGCGCTCTAACGGCAGCGCGACGCGCCGTTGAAGCCGAACCTGCGAACTATCTTGCCCACCACGCTCTGGCTTCGGTGCACTTCTTCCGCCGTGAACTGGAAGCCTTCCGCAGTGAGACCCTCCGAGCCGTCCAACTGAATCCGATGGACGGATTCACGTTCGGCTATTTGGGTATGCTCACCGCCTATGCCGGGGACTGGGAGCGCGGCTGTTCGATGTCGGAAAAGGCACGCAGCGTGAATCCACAGCACCCTGGGTGGTACTGGTTTGCCCCTTTGTTCGACGCCTTTCGGAAGCAGGAATACCGTCTTGTCCTTGATCTCGCTCAGAAGGTCAACATGCCGGCGTTCTGGCGTACGAACATTGCACTGGCAGCGACCTACGGGCATCTCGGTGAAGCGGCTCCGGCGCGCAAGGCCCTGGAAATGCTGCTGGCGGCGCGGCCGGAGTTCGCGACTTCGACCCAAGAGGAGTGCAGCAAGTGGTGGAATCCGGACCTGACCGATCAGATCGTCGAAGGTCTGAGCAAAGCTGGACTGAGCAAAGTCGGTTTCGATTCTCGCGACAGTAGGACTGCAACACTAGTCTCGAGCACGCCGGCACTTTCAACTGGAGCAGCGCCGCGAACAGCTTCCGGAGAATCCCGGGCGGACGACGGTTTTTGGGTTGCGGTGCTGCCCTTCAAGTACGCGGGCACGAGCACCGAACTCAAAGCCCTGGCGGATGGCTTGTCCGATGAGATCGTCACCGGACTATCCCGCTTCTCCTATCTGCGCGTGATCGCCCGCGGCTCGACCGCGAAATACTCCAGCGAGTCCGCAGACATTCGCTCCATCGGCAAGGAACTTGGAGCCCGCTACGTGATGGAAGGTAACCTGCGTCAAGCGGGAAACAAGCTTCGCGTCGGAGTGCAGCTGGTCGATGCTGCCACCGGCGCTCAAATGTGGGCCGAGACCTACGAGCGCGTCTTCACTGCCGAGGCCCTCTTCGAAGTGCAGGACGAGCTTGTGCTTCGCATTGTCTCCACCGTCGCGGATCAGCACGGCGTGTTGCCGCACAGCATCAGCAGCCTGATCCGGAATAAGCCCGACGACCAGTTAAGTCCCTACGAGGCCGTGCTGCGGGTCTTCAGCTTTCATGAAAGGATGTCCCCGGAAGAGCACGCCAGAGTGCGGGGGCTGCTCGAGCGGGCCGTGCAAAACGCTCCCAGCGACGGCGACTGTTGGGCCATGCTCGCGACGCTCTACGCCGACGAGTATATGTTCGGCTTCAGCGGTGAACCCGATCCTCTGGGTCGAGCACAGAAAGCGGCACAGCGGGCCGTCGAACTCGCGCCATCCAGTTCACTGGCCTACCAAGCCCGTGCCCAGACCTTGTTCTTCCGCCGAGAATGGCAGGCGTTCCGTCCCGTTGCGGAGCGAACCGTCGCACTGAATCGCGCCGACGGTGCCCTCCACGCTTTCATTGGCATGTTGATCGCACTGGCGGGCGACTGGAGCCGCGGCTGCGCCGTGGTGGACGCCGCGATGCAGCTCAATCCGCATCACCCCGGCTGGTACTGGCTGACTTCAGTCTT
This sequence comes from Terriglobia bacterium, assembly GCA_963831565.1. Taxonomy (GTDB): domain Bacteria; phylum Acidobacteriota; class Terriglobia; order Terriglobales; family Acidobacteriaceae; genus JAIQFF01. The sequence goes on from CAWHQS010000012.1 coordinate 111,771, forward strand.
CAACACCTATCGCAAGCATGACTACCGCGCTTCCGCCGGCGCCGCTCTCAGAATCAACATGCCTGGCTATTTCTGGGGACCTGCCACATCGGCCGCGGCATTGGGACAGTTAGGCGAGCACGCGCAAAAAGCTCTGAAGGAACTGCTCGCCATCCGTCCGGATTTCGCCAGAACCGCTCGCCAGGAATTCGGAAAATGGTTTGACGATGAACTGGCCGAACACTATATCGAAGGTCTACGCAAGGCGGGATTGCATATCGTGGACAACGCCGACGCCTCGGCTGCAGGGCGACCGTCCGACTCAACCGCGGTTCGCGCCGACGAAGGATTTTGGGTCGCTGTGCTGCCGTTCAAATATTCAGGCAACAACGCCGATCTAAAAGCGCTGGTCGAAGGGTTAACCGAGGAAGTGATCACGGGACTTTCACGTTTCTCCTACCTGCGGGTAATCGCCCGCGGATCAACCGCAAAATATTCCAGCGAAGCTGGAGACGTCCGCGCCATCGGCAAAGAACTGGGTGCTCGCTATGCAATGGAAGGCAGTCTGCGGCAGGCAGGCAACAAAGTGCGCCTCGCTGTGCAGCTTGTCGATACGCTATCGGGCGCTCATCTTTGGGCTGACACTTATGAACGCCCCTTCACGCCGGAGTCCGTCTTCGAAATTCAGGACGATCTTGTTCCTCGAATCGTTTCCACTGTCGCCGACCAGTACGGGATCCTCCCCCGCACCATGAGCGAAGCTCTTCGCAGCGTGAGTGAAGAGAGCTTGACGCCGCACGAGGCGCTTCTTCGTTCTTTCCGTTTTCTCGAGCGCATCAGCCCTGCGGAACACGCAACCGCGCGGAGGATCTTGGAGCGCGCTGTCGAACGCGATCCCGGCCTCGCCGATGCATGGGCGATGCTGGCCATCATGTACGACACGGAATTTGCCGACGAGTTTAATGCCATGCCCCATCCTTTGGAACGCGCGATAGCAGCTGCGCAGCGCGCGGTGAATCTGGCCCCCACGCATGCGCTCGGCCACTACGCGTTGGCATTCACCTACTTTTTCCGCAAGGAGATGGCTTCATTCCGCGCCGCCGCCGAGCGAGCGCTTGCATTGAATCCCATGGACGCATCAATCATGGGCATATTAGGAATATGCGTCCACCACGCGGGAGAGCAGGAGCGAGGGGCGCATATGGCTGCGGCTGCCATGAAACTCAATCCGCACCATCCACCGGTGCTCCATTCACCGGCGTTTATGGACGCCTACCTGGAGGGCAATTACGCCCAGGCGCTGGAGGTAGTGGCACGCATGGATATGCCGGGATTCTTTCATGCTGTGGCCCTTCGGGCCGCAGCTCTCGGTGAACTTGGCCAGCATGAGGCGGCCGAAAAGGCTGTTCAGGAACTGCTGGTGTTGCGTCCGGAGTTCGCTACGTCGGTGCGGCGGGACTACGACAAATGGTGGGATCCAAAAACGGTAGAGCGCCTGCTTGATGGCCTGCGCAAGGCTGGATTGGAAATTTCGGAGGGTGGATGACGCTAGTGCTTTTTCGGACGCGACGCCGGGATGAGTGCTCAAGGCTGAAAGAAGGTTGAGGCGACGCGTTCGAAAAAGCCGTCAGAAGGAAGCCGCTGGCGTTTGCGGCGGACGCGGGGTTATCTATGGAATTTCAATCGATTTTCGCCCGGAAAGCCTTGCCAGAAGCGGAATTCGGCAAAAGGGTAGTTATTGATGATCATCGATCTATCCATGACACCCCAGTCCACGATTCGCCTCATCGTAACCCGAGACCGATCATTGTTCAAGGTAGCTACCCTCGGATCTCCGATGCCGCCTGCATCGGGCACGCGGTAGCGTCCGCCGCGCCAGCGGCTTCGTTCTAACGGGCTACCCGGAAGTTAAGCCCCAGAGCAAACGTTCAACGACGCTGGCCAGAAGTCGGCTTCGAGGAGATCGCCATTGATCCCTCTAAGCCCGTTTGTGGCCAATCAATAGACGTTGATAGTTTCGGTGGCCACAACGGCGTTTCCCAGTACCTATGCTGCTTCATGAAAAGCCTGCTCGCCGAGTGAATTAGCGTGTTCTCGCCAACTGAGATCCGCCGGAGGGGACGCCGTTTAGCAAAGCCGACTTCCCACAACAAAATCGAAAAACATGTGAAACTCGGTACTCGTGTTGTTGGCCGAAGTTTTGGAGCGTCGTTTTAAGAATCCCCGCGGACAATTCCTCGCATGATCACTGCTGTTTCCGCTCGAAAGTTGAGTTCGGCTCTTGAACCGTAAACGGTGGTCCTCATGCAGCCGCTACTCCCTTAGCACTTAGAAGTGCTCCCAGATCACGGACCAGTGCTCGCGGGGATCCGCTGAACGAATCATCAGATGCCCGTCTGCCGACAATTCATAGACACGGGGCAGGTCTTTGCCTACAAGAAGGTCGCGCGTGACGGAACCTTGCACATGGTGCGTAACGATGTGCTTTGATTCATCGACGTCATAGCTGCCAAAAGAAGCTTCGTATCCACTCAGCACATACTCGTTGTCTTTCGAGTTCGCCGATTTTGGATACATCAGTTGAACAGACATGTGGCCGTCGCGCGTGTAGATCAGCATGCCTTTCGGTTGCGGCGTCGGAGCGACCTTCCCATCCGCACGGGGTGCATCGATTCGAATGAGATGCCATGCGCCGATCAGGGCATCTCTGTCCGAAGAACGTGGAGGAGACTGCGCCTGAGCTCCGGTGACGGTCAACACAATTGCAACTAAAACCCAATGCAACACTTTCATAGATGTTCTCCTGGGCTCAGCGCCCGACCAGCTTCTGATGGAACTCGGGGTATCGCGCTCCTTCGATTCTGATCTTCGATGAAGACTCTTCAAGCGAACACACGTCTTCTGCCGTGAGCTTGATCTGCGCGGCCCCAAGATTTTCCTCGAGGCGCGAAAGCTTGGTTGTCCCTGGAATCGGCACAATCCACGGTTCCTTCGCAAGCAACCACGCGAGAGCAATCTGTGCCGGAGTGGCCCGGTGCTTTGCTGCGAACGAGCTGATCACTTCTACGAGCGCCTGATTGGCTCTGCGATTCTCTTCGCTGAATCGAGGCACACTGTTGCGGAAATCTGTGCTGTCGAATTTCGTGTTCGCGTCGATCTTGCCGGTCAGGAATCCCTTCCCGAGTGGACTGAATGGCACAAAGCCGATACCGAGCTCCTCAAGCGTGGGCATCACGGTCTGCTCGGGCTCACGCCAGAACAACGAGTATTCGCTCTGAAGCGCGGCCACCGGCTGAACAGCATGGGCTTTGCGGATGGTCTGCGCACTCGCTTCAGAAAGGCCGAAGTGCTTCACTTTACCCTCCTGTATGAGATCCCGTACCGCTCCCGCGACGTCTTCGATAGGAACGTTCAAGTCGACGCGGTGCTGATAAAACAGGTCGATCACATCTGTCCTCAGCCGTTTGAGGGACGCCTCCGCCACTTGCTTTATGTGCTCGGGCCGGCTATTGAGTGCGCTCCAGCGATCACTGTCGCCCGGATTGGGCTCCCAGCCGAACTTAGTTGCGATCACGACCTTTTCGCGGCAAGGCGCCAGGGCTTCACCCACAAGTTCCTCGTTCTTAAGCGGGCCGTAGACCTCAGCTGTATCGAAGAACGTTACGCCGCGCTCCACGGCAGCATGGAGCAATGAGATCATCTCCTGCTTGTCTTTCGCCTGCCCATAAGACCAACTCATCCCCATACAACCGAGGCCGAGCGCCGACACTTCCATACCGCTATTTCCAAGCTTTCGCCTTTCCATCACTCACTCCAATTCTTTGCGCACATGACTTAACTAGCTCTTTCGTCCCGCGAAGACGTCTTTGAACACCGGCAGAGCCGAGAAGATGGTCGGCCAGCCGGAGTAGAAGGCCATGTGAGTAAGAACCTCCGACGCCTCATTGCGTGTGAGACCGTTGTCCATGGCCCGATTCAGGTGATACGGAATCTGTGCGACCTGACCAGCCGCAACCAGCGCAGCCACGGTAATGAGACTGCGATCGCGCGGTGCAAGTGCGGGCCGCAGCCACAGGTCGCGAAAGAGGAACTTCGCGGTGTTCTCGAGTACGCCCTGTGACGTTTCTCCGAAGTTTTCCTGTACCTGCGCAGCTCGCGTTGCCTCGGCTTCCTCGTTCAGCGGCAGCAACTCCGGGGAGATCTCAGGAAGTTGGTCCGCGCCGATGCCACGTGCTGCAAGAATGCCCTGCAGCACCTCTACCGCCTGAAAAGCGTTCGACCACCCGCAGTAGAAGGCAAGATGTGTCACGATTTCTGAAAGCTCCGCGGGAGTCACACCACTGTCCAAGGCGATTGCAAAGTAGTGCTCCATCCCGATGGTCTGTATGCGTGAAATCAGCGTGGCCACGGTGACGATGCTCCGATCGCGTCTTGATAATCCCGGCCGGTTCCATACGCCATCCACCACTGCCGTCTTGGTGTAGTTGGCGAGAGCGGGTGACACTGCTTGCACATCGGCCGGGGTGATCGAAGAACGAAATGTATTGTTTGCCGCCATCTAAATTTCTCCTTTGGTTGCATTCCCCTATCTTGCCCCAATGATCGGGGGACCGTGCCCGTGCGGCAACGGTGAGATCAAGCCTCGCTGAACTTGGCTCGATAGGCCGCATCAGTCGCTTCATTGATCGTGCCAACAACGGACCAGATCCAGGTAGGGGACCCGTAAGTTACGCCATCCTCGCGGAAGGGCGAAATATGAAGATCACCGGCTGGTGCGATCTTCGCCAGTTCGGTCTCTGTCCAGTTGCTCATCGTCACCCTCCTCCAGTTCGCCAGATTGAGATCAGCTGATCATTCTGTGACTGATCATAAGACGAGATGCTTTACTGTTAGGATCCGCTTGTTCCTGCAAAGCAAGATGAGTACCATTCATTAATGCTGAGGAGCGACCTGCCGGATCTAGCTGCATTCGCGACCGTCGTGGAAGAGCGTAGCTTCACACGGGCAGCGGCCCGGCTGGGGGTTTCGCAGTCTGCACTCAGCCACTCCATGCGTAGTCTCGAAAAACGCATGGGCGTGCAGCTCATTGCACGGACGACACGCAGCGTCGCAGCAACAGCGGCAGGCACCACACTGTTGCAGGAACTGGCACCTGCTCTGGATAAGATCGGCCGAGTTGTTGCGGAAACGATGCAACTCCGAGAGCTTCCGGCGGGCAGAATCAGACTCATCATCCCTCGCTCGGCCGCAGAGATCGTGCTGATGCCGAAGCTCGCCGCCTTCACTCGAAAATACCCCGACATCGTGCTGGAGGTTACTTCTTCCAATGATCCAGTCGACCTTGTGGCCGGCGAGTACGATGCTGGTGTTCAGCTGGGGGAGTACATACAGCGCGACATGATTGCAGTTCGCGTGACTGGAGAGATGCGTCTGGCAGTCGTGGGCTCCCCGGCCTATTTCCAATCGCACCCCATCCCAAGGCACCCACAAGACTTGAAAGACCACTCGTGCATCGGCTTCCGCTTCACCAAAGGCATGTACCGATGGGAGTTTGAGAAGGGCCGGAAAGCGCTCACCGTTAGTCCTCAAGGACCAGTTTCATTCGATGATCCCGACCTCGTGATCCAGGCCGTGGTGGACGGAGTCGGCATTGGCACATCCATGGAGGGGAACCTTTCGGTGCTGCTGAACCGAAAACGCCTGGTGCAAGTGCTTCAGGACTGGTGCCCATCGTTCCCGGGATACTTCCTCTACTACCCGAGCCGCCGAAACCAACCTGCCGCTTTGGCAGCGTTAATCAAAACCCTTCGCGTTTCAGACTAGGCGAGCCGTAACGGGAACGGGAAGGGAGCCAGCGATCACGGCTCTTCTGGGTTTACGACTCACCGACTCCAGATCGGGAACCAAAAGTCGGCCAGCGTTTACCGATGGAGGGAGGTGGCGATGCGATTTGCTGCTCTGCCTGAGTCTGGGAGGAGCGGACTGCACTATTGATCGCGGACTTGACGCTGGCCGGAAGTCGGCTTCTGGGAAATTTGCCGCTACCGATTAAGGGGATGCTTCCCAAGCGGCCATTAATCCTGGGGGGCTTTGGGTTCACAACCCAATGATCGATTTGGGCTTTCGGAACCGTGCCGCACATAGGTGCCGCTCGTTATTTTTAGGTAGAACCGTTTGTGTCCCTGGTAGATACCTCCGAATAGCCCCCGCACCCACCAGAGATCCCCGTTATTGAGATGGCCATCGCCCATTTACGTTCCACAAGCCGACTTACCGGGACTTATCCAGAAACCCATAATTTCGGCAGATCAACGCCGCCCTAAGCCACTGCAAAACGAAAGGGTTTGAGTTTGGACCTTCGGTTGCACTGCGGCTCAGCAGGAGTAGAGTCCGCAGCCAAGCGATCCGGCCTTCAAGATCTTAAGCGCGGGGCCCCAGGGGAGTGCTTGGGGGCGGTGGAAACCTACAGGGCAATACTCCGCGCCAAGCAAGCTAAGCATCGAGCCTTGAGCAGTTGCGGACACATCTTCGGCAGGAAGGAGACGAAAAGGAGCATGATGCGATTTGCAAAGATCGAAAAGATTGCAGCCAGAGTTGCCGTGGGAGGGCTTGCGCTCGTGAGTTTGCTGAGCCTGACTGTGAGCACGCGGGCACAGGAGGCAGAGAGGCCCTATCCGAAGATGCAGCCACTTTCGCAGTATTTAATAGACCGGAATGCGGCAATCGCGCTGGCGCGAAGCGCTGCTCCGGAGGGCATTTCAAAGGATGCGTCTGTTTTGGTGCTGACGCCCAAAGGCTGGGAAACAGCGGTCCAAGGTACAAACGGTTTTGTGTGCATGGCGGGGCCGGCATGGACGGCCAGCATTGACTTTTATGACGTCTGGAGTCCGAAGCAGAGAGGGGCGATTTGCCTCAATCCAGCGGCTGTGCGGTCGATCCTGCCGATTTTTCGTAAGCTGACGGAAATGACGCTGGCTGGAGTGACCTCCGTAAAAGAGCGCATCGCGGGCATGCAAGAGGCGTATGCGAAGAAGGAGATCCCGCCGGTGGAGCCGGGGGCAATGAGCTATATGATGTCCAAGGACGCATACCTCAGCCATTTGGGTTCACACAATTTATGCCACGTGATGTTCTTCTTGCCGGTGAAAGATCCTGCTGAATTGAACGCCGATGATCCGAACGCACCCATTTCTTCGACATCTATCTGGTTCCCGGACCCTGACAAACCAGATAGTCCACTGAACAAAGAGCTGCCGCCGCTGCGGACCGTGCCAATCGAAGTGCCCTATTGGTCCGATGGCACTCTGGCGTTCCACTAAATATAGCCGTATGGCAACAGTACCGATCCCAGGAACGACCTCAGGTCCTGGCAAACGCGCATAGGAAAAGGGATCCGGTGTTGTCCAGAACCCTGGCGCCATGCCGACTTCTCGGTACCTATCCATCACATGAAAGCAATGTGCCAGCAGGCGTTGGGAATTTCAGTGACGTCCGCTTCGTTAAGCTCGCCGCCGAACAAGAGCGTGGTTGCGTGTTTCGACCGGCCACGCAACGGGCTGTCTATACCTAGTCTCCGCATTGTTTGAGCGAGATATCTCCCTCCCTGGAAAAAAGTGCGCCCGGCGAGCCTGTGTGCTGTGATTCGCCGGGCGGCGACGCATTCAGGACTTTATGAATGCGAGCAGGTCGGCGTTAATCTGATCCGCATGTGTGGTCGGCATGCCGTGGGGGAAACCTGGGTAGGACTTCAGAGTTCCATGCTTCAAAAGCTTGACAGACCTTGCTCCAGTGGTTGGGAAGGGGCAGATCTGATCGTCCTCGCCGTGCATCACGAGAACTGGAATATCGATCATTTTGAGATCGTCGTAGAACTCGGTTTCGGAGAGGACCTTCACGCATTGATAGTGGGCTGTGATTGCGCCCATCATTCCCTGACGCCACCAGTTCTCCCGAATCCCCTCTGAGACTATTGCTCCTGGACGGTTGAAACCGTAGAACGGCATCGTGATGTCTTTGTAAAACTGCGAACGATGCTTCGCGGTACCTTCGCGGATGCCGTCGATCACTTCCTTCGGCACGCCGTCGGGGTTCTTATCCGACTTCATGAAAGTCGGCGGAATCGAGCTAATCAGCACCGCTTTTGCCACGCGGCCCTTACCGTGACGCGCGACATAGCGCGTGACCTCGCCGCCGCCGGTCGAGTGCCCGATGTGAACAGAGCCCTTGAGATCAAGCGCCTCAACGAGTTCGGCGACGTCGACGGCATAGGTGTCCATGTCGTGTCCCAGGAAGGTCTGCGTTGAGCGTCCGTGCCCGCGACGGTCGTGAGCGATCACTCGAAAACCATGTTCCAGAAAGAACATCATCTGGCTGTCCCAATCGTCTGCGCTCAATGGCCAGCCGTGATGGAAGAAAAGCGGCTGACCCGTGCCCCAATCCTTGTAGAAGATCTCGGTGCCATCAGTCGTAGTGAACATTGTCATACTTAGCTCCTTTCGTGTTGTCCGCTGGGACAGCATCTTTAAATCTTGTCCCGTGCAACAGCATGGCATCGTCACCACACGCACACCAGTTAAGTAAAGTTAATCGCGGTAAATTCTGCTGCCTCGCTGTTTTGCCGCCAACGTGAATGGGATGACAGTACGCCGGTCACCGCGACGGGGAGGTCAGTGTTCCAGCAAGAGCTTTGCGGTTGTCAGATCCGCAGTGCCAAAACCTTCTGTGAATTCGCCATAGATCGGGGCGAGCAGGTCGCGCCCCTGGGTCGCTTGATTCCGCGCATACCGTAATCGACACAGGCTATTGGCGGTACGGAGTTCCCAGCCTAAGGCCTCGCATTTGCGCGCCCATTCAACCAACTGCTGAAGATGGTCCTCAGCCAGCCCGTCTGCTGTCGGGGTGGCTCGAAGCAACAGAAGTTCGGCTTTGACACGCAAAAGCTCGGCCATACACCAGCGCTCGTCGTTGCGGGTGGCCTGCGCCAGCGCCTCGTTGATCGCCGTCAACCCTTTGCCGGTTTGTCCCATGCGACCGAAAGCATCGGCGAGCTCCGCAAGGGAGGTAGTGTGATAAAGAGCGTAACCGGCGTCGCAGAGGTCGTTGACCGCGGTCTGGAGCAACACCAGGCCTGCCTCGTCTTGGCCGCGCCTCATGGCGACTATGCCTTGAAAACATCGACCCATGGTTGCCCACAAGGCCAATCCGTGCCGCGTGGAGTGATCGAGCAACAAGGTTACGTAGCGCTCTGCCGCGGCCAAGTCGCCGACCAGCAGCGCGACTGGGCAGGCACCCTGACCCAGCGCGTAACATAGCGACAACGAATGGCCAATCGACTGTGCATCGGTTACGCTTCGGTTGACCGCGCGCATAGCCGCATCGGGAAGCCCCTTCAGCCACAGGACCTTCCCTAAGAACGCGCGCGTCGCGATCGACTGGTCGAATTGAAAACGGAGAATGTCCGCAGGGTTTCCGAGGGGCCCGGCGTGAGTGAGCATGCCCTCGAGGTACTCGCGTGCGACAGTTTGTTCGCCCAGGAAATGATGTGAGGTCCCGACGAGGCGTTCGCCCACGAGCAAGGCCTCCGGATCGCGGCCCTTCTCCGCAAGACGCAAGAACGTTCGGGCCATCGCCAGTCCGGCTCGATGCTTGCCCCCCGTCACACAAACGGTCCATAAGCCCCACTGGGCACGCAGCTGATAATCAGTGTCCTCAAGGCGTCCCGCGATCCTCTTCACCCGAGCCCATGCCGCTCTGGATTCGAGGCCTGGGCCGATCGAATAGAGGGCCACTCCCAGGGCGGACGATAATGTGCCACTCGACCGCTGATATCGGCCGAGATCAAAGATTTCGCGGTTAAATTCCCGACCGCACCGACCACATCCGATGCGGTGATCGATTCATCAGTGGCGATGGCCGGCGCTGCCTCTAGAATGAAGTCACCGGCGAACACCGACAGCCGGCGAAGGACGGCCCGCTCGACCTCCGGCAGAAGGTCATAACTCCAGTCTAGCGTTGCGACGAGAGTCTGATGGCGGGGTAGAGCCGCACGCCGCCCGCTAATCAGAAATTGAAAGCGATCCACCAGCCGTGCGGCCACGCCGCTCACCCCGAACGCATCAACGCGGCCTGCCGCTAGTTCAATCGCAAGAGCGTTGCCATCCAGCCGCTGGCAGATGTCGGCGACGAGTGGCGCGTCATGATCCGTCAGCGCAAACTCATCGATCCTTGCGGCTGCGCACTGGACGAAAAGCTCGACTGCGGAATACTTGAGTGCCTGAGAAGCTGTGAGCGTGTTAGGCACGGGAGGAGTCTCGAGTGGCGGCAGCCGCCTGACCACCTCACCAGCCGCGCGCAGTGGTTCACGGCTGGTCGCCAAGATGTGGACACCTGAGGCGCCGCTTAGCAGTTGCTCGGCGAATACGGCGGTGGCGGCGACAATGTGCTCACAGCTATCCAGCACGATCAGAATCTCTTTGTCCTGAAGGTAGGCGACCAAGCTTGGGATCACGTTGACGGAATGCGCCCCAACGCCGAGCAGCACCGCAAGTGCGCTTGGTGCCAACTTGGGATCGCTAAGCGGCGCCAAGTCGAGGAATCGACAGCCGTCTCGGTACGAGGAGGTCACCGTATTGGCGATCGCTAACGCGATCGTGGTCTTACCGATCCCTCCGGGTCCGACTATGCTGACAAAACGGCGTTCTGAGATCTGCCGAGCGATCGCCGAGACCATTTCCGCACGGCCAATCATTCTAGTGAGAGGTGTCGGCAGATTGCGGGAACTGATGGCCGGAACGACCAGTAGGTCCGTTCGCGACGGCACAGTTCGGTGCGATACCGCGGCGACGAAGCGATAGCCCCGACCGGGAACGTTGACGATGTATCGATTGCCGCCCAGACCGTCACCGAGCGCTTGTCGAAGGGCGGCTACGTGAACTTTAAGGTTTCCTTCCTGAACGAAAACATTTGGCCAGACGCGCGCGATCAGGTCTTCCTTGCTGACAACCTCGCCGGCACGCTCAACCAGGCACGTCAAAATTTCAAAGGCGCGAGTGCCGATCTGGACCAACTGATCGGTCTTCAGGAGTAGTTGTTGAGTGGATATGAGGACGAACGGCCCGAAAGTGACCATCCGGTCGACGGAACGATTCCCCGAATCAGCCACGGCGACCAGCTATCGTCCCATTCGACAACAGAATGGGAAGGGCGAGCATCCTTCGAACGACCCTCCGAACGTCTACGGAAGCCATCATTGTTAAAAAAACGTCGGGAATCTTCGCTAGTCTAGATTTGTCCCATTCTCATCAGAATCGAGGCCCGTGTAAACAACCACGGTCACGAGCGCCGGATCGTGAGAGTTTGGAAGCTCCGCTGGGAACATCCGGCAGGTGCGGAAGATGAATGGCCCGGATCCCCGGGAAACGCGCAAGCATTCAGGATTTTGTCTCCAGCCTAGCCGAGTTCGCGTTATTAATCCGGCCAACTCGCCCGAAGCCTATTTCTGGGTAGTTTCCGCTTGCGGCCAACGCGCCCGGTCAATGACCGATATTGCGTTAACAATCCTTTGAGCCACCGCCAACTCCATCGTTTTGATTGACCTGCCCTGTTTCGCCCGCGTAAGATTCGGCATCAGTGATCGGCCAAACCATCTCTCACTACCGCATCGTGGAGAAGCTAGGTGGTGGCGGTATGGGGGTGGTCTACAAGGCTGAGGACGTCAAACTCCACCGTTTCGTTGCCCTCAAGTTCCTGCCCGACGAAATTTCTAAAGAGGCGCAGGCTCTAGCCCGCTTCGAACGCGAAGCCCAGGCCGCTTCCGCTCTGAATCACCCCAACATCTGCACCGTCCACGAGATTGACGATCAGCACGGCGCAGCTTTTATCGCCATGGAATTTCTGGATGGTATGACGCTGAAACACCGCATTGGCGGACGTCCGATGGAAACCGAGTTGATGCTGTCGCTGGCCATCGAGATTGCCGATGCGCTCGACGCTGCGCATTCGAAAGGAATCATCCACCGTGACATCAAGCCCGCGAACCTGTTCGTGACGGAGCGTGGGAACGCAAAGATTCTCGATTTCGGATTGGCAAAAGTGTCGTCCAGCGCAGACTCCTCCACCCAGATTGGGGCCGCCGACACGCTGACTGCCGCAGAGCAGGAGCAGCATCTGACCAGCCCGGGAACGATGCTGGGCACCGTGGCCTACATGTCGCCCGAACAGGTGCGGGCAAAAGAGTTGGATGCGCGTAGTGATTTGTTCTCGTTCGGCGCAGTACTGTATGAAATGGCAACCGGCAGAATGCCTTTCGAGGGCGTAAGCCCCGGAGAAATCTGCGGAGCGATTCTGCACCAGAGGCCGCAGCCAGCCTCGCAGCTCAATCCGCAGCTTCCGCTGCAAGTCGAAGCGGTGATCGACAAGGCTCTGGAGAAAGATCGCGAGCTGCGCTACCAGCACAGTTCCGATATACGAGCGGATTTGCAGCGGCTGAAGCGGGACGCGGAGAGCGGGCGTGCAGCGGCAAGTTACGGCACGGCGGCAGTGCCAAAAGCTTCTGCGGCAGTGTGGAAGAAGCTCTGGCGAGTTGCCATTCCCCTTCTGCTAATCGCCTTGCTCGTCGCCGCCGGGCTTCATTATCGTTCGCATCAGCAAAGCAATCGCCTGACCGACAAAGACACCATAGTGCTCGCCGATTTTGCCAACCGTACGGGCGATGCGATCTTCGATGACACGCTGAAGACGGCTCTCACCGTCTCCCTTCGGCAATCGCCGTTCTTGGATGTGCTTTCCGAGAGCCAAGTCGCCGAGACCCTGCAAGAGATGACCCGCCCAGTCAATACAAAATTGGCGCCCGAAGTAACCCGCGAGCTTTGCCGGCGAGCAGGGAGCAAGGCCTATTTGGTCGGATCGATTGGCGCTCTGGGCAGCGAATATGTGGTGGGCTTGAAGGCGGTGAATTGCCAGAACGGAGACACGCTTGCTGAGGAGCAGGTGCCGGCGGCGTCCAAGGAAAAGGTGCTGGGCGCGCTGGGCGAAGCGGCATCCAAGCTGAGAGGCGAGCTGGGCGAATCGTTGGCGACAGTACAGAAGTTTGATGTCCCACTCGCCACGGCTACTACTTCTTCGCTCGAAGCTCTCAGAGCGTTCAGCCTGGGAATAAAGGCCGACAGGGAGAATGGCTCCGCCACATCCCTGCCTTACTATCACCGTGCCATCGAGCTTGATCCGAATTTTGCCTTGGGGTACATGGCTGTAGGCGTCGACTATTTCAGTCTCAGCGAGCCACAACGAGCCAGTGAGTACGTCACCAAGGCATTCCAGTTGCGCGAACACGCCAGCGAGGGGGAAAGGCTGGCGATCGCCGGCAGCTACTATTCGTATGTAGGTGGAGAACTCGATAAAGCAGCCCAGACATATCGGGAGCAGATTGAGACCTACCCTCGAAACTTCTCAGGATACGGCAGTTTGGGCATCGTGTACGCCGAACAAGGGCAGTATGAGAAAGCTGGGGAGATTACTCGGCAAGGCCTCCGCCTTAAACCAGATTGGACGGGTGGTTACGACGACCTCGCCAACTACTATCTTGCTTTGCAGCGTTTTGCCGAAACACGACAGATTATCCACGACGCACAGGCGCGAAAACTGGACGATCCCATACTCCACCAAGCTCTGTACGCCCTTGCCTTTATGGGGGGCGGCGCCACCGCGATGGGGGAACAGCAACAGTGGTTTGAGGGCAAGCCCGAAGAGAACCTTGGATTGGCGCTTGCATCTGACACCGAGGCATATGGCGGTCATCTTGGCAAAGCACGGGAGTTGACCAAGCGGGCTGTGGACTCGGCCATCCGAGCGGACAGCAAGGAAACTGGGGCGATCTGGTTGGCGATTGCGGCTCAGCGGGAAGCAGCTTTCGGCTATCCTGCCGAAGCCCGGCAATCAGCAACAAAGGCTTTGGAGCTTGCTCCCTCAAGTCAGAGCGTCGAGGTCGAAGTCGCGCTTGCCTTTGCCATGGCGGGCGACATGACACGGGCCGCGTCATTGGCCACAGGTTTAAGGAAGCGTTTCCCGCTGGACACGCAGGTGCAGTCCCTCTGGCTGCCTGCGATTCAGGTGCAATTGGCACTCGACAAAAGGAATCTGGGTTCCACGTTGAACGCCCAGCAAATAGCTTTACCCATCGAGTTCGGGGAAATTCCGTTCGGCGCTAATATTTCCTGCCTTTATCCAACGTATGTACGCGCAGAGGCATACTTGGCAGCCGGACAAGGCAGTGCTGCCGCTGCCGAGTTTCAGAAGATTCTCGATCACAGCGGGATCGTCTGGAATTGCTGGACGGGAACCTTGGCGCATCTGGGCGTGGCTCGTGCCAATGCGCTGCAATCGAGAATGTCGCAGGGAGCAGATGCTGATGCCGCCCGCGTTCAAGCACTCGCCGCCTACAAAGATTTCCTGACGTTCTGGAAAGACGCCGACCCCAACATCCCTATCCTGAAAGAGGCCAAGGCCGAGATCGCGAAGTTGCAGTCGCTAAGAAATCTTTCCCCGCCGCCCAAAGGGTAGCGGCAGCTGTTGTTAATAAGGCGATTGCGCTCGTTGAGAAGTGGATGCCGAGCAAACCTGAAAATTGTTCCAGTCCATAAGTCGGCCAGGGGGAAGTTTCACCTAATTGGTAACGGTAAACGCGCTTGTATTCACCGTTCGGGGTAACTCCCGGGCGGTCGGAGGCCCGGCAACTCTTCAGACAATTCGCGGGGTCTTCTCGGCCAAGGAATTCATGTTCGCCTGCCGATAAATTGCACTCACCATACGGCCCTTAAGTTTTGACCACAACTGTTCCCGGCGAGTCTCTGGTTTGAACTGAATCGTTGGGTCTATGACCCAACGACCCGACCGGAGCCACCCCTGCGCCCCCTAACAGCCCGTGGCAGAACTGCTGATATTTCGCGAGCGGTGACGAGGCATGCGGCAACGGAAAGATGATACGAGGGACTGACCAACAGCGGCAGTAAGTCGCCGGGCAGGAGAAACGCTCGTCATCAGGCACAGCAGAAAGCGCAAGTGTCGCCAAAACACCTTCCCAGCGCGATTGTTAAGCTCCCGCGGCGTGCCCGCTCCCAGCAGCTTTCGCAGAATCAGACTCAGGTTGAACGCTCCCACGTGGATCAACTGCCGTTTCAGAATGTTCTGCCGCCCCCGCAGATGGCAGCGTCGCATACCGCCCGTCTCGTAGCAGTGCGCGAAGCTGCGTTCGATCAGCTCTCCCCGTCGCCGGAGTAGACTCTTGCCGTACGCGCCCCGCACCCGTTGCCGATTCTCGTAGACCGCCTGCTGCTCGACGCGCTTGCCTTGCCAGTGGCGCCGTCCCTTCTGCTTCTTCTCCGGAATATAGCTGCGCACCTCATAACTCTTCACCCGCTGGACCACCGCTCCGCTGTGGTAGCCCTTGTCCGTCACCAGCTCTTCGATCCCGTTGAGGTTGATCTTCGGCGCATGCTTCGGCCGCAACTCGGTCTCCCGTCCAATCTGTTCCGCCACCTGCTCACCGGCCTGGCACAAGGTTTCATCCAGCGTCGTTGTATCTCCCTGGTCGGCCGCCTGCAGCGTCACGGCCACGATAGCGCCCGTGTCCATATCCACGGCGTGCTCGGCCTTGTGGGCCAGATGGGTGCGCCCGTCTTTCATCTTCGCGATCCGCGCGTCCTCGTCCGCCGGACTCTTCCACTCTTTGTTGGACGTCCGCTTCTTGCGCTTCCGATCCAGCCGCGCCAGATCCTCCCGCGTCGGCGTCTCGATCCCAGACGCCTTGGCCAATCCCCGCAAGAACTCTTCATACGTCTCGCCGGTGTCGCGTCGCACGATCGACCGCATCGCCGCGTTCGCCTCCAAGGTCGTCGCGTCGATGCCCATCCGCTGCCCCTTCAGCAGTCCGCGTTCTGCCAGCAGCCCCAGCACCCACGAGAACACCTCACGATGCGTGTCGATATCGATCAATCGCCGGGTTCGCGATATCGTCGAGTGGTCCGGCGTCCGTTCGTCCAACCCGATCCGCAGAAACCGCCGCAGCGCTAGCGAATCCGCCACCCGCCATGCGATCCCACGTTCGCTATCGATCCCCTCGAAATACCCCACCAGCAGCGCTCGAAAGTAAACCCCAGGCCGCAGCGATGGCCGCCCTAGTCGCGCGTGATAGAAGCGTGCACATAATCCTTCCACAAACTCGTCGAACCCGGCACCCTCCACTAACTCGTTCAACCGCTTATAGAAAGGATGCCCCGGCGCTACCGCCAACTCCGTGTGCGCGATCCAGATGTCTTCTTGCTTCTCCCCGCCACTCCGCTTGCTCATCGCCATGCGCGCATTCTACGAACGATCCCTGTGGATCACACCATCTTTATTGTTTCAGGTAGCCAGACTTGCACCACAGGCTGCTAAGTGGACTTTAGCCGCTCTTGGGATCGCGTTTAAGGTGGGCGACCGCTCAAGAGTTGGTATCTCCGTCTGATAACGTCGAAATGGCGAACCGAGAGAATCCGTCATGTCGATTAAACCGACAGAAAGCTGTTCCGACCAGTTACGGCGGCTGTGTTAGAAAACCTGCCCGGAATGGTTATCGTCAAGATCACCGCAGAATTGAACTTCTAGATCTTCACTCCGCGCGTTAGCAAAGTGTAGTTTTCTAATGACCGCGCCGACAGTGTTAGAGAGGCGATGTTACGACAGCAAGTGCTCCTTCAAAGCTATGGACAAGCTCGGGTCGTATCAATGCCGACGCCACAGGAGTCCGTCGCCGTTCCTCCGGCAGGTTGTCCAACCGGGCAGCTTTTGAGATCGTGAACTTGCCGACAGGCGTTTCCCTGAGTGCTTGAGCAAAAGCCGGTCAGGGCACCGCAACGTGTGCTGCCGCACACGTAAGCACAATTTCCGGAACCAGGGGACACCGAACACGTGAGCTGTGCTGTTCCCTGTTTCACACCAGAAGAAGCGGTGATGACTACTGGACCTCCAACCCCAACGCATGTCGCAACTCCGGTGGTAGGGTCTATTGTGCCGATGGTCATATCGGAAGACGACCATTGGGCGCTTAGGTTCTCTTGAGTTGTTGGTGGCTGATCGAACGTGCCTGTAGCAGTGAAGGGCAAGGTCCCCGTGGGTGCGACGGCTTCTCCGTCGCTCGGTTGTACGGCTATGCTCAGCAACGTACGTGAGGGGGTGCTGCTACCCCCGCACCCCGTCCAGCTCAGAGCCAGAAGCCCCAAGAGGAGAAGATTGGAAATATTGCGCAATCCGGCAATTAAGACTACGCGCGCCACTAATCTGGAATGCATAGGGCGTTCCCTTCGACTGTTCGTGAGCTGGAGCTTTCCTTGCCCTCGGTTTTGGCGGCCCTGGCTCACCAAGACGTAGCACACGCCCGCCGGAGTCAGAACAGTGCCTGCGTACGCATCCGAACTCTTACATAAGGCACGCGACAAGTTCGATTCTCGATTCTGTCCGCGTGAAATGAAGCCTCCGGAGTTTACCCGCAGGATCGAAACAGTGGCAGCAGCGGCGAGCCTTAAGAAAGAGCAGCTTTCATTGCTCGACAATCAATTTATGGTTTCTTAGATCAATCATCACAAGCCGTAATTCGCTGAAGAAATCCATTCCCAACAGGCCATCGATTCTTTGGCCGCAGCTCTTTGATAAATCGTTCATGTCCATCACGACGATCGGATGGTTATGCACGGTAACGGGGCCAATCCTCACCGTGGCTCTTGACAAGACTCCCGCGCCGGTCCAGCCGGAACCCTTGCTGGTCGAGCGTGTGTTGTCTGACGTTTTCAGCGATATCGGTGTAATCTCAGAACTTATGATGGTCTGATTGGACCCGGTATCAACGATCAGAACTGCCGGTTTTCCAGCAACCTCGACCTTGACCAGAATCAATCCGAACACGCGGCTGTTCTCGAAAGGAATTTCTCTTCGATTCGGGGACTGGGAAAAGGCGAGGATACTATGTGTAAGCAATAAAACGATGACTGTCGTGTAACCGAGCGCGATACTCCATGTTGACATCTTCGGCTGCGAGATTCGGTGGAGTTCTCTGGTGATTCGAAAGCGCCCCTGCTCGCGCTTGTCGGACGCTTCGGTATGCAAGCCTCACCTCGCGATTCTCGACACTCGGCTCTACTTCATTAGGCGTGCATTACGCTCGAAAACTGGCAAGTTTGGATAATTTTGTTTGCGCCCTCGTTCGAGATGGATAAGCAATATGAGGTGTGATAACCTCACGCCAAAAGGGGGGGCTAGTCGCAGAGCGGTTGACGCTTATGGTGCAGCCGTCATCGCGGGAAATAACAGGTCTTCTTCAGGCTTGGGGCCGGGGCGACGAAGAGGCTTTGCAGAAGCTGATTCCACTGGTGTACGACCAACTGCATGCGGCGGCTGGACGCTACATGGCCGGTGAACGTCCCGGACACGCCCTGCAGACTACCGCGCTCATCCATGAAACTTATCTACGCCTGGTGGATATTCGCCAAGTGAAGTGGCAGAATCGGGCCCATTTCCTCGCTATTTGTGCGCGCTTGATGAGGCGTATTCTGATTGATTTCGCGCGAGCGCGTGGTTACCACAAGCGAGGAGGGGCGGCGCCTCACGTTGACTTCGACGAAGCTCTCATGGTCACCGCTACACCCGACTCTAACCTTGTAGCTCTGGACGATGCATTGCGCCGCTTGGCGGCGGTGGACGAGCGAAAGAGTCGGGTCGTGGAATTGCGTTTCTTTGGCGGTCTGGGAGTCAAAGAAACCGCCGAAGTCATGAAGCTGTCGACTGATACCGTGATGCGGGATTGGAAACTCGCCAAAGTCTGGCTATTGCGTGAGCTATGCGAGGGTACCGGGCATGGAGACTGAACGTTGGCGCCGCGTGGAAGAGATATATCACTCTGTTCTAAGAGTTCCGCGGGATCAGCGTGCCTCTTTCCTGGAAAACGAATGTCAACAGGACGACGCTTTGCGCCGGGAAGTCGAATCCCTGCTTTCGTATGAGACCTCCGCGAAGGAATTTATTGAGTCCCCCGCGTTCGACCTAGCCGCCAGGCTGATGGCGGAGGACAAAGTTGAACAGCCAATCGCCACGCTGGCTTCCGGCATAACATTGCAACGTTTTCGTGTGTTGGAAAAGCTGGGCAGTGGTGGCATGGGCGTCGTTTATAAGGCCGAAGATACCAAGCTACGACGTGCCGTAGCTCTCAAATTTCTGCCAGCGGGCGTCGCTCGTGATCCACAGGCGCTGGAACGTTTCCAGCGTGAAGCCTATGCAGCCTCGGCTTTGAACCATCCCAATATCTGCACCGTCTATGACGTGGACGAGTATCAAGGCCAACGGTTCATCGCTATGGAATTGCTGGAGGGGCAAACTCTGGAGCGCCGTATCGAAACCAGGCCTTTGCCGAGCCCGGAACTGCTCGACTTAGCCATCCAGATTTCGGATGCGCTGGACGCTGCTCACACCAGAGGCATCATTCATCGCGACGTCAAGCCGTCCAATATTTTTGTTACGGAACGCGGCCAGGCCAAAATCCTGGACTTTGGCCTGGCAAAGAAGGTGAGACCGCGTTTGGACCTGGCGGGAGGTTTGAATCAAGATACTGTCAGCCTCGCTGAGGACAAGCTCACGGCGCCAGGAGCGGCGATTGGGACGGTGTCCTACATGTCACCCGAACAAGCGCGAGGCGAGGAACTGGATGCCCGAACAGACTTGTTTTCATTCGGCGCCGTTCTCTACGAGATGGCGACCGGGTGGCCTCCCTTCACAGGCAACACCTCCGCCGTGATTTTTGAAGCGATTCTGAACAAGACTCCGGAAGCCCCCCTGAGTCTCAACTCGGAGCTTCCAGAAAAACTGGAGGAGATCATCAGCAAGTCGCTCGAGAAGGACCGCGATCTGCGTTATCAGGTCGCCTCCGAAATGCGCGCTGACTTGAAGCGTCTGAAACGCGATTCGGAATCGGGCCGAAGCGTGCCACGTCCATCCACGGGCCTAAGAACAATCCATGCCACGAAGAGTAGCAAACGCAGCAGTCCGGCATTTTCGCTGATGGGCTGGCCTCGGGCAGTCGTCGGTGGCTTGGCCTTGCTTCTGATAGTTGGCCCGATTTGGTGGGTGGCCCAACGCAAGCCTGCGATTCGACCAGAAATGAGGATGCGACAACTCACAGCCAACTCCAGCGAAAACCCGGTCGAATCGGCTGCAATTTCGCCAGATGGCAAGTACATGACCTACTCTGACGTGAAAGGCATTCACCTCAAACTGATTCAAACCGGGGAGACGCAGACGGTACCCCAGCCGCAGTTTGCCAAAGGTGTTCGAGCGGATTGGGACGGACTCCACTGGTTTCCTGATGGTACTCGATTTCTGGCCAACCTGAACCTGTCGACGGAACAACATCCCAGCATCTGGACGGTCTCCATGCTGGGGGGATCGCCGCGCAAGATTCGGGACGACGCGGAAGTGTCGTCAGTCTCGCCCGATGGTTCTTCGATTGCTTTCGCGATGAACTACGGTAAATTTGGCCCTCGTGAGATCTGGTTGATGGGCGCCAACGGAGAACAACCGCGGAAAGTGTTTGAGACTGATGAGAACAGTGCGATTGCCGGAGCTCAATTCTCGCCCGATGGTCAGCGCCTCATCTACTTCAGGTCACCGGCAGTGCCGGGCAAACCTGGAGATGCGATTGAATCTCGCGATCTGAAAGGCGGGTCCCCTGTTCTGGTTCTTTCTTCAACAGGCCTTCGTGACTATTTGTGGTTGCCCGACGGAAGGCTGATTTATGGGTTGGGTGAGGAAGGTGGCGACCGCACTTGCAACTATTGGGCGATGCGCATTGATCCAAACACAGGAGAGCCGCGCGAGAGTGCTAAGCGAATCTCGAACTTCGTCGGGTTGTGTGTCGACGGCGTGCGGGCGACTCCAGATGGCAAACGGCTTTCATTCCGGGAGTTTACTTCCAAGAACAAAGCCTATGTCGCGGACCTGGAAGCTGGCGGCAAGCGGATCGGCAAACCGAGTCTTCTTACCTTGAGTGACAGCGAAAACCTGCCGATAGACTGGACAGCCGATAGCAAGGCCGTGATCGTTGAATCTAATCGCGATGGTCATGGAAGTATTTATAGGAACTCCCTGGATGGAGAGACAGAGGAGCCCCTCGTAAACGGACCAGGAGATTTTTATAACCCTAAAGTCAGCCCGGATGGGGCTTGGCTCCTCTATGTGCATCGGTTAAAGGACACTGATCCTCCACCCCCAGAACGAATTATGCGAGTCCCCATTACAGGTGGCCCTTCCGAGCTCGTACTGGAAACTCATATAGATAACTATCGCTGCCCGAAGTCCCCCGCCAACTTGTGTGTGTTCTGTGAGCACAGCGCAGACAACAAGCAAATGATTTTTACGGCCCTGGACCCACTAAAGGGACGCGGCCGCGAACTCGCCCGGTATGATAGTGATGGGACCTCCTGGTACGAATGGGACATTTCCCCTGATGGCAGCCGCATCGCCATTGGCAAGCTCTTCGAACCACGGCTCGAAATAATTTCTTTGCATGGCGAGGCGCCGCGGACAATTACCGTTAAGGGCTGGAATACTCGCGCAAACTTGAATTGGGCCATCAATGGTAAAGGCTTTTTTACCTCAGGCATTGTGCAACGAGGGTCAGTCCTGTTGTACGTCGATTTGGAAGGCAATGCGTTCCCCTTGTGGGAACAGAGGGGAAGTTCTTCCGCTTGGGGTGTTTCTTCGCCCGACGGCCGCCACCTGGCTTTCACCGGCCACGCCCTGAACGCAAATATCTTCATGATGGAGAATTTTTAATAACCTAAAGTTCGGACGATGACGACGCAACGAGGGCAATTTAACTTCGGGTTAGAGGTTAAGTTTTACCGCACAACAACTTTGCGACGCCGAAGCGTGGGCTTAATCTAGGACAGCGAGGCTTCCGCAGTAGGTGAGCCTATGCAGTTAATCCGGCCTTCACTAGGAATTTTATTTCTCCTCCTTTTCACCCTGGGATTTTCTTCTTCTCTCCTCGCCCAAGACTCCGCATCCGTGACTAGCGACGTTGTCGATTCCACGGGCGCAATCATCACGGATGCCGAAGTCACCGTCACGAGTTCGAGCAACGGCGTTCATCGGACCACTAACACCAACGCGGCTGGGGAATACCTGGTGCCCGGACTTCCGCCGGCCGGCTACGACATCGCGATTACGGCGCTGGGCTTTGGGAAGTACAAGGCAAACAATGTCGTGCTCGGGGTGGCACAGAAGGCTAGGGTGGATGCCAAACTGCAAGTTGGCACTGCCATTCTTGAGGCGCAACTTGGGGTGGAACTTGATCCTCTCTCGGCGGGTCTCATCTTTAGGCTGGGACAGAAGCTCTGCTATAGACGCGATTACGACCGCGCCTTGGAACAATTACAAAAAGCTCTGGAATTCGACCCCAACTTCGTGTGGACCCACGGACTCCTCGCGCAAGTCTATGCTTGGAAGGGAATGTATGAAGAGAGTCTCGCTGCATGTGAAAAGGTGGCAAACCTACGTGGGGACAGCCCCTACAGCAGGACATTGCGCAGCCTGATTCTAGCGATAGCTGGCAAAACAGATGAAGCGAAGGTAATTCTGAATAAATTGAAAAGGCACCCGAAACTCGATTCCATTGCACTCGTCTATTTAGCGGAAACCTACAGCGTGTTGGGCGAGAAAGACGAGGCGTTTGAGTTCCTCGAAGCTGCTTATAAGGAGACTGTCCGCCTGCTGATGTTCCTCGGCAATAGACCAGCGTTCGACAACCTCCGCTCCGACCCGCGTTACGCCGACCTACTGCGACGGATGGGGTTGCCGCAGTTACGATCCGCGACATCCCCGTCCTGAAGGAAGCCAAGGCGGAGTACACGAAGCTGCAGTAGCGTAGACTGTCCATCCTCTGACCATCGCCCGGTTCGCCCGCAGGTAGAAATTCTTACTATTGTAAACAGATGACGATTACACCAGTAATCCCGACCCGCCCTCGTGCGGAAATCATGTAGTTCCGACACGTCGAGGCACGGGCAATGCGGCTCTTGAGACTCAACAAATTAGGCGCCGCGCGCTAGAAGACCCTTCCGGCACAGGCTGCTGGTCAATAATCTTCAAAGCTCTTTCTTCAAACTACTTCCCTCCGATGTTCAGTCCGCTTTTCCGGGGGTGAAAATCTCGTCCCAGGCTTCGGCCTGCCGTTGCAAGTCACTCTCTGCGATGTCTGGATGACTGTGAACCCACTGGATAATGCTTTGCACCCGCTGGTCTTGACGGGCAAGTTCTTCAACGAAGCTAATCTCTGCTGGTGTGAGCACGGCCCTCAGCCGCTCAGATTGTCCTGCGTTGAGTGCGAGTCCGAGAGGCGGATCCAATCCGAATTTCTCATCCATTGGCAATCCAATTGTCCCGATCGGATGCATTACAAGAAACGCAAATATCACCACTGCACAAACCTGTTCCAAAGAGTTGACACATCGCCTAAACGGGTCCTCCAGGAACCGGTTCACATTGCTATGCCGCTGGCCAGTGGAACTGTGTTTGTATCCGCGCGTGTGTACGTATGCCCCGAGATTGTCGAAGATGTCCCCGGCTCTTGTCAGTAGACCAAAACGACCTTCGGCCTCTGTGAACGGCTTGAATTTGGCCAGCTTGGGGAGAAGTTGTTTTATTCCAGGTGTACGCTCGCGCGACTTTCCCCAATTCGATATTTCAAACTTATCCACGGCTTGATCTGAGAAGTAAAGTCCCAGCATTCCAAGCTCAAGCGTCGATCTATTCGAGGAAAATGCATGATTGTAGAAACCTTGAAGTGCAAGCTCGAGCGAGTTCCGAAGCTCGCTGAATGACTCGGTGACAGGAAAATCGTGACCCGAAAATAGTCTTGTGACCGGCTGGGGAATCAACTCGTCAAGAACCGAATACGCCAATGTGTGTTGGTCAATCGTTGACTGCAGGTCCAGGTGTGTCCTGAGGTACTCGATTGATTCAGCATAGGCCGCCTCACTTGCTTCATGATTGGTAAACAGAAGTTGGACTTCATTCGCCATAGTCTGCAATACTCCTCACTTCAGCGACTGTGCGATAAACTGCCGCGCCGCTATAGTTCTATGTTACTGATTCTACTACTCCCAAACTGCGGCCCGATTCATGCGCCGGAATGACATGGCTTCCGCACAGGTCAGGATTATTGGTGTAATCACGTGATTTTCGACACCCCTGGTTTGCCGGTGATCCAGGCACAACCGCGAGATGTGCCGCCAATTGGCAATACTTCTACCTTTGTCACCTATGTTTGCGCCTATAATTCCGAGCTTGGGCCTCTCCCGTCTCTCATTTCGAGGTCGGCATCGGCAGCACACGGTTTGGCGTTACTGGTTGACATTCTCTATATCGTCCGCTCTCTAGGACTCGACATGAAACAGGAGGTTTGGCGGAGAGTCGAAGAGGTCTTCCACGCAGCCCTGGAGCGGGCGCCGGATGCGCGGCAGACATTTCTCGACGGGATATGCGACGCAGACACTGAGGTGCGACGCCAAGTCGAGCTATTACTGGCGAAGGAAGCGCAGGCCGGAAGTTTTCTGGAAGTACCCGCCCTTGAGGACGCGACGCCAGCCCTGACAGCCGGGGAGTCTCTGCTTGGCCGGCAATTCGGACCCTATCAGCTCGTTAATCCGTTGGGTGCCGGCGGCATGGGCGAGGTATATCGCGCGCACGATATCAAGCTCGGTCGCGATGTCGCTGTCAAGACTTTGCCTCACGAGTTCGCGCATGACGAGGAGCGACTATCCCGTCTCCGCTGCGAAGCGCGCACGCTGGCTTCCCTGAACCACCCCAACATTGCCGCTATTTATGGACTGGAGGAGTCCGAGGAGGCGCACTGCCTGGTGATGGAGCTCGTCGAGGGAGAAACGTTACGCGGTCCCCTCGCGGTTCCAACCGCGCTGGACCGAGCAGGCCAGGTGG
Source organism: Terriglobia bacterium (assembly GCA_963831565.1). Taxonomy (GTDB): domain Bacteria; phylum Acidobacteriota; class Terriglobia; order Terriglobales; family Acidobacteriaceae; genus JAIQFF01. The sequence goes on from CAWHQS010000012.1 coordinate 136,764, forward strand.
CGGCGGCCCTGGAGGCGGCGCACGACAAAGGAATCATTCACCGCGACTTGAAACCTGCCAATGTGAAGGTCACGCCACAAGGCAGGGTGAAAGTGCTGGACTTCGGCTTGGCGAAAGCGATCTGGGGACCCGAGGGGAACCCCGATCTCTCTCTGTGGGCAACTGTGACCGGCGTGGAGTCCGTCGCCGGGCAGATTGTCGGTACGCCTGGGTACATGAGCCCGGAGCAGGCGCGCGGAGGAAAAGTCGATAAGCGCACTGATATCTGGGCCTTCGGATGTCTGCTGTACGAGTTACTCACCGGCAAGCGTGCCTTTCCGGGGGAGACTCTCGAGAACACGATTACGGCCGTACTGGAACGCGAGCCGGACTGGCAGGCGCTGCCTGCGAAAACTCCCGCGCAAGTCCGCGAGCTGCTGCAACAGTGTCTCCAGAAGGATGCGGGCCGCCGGTTGCACAACATCGCGGACGCTCGCCGGACGATCGAGAGAGCACAGGCGGGATGGAACCGATGGCGCGTCGCCGCGATTGCAGCGGCGGCACTGGCGATGCTCGCCATCGGCGCTGCCTTGTGGTTGCACGGCACCCCGCACTTGTCCGACCGCTCGCAGTGGGTTCCGCTCACGAAGCTGCCCGACTCGGTAAGCCAGCCGGCGCTTTCGCCAGATGGCCGGATGCTGGCGTTTATTCGCGGCGACTCCACCTTCTTTGGACTAGGCCAGATTGTACGTCAAGAGACTTCCCGATGGTCAGCCAGTACAACTGACGCACGATGACCTCTACAAGATGAGTCCAGTGTTTTCACCGGATGGTGCACGCATCGCATATACGACGGTGCAGAGACCGTTTAACTGGGATACCTGGGTAGTTCCCACTCTCGGCGGCGAGCCGCAACCATGGTTGCTCAATGCTTCCGGACTGGTTTGGACCGGTCCGCACCAGGTGCTGTTTTCGGAGATAAGGAAGAGCCCCCACATGGGGATCGTAGCGGCCGAAGAGAGCCGAATCGGAGAGCACGATGTTTACCTGCCCGCCGCTGGACCCGGCATGGCGCACCGTTCTTACCCGTCGCCCGATGGGAAATGGGTGCTTCTAGTCGAAATGAATCAAGACCACGTTTGGGGGCCTTGCCGCGTGGTGCCGATGGACGGCACTTCACTCGGCCGCCAGGTGGGACCGCCCAGGGCTGCCTGCATGTCTGGGGCCTGGTCGCCCGATGGCAAATGGTTGTATTTCACGTCCGAGGCCGGAGGCCTGTATCACATCTGGCGGCAGCGTTTTCCTGACGGACAACCACAGCAGATCACCTCCGGGCCAACTGAGGAAGAAGGCATCTCCATGGCACCGGACGGCCGTTCATTTGTAACGGCCGTGGCCTTGGAGAACAGTTCGGTGTCGATTCATGATGCGCGCGGCGAGAGGCAGATTTCGCTGGAAGGGAACGCCGCTGACCCTAGATTCACGCCAGATGGTAGAAGGCTGTGCTACCGCATTGTAACCAAGGCTCCGAGTGACCGCCAATTCAGCGGAGAGGCAGGGGAGGTGTGGGTAGCGGACTTGGAATCCGGACGTTCCGCGCCACTTGCCCCGGGCCTCCAGGCGCTCGACTATGACATCTCTGCGGACGGACGGCAAGTTGTGATGGAGGCAGAGGATCACGAGGGCAAACCGCGCCTTTGGCTAACGTCGTTTGCACCGGAAAGGCCGCCCCAGGCGATTCCGAACGTCGAGGGCCGGCAACCCAGATTTGGCCATGGTGAAATCTACTTCCGCAGCACGGACGGGAGCGACGGGTTTGCTTACCGCGTTCGGCCGGATGGCACGGGAATGCAGAAGGCGCTCCAACAACCGATCCTTATCCTGGTCTCCGTTTCACCGGACGGCAGGTGGATCGTGGCATGGGCTCATCTTCCAGGAAGCGGGACGGCGGAAACTCTTGCTTTTCCACTCGGAGGGGGGCCTCCGGTCGTCATCGGCAATGGGATTAATTGGCAATGGTCACCCGATGGCGGCTTGGTGTCCCTTTCCGACCTACCATTTGCCGACGGCCGGAGTTATATCTTACCGTTGCCGCAGGGCAAGGCTTTACTTCCGATTCCGGCGGGCGGTTTTGGTTCCGAGAAAGAATTAGCCCGCCTTCCGGGAGCGCGAAGGATTGACGTCCTGAACGCGGTCCCCGGTCCGTCTCCGGACGTTTACGCGTTTTCTCGCGGCACGACCCAACGCAATCTGTATCGGATTCCGGTCCCCTGAATCTCGCAGCCGGCGCGAGCGACCGGCGGACCGTACAATTCCACATTTGAAACCCCGCTCAGCGGAAAACCAAGCGGGGTTACTTGGTGGCGTTGTCGCCTTCCCCGAAGGTTAGTCATCTCCTCTAACGGTTAGAGTGCCCTGGAAACACACGTCGCCGGCCGCGCCATTCTGTGCGTTAATTATGCCGCAGGGACTGATCACTTGGTATTCGCCAAGCACTCGCGCACCCTTCAACGGCCCATCCGTGACCACGCCTCGGATCACGGCTGTGCCCTTCAGATTGTCTTGAGTTATGAAGTTGTGCGCAGTAAATTTAAAGCCCCCACCGTTGATGTGGTAAAGAGCCTCAAGCTTACTGGTGGCGGTTGTATTTTCCGCGTTAAGAATTTCCCCGGCAAAAAGGCCGCCGCCGGCATCGCCACTGACGATGCCCGCCATGTTTGGGTAGTCCGTTACCCATTTCGTGAAAGCAACTTCGACGCGGCCACGAAAACTGCTTTTGTTCGCGGTTTCATTCAGGCCGCCGGCCGTGGCAGCTGAGACATTGAGCAAAAACAAGGTCGCGACCACGAACGAAGCCAAAAGGCTCTGAGGGCGAATGGTCTTCATAAGTCTCCTTTAATTGACGGTTGCGGCAGCCTCGGAGCATAGAAACTGCCTGTGTTCAGATCAGGCAACTGCTGAGCGTTGAAGCAACTTCGCGGGTCAGGAGTCGAGTTAGGTCCCCCCTGCTTGTATTCCGCGAACGGGCGGAAATAAGGGTCACTGGTGCGGAGTTTTTTGTGGTAATTTCGGCACCGCCATGACCAGCGAGAGTTCTGGGAAGATAAGCGAGTTGATTGCCGCCTGGGGCAGCGGGGATGAACCGGCGCTTGCCCGCTTGATGCCCCTCGTTTATCCCGAGCTGCGCCGGATTGCCAGGCGGCACCTGGGACGATGCCGGGCCGGCCATACGCTGGAGTCGGCAGCCTTGGCCAATGAGGCCTACCTCAAGTTGGTTCGCGCGGGAGGTGTCCGCTGTGAAAGCCGCGTGCATTTCCTTGCCCTCTGTTCGCAAATCATCCGGCGCATTCTTGTGGACCATGCCCGCAACCGTGGGTATGCCAAGCGAGGCGGAGGCGCTGTGCAAATATCTTTGGATGAGAGACTGGTTGCGCCCAAAGCACGCCAGGTAGACGTGCTGGCTCTGGATGAGGCTCTGGCCTCATTGTCTGAGTTCGACCCCCGCAAAGGGCGGGTGGTGGAATTGCGATACTTCGGCGGCTTGAGTGTTGAGGAGACTGCGGATGTTCTGGGAATTTCGCCGGAGACGGCCAAGCGCGACTGGAAGATGGCCAAGACCTGGTTATTTGCTGAGCTCTCCGGGGAGAAAAGACGCCCGGGCTCGTAGCCGACCGGTCGCAAACTGGCGATCAGAGAGTATCTCCCACCGGATCAGGCGGCCCTAGGTCAGCTGGTCGTAACGTCGCTAGCCTTGATCGGAAACGCCTCGGCATGACACTTCGGGTTGGAAGAGGAAGTCGTTCCGAGGCGTTTTCGATAAGGAGACTAGGAGGAAGCCGCTGGCGTTTGCGGCGGACGCGGTGCACCTATGGGATTTGAACGGCGGTTTGGGGCGCAACAGGTCGATGGGTAGGCACCGGAAAAGCCGATCGAGACCGTGTGCGGTGGTGCAGAAAGCTGCCGGAGGGTTGGTGGAGGTGGTGAGAGATGTCGTGGAGTTCGGGTGAGCACACGGATGTATCGGCGTGCCGGAGCACATCCTCGGGTCGTCGGTGATGAAGGCATCAGGAAGAATCGAAGTACATGCATGCTGATAGTTCCGCAGCAGTAAATCTCTGAATCACCATCATCGATGCGCCGCAGCGTGGGCAGTGCCAGAGAGAAGAGCTTTCAGATCGGAACTCGTGTGCTGTAACTTCCTCTGGCGTCGACCTATTGGAAGCCAGGAGTTGTCGACCCAAGGCCAAACGAGAAGCCCGAAAACGATTGGCAAGAAAGCCGAAGTGCCGGATGCGGACAAAGCCTTTGGGCAGCACGTGCAGAAAGAAGCGACGTAAAAACTCGGTCGCGCCCAGAGTCATCTTGCCTTGCTTGCTGCCGTGGGCGTAATCCTTCCAGCGGAAAGTCACGCGTTCTTGGTCAAAGGCTAACAATCGATGATTGGAAATCGCTACGCGATGGGTGTAGCGACCCAGATAGCGCAACACCTGCATGGGGCCGCCCAAAGCAGGCTTGGCGTAGACCACCCAGTCGTGACGATGGAGCCGGCGGAGTAGTTTTGCAAACTGTGGTGGATCGGCGAGAGTTGCAGCCGGGCCCGCACACTGGAGCTTCTTGCTGCGGTGGAAGCGTTTGAGGCCAGCAAGAAACTTGCCCCGAAAGACACGACTCAGGACTCTGACGGGTAAGAAGAAAGGATAGTGCGGACGAACCCATTGACGATGATCTGGTGAAAGCCCGCCCGCGGGAATGACACAGTGAATGTGGGGATGCAGGAGCAGGTTCTGTCCCCAGGTGTGCAGGATGGCGATTACACCGATCTCAGCTCCGAGGTGCTTCGGATCGGATGCGATTTCCAGCAACGTTTGCGCAGTGGCGGTGAACAACAGATCGTAGAACAGGCGCGGGTTCTCCAAAGCCAAGACATTCAGCTCGTGAGGTACGGTGAAGACCACGTGAAAATAGCTGGTGTCGAAGAGTTCGCGTTCCCGTGCCGCCAACCAGCGTTGGCGCGCTTGTGCCTGACACTTGGGACAGTGGCGATTGCGACACGAGTTGTAGGAGATGGCCTGATATCCGCAACGCCGGCAAGCATCGCGATGCCCGCCGAGAGCGGCAGTGCGGCAGCGTTGAATGGCACGAAAGGCTTTGAGCTGCTGATAATCAAAGCTCGATCGGTACCGATCCAAGAAGCGATTGCCCTGCACCCGTAGAATGTCGGCCACCTCGAGGGTGGGCCGAGTCATTCGTTGTCTTTTCGTCTAAAGCGTCGGGGGATGTTCTCGCTGCTGGACAGAGTGAGCGTGTCCAGCGGATTGGTGACCATCTGCAAATGCCGTTGCGACAAGTGCAAGTACTGAGCAGTGGTCTCCAGATCTCCGTGTCCAAGCAGAACTTGGATCGTGCGCAAGTCGGTGCCCGCTTCCAACAAATGGGTGGCCCAACTGTGGCGCAGTGTGTGCGGAGTAACGCGTTTGTGGATGCCTGCCCGACGCGCAGCTTCGCTACAAGCGATCCAGGAGGAGTTGGGGATCGAGTGCCGGGTGAGTCATCCAGCAAAGATCCGCGCGAAAGAGACGCGGAAGCAGAAACACGATCGACGGGACGCACGCTTGATGTTGGATCTGCTCATCGAGAATCGCTTTCCGGAGATTTGGATGCCGTCGACCGCAGAGCGGGACTTGCGAACCTTGCTGCGAGACCGACACCAGTGGGTGAGGATGCGAACGCGATTGCAGCACACGTTGCAAGCGATCGCACTCAATCATGCCTTGCGAAAAGGCCATGCTCTCTGGAGTGCAGCGGGGGTTATCTGAACAGGACGTCAGTTGCTTTTTCATCTCACCGTTAGTCGGAATCACGCCTACCCCGGTCATCGATCTCAAGACTGGAACTCTGTACTTGCTGGCGCGAACCAAGGAGAGCAAAGGGTTTCTCCACGGGGACGAATATAAGCAGCGATTGCACGCTCTGGCGGTAACGACAGGAGTAGAAAAGTTTGGAGGTCCTGTAGAGATTAGAGCTGCTGTTCAAGGGAACGGAGCCGGGAGCTCGGGCGGGCAGATCAACTTCGATCCGCTACTGGAAAATCCTCGCGCGGCGCTGCTCCTGGCGAACGACACGGTGTATCTCTCTTGGGCGTCGTCGTGCGACGTGGCACCCTACCACGGTTGGGTGATGGCCTATGATGCACACACTCTTGCACAGAAAGCAATCTTCAACGCATCGCCTGATGCCGGGGAAAGTGGCATCTGGCAGGGCGATGCGGGTCCGGCCGCGGACAAGGATGGCAGTGTGTTCGTCGTCACCGGCAACGGGGCGTTTGATGGCGCAACGAAGGGCCGCGATTTTGGAGACAGTGTTCTGAAATTGGGTCTCGACGGGCAGCACCTCGTACTACGCGACTACTTCACGCCGTCTAACCACAGAGAGCTCAACGATCGTGACAACGACTTGGGATCCAGTGGTCCGGTGCTGCTGCCGGATCAACCGAGTGCGCATCCGCATTTGTTGGTGGCGGCAGGGAAAGAAGGCAAGATCTACGTGATTGATCGAGACCACATGGGAAGATATCAACCTGGTGGAGACCCGCATGCAGTGCAGACGATTCCCGGCTCGCAAAGCGCCTTTGGAGCCATGGCGTACTGGAACCAGAACGTATTCTTTATCGGGAGCAAAACCCCCTTGCTAGACTATGGGGTCGAGCGTGGGCACTTGGTGTTGAAGGCATCGGGCGCGACCCGCTTCTTCGATTCCGGCGCGACGCCAGCAGTTTCGGCGAACGGTTCCAAGGACGGTATCGTCTGGGCGGTTTCGTCGAAGAATTGGAATGAACCGGCGCGGAGGCCGGCGGTACTCTATGCCTACGATGCTTCGAAGGTGGCCCACGAGTTGTACAACACCGAACAGAACAGCAATCGTGACCGCGCCGGTGTTGCACTGCGCTTTGCGATTCCCACGGTGGTGAACGGGAAGGTGTACGTCGGCACTAAAGGCGAGGTGGATGTTTACGGGCTGCTGCCGTCGCACTGAACCGAATCCTAAGGAAGTTTTTTCTATTGGGACGGCGGCCGGGGCGGCAAGGGAGCATCCATGTTCTTGGGTGGCGGTGGGAGCGGCGGAGGTGGCGCACCTCCGCTGCTGGTTTGAGGTCGAGGAAACTGTGGTGCTTCGCCTTTCTCACTTCCAGCCCCCAAGCCGCTCGGGAAACCCTCAATTGTTAGGCGGCGCTGTACTTCCTTACCGTATGGTGTGCCGTCTAACTCGGCGCAGATCATCGACACCTGGGTCAGAGTGTCGCGCGGTCCAACGTAAAGGAGTGCGTCGGCTGCATCTTTCAACTTCAGAGGAGCAGGTGGAGTCTGTGAGGCGTTGCTGCCAGAGCTCGGCCCGTGTCCAATTATCACCATGTGAGGACCACCCTCGCCCCCAGAGACAACTGGCATCGCAGGGAGTTCTCCTACCCAGTTGTCGGCCAACGAAACAATCACGGGTTTGGGCCATGAATCGAAACGGTGGTCGAGGTCGTCGTACCCTCCGACTGCATTTGTGCCAAACACGACCAGATAAGTTTTCGCCCCTGCCTGCTGGAGTTGCGGCTCAATATAAGGGTGCCCTTGACCCCGCAAGCAATGTCCCCAACCCATAATGAGCAGCGCCCGGTGATTTTTGGCCAGCACCTCATCCTTGACGACCTTTGTGTACCATTCATCACGATGACCAAGGTAGGGCGCAATATCCTCGCGAGTCTTGACATTGTCCCAATCAATGTAGGGGTCCCCACACAGAACACGCATCTGGTGCTTGCCGCGGCGTTTTAGGTTAGTTTCACGGACTGCCTGATAAATCCACCCCGATACAGGCGATGGCGGCCCGATTGCTCCCACGGTATTGCGCCACGCTTTCTCTACCTGCTCAATGGGAACGTCTTCGCCTGCTGTGTAACGGTCCACCGATTTCTGATAGAGCGAGTTGCCAAATTCCATCACGATGTCGTCAACTCGGTCGGCAAATTCGGGTGTGGCAATGAGCGAGCGCAGCCATTCGTATTCCTGCATGTTTCCGTGAATTTCCCCGAAAATCACGATGTTATGCTTCTCAAACTCATGAAGCACCGCCGCCGTCGCATCTTCCGGCTTGGGGTCAAGCTGGGCGGAGCAGGTCGGAATGAGGACAAGGAAAGTGGCTGCAAATAGAAGGAAGCAGGCGAGTTTAACTTCGCACCATTCTAAAGCCGTCATGTTGCACCCATTGGAGTCTAGCGAGATAGACACCGCAAGAGCATACGTTGTTCCCGGTCAGTTGGTGAAACATCGCGATAACGCTCAAAACCCCCACTCGGGGGCGAACAAACAGCGCAAACCTGCGAGAACGCCTGGTTTGAACAACTGACAGAAAACAGATGGGTCATGGGCTAAACTTATTCACGTGAAAGAGTCACCAGTTGCTTCCACGAGGCGGTACCATCACGTCGGAATTCCCACTACCGAGCGTCGAGAAGGTGAACGCCTGATCGAGCACTATGCGACGTTCGTGTCTGGATATGAAACGAGCGCCTACGGAATCGAGTGGATGCGGTTCGAACCTGAAGCGCCGGTCCCTGAACTTGTGCGTACTGTTCCGCATGTGGCCTTCGAAGTGGACGATCTCTCCGCTGAAATCGCAGGAAAAGAGATACTTATTGCGCCCAACTCACCCTCACCGGGCGTGACCGTCGCTTTTATTGTCGAGAATGGAGCCCCAATCGAGTTTCTCCAGTTTGATAAGAGGTGATGCTTGAAAACCGTCAATGGGGTTGTGGCGGATCGTTGGCGAAGAATCGCGATTTCGCTCATCCTATGAGAGAGGATGTCAAGAAAAAACACTTCTCCACTCCTCTCCGTGAGGGCTCGATCGGTGCTTGCATCCAGGCCCCTTCTTCTTCGTGGAGAGGATTTTGGTTTTAACGCCTGGAGCGTCACAGAGTACAACAGGGATACGGAGCCCAGTTGCTGGTCTTCCTTGAGTGGTTTCATGCAGCGGTTCCGACGCCATTCGTTGCGAAGCTGTGCAAGCCAACCGTTGGCTTAAGTGCCAACCATCATCCTATGTGAGGCTCGAGGCCTATGGCTTTTTTGGGTTATCCGAGGGGGCATAGGATTGACCCGGAGACCTCGGATCGCGGCTCCCTTGAAGATCTCTTTCATTTCGTGGTTGTGATTCTGATTGAGACCGCGAATCTGTTGCGGTTTTTTCGCACGTTGCAGTTGTCCGCCCACGTAGCGATATTGCGCACTGTCGCGGGTCTCGATGCCCAGCCCACTATAGGTCCAGAGTTGCCGTTTGCTACGGAAGCGATGCGGCGTTTGCATCAGTGCGATTAAGCGGGCGGCTCGAATCGGACCGATGCAGGGTATCTGACGTAGTAGTTTCGCAGCTTTGTGTTTCCGGCTCTCTGCCAACAGCTCCGGGCGCAGGGTTCGTCGCAACTCCTGCAGTCCATCCAACTGCTGATAGAGCAACTCGGCTCGCCGGCGCACGCCCGCATGCTCGATCTTGTGTAACCACTCCTCGCGATAACGCGGGGCATAGACCTGAGTACCCGCACAGGGAATGCTCCAGCCGCGATACAGAGCTTTGATCCGATTCATCACCCGGTTCAGATCTTGGCTGAGGGTTTGATAACTGCGCCCCAACTCGCGCAGCGTCCGCAGTCCATGTTCTCCGTGGTAGACCGGGCGCAGCATTCCCGTGCGCAACAGGTCGGCCAGTTTGCGCGCATCTATCTTGTCGCTCTTGTTGCCTTCCTTTAATAACGCATTGCGCCGCGGATCGCAGACCAGCACTTGCGCCACCTGGGGGTGCAGCAGATCGTAGAGCCAAGCCGCCCAGGTCCCTTCTTCCCAGGTCACATGCAACTCGCCCCGCAGACCGTGGATAAACTGCAGAATGCTGCTGGCTTTGGTTTCGACAATCGACTCCATTCCCAGCTTGCCACTGCTGTTGAGGACAGCGATTACCACCGCTTCCTTGTGCACGTCCATGCCGATATACTTGACCTCGCGACTCATGCAGTTGCCTCCTTGAGGGAAAGTTCATTCGCGCTCAACGGAGTCTTTCCCTCAAGGTAAAGTGTCATTCTTCAGCTCATTTGCCTATCTTCTCCTCTGATTCTTGCCCTACATCCCCGCGCTATACTCCACTCAACAGGACCGCTCTCTCATAATGCATTGACCGTGGTTTGCGGCGAACAAACAGCGCAAGCTTGTGCAAACCCCTGTTAACAACAATTGACATTGGCTGGTTCGGGTCATTCCCGTTATTCAAGGCATGCGGAGGGTCACAAAGGCACTCTGCATGCCGCCTACGCGGAGCGATTGTTGACTGCGAGTCGGGACGTTCCGCGGTAGGAATCGGCGACCACCCAGGCGCCAGCAGCCAGCGCCGCGTTGAGGATGGCCTCACTCCACTGGAAGGACTCTTTGGAGCCTGCCGCCACAATAGGGATCCACACCAAAAGCAGAAATAGTGAGATTTGCAAGGCTGAAAGCGCGGCTGGTAGCCGTGCATGGAAGCCGATTAGCACCGCTACGCCTGCCGCAAGGAAGGTACAGCCCGTGAAATACGCCCAGAAAAGGTGACCCGGCAACCAATTTGGGATGAGCGAGACAGTGTCTTTTAGGTCGATGAAATGGGCCGTGCCGAAGAATATCAAGGAGAGGCCATAGAGCACGCGCGCGATGCGGAGGCCGTTGTTGCCGCTAATAAAGCTGAGGTGCATAAAGTCCCAGTCGGCGGCAAGCCAGACATAGCGGACCCAGGCGGCAGCCAACATGACCGCGAGGGGAAACACTGACCAGCAAGCTTCGAAAGCGGGCGCATGGAGGAAGTTTGGCAGCCGCAACAACATCAACCAAAGCAAAAGCGTGGCGAGTAGCAAGCGTGCGGCGATGATCGCTACGCGTTGAACAAGGAGACAGATGCCACATGTGAGGGAGGTGAGGGCACCGAGGTAGAGGAGCAGTTCGCGTGCAGGGACGGTGGTAGGAACAGGATTCCACACTGGCGCGAAATCGGGCCGGAGCAGGCCGGCGATCCCGAGACCGATCATGGTGGCCGCGAAGGTCGCATGAACTATGCTTGCGATGCGCATCGGCGTGTGCTCCGAGGGCGGTTCAGTGTGGAACAGGATGTGGCTGATGTCAATGCATTATGAGAGAGCGGCCCTGTTGAGTGGCGTAAAGCGGGATGTAGGGCAAGAATCAGAGGAGAAGATAGGCAAATCGGCTGAAGAATGACACTTTACCTTGAGGGAAAGAGCTCCGTTGAGCGCGAATGAACTTTCCCTCAAGGAGGCAACTGCATGAGTCGCGACATCAAGTATATCGGCATGGACGTGCACAAGGAAGCGGGGGTGATCGCTGTTCTCAATAGCAGTGGCAAACTGGTAATGGAGTCGATTGTCGAAACCAAAGCCAGCAGCATTCTGCAGTTTATCCACGGTCTGCGGGGCGAGTTGCCTGTGACCTGGGAAGAAGGGACCTGGGCGGCTTGGCTCTACGATCTGCTGCAACCCCAGGTGGCGCAAGTGCTGGTCTGCGATCCGCGGCGCAATGCCTTATTAAAGGAAGGCAACAAGAGCGACAAGGTGGATGCGCGCAAACTGGCCGACCTGTTGCGCACGGGAATGCTGCGCCCGGTCTACCACGGAGAACATGGACTGCGGACGCTGCGCGAGTTGGGGCGCAGTTATCAGACCCTCAGCCAAGACCTGAACCGGGTGATGAACCGGATCAAAGCTCTGTATCGCGGCTGGAGCATCCCTTGTGCAGGTACCCAGGTGTATGCTCCGCGTTATCGGGAAGAGTGGCTACAGAAGATCGAGCATGCCGGCGTGCGCCGGCGAGCCGAGCTACTCTATCAACAGTTGGATGGATTGCAGGGATTGCGACGAACCCTGCGCCCTGAGTTATTGGCGGAGAGCCGGAAACACAAAGCCGCGAAACTACTACGTCAGATTCCCTGCATCGGTCCGATCCGAGCCGCCCGCTTGATCGCGTTGATGCAGACGCCGCACCGGTTCCGGAGCAAACGTCAACTCTGGACCTATAGTGGGCTGGGCATCGAGACCCGCGACAGTGCGCAATATCGCTACGTGCACGGACAACTGCAACGTACGAAAAAACCGCAACAGATTCGTGGTCTCAATCAGAATCACAACCACGAAATGAAAGAGATCTTCAAGGGAGCCGCGACCCGAGCCAGCTGTGGGCAGAGTCCGTTACGCGACTTCTATGTGACGTTGCTGGCGAAGGGAATGAAGCCCGAGATGGCGCGTCTGACCTTAGCCCGAAAGATCGCGGCCATTGCTTTGACACTCTGGAAGAAGGAGGAACGTTTCGACGCGGAACAACTGAAGCCGCAAGCCGCTTGAGCGTTGCACAGAACTCAGGTGGTCTCCCAGGTTTCACGCCTCGGTGGTGACCCATCGGTTCTGGCGATGCTCGGGTTCGAGGGAGAGTATCCATGCGCTCATTAGGCGTTCCGGGTGCTGCCATCAGCACCCAGTCTCCGGGTCAATCCTATGCCCCCTCGGATAACCCAAAAAAGCCATAGGCCTCGAGCCTCACATAGGATGATGGTTGGCACTTAAGCCAACGGTTGGCTTGCGCAGCTTCGCAACGAATGGTGTCGGGACCGCTGCATGAAACCACTCAAGGGAGACCAGCAACTGCGATCCGTATCCCTGTCGTACTCTGTGGCGCTCCAGGCGTTAAAACCAAAATCCTCTCCACGAAAGAACAAGGGTCCTGGATGCAAGCACCGATCGAGGTCTCACGGAGAGGAGTGGAGAAGTGTTTTTTCTTGACATCCTCTCTCATAGGATGAGTGCTAACGCCTGTGGGTGTTGAAAAAGTCACATCGATTAGCAGGATGAGATTCAGCAGAAGCATGCTAGAAAAAAGCATCCGCCCATGCTCTGTTTGATTTTGATCGTCGGAGGCCTGCTGATCATGATGGGACAACACGACCGCTCCGAAGCTTTGTTCTACTACTTCCGCCTGGAAGATCAGGTTCCAGAGACTCATCTGCTGCGGCTCATCGAAAAACACATCAGCTTTGCCTTTGTGCGCGAGAGGTTGAAGCAGAGTTACAGCGAAACCGGCCGTCCTTCGATTGATCCCGAACTTCTGCTGCGCATCCTGTTGATCGGCTACCTGTACGGCATCACCAGCGAGCGCAAGTTGGTGGAGGAACTGCGCATGCACCTGGCGTGGCGCTGGTTTACCGGTCTGGGCTTCGATCAGGAGATTCCGCATCACTCCACATTCTCGAAGAACCGGCACGGGCGGTTTCAGGAATCGAAGCTATTCGAGGAACTGTTTGAGCAGATCGTGCGGCAGTGTGTGGAAGTGGGATTGGGGTAGGGCAACCACCTGTCGGTCGATGGCAGTTTCGTGGAAGCGAATGCGGCGAAGGAGAGCCGCATCCCCCGCGAGCGGTTAGGGGAAGCGGCGCAGGTGAATCAAACCGTGCGCCAGTACTTGGTCGAACTGGAGCAGCAGAACCCCGAAGAACCGGTGCATCAGCAGGACCAAGTGTCGACTACGGATCCAGATTCCACCTATGCGACCAAGGGCGGCACGCCGGCGCGGTTAGGCTACTACGATAACTATCTGGTGGACAATCACAGTTGCGTGATCGTGGGAGTGCAAGCGACGGCAGCACGCCTGAGTCAGGAAACGGTGGCCGCACAGGACATGCTCAGCCGGTTCGCGCAATGGCTAGGACGAGCCCCGATTCGTTGGCGGCGGATACGACCTACGGGAACGGGGAGTTCCTGCAATGGTTGGCGGATCGAAGCATCACTCCCTACATGCGGACCCGAGACAGTATCCACAGAAAGAGGAGTCCATTCGTCGCTCCCGAGCGTTTCACTTACGAACCGGAACACAATCGCTACATCTGTCCCGCAGGCCAGCCGCTCAACTACGGTGGTCGAGTTTATCGGAACCGCGCTTACAACTACATCGGGACCCGCAAAAAGTGTGGCCCCTGCTCGCTCCGACCACACTGCACCAGTGCTGCCTTCCGGGGCCTTATCATCCACCAGAACGAACCAGTCCGACAACGTGCGCGGGAGTTGGCTAACACGCCAGAGTTCGCCAAAGCACAGCGGCAAAGAAAGAAGGTGGAAGCCTTGTTCGCGGAACTGAAGAATCAGATCGGATTCCGCCACTTGCGTCTGCGGAGACTCAGGTTCGTGCGGGAGCAGTTCTTCCTGGCAGCGGTGGCCCAGAACATCAAGCGACTGGTGCGCTTCCTCAGTCAGCCGACTATACCTACTATGGAAGCCGCCTCTCAGCTGAAGTGAAGGGGGAAAAACTCGATTGCAGCGTTATCGCGGCGGAGAGTTCCTTCCGATCACGAACTTTTTCAACACCCACGCCTGATTTCGTCAACTACTTCCGACCAACTTCCTCTAGAGCATTACTGTAGCGGTCGAGCAGATCGTCAAGCCCTGCCAGCCTCGTCTGCTCATCCCGAAGTTGCTGTTCAGCTTCTGCTTCTTGTGCTTTTGCCTGTTGTTCCTGCCGCTGCAAAAGTTCAAGTTGGGTCTTTAGTGTGGGAAGGTCGACTTCCTCAAAATGCTGTTGCGCATTCGGATCCGGATTATCGCCATGGCTCGTCGCGTTGCGTGCCTGTTGAATGTCCAGTGCTTTGTTGTTTTTTTCGGTCTCCAGCCTTTCAGACTTGGACCGAGCATCGTTGAGCCGTTGCATCGCATGGTCCACAGCCTCATTTTCGCGCTGAAGCCGATAGAGGGCGATTTGTGCTTTTGCAGCCATCGCATTGCTCGTTTGTAGGTCGTGTCGCAATTGACGAATCTCCGAGAGAATAGCTTGCAGAGTTTGGGAGTCCGTAGGAGCGGTCTGCCCCAGCCCTGCCACTGAAATGAGCGAGAACATCAAAATCAAATACGCCGAGCGGTGCATCGTAGTCGCCTCCTAAGTGTCTCCATCGCGCCTTCAGATTGGCTACAAACATTATGCACGGACTGCCAATTGGCGATAAATCGTAAGCGTTAGACGAAGTACATGGTTGACGGATGCGGATGGTTTGGAATTGAGGTTAGAGCTTTTCTCTTCTCATCGTGGTCCTACGATTTCGGACACGCTTTGTACCTTGCCTTGGGCATCGAAAAAGACAGCGAAACTGGCCCGCAGCGCTCCAATATAGGTAAGCGACATGTTCCAAGAGTGGCCGTTCATCTGCTGTTCGAGAACCTGAGCCAGTTCTTCCCGAGATGTTAGCTGCTGGGGCTCGTCCTGTCCCATTAAGTGAATGGAGGAGGAGCTAAAACCAACTGAGATCCCCGGCTCAGGAGCCGGACGCTCCGAATAAGCGTGGCCCCACGTCCACGGGCCTGCGACCTGGAGTACCTGGTTCACGGTCATTCCGCGTCGGATGCGGTGACTGGCCCAACTCGCCTGCACGCAGGCGTTCTGCGTTAACAGCAGCAGCAGGATGACTGCGAACACGATCCGGACGATCTTCTCCGATTTCTTAATGGGCATGAGTGCTGCTCACCAATATGCCTGGTGGCTAGTCGGATCGTACTTCTGTTTACTGCAGACTCGCACCTTACGGAGGTCACCGTAAACGCCCGGAGAGCCGGAACAAAGAGCGCGGATAATGGCTGCGATGGCCTCGTCAGTTGGTGAAACATCGCGATAGCACAAGTTTGCGCTTTCCTTTCGCCTGTCTGGCGAACAAAAGGCGCAAAGTTGCGACAACGCCTGGTTACAGAAGTTACCCTCCCTTGTGAAACAAATGGGACGTGGATGGAGTCTATAACGTTGAGGTCATGCCGTTGAAAAGGTTGCCGCTCCGGATCGTGTTTCCGATTCTGGCCGCAGTCTTGTTCGCCATATTGTCATTCGTCAACACCCGACAGTTCCACGTCATCGAGTCGCAAGGCTGGGGGCACTACGAAGGTTGGGGACGAGACCCCGAGGACATTGGCACACCAGCGAACATTCTGCTCGTCGCCTTCAATCTGCCCGCTCTTATCGCTCTACTTCCCTTGGCACCTTTGACCTATTGGGTGGAAATTGACTCTGAGATGGTGGTTCGCGCTGTTTGGGGTCTGGGCGCAGTCGGGCAGTGGTTTTTGATCGGGAGCTACCTCGATACACGTCGAGGACTTCTTTCTGCTTGCAAACCGATCCGTCGGGTGTGGATCAATAAGGGATTGTTCGGCATAGCGATGGTGACGGGCGGAGCGGTCACCGGATTCGGTATTTTCACTGCGGTGGAGGCACCCCACAGCGCCTGGGGGTTCCTAATGGATGCCAGCTTTGTGTTCTGGGGATTGGTTTTCGTCATTGTTGCGCTGCGCTGGCGGTCAAACTCTTCATGGGTACGAGAGGATGACTCGCTCCGTCTGGTTTAGGCTTCTCGCGCGGCTCCTAGCCTTGGTCGTCGTGCTTCAACCGGAAACCTTCGTAGCTGATGTCATAACGACGTCGGCCTCACCACGGACCGAGTAGACTTTGCGGTATCCAACCAAAAAGGCTCGGAACGAAGGAGGCCGAGATGAAGATTGTAGGTTGCGATCTGCATGCAAGACAACAAACCATAGCGATGGTGGACAGCGAGACCGGCGAGTTCACGGAGAAAACCATTTCCCACGAAGGGAATGCAGTACGAGAGTTTTACGCGGCTCTGGCAGGTCCGGTGGTGGTGGGCATCGAAGCCACCGGATCGATGCAATGGTTCTTGGAACTGCTGGAGGAGTTGGGGATCGAGTGCCGGGTGGGTCATCCAGCAAAGATCCGCGCGAAAGAGACGCGGAAGCAGAAACACGATCGACGGGACGCACGCTTGATGTTGGATCTGCTCATCGAGAATCGCTTTCCGGAGATTTGGATGCCGTCGACCGCAGAGCGGGACTTGCGAACCTTGCTGCGAGACCGACACCAGTGGGTGAGGATGCGAACGCGATTGCAGCACACGTTGCAAGCGATCGCACTCAATCATGCCTTGCGAAAAGGCCATGCTCTCTGGAGTGCAGCGGGGCAGACCGCACTGGAGGCCTTGTCTCTGCCTGCCTACACCGGTCAGAGACGGACGGAGTTGCTGAGCTTGTACATGCAGTTGCAGAAGCGGATCCAGGAGCTGGATAAAGAAGTAGAAGCACAGGCCCAACAAAGACCCCAGGCGCGCCGGCTGCTGACGCATCCCGGCGTGGGTCCGGTGACGGCCTTGGCAACCGAGGTATTTCTCGGCGACCCGAGCCGCTTTACCACAGGCAACCAGGTGGCTAGCTATATCGGGATGATCCCGTGTGAGCACACCAGCGGGAAGCGGCAGCGCTTGGGGAAACTGACCAAGCAAGGCAACTCGCTGCTGCGCTACCTGTGGACCGAAGCGACGATGCACGCAGTAGGGAAAGACCCAGAGCTGAAACGCTTCTATCGGCGCAAGCTCATCCAGAAAGGAATGGGCAAGGCGAGGATCGCGGCGGCACGGAAGCTGGGCATCCGGCTGTGGATTATGGTGCGCGATCAGATCGATTACGAAGAGTTCTGCCGCCGTGGAAAGTTGCGGCAGAGTGGGGAAGCCCAAGCGGGGATGCCTGATTTCAACAGTGGTCCTGCGCTGCAGTGACCGGGTTAACTGAATAGGCCACCCGCCTCCCCAAAGGGAGGGGAGTTTGCATAACACATCATGATCGACGATGACCGAAGAGATGTCTGGTGGGTTACGCCACCACAATGATGAAGAAAACGGGCCGAGCCATGCGGTTGGACCACACAAATCATCGAAGTAAGACCGTTACTCTTTCGAAAGGAACAAGTGCGTCTGCGCTTACGTGAAACGTGTGCCCGAAACCACAAAAGCAAGAAGCCCAACCCCTTGACACAGCTGACGTCGTTAGAGATGTTGAAATATCGCCATTACACTCAGAACAAGCCAAGTCACGGCATTTCGCCTTCTTCCGCCAACTTCCCCCGTAATCGCGGTCAACCGTTTCTTGGGATTCGATACGAAACTGTACATTCGGAACGGCGTCTGAAGGATAGCCAGCCCGTATTAATGCGTTACAGAGCTGTTTGGTGCAGGTTTGGCTCCGCACGCATCTGATCACGCTCTTTGTCCGTCGTAGTGGCAATGCGGAACGACAGATTCCTCAGAGTGGCTCCTTGGCGACTGAACACCTTCGCAGTGGGGCAGTGGTGGCGCGCAATTCTTTCGATTTCGCGCCTTGCTCGGCGGACAGCAAGCCACAATTTCTCGCTTGTCAGCACGTCGCCAATCATACCGTCCCCAAGGGTAGTTGACATAATCCCTATAGCACTCACCACTCGCCAATGACCTAAAAGGCCTGTGGGTATTGAGAAGTCGGCTTGCGCGGCAATGACTGTTCGCGCCATCGCTTATCTTGCGGGTCAGGGGCAAACCATGGGACATCGCCGCAGCAAAGCGGTAGCCTGTCGATCAACCGACCTCACAGTATCCGCCCATGAACTGCCCAGCCGAACTCTTTCTTGCTGCGCTGAAAGCGCTGTCGCAAGCGGCTGAGTTCAACAGCGTGCGAAGCATGTCGGCACACGAACACCGCAATCGTCTCCAGTGATCGCTTCCGTCGGCATCTTCGGCTCGACTCCATTCGCCACAATGGCACTCCGACCATGAAGTTTTGGTTAACCAAAAGCAAAAAAGGAGACGCCATGCAAAACGGAAGTATCATCCGGTCCACACGTTCGAACGGTCCCGATGTTTGGGACTTTAGGTGGCGAGAGGCAGGACCCGATGGCAGGCGGAAACATCGCAGAATCGTGATCGGTCCAATTACCCAGTTCCCCGACAGGTCGTCGGCGCTCCTGGCGATTGCCGCACTACGCTGCGAAATCAACCCGAATGACCCTCGCCTGAGCCTTCGGCCGGTCACCGTCTCGGAGTTGGTGAACCACTATCGTCAGCACGAACTCGCAACGGACTACGTCTGGAAGACGCACTCGACCAAAGTGACCTACCAAGGCTACCTGAATAAATGGATCCTGCCTCGATGGGAGAGCTACACGCTTCCTGCAATCAAAGCGGGAGAGGTCGAGCAGTGGCTAAGATCTTTACCGCTAGCACGAGCTAGCTGTGCCAAAATCAGAAACCTCATGAGCGTCATCTTCAACCATGGAATTCGCTATCAAGTCTGTTCCGGCAATCCCATCCGCTTAGTGCGGCAGAGCGCCAAACGCAGGAAGATCCCCGTGGTGCTGAGTGTCAGTGAGGTGCAACAGTTGTTAGACGCTCTGGCCCTCAGAGAATGGATCCTGGTACTGCTGGATGTGGACACAGGATTGAGAATGAGTGAACTGTTTGGCCTGAAGTGGAAGGACGTCGACTTCGAGGCCAATGAGATCAGCGTGGTTCGATCCATCGTGATGCAGGTGACCGGCCCCTGCAAAACGGAAGCGTCCCAGAAGCCCATCCCGCTTGACCCCTGTCTCGCGGAAGCACTGCGGGCGTGGCGTCAACAGGTGAGATACAACGGGGCCGGAAGACTGGATCTTTGCCAGCCCCAAAGCTAAAGGCCGACGACCCTATTTGGGACAACAGATCATGCGCAAAGTCATACGGCCTATCGCGACCCAAGTGGGGATCACCAAACGTATCGGGTGGCACACCTTCCGACATACGTATTCGACCTTGCTGCGGGCCGCCAGAGTCGACATCAAGGTCATGCAGGAACTGCTTCGGCACGCCTCTAGTCGGGTCACCATGGATACATACACGCAGGCCGTTACGGCACAAAAACGCGAAGCTCAGAGCGGCGTAGTTCGCTTGTTTCGCGTTCGCGCAAATGGGGTCCGCAACTGAGGGGTGAGGTTGTGCCTTTTTGTGCCCACGAAAAAGCCGTCAAACCTTGGGAAATGAAGTTCGGGAACGGCAGGATGGAGAGATTTGGCAGTCCTGCTGTTCCCTTTTGTGCCTACGACAAATCGGCTCTTTCGCTCTAAGTCTCTGAAAAGATTTGGCGTCCCTATCACCGAGATTTTTGAACACCTAGCAGTAACGATAGAGGAAGCAACCCCACTCTACGAACTGTGTGCAATCGTTCTGGAAGCCTAGTTCTGGAAGCTAGGTGGATTCTGTCGAAACAGGGGTTTTCGCACGCAGAAGTCATAAGTTTTCAAGGCGCTTGGCATGTTTCTCCCAACGTGGGCCGAAAAGAAATCTTTATGGCTCAGTTTCCGGTTTGCCGACAAAAACGCCCACTATGCGGCAGAAAGCCGTGTAAGGAATTCTAAAAGCAATTATGTTTAGCAGCGAAGTTCAACCAACCACCGCAGTCAAGTCTCCACGAAGACTTGCCTGGAGTGTCCCCGGGTCAATAATCCCACGGGCTGGTAGTAACCAGGACTGCTGTGCCCGTCTGATCGCAGGTGCTGCCTGAGACGGTGTAATCCCCGCTAATCTCGCCTTTGTCCCGGTCCAGCGTCCCCAGGAAAGCGACGGTGCCATTGGTCGTCTGGATTGCAAGGGCCACGGTGGTGCCCATAATGAAGCTGCCCGAGGGAAAGGCTCCAGGCGTGATCGTCCCCGAGCTAAAGCAGGATGTGTTGAACGTGACTTTTCCGCTAATCGCAAAGCTACCCTCAGGATCCGCGCTGGCGTTCTGAGCCTCGTCGCCGGTCACGCTGAACGTTCCTCCCCCGGAAGTTGTAAAGGTGCCGTTCAGGATGTTAGCGATGTAGGGTATTTCGCTGCCGGTGAGGTTTCCGTGGTCGCCGTCGGCACATCCGCCGTTGATGGCGTAAGTCCCGGTGAGGGCGCCGCCGCTGAAACTGCCGGTGAGAGTGATGACCTGTCCAACCACGGACGTGGAAGTCAAGGTGATGTTCCCGCCAGTCAGAGTGCCCGTCAGGCCCACGGTCGTCAGGCGATCAAAGCAAGCTGAACCCTCGACATGCACTGTGCCGCTTACTGAATCGCCCGATTGACCGATACTGCCGGCAATGGTCATGGGGGGTATCCCCGAAACCGCGGACGTCGTGGTGAATTGCCAATTACTTGCAATGTTCATACCGTGCGGGTTTGGATCTGGCTGTTTTGGATCTGGAAAGCCTGCTTTTCCTTTTGCCTGGTAACCTCCTCCGCATCCACAGAGTAGAACCATCGCCGAAAGCCATAAAATGTTCACCCAGTGTTTCATAGAATTGTCTCCCCAGCCAGATTTTGGGCCGTTGTGGCGTCGAATCGTTCGGTCCTCGTCAGAAATGGCCATTGCCCGGGGCTTTCAGCAATCGATCCGAAGCTCCGTATCTGCCGGAGTGAACTGGACATCGCTAGTGCGTGCCTCGTCGGTGCTTTCGTTCACCACCGGTAAGCGGGGACTGTCCGCCGCCCCCGCCTGGCGTCGGCCCTCACTTGCCTCTACGACACCCTGTATTCGTATTCAGTCGAACCTCCGAACTACACCGTTTATGGGTTGGGATCCGAAATGTTTGCCTGCGTCACCGGTGAAGGTCAGCTGAATGTTCGAATAGGCAATGCTGTTTCCGCCGGTGATATCTATCTGCAGGGTAGAGTTCGGCCCAAATGGTGCCGGGAAGTATCCGTTTCCCGTAACGATGGCCGGGCCGCTCACCCGAAAACCATTGGCCAGGGGCGTCACTGTGGCATCGACCAGCGTGACGTGGTGGGTGTGGGCGACGCGTGCCGCAGGAGACTCCAAGTCCCCGCCCGTTACCCCGAGGTCGGAGTGGCCCATGGTCAGAGCCGCCGAAAAATCGGCCTTACCATCCCATCTCCTCACCACTAGGGACCATACCCCACGAAGCTCCCACGGGCCGACGACTTGGCCATCGATTGTGCGGGGCGTATAGTCACTGATCAACCCTCGAAAGATCATGTGTTTCGGAGTTTGAGCCAGCGCGCCGGTGCTTACCGCCACGACCAGCAGCCCGATCTGTACCGCACACCATAGAGACTTACCTTTCATAAAAAACCTCCAAGTAGGATTCATGACTTGCGCTTATCGCCCATCGGGGGGTTGCAAGCAATGCAGGCGCAATGAATAACAGATGAAGTTCCGCTGAACCCCTAAGTTGCTGATGAGCTTGCTTCCCAGCGGATTCTGGTGCATCATGGCACCCACGTAAGGCAGGGCCTGTGTGGAGGATTTACGGCCCCAGAATTCCACTTCGGCGATTTCACACTCGACCAGTCCCAATACCGGCTCCAACGGGGAGAGCGCCTCCTGCGTCTCGAAAAGCTCCCGATGGAACTACTCATCCTGCTCGTGGAACGGCGCGGGGGGCTGGTATCCCGCGAGGAGATCGCCGAGCGCCTTTGGGGCAAGGACACGTTCCACGATATCGATCACGGTATTAACACTGCGATCCGCAAGGTCCGCCTGGCGCTGCGGGACGACCCGGAGAAGCCTCGTTTCGTAGAAACTGTGGTAGGGAGAGGATACCGCTTTGCTGCCCCGGTGATTTGTAGCAATGGGAATTCCAATCCGCAGGCGGAGCTACTCCCATCTCCCGCCCCGGCGACCCCGGGCTCTGCGGTTCCAGATGCGGCTCGACCTAGCGAGGCGAAAATCGCTTCCGTCCGCCTGCGACTGCTGCTGAGTGGAGTGGCTGTGTTCGCCCTGCTTGCCGCTGGCTTTGTCGTGATCCGGGACCGCGCCGGGCATACGACACCATCCAAAATCACATCGCTGGCAGTTCTGCCCCTGCAAAACCTGTCGGGCGACCCCGCCCAGGAATATTTTGCTGACGGCATGACTGAGGAGGTCATCGGACGCTTATCCATGATCCGCGGCCTTCGCGTGATCTCCCGAACATCGGTAATGCGGCTCAAAGACAGTCACATGTCTGCGCCTGAGATCGCCAGGATGCTGCATGTCGATGCCATTGTGGAAGGCTCGGTAATACGGGACGGCAGTCGCGTCCGCGTCCATGCCCAGCTGATTCGCGGTGCGACGGACGAGCATTTCTGGTCGGAAACCTATGATCGCGAGATGCGCGACGCGCTTGCGCTCGAGAGCGATGTGGCGCAAACCATCGCTCGCAAGGTGGAGACCACGGTCACTGGCGAGGAACGTCAGAGGCTTAGCGCGGTGCGCTCCGTCTCCCCCGAGGTGTATGAGCTTTATCTCAAAGGTGTGTCCCCCCAGGGCGAGGGCAAAGCCGGCATCGCGGAGAGCGTTGGCAATTTCGAGGAGGCGATAAGGCGGGACCCGACCTTTGCCCCGGCTTACGTTGGTCTGGCCAACGCATACAGGCAACTCGGCACAGTTTTCATGGGTGGCGGTCCACCCGAACAGACGCGCGCGAAAGTAATAAGCGCGGCCCGGAAGGCACTGGAGCTTGATCCGCAATTGGCTGAAGCGCACAACCTGCTGGCAGCTATGGAGCGGGCCCAGTGGCAGTGGGCCGAGGCCGAAGGTGAGTACAAGCTGGCTCTGGAGCTGAGCCCGAACGATCCTGGTGCGCACATCGAATATGCTGACTGGCTCATGTGTCATGGGCGCACCGAGGAAGCGGTGGCCTGGGCCGCGCGTGCCCGCGAACACGACCCGCTGGCAGTGCCCGGCGCTCGCATCGCGTGGATTCTGTTCCACGCCCGCCGGTACGATGACTCCATTCAGGAGTTGCGCAGCGTGCTGGCCGTACAACCGGACGATGCAAGAGCCCTCGAGAATCTTGGATTTGTTCTTATCGCCAAAGGTCAACCCGAGGAAGCGATTCCACCCCTCGAAAGGGCGCTCGCGATTACGCACCATACTCCGGCCATCATCGGGGTGCTCATCCGGGCATATGCCCACGCCGGGCGACGCGCGGACGCACTTCGGCTCCTCGCGGAATTGAACAGACGCAATCAGTCGGGCTATGTTCCTGCTGCCGCCTTTGTGAACGCTTACCTGGGGCTCGACGATCGCGAGCAGTCGTTTGCCTGGCTGGAGCGTGCCTATCAGGAGCATTCATACATTCTGCAATTGGTGAAGGTCCATCCCTACTTCGACCCCCTGCGCGGCGACCCGCGTTTTGCGGAACTGGTCCGTCGTGTCGGGCTGAACTAGGTAGAGGGTTTTCTCCGAGGTTTCCATCGCAGAGCCGTACATGAAATACGCTATCCTGGTGCTACTCGCCTCAGAACTGGTGACGCCAAACATAGTTTGTGCGCAGGTTCCCACCGGTGCCATCAGCGGAATGGTCATTGACGGTAGTGGCGCGAGGATTTCCGGTGCCAGCGTGAAAGTCACGAACAAAGGAACCGGGTTGAAGCGGACGGTGATCGCCTCGAACCTTGGCGAGTACAGTGCTTCAGTTTTACTTCCCGGACTCTATGAGGTGACCGCGGATGCGACGGGATTTAAGCGGCTCGCTCGGGAAGCGACCGTAGAAGCCGGCAGTACAACAACTGTCAGCCTTGTCATGCAGGTGGGGCCTGGCGCTGAAAGTCTGACCGTGGAGGGAGCCTCACCCCAGGTTCGCTACGAGTCCCATGAGGTGGATGGCATGATTACCCGCCCTCAAGTCGAGGGACTGCCCCTCAATGGGCGGAACTTCCTGGAACTGACAAAGCTTGAGCCTGGGGCGCAGCAACCTACGAAGACAAGCACCAATCGACTCCTGGTGCCCTTGCTCGGCGCGCCCGTGGGCCAAAACGGACGCGCAACCCGGGTTACGGTGGACGGTGGCAGCATCATGGAAGTGGGAAATGGCGGCGTTGCGATGGGTTTTTCGGAGGAAGTAGTCCAGGAGCTTCAAGTATCCACCGCCAACTTTGACCTGAGCACGGGTGTGACTGCAAGTGGGGTTGTGAATGTTGCAACTCGCTCCGGCAGCAATGAACTGCATGGTTCCGGCGTCTTTTTCTTCCGCGACCATCATCTCTCCGCATATCCAGGATTGCGTCGCGATCCGTTCAATCCCGATCCCTTCTTTCAGCGTCGGCAGTTTGGGCTGTCCCTCGGAGGCCCCATTCGCAAAGACCGAGCTTTCTTCTTCGGTGCTTTTGAACGCAACGAGCAGCGCGGGGTCATCAGCACCGAGATTCTGACCCCGGACTTTGCTCAGTTGAGTGGCATCTTTCCCAGCCCGACATACGTAGATCAGATCACTGTTCGGACGGATTTCCAGCTCGCCGAAAAACACTTCTTGTTCCTCAGGTACTCGCACGAAGGCAGCTTCTCGTATGCACCGACGACGCCTCATACATACCCTTCGGCGTGGACGAGGCAACCTGGATGGGCGGACCAAACCATGCTGGGATTAACGTCCCAGTTGAGTCCTGGGCTGATAAACGATGTGCGCTTCTCTTATTTGTTCGTAAGTTTTGCCCAGCAAGAGCCAGAGGCGGGGGATTGTCCAGGATGCCTGGGAGTCGGCGCGCCCTCGATCACGGTGGGGCCGGATCTCTTCATTGGGATCTCGTCCACCAGCACCGTCCTTGGCCGGCGCTACCAACTTGATGATGTTGTCAGTTGGCACAAGGGCCTGCATCACTTCCGGTTTGGGGGTGACTGGGAAACGGCCAGAGGCGGACGCACCGATCTCGGCGACCAACCGGTCACCATGACTCTGTTCTCGCCCAAGAGCGTTAAAAATTTCAACGCCTTGCAGCCCCCTGATCTGCAGATTCCGTTGCCCGCAAACTTCCTCACCTTGCCAGACATTTTGCAATTGCCACTGCAGAATTTCACTGTCGGCATCGGCGACCCGTTCGTGCCTCAGGCAGGATTTGGAAGGGCTCGTGTGTCCCCCCTCGTACACCTGTTCTTCGAGGAGACGTGGCGCCTGCACCCGCGATTCGTCGTGAATTACGGCCTCGGCTGGACGTACGACGCTCCTCTCAACTACGACCTTCACAAGCCGGCATACCTAGCGCCGGTTCTTGGCGCGGCAGGCCTGTCTCCAACACGCAAGAATTGGAGAAACTTCTCGCCATCGGTCGGCTTCGCATGGAACCTGAAGGATAACGGTAAAACCGTGGTCCGCGGCGGCGTGGGAGTTTATTACGACTTCCAGACCGCTGTTGGCATCGCAGATGAGGAGCGGATATCGCTGGGCCCCCGCGGCGTAGGACGTGGCTCGTACTTCAGCGGCGGCGTCGGCAATCCCCTCCCCGATGTTCCAGGAGTTCCCCAAGGGACATTGCTAGAGTTCTCCCATCCGACCCTATTCACCGGCGCTACGTTACTGCAAGTTGTGCCCACAATTCGTGCGGACCTGGCACAGAGCCGGGGTGATCCGAACAATCGCGACTTTTCCGTCACTAACATTGAGGCGGATAAGCAGGGTTCGGTTGCCGCCAGTGACCTGCCCAGCCCTTCGGCAACACACATAAGCCTCGGAGTGCAGCGCGAAGTTGCTCGTGATTTAGTCGTCAGCGCGGATTTTGTCGTCCGGCAATTCCGTCATATTGGCACCCCCCCCGGGCTCATCGATGCCAATCACTTCTCCAGTGCTCGCGGTCCCGTGCTACCGATCTGTTCTGACGCACAGAGCAGCGACCCGAAGGCACTCTGTTCGCTCGGGCCCATCTCAGTAACGTCAGGCATTGGCAGCGCGACCTACAAGGGTTTGCTGGTGCGGGCTGAAAAGCGCTTTTCGCGTAGATGGGATTTCCTCGCCTCCTACGCTTATTCGAGCAATGTGGGCGACAATTTCTCGAATGGCTTCAACAATGACAAACCGCTGGACAATAGTGGACCCCTCGATCGTGACGTCCGCCATATTCTGAACCTCTCAGGACTCGTGCAGCTGCCCAAGCGCTTTCGGGTGGGATTCTTCGTCACCTACAACAGCAAGCCGCCCTTCTCCGCCTTCCTCGGCGGCCTGGACCTGAACGGTGACGGCACCTGGGGCGACCTGCTTCCGGGCACGAGAGTGAACCAATTCAATCGTGGGTTGGGAAAGGGCGATCTAATGCGACTGGTGGACAAGTTCAACGGGACTTATGCGGGGAAACAGGACGCACACGGCGGTGATATTCCGCCGATTACGTTGCCAGCCAGATTTGAGTTCGGCGACGCGTTCATGACGCAGGATCTCCGTTTGAGCCGCGATTTCACTTTGCGCGAACCCTGGCGAATGACACTGATTGGGGAGGTCTTCAATCTGTTTAACGCCGCGAACCTCTCAGGCCGGAGTGGGGATCTGCTCGGTGCTGGGTTCGGCAAGCCAACCAGCCGAGTAACTCAGGTATTTGGTTCGGGTGGCCCTCGGGCATTCCAAATAGCAGCTCGCGTCAGTTTCTGATCTGGTTTGCGAGAGCGCCCAGGTCTCTCCGATAGAGAAATAGGTCCGCGCGAGCCGATGAGACCAATCGAGAGGGCAGGTATCTGAGCGAAGCTAAGTTTAGCTCGTGCTGACACTCGTTTGATCGCGGCCCACCACCAGCAAATGTGGCGATTGCTCCTGTATGACGCTAGTGCTTTTTCGGAGGCGACGCCGGGGATGAGTGCTCAAGGCTGCAAGAATGTGTGAGGCGTCGCGTTCGAAAAAGCCGTCAGAAGGAAGCCGCTGGCGCGGCGGACGCGGGACTTATGCAAATTGAATGGAGCGAGGGAGGTGTGTAGACGTTGGCCGGAGTGGTCGAGGCCAGTGGAGGAAGAGTCAGCGCAGTTGAGCAGGGACGAGTGGATGAGCGCAGTGAGCCAAGGCAGGGATAGGAAGAAGATGTCTGGCTGAAACTGAGACACACTTGGGCAAGACGCTCTGCAGCGCGCCGACGGTGCGGTATGTGGGCGGGTGAGTTCATGCAGCCGTGGCCTGTAGCGGCGGAGAACGGAGTTGGAGTTGTGCCGCTGTGAACCGTTCGACGACGGCCATCGGTCCGCCGCAGTTCGGACAGCGCCACAGCAGGTGCGCTGTAGGATCGGTCGATGTTTCCGATTCGGCTTGCGGGGGAACCGCATCGAGAGCAGCGAAGCACAGCGGTAGGGACGAGCCGCGCCTTGGATTGGCGAGGAAGCCGAAGTGGCGGATGCGGACGAAGCCCCTGGGGAGCAGGTGAAGTAGGAAGCGACGCAGAAACTCATCGCGTGAGAGGGTCATCAGTTTCTGCCGATTGTGGTCGGCAGAGTCACGCCAGCGGAAGCTGACTTGGTCGTCGGCTAACGGGACTAGGCGATGGTTGGAGATGGCGACGCGGTGAGTGTAGCGGCCAAGATACTGCAGCACGTACTCGGGTCCGCCGAAGGGTGGTTTGGAATAGACGATCCAATGTTTGCGGAAGGGCGGACGCAGCCAGGCCGCGAAGAACTTGGGATGGGTGAGGGGCGCGAGCTCTCCCGCCAGGTGCAGTTGGCCGCGTTGGAACGCGGACCTAAGAGCGGCGACGAACTTGCCGCGAAACACGCGCCGCAGTACGGCGATGGGCCGCCCACACCTTCTGACGCAGAAGCCGCCGCCGAGAATCGGAAGAAACCACGGCGTCAAGAATTTCGTTCGTAAGAGTGCAGTGATTGAGGTTTCATAAGGCGCGCGGGCGTGTACCGCACAACGCACGCATCCGGAACGCTGTACACCCTCACCCGGCCCAGGAACACATAATCTTGTCCTTCGCTGGACGACTGATGGAATGTCAGTCGGAATCGCTTCCATAAGGCGACTTCTGGACAGCGTCGTTAAGGGTCCGTACCAGCGCTTAACTTCAGGTTTGTCCGTCATCGGGAACAATCACCGATTGTCAGCCGACCGCCATTGTCAGGCCGACTCTATTTGTGCTTCGAGTTCCTGTGCCTCGGCGTCGCAGGCTTCACTGCAGTAGCGGCTCGGCGCACATCGTCGTTTGTGAACACCGCAAAAAGGAACGGCTGTGATTCGAGGAAATGAGCCAGGTCACGCAATGTCAGACCAAGATGCGACAGTTGTTCCTCATCGACGAAGATCTGGCCGTTTTCCGGTTCGAAGGACGTAATCAGCTGCCTCGCCTTTGGATCAAACTTGTTGTGCAACAGGTCTACGATCGATGGTGCAAAGTGGCGGCGATCCGGCGACGATGGTTCCGATGGCATGCCATGGTCCGCGGTCACCGCAAGGAGATAGTCATTACCAACCTTTGCTTCTACCACACTCAGCATCCGCTTCAACTGACGATCCATCTCGCCGAGCGTGACGCGCAGCTCGTCCGAATCCGGACCGTACTTGTGGCCCACGAAATCCGCGCCTTTGTAGTTCAGCAGAATGAGATCTGGAACGTTGTCTTCGCCCAGCGGCTCCCGCTCAATCATCGCAGCCATCGCATCGGCTTCGAATGCTGGAAACAGAGCCGAATAGCGCACCGCCTCGGTCGAGTCGACTCTGTGACCCATCCACTCTCCGCTCGCCGGCCACAATGTTTTCGCATTGCGATCTTTCAGATATGCAGGCAGCCGGAAACAGTTGGGGTTGGTGTGCCAGTTGCCCGTTCGTTGATCGTAGCTGGCGAGCACGACTGCCGTTCCATTCAACTGACACGCTCCATGCCCTGCGAGCGGCGTCGCCGCTCGGTCGATGCTGCCCTGCGCCAATATGATTGCGCGACCAGCCGTCTCGAGTTGCCGGACGTCTGCCAGCGTCAATGCCATCAGATCTTGCGGCATTCCTTCAGCGAAAAAGTCGTGGCGTTGGCGCTGCGTGCGCTCGTACACGCTGACCCCTGTGATTCCGTGGCCGCTAGGATCGGCCCCGGTCGAGAGCGTCGAGTGCCCAACCGCTGTGTTGGTCGGAAGAAAGTTAACCTGCGCCTGAGTGAACCAGGCACTACGCTGGC
The DNA here is from genome assembly GCA_963831565.1 of Terriglobia bacterium. Lineage (GTDB taxonomy): Bacteria > Acidobacteriota > Terriglobia > Terriglobales > Acidobacteriaceae > JAIQFF01. The sequence continues at coordinate 166,500 of CAWHQS010000012.1, forward strand.
GCAGCGCGGTGAGCGTTGGCATGGACGCGGCGTAGCGATCGAAGTAATCCCGGCGCATGCCATCCAGGACGAGCAGCATGACCACTCGTGGTCGAGCGAAACCCGTGCGTAAAACCGGTAATATACGGCCTGTCGTCGTGGGAGGCATCTGCACCCCAAGCGCTGCCGCAAGGGTTGGCGCAACGTCCTGCTGCACGGCCGGAGTCGAGTACGTTCCCGTTCTTACCGCGGGGCCCGCAAACATCAGCGGAATCGCTACGTCATACGTCCACGGCGAACCGTGCATGTACGCCACGTCAGGCCGCGTGATGAAGTCGCCTTCGCGCGGCACGATCAGGAGTTGGCCGGTTCGTCCCGGGAAGTACGCCCGAGCAAACATCTCTAAGAAGCGCTGTCGCGTCGCAAGGGTGGTTGCATCGGCTGGTGCTGCACGCTGGATTCGAGGTGCGTCGCTCCCAATAGATCGCTTGACCTGCTGGCTCGATACCGTCCAAGTCATCGCCACTAGGGTCAGGGTGATAGCGATCCGCGATCCTACTTTGCGCATGCCAGCACTTTTGGCTGATTAGAGATTGTTCAACTCTACGCTGATTTTAGTTCCGTTAACAAGGATCTTGTGAGCGGGCCGTGTAACGGGCTCGGACTTACAGATGCTGGCCGTCTCCCGCTGCCGCTGAGGGCCGTTAGGGAACCCCGCGGTTGCAGGTAGGTAGAGGTGGCTCGCAGCATGGCTGAGCCCATGCTAAGCTTCCCGACCATGCGAGTTCCAGGGATCATTCTTGCCGTTCTCTTCATGTGCTGCAGTTCCTCGGCGACGCCTGAAAGTGCGGTGGTGCGCGAACGGCGGCAGCGCGCTGCGGCTGCATTTAAGGACGGGATTCTTTTGTTGCACGCCAGTTCCGCTTTGGAAGACGCGGCCGACGGTTTCCGCCAGGATCCTTTCTTCTATTACTTCACGGGATTGGGGAATACCGTCGGAGCCTTGCTCGCGATCGACGGGACGTCAGGGGAAAGTTGGCTCTTCCTGCCATCCAAACCACCATATCTAAAATCCAGCCTGCAACCGGAAGTTGAGCCGGGATCGGAGTCGACGGCTCGTCTGGGCATCGAACATGTTGTTGATTGGACCGACCTGGAAAGGTTCCTCGGTTCCCATCCCAACCGGGCACTGCCTTTGTACTATGCGGATGATCTGTCGAAGTTCGAGGACCTTCCGCCCAACCTGCTCGGCCCGGGTTCGTCCCAGGCTCCTACATGGTTACAGATCGTCGCGCTGAGATGGCCCACCTTGGAGTTAAAAGACGCAAGTGAGCGAATCGAGGCATTGATGGAAGTTCAAAGTGCGGATGAAATCGCTGCTTTGCAGTCGGCTGCAAAGGCGACTGTGAGCGCAATAATGGCTGGAATGCATGCAATCCGGGCGGGGGCGTCGCAGCGCAGTGTCGAAGCAGTAGTCGAGAGCGCTTGCTGGAGTGCAGGCGCGCACGGTTCGTCGTTCTGGCCGTGGGCAATGGCTGGCGACAATGCGATATTTCCGCGTCCGTTCGCTTCGCTGACTCGTTACGATCATCTGGATCAGACGATGCGCTCAGGCGACTTGGTCCGCCTCGATGTGGGATGCGAGTCGGACCATTACATCGGGGATTTGGGGCGAACCGTGCCCGTCTCAGGCCGCTACGACACGGCTCAGCGGGAAACGTGGAACATCTTCGTGGCCGCCTACCACGCCGGCGGCAGGGCGTTGCATGACGGAGTAACAGTCGATGAAATCTTCGACGCCTGGCGGAAGGAGCTCATCAGTCATCGCGCGTCTGCCAAGACTGCGCTGGCACAGCATGCGATCGATTCCTGGGTGGATCGCAAGAATGTTCCGTTCTGGCAAATCCACACTACCAACCTGCTAGCGGCTCGCCCAAGTGGGCCGCTCCGGGAAGGCACGACAATCAATTTCGAACCGATCGCTTCGGTGGATGGACAGGGGTTCTTCCTCGAGGACATGTATGTTGTCACCAAGCAGGGCTTCGAAATCCTGACTCCCGGAGTTCCGTATTCGGCGGAAGACATCGAAAGTGCGATGAGTAAATAACCGAAGGCCAAATCTTCGGGCGCTGACGCACGCAACGGCTCTTTGGTCCGCGTGATCGGCAGTACATCGTCGGCCAACCGGAAGCTAGCCAGAAATGAGATTCTGGGAACTGCGCGAGCGATATATCTCTCTCCAAGGATTACAAAGAGGCACACAACCCGCACACCTGTGCGGCCACAAAGCATGTATTTATTGGTGTGTCGGTCATAGGGATGGCTGATCGGCCGTCAGTCCGCCCTGCTCGCGTAGCACAGCCTCCATGTTTTCACCGTTTGCCCCCAAAAATCCGATGCGAGGCGCGCTGCTTGACTCGCCTTCCGCGCAGACGGGAGGAAAGCCTTTACTAGGAACAGCCACTACAGACAGTGATCCACACCCACCAAGAAGCAAATGAACCGAGGAGTTTTGCGAACTCAGCGAGACCGTATGCCGTTTTGTATGCAGTACCGTTCTAGCCGGTTGTAGAATCAATAGTTTCAGAGGACAACGCATGTCAAAGAACGGCGCGGTCGGCTACTTCCGAGTATCGACGGCGGAACAGGCCAACCAAAACAACAGCCTTCCCACCCAGGAAGCCAAGTTCAATAATTTCTGCATGAACAACGCCCTGACCGTGGCCAAAATCTTCACCGATAGACAGTCTGCACGGACAGATGCTAGGCCTGAGTTTCAGAAGATGCTGACGTATTGCCAGCAAAACCGGAAGAAGATCTCCCATGTGATCGTGGCCGATTTGTCCAGACTTGCGAGAAATGTTCTCGACCAAGGACAGGCGATTGTCAGCCTCAAGCAATGGGGCATCGAACTCGATTCCATCGACGAACCGATTACAGATGATACCGCCGCAGGGAAGCTGGCTCGGAATATGATTGCCAGCGTGAACCAATTCTTCAGCGACAGCCTGTCAGAAAAGACCAAGTACCGAATGGCGGAGGGCGTTAAGCAAGGCCGGTGGCTTTGGGTTGCGCCCCTCGGCTATCTGAACGATACGCACAGCAAACAAACCATCCCAGACCCTAACCGCGCAGGCTTGGTCCGCAAGGCTTTCGAATTGATTGCGGACAAGGACTATTCGTCCGCGTTTCGCGTTGTGACTTCCATGGGACTCACAACACGTACCGGCCGGCCAATACCTAAACAGACCTTCTCCAGAATGGTTAGAAACGAATTTTATGCCGGCTGGATCGTCTCGGGGGACGTACGGGTTAAGGGCACGCACGACCCATTAATTTCTGAAGATCTCTTCACCGCGGTACAGACCAAATTGGACGGTGGGCAGCCTCATCAGAAGGAACATGAAGACTTCCCTCTGCGTGGCTTCCTTAGGTGCGCTGGGTGCGATAAGACTTTGACTGCGGGCTGGGTGCGGGGGCGGAATGGTCAGCGCTACCCGCGTTATTGGTGCTGGAGGAAGGGCTGCAAAGCGGCTGCATCAAAAGAGGAATTAGAAGATCGCTTCTGCATCTTGCTGGCACAGATCCAGCCCACAGCGGAACTACTTGCGAAGCTGCCCGCTATAGCCGCACGGACGTGGGAGACACGGAAAGAGCAGATTGCCGAAGATGCCAAGGCGTTGACACGCAGGCTAGAAGAGCAGCGAGCACTGAATCTCCGAACCATCAAATCCAAGATTGACGGCCACCTGTCTGATGAGGACTTCAGGACCATGAAGACAAGCATCACTGAAGAAATGGCCCGGATCGAAGAAACAATGAAGTCTCTGGACGCCGAGAAATCAAGTTACAGAGACTTGATGCAACAGGCCGAGGCCGAGGTGATCAACTTCGAACGGGCATGGCGCGAAGGCGGACTTCATCGTAAACGTGAACTTCAGAATGCACTGTTCCCCGAGGGACTGACATGGTGGGTAAAACGCAAGGTCTTTGAAACAGGTAAAGGCCTTTCGATTCATGACCTTGGGACGGTTTTCGATACCCTCGGTCTTGTTGGCGTCCCCGACGGGATTTGAACCCGTGTTACCGCCGTGAAAGTGTGGCAGAGCGGTGTAACTGATAGGAAATCGGCGGCATGGATAGCGCCGTACAGCACTGTGGGGGACCCAAGGGAACGGTTAATGGACGCTTATTGGACGCGCAGAAACAGATCAGGATGCACCCCCACTCGCACGCGTCTCGATCTTTGGTTCTTCGCGGCTCTTTAAGTTATGAGTGCAACCATCAACGGAATCTAAAGACAATGCGCGGCGCAAAGAGTAACGCATTGGACTTAAGAAGAGCCAACTGGAATCGTATCTGCCCTTGTGTTGCCCTCGTGATATTCGTGCGAAGACACTCAAGCCGTCTTCGCCGAAGCCGTGAATGCTGCCGCATTTTTCCTGACGAATTCCAGCACGCTCATCGGTGCCTGCCCCGTCAGAGTGAGCACGTCGTCCGTCATTCGGTCGAACCGTCCCGCGCGATGCAGGTCCGCCATAGTCGCTAGGTGGTTCACGAGGTGAGCAGGCAAGCCGCGAGCGAGCAGCGCGTCCCGCCACGGCTCGACCGGAATGTCTTGATAGGTGATGGTGCGGCCAAGTGCCTTCGAATACTCGCGTGCATAGAAATGCATGTTTTCCGATTGCGGACCGGTCAGGTGATAAATTTTGCCGACGTGCGGCTGCGGATTTTCGAGCAGCGTGGCAACCACACGTGCAGCGTCTTCCGCTGCGACCGGCGAAGTCTTGCCCTCCCCGAACGGTAACCTGACTTGATTGGATTGCCTGACCGAATCCGGAGTAAGAGTGAGGAAAAACCCTTCGAGAAATACAGTCGGTCGCACGTGCACGACTGGCAGACCGGACCAGTTCAGCGACAGCTCTGAAAGCCACTGCAGCTTGTGCTGCGGGCTCGGAGTAGTCTCGGTAATGCTCATCTGAGAGAGCGTCATTTGCGACATATTGATGAATGCCTTCACGCCGTGATGCTTTGCTACCGCCGCCGTATTGACCGTCGCGGCGAGATAGGCATCCGAAATTGACATGCCAAAGTACATCGTCTCGCAGCCGTCAATCACCCTGTGCATCGAATCGAACTCCTGGTGAAAGGCAGGGTTATCGGGTTTCACATCGGTGAGAATGGTAGGCTCAAGGAAGAACCCACGCCGATTGAGCTTCTTTCCACCAAGCAATACTTTGGCGCCGCCTTTCACCGCAGTGTCGATCTGTTTCAGGACACCGTTAAGAGCCCCTTCGGTGCAGAGCGGTCCCAGTGAAGTTTCGGGATCCATGGGATCGCCTGGCTTCAGCTTCTCGAGCTCGTTCTTGAACCGATTGAGGAACGTGTCGGCGATGCCATCCTGAATAATGAAGCGCTTCGCCGCGACGCAGGCTTGACCGGTGTTTTGCATGCGCCCAACCACGCCCCACTTCACGGCGGTATCGAGATCCGCATCGTCCAAGACAATAAAGGGATCGCTGCCGCCGAGTTCCATCGTGCTCTTCTTCAGTGCCTGACCCGCCTCGGAAGCGACCGCCGATCCCGCCCTTTCGCTGCCGGTCAACGCAACTCCTCTGATCCGGCTATCCGCGATGACCTTTGCCGACTGTTCGTTAGTTATAAAGACGTTGGTCCACGTTCCCACCGGAGCGCCGGCATCGAGAAAGAGCTTTTCGAAAGCCTGCGCGCATTGCGGCACATTCGGCGCATGCTTGCTGATGACGGTGTTGCCCAGCATGAGATTCGGTCCCGCGACCCGCGCCAACTGGTAGTAAGGATAGTTCCAGGGTTCGATGCAGAAAAGCACGCCAAGTGGCGCGTTCTCAATGACAGCCTCCCCTTCCTTTACCGGGAGTTTTTCGGGCGCCAGGAACTTATCTGCGTTGTCCGCGTAGTATTCGAGGATGTCTGCGCTAAGTGTGACCTCACCCTGCGCCTCGCGGAACAGCTTACCCATTTCCAGCGTGATAGTTTTGGCGAATTCGTCGAGCTTTTCTCGCAAGATCGACGCCGCCTTCTTGAGAACGGCCTTGCGCGCGGCAATTGGTCTCAGACTCCAATTGGTTGCGTATGTTTCCTCCGCCTTGGCGATGATCGACTCGAGCTCCGCGTCTGTGTGCGACGGAAATGTTTCAACCAGCTCTTCGGTATAAGGGTTAATCGTTTGATACAGCATGGAAGCCTGCCTCTCTCTTGTGGGTTACCGGGTGCATTGCTGTCGGATTGTCGTCTCTGTCACCGGAATTTCGGCTTCCTCTTTTCAGGCCACCTTGTCGAGAAATTCGTCGAGCGCTGGCGCGATCTTTTCGAGCCGCTTAGTCTCCACCACAGTCAAATTCGGATTGGCGACGTACCAGAAATGCGCTTGGATCTGGTGTTTCACGATGAAGTCTTTTACTGCTGGGTTACGAACCCCGGGCCAACCGTCGATTTCGCCAAACTGGAGGTCGAGAATGTCTGGAATTTTGGTAGCGAAATCATCGATGTAAGGATCCCAGTCGCCGTCGTACGTGCTGGCAAAGAGAAGCTTCGTGTCGTTATCCAGGAAGACCCAGCGCATGTCGTGGACCGTGCCAACCATTTCCACGCTTTGGTTGCCGACGTTGCCATGCAAGGTTTCAAAGAAAGCTCGCATGCGCTTCGCTCCGCCTGGTTTGAGCGGCGCGATCACCGTCAACTCCGAGACTTTGCCAATGCGCGCGCCAATTCGGCCAGCGCTTTCGGTTTTTTCTTTCGAGGCGGTGGCGGATGCCCCGGATTCAATGGAGCGGATGACGTTCTCCAGTGCAGTTTTCGAAATATCGCCCGCGTCAGCGTAAAGCTCCCGCAGTTTCTGCAGTTTTTGAGCGAATTCTGAGGGTTGTTTCGTTGGTGTTTTCTCTACTGTTTGTGTGCTCATGTCAAACGCTCCTTATTTATTTCTGGATTGTGTGTTGGTCTCTAAACCCTTACGACTTTAAGCCGCGCTCTCGATCCAGACAGTTTGGGCATTCACAAAAGCGTGCGCGCCAAAATGCGAAAGCTCACGACCATAACCGCTATTCTTGACACCGCCGACCGGCACGCGTGGGTCCGAGGACGTCACACCGTTGATGAAGACACCACCGGTGTATAAGTCGCGCGCGATCTTGCGTGCCAGCGCAACGTCCCTGGTCCACACATTGCCGCTCAGTCCAAACTGGCTTGCATTCGCGGCATCAACGGCTGCATCGACGTCGGGGACGCGGGTGATCGTGGCGACCGGCCCAAACATCTCTTCGTCGAAGGCAGCCATCCCTGGAGTCACGCCGCTCAGCACTGTGGGCGTGTAGAAGGCACCCTTCCCGTCCTTGGGTTTGCCGCCACAGACCACGCGTGCGCCCGCTGCAATGCTGCTTTCGACTTGCTTGTGTAGAGAATCGCGAAGGTCGGTGCGTGCCATTGGCCCCATCTGGTTGGATGGATCCATCGGATCACCGACCCTAATCGCCTGCGCTGCCTTTACGAACTGGTTCTCAAACTCGTCGGCAATTTTTCCGACCAGAATGAATCGTTTTGCGGCCAGGCAAATCTGACCCGCATTACTGAAACGTCCCTTGATACCCGCCGCAACTGCCTTCGGGATATCTGCGTCTTCAAGCACGATGAAAGCGTCGGAGCCTCCCAGCTCCATCACCGTCTTCTTGATCACCTTTCCGGCCTCGGAAGCGACCGCGGAACCGGCGCGCACGCTTCCCGTGACCGACGCGCCCTGGACGCGGGGGTCGTTGATCACGTTGACGATGTCTTCCGTCTTGAGGATCAGGTTTTGCAATACCCCTTCCGGAAAACCTGATTCAAGCATAATGCGCTCAAGCTCGAGTGAACTCCTTTGTGTGTTGGGCGAGTGCTTTACAAGGACTACGTTGCCGGCCAGCAGGGTCGGAATGCCCATGCGCGTCGCCTGCCACAGGGGGAAATTCCACGGCATGATTCCGAGGATGGGCCCAAGGGGGAGATACGAAACATAGGCTTCCACTCTGCCGGTTGCGGCAGGCGCGTCGGCAAACATCTGCGGCCCGTGCTCGGCGTACCAGTCTGCTTCCCAGGCACACTTCTCCACCTCGGCCTCAGCCTCCGCAAGTGTCTTTCCCATCTCGGTCGTAATGACTTTTGCCAGTTGTGGCTTGTTCTTACGTAGTGTCGCGGCGAGCTTGGAGAGAAGCTGCGCGCGTTGATGCACGTCCAGCTTCCCATAAGACTTAAAGCTTTTTTCAGCGCGCGCGAGAGCGGCTTCTGTTTCCTGGGCGGTAAAAAAAGTGAAGGTTTCAATCTGCTCGTCGGTGGCCGGGTTTACGGTGGAGAAATTAGACGAATTCATGTGCGTTACTTGTGTCTCCAATCTTCTACGGCGAGTGCCCGCGGAGAGTTGAAGCAATCCCGTTACCAAACTGCCGGACTCCTGTTGCTTTGAGGACTGCGATAAACCCGCGCCGATTTGACTGTCTCGTCACTGAGAATGGCGGGCAGTTTAGACATAAAACTGACAGCGTCAGCGCTTTGACGTTTTTGGTCAGAATCCCAACCATAGTATTTTCTCGCGCAGGTCGCGAAAGACGATGCTTAGGGCCCGTGCGGTTGCGTGTTTTGCCAACCTGGTTGTTAAGCTGGAGAGCAGGTCTTTGCTCGTATCTCGTGGAACGAAAATTGCAGTATGTGACAGTGCAGGTTTGCCCGGAGCGCTGTCTGATGAGAGTGGTTCTCAATGGGCGTGGCGACAAGTCCAAACCGTCATTTGGGTAACACAAAGGAGAAACACATCAATGGTCACAGCCCAACCAATCCCGCGGTCAATTATGCCGGGTACTCCTCGTGGAATGGATCTCCTCGACAGCGCATCGTTGAACAAAGGGACAGCCTTTAACGAAGAGGAGCGTATAGAGTTTGGCCTGCACGGGCTTCTTCCTCCCCACGTAGCAACCATTGACGAGCAAGTGGTCCGCGCCTACGAGGCTTACAAGAGAAAAGATGACGACCTGGAGCGGCATATCTTCTTACGCGCTCTGCAGGACACTAACGAGGTTCTCTTTTACCGTCTTCTTCTCGATCACATTGAAGAAATGACGCCGATGGTTTACACCCCAACTGTGGCGCTGGCCTGCGAGCAATTCAGCCACATCTATAGGCGGCCACGCGGATTATTCATCTCCTACCCTCTCCGTGACTCCATTCCGCAGTTGCTTCGAAATCGGCCGAACAAGGATGTCGATGTAATTGTCGTGACCGACGGCGAGCGGATTCTCGGCATCGGCGACCAGGGGGCTGGCGGACTCGGTATCCCTATCGGCAAACTTTCGCTGTACACACTGATCGGCGGCATTCGTCCGGAAAGAACGTTACCGATTGTGTTGGACGTGGGAACCAACAATGCTGAGCGACTGAAAGATCCCGAGTACCTCGGATGGCGTCATGAGCGAATCAGCGGGCAATTTTATTTCGATTTCGTAGATCAGTTCGTTCAAGCCGTGAAGCAGGAGCTTCCTGGAACGTGCCTGCAGTGGGAAGATTTTGCGACTCCTCATGCACGTCCCATCCTCAATCGTTATCGCGACCAACTGTTAACCTTTAACGACGATATCCAGGGAACGTCGGCAGTTGCCCTGGGCGCCATCCTGGGCGCCGTGAAGGTGACTGGAAAAAGCTTGACCGAGCAGCAGATTGTCATGCTCGGCGCAGGTTCCGCCGGCATCGGCGTTGCGGACGGCCTACGTGCAGCAATGAAGGAAGAGGGGTTGTCCGATGAGGAGGCACGAATCCGCTTCTGGGTGATTGACAAAGATGGCCTCCTGCATTCAGGCCGGAAGGACCTTACTCCGGAGCAGAACGTTTACGCCCAGCCGCAGAGCCGCGTCGCCGGATGGCCTCGAACATCCGACGGGAATATCGGCCTCGCCGACGTGATCGGAAAGATCGAGGCAACTGTTCTTATTGGTCTCTCAACCGTTGGCGGCGCCTTTTCGGAACCGGTTGTTCGTGAAATGGCTCGCAAGGTCGAGCGGCCCATCATTTTCCCGCTTTCGAATCCGACTTCACGTTCGGAAGCGAAGGCTGAAGCTCTGGTTCGCTGGACCGACGGCCGCGCGCTGGTGGCATCGGGCTCTCCGTTTGCAGCGGTCAATTACGGCGGACGAAAGGTTCCCATCGCCCAATGCAACAACATCTACATCTTCCCGGCAATAGGACTTGGCGTTGTCGCGGCCGGCGCTCGAAGAGTGACGGAGTCGATGATGCTGGCAGCAGCTCGAACCCTTGCCGCAAATTCGCCGGCTTTGAAGGATGCTTCCGGCTCGCTCCTTCCTCCCCTGACAGAGCTCAGGACATGTAGCTGCGGAAATCGCTTTCGCCGTCGGCATAGAGGCACAGAAGGACGGCGTCGCTCCAAAGGTCAGTGAGGACGAACTGCGCGAGCGAGTGCTGAAGGCACAGTGGACCCCCGCTTACACGATGCTGGAAGAACGAACGCTGAGAAAACGAGGTAGCAATGGCAAGCAATACGAGCTTGAATCCGGTCCATCCTGGCGAAGCGGCAACACGAAGCGTGGCCGTCAGTCATCGCGCAGTGGCCTTCTGGCACACCATGATCGGGAAGAAAGTCGTCATGGCGGTGACGGGAGTGGTGCTGGTCGGCTTCGTGCTCGCTCACATGGTGGGCAATCTCAAAATATTCTCCGGTCCGGACGAGATCAATGCCTACTCACGGTTCCTGCGGGAGGTAGGTTCACCCGAACTTGCCTATGGACAATTGCTCTGGATGGTGCGCGCTGTCCTGCTCGCATGCGTGGCCCTTCACATCACCGCCGCTGTCCAGCTCAGCCGGATGAGCTGGGCTGCGCGACCGGTTGGATATAGCGTCAAGCGCAATGTCGAAACGACCTTCGCCGCCCGCATGATGCGCTGGGGTGGAGTCCTGCTGGTTGTCTTCATCATTTTTCATCTTCTTCACCTGACTGCAGGTGCAGTTGGGTTTCACGCCGGACAGTTCAGGCATCTTGCCGTTTACCAGAATGTGATGGCAGCCTTCGCCGTTTGGCCGGTTGCACTCTTCTATGTCGTGGCGATGGGTGCGCTTTGCCTGCATCTCGACCATGGAATCTGGAGCATGCTGCAAACCCTTGGCTGGAGTACTGCCCGAAACGAAAAGACGCTGAAGATCGCCTCACGAGCAATAGCAATCGTAGTCTTTCTTGGATTCAGCTCAGTTCCGGTCTCGGTGCTGGGCAGGCTGGTTGCACTAGTCGCTGATTGCATCAGGAAAGGACGACAGAAATGTTGGAAGCGAGGATACCCGTCAGGTCCAATTGAGCAGAAGTGGGACAAGTGCCGCTACGAGATGAAGCTGGTGAATCCCGCGAATCGCCGCAAACACTCGATCATCGTGGTGGGAGCAGGGTTGGCTGGCGCGGCAGCAGCCGCGACTCTCGGCCGGCAAGGCTACCACGTCGATTGCTTTTCCTATCACGACACCCCACGCCGGGCGCACTCGATTGCAGCCCAGGGAGGCATTAACTCCGCCAAGAACTATCGCAACGACGGCGACAGCGTTTTGCGTCTGTTCAAGGACACGGTCAAGGGCGGCGATTATCGCGCCCGCGAAGCCAACGTGTATCGCCTGGCGGAAGTCAGCGGCAACATTATCGATCAGTGCGTGGCTCAAGGCGTGCCGTTTGCGAGAGAGTATGGCGGACTTCTGGACAATCGATCCTTTGGCGGCGTGCAGGTCGAACGAACCTTCTACGCGCGAGGCCAGACGGGGCAGCAGCTGTTGCTCGGTGCTTACCAGGCACTCGAAGAGCAGATAGCCGCCGGAACAGTCACGATGCATTTCCGGAGTGAACTGCTCGACGTCGTCCTTGTCAATGGCAGAGCGCGCGGCATAGTGACGCGTGACTTGGTGACGGGCCAGCTAGATTGCCACGCTGCCGACGTGGTTGTGCTCGCAACCGGAGGATATTCCAACGTCTTCTACCTCTCGACGAACGCCAAGGCTTCGAACTGTACCGCGATATGGCGCGCCCATCGCCGGGGTGCCCTCTTTGGGAATCCCTGTTTCACCCAGATCCATCCGACTTGTATCCCGTTGAGCAGCGACTTTCAGTCCAAGCTGACGCTGATGTCCGAGTCGCTGCGGAATGATGGACGGATATGGGTACCGAAGAAAAAGGGTGACACCCGCGCTCCAAATCGATATTCCGGAAAATGAGCGCGACTACTACCTCGAGAACCGTTACCCAAGCTTTGGCAATCTCGTCCCTCGCGATGTCGCGTCGCGAAATGCGAAGGAAGTATGCGACGAAGGTCGCGGCGTGGGCCCGCACGGGCAGGGTGTCTATCTGGATTTTGCCGATGCTATTCACCGGCTCGGGCTGCAAACAGTTCGCGAGAAGTACGGCAACCTGTTCGAGATTTACGAAAGGATTACGGGAGAAGATGCGTACACGGTGCCAATGCGGATCTATCCCGCTCCCCACTACACGATGGGCGGACTGTGGGTTGACTATCACCTGATGTCAACCATCCCCGGACTGTTTGTGGGCGGTGAGGCGAACTTCTCAGACCACGGCGCAAACCGGCTCGGCGCCAGCGCGCTCATGCAGGGTCTCGCCGACGGCTACTTCGTCCTGCCGGCCACTGTGCCCGATTACGTTGCTGCCACCAAATTGGATCCTGTGAGCCCGTCCGACAGCGCGTTCAAGGCGACCAAGGCCGAGGTGCAAGGATCGCATCGACAAGCTGCTTGCGATCAATGGGAAACGCACTCCCGATTCGTTCCATAAAGAGCTCGGAAAGATTGTTTGGGATGACTGCGGCATGGCCCGTGCTGATGCAGGATTGCGCAAGGCGCTCGACTCGAATTCCGGAATTACGTGACGAGTTCTGGCACAACCTTCGTGTCGTCGGCACGGGCGAAGAGCTCAACCAGAGTCTCGAGAAGGCGAACCGCATCTCCGACTTCCTCGAACTCGCCGAACTCATGTGCACCGACGCTTTAGACCGCACAGAATCGTGCGGAGGCCACTTCCGGGTGGAGAGCCAAACACCCGAGGGTGAGGCGAAACGCGACGATGCGAATTTTGCTTACACGGCCGCCTGGGAATGGAAAGGTGCAGGCCAAGCGCCACGCCCTTCACAAGGAACCGCTCAGCTTCGAGTACGTTCCCGCTTTCGCAAAGGAGTTACAAGTAGCCATGAATCTCACGCTCAGAGTTTGGCGGCAGCAAAGCGCAAACGCACCGGGCGAGCTTCGTCAGCTATCGCGTAAACGATGTCACACCCGACATGTCGTTCCTCGAAATGCTTGACGCCCTCAACGAGGATCTGATCAGCCGGCAGGAGCCTCCCGTTGCCTTCGAACACGATTGTCGCGAAGGTATCTGCGGCTCGTGTGGTTTCCTCATCAACGGTGTGGCCCATGGCGGCCAGCGCGGTACAACCGTATGCCAACTTGCGATGCGCTTCTTCAAAGATGGCGACACGTTGACGCTCGAGCCGTGGCGGGCCCGGGCGTTCCCGGTGATTCGCGATCTGATCGTAAACCGGTCAGCTTTTGACCGGATCATTCAGGCCGGAGGTTTCATCAGCGCACCGACGGGAAGCGCTCCCGCCGCCAATGCGATCCTGGTTCCAAAAGAGAGATGCAGACACTGCCTTTGACGCAGCCGCATGCATTGGCTGCGGAGCCTGCGTCGCCGCCTGCCCGAATGCATCTGCCATGCTTTTCACCTCGGCCAAGATCACTCACTTGAACTCGCTCCCGCAGGGTCAACCGCAGCGCGACCAAAGGACCGTCAGTATGGTGGCCACGATGAGAAATGAACTCTTCGGTAGCTGTACGAATCATGGCGAATGTGAAGCGGTATGTCCCAAGCGGATACCTCTGGAGTTCATCGGAAAGATGAACCGCGATCTGATGCGAGCAGTCTGGCACAGTCACCGGGAGCCACTGGTTGTTCCCAGCATTGTGCAACTGCCGTCTGCGGAGGACTCTCACGAACAACTTCATGAGGCCGTTCAGGCCCAACTTCAACGGGATGTTCACCGGCCTCTTCACGAAGGGGCTCAGGCGCCTGTCCAAACGGAGTCCGCCGAGCACGCTTCGACGCACTGAGGTCTTGACACATGGCGAGCAAGAATATTGCGACTCTCACCATCAGTAGCGACTTCCGTATCGAGGAGGACGCCTTAGGCGACGTCCAGGTTCCGGCCGAGCACTTGTGGGGTGCGCAGACGCAGCGTTCTCACGTGAATTTTCCAATTGGCGTCGAGCGTTTTCGCTGGGGCCGGCCGGTCATTCGAGCCCTCGGCATTCTGAAGAAGTGTGCCGCCTTGGCCAACGGCGAACTGGGTCAGCTTCCCAAGGAAAAAGTCGATCTGATCGTTCGTGCAGCGCAGGAAGTGATCGACGGCCACTGGGATGACGAGTTTCCGCTGGTCGTATTCCAGACCGGTTCTGGCACGCAGACCAACATGAACGCCAACGAGGTGATCGCCAATCGTGCGATCCAGCTTGCAGGCGGCGTCGTTGGCTCAAAGAAGCCAATTCATCCCAACGATGATGTGAATCACAGCCAGTCGTCGAACGATACGTTTCCCACGGCGATGCACATCGCGACGGTGGAGGCGATCGAGGACAAGTTGTTTCCTGCTGTCAGCCGCCTGCGCGATGTACTCGACGAGAAATCGCAACAGTATCGCAATGTTGTCATGGTAGGGCGGACCCATCTTCAGGACGCGACGCCGCTTACTCTCGGCCAATTGATCTCCGGCTGGGTAGCGCAGATCGACCAGGCACTCGATGGCATTCGCCAATCTCTCCCCGGAATTTACGCACTGGCAATCGGCGGCACGGCAGTCGGCACGGGACTCAATGCTGATCCCCGCTTCGGTGAAGTAGCTGCCCGGCGGATCGCTGAAGAAACCGGTCAGCCATTTGTCTCAGCTCCCAACAAGTTTGCGGCACTCTCGGCGCACGACGGTATGGTCACCGTGAGCGGAGCACTTCGCACGCTTGCCGGGGCGTTGATGAAGATCGGGAACGATGTGCGTTGGTATGCCTGTGGTCCGCGGGCCGGGATTCGGCGAACTCAAAATCCCCGAAAACGAACCCGGCTCCTCCATCATGCCGGGAAAGATCAATCCCACTCAGTGCGAGGCACTCACCATGGTCGCGGTTCAGGTGTTTGGCAACGACCACGCCGTGGCGTTTGCAGGTTCGCAGGGTAACTTCCAACTGAATGTGTACAAGCCGGTCATGCTGCACAACGTTCTAACGTCGATCGAGCTCCTCGCCGATGCCTCGCGCTCTTTCTGCGATCGCTGCGCCATTGGGATCGAGCCGAACGAAAAACGCATTAAGGAGCATCTCGACAATTCTCTGATGCTGGTGACGGCTCTCAATCCGCACATTGGATATGAGAAGGCGGCGAAGATCTCACTTACTGCGTTGCTCCGGGTTTTTCTCCAGGCAGCGGTGCACTACCCGCTGCAAACCTGGGGGCGTAGCTGCCGTGATTTGGGAAATGGACGGCGGATCCTCATTCAGAATCGCCGTCATGGTCTCCGCCGAAGTGGGTTTGCGGAACGTCTGCTTCCCCGTCACCATCTCGTAAAGAATCGTGCCGAAAGCGAAGATGTCGGAGCGGTGGTCTGCCATCTTTCCGCGAACCTGCTCGGGAGACATGTAGCCCACGGTTCCCATTACCATGCCTGGCTCAGTCCCCTCGGCCATTGTCGCTTCCGCTCCGGAGGCGTCCCTTGGTTGGGTCAGCTTGGCCAGGCCGAAGTCCAGAATCTTGACCCGTCCATCCTTGGTGACAAACAGGTTGTCGGGCTTCTGGTCGCGATGGACGATGCCTTTGTCGTGTGCCGCTGTCAAAAACAGACCTTCCGTTGGCGCCACCGGGCATGACGCGCGACCAAGCTCGCGGGCTCATCCACGCGACCCACTACGACCCGCATGATCAAGTCGGGAGGATGTGGATTTCGACAAGAACGTGATTCACATCCGGAGGTCCATAGTGAAACAGAGGATTGGACCACCGAAAACCGAGGCTTCGCAGAAACCGATTCCCCTGGACGCGGAACTGGCGAACAGCCTCTGGCTCTGGAAGCAGGAGACCCCCTACAACGGTCCCTCCGATTGGGTTTATGCGAGTCCTGCGAAAAACGGCAGACAGCCGTATTGGCCAAGTTCAATCTACCGCGTCTACATCAAGCGCGCGGCAGAGGGAACAGGGCTCAAGAAGCGGATCGGCTGGCATACCTTTCGGCACACATTTGGGACGATCTTGAATGCCAACGGGGAAAATCCCAAAGTCATTCAGGAACTTCTGCGTCACGCGAATCTCCGAGTCACGATGGACACCTACGTTCAAGCTGTAAGCAACGAGAAGCGCGAGGCGCAGAGCAGGGTGGTCAGACTGCTTTCGCCCGGACTGGGGAAAAAGCTGGTGTAAGTGGACGTTTGTGGACGCGCGGCAAAACTAGTCGAATCCTCGAAGTGGTTTCTTTTGTTGGCGTCCCCGACGGGATTTGAACCCGTGTTACCGCCGTGAAAAGCAGTGTAAGGTAAGTTATTGAAACTACGCGACACGGATGGCTTCCGAAAGCAGTTTTAGTAAGGTATAGAAACATTTCGTGGATCATGAATGGATCAAGATTCGGTCCGGTCTGGAAATCATTGTGCCCGGCTGCCGTGACAGGCAACCATGAGATGTAACTGATTGATCAAAACGGTGTCGGCGGACGTCGTTTGGTGCGAAATGATACCGGAGATCATTTCTTATCGTCCCCTTAACGTCCCCGGAAATTTGACTGTGTAAATAGGAATGGTTCTCAACGAGAAGCCTTTGCACGTCACTCAAAAAAGAGGTGGCTGCGCGGTCGTTTGCTCGGACTCGCGAAGTTGTTCGGACCCACGACAACTAGGCGCAAACCCGATGGGCTGTTCGTGATCCAACCGGAAGAAGTGGACGCATTTTATTAACTACTTCCTGTCGATCGACATGGCACAAACTGGCGCCCCTGTGGTCACCCGATACGTCTTCCGCGGTGACCGGTAAGATGACGGTTGAATTACAAGCGCGCTGCTGGCGACCGGTCAATACGCTGGCGGATCTATAAGATATGCGATTAGATCTTTTCAGCCCAAACCAATATCTTCGATATGTTCCAGCATGTCGGCTGGATCTGTGTAGACACGAAAGGCGCCAGCTTGTTCCAGTTCGGCTTGGCTGTAGCCACCCGAGAGAAAGCCCACCGACAGCGCTCGGCCGCGACCCGCGGCAAGCATGTCCCAAACGCTATCGCCGACTACAACGCAGTGTTCCACTGGAACTCGCAACTGCCTGGCCGCACTAACGAATACATCGGGAGACGGCTTGGCCTTGGCAACATCATCGCCAGTGACAATCACTGTCTTAACCGGAATTCGAAGCCTCTGTAGCAGTTTTCTCGTTTGTTGTTTGCCGCCTGTCGTTGCAATAGCCCATCCCACACCACGCTTCGTGAGATACCGAATCAACTTTTGGCCCCCGGGAGCGGTTGGATGGAGCTTATTGATTTATTGAAGACAGAATCGTGCATTTTCTCGAGCGGCTCGATGTCGATCTTGGAAGAGTGTTGTCTGTGCTCGCGAACCAGTTGACGGACAAGTGAACTCCCGCTCATCCCGATGCGACGATGAATTTTCCATTCAGGAACGAGGATTCCGCCGTCTCTCAGGGCAGCGGCCCACGACGTGACGTGGCGGTATGCAGTATCTACCGTACCGTCGAGGTCGAACAGGATGGCGGGATCGTTCGATTTCAAAATCATCCGTGGTTTCCAATCATGCGGCTTTTTTCGAAATCGACCGCATGCGCGGCAACACTTCCTTTCCGTAAAAATCTATTACTCTTCTCTGATCGCGTTGGCCCGAATGGATATGAACCCCGGTGGCGCCGCTTTTAAAAAGATCTGCGAGTACCTTCACGTGAGCCTCCGGATCGGTTCCCACCGGCCAACCTTCTGTCACTTTTTCGAGTGGAACCTCAGCTTCAGCGCGTGCTGAATGGCTCTGGGATCTCGAATATTGAAATAGGGTTTCCAGGCTTTTGGCCCGAAGCGCCAAAGCGCTGCCGCCTCGTTGAGCTCACTTCTGCCACCAACCACTACATACTGTTCGATAAAGATGGGCATTCGAGCCGGATCCTTGCCGGCGTCGGATGCTCCCTTCTGAAATTCGGCCTTGTGCTCTTTTCCATGTCTTGGGATCGGTGATAAGTCCATCCGCGTATTGTCCGCAGCGACGCATTGCCTTCGGTCCATTGCCCGCCATTAAGAGAGGGATGGGCTGATTCGGCGGATCGTACAGACGGGCATTAACCTTGTAATAGTTTCCCGAGTGCTCCACTTGCTGGCCGTGCCACAACTGGCGAATGATTTCGGTGGCTTCGACCAGTCGTTCGGAACGCTCGGTCCACTTGGGCCGACGAGCCTGTCGCAGCCTCTTCATTCAATGCTTCGCCCGAACCCACTCCGAGAAACACCCGACCAGGAGTTAGAAGACTAAGCGACGCGAAGGCCTCCGCCACTACGGCCGGGTTGTAGCGAAAGGTCGGGCAAGTGACGGTTGTTCCCATCCGAATGCGATTGGTCTTCTGCCCGATTGCACTCATCGTGACCCAGGCTTGTCCCGAATGCCCTTCGTTTTCCTGCCACGGCTGGAAATGATCACTAACGGCGAGAAGATCAAACCCGGCTTGATCAGCGGCGATTCCGAGTTCAACTAGTTCCGGAACTTTGAATTGCTCGTGTGCCAACTGAAAACCGATTTGTGGCTTGAGCCACGAAGAGTCCATTGATTTTTTTTGATTCACAGCGGTTTGTCCCTTCTGGTCGTTGAGTTGATGTTCTCGCGAAGAACCTACACCAGATGGCGATGGAAAGATTCTGTCGAAACGCGCTAGTACGCCTAAGGACGCGACGGACTTCAACCACCTTCGTCGGTCGAAAGATTCGGAAGTTTGGCGATTCGAATGTTCGCGGGAGCTTGTCATCGTCGCTTGTCTCGCAGATCGTCTAGTGCCGACCCCACACGTTCAGCTCAAGCGCCAATTGGATGCATCGACTTCGCACAAGGATGTGCGGCACATTATGTTGGCGAGACGTTCGTTGCCAACCTTTTCTGAGGATCCATGTCAACGCTCCCGAACACTTGCGGCCCATTCCAACAATCGATCGGTTGGCATGTAATTGAGGATTCTCTTTGGATCAAGCTTGACCCTGAGAGCCGCGGCTATGCCGAGTTCAATGAAGTCCAGCTGGGAGGGACCGTGCGAGTCCGTTCCGATCGAAAAGAGGCATCCTTCCTTTTTCGCGATAGCCAGCAGATCGATGCTGAGATCCTGGCGGTCCGGATAGCAGTCAATTTCAACAGCTTTGTCGAGTTCCGCCGCCAGAGCAAAGACCCGTGCCCAATCGGCGCTCAAGCCAAGACGAAAGTTGTAGATACGCCCGCGCGGATGACCAAGGATGTGAATTGAAGGATTATGCAGGGCGGCAAGATAGCGTTCCGTCTGATCCTCCTTTCGTCTCAGTGCAGAATGAAAACAGCCAAGCACAAGATCAAGCTGGTCTAGAGCGGCCCGATCCATGTCCCCCGCCCCGGTCGGAGACAGGTTCAATTCGACCGAACGTAGGACGCGAAAGCCGCCAGCATTCCGCCGCATACTTTCGTTGATCGCGGCGATCTCCTCTCCTTGCTTCGCGAGCTGGTCTTCGTCGATGCCGCCGGCAATCTTGAGTCCTTTGGAATGGTCGGTGATCGCGATATAGGAATACCCGCGTGCCCGTGCTGCCTCCGCCGATGTCCTGAATCGATCCCGAACCGTCGCTCCACAGAGTGTGCATCTGGAGATCGCCGCGAATCTCATGGAAGCGCTCCGGATACTCCGATCGAAACGTCCTCGGCTTCCGCAAGGGTTAGGAAGGTTCTGTCGAATCTCGGGAATCACTTTTTCAAGCTCCGGCGGGTGGCGTAGCCAGTCGATGATCTGCTTATTCAGATAAGGACCTATACCGGCTAGCTCTGTAAGGCTCTGCCCTCGGGCGAGCATGTCTTCTGCCTCTTCGGGCCAAAGAAAGGAACGGCGCGCGGCCCGTCGGAGCGCCCGCTGCAGAGGCTGTTTTGCATGTTCAGCCGCCCGGGCCAGTAGCTCGGCAATTTCAGAATTTCTCACGCCGTTTAGAGATGCCAAACCTCGCATGGAGCAGCCGACAATTCGGGAATTTCTATTTTTTGGGTCCTGAGCCCCATCAATCCTCGCTCCCGGGTAAAACCTTCCGAGCCACTGGAGCA
>CAWHQS010000013.1:0-192817 GCA_963831565.1 Terriglobia bacterium
CCGACCGCGCCTTTCTTCGAGGCCGCTCCACCTCCGCCCCATCTCGTCCTCCCATTTACCTTCCAGAACCTGATGCACGGAGAAGCCCATGGATTCGAGATGGCGGCGAACTGGAAGGTTACGGATCGCTGGATGCTAAGCCCAGGGTATGCCTTCGAGCAGATTCACATGCACCTAAGTGCGACCAGCCAGGACCTAAGTTCCGCGGAGATGGAACAGGGCAGCAGCCCGGTTCACAGTGCCCAACTTCGGTCACACATCAAGCTACTACATGGAATTGGGTGGGATGCTTCCGCGTATTTTTGTAGACCGCCTTAAGAATGAGGCGATTCCGTCTTATACCAGGCTGGACACCGGGCTGACATGGCGATGGACAGATGGGCTGTCAATGAGCGTGGTGGGGCAAAATCTGGTGAAGGATCGCCACCTGGAGTTTGTGGACAGCAGCGGCGTCATTCGATCCACTTTGATCAAGCGCAGTATTTACGCGAAATTCACCTGGCAATTCTGAGTACGAGCGAAAAATTGGCTCAACAAGATGCTGGAACCTTTCATAAAGGGGTGCTCTTCGGGCTTCCGACCAAACCTCGGAACCCGCTGGAAATCGCTCTCGATCCGGTTGATCGTATGTTGCCTGGCAGTGGTAACGCAGGCACAATCGGCCACCGAATATCAAGTGAAGGCGGCGTTCCTCTTTAATTTTGCGAAGTTTGTGGAATGGCCAGCCGATGCTTTTTCCGGGACGGATGCTCCTTTGCAGATTTGCCTGCTCGGGCAGGATCCCTTCGGCCACGAATTTGAGGAGGTAATTGGAGACAAGAGTGTAAACGGCCACAGAATCGAGGTCATTCACCCATCCGGTGTGCCGCAGGCAAGGGGCTGTCAGATCATATTCGTGGCTTTTTCAGAAAAGCGACAAGCGCCAGAGATCCTCCGCGGTCTGCGAGGCGCCAATGTTCTGACCGTGGGAGATAGCCCCGGTTTTGCCGGGATCGGTGGGGTTATCAATTTCGTCGTGGCTGATGGCCGGGTACGCTTTGAAATCAATATGAAGGCGGCGGAACGGGCACATCTGAAGATAAGTGCCCGGTTGTTGACCGTGGCCAAACTCATCTTGACTGACGACACCCCAACGGACACCAAATGAGTGTCCTCCGCGACATGTCCATCGGGCGAAAGCTGAAGGTGATCATTTTGTCGATTACCACCGTGTCGTTACTGCTGGCTTGCGCGGTGCTGATCGGCTATGACCTTGTCATGTACCGGCGGGCCATGGTCAGGGATGTATCCACGCTCGCTGACATGGTGGCTGACAATAGCACTGCTGCCCTTACCTTCCACGACGCGCAGGCGGCAAAGGACGTTCTGCAGTCTCTGCGCACGCAACCTCACATCACTGCGGCTTGCCTTTACACGCCGGATGGAGAGGTTTTCGCCATCTACGTCCGAGACGGGAACGAGTCGGCTTTTGTTCCGCCGCCCCCACGCCCGGCAGAAAGCTTCTTTGAAAACCGACGTCTTCTCCACTTCGGCGCTGTCCGTCTCGGCAAGGACACGATTGGTACGGTTTACGTGGAATCAGATTTTTCTGAAATGACCGCGAGACTGCAGACCTATCCGGTGGCGATGGCACTGACCTTTTTGCTTTCTTCCCTTGCTGCCTTCGCCCTGGCGTCGCGCATGCAAAAGGTGGTGTCGGTCCCCATCCTCGAATTGGTGCAGACCGCCAAGAGGGTTTCCGAGGAAAAAAACTACTCTATCCGCGGTTCGGTGAATAGTCAGGATGAGATCGGCCTGTTAGTAGGCGGCTTCAACGAGATGTTGGCCCAGATCGAACATCGCGACCAGGAACTGCAGCGTCACCGCCACACCCTGGAAGAAGAAGTGACACGACGTACTGGCGAACTGCAAGCGACCAATACCTCGCTTGCAGTAGCCAAAGATGCCGCCGAGGCTGCCAGTCGTGCCAAGGGCGAGTTTCTTGCCAACATGAGCCACGAGATTCGCACTCCCATCAACGGGATTCTGGGCATGACCGAGCTGACACTCGACACGGAATTGACCAAGGAACAGCGGGACAATCTGCTCCTGGTCAAGTTCTCGGGGGAGTCGTTATTAACCGTCATCAACGACGTCCTGGATTTCTCCAAAGTCGAATCGGGAAAGCTGGAACTGGAGAAAATCGGATTCAATCTTTACGACTGCGTTGGTGAGACCATCAAGACACTGGCCCAGCGAGCGCATGAAAAAGGCCTTGAATTGGCTTATGACGTAGGCCCTGATGTGCCCTCGCACTTGATTGGCGACCCGGGACGCCTGCGTCAGGTTCTGTTGAACTTGGCAGGCAATGCCATCAAGTTCACCGAAAAGGGCGAGGTGTTGATCGAAATTGCCGTGCAGGCGGAGCACGACGGATTCGTGGAACTGCATTTCAAGGTTACCGATACCGGCATCGGAATCCCCTCCGAGAAACACCAGATCCTCTTCCACGCTTTCACCCAGGCGGACACCAGCACAACTCGAAAATATGGAGGGACAGGACTGGGTTTGGCAATATCCGCACGTCTGATTGAATTGATGGGAGGGAAAATCTGGCTGGAGAGCATAGAAGGCAAGGGTAGTACGTTTCATTTCACGGTCCGTTACGCCGAGCAGCCGACACAGGATGAGGGCTCGGCTCCGGGGCCAATTCCTAGTCTGCAAGATGTTTCAGTATTGGTGGTTGACGACAATGAAACCAATCGCCGGATTCTGTACGAGATGACCGGCCGCTGGGGAATGAAGCCAGTGGCGGTTGACGGCGGACCGGCCGCGCTGGCTGCCGTCGAGGAAGCGGGTCAGAGGGGAGAATTCTTTCGTGTGATCTTGATGGATGCGCACATGCCAGGTATGGACGGGTTCCAGCTGTCCAAAGAGATCCAGGAGCGGTCTGGGAGGGGAGAAACGAGCATTTTGATGCTGACCTCCGGCGGACAGCCCGGTGAGGCTGAACGTTGCCGGAAGGTGGGGATTTCTGCCTACCTGCTCAAGCCGGTCATGAAGGCCGATCTGCGCAATGCCATCCTCGCCGTATTAGGCCAAGTCCAGTCCGACAAGACTGGAGTGCGTCCTCTTGTGACTCGACACACGCTGCGTGAGTCGTTGCGCAAACTCCATATTCTGGTGGCCGAAGACAACGCGGTGAATCAAGCAGTGATTCTACGCATGCTGGACAAAATGGGACATTCTTCGGTGTTGGCGCGTACCGGCCAGGAGGCGCTGTCGCTCGTTTTCAGCCAGAAGGTCGATCTGGTCTTCATGGATGTGCAGATGCCGGAGATGGATGGTCTGACCGCGACCGAAGCTATCCGCGAGCGCGAGAAAAGCAGTGGCACACACCTCGCCATCTTTGCCATGACCGCTCATGCCATGAAGGGCGACCGCGAACGTTGTTTGCAAGCAGGAATGGATGGATACATTACGAAACCCATACGTTTTAGCGATATTGAAAAAACGCTGTCCAGTTTCTCAGAACTACAGTCCTCTCCCGCCGCCAGTTCTCCGGGACAATTATCGTGGCGCAAGGGCGAAGCTCTGGATCGGTTGGGTGGGGACGAAGAACTTCTCAGCCAACTCTGCCAGATTTTCCTGGAGGAATCGCCGAAACTGCTGCAAAAGTTGCAACAGGCTATCGCTGACACGGACGCGGAGGCGCTCATGCGTGCGGCTCACAGCCTCAAAGGAGAACTTGGTTATCTGGGTGCGGCGGGGGCGTCGCAGGCCGCACGGGAGCTTGAGGACATGGGGCATCAGAAGAATCTGTCCCATGCCCCCGATGTGTTTGTTGTGCTGCAGCGGGAAATCGCAAGCCTGAATCTGGCCTTGAAAGAACCCGCGGGAGCGATTCAGTGAGTATTCTTTCTCTTGGCCCAGGGCCCGAGCCCGGTTGTTCCCCAGTCTTGTCGGTGCCAAATACCGTGTTGATCGCGGAAGATGATCCCATGTTCCGCCGGATCCTGGAGACTTGGTTGCAGAAATGGAACTACCGAGTTACGTCCCTGGAGAACGGACTGGATGCCTGGAGCGTGCTGCAACAGAACGATGCTCCCCGCAGATGGCAATCCTGGATTGGATGATGCCGGGCCTGGACGGCCTTGAACTGTGCCGAAGAATCCGTAGTCACCACACTGGTTCCTATAAATATGTACTGCTGCTCACGGCTAAAGGGAGCAAGGAAGATGTAGTAGCCGGCCTAGAAGCAGGGGCCGATGACTACCTGACCAAACCATTTGATGTAAACGAGCTTCACGCGCGGGTCCGGGCCGGCCAGCGGATTCTGGAACTCCAGAGCACGTTGCTGAGAGTCCAAACCGAGCTGCGATTCGAGTCGGCACATGACCATTTGACCGGCCTCTGGAACCGTGGAGCTATCATGGGTCTGCTGCAGCGGGAAACCCTACGCAGCGCGAGGTTAGGCGAACCCTTGGGGGTGTTGATGGCAGACCTTGACCACTTTAAACACATAAACGATACCTACGGACATCAGACTGGGGATGAGGTGTTGCGTGAAGTGGCTCGCCGCATGCTTGCATCGGTCAGAAATTATGACTACGTCGGCCGCTACGGAGGAGAAGAATTTCTGGTTGTGCTGACGTCTTGTGGGTCATCAAATCTAATGATCACCGCGGAACGGATGCGCGTCTACGTCGCTGAAAAGCTGGTCGAAACCGAGTCCGGGCCGATCCCCGTGACCATCAGCATCGGATTGGCAGCACAACACCAGGCTTCCGAGATTCTCAGGCCAGAAGGGCTCGTGCGCATTGCCGATAGTGCCCTTTATACTGCCAAGGCCAACGGCAGGAACCGTGTGGAGCGCCTCGGAGAACCTTGCATTAAGGCAGGCGCTCCAATCGCCCGTAGCACGTTGGTGAATGGGTGACGAGTTCTGGGTAGGTTTTCCGAAATCTGGCATGCGAACCGGGCATTCTGTATGAATCTATTGAAGGATACCGTGGTAAGTTCCGCGAATCTTCCGATGCGTACCCGATACGTCTTGGTACCGGCCGAAGTGCATAGCGCGTACGCCTTGCGATGATCTCTGCGATTCTTTCTTTCGACCTGTATCCGCACCGTTTTTGCGGCTGGCCGGTACGGACTCCCCCAAGAACGGGCCAGAATTCCGCCTTTCCTCGGCGCGTTAGCGGCATCCCAGGGCGAGTATCCAGCGCCGAGCGTATCTTTGAGCAGGGTCTGTGTCTCTATATAAAGAACCGGGCGAGGAGTCGGGTATCGCCCGTCGTTGAATACTTTGTCGGCCGTATCCCGTGTCTTTGCTGACAGTAGAGAGCTGAATGGTCGGACACCCACTTTGTTTCCCCCACGCTGGACTTGGCGTGGAGGAGGCGGCACGGGTAAGCGGCCAAAGGAGCGTAGAACCCACCCTGTGCCCACTAGCACCACCACTATCTAGCTGTCGCAGTGACTCTCACAGGGGGTGAGATCGGCGGCCAGCATTGCCCACCGAGCTTCCCGAGCGATGAACTGAGAGCCAGGTCAGGAAACTCTCCATCGATGCTGTCGGGTTGCGGCTTCGACAGTTGATGACGGGCTACGTCCTCGAAGGAATCCCTAGGGGCAAGGCGCAGGCCGGTATACCCTCTAAAGACCACCCTGCTCAGAGCGCGGGCAGGTCGTGTGCAATTTTCCATCTATGCGTGCGAGGCTTCTCTTGGAGTCGCTTATTAGTCTTGAGGAATCGCTTGCACGCGATGAAGAGCAGCCCGTCTCAGTCAGACATGGCTCCTGCGCGTGCGGAGGAGGTCTGTGGCGCGTCCATGACCCTGTCGATAGCCGCGAACAGATCGTCTGCATTAATCGGCTTCGAGACATAGTCGTTCATCCCGGCTGCGATGCATCGGTCGCGGTCTCCCACCATGGCGTGAGCGGTCATGGCGATGATGGGAATATGCTTTTCGGTCGATTCGAGTTTGCGAACGAGTTCCTGTTTTCGAATCATGGCCGTGGCCTCAAGGCCATCCATTTCCGGCATCTGGACATCCATCAGAATAAGGTCGAAGGGTTGCTCTTGCCAGGCCTCTAGACGCTTTCTTTCCAGAATCTGCGATAAAGACTGTGTGCCCTCGTTTCTCCAGAAATCGTATGGCCACTTTTTGGTTCACCAGGTTGTCTTCTGCCAGCAGGATCTTGAAGTGTTGCTGGTTTGCGGCCACCGCAACGGTTGTGGCCGAGTGTTTGACCGTGTCCAGCGGTCCAAACAAGGCGAGTTTGATTGCCTCCAGAAGGTCTGCTCGTTTGATCGGTTTGGACAAATAGGCCTTGATGCCCAACTCGACTGCAGCGTGCGGCATCGCCTTTTAGACCAGCGGAGGTCAACATAACGACGACCGCTTCTGTCAGACCCCGGTCTTGCTGAATCCGTGCTGCCACATCAAAGCCATCCAGCTCCTGGCATTTGGCGGTCCAAGAGAACGAGGCGATAGGGATGCTTGACCCCCTTCGCCGCTTGCAGCATCTCTATGGCCTGGGTTCCACCTTCCGCTTCGTCGGCTTTCATATGCCATAGAGTGAGGGTCTCGCGAAGCACTGTGCGATTGGTTGCGTTGTCATCCACAATCAGGACGGAAATATCGCGAAGCAATTCCAAATCGATGGGTGCGAACCTGTGCTTGGGCAGCTTCTGCAGGCCGAACGTCACCGTGAAATGGAAGGTGCTGCCGTGGCTGGGTTGGCTTTCCACCCAGATCCTTCCTCCCAGTAATCCAACGAGCTTGGAGGAGATCGACAGACCGAGGCCGGTGCCACCGTACTTCCGCGTCATCGAATTGTCAGATTGGGTGAAAGCCTCAAAGATCAGCTTCTGTCGGTCGGCAGGAATTCCGGGGCCCGTATCGGCCACGCTGAAGTGAAAGACGCCTTGGGCTTCGGACTGTGATTCGATCTCAACCTTTACTACAATTTCGCCCACGGATGTGAACTTCACAGCGTTTCCAACCAGGTTCACGACGATCTGGTTTAGCCTGGTTGGATCTCCCACAACATCGTCGGGTACCTGCGCCGCAATGTGGCATGTGAGTTCGAGCCCTTTCTGGTGCGCCCGGACACTCAGGACGCTGATCGTTTTTTCCAGCCTATCGCGAAGATTGAAGTCGATGTTCTCAATCTCCAACTTTCCGGCCTCGATTTTCGAGAAGTCGAGGATGTCGTTGATGAGCGACAGCAGCGAATCGGCGGAACTCCTCACCGTGTCCAAGTAGTCGCGTTGTTCCCGCGTAAGTTCTGTGTCGAGAGCTAGTTGAGTCATACCGATGATTCCGTTCATCGGAGTACGGATTTCATGGCTCATGTTGGCCAGAAATTCACTTTTCGTCTTGTTGGCGATTTCAGCAGCTTCCCGGGCTTGGATCAAGTCCTTTTGGACCCGGTTCCGCGCGGTGATGTCGCGGAACGTCCAAATCCGTCCATAGTGGATGCCGCGTTTGCCAATGACGGGGGAGGAATAGCGATCCAGAATTGTTCCATCTCTTAGCTCGATTTCATCATGGCTGATTTCGCTAGGATGGTCGGCAAGGTAGTAAACCTTCGCCAGGAAAGTCTCGGGATTCTTGACGATGGTGACGACATACGTAAGCATCGGTCGGTCGCTTATGTCAGCAAGGATCTCAGGTGGGATGCTCAAGAGTTCGACCAACCTCTGGTTCTGCATCAGTCGCTGGCCACCGTCGTCCACAACCAAGATGCCATCGATGGTAGAGTTCGCTTGAGCCTCCAAAAATGCGGTTTTCGACTGGAGGTTCGCCTCCGACCGTTTGCGTTCGGAGACTACTGACCCCAGGCAAAGAGCCGTCAGCCCGAGCGTCAACATGGCGAGTTGGAATCGCGGCATTGATCCTTGCGGAGCCCGAACGAACCAAGCTGCGAACGTCATCCCGACGTTAATCGAGAAAATGGCAAGGGTTGCTCCGGGCAAACCGTGACGAACTGCAACCCAGACAACAGGAATGAAAAGAAGATAAAGAGGTTGATATGGAACTAGAGGACCGCGGTTGAAAACGATGCCGACGGTCACAAGAATAATTCCGGCCTGCACTGCCGTCTCCAGGATCTCAAACCTTGAGACTGGACGTCGTTGTTGTGCTAAACAACGAGGGCAAGTCCCGGCTGTCAACCAGTCACTCACCCGCGGGGCGATATGTAACAGTAGGAACGGAGCGAACGTAACAATCGACACCGCGTCGCTGGCTAACCAGATTAATGTCGTACTCAGGGCGTCGGAGCGGTGGACGATACCGTCGCCGAGCAGTGTCAGCATTCCGACGGGTGCGCTGAGAACGGCCGCGCTGATAAAAATCAGCAGAAACCTACCGAGGTCCCGCAGGTTGCCGAGCTTCGGATCGATGCGCCATGGTCCTCGGAGAACTGCCGCGCCGGCGATATAGGCGAAGTAGACGGTTGTTGAACCCGGAAGCCCTGCCCAAGAAATGATCGGTCGGTGGTAGTTCACCACCGCCGCGACCAAGCTGGAGATAAATATCAGGGGCAAATATCGCAAACCACCACAAAGCAACAACGTTAGGGTCAGCCCGATTGGTAGATAGCAACTGGGTGATCCTTCCCAAGCTTGAGACGCAGTCGATGAACCGTCCAAGAACAGGAACGCCATCAGGAACAATCCTCCTAGAAGGAATTGCTTGTACAGGGGGGCACGGTTCCAGTTCGGTAGTTCAGAGGGGCCGTTAGGCGAAGTTTGAAGCGTTTCAGATTCGTGCGCAATCGAGCGTTCGTACAATAACGGATGGCAGCTGTGATTCCCGGTCGGTCCGTCAGTGTGCCCGATGTTCATAATCATCAGAACCATCCACCGCGGGTTGACGCTAATGCTAGACAGGGCCTAGCCGGGGAATTCGCCCATTTATATTGCCAAGTCGTGTGACTGCAGGGCATGCGCATTCCATTGAAGCGTGGCCCCCTATCCGACAGTAATCTCACCTTCAATTTCAGAACAACCAGCTTGGGGTGGCGAAGCCATCAAGTATTGGGTCTAACATCACGGACGAGAGTGGGGAGGACCGCAGGCTCCCGACACCCAGAAGTCCTTTAGCCATGATGAGGGAGAGACGCGGCTCCCTACATTAAGAACTTCTGATGTTCGACTCCACAGTAACGCGGCCCTTCCGACCGCGAAATCTTTTCTTACCGATCGTCCTATGTGGGGGGACTTCCGCATTCCAGTACAATCTAGCGAGCATCACGAGCGGGCCGGGCATGCCCCGCCCCCCAACCGAGCGCAAATCGCCACGGTGGTACAGCCCAAGCAGGCTGGATGCGGCGACAAGGGTCGCAAAAAGGAGCCCTTCCAATGTCAGATGAGGATGCCCTGCACGCCGTGGCGGCGCCGTACGAGTTGCGCGGGTAGCCGACTTTAGACTCGCGCTGCCCTCGAAGATCCCAGCCATGCACGATCTTTAACAGGGAGGATGTGGACACAATGGAACGCAACAACTCAGAAGAGGATTGCAGACGCCTTGGGCTGCGCCCGGTAAAGCCCAGCCCGTACCCTGTACACATGCCGATCCCTGCGCCTCACCAGCTAGGCAATCTAGGCCTGGGCTGGGTCCGGGTTGTCTGCCACACCTGCAAGCTGCAGTACGACGTGGACCAGATCGAACACTACCGACACCCAAGAGTGCTACACGTCGTGGAGTTCGTATGTCCCCAGGGCCACATCGCCGCAAGCCGCCGGGTTTTTACATCGGTGGATGACAAGCCCGCGGAGGAGCGCGGAGAGGCTGCTAAATAGGACAGACCACCCGAGCACGAGCCGCGCAAAGCACTGGGCACCGCGGTATCGGCTTCATTCGGTAGGCGCACGGGATCTACTTAGCTCCTGAGCTTGGCGGCCCAAATTTGGGTATGGGATAGGGACTCAGAGCCAGGGAGGAAACCATAGAATATAAATATAGATCTTTAGTTTCAGAAGCTTAGCGGTACGGCTATGGGATCGCGCAAATTCCATACCCCGTACCCACATACCTGTGGGCCGCAGAAAGCGAGGCTTAGCCGGAGCCCTGAGTGAACCAGAGTGCGCCAGGCAAATACCCGTCTGGGGAAACCGATGCAGTTGCGAGTGTGACATCGATGGCCAGCAGCCTTGCATGCCAGGCTTCCCGGACGGAGCGTGAGGCGGGAACTCTCAGTTGCCATCGGACTTTGCCTTTGGGATCGAGCACGGCTGGGCCCTGAAGGAATCCTTTGGGGGCAAACCGGAGGGCCGTACACCCCTTGAAGACCACCCCGGTCAGAGCGCGGGCCCACAAAGCAGTATCCTGGATCATAGAACCGTACGTAGTGCACTTGGCGGGTGCGCGGGACGTACCCGGGTACGCCAAGGTTCGCGCCGGGCCACGAGGAACTGAGTTGTGAGGGAAATTGTTTAATCGTCACTTCGCCGTGTGCCATTCGTCACAGACTCGACGATGACAATGGTTCACGCTAGTAGTCGTGGTGTCTCTCCCACCGAAGGGACAACAACTTGCCTTCCCCCATTTCTCCGAATGGGGCAGGGTGCATGACCCCAATTGCTGCTCCTTGGCCCGACCTTGAACCAGTCGGGCTTTTTTTCTTGTCACACAAATCACCCATCCCGGGCTCCAGGACAGCGGAAGGGGCGAAGGTTCTGGCAGGTTACTTCTTTCACTTGCGGGGGTGGCCTTCGTAACTACTCTCCCCCCACGACCGGGCCATTCTGATTAAGCCATCAATCTTGCATGATGCCAGTACCGGACATGACTGCTTATGCAGACCCTTCCAGCGTTTCTGGGGTATAGGGAGAAAGCTCGAAGGACTCATGTCCGGCATCATCATCTTAATCGGATTTAGACTGTGGGAAAATGGGATTTCAGGACATTGGACGGAAGGCCACTGCCCGTTACATCGGTGACCGCGCCGCGGTTACGCTCGGGATGTTGACGGATTGGGATCACTTAGGGTGGGGCTTTGGGCCTACGATCCCAGACGGTGAGTCTAGCGGGAGCCGTCGCAATTGGTGTCCGCCGACTTCGACCGGCAAGCGGGTAGTGTATCTGGCCAGATTTTTTCTACGGACGTGTTGTAGGCTCTTGCTATTTGAACGGCATGATCCACTCGTGGCATCACTCCCTGTTCGGCGCTAAATAGAACTGTCATGCTGAGCCCCATATGTACCGCGGCAGTGCGTAACGTCCAGTGCTTTTCGGCTCTGAGTTGCTGCAACTTGAAATTCCGGCCGGTCATAGCCCAGCTCCTTCTCGGAGAGAGCACCCAGCGCTGAAGGCTTCACGGGGACGAAATCTGCCCCGTCTTCCCCCTTCCTCGCTAAAACCGTAGGACCGTATCCGGGGCAGTCATACCACCGCTGTGACCCATGGTCAATTGGGGCTGTTCATTGCCGGCCTTGGTTCCAAGGCTCCGCCATTGTTGGTGTAAACAATTAGACCGACTGCGCCGCCCGGTGGACTCCCGACGAAAGTCCTCTCGCGCAAGGATCTGGGCGGAACTGCAGGGCAGGCTCAATGCTGCGCACGTCGGCGCTGCAAGACTTCTACCGAAGCGCAAACTTAGAATGCCGGATCGGCCCCGGCACTTCCCCAGCGCGAGGGCGATTCAAGAGTTGGCCGCCGCCTGGAAGCAGCTCAGGAAATGGCGGTAGTATACCTGTGTGGACACCCCTGGCACCCTTTCATCCGGCTGTGATTGAGGTTGGTTGACTAGGCGTATTACGGCTCGATACTCAGCGAACAACAACTCCACCCGCCAAGTCGTAAGGTGGCAACGGCGCGGTGCCCGTGCTGCCGGTAACCGTCACAGAATCCAAATACGCAATCGTGCCGTTGGCCGAATTGTCTCCACCGATCTGGAAGTTTACAACTTGCAGCCCTGGTGGAGACCAATGCAAGGCAAAGTTACTGGCCCCTGATGCGTTATTGAACGCTTGCACGCTCCCATCAAAACTGACCGAATCGTAGGTCACCACCCCGACCAAGTCTCGATGAAATCGAAGGGTCAGATGATGCCAGACATTGGGTGTCCAGGCCAGTCCACCGCATGTGGAGGTCGAAACATTCCAGCGCGGGCTCGTTCCCACTCTAGTGGTGAATTCCCATTTACCTAAAGCGAGGGAGCACTGTGCGCCGTATATCACAGTCTCCGTGTTTGGCAACACCTCGTTAAGGTCGAACTCCAAATTGCGTACATGCGTGAGATCCGTCGTGTACCACCAGAGATCGAGACTGAAACTGGTCGATCCATCTTCGGCAACGCCCACCTTGCTACTGCAGCGTTCTCCCCCATAAGCACTCCACGACACGTCGAACCGTCGGCTTTCTCCATCCCTGGAGGGAATAGCCACAAGCGAGGTCATTCCTACCGAAGATCCGGGTGTCCCGAGATCGTGAGTACATTTCCACGAGGAGAGCGAATCAATGTTCGGCACCGTGCCCGCGTGCCCCATCGCGGATGCCAGCACGAGTGCCAGAAACATTGCTCGTTTGCAGTTTTTGAGTTCTAGCACTTGGTCACTTCACCCTCGGTGATTGTTCCGACTGGCCTCGGCGAAGCGACCGCGCTAGGGTACAGGTATCCGAATTTCATTCGAGTAGGCACTCTCTCGCCCCGCATTGTCTACCGCAGTCACGACGTAGTAGTAGGTCGTTTCCGAT
The DNA here is from genome assembly GCA_963831565.1 of Terriglobia bacterium. Taxonomy (GTDB): domain Bacteria; phylum Acidobacteriota; class Terriglobia; order Terriglobales; family Acidobacteriaceae; genus JAIQFF01. The sequence continues at coordinate 12,693 of CAWHQS010000013.1, forward strand.
TGCACGCTTTGATCGCGATAGTTCGCCACGCCGAGAGCGCTGGCCAGTAGCTCGTATGAGCCTCCCTCAATCGTCGAGCGGTACATGCTATAGCTGGTGACCTGATTGCTCGTTGCAGCCTTCCAGGAAAGTGACACGGCATAGTTCACAGGTGCCGGCGTCATAGTGAGTGTGACCCTAATAGTCTTCGTACTCTCTCCACTCGTTAGCGTCACATGTCCGACGTACGTTCCTGCTTTCAGTCCGCTGATCGAGAGACCGACTTGGAGTGTGGAGGGGGCGGTTCCAGATCCAGTTGACAGCACAAGCCAAGGTTGGTCGCTGTTCCCGGTGAAGCTTAGCATTCCGTCCCCGTCGCTCGTAATGCTCACGCTGGCCGGGGCTGGACTAGAACCGTCGATTTGCGCAGCGAATTTCAGGCTTGAAGGGCTCACTGCCAGGGTCGCCACCGACGGGGCGGACTGTACCGTCAAGGAGACGGTTGCGCCCTTGCTGGAATCTGCTCGACTGGTTGCAGTTACCCGGATCTGAGTCGCAGAGGCGACCACAGGAGCTGTGAACAACCCTGATGCATCAATCGACCCTGCCGTGGCCGACCATGTTACTGCCGTGTTCGGACTGTTGCTCACAGTGGCAACGTATTGCTTCGTTTTTCCTGAAATGACAGTCGCGTTCGCTGGCGAGGCTAACACGCTTATTGTGCCTTCGCCTGGTGACATCTGGCCCCCTCCGCAGGCCGTCAAAGCGATCAATCCCGAGAGCGTTGCCCGCGCCCAGAACAAACCGATACGGTCCTTACGGTGCGATTGCGATCTGAGTTCGAAGCGATTCGTAGGAGGAACGTTGAGAACACCCGGTGTGGCGGGTGGTGGTCGATTGACGGTAGCCATGTCTATGGAATCGTCAAAAGTCGCGGAGCAGCTTAGAAGAAACCATGAAGAAGCTGTAACGGAAGGCCAATAAGGAAACTGACCAAGCGGCTCATTAAGATGGCGGAAGGACTTGTACCTGTGCTGAATACAGCGGATGCTTCAGCGCAAGACTCGATCCGGCCGAGCTGCAGAGCAGGCTCTCAATGATAGGCACCCGGCACTGCAAGACTTTTACCGAAGCGCACACTTCGTCTGCCGGATCGAACCTGGGCACTTTCCCAGCGCGAAGGGAATTCAGGAGTTGGTCGCTGCCTGGAAGTAAAGTACCCCCGTTGCGGCTTGAGGAGATGACCAAATGTTTGCGTGCCGCACATTTTTTGGGACTCCAGCCTTTTTTTTCCTCCGGGAAAACCTTGTGGGCGCACTCATTACTCCTGGCGGGTACCCCTTTGGGATGGCGTACCTGGTCGATCGGGGTGACGGCCCTCGCCTATGGGAGATGGGCTATGTCGTAGCTCCAGGGCGCTTACCCTTTTCTGTTTCGGGGGGGAAACTCATGCCCGGATGCTGGCCGAGTCGGACCCAGTCGCTGTACCCAGCACCATGCCCGGACACGCGTTGTAGTTCCGGTCCACGTTCCGGTACCGAACCCGTGCACGGGTGCGGACCGAGTTCGATCCCGTGCCGGGTTCCAGGTCGACCCCGAGACCTGATTGGAGACCATGTTCCAGTTCTGCTTCTCCACCTGGGTGGTTCATTCGCGAACTGATCTGGACCAACCGCAGCGAATCAAAGCAGCACGGGGTTTGGGCCAGGGTGGCGCGAACCTCCGGCACACTCAGCGGCCGTGGCCGAAGCCAGAAAGCCGTGGAACGATAAACAGCCCTGCTAGTGGACTGTCGCAGAGTAACCATTACTAGACTGTTAGCATCAAAGCTGTCATGGCTACTGGCAGCGAAATCTTGCTCACCAAGCAGACAGCATTCCGACCTAAGCAGCATCGCCCAGTCCCGTTCTCTGCCCGCCGGATACGTGTTTCGCGCCAAGTTGATTCTGATGCTGGCGGAAGGCGCGTCCTTCAACGCCATCAAGCGACAGCTCCAGACCACGGCGCCCACCATCGTTCGCTGGAAGCAGCGCTTCCGGCAATACGGACTGGAGGGACTGGACACCTATCATCCCGGCCAAAAGCCGCGTGTGCTGACTCCGGCTCTGCGCGCCCGCATCCTGTCTGCCACGCGGAGAAAGCCCAGCGACGGGTCCACGCACTGGAGTTGCCGCAAACTGGCCTCCGCGCTGGGCGTCAGCAAAGACGCCGTGCATCGCGTTTGGCAAGAAGCGGGCCTGAAGCCGCACCGTCTCGAACGCTACATGGCCAGCGACGATCCCGAGTTCGAAAGCAAAGCCGCCGACATCCTCGGCCTCTATCTGCGCCCGCCGCAGCACGCGGCCGTGTTCTGCGTCGATGAGAAGACCGCCATTCAAGCCCTGGATCGTCTCGATCCCGTCCTGCCGCTCTCGCCAGGACGCGCCGAACGCCATGGCTTCGAGTACTACCGCCATGGCACACTCTCCTTGTATGCGGCGCTCAATACCGCCAACGGCCGCGTCCACGGCAAGACCGCCGCCCGCCACACCAGCCGCGAGTTCGTCGCTTTTCTAAACGAGGTGGTCGCCCTGTGCCCGCTCCGGCAACGGATTCACATCATTCTCGACAACCTCTCCGCGCACAAGACCCAGGCGGTGCGCGACTTCCTGCAACGAACATCCGCGAGTCCGGTTTCACTTCACCCCCACCTACTCGTCCTGGCTCAACCAGGTCGAGATCTGGTTCGCCAAGATCGAACGCGACGTCATCGCGCGCGGCATCTTCACCTCGGTCTCCGATCTAGCTCGCAAGCTCCGCCGCTACATCAACGCCTACTCCGCCGCCGCACGGCCTATCCAATGGAAATACTCCGACCCCACCCGCCGTGTCCGTGGTAACGAACTCACTGCGACAGGCCACTAGTTGGCGCACTGGCACCTCTCAGCGCGTAAGGTCGCCGAGGAATAGTTCCATCAAGTATAGAGAATGATGACGACATATCGGCACTAATGCTCCGCGTTCGGCACGAAATCAAGCGTCCGGGACTTGGATTAGAGGATTCTCAGCAAATTAAGCAATTTTACCTGTCCATAAAACTTGGTCGTTGGCGTACAAGACTGCCCTCGGGCCTTACAAAGTGTGCGGGATGTGCGGGCTTCGCAAATTCGCCTTTTTATGGAGAGAGTTGCTTGTATGGAAGAGCCGGAAGGATAGCGCGAATTGCAACAGAAGGCGTTGGACGAAAGAGACCCCAACGACTGATCGAGATCATGGACCAATTAGTCGGCATACTAGGGACGCTCTGAATAAGCCCTCGTTCTAAGTCGAGTAATATCAGTACTCAGGAAACCGGGCTACCGATGTGACTGTCGAACCCGCGAACTTGTTTCGCCTCGCCCTTTCCATCGCGTGGTCGGCGCGCCGAGCAGACGAAGACTACGCTGCCAGCAGCAACTTCTTGCGACTGAGAAACAGATTCACCAGGGCGCAGGTGACAAACAAGCGGTGCGCGTTCTTCTTCAATCCCCGGTAGCGCACTTTCACGAACCCGAACTTCAGCTTCATCCCCTGAAACACATGCTCGACCTTGGCCCGCACCTTCGACTTCGTCCGGTTCTTCGCCCACGCCACCCAGTCCACGATCTGATTCTTATAGCGACAGCGCCGTTGGGTAAAATCCCGCGCTCGCGGCGCGCACTTGCGAATCACCCCGCTTTGTCCCTGATAAGCCCCGTCGCCCCACACCCGGGTCTCTTCGCCGTGCAGCAGGTCGGGCAAAATGGCCACGTCGGAAACATGGGCTGCCGTCGCCACCGCTGTGTGGATGATCTTCGTCTTGCTGTCCACCCCCACATGCGCCTTCATCCCGAAGTACCAGTTCTTCCCCTTCCGCGTCTGGTGCATCTCCGGATCACGGCTCTGCTCGCGGTTTTTCGTCGAACTGGGCGCGTGAACCAGGGTCGCGTCCACAATCGTGCCCGTCGTGATCCGTATTCCCTTAGCCTGCAAATGCAGGTTTACCGTCCCCAGAATCTTTTCCCCCAGATGGTGCTCCTCCAGCAGGTGCCGGAACTTGCACACCGTGGTCTCGTCCGGCACCGGCTCCGCACCCAGGTCAATCCCTGCGAACTCGCGCAGCGTCGCCGAGTCATACAGCGCCTCTTCCACCGCCGGATCGGCCAGGTTGAACCACTGCTGCAGGAAATAAATCCGCAGCATCTGTTCCAACTCTTTCGGTCGTCGTCCGTTGCCCGGCTTGGGATAGTGCGGCTCGATCAACCCACACAACTCCGCCCACGGCACCACCCCCTCCATCTCCTCCAGGAAGATCGCGCGTCGCGTCTTCTTCGTGTACCGTTCGAATCCCGTCATCATCGCCAGTGTCCTCTGCTGCTTCAAAGAGTTCATGCTGGCACGACTTTATCTATCACTGGCTGTGGAAAGGGAGCACTTAATCAGAGTCTCCCTAGAACATCGACGCTGCGTGCGGGCATAGATGCCGACGTTCAGCTTTGATGTGTCTGAGGCTTTTGTCATCGAGTAATCTGTAGCATCTGACCGACCCATGCTGACACGGCATACGCGGTCGGACCCTTGCTGCAAAGAATGGAGTTGCAGCAGCCGGAATTGCTACCGATTGTTGATACAGCATCGCGGCGTTGAAACAATTGCAACAAATTTCTCTCCACGCTTCGCAAGAGGCCGCGTCGTGATTGCGGTCGGGATGTTGATGGGTGGCAACTCTTTTCGATGGTGTGGGCCTACACCAATAATGGTCCGCACGGAAGAGCTGAACGGAAATATGGCTCAAGCCGTAAGTGTCAGAGCAAACACATGGCTGACAGATTGAATCCGCAGCCAGCGTGACTGCGCCACTTGATCAGCAAATTCTCGGCGGCCGGTCTTCGTCCCTTCGTTCAAGCCCGTGATCCCGAAGCGATCGTCGAACGCTTCAAGAAATGGTTCACACCTAGGTTAGCGGAGTACGGAGCCAAGTGAACGTCAGGATCTTACATTCCGTCTGAGCATCAAGAATTTGACACCGCGGGGAGCGACTAACTTGCGCCCACCGTCGAGGGACTGGCGCTTGGCGTCAAATGTATAATGACCTTTGCGTCTTCTTAGAGTGTGAGTTTTATTCCGAATTGCAACTGGCGCGGATTGAATGTGCCTCCCGCCTGGCCGAAGAAGGGATCGTTCAGGCTGTTCATGTCTGTCCCGCCCAATTGGAAATTGGTGTGATTGAAAACGTTGAACGCTTCTGCGCGGAATTGCAGGCGGAGGCGGTCGGAGAGCCGGAAATTCTTGAAGATCGAAGTGTCCACTGCCCAGTAACCCGGTCCGACAAAGGTGTTGCGGCCCAGATTGCCCACGCAGCCCAAGCAGGGTGCCGTAAAGAATCCCTTAGGAAGCTTGAAGCCGTCCGCCCATTGGGCATGTGTTGCATTCACATGGTTCGCGACGGCACTCGGACGGTCATTTGACGTTCCATCCAGGTTGTAGTCGGAACCCCTATTTATGCAGTGAGCTGGGTCGAAGGTACCGGGGTCACAAGCGTCAGGTACATCTACATCGGCCTGGAAAATCGGCCCCGACCCTGATCGGTAGGGCGACCAGTGTGCGCCGCTCTGGAAAGACCAGATTCCGTTCCATTGCCACCCACCCAGAACCGTCCCCGACCACCGGTGACTCTTCCGAAAAAAAGGCAACTCCCAGACGTAATTAAAGGTAAGCCGGTGACGGATGTCGAAGGTGGAATTGCCGCGGTCCAATCCTGGCAGGGTAGCGTCAGTGGATGCGGCGTCTCCTGCCGAAAGGCCGTCGACTGTTTGTCCGCCGACCCAGCCCGATCCCGAATCAATCGCATGGCTCCAGGTGTAGTTTCCAGAGACCTGCAACCCGTGGCTCATTTGTTTCTGCACGGAAAGCTGCAGGCCATGATAGATGGAATTTCCCGCGTTTTGCCAAACCCGAAGGACGCCCTGATTAGGATTGAGTCGCCCAACTGGATTGATTACGAAACCGTTCGCATCCTCATTCGTGTTGACCTGGCTGCATAGCCTGCGACCGAAATTGTCGCTGAGACAGGTACCCTCCGGCAGCCGCGCTCCCGGGATGCGATTTACGGACTGTGCCCGAAACAGTTTATGGCCGGCGGTTCCGACGTAGTTGAGTTGGGCGACGATTCCAGGCCGAACTTGATGCTGCACTCCGAGAAACCAGTTTTCGATATAGGGATCTCGAATCCCTTCTGGAAACACTATCGCCGTCCTGCCCGCGGCATGGGGGTTCGCCGGATCCCAACCCGATATGTTCCCCACGGCCTGCACGCCGCTCCCGGAATTCTGCTCCGGGGGTGCTGGTCCCACGAAGCTGGGAGTTCCGCCCCCCACAGGCCCGTACACAACATCACTGACATCTCCACGCAAGTAGTTGGTAGCTATGTCCAGCGAATAGTAGGGCAGGTTCCAACGCGTCTCGGAGAGTCGCTGGTAGAGCGTCCCGTTGTAAGAAAGCCCAAAACCAGCGCGCAACGAAGTTCGCCCGTTACCGAATACGTCCCAGGCAAAACCAATTCTCGGTCCAAAATTATTGTGATCACCGGCCCCGAGTGTAGAGGCGGGCGCGAAGCCGCCGGGGCCGCAGGCCCCCGCCATCGGCGCTCGCGGGTTGCCGGTACACGGAGTGCTCGCATCCTTGATCTGGCCGGCGCCGGTGGTGATGTTGTCGATGAAGCTTTTCCCCGGCCCTTTCACGAAAGTCGTCGTCAGATGGTTTAGCTCGGTGTGTCGCGTAAACAGGTCGTAACGCAGGCCGAGATTCACCATCAGGCGCCGTCTGACCTTCCAGTCGTCCTTAACGAATGCGCCTATCTCCCAGTTCCGCCAATGTCGCACATTGGTCTCCAGGTGGGCGGGCGTGTTTCCGGCAAATCCTGGATTGACTCCTGCAGTCTGGGTGTACGGCGCGTCTGCTGCAAAAAACAGTGAATCCAAAAAGGTGTAAGCAGGTCGCCCAAAGTTGATGTTGCTGTTCTCGATGTTGCGCTCCAGTTCCACACCTGCACTTAGATTGTGTTCACCACGATGAATCGAAACCGTGTCGCCGTATGTGTAAATGTTTTCGTGAAATCTCAGCGGAAGTTCAAGATTGGAACCGAAACCCAGAGTGCCATCGTCAATGCCAACGCTGGGGACGCCGGGGGAATTTGTTGCGAAATCGCTTTTACTTCCGGCGTACCCTGCACGGAACTCATTGAGGATCCGCGGGCCGAAAGTATGGATGTAGCTGAACTGGAAATTAGAGGATGTCGCTTTATAGGGAGATCGGAAGCCACGAAGACTGAGAGAACCAGCAGTGTATTGATCCATTGTCCCTGACCAGTTGAACTCGCCGAACAGCCGGTCTTTGGATCCCGGGTTGAAATCCAGACGTAGCGAGGCTTCGTTGCCATTGGACAGGTTTTCGTCCTCTTGCGACTTGTTCACGCTGATCGCGTGTTCCAGAAATATATCGTCGCGACGGAATGCGCCTGCTTGGGGTGAGGCGAAGGGCGATCCCCCCGGACACCACTCTCCGTTGTTCAGGTCGTCAATGTCGGCTTGCTCCACTCCGAACAATTTCGCAAAACGGTTCGACAGGCTCGAAGCGGCGGCGGGATTGAAGCCACTTGGATCGAGGCTTCCCGGGCAGAGATAGGCCGCGAAACTGGTAAAGCCCGAGCCCGAGAACCCGCCCTCGGGGCCGGTCACGTAGTCTCGCAGCGTCATGACTGGGACTCCCTGAGTCGCGGGTGGAAAACTCTTGTACAAAAGCGCCGCCACCGAGTCGGGGAACGCCGTCATGACGGCGCTGACAAACTGCGGCGACTCCACCTGCTCCGGTCCCGGGTTCGAGGTCAGAACTCGCCCTCCCTGGAAAGCCGCAAAGAAGAAAAGCTTGTTCTTCAGGATCGGTCCGCCGATGGTGGCGCCGAACTGGTTCAGGCGCAATGGAGGATGCTGACGGTTGGCCGGATCCGGGTCATGATTGGCAAAGAAGGGGTTGGCATCGAGAGCATCGTTGCGAAAATACTCCCACGCGCTGGCGTGCAGCGCGTTGGTGCCCGACTTCGTGACCAGACTGGTGATCGCTCCAGCGCTACTGCCGAACTCGGCCGAGTTGTTCAGCGTTACCACTTGAATCTCCTGCACCGAATCCTGGATGGGCTGGTTCACCGGGCCGCCACTCAGGCCTTTGTTTGTCACGCCGTTGATGAGAAATCCGTTGAAGCTTTCCCGGACCCCATTCACCACGGTGTTGGCGCCGTTCTCGAATATCACTCCGCGCACGTTGGTCGCCCCCGGAGCATATTGGATCAGGTCATACACGTTTCTTCCGTTCAGAGGCAGGTTGGCAATCATGGTGGGATCAATGGTGTTCGTCAGCCGGGCATTCTCGGTGTTCACGGCCGAATCCCGCACTTCGACAGTTTCGTCCTTCGCTCGCATCTGCAGCCGGAAGTCGGCGCGCACCACCGTGCCTGCGCTTAGCGTCAGCGCCCCGCTGGTGGCAATTTGAAAGCCAGGCATTTCCACCGAGATCTGGTATTGCCCCACGATCAGTTCGCGTCCCTCGTAGACTCCGTCGTGGTTAGTCCGCACCTCGAGTGTGTAGCCCGTTCCCAGATTGTGAATTAACACGTGAGCCTGATTGACGACGGCGCCAGAAGGATCAGTAATCTGGCCACTGAATTCTCCGTTCTGTACTTGGGACAAAGCTGGCAGGGCAAAAGTGATGAGAACGCAAGCGACGCGGAGCATCCGCTGACTCATGGACCCTTCCGATCATGAAGCTTCGGGCGGGCTAACAGCCAACAAGAAACAGTGGGCTCGAAGCCCGCATTGCTTGTACATGACTGCGTGTACATGGAGAACCCGCTGTGCCTGGATCTCTCCACCTTAGTCAGGGAGACTATACACTTGTCTTGCAGATAATTGGAACGGGCCAAGTAAAGAGGATGTCTACCGAGGCTGGTCAAGCCCGACGCGACGGACCAGGTCCGCAAAACGAGGATCGCCGCGCAAGGGATCAAAGTAGGGGTGCACTTTGAGCAATCCCAGAATGTTTGACTGTTCGTTGTAGGCCTTCTCGAGCCAGACAAATGCCTGCTCGTTGTCGCCGAGTCCCAGATAAGCGTTCACAAAGGCGGCAGACGGAACGTAGCGTTTCTGCTGCCGCCGGTTCAACTCATTGAGCAAGCGGAGCGCATCCGCATGGCGCCCCGCGTGCGCATAGGCCCTGACCAACACGCCCAGCGTAGCCGAATCACGGCCGCTGCCGGCGAGCGCCTTCTCCAGCACCGTAATCGCTTCGTCCGGTTGGCCGTTGGCAATCAGCGGGAATGCCAGATACCAATCGTCCGGGTGGGATCGCAATTCCCGGATAGCCTCCTCGTAACGTCTGGCGTGAAACAATATGAAGCCGTTCGTTCTGCCGGCGCCTCCTAGCGGATCAAGCTCGTGGGCACGCTGGGCCCACCCAAGGGCCTCGTCCGTTCGCCCCTGGCACAGGAACCACATCGCAAAGTGTTCGTGCGCCCTGGCATCGTTCGGGTTCAGCTCCAGGGCCCGCTTGTATTCCGCCTCGGCTTCGCTCCACTGCCATTGTCGCTGATATGTCTCTCCCAGCAGGACATGTGGTTCAGCAAGCTCTGGATCCAGTTCAAGCGCCTTCCGAGCCGCGCTGATCAGTTTTGGACGCACCTCATTGGGCGAGACCTCGGCACGAAGTATCCCGCGGGCGGAATAGATGGATGCTAAACCGACGTAAGCTGGGGCAAAGTTAGGATCCATTCTGATCGTTTCCTCAAAGGAGGCAATGCTCTTTTCAGATTCGCCATTGCCTAATTCATCTTCGGCTTTGAGGTAGCTCTCGTAAACTTCAGGCGAGACATGATGCGACGCAATCAGCCTGGCACGCTCTTCTCCGGTAACCTTGACCTCCACTCTGCGCGCGATGGATTGTGCCACCTCGCTCTCAAGAGCAAGTACGTCCCCCAACTCGCCGTCGTACTCATCGGACCAAAGGTGCTCGTCGGTTGAGCCGCGAATCAACTGGGCGTGCACACGAATCCGGCTGCCCTGCCGTATCACCGAACCTTCGACCAGGGCATCCACTCCAAGCGTCCTGGCAATCTCTGGCACTGAGAGCTTCGCACCCTTAAAGCGCATGACCGAGGTACGGGAAACGACGCGCAGATCATGGATCCGGGCCAGGCGTCCGCAAAGCTCTTCGGTCATCTCGTCAGCCAGGTATTCCTGAGCAGGGTCGCCCGACAGGTTGTCCAGGGGCAGGACGGCCAGAGACGTGATTTTGGGCTGGGTCGTATGCCCAGCGCTGCCCCGGAGCATAACGTAGGTGAAGGCAATAAAGGCGAGTACAGCCACCCCGCCTAGAACAAGCCACAGAGGCGCCCGCGATGTCCGGGTTGGTCGGACGTCGGCTTCTTCATCCGCCGGCGGCTCCGCCCTAAGCTCTTTCTCTTCCTCCTCCAAACGCAGTCTGCGGCTTTGCGCCCAGGCATCGAGCTCCGAACTAAACGCGTAGACCGATCCCATTCGGTCATGGAGGTGCCGGTGAACGGGCATCCCCTCTCGCTTCTCCCAGCGCTGGACGGTGGTCACGTCGCGCTTGAGGTGGGCCGCGATCTGCTTCCACGAATCCAGCCGGTCTTCGACCGGTCTTACGGGTGGGGGCGTGCCAAGGGACGATTCACCCATCGCGTTCTCCTGATTGGTCCGCGTGGTGGTCGCGAGCCCAGGAACCCGATTGTAGCCCCCCGGACGGGAGACGGCAAAGCACGGCATTTGACGGCAAGATTGCGATTCTGCGCATTGCCGTTTGACGGCACCCCTCAAGCTGCCTCATGTTGTCTGCGCATTTCCATCCGGGGATGCGAGAACAGGAGAATTGCCTTGCGACAAATCATCAAATTGATGCTGTTTTGCCTGGCGCTCAGCCCGCTGCTATTTGCGGCCGACTATCGCTTCGTGAAAATTGATTTCCCCAACGCCACCCAAACTCTCGCGAACGGCATCAATGCTCGGGGGGACATCGTTGGTCGCTACTCTGACGCTGAGGGTGTTTTTCACGGCTTCTTGTTGCGCAAAGGCGTCTTTTCCACTATCGACTTTCCCGGCGCGTCATTGACCGCAGCGTTCGCCCTGAACGCTCGGGGCGATATCGCCGGACGTTTCATCGATGCCAATGGCATTGACCACGGATTTCTGCTGAGTGACGGAAAGTTCACCCAAATTGATTACCCGGGAGCATCCGGTACTTGGGATCGTGGAATTAACAACGCTGGTGACATCGTGGGAAGTCATTTCAACGCCGCCGGAATCGAACACGGCTTCCTCTTGAAGGATGGGACATTTCGTAACATCCATGTTCCCGGCTCCTCTTGCGAGCACGTGGGGATGGCCCAAGATAACGGCCAAGTGTTGGCCGGTTCCTTCTGTAACACCTCCGACGGTATGCTTTACGGATTTGTACGGAACCGGCAAGGGGAATTCCAGACCATCCATTTTCCTGGCACCGGCCTAATTTGTACCGGCGCTCGCTGGATTAACGAGAGAGGGGACGTCGTGGGGCCGTACATCCCAGTGAACAATCCTGACGAATGTTCGAGCGCAGTGCTGCACGGCTACCTCATGCGGCAGGGGCAATTCATCGCCATAGACCCTCCCGGAGCAATCGGCAGCCAGCCCGACTCAATCAATGATGACGGAGTGATTGTAGGCCTATACACGGATAAAGCCGGTGTTACCCACGGCTACAAGGCCACCCCCAAGGATGAAAAGTGAGGCAGGCGGGTTCCCCGTTTCGCCGCACTTGGAAGCCTGGGAACGAATGACCGCGCCATCGGCCAGGGGGGCCAACTCAACCAAGGAGCAAAGTCCATGAAACACTTGTCAAGCACTTCATGGCTGCTTTCGGCCGTCGTTCTGCTCTGCGGGTGCGGAGGTGGAGTAAGAGCTTCTGCCCCTCCCTCGAGTCCACCTTCCGGTCCCCCTTCTGGTCCACCGACGCAGGGCCAGAACATTTCAGGCAATTGGCAAATAAGCACGACGTCCACAGCCCTCCCGGGGATTCCACCCGCAACAATTCTTGGGACTATCACGCAGTCTGACAGTTCGGTGAGCGGCGTCGTGCATGTGGACGGTTGGACTTGTTTTGATCCACAGATCGCCGTTGGAGTAACCGGCACCTTGACTGACGGCGATGTCTCCCTGACGTCCACGTCCGTTGATGGACAGGTCATTACTTTCGCCGTGGGTATCAGCAAGAAGACAGGCTTCCCGTATGCCCTCACCGGGACGTATGCCATCAACGGCGGCTGCGCCGACGGCGACCAGGGAAATGTCACGGGCATCGAGGTCTCCTCAATCTCGGGCAATTGGGCCGGTGACCTGACGAGTCAAACGGGAGATGTCAACCGCATCGTGGTCACGCTGACTCAAGGAAGCGCCACTCCTGAAGGCAGGTATCCCATGACCGGAATCGCCGGTTTCGAGGTCGGCACCTGTTTCAAAGAGGCGACGATTCTGTCTGGAACTTTTCCCTCTGGCAGCTACATCATGGGCAGGGCTGTGACCCTTGAAGTTGGGACCGACAACGGCATCATCACTTTAGTTGGGACAACGGACCACGGCGGTTTGATGGAAGGCACCTACACAATCGCTGGCGGCACCTGTGAACTTACAGGCACGTGGTACCTGTCGCCGTGGGAGTATTGACCCTGGTCGCTATTCCGGGAATGATCCTCGTGGGAACCCGGCAGTGGTTCTACACGTGTGCCCTTTACTTCTGAGTCCTTGCCCGGTTACGCCTTCTCTAGGCGGTTGGTCGGCAAACAGGGATACTATGCGGTTGTTGAGGCAAATCGGCTTCACTCTAACAACTCCGTCGCGTGAGTCTATGAATGCTGGGCGACCCACGCAGCGGGAGTGAGGTCTGAGAGGTGCTGGATCGTGACATCGGCAAGTCCGGGGAGAATCGTTGCCAGATAGTCACGCACGGAGACTTTCAGCCGTCGGCAACTTTCCACGACCGAAAGGATCGCCGCGACCTTAGCTCCCGCGTGCGGACTGCCGATGTGTATCCAGTTCTTCCGGCCCAGGGCCACTGGACGCATGGAATTTTCTGCGAGGTTATTGCTCAGCTCAAGTTCCGGATACTCCAAGAAGCGGGTGAGCTTCTTCCAAAGAGTGAGCGCGTACTGGCAGGCCTTGCTGAGTGCGCTGGAAGGCAATGCACCGGACTGTGCTGCCTCGATCTTGGCGTGGATATCATCGAGAAGAGGTCTCGCTGTTTCCTGACGCCGGATATGGCGCGCCGCAGTAGTCAGCGTTTTGCGGCGGGCTTCTGCATCGACGGCAAACAGTTGGTCCATCTGAGCCACAATCGGGGTTGCGACCGGGTCTCGTGGATTTACCTGCACCGCCTCGAAGAATTGTCTTCTGGCATGAGCCCAACAAGCAGCGTGTACCATTCCCGGCCCACCGATCTGATCGTAGGCCGCGTATCCATCTGTTTGGAGAATGCCTTCGAACTGTCCCAAGAACCGCTTCGGTCCATCGCGTCCGCGACCCAGGCAGAAGTCGAAGACAACGGTTCCTCCGGGGCGACTGTACTGCCACAAATAGGCTTGATGATTCTTTCCCCGGCCCTCACGCATTTGCACGTCAACCGGGGTTTCATCGGCCTGCATGTAACTTCCGCTGATCAACTCGCGCCTCATCGCGGAGACCATAGGGATCAGCAATTCACCGACTTTCAGAACCCAGCCGTCCAACGTCGCCCGGCTGATTTCTAAGCCGATGTCTCTTTCCAAAATCACGCTCTGCCGATGCAGCGGTGTGTGATTGCAATATTTGCTGACGACCGTATCAATCACGATCCGGTCACTCGCCAAGCACTTCTCGATAATCCGTGGTGGCAGGGTGCTGAGGACACCCCAAGCTCCTCGCACGACCGGCAAGCCCGTTTCTCTCGTTTCGTGACCAGCACGAAGTACTTCGCCGGCTCCACGTCCAGTTGGGAACTCTCCTCGTAGCCGATCACCACGGTTTCTTTACCGCAGCGCTTGCACACTCGCTGATCCGGCGTGCAAGGCAGAATCCGCTCGATGCGAGGAAGATTCGCTGGCAACTCCTGGCGGCCCGGATGCTTGACGGATTTCTTCGTCGAGCGATGCGGTGGCGCGTGCTCACTCTCCGCCTGCTGGGTCATTTCACTGATGACGGGCTCAAGTTCGAACAATTGCATTTGCGCCTGCGAAAGTCTTTCGCCGCCTGCTCCATACTTCTCGACCCGCATCAGCCGCAGTCGCTCTTCCAGCACACGAATCCGCAGCTCCGCGTACTGTAGCTTGCTCTTCAGGTATGCGATGAGTTCCAGATCGGCTGGCGATGAAGGAATGGGGGCGACACTCACAATAGGTCAATGATTTACCAGAGTCGATCCAACCGATCAACCAACCACCAACTCATGCGGCAGCGTGTCCCTCGGGGGAAGCCTTCCGGTACCACCGCTTGTGCTTGGTTTTGGTCAGATCGATCCCACCCAACAACAGCGAGAGCTCTTCGTGACTCAGTACGACCTTGCCCTGCGCATCGCCGGACTGCGGCCAGGTGAAACGGCCTTTCTCCAACCTCTTGGCACAGACCCAGAGTCCGCTTCCGTCCCAGACGAGGACCTTCAGCCGATTGCGCTGGCCGTTGCAGAACAAGAACAGGTGCCCGCTCAGAGACTCACACGACAAACGACCGCGGACGAGACCGTACAGCCCCTCGAACCCCTTGCGCATGTCGGTGACTCCCGCAGCCAAATAGATCCGTGTGGCTGGGCCGAGTCCAAACACGGCTTACGCCCGCTCCAGGATGCCCACCAGGCGTTCGAACGTACTCGTATCAAAATCAGGATGCACTTCGATCCGGCGTCCGCCCGGCAGCACAACGGCCAGCCCACAACTCAATTCGTACTGCTTCGGCGATTTCGTTGCCGCCAACTCCACCGGCACCAAACGACCGGCCGAAGAAGTTGGTCCACGCCTTCTCTTCCAACGCCGCTTTTTCAGATGGCGATCCAGAGTGCTGAAGCTCAAACCTCGACCCTGGCAAAACTCGCTCCGCCGCATACCGCTGCTGACAAACTCAGCCACCAACTGCTGAACCTCCGCTCGTGTACGTCGCTTGGGCGCTAACAACTCTGTTTTTGCGGTCATCCGGTTACTTCAACACAGACCCCGCCTGTCGAACAGGTGTGTTGGTCAGACATTTACGCTCAAGCCACGTCGTCCATCTGAATGTGCGAGGTGTCGGAATCTTCCCTCGACTCATCATCTCTGGGAGCAGGGCCAGCGGAGACGTCATGCGTCTTTGAACCGAATTCGGGTCGGGATTGCCGAGCCAGACGCTCAGCGTCAGCTATGTTCCTTCGAGTGCAGGCTCCCACGCCGAGCCCTTTTCTCGCCTCGACCGACGAAATCATCCCTTCCGCTACCTGTTCCGGCGAGACCCAGTAATTTCCTTCCTGGAGGAGACTCTTCAGTGCTGATACTTTGTCGGGACGCACTTCCGGAAGACGGTTCACTCGCGCCACGAACTCGCGTACCTCTGCCGCATCCGGAGAAAAGGCCAGCTCATCAGTTACCCTATCCCCCTGCATTTCTGAGTCTGCTCGCGAGTCCGACTGAATTGGCCTTTCAGTTTCCGCCGACGGGTATACCTTTGTTCTTGGTTTTGTGCTCATCAATTTCCTCCTCTCGCTTGAATGGCTGCTATCAAATTATCGACAGGCGATTAGGAAGTCTCTGATCAGGTCCCTCAACCTGCCTGTTCGCTCTACTCTCCACGAGGCTCCACACCTAGGAACTCGAAGGGTTCCCCGCTGTGGGGCTTGATTCATAAGTGTACGCGTCCTTCCCGATATATATCTTCTTCAGGCCCCGCCCGCCGCCCCACTCGCACAATCTGGGGTTCGACGTCCGTTACTCAGTTCGCTGAGCCGGGAGCGCAACCGGATCACCGCCATGGAGTGGATCTGCGAAACCCGCGACTCTCCGACTCCCATGAGCCTTCCGACTTCCCTCATGGTGAGTTCTTCGTAATAATAGAGTGCCAGCACCTGGCGCTCTTTGTCCGGCAGTTCCGCGATGGCGCGGGCCAGCTGCTGCTTCATCTCCGAGCGCAGACAGAGAAATAGGGGCGTTTTCTCGGAATCGTCGGGCAGATACTCGCACAAGTCCTCTTCCCGCCCATCCCGCGAAGACTCCACCCGCAGACTACCCACCTCAAGGCCTGAAATTTCTCCCAGCAGCAGCTGCAGGCCTCGCAGATCCATGCCCACCTCCGCTGCCAGCTCGGGTTCGCTGGGAATGCGTCCCAGAGAGGAACGCAGCTTGTGATGGGCCTCCTCCAGGCGGCGAGCTTTCCTGCGCAGATCGCGCGGGCTCCAGTCCATCTCCCGCAGGCTGTCCAGAATGGCGCCCCGGATGCGGAATTTGGCGTAGGAGCCGAACTGCACGTTCTTGTCGCGGTTGTACTTGTGCAGCGCGTCGATCAGCCCCACCACTCCAGCATGCACTAGATCCTCTAGCAGCACGTGGTGGGGCAGGCGCTGGTGAATGCGGTGCGCGATGTAACGCACCTGAATCAGTTGCTCGGTCAGCAACCGATCCCTTTCCTCCTTATTCGGCCACTGGGTATGAGCTTGTTTGCTCGCTTCCGTCATGGGTACTCCCTTTATGTTCCGGGTGGTGAAAGGGAAATCGGCGCTCCTGTGCCGCATTCTTCCAGCCCGGCGTTTCCCCCGGGGCCAGCTGGTCCTTCGTTGCCGGACATTGATCGAGCGGCGAGTTTTTCCGCACCTCTTTCCCCGGCACGGACGCATTGATTGCTCTCGGAATCACGGCAAATGGAAACGTGCATCTGCCTGTCATGAGGCGATTTCATGCCGTGGAGCTAAGAAAAAGGTTAAGAGAAGATTAGAGATGTCTATTTCCAGGAAATATCTACCGGCTTCCGGAAGAGTGCGGAAAGGGAACAAATGCCGGTTTGCAACTTAGCTGCTTTACACTGATGCTTTTCTACCCACTTGGAAATGTCCGCGCCTTCGACCTCCGCCAGGGCACGGCGCTTGACACAGTTCGCGACTAAATTCCGCAGCCATGCTTCGCTTCAAGGCCTTCAAAATTTAACTGGAGGGGGTGCCATCATTGGCGAAAGGCTCGGCGCAGTAGTGGAGGGGTATTCCAGACCTTGAGCAGAGAAATTCGTAATGAGCCGTCTCGTCGTTATTCGGAAATCGGCCCCAACGGCTGACATCGTAATCCAAAATTGCTCGGTAATTTGCATCTCCGCTCAAGACGTCTTTCAGCAACTTCTGAAGGGCCTCACGGCGTTTTAGGACCACTCCGCCTTCACCGCTGGCAGCGGTTGCAATATCAAAGTCGCGTTCCAGCATTTGCCTATAGCAGATCAACGCCGCCGGATCACTGTCCACGAGCAATATCTTCTGATTCACGAGACCGACCTTTTCTTTACATCGTAAACTTCGAAGATCGCCAGTGGTGAGTTTTTGGGCTTGCGTCGGAATTTGTGTCTCTCTGGACAAGGTTCCCAATACGGGATCGGCGTCGTTACCGTAGTGATCAGAGCGTTATGCGAATCGCATCGCTGCATGGGAGGAAAGCATACAGTACTCATAAAGTCTCTCCACATTTGGCTTTGCAACTGATGTCACAGCAGCACACTCCGAGACGCGCAGTTCGCGATCCAGTTGCTACAGTGTTTTGCTTGCAAGTCCTGAACGATTTAAACAAGTTCTCCTTCCAAGTCTTGACCCAGCCGGGACAACCCACTAGGAGTTCGCTGTGAAAAGCAAACACACGGGGCTGCGATTAGGAATGGCATTTGCTGTCCTGATTGCCATCTCGCTGGTCATCGGGCAATTGGGCCTTCGCCGGATGCAAGCAATTGATGACACCCTCGGCGACATCACAGGCAGGCAGGCAACCGACCTACAGTTGGCACGAAGGGCGCTGATGCTCTCCAATATCAACAGTCGTATCACGTTGCAGATAGTCCTTGTGGAAAACAGAGAACTCGTCAAGACGTTGTTAGCAGCCCGGTCTGAGAATAGCAGTGAGATTACGCGACTGGTGGAGGAAAGCGAAAGACGCTGTCGGTCAGAGGACGAGAGACAACTGCTGTTGGACGTGAAGAAGACACGAAAGCCCTATGTGGAGAGCTGCCTGCGTGCTATCCACTTGCGTGTCGATGACAGGAAACACGACGAGGCAGAGGCGGTCATCGTCAATGAAACACTACCGCTGCTACTGAGATATCATGCCGCTTGGGACAAGTTCGTGGACTTTCAGAAAAACGAAATGGACGAGGCGGTCAAACAAGCTCAAGTTGACCACGCGAAGGACCGTCGCGCTGCCTCTATATTAATTGTGCTGGCAGTAGCCCTTGCAATCGCAATCGCGCTATACACAACCCACAATACGGCCCACGAGATCGCCACTCGCATTGAGGCCACAAACGAAGTGAGCACAATCAATGCGGGTCTCGAAGGGAGGGTGATGCAACGCACCGGCGAACTCAGCGAAGCGAACAACCAGCTAGCGAATGACGTCGAGGAACTCCACCAAGCAGAGGAACGCCTAGAATTACAAGCTGCGGCTTTGGAGGCCGCTGCCAATGCCATCGTGATCACAGACTCCCACGGTTCTATCGTGTGGGTTAATCATGCCTTCATAGCAATGAGTGGCTTTAGCAAAGAAGAAGTACTGGGCAAGAACCCTCGCCTGTTGAAGTCCGGAACGCAACCGCAAAGCTACTATGCTGATCTTTGGTCAACCATTTCATCAGGCGGAGTGTGGCAGGGCGAACTTGTCAACCAACGGAAAGATGGCACGACCTACACGGAAGAGATGACGATCACGCCTGTGACAACACAGAGCGGAAATACGACCGATACTTACTTCATCGCGATAAAGCAAGACATTACCGAGCGCAAACTGGCGGAGGAAGCGACGTTGGTGAAAACTGCGCTTTTGGAGGCGCAAGCAGAGACCACAATAGATGGCATCCTAGCCGTCGATGAATTCGATCACATCGTTCTGGCAAACGGACAATTTGGGGTCCATTTTGAAATCCCGAATGAACTGTTGAGCACACGAGACGATCTTCTTGTGCTGAAACACGTGACGGATAGAGTCGAGGACCCCGACGCCTTCATCGAGAGGGTCAAGCATCTCTATAGCCATCGGAATGAAAAGAGCAGGGATGAGTTTAAACTCAAGAATGGGAAGATTTTTGACCGATACTCTGCGCCTCTTGTCGACTCAAACAGCCGCTATCGAGGTAGAATTTGGTACTTTCGCGACATCACCGACCGCAAAGTCGCCGAAGATCGGGTCCAATTCTTAGCGTACTACGATGCGCTGACTGGACTACCCAATCGGACTCTTCTTAAGGATCGACTGGCGAGGGCACTTGCAGGCGCTCGTCGGCAAAAGGAGACAGTCGCACTTCTGTTCCTCGACCTCGACAAGTTTAAGGATGTGAACGACTCGCTGGGGCACTCAGTCGGCGACCTCCTCCTACAACAAGTTGCGGAACGACTCAAGACGTGGGCGCGTGAACAGGACACCGTCGCCCGTCTAGGTGGCGACGAATTCCTGATTATGTTGACTCACGTAAAGGACGTATCCGACGCAGCGGTTGCCGCTGAGCGGCTCATGGATGCAATGACCGCTGAATTCGTGGTTCAAGGCCACCCCTTTAGCGTTAATTGCAGCCTCGGCATCAGCATTTTTCCGGAACACGGTGCGGACAACGAAACCCTAATCAAGAATGCTGATGCAGCCATGTATAGCGCCAAAGAGAATGGGCGGAACAACTTTCGGTTCTTTACTGAGGAAATGAATGCTCGGGTTTTGGAGCGCCTGACGTTAGAGAACTGCCTGCGATTGGCTGTGAAAAAGGAGCAACTGTTCTTGGTGTATCAGCCCCAGTTGGATATTGCCACTGGAAGGATCACCGGGATGGAGGCGCTCCTTCGTTGGCAGCACCCTGACTTGGGGCTTGTTCCACCCGATAAGTTCATACGAATTGCTGAGAATAGCGGACTGATCGTGCCAATTGGTGAATGGGTGCTCCGGACAGCGTGCGCTCAGTCCCGAAAATGGCAAGATGAAGGGCTTCCGGCCGTTTCAGTAGCGGTAAATGTATCCGCGGTTCAGTTTCGTCAAGAGGACTTCTGCGAACTCATCAGAAAAGTGCTCCGCGAGACTGGACTTGCCCCGCAATACCTCGAACTGGAGCTAACAGAAAGCTTGCTCCTGGCCAATGCAGAAGTGATGCTATCGGTGGTACAGGAATTAAAGGCCATGGGGATGACGCTGGCAATAGACGACTTTGGGACGGGCTATTCCAGCCTCAGCTATTTGAAAAAGTTTCCGGTTAGCAGGCTCAAAATCGACCGCTCGTTTATCCGGGATGTCGCCGTAAATTCTGATGACGCGGCGATCACAACCGCAATCATCAGCATGGCAAAAAGCCTGCATCTCAAGGTGATCGCCGAAGGCGTGGAAACCGAAGAGCAAATGACGTTCCTGCGGGAACATCGTTGCGACGAGATTCAAGGCTACTACTTCAGTAAGCCCTTGGCAGTTGACAAGGTTGCGGACAAACTGCGCGGCAACATTCCCGAACCGCACGTCCGAGCACAAGCAAGCGGCTGACAATCATGACAGAGGACACTATTTAAGGAGCGTGCTTCATGACGCAAATCGGCCTTGTGCTTTTGGCGTCTGATGATCCGGTGACAATTCAGCAGCTCAGCCATGCCCTAGAAGAATTGTCCCTTTCGCCCGACGTGTGCCGGGAAGGGCCAGCGGCCGTCGGCTTATTGAACCGGCGAAAGTTCGATGCCGTTATCGTTGATTTCCAACTGGGAGAACAAGCGGGGCTGATTTTGGACAAGGCGCGTCTCTCCCCATCAAACCGAACGGCGGTGACGTTTGCCATCAGCAGCGGTAAGGCGGAATGCGCAGCCTTCCGGAAAAGGTCGGAGTTTGTCTTCGAGAGGCCCCTATCGAGAGGGACGATCCGCCGCACGCTCAAGCCTGCTTACGGACTGATACTGAGAGAGCGACGGCGTTATTTCCGGTGTCCCCTCTCAATCCCAGTAGTCATCCTAAAGCGAACCAAGCCCGAAGTTCGATGCAACAGCGTAAACGTCAGCGAAGGAGGGATGGCGTTGAGCACCATCGCTCCGCTCAACCCCGGGGAAAAGGTGCGCGTCCAGTTCACCTTGCCGGGTCACGAAGTTCCATTTCTGGCGGACTCGATGATCTGCTGGTTGAAAACGGGCCATATCGGACTTCGCTTTGTGTCCCTTTCGCAAGAGCACAAATCCGAGCTACAGGGCTGGCTCTCACGGAAGCTGGAAGACATGCTTCCGGAAATCGTTGCCGGGAAATTCGGGAGGGGGGAAGGCCGCTCCGCACCGATCTCCAAGAAATAGAGAGCAGGATCAGCAAACTCGGTCCGTTTATGCCATCAAGGCTCCGGGAGCGCGGTCAATTCTTCGAGGGTTAACGAAATATGTCCTTCAATCAGGCACCCGTTTCAATTTCGGAGAAGCACCCGTGTTCCTCTGAAGATCGCACTATCAACTCCCACCTGACCCTGTGTAGGCGTACCCGGAAGTCCGGTCCAGACCACCCGAATGGTGCTGTTCCCTCACCGCAAAGGATTTCAACAATGGTGTTGAGTTTGATAGGTTTCTCCAGACCAGCAAGGCGTGCCCCGGAGCTTGAGACATCGAGAGTGTAGGCGGCCTGGGGCTTCTCATCCGCACCAAAGTGGCGCACATGCACCGACAGTTCCATCGTGATTCGCTTCGACCGCCGCGCATACCTCTTGTGCAGTTCTAGATTTCCACGACTGAACCTGGGTAACTCTTTGATGCTTTCTAGTACGGTACGGCCTTCTTCCTCGGTTACGAATGGCCCGAGCTTCCCCCTTGGTTGCTCGGAAGGAAGGGGGCTTGGTAAAGAAATCTCCGCAAATGTACCACTCGAAGTTGCTTGCCAAATTTTCTAGTGTGGACTCCCGGGCGGTTGAGGGTCTACCCAAGGTCAAATAACTTAACGGGTCACGTTCATTACAAGTGTCTCATTCGCCTGCCCTAAGGTTGCGCACCTATCGACCCAATCCCGGGCAGATCGAAGGACTACGATGGAAGATGTGAGATATTATACAACCAGGCCGATAAATCGCGGCACGACGTTTAAATGCACCTTCTGCGACCATAGCGTCACAACCCTTGATTTCCAGATCGCGAATGGTAACCGCCGCACGCAGGCAGCGGCGAAGATCAATCGGCATGTTGCCTTGTCGCACTCTCGGGCGTCGAGAACAGCAATGTGGTTCCCAAAGGGTTTGATCCCTATTGGGCAGGAGGCAAGATGATGACCTACGTGATGACCAAACTCTGCCCAATCTGCAAGCGACAGCTCGTCAGGCAAGAGCCTACCGTTTCCGTGAACTGCACCTGCGGAAAATATGTGTGGCCGGGCCAGGACCGCCCCCGGTGACACAATGTCATGCGGAGCCGCTATCACGCGAGGCGAAGGACAATGATGACGAAGACATGGAAAGTGATCACCAATACGGGCAAGCAAGCAGACCTTGAGTCTGGACTTGAAAAAAAAGAGGTTCAAAAGCCGAGGCACATTGGCGCGCGAGAGTTTATTCATTGGCTGGCGGTTGATAGCCGTATTGCTGACGAGTCTTTGCAATCCCTATTCAAGTTGTAGAGACTCCTGAAATCAGAAGGCCCGACGGTAAACCAATTAAGAGCGCAGCCGTGCTTCGTGGATTGCAGCACAGGAATCAATGCCGTATGCAGGCTAGGCTTTCCCAGGTCGCATGAGTTGAGCCTAGATTCACTCTGAGCGTCAGCATCGGTGGGACCGAACCAAAACGTTAGTCCCACCCCAAGCCATCGGCTCTGAGTCGCTCAACCTTCGCGAGGTCTACCACCACGGCCCTGCGGCCCAGCGTTCTCCCGGCACGCTTGGTCTACGCGAGAGACTTGCGACCTGGATAGCTTGACCCGCCGCTATGTTCTGCACGGTCGTCGTTGTGAATTCTTTACCGTACCGTGTGCGCGTGCCCTCGGCGTTGAGCCCGCGGGCCATGGCATAGCTGCTGGTGCTCGAGGCAAGCAAATCTTCTATGCGGTCCACTACAGCCCGCTCCGCGTCGAACTTGTGGGATGGATGCTCACCGTAAGGCCACCGACCCTCCACACGCCGTGTTTCCCGCCAATGAGTCTTGTCAGCAGCTAGGCGTGCCACGGTTGCATCTCGGTCCATCTCTGTCAGCATTCCGTTGACGCCACCCATGACGCTGCTCGTGAGATCTCCAGGGAGGTTTGCTGGATACGGTGGGTGGGACTGGGTCTCGGACCCTTCGAGTGCAGTCGTTCCGAATGCGACGGCGGAAATTCATAATCCAGTCAGCGCCTTCTCACGAATTACAACCACGGACAGTGCGGGAAAATTCAGCATCCCTAATGTCCCGTTCAATCCCTACCACGTTACGGTTACCGGTCAGGGGTTTGCTCCATATTCTCAAGATGTTGATGTTCGCTCCCTCGTGCCCTTGAGTCTCACAATCAGTCTCCAGGTTGCTGGATCGTCCACCGTAGTGACGGTCGAAAGCGGCTCGGACCTAGTCGAAAACGATTCGACCTTCCACACCGACGTCGATAAAGCCATTGTGGACAGGCTCCCGCTTGAAAGTCAGTCATCGTCACTGAGTTCCGTCGTAACCCTAGTCACACCTGGTATAGCCGCGGATTCCAACGGCTCATTTCACGGGTTGGGCGATCATGCTGAGAACTCGTTCTCCGTGGATGGCCAGCCGATCACCGATCAGCAGAGCAAAACATTTTCCAACCAGGTTCCCCTGGACTCCGTGCAGTCCATGGAGGTGATCTCGGGAGCGCCGCCCGCCGAATACGGCGAAAAAACCAGCATTGTGATTAACCTGACCACCCGTTCCGGCCAGGGCGTCAAAAAGCCCACAGGCAGTTTGACCACTTCCTACGGTTCCTTCGGGACTGCTAACGTCGGTATGAACTTTGCCTATGGCGGCGACAAGTTGGGCAACTTCGTTTCCGCGAATGCGCTCAACAGCGGTCGCTTCCTAGACCCGCCTGAGTTTGCCGTAATGCACGCCAAGGGAAACGAGGAGAACATCTTTGACCGCGTAGATTTTCAACTATCCACAAGCGGATTCCGTTCACGTGAATCTGGGATACACGCGCTCCTGGTTCCAGAACCCCGAATTCTTTCGATGGCGCAGAACGCCACCGCCTGGAAAGGCCTAGTTGTCAACAATAACGGACTCGACCCCAACGGCAACGTCGTTGGCCCCGCGGACCAGCGTTCACAGATTAAGACTTTCAACATTGCGCCCTCGTGGATTCGACTGGTGAATTCGACCACGGTCTTTACCCTCGGGGCTTTCGTGCGGCGGGATCAGTACAACTACTACCCGAGCGGCAACCCCTTCGCCGACCTTGCGCCCGATCTCCAGTCGCAAACCGTGGGCCAGGACCGGTCTCTCACGAATGCCGGAACTCGTTCCAATATCTCCTATGTGAAGGGTGTCCATAACGTGAAAGCGGGGCTCACGTATCAGCAGACATTCTTAAACGAGAATGACACGATCGGCGTCGTCGATCCCACGTTCCTTGCCTCACTGAGCGATGCAAATGGTAACTCTTGCGTAGCATGCGAACGGCAACCCCATTGCGGCTCCTTGCACAACCCTAGCTCCCTTCGACCTCACGCGCGGTGGTACTGTCTTCCCGTTTCATGGGCATACCGATGTGAAGCAGCTCGCCCTTTACCTGCAGGATACGATCAGCAAAGGAAACTGGTCGCTCAACCTTGGCTTGCGCGGCGATTTCTATAATGGGCTGAGCATCCACAAGGAAGCCGAGCCTCGCGTGGGTATTGCCTACAACATCAAACCGAGCAATACGGTTCTGCGTATCTCCTACGCACGTGTAATGGAAACTCCGTTCAACGAAAACCTGGTGCTCTCCAGCACGGGATGCGGCTCTGCTGTGTTGAATCCCTTGCTTGGTTGTAACTCGTTTGGTGCGACGCCCTTCAGCCCCGGCTGGCGCAACGAATTCCACGCCGGTTTTCAACAGGCCTTCGGTCGTTATGTGGTCTTCTCCGGCGAGTACATTTGGAAGTACACCCACAACGGTTACGACTTCAGCATCCTGGGGAGCACGCCAATCACGTTCCCCATCGAGTGGCACAATTCCAAAATTCCCGGATACGCTGGCCGCGTGAGTGTCCCGAACTTCCACGGCTTCTCAGCACTGATGGTCTTCTCCAGCGTGGCTTCTCGCTTCTTCGACCCCCAGATCGGGGGAGCGGGGGCGACGCCGTCGGCCGCTGGCGGCGTCTTCCGCATTGACCACGACGAGAAGTTTAATCAGACCACCCACCTCCAGTACCAACCCTGGCAGCGTGGCCCTTGGTTGGGCTTCAACTGGCGATACGACGGGGGCCTCGTCGCCGGACCGGCACCGTGCGCTGGCGGCGACTGCAACAACGGACCTAACGGTACCGACACGGTCGTCGATGTTTCCGGTATCAGCCCGGATCAGCAGTTTCAGGCTGGACTCTTCTGCGGCTCAGTTCATGCAACCCCGCCGAGTCCGGGAAGTCCTCTCGGTACGCCCATCAGCCCCAATGGACTCTGCCCCGGATCGCAATATGGATCGACGCTGATATCGATCACCGCGCCCGGAACCAACAACGCCGATCACAATCCCACCCGCATCGCCCCTCGTCATCTCTTCGACATCGCAATCGGAGATGACAACCTTTTCCGCGGAGAACGCTACAAGTGGAGCCTACAGCTCACCGCGATCAACATCACCAATCGGGTTGCGCTCTACAACTTCCTGTCGGCCGCCACCGATTCTGGTTCTCGCCTTGCCATTGAGCGAAACGAGTGAGCATGTCTTGCGCGGCCACGGTCTCCTGACTCATCCGGGCCGCTGTGGCCTGCACTCCGACAATCACACAGCTGGCGCTATCCGCAGATCGTTGTCGCAATAACCCAGACGCGCCGGCGTGCCGCCCTTGCTGGCATAGGTGGAATCGGGATCGGTGGTCGAGACCTGATCCTGTTTATGCACCGGCTCTTCGACCAGGTTCTGCTCGTCCACTTCCCGCAGATATTGGCGCACCGTGTGATGTACCTGAGCCCCTTCCGCCAACTGCTCTCGCGGGATGCGACTCTCCTTGGCTGCGTTCGCCTCTACAAAACTGCCGTCCACCGACAGATGCGTGCCCTGCACCAGCCCCACATCCACACACTGCTTTACGATCTGTTCAAACAACTGCTCGAACAGCTGCGATTCCTGAAACCGTCCATGCCGGTTCTTCGAGAACGTGGAGTGGTTCGGGATTTCTTGATCGAACCCCAGCCCAGTGAACCATCGCCACGCTAGATGCATGCGCAGCCCCTCCACCAACTTATGTTCATTGGTGATGCCCTACAGATACCCGATCAGCAAAATGCGCAGCAGCAACTCAGGATCAATCGACGGCCGACCCGTCTCACTGTAACTGTCTTTTAGTTGCCGCCGGACGAACTCGAAGCCAATGTGCTTGTCGATGAGCCGCAACAGATGGTTTTCAGGAACCTGATCTTCCAGACGGAACTAATAGAACAACGCTTCTGAACGGGCGTGGTACCCCATCATGATCAGCAGGCCTCCGAAAATGGAAATCCAGCTCAGCCTGTTGAGGTCTTACCATGCTTTCGCTAAATCTCACCCACTAATCTCAGTGACTTTTTCAACACCCACGCCTGGTTTCAACAGTTATTCGGCGGAAGTCCATTGGAAACTCACCTTGAAAAGGTTACAGGAAAGGGAACCGATCAAAATCGCGAAGACCCTGCTTGGTCAATCACTGAAGGCGGGATGCGACCCGACTAGTTCCTTGACGTTGTTCGTGCAGTTCTGCGACGACCTGTACTCGTCGGAAGATGCGGGTAAGACAGGCATCCTTGTCGATCCTCTCGGGTGCGGGATCCTGCGTGAACAGGCGATCCCAAAGAATTAGGGCTTCTAGCTCCGCTTTGAGTTTCTCAGCCTTTGTTTGTCATAGGCTGCATGCCCCCTTTACCATCGGCAAATCCCTGGTGACCGAACTGTCCGTTGCCTCGACTTCCCTTGCACCTGCGCACTTGGATGTAAGTTCGCGACCAAAGCGTTCAGCAGTTCACTCCTACAAGAGAGTATTCTTGCACGGTCGAACCTGCCGACTTTTCGGCAGGAGTGCCGAGCCTTCGGCTCTTGTTCTGGGATTCGATCTGACCGGAGGATTCCAATGGGTAACGTTCCAGTAGTCGCTGCCCAATATTTGCGAATGTCCACGGAACACCAACAATATTCCCTCGACAATCAAGAGGCTGCCATTCGTGCCTACGCCAGTGAACACGGCTTCTCCGTGGTCACGACGTACCGGGACTTCGCAAGAAGTGGCGTCGTTTTGAAGTACCGATCAGGGCTTAGGGAATTGCTGAAGGACGTCATGACCGGGTGCTGCCAGTTCAAGACCATTCTTGTCTACGACGTGACCCGGTGGGGACGATTCCAGGACAATGACGAGGCGGCGCACTACGAGTTCATGTGTAGGTCTGCCGGAGTTCCGATTGTCTACTGTGCCGAACCATTCCAGAATGACGGCAGCGCTCCCGACGCTTTGATGAAAGCGCTTAAGCGGAGTATGGCGGGTGAATACAGCCGTGAACTTGGAGTAAAGGTGCTGGCTGGAACCAGACGGCTTGCCAGCCTAGGTTTCAAGCAAGGTGGCGCTCCTGGTTACGGTTTCCGACGCATGCTGATCTCACCTGCCGGAGTTCTAAAGGAACCACTGAAAACGGGCGAGCGCAAAAGCATCGCCACGGATCGGGTGCGTCTGATCCTCGGCCCGCGGGAAGAAGTCGAATTGGTACGTGAACTTTATCGCATGGTTCTGTCCGATGGGCGAACCGTCAATTGGATAATGCGCGAATTAAACCGGCGGAATATCCCTTCCGTGACTGGCGGAACCTGGAATCATCCTGGGGTCCTTTCAATCCTGACGCACCCGAAATACATCGGTTGGCAGGTCTATGGCTGTACGTCGCAAAGACTCTACACCCCTGTGGTACATGAGCGCATTGAGGATTGGGTCGTGACGCCTAACGCTCACGAAGGCATCGTGGACGTTTCGACGTTCAGAGATGTGCAAATGATTCTGCGAACCAGGACTCTTCAAAAAACCGACGACCAACTGTTGAAGGAACTGCGTTCGATATTCTTGCAGCACGGACGTGTGACAATTCCGCTGATAACCGCTGCCGGTGGGGTGTCGGCTAAAACGTATCAAAAGCATTTTGGAAGTCTAGAGGGAGCCTATCAACTCATCGGCTACCATGACGCAGGATTGTCTAAGATGTTGACGATTCGGGCTCATACGAGTGGTTTACGGGAAGGACTTATTCGCGAGTTGCAGAGCTTGTTTCCCAACAACCTTTCAGTACTTCCACGGTTTGGAAGCAGGCGTACTCGGTTGCGTCTCAACACAGGACGCCATGTTTCAGTTCTTCTGGCAAAGGTCCGACGATGGAAGAAGACGCTTACGTGGACAGTTCTTCCAGTTCCACCCGAGTGCCAGCTTCTTACCCTGCTGGTGCGCCTGGACGAGAGAAGGTTGGTTCATGATCTCTATTTGGTTTCGAGAGTTAGCCACACTCGGCAGTTTTCCCTGAAACCTCGCGACAAGTGGTTAGATTCAGGAGAACCGGTTAAGAAGTTGGCCGACTTTTGCGACGCCGTTAGTCGCCTTCGTTCGAGGTTTCCAGCCCGCGCCAAATCAGCGGCACTGACGAACCATGCGTTCTGAATAAGGAAGGTGGACCGTAATGAAGGAGTCGAAAACGATGCGTGATGCACTGGTTCCAGCTGCCCAATATCTCCGAATGTCGACGGAACATCAGCAATATTCGATCGAGAACCAGGCGCACGTTATAGGTCTTTACGCGGCCCAGCACGGGTTAGAGGTAGTACACAGCTACATTGACGCCGGTAAAAGCGGGCTTGCGCTGAAGCATCGAAAGGCCCTTGGACAGCTCTTGCGTGATGTTGTAGCTGCACCACAGACGTATAGGGCCATCCTTGTCTACGACGTGAGCCGGTGGGGCCGCTTTCAAGACATAGACGAAGCGGCATACTACGAGTTCACGTGCAAGCGCGCTGGCTTCGTTGTGCACTATTGCGCGGAGGTTTTCGCGAACGATGCTACTGCATCAAGCCTAATCATGAAGACATTGAAGCGAGTGATGGCTGCAGAATACAGTCGAGAGTTGTCGAGCAGAACTTTTGAGCGATCGCGAAGAAATGCGGAGCGCGGATTCAGAAATGGAGGGATGGCTGGGTACGGCTTTCAATACTGGAGACTACTGCGTGGCCAGCGCACAGCGACAATTCGATGTCTTCGTATTGCGGTACGTGCCCAGCGTGCTCGAAGAGAGATTCATCAACATCGGCGTGCTGCTGAATGAGCGTGGCGAAGCGGGTTTTTCCGATTCCCGATTTCTCCGCGACTGGCAGCAAGTGCGATCTTTCGATCCAGATGCGGATATTGAAATGCTGGCTTCTTTGGCTCGCGAGATTAGGGAGGGGGTGGAAACAGCCCGCAGAAAGAGCTACGCTCCTTCGACGAATGCTGGCATTTTCTGGAGCTGCACAGCTCTCATTAGCAGAGACGGTGGTAACTGACGATCCAGCTGAGGAACTTGAGCGTCTGGCCTCGGCCTTTTCATAGGAAGAAACTGAGACCATGACGAGATTCCGCGCGGAGTAAGATGAACTCTCCCTGGAGAACTTCCATGCGAAGCCAAGTCCCGGAATATGTGCTCTGCTCTATTCCTGTGGCACAGTACGTGAGAATGTCCACAGAAGACCAGCAGTATTCGATTGCGAACCAGAAGGAAGCTATTCGTGGATACGCAAAGGGCCACGGTTACCTGGTGGTATCGACCTACACTGACGCGGGAAAAAGCGGCGTGGCGATCAAGACAAGAACTGGGTTGAGACAGCTTCTCAGAGAGGTAATGAGCGGTCAGGCTCAGTTCAAAGCAATTTTGGTTTACGACGTTAGTCGGTGGGGCAGGTTTCAAGACACTGACGAGGCGGCGCACTATGAATTCTTGTGTAGGTCTGCCGGTATTCCGGTGCACTATTGCGCTGAACAATTTGGTAACGATGGCAGTATTTCAAGCGCCCTCATGAAGGCACTGAAGAGAACGATGGCTGCAGAATACAGCCGTGAACTTGGAGTTAAAGTTTATGCGGGTCAGCGACGGCTCGCACAGATGGGGTTCAGAGTCTGTGGAAACGCTGGATTCGGGTTGCGTCGGATGATGGTCTCTGCTGATGGTAGCCGCAAACTCATTTTGCAGACTGGGGAGCATAAGGCTGTGAAGACGAACCACACGATCCTCGTGCCGGGCCCGAAAAAAGAAGTGGATTGTTTTCGCACAATTTTCTCACTTGCCCAGAATAAACGAAACTCCGCCAGAGACATTGCTCGAGAACTCAACCGCCGAAAAATGAAGTTTGTGGATAATAGACGGTGGCACCGAGAAAAATGGCCGTTTTCCGCAATTTGAAAAATGAGAAATACATGGGCTGTAGCGTTTATGGAAAAAAGACCACGAAATTGGGCGGTCCAACTGGCCGCGTGCCTAAAGAGCTGTGGATTCGTTCCCCGCAGGCCTTCGCGCCAATTGTCGAACCGGAGCAATTTGAACGCGTGCAGCGGGCGATCCAATCTCGAAGAACGACTCCGAAGACTGACAAGTGCCTGCTGGACCGTATGAAGAGAGTGCTGGCGCGAGAAGGAAAGCTCACACAGAGGATTATGAGCAAGAGAGGCGCGTTTGACCATCGGATTTTCAGCAAACGCTTTGGGTCGGTTTTGCGTGCCTACGAATTAATCGGTTACAAGCCTTCTTCCCTTGCTGTCAGGAGTATCATCGGCCAATCAAAAGCGAACCGCCTGCGAGCCAATTTATTCAGTCGTCTCAAGGACTTATTTCCTGACACATTGAGGTTCATACATCTACCGCGGCAACAGGTGCGGCTGGTTCTCGAATTCGACAACTGGATCAGGGTTGCCGTTCACATTTGCAGATCCCTGGAAAACACCGTTGCCGGAGACTTACTTCGTGGATATTGAAGGCCCAACCTCTGGAATCTGGTTATCCCTGTCTAATCTGCATGACGGAACCTAGTTTAAGCACGCTAGTTAGCTTCTACGTCGTGCCCTATTTCGGGGACATCATCAAGAAGCATAAAGTCTTGAAAGAGAGCCACAAATGGTTGACTACAGGCAAGAAATTAGAGGACTTGTCGCAACTGCGCGAAGTCGCTACGGAAATGGCTATGGAATGGCAGGAGAAGGATGACAGAACAAAGGTAGGCGACGTTGTGATTACAGCTCGGACGTCAACGGTCACGATTGCTACTAGAGAGATCATACTGCCACCCATTCAGGCCGAGCTTTTCAAAATGCTCGTACACCATGCGGGATCTGCGGTACCCCGGGTCCAACTTTTCCATCCGTTCAACGGCAAGGAATTTCCTTCGGCCCACCTCAATGCTCATATGTGCGAACTCCGCAGGAGGCTCGGTGTATACCGGACGCGAATCCAGACCGTCAAGAATGAAGGCTACATGTACGCCGCGTTCGAGAGTGACCCCGAAAGTCTGAAAAAAGTCATTGCCAATTCGGAAAGGGCATACTGCGAGAGATTCTAAAGTTGTGGATCAAGTCGCGCACTATAGAACGCCGATCGTTAAGGGCTGTCAACAAGCAAGCCAGCTCGTCTATCCCAATCGACCATTCGGGCGGAATCCCGGTCCTCGATGTCCATATGCTAAAATCCATTGTTTCAATACGGGAAAGCCAAGGTTCAAAAGATTGCCACCCTTGCACGCCTAGATATACCTCGTTCTTGCAATAGCAACCCCCGAGCTGTTTGTCCGAAAAAGTCCAGTTTCCGCCATTGAAACAGTGCCCTTGGTCAATAAAGGTAGCGGTGTATTTCTTTTGGCGACCCTTCCGCCAAAAGGTAGCCTGACGGTCGTCAACGTTACCAGTCCATTTGTCGAAAGCCAACATCCCCGCAAAATCGGACAGATTTCTCACCCGACCTAGGAGTTCGGTCGGAAAATCATCAAATATTCGTCCGTCAAGAGGATCTATCGCATATTCTGAACCGAACTGGAGCCCGGCTTGGCAGGGGGCCCTCTTGTCTACGAGGCATACAGTGAGTGCGGGCGTATTTCGGATAAGCGAGTGATCCACCCACACCAGGGCCACACGTGGAACGGGCAGTCCCACCAATCTTGCTAACCTTGTTCCAAGGACCTCGTTGGCCAATACTCGTGCATGTTGTGGATTATTGAGAAACTTCACTACGTAAAGTTTCCCATCGGAACAGCGCATCAGGTGGGATTGTGATCCCCCACGCATCCTCCGCAGATGTTCAACGGCCGAGATTCCGAGAATATCCGGCTCTCGTCCTTCCTTAATAGAGAAATGGTTTGTTGAGAAGGAGGTTGAATGCATGCTGACCTCGAAGTAGATTCCTTCGAGTCCAGACTTGGTGAGGAACAATCAGGAGTCTAGCACATTAGCTGGCTTTGTCTGTGACACACGTCACATTGAGAAGATTCGCGGCTGTACGCTCGGCAAGCTCCGCACGGATGGTTTGCAGACGAATATCTCTCTCCTGGAACGTTCCGCTCGTGCGTCACGGCCCTGCAATTTGCCCTTTCTCCAATTTGCGCGGTGAATAGAATGTATCTCGCCGTGCAAGGCGGCGATCCTTTTCGTTCCGGGGAGTCAAATCCCATGTCGCTCTCACCAGATATGATTTTCGTCCCGACCCGCAACTTTGACAAGCTGGATTCGGGGTCTGTCCCGGTTGCAGTTGCCAACTTCATTGCTACCCGCTCGCTAGAATCTATAGATCAAGCTGTAGATGAGGTGTCCTGTAAGGTGATGTTCTCCTCGTTTGCCTGGCTGAGGTCACGGGATCGCTAAATGTGTCCGTCGTGTGAAAGCGGTACACGTCTGCATTGCCAGGCGCAGCGAATATGTGTTCCTCAGGAGGTCTTTACTAATGCCCAAAGTCGGCCGCCAGGACTGCTTCGAGTGTAAGCGTCTGACCAACACACCTGTTCGACGGG
Organism: Terriglobia bacterium; assembly: GCA_963831565.1. Classification (GTDB taxonomy): domain Bacteria; phylum Acidobacteriota; class Terriglobia; order Terriglobales; family Acidobacteriaceae; genus JAIQFF01. Next base: position 46,068 of record CAWHQS010000013.1, read on the forward strand.
CGGGGTCTGTGTTGAAGTGTCCGGATGAGCGCAAAAACAGAGTTGTCAGCGCCCAAGCGACGTAGCCGTGCGGAAGTTCAGCAGTTGGTGGCCGAGTTTGTGAGCAGCGGTATGCGGCGGAGCGAGTTTTGCCAGAGTCGAGGTTTGAGCTTCAGCACACTGGATCGCCATCTGAAGAAACTGCGTTGGAAGAGAAGGCGTAAGCCAATTTCCTCGGCCGGTCAGTTGGTGCCGGTGGAGTTGGCGGCCAGGAAATCGCCGAAGCAGCACGAACCGAGTTGTGGGCTGGCGGTGGTGCTGCCGGGCGGGCGCCGGATCGAGATGCATCCTGATTTTGATACGAGTACATTCGAACGCCTGGTAGGCATTCTGGAGCGGGCGTAAGCCGTGTTTGGACTGGGCCCAGCTACACGGATTTATCTGGCCGCCGGGGTCACCGACATGCGCAAAGGGGTTCGAAGGGCTGTACGGTCTGGTTCGACACGATTGTCGTGTGAGCCTCTGAGCGGGCACCTGTTCTTGTTCTGCAACGGCCAGCGCAATCGGCTGAAGGTCCTCGTCTGGGACGGAAGCGGGCTCTGGGTCTGTGCCAAGAGGTTAGAGAAAGGGCGTTTCGCCTGGCCGCAATCCGGCGATGCGCAGGGCAAGGTCATCCTGAGTCACGAAGAGCTTTCTCTGTTGTTGGGTGGGATCGATCTGACCAAAACCAAGCACAAGAGGTGGTACCGGAAAGCCCCGCCAGAGGGACATGCTGCTGCCTGAGTTGCTTGAACGATTCGAGTGACTCTGGTAAATCAATAACCCATTGTGAGTGCGCCTCCCATTTCTTCCGCACCAGCCGATCTCGAACTCATCGCACAACTGAAGAGCAAGCTACAGTACGCGGAGCTGCGGATTCGTGTGCTGGAAGGGCGTCTGCGTCTGATGCGGATCGAGAAGTATGGTGCGGGCGGAGAAGAACTTTCGCAGGCGCAAATGCAATTGTTCGAGCTTGAGCCAGTCATCAGTGAAATGACCGAGCAGGCGGAGAAGGTATTCTCCAAACCGACGGCTATGCAGCGTATGAGCAAATCGGTGGGCCGAGAATGGTACATGCCGCGTGTTGGGCTCACGCCAGAAGACAGTTTTTCGAAGCGGTACAGCTAAATCCGCGAGATCCGGTTGCAACCCCGATTGTGGCTCACATGGACGAACCGTTTGCCATCGATGCAGAAGCTCGCCGTAAAACGCTGACTAGTGCGGCGCGCCATATCCGGAGTCAGGAAACAGCGAGACCTCTTGTCGCTGATATCCGCAGCAAGATCGAGGCAGCGCAGTCCGCTGCTTTGCTCTCCAGCGCACTCAGCAAGGCCTGTCAGTACGCGCTCGCACTGTGGAAGAAGCTCACTCGCTTGGAGTATCCCGAATTAGAGCTAAGTACTAACCTGGCGGAGAACTCCATGCGTCCGGTCGCTCTTGGTCGAAAGAATTGGTTGCACATCGGCAGCCCACAGGCGGGGCCAAAGGTTGCGGCGATTCTCTTGGTCGTGGATAGCTGTCGTCGGTTGAAAGTCTCCGTACGCGACTATTTCGCCGCGGTTCTCCCGGGGTTTGGCGATCTCCCGATGCGGTGCCTTCCAGACCTTACTCCCGCTGTGTGGGTTGCCGGGCCGCGGTATTAGCGTGAAGTGATTACTTCAGTAGGGAGGGTTCGGTTTTCTATGCCTCCCATCCAACCGTGAGGCGCGAGATGATCGTGTGCCTTCGGCAAGCCCGCGTAGGACAACCGTTATGGCTTGGTATTAGGAATTCCAATTCTCTCAGCCAGCCTCACCAACTCGGCTAGTGAATCCGCGCCCATCTTTCGCATCAGCTGGCTACGATGGACCTTAACCGTGGTTTCACTGGTTCCAATTTCCCCGGCGATTTGTTTATTGAGTAAACCGGAAACCACAAGGGGCAACACTTCGCGCTCCCGCGGCGTCAGCGATTCCCAGCGCTGAAGAAGAGTTGCAATTTCCGCCTCTTGCTTACGCTTGGCGCGATCCCGCTCCAACGCCACATGAATCGCATCCAGCAGATCCTGATCACGGAACGGCTTGGTCAGAAACTCAACGGCGCCCGCCTTCATGGCTCGCACCGTCATCGGAATATCGCCGTGGGCAGTGATAAAGATGATCGGAATGTGAACATTGGCCAGGGCTAACTCGCGCTGGAAATCGAGGCCACCGATTCCAGGTAACCTGATGTCGAGTACGAGGCAACTCGGAGCATCCGGTCGTCTACTTTGCAGAAACTCTTTTGCCGATCCGAACAGCTCTACTTGCAATCCCACAGATCCGATAAGGCGCCTGATCGCGCGACGAACCGAAGGGTCGTCGTCGATTACAAAAACGATGGGTTCCGCCTCAGCCATGAAGTACTTTCAATCTTGGGTGGGCACAGTGAATTCGAAGAGTGTACCATTGGGCACTGCTACGGCCCACAAACGCCCACCGTGGGATTCGATAACGGAACGGCTGATCGACAGTCCCATCCCGATGCCCTCGGCTTTTGTGGTAAAGAACGGTTCGAAGATGCGTTCTGCCACGTCCGGCTCCATTCCTGGTCCGGAGTCTTGAACCTGGACCAGTACTCCATCGGACTGCTTTGCCGACTTGATGAGCAGCTCGCGTGGCCGGTTGGTGAGCGGACGCATTGCGTCGATGCTGTTCATGATCAGGTTAATCAAGACCTGCTGCAACTGCACGCGGTCGCCTCGTACGCGAAGATCAGCGGCTAATTCAATTCGCAGGGAAATACGGTTTCGGGCCAACTCGCTGCGAATGAGACCAGCGACTTCTTGGATGACCTCATTGATGTCCAGTTCCGCTCTCTCAGGAGCGCCCTTCACGACCAGAGTGCGAATTCTTGAAATGACGGTGCTGGCGCGGGTTCCGTCGTTCACAATCTCTGCAATTGCCTCCCGTAGCTCCTCAAGATTCCGCCCTCCACCAGCTAATTCACGCAAGCAGAAATTTCCGTTTGTGACGATCGCAGTGAGAGGCTGGTTGACCTCGTGGGCGATGGCCGCCGCCAGTTCTCCCATTGCCTGTACACGGGTGACGCGGGCGAGCTTGGCCTGCGCTTCCTGCAAGGCCTCGTCGGCACGCCGTTCAACTTCGGTGCGCGCCCGTCTGTCCACAGATGATGTTGTGATGGCGGCCACAATCACGATCAAGGTCACAGTGGCAATTCCATTGTTGGCAAGGGAGGAGATATTCACGGCGTAGGAAAGGGCCGGAGTCGGGGCAAGGACGAAACTTGCGGCAGCCATTCCGGTGTAATGCATTGCGGAGACAGCTACTCCCATCACCGTGGCGCTGCCCAGCCTTCGCGGAACACTCCATCGGGTCTCCTCGCGTAAATCAAACGCCATCAATAACGCGATTAGAGAAAACAAGATTGCGAGCAAGATGGAGCACGCCACCAGCAGCGGAGAATACCGGGTGACGGCCGGCAGCCTCATTGCAGCCATGCCGATATAGTGCATGCCAGCGATGGCGGCGCCCATGATGACGCTGCCGGCCAAAGCTTCAACCAGGCCCATTTTTCGGCGGCTGGACACGTACAGTCCAAACGCCGAGGCCAAGATGGCCACAGCGACGGATGCCAGAACTGTCGGCCAGTGATACTCGACAGGCACTGGCAAGTGGAAGGCCAGCATCCCCTTGAAGTGCATCGCCCAGATACCGATGCCCATCGCAATGGCGCCACCGCTCAACCAAACCAGGCGCACGCGGCCACTGGAGGCGGTTACGCGTCCCGCAAGGTCGAGCGCGGCGTAGGACGCAGCCATGGCTATCAACACCGAGCGCGCCACCTCGCCGTAGTCGTAGGTGCCGGGGAGCGCCGCGTTTGCAGAAATCATCACGAAGGAATCTCGTTCGCAGTGCGGGTGAGAACCCAAACCTCTACAGGAACCAGCCTGAAGAACTGGGGCACAATATCTGAGCGGTGACCTGCACTGCCGCGAATGAACGTCGGCATTGCAGCCATACTCGATCAGTAGCGGCCCAAAGAACTCCGACTCGCCAGTCCTCAACTCTTTTTTCTTAGCCAATCGCAAAGCGCACGGTGAGACTTCCCGTTTAGTTCTACGTGCCCGCACTCTTCACATACAACGATTGAGACTTCCACTGACTCAACAGAGTGATCCGCCGGAGTCTCCAGGCGCGAAACGTCTAAGTCCACCACACCTCTTACCTGATTGGGGTGTTGGCATTTTCGCAGCCATCCCCCTCCCTCTGGCAGCCCCACATGACATGAAGCACGCTCTCCGTTGTCTCGCGCGAGCTTCGAGCCGCAGATCAACCAGGGCAGGAAGAAACCCGTAGATGATTGGTGTCAAATTTACACCCGAGGCGGAGCGATGAGAAGCAAATTAGCGCGCATGTCATCGCTGTGCAAAATTCCTTCCGCACGCATAAAGATCGACAGACCGGAACGATCTGACTCAGTTAGACGGGCTGACTGAATAGGATTCTCATCACAGAGCTGCCCTAAACCTTCGTAAACCTCTTCCTTCCGAACGGAAAGCCCATCTGTACCAGCGCGCAATAGATTCCAGGTCGCGCCCACTGCTACTTTGGCGACTGAGCAGCGGAGGGACAGTTGCCAACGATTCGAGTGCTGTCACTGGTTGACGATGATGCTTCGGCCCGCAAGGCAACTACAAGGTTGATCAAATCGTTCGGCTTTACGGTTGAGGTCTTCGCCTCTGGGGAGGAATTCCTGCGTTTCGGGAGTTTGCGCATTACGTCATGCCTTGTTCTTGACCTGCAAATGCCAGGCATGAATGGACTTCAGCTACAAAGTCACTTGGCGGCCGGAGGTTACCGCATTCCGATCATTTTCATCACCGCTTACCCGGATGATGAAATCCGGGCTCAAGCACTCGAAGCTGGGGCAGTGGCCTTCTTGACTAAGCCGTTCGGAGAAGAAGCCTTGCTCGAGGGAATTCGCTCAGCCCTGAAACTTACTGAGGAGCATACAAGGCCTTGACCACTGGCATGTTCTTAAGCGCCTTACGCTAGAGAGCATTCCTTTGGCCGCGAGGATGAATGTCCATGTCATCGAACTTCGAACCGCAAGTGAACTCGGGCCCAGTTGAGATTGATCATCACGAGGTACTTATCGAAGTGGCGGACCTCATGGTCCTCCATCGAAACTTGCCAGAACTCTTTGCTGCAGTGGCAGAACGACTGGGCAAAAGAGCTGCAGCCGAATTCACCAACTTCGCGCTTCACGATCCCACGAGAAATGTTATGCGTCTGCATGTGCTGGAGGGCAACAACCTTGCCAGCCCTTCGATCGAGGTTCGGCTCGCTGACTCGCCCGGCGGTATCGCTTGGCAAACCCAGCAGCCACTGGTGGTGCCTGATGTAAACGCCGAAACTCGTTTCCCTTCCGTAGTGAACCTGCTTAGAGAGAAAGGAATACGGTCGTACTGCGCCTTGCCTCTGACGACTGCGGATAAACGCTTGGGAGCTTTGGGCCTGGGCAGTCTCCGGGCAAATGCCTATCGCGAAGAGAATCTACGTTTGCTGGCACGGGTGGCCCAACTGGTCGCCTTGGCCGTGGAGAACGCGCTCACGCGCGAAGCTCTGCGGCGGGAGAAGGAACGGCTCCACGTGCTGCTAAAAATCAACGCCACGTTAATGATCAACCAGGACTTGGAGAGCCTGTTCCATGAAGTTTCCGAGATCATGCGGAGGGTTATCGGGCACGACTATGCCAGTGTGGCCGTTTATGACAAGGCAGCTCAAGCGCTATCGCTGTATCCGCTCGATTCTCCCTTGATGCAGGGACTTCTCGGGACGGATACGACGTTCCCCGCTAATGAGACCCCCGCTGGTCAGGCCTTGGTAGAAGGAAAGACCAAAGCCTTTAGCCGCGAGGATCTCTTGGCGATGCAGTCCGGCTTTGTTAGCCAGATGCTCGACCAGGGAATCCAATCACTTTGCTGCATTCCATTGATCACACAGAACGGTAGTCTGGGCACTCTAAATCTGGCTAGCAAGGAACACGGCGCCTTCATAGGCGAGGATATCGACTTTTTAGAGCAGATTGCAGCGCAAGTAGCCATCGCGCTGGACAATGCTCCCGCCTACCGTGAAATCGCGAAACTCAAAAACAAACTGACTAAGGAAAAGCTCTACCTGGAAGATGAAATCCGCTCTGAACGGGACTTCCAAGAGATTGTGGGCGAGAGCGCGGCGCTCAAACAAGTGCTAAACGAAGCCAGAACCGTAGCCCCTAGCGATGCCACGGTGCTGATTCTGGGAGAGACGGGGACGGGCAAGGAACTGATCGTACGTGCCATCCATCGGATGAGTGCCCGCAAGAACGCAAACTTCATCAAACTTAATTGTGCGGCGATTCCTACAGGGCTGCTGGAAAGCGAATTATTCGGGCACGAGAAGGGCGCGTTTACTGGTGCAGTCAGCCAGAAGATCGGGCGTCTCGAATTGGCCGATAAAGGAACGCTCTTTCTGGATGAGGTCGGAGAGATCCCACTGGAAATACAACCGAAATTATTGCGAGTGCTGCAAGACCAGGAGTTCGAGCGCCTGGGCAGCACCCGTACCATCCGCGTCGATGTACGGCTAATCGCGGCCACGAACCGGGATCTGGCGCAGAGTATAGCCGGCCGGCAATTCCGAAGTGATCTGTTCTACCGTCTAAGTGTGTTTCCCATCCGCATGCCAGCGCTGCAGGAGCGAAAACAAGACATTCCTCTGCTGGTGCGTTATTTCGTACAGCACTTCGCGCGCCGTATGAAGAAGCAGATCGAAACCATCCCCGCGGAAACCATGAATGCATTGGTGACTTGGACGTGGCCGGGGAATGTGAGGGAACTGGAGAACATCATCGAGCGCTCGGTGATCCTCTCACAGGGCCCGATTCTGACTGTTCCACTGGGCGAATTGACCCTATCCCTGCAAGACTCCCTCAACGATGGCACGCTGGAAAGCCTGCACCGCGAGACCATTGTTCGCGTGCTTCGTGAAACCGGCGGAGTGCTGAGCGGGCCACGCGGAGCGGCGGCTCGACTAGGTCTGAAAAGGACAACGTTGCAGTCCAAAATGCAGAAGCTGGGAATTTCCCGCGAAGAGTATGAGAACCAACAACACAATAAAGAGCATAAAAACTAATCGTCCCTTCGGGAGGAAGCTGTAAATGCAAGGCGAAGTTCATTCTGAACCTGACTTTGATGGAATCATCGGCCAGAGTCCAGGGTTGAAGGCGGTCCTGGCGTTGGCGAGGGAAATGGCGGTCAGTGACGGTCCCAGTCTTGATACTCAGCGAAACCGGCTCCGGGAAGGAGTCTATCGCACGCGCGATTCATCGCATCAGCGGAAGAAAAAACCATAGCTTCGTGAAGGTCAATTGTGCGACGAGTGTGCAGGGGCAACTGGAGAGCGAGCTATTCGGACATCTGAAGGAGCATTCAGGCGACGCCATCAGCCAAACAACCGGTCGGCTCGAATTGGCAAATAAGGGCACGCTCTTTCTGCAAGAGATCGCACCGGTGCCGCTAGACCTTCAACCTAAGCTCCTTCGCGTGCTGAAAAGCGGACAATTTGAACCACTGGGCAGCGCGCGTCGCATCCGCTTAGATGTGCGCTGGATCCTAGCCAGTCGTCACGAGCCGGCAGAACGTAGGCCGCATCGACTTAGGGAAGACGATCTGCACAGCCAACTGAACGCAGCTACCCTCCGGATTCCGTCTCTGCGGGAACGCCGCGAAGATATCCCACTGCTGGTGCGTTATTTTGAGCAGAAGTTCGCTCGCCGGATGAACAAGCGCATCGCAACCGTTCCGACCGAAACCATCAATGTTCTGATGAAATCGGACTGGCCAGGTAGCGTCGCGGAACTGGAAGGTTTTATCGAGCGGGCGGTTATCTTGACAGATGGGTCTACGCTGCATGCTCCACTCACGGAGCTGTGACTGGAAACCACGTCCTTCAGCTCCAGGACAATTCCAGCCGCGCGCGTGTTCAATCAGTCAAGATGTGGTTGCTCTGACACTTACCTTCGAGTAGTTGGTGGTCGATGTCTGGCTCCATTAGGCTCCGCCGCCGAAGTAAAGGCCATTACCCAGCTTGTAGAATGTCCTCACTTGTGCAGATCGCTCGTGCCCACTGTGGTTGTTGATTGTCGCATCGTTCACTTTACGTGCATTGCCGTACCCGACTTCCACACTGGAGAGGATGCGAGGGAGTACACGCGGAACCCACCACCCATATTCTCAGAAATCGCTTGATACCCGCCTCCGTTGATGCTTAGGCCATATACACCATAGGGGCGCGGGATGTGTGGGTCGGAAAGTGGCAGCTCTCCGCCGAGGGCATTTGTGGAGCCCAGTAGCAGGGATAGTAAAGGAAGGATAGGTACCACGAGTGCCGTCGATTGCCTTACGAGATTGTTGATGTTCATTTTGAGCCTCCAAGTCGCCTGGAGCGTGCTGCTCAAAACATAGTCATTGCGCGGACGTTAGAGGATTAAGACCGTCTAATGGTAGTGAACGAAGGTAGGAAGACACGACCGGAGTGCTCGGTTACGTGTCTGCAAGGTAACAACTTAAGAAAGTCGAGACCGGACTCTACGAAGTTCTCTCCACAATTCGCACTTGGTTCCACCTGTGTTCGTTTGCCCTTGCGCTCTATCCTGGCACAGCCATTCGTGGTCTCCTGAAGGGTCCATTGCCGCTGAAGCAGACAGAGAATATCGTCGATAATTTGCGAAAAGCCGCGTTGCCCTCCCGGCTGGAATCTAATTACTAGCTCCCGATTTCTCACTTGAAAGAAAACCAAGCATCGCCTCTGAGTCCGCCTCCCGGCTGGAACCTTCATCTTTGAGACCTGTCAGGCGCTCGGCCTCCTTAACCAAAACAGCGAGCCTGTCAACCATGGCCATGCATTTGTCCGCGTCTTCCTCGGTTTCCACCGCTTGTCGGAGTGCCGCCCACTCCTGGGCGAGTGAATATAGTCGAAGATTCTGTTGCTTCATCAGTGTTCCCCCGTGACTCATGGCTCAAATTGATGGCCAGAACGCACTTCTCGCCATGTTGTCTTTTGCCAAGGTAGCGTTTTGAGGAGGGGCGTGTCTGTGACGGCCAACCTCGACGATGTGATCGTCGTCACATTCAGATCGAGCAACACAGCGTTAGAATTGAAAAACATTTAATTTTTAGGTTAAGAACCAGGACGGAAAGAGTTCGAATGCACCGAGAGTTTTGCAGAGACCACAGCAAAGTCCCCAGCTCTAGCAGGTTGCGGAAAAAGCCGCCTTGAAGAGTTGGCGCAAAGACGCCCTCACGCTCATCTGCAGTTTCCAGAAATCGCTACAATGTTGCATGGCCGAAGAGGTGAAACAATTCTACGACCGACTCGCCAGCAACTACCACCTCATCTTCGAGGATTGGGATGCCTCCATGAAGCGCCAAGCCGGGGCTCTTGGGGCAATGCTTGAGCGCGAGTGCGGCGCGCCAAGTGTCGTACGGATTCTGGATTGTGCCTGCGGAATTGGAACACAATCGCTAGGCTTGGCCAGCCTTGGATTCACAGTCACCGCCTGTGACCTTAGTCCTGCGTCGGTTGAACGGACCCGCGTGGAAGCTGCAAAGAGGCGTTTGAATGTTCAGCTGTTCGTCGCGGACATGTTGGATTTGACTGAAATTCCGGACAGGGATTTCGACGCTGTCATGTGCATGGACAACGCCCTTCCGCACCTTGAGAGTGATGAACAGTTGTTTCAAGCGGCGACGCAGATTCGGCGAAAACTGCGGGGTGGTGCGATCTTTATGGGCAGCATCAGAGATTACGACAGTTTGGTTCAGGAAAGGCCGGCCGTGCAGGGGCCCGCTTTCTTTTCAGACCAAGGGAGTCGACGCATCGTTCATCAAGTGTGGGATTGGAGCGATGAGCGTCGTTATGCCTTCCATCTTTATATAACTAGGGAAGTCCAAGGCGGTTGGGAGACTCAGCATTACGTCTCGAACTATCGTGCCGTTCTGCGGGAGGAATTCACTCGCATTCTCCAAGAGGCAGGATTCGTCGACTGCCGCTGGATTTTGACAGCCGAGAGCGGCTTTTACCAACCGATCGTCTTGGCTAAGGCAGATAGCACTCCTTGATGAACCTAGTACCACGAAACTCTCTTGTTTCCACAGCACGACCTGATAAGAAGAAGGCATGCGCGGCAAAGACGAGCAGCAGTTAGATGTGTTCAGCTACGTAAGCCCAGAGCAGCGAGTACCGCAAGATCATCCCTTGCGTCCTCTTCGAGTCATGACCGACGAGGCATTGCGAGATTTGCGGCCACGGTTGAACAGGCTGTACGCCCAAACCGGACGACCGTCGATAGCACCGGAGAAGTTGTTGCGCGCGCTCTTGCTGCAAGCGCTGTACTCGGTGCGAAGCGAGCGGCTGTTGATGGAGCAGCTCGACTACAACCTGCTGTTCCGTTGGTTCGTGGGCTTGAACATGGATGACTCTGTTTGGGACGTGACCGTGTTCACCAAAAACCGCGAGCGTCTGCTCGATGGGGACATCGCCGAGGCCTTCTTCCAAGCCGTACTGCTGCAGGCACGAGAGCGGAATCTGCTCTCGGATGAGCACTTCACCGCGGATGGAACGCTACTGGAAGCGTGGGCGAGTGTGAAGAGTTATCAGCGCAAAGATGCGAAGAACGTCGTTCCGCCGGACGATCCTGGTAATGCGACGGCGGACTTCCACGGGGAGAAGCGGTCGAACCAGACGCACGCATCGAAGACGGACCCGGATGCGAAGATGGCACGCAAAGGCAAGGGCAAAGAAGCGAAGCTGAGTTACAACGGGAATCTGCTGGTGGAGAACCGCAACGGACTGATCGTGAACACCGAGGTGTTCGAGGCCAACGGGACCGCGGAGCGCGATGCGGCGCTGGTAATGCTGGAACAGATTCCGGGCACGAAACAGGTTACGGTGGGAGGCGACAAAGCCTATGACACGGCAGATTTCGTGGCCGAGTGCCGCAATCTAAACGTTACGCCGCACGTGGCCCAAAACCTGGAGCGCCCCGGTGGGAGCGCGATTGATGCTCGCACGACACAACACCCTGGATATGCCATCAGTCAGAGGAAGAGGAAGCGCATTGAAGAGTGCTTCGGATGGCTGAAGACGATCGCCCTGTTGCGGAAGGTGCGGCATCGTGGAATCTTCAAGGTGGGCTGGGTCTTCACCTTCGCGGCAGCCGCCTACAACCTGGTCCGCATGAGGAATCTGGCCATGCAAGCGACGTAAGCCAACGCCAAGCTGTCCCGGCTTGGCTGGAAAAGGATCTACCAGCCGCAGGGGCTGCACCCAAAACTCTCGGCTTAGTCACGAAATTCGCGAAACCTGAACAGTATTCTTAAGTCGAGCCGTCGTTTTTCCGCAGCCTGCTAGGCTGCACAGCTAAGAAGGTGCCCACAAACCGAAATCCCCCAGCTCTCTTCGCAACTCGCGGATCTTTTCTTCCCGTGACCGATACGCCTCTAGTTCACTCGCAGATAGATCGCTCAGACCGTTCTCGGTGAGCGTATCCATCTGTTGTTGCAGCATTGCGCACAAGTCGCGAACAATGTAGTGACTGTTGCGACCCAAGTACGGACGATGAAAATATGTGGGGGTGGGGCCTTTTAGTCGTGATGATTCATCCATTGAGCTCCAGATTTCAAGTTAGTAGGGGGATTGGCCCCCGACTGTTTAAGGTAGAGTGTCATGGCGCGCTGTTAGGCGTCACTTCAGGCACGCTAGTCTTGATACGACTAACCACGTTCTTCTCGTGCGTTTTTAGTAGGCTCATCAGTTGGCCTACGATGTCGATCAGACGCTGGGGGTCTGTTTCGTCCAACGCTTTTTGTTGCAGTTCCCGCCATCCTTTTGGCTCTTCCATACAGAGGTTTTCTCCAACTATGCAGAAGCGCGCATGCCACACCTCTGCAAGATTTGATGATCGTCGCTCGATAGCACGACTTCTGGAAATATTGGTACTTGCACTTCGCTCGTTGGGGACATTGCGTGCGGGGGCTTTGGCAGGGTCAGAATCATCCGGAGGACGTTTCTGATTGCCGCCGGAGCCTTTAGGACCCTTGGCCACAGATGCAGTGGTGGTGAGCCGATCCACGACCGCATAAACTTCTCCAATTGCTTTATCTATTCGGTTCACAAGCTCTGGTTTTCTCACCCCAAGCACCCCGATACCTTGCACGCTAATGGCCAGAAGACAATCGCTCAAATGGCTGAGAATGTTCTAATTCACTTTTGGCCTGACTCATTTCTGCCGAAATTCAGACACCCCTGCCGACCTGTCGTCAAACGCAACTCCAAACTCCAGATTTACCCAGCTCCAGAACAACGTAGCTCAACTCACCTCAACTCCAACTCAACACAACTCCCCAGCGCGAGCGAAGCGAGCGCGCCCCGCCGCGCGTCTAGCTCCAGATTTAGCACGGCACAAGCAGCATTTGCAGGGCAGATCAAGTGTGTACACGTAAGCATCGTATACATATATACCCGCGTAGTTCTTGGGGTCTTCATCACACCTTCCAAACATGGCCGCATTTTCTGGCAGACTATTCGGCATGAAGGCCGCATCAAATGCGTCTTGGAGCAACATGACCTTACCACCAGCGCCGCTCTCTTTTAACGGTAGAGTCACTCTGTACCAAGGACCCACAATGGGGCGCACTGGAGGGCCTCCTGGAACGTGAGGACATATCACAAGAGACCGTCGTCTGGCGGGCGCGGCGGAGGGTTGTGTGGTAAGACGGCCTTACTCTACTCCGAATCGTTCCAATGGTGCAAGCAAGAGGATAACCGATGGAGGCTTGAAACGTTGAAAGCGATCACCGGCGAACCTAAGACCCTTTACTGAACTGGAAGGAGCTGTAACGATGTGCCTAGTCAAAGCTTTAGTTAGCCCGTTGACAGCAACTGAAGCATTAGGCTGCATGCGAATACCCGAGTACCCGCAGCGATGCACCTTGCATTTTGCAGTTTGGATAATTCGGACACGCCAAGCTGGTGGGGCGTGACCGCCCGAGTGTGCTGAGTCTCAAAGCACATAGCGGCCGGGCGGGAAAAGAAAGATTTGGGAACATAACCTATGACGGTACACCCCGGCAAGAGGCCCGCTGCTGCGCGTGCGCTTGGCCCCTGCAGTTTTGCCCTGGTGCCGTGCGAGGCCATCTGCGCTTCTCTCCAGGACAAAACCGCGCATGCCAAGGTCAGGCGGCCGTGCACACGAATCGGGTCATCGCATGTGCGGACCATCCGCCCAGAAGGCGTATTCACGCAGGCTTCTTTACCTGTAAGTAGAACTCGACTACCTTTCCACGCTGTTCTACGGGAACCCGCTGTTCCTTCTTTCGAAACTCCGGGGGTGTGTAGAACTCGATTACCTTTGCCATGGTCTGCCTCCGTTCTGCCTGCCGATTGCCATCCTGCTTAGTATTCGCCACATCTCTCTGCGCTCATGTCATTCATCTTGGTCCGTTCACGAATTCAGCGTTGCTGTCAGAAGGCCGCATATCTCGACAATCATCTCTTGTGTCGGATCGTGGTTCATTCCTGCAGAATGCAGCTTCTCAATGCGCAGTTCAGTCCAATTGTGAACACCGAACCAAAGAGCACACGGCGGATGTGCCAAAACGGGACTTGCCGGGCACGATCTGTCATTCGCCGTTCGGGGCCCGCAAAGAACATATCCAGCGCCCTCGGGATTCGGGCATTGTCTTATCGAGCGGCGTCCGAGGTAGTACAGCCTAGCAGGCTGGATGCAGCGACGAGGGTCGAAAAGGGGTACTTTCCAATGTCAGATGAGGATGCCCTGCACGCCGTGCTGGTGCAGTACGAGATGCGCAGGTAGCCGACTTTAGAACTGCGCTGCCTGCGAAGATCCGAGCCATAAGCCCACGTTCAACAGGAATCATGAGCTTGTGATGCGGGGGATCGGACTAACGTAACTATCTTCCTGATTCGATTCGAGAGCACCATCTAGGAACGGTCCAATCGTGGTCAAGGTCTCACAACACCTCATCCGAGGCCGGGAAATATCCTTCGTCCTTGGGGGGAGGAGTCCTATGGAAATTCTCGCCAGCACCTTCGAGTGGTACATCTCGGAGACCTCTTCGCCAGCGTTCCCTCTCTTACAAAAGGCAGGCCTACAGCTTGGGCCATTCGTTACCGAGGAAGATTGTCTTACCGTACTAGAAAGCGTCAAAGAGTTACCCCGGTTCAGTCACGTAAACCTAGAACTGCACAAGAGGTTCGCCCGGCGGCAGAAGCGAATCATGATGGAATTGCCTGTGCATCTGCGCCGCTTTGCGGCGGGTAACAACTCCCAACTCGCCCATACTCTCGATGTCTCAACCTCCGGGGCACGCCTTGCTGGTCTAAAAGAACCCCCTACACTCAACGACATTGTTGAGATCCAGTGCGGTGGACGAACAGCGCCATTTCGAGTGGTCTGGACCGGAGTTCCGGGTACAGCCACACAAGGTCAGTTTGGGGTGGAGTGCCTAGCGCCGGAGGCCAATATTTGGAAGTTGGACGGGTCTCAACAATCGAGGGAGGAACAGTTGCTCCATGAAATTGAGGTTGCCCATGCCGTGCAGCGCAGGCTTCTCCCCCAGGGCAAGCCTCTTTTAAGAACTCTCGACTATGCCGCCGAGTGCACCGAGGCACGCACGATTGGAGGGGATTACTACGATTTTATCGATCTAGCTCCGGGCGAAATTGGTCTTGTGGTCGCCGATGTTGCGGGGAAGGCGTAGCTGCAGCTCTGTTGATGGCCAAGTTGCAGGGGAACCTTCGGAGCGACCTCGGAATCGGCCCAAAAGATCTGCCGCGAGTGCTGGCTTCCGCGAATCGCAACTTCTACGAACATACCGATGGGAGTCGTTATGCGACTGTTTTCTTCGGGTGTTACAACGACACCACGCGGAAGCTCCGTTATGTCAATTGCGGCCATAATCCCCCCTTGCTATTGCGCCAGGGACTATCGGTAGACAGGCTTGAAGCGACGGCGACAGTGCTGGGGCTATTTCCCGATTGGGAATGCTCTGTGGCCGAAGTGCAATTGGAAACGGGGGATGTCTTGGGCATCTATTCCGACGGAATTACCGAGGCCACAGATAAGAATGGGGAACAATTCGGTGAGGCGCGTCTCGTCGAGACCTTGCGCGGTAGTCGTCACCTTGAGGCCTTGGACATTGTGCAATGTGCGGATCGAGCGGTGAAAGAGTTTGCTTCCGGTGAGCAGGAAGATGATTTGACGCTATTGGTCGCGCACGTTCATGGCGGAGTTTGACACCCTGACTTATCCAGGAGCGGCATCATGTTTCTCGGGCCCGGAGTTTGGAGCGATTGCCGGCGACAAACGCAAGAGATTCAGCGCATTGAAGTTGAATGGATTCGCGGGGCGCGATCCCAACCGGCGAAGCGACTGAAGGTGGAGCTGACTTAAAGCTGTCAGCAAGCGGAAACGAATCGAAGGAAACCACGCGGAGAGCGGGAAGAGCGGAGTAAAAGCGACCGAAATGACAAAGACAATTCGCTGTCTCCACTGCAAACTATGCATCAAGATCGACGGCCCTACCGAAGGAACGCACGAAGTATCGCAGCGCGCCGTGTGTCCATACTGTGAAACGCCAAACCAAGTCAAATGGCCAATGGGAGCAGGCTATACGGTGGGCCGCTGCGATGGGGATGAGTTTCGAAAGTAGCTCTTCATTAGATTTCTTGAAATGTTGAACCGGAAACATCATCACCGCAAACACGATTGAATGGATGATGCCTTTGCTCTCCAAGAATTCCCTGGACGGCAAAAACACCCGGGGGTACACCCCCGGAATAGGACGGTGGTCAGAGCGCGGGGTTGGTCATCTCCGATCTGTTCCCGATGCGTGCGAGATCATGCCGAGCAATGCCTATGGCAGGATCTAAGCAAGCCAGGCGTGGATCGGGTGGTGTCCTAATTTGAAATGATACGCCGATCAAATGAAAACGGCCTTCGGTTGGGCCAGGGCCGTGGCATGCTCTTGCGAATTGAATGATTTCGAGGGTATCGCGCAGCGCTGCTCTCCTGCGATGGCAGCGGGGGCGGAGCGCGATTTCTGTAGTGTAGGCGATCTCGTAGATGGGACCGCATGACAAGTCAAACGAAGAAGTTCATCGACGTAGTAGACCTTCTAGCAATTTGCTTTGAGTGCAAGTGCGGGTCTACCGTTGTGACGCCAATATCCGACTACAAAGAGATGCCTGCTACGTGTTCTAACTGTGGTCATCAATTTGCCGATCTTGCAAACAGCGCCACTCAAGAGGTATTCGAGAATGTGATAACCACGTTGGAAAGGGCACGGCAAGCAGCCGAAGGGAGGGGATTCCGGTTTTCTCTTGAGATCAAAGACGATGCCAAATAGCTATGTACAGGAACTGCAAGACGCAATCCGCCACCTACATGGCGCTGATGCTACACATGTCAAGAGTGTGCCAGTCAAAGAGGTATTTCAGGGCAGGACAATTTGGGAGGGGATCGTAAGCGGTCACCCAAGGCCAGCAGGTTGAAGCAGCTTAGGTCTCCCGTACTTCTCTTATCGTCACTGCCACTGCCGCTCAGTGCTCCCAGTATGTGGTGTTCGCGTTACTACACATTGAAATGACGAGCGAAGGTGAAACATGTCTCGATTTCGTTCAGGGAAACGGCGGTCGAAAAGAACCAAATCGGTCGTGCCGGTGCAGTTCTGGATCGCTGGGAGCAAGGAGAGCCATCTCGCGCACACGCTGGATGTCAGCAACCATGGTGTAAGGTTGGGTGGTTTTCGAGGCGAGTTGAAGGTCGGAGACAATATAGAAATTCACCACCGCCAGGATCGAGCGCATTTTCGAGTGGTTTGGATCACTGCTCATCAGGGCTCCTCGGAGAAAGAAATCGGGGCGGAGTGCCTGGAGCCCATGAAGCAGGTCTGGGGTGTTGAGCTCCCTGAGCAAACAGACGAGTACGCAGAAAAAGAAAGTTAAACAGCAGGGCAGTACGTCATGAACAAACATTTTCAACAATGTCCCACTCGCGCGACCCTTGCGACTTCCTTGACCGGAAATTCTCTCCATGCTTCACTGCGGCACAGGGGTTTCGGGAGAACCCACACTCCTGCGGGGCGATCGGCAGAAAAGCGCGTAAAGTTCCATTTTGGGCTAGTTATTGTCGTCGAAGTCTATCAATCTTCACAACTGTATAAAAGTGAACAGTTGTCGAAGCTCTGAAACGAGTACCGTTTTCCTTGTCAGTGGGAACCACGCGGTCATGGGTTAGTGTCGGAACATCGACGTTTGGACCCTCACGACCGCGTCACTTTCCAAGTCTGCCCTGTTGAGCGCACCGTCGAGCCGGACCCGATCACGGGTTCGGCTTTCTTATGCTCACGCTCGGCGGCGGTCGCAATATGGTCGGCCGTCTCTATGATCGAAGTTGGCTGGGCCGCCTTGAATCCTGCAGGTCAGTATTTTTAACACACTACAAGAAAATCTGTCCAAAGAGGAGTTCAGCAAAATCCTGTTGGACGTGGTTACCATCGCAGACGAAGTTGATTCCCAATTGAAGCAGGCCATGGTCAGCTACTCGGAACTCCGGCCTGAATCCGCTTGGTCGGCGGCCTAAGGCGATTTCGCCTGTCTTGCTGCCGCTGACTCAGCTCCGAATCCACTCTGCAGCGATGCCGACCGTTCACCACCCCAGGAACCTGACCCCAGGGACAGTCGGCGTATCTTCAAGGGCGGCAGATTCGTTGCCCGCTGCGTCGCGCTGGACGGCGCGCCATCGCGCGCGCGGCCCGGCGTCAGTCTTCTGCTGCCATAATTCGCAGGACCCGTCGCCCCGCGTCCTAAAATGCAAGTCACCGTTTTCCAACTTCAGCGGGCACACCAAGCCCGGCAATCTGCGTCTCCACGCATTTATGAAAGCCGCGAAGAACTCGGCGCTTTGGTCCCTTGCCACGTCCCCGTAGCTCAGGAGGTCCCCCGCCCTCGGCTCTCGTCCGTTCACACTCTCGAAGGCCAAACTGGCGCGTGAGCTGCGCTCCAGGTGTTGATCGAGATGCGCCAGCACAGTCGGTCCCCTGCGCATCCGGTACAGCTCTGCGCCCCTTTGATAAGCCGCCGTGGCCTCCAGCTCTCGGTAGTTGGGAGTCATCCTTGCGTCGACGTAGACCGCTCCGGCGTAGAGGACCAAAGCATCGAGACCGTCATCAGACATCTCAGCCCGGCCCAGCAAGCACGGATCGCGGACCGCAATTCCACTGATCCAAGAGGGAAACTCGCGGGATTGATCCCGGTTGCGGGTAGCGAACGGGTACTTGCGATCTCATGGAGTTAGCACCCACTCGGCTCTCGTTCACTGCTGGATGCCGTTGCACCAACTGTGGTCTCAAACCGGGACGGCAAAACGCCATCGGCGGCGTAGCCTTCCACCTCTGGCGCGGTCATTCGCTCGAACAGATCGTTGAGATTCAGAGTCTCGGCACACTGAATCCACCCGCCCCGGCCATTGATCTTCGCGCAGGCGGCCACGGCGGCAACGACGCTGGCAGCGTTCACATCGACCTCGCCCGCCCGTTCGATGATTTTCTCCAGGGCGGCTCGAATATTGAGCTGGCGCTTGCGGAATAGGTCCAGCGCGTGGGCGTGGCGATACACGGCATCACGGCTGACGCAGTATGCGGCAGCAATGCGGTTGGCGCCGCCCCAGTTGACGAACTCTCGCTCGATTTCCGAACGGTCGGCGTGAGCACAGATTTTGCACTCTGCGGCGTGCCGGCCCACGTTGACCGGCTTGCCAGCGTCGCGGAAGGGTTTCGTCGTCTTCTTAGCTTAGGCGCCGGCGTAACTGCCTCCTCGACTTTATGGTTTTGTTTCGAGTTGCTTTCCACGTTGTTGGCCCTTTCCTATGTCCTACTTTGTCGCTCCTTCCGAGAAGTAGTCGCCCCGAACTCGCCCACAAATCTACCCGCAGTTCAGTTCTCCATGCATGTCTTGCAATGACTTACGGTGCCGCCCGTTGTCATCTAAGCTGTTGTATCTATTCAATGTTTACAGCCTGAAAAGGTTGGCGTCGGCGGTTTAACTGCGTCTTCGGCCACCATTCCAAAACCCGCATAAACGGGCTCTTCGGCTCATGCCCTCTGCAATGCCGCCAAGTGGAGTGCGGGCCATATCTGTCGTCTCCGTTGGACGGCCCGACTCGACCTGCGTCCGGAGTCGTGCAACAGGCAGCGAAGGCAGACCTCAACGAATCACTGTTGGGTGAAGGCCAGCAAAGCACAGCCGAGATTCTGGGTACAATAAGGGGACGATAAGGGGACGATAAGAAATGCCCCACGGTATCGTTTTGTATCAAACGAAGTCCGCCGACACCGTTTGATATCAAGTAGTTACATCTCATTGTTGCCCTGTCACGGCAGAGGTCGCGGGTTCGAGTCCCGTCGTCCCCGCCATTCCTTGCAAACACTTCAAGGAATCGGCACTTTTGATCACGGTTCAACTTGGTCCGGTTGGGCGAGCGCCTGGCTGACAGAGGACCAAGCGAACAAGTGTGCTTCGCGAAAGTCTCTCTGCTTCGCATACCCGCCGTAGAGTAAAGATCCAGCGTTATGCGACGCTTCGCATGAGGTAAGAGCTCCCGAACCATCCCTGCTTTCCCGGTTGTTCTGGGTAAGCAGAGTTGTACCCCTACGCCGACTGAAACCGTTGTCCAGCTCCGTTTCGATATATATGCCTTGACACGTATATGCTCCCCGGAGTATATCAGAAGGATGGAATCTGTCTTCGAAGTCATTGCGGAGCCCAACCGCCGCGCGATACTGAGCCTTCTGGTCTCGTCCCAACAGTCGGTGGGAGAGATCGAGCGTCAGCTTCGGATGCCGCAGCCGACCGTGTCAAAGCACCTGCGAGTGCTGCGTGAGGCTGGTTTCGTTGAATCCACGGTGGATGCGCAGCGCCGTTTCTACCGGCTGAAACCTGAACCACTGCAGGAGCTCGATGCCTGGCTGGCCCAGTTCCGCCGCTTCTGGTCCGCTCACATCGATGCTCTCGAACGCCACCTCGATCAGACTAAGCACGACCGCATGGGTCAACCTCGGCAGGGATCAGCAACACCAACGAAAAGGAAGACCAAGAAAAAGACGACGCGGTCCATACCGCGAACGTAACCAAGGAGAAACGAAATGAAAATCAAAGTGACCAGCGTATACGTGGACGACCAGGAGAAGGCCCTGCGCTTCTATACCGAGGTGCTGGGGTTTGCAAAGAAGACCGATTTTTCGCAGGGGCCATATCGCTGGCTGACCGTGGCCTCGCCCGAGGAGCCGGAGGGCACTGAGCTGCAGCTGGCGCTGAACAACAATCCCGCAGCCAAAGCCTACCAGCAGGCGCTGTTTCAACAGAGCCAGCCCGCGGCCATGTTCTTCACCGATGACGTCAAGGGCGACTACGAGCGGATCAAGTCCCGCGGCGCCGAGTTCACCATGCCGCCCACCGACGTGACCGGCTCGACCATTGCGATGCTGAACGACACCTGCGGCAACCGCATCCAGCTCACCCAACTGGCGCACTATTCACGCTAGGGAATAAGGAGAGGAAAGTGACCGATCGCGCTCAGTACACGCCGGGTCCAGCCTGCGGGGCGCAGGTGCGAAAGGACCGGGGACAAAACGGTGAAGAGAAGTGGACGCTGATTCTCGTCAGAGAGCTGCGCCACTCGCCGGAAAGAGTCTGGCAGGCGCTTACTGACCCGGCGCATCTGCACGAGTGGGCTCCCTTCGATGCCGATGGGAGCCTGGGTACGGTTGGAAGCACAGTGAGGCTCACCACGGTAGGAGCGCCCACGCCGCATGTTACCGAAACAAAAGTGACGCGAGCCGACGCTCCCAATGTGCTTGAGTACAAGTGGGGCGGCTTCGACATGCGGTGGGAACTCGAAACCGTTGGAGGCGGCACGCGCCTGACGCTGTGGACCAACATCGGTCACCGCTTCATCGCAATGGGCGCTGCCGGGTGGCACATCTGCTTCGATGTGCTGGATCGGCTTCTCAGTGGGACTCCCATCGGCCGCATGGTCGGCCCGGAGGCCATAAAGTTCGGCGGCTGGCAACGATTGAACGCTGAGTACGCCAAGCAGTTCGGTATCGAAACGCCCAACTGGCCGCCTAAGACAGCTCAGGAGTCGTGAATCGAGGGGGATCGCAAAACCATGCACCAAACACTTAAGAGAAATAAGAAGGAGTTGTCCCCGGAACAACGTAAAGAACTACTGGGAGCCTTGAGAGGCCGTTTTGAGAAATACCCGAACCGCCACAAAGGTCTTCAATGGGCTGCCGCACAAGCCAAGCTGGAAGCGAACACCGAAAAACTGTGGTCACTCAATGAAATGGAAAAGACTGGCGGTGAACCGGATGTTGTTGGCCATGACAAAAAGACGGACGAATACATTTTCTTTGATTGTTCACCCGAAAGTCCGAAACTCCGTAGAAGTGTTTGCTATGACCGTGAAGCGCTGGAATCAAGGAAGGAACATAAACCAGCAGACAACGCTCTTGATATGGCAGCTGCCATGGGCATCGAGCTTCTAACGGAAGAACAATATCGAGAGTTGCAGAAGCTCGGAGAGTTCGATACGAAAACGTCGAGCTGGGTGAAAACACCTTCTGCAATCAGGAAGCTCGGCGGCGCCCTCTTTTGTGATCGCCGCTTCGACACGGTTTTCCTGTATCACAACGGTGCCGAATCTTACTACGCCGCCAGGGGGTTCCGAGGCTGGCTGAGGGTCTAGCGAGAACAATCTCATGTCTTGCACGTGGCCAGCCTATCGTCCCGAGAGTATTGTCACCTGGGACGCTCACCCTTCGAGCACGCCGGTAGCGAGAAAACAAAATGAGTCATGAAAGCTGCCACCCAACGTTCGATCTTTCGCTGGATTCACATCGTCTTTAGCATTCCGATACTCGGATATATCTATAGTCCGTTTGAAAAACTTCCAGGCTATGCCTTCCCGACTCGGTGTGTCTTTCTTCCTGTAATGGTCATTACCGGATTGTGGATGTGGAAAGGCCATGTCCTTCGACGACTCATTTCGAAGAGCTCGGCCTAGTGATTGCGGGTTTAGTCGTCTACCTTCCAGTAAACACCGTCTCCTCTTGTCCTGGGAAACCAAAATGGCTTACCTTTTAGACACTTCGTTCAGACGAGGGACATCAACGGCTTTTGCGACCTATTCAGCCCCCAGGGGTGACCGATGAAAATGAAAAAGTACGCCAGCTTTGACGACTACCTGAATGACCAGCCGGCAAAGAACCGCTCGATCATCCGCGCGCTTCGCCGGTTTGTGAAGCGTGTGGAGCCGGGACTCGAGGAGTCGGTGAAGTGGGGCAACGGCTGCTGGGTGAAGGGGAAGGTACCCGTCTCTTACGTGTACTCGGCGCCGGACCACGTCCAGTTTGGCTTTTTGCGGGGCTCCGCGTTAAAGGACCCACGGGGCCTTCTCGAAGGCAACGGCCAGTACGTACGGCACGTCAAGGTTCGCAAGCCCTCCGACATCGACGAAGACGTGTTCAAAGCATTTTTGCGACAAGCGGCACGCTGATCGATTCCACGACGAAGCGTAGGTCTTGCCCGTCACCAGCTTTGTCTCCTTGAGTTGGGCCACCCGTCCTGGACATGAAAAGGACCGTTCCGGTGAAATCTGCCTCTGCAATCGTCTCTGCTTCTGCGTCAATTGACCAGAAGATCAAGGAACTTGGGGACTGGCGCGGGAAGATGCTCGCGAACGTGCGCGGAATCATCCATTAGGCCGACCCTGAGATCGTCGAAGAGTGGAAGTGGGCCAAGGCGAAATCGCCGGAGACTCCCGTCTGGTCCCACGGCGGCATCGTCTGCACGGGAGAGACGTACAAAAACGTCGTCAAGCTGACATTTGCCAAGGGAGATGCGTTGCAGGACCCTGCAGGTCTGTTCAACTCCAGCCTCGAGGGGAATGTCAGGCGCGCCATCGATATCCACGAAGGCGAAAAGGTCGATGCGGCGGCCTTGAAGGATCTCATCCGCGCTGCCGTGACGCTCAATCTCACTCTCAAGAACAAGCCCAAGCCACGACGAACATCCCCACACCTTTGACAAGTTCAGAGCAAGTTCCAGATTTCGCAAATTACGCGAAATTCAGAATGGAGCACCGGGCATCCCTGGCGTATCTCCCAGAAGCCCGTTTCCGGAGAGTGTACTCTCGATCGCAATTCTCAGGCGTTGGCCGCTGCCGTGGGCAGGAGTTGCCACATACGCCAAATGGCCAGCATTCCCAGCACCACCAAGTTTGGAAACAGTAGCGGCGCGAACGGTGGCGCGCCGTAAACAAAATTGTCCCAGGCATGCACCGACGGCCCCCGGAGGTTGGCTTCCGAGTGCAGCACGAACCCCCACACTCCGGCGCCGGCTTCCAGCAAAAGCACCGCGGCGCACCAGCGCAGAAAGTCGCGCGAAACTGGAAGCATCATCGGCGTAAGCAGGAATCCCACCGCCAGCGCGCTGGTTCCCACGGGAACCCATTCGAGTGGATTGAAAAAACCGTTAGCCGCATGATCCGTGAGGCTGAGCACGAAGTTGCCAACGTACCCCCCTAAGCTCAGAAACATTAACCACCGCGCCCACTCCAGGGAGCCTCGATCCACCATCCGGTTCAACAACAACAGGAAACCCAGACCGGTATACGCCAGCGGAGCTGCGAACGGAGCGGAGTAAGTCAGGCTGCGCAGGGTACGCTCGTAGAAGAACGAACTGTTGAGGTGGAGGATGACCCCCGTCAGTCCCACGAGAATCGCAGCCCCACCGACCAGATACCCCAGTACCTTCCACCACCAGCGTTTCCGGTCAAAGCAAAACAACCCGGCCAGCAAAAGCGCCGGAGAGCAGGCAGAAAAACAGAGTGGAATATATTCCGCCGGCTCCCGAAAATTGTTGACCGAGTGCGCCAGGTAAATATCCAGGGTAAGGAAACCCAGGTTCGCCAGGATGAATACCTCAAGTAGAAACCAGGGCTCCCTCCAGCGGCGGCGGCTATTTCCCTCCATGCTGCTTCCTCAGTTCATCGGCCATGTGCTGGAGTTCCACGGTTTTCTTCAGCATGGGATAGTTGCCGTGCCACTGCACAAAGTCAGAGCCGCCCATGAAAGCGCCGTGTTTGGAGGTGCGTCCGTCGTAGTGCCAGAAGTCGAAGTACAAGAAATCAATCGGCTGCGAAAAGGGCGGGCCGCTGAGTACACCTTGCGCGCGCAAACCGTCCATCAGCGTTTTCGCCGCCAGGACCTTCTGGTTGGTCATTTTGACTACTTCCTCGGCTTGCGTGTAAACCTGATCGATCAGTTTCGGTGTGTGACATTGGTTGCAGACCTGCTTCATCTTGGCCTGGGCCTGCGCGTAGTTCGGGCGCTCCGTCGTGATCGCATTGGCCAGGAAATAGGACAGCCGCTCCGAGGGGTCGTGAGTCATTCCCAGTCCATTGATCCCGCTCATGTGGCACGTGGCGCAGGTGGGGACAAACATGTCGCGTGTGGTGAGCTTGTTGGGCGCCACGCTCAGGTTCATCAGCCGCTCCTGCGCGGCGAACATCACGCCATGCTTTGATTCCTCATAGATTTCGATTTGTGAGTGGTCCGGACCCAGGTGGCATTGGCCGCAAGTGCGGGGCTGCCGCGCCAGCGCCACCGAACTGGTATGCCGAGTATGGCATCCGGTGCAGGTGCCGATGGTGCCGTCGGGGTTGGGTTTGCCGACGCTGTGGCATTGCTCGCAACCGCCGATCGCGGCTGCGGCACCCTCCAGATTGACCAGCGGGTTTGGCGGCCGCTTTACTCCGCCGGGCTGGTAGGTTTCGGCAAACTTCACCTGCTCAGCAGTGAATGCCTGCTCGCCGCGCACCGCAGCCCAGGAAACCGCAGCGTGCCGGCTGTGCAGGAACTGTTGGTAGATGTCTTCGTGACAACGTCGGCAATTGCCAGCAGTCAAGTGATCGGAGGCGATGGTGAAACCGTTGTGGTCCCGGCCTTTCTGCCCTGCCGCCGGTTGGTGGCAGTCGAGACAGTTCACGCCCTGCCGAGCGTGCTCGCTCATTTCGTACTCGTGAACAATCGAGTATTGAGTGCGAGCGTGGCACTCAGCGCACTTTCCAGTGGCGCGCACAAATTGCGCGTTGGGCTGCTCGGTCTCAACCCTGGGCCGGGCGCGGTTCAACAGAAACGCGGCCAGGACCAGCGCGAAAGCGATGGTGACGGCGATAAAGACTGAGCGGAAATACATCGAACCTCGTGTCTGGCGAGATCGAGGAATAGTCTGGCGTCACCACAAAAAAATGCCGCGTGCGAATCGAACGCCCGGACCATTCTTCCGAATGACGATCTGAGCAACATCCCGCGTCGCGGCCTACCCCTCTTCCTTGTTCTCGCCCATCTGCTGCGTCAGGTAGCGTTCGTAGCCCAATTCCTGAATCTGGTGAAGCTGGGCTTCGAGCCAGTCCACGTGGCTTTCCTCATCCTGGAGAAGTTGTACGAACAGGTCGCGCGAACCGTTGTCACCCTCCTTCGTGGCGACTTGGACGGCATCGTTATACTGCTTCACCGCCGCGACCTCGAGCGACAGATCGCTCTCCAGCATCCCTTTGACCGTCCCCGATACTTTCAGATCCAGCGGTTGCATGGAGGGAGTGCCATCGAGAAAGAGGATTCTCTCGATCAGAGACTCGGCATGCTTCATCTCGCCGATGGATTGTTTCTTGATGTATTCCGAAAGCCGCTGGTATTTCCAGTTTTCACACATCTCCGCGTGCAGGAAATACTGGTTGATGGCCGTCAGTTCCTCGCGGAGGGCCTTGTTCAATTCTGCGATAACTTTGAGATTTCCTTTCATGGCGCACCGAGTATGCCAAAAATCAGGTCAGCGGGCAAACATTTCGGAAGAATTTGCTCAAGGAGGAATTGTGCGCGCTTATATCGTCGAAGGAGTGTTCCCCCGGTTGATATGGGGGTGTAGGCGGAAGGCAGGGGAGGCTTTCATTCTGTAGCGGCGCAGTCCCATTCAATGCCCTTTCCCACCGGTTGAACTCCCTCTCCCTGCGGCCTAACATGGCTGCCGATGTCACGCGCGCGACATGTCGGAAGCTGAGAGGGGAGAAACAATGACCTGGAAAAGCAAATTAGTTCTCGGGATACTAACGGCTCTGGCGATGCTTCTGCTTAGTTTTGCTCTGCCCCGAGGGGAGTCGTTTTTACGAGATACGCAGGCGGCGCAGTTTCCGGTAACGGTTGGGGTATGGGCGATTTTCGTCCTGCTCTTCGTGAAGCTGAAGTAGGAATTCCAAGTTCGAAGACAAAAATTTGGACGAACCGTCTCAGCCCTATTCTGCAGGGCGGGGAATTCTATTTCTTCCTCGAAGGCTTCGGGGCGAAATAGCCGTGGCGCGATTGCACGCTCAAACCGTCTTGATTCACTTTCACCTTCAGGGGATGGTAGCGTCCATCCTGTTTCCGGTCCGCGATCGAAAACTCCAGCATATACAGATACTCCGGCGCGGCCGCCAGCCGTTCAAAGCCGCCATTCAATTCGTTGCTGTTGTGGAAATACGTTCCGCCGGTGCCGACGGCCAGTTCGGCCATGACATTTTCAGTGAGCGACATGGAATTGCGACGATACTCGGATTTAAGGCGCGTGGACAGTTCTGAACTGCCCGGCCTGAAGTTCCGAGTCATGGGCAGCGGGAACTCGGCCCTGGATGCCCCTCGGACGGCTTCGAGATAAATCGTTTCTGATTTCTTGTGTTCGGTTGCCAGTACACAAATAACATTCATGAGCACTGAGCTCCGGCTTCGTCCTGCCGAAGGAGTAATATTGTGACCGTCCGCTAACCCGCAGAATCGAATTCAGCATCCAACATAGGAAGTGGCCATAACCGGAAAACAAACTGCGCAAGGCCGATCTTGGGTGGGAGTCTCTCCGAACCAAACAGCGGCAGCCCTGACGATTCTGCCCCGGCCACGTTCGGCTCGCCTGCCGGAACTGGATGCCCTGCGCGGGTTGATGCTGATTGGAATAGCACTCACCCATTTGCCGACCCAGGCCAGTCACTATTCCAATCAGATGCTGGGCTTCGTTTCCTGGGCTGAGGGCTTCGTGCTGCTGTCGGCATTGCTTACCGGCCGGGTCTACGGCTCGATTTTGCAACAAAGGTCCTGGCGCGATTTGTTTGAAAGGCTGTGGCTGCGCTGCGCCAAGTTGTACGGCTATCACTTGGGCCTACTGGCCGTGGCATTCACCGTGGTTGGCGCCATTGCGGTGCATACCCAGAAGCCGGCGCTGCTGGGATTGCTGGATTTCTACCTGGCGCATCACTCTGTCGCGGTTGGCACTTCCCTGCTGCTGCTGTACTGTCCGCCCCTGCTGGATATTTTGCCCATGTACATTGCATTTCTGCTGCTCACGCCGCTCCTGCTCAGCGTGGGGCAGCGCTGGGGCTGGAAGTTTGTACTCGCTCCTTCGGGACTGCTGTGGTTGGCGTCCCAATTCGGGGTGCGGGGATTCATCCACGGCTTCCTGGTGGCGCACGCCGCGTTCCCGATTCCGCTGCAGAATCTGGGTTCCTTCGACCTGTTCGCCTGGCAGTTTCTGTGGATTTTCGGGCTGTGGCTGGGCGCGGGAGATTCAGCCCGTCTGCTGGACTGGTTCAAGTCGCGCAGGATGATTGTTCTCGCGGTGCTGGTTGCCGCAGTGTTCCTGGCCCTGCGCTATCAGTGGCCGTCTTATTTCGTCGCCCACCCCGTGGACCAGGGAAACGCCTGGGTGCTCTTCGACAAATGGCAACTCGGAGTGCTCCGCTTGTTGGACTTCGCCGCCCTGGGTGTGCTGTTTAGCGCGATCCGGCCGCACATCGCACACCGGCTGGCGTGGCGTCCCCTGGTGCTGCTGGGCAAGTCCTCTTTGGAAGTTTTCTGCATTCAGGTGCTTTTCACCTTTGCCGCATTGTCGCTGGTCGGCGACGGAGCCGGAGTCCACTGGCTTTACCAGTCCGCGATTGTGGTGGCCACGCTGTCGGGGATGTACGGGTTGGCCTGGTGGCGGGCGCGGCCCAGAGATGAGGATGCCCCAGTCCTCTGGACTTTAGGCCTGGAATGGCCTCCTGACAGGGAGCAGTTCACCGCTCGCTAGCCGCCCGTCGGAATTTGCTGGGGACCGACTACCTCACGCCGGCTTGGATCGGAAAGGGGTCACCGCTCAGACTGGGACGCTCGTGCCTGCCTTGCCGTGATGCATCGCTTGCCAGGGCTCCCGCCTCACATGGGCATCTACAGCATTTTCCCTACGGCAGAAATTCCTGCTGCCTTATCGAACTTTCCTGCCTTCCATTTGCCATAGACCTATCCCTCAGAAAACACAGGCCTGCAGTCGTGGCCGCTTTCGTGCTCTTACGATGGGCAGATCACATACGGAGGAAATCATGTCCAACATACATGTTGATAAGGTCGGTGACATGGCAGTGGTGGAATGCGAAGGCAGATTTGTTCGCAGTGACGAGGCCTTCAAGTTACGTGACGCGGTTACGTCCCAGGCGCAGGCCCACGTGGTCGTGCTGGACCTAACCGAGATGCGCGCCATTGGAGGTGGCAGCGTGGGCGTGCTGGTATTCCTGCAGCGCTGGTGCCGGGACCACGACATTCGATTAAAGTTGTTCAATCCCTCACGGGCGGTACGGGAGAAGTTGGAACATATCAACTCAATGTCGGAGTTCGACATCGCCTCGCTGGACGAGATGATGGCATTGCTGGGCCGCGCCGACAGCCGGTACGCGCTGGCTTCGTGAAGGCTTGCCAGCGGCGAATCGCTCAGAGGTTCCCCTCGGCTGCGCTGGGGCAGGCTTTTCGACTGCGCAGGTGGGTCGCTTCGCGAACCAGCTACTCCACTCAGGGGGACACTTCGGCGTTTACTGCACGCGCAGCATGAGCTGCGTCCCGCTGTCGAGATGAACGTTGCCGGTGTTTGAGGTCAGGACGGACACCGGGCCCGAGGTCTCAAGGGAGAGGCCTTTTATCCCGACGACTCCGCGGCTCGTCGGAGCGAGCGGGCTGACGGTGGAAGTGTCGGGCACATTGAGCCCGGGAGGCTCGGGAATGGCAGGGGTTGGATACTTCGGTGGAATGGTGGGGGGAGTGGAATCTCCAGCCGAGGCGGGCCGTTGCCCCGGCATACCTGAGGCCATGTCCCCGATAGGCTCGTTGCCCAGGTTATTGAGCTGCAAAGGGCGGGCGATCGCCTGTACGGTGGCTTGCAGCGGCACTTCGCGTCCGCCTTTCAGGAGCATGCGCTCAAACGTGATTCCCAGCAGCGAACCTGGAGACGTCTTGCTGTGGGCCTTGGCCTCGGTCACATGGCCGATGACTTTCGTGTTTCGCGGGACCACGATCTGACCGTGCACCAAAAGATCGATTGCAGTCCTGGCCTCGACTTTGGCATCGGCCTTGGACTTTCTGGCGTCCAGCGATTTCGACAACTCGACGGAAAGAACGGTTCCCGGGGGCAGCGCCCCTGGGTCCGACGCGGAGTTACGCGCGGGTGCATCCTTACCCTGGGAAGCAGAAGGTTGCGGCGAGATCTGTGCCCGCGACGTCGAGAAACACGACAAGACAGCCACGGAGAGAAGAACCAGCGTTAGAGAAAGTTTCCCCATAATCACTTCACGCTTCTTTTCAGCCGAACGCTGGATTGGATGCGTCCGGTCAAAACCAGGTTCCCTCTCGGTATGTGCGGTACTGGTCGCCGAACCTGGCCTCGAGAACCCTGGATTCCTGGCGGGCGCGAACCATCTGGATAGGTACCAGAACCAGCAGCCAGAGCAGCGCATAACGATACTGCAGGGAAATCAGGATGCCCAGCACCAGCAAACCGCTGAAGACGTAGATCGGGTTCCTGATTTTTGCATACAAACCGTGGGTGACAAGTTCCCTGGCTTGGGGAGTCACGGAAAACGATTGTCCCAACTGCCAGCGGGCGGTGAAAAGCAACACTGCGGCTGGAAGGGCAATGCAGAGTCCCGCCACGCGGGCGGCATTCCACACTCCTGGCCGCAGCAAGACAATACGGATGACAATCAGCACCACGGAAAACTGCAGCGCGAACAGCGGAGTGATCTTGGCGATATTCGCGTTCGAGTCCGACATGCAGCTATTTTACGAAACCCTGGCGAATGCTATGGATAAAATCAGTGTAAGCCGGGGTAAATCCGGCGGCGCGCACGGCCGCCGCCACTTGGCCGCGGTGGTAGACCGCGTGGGCGATCACGTGCATCAGGACGTCGTCCTTGCAGCTGCTCCAGGTTTCACCTTTGCTGTTTTGATAGCTGATGGGCCGGGCCAGTGCAGCCTCGCTGGTGCCAGCCAGGTAGGTCTTCCACAGCACAGGTAACTCAGCCGCTTGCCGTTCGCACTCATCGGCCGTGAACGCAGGCCAGACCGGAAGGGTCTGCGGCCTCTGTTCCAGCCGCTCCATCCAAAGACGTTCCGCCGCAAAGATGTGCGCCATTAATTTCAGGGCCTGAGGTAAGGGAGTCTCGGCGCGCCGCAGGCTCGTGAGCACTTCCTGATTGGCCCACCCGTCGTAGGCGAAGAGACGGCTGAAATGCGCAATCCGGTCCACGACACTATTCAAACACAGCCAGTGCCGCATGCACAAAATCCCGGCGAGCGGGTGAGGCAAAGAAAAGAGTGTGGGGCGGACACTCTTGTCCGCCCTCTTCGACGTTGACTTTGACCTTCAGGCTTCAACTCGGTCGTCAATCCGCGTTCAGATCAAAACCAATTCAAAGGCGTCGGACAGGAGTGTCCGACCCACACCTGGCCAGTGGGCCTATTTCCTCTCTGGCGTGCTCTCTTTGGCTTCGTGGGCGGCGGCCTGATGGCCCGCCATCGAAAGCGCGGACATGAAAGGCGCGGCCGCAGCGGGCGATTTCACGTCGCCAGTAAGGACCTTGCGAAATCCTACATCCTTGCCGTAGATGGCGATGGTCGAGTCCGAGTCCTGCTCGATCACGGCGCCTTCCAGCGTCAGGCCGGCAAATGCGCCTTTGGAGCGCGAGTACGTGAGCATCTCGGTATTCAGCTTCCAGTCAGTGCCGGCCGAGGCATGACGCCCCACCGGTCCGGCCGCAGCCGAGCCCTCGCCGCTAAGCTGGAATTTGCTGGACAGCAAGTGCTGCAGACCTTTGTCGTTCATCACCAGCATGACCAGGTCGACGCCTTCGGCTCCGATCTGAAGTCCCCAGCTGCCCCCACCCACGGAAACAAATGCGGGAGCGCTCCAACCGGTGGCGGTGCGGCAACTGGCGACGCCACGGCCGTGCTTGCCGCCGAAAATGAAACCGGCCTTGATCAGGTGTGGGACCACGACAATGCACTTCGCGTCGTTGAGGACTTCTTCGGGTATGCCGTTGTCGGGCGCATCCATGATCTGCTTGAGCACATCCCCGGCGTTCTGCAGCCGCTCAACGGAGTCTTCTTTGGCGGTAGCTGAGGCCATGGTGCCGAGCAACGCGAGCAAACCGAATATCACAGCGATAAGAGATCGTTTCAATTGATCCTCCTTAGAGATGAAATTCGATAGTGTGCCGGAAGGCCTGAATCTGCCGCCGGAGCATCTTCGGTCAGAGCGCTGGCCGGCGACCCGAAAACAGCTGGATCAGGAGTACGACCACCGCCACCACGAGAAGAATGTGGATAAATCCGCCCAACGTGTACGAGCTCACTAATCCCAGCAACCACAGAACCAAAAGAATCACAAAAATTGTCCAGAGCATTTGTCACCTCGTTGGTGATTCAAAGTAATCTTGGCCTAATGACTGTGCTTTGATCCATCGCTCCAGGTTGGAGTTGTCTCGCCACTGCTACGGGGAACACTGTAGAAATGCGGGAATGAACGGGGAGTTGGGGACTGCGACTCAAAGAGGGGCGAGTTAGCTCGGCGGTTTGCTGAGAAGATTTGCGCGTGGCGTCCTGTCCTCGGATGTGCGGGCGAGACGCCCCCACGACAGCCGGCGGGACGCCGGCGCTACATTCAACCCGCTGACCAAGGCTTGAATTCGGGCAGGCTGAGGGGTAGGGTGGGCTCGAGCCGTCGGCGATCGCGATTGCCGTTGATATCCACATTCACCAACACTTCGTCTAACCACGGAAGACAGGGACTTTCATTTCGAGGAGGCGCCATGAAACGCAGAGATTTCATCATCGGGGCAACCGCCGGGGTGGGAGCGGCGTGGATTGGGTCGCGAGGCCTGGCTCGGGCCATGAGCACCGTGCCGGCCCTGCCGCGCAAGTTCACGGCGGCGGATACGGTAGTGCTGGGCAAGACCGGAATCAAGACCAGCCGTCTCGCCATGGGAACCGGCACGGTCGGCAGCGGACATCACTCTCACCAGACTGCTCTGGGCGTGAAGGGCCTCTCCGATTTGCTGCTCAACGGCCATGACAACGGCCTGCGATTCTTCGACGCCGCCGATGCTTATGGCAGCCATCCTCACGTGGCCGAGGCGCTCAAGCATCTTCGGCGCGACCAGGTCACCGTGCTCACCAAGACCTGGGCGCGCGATCCCGCCGAGGCCCGCGCCGATCTCGACCGCTTTCGCAGGGAACTGGGGATCGACTATATCGATATATGCCTGATGCATTGCCTCACCGAGGGTGACTGGACCGAACGCTACCGGGGCGTGATGGACGTTTTCTCCGAAGCCAAGGAAAAAGGAATTATCCGGGCCCATGGCTGCTCCTGCCACAGCATCGAAGCACTGCGCGCAGCCGCCA
This sequence comes from Terriglobia bacterium, assembly GCA_963831565.1. GTDB lineage: Bacteria > Acidobacteriota > Terriglobia > Terriglobales > Acidobacteriaceae > JAIQFF01. Next base: position 78,985 of record CAWHQS010000013.1, read on the forward strand.
AGTCGCCCTGGGTAGAGGTCGATCTGGTGCGCATCAATCCCATTGGTTCGCACATGGACGCCGATCCCGACACGGTGGTCAGCGTGCTGCGCGAGATGAAGGCGGCTGGAAAAGGAATTGTCGGAATGAAGATTCTCGGCCAAGGCGATTTGCGCAACCGGCAGGACGAGGCCTTGAAGTACGCGCTCTCGCTCGGCGTGCTCGACGCCTTTACCATTGGTGCCGAGAGCAAGAATGAGCAGGAAGACCTGATACGGAGAATCTCCGTGGCAGCATAGAAACCTGGCCACGGATTTACACGGATTTACACGGATCTCACGGACAAATCGCAACAAGTATCTTGATTCGTGAATTTGCGCGAATCCGTGGCCGCTTTTTCGAATTCGCTTCGCTCTCAGCCATCCTCGATCCCCCGCGTGCCATCCTAACCTTGAATTCAGAAAGCTGGAGGTGGATGGCATCATGAAGAATTTCACAATCAAGGCACTACTCGCACAATTTGTGCTAATGAGCAGTCTGGGATTGCTCTGGGCCCAACCGGGCGCACAGGATCAACCCGCGGACAACACCAAGGTCAATCAGCGTGACCGGAACGACAGCGAAGCAACCGCCGATCAGCAGAAAGAAAATTCCACGGACCGGCAGCTGACGCAGCAGATCCGAAAGGCGCTGGTCAAGGACAAATCGCTTTCAACCTATGCCCATAACATCAAGGTCATCTCGCAGAACGGCATGGTGACGTTGAAGGGGCCGGTGAAGTCGGAAGAAGAAAAACAGGCAATCGAGGCCAAAGCAGCGCAGATCGCTGGCGCCGACAAGGTCACGAACGAACTTCAAGTTGCGTCCAAATAATATCGGCAATCATCAGAGATCAACACACAACCTCATAAGGAGATCATCATGGCAGGAAAAAATACAGCAGCATTCGGAATCTATCGGGACCGGGCCGGAGTTGAAACTGCGGTGGACGTGTTGCGGGAAAATGGATTCCGCAATACCGATATCTCAGTCCTGTTTCCGCACAACGATGGCACCAAGGATTTTGCAACCGAGAAAAACACCAAGGCTCCCGAAGGCACCGCGGCAGGAGCGGGAACCGGCGCGGTGGTGGGTGGCGCTCTGGGTTGGCTCGCCGGCATCGGCGCGCTGGCAATTCCGGGCCTGGGACCGTTCATTGCGGCGGGTCCGATCATGGCCGCACTGGCGGGAGTGGGCGTCGGCGGGGCGGTTGGCGGGCTGACCGGAGCCCTGATCGGCATGGGCATCCCGGAGTTTGAGGCCAAGCGCTACGAAGGCCGGGTCAAGGAAGGTGGAATCCTGCTGTCGGTGCATTGCGATGACTCCAGCTGGACCAAGAAGGCCAAGGAGATCCTCGAGCACACGGGCGCGCAGGATGTCACCTCCACTGGCGAAGCCAAGGCGGACTTTCAGAAAACCGATAAGCCAATGCCTCGCGCCAGCTAGTCAAAGCAGAGTAGCGCCGCCGTCTCCGCGGCTGGAGGCTTTGGTTCTCCCTGCCGGTTTCCCGCCCTGTCTCTCCCAAAGAACGGGAGAGACCAGGACGGGGCATCCTCGAGACGCCGGCGCTACTTTTAATAGCCTTGCTTTTTATCCACCACCCAATGCAGAGGCTGGCCTTGCAGATACCGGCGCAGATTTTCAGAGACGCACTGGTAGTGGCGCTCCCAGAGCTTTTCGGTGAGTCCGGCGGTGTGGGGCGTGATAAGAAGGTTTTCCAGGTCCCATAAGGGCGAGTCTGCGGGCAGAGGCTCGGCTTCAAAGACGTCGAGCGCGGCACCACCGATGATTTTCTCGCGCAGGGCATGGGCTAACGCCTCTTCATCCACCAGGGGACCGCGGCCCACGTTGATCAGGCAGGCATCGGATTTCATTTTGGCCAGGCGGTCGGCGTTCATCATACGGTTGGTACCGGGCGTGACGGGGACGGCCAGAACTACGTAGTCGGATTGCGCCAACAGCTCATCCAGCTGGGAAGAGGCGAAGACTTGCTGCACGCCCTTGGGAGTTCCCTTCCCGGGGTTCTCGCGCACCGCGATCACCCGCATCCCCAGGTTCGAGGCATGTTTTGCAACGCCCCGCGCGATGCTGCCCAGGCCCACCAGGCCGAGTGTCGCTCCCGCCAGTTCTCGCGGGCGCGGGTGCCCGCGCCAGATAGGCCCTTGTCCCCAGATATGCATTTGCTGAAAGCGCACCGCTTGAGGCAGGCACCTGGCCAGAGCGAAGATCATCGCCATGACCTGCTCCGCCACCACTGGCCCGTGGACATCACGGGCGTTAGTGAGCACGACATCACTGTTGATCAGCTCCGGAAACATGAGCTGGTGAACCGCTGCCGCGGGAGAATGAATCCAGCGCAACCTGGTCGCGAGTTTGAATTGCTCCGGACGCAGCGACCAGCTGACGATCACTTCCGCATCTCTGAGGTGGGGTTCAATTCCTTCATAGCTGGATTGCTGCATGGCTTCCACGGCAGGGAAATCCTGACGCAGTCGCGGCGAGAACCAGGATGGCGTGTTCCACAGTTCGAAGGGATGATGGACCAGCGTCAGCAGTTTCATAGGTCAAGAAACTTTAACCACAGTGGACACAGAGGACACGGAGACGAATCCTCAACGGCTCAAGCTTTCGTCAGCAGCACCCGCAGATCCTGCCCCGTCATCTCTTTCGGCTGCGGGATGCCCAGCATACCTAATACTGTGGGCGAAATATCGCGCAGCGAGCCGCCCGGCTTCAAAGAGAATTTCTTTCCGTTTTCCGCCACCACAATGAAGGGCACGGGGTTGGTGGTGTGGGCGGTGTGCGGGCCGCCGGTGGCGGGATCGATCATCATCTCGGCGTTGCCGTGATCGGCTGTGATCAGCAGCGCGCCGCCCCTGGCACGGACTGCGGGTTCGATCCGTCCCAGGCAGGCGTCCACGGTTTCGACGGCCTTGATCGTAGGCTCAATCTTGCCGGAGTGTCCGACCATGTCGGCGTTGGCAAAATTGACGATGATGACATCGAAAGTTCCGTCTTCCACAGCTTTGATGACGGCGTCGGCAATGCCGGCAGCGCTCATCTCAGGCTTCAGGTCGTAGGTGGCAACTTTAGGTGACGGCACCAGCAACCGGTCTTCTCCGGGGAAGGGTTGCTCAATTCCACCATTGAAGAAATAGGTCACGTGCGCATATTTCTCGGTCTCCGCTACGCGCAGGTTGCGCAGACTCGCCTGACCCATGACGTTGGCGAGAATATTGTCGAGCGATTCCGGGGGAATCACCACCGGAAGTGAAAACTTCTTGTCGTACTGGGTCATGCAGACGTAATGCAGGTTCTTGGTACACGATCGCGAGGGATGGCCGCATCGAGATCGGCAGCGCCGGGTAGATCGCTTCCGCCTTGCGCGTTCAACCCGCTGTTGCGGGTGAGGGCGCGGGTAATCTGTCGGACCCGATCGGCGCGGAAGTTAAAGCAGATGCAGGAATCCTCATCACGGATGGTGGCCAGCGGTTCTCCGCGATTGTCCACGCAAACGAAGGGAACGATGAATTCGTCGGTCACTCCCTTGTTGTAGGACTCTTTCACTCCCTGCACGGGGTCCACATATTTGCCGCCTTCGCCATCGCCAAACACCATGGCATTGAAGGCCTTGAGAATGCGCTCCCAGCGGCGGTCGCGGTCCATGGCGTAGTAGCGTCCGTTGACGGAAGCGATCTTGCCGGTGTTGTACTCGCGTATCTTCTGCTGCAGTTGCTCGAGGTATCCCGCGCCGTTGGTGGGCAGGGTGTCGCGGCCATCCATGAAGGCATGCACGAAGACGCGGTCAACCCCGTTTTGTTTGGCCATCTTCAACAGGGCGTAAAGATGGGTCTGATAGGAGTGCACGCCACCATCGGAGAGCAGTCCGAAGAGATGCAGCCGGCGGCCACCGGAGCGCGCGTTCTTCATGGCCGCGAGCAGGACCGGGTGCGAAAAGAATTCGCCGTTCTGAATCATCAGTTCGATGCGGGTGCTGTCCATGTGCACGATGCGCCCGGCGCCGATGTTGAGATGGCCGACTTCGCTGTTGCCCATCTGTCCGTCGGGCAGGCCGACGTATCGGCCGCTGGTCTGAATCAGCGTGTTGGGATATTCGCGCAGCAGGCGGTCGTAGTTGGGCTTGCGGGCCAGGGCGATGGCGTTGGCCTTGGTCTCGGCGCGGTAGCCCCAGCCGTCGAGAATGATCAGCACAAGTGGTTTGGGACGCTTCATCAGGCTCCTGGCTTTGTGTCTGGCTCGCCGGACAACGGAATACCGAGGCGCAGAGGAACAAGAGAAATTGGAAGAACAGAAATTATAGGCGAGTGCGGCAGGTTTTCAAATCCGCGACCGCATAATATAGTCACTCTATCTTCATTCGGAGGAAGGCATGCCCATCAGCGATCTTCTACTTCTTGAATTTGATGCCGAAGCAAAAACCACCCGCACCATGTTGGAACGTGTGCCCGAGGACAATAAGGACTTCACGCCGCACCCCAAATCGATGCCGCTGAACAAGCTTGCTCCACACGTCGCGGAACTGGCTGGATTTGGAGTCACCGTACTGACGACTCCTGAGCTGGACTTCTCGAAGGAAAGCGGGCGCAAGCGCATCGCCTTTGAGTCCGCCAGCCAACTGGTACGGGTCTTCGACGAAGGTGCCGCTAAGGTTCGCGCCGCTCTGAAGAACTATGCCGGATGAAGCCTGGACCCAGAACTGGAAACTCAGCTTTCAGGGCAAACCCATTTTCAATGGATCGCGCTTTCTGGCCTACCGACAGATGTTCCTGAACCACCTGGTGCACCATCGTGCACAGCTTGGCGTGTACCTGCGTCTGAACGGGAAGCCGCTGCCGGCGACCTATGGGCCCTCGGCCGACGACACGATGGGCTTTTGATTGGGTGGGTCGGACACCCCTGTCCGGCCCCTTTGAAGTTGGCTTGCGGATATTTTTCTTGCACTGCACCGGCCGGTTACTTGCGTCCGGGAGGTCAAGATCAAAGTCAAAAACGTCGGACAAGAGTGTCCGACCCACACACAACCCGCTACCCTCTATAGTTCAGGGCCTTCAGCCCGAGGAACCTGGCCGCTCCTCCCAGCTCTTCCTCGATCCGCAGCAACTGGTTGTATTTTGCGATGCGATCGGTGCGCGAAGCTGAGCCCGTCTTGATCTGGCCCGCTCCGGTTGCGACCGCAAGGTCGGCAATGAAGGTGTCTTCGGTCTCGCCCGAGCGATGCGAGATGACCGAGGTGTATGCGTTGCGGCGCGCCAGGTCGATCGCGTCCAGGGTCTCACTCACTGTGCCAATCTGGTTGACCTTGATCAGAATCGAGTTGGCCACGTGCTTGTCGATTCCCTCCTGCAGAAACGTGACATTGGTCACGAACAGATCGTCGCCGACGAGTTGGATCTTGCCGCCCAGCTCTTTGGTGAGATTCTGCCAGCCCTCCCAGTCGTTTTCGGACAAGCCGTCTTCCAATGAAACAATAGGATAATCTTTCACCCACTTCGCCCAGAAGCGCACCATGTCGTCGGAACTCTTGGACGATTTGTCGGATTTCTTGAAGACGTACTTGCCGTCCTGATAAAACTCGCTGGCCGCGGGATCGAGCGCGATGGCAATCTCTTCGCCGGGCTTGTACCCTGCCTGGGTAATGGCCTCGAGGACGACTTCGATTCCCTCGACATTCGACTTCACCGAGGGCGCAAAACCGCCTTCGTCGCCCACCGCGGTGTTGTAGCCGCGCTTCTTGAGCACGCCTTTCAAGGTGTGGAAGACCTCGACGCCCCAGCGCAGGGCCTCCGAAAAAGATTCCGCTCCCACGGGCATCACCATGAATTCCTGAAAGTCCACGTTGCTGTCGGCGTGAGCGCCGCCATTCAGGATGTTCATCATCGGCGTGGGCAGAATATTGGCGCCGGCTCCGCCGAGATAGCGATAGAGCGGAAGGCTGAAAGCGGCCGCGGAAGCTCGCGCCGCCGCCATCGAGACCGCGAGGATGGCATTGGCGCCCAGCCGTCCCTTGTTCTCGGTGCCATCGAGCTCAATCATTTTCTGATCGATGGCGCGCTGGTCGGCGGCGTCGAGGTTGGCCAGGGCGTCGGCAATTTCGCCGTTTACATTTTCTACCGCCTTCAGGACGCCCTTGCCCAGGTAGCGCTGCTTGTCGCCGTCGCGCAACTCGACCGCCTCGTGCTCGCCGGTGGATGCACCGCTGGGGACGGCCGCGCGTCCCCTGGTTCCGTCAGCGAGAGTGACTTCTGCTTCGACCGTGGGGTTGCCGCGAGAATCGAGAATCTCCCGCGCCTGAATTTCCTGAATCTGCGTGATGACGTCCATGATGGCTGGTGTGCCTCGCTCTTTCTGTGGGGTGAGACTGGAAATTATATCGGTTTTTCCAGTGTGGCGCGGGCGCCCTCGCCCGCGTGCCCTTCGCCGAAGTCCAGGGGGCACCAACGTGGTTCGATGCAGGCAGGCCCACTCCGCACGGTCGAGAGTCTCGCGGGCGGGGGCGCCCTCGCCACACTGGCTCACTCGCCCGTGTCTATGCTGGTTCCTCGAGTTTTTCACAGGCTGGCGTCTGCTACTTCTGCTCTAGAGTCGAAGCAGGATGTTCGATCGCACGGAAACTCTGGCTGTTGGTTCACGTGCGCCCGAATTCTTGTTATCGGCCGCGAATCGTGACGGGATTCTCTCCCTTTCCGGTTTTCTGTCGCGGGGAGCGCTGATCGTGGAGTTCCTGCGCGGCACCTGGTGACCGAATTGCGTGAAACGCATGGCTCAGTTAGAGCCGATGAAAACTGAAATTGAGCAGGCAGGAGCGCAACTGGTGTACATCGCGGCAGAAATGGGCGAGGGGGTGTGGAAGCCAGCCAGGTTTCTGCAATCGCATCCCGTGTCGTATCCCTTTCTGCTCGATGAGGACCGATCGGTGACCAAGGCTTACGGGCTGTATCACCGCCTGGGCATGGATGCGATCAACATCGCGCACCCAGCCTCGCTGGTCATCGATCGTGACCGCAAAATTGAGTACATCTATCGCGGAGACAGTCAGACAGACCGGGCGCCGTTCGACTCGGTTCTGGAGGCAGCGAAGAAACTATCAGGGTCGAGTTGAAGCACTCGAAGCACTCTATGTGGCTCGGTCGGCAGTTTCGTGGTGGAAATTCAGGAGGCGGAATGAAGAAGATACTGGTAATGCTGAGTGTGATGGGTCTGGCGGTCGCGGCTGGGGCACAAACCAATATGGCTCTACCCGCGGGCACGGCATTCAAAGTCAAACTGGAAAACACTCTATCCACATTCTCCAGCAAGGAAGGCGATGTCTTCTCCGGGCGGGTGGTGGATGCAGTGATGCTCGACGGAAAGACGGTAATCCCCGTCGGTTCCACGGTGCAGGGACGGGTCACCAAGGTAAACGAACCACGTCGCATTGCGGGCAAGCCGACGATCGGAATTTTTCCTGAGGCGGTCGTGCTGCCCAACGGCGAGCGCTACATGCTCAACGCCACCATGGTGGACACCAGCCTGCGTAATGGAACTGATGTGAACACCGAAGGCCAGTTCAAGGGTGACGGCCACGATGGTAAGGACCTGACCGAGATCGGGTTCGGTACCGGCGGCGGTATGCTGGTCGGCGGCCTGGCGGGTGGAGGCAAAGGCCTGCTGATCGGCGGAGGAGTAGGCGCTACGCTCACGGTCGCACACTGGCTGGGCAAGAGACGGTCGGCGGTGCTGCCCTCAGGCACCGAGTTGATGATGGAGTTGAGCCGTCCGCTGGCGATGACAGCAGACACCGGCGGCCAGTAGCTGGCGTTGCGTACAGCCACGAAGCTGGGCGGGTGGTGTTCTGATTAGGAATTCTTTGCGTCCTTTGCGGTTTTCTTTGCGAACTTTGCGGTTCAAGATTTTTGAATGACTGCGGTCAAGGTCAGACCCTTTACCGCAAAGGCTGGCGCGAAGGACGCAAAGAAGCGCCCGCACAAGGAATGCCGGGAGCACCGGAGCAGGTGTGGGTCGGACACTCCTGTCCGACGATTTTGACTTGGACCCGGTTGCCGCAAAAATGGCTGGCCCTACGGTCGATACCCAGATTTGGGTTCCCAAGACAAAAGCAACTTCAACGGCGTCGGACAAGAGTCTCCGACCCACACCAAAATTACTGCTGCGCGATCAGGTCTTCTTCCCTGAGGAGCGGCAGTTCTATCCACCCTTCCACGGGAAGCGCGTCCGCGGGCAGGCCGCTTTGCCAGAGGCTGAAGCGCAGGCGCAGCCTGGTTGCGATGGGAGCGGCGGCTTTGCCGTTCCCATTCTCGGTAGTGGTGACGGGAGTAGCCAGCAACCACTCCAGCGGAAGTTTGAATTCAAAGTTTCGGAACAGAGCGACGGTGACCTGATCGCTCGGCTGGTCAGACGCCGCCAGCGGCAAGTTGGAGTCGGGAGCACTGATCTTCCAACTGCTGACTTTGCCTGCTTCCACTCCGACGTCGAGGCGCAGCGCGCGTCGTGGCCGCTGTCCCTTGTCCGGCCAGGACTCCAGGTTGACCACAATTTCGAAATCGCCGGTCGGAACTTTATTCTCGGTGAAGTCGAGGCGCCCATAGATGTGGGCCTCATCGATTCCGGCGTGTACCGCGTCCAGCAGAAACAGTTTGCCGTGCATGGCCCCGGCGCGCCGGTCGGCGGTGTGCACCGCCGCCCCCATCCATTCGAAGTAGCGCACCATGTCGCCGGTGATCCTCGGATGGATATACGCCGTCTGCGGCACCACCGCCGGCCGCTCTCCGCCGCCGAGGATGGGTTGCGCCAGATAATCCGGCGGACGGCTGCCCAGCAACTGGTAAATGTTCGAAAGGTGTTTGCGGTAGAGTTCGTCGAATTCGCGGTCGTTGGCGGAATGATGCTCCGGACCGTACCACCAGTTCCAATCGCTGCCTTCCGCGATCAGGATTTCTTCAAAGGCAAGTTTCCGCTGCGCCTCCTCGACCTCGGGAGCGGCCTGGGCATAGAAGTTGCGGGCGTTGTAGAGATAGTCCCAGGCCCGGTTGTCTTCCGGTGCGCCAATCCAGACGTTGAAGTTGGCGTGAATCCAGGAGCCCGGAACCAATGACTTCAGCCGCGGAAATTGGCCGTGCCGCTGGATGGCCTCGGAGACCGTCGTTGCTTCCACACCAGCCTCGCGCTGCAGAGCATCGTAGAAGCGGCGCAGGAATTCGCGGCCGGACTGAGGGTAGTATTCCCACGCATTCTCGCCATCCAGGATGATCGGCACTACCGCGTCATGCCCTGCATCCAGAACCGGGTGGGCGGCTTGTTTAATGTTGTTCATGAGGTGACTGGCGGCGTCCTGCGGCGGCATGCCGGAATAGACAAACCCGATCAGGTCCGAAATGGTGTGATCGCGGAAGATCAGGTTCATCTCGGTCTGCTCATTCTCGAAGCGATGGATGGTGTAGAGCTTCTGGGCCAGTTCGCCGGGGAGATGACCATGCGCGTCGCGCCCGAAAGAGACGCCCAGGCTTCGGCCCAACACTTCCTCGTCGGTGGCCATCCATTTCACCCCCAGGCCCTGCGCGATGCCCAGGACCTCTTCCGAGACGCTGCCCTCGGAGGGCCAGACGCCCTGGGGACGGACCCCGAACACCTGCTGATGCAGATCCAGTCCACGTTGTATTTGCTCGCGCGCGTCCTCAGGATGGCGAAAGCGATTCTGGGGCAGCGGCAAGCCGGGGGTTGAGACTGCGCCCATGTTGGTGTCGCAGACCAGGGGCAGAATGGGATGATAGAAGGGAGAGGTTGAAATCTCGATGCGTCCGTGCTGTGCGGCGTCGGTATGTGCGGGCAAAACCTTGGCCAGCAGTTCGCGTTCACGGGCGATTACGAAGCGCTGATCCTCAAACGAGTAGCCACGCCCCTTTTGGATGAGCCCGGCGATCTCGGGATCGTCGAGGAAGTATTCATCGAACCAGGCGATCTGCGAAAGCACCTGCAGGTCGGTAAGGTCCTGCGGCGAGAAGTATTTTTCCGCGCTCTCCGGCGTGCCGCCCGCGCTGCGAAAGTGGTCCCACAGTTCGCGGTAGCGCGGATAACGTCCAATCAGATTTACCGGATTAGCCTGGAAGAGATACTGCAATGCGAAACGACGCTCTTCGGGAGTAAGGTCGGTTGCCGGTTTGGCGGCCACTTCGAGGAACGGGTCTCGCGCCGCTCCGGTCACGTAGTCTTGTATCTGGGTGATCAACGACGGGACGAGATTAAAAGTCTGGTGAACGTTGGGAAACTCGTCCAGCAGTTTGACCATGCCGTAGTAATCCTTGAGGGCATGCAAGCGCACCCAGGGCAACCGGTAGTGGCCGGTGACCAGGTCCTTGTAAAACGGCTGATGCTGGTGCCACAGAACTACGACGCGCAGAACGGGCATGAGCGTAAGATTTCCAAACGTAGAAGTTTAGCAGGGTCGCCGTCGCCGGCGCGACGTTACGAATGGCGAGCGGTAGTGTTTGAAAGTTCTCCTTGCCCACAGTCGTCATCGTGAACGGCCTTCAGGCCGTGAAGGATCAGGCGTGAAGCAGATACACCCTTTGCCCCTGCATTGCTGGCGATGCACGCCGGATCCTTCGGGACTGAAGTCCCTCAGGATGACGTACGAAAAGGGGTAAAACATTCCCGAAAACTTCGGTACACTGAAAGAAGCACCTCAGTGATGAGCAAGGAAACCACGACTACGTTAACGCCGCCCGCACGCAGCAACCCCAGCCTGCTGACCGACCAGGACCTCCATCTCTTTAATGAAGGCACGCACTACCGGATCTACGACAAGCTGGGCTCTCATATCACTACGGTCGCGGGAAAGCCGGGCACCTACTTCGGAGTTTGGGCGCCGAACGCCAGTTCGGTTTCAGTAGTCGGGGACTTCAATGGCTGGGACACGCAATCCCATCCCCTGCATGCGCGCTCAAGTTCGGGTATCTGGGAAGGTTTTGTGCCTGGAGTCGGCAAGGGTGCGCTGTACAAGTACCACATCGTTTCTCACAATCAGGGACACGTGGGCGAGAAGGCCGATCCCTTCGGCATTCTTCACGAAAAGCCGCCGCGTACCGCCTCGGTAGTGTGGGAGCTGGAATACCAGTGGGCTGATAAGCAATGGATGGAAACCCGGGCAAAGCGGGAATCGCTGCAGGCTCCGATTTCAGTCTACGAAGTTCATCTCGGCTCGTGGATGCGGGTCCCGGAGGAAGGCGACCGGCCGCTGACCTACCGGGAGACAGCGCCGCGCCTGGCGGAATACGTCAAGCGGATGAACTTTACTCACGTGGAATTGATGCCCATCATGGAGCATCCTTTCTACGGTTCGTGGGGTTACCAGACCACAGGATATTTCGCGCCCACTTCGCGCTACGGAACGCCGCAGGACTTCATGTATCTGGTGGACTACCTGCATCAGCACGGCATTGGCGTAATTCTGGACTGGGTGCCTTCGCACTTCCCTACCGACGCGCACGGGCTGGCCTATTTCGACGGCACGCATCTTTTCGAGCACGCCGACGCGCGCAAAGGCTTTCATCCCGACTGGAAGACCTTCATCTTCAACTATGGCCGTAACGAGGTGCGCAGCTTTTTGATGGCCAGCGGACTGTTCTGGCTGGACAAGTACCATATCGACGGCTTGCGAGTAGATGCCGTCGCCTCCATGCTCTACCTCGATTATTCGCGCAATGCCGGCGAGTGGATTCCCAACAAGTTCGGCGGACGCGAAAACCTGGAAGCCATCGATTTTCTGCGCCAGTTCAACACCGAGGCCTACAAAGAGTACCCGGGCATCCAGACCATCGCGGAAGAATCCACGGCATGGCCGATGGTGTCGCGGCCGACCTATGTCGGCGGGCTGGGTTTTGGCATGAAGTGGGACATGGGCTGGATGCATGACACGCTGGCCTATTTCTCCCAGGACCCGATTCATCGCCGCTACCATCACAACCAGCTGACCTTCCGCATGCTGTACGGCTTCACCGAAAATTTTGTCCTGCCCCTGTCGCACGATGAAGTGGTGCATGGCAAAGGCTCGCTCATCGGCAAAATGCCGGGAGATGAGTGGCAGAAGTTCGCCAACCTGCGGCTGCTGTTCGGCTACATGTACGCTCAGCCGGGCAAGAAGATGCTGTTTATGGGCTGCGAATTTGGACAGGTGCGGGAGTGGGCGCACGACACCAGCCTGGAATGGCACGTGCTGCAGTATCCCGTGCACAAGGGAGTGCAGAACTGGGTGGCGCAGCTCAACCAGGTATATCGGGAGCAACCGGCGCTACACCAGCTCGATAGTGATGCCGCCGGCTTCGAATGGGTGGATTGCAATGACACGGCCGCCAGCATTATTTCCCTGTTGCGTAAGAGCCGGTCGCCGGCTGATGAAATCCTGATTGTCTGCAACTTCACTCCAGTGCCACGTTACGGGTACCGGGTGGGCGTGCCCTCCGGCGGATTCTGGCGTGAGCTTCTCAATGGCGACGCCCAGGAATACGGCGGAAGCGGTATGGGAAACCTGGGCGGTGTGCATGCTGATTCGCAGCCTACGCATGGCCGTCCTTTTTCGGTGAGCCTGACCCTGCCTCCGCTCTCTGCCCTCTTCCTCAAACCCGAATAGGTGTGCCTGTGTGGGTCGGACACTCTTGTCCGACGCTTTTGACCTTGACTCGGATTGAGCGTGGCAGGTCACGCAGATCTTCGTTCAACTCAAAGTCTGATTCAAAAACCTGAGTCAAAACCTAAAGTCAAAGGCGTCGGACAGGAGTGTCCGACCCACACGACACTCCGACACCCCTCCTTCAATTCCGGGCATGCTATGCTCGGCTAGTCCCCATGCGGATTCTGACCCGCTACATTCTGCGTGAAGTGATCTCGCACGCTGCCATTGGCGTTGCCGTGTTCACGTTTGTGTTGTTCACGCGGGACCTGGGACACATTCTCGACCTGGTGGTGCGCAACAGCGCGCCCTTGCCCAGCGTGCTGGAAATCTTTCTCTACACCCTGCCGGTCGCTTTCACGTACACCATTCCCATGGGCGTGCTGGTGGGCATTCTGATCGGACTGAGCCGCCTTGCCGCGGACAGCGAAATCACCGCCATGCGGGCCAGCGGGATCGGGGTGTGGACGTTCCTGCGCGTGGTTTCGATTTTTGCCGTGACTGCCTGGGCTCTGGCAATGTTCAACGCCGTGTATCTCGCGCCCGCATCGCAGGCGGCTCTGGGCAGGCTGGAAGACCGGCTCAAGACCTCGCAGGCATCCTTCGAAGTGCAGCCGCGAGTTTTTTACGAGGGTTTTCCCAAGCTCGTGCTGTACGTGCAGGACGTGAAGACTGCGCAGGGCGCCGCCATCTGGAAGGGCGTTTTCATCGCCGACATCAGCAACCCGGCGTCGCCGCGCATTACCCTGGCCCGGCAAGGCATCCTGGTCAGCGAAGGGCCGCAGATGCTGCACCTGCACCTGACCAATGGGTCCACGCATGAGACCGATCCCGCCTCCGCGGACCATTACCAGATATCGACGTTCGATCAGACGGACGTGCCGATACCGGTGCCGCAAACCGATAGCCGTGACCAGGAGCCGCTGCCGGCGGCGCAAATGGGCACATGGCAGCTGCGCGACCAGGCACGCAAGGTGAAGAAGTATGTGGCTCCCTGGTACCTCATCGAGTTCCACCGCCGCTTCGCGCTGCCCACCTCGTGTCTGGTGCTGGCGCTGGTAGGAATTCCCCTGGGGCTGTCGGCAAAGAAAGGCGGCAAGTCGGCGGGATTTGTTCTCACCATCCTGCTGGTGTTCGCTTACTACTCGGTCACGCTGATTGGAGTCTCGCTGGCCCGCCAGGGCAAAGTGCCGCCTGCCCTGGGGGCATGGCTGGCCAACATCGTCTTCTTCCTGGGCGGCGCCTTCCTGTTGTGGCGGGCGGAACGCCGGCCCCTGGAGATCGGCCACTTCCGCGCCCGCTGGAATCCGGTGAAAATCAGGCTGGTGCAATGGGGAAGGAACCTGCTCCATTTCAACCGGCCTGAGGACGCCTTCCAACGCGCGGTCAGCCGGCGCCGCGTATTCAGCGCCAGCTTCCCCATGATTTTGGACGACTACGTCCTGCGCGACTTTCTGCTCTACCTGACCATGATCCTGGCGTCGTTCCTCATGCTGTTGCAGGTGTTCACGCTCTTTGAGTTGCTGGGAGACATCCTGCGCAACCGGATTTCGCCCCTGGTGGTGGGCGAGTACCTGCTCAACGTCGCTCCCTTTTTTCTCTACAACGTCCTGCACCTGAGCATTCTGCTGGCGGTGCTGATCACGCTGGGCCTGATGCAGCGGTCGAATGAGATTACCGCCATCAAGGCCACCGGCATCAGTATTTACCGCGTGATCGTGCCCATCCTGGTGGTCGCCACCATGCTGGCGGCGGGGCTGTTCTTTTTCGACCAGTTCTACCTCCCCCACGCCAACAAGCGCCAGGACGCGTTGCGCAACCTGATCAAAGGCAAGCCGGCGCAGACCTATCTGAATCCCGATCGCAAATGGATTTTCGGCCAGCACTCGACGATCTACTACTACCAGTTTTTTGATTCCGACCGCGACCAGTTCGGCAACCTTTCCGTGTTTAAGTTCGACCCGGCTACGTTCCGCTTGACCGACCGGGTCTACGCCGACCAGGCGCACTGGGAAGAACGCCTGCAACGCTGGGTTTGTACCCAGGGCTGGGAACGCAGCGTGCACGATTCCGCCATCGTCGATTACCGCACTTTCGATGTGGCCACGTTTGCCGCGATCAGCGAGCCGCCCGCGTACTTCAAGAAGGAAGTGCGGCAGTCCTCCGAGATGAATTCCGAAGACCTGCGGCGTTACATTCGCGACCTGCAACAGAGCGGCTTCGACGTGGTGCGGCTGCGGGTGCAGTTGCAGGAAAAATTTGCCTTTCCCTTCAATTCCTTCATCATGGCGGTACTGGCCATTCCCTTCGCGCTGGCTGCAGGCAAGCGCGGCGCGGTGGCGGGCGTCGCTACAGCCGTAGGCATCGGGTTGCTGTACATCATGGTGTCGCGTTTGTCGGAGTCGATGGGAAATGTCAGCCAACTGCCGCCGTTCCTGGCGGCTTGGGCCCCGGCTTTCCTGTTTGGATTAGCCGGGGGGTATCTGATTCTCAAGGTGCCAACGTAGGTCGCGTTCCTGGTAGCGCCGGCGTCCCGCCGGCGCTACTTTTGAAGCACACCGTGTAAACTGTGGGGCGCAACTAACTGCGCGTATCAGGGGAACGCTTCATGTCACGATTCTTCCATCCGGCAGCCTTCTCGTATGTTGTCCTCGTACTTGCGCTTTGCTGCGGCCTGTGGCCTGGTGCAGTCGGCGCCGAGGTGGCCGCAAAGGCAACTCAAT
Source organism: Terriglobia bacterium (assembly GCA_963831565.1). Taxonomy (GTDB): domain Bacteria; phylum Acidobacteriota; class Terriglobia; order Terriglobales; family Acidobacteriaceae; genus JAIQFF01. The sequence goes on from CAWHQS010000013.1 coordinate 94,408, forward strand.
CCGCTTCTCCGGTGCCGCTCGATGCCGCACCTCCCTCTTATCCGGAAGTGCAAGCCGATGGGACCGCGGTGTTTCGACTCGCCATGCCGAATGCCGCCAAAGTGGAATTGCATCTGGAGGGTGCGAAAGATCCGTTTCCTATGAGCCAGGGACCCGATGGCGCATGGAGCACCAGAGTGCCTAAGCTGGCTCCCCAGTACTACAGCTACAGCTTCAACGTGGATGGCACCGAGGTGCTCGATCCGCACAACGTTTCGATCAAGACCAGCTTCTTCAGCAATCAGAATATTTTTCTGATTCCAGGCCAACCGCCCAAGTCGTGGGAGGCCGCGGATGTTCCGCACGGCGTGGTGCATCATCACTTCTACCACTCGAACATTGTCGGCATTAACAGCCAGTATTACGTTTACACTCCGCCCGGCTTCGATCCCGGCAGCAAGCAGACATATCCCGTGCTCTACCTGCTTCACGGATACAGCGACGATCCCAGTGCGTGGACCGGCATGGGCAAGGCCAACGTGATCCTCGACAACCTGATTGCGCAGGGGAAGGCCAGGCCGATGATCGTGGTGATGCCGTTGGGGTACGGCACCATGGAAGTGATCACGCGAGGCTGGAGCGCATGGAAAGATCCTGAACTGGTTCACCGCAACTACTCGCGCTTCTCAGAGACGCTTTTTCAGGAAGTCATGCCGCTGGTCAAAAAGCAATATCCGCTTTCAGATAAACGTGAGGAGCATGCGGTGGCCGGGCTGTCCATGGGCGGCGCGGAGAGCCTGTTGGTCGGGCTCAATCATCTCGACGACTTTGCCTACGTCGCCGGCTTCAGCTCTGCTCCCCTGGGAGGCCAGAATGGTTTCGAATCGTCCTTCCCCGGAATCACTACCCAGGCAGCGTCCGATATTAATGCCAAGCTGCGGGTTCTTTGGGTGGCGTGTGGTACCGAAGATGGCCTCTTCGAGGGCAATCAGAAATTTATCGCCTGGTTGAAAGAGAAAGGCCTGAAACCGACGGCGATCCAAACCCCGGGCATGCACGTGTGGATGGTGTGGCGGGATAATCTGACCAACTTTGCACCGCTGCTCTTTCGGGGAAAGTAACGGGCAAAGGCGTGGGAAACCGGAAACCAGAAACCCACCCTACTCGGCCGCCAGCGCCGAGGGCTGCCCCCCGTCGATGGTGATGGGCTGGCCCACGCGGCCCAGGGTGCCCTTCGTCGAATCGAACATGTAAATCGAGATCGAGGAGGCTCCCAGCTCGGCCACATACAGATAGTTGGTGGTGCCCCCGGTGGTGGCGTCCGTCGTGGCGCCCACGCGAATCGCCGCCCAAACCGGATTGGATGCGGTCGAGATCGTGGCCTGGGAATTGGGGGTCAGGACCCCGGTTCCAGTGGCAATCTTATATTCCGAAACCTGGTTGGAGAGCCGGTCAACGACAAACAGGAATTTACCCGAGGGCGCGACCACAATGTCCGCCGGTCCCAATCCCGCCGAAAACGGCGAGCCCGCTACTACAGTGAGACTGCCGTCTGGATCGTTGGGGTCATTGCAACTGGTGACAACCTGATTACAGATGGCAAAGGCCGAGATGGTGCTGGAGTTAGCGACATAGAGAACGCCGCCGCTCGGTGTGATAGTGAGGGCCGAGGGGGTGGTACCCACCGGCACGACCAGTCCCCGCGTGAGAACCCCGGAGGCGTCCACTGAGAAGGTTGTGACTGTGCTGTCGAACTGATTGCTAACATACAGAAACTTTCCATCGGGCGTGACCGCCACGCCGGCAGGCCCCGTGCCGCTCGCCGCTCCGAGTTCGGCAACCTGAACTGGCGGGCCCACTGCGGTCAAGGTCGCGTCCTGGACCGCAAACACGGATATGGTGCCGGAAGCCGGATCGACCTGCAGTCCCTGGTTGGCCACAAAGAGGAAGTGCCCCGCCGAGTCCATGGCCATGCTTAGGGGCGTCATTCCACCCGTGGGAGTGGTCGCGCCAGCCGTGAGGGTGCCGTCCGCCTTCACGGTGTAGGCTGAGATATCATTCGTGCCCCTGTTGGCGATGAACAAGGCCGTCCCGGAAGGTGACAAAATCATGGCCGCCGGTACGCTGCCGGCGGCAACACTCTTGCCATTCGCGGTCAGTGTCCCTGCAGACAAATCGATGGTGTAAGTCGAGACCGACGAGTCTCCCTGGGTGGCTACGAATAAAGCCCCGGTGCCGGTTGGAGTTGATGAACTGCTGGTCTTGCAAGCGCTCAGAGCGAGCAGCAAAACTGGAACCACTACTCCTGCCAGCAACCGGAACCTCGTCCCCATTCTTTTCCTTCTCCCTGTGTTTTCAGGCTTTCCCATGCGCCCCACACTGCTTACGCTGGAAGCCTGAGATCCAAAAGTACCCTCATTTGTGTATCAGGAATAACCGGGAAGAGCAAACCGCGCTGGCTGGTTGGAACCACGATGGCGATGGAAAGTTGCCCGACGATCAGGGTAGTTTGTTGCTCAATTTGACCGACCCGAACTGGCTTCCACTGGTTCGCTTTGTTCGACCATGCGATCCGGTTCGGCGCCGGTGCCAGCAGCCAAGGGCAGGCGAATTTCGACCTGCAGACCGCCCTCGGGCCGATTGCTGGCTTTAACCGTCCCACCATGCAGGCGCACCGCCCGCTCGGTGATGGCCAGCCCCAACCCCACTCCACCTGTCTTCCGGCCGCGGGCATCGTCGATGCGATAGAAGGGGCGAAAAAGTTTATCCAGGGCTTCCTCCGGCACACCCGGACCTGAGTCCACGATGCGGACGACGGCCTCGGCTCCTCCCTTGCTCTGGCCGCGCTCCAGGGTGATTTTCGCGCTGGTTCCTTCCCGGGTGTAGCGGGCGGCGTTGCGCACTACGTTTTCAATCGCGCTGTGCAGCAAACTGGGCGCGCCCATGACCACGCAGTCTTCCTTGATCACGCTCTCCACCCCGCAATTGCGGCCCTGGGCCTCGAAATTTGCATCAGCGGCTATGCCTTCGATTATCTCCCCTAAGAGAACCGGGGACTTCTGCCTGGCATCGTTGCCGCTTTCGAGGCGGGCGATGGTGAGCAGTCCTCCGATCAGTTCGTTCAGCCGTTCGGCTTCGAGGTCGATGCGCTCAAGTGCGCTGTGCGCTTCCACGCCGGCCCGCTGATGGGCCAGTGCCGAGGCAACGTTGAGACGGGCGAGCGGAGACCGCAATTCGTGAGAAATATCGTTGAGCAACCGCGCCTGGGCGTGAACTGCCGCCTCCAGGCGTTCCGCCATGGTGTCGAAATCGCGGACCAGTTGCGCCATCTCGTCACGGCGCCGGGCTGCCAGTCCGCCCGCCCTGGCGCTCAGATCGCCGGCCGCCAGACGCTGCGTCGCCGCGCGCAAGCGGACCACCGGCGCGGTCAGATATCGTGCCAGCAAATAACAGACCAGCCCCGACGAAATAATTCCGATAAGAATGCTGAGCCCAGGAACGCCGCCTGGCCCAAAAGGTCCGCCCGGGGGCAGGAAGGCCACCAGGGTGTAGCGGTGTCCACTGGCGGCAGTCTGCACCTGACGCCGGAACGGACTGGGGGTCACGTGCTGCCAAAAGTCGCGCCGCGGCGGTTCGGCTCCCTTTCCCAAAGACTCCGCCCAGCGCGGCAGATCACGTCCGGAGACATCCTGGCCTTTTTCGTCCAGCAGGTAGGCCCGGACATGAAAAGAATCGCGTACCTCTTCAAAGTAGCGCCGCGCTTCGGACGGGCCACCGTGTTCATACGCCTGCACTGCCTTCTCGAGGACAGCTGCTTGCTGCGCGTCCCAGGCGGCCGACTCTCCGCGCTCGCGCATCACTACGGTGATCAGGATGGCAAGCGCCACGAATAAAGCCTGGGCCACCCAGTAGGAAAGAAAAATCTTGAGAAAAAGACTTTTCATTGTCCCCCGCTCCTCACTTTGTCGGCTGTGACTTCCTGCGGACGGGTGAAAATGTAGCCTACGCCGCGCACGGTCTTGATGTGGTCCAGACCGGAATCCGACTCTCCCAGTTTTTTGCGGATTTTGCTGACGTGCATGTCAATGCTGCGGTCAAAAGGAGAGAATTTACGGCTGAGCACAATGTCCACCAGCCGCTCGCGCGGGACCACACGCCCCGCCTCGCGCAACAGCACGTGCAGCAGATTGAATTCGACCGAAGTCAGCTCCACGGGCTTGCCCTTTTGCAGAACCGTGCGCGTGGCGGGGTCCAGTTCAACTTCACCCACGCGCAGGATCTCTGAAGGCTGCCCACTTCCCGATCGCTCCGGGGCTCGCGTCCGCCGCAGAATGGCGCGGATGCGCGCGACCAGTTCCCGCGGATTGAAAGGCTTGGGAAGATAATCGTCGGCGCCGATTTCGAGTCCCACGATGCGGTCTACATCCTCGCCGCGCGCGGTCAGCAGCAGAACCGGGATTCTGGATTTGTCGCGCAACCGGCGCAGCACTTCGAAACCATTCAGGCCGGGCAACATGACGTCGAGCACAACCAGCAGAAATTCTCCGTTCAGCGCCATCTCCAGGCCGCGAGTCCCGTCGGCCGCGGACTCGACCTGGAAGCCTTCCGGGGCCAGGTACTCGCTCACCAGGCTGCACAGTTCAACGTCATCATCGATAACCAGTATGCGATCCACAGGCTTCATTGTACTTCCATGCCAGCGCTTTCCGCGTGGCGGTGAAGCCATGCGGCGGTAAAGAATTGTCAATCGTGAGAGGGTGAGGCTTTACAAAACTTTACTCCCCTTGACCGACTTTTTACCGCCGCGGCGGCACCATGGGCTTCTAATACTGGTAGCACCGGCTGCGGCGAGGACAGTTTTTCCCCGTGGCAGCGCGTCGGACTGGGGGAGTACGGATGAAAGCAAAATACTTCAAGATTCTGGCCGTAGTTTTAGTTTTAGCGGTGGTCGCAGCCATCGCGGTGGGGCAAGGCATGAAGCGCGCGCACATGCATGGCGATGGCATGTTCGGCGGACCCATGATGGGCTACTACATCCATAAACTCGACCTGACCGATGCCCAGCAGGCGCAGGTGAAAGCCATCATGGCGAAGGAAAAACCAACCATCCGGCCGCTGATGCTGCAGATGGCCGAGGGCCACGCGCAGCTGCGGGAACAGGTCATGAACGGGAACTTCGACGAAGCGAAAGTCCGCGACCTGGCGTCGCAGCAGAGCCAGGCCATGACTGAGCTCATCGTGCAATACGCCCGCACCGGCTCCGAAATGGTACAGGTCCTCACTCCGGAACAGAAAACCAAACTGGCGGCGCTCATGAATGCGCACGAGCAACGGTTCATGAATCGCATGCAGGGGAAGACCCCGGAAGCAACGCCGAGCCAGTAAAGCTGTCGCCGGTCGCCAGCTATTCATCTGCAGTCGGATCATACCCCTGGCGGCCGGCGATTTACCTCTCTTGGAAAGGAAATCATGGCAACTACAACCCTCAACCATGACCTGGTCCTGGCCATCGCCGAAGAAATGGCGCAGGGAGTGCAGACCGCCGTCGATTGCTGGATGACGGAGATCGAGCTGGCGCTCAGCAATGCTCATCTCACAACTCTGGGCAGGCTCAATGCGGTGCAGGAGATTGTGGAGAACTACAAGCGCCTGACCGGCCAGACCAACCTGACTTGCCGGATGCTGCCAGCAGCCGGTTCCTCGTAGAGGCCGTCGGTCATGAACGCGGTGTTTGTTTACCTTATGGCTTCGAGTTGGGTGTTCCTGCTGGGTTGGGTGGTCCTGCTGCTGGTGGCGTATGTCCTGGCCTTCCAGGGGGATTCGGCCTAGCGCTTGGTTGGCGTGTGTCGCAGGCGACCTCGCCCACGGGAGTTGAACTGCCCGGCAAGGACTGTTGAGCTTGGTGTCCTGAACGCTCCGCGGTCAGATTTCTGACCGGCCAGTGATGAACTACCCTCAGAACCCAGTATTCGGTTGCCGAGTTCCCGGTTCTCAGTTGGCGATCCAGCGAGCTACCTTAGGGTCAGGCAAAGTCAAAGGCGACGGACAGGAGTGTCCATCCCACACATTCACAGGCTGAAGCTTGGGCTGGTAGAATTGCATCTACTAGAAGCACATGCTGCCCAAAAGCCTGCGTCCACTGTTTCCCTACCTGAAGAAGTATCGTGGCAGCTATCTCTTCGGCACAATCTGCGTCTTCGTCAACAACGGGGTCTGGATCCTGTTTCCGCTGGTCCTCCGCCATGCCGTGGACGGCCTGCGCTCGGGCGTGACAAGGGAAAAACTGCTGGTCTACTCCCTGCAACTGCTGGGGGTGGCGGCCATCAAGGGTATCTTCCAGTTTCTCACCCGCTGGATCGTGATCGGCATTTCGCGGGAGATTGAGTTTGACCTGCGCAACGATCTGTTCCGGCACCTGGAGAGCCTTTCTTACTCCTACTACCAGCGCACCCGCACCGGGGACATCATGGCCCGGGCCACCAACGATCTGAATGCCGTCCGCATGCTCCTGGGGCCGGCCATCATGTATTCGGCGAACACCATCGTGTTTACCGCCGGCGCGCTGGCCTTCATGCTTTCAATCAGTCCGAAACTGACCCTGTACGCTTTTCTGCCGCTGCCGCTGGTGAGCATTACCGTGCAGTACTTTGGAAAGCAGATTCATGAACGCTTCGAGAAAATCCAGGCGATGTTTTCTGAAATCTCGGCGCGGGCGCAAGAGAATTTCTCTGGCGCCCGGGTGATCCGCGCGTATGTACAGGAGGAGCCGGAAATCGCCGCCTTCGAAACCTCCAATCGAGAGTACATCCACCGCAGCCTGAAACTGGTGCGGCTGATGGGCATGCTATGGCCTACCCTGGAGACCATGCTGGGTATGGCCATCGTGCTGGTGCTGTGGCTGGGCGGGCGGGAGGTCCTTCACGGACAAATCACCGTGGGTGGCTTCGTCGCCTTCAACACCTACATGGTGCAACTGACCTGGCCGGTGATCGCGTTGGGATGGGTGATTAATATCTTCCAGCGCGGGACGGCATCCATGGGCCGGATCAACGAAATCCTGGTCGAGCAGCCCGAGATTGAAGATAGTTCGCAAGTAAAAGCAGCCGGCGCGCGGTCCACGCAGATCCGGGGAGAGATCGAATTCCGGGGATTGAACTTCAATTTTGACGGCGTGCCCGTGCTGCACGACATCAGTCTGCGAATCCCCGAGGGCAGCAGTCTGGCGATTGTTGGCCCCACCGGCTCGGGCAAGACCACGCTGGTCAGCCTTATCCCGCGCATTTACGATACTGCCCCAGGGAGCGTCCTGATCGACGGCAAGCCGGTGCGCGAGTTTTCCCTGGAGTCGCTGCGCCGCCAGATCGGCTTCGTGCCCCAGGAAACTTTCCTGTTCAGCGAGACCATCCGCGAAAATATCGCTTTTGGCCAGGCCGATGCTACCGAAGAAGAGGTACGGTCCGCAGCCGAAGCGGCCAACATTGCGCAAGACATTGAAGAATTTCCCGAGCGCTATCGCACCCTTGTCGGCGAACGCGGAATCACTCTGTCCGGTGGACAAAAGCAGCGCACCGCCATCGCGCGGGCCATCATCCGCAACCCTCGTATTCTGATTCTTGACGATGCCCTTTCCAGCGTGGATACCCACACCGAGGACAAGATCCTCAACCACCTTCGCGAGGTCATGCGGGGCCGGACTACGATCTTTATCTCCCATCGCGTTTCCACGGTGCGCAATGCCGACAGGATCGCGGTCCTGCACGCCGGCCGCATCGTTGAACTGGGCACCCACGACGAACTGCTGGCCCGTAACGGATACTACTGCGACCTCTACAACAAGCAGTTGCTGGAAGAGGAACTGGCAGAAGTCTAGAAGTCGTCATCGGTCATCAGCGAATCGGAGCGGCTTACGGCCGAAAACTTTCCCTGAGGAACCAGTGGGCATTCAGAAGCAGTAGCCAGTTATCAGTTCTCAGTTGTCAGCGAATCGCCGAAGACTGACGACTGCCCTTATGAAACGCGTGGCCACCCCTGAACTGCTTGATACCGACTGCGGAACGCCCGCTGAGGTCGCGGCCTCGCTCGCGGACCTGCGCCGAATCAATCGCTGGTTTGGAGGTGTTACCACCACTGAAGACATGGTCTGGCGGGTGGCGCGGGAAGTCAGCTCGTCATCTCTGTCGCTGCTGGAGGTGGCTGCCGGCACCGGATATGTCCCACAGACCGCCCGCGAACGTTTGCTCGATCGTGGATTGAGCCTGCAAATCACTTCGCTTGATCGCGCCGCGTCGCATCTCATGAACAACGGTCGGCGCGCGGTGGCCGGAGATGCTCTCGCTCTTCCCTTTCGCGACTCATCTTTCGATCTGCTGAGCAGCAATCTGTTCGCCCATCATCTGTCCCCGCCGGAACTCGTGCACTTTGCCGAGGAAGGGCTGCGCGTGTGCCGGGTTGCGGTGCTGATCAATGACCTGGTGCGAAACCCGCTGCACATGTCGCTGGTGTACGCCGGGATGCCTCTCTACCGCAGCCGGCTCACGCGCCATGACGCCCCAGCCTCCGTTCGCCAGGCCTACACGGTAGATGAGATGCAAAGCTTGCTGGCACGAACCAGCGCCGCCCGGGTGGAGATCCACCGTCACTACCTGTTCCGCATGGGAGTAGTAGCGTGGAAACACTGAGAACAGAAAACTGCGATCTGACAACTGAATGAATTACGATCTCGGCATCATCGGAGCGGGCCCGGCAGGCACATCCGCTGCGATCTCGGCAGCACGACAGGGAGCCAGTGTCCTGCTGCTCGAGCGCGGACGATTGCCCCGCCACAAAGTTTGCGGTGAGTTTGTCTCGGCGGAATCGCTCGGCCTGCTTAAAGATCTTCTCGCCCTTCAACATGGCGCGTTGCTGCAGGATGCGGTTCGGATTCCCCGCGCCCGCATGTTCCTCGATGGGCGCACCCTCGAGGCCAGCGTGGATCCTCCCGCTGCCAGCATCGCGCGGTTCGAGCTTGATCTTGCGTTGTGGCAGTCGGCCGTGAGTGCCGGTGTGGATGCGCGGCAAGAAGTCACAGTCAAGAGCATCGATGGACCCGGCCCCTTTCGTATCGCGACCAGCGACGGAGAGTTTGAGACCCGCGCCCTGGTGAACGCTTCCGGGCGATGGTCGAATCTGAATCTTGCCCCGGCGGCAAATGGGGTCCGGCGGGAGAAATGGCTGGGAGTCAAGGCCCACTTTGCCGAGCCGAGGTCCGAGCCGTCGGTGGATTTGTATTTTTTTGAGGGCGGCTACTGCGGCGTCCAGCCGGTCGGGGTGGGCGGCGCAAGCGCTGGACGGGTGAACGCCTCCGCCATGGTGCGCGCTGATGTGGCCAGCACTCTGCCTGAGGTATTTGCGCGACATTCCGCGCTACGGGAGCGCAGCAGGAACTGGAGCCCGCTCAGCGATCCCGTGAGCACTTCGCCCCTGATCTTTCGCCAACCAGAGCCCGAGCGGGATGGCGTCCTGATGGCGGGAGACGCCGCGGGGTTTGTCGATCCCTTCGTGGGCGACGGGATTTCACTTGCCTTGCGCAGCGGCGCATTGGCAGCGCGCTGCCTGGGGCCTTTTTTTGCCGGCGAGGCTTCACTCTCCGCAGCGGCGCGCAGCTATGGCAAAGCCTACGAACAATCGCTCTTGCCCGTGTTTCGCGCCTCATCGGCGCTCCGCCGCATGCTTGTCCTGCCGGTCCTGGTCCGCAAGCCGCTGCTGTCCTTTCTCGAGCGTACCCCCGCGATTACCCAGTACTTGGTGCGCAAGACCCGCTGAGCGATGTGGGCGCGAGCGTCCTCGCTCGTGCTGCGACATCACGAACGAGTGGAGTAGCGCCGCTGTCCCGGCGGTTGTCGTGCAGGCGTCCCGCTCCGACAGCTGAGGGCGAGACCCCCTCAGGACAGCCGGCAGGATGCCGGCGCTACAAAAAGGCTAGCGGACGACCAGGACTTCGCGAACGTTGTCCCGGGCGAGAAAGAATTTGATGGAAGCAAAATCGCGGAAGAGATTTTCGATGTTGCGGTTATTGAACACCCGCTGCAGCCGAAACTTACCGTCGGAGCCACCCTTCTTTCCCTCGCCGCGAGCGATGTGCTGCATCTCCAGGACGTCGCCGCCCACGATGTGATAGCGGTAGCAGGGCGCATCCGGGCCCGCCTCCTGGGTATGGAAAAATGCCAGCAGCATACCGCCGGGTTTGAGCAGCGACCAGAGCCGCCCGATCACGGGCTTCACCAGGCTTTCGTCCAGGTAGTCGGGAAGGTTCCAGCAGAGCACAATATCGAACTGGGCGCCGGGATAGACCAGGTTTTCATCCAGGAAGCGTTTGCTGTCCAGCGCCGGCTTGCCCGCCTCATCCTTGATGACGAGCGAAGGATCGGTGGAGGAAATGAGCAGGTCGTCACTGTAGATCTTGTGGCCACGCTCGGTACAGTAGCGGATGTTGGCAGGAGAGGTCGATCCCAGATCCAGTATGCAGAGGGTTTCTTCTGATTCCAGGGTTTTGATCAGTTGAGCAAGACCACTGGAGCGGCGCGTGAGCTTCGCTCGCTGGGCCGCCGCCGAATCCTGAGCGGTGCTGTTTGTCGAACCAAAAAATTTCATGAAGCTGTGCGCAACTCACGCCGCCGGCAAGCGCCTGGCGTCCGGCTCATTCGCTTACTACCTCGTGAGCCGGGGGAATCGGGGGGCAGGAATTACTTGCCTTCACTCGGATTCGTTTTCGCGGCCACCGTGGAACCGCCGGCAGCGGAAGCAGAGCTTGCGGTCGCCTGTGAACTGGCGGCCGCCGCCGTCCTGGCCCCGTCCGTCTTCACCATATCCTTCTGAATATCGACCTTGCCCTTGAAGTACGCGCCCTCTTCGATCGCGACCCGCTGGGTGACGATGTCGCCGACGGCAATGGCGGACTTGGTCAGCTCAGCGCGCTCCGAGGCACGGATATTGCCATCCAGCTTGCCCTGCACGATCACGCCTTTGGCGTTTACATTAGCGCGTACCTGCCCGTGGGGGCCGATAATCAGGCGGTTGCCCGCCAACTCAATGTTTCCCTCCACCTGGCCGTCCACATAAAGGTCTTCACTGCCGGAAAGTTCCCCTTTGATGATGACTGACTTCCCGATATGCGCAAACTCTGCCGTCTTCGGCGTTTCCATGATCTTAGCCTCCTTGGGCCATCTACCACACCGGACGTGCAGGAATCCCCACTCACCTGTGACTTGCCAGGGCCAGAAAGCTATTTGAAGGGAAACCCGTAACCCTTTGCGAACACCATTCCTGCTTCATCGAACTATATCCCACGACGATCACCTGAGCAACCTGCCCAATCTCGAATCAGCGATCAAGGCCGTTGCCTTTCCCGGTTCCAGCAGCAGTCGTCGCTCGTCGGTCCTCAGCCGTCAGCAACGCCGTGCCTGGACGCCATTTTAGACAACACTCCTGGTTGGTTTTTCGTCTAATCTAGCGGGGTGCGTACGCTTTGGGGCGTACTGTTATGAAACCGATCCTGTTTCGCACCGCCTCACCGATCCTGCTGGCTGCGCTGGCCTTCCTCCCGGGCAATTTGAGCCCGGCGGAGGGGCCGCCCGCGATAAAGCCCAGGGAACTGGTCAGACTCGCAGTCGCGAACGAGATCAAGAATGACAACCAGAGTACGAAGTACATGTTCCAGCAACGCAAGGTGACAGCGAGCGGTTCGCAGACCAAACTCATGGTGCAGACCCGTGACGCCATGGTGGGCATGGTGGTGGCCAACAACGACCAGCCCTTGGATCAGGAACAGCGCCGGGCGGAATATGGCCGAATCGAACGCTTCCTGAGCCAGCCTGACGAGCTGGAACGGAAGCACAGGCAGGAGCTGGAAAGTGCCGAGCGGGTCAACCGCATCCTGAAAGCCATGCCCGACGCTTTTCTATATGAATACGATGGGAGCGAAACCGGCAGGCCCGGCGTGGGCAAACCCGGCGACCGTCTTTTGCGGCTCAAGTTTCGTCCCAATCCGAGCTACGACCCACCGACGCACGTGGAGCAGGTCCTGGTCGGCATGCAGGGGGTGGTATTGATTGATGCCCAGAAACAGCACATCGCCAGGATCGATGGTACGCTTTTCAAAGATGTCGGCTTCGGATGGGGAATCCTCGGCCACCTGGATCGCGGAGGCCATTTCCAGGTTGATCAGGTCGACATCAGCGACGACAGCTGGGCCATCGCACGCATGGACCTCGCCTTCACCGGCAAAGTGCTTCTGTTCAAGAGTATCAATATCAAGTCCACCGAAACTTATAGCGACTTCCGTCCCGTGCCTGCGGACCTTACTTTCGCCCAAGGCATTCAGCTGTTGAAAAAACAGCAGGCGGCAATCGCGCAAAATCAGCCACCCTCGACAGCAAAATAACCACTGTGTGCGTGTGGGTCGGACACTCTTGTCCGACGCCGTCGACCTGGAATTTGAGCGTTGCCAGGAATCAAGCTGGCGGACACTTGAGTTCCTGCAAACGCAAGTGGAAAACAAAAGCGGGATCAAGAACAAGAACAAAGGCAAAGGCGTCGGACAGGAGTGTCCGACCCACACCATTTGGTTTACGGATTAATTGTCTCTTTTCTTACGGCGAGCGCTTCGATCAGGTCTTCGCGGATGCGGTAGCCCGTGCCCGGCTGGTCGCTGACCGTGATTGTCCCTTGCGCGCTGACTTCGACCTCGGGCTCGATGATGTCTTCCTTCCAATAGCGCTTTGACGCGGACACATCGCCGGGCAGGCGGAAATTCGGCAGCGTGGAGAGCGCGATGTTGTGGGCCCGCCCCACACCCGACTCCAGCATGCCGCCGCACCATACCGGGACGTTGTTGGCCTGACAGACGTCGTGGACCTTCCGGGCCTCGCTGAACCCGCTCACCCTTCCGACTTTGATATTCACGATGCGGCAGGCACCGGTTTCAACGGCAGCCGCAGCGTCGCGCGCATGGCGTATGGACTCGTCCAGGCAAATGGCTGTACGCAGCTCGCGCTGCAGCCGGGCATGGTAGTAGATGTCGTCATTCCATAGCGGCTGTTCGATCATCAGCAGATTGAAGCGGTCAAATTTGCGCAGGTGTTCAACTTCGTCAAGAGTGTAGGCGGAGTTGGCATCGCAACTGAGCACAATCTCCGGCCAGCGCGCCCGAATCCGCTCCAGCACATCCACGTCCCAGCCCGGCTTCACCTTGACCTTGATACGGCGGTAGCCCGCGGCCAGCTCAGTCTCAATCTTGGCCAGCAGTTGTTCAACGGAATCCTGGATGCCGATGGAAACGCCACACTGGATCTCGCGAGTCGTGCCCCCGAGCAGCTTCCACAGGGGTTGTTGTTTCTGCCTGGCCTCGGCGTCCCAGGCAGCGTTTTCAATGGCTGCCTTGGCCATGCGGTGTCCCCGCACCTTGGCCATGAGCCCGGCAGTTTCGTGGGCGGCGGCTAGCGGGCGTCCCAGGACTGCCGGCGCCAGGTAGTGCTTGAGGGTGGACCAGGCAGTCTCGATCCATTCCGAACTGTAGAACGGATCCTCGGCGGCGACACACTCTGCCCACCCGTCGATTCCCTCACAACGGGCCGTAAGCAACAGGATGCGGCGGCTGTACACACGGCCAAAGCTGGTCTCAAAAAAATGCACCAGCGGCATCTGAATTTCACGCAACGTAATGGCTTCAATCTTCATTGGATATTAAGACGCATAAATCCAGCTTTCGTTCCACCGCCCCAGCAGGAATTTGCCTGCTCCCTGCTGATGGCATTCGTAACCGAGGACCGCCAGTCCGTCAGAGAACGCCTGCAAGAAATCCTTCCGGTTACAATCCTGCACCTCCTGGGCCCGCTCCCGGGTCGCGGGCGAGGCCTTCCATTCATAGATCTCAGCCGGGACCGAAATTGTTTTCACGGTTTCAAATCCCGGCTTCTGCGCGTTGCGCAAGAGACTCTCCACCCGTTCCGACTTCAGCCACCATTCCGCCACCAGCCGGTCGGAAGGCAAGCCGCCCTGCAACGGTGAGGACGTTATTCCATACTGGTTGACGGTATAGCGGCGCGCAATGGCGCCCAGGCGTTCGATGTTCAAATAGGCGTTTTTGATTTCGAGGGGATCGAAGGTCCACTCGATCAATTCAAATCCCCGGGCGAGAGCGTCTTCCCGCTGGAAGAGTTTGACCTGTCGCCCCAGGCCGGCGTTGCGATATTGGTTGCGCACTCCCAGCATTTGCGAATGAAGGTACGGGTGTCCGCCTCGCGAACCCGGCAGAGATAGGGCGAACGCCACCAGTTGCCCATCGTCAAAAGCGCCGATAACCTGTCCACCGATCTTCTCCGCCACCACAAACACGCGCAGGGGTACCAGGTCGGCCTCGGTGAAATTCCATACTTCTTTTTGCAGGGCAACGCAGGCCGACAATTCATCCAGGTTATGGCACTTGCGGACCACCATCGTGCTCTGGTTCATCCCGCCTCACGTTGGGTGGCCTGGTCGTCTTCCCGGAAATGGCGCTTGGCCTGTTGCCATAACGACTCCAGTTCGGTCATCGAGGCTTGCTGGGGACCGCGCCCGGAAGCGCGCAACTGGTCTTCGATCCATTGAAATCGAAGTTTGAATTTGCGGTTTGTCTTGCGCAGCGCCGACTCGGGATCAAGCGAGAGATAGCGCGCAATATTCACCAGCACGAAAAACAGATCGCCTACTTCGTCTTCCATCTGCTGTCGGAGGGCGTCGGAGACTTGCACCGCACCGGCCCCGGCCACACCTCGGCCATGGGGGCGCGGGCCTGGGGCCGGAAACGCTTGCAGCTCCTGTTGCAGTTCTTCCGTTTCTTCCTCCAGCTTTTCAAACAGGCCCTCGATGTTGGGCCAGTCGAAACCCACTTGCGCCGCTCGCGAGCTAAGCTTGTACGCTTCCATCAACGAAGGCATCGCCGTAGAAACGCCGGCCAGCACGGACTGGGATGGGCCCGCAGTCGCTCCGGTTGCCGCTCTGCTCCTCTTTTCTTCGGCTTTGAGTGCCTCCCAATTCCGCAGCACTTCGGACGAAGTCTCGGCTTTCACATCGCCAAAAACATGCGGGTGCCGGCGGACCAGTTTGTCAGACAGGCGATCCAGCACTTCATCGATCGAGAATGTGCCCTGATCCTTCGCCATCTGGGCATAGAAGAGAACTTGCAGCAGCAGATCGCCGAGTTCACCCGGCAGTTCGTCCCAGTCGCGATTGTCGATGGCCTCCAGCACTTCGTAGGTTTCTTCGAGCGTGTAAGGCTTGATCGAATCGAAGGTCTGTTCGCGGTCCCAGGGACAGCCGTCTGGGCCCCGCAGGCGGGCCATGATCCCGACCGCGCGTTCGAAGCGTTCTCCAGTTGTGGTCATGAGGCCCAAACAATGTAAACGACGGGCGTGCGTTGGGCAATCAAGGGCGGCTACCAGCTGTCTGTTGTCCGGTCACAGGGCTGGCGGCCTTGCAATTCCGACAGTTGTCCTTCGGCGGCGGGCAGGATGCCCGCCAGACGCCGGCGCTACATGGATCGCCAGTACCAGTAAATGGTTTATATTCAATTGGTTATAGCACTGTTTTTAACCTTTGACTCTCAGGTGTTGCGGGCTCTTAGGTGGAGGTTACCCTGCTAACCGACGTTATCTTTCGCGAATCGTCAAAGCGAGGCAGGTTATCCTAAGACAGTGCTGCAGCCGGTCCCCGGCCGACCTCTGTTTATGAGTTACGCTCCCCCAATCCGCCGTCCGCTGGAAGGCGAACGCTTCCACGTGATCGTGATCGGCGGCGGAATCAATGGCGTCGCTATCGCCCGGGAATGCGCTCGCGCTGGCCGTCGTACCCTGCTGGTTGAGCAACATGACTTCGCCGCCGGCACCACCAGCCGGGCCACGCGCATCATTCATGGAGGCTTGCGCTACCTGGAACACGCTGAGATCGGGCTGGTGCGCGAGTCTCTCAGCGAACGCCGCCGCCTGCTGCGGGAACGTCCGCACCTGGTGCATCCCATACATTTTCTGTTGGCACTCGATCAGAACAGCGGCCGCAACGCTCTGGCCATACGCACTGGTCTGTGGCTGTATCGCCGATTGGGCGGCGGCCGGCTACAGGCGGGGTCGAGCCGCGAGGACCAACAGAAGCTGGAGCGTCTGCTCGACTCCGGGCGGCGCTGGTCGGTATTCAGTTACGAGGATGCGCAGTGCGAATTCCCCGAGCGCCTGGTGGCAGAGTGGCTGGTGGAGGCGACCGAAGCCGGCGCAGTGGCGCGCAATCACACCCAATTGCTGGCCGTTGATGTCCGGCATCGACGAGTGGCCGGGGTGCTCTTACGGGATCAACTGAGCGGGAAGGAGGAACGCGTCGAAGCCACGTGGATTGTCAACGCCACGGGCCCCTGGGCGGACCGGATTTGCCAGCGCTCCCGCATCCAGACGCCGCACCCCATGGTCGGCGGCGTCCGCGGATCGCACATCGTTGTGCCCCGCTTCGCGGGCGCTTCCGACGCCGCGGTGTACACCGAGGCGGTGGACAAACGTCCGATATTCGTCATTCCATGGAATGAACAGGTGCTGGTAGGCACCACGGAAGTCTCGGACGCGGGCGACCCCAGCAAGGTCCAACCCTCACCCGAGGAGATCGACTACCTGGTGCGCTCCCTGCTTCGCCTGTTTCCGGGCGTCAAGTTATCGGCTGCCGACATTCGTTACAGCTTCGCAGGCGTACGGCCTCTGCCCTTCGCGCCCAAGGAAAACGCCTCGGCCGTGTCCCGCAAACACTACCTGCACGATCACGCTCCAGATGGCGCCGAGCACATGATTTCGGTGATTGGCGGCAAGCTGACGACAGCCGCGGAATTGGCGCGTCAATGCGCGGCTAAGATAGGAGCATCGCGAAAATCTTCGAAGACGCTGGCCATCGCTTCGGCGGACAACGCCGAACTGATGCTGGACCGATGGGTGATTGAGATTGGCAACCTGGGGGGGATTAGCGAAGATACAGCCCGCGGCATCGTCGAGTGGCATGGCAGGCGGGCCCTGGACATCTCCCGCATGGCCCACCGCAGCGCCGAACTCCGGGCGCCGCTTTGTTCCCATAGCGAACACATTGTGGCCGAGGCAGTCGATGCTTTTGCCGGCGAGTGCGCGGTCACATTGGGCGATGTGCTGCTGCGGCGAGTGCCGGTGGCATTGGGCCCCTGTTGGTCGTCGGCCTGCGGACGCGAGGCCGCCGCGCGCATCGGCGCCGTCATGGGATGGAATGAAACCCAGTCCGCAGCCCAACTGGAGGCTTTCGAAAGCGAGCGCGCCGCTTTCCTGCGCAGGCCGCAACGTCTGGACACAATGTTGGAGGCCGCCGCCGACTAGAAGCTGCCACGTACTGCCATCAGGGAAAATACCTGCTTCGCCTCGCGACGCAGTTACGATTCTCTATAAGCGCGGCAGGGCGTGTCCAGGTGAGCTGGTTGAATCCCAGGCAGAAAATACACCACGCGCCACCAACAGCCGACCTCAGGGCGCTAAAGCGCGAGTAAGGTTTAACGCCCTGGCGGGACGACTGAAGTCGTACCCTTCCCCAATATCTTCACCCACGGTCCTCACGACGTCGTTCCCTTCAACGTGCGCACCAGCAGTTTGGTGTCATCGGAGATGATCCCGTCCACTCCCCAGTCCGCCAGACGAAGCATGGTTTCCGCGGCGTTCACGGTCCACACAAAGACTTTGCAGCCGGCTCTCTGAATGTCTTGCACCAAGAACCGGTCCACAAGAGAGTGGTGAGGAATCACGCAGTCCACCGGGAGGTCACGCCAGCGGGCAAGTTGAGCTGCGGTCTCACAGATGAGTCCGATGCAAACCGTGGAGCTGCGCGCTTCCAGGTCCATGAGCACGTCGGGGATAAAAGAAGAGACTACATAGTCCTGCGTGGGCGGAAAGTTGTTCAACGCGGTCAGCACTTTCGATTCCAGGTCTTTTACCTTGAGCTCGATGTCGAGGAAGGCGCGTTGGCCGTAGCCCTTGATCACATCATCGAGCCGTGGCAGTTGAGGTAACCGCTTGGCTTGGGCGCGCGCCACCGTGATTCCACCCACTTTGGGATCGTGGCAAACCAAGGCCGTCCCGCAAGCCGTCAGACGAACATCGAACTCAAAACCGTCGCAGCCCTGCTTGAGGGCAAGATCGAACGAGGCAAAGGTATTCTCGTGGATTCCAGTGGACTCACCAGCGCCCCGATGGCCGAGGAGGAGGGGAAGCGCCATTGCACATTTTAAGCATGAAACGATTTAATGGACTATGAAATTTTGCTGGAAGAAACTAGTCCAAATCGAAGTCCCGGATTGGTTTTCCGGTGTCGGGAGATTCTTTGGCCTTCTTGACCGCCTCCTGGAACTTCTTCTCCAGCAGGTCGGAAGCGTGCTTCTGCGCCTCTACGGACTGACGAAAGATGGAATCGCGCCGGTTGTCCTGCTCCTTCATGGCCCGGGCCGCCTCTTCGATGTCGGCGAACATCTTGGGTTTCACGGCCGCGGTGTGCGCGATAACTCCCTTGATTTCAGCGTCCACCTTGAGGACAGCATTGCAGCAAGGGCAGGTCACCTCGAACGGGACGACGTTCTTCGGCATGATCAAATCATACCGCAAAAGGCGCTAGTCGTGACGCTGCAGCTTGATGGGGAATATCTTGAAAAGGCTGAGCATCTCCCAGCCCAGCAGGACAATGGAGACAATGACCACCAGGATCGCGATGGTCTCGCCGAAATTCAGGCGGTTGCGATTGGGGTCAAAACGCCTGGCCACCAGCCCCAGAATATTGAGGGTGGCGAAGCCGAAGACCAGTGCCCATAAAATATTAAAGACGTCACCCCGTTTGCCGAACTCCTCCAGCACAACCAGCAACAGGAGTTGGAATTGGAAGGCGACCCCCAGCCCTTTCAGGGACATGGGGAGAGAAGCCAGCAGCGAGGTCAGGGACACGGGCATGGGTGCGGTGTTTGGACGCTTGAAGATGTAAATTTAATGGCTCGCCAAGAGGAAAGATATTACGCTTTTCTGCTCCCGAAGTCAGCCGTCACGATTATGGTTCCCGCGATTTTCGCTGAAATCCGGAAAGGTACGCCGGCCACGACTCCCGCTTCTGCCTTCGCGCTGGGATAGAATGTCGCCGGTATGAAACGGCGCATCCGTGTTCTCGGCTCCTTATTCCTGATCGCGATGATTTCCGCGGGCACACCAGCGGCCTCGAGGGCCGACGACGGCAATCGGGATAGTCTGCAAAGCCGGGCGCAAGCCGCGCTCTCCGTGCTCCATGGCACGGTTAAGGTGGCTGGCCTCGAACAACCGGTAAACGTTCTGCGCGACCGCTGGGGCGTTGCCCATATCTACGCCCGGAACCAGCATGACCTCTTTTTTGCCCAAGGATTCGTGGCCGCTCAAGACCGTCTTTTCCAGATGGAATTGTGGAAGCGGTCGGGCCAAGGCCGCCTGGCTGAGGTCCTGGGCCCCTCGGCCCTACAGCGCGATATCAATGCCCGCCGGCTGAGCTATCGCGGAGACATGAAGGCCGAGTATGAAAGCTACTCGCCGGACACGATGCAGATTCTGGAAGCCTTCACCGCTGGAATCAATGCCTACATCGAGCGCCGCATGGTGGCGGGAGGTCCCGGACTGCCGCTCGAATTTCAACTGGCAGGCTTTAATCCCGAACCCTGGAAGCCCGCCGATTGCCTGAACCGCATGGCCGCGTTCTCGATGACGGGAAACGCGTTTGACGAACTCGAACACGCCCAGGTATTGAGCGCCGTAGGAGCCGACGCAGCCTCGCTGCTGTTCGATTTCGACCCGCCGGTGAAGCTAGACCGGGCAGCGGATACAAAGCTGGCTGGCCTGTCGCCCGCTTTACTGCACAATCTGGTGGGCAGTGACACGCGCATTGAATTTCCCCGGCATCCCACGGAGGGCAGCAACAACTGGACCGTCGCCGGCAAGCTGACTCGCAGCGGCAAGCCGCTGCTGGCCAATGATCCGCACCGCGTGACGGCCGAACCATCACTGCGCTACATGGTCCACTTGGTGGCGCCGGGATGGGACGTGATCGGCGCCGGCGAACCCGGCCTGCCGGGAGTCGCGCTCGGACACAATCAGAACATCGCCTGGGGCTTCACCATTTTCGGTCTGGACCAGCAGGACCTCTACCTGGAAGAACTGAATCCCGCCAACGCCTCCCAATACAAAACCCCCCGCGGATGGGAAACCATGCAGGTACGGAAAGAAACTTTCGGAATCCGCGGCGGCAAGAGCGTCGAAGTGGACTTGAAATTTACCGCTCACGGCCCTGTGCTCTGGGAGGATGGCAAGCGCGCCCTGGCCCTGCGCTGGGTAGGCGCGGAAGCGGGAACTGCTGGCTATCTGGGCTCCCTGGCGGTTGACCGGGCGCAGAACTGGCGGGAATTCGAAGCAGCCATGCCTCGCTGGAAAGTTCCATCCGAAAATATCGTCTATGCCGACCGCGCCGGGAACATCGGAGAGCACTCCACCGGTCTGGCGCCGCTGCGTAAAACATGGACCGGGCTGCTGCCCATGCCGGGCAGCGGCGATTACGAGTGGTCCGGTTTTGTGCCTAACGCGGAATTACCGCATGACTACAACCCGCGCCAGGGCTTCATAGCCACCGCAAATCACAAGATGATTCCTGAAGGTTATCCGTACAAAGTGGGCTATAGCTGGGCGCCGCCTTACCGCTTCCAGCGCGTCACTCAAGTGCTGCAACAGGCCCGGGCGGGGAAGAAACTGGATGTCGGCGACATGCAGCGACTTCAAACCGATGTGCGTTCCCTTCCCGCTCTGCAGCTGATCGACCTGCTGCGTGCGGCCGCCGCGCAACAGAAACCCAACTCCGCCGCAGAGCTTTTATTGCATTGGAACGGCGACGTCGAGCGCGACTCGGCTGCCGCCGCGCTCTACGAAGTCTGGCTACAGATCGTGACCCGGGAGACCATGAATCTTGCGATACCGGCGGCGGCGAGGTCCATGATTGACGACTGGTCTCCGCATCAAGTTATCGCCTTTCTCGAGGGCCGCCCATCTACGGGCGCCACCGCCGCGCGCAATCGCCTGCTGCTCGGCGCTCTAGAAAACGCCTGGGAGGAAATGGAGAAACTCCAGGGGCCGGATTCGACGAAGTGGTCGTGGGGGCAAATGCACCACGTCCACTTTCGTCATCCGCTCGATCAATTGCCGGGCGCGGCCGCCCTCACCGATCCCGCCCCGGTGTCGCGTCCCGGCGATGAGTACACGGTCAATGCAACCGGATATTACGACAGTTCTTTTGACCAGGTCTCAGGCGCCAGCTATCGCGAGATTCTCGACCTCAGCGATTGGGACCGCTCGGTGGCAGTGAACGTACCCGGCCAG
The DNA here is from genome assembly GCA_963831565.1 of Terriglobia bacterium. GTDB lineage: Bacteria > Acidobacteriota > Terriglobia > Terriglobales > Acidobacteriaceae > JAIQFF01. Next base: position 115,812 of record CAWHQS010000013.1, read on the forward strand.
AGCGGACAGCCGGCGAGTCCGCACTATTCCGATTTAATACCGCTGTGGAGTGAGGGAAAGTATTTTCCCCTGCTGTATTCGCGGGAGGCTGTGGAGAAGGAAGCCACCGACAAGGTGGTGCTGCAGCCGTAAGAAAGCTCTCTGGTCGTGTCATCCTGAGCGGAGTGTCAGCTTTGCTTCGCGAAGCTGACACGGAGTCGAAGGACCCCTACCCTCGCGAGTAGGGTTCCGCCCCTACGAATTCTCACCGCATCGGAAACCGCTCCCCCGGGACAATCCCCATCGAAACCTAGCGATCTTGAGAAGTAGGGGTCCTTCGACTGCGCGAGATCATTCGCAAGCGAATGATCTTGCTTCGCTCAGGATGACAGGGAGATGATTTGGTGATCCAGGCAGCTGGTTTGCAGGGTGTCATGCAGACTCTGCAAGAGCTCCATGCCATGTCGCGCCACGAAATATACGCCGCCGATCTCACGCTCCTGCAGGACCTTGTTCGGGTACAGGGCGTTGCTGAGCAGTTCAGCGTGACGACCCAGAATCTCGCTCTGGCGCAGTTCGGCCCGCGCCGCCCGTGAACGCAGTTGCTCGAGCTGATGCTGCATTTTCGATCCGGCGTTGGTCGCGGCTTCTATCAAAGTCTTGTCCAGGCGTTCCAGCGATTGCTGAATCGCAGCCAGCGATTGCTGCAAGGACGACTCCGCCCGGTCGAACGCGGTTTGCAAGTCGGCCGGGAGCGTATGCCTGGCCAGCGTCTCGCGCAGCGGGTCAGGACCATGAAAGACGTCAGCAACAGCCACGTGATAACGCTCAAGTAACGCTTGAGGTTTTGCCTGGACGATCGTAGCCGAGAAGCGAGGGATAATGGGTGTGGCCCGTCCCAGCAACGCTTTGTAAACCACCGCTCCCTGGCCAAAGTAAGCAATCTCCGCGGCTCCCCCTACGTAAGCCAAGGTGGGCAAGAGGTAGTCCTGCACGACCGGCCGCAACAGAACGTTGGCGCTGAACTGCTCTGGCCCGGATGCAATGCGGCCCGACAACTCCGCCTGCGAAATGGTCTCGTTGTTGACCAGGAAATCGGCTCCACTGCCATTCGAGCGGCGGTGGACGGGTACCCGCGCCCCGTCACGCAGAGTAAACAGCAGCGTGGATGAAGGCGTCACTTTGACCTGCTGGTGATAGCCCGCGGCTTCCAGTTCCCTGCCGCGCGCCAGTAAAGCGTCATCCAGTTCGGCGGCACGCTCGATGGCCGCACTATAGATGGGCGCGGCTATGCGGCGAAGCTCGGGATCCGATGCGTCAAGCAAGACCACGCCCCACTGCGCGAAGAGACGCGAGAACAGGCGCGCGAATGAGCTGCCGAAGTTCTCTCCCGGCCGGTATGCCTGGCGCAGGAACTGCGTCACTTCCGAGTCGCCCAGCAGGCCTGCGGCCGCTTCGACGAGCGGTTCGATCTCAGCGCCAAATGTCACCGTGCCTACGGGAGCGTCGGGCAGGCCTTTAGTGGTCGCAGAGAACTTCTGCAGCGAACCATCCGGCCCCAGAAGCGAAACGTGACTGATCTCATCGAGGTCGTGGTCGGAGGTGGCCAACCAGAATATGGGAATGCAGTCCGAGCCTGCCCTAGTCGCCTCACCGGCCAATTTGACTGTGCTCAAGGCCTTGAAAAGGGAAAAAAGCGGGCCGCCAAACAGGCCCACCTGTTGTCCCGTGACCAGCGCGGAAGCACCGGCGCGGAGGCGGTCAATATTTTCCAGAGTCTTAGGCGACGCGTCCCAAGCCCGGTTCTGCCGTTCCAGAATGTCCGCCACCCGGCTGCGCCGGGCGGGGTCATAACTCAACCCGGCTGTTTCGTCTTTGAACCATTGCGCAAAATGTGGGGAGCGGGAGTAAAAGGGCTGGATGGCTGGGGACCAGGAAAGGAAATCGCTGAAAAGCTTTGTGGTGTGCGGAATCTGGCGGAATGGAAGACACTGCGCCTTCACCGGCACCTCTCCTGACACGGCTTCCTGCTACAGGGTTGGACGAAGGAAGTCATAGGTTGGTCACTGATTCTACTGTGCGCCCGCAATTGTAGCGCTGCTCTCCCGGCTATCTCACGCCCACCTGCGAGGACAGGATGCCCCCGCGACTGCCGGCAAGATGCCGGCGCTACAAGTGAGATGTCAGAAACCGCGGCAGGATGCAAAAGGTGTTAAATGTGGGCGCGAGCGTCCCGCTCGTGCTCCAGTGGATTACTGCTGTTGTTGCTCCTGTTGCATGTTCTTGGCGGGGAGGGGCGGTGGTTCCTGTGCCTGTTCAACCAGCAGCGACCACTCCTCCGGGACTGGAAGGCCGTGCTCGAGTTCAGGCTGCTCGACGGAAGCGGTCACCCGCACCGCCACCGACAGTTCACTGGGTGTTTGTCCGCGAAAGATTCCCCGGGTCGGCGGCACGTCAGCATAGTCGCGGCCGATGGCGGTGCGTACGTGGCGCTCGCCCGCCAGCAGACAGTTCGTGGGATCGAATCCAACCCAACCCAGCGGCGGCAGAAAAGCCTCCACCCAGGCATGAGTTGCGTCCACCACGGAGCGGTCGTGACTCTGCGCGCTGCGGTAAAGATATCCACTGACATAACGGCAGGGGATTTTTACCCTGCGAACCAGTGCGATCATGATGTGGGCAAAATCCTGGCACACGCCTTGACGGGTCTCGATGGCGTGATCAATCGGGGAGTCCACTTTCGTGCTCTTGGGCACGTATTCAAACCAGTCGTAGAGCCTCTGATTCAGCTCCCGCAACAGGCTGAGAGGATCGCCGCGCCGGCAAACGTCCATCTGCCGGGCGAGCTCGATCAAACCCGGCGTGGGCTGCGCGAACTCGCTGGGAAGCAGCATTTCCCAGTAGTCTCCCATCTTCACCATGGCGTCGGCTTCGGCCCATGCATCCACGGGCAAGGAACTCGGAATCTCGGGCGCGGGCTGCATGTCAAGCAGCGACTCGGCCACGATTACGAGATAGGAATGCTGTCCCGGGATATCGAAATGGTGAATGTTGTTGCCCACGTGGTCGCGGTAGGCAAACACGCGGCAGCGCGGGCTCACCGCCAGATGAAAAGTAAGGCAGCGCTGGTTGCCTTCACTGCGCGGATGCATCCGCGCTTCCATGACGCTCTCGCTGACCGGAGAGGCGTAGTGAAATTTCGTCAGGTGCTGAATGGAATAGAACATGAAGCCCCGGTCCCCTATCCCGCCAAAGCCGTCTGGATCGCGTAATTCACGTAAAGCTCGTAAATGGTCTCGTGGATGTCGCGACACTGCCGCAAAATTTCTTGCAGATAACCGCCCACGTCCTGCGAGAGGATCTCGGAAATCTGTCCGAAACTAAGCGAGGCTTGCAGCCGCCCCGCCAGCCGGGTCAACTGCGCTCCCCGCCGCTTCCCGCCCTCGCCGTGAATGGCTTCCAGAGCACGTTGCAAACGATCGATGGAGTAACGCACTGAGTGTGGAAACTCCGGGTTCAGCAGCAGGAATTCAATGATCCGGTCCGGACTGATGTCCGCGGTGTAGACCTTGCAGTAGGCTTCAAACGCGGTACAGCAGCGCAGCAGGCCAACCCACTCCAGATACTCGGCCGCCTCGGGGGTCTGATCGGGATGCCCCCAGAATTCGCGATGATACAGGCCCAGCAGAGCGACGGTGGCGCAGGCCCGCTCCATGTAGCGCCCTACCTGGATAAAATGCCAGCCTTCGCCGTGACTCATGGTGGAATCGGTCACACCCTGGATCAGGTGCACGCCTTCGATTACAGCCAGCAGGAAGTCTGAGGGCAGCACGTCATCGGTCTCATTCGGTTTGTGCCGGGTCACCTGGTGGAACAGACGGTTCAGCCGCTGCCACTGGTCCGAGCTGATCTCTTCACGAACCTGGCGTGCGTTCTCGCGGGCACTGGCCACGCAGGCGGTGATGGACGAACGATTCCCCGGATCGAAGGTGAGGATCTGGGCCACCTGGTAGGCGTCGCCGCTCCAGGCCAGGTTGGGCGGATTTCCCAGCGCCGCCAAAACCCGGCGCCAGCGGCGGTCCGCGCTGGAGGCAGATTCATCCAGCATGAGGTTCAGATTCACGTCGAGAAGACGAGCGGCGTGCTCGGCGCGCTCCAGGTAGCGGCTCATCCAATAGAGGTTGTCAGCGACGCGAGAGAGCATGTTATTGGTTCAACACCCAGGTATCTTTACTGCCGCCGCCTTGCGATGAATTCACCACCAGCGACCCGCGGCGCAGGGCCACCCGCGTGAGGCCGCCGGGAACGATGGTCACTTTGTCCCCGAACAGGACGTAGGGACGCAAGTCCACGTGCCGGGCTTGCAAGGTGTCGTCGATAAAACAAGGCGCGCGGGAGAAAGTGATGGTGGGCTGCGCAATGTAATTTCGCGGATCGGCAATGATGCGGTCCCGAAAGTCCTGCCGCTGCGCGCTGGTACTGTGCGGCCCGATCAGCATGCCGTAACCACCCGACTCTCCCACTGCCTTCACCACCAGCTTGTCGAGATTCTGCAACACATGGTCACGCTGTACCGGGTCGTTGAGCAAATACGTTTCTACGTTATTCAGCACCGGATCTTCGTCGAGATAGTACTTGATGATTTTGGGAACATAAGCGTACAGCGCCTTGTCGTCGGCCACACCCGTGCCGAAAGCGTTGGCCAGAGTCACATTTCCCGCGCGATAGGCATTGAACAATCCCGAGACGCCCAGCACGGAGTCCGAGCGGAAAGCCAGGGGATCGATGAAGTCGTCATCGACGCGCCGGTAGATCACATCCACGCGGCGAAGACCGGTGGTGGTCCGCATGTAAACCACGTTGTCATGAGTCACCAGGTCGCGCCCTTCGACCAGTTCAATTCCCATCTGGCGGGCGAGATACGCGTGTTCGAAATAAGCTGAGTTGAACACACCCGGACTGAGCAGCACGATGGTCGGCTCGGGCCGGCCCTCCGGTGAGAGCGAGCGCAGCGTGCTCAGCAGGGCCTGGGTGTAATGCTCGATGGGACGCACGCCCTGGCGGCGAAACAGGTTGGGAAAAATCCGCTTCATCACCCGGCGGTTGGTCAGCATGTAGGAAACGCCGCTGGGCACGCGGAGGTTGTCTTCGAGAACGACAAACTCGCCGCTGGGCATTCGGATCAGGTCCGACCCGACTACCGCGACATACACGTTGCGCGGCACCTGGAGTCCGCGCATCTGGCGGCGGAAGTGTCTGCAGCTATAGACGATCTCGCGGGGTACGACGCCGTCGGAGAGAATGCGGCCTTCGTGATAAATATCGCGCAAGAAGTGATTGAGTGCGGTGATGCGCTGGGTCAAGCCGCGCTCGATGCGGGCCCATTCCGCGCTGGTGATCAGGCGAGGCAGCAAGTCATAAGGGAAGATCTTCTCGGTCCCTTCCTCCCGGCCGTAAACCGTGAAGGTAATGCCCTGGTTGAGGAAAGCCAGGTCAGCAGAATGCTTGCGGCGCCGGATCTCGTCGGCGGGCAGAGAAGAGAACGTCTCTAACAGAGGAGCATAGTGCGGGCGAGGTTTGCCCGGACTTTCGAAGGTCTCGTCGTAAGCGTCATCGACGAGATAATTCTGCAGAACCGGATGGTCGAAGCGGCTGACTTCCGCTAAACCCATGGCGAAGTATAAGGTGAGCCATTCGCGCTAGGCAATAGAGTTCGCGCGGGCTTGTGGCCGTTCCGCCAATATCCCACATGCCAAGCGGCGTCGACACCACCAGACAATGGACTTACAACCGGTAAGCTCGGGTTTATCGATAGCCAACATCGACAAAATAGCTGATCGCAATCAAAAATCTGCCCCCCGCATGGTTCGATCATCGTCGCGAGGGTGCCCCGTCCAAGCTCTGCTTGGGCGGGGGGTTGGAAGATTGTGAATTGGCACCGGACATGGGCACAGTTCATCAACAAAAAACCCCGCCCAAGCAGAGCTTGGACGGGGCACCCTCGCGAGTCTGTTTATGTTTTGCACAGGAGAATCTGAGGATTGCCCACATTTAACCCGTGATGTGCTATTAAACTGCCATCAACATCACATGATCGTGTCTCCGAAAGGGAGAAAACGTTATGACCGCCTTTTCCGTGAACGGCAAGCAGGTCGATCTCGACGTCGATCCTTCCACTCCACTCCTCTGGGTGATTCGAGATCACCTCGGTCTCACGGGAACAAAATATGGATGTGGCATGGCGCAGTGCGGGGCCTGTACCGTGCACATCAATGGCGAGGCGGTGCGCTCGTGTGTGGCTCCGGTATCGCGAGCGGCCGGCAAAGCGGTTACTACGATTGAGGGGTTGTCATCTGATCTCAGTCATCCGCTGCAACGTGCCTGGCTGGAAGAGGACGTGCCGCAGTGCGGCTACTGCCAATCGGGACAACTGATGAGCGCCGCTGTGCTGCTGCGCGAAAAGCCGCAGCCTACCGATGAGGACATCGATCAGGCCATGACCGGCAACATTTGCCGCTGCGGGACCTATCCGCGTATTCGAAGGGCCATCCACCGGGCCGCCGGCATGGTGGCGAAGGCAGGTGCGTGATGAACCGTCAACGGCTCAAGCTCGATCCTGTTCGGAGCGGGATGGCACGCCGCGACTTTTTGAAATTTTCGGTCGCCGCCAGTGGCGGCCTGCTAGTTGGATTTTACTTTCCCGGAATCAGCAGTCGGCTCGGCGCAGGCGTCGGCGAACGAATTCATGCCCAACGCTTTTGTGCGCATCGGGAGCGATGATCGGGTCACAGTCATCGTGAACCACTCCGAGATGGGACAAGGTGTTTACACTTCCCTGCCCATGCTGCTGGCCGAGGAGCTCGACGCCGACTGGTCGAAGGTGGGCTTTGAGTCGGCGCCGGTCGATCCCAAATACAACCACCCCGCCTTCGGCATGCAGATGACTGGAGGCAGCTCCAGCGTGTGGTCGGGCCTGGAGCAATTCCGCCAGGCCGGTGCCGCTGCCCGCGCCATGTTGGTTGCCGCCGCGGCGCAGCGCTGGGGCGTAGAAGCCATCTACTGCCGCACTGAGTCAGGCGCCGTCTTCGATAATTCCAACCGGAAACTGACCTATGGCGAGCTGGTGGCCGATGCGGCGAAACTGCCTCCGCCGGCGAAGGTCCAACTGAAAGACCCAAAGAACTTCAAGCTCATCGGCAAACCCATCAAGCGCCTCGATACAGGCATGAAGTCGAACGGCAGCGCAGTCTTCGGACTCGACGTGAAACTGCCGGGAATGCTGACCGCGGTGGTGGTTCGTCCCCCGATTTTCGGCGCCAAGTTAAAGAGCTTTGACGACTCCCGGGCGCGTTCCCTGCCCGGCGTGCGCAAGATCGCGCAGGTCCCCTCCGGAGTCGCCGTGGTGGCCGACACCTTCTGGCAAGCGAAAGTCGCTCGCGATGCCCTGCGCGTCGAGTGGGACGAAGGCGCGATGCACAACTTCAGCACTACGCAACTGATGCAGCAATTTCGTGAGCGGGCGAAGTCACCGGGGGTGAGCGTTCGAAAAGAAGGAGACGCTCCGGCGGCGCTGGCCAGTGCGGCGAAAACCCTTCAGGCGGTTTACGAGGTTCCTTACCTGTCGCACCTGATGATGGAGCCTCTGAACTGCGTGGTGGACCTGCGCTCGGACTCCTGCGAGGTCTGGACGGGCTCGCAATTTCAGACCATCGATCGGGCCAACGCGGCCAAGACCGCAGGCCTGCCGAATGAAAAGGTTCAACTGCACACCACCTTTCTCGGCGGAGGCTTCGGCCGGCGCGCCAATCCGCAATCGGACTTTGTGGTCGAGGCGGTCGCCGTGGCCAAAGCCATCGGCGCCCCGGCAAAGGTAAAGGTGGTGTGGACGCGCGAGGATGATATGCAAGGCGGCTGGTACCGCCCGGCATTCCTGCATGCCATTGAGGGCGGCATCGACGCCAACGGCAACGCGGTGAGCTGGAGATCACGCTCGGTGGGCCAGTCGATCATGGCGGGAACGCCCTTTGAAGGCATGATGCAAGGGAAACCGTACGATCCAGCATCGGTTGAGGGTCTGGACGATCTTCCCTATGCCATCCCGAACCTCGCGGTCGAGTCCCACCAGGTTGATGTCAATGTGCCGGTGCAGTGGTTGCGCTCCGTGGGCCATTCTCACACTGCATTCGCGGCGGAATGTTTTATGGACGAACTGGCGGCGCTGGCGCAAAAAGATCCCTACCAGTTCCGGCGTGATTTATTGCAGAAACAGCCTCGATATCTAGGAGTGCTTGACCTCGCAGCCGAAAAATCCGGATGGGGCAAGCCCCTTCCCAAAGGGATGGGACGGGGGATCGCCGTGCACTTCGCCTTCGGCAGTTACCTGGCCCACGTGGCCGAGGTATCGGTCACTGACGGAAAGACTAGAGTGCATCGCATGGTGTGCGCGGTGGACTGCGGGCAATACGTGAACCCCGGAATTATCTCCGCCCAGATCGAAGGCGGAGCAATTTTCGGCGCGTCGGCCGCCCTCTTCCAGGAGTTGACCTTTGAGAATGGACGCCTGCAGCAGACCAATTTCAACACCTTCCCGGTGATGCGAATGAACGAGTGTCCCGAGATCGAAACCTACATCGTGGAGAGCAACGAGAAATCCGGAGGCATCGGAGAACCCGGGGTCCCGTGCGCTGCCCCGGCTATCGCCAACGCCCTGTTCGCGGTCACCGGAAAACGGGTCCGGCGTCTGCCCATCCGCCTGACGGAGGCGGTATGAAGCCCTGCATAACGCTCCGACCTTCGTGCCCCTCCCGGATCGCGTTTCTTGCACTCGCGCTGTCGCTCACGTGTGCCGCCGCAGAAGCACCGGCAGGTTCCATGAGTGCTCCGGCACCGCCAGCGAAGGACAAGGGGAAGCTTTTTACCGCGTGGGTTCCAGTCCTGCGCCACCCCCGATGTATGAACTGCCATTCCCAGGGAGACTTCCCGAGGCAGGGCGACGACGGGCATCCCCATACCATGGACGTACGTCGCGGCCCCGGGGGCCATGGCGTGACGGCGGAAAAATGCAGCACCTGCCATCAGGACCACAATCTTGCGGGCCCGAATCTGCCTCCGGGCGCGCCTAACTGGAGCTTGCCCCCAGCCAGCACCCCCATGATCTGGCAAGGTCTGACGGACGGGCAGATTTGCCGCTCGATCAAAGACCCCAAGCAGAACCGAAACCGCAACCTCGACCAACTGGTTGAGCACTTGACCGCTGACAAGCTGGTGATGTGGGCCTGGAACCCGGGTGAGGGCAGGACGGCCATCCCCATGCCTCACGATGAGTTTGCCGCAAAGGTAAAACAGTGGCAGGCGGCAGGAGCGCCGTGCCCCTGAAGCCCGCTGAGAGCGAGAGGGTACCCCGTCCAATCTCCGCTTGGGCGGGGTCTCGTACATCACCAAATAGAAAAAATCTGGATTCCGAACCACTGACTTAAAAAACCCGCCCAAGCGAAGCTTGGACGGGGCACCCGCACGCTTTCCGTTCTCAATTTACCGCTTGGCCTTCGAGAAGTCCGCCACCGCGAACACGACTCCATTACGCTCGGCGGCGCCGGCGCCGATGGTGTCCATGTCGGCATCGAGCAGATTGGCGCGGTGATTGGGAGACTGCATCCACTGTTCGAGGACATTCTCCGCGCTCGGTCCGGCGGCGACGTTCTCCGATAACCAGCTAAAGCGGGCTCCCGCCCGCGCGGCCCGACTGGGCAGGCTGAGTTCTCCCAGAAAACCGTGCGAAATGATTCTCTGCGCGGCCATCATTTCGGCGTGCTGGCGGGCCGCATTGGCGAGTGCGTCATCCCATTTCAAAGGGGGCAAGCCATGGGCCGCACGCTCCCGGTTAATGGTCTGGAAAAGCAGCTGTTCGGCGGCTTCGGTTTTGGGCTGGGCAAGGACGGATGTCGATGAAAACAATACCCCAAACATGAAAGATGCGATAAGAACAGAGGTTAAATGGGCGGTCAGTTTCATAGGATTATTATGATGCGCCGCACCGCCTCTTCCCACCCCGAAACAGCCTGGGCGGGCACTCCCCGGTTGAGCACCTTTTGTAACCTTAGTTACATCTAATCATATGTTTGACTTCCAGTCGGGTGACCCCTAGATTGGAAGATGTCAGTAAGGGCTTTACGGCCCGGTTGTTCTGTTCTTTACAGGCCATTCCCACCAGTGGGGGCGTCACGGCTTCGACGGAGATGCTTGCGGCCAAGAGGCATGCCAGGGTGCTCGCACCTGTAATCGTGGGCAAAATGATAATTGCCAATCAAGAAATGGCATACGCAGCCTAATTAATTAGGCAGCCGCTTTCCACAGCTTTGCCTTCGGGCTGTGAGCGAGCGTCACACAGAGGGCTGCTCTTCTCTTCTACGTCTGGGGAGAGAGGCTAAGATCTCAGGCTAGCGGCAACCGTTTCTTGTCCGTTCTGAGCGGGGGTCGCGAACGTCCCAGGGTAATGCCTGGGGCATGAACGCGAATAAGCATGTAGTCTCTTGACCAGTAACATTTTCGGACGCGGGTTCAACTCCCGCCGCCTCCACCACTGTAACTATCGTATTCTATGTTATTTACAGCTTGGCTCTTGAAACCGTACGATAACTGTACGATCATTCGAGCCATGCTCACTCCCTACCGTCGGCATCACCCCGCTTGCCCCAAGGCCTCGGATCGCTACTGGAAGCGTTGCAAATGCCCAATGTGGGTGGAAGGCACCGTAGCGGGCGCCTACATCCGCCGAAGTCTGAAAACGAAGAGCTGGGAGCGAGCTCAGGCCGAGTGTCACCGCCTGGAAGAGGCCGATAACCCGGCGCCGAAGAAGCCCCAGGGGAGCGGAATCACGATCCAAGAGGCTGTCGAGTCCTATCTCCAGGACGGAAAGGACCGCGGGCTCCGCGAGGCGACTCTCTACAAACTCAACATCATCTTTCGCAAGCAGTTTCTCGCCTGGGCAGCCAACCGCCGGTTTACCCGGCTCCAGGATCTCGACACGGTTGCGCTCCGTGATTTTCGATCTACCTGGAATGACCAGGCTCTCGCCAAGAGCAAGAAGCAAAGCCGACTCACAGGCTTCTTTTACTTCTGCCACAGGAGCAAGTGGATCTTGGACAACCCGATGCTCGGCATTGGAACGATCAAAGTCGATCAGACGCCAACAGACTACTTCCCCGCCCACGAGCTCGGACGGATCATAGACTCCACCTATCTTTACCGGGAGAACCGTAGTGAGACCGGGAACAGTAACGGAACTCGGATTCGAGTCTTGACCTTACTCATGCGGTGGAGTGGGTTGCGGATCAGAGACGCACTGACGCTTGAAAGAAGCCGTCTGAGCGACGACAACAAACTCCTCCTATACCAAGCCAAGACTGGGCACCCCGTTTACGTGCCGCTGCCGCCGGATATAGCCGAGGCTCTCCGCGCCCTGCCTCCAGGAGCGAGGCCGAATCCTCTGTACTTCTTCTGGAGCGGTAACGGCTTGCCGAAGACTGCAGTCGCCGATTGGCAGAGGAGCTATCGCCGCCTATTCGAATTGGCCGGGATCAAAAAGGCAAATGGCAGCTTGAAAAGATGCCATCCACAAATGTTTCGCGACACGTTCGCAGTGGAAATGCTTCTGGCAGGCGTCCCGCTCGAGCAGGTCTCGATGCTGCTCGGACACAAGAGTATCAGGGTGACTGAGAAGCACTATGCGCCGTGGGTTCGCGCCCGGCAGGAACAGTTGGAGCTCAGTGTTCAGCGGGCTTGGGGAAACAAGATTGTGCCGATCGATCAGGGGAAAAAGGTACACAAGGCAGCCGGACGTTGAGGCCGATCACCTGACGGTGGCGGAATCAATTTCAAAGCGATTTTTGTGTTTGTTTAGCCGGTGCTTCGCAAACGCCCATGAACGCGTTGCACCACGCTTTCCGGAATTCTCAGGGTTTTGTAACCACGCTTGAACCGCCTCTCGTTGTGACCCCATTCAATCACACCAGGCTCACCGTTAAATATTCGGCGAATCGTCTGCTCACTCAAGGCCCAAAGTTCGGCCAATTCAGATACAGAAAAGTGTCTCTCGAAAGAGGCCTCCGGGGAAGGCTGCTGGAAGGAACTGAAAGAGAAATTTGATTCACTGACAGGTAGCTTCTTGGCCTGCATACGAACCTCTTGTTCCGCGATTCGCAAGTTCGAGTCGTGCGGACAACCTAAGTTGGGCGCACAAAAAATTCTTCCGAAAACAACTCCTAAGTATCGGAAACCCTCAAAATCTCCGTACCCCACTGTACGTAGTTCATGATCTGCGAGAAATTACTGAAACGATGGCAATTGCCTACGCCTTCAACGTCCGAGTGGTTGAACTCAAATCGCGGGGTGCTCTGTGATCTCTGTAGCGATGCGGCCCGCAGCATAGACCGTTGGAGTCTGATGAGGAGCCATGTGTACTACGCGTGTGGTTATGACGAGTCATGGCGGCGGCAGATGATGCTCCATCCTGAAGTGGTAAGCGCAGCCTTTTCAGAACGCCACTTTTGAGTACTTACAACGCTTTACAAGCCGCCTAGGACTGCCTTAGTACGTCTAAATACGTCGAAAACGGAAACACCACAGGTGAGAACCACAGGTGATTTTTTAGGGGCAATCCAGATCACTAACTTCCCTCTCCCACCGGTGCAGATTGCTCGTGTGCCTTCAACAACTTAACTTTGCAGAGTGGCTCCAGTTTTGTGACCACTCTGTGACCAGCGCCGATGTTCGCCTAAGCGTCGGCTTGCAAGCGAAGCATCCAGGTCCAAGTCGTTTCTCTCGTCAGGGCATTGCTTCAGCCGTGCCGCAAGCCTCACAAATCCAATCCGGATCAAGGTGTATCCAAACCGTGATCCATACGGCTCACCGCTTCCCCCGCCAGCTGCTCAATGGGTCACGGCAACTGTCTCGGGTTGGACTTCCGGCGCATGATGCACCGCAACCTCTTCATTGAAGTTGAAGTCTGTAGGCGCAGTACCGGTGATCAGCCGCGCTCCACGACTGAACGTCAAGTCCTGAATCGCCCACTGGATGAAAACCAAAAGGCGATTCTGGAATGTCACGATGTACGTGAGGTGTATGAAAGCCCAGACGACCCAGGCAACTAGGCCTGAGAGGTGGACCCCGAAGGCATTGGCCACGGCTGCCCAGCGTCCAATGACCGCCAGAGAACCTTTATCGAAGTAATGAAAGGGTACGGTGAGTCGAGGAAGTCATCCGTAAGCGGAGCACGTTGATTTCTGCCGGTGTCAGGGCGTCATCCGTGGCATGCTCGGCGATTTCGTACGAGGCTTCAGGAGAAAGCGACTTTTTTCCGGCATGAACCGCTCGGATCGTCTCTATGAGTTCCTTGTGAAACGTATTTTTATCATGTTCGCTTTTTGTTCGCCTAGGACTTAAATGAGCAACCACAGGTGTGAAATCACAGGTGTGAAATTTCGGGATGGCCTGTTAAACCATTGAAAGATATGGTGGCCAGGGACGGAGTTGAACCGCTTGGGCTGAAATCTTGGGCTGCAGCCGCGGGACACCTGGTCTCGCGCAGCTCTTTAGGTTATGAGTGCAACCATCAACGGAATCTAAAGACAACGCGCGGCGCAAAGAGTAACGCATTGTTCCGAAGAAGAGCCAACTGGAATCGTATTTGCCCTTGTGCTGCCCTCGCGAATCGTGCGACGTTGGGAGTGTGGATTGCGATGAAATACCTTCTTGCCTATTGGCCGCCTGTTCTGCGAGCATCTAAAATCGGGCGACTGATCGCAGCAGATTTTAAAGTTGTCGATTTCCGGACTTATTGACCTTCTCGCCTCCTACCAAAACGAATAACGGGATCGTGCGAAGCCTTTCCCGCATCTTTTCCGGGGGAGATACTGCTTGACCCTTCCCTGAGCACGATAAATCGGTCGACTCCAATGTTCTTGAGGGTATCCACGGTCCCCGAGGGCCAATGGACTTGGATGTCTACAGGATGGGCGTTCGCTCCAAAACCAAAATGGGGGCGAGGGTCACTCGCTGAAAGGTAACTGAAGTTGCTCCGCACTTCGCGAGTCTGAGTGGCGCCTTCCTGGGTCACTTTCACCCGGGCCCCGAAACCGTCCCGATTCGACCGTGTGCCCTCAAGCTTCATCGCTAACCAGTGATGCTGTGTTGACTGGGCGTCAACGCTCGCATTGTGAAGTAGTGCGGGGGAAGCATCCAGGCGTGTAAATATAAGGTCCACAAAGCCGTCATTGTCGAAGTCGATCAGCGCGAGGCCTCGATTCACCGCCAATCCGCTAAAACCGGGGCCAGCGGCTCGTCCACTTTCAAGAAATCGGCCGTCTCCAAGATTCCTGAACAAAAAGTTTCGTTCGGCATAACTGATTCCCATAGGCTGATGGTCAACTTGCGGATTCACGTGCCCATTCGCCACAACGATGTCCAGGGCGCCGGAATTCTCCAGATCGACGAAGGCGATGCCAAAACCCAACGATGTGCGGCTGACTTCTCCCAGTCCCGATTCAAACGTGAGATCGGTGAAAGTGCCGTCTCGGTTGTTGTGATAGACATTCGGCGCATCGTCGGAAAAATTAGTCTTGATTAAATCCATCCATCCATCCGCATCGTAGTCTCCGAAATCAACTCCCATTCCCGCTTGTTCATGACCGTCGGGGCTGTAAGCCACGCCAGCCGGGAGTGCGATCTCCTCAAACCGTGCGGGACCACCCGGAGGCGACACGTTGTGATACAGGAGACTCGCGGTGGAATCATTTGCGATGTAGAGGTCGAGACGACCGTCGTTGTCGTAATCTCCCCAGATCACGCCCAGGCCGTAATACTGCTTGGGATCAATCCCCAATTGCACGCCGACTTCCGTGAACGTTCCGTCCTTATTATTGTGGTACAAGAGATCGCGCTGGCCGGTAAGGCCACGAGGGCCACAGTAAACCGGCAGCCCGCGGTACGAACAGAAGGCGCCCTTTCCGAAGGCCGGGGGATGGGCTGGATCCACATCCACGTAACGCGCAACCACAAGGTCAAGGTATCCATCATTGTCGTAGTCACCAAAGGCAGCACTCGTGGAGAATCCCGCTCCACGGACTCCGGCACGGTCAGTTACGTCAGTAAAAGTCCCGTTGCGGTTGTTGTGGTAAAGACGATTCCCCTGAAGACAGGTGATAAACAAGTCGTCGAAACCATCGTTGTCGTAGTCCCCTACAGCAGCGCCGAAACACCAGCCGGTCACAGAGATGCCTGAATGCAATGTGACATCTTCAAATGTTCCGTCGTGGCGGTTGCGGTATAGTTTGCCGATTGGCGCCCTGGGACCATTGCCCAACTCAATCTTTGTGCCGTTGACAAAGTAGATGTCAGGCCAGCCATCGTTGTCGAAGTCAAAGACCGCTACTCCGCCCTCAAGCGATTCAAATATGTATTGTTTTTCGGCGCTTCCGGCGGTCAGGTGAAACTCAATATTCGCCGTCTGTGTCACATCCATGAATTGGCGCGAGAACTTCGGAGGCTGCACCGGGACCGAGCCGTTCGCTCCAGCGGTTTGAGCTGCCACAGTCAGCGACATTGAAGCGCTTAGCCCAGACCCAACCAGACCTAACGCCAATACAACCAAGAGATCCCCGGGCAGTGACATCTTCAACGGCGACACTCTTTCCCGGCGAGCACTACCCGCGCGGCTCTGAAATCACTTCAACGCTTCGACGATTCGTTGGAACGCAACCATACCCGGATCCGCATTTCCCAGGCTTCGATCGGCTGCCACCCGAGCCCGGCCTTGCCGGGAGGGCCGGTGCTTGTAATGTTCGACGGCATCCGCCACCGCTTTATCCGCAAGCGCCACCAGATCCTTGGGATCCTGAATTCCTTCCATTGCGCAGCGAGCCGCTTCTACTGCGTCCAATACAGTCTTGTCGCCAAGGCGACAATTTCCCCGGCGGGACATTCCTTCGATCGCAGTGGACAGCATCACTGACATCTCGGACCACGGAATTTCCCGCCTGCCTTTGCTGGTTTTCGCCACGCTCAACAGGCCGGTGGCGAATAGAGTTCCGCAAGTTGAACCTGAAATTCTGGTGATCGCCTGGGCACATTTTCCGAGTGCCGAGCCGAGATCGTCATCCGGAAGACTTGGCAGCTCGGTCAGCAAGCTCCGGCCTCCCCGTGTGAGAGAGACCCCGAGATCGCCATCGCCCAGAACGGCGTCGAGAGAGTTCAATTCCTCCTCGGAATCCTCCAGCTTTTTAACGATCCGAGTGAGTCCATCTCTCAACGCCGCGGTGGTCAAAGCAGACATTGTTGATCTCCAACCAGGATTCGTGATTCCACTACTAGCATTGCTGTCATGGCGCAGAACGAACCGGAAAAATGTCTCCTGACAGTGCATGCCGTTCATTTCACACCTTGAGGAACGGAGAATCGCACGGCGCTTTTAGAAGGGCCTCGAGCTCATCGTCGAGCTTACAGAAGGTTAGAGACATGCCAGCCATCTCCATTGACGTCGCATATCGCCCGACCAGTGGCGACACGATTTCCACTTGCGTCGCCGCGAGCCGACGAGCAACGTACCGATAAACGATGAAAAGCTCTTCGACTGGTGTAGCGCCCAGGCTGTTCACGAGAACTGAGACCCTGTCGCCGGGTTGAAGCGGCATGTCCGCGAGCAACAGGGACAGCATCTCCTCGGCGATAGCGTCGGCGGTAAGTAACTTTCCTCTGCGCACGCCCCGTTCCCCGTGGATCCCCATGCCAATTTCCATCTCGTCGTCGCCTAAGGTGAACGTAGGGCGGCCCACTGCGGGAACGGTACAAGGCGTGAGTGCGACACCGATCGATCGTGTCGCGGTGGCAGCCTTTGTCGCGATGGAAGTAACTTCCTCCAGGCTGGCCGCAGTTTCCGCCTTCGCGCCTGCGATCTTGTAGGTGTAAAGGAGTCCCGCAACGCCGCGACGCTTTGATCGCTCTTCGAGGCTGGCGCTGGCCACGTCATCAGCGACTCTGACAATTCTGGTTTCTATGCCGTCGAGTTGGACGATCTCGCTCGCCATCGCGAAGTTCATGTTGTCGCCACTATAGTTTCCCTGCAGCAGCAACACACCAGAGCCTGAACTGACAGCGCGGATTGCATCGGCGATCTGATCAACCGAAGGCGAGGAGAAGACCTCTCCGATCGCACAAGAATCAGCCAGTCCTTTGCCAACGTATCCGGTAAAGACAGGCAGATGACCCGACCCTCCTCCGGTCACAATCGCCACTCTACCCTTCGGCTTTTGCGACGTCCGAACGATGACCCGATTTTCCGTTCCCGTTTGCACGTAGTAGCCCGGATAGGCCAGACACAACCCTTCCAACATCTCTTCTACGTAAGCTGTTGCTTGATTGAGAATTTTCTTCATGTTTGTCTTAGTTCCGCGGAGGAAGGCCAGATCCGAACCCACCATCTACCACCATCACTGCCCCGGTAACGAATGACGCGTCGTCACTTGCCAAGAATGCCGCTAGCCGCGCGACCTCTCCGGGCTGGCCGATTCGACCGAGGGCATGCAACTTGCCAGCCGCTGCTCGAGCAGCCGCCGGGTCCGGCTGAGACTGAAAGTATCCTTCCGCCAATCCAGTGTCGATATAGCCGGGACAGATGCAGTTCACGCGGATCCCTTCCCTGCCGTGGTCAATCGCCATCGCCTTTGTTAGAGCGATGATCGCGCCCTTGGTAGCGCAGTACCCGGCACAGTTCGGCTCGACGAAGAAGCCGTTTACGGAACTCATGTTGATGATGTTGCCCTTGGCCTTCCTCAGTTCGGGCAGGAAATATTTTGAACACAGGAACACTCCCCCGAGGTTTGTTCCGACCTGTCGATTCCACTCCTCAAACGTCGTGTGCTCCACCGTCTTATCTACCTCGATAGCCGCATTATTCAACAGTACGTGCACCTGCGAACCTACGCTCAGCGTCTGGCGAACAAGCTCTTGCACAGACTCCGGATCAGCAACGTCCACTTGCGCCGCATGACCAACCCCTCCCGCTTCACCAATCAATTGAACAGTGTGACGTGCAGCGTCCAGATTGATGTCCGCTGCTTCTACAATTGCGCCTTCCCTGGCAAAGTGCACCGCAGTGGCGCGTCCTATGCCTGACCCGGCACCCGTTATGACCACTACTCGGTTCTCAAGAAGCATCGTTTTTCCGCGGATTACCTAACCGGCTGGACAACCGCGCCTCGGCTTTTATTCTTTTCCATCCCCCGCCGGACTAACAGTATTACGTTGAGGCAGGTTCCAAAGACGAACTCCGTCGCAATATCCCTGATCGACAAGTTCACGCGTCGGCTCGTCGCCACCATATACCCAAAGCATTGCCATCATTTCTTTGGAGTCGTTAATAAAACGATGAGGGTGGCCCTTGGGAATAAACGCAGTATCGCCGTCACTTAAATAGTAGTGGCGGCCCATCACCTCACAACGAGCCGTGCCCTTGACTATGGTGATCGACTCTCCAAAATCGTGGACATGACACGGAAGGGATGCGCTGGGCATGAATTCGCCGTAACCACCGCATATTCCGACCGCACCCAGATGTCCGGCGAACAGATCGCAAAATGTTGCACCTCCGGCCAACTCATATTTTTCAGCCTTGTCGAAGCGTTCGATGTGTTCGGGATCGGTGGCCTGAGGATCGTTCAATCCAAAATCGCGGACCGGAAACGAGCCCCCTCGACCAGCACTCTGGCTGGTGTGGGCGATCCAAACGCCACTAACAACACCAACTCCGCATCACTCGAAAGGTTGACTGCGGAATGGGGCACACCTTTTTGGAGTGTGGATGCAGTCGCGGGGTCGAAGCATGTAGGACCTTCCCTCCACCAACATCGATGCGGTACCCGAAAGAACGGTGGCTGCTTCGCTGTATTCGTGGATATGGTAGGGAAGGGTTGCTCCCGGAGCAAATGTGGCCAGAGCAGTACTAAACCCATCTGCGCCACATTCTTCAGAGGCAAACAGACACAGTGAGACACCCCGCGCGATTTCGACCCAAGGCTTGCTGATTCTTCGAATTATTGTCTCCGGCAGTGATTCTCTGGTTTCCTTCATCGAAGTAAAGTTCCCATCACGTCGGCCGCCTCACATTCGCCACGGACCTTCACTGGCTGCTGTCCTTCAACCTTCTCTCAGCCTGCTCCCGCGCCTCGAGTTCGGCCAGGACGCCTTGCTCCTTCTGCATTCCGGCGGTGTTTCCGGAATGTCCATAGATCCTGAGCAGAAGCCGGTGCGCCCTTGTGAGCTCAGGATTGACGGCCACAAGCCGTTCCAAAATGGCCTGCGAATCCGCGAATTTACCTTCCGATTCGTAACATAGCGCGGACTCGAACATCATCTCAGTATTTTTCGGATCGAGGGCCAACCCTTTCTTGAGAATCGCCAGAGCCTCAGTCTGCTTCCCTTCGTACCGCTTGACCTGCGCTAATGCGGCGTAGAACGGCGGCCTGGTGGCATCTAACTGAAGGGCTCTTTCAAAGTGACTCTTTGCCAGCTTCAAATTGCCCAGGGAAACCTGGGAATTTCCTAGAAGAAACTCGGCAGGTGCAAAAGTCGGGTCCTGATTCAGCAACGCCGTTGCGATCGCAACAGCCTGCTCAAAATGGCGCAGGCCATAATGCGCATACGCAAGGTCGTATTGAAACTGAGGCAAAGTCTCAAATCGTGCCCGCACTCCGTTAAGGAAATCGAGTGCCGTCGAATAGTGGTGCCATCGTAACAATACTTCGGCGACCCCCAAGGAATATCGCGCCGATTCGGGTTCCATTTGCACGGCTTGGCCAAGTTCCCACGCCGCATCCTGGAATTGTTCCTTCTCCATCAATAGCAATCCCAGTTGGCCATGGGCTTCGGCCAAATTGATATTTGACTTTACCAGGCCTTCAAGAACCTGTTGAGCGCGATCCATGTGTTTCATGCGAACGAGAATCCTGGTCAGTTCTAGTTGGTCTTGGCTGGTAGAGACCTTCAACAACTCTTCTATTCTTGCCGCCGCATCGTCAGGTCTGCCGGTTTTCAAATACGCCTCGATAAGCGCGATCTGCGATTGCATGTCCCCCGGTTCACTGCGAGTTATCCTTTGCAGCGGTTTTACGGCGGTTCCGAAGTCACCGGCTTGCATCAGCAGTTGCGCGTAATTCTTGTTTGCAGAGATGTTTTCCGGATCGACCGCCAACCCGCTCCGATAACTCGCAAGCGCCTGCTGAGACTTGTTCTGTGACAAATAGATTCCGGCCAACCGAAACCATACCTCCGCGGCCTTCGGGTTCAGCGAGAGGGCTCTCTTGCACTCATCTATCGCGGTTTGCTCCTGTGCTGGCCCTCGCCCTGGCTCAGCCTTGAGTGTCTGGCTTTTCTTGTCCTCCGCAAGTAAGGAAGATTGCGCGGCCAAAGCCAGTAATACGGCGATCAAGGATGCCGCTGTGGACCGCGATCTCACTTCCACGTCGTGACCTCGCCATCAATCCGCATGAGTCCGTATGGGGGCAAGTCGAATTTCAGTTCGCCAGTGGCGTTAACAATCCCGTCATTCGTCTGAGCTCGAAACTCCTCGGGCGAAAACATGGCCAGAGACGCGTTGGTTTCGTTCAGGGGCCGCAGACGCACGCGTCCGTTAATACCGTTTACTGTCACGGATTCTTTGCCTCCCGTGAAGTTTGCGCACATGAGCCGAAAATTGCCGTTCCTGACCAAGGCCAGGGCATTCACCCGAAGTGGTTCAGTGGAGACAGTGCGTACTACGTTCGCACCCAGGAAACCTTGCACATCGGCCAGCACGTGAAAGATGGGGAATACCATGCCTGGGGAGGAATGCAGATCATTAAGATTTGGACCACGGACGCTTCCCTGCACCCCGCGCCAACCCTGCGTTTCAAAGTAAGTCAGACCACCGGCGCCACTCTCTGCCAAGTACTTCAAGCTTCCCAGCGTCCAGCAGGCTGCGAACAACGACGCCTGACGCTCATCAACATTCTGCGGCACAACATCATGATTTGGGGACGATTCAGCATCCCGGCGATAGGGATTGAAACGCGCCTTCAGCGTAATCGGTGTTACGGAAATGGGGCGGCCTTCCGCCCACTGCTTTGTGCTGATAACCGTTGAAGCCTGAGCCTCGAGTGCCTCTACCATGGTGGAATTGTCACACCCGTGGACCTGAGGATTTACCGAGTAACAAAGAAGATCCAGATCCTTTGGATGTGGTCGCGATCGGTTGACCTCCGCATAATTGGCATTCGTTCCGCCTCCAATTACCGCAGTTTTGTCATAGCGGGAGAGAAGTTTGCGCGCGATTCCGAGAGAATCAACGGAGCTGCAATGCGTTGCCAAATCGAAGATCAACCAGCTCGAAACCTTCGGGCTTACAGTGCGCAATACCTCCAGCAGATCCTCGATCTCCTTTTCCGGATTGCCCGACAACACGAGGGCGACTTCCAGAGCTGCACCCAAGGCCTTGGCATCTGACCACGCCTTTTTTAGATCAAGGTGGTAGTCCGGCTGGGACAGCTTAAGATCTACTCGAAGATGGCTGAGGTTTAAGCGCTTGAGATGATCCATCTGCTGTGCGTTCAGGGAACCGTATTCCGCGGCATAGCCTAATCCGATGCTCGGAAACGCGCCGTGTATCCCATGACTTAAAGTCAAGGACACACCGTCTGATTCCTCGCCTTGAACCACATAGGGTCCCACATATCCGTCAAGGCTGAGCCGTACTGTTTGATCTACCTGCACATCGGGCGTAACTTCCCTGGGATAAGGGACAGACAGCGGCGGACAGTAAGTCTTATATGACCCGTCGGTCCAGTTGCGTTGATCCTCGATTTCAAATACGTCTCCCAGAAAATCGAGGCTGGCCCACACTTCAGAACCCACTTGATGCCGTATCGTCTGAATGTCGGTAAACGGTTGATGGGGAGAGATGTATAAGGGAAATTCATGCTCGCTGGTCGCCCCATTCGGATGTTGAACTGTACAACGCGTTCCCGCCAATTCATGAATGGGATGAAGCACGCACAAACCAAGTCGGCTCGTCAGAAACCTTGATCTCGCTCTACCCTCCATACGGAAAGTGACGGTGCCATTGGCATCGCCGTCGACTCGTCCTCGCCAACCAAAGTCAACATTACCTTGCTGATACTCCGCGTCGAAACTGAGTTCAAATGAACCGTTCACACTTTTGCACAGAACATTCTCTATCCTTGGGACTAATGTTCCCCAGTTCTCGTCTCGCAGGGTCACATAAATCCGCCGGACGATTTCGCGATCTCCCAGTCTGATGTAACGGAGTTCCCCAGCTTCGTAAATCATGCGCAGGGGCCCAGCAGTTAAACTTCTTCTCTCCGGCTCGGGTCTTATCGACCCCGTAATACAACACCGCCGGCGGCAGACGGACGGCTTCCGGCGCGATGGCGTCAGGTTTCTGGCTAAGTCGCGACATTCACACTCTCGGGTCGGCGGATGATGCGCCTGCTCATCTTCAGAGACTGCCGGTGCCGTAAGCTATCGACAAGGACCGTTACGAAAATTACGATTCCGGTCGTGAGCGGGTAAATATAAGGATTGGCATTCAACATCACCAATCCATTTTCGACCGTCTGGATCAGAAGGGCGCCGATGATCACGCCCGGAAACACCTTGCCTCGGCCTCCGAATAGACTTACTCCGCCCAAAACGGCCGCAGAAACAGCTGCAAACTCCCGCTGGTATCCAAAGGTTTGCGAGACCGTGCCCAGCAGCGCAAGGGAAACGAGGCCGCCGATCGCCGCGCACACGCCACAAATGATGTAAGTCGACGCGAGCACCCGTCGAGTATCGATGCCGGCTTTGCGTGAGGCCTGAATGCTGCCACCAATTGCGTAGATCTGGCGGCCTAATGAGGTTCGGCTCAGCAGCAAGTGGACCGCGGTCAACACAACCGCAAGCGTTACGATCGGAAGCGGTACACCCAACAGTCTCTCAGAACCGAGTCTTGCAAAACCCTCCGGAAGGTTGAGAGATCGGGTTTCGGTTATCAGCAGGGCAAGACCACGACCGAGGAAAAGTGTGGCCAGCGTGGCGATGAAGGGCTGCATCGAAAGGTACGCCACCAATATCGCATTAATGAAACCCGCGACTAAACCCACGCCCAGGGCAGCGGCGATGGCCGCAGGTATAGACATTCCTGCCAAAATCATTTTTCCCGCTACGGCAGCGGCCACAAACATCGTGGAACCGACGGAAAGATCGATGCCGGCGGTGAGAAGTGTGCAGGTCATTCCCGCGGCAACAATTGCGATAGAAGAAGACTGGACAAGAATATTCGCGAGATTGGTCGCGTCCAGAAAACGAGGCGCCAGCAATCCAAACGCCCCCAGTACGACGATAAACATCAAGGCTCCGTTTCCGAAGCCCCGGATCAGGAAGTGTTTGGCGGGATATCTCATTGGACGCTTTGTGCTCCGAATGCCGATCGGAGGATTCTCTCGGCGTTGAATTCCGCCCGCGTCACCCAATCGCACATTTCCCCGGCGCGAATTACGAGGATGCGATCGCACACGCCCAGCAATTCCTCAATTTCCGATGATACAAATAGAATTGCCTTGGCTTCCTCGGCGCACTGGTTGATGAGCCGGTAGATCTCATACTTGGCCCCCACGTCGATGCCTCTCGTCGGTTCGTCCAATATCAAAACTGTTGGGTCGGAGAGAAGCCATTTCGCCAGTACGGTCTTTTGCTGATTACCTCCGCTGAGAGTCTTGACAGGCTGTTTCCGAACCGCCTCGATATTGATGCTGACTGCATTTCCCGCGTCCGTGACGGCTTTACGAAGGCGACCTTTGTGAATGACTCCCGATGATGCAAAGGACGAGAGCGCGACGAGCGCAATGTTCTCTTCAACGCTGGCGTCCATGCACAGGCCTTCAACTCTGCGGTCTTCGGTAAGAAATGCCAGGCCCCGGCGGATACTTTCTCTGGGGGCAGGCTGCCGTTCCGCGGAACTTGCCAACGCAATCTCTCCCTGCTCGAACGTGTCGAGACCGAAAATCATGCGAACGAGTTCGGTGCGTCCTGACCCCATGAGGCCGAACAGCCCTACGACTTCACCGCGGTGCAGCGTGAGGTCAAGGTTCTCCACGACACCGGGTTGACTCAGACGTCTCACTTCCAAAGCGGGCTTATGCGAAGGAGTCGTATCGCGGCGCGGGTAGAGATTCTCGAAGCTACGCCCGGTCATCAGGGAAATCATCCTCTCGGACGAGAAGTCATCTTTCGGGCCGTGTGCGACAACCTGACCATCTCGCAACACACAGATGTCGTCGCAGAGCTTCAGGACGTCGCCGAGAATATGGGAAATGTAGATCATGGACATTCCCTCAGATCGAAGACGGTTCATAAGCAGAAATAACCGTTCTACCTCCGGACGCGAAAGAGACGACGTGGGTTCGTCGAAAATAACGATCCGTGCATTCGCATTGAGTGCCTTGGCGATCTCGACCAGTTGACGTTCTCCCGGATTGAGATCTGCCACCACGACGTCGGGAGAAAGGTCGAGGCCCACCGAGCGCAAACATTTTTTCGCCTGCTCTCGC
Organism: Terriglobia bacterium; assembly: GCA_963831565.1. Classification (GTDB taxonomy): domain Bacteria; phylum Acidobacteriota; class Terriglobia; order Terriglobales; family Acidobacteriaceae; genus JAIQFF01. The sequence continues at coordinate 140,423 of CAWHQS010000013.1, forward strand.
ATGGATCTCGCCGATTGATAAGCCCGAGGCCCGCGATCTTGTGTGCTGGGAAACGCGGTATGAACAGGTTTTCGGCGATCGTAAGGTTGGGAAACAGATTGAGTTCCTGATGTATAAAAGCGATACCGCGCTCCGCCGCCTGTTGCGGATTTTTGAGACATCAAGTCCTTACCGTCAAGGCGAACCACGCCCGAGTCAGCGGCGATTACACCGCCGAGAATATTCATGAGCGTGGACTTGCCCGCACCGTTTTCGCCGACCAGCCCCAAAATGTGACCGCGAGTAACGGGAAAGCTCACGTCGCGGAGCACCGTGACGTTGAAAAATCCCTTCCCGACTCCGTCGAATTCCACAATTGGTTCCATGTGGTGCGTTTCACCCACCTACGTGCTTACCGACGACGCGTTGCGGAAGACATCAAGAAGGGCGGCAAAAAGAATAAGACCACCCTTCGCCATCATGATCACGAAAGATGAAAACCCCAGCAGGTTAAGGCTGTTGTCCATCAACGTAACGAAGAGGGCTCCTAGAATGACCCACTGGATTTTCCCTCGGCCACCGAACAGGCTCACTCCCCCGATCACAGGAGCGGCGATCACATCGAGCAGAAGCCTTTGCCCGATGATCGGCGATGCGGTTTCCAATCGCCCCATCAAGAGAATCGTCGCCAAGGCGGCGCAGATGGCACTGGCAACGTAGGCAAAGATGATTGTTCTGGCAATCGGCACGCCGGAAATGACCGCGGCCTTCGCATTGTAGCCAACTGCGAACAACCACCGTCCCAGGATGGTGCGGGTCAGGACCCAATGAGCGACCCACACGAGCACCGACGTTACCAGCAAGGCATACGGAACAAAGGCTACCGAACCCTTTCCTATGGTCAACAGAAACTTAGGCAAATGATAGATGTTGCGGGATCTCACCATCCAGAGGGCAACCCCGGAAAAGAACGTCATCGTTGATAGAGTGACGATGAAAGGCGGCATCTGGAATTGTGTGATCGACAACCCATTGATCAGCCCGATCCCGACCGCAACCACGAACATTGCCAGCAATCCTATCGGGAGCGACCACCCGGTTCCGGCGAGCGGGCCGACGTTTGACGTCATGATCCATCCACCAACCACGCTCGAACAGGCAAACACGGACGTGACCGAAAGATCGATGCCCGCTGTAATCAGCACAAAGCTTTGCCCGATTGCTGCGACCAGGAGGGGAAGTAAATTCGATAGAACGCTTCTAATATTCGTAGAGGAGAGCAAACCCGGAACCAACTGCGTGGCAACAAGAAGATAGGCAACGGTGAGATATAGCAGGAGATATTCAGAGTACAGCAACTTTTTTGCGATGTTACGAAACCTTCCCACGTACTGGAATATAGTCGGTCGATCGCTGGATTCAACATGCGAAGGGTGGGGGGGGAAAGCTTTCACGCGAACCTCTCCCGTTCCTTGCATATTCTGAATACCCCCGCCCCCCAAGGCAAACTGAACCCGCTTTCGACACGTTCTAACTCTTTATTTGTGGACTGGATTTCCTCGTTCCCCGCTTCGCCACGACCAGGACCCACTCCACCATTTCTTCTGGGACCGGAGGTACCCAGGTTCCGTCCGACCCAACCTGAACCTCGCTGATCGGCTCTTCTTTCGCCGTGGACGGGACGAACCAGAAAGCTTCGTAGGCTACTTTCGGATCGAGGTTACTCAAGGTGGGAGACTTCCATTGATGCAAAGCTCCCTCTTTGTCGCGCAAGAGTCCGGGGAGGTAAACGATATACAACTCTCCGGGGATCGCAGCCGCATAGGGCAGTCTGAAGTTTTCGCTTGAAGCACGGGGTTCTACCCATTCGGCGTGCGGCTCAAGGCGCCACCACTCAAATTGGGACAATAGGTTTTTTCCCCAGGCGATCTGCTGCGCCCCGGGAAATTGAGCAGCCACGTCCCATGAAGGATCCAGGTACGAATGCCAGTCGCCGTCGGGAGTAAGGCCATAGGTCTCATGCGCCGACTCCATCTCGAATATGCCCCCGGCCCCATACGTATGTCCTGCAGCGCCGCTTAGCATCGCTGTCCAAAACGCAAACCGTACAACCTCCTGCCGATTGTGCTCCTGCAATCCTTCGTAGACGATCTCTCCGATCAGGACTGGCATCTTGGGAGTGCCCTGCAAGCCTCGCTTTAGCAACTCAATCGAAGCCGGCATACCCCACCAGTCATCGTGACTTGCTTGCAGCATCTCGAAATCAAGAAGAGCCGATTCTTCGATCTGTTCTCTCCCACTATGCATGGCTTGTGGATGAAGCGTAAAGGGACGGCGATAGGGATCGGTTTTATGGATGTACCGCGCCACGTCCGTCCATCCGTGCTTTTGGAACGCAGAGTCCTGCTTTCTGCGGTCGGCAATGGTCAAACCACGCTTTTCGAGATCCTCCAGCTCGCCATCGGTTCTGGGAGGCCAGTAAGGCATGGTGAGCTCGCCTGCCAGGCACCATACGACTGGCATGGCTCCCCATCGAGCAATCATGTACCTCCAATGCTGATTCATTTTCTCGACGCCCATTGCAGGAAGATGATAGCCCCATGCACCCACGATGCAGGGCACCAACCCGTTTTCCACCAGATATTGCATGCGCTGATCGGCGAGATCGAAGTATTTGGAGTTGATGCGAGCGTAGTTATCTTCCCACGGGTAACCCGCCTCATTCATGCTGCGGGGATCGAACGGGGGCGCACCGCCCCCCGAGTCTTCAGGATTCAACCCAGAGGTAATCTGAATGACTGTGTAACCCTTCTTCACGCGGTCTTCGGTCAGAGCATGGAAATCGGCGGGCCAGCCGAAACGCTTGCAAAGCGCAAACCACCAGGTGTCACCCAGCCAGAAGAAAGGTGTCCCGTCCGCATGTTCGAAGTGACGAAGGTCGCTGCTCACGCGTACCGGTCCGTGAAGTAGAAGCTTGTTGGTTCCTTTGTAAGGGGCGAACTCCATCGTTCCCGACTTGCCGTTCAAACTTGAATTTGCGGTGTCGCTGCAAATCGCACGATAGCTGTACCGTCCCGGCATGTGCGAGCCGTAACGCACCTTCCACGTTTGCCCTCCGGCCCAGAACCCTGGCACGACTTGTTGCTTCCCCTGCGAGTCGGTAACCGCCACGTCGAGGGTCACCTCGTTATAGGGATCGCGGTACTGCTTCGTCGAAATGAACGTCAACTCAAGAGGTTGATGATTGATGCCGGAGAAATTCTGCTGCGATGCAATCTGCTCTCCGGTGTTGTCGCCAAAGATAGGCTTGTTGGACCTTCCGGAAAGAACCGAGGGTGTCAACGCCAGCGAAGCAGCTCCAACCACCTTCAGGAACGAACGCCGCGAAGTATCGTCCATGCTGTTTCCCCCTTCAGAGTTTTGGCTCTCCGCCGAATCTTTTGCGCGTGGATCGGGAGGTTGTGGGTTAATCGCGACAGGCAGGAACCTCGTTCTTGAGGTCCCTGCCTGGATAGACCGGTTGGGTTACCACTACCAATCGAGCTTTGCTCCCAATTGCATAACCCTGGCGGGCCCGGCGCTGACAATTTGTCCGAAACTGTCAGACGAGGGGTCGTTCTGAGGCAAGCCAAAGTGGGTCCGGTTAAAGGCGTTGAACATTTCCCATCGAAACTGGAGCTTATACCGCTCACGGAAGGGAATGTTCTTGGCGAGGGAGAGATCAACGTTGTTGTTCCCAGGTCCAGCCAGGATGTTTCTCCCTGAATTTCCAAACGTCCCAGGTGCGTTGGTAGTGAACGCAGCCGGGTTGAAGTACTGCTGAAGCCAGTGGGCCCTGGATCCGGAATGAACCTGGAACGGCTGTCCGGTCAAGTCCGCGCGGTCTCCGCCGATTTGGGCCAGGGAATTATTGTTGCCGAACCCGCCGACGATACTGAACGGCGTCCCTGAGCTCAACTGCCATACACCAGAGATCTGCCAGTTACCGAGCACCTTCGAACCCACCGTCCCGAGTCCACGGAAGGCGGGCAATTCATAGACCCACTTGTTGGACCAGATATTAGGAAAGTTCAGGTCCGAAAGGCCTCGGTTATGCCCGAGGTCAAACGGGTCACCAAGAGCCGAAGAATACGCTGTCGTACCCAAGGAACTCGAGTCGATGGCTTTGGAGTGGGTGAAGCTCGACATGAGTTCGAAACCGTGGGAGAAACGGTGCTCAACGACCGCCTGGAAGCCGTTGTACGAAGCCGTGCTCCAGGAGACGTTGGAGACTATGGTGCCGAAATTAGGTTGTCTTAAGCGTGCGCCTCCGGCCGAGAAGAATCCAGGATTCAACTCGAACGGGCTCTGCAAGTGGTATGACTCTCTTCCGACGTAAGACACCCGGACGAGCAGGTTGCCTCCGAATTGGTGTTCGAGCGAAAGGTTCCACGCCTGTGTCTTGCCCAGAGTGAAGTTTGTCTCAAAGTTATCTTGAAGCGACACTGGTAGCGCGAACGTCGTGGTTGAGGGTGGAACAAAAGTCGGAGACGCGAACGGCGGGAATGGAGAGACGCCACCCGTGCCAGCAACATTCTTAAACGGATCGGATAGATCGATATATGGGCCCAAATCTGGGCTGGGGTTAAGGACAAAGTTTGGAGAGAAGGGCGCGCCATCGGCGCTGTGAGGATAATCATTCAAGAGGTTCGGACTGATGAAGATCCCGTATGCAGCTCGAATCGCAGTGTTGGGGAGGGCTTTGGGTTGCCAGGCGATTCCAATCCGGGGTTCGAAATTGAGAAGCTCACGTTTGAAGCCGCCCTCCGGAACACCTCGGTCGCCCGGGAACACCAGTCCGGTGGGCGCGTTCGGGTATCGGGTGCTTTGCAAGCCCTGACGGAACAACGTCATTCTTCCTCCCACGACAGTTGGAGGAATGAAAGGTTCCCACCGCAGCCCTGCGTCAATCACCAGGTTAGGAGTTACGCGATAGGTGTCACCCACGTACACTCCATACAGGTTTCCCCGTGGATGGGTAGCTTCGCCGCCGGCCTGTTGAAAGAAGCTGGCCTGGCCTAGCAGGAAATCCGCAAAGGAATTTCCGGAAACTTCACCCGTGAAGGCCACCAGGGGCCGGGCGAGAAAATCCGTCTCCTCCGACATATCCTGTCTGATCACGTCGACTCCGGCCACCACCAGGTGCTTGCCCTTGGTCCAGTTGACCGACTCGCTGACCTGCGCGTTCCAGCGCGGGTCAAAGTTTGTATTTCCGATGATGGTAAACCCTCCCGACACCGAGAACAGGTCGAGCACTGGAGGGAATTGCGGAAAATCGGCGATTTTCGTCCCGTAGCACGGAAGGCACACGGGCTTGTTATCGGCCCCGATCTGATCGCCGAAACTGGTGACATTCAACTTACCGTACGAAACCACAAGGTGATTTACTAAGTTGGGGTTCAGCGTCCAGGTCCAATTCCCTGTGTATGACGTGAATCTCGTGGCGAGACTATTGTGTGACCCGATCAGATCTCCCGCACCATTAAAACCAGGTTCGTCGAAATCGTCGAAGAAGGTCCGAAAGCTGAGCTGTTGCTTTTGGGTCGGATAGTAATCCGCCCTGATGGTGAATTCCTTGTAGTGATCGTTAAAAGGCACCGCGGGCAGAGTCACCAGGCCGTCCGGTGAAGTGGCTTTGGGGATGCTCTCCTCGATCTTCAGGGCAACAGGATTGAATGTAGCGGGATCAATGAAGTTATTTGCGTAAGGCAAGCCGGTGTTGGCATTGATCAACTGCGTTGGCGTGGAACTGAAATCACCGGCCAATTCCGCGTTGGTGGGTACAAACGCGGTCTGACCCGTCTGACTCACTCGTTCAATGGTTCCCTGAACATTCCCGAAGACGAATAGTTTGTCGCGAATTATTCTTCCGCCAACCGAACCGCCGAACTGATTTCGTTTTAACGGATCAACCTGGTGAGAAAAGTAGTTGGAGGCGTTAAACATATCGTTGCGGACAAATTCGAAGAGGTTGCCGTGCCATTGGTTAGTCCCGGACTTGGTGACGATATTCACGATGCCCGAAGAAGAGTACCCGTATCGAATGTCGTAATTGTTTGTCGCAACGCGAAATTCCTGGGTGGCATCGGCATTAGGGAAGGGGGCGGGGGCGTAGGTGTAACTGTCCATGTTGAGGCCGCCATCGAGCAGGTAGGCTGTCGTCCCCATGCGCCCGCCGTTGATCGTGGCGCCGGTGGGTACGGGCCAGGTACAACAGCTGTTCTCAAATACGAAGGCATTGCTTTGAGTGCCGCTGACCGCGCCAGGCGCAGTATTCACCAGAGCTGCCGGCTCCCGGCCGTTCAAAGGAAGCTCCTGAATCGCCCGTTCGCCCACCACCTGGTTGAGCGTGGGACTGGCGGTCTCAATCAGATCCTGATTTCCAGCGACCGTTACAGATTCCGAAACACTCCCGACCTGCAAGGTGAAGTTCACCGTGGCAGATTGATCGGTGGTGAGGGTTACCCCGGACAGGTTCTGAGTCTTGAACTGGTTTCCTACTACAGTAATGTCGTAAATGCCGACCGGCAGGTTGGGCAGAACGTAGGATCCGCTTTCGCTCGTCGTGGTCGTTCTTTCCAACCCAGTCCCCGTATTCTTGGCCGTGACTCGCGCCTGGGCAACGAAGGCTCCGCTCTGGTCTGAAACCGTGCCCGAGATCGTGCCCTGACCGGTTTGGCCATACCCGATTAGACACGCCAGACACATGAAAACCGCCAATAGAGTTATTTTCTTACACCACTGCGAACATCCTCCACGGCTCCAGAGCGACGGCATAGGTCCCCTCCTCAAAAAATTAAGCTCGGTACTGCATGACAAGTGCGGGTCAGCGGCGACTCGCCCACCCAAAATTCACTGTTGCACTTTTCCAGGTTCCGATTTTTGGTCAGCCTGACGCTTTTTTCGACGGCCAGAACTCAAAGGTGCCTGGATCCGGTCTGCCCTCTGGGCGCTCCGCAGAGGGCGTGCGCCTTCCTCCACCAGTTGTTTCTTCTTGGCCGATGCAAGCCGCTTGCCCATGGCATCCAGATGGAGCTCCATCGCCTCGCCGGCCAAACGCTCGTTGCCCGCTGCGATCGCATCCAGAATTTCGCGGTGCTGCTCCAGGGCCTCGTCCGCCACGCCGCTCATTCCTTGAACCAGGGCGACCCACTGACGCATCAGGTTCCGTATCAGTGTCAAAAACTGAGTGAGGACAGGATTTTGGGCGGCATCCGCAATGGCAAAATGAAATGCAACATCTCCCCGCAAGTACTCCTCGGAGTTGCCCGACTGTGCCCCTTGCCGCATGAGGTCAAGCTGTTCTTCCATCACTCGAACCGCTGTCCGGTTGGAACGCTTGGCGGCGAGTCGCGCGATTTGGACTTCGATCAGTTTCCTGGCATCGATCAACGAATCCAGAGGCAACGAAGAATCGAAGCCCAAGGCAATCGGCCCCACGAGAAACCCCGAGCGGTCGGCGACGAATGTTCCCCTTCCTCGCTCCGCCCGAAGAAATCCCACGATGGCCAGCGCCTTAATGGCCTCTCGAATCGTCCCTCGGCCGACATTGAACTGGCTTGCCAATTCATGTTCCGAAGGCAACTGCTCGCCCGCTTTATAGTGGTTGTCCATGAGGAGCTGGATCATCCGCTTGGCGACGGAGTCCAAAAGCGTCTCGCGCCCCCCCAACGGGAAGCCAACCTCTGAATTGTGAATTGCTGACATGTATGATGTCCGACAACTTAGTTGTCGGATGTCGTGCATTCAATCGGAACACGGGGTTGCTTGTCAAGATAAATATGCTGGGTGAGAACGCAACGCTCGAATGCAGGCAGGATATCTGCGGCTTAGCCGCCGGCTTATCGCAAGATCGATCGGGGAAATTTGCCAGGGAGGGATCCAGTAGGATCGGAACTACTCACGGCCACTTGCATGTATCGCCGCGACGATGCCGAACTCTCGATCAGCGTCTTCCCTCTCCCCATCTGGCGATAGAGTCGCGCCAGCGCATAGTGCGCTTCGACCCTGTTAGGTTCTTCCGCAAGGGCTTTGCGGAATTCAGCCTCTGCTTCCAACTCCTTCCCCTTCCGCGCCAGGACTCGAGCCAGACCGTAGTGCGCGGAAAAACTCAGGCTTGCGTGCAATCGCCTGGGAAAAAAGAGTCTCCGCGGCATCGAGGTTTCCACGGTCGAACTCGATGTTCCCCATCATCCAATAGGGGTCGGCGAAGTCCGGGTTCAATTTTGATTCTGCCCCAAACTCCGCGCTGGCCGTCGCGCGGTTCCCCAACGCCAATTCTGCATAGCCCAAATGAAAATGCGCCAGAGGGAAGCGCGGGGTCGATGGCCAGCGCAGCTTTGAATTGCTCGATTCCGAGAAGTGTCTGGTTCAGATTGTGGTAGGCGCGGCCGAGCAGCACGTGCGCCGCCGCATCTTTGGGCTCAAAGCGCAGGAATGTTTCCAGGGAAGTCACTGCTTCCGGCAGCCGGTTCAGACTCAAATCGACTCGAGCCAGGTTGTAATAGTTCACGCTGGCTCCGGGGGCAAGCTGGACCGCGCGCTGAAACGCCGAACGCGACTCTTCCTTTCACCTTTCTTAAACAGCGCGCTGCCGAGTAGTTGGTAGATCGAGGCGAAGCTGGATACTTCGCAACCGCCGACCGAGACTCCGACACTGCGGAATCGAACTGGCCCGCTTCGAGTTTCGCGCGAATACTCGCTGCCAATTCGCTTTCTGTATTCCGCGTGGCAGCCGGGGAGACAACACACGCCAACAGCAATGCACGAATATCAGGCTGCCCGCAAGAAGTCTTTTTTCGATCCAGGGCACGCGTGCATTGTTCTCCACTGCACTTCGGAATACATTTCGAATGATCATTCACAATCGTCATAACCGCGGGGCCGTCTCTTGTCTGGTCAGAGTTTTTGTGTTAACAACGAAAGCCATGAAGAATATTTTTCGCGAAGCGTTACCGTTCACACTCGCCACACTCTTCATTTTCGGCGGTTGCACTCGTAGCTCCAAACATCAACCCATTGTCGGCGTCGCCTTTGAATCTTTGCAGAGCGAAGGATGGGTAGTTGGTTTTGAAACCATCAAACATGAGTTAGGCAAACGCAATTTCGAAGTTCTTGAGGCCATTGCGAACTCTGACGCAAATCGTCAATACGAGCAAGTGAATACATTCATCTCCCGCAAGGTCGACGGAATCATCATAGCGCCGGTCGACGCTCAAACCGTCATTCCCATGATTAAGGCGGCCAACGATGCCAACATTCCGATCGTTCTTTACAACCGTCCGCCCGCCGAAAATGACGCTAAATGGGTAGCTGTTGTCAACGACAACTACGCTCTCACTAAAGCCACGGTGGAATCTATGGCGCAGTTGGCACTCAAGTCGCACCGCAACTATAAGGCCATGATACTGATTGGCAGCCTCACTGATTTCAATGCAGTGCAACGGCGTGACGGCTTCGAGGACGCGCTAAAGCCGTATGCCGGAACCATCGACGTGGTAGCGCGCATCTCCACGGACTGGAACCAGGAAAAAGCACTGGCGGGTGTAACCAACGCGCTGCAGGCCCATCCGGACATCGGATTTATTTTCTGTTCGTCAGATTTTATGTTGCCGTCGGTGGAGTCGGCGCTAATGGCCGCCGGAAAGTACAAGAAGTTCACTGAGCCGGACCACATTCTGCTGGGCAGCTTTGACGGCGACGGAACGGCTTACAAAATGATGGTCAACGGTTATTTGGATGCCGACGGCGCTCAAGATCTTCCTCTTGAAGGCGTGGCCTCCGTACAGGCCATCGTGGATCTGCGGGAGGGCAAGAAGGTCCCCCAGACCATCGTGGATAAGGGCTTTGTAGTCACACAAAGCAATCTGCACGAGATCGGATCGCAGATGTGGGGCTCGCGTTTCGGGCAAAAATAGAAATGGAGTAGTGGCAGTACTTTCCGTCCGGAGCGCACGAGGATTTGAAATGACGCGCTCTTCGCTCGACTTAGCGCGCCGTGCATTTGAGGCCCAACCGACTTTTCGCAACGGCAACCGCGTAATTCATGGGTTCACAGAATTCCTGATTTTGCTTTTGCCCTTGACAGTTCGATTCGAGTCCAGTTAAATGCGATTCATTGCAAGGACATGTTGTCCGACATCCTACATCTTTGTGTTTTGGAACTGAACCTTGATGTGGAAGCGGCAGAGTATTTCGGGGAATGACGCGTAGACGCACATGTACTAGCTCGCCGGACAGGGATTTGTTAGGAAGACTCGAGATTGAAAACCGAAGCGCTACAGGAGTTTCGTCAAAAGTCGCGGCGGACAAGCCGGGTTCGGCCTGTGGAGCACCCCCCCGTCTCCGACCATCACCGCCATTGCGGTTGAGGCGGGCCTAGATTGGGTGGCCATTGATGCCGAACATGGTTCGTTCGATTGGGCCATGATCGAGCGTCATATACGCGCGACCGTACGAAGCTCGACCGTACTTGATCGTCCGCGTTTCCGAATTGAATAGCAGTCTCTCAAACAATCTGTGGATATCGGGGCCGACGGTGTATCTGCCCCGTTCATCAGTACCGCGGGCGACGTTCGCCGAGCCGTGGACTACGCTCTGTACCCGCCCAAGGGTATTCGAGCGGTTGGCGGTGATCGCGCAACGGGATGGGCCCAATGCCTCGCCACGCATGTGGTGGAAGCCAACGACAACGTGTTGATCCTGCCGAATCTAGAAACCGTGGAAGCATCCAGGAATCTGGATCAAATGCTGGAGGTGCCCAGTGTCGACACCTACTTCTTCGGTCCCGCCGACTTCTCGGCCAGTGCCGGCTACCCCGGCCAGTGGCAGGGGCCGGGCGTTGCAGAGGCTTTGCTGAACATGAAAGATCGTATTCGCGCCGCCGGGAAAACACTGCGGCATCATCGCCGGCAGCCCGGAAGACGTGAGCCTGCGCATCAAGCAGGGCTTCCGCATGATCGCCATCGGATCCGATAGCGGGCTGCTGATCAAAGGGTTGCGGCAGACCTTGCAGTCGATCGGTCGAGACACGGCACTCACCACTTCGCTGAAGCCGCCGCCGAACAATCTGGAGTGACCGCAAACAATGAATGCAATTCGAAACCGGCGATTCCCTGTCGCCCTGACCGCCGACTTACTCGGTACCGATGGAAAACCCAAGTTCGCCGATATCGGTCTGTCCATTCTGACGAGTGTGCCCGGCATTGAGGCCGTTCCGATGCGCGAGTTCTTCCCGATCGTTCGTCCAGAGCAACTTCAAGGAGTCTACGGAGCGATCGTTATGGACGCCGGTATCGATAGCCATAGCGTTTCTGACGCCGAAGAACTTCTCGCGATAGCGCGCTTCGGTGTGGCTACAACGATATTGACGTCCCAGGCCTTGCACCGCCGCGGACATTGTCTTCTTCAACGCAGTTGGCGGAGTCGAGCGGTCGATGGCCGAGGCGACAGTCGGATGGATGATTGCATTGGGTCATCATTTCCGGATGAAGGATCTGTGGAGGAGGTCATGCAGCAGGCAGACTTCGTCTCCATCCATTGCCCGCTTAACAACAACACACGCAATCTAGTCGGACAGCGAGAACTGGCTCTGATGAAGACAACAGCATTCTTGATCAATACCGCGCGGCGGCATCGTGAACGAGGATGCCTTGTTCGAAGCGCTCGAAGAAAATCGCATTGCCGGGGCCGCGCTGGACGTTTTTGTAGGTGAACCCTTCGATAAACCTCATCGTTTCGGCGTTTTGGATAACGTTCTGTTGGCGCCGCATGCAGTCGGTCTGACCCATGAGATCCTCCGCGACATGGGTCGAGTATTCCTGCAAGGGAATAGCAGACATCGCTTCGGGACGGCGCCCGAACCACGTCATCAATCCTGAAGTTTTCGATCACCCCGGCTTCCAGCAAAAATGGAAGCGGCTGCAACTTTAAAAAACGCCACAGTTGCTGATCTGTTGGCTAGTTTGTTTTTAGACAAAGAGGCGATGGAATGAAATCTGGCGCGTTGCACCGTTTTCGACGCAAACTGCAGGCGAATGAACCCGTGTATGGCGCTTGGGTAACTCTCGACGCGGTTGCCGTCAGCGAGATCGCCACGGGCCTGGGCTTCGACTGGATTGTGATCGACGCGGCGAACGGACATTTGGATTGGGCCGAGGTTCTTGAACACATAAGGGCCACAGCCCGCAGCGAGACGGTGGCTCTGGTTCGACTGTCCGGAACAAGTACGGAACTCATCAAGCGCGCTTTGAATCTCGGTGCAGATGGAATCCTTATTTCGGGACTGGAGACCGCAGACCAGCTGCGATCAATTTTCAAACGACTACCATCACTCAGCGCTTCCGACTCATCCTCCGTGAACGACACGCCGGAATCCAACGCAAGGGCTCTGATTGTCCCAATCATCAACCTCGAGCAGGATGAACCAAAGCTCCGCGAGATGACCTCAATTGACGGCGCAGATTTTTTCTTCTTCGACCCGGAGGATTCGAACGCTCCACGCTCCGCGAGTGTAAGGGCGAAGCAGGACGAAATGCTTGCCGAAATCCGAAGTCACGGGAAACACGCTGGCATCATCGCGGACAGCGACGAGGCTCTGCGGGAATACCAGGATCGAAAGTTTAGGGTCCTGGGAGTAGGCCCCGATGCCGCAATCATTCGAAGAGGCATTCAATCTACGCTGGAAGCCGTCGAACAAGGGACTAAGTCCTGACCGAGGCATATTAGCAAATTCAACCCAACCAACCTCGCATTTGTAGAAGTGGTGTCTTTTAAAAATTAACAAAAGGAAACCAATCATGACTTCCGCAGCAAAGGCCAATACATCCTCGGCAGTTCAACTCAGCGATACTCCGATTCCACCAGCACTCGTAACCGAGGGTAAGCCAGTAGCGCGAACCTGGACCGCGGCTCAATCGCCCGACCAACTCGTAACGCAAGGCGTTTGGGAGTGTACTGCCGGCAAGTTCAACTGGGATTACTCATGGGATGAATTCGTGATGGTTCTTGAGGGCGAGGCAGTCATCACTCCCGAGAACGGAAAACCGCTGACTCTGCGCGCGGGCGACTTCGGATATTTTCCTTCGGGTTTGAAAGTTGAGTGGCATGTCCCCAAATACATCAGAAAGACGTTCGTCTTGAGGACTCCGGAACCGCTCGCCGCTTAAGTCGGCGCGAACAATGCAGAGAATCATCCTGGGGTGCATCGCAGACGACCTCACCGGCGCGACCGATCTCGCCAACAATCTGGTGCGGGCGGGAATGCGCGTCGTGCTCACCGTTGATGTGCCCGGACACAAAAACGCCATCGATGCGGATGCGGTTGTCGTCGCATTAAAGTCACGCACTATTCCAGCGGCAGAAGCTGAGGAACTCTCTCTTCAATCCTGCCGTTGGTTGCGCAGGCAGGGCGCCCGTCAAATTTATTTCAAAGTTTGTTCTACCTTCGACTCGACAGCGCAAGGCAACATCGGCCCGGTCATCGAAGCACTTATGGACGATTTGAATTGCGACTTCAGCGTCGTTGTTCTAGCTTTTCCTGACAACGATCGCACTGTATTCAAGGGACATCTCTTCGTGGGCGACGTCTTGCTATCGGATAGCGGAATGCAAAATCACCCGCTGACACCGATGACCGATGCCAACCTGGTACGTTTCCTGCAGACGCAACTAGCTCCCGATAAAGGCAGGAAGGTAGGCTTGATTGGTTATCGGACTGTCGCACAATCCGCAAGTGCGATTGCTGAGCGGATCGATCAGCTTCGTTCTGAGTCAGTCTCAATTGCCGTCGCGGATGCGATCAGCAATGATGACCTGAAGAGGTTGGCGGCGGCTCTACACTCAGCACCTCTGGTCACTGCCAGCTCTGGACTTGGCATTGCGTTGCCATCGCAATGGGGATTTACTCCCTCCCCCAAATCCAGCGAACTGCCTCGGGCAGGCGGACGGAGAGCCATTATCTCCGGCAGCTGCTCTGCTGCCACGAATGCACAGGTGCTGGAGTTCATAAATAGCGGCGGGGCTTCCCATGCTCTGAACCCCGTACAACTCGCCTCCAGCTACGACGCAGAAATTGAGAAAACGCTATCATGGGCGGACTCGTGCTGGAGGATCAATTCCACCTTGCCATTGCTCGTGTACTCCACTGCCAGGCCTGCTGCGGTTCAAGCTGCACATGCTGCACTGGGAGTTTCACGGAGCGGCGGAATCGTCGAACGTGCGCTCTCCGACGTGGCTCGCGGTCTTGTGGCGCGAGGGGCTGGACAATTGGTGGTAGCTGGCGGCGAAACTGCAGGAGTGTGCGTCCGGGCGCTCGACATTCAGGAAATGCAGATCGGGCCGCAAATCGATTCGGGCGTACCGTGGTGCTACGCGACTTCAACCGGGAACGATACAGGTGGTCTGCACATAACTTTGAAGTCCGGGAACTTTGGATCGCAGGATTTCTTTAACAAGGCTTTTACGCTTCTCGAATAATCTATGCTCACGGAACTTGAACTCAGAAAAGAAATCTGCCGTGTCGGCCGTTCACTGTTCGATCGCGGCTACGTACACGCGACGGCTGGCAACATTAGCGTGCGCCTCTCGGATGGTTATCTGATCACCCCGACCGATGCCTGCCTGGGATTTCTCGAGGCCGAAAGACTTGCGAAGGTGGACAACGATGGCGTCCAGCAAAGTGGCGATCGTGCCAGCAAGACTCTGGCACTTCACCGGAAGATTTATGCCGCCGACGAAACTGCGTCGTGCGTTATCCATTCTCATTCCACGCACCTGGTTAACCTTACGCTCTCTGGTGTATGGAAGCCGGACGATATCGTGCCGCCCATCACTCCGTACTACGTAATGAAAGTCGGCCATGTGCCCCTGGTCCCCTACCACCGCCCGGGCGATCCAGCCGTCGGCGAAATCGTGTCCCAGATCATCCAGGTGATGCAAACGAAAAAAACACCGATCCGCGCTGTGATGATCGACCGGCTTGGTCCGAATGTTTGGCATAATTCGCTCACGTCCGCTATGGCTGTTCTGGAGGAGTTGGAAGAGACA
The DNA here is from genome assembly GCA_963831565.1 of Terriglobia bacterium. GTDB lineage: Bacteria > Acidobacteriota > Terriglobia > Terriglobales > Acidobacteriaceae > JAIQFF01. Next base: position 155,486 of record CAWHQS010000013.1, read on the forward strand.
GCACGGCTATGGCTGACCTGCACGCCAAAACCGGAACCTCTTTCGGCGGCACAAATTGATGAACTACGCGCGCACTTTGGCGCGTCCTGGTAAACCATGCTCCCTCGCTGTCGTCGCCTCGCGATAGAGTTTCGCGGTCGAAGATACTTTTCCGTTCGAACGTCGCGCGCCTTCGCTGGACTTCTTTATGATTGAACGTTGGTTGCTAAGCGTCTTTGTTTTTGCCGCTCTCTCTATAACGAACGTGCTCCCGGCTGGCGGACAGTCTCTCGAGGGTCAGCAGACGATACTCTTCGGTGCTGCCTATTACGAGGAGTACGCACCCACGGACCGTCTCAATGAGGACGTCCAAATGATGAAGGCGACAGGTATCACGGTCGTGCGCATCGCCGAGTCTAGCTGGGGCACGCTGGAACCAAAGCCGGATGTCTTCGACTTCAGCCACGTCGATCGCGTACTCGATGCCATGGACAAGGCCGGGATCAATACTGGAGTAACCGGGTCAACGACTGGGCCGACTTCCCGTCAGTGAATGGCACGATCAATGCCAGCATCTCCTCAGCCTTTGCCGAGTTCCAGCGCGGCCTGGTGACCGACTACCTCGCATGGCAGGCGGCACTGGTTCGCGACCATGCGCGGAAGGGCCAGTTCGTGACACAAAACTTCGATCTCGACTGGCGGGGATACTCCTACGGCATCCAGTCCGCGGTCGATCATCTAATACGGTCGGTGAAGTAGCCAAGGAACGACGACGATCGATTCTGAGCAACTCCATGATCACCTTTTGAATGGGGTCTGAGATCACATCTTTCTTCGTAAGGGCCCATCCAGGCGCCAAGGGACGAATCGTTGGGTTTGTAAACCAACGATCCGCAATTGCACTCTCTCGGACACTGATCCCGTGCGGTATGTACGTTACGTTTCGGGCTTGCTCTCCGACAGTCAGTTTTCCCGGTCAGTAGTCTTGTCGCCCAGAACGCTCGGTGACAGCGATGCGTGAACCGGTTTTACGACAACTTACGATCGCCGAACCACGAAGTCCGAAACCGACGAAGACCGCCTTCTGAATTTGGCTCGCGGTGCGAACACAGAAGCAACTGACGCTCCCCCTATTGGAAGAGCTTCCCTTCCCGACAGTAGCCCCTCCAAGCGGGAACACTTCCCCGAACTCGTGACGCGTCATGAGTGCCTGCGTGCCGTACAGCGCGAGGCATTGCGTCAGCGAGCGCCCGATCCGCGAGAGTATTCAGTCTGGATTTGAGAGCTCTCGCAAACTGTCGGCCTGTTCGGGAGTATCAGTGAGTGGGAGCAACGTGGCGACCTTGAGCTTCGCTTTAATTTTCGGGTTCGCTTTTTCGAGGCTGAACTCTTCGATCATGGTCAAAAGAATCTCGCGATACGAATCCGCGGCGAGCTTGAATGCCTGACCGCACATGACTGTGAAAGTGTCGGCTCTTGAATTCACGACGCCCGTGAGCCCGGAGTGGACCTGCCAGCTCAAATGCGGATAGTGAACCTCGTAGATCTCCTCGAATGGCGGATCGAGAAGTTTGATCCTGCGGGACATGTTCAGCCCCGACCAGTAAGACCCCGTTTCGGGCTTCGGCCAGAGAGTCCGCCGCGCCGCCTCGATCCTGCTCTCGTTGTTCGCGATGAATGAGTCGTAGATCGTTGTGTCGACCTGGGCACTCGGGTGAAAGCGTGCCGGAATGGCCGGTGTTAAGCGCCTGCAGAAGGTCGAAGGCTTCTCCGCCGCGCACCTCCCCCAAAATAATGCGATCGGGCCGGTGCCGCAGTGTGGCCCGGAGGAGATCACGAACCGTGACCGCGCGTTGGTCGGGCCGCTCTCTTCGTGCCTCAAACTCCACCAGGTTCTCCAGCGAGATCTGAATCTCCGACGTGTCTTCGATTCAGCACCACCCTCTCTTCCGGATCGATAAACGATGCGAGGGCATTGAGCATCGTGGTCTTTCCGCTTCCCGTACCGCCCGAGATGAGAATGTTTCGACGTTGCTCGACTGCATCTTTCAGATGGTTCATCACATCCACCGTGACAGTACCAATGCGTACCAGTTCTTCAGGGGTGAAACGTCGCGATTGGAACTTGCGAATGGTTAGGGTCGTCCCCCGGCGCGAGCACGGCGGGATCGCTGCGGCAACTCGTGAACCGTCCGGCAGGCGTGCATCGAGCAGTGGCATGTCGTCATTGACCTCATCCCCCAGTGTGCGGGCGATATTTCGCACTGCAACCTGCAATGACTTCTCTGGAATTGAGGCATCGGGGATCGGCAGCAGTTCGCCGTGCTTCTCAATGTAGATTCGCCCCGACCCGTTCACCATGATTTCCGAAATCTCGCCGTCCCGGATCAGGTGCTCGATCGGCCGCAAGAAGGGCAAGATGACCTCAAAGCTCATAAATGACCCTCCGCCAACTGTTCGAAATATGTGGTGTTCGGATCGAGGTAGTAGGGTTTCAAATAGCAATAGCAGGGCGGCAGAGGATTCAGCCCGTCGTAGGCTAAAACGATGCTCTGCGCATTTTTGAGTTCCGCGAAGACCTTCGGCTCAAACACCCAATCCCGCTGTACGCTATAGCTCTTGGAGGTTGAGATTGCTGCCCGATGTGCCGTGGCTCGCCCGGTCAATATGCTCACTCTGGCATCCTGGCCGTTTTCGCTAATCGAGTAATTCAATTTCAACTGCTCTTCTTTCCCGCATAGCTCACTGGCCGTCCTGGCGCTGAAATCGTCACTCAGCGTGAGGAAGATTTTGGTGCGAAATGTCTGCAGCAGTGTTCGCCAGGTCTCTCCCGCCAGCGTCGAGCGTAATGAACTGATGCTCTGCGTGGCCACGATCGGAATACAACGTGCCTGGCGAGAGAGTGCAAAGAACTTTTCATCGCCGGTGGGATCGCTCTCCCCGGTGGTGGCAAAGGAGTGGTACTCATCGCAGAGAAACAGTACCGACCGCCAATGTTTTTCGGGATCAGACTCGATCTTGGGAATGCGTCCGATCATCGTCCGCTGAAAATCTTGTTTCAACATCGTCCCCACCGCCCTAGCCAGGCCCGGGTTCGCACCGATGGGGAAGTTCAAGGCACATACCTTCCCTTGCTCAATGAGAGAACTAAACGGGGGCAAAGGTGTACCGTAACGACCATCTCGATTTCGAACCGGGTCGTAGGATTCTTTGGGTGGGCAAAATGTCCGCTTCACCGCAGGGTTGTCGTCAAACAATAGAGAGGAAGACCGAGATGCCTTCGACGATGCTGGTTCTCAGTTTGGGCTCGATCCGTCTCCAATCATCGTTAAACCAGCGCTTGACCGCTTCAAACCGTTGCCGGCGCTCCTCGTACGATTCATCTCGGGAAGGAAACCGAGGGCCACTCTCGGTTTGGATCTCGCAGGGAAATCTCTTTGTATCCAGAATTCGTTTCAGCTCGTCAGTTGCCGGGGCCTTCAACCAGTTCGTTCCCTCGATCCGCTCCCAGGAAAGTGACTCAACTCGCGATGCGCCACGTAGACCGTATCGTCAATCGCAATGTAGTCGTCGGTCGAGAACAGCTCTTCGCCTTCGGCTATTTTTGCCTCTAATTTGTGCGGATTGATCGCACACTCGTAGACATCAAACAAGGTCACGTAGTCGTATAGAACTTTATGAAGGAGAATGATGAATTTCACCAGGTTGGTGTAGGCCTGCTGCCAGAATGGCTCCTTGCCCCGTCCGAACAGGTTATTCAGTAAGGAAGCAATTCCGTATGCGAGCGCGTACGCCTCCAGCTCATTGTGCAGCGGATTGTAGCGATAGGGTGAGGACAGAGAGATCTCGACGTAGTCGTCCGCGCGGTTATGTTTTTCCAGGATTCCACGGACTTTGTGGCAGAAGTCGCCTTTGACCTCAAGCACCAGGCCCGAAACCCGGCGTTCAGCCTCATCAGCACGAAATGCGAGCACCTGCTCGGCAAAGGGATACATGCATCCCGTGGTCTTACCGCTTCCCACCGCGCCGAAGATGGCGATCCCGGTAAAAAGGCCACGCTCGGGCACAATGAGCCACCGCGGGCTCACCGCCGGCTGCGGACGCTTGGGATGATGGAGCTCGCCGACTACCAAGTAAAGTTCGTTACGACTTTCTGGCGAAAGATATGGTGCGAGACGCCTGGTCCAATTTGTTCTTCTCGCCGTATAGCAAAAATGTATGTAAATGAGAATAGGATCGAGAATGCGATGTACGGTGTTGAAAATAGCATGGCAACAAAGCCATATCTGATTCCGTAGAACAGATAAGGCTTCTGAAGCAGCACCATTTGCAGCAGATCGTTTTCAGCCGGAAACGGCCAGTTGCGAAACAGATACTGACCCACAGCTGTACTCACCACAACGCTCACGAGATTTCGGCTCTCGACTACTCGCCTCACGACTCGATCCTCCATTTGCTACGCCGATTCTCTTTCCATTTCGCCCACGGCTTCTCCGCGAGCATGCTTCCCTCTCCCCTCACGCTGTGGTCCAGACAGTGATGCTGACCCAGCGGATTCAGTGCGGATGACCATGCTTTCCGCATCCCTGTTAGAGTTTCTCTGCTGCTCCAACCAGCGTCCAAATTCTTTGTCTCTTTTAAATACCAGTTCTAGAGCCTGGCTGATGATGTAATCCCGGCTGTCATCGATGAATCGGCCATACTTGTCGAGCGTGGCGAGCTGGTCCTGGTAGAGCTTCACCGTGATCTGCTGCTTGGCTCGTTTAACTCGCTGAGGAATGAATGATGCTGGCATGGGTTTCTTTCTCCTGATTTCACTGCGCTTCAATCAGCGCTCTTTTAGTTCTCATCACCGCAGGGATGCATCCCCAACAGCAGTTCCCCAAGGGCGGGAGCGACCCCCGAAAGTGACGGTAGGAACGAAGCGGGTTTGTGGCGGCTCAAGGGCCGCACAAACCGGGGTCGCTCCCGCCCTTGAATTGTTTTGCAGTCCGTGTTTCTCGAAGCATCGCTCTTCTCCAACCCGCTCTATCGTTACGCGCTAAGCTGGCCACAAGGGCGTTCAGACCCGGATCTTTGTGCGGACCCTGCTGTCTACGGAAATAATCCGTCCGCTTCATGCCGGCATCCCCTGGGAAGTGGGCCGAAGAACCCGTAATCGTGGTCGAGCCGATACGTGGCAAGAGTGCCAGATCCGATGCTTAGACCTTGTATTCCACAAAGCACAGCCCCGTCTCCGTGCTCCCGCCATATCTTATAAAGTTCCTCGTGTTCTGGACCTCGGAACTCCCGCAAGCTCATCCCGCAATCAGTTAAGCTGCTGTTTGTCGAAACACGCGGTGTCCAGTCTTTCGAGGAGAACGCGAGCGCGGAAGTGCCCTAGTAAGCGACCCAGATCTGGATCCGACGGCACCCTCGCAGATTTTGCTGCCAGCGTAGCGCAGAGACGCCGATAGACGCGTTCCGCCTTCGCGAACGTCCTTTAGTCTGTCGACACATACACCAACTGAACGGACTCCAATCGCCCGAAAAACTCTCTGTATTCGAGCAGGTGGGTGTCGAAACCGGCATGCTTACCGAGGTGCCCTCTACGTAGCAAAACGTGACCACAGGCGCTGACGCACTGGGCGCGCCAGAGAGAAACAGCGGGAACTTGTCCACGAAGTACCGGGTTGCGGAAACTTCCCTTTCGCCACTTTCAAGCGGTTCTCGGTGGCGCTTTCGGCTTGGCGCTTGGCGTACTCGAGAGGTGGCAACTCCCGCGCTTTACCGAGGGGCGCGTAGACGTTATCTTGAGCTCGTAGTCGAGGACGACGCGACGGACGGTGCCGCCTCGCTTCTCGATTTGGGCCGCCTGAGCCTGATACATCAGATAGAGGGTGGCATCGTGTGCGACCTCTTGCGATTTCACGAAACCGGCGCAGAACTGCTGCTGGCTTGAGTGATCGCCCTGCCGTTCGGCTAAGAATTTTCCCTCTTTGGTAAGCACCAGCACAGAGAAATTCCCCTCGCCCTTGCCGAGCGTTACTGGACGCTGGCGTACTAGTTTCTGGGCTTTGAGATTCACGAAGTTCTGACAACTTAGCCGGGTCGTCGCCTACCGATGTCGGAGCGAATCGGACACGGCGACGGTGTGGAACTTACCAACATCAGTGAGGAGTGCACGCTCTGCGGGGCTGACGTTATAAGCATGATTGCGAACGAGGGCTTCGTCTCGCAAACGACTCGCCCGATCTTTCGCACCCAGGTTTACGAGGTGTTCCCGCCGCGGCTGAGGGGTGCTTCTTTTAGCGTCACTATTGAGGTGTCGTCGCCTGTTCGGTATCGTCGGATTTGCTGGAGGTGGCGTTGCCAGAAAGGCTCTGCGAGAGCACCATCCTGCCCAATGACCCTGTTCGCGAGACTCGTCTCGTTCGTCTCACCTACATCCAGGCCAGCGGCCCGCAGGAGACGCTGGCACTTTATGAGATCAAAGACAGCAACGGGATCCAGGCACCATGCGAGTCGCTCCTGGTCATTTTGTCAGAGGCGTTCGCAATATTTTTCGTCCCTGTTAGGTAGTGTGCCGCCACCCTGCGGAGGTCAAACGATTCAGCAGGCCCGGCCGGCGCGGACCGAGTGTGGCGAGTATGGAGTCGGGGTGGTCGAAGTTGCCGTCGGCGGAGCCCTCACGAATATTCTAGGAGCTTAGTTAGCGGTTGCTCCCGGTGGTTCGGGGGTGTCGTTTCGGCGCGTACGGTTTGAGGACTGTACGATAACTGTACGATGGGAGTCCGAATTGGGGATTTTTTGGGCTTCTCGGCTCTTGTAGAATCTGCAAGTTACAGGCATCGCAAGACTCGAGAAGGTTCAACTCCCGCCGCCTCCACCATAACTTCAGTCGTCGGTCTTCAGTCGTCGGGCGTCACCCTGTTTTCAGCGTAGAGCCGAATCGTTTTCGGGCAGATTTCGTTCCCCAAGCACCCAACCTTGATGATGATTGCTATCACCTTGCCTCTCTCGGAGTTTGATTGTAATCCCGACGCGTTCCAGTTGTGCCGAAAGCCCACACATCGCAAAGTGCGCGATGTGTGGGGCACCCGCCATTTAATCGGGCGGTGAACCCATCGAGGAGATCGGCATCGTCAACACGCTCACCCAGAAAAACGGGGATGAAGCGAGCCTCAAAAAAGAGGGGAATCGGTGAAGATCACGATGAAGGCGTAGTTGAAGTGCGACGGAACCCGCAAAGGCTCGCCAGGCGCTGCAGTCCTTTATGTTGAGATGTGAGCTATCTTGCTCAGACGTGGACGCGGGTACCTGTCATTCTCTATTCTGTTGAGTGTGTAGAGGGAGCCACGACCCCTAATTGGTGGCTCTCATTCGTCTAGCCGCGGCGGGTCAGGTCCCTGCCAATTCAATCCAAGCGACCATACTCAGCGATTTTGGGATTCTTCGCCCGTGTAAGTCGCGGAACTCCGCGACCACACGTTTCGACCCTAAAAGCTCTCGGAAGCAAGAGCAGGACAACATCTCCGGCGGAGAGAGGCTTTGTCACGCGCAAACAGAAAGGTGAACGACCATGCCGTTAATTCAACTCCTGGAAGTCCTCGTTGTGGTGGGTGTTCTTCTGTGGCTGGTAAATCGTTTCATTCCGATGCAGTCATCCATCAAGTCAATTCTGAACGGCGTCGTGGTAATCGCCGTGGTCCTGTGGCTGTTGAACGTTTTTGGACTGTTTCACTCCCTCTCCCGGATTCACATCGGAAGAGGTTGAGGCAGCGAAGGCATTGCAAAATTACCCAAGATCCTGATTTATGCGACACGGCAGACACCTGCCACAAGGAGATATCGTGAGAATAAAGCTGTTGTTAGCTTCCGCAATTGCGCTGAGCCTGTCCGCCGTCGCGCAGAGCAATTCCCCATCCACTATGGCTGTCGAGCCCATGGAACACACGCCGACGTTCCGGGTGACCGTGGTGAGCCGCAACGTGCAGGCCATCAATTACAAGCATCGCGGCGGCGCCACCAAGGTGGATTTCGCCGGCACCGATTTGATGCCCCAGGCCAACGGCCAAGCCAAAGTGGAAAGCAAGAAAGGCTACATCGAAATTGAAGTTGAATTCGGCAACCTGGAAAAGCCCACGACTTTCGGTAATGAGTATCTGACCTACATTCTGTGGGCGATTTCGCCCGAGGGCCGGGCCGTGAACCTGGGAGAAATCCTGGTGGGCGACAACCATCGCAGCAAGGTGGACGTCACCACCGACCTTCAGGCTTTCGCGCTGGTCGTCACCGCGGAACCTTATTATGCGGTCCGCCAGCCCAGCAACGTGGTGGTGCTCGAGAACGTAGTCCGCGACGATACCAAGGGGACGATCGAGGCCATGCACACCAAGTACGATCTTCTGGAACGCGGTGGCTACATCCCCACCGGCTACAAGTTCGATCCCGTAGTTCTGAACACCCGGTTGCCGCTGGAATTCTTCGAAGCGCGCAACGCCCTGCGCATCGCGCAATCCGAGGGAGCCGAGACTTACGCCCACGACAGCTATCAGCACGCAGCGCGGCTGATGGACCAGGTCGATGCCGATGCCATCAACAAGCACACCGATCGCAAGGCGATGATCGGGGTTGCCCGCGAAGTCGTACAGACCGCGGAAGATGCCCGCGCCATCACCGTCAAAAAGATTGATCAGGAGCGGCTGGAGAACGAACGTCAGGCTTCGGCCGATGCGCAGGCACAGACCCAGGAGCAAGCCGACGCCGCAACCCGGCAGAAGGAACAGGCCCAGTCTGACCAGGCTCGAGCCGAGCGCGCCACGTCACAGGCCGAATCTGATACCGCCAGGGCAGAGGCCGCGAGGGCCCAGGCAGAGTCTGATACGGCAAGAGCTCAGGCCAATGCTGCTCAAGCCCAATTGGACGCCGACCGGGCCAAATCGGATATGGCGAACAGTCAGGCGGCATCAGCCGATGCACTGTCCGCGGCCCAGGCAGATGCAGAGCGATCACGTCTGGCTGCACAGCAGGCGCAGGCCAGCGTGCAACAGGCAGAGGCCGACAAAGCTGCCATGCGCGTGCGCTTGTCCGAGCAGTTGAACAAAGTCCTGAACACCCGCGATAGCGCGCGTGGTCTCATCGTCAGCATGTCCGATGTTTTGTTTGACACCGGAAAATACTCGTTGAGGCCGGGTGCGCGGGAGAAGTTGGCGAAAGTCGCCGGCATTCTGCTCGCCTATCCCGGGACTCAATATTGAAGTCGGCGGCTACACCGACAACGTAGGCGGCGATCAGATGAATCAGACCCTGTCGGAGAACCGCGCCGGCTCGGTGCGTGATTACCTGGTGCAACAAGGCGTAGCGGGGAACTCGGTCAGCGCCCGCGGTTTCGGCAACACGTTGCCGGTGGCCTCCAACGGCAACTCCGCCGGGCGTCAGCAGAACCGCAGAGTTGAACTTCTCGTATCCGGCGACGCCATCGGCAACCCGGCCAACCCAACCACAGGAAGCCTGCGCTAGAGCAAGCGGAGGGTAGTAATGGAGCAACTTATGAAGGCAATCCAAATCACCACCACTGCGATGCTGGCTGTGCTTCTGGGAATCGCTGTTCCTGCCTACGGGCAGGAGCAGCACGGCGAAGAGCATTCTGAACAGCATGCACAGCAACCGCGCGGGCATGAGCAGGCCAAGCCCAGCCCGCAACATGCTGAGCAGCAACACCAACCTCAACAGCATAACCAGAAAGAGCAACAGGTTCCGCAACAGCAGCGGCAGAACCAGAACAATCAGCAGCAACAAGCGCACCGGCAACAGCAGAACCGGAACGAGCAGCAGCAAGCGCAGCAGGAACAGCAACAGACCCGGCACAACCAGCAGCAGGGGCAACAGAAGCAGCAGCAACAGGTCCAGCATAACCAACAGGCCCAGCAGCGGCAGCAGCAACAGAACCAACACAACCAGCAACAGGCCCGGCGGCAGCCACAGCGGACGCAGCAACAGCACCGTGTCGAGCAGAGTGCATGGCAGCAGCATCGCTCACACAACTGGGAGTCGGACCACCGCACCTGGCAGCAACGCGGCGGCTACCATGGCTACCGCATTCCTGACGACCGCTACCGCGGATACTTTGGCCCCAGCCACGGATTCCGCATCAATGGTCTTCCTTTCCTGGTGGTCGGCGGATATCCGCGTTTCCAGTACGAAGGTTATTGGATCAGCACGGTTGACCCATGGCCGGAAGCCTGGGGCAATGACTGGTATGACAACGATGATGTCTACGTCAACTACGTAGATAACGGCTACTACTTGTACAACCGCAGCTACCCCGGCGAGGGAATTGCGATCAACATCACACTTTAGCCATCCACCGGTGCAGCTTCGGGAGAGGCTGCACCTTTATTAAATGCAGGAGAAGGAGCAAACATGCTTGGAACGATCCTGATCGTGATCCTGATTCTGGCGCTACTCGGAGCCCTGCCGCGCTGGTCGCACAGCCGGGATTGGGGCTACGCGCCGACGGGTGGTGTGGGAGTGGTCATTGTCATCGTTGTCGTTCTACTGGTCCTCGGCCGAATTTGAACTATGCGGTCTCCCTCTATTGCGCTGGGCATCACGGTCGAGAGGTGGCGCCGGCGTGGCCGGCATGCCGGTGCGTTTCTCCTCATCGTGCTGATGTGCAGCGGCGGGTCGTCCGCATACTCGGTCCTCACCCACGAAGAAATCGTCGACCTACTCTGGACCAGCGAGATCCGACCCCTATTACTACGCAGATATCCCGCACTGACGGAAGAGCAGATCACCCAGGCCCATGCCTACGCCTATGGCGGCGCCGTGATCCAGGACCTCGGCTATTACCCATTTGGCAGCACGGAGTTCAGTAGTCTGGTGCATTACGTCCGTAGCGGCGATTTCGTCCGCGAGTTGCTGCTCGAGAGCCAGGATGTAAACGAGTACGCCTTCGCGCTGGGCGCCCTTTCGCATTACGCGTCGGACATCGCCGGCCACCCCGCGGTCAACCAGGCAGTCGCCATCGAGTACCCCAAGCTGCGAGCCAAGTTTGGCAAGTCGGTCCGTTATGCGCAGGACAAGACCGCCCATTTGAAAACGGAATTCGGCTTCGACATGGAGCAGGTGGCGAAGAATCGCTACGCGTCGCAGCAGTACCATGATTTCATCGGGTTCCAGGTTTCGAAGTCCCTGCTGGAGCGGGTTTTCCCCGTGGTCTACGGAGTGGAGTTGAGCGATGTACTCGCGCACGAAGACCTTGCGGTCGGCTCGTATCGTTATTCGGTCAGCCGACTGATTCCGCAGATGACCCAGGTCGCGCTGCAAACCCATAAGAAGGAGCTGATGCGCGAGACGCCCAACTTCGCGAAGCGTAAGTTTCTCTACCGTCTTTCGCGCTCCGATTACGAAAAGGAGTGGGGAAAGGACTACGCTAAACCCGGCCTGGGCACGCGAATTTTGTCTACACTCTTGCGCTACATGCCGAAGATTGGGCCCTTCAAAGGGCTGGCGTTCAATAGCCCAACGCCGCAAACGGAAGATCTTTACATCAAAAGCATCAATACCACCGTCGATCAATATCGGGTCTTTCTGGAACAGGTCCGCACCGACTCGCTTTCGCTTCCTAATTGCGATTTCGACACCGGGAACGAAACCAAGCCGGGAGAATACTCGCTGACCGACGACACCTACGCCAAGTTGCTGGGCCAACTCTTCGACCGGAAGTTCGATCGGACCACGATAGAGTTGCGGCAGAACATCCTGCACTTCTATTCCGATCTTTCGCTCCCGATTGAGACCAAGAAGGACGAGGTTCGCTGGAAAGAGGTGTTGACGGCTCTGGATAGGTTGAATTCCACAGTTCCCGCTCCCACTCTCGCGGGCCGCAGCACACCGTGACTCTGGCTCGCAGCTTGACGTTCACCCGCACCTTCATCTGTTTCCTGACGGGTCTTCTTACTCTGGGGCAGACCGCGGTGGCGCAATCGGTTCGCGCGACGGATGAGCATGAGATGCCGCCCGTGATGGTTATCGGCTTCGTCGGTGGGTTCATCCGACACGATAACCTCGCGCACAGCGAAGTACAGCTCGCGGCGCGACTGCGCCAGGCCTATCCCTCGGGGGTGGACGTTGAGACCTTTGAGAGCTACCACAAGGGAAAAGCCCGAAACTGGGTTCTGGGTCTGCTCGATTCCAACCACGATGGGACTTTAACTGAGGGCGAGAAGCAAAATGCTCGCATCATTATTTACGGACACAGCTGGGGCGGTTCTGAAGCGATAAACCTGGCGCGTGACCTGGAGAAGGACGGCATCCCTGTGCTTCTCACCGTGCAAGTGGACAGTATTTCCTTTCGCCACAATGACCGGGTCATTCCCGCGAACGTCGCCCGGGCCGCCAACTTCTATCAGCCGAATGGACTACTCCGCGGCCAGTCCGACATCCGCGCCGCCGATGCAGGCCGCACCAGTATCCTAGGGAATTTTCGGTCCGACTACGCGGCGAGCCCCTACAGCTGCGAAAAATATCCCTGGTACGACCGCCTCTTCGTGAAGACCCACACCCAAATTGAATGTGATGCAGAGGTATGGAAACATGCGGAGGCCCTGATCCGATCGGATCTGCCGCTCACGAGCGCGAGCGAAACCAACCCTGATCACAGGTAATGGATCCGACTGGAACGAATCCTTTCAAAAACACCACAGTGGCGGCTCCCTGCAAACAGAGAGGCCGAGACCAGTGCATGGTCTCGGCCAGAATGGCGATGCTCAATACCATTACTTGCTGTCGTTAACTTCCGCGACGGCTGCCTGATGTCCAGCTTGAGATACCGCCCTCATGAAAGCGTCCGCACTCTTCGGAGTTGGAACCTTGCCCGAAAGGATATCGCGGAACCTCATGTGCTTGCCATAAATGGCGTGGGTGGAATCGTTGTCCTGCTCGATTACCGCACCTTCGAGGGTGAGGCCGGCGAAGACGCCTTTGGATCGTGAGTAGGTCAACATTTCAGTGTTCATCTTCCAGTCGGTTCCCGCGGAAGCATGACGGCCAACGGGGCCCGCTGCCACCGAACCTTCACCAGTGAGGGCGAACTTGCTCGAAAGCAGATGCTGGAAACCGCGGTCGTTCATAACCAGCACAACCAGGTCGACGCCTTCGACACCAATCTGCAATCCCCAACTTCCGCCGCCAATCGATACAAACGCTGGCGCGCTCCAGCCGTCGGAGGTGCGGCAGGACGCGATCCCGCGGCCATGTTTGCCGCCAAAGATGAAGCCCCCTTTGATCAGATTGGGAACCACCAAAATGCACTTTGCATTGCTCAATACTTCTTCCGGAACACCCTTATCCGGGGCCTCCATGATCGCGTGCAGAACGTCAACCGACGACTGGAAGCGTTCGATCGTATCGGAGCGAGCGGTTCCTGCCCAGGAAAGCGTCGCAAACAGGCCCATACAGCCCATCAGTAAGACTGACATTAGTTTTTTCATGTGATTGTTCCTTTCAGGATCTACGCTACTACGCAACTAAGAGGAGAAAACTTCAGATGGCTGACTTAGCTCAGGGAACCTGAAAGGAGACGAAAGGAATACTCATCTCCAGCTCTATGATCGCCGGGTCACGAAATAATAGCTGGTCTGAATTGCTCACATCCGGCTTGCAGCCTGATTGCCCGGCCTGCGACTGATGGCGCGCACGCGATGTCCTTGGGCAAAAGCGAGCAATCTTGCACAGAATCGCGGGTGGGGAGCTGTCATCATTACTCGTGCCAGACTGCCCAGCAGGGCAGCGATTTGAGAAACGCGGAATTTTCAGCTATGGCTTCTCTCTTGCAGGCCTTACTCAGCCAGGTGCGCAGGTTGCGCGCCTTCATGGCCGCGTCGCTGAGAAGCTCGCTGGGCGTGGGACCACGCGACGGTGATTTTGCCTCACAGCGGATGTGTCCCTTCTGTGGACTCATCACCCCTCGTCATCGAACCTGTTGCCTGGAATGCGGCAAGTCGCTCAAACCAGCTTAAACGTCCTGCCAGCTCATGAAAGCGCACATGACACGAATGAGCAATCCGCCTCAACATTGCGAGACGGAAGCAGGCAGACTGACCGGCGAACCTGGTGGGCCCTAAGAAGGGCTGTCACTTCGGTCTGACCACCCCAAGGGCGTGCTCGTAATTCTTGAGCAATTGCTTGCGGAGCCGGACGGCCTTCTTACCTGAAGGGCACTCCGCCGGGGAGGTTCGGCACTGAGCAATCGTCGCTTCGAGACTGGAGAGGAACGCCTTGCAGGGTTCGCAACCGCCCAGGTGCCGCTCCAGTTCTTCACAAAGCGAATCGTCCAACTGCTCGTCGAGATAGTTCGAGAGTTCGGCAAACATGGCTTTACAGCGGGCTGGTCTGGGTTGTTGGTTGCGTAGCTGTTCTGGAGAAGACGCCCGCGAAGCGACGGCTGCTCTCCCCGAGCGTGGTTTCAACCCTTTCATCAATTCCTTGCGGACAAACAAACGCGCACGGTGCAGGCGAACCCGCACTGTCCCCGAGCGTAGCCCTGTGATCTCGGCCACTTCTTCGTCGGTCAGCCCTTCCATGTCGCGCAGCACCAGAACAATGCGATATTGTGGCGGCAGCCGCTGAATGACGTCTCGCAACCGTCCCGCTTCCTCACTCCGAATAGCGAACGCTTCAGGATTGATCCTGCCATCACTCCCCAGTTGCTGAAGTTCCTTCCGATCCGGCATGAGTTGTTCCAGAGAGAGATCTGGAATGGGCGCGAACTTGCTCCGGCGCCGACTCATCAGGCAACGATTTTTTGCCACTTTATAGAGCCACACCACGAGCGCTTTGGGGCTGTCGAATTTGGGCAGATGCGGAAGCGACTTGAGCAGTACCTCTTGCATGGTGTCTTCCGCGTCCTGGCGCTGACCGCAGACGCGCATGCTGAAGGAGAACACGGTATTTTGAAGCAGAGCCAGAGCCTGCTCCAGCGCCGCATCATTACCCTGCTGCAGGAGCTGCACGGCCTGCTCTATCTCAGAACGCATTGTCGTAAATGTAGCATGGCGAACTTCGGGCTAGCTTGATTCTGAATTTCGGTTTGTCTATACCGCCCAAGGTAGGTCCGACGAGGCTGTAGCCAAAGAAAAGAGGTAATTGCGGAAAAGTGGCAGTCTGACAATATCAAGGACGTTGGAGAGGGCTACCCGGTCGCAAACGCCGCCCTGACTCGCGGACGGGTCATATAGAAGAGCAACGCGCCGGCGATTACTACGCCGACTGCGCCGCGCAGTACGTCGCCGCGCAGCAGGTTCATGAAATCTCCCAGAACCTGGATGGAGATGATGACTACCGCGAGGACCCATCCCCAGCGCCGGCGGCGCCACCAGCCCGTCCCGGCCACCGCCAGAACCACAGCCAACAACAAAAAGGCAATGCCGACGGGCGCACCCAGCGGGGCGAGTTGCGCGTAGGCGACCGGATTCAGACGCCAGGCCCGGTCGAGAATTGTCCCGGGGAACACCAAGGTGGTTCCCGCAAGCAAAGCCATGGCCACTCCGAAGAACAGGAACCCGGCAACCGCCGTTAGTCCGCGAGGCGATTTCTGTGGCGAATCTTTTGGCATGGGGCTGGGTCGGCCGGCTGTTCATACAGCACGCGGGATGCCGGCTAATCGTGGTCAAGAAGTATATGACACCGTGCGCCGGCGTCTTTGCACTTCCGCCGTTTACAGGGAATCCGATGGGAGAGGTGCGCGAATCCTGATTTTGAGGCGACTGGAGTGGTTGGGCGGGTGCGCCGGATGGAGCCTGGAACCGCGATCAACGACTAGCCGAGCTTTGCTCGGCCGGACGGGTCGGAGACCCGTCCCCACACGGGCGTCCCCACATCGGCGGCGCCATGACTAGACCGCGAGCAGGACTCGGGATTCGTCCCCGTTGGAATCGAGGCGTTCTCTGAGCGACTCGTAGCCGCGCCGGGTGAAGCGGATCACGCCGCGCTCCTGCTCCTCGACGTAGCCCTCGTTCCTCAGGTCGGCAATGACCTCTCGGGCCGACGAAGAATCAACAACCTGTCTAGGCAAGCTGACGAAATGGGCGGGATCTGCTTCGTAGCGCTCGGTCAGCGCGGCCAGCAGTCCGTCCCGGATCGATATGTTATCCATTTGGCCCTCCCATCCGGAATGATGCGATCCTAAGCGCCCTGCCCCGCTTGCAGAATGGCCCACTGGTGCCACAGGGCGTTACCTTAGTCACGCTGCTCCAAACCCTTGGCCTGGCGCACGTTGTAGACCCGGCGTAGTGCGCCTTGGCGTTGCTTGCGGCCGTTCCTGGCAACCTGTGCGGTTAAAGCTTCTTTCCGCCCAGCCGAGTATGCCACCTCTGCGCACCGAAGCGGGCGAGAGGCAGGTAAAGCCGCTGTATGCCGCTCCAGGCATGGCTTTCCGGACGTTAGTCCCCGCCACGATTGTGCAAACAATTTCACTGCATTCCGCAACTCCCCGCCGAAAGCCTAGACAGTGCTTCTGAAAGGTTTGGTATCCGGCTTGCGTATTGTCAGGGTGAAGTCAAAACAGGTAGCGGGATGGGAGGCGACTTTCGGGCCTTCGAATCCTGGTTCTGCCAAAGGTCGGAGGCATTTCAATGAAGACAACGTTATTGGTCTTGGGCCTGCTTTGTTTCGCAGGAGCGGCCTTTGGACAGGCCACGGTCGGATCATCTGGACTAAGCGCCGAACCGGTAATCTACCAGTTTCAGAGCCATGAGGGACATGCCTCTCAAATGAATATGGGCAGGCACGAGGACATCATGGAGCAGTACAACAATGTGCAAGCTCACGGTGTGAGGCCGCTTTGGGAAGTGGCCACGCCGGCGTATGTCGTTCCCCTGGGCGATTCGGCCCGCATGCTCAGGAAAGAACACCTGTACGACAAGAAGGCCGTCGTCGTCTGGAACAACTGATCCGGGCGCGAGCGGCAAAATAAGTTTACGGCCGAAGGTGCCCCATCTGTCGCATCGTCTGCGACGGGTGGGGCATTTTGCTTTTGGCGCACGTGGCTTTGTCCGCGTAGTATGTCGGTCTGAATGCCCCTGCCCAGGCAAACCCTCAATGTCGCGATGATCGGCACCGGTTCCATTGCCAAGGCGCACTCCAACGCCTTTCGCCAGGTCACGCACTTTTTTGACGTTCCCTACGAACTGAGCCTGAAGGTTGTGTGTGGACGCAACCAGGCCAGGCTTGAATCCGTGGCGGCGCAGTGGGGATGGAAAGAAGTCTCGACCGACTGGCAGGCTGTGGTTGACCGTCCCGACATTGATGTTGTGGATATCGCCGTGCCCAACATCCTGCATGCGCCCATTGCCATCGCCGCCGCCAGGGCTGGGAAAATGGTCTGGTGCGAGAAGCCCCTGGCCACTTCCCTGCCGGAAGCCGAGAGCATGGCGAAGGCAGTAGGTGAGATCCCCAACCTGGTCTGGTTTAATTACCGGCGAATTCCAGCCGTGGTCTTGGCCAAACGACTGATCGATGAAGGCCGCCTGGGACAGACCTATCACTACCGAGCGCTGTATCTAAATCAGTCGGGAAACGATCCGAGTAAAGCCGGGACGTGGCGCTACAAACGCTCCGAATCCGGGCTGGGAGCGGCGGGAGACCTGCTTTCCCATTCTATCGATTCGGCACTTTACCTCAACGGGCCGATCACGGAATTGACGGCCATGATGCACACCTTCGTCCCAGGCCGCGACGTGGATGATGCCACGTATTTTCTGGCCCGCTACGCCAATGGCAGCGTGGGCAGCTTCGAAGCCACTCGCTACGGCGTGGGCTGCCGCAATCGTCATGCCTTCGAGATCAATGGTTCCAAGGGCATGCTGCGTTTCAATCTGGAGCAGATGAACCAGTTGGAGTTTTACGATGCCGCCGAAACGCCCAGCCAGCAAGGAATGAAGAACATTACGGTGACGGGTCCCGACCATCCTTATTCCGACAATTTCTGGAAGCCCGGCCACATCATCGGCTACGAGCACACCTTCATCGCGCTTCTGGGAGATTTTCTGAAAGCTCTGGCGCGCAAAGAATCACGCTACCCGGATTTTGATGATGCGGTGGCAGTGCAGAAAGTGCTGGACGCGGTGGAACGCTCGGCGGCATCGCGAGAATGGGTGAAGCTGTAGGAGGGTGAATTTTCACTTCCGGACTTTTTTCAAACCCAGCTCGCCGTCGTACTGTTGGATAACCCCGTAACACTCGCAGGCGGCGCCTTCAAGTTTCTTGCGGTTCACGATCTTCACTGCGCCACGGGTGTACTCGATGAGCCCCTTCTTCTGCAAAACACCCGCTGCCAGGCTCACGGTGGGCCTGTCCGTCCCTAGCATCGTTGCAAGAAAATCATGAGTGATGGGCAGGGATCCTGAATCCACCCGGTCCTGCGTCATCAGCAGCCAACGCGCGAGGCGCTGCTGAATATCGTGCAGCCGATTACACGCGGCCGTTTGTGCAATCTGCATGCCCCGAATTGCGGCATAGCGGCTCAACATCAATTGAAGGTGAGGGAGAGGACTCCAGAATGTGTTGCAGCGCTCCGACTTCGATCCGAAACCCATCCCCTGTAATCTGCATCACGGCTTGTAACGGGCTCCTGGTCAGACCAACCGCCGCCAGGGTTCCTGTAAAACCCTCATTTCCAACTATGCCAGCTTCGGCGGTTTTTCCATTTTTCATTACAACCACGAGAGAGATCAAACCTCGATTCGGGAAATAGGCAAAGGTGAGGGTTCCGCCCGCCTCGTGCAGGACTAGATGGTTGGGCAAGATGACGTATTCGAGATGAGGACGAAGTGAGCTGTAGTCACTATCGGAGATCGATAGAAGGATTACATTGCTCACTGCCTTTCCTGCGGCATTCGTCCGCTCGCCGGACTGCATGACTTGGGGGTTTTTGCGTGCCATCTAAGATGTGGGAATGAACCAGCGCTCCTGAATGCGAAACAGGAACCTCGCCTCTCGGTGCTAGCCGCAAAATCATACAGGGTTTGCTCTAATGCTTCGGTAGGGCGCCCTACATTGGCTTAGGGCTCATAGCCGCAAGCCCAGATCGCGAAATGTGACCCACGGTTCCGCTTCCGAAAAGACGCCCTGAAAATCGAGCCAGCCAAACAAGAAAATCTTCGCATATGTTGGATGCCCTACCGACCATCAAAATGGCATGTGATATCAATCCGACGGCGCAAACTAATGGGTCCCCGGGCAGCGGGTAAGACAAGACGCGATTTTGACCCCCATACATTTCTCGCCACCATCGGTGAGGGGAGAAAGATTACGCTTTTCCCCGAGAAACAAACAATCTTTGCGCAAGGAGACGACGCTGACGCAGTATTTTATCTCCAGACCGGCAAGGTAAAACTCACCGTGGTCTCGAAGACCGGCAAAGAAGCAACCATCGGTATCCTGGATGACGGACTTTTTTTCGGTGAAGCCTGCCTGACTGGCCAGCCCTTTCGCATGCTGACTGCAACCGCTATGACGGCTTGCACGGTTCTGCGAATCGATAAAAAAATCATGATGGAGGCGCTTCATCGGGAACACGGGCTTTCCGACATGTTCGTGGCCTATTTATTGGCGCGGAATATCCGTTACGAAGAGGATCTGGTCGATCAGCTTTTCAATTCCAGCGAAAAGAGACTGGCCCGAATCCTTTTGCTGCTCGCTCATTTTGGCAAGGAAGGCAAACCCGAGGCTGTAGTTCCCAAGATCAGTCAGGAAATGCTGGCGGAAATGGTCGGCACGACCCGCTCGCGGGTCAGCTTTTTCATGAACCGATTCAGGAAATTGGGCTTCATCCACTACAACGGTGGGCTGCAAGTCCACAGCTCACTGCTGAACGTTGTTCTCCACGACTAGGCTCCGTAATCTGAAGCCTCATGGGGCGACTGGCTCGCCCACACATAAATCGAAATCCCCGGACTCAACCGGCTAACATTCCAACCCTCCATTGGAGGATTTCTCAGCGCTGCACTCTTCCCGAGCCGTCGCCCTTGAGCAGCGCATTCACTTCGTCCACGGTAGAGCGGCTGAAATCGCCCTGCTGGGAATGCTTCAGGCAGCTCGTGGCCACGGCAAACTCGAGTGCTTCCTGATGCGTGGGCAGCATTTGAAAACCGTAGATCAAGCCGGCAGCAAAAGAATCGCCCGAACCAACCCGGTCCACGATATGAGTGATTTCATAGGAACGGCTAACGCTGAACCCCTGCCGGTCATTCAGGCAGGCCGACCAGCCGTTGTGTGAAGCGCTCCTGGATTCCCGCAAGGTGATAGCGATCGCCTTGAGGTTCGGATACTCGGACAGAACCTTGGCAGTCAGCTTCTGGTATTGCGCGCGATCGAGCTGCCCGGAGTGTACGTCCACGTCAGCCGCGATGCCCAGCGCCATCTGCACGTCTTCTTCGTTGGCGATGGCAATGTCTATGTTCTTCACCAGCTCGCGCATTACTTCGACCGCCGGCTTGCCCCACTTCCACAGATTCTTGCGATAGTTCAAATCGCAGGACACCGTGATGCCCTTGGCCTGAGCTCTCTTTACCGCTTCGAGCGCCAGCTCGGCCGCCGAACTGCTGATGGCAGGAGTAATGCCAGTCACGTGGAACCAGCCCGCGTCTTCGAGGGCGCGCTCCCAGTTGATGTCTCCCGGTCTGGCCAGGGCGATGGCGCTGTAATCGCGATCGTAGACCACCTTCGAAGGACGCTGGTTGGCGCCGGCTTCGACGTAATAGACGCCCATGCGTCCTTTGCCGCGGACGATCCGCGAAGTATCCACGCCGAAGCGGCGCAGCTCGCCGACGACGGCATCGGCCACCGGATTCTTGTCGGGTAGAACAGTTACGAAGGCCGCGGGCAGTCCCAACTGCGCCAGCGCGACCGCAACGTTGGCCTCGCCGCCGCCAAAAGTCGCAACGAACCGCCCGTCTGCAGAATTCTTTCGAAGCCCGGCGGTGCGAGCCTCAACATGATTTCGCCAAAAGTTACCGTGGTCTTTGTCATGTCCCTGGATTCGTTCCCTCAGATGGTTTTCAGTCTTACGTTGAAGGCCTTGCGGTCAGCGCCGCTTCTTCTTATCTTTGCCCGCGATCAGTTCAATTCCCAGCTTGGCCAAGACGACGTCCTCACTCGATGAGAGACCGCTGACGGCCACCGCGCCAATCACCTGGCCATCTCTCCATACCGGAATGCCGCCGCCCCAGCCGACAAACTTGGGGTCGCCGTAGTAGGCGATGTCGTGACCCTTTTTCGGATGCCGCACCCGGTCTCCAATGTCCTGGGTTGGCTTGCGCTCACGCGCCGCCGTCCAAGCCTTGTTGGCAGCGATGCGGATGCAAGAGAGCGGAGCGCCATCCATGCGAGCAAAGGCAAGCAGCTCGCCGTGCGAGTCGGCCACCGCGATCACAGCGGCCTTCCGCATGGCCAGCGCCTGCTCGACGATCCGGTCAATGATCTTACTGGCTTCGGAGTACTCGATGGTCTGGGTGGTCTTCATTCCGGCGCCCTCGGAGGCTGGCTTGCGCAGCCAAGGATTGTAAATCAAACGCAGGCCGCACCGGGCCGAATCTGGCTGGGGCCTGATTCAACTGTCTGCCTCCCTTTGTTTCCTTTGCGGCCCTTCTTTGCGAGCTTGGCGGTTCATGACTTTTACACTTATGGCAAAGTCAACCCCCCAACCGCGAAGGACGCAAAGGATGTTGGCCAGGACACTATTCAGTTTTTGCATTACTATCTTGGGTCGGGCGGAAAGGACGCGATAAGCAAGCTCTTCACACAATCACCATGACTATGCTGAAACTGAAGGTTCTCGGAAAAGTAATTGAATCGGGACTGGTCGCCATTGTACGAACCCATAGTTCAGACCTTGCCGAGCGAATCGCAGAGGCTTGTGCCGTGGGCGGCGCGGCGGCAATTGAGATCACCTTCACAGTTCCCGGAGCGGCTACCGTAATTGAATATCTCGCGAAAAAATACAAGTCCGGCGAAATCCTCCTTGGCGCGGGAACGGTGCTCGATCCGGAGACTGCCCGCATCGCCATACTGGCCGGGGCGCAATACATCGTCAGCCCGTCGGTGAGTGTTGAAACGGCGCGCTTGTGTAACCGCTATCAGGTCCCTTATATGCCAGGTGCCGGGACAATGCGCGAGATTGTGGACGCGATGGAGTGCGGCGCCGACATTGTGAAGCTCTTCCCCGGCGAAACCCTTGGACCTGCTTTCGTGAAAGCGGTGAAGGGCCCGCTGCCCCAGGCTTCCCTGATGCCGACCGGCGGAGTGAGCATTGATAACGTGGGGGAGTGGATCAAGGCCGGGGCGGTTGCGGTGGGAGTGGGCGGCAGCCTGACCGCTGGCGCTGAGAACGGCAACCTGCAACTGGTCACCGACACGGCGAAACAGTTTGTCGAGAAGATCGCGAAGGCACGGGGAAAATAGTTGCAGGACTTCCAGCATCCTTTGCGGCTGTCTTTGCGTCCTTTGCGGTTTAAGATTTTCGAGTGATTTAGGCAAAGGTCAAACGCTTCACCGCAAAGGAGCAGAACATCCGCGAAGGGCGCAAAGCAAACCAGCGCTTACCTGGTAGGGACCTCCCGGACTCCTGTGGCATTCGCTTATGAAAATTGGCCTGGGACTGTATCGCCACATGCTGACGCGCGAGTACTACGACTTCGCGCGCCAAGCAGGCTGCACTCATGTGGTCGTCCACCTGGTTGATTATTTCAACCAGAGCGCGACGAACCCCCGCGACAATCAGCCCACGGGTGGGAAGTACGAACCCTGGGGAAGGGCGGGCGATCCCGAGAAGCTGTGGACGGTTGAGGAACTCAAGACCCTGCGCCGTGACATCGAAGACGCGGGCCTGGTCCTGGCTGCGATCGAGAATCTCGACCCGGCGCACTGGCACGATATTTTGCTCGACGGCCCGCAGCGATCGCAGCAAATCGAAAAGGTCAAAACGATTATTCGCCGCATGGGCGAGGCTGGCATCCCGGTATTGGGGTACAACTTCAGCCTGGCGGGCGTGTGCGGCCGCGTATCGGCCCACCTGGGACGCGGTCACGCCCTCACCGTCGGCATGGACGGCCCGGCCGACGATGTCCCCATTCCAAGGGGAACGGTTTGGAACATGGTTTACGATCCCGGCGCACCACCGGGTACGCTGCCTTCCATTTCCCACGATGAGTTGTGGAGACGCCTCGACAGATTTCTGCACGATGTGGTCCCGGTCGCCGAAGAATCCGGCGTGCGACTGGCGGCCCACCCTGACGATCCGCCCATGCCCACCATGCGGGGGCAGCCTCGACTGGTTTACCAGCCCGGCATGTATCAGCGCCTGATTGATCTGGCGCCCAGCCCCAGCAATGCGCTGGAACTCTGCGTGGGAACCCTGGCGGAGATGACGGAAGGAGATATCTACGAGGCGATTGACCGCTACAGCCGGCAGGGAAAAATCGCGTACATCCACCTGCGCAACGTGGTGGGAAAGGTGCCGAACTACCGCGAGACATTTATCGACGAGGGTGATGTGGATATGCTTCGCATCCTCGCTATCCTGGCGAAGAATAAATTTGACGGCGTGGTCATTCCCGATCACACGCCGCAGATGACTTGCCCTGCGCCCTGGCATGCCGGCATGGCGCACACCATTGGTTTCATATTGGCGGCACAAGCGATGCTCGAGAAGTCTGCGTAGCGACCGTAGCGCCGGCGTCCCGGCTGGCTGTCGCGAGGGCATCCTGCCCTCGCAACCCCGGGGAGCGATCGCCTTGTCCAAGGTTTGAACGTTCCAGGAACCCGCAGTTCGCGAAGTCGAGAAGGAAAACCCCTGCGCGAATGCGTCTCCGGCCAGGTAGGGGTCCCTCGACTTGCTCTCACCGCGCCAGCGCGGCTCGAGCCGCGCTCGGGATGACTCGCAATCGGGGTTGGTGAAGCCTTCTGCGATCAGCTTCGTCCGAGGGCAGGAGAGACCGCTGAAGCAGGTAGCGTCGGAAAGCCCAGCCTCTCGAGATCGTTCGTGAACTGCTCCACCGATTGAAACTGAATGGCGCGCATTCCCACCGCGCGCGCGCCCTTAACGTTGGCTTCCTTGTCATCCACGAAAAGCGCCTCCGACGGGGCGGCTCCGACTCCGCGCAGGCTGTGCTCGTAGATGGCCGCATCGGGCTTGATGAGTTCTACCTCGGCAGAGAATGTCTGATGGTCAAAATGCTCCAGCCAGGCAAACTTCTGCCGCACGTGCCGGATCATGTCGTGGGGCATATTGGAGAGAAGCCCGGTCCTGGTTCCGGAGGAGTGAATCTGCTTCAACCATTCCACCATGACTGAATTTGCGTGAGCCCACATCTCGACATCCCACTGGCGGAGTAATGGGAGTTGCTCCGGCGCCAGCTGGATACCGGCATCTTTTGCCACGGCCGCCCAATAGGTTTCGGGCGAAAGATCGCCACGGTCATAAAGCAGCCGATTACGGTCCCAGAGTTTGCGGAATGCAGGTGGGTCAACCCCAAAGACACTGGCCATGCGGGCCCATTCCTCCGCGGTCGGCGAAGAGCAGAGGACTTCGCCGTAGTCCAGAATCACAGCCTTGATCTGCGAGGAGTTTGCGCGATCCATTCAGCCTCCATACCCATATCCATATTCTCCCGGGGCTCGCCATTCAGTCCAATGAATTGATGTTTGCTGTGTGATAACTTGTGGGCTGCACAGGCCTGCCGGGAACGGACACAATTCTGAATAGGCGGAGTCCGCATGAAGCTGAACGCAACTTTGATGAAGAGTACGGTCGTGGCCGCTCTTGGCGGCCTCCTGTTCGGCTTTGACACTGCAGTAATCTCCGGTACCACCAGCGCCCTGACTCAAACCTACAGCCTCACGCCTTTCCTGCTGGGAGTCACGGTGTTCAGCGCCCTCTGCGGAACGGTGCTGGGCGCCATGCTGGCGGGAATTCCGGGTGAGCGCTTCGGCCGCCGCGACAGCCTGCGGGTGATGGCAGTTCTGTATCTCATCTCTGGACTGGGCTGCGCCTTCGCCTGGAACTGGCATGCCCTGGTGGTGTTCCGCTTCATCGGGGGCCTGGGCGTAGGCGGCTCCTCGGTGCTCGGGCCCATGTACATTGCGGAAGTTTCGCCGGCAAAATTACGCGGCCGCCTGGTAGGTTTTTTTCAGTTCAACGTGGTGTTCGGAATTCTGGTGGCCTACTTTTCGAACTACATCATCAGCCTGCAACATCTCGGAGCCATGGAGTGGCGTTGGGAACTAGGGGTCACCGCGCTTCCCGCCGCCCTGTTTTTCGTCATGTTGTTCACCATTCCGCGCAGCCCGCGCTGGCTGGTCAAGAAGGGACGAGTAGCTGAGGCCCGCACCGTCCTGCAGGCGACCGGGGACGAGGACTATGAGCATGACCTGCAGGAAATCGTGGCCTCCATCGGCATTGAGCAAAGCCAGGCTACGGAAAAGCTGTTTTCCAGAAAATTCGCGTTGCCGATTTTTCTGGCGGTCAGCATTGGAATGTTCAACCAGCTTTCCGGGATCAACGCGATCCTTTATTACCTGAATGATATTTTCGGCCACGCCGGCTTCAGCAAAGTCTCCGGTAATCTGCAGGCGGTCGCGATCGGCGCCACCAACCTGTTGTTTACCATGATCGCGATGTCGGTAATCGACCGGCTGGGGCGCAAGACCCTTCTGCTGGTGGGCTCAGTCGGGACCGCCGCTTGCCTGGCGGGAGTCTCGATCATCTTTTTCACCGGCCAGCATCAGAACCTTCTGGTCTGGCTGCTGGTGGGCTACATTGCCTTTTTCGCATTCTCCCAGGGAGCCGTCATCTGGGTTTACCTCTCTGAAGTCTTCCCGAATTCGGTTCGTGCCAAGGGCCAGAGCCTGGGAAGCTTCTCGCACTGGTTCATGAACGCGGCCATCTCCCTCATCTTCCCGTTGATGGCTGCTTCTTCCGGCGCCTATCCCTTCGTGTTCTTTGCCGTGATGATGGTAGTGCAGTTCTTCGTAGTCCTATTTGTCTATCCGGAAACCAAGGGCCTATCGCTGGAAGAAATGCAGAAGAAGCTGGCGATCAGGTAAGAGGCTGTGCTTTGATCCGACATTCTTTGCGTCCTTTGCGGTTTAAGATTTCTGATCGATTAGGTGAAGTCAAACCCTTCACCGCAAAGGACGCAAAGAAAGGCCGCCAAGGGCGCAAAGCAAACGGACCACTTTCAAAACGCTATCAGGTCGGCCCGATTCTGGGTTAGGATGCCGCCTATGCCGACGCATTCTCTTTCTCGCCGCTCCTTCCTGGCCTTGTCCGCCATGCTGCCCTGGTCGCTGCGCGCCTTGGCCGCGACATCGATTCCGGTGGGCCTCGAACTCTATTCAGTGCGCAATGCGATGAAGAGCGATCTTTCCGGCACGGTGCTCGAAGTCGCCCACATGGGATACCAGGGCGTCGAATTCTACGCTCCTTATTTCGATTGGAGCGAGACCCAAACCAGGGAGATCAAAAAGACGCTGGATGACCTGGGTATCCGCTGCTTCTCCACCCACAACAGCCATACTTACTTCACCCCGGATAATCTTAAAAAGGCGCGCGACATGAACCTGATTCTGGGAAGCAAGTACCTGGTCATGTCGAGTTCCGATCCCAAGCCGGGTCTGGAGGGATGGAAGGAAGTCGCCGATAGCCTGAACTCCGCCGCCGATCAGCTGGAGCCAGCCGGCCTTAAAACGGGCTACCACAACCACGAGCGTGAATTCATTCCGCTCGAGGGTAAGCGACCCATTGAAATTTTGGCGGCTAACACGAAGTCTTCGGTCGCGTTGCAGCTCGATGTGGGCACCTGCCTCAAGGCGGGCTCCGACCCGGTTGCGTGGATTCGCGCCAACCCGGGGCGGATCAAGTCGATCCACTGCAAGGACTGGGCGCCCGGCGAGGACAAAGGCTACACGGTGCTGTTTGGAGAAGGCGCCGCGGACTGGAAGGGTATTTTTGCCGCGGCCGAAAGCGTCGGCGGCGTCGAATATTATCTGGTCGAACAGGAGGGCAGCAGGTTCTCCGAGTTCGAGACGGCAAAGAAGTGTCTGGAGACTTTCCGCCGGCAGCATGCGACGTAGACGCTGCCCGGTACCGCAGTATCCCACCCCCCAGCGCCGAGGTTCCGGCAACATGACGTGAGACGGGAGGGCCTATGACGCCTGCAGAGTTCGGCAACACTCCGGCGCTCGAATCCGCGACAGGTGGCTGACCGTGGTGGCGTCACTGGTGGTGGGTGCGGCGTTCTTTGCCTTATGGTTCTGGCTGTTGCCGGGATGGCTGGGCTTCCGGGTAGAAACCGCGGGGGCAGCGCGTTGGCGATGGCTGGCTGCAATTCCGTCGGTGCTGGGATTCGCTGTGGCATTGCGCTGCGTCTGGGACTTTGGTTCAACGGGACGCGGCACTCCTGCGCCCTTCGCGCCGCCGCAGCGGTTAGTGGTGGTGGGCTTCTACCGCTACGTACGGAACCCGATGTACGTGGGCTTCGCAGCTGGGTGGATTGGGTTATGGATCGTGTTCGGGCACGCCAACCTGAGGCTGATCACCGCCGTGGTAGCCGTCGCCCTCGGTGTGCACCTATTTGTGCTTTTTTACGAAGAGCCGACGCTGCGCGGAAAGTTCGGCGCGGACTACGATGATTATTGCCGCAACGTCAGGCGCTGGTGGCCACGCCTGCGAGGCTGGGACAGGTCGTGAAATGAACGCCGGCTAAACGCCAAATACGCGAAACCTGTTCTCTTCCTGCCCCCTGACCTCAGACTGAATCGCGAACAATCCGCCGGCCAGGCGCTCCCCGGGGGCAGCATCAACTGAGGCGGTGGTGACAAACAGGGTCTTTAGATCCGTGCCGCCAAAAGTGCAGGTCGTGATCTTTCTTACCGGCATCTCGATTACGCAATCGATCTTTCCGTCCGGAGAGAGACGCACAATGCAACCGCCGTCGTAGCGGCAGTTCCAGAGATAGCCCTCGGCATCGACCGTCGAGCCGTCGGGCAATCCGCGGTCGAAGGCGGCAAAGAACTCGGCTTCATTCGTGAATGCGTCCCCGTAGCGTCATCATAGTCATACGACCAGATCGTATTGGCCAGCGAATCGCCAAAGTAGAAACGACGCCGGTCCGGGCTCCAGGCAAGCGTATTGGAAATTCCAATATCACGCTTGTGGATGGTGACCTTCGCGTCCGGATTGAGGCGGTGGAGAATGCCATCTTTTCCGCCTGCTTCCCGCGACGATCCATCCGGGTTGACGTTGTTACGCATGGAGCCCACCCACAGCGAGCCGCGCGGATCAGCGCGCCCGTCATTAAGGCGGACGGAAGGCCATCCCGGAAGACGATAAATGGGTTTGTGGCGAACATCGGCAGCGGGCTCCCACAAAATCACGCCGGAGCCGAGCGCCACCGCCAGCTCATCATCGCGGTCGGTCAGTGTCAGTGCGGTTACAGGTTCGTCGAAGAACCAGGTGCGGACGCACTGGTCCGCCAGGGTGAGCCGATGGATGAGAAAGCGATTGATGTCGGTCCAGTAAACCGCGGAGTGCGCCGCATGCCAGACCGCGCCCTCGCCGCAGCGGTCGCCCGTCGGCGCGATACAAACTGGTGGCGACGCGACCGGTCTTGAGATCACTGCACCCCAAGGCCGGCCAGAAGGCCGCCATCCACCAGGTAATCTCCGCCGGTGCAGAATGCCGCTTTATCCGAGACCAGGAACGCCGCCAGCTCCGCCACTTCCTCCGGCGTTCCGATCCGTCCGACGGGATGCGCCTGGCCCCAACGTTGGAACACTGCTGTAATGGGAATGCCGGGCGCAAAGTTTGCCGCCGAGCGCTCGAGCATGGGCGTGTGTATGGATCCCGGGCTGATCGAATTCACACGGATATTGTCGGAGGCATGATCCAGCGCCATGGCACGGGTAAGACTATGGACCGCACCCTTGGACGCGGCATAGGCCGCGACCCCGCGCTGGCAGGCATGTCCCTGGACCGATGCCAGATTGACGATCGCTCCCCCGCCGCGCTTTTTCATTTTTGGAATTCCGAAATGTCCCAGCAGATAGATGCCGGCGACGTTCACCATCATGCACCGGTTCCAGCTTTCGAGATCAGTTTCTACCACCGTGCCAAAGGGATGAAAAGCAGCGGCGTTCACGATCATGTCCAGACCGCCGAAGTCGTCCGCAGCCTTCGCGACCACGGTCTGCACAGCCTCGGGTTGAGTAACGTCGCATTCCTCAACACGTATGCTCAGCCCGTTCGCCGCGGCATCCCGAGCCAGTTCCTCGTTCGCGGCGAAATCGATTCCACAGGCCAGAACGCTCGCCCCGGCGGCGGCAAAGCGCTTGGCGATTGCGCGTCCAATGCCGGTGGTTCCGGTCACAATGGCGACTTTACCTTCAAACTCTTTCATGTGAGCTTCTGGCTTCTAACTCCTGGCTTCTGGCTCAAAGCTGCAATAGCTAGAAGCTAGCAGCCGAGAAGCGTCCTGCCCGTCAGTGACTCTCCCTGGGAATGCCCGCTCCGCGAGAGCCCACCAGAAAATCCAAATCTGCGCCTCGGTCCGCTTGCAGAACATGATCAATGTACAGCTTCTGATAGCCGCCGTTTGCCAGCGGTATTGGGGGCGTCCATTTCGCGCGCCTGCATCCCAGTTCTTCCTCCGTCACGCTAAGTTGGAGTTTGCGTGCTTCCACGTCCAACTCGATTTCGTCGCCGTCCCGCACCAGGGCCAACGCTCCCCCTGCCGCCGATTCTGGAGTCACGTGCAGCACCACGGTCCCATACGCCGTGCCGCTCATGCGCGCATCGGAAACCCGCACCACATCGGTAATTCCGCGCTGCAGCAACTTTTTCGGCAAAGGCATGTTGCCCACTTCCGGCATCCCGGGATAACCCTTCGGCCCCGCGCCCTGCAGGACCATCACGGAATTTTCATCGATCTCGAGCGCCGGATCGTCCACCCGCTTCTTGAAATCTTCGATGTCGGTAAAGACCACGGCCCGTCCCCGGTGCTTGAGCAGATGCGGACGTAGCCGCAGACGGCTTGACCAGCGCGCCCCCCGGCGCCAGATTACCGCGCAGTACGGCAATGCCGGCCCGCTCTCTAATGGGGTTGTCTCCGGCTGTGAATGACCTCCGCATTCCAGCACGGAGCATCGGCGGTATTCTCGCCCATGGTCTTGCCGTTGACGGTCAGCGCCTCGCGGTTGATCAGGTCACCCAGAGCGCGCACCACGGCCGGAACCCCACCGGCGTAGTAGAAATCTTCCATCAGGAATTTGCCGGAAGGCATCAGGTTGACCAGCAGAGGGAGCGCGTGCCCCAGGCGATCGAAATCGTCGAGTTCCAGCTTGACCCCCACCCGGCCCGCCAGCGCCAGCAGATGCAAGACCGCGTTGGTCGAGCCGCCAATGGCCGCATTCACGCGGATGGCGTTTTCAAAAGCCTTCCGAGTCAGAATCTGCGACATCTTCACGTCGTCGCGAACCATCTCGACAATGCGCCGGCCCGCTTCCTGCGCCAGCACGTAGCGCCGCGAATCGACTGCGGGAATCGTGGCATTCTGCGGCATGCCCATGCCCAGGGCTTCCACCATGCACGCCATGGTCGAGGCCGTGCCCATGGTCATGCAGTGGCCGGCCGAGCGTGACATGCAGGATTCTGCATCCATGAAGTCGGCGCAGCTCATCTTGCCTGCGCGCACGTCTTCACTCATCGACCACACACTGGTGCCTGACCCGATAGTCTCGCCGCGGAAGTGCCCATTGAGCATGGCGCCGCCCGAAACCACGAGCGCCGGCAAATCGCAACTCGCCGCGCCCATCATGCAGCGACGGCGTGGTCTTGTCGCAGCCACACAGCAGGACCACTCCGTCGATGGGATTGCCCCGGATCGATTCCTCCACGTCCATGCTCACCAGGTTGCGGAAGAGCATGGCGGTGGGCCGCAGGTTGGTCTCCCCCAGCGACATGACCGGAAACTCCAGCGGGAAACCACCGGCCTCGTATACGCCGCGCTTGACCCGGTCCGCAATCATGCGGAAGTGAGCGTTGCACGGGACCAGCTCAGACCAGGTATTACAGATTCCGATCACCGGCCGGCCGTCGAACAGGTTGGAAGGAAATCCCTGGTTCTTCATCCACGAACGATGAATGAATCCATCTTTATCCTGAAGGCCGAACCAGTGGGTGGAGCGAAGAGGAGTCTTTTTGACCGTTGTTCATAATTTTGGAGGCCCTTAGCCCAACGATTTGTCATCCCGAGCGCCGCTCCGAGCCGCGCTTGCGCGGTGAGGACAAGTCGAGGGACCTTGCTGTTTCCTGTCTCTCGGCAGATTCTGTCGAAGCCAGAATTCTATGCGCCTACACCGGATCCTTCGCAAGCTCAGGATGACAATCCTATAGTACTAGTGTTCGGGGACAGGCTCGGGTTCAGCCGAACCGTCGGCCCGCGGGTCGGAGGCCGCGAAGTTCACGTTGCTTTTCGAATTGTGCAGCACGACCTGGCCGCGACCCATCGCGGTCGAATACTCTTTCCTCACTTTGAACTTGTGGCCCTTTTGCTCCAGTTCGGTAAGCGTCTCCGCCGGAACTCGTGATTCAATGATGATGTCACATCCAATTCCCTGCTCCGTGGGCCGGACGGTGAAGCGGGGCTCGGAGAGCGCGGCCTGAATGTTCATCCCGTAGTCCACGAAATTGGAAACGAACTGCGCGTGCGCCAGGGGCTGATTGGCTCCGCCCATGATGCCGAATCCAATGTGCGTGTCGCCCTGCTCCATGAAGGCGGGGATGATGGTGTGAAAGGGCCGCTTGCGCGGCGCCAGCGCATTGGGATGGCTGGGATCGAGCACGAACAGCCCGCCGCGATCCTGCAAAACAAATCCCCGGCCCTTCACCGCGACTCCGGAACCGAAGGCGTCGTAGTTGCTCTGTATAAGCGAGGCAATGTTGCCGTCCTTGTCCACGGCGGCCAGATAAGTGGTGTCGCTCCTCGCGGGAGAGCCGCTGGCTGGAGTGCAATTCGCCTTCGCGGGATCGATCAGGGAGGCGCGTTGTTTGGCATAGTCGGCGGCGAGCAGACCCTTGACCGGAACTTTCGCGAAACGCGGGTCGGCGTTGTAGCGATACAGGTCGCTGTAAGCCAGCTTCATCGCCTCAATGCGGTTGTGCAGCTCCATCGGCGCCAGCGGCCCGGCCTTGTCCGGAGGCAGGGTGCTCATGATATTGAGCATTTCGAGCGCGGCCATGCCTTGTCCGTTGGGAGGCAGTTCGTAAACTTTCCAGCCGTGATAGTTGATCGAAATCGGCTCCACCCACTCCGCGGAGAAATCGGCCAGATCGTCGGGCTTCATGGTGCCGCCCAACTCCGTGGACGTAGCTACAATCGATTGCGCAATCTCGCCGCGATAGAAGACGTCTCTGCCGCCGTCTGCAATCAGGCGCAGGGTTTTGCCCAGGTCCGGATTGGAAAACATCTCGCCTACTTCCGGAACCTTCCCGCCGGGGAGATAAATTCGCTCCGCTTCGGGCGATTGTTTCAGGACCTGTTCATCTCCTTCCCAGAAATCGTGGATCAGTTCGGGCACGGGATAGCCATGCTCGGCGTAATAAATCGCCGGCGTGAAAAGATCTTTCCAGGGAAGTTTTCCAAAGCGGGCATGAGCCTTTGCCCAGCCCTCGACAGCGCCAGGCACGGTTACGCTGTCGATTCCGGCCTGCGGCATCTGGAAAATGCCTTTCTGCTTCAGGTATTCAATGGACAGCCCGCGCGGCGCCCAGCCGCTGGAATTCAGACCGTAGAGCTTGCCGGTCTTGGCGTCCCAGTAGATCAGGAAGAGATCGCCGCCAACTCCATTCATCATGGGCTCGGTGACGCCGAGCACGGCATTGGCCGCAATCGCGGCATCGATGGCAGAACCGCCCCGGGCCAGGATCTGCGCCCCCGCCTGGGAAGCCAGGGTGTGGCTGGTGGCCACTATGCCGCGGTCGTTGATCACCATGGAGCGGCCGTAGGAACGATCTTGCGCGAGCAGGGGCGAGGCAGTGACGAGTAGTAGATTCGACAGAATGACCAGTAAGGATGTTCGCAGTTTCATGCTCGGGGGATTCATGGCTGGGAATTATAGATGAACCGTAAATCTGATCCGAGCCCACCTTCAACCCCTTCAAACCACGCGATTTCAGGTTGGCTTCAGAAAACAACTTTTCTTTGCGGCGGGGTTTAATCATGGTGAGGATTGGAGGCGCTCAATGTTAAAGAAAACCGCACTCTCACTATTCGGACTGGTCGCGATGCTGATTTTTGTCAACCCTCCGCAGGCGCACGCCGGAGTGGTGATTGCGATCGGACCAGCCTATCCGCGTCCGGTTTACGTTCGTCCCTACCGGTACGTGACGCCTGTGCCCTTTGTCGCTTACCGGCCCGCTCCGTTCTATTACGGACCGACGTATGTTCGTCCCGGCTGGGGTTATCGTCCGGGGTTTTACGAACGCCCGTATATCGCGCCGCGATTCGAACATCGCGAGTTTGTAGTACGCCGTCCGTACTGGAGGCGGTAACAGTTTCGACTGATTGACGCGGCGCCAGCCGCGCTGTCCCGCCCTTCGCCTCCACGGCGGAGGGCGGGCCGCACGAAACACAACAATGATCAATCCGAAGTCACTCGCTCAGGGCTTGATTTCAATCACTGTGCCGACGCGAACCAGATTCCAGAGCTCATCCATTTCTTCATTGCTTACCGCGATGCATCCGTCGGTCCAGTCATGCAGAACCTGCGACTTCCCCACCCAAGCGTACTCCTTGGGAAGTCCGTGCACCATGATGTCGCCTCCAGGACTGACGCCCAATTTCCTGGCGATTGCCTTGTCCCTCGCATTCGGATATGAAACGTGGAAGGCTTTGTAATAGTGGCTGTTGGAATTTCGAGAATCAAGCACATAAACGCCTTCGGGCGTACGATGGTCTCCCTGTCGAGTCTTCGGCCCCACTGGTTCACCGCCCAGGGCAATCTTGTACGACCTTACCTCCTGTCCTCGATATAAAAGCACCAACATTCGCGCGTGCTTATAGACGACGACGCGGTCGACGCTGACAGGTGCATCCTCTGCGGATATCAGGAGACACGCGATGAGTACGAACGCGTATGCTGCAAAGGCTCGCATCGCGTGTAATTCTATCCCCGCTGACTCGCAGCTTTGTTTACCTTCCTGGTGGTATAGTCTTTTCCCTGAATTTGGAGGCCCTGATGGCGGAATCCGCGCCGCTTACCTTTCTCTGTATCACGACCTACGAAAAGGGACAGGAATTCATGCGCGAATGCAAACGCCAGGGCTGTCGCGTCTTCCTGCTTACGGCCGAGAAACTCCGCGACGCCGATTGGCCGCGCGAGAGCCTGGATGACGTCTTCTATATTCCCGCTGAACTGCCCATCCCCGAGATCGTAAAAGCGGTAACTTACCTGGCGCGGGACAAGAAGATTGACCGCATCGTCGCGCTCGACGAGTTCGACATGGAAACCGCGGCCACGCTGCGCGAGCACATGCGCATCCCCGGTATGGGCCTGACCACGATGCGCTATTTCCGGGACAAGCTGGCCATGCGCATGCAGGCGCTCGAACACGGAATCCGCGTGCCCGATTTCATTCCTGTACTCAATCACGACGACATTCGCTACTACCTGGACCACGTGTCCGGCCCGTGGGTGCTGAAGCCCCGCGCGGAAGCCTCGGCTATCGGCATCAAGCTGATTGATTCGCCCGACGCCTTGTGGCCGATCCTCGACTCGCTAGGCGACCAGCAGTCTTCGTTTCTCTTGGAAAAGTTTATCCCCGGCGACGTCTATCACGTGGACTCAGTGGTCTCAGAGCGAGAGGTGGTCTTCTCCAGCGTCAGCCGCTACGGCCAGCCGCCGATGGCAGTGGCACAGAAGGGCGGCATCTTTACCACATACCTGCTTCCCGGCGAGTCGGGAGAGGCGACCTCTTTGCGTGACCTCAACCGCGAATTGATCGACGCTCTGGGGCTGGTGCGGGGTGTTTCGCACGCGGAATTCATCCGCGCCCGGGGCGATGGACACTTTTATTTTCTGGAATGCGCGGCCCGCGTGGGCGGCGCTTACATCAGCGAGATGGTAGAAATTGCCACTGGCATCAACCTGTGGCGGGAGTGGGCACGCATCGAAATCGCCGGCGGCAAGGAACCTTATCGGCTCCCGGCCGTGCGCAGCGATTATGCCGGACTGATCCTGTCGTTGGCGCGGCAGGAGGATCCGGACACTTCGGCCTACAACGATTCCGAAATTGCCTTACGCCTCAAGCGACGCCATCACGCCGGCCTGGTCCTGCGCTCATCCGACCCCGCCCGCATTCAGGCTTTGCTGGAAAACTACAGCCGGCGTTTTGCCGAAGAATTTCTCGCCATCGAGCCGCCCGGAACGAAACCTGCTGCGTAAGCGCCAATTCGTAGATTTGAGATTGAAGATTTTAGATTACAGATTGGGCTGATTCAGGGACAAAATCCGGCATCTCGAATCTGGAATCTGCAGTCGAAGACCGCGACGCTCACATGACTGACTCGAATGTGGCCGGGCGGCCCTTCAAGCGTTGACTCCACCAATCGAAACAGCAAAAAAATTGGCTTCCCCGTCTTACAGCCTCTGCAAGCGTCCCTGACGCTGTTCATCTTCGGATGGTCTTTGTTCCATGCTCCATTGACATGCGTTTGGTAGATGCGAAACCTTTCTGGTGGGTGGTCGCGAAATCCCAAATTTGGACCTGAAAGCCGTAAAATTCTGTCTGGCCGCCGGTGCCGGTATTTGTATTCATGAAGATTCGCATTCGCCAGGCCGTGACAGAAGACATCCCCGCACTGCGCACGCTCATCGATGCGTCAGTCCGCGGATTACAGACCCGGGATTACACTCCATCGCAGATTGAAAGCGCGCTGGCGACCGTCTATGGCGTGGACACTCAGCTCATCGCCGACGGAACGTATTTCGTCGCCGGGGCTGAACCCGGCGCGGACGCCGCTCCGCAAATCGTCGGTTGCGGCGGCTGGAGCAAGCGGAAGACCCTCTACGGTGGGGACCAGTGGACCGGCCGCGAAGCCGCCTTGCTCGATCCGCGGGACGACGCTGCCAAGATTCGCGCGTTCTTCATCCATCCCTCGTGGGCCCGGCGTGGCATCGGGAGCATGATCCTGGAAGCCTGCGAAAATGCGGCAATCGCGGCTGGTTTCACTCGCCTCGAAATGGGAGCCACCCTCACTGGAGTTCCGCTCTACCAGGCTCGCGGCTACGTCGCGTTGGAAAATCTCGTAGTCCCGCTAGCCAACGGGGAGTCCCTGCCGATTGTGCGCATGGAAAAGCAGGTGCCCGGGACGGTTCCGTAGGGTCTTGACTATGCTTCCCGGGCTTCGGGCGTCTTCACATGCTCCGGACGAAATCCCAGCCCAACCACCCGCGCCGGAATGCGCTGCAGGAACTTCCACCGCCCCAGGAGCTTTACGGGCCAGGGCGGCGTGAGCGGCCGGGTAGTGCCCAGCACTCTGCGGATCACATTGTTCTGCACTATTAATTGCAGCCGCTGGGTGGCGCGCGTGGGCAATGTCCGTCGTTCCTGAACCGCCTCCAGGTCGCCCTCGTTCACCGTTCCCAGGCGCAGCCTTTCCCCCAGGATATTCGCCGTCGCCACCGCATCCTGAATCGCCAGGTTGATTCCTACACCGCCGATGGGCGACATGGCGTGTGCGGCATCTCCGATGCAGAGTAATCCGGCCCGGAACCATCGCCGCAAGCGATCGACGGCGACCGTGAGCAACTTGATATCGTCCCACTCGCGAAGTTCCTCCACCCGATTCTCGAGAAAGGGCGCGAGCCGGACCAACTCCTGGCGGAAGGCTGGCAGCCCCTGTTGCCGCAGTTCATCGGCTTTGCCTTTCGGGATGACGTAGGCAACCTGCCAATAATCCTCCCGGTTGAGAAAGACCAGGATTCTTCCGGTATCGAAGCGGCCGAAGGTTTGTCCGGGGTCGGTCGGCTGGTGGCTGACCCGCATCCAAAGCACATCCATGGGCGCGCCCAGGTTGAGCACGGAGAGGCCGGCACGCTCGCGCACCACGGAATGCCTTCCGTCAGCCCCGATGGTCAAGTCGGCGCGGACTTCCAGCATTCCCTCCGGACTCCGCGCCCGTACACCCACCACCCTGCCGCCTTCTTCGATGAGGTCGGTGACCTCGGCCCGCATCTTCAAGTGGAAGGATGGATAACGCCGCGCCCGCTCAACGATGAAATCCAGAAAATCCCACTGCGGCATTAACCCGA
>CAWHQS010000014.1:0-125408 GCA_963831565.1 Terriglobia bacterium
GGAATTTGCAGTGCGTAGGCAGGTGAGTGAAATCAGCCACCGCGATGGTCTCGTTCCCGATCTGTCCCTTGAGTTGGCGCACCTCCTGGTGCGGACGCCTGAGAAAGTCGTCCACAATGCCCAGTTCGTACATGACTTCGAGGGTGGAAGGATGGATCGTGTCTCCACGAAAATCGCGGAGAAAGTCGGCATGCTTCTCCAATACGAGCACATCCACGCCCATACGGGCCAGGAGGAAGCCCAGCATCATACCGGCAGGGCCGCCTCCCGCGACACAACAGCGCGTGCGCATGCAGACATTATGGAGAATTATCTGAGAACCGGGAACCGGAAACTGATCACGACGCATTGACTTTGCGGCCGACGAGAGAGTCGCCAGAAAAGGCCTTATGAAGATTAGCGGGACGATGCAGCAGGAACTTAGAAGAAACGTGATCTACCAGTGGCCAAGCGGAAGGAACTGGATACTGGACGGAGGGAATTTAAAGGAGAAATAGAAAAGGCCGTGACATTGGTTATGCTCTAGCTGCCAGCTCCTGCGAGGAAGCATAACAGCGTGGACGCATGCACCATCACGGCCCTTGATGTGATCGCTGCTTTCGCAGTCCCTGACCCCAACTGCCCCTCGCAGGGCCGTCGGTTTTTTCGGGTCCGGTCGCCTTCCAGGTCGCCCCTTCCAGCGGATCACCCGGCCTACTTCGCACTGGCTAAGTTTTAATTTGAGCCAGCCCTTTCGACCGTCGACGTTGGCGAAGTTAAATGCTTCTCATATAAATGTCAACGCCGTTTTTCAGTGCAATCACAACTTTCCAACCTGTGCAAATTAAAAATTGTAGTTACTTGAATCAGCGTTGCTTAGTCAATTTTGTAAATCCGCCGGACGGGTTTTCCACAAATTATTCCACAGCCATCGCCCGGTGTTGCAGGCGCTCCAAATAAACAACTTGACGCAAAATCGGTTCTGACGCATGTTGATGAGAACGGAAAACGCTGGATGTCGGATCTCGTAGCCTACGTGGATGGCGGTTCTCTGGGAAACCCGGGGCCGTCGGGCATTGGGGTTGTGATCGAGGGCTGCGATGGCGGTACTATCCGGATCGCGCGCTGGATTGGCCGCCAGGACAACAACGTCGCCGAATATGTTGCCCTGCTCGAGGCCTTGCAATATGCTCAAAGGCTCAAAGCCAGGGCGTTGCACGTGTATTCCGACTCCCAGGTGATGGTTCGCCAGATGCAGGGCGAATACGCCTGCCGCAGTCCGCGCCTCTATTCCCTGCACTGGATCTGCCGCAAGCTGGCACGTTCCTTCAAGTTTTCCATCACCCACGTTCCCCGCGAGCGCAACGCTGAAGCCAACAATCTGGCCACGTCCGCGGTCCGCGAGCGCATCGCTTCGAAACTGTCCCCCACACGACCCACGTAGGGGCGGGTGCCCTCACGCCCCTGGCCAGGCAAAGCCCGGCTAGTTTCTTCTGGCCGTAACCTCTGCAAGAAGCAAAGGCGAGCTTCGCCCGCCGCCCGGACGAGGGCGCCCGGGCCTACGTGGTTTGTGCTAACGTTTTCTTCGCACCTAATCCGGAGATCGAATGCATTTCCCTTCTCGCGCTGGCATTTTTCATCTGCTGATTGCTGCCCTGGTCATCTCAACTAGCGCCGACGCGGCCGATAACGCCGCCACCCAGTCCCTGCACCAACTGTTCGATCAGGACTGGGAATACCAGATGGCGCACGATCCGGTCACTGCCTCCGAACTGGGCGACCGGCGCTGGAACGATCAGTGGGAAAACCTTAGCCCGGATTCCCTGCGCGAGCAGTTCCAGCACGCCCGCGAGATGCTCACCCGGTTGCACGCCATCGACCGCGCCCAACTTTCCCCGCAAGACCAGGTCAGCTACGACGTCTTCGAATACAACACCGACGACTATCTAGAGGGCGAGCAGTACAAGTGGTATCTGGTGCGAACCGATACTTTCGATGGAATTCAGACGGTCGAAGGCGTGGTTAATTCGCTGCGCTTTGAGACGGTCAAGGACTACGACGACTGGCTCGGCCGCATGCACAACTTTCCCGCCTACATGGACCAGAACATCGGACTGATGCGCGAAGGCATAGAGGACCACATCCTGCTGCCTAAAGTCATAGGCGAAAAAGTTCTCACCCAACTCAACGGTATGGACTGGAAGGACCCGGCCAAGCACGGCTTCTACAAGCCGTTTCTGAAGATGCCGCCGGAATTCTCAGAAGCGGACAAGGAGCGCCTCACCGGGGCTGCGCGGCAAACCATCAAGACTGATGTTCTGCCTGCCTTTCAGCGTTTCCGCGATTTCATGCAGAAAGAGTACGTGCCCGCCTCATTTGAACAGGTGGGAGCCTGGCAAGTCCCCAATGGAGACGCCACGTATGCCTACCTCGCCCGCTCCCGCACCACCACCAATTTCACTCCCGAACAGATCCACGAGATCGGCTTACAGGAAGTGAAACGCATCGGCGCGGAAATGGACAAAGTCCGCGAGCGAACAGGATTCAAGGGTACGAGCCAGGAATTCTTTCAATTCCTGCGTACCGACCCGCGTTTCTATGCCAAATCTTCCGCCGAGCTTCTGGAATACACCCGCGCCCGGGCCAAGGAAATCGACCCGCTGCTGGTAAAACTTTTCCGCACCTTCCCCAGGCTGCCATATGGCGTGGAAGCGGTGCCCTCCGAGATCGCGCCCGGAATGCCTTCTGCGTATGCAGATGGTGCGGCGCCCGACGGTTCCCGGCCCGGCTACTTCTACATCAACACCTACAAGCCGGAAACCCGTCCGGAATATGAAATCACTTCACTGATTCTGCACGAGGCCGTCCCTGGCCACACCTTCCAGGGCGGCATTGCGGTGGAACTAAAGGATATTCCCAAATTTCGGCGCTACGGCGGATACAGCGCCTATGCGGAGGGCTGGGCGCTCTATTGCGAATCCCTCGGAGACGAACTCGGTTTGTACGGCGATCCTTACGTGCGCTTCGGACGGCTGAGCAATGAGATGTGGCGCGCCGTCCGCCTGGTGGTCGATACCGGAATGCACTACAAGCACTGGACTCGCCAGCAGGCCATCGATTATTTCCTGGCCCACGTCGCCACCACCGAATACAACGCGACCAGCGAGGTTGACCGCTACATTTCATGGCCGGGACAGGCCCTCGCTTATAAGATGGGCGAACTCAAGATCAAGGAACTGCGGCAGCGCGCGGAAAAGGAGTTGGGAGCGAAGTTCGACATCCGCGCCTTCCACGATGCCCTGCTGTTGGAAGGCCCGTTGCCTCTGACCGTCCTGGAAAAGCAGGTCAACGCCTGGATAGCCATCCAAAAAGCGGGTAACGTAGGGGCGGGTGTCCTCGCCCGCCCGGCCGAGCGAAGCTCGGCAAGTGCAGCCGGCATCCAGGCGCCCAACTAACTATGTCCGAGACCGCAACGTTGCTGGTTTCCTGCCCCGACCAGAAGGGCTTGGTCGCAGGAATCTCCAACTTCATTTCTAAAAACGGCGGCAATATTCTGCAGTCGGACCAATATACCGACATCGAAGCCGGCGTCTTCCTGGCTCGCTTCGAATTTCACCTTGCCGGATTCCAGGTTCCCGGCGACCAGATCGCCAATCACTTTGGCCCGCTGGCCCAGCAGTTCGCCATGCAGTTCGAACTCCATTTCAGCGACCACAAACCCAGGGTCGCACTGTTCGCGTCCCGCCAGCCGCATTGTCTGGAAGACCTTCTACAACGTCAGCTTGCCGGCGAATTTAACGCCGAAATCGCGGTAGTGGTCAGTAATCATCCCGATGCCGGCGTGATTGCCAACCGCTACGGCGTGCCCTTCCTGCACTTTCCCATCACTCCGGAAAACAAGAAGCAGCAGGAAGCCGAGGAACTTCGCGAGCTGCGCTCACGCGGCGTCGAGCTGATCGTGCTGGCGCGCTACATGCAGGTCCTCAGCGAAGATTTCATTGCCAACTATCCCAATCGCATTATCAATATCCATCACTCGTTTCTTCCCGCCTTCGTGGGCGCGAAGCCCTATCACCAGGCCTTTTTGCGTGGGGTAAAACTGATTGGGGCTACGGGACACTACGTCACCATGAATCTGGATGAAGGACCAATCATCGAACAGGAAGTCGCCCGGGTCTCGCACCGCGATTCCATCGAAGACATGATCCGCAAGGGGCGCGATCTGGAACGCACGGTCCTGGGCCGCGCGGTGCGCCTGCACCTCTGCCACCGCGTCCTGACCTACGGAAACAAAACTGTAGTATTCGATTAAGGCCGGCTGGCACGTAATTGCAGGAGGCGGATTTTGCCCCCCACCCATGCACAGGGCAGCGCGGTGACAACCAGGGCCAGGGGATACCAGTGCGGCCCCAAATCTTTGTTCCACGTCACGACGGCACCCACGACGCTCAAGACAAGGCCGATAGCACCTCCCAGCAGCGCGTGCTGCATGGGCCGGTTGGGCGCGAGCCGCGCCGTGATGTAGCTGCCCACGATCGAGTAAACCGTGCGATAAACCGTCGCCAGCAAGAACAGCGCGTTGGACATCGTCCGGCCCAGCGGCGGGAAGATGCCGGCCGCTCGCAGCGCCATGTCGGTGCCGAGTGAAAGGATAACGACGACCACGAAACCCGCGAGCAGGGCCCCGATGCTGCGACCGATACTCCGCGCAGGTTGGGTTTCGCTCATGACTCCGTCCTCAATGCCAGTTTTTACGCCTCTGGGAAACCAGGGTGCCCCGTCCTCGTCTCTCCGTTCTCTGGAGAGACAGGGCGGGGTTAGTGAGCCCGACCAAAGCGCAGAAAAGCTATCACAAACGATCTTTCGAAAGGAGAGCGAATTTCGGCCAAAGGTTAACCCCACGGCAAGGGCCCGAGTTCAGCGATGGAGAAAGTATTCTAAAACCGGGGGCTGAAGCCATGAGTTCCCGTAGGCTGGCATCTTTGCCCCGGGGGTGAGGTACGCCATCACCACCGCGAAAAATCTCCGGGGGCTTCAGACCTTCTGAGTCGCTGCGACATTCGCGCCAAGACCGCCGTTCCGCATGCCGTACGGAGCCTCGTCCAAACGGTTGTTGCTCCGCAATCAAAATTTGTAAATTTAAGTTGCCGAAGAAGATGCTTTCCACAGCACATCTTTTGATGATTTGAGGGAGTTCGATCGTCAGGAAGAGGCGTCACAAACGGAGGTCGTGCGGGAAGTCTTTCGCCAGGAAACTTGATTGTCTTGGTTGCCCCCCAGGGATTCGAACCCCGATAAGCAGATCCAGAATCTGCTGTCCTACCATTGAACGAGGGGGCAACTCACGGCGAGAAACGCGGAAGTCCGCTACTTGTGATTCTATGGGCGTGCGGCGTTGTGGTCAATATCGACGGCGTGTCTTAGTGTCATCAGTTTGAACAATTCAAGTCCCCAGGAGTCATCCTGAGGGACTTCAGACCTGAGGGAGCTGGCGCGTACGGTGGCAACTTGTACCGCCACTCTTCGTTGTGCGCGCCGGATCCTTCGCAAGCTCAAGGATGACACCAGAAGTAGGGGATGTCATCTACCTGACGCTGCTGTCATCCCCGACTTCTGGTGTCATTCCTTGCGCTTCACCCTGACTACGGTGATCTTGGAGAACCCCTCATCAAATGTGGGGGCCTTCAGCTTGGCGCTCATGCGCCGCATGACATCGTCAGCCACCGTGCGCTCGCGCTTGTGATTGCGCTCCAGACAAACTTCCAGAGGGACGTCGAAGAACACGGCCTGCACTTCGTAGCCATAATCCTGCCCCAGCTTGATCCAGCTTTGCCGTTCATGCGGCGTCAGGTTGGTGGCGTCCACGTAATTCAGCGGACGCCGCGCGATCAGGCGCGCCTTCAACATGGAACGCAAGTTGGAAAAAATAAGATCCTGAAAGCGTTGCTCGGTAGGATCGTCAAACAGAAGCGCGCGCAGCATGTCGCTCGAAAGCGGAGTGATGTTGTGCCGCTTGAACCATGAGCTCTTGCCTGAGCCGGGCAATCCGATGGCGAGAACCACGGTGCCTTTAGAAGCCCGCGGCGCGGCTGCCGGCGTCGAATCCGCCGTCCCCGCGGTTTCGATTGCAGTACCGGCGACGGGTTCACCCTCGGCCACCACTTGGGGCGTTGCCGGGGCGACGGGGGCAGTTCTCGCCCCCTGCGCTCCGCTGCGGCCTCGTCCGCCTCTTCCCCGCCGGCGACGGCGGCGCGGGTCGCCGTTTCCACCTGGGCGCTGTGGTTGAGATGGGTGCGGCTCTGGAGTCTCGTCCGGCAGGGCTTGAGATTCCGGCCCGGGGACTTGAATCTCGGCTTCGGATACTCGGGTTGGCTCTACTGGCGAGGCCGCATCCACGGCATCGTAGAAGGCGGGCTGAAGAGGGGCCTGTGCGGGCTCGTTCTTACCGGCTTCCGCATTCTTTTTGGGGCGCTTAAGACGATCGCGCATCCACTTGCGCATGTCTGGTTTGTAACACAGCTACATTTCTCAGGCAATCCAGCTCGGAAAACGAACCAAAGCTGCTAGCCTCGGGCTTGTGTGGGGCGGACACTCTTGTCCGCCGCTTTTGACGTTCAATTTGCCTTCATCACACTGGCCCGGTCTGTGGCAGCGGGTACTAGAGACAAAATCAAGAACTTACGATCAACTTCAAAAGCCCGGACAAGAGTGTCCGCCCCACACAAGCAACTATGCCGCGTGCAAGACCCGTACTCCGTAAGCACCCAGCTCAATCCTTCCCGTGTGCTTTTCCCCGCTGAGCAGATCGACAAAAGCTCCGGGCAGATTCACGGTCTGCGAAGACGCAGTATGGTTCAGAATAAATATCCACTGCTTGTCGCCTGCCTTGCGCACCGTGAGTTCAACGCCCGGCGGCACCTCCAGGGGTTGCTTAACTCCAGCCATCCCGGAAAGGCTGCGCAGCACCCTAGCCAGGCTGGCCTCATCCAGGTCGGCACCGATGTACACG
Source organism: Terriglobia bacterium (assembly GCA_963831565.1). GTDB lineage: Bacteria > Acidobacteriota > Terriglobia > Terriglobales > Acidobacteriaceae > JAIQFF01. Next base: position 6,989 of record CAWHQS010000014.1, read on the forward strand.
GCTTTGCCTTTGCCGAAGGTGTTCATGGTGATGGCCGCCTGTCCCGCGTGGGAACCTGCCGTGTACGAAGCCAGCACCTCGGCGCCAGTGGGCTGAAGAACATCCATCCACAGGCTGCATTCCGCATCCGCTCCCGCCAGAGCGGGTGAGAACTTCACTCCATTCTTCGCCGAGTAAATCGGAACGTAGTCCTCCACCGTCACTCCCATAACATCCCGAAGCAGCCCGGGAAGGGGCGTGCGAACGATCTGGCTGGTTTCGGTTTTCACCCCCAGGCGGAAGTTGGTAACAAACATTCCGCCGCCCTGCACAAAACTCCTGATGCGGGACGCCTGCTTTTCCGACATCACGTAGGCGACGGGTGCGAACACAATCTTGTACGGGGAGAGGTCAATTTCCGGCACGATCACATCGATTCCTGAGTGGCTCGCCGAGATGGCCCCGTACCATGACGTGACCTGGTCCAGGTACACCAGCCGGAAGTGGCCCGGTTGGATATTGAGCGCCCAACTGCAATCGTAGTCAAAGACGAGGGCTGAGTCGGCCACGTAGTTGGAGTACAGAATTTCCCGCCCCAGCGCTTTCAGCTCTTTTACGCCCTGCTTGATCTCGTCATAACCCGGACTCCTAGAGCGATCGTGGTTCAGGACGCCGTGCCAGTACTCTTCTGCACCGAAAGTCGCCGTGTCCCAACGAAAGTAGTTAACTCCCATGGCGCCGTGCGCGACGGCTTGATACGTCCACAATCGCACTTGCCCTTTCTCCGGCTGCGGAGAGAAGGTTTTCTGTCCCGCCTTTCCCGATTGCTCTTCCATGATCATGAATGGCTTGCCACCCTTCACGCTGCGCGCCAGGTCATGTCCAAGCGCGATAGCATTCGCAACGAAGGCCGAGGATCCCATCCTCCCTTGTTGCGCCAGCAGCATGTCGAAAAAACCGGGATAGTTGTCGAAGGCGGTGAAATCCAGCTTCTCATAGAGGTCGCGCATGTTGATGGTGTCCACCAGCCCGACATTGTTCGTGGTGACAAAATGCCGCGGACACGTCTTGCGCAGCATGTCCAGCTGTTCTTGCTGGAAGGACACGTTGGCGTAGGACTGGTAACGGTCGTAGTCGAGAGCGAGTCCTGGATTCGGATCTCCGCCCGACGGCAACGGCACCGGGACTTGGTTGAAGTCGGTATAGGTCTGGCTCCAGAAAACTGTCCCCCAGGTTTGATTCAGATTGTCCAGGGTGCCGTACTTGGAGCGCAGCCACGTCTGAAATCCGGCCTGGCAGTAGTTACAGTAGCAACGCTGCGACGAGCCCAGGGTGAACTCGTTGTCGATCTGCCAGCCGATCACGCCCGGCGTCTCGGCGAAGGTTCGGGCCATCTCGCTGGCGATGATCAGCGAGAGCCGACGATAGAGCTGATTAGTGGGACAGGTAAAGCGCCGTCCGCCAGGATGCAGGCGTTCGCCCTTCTCGTTCACTTCGACGATGTCGGGATACTTGGCGGTCAGCCAGGGAGGAGGCGCCGCCGACGGAGTGCCCAGAATGACGGCGATGTTGTGCTTCTGCAATATCTCGATAGAGCGGCGCAGCCAGGCGAATTCGAACTTGCCCTCCGCCGGTTCCATCAGCGCCCAGGCAAATTCGGCGATGCGCACGTTGGTGAAGCCGACTTCAGCCATCATGCGCGCGTCTTCTTCCCAAAGCGCTTCCGGCGTCTGGTCGGGATAGTAGTCAACGCCCGAGCAGGAGCGGCCCCGCAGCGGGGGTGCCGGCAAGATTCGCGACCGTCTGGGCCCAGATGGGAAGCCGGACGCTGGCCGCGCTCATCAGGACAAAAGCGCTGCCAAGAAACTCACGCCTGGTTGGGGAGGTCAAAGCAGTCCTCATTTCTATTTCTGTTGTTGACGCGCACATTCTCGGCGCAACTCAGCAGGCTGTCAAGAAAAGCGTGTTGTGTGGCGCGGGCGCCCTCGCCCGCGGCCTTTGATCTAGGGTGTTTTGGTGGCTCTCGCCAATCGGTGACCCCCTGGGGGGAACCAAGCAGCCTGCGGAAAGAGTTTCGGGCAGAGGCACAGCTTTACTATTGCTGGACACCGTCCACGCGGGCGAGGGCGCCCGCGCCACACAAAAGACACATCTCCACATACAATATGGTCATGCCCGTACCCCCTGAAATCAACGGCCAGAAATACATAGACATGGCCACCTTTCGCAAGGACGGCACCGCCGTGCACACTCCGGTATGGTTCGGCGAAACTGATAACAAGCTTTACGTAATGACTCGCAGCGACTCGGGCAAGTACAAGCGCATCCGGAACAATCCCAAGATCCGCATTGCGCCGTGCACCATGCGCGGAAAAATTACCGGCCCCGAGTTCGCGGCGACCTCTCGGATTCTTCCGCCGGAAGAATGGCCGCGGGCCAGCCAAACCGTCAAGCGCAAATACTGGCTGGCGCGCATACCCTTTCTCTGGAGTAAGCAGAACGTCTATCTGGAAATAGCAGTCGCGCCGTAACCCCATTGCTGATTTTGCGGTAACTTCGCGAACCTGGCGGTCAAGTTCTTGAGACGACAGCGAGTCTGAGCAGATCGTGATTTGGCGCATTCTCCGTTTCCCTGTTAACATTTTCTTTCCACTGAGATTCGACAACATTCCACCAGTCGTTTAAGGCAACTTTTCGGAGGCGAAATGGCAATCAAAGTAGGAATCAACGGATTCGGACGCATCGGGCGAAATGTGCTGCGGGCGTCGCTCAACGACAGCAATATCGAATTCGTGGCGGTCAACGATCTGACCGACCCCAAAACTCTGGCCCATCTGCTCAAATACGATTCCATTTTGGGCAATCTGTCGCACAAAATCACCGCCGGTGAGGACAGCATCACGATCGGAACTAAAACTCTTAAGGTGTTCAAAGAGAAAGACCCGGGAAAGCTGCCCTGGGAATCGGTTGGAGCCCAGGTGGTGATTGAATCCACCGGCCACTTCACCGACGCCAACGAGGCCAAGAAGCATATGCGCGGCCCGGTGAAGAAAGTGATCATTTCGGCGCCCGCCAAGAACGAAGATGTCACCGTCGTCCTGGGAGTGAACGAAGGGATTTACGAGGCCGCCAAGCATCACATCATTTCGAACGCTTCCTGTACCACCAACTGTTTGGCGCCGATCGCCAAGGTGATCAACGACAATTTCAAGGTCGTCAGCGGCACCATGACCACGATCCACTCCTACACGAACGACCAGGTCATTCTCGACTTTCCGCATCGCGACCTGCGCCGGGCCCGGGCTGCCGCGATCAACATGATTCCCACTTCGACGGGCGCGGCCAAGGCATTGAAACTGGTGATCCCCGAACTGGCCGGCAAGGTGGACGGTTTTTCGATGCGCGTGCCCACGCCCAACGTTTCGGTGGTTGACCTGGTGGTTTTCGTGGAAAAAAAGACGACGAAGGATGAAGTGAATGCCGCGCTCAAAAAGGCCTCCGAGAGCGGCCCGCTGAAAGGCTATCTGGGATACGAAGAACAGGAACTGGTGTCCGCCGATTTCAAGGGGGACGGACGCTCTTCCATTGTGGATGCGCCCATGACTCTGGTGGTCGGCGGTAATTGCGTAAAAGTGCTTTCGTGGTACGACAACGAATGGGGATATTCGTGCCGCGTCCGTGATCTGATCAATTACATCGCAAGCAAGGGCCTGTAAGCTCATGTGGCGCGGGCGCCCTCGCCCGCGTGGGGCGGCCAAGGGCCGCCCCCGGCAGCCGCGAGCGGCTGCTCCATCCCAAAGGAAGCCCCGATGTCAAAGCTGTCCATCCGTGATCTGTCGCTCAACAATCACCGCGTCCTCATGCGGGCAGATTTCAATGTGCCGCTCGAAGATGGCCGGGTGGTGGACGACACTCGCATTCGCGAAACGCTGCCCACGATTGAGTATGCCCTCCGTCACGGGGCGCGCCTGGTGCTGGTCTCCCACCTGGGCCGGCCCAAGGGCAAAGCCAATCCCGCGATGAGCCTCAAACCCGTAGCCGAACGCCTGCGTATGCTGCTGGACAAAGAGCTGGCGCGCGGTGAAAACGTCGGCTTCTGCCCTGAATGCATCGGTCCTGAAGCTGAAGAGATGGCCGGAAAGCTGGAACAAGGACAGACTCTGCTGCTGGAGAATCTGCGTTTCCATCCCGAAGAAGAAGCCAACGACCCCAAGTTCGCCAAGCAGCTTGCCGGCCTGGCTGACTATTACGTAAACGACGCCTTCGGGACGGCCCATCGCGCCCACGCCTCCACGGTCGGCGTCACCCGCTTCGTGCAGAAGTCCGCGGCGGGGCTGCTCATGGAGAAAGAACTGCAGTATCTGGGCAAGGTGCTGCGCCACCCCGAGAAGCCGTTCATCGCTATTCTCGGCGGCGCCAAGGTGAGCGATAAGATCGGCGTCATCCGCAATCTTCTGGACAAAGTTGACGTCCTCATCATCGGCGGAGGCATGGCCTATACCTTCCTCAAGGCCCAGGGCGAGCCCGTCGGCAAATCCCTGGTGGAGGAAGACAAGGTCGAACTGGCGCGCCAGCTTCTGAAAGAAGCAAAGAGCCACAAGCTGAAATTCCTGCTGCCGACAGATCACGTGGTAGCGGAAAAAATCGATCCCAATGCCATCGTTCAGACTGTAGCGAGCGGGCATATTCCCGCGAACATGATGGCCCTGGATATCGGGCCCAAGACCATCGAGGCCTTCACCGAGGAGATCGCCCGCGCCCTGACCATCGTCTGGAACGGGCCCATGGGCGTCTTCGAGGTTGCGCCTTTCGCCAAGGGCACTTTCAAGGTTGCCCAGGCCATCGCCGAGAATGTGGGCGCTACCTCAATCGTAGGCGGAGGAGATTCAGTGTCCGCGGTCAACGCCGCCGGCGTGGCCGACAAGATCACTCACATCTCCACCGGCGGCGGAGCTTCACTGGAATTTCTGGAAGGAAAAAAGCTCCCCGGCGTAGAGGCGCTTACCGACAAAAAGTGAAGCACTTAGGACGGACTTCCTTCGTGGTCCTTCGTGTCCCTGGTGGTTATCAGCCCTGGAGATTCTTGGAAAGGATTCCATGCCCCGCAAAAAATTGATGGCCGCCAACTGGAAGATGTACAAGAACCCCGAGCAGACCCGGGCGTTCTTCCGCGATTTTCTGCCGCTGGTGAACGGCCATACTCGGGACGAAATCGTCGTCTGCCCGCCCTACATTGACCTGTACGTCGCGATCGAAGACAGCAAGGGCTCCAGCGTGGCCATCGGCGCGCAAGACCTGTACTGGGAAAAAGAAGGCGCCTACACCGGCGAAATCTGTCCGGGCATGCTGCTCGATATCGGATGCACTCATGTGATCATTGGCCACTCCGAGCGCCGCCAGTACTTTGGAGAAACCGACGACATGGTGAATTTCAAGCTGAAGGCTGCGCTCGAAGCCGGGCTCACTCCCATCGTATGCGTGGGAGAGGTGCTCGAAGAACGCGAGGCCAACCTTACAGAGGACGTGTTGCGCCGCCAGTGCCTCCGCGCCTTTCACGCTATTTCGGCGAAGAAGGCCGCTAAATTGGTGGTGGCCTACGAACCGGTGTGGGCCATCGGGACGGGAAAAACCGCCACGCCGCAACTCGCCTCCGCCGCCCACCTCCTGATTCGCGGCGAGGCCGCCAAGGCCTTCGGCGAAGAGTTCGCCGGCAATCTCCGCATCCTTTACGGTGGTTCGGTCAAGCCGGAGAACGTAAAGGCGCTGATGTCCGAAGAAGAAATTGATGGAGCCCTGGTCGGCGGCGCCAGCCTGGACCCGAAATCCTTCGCCGCCATCGTAAAGTACTGAAAGACGCTTTGCTATAATCGACCCTGCTGCGGAAGTGGTGGAACTGGCAGACACACCATCTTGAGGGGGTGGCGCCGAAAGGCGTGGGGGTTCAAATCCCCCCTTCCGCACCATTCTTAATGCTGTACATGGAACAGGGTACGCGACACATTTGCCCTCGACCTGCTGCTGGCATGGGGTTCCCCACCGCGAGATGTTTGCCCTTGCGTCGACCAAGTTACAAAGCCAGCCCTTTCCCGAACTGAGCAACTGTTCCGATCAGTCAGGTCTTGCTGGCACGACAAATCTGAATTGCTTCTTTCACTCAAAACGTTGCAACCGGGCACGCCAGAACGGTAGGCCCAGAGTTGAGGTTGGCGGGCAAATTCTCGCGGGGTGCAGGTTACGTATTTCTTCCCGGGCGTTACCGAGTTCAACTGACATGTATTCCCCTACTACGCCTGGTTGAACGGTCAGGAGAGGGCGATGCAGGTCTGGACTCCTGTGGCTAACGTATGATGCAACAACGCAGGGGATCGATGGCCAATATTGCCCAAGCAGACGCGCGAAGGGTGATGATCGATTCGCCGGCGGCATTATCGTATCGAGTAGCCATGATGAGCCTGAGTGTGTCCAGGAAGCTGGCCTTGGTAACCGCGTTGATCTCCTTGCTGCCCTGGGCCTTCGGGCAGATCGGCCAAGATACTGTCGTGTCGATCACTACGGCATTGCGCACGCGGGATTTTGACAAAGCTCTGCAACTCCTGCAGCCGGCGCTACAGCAGTCTCCGAAGGACGCACAATTGTGGACCTTGCAGGGGATTGCGTTTTCGGGCAACAACCAGGAGACGCAGGCCCTGGCGTCCTTTCGGAACGCGCTCAAGATCTCTCCTGACTATCTTCCTGCCTTGGAAGGCGCGGCCCAATTGGAATACAAAGCGGGTAGCATGGCGGCAATCCCGCTCTTACAACATGTGCTGAAGTTGCGTCCCAGTGATCCGACCAGCCATGCCATGCTGGCGGTCTTGTTCAGCAGGGGTCGCGATTGCAATTCAGCGGTTCAACACTTTGAGCAGAGTGGGCCGTTACTGGATTCTCAGCCCGGTGCGCTTCAGCAGTACGGCGTCTGCCTGGTGAGAGTGAAGCAGTTGGGCAAAGCAATCTCTGTCTTCAGCCACCTGGTGGCCCTGGACCCGGCCAACCATGGAGCGCGGAACTATCTGGCCACTCTCCAATTAATGGCGGAACGCCCCATGGACGCCATAGAAACATTGAAACCGCTGCTGCAGGCCAGCGATCCGGATTCGAAAACGCTCCAGCTGGCAGCATCGGCTTATGAAGCTGGTGGCGACACGCCGCATGCTGTCAGTTCGCTGCGCCAGGCTATTATTTCCGATCCCAACGATATTGATCTCTATCTCGACTTCGCCAGCATTTCTATGGATCACCAATCGTTTCCGGCTGGCATCGCTATGATCAACAGTGGATTGGCCGTGCAGCCGAATGCGGCCAAGCTCTATCTAGCTCGCGGCGTTCTCTATGTGCAGATGGCGCAATATGAAGAAGCCGAGGCTGATTTTGACAAAGCGAATGCCCTCGATCCCGGGCAAGCAATCGGCTCGGCTGCTCTGGGATTGGAAGCGGTGCAGAAGAACTCACCGGATGAAGCCCTAGCCACGGTTCGGTCGAAGCTCGCAAAAGAGCCAAATGATGCGTATCTGTTATTTCTCCAGGCCGAGATTCTCAACCAAAAAGGTGCAGCGGTGGGGAGTAGGGAATTTCAAACCGCTGTAGCCTCGGCGAGGAAAGCGGTTTCGTTGCAGCCGGGTCTAGGAGCGGCGCATAACCTGCTCGGGAAACTATATCTGCAGGCGGGGCAAAATCGCGAGTCTGTCGAGGAGAGCAGGAAGGCCCTGAGCATAGATCCAAAGGACCAGACGGCGGTGTATCACCTGATTCAGGCACTTCGAAAGACCGGAGACAAAGCCGAACTCCCGGAGTTGCTCAAACGCCTTTCCGTGCTTCGCCGGGAAGCAACCAAACAGGAAGAACTGCGCAACCGATACAAACTTGTCGAGGGGAATGCGCCTCAGAACCAATCCGCCCAACCCTGAGTACTACGCCGGGAGATCGTTTCCTTGGTGGAGATTGCGAACTTTCGGCCGGATCTTTGTCGACTGGCCTCCTCAGTAGACCTTTACTCCTTTCTTCGACGTGGCGATAATGGAAGAACACGCGCCTGAAACACAGGCAATCCAGGGATCCGAAAAGGTTAATGACTTTAACCCGCCGCTCTTTTGTTCAACTTTCCCTCGGCTCCGTGCTCACTGCAACCGCGGAACAGCTTCTGGCGCAAGGGGTCGCCACCCATACCGCGAAGCCCCTAAAAAGGCCCGCCCCATCTGGACGTCCCTTCAATGCACACTTTGTCGATGTCGCGGCTGCGGCGGGATTGACCGCACCCACTATTTACGGGGGTGTGGAAAGTAAGAAATACATTTTGGAGGCCACGGGCTGCGGTTGTGCTTTTCTCGATTACGACAACGACGGCTGGATGGATATCTTCCTGCTCACCGGCACTCGTCTGGACGGCGCTCCTCCGGATACAAGCAACCGCCTCTACAAGAACAACCGCGACGGAACCTTCATCGACGTGACCCTGAAAGCCGGATTGCGGGCCGTGGACTGGGCCTCCGGAGTTTGCATCGGCGACTACAACAACGACGGATTTGAAGACATCTTCTACACCTGTTTCGGACAGAATCGTCTTTATCGCAATAATGGCGATGGAACATTTACCGATGTAACCAAAGCCGCCGGCTTGTGGAACGAGCAGCCGCGCTGGGGCGCGGGGTGCAGCTTCCTTGATTACAACCGGGATGGCCACCTCGATCTGTTCGTCTCCAACTATGTTCGTTTCTCCTTCGAGCACGCTCCCGTGCCCGGGGAAAACAGCAATTGCAACTGGAAGGGTATTCCCGTGGAATGCGGGCCGCGCGGGCTGCCCACCGGAAGACATTCGCTGTACCGCAACAATGGCGACGGAACATTTACGGATGTGAGCAAGCAGGCGGGTATCGCGAGTGCCACCGAAAGTTACGGAATGACGGTAGTCTCCGCTGACCTGGACGAAGACGGCTGGCCTGACATCTACGTCGCCTGCGACTCCACTCCCAGTCTGCTCTTCATGAACAATCATGACGGAACTTTTCAGGAAGATGGCGTCGTCCGAGGCGTGGCCCTCAGCAATGACGGGGCGGAACAGGCAGGCATGGGAGTAGGTCTCGGTGACTATGATCTGGACGGGCATCTCGACATCTTCAAGACTCACTTTGCCGATGACGCGAATGGCCTCTTCCACAACGACGGCAAGGGAAATTTCGACGATGTCACCCTTTCCTCACGTGTCGGCGTGGAGACCCGCTATATCTGCTGGGGCGCTGGCATGGTTGACCTCGACAACGACGGTTATCCGGATCTTTTCATGGTTACGGGTAGCGTTTACCCAGAAGTGGAACGGAAGCTGCCGCAATACGCCAACAAGACTCCGAGAGCGATATTTCGCAACCTGGGCAACGGAACCTTCGAAGAGCTCGACACCGAGGCCGGCCCTGGGATTGGAGAGGCGCACTGCAGCCGCGGCTGCGCCTTCGGCGACTTCGACAATGATGGCGATCTCGATATTCTGATCGTCAATCTCAATGAGCCCCCGTCTCTGTTGCGTAATGACTTGAGCGGCAAACAGAACTGGATCAAGGTCAAGCTGCAAGGGGTGAAGTCGAACCGTAGCGCGATCGGCGCACGAGTACTCGTACGTTATGGCGACAAGGTCCAGGCCCAGTCCGTGCTCAGCCAATCGAGCTTCTATTCGTGCAATGACCCGCGGCTGCACTTTGGGCTGGGCTCCTTCGGCCACGTGGATATCGAGATCTTCTGGCCGAACGGCTTGCACGAACGACACAGCCAAATCGCCGCCAACCAACTGGTGACTTTGAAGGAAGGCGCAGGTCAGATCGCCAGCCCGGGACGGACGAGAACCTGAGTTCTCTGGCCTTTCTGGCAACGCCTGTAGTGATGCAGTTGGGAAATCCGCCAACCCCGGAGGGCGCAGGCCCGAGGAGAGCCCTTGAGACTAAGGCGCGGGTGAAGTTGCGGGTCAGTCGTGTCGCACCGGTACAATTCCCATCGTAGAAATTTCTTGACAGTATCGTGCGCCCGGAGCTATAAGTCTTTTGCACTAGGCGAGTAAACGTTTACCGTGGGAAAACGTTTACTCGTACCCTTTTGTGGGAGGATCGCATGGCGTCCAAGTTGAACGTCCGTTTCTACGTGGGTTTAATCGTGACTGTCCTGTTAGTGGTCAGTCCCGCCGCCTTCGCACAATTCACCGCCAACATTCAGGGAATTGTCCAGGATCCAAGCGGGGCGGGCTTGGCCAACGCCAAAGTCGACCTCGTGAACACCGCGACTCACGTTAGCACGACTACAACGGCGGACAGTTCTGGAAATTACCGCTTTGGCAGTCTCGCGCCGGGGGCCTACAGTGTGACGGCCGAATCTCCTGGCTTCGCCAAGTCCCAGGTCGATGTGACCTTGCTGACCGAGCAAACGTTAAACGTGCCAATTACGCTCAAGGTCGGCGCCATATCGGAGGCGGTGAACGTTAGCGCCGAAGCTCCTGTAGTCGACACCTCGGATAGCCGCACTCAGCTGACGCTCGAGAATCAAGCGGTGGCGCAGCTGCCGGTGGTCGGCCGCAACCTGGTCACACTGGTGACGCTGGCGCCCGGGGTTTCCGGCCTGGGGACGAGCGCGACCGGCAGTCCCGGGTCGGGCGTGGACAATTTCTCCACTGAAGAGCAAGTCGACGCCAGCGCCAACGGTCAGGGCCAGAACAACAATCAGTACGTGGTAGATGGACTGGACGTGACCAGCGGCATTCGCCAGGGCGTTCTGAACCTCACCCCCCAACCAGACTCCATTCAGGAAACCAGTATTCAGGTCAATACCTTCACCAGCGAGTACAGCCGCGCAGCCGGCTTGCAAACCATCTTTACAACCCGATCTGGGACCGATAAGTACCACGGTTCCGCCTCGGATTATTTCAACTACCAAGGGATGTTCGCGCGGCAATACTTCTCCGGTCCCTACCTGCCCTTCCACTCCAACAACATGGGCTTCACTTTTGGAGGCCCGGTAATTCCTGGCAATCACCATCTTTTTGGATACTTCGCGGTCGAACCGTTGCGCTCTTCTCAGAGCACCAACGGATCGGTGACCTTCGCCGATCCGCAGTTTACGTCCTTTGCGCAAACGAATTATCCGAACACGGTGGGCACGCATCTGCTCACGACGTACCTGCCCGCGAATGTGTCCGGGGTGAGCGTCTCGCAAACTGCGCAACAGATTTTCGGCAGCGATCCGGGTGGGTGCGGAACGACGGCAGGGCAGAACGGGGTACCTTGCGGCCTGCCCATGATTGATTCGGGGTCGTTCGGTGCTACACAAATCCGCAACGGCACGCAGTATTTTGCCCGTCTGGACACCGTCTTCAAGAGTGACCGGGTCTATGCCAGCCTTTTCAGGACACTTCTGACTAGCGGCGCGGCGTCAGCCATGCCCCAGTTTTCTGCCCTGAACCCGACCTGGCAGGTTGCCGGACAGTTGAACTGGACGCACACCTTTTCTTCCACGACGTTGAACGATGCTTCCGTCGGCATGAGCCGGGTGGAAGGTCTTCTGGGTAGCGGAGCCAAGGATTACACCGTCCCATCTGTCTCCGTGAACGGCATCAACGTGGATTCGGGCCAAGCCTTCGGCGTCGGTTTCGCGCAAGGCGACTTTATTCAGCACAATTATCACTGGCGCGACGTGCTCACCCACGTGAAGGGAGCTCATACCCTGAAATTCGGCTACGAAGGATGGTACGGCGACGACGTCGAGCCTTTCCAGGGACCGTGGTCGCAGCCAAAATTCGCTTTCGACAATCTGTTGAAGCTGGCCCAGGATGCGCCCACCAACGAGAACGGGATCATGTACGATCCCGCGACCGGTCAGCAGAAGCTGTGGAACTGGGATGCCGCCTCGAGAACCTTTGGACTCTTCGTTCAAGATACGTGGAAGGCAAGGCGCAATCTGACTCTGACCTTGGGCCTGCGTTATGACGACAGCGGCAACCCGTGGTCCAAGAGCGACACGACCGTATTTGGAAACTTCTATCTTGGAACGGGAACAACCATCCAGCAGCAGATTGCCAACGGCTATGCCAAGCCGACCCACAATGCCTTGCTGCACTCGGTGAACAACTTGTTCAGTCCCCGCATCGGTGTGGCCTGGGACCCCACTGGGAATGGCGACTGGGCGGTGCGCGGTGGATTTGGTATCTACAACAACTGGCTGACCCAGGCCAACGTCCAGGAAGAATTCCGCGGCAGCCCTCCAGGGCTGGTCTTACCGACCTTCTTCGCGGGCGGAACCGCGACCGCGGACGCTCCTATTTTTGTACTGGGAACCAGCGACAAGCCTCCGTTTGGATTTACCTTCCCGACATTCCAGGGCGGTCTTAACGCGCAGGGCGGAGTGCCCGGAACGGGTTTCGCCATCGGAGGCATTAACCCCCTGCTAAAATCGCCGAAATCGAATATCTGGTCTGCGACCGTAGAGCGAAGACTAGGGAATAATTTTGCGGCCAGCGTGGGTTATTCAGGGTCGCATTCCTACAATATCGTCGACAACGGCAATGCTAACGGCATCGTCAGTTACGGTGTCGACATCAACAATTTCGCTGGCGATCTGATACAGAATGAAAGCAAGGTGCCGACGCGTCTCAATCCCAGTTTCGGCGCCATCACCTACAGCGACAACACCCGCTATGCCAATTACAACGGCGTGTTCTTTGATGTTCGCGGACACTTTGCCCGTGGCTTCGTGGATGCCTCCTATACCCGCTCCAAGTCGAAGGACGATGCGCAGGCATATCCCGATCCGTTGAATCCGAAGCAGTTCTATGGGCCGTCCTTACAGGATGCGCCGAACCGCTTCTCCCTCAGCTTCAACTATGAACTGAGAGGACTTAATGATGGGAAGGGGGCGGTTGGCGCTGCGACTGGTGGATGGGGAATCAGCGGCACCAGCATCTTCCAGTCCGGATATCCCTTTACCGTGGATAATAACGCGTCTTACCAGCCGATATGCGCAACCACTGTGGCTTGCCCGTCGGTAGGGAATCCAGCTCTGGGCTATGCTCCTGGCAGCGGCGACTACAACGCGGATGGGGTCAGCGCGATTAACGGCATTGGGCTCGACTATCCGGACGCAGGCAGCTACAACCAGAAAAATAGCCGCACCGGGTTTCTCAACGGCGTCTTCACGGCGGGACAATTCACGGCTCCCACATTTGGTTCGGAGGGCAACGAGAAACCAGGGCAGTTCCGCCAGCCGAACTTCGCGGAAACCGACATCAACCTCTACAAAAACACCCGTATTACCGAGAGGGTCAATTTCCAATTCCGGTTTGAAGTCTTCAATCTCTTCAACCGGGCAAACCTGACAAATGTGAATACCCACTTGCTGGATGGAAATTTCGGCAAAGTCACGGCAGCACGGATACCCAGGTATTGGCAGCTGGGAGGCAAGATCTCCTTCTAGCCTTGTCCACAACCAACCAGAAGCCGGCCCGCTTCGCTTGAAGCGGGCCGGCTTTCCATTGTGTGGGTCGGACACTCCTGTCCCACGCTTTTGACGTTGACTTGAATGGTAGCGATGCAAGACTGCTGCGGCCCCGCAAGCTACCAAAGAACAAAACCAGCCCCGAAGGCGTTGGACAAGAGTGTCCGACCCACACGGCCGCCGGACAGCGTATAAATCAACCATGAGCGCATTTCGGCCGATGCGGAAATCTGTTCTCGTTCTTCTCCCGATCGCTCTCCTCTGCTCTGCCTTTGCCCAGAACACCGACCAGTCCGGCCAGATTGCCGCCGCATTGCATAACAACGAATTTGAAAAGGCTCTCGAACTGCTCCGCCCAGCCCTGCAAACTTCGCCGGGAAGCGCCCAGCTTTGGACCATGCAAGGCTTTGCCTACGCCGGAGAAAGACACAGGCAAGAAGCGCTGACTTCATTTCATAGGGCCCTGAAGATCTCCCCGGACTATCTCCCGGCGCTCAAGGGAGCGATTCAAATCGAGTATGAGAATGGCAACGCCGCGGCGATCCCGCTTTTGCAACGTGTGCTACGCCAGCAGCCCGGCGATTCCACAAGTCATGCCATGGCAGCGGTACTGGAATACCAGCAGGGGAACTGTGCCGGCGCAGTCGGTCATTTTGAAAAGGCCGGGGCACTCTTCGATTCCCAGCTCGAAGCCCTGCATGCATACGCCACTTGTCTGGTGAGGCTCAAACAGCCCGACAAGGCAGCAACCGTCTTCGAGCGCGCGCTGGCACTTGATCCCAACGATCGCCGGGAGCGACGCCTGCTGGCGTCGGTGCAGCTCATGGCCCACAAGCCTCAGGATGCTCTCGCCACTCTGGGCCCTCTTCCGCAGGCAGATGCCGAAACTCTGGAACTGGCATCGAGAGCCTATGAAGACCTCAAAGACACACCGCAAGCCGTTGGTACGCTGCGGCAGGCCATCCTGCTTGACCCGCAGAACGTCAACCTCTATCTCGACTTCGCCAACCTGTCCTATGCCCACGACTCGGCTCAGGTTGGCGTCAACGTGGTCAGCGACGGCATTGGCCTGCAGCCCAGGGCAGCTCCGCTTTATTTTGCCCGGGGCGTTCTCTATGTACAGTTGGCCGAGTATGACAAGGGGCAGGCTGACTTTGAAAGGGCCTACGAACTGGACCCCAGCCAGTCGCTCAGTTCAGCCGCTCAGGGCCTGGCGGCCGCGCAGCAGAATGACCTTGACCGGGCGCTGGCCAAAGTCCAGGCCAGTCTGGCCCGAAAGCCCGACGACGCCATCATGCTTTATCTGCAGGCTGACATTCTCAATCAGAAAGGTGCGGAGCCGGGCACGCCGGAATTTCAGACAGCGATGCGCTCAGCCCGACAAGCCGTCGCACTCCAGCCCACCCTGGGAGCCGCGCGAGGGGTGCTCGCGACCCTGTACTTGCAGAAGGGACAATATAAGGATGCGATCGAGCAGTGCCGCAAGGCCTTGCAGAGCGATCCCAAGGATCGAACCGCGCTCTACCACTTGATCCAGGCGTTGCACAAGACTGGCAACAATGCCGAGATTCCTGACCTGCTGAAACGGTTAGCCCAGCTGCGTCAGCAAGCCGCCAAAGAAACGAGCGAGCGTTATCAGTACAAACTGGTCGAAGGTGACGCCGCGTCCAAAGCGCCAATCCAGCCCTGAGTCGGGCTTGCGGTTTAGTTGCCGTTAACTCCTCAACTGAACATAGGTGCTGTAGCTTTCGTCCTTAATGCTCATGTAAGGACGCATCGAGATCGACTTCCCGTCCGCCGACATGACCGTCGAGTCTCCGGCCGCGTTGTTCGCCAGCTGCGCGCGAAGCAATTCGGCCTTATCGAATCCGGGCTGAGAATCGCCGACTGCGAACAGGACCAGGGGCCCGCGCATTAAGGCCACCAGGCTGGGATGGTTGGCGTCCACGGGCTCGAGGCGCAGCGGCATGGGCAGTTCAAGCTCTACCCGATCTCCATCTTTCCAGGTGCGCCGTATCGCGGCAAAGGTCCCGGGCTGCACCGGTGCGGAAACCCGGCTGCCATTCACAGAGAGCACTGCATCGGAAGTTGTCCAGCCAGGGATCCGGACATAAATCGTGTACTCCGCCGACCGCGAGCCCGAAACATTGATCTGGACTTTGTTGTCCAGCGGATATCTGGTTTGCTGGGTCAATCCGTATTTGCCGCCGCCGTCCGTCCAGTTCACTGAAGAGGGCGCGAACAGGTTCACGTACACGCCATCGCTGGCGCGCAAATAGGTGCTGATGTGGTAGTCGGCGGCCAGTTGGGGAAAGGTTCCCGAGCAGCACGGCCACTTGTCTTTGTAATAGACCTTTTTGCCGGCGTTGTTGTAATCCGCGTAGTAGAACGAAATGCCGTCCGCCTGGATGGGAAAGGCGCCCAGAATGGTGTTGTACAGCACTCGCTCCATGCTGTCCCCGTAATGCGCCTCCCTGGTCACCCGCAACAAATATCGCGTGATCTTGAAGTGTCCGTACGCGCCGCAGGGCGTTTCGAAGCTGGCATGAGTGCTCGATAGGCTGTCTCCGAGTTGTCCTGTGCCCGGCTCTCCGAAACTTTCATTTGGCCCCCATCCGCCAGTGGCAAAGCTTTGCGTGGTTTCGAGCATGCTGAAGCCATTCTTGGCGGCGCGCAAATGCATTTCACTGCCCAGCGTGATGTATGCCTGCATAGCGGAACTGAAGGCATTCACGTGGCTGTAGGCGTGTTCGAAAGGGAGCACGTTATTGCCCTGCGAAAGCGGACCGAAGTAGGTGTCGTCTTCCAGATAGCGCTTGCCCATGTCCCGATAGAGCGCCTTGCCGCTTCTCTGATAGGCGAGAAAAAGGTTTTCAGGGAGAGTGTAGGACTCGTCCCATGTGTAAGGAGTGTTCTTGTGGGGGCGGGAGCGCTGCTCAGCGCGGGAAAGCGCTTTTTCCGGAAGATACGCCACCATGGCCCGGGTCAGCTTCTCGTGAACATCCATCGCCATGGGATCGCGGACAAACTCGTGAGCGTCGATCAATCCGCACGAAAGTTTGTCGTAAGTGTAGGCGGGAAGGCGGTAATCGACGAAAAACCTGGCCTTGGGATCGAGCGTTTCAGCATAACCTTTCACCAGACGCAGCACTTTCGCTCGCGTGGGCTCCGAGCCGGTCACAGCATAGGCCCGAGCCAGGGCAGAAACGTACTGCCCGAAACTGTGTCCCGCGATAAAGCCGTGAAAATCGCCACGCGTCAAATCGAAACCGGTAAGGTCGTACCAGCCTCCCATGTCTTCGCCTGGAGCCGGCAGCCCGGCCACCTGGCGGAAGACCTTCAGCATGCGGTCGTCGTCGAGATTCAGGAAGCGAGCATGGTTTTCTTCAAACTGTTGCTTCATGGGGCCGTCGAGCAACTGCACATCGGCATAGGGAAAGGTCGAGAGGGGGGTGGTGATCGCCACCAGGGGTTTGTCCGTTGCCGCCGCCGATGCCGGAAGCGACCGCGCCGCGTAGGTCGCCGCAGTCGTTGCCGCGGCAGTTTTGAGGAAAGTTCTTCGATCCACTATCTTGGCCATGGCGACAGCCTCCTTAGCAAACGTTTACTTTTATGCTAGATTTAACTCCGTGCCCCCTGGGCTTGTCAACGGGGCGATCATCGATTTGAGTTAAATATTGCCGTATACGTTTGCTTTCGTACTCACGAGCTCGTCAGCAAATTTCGCCTGCCGGCAACAACCTCCACTGGGGCGGAGTTTGGCTCCCGAAATTCGACGGTTAGAGCTATAAAGGACGAACTCGCTCACCTGCTGCTCTCTGCACCGGCGCCGCACGAAGCCCCAGCCCGAAGTCGCCACATCCACGTGCTCTAGCACGAGGCCGTTCTACATAGGAGTGGTGATGGGGACGCCGGCGTACATTGTCTCCCGAGCGGATTTCTCTCGCGTCATCGGATTGTCGGCAAACCCGGAAGTCATTCGGCACGGCTTCGGCGCTTCATCTTACGTGCCGGAAACGTGTTTCGGGGAAAAGCACGCCCCATCGTTGACAGCCTTCTCGAGTCGCTGCGATGGCCTTGACCGATGGGAGAGGCGGATGTCAAACTGTGTCGGGAAAATAAGAACTGCGTCATATCGTGAGCTGCTCGCACGGGATGGCCGCGAGACAAAATAAGAAAAATGGTGCGCTTCTTCTTCCCTTAGGTGCGTTCGTCGTACAATAAACGTACAATGGGAAAGGGATGGTGGAGCACTTGGGTCTCTAGGTCGGATGCTAGAATCAATAAGCTGCGTGTTATCAATGTGATAGAGTAGTCCAAATACTCCCTTCCGCATCGGGCTTTTTGATGAACCGTGCTATTTTCTGGGCATGTGATTATTTGATCCAATAGGGGATTGTTGGGAACTGCATGATCATTCTGATTACGACTATTCACATTATTGTCTGTTTTTTTCTGATCATCGTAGTGCTGTTGCAAAGCGGCAAGAGCGGTGATATTGCGGCTGCATTCGGCGGGATGGGGAGCCAGACGGCTTTTGGACCACGGGGCGCGGCCACAGCCCTGTCCAAGGCGACCACTTGGTCAACCATCATCTTTATGATCACCTCGATTACGCTGTCGATAATGGCATCGCGCGGAGGCAGCGGCACGAACTCCGTCCTCCAGGGGATCACGCCGTCGCAGACCAAGACGCAGCCAGCAACGCCCGCGCCGGTTCCGGCGCCACCAGCGCAGAAGTAGTCGTTGGCCGTTGGCCGAGCCCGCTGCAAGGTTCTGACGACTGTTACCCTGCCATGATTCACGAAATCCTTCCGGTTGGAACGCTGCAGTGTAACTGCTCTGTGATCGGGGACGAGACTACCCGCGACGCCATGGTGATCGATCCCGGCGACGACATCGAAGATGTCCTTGCCCTGATTCAGAAGCACAATCTACAGGTGAAGCAGATTGTCATCACCCATGCTCACATCGATCACGTGGGTGGAGCAATGAAGTTGCGGGCGGCCACTGGCGCGCCTATCCTGCTCAACCAGAACGACTATTCCCTGCTGAAGATGCTGGATGTGCAAGCGGCGTGGATCGGAGTGGAGAGCCCGGGCAAGGTTGAAATCGATCAAAGCATCGGACAAGCCGATACTGTCCAGGCGGGCCGGCTGACCGCGAACGTGATTCATACTCCAGGACACACTGAGGGCAGCGTCTGTCTGTACTTTCCTTTGGAAAAGAAACTGATTGCTGGTGACACGTTGTTCGCGGGAAGCATTGGCCGCACCGATCTGCCGGGAGGCTCGATGCAGAAAATCATCCGTTCCCTTCACGAGAAAGTGCTGGCCCTGCCCGATGAGACCGTGGTCGTTCCCGGCCATGGCCCCTTGACCACGATTGGGGAAGAGCGCGAAAGCAATCCGTTTCTGGTCAAGAGCTAGAATCGAGTCCGCCCCACGTCTGGCCCCAAGGCACAAGAAATGGGGCGCCGGCACGCTGGTGCAGGCTACGGCTTTTCCGGATTTTTCTCCTCGCTCTTGTTCTGGATGGAGAGCAGCTCCACTTCAAAAATCAGAGTGGAATCGGGGCCAATTTCAGGAGCAGGAGAGCGTTCGCCGTAGGCCAGCTCAGAGGGCACGAAGAGTTGCCACTTCGATCCCACGGTCATAAGTTGCAGGGCCTCGGTCCACCCTTTGATAACGCCGGTCACCGGAAAAGTCGCCGGTTCGCCGCGCTTGTAGGAACTGTCAAATTCCGTGCCATTGATGAGAGTGCCGCGGTAGTTGCAGAGGACCGAATCGGTGGCCGTCGGCTTCGGCCCGGTGCCTTGGGTCAGAATCTTGTACTGCAATCCGCTGGGCAGGGTGACGACACCCTCTTTGGCCTTGTTGGCGGCCAGAAACGCATCGCCCTCTTTCTTGTTCGCCTCGCCGGCAGCCTGCATTTGCTCCTGTTGCTTCTTGCGCAATTCATTCTGCACTTCCATGAGCGCGGCCCGCGCCTGATCTTCGGTCAGGGCTGTCTTGCCGCCAGCCAGAGCATCTTTCAAACCGCGCAAGAGGATGTTGGGATCGACGGGTACGGACTGCTTGTGCAGGCTCGTTCCCAGATTCATTCCAAGAGCGTAGCTGAATTTGTCTTTTTGAGTGGTGAGCGCGGGAGCAGGCTGAGTCCTTACCGCGGGCGCTCGCCCGGCCCTGGTCGCGGGAGTGGCATGGGGTTTTGGCGCCGGCGTCTGCTGGCCCAGGGAATACTGGCTCCCGGCCAACACTATGCCAATCGCTAACAGACTTACTGAGGAGGTGAAAGATTTGTGCATGCAGCTATTGTCCCATTGCTTTGAACAACTCGGCAAACCGGCGGATACTGCGAACTGGGAACTGAGATCCGAAAACTGCTTGTCGGAGTTAGCCTGTACTTACTATTCGTCATTCAGGAATTCACATATTCGCCTGATGCCTTCAAGAAATTCTCCAGGCTGGGTAAGCAGGCTCACGATCAGGAACCCATCGCTGGGGAAATCATAAAAATGGCCGGGATGCGCCAGCACGGAACCGCGCTGGAGCAGTGCAATCGCCAGGTCTTCATCGCTTCGGGTCACCGGTACACGCAACACCGCATACCATCCACCATCCGCCTGCAAACGTTGGGTTGACTTCTGTCCTTTCAGTTGAGAGTCGAGCCCGGAGAGATTTACGCGTAAACGGTCGAGGAGCAGCGGCTGGATGTTCTTGCGCTGCTCTAGCAAGACCCTTGCGGCCAGCTGGATGGGAGCATTCATCGACAGATAGGTGTCGGCAATCACTTCCAGTCTGTCCATGGCTGCGGCGACGACGGGGGCCGGGCCACTGGTCGCTACCCACGCCAGTTTCATTTGTGGCAGGCCGGAGATTTTCGAAAGGCCACTGAGGGTGAAGGTCAAAACGTCCGGGTTGAGCACGAAGCTCGGTCTCGGGGCGCCGTCGTGCGGATAGTCCAGAAATACTTCGTCCACAATCAGTGCGAGTCCATGTTCCCGGCAGAACGCATTCAACTGCGTCCGTTCGGTGGCGCCCAGATACGAGCCGGTGGGATTGTTGGGATGCACTACGATCACGGCGCGCGTGCGAGAGGTCACCGCCCGCGACAGCGATGGGAAATCGATCTGCCAGCCGTGATCGTAGAGCAGTGGGTACGGCACCAGCTTCACATCCTGCAAGTCGGCGAGAAACTCGAAGAGCGGATAACTGGGCTTGGGCACCAGGAGTTCATCGTCGGGATTGCACAGCAGGCGAAAAACATACGAGTAGGCTTCGCTGGTGCTGGTGGTGAGCACCAGTGACCCGGGCTCAAGAAACTCTCCGTGCTGATCACGGTAATAGCCCGCGACCGCCTCGCGCGCGCTACGCAAGCCCTTGGGCTGAGGATCGTAATCCATCGCCTGCGGATTCTTCAGGGAGTTGAGGATGGCTTCCGCGTCGTAGTGCAAACCGGCGCGGACCGGATTGGAGACGGTCAGGTCGAGCACTTCCCTGCCCGCCGACAAAACTTCTCGCTGGGCCTGGGTGAAGCGGTTGGGAGTGAGCGTCCAATCGGTGCGGCGCGAAAACATGAGCGACCATGGTACCGCGAACCAGGGAAAGTCTGTCCTGCTAGAATCGGGCCATGGCGACACAGGAGTCACGACTCACCACACCCATGGTCCGGGAAAATGGCCGGCTGCGTCCCGCCACATGGGACGAAGCGCTGGAGCACGTCGCTCATGGCTTTCGCAACGCCCTGCAGAAAGGCGGTCCGCAGAGCTTTGGGCTATTCAGTTGCTCGAAGGCTACCAATGAGATGAACTTTCTGGCCCAGAAATTTGCTCGGGTGGTAATGGGCAGTAACAATATCGACAGCTGCAACCGGACTTGACACGCCCCTAGCGTCGTCGGTCTGGCGACGGTACTCGGGATGGGCGGCGGCACCAGTTCGTATCGCGAAATGGAAGAGACGGACCTCATCATCCTGTGGGGGTCGAACGCCCGGGAAACGCATCCCATCTTCTTCCATCACCTGCTCAAGGGCGTGCACAATGGGGCCAAGCTTTTCGTGGTGGACCCGCGGCGCACCAGTTCCGCGCAGTGGACTAAGAAGTGGCTGGGGCTGCATGTGGGGACCGACATCGCTCTGGCCAATGCGGTAGCGCGCGAGATTCTGGCCGCGGGCCTGGAAAATCGTGATTTTGTCGAGAATGCGACGAGTGGCTTTGAGGAATTCCGCAAGCACGTGCAGCCGTTCACGCTGGAGTATGCCGAGAACATCTGTGGCGTGCCGGCAGATTTGGTCCGGGAACTGGCGCACGCCTATGCTCGGGCAGGGCACGCACAGATCTGCTGGACGCTGGGCATCACCGAGCACCACAACGCGGTAGACAACGTGCTCGCGCTGATCAACCTGGGACTGCTGACCGGTCACGTGGGACGTTACGGCTCTGGGCTGAATCCGCTGCGCGGCCAGAACAATGTTCAGGGCGGCGGCGACATGGGCGCTCTGCCCGACCGTTTGCCAGGTTTCCAGCACGTGGAAAACGACTACCTGCGCGCGAAATTCGAGCAGGCCTGGGCGGTGAAAATCCCGCCCAAGCGGGGTTGGCACCTGAGCGGAATGTTTGATGCCATGGAACGCGGCGAGCTTAACGCGCTGTACGTGATCGGTGAGAACCCGGCCAACTCGGAGGCTGACGGACACCGCACCAGCAGGCTGCTGCATGGTCTCGACATCCTTGTGGTGCAGGACATGTTGATGACGAAGACGGCGGAGATGGCGCACGTGATTTTCCCGGCCGCGGCCGGGTGGTGTGAATCCGAAGGCACGGTGACCAATAGCGAACGCCGGGTGCAGCGGGTGCGCCGGGCGTTGGCACCTCCGGCCGGCGTGCGGGATGACATGGAAATCCTCTGCGATCTGGCCCGCCACCTGGGCCATGACCTCGGGCAGCCCACTTCCGAGGAAATCTGGAATGAGCTGCGCAGTCTAAGTCCGATCCATGCCGGCATGAGTTACGCGCGTCTGGAAGCCCTGCACGGCTTGCAGTGGCCATGCTGCGACGAGAACCATCCCGGCGAGCAATATCT
Organism: Terriglobia bacterium; assembly: GCA_963831565.1. Classification (GTDB taxonomy): domain Bacteria; phylum Acidobacteriota; class Terriglobia; order Terriglobales; family Acidobacteriaceae; genus JAIQFF01. The sequence continues at coordinate 29,548 of CAWHQS010000014.1, forward strand.
GCATGGGCGTTTGTGGGCGCGGCCGGTGATCGGGCCGCTCGCGCCTTTCAGTTGTGTTGAACAAGCGCCGCCGGTGGACGCGCTGGATGATGACTTCCCCATACGTCTGACGACCGGGCGGCGTCTGGATTCCTACAATACCGGGGTGCAGAGTTCGCGGTACGCCTCGCCTTTGCGCCACGGCGAGTCGCTCGATCTCTCTCCCCATGACGGCCAGAAGTACGGCTTCGAAGAAGGTGAAGTGGTGCGAGTGGTGTCGCGTCGCGGATCGGTTGAGGCCCCTGTGCGATTGGATCCGGGCTTGCGCCCCGGCCTCGCGTTTTTGACATTGCATTTCCCCGACCAGGTCGCTACCAACGAATTGACCATCGATGCGGTGGACCCGAAATCAGGGACTTCGGAGTTCAAGGCAACCGCCGTGCGCATTGAGAAACTTGGGAAGGTCGAGCCGGTCACCCCATAGTTTGGGAATTCGGTGTGAATCGCTCATCGTAATCATGGACCTGCATTTCACTGGAGCCACGCCCACGGCGGAAGAAATAGCGGCAGTTGACGGCGTGGCAGTTGCGGCTGAGGGTTCGAAGCGCACTTACCTGCTGCCAGTTCTCCACGCCATTCAGGATCGAGTGGGCTGGATCAGCCCCGGCGCCTTGAACTACGCCAGCCGGGCACTCGAAGTCCCGCCGGCAGAAGCCTTTGGTGTCGCGGACTTCTACGCGCTCCTGTCCACTCACCCGCAACCCCCTGCCGTAGCTCACATTTGCGATGACATCGCTTGCAAGGTCAAAGGTGCAGACCAGCTCTGCTCCGAGTTGGAGAAGGCGCACGGACCCGAGGGATCGAACCCAGACGGGAAGCTTGCGTGGCGTCGCAGCCCCTGCCTGGGAATGTGTGAACGAGCGCCCGCAGCCATCGTGATGGTCGCTGGAGAACGGCACACGGAGCAGGCGTTGGCGCCGGCGAGCACCGAGGAGATTACGACTGCATTGCAAGGCACCCAGATTTCGCAGCCTGCGTCGAGTGCATCCGTTCCCCAGATGGGTCAGCCCGGGCTGACATTGCTACGCCGTGTGGGACAAATCAACCCGGAAAGCCTCGACGAATATCGTGCTGCCGATGGTTTTCTGGCTCTGCCGCGAGCCATCGAGATGGGTCCGGCTGCGGTGGTTCGCGAGATGATCGAGTCAAAGCTGCTGGGGCGGGGCGGAGCCGCTTTCCCCTGCGGCCAGAAGTGGCAATCCATTCTCAGCGCCGCCCGGCCCCGATATTTGATCTGCAACGCGGATGAATCAGAGCCCGGCACGTTCAAGGACCGCGTGCTGATGGAAGGCGATCCGTATGCCCTGATCGAATCCATGATCATCGCCGGCTTCGCTACCGGATGCGAGCAGGGTTACCTGTACATTCGCGGCGAATGTCCGCTGGCCAGGCGCCGTCTCGAACATGCGATTCGCGAGTGCCGCGCGCAATCTTTCCTGGGGGACAATATTCTGGGCGCTGGAGTGCGCTTTGACATCGAGCTGCGGGTTGGGGCCGGGGCCTACATCTGCGGCGAAGAGACGGCGCTTTTGAACTCCATCGAAGGCAAGCGCGGAGAGCCTCGGAACAAGCCACCGTTTCCCACCCAGGTCGGGTTGTTCGGCAAGCCCACGGTTATCCAGAATGTGGAAACGTTGTTGAATGTTCTGCCCATCATCATGCAGGGCGGAAAGGCCTTCACGAAAGTCGGGACTGAGCGTTCCACCGGAACCAAACTCTTCTGCCTCTCCGGCCATGTGGCGAAACCTGGTGTGTATGAAGTACCCTTCGGAGCCACTCTGCGACAGTTGCTCGACTTGTCCGGCGGCATCGCAGGCGGCAGAAGGTTGCAGGCGGTTCTGATCGGCGGCGCGGCGGGCGCGTTCTTGGGCCCAAAAGATCTCGAAACGCCCATGACTTTTGAGGGCACGCGGGCGGCCGGCGCCGCGCTGGGCTCGGCGGTAGTCATGGCGTTCGACGACACTGTCGATTTGCGAAAAATCCTGCTTCGCATTGCGTCGTTTTTTCGCGACGAATCGTGCGGACAGTGTGTTCCCTGCCGCGTGGGCACGGTTCGCCAGGAGGAAGCTCTGCACCGGTTGGCTGCCGGGAAGCCTTTGGGATCACCCGCGGCTGAACTTGTGCTGCTGAAGGAAGTCGGCCAGGCGATGCGTGATGCCTCCATCTGCGGGCTGGGCCAGACCGCGTCAAGTGCGATTGAATCGGCGCTCGCCCGCTTCCCGGTTTTCCAGGGCGGAAAATTTCAGGCGGAGTCGGGGGATCCTGAACGATGAGCACGCAAAGCGCGCCCGACCCGAAGGTTCCTGTGCCCCGCGGGCCATTGCCCATCCTTCCCGTCCCGCGTCCGGCGCACATGGTGGAAATTACGCTGGACGGCAAACCCGTTTCTGTCCCACAAGGCTCAACACTTCTGGAAGCGGCACGCAGCATCGGCATCGATACACCTACACTCTGCTTCCTGGAGACTCTGGCCCCGGTGAACGTTTGCCGCATCTGCGTGGTGGAAGTCGAAGGCTCGCGCACGCTGGTTCCGGCGTGCTCGCGACAGGTTGAGCCGGGCATGGTAGTCAGGACAGACTCTGAGCGGGTGCGTCTGAGCCGCCGTCTGGTGCTGGAGCTGCTGGCTTCCTCGGTGGACGTCTCCACTGCTCCCCAGTTTCAGGAATACATGCGGCGCTACGGTGCCATACCTGAGCGCTTCGGGGGAGCTGCGGCGCCAGCGCAAACTGGCGAGCGCGACTCGGCGCAGCCGGGCCATCATCACCCGCCGGAAACTGGCGCGGCCACTGTCGCCCAGCCGGTCAAGATCGATAACGAGCTCTACGTACGTGACTATGGCAAGTGCATCCTCTGCTACAAGTGCGTGGAGGCCTGCGGCGAGGACGCGCAAAACACCTTCGCCATCGCGGTCGCCGGACGCGGCTTCGAAGCCCGCATCTCAACCGAGTACGACGCGCCGTTGACCGAGTCGGCGTGCGTTTACTGCGGCAACTGCATCGGAGTGTGTCCTACTGGCGCCCTCATGTTCCGCAGCGAGTACCAAATGCGCCAGGCCGGCACCTGGGACGAGTCCAAACAGACTCGCACCGACACCATCTGCCCCTACTGCGGCGTAGGCTGCACTCTGACCGTGCATGTACAGGAAGAGAAGATCGTTAAAGTAACTTCACCTCTCGATCAGGAAATTACCGAGGGACATCTCTGCATCAAGGGCCGCTTCGGCTGGGAGTGGGTCAACCAGAAGAAGTAATACCCGGTCGTGTGGCGCGGGCGCCCCCGCCCGCGAGATTTGGACTTTAACGTCAAAAGCCGCGGGCGAGGGCGCCCGCGCCACACGACGGAGGAACCGCACGCCTCGGCGGGATATAATGCTCTGTTTTCCTCGCTATGGAGAAAGCTACGCAGTACCAACTTCGCTTGGCTGAGCGCATGTCGCGGCTCGGCACTGAGACTGCCTTTGAAGTCCTGAACAAGGCGCGGGCGCTGGAGCGTCTGGGCAAGAAAATTATCCATCTGGAAATTGGTGAGCCTGACTTCGATACGCCGGCCAACGTGGTTGAGGCTGGAATCGGAGCTCTGCGCCAGGGCTGGACCCACTACGGCCCTTCCGCCGGTCTGCCCGAGTTGCGCCAGGCCATTGCGGAAGAGGTCAGCCGTTCGCGCGGAGTGCCGGTCTCGAGCGAAGAAGTCGTGGTGGTTCCCGGGGGCAAGCCGATTATTTTTTTCAGTCTGCTGGCGTTGGCCGAAGCTGGCGACGAAGTCATATTTCCCAATCCCGGCTTCCCGATTTACGAGTCGATGATTCACTATGCCGGGGCGCGCCCGGTGCCCATCCGGCTGCGGGAGGAAAAAGATTTTGGTTTTGACGTGGACGAACTGGCCTCGCTGATCAGCAATCGCACCCGGCTCATCATCCTTAATTCGCCGCAAAACCCCACCGGCGGCGTACTGAGCAAACAGGATGTCCATGATATCGCCAAGGTCATCGGCGATCGCAATATCATGGTGCTTTCGGATGAGATCTACAGCCGGCTGCTGTTCGATGGCGAGCATTACTCGATCATGTCGGAGCCTGGTTTTCAGGAGCGCACCATCTTGCTCGACGGGTTTTCGAAAACCTACGCGATGACAGGATGGCGTCTGGGCTACGGAGTCATGCGGGCAGACCTGGCCACCCACATCGCCCGGCTCATGACCAATTCGACCTCTTGTACCGCCAGCTTTACCCAGATAGCCGGAGTCGAGGCTGTCCGCGGCGAGCAGTCTTCGGTAGAGCGAATGCGTTCCCAGTTTCAGCAGCGGCGAGACGTTTTTGTGGCTGGCCTGAACCGGATCAAGGGCTTCTCCTGCCGACTGCCGAAGGGCGCGTTTTACGCCTTCCCTAATATCACAAAGACGGGCTGGAGTTCGAAGAAGCTGGCCGATGCCCTGCTGGAACAGGCCGGCGTGGCTTGCCTTTCGGGGACGTCCTTCGGAGATTTCGGGGAAGGCTATTTGCGCTTCAGCGTGGCCAATTCGCTGGAAAACCTGAAGCAGGCACTCGCGCAGATTGACCAGTGGACGAAGCAGAATCTCTAGCAGGCTGCGCTTCCGGCATCAACCCTACTTCTTGAATAGATTCTCGAACGCCTGGCGAGCGTCGTTGGGACGCTGGGCAACGGGCGTGGAGGTCTCCTTCTCCACCATCACGCGCATGGAGTAGAAGGTGCAATCGTTACGTTGGTCCTTGCGCGGGATGCGTTCCGGAACAGGTTGGGTGCACTCGAAGCGGCTGGAAGGATCGAAGTAGGTACACTGCTTGCAGGAGTGGAGCTCAAAGCCGCACTTGGGACACTGGCCGACGGGATCGCTAAGCGACTGCAGAAGCGAACCGCACTGCGAACAACGGGAGACGGCGCGTGTGCCCGGCATCTGGATGGGCCGCGGACCAAAGGTATCCTTCTTGACGGGCCTCTCGGTCGATTCTTTCTTACGGGCTTCTTCGCCGCGGTCCTGGTAGCCGTGTTGCCGGTACTTCAAGGCGCTCCCCCTTGCTGGTGCGGGAACATTGTCTCGCTTCGGCGCTGCGGCGACAAGTGGTGGCAAGGGCGAATTGTATTTCCCCACTACGGGTGCTACGATCTGATGTGTATGCAACTGGTTGCATGGAGGTTTGAACATGGCAGACGATAGCAACAGCATCCTGTGGTTTCTCGCCGGACTTGGTGTGGGTGCAGCGGTGGGAGTACTGTATGCGCCGCGATCTGGCAGCGAGATGCGCGAGACCCTGCGCTCTAAAGCGGATGAGGGCCGGGAGTTCGTCTCCCAGCGCGCCCGCAAGGCGCGGGAGCAAGCCTCCGACCTGGTGGACAAGGGACGCGAGGTTGCGAAGCAGCAGAAAGAACAGTTTAAGTCGGCTTATGAAGCAGGGCGTCAGGCTTATCACGAGGCCACCGCAGCCGACGGCGGCGCATCGAAGAACCTGTAATTTTGCGCCTCTCCGCCGCGCTGGATCGGGCGGCGCAGTAACGCGGAAACTTCTATGGACTATCTACCCATCTTTGTGGGTGTAACGGCGGTGGCCGTAGTCATCCAGGCGGGCATCCTGGTGGCGCTTTTTGTGGCCGTGAAAAAGAGCACTTCCCGCATGGAAGCTCTCGCCAGCGAAGTGAAAACCAAAGTCATGCCCACGGTGGATACGGCGCAGTCTATGCTGGTGGAGTGGCGTCCGAAATTTGACACCATCGCTAGTAACGTCAGCGAGACCAGTACCGTGGTTCGCGGCCAGGTCGAGCGTCTGGATGCCACCGTCACCGATATCGTGGACCGTACCCGGCTGCAGGTGATTCGCGCCGACGAGTTGCTCAATCGCACCATGGACCGAATCGAAGAGACCAGCGACGTGGTTCATCGCACCGTGGTTTCCCCGGTGCGCCAGCTCGCCGGTCTGGTACAGGGTCTGACCGCTGGGTTGGAATTTCTCCTGGGGGGCGAGAGGCGCCGCCGGCACGACGTTTCGGTTCCGCAGGACGAGATGTTTATCTAAAACTGAGGACCGGGAACTGTCATCTGGCAACCGGTTTTCAAATAGAGAAGCCGAAGTCTCTCATTTCAGGCTAGACAATCCATCCTCCGCCCACCACCACATCATCATCGTAGAAGACGGCTGCCTGCCCAGGTGTGACCGCCCGCTGCGGCTGGTCGAATGAGACCAGAATCTCGTCGGTGCCAGACTTCTCAATCAGCGCGGATGCGCCTTCATGGCGATGGCGGATCTTCACCACAACTCGCATGGGCTCGCGCAACTCTTGCACAGCGATAAGATTGGTTCGGCGCACTCGCAAGGTGCGCGTGTAAAGCTCTTCCTGGTTGCCGACCACCACCTGGCGCGCATCTCCCTTGATCTGGATGACATAGAGTGGCGAACCAGTGGCTACGCCCAATCCCTTGCGCTGGCCCACGGTGAAGTTGTGGATGCCCCCGTGCTCGCCGACGACTTCTCCGTCGGTCGTGACCAGTTCCCCCGCGGTGTCGGGCAGGGACTCGCCTTGCTCCGCCAGATAGGCGTCAAGAAACTTTTTGTAGTCGCCGCCGGGGACGAAGCAGATTTCCTGCGAGTCGGGCTTTTGCGCCAGCGCCAATCCGCGCTGCTGGGCCAGTTGGCGCACCTCAGGCTTCATCATCCCACCCAGAGGAAACAGGGTTCGGCTGAGCTGGGCCTGGGTCAAGCCAAACAGGAAGTAGGTCTGGTCCTTGGATCGGTCAGTAGGGCGCTTAAGCAGCCAGCGGCCGAGCTTCTCGTCAAATTCAACCCGGGCGTAGTGGCCGGTGGCCAGCGCGTCAGCGCCAATCTGCTGGGCCACAATCAGTAACTGATCAAACTTCAAGTGATTGTTGCATAAACTGCAGGGGATCGGCGTGCGCCCCGAAAGGTACTGTTCGACGAACGGCCGCACCACATCGCGCTCAAAGCGCTCCTCGTGATTGACCACGTAGTACGGAATGCCGATGGTCTCGGCGACCCGGCGCGCGTCGTAGACATCGTCCAGCGAACAGCAGCGCCCCTGCACGGCCTCGGGCATCCCCTCGTGGCCGGCCAGACGGCGCTGGTTCCAGAGCTGCATAGTCAACCCGACGACGTTATGGCCTTCTGCGCGCAGCATGGCCGCAACCGTGGAAGAATCGACTCCTCCCGACATGGCGACGGCGATGGTTCTGGTTGAGGACATCAGAATCAGAATCGTCTGTTAGCTCTTAGCCTTTAGCTAAGAGCCGATGGCTAAGAGCTGATACCTTCTTTATTTATTGTATACGGGAGACAGTTCTCGCAGCCGGGCTACGGTTGGTGAAATCAGGCTCAAGGCAAATTCAATGTCTTCCGGCGTGTTCTGCTTGCCCAGGCTGAAACGAAGGCTGCCTCGCGCCCTCTCGGGCGACATGCCCATCGCGGTCAGGACATGCGAGGGCTCGATCGCGCCGGAAGAGCAGGCGGCACCGGTCGAGACCGCTAAGCCTTTCAAGTCGAGAGCGATCACCAGTGCTTCTCCTTCGATGCAATCGAAATGGATGCTGGTGGTATTGGGCACACGCGGTACGCCCTGGCCGTTCACGCCGGTGGATTCGATCTCGCTCAGGATGGTCTGTTCCAGTCGATCGCGCATGCAGGACATCGCTTCGAGGTCACCCCGGGCAAAGACTTCGCCCGCAAGTTCCGCAGCTCTGCCTAGAGCGACAATGCCCGGCACGTTCTCCGTACCCGCCCGGCGCGAACGCTCGTGGCTTCCGCCGAAGAGCATCGGACGTAGCGCGGTTCCCTTGCGTACGTAGAGCGCTCCCACGCCTTGCGGAGCGTTCATCTTGTGGCCGGAGATGGAAAGCAGGTCGCACCCGATGCGCTGCACATCGATGGCAGTCTTCCCTGCCGCCTGCACCGCGTCAGTGTGGAAGTAGACGTCAGCTTCGGCGGCAAATTTGCCGATCTCCTTCACCGGCTGCAGCACGCCGGTTTCATTGTTGGCCATCATGATGGTGATGAGTTGGGTATTCGGTCGCAGCGCCCGGCGGACATCGTCGGGATCGACCTGGCCTTGGCCGTTCACCGGAACATAGGTAACTTCGCACCCTGACGCTTCCAGATGCTTGCATGAGTTCAACACCGCATGATGCTCGATGGTTGAGCTGATGACATGCTGTCCGGGCTGGGTGAGCCCAAAAATTGCGAGATTGTCGGCTTCGGTGCCGCCGCTGGTGAAGACGATTTCCGAAGCCCCGCATCCCAGCAGAGCGGCTACCGACTCGCGCGCCCGCTCCACCGCCGCCCGCGTCTCCTGTCCATGGTGATGGATGGACGACGCATTCCCGAAGCGCTGCCCGAAGTAGGCCTGCATGGCCGCAAAGACCTCGGGCAGGACCGGGGTAGTGGCGTTATTGTCGAGATAAACGCGGCGCATGGCTATGCGTATTTTACTCTTCGAGTGAAGGCCAGGACGGAAGGCCGATCTGCGGCTCTTGAGCACGAGCGGGACGCTCGCGCCTACATCCTCCTAGCGCTGCCCTATCGGCACATAGCGCTGCGGATACGCCGGCCCAATATAATCCGCGCGGGGACGGATCAGGCGGTTGTCGTCGAGTTGCTCGATGACGTGGGCAGCCCAGCCGCTGATTCGCGAGACAGCAAATACCGGGGTAAACAGATCCACGTCAATCCCCAGCGTCTGGTAAGTGGAGGCAGAGTAGAAGTCCACGTTGGCGTTGAGCTTTTTCTCGGCCTTGACGAATTCTTCGATCTTGTGCGACATCTCAAACCATTTGCTCTGGCCGCTGCTCTTGCCCAGGTCGGCGGACATCTTGCGCAAATGTGTGGCCCGCGGATCTTCGGTGTGATAGACGCGATGGCCGAAGCCGGGAACTTTCTTCTTCTGCGCCAGCATGTTCTTCACGTAATCGATGGGGTCAACTTTCGCCTTGTCGATGGCCTGCAGGATGTGGAAGACGGCCTCGTTGGCGCCTCCATGCAGAGGCCCTTTCAGCGCACCGATGGCCGCGGTCACCGCGGAGTGCATGTCCGACAGCGTCGCTGCCACCACCCGGGCCGCAAAAGTGGAAGCGTTAAGCTCATGGTCGGCGTGCAGGATGAGGGCCATATCCAGGGCCCGCTCTGCCGTCTCCGACGGCCTGGTGCCATTCAGCAGCAGCAGAAAATTGGCGGCATGCGAAAGCGACAGGTCCGGCTCAACTACTTTCTTGCCCTTACGCACGCGATCATAAGCCGCCACGATCATCGCGATCTGCGAAGTCAGACGGAAGGCTTTGTGCAGGTTGGCGTCGTGATCGTTCTTCTTGTCCTCGGAATCGTAAAAAGAAAGGGCTGAAACCGCAGTGCGCAGCACGTCCATGGGCTGCGTCTGCCTGGGAGCGTTGCGCAACAGCTCGATAATAGCGGGGTCCAGCTTGCGCTCTTCCGCCAGCTGCCGCCGGAATTCCTTCAGCTCATTCTGCGTGGGCAGCTTGCCATACCACAACAGGTAGCAGGTCTCTTCGAAATTGGAGTGGTCGGCAAGTTGGTGAATATCAATGCCGCGGTAGGCGAGGACGCCGTGCTCTCCGTCGATGTAACAGATGCTGGAATTGGTAGCGACTATTCCTTCCAGGCCCCGGGGGGCGTGCGTGGCGGTCAGGCTGGGCATGTTCCCTCGCTCGAAATTTTGAACCCTGGTTGAGGCCGCACGGGGAGGAAAAATGGAGCGTGCTGTCGCAACTAACTTTTATACGCCAAAAGACTTAACTTTCCAAGGTGACCAAGGGGCGACGATGGGCTGTTTAAAGCAATTTCATGTGCTGCCTCATCAGGTAGGCGCAATTCCACTATGTCCTACATTGACAGGAATACACGAAGGTACATTGCTCTTCGCGAAACCCTCGGTCGTGCTTCGGTTCCCGGTTACAATCGAGACATGCGCGGGGGGATGTTTGTTCGGCTGATATTTGTACTGCTGACGGTAATGGCCGCCTCTGCCGGCGACCAACCCACCACGGCTCCTCTCTTGCCTTGTCCCGAGGGTTCCCCCGGATCGGTCTCCTGCAATCCGTCTAAAAAGGAATTGAAAGAAGCCAGCGCGGCCTTTGCCAAGGGGCTGAAACTGCAGCGGGAAAAGCGGCAGGACGAAGCCTTCGATGAGTTCGAGACGGCGGCGCGCCTGGATCCCAAAGACGTCGAATTTGTGACCGCACGGGAATTGACCCGGCAGCAACTGGTCTTCGATCACCTGGAGCGAGGCAATGACGAGATGCGCCAGGGCCGCCAGATCGAGGCGCTGGCCGAGTTCCGCACGGCACTGCATCTCGATCCGCAAAATGAGTTTGCCCAGCAGCGTCTGAAGGACGCGATGGGGGAATGGGCGCCGAAAACCTCAGTCGCGCCGCAGGTGGTGGCTGCCAGCGACGAAATTCGGGTGGTGCCCGATCCGGCCCAGGCCGACTTCCACTATCGTGGCGATGGCCGCGGCCTGCTTACCCAGGTGGCATCGGCCTTCGGCGTGACCGCTACTTTTGACGAGTCCGTGGTCTCGCGCCCGGTCCGTTTCGACATCGGCCGCGCCAACTTTTACACCGCCATGGCCACAGCCTGCCAGATGACCCACACCTTCTGGACGCCGCTCGACAACAAGCAGATTCTGCTGGCCGCGGAGTCGGTGCAAAACCACCGCCAGTTTGATCGCATGGCGTTGCGCACTTTCTATCTGCCGGGCGTCACCTCTCCGCAGGAATTGAATGACATCGTAAATCTGCTGCGCAATCTTTTCGAAATACGACTGGTGACTCCGCAGCCCGGCGCCAGCACCATCGTGGTCCGGGCACCGCGCAAGATGTTGGACGCCGCCACCCGAATTATCGAAGGACTGGGAGACTCGCGCCCTCAGGTCATGCTCGACGTGCATGTGTACGAGATCACCAACAGCCTGACCCGCAACATGGGGTTGCAGATTCCCAACAACTTCCAGCTTTTCAATATTCCGGCGGGAGCGCTGGCGGCCTTGGCCGGACAAAACATCCAGGACCTGATCAACCAGCTTATCTCCGGCGGCGGCATCAACCAGGCCAACTCGACGGCCCTTTCCGGGTTGCTGGCGCAGCTTCAAAATCAGCAGAGTTCCGTGTTCAGCCAGCCGTTGGCCACCTTTGGAAACGGCCTCACGCTCACGGGTCTGAGCCTGGGAACGGCGGGCGCGCAGTTGTCACTGAACGAGAGCACGGTAAAAACACTGGAGCATGCCACGCTGCGAGTTGCCCAGGGCACCGATGCCACGTTCCGCGTGGGCGTGAGGTTTCCCATTCTCAACGCCAGTTTTGCTCCGGTTTTTAATACGCCAGCGATATCGTCCGTAATACGGAACAACTCGTTTCAAAGCCCCTTTCCCTCGTTCAACTATGAGGACATTGGACTGAGCGTCAAGGCCAAGCCGCGGGTGAACGGCAACTCTGACGTAAGCCTGGACCTGGAAGTACAGTTTCGGGCACTGTCGGGACAGTCGATTAACGGGGTGCCAGTAATTTCAAACCGGGAGTACAAGGGAAGCATCTCGTTGATGAATGGCGAACCGGCGGTGGTGGCCGGGGCAGTCACAAATTCCGAGCAACGCAGCCTGAATGGAATTCCTGGGCTGGGCGCGTTGCCGGGTCTGAATCAGGTGATGACCAGCAACAGCAAGCAATCGAGCGAAGACGAATTGCTCATCGTGATCACGCCGCGGGTGGTCAGCCAAGAGCAAAATCAAAACGCGGAAGTCTGGCTGCAAAAATAAAGTGGAAGGTGGAGGCCGGGCGTCCCCGCCCGGCCCGACGGGCGAGACGCCCGTCCTCCACCATCAACTTACTTCACTTCCCTTCTTTAGCCGCAAATTCAGTAAGCCCTTTCAGGACCTCGTAAGGCAATCCGGCCACGTTGCTGATCTTCCTGCCGTTGATGAACAGGGTGGGTGTCCCAGTTACCTCGAGCGCCGCGCCCAGGGCGACGGAGCGCTGTACCCGGCCCACGGTTTCGGGCTTGGCGGCGCAGGCGGCGGTGTCCGCTCCCTTGGCGCCGGCCTGTTCGGCCAGGGCGGTCAGCTTTTCATCGGCACTGGCGGCGGTAATGTCGCTTTGCGCGCCATAGACGCTCTCCACAAATTTCCAGAACACGTCGGGCGAAGTACGTCCGATGCAGTCTCCGTAGTAGGCGGCTTTGGCGGCCCAATCATGCGAGGGCAAAGGGAAACTCTGGAATACCAGGCGGGCGTTTTTTTCTTCCGCCATGAGTTTGTCGATGGTGGGCTGGGCTTCCTTGCAATGCGGGCACTGCAGGTCGCTGAACTCAACCAGGGTCACGGGAGCGTCTGCCGGGCCTCGGGAGGGTCCGTTGATCCCCTTGTTGAGCGCGTCTTGCGCCGCGCTAAAGGGATGCGCGCCGAAAGGAATGATGTCGCCGAGCACCGCATGCTGACCATCTTCGGTGACGTAGAGGCGGCTGTTTTGCTGGCCCTGCGCATTGCTCAGCACGACCAGCACTTCGGTGAGTCCTTCGGCTGGAGAGGGCCGGATTGCGGCGATCTTCCACGATACCGATGAATCGTAGCCAAACATCTGCTGCATGAAAGCGTTGACGGTATCTTCCGAAGGGAGCCGGGCGCTGAAGGTGGGGACCGGAGGAAGTGCGTCCTTCGATTTGGCGGACGGCTTCTCTTGCGCGAAGGCAAGCGAAAGCATGAGGACGATGAACAGGCAGCAAAACAGCGAACGGCGCATGAGTTCCTTTCGAAAGCGCGGGTTTCTGTGAGTCGTGACCACCCTCATCCGCTCATCCTGGCGGCGATGGGAAAGCGACGGCCGGAGCCGAAGGCCTTGGAGGAGATCTTGAGTCCAGGGGCAGCCTGCTGGCGTTTGTATTCGGCGCCATCGACCATGCGAATGACCCTCTGCACCAGCGCTAGATCGAAGTTGTGATCGGCCGCGATCTGTTCCGCGGTGTGCAAGTCCTCGACGTAGTCTTCGAGAATGGCATCCAGAATGTCGTACGGAGGCAGCGAATCAATGTCCTTCTGATCGGGGCGCAATTCGGCGGACGGCGGTTTCTCGAGCGTCGCCTGGGGAATTACGGGCCGGCGGGAATTAATGTACCGGCTCAGGCGATAGACCAGCGTCTTGGGCACATCTGAAATCACCGCCAAACCGCCGACCATGTCACCGTACAGGGTGCAGTATCCCACTCCCAGTTCGCTCTTGTTGCCGGTGCTGAGAACGATGGCCCCGAACTTGTTGGACAGGGCCATGAGCAGCGCTCCCCGAGTGCGAGCCTGTATGTTTTCTTCCGTCGTATCTTCCTTGCATCCGGCGAAAACCTTCTGCAGAGCTTTGCGGTAACTTTCGAAAATTTCGGTGATGCAGAGCAACTCAAAGCGAATGCCGAGATTGCCTGCCAGCGACCGTGCATCGTCAATCGAGCCCGACGACGAATAGGGTCCGGGCATGCCCACGCCGATCACGTTTTCGGGGCCCAGCGCCTCGGCGGCGATGCAAGCGGTCAGAGCGGAATCGATGCCGCCGCTTAACCCGATGATCACCCGCTCAAAGCCGCATTTGCGAACATAGTCGCGCGTGCCCAGTACGAGAGCGGCGTAGGCGCTGGCTTCTTCCCCCGGCATCTGCGGATGCATTTCTCCCGTCAGCCTGTCGGAATCGAAATAAACCAGGTCTTCCTCGAACGACTTGGCCTGAGCGATCACTTCTCCCGCGGAATTCAGCACCAGGCTGGAACCGTCAAATACCAGGCTGTCGTTGCCTCCAACCTGATTGACCATGACTACCGGCACTTTGTCCTGCCGGGCGATGGTGGCCAGCATCTCGCGGCGCAGTTCGCGCTTGCCCAGCCAGAAGGGCGAAGCGGAAATGTTGAGCACGAAGTTGCCGCCGGCCTGAACCAGGGACTCGACCGGATCAACCGTGTAAAGACGCTTGTTCCAGAAGTGCTTGTCGTTCCAGGCATCCTCGCAAATGGTGAGCGCCATTTGCTTGCCGCAGAAAGGAAACAGCGCCTGACTGCGGGCAGGGGCGAAGTTACGCATCTCGTCGAAGACGTCGTAGGTGGGCAGCAGCATCTTTGACTGAAGGAAGGCGATGGCTCCGTTCTGCAGCAGGGCGGCAGAATTCATCACTGACTTGCCAGTCTCAGCGTGCGCCGGGGTGGCCAGGCCGCAAATTACGGCGATGCCGCGGGTCTCGCCGGCGATGCGCTCAGCGGTCTCGCGATTGCGGGCCACAAATGAAGGCCGCTCCACCAGATCGCGTGGCGGGTAGCCGCAGACGGACAATTCGGGAAACAGAATCAGGCCGGCGCCGGCAGTTCGAGCCCGCCCCGCAAATTCGATCATCCTGGCGGCGTTGCCGGAAAAATCTCCAACCGTAGGATTGATCTGTCCCAGCGCGATCTTCACCCTTCCAGTGTAAAGGGACGGTGCGGCGGGAGCCAAGTCAGGTTCAGGTAGCGCTGGCATCTTGCCGGCTGTCCCCAGGGCGTCTCGCCCGCGGCGCGGCGGGTGGGACGCCCGCCGGGACGGCGCTACCACGGCCACGTCATTGCAGATTGCAGATTTTAGAATGCAGATTGAAAGGCGGCCGAAGCCCGATCTCAAAATCTACAATCTGAAATCATCCATCAGTTGGGTTGGGCAGGTCCATCCTGGCCCAGCGGGTCGGGAGGAGGCAACGGCCCGGGCGCGGCACCACCAGCCGGAGAGTTGGGATCGGGTTCCTCGCCCGGGCGGCGCAGCGAGGGAGCATTCGGCGGACGCTCCGCAGGCGCCGAGCTCTTGGCTACGGTCGAGCTGAGGTCCACCTCTTTCTCCGTGTGCACGACTTTCTCGCCATCCACTTTCATGCTCTCAAGGCGTACCACTTCGTCGCCCACCAGGCGGACAAAGTCGACGTCGGCCGGAGGTTCGCCGTAAATCCACTCTTCGTATTCGACTTCGCCATCTTTTTCCCGAATTTTCTTGGGCGGGCGGCCCTTGGAGGCCATCACCATTTCGCGATTCATGCCTACCAGAACCTTGTGTGCCTTGATGGCGTCTCTGAGCTGGGGAGTGAGGGTATCGAGGTAGGCCTCTGCTGCGGACTTGGCGTTAAAGTCAAAGACCGGCCGGAGCAGATCTTTCAGCTCCTGCGGATTCAGCTCGGGCACGTAGCCATTGTCGAATACCAGGTCCACACAGGAGCCCCGCGGATTGGCGCTGGCGTCGCTCGGGCCCAGCGAGGTCATGCCGCCTCCTCCGCCAACCTGAATGTGCTGATACCACTTGAGCTTTTTTACCGGACCACCGTTGATCTCAAAATGAATGCGGTCTTTCTTGATCAATATCTCGCTGATGCGGGCCTGGTCACCGGGCTTGGCCGCGGGGCCCCACATGGCCAGCATGTTCTGCATCTCTTCTCCCCCGGGAGACAGCTGCCCATCCTTCAAGGTCAGCCCTGTCTTTCCCATGGGAAAGGGCGACCGGATATAAACCAGTTCAAAATTGAAGGTATGGATCAGGTCCATCCGGGTTTGCTTGGAAATATGAGGGGCGTTGTGATCGTCGGCGCTGACCGCGACAGCGCAGAACAGCACGATGGGCAAGAGAAGCGGAACGTAACGTGGGTACATACGACACCCCGAGCCGACTTGGATGAATTATAACGCCGTCCGGGTTGGAAAAACCGGGATTGTTGGAAACTCTCTGCAGTCGGAGGTACGCGGTTTACAACCGGCTCGGCCGCGCTGGTCGCCCGGGCCGCCTTTCATACGGACCATATGTGCAACCCGTTGCGGGCAACCTGCAGGGGCAGGACGCGTCCCCCGTTGTCGCCGATGGCGGTGGCAACCCGGCTGGCGGCGCCTTGTTCCACCAGGAAGATCACGCAGCCTCCACCGCCCGCGCCACAGGCTTTGGCGGCCCGTCCGCCATGCCGGGCGGTGACGCTGATCAGCTTGTCGATGAGCGGCGTAGTGATTCCAGGGGCGTTGCTGCGGCGCAGCTTCCACTCCTCGCGAAGCAGGCGCGCCACCTCGTCCCACCGGGTGTCGGCCAGCGCCTGGTGCATGGCGCGGGCGATTTCAACGATGCGCTCGAAGTTGCGGAAGACCCGCTTGTCGCCATTGATATGGGCCTTGAAAACCTCCCAATTGTTGATGCCGGACTTGCGCGGCGCCCCGGTGTAAGCCAAAACAAAGCGGGATTCGATCTCTTCCGGCGCCACCGCGACAGCCTCGCGGTGGATGCCGTCGGCATCCAGATGGATCGCGCTCGCCCCGCCGTAAAGCGCCGGGTAGTAATCCTGGCAGCCGGTGGGAACCTGGATGATCTGGGCCTCGACGTTCTGGGCAATCACACGCATCTGCTCCAGGGTGAGGTTGCGGTCGGTGAAGCGGGCCAGGGCAGCCGTGCTGGCGATCATCAGGGCGGACGAACCGGAAATGCCGGCACCGGCGGGAGACTCGGAATCCGTCTCCATCAAGAGGCCTTCCTTGGGCGCAAAAAACTGCAGCAGGCGGGCAGCCAGTGGGAGCCTGAAACGGCGGGCACGGCGCAGGGCTTCGAAGCTGGGAAAGTGCTCTTCCCGCCGCGTGTCGATGGAATGCAGGTGGATGCCCCTCCCTTTCAGCGGCGTGATGCGGCAGGTAGTAAGGATGTTGACCGCAAAGTTCAGCGTGAGCGCGCCGGGATGGAACAGGTACAGCGGCCACAGGTCGATGGTGCCCCCCGCCAGATCAGCCCGGCAGGGAGCCTGGGCCACGATGGTCGGTCCGCTGGCCGCGTAGGGGATTTTCCGCATGCTGTGTTTTACCACGAGCCGGCTTGCCTAGCGCCGGCGTCTCTGAAGAAACGGGATGCGCGTTTATGGCGCAAACCTCACCAGAGTCGGCGTCCGGGTGTGTGCAGAGTGCGGGGAAGCGGGCATTCCCCTTTCCCTGGCCCATTTCATGTTTCCCACAATTAGAACTATGCTCCCCGCTTCGTCTTCAGGTCTGTCAGTAATTGTTCGATGCGGTCTTGTTTTTCTAACGCCGCCAGGCGTTCTTCTACATCATCGGCGGCGATTTCGGATTTAGCCTGGCTGTGGGCTGCGGCGTGGGCTACTTTGCGCTTCATGCGATCGAAGGCGCTGGCGCTCGCGCCGTTGCCGGCGGCCATTTTGGCGTCGCTGGCTTTGCCGACGGCGCGGGCCCGGCGATGCTGGGCCAGGAGCAGATCGGCCTTGGCCTGAGCTTCAGTCAGTTTCCGCTCCAGTTGTCGTAGGGCGGTTTTCAGGTTCTCAACTTGCGCCTTCTGGTCCGTAACCTGTTCCGCGAAGCCCTGGCTCAGGTCGCGATAGCTTTCTACCCGTTGCAGGGCAGCGCGGGCCAGGTCATCCTGTTTCTTGTCAACCGACAGCTCTGCCTTACGCATCCACTCCGCCACTTTGTCTTCATTCTCTTTTTGTTTTGTTTCCAGCAGGTGCTGGTCAGCTATGGCGATCGCCACCTGGGTCTTGACCTGCAGAAGCTGGTTCTGCATATCGAGGATGACCTGCTTGATCATTTTTTCCGGGTGTTCGGCCTTGTCTACCAGATCGTTGAGATTGGCCCGGACTAGTGTGGAAACGCGCTCGAGTAATGCCATGATGGGACTCCTTTTTGAAATCAACTTCTAGCTTCTGGCTGCTGGCTCCTGGCTTGGTGCTTCTCGTGGACCGCGGCGCACTCGACACAGTCTGTGCCGCGAAAGTTGCTTCCGATTACGACTCCAATGGCGATTCCCACGGCCAGCCAGATTGCGACGTGGCCGGCGGCAACGCCCATCGCGGCGCCCATGCCGGCGCCGAGGGTGAGGCCAAGGACAATTTGCATTGATCGTTTCTTCATGTTTCTGTCCTTTACTTCGAAAAAGCAGGACGGGCGGGACGCCCGTCCATCGAGGTCTTCATCACTTCCCTGCCCCGCCGTTTCCCGGCAGCGTATCTGGTCTGGCCGTCTTGTCGCCGATCTGGCGCACTTTGCCCAGCAGTTCCGACATCGGCATACCAGACAACGTCTCGAACAAGGCCGGCACCTGCGCCGCCATTTTGGCGATGTCCCCGGTGATCTTGTTCATCCCGGAGGCGTCGCCGTTGCCGGTAGAGACGATGGTGATTTTGTCCACGTTGGCCAGCGGACTGGCCAGTGCCCGCACAATTTCAGGCATGCCGGTGAATAGCTTGTCGATGACTGCCGCCTGGTTGTACTCCTGGTAGGCTTCGGCCTTGACGTTCATCGCTTTCGCTTCGGCCTCGCCCTTCTTGAAAATGATCTCGGCCTCGGCTTCGCCCTGGGCGCGAATCGCGGAGGCGTGACCATCTGCCTCCGACATCAGCCGCTGTTTTTCGGCCAGCGCCAGAGTTTCAATCCGTTGCCGCTCGATTTCTGCCCCTTTCAACACTGTCGCGATCAACTCCTTCTCGCGGCGGTTGATTTCGGCTTCCTGCACCTTGACTTGCTGCTCTTTCTCGATCTGCTGCACCTTCACCTGCTCGGCGATGACCTGCTGCTGCATGATGTTGGTCTGGATGTCGTAAGCCTTGTCGGCCTGCGCCTGCTGGCGTTTGGTGACTTCGACGTACTGCGCCTTTTTGACTTCGAGATCACGCTGCGCCTCCGCTTGCTTGGCAAGAGAGAGCGTCTCCGCCAGTACCCGCTCCTGGTCGGCCTGGGCCCTGGCCACCGCGGATTCGCGCTGTGCCAGCGCTCGCTTGATGGCAGTGTCGCGATCGGCCTCCGCCGTGGCCACGTCGGCGTCGCGCTTGATGCGCGCCACATCAGGCTTGCCCATGTTGGTGATGTACTCGTTCTTGTCGCGGACCTCCTTGATGGTGAAGGAAATGACTTCCAGCCCCATCTTGTTCATGTCCTCCGCGCAAGTGGACCGCATGCGGTCGGAGACCATCTCCGGCTGCTTGACGATTTCTTCCACTGTGAGCTGCCCAATGATGCCGCGCAGATGTCCTTCCATCACCAGGCGGATCAGGCCTTCGCGCTCCTGGTCGGTCTTGGTGAGGAACTGTTCGGACGCGGTCAGGATGGACTCCATGTCCGACTTGACCTTGATCTGGGCCACAGCCTCCACCGTGACCGCCACGCCTTGCTTGGTGTAGAGGTCCTGCTGCGGGGCCACGTCGAACGACATCAGTTCAAGCGAGAGCTCGCGGCAGATCTGCACCATGGGAAATACCAGCGTACCGTGCCCCTTCACCACCCGCGTCCCGCCTAGCCCGTACACGATCAGGGCCTCATGCGGGCCAGCCTTGCGATAGAGCCTGGCCATGCCGCTCATCAGGAACAGGATGACCATCACTCCCAGGCCAACAAAAACCCAAATTTCTAAAACGTGCGAAATCCCGAACATATCGCCTCCTCTTCCAGGTGCCCCAACAAGAGCCTCAACCACAAAGGGCACGAAGCTACACGAAGTAAATTGACTTCATGTATTTTCGCGAGCTTTCTGGTTCTGCCTGATCAGGTTCAAGTCCTGCATGATCCTTTCGGGCTCACGATGGCCGAGAAACACCTCTCCGTCAGAGAGCATGAGGCGGACACCAGCGTTTCCCCAAACGTAAGCGCGGCGTTCTCCAATGCCGCGGATGCCGTAGCCGCCCATCGGATTCCAGGGCGCAACCGCATACGCCTTAATGTTTTGCACCGGGATCGAGCGCAGGCGAAAGCCCAGCGTGCTGATCTCGACTCCATGGCCGGTAAAGCGATAGTGAAAACCGCCCCAGGCCAGCGCAGCCGCCGCCAGCAAAAGCAAAGCCGGCAAAGCCATGACCCAGCGCAGGCCTCCCAGCGGGATAACCGCGATCACACCCAGTTCCCCCGCGGTAAGGACGGCAAAAACAAACGCCCACAGCAGCGAGCCGTGAACTTCTTCCGCCTCGACCACATCAGCATGGCGCGGCAGTTCGACGCCGCGCTTGCTGGCCAGCGCAATCACTGTCACGGCAATCGCCGCGATGAAAACCACGGCCAGAGCGGGAACAATGTTGAGTGGGCCCCCGTAGAGGTTGTAGTTCAGCACGGCCACGTTGATGCTGAACAGGGCACCCATTACGACGTACAACATCGCCAGCAGCGACCAGGCGAGGAGGTCCGGCTTGCGCATCCGGGTAAGCGCCCAGGTCAACGCCCCCAGGAGCAGCGTGGTCACAACCATGGCGAAGATGAGCGAAGTTTCCCGCGTCATCCAGCCATTGGGTTGGCCGGAGACTCCGAAATGAGTGGCCATTCTGGCTGGCAGCTGGTCCCATACTGACCAATACTGCACGGCCGTCAACGGCAGGACCAGCCAAAGCATCGCTGTCAGTGCACGATAGAGTTTGCTGTCCATTCAGGCTCTCCTGAGGTCTTTGTCTGACGCCGGGCCCTGTTGCAACTTTTTACCGACCGAGCACGAGCGGGGACGCTCGCGCCTACGTCTGCTCTTGCTCTCCCGATACTTCCGCCCACAGACGCACGTACGCGATTCCCTTCTCGTAACGCGTCACCATCACTTCCGCCCCCTTAGCGATGGCGTTTCCGTCTTCGCAGCGGGCCCCGCAGGTGCGCCGCGTGCCCGCTTGCGAGTAGATGATTTCTCCGGTGCCACTCTCCCGGATCGAAACCGAGACTCTGCCCAACACTCCAGTCATTTCATAGTCAGAGGGATCCATGATCTCTTCCCGTGAAATCAGCACGCGGCTGAGAAACAGAAACACAATGGTTCCACCCGCCAGTCCGCTGCCCACGGCCAAACCGAGTCCGGCGACGAACCAAATGCCGGAGAAGCGCGTCAGCAGATACCCGGCCCCGCCGAACCAGGCAAGGAAAGCGGTCGCAGTGACGAAGTTGAAGGGCGAGATGTGGGCAGCGTGGCTATGGCTTACACTTCCTCCCGGATTTGCCGGATGAGCCGCCGCGTTCCCCGCCGGAGCGCCGTGTGCAACATGAAGCCCTGCCGGATGCACATGCGAAAAGTGAGGCAGATGCAGGTGCCAGCGCATACTTCCAGCCAGAAGCGACAGCACGCTGAAGAAAAATCCGACCGCAAAACAAATCAGATAGAAATCCGCCCAGGTCATGACCGTGGCCTCCTTGCCTGGTTGTGCCTCCGGTCTCCCCCGCGCTCGGGCTGTAACGCCTCGAGCAGCCGGTCGGCCAGCCCCGGGGTGTCGAGAATTGCTCCCAAAAGAAGGAAGCAGCGGCGCGTGTTTTTCTCCCGTGCCGCCTTGATCAGAACTTCGCTCACCTCGGGATCGCTGGCAAAACGTTCCGAACCCTGCAGCAGCCAGACATCGAGTTTGCCTTCAGTAGTGCGCAAGTCGGACACCAGTTCGGTGTGATAGCCCTCGGGATCATCCACCAGAAACCCAGGATGGACCTTGAAGAACTTGCTCAACAGGGTGCGCGTCGATTGGGTCATGTGAGGGCGCACCCCGCCCTCGATTTGAGACACGTAAGACTGGCTGATGCTCTTGCCCTGTTCCTTGCGGATCGCCCGCACTAACTCCTGCTGGGTCATAGGGCGAGCCAGGCCGCGCAGCGAGCCTTCCACCTCGCGCAGGTAACGTAATTTCTCAGCCAGCGTCATATAGCAAATTGCTATATATATATGCCGATTTGCTATTCCAGTCAAGACCTCGATTTGCGGTCTTTTCTTGGAGTTAGGACGAGATCTGCAGGTGTGGATCGGAACACTCTTGTCCGACGCCTTTGACCCTGCCTTGGCATCTGGGCCGGGCGGACGGGTGTGGTTGAAACTCGGAAGCAGGTTGGCAGGTCGTTTGCTTTTGGTGGTTCACGCACGCCAAACACCCGTACCAAAAGCAGCGAACAAGCGTGTCCGCTCCACACCAGACAAAAAAAACGCCCCCGTTTCCGGAGGCGCTTCACGACACGAAATGAAGCTTACTGTACCCGGGCGTTGTGCTTCTTGCGATAGATAGCGCGTGAGGTACGGTTCTGCTGGCGATTGATCTGCCGGCGTTCGGCTGGAGTCAGCTTGCCGCCGTTGGCGACACGGTCCTTATGGATTTCCTTGTTGATCTTGGCTTCACGGTGTTCCAGGTGAGCGGTTTCACCTGCGGTCAGCTGTCCGCTCTTCACCCCCTGGGCGATCCGGTCCTGCTGGTTTTCCTTACGCTGGTGGATGGTGCCCGGCGGAGGCGCCACGGCGGGTGTGGCGCTGGTCTGCGCCGCTACTGGCAGCATCAGACCCGCAAATACAGTGGTCAACATAAAGGCTTTGGCGTGCATGTTCATATTGTCTCCCCTTGATCCCTTGATCTACGGTTTGCCCTTCATTCGGGCCACTACTTTGAACCCTGGACTCGAAGGAATGTTGCGCGAAACAGGCCGCAATCACAAGGCTCCGCGCGCTCTACTGGGTTACCAAAGTCAGTGACCCTGGGCCGGAATATCTTGGTGGAGAGAACCAGGGATGGCAACCGGAGTGCCCGGATCGCGTGGTTTACAGTCCCACTTCGATGCGCGACCGCGGATCGAGGAAATCGCGCAGCGCGTCGCCAATGAAATTGAATGAGAGCACGGCCAGCATGACGGCGAGGGCCGGAAAAAGCACGAGGTGGGGAGCGTCGAACAGGTGAGCGCGGCCATCGTTCAGCATCGCTCCCCAACTGGAAGTCGGCGGCGGCACGCCCAGGCCCAGAAAACTCATGGTGGCTTCGGCAAGGATGGCGCCGGCCATGCCTATCGCGGCCTGCACCACGACTGGCTGAATAATGTTGGGAAGAATGTGGCGAACGATCACCCGCAAATCGCTCGCGCCCAGGGCGCGGGCAGCTTCCACAAATTCGCGCTCGCGTGCAGCCAATACTTGTCCGCGGACCAGGCGGGCGTAGCCCACCCAACCGCCCAGTGAGAGCGCCAGCACCAGATTGAAAATTCCCGGACCGCGGAAGGCTACAAAGGCGATGGCCAGAAGAATTCCGGGGAAAGAGAGAAATGCGTTCATCACCACGACGTTGAAGAAGCGGTCGATATTTCCGCCGTAGTAGCCGGCGATCGATCCCACAATCAGACCGAGCGTCAGCGAGAGCACGACCACGGAACTGCCCACCAGCATGGAAATGCGCGAGCCGAAGATGAGGCGGGAGAAGATATCGCGTCCCAGTTCATCGGTGCCGCACCAGTGTGCGGTGGATGGCGGCGAGAGGCGCGTGGGCAGATCGATGTAGGCAGGATCTTGGGGAGCAATCCACGGGGCAAACAGAGCGAAGATCACGAAGATCACGACCAGCGCTGCTCCCGTGGCCGCCAGCGGGTTGCGGCGGACAGCGCGCGGCAGCGAGATGGAGAGCGTGGACATAATCACTACTTCCTTTTGGCGAGTGTGGTTGACGGTGCCTTCTGCGGATTTCATTCTCCAAAACGCGTCTCTTCCGAAGTTCAAGGAAAGCCTTACCCAGACGACTCCCACTCTGTATCTCCTTTTTGGCAAGTACTCCCAGGAACAAGACCTCTTGGATGTTCCGAGCAGTCCCGGTGCCAACGAAGACGGTTGCATCGCGTGCACGCAGGAAGGCAGTTGTCCGAATCTTTCCCTCCCCCTTTGCTTTTCTGAATGACATGGTCGACTTCCCAATGTCCATCAAACTTGGGCGCCCACCCTCGCTTGGAGAAGTTGAGAGAATCTCCGCAGAAGTGACAGTGACCATCTGTCCTGCTAAATACTCGTCTGAGTTCGGATTCCCTCATTGGTTTCTTCCTCCTTGGCTACTTCCTACTGCCGAATCCGCGGGTTCGCCACCGAGTACAGCAAATCCGTCAGAAAATTCACGGCCACATAAGTCAATCCAATCGCCAGGATGCAGCCCTGCACCAGATAGTAATCGCGGTTGGAAATAGCCTGGATGGTCAGCCGTCCGATTCCGGGCCAGGAAAAAATGGTTTCAGTCACAATGGCGCCGGCCAGAAGTGCGCCGAACTGCAAGCCGAGGACCGTAATCACGGGAATCATGGCATTACGCAGCGCGTGACCATAGACCACCCTGCGTTCCGGCAATCCCTTGGCGCGGGCGGTGCGGATATAGTCCTGGCCCAGCTCTTCCAGCATGGAGGTGCGCACCATGCGAGTCAGGATCGCAGCCAGTGCGCCGCCCATGGTGATCGCGGGCAGCACCAGGTGCGCGAAGCCGCCCGAACCCGAGACTGGCAGCCAGCCCAACTTGATGGCAAAAAGCAAAATCAGAATAGGGCCCAGCGCGAAGTTGGGGAAAGACAAGCCGAACAGGCTGACCAGACTGAGGAGTCGATCATCCCATCGGTTGCGCCGTTGCGCCGAGCGCACTCCCGCCGGAACCGAGAGCAAAATTGCCACCAGCAGCGAGGCCAGGGTCAACTCCAGAGTGTAAGGATAGCGCTGGGCAATCAGGCGGGTGACGCTCTGGTTGAAACGCAGCGACGGCCCCAGATCGCCGCGCAGCACTCCTCCCCAATAGTTCAGGTATTGCCGGCCCAGAGGGAGATCGAGTCCATAGGCATGGCGGGCAGCCTGCACATCAGTCACGGGAGCGCCTTCTCCCAGCATCTGAAGAATAGGGTCGCCGGGCACCAGGTGAATCAGAAGAAAGACGAGTGAGACTACCAGCCATATCACGGGCAGCGTGTACAGCACGCGGAGAGAGAAGTATCGGGGCATTCTGCTATTGGTCGTGGATCGATAACAGCTAGTTACTTGAAGCGCTCCAGATTGATTGTTTTTTCAAACCCAGTTTCCAGTATTGAGTTCCCGGTTCTCAATCTCCCGCCTGGGTCGCGGGTCGAGCCTCCAGTTTTTCAATCTTCACCTTGGCAATGCGGTGGCCTTCGATCTCCTGAACGGTATAGCGGTGGCCTTCGTATTCGAAGCTCTCACCCTGCCGCGGAATGCGCTGCAGGCGGGCGAGGATGAAGCCGGCCAGTGTCTCGAAGCCGGAGTCGCGGGGAAGCGAAAGCTGATATTGAGATTCCAGGTCGCGGATGCTCACCGATCCTTCGAGTACGACCGCGACCTCCCCTTCAACCAGGGCCTGCTGGGGTGGCGCGATATCAAATTCATCCTCGATTTCCCCGACGATCTGCTCCAAAACATCCTCAACCGTGATCACTCCGGCGGTCGAGCCAAACTCGTCCACCACTACCGCCAGGTGGCGTTTGCGTTCCTTGAATTCTTCCAGGAGTTCGGTCAGGACCTTGGTTTCGGGCACGACCAGGACATCGTGCATGATCTGGCTGATTTTCATGGCCGCGACCCGGCCAGCGGCTGGCTGGTCGGGGGTGGTTGTCAGCCGCAGGCGGGTCCAGCGCATGAGGTCCTTGGCGTAGAGCACGCCGACGATATGCTCCGGGCCGCGCTGCGGGTCGAAGACCGGGACCCGCGAATGCTGCTCATCAACCACTCGGGCCAGGGCGTCGGAGATCGTAAGATCGCCGGGCAAGGAAAAAATGGCCGGACGCGGCACCATAACTTCTCGCACCGTGACGTTGTCCAGTTCCAGGGCGTGGTGAATCATTTCTTCCTGGAAGGGCGGGATCTCCCCGAATTGGCGGCTGGCGGTCACGATGAGTTTCAGCTCGTCGGGCGAGTGCACCGGACCCTCCCGAATGCGGCGTGAGCCCAGTGCGCGCAGTACCCACCCCGCCGCTCGGCTCATGACGAAGAGCAAGGGCCGGGTCAGCGTGAGGAAGACGTCCATCGGCCCGGCCACCGCAAGCGCGACCTGCTCTGAACGTTGCAGGGCCAGCGACTTGGGGACCAGTTCGCCCAGAATGACGTGCAGGCAGGTGATCAGCGCAAAGGCAATGACAATCGCAATCCCGTGAGCGTAAACCGAGGCGTGAGGAAGGTCTCGAACCGGACCGAGCATCATTTGCGCCAGCAGAGGCTCGCCTACCCAGCCCAGAGTCAGGCTGACGATGGTGACTCCCAATTGGACGCCGTTGACCACTTCGTCCAGATTGCGGTGCAGCCTTTGCACAATACGGGCCCCAATTCGTCGGGCCGCGACCAGTTGCTGAATCCGGGTGTCCCGGACGCTCACCAGGGAGAATTCCGCCGCAGCGAAGAATGCGTTGGCCGCCACCAGGAGCAGGATGAGGAACACCCGCAGCAGCACGTAGGCAATCATGAAGGGCTAATTCTAACATTCCAAAGAGGTATGGCATGACTTGGATCGCTAAGGCCTTGTAGAATGAGAGTCATTCCTCGCCGCAGTCGTCCAAATCCCTGGAGGTCGTCTGCTTCCATTTCGAGGTTTCGCGGGTCTAATCTGTGGGATCGTGTCTTGTTGACCCAGGTTTCTGCTTTACCCGTGTGATGAGCCGCGACAATCCAGGGAACAAAGCGCATATCTCGTCCGTAATCACTAGTGAGGAAGGCACCATCTATTCCAGGAGGCAGACGTGAACGGCAACGGCAGCAGCAAGAAGCGGCGAAAGCGGCTGATTTATGGCGGCATCGGACTCGTGCTGGTCCTCCTGATCGCGGGCGGGCTGATTGCCGCCACGCGCGGCGGCACTAAGATCGACCCTTCGAAATTGCAAAAGGTCGAAAAGGGTGACCTGGCCAAGAGCGTGGTCGCCACCGGCAAAGTTACGCCCATCACCAAGGTCGAAGTAAAATCGAAGGCCAGCGGGATCGTCAAGAAGCTGCTGGTGGATGCCGGCGATAAAGTCAAAAAGGGCCAACTCCTCGCCCAACTGGACAAAGTAGAAATTGAGGCGCAGGTAGAACAGTCGCGCGCCGCGGTGGAATCTGCGGAAGCCAGTCTGACCAGTTCCGAAGCCGACTATGAGCGGG
This sequence comes from Terriglobia bacterium, assembly GCA_963831565.1. Lineage (GTDB taxonomy): Bacteria > Acidobacteriota > Terriglobia > Terriglobales > Acidobacteriaceae > JAIQFF01. The sequence goes on from CAWHQS010000014.1 coordinate 56,418, forward strand.
CCAAGGTGGACGCCGAAGGTCCCGATGTACCTCTGCTCAAACGCGCCTACGATCGGGCTATCGGGATGGCCAAGGAGGGGGTGGTTTCCACCTCCGCCCTCGAGGACGCTGAGAAGAACTACGAACTGGCCCTGAACAAGCAGAATGTCTCGAAAGCGCAAGCCACCGTCCTGAAAGCGAAGATTGCCCAGGCCCGGGGACAACTGGGACAAGACCGCGCCAACCTGAAACAACTTGAGGAACAGCTGAGCTACACCGACATTCAGTCGCCTATCGATGGGGTGGTCCTGTCGCGTGACGTTGAAATGGGCGATGCAGTGAGCTCCATCCTGGTCCTGGGATCTTCCGCCACCCTGGTCATGACCCTGGGAGACACCAGCTCGGTTTATGTGAAGGGGAAAGTGGACGAGAGCGACATCGGCAAGGTCTATCTGGGCCAGCCGGCACGAATCAAGGTGGAGTCGTTCAAGGACAAGACCTTCAACGGCGTGGTCACCAAGATCTCGCCCATGGGTGTGGAGAAGGACAACGTCACCACCTTCGAAGTACGCGTCTCCATCAACAACCCCGGCGGTGAACTAAAGGCTGAGATGACCGCCAACGCGGAAATCATTCTGGAAGAACACAAGAACGTGCTCCAGATTCCCGAAGGGGCGATTATTTACGACAAGGACAAGAAGGCATCGGTTGAAATTCCCGATACCAGCGCCAAAGACGGCAAGAAGAAGATTGCGGTCAATATCGGCATCTCCAACGGCGCCAAGACCGAGCTCCTCAGCGGGCTGAAGGAAGGCGACCAGGTAGTGCTGCAGTAAGGACCAGGAGTCGCCCAGAGGATGGAGGACGGGTGTTCCTCCCGTCCCGCCGGGCGGGGACGCCCGGCCTCCATCGCGCAGGCTTTGCGGTTAAGCACGTCACTGCAAAAGAGTAAAATTCCCGGCTCGAAACGGACGACGATTCGCAAATTTAGCATCTTGACTGAGCTTTTCGGGAGAAACCATGAAACGCCGAAACGTTGTTTCCTCCGTCCTCCCCAGCTGGTTCATCGCCAGCGCCACCATCGCACTCCTGATTTGTCTTCCAGCGCTGCCGGCGGCGGCTGCGGCGGAAGGTTCGTTCCAGCGCTCCTTGCAAGTGACCGGGCCGGTGCATATCGACCTGAGCACGGGCTCAGGCAACGTCGAGGTGCGCACCGGCGCTTCGGGCCAGGTGCAGGTAACCGGGCGCATCCGGGCCGGCGAATGGTACGGAGGAAATGCCGAGGAAAAGATTAAACGGATCGAAGCGAACCCGCCCATCCAGCAGAACGGCAATGATATTCGCATCGGCCGAATCGATGATCCGGACTTGCGGCACAACATTTCCATCAGCTACGAGGTGGTGGTGCCGGCGGAGACCGATTTGAAGGTCCAGAGCGGTTCGGGAGACCAGAGGGTGGATGGTATTCGCGGCCCGCTCGAGGTCAGCGCCGGCTCCGGAGGGCTGAAAATTTCTGCCATCGGCGACCGGGTCCAGGCTGAGACTGGCTCGGGCGATATCGATATCAATCGGGTAAAAGGCAACGTGCACGCCAAGACTGGCAGCGGATCGATTGATGCCAGCGATATCGCCGGTGCTTTTGAGGCCGACACCGGCAGCGGGCATATCACTCTGCAACAGACAGCGCCCGGGTCAGTGCGGGTGGACACCGGCTCCGGGGGGATGGAACTGCACGGAGTTCGGGGATCCCTGGAGGCCAAGGCCGGCAGTGGTGACATCCAAGCCGAAGGCAGCCCCACCGGGGCCTGGAATGTGCACACTGGTTCCGGCGGAGTACATCTGAAGCTGCCTTCCGACGCGGCTTTCGATCTGGACGCCCATACCAGCTCCGGCTCCATTTCGGTCGATCACCCGCTCACGGTGCAAGGTTCGATCGGGCGCAAGGAGGTACGAGGCCGAGTCGGCGGCGGCGGCGTACCTGTGGAAGTAGAAACTGGATCGGGCGACATACAAATCCGGTAGCGGACGTCAGCCGTCCGACGCCAGGCCTCGAAAGCATCATCTGTGAGCATCTCAGTGGAGCCCTTGGGATTGGCTGACGCCTGACGCCTGAGAGCTGACGACTGACGCCCGCCTTCCGTTACCTCCGTTCCTTGACTCTGCTCCTCTGACAGGTTACTTTCGGCAATTCCGGGGAAAACTCTGTCTGCAAGCGAGGGGAAATTGGCGCACCGTCCGATCATCACGCTGACTACCGATTTTGGGCTCAACGATCATTTCGTGGGGACGATCAAAGGCGTCATTCTCTCCATTGCGCCGGAGGCTGAGATCGTGGACATCAGCCATTCCGTGCAGGCCTTTGACGTGCTGGATGGGGCCCTGGCGATTGCGCAATCGTATTCCTACTTCCCTTCGGGCACGGTGCACCTGGTGGTGGTTGATCCGGGCGTAGGGACAGCGCGGCGTCCGATCCTGGTGACCAGCGACCGGCACCACTTTGTGGCACCCGATAATGGCGTGCTCTCTCTGGTCTATGCCCGGGAAGAGCGGTTGCACATCCGCCACGTCACCGCCGAGCACTATTCACTGCAGCCGGTGAGCAATACATTCCATGGGCGGGATGTCTTTGCACCCATCGCAGCCTGGCTGGCCAAGGGAGTCGATTCGGACAAATTCGGCGACGAGATTACCGATTTCGTCCGCTTCAATCCGCCCAAACCCAAATCGGTAAACGGCAACACCATGCGCGGCGTAATCCTGAAAGTGGACCGCTTCGGCAACCTCGTCACCAACATCACGCCTGAGGACGCTCCCATGCTCTTTGCCGCCGAGCCAGCCCCGTTCAAGATGTTGGTGGGCAAACACGAGATTACTGAAATTCTCCCCAATTATTCCGAGGGCTCACCCGGCCAGGTGTTCGGCATCCTGGGCAGTATGGGCTACCTGGAGATCGCCTCCAATCGCGGTTCCGCGGCGAAAATCGTCGGGTCCGGCAAAGGCAGCGAGGTCATGATCTCGCTCGAAGGCGCGGCGGCCGCCGGCAACGGAAACTAAACTCTAAAGAGAAACAGACTAGAGGGTGCCCCGTCCAAGCTCCGCTTGGGCGGGGATTTTCTTGGATCTTGAAGTCATTTCCACCGAGTCAAGTCTCACCGAGATCAAGACCTGAGGCAACAGCCGCGGGCGAGGGCGCCCGCGCCACACTAGCGCTACCCGCGCTTCACTTTAGGATGCACGTAGCGCTCGATTTCTCCCGTCCATTTCAGAAAGCGCCAGAGGTTGCCGCGCTCCCGCCACATGAACTCCCAGAATTCGAGGAATCCGATCTGCTGCATCTTGACTCCGCAATAGGTCTCGACCCGCCACAGCAGATAGGGGCTCCGCCACGGGGTCAGGCGATGTCCGCGGGTCGCGTTCCAGAGAAACCGAAGCATGTAGCGCATCGCTGCTCCCGAGTATAGCGTGGGTCAGTCGTCATTCGTCGGTCTTCGGTCGTCAGCAGAATCTGATTTTTCTGAGAACCGATAACTGATGACTGATCACTGGAATAAAGAACTCATCGGAATCACTCGCAGTCGCCGGTCGCCATCCGCAGAGTCTGGTTTTTTCTGACGACTGACGACCGACGACTGACGACTACTCTGCTAGAATTTCTGCTGCATGGCTGACGACGCCCGCCAGAAGGCCGAAGACCACTACTACGCTGCTCTCGACCTTGTGGCAGAGGGTGAACGGGAGCGCGCCCTGACCGAATACCAGCGTTCCCTGGCCGCCGATCCCGTCTTTACCGAAGCCATGCACGGCATGGCCCGCACTCTGCAGGACCTCAACCGTCTGGATGAAGCCATCGCCGTTGCCAAGCGCATCGCCGAGCTCGATCCCGATGACGTGCTGGCCTATACCAGCCTGTCCGTTCTATACCAGAAAAAGGGCATGATTGCGGAAGCCGAAGCCGAGGCCAATAAAGCGAGAATCCTGGGATGGAAGCAGCAGCTGAAGAGCAGTCGTTAGTCGTTGGTCGATGGCTACCCAAAAAACTCGAAGGCCAACGACAAACGACCAATGACCAACGACTAGAGCTCGTATTTCTTCGACAAATGCCGGAACGAGCGATAAGAGATCTTCAGCACTTCTGCCGCCCGGGTCTGCACGCCGTTCGATTGCGCCAAGGCCGCCAGCAATAGCGAGCGCTCGATGTCGGCGACGTACTTCTCCATATCCATGCCCTCAGGCAGGACCGAGCCCGGTGCGATGGAAACGGGTCCGCCCACTCCGGCTGCTGCCGCCCTTGCCTTGGAGCGCTCGGCGGGAAGTTCGACGGTGAGCTCTTCTCCGGTCTCCAGCGCCACTGCCCGTTCGATGGTGTTTTCCAGCTGGCGCACGTTGCCCGGCCAGTCATATCCGGAGAGGGCGCCCAGCGAATGCGCATTCACCCGCAAAATGCTCTTGCCGGCTGCCGGAGCATATTTCTTCAGGAAATGATTGACCAGCACCGGGATGTCCTCGCGACGCTCCCGCAGTGGCGGCACCGAGACCGGAATCACGCTCAAGCGGTAGTACAAGTCTTCGCGAAAGGTATTCTCGGCCACTTGCCGGTCCAGATCGCGGTTGGTGGCCGCGATCACGCGCACGTCGATGGGAATCTCGGTAGTGCCGCCCACCGGCCGCACACTGCGCTCCTGCAGGACGCGCAGCAATTTGACCTGCATGGTCAGCGTCATCTCGCTGATTTCGTCAAGAAAGATAGTTCCCTGGTCCGCTACCTCAAACAAACCACGCTTGTTCTGGTTGGCGCCGGTAAATGCGCCTTTTACGTAGCCGAACAATTCGCTCTCCAGCAAGGTTTCTGGGAAGGCCCCGCAGTTGATGGAAACGAAGGGCTCGCCGGCCCGGGGCGAACAAACGTGCACCGCCCGGGCCACCAGCTCTTTACCGGTGCCGCTCTCCCCGTAAATCAAGATCGTACTTTGGGTGGAGGCCACGGTCCGAATGGTCTGCTTCAGCTTTTCCATGGCGGCGCTGGCGCCTACGATGTTGTCCAGCGAGTTGCGGGTAGCGGCATCCCGTTTGAAGGCAAAGTTCTGCCGGCTCAGCGCCATCTTCTCCAGAGCGCGGTTAATGGCGAGCTTGATTTCGTTGACCAGGCCGGGGGACTTGCGGATGTAATCGGCAGCCCCGCCTGCTTTTACCGCTTCCACCGCGTCCTCATAGTCGTCCACCGCGGTGATCAAAATGACCGCGGAATCGGGAGAGACCTGATGCGCATAGCGCAGCACTTCGATGCCATCGGTATGCGGCATTTTGATGTCGGTGACCACAACGTCATAGAGCGCGCTGTCGAGCTTTTTCTTGGCATCTTCTCCGGACTTTACCGTTTCGACCTTGTGGCCCTCGCGGCGCAGGGCAATATCGAGCATTTCGCAGATGGAGCGCTCGTCGTCGCAAACCAGAATGTTACCCATGCGCCCGACCCCCCGTCCCCGTCGCGGACGCAACCACTTCCCTGGCCTCGGGCAGGAGTTGTGCTTTCGCCGCCGGCAGTTTCGCGGATAGGTCCTGGGCCGTCGCCACCCGGCGCAAACGCAGAACGAAGACGCTACCCTCCCCGATTTTGGAACGCGCCCACACCTTGCCTTCATGCGCCTGCACGATCTGATACACGATGGCCAGTCCCAGTCCGGTACCGCCCTCGAACTGCGACTGGAAGGGTTCGAAGATCTTCTCCACCAACTGGCGGCTCATGCCGGGACCGGTGTCGGCAAAGTTGATTTGCCAGTCCTCCCCAACCTGCTCCAGGGAGACCCTGAGTACTCCCCCTGAACTCATGGCACGGACCGCATTCTCGCAAAAATTCCAGAACACCTGCTTGATTTTGTCGCCGTCCGCAATGGTGAACGCTTGCGTAACGTTATAGTGCCGCTCAATGCGGATTCCCGTGTTCTCGGTCACCAGCCGGTGCTCCAGCAGGGTAAGAGTGTCCTCCAGCAGCGGAAGCAAATCGACGGATGCGAATTGATACTGCTTGCCGCGCGAGTAAACCAGAAAGTCGGTAATGATGCCGTTCAGCCGTTCCGATTCCCGGGTCACAATCTGCAACAACTGGCGATGCTCCTCGCTCAGATCCACGATGCCGGAGAGCATGCTCACGGAACCGGCAATCGAAGTCAGAGGATTGCGGATCTCATGCGCGATGGCGGCCGCCAATCGTCCCACCGCGGCCAGCCGGTCCTGAATGCGCAGGTCCCGTTCCAGTCGCCGGATCTCAGTCAGGTCATCGAAGGTGTAAACGTAGCCAATCGCTTTCCGGCCGGGGACGGTAAGAGCCGTCGCCATGACCCGCAGGGTCTTGCAGAAACCATTGGATGCCACAAAGCGCACTTCCCCATGAGCGCGTTCTGAATCGGCGGTAGGCAAGGGGTCCAGAAAGAGTTGGCCCACCGCCTGACCCAGAAAATCACTTTCCGAGCGCTCAAACAATTTTTGTGCGGCGGGGTTTGCCAGAGTGATGTAGCCGTCAAGCCCGGTTGTGATCAGGCCTCCGCTGATGGATTGAATGATGTTTTCGTGCAGCGCCTGCAGGTCTTCCAGCGCTCCACTGGTGTACTTCAGCTTCACATCAACCTGATGCAGCTTCGCCGCCAGCAGTCCCGCCAGGTAGGCCACTGCCAGGTAGCCGAACAGATTGACGAAAATGATGGCCTGGAGAGCTCCCAGTCCGGGATGGGTGGCGGAATACGAGGGAATGACTTCGAAATAAGTCAGTTCCAGGACCGTCACATACAGAATGAAAGCCAGCGCCCCGGTCAGGTAAGCCCAGATTCGCGGCAACAGGATACAGGCCACGGTAATGACCAGGGGATAGAAGAAGTTCAGGGAACTGTCCACGCCGCCGGTGGCATAAACCACCAGCGTGACCATGATCAGGTCGGTGAGGACTTGCAGAAGAGACTGGATGCGGCGCTCTTCCCAAAAAGAAAGCAGGAGCACATAGAAGATTGAAACCGCGTACCACAGCAAAATGACATCGATAAACAGGCGCAGGGGAAAAGAATTCGGCGTGAGCCGGGCAATGGCCAGTTCGATCCCGAGCAGAAGGGTCAAAACAATGATGCGAACCTTGACCAGCCAGGCCAGCCAAAGCCGCTCATCGAAAATGGATTGCATGCAAGACTCGAATCCCTGAGCTCTAGTCGTCAGTCGGTCATCAGTCGTCAGAAAGTGCTGAAGACCGACAACCGACGACGGATGACTGCACTTGTACTTAGCCCGCCAGTTTGGCGATCATCGAGAACAACGGCATGTAGAGCGAAATGACAATGCCGCCGATCATGATGCCCAACAGGCCGATGATGACCGGTTCCAGCAGGGCCAGCATGTCCTTGGTGGCGGAATCGACTTCGTCTTCGTAGAAGTCTGCGATCTTTTGCAGCATGGCATCCATGGCACCGGTGGCCTCGCCAACGCCGATCATCTGGGTCACCATGTTGGGAAACACGCCCGATTCGCGCAACGGATCTACGATGGTGCGGCCCTCTTCGATGGCTTTGCGCACCTTCATCAACGCCTCTTCCAGCACGGCATTGCCGGAGGTCCTGGCGGTAATGCTCAGACCTTCCAGAATGGGCACGCCCGAGGTAATCAAGGTACCCAGGGTGCGGGTAAAGCGGGCCACCGCGATCTTGCGCAGCAGCGTGCCCAGAATGGGCAGCTTAAGCAGGGCATAGTCGAAGTAGTAGCGGCCTTTGGGATTCTTGCGAATCTGTTTCAAGCCCACCACCAGGGCGACCACTCCGACGATGAAGAACCACCAGAACTGGCCGACAAAGGCGCTCAGGCCCATTACAATCCGAGTGGGCAAGGGCAAGGCCACGCCCAGGCCGATAAACAGGTTGGCGAAAATCGGGACCACCCACTTCAGCAGCGCGCCCACGATCAGGAACGCCAGGCTGACCACCGACACCGGGTAGATCAAAGCCGACTTGACCGCCGCCCGCAACTTCACCGCTTTCTCGATGTAAATGGCCAGTCGTTGCAGAATGATGTCGAGAATACCGCCGGTTTCGCCGGCTTCGATCATGTTGGTGGTCAGATCGTCGAAGATCTTGGGATGCCCTTTCATGGCGTTGGCCAGGGTAGCGCCGCCTTCCACCGTGGTGCGCACTCCAGTCAAGGTCTTCTGGAAGGCCGGGTTCTCCTGGTTGGCCGCCAGAATTTCCAGACACTGCACCAGCGGCAGGCCGGCATCGATCATGACCGAGAATTGCCGGAAGAAAATGGCGATGTCCTTGGTCTTGACCTTGTTCATGCCGAGACTCGGCATGACAAATTCTTTGCCTTTTTCCCGGATGGGTCCCGGCGTAATGCGCTCGCGCCGCAACTGGCTGGTCAACGCCTGTTTGTTGGCCGCAGTCCGCTCGCCGCTGACCTTCTGACCGGACTCATTCTTTCCCGAAAATGTGAAAACTGGCATGGTGAACCTCTCCTCGCTACAATTCGCTCTTCCCGCGCCGTTGTTCCGGCGTCCGAACCGCTTTCTCTCCGCGCCCGCTTGTACCGCCCGTGGCGGCAGCCGCCGCTACTTCGTGTCCCTGCGGCAACGTTTTAGTGCTTGCTCGGGGCGGCACCCTTCGCCAGGGGCTGGTTACGATTCAGACCTGCACCCCGGTTGATCATCTCCTGCAACTCGTCGGTGTTACTGGAACGCGCCATGGCCACTTCCAGCGTGATCTTTTTCTGGAAATACGCCGTCGCCAGCGCCTGGTTAAACGTCTGCATTCCGAACTTGTCCTGACCGGACTGCATAGAAGAGTAGATCTGGTGGATCTTGTCTTCGCGGATCAGGTTGCGAATGGCGGCATTCGGGACCATGATCTCCATGCACATGGCCCGGCCCTTGCCGTCTGCGGTAGGCAGCAGGCTTTGACACATGATGCCTTCCAGCACCAGCGACAGCTGCGCCCGGATCTGGGGCTGCTGGTGGGCCGGAAACACGTCGATAATCCGGTTGATGGTCGATGACGCCGAGTTGGTGTGCAGCGTGCCGAACGTAAGGTGGCCGGTTTCAGCGATGCGCAGCGCTGACTCGATGGTTTCGAGATCGCGCATTTCGCCGATCAGCACCACGTCCGGGTCTTCACGGAGGGCGGCGCGCAAGGCGTCGGCAAAACTCTTGGTGTCCGCGTGCAACTCGCGCTGGTTGACCACGCAGTTCTTGTTCATGTGCACGAATTCGATCGGGTCCTCAATGGTGAGGATGTGATCATGGCGCTCGCTGTTGATCTTGTCGATCATGGCTGCCAGAGTGGTCGACTTGCCCGATCCGGTCGGACCCGTCACCAGCACCAGTCCGCGAGGCTTGTCGCACAACTTGGTCACGATGGCCGGCAGTCCCAGCTGGTTGAAGGACTTGATCTCGAACGGAATCAGACGGAAGACCGCCGAAGTGGCGCCGCGCTGGTTGAAAGTGTTGGCGCGGAAGCGGGCCAGGCCCTTCAGACCGAAGGAGAAGTCCAGTTCGAGGTTTTCCTCGAAGCGGTGCTTCTGCGAGTCGGTCATGACGCTGTAGGCCAGCTGCTTGGTCTCCGCCGGCGTCATCTGCGGCAGATCGAGCGGTACCAGGTGTCCGTGCACCCGAATCTGCGGCGGTGAGTTGGTGGTGATGTGGAGGTCGCTTCCCCCCATCTCCAGCAGCCTTTTCAACAGATCACTTAACGAAAGCGACATAGTTTCCCCTTTCCTTCCTGAACTCGTTTCTTGCCAAACTCTAGTGAATGGTCTCGCGTGCCACTTCTTCGAGCGTGGTCTGGCCGGCCGCAACCTTGATCAGCCCGCTGCGGCGCAGCGTGATCATGCCGCGCTCAATCGCCTTTTTCTTCAATTCCAGCGCCGAAGCGCCCACCAGCACCAGTTCCTTGATCTCGTCATCCACTTCCATCACTTCGTATAGACCGGTACGGCCTTTGTAGCCGGTGTTGTTGCAGGTGCCGCAACCTTTGCCCTTTTTTATCTTCACCGTCTTGGCTTCTTCCGGGGTGTAGCCTTCTTCGATCAGCGCCTGCACCGGCATGTCAATGACTTCGGCGCACTCGCCGCATATGCGGCGCACCAGTCTCTGGGCGCAAATCAGGTGAACCGAAGTCGCGACCAGAAAGGGTTCAATACCCATGTTCATCAGACGGGTAATCGTCTCCGGCGCGCCGTTGGTGTGCAGCGTGGACAGCACCAGGTGGCCGGTGAGAGCGGCCTTGATGGCAATTTCCGCGGTTTCAAAGTCGCGGATTTCGCCCACCAGGATGATGTTCGGATCCTGCCGCAGGAAGGCGCGCAGCGCGGCCGCGAAGTTCAACCCGATCTGTTCCTTCATCTGCACCTGGTTGACTCCGGCCAGCTGAAATTCGACCGGATCTTCGGCGGTCATGATGTTGGTGTCGGGCGTATTCAGGCGCGCAATGGATGAATACAAAGTGTTGGTCTTGCCCGATCCCGTGGGGCCGGTCACCAGCACCATGCCGTAGGGCTTCAGAATGGCCTTCTCGAACTTGGTCAGCGACTCCTGCTCGAAACCGAGCTTGGTCATGTCGAGGCGCAGGTTCTCTTTGTCCAGCAACCGCATGACGATCTTTTCGCCCCACAGCGTGGGCAGCGTGCTGACGCGGAAATCGAGCTGCTTCTTGCGTCCGCCCAGGCTCATCTTCAGCATGATGCGGCCGTCCTGCGGCAGACGCTTTTCGCTGATGTCGAGCTTGGCCATGATCTTTACGCGCGAGGTGATGGCGTCCTTCAATTTCAGCGGCGGCGACATAATGCTCTGCAGCACGCCGTCAATACGGAAGCGCACGCGGAATTCCTTTTCGTACGGCTCCATGTGAATGTCGCTGGCCCCCCGCTTCACCGCGTCGGTCAACACCAGGTTGACCAACTTCACGATCGGAGCTTCGTCGGCTGCCCGCTCCAGGTCGGCCGCTTCCATCTCGGTTTCTTCCGCCTGCAACTCGACGTCAGCTTCGCCGATCTCGGTCATGGACTGCATGACCTGCTCGAGGTCTTCCTGTTGCGTGGTGCCGTAGGCCTTCTCGATGCCTTCGAGGATGGAGCTTTCGGACGCCACCACCGGCTCGATGTTGAAGCCGGTCATGAACTTGATATCGTCCATGGCGAAGACGTTGGTCGGATCCACCATGGCGATGGTCAACGACGCGCCCACGCGGCTCAAGGGCAGAATCTGGTAGCGCTTCGCAGTCTCGAACGGAATCAGCTTTACGACTGAGGGATCAATTTCAAAGTAGGAGAGATTGATGGCCGGCACGCCGTACTGGCGGGAGAGAAAGTTGGTGACATCCTCATCAGTGAGGAAGCCCAGCTTCACCAAAGCCGAGCCCAGGCGAACGTTGGTCTCTTTCTGGACCTTGGTCGCCTGCTCCAACTGCTCCCTGGTGATGACCTTCTCTTTGACCAGAAGATCACCCAGCCGTTGAGACATACTTCGATCTCCTATCTGTGCGTCAGATAAATTCGGTGTACGAATGCGGCGCGACTTCGGCTGCTTTTCGAGGGGAGAAGTTGCAGCCTATCGCGTTGACACAAATTGTCAACGTAACTGGGTTACGGCACCAGTAACTTTAGTGCGTAGGACTTCTGGGTAATCATGCGCAGTCTAAGGATTCGAAGCCCGCAGAAGCCGCGCGATTACAGGGGAAAGACCACGAGGCAAGAAAAAACTTACAAGGAAACTGGGCGGCTGAGGCTGAATGACTTCGGTAATGGGGTGGACGACGGGTGGCCCACTCAAGCCCGGTTTTGGCTTGAGTGGGGAATGTTCACGGCGGGCTCCCACCCATTTTCTCCAATCTTCATACGCAGAGGCTGCCCCACCCTTCCACTTTTCGCAAGAGTGAGATCACGGAAATTCGCCGCCCGAACTGCCCCACGCAAGCCAAAACCGGGCTTGAGTGGGCCACCCGTCTTTCAGTATCCTTAATGTTCTCGTGAATCATCGTTTTCTTCTCTTTGATCCCAAGTCTCGCAGACTACGACGGGTTCCCCAAGCCAGCGCGGCAAAGATCGGCCCCCATAAAAATAAGACCGCCACAGCGAGTCTCCACGTAACCTGCCAGGCTGTGCCCTCCTGAACAAGCGAAGCAAAGATAGCTGCCATTGTTCCGAATACGAATAATGCGAAAAGGGCAAGCCCAACCTTTGTTGTAGTAGTCCACTGCGCACTTCCCAAGTTTCGCCAAAAGCGCGCCTCGTTTTTACGGTATCTGGAAATACAACATTTCGCTGCTGGGCGTCGACATCTCGCAGCCATTCGCTATTCTTATTGTGATCTCTCATCTCACGACCTGAAACTCATCGCAGCAAGTTCATACAGGCGGGCTGTACCACCCTTTTCCAATCCTCATGCACCAAGGCTGCCCCACCCTTGCGCTTTTTGCAAGGGTGGGAGGAGGAGGCCTTGACTATCCGCGACGTTCACGATTGCTCAAATGTGGTCCACGGGGCGGGTGGGCCCGGCTATCCCATTCAAATTCACCCCAGACGGTGGAGGGGTGAAGTTCCCACCCTTGCAAAAAACGCAAGGGTGGGGCAGCCACTGCTCTTATCGAGAGCCATCCGGCGCTTCCGCATAAACGCTTTTGACGAATCCGGAGGCGTTGGTATTGGGCCAGTCAGGATGCTGCGTCTTAAGTTCTGCGCTGATTTGTTTCCCGGCCTCATCCGCGGAGATGCCCTGGCCCTTGAGCGCCAGCGCTCGCGTGCGTATTCCAGAGATCAGGTTAACCTCCGCCGCCACCAGCGAACCATCGCCGGGAGCGCTATGGTCGGGCAAAACATGTGCCGGGTTGAGGGCGGCTACTTTCTGCAGCACGGCGAGCCAGCTCGCGGGTGTGCCGCCGTCGCCGAAGATGTTCGGCATGGTCTGGTTCTGCACCACGTCGCCGGAAATCAGGGTGCGGTCCGGCTCGACAAAGGTCAGCTCATCGCCCTTGGTGTGGGCCCCGCCGAACCACAGAAGGCGGGCCGTGACCCCGCCCAGGTCGATCTTCGCTTCCTCGTCGAAAATCACGTCCGGCGATCGCAATACCACGCCCGCCAGCAGCTCTTTATTCAGCGGCGAGCGCTGGCTGAACATGTCGATCATCTCCTGGCCGTGCTTCTCCATTTCCTGCTGCTGCACCGCGTTGCGGATCAGAATGGTGCCGGGAGGAAAGCCCGGCTCGCCGCCCGCGTGCTCAGGATGGAAGTGCGTGGTGGTGAGGAAGAGTTTCTGATTGTTAGGCGCAAGTTTCGCGGCCACACGCGCCGCCGTGGCTCCATTCCTGGGGCCCAGGCCGGTATCGACAATCAGCGTGGCGCGGCTGCCCACCGCGATCGCGATGTTAGGAAAGCCCATGATCGCCCAGACGTGGTCGGAAACCTTGATCGGGTTCTCACCGACCATCGGCTGGCTCATCTGTGCCAATGCGCTTGTGGCGGCCACGACAGCTACAACCAGAAATGCCAACAGTGACTTCATAAATGATTTCGTGGCGGGCCGGGTCAGCCTTTCCCGCTCCGAGTCCTAGGCTGCCCCACTCTTGCGTTTTTTGCAAGGGTGGGAATCGGGCGTTGGCCCTCGAACCGTTCCTCACAATTGGACGCTGATAGCGGGTTCATCTCCGAATTGAATTCCGTCTTCCCGGGATCAGAGCACATATTCGGGTTCGACCTTGATTGTTGATCTTGAAGCATGCAGGTCATAGCCAACCCCAGTCATTCGCAAAAAGCGCGAGTGAATGGAGCACCAGGCTCCATGGTGGAGGAGCACACTCCGCTACCGTCTAACCGCGCACGGGAGGCTTATAATGAGGCACTTAGGCCCGCGGAGCATTCGCGCTCCACCGGGCCGGTGCCTTACGTGGCTGCTCCCACTCCAACCCGCAACAAGGAAACCAGCCGCAAGAAAGTCATCATCTTGCTGGCCATCGGGATCGCTGTGTCTTTCGGGATCCTTCTATCCCAGTCGTCTTTCGATGTTTTTAACGCCGACATCCAGCAGCGCTTTCCGCTTTTGTTTTTTGCCGCGCTTACCATCCTGATTTTTCTGCTGTTCGTGGCTTTGACGTTCGTGCTGGCCCGCAACCTCCTGAAACTGTTTGCGGAACGGCGCCTCGGCGTTCTGGGTTCGAAATTCCGCACCCGCCTGGTGGTCGGGGGACTGCTGCTCTCTTTCCTGCCCGTCATCATGATGTTCTGGTTCGCTTACGGGCTGATGAATAATTCAATCGAACGGTGGTTTTCGCGTCCCGTCGAGGAGGTGCGGGAGGACACGGCAGCCGTGGCCTCGCTGGTGAAGAAGTACGCGGCCCAGAACGCGCGCGCCGAGGCCGAGGCCATCGCAGCGTCGCCGGAAACGCAACGGGCCTTTGCCGGCCATAGTTTTTCCGGCGTGATGAATGAATTCCGGCGCCACGAAACAACTTTGCAGGGCGGCTTCGCCTTGGCCCTTGAGGCGGGCACCGCCGAAGCCAGCCTCAATGCTCCCGCAGCGTGGCCGCTGCTGAAGGCCAGGATCCCGATGGACCGTCTGGCCTCGGACGCCATTGTCCCGCTCAAATGGGAGAATACCGACTACATTCTGAGCGCCGCTGCCGTGGGCGACCGCGGCCTGATTGTAGTGGCCATGCCTTTGCCGCAGAAGTTCTCGGACACGGTGAAGCAACTCGATGCCAGCCAGCAGCGTTATTTCGAGCTCGCCCGCCAGCGCAAATTGCTGCGTCGCACCTACATGGAATTGCTCCTCCTGCTGACTGTCCTGGTGCTGTTCTCCACCACCTGGCTGGCCCTGTACCTGGCCAAGCTTGTGACCCGCCCGGTGGTGGCGCTGGCCGAAGCCACGCAGGAAATCTCTCGCGGACGTCTGGACTACCGCGTAGAGGTAAGCGCGGCCGACGAAATCGGGGATCTGGTGCGGTCTTTTAACCGCATGGCGGAGGAACTCGAAACCAGCCGCCGCCAGATCGAAGCCTCCAGCCACGACCTGGGCGCGGCCAATATCGCGCTCGAACAGCGCCGCCAGCACATCGAGACTATTCTGGAGAGTATTCCGACCGGAGTGTTGTCGCTCGATGCCAACCGCCGGATTACCCACGTCAACCAGGCGTTGATTCGCATGTTCAACCCTTCAGGATCTGAGTCCGCGGACCTGATCGTGATCGGCGCTGCCCTGAAGGAAGTATTTCCCCACGAGATTCTGGAAGACCTGGAGCCACTCTTACGCCGCGCCGACCGCATGGGCACAACTACCACGCAACTGGAAGTAGCTCTGCATCGTTCCCGCTTCAACGCGGCCGTCACCGTGGCTACGCTGCAACATGGAGGCCAGGGGCTGGGCTATGTTCTGGTCTTCGAAGATCTGTCCGACTTGCTCAAGGCCCAGAAACAGACAGCCTGGCGGGAAGTGGCACGCCGGGTCGCGCATGAAATCAAAAACCCATTGACTCCCATCGCGCTTTCTGCGGAACGGATTCGCCGCCATCTGGAGCGCGGCTCCAAGCCTGACGCGGCTTCGCTCGAGGTTCTGCGCGGCTGTTCAGAAACGATCGGCGGAGCGGTCGAAACCTTGCGCACCCTGGTGGACGAATTCTCCACCCTGGCACGCTTTCCTACGGCTCAGCCTGCGCCCGCGAACGTCAATTCCATCGTGGAGAATACTCTGGCCATGTTCAACGGGCGGCTGGATGGGATCCATGTGCAGACCTTCCTGGCTCCCGATCTTCCCAAGGTGATGGCGGATGCGGAAGCGATCAAACGCGCCCTGGCCAATCTGGTGGACAACGCTGCCGAGGCCATGCAAGGCGCGCTGGTACGGGAGATTCAGATCTCCACCTTACTGGTGGACAGCCGCGACGCGGTTGAAATCACGGTCGCCGACACCGGCCACGGCGTTACCCAGGAACTGAAAGAGAGACTCTTCCTGCCCTACTTCTCCACCAAGAAGCGAGGGACCGGACTGGGCCTGGCCATCGTCAGCCGCATCATTGAAGACCATCGCGGTTCCATTCGGGTTGAGGAGAACCAACCGGTCGGCACCCGGTTCGTGGTGGAGTTGCCGCTCGCCGCCGAAATCATTACCGCGCCGGCCCGCCAGCATGCATAACATCCTTATCGTGGACGACGAATCCGGCATCCGGCAATCGCTCAAGGGCGTGCTCGAAGATGAAGGCTACAAGGCCTCTGCCGCCGACAGTGGCGAGGCCTGCCTGGAGACCCTGCGCAAGCGCTCTTTCGATGTCGTGCTGCTCGACGTCTGGCTGCCCGGCATGGACGGCCTTGAAGCGCTGCAGAAGATTCGCGACCTGGAGAACGCCCCTGAGGTCATCATGATCTCTGGCCACGGCACCATCGAAACCGCGGTGCGCGCCACCAAGCTGGGCGCCTACGACTTTCTGGAAAAGCCGCTCTCCATCGACAAGACGCTCACCCTGATCAAGCATGCCGTCGATGCCAGACACATGAGGCAGGAAAACCGTGAGCTCAAGAAGCAGCTCACCCCCCGCAGCGTGATCGAAGGGGAAAGCGTCCCCATGAAAGCGCTGCGCCAGCAGATCCTGCTCATGGCGCCGACCAACGGCCGGGTGCTGATTTACGGCGAGTCGGGCACGGGAAAGGAGCTGGTGGCCCGCGCCATCCATGCCCAAAGCCTGCGCAAGAACGAGATGTTTGTCGAGCTGAACTGCGCCGCGATTCCCGAAGATCTGATCGAGAGCGAGCTATTTGGCCATCGCAAGGGCTCGTTTCCCGCCGCCACCACCGACAAAGAAGGGAAATTTCACCGCGCTCACGGCGGCACGCTCTTCCTGGACGAGATCGGCGATATGAGCCTCAAGACCCAGTCGAAGGTCCTGCGCACGCTCGATGAGCAACGCTTTACGCCCGTGGGCAGTGACGAACCCGTCACCGTGGACGCGCGCCTCATTGCTTCCACCAACAAGGATCTGGATGAAGAGATTTCGCGCGGCAACTTTCGCGAGGATCTCTTCTACCGTCTCAACGTCATTCCCTTCTCCGTTCCTCCACTGCGCGAACGCCAGGAGGACATACCTTTGCTGGCGCGCCATTTTCTCAAGGAATTTTCCGCAACCTATGGCCGCAGGCCCCGCGAGATCACCGACGACGCTATTGAGACCCTGATGCGTTATTCCTGGCCGGGCAATGTGCGCGAATTGCGCAACGTCATCGAGCGCATCGTCATCATGAATCCCACCACTACCCGCTTCGACCGCAAACACCTGCCGCCGCTGGTCCACCGCGATGGCACCCGGCGATCCATCGGGGCCGAATTCTCCACCCTGCACCAGGCCCGCGCCGCCTACGAGCGCGACTACATCCTCAAGAAGCTGGATGACAATCACGGCAACATCAGCCGCACCGCCGAAGTGCTTGGCCTGGAACGAAGCCACCTTTACCGCAAAA
This sequence comes from Terriglobia bacterium, assembly GCA_963831565.1. GTDB lineage: Bacteria > Acidobacteriota > Terriglobia > Terriglobales > Acidobacteriaceae > JAIQFF01. Next base: position 73,851 of record CAWHQS010000014.1, read on the forward strand.
TGAAAACATTGGGGATTGCCGTGAAGGAGTGAATTTGTAGCGCCGGCATCTTGCCGGCTGTCGTGAGGGCATCTTGCCCTCACGCTTGCGCGGGCGGAAAGCCGCCGGGACGGCGGCGCTAGACTACTTCTTGATCATGTGGATTTCGGTGCCATTCTTGAGGAACTTCACTTCGTCCATGAGCTGATTGATCAGGAAGATTCCCCGACCGTGATCGGAATAAACGCTTTCGCCGCGCAGAGGATTGGGAATCTCGCCCGGGTCGAACCCGGTGCCGGGATCGCGCACCACAATCAGTATGCTCTGGTCTTCGTTGCACACCACGTCACATTCGACAATCTTCGACGGATCGGCCTTGGCCCCATGGACGACCGCGTTCGCCAGCGCCTCGGTCAGGGCCAGTTCGATGGCGTCGTATTTCTCCGGGTCACAATGCACCTGTCGCACCAGCTCCATAACACTCTGGACCACTGGATCCACCGCATTCCGGTCGGCTGCCAGCGTGATTTTCAGCTTCAACTTGCCGGTTTCGAACTCGTGCATCTCCGGGTTCTCGGTCATCGCCCTGCTTTCGCTTTCGAGTGACTGGATCGCTGATTGTTGGATGCGCGCCCGCGTTGGGGGATTCTACAGGGATCACCGCATTTCAGCCAAGTGACGCCCGCTCATGGCTTCCCGCTGCCCGCCAAGCGCTCCACCTGGCGCCGCCAATCGAGTTCCTCGACGAATTCGTGCGATTCGCGCCAGTTTTCGCGAACCTTCACGAAGAGCTCCAGAAAGACTCGCTTCTCCAGCATCTTTTCGATCTGCAGGCGGGCCGCGGTGCCAATCTTCTTGAGCATCTGGCCGCCTTTGCCCACCAGGATTCCCTTCTGTCCGCTCCGCTCGCAGTAGATCATGGCCGCAATGCGGGTCAATTTCGTTCCTTCCTCGAATTGCTCGATCACAACCGTGGTCGCGTACGGTACCTCTTCTTCGGTCTCCACCAGGACCTGCTCCCGGATGATTTCCGCCACCATGAAACGCACTGGCTGGTCGGTGATCTGGTCTTCGGGAAAATAGCGTGGACCTTCGGGCAGAAACCGGAGCACCTTTTCCAGCAGCACTTCAAGACCTTCGCGTTTTCTGGCGGAGAGAGGAATGATTTCCCGGAACTCGTGCAGCTTCCGATACTCGTCCATGATGGGAAGCAATTTTTCCTTGGTCCCACGCAGAAGATCGATCTTGTTCAGCAGCAGGAACACTGGCGTTCCCGACTTCTTCGCCATCTCAAGCACAAAATGGTCTTCGCGCGTGAATCTGCGTGTGACGTCCACGATCAAGCAGCACCAGTTCGCAGCCCACCATCGCTTCCCGCACCTCGGCCATCATCTTGCGGCCGAGAGAAGTGTCCGGCCGGTGAACTCCCGGAGTGTCGATGAGGACGATCTGGCCGCCCAGTCTGCCCTTCTGCTTGGGCACGTGGATGATCCCCAGAATGCGGTTGCGTGTGGTCTGGGGCTTGGGACTGATGATGGCCAGCTTTTCGCCGACCAGGGCATTGAGCAGGGTGGATTTGCCGGCGTTGGGACGACCCAGAATGCAGACGAATCCGGAGTGAAAGGCCATAGAGGGATAGGTAGCGCCGGCGTCTTGCCGGCTGTCCGGCGGGCGTCCCGCCCGCCGCCGGAGGGAAGATGCCTTCCGGAACAGCCGGCCGGGGACGGCAGCACTACAACGAAACCTGACTATATCAGCTTCATCTGCGTCGGTTTGGCGACGGAAATTCTTACCCGCTCAACTCGCCGCTCGGTCGAATCCAGCACTTCGAAGCGCAGACCGTCTTCTTCGATCACTTCACCGCGATGAGGGATGCGGCCCGCCAGTTCGCTCACCAGTCCCGCCACCGTGGCCGACTCTTTGCCTTCGGGGCGTATTCCGAACATCTCCGCCAGCCGGTCCACATCCATGTTGCCGGGCACGATGTAGGAATTTTCGTTCTCGCGAACCACTTCCAGCTTTTCGTGCTCGTCGCGGATCTCTCCGACAATTTCTTCCACCAGGTCTTCGATGGTCACCAGGCCGGCCACTCCTCCGTATTCGTCCACGACAACGGCCATGCGAATATTGTTCTGCTGCATGTCGCGCAGCAGATCGCTGACCAGCTTGCTCTCGGGCACAAAATACACATCGCGGCGCATGATGGTATCCACGGTGCGCATGTGGGCTTCGGTGTCCGGCACTTGCAGTACGTCCTGGGCGAAGACAATTCCCACGATGTTATGGATGGTGCCTTCGAAAACCGGCACCCGGGAAAAGGGCTTGGTGCGCAGCAGTTCGATAAACTGTCTCGACCGTGGTGTGGGTGGGGACGGCCACAATTTCCGGCCGCGGTTTCATCGCTTCGCGGACCGTCTTCTCGCTGAACTCCACCACCGACTGGATCAGGTCCCGATTGCTTTCATCCAGGATGCCTTCCTCCTGGCCGGCCTCGATGAGCGCATCCACCGCTTCCGCCTGGGTCTCCGGGGTTTCGTCGGAGTGCTCCTTGGTCAGTGCAGTCACGGATTTCAAGAAGCCCAGCACCAGGGTGACCGGCAGGATCAGGTAGATCAGTATGCGCAGCACAATGGTGCAGCGGGCCAGCCATTCGCCGCGCGTCCTCGAAAAGAAGACAAAGGGCAGAAAGCGGTTAAACAGGATGATGATCAGGACCAGGCTGAGCGTGGCCTGAAGAATCTCATAGATGCCCCAGCCGCGTTCACGGAAGACCGCGAAGCCCACCAGCAGGGCAATGGCGGCGGTAATGAGCTGGGTCAGCACCGCCATGGAGAGCGCGGCACGCGCCCGGCTCACTCCCAGCCTGGGCTCGACTCTCTGCTCGAAGGTGGCAATGTTGTCCTGGAACTCGCGGGAGAGAAATCTTCCGATCTCGGTGTACACCCGATCCGCGTAGGAGACCAGAGTCAGCAGGCAGAGCAAGAGGAGCAACGCAGCTGCAATGGCATAATTCATCGAGATCGTCGTGCCGTGTGGCGCGGGCGCCCCCGCCCGCGGCCTTTGCCGGCGGCTTCTTAGTAAAGATCCCCGTCTGTCCACTTCTCTCAATCAACCCCAGGGGCAGACCCAGCGACCGTCGCAACTGCCGTTCCTTGCCGGCCATCGCGCCCTCGTCGGATTCATGATCGTAGCCCACCAGATGAAGCACTCCGTGCAGCGCCAGTATCTTGATCTCCTGGGCCGCGGAATGACCCAGCCGGCGGGCATTTTGCTTCGCGATGTCCGCCGAAATCGCGATATCGCCGGCCAGTCCGTTCACGAAGCAGGGTCCGGGCGGAAAGGAGAGCACGTCCGTGGGCTGGTCTTTACCGCGGAAAGCGCCGGTTCAGCGAGCGCAGTTCGGAACTGCCGGTCACCAGCACGTTGACCGTACCCTCAAGCTTGCTCGCACGACTGGCCCGCGAAACAAACTTTGCCAGAGCGGTATCGCTCAAGTCCAGCCACGGGTTTGCGAAGAATCACCAAGTTCTCTTTGCGCCTTTGCGGTTTCTTTGCGTCCTTTGCGGTTAAGGCTTCTCCCCGGCAAAAGCAAACAGGAGGGCCTCATCCGGGCGCCCTCCTGTTCAATCTTACCTGCTCTACTCGCTGGTTTCTACTTCCGAGGAGGACGCGGCTGTTGTTCTGCCCGGGCGCCATCTCGCTCCCATTGGCCTTGCCGTTCGTCCTCGAGTCCAGCAGCGGCAGCTGTTCCGCCGCCTTGGCCTTGTGTTCATCGTAGGCGCGAATGATGCGCTGCACCAGTTGGTGGCGCACCACGTCGGTGTCGTCGAAGTAGGCGAAGGTCAAGCCCTCCACGTTCTTCAACACCTCCGCCGCCTCCAGCAGACCGCTGCGCCGCGCGTTGGGCAAATCAATCTGGGTCACGTCGCCGGTGATCACCGCCTTGGAGTTGAATCCCAGGCGGGTGACGAACATCTTCATCTGCTCCGAAGTCGTGTTCTGGGCCTCGTCCAGGATCACGAACGAATCGTTCAAGGTGCGCCCGCGCATGAAGGCAATGGGCGCGATCTCGATCACGTTCTTCTCCAGGTAGCGATCGACCTTTTCCGGCTCCAGCAGATCGTACAGCGCGTCGTACAAGGGACGCAGATAGGGATCGATCTTGTCCTGCAAGGTGCCGGGAAGAAATCCCAGGCGTTCGCCCGCTTCCACCGCGGGACGCGCCAGAATGATGCGGTTCACGCGTTTCGCCAGCAACGCGGAAATCGCCATGGCCACGGCCAGGTAAGTCTTGCCCGTGCCCGCCGGCCCGATGCCGAAGACCATGTCGTGGTTCTCGATGGCCTCGAGATAGCGCCGCTGGTTCACGCTTTTGGGCTGCACGGTGCGGCGTCCAAAGGCGCGCTGGCGTCCCGCTTCAGCCAGGCCGCGCAGGCTAACCTTGGGGTCGGCCAGCACCACCCGTAACATGCTGCCCAGGTCGCCGTTGTTGAAGGTGTATCCGGAGCGCTGCAGGTGGTCGTAATCAGCAAAGACCTGCTCGGCCCGGGCCACGTCGCGAGCCGACCCTTCCAGTTCGATGGAATCCGATCGCAGGTCGATATTGATATTCAGGCCGTCTTCCAGCAGGCGCACATTCTCGTCGCGCGTGCCGAACAAGGTCTCGATGTGGGGACTGATTTCAATGCTCTTCTTCATTCAGTATTTGGCGCTTCCTCCGGCGCATTAGATGCTGGGTTGCCTGTGCACGAAGGGCAGAAACACCTCTGCCCAGGGCGCGGACAAACGATTCTCATGTCTGGAGGTGGAACCAGCCGAGGATGCTCGCCCCGAAGTGCAAGCAACTACCATTGAGGTAAAGGGTACCCCTGCCCGCCGACGAGGAGTCAATGGCGGCAAAATGGGCTTGGTTACTGTCGGGGAACCATGGAGAACCCGGGGGAAGAAGGTGTGGGTCGGACGTCCGACGCCGTTGACTTTGATTTTGAACCTGGATTCTCCCCGATTGCCTTTGGCGTTTCTGGACAATTTCGACCCCCAAAATTAGAAGTCAAAAGCGTCGGACAGGAGTGTCCGACTCACACGAATTGCGGCCTCTCCCTCACTCCGGATATCATGCGGCCACAATGAAACTGACATGTCTTTCTTTCCCTGCTAATGTTGACCGCCTTTGCCTGGGCCCAAACTTCTTCGCCTGACGCGGAAGTACAAACCGTCTATCCGGATGCCCACGCCTTGTATCTTGATCTGCATGAGAATCCGGAACTCTCTTCGCATGAAACCCAAACGGCGGAAAAGCTGGCCGGCCACCTGCGAGATCTCGGCTACACCGTCACCGAACACGTGGGCGGCACCGGGGTGGTCGCGATCCTGAAGAATGGCGCCGGGCCAACCGTAATGCTGCGCACCGAGCTGGATGCGCTTCCGGTCGAGGAAAAGACCGGTCTGCCCTATGCCAGCAAGGTCCACACCAAGGACGATTCGGGACGCGAAGTCGGGGTCATGCACGCCTGCGGACATGATGTGCACATGGCGTCGCTGGTCGGGACGGCCGCCATCATGGCGCACAGCAAGAACAGCTGGCACGGAACTCTCATCCTGATCGGCCAGCCCGCCGAGGAAACTATCTCCGGCGCCAAACGCATGATCGAAGACGGCCTCATGACCCGCTTTCCCAAGCCCGACGTCGCCGTGGCGTTACACGTGGGCAACGAGCTTCCCGCCGGGCAAGTTGGAGTCGGACCAGGCTACCGTTTTTCCAATGCCGATTCCCTGCGCATCACGATCTATGGCAAGGGCGGACACGGCTCCATGCCCAACAGCACGATCGATCCGATCGTGATTGCCGCCCGCGTCGTGGTCACTCTGCAGACCATCGTGTCGCGGGAAGTTAAGCCCGGAGAAGTCGCCGTGGTCACCGTGGGATACATTCAAGCTGGCACCAAGAACAACATCATCCCCGACCACGCGGAACTAGGGCTCACCGTCCGCAGCTACAAACCTGAAGTCCGCAAACAGGTGCTGGCCGCCATCGATCGCATCACCAGGGCGGAGGCCAATGCCGCCGGCGCAACCCAGGAACCCAAGATCGAGCACTACGAGGCCACCGACGCCGTCTATAACGATCCGGCCCTGGCACAGCGCATGCAGGGCGTTCTGGAATCGGCCCTGGGCAAAGACCAACGTGGTGGTCGAAGACCCGGGAATGGCTTCGGAAGATTTTTCCTATTTCACGGCCCAGGGCGTGCCGTCGTTCTACTTCAGTCTGGGGGGAGCGGACCCGGCAAAGTATGCCGAGGCGAAAGCAGCGGGAACGCACTTGCCTTCCAATCATTCGCCGCTGTTTGCTCCTGACGTAGATCCCGCACTGCATACGGGAATTGAAGCCGAGGTCGCAGTGCTGCGGAATTTGCTGAAGTGATCAACTGCCTGTGGCTGTCATCCTGAGCAAGGATGCCCCTTCGCTGGCGAAGGGGCAGACGCGCCGAAGGACCCCTATTGGGAAAACGACGCGTCTCTCCCGGGATTTCCTGCGCTCTGGCTAGTTCTCAGAACAAATCGGGCAAGGTGCGTGCGGCTAAAAGGGGTCCTTCGACTTCGCAGCTGCTTCGCGGCGCGAAGCAGCCGCTCGGCTCAGCATGACACATCCCTCGCGACTCAAGCTCGTTCTGCTTTTGCGTCAGCCAGCGATGCCGGCACCGCCCGTTGGCTGGCCCAGGCTCTCAGTTCCTGAATTTCCTCGGATCGGGTAACGGACAACGGTACGGTCGCCCTCAGCGCATCCAGCAGGCCCTGCGTGCTTACCGCCTGTTTGGTGGAAAATGCCGCGTACAGCGCTGTTTGCACAGCCGCCTCAATCTCTGCTCCTGAATATCCGCCGGCTGCGGTGGCTACCTGGTCCAGATCAAACTCTGTTGGATTTCGCTTCCGCCGCCTCAGGTGAATGGCAAATATTTGATTGCGCTCGGCCTGGTTGGGCAGATCGACGAAGAAGAGTTCGTCGAAGCGTCCTTTGCGAATCAGCTCCGGAGGCAGCGCGCTCACGTTGTTGCACGTGGCCGCCACGAAAACGGGAGCCTTGCGGTCTTGCATCCAGGAAAGAAATGCGGCCAGGATGCGCGAAGAGACTCCGGCATCGACCGAGGCCGAGTCCGGCCCGCTGCCCGCAAATATTTTTTCCAGTTCGTCAATCCAGAACACGCAGGGCGCCAGCCCTTCGGCTACACGAAAAACTTTCTGGATCCGTTTCTCAGTTTCGCCGATGTACTTGTCGAAGATGGCGGCAGTATCGAACTTGACCAGCGGAAGTTTCCATTCTCCGGCGATGGCGCGGGCGCACATGCTCTTGCCGCAGCCCTGCACTCCGAGGATGATGGCCCCGCGCGGCGGTTCCAGGCCAAATTCGCGGGCCGCGTCTTCCCAGGTGCCGCGGCGCTGGGCCAGCCAGCGCTTGAGATTATCCAGTCCGCCCACGCTCCCTAGGTTCTCCGACGCGTCAATGAACTCCAGCATCCCGGAATGGCGCAGCTGTTCCTTTTTCGCCTGGAGCACATCGGTGACCGTTTCTGCCGTGATTCCGTACCGGGTCACGATCGCCTGTGAAGCGGCGCGCTCAGCTTCTTCCTCAGTCAGGCCGCGCAGATTGTTCGCCATGGCATCCAGGCCCGCAGCATCCAGAGTGCGTTTCAGGGTGCGTGTCTTCCCCACCCTGACGGTCATTTCGTCGATGATCTGGCGCAGGCGCTGTTTGTCCGGCAGCGGAAGTTCCAGGAACTCAACCAGGCTGCGCAACTCCGCCGGAATCGTGATCGAGGGCGCGGTGATGATGACGGTGCGGCGATTGGTCGAAAACTTCTGTCCGACATCACGCAGGCGGCGCACTACGACCGGGTCATCCATATGGCGATGAAAGTCTTTGAGCACGAATGCCGCTTCCAGAGACATCGCCTCCAGGTTGCTGAGCGCCTGCGCGGGCTCCTTGCTGTTGTAGAGCGCCTGGGCCCCCGAAAGATTGGGATCGTGACCCAGGCCGGCGGCGGAAAAGCCGGTTTCCGGGACCAACTCTCCGACCTCGCTGCCGCAGCGGACCAGTCCGCTGGCGATGCTCCACTCGAAGGTGGCCAGGCTCAGCGACGAGCAAGCGGCCCGCACCAGGCGAACCGCACGCATCTCCTCCACCGTCTCCATCACTACAATCGGAGTGGAAGAGCTGAGCAGGATCTTCAGGCGTTCGAGGGGATCTGCCATAAGGTTTGACCAGCAACGACTTACTCCCGTAAAATAGCCTATTCCAGAGCAATCGGAATACCTCTCCAGAGAAACGAAGGTAACAAGCAGACATGGCAAATCATTTTTCGGCGCTGAAGCGCGCCCGTCAAACCGAAACTCGAACCGTGCGCAACCGCGCCAATACCTCTCGCCTGCGTGGAGCTTTGCGTGACTTGCGTGAGGCCCTGGCCAAAGGGGATAAGGCTGGTGCCGAGGTAGTTTTCCGCCAGACTGTTTCCGCCCTCGATAAGGCTATCCAGAAGGGCGTGATCCACGAGAATACCGCGTCACGGTACAAGTCGCGCCTGAACGCGCGGGTGAATGCGCTGAAGTAGGAAGGCGCTTCTGGCTGCTAGCTTCTATGGACTCGGCCGGGCGTAACCTTTTTCTACTGGAGAATCACTCCGAAGTACTCCTGCAGGGCTATCTTCCACCCATCTGAATTGAGCTGGCGTTCCTGCTTTTCACCGTTGCGGGTGATGATCAGCCTTCTGTCCGAGATCGTGATTCGGCCGTCGGGAGTCGCCATGCTGCAAACCTTTTTGCGGGTGAACGGCGATTCCGGCGAGGTCTGATGGTAGTGGCACATGGGCGCAAACTCATCGAGCCGCCTGGGGACAAGGGCTAAAGAATATTGCGGCTTCCAGCTGCCGTCGGCCTCGGTGCGGTCAAGCTGCAATCGCCCATACTGCTCGACCATGCGGAACCTGCGCCCATCCTGTTCCCCTCCGGTGCGAAGTTGCAAGGGTTCGATGAACAGATCGCCAAAGCCCACGTCGGCCAGCCATGGCTCTTCCAGATCAACTCGCAGCGCCAGGTGATCGAACTCCGGCGAGGAACTTCCATCCGCGCGCGGCACACGAGCCGAGAGCAGCGTGACCTTGAATCCCAACTCGCGAAGCAAAGCGGCGAACGCGCCATTCAGTTCATAGCAAAATCCGCCGCGCTTCCGCTCGACAATCTTGCGCAGAAAGGCTTCTTCCTCGCAGATAATCTTCCGGCCCAGTGAAATATCCAGGTTCTCGAAGGGGACCGAGAGCATGTGGGCGCGATGCAGCTTGCGCAAGGTCTCGGCCGTGGGCTGGCGCGAACCGGCGTACCCGACGCGCTGTAGATAAGCAGAAATTACAGTCGGCGCGATCACATGACCTCAGCGAAAGCGCGGGATCAGAAACCCGGCGTGCTTCTGGTGCTCGCGGAAGGCGTCGCCGAATTGCCGCGTCAGCATCTCCTCTTCCTTCCGGGCCTTTATGCAATACCCGATCAGCGCCAGGAGAAAGCCCAGCACGCACCGCCATTTGCCAATTACCAGGGCCGTGCCAATCGTGGCCAGGACCAGTCCGGAGTAGATGGGGTGCCGGAGATGCGCATAAGGACCAGTGCGGATGAGCTGATGGTCCTCTTTGATCGTCACCCTTGCGCTCCAGTACTCCGCCAGATGATAGCGGGCCCAGAGGGCCAACCCTATTCCCAGCCAGGTCAGCAACACCCCCAAAACCGCTCCGCTCAGGGTGCGCGGAATGAATCGCTTTCCCAGAAATCCGATTTCTGTTGAATGGTTGAATACCAGCAGGTACGCGGCGACCTCCACCAACAAAACCAGGTATCGTGAGGCGAGAGACTCTTCTTCACGGCTCGGGCGCGTCTTGAACGCACCGATGATCCAATAAATCAGGAATATAATCCAGGGAATCAGCAACAGAAGGCGGAATACATCTCTGATTGTCATCGAACCATCCCTACACCGGCAGTTCGTCCTGGGACCATCCCGGAATCTCGGGCTTGGCTTCGGCGGTAAGATCGAGGATTAGCTTTTCCAGCACGAAGCGCTTGGTGGGTGGATTGGAGCGCAATGCCAGGTCAGTTTTTGCGATCAGACGAATGGCGCGCGTGAGTTCGCGCTTGGATTTGTACCGCCGGGCTTGCCGGATAATGTCGTCGGCGGCGAAGGGCGGAACACGGAAGCCCTGCCAGAGCGCAGCCCAAAGCATCCGCTGGTCGCGCACATTCCGTTCCAGGATGACCAGCATCTGGCGAAAAGTCTTGGCCAGCATGTAGAGATGCCCGATGGCAGCTTCGTCACCGTCGCCGGTGCTCAGGATGGCATTCAGCATCTGCAGGGCGCGCACCCGGTCTTTGGAAGAGATCGCGTCGGTCAGTTCGTACAACGATCGCTGCTTCGCCGCCAGTACCATGGTTTCCACATCGCCCAGGGTGATGCGTTTCTTTTCGCCAACGTAGAGAATCAGTTTCTCCAGTTCGTTGGAGACCATCATCATGTCGCCGCCGAGGGCGTCCACCAGTTCGCGGGCGGCGTCGGCATCAATTTTGACTTCGCGAGTGCTGCCGTATTCGCCGATCCAGCGGACAGCTTCACTCTCTTCCACCCGTGCCAGCTCGACGATGGCGCAATACTGTCCCAGCGTCTCCCGGATGCGCTCGTAGCGCTCCTTGTCGGTCATGTCCATGCGCCGCGCATCGGCCGGGATGCTGATATGGTCAGCCACAAAAATGAGCACCGCATCGGGATTGGGGTCTTTGCTGTAGGCCTCGATGGCGGCCAGTTTCTCTTGGTTCGACCCGCGTCCGAACAGCGTCTTGACACCGCGGATGAAGAAAACCTGAAAAGGCGCCATCAACGAGGGCGTGCGGACGCGATCGAGGACCTCGGCCAGGTCGGTCTCGGAGAGATCGAAATCAAACAGGCTGAAATCGCGCAGGTCGGCCGGCACCAGATGTTTGAGCAAGGCCTCGCGGCAACGCTTGCGGAAGAAGGTCTCGTCGCCCACGAAAACGTACACCGGGCGCAGCTTTCGCGCTTCGACTTCGGAGACGAAGCGATCGGCTTGGGCGAAGGCCCGCATCAGAAGCCCTCCAGTACATTGCTCACCAGGGTACGCGCAAACTCGCGCGACAGCCGTTCCAGGGCGGGCGAGTCTTCCTCAAAGAAACTGGAAAGTTCGCGCGAGACCTGGTACTCCTCGCGGAACAGGTAGGCGGGATTTTCGTACAGCACCTTGCCCTGGCGATCGGTCAGCGTCACCTTCGCGGTCACGACCACCAGCGCGCTCGAGGCCCGCCCGGTTTGAGAATCGTAGGTCAAAGGCGAGGTCGAAGTGCTGATGACGACACCGCGCAGAGTGGCATCCGCGGAATCGCTGGCTTCGTTCAGAATATGGTAGTGGGTACGCGTCACCATCTCCCGCACCACGGCCGAGGTCAATCTCTGCTCGATCTTGTAAGTCTGCGTCCGGTTGACGAAGGCGGGGATGGCAATGGTCTGGACGTTCGTGGGCAGAGCGACCGCGTGACCGGCGGTGTGATATCCGCAGGCGGTGCTGAAGATCAGCAGCGCGAGGAAGGGCCATCGCTTTGAGCTTAAAATTTGAGCGCCGGCTCTCTGGCCAACCGCGGGCGAGTCACCCGCGACCACACTGGCCACACCAAACCTGCGGCTCATTGGATCTTTCCTATGGGGCGGGTGGCGGCCATGTTTTCCGCGCATTCGACGGCGGTGGCGGCGGCGATTCGCAGATTGTCCGAGGCCGCCCACAACCACAGACCGTTGGCCAGGCTGGCGTCGGGCTGGATCGAAACCAGGACATCGCCTTGGCCAGCCGCGTTCACGTTGCTGGGGGACTCTTCCGCCAAAGCCGTGATGGTCACATGCTCCCCGGCCAGGGCCTTGGAGATGCCATCGATCTCGACCGGCCTTTCCATTTCGACATGCAGGGTCAAAGCGTGTCCGTGAAAGATAGGCGCCTGCAGCAGCAGCAGCGAGAGCAGGGGAGCGTCCTTGCCGGCGATTCGCTGATAGTGCTTGAGCACGCGCTGTTCTACCGAATTCAGCGCCGGGACAGACTGCTCCCCGTAGCGCGCCACCATATTGAAGGCCACCTGGGTGTCGAACACTTTTTTGGGCAGCTGCTGGAAGGACAGGAGGTTCACAGTCTGCTCATGGAGCTCGTCCATGCCCTTTTGCCCATGCTCCGACGCCGGCTCGAAGACCGTCGCCACCACCCGTCTCACTTCCCCGGCTCTCTTCAGTCGTAGCAATAGAAGTGCCAGCACCACTGCCGCAGGATGGGCCACGACGGCCGGCCCGGGCTGCAGCTCCGGAGCGAGCGCCTGGCCAAGTTGCCTTTGGATCCACGGCGACTTCACCTCAGAATCCGGCTCGTCCTCCAAAGCGTAGGAGAGATCGACGATAGCGCTGCCGGCGGCCTGGGCCTTTTTCCAGTTCTGGCGTGTGCACTCCTGGTCGGAGGCGAAAAACGTGAAATCGACCTTTTCAAATTGTTCTAGGCGCACGCTCTGTATGAACGACACCTCGTCGCCCACCGACTCCAGCTGGCCCAGAGAATCGTTATCGTCCAGGAGCTTGATATCGAGTGAAGGAAAATTGCGGTCGCCGAGCACCTCGGCGACCTCTTTCCCCTTGAGCGTGCCCGCGCCCACGATGGCCAGCCGGTAAAGGCCCGGCGCACGCGCCGGGTCGGGGTGCGCCACCGGCACGGGTTTGAAGTTCGAGCTCATGAAGTCTGCCGAGCCTCGGTGTAGGCCGGGGGCGGCGGTGGGCTTCCCTTCCGCCGGAAGATCCACTTCAAACGCCAGAACACACCGGAAAACACGTACAGCAATGCGATCAGGAACAGCACCCACTGCGAGTAGAAGCGGATCGCGGCAAACAGCAATCCAAACAAAAGCACCAGGCGAAAAGGCTGGCGGGAACGGAAATCAATGTCCTTGAAACTGTAAAAGCGCCAGGTGCTTACCATCAGATAGCCCACCGCCACTACCATCAGCATCCAGGTCAGCGCGGTCCACCAGGAGGCAATGGGATCGCCGCTGGAAAAATGTACAATCGCAGCGATCACACCGGCGCCTGCTGGAATTGGCATTCCGACAAAGTACTTCTTGCCGGGACGGCCAGGGTTCGACGGTTGGGGGTTGCTCGAAATATTGAAGCGAGCCAGACGGCTGGCACCCGCCATCAAGAACAGGAAACTGGCAATCGCGCCAAACTGCATCAGCTTGGTGTACAGATCGCCCGCATTCGTGGGCAACTGTCGAAAGCCCCACGTCCAGGCAAGCAGGGCCGGGGCCACGCCGAAGGTGACGACATCCGCTAATGAGTCCAGTTCGCGGCCAAAATCGCTGCTGGTCCCCGTCATGCGCGCGATGCGGCCGTCCAGGCCATCAAACATCACGGCAAACCCGATGGCTTTAGCGGCATTATCGAAGTGCCATGCATCCGCGGCGGTGGCGTGGGTGATCTGCAGAATGGCATAGTACCCAAAGGCAATATTGGCCGTGGTGAAGAGCGAAGGCAGTATGTACATGCCCTTGCTCAACCGCCGCGGCGGTTGTCGCTTACGCGGTGCGGAGATTTGCGGGACCTCGGGATCCATCACCGCACTCCTTGACGAGTCGCCTCGGACCCGACTGCGGTCAGTGGCCGGGGCACACCCTCCAGGTAGGCCAGCACGCTGGATCCGCCTTTCACCCGGTCTCCTACCTTGATTTGCGCAGTCGCGGAGGCCGCGAGCAGCACATCGACTCGCGAACCAAACTTGATCAGGCCCACGCGCTCTCCCCGTTCTACGGGGTCGCCCATTTTCTTATTGAATACGATCCGGCGCGCCAGCAGCCCAGCGATCTGCTTGAAGATCACCGTCTGCCCGTCCCCGTCGACTGTGACCGCGTTCTGCTCGTTGTGTTCGGCCGACGCCGGGTTCATGGCATTGAGAAATTTTCCCTTCTGATAGCGCACCTCCCGGATCTTCCCCGTCAGCGGCGAGCGATTCACATGCACATCGAACACGCTAAGAAAAATGCTGATCCGGGTGTGCGGTACACCGTTCATCAGAACGGTTGAGACGTCGGTCACCTTGCCGTCAGCCGGCGATACCACGGCCCCGGTGGAATCCGGGACGACCCTCTCCGGATCGCGGAAAAACCATAAGAAGAAAAATGCCAGCAGACACGCCGGCAACGCCCATAGCGGCCCGGCCAGCCAGCCCACAAGAGCAGCAGCTCCAGCCAGCGCAAGCGCGTAATAATAGCCGTCGGCAACCATGGGGAATCCAAATTATAGTGCAGGCGGGGCGGATCGGTCGCTCCGGAAGCCAACTGATAATAAAAAAAGGCGCTTGTCAGCGCCGGGTTCGGAGCACATTAAACCTGTAAGCGGCCGCAGCCGCGATCCGTTCGAGGAAACGAGTTAAGCGACCTGACCCTGCTGTACGACCACGCGAAATTGCCGCTCAATCGATTCCATCTGGTCCTTGAGCCGCAGCTTCAGCTTCTTGAGCCGGACTTCTTCCAGCTTTTCGTCTTCCGTTAGATAGCGCTTCTGGGTGAGTGATTCGAGACGTTCGGCGTACTGCGTGTGCTCCTGGGCCAGCTTGCGGAATTCATCGTTGCTGACCAGGAGCTGGTCCTTTGGAGTCATCCAGTAGACCCTCCTGAGCGTTTGTACGGCCTTAACCTACCACACCCACTCCAACCGCTTCAATCCCATTTTCCACAGATAAATGGCTTTTCATAGTGTACAAGTTTGCACCGATGGCGGTGCAAACTACAATCCAGCGCAAGCTAAGTGAAGCCAAGGCGATACAGAATCGCGTCTTCCTCCGGATCTTTGTAATACCCGCGGCGGCGCCCGCCCTCGAGGAAGGCCCACTTCTCATAGAGCGCCCGGGCGGCGCGATTGGATTCGCGGACTTCCAAAAATACTGCGTTGGCACCTCGCGCTCTGGCCAGATCGAGCAACTCTCCCAGCAGGCGCGTACCCAGCCCCCGGCGACGTGCCGCCCCGGCGACGGCAATATTCTCGATCTCCCATTCCCGATCCACTACTCTGGCAATCACGAATCCCTGAAAGCCAGACTCATCCTCGATGACCTGAGCCACTCTGCCTGGCTCGCAGGCGCGAAACAATGCCTCATATTGCTGCACTGACCAGTGCGCCGCCGTGACCGCGTGTTTCTCCAGCGCCATCATTGCGGGCAAGTCAGCGGAGGAGGCGGAACGGATGGAGAGCTTCACCCTGCACTCCTCAACCGAGAACTGAGAACCACAAACTAAGAACTGCTTTTGGAAAAGATCTCATGGGAACCGCGGAGATAGTTCGCGTCCAAGGCCTCGGGTGAGACTACTTCTCCGGCACGGATTTTTTGCCATCCCAGTCGGGCAATCACATCCGAGCGCGGAAGTTGAATCTGGTCCACCGGCAATCCCGCCATTCGCGCCACGTCGGCCAGGTTTTGGTCCGTCACCACCACCGTTGACCCGATCGCCGCCTCCAGTAGCTCTGCGCGACTCAGCAAGCGCTCCTGCAGGCGGTGGGCGCCGTTATCGTGCACCTCGTATTCGCCGGCGTAAACCTCGCCCCGGCCCGCATCGAGGACTGCGGTCACTCTCGATCGTGAACGACCTGAAACTGCGACCGCTTCCAGCAACGAGAGGGCTGCGATCGGCTTTTCCAGAACCTCTGCCAGCGCTTTGATTGCCGCCAGTCCGACGCGCACCCCAGTAAATGAGCCCGGGCCCGCGACCACGGCGAAGCCGCCAATATCGTCCTTGTTGAAGCCGTGCGTCGCCAGGAGACCGGCGATTTGCGGTATCAGTTGCGCGGAGAAAGTCCCGCCCTCGAGCGGCGCGACTTCGATCACACCGCAGGAGTCGCCGGGCCCGCACCGCGCCAGGGCGATACTGCCGTGTTTACCCGAAGTGTCAGCGGCGAGCAGAAGCATAATCCGAGCAGGTGTGGCGCGGGCGCCCGCGCCCGCGAGGTTCGAACTCAAAGTCAAAAGCCGCGGGCGAGGGCGCCCGCGCCACACAAGCAAAGTCAGGGCACCGCTTCCACCAGCTCCAGCAACACGCCGCCCGCGCTCGAAGGATGCACAAACACGTAACGATGGCCGCCTGCGCCTACCTTGATCTTATCGGAAACCAGTCGCACACCATCCTGCTTCAGCCGCTCGACCGCAGCCGTCAGGTCGGGCACGCGCAGCGAGACGTGATGTAATCCTTCGCCCCGCTTGGCGATAAATCTTGCGATGACCGAATCCTCCGACGTGGGCTCGAGCAGCTCCATGCGGCTTTCGCCCAGCGGTACCATCACCACACGAACCTGCTCGGCCTCAACTGTCTCCTCCGGTGCCAGTTTCACTCCCAACCTCTCGTAAATGCCCTTGGCCGCCGCTAACGACTTCACCGCAACCCCGATATGGTCAATGCTGAACATCAGAGAATCTCCATCTCAAATGTGGGCGCGAGCGTCCCGCTCGTGCAGGACGGGCGGGACGCCCGTCCTGCAGTAAACCCCTCACTTCCCAAGCCGAACCACAATCTCTTCCACCAGCGAATAGGGATCGCGTTTATGCTCGGCCACTTCTGCCGCGTAACGGGCCACGGCCCCGTTTCCCAGTTGTTCCTGCGCCCGCTCCAGGAGTGCATCCCGCAACATCTCAAGCAGGCGATTCCGCCAGTTCTCAACACTGTGCTTGACCACCAGATTTTCCTTCTGCAGATAATTCTCGTAGTCGCGAATCGCCTCCGCCACTTCCGTAATGCCTGCGCCCTGGCTGGCCACGGTCTTCACAATCGGCGGAGTCCAATGGTCGCTGCGCACCGCCAGCGACTGCAGAGCGCGGATTTCCCGTTCCACCCGCTCGGCGCCATCGCGATCACACTTGTTAATAACGAAAATGTCAGCGATCTCCATGATGCCGGCCTTGATGGTCTGCACATCATCGCCCATGCCCGGCACCAGAATGACGATGGTGATGTCGGCCAGGCGCACGATGTCCACTTCATCCTGCCCGACTCCGACCGTCTCAATCATCACCAGGTCGCGCCCCGAGGCATCGAGCACGGTCGCAACATCCGCGGTCGTGCGCGCCAGCCCGCCCAGCGAGCCGCGCGTCGCCATGCTGCGAATGTAGATTCCGGGATCGGAAAAATGCTCCTGCATGCGGATGCGGTCGCCCAGAATCGCCCCTCCCGTGTATGGACTGGTAGGATCGACCGCGATGATGCCCACGGTGCGATTTTCCTTGCGATAGTAGCGGGCAAGTTGGTCAACCAGCGTGCTCTTGCCCGCGCCCGGCGGCCCAGTGAGTCCAAGTATGCGCGTATGTCCGCTGTGGGGGAAGAGGGCCTTGAGCAATTCGGACCAGCCCGGCGTACGGTTTTCGACCGTGCTGATGGCCCGGGCGAGGGCGCGAGGATCGCCGGCGCGAAGCTGGTCAACCCATTGCTCGGTTTCGGTTTTCAAGACGTTCAGTGTAAAGCAGCAACAGACAACTGGGAACCGCTGTGTGTGATCCGCGCTATCGCAACGCCTTCGCAGCTTCGATCATCTGCTCCGGGCGCGCCCGCACGCGATAGTCTTCTGTCAGGTTCACCCAGCGGACCACGCCTGAGGCATCAAGCAGGAACTCCGCCGGCCGCGCGATGTCCTGGCCATTGATTCCCGCGCCGGCATGCAGAAGGTCATAGCGTCGAATGACCTCGGCTTTGGGATCGGAGAGGAAGGTATAGGTGTAGCCCGCTTTCCGGCACAAGTCACGCGAAACTTCCGGAGCGTCAACGCTGATGGCCACCGGGCGCACGCCCAGTTGTTGAATCTCGGTCAGGTGCTTTTCAATACCCCGTAACTCGGAGTTGCAGAAGGGTCACCAATAACCACGATAAAAAACTAGGAGCACGCCTTTGGGCGGCGTATTTGTCTGCGGCATCGGGCTGGAAAGCAAGCCGGAAAGGGAAACTGGATGATTGTCGGTGTCTGCGAGTGCAAATTCCGGGGCCTTCTGGCCGATTCGCGGCGCGCCGTTAGAAGCCGGGAGTTGCCGGGTCTGATGAAACACGATGAAGCAGAAAGCGCCCACAATCATGAGGCCAAGCGTACCGAGAATCGGGCCCGCGATCTTTCCCCGGTACTGCTGCGGCTGGCCGAAGGCACGCCTCAGGCCGAGCACGAGCAAAGCGAGGCCGGCGCCGAGAAGAAGGAAGTTAACCCAGGGCACATCACGCGTGACTGGAAACCTGGCAAATAAGGGAAAGGTCGCAAAGCCAGCGAGGCAAAGCACAAACCCGGCCCACAGATGCCAGTTCCATCGGCGCTGGTTCATGGAGGTCCCTTCCCACAGTCGCTGCGTAGCAGGCGTGGTATTACCGACGCCAAGTCTAACATCGGTGCCCCGCCATCGATCTAGGCGTACTGGCTGCTCTTGCGGATGCGCCGGATGCCCAGCCATTGCAGGATAGCAAAAGCCAACACCAGTTCAGCCACCAGCCCCACGACCCACTTTCCGCCGAGGCTGAAAGGCACAAGCAGGATCAGGATGTAGCTGCCCACTACCCAGACAGCATCCATGACAACTGCAATCCAGGCGTCAGAGATTTTTATCCGCGTACGCCTGGCATTGAGCCACAGAACCGCCGCGTAGCCAATCAGGCTGACGCCCAGAATCGCCAGACTGACCTTCTCCGGAAGTCCCAGGAACTTCACCAGCCAGCGATTGGAAGATAGAATCGCCAGGCCCGAGACCACCGAGAATACTGCGTTGCCGGTCAGAGCATTCTTCAGGAAACGCTGTCGTGCTTCTGCGGATTCGTTCATACATTTCTCCTTCTTGGTTTGGATCGGTTGAGGACTTGCTTCCCTGACGCGGCAGCCAAGCGATGGGCGATTGCCCGCCGGGCGAGCACGAATGCAGATTTGTCGTTAAACAGCTTAAAAGCCCAGTTGGCCTCCTGCACGTAGGCGTGGAGTTCGAAGGCGAGCTGCGCGGGATTTACCGAGGCCAGCACTTCCTTCCGGGCCCGGGCAAATGCGATTTCTTCCTGCAGCGCAATCATCCAGGCCTTGGTCAATTCCGCGATTTGATCGCGCACCGCGCCCGGACGACTGTCAAATTCGGCCGACGCGGCGGCGAAGAAGCAGCCTCCGCGAAAGACAATCCTTTCGACGTAGCCCAACCAGTTTTCCAACATGGCCTTAAGACGAGATACACCCCGGGGACTCTGGAGGACCGGCTGGACCACCTGCTCCATGAAGACTTGCCTGGCCGCCCCGACCGTGGCGAGCTGGAGCTGTTCCTTGGAGCCAAAGTGGGAGAAGATTCCGGTCTTGCTCATCTTCATTTCGGCCGCCAGGCGTCCTATGGAAACACCCTCCAACCCTTCGGCAGAGGCGATGTCAGCCGCAGTTCGCAAGATGTCGCGACGGGTCTCCGTCGCCTGATCGGTGTGGTAAAGAACTGTCGGGTTCATAGTATGGTCGTACTATATAGTACGACCGTACTATTCGTCAAGACCATTTAGGCAGGGGGATTGAACTAGGGCCGCCGGGAGCTTAATCCTTCAGGAGTTGCCGCGCAATCACCAGCCGCTGAATTTCGCTGGTGCCTTCGCCGATGGTGCACAGCTTCACGTCGCGATAAAACTTTTCCGCGGGATAATCTTTGATGAACCCATAGCCGCCGTGGATCTGCACGCCTTCGTTGGCGCAGCGGACAGCCACTTCGCTGGCGTAGAGTTTTGCCATGGACGATTCCAGCGTGGTCTTCATGCCCGCATCTTTCATGGCCGCCGCGCGCAACGTCAGCAGTTTCGCGGCTTCGATTTCGGTGGCCATGTCGGCCAGCTTCCACTGGATGGCCTGAAAGTCGCTGATGGCTTTGCCGAACTGTTTGCGCTGTTTGGAATACTTCAGCGCCGCTTCGTACGCCCCCTCCGCCATGCCGAGCGACAATGCCGCGATGGAGATGCGCCCGCCATCCAGAACGCGCATGGCGTCGATAAATCCGTCACCTTCCTTGCCGCAAAGGTTCTCTGCGGGTATTACGCAGTCTTCAAAGATCAACTCGGCGGTGTCGCTGGCCCGCAAGCCGAGCTTATTTTCTTTTTTCCCGGGACGAAAACCCTTGGTCCCTTTCTCCACAATGAAGGCCGACAGCCCGTGGGTATGGGCGGCGCGATCGGTTACGGCAATCACCACCAGAAAATCGGCATAGTGTCCGTTGGTGCAAAAAGTCTTGGTGCCGTTCAGTACCCAGTTGTTTCCCCTGCGCACCGCGGTCATGCGTGCACTGCCGGCGTCGGAACCGGAAGAAGGCTCGGTCAGTCCCCAGGCCCCGATGGCGTCACCCGAGGCCAGAGGGCTGACGTACTTCTTCTTCTGCGCTTCATTTCCGGCAAGGTAAATATGGTTCGAGCACAATGAAGTGTGGGCCGCGACAATAATTCCTACAGATCCGTCCACGCGCGACAGCTCTTCGATGGCCGTGACGTACTCCACGTAGCCCATCCCGGCGCCGCCGTACTCGGGAGGAAACACAATACCCAGCAGGCCGAGCTTGCCCAGTTCCTTGACCGTCGCCAGCGGGAATTCACCGGCCTCATCCCAGGTCATGACGTGGGGCGCGATCTCGCGCTCGGCAAATTCGCGGACGGTCTTCTTCAGTTGCAGCTGTTCATCGTTGAGTTGGAAATCCACGCTGCTCTCTCCCGCATCACAATTGGATTAGAACACAGGAATTTCAGCGGACAAAGTTACCGGCGGGACATGGAGTGTATGTGTGGGGCGGACACTCCCTTCGCCTTCGCTCACGGCAGGCTCTGTCCGGCACCTTTTGACTTTGATTCATCGGCTGAAAATCCGCCTTCCATCAAGCCGCGTTTACCAATCAAAACAAAACCAACATCAACGGCGTCGGACAGGAGTGTCCGACCCACACCGGATAAATCGTTCGAATACCTCGTTGGACAGCAGCCTGCCTCGCCCAGTAAGCCGGATCAAGTCACCCTCCCAATGCAGCAGCCCTAAATCCACGCATTCGGAAATCGTCCCGGTCAATTCATGGACCGCTGACTCGCCAAACTCCGCGGCGACTTTTTTCAGCTCCACTCCAGAAGTCAGGCGGAGGCCTAAAAAGAAAGCTTCCTCGAGCCCGGCGCTTGTCGATACCGGAACTCGATTGGGCGGCGCGCCGGCAACATAGCTCTCGAGCGAGTCTGGCCAGGAAAATCGCACCGCTGCACCCGTCTTCCCCGGGCACCGCAGCATGGAGTGCGCGTCCACTCCAAAACCCAAATAGGGCTGGCGCGTCCAATACTTCAGATTGTGCCGCGACTCTTTTCCCGCGCGGGCAAAGTTGGAAATTTCATACTGGCCCACCCCTGCCGTGTTCAGCCGCCGGCAAGCTGCCTCGTAGAAGTCCGCGGTCAGCTCGTCGTCGGGAACGAAATGAGCATGATATTTTGTGCCGCCTGCCATCAACTCGCGTCCCAGGCGGGAATCGTCGTCCACCTCCAGCATGTAAACGCTGACGTGAGGCGCACCCGTGGCCAGCGCCTCGGCGACAGAGAATTCCCAGCTTTCGGCAGTCTGATGGGGCAGACCGGCGATCAGATCAATATTTATGTTTTCAATCCCGAAAGCGCGAAGGTGCGCGATATCTTCGAGCACAGTGGCTCGCTCGTGCTGGCGTCCCACCGACGCTGCTTCCTTGTCCACGAACGACTGCACTCCCAGGCTCACACGATTAACACCGTAGCGCTGGAAGGCCTGGAGCACAGCGGGAGTCAGTGTGCCGGGAGCGCACTCGACCGTGATCTCAGCCTCGCTCGCCAGCGCAAAAGTTTGCGAAATCGTGACAAACAGCCGTTTCAGTTGAGCTATATCGAGTATGGTAGGGGTGCCGCCGCCGAGGAAGATGGAATCCACTGCGCCTTCGAACACGCCTCCCAACTCTTCGGAAATTTCGCCAGCATGACTGATGTCCGCGGCCACGCGCTCCACGTAGCGCTCGAACACGGCGCGGGAGAAGACGTCCGAAGCGAAGTTGCAGTAGCTGCACTTGGTGCGGCAGAATGGCACCGAGATGTAAAGCCCCAGAGACACGTGACTAATTATCCCACTTCGCGTAACGTGGACAGTCGGTAAGGCATCTGAAACGCAGTAACTGAGCACGAAGCAGATCATCCGTGATTAGTTGAATAACTTATGGCTCCTCGGGTCGTTATCACTGGACTGGGCGTGGTCAGCCCCAACGGCATAGGCAAAGAAGCCTTTTGCCTTGCTCTTCTCGCCGGAAAGTCAGGCGTGAAACGCATCTCCCGTTTTGATCCCTCATCCCTGCCGGTGCAAATCGCGGGAGAGATTCCCGAGTTTGACGAACTGGCATGGGTGGACGCGCGTGAACGCAAACACGTTTCCCGCGTGGTGCCGCTGGCGGTGGCCGCGTCCACGGAAGCGATCAAGGATGCGGGCCTGGATCCGGCCGCGATGTCGATGGAAGAGAAGCGTGAAATCGGAGTGATCCTCGGGACCGGCGGCGGCGCCCAGGAATTTTCCGAAGAGCAATACCGCCTCTGGCACAGCGGACACGTAAAACAGGTAAGCATCTTTTGTATTCCCAGCGGCACTATGGGCACGTTGCCCAGCGAGATCAGCATGCGCTTCGGGTTTCGCGGCTATAGCCACGTGGTGACGGCCGGCTGCACCTCCTCCACCGACGCCATCGGTTATGCCTACCAGCACATTCAGGCCGGCGTGCTGCCGATTTTTCTGGTGGGCGGTGTGGATTCGCCAATCACCCCGGGCATTATCAAGGGCTACTCGTTGCTGCGTGCGCTTACCCAGTCCTGGAACCACGCTCCCGAGAGCGCCTCCCGCCCTTTTTCCGCCGACCGCGACGGTTTCGTGATCGCAGAGGGTTCGTGGATGTTCATTCTCGAAGAGTACGATCACGCGCGCGCTCGCGGCGCCCACATCTACGCGGAGATCGCTGGGTACGGTTCCACCTGCGAAGCCTTCCACCGGGTGCGCATGAGCGACTCGCCGGACGAACCCGCCCGCGCCATCACGCTCGCGCTCGAGGAAGCCAGCCTCGCGCCGGAAGATATTCACTACGTCAACCTGCACGGCACTTCCACCGAAATGAATGACCGGGTGGAAACGCGGGCGCTGAAACTGGCGCTGGGAGAGCACGCCAGAAAGATTCCGATGTCCGGGTTGAAGTCGCAGATTGGCCATGCCCAGGGGGCCTGCGGCTCAGCCAGTCTGGCGGCCACGCTGATCGCCATGGAGCACGGCAAGATTCCGCCCACCATCAATCTGGACGCGCCCGATCCGGAGTGCGATCTGGACTATGTTCCCGACATCGGCCGCAAGGCCAGCATCGAGCACGCCATCTGCAACTGTGTAGGTTTTGGATCGAAGAACTCGGCCCTGGTGCTGAAGAAAAGATACGCGTAGGGGCAGGTGTCCTCACCTGCCCGGCGGAGCGAAGCTCCGCAGGTTCTTTACCTGGTCCGAACCCGAAACACCTCGGCGAGCTGCGCTCGCCCGCCCGGACGAGGACATCTGGGCCTACGCAAGCTCGTCGCACTCAAACCTTTTCCATCCTTCCGCTCTTCTTTCCTAATCTATTTAGGGTATCTTTAGTCCTATAGCCGATGGCCCAAGAAGAAGAGGTACTAGGTAAAGCGTATGACAGCCGCCTGATGAAGCGGCTGCTCCAGTATTTGCGCCCTTACAAATGGCCGGTTGGCATTTCGCTGGTTTCCATTCTTATCAAGGCCGCCGCCGATGTTCTCGGACCTTACCTGGTCGCCATCGAAATCGACCGCTACCTGGTGCCCGTACACAGAAGCACCCCGTTCGATTCTTTTCTGAGCACGAATCCCTACGTTGGGATCGCCCAAATCGCGGCCATGTACGTCGGTTTGATCGCGCTTGGGTTCCTGCTCGACTATCTACAGACTTACTTCATGCAGTGGGCGGGCCAGATGGTGATGTTCGATCTGCGCAAGCAGATCTTTCGCCACCTGCAACACATGCACATCGGCTTCTACGATAAGAACCCGGTCGGCCGGCTGGTCACGCGCGTTACCTCCGACGTCGATGCGTTGAACGAAATGTTCACCTCCGGCGTGGTCTCCATTTTCGAAGACGTGTTTGTGCTGGCCGGCATTACCGCCATCATGCTGGGCATGAACTGGAAGCTGGCGCTGATCACCCTGGCGGTCCTGCCGCTGATTGCCTACGCCACCAAAATCTTTCGCGACAAGGTGCGAGATTCCTACCGCCGCATTCGCACCGCCATTGCACGCATCAACGCCTACATGCAGGAGCACGTCAGCGGCATGGTGGTGTTGCAGCTGTTCAACCGCGAGCAGCGCTCCTTCGACAAGTTTTCGGAAGTGAACGCCGTCCACATGGAAGCTTTCAAGGACGCGATCATGGCGCACGCGGTCTATTACCCGGTGGTCGAAATTCTTTCTTCGACGGCGATCGCCTGCGTGATCTGGTTTGGCGGGAATGACATCATCCGCCAGCTGACCGTCAGCAGCGTTGCGGTGGATTTCTCCAGCCAGCAACTGCTCTCATTCCATGTAGTTCGCACTGTGGTAAGCATCGGAGTTCTCACTGCGTTCATCCAGTACGCGCAGCGCTTCTTCCGGCCGATTCAGGATTTCAGTGAAAAGTACAACATCCTGCAATCGGCCATGGCGGCCAGCGAACGGGTGTTCAAGCTTTTGGATACTCCGGCTGAGATTACTTCGCCCGCGGTTACCCGGACTCCGACCGGGCCGGGACGGATTGAGTTCGATCATGTCTGGTTTGCTTACCGCAGCGTCGATGCCGGCAAGAACGCGGGCGAGGCGTCCGCGGCCACACAAGCCGGCGGCAACGGCCATGTGGGGACGGGTCTCCGACCCGTCCAGACCGAGCAAGGCTCGGCTATGGTTTCAACCGAGCCCGACTGGATTCTGCGCGATGTTTCTTTCACCATCGAACCGGGTGAAACCGTCGCCATCGTCGGCCACACCGGAGCCGGCAAGACCACCATCATCTCGCTGCTCATGCGCTTCTACGATGTGCAGAAAGGGCGCGGTCAAGATCGATGGCGTGGACGTAAAAGAAATGGACCTGGCCGAACTCCGCCGCCGTTACGGCGTGGTGCTGCAAGATCCGTTTCTGTTCACCGGAACGGTCGAGGGCAACATTCGCCTGGGCACGAAGGATATTACGGACGAGGACGTCGAAAAAGCCGCCGAAGACGTGAACCTGGCCGACTTTATCCGCGCCCTGCCTCAAGGATTTAAAGAAGAAGTCCGCGAGCGCGGCTCAACCCTCTCCACCGGCCAGAAGCAACTCATTTCGTTTGCCCGCGCGCTGGCGCACGACCCCAGGATCCTGATTCTGGACGAAGCCACGTCGAGCGTGGACACCGAGACCGAAATGCGGGTGCGCGATGCGCTCAGCCGCATGGTCGAGGGCCGCACGTCGGTGGTTATTGCCCACCGGCTATCGACCATCCAGCGCGCCGACAAAATTATCGTTATGCACAAGGGCCAGGTGCGCGAGGTCGGCACCCACCAGCAACTGCTCGCCCAGCACGGGATTTACTACAAGCTCTACCAACTGCAATATAAAGACCAGGAGATTCCGGTAGGGGCGGGTGGCCAGGTCACGGCCGGCGCGGATGATTGAAGCCGGGTGGGTTTAGCCTCTGCACTTCGTAGCGCCGGCATCCTGCCGGCTGTCGAGGCGGCGTCTCGCCGCCTCAGCTGTGCGCGACTCCCAGCTTCACGGTTGTACTTTCACTCATAAGGGGCGGGCCGGACGCCCGCCGGACAGCCGGCGAGATGACGGCGCTACCAGAAACGTCGCGACTACACTTCTTCCCTTTACAATGCCTCCGTGCGAATTCTCATCTCTGCTGGGGAGGCCTCCGGCGAAATGTATGGCGCGCTCCTGATGGAGGCTTTGCAGCGTCTCGCGGGCGAGGGCGCCCGCGCCACACGAAACGGACACCTGGAATTCTTTGGGGTAGGCGGGGAGCGCATGCGGGCTGCGGGTTGCGACACTGTGGTCGATGCCAAAGATCTTTCTGTAGTCGGCATCTCGGAAATTCTCGGCCATCTGCCTAAAATCTGGAGCCTGTTTCACAAACTGATCGCGGAAGCCGACCGGCGCAAGCCCGATCTCGCTATCGTGATCGATTCCCCTGCCTTCAACTGGCGAGTGGCGCGCCAGATGCACAAGCGAGGCATTCCGGTGGTCTATTACGTCTGTCCGCAATTCTGGGCCTGGCGCCAGGGGCGCGTGCGTCTGCTGCGGAAATATGTCGATAAGGCCCTGGTGATTTTCCCTTTCGAGGAAAAGTTTTACCGCGACCGCGGAGTGGACGCCATTTTCGTCGGGCATCCTCTCGCCGACCTTCCCCGCCCTGAAATTGATCGCGCAGCCTACGCCACGCAGCATCGACTGGACGCCGCCAGGCCATGGATCACGCTCATGCCCGGCAGCCGGGTGAAGGAAGTGCGCATGAATCTGCCGGTGATTCTCGCGTCTGCCGCCAGCCTGGGTCCGGCATACGAATTCCTGCTCCCGGTTGCTCCCACCCTGGATCGCAGCTTTCTGCAATCGCTGGTCCCGCAATCAGGGACCGCGGACCAGCCCTCCATACGCCTGGTTCCGGACACCTTGCCGGCTCTGGCCCAGTCGCACGCCGGGATCGTGGCCAGCGGCACCGCAACCGTCGAGGCGGCAATGATGGGAACGCCGTTCGTGATGGTGTACCGGGTCTCGCCTTTGACCTACCTGCTGGGGCGGGGGCGGGTCAAAGTGCCGTACTTTGCCATGGTGAACCTGATTGCAGGAAAAGAAGTTGTGCCCGAGCTGGTACAACAGGACTTCACCGTTGAAAAGGTTACTACCAGGCTCAACGAAATCCTGGTTGACGGCCCTGCCCGGAACAAAATGATTGCCGGGCTGGCTGGGGTGAAAGCCCGGCTCCGCGGCCCAGCCGACCCGGGACGGCACCCCGTGGACCGCGCCGCCCAGGCCGTGATCTCGCTTTGGGAAGCGGCCTGTATGTCAAAATCAGGCTAAACCTTGTCCTACCAGCATCTTTTGCGCCACAATCTTCATCTTAGGGAATATCGTACTTCTGTCAGGAGACTGCTTTTGATCTCTTTTCAACCTTGGCGCCAGCGTCGGGTCCTGTGGCTGGGTCTCGCTTTCTCGTTCTTTTTGATCTCGTTACCGGCGTGGGCGGCCGAGACCATGCGGCTGCGAGTGGACGACTACCAGATCGACGCCGAGCTCATTCCGCATACTCACAAGATTACGGCGCAGGCCAAGGTGAAGTTTACCGCCCTTGAAGATCTGAATGTCGCCACATTCGAACTGCACAACGCCCTGCGTGTCACCAAGGTGCTCGACACGGAGGGCAAGCTCCTCAGCGCCGAGCGCGTCACCCAGGACTCGACCGTGCGCGTGCAGCTGGCCACTCCGCTGGCCAAGGACACTTCGACCACGCTCACTTTCGACTACGAAGGCGTGCTTGATTCCGCCGACGACAGTCCGGTGCAGGGTCTCAAGCTGGCCTACATCGGCGATGACACCAGCTACCTGCTGTATGCCGGCCGCTGGTTTCCGGTGAACGCATACGGCATCAACCGCTTCACCGCCACGATGAACATCACCGTGCCGGCGCACATGTTGGTCATCGGCAGCGGAAAAGAAACGGCGGGCAGCGCCACCGCGGCCAAGCGTCCGATCGGTTCTCTGCCGACCAAGACTTTCTCTTTCACCTGGGACAAACCCAGCTTCCCCGGCACGATTGTGGCCGGCATCTTTCAGGAATTCAAAAGCGATGAAGCCGGACTCGATCTTCACGTCTTCTTCAAGCCGGCCCATCAGGCTATGGGAGCCACATACGCAACCACCGCGGTCAAGGAATTCACCTATTACGTGACCCTCTATGGCCCCGCGCCTTCGACCACGCTGAAAGTGGTTGAGATCCCGGATGACACGGTGCCCGCGTCCTGGGCGCCGGAAATCGCCGCCATCGCCAGCCGCGCCGTGACCGACAAGGTGAACTACCGCTTGCTGGCCAACACCATCGCGCACCAGTGGTGGGGCGCATCGGTCAGCCCCGCTTCCCGCGATGACTGGTGGCTGAGCGACGGCTTCGCGCGCTACTCCGAGGCCCGCTATGTCGAACAGGCGGCGGGAGAGGCCGGTCTCGAGGAAACGGTCAAAGATATGTCAGTCGGCGCGCTGGCTTACGACACCGTCCCACTTTCGAGTTCCGGGAAACTTGACATCTTCTCGCCCGAATTCCAGTCCCTGGTCACCGACAAAGGCGCCATGATCCTGCACATGTTGCGCTGGGTGCTGGGCGATCAGAAGTACGACCAGACCATGCGCACCTTCGCCGCGAAATATGCGGGGAAGTCGGCATCGCTGGATGATTTCCGCGCCCTGGCCGAGCAGAACTATGGCCAGCAGCTCACCTGGTTCTTCTCCCAGTGGCTCGACTCCACTGGTGCCCCGGAATTCAAAACCAAGTACACCATCTACCGCCTGGGCAACGGCAAGGGCTTCCGGGTGGTGGGCCAGATTTCGCAGGACCTCGATCTTTTCCGCATGCCGGTGGATCTCAAGATCGATACTGATGGTAAAACTGAAAACAAACGCATCGAGGTCGTAGGCACCAACTCCGCGTTCAATGTTGAAACCTACGGCAAACCGCGCCGAATCGTGGTCGATCCCGATGACCGGGTGCTGAAAAACTCATCCGAGGTCAGGCTCAGAGCATCTATCCAGCGCGGCCAGGGCCTGACCCAGCAGGGAGACCTTGCCGGTGCGCTGCTGGAGTTCAACAAAGCGCTCGACGTCAATAAGAACAGCTCGCTGGCCCACTATCGCATTGCCGAGGTGTTCTTCCTGCAGCGCAACTACCAGGCCGCGGCCAACGCCTACCGCGAATGCCTGAACGGCGATGGCGAGCCCCGTTGGACGGAGGTCTGGAGC
The DNA here is from genome assembly GCA_963831565.1 of Terriglobia bacterium. GTDB lineage: Bacteria > Acidobacteriota > Terriglobia > Terriglobales > Acidobacteriaceae > JAIQFF01. Next base: position 102,943 of record CAWHQS010000014.1, read on the forward strand.
CACATCCAGCTGGGCAAGATCTTCGACGTCACCGGACAGCGCGAGCGCGCCACCAATGAATACCGTCAAGCCATACAGACCAACGACAACACCCAGGGCGCTCTGGATGAAGCCCGCCGATATTTGCAGAAGGCCTTCGAGCGCCAGAAAAACGGATAGCGGACACCTCACCGCCGTCATCCTGAGCGCAGCCGTTGCTTCGCTTGGCGAAGCAACTGCGGAGTCGTAGGCCCCCTATAAGCAGATCACCGCCAGATGGAGGTGCGAGCGTTTTCGCTCGTGCTGGCTTCGTGGCGCTGCCGCACGAGCGAAAACGCTCGCGCCTACACTAAAAAGCCTGCTTCACTGCCAGCGTAACCATGGCCTTGGAGACCAGCTTTTCTTCCGAATCTCTTTCCGCAAATATTTCCGCCTCGCAAATGACCAGCATCTTGCCGGCGCGCAGCACGTTGCCGCGGCAACGCAAGCGGTCGGCCACCGCCGGACGCAGAAAATTTATCTTGAACTCGACACTCACTACGTCGTGATCCAGTCCGACCGCGCCCCGGGCCGCACAGCCGGAAGTATGGTCCGCCATGGTGGCCAGCACGCCGGCATGAATCAGACCATGCTGCTGCCGGTGACGATCGGAGGGCACCAGAGTGCTCTCGCAATATTCGTCTTCGATCCGGGTCAACTGCAGGCCCAGATCGCGAACAAAGTGAGCGCTGTCGAATATGCGACGGACCTGGGCTTTCAGGAGTTCGTCCATAAGATTAATGAGCAGCCGACCCACTGCCTGAGCCTTGTGCAGACGCGAAAGAATCCTTAGAGGGCCCACCGCAACAGCGTTGCCCCCACGGTAAACCCGGCTCCCACCGACGCCAGCAGGACCAGGTTGCCCTTCTTGAGCTTGCCTTCCTGCCGGGCGGTTTCCATGGCCAGGGGAATCGTGCCCCCGGTGGTATTGCCGTACCGATCGATGTTCACCACCACGCTCTCCGCTTTCATACCCAGGCGTTCCGCCGTGGCCCGGATGATCCGCAGGTTGGCCTGGTGCGGAATGAAGGCATCGATATCGCTGCCCTTGAGCTGGTTGCGAGTCAGGATTTTTTCGCAAATCTCGGCCTGCTTGCGGACCGCGAACTTGAACACCGCCTGGCCGTCCTGGTGGACGAAGTGCATCCGCTTCTCCACCGTCTCCTGAGTGGCGGGATGAAGACTGCCGCCGCCCGGCATGTAGAGCGAACAGCCTCCCGAACCGTCCACTTCGTGGATGAAATCGATCAAGCCCACCGAGTCATCCTCGGCCGGTTCGAGTATGACCGCGCCAGCCCCATCGCCGAAGATCACGCAGGTGGCGCGATCGTTGTAGTCGATGATCGATGACATCACGTCCGCTCCGATCACCATGACTTTCTTGTGCGCCCCGGTGGCAATAAATTGCGCTCCGGTCTGCAGGGCGTACACGAAGGCGGAACAAGCTGCGGAAAGATCAAATCCCCAAACTCCCTTTGCTCCTAACTTGTGCTGCACCAGGCAGGCAGTGGACGGAAAGAACATGTCCGGCGTGACCGTGGCTACGATGATCGCGTCCAGTTCGGAGGCCTCCAGGCCGCGCTCGGCCAGGGCACGCCGGGCGGCTTCGGTGGCCAGGTCGCTGGTGGCGACGCCCTTGTCCGCGATGTGGCGCTCGCGGATCCCGGTACGCTCCACAATCCAGTCGTTGGAGGTTTCCACCAGCTTTTCCAGGTCGTCGTTGGTCAGCAGCCGAGGCGGGACGTAGGTACCCAGGGCCGAAATCTTGGCGCGCAGCAGTTGGCTCACTCGATCAGTTCTCCAGATTCGAATTTCGAGTCGAAAACAACCGCCTATTTTGACCCAGCCACGCAGCAATGTCCAACCGCGTGTGCCGCGTGTGGATGAGTTTCACCATAAGGCACACCAAATGCATGAGCCACCAGAGGCACGAAGCATCACGAAGGCTCTGGTTTCAAGATCTCCTTCGTGTACCCGAGCGGCATTGTGCGAAGTCGAAGTGTGCCCATCGTGGTAGAGAGTTTTGAAGCCTGAAACAGGAGCTCTCCATTACCCCAGTACATGTCCGTGCGGACGCCGGAGGCGGGACGGAGCCGAATGACTAGTGCTTCCGGAAAACACCTCTGGTCCCGAATTGGCACAGTCCCGCAATGGAACCACGGTGACCTTCGCTAAAAGGCAGCGTTTTACTACTCTTCACCAGCCACTCAACAAACTTCGACGCGCCCCTGGCAACGCGCCCATGAACTTTCTCAGTACTCGGATCTTCACGAAAGGGGATCAGAGATGATCGGAACAGCAAAATCTTCAGGCGCAAAGTTAGCTGGCGTCATGGTGCTTGGGTTAGCCCTTCTGGTGTGGTCGGGTTGCGGCGGCGGGTTGGGGGCCGCAGGGTCGGACACGAAATCGGTGGGCATGACGGTTACGCCCGCGAGCGTCACCCTTCGCTCCGGAGAGACCACGCAGTTCACGGCCCAGCTTAGCGCCAGCACCGGCAGTACGAACCAGGCCTTCACCTGGTACGTCAACGGAGTGGCGACAGGAAGTGTGGCCTTCGGCAGCATCGATCAAACCGGAAAATACCGGGCGCCCGCCACCCTGCCGACGCCCCATTCCGTGACCATCAAAGCGGTCAGCAATTCCGACAAGAGCCATTTTGCCACCAGTTCTGTGACTCTCCAGAACCCGATACCTGTCCTGCAGACCTTGAGCCCCACCTTCCTTCCCGTGGGCAATTTCACCCTGAACGTGGGCGGAGCTGGCTTCGTAAGCGGATCCAAAGTGGTATTTGGTGGAACCGCGCTGGCGACCACGTATGTAAGTCCCACCCAGCTTACGGCCACGGGAACTGCCACCGCAGCCCAGGTGGGCACGATCAAGATCACGGTCGAAAATCCTGACCCAGGCAAGAGCGCTTCCGTCGCTTCTATGAACGTACAAGTAGGAGCCGCCGGCCAGGTGGCAGTAATGGTGATTCCGGCCACGACCGAGATCACCGCCGGATCCACATTCCAGTACCGGGCCGCCCTGACCGGTGCGGGCAGCAATACCGCCGTCAAGTGGGCGGTCAACGGCATAACCAATGGCAATGCCACGGTAGGTACGATTTCAGCAGGCGGGATGTATCAGGCACCGGCCACCGTGCCGGTTCCCAATACCATTCAAGTGCAGGCCACGAGCCTGGCTGACACCAGCGCCGTTTCTGCAGGCACGGCGACGATTACCAATGCGGCGCCGGTGGTGAGCGCCGTGCTTCCCACCACGATTCCGGTGGGTAACTTTACCCTGGTGGTCACGGGCCAGAAATTTGCCAGCGGGGCCGTGGTGTCATTCGGCGGCACCTTCCTGCCCACCACTTTTGTCTCCGCCACCCAACTCACAGCCAGCGGAACTGCCACTAGCACTCAGGCCGGTACAGTCCAGGTTGCCGTGATCAATCCTGATCCCGGTTCGAAGACCTCCAACGCGTTCGCCTTGCAGGTGGGAAGTGTAGCCAATACCGTGAGCGCCTCAGCGGCGGCCCGCTTGCTCGAACAGTCTTCCTGGGGTGTGACCCCGGCGTCACTCTCGCATGTGCAGGCGGTAGGCATGCAGGCTTTTCTGAACGAACAGTTCGCCGCGCCGGCTTCGACCTTCCCGGCTCCCGCGGCGAATGACGATATGTCCGTCGTGCAAAAGCAGTTCTTCACGAACGCGCTCACCGGACAGGACCAGTTGCGCCAACGCGTGGCGTGGGGTTTGTCGCAGATCATCGTGGTTTCGGCGGTCAAGATCAACAATCCCAGCGCCTTCGTGGCCTGGCAGAACATGTTCCAGAACGACGCCTTCGGGAACTTTTCCACCTTGTTGACGGATGTGACCCTGAGCCCCGTGATGGGCAACTATCTGGATATGGTCAACAACGACAAGCCGACGAACGGGACTGCCCCCAATGAGAACTATGCCCGGGAAATCATGCAGCTGTTTTCCATCGGACTGGAGCAACTGAATCCTGACGGTACTCTGCAACTGGATGGCTCCGGCAATCCCATCCCCACCTACGACCAGAACACGATCATAGGTTTCGCCCACACTTTTACGGGATGGACGTATCCCACCAAACCAGGCGCCACCCCCAAATGGCGCAATCCTGAGTACTACGGCGGACCCATGGAGCCCTTCGACAGTCACCACGACACCGGTGCGAAGGTCCTGCTGAACGGAGTAACCCTGCCGGCTGGCGGAAGCACACAGGCTGATCTGACAGCAGCGCTGCAAAACGTCTTCAATCATCCGAACGTGGGCCCCTTCATCTCCAAGCAGCTGATCGAGCGCCTGGTGACAAGCAATCCCACTCCCGAGTACGTGGGCCGCGTGGCCGCCGTATTCAACGACAACGGGAGCGGCGTGCGGGGCGACCTGAAAGCCGTGGTGACCGCCATACTGCTCGACCCGGAGGCGCGCCGCGGCGACGATCCGGCGCAGGCCCAACCCAACGACGGGAAGCTCAAGGAGCCCGTCCTGTTGATCACCAACCTGCTGCGCGCCATGAATGCCGTCTCCGACGGAAATTCCCTGTCTGACCGCGCTTCGGAAATGAAGGAAGAGCCTTTCTTCTCGCCGACGGTCTTCAATTTCTACCATCCCGACCACATGATTGACGGCACCACGCTGGTGGGCCCGGAATTCGAGATTTTCGACACCAGCACCGATATCTTCCGCATCAATTTTGTAAACACCGTGGTCTACGGATCGGTAAACGGCGCCACCACCGTGGATCTGTCGGGATACGTGCCGCTGGCGGCCAACCCTGATCAACTGGTCACGGCGGTCGCGGCCGTAATGCTGCACAGCCAGGTGTCGGACAACATGCGCAGCACCCTGGTCACTACGCTATCCGGAATTCCCGACAATACGCGGCGCACCAAAGCAGCCTTCTATCTGATGGGGAGCTCATCGCAATTCCAGGTCGAACACTAAAAGGGGAGAACAGCCATGGCATTTTCACGACGAGACTTTCTGAAGAGGAGCTGCTGCACCGCGGCGGCAGGATTTGCCGCCGCCAGTTTCAACCGGTTTGGACTGGTGAACGCGCTGGCCCAGAGCTCGCAGGACTACAAGGCCCTGGTCTGCATCTTCCTGTTCGGCGGCAACGACAGCAACAACATGATTGTCCCGTTTAGCAGCTCCGGATACGCCTCGTACCAGCAGATCCGCTCAGTGCTGGCCCTGCCCCAGGCCAGCCTGCTGCCCATCGCCCCACCCAGCGCTGGCTCGTTCGGCCTCCACCCCAGACTTACCGAGATGCAGACCCTGTTCAACCAGAAGCATCTGGCGGTGCTGGCCAACGTCGGGACGCTGGTTCGTCCCACCACTCGCGCTCAGTTTCAGCAGGGCGGCGCCAACATCCCCCGAAACCTTTTCTCCCACGAAGACCAGCAGGCACAGATGCAGACGGCAACCCTCACTGCCGGCAATGGACAGACGGGATGGGCCGGGAGGACAGCGGACAGGATTCAATCCATCTACGGCGCGAACTTCCCCATTATTATCTCGCTGGCCGGGAGCAACATTTTTTGTGAAGGCTTGACGGCTCGCGCCATTCAGTCCAGCGGCGATCCTACGCGATTGCTCTCGGGCTTCAGCAGTTCGGCTGAATCCCAGAGCCGGATGTCGGCGCTGCAGAGCCTGCTGACATTCGACACCGGAGTCTCCCTGATCCAGGCGGCCAGCAGCACCACCACGAATGCTCTACAGGACAGTAAGGCGCTGGCGGATGCCCTGGCGGCGAAGCCGGCCATGGCTACGGTTTTCCCCAACAACGGCCTGGGAAACCAGCTCAAACAGGTGGCGCAGATCATCTCGGTGCGGGGGACGCTGGGATTGCAGCGGCAGATCTTCTTTGTTTCCATTGGCGGCTTCGACACTCACAGCGATCAACTCAATGCGCACGATAGCCTCTTCGCCCAGCTGAGCCAGTCCATGAATGCCTTCTATCAGGCCACCGTCGAAATCGGTGCGGCCTCGCAGGTCACCAGCTTTACTCTCTCAGATTTCAGCCGCACCTACGCCCCGGACAGTACTTCCGGAACCGACCATGCCTGGGGTGGGCACCACCTGATCATGGGTGGCGCCGTCAAGGGCGGCGATTTCTACGGTACCTTCCCCACCCTGGCGCTGGCGGGTCCCGACGACTCCGGCGGCGAAGGACGCTGGATTCCCACGACCTCCCTCGATCAGTACGCGGGAACGCTGGCTAACTGGTTTGGAGTTCCGACGGCAGATTTACCCACCATCTTCCCCAATCTGCCCAACTTCTCCAACCAGCTCTTGAACTTCGTGGTGTAGTGGGTGAAACCGGTGAGAGACCAGGCAGAAAAAGCCAGGCACCGGACACCCACTGCACACGCAAGAGCTCGTTACCGTTGCTTCCTTCCGGACCTGGCGGGGTTGGCGAGAATGCGTCGCGCGGGGCCTATGCCTGACCGCCTTTGATTCTAACATCCAGTCGTCAGTCTTCAGTCGCCAGCAGAATCTGGTTTTTCTGAGAACTGACAACTCATGACTGACCACTAAAATAAAGAACCCATAAGAATCAGTCGTCACCAGCATCCAGTTTTTCCAACGACTCACGGCTGATGACCGACGACTGAAGTTACCCTCGGTACTCTTCCTTTCCTTGCCGGCATAGCTAACAATACAATCAGCCATGGCTTCAGCCAGCCCGCTGCACCCCAACACGATTCTGCAGGCAAGCGCTCTCCAGCGTTACTTTGAGATCGCGCTCTATCTTTTGGTGTTCACGGGCTTTGGCACGCTGGTCTCTACCGGAGGGCTGAGCATCGGAACCGCGCTGGTGGTCAGTGCGGCGTTGCTGGTCCGGGGATACCTGCTGCTGGCACGTCGGGCCTGGCTGATTCCTGAGAGCTGGACGGCCTGGCTCACGCTGGGCTATGTGGCGTTTTACCTGGCCGACTATTTTCTGATTTCCGGGGGATTTCTCAACGCCACGGTTCATCTGGTCCTGTTCGTGATGGTGGTGCGTCTGTTTTCCGCGCAACGCGATCGCGATTTCTACTTTCTTTCCGTCATCGCATTTCTGATGGTACTCTCGGCGGCGCTGCTCACGGTGGACAGCGTTTTCCTCCTGTCCTTTGCGGTCTTCATGCTGACGGCAGTAGTCAGTTTCATTCTGATGGAGATGCGCCACGTCTCCGCCAGGTCGGGCATCCATTCCCGTCAGTCCGGTATGGAGCTGACCTACCGGAACATGGCGGGCTCGCTGGCCCTGGCCTCTCCTATCCTGGTGCTCTGCATTCTGCTCGGCGCAGCGGGGATTTTCTTCCTCCTGCCCCGTGTTTCGAGCGGCTACCTGGGGGCCTACGCGCCGGGGGGAGAGATTACCAGTGGGTTCAGCGACACCGTCGAACTGGGACGCATTGGCGAGATCCAGCAGTCGGGTTCGGTGGTCATGCACATTCAGATCGACGGAGATGACCGGGGCAGCTTCGATCTGAAGTGGCGAGGGATCGCGCTCAGCAACTTCGACGGCCGGGTCTGGTCAAACATCCGGGACGAGCGCCCGCTGTCTCCCCGGCTGGATGGCCTTTTCGCATTTCCGCCGAGTGCCGATGTGCGGAGAAGCTCTTCCCGCCCGATTCACTATCAGGTGTTAATGGAGCCGGTGGGAATGAATGTCTTTTTCCTCGCCAGCACTCCCCAAAGTCTCGAAGGCAACTACCGGCATGTGGCCACCGACGACGGGGGCGCGGTCTTCGATCTTGATCCTGATCATCCGGTCAACCGCTACCGGGCGATCTCCGACATCGCACAAGCTTCCGCCACCGACCTCCGCAATGCAGGCGGAAGTTATCCCCCCAACGTGGCCTCCACCTACCTCGGCCTGCCTGCGCTCGATCAGCGCATTCCCGAGCTTGCCAGACAAATCACGGCTTCAGCCAACAACAACTACGACCGGGCCCAGGCTCTGGAAACCTACCTGCGCACTCACTTCGGATACAGCCTGCAGCTGTCGCGCACCGTCCCGCACGATCCTCTGGCCAATTTTCTCTTCGAGCGTAAGCAGGGACACTGCGAATACTTCGCGTCCTCGATGGCGGTGATGTTGCGAACTCTGGGCATTCCCTCGCGAGTGGTCAACGGATTTCGCACCGGCGAGTTCAACGACCTGACGTCGCAATATGTGGTCCGCGCCAGCAACGCGCACTCCTGGGTGGAGGCCTACTTCCCGGGCTACGGCTGGGTGGCCTTCGATCCCACTCCGGGCGCGTCCATCCCGGTGCTCACCGGTTGGAGCCGGATATCGCTGTACGTCGATGCCTTGGCTTCGTTCTGGCGGGAATGGGTGGTGAACTACGATGTGGCCCGCCAGCAATCGCTGGCCGTGAGCGCAAGCAGCCGCACCCGCCGTTTGCTTTGGGCTTTGCGCCATTGGTGGCGCCGCCACTATGAGGACCTGCTGGCTGTGGCCCGCCGCACCGGGAGCACCGTGGCTGGGTCGCCACTGCGTTGGGGCCTGGGAGCGATGCTGATCGCAGCGGTGCTTCTGTTTGCGGTCAAGTTGCCGCGGCTTCTGCTCGCCCTGGAAAACTTCAGACTGGCGGCTCGTCCGGAGCGGTCGCCTCGGAAGGCGGCCACCATCTGGTACGAGCGGATGATAGAGAGTGTAGCGCGGCACGGTTGGCGCAAGTCGCCTACCCAGACTCCCGACGAGTTTGTGGCCCGGATTGACAATGCCACCGTCCGCCGGAGGGTCGCCGAATTTACCCGCCATTATCAAAGCGCGCGCTTCGATGATTCCGTCGAGGATGTGCGCCGGCTGCCGGAGTTGTATGAAGAGATTTCAGGCGCTCCGCGCTGAAGACATACCTTCGCCTTCCGGGCGGCTTTTCCGGCTCGTCTGCGGTCAGGTAGTTTGGTCTCGGCCCCCGATCAGCCAGCAGCTCAGAGTCGGATGAAAGCCAGAACGTACTATCCTGCTCAAAAACGGAACACGACTCCGGCCCCGACGAAGATATTGTGCTGCCGGCTCTTACCGATATCCACGTTCAGTTGGGGCACGCCGGCGTAAAAGTCCCGTGCTTCAGCGCGCACGCTGAGGCTGCTGAGCAACTTGACGTCGAATCCCGCGCCGATCTGAAAGATTCCAGTCGTAGTGCCGGTGTCGCCGGGATTGGTCCCGCCGAATTCCAGGGTTGAATTCGCTTTGAAATAGCCCAAGCCCCCACCCACACTCACCCAAGGCGAGATCCCGGCATTGGGGAAAAGATTGGCGCGCAGCGAGGGCGTAACCACAAATGACTTGTAGTCCTTAGGGGTAAGGTTCGCAGGGTAGTGAACGTTTTCGCCGAAGTTAACTACGAACGGCACCTCCGCCGTCAGCCCCACCAGTTCAAGATCCAGAAGCCGCCGTCCATAGTTGGCTTCGAGGCTCAAGCCCGCCCCCGAGGTGAGCAGGGCGCCGGGGGTGCTGGTGTTGACGGACGCGTGGTCGCTAACGAAGGTGCGGCCGAGCAGTACTGTCAGTTCATTCTTTTCCTGGGCGCTGGCCGCCGAAATCAAGCCCGCCAGCGACACCAGTACCGCAGCTGAAAATAGTGTGCGTACCATTCCACCCCCGGCGAAGTTTCCTAGTTACAGACTGTGGCTAAAGGTTAGCATGCGCCCCTCGCGCCTGATTCGGGTAAGGGATGCTTCATTTGGTGCCCTCCCCCTCGGGAAACAATTCAGCAAGAGTGTTAAAATCAATAGATTGCATGCCTGTAAAAACCTCATCTGTATTGCTTCAGGACGCGGTTCAAAGCGCAACACCGGTGTCCTCAGGCCCGACCAAGGTAGGCTTCGTGAGCCTGGGCTGCCCCAAGAACCTGGTGGACAGTGAAGTGATGATGGGCCTTCTGCAACAGGCCGGGGCCCAGCTGGTCTCTGGCGTCGACGACGCCGACGTGATCGTGGTCAACACCTGCTCGTTCATCGCCAGCGCGCAGCAGGAATCGGTCAACACCATCCTCGAAATGGCGAAGCACAAGAGCGCGGGGCGCGCCCGCAAGCTGGTGGTGGCGGGCTGCCTGGTGGAACGCTTTCGCAACGATATCCGTCAGAATATCCCGGAAGTGGATGCGGTGGTCGGAACCGGAGAGCTGGAAGGAATACTCGCAGCCGCTGGAATCGCTCCTGCCCCGCCCGTAGATTCTCCCTTCAGGATTCTGCAATCGCGCGCCGAAGGCAACGCCCGCGCCGAGCAAGGCCGCTTTTCGCGCGAGAGCTGGGACGGCGCCATCGCCGATTTACCCAACTATCTCTATGACGAAGCCACACCCCGCGTGCTGGCGACCCCACGCCATACCGCCTATATCAAGATTGCCGAAGGCTGCGATCATCCCTGCACTTTTTGCATCATCCCTCAACTGCGCGGCCAGTTCCGGTCGCGGCGGTTCGAATCGGTGATCGCCGAGGCAGAGCGTCTGGCCCGCTCCGGCGTGCGCGAAATCACCCTCATCGGCCAGGACACAACCTGCTATGGCGAGGACTTCGGCCTGAAGGACGGCCTGGCGCTCCTGCTCGAGAAACTGGCTGGAATCGAAGACCTGCGCTGGGTGCGCTTTCTCTACGCCTATCCCAACAAGATCACCGGCCGGCTGCTCGAAACCATCGCTTCCCACGACAAGATTTGTTCGTACATTGATGTGCCGTTGCAGCACGCATCGCCGGGCGTTCTCAAACGCATGAAGCGAGGCGCCGGGGGCGATATCTTCCTCCGTTCGATTGAGAAAATGCGGCGCACAATCCCGGGAGTCACCCTGCGTACGTCCTTCATCGTGGGCTTCCCGGGGGAGACCGAGAAAGAGTTTGAGGAACTTTGTCAGTTTGTTCGCGACTCCGAGTTTGACTGGATGGGCGCGTTCGGTTACTCCGACCAGGAGGGCGCGTCCGCGTTCTCCCAGGAGAAGAAGTTGCCCGAGCGCGAGATTGAACGCCGACGCAAACACCTGATGGGAATCCAGCGCAAAATCAGCAAGCGCAAGAAGAGGGCGCTGGTGGACCAGGAATTCGATCTGGTTCTCGAAGGCGTCTCCGACGAGAGCGATCTGCTGCTCGAGGGCCGAACCCCTATGCACGCGCCCGAGATCGACGGCAAGGTATTCGTCAATGACGTCCCCGACGGGCTGGAGCCGAAGACGGGCGAGTTCTACCGCTGCCAGATCACCGAAGCCCACGACTACGATCTGGTCGCCAGGATTTTGTAGGAAGGCCGATGGCTCGCAAGCTCAAGCTGAAGTGTCCCATCTGCAAGAAGCCCGTAACCAGCCACGATGCGGACTTTCCTTTCTGCGGCGAGCGCTGCCGCCTGATTGACCTGGGCAAGTGGGCCAGCGGTGCGTACGTGATCTCGTCGCCGGTGCAGGACACGGGTGAAGGCCTGGAAGACTCCTCCGGAGATTCGGATGAAGATTACTGAGGGTGGGCGGGACCACCCGGCAGGCGGCAAGACGCCGGTGATACCAAAACCCGACAGTAGCGCCGGCGTCCCGCCGGCTGTCGCGGGGGCGTCCCGCCCGCGCTTCGGCGAGGTAAAGATTCGAGACCGCGGCCGCCTTCCGCACTGGGAAAAAGAAAGTGCTACTTACTTCATTACGTTCAGACTGCATGATTCCCTGCCCAAGTCAGTCCTGGAACGTATCGAGTCGGAGCGGGAAAGCGTGGTTAGGACTGCAAAGCAACTCGACCGCGAACTGAGCCCCAGCGAGCGCAAAAAGATCCAACAGCTCTCGACGAAGGCCATTGAGCAATATCTGGACAATGGAGCAGGAGACTGCCATCTCAAACATCCCGCCATTGCTGGCATCGTGGCCGACACTCTGCGCCACTTTGACAATCAGCGTTATCGCCTCTTCGCCTGGTGCATCATGCCCAACCATGTGCACGTTGTGGTGCGGGTGTTTCCTGCTCATCCGCTGGCGGAGGTCATTCATTCGTGGAAGTCGTTTAGCGCAAAGCGGGCGAACGATCTCCTGAACAGTGGTGGCAGTTTCTGGCAACGGGAATACTACGATCACCTGATCAGGAACGAAGAGTGAGTTCGAACGGGCTGTGAGGTATGTGGCGGAGAATCCAGAGAAGGCCGGTTTGAAGAATTGGCGCTGGGTCTGGGTGGGTGGGCGGGACGCCCACCCGACAGCCGGCGAGACGCCGGCGCTACCCAAACCGGGGCTCTCTTCTTGACGCGGGACAATGCTTTCGAACGCAGCGCCGGCGTCCCGCCGGCTGTCGCGGGGGCGTCCCGCCCCCGAGCGCCGCTCTGGGCCACGCTGGTCGCGACGTTTTTCGGAATCGGACATCTGCGTCCCGGACCAGGCACATGGGGCTCCGCCACGACCGTTCTTCTGTGGTGGCTTCTGGCGCGCTGGATTGCACCGGGCTGGCTGCCCTGGACGGCAATCCTCCTGGCCCTGGCGGCGATTCTGGCTGGAATTCCGGCGGCCACCCAGGTGGCGCGGGCCAGTGGCCGGAAGGACCCGCAGTTTGTGGTCATCGACGAAGTTGCCGGACAGCTCATCGCCCTGATTGCGGCGCCGATAGCGTGGCAATCTCTGCTGCTCGGCTTTATACTTTTCAGAGGATTCGATATCGTCAAGCCGTGGCCGCTGCGCCGCCTTGAACGCCTGCCCGAGGGCTTGGGCATCGTGGTCGATGATGTGGCCGCCGGCCTTTACGGACTGGCAGTGATGCAAGGCGTGCTGCACTTCGGCTTGCTACCGCGATGAGAGCAGGAAGCTGGATCCATGGGAATTTCCGACCGTCTGCTGGGCAAGAAGAACGTCAACGGCCACCCGCACATTGAGGCCGTGCTTCCCAGCGCCGCGCTGCCCGGCGGCGAGGTGCGTATCGTAGGCCGCAGCCTGCGGCCTCACGAACTGCGCCGGCCGCAAGTCCGCTTTGGAGAACTCGAGGGCGCCGTGGTCATCAGCGCGGATGATTTTCTGGTGGCTCGGGTACCTCCCGGCGCTTCTTCCGGGGCCGTAGTCGTCTCCACCAATGACGTGTCGAGCAACCCGCATCAGATCAAAGTCGCCGCTCCGATTGCAGAGAACCTGCACCCCGTGACCAATCCCGCGCTGGATGCCGAAGGCAACATTTACGTCACCTTCTCAGGATCACGCGGACAAAAGGTCCCGGTGGCCATTTTCAAAATCGACACCAACTACAACCTCAAACCGTTCCTGGCCGAGATGACCAACGCTACCGCCATCGCCTTTGACCGCATCGGCCAGATGTACGTCTCCTCGCGCTTCGACGGCACGGTGTACCGGGTAGCGCCGAACGGCACCATGTCCACTTATGCGGAAGGGATGGGCGTGGCGACGGGAATTGCGTTCGATCCCAACGAGAATCTTTACGTCGGAGATCGCAGCGGGACGGTGTTCAAGATCGGCAAAGACCGCCAGATTTTTGTCTTCGCTACGCTTGAGCCCAGCGTCTCCGCTTACCATCTGGCGTTCGGTCCAGGCGGAGACCTGTTTGTCACTGGACCTACAACCTCCAGTTTCGATTCCGTGCACAAAATTGACTCCCACGGAAGCGTTTCGACTTTTTACCGCGGCCTGGGACGGCCGCAAGGCATGGCGTTCGATATCGATGGCAACCTTTATGTGGCGGCTTCCCTCTCCGGAAAGCGCGGCATCGTGAAGATCACGCCTGACGCCAAGGCCTCGCTCGAAGTTGCCGGCCCGGGACTGGTGGGTCTGGCCTTTGCACCAGGCCGCTCCGCGGTTCTGGCCACCACGGGCGCGGTGCATCATCTCTCGTGGGGAGTACAGGGAGCGCCGCTGGTGTCGGAATAGCTTCTGGCTTGTGGCCATCAGCTCTCCATGCAAGCATCGGCATTCGTCGTGGTTCGCCTACAGTCGTCAATCTTTCAGTCTTCACTCTCCAGTCGTCAGCGTGCCGGCCTTAGCTGATGACCTACGACCGACGACTGACGCCTGGTTTCATTTACACTCTTAGCCGTGAATGCCGAGATCATCGCCATTGGCTCGGAGCTTCTGACTCCCTTCCGTCAGGATACGAACTCTCTCTACCTGACGGAAAGGCTCAACCTGCTCGGTGTCGAGGTAATTTTCAAAACCATCGTGGGCGACAGCCGCGAACATCTCACGGGAGCGGCCAGCCTCGCTCTGTCCCGCGCCGAAATCGTCATCTTCATGGGCGGGCTGGGACCTACTGAAGACGACCTTACGCGTGAAGCCGTGGCGGATGCGTTGGGCCTGGAAATGCGCCGCGACCCTGAAATTGTTGCCGGCCTGGAACGCCGCTTCGCGGCGCGAGGCTGGAAGAACATGTCTGCCAACAATCTCAAGCAGGCGGATGTGATTGCCGGGGCTGTGGTCCTGCCCAACGCCAATGGGAGCGCTCCCGGACAGTGGATCAGCGGCCGGTATGAAGGCCAAGAAAAAATCATCATGCTGCTGCCCGGCCCGCCGCATGAACTGAAGGCGCTGTTTGACGAGCAGTGCATGGACCGGCTGCGGGCCAAGCTGCCGCCCCAATTCATGGCAACCCGGGTGCTAAAAATTGCCATGATGGCGGAGTCGCAATGCGATGCGCGGGTCGCGCCCATCTACAAGCGCTACACCGACGTGCAGACTACGATCCTGGCCGGCGCCGGCGAGATTCAGCTGCATTTGAAGACCCGCGCGGCATCGCTCGAAGCGGCGCAGGAGCGGGTGGACCGGCTGGCGGAAGAAATCGAAGAAGAATTGGACGACAATGTTTTCTCCGACAACGGAGACTCGCTCGAACAGATCGTCGGCTATTACATGCAGATGCGCAATGCCACGCTGGCGGTAGCCGAGTCCTGCACCGGTGGATTGCTGGCGGAGCGGATCACGTCGGTCAGCGGCAGCTCGCGTTACTTTCTGGGCGGGGCCGTGGTGTACTCCAACCAGCTGAAGACTGCCTTCGCCGATGTTCCCGCGGAATTGATCGAAAAGCACGGCGCTGTCAGCCGCGAAGTGGCGGCCGCGCTGGCCGAGGGCATTCGCCAGCGTTGCGACGCGACCCTGGGGATCGGCATTACCGGTGTGGCCGGCCCGGCCGGGGGCACGCCGGAAAAGCCGGTGGGCCTCGTCTTCCTCGCTTTAGCCAGTGAAAAGGGGACCGAAGTGGCGGAGAGAAATTTTCCCGGCGATCGCAAGCGTATCCGCTGGTTCGCCAGCCAGCTGGCGCTGGACATGATCAGAAGAAAACTGATGTAGAGCGGTCGTTGGTCAGCCGTTGGTCGTTGGTCTTTGCACGGTGGTTTGCACCAACGACTATCGACGAACGGCTAACGACTTCGTCATGCGTATCTTTGTTGCACTCGATATCGACGATGCCATTCGCGCGCCTCTGGAACAGTTTCTGGACGGGGTACGTGGGTTTGCGCCCGAGGCGCGCTGGGTGCGTCCTGAGTCGATGCATGTGACGCTCAAGTTTATCGGAGAAAAATCCTCCGAGACCGTGGACGAGATCAGGCAGGCTCTGGGCGCCATCGGGGTTGGCGGCTTCGAGATTTCATTTCGCGGTCATGGATTCTTTCCGACCGCGAAGGCGCCGCGTGTTTTCTGGGTTGGCATTGCGGCCGGCCCGCAGTTGGCCGCCCTGGCAACGTTGGTGGATGAAACTACTGCCGGCCTGGGCGTTCCACGGGAAGAACACGCGTTCAGCCCGCATCTGACGTTGGCTCGTGGAGGGGCGCGTCGCGACTCCGGCTCGCCTCACCCGCGCAAAGGTGACGGCCCTAATCCGGTGTTTCAGCGCCTGCAGGAGAAACTGGCTGCGATGCAGGCCCTCGATTTTGGTACGATGACCGCCCGTGAGTTCTTCCTGTACCAGAGCCAGCCGATGCGGGGCGGCGCCCGGTACACCAAGATTGCACGCTTTGGATTCGAGTAGCGCCGGCGTCCCGCCGGCTGTCCGGCGGGCGTCCTCGCCCGCCGCATGGGCATTCCTGAATTGCGGCAAGGCGCCGGTACCATATGCTTTCAATGGGTGGGCGGGACGCCCACCCGACAGCCGGCGAGACGCCGGCGCTACAAAAATCGATGAGTATTCTTCTCACCGCCGCTTTCAGCTATCTCCTGGGATCGATTCCCTTCGGCTTTATTCTGGTCCGGATTTTTCGCGGACAGGATGTTCGTCTGACCGGCAGCGGCAATATTGGCGCCACCAACGTGGCACGATCTTCGCCGACGCTGGGTCTGCTGACGCTGCTACTGGACGCCGCTCAAGGGTTCCGCGCAGTTACCGTCGCAGTTGTTGATGCATTCCAGAGATCACGGGTGGATCGATGCCAACCCTACTATCCGGAACATCTATGGACGCCGCTGCCAACGATCGTAGCGATTAGGCGTCACCGCCGCCTGTTCGCTATTATCGGACACATGTTTCCCGGTCTGGCTAAAGTTTCGCGGAGGCAAAGGAGTGGCGACCGGGTTCGGCGCTCTTTCGCGATGCTCGCGCCCAAGGCTACGCTTGGCCGCAGCCGGAGTGTTTGTCGCGGTGCTCGTATGTTTCAGGCTACGTCTCACTCGGTTCAATGTTGCCGTTGCACTCTTTCCCGTTCATGTCATGGCTGTCTGCACGACTACGCGCGACGCGTCCCTCGATTCTGGGCTTGATGGCGGTCGCATCTCTCTCATCATCGCCAGGCACCACCAGAATATCCGCCGGCTTCTGGCTGGGACTGAACCTCGCTTTCAATGGAGCGGGAGATGAGCCGGATTGCGGTCATCGGCGCGGGAGCGTGGGGCACGGGTCTCGCTATCGTGCTGGGGCGCGGAGGCCGTCACCAGGTGCGCCTCTGGGCGCACGAAAAGGAAGTCCGCGATTCGATTTTGACTCGTCGGGAAAACGAACCATTTCTTCCCGGCGTGTCCATCCCGGCGACGGTCTTGCCTACCGGCAGTCTGCAGGAAGCTTTGGACGGCGCTGAAATCGTGGTCAGCGTTATGCCATCGCAGCATTGCCGTCCCTTGTTTCAGCAGATGTTCCCTCACCTCAGGCCGGAGCTTCTCTTCGTAAGCGCAACCAAAGGTTTGGAGGAGGACACGCTTTTGCGCATGACCGAAGTGGCAACCCAGGTCATCGAATTGAGGTGTGGGTTCGCGCCTCGCATCGCAGCCCTGAGCGGGCCGTCGTTTGCCAAGGAAGTGGCGCGGGGCGATCCCACGGCCATCACCGTGGCCTCGAAGGATTCTGAACTGGCGGAAACCGTGCAGCGCGAATTCAGCGATCCCCGCTTCCGGCTGTACACCAACGACGATGTGGTGGGAGTTGAACTCGGTGGAGCACTGAAAAACGTTGTCGCTATCGCCGCCGGGGTGTGCGACGGGCTGGGTCTGGGCCACAATTCCATTGCTGCTCTCATCACTCGCGGCCTGGCTGAGATCACGCGCCTGGCCGTGGCGTGCGGCGGCCGCCAGGAGACCATGTCCGGGCTGGCCGGACTGGGCGACCTGGTCCTCACCTGTACCGGCGGTCTCTCCCGCAACCGCAGCGTGGGCGTCGAATTGGGCCGCGGCCGCAAGCTGCCGGACATCATCGCGGGCATGCATGGGGCGGTCGCGGAAGGCGTCTTCACCACCCAGGCTGCGGTCGGGCTGGCTCGTGCTCATGGCGTCGAAATGCCGATCACCGAGCAAATGGACGCCATTCTGCATCGTGACAAGCCGCCGGCGGAGGCGATCAACGACCTGATGACGCGCAGCGTCAAGAGTGAGATACGGTCTTAGCGGTCAGCGAGCAGCTTTCAGCTGTCAGCTTCTGGCTACCGGCTTTGTCATGACGTGGACCATCCTGTCATGACCATGACGTATCCTAATTGTTTGCAGTAACTTATAAACTTTCGATAACGTCCTGTGCTAGGGAATTTCACTGGCACTTTGGTAATAGACATGGCCTTCGGTCTTGACCTCGTGACCAGCCCCACCCGTTAAAATTCCAAGAGGTACTGTAGCCGCCGGCAGTGGGCGAAAGGCGGGGCTGGGCCACTTTGTCTTGAAATTACCCCTTCCATCTCGCGTGCCAATTCTGTACGTCATCCTGGGTGTGCTCGCGCTCATCAGCGTGGTGCCGATGTATTTTTATTCGGAGCAGGTGGAGGCAATCAACCGGGAACGCCTGATCACGAACGAGCGCCTGCTGCAAAATACAGTGACCCGTTCCCTGGCTGACGACATTTCGCAGCACCAGGAATCGCTGCGCATGATGCTGGCCAACCTGTCGTCCGCCCTGCAGGTAGCCAGCGGCGGAGATATTACCGCCGAGCACGTGGAAGCGCCCGAGCTGCGCGCCCTGCTGGAGCACTTCGTTTCTTCCTCCGGAGACCTGGCCTACGCCACCCTGGTGAACTCGGAGTCCAAGGGAATTTCGGCGGGACGGATCGCGCCCGACGCGTTCCTGCAACGCGACCTGGTGCGTGCCTATGACGCCGCCCGCGAAGGCCGCGCCTATAGCGGTCAGGCGCTGGTGGTGGGCAGCGGAAAGTCAGCCCGCACCGTGATGCTGGTCAGCACTCCTGTGATGTACGGCGGACGCTTTCTGGGAATGATCGGAGCGGTGGAGGACCTGCAGTTTTTGATCCGCCGGTTGCAGGAAGTCAATCGCGGCGGGCTCACGCCTTACGTGGTCGATAGCGAAGGCCGGCTGGTGGCCGGCGCCACTCCCGACTACGCCACCGGGCAGGACCTGACCAACTCGGAGATCGTACGCAACTTCCTGGAGCAGGGCGGCCAGTCTCAACTGGTGGCGGCCACGCGGGAATTCAGCGTCACCCAGGGCAAGACCAGCACCAAGATGCTCGGCACCTACAGCCCCGTGGGCAACCTGGACTGGGCTGTGATCGTGCAGAAGCCACGAGACGAGGCTTATCGCGGAGTGTACGAGATGCAGCGCAGCGCGCGCATGCTGGCGTTACTGGCCATTTTGCTAAGCGTGGGCATCAGTATTTTTGCCGCCCGCCGCATCACCAATCCGCTGGAAGTTCTCACCGCTTCCAGCCGCGCCATCGCTCGCGGCGACTTCTCGCAGCGGGTCAAACTCAGAAGCCGTACCGAGATCGGAGAACTGGCTGCAACTTTCAACACCATGTCCGACGAGCTCGAGCAATTCGTGCTCGACCTCAAACGCGCCGCCACGGAGAATCGCGACCTGTTCATGAGTTCCATTCAGATGCTGGCCGGTGCGGTTGACGAGAAGGACCCTTATACCCGTGGACACTCCGACCGCGTCACGCGCTATTCCCTGCTGATCGCGCGGGAGATGGGGCATCCCGAGGAATTCTTGGAAATCGTGCGCGTGTCCGCCCAACTGCACGACGTGGGCAAGATCGGCATTGAAGATCGCATCCTCAAAAAACCGGGAGCGCTGACCCCGGAAGAATTTGAGATCATGAAGACCCATACCACCAAGGGCGCGAACATTCTGCGCCCGGTGGCCCAGCTGAAAGACATGCTTCCGGGGATCGAGCTGCACCATGAATCGCTCGACGGACGCGGCTATCCCAGGGGCCTGCAGGATGCGGAGATTCCCCTGCTGCCGCGCATCATTGCGGTCGCCGACACCTTCGACGCACTGACCACCAACCGTCCTTACCAGCAGGCGCACGATCCTGAGGCCGCGCTGCGGATCATCCACAATCTTTCCGGCAAGCGCCTCGATCCCACCGCGGTCGCCGCCCTGACTGCGATTTACAAGCGCGGCGAAATCCGTATTCAGGCGCCGGTGGTGACGGTACCCACGGCTGCGGCGCAGGCGCCTCCGGCGCCAGCTTCGGTCACGCCTTCATCTGCTCCTGAAGTTCGGGCCGCCGTGGCGGCAGCGGAAGTCGGGGCGATAGCTTTCCACTTTGCAGGCAAGAATCTTTAACCGCAAAGGTCGCAAAGCTGTCGCAAAGGGCGCAAAAGGTCACGGGTTCAGTTCTCGGCGCTCTTTGCGGTACCTTTGCGACCTTTGCGGTTAAGCGCGTTTGATTTTGCCCGCCGCAACGAACCAGACCCTCGCCCGCTATAATTGATTCAGCACTCCCAGTTCCCCGAAATTCCATGATCCAGACTCTCTTTGGCAGCCTCGACGAACAGCAGAAACCCAGCTTCCTTGATCGCATGAAGGAAGCGGTGACCCGTACTCGGGAAAATCTCACCGAACGCATCGAAGAAGTGGTCTCATTCGGGAAGGAAATCGACCGGAACACTCTGGACGACCTGGAAGCCACACTTCTCGGGGCTGA
Source organism: Terriglobia bacterium (assembly GCA_963831565.1). GTDB lineage: Bacteria > Acidobacteriota > Terriglobia > Terriglobales > Acidobacteriaceae > JAIQFF01. Next base: position 123,227 of record CAWHQS010000014.1, read on the forward strand.
CCTGGGCACTACCACCACCCATGAAGTCCTGGAAAAACTTCGGGAGAAGGCCGATCGCAAGCAAATCGGGAATGTGGATGAACTCAAGCGGCTGCTGAAAGAGGAGATTCTCACCATCCTGAATACCGCCGACGCTCTCCCGGTAGCCCGAGTGGACGGAACGCCCGAGGTAATCCTGGTGGTGGGGGTGAACGGCACGGGCAAGACCACGACCATCGGCAAGCTGGCCCAGGTGTTGCGCTCGGAGGGTAAGACCGTCCTGCTGTGTGCGGCAGACACTTTTCGCGCCGCCGCCATCGAGCAGCTTGAAATCTGGGGCCAGCGGACGGGGACGGAAGTCATTCGCACCAAAGCGGGCGGAGATCCGTCAGCCGTGCTCTACGATGCGCTCCAGGCTGCCTCCGCCCGGCATACCGATTACGTGATCGTCGATACTGCCGGCCGCCTGCACACCAAGACCAACCTGATGGCGGAACTGGAGAAGATGCGGCGCACGGCGCAGCGCATCATCCCCGGCGCGCCTCACGAGACGCTGCTGGTCATGGACGCCACCACCGGGCAGAATGGCTTGCAACAGGCGAGGATGTTCACGGAATCCGCGGGCGTGACCGGCATCGTCCTGACCAAACTCGATGGCACGGCCAAGGGAGGCGTGGTGGTGGCCATATCGCGTGAACTGGGTGTCCCGGTGCGCTACGTCGGGGTAGGTGAGAAGGCTGGCGACCTGTTGCCCTTCGATCCCAGGGATTTTGTGGATTCGCTTTTCGTTTAGCCTGCGTCGGCATCAAACCTTACCTGAGCCGAAGATTCCTGATGACTTCCAAGAAAGCGATCAAACACGAAAACCGAAAAAGACAGCGGAAGTCCCCGGCTCCAGTCGAGCCGAGTTTTTCGAGTCGCGAAGCCGATGAATACTTTCTCCAGCGCGCACTGGAGCTGGCCCGTAGAGGTATTGGTTTAACCACGCCCAATCCCTGCGTGGGCGCGATCGTTGTCGACAGCGCCGGCCACATCATCGGAGAGGGCTCGCACACCTTTGCGGGGATCAAGCACGCCGAAGTCCTGGCGCTGGAGCAGGCCGGAGATAAAGCTCGCGGAGCAACTCTTTACCTCAACCTTGAGCCTTGCTCGCATCAGGGCCGTACCGGGGCTTGCGCCGACGCCGTGATTGCGGCCGGGATTCGCCGCGTGGTCGCCTGCATGCAGGATCCCAATCCGCTGGTTGCAGGTAAGGGATTTGAGCGCCTCCGCAGCGCCGGAATCTCCGTGGCTTCAGGCATTTTGCTGGAAGAAGCTAAACCATTGAATGAAGCCTTCGCCAAATACATTCGCCAGCACACGCCCCTGGTCACGCTCAAGTCGGCCATGACGCTGGACGGTAAGATCGCTCCCCCTCCGGGCGAGTTGCAGCACCCTGGGGCGCTTGGCGGCGGAGGCGCGACCGGGGGATGGATCAGCAGCGATGTGGCCCGCGCCCACGTGCAGCAGCTGCGCCACGGCCATGATGCCATCATGGTGGGTGTGGGCACTATCATCGCGGACGATCCTCTGCTCACCGATCGCAGTGGCCTTCCTCGGCGCCGGCCCTTGCTGCGGGTGATTGTGGACTCGAGGCTGCGTCTGCCCCCAGAGTCCCGCGTGGTCAAGACAGCAAAGGACGATGTGCTCGTGCTGTGCTCTTTCGCCGAGGAGAAGCGGAAGCGCGAACTGCAGGACCAGGGGATCAAGGTGGAGCAGGTCCCGGTCGGGGTGGGGGACGGCCGCCCCGACATGACGCAAATCGCGCGCCGCCTGGGGACGATGGAGATCACCAGCCTGCTGGTCGAGGGTGGCGCCATGATCAACGGCGCGGCTCTGGCCTCAGGCATTGTGGACAAAGTCTTTCTTTACTACGCACCCAAAATTCTGGCCGGGACTGGTTCAGTGCCCTTTGCCACGGGGCCCGGCTTCGCCCGCATGAGCGAGGCGGCTTATTTGAGATCATTCCAGCTGCACCGCTTCGGCGAAGACTTTGCGGTGGAGGGATACCTGAGGGACCCGTACGCAGAAGTCCAGTAGCGCCGGCGTCCCGCCGGCTGTCGGGTGGGCATCCTGCCCACCCGATGAATTCTCAAAAGCAAGCTGTTCAATCGGGGGCGGGACGCCCCACAAGCGCTGACTTAAGCAGAACTTCCTTCTGGAT
>CAWHQS010000015.1:0-30656 GCA_963831565.1 Terriglobia bacterium
GAGCCGGTGGCATGGGCGAGGTTTGCGAAAGTTCTTGCCAGCGCCCGGGAGATTTAGGGTGCTCCCGCGACCGAGTAGAAGAGTTGCCCCGTAATACCATCGAAATGGTACTCCCAGGTTCCGACGACGTAGGCTCCATTGGTGGCTACTGCGGGGTACGTGCCCGAGGGGAACGTGCCTTCATGATTGCTGATTTTGACTGAATTAGACCAATCAATCAGCTGCGGGTTCGTGATGCTCAGTGGCCCCGTCCTGGCATACACCCCGGCATGGAGCTCCACCACGAGACCGCTGTCGAGAAGCGCTACTGCAGGGCGGCCTGCGTCGTTGTCATAGCGCTGGGATCCGGCGAAGTTAATGGTGCCTCCGCTGACGGTTCCACGCCGATAATGCAGCAGGTTTTCTCCACTGACCTGGTGAACCTCAACCACCTCATTGTTATTGTTGAGCGCGATGTGCGGATTGATTCCGTCATCGTAGTGGATCCCATAGGGACCGGAATCCCAGGTGATGGAATAGTCTCCAGCCGCGGGGTTTGTAAGATGTCCGACGCGGTAATAGAGGCCGGTGCTGCTGTGGGCCGTTTCATGCACCCCCACGATGACTCCATTGTCATTGATGGCAATGGAGCTGTGAAAGCCTGCGTCCCAGTCACCAGAATGCAGCCAGGTAATGGACTGATTGATGCCTCCGTAAGGCTCGATCTTCCCGACCTTATAACGCAGTTCGGATCCGCTCTTAAACTGGCCAGATGACCGGACAAGATCACGTACCCTTCCTTGCTGATGGCGAAATTAGGCCAAGATCCTTCCGCCGACCCCAAGGACTGGCTCCCACCCCAGGTCACACTGGGGCCGTTCACCATTCCAAGGTGATACCAGAGACCGAAATTCCCGACCGCATGGCTCTGGTGAACCTCCAAAACCAGTCCGGAAGGATGCATCGCAACGCTCGTATCAGCACCCTGGTCGTACTGTTGAGCAGCACTCCACTGCAGCGCTTGTTGCGCCGCGCCAGACCGAAACGTTGGTTTGGAAATTGGCGCTGCCGAGTGTATCCGCAGCGGATTCGTTTGCGCCGCCGAGCACGCTGAAGCTGCCTCCATACAGGCCAGGCGTCGCTGACGAGCCGACGGCAACCGTGAACGCGTCGACATTCTTCAGGCTTTGGCCTGGGCCAGCGACACCGGGGAGTTGAGTTGAAGGTAAATCCCGAAGTTAGTAACGTCGACTGAAAGAGGAGAAGGGGCCGAACCCCGGCTGCCGGTTAAGAATATGGTAGAGGACGTAAGGTTTGTGATCGTGACGCTGAAATCGACCGAGCCTCCTGCCGTAGCGGTCCCATCCTGAGTGAACGTGATGCCGACCTCACCGGCGTGCGCGACAGGGGCAGACAGCAAGAGGGCCAATGCGATAATCGAAGTACAAAGTGCGCTTCGGTGCGCCAAACATTTGGGAACCCTCTCAAGATAAAGTGCCAGTTTCGTTTTCATGATTTTCTCCTTATTAATGCCAGTTTCGAGTTCAACTTTCCGCCTGTGACTCCTGCTACTCGACCGGCGACCAATCGTCGGTCGGATTAAATTCCTCAGTGGAAACAGCGATCTTAGCCGTGTCCGGGCCCAGATCCCGCTCATAGACCACGCCATCGCTACCGGTCATAAAGGTCATGATTCCGGTTTCGGCGTACTTAACGGGCGTTGCCAGGATCGCGAAGCCGCCAGTCATCTTTCCGTTTATGACGTAATTCTTTGCTCCGCCAACGGCATCGTCGCCTTGAGCAGTGAAGATGCGCAGTGTGTAGCCGTCGATGACCAGAGGTCCATCCGGAGAAACCGAAGCGAGCGAAGACCTCGGGAATTCAGCGAGATTTCCGAGCGGGCTGAACCCGGTGATTCGACGCAGGCCAATACAGGCCGTCCTGCTTGCCCGGGCTGCTTATAATGCGCTGCGCATATTCGGGCGACGATGCCACGCTGGCGAAATAGATTTCCTCGGCATTGGCAAGAGCGGCGCTAGCGTCAATGGCCAGCAACTCGTTCCGACCGATGTCACGTGCCCTCACTTCCTCCGCGCCGGCCACGGCATCGAAGTACCATTGGCCGGAGGAGTTTTTCGCGAGGGGCACGGGGAAAGCAAAGTTGTCCGCTCCGATGTAAAGCACACGACTGCCATCGCTCATGTCGACCCAACGGTTCATCTGGCTGTACTTGGTGGCGAAACCGTCCAAGGCCGCCTTGTCTGCTTCCGTGTCTCCCGTGGTCAACAGAGCCTTTGTCTCGACACCCAGGATTTGTGCTAGGGAGGTCTGATCGTTGGTTTTCGCTGCCGTGGCCAGCGCGGCGCCAGCTTCGGCTGGTGTCTGAAATGTAATCTGTTTGAAGATCCCGCCGGCGTTGCTGATTCTACTTTCCGAACCGCTGTACCGAGGCCGGCGAGCACCAGCACTCCCATTCGAACCACGTGTTCCACTTCGCTGTTTTGTTCGTATTCGGTGTCATTTTCAATCTCCTTAGTTGTGCTCTTAACTGGGCTTGATTTTTCGGGTCGCTTAGCGGCGGCGTCCACCGCCGCCGGAAGAACGGTGTTGAACGGGTGCGTGCTGCCTGGCCATGCGCGGCTGGGGGCGACGTCCCGCCATGCTGGCGCGGCCGCGATTGCTTTCCATGCGGTTGGCCGCACCGTCTCCACTCATACGCGAGCGGTTCAGGTCGCCGGGATTCGAGCGGTCCGCGTTTCTGGCTTCCTGGTTGCGGACAGCACCGCTACCGCCGATCAGACCGCCATCGCCGTTGCGGCCACCATCCGGACCGTGGTCAGTGCCACCATTTCCGCCAATCAGGCCGTGATCGCCGTTGCGACCACCGTTTGGTTGGTCTTGCGTGGGGACGTAACCGGGGGCGTGCTGCACGCCGCCATTTCCACCGATCAGACCGTGATTACCGTTATCTCCGCCGTTCGGTCTCGCTCCTGGCGCGTACTGGGTCGTGCCGGCGTTCGGATTCTGCGTGCCACCGTTTCCGCCAATCAGGCCGTGGTTGCCGTTATCTCCGCCATTGGGCATATGTGCTGGACCCGTGCCGGGGACATCGGGGTGAAAGCCTCCGTCAGGGCCGTAATATCCATTCGGGTGATATGCGCCGTTGGGGCCGTAGTGGGTGTCTTCGCCCGGCTTGTAGTTACCGTCGGGGTGAAAGGTGCCATTGTTGCCATACCAGGCGTGGTTTTGACTTCCGGCCGCTCCGTTTGCCCAGGGACGATAACCGTTGTAATTCGTGTTGTTCCAGGTGTGATTATTGATATATGTGTTGTGGTTGTAGATGATCGTGGTTGAACCGCCACCGCCGCAGCATCCCCAGTTCAAACCCCAGGCGTGCCAGCCCCAACCGAAGCCGCCAGCCCAGCCACCGCCTCCGAACGCGGCGCCCACGGTGATGCCGCTTCCGAAATAAACTCCCACTCCCACGGCCACGGGCACCGGCGGCGGCACGTAGTACGGCACCACTACGGGCGCGCCGTAAACCACTGTCGGGTTGTACTGTGGAACATAGACGACCTGCGGATTGGCCGGTTGGATCACGATCGTATTGGCCGCAGGCGCGGTTACAGTGATCTGAGAATTGGACTGCAAGGACCCCGCTGCCTGCGCTTTGGAGCGCATGGCTTGCACGGCTGCCATCACATCAGACTGCTGATTGGCAAATGCCTGCCCGAGGCTCGATGTCCACGAGAGGTTATGCGCCATGTTGTCTAAGCCGGAAGGAAACTGCGTCATAGCCTTGACGCTGGGATCCCAAGACTGCTGGTCTACCGCCTGCGCGAGAGCCGTGCCCGTCAGGTTGCTGTTTTGTGCCAGCCAGTTGTCTGCATATGCGACCTGATCCGGATTCGTCGCAGCTGCCAGCACCTGTGCCACCAGCGCATCCGGGTACAGCGCGATGGGCGCAACCAGCGAATCGAGTTGATCCGAAGACAAAGGCGCCGGAGCGGGAGAGGAAGCGCCCTGCGCAGTGGAGCCGGTCGCAGGCTGTCCCGATGGTTGCGGTGCGGGAGCTGGCGCTGGAGCTTGTTGGGGTGGATATTCGTAAGAGCTAGCCGATGCCGGTGTGGGGGCCGGGGAGGGACAACCTCAGCTTGTTCGTTTTGGTTGTAGCTCACGGTTGCCGGTGGAACTTCCGCTCCCCCTCCGGACGTACGGACTGCTTGCCACGTGGACTGCTTGCCATGCAGCCCGTATGACCCGTTCATGCTATTGCCGTAGATTTGCCCGCTAAACTTAAGGACGTTGCGAGTCACTGTGTTGAATCGAATTTCATGGCCGTTGACCTCGCCCTGGATTGGGCCGGATTGGTCAGGGCCTTCAAAATATCCCGTGATGCGGTTGCCGTATTGCGCGATTTGGACTTGTTTCACGACCGTCGTGCCGTTCTCAATGCTGATTGAATAAATCGTCCAGTTGCCTCCGACGTTGTCCGGCGGCTGATCGGCCAATGCGGTCTGGCAAAGAATTAGCGACAGTAGAGCAACCACTGTCAGACTCAGCGCGGCGTTTGTGCTTTTCATGACATCCTCCTAGTTGTTTCCGCGACTTGTCTGCAACGTCGCTCACTGGGGAGATGCAACGGGCGAGCCAAACCTAACTTACTGAGCTGCTTTGAGTTGTTCCGATTTTGAGTTCACGAAGGCTCGAAAATTCACGGAATTTCGGGAAGGCGCGAAGGCGCAAACGAACCAGTTGCTATGGCAGAATTGTGCTCAATATCTAGCGACAATTCAGTATGTTTCCTTCACATCCTGAAGGGATTAGGTCGTCGCGGTGTGCGTTGGAGCTAGAGAACCTATATGGATAATTAGCAGCCGTGGTAGCGCATCTTCATGCTTGAATCCTGGGGGCCGGAGTGGGTAACGGCATGCTCATGGCAAGGGGCGCGCAGGTCGAACTCGAGACCCGAATCATTCCGCTTTATCGGTCCCGATCCAGTTGCGGATATACGCTGGGCGATTGCCAAGCTGGCTCCGCAGGCCTCGCAGTGAGCCAGGAACGTCACCGCATTCTGATCTACCAGTCTTAGGTCTTTCAAGTCGAGCACCAATTTCTGACTGGCTGCCTCCGATTCAAGTACCTCCCGCAAGTAGCTCAGGTGTTCACTCTCCAAGCGACCGCTAAGGCTCAAAACGGTTCGGTCTCCGGCTTTCACTCGTCTCACTTTCCACATGTATGCCCCATACTTTCTCTATATGTTTGATTTGACTTCGTTCCTGAGCTCGCTCACTTCGCCGCTGGCATCAGCGCGCTACTGATCGGTGGCTCTTCTGCCCTGTGGGTAGCGCTGTTTGGGCCGTCTTCGTGGTCCCCACGCGCACGTTTGCCGAGTCATTCCAAGTAAATAACCGCGGCAGCGGCCGTGTATTTGGACCTCGCGATCATGACCGAAACGCGGACGATGAGGGCTGATCTCTTCTTGATAGCGTCGGACTGCACTGGGCACTCTCCAAATCGCGACTGTTTTCGCTGCAGCCGTAATCACCTGCCTTGAATGCAAGCAATTGGCCACAACATAAGTCGCTGAAGGGTGGTGACTTGTGCATTTGGGTCACTCACAGCGTCCTCGAAAACTCACGAAAGTTCGGGAGCGACTCAGGAGTGGGACATCAGTGCAGAACTGCACCTAGTAGAACAGTGAGGCTAATTGCTTGCACAGTGATGCACGCCAACTGGGCCTCGGAAAAGCGCCCATATCGCGGGCGCGCGCTGGTAGTGCGATAGAAATCGAGCGCGAACCGAACAATCGCGTAGAGGGAGAGATATATCCAAAAAATGGCCCAAGCCGCGCTCGGAATTTGCCAAACCACAATCACCAGGGCCGCAAAAAGTGTCGCCTGGGCAGCCGATTCAACGAGTTGTATAGGAAATACGCGCGTATCGGGATTGGGACTTGGAGAGAACTTCCTGCAGTTGTGGTCGGTCGACTCAAGAATCGACGCGGGATAGAGAACACCAAGCCTGGAGGGCTTCCCAAAGCAGCAACCCCCGAGAAAACATCCAATGCGAGCGAGGCAGCCGTAGAGCGGCAGCAATGTGCCGAGGAATGCGAATGCAAGGGATAGCGGTTGCCTGAATATAAGACTCACGACCAAGAAACACGGGATAATAATCTTCAGACAATCTTGCAGAAACGAGCGGGCTACCGCTTTATGGAAAATGGCCTTTATTTCCAGCACGAGCTTGTAAATCAGTAACCGCGGCAAGTACGGCGAGTCCGAGACCTAACCCCGAAACATTGCGGAAGCGATGGAAAAAACCCAGGCATAGATTAGCGCCGCCGCCATGGCGACGTCGGACATGATCCAATATGGCTTATACCGGATGCCGAAAACGGTAACCCGATTTGCATGGACCACAAGGGTGTCGAGAAAAGCCGGCAAGGCCTTCGTGGTGGCCAATTCCTTACGGTCAGGCCACACGGAACATCGATGCTCTCGTGCCGGCCGCAGCGATAGCTCGAGGGCATCGATCACAAACTCGTCCGTTCCCTGAATGGTCGTATGCATCTCCTCACATCGCATTCCGCGCTAGGAAACTCGGCTGGCTCAACCTTGCGTCGGAGTTCTTTGAATGCAATTCGAAGTCCGAGGGACAATCGACTGAAAACTAAAGCGCTGAATGATGTGAATGGTTTTGACGGCCTAGGGAATTAACGAGATTTCGTGAATAGTAATTTTCCATCTGTCGCGGGCAGGCGACAATTCCAACGGCTCGTGAGACTGGCTGCAATCCGGGTCGGGCCTACGCCGGGTTTCAAAACTGTTGGTGTAAGATGTGCTCATCTGGAGGCCGCTCAGTGGAGGCCGAACCCCTACTCTCTCTTGCCGCTGCCGTCGGCGGCGAGCACGCCATTCAGGACGTTCTGAATTCCATTGTGAGGGGTTTGGCGGGACAGCCAGGGGTGGCGCTCGCGCGGATCTGGCTGCTCCAACCTGGCGATCTGTGCGAGACCTGTTTTCGTAAGTCAGATTGCGCCGACCACTCATATTGTCTTCAATTGGTGGCCAGTGCAGGTTCTCCGACAAATTCTCCGGGAGAGGATTGGTCTTTTCTCCAGGGGCAATTCCGCAGGATTCCGCTAGGCCATCGAAAGGTGGGTGAAATTGGGGCTACCGGCAAATTGATCTTGATCCCTGATGCTGCGGCTGAGAGCGGCTGGATCGGCCGGCCGGACTGGGCCAGGCGTGAGGGCATTCGAGCTTTTGCCGGGTACCCGCTCGTCGCCCGCGGAGAGATTCTGGGAGTTTTGGCGGTGTTTAGCCGCGAGGCCCTTTGTCCGCAAGACTTCGACTGGCTGCGCATCTTTGCCGATCAGGTCTCAGTCGCGATCACGAATGCGCGTTCGTTTGAAAAGATCCAGCAGTCGGAACGTCGATTGCGCGAGAGCGAAACGAAGTATCGCTCTTTGATTGATCTTTCGCCCGCCGCAATCTATTTGTTGAGAAGTGACGGGAAGTTCCTTTCAGCCAATCCGGCGGGTCTCGATCTCATCAGATGTAAGGCTTCGGAAATTGACGGGATTTTCATCGGAGATACCTACTCCACGGAGGAACTTGCCTCCTACCGGGTGCCGCTCGAGCAAGTAAAGGAGGGTATTTCTCGATTCGAGCGGACGTTTGTTCGTAAGGACAGCAGCAAAGTACCGGTTGAGGTGTCGCTTTCTGTGATGCTTCCCGAGGGGCGGCAAGCGGTGATTCGGGACATCAGCGAAGCCAAACAGGTGGAGGAAGCGCTGCGTGTGCATGCTCAGGAACTCCAGCAGGTGATGGACATCGTCCCGCAGCTCATGTTCATTCTGCAATCCGACGGAAATTCGGCGTTTTGGAACCGCGCGGCGCAGCAATTCTTCGAGCCCGTCGAGTTCCTGCCGCCCAAGGAGTTCATCTTCAAGTACACCCACCCGGACGACCTGGAGAGGATGTGGGCAGAGTTCCAGAGAGCACGTGAGACCGGGGTCGCGGTCGAAGTGGAAGGACGGATACGAGGACCCATCGGGCCCTATCGCTGGTTTCTTCACCAGCTCTTTCCGTTGCGCGACGACCAGGGCAGGATTCTTCGCTGGTGCGGCACGTGCATCGACATCGAAGACCGGAAGCAGGCACAAGAACGAGCGCAGAGAGAGAATCTGGCCCTGCGAGAAGAAATCGACAAAGTGTCGATGTTTGAATCCATCGTGGGGACTTCGCCGGCCCTCCACCGGGTGCTCGCGCGCGTCGCCAAGGTTGCGAAGACCGATTCGACCGTGCTGGTTACCGGTGAAACGGGGACAGGAAAAGAACTGATTGCACGCGCCATCCACAAACGCTCACCGCGGGTAGACAGAGCTTTTGTGAGCGTGAACTGTGCATCTATTCCTCGTGACTTGATCGCCTCCGAGTTGTTTGGGCATGAGAAAGGTGCGTTCACCGGCGCTCTCCAGCGACGCATGGGACGCTTTGAGTTAGCAGAAGGGGGAACTATCTTCCTGGATGAGATTGGTGAGCTTCCGGCAGAGACCCAAATCGCCCTGCTGCGTGTGTTGCAGGAGAAAGAGTTTCAGCGGGTTGGCAGCAACCTTTCGATACGCGCGGATGTGCGAGTAATCGCGGCCACACATCGGGACCTGCCCGCCGCGATTTCTGCCGGGACGTTCCGCAGCGATCTGTACTACCGCATCAACGTGTTTCCACTGGAGATTCCTCCCTTGCGCGAACGAAGAGAAGACATTCGGTTGCTGGTCGAGTATTTCATCGACCGCTACGCCAGCAAGACCGGGAAATGCATTCGACAGATCCAGAAAAAGAGCATGGACCGACTGCAGTCCTACTCTTGGCCAGGCAATATCCGCGAGCTGCAGAATGTGATCGAGCGTTCGGTGATCCTGTGTGAAACGGAGAATTTCTCAGTCGATGATAGTTGGCTTTCTGCAGAGCCTCACTCCAGTCGCCCATTGGCCCATGAGATGACGGCTCAGGAGAAGGAATTCATAGAATCGGCTCTTGCGGAATGCGGAGGCCGCGTTTCTGGCCCCTCGGGTGCAGCTGCCAGGCTCGGGATGCCCCCGTCCACCCTGGATTCTAAAATCAGAGCGCTGAAGATCGACAAACGCCGCTTTCACGGCGCCTGATTCTGCTCAGAGTAGGCCCCAACCTCTGCGAGCGTTCCGAGTTTTCACCAAGTAATAGCTGGGCGGGTGGCCCACCTTTGCGTTTTTTGCAAACGTGGGGTTCCACAACTCTCGAGCGATGGGATTTTATCAAGCCCTTCATCACTAGTTTCCTCCTTTTCGCGAAGCATCCGGATATTATCGGAGCGGTCGCGAAAGGCAAGAGAGAGTAAGTCGGGCGTGACTATGTGAGTGTTGTTGGTTCTTGCGGAATGAACTCAATAGTCGAGAGAATCGGTGGGTGGCTGGACAGAATCGATCCCGGCGTCCACCGCCGCGTCAAAGGCCTGCGACTGGTAACTGCATACGGCATTGCCGCGATGCTGGGGGCGCTGCTCTACGGCTCCTATCACCTCTCGGGCGGCTCCTTCCTCAGTTACCTGGCCGCGGGCTTTGGCCTCTGGGCGAGCGTTTCAGAAGGTCAGGCAACTCGCTGGTTGTCTACTCGCGATCTTGTGATCCTGAATGGCGCCGCGGTGGCGGGCGCAGTGAGCTTGATCGGTCTTGCCCCGATCTTGATGCGCCATGGGCGGCTGGGTCCGGAGTGGATTCTGATCACGGGCGCGTTTCTGGTTGGATATCTCAAGCGATTCGGAATCCTTGGCGCGGGCATCGGGTCCCAGATCTATATCGGCCAGCTTCTCGGTTACGGAACCGGGATCACCCGGGCCGATCTGGGACTGGTAGCGCTGGCAGGATTAGTAGCCACGGTAGCCTCGGTCGTGCCTCGCTTGCTCAGCGGACCCGCAGAACATCCGACGCCTATGTCGGTTGTGGATGCCTCGATTGGGGGCGGGCAGGGACCGCGAGAACTGCGGATGGGGTTACAAGCAGCGGTGGCCGCGTTTGTCATCGTTCTTGTAAGCAGAGTGATCCACCTTCAAGAGTCCGCATGGGCTGTCACTGCGAGCACTTATGTGATCGCCGGGTCCGCATCGGGGACTGCGGATCGCGTTCGCCGACGCATCGTTGGAACGTTGATCGGGGTCCCGCTCGGCATCGCATGCGTGCCGATCGCAACGCACATACCGCCACTGGCATGGGTACTCGCTGCAATGGCAATGATCATTTACGCCATGGCATTACCGGAGCGCTACGACATTGCCTGTGCGGCCTACGCCTTCACGCTGATGGTAACGTTGGCGATCAGTGGAGAAACGTCGATATCGGTCTTGGGGGCGCGCGCCTGGGAAACGCTGCTCGGCGGGTTATTGGGAGTGGTGGCCGCGAAAGTCATTCTTCCTCTCCCGGGCGATGCGCGAAGTGACGATGTGAGAAAACAAGGAGGCAGTGTTTCGAGGTAATCGCGCAAGAACGTCGATGGGGATGGAGAGGTCCTCGGAGTTGTTGCAAAAACAATAACTGTCGTTACCAGGCGATTACACCCGTGGCATCGAGCAGCGAGCGATAGGTGTGTCGAAACGTATGCCCAGCCCAAAGATGCGCGCTTCAGTGCGGCAAGGCTTTCCGATCCATGAGCTGTGGGCACACTCCGACCGGAGGTTTTGCAGGCCTTCCTCCATTCGAGGAGAACGCTTAGCTCTTCTTCCCAGTCACTGCGAAGAAAGCCGCTGCTTCCTGCTCCACATTCTTGCTTCCACAATGAGGGCAAGCAATCGGTTTGTCATGCTCTCCGAGCGTTAGTATTTTTTCGAAGGATTTGTGACAGTCGTTGCAGACGTAATCGTAGACGGGCATTGGCCACCTCCCACAAAAGTTTTCTCACCGCGATTCCGGCGCGTTTCGACATATCTCGATTGCAAATAACAGACATTCGGCCCAATTGGAGAGAATCCAGTTTAATCACCGCTTGAGCGCCCGCAGTGACTCCGATCACTGCGGAGCGAAAATTCCGGGCTTATCAATACTGTGGATGTGGGAACTGGAGGAATCATGGTGATCGCATCTGAGTTGAAACCGGGAATATTCCTCCGTGTCGAGGGGGAGATTTACAAAGTTCTCGAGGCGGAATCGAAGGCTGGGTCCGCCAAACTGAACGGAGTAGTGAAGACCAAGTTATGCAACGTCACGACTCGCCGTCTGTGGGAGCCGCATTTTCGGCCACAAGAACGCCTGGAAGACCTCGAAGTTGGGCGGCACCTGATGGAGTTTCTATTTGGCGACGGAGAAGCCTGTACTTTCATGGATCCCGACACTTTCGAGCAAATTACGGTGCCAAGCGCCATCCTGGGGCCGGCGTATGCATTCCTTCAATCCGGAATGGAGCTGCCGGTGGAGTTCTTCGAGGGCCGGGTCCTCAGTGTGGTTGTCCCGGATATCTTCGAGGCTCGAGTGGCCGCTACCGCACCGCCGTCGCATTCCCATGAGGATACCGCCTGGAAAGACGCGACGCTGGACAACGGTCTTCGTATTCGCGTGCCTTTGTTTATCGCTCCCGGGGAAATCGTGCGCGTGGTTGCGAGGGACGGTAGCTACGTAGAGCGCGCTCGGAACGGGCATAGACGGACAGCCTAGAGGCTGGCTCGGCGCCCGCCGCGATCCAGGGCGTGCATGGGCAGGTCCGTGCCGTGTTCACGATGCCGCGGCGCGGGGGCCATTACCCCCCGACAACTGTAATCGTGGTCACAGACAGAGTGGACGCGAAGAGCCACCATAAGAGCGGTGGTATTCGAACCACAGCCTGCGTGAATGCACTTCAGGCTGGGGAGGTGGGCTATGAAGAAAGGAGTCATTCTCTTCGTTGCGCTTCTCCTGTTTGTTTTCCTCGCCACAGTCGGGGCGTCGGCACAAGAGCAGCGTGAGACGATCACGATCCGGAGCAGCTCAGTAAACAACGGTGTGGTAATTCTTGTGGCTCAGGAAGGAAAGAACTCCTTTGACCTGCAGTGCAACAAGAATGTGATTGGCTGCACGGTGCTGGAGCCGGGGACCTACTCGATGGTCCGGCTTCCTAAAGACCATGGGATTTACGATTGCGCGAACGTCGACATCTATCGAACCACAAATGACTCGGACATTGGCAGCAAGATCGGCCAGTACTGCCTGGTGGAAGGAAAATGAAGCAGTGAGATCGCAACGCAGTGCAAAATTGCGGCCATAACGGAGTTAAAGCCATGTTTGGCAGCTTGGATGAACAAATCGAAACGACCGAAGGCCGGCATCTGGCAGTGCGGGAGCGGCTAGTCCGTCTTGCGGGCGTAACCATTCTCTCGGTGCTCATGTTTGGGGGGCTATATCTCGTACTAGTGACCCTTGAATGATATATGCCTGTGCAGACGCCCAAGGTGCAAATACGATTGAGCAGCTTAGGGCTCAAGCGTTTTTTCTCCGGGCGATGTGGTACGCCGGACCAGTCGAGTCCAGTCATTTTCCGCTAATGTAGAGATCTTTTGCGCCCAAGAGATGCCCCGGAAGCCTGCGTGTCCTGCAACACAGTTGGAAGTGATGCTGATCACGGTTGCCGCTGCCTAGTCCCACTAATGTCTAATGAGCGGATCGGCTCCTGCGTGTTCGCGCGCAGGCTCCATCAAGGCTGCGCCGGGAGGCGCCCATGGCCCATCGCCTCACTACCTGCACTTTCTGCGGAGTGGGTTGCGGTCTCTACCTGGAGACCGCCGGCAATCAGGTAGTGGGGGCTTACCCTAGCCGTTCCCATCCTACAAATGCGGGACGAATCTGTGTGCGCGGCTGGCACGTGCACGAGATCGCCGCCTCGCCCGACCGGCTGACCACGCCCCTAATCAAAAAGCACGGTGAGTTCCAGGAAGCTACCTGGGATGAAGCATTCGACTTGGTGGCCGCGCGCCTGAAGGAGATCCGCCAGCAGTATGGACCAAGCAGCCTGGCTTTTTTGAACTCTCCGCGTTGTTCTAACGAAGAATCGTATCTTCTGCAGAAGCTGGCGCGTGCCGTTGTTGGCACTAATAACGTTGACCACGGGACCGGTGTTTACAGCAACAACTCTGTGGACGTCCTGCTTGAGATGATTGGTGTTCCGGCCAGTACGAACGCGATTTCGGAGCTGGCAGGCAGCGAAGTTATTGTGGTCGACGGAGTGGACCTGGCGCGCCGGCTCCCCACACTCGGCGGCGCTGTGCTTCGCGCCAAACTCGCCGGTTCGCAGCTGATTGTGATCGGGACACGACGCCACCGCCTGGCGGAAAGCGCCGATGTGTTTCTGCAAATCAGGCCGGGCACTGAAGCTCTGCTTTACGGTGCCATGGCCAAGATCATCATCGATCGCGGGCTGGCGGATGCTGCTTTCATCAAGGACCGTTGCCGTAACTATCACGAGTTTGCCGTCGCAGTGCGCCAGTACGATCTTTTGAATGCCGCGCACGCTGCAGGAGTTCCGCCGGATCTGATTGAGTCGGCAGCGTTGGCAATCGCTCGCGCAAAGTCAGCCGCGATTCTTTATTCGACGGGGATTGAGGCGCGTACGCACGACCATATCCGCGCAATAGTCAACCTGGCATTACTCACGGGAAATTTAGGGAAGTCAGCCGGGGGCATCTTCGCGCTCAGCGAACAGAATAACCTGCAAGGCGTGTGCGACATGGGCATGCTGCCAGACCGCTTGCCAGGATACCCGGCCGTAAGAGACGCGGCGGCCCGCGCCGTGTTTGAAGAGAAATGGAAGTGCAAAATTCCCGGCGCTCCGGGACTGAGCGCTCGCTCGCTGCTGGCTGGGGAAGGCGACGTTAAAGCGCTTTGGCTTTGCCGCTACGACCCGGTCAGCACAGGCGCGTTGGCCGACGCTGCGAGTTCTATTCGGCAATGTGAGTTCGTCGTCGTCCAGCACTTATTCATGAACGAAACTGCCCGCCATGCGGACGTCGTGCTGCCCACCACGGCATTTGGTGAGGAGCAAGTCTCTTTCACCAACACGGAACGGCGCATCCAGCTAGCCCAGAAAGTGGTCGAGCCGGCGCCGGGATTGACGCCTGCGTGGCAGCAGATCATGCAAGTTGCCCGCCTGATGGGTGCCGGATGGAATTACTCATCGGCGGCTGAGGTCATGGAGGAAATTGGCGAGGTAGTGCCGTTCTACAGCGGCGCTAACTATGAGAACCTGGCGCGCGAATACGGCCGCCAGTGGCCGTGCACTACCGAAAATCCTCTCGGCACCCCTTATCTGTTTGCTCACCAGAACGGAGAACCTCGGTTCAAGTTCGTGGCACCGGCCAAACCGGCGCAGGAAACTGCGGGGTCGCAAGAGTTTCCTTTCACCTTGGTCTTTGGGCACTCGCTCTACTACTGGAACCAGAACGTGCTGATCCGCCACAGCGAAACCCTGCAGCGCGAGTATCGCGTCTTGCTGCTGGACTATCCACAAGGGTTCGTCGAGATCAGTACCGATGACGCCAAAACGCTGGGAATCCGCGATGGAGAGAAGATTCGGCTGCGCGCGGCCACGGCATCGGCGGTTTCCACGGCACGAGTGACTCCGGAAGTGCGGAGCGGCACCATTTTTGTGCCTTACTTTGTAAGGGAAGTTGAAGAGCAGATCCTCGGTGCCGGCGAAGAAGGCAACGTTCAGGTGCGCGTGGAGAAGGAGGCTGCATGAAAGCCCGCATTCTCCACCGCGCCGACGTGCTGAAGATTGTGGACTTGCTGAGAGGGCAGGGATATGAGGTCCTCGCCCCATTCCGCGGCCGGGCTCAAGACACCTGCTTCGATACGGTGACCGACGAGAACCGAGACCAGCTTGAGTTCCATCTGCCAAATCCTTATTACCCGCCAAAGCGGTTTGTGTTTCCTCCGATCGAACACCTGCTGACAATTCGTCGCGACAACGGAGACATTCATATCGAACCGACCTACCGGGAGCCCAAGCGGGCGATCTTCGGGATCCGGTCCTGCGACGTCGCCGGAATTTACCATCTGGACCGTTTCTACCTGGGGCGGGAACATCGCGACATTTATTACGAGAAGCGCCGGGACAATTTGTTCCTGGTGAATCTGGTCTGCACTGATCCCGATCGCGACATCGGCGAGGATTGCTTCTGCGTATGCGCAGACACCGGCCCGGCCGCGCACGACCATTTCGACCTGCAACTGATGGATCTGGGCGATGAATTCATGGCTGTGGCGGGCACCGCGGCTGGAGAGGCGTTGTTTGCCGATCCGATCTTCAGGAAAGGCAGCGCAGCGCATGTGGCCAAGCGTCGGGCCATCCTGGCGGAGGTCCGCAAGCGCTTTAAACAGACTACAAGCTGGTTTTCAGCCACTGTCCGTTACATCTCGCAGGGGAAGGTTCTCGAGAAGACGTGGGAAGAGATCGGCAATCGCTGCCTGGAGTGTGGTGGTTGCACCTACGTCTGCCCGGCCTGCACGTGTTTTACGGTGAGCGACCGGCAGGTGGGGCCAAACGAGATCGAACGGGTTCGCATCTGGGATTCCTGCGCGCTGGATGGATTTACCCGCATGGCGGGTGGGTTCAATCCGCGCCGAGCGGTGCACGACCGCCGCAACCGGCGGTTTTTCCGCAAGCTGGCCCACTACTTCATACAGCGCGAGTTGTCCATGGCGTGCGTGGGCTGCGGACGCTGCGTGCAGGTTTGTCATGGCGATATTGGAATGCCGAGCGTGGTGGAGATGATTCGCCGCGCCACGACGGAGCTGGAGAAAAATGAACCCGTCAGCCACTGAGAACGTTTATTTGCCGAAGACCGCGGTCCTCGACCGGATCGTGTGCGAGATCCCTGAGGTAAAGACGTTCTACTGGCATTTTGAGGACCAGGCGGAGCAGCAGGCGTTTAGGCACTTTCGACCGGGGCAGTTCGCGGAGGTTTCCCTGTTTGGCGTCGGCGAGTTTCCCACATCCTTGCCTCCCAGCCCGACGGAAGAAGAGACCTTTTTCACCGTGCGGCAAGTGGGTAGTTGCACATCTGCTCTGCACCATCTCAAACCAGGCGAGAAGTTTGCCGTGCGCGGGCCTTACGGCAACGGTTTCCCGATGGAGCAGTACTACGGCAAGAACCTGGTTTTTGTTGCCGGCGGCATTGGGCTGATTCCGCTTGCGTTCGTGCATCGTGTATGCGATCAACCACCGTGACAAATACCAGCGCATTCAAATCTTTCATGGCGCCAAGACGCCGAAGGAACTGATGTACGTCTCCAACCTGGAAGAGTGGTCGCGGTCGCCGGGCATTGAATGCTACCTGACAGTGGACCGCGCGAACGGTGGCTGGTCGGGCAACGTGGGAGTCGTAGGCAGTTTGTTCAAGAAACCTGGGGTGCAGATCCCCGTGGAAAACACTGTCGCTTTCGTGTGCGGTCCGCCCATCATGTTCCGCTTTGTGATCAAAGACCTGCTGGCCATGGGTTTCGCAGAGCGGAACATTGTTTCAACCCTGGAGCGTTACATGAAGTGCGGCGTCGGCAAGTGTGGGCATTGTTGCATAGGCATGGCCTACGTTTGTGTTGACGGGCCAGTGTTCACGTATCAACAGATCAAGAAGTTGGGGGAGGACATCTGATGACTCCGCTCGGCAATCTCTTCGACGGGAATCGCACGGGCCGGGTCTGTTTCCTGGGACTCGGCAACCCGGAGTACGGTGACGACGGCTTTGGTGTGCGGCTGGCAGAAGAGCTGATCAAAGCCGGGGTTCCGGACGTAATCATCGCCGGAACCACGCCGGAGCATTATCTCGGCCGAATCGCCGAAGGAGAATTCGATGAGCTGGTGTTTCTCGACGCCGTTGAATGCGGCGCCGAAGCCGGTTCGATAGTTATGGCAGGAAGCCGAGAAATGGCGGCCCGATTTCCGCAAATTTCCACCCACAAAATATCGCTCGCGGTGCTGGCAAAGCTGGTGGAATCGAACGGTAAGACTCGGGTGTGGCTGCTCGGCGTACAACCAGGGTCCCTCAAACCGGGAGAGCCGTTGAGCCCGGCGGTGCAAAAGGCAGCCAAAATTGTGGGAGGACTGCTGTATCACGAGCCGCACGGCTTGATAGACAGTGTGGAGCTTGAGCACGACCTGGGAGTGCCCGCATGTTGACGCCGGAACAAGCTGTTCTTGCCTCGATCCTCATCTGCATTTGTGGGGCAGTGCTGGTGCTTGCCGTTTCGCGCCACAAGATCGTTGCCGGCTGGTTCGCCTTTCTGGTGACCGCAACCTCCGCTGTGCTGGTCGGGTCAGCCGTTGTTAAGGTCTTGCTCTACGGGCCTTCGCCACATGCCGCGGAATTCTGGGCGCTGCCGGGAATCGGGTTCGCATTACGTATTTATGTGGACGGCCTGACCGCCACTTTTCTTTTGCTGGCTGTGGTCATCGCGGTTCCGGCGTCGTTTTACTCCATCCTTTATATGCGGCATTACGAGGATTACGGCGTGGGCCGCTACTACCCATATTTTCTGCTCTTCCTGGCCGCGATGTACGGCCTGCTCAGCACGACCGACATGATGTGGTTCTTCTTCATCTTCTGGCAGATGATGACGCTGCCGGGATACGCGCTGATCCGCTACGAAAACCAGAAACGGGAGAGCATCCGCGCCGCCAATAAATATCTCCTCATGATGCAGATCGCCTGCGCCGCCACTATGGTCGGCGCCGAGCTGCTCGCAGTGACCGGCGCGGCCGCGCGAAACAGCGCCCATTTGAAGTATGACTTCGACACGGTCAGCGCGAACCTTCCCCTCCTGCTGAGCACACGGCCGCTGGCGACCGCGATCGCGTTTGGATTGTTCCTGGTAGGATTCGGCATCAAGATGGGGATGTGGCCGTTCGGCCAGATCTGGCTGCCGGACGCGCACCCGGCCGCGCCTTCGCCGGTAAGCGCCATGTTGTCTGGAGTGATGATTAAGACCGGCGTCTACGGCTTGATGCGTTATTTTCTGTGGCTGGTGCCGATGAGCGCGATCCAGGTTTATCCGCTGGCCAAGTGGGGCATGGTCATCGCCGTCCTGGGCACCATCACTTTATTTACCGGCACCATGCAGGCCCTCAAGCAGGAACAGTCGAAGCGATTGCTGGCTTTTCACAGCATTGGACAGATTGGTTATATCCTGTTGGGCACTAGGCGCCTGCATGGCGTTGCTTCCCGCCGGCCCGAATATGACTGCTCTGGCGGCGCTCGCTTTCTTCGGGGCGTTGCTTCATGTGCTGAATCACGGAATATTCAAAGGGCTTCTCTTCTTCAACGCGGGATCCATGCTCTACGCCACCGGCACGCAAGACCTCAACAAAATGGGCGGACTGATGCGTTTCATGCCCTTGACCGCGATTACCGCGCTGATCGCGTCGTTCTCCATTTCCGGCGTGCCCTTGTTCAATGGATTCGTGAGCAAGTGGAGCATTTATGTGGCGACGATCCAGGGGAGCCCGTCGGCGCGGTATCTGGTGTTCTGCGCGTTAGTCGCCATTTTGACCAGCGTTCTCACTCTGGCCTCGTTCGTCAAGTTCTTTGGCGTGAGTTTCCTTTGTCGAACCAGCGCACTGGTGAAGGCGCGAGCGGAGGAGAAAAAATTAGAGGCTCCCTGGATGATGCAGGTTCCGCAGGTGATGCTGGCGGGACTATGCATCCTGCTGGGCATAGTGCCCGCGCTTGGATTCCGCCTGATACAGCATTCATTGCAGGCGAGCCAACAAGGCTTTGCGCTAGCCCTGGCGAGCACCATGCCCGTGAAAGCAGGATCTCTCACCGGTGTTGGAGCCCTCAACTCGGCGGCGGTCTTTACGCCGATGGCACTGGCGGCGGTCATGGGCCTTCTGTTTGGAGTGGCTTACGGAATCTCAAAACTGGGCAGCGCCCCGCGTCGAGTCGCCGTGCCTTGGCTGTGCGGATACGCGCGCGAAGCGGAGTGCAATCGCTACGTGGCACACAATTTCTATGGAGAGATTAAGCGTTATTTTGGCTGGCTGGGCGGCGCGCCGCATGTGCCGGGTGACGTTGTTGCGAGGAGACTGAAATGACCGCTCAGGACCGGCTCGAGCAGTTGCGGGAGAAATTCGGCGCCGCCATCCGACGCACGGATTTCCCTGCGACAACCGCTTATTCGTCCACATCGCGCCGGCAGCGGTAAAGGGGATATGCCAGTACCTTTTCAGAGATCTCGATGCCCGTTACGTGATCAGCATCGGCACCGACGACCGGCCCTATTCCGGCAACTTCCTGGTCGCCCACACGTTTGCCTTCGACACGGACCACTTGCTCTGCAGCGTGTTGGTCGAATTGCCCGCTGACAAACCAAGCATCGACAGCATCTCCGACATCGTCCCCGCGGCGAGCTGGGCCGAGCGCGAGATGCAGGATCTGGTCGGCATCGAACCGGTGGGGCACAAGTATCTCAAGCGGCTGGTGCTGCCCGACGGCTGGCCGGAAGGCTTGCATCCATTGCGCAAAGGACGCGCGCTGGGACGACGTCCCTACCGGCTACAACGATGACCGTGAGTTGACCTTCGACGATCCGCCGGAAGGCTGCATGGTAGTGCCGTTCGGGCCTTTCCATCCCACGCTGGACGAACCGGCGCATTTCCGCCTTTATGTGGAAGGCGAGATGGTGCGCGGCTGCGAGTATCGCGGCTTCATGGTGCATCGCGGAATCGAAAAGCTGGCAGAGTCGGTGATGAGTTACAACGATATCCCGATGCTGGCCGAGCGCATCTGCGGCATCTGCGGGTGCGTGCACAGCGTGGCTTATACGCAGGCGGTCGAGTCTGCCGCCGCGCTCAAACCGCCGCCGCGCGCGGAGTACATCCGCACCATCATGCTGGAGATCGAGCGGCTGCACAGTCATCTTCTGTGGACAGGCCTGGCGTGCCACATCCTGGGATTCGACACGCTGTTCATGCAGAGCTTCCGCATCCGCGAGCCCATCATGTGGATTGCGGAAAAGATCACCGGCAACCGCAAGACGTACGCCCTCTGCCAAATCGGCGGCGTGCGCTGGGACTTCACTCCCGAACTGAAGACTCGAGCTGCGGCAGACGTCTCGACAAGCTCGAAGCCGAATGGCGTCCCATCGTGAATGCGGTCAGCGGCGACAAGAACATCCAGAAACGTACCCGCGGGGTGGGCGTTGCCGACAAGAAATTGGTGAAGAGTGCGGGGCTGGTTGGGCCAGTGGCGCGGGCGGCGGGCGTGGACATGGATTGCCGCCGCGATCATCCCTATGCTGCTTATGATCGCGTGGATTTCAACGTCATCACTCAGAACGATGGCGACGTGTGGTCGCGGCTGCTGGTGCGACTGCAGGAAGTGTTCGAGTCCATCCGGATCATCCGCCAGTGTCTCGACAAGATGCCGGATGGCCCGCTGCAATTGGAAATCAAGGACGAGTTGCCCATCGGCCGAATCGGACTCTCGTCGGTCGAAGCTCCGCGCGGCGAAAGCCACCACTTCGTCATCACCGGCGAGAACAACCGGCCCCGCCGCTGGCGAGTACGAGCGCCGACGTATCAGAACCTGCAGGGCGTGCCCATGATGATCAAGGACCAGCAGATCGCCGACATGACAATTTCGCTGGGCAGCATCGATCCCTGTTTCTCCTGCACCGACCGGATGGAAACTATCGACCTGCGCTCCGGAGCGGTCAGGGTCTGGTCACAGGAGGAATTGCTCAAACTGGCGCAAGCGAGGCATCGATCATGAATCGTGCGATGGCATGGACGATTTTGAGTGGCGCGCTGAATGTGGCGGCGGTTCTTCTGCTGGCGCCGCTTTTCCAGGGCATACTGCGCAAAATCACTGCCCGAATCCAGTCACGCCAGGGACCACCGGTCTGGCAACCCTATTTCGACCTGCTGAAGTTGTTAGGGAAGGAAGACATTGAGTCGGGTGAGACGCCGACTATGCAGCGCTTCGCGGCCTATCTTTCATTGGCCACCGTGTTGACGCTCGCTTGTCTGGTGCCCATGGGAGTCACGGCCCCAATGAACGGCGCGCGGAGACGTCATCCTGCTGATTTATCTCCTGACGCTGTCGCGGGATCTGCACGCTTCTGGCAGGGCTGGCGGCCGGTTCCACCTACTCGCTGCTCGGGATCAGCCGCGAAATGATGAGCATGATTTCGCTGGAACCGTTGCTGGTGGTCGTCCTCATCACCGGGGCGTTGCATGTGCGGTCCCTGCGTCTTGACTCCGTGCTGAATGGCTCGCTGTATTCGGGAGCCGGCATCCCGTGGTCCGGGTTGATCCTGCTTGGCGTCATGTTGGCGGCGTTTCAGGCTTTCGTACAGCGGGTCCCATTCGATATCTCCGAGGCCGAAACCGAGTTGATGGAAGGCCCCTTAGTGGAATACTCGGGCCCGAAGCTGGCGTTGTTCAAGTACGCACACATGGCGAAGCTAATTATCTATAGCGCACTGTTCGCCTCGCTCTTCATGCCTTGGGGCTCCCATCTAGCGTTTCCGATGGGCTGGCTGCTGTTCTGGGTGAAAGTGCTCGGACTGGTTTTGCTGGTCACGCTGGTGGCCGCAACTCACGCCCGTTACCGCATTGACCAGGCGATTCGATATTTTGCCAGTCTGTTCGTGGTAGCGACCATAGGGCTGGTACTGGCGAGTTATGGCTACTAAGAAGGCAAGCGAATGTCGGTGTTGAGCAAATTCGAAGAAACGTTGGCCTGCTTGAAAGCCGGCTGCGTGACTTTGCCGTACCCGGCTTGTCCACAACCTGTGCCGGAGAAGTTCCGTGGGCGGCCGATCTTCGATGCCGCGAAATGTATCGGCTGCGGAGGGTGTGCCAACAACTGTCCCGCGCGCGAAATTCTGGTGTTCGACGTCTGCCAGGAGGTCCGCATTCTGAAGTACCTGGGACGCCGCTGCACCTATTGCGGACGATGCGCAGACGTCTGTCCGGAGAAAGCCATCACCATGAGCCACGAGTTTGAGAATGGCACGAACCGGATTGGAGACCTGCAGCAGCAATTAGATCTGTTCATGAGCACCTGCCAGAGATGCGGGCGCTGCTTCAAGCCTGCGTCCGTTCTGGAAGAACTGAAGATGAAAGGCTATCGCTTCGATGATCTGAAAGGCGAGCGCTGGATCTACCGTTCGAAAGCTTACCTGTCGGGCGATGCCGAGGCGGACGACGTAGAAATCGAATTGGACTGATAGTCATGCTGAAGAATTTGTGCCAAAAACTGTTCGGGCGGTCGTTGTGGGTTTACCACGCCAACAGCGGCGGTTGCAACGGTTGCGATATTGAAGTTCTGAATGTCCTGACGCCCTACTACGATGTGGAGCGCTTCGGCATCAAGCTGGTGGGTTCACCTCGCCATGCCGACGTGATGCTCTGCCAGGGCCCGGCGATGCGCTCCACCGCGACGGCATTGAAACGGGCTTACGAAGCCATGCCGGCGCCCAAGCTGGTGTTCGCCATCGGGTCCTGCGCCTGTGGAGGCGGGATTTGGTTTGATTCCTATTCCGTGATCGGGCCGGTGGAGAAAATCATTCCCGTGAGCTACTACATTCCTGGCTGTCCGCCGCGGCCGGAAGCCATTATCTACGGTGTGGCGGTGGCCCTCGGCCTGGTGGATAAGAAGACATCGCCCGTCGAATTCAAACAGTTGGAGTTCCCCATCCCCCGCTACCACCCAGGCGATCTACGCCCGGAAGGTGACCTGGTGGTTTACGCGCGTGCTGAGAAGGTGTGAACCGGGAATCCTCAAGTCAAGAGGTGCGTTATGCAGGTAAAAGAAATCATGACCCTGAAACCGAGCTATTGCACACCATACTGGACGGTCGAAGCAGTGGCCGCGCTAATGGAACACGCAGGCACCGGCATTGTGCCGGTGGTGGAGGAGTTGCTTCATCGTAAGTTGCTGGGAGTCATCACCGACCGTGATCTCTGTCTCAGAGTGGTCGCTCCGGGAAAATACCCGGCACATACTTTGGCAAGTGAGTGTATGACGCCCCATCCCACCTGCTGCCATGCTGAGGACAATGCTGAAACCGCGCTGCAACTGATGCGGGACAAACAGGTGAGGCGGCTCCCGGTAGTCAACGAACAGATGGAGCTGCAAGGGATGATCTCCATCAGTGATTTCATCCGCTGCGACCTGGTCGAGAGAGCAACGCTTAACGATGCCCTGAAAGACATTTGTCAGCGCAGCAGTCCGACGGCACGTCAGGGAGGCACGATTCATAGAGCCGCCGCCTAGGCCGCGCGGCTACCCCAGCCGAAAACGGCTCTCACGTATGCCTGCTGCTCGCGGCTCCGAGTGGAAGTCTCACTTGTAGGGCTGGTGCTATGTTATTGCACCAACAGAAGTTTGCCTTGCCCATCGCGAAAAATGATGGTCTCATTGCCTCGGGTAATCTCCCGCGCAACCACGCCGTTCTGTCCCGCCAGACGAACCCGGGAGCCAAGCACTGCAATCTGATCGCCTTGAACAAAGCTAAATCCGTGGCTCGCCATGATGCGTACCGGAGCCAGATGCACTTGCAGTATTCCCTCCGAGGTCTTCAGCATCAAGTGACTGCCCATCTCCCCTTCGCTTACAGGGCAGTCGAAGTCCTGCTCTTCCAGCACAACCCCATGCACGACGGCTTCGGAGGTGGGATCGTACAGTGCCGCGCCTTGAGCGGTGACGGGGCGGTGGAAGCTGACACCAAGTACCAACAGCAGGACCGCACAAACCACTACGGCGAAAGCCATTCCATACAGCAAAGTTAGTATTTTCACGGCCTTATCTCCTTGGCTAGTCTCTGCGTTTTTGGCCGCCTCAAGAAAGGGCTCACTCACTGCCAACAACATTGTCTGATTGTTCTGAGAGACGCGCAGTGACCTTGGTCACTAGCTTAGGTGCTTGTAAGGCGATTGTCGGGACACTGGTGTGGTTTAAGGTTTAGGAGGAATAGGGCATTGCTGGCCTTAGCCTTCTAACTGCAGGATTCGTGTGACGTGGACGCACAGGTGGCTGTAGGCGGATTAAGTCCGCGGCGATCTTTCCTCATTATTTTAAGTTTTCCTCTAGACATATTAGTCTAGTCTGGTATTCCCAATTGAACAGTCTTTCCTCGCCTGTCCGTAATAGGATGTCGAAATTCTTTTCGCAAAGCCAGGATCCCATGCGGACCACGCCAAAACGAAAACCAGCGGTTTCATCGAAAGGTGTGCAACTCAACACATCACAAACGAGATTGCGACTCGCTTTTTGGGCGTCGCCCAATTCAATTGAAATGCATCCAACAAGAGCAAGCGGCCTAGCGGACCGTGACATCCGCATAATCCAATACCTGTGAGGCGCAATGACGAAAACGACGAGCTTTCAAGCGGACATTCGCCCGCTCTTTACGGAGCGAGACATTCAAGGCATGAGCAAGGCGTTCAACCTGGCAAGTTACGATGATGTGAAAAAGCACGCCAGCGCCATCTACGATCGCATTCGTGGAATCGGCGGCGCCGTGATGCCGCCCCCACCACCAAAAGGAGAAGGTCCTTGGCAGCAATCTCGGATTGACCTATTCGCCAAGTGGATGGCGGACGGGTTCCTACCTTAGTCGGCCCCAAGCGATGAGGCAGCTTCCAGGCGGACAATTTGCGCGCTGGAGCGAGCCGAGGTGAGAGTCGGAAAGGAAGTGACATGTCGATGTCACAACAGCAGGAGCAGTATTCTGGAGTGCGAGATCAAGAGATCCGTGCGGCGCTGGATCAGCATTGGGCGGCGTCCGATGCCAACGATTTTGTGACGGAGCACCTCATCTATCACGAGGACGCAGTGCTCGAGTACCCGCAGTCCGGCGAGCGAACCCGCGGTCGACGCAACATACAGGGCCAACGCGCCAGTCAGCCGAACAAAAAGCGGTTTACTGTCCGGCGAATCATTGGCAGCGGTGATCTTTGGGTCACCGAATTCATCCTGACCTATGATGGCAAGCCGTCCTACACCGTGAGCATCATGGAGTTCACGGGTGACAAGGTTGCGCGGGAAACACAGTACTTTGCGGATCCATTTGTGGCTCCGGCATCGCGCGCTCAATGGGTCGAACGGATGGATGCATAATCGCGATGCGCACGAAAACCGGGGACAGACGGAACGTTCTCCAATTTCAATGAATGGGAATTAGTGAACGTCCCGTCTGTCCACAGTTTTGATCCCAGTTGTGATCTGATGGACTTACTCGCCAATATCGGAAACAGAGTCAATTTTCAAAAAGGAGAACAAAATGACAACTAAAGGAAAAGTCTTAGTGCTAGTCTCGAGCGGTCATGGCTTGCCCTTGAAAGATGGCAAGGTTTATGCCGGCGCTGGCTACTACCTCAACGAGCTGACGGTTCCGGTTCGCGCCCTGATGAACGAGGGCTACGAAATCACTTTCGCCAACCCCAAAGGCAACACGCCGCAATTGGATGTCAATTCAGCGTAGCCGACTTCTTCGGTGGGGACGAGGCTAAGCTTCAGGACTATCTGAAATTTCGGGACACCCTGACCGGGCTCAAAAATCCAACTCGTATCTCGGAGGTCATCGCATCGGGCCTGGATCAATATGACGCTGTTTTTGTCCCCGGCGGCCATGGCCCGATGATGGATCTTCTCGATGATCCCGACGCTGGCACCGTGTTCAGACACTTTCATAAAACATCCAAACCTACGGCAGTGCTCTGCCATGGCCCGATTTCACTTCTCTCGGCTCTTCCGAATTCGAAGGAAGTGGTCGCCGCGCTGGCGGCGGGCGATGCCGCTGGAGCGCACGCCAAGGCGCAGGGTTGGATCTATTCTGGATACAAGATGACCATCTTTTCGACAGCGGAAGAGCAGCAGCGGGAACCGCTTGAGATTGGTGGCAAGGTTCTCTTCTACCCGGACTTCGCCTTGCAAACGGCGGGCGGTGACGTAAGTGTGCTCGCTCCATGGAAGAGCTATGTCCTTCAGGATCGCGAGCTGATCTCAGGTCAGAACCCGTTCTCTGATCAAGCGCTTCTGAACCTTCTTCTACCGGCACTCGATGGGAAGAAGAAGTCGGCTTCAGCGGCATAAGAATCGTAGGGAAACCGGGGACAGGCGGGAGGCGTTTCCATTTTTCGGCAACGGAAATTAAGGAACGTCCCGTCTGTCCCCAGTTTTTTCTCCTATTCAAGCGTCGGCGAGAGAAAGTTATAGCTTCTGCTTGCCGATGGCCTTCCGGCGCGGCAGGAGCACCAAGTCGGCCGCTTCCTCAGCATCTTTGAGGAGCGTCTTGCGCGGCGTGCCTATCCGCGCACGCATGGTCAGGCCACGAGCAAAATCCGTGACTTGGATCGCGCGCACGGCTACCGGAAAGTCAGGCGGGATGTCTCCCGCACTGATCCCGTCCCGGAAACGGCGCTCCACCAGCGCCGCGCCGCCCGCGACCGTGCTCTGCAGGAACCGCTGAACCTCAGCGTCGTTCACAAGCGGCGCGACGCACACCAGAAGGCAGCCCCGGGCGGACCCTTTCTCGGTCGCACTTTCGACGGCGTACCTCAGAAAGCCCGCGATCGAGTCGCGAAGACTCTGTGGCGAGAGGAGTGCCTTCGCGGCTGATGCGCCCTTCCGTTCTGCGTACGCCCTAAGGACGCGCAAGAATATCGCCCGCTTGTCCCCAAAGACGGCATACAGGCTCGGCCGTCCCACACCCATCCCGGCGACGAGATCGTCAATCGTCACTCCGTCGTAGCCTTTCGACCAGAACACCTGAGTCGCCTTTTCCAGCGCCCCCGTCTCGTCGAAGCTGCGCGGTCGACCCCGCGGCCTAGCGGTATTTTGAATCATTTGGTTCAAAACTCCTTGACAATGGCCATCGTACGCAATATATAACCGAATAGTTCGAAATTAGCAAGCTGGCCCTGGCCTCGCGGGGCCTCACGACTCGACCTTCACCCTTCACCACGGAGACGCCCATGGAACATTCGATCGCGCTCGTCACCGGCACCACCTCCGGGCTCGGTTATGCGGCAGCCCGCACTGCTTGCCGGAGAGGGCTGGCGCGAGATCATCGTCACCGGGCGCAGCCTGGCTCGGGTCCAGGAAACGGCCGCTCAGCTCGCGGCTGAGACCAAGACACAGGTTTTCACGCCGCTGGAGCTGGATCTGGACACGCCGTCCAGCGTTCAGTCCGCCCTCGCCGAGCTCGTCAAGCGAGGTCGGCCGATCGATTTCCTACTGCTCAATGCAGGGATGGTCCCAGGTAAGAAGCGCGTGCTCACTGCGGCGGGCGTCGAGGCGGCTCAGGCCCCGCTGATCGGCCATCATCAACTGACTGTCGGGTTGCTCCGCGCCAACCTGCTGAGCCCCAACGCGCGGATTGTTATCGCCGGCGCGGAACCTGCCCGAGGGGACGTACCCATGTTCAGCTTCACCGACGTGGCGGCCTTCGCGGCCAAACACCACCAGGGTGACCGAACCGCCGCTGTGGAAGCCCTGGTGCGCAACGGGCCGAACGTGAAGTACGAGCCCAACCGGGCGTATGCCGACGCGAAGCTCATCGTCGCTTGGTGGGCCGCGGCGCTGGCGCGCCGGCTACCCTCCGGCATGGCCGTGTACGCCGTCTCGCCCGGTAGCGCGCCCGACACCAAGGCGGTGCGAAACGCTGGCCCGGCCATGAAGTGGCTGATGATTCCGCTGGTGAAGCTCATCCCCGGCATGTCCCAGACGCCGGAGACCGCGGCCCGTCGGTACCTCCAGGCATCGGAGTTCGGAACCGACGTCTCGGGGCAATTCTTCGCCTCGGCGCCGAAGAAGCTCACCGGCCCAATTGAGGCGATGCGCCACCCACACTTTCACGATCGCGCCAACCAGGAAGCCGCGTGGCAGGCCGTCGTCAAGGTCTCCGGCGTCGACTTGTCTTACCCAGCATCCTTGAGCGCGGTGTCCTGAAGGAGCGCCCGGGGAAAACCGGGGACAGACGGGACTGACCCCATTATTATTCCAGAAAATGGGGAACGTCCCTTCCCCGTAATTCTGTCCCACGAGATGTTCGGCCGCATACGCAGTCTACCGGGAGGACCAATGGCAGAGACGTTCGAAGCATACCGAACTCGAGTCCTAAGCTATCTTGGCGATGAGGAGCCCATCGGTGTCCAACAAGCCACCCCATCGCAGCTCGATCGGCGTCTGCGCGATGTCGCGCCCGAGGAGTTGATCCGGCGTCCTGCACCTGAAAAGTGGTCAATCGCCGAGATCGTAGCGCACTTGGCGGACGCGGAGCTGGCGATGGGGTGGCGATTGCGAAACATGCTGGCGAATCCGGGCGTGGCCTTAACGTGGTGGGATCAGGCCGTATGGGCGGAGCGCTTGGGTTACGCGCAGCAAGATGCGAGCCTTTCGGCAGGGGTCTTTCGGGCGCTGCGCGAGAGCAACCTGCGACTGTTGGAGTCGGTCCCGCGCGCACGGTGGGTGGAGTGCTATGGGGTCCACGAGGTACGCGGACGGCAAACGGTCGAGGAGTTCGTCCGCTTGGAAGCGGCACACGACTTGAACCATCTTCGGCAGATCGACCGCATCTTGGGTGGGCGTATGTAGTGGTAGCCGTTTGGCTACCAAGGCCTCGGATAAACCGGATGCAGGCGGAACTTCCGCATTTTTTCTCTGCCAACAATGGGGTCAGTCCCGTCTGTCCCGATTTTTGTCCCGTCCCGATTTTTTCCCGATTGTTTTGGACTACCAAACCCCAGCCACCTTCGAACAGCAGTTGCTGGCTCAGGGCCTCGGCTTCTACGTCGCTGCGTGGGGCGAGGGAGCTAGAGGCTTCTCGAAAGGCGCGAGAAGCGGCGCGGTGTTTAGTCATTTCGGGAATGTACACTTTATAATCACAAGTTAGGTCACCCCCGACGACAACCCCACATGGCGGGTGGCCCACCTTTGCGGTTTGTGCAAAGGTGGGGTTAGACGCATTCTTCTCGAAGAATCTCGGAACCACAAGTCAGCAAGTTAAAATCCCAAGAGGCTGAATGCCGTGGCCCCCACCTTTCGAAAATCGCGAAAGGTGGGCCACCCGTCCCCACGTTCCTGGCGCGCACTCTCTGAACACGTATAACCATTTCACTTAAAAATAATTTCACGAGTCACTTCAGTGCCCAGAACTTTTCTGATCTCATTCCGGTGCACTCTGGCCTGGTTCTGACACGCGCTGTTACAGATTACTTTTTCGGTCACTGCTTCAAACGCGTCCGCTTGATCGCCGATGTCCCCGGCATAAGCCGCCATGTTTTTATAAGTAATCTCGAGATACACATTGGGCTGGTCCGGTGATTTTGGAGAGGCCTGGAAGACCTTGTACCCGATGATCAGCCCGGCTTTCTTCGCGGCTTCCATGGTCGGCACCCATGTCGAAGTCACCCATGCCATGTATTCATCAAAGTGCCCGTACTCAACGTGTACGTAGTCCACCTCAGTGACCGGACCGTAGCTATACCCGCGCACATCCTGGGCACGTGCATTAAGCGAAAGTGCGGAAATTGCGAGACACATGGAAAAGATAGCGGCTTTGATCATTTTCTCTTCACCTCGTTTTTCATTGTGGAAAACTGGTTACAGACGGGACGCTCACTAAATTCCATTCGTCGAAAAACCGGGAACGTTCGCGGGTTTCCCCGCCAGTTGATCCAGCGCATTAACCGCTCGCGCCCTCGGCGCTCGCGCCTTGCGCATTAAGCATTGTAACGAGCTCCTGGGGGGCTGGCCCACACATTCACATTTTAGTTTCTTGCACCACCACGAAAACGGCTGCCCCACTCGCCGCGGTTTTCGGCGAGTGGGCACCACGGACCCATACAGCTTGGCGCCAGCCATCTCCCGTTACCCAATTCGGCGCACACGCATCTCCGCCTTCTGTGGTTCGTTCACGAGCACCGGCCCCCGCTCTCCTATGGCATAGTGGCGATAACTGCTCCAGTTCCACTGTTCCGGCTCCAGCACCAGGCCGCGGACAACCGGATTGCGATGCATGTAACGCAGCTTCTCCACGCGTTTCTTCTCGGTGAACACGACGAAATCGTAGAAGCGATGCTGCCACACGTGTCCCTCCGTAACTGGGATCTTCCGCAAGCAGGACTGCCCAGGATCAACACCGGCTCGCCATCGATTCAGGAGACGTCGCGCGAACGACTGTTTCAAGACCTTCATCACCACCGACAGCTCGCCGCGCTCCGGCTCGCTGAACAAAAGATGAACGTGCTCGGGCATCACAACGTATCCCACCACAACGAAACGATAACGACGCCGCACCTGCTCCATGGCTTCCAGAAACAGATCGCGATTCTGCGGTGTGCCCAGCAGCGCTCTTCGCTGATAGCAACTGGCGGGCGGGTGGCCCACCTTTGCGGTTTGTGCAAAGGTGGGGTTAGACGCATTCTTCTCGAAGAATCTCGGAACCACAAGTCAGCAAGTTAAAATCCCAAGAGGCTGAATGCCGTGGCCCCCACCTTTCGAAAATCGCGAAAGGTGGGCCACCCGTCCTGGAGCACACGACAGAAAGGGCCGCAGCGCAGGGCCCGATGATGTCGATTGCCGAGGCCAGATCGCATGTGCACATCCAGGAGATATAGAGACGGCGGGCGGGTAGCCCATCCTTTGCGCTCTGTGCAAAGGGTGGGCGT